>NZ_JAKCFA010000001.1 GCF_024198215.1 Myxococcus qinghaiensis
CTGCCCCAGGTTCGACGTCGCCTTCAGCACCTGCTGCTGCGCCGCATCGGCCATTGCCCGCTGTGCCTCCGCAGACTCGGAGCTCGCGCTCCTCCTCTCGGGCCGTCCCGCATCTGATCAAGTAGTACTAGAGTGGCTACGATAGAAATGCATGCGGGGCGCAACTTCCGTTTGCGAACACGAAGCGATGGCACCCAGGTCGGGGTGGCCAATTACTACGCGTTTGCCCATGGCAGACGGCCATCCTGGTGGAGTGAGGAGATGCCCCTCGCCGCCACGGCGTTCGGTGTCTACGAGAACCGCCTGCACGTCAGGGATGGCGCCATCGTCCTGACGGAAGAAGGGCTCGCGGTGGTGTCAGGCGCGGAGAGCACGCAGGTACGCTTCGAGGAGATTGAGCGGGTGCACCTCCCCTCCAAGGAGCCGCTCTCGCTCGCCCTTCCGGTGATTCTGCATTCGGGCCTTGTCGTCGAAGTTCCTGCCTTCGGACCGGAGGGGATTGCGTTCGACCTGTTCCGTTTCCTGAACAGTGCCGTGAAGGAGGCCAGGGCAAGGGCGAAGTAGGGCCTCGCCGCCGTCAGCGGGTGGATGTCTTCAACGGCCCCCAGGGGAGCGAGCGCTCCAACGAAAACGGTCCGGCCCCCCGCGGAGAGAGGGGACCGGGCCGAAGCCCAGAGGCTCGAACCGGGTGACGCCTTCGAGACGGCGACCGGGAACCCGCCCATCCGAGTTCGTGGAAAACGATTGACGAAGTCGTGGGCGATGCCGCCCATGTTCGGTTCAATTCGCTGCGCGACAAGGGAAAGTTGCTCCCCTACTGAGGGCTCATGAACCGAGGGCCGTGGGTAATTGAGTTGATCCACCAGTACCTTCAGATGGTTCAGCACCTTTCCCAGCGGCTCACTGAGTCGTTTGGCGTCTCAGAACTCCTTTCAGGGCGACGCGAGAAGACCATCCCGAGAGCAGGTACTACCGACAGTGGGTTGGAATATCGATTCCATGGGAATGGGTGCTGGATATCCGACGGGGCACGACAGGTCGATTTTGATTGGATGCCAGATGGGAGGATCGATGGCTTTGACGCCTGGAGGCTTCATCGATTCTCCGATGACAATCCGGCCGTCGTCGGTGTTCGAACTCACGACGAAGTGCAAACCGAACTGGATGGGCTGCGCGGTCGAGGCTCCATCCAAGTTGTTGAGGGAGGGGCGTTCTATCGGCTGAGCGCGGTGTCAGTCGAACTCGCGTGAGCCTGATGGTCAGCAACGGGTCTCCCTCTTCTTCGCACCCCTTGTAACGGCAACGGCCCGGTCCCCAGGGAAGGGAACCGGGCCGCGATGTCTGCTCAACCGTGTGAGGGTTAGAAGCGCGCCTGCAGCAGCGTGTTGAAGCCCAGCGCGTGCGGCTTCTCGAACGTGGGCTGCGCCACGCCGGTGATGTCATCCCGGAAGGTGGTCCGGTTGGTGTCGTACGTGTAGTAGACCTCGCCGACCGCCGCGACGGAGTCGGACAAGTCCCAGCGGAACGTCGCCTTGGCGGAGTAGATGGGCTCCGCGCCGCACGCGCCCGAGCCACCGCACGTCTCCGGCAGGATGCTCAGCTGGTTCACATCACGCACCACGACGGTGCGCGTCCCCACCAGGTTCGGCGGCGGGTTGTTGCCACCCAGCACCGACGTCGGGCTGCGGAACGACGCGGGACGCTGGATGCCGAAGATGAAGCCCGGCGTGAAGTGCAGCTCCGGCAGGTGGTAGTCCGCGCCCAACGCCAGGAACATCTCCGGGTTCAGCTCCGTGCCCTCGGGGAAGTCCTGGAACGGAGGGAAGCCCGGCACGTCGAACTGGATGTACGAGAGGCTGCGGTACAGGCCGAGCAGGCTCAGGCGCAGGAAGCCCAGCTTCGCGCGGGCCTGCAGCGCCAGCGCCGTGGCGCCCTGGGGCTCCGTCGCGCCGAACTGGTCGGGCTTCTCCAGCGTCTGGGACAGGTAGCTGCCTTCCAGCGACACGGAGTAGGACAGGCCACCCGGGTACTTCTCCGGGGCGAAGAAGCGCTCGTAGATCTCCGGGTCGTTCTTGTAGAGCCGGAAGTCCACGCTCGTGCCGACGGGCACACCCACGTGGTAGACGACCTGCGCGGACACGCCCGCGGCGTTCACCGGCGCCTCCACACCCAGCGTCGCGAGACCCGGGACGAGGCCCTTCTGGAAGTAGCCGCCGCCCGCCTCGACGCGCAGCGTCTCCAGGATGTCCACGCCCGCGCCGGCCATCACGCCGTAGAGCGTCTCTTCCTCGAGGATGAGCTCGTTCTGCACCAGCGCCGTCTTGCCGCCCACGTACGCGTACCAGCGGTCGCGGGTGATCTGCAGCTTGGCACCCGGGACGCCGTTGGTGGCCGAGCGGGTGGTGAACACGCCGCTGCCGCCCCAGGAGATGCGGTACGCATAGCCCAGACGGAAGCGGTCCGCGGACACCGGGAAGCCGACCAGCGAGATGCCTTCCTTCTCACCCCAGCCCGGCGGCTGGTAGTTGAGCCGGATGTAGCTGGAGTTGTCCTGGATGGCGACCTGACCGCTGGGGCGCTCCAGCACCAGCAGCGTCAGGGCCGCCTCCGTCGTCAGTCCCTCGAAGAACGCCGGTGCCCGCTTGTAGAGCACGATGTTCGACAGCGACTCGAAGCCGGAGAAGCGCGTGTTGAAGTTGTCGTAGAACTGGGTGTTCTGATTGCCCGCGCCAAACCGTGCGTTGGGGCTGTTGGGAGTGGTCTCACCCGAGCCCGCGAGCACGTTGTCGTCCGCGAAGACGAACGACAGACGCGTGTCCACGAAGTCACTGGCCCAGGCGGGCGCACTCAGGGAGATAAGGCCGGTCAAGGCCAGCTTCTGCAGCGTTTTCAATGTCCCTCTCCACGGAGCGCCCGCTTGGGTTCGCTCCTCCCTGCACCCCGGTGACCCGGGGCGCGAGTTTCGTCAAAAGCCTACGGATTCACGCAAGGTTCGATGGGACGCGGGCACTCCATGCCCGGGCCTGGGTAGCAGCAGAGGTCGTCTTGATCTCGGGGAAGCACAATCCAGCGAGGCCGAGCCGCGCTGACGTGGCGCAGATGGCCCACGATGTCGAAGGTCGCCCCATGCAGGAAGCGGCACTGCTCGGCGCGGTCCGCGTCGGCATCCGTCTCGCTGCAGTTGACCACCAGGTCCGGCACGGCATCCTTGGTCACCAGGTTGATGCGAGCACGCGGGTGCTGGCTCACCTTGCAGGCCGCCGAGCCGTTCGCCGCGTTCTGCACGGAGACCCAGACATAGGACTGGTTCTCGTTGAGCGTGTGCTCCAGGCGCGTGGCCGCGGCCAGGGCGACGTTGCTCGGCACACCCGGCACGCTGGCGCCACCGAACCGGACATTCACGGCCTTGTCGCACCAGATGTTCAGCGTTGCGCCCGTGGGGTAGGTGTTGGTGGAGCGCGTCCACGCCTCGGTGGCGGGAGACACGGGCGGCAGCGCGTTGAGCGCATGCAGCCGGCCATTCACGGAGTTGTCGAGGCCCGCCTCGGCCGCGCCCATGGGGTTCATCTCCACCACGAACTGACCGAAGTTGTCGTACGTCGTCTTCTCCGCGCAGATCTGCCCGCGGTACTGGCCCAGGCCCAGCGTGCAGTCCACGTTGCACACGCGCTCCGGGACGTCCGGGTCATTGGGGTCATCCGTGCCGCAGGCGCCGAAGACGTTGGCGCGCGGGTCGGGACAGAAGAAGGGGACGGTGTTGTTGCCGTTGGCGTCGCAGCTGCGGAAGACCTGGGGGAACTTCACGCGGCGGATCTTCACCAGCGAGGACTCCAGGCCCTCCATCTTGTAGTTGCCGTAGCTGTAGCCGCACATCACGTCCGTGATGTAGGGCGAGCCGCTGAAGCCGCACAGCCGGCCGTTGATCTCCGTCGGCGGCGCCAGGTCCAGGTACTTGTTCCACTCGGACTGGGGCAGCAGGCGGACCTTCTCGCGGATGCTCCACGAGGGGAACGTCAGCTGCGTCGTCGCGGTGAACTCCTGCACCGAGCCCGCGATGGACCAGAGCAGGTCGCCAGGGTCCAGGCCTTCCGGGAAGGAGTAGTTGTAGATGTAGATGGAGTTGAAGCGGCCGGGGAAGAAGCCCGTGGGCTCCGCCGTCTGCGTGTTGGCGCCAGGGATGCTGCCCTCGCGCACGCGGCACGCCGTCAGGTCCGTCACGAAGAAGCCGCCCGGGTCCGTGCCCGTCACCAGCAACGTCACCGGCTGGTTGTAGTTCGGGTCGTCCGGCTCGCAGTTCTGGATGAGCGGCGAGCCCGCCTCGGGCGCGACGCCAATGCGCATGAACGTGCCGTTGTAGGCGGTGAGCTGGTCGCTGTTCTGCGGCACCTGCACCGTGGAGATGGTGGGCTCCTCGAAGTGCATGGCGCGCGACAGGCCGGTGGAGAAGCTGCGCACGGCGGGCTCCTCCGGCAGCTCGCCGGCGACGACCTGGCCCTCGGCGTAGTCGACCTGGACGGGCTCGTCCTCCACCCACACGTGGGCTTCACCGTAGAGCTGCGCGCTGCGCACGGTGCCCGTCCCCTTGCCGTTGGTGAGCTGCACCCAGCGGTAGCGATAGGGGCCGGTGAGGTTGCCCGGGACGGTGCGGAAGGAGACGGGGCCGTTGAACGAATCCATCGGCTGGCCCTTCACGTCCACCGCCTGGATGTCGAAGTCGATATCCACCGGGCCCCGGGGCATGGCCAGGCGGCAGTTCGGGGTGCCACGAAGCTCCATGGGCACCGCGGCCTGGTTGCCACCGTGCTGGGCGACGCAGCTTGCCACCACGGGCAGCGACGCGCGCGGATTGGAGTCCGCGACGTAGAAGCCCTTCACCGTGACCTCGAAGGACGCCAGGCCCTTCGGCTGGGGCGACTCCTCGGTGTAACAGCCGGCCAGGGCCAACGCCGACAGCAGCATGAGCTTCTTCATTACTTCACCCTCCGGCCAATGCGGCCGTCTTCCACGGCGTCGGCGATAGGCATCGCCGTCGGGTTCGTGCAGAAGTTGCGCAGCTGCTGCGTCACCGTTCCGCACACGGGGTTGGAGCCACTGAGGACTTCGCGGCAATCACACCGGCCGGTGAACGGGCCCGGGGAGACCGCGCAGGCGGCCTGGGCCTTTGCTGCATCGTCGATTTCGGGGACGTTGCAGCCCGTCGGGTTGTAGCCGCGGGCCGCGAGCTCTCCGCAGGTGCACGAGCCCACCTGCTTCGCGGCGATGCAGGCCGCGCGTGCCTGGTCGGGGTTGGTGACGGTGGCGACGCCGCAGCTCGACGGGTTGTAGCCATTGCGCAGCAGGTCGTCGCAGGAGCAGCTCCCCACCTTGGTGGACAGCTCGTTTTCGTAGTCCTGCATCTCCCGGCACGAGGCCACCAGGCGCTCGTTGAGGACCCACCTGCCATTGATGAAGGAGCCGCAGCGCTGGGCGCCTTCCTTGTTGCCGCGCGTCTCGTAGCCCGCGTTGATGTCGTCGCAGGTGCAGAAGTCCTGCATGTAGCCGATGAGCGAGTCGCGCAGCGAGATGCCCGTCTCCTGGCGCGTGGTGTTGCGCTTGAGCACGTTGAAGCCCGAGCCACCCTTGGCGATGTAGTCGTTCACCGCCACGCGGTAGGTGCCGAACGGGTTGAGGGGCTCGTCACCCACGATGATGTTCGTGCCGGGGTGGGCGTAGCAGCGGCCCGTCGTAGCCGAGGTGCTCGTGTCCTGGATGCACTGCCAGGGCGCGTGGCCCTCGCGGTTGTCCGGGGGGCAGTCCGCGCCGGCCAGCGAGATGTCACACGCGACGCGCAGGTCGTTGATCTGCACCTGGGCGCAGTCCATGGTGAAGCTGGCGCCGGAGATCTGGGCCTGACTCACGCAGCCACGCTCGGAGGAGCGCTCGGCCACGAAGTCGAACATCTCCTGCATCTCCTTGCCCGACAGGTACATGATGTTGATGGTGTTCTCGAACGGGAACACGTTGAACATCGACTCCTGGGACACGACGCCGGAGTAGAGGTTGTCGCGGATGCCCAGCGAGTTGGTGAGCGCCATCTGCGCGTCCACGCGGCGACGCTTGCGCATCGAGTCCGCGGCGATGTTGCCCAGCGGCGAGTCGCCACCCGTGGAGTTGTTCCGGCGCGTCACGTCCGTGGGCGCGTACGCGAAGATGTTGGTGAGCTGCAGCTTCAGGTCCATCCCGACGATGTAGGGCTGGAGCAGGTGCGTCGTCTGTCGGTCCTCCTGCTCGCGGCAGGCGTCGATGGCCGCGCGCACCGCGGGGGTCTGGATGAACTGGCCGTCCTCCCAGAAGATGTTGGGGTCGTAGCGGTAGCGGCGCATGGCGTCGTCGCACCAGAGCCCGTCGATGGGGAACACGCGGTAGTCCTGGCTGACGACCTCGCCGCCCTCACCCGAGCCGAGCACGTCCGGCATCTTCACGACCAGCTCCAGCCGGCCCACGTACTTGGAGAAGGCGCCGGAGTGCGCGAGCACCACCTTGCGACCGCTCGGGTCCGCCAGCAGCTGCGGCGGGTTGAGCACCACGTGCAGGTGGCCGCCCATGATGACGTCGACGCCGGAGACGCCGGGGATCATCACGCGGACGACCGACTTCTCCTCGCCCTCGGGACCGAACCACTCCAGCACCTGCCAGGGGTTGTCCTGGCGGCGGATGAAGCTGCGGGCGCGGCCATACTCGTAATAGGCCTCGTAGCCCTGGACGACGTCCTGGTCCTCGGTGAGGCCCAGGTGGCTGACGAGGACGATGAGGTCCGTCACCGGACGCAAGAGCGCGACATAGGCGCGGACGACCTCGTTCTGCTCCAGCGGGGTGACCTGCAGGCTGTTGCCACCCTCGACGATGGAGTTGAGCGAGGAGATGTTGGCCATGCCGACGATGCCCACCCGCAGGCCCTTGATGTTGCGGATGGTGTACGGCGAGGTCTCCAGCGCCGTCTCGTTGCTGCCGTTCTGCCGCCAGTCGTTCCAGTTGTAGTTGGCGGCGAGCAGCGGGAAGGTGGCGTTCTGCTTGGCCTGCTGCGTGAAGTTCAGCGCGCCCGCGTCGAACTCGTGGTTGCCCACCACCGCGGCATCCAGACGTGCCTGCGACAGGAAGCGGAACTCCGCTTCGCCGTTGTTGATGTTGAAGATCGGCGCGCCCTGGAAGCAGTCGCCCGAGTCCAGGTGCATCACCCGCTCACCCCTCGCGCGCTCACGCTTGAGCACGGCGGCCATGCGGGTGGCGCCGCCGAACGGGCCTGCCTCGGGCACGAGGCCCAGGTCCTGGTCCGTCTTCAACGGAGCGAAGTCGTACGGGATGAGCCGGGAGTGGATGTCCGAGGTATGAAGGAGCGTCAGCCGCACCTCCTGCCCCTCGAGGTGGTAGTCCTGGCCTTCCACCACTGGCATGCAAGAGGCGGTGGCCAAGGCACAGAAAAGGCCGAGCAGGAGGCGACGCATCAGGAAGAATCCGTGTTTCGGTAGAACGTCGGGAGTAAAGCGCGCGCAAGGTACGGTATCGGACACGGGCGGGCAAGCGACGCCGCCATGGCATTCCTACTCGCACACCTTGACGGTCGAACTCCAGGAGAGCAGGCAGACATGCGGCAGAGCCATTCCAGTGTGACTGACATCGAGATCATCGAGGATTTCTCGGCCACGGCGCGCTGCGACGAGGGTTTCCTCCGAGTGAAGAGACTGCGCTGCCGCAACCGGCGCGCGGACGGCTCTTCCTCGCCCGTCTACCGAGTGGACGTGGTGGACAGGCCCCGGCTGGACGCGGTGTCGGTGCTCGTCTACCGACGCGGTGCGGCGGGACTCGAGGTGTTGACGCGGATGAACCTCAGGCCCGCGGCGTATTTCAGGAAGGATCAGCGCGACGCGATGACGGTGCCGGATCCCGGTGCGGGCTACTTGAGGGTGGAGGAGATTGTCGCCGGGCTGCTGGAGCCGGAGGACAAGGGCGAGGAGGGTCTGCGGCGACGCGCGGCCGAAGAGGTGCGCGAAGAGGCGGGTTATGCAGTGCGCCCCGAGGACATCCAGCTGCTGGGCGGCTCGTTCTTCCTGGCGCCCGGCATCCTCTCCGAGAAGGTGTTTCCCTCGGCGGTGGACGTCACGGACGTGAAACAGGAGGAGCCGGAGGGAGACGGGTCGCCTCTAGAAGAGGGGACGCTCCTGCATTGGAGGCCGTTGTCCGAGGTCCTCGACGCGTGCCGGCGCGGGGACATCCCGGATGCGAAGACGGAGGTGTCGCTGACGAGGCTGCTCGCCCGACTGGGCTGAGCCCGCGTCAGTGGGGTTTCTCGCGGGCCGCGCGCCAGGGTAGGGTGCGCGGCGTCTCCGCACTCCACTGACGAGGTCGCTGCATGTCGTCGCTGCCCCCGTGGCTGGCCAACCTGTTGCCCATTCTCATCCTGCTGGGGGCCATCTCGCTCGTGCTGGCCCGCCTGCCCAAGGTGGAGCTGGGCCACACGGACGCGTTCCGCCGACGCCGCTTCTTCAACTGGTTCCCGCTGGGGATGACGTACGCGTTCCTCTACATGGGGCGCTACAACCTCAACGAAGCCACCAGCGCGATGAAGGGCCACACGTCCAACGCGGACTTCGGCACCATCTTCTTCTGGGGCACGCTCGTGTACGGCTGCGCCTTCCTGCTCAACGGGCCGTTGACGGACCGGCTCGGCGGGCGGAAGACCATCCTGATGTCCGCCGCGGGCTCGTCCGTGGCGAACGTGCTGATGGGCATCGTCGTCTACAAGGTGCTGACGGACGGCTGGCAGCCGCCGGGCGGAATCGTGGGGACGCTGTCCGTCCTCTACGCCATCAACATGTACTTCCAGAGCTTCGGCGCGGTCTCCATCGTCAAGGTGAACGCGTCCTGGTTCCACGTGCGCGAGCGCGGCCAATTGGGCGGCGTCTTCGGCATCCTCATCTCCCTGGGCGTGTACTTCGCCTATGACTGGAGCCGCTTCATCGCCAAGGCGGCGCCCACGTACTGGGTGTTCTTCGTGCCCGCCGCCATCCTCGCGGCCTTCGTCGTCGTGGACTTCTTCGTCATCCGCGACACGCCCAGCCACACGGGCCACCCGGACTTCGACACCGCCGACGCGTCCAGCGGCGAGGCCCACGCGGGCCTGGGCGTCTGGCCCGTCTTCAAGAAGATGATGAGCAACCGCGCCATCATCATCATCCTGATGGTGGAGTTCTGCAGCGGCTTCATGCGCAACGCCATCATGCAGTGGTACCCCAAGTTCGCGAAGGCGACGGGCATCTCCGACGGTTTCGTCGCGGCCAACTGGGGCATGCTGCTGTGCGTGGCGGGCATCACCGGCGGCATGTTCGCGGGCGTCATCAGCGACCGCGTGTTCGACTCGCGCCGGGGCCCTGTCTCCGCGGTGCTCTACGCGGGCATGAGCGTGGGCGCGGTGGCCACGTTGTTCCTGCTGGGCAGCCCCGCGCTGGGGTGGACGGTCATCTTCATGTCCCTGTGTGTCATCGGCGTGCACGGCATGCTGTCCGGCACGGCCAGCATGGACTTCGGCGGCAAGAAGAACGCGGGCCTCGCGGTGGGCATCATCGACGGCGCCGTCTATGCGGGCACGGCGCTCCAGTCGCTGCTGCTCGGGCGCATCCTCCCGTCGGGGGATGTGGCCAAGGATCCCCACCACTGGGGCAACTGGCCCCTGGCCATGCTGCCCCTGTCCTTCGCGGGCCTCCTCCTGGCCACCCGGGTCTGGAACGCCCGACCCCAGCCCAAGGCGGCCCCCGTGTCGGGCGCTTCCGCCGTCACCCAGACAGTTGCGGCTCCCAAGACTGGTACCGGGGGCTGAGTCCCCTGTGGCCCGCTGGACGTCACGGGGGCGTCACTCCCCCGTGACAGGGTTGTAACGTAGAGTGCTGGTGTGTCCCAGGCACCCGCACCGCTCCATAGCCGCTTCGAGGTTCACGACCGGAAGCAGTTCGAGATCAAGCTCGAGTACCAGCCCTCGGGCGTGGACGAGACGCGCTACCTCGTGGAGGCGCATCTGTTCCTCCCCGGCAGCCTGAACATCGATCAGGAGACGTACCCCCGCGCGGACTTCTACGCGGACATCCACAACTACGTGCGCTTCAAGACGCCGGTGATGGCGGTGGAGGAGCTGCTCTCGTCGGACACCTCGCCGCTGGTGCGGCTGGAGGCGTGGCTGCGCACGGGGCTGGGCTCGGAGCGGGACGTCGTCTACCAGGCCAAGCTCCTGTCGTGCGTGCTGCGCGGGGCGCTGCGCCGCTTCGCCACGGGGGTGGAGTCCCGCTGCGAGGGGCCGGTGGCGCTGCCCACCGACGCGTGCGCGACGCTGGAGTCGGAGGTCGTGGCGATGCAGGCGGGAGTGACGCAGGTGATGGCGCGCTTCCGTCAGTGGCTGCGCTCCGTGGGGGAGCTGCGCCTGCAGGAGCGCTCGCGCGCGTCGCTGCGGCTGGTGGACGAGTACGTCAGTCTGCTGGTGGAGAACGGCTTCCGGCGCTCGGTGGCGGACATGAAGTCGCTGCCGCGCGGAGAGCCGTGGCTGGGGCTGCGCAAGGGGCTGATGGAGGCGGTGCTGCGCGAGGAGTCCTACCGCAAGGAGCACCGGCTGCGCAGCGTCTTGAGTCCCACGGGCGACAACGAGGAGTACATCCAGCGGCTGGGCATGCTGAAGAAGTTCTGCATGAACGTGCTCTTCCTGTCCTCGCGCCGCAGGCAGAAGCGGCAGGGGTGGGAAGAGGTGTTGTTCGCGCTGGCCGCGGGCATCGCGATGGCGTTCGCCACGGCGGTGGCGCTGTGGGCGCAGATCCGCTTCACGCAGGTGAGCCTCAACTTCTTCCTCATCGCCGTGGTCGGCTACATGATGAAGGACCGCATCAAGGAGGGCCTGCGGCGGCTGTCGAGCCGGGTTGCCGCCACGCACCTGTCGGACCGCACCGCGGACCTGGTGGACCCGGTGACGGGGCGCACCATCGGCACCTGCGAGGAGCGGGTGGACTACGGGCCCAAGGTGCCGGACTCGGTGCTGGCGCTGCGGCACCAGGACGACTTCCTCACCGTGTCCCAGGGCGAGCTGACGGAGACGGTCATCCGCTACCGCAAGCACATCGTCCTGGACGCGCGCCTGTTGCCGCGCTCGGACCGGGGCCTGTCGGGCGTCACGGACATCCTGCGGCTCAACGTGGAGCGCTTCCTGCGGGACATGGACGAGCCGGAGCTGGCGCTGGAGTACGTGGACCTGGCGGACCTGTCGGTGGGGCACATCCGGGGCGCCAAGCGCTACCCGGTGGACGTGGTGTTCCGCTTCACGGTGGAGGAGGAGGAGACGGACCGGCGCCAGGAGAGCACGCAGCTGGTTCGGCTGGTGCTGGACCGCAACGGCATCCAGCGCATGCTGCGCTTCGCGGACACCACTCCGGGCGCGCCCACTGGCCCCATGCCCTGGCAGTCGGCCGCCTGACCCAGGCGGTTTCGGCGGCGCTGGGACGCGGGCGCGGGTAGTCTTCGCCGCGCCCATGGCCCACGAAGACTTCAAGAAGCGCATCCGCGACGACTGGCGCGACAGCCTGAACGCCATCCTGGCCCGGGCTCGCTCCCTCGGCGAGCGGGCGGTGCTGGCGTTCGACCTGGACTCCACCCTGCTCGACAACCGGCACCGGCAGGCCCGCATCCTTCGGGAATACGGCGAGGCCCAGGCCGTGCCGAGCCTCGCCGCCTGCGGGCCCGACCACTGGACCTCCGGCTGGGACATGCGTGACGCGATGCGTGCCTGTGGCCTGGAGGAGGCCCAGGTGCAGGCCCACTTTCCGGAGGCCCGCAGGTTCTGGGGCGAGCGCTTCTTCACCAGCGAGTACTGCGAGGTGGACGAGGCCATCGACGGCGCGGCGGCCTTCACCCACGCGGTGGTGGCGACGGGGGCAAGGCTCGTCTACGTCACAGGGCGCCACGAGGGCATGCGCGAGGGCTCCGTCGCCTGCATGCGGCGCCACGGCATGGCGCTGCCGGACGATGCGCGGGTGCTGCTCTTGATGAAGCCCACGCTGCGCGAGGACGACGACGCGTTCAAGCGCGACGCGCACGCGAGGCTGGGTCGGCTGGGCACCGTGGTGGCCGCCTTCGACAACGAGCCCACCCACGCCAACGACTACCGGGTGCGCTTCCCCGAGGCCACCGTGATTCACCTGGCCACGGATCATTCCGGTCGACCGGTGACGCTGTTGGACGGCATCATCAGCGTCCCTCATTTCACCCTCGGCTCCTGACGCACCGCGCCTGGAAGACAGGAGCGGCCCCGAGGGGTTTGAAAGGCTTTGAAGTCCCCCTGCCGCGCGCTATGAGGCGCTCGGCGTTTACCGCCCCGGGTGAGGAGGGGCGGACAGCATGGAGGCACCCGCGGTGGCCAGCCCGTACTCGAAAGACTTGCTGTTGACGATGTACCGGAAGATGTACCTCATCCGCCGTTTCGAGGAGCGCGCGGGCCAGCAGTACACGCTGGGGAAGATCGCCGGCTTCTGCCATCTGTACATTGGCCAGGAAGCGGTGGCGGTGGGCCCCATCGAGGCCATGCGCAAGGATGACTACATGCTCAGCGCGTACCGCGACCACGGCCAGCCCCTGGCGCGCGGCAGCGACGCGGGCATGGTGATGGCGGAGCTGTTCGGCCGGGGCACCGGCTACAGCAAGGGCAAGGGCGGCTCGATGCACATCTTCGACATCGAGCACCAGTTCTACGGGGGCTACGGCATCGTCGGCGGGCAGATTCCGCTGGCGGCCGGCATGGCCTTCGCCAGCCGCTATCGCAACGAGGACCGCGTGACGGTCTGCTACTTCGGCGACGCCGCGGCCAACCAGGGCGCGCTCCACGAGACGTTCAACATGGCGTCGAAGTGGAAGCTGCCGGTCATCTACATCTGCGAGAACAACCGCTACGGCATGGGCACGGCCATCTCCCGCACCTCGGCGGTGCCGGAGATCTACAAGCGCGCCGCCGCCTACGACATGCGCGGCGAGCCGGTGGACGGCATGGACGTGCTGAAGATGTACGAGGCCGTGAAGGACGCGGCCGCGTGGTGCCGCGCGGGCAAGGGCCCCGTGCTGCTGGAGGCGAACACGTACCGCTTCCGCGGCCACTCCATGGCGGACCCGGCGACCTACCGCTCCAAGCAGGAGGTGGAGGAGGAGCGCAAGGGCGACCCCATCCCCAAGCTGCGCGAGTACGCCATCAAGAATGGCCTGGGCGCGGACGCGGACTTCGAGCGAATCGAAGAAGAGGTGAAGGCGCAGGTGGACGCCGCGGTGAAGTTCGCGGACGAGTCCCCGGAGCCGAGCCTGGACGAGCTGTGGCGCGACACCATCGTCGAGCCGGGCGAGCCGGACGTGCGTCCCCGTGAGCGGGTGCTGGGCGTGAAGGTGGAGAACTGGCCTTCGTACCCGAGCGGCCAGGAGCTGAAGGTGACGTGGGACCTGGAGCCGCGCGCGCAGGCCGAGGCGGCGGACAAGAAGGCGGGCCTGACGAACTGAGTCGCAAGGCCCCCCCTGACCAACCAACCTTTTTGATTTCGAGTCGGAGCCGACGATGCCCGAGTTGATGTACCGCGAGGCCCTGAACCAGGCGCTCGCCGAGGAGATGGAGCGCGACGCCAACGTCTTCCTGATTGGCGAGGAAGTGGGTCGCTACAACGGCGCCTTCAAGGTGTCGCAGGGGCTGCTGGACAAGTTCGGGAGCGCGCGCATCATCGACGCGCCCATCTCCGAGCTGGGCTTCGGCGGCATGAGCGTGGGCGCGGCCATGGTGGGCCTGCGTCCCGTGGTGGAGATGATGACCTGGAACTTCGCGATTCTGGCGATGGACCAGATCGTCAACAACGCGGCCAAGCTGCGCCACATGTCCGGCGGTCAGCTGCGCTGCCCCATCGTCTTTCGTGGACCGGGCGGCGCCGGTGGCCGGTTGTCCAGCCAGCACAGCCAGTCGCTGGAGGCCAACTACGCGCACTTCCCGGGCCTGAAGGTGATTGCGCCCGCGACGCCTGCGGACGCCAAGGGGATGCTCAAGTCGGCCATCCGCGACGAGAACCCCGTCATCATGTTCGAGGGCGAGCGGCTCTACGCGCTCAAGGGCGAGGTGCCCGAGGGTGAGCACGTCGTGCCGCTGGGCAAGGCGGACGTGAAGCGGGAGGGGACGGACGTCACCGTCATCACCTGGAGCCGCATGTACTACTTCTGCATGCAGGCGGCCGAGGAGTTGGCGAAGGAGGGCATCAGCGTGGAGGTCCTGGACCTGCGCACGCTGCGGCCCCTGGATGAGGAGGCAATCCTGGCGAGCGTGCGCAAGACGAACCGCGCCGTCATCGTCGAGGAGGGCTGGGCGCTGGCGGGTATCGGCGCCTCCGTGGTGGACATCATCCAGTCCAAGGCGTTCGACGAGCTGGACGCGCCGGTGGAGCGCGTGACGGGGCTCGATGTGAACATGTCCTATGCGGCGAACCTGGAGAACGCGACCCAGCCGGACGCGCCCAAGATCATCGCGGCCGTGAAGAAGGTGCTGTACCGCCAGGGAGCCTGACCCGTATGGCCACGCCCATTCAGATGCCGAGCCTGTCCCCGACGATGACGGAGGGGAAGATCGTCAAGTGGCTGAAGAAGGTGGGGGACAAGGTCACCTCCGGTGAGGCCATCGCCGAACTGGAGACGGACAAGTCCAACCTCGAAATCGAGGCCTACGACGACGGCTACCTTCTTCAGATTCTCGTCGACGAGAACCAGTCGGCGCCCGTCGGCGCCCCCATCGCCTACATCGGCGCGCAGGGCGAGAAGGTGGCGGCGAGTGGTGCTCCGGCGCCCAAGGCCGCCGCGCCCGCGCCCGCTGCTCCCGCCGCGAAGGTCGAGGCCCCCAAGGCCCCGGCCGTCGCGCCTGCTCCGGCCGCCGCTCCCGCGTCGAGCGGAGGCGGAGACCGCATCGCCATCCAGCTGCCGAGCCTGTCCCCGACGATGACGGAGGGGAAGATCGTCAAGTGGTTGAAGAAGGTAGGGGACAAGGTCTCCTCCGGTGAGGCGCTCGCCGAGCTGGAGACGGACAAGTCCAACCTCGAAATCGAGGCCTACGACGATGGGACGCTGGCGGAGATCGTCGTCGGGGAGAACCAGTCGGCCCCCGTCGGCTCGCCCATCGCGTACCTCACGCCGAAGGGTGGCAAGGCCGCCGCCGCTCCGGCTCCGGCCGCCGCGCCGAAGCCCGTGGAGGCAGCTCCCGCCGCCGCCGCGCCCAAGCCTCCGGCACAGGCCGCGCCTGTCGCGTCCGCACCGGTGGCATCCGGGGGGCGACGCATTCGCGCCAGCCCGCTGGCGAAGAAGATCGCCAAGGACAAGGGCCTGGACATCGCCCAGGTGCAGGGCTCGGGTCCGTCGGGTCGCGTGGTGAAGCGCGACATCGAGGAGGCCCTGGCCCGTGGGGTGAAGGCTCCGGCCCCCGCTCCCACGGCGCCCGTGACTCGGAAGGCTCCGTCCGCCGCGACGGTGGCCCGCACCGAGCCGCTGTCCTCCATGCGCAAGGTCATTGCGCAGCGGATGACGGAGGTGAAGCCCGGCGTGCCGCACTTCTATCTCACCCTCGAGGTGGAGATGGATGCCGCGGTGAAGGTGCGCGAAGAGGCGAAGGCGATGGAGCTCAAGGTCTCCGTCAACGACCTCATCGTGAAGGCCGTGGCGATGGCCGTGCGCCGCTACCCGAAGATCAACGTCTCGCTCCAGGGGGACCAGGTGGTCCACCACGGCTCGGTGGACGTGGGTATCGCCGTGGCCTTGGAGCAGGGGCTCATCACGCCCGTCATCCGCGACGCGGACACGAAGGGACTCCAGGCCATCTCCACGGAGGTGCGTGAGCTGGCGGAGCGCGCTCGCAAGCGGGCCCTCAAGCCCGAGGAGTACACGGGCGGCTCCATCACCGTGAGCAACCTGGGCATGTACGGCATCGACCAGTTCGTCGCCATCATCAACCCGCCGCAGGCCTCCATCCTCGCGGTGGGCGCGGTGGCGGACAAGGTGGTGGCGCGGGACGGGCAGATGGTGATCCGCAAGATGATGACGGCGACGCTGTCGTGCGACCACCGCATCATCGACGGGGCCATTGGCGCGGAGTTCCTGCGGGAGCTGCGCGGCCTGCTCGAGCACCCGACGCGGCTGCTGTTCTAGGCCGTTCTCGTGGCCCGCTCCTCGTCGTGCTCCGTCATCCGGAGCGGATGGGAGCGGGCCACGGTGTCACTTGCGCGTCGGCTCCTCGCGGCGCGACTCCTCTTCCAGACGCCGCTGCTCGCACGTCACGCCCGCCTGCTGCTCGCGGCTCGTGCCCGTGGGCAGGTCGCGCTCCTCGTCCACCGAGCGTCCCCTCATGCCGGGCCAAGGCTCGGGGCGGGTGGCCTCCACGTGTTCAATGTGTTCCTCGTAGTCACTGTCGCTGTCCGCTTTGCGCGGCACGTCGTCCGGCTTGTCCTGGTGCGCCATGGCGCTGCCCTCCTGGAGCTGGAGACCCGCGTGGAGTCCCGTTGCTAACGGTGTGACGCACGGCGATAGGCGTCCACCCCGTCACCCCTCGGCAAGGCCCGTTCCCTCGCTTGCTGAGCGAGCACGAAAAAAAGGCCGGCAGCCACATCGGTTCGCTGCTTAACTTGGTCCAAATGAACGACGACATGACACGCGAACGGCTTGTCGAGGGTGTGTCGGAGTTGGAGTCACGGGTCGGTCAGCCGCTGCCACTCGCGCAGTCGCTGCACCAGGCCCTGCTCGGCGCGGTGTTCCCCCTCACCGCTGAAGAGCTCACCTGGGTGGCCCGGGAGAATGAGGCTTCGCCCACGGTGCTCTCACTGCTGGGCGTGCTGCCCAGGGGCAGCTTCCCCTCCGTGGACGCGGTGGCCGTGGCCCTGGAGCAGGATGCCGACCGCGCGGAGACACTCTCGGAGCCCCGCGCCTCCACCCTCACACCTCCCCGCTGAAAACCTCCATCATCGCGACGCGCCGGGCCCTCACCCGACGCGCTCGTGACGCCGGCGGCACGTCCGTGCCCCTGCCGGGGAACCGTGCTGCCGTCTGGATTTTCCTGGGGGTCAAACCTGTCTGGTTGCTCTAGAGTTGGGGAGGCATTGCGTCCCGGGGGGACGGTTCCGTCGGCACCCACAAGAAAGGGAGTCGGAGGAGGCGCTATCCTAGGCGTCACCAGCCTGGCCTCGTCGTGGAATAGCCGGCCAGGAGGAGCGTCATGAACCCGTCTGAACTACCCGCGGTGCTGTACGTCGACGACGACGCCCTGAACCTGCGGGTCTTCGACGCGAACTTCGGCCAACGCTTCCGCATCTTCCGCAGCGCGTCCCCCAGCGAGGCGCTGACGCTGCTGGAGCAGCGCAAGGGTGAGATTGGCGTCATCCTCTCCGACCAGCGCATGCCGGGGATGACGGGCGTGGAGCTGTTGGAGCGCGCCCGCTCGATTGCGCCCGACGCCAAGCGCATGCTCGTCACGGCGTACGCGGACATGCAGGCCGTCATCGACGCGGTGAACCGCGGCCAGGTGACGCGCTACTTCGTCAAGCCGTGGGACCGCTCGGAGCTGCAGGCGGCGCTGGACGACGCGCTCAAGATTGCCCGGCTGGAGCTGCGCATCCGCGAGGTGGAAGGGCGGATGATGAAGTCGGAGCGTCTGGCCACGCTGGGGCAGGTGACGGCGGGCATCGCCCACGAGCTGATGGGCCCGGTGGGCTACCTCTCGCAGAACGTGGCGTCGCTGCAGCGGGACCTCACCAGCGTCATCCAGTACGTGTCCAAGCACCTGCCAGGAGACCCGAGTCCCGAAGTCGCGGAGACGGTGGAGGATCTGCCGGCGCTCATCAAGGACCTGGCGGACGGCGCCGAGCACCTGCGGCAGGTGGCGCTGGGGCTGCGCGCGCAGGCGCGCGGCGAGGACATGGAGGGCACGGCGGACGTGGCCGAAGTGGTCTCCTTCGCGGTGAAGCTGGCGCGCGCAGAGGTTCGCGACAGGGCGCGGCTGACGAGCAACGGCGAGCCCGTGCGCGTCGCCTTCGGTCCGGTGAAGTTGTGCCAGGTGCTGCTCAACCTCGTGGTCAACGCGGCGCAGGCCATGAGTGGCACCGGGCGGCAGGGGCGCATCGAGGTCCGCTGGTCCGTGCGAAGTGAAGACGTGGTGCTCACCGTGGCGGACAACGGCTGCGGCATCCCCATGGACCTCCAGGAGCGTGTCTTCCAGCCGCTGTTCACCACGAAGCCGGTGGGCATCGGCACGGGCCTGGGGTTGTCCATCTGCCGCGAGCTGGTGACGCAGGCGGGCGGCAACCTGCGGCTGTCGTCCACGCCGGGCGAGGGCACGGACATCGAAATCACCCTCCGGCGAGCCCCGCTCCCCTGAGGCCGAAGGCGTTGCTGAGCATGCGCCACACGCGGTGGAGTGACTCGCCCTCCGAGGGGCGCACGTCCTCCACCAGCACGGCGCGCTGGGGCTGAGCGCCCTCCGGGGCGTACTCCACGACGAGCGCGTAGCGAGGGCCGGGACGCTCGACGAGGTGCACCGCTCGCACCACGTCGAAGGGCACCAGCTCCGAGCGGGTGGCACCCGGCGTCCAGGCCAGGCGCTCCAGGCGCAGGCTCTCCGAGCGGAAGTGCATCACGAAGCGACGGCGCCCCAGCCGGGACTCGATGCGCAGGGCGAGTCCCACCAGTGCGGCGGCGACGAGGGCCAGGATTCCCGATGCGGTGGGGAAGGCGCCCTTCTCGTGGCCCACCATGACGGCGGCGCCCACCGCGCAGCCCACGGCGACACCCACACACAATCCCGGCAGCATTCTCCGCTCCCAACGCGGAGGGAGGGATTCGCCCAGCAGTCGACCGCCGTCGTAACGCAGGCGCACGTCTCCCAGGAGTGGGGGCACCCGGTTCTCCATCAACGCGTCTTCGAAGCTCGCCACGGACGGCAGCATAGCGGCCCCCGCATGCGAGCCTCGAAGTCCGCGTGAAGCTGTGCGAATCTCCCAAGTCATGGATCTCCCGTTCGAGACCGGTGAGGGCGGCGGTGGGGAGGGGGGAACGCTCGCCTCGACGGTGTTGGTGGTGGACGACGAGCCCGTCGTCCTGGACATCTGCGCGCGGTTGCTGGAGCGCGAGTCGGACCTGGTGGTGCTGGTGGCGGCGAGCGCGGAGGAAGCGCTGCCGATTCTCAGCGAGCAGCGGGTCGACGTGCTGGTGACGGACAAGAACCTGCCTGGCATGGGCGGGGTGGAGCTGGTCTCCGAGGCGCGCAACCTCCAGCCGACGCTGGAGGCGCTGATGATTACGGCCTACGCGAGCAGCGAGTCCGTCATCGCCGCCTTCGCCGCGGGCGCCAGTGACTACATCCTCAAGCCCTTCGACGACTTGCGGGTGTTGCGCGCCAAGGTGCGGGCGGCGCTGGAGCGGCGCAGCGCGGGGACGCAGGTGCGGGAGCAGGCCCGCGAAGTGGCGCGCGAGGCGGCGACGTTGCTGGCCGCGGGGCATGACGCTCCGGAGCCGGCGCACGAGGCGCTGGAGGTGGAGCTGCGGGCCTACGAGGAGTCCTCGCGCACGGTGCTGGACGGGCGGGTGGCGGTGGTGGGCAGCGAGGAGGCGCTCTCCGTGTTGAAGGAGGCGGGCTTCGAGGTGCGGGAGCTTCCGCCGTACGCGCCGGAGCTGGAGAGCGTGGACGTGGTGGTGGTGGAGACGGGAGACCCGCAGTGGCGCACGCTCGCGGAGCGGCTCCAGCGTCGGCCCCCGGACGTGCTCCTCTTGGCCAGTCCCCAGGCGGACCTGGGCGACCTGCTGGAGGCCATCACCCTGCGCATGGACCTGGTGGGCTTTGGCAGTACGCAGGGCGCGAGCGCGCTGCCGGAAAAGGTGCGGATGCTGCTCCTGCGCCGAGGCGTACAGCGGGCACAGGACCGGCTCACCGCCGCGCTCTCCGCCTTCCGGCAGAGCATCCCCACGTCGAAGGCTTGAGACGGCTCGGAAGGGAAGGGGACCAGTCCCTGCTTCAGGGCCTGGTGCCGTCGAGCTGACGCGCGAACTCGAGCTGGATGTTCAGCAGCTCCGTCATGGGAACCGGGCGCCGCGACACGCGGGCGAGGTCCTTGCCCTCCGCTGTCCAGAGCGGTGGGTGCATGGAGAAGCCTTCATCTGGAGAGAGTCGTGAGATGTCCTCGCTCCAACCGGCCCCTCGGTGGTCGCCGTAGAACCCGGAGAGGTCTCCTCCCAGGAAGAACGCCAGCAGGTCCGAGTAGCCACGACCCAGGTCTTCCCACTTGAGCGAGTCGGGCGCGAAGTAGAACGCGCCGCCACGTCCCTCGCCGAGCGCCCCGCCGTCGAGCGCGAAGAAGCCGCCGAGAGCGTCGTGTGCCACGAGCAGCATCCCCTGCGTCGAAGCCACCGCTTGATGTGGGCCCAGGGCATTCCAGGACGACAGGCTGCCGCGCATGCGCGCACCACCGCTGCCCAGGATTCGGAGCCAGCCTTGGTCGACGAGCAGGCCACCTGTTTCATAGGCCACCGCACCCAAGGGGGAGCGGGTCGTCACTTGAAGCTGGTGGAGGACCTGGCCCGCGGCGTCTTCGTCCCGAGGAAGCACCTCGACGGGGTTGCTCGCGGAGGCGAGCCACTCCTGCACCAACGGCCAGGCGGGTGAGGCGGTGTCGAGCAGCTCCTTCAGCGTCCGCATGCCGTCACCGTGCCCCGGAAATACAAAACGCCGCCTTCCTTTCAGAAGGCGGCGTCTGAGTGACCCTGCCGGGATTCGAACCCGAGTTTGAGCCGTGAGAGGGCTCCGTCCTAACCGCTAGACGACAGGGCCGACATTTCGCTGCAACCACCGTGTTTCTGCTGCTGCTTCCTACATTCTCGTTTGGCTCTCGTCAACCTTCTGATTTCGAGCTTCCGAGGTGCTGCGGACTGCGGTGCTGCGAGCTGGGGAACTAGGATTCGAACCTAGATAAGCAGAGTCAGAGTCTGCTGTCCTGCCGTTAGACGATTCCCCAATCACTGCGGCTGCCTCTACTACCAACACCGCCCAGCGACTGCAACAACTTCGGTGGACGGCTTCTGCTGCGACTTCTACTTCTTCTTCCCCGGTTTCGTCTCCGGCTTTTTCGCCGGTTTGACCGCCTGCTGCGTGGGGACGATGTAGATGCGAACTTCCTCGTTCGCCTCGTAAATATTCAGCCCCGCGAAGTTCTTCCCCGAGGGGTTGGTGATGTGGACCGCTTTCACGCCCGGCTGGTTGACGATCTGCCGTCGTGGATAGTTGCTCGTCGAGTAGACCGAGCGGTAGTAGTCCAGCGTCGAGTCAAAATCCTTCGGCACCCGGTAACGGTTCTCGCCCACCTTCTGGGCACCGTCCGGAAGCTGCGCGCCGCTGACCACCTCGGCCCCCGCCCCCACCGCCCAGAGCGCACACAGCGCCGCACCGAGCGGGCGCGCCTTATAGAAATGCCGTTTCATGGTGTCAAGCGCACGCATCATGGGTCGTGAAGATAGGTGCCGAAGCGGCGGACGTCCACCGCTTCGTCGGGCTGACGTCACCCGCCTCGCGCGAGCGCGGCGTCCATGCGCCGCAGGGCTTCTTCCCGCCCCGCGAGCAGCAGCGTCTCGCCGATGCCGGGGCTCGTCGTGTTGCCGGTGATGGCCACCCGCACCGGCTGCGCCACCTTGCCCATGCCCACGCTCGAGGACTCGCTGACGGACTTCACCACGCCGTCCAGCGCCTCCACCGTCCACTCGGGCAGCGCGGCGGCCGCGTCGCGCACCTTGCGCAGCAGCACGAGCGAGTCACCGACGAGGTGCTTGGCCGCCGCCTTCTCGTCGAGCGTGACGCCCGAACCGAAGTAGAGCGCCGCCGTCGTCGCCATCTCCTCCAGCGTGCGAGCGCGCTCCTTGAGCGCATGCACCAGCGGCACCAGCCGCGAGTCCCCCTTCGCCTGGAAGCCCTTGGCCTCCAGGAAGGGCACCAGCCGCTCGGCGACGGTGGCCTCCGGCAGGAGCTTCATCCACTGCTGATTCAGCCACAGCAGCTTCTCCGGGTTCCACACGCCGGACGTCGTCCCGACGTGGGAGAAGTCGAACCACTCCTCCATCTGCTCGCGGGTGATGACCTCGTCGTTGCCGTGGCTCCAGCCCAGCCGGATGACGAAGTTGCTCAGCGCCTCCGGCATGATGCCCGTGCGCTTGTGCAGCATCACGTCCGCCTCCGGGTGCTTGCGCTTGGAGAGCTTCTCTCGGTCCGGCCCCAGGATGAGCGGCAGGTGCGCGAAGTCGGGCGGCTGCCACCCCAGCGCCTGGTAGAGCATCAGCTGCGGGAAGGTGGAGTTGACGTGCTCCTGCCCGCGCGCCACCAGGGTGATCTCCATCAGGTGGTCATCGATGACGCAGCCGAAGTTGTAGAGGGGGATGCCGTCCGCGCGCAGCATGACCCAGTCGTCCAGGTCCGAGTACGGCTTGGTGATGACCCCCAGCGCCTTGTCGTCGAACGACACGGTGCCCTCGGTGGAGGGCATCTTGAAACGGATGACCGCCTCCTCCTCGCGACGACCCGCGGGAGGACCCTTCAACTCACGGCACGTGCCCGGGTACTTGTAGAAGGCGCCGGACTTCTCCGCCGACTCGCGCTGGGCCTCCAGGTCCTGCTTCGTGCAATAGCAGCGGTAGGCCTTGCCCTCGGAGAGCAGCTTCTGGGAGTGCTCGCGATAGGTGTCCAGGCGCTGGGTCTGGAAGTAGGGCGCGTGCGGGCCCTCCTTGCCGGGGCCCTCGTCCCAGTCGATGCCCAGCCAGACCAGGCCGTCGAGGATGGCCTGCACCGATTCGGCGGTGGAGCGCACGCGGTCGGTGTCCTCCATGCGAACGATGAACGTGCCGCCGAACCTCCGGGCCTGGAGGTAGTTCATCAGCGCCGTACGGGCACCGCCAATGTGGAGGTAGCCGGTGGGCGAGGGAGCGAAGCGGACGCGTGGGGCAGTGGGCATACGGGCGCGCGGATTAGCAGGGCGGGGATAGAGGGTCAACGCGGATGGGCACGCTGAGGTATGGTGCGCGCCGAGGAGAGAAATCGTATGTCGATTCGTCAGCTATTTCGCATGGGGATGGTGACGGTGGCCCTGCTGGGTGCCTTGCCCGCGGCCGCCACCACGCAGCTCCGGGTGGATCTGTCGCAGCTCTCCCGGGACTCGGACACCGTCATTCACGGCGTCGTGCGTCGCGTGGAGAGCCGGTGGAGCGGTGATGGCCGGCGCATCGTCACCGACGTCGAAGTCGAGGTGAAGGAGCCGCTCAAGGGACAGCCGGGCAACACGGTGCTCGTGACGCAGCCGGGTGGCCAGGTGGGCGATATCGGACAGGTGGTGCACGGGCTCGCCTCATTCAAGACAGGCGAGGAGGTGGTCATCTTCCTGCGCAAGCGCGGCACCCAGGCCTTCCGTCTCTCCGGCGAGGCCCAGGGCAAGTACCAGGTCCAGCGTGACGCGGCCGGCAAGCCCGCCATGGCCGTGCCCGAGCCCACCGAGGCGCTGCTGCTGGACCCCGTCACGCGCCAGCCGACCACCGCCGTGGAGAAGCCGAGGACTCTCGCGGAGCTCAAGGCGGCCATCCGCGCCGCGCTCACGGAGCCGACACCGTGACGCCCGTGGCGACCCTGCTCGCGGTCCTCGCGCTGGGACAGTTCGACCCGTATGTCCGCAGCCGCGTGACGCCGGGCGATGACGCCACCCAGTGCCTGTACTGGACGGTGCCGAGCATCACCTGGAGCCAGAGCACGCTCGGCAATCCGGACACCCAGGGCGACACGGAGTTCGACGCCGTCCGCGTCTCCTTCCAGAACTGGGAGGACATCTTCGCCGCCTGCGGCAACCTCAACCTGCAGGAGGGGCCGCGCATCGCGGAGCGGAACGTGGGCTACGTGCGCAACGGGGACAACCACAACGTGGTGCTCTTCCGCACGAAGGTCTGCAGCGCGGTGGTGGCGGGCTCGGACGCGTGCTGGAAGGAGGAGACGTGCGCCAATCAATACGACTGCTGGGATGACGACCAGGGCACCCTCGCCATCACCCTGACGACGTACGACAAGCGCTCGGGCATCATCTACGACTCGGATATCTCCTTCAACGCGAGCCAGTACGCCTTCACCACGTCGAACGGGCCCACGTGCTTCCCGCCCGTGACGACGAACTGTGTCTCCACCGACGTGCAGAACACCGCCACGCACGAGATTGGCCACTTCGTCGGGCTGGACCACACGCGCGCCGCGGGCTCCACCATGAACCCGAGCGCCCAGACCGGTGAGGTGTCCAAGCGCATCATCGACTCCGGCTCGCGTGACTTCGTGTGCTCCGTCTACGCCAGGGGCGCTCCCAGCCAGGCGTGCCTGCATCCGGTGGTGAACGAGGAGCTGGGACCCAAGGGTGGGGGCTGCTCCGCGACGGGCGCCTCGTCGCTCGGCCCCGCGCTGATGGCCTGGGTGCTGTGGCGGCGGCGTCGCGCGCGGGAGGCCCGCTCATGAAGGCGCCGTGGATGCTCGGCCTCGCGCTCCTCGTCTCCTCGCCTGTCCTGGCGCAGGAGTTCTCCTACCGTCGCACCGTCGTGCCGGGCCGGCCCCTGTGTCTGCTGTGGCCGGTGCGCGAGTACGTCTATCACCTGGACGCGGACGGCAGCGCGCGCACGCCGGGCGACACCGAGGTCGCCGCGATTGAAGCGTCGTTCGAGTCCTGGCGGCAGGTGTCGAAGACGTGCAGCGACTACGTCTTCAAGCGAGGCGAGGACTGGAGCCTCCCCGTGGCCGTGGGCTACGACCAGGAGAACCGCTACGCCAACTACAACATCGTCACGTTCCGCGAGACGTCCTGTAACGACGTCGTCGCGGCGGACGACCCGTGCTGGGACGCGGAGACGTGCGGCAACCAGTACACCTGCTGGGAGCACGGAGACGGCACCATCGGCCTCACCACCTCCACGTTCAGCTTCACCGACGGCCGGGTGCTGGACTCGGACATCGAGTTGAATGCGTCCCAGCCCGGAGGCAGCGTGGGCTTCCTCTTCACCACGGTGGACTCGCCGCCCTGCAGCGGCCCCCCGGCCACCCACTGCGTGGCCATCGACCTGCAGAACACCATGACGCATGAGATTGGCCACGTCGTGGGGTTGGACCATGTGCCCATCTCGGGCGCCACCATGGAGCCCTCCGCGCCGCCGGGGGAGACGCGCAAGCGCATCATCGACCCGGGCTCCGCCGAGGGCTTCTGCTCCATCTACCCCGAGGGCCTTCCGCCCAATCAGTGCCTCATGCGTGCTGAAGCGGGCATCGTGCTCCTGGCGGACGGGCGGGGAACCGGCTGCACCGCGGCCCCTGGCGCTGGTGTCACGGGGGCCTGGCTTGCCGCCCTGGCCCTGCTGAGAGGGAGGCGGCGGACGGGCGGACGTCGGGACGGCGCTGCGTCCACGCGTGAGCGGACCTAGAACGAAGAACGTGGCTGTCGCCTTCTTCGACCTCGACAAGACGTTGATCGCCGCCAACTCCGGCTCGCTCTGGGTCCGCCGCGAGCTGGAGCTGGGGCACATCAACCGGTGGCAGGCCCTGCGCGCGAGCCTGTGGATTGCCCGCTACCACCTGGGCTTCGTGTCCATGCAGGACGCGCTGGAGCGCGCCGTCGCGTTGCTCGCGGGCTCCCGGGCAAGCCCCATCCAGCAGCGCACCGCGAACTTCTACGAGCAGACGGTGCGCTCGCTCTATCGCCCGGGCGCGCTCGTCGCGGTGGAAGAGCACCGCCGCGCCGGTGACAGGCTGGCGCTCCTGACGTCGTCGTCGGGCTACCTGTCGGACTGGGTGGCGCGCGAGCTGCGCCTGGACGCCGTGCTGTGCAACCGCTTCGAGGTGGACGCCCAGGGCCTGCACACGGGCCGTCCGCTGGGGCCCATCTGCTTCGGCGAGGGCAAGCTCACGTACGCGCGGGGCTACGCGCGCGAGGTGGGCGTGGCCTTGTCGGCGTGCGCCTTCTACACGGACTCGTACTCGGACCTGTCGGTGATGGAGGCGGTGGGGCGGCCGGTGGCAGTGCACCCCGACCACCGACTGAAGCGCGAGGCGCGCAAGCGAGGCTGGCCGGTGGTGAGCTGGGGTGTTCCGTCCGGAGGGGGCGTCCTGTCCGTGCCGCCCGCGCCTCCGGTGGTGCCTTCCACCGGGCCCTGAGCGAAAGACGCCCGACGGCCCGGCGGAAGCGGTGTGACGTCAGCGGCGCGGCGCCACCAGCCGCATGCTGAAGGTGTAGTCCACGTTCACCGGATGGCCCTGGTACATGATGGGCTTGTAGGTGCGCGACTGGAGCGAATCCAGCACCGGCTTCTCCATGTACGTGACGGACTTGATGACGCGGCACTTCTCCACGCGGCCCTTGGTGGTGATGGTGCAGCGGACAATCATCACGCCCTCGGCCTTCGCCGCCATCGCCTCGCGCGTGTAGACGAGGTCCTTGCTCTGGTCGATCATCTCCGGACGGGACATGTCCTCGTTGTAGGGCAGCACGTCGCCGCGCGCGGAGGCGAGCGCCGCGGTGGGGAGCACCGGCACCGCCAGCCCACCGGACACGCCCTTGGCCTGCGTCGCCGCCGCCGCGCCCACCGCGCCCGCCGTCGGAGGAACCACCGGCTCCGCGGCAATCGCCTGCGTGGGGGAGAGCATCACCGGCGCGGACATTCCGCCCGGCGTCGCCACGGGCTCGGCCACCTCGACCTCGTCCGTGGCCGAAGCGGCGGACGCCACCTCGATGCCACCGCCGCCGCGCGAGCCGCCCCGGCGCTTCTGGAGCTTCTGCGACAGCACCACCTCGCCGGAGCCGCCCGTGACGACGGTCTCCATCTGGTAGCCCTCCATCGCGAAGGTCAGCTCCACGGTGATGGAGCCGTCCTGGCCCGCCGGCAGCTCCAGGGTGAAGGGCGTCGTGCCGCGCTCCTTGCCCCGGTAGAAGACGCGCGCGCCGCTGGGCTGGCTCATCAACTTGAAGCGGACCTTCTGCGCGCCGGCGGGGATGACCGCCTCCTGCGCGGGCGCCGCGGGCTGAGCCTGCACAGGGGCCTGCGCCACGGCCTCCGGCTTCGTGTCCGGAGCCTTCGCGGGGTCCTTGTTGCTCATGAGGAAGATGGCGCCCGCGGCGACGAGTCCCGCCACCGCGAGGCCGCCCAGGCCGCCGATGGCCAGCGTGCGCTGACGTGCGCGCTGGACGGCGACGGGCACCTCCACGCTGATGTCCACCGCGAGCGTGTCACCGGAGTCCGTGCCCGAACTGCCGGCGCTGGAGAACAGCGGGGACGGGTAGGGGCCCGTCGTCGTCGCGCCACCCGGGCGCTTGAAGATGCCGCTGTTGCCGCCCGCGGACATGCTCGCCTCGCGCAGGCCCTCCAACAGCTCGTCCATCGTCTGGAAGCGCCGCGCCGGGTCCTTCTCCAGGCAGCGGCGCACCACCGCCTCGATTTCCGGCGGCACCGCGATGTCCGGGCGGAGCTGCTGGAAGGTGGGCGGGGCTTCCTTGTAATGGGCGAAGATGAGCTCGATGTGGTCCCGCGCGATGAACGGCGGGCGTCCCATCAGCATCTGGAAGAGGACGATGCCCAGCGAGTACACGTCGCTGCGCGCGTCCGTCGCGTTGCGCGCCTGCTCCGGCGCCATGTACTGCGGCGAACCGAGGAATGTTCCGTTCTGGGTGATCTCCGGGGAGATCTGCCCCTCCTGCGGCGCGGCCACCGACTTCACGAGCCCGAAGTCCAGGACCTTCACCAGGTCCTGGTCCTGCTCGTTGAGCAGCATGATGTTCGCGGGCTTGAGGTCCCGGTGGATGATGCCCAGGCTGTGCGCCTCGCGCAGCGAGCGGCAGATCTGCTGGGTGATGGCGATGGCGCGGGACCAGGACAGTGGTCCCACCTGCCCGAGCACCTGGGCCAGCGTGCGGCCGTCCAGGTACTCCATGGCGATGTAGAAGATGCCATCGTCCGTCTGCCCGTAGTCGATGACGGTGACGGTGTTGGGATGGCGCAGCTTGGAGGTGAGGGAGGCCTCGCGCAGGAAGCGCTTCTGGAAGCCGGGGTCCCGGGTGCTGGAGTAGCTGGGGTTGAGGACCTTGAGCGCGACGACTCGCTCCAGGGGGGCCTGCACCGCTCGGTAGACCTTGCCCATGCCGCCAACACCCAGGGGATCCAGGATGCTGAAGCGACCGTTCAGGGTGCGGCCGATGAGTGGATCCGCGCCCGTCGCGGCAGGCGTCTCGGGGTTCGACGAGTCGCCCTTGATCATTCGTACCCCCTGACAACAAGCAACATGGATTCTCCAGGAGTGTGCCGGGTACGCATCAAACCATATCTCCACTTCCGGACGCACTCCCGGCCTGGATGATCCATGACTCACCAGGGTGGCTGACAGCACACACCGGGGCCGTCGGATGTGGGACGGTCCATTTCACCCCGCATTGACGCTCCTTCACTGCCCGGATTAGCGTGAGTCCACCCGCGCGCCAGGGCAGAAGCGGGCGGGGCCGCCCCCCATGGCAGACACCCCCAACTCCCCCGTCATTGAAGCCCAGCTTCGTCGAACCTCCGTTCAGGAGCGGCTCGGCGCGCTGGAGGTCGAGCAGGCGCGGCTGCGCCAGGAGCTGGTCTCCCTGTCGGGAGAGCTGCGACTGCCGGGCCTCTATCTCACCCTGGATGCCGCGGGCACCAGCGCGCTGCTGGTGGCGGACGCCGTCCAGGAGGTGGTGCGACTGGTGGAGCTGGAGCCGCTGCCCGGAGCCCCGCCGCATGTCGCGGGGACCTTCATCTACAGGGGAAACCCCGCCGTCGCCGTGGACCTGGCCGCGCTCCTTGGCGTCAAGCGCGAGCCGGCGCTGGATGCGCACCTGGTCATCTGCAAGGGCGCCCGGCCCGTGGCCGTGCTGGTGGACCGCGTGCGCGACCTCGTCGAGGCGCCGGTGCTGGTGGAGGGCACTCCGGACGGCGACGTGGCCTTGCCGTGGGATGGCACCGGGCTGATGGCGGGCCTGTGCCGGACGCCGGAGGGGATTCGCCCGCTGCTGCGCATCTCCGCGGTGCTGGTGGGGTCGGAGGGGACGTGAGCGACGCCGTCCTCGATGACGCGACGCTCGTGAAGGTCGAGGAGGTCCTCCGGGCCGCCTGCGGCCTGACGCTCGCGCACAGCCTGCGACGCTCGCTGGAGACGGCGCTGGCGCGCTCCGCCGAGACGCGGAACCTGTCGCCCGCCGCGTTCCTGAGCGCGCTGTTGCGGCGGGACGCGCAGGTGGTGGAGACCTTCATCGAGCACGCCGTCATCGGCGAGACGTACTTCTTCCGCCACCCCGAGCACCTCCGCTCGCTCGCCAGGCTGGCGCCGCCCCAGGCCGGGCCCTTCTTCCAGGTGTGGAGCGCGGGCTGCGCCAGCGGTGAGGAGCCCTACAGCATCGCCATGGCGCTGCTCGCGGCGGGCGTGCCCGAGGGCCACTTCCGCGTGCTGGCCACGGACGTGTCGGGCCGGGCGCTGGAGCGCGCGCGGGACGGAGTCTACGGGCCCTGGTCCCTGCGGCACATCGAGCCGGAGCTGGAGAAGCGCTTCCTGGAGCCCCGGGGCGAGCACTTGTCCGTGGTGCCCCAGGTGCGGCGCATGGTGGAGTTCCGCCGGCACAACCTGGCCATGGAGCCGCCGCCCGTGAGCGCTCCGAGCGCCATCTTCTGCCGCAACGTCCTCATCTACTTCCCGCAGGACCTGGTGCGGCAGGTGCTGGAGAGCTTCGTCTCCGTGCTCGCGCCGGGTGGCCTGCTCTTCGTCTCGCCCGCGGAGGTGCCGCTCACCAACGGGCTGGGCCTGGAGGCGGTGGACGCCGAGGGCAGCGTGGCCCTGCGGGTTCCGCCCCCGGGCTGGACGCGCCCCGCGCCGCCGACTCCGCGCGCCGTTCGCGACGCGGCCACGGCGCTGCGTGCCGCCGCCAAGGCGCTGCCGCCCCGGCCGCCTCCCTCGCCGGAGCCTCCGCCGAAGCCCGTCGTCGCGGAGCGGACGGTGACGCCTCCGGTTCCCACCCTCAAGGACCCGATGGCGCGGGCGCTGGACGCGGTGCGGGCCGGGCAGTACGCGGAGGCGGAGACGCTGGCGCGCGAGGCCGCGAAGGCGCTGGTGCCGGAGGCGTATCTGCTGCTGGCCATGGTGGCGGAGGAGCGCGGAGAGCTGAACGGGGCGGTGGAGGCGGTGCGCAAGGCGCTGTACCTGGAGCCGAGGCTGGCGCTGGGACACGCGACGCTGGTGGCCCTCTACGGGCGCATGGACCGGCCCGAGGACGCGGAGCGCGCACGGCAGAATGCGCTGCGCGCACTGGACGGGCTGGACGACGAGCAGCCGTTGCGCGGAGTGGAGACGATGACCGCCGGAGGCCTGAGGCAGGCCCTGGCTCCAAGAACGCAGGCCGGATGGCAGGGTGCGCGCTGATGACGCGCAATCCTCACCGGTGGGAGGCAAAGTGGACGTCAAAGAGACGAAGCTGACACTGCCGGCACGACTCGCGGTGGGACGCCTCAGTCTGCGCTTCAAGATTGTCGCCGTCACGGGTGTGACGGGCGTGCTGGTGGCCAGCATCCTCATCCTCGCCTTCTGGGTGCAGATGAGCGGCGCGCAGCGGGAGGACCTGTCGCGGCGCTCGCGCTCGGTCAGCTCGGAGCTGTCACGCACGCTGGCGCCCATGCTGGTGGCCAGTCAGGACGCAAGCCGCATCCAGTCCACGGCGCACGGCGTGCTGAGGCACGTGCCAGACGTGGCCTACGTGCTGGTGCGCGACGCGAAGGGCGAGCTGCTGGCGGAGGTGGCCGCGGAGCGCTTCGCGGGCGCGGACCAGCCGTCCGCCGACGGCGACGACGCGGTGGAGCGCCGGCTGGTCATCAACGACGAGTCGGTGCTGGAGTCCACGGTGCCGGTGCTGTCGCCGGGGGCCAATCGCCGCGTGGGCACCGTGCAGGTGGCGCTCCATGAGGAGGCGCTCACCAACGCGCTGAAGGGCACCACCCGCTTCACCGTGGTGCTCGGCATCTTCATCCTGGCCGCGTGCCTGTTGGCCTCCTGGTTCATGTCGGGGCTGCTCGTCGTCCCGCTGGAGCGGCTGGCGCGCGCGGCGTCGGGAATCGCCGGCGGCAACCTGCGTCAGCAGTTCGACACCGTGGCCTCGGACGAGATTGGCGAGGTGTCCCGCAGCTTCGCGGCCATGTCGGAGGGCCTGGCGCACCTGCTGGAGGACCTGCGCGGCGCGGCGGCGGAGATGGAGAAGGAAGCGGTGGGCGTGTTGACCACGTCCACGCAGCAGTCCGCCATGGCGCACCAGCAGGCGTCCGCCATCAGCGAGACGAGCACCACCGTGGCCGAGATTGCCCAGACGTCCAAGCAGGCGACCGCCTACGCGGACGCCGTCATCTCCCAGACGCAGAAGTCGGAGACGCTCAGCTCCGAGGGCCAGAAGGTCGTCTCGGAGAGCGTGGCCGGCATGGAGAAGCTGGGTGAGCAGGTGAAGGCGATTGCATTGTCCATCACCGACCTGAACGAGCGGACCCTTCAGATTGGCGACATCATCAGCACGGTGAAGGACGTGGCCGAGCAGTCGAATCTACTGGCGCTCAACGCCTCCATCGAAGCGGCCAAGGCGGGTGAGCACGGGCGCGGCTTCGCGGTGGTGGCCACGGAGATGCGCACCCTGGCCGAGCAGTCGCGGCTGGCGGCGGAGCAGGTGCGCGGCCTGCTCAACGAAGTGCAGAAGGGAACGCGGGCGGCGGTCAGCGCGACGGAGGAAGGCAGCCGGCGCGCGCAGGCGGCGATGGAGCTGGCGCGTGGCGCGGGCTCGGCCATCCTCGGACTGTCCGAAGTCATTCGCGAGTCCTCCGGCGCGGCCCGGCAGATCGCCGGCAACACCCGGCAGCAGACGATTGGCGTGGAGCAAATCGCCGCGGCGATGGGCGAGCTGACGTCCGCCATGGGAGACTCCGTCGTAGGGACGCGACGCATCGAACAGGTGGCTGGAAACCTGACCAATCTCTCGAAGCGCTTCTCGGACCTGGTGGGTAGGTACCAGCTATGAACGCAAACGTGGCGACGACACGACAGGCCTTGAAGGTCCTCATCGTCGAGGACACGAAGACCATCACCAACTTGCTCCAGGTCTACCTGATGGGATGGGGATTGGAGTTCATCGACGCGCCCAATGGCGTGGAGGGTTTGAGCAAGGCGCGAGAGCTCAAGCCAGACCTCATCATCTCCGACGTGCAGATGCCGCTGATGGACGGGTTCGCCCTGTGCGCGGCGGTGCGCGCGGACAGCAACCTGCACAACATCCCCTTCATGATGCTCACCTCCCTGAAGGACGACGCGAGTCGCCAGAAGGGCAAGCTGGTGGGGGCCAACGCCTTCCTCAACAAGCCGGTGTCGGTGGATGACCTGCGCTCGAAGGTGAGCGACATGTTGAAGCTGCCCGCGAAGACCCGGTGATGCCCGAATGCCGAGTGACGAGGTCAAGGTGAACAACGCTTCCTCGGGCTCCAAGCCCCAGCTCGACGTCGCCCATGCGCCTGGAGTGAGCGCGGAGAAGCGCCGGGAGGTGCTCGGTGCCCGCGCGCGCGCCCTGGCCGAGTCTCGTCACGAGGAACACCACGAGGTGCTGTCGGTGCTCGCCTTCCAGGTAGGAGGCGAGCGCTACGCGGTGCGCATCGAGCACGTGGACCATGTGCTGGAGGCGCGCGGCATCTCCTCGCTGCCCGGCGCGCCGCCGCATGTGCTGGGCGCGCTGGCCAGCCGCTCCCGCGTGGTGCCGGTGTTGGACCTCCGGCAGCTGCTCGGGCTGGAGGGCGGCGGCATGTCGGACCTGGGGAAAATCGTGGTGGTGGAGGTGGGGGAGGAGAGCTTCGGCCTGGCGGCGGAGACGGTGGAAGGCCGCAAGGAGTTGCCGAAGTCGGAGCTGTCACAGCCCCCGCCCGGACCCTTCCTGTACCTGACTCCGGACCGGCTGACGGTGCTGGAGCTGGAGCAGCTCGGAGGCCCGGCCGGCCAGGCGCGGGAATAGAGGCGCGACATGGATCCGCAGCTCTTGCGCAGCATCTGGCCGGTGTTCTCCGCGGAGACGCGTGAGCAGATCCAAGCCATTGGAGCGAAGGTGCTCGGATTGGAGGGCCCTTCGCGCGAGCGTGAGGCGGACCTCCTGCCTTCGCTGAAGCGACTGGTGCACAGCCTGAAGGGCTCCGCGGCGAGCCTGGGGCTGGATGACATTGAACAGGTGGTGCACGCCATCGAGGATGGGCTGGCCCACATCGAGCCTGACACCGGCCTGCCCCGCGCGGCGGTGGAGTCCATGCTGCGTGGCCTGTCCGGCATCGAAGCCGCCATGGCCCGGGGCGACGCGGGCGAGGCGCCGCAGGTGGATGGCCTGAGCGCGCTCCTGAAGCTCCTGGGGCGCGAGGTCTCCGTGCCCGAGCCCACGGCGGCGGCCTCCGGCCTGTCCTCGAAGGGACTGGAGGCGCTGGATTTCCTGGAGGCGTCGCTCGGCGCGCTGTGCTCGCCGGACGTCCCCGACCGGGCCGCCGTCGTGCGCAAGGCGATGGAGCGGGCGCGCGCGCTGCGGGCCTCCGCGCAGGAGTCCGGGGCCACGCGGCTGGCGACGCTGTCCGAGTCCGCCGCGCTGGGCTTCGCGCGCATGGAGCCGGGTGGCGACGAGGCCAGCCTGGCCGCTTCCGACGTGGCGGGCACGCTGGTGGAGCTGCGGGCCCAGCTGGAGGAAGGTGGCGCGCGGAACATGGCGCGCACGGTGGATGCGCTGAGGGCCGTGCCGGCGCCCACGCCCGCGGACTCGGCCGCTCCGAGCGCGCAGGCGCAAGCGCCGCAGCAGGAGACGCGCGGCACCACGGCGGACCACACGGTGCGCGTGGCGGTGAAGACGCTCGAGTCGCTGGCGCTCCAGGTGGAGCTGCTCGTGGCGGGGCGGGCGCAGCAGGCGCGGCGCTCCGAGGGCTACCGCGCGCTGTCGGACGGGACGCACGAGGTGCTGCGGCACCTGGAGCGCGCGTCGTCGCAGCTCACGCTGGCGGGCGGCGGGCCGGCGCTGGAGTCGCTGCGTTCTGGCGTGGCGCTGATGCGGACGATGCAGAAGCGCCTGCTGGAGGTGTCGCGCGAGGCGCACCGCGACGGGGAGCAGCTGGCGCTGGTGGCCCAGGTGGCGCGCGATGACCTGCGCGACTTGCGCATGGTGCCCGCGTCCCAGCTCCTGGAGCCGCTGCGCCGCACCGTGCGCGAGGTGTCCACGCGGCTGGGCAAGGACGTGGCGCTGGAGCTGACCGGTGGGGACGTGCGGTTGGACCGGCGCATCCTCGACGCGCTGAAAGACCCGTTGCTGCACCTGGTGCGCAACGCCATCGACCACGGGCTGGAGTCTCCGGAGGAGCGACGCGCGGCGGGCAAGTCGGAGACGGGACGCCTGACGGTGCGCGTGGAGCCTCGGGGCGCGCGCATCGGCGTCATTGTCGAAGACGATGGCTACGGCCTGTCACCGGAGCGCGTGCGCGCCACGGCGGTGCGCCGGGGGCTGTTGTCCGAAGAGGAGGCCGGCAAGCTCACCGATGCGCAGGCCGCGCGACTGGTGTTCCAGCCGGGCTTCTCCACGCGCGAGCAGGTGACGGCGACGTCGGGACGCGGCGTGGGCCTGGACGTGGTGCAGGCCATGGCGGCCCGGCTCCAGGGCTCCGTCGACGTGGAGTTCTGGGCAGGACGCGGCACGCGCTTCACCGTGGACCTGCCGCTGACGCTGGCGTCCGCGCTGGGCCTGCTGGTGCGCACCGGCACGACGGTGTCCGCGATTCCCTCCGACAGCGTGGAGCGCGTGCTGCGCCTGACGCCCGAGGACGTGGGCACGGTGGCGGGCCGCGTGGTGGCTCGGGTGGACGGCGGGCAGCTCACCTTCCTGCCCCTGGCGGAGGCCATCGGCCTGCCTCGGCTGCCCCTGGCGATTGAGTCCGGGCAGGTGCAGACGGCGGCGCTCGTCGTGGTCGGCGGCGACAAGGTGCTGTTCGCCATCGACGAGGTGGTGGGGCAGCAGGAGATTGTCGTGCGCTCGCTGGGCAAGCATCTGCAGAGCGTGCGGCACCTGGCCGGCGCGGCCGTGCTGGATGACGGGCGCGTGGTGCCGGTGCTCAACGCGCCGGAGCTGGTGCGCACAGCCCGGCCGGAGACCCGCTCCACGGGGACAGAGGCGCGGCGTCCGCGCATCCTCGTGTGCGACGACGCGCTCACCACGCGCTTCGCCATGAAGTCGCTGCTCGAAATCGCCGGTTTCCCGGTGGTGACGGCGGCGGATGGCGAGGAGGCCTGGGGCGTGCTGGAGCGCACGTCGTGCCAGCTCGTCGTGAGCGACTGGCAGATGCCTCGGTTGGATGGCGTGGGGCTCGCGCGGCGCATCAAATCCCACCCGACGCTGCACTCCACGCCCATCATCCTCGTCACCTCGCTCGACAGCCCGGAGGACCGGGCGGCGGGACTCGAGGCGGGCGCGGATGGCTACCTCGTCAAGCGCGAGGTGGAGCGCGGCAAGCTGCTGGAGTTGGTGCGACAGCTCCTTCCGACGCGCTGACGCCGCCCAGGGGCTGGTCGCTCCTGGCAGCTCAAGTTCCATGGGGAGTTCGAGGACTCACCTGTTAGCGGGTGAGTCAGCTGCTGCCGACGCGCTGACGCCTCTCAGGGATTGGACGCGCCTGGCAACCCCAGCTCCGCGGGGAGCTGGAGGACCCACCGTGGCTCGCCCGGAGCAGGGGAGCGCAGCGTGCCTCCGAGCCGCCGCGTGAGCTCTCCCACCAGCGCGAGCGCGCGGTCTCCGGGCGCACCTCCACCTTGCGTCGAGGCGACGAGTCGCCAGCAACCCGTCGCCTCGAGCAGCTCCACTTGAAGCGTCACGGAGGTCGCGCGCATGGACGCGAGCCCGCGCACCAGGGCGCGCACCCAGACCTTCAATTGTTCGGGGCTCGCCTTCACGAGCAACGGCCGGTCCGGCACCGTCATCTCCACACGCCAGCGAGAGGCCAGCCGCGTGTCGGGACCGAAGGCCTCGTGGAGCAGGGGCCGCAAGTCAGTGGCGCTGCCCCGTCCCAGGCGGAAGTCGATGAGGGCCCGCTGGTCCTGGGCGGCGCGCATCATCCGGTCCAGGTAGCGCTGCACCGTCGCATTCAACGGGCCCGCGGTGCCCTTCAACATCATGTCCAGGTAGCCCTTGATGACCATCAGGGGCGTTCGCAAGTCATGCGCCGCGAGCGAACGGCGCTGCTCCCAGCGGACCGCCTCGCGCTCCTGCTCGCGTCGTGCGGCCAACAGTCGCGCGTGCCGGGCCTCGGCGGCGGACTCGCGGGCATGGGCGGCGAGCAGCGCGCTCCCGAAGGCGGACAGCCGTGCGAGCACCTGCCCGTCCGTGCGTCCGGTCCGCTCGGGCCAGACCTTCAGGGGTCGTCCTCCTCTTGAGGTGGGGCCGGCGACGCCCGTGCCCGCCCTGGCCACGCAGGTGCGCCCATCGAAGAGGGCCGCGCCGGACGCCTCCGTCAGCCGGAGCGTCTCCCGGAGCAGCAACTCCATCCCCGCGAGAGCGCCACAACGCAGCGCGCGCTCGGCCACCGCCGCGAGCGTCTGCTCCACCCCTGCGTCGACGGTGAGGTCGACGCTCCGCCCACTCCAAGCACCCGCTTGCACGCGCTGAGGTATGGGCACGGCGCGGTCAGGGCGCAACACTGCCCAGGGAGGGCAAAGAAAGGGCCGCGTATCGGCAATCCTTTACCCACGGCCACCGCCGAGCCCCCGACTTTTTACTGTCCTGCAGGGCAGGATGATCGCCCAAACCCGCTCAACTCCTCGCGAGGACCCCTTGGCCGGACCCTTGCTAACGGCCTCTGCGACGGGCGGCGGAAGGGACGAATGGGGACTCTCGACTACTACGCGGCAATCGCAAGACTCGCTCCCGGGGCCCTGGCCCTCAGTGCGATGCGGCGGGTGCAGGGCGTGGCGCGGCAGGCACGATATCGAAGGCGCGAGCGCACCGATGAGGTGCTGCTGCTCCAGGCCTTCGGCGCGGCCCGCGCAGAGGAGCTGGCGGAGCGAGCCCTCGGCAATCGCGTGTCGCGAGTCTGGTGTGAGATGTCGCAGCGAGCCTCCGTGCTGGACGCGCTCGCGGCCATTCCTGGAGCGCGGGAGCGCGCCCGGGCCCGCGCGCAGGCCGCGCTCCGTCAGGAGTGGGATGTCTTTGGAACGCGCGTCGTCTTTGGCGAGGGACGCCCGGTGGACTGGTCGCTGGATGCGCTCAGTGGCCACCGCTATCCGCTGGCGCCCGTGGAGCAGATGCCGCTCCACTCGAAGGGGAATGATCCGAAGTACCCCTGGGTGATGGGCCGGCTCGACAGCGTCATCGCGCTCGCGCAGGGCTATTGGGTGGAGGAGTCCCAGGGCGAGCGCGCCCGGATGGTCTCCGCCTTCGTCAATCAGGTGCTGGACTTCCTCCAGGCGAATCCCCTGGGGCAGGGCGTCCACTGGACGTGCGCCATGGAGGTGGCGCTGCGCGCGGCCAATCTCGCGCAGGCGCTCGTCATGTTCTCCGACGCGGCCGAGGTGCGTCGGCCGGAGTTCCTCGTCCCGGTGCTGGGCGCGCTGGCGGACCACCAGTCCTGGGTGGAGGCCCACCTCGAGGACCGGGGCGCGGTGCCCAACAACCACCTCGTCTCCAATTACGTCGGCCTGCTCGTGGTGGGGTTGCTCTTCCCGGAGCTGCCGCGCGCCGCGCACCAAGTGGCGCTGTCGGTGTCGGGCCTGTGCGCGCAGATGGCCGCGCAGGTGCACGTCGAGGGCACGTCCTTCGAGGGCTCCATTCCCTACCACCGCCTGTCGGTGGAGCTGTTCACCCTGGCGCTGCTGGTGGCGCGGGGCGCGGGCGTGCCGCTGGGCACGGCCTACGAGACGCGGCTGCGTCGCATGTTCCACGCCGTGCGCGCGTGGACCTCGGAGACGGGCCTGGCGCCGCAGGTGGGCGACAACGACTCCGGCCGCGTGTTCCCTCTGCGCGAGCGGGATGACCTGGAGCAGGGCTACCTGGTGGGCCTGGGCGCGGCCCTCTTCGGGGACGCGGGTCTGGGCGGAGGCGAGCTGCCGGACGAGGCGGCGTGGCTCTTGGGCCGTCAGGGTCTGGAGCGCCACCGGAAGCTGGCTCCCGCGCCGGCGCCGCTGTCGGTGAGCTTTCCAGAGGGCGGCTTCCACGTATTGCGCGGCGCGGGCGCCGTCGTCACTGTGAGCGCGGGCAAGCAGGGCCAGCGAGGGGTGGGCGGACACAGCCACAACGACAAGCTCTCCTTCGAGCTGCACCTGGGGGGGCGTCCGCTCATCGTCGACCCGGGCACGGGCTCGTACACGCGCGACGCGGCGATGCGCAACGCGTTCCGTGGCACGGCCGCGCACAACACCGTGCAGGTGGATGGCGTGGAGCAGGTGCCGTTGGACCCCGCTCGGCTGTTCGCGCTGCCCGAGGGTGCGAAGGCGCGCGTGGTGGCCTTCCTTCCTGGCGGGAGCGTGGACAGATTGCGTGTCCGTCACGATGGTTACCGCATGCTCCCCGCGCCGGTGGGCATCGAGCGCACGTTCCGGTTGGACAGGCACGAGCGCGCGCTGGCGGGGCGCGACAGCTTCATCGGCACCGGGCGGCACGAAGTCATTGGACGCTTTCATCTTCCCGACGAGCAGGCGCGGCGTGTGACGCCGGAAGCGCAGGTGCTCGCGAGGGCGCAGCGCGCGGCGGAGGAGCCGCTGGAGTTCGAGCCCGTCGCGGTGGAGCTGGGCCCCGCTGGCGCGCCGCTCGCATGGATTCTGCTGGAGCGAGGTCTGGAGTTGGGACTGGTGGCCTCTCGGTACTCACCTGGCTACGGGCGGGTGGTGCCGGCGATGACGGTGGAGTTTCGGGGGCAGGTGAAGCCTCCGACGAGTTTGCGGTGGGTGGTTGTCTTCAGGTGAGTTTTTGGTCGGGGCGTGACCGTCTTGGCGGCACGTCGCATCAGGAGAGGTGAGGACGATGAGGGTGATGGTCGGCAGCCCGCTGTTGGAGCGTATTCGTCGGCGGGAAGCGAAGGTCGGTGTGGTGGGGTTGGGGTACGTCGGTCTTCCTTTGGGTATGGCGTTCGCGGAGGCGGGCTTCCCGGTGCTGGGGCTCGACGTCGACCAGCGCAAACTCGACAAGATTGAGAAGGGCGAGAGCTACATCAAGCACATCCCCAGCGCGCCGCTGGCGGAGCTCACGAAGTCCGGCAAGCTGAAGGGGTCTAACGACTTCGCGAAGGCGAAGGACCTGGACTGCGTCATCATCTGCGTGCCCACGCCGCTGACGGCGTCGCGTGAGCCGGACATGAGCTACATCATCCAGACGGGTGAGTCGCTCGCGCCGCACGTGCGCCGCGGTCAGCTCTTCATCCTGGAGTCCACCACCTACCCCGGTACCACCGAGGAGGTGCTCAAGCCGCTGCTCGAGAAGAACGGCCTCAAGGCGGGCGTGGACTTCCACCTGGCCTTCAGCCCCGAGCGCGAGGACCCGGGCAACAAGAACTTCAACACCAAGACGATTCCGAAGATTGTCGGCGGCTACACCCCGGCGTGCTCCGAGGTGGCGGCCGCGCTGTACGGCAGCGCGCTGCAGGAAGTGGTGCCGGTGTCCTCCACGCGCGTGGCGGAGCTCTCCAAGCTGCTGGAGAACATCTACCGCTGCGTGAACATCGCCATGGTCAATGAGATGAAGATGCTCTGCGACCGGATGAACGTGGACGTGTGGGAGGTCATCCAGGCCGCCAGCACCAAGCCCTTCGGCTTCCAGCCGTTCTACCCGGGCCCGGGCCTCGGTGGGCACTGCATCCCCATCGACCCGTTCTACCTGACGTGGAAGGCGCGCGAGTTCGAGTTCCACACCAAGTTCATCGAGCTGGCCGGCGAGGTGAACTGGCAGATGCCGTACTACGTGGTGCAGCGCACCATGGAAGCGCTCAACAACGTCCGCAAGACGCTCAAGGGCGCGCGCGTGCTCTGCCTGGGCGCCGCGTACAAGAAGGACATCGACGACATGCGCGAGAGTCCTTCTCTTCGCATCATGACGTTGCTGGCGGAGAAGGGCGCGGAGCTCAGCTACCACGACCCGTACGTGCCCGAGCTGCACAAGGGCCACGGCTTCAACATGGAGATGAAGTCCGTCCCGCTGGAGCCGGAGAAGCTGGGCGACTACGACGTCGTCATCATCCTCACGGACCACACCAACATCGACTACGCGGCGGTGGTGGCGAATGCGTCGTGCGTGATTGACACGCGCAACGCGACCAAGGGCGTGACGCTGGGCCGCGAGAAGGTGACGAAGGCGTAGTCAGCGACGAGCAGGGGCCCGGAAGCCGACCCTCCGGGCAGGGGTTCACGACTCCAGGTGTCGGGAGGGGCACCTGGAGTCGGCGGACCTGCTCGTCTTGTGGGGTGGTTTGGGTACAGTGGGGGGCGTGAATTCCCTCACCCGACCTGTTCTCCCCCTGCTGGCGGCCTCGGCCGTGTTGCTGGCGGCGACGCCCGTGCAGGACTCGCGACTGACGCTGCTCGACGCCATGTCGAGCGAGCTGACGCGCAATCAACAACAGCTCAAGCTGCAGAGCCACGAGCCGCCGTACTTCATGAGCTACCAGCTCAAGGACTACGCGCAGGAGGTCGTGGCCGCGCGCTATGGCGCCGTCTTCATGGACGACGGCTACCGCGAGCGTCGGCTCTACGTCGACGTGCGGGTGGGCGACTATGCCTTCGACAGCTCGGTCGAGGAGGGGCTGGAGTTCTCCTTCTCCACCAAGGGCACCAGCTATACGTCGCGCAAGGAAGGCCCGCTGGATGACTCGCCGCTGGCGCTGCGCACCGCGCTGTGGCTCATCACCGACGAGAAGTACAAGTCCGCGCTCTTCCAGTTCCTGAAGAAGAAGGGCGAGGACGTCTATTCGGTGGAGGACCCGAAGCGCCCGGCCTCCTTCACGAAGGAGAAGGCGAGCAGCTACGTCCAGCCGCCGGTGGCGAACCCGTTCAACCGCGAGCGCTGGGTGAAGCTGTCGCGCGAGGTCTCCGCGCGGTTCAACGCGCATCCCGAAATCTTCGACTCCGAGGTCCGCGTCACGGCGGACAAGGTGACGCGGCTGTTCGTGTCCACCGAGGGCACGAAGCTGGTGACGGAGGAGACGCTGTACGGGCTCCATGTCACGGCGGTGACTCGGGCGCCGGATGGCCAGCTCCTGGATGACTCGCGGGACTTCTACGCGCCCACGGAGGCGGGGCTGCCGGACGATGCGCGCGTGCGCGCCGCGGCGGAGAAGGTCATCGAGGAGCTGCTCGCGCTGCGGCAGGCGCCGGCCATCGACCCTTACTCCGGGCCGGCCATCCTCGCGCCGGAGGCGTCTGGCGTGCTCTTCCACGAGACGGTGGGGCACCGGCTGGAGGGTGACAGGCAGGACGGGGACAACGAGGGGAAGACGTTCAAGGGGCAGATTGGGAAGCTGGTGCTGCCGGCGTTCCTGTCCATCCACGATGACCCGTCCCAACGTGCACTGGCTGGGGAGCCGCTGAACGGGTACTACCTCTATGACGAAGAGGGCGTGAAGGGGCAGAAGGTGACGCTGGTGGAGAAGGGCGTGCTGCGAAACTACCTGCTGGGCCGGCGTCCCGTGGATGGGTTCCTGAACTCCAACGGGCACGGGCGCAGCCAGGGCACCCTGAAGCCGGTGGCGCGCATGGCGAACCTCATGGTGGAGAGCACGCGGCAGGTGAGCGATGCGAAGCTGAAGCAGATGCTCATCGACGAGGCGAAGCGACAGGACAAGCCCTATGGGCTCATCATCCGCGACATCACCGGTGGCAACACGAACACGTCCAGCTACGGCTACCAGGCCTTCAAGGGGGTTCCGCGCATGGTGTACCGGGTGGATGTGAAGACGGGGAAGGAGTCGCTGGTGCGCGGTGTGGAGATTGTCGGCACGCCGCTGTCGGCGGTGAACCGCATCATGGCCACGGGTGAGAAGCGGGGCATCTTCAACGGCTTCTGCGGCGCGGAGAGCGGCAACGTACCCGTGTCCACGGTGGCGCCCGCGGCGCTGCTCCAGGAAATCGAGCTCCAGCGCGCGGTGGAGGGCAAGGACCGTCCGCCCATCCTCCCCAGTCCCACGACGCTCCAGGCGTCTCCGGCTCGCGAGAAGCCGTAGTCCTTCAACGATGCGGGGAGCATGGCACATGGACCGTCCGGCGGCGCCGGGTGGCAGGGCGTCGAGCGGCGCGGTGCTCCAGTGCGGCGCCCGCGTCGCGCGGAGCGTGCTGGCCATGTGCTGCGTGCTACTCATCGCCAGCGCCCGCATTGCGCGGAGCGTGCTGGCCTTGAGTGGCGTGCTCCTCATTGCGAGAGCCTGCGTCGCGCGGAGCGTGCTGTCCGTGTGCGGCGTGCTCCGCGTCGCCAGCGCCCGTATCGCGCGGAGCATGCTGTCCGTGTGCGGCGTGCTCCTCGTCGCCGGTGTCGCGAGCGCGGAGCCTGTGCCCTCGGGTGAGGCATGGCTGGATTGGGTGCACGACGACCGGCTCGGCCCTGGAGGCAACTGGGAGCTCATCTCCGTGGAGGCGACGCTGGATGGCCGTCCTCTGCCGTCGACCTCGGACGCAGGAGAGGAGGGTGCTCCTCGTCATGTGCTGCCGCTCGGCCTGCATTGGCTCGACGTCACGACGGTGTACGAGGGGCGCTCGGACGTCTTCTCGTACGTGGAGGGCTATCGCTTCGTGATGCGAGGGCGCGTCACGCTCGACGCGCGGCCCGGCGATACCGTGCGCATCACCTCCACGGCGTATGAACGCGACGGTGTCACCGTGCAGTGGCAGCAACGCCCCGTCTTCCTTTTGCTGGGCCAGCCCCAGGAAGCGGTGGTGGGAATCGAGTACGGGACGGCGGCGAACAGGCCGCTCCCAGAGGACGTGGCGGCGCGGGTCGTCGACGAAGTGCTCGCGGAGGCGCATCGCCTCTCCCCGATTCGGCGCGAGGCCACGGCCTCCGTGCCTGCTGCCGCCGAGCCTCCTGGCACCTGCGAACTGGAGCCCGTCTTCTTCGCCTTCTTCGACACCCGGCTCTCCGTGGAGGGCGACACCGCGCTGATGCTCGCGGCCGCCTGTCTCCGTGAGCGTCCCAGCCTGCGCGTCCGGCTGCGCGGCCACGCGGATGTCCTGGGGCCCGAGTCCATCAACGCCTCCCTGGGCCTGGGGCGCGCCCAGTCCGTGGCGGCGAGGCTCGAGGCGCTCGGTGTCGAGGGCACCCGGTTGATTCTGGAGACCCAGGGTGCGGACCAGCCCCCGTGTGACGATGGGACTCCGGGGTGCCTCGCGCGCAGCCGTCGAGTCGAGCTGTTCGCCGAGCCGTCTCCTCCCTGAGTCGCGACCTTCACTCAAGCCGCGCGGCGCGGCTGCCTCCCTGAGTCGCGAGCTTCACTCGAGCCGCGCGGAGCCCACGGTCATCACCATGTCGCGCAGGTGCTGCGCCTCGAAGGGCTTGGCGAGCACCGGGTTGCGGACCTCCTGGAGGAAGCGCTTGGTCTCCGGCGTGAACGCGCCGCCGCTGATGAAGACGATGCGGTCATGCAGCCCTGGCCAGGTGTCGCGCACGGAGTGGTACACGTCCATGCCCGTCAGCTCCGGCATCATCAAGTCACAGAGGATGACATCGAAGGCCCTGTCCTGGTCCAGGTGCGCCAGCGCCTCACGGCCATTGGCGAGGGTGACCAGCTCGTGGCCTCGCAGGAGCCTGCGCATCAAGTCCAGCACGCGCGGCTCATCGTCCACCACCAGCACGCGGCGGCCCAGGGAAGGGGGACCCACGCGAGGCAGCGGTGGGACGAAGGTGTCGTTCGCCGCGCGGGGCAGGATGACCTCCACGGTGGTGCCACGGCCCACCTTGCTGCTCACGCCAATGCGCCCGCCCAGCGCGGTGATGATGTCGCGGCAGATGGCCAGTCCCATGCCCATGCCCTCGCCCGCGCGCCGCGTGGTGAAGAGCGGGTCGAAGATGCGCGGCATGACCTCTGGAGGGATTCCGCAGCCGGTGTCGGTGACGGAGAGCAGCACGTCATCGGCCTCGGCGCGCAAGGCGACGGTGATGCGGTGCTGGGACGCGTGGCCCTCCGGAATCGCGTGGGCCGCGTTGAGCACCAGGTTGAGCAGCACCTGGCCCAGCTTCGTCACCGTGCCGTGGACCCGAGGCACCTCCGTCTCGTAGTCCCGCACGACTTGTGCCCGGTGGCGAAGCTGATTCGCCGCCATCCGCAGCGTGCTCTCCGTGACGGCCTTGAGGTCCACCGGCTCGGTGGCCTCGGCGCTGGGGGCGGAGAGGGACTTCAGGTCCGCGACGATGCGCTGGATTCGCAGCGTGCCCTCCAGGGCCTCGTCGAGGACCTGACGACACTCCACGTCCGCGGCCTCGCTGGGGTCCGGCAGCCGCTCGCGCAGGTACTCGAGGTTGCCCGTCGTGTACGCGAGCGGGTTGTTGATTTCGTGCGCCAGGCCCGCCGCCAGGATGCCCAGGGATTGCGCGCGCTGCTCCCGCTCCTTCTCCTGGAGGAACTGCGCGTCCCGGCGCTTGCGCTCCACCGCGTTGACCAGCACGTGGCCCGTCAAACGCATCAGATGCCGTTCCTCCGGCTTCCACTCGCGCGGCTGGTCCACGGTGTCGAAGCCCATCCAGCCGATCAACCTTCCGGCCAGCAGCAGCGGCGCGTTGATGAACGAACGAATGCTCAGCAGCGTGCAGATGCGGCGCTCCTCGGTCGCCTCCAAGGGGAGCTGGGCCGCGTCCGTCACCGTCACCATGCGGCCCGCGCGCAGCTCGTCCAGCGACCAGCGGAAGCCGACCACGGAGCGTCCACTGTGGCTCGCCAGCCCGTGGGGCCGCATGCCCTGCGCGCACCACTCGTAGGAGTCCGACAGGTGCTCACCGTCGTCGGAGAGCAGGTTGACGTAGCCACGCTGTGCGTCGATCTGCCGGCCCAGGACTTCCAGCGCGGCCCGCACGCCAGAGCCCAGCTCATCCGGGGGAAGGTTGAGCAGCTTCTGGGAGGTGTCCGTGAGCAGCGACCAGCTCTTCAGCAACAGCCCCAGCTCTCCGCGCATCGCCCGCAGCGCGGAGGCTTCCTGGCGCAAGAGCGCCACCGTGCCCTCGGGGAGCCCCGGAGCAGGTGTCGTGCTGAGTTGATCCAGGACCTCGGCGGACTGCTGGAGTCGCTCCAGCAGTGTCAGCGAGTCCGTTGCCTCGGCGGACAGCCCCGGGCTGTTCCGCTGCTGCTCGGCCATCGAATACCCCCTCCCGTCCCCGCACGGCTTTCCCCAACCCGTGGCGTGGATTTCAGCTTGGCCGAAATTCTGCCACCGGTTTGTTCCCTGCATCCAGTGTGCATTTTTGAATAATGCAACCGGGCGACAGGTGGTGGCGATGACTCAGGGTGAGGTGGGAGGAGTGTCCAGGGACTCAGGAGGGGGCTCGAGGCGAAGTTGCCGGCCGCCCTTGAAGCCGCGCCACTGGATGTAGCGGCGGAAGTCCTGGAGGAAGACGTCGGGGGAGAGGCCCACGGCCTGGGTGAAGGACTCGGTGAAGTCGGGCCCCTGGCTCATGGCGTGGAGGATGCCCCGCACCACGGGCTCGCCGTAGCGCCGGGCCAGGAAGGTGAAGGCGTGGTGGGCGGCGCCGTAGACGATGTCGCTCTCGCGTCGGTAGAGCGAGTCGGCCTGCGCCAGCGGATCCGCGCGGGGATGGGTGCTCCAGTAGCGGGCCAGGTCCTCGAGCGAGGAGACGCGGTAGCCCTGCTCGGCGGTGTACGAGGCCATGCCCTCGCGGAACCAGAGGGGGATGCCCTTGCGCGTCCAGCCCAGTCGGTCCGAGGCCACCTGGTACATCAGGCTGTGGGTGAGTTCGTGCAGCAGCAGCTCGTCCACCTGGGCCTGGCTTGCGCCCAGGAGCGTCCACGTGCGGGGGCTCTGGAGCTCAATCTGTTCGTAGCGGGCCCAGGCGCGCAGGAAGTCATGGTCCGGGCGGTTGGCGGCGCGCTCCAGGGCGGCGTGGTTGGGGTGGATGATGATGGAGACGGAGTCGTCGAAGGTGCCCCAGCGGGCCATGCGCGGCAGGGCGCGCTCGACGGCGAGACGAACCTGGGTGGCGGAGTCGGAGTCCCGGGCCTGGAACTCCAGGGTGATTCGCGCTCCGCTGGCGGTGGGCGTGCCGGGCTTCCGCATGCCCTCGGTGGGGACGTCCAGGGTGGTCCGTCGCGGCGCGGAGCAGCCTGCGAGGAAGCCGAGCACCAGCAGGACCAGGGCGTGGCCGAGGCTCCCCTGTCTTCGCATCCATCCCCTCGTCACGAGCCTCACTCCACCCCGAGCCAACGCACCACCGCGCGCCCCACGTCCGCGACGGTGGTGAAGCCGTCGACGTCCGGCGCGGGCGGTCCGAAGTAGAGCACGGGGACGGGGTGCAGGGTGTGTCCTCGCGTGGACAGGTCCTCGACGTTGCCGTGGTCGCTGCACACCAGGACGCGGGCGTCTGCGGGGCGGTGGGCCACCACGGCGCGCAGGAAGGCGTCGAAGGTGTCCAGCGCGGCGTGGGCCGCGACGAAGTCCTGCGCGTGTCCGGCCTCGTCTGCCAGGTAGTGCTCGAAGAAGGTGAAGTCCGCGCCGGAGGCCACGCGCCAGAAGATATCGGCGGCTTCCTCGGGCGTGCGCTCGGGGGCGGGCAGGCCGTAGGCGCGCGCGTTGGCGCCGGTGATGTCGGGCGTGAGGCCGTCTTCGGCCCGGGCGTCCTCCAGCGTGCGCAGGGGCACGGGGCCGGCGGCGAAGGCCAGCTTGGACGCGGAGGGCTTCATGCGGCGCCGGGCCTCGGGCGTGGGGACGAACTCCGGGGGCAGGGTGGTGGGGCGCCGGGGGACGCCGAGCGCATCCAGGTAGGGCGCGGGGTAGGCGTTGGCGAAGGTGGCGGTGCGGCCGGCCGCGAGCAGGCGCTTGACGATGGAGCGGTTCGCGAGCAGCTCGCGCAGGGGGGCGTTGGGGTAGCCCAGCACGTGCTGGCCGATGAGGGCGGGGGCCGGGTCTCCGGTGAGGATGGCCGTCTGGTTCGAGGCGGACTGGGGCCTTCCGGACACGCCGAACGTCGTGTCCACGGGGGTGCAGCGTCCTCCGTCCGGCAGGGTGGGGCCCGGGGCGTCCTGGAAGAAGGAAAGCAGGTGTTCACGGTGGGCGAGCGGGTTGATGGCCGGGTCCTTCCGGCCAATCCCCACACCATCGATGAACAGGAGCGCGACGCGCACGGCTCGCGACTGTATCCTCGAAACAGAACGCATGGCCCTCCACGGCGACCTCTTCAGCTATCCGCTTCCCGAGTTTCTTCAATGGCTGGACAGCTCCCGCAAGACGGGGACGCTCCAGCTCTCCTGGGAGGCCGGGGAGCGGAAGCTCTTCCTCCTCTCCGGCCAGGTCGGGGCCACCGCCTCCGAGGGCCTGCGCGGGAGGGTGGCCCGGCTCCTGGCGCTGGCGAAGCTCGCCTCGGGCGCCAAGGTGCTCGCCGCCTTCGACGAGCTGTCTCGCACGCCGGATGTCGACGCCGCGTTCGACGTGCACGGGCTCCAGTCGCGGTGGATTCGAGATTTGGGCCGCGAGGAGCTGTTCGCGGCGATGACGGACCTGACGATTGCCGAGCGCGGGACGTTCCACTGGACGGAGGACGCGGACCGCTCGGGCGAGGACTGGGTGCCGTCCGACATGAGCATCCGCGAGCTGCTGTTCGAGTCGCTGCGCTGGGTGGATGAGCAGCCGGACGTGGAGAAGGCGCTGCCCATCGACGCGCTCAGCGTCCGCGCGTTGTCGCCGCCCAGCCCGAGCCAGCCGCTGATGCATCGAATCATCCTGGGGCTGTGCGCGACGCCGCAGAACCTGGGGCGTCTGCGGCTGTCCATGGGCGTGTCCCGCTCGTCGGTGACGCGGCGGGTGTACGAGCTGCTCCGGGCAAAGCTGGTGGAGGTGGAGGGCGCGCCGCAGGTGGAGGCGGACCCGGTGGCGGAGATGCTGGAGAAGGGCGCGGTGCTGATGCGCGAGGGCCAGTTCGACGCGGCGGGCATCGTCTGCGCGTCCCTGCTGGCGAGCGACCCCGCGGACCGGCGCGTGCGCGAGTTCGCGCGGCTGGTGCAGCGTGAGCACGTGGCGGCGCTCTACTCGGACATGCCGCCCTTGCTGATTCCCCTCGTGATTCACGACCCGCAGGGCATGTCGCTGCTCAAGCCGGAGGAGCGCCAGATCGCCGGCCTCGTGAGCGGCACGTGGGACGTGTCCACCATCGTCCTGGCGAGCCCCGCGCGCGAGCTGGAGACGCTCAAGACGCTCGCGAAGCTGCACCGCATGGGGTTGTTGCAGCTCACCGCGCCGCGCTGAAGGCGGCGTCCGAGCCGGTTCGCGCCCCATGCGAAGTTCCGGGGCGCGTCGCCGTCAGTGCTACTCCGAAGCGGGCAGGCCCACCGCGTTGAGGCGGACGAAGGTCTGCATCAGCACGTAGAGGGCGAAGGCCGCGTCGTCCACGCGCAGGTGCTGCTGGGTGGCCAGGCCCTGGATGCGCAAGAGGTCGGCCCCGTCCACGCGGAGCAGGAACGCCTGCTGCGCCAGCGTGCCCTCGCCCGCGAAGGCCAGCGAGCGCCGGATGGCGTCCGTGCAGGCGGTGACGCAGGTGGAGTAGTTGCCCGCCATGAACGCGGCCTCGGCCGCGCGCGCGTGGTCGAACAGGTCTCCCGGCGCCAGCGCGCTCACCGCGCCCAGCAGCTTGGTGGACGCGGCCTGCGACACAGGGGCGATGGGCGGAGGCGGGGCGGCCACCACGGGCTCCACCCGAGGCGGCGGCGCAATCGCGGGGAACGAGCCCGAAGGACGATGAGGCACCGGCGTCGGCATCATCGCCACCGCGGGGCCATGGCCCGAGGGCGCGGCCGCGTGCTGCGCAGGCGGCTGACGGTGCTGGAGGTGCTGGGCGAGCTGCGCCTCCAGGCCCGCGGGCTGCGTGCCACCGACGGGGGCCACCGGACGCGGCGGCGGGACGATGCGCTTGGCGCGCAGGTCCTTGATGACCAGCCGGGTGATGGCCTTGAGCGTGTCGAGCACCCCGCGTCCATTGGTGGCGGCCGTCTCGAAGTCCGGAACGAGGCGCGGGTTGAGCTCCTGGCGGAGCTGCTCCACGGACAGCACGTTCTCCAAGTCGCGCTTGTTCCACTGCATCACCAGCGGGAAGCGGTCCAGCCGGATGCCGTGCTCGTAGAGGTTCTCCTCCAGGTTCGCCAGCGACTCGCGGTTGGCGTCCATGGCGTCCGGCTGCGAGTCCGCCACGAAGACGACGCCGTCGGCGCCCTGGAGCACCAGCTTCCGCGTCGCGTTGTAGAAGACCTGGCCCGGCACGGTGTACAGCGCCAGCCGCACCGAGCAGTCGCCGACGCGCTCCACCTTCACGGGGAGGAAGTCGAAGAAGAGCGTCCGGTCGCCTTCGGTGGCGATGGACATCATCTCGCCCCGGTGCGCGGGCCGGACGGTTTCGTAGATTTTCCGCAGCGAGGTCGTCTTGCCGGACAAGCCAGGTCCGTAAAAGACGATTTTGGCGGCCACCTCGCGGGCCATCAGGTTCACGCTGCTCACGGTGTCAGCTTTCCTAGAACGACTCGACGCTTCGCGCCAGTTGCGGAAGGGACATTCGCTGGGGTTCCCACGAGGTATTCGGCCGCCAGCAACGCGAACAGGGCCGCTTCCTTCGCCCCTTCCGGGAAACCCAGGGTATCAAGCCGGCGGACGGGAAGGGGGGCCAGCCTGGTCTCCAGTCGCTCCATCAGCCGGGGATTCCGGGTGCCGCCCCCCGAGGCGTACATCGCCTCCAGACCTGGAGTGCGTGGGAGGACCCACGTCTCGTACGCTCGCGCGGTGCTCTCCACGGTGAACTCCAGCGCGGTGGCCATCAAGTCGTGGGGGCGCGCCGCGTAGCCGGCCCACAGCCGGTCCACCAGGACGTCGCCATAGCGCTCGCGCCCGGTGCTCTTCGGCGGAGGCTGCGCGAGGAACGTGTCAGCGAGCAGCTCCGTCAGCAGCTCCGGAATCACCTGGCCCTGTCGCGACAAGCTCCCATCCCAGTCACACGCGAGGCGGCCCTGGGTGACGCGACGCGCCAGCCCATCCATCACCATGTTGCCGGGCCCGGTGTCGAAGGCGAGGGTGTCATCGAGGCGAGCGCTGACGACCGACACGTTGGCGATGCCGCCGATGTTCTGCAGGGCGCGAGGCGCGTCGGCGCTCCGGAAGGCCACCCAGTCGAAGTAGGGCACCAGCGGCGCGCCGTGGCCTCCGGCGGCCATGTCCCGGGTGCGGAAGTCGCTGACGACAGGCAGGCCCGTGCGCTCGGCGATGACGGAGGGCTCTCCAATCTGGAGGGTGGAGGGGAAGTCCGTGGTGCCGGGAGGCAGGTGCGCCATCGTCTGCCCATGCGAGCCGATGGCGCTCACGTCCGCGGGCGTGAGTCCCGCCCGCTCAATCGCCTGGAGCGCGGCGCGGGCGAAGTGCTCCGCCAGTTCGAAGTCGAGCTGGCTCAGCGAGCGGGCGTCCTGGGGCCCCAGCATCCGCGCCACCAGCTCCGGTGGGAAGGGCGTGGAGACATGGGACAGGAGGCGCAGCCGGGCGCCACCGCCGGTGCCCGTCACTTCGCCCAGGGCGGCCTCCACCGCGTCCGCGCTGGTGCCGGACAACAGCCCGACGCACAGTCGTGGGCGCTGGGAGTCGGAGAGAGGAGGTTGGAGGCGCATGCCTCCAAGTCTAAGGCTCGCCCCCCACGCTCCGCCGTCAGCGGCCGGGCGAGCGAGGGCTCCTTGCGTGCGCGCCCTTACGTCCCGGGGTGCCAAGCGCGCGCAAGCCGTTCTCCTGAAGACGCTTCCGGGCGCCCCGGGCCGAAAGCCCCGTGAAGTGCATGGCCACCGCCACCTTCACCTCGCCGCCGGCCTCATCCAGGAGGCGAGAGGCCTCCGAGGCGGGCAGCTCCGTCAGCTCCGCCACCATGCGCGCGGCGCGGGCCCGCAGCTTCGCGTTGACGGGGCGCATGTCCACCATGCGGCCCCGGTACACCTTGCCCAGCGCGACGAAGGCCGCGGTGGTGATGGCGTTGAGGATCAGCTTCGTCGCCGTGCCGGCCTTCAGCCGCGTGGAGCCCGCCACCAGCTCCGGCCCCGTGCGCGCCAGCACCAGCGTGTCCACGTCCGCGCGAGTCCCGGGCCGGTTGCAGCACACCAGCACCGTGTGAGCGCCCCGTCGCTTCGCCTCGCGCAGCGCGCCCCGGACGTAGGGCGTGGAGGCGCTGGCGGAGATGCCGCACACGACGTCGCGCGGCCCCGCGTCGAACGCGCGCACGTCGGTGGCACCCGCGTCGGCGTCGTCCTCGGCGCCCTCCACGGCGCGGGTCAGCGCCCGGCGTCCACCGGCGATGCGAGCTTGAACCTGGGAAGGGGCGCTGCCGAACGTAGGAGGACACTCGCTGGCGTCGAGCACGCCCAGGCGTCCACTGGTGCCGGCACCGATGTAGAGAAACCTGCCGCCCGCCCGCAACGCGTTCGCTACGGCCGTCGCTGCCTGGGTGACAGCGGGCAACGCGGAGCGAACCGCACGGACGGCGACGACGTCCTCATCATGTAACTGGCGGACGACCGATCCGATGGAGCGTAGATCAAGGTCGTCCGCGCGGGGGTGAAGCCGCTCGGTGGGAGGGAGTTTCGTTGATGAAGCGCGTGAGGACCCCGCCCCCGAGCGCATTACTTCAAGCCGCCTTTGTCACCTTGCCCGCTTTGATGCAGCGGGTGCAGGCGAGAACGCGCTCCCTGCGGCCCTCGACGCTGGCCCGGACCTTCTGCAGGTTCGGGAGGGTTCGCTTCTTGGTCTTGTTGTTCGCGTGGCTGACGTTGTTGCCGACGAGCGGACGCTTGCCACAGATGTCACACTTCCACGCCATGACCTCTAACTCCTTGAAAACTGGGGCGTTGGACGCCTGCCGATAAAGAGCGGCGGAACCTGCCAGAAAGCCGCTTGGAAATCCAGCCTTTCAGCCGTTTGGATCAGCCCTTCAGCGGATCCTTCTTCTTCAACATGTCTTGAACCAGGCGCGCGGCGCGCACTCCGGCGAGCAGCTCGCCCTCCAATCCGAGGCCGGGAAGCACCTCACGGCCGGCGAGCAGCAGGTTCTTCACCGGGGTTCGCTGACTCAAACCGGTGACGCCCAGCACGGCTTCCGACTCGAAGCTGTAGAGCGGGTGCGGCATCAGCCGCGTGCCGCGCGAACCGCTGGCGTCGAGGTAGGGCACCGAGCGCAGGAGCCGGTGCTGCGCGGTGAAGGGCATGACGGCGTCCAGCTGCGCGTCGATGCGCGTGGCCAGGGCCTGCAGGTGCTCCTCGCCCAGCTCCCGGGCGGACGCGGGGATGAAGACGCCGGCGCACACGACGCGCAGGCCCTCCGCGTCCTTGCTCTCCTTGCCACCGGTGGCCGAGGGGCGCGCGGGGTGGAGCTGGAGCAGCATGGCGCCCAGCTCCGCGTCCTGCGTGTCCACGAGCGTCAGCTCGCCCAGGCCCCGAGGGAGCGCCGTCTCCGGCACCACCCAGTTGACGGTGAAGAGGATGGATTTGGTGTTGGACTGGTCCAGGTGCTCCAGCAGGCCCCGGTGGTGCTTCTTGTCCGTCACCAGCCGTCGCAGCGCGCCGGAGTCGGTGGCGGCCACCATGCAGGCCGCGCGGTAGAGCGTGTCCGAGCGCACCAGCTTCACGCCCGCGAACTTGCTGCCGTCGAAGGACAGCTCCTCGACGATGAAGCCGGTGGGGCTGTCGCGCCCGAGCACGTCGCCGCCCAGCTCCGCCAGCCGCCGGGTGAGCATCTCGCGCAGGCCGTCGTGGCCGCCGGCGAAGTAGGAGGGCGCCGCCAGCACCTGGGACAGGGTCCGGGTGAGGGCGAGCGGCGACTCCGGCTTCTCCAGGTGGCTGATGAAGGGGCGCAGGCCGCGCACCAGGGCGGCGGCGGGGGCGTCCGAGGCCAGCCGGGGCGGGGTGTCCAGCCCGGGGTGGGCCTTGATGAGCTTCTTCAGGCCCCAGCCCTCGAAGAAGCCGTCGGGAGGCAGGGCGGGGTGGGCCTTGAAGAAGGCGTCGCTCGCCTCGTGCTGCGCGGTGGTGCCGGCCAGCGCGCCCAGGAGCGCCTCGCCCTCTTCGCCCAGCTCGCGCGTCACCTCGGCCTTGCGGCGGGCGGCGTCGGAGTGCAGGTCCAGGCGGTTGCGCGGCAGGACGAGCTGCAGTTCGGGGGAGTGGGGGCGCAGCGCGCGCTGCACGGTGGTGGTGAGGCCCAGTTCGGTGAGGGACTCCTCCACGGCGGGCATGGCCTTGAGGGGCGGCGCGACGAAGGGCGCATAGGGGAGCACGTAGCCGCCGTGCTCGTAACCCGGGCCCATGCCGTCGTGCTCCACCAGCAGGACGCGGTGGCCGCGCTTGGCGAGCAACGCGGCCGCGAGCGCACCGCCGAGCTGACTGCCCAGCACGATGACGTCATACACGTGCCGGGATGGACCCGAGGGAAGCTTGAGTTTGGCTGCGGACGTCATGAGGCGGGCAACACTACACAACGTCCCGCGCCGCTGGCTCCCTTTTGGCGCGCCGTGACGGCCGAGGGGGGCGGGGTGTCCCTGGCCCCGGGCTTCAGCTCCCCACGCCGAAGAGGCGGGACTCCAGCTCTGGCGGAAGGGTGGTGAAGTCCGGGAGCGTCCAGAGGGCGCCGGCCTGACGCAGCTGCCTCGCGGACGTCGTGGTGGTGAGGCCCACCACGGGCATTCCGGCGTCCCGCGCGGACATGACGCCGAGGATGGCGTCCTCGAAGGCCAGGCACTGGGAGGGGTCCACGCCCAGGCCCTGGGCGGCCGCGAGGAAGATGTCCGGGAAGGGCTTGCCCCGGGAGACCTCCTCGGCGCCGACGATGCGGTGGAAGACGGGGCGCAGGCCCAGGCCGTCAATCACCAGCTCCCGGTTGCCCTGGGGCGCCGCGGTGGCGATGGCCATGGGGATGCCGGCGGCGCGCAGGCGGGAGATGAGGGCCTCTGCGCCACGGTGCAGCCGCAGGTGGGGCCGGTAGAGGGTGCGGTAGTGGTTCTCCTTTTCGTCCGCGAGCCGCTCCATTTCGTCGGGGGCGAGCGCGCGCCCGAGCAGCTCCGGGAGGATTTCTTCGTTCTTCTTGCCGGCGAAGCGGGTCTGGAAGTCGTCGGCGGTGAGGGACAGGCCGAGCTTGCGCGCGAGCGCCACCCAGGCCTGGTTGTGGAACACCATGTTGTCGACGAGGGTGCCGTCCATGTCGAACACGGCGGCGCGCAGGGGCGTGTCGGAAGGTGTCATGGTTTCCCACCCATAGCGCGCCCTGGGGCGTCGGAGGACCCTGAATCGTGCGCGCCTGCTTGGGAGGACTGATATTCGGGCCTCACATGAGCGACGGCGTGCAGACAGAGATGCGGGGCGCGGTGGGGGTGGTGACGTTGGACCGCCCGAAGGCACTGAACGCGCTGAATCTGGAGATGTGCCGGCGGCTGCTGCCCCAGTTGGAGGCGTGGGCGGCGGATCCGGCGGTGAAGGCCGTGGTCGTCCGGGGAGCGGGCGGGCGAGCCTTCTGCGCGGGCGGAGACGTGCGCGCCGTGGCGGCCTCGACGGTGGAGCCGCGGGGGGCGGGCCCGGAGCGCTTGTCGCGAGAGTTCTTCCGCGCTGAGTACGCGCTGAACCATCGCATCCACCACTTCGGCAAGCCGTACATCTCCCTGGTGGACGGCATCTGCATGGGGGGCGGACTGGGCTTGTCCATCCATGGCTCCCACCGCGTCGTCACCGAGAAGCTGGTGCTGGCGATGCCGGAGACGGGGATTGGCCTGTTCCCGGACGTGGGGGGCGGCTGGTTCCTGCCTCGCTTCCCGGGCGAGTCGGGGACCTACCTGGGCCTGACGGGGGCGCGGTGTGGGGCCGCGGACGCGATGTGGCTCGGCTACGGGACGCACCACGTGGAGTCGGCGCGGCTGGACTCCGTGCTGGAGGCGCTGGTGAGGGCGGAGTGGGGGGCGGGGCCCGCCAGCGCGGTGGTGGAGCGGATTCTCTCGAGCTTCCATGCGGACGCGGGGACGTCCGTGCTGGCCACGCAGCACGCGGCGATGGACCGCTGCTTCGCGGCGGAGCGGGTGGAGGACATCCAGCAGGCACTGGAGGCGGAGGGCTCGGCGTGGGCCCAGCAGACGTGGGCGACGCTGGTGCACAGGTGCCCGACCAGCCTCAAGGTGTCGCTGCGGCAGCTCCGGATGGGGCGCAAGCGGGACTACGACGAGATGGTGGCGGTGGAGTACCGGCTGAGCCAGTCGATGACGGCGCGCGCGGACTTCCGCGAGGGCATCCGCGCGGTGCTGGTGGACAAGGACAACAAGCCGCGCTGGCACCCGGGCACGCTGGGCGATGTCTCGGAGGCGGACGTGGAGGCGTGCTTCGCGCCTCGGGACGGCGACGAGCTCGTGCTGGCGCCAGGCTGAGCGCTCAGGCCGAGTCGGAGGGACTCTTCAGGGCGCGCTGCAGGAAGTCGATGCAGGCCTCGGGGGCCTCCTCGTGGGGCCAGTGGCCCGCATCGGGGAGGGTGTCCACGGTGGCGTGAGGCCAGGCCTTCCGGAACCGCTCCAGGACCACGGGTGGGAAGGCAGCGTCGCGCAGACCCCAGATGAAGTGGATGGGCGTCTTCGCGAGTCGCTCGCGGCGCTCCCAGAGCGACTGGAAGAAGGGCGTGGACGCGCTGAGGCTCTTCGCGAGGGCCCAGAGCACGCGCTCGCGAGAGTCGGGGTCGGGGAACATGAGGGTGTACTGCTTCCACGTCTTCTCGGGACGGGGGCCCTTGCCCCAGGCCGACTTCGCGATGATGAACGAGAGGTTCAGGTTCCGGTACAGCCAGCGGAAGAGCCAACCCCCCGCCATGCGCGCGGCCCTGGCGAGTGAGGGCTCGTCGACGAAGGGCCAGGCGATGGTGTTGATGAGCACCACGCGCTCGACGCGCTCCGGATGGGCGAGCGCGAAGTCGAGCGAGATGGGGCCGCCGAAGTCGTGGGCCACCAGGGTGAAGCGGGGCAGATTCAACGCCTCGATGACCGCGGCGAAGCGGCGCGCGTGGTCCTCGGGCGAGTAGTCCGCGTCCAGCGGCCGGGGCGACAGGCCGAAGCCCAGGTGGTCCACCGCGATGCAGCGATGGGTGGCCGAGAAGGCGCGGATGAGCGCGCGCCACTCGAAGGACCAGGTGGGCGTCCCATGCACGAAGACGATGGGTGGACCCTGGCCCTCGTCCACCACCGACAGCCCCGCCACCTCACGCACGTTGAAGGGAAATGCCTCTCGGTCGACCCAGGCGGGAACTTGCATGGGGAGATAGTCAATGGTTCTTGACCAATAAAGTCAAGTAGACTTGACTGATGAAGAAGAAGGACGCGCTCGAGGACGTGAAGAGGCTTCAGGCCAGCAGCCTGGGTTACGTGCTCATCCGGTGTGGGCAGTTGTTCAACGAGCTGGGGATGCGGGCGGTCAACAGCGAGGCCGGCTGGCCCATGATGCGGGAGGTCCACGCGCGGCTCCTGCCGTATCTGGAGAATCCGGAGGGCGTGCGCATCACGGAGCTCGCTCGCAGCCTCGGGGTGACGAAGCAGGCGGTGCAGCCGGTCATCGCGGAGCTCGCGGAGTTCGGCGCGGTGCGGATTGAGCCGGACCCCGATGATGCCCGTGCTCGCAGGGTGGTCCTGACGGAGAAGGGCCTCGCGGCCATGCGGCATGGGACGACGAAGCTGGTGGAGATAGACCGGCGCGTGGCCAGGCGCCTGGGCGCGGAAGAGACTCGGGAGCTGCACGGCTTGATGACCCGGCTGCTCGAAGTGCTCAAGGCGCTGGACTGACGCGAACGGCCCTCGTCGGTCCCGGACGTGGCCTGGCTACAGGTCCTCGTCGCTGACGACGGTGAGGCCCTCGGAGCGGAGCAGGGCGGTGGTGATGCCTTCGCCGGGCCGGAGGGTTCCAGACTCGTAGATGCGCTGGCTGCCACAGGAGGGACTCTTCTCCTTCAACAGCGCTACAGAAGCACCGAAGTTGCGAGCGGCTTCCAGGGCCAGGGTGGCGCCTCGCTTGAAGTCCTCGGTCCGGTCGACGCGGGCCTCGCGCTCCAGCGCTCGCGCCTGTCCCGCCCAGACGTCGACACCCGAGCCACCGCAGAGGTCCACGGGAGGTCGCGGAATGGGCAGGCCCGAACCCACTTCGGGGCAGACGGGAACGACAGCCTTGCCCTCCAGCGCCGCGAGGACTCGCTCCGAGCGCTGGGAGCGACCGTCGTACCGGCAGGCTTCTCCGAGCAGGCACGCGCTCACGAGGACCGTGGGCGCCTCGCGCAACGCCGAGCGACGGGCTTCCTGCGTCCGCGGCGTTTTCGCGTCCTCGGCCACGTCGTGCGTGTCCCCGGTGTGATTCCCGGACGCCGCGTTGCTCCCGTCCGCGACGTCGAGAATCCGCGCCGAGCCGTCGTCGTACTCCGTAGCCGGGTCGCTTCCGCCCACTGCGTCGCCGAGAGCGCCAGGGAGCCCTTGCGAGCCCGTCACTTCACGGCCCCGGGACTGCGCAGCGCCAGCTCTCCCGAGGTCGCCACCGCCGCCACGCGAGTACGCATCCCGTCCATCGCCACCTGCCCCGTCACCGCGAGCCGAACGGCCAACGGATAGAGCCGATGCTCCTCGACGAGGATGCGCGCGCTCAGGCTCTTCTCGTCGTCATCCGGCAGCACCGGCACGGCCGCCTGTCCGATGATGGGCCCGGTGTCCGTGCCCGCATCCACGAAGTGCACCGTGCACCCAGCCACCTTCACGCCACGCTCCAGGGCCTGCCGCTGCGCATGCAGCCCCGGGAACGACGGCAGCAGGGAAGGGTGGACGTTGAGCACCTTGCCCGCGAAGCGCCCCAGGAAGTCCGCGCTGAGCAGCCGCATGAACCCCGCCAGGCACACCCACTCCACCCCCGCCGCGCGCAGCGCCTCCAACAGCGCCGCCTCGAACTCCCCCTTCGACGCGTGGGCCTTGTGGTCCACCACGACGGCTGGAACTCCCGCCGCGCGAGCCCGCTCCAGCGCGTAGGCGGTGGGCACGTTCGACACCACGCAGGCCACCTCGGCCGGGAAGTCCTCGCGCGCGCACGCGTCGAGCAGCGCCTGGAGATTGCTCCCGCTGCCGCTGACGAGCACGCCCAGCCGGACCCGCCGTCCGCTCATGGCTCGATGACCGCCGTGGCCTCGCCCTGGCCCGCCTCCACGCGGCCCACCTCGCTGGCCTCCACGCCCCGAGCGCGCAGCACCTCCAGCGCCTTGGCGACGTCCTCCTGTGCCACGACGACAATGAGGCCCAGGCCCATGTTGAACGTGTTGAACATCTCGTCCCGGGCCACGCTGCCCAGCCTGGCAATCAGGTCGAAGATGGGCGGCTTCACCCAGGACTTCTCGCTCAGCACCGCGCGCGTCCCATCCGGCAGGCACCGGGGCAGGTTGCCCGGAATCCCGCTGCCGGTGATGTGCGCCATGCCCTTCACCTTCACCTCCGCCAGGAGCGCCAGCGCGTCCTTCACATAGATGCGCGTGGGCTCCAGCAGCGCGTCACCCAGCGGACGCCCCAGGCCCTCGGGCGTCGCGTCCAGCGCGAGCTTCGAGTCCTCCAGCAGCACCTTGCGCGCCAGTGAGTACCCGTTGCTGTGCAGCCCTGAGGACGTCAGCCCGATGAGCGCGTCGCCCGGCTTCACGCTCTTGCCGTCGATGATGGCCGACCGCTCCACCACGCCCACGCAGAAGCCCGCCAGGTCGTACTCGCCCCGCGCGTAGAAGCCCGGCATCTCCGCCGTCTCGCCGCCCAGGAGCGCGCACCCCGCCTGCTCGCAGCCCAGGGCGATGCCCTTGACGACTTCGGCCGCCGCGTCCACCTCCAGGCGCCCGGTGGCGAAGTAGTCCAGGAAGAACAGCGGCTCCGCGCCACAGGTGAGGATGTCGTTCACCGACATGGCCACCAGGTCGATGCCCACCGTGCCGTGCCGGCCCGCGGAGAAGGCCACCTTCAGCTTGGTGCCCACCCCGTCCGTGCCCGCCACCAGCACCGGCTCGCGGTACTTGCCCGGCGGCAGGGCGAACAGCCCGCCGAAACCGCCGACGCCCGCCAACACCTCCGGACGCATCGTCCGCGCGGCGAAGGGCTTGATTCGGTCGACGAAGGCGTCGCCGGCCTCGATATCCACTCCGGACTGCTTGTAGGTCGTTCCCACGGGCGGCCTTCTATCGGCCGGCGCGCCCGTTGTCTCGGCCAGCGAAAAGAGGGTGTCGGGTTTGAGGCGCGGACGCCTGCACACACTCGCTGTCCCACTGATCCGCACAACACGGAATTTGACCGGGGGGGGAGGGGCTGATTGACTCCTCGCAGGATGGGCGCCGAGGAAACCCTCTTTCAACGTTTCGGCAAGGAATTCTCAAAGGGCACCGAGCTCTTCCGCGAGGGAGAGGCCGGCCGGGAGATGTTTGTCATCCAGGCGGGCAAGGTATCCATCACGAAGCGCGTGCGCGACGTGGAGAAGACGCTTGCTGTGCTGGGGGCCGGAGAATTCTTCGGCGAGATGGCGATCATCTCCAACAAGCCCCGTAACGCGTCCGCGGTCGTCAACGAGGACGCTCGCCTGCTGGTCATCGACCCCAAGACGTTCGAGGCGATGATCCGCGGCAATGCGGAGATCGCCGTCCGGATGATCAAGACGCTGGCCGGGCGGCTCTCCGAGGCGGACGCCCAAATCGAGAACCTGCTCCACAATGATCCGGCCAGCCGGGTCGTCCATCAAATCATCCTGATGTCCCAGACCCGGAGCCGTCCGTCCGAAGAGGGCACCGAGATCGACTTCGTGGTCCGCGAGATGCCCCGCCAGCTTGGCGTGGGCGAGCCCGCGGTGCGCAACGTGCTGGACCGGATGATCCGGGCCGGCCTCATCTCACGCAGCGGTGACAGAGTGACCGTGTATGACACGGCCAAACTCCACGACTTCCTCCAATACCTGGAGATGAAGTGGAAGTTCGGAGACCTCTAGGTGAAGCTCCGAGTCCTCGGCTGCCACGGTGGCGAGCTACCCACGTGCAAGAGCACGTGTTTTCTCGTCGATGACGTGCTGGCGCTCGATGCGGGCGCACTGACGGGGACGCTCTCGTTGGAGGAGCTGTGTCGGGTGGACCACGTGCTCGTGGGCCACAGTCACTTCGACCACGTGAAGGACCTGCCGCTGATGGCGGACCTGGTCATCGGTCGCCGCGACAAGCCCGTCACCATCCATGCGTCGCGCGAGTGCGCCAAGGCCCTGCGCGACAACATGTTCAACAACGCGCTCTGGCCGGACTTCACCCGCATCCCCACGAAGGCCAACCCCGTCCTGCGCATCAAGACGTTCCGCGCCGGCGGCACCTTCGAGGTGGGGCCCTACACCGTGCGCAGCGTGCCGGTGAGCCACCCGGTGGAGTCCTGCGGCTTCATCATCTCCAACGGGAAGTCGTCGCTCGCCATGAGCGGAGACACCGGGCCCACCGACAAGCTCTGGAAGGCCCTCAACCAGACGCGCGACCTCAAGGCGCTCCTGTTGGAGACGTCCTTCCCCAACGCGCTCCAGTCCCTGGCCGACATCTCCGGCCACCTGACGCCCCACACCCTGGGCCTGGAGCTCCAGAAGTTCGAGCGCAATGGGACTTCGGTGATGCTCTACCACCTCAAGCCGGCCTTCGTGGCGCAGCTCAAGAAGGAGCTGGCGAGCATGCCGGTGGAGGTCCTGGAGCTCAACGACACCTTCGAGTTCTAGCCCTGCTCGAAGAGGGACGACGCGGCGCGCCACACGGAACGGTTGACGGGCGGAGACGGTCGGATTAACCCCCGGCCCCTCATGGCCTGGTTTTCGAAGAAGCCCCGCATCGCCGTCGACACCCAGCAGCAACCCGAGCCCGGTCCGTCTCGCATGGAGGGCTTGTGGGCCAAGTGCGAGAACTGCGACGAGATCATCTACCGGCAGGAGCTGGAGAAGCACTGGATGGTGTGTCCGCACTGCGACCACCATCACCCGTGGAACGCGCGCGCGCGGCTGGCGACGCTGCTGGACCCGGACAGTTTCGAGGAGTTCGACAAGGAGCTGGAGCCGCAGGATCCGCTCGGGTTCAGTGACACCAAGAAGTACAAGGACCGGCTGAAGTCCACGCGGAAGAACCTGGAGGAGAACGACGCCTTCGTCTCCGGCGTGGGCCGCATCGCCGGCCACCAGGTCTCCGTGGGCGCGTTCATCTTCGAGTTCATGGGCGGCTCCATGGGCTCGGTGGTGGGCGAGAAGGTCGCGAGGACCTTCGAGCGCGCGCATGACCTGAAGTGCTCGGCGCTCATCTTCTCGGCCTCCGGCGGCGCGCGCATGCAGGAGGGCATCTTCTCGCTGATGCAGATGGCGAAGACGTCCGCGGCCATCGCCCGCTTCCGCACTGGCACCAAGCCCTACATCTCCGTGCTGCTGCACCCGACGACGGGCGGCGTGGCGGCGTCCTTCTCCTGGCTGGGCGACGTCATCATCGCGGAGCCCAAGGCGCTCATCGGCTTCGCCGGTCCGCGCGTCATCGAGCAGACCATCCGCCAGAAGCTGCCGGAGGGCTTCCAGCGCTCGGAGTTCCTGCTGGAGCACGGGATGATCGACAGCATCGTCAACCGCAAGGACCTGCGCGCGAAGCTCGGGCAGATTCTCGGCCTGCTGGGCTGAGCCCGCGCGGCTCGCGTCCCTGGCATGAGCGCGCCCCGCACACCGGAGGAGGCCCTGGGCTTCCTCTCCCGCCTCAACCCCTCCGGAATCAAGCTGGGGCTCGAGCGGGTGCGCGAGGCGCTCTCCGCGCTGGGCCACCCTGAGCGCCGCTTCCCGGTGCTCCACGTCGCGGGCACCAACGGCAAGGGCAGCACCTGCGCCTTCGCCGCCACCGCGCTCCAGGCCGCCGGCCACCGCGTGGGCCTCTACACGTCCCCGCATCTGGTGCGCGTCAACGAGCGCATCCGCGTGGGCGGCGAGGACATCTCCGACGCGGACTTCGGCCGCGCCATCCTCGACGTGCTGGAGCGCTACCCCTCCGCCGTCGCGGAGCCGATGACGTACTTCGAGTTCGGCACCGTCGTCGCCCTGTGGCACTTCGCGCGGGTGGGCGTGGACGTGGTGGTGCTGGAGACGGGCCTGGGTGGACGGCTGGATGCCACCACCGCCGCGCCGTCGCTCGTCACCGCCATCACCCCCGTCTCCTTCGACCACATGGAGTACCTGGGCAACACCCTGGCCTCCATCGCGGGCGAGAAGGCCGGCATCCTCAAGCCCGGCGTGCCGTGTGTCGTCGCCCGGCAGGAACCCGAGGCCCTGGAGGCCATCGAAGCTCGCGCGCGCGCCCTGGGCGTGCCGCTCTGGGTGGAGGGGCGGGACTTCTCCCTCGACACGCAGGCGGACGGCGGCATCGTCTACAGGGGACCGGGTTGGCGGCTGGAGGGCTTGCGAATCTCTCTGCGGGGCCCTCATCAACTCCAGAACGCCGCGGTGGCGCTGGCCTGCCTGGAAGCCCTCGATGCGAAAGGCATCGCCGTCACTCACGAAGCGGCGCGAGCGGGGCTGGGCTCGGCGCGCTGGCCGGGGCGACTGGAGGAAGCAGGGCAGGGGCCCACCGTGCTTTTGGACGGCGCCCACAACCCGGCGGGTGTGGCGGTGCTGCTGGCGTCCCTGCGGGCGCTCTACGCGGGCCGCCCCGTCCACTGCGTCTTCGGCGTGGTGGCGGACAAGGACCGGGGGCCGATGATGCGAGCCCTCTTTCCCGCGTGTGCCTCCGTGCAGCTCACGCCGCTGGACACGCCGCGCTCGCTTTCGCCCGCGGCCTATCTGGACGAGGCGCGCGCCCTGACTCCCGACGTGGCCGCCTGGCCCGATGTGGACGCGGCGCTGGCGGAGGCTCGGCGGCGTGCGGGCGCGGATGGCGTCGTGCTCTGCACCGGCTCGCTCTTCCTGGTCGGCATGGTGCGCGCCCGGCATGAGCAGGCCCGCGGGCCCTGAAGGGCCACCGCGCGACGGCTGGACGACGCTGTCCCGTCCCGAAGTGCCAGCCGTCACCGGCGGAGTTCAGCGGGGCGACCTCTTAGGATGGGTCTTCCGTTCCGCCCGGGCAAGACGTGTGAGCAACCAGACTGAATCCTTGGCGCGCTGCATCAGCCGCCGTAGATTCAAGATATGCGCCTGCCGGACTGGAGAGCCGCGACCACGACGGGACCCGCCATCCCCTCCATCGACGAAGTCGACTTCCGGGCGCTCTACTCCAAGACGAAGTACGTGGTGGAGACGGCGGATGGCTGGTCGCTGGTCATCACCCGCTACCGTCCGGTGAAGCAACCCTTCGCCCAGCCGCTGTTCGGCGAGCCGCTGCTGCTGGTGCATGGCTTCTCCCAGAACCGGCACACGTGGACGAGCGGCCAGTTCGTCAAGAACCTCCTGTTCTTCGGCGTGGACATCCACATCCTGGAGCTGCGAGGGCACGGCAAGAGCTCCATCGCCTTCCAGAAGGAGCGGGCCGAGCGCTTCAAGCGCCCCCTGCCTCCGGACCTGGACTACGACTGGGACATCGACAGCTACTTCCTCTACGACCTGCCCGCCGCCGTCTCCGGCGTGAAGCGCATCACCCGCCGCGAGCGCATCTTCTACTGCGGCCACTCCATGGGCGGGATGCTGGGCTACGGCTACACCGGCATCCACGACGACTTCGAGGGCCTCATCACCATCGGCTCTCCGGCGGACCTGGGCCGGGGCTTCATGCTGCTGCGCATGGTGGCGCACGGCGCGCCGATGCTCGGCGGCATGGTGGACATGACGCTCGCGGGGTTGAACCTGGGCGGCGAGGTGGAGGGGCTGGGCCGCAAGCTGCTCGCGCGAGGCGTGGGCGCGGTGAGCGCGAAGCTGGGCAAGAAGCTGGAGCCGGAGGCGCGCCGCAAGCTCCGCTTCAACGCGATGCCGGTGGACCTCATCCTCAAGTTCGTCGAGCGGCAGATTGGCAAGGCGGAGGACTCGCCGCTGTATCAACAGCTCACCACGCGGATGAACCGGCTCATCAACCCGGAGCGCGTGGGCTCGGACGACATCCGCTGGCTGCTGCGCGAGGGAGGGGAGCGCGAGCCGCGCAAGGTGCTGGAGCAGTTCGCCCGCTGGATTCGACGCGGGGAGATGGTCTGCTACCGCACCGGCTACGACTTCAAGCGCGGCTTCGGGAAGATTCAAATCCCCATGGCCATCATCTTCGGGGACATGGACCCGCTGGCGTCGGTGGAGTCCACCCGGAGCGTGTACCGCGCGGCCAAGAGCGAGTACCTCCTCTGGCGTCCGGTGAAGGGCAACAGCCACATCGAGCTGACGATGGGGCACGACATCCGGCAGATCTGCTACGACATCAAGAACCTCATCGAGTACGCCCGGACGCACCGTTACCGAACGCCCGCACTGCCGCGGCTGCGCTGAGGGCCGTGTGGCTGGAAAGTTGGAGGGTGAGGCGCGCGTGGTAGCATCCGCGCCCACTGTCAACGTGAAGGGGAGTGGTTCGATGAAGGCCTCAGCGGTGTGGCTGCTCGGTGTGGTGCTCGTGCCCTTCTGGGCGCTCGCGCAGGCTCCGGCGAACCTGAACACCATCACCGGCGTGCAGGTGAATGGCGGGACGGTGACCATCACCGGCTCGAAGAAGGCGAACTTCACCACCTTCACCATGACGGACCCGCCCCGGCTCGTCATCGACATCGCCGAGGCCGTCTTCTCCGGTGTCCCCGAGGAGACGCAGGTGGGCAATGGCACGGTGACGGGCATCCGCACCGCCAGCTACGGCTCGGATGACTCCGCCATCGCCCGCGTGCTCATCGGCTACGAGCGCGAGGTGGAGACGGACATCCAGGCCACCGACACCCAGCTCGTCGTGAAGGTCGCCGGCGGAGGCGGGCAGGCCGTGGCCCAGGCTCCCCAGGCTCCCACCACGCAGCCGGAGCCCGCCGCGCGGCCCACGACGGACGGCACCGCCGCGCAGGCCGCCGCCGCCGCCGAGGCCGAACGTCAGGCGCAGGAGAAGGCCGCCGCCGAGGCCACCGCCCGCGCCGAGGCCGAACGTCAGGCGCAGGAGAAGGCCGCCGCCGAGGCGAGCGCCCGCGCCAGGCAGGATGCGGACGCCGAGCGCCAGCGCCAGCAGGAGGCCGAGGCCCGCGCCGCGTCCCAGCGCGAGGACGAGCAGCGCGCCGCGCAGGCCGCCGCGGACGAGCGCAAGCGTCAGGAAGAGGAGGCCCGTGCCTCCGCGCAGGCCGCCGCGGACGAGCGCAAGCGTCAGGAAGAGGAGGCCCGTGCCTCCGCGCAGGCCGCCGCCGACGAGCGTCGTGCGTCCTCCGAGTCCGCCGCCGACGAGAAGAAGCGCCAGAAGGCGGAGGCGCTCGCCGCCGCGAAGACGGCCGCCGAGGAGAAGCGCGCCGCCGCCCAGGCCGCCGCGGAGGAGGCCGCCGAGGCCCGCCGCCAGCGTGAGGAGGAGGCCCGCGCCGAGCGCGAGCGTCGCCAGCAGGAGCGGGTGGCCGCCGCCACGCCCCGCCCGCGTCGCGAGGTGGCCAGCGGCTCGGATTCGTCCGAGGTGTCGTCGCGCCGCAAGACGATGACGCTGGTGGGCTTCCAGCAGCAGGCCGGAGTCTCCCGCGTCTTCATCCGCACCAACGAGCCGGCGCGCTACACCGTGAGCGAGCAGGGCAACGCGGTGGTGCTGGAGCTGGAGAACAGCCGCATCGACCTGAGCAACAACACCCGGCCGCTGGACACGTCGTACTTCAACTCCCCCGTCACCCGGGTGGAGGCCGATGCGTCCGGCCGCGATGTGCGAGTCACCATCCAGCTCCGGCAGCAGGCCCCGGTGCAGGCGAAGCAGGACGGCAACGTCATTTCGTTGGATTTTCAGCGCCCGGCTCGGTGATAAGGGCGACCGCGCGGCCGTGGCGCGGCATACCCTGCATCCCTGAATGGGCCTCCTCGTTCCGCTCGCCGCAGCGCTGCTCGTCTCGTCAGCGCAGATTCCGCTCGCCACCCAGGTCCAGCTTCCCTCCGGCGAGACGGTGGAGCTGGCCGCCGACTTCCTCACCTACGAGTCCGACAAGCAGCTTCTCACCGCGCGCGGCCACTGCGAGCTGCGCACCGGGGAGATGCTGCTGCGCTCGGACGAGGTGACGTACGACGAGACGAACCAGGTGGCCACGGCCACCGGCAACGTCATGTTCGTGGGCCCGGACGGCATGGTCGCGGTGGCGGACGACGTGCGCGTGGACATCCGCTCCTTCGTGGCCACGCTCAAGGGTGGCCTCTTCATGCAGAAGAAGGGCGTCACCCAGGAGGCGCTGCTCACGGCGAAGACGCCCCAGGAGCTGCGCGCCATGGGGGAGACGCCCATCATCTTGAGTGGCTCGCGCATCCGCCGCACCGGCCCCAACGCCTTCGTGGTGGATGACCTGGCCTTCACCCCGTGCGAGTGCGGCCCCGGCACACCGACCTGGCGCATGGAGGCCAGCTCCGCCAACGTCATCCTCGGCGAGCGCGCCACGCTCACCTGGCCCGTCGTCTACATCCAGTCCGTCCCCATCTTCGCGCTGCCCTGGGTGTACCTGCCCCTGGCCGAGCGCCGCACGGGCTTCCTCATCCCCAGCCCCCGGTTCTCCAGCATCAACGGCCTGGGCCTGGAGCAGCCCTTCTTCGTCACGCTAGGGCGCAGCTACGACATGACCTTCACGCCGGGCTACTACAACGGCGGCGCGCTCCTGGAACTGCAGCGCGACCCCGATAACGATCCCGAGACGAAGAACACGATCACCTACAAGGAGCCCCGCCTCAACGGCGTGAAGGGCCCCCGGCTGCTCACGGAGTTCCGCTACGTACCCAGCGAGCGGACGCGGGGGCGCGCCACACTCGGGTTCCTGTACGACTCACGGCCCCGGGTGAACCCGGCGGGCCTGTGGCCGGACTTCTTCCGCTATCCGTTGGATTCGAACGGAATCGCGAAAATCATCGACACCCCTCGAGGATTGCGCGGCGAGGCCTCCTGGCAGCACTTCCAGGACCTGGGCTCCGGTTGGTACGACCGGGTGGACGCGTCGTTCGTCTCCGATGGCAACTACACGCGCGACCTCACCGCCGACATCATCATCCAGGGGTTGGAGTACCTGCGCAGCACCGCCACCGTCTTCCGGCGCCAGGAAGACTCCTACGCGGGCCTGGACGTGGTGTTGCGCCAGGACATCCGCTGGCCCTATCGCTTCTTCCAGGACAACCGCGTCCCCGCGGCGGTCGACCCGCTGCGGCCGGACCTGCCTTCACCGCGCACCTTCCAGCGGCTGCCCGGACTCCTCTGGTCTCTGCCCGAGCGCCCGCTGCTGGGTGGCATCTCCGGAGCGCTGCGCGCGGAGTTCACCCGCCAAGCCCCCATCCATGGAGGCTTCGGGGACGAAGGCGTCGACGGGGTCTTCCGCCGCGATGGCAACTACCTCCCTCTGGGCGTCCTCCCCCCTGGCATGGTGGACCCCGGCCAGGCCAACGGCCTCTTCGACACGCGTGATCGCGAGGCGAGAGACCGCATCGACTTCACGTCGCGCCTGTCCACCTCCGTGGCGCTGGGGGACGTCGCGCGCGTGACGCCGTCCCTGTCGCTGCGCCAGGACGTGTGGGCCGGCGAGTACTCCGCAAGGACCTGGCAGCGCGGCTATCCCATTGGCGGGCTCCTGCTGGACACGCAGTGGAGCCGCACCTGGACGGGCGCGAAGTCCAGCTACCGCCACACCTTCTCGCCCTCGCTGGAGCTGCGCTACGTGCCGGGCGGGTGGGGCAGGGTGCCTTCCGCGGGCGCCGAGGACGACAGTCTCGCCCAGCCGTATGACGAGATTGACCGCGCCGTGCCGCTCGCGCTCGACGGCTCCACCCGGGGCTTCCTCCAGGGCGTGCTCGCCGTGGACCAGTCCCTGCGCGTCAAGACGGGCACCCTGGTCCGCGAGCCCATCCGGCTGCGCCTGGGCCAGGGCTTCGACCTGACGCGGTATGTTCCGGCCGCCAACAAACTCGGGGACCCTGAACCCGTCCTCCGGGACACCTTCGCGCGGCTCAGCGTGAGCGCCGGGGTGCTCAACGCCGGAGGCCTGGTCAGGATGGACCCGCGGTCCGGCCGCATCACCCAGCTCAGCGCGGACTTCAGCATCGACGATGGCAAGGGCCACGCGCTGTATGCCCGCTACGACGACATCCTCACCACCAGTCAGCTCGCCATTGATCGCGGCGAGTCCCCCTTCGCCCAGGGGCCAGATGCCATCCGCCGCCCTCTGGACGCCCTGGTAGGCGGCGTATCCCGGGAAACGCCCGGCTTCCCCCCGGCCGAGCGGGCCCAAGCTCTCATCGCGGGTACGCGTTTGAGGCTCGGATTTGGCCTCGGGGTGCGGTACGAAGCTCTAGTGCAGCCCCTTTACCAAGATCCAACAACCCAAGAGTCCAAGCCCTTCGCCCAGCAGACACTGGGCGTGTCGTATGGACCAGCGTGTGACTGCTGGCGAATCGAGGGGGTTGTGACTTTGCGGCGTGATAATCGGTTGGAATTTTCCGATGTCAATGTCAGCGTCGCCGGTGTCGGGTCGTTCGGTTCGGGCGGCTAGGAATCACCCCATGTGCATGGTGGTTCCACAAACCCCAAGCAGCCAGGAGAAGTACTTCGTGTCGGATCTCGGAAAACGAATCGGCCAGCGCATCCGCGAGCTTCGTACGCAGAGGCCGGAGCGGTGGACGCAGGAGGAGCTCGCGGAGCGGGCTCAGATCAGCGTCTCTTTCCTTTCCATGATCGAGCGTGGAGAGCGTGTTCCCCACGTTGAAACGCTCGCCGCCCTGGCCAACGCCCTCGGCGTCAGCCTTGGAGAGCTTTTCACGGGAACGGAGCAGTCCCTTGCCCAGACGGAGGACCTGCTGCGTCCTCTTTCTGATTTCGCGCGCGCCCGGGGCCTCACCGCACGGGACGTGGACCGCCTGCTGGGGGTCGCCCGGGTGATGTTCAGCGGCACCATCGCCTGAATCGCACCTTCGGGGCCCTGATTGGACGCAAGGGCCCCGAGGTCTTCCTGTCCTGTCCTTGACTGGACGGTAGGTTGACCTGGAAGATGATGGAGATGCGCTGTGCGCTGCTCGCGCACAGCGCGCTTCCTTCTTCGTCAAGGAGTCGTCGCTGATGCGTCCGGGTCTGGCCTCGTTCGTGGCCGTTACGAGCATGGTGTTGTTGGCGTGCTCTTCGCCAGCTCCTGCCACGCTTGAGTTCGTGGATCAGTCTCCGGCTAGGCCGCGACTGGGAGAAATCACCACCCTGCGCTTCCGCGCGGTGGACTCGCGAGGCATGGCGCAAGCCGGCACGCAGGTGACCTTCACCCTCCAGTCACCGGTACCGGGTGTCGAGCTTTCTCCCACCGTGGGGACGACCAACCCCGGTGACGGTATCGTCTCCATGCAGGTGGTCGCCCGAGGAGGCCGCGTCGCCTCGGTGGTCGTCGTCGCGTCGGCGGGCACGGGTGCGGAGGCCAAGTCGGTCATCTCCCCGGTCATCAGCTTCGCGGGCACCGACTCCAGCTCCCGTCAGCTCACGTTCCAGTGCGGCTCGTGGTCCGGTGACGGGTCCGGTCTGCACCACGCCATTGGCGCCTGGGATGAGGCGCGCAACCTCATCGCCGGCGTGAAGGTGCGCTGCATCGCCCACGTGGGTGATCGCAACGGCGACGGCATCGTGGGGGCGCAGGTGTCCTTCCTCACCGAGGCCGGCACGATTGAACCGACGACGCCGTCGGCCGAGGAGGTGGTGGGCAACGCGGAGGCCCTCTACAAGAGCTCGCTGCCGCTGCCCGAGGACGTGGCGCCGGGCGAGTTCTCCTGGACGCCCACCAACGACGCCACCCACACCGGTGAGTACCTGGCCCCGCTGTGGATGCAGCCCTTCCTGTGGGATCAGAACCCCCTGGCGGCCTACAGCACCCCGCCCAATCCGTTCATCAACCGTCCGGAGCCCCAGCGCGCCGACCCCATCCGCCCGGGCATCATCAACAACCCGCGCGACAACCTGGTCGCCATCATCGCCGTCACCACGGGCGAGGAGGCCTTCGACGACGACAACAACAACGGCCAGTGGGATACGGGCGAGGCCTTCGTGGACCTGACCGAGCCCTTCGTCGACAACAACGACAACGGCACGTGGGACCCGGGCGAGCGCTTCGTCGACACCAACGGCGATGGCCGGTGGAACGGCAAGAACGGCGCCTATGACGCGTCCACGAACATCTGGGTCCAGGAGCGCATCCTCTGGACGGGCGTGCCCCACGAGTTGGACCGGCCGGACACGTATCGGCAGATCTCCCCGGCGCCTCCGGCGACCAATGTCCACATCGACCACTTCGGCTCGGCCAGCGCCACCTTCCTGGTGTCCGACCCCTGGTACAACCACATCGCCCAGAACTCGGGGGCGGATGGTTGCACCGGCGGCGCCGAGGGGCCGGTGAAGGTCGACCCCTTCATCAGCGGGATGATTCCGCTCACGTACCCGTCGTACAGCGTGGAGCGCTACCTCATCAGCGACAAGCACGACGTTACCCAGGAGCCGCAGCCCGGGCCGTTCCCGGCGCCGGTCAACTGGAAGACGGCCGCCACCTGCACGTACACCGCCGCGCAGCTTGAGGGCCACAAGGTGTTCCTCACCGCGCCCACCGTTTCTGGCGACGTGCTCTAGTTCCCCGTCTCGCGCGGGCCCCCCGGAGAAGTACCCATTGACCCCGGGGGCCCGCGTTCGTAGGGTCCACGCCGGCTGATTGAAGAATCAACCAGTCGGTGGAGGACGTCGTGGCCCAGAGCAAGTCGGCGGCGGACAACGGGAATCGCGAGAGCGAGCGCCGCCGGACCATCCTTCGAGCGGCCATCGATGTGTTCGCCCGGAAGGGCTATCACGGCTGCCGCATCGCGGACGTGGCGAAGGAGGCGGGAGTCGCCTACGGCCTCGTCTACCACTACTTCAAGAACAAGGATGAGCTGCTCGAGACCGTGTTCGACACGGGCTGGAGCGGCTTCGTCACGCGCGTGCGCGCGGTGGTGGAGGGCGAGGGGCCGCTTTCGGCCAAGGTGCACGGCGTGGTGGACGTGGCCTTCGAGGCGTACCGGGTGGACCCGCGCGCGGTGAAGGTCCTCATCCTGGAGATTGCCCGGAGTCCCGCGGGCTCGCGCATCAACCGGCAGACGGCCTTCGTGGACGCCATCCGCCTGAGCTCGGAGCTGTTCATCCGGGCGAAGGAGGCGGGGGAGCTGCGCGCGGACACGGACCCGCTCCTGTCCTCCGCCCTGCTGTTCGGCGCGATTGAGATGGGACTGACGGCCTTCGTGACGGGGCTCGCGGACTCGCGGGACGCGCAGGCGCTGGAGCGGGCGAAGGCGCAGATCGCCGATACCTTCCTTCATGGCGTGCTGGCGGACGCGTCGCCAGGCGCGGAGACCGCCGCATGGAAGCCGGAGAAGCCGTCGTCGGAGAAGTCCTCTACGAAGTCCAAGGCCCCCAAGCGAACCTGACCATCAACCGGCCCAAGGCGCGCAACGCCTTGTCGCCCACGGTGGTGAAGGCGCTGACGGACGGGCTGGAGCGCGCGGAGGCGGACCCCGCCGTGCGCGTGGTGGTGCTCACCGGCGCCGGAGAGAAGGTCTTCTGCGCGGGCGGAGACCTGGGGCAGATGGTGGGCGACGGGGGCTTCCTCGCCACCCACGACGGGCGCCGCTCCTACGGCAAGCTGCTGACCCGGTTCCAGGAGGCGCGCAAGCCCACGGTGGCGCGCGTCAACGGGCACGCGCTGGCGGGCGGCCTGGGACTGGTGCTCGCGTGTGACCTGGCCGTCGCGGTGGAGGGCGCGGACCTGGGCACGCCCGAAATCGACGTGGGCCTGTTCCCGATGATGATGATGGCGCTCCTGCAGCGTCACGTGGGCCGCAAGCGGGCGCTGGAGCTGGTGCTGACGGGGGACCGGCTCCCCGCGCGCGACGCGCTGGCGCTGGGCCTGCTCAACCGCGTGGTGCCGGCGGCGGAGCTGGATGCCACCGTGGCGGCGCTGGCGGGGAAGCTGGCTGGCAAGAGCCAGGCGGTGCTCGCCCTGGGCCGGCGCGCCTTCTTCACGGCGGAGGACCTGCCGCTGCCCGCGGCGCTGGAGTTCCTCGCCTCGCAGCTGTCGCTCAACGTGCTGGCCGACGATGCCGGCGAGGGCGTCTCCGCGTTCATGGAGAAGCGCCCGCCGAAGTGGAACGACCGCTGAGCTGGCGCGAGCGTCGTCGAGCCGAGCTCAGGGGGGCCGCGCTCAGGGGTTGTTGAGCGCGGTGTCCCCGCTGGCCACGGCGGGCGCGGTGGGCGGGAAGAAGTCCAGGCGCAGCAGCGACTCGCCGTCCACCCAGATGCCATCCACCTTCACGCCCCAGTGCAGGTGCGGGCCGGTGACGCGGCCGGTGCTGCCCACGAGCCCCAGCGGCTGGCCCTGCTGCACCTTGTCGCCCTTCTTCACCTGGATTTTCGACAGGTGGAAGTACGCGGTGAAGAGGTCTCCGCCGTGGTGCACGAGCACCGTCTTGCCGGAGGAGTAGTTGTCGCGCGCCATGACGACGGTGCCCTCGTTGCTGGCCGTCACCGGCGCGCCCGGGTCCCCGTCGATGTCCACGCCGAAGTGCTGGCTGGACAGCTTGCCGTTGAAGGTGCGCCGGTCTCCGAAGGGCGCGGTGATGCGGTCCTGCCGGGGCCAGACGAAGTTCTGCGCGAAGTGCGGCGCGCTGAAGGGCTGGGAGAAGGCCACCGCGAAGGCCTTCCGGTCCGCGACGATGCGCGCCTTCACCGACGCCGGAGGCGCCACGTACTTGCCGGACACGCGCAGCTCGCGCGACGGATAGCCCGGCTCCACCACGTCCAGGCTCCCGGTCAGCTCCAACGGCGCGCCTCCCAGCGAGGACGGGCCCACCACCTGCGCCAGCGCGCTGCCCGGCGCCAGCTCCACCGGGAGCCCCGTCACCGCGAGGAAGCCATCCCCCCACGCGAAGAAGCGCAGCGGACGCCCCGCGAGCGTGCCCGTGGGCATCCCCGCCATGCCCCGCACCGCGACCACCACCGGGTCGCCGGGCTTGGCCGTGCCGGGCTGGAGCGAGAGCAGGGGGCGCGCCTGGGACGCGACGGAGGCCTCCACCGAGGGGGCGGGGAGGACGACGGGCGCGGGCTTCGGCTCGGCGGCCTGGGCCTTCGCACCGAGGGCGAGCAGTGCGAGCAGCGCGTGGGAGGGCGCGGAATACAACCAGCGAGCGGGGTGCGGAGCCATGAGCCGTTCTTTACACCACGAAATCCCGGACTCTTCCCAGGGTGGGAAATCGAGGTGTCGGACGGCTGCTCCTTTGCCCACGAGCGCCCGCTGGGGTGCCTGCTCGTCCCCGCACCGCTGCTCGGTCTCCGAGCGGGCGGCGCACGCCTGACATTGTCGGCACTTGGACGTCGCAGGGGCTTGGAATCGCGGGCCGGCGGGCTGGAGAGCAGGCAGCCGACTGTCAGCCACCGCGTCAAGCCGTACCGGCGCGCCGTCAGGCTTCCTAGCTTCTGCTTGGACCCAATTACTCTTGGAGACTCGCGGATGCCTCGTCCCTATAGCTTCGACCATTTCCAGGCGCCGAAGACTCTGCCGCAGAGCCGCAGCATGCGTCGGCGGGACAAGGAGCACCTCGCTCAATCCCGTTCGCAGACCGAAGAGCTGGCGGCGCGCGAAGGAGTCCACTACGGCAAGTCCTTCTCCGAGACGGAGGAGATCTTCCACGCGCGACAGATGGAGGCGCAGCTGGAGGAGCTGGCGCGCCAGGAACCCGACGGCAAGTTCTCCCACGGCACGTCGATGCCCGCTCGCGCGGCGTCGAAGCGCGCCGCGCGCGAGGACAAGGTGAGGGAGGACAAGAACAAGAAGATGGCGTCGAAGGACGCGCCGAAGCAGGAGCCCGTCATCCGGAACACCACGCCCATTGGCGCGCTGCCTCCCACGAGCGAGCAGCCTCCTCGCGGCCGGCTGCCGGACCTCATCGACGAGGCGGGGCGTCAGCTGCAGACGCTGCGCGGCGGACTGGGGGACGCGGCCAAGGCGGTGGCGCGGCTGGCGGCGCTGCCCTTCGAGGTGGTTCGCCTGGCGGCGCGGCGCCTCAACCCCCTCCACGGATAGCCGCGCTCCGTGGAGCTGACGCTCGTCAGTTACAACATCCACAGCGGCATCGGGACGGACGGCCGGTTCGACCTGGGCCGCGTGGGTGAGGTGCTCCGGGAAGTCGGAGCGGACATTGTCGCACTCCAGGAGGTGGGCGACTTCCGTGCGCGCACCTCTCGTGAGGACCAGCCCGAGCACCTGGCGGACATGCTCGGGATGCACATGGCCTTTGGCCCCAACGTGGTGCGCAACGGCCGGCGCTACGGCAACGCCGTCCTCACGCGGCTGCCCATCCTCCACTCGAAGAACTATGACCTGAGCGTGGGGCGGCGCGAGCCTCGGGGCGCGCTGCGCTGCGACCTGGACCTGGGCGGGGGACAGCAGCTCCATGTCTTCTCGCTCCACCTGGGCCTGCGGGTGTCGGAGCGCAGGCGTCAGGAGGCGTTGCTGCTGGGCTCGGACATCCTCCGAGACGCCGTGCGCAAGGACCCGGCCGTGGTGTGCGGGGACTTCAACTACTGGGGAAACGGCGCGGTGCCCTCGCTGGTGCGCCAGGCCATCCACGACGCGGCGCTGGAGCTGGGGACGCCGGCTCGGACCTACCCCACGCGGTGGCCCGTGCTGCGGTTGGACCGCATCTACGTGGATTCGGGCGTGAAGCCGCTCGCCATCCACCCTCACCGGACGGAGCGCAGTCGCATTGCATCCGACCACCTGCCGCTCGTCCTGCGCTTCGCGGCGCCCGTCGCCCAGACGGCGTCCAACCTCTCTCCACCGGTGGAGCTCATCGGGTAGCCTGGGGGACCGGCGGGCGCGTTGACTGGCTGACGCTTGCGAACGCCGGACAGAAACGCCGGGAGGAGGTTGTCCCGGAGGGCAGGGGTGCCTAGGTTGGCGCCACTTCTGTAAGGACGTGAGCGCCGGCCGGAGAGTGAATGCACGTGGGGAGCGAACAGACGGAGCGTGGCCTGGCCGCGCTCGTCGGCCGCATGGCGGACAGCTTCAGCCGGCTGGTGACGCAGCATCTCCAGCTGGCGCGGCTGGAGCTCACGGAGGACCTGAAGGCCACGGGCATGAACGTGGCGATGATCGCCGCCTTCGTGCCCTTCATCCTGGTGGGGTACGCCTTCGCGTGCGGTGCGCTCGCGGCGGTGCTGTCCCCGTACCTGGGGTGGGCCGGGGCGCTCGGGATGGTGTCACTGCTCAACCTGGTGGCGGGTGGGGGTGGTATCGCCTGGGCGATGCAGCGGTTGAAGACGCGGAAGATGATGGACGACACGACGGATGAGCTGACGCGGAGCATGGCGGCCCTGGCGGCACCGGCCCCTGTGAAGGAACTTTCGAATGGGCGCTAGCAATGGACATCCGAAGACGGCGGGGCCTCGCACCAGCGCGACCCTGCGTCAGGATATCGAGCGGACGCGTGAGGAGCTGGCCACGTCGGTGAGCGCGCTGCGCGAGGAGGTGGCGGTCGCCGCCGACTGGCGCGAGTGGGTGCGCCGCCATCCGCATGAGTGCGTGGCCGCGGCCTTCGCCGTGGGATTCCTGTTGGGCTCGCGCCGCTGAGCGCGGGCCGATGACTTCGTGGTTTCACCTTTTGACTGAACCGAGGAGAAGACCTTCATGGACTTGAATCCGCAGCAGGTGGCCGACCGGGCCCGTCAGCTCCAGGACCGCGTGGTGCCGCAGATTGATGAGGCGCGGCAGAACCTGGTGGACATGAACAACCGCGTGGTGAGCTTCATCCGCGCCAACCCGGGTACGTGCCTGTTGGGCGCGGTGGCCGTGGGCTTCCTTGTCGGGCGTATCGCCTCGCGTCGCTGAAGAGAGGGCACTCATGACGAACTATCCAGGGGCTTCAGGCAACGGCAACCCTTCGTCCCGTGAGCACGGCTCGGACGCGGGATTCGGCCAGCGGGTGGACCAGATTGGCTCGGAGGCGCAGCAGCTCTGGAGCGATGCGAGGGGCGCGGTGGGTGACCTGGGACAGACGTTGGATTTGCGCGGCCGCGTGGAGCGCAACCCGTACGGGATGATCGCCGCGGCGATTGGCGTGGGCTACGTGCTGGGCGGTGGGCTCTTCACGCCGCTGACCGCGCGCATCCTCAAGCTGGGCGTGCGGCTGGCGGCGCTGCCCCTGGTGAAGGACGAGCTGCTGGGCATGGCCGAGACGGCCTTCCAGGGTTATCAGACGGGGCGGAGCGTGATGGGCTCGCCCGCGCGGGAAGGCTCCGCGTCGGCGGATGCGTCCGCGGCTGGGACTCCGCGCCCTCCGTCCTACTAGCGTTTGCTGTCTCATCCCCCCACGACGTAACAGCCTGTTGGAGTCACGAATGAACCTGAACGCCCTGAAGAAGATGGACAAGGACGACCTGCTCAACCTCATCGGCCTGGAGAGCCGTCGCAGCGCGGCGGAGGACGTGTTGCCGGTGCTGGGCGCCTTCGCGGCGGGCATCCTGGTCGGCGCGGGCCTGGGCCTTCTGCTGGCTCCGAAGCCGGGCAACCAGCTCCGGGACGACCTCAAGCAGCGGCTGCAGAGCGGCCAGGAGTACCTGACGAACACGCTGGGCAAGGGCGAGACGGCCCCGTCCCAGGGCGCGCCGTCATCCGTGTCCCGCACGGCGTAGTTGTCCGTGCGCACCGCGCGGACCTCGTCGTGACGTAGAGGGCCTCCATCCGTGTGCCGCGAGTCGGCGTCGGGTGGGGGCCTTCGTGTTTCTGGCGAGGGAGTCGAGGTGCGCGAGTCGGCGGTGTCGTGCCGCACGGTGGCTGGGGGCGCGTGGCCCTGAGGGTCCGCGGTCGCCGGGCCTGCCACGGATGAGAACGGCCCCTTCGCGGGCAGGGTGTAGACTCGGCCGCCGTGAGTGAGACGACGAAGGGTGGGGCGTTGGGGCCCGTGAGCGCGGCGTCGGGGCCGGAGGCGGCGCTGGCGCGGCTGCGGGCGTTGGAGACGCTCGAGTCGGGTTATGAGGCGTGGCTGGAGCTGAAGGTGGAGCACGCGGCCTCCGTCGCGCGGTTCCGCGAGGAGCGAGAGCGGTTGGATCAACAGGGCTCCTTCCTGTTGGGCGCCGTGCGCGCGGCGGGCCTGGAGCCGACGGCGTCCTCGGAGCCGGGGTTGGTGCCCACGTCGGCGTCGGCGGGGGACTTCCTGCGCGATGCCGAGGAGAAGCTGACGAAGACGCGCGAGGCGCTCGCGGCGCGCGAGGCGGAGTCCGAGGCGGGCTATTCGGCGGCCTTCGCGGAGATTCGCGCCACCTTGAAGGACCGGGTGCAGCGTCACCTGGCGGTGCAGCGTCCGCGGTTGACGTTGCTTTTGCGCCGCGTGGGCACGGAGCGCTCCATCCTCCATGTCGAGCGAGTGTCGGGTGACACGCCCGTGCTGCTGTGCCTGCTCTTCTCGGGGAGGATTCCGTCGCGGTACGGCTTCCTCCTGGATGACTCCACGGAGGACGTGGCCCTGCCGCCCGCGCCGCTCTATCCCGACGAGGGAGTGGCGCCCTCGGACGTGAGGCCGGATGCCGCCGCGTTGGTGGCGCGGGTGCGCGACGCGGGAGAGGTGCTTCCGGTGAAGGGCATGTTGCCCTTGGCCGTGCCGCGCCCGGGAGGAGGGGAGGACTTCTTCCGACTCCTCCAGCGTGGAGCCGTGCTCGAGGTGGAGGTGGCGGAGGGCTCGACGTTCCGCAATGTCCTCGGGCGCGAGGAGTCCGAGCGCTTCGCGGGGCACCTGTTGCGCCTCAAGCTGGCGGGGCGCATCGACCTGGATATCGAAGCGGGCTGAGTCGATGGAGGCGTGGGGAGACCCCGCCTTCGAATCTGGCGGCGACCTCTGGTAGACGCGACGCTCCGTGTCCGACGCCAGCCCCTCGAGCCCCAGTCCCTCGCGCCATCCATGGTGGCCCCTGCTGCTGGTGGGGGCCGGCGCCTGGCTGCTTCGAGTTGCGGGCTTCTTCCACCGGGGCGGTGCCTTCGGTCATCCCGTGGACTACGACGAGGGTGTCTACTTCAGCGCCGCCGCGCTCCTGTCGCATGGGGTGTTGCCCTATCGCGACTACTTCTTCGTGCACCCTCCTGGGCTGGCGGTGTTGCTGTCGCCGCTGGCCGCGCTCTCCCGCGTCTTCGATGCCGCGACGGCCTTCACCGTGGTTCGCTGGTTCATCCCCGTCCTCGGCGCCGTGAGCACGGTGCTGAGTGGACGCATTGCCCAGCAGCGTTGGGGCATGCGGGCAGGTCTCGTCGCGGCGCTCGTGTATGCCGTCTACCCCGAGGCCGCGTCGACTGAGCGAGGCCCGTTTCTGGAGCCGCTGCTCAACCTCACATGTCTCGGTATGGCGTGGGTGTGGCTTCGCCCGGAAGGGAAGGATGGGGCGCGGCGACAGGACGTGTGGGCAGGCGTCCTGCTGGCCACCGCGTGCGCCATCAAGCTGACCGCGGGCGTCTGGGTGCTCGCCGCGGTGTGGGCTCGTGGCGCTGCGGGAGAGTGGCAGCGCGTCTTGAGACTCGTGGGCGTCGCCTTGGTGGTGGGGCTCGTCTGGGTGGGGCCCTTCTTCGCGCTCGCGCCCGGGCCGATGTTCGAGGGCCTGCTGCGCTTCCAGTTGCTGCGTCCCCCGGATGGTGAGCTGGACACCTGGCGTCGGCTCCTGACGATGCTGGGCGAGCGCCACCTGGGTGTCTCCGCATTGACCGGAGTGGGGCTGCTCGTGGTGCTGGTGCGTGCTCGCAGGAAGGAGGCGGTCGCCGAGCGGCTCTTCGCGGGAGCCTGGCTCCTCACCTGCGTGACGTTCCTGTCCTCCAAGAGCTACTGGGGCCAGTACAACGCGAGCCTCGCACCGGCCACGGCCTTGCTCGCCGGGCTTGGCGCTTCGTGGCTGCTCGATTGGGCGGAGGCGCGCTCGCGACGATTCGCGGTGGTCATGACAGGCGTGGTGGGGCTCGCGGCACTCTCTCCGCTGCCTGCTTCCCTCGGTGACGCCAATCAGAGAGACCGTGGACTGCTCGCGCTGGGGCACGATATCCGCGCCGCTGTTTCTGCTGACGAGGCGCTCTGCGTCTTCGAGCCCGCATGGGGCATCGTCGCGGGACGGCTGCCAGGGATTCCCCAGGGCGCACCCGCCCTGGTCGACCCCTATGGACTGATGTTGCGCGATGCACTGGGCGGCCCCGAGCGCTACGCCTCCGCGGCGGCGGCCTTCGAGGATGAGCGTTCGCAGCGAACGATGCGCTCACTGCTCGCGCGCTGCGGTGTCCTGGTCCTCAATGGCCGGGGCGAGTGGCAACTGTCGGCGGCCAGTGAGCAGTGGGTTCAGGAACACTTCGCGCGGGAAGGGCCTCTGTGGAGGCGCCGTCCCTAGCGCGCGACTTCACGAGGCTCAGTTCGTCCGGATGACGCCCACGTCGGCGGTGCCCGCGAGCAGTGCGCTGCCGAGGAACAGGTTGTCGGACTCCGCGCCGCCCAGCCGCACGGCCTGGAAGATGACCAGGTACGTCCGATTGGGCCGAGGGAAGGCCGTGCCCGGAATCGTCACCTGTGCCTCGCGGTACGAGCCCGGCACCGCGACGAGTTGGAGGAACTCCAACGGCGTGGTGGGCATGTTCGAGTACGTCGGCTGGCCCTTCTCGCCGTCGGAGCTGAGCGGCACCACGGTGACGAAGCCCAGCGTGCGCTCCTTGCCGCCCGAGGCCGCGGCCCGGTCGAACGTCAGCGACGCCCCGGAAGCGTGGCGCAGGAAGCCCTCAGCGGGGTGGAACTTCCCGATGGCCTCCTGGATGGGCGCGTCCTCGACCTGGCCCACGTAGCGCGTACCGTTGCGCGAGGCGATGAACTGGTAGGTGGCGCCGGACTGGTACACCAGGGCCGGGTCGCTCCCGCCCACGTTGGTGCGGCTGTAGCTGCCCGAGCCATCCTCCGTCAGCGCCGTGGCCTGGCCACCCGTGGGCTGCAGCGTCGCCGTGGCGCCGGACACTCCCGAGGGCTGCGAGTTCTCGCCGGACTTCGTGCCGAAGAACACCAGGGCCGCCGTCTGCGCGGGCAGCGAGATGACGTCGCCGCCATCCGGGCTGAACGTCCCGGCGTCGAAGCCCGCGAGCGCCGAAGCGGAGATCTCCACCTCGGGCGTGGCCAGGAGCGTGCCCACCATGACGTGGTCGGCGGTGAGCTGCGCCCCTGTCTTCTCCAGGTCGCACGCCAGGGGAGCAAGGAAGAGAGCAGTCACGGAGGCGGACAGGAGAAGGCGTTTCATCGGGTGGACCCAGGGTGTGGCGAGTCCGCCGAGCATAGCAGGCACGCGCGACAAGCCCCCGCGCACCGGGGCTTCTCGGGGTATCCTGCGGGCACTCGTGCAAGGACACCGCGTTCACTCCGCGAGCCGGCGCTTCTTCAAGCGGCTCGGCTTCTCCCTGGCCATGGCCGCCTTCTTCGGCTGTGTGCTGGGGATCCTCGTGTATCTGCGAGCACCCCAGCCGGCGGCCCCGAGAGGGGACTCGCCCACGTGGGTGCCCTCGGGCGTCGTGGAGATGGCGCAGGCCTGGCTGGAGGGGCTGGAGCGGCGCACCTACGACTGGCGCGTGCTGGAGCTCGGGGCCCGCTCGGAGCGGCCGGACGAGGCCGTTGTCGTGGCCATCGACGAGGAGACGCTCGCCGAGGCACGTCAGGATGACCGGCCCGGCATCGCCACCCAGCCCTGGCCCCGGCAGCTCGTGGGCGCCATGGCGCACCGGCTGGTGGAAGAGGGCGCGCTGCTGGTGCTGTTGGACTTACCGTTCCCCGAGCTGAGCCCCAACGCCTGCGTCAACCCGAAGCTGTCACCCGGCGCCATCTCCAGCGACGACGCCTCGTTCCGCGAGTTCCTGGAGCGGGACTCGGGCAAGGCGCTCCTGTCCTTCTCCTGGGAGTCGCAGGGCTCACGGGTGCTGCCGCCGGCGAGTCGCCTCTGGCCCTATCGGGTGAAGGTGGGCACGTTCGCCAACTCCGTCGAGGCGCGCGGGAGGGCGCAGGCAGTGCTCGCCGTGCAGCGCCCCGCCTTCGTCATCCCCGCGGGAAGCCAGGTGGAGGTCTGGGGCGGTGCCTCGGACGAGGCGGATGGGAAGGAGCTGGGGACGCGGCTGGGCTCGCCCGGGGCCGCCATCGCCGAGCGCCGCGCCACGGACGACACGTACCGCATCGGCCCCACGGACCTGTTCATCTCGCTGGCCGAGGTGCAGGTGGAGGGGATTGACCCCGCGAAGCTGGTGGAGGTGCGCCAGCTCCAGCATCCGGTGGCGCCGCTCATGGGCGGTGGCTCGGGCTACGGGGCCGTCACCCTGACGGCGGACCCCGACGGCGTGGTGCGCGGCATCCCCCATCTGGTGGCGTATCCGGCACGGGATGGGCGCCACGTGCTGCCCTCGCTCCCGCTCGCGGCGGCCATGCGGCTGGCCAACACGCGCACGCTCCGCTACGTGGACGGCCGGCTGCAAGTGGGGGATGCGTACTCGGTGCCCATGGATGCGTCGGGCTACAGCCTGATGCGCTGGGACGCGCCGACGGCGGGGCGGGGCTCTCGCGGCTCGCTGGCGCGTTCGATTCGCGCGTGGAACGTGCTGCTCAACGTCTTCGACGTGGCGGACGAGCGCCCCGCGCGCTTCGACAACGACTTGGAGGGCCGCACCGTCGTCCTCACGCGCACCGCGGGCGAGTCCGGTCACCTGCGGCACACGCCCATTGGCCTGGAGACTCCAGGGGGCGCGATTCTGGGGCAGGCGCTGGCCAACATCCTGCGCTCCGAGGGCATCACCCGGGCCCCCGCGGACTACGACCTGGGGCTGACGGTGGGCCTCGCGTTCCTGGGGGCGTTCCTCGCGCTGTCGCTGAGCTTCCTCCTGCGCTCGCTGCGGGGCGCGCTGTTCTACCTGAGTGGCCTGGCGCTCGCGGGTGCGGGCTACACGGTGGCCGTCTTCTACGTGTTCATCGAGCAGCGGCTCTGGGTGGCGATGGCGGGGCCGCTCTTGGCCATGGTGGGGGCCTTCGCCGTCACCACCGTCTACGCCTTCCGCAACGAGCAGCAGATTCGCGACTTCGTGCAGACGGCGCTGGGCCGCTACGTCAGCCCCGAGGTCGCCCGGCTGGTGACGCGGGACTTGAGCCTGATGCGCCCCGAGCGTCGGCGGATGTCCGTGTACATCTGCGATATCGAAGGCTTCACGCGCCTGTCGGAGGGCATGACGCCCGAGCAGCTCGTGGGCCTGTTCAACGAGTACCTCCTGGAGATGGCGGCGGTGGTGCGCTCCACGGCGGGGCAGGTGGACAAGTACATCGGCGACTCGGTGATGGCGTTCTGGGGCGCGCCCGTTCGCACGGAGCGCCATGCGCACCTGGCCTGTGAGGCCGCGCTGAAGATGCGCGCGGTGCTGACGGAGAAGCAGGACGCCTGGGAGAAGAAGTTCGGCCGTCGCTTGAGCTTCCGCGCCGGCGTGGACACGGGCGAAGTCGTGGTCGGCGACATGGGCAGTGAGCTGAAGTCCAACTACACCGTGCTCGGTGACGCGGTGGGCATTGCCGCCCGGCTGGAGTCGCTGAACAAGGTGTACGGCACCTACGTGCTGGTGGGGGACGGCACCGTGTCGCTCGCGGGGGACAACTACGTGTTCCGCGTGGTGGACCGGGTGCGGCTCAAGGGGCGCGCGGAGCCGCTGCGCGTGCACGAACTGGTGGGCCGGAAGGGTGACATCACCGGGCCGCAGCAGGAGCAGCTCGCCCTGCACGAGAAGGCCCTCACCGCGTACCACCAGCGCCGCTTCGCGGAGGCGCACGCCCTCTTCGAGCGCTCCGCCACCGACTTCAAGGACACCGTCTCCGCCGTGTACGCGGCGCGCTGCGCCCGCTTCATCGTCACGCCGCCGCCCGCGGAGTGGGACGGAGTGCATGGCGTGGAGGAGGGGGAGCACCTCGCCGTCGCGGCGTGACGCTCGCGTCCGCGCGCTTCAGCCGTCGTCGGGGTCCGGCGTATCCGGCTGGCCGAAGAGCTCGCGCACGGGCGAGTCCTTCGCGATGTGCTCGTTGACCACGCGGTGCATCTTCTCGGGCGTCATCTCCGAGTAGTACACCTCGCCGTCCCAGCCCATGAGCTGGAAGTCCTCGGGCGACAGCGGGTCCCTCTTGCGGCCCGTGTCCTCGCGGACGACCACGTTGGGCCCCATGTGGCAGAAGCCGTAGCAGCCGCCCCGGTACAGCTCGCAGCGCGGCACCAGGCGCTGCTCGGAGAGCGCGTCCCGAGCGGCGGCATACACCGCATCCGCACCGCCGGCCTTGCAGGTCGACCCTTTGCACACGGACAAGCGGTAGCGCTTCATCGCCAAGACACCACCCACCCTACGGAGTCCACACCCCGAGCGAAAGCAGCCGACCTCCAACAGCGTGTGCCAGGCCGCACTCCACACCGTCCCGGGGACGGAAGCCCGGACGCCAGACGCCAGGGCCATTGAAGAGCTGCAACGTCATCACCCGCACCCCGAAATGAGACCGGCCCGCCTGCCGCTCGAAGGAGCGGGGAGGCGGGCCGGGCTGCTGCACATCCGTACGCGCGGGGCGCGGGGATGGATCTACTTGAGGAACTTCGTCACCTGGATGGGGCCCTGCTGCGTCACCACCGTCTGCCCGTGCGCGACGACAGCCTTGCCGTGCCCGCCCTGGTGGTCATGCCCCGCGCCCAGCTGCGGCGTCTTGAGCTGCACCAGGCCCTCGCCAATGCGCGTGTGGGCTTCCTTGTGCGTGTGGTGCGGCTCCTCGGAGCCCTCGCGCTTGTTCCACGGGTCCGAGGGGTGCGAGACGGCCGGCCCCTTCAGGAGCTTCGGGATGTCGTAGACGAAGTTCTGCCGCGTGTACTCGGACGGGGTGTGCATGTACGTGTCCATGCGGATGGCGTCCTTGGGGCAGGCGTCCACGCACAGGCCACACACGATGCAGCGCAGCTCGTCGATGACGAACTGCGTGGGGTACTTCTCGATGACGCGCGACTCGCCGTCAGCGTCCGTCTCCTCGTACTCACCCGCCTCGATGTAGATGCACTGCGCCGGGCAGATGGTCGCGCACATGTAGCAGGCCACGCAGCGCGGCTTGCCGTCCTCGCGCGGAACCAGCCGGTGCAGCCCGCGGTAGCCCTCCGGGTAGATGGGCTTCTCCTCGGGGTACTCGACCGTCGTCATCAGGCTGGTGCCCGTGCGGTCCTGCACCTGCGTGTTCGTGTCACGCGTGCCGAAGAGGTTGCGGAAGAAGTGCCTGGTCGTGATGGCCAGACCGTGCAGCAGCCCCGGGATGTACATCCGCTCCCGGATGTCCGTGCGGGGGTCCTGGGTGACCTTGGTAACCTTGATGGCCATGATGGTGTCTCGATTCCCGGTGCCCTAGGGCCTAGTGCGAAGACGTCGCGCTCGCGTGGGCCGGCAGCCCATGCGCGTCGTGCCCGTGGTCATGGCCATGGGCTCCATGTGCGCCGTGCGCACCGCCCTCCGCCGCTTCTTCCTTCTTCGTCATCGTCAGAACCACCAGCACGCCAATCTCCAGCATGCCCACCACCGCCAGCGCCCGCAGGGAAGGGTCCCACAGCACGAGCGCGCCGGTGACGAACACGTTCGCCAGGCCCAGCGGCAGGAGGATCTTCCAGCCGAGCGACTGGATCTGGTCGTAGCGGAAGCGGGGGAACGTCCAACGAATCACCAGCTGCACCCAGATGAGGAAGACCACCTTCACCCAGAACACCGTGGCCAGGAGGGTGCCGTACAGCCACCCGTGCTCCTGCATCAGCGGCTGGCTCGCCAGCCACTCGCCGCCGAAGGGCAGGTGGTGGCCGCCAAAGAACAGCGCCGTCGTCACGCCGGCCAGCACCACGACCTCCACGAACTCGGAGATCATGAACATGCCGAACTTCATGCCGGAGTACTCCACGAAGTAGCCGATGATCTCCGACTCGCCTTCCGGCACGTCGAAGGGCGCGCGCTTGGTCTCCGCGAAGGACGCGACGAAGAAGCCGATGAACCCGATGGGCTGCAGGATGAAGCCCCACGCCGGCAGGCCGAAGTCGAACGCGCCGTCGGTGCGCCACAGGTACTGCGCCTGACCGGTGGCCTGCGCGCCATCCAGGCCCAGCTCACCGACGAGCGGCGGAAGCTGCAGCGAGGAGAACGCCATGAACAGGCCCACCAGCGACAGGCCCAGCGCCACCTCGTACGAAATCATCTGCGAGGACGCGCGCACGCCGCCCAGCAGCGCGAACTTGTTGTTGGAGGACCAGCCCGCGAGCGCCGTGCCGTAGACGGCCAGGGAGGCAATCGCGAGCAGGTACAGCACGCCGAAGTCGGGCGTGGCGACGACCATGTCCACGTGGTGGCCGAACACCGTCACCGACGGGCCCGCGGGCACCACCGCGAACAGCGCGAAGACCGGGGCGAAGGCGAGGATGGGGCCCAGCTTGAACAGGAACCGGTTCGCCGTGCCGGGGATGAAGTCTTCCTTGGTCAGCATCTTCAGCACGTCCGTGAGGATGTGCGGAAGGCCGGCCAGGGAGCGGTTGCGGATGCCGGGCAGGTTGATGCGCGCGCGGTTGGGACCCACGCGGTCCTGCATCAGCGCGCTCCACTTGCGCTCGGCGATGGTCAACAGCGTGGCGATGATCATCACGAAGACGAGCATCAGGAACAGGATGTTCGACAGCCGGCTCGCACCCGGGAAGAGGTGCTTCTCGGCCAGGCCGGCCACCGCATACGCCGCCGCGGACACACCCGCGAGCGTCGCGACGATGAAGCCCATCGCGAAGAGGACAGTCAGTACGCGCTTCATCGCTAGATACCCCTCACCCGGGGAGAACCGAACTCACGGTAGCCCGGAGGACGCCCGTCAGCGCCCGTGGGCAGCGGATTGATACCCGGCTTCTCCCGGTCCGGCGGAGAGGCCTTGTCCCAGTTGAACTCGGCGAACTCGGCGACCTTGCCGGACAGCTCGCGCCACACGTCCCGCGCGGAGGTCCAGGCCGGCGCCTCGCCGCCCACCTCGCGCGTCAGCTCCGCGACCCACTTCCAGCCCGGAATCACGTCGCCCTTGGGCGGGTACGCCTTGCGGAAGCGCTGGGTGATGCCGTCCATCTGCGTGAAGGAGCCCTCGTCCTCGATGTGAATCGAGGCGGGCAGGAGCACCGTCGCCTGCGCCGTCACCGGCGACTCGTTCTTCTCCTGCACCACGAAGACCTCCAGCTTGGAGGCCGCCTGGGCGAAGGCCGCCACGTCCCCCGGCACCTCGGTGCCGATGGCGTAGAGCGCCTTGACCTGGCCCTTGTCCAGGGCGGCCGTCAGCGCCTCGAAGGTCTCCACCTTCAGGCCCAGGCCCTTGGCGATCCACTCCAGGCCCTTGCGGTTGGGGTTCTTGTCCGCCGTCTTCAGGAAGTGGTCCGACTTGCCCGCCGGACGACCGCCCACGTAGACGGTGGAGATGCCCAGCGTGGCCTTGGCGAAGGTGAGGCCCGCCAGGAGATCCTCGTTGGAGGACACCGGCGAGGCGAGCACCGCGAGCTTGCTGCTGCCCACCAGCGGCTTGAGCGCCTTGGCGGCGGCCTGCGCGGCCTCCTTGCGCGTCACCACCGGCACCGCCTCGGAGGCGGCCTGACCCGTGGCGCGGCCAATCCTCGCCTGGAGCACGCGGCCCAGGTTGAAGGACTTGTACATGAGCCGGCCCTGGTCACACATCCAGCTCTTGTTGATCTCCTCGTTCTCACGAGGACGGATGCGGTAGGTGTCCTGCGACATCCAGTCCGCGTACGTGTTGCAGCCCTTCGCGCAGCCCGTGCAGATGGACGGGGTGGCGGAGAGGAACCACGCGCGCGCCTTGAAGCGGAAGTCGCGGCTGAGCAGCGCGCCCACCGGGCAGACGTCCACGGTGTTCATCGAGTAGTCGCTGTCCAGCTCGTTGCCCGGGAACACGTCGATGCGCTCGTGGCTGCCGCGGCCGAACACGCCCAGCTGCGGCTCCTTGGCCACTTCGTTCATCACGCGCACGCAGCGGGTGCACATGATGCAGCGCTCCTGGTCCAACACGACGCGCGGCCCCAGCACCTTGCGCTTGTTCTTCAGGGCCTTGCCGCCCTCCAGGCGCGAGGGGCGGTAGTCGTACTTCATGTAGTAGTCCTGCAGCTTGCACTCACCGGCCTGGTCGCAGATGGAGCAGTCGACCGGGTGGTTGAGCAGCAGGAACTCCATCACCGCGCGCTGCTGCTCCTTCACCTTGGGGGTCGTCGTCTTCACGACCACGCCCTCGGCGAGCGGCGTCTGGCACGCGGGCACCATCTTGGGCGCGTTGGACGCCTCGATGAGGCAGATGCGGCAGTTGGCCGCGATGGAGAGGCGCGGGTGGTAGCAGTAGTACGGAATCTCCGAGCCGACCGACTTGGCCGCCTCGATCATGTTCGTCCCCGGCTTCACGACGACTTCCTTGCCGTCGATGGTGCAGGTGACGAAGCCCGGGTTCTTGGGCGCGGGCTTGGGCGGCGGGCCCGGAGGGGCGGCGGCCTTGGGCGGAGGCGTGACGCTGCTCGCCGCCGCGGGAGGCGTGTCCATCTTCGGACCGGCCGGAGGGTTGGAGGGCTCGGGACCGATCTTCGCCGCGGGGGTGTCCGTGGGCGCGCCCTTGGGGGGCGGCTGCGCGTCACCGGTCGGCTTCTTCGTGTCGTCGTTGCTCACTGCTCGACCTCGCCGCCAATCATGTTGATGGTGTCAAACGTGGGGATGAGGTCCGCCAGCATCTTCCCCTCGATGATATGGGGCACCGCCGCGAGCACCGGGAAGCCCGGGGCGCGCACATGGACCTTGTACGGACGACCGCGCCCGTCGCTCACCAGGTACCAGCCCAGCTCGCCGTTCGAGGCCTCGGTCGCGTCGTAGCACTCGCCGGGCGGCACCTGGATGCCCTCCATGACGAGCTTGAAGTGCGCCATCACGCCCTCGATGGTGCCGTAGACCTCCGGCTTGGGCGGCAGCGCGATGCGCCAGTCGTCCACGATGATGGGGCCTGCGGGGATGGTCTCCAAGGCCTGGCGGATGATGCTGATGGACTGACGCATCTCCTCCATGCGGACGAGGTAGCGGTCGTAGTTGTCGCCGTGCTCGCCCACCGCGACGCTGAAGTTGAAGCGCTCGTAGACCCAGTAGGGGTGCGCCTTGCGCAGGTCATGGTCGATGCCGCACGCGCGCAGCGCCGGGCCCGTCCAGCCGTAGTCGATGGCGTCCTCGGCGGAGATGACGCCGGTGTTCTTGGTGCGGTCCACGAAGATGCGGTTGCGCGTGAGCAACCCGTCCATCTCCACCAGGAGCTCCTCGGTGCGAGTGAGCGTCTTGTGGACCTTGTCCGCCCAGCCCTCGGGCAGGTCGCGGTTGATGCCACCCACGCGGCCGAAGCTGGTGGTGAGGCGCGCGCCGGTCAGCTCCGTGACGCGGTCCTGGAGGAGCTCGCGGGCCTCCATGCCGTAGAGGAACGGCGCGAAGCCGCCCATCTCCAGGCCGGTGGCGCCCACGCACGTCAGGTGGTCCGTCAGCCGGTGCAGCTCGCTGCCGATGACGCGGATGTACTGGGCGCGCTCCGGAATCTCCAGGCCGATGAGCTTCTCCACGGCGTTGAGGAAACCGAAGTTGTTCATCATCGCGGACAGGTAGTTGAGCCGGTCCGTGTACGGCAGGCACTGCGTCCAGGTGACGTTCTCGCAGCTCTTCTGGAAGCCGCGGTGCAGGAAGCCGATTTCAGGGTCGATCTTGACGATGGTCTCGCCGTCCAGCTCCACCTTCAGCCGCACGGTGCCGTGCGTGGCCGGGTGGGACGGGCCCATGTTGATGACCATGTGCTTGCTTTGGAGGTGGGCCTCCAGCTCCGAGCCCTCCGGCGGCAGCGAGCCGTCGGTGTCCGGATTGTGGCCCTTCGCATCAAACGTGTGGCTGTCGGCCATGGTGTCTGTCGTCCTCAGGAGTGCCCGCTGGTGCCGGGACCGCGGAAGATGTCCTTGATGGGGCGCTCAGGGATGAGCGGCTGCCGGTCTCGCAGCGCGTAGTCCTTGCGCAGCGGGTGGCCCTGGAACTCGTCGTACAGGAGGATGCGGCGCAGGTCCGGGTGGCCCTCGAAGCGGATGCCGTAGAAGTCGAAGGTCAGCCGCTCCCACCAGTTGGCGCCCCGGTACAGCGGCACCAGCGAGGGGATGACCGGCTGGTGCTCGCTCACGCGCACCTTGAGCCGAACGTGCTCATGGCGCTTGAACGAGTACAGGAAGTAGACGACCTCGAAGCGAGGGTCGTTCTCCGCCAGGTGCAGCCGGTCCACGCCGTCGATGGAGCCGAAGAGCTTGAACTCCAGCTCCGCGTCGTTCTTGAGGAACGCGGCGACCTTCGGGAGCGAGTCGGGATGGATCACGGCCCAGGCGCCACCGGCCCGGTCCACATAACGCTCCACCACCGCCTCGGGAAAGTGGGCGGAGACCCTGTCCAACGCGAAAGTGCTCAAGGGGGACCCAATGACTGAGGGAGAAGAATCCGCGGCTTTATAAGGAGCCCAGAAGGGGGGCGTCAACGTAAACCCTCAACCATGTAGGCCACTTAGGAAGCCCAGAAGCCCGCGTTGCGCACGCGGCGTCCGAGCGGGCACGTGGATCGCTGTCCCGGAGGAATTCAGGCCGCCGAGCCCGGGGTGCTGACGAGCGAGGGGGCCAGCGGCAGGGGGACGAAGGTGGCCACCGGCCGGCTCTTGCCGGGCACCAGGGACTGGGTGATGGCCTCCCAGTGGAAGAGGGGGCCCACCTGCTCCCGGGTGGCCTCCGAGACGAGCACCGGGACGCCCACCCGCTTGGTCAGCCCCTCAATCCGGCTGGCCAGGTTCACCGTGTCGCCGATGGCCGTGTAGTCCAGGCGCCGGGTCGTGGAGCCGACGTTGCCGAGGATGACGGGGCCGGTGTGCACGCCGACCCCCATCCGGATGGCGGGAGCCCCCTGGAGGGCCCGCTCCGCGTTGAACCCCTCCAGCTCCTTCACCAGGTCCAGGGCGCAGTTCACCGCGCGGGCGGCGTGCCCGGCGTCCGCCAGCGGAGCGCCGAAGTACACCATGAGTGCGTCCCCGATGAACTTGTCGAGCGTTCCTCCGTGGCGGAATACCACCTCCACCATCCGGCCATAGTAGGCGTTGAGGAGCTTGACGACTTCGCCCGGGGGGAGGCGCTCGCTCATGGAGGTGAAGTCGCGGATGTCGGCGAAGAGGACGGTGACTTCGCGCAGCTCGGGCTCGGGGGAGGCCAGGCGCTGGAGGCGCTCGGCGACGGCGGGGGCGAAGTAGCGACCCAGGCGAGCGCGCTTGAGCTCCTCCTCCGAGACGGCGGCGGAGAGGGCGCGGATGCGGTTGAGCAGGTGGCGAGCGCCGGCGGCGGCCACGGAGAGCATGACGACGGAGGCCAGCTGGGCGCCGATGCCAATGCCGGCCTGGTGCTGGAGGGCCATCTCCGCCACGGCGGCGAAGGCGGTGACGACGAGCGTCACCGTGTTGCGCAAGGACAGCGCGGCGAGGATGACCAGCACCGCGAAGATGCCGAGCGTGAAGCCGGCGACGCCTCCGGGGGAGGGGGACACCGGAATCGCCTGGCTCTGGAGCCAGTACACCGCCGGCACGTCGATGAAGGCCACGGACATGCCGGCCCAGCGCACCGCGCGCGGCGAGCGGGCCACCGCCACCCACACCGCCGCGGTGCAGAGCCAGTAGATGGAGAGGGGGCGGAGGTACTCGACCCAGTCCGGCTTGCCCGCGACCAGGCCGAGGATGGCTGACATCACGAGCATGACGGAGACGGCGACGAAGCGGATTCGCGAGAGCTGGCGCGCGTTGCGTCGCCGCTCGTCGTCGAGCGCCCGGTTCACCGAGTCCTGGATGCCTTCTGGCGCGTTGGACCTCAGGGCCTCACCCCCAACTCCACCCTTCTGCTGCCCGCGCATCTTGCCCCGTCTCGACGTCGCTCGCACCTTCCGGGCCGGAAAGGCTCCGGTCCTCGCGAGCGTGTCGCGTTGCGGTATACACGGGGACGCATGGCTGAGCCCGTTCCCCCTCATCCGCTCCGTTCGCTCGGTTGGCGCCTCGTGTTGGGCGCGGGCCTGGGCCTGGTGTTGTTCGCCGTGGAGTCCTGGCTGCTCTTGCGCTCGGGGCTGGTCGGCGTGGACATCAACGTGGACGGGCCCTACGCGGCGCTGTCGGCGGCGGTGCGGCCGATTCTGCCCGGCCTGCTGCTGCGCGTCGCGGCCGTCTACATGGCGGCGGGAGGCGTGCTCGCGGGCGTGGCCTGGGGCCTGGCGCGCATCTGGGGACGCAGTGGCGTGGGGGCGACGGTGCTGGGCTGGTGCGTGCTCGTCCTGTTGCTGGCGTGGGACCGGGCCATCGCCCGTCCGGCCCTCTTCGACGACCTGCCCGTGGTGCGTCCGGTGCTGGCGTGGCTGGTGGACCATGGCGCGCCGTGGCATCCGCGCGCGGCGGCGGTGGTGCTGGCGGTGGTGCACATCGCGGCGCTCCTGGCTCGGCTGCCGACGTGGAAGCGGCGCCTCCAGGCGGGCGCGGGGCTCCTGGCCGGGGTGGCGGTGCTGTTCGTCGCGGGGCGGATGGAGGGGGGCGGGGCGCATGACGCGAAGCCTCCGCTGGTGGTGCTCATCGGCATCGATGCCTTCCGACCGGACCGGCTGCGGACGCTGGGCGGCACCGGTGAGGTGGCGCCTCACGTGGACCGCTTCGTCGCGGACTCCACGCTCTTCACCCGCGCGTACACGCCGGTGGCGCAGACGGAGCCCGCGTGGCGCTCGCTGCTCACCGCGCGCTGGCCGCACGAGACGGGCGTGCGCTACGCGCTGACGTCCGAGTCGCGCATGAAGCTGCAGCCCACCTTCCCGGAGTCCTTCGCGCGGGCGGGGTGGCGCACGGTGTTCGCCACGGATTGCTCGCGCTTCCACGCGGAGGGGCCGTCCTCGGGTTTCGCCACCCGGTTGCAGCCGCCTCGGGGCGCGGTGAACTTCCTCCTGGAGAAGCTGCGCTACCGCGCGCTCGGCGTCTTCGCGGACCATTCCGTCGGTGCCGCGTGGGTGCCGGAGTTCATCGACAACCGCGCGCTGGCCGGCATCCATGACCCCATGGGCTATGCGGAGCGATTGACGTCCACGCTGCTGGACGAGGCGAGCCAGGGCCCCACGCTGTTCGCCTTCCACGCCACCGCCGCGCACTTTCCGGGCGACCCCGTCCATCCCTTCTACCGGCGCTTCGTATCGCCGTCCGAGCCCCTGGAGCGACGGCTGCGCATGCACTTCGCCCCGGTGTCTCCAGGCGCGAAGGGCGGGTGGAGTCGCGACGGCGCGGAGGCGCTCTACGACGAGCTGATTGCCCAGGCGGACGCGCAGGTGGGGATGCTGCTGGACGCGCTGCGACGCTCGGGGCGCTACGACGACGCGCTCATCGTCCTCATCTCGGACCACGGCGAGAGCTTCCACGAGGACAGGCCGGACCTCGCGGGCGCCACCCCCGTGCATGGCGCGCGGCTGACCGACTTGGAGAACCGCATCCTGTTCGCGGTGAAGCCTCCCAAGGGGCGCTTCGCCGCGCCCGCGACGTCGGACGCGCTGGTGCGCCTGGTGGACGTGGGGCCCACGTTGCTGGAGCTGTCGAGCCTGCCCGCGCTGACGGGGGTCGCCGGCGTGTCGCTGGCGCCGCTCCTGCGCGGGGAGTCGCCGCCGCCGCTGAACCTGTACGCGGAGACGGGCTTCACGCATGTCTCGCCGGAGGTGTTCGACTCGGGGCACTGGCCCGGCGCGCCGCGTGCGTTCGACGCGTACCGCATTCGCCCGGACGGCGTGGTGGAGCTGGGTGACGCGGCGCACGACGCCGTGGTGCTGGAGAAGGACCGGGGCGCGTTCGACGGAGCGCGCTGGTGGGTGGACCGCCCCCAGGCGGACGGCACCTTGCTGCGGGTGTGCACGGGCGACTGTGAAGGGCTGGACGCGCTGTCGCTGGAGTCGTGGCTGGACACGGTGCGAGGACGGACGCCGGAAGGTGACTCGCGTAAAGTCGCCGGCCATGTCGACGACTCCAGACGCCCCGTCTCTCCAGGAACAGTACGCCCCCCACAACAGCTGCTTCGGCTGCGGCCCGGCCAACACCCAGGGCCTGCGCATCCGCAGCCGCGCGGAGGGTGACCTCGTCGTCGCCGAGTGGACGCCCTCCGAGCACCACCAGGCGTTTCCCGGCGTGCTCAACGGCGGCATCATCGGCGCGCTGCTGGACTGTCACTGCAACTGGACGGCGGCCTGGCACCTGATGAAGGCGCAGGGCGCGTCCTCGCCGCCGTGCACCGTGACGGCCGACTACTCCATCACCCTCAAGCGCCCCACGCCGATGACGGGGCCGGTGCGGCTGGAGGCGAAGCCGGTGGAAATCAAAGGCGACCGCGCCATCATCGAGGGCACGCTCACCGCCGGCGGCAAGGTGACGGCGCTGTGCCGGGGCACCTTCGTCGCGGTGAAGGAAGGCCACCCCGCGTACCACCGCTGGTGACGGTGGAAACACCAGGGGCCCCGACGCCACCCCTGGGAAGGGGAGGCACGCGGGACCCCGGGAGCACGGCGGAGGCTTGAGGACTACTTGCCCATGGAGATGAGCAGGTCGTGCCGGGCGGCCGTCTGGTTGGGCTGGTCGCGGTCCGCGATGCGGTGGACCTGGTTGGCGATCTTGTCCTGGAGGAGCATGAGGCCGTCCAGCACCTGCTCCGGACGCGGAGGGCAGCCGGGGATGTAGACGTCCACCGGGAGGATGCGGTCGATGCCCTGGAGCACCGCGTAGTTGTCGTAGAAGCCGCCCGAGGACGCGCACACGCCGAAGGACACGACCCACTTGGGCTCGGTCATCTGCTCGTACACGCGCTTGAGGATGGGGGCCTGCTTCAGGTTGATGGTGCCCACCACCATCAGCAAGTCCGCCTGACGCGGCGAGAAGCGGGGGAACTCGGCGCCGAAGCGCGCGATGTCGTGACGGCTGGCCGCCACGGACATGTACTCCATGCCGCAGCAGGCGGTGGCGTACGGGTAGGTGAACAGCGAGTACTTGCGGGCCCAACCCAGGCCCTTGGAGACCATCCGCTGGAAGAAGCCCATGGCCTCGTCGCGGCGGGTCGTCAGCACTGGAGCGATGTCTGCATCAGCCATGATGTCTCAGCTCTCCCAATCCAGGGCGCCCTTTTTCCAGACGTAGATGAGGCCCACCACGAGGGTCACCGCGAAGACGAGCATCTCCACGTACCCGAACCAACCGAGCGCCTGGAAGTTCACCGCCCACGGGTACATGAACACGGCTTCCACGTCGAACACGATGAACAACAACGCGACGACGTAGAACTTCACGGCGAAGCGCTGGCGCGCCGGGCCGCTCGACTCGGAGCCGGCCTCGAAGGCGGTCGACTTGATGGCGCTCGGGCGACTGGGCCCGAGCAGCGAGGTGATGAAAGGAATCGCGACGCCCATGATGCCGGCCAACAGCAGCACCACCGCCAGGGGCAGGTAGGGCGAGAGGGGAGAGGGAGTCATCGCGCGCGGAACCTAATGACACCGGCCTTGCCATGTCAAAGGGAAACTCCCCCCTGCTCGGTGTCGCAACCCCTTGAGATGACGATGAAAAGCAGGGCGTGTCGAAGCAGGCGGCGAGCAGGGGGCCTTTGGCTGCCTCCCCGCACGTCCCGAGAGCGGCGGGCTCGTTTGACGCTTCCTGGGACGCACGCCTACCGTCGGGCGGCGCCGGTGGCCGGCGATCAGCGCATCACCTGGGAGATGACGGTATGTGGGGGCGGCTCGGCTTGCGCATGCAGGTGGCCATCGCGGTGCTCGTGCCCTGTCTCACGGTCATCGGCCTGTGCATCTGGAACTTCTCCGCCCGGCAGCGCGAGGTCTCCCTGGAGCTGCTGCAGAAGCGCGCCCGGGTCCTGGGCTCGTTGGTGGCCAACCACCCCGCGACGCGGGATTGGGACGGCACGGAGTCCTCCAAGGAGCGCCTGGACACCGTGCTCTCCCAGCTGGAGGCCCATGACGTCGATGGTGGCGGAGGCTTCACGGTGAACTACCAGGGGCTGCTCGGGCCAGACGGCCGCCCCGTGTACGAGCCCCCCCTGACGCGGCTGCCCGACCATGCGAAGGGCCGGGCGGCGGTGACTCGAGCAGGCTGTGTGACGTCGCTCCTGGCGCTGCGCGAGGTGTCGGTGCGGTGCGCGAGCGGCGAGCGGACGTATGTCGTGGGCCTGGGCCTGGACGAAGCGGCGGAGTCCGTCACCGAGTTGAAGGGCGCCGTGGTCGCGGGGCTGGTGGGCGCGCTGGTGCTGGGGCTGCTGCTCGCGGCGCTCATCGGGCGGACCATCGTCGAGCCCGTGGCGCAGGTGACGGACGTGGTGCGGGACGTGGCTCGCGGAGACGTGTCGCGCGTGGAGCTGGACGTGCCGGCCACGGGCGAGGTGCGACTGATGGCGCAGTCCTTCAACCAGATGCTCGGCACGCTGCGAATCACGGTGCTGGAGCTGGTGTCGCGCACGGAGCAGCTCTCCGGTGCATCGCGCGGATTGCTGGGCGCCTCCGCGGACCAGGAGCACGTCATCAGCCAGCAGGCGGCCTATGCGCAGCAGATCGCCGCGACGTTCGAGGAGCTGAGCCGCACGGCGGAACAGATTTCGAGCTCCACCGAAGTGGTGGAGTCGAGCGCCCGGCGCACGCACGAGGCGGTGGCCGAGGCGATGGCGGTGGTGGCGCAGGTGGTGGCGGGCATCAACGACATCCGCACCGAGTCCAAGGGCGTGGCGGACGCGATTGTCGGCCTCAACCAGGACCTGCAGCAGGTGTCGAAGATTGCCCACGTCATCAACCAGGTGGCGGAGCGCTCGGACCTGCTGGCGCTGAACGCGGCGCTGGAGGGCACCAAGGCGGGCGAGGTGGGCCGGGGCTTCTCGCTGGTGGCGGCGGAGATGCGCAAGCTGGCGGAGAACGTGTCGGCGTCCGCGCGGGACATCGGTCGCATCGTCGAGAAGGTGCAGGACTCCGGCGAGGAGGCCGCGTCCAAGGCGCGCGTGGGCATGGCCACCAGCGACCGGGGCGTCGAGGTGGCGGAGCAGGCGTCCTCGGTGTTCCAGCGAATCGTGGAGCTGGCGCGCGGCACCAGCGAGGCCGCGCGGCAAATCACCATCGCCACGCGGCAGCAGCGCCAGTCCAGCGAGCAGGCCGTGCAGGGCGCGCGCAACGTGGCGGAGCTGGTGAAGCAGGGCGTGGATGCCACGGGCCGCACCACGCGCATCGCCCAGGACCTCCAGGCGGTGGCCGAGGGACTCACCGCCGTCACCAGCCGCTTCAGGACGACGCGGAGCTGAGCAGGGAGCCAAGAGTTCCGAGACGAATGCAGGCGCCTTGCCTGCGTCCGCTCTGTCCCTGATTCGTTCAGGAACTTCTGGCGACTGACCTGTCGGCTACTCGCGCGTCCAGCGGACCTGGAGCTCCAACTCGTCCACGTCGCCTTCGCGCTCGTGCTCGATGCTGAAGTGCGCGTGGGCGGGGACGTGCAGCCGCTCTCCGGCCACCTGGATGCTGAACGCCTTGCCGCTCTCCACCGCGTCCGCCAGGCGTCGCAGCTTCGCGACGAACTGCGCGCGGGGGTAGACCTTCTCGATGTCTCGCTTGGGTCGCTTGGCCATCGCGTCATCCTGCCAGCGGCGTGCAAACCCGTCGAACTTCATTACTGTGCGCGCCCATGGGCTCGCTCGAACTGTCCCCCGCGCACTTCCGGCGTCTGGCTGACCGTGTCTCCACCCTGGCCGAGGAGTGGCTGGAGGGGCTCGACTCGCGCCCCATCGCGCCCTCCATCAATGGCGCCGCGTCGGAGGCGATGTTCTCCGAGGGGCTCCCCGAGCAGGGCCTCGGAGACGCCGCGCTGGAGGCGTTGAAGCCCTTCATGGAGGGCTCGCGCGCGGGCAACGCGCGGTTCCTCGCGTATGTGTTCGGCTCGGGCGAGCCGGTGGGCGTGCTGGGCGACTACGTGGCCAGCGTGGTGAACCAGAACGTCACCGCGTGGCGCTCGGCGCCCACGGTGGTGAGCCTGGAGCGCTCCGTGATTCGCAGCCTCGCGAGCGCGGTGGGCTGCGAGGGCTTCACCGGGAGCTTCACGGGCGGCGGCTCCTCCGCGAACCTCATGGCCCTGGCCATGGCGCGCGAGTCGCTCGTCCCCGCCAACGAGGACGGCGCGCCCTCCGGCGTGGTGTACGCGTCGGCTGAAGTCCACATGTCCATTCCCAAGGCCGTCGCCCTCCTGGGTCTGGGGCGCAAGCACCTGCGGCTGATTCCCACCGACGCGCAGTGGCGGATGCGCACGGACGCCCTGGCTCGTGCAATCACCGAGGACAAAGCGGCCGGCCTGCGTCCCCTGGCCGTGGTGGCGACGGCGGGCACGGTGAACACCGGCGCGGTGGACCCGCTGACGGCGGTGGCGGCGCTCGCGCGTGAGCACGGCCTGTGGATGCATGTGGATGGTGCCTATGGCGCGCTCGCGGCCATGGCCTTCCCGGAGCGCTTCGAGGGACTGGGCCTGGCGGACTCGCTGTCCATGGACGCACACAAGTGGCTCTACCAGCCGGCGGACTGCGGCGTGCTGCTGTTCCGCGATGCGCAGGCCGCGCGTCGCGCCTTCTCCTTCACGGGGGACTACGCGCGCGCCTTGAACTCGGACCCGGTGGAAGGCTTCGCCTTCTTCGACGAGTCGATGGAGCTGTCACGTCGCGCTCGAGCGCTGAAGGTGTGGCTCTCCGTCCGCTTCCACGGGCTCGCCGCGTTCCGCGAGGCCATCCGCAACGACGTGGAGAACGCGAAGCACTTGGAGGCGCTCGTCCGCGAGACAGCCGCACTGGAGCTGCGCTCGCCCGCGACGCTGAGCGCGGTGTGCTTCCGCTACACGGGCGGACTTCCGGACGCGGGGCTCGATGACTTCAACACGCGGCTGCTGGCGCGAATCAACCGGCGCGGCCGTGTCTATCTCTCCAATGCGACGCTGGAGGGACGCTTCTGCCTGCGCGCCTGCTTCGTGAACCACCGCACCACACCCGACGACGTGGAGACGGTGGTTCACGAGGTGCTCGCGGCGGCGGAGGAGCTCAGGGCCTCGTAGTCACGTCACGAGGCCCCATGCGTCCATTGGCTCAGGCGTGGCTCTGCTGGAAGCGGTGGATGGCCTCCTCCACCTCGTTGGCGAGCGACATCACCTGGTCGCCGACCTCCGACTTCCCCTCGCGCTGGGACTCCTTCATCTTCTCCTTCACCTTGTCCTTGAGGGGGCCGATGCTCAGGCTGCCCGGGGCCTGGCTGGGCACGTAGTCGATGAGGCTCTCCGCGAACTTCTTCACCAACCCCTGGGCCGGGACGAAGAGGAACATGCGCTCGCCGTACCAGCTCGTGTAGAGGCCGGAGAAGAGTCCCTCCTCGAACGGGTCCGAGCGCAGGTTGATGATGTAGGGCCAGGAGGGGTTGAAGCGCTTGCCGCTGAACCACATGTCCGGGCCGCGGCCATCCTGGTAGCTGAAGATGATCTTCCAGTCGTCGTAGCGCACCGCCGCGATGTTGCCGCTGTCGAGCACGTAGATGAACTCGTGCCGCTGTCCCGGCTCCTTGCCCGCGAGCAGCCCGCGCTGGTCATACCCGTCCAGGTGCACGCGGAACTTCTTCTTCCCCACGGTGTGCCCCTGCTTGCACTTGTCCACGATGTCCTCGGGACCGCCCGACGCCGCCACGAAGGTCGGCATCCAGTCCTCGTGGGCGAAGATGTCGTTGATGACGGTGCCCGCCTCGATGACGCCGGGCCACCGCACGACGCAGGGCACTCGCACGCCGCCCTCCCACGTCGAGCCCTTCTCCCCGCGGAACGGCGCGTTGCCGCCGTCGGGCCAGCCCATCTTCTCCACGCCGTTGTCGGTGGAGAACACGACGATGGTGTTGTCCGCGATGCCCAGGTCATCCAGCTTCTTGAGCAGGACGCCCACGTGGTCATCCAGCTCCGTCATCGCGTCCGCGTACAGGCCCTTGCCCGTCTTGTTGCGGTACTTCTCCTGCAGGAACGTCCACACGTGGGTGCGCGTGGTGTTGTGCCAGATGAAGAACGGCTTGTCGTCCTTCGCCGCGCGCTCCATGAACGACAGGGAGGACTTGAGGAACTCCTCGTCCACCGTCTCCATGCGCTTCTTGGTGAGCGGCCCGGTGTCGACAATCTTCTGCCGGCCCACGCGGCCCCAACGCGGCTCCTCCGTCGGGTCGTCGCGGTCCGTCGCCCAGCAGTGGAGCACCCCGCGCGGACCGAAGCGCTCCTTGAACGCGGGGTCCTTCGGGTAGTCGGGGCACTCGGGCTCGTTCTCCGCGTTGAGGTGGTAGAGGTTGCCGTGGAACTCGTCGAAGCCGTGCACCGTGGGCAGGTAGCGGTTCGAGTCTCCCAGGTGATTCTTCCCGAACTGGCCGCACACGTAGCCCTGGGGCTTGAGCAGCTCCGCGATGGTGGGGTCGGAGTCCTGCAGGCCGTAGGGGGCGCCCGGCATGCCGATGGTGGTGAGGCCGGTGCGCAGCGGGTTCATGCCCGTGATGAAGGCGGCGCGGCCCGCGGTGCAGCTCTGCTGCCCGTAGCAGTCCGTCATCAGCGCGCCCTCGCGGGCGATGCGGTCGATGTTGGGCGTCCGGTAGCCCATCATCCCCTGGTTGTAGGCGCTGACGTTCCACAGGCCGATGTCGTCACCCCAGATGACCAGGATGTTCGGCTTCTTCCCCGGCTGCTTGCCGTGGCCATTGCCGTTGCCGTTGCTCTTGGATTTTCCGAGAAACGCCATTCGCCCGCCCCCGTTGCCCCGCCGGCGGTGAACTCCGTCCGGCCGATTGGCAAGGTGGGGTGGGGTGGTGCGAGAGGCGAGTTGCCCTGAGGGGCGGTGCATGACGACGCCTCCATTCCCCAACCCGTGCGTCCAGGCGAGCGGCGCACTGGCTTGACGGCTCACACCTTCGTCCGTTGCGCCTCCCTCCTTCGAGACAAGAGGGGGGACCATGACTCTGGACCGCATCCGGCGAATCGCTCGCACGTGGCGCATCAACACGCTCAACACCGCTGTCTATGTCGCGTCGGGGGGCAAGACGACGCTGCATGAAGGTCGCTTCGCCCGCTGGTGCGGAACGTGGCGCAACTGGAGCCGCACCTACGAATGTCAGCCCGCGCGTTTCGAGCGGCCGGGGACGGAAGAGGAGCTGGGGCGCATCGTCCGGGAATCGGAGAAGGTCCGCGTCGTGGGCGGAGGACACTCGTTCAACCGCTGCCCACTGACGCAGGGGACCCTGATTTCGCTCGACGCGCAGGCCCGCATCCTGGACGTCGACGTGGAGCGGCGCGTGGTGCGCGTGCAGGCCGGCATCCGGCTGCGCGACTTCACCCGACAGATTCTGGAGCACGGCCTCTCATTACCGGTGCTCGGGTCCACGAACGCGCAGAGCCTGGGGGCGTTGATTGGCACGGACCTGCACGGCACCGGCAAGTCGCATGGCTTCCTCTCCGAGCAGGTGCTGTCGCTGCGGGTGATGAACGCGGCGGGCGAGGCCCGGACGTTGGTGCGCGGCACGCCCGAGTTCCACGCGGTGGCTGGCTCGATTGGCACCTGCGGCGTCGTCACCGAGCTGGAGATGCAGTGTGTCCCCGCGTTCAACCTGGAGAAGCGCCTGGAGGTCGTCCCGCGTCGGTGGGCCGAGGACCACCTGGAGGAAGTCCTGAACACGCATGACCACGTCAGCTTCTATTACGTGGGCGGTGTCGACGCGGAGCACATCCGGATGAACGTGTGGAACCGCACGACGCAGCCGCCGTCGCACTTGTGTCACGTGCGGAAGATGGGGCTGGAGTTGATGGACATGCTGCTGTCGGGCTACCTGCTCGGCTTGTCGCGGGTGCTGATGCTGACGGAGCCCTTCGCGAAGGTCGGCCTGTTCTTCATGAAGCTGACGCAGCAGGGGCGCAGGACGGTACTGCCCATGTGCGTCGCCTTTGCGCGTCAGCTCTTCTACCACCACGACGAGATTGAGTACGGCGTGCCCTTCGCACGGCACCAGCAGTGTCTCCAGGAGGTGTTGGAGCTGCTGGAGCGCAGGCGCTTCGTCTGCATCGTCGAGGTGCGCTTCACCCCCGCGACGTCCATGGCGACGGTGGGGCCGGGCGTCGGACGGCGCACGTGTTTCATCGAGCTGGCGCCCAGCCTCTCCGTCGACTCCAGCGCCGTGTTCGAGGAGGCGGAGCAGATCTTCCTCAAGTACGGCGGCCAGGTGCATCTGGGCAAGGCGACGCGGGCCCGGGAGGAGGACATGGAGCGGATGTATGGCGTGCGCTGGCATGCGCTGCGCACCGTTCAGCGCGCCCAGGACCCGGATGGAAAGTTCGTCAACGACTTCGTGGCCCGCGTCTTCGGGCCCACCCGCCGCTTGGAGGAGTCGCGGGACGAAGACGAGGGGACGCCCGAGCCCGCGGTCTCCTGGGGCTGAAGCGTCGCCCCCTCGGAGGCCTCACGCCGTGGCGCGGGACTTCAGCTTCGCGAACAGCTCCGGCGGCATCGCGGCGGTGCCCAGGCGGTGCTCGGCGGATACGGCCTCGCCATGGAAGTCGCTGCCGGCGGTGGGCACCAGGTCGTGCTCCTTCGCCAGCGCCAGGTACTTCTGCCGCAGCCCCGGGTTGTGGTCCGCGTGCAGCACCTCCAGGCCGGAGAGCCCCGCCTTGGTCAGCTCGCGAATCTCCATCCGCTCCGCCTTGGACGAGCCCGGGTGCGCCAGCGTCGCCGTGCCGCCCGCGTTGCGGATGAGGCGGATGGCGTCCGCGCCGTCCAGCTTGAAGCGCTCCACCCAGGCCATGCCCCGCGTCCCCAGGAAGCGGTCGAACGCGGCCTTCATGTCCACCGCCCAGCCCTGGTCCACCAGCACTCGCGCCAGGTGCGGCCTGCCCAACTGCGCATCCCCCGCGACGGTCAGCACGTGCTCCATGCGCACCGGGAAGCCCAGCTGCTGCATCCTGGCCACCATGGCCTCCATGCGCTGCTCGCGCTCACCCCGCAGCCGCTGGGCGAAGCGCGCGAGGTCCTCGTCGTCCGGCCTCACGAAGTGCCCGAGGATGTGGACTTCGCGGCCCAGGACGAAGGCGGAGACCTCGATGCCCGGCACCAGCTCCACGCCATGCGCGCGCGCGGCTTCATGGGCCTCCGCCAGCCCCGCCACCGTGTCGTGGTCCGTCACCGACAGCACCGTCACTCCCGCCGCCGCCGCGCGCGCCAGCAGCTCCGTGGGCGAGTACTGGCCGTCGCTGGCGGTGGTGTGGGAGTGCAGGTCGATCATCTCGGGCTCCGGGGCGAGCGGTTGAAAGCCGCACTGTCGCGACCTAGGCTCTTCTTCAAACCACGGACGACGTCAAGGGCGATGCCGCAGCACCCCCTCCAAATCTCACGAAAGATTGAGTACGGGCTGCGGGCCATGACCTTCCTGGCCTCACAACCCCTGGAGCGCATGGTTCCCTTCCGGGAAATCGCGCGCCGGATGGATGTGCCCGAGGACTTCCTCGCGAAAATCCTCAAGGTCCTCGTCTCCCGGAAGCTCGTCCGGTCCACCCGGGGCGCGCACGGGGGCTATGCCCTGTCCCGGCCCGCGCGAGAGGTGACGTTCCTGGACGTCATCGAGGCGGTGGAGGGGCCCGTCCACGTCAATGTCTGCCAGGACACGCAGCACGATGGCTGCAAGGCCACCGGGAGCTGCACCATGTACGGCGTCTGGAAGCTGGGCCAGCAGCGGATGCTGGACGTGTACCGCTCCACCACGCTGGACCGTCTGGCGATGACAGAACTCAGGGGCGCACCGGAGTCCGGCTCCCCGGCCGTGACGGCGGGGGCCTAGACTGCCCGCCCCATGGCCAAGAAAGCCGATTCGAGCATCGAGAACCGCGTGTACCTCTTCGAGTCGCTCGCCAGCAGCTACGTGGCGGCGGCCTCGGAGGCGCTGGGCTCCAAGGACTCCGCGGAGCGCGAGCGGGCCCGCCGGGTGCTGGCGGAGCTGGCCTTCGTCTCCTGTGTGGTGGCGGACACCGAGGACCTGACACCCGAGCAGGTCCGGGAGCGGGTGCTGAGCGCGCCTCCGGCCGACGCCGCCCCCGGCAAGCGCGGGAGCCGTCGCAAGCGGGACAAGTAGGGGCGGGGGCGCTGGCGGTGCTCCCCTTGGCGGGCGGGCGGTGGTAGATCGCCGCGCCATGGCCAAGACCTCCTCGAACCCGAAGAAGTCCCTCCGCTCCGCGTACTCCGGCGCCCGCAAGGCGGACCCGCGTCCCATCACCGGCAAGGAGCGGCCGGCGGAGCTGCTCGCCCACGCCTTCAGCGCCTACGTGGGCCGCCAGGAGCGCACGGCGTTCGAGCTGATGTCCAAGTCGATGGAGGACGACGCGTCCATCTTCCTCACGCTGTCGGGCGCGATGACGCCGGCGGGCCTACACCAGAGCTGTCTGATTCCCCTCATCGAGAAGGGCGTCATCTCCGCCATCACCACGACGGGCGCGAATCTCTACCACGACGCCCACCGCATCATCGGCCACGCCATCCGCGAGGTGAACCCCAACGCGGGCGACCTCCAGTACCGGCTGGCGCGCATCATCCGCATCTATGACTTGGGGTTCTGGGAGGAGGCGCTGCTCGACACCGACCGCCTCTTCTCCGCCATCATCCGGCAGCCCGAGTTCCAGAAGAAGATGACCACGCCTGAGTTCCACTTCCTGCTCGGCAAGGCCATCCACGGAATCGAGAAGCAGCTGGGCGTGAAGCAGCCGTCGCTGTTGTCCACCTGCTACAAGCACGCGGTCCCCATCTGGGTGGGCGCGGTGCAGGACGGCTCCATCTTCCTGAACATCGTCAAGCTCAAGCGCCTGCTCGGGCCCGAGTTCAAGTTCGAGCTCGACATCAACGACGACGTCTACTCCATGGCGGCGATGCAGCACTTCTGCCGGCACAACGGCAGCAAGCGGCTGGCCATCTGGATTCTGGGCGGCGGCGTGCCGAAGAACTACACGCTGCAGGGTGAGCCGCTGTTGGATCAGATCCTCAACGTCCCCACGTCGGGCTTCGACATCGACGTGCAGTTCTGCGTGGACCCGGTGGACAACGGCGCCTTGTCCAGCTGCCCCGCGGGTGAAGGCCACACCTGGGGCAAGGTCTCCGTGGAGGCGGTGGAGACGGGCTCCGTCTATGTGCACTGCGACGTGACGGCGGTGTTCCCCTGGCTGACGCACGCGCTGCTCAACGAGCCGAAGAACAAGCGCAAGCCCATGCGGCTGATGGACCGGTTGCCGGAGGCGGTGGCCTTCCTGGACGCGGACGTGAAGAAGCGCAGCAAGGCGCTGATGAAGACGCTGGACTGGAGCGTCGAGGACGCGGAGCCTTCCACCAAGAAGGACGCGAAGAAGCACGAAGCCTACGTCCGCTGAAGCACCCCAGGCCCCCGGCTCGAAGGAGCGCCAACCCATGAGCACGCAACAGCCCCCTGCCACCGGCGTGGTGATGACCCTGGTCAGCCACGCCCAGTTCAAGACGCAGCTCACCCACGGCCCGTCCAGCGCGGGCCTCCAGACGGAGGCGCCCCGGGACAACGGCGGCACCGGCGGCAGCTTCTCGCCCACGGACCTGGTGGGCGCGGCGCTGATGTCCTGCGCGGTGACGACGATGCACCTGTTCGCCTCGCGCGAGGGCATCTCCCTGGGCGAGATTCGCGCCCGGGTGGAGAAGCGGATGACGCCGCCGCCGCGCCGCATTGGCGAGCTGGTGCTGGACATCCAGATGCCCGCGGGTCTCTCCGCCGAGCACCGCGCCCGCCTGGAGCAGGTGGGCCGTGAGTGTCCTGTCGCCCGCAGCCTCCACCCCGAGGTGAAGCTGCCCCTGACGTTCAGCTACCCGGACTGAAACCGGGCGCCTGTCCGTCCGGCCACCCTCCGTTGGAGCCTCCAGGCGCCCGCTGCCTGGCGGCTCCTTCGTGTGAATCCTTCCCCAGCGGGCAGCGTGGCCGCGCGGCGAGGAGGGACGGCATGGATGCGAAGCGGCTGGGCATCTATCTGAGCGATCACCACGCGGGCTCGGTGGCGGGCATCGAGCTGGCGCGGCGCACCGAGGCGGAGAATCACAGCAACCCGGTGGGCCATTTCCTGGCCGCGCTCATCCCCGAGCTGCGGCAGGACCAGCGGACCCTGGAAGCGGTGATGCGGGCCCTGGACGTGCGCAAGGACCCGCTCAAGTCCCGCGTCGCGTGGGTGATGGAGAAGGCGGGCCGCCTGAAGCTCAACGGCCACTGGGTGCGCTACTCGCCCCTGAGTCGCCTCGTCGAGCTGGAGGGCCTGTGCGCGGCCACCGAGGGCCGCCTGTCCCTGTGGAGCACGCTGGCGCGGCTCCAGCTCCATGACTTGCGGCTGGCGAGCTTCGACTTCGAGTCGCTCCTCGCGCGGGGTGAGCTTCAACAAGCGGGGCTCCAGCGGCTGCGAGCCCGCGCGGCGGACGTCGCCTTCGCGGACGAGCCCACGCCCTTCGGCGCCGGAGAGCCCGTCATCGCCAGCTACTGAAAACACCCCGCCCCCCGACGCTTCCCGTGAGGGGCGCGGCGGAGGGCGGGGTGGGAACCACTGAAGTCGGAGTGACTACGTGCCCGACGGAGACACCGGCGGCCGGGTGGCGTCCGGCACCGGCACCAGACGCAGCTGGCTGGCGCTGCCGGCGAAGCTCGCGTCCACGCCGCGCTCCAGGTACGTGTAGCCGGACAGGCCGTCCTCGTACATGCGCAGCAGGGTGCGCGACTCGTCCAGGGAGATGCGGCCCTGGCGCAGCGCCATCTCGGTGAACTTGCGCAGCCGGGCGACGAGGTCGTCCCTGCTGTAGCTGACGTAGTTCAGCACTTCCGTCACCGTGTCACCGGCCACCACGTGGTCGATGAGGTAGCCGCCGTTGGGCGCCAGCGACACCTGCACCGTGTGCGTGTCCCCGAAGAGGTTGTGCAGGTCGCCGAGAATCTCCTGGTACGCGCCGACCAGGAAGATGCCCAGGTAGTAGTCGTCATCATTGAGCGCGTGCAGCTCCAGCGCGTCCTTCACCTCGCGCTTGTCGATGAAGTGCTCGATCTTCCCGTCCGAGTCGCAGGTGATGTCCGCCAGCGTCGCCCGGCGCGTCGGCTTCTCCGACAGCCGGTGGATGGGCATCATCGGGAAGAGCTGATCAATCGCCCACGAGTCTGGCAGCGACTGGAACACGGAGAAGTTGCAGAAGTACGTGTCGCTGAGCGCCTTCTCGAGCGAGTCCAGCTCCTCGGGAATCTCGCCGGCCTCCTTCGCGATGCGCATGATCTTGTGGCAGGTGGCCCAGTAGATGTTCTCGGCCGCCACGCGCTGCTCCAGCGACAGGTGGCCCAGCGAGAAGAGGGTGAGGCTCTCCTCCTTGGCGTCCTGCGCGTCGTGCCACGCCTCCAGCAGGTTCTTGTTCGTCACCTCGCGGAAGGTGGCCAGGAGGTTGCGCACCACGGAGGGCGCCTTGTCGTCCACCTTGTCCGGCACGTGCGCCGGGTCGAACTCGCTGGTGCCCAGCACGTCCACCACCAGCACCGCGTGGTGCGCGACGACGGCGCGGCCCGACTCGGAGACGAGCGTCGGGTGCGGCACGCCCGCGCGGTCACACGCCTCCATCACGCCGAAGACGACGTCGTTGGCGTACTCCTCCGTCGTGTAGTTCATGGAGGAGGCGAAGTTCGTCTGGGAGCCGTCGTAGTCCACGCCCAGGCCGCCGCCCACGTCCAGGTACTTCAAGGGCGCGCCCTGACGCGCCACCTCCACGTAGAAGCAGCCCACCTCGCGCAGCGCGTTCTTCACGTTGCGGATGTTGGAGATCTGGCTGCCCAGGTGGAAGTGCAGCAGCTCGAAGGCGGGCAACAGGCCCGTGTCCTTCATGAAGCTGATGCAGCTCATCAACTCCGACGAGGACAGGCCGAACTTGGAGCGATCTCCACCGCTGGCCTCCCACTTGCCGGCGCCGCGGGTGGACAGCTTCACGCGCATGCCCAGCCGCGGGGTGATGCCCGTGCGGCGCGAGACTTCTGCGATGAGGGGCAGCTCGCTGGGCTTCTCGACGACGAGGATGACGTTGCGGCCCAGGCGCGAATAGAAGAGGGCCGTCTCGATGTACTCCTCGTCCTTGTAGCCGTTGCAGATGACCAGCGCTTCCTCGTTCTCGAGGAGCGCCATCACCGCCATCAGCTCCGGCTTGCTGCCGGCTTCGAGGCCGTAGTTGTAGCCCTTGCCCGCCTCGATGATGGTCTCCACCACGTAGCGGTGCTGGTTCACCTTGATGGGGTAGACGCCCCGGTAGCCGCCCTTGAAGCCCTGGTCGGCCATGGCCTTGCGGAAGGCCTCGTTGAGGTGGACGACGCGGTGGCGCAGCACGTCCGTGAAGCGCAGCAGCAGCGGCAGTCCAATGCCCCGGCGACGGACTTCGTCCACCAGGTCCTTCAAGTCCATGCTGGGGGCCTGGGGGCCGTCCGGATGGACGCAGACGTGGCCCTTGTCGTTGATGCCGAAGTAGGGCGAGCCCCAGTTCCGGATTCCATAGAGCTCGTGCGCGTCAGCGAGGGTCCAGCGGTGCGGAGGGGCGTTTGCGGGCATCGGCGGTTCGAGGCTCCCAGGGAAACGGAGGGTGGACTCCAGTCAACACTGGAGAGGCGCGGGAACTATAGGAAAGCCCCCCCGCATACAACAGCCGGCTGAATGGACAGCGAGCTGGCAGGCAGGCGACCTCCCGGGGCCCCTGTCCTGGCGGGCGGACCTTCCATCTGATTCCTACCCTTTGGACGGAGTGTCGGGAGGACGCGTGGATAGAAGGGAAGGGTACATGGAGTCGTCCGCACGCAGGGAAGAAGCGCCGCTGACCCCTCGGGAAATCTTCGAACGGCTGGACCGCTACGTCATTGGCCAGGACGCCGCCAAGCGGGCGGTGGCCATCGCCGCCCACAACCACCTCAAGCGTGTGCAGGCCCGGAGGCTGCGGAGGCAGTCCCTCATCAAGAAGTCCAACATCCTGCTCATCGGCCCCACCGGCAGTGGCAAGACGCACATCGCCCGCAACCTGGCGGACATCCTCCAGGTGCCCTTCACCACCGTGGACGCCACCGAGTACACGGAGGCGGGCTACTACGGCAAAGACGTGGAGGTGATGATCTCCGATTTGCTCCTCAAGGCGAACCACTCCGTCGAGGACACGCAGCGGGGCATCATCTTCGTGGACGAGGTGGACAAGATTGCCCGCCGCTCGCAGGGCGCCCGCAACGGCGCGGGCAGCCGGGACATCGGCGGCGAGGGCGTGCAGCAGTCCCTGCTGAAGCTCCTGGAGGGCCGGGAGGTGTACGTCCCGCTCAACGTCACCCAGGCCTGGAACAAGAGCGACTTCGTCCAGGTGGACACCCGCGACATCCTCTTCATCTGCGCGGGCACCTTCAGTGACTTGCACGAAGCCGGCGACGAGGCCTCGAGCCGGCCCCTGGGCTTCGGCGCGGACGGAGCGTCGAAGGGGCCTCGCAAGCGCATCAGCACCAAGCAGCTGGTGGAGTTCGGGATGCTGGCGGAATTCCTCGGACGCCTGCCCGTGGTGGTGCAGCTGGACTTGCTGGGCGAGGCGGACCTCATCCGCGTGCTCACGGAGCCGCCGGACTCCATCATCCGCGAGTTCCGGGAGCTGTTGGCCATGGACGAGCTGGAGCTGGAGTTCGACGACGCGGCGCTGCGCGAGGTGGTGCACTACTCGGCGACGCGGGGGCTGGGGGCTCGCGGGCTGCGCTCCATCCTGGAGCACGTCATGGCGGACATCATGTTCGAGGCGCCCGAGCGGCGACGTCGACAGGTGAAGGTGGACGCGGACTACGTGCGTCCGCGGCTGGTGGGGCTGGACGCCGTGCAGCTCAACGTGTGACGTCCCCGTCACCTTCCGAGGCCCGGGCCGCCGCGCCCAGTCGGGCGGCGACGTCCGGGTCCTGGATGAGCTGGAGGACCAGGTCGTTGCGCAGGAGCGCGGCGGTGTCTCCCCGGGCGAGCGCCTGCTTCACCTTGTCGTCCTGGAGGAGCCGCTGGAAGCGCGGGTCCTTTCGCAGGGCCTTGAAGGCGGGGTCGTTCCTCAGCGAGGCCGCGCGCTCCGGGTCTCCCGCCGCCCTGGCCACCTGGACCATGTCGTCCATGGGGGCGAACTGGGTCATCTCGAAGAGGTTGAAGCGGCGCGCGGCCTGCGCGGCCAGGGAGTCCTTGGGGGACACGCCGATGCGCTTGCCGGCGACGATGACGTGCTGCTCGAAGAAGGTCATCGCGCTGAGGGCCATCCACGCGAAGGCGGCCGTCTTCCCCGCGCCGAGCACGAAGCCCAGGAAGCGGTCGATGCCCTGGTTCTCGTTCTGCTTGCCCGTGGAGAGGAAGCGCTGGAGCAGGGCGCCCAGGGCGTAGCGCACAGTGAGCCACACGCCGATGAAGAGGAGCACCGTGCCCAGGAGGAGGCCCAGGAGCAGCGGGCCGTCGAGCGCCTCCGCGAGCCGGGGGGCGACGAAGGGGCCCAGCCGGCGCGAGGCGAAGAACCCCAGCGCCAGGCCCACCCAGTTGGCCACCTGTCGGGAGGCGCCGGTGAAGGCGCCGATGATGCCGAAGAACAGCACCATTCCCAGGATGATGAGGTCGATGACCATGGGGCTTTGCCGCGCCTCCGGACGACGTCAGCGAATCTTGAAGGAGTCGCCCTTGGATTTGGCCTCGTCCGACAGGCGCTTCTGCGCTTCGGCCAGGCTCTCCTTGTAGCGGGGATTGGAGGGCTCGTAGGTGAGGGCCATCTTGAGGTTGCGCTCGGCGGCGGACCAGTTGCCGGCGTCGATGTCCTTCTGGGACTGCTGGTAGAACTGGCGCCCCTTGGGGTGGGTGCCGATCTGCTCTTCCTGCTCCTTCTTCGCGGCGGCCTTCGTCTCGGACTCGGACGCCTCGGTGAAGCGCAGCTTCTGCGCGCGCTCCGAGCCCGCTACGTCAGCGAGGTACTTCTTGCGCTTCGTGTCGTCGCGCAGGACGTAGTAGGCCTCGGTGACGCGCTTGTAGAGCTCGTGCACCTGCTCCTTGAGCTGCTTGTCGTCGATGTGGAAGAAGCGGTCCGGATGGTAGGTGCGGCTCTCCCGGTAGAACGCCTTCTTGATGTCGGCGGGAGTGGCCGTGCGCTCCAGGAGGAGCACCTCGAAGTAGTCGCTCTGGTCCAGCTTCGCGCAGCGCGACGCGAGGTCCGCGAGCTGGTTCGCGTCCAGGCCGGGGCCCTTGGCCGCGCTCGGTGGCGGAGGCGGTGACAGGGCTCCCACGGGCGGCGGGGGCGGCGCCATGGGCGCGACGGAGGGCACTGCCGGCGCGATGGGCGGCACCAACGGGTTGATGGCGGGCACGCGAGGCGCCGTCATCGGAGGGATGCCCGGGACGGTGGCCGCGGTGGGCGGCCGGGGCGGCGCGTCCGCGGTGACGATCGCCGGCAACGACATGGTGGGCCGTGGTCCCGGACGCGGCTGTGGCGGCGAGGCCGGGGAAGGGGGAGCGGCGACCTGCCCGACGGCGAGCGTCGGAGGCGGTCGGGGCGTCAGGGCCGGACCGCGTGGCGCGCTCGTGGGCGGCGCCGCGACAGGGGCGATGCCTGGCACGGTGGGGCGGGCCAATCCGGGAGGCGGCGGCACCGTCGGTGGACGCGTGGCGGGGGCCGCTGGGGCGACGCCTGGAACTGCTGGCGCGATGGAGGGAACGCTCGGCACGGACCCCGAGATGGGCGCGGCTCCGCGCGCCGTGGCGCCTGTGTTGGGCGGCGGCGGGATGATGGCGCCCGCTACGGGAGGCGGTGGCGGGATGATGGCGCCCGCGACGGGAGGCGGTGGCGGGATGATGGCGCCCGCGACGGGAGGCGGCGTCAGGGGCGAGGTGATGGCGGGGGCCGCGCGAGGTGGCGTGCCTGCGATGGGTGCCACGCGGGGCGCGGCTCCGGTGACAGCGGGTGTCATCGGGGCGATACCGGGCGGAGCTTCGCGAGGTGCCGGGCCCGAGCCAGGAGGGGTCGTGCCCGTGGGGGACGCGGCTCCCGTCGCACGCGTTGCCGCGCTGGCGACGGGCGGGGGAGTCAGCGGCGCGATGCCGGCGGGAGTGGGGCCCGACCCTGGAGGCGGAGGGACCGTGCTCACGGACGCCGCGCGAGTCGCGGCTCCCGCGACGGGCGCAGGCGTCATCGGCGGGATGCCCGCCGGAGTGGGGCGAGGAGCGGGGCCCGATCCCGGAGGCGGGGGTACCGTGCCAGCGGCGGCCGTGCGAGGCGTGGCCCCAGCGACGGGCGCAGGCGTCATCGGCGGGATGCCCGCCGGAGTGGGGCGAGGAGCGGGGCCCGAAGCAGAGGGTGTCGCGCCCGCGACGGGCGCAGGCGTCATCGGCGGGATGCCCGCTGGAGTGGGGCGAGGAGCGGGGCCCGAAGCAGAGGGTGTCGAGCCCGCGACGGGCGCAGGCGTCATCGGCGGGATGCCCGCTGGAGTCGCACGAGGAGCAGGGCCCGAGGCAGACGGCACCGCTCCCGCGATGGGCGCGGGCGTCATCGGCGAGATGCCTGCCGGAGTCGCGCGAGGAGCAGGACCTGAAGCAGACGGCGTGGCACCCGCGAGGGGCGCAGGCGTCATCGGCGGGATGCCGGCTGCGGTCGCACGCGGCGCAGGGCCTGAAGCAGACGGCGTGGCCCCCGCGAGGGGCGCAGGCGTCATCGGCGAGATGCCCGCTGGAGTCGCGCGAGCAGCGGGGCCCGAAGCAGTCGGCGCCGTGCCCGCGGCTGTCGCACGAGGCCCCATGCCCGCGCCAGGTGGAGGCGTCAGCTGCGTGCCTCCGGGAGGTGTCACCTCTGAATCTGAATCGGCCTCACCCGTCGGCGGAGGCGGCGGTCCAGCGGGACGTGCCGGCGTGCCCGCTCCCGAGCTCGGGGGCGCACCGACCGCGGGCATGGCGGCCACCGTGGGCCTCGCGCCCGTGGGCGTGGAAGCGGGACTCACGGACGGCAGCCCCGTGGCGCTCTGGCGCTGCGGCACCGGCGCACCGACGGCGGGCATGGCGGCCACCGTGGGCCTCGCGCCCGTGGGCGTGGAGGCGGGGCCCACGGACGGCAGCCCCGTGGCGCTCTGGCGCTGCGACCCGGGCGCGGTGATGGCGGGCACGGACACCGTGGGCCGCTGCGCGGGAGGCACGGCGGGCGCCGCGATGCCCGGAGGCTTCGCCGTCGGCGCACCCGCGGGCGCGGTGCCCGTGGCGGAGGGACGCGCGGGGGCGGCCGCGGGCGGGCGAGCCACCGGCGCCGGCGTGGGCGGCACGACGGGGCCCGGCGTGGCGGCCGTCATCCTCGGAATGGCGGGACGCGCGGGAGCCGCCGGTGTCCCCGGCGGGCTTCCCGGCGGCTTGCCGGAGCTGGGATCGGTAGGCTCGGACATCGCGCTCGTCTACTGGGCCACGGCGGGCAGGTCGTTGTTGTTGTGTCCAGCCAGGCGCGTGCTGCGGTTCGACTGGATGGACTTCTGGATGTCTGCCTCCGACATGCCAGACGACAAGGTGATGGTCGTCGACGTCTTCTGTCCCGTCTCCGTGTCGCACGCGGACACGTTCACCAGTCCGTCCGTGTTGATCTCGAAGGTGACCTCAATCTTCACCTCGCCGCGATAGCCGATGCGGAAGCCCGCGAACTCGAACTCACCGAGCATCTCGCACTCGTCGGCCCGGTTGGACTCGCCCTGATACACGCGAATCTTCACCTTCTCCTGCCCGTCGCGGCTGGTGGTGAACGCCTTCGAGCGGTCGATGGGCACCGGCGTGTTCTTGTCGATGATCTTCTCGGTGTACCCGCCCACCGTGCCGATGCGCAGCGTCAGCGGCGTGACGTCCACCAGGAACGTCTCCGTCCTGCTGTCCAGCAGCGCATGCGACTGGAGCGCCGCGCCCATGGCCACGACCTGGTCGGGGTTGATGCCCTCCAGCGGTGCCTTCTGGAAGTAGTGCTTCACGGAGTTGCGGATGATGGGCAAACGCGTGGGCCCGCCGACGAGGATGACCGCGTCGATGTCCGCCGCCGTCAGCCGCGCGCTCTGCAGCGCCTCGTCGCAGACCTTGAACGTGCGCTGCACCAGGTCCATCACCATCCGGTTGAACTGGTCCTGGTTCAGCGTGTGGCGCAGGTCCATCACGTTGCCCTGCGCGTCCTGGCAGATGCCCGCGCACAGGATGTCCGCGGAGCCCGTCTGCCCCACGTCGATCTTCGCCTTCTCCGCGGCCTCCTTCAGCATCTGGAGGCAGAACTTGTTCTGCCTCAAATCCAGCCGCGTCTTGTTCAGGAAGTCGTCCGCCAGCCACGTCATGATGCGGTCGTCGAAGTCGTCGCCGCCCAGGTACGTGTCGCCCGCCGTCGCGAGCACCTCGAAGACGTCCTTGCCGATCTCCAGGATGGACACGTCGAACGTGCCGCCGCCCAAGTCGTAGACGACGACGCGCTGGTTGACGTCCCGGCCGAAGCCGTACGCCAGCGCCGCCGCCGTGGGCTCGTTGAGGATGCGCAGCACCTCCAGCCCGGCGATGCGGCCCGCGTCCTTGGTGGCCTGCCGCTGGTTGTCGTTGAAGTACGCCGGAACCGTCACGACGGCCTTGGTCACCTCACGTCCCAGGTACGTCTCCGCGACGGCCTTCATCTCCTTGAGCACCAGCGCGGAGATCTCCGGCAGCGAGTACGCGCGCTCGCGCACGCCAATGCGCACCGAGTTGTTCTCGCCCTCGACGATGCGGTACGGCATCACCGCCTGCGCCTTCTTCACCTCGTCGGAGAAGTAGTAGCGACCGATGAGACGCTTGGCGGAGTACACCGTCGTCTCGGGGCTGGTGATGATGTTCTTCTTGGCCGCGTTGCCCACCAGCACCGAGCCATCCTCGAGGAATGACACGCAGGAGGCGTGCGTCGTCTCTCCCCACTCGTTGGGGATGACGATGGGCTGGCCATCCTGGACCACCGACACGCACGAGTACGACGTGCCAAGGTCGATGCCGATTGCGATGTCGTCCGACATTCCATCTCCGGTGAAGGGTCTAGCCCGAGGCCGTCGGTGAAGCGCCCGGAGGTTAGGAGCCTCCGGAAGACGTGTCAATGTTCGTTCAATGTAAAGCCCAGCCATTTCAAGCACTTAGCGAAGCGGCAAGGGGGCGTGCCCGCTGGCTTGAGGGGGGGAGGCGACGTCATTATCTATGGAGCAAAGGAGTTCTCCCTCATGTCCGTCGTCCTCGCTGCCCTCACGTCAGACCCGAACCTGCTCAGGTGCGAGCTCCACCGGCTCGCCGGGCAGGTGCTCGTACAGACGGAGCCTCGCGCCAACGCGGTGGGGGTGGGAGCCTATGCCCAGGACGAGGTCCTCCTGCGCCGTTTCTCCAGCGCGGAAGGTGAACCCTCGCTCGTGGGGCTCGCCCCACCGGGCGAGTCGGAGGCCCTGCTCTTCCATGCCAGCCGACTCCCCGTGGGCGCGTCGCTGGAAGAGAACACCCAGCCGTTCCGCTCGCGCCGCTGGCTGTTCGCCCATCAGGGCAGCGTGAGCGGCTTCGACGAACTGCGCGCCTCCCTGCTGGCCTCGCTGCCGGAGCACCTGCAGCGCCAGGTGCACGGCGCGACGGACAGCGAGGTGCTGTTCGCCCTCTTCCTGCGTCAGCTGCGCGACGTGGGGCGCACCGATGACCCCAGGCTGGAGGCCGAGGTCTCCGGTCGCCTGCTGGCGGACACCGCGCGCGAGGTCATCAAGCGCTCCGTGGACGCGGGCATCCCCCGCGCCTCCACGCTCAACCTCGTCGCCACCAACGGCTCCGTCCTCGTGGCCTGCCGCTTCGGCGAGGAGCCGCTGTTCTATTCGCGACTCGAAGGCGGCGCGGAGTGCGAGCCCTGCGGCGTGACGGCCAGCTCTCCCGAGTCCCAGCCCGCCGTGGGCGCCCACCGCCGCCGCCGCACCGTCGTCGTGGCCAGTCACCTGAAGCGCCCCGGGAGCTGGGTGGAGCTGCCTCGTGGCACCACCCTCGCCGTGGGGATGGACCTTCAGGTGCATCTGCTCAACGGCGGCTGAGCTCGAAAGGCGCTCTCCTGGTTGAACACCCACGCACGTCGCGTGGGTCGTTCCCGCCCCGTGGCTCGCGGGGGCCGCGGCGTCAGAGCGAAGGATTCCCGGAGCTTCCCGGCGCAAGCGGGTGAAGCGCGCGAGTAAAACGAAAAAACCCAGGATTCTAGACGCCTCTTTCGCGAAACCGAAGGGGATTCCATGGGTGCTTCGTGAACCGCTTTACAATCCCCGCACAATTATTGCCTCATGCTGGCGTAATTCCACGGGATTTACTCCGGGACTGACTTTTGCCGTTGCCACTTCCCACCGCCGCCTTGCTGGAGTCCCGGTTGTCCGTGGTCGTCCGTCACCCCGTGGACGCGGTGGTGGCGGCCTCGCTGGGGCGGCGCTTCGCCCGGGACGCGGGGCTGTCGGCGGCCTCCAGCGCGGAAGTGGCGGTGGTGGTGAGCGAGCTGGCCACCAACCTGGTGCGTCACACGCGGGCGGGCGGGACGGTGGAGGTCTGGCGCGAGGACGACGCCTGGCTGTGCATCCGCGCGTTGGACCGGGGCCCGGGCATGTCGGAGCCGGAGCGGCTCTTCCTGGGCCGCGAGGGACGTCCGGGCCCGTTGCCGGGCGAGAGCCTGGGTGAAGGCGGCGCGGCGGTGCGGAGGCTGACCGACGAGGTCCGGGTCTCCAATCGCGTGGGCGGCGGCCTGGAAGTGTTCGCGCGCAAGCGCCTGAAGCTGGAAGCAAGGAGACCGTGGTGAGTCGGGGCGTGACGAGTACCCAGCTGCTGGGCGTCTTGCAGCACTTCATGACGGAGACGGCCGCGCGACTCGTGCTTCGAGGGACGCTGGAGTCGCTGCGACTGTCGGCCGACGCGCTGGGCCCGGCGGAGCTGCCGCGCGTCATCGAAGCGCTGGAGCCCGCTTCGCGTCACTTCGTGGACCCGGCCCGTCGTCCGGACCTGGCCGCCCGCCTGCGGGCCCTCATGGGGACGGCCAGCGTTCCTTCGGGGCTGAGCGCACGCGAGCCGACCGCGGCCTCCGTGCTGCCCATGGCGCTGGACGCGCGGCCCACCACGTATCTGGTGCGCACGGAGGCGGATGCCAGCCATGCACGGCTCGCGGCGCGCGCGCTGTGCGAGTCGATGGGTGGGCGCGGTTACGAGTGCCAGAAGGTCGCGACGGCGGTGAGCGAGCTGGCGCGCAATCAAATCTCCTACGCGGGCGGCGGCACCATCCAGCTCATCCCCGTGCATGCGCCACGCAAGCTGTTGCGCGTGCGCGCGGAGGACCACGGGCGGGGCATTCCCGAGCTGGAGCGCGTGCTGTCGGGCACCTACCGGAGCAAGACGGGCATGGGCCTGGGCCTGTTGGGCGTGAAGCGGCTGTCGGACAAGTTCGAGGTGAACACGGGCACCACCGGCACCCAGGTGGAGTTCGAGGTGTGGTTGTGAGGTTGTCCGTCGCCCATCTGACGCGTCCGAAGGTGGGCGAGGTGGAGAACGGCGACGGTGTGGTGGTGCGCGTGGACGGGCCGTACACGCTGCTGGCGGTGGTGGACGCGCTGGGCCATGGCCCCGCCGCGGCGCAGGTGACGGCGGAGGCCTCGCGCTGCCTGGGCCAGACGTCGCTGGGCCCGTCCGTGGAGCCGTTGATGGAGGCGCTTCACGCGGCCCTGCGCCACGGCCGGGGCGCGGCCATCATGCTCGCTGTCTTCGATGGGCTCGCCCTCCACTGTGGCGGCGTGGGCAATGTGGAGCTGCGCACGGTGGGCACGCGCGTGCCGGTGCTCCCCACGCCAGGCATCCTCGGTCAGGCGTTCCGCACGCTGCGCACCGTCTCCACGCCGCTGTCGCCCGGAGACCGGCTCGCGCTCTTCACCGACGGCTTGAGCTTCCGCCTGGACCTGGAGCAGGTCCGAACGCAGTCCCCCGACGCGGCCTGTGCGCTTCTGCTGGAGCGCTTCGGCCGTGCCACCGATGACGCCACCGTGCTGGTGGCGGACGTGGAGCCGTGATGAGCCACCCGGACAGTCCCCACCCGTCGCGCGACCTGTCGCGCATCCCCATCATCCCGCTGTGGGGCCAGCTCATCGTCCCCCTCCAGGGCGACATCACCGACGCGCAGGCGGCGCAGCTCTGCTCGGACGTGCTGCGCGACATCCAGCGCACCGGCGCGAAGGGGATGGTGGTGGACATCTCCGGCCTGTGGCTGGTGGACAGCCACCTGTGCGCGGTGCTGGCGCGGCTGGCGGCCTCGGCCCGGCTGATGGGCACGCGCACGGTGTTGTGCGGCATGGGCGCGGACGTGGCGCTGACGCTCCAGAGCATGGGCATCCAGCTCGACAACGTGGAGACGGCGCTGGGCCTCGAGGAGGGCCTGTCGCTGCTCGGCGTCCGGGCGGTGGGCGCGCGCACGCCCGAGGCCGAGCGCGAGGAGTCCCGGCGACTCGCGGACGAGATGCTCGGCTTCGTGGCGCCGCCCTCGGCCAGGAGCACCGCGTCCAGCAGCTGACCCGTCGTGGCGTGAGCACCCCCGCTCCCCCGGTGCTGATTGCTTCCGGGTTCCTCGAGGAGACACGTCATGGTCCGCATGTGGACGTTCGGTGACAGCAAGATGTGGTTCGAGTCGCCCGACCTTGTCCGACTGGTCCATGTCGGGGTGTTCGACCTCAAGCTCATCCAGGCGCTGTGCGGAGTGGGGCGCGAGCTGATGGCGGTCCAGCCCCGGCTCTACCTCCTCTGCGATGCGCGCCGCGGCTCGAGCATCTCCCTGGAGGCACGCAAGGCGTTGAGCGAGACGCCCGAGGTGATGCCCTACGCGGGCATCGTCATCTTCGGCGCGAGCTTCGCGCTGCGCACCATGGCCAGCATGATGGGCCCGCCCTCGGGCCTGCTGGGGCGGACGCAAACTGCTCCGTTCGGCATGGTGGACACCGAGGAAGAAGCCCGGAGCTGGGTGGCCGCCCGGCGCGCGGTGATGGACGCCGTCCAGGCCTCCTGACGAGGGGGGGGGCGCGAGGAAATCTCCGCCCGGAAATGCAAAGAAAATCCCGGGGTGCCGACCTCCTGGCACGACGTGGGGGGAACAGGCGGGTCCGCCGGCCCTGACCGCGTCTTGGCGCGATGGTCGCGCCAGGTCCCAGCCCGGAGATGACATCCATGAAGCTGATGCTTTCGGCCGTTGCCACGCTGTGCCTCGCGACGCTGCTGTCCGCTTGCGGCGAGCCGTTGCCGGAGTCCACGCCCGACACCTACGAGGAGACGGCCCGCGCGCCGCTCCCGCCCCTGCCCGGTGAAGAGGATCCGGGTGGCGGTGGCGGTGGCTGTGAAGGCTGCCCCACCAGCACGCCCGTCACCATCAGCACCGCGCAGAACTCCACGCCGCCCGTCTACATCCCCGCGAACGTGCCCCAGTACCCCCTGAACGGAGGCCGCCCGGAGGACAAGTGCCGGCAGTCCAGCTACACGGCGGTGAGCTTCCTCAGCCCCCTCAGCCAGGGCGGGACGCTCACCTTCCACGGCGTCGTCGCGCCCAGCAGCAAGGCGAACTTCTACATCTACAACGCGCAGGGGCAGCTGGTGAAGACGCACCAGACCCACCACTCGCATGACAATTGCGTCATCAACCAGACGACCGCCACCACCTACGAGCTGGTTCCGGGCACGTACTACGTCTACTCGTCGTTCTGGTTCATCGGCGTCTACCTGAACTCCGGCTGGTACTACAACGGCAGCCTCGGCCCCCTGGCCTGGAACAACCTCTACGTGGGCTCGTTCACCATCCAGTGACGTGAAGCCCCGCCTCGGCGGTGAGGAGGTCGCCTCACCGCCGACGGCGCAGTCCGACGAGGCCCACCCACGCAAGCCACACGAGGCCGAGCGGGAAGGCGCCCGCGGTGCTGGAGCAACCCACGCCACCGCCCTCCACCAGGCTGGGACGGATGACGTTCCACTGGTGATGGGCGGGGACGAGCTGCACGTTCCCCGCGAAGTCCGTCGCCAGGACATCCAGCGTGTGGGTGCCCTCCGACAGCGAGCGGACGGTCAGCGGATTCTCGCAGACCTCCAGCTCCACGCCGTCCAGCGTGCACTTGAAGCTGGCGACGGGCTCCGAGGGGGTCAGGGTGAAGGTGACCTCGGAGAGCGTGCTGGTGCCCTTGGGTCCGCCGCTCAGGGTGGTCGTCGGCGGGAGGATATCCACGACGAAGGCGCGCGGCGTGGACGGGGCCCCGGTGTTGCCCGCCACGTCCGTGGCCCAGACCAGCAGATTCTGCGGACCGGAGATGATGGCCAGTCCAATCTGGATCGCCCACTCGCCGCGCTCGTTGGCCTGCGTCGTCCCCACCGTCAGGCCATTGAGGCTCGCGGTGAGCGTGGTGCCTGGCTCCGCCGTGCCGGTGAGGGTGTTGAAGCCCGGCCCGACGATGGCCTCGGCCGTGGGCGTGACGACGAGCGGGGCCCCGGGCGCCGTGGTGTCCACGGTGAAGGCGTGGGAGCCGGACTCGGTGCTGGCGCGGCCGAAGCCGTCCGTGCAGTAGGCGCTGACCAGGTGGAGCCCATCCGTCAGGCCCGTGGTGGGCGTGAACTTCCACTCGCCCGCGCTGTCGACGACGGGCTTCTGGTCCTGGGGCAGGCCATCCAGGCGCACGGTGAGGATGCAGTTCTGCTGGGCCGTGCCGCGGATGAGCGGTGTCCGCGTGTTCACGAGCGAGGCATTCGCGGGAGCCACCAGCGCGGGCTCGCCCGGGAGCACCAGGTCGAGCGTGAAGGAGCGCACGATGCGAGGCCCCTGGTTGCCGGCGAGGTCCGTTGCCTGCACCTGGATGTCATGCCGTCCGTGGGAGATGGCCGCGGGCGGCTCGTAGGTCCAGTTGCCCGCGCCGTCCACGATGACACCTGGCAGCCTGGTGCCATCCATGGTGATGAAGACCGTGCTGTCCGCCTCGGCCGTCCCGCTGATTTCAGGCGTGGAGTCGGTGAGCGTCGCGTTCTGGGCCGGCTTGGTGACCACCGTGGTGGGAGGCGTCACGTCCACGCGGAAGGCCCTCGCGGACGACAGGTCTCCCACGTTCCCGGCCAGGTCGGTGGCCCTGACCTGCACGTCGTGCCGCCGCTCGGACAGCGCCGTCCCGGGGGCGAACGTCCAGTTGCCGGAGCTCGTCGCCGTCACGGTGCCGGACAAGGCGCTGTCGATGAAGATGCTCACCCGGGCGCCCGCCTCGGTGGTGCCGATGAAGTCAGGGCGCTGCGAGGCCACCACGGCCTCGACGGCCGGGCTGGTGAGGGTGGGAATCACGGGGGCGAGGGTGTCCACGGTGATGTCGATGCCCGTGGACGCGGCGCTCACGTTGTTCGCGGCATCCGTGGCGGTGGCCGTCACGGTGTGGATGCCATTGGCCAGCGTGGTGAGGACGGGCACGAGCCACTGCCCGTTGGAGCCCGTCACCGCCGTGGCGAACGCGCTTTCGTTGATGAGGAGCTTCACCGTGCTCAATCGCTCGGCGGTGCCCGAGAAGCCTGTTCCGGCCTGGCCCACGAGGGTGCCCGAGGCAGGGCTGCCGATGGTGGGGGCGGAGGGGGCCGTCACGTCCACGGTGAAGCGGACCTCCGTGGGCGAGCTGGTGTTGTTCGCGGGGTCCGTGGCGGTGGCGGACACCAGATGGAAGCCATCCGTGAAGCCCCGCTGCGTGGGCAGCGACCAGTTGCCGCTGGCGCTCACCGGGGCGGCGACCGGGGGGTCACCATCCACGGTGACGTTCACGGTGCTTCGCGGCTCGGCGGTGCCGGAGAAGGCCGTCCCTTCCTGGCCCACCACCGTGTCCACGGTCGGCGTCAGGATGGTGGGCGCGGCGGGAGGCGTCAGGTCGACCGTGAAGGTCGTCTCCGCGGGGAGGCTGGTGTTGTCCAGGGCGTCGGTGGCGGTGGCCGTCACCGTGTGAACGCCCGCGCTGTAACCCGCGCGGACCGCTATCGACCACGTCCCCTCGCTGGTGGCTGTCGGAGAGGCGATGACGGTGCCGTCGACACTGACTCGGACGATGCTCAGGCGCTCCGCGGTGCCCAGGAAGGCCGTGCCCGCGGGGCCCACCACGATGGTGGGGCTGGGCGTCTGAATCACGGGCTTGGCGGGCGGGGTGATGTCCACGGTGAAGGTGGTGGTCGCGACGGCGCTCGTGTTGTTCTGGGCGTCGGCAGCGGTGGCCGTCACGGTGTGGGGGCCATCCGCGAAGCCGCTCTGGACGGGCAGCGACCAGGCTCCGGCGGCGCTGGCGGTGGCGATGCCGACCTGGTTGCCATCCACGCGGACGGTCACCTTGCTCAGGCTCTCCGCGGTGCCGGAGAAGGCCGTGCCGGCGGAGCCCACCACGGTGACGGTGTTGGGCGTCTGAATCACGGGCGCATCGGGCGCCTGGATGTCCACGGTGAAGGCTCGGGTCGCGACGGCGCTCGTGTTCCCCAGGGCGTCGGTGGCGGTGGCCGTCACCGTGTGCGCGCCATGGGTGAAGCCCGCGCGGATGGGCAGGGCCCACGCTCCTGCGGCGCTGGTGGTGGCGGTGTCGATGACCGCGCCATCGACGCTGACGCTCACCGTGCTGAGTGCCTCGGCGGTGCCGGAGAAGGCCGTGCCGGTGGTGCCCACCTCCTGGTTCTCGGTGGGCGTCTGAATCACGGGCGGCGTGGGGGCCGTGATGTCGACGGTGAAGGTGATGGTCGTGACGGCGCTCGTGTTGTTCTGGGCGTCGGCGGCGGTGGCCGTCACGGTGTGGGAGCCGTCCGTGAAGCCACTCCGCACGGGCAGCGACCAGGTGCCGGTGGCGCTGGTGGTGGCGATGCCTATCTGCGTGCCATCCACACGGACCGTCACCTTGCTCAGGTTCTCCGCGGTGCCGGAGAAGGCCGTGCCGGCGGAGCCCACCACCGTGGCGGAGTTGGGCGTCTGAATCACGGGCGCGTCGGGCGCCTGGAGGTCCACGGTGAAGCTGCTCTCGGCGGCGACACTCACGTTGGTCAGCGCATCGGTGGCGGTGGCCGTCACCGTGTGCGTGCCATGGGTGAAGGTGTGGGGCGCAATCAACCAGCTCCCGCCCGCGCTGGCCTGGGTGGTGCCGAGGCGGACACCATCCACGCGGACCTCGACGTTGCTCAAGGGCTCGGCGGTGCCGGAGAAGGCGGTGCCGGTGGCGCCGACCACGGTGCCGGGGTTGGGCGTCTGAATCACCGGCGCGTCGGGAGGCGTCACGTCCACGGTGAAGCTGATGACTCCCTCGAGGCTCTTGTTGTTCGCCCCGTCCGTGGCGGTGGCGGTCACGGTCCGGATTCCATTGGCGAAGCCGGTTCGGACGGACAGTGACCAGTTGCCAGTGGCATTGGCCGTGGTGGTGCCAACGCTGAGTCCATCGACACTGACGTTCACGGTGCTCAGTCGCTCGGCGGTGCCGGAGAAGGCCGTACCCGCGGGGCCCACCACGGTGTCGGGGTTCGGCGTCTGAATCACGGGGGCGACCGGGGCCACGATGTCCACGTCGAAGGTGCGCTGTGCGGCGGGGCTCGTGTTGCCGGAGCCATCCCTCGCGGTGGCCGTCACCGTATGCGAGCCATGCGTGAAGCCCGTACGGACAGGCAGGGACCACTCGCCAGCGGCGCTGGCGGTGATGGGGGCGGAGGCGGTGCCGTCCACGACGACAGTCACCGTGCTCGAGGGCTCGGCGGTGCCGGAGAAGTCGGTTCCAGTCGTCCCCACCACGGCGCCCTCGATGGGCGTCAGAATCACGGGCGCGAGGGGGGCGGTCTTGTCCACGGTGAAGTTGTTCGTCACGGCGGGACTGGTGTTGCCCGTGGCGTCCCGTGCGGTGACGCTCACGGTGTGAGCGCCGGCGGTGAGCGTGGTGTCAACCGGCAGGGACCAGGTCCCCGCGGCAATGGTGACGGCGGTGTTGTAGGGGTCGCCATCGAGGAGGACCGTCACGGTGCTCCCGACTTCGGCGGTGCCGGAGAAGGCGGTGCCAGCGATGCCCACCTTCGCGTTGTTGGCGGGCGTCAGAATCACGGGCGTGGAGGGCGGCGTGGCGTCCACGGTGAAGTTGCGCTCGGCCGCCGGGCCCTCGTTGTGGGCGGCATCGGTGGCGGTGGCCGTCACCTTGTGGGCCCCTTCGGCCAGTGAGCTGCTCGCGAGTACCGTCCAACGGCCATCACTGCCTGCCTGGACGGTATCGATGAGGGCGCCATCCAGACGGACATTCACCGTGCTCAAAGCCTCGGCGGTGCCCGTGTAGTCCGTTCCACTCGTACCCAGTACGGCACCCTCGGTGGGGGTCAGGATCACGGGGGCGATGGGGGCCGTGATATCCACGTTGAAGGTGCGCTGCGCGACAGGGCTGGTGTTTCCAGTGGCGTCCTTGGCGGTGGCCGTCACCGTGTGCGAGCCATGGGTGAGGCCCGTGCGGACAGGCAGGGCCCAGTCGCCGGTGGCGTTGGCCGTGACGGGGGTGGAGGCGGTGCCATCCACGACCACGGTCACCGTGCTCAAGGGTTCGGCGGTGCCGGAGAAGTCGGTTCCAGCAGTCCCCACCACGGCGCCCTCGACGGGCGTCAGAATCACGGGCGCGAGGGGAGCGGTCTTGTCCACGGTGAAGTCGTGCGTCACGGCGGGGCCGGTGTTGCCTGCGCCGTCCCGGGCGGTGGCTGTCACCGTGTGAGCGCCGGCGGTGAGGGTGGTGTCAGTCGGCAGGGCCCAGGTCCCCGTGGCAGTGGCGACGGTGGAGTTGTACGCGGCGCCATCAAGGAGGACCGTCACGGTGCTCCCGATTTCGGCGGTGCCGGAGAAGGCGGTGCCAGCGACGCCCACCTTCGCGTCGTCGACGGGCACCAGAATCACGGGCGCGAGGGGAGCGGTCTTGTCCACGGTGAAGTCATGCGTCACCGCGGGGCCGGTGTTGCCTGCGCCGTCCCGGGCGGTGGCCGTCACCGTGTGAGCGCCAGCGGTGAGCGTGGTGTCAGTCGGCAGGGCCCAAGTCCCGGTGGCAGTGGCGACAGTGGAGTTGTATGCGGCGCCATCAACGAGGACCGTCACGGTGCTCCCGATTTCGGCGGTGCCGGAGAAGGCGATGCCAGCGATGCCCACCTTCGCGTCGTCGACGGGCGACAGAATCACCGGCGCGAGAGGAGCGGTCTTGTCCACCGTGAAGTCATGCGTCACGGCGGGGCCGGTGTTGCCCGAGGCGTCCCGGGCGGTGGCTGTCACCGTGTGAGCGCCGGCGGTGAGGGTGGTGTCAGTCGGCAGGGCCCAGGTCCCGGTGGCAGTGGCGACGGTGGAGTTGTATGCGGCGCCATCGAGGAGGACCGTTACGGTGCTCCCGATTTCGGCGGTGCCGGAGAAGGCGATGCCGGCGATGCCCACCTTCGCGTCGTCGACGGGCGCCAGAATCACCGGCGCGAGGGGAGCGGTCTTGTCCACGGTGAAGTCGTGTGTCACGGCCGCACTGGTGTTGCCTGCGGGGTCCCTGGCGGTGACGCTCACGGTGTGCGCGCCCGCCGCGAGCGTAGTGGTCGTCGGCAAGGACCAGGTCCCCGCGGCAATGGTGACGGTGGAGTTGTAAGCGGCGCCATCGAGGAGGACCGTCACGGTGCTCCCGACTTCGGCGGTGCCGGAGAAGGCGGTGCCTGAGATGCCCACCTTCGCGTCGTCGACGGGCGCCAGAATCACGGGCGCGAGGGGAACCGTCTTGTCCACGGTGAAGGTGCGCTCCGCGGCCGGGCTCGTACTGTCATCAGCGTCAGTGGCGGTGACGCTCAGCGTGTGCTCTCCCTCGTCGAGCGTGGCGTCAATCGGCAGGGACCAGTCCCCAAGGGCAGTGGCCTCGATGCTGTCATAGGCGTCGCCATCCATCAGGATGTCCACCCTGCTCAAGGGCTCGGCGGTGCCGGAGAAGGCCGTACCGGCGATGCCCACCTTCGCGCCTTCGGTCGGCGTCAGAATCACGGGTGTGAGGGGAGGAGCCAGGGCCTCCAGGGTGAAATAGACAGGGTCGCTCGAAAGGCTGCTCAGCCCCTCGAACTCGGCGTGGGCGGTGAGCGAATAGATGCCGTCATCGAGGTCCTTCGGCACACGGACGGAGAACTCTCCGGAGGCTCCCACCAGCATGGCGGGAAACTCCCGCTCTGGCGTGGCGGGGCGCTCCACATTGCCCATGCGCAGGAAGACGGTGGCACCCGGGTCTCCCATGCCGGTGATGACTGGCGTCGGAGCCAGCATCCCCTGGCCGTCGCCGGGCGTGGTGATGACCGGCGTCCTCGGAATCACGAGCGAGTGCTCCACCAGCGTGACGTCACCCGGCTCACCCACGCTCGTGCTCGCATCGCCGGAAGCGCTCTCGCCTCCCGTCACATGGACAGGGCAGCCCGTCAGGGTGCCGGCCTGGAGCAGCACCTTGCCACCCGCTCCGGGGCCAAACCCCTCACCGATGCCGAAGGACTCCGAGGGAGCCCCGGGCCCGCCCTGGGCCATCAGCGCCTCGCACTCGGCGCTCTCCACCAGCCGCGCGGAGATGCTTCCTCCCTCGCCACCGCCCTCGGTGCCCAGGTCCCACGGCATCGCCTGCCCATTGGCTTCGATGCGTCCCGCGCCCGTGAGCCTGCGCGCCCGGAAGAAGACGACACCGCCATCACCCAGGGGCTGCTGACGCAGCAGCGCGCCGCTCGCGGTGATGGTGCCGCCGTTGTGCAGCGCACCGGAGGCCAGGAATGCCACCACGCCACCGGAGGTCCCACTCCAGCTCCGGGCCTTCAGCTCGCCGGTGGGATGGATGGTGACGCTCGTGTACTCCGGGACTCGGATGACCTGCGTGGAGAAGGGCACGAAGTCGTTCAGCAGGGGCCGGGTCAACGTCAACAGGCCTCCGCGCACGCGCGCCACGCGCGCCAGCTCCCAGACGCCCTCGGGGCTCTGCTCCCGGGGGCCAAAGGTGAACGTGGCCACGGACGAGGCCCGCACGGGACCGACGCCCACGGTCTGCAACACCATCACCAGGTCACCCGCCGCGAAGCCCTCAGCGGCGTCGACGCGAAGCTCGTGGTCCCCCTTGTTCAGCGCCGCCGTCACCGCGGCATAGCTGTTGATGACCCGGCTCTCGTGAGCCTGGACCGTCAGGGCTTCGTCACGCCCCGCGCCGAGCCCGAAGACATCCGCCTCGGCGAATGCGGGAAGCGCGACCAGCGCCACGACGCAGGTCAGTAGGTGCATCCATCCCGATGATTTCATGGCGTCGCTTCCTGGGTTGTCGGCAGCATGAGGAGGAGCTCGACCCGGCGGTTTCGCTCCCGACCCTCGGGGGTGCTGTTGCTTTGAGCGGGATGTTCCGGGCCGTAGCTCCGGAGCCGCAGCTTGTTGGGGGCCACCCCGTGTTCCACGAGGTAGCGCCACACCGCCTCGGCGCGACTGCGGCCCAGGCGGGGATTGAACGTCTCCGCGGTCGAGTCATCCGTATGACCGTCGACCGTCATCATCTTCACCGCGGGATTCGTGAGCAGCATCTCCACGGCGCGGTCCAGGTCGGCGGACTCGGCGGGCAGCTCCGTGCTGCCCGTCCTGAAGTACACCTTGCCCTCGAGCACGAAGCGGTCCCTCGACACGTTCGCGATGGGCGACATCTCGCCAGGGCCCGGAATCATCGAACCCATCTCGCTCTGGAACTCGCTCGCACGCCGCGTCGGCGTGGGCAGGGGCACCGACTCGTGGACGATGCTCGTGTCCGTGTCCGGCCTCGAGTCCTCACCCAGCATGTACGAGAAGGAGACGCCCGCCAGCAGCCGGAACAGGGGGATGCCCGGCTCCGCGCCGAAGCCCAGGCCGCCGAGCGCGAACAGCTCCACGCCGTCCCGAGGTGCATAGCGACCGCCTCCCAACAGCTCCACCGCGCCCCGCGCCTGCTTCCAGGAGAGGCCCGCGTTGAGGGCGACCTCCGCCCGCAGCGGCGAGCCCACCGTCATCAGCCCCGCGCCAATCCGCAGCTCGCTGCCCAGCTCACGCGACTCCAGCGTGGGGACCTGGATGACCGCGGTGGGGCGCAGCATCATGCCCAGCTCGAAGGAGGGGGCGAAGTGGGTGCCCAGCCGTCCTCCCACCATCACCTTCGCGAGGAGGCTCGTCTCCGACTCGCGCGCCAGCGCGCCCTGGGTCCCCATGGGGAGGAAGACCCCCACGTCGGCCGCCAGGTCCACGGAGTCGTCGTCCTCCGTGCGCAGGATGCCCACGCGAGCTCCCACGCGGGGAGCGCCGACACCATGTCGCGTGGGCGCGATGACTCCCTGTGCGAGCGTGTCATCTCCCTCGCGCTGGGTCAGCACGGGCAGCCGCACGTCGAGCTGGAGTCGGGAGCTCAGGCCCCAGCCCATGACGAACACCGCCGTCGAGCGACTGCGCAACAGGGGCAGGTTCTCCCCCTTGGCGTTCAAGGTCAGCGGCTCGTGCTGGTAGTGACCGAGCACCATCACCCGCAGCTCGCCGTCGCGCAGCACGGTGCCGCCGCCCGTCGCCAGGGGACCCGGGCCTGGGTTCACCTCCAGGCGCTCCAGGGTGAACGCTGGAAGGGCCGCCGGCTCCTGGGCGCGAGCCACCTGCGCCAGCAGCACCGCCGCCAGCGTCCATCTCCGCAGCCACCTGGCGCGCCAACCGCTCATCCGCGTCCCATGGCACGTGACAGACAAAGGGGGTTCATGCGGGAGACAGCCCGCGGACACGTGCCGGTTGAGGCCGAGAGCAAGGCACGTACCAAGGTCGCCGCGTCGCAAGTACCCCAGGCAGGGCCTCGCCATGCGTGCCGGTGGAACGCGGCTGCGTCCCCATGGACCGCAACCAGGACGCGGAGCGGCGGGTTCCGGGGCCACGAGGCCGGCTGGGGGCTGGCACGGAACGGGCAAGTGCAGTCGGGACGCATGGCCTTCCAGGAACGACTCGCGCTGTCCCTCACGCTGACCCAGGGCGGGCAGACCTTCGTCATTCCCGGGGGGCAGGTGGAGGCCTTCTCCGTCCAGCTCCTGCCGCACGGCTTCACCGCCTCGGTGAGCTTCTGGACCGGGCTGGAGAAGGACGACGCGGCCCTCTTCACCGCCTTCTCCACCCAGGACCTCCTGGACGTGAAGTTCTCCATCATCAAGGGGGGCTACCCCGTTCCGACGACGCCGCCAGAGCCGCTCAAGCTCCATGGACTGGCGCGTTCTCGGGGCCTGGAGGCGCGGACGCATGGACCGGTGGACGGGGCCCAGGTGCGCTTCCGGCGCTACACGGTGGAGTTCGAGGACGTCGCCCGGGTGCTCTGGCGCCAGCACCGTCCCACCGAGCTGCGCACGGACACCACGCTTTCGGCCCTGCTGACGGAGCACACGGCGGGGGCCTTCGCGCTGGACTGCGACTGGGACGTGCTCGACGAGAAGCGGCCCCTCATCTGTCTGGCGCTGGGGGAGGACGCGCCGGGCGTGGGCTTCCATGACTTCGTCGCCTGGCTGGCGGCGAGCCGGGGAGGACTCTGGACCTATGACAGCGTGAAGGACCGCTATGCGTTCCTGGGCCGCAAGGCGCCCGTGGCCAGGGCCGCGCCGCTGTCGTGGGAGAAGGTAGAGCGGGTGGAGGTGGTGATGCCGCCGGTGCCCCGGCACGCGGCTCGCGTCCTCAATGCCTCCGCGCTCCAGTCCTCCACTTTGGATGTCCCGGCGACTGTCGGTGTCGCGGGGCTCCATCAGGACTACCTGGTGCGCACGCCCATCGTCTCCCAGGTGGAGCAGCGGCAGACACTGGAGGTCTCCCGACTGCGCGTTCCCCAGCGACGGCTGCGACTCTCGTTCCGCCACTATCCCACCGTCGCGGTGAGCCCCGGCGCGGGCATCCGGCTGGAGGGTGCGAGGTGGGGCCGCGCGGCGGTGGGGACGGGGGAGGACCTGCGCTCGGTGGAGCTGGTGCTTTCGGCTCGGTCGCTCGACGAGGGGCCTCACGCGGGGTTGCAGAACACCGACGCGGGCTTCGAGGTGGAGATGTCGCTCCTGGTGGAGCGCACGACGGACACCACGGTGACGCTGCCCGCGCATCGCACGCCGCGCTATCCCATCCACGTCGAGGGCAAGGTGCTCAGCCCCGGAGGCGGGGAGAAGGACCGCATCTACCTGCTGTCGGAGGACAAGAAGACCTCGGTGCTCACGTGGCGCGTGACGGTGCCGCTGTGGAACAAGGCGGTGAGCGTGCCGGCCGAGCCGGGCTTCTTCCCCGGACACTTCTACTTCCCGCCATACAAGAACGCGCGCGTGCTGGTGGAGCTGCACTTCGACCGGGCGGAGCTGCACCGGCACCTCGACTGGGCGGACGCCGCGCGGCTTCCCCAGGACGGGCAGGGTGATGGAATCCTGCTGGGGAAGAACGACACCAGTCAGACCTCCATCGTCCACGACTACCAGGACATGAAGCCCGTATGGCACCTGCGCCGAGTCTCCGGTCCGGACACCGAGACGGTGCGCATGGCCGAGGGCGTGATGATGTTCCGCACGAAGGAGGAGACCGGCGTCGCCGCCGCCGAGTCCACCTACGATGTCTCGCCGCAAGTCGAGACGGCGCGCGCGGACCTCACGGCGGGCGTGAGCGGCGCCATGGGCGAGACGACCGCCGCGTACAAGACGGCGGCCGGCGCCTCGCAGGCGAAGCTGGACGGCGCCACGACGGAGACGCAGGCGAAGCTGGAGTCAGCGCAGGCGGCGGTGGACGCGAAGGTCGCGGAGACGCGGGCCGCGCTCAACGGCGCCCTGTCCGGACTCAATGGCAGCACCGCTCCACTGGATGGCGCCGCGGCCGAAGCGCGCGCGGCGCTGGAGCGACTCAAGTGACGCGCGAGGCACGAGTGAGCCGAAGGGAGGTCGAGTCGTGAAGGCACTGCTGGGCACGTTGACGGAGCTCCGGGGCGACCTGGAGTCATGCGGGTCGGGCTGCACGGCGCGCGTGGGCTCCTCGCGCACGGCCGTCGAGTCCGTGGGCAGCGGCATCGAAGCCCTCATCACGTCGATTCGTCCCGAGCTGGAGCCCGTGCTCGCGGCGCTGCTGGGGCGCATCGACGCGCTGGACGCGAAGCTGGCGTCGCGCAAGGACGACGAGGACGCGGCCCGGCTGCGCGCGGAGTTGTCTCCCTTGCGCGCTCAGGTGGATGGGGCCTCCGTGTCGATGGCGTCCTCGCTGACCGCGCTGGAGGGAAGCGTGGTGGCGCCGCTGCGTTCGAGCCAGGAGGGCGCGACGACGTCGCTGGGCACGCTCGAGACGACGATGTCCGGGCAGGTCGAGTCCCTGCTCGCGCAGGTGGAGACGGTGGAGAAGGCCGTGGTGCCCGCCCAGGCGCAGGTGGAAGGCATCATCACCCAGGCGGGTGAGGCGCTGGATGCGCTGGTGAAAGGCGCTGTCGCCGCCGTCGCCGCCATCCGTGAGCCGTTGCAACAGGCGGTCACCACCGCGCTCGCGACGCTGGAGTCCGTCCTCGCGCAGCTGGCCACGGTGAAGGAGCAGGTGCTGGCGCTCTTCACGCCGCTGCCCGCGGTGCTGGAGCAACTCCAGACGCTGTATCAGACGCTCACCGGCTCACTGGAAGCACTGCTCACGCGCGTGAGCACGTTGTTGGACGCGATTCCGGCCGCGAACCTCCCCAAGCCGCTGGTGACTCCGGCGGTGCAGGCCATCACGCAGGTGGTGACGCAAATCACCACGCAGCTCGGCACGTTCTCCTCGCAGATGGCGACGCAGATGTCCTCGCTCCAGGAGCAGGTGCTCGCCCAGGTGGACACCGTACGGACCCAGGCCCTCCAGCAGGTGGACACGCTCCAGCAGCAGCTCGTGCAGCAGGTGGACACGCTGAAGCAGGCCGTCCTCGCGCAGGTGGAGCCCGCGAGCGCGCAGATGGATGCCGCGGTGTCCGCCGCCGTCGCGCAGGTGGGGACCGCGAGGGACCAGGCTGTCGCGCAAGTCACGACCATCCAGGACCAGATGGCCGCGAGGGTGGACGCGGTGAAGTCCCAGGTGAAGGAGCGGCTCCCCGCGCTGGAGCAACAGGTCGACGCGGGAACGCAGGCGGCCCAGTCGCAGATGGAGGCCGCGGGCGCTTCCGCCGAGGAGCAGGTCACCACGGCTCGCTCGGGCATGAAGTCCCAGGTGGACGGCGTGGCGAGCTCTGTTGGCGCGTCGCTCGACTCACTGGAGGCGCGGATGGTGCTGCCGCCGGGGCCTTCCGTTCCGCCAGTGCCTTCAGTGCCCCCAGTTCCTGGAGGCCCGCTCCGGGCGTGAGCCGCTCTGTCTCAGGACGGCCGCGGCACCGCATGCGGTGCCGCTGAGCGCGCGCGTCAGGGCGCTCCGAACAAGTTGGCCAGGAAGTTGCCGACGGGAACGCGCGGCGGCATCACCCGCGTGTCGTAGATCTTCACCTGGCCCGCGGAGGCGAAGTAGTCGGTGGCCATCAGCGCGCCACCGGCGCGCACGGGATTCGGGACTGCGTGGAGGTTGAACGTGCCCGCGGTCTCCAGGGCGACCGTCGCCGCCCCGTTCCACTGCTTCAGCTCGATGGCGGGAGGCGCGCTCGCCTGGGTGCGCAGGCCGTCGACGTTGAAGACATAGCCCGTGTTCACCACGCTGACGGCGGGGTCCCGGATGCTCATCCCGGCGGAGGGGATGATTTGAATCATGGGCTCGATGGTGTCCACGCCCTCCGGACTGTTCCTCATGCGCGCCTGCAGATGGTCCAGGCAGACCTCCACCCCGATGCAGACCTCGTTGATGTCTTCGTGGTCATCGCCGAGCCGGAAGATGCAGCCACCCTGCAAGGAATTGTCGGACCACTCGCTCCGGTTCCGGCTCCGGGTGGGCGCCTGGGACAAGACGTCGTGAGAGCCGAGGGTGGGCACCGTGGTGCGGTACTTGTTGACCGCGCCGAGCAGGCTCATCCCGCGCGTGTCCGTGTGTCCGGTGCGGTTCCAGAGCGCGTCGAAGGTCGTCGTCGTCTCGTTGATGTAGTCGATGCCGGAGACGTATTCCTTGTAGACGAGCCGCTCATGCTTCCCATCCGGGTTCAGGAAGCCTCCTTGCTGGATGAGCGCGATGTTGAAGACCTCGACGCCCGTCTTCCTGTTGGGCACCACGGGGTCCATCACATCCATGTATCCGATGATGGTTCCGAGCACGAACAGCCAGTTCCTGAACCGGTCCGGCCGTGCGTTGAACGCCCACTTGCGGAAGTCCTTCAGCACCTCCGCGATGAGCTCCAGCTTGTAGCCACCCTTGACGCCCCGAAAGAAGAACTCGGGCATCACGAACACCTTGAGGGTGGTGGCATCCAGGTCGATGTTCGGACTGTTGGCCGCCGCCAGGATGGCGTTCTTCACGTAGGAACACCGGTTCGTCAGGTCGGTGCGGTCGTCCGCGTGGCCCTTGTACGCCTGCGTCCCCTTGCCGGACACGACCTGGTGCGGGGGCCCCGGGAGGAGCTTGTGCTGCCCACCCCAGATGCGCCCGGGCGCGCCAGGGTTCTTCGCGTTGTAGCCAAGCTGATGGTGATAGCCGATGAACTGAACGTCGTCGTAGCTCATGGGGTCTGCTCGAAGTGAGGGGCTTCGGTTGGCGAGGCCCCGCACGACGGCACGGAGCCCCAGGGGCTACTTCCCGGCGGAGGGGGCCTCGAGCTTCGGGCCCTCCACCTTGGGAGGCTCGACCTTGGGCGGCTCCACCTTCGGCGGTTCGGCCTTGGGTGCCTCGCCGCCCTTGGAGGAGCGCTTCTTCTTCGGAGCGTCCGTGCGGATGCGGCTCTCCTCCAGCTCGATATCCACGCGCCCCGGGATGGGCGCGTCCAGCAGCACCTGCCAGGCACCGTCTGGCGTGGTGAACAGGAAGGAGATGGCCAGCGGCGACTCCTCGGGAATCTTCACGCGCGTCTGCGTCTTCTCGCCGGGGTAGACGACGAGCGTCTCCACCACCGAGTCGTCCGGGTGGACCACGCGCTCGGCCACGTCGGCATAGAACTCCGTCATGTAGCGCTGCGAGTCCACCGCGCGGACGACCATGTGCAGGGGCCGACCCTGGTTCGTCCCGGGCGGCGACTTCACGTTGATGGTCAGGTGCGTGGGCGCGCAGGCCACGGTGCCCAGCGCGAGCGCCAGCATCATCAGCCACGGCCACTTCGTGGCGTTCATCGCGTCACCTCCTGGAACAGCGTCCACGGCCCGCCCCGCATGCCGAAGCGCAGGCGGATCTCCGAGTGCTCCGAACCATCCGGACCCGGCAGCGGCCAGATGGCGTTGTGCTCGGCGTCGAACGTGGCGGCGTCCAGGATGCGGAAGCAGTTCCACGACGAGCGCGACAGCTCCGTGGAGCGGTAGCGCTTGGCCTCGCGACCCGGAACGCGCAGCTCCACTCCAACGGACGCCGACCGGGGCTCCCACCACGCCAGCGCGAAGTCCTGCCACGCGGGCGTCTGGTTGAAGCCGAAGGCCGCCGCCGCGCCGCACTTCAGGAAGGACATGGTGACGAAGCCGTTCTCTCCCGACGGAGGCAGCGGCAACGGGCGCACCTGGAGCATCAGCGGTTGCGGCTTGCCCTCGTCGTTCCAGAGCAGCTTCGCCAGGCGCGACAGCCGCCCGAGCATCGCCAGCATGCGCGGGGGGACGGAGAGCTGCTGACGCAGCGAGCGGCGCAGCATCCACTCCGTCCCGCGCTCCTCCACCACGGGGGAGAGCACTTGGTTCACGAACTGCCAGAAGGCGCCGTCCTTGCGCTTGAGCACCTCCAGCTCCGTGGGGTCCAGCTCCTGGCTCGCCTCCACGGCGAACGGGTAGCGGCGCAGCAGCGGCGTGAGCAGGGTGCGGTAGCGCCACTCCCACTGCTCTTCGAGCACGCGCTCCAGCTCCGCCCGGCCCAGCTCACGCGTCATCAGGAACGGCTCGCGGAACGGCCGGCGCAGCTCCCCGAGGATGCCCTGCTTGTCCAGCCACGCATCCACGCGGCGCAGGTAGGAGCCCTCCTCGTCCAGCAGCATCGACAGGCCCACGCGGCCCAGCGGCGAGAGCAGGTCGGTCAACTGACGGCCGCCCTCCTCGCTGGTCGCGGGAGCTTCCTCGCCCCCGGTGCGCAGCGAGGCGGGGATGACGGTGCGCTCCCCCAGCACCGGCGCCGCGTTGAAGCCCGACACCTCCGTGTGCAGCTGCGACACCAACAAGAGATAGGCGGCGAGCTGCGCCGTCTGCCCGTCCTTGTCCGGCGTCATGAGCTGCACAATCGGACGGAACGCGGACAGCTCCTGGCGCAGCGGCTCGTAGTACGGCCCCTCCATGGGGCCGATTCCCGCGCCCGTCGCCACCTCGCGCAGCATGGACACCAGCTCCGACGTCGGCTGCGTCACCGCCGACAGCTCCGAGGCCAGCGATGTCGTCAGCGCGGTGAAGCGGTAGTCGCGGTACTTCACCAAGAGGTCCTGCCGGTAGCGCTGCCCGAAGTTGGAGACCTTCTTCAGCACGTAGCCCTGGCGCTGCGCGGCCTCCGCGCGGGACAGCTTGGAGTCCGTCATGCGGATGGTGAACTCGTCCACCAGCGGGCGGATGTCCGTCTCGAAGGTCAGCCACTCCGAGCCCTGGCGCGAGGGCAGGGCGTCCACGCGGCCCAGGTCCATCGCGTCATCCATGGCCATGCCCATCCCCATCTCCGACGCGGACGCCACCGCGCCCGGAGGCAGGCGCACCGTCTGCCGTTGGAAGGGCCGCTGGCCCTGCTCCATCTGCCGCAGCAGCTTGTCCAGCAGCACGCGCGACAGCTCCTTCGGACGGAACTCGAAGGACTGCTGCAGCACCCGGACCTCCAGGCGCGAGTCGCCGTTGGTGGGCACGAAGAGGCCCCCGGTGCGCGTCAGCAGCTCCGCGGTGGACATCTCCGCGGCGGCCTTCAGGCCCGCGTCGATCTCCTCCTCCATGCGCAGCACCGCGGCCAGCATCGGCTCGTGCTCGCGGTGCCAGTCAATCGAGTCGAGCGTGCTCTCCACGCCCTTGAGCGTCGCCTGGCTCTCTGGCGAGCCGGAGGCGTCCAGCAGCGCGAGCATCTTGCGCGCGGACGTGTACGCGACGCTCTGGGCCAACGTGACTTGGAGCCGCTGGCGCTCGCTGGCCAGCACCCGCCACTGCTCCAGGTCCAGCTCGCTGGCGCCCAGCACCAGCTGGAGCCGCTGCAGGTGGTCCCTCCACGGCCCCAGGTAGCTCTCCTCCGTCAGCCACTCGTAGGGCCAGCGCATCCACGGCAACTGCCCCTGCGCCTGCATGCCCGCGCGCCACGCCTGGTCGCTGGAGATGATGTAGTCGCCCACCACCTCCTCGCGCAGCTTCGTGGCCTGCATCCAGTTGGACTCCTTCTCGGAGGCGTTCGTGCCGATGAAGCTCAGGGAATCCGCCGCCCAGTTCCAGCGCTTGCGGTACGCCACGTTCAGCCCGGACAGGACGAAGCGGCCCATGTCGTCGCCGCGAGACGCGCGCGTCACCGCCATGAGGTGCAGCATCTGCTCCGGACGGCACAGCGTCTCTCGCTCGCAGCGCTCGTCCGCGTGCGTCGGCGCCCAGCGCGAGCGGTTGCCCGCGAGCTCCGCCGGAGCGCAGCCGGGGATGAGCGTGCCGCAGCGCTGGCACTGCTCCTGGCAGCTCTCCAGGAGTGGCTTGAGGTACGACAGCCGGACGGTGTTGGCGAGCTGCTGGCGGAGCACCTCCTGCTCGTCGATGAAGCTGTGATTCAACAGCGGGAAGTAGCGCGCTGCGGCCAGCAGCGTGTCCATGGACTGCATCGCGCCCTGGCCCTTGTCCACCACCACTTCGCCGGAGGCTGTCAGGTGCTGCTGTCCCAGCCGCTGCACCGTCGCCTCGAAGTCCTCCATGTGCCGCTGGGCTTCCTCCAGCTTCTTGTAGAAGTTCCCGTAGGCCCCGAGCACGGGCAGACAGCCCACCGCCAGCAGCAGCGCGCAGCGGCTCAGGTGCTTGCCCCGGTAGCGCGCGCGCAGCTCGATGTTGCGCTTCTCCGGGGCGATGGCGAACACGCCCGTGGAGCGCGCCTCCGGCATGGGCGACGACAGGTACACCCGCGACAGCTCCGGGCGGTACGACAGCGTGCCGCCTTCCCACAGCCCGGTGACGAAGCGCGAGAGCGCCGCGAAGGACTCGCCACCGCGCGCGTAGAACTCCTCCAGCCGGCTGAAGGCCTCCACCGACAGGGACACCAGGCCGAGCGCGAAGTACTGCTCCATCGGCTGGAGCCCCGCGGCCAGCTTCGCCTCCTCACCCGGCGGCGGCACGTCCCAGTGCAGCGGGATGCCGTGGTCTCTCAGCAGCTTGGCGAAGTCCGGGAAGCCCACCATCGCGTCCATGTGCGTCAGGCACAGCCGCGTCTCCACGGCGCCCTTGCACACCTCGGACAGCAGGTTGATCTTCCCGCGAATCAGCTGGATGACCCGGCGGACTTCGTCCGGCGGCGTCTCCGCCAGCCAGCGTGCGTCCAGCGCGATGGCGACCCGGCCCTTCTGCCTCCGGAAGCTCGCCTCCCACAGGCGGCGCAGCGCGCGGCGCGCCTCCTGGGTGTCATCCTCCAAGAGGGACGCGGACACCTCCTGCACGATTTTGTCCGGCCCGAGGAAGATCTGCAGCAGCGGGTCCGAGGTGAAGCTGGGCATGAACTGCCGCTCCTGCCTCCGCCAGTCCACCTCCAGGTCGATGAGCGTCGTCTTGCCGGCGCCTGCCGGGCCGAACACCACCACCGTGGGGAAGTCCATCACCGCCACGCGGTAGCGCCACGGCAGCGCGCTCAGGAACTGCTTGCGGATGCGCACCAGCGCGTTCGCGTCCAGCTTCCTGCGCGGCTCCACCTGCGGCGCGGCGCGGCGCCGCTTGCGCCACCACCACACCAGGCCCACCACGAGGGCCACGGCGAGCAGCACCGCCAGCCCTATCAACACCCACGTCAGATAGGGCTTCGCTGCTTCCACTGTCGCAGGACTCGCGTTCGCCGCCGCGCTCGCGGCCGCGGCGACAGGGGTCTTCTCGCCCGCCATGACTCAATCCCTCTTCCCGCCCGCTTTCGCGCGGGCCGCGAGCTGGAGTCCTTCGAGGACGTCCTCCAGTCGCTCCAATGTCGCCTCCAGTTGCACACCCCATGCCTCCCGCTCCTTGGGGGAGAGCCGGGCGCCGCCAGGGCCGGGTTCCAGGGCTTTTGCCCCCTCACGAAGCACGTCCAGCAGGGGGCGGGTGCCCTCCGCGAGGCTTCCCAGGGACGAGGTGACGACCTGCTCCAGCCGCTCCACCAGCTCGGCCATGGCCTTCCGGGACGCGGCCGCGTCCATTCGCGACGCGGGGGGCGGCGGATTCACGGGGCGGGCCTCAGTTGGACAGGTGCCACAGCAGCACGGGGACCGCGACGATGATGGACATCGTCACGGCGTAGTAGCGCCAGGGGAAGTCGTAGAGGGTGGGCGGGGGGCCCATGTCCTCGGTGGTGACCTCCGGCGCGACGGCCTCCGGCCGGGGAATGCGCGCCACCAGCTGCTCGCGGTAGTCGCGAAGCCGGGCGGGGTGGCCCACGTGCCGGCCCACGAAGCCCGCGGTGAGGCAGAAGTGCAGCATCTCGAAGAGCAGCGACGGCGTGTCCTGCTTGCGCAGGCCCGCGTCGGCCAGGTCGAAGAAGAGGTCGCCGCCGGAGTCCACGCCGAAGGCCTTGAGCTGCAAGAGCGGCCAGTGCTGCGCGTCGTCGTTCGCCAGCCTGCCGAGCACCTTCTCGTCCACGAGGAACGCGAAGGGCTGGAGCACCTGTTCCACGTCGTCGGAGCGCAGCGCTTCTCCCAGGTGGATGCGCAGCTGCTCCAGCTCGTAGAGCAGGCCGCGCGACATGGCCTCCATGGCGCCCGGGGAGAGCCGCTCGCGCAGGGCGGAGTCCATGCCCGGCGAGCCCAGCTCACGCTCGAGCAGCTCTTCCACGTGTCGATAGGCCAGGAGGATGGCTTTCCAGTGCGACATCTTCATGTCAGGAGGCTCCCGGAAGGACGAGGGGACCGGCTCCGGCGATGGTCGCTCGCAGCTCCACCGTCGCTTCGTTGTTCCACACGTCCAGCAATTCCCGTACCCGCGTGAGGAAGCACACCACCAGGGGCTCGTGCCCTTCCTCGAAGGGCTCCAGCACCACCTCGTACACGTGGCGCAGGCCCGAGCCCTGCCGGGCGCTGTCCGGCACGCGCGACACGCTCAGCTCCCGCAGCAGCGGCAGGACGCGGCGGAAGGGGCCCTCGCCCGGCGTGCCCAGGTGCTCCAGCACCGCGCGAAGCTCCTCCAGGCCCAGCGTGGGCTGGGCCTTCCAGGCGAGCAATTGGGTGAGGGCCGTCAGGTCATCTCGCAGCGGGCTCTCGCGGTCCGGCTGGAGCTGTCCCACCAGCCGCCAGTCCAGGCCTTCGATGTGGCGCCCCGGGATGCCCACGGTGAGCCGGCCCAGGGCCTCCGAGGCGAAGCGCGGCTGGTGCCACAGCGCCTCCACCAGCAGCTTGCGGGGCGTGGAGAAGGCCTCCGGCATGCGCAGCACCAGGTGGGGCGAAGGCCCGTACTGGCTGGGGACCTCCTCCACCTCGTAGCCGGGCCCCTTGCCGGGCAGGTGGGCGGGCCTGAGCGGGGCCAGGCCCGACTTCGTCATCTCGTACACGCCCGTCACCGAGTGCAGCGCCAGCTCCCGCGCCGCGCTCATGTTGCGGATGGGGTGCTCGGAGCGGGTGCCGTCCGTGGTGATGACCTGGGCGGGCTCCGCGCGCAGGTTCTCCACCGGCACCGCGAAGGGGACCAGGAAGTCCGGCCGCAGGGAGCGGCCCACGGTCCACTCCTGGGCCAGGTCGAAGCAGAGGCTGAAGCGCCGCCAGGCGCCGCGCGTGGGGGGCACCGCGACGTGGAGGAACAGCTCCGTCTCCGGGAAGAGGAAGAACGAGCGCAGCCGCTGGAGCGGGTGGGCGAAGGTCGCCGAGTCATCCGGCGCGGGCGGCTCCCGGTCGAACGACACGGCGCACTTCGCGCCCGTGGAGTGCTCGTCCGCCAGCTCGCCGTACACCACGCTGACGTCGCGCAGGTGCTGGCGCAGCGAGTGGAACACCGCCAGGGACGGCAGGTACTCGTCCAGGTGGCGCACGTGAAGGCTCAGCGTCTCCACCGCGTCCGCGCGCTCGTGGCGCGACTCGAAGTGGAGGATGAGCCGGTGCCCGCCGCGCACCAGGGGGCGCACCTGGGTGGACTCCAGGGTGACGGGCAGCACGCGCAAGTCGCGCTGCAGCCGGAAGATGCCGGGCTCTCCCTCGGTGGGAGACAGGCGCAGCTCCGTGCCGCGCGGCAGGAGCACCGGCTCGCCCATCTTCCCCGCGGGCATCGCCTGGACGACGGCGCGCGTGGGCAGCGGCTCCAGCAGGAAGTCGAAGAAGCCCGCGAACAGGCGCCGCCACGTGGAGCGCAGGTTGTGCAGCGTCGCCTGCCGCGTCTGCACGGAGAAGAACGCCATCGCCTCGATGAGGCGGCGCACGTCCGGGTCCTCGCGCTCCAGCGGGGCGGCGGGGTAGCGCTCGTGGAAGCGCTGACGGAAGCGCTCCAGCGAGGCCATCTCCTCGAGGAAGTCCTGGTGCAGCCGGTCCTTGGTACCGCTCATCGGGTGTACTCCCTCAACCCAGCTTCACCAGCGCGCCGGACACGCTGGTGATTCCGGAGGCCTTGAGGTTGGCCATGCCCTGGGCTTCCAGGTCAAGCGCGGCCTGGCCCGACACCTTGACGTTGAGCCCGCTCATGGACGCGTCCGTCGCCCCCGACAGCTTCAGCGTGAGGCCGTCCACCTTGGCCTCGCCGCCGGTCGCCTGCATGGACGCCGTCATGCCCTTCATCGCCAGCGCCTGGGTGGCCTCCACGTTGATCTTGGCCGAGGAGGACAGGCTGGCGTCCTGCGTGGCGCTCTGCGTGAGCTTCGCCGACGAGGTGAAGGTCATGTCCTTCGTGCTCTCCACCGTCAGCGTGTCCTGGCTCTTCCAGTCGGACGTCTTGGAGGACAGGAGGGTGATGGTCTCCGCGTCCACCTTGAAGTCCTTGACGGTGACGACGATGCTGTCCGCCTTCTGCACCACGGTGCTGGTGTCCGCCTGGCCCGCCACCTTGAGGGTGATGCTGGTGCCGTCCATGGTCACCGTCTGGACAATCTGCCCTTCGGCGTTGTCCACCGTGACGGTGATGCCCTTCTGCTTGTCCAGCTCGATGGTGCAGACCAGCGTTCCCATGGTTCCTTCACGCCTCCGAAGCGCACCTACGCGGGCTCTTCCTTCACCCGGATGGTCAGCGTCCCCTCCTTGATTTCGATGCGGGCCGTGTCCTTGGCGTTGGTCCTCTGCAAGAGGAAGACCGGCTTGCCCTCCGCATAGGAGTGCCGCATGGAGGTGCCGTTTTCGGGCGTCTTGCCCACCAACAGATGCGTGCCCTGGCCGTCCGCGGGCATACGCGCCGTGTCACGCCAGTCCAGGAAGCGCTTGAGCCAGGCCTTCTGGAAGTCCAGCCCCACCAGCACCCGCTCCCCCTTGTAGGCCGGGAAGTAGAAGTGCCCGGGCAGGAGGTTCGGGTTGAAGGGGAGGGTGACGATTTGATTCGCCCAGAGGGGAATCTTGACCTTGTAGCCGTCCTGCGACGTGGCCGAGTCGGTGTACGCCTGCCACGTCTCGTGCGGCTGCTCGCCCGCTTCGCTGACGATGAGACCTTCCACGTAGCGGGGCCAGGTGGGCGGGGAGTACGCGGGCAGCTCCACCCATGTCTCCGCCTGGGGCTCCAGCACGGTGTGCATGGCGAAGTCGAAGCCGGTGTTCTTGGCCAGGTGCTCCGCGTCCGGTGAGGACGCGAGCGCGTCCCCTCGCAACGCGATGGAGCGCACCCGGAACGTCTGCCCGGCGGCCAGTCCCGCGGCGGCCCAGGCCTGCGTCGTGGGCAGCTTCACCAGCATCCCCGGCGTCAGCGCGGTGGCGGGGAAGCGCTTCCACGTCAGGTCGACCTCCATGCCGCGAAGCTTGAGCCGCGCGGTCTCCAGCGTCACCCGTGCGTCGACTTCCGTGGTGATGGGCGTGCGCACGAGCACGTCCTGGCGGATGCCGGTGACGGCGCGCTGCTGGGTGATGGGCCGCGTGGCGGGCCCTTCCGCCACCGCGTTGAGCACATTCACGTCGTGGCGCGCCACCTCGGGGAAGCGCAGCGCCACCCGGTCCATCTCCGGGCCCACCAGCGGCACGGGCGTGCCCGTCGCCGCCTTGGCCGTGGACAGCGAGTACTTCGCCGCCGCGTAGTCGTACGCCAGCACGCCGTTGCGCGTGTCCACGTACCAGACGAGGAAGTCGTAGAAGCTGACGCCTTCCTCCGGCGTGAGGCCCAGGAACAGCTGCGGGCTCGCGGTGTCCAGGCCCGCGCTCCAGTCGTAGTTGAAGGTGATGTGCGAGCCCTTGTGGGCGTCCAGCACGTCCTTCATCGACTTCTGCGTGTACAGGATGCAGGGGAAGTGCTGGCTCCACAGCAGCTGCGCGGCGTCCTGGAACGTCACCCCGTAGCGGCGGTGGAGCAGGGGCGAGCCGGGCTCGGGCGCGGCGGCCATCTCCACCAGGGAGCGCTCGGAGACCAGGCCCTTCACCTTGAGGGACGTGAGCGCCGGCTGCTTCGCCGTATCGGTGTACGTGCCCTTGATTTCGAGCTGGACCTCCATCAGGTCCTGCTCCAGGAACGCGGCCTTGAGCGGGTCCGTCTCCAGGCCTCCCGCGGACGTGTTGTCCGCGAGGTCGAACTCCACGCGGCCCTCGAAGCCCCAGGGCCTCAGCTCCAGCGCGAAGGACTTCACGTCGCCCGCGGGGATGGCGTGCGCGGTGCCGCCCGCCGTCAGGGTGACGGACACCACCAGCCTGTCGTTGAAGCCGCTGGACTTCATGGCTCCTCCTCCACGCGCACGTGGGCACTGAGGGTGTCGAAGCGCAGCTTCAGCTTGCGGCGCTCGCCGGCCACGACTCCCGTGAGGCCGAAGTGCAGCCACAGCCCCGCGTCGCGCCCGCGCAGCGTCAGCTCCACGTCCGACAGGCGCGGCTCGTACCGGGCAATCTCGTCGCGCAGCTCGCCGGTGAGCGACTCCACCAGCTCGCGCGTGCCGTACTTCTCCGTGTACTCGCCCAGGCCGAAGTCGCGGCGGAAGAAGCCGTACCCGGCCTTGGTGTTCAGCACGGCCTCCAGGTTGCGCAGCACGTGCTCCAGCTCATTGGAGCCCTTGCGGCTGGGGGCGCGGCTGTCGCCACGGACGGCGAACTTGTCCAGGAAGGAGGCGCGACCCATGTCAGGACCTGCGCCAGAAGAGGGACACCTGGGCGCCCTGGAGCGCTGGGGTCGCGTAGAAGGCCAGGCCGTCCTCGCGCAGCGCGAACTGCCACTCCTCGCCCTGGGCCAGCTTGTACCAGTCGATCTCCGGGCCCAGCGCGTGCGGGAAGGACGGGTGGGCCACGTACTCGAAGGTGATGCCCTTGAGGGCCATGCGGCGCACCGTGGCCAGGCGCGAGGGCCCCGCCAGCTTCACGCCGTCCATGGGCAGCGGCTCGCCGGCCAGGCGGCGCTGGACGAGCAGGTACAATTCGCCGCTCTCCCGGACCTCGGGCGGCAGCGGGGTGAAGATGAACTGGCCATCGCGCGCATCGAAGGCGCGGTGCGTGGCGCGGGTGGCCTCCGGCTGGAGCGCGCGCGTGAGCAACTCCACCCAGCGGCCGAACCCCTTGCCCGGGGCCTCGTGCTGGTAGGTGGGCAGCGACTTGTCGGGCATCAGCTCAAGATAGCAGCACGCCTCGAAGTACAGGCGGCGCAGCGAATCGAAGAAGACATACGGGTGCGGGGAGACATGGCGGTGCATGTCCTCCAGCAGGGCTTGCAGCCGCTGCACCTCGCACAGCGCGCGGCGGGCATTGCTCAGCCGGTCCGTGCGCAGGTAGCTGTCGGAGAGCCGGGCGATGAGCTGCAGCCGCGACTGCTCCAGGAGCGCCTCCAGCCGCTCCAGCAGGGCCCCGAGGAACGGGTGGGGGCCGACGAGCAGCAGCGGAGGAACCAGGTCCTCCGCCAGCCGCCACACGCCCTCGGTGTCCCTTCGGAAGACGGCCAGGGGGAGCGTGTCCTTCGCTCCGTCCAGGACCGGCTCCGCGGAGAGGCGAAGCCGCCGCATCACCCGCTCCACCACCGGCGGGTCTTCGGCGTACAGCCTCACGCTCTGCGCGTTCGTCGTGTCCCCCATCACATGCAGGTAGACGGTGGCCTCCGCGCGGCCCGTGCCCTCCAGCGAGAAGGGCGGCAGCACCGCGTTGCCGGGCACGTCCACCACGAAGCCAGCCGGTGTCACCGCCGTCATCGTCGAGACGGACAGGCTTCCACCGGCCAGCAACGGCTCGCTCCAGGCCATTGCCGCCACGCCGTAGCCCGGCGTGCCAGACAGCGAGGCGTGGAGGCGGACCTGGGCCTCCAGCGACTCATCCTGGGCCTCGAAATGCTCCGGAAGCAGCGTCTGGCCGACGTGCCACCGGACCCGTGCGAGCTTGAAGGGGGGCATGTTGTGCTCGGTGTGGCGGCGAAGGACTACGCCGTCTCCGTGACGCCCCACTTCTTGACGATGTTCTTCGAGGACGCCGCGGCGACGTTGATGGACTGCTCAATCGTCTTCGGCTTCACGCCAATCTGGAACGTGAAGTTCTTGGGCGACTGCACCTCGCGCGACTCGTTGTCCGCCACCGCGATGTTCAGCCGGTCCCCGTTCTTCTCCAGGATGCCGTTGAGGTCCGCGTCCACGAAGTTGGACTTGAAGTACTTCTTCGCGATGGGGTCGTACTCGTAGATGACGTACTTCATCACCACTTCGATGTTGGAGAACGTGCCCAGCAGCATCGTGGCGATGGACTGCTTGTTCGTCGTGGAGATCTGCGCGGAGAGGTACAGCGCGTCGGTGGCGCCCGTCTCCCACAGGTAGCTGCTCAGCACGCCCACGCACTTGGTGGCCAGCGTCTTGTCCGGCTGCTCCGGGTCGTAGATGGTCTCCTGGTCCGCCGCCAGCGCGATGCCGCCCACGGTGATGGAGGTGATGAAGCCCACGGGGGTCTGCTTGTCCTTCTTGAAGTTGAAGCCCTGATAGACGTCCAGGTCACGTGCGAACTGAGGCATGACTCACTCCTGAATGGTTGGGGGTTTGAGTACAGCGAAGCGGAACTAGCCGAGCCGGGACTCGAGCATCAGCTCCACGTTGAGGCCTTCGAACTGGATGTGCGGCAGGACGGCGACCTTGCAGTCGTACCAGCCGATTTCCCCAGTGCGCTGCTCCACCACCACGCTGGTGGCCTTGAACGGGAACCGGCGGACCGTGAGGTCATCCGGGCTGGCCACCGTCGTGACGTAGCCCGCCAGCCACGCGTCGAGCTGACGCTGGATGTAGGGCGCATCGGCGGTGCTGCCGATGTTGTCGCGCATGATGCACTTCACGTAGTGCGCCAGGCGGGTGATGGAGAACGTGTAGGCCAGGTTGGTGACGAGCTGCGAGTTCTCGGAGTCCTTCGGGTCCTTGAAGCGCTTGGCGACCTTCGCGGACTGGGTGCTGAAGAACGTCGCCTCGCTGGAGCCCTTCTTGTACACGAGCGGCATGAAGCCGCACCGCGCGAACTCGAACTCGCGGAAGTCCGGGATGGCGATCTCCACGGGCGCCTTGAGCTCCTCCTGGCCACGCAGGAAGAACGTGTCCACCGGAAGTCCGGTGAGCAGACCGCCGCCCTTGGGGCCGCGGATGGACTGGCACCAGCCGGAGTTCTCGAACGCCTTCACCATGTTGCGGGCGAAGAGGATGGACGAGTTGCCCCAGAGGTACTTGTTGGAGTCACCCTGCGAATCCTCCGTGAAGTGGAGGTCGTCGCAGGGGTTCTTGTCCGGATGCCAGGGCAGGCGCAGCACGTAGCGGGGGAACGTCAGGCCCAGGTACGCGGCCTCCTCGCTGTTGCGCAGCTCGTTCCACTTGCCGTAGCGCGGGTGGGCGAGCGCGCCCTCCAGGTCCTTGATGGCCTCCATCTCCTCGACCTTGTCGCAGCCGAAGAACTTGGGGCTGACCGCGGCGATGAAGGGGCAGTGCGACGCGTTGGCCACCTTGCCCATCTGCGTCAGCCACTTGATGTCGCCCGGCGTGGAGGAGAACTCGTACAGGCCAATCATGGCGCCGAAGGGCTGGCCGCCGTACTGGTCGTACTCCTGGATGTAGACCTTGTTGAACAGCGACCCGGCGAACACGTCCGCGGAGTTGTTCTCGAAGTCCTGACCCAGCTCGTCCTGCGCGGCGTCCAGCAGGTCGATGGCGACGTTCGCCTTGAAGTTGGTGTTGGAGACCAGGTCCTCCAGGCCCCGCCACGCCGACTCCATCTTCTGGAAGCGCTCGTGGTGGAGGATTTCGTTCATCTGGTCGTTGATCATCGCGTCGATGCGGTCGACGACGGCCAGCACCTGGCCCTTGTCGAAGCGCAGCGCGTCGCCCGAGTCCGTCGTCGCCGGCGGCACGTTCTGCACGAGCGCGGCGAGCGAGGACATGAAGCGCGCCTCGATGGTGACTTCCTTCTCATCGAGAGCGGGGACGAACTTCTCGGAGATCATCGGCTTGGCGTCCACGGGACGCTCCAGCCGCACGCTCTTGAACAACCCGGGCAGAATAGAGGTTTCAGCCATGACGGTTACCTTTGTGGAAATGGTGTGGACGTGAGCGGGATTACGAGGTCACGGTGGCGTTCGCGGGGACGGTGGCCGGCGCGGTCGCGGTCGCGGTGGTCGCCGCGGCGCCGGTGGTGGCGGGCGAGGCGTTCGCGGGAATCGCCTTGGGCAGCTTCAGCGACTCGTAGTCCTTGAGCTCCGCGAGGACGGCCTTGAGGGCCTCCTTGTTGGAGAACAGCTCGTAGACCATGTTGCGCAGCGCCTTCTGGTTGTCGATGCTGGACTGCATCTCCAACAGCAGCTTCTTGAGCAGCTGCAGCGCCTTGAGCTTGGGGACGTGGTTGACGATTTCGTCCGGGTGGAACGACTTCATCTTGGTGATGGGCAGCTCGACGTTGAGGTCGGCTTCCACGTCCGGGTTGATGCGGTTGGGCACCTGGAAGTTCACGGACATCTTCATGTCCGCCATCAGCTCGTTCAGGTTGCGTCCGTTGACCGAGCGCAGCTTGCGCGCGTCGAGGTCCACCTTCCGGTCCTCGGAGGAGCCGAGCGAGAAGTCTCCCAGCATCAGCATGCGCAGCGGCAGGTCGACCGCCTCCTGCTCGCCATTGATGGTGGTCCGGTACGTGAGCGTGATGCGCGACTTGGGCAGTTGTTCCTGGATTGACATGGCTACGTTACTCCCTCGGGTGGAAGGCCTTTCTGCGACCCGGCGGGACGCGCCGGGGTCCTGCGTCACTGCGGAGGCGGTGAGGTCGGCGTGGTGTCACCGGAGAACAGGACCACCTGACGCGACTGCTCGGGTCCGCCGATGATGGGCTCGTAGCCCAGGTGACTGGTGTCCTCGACGCGGGCGTGGCCGTGCTGGTCTTTGATGACCAGCACCACGGTGAGGAACACCGGTGTATCGATGAGGTGGGGCAACACGCGCGAGCGCAGCCGGCGTCGCGCTTCAATGGCCCATGCAGTGCCGGTGCCACTGAAGGACTCGCTCATGTGCAGCCAGGCCTCCAGGCCGCCGGTGGGCACGGTGGCGAAGCCGCCCATGGAGGTGCCGTCGCCCAGGGCCGCGCCGCCCAGCTGGATTCCGCGCGTGTCGATGCGCTGGCGGCGGGTGGCGCGACGCACGCGGACCTCCGCCTCCGGGTACGCGTGGGCGAACAGCCAGTGCAGCGTGGAGGGGCAGGCGGGGCGAAGCAGGCGCAGGCGGTGCGCGGCGGAGCCCTCCCAGCCCGGCAGGAGCGAGCTGTCGCGCTCCGGGAAGAGGCCGGCGAAGCGCGCGCGCAGGAGCAGGTGGTCGAAGTAACCGAGGAAGCTCTCCATCGTGTCGTGGTCCAGCGACTCCATCGCCTTGAGGAAGAAGGAGGGCAGGGGCGACTGGACGCTGAGCAGACCCAGGTTGACGGTGATGATGGCGCGGCGCGGGTTGCGGACGAACTCCACGGAGTGGATGAGCTGGGGGGCGTGGACGGTGCCGCGGTGGCTGCGCAGCTCCAGGTCATCCGGGCCGTAGCCCTCCTTGGAGAGCAGCTCCAGCAGCGCGGGGATGTCGAACTCGTGGGCGCGCTCGCTGATGCGCGCTTCGATGGAGGGCGCTCCGAGGGCCGGGGTGGAGGAGGTGGGCGTGATGTCGTGCATGGCGTCAGTCCTCCTCTCCGGAGTTCAGCGGGGGCTGGCCGAGGAACGCGTCCAGGTCCACCCGGTAGAGCTGCTCCAGCGCGCGCATGGGCAGCGAGTCGGCCTCTTGCAGGAATGGCTCCAAGCCGCGCGCGTGTCCGCTCAGGCCGGCGTAGAAGCGGGTGAAGAGCGAGGGCAGGTACACGCGCGGGTCGAACCGCTCCACGGTGGCCAGCACGTCCGCGGCAATCACGCCCGCCTTGGTCATCTCGCCTTGCGCGAGCAGCGCGTCGAACGCCTCCAGCTTGCGCAGCAGCAGCGCGAGCGGCGGGGCGACGGGCACGGTGGGCCCGGCGGGCCTTGCGGGCGCGGCTGGCTCGGCGCGGGGCGCGGCCTTCTGTGCGGGCGCGTCGGCGCGAGAGGGCGCGGGCTCAGGCTCGGCGCCCGGCTGGGGTGCGAGCGCGAGCGCGGGCGGCGCGGGCGCGGGGAGGAACTCCAGGTGCCGCCTCAGCCAGAGGCTGAGGTTGCGCATCGGCTCCTCGCAGCCGTTCTTGGGGAGGGAGGGCAGCTCGGCGAGGATGGGCTCGGAGAGCGCCAGGGCTTCTTCGATGGGCGCGCGGTTGTCGGCCTCGCACCAGCGCCGCCACGTGGCCTCCTGCTTCTTCTCGTTGTGCGCCAGGTGCTTGTTCATCGACCGGAGCAGCCAACGCAGCCCGCTCTCCAGGAAGATGTCGCGCTTGGCCACCGGGCCGAACGCGGCACGGCTGGTGGTGAGGACCAGGAGGATGGAGCGGAAGAGCCCCGGCATCGCCAGCAGGCCCTGCTCCTGGAACGCCCCGAAGAGGTAGGCGCCGACGAGCCGCGTGTCGCGCTGTCCCTCGCGCAGCAGGGCCTCCGCGCCGCGAGCCGCGGTGGCGTAGTCGCCGCTGGCGACGGCCTCCGTGACGGCCTCCACGCGGGTGTCGGGCTCGTCGGCGGTCGCCGCGCGGGGAGGCTCACCCTCCAGGGGCGTCTCCAGGAAGGTGCCGTCGAAGGGCGCCAGGTTGAGGGCCGCGTCAGCCATCGATGACCTTCATCTGTCCGGGGGAGACGACCTGGATGACGCCGCCGTACGAGCACATCAGCTTGGAGTTGCTCTCCAGCGCGGGCGCGTTGCCGAGCATCAGCTTGGGGCAGCCGGGCACCCACGGCGCCGCGGTGGCGGGGATGCAGGGCATGGGGGTGAGGACACCGAGCGCCGCCGCCGTGGCCGCGGCCACCATGGGGTTGGCCAGCGACTGGCACATCCCGAACGGGAGGATGTTCACCAGGGGCTTGTTGTCGAGGACGTTCGCCGCGGGCGTCGGGCCGACCACCTTGTTGGTGGGCAGCACGACCAGCGACGACGGGGCGACGCCGAAACTGCACTGCAGCATCGCTCCCATGACGACCTGGGCTCCCATGCGAGCACCTCGTGCGTCGTGGGTTCCGGGATGGAACGTCTGACGCGGAGTCACGCCATTGCGCGGCGCGTGCCAGCGTTCGATTCCACCCGCTTCCCCCTGGAGCGGGAGGAGGAAGGGGGGCCGGGTCGGCCAGGACGCGTCGCCAGGGAACGCGGGCGCGTCCGGCGCGTACGCGCGCTAGCGGGAGCGCTCGTCGTCGCCGGGGCCCCGGACGCTCTCGCGAGCACGGCCCCTCAGCGCGGTGAGGGCCTGGAACACGGGGTCCGAGGACTTCTGGTGGAGCGCGCCGGTGAGGTACTGGGAGCGGCACCAGTCCTCATTGAGCTGTCCGTCCTTCGTCCTATGGGGAAGGAGCGGGAACAGCTCGATGCGGTCCGGGAGGTGCTCGGCGCCCAGGCGCAGCTCCAGCCGGCGGCGTATCTCCAGGCGACGGTTGCCCGCCTCCTGCGTGAAGCGCTCCGCGTCCTCGGCGCCAGTGAAGACGAGCAGGACGTGAGGTGTGTGCTGCACACTGCCACCCGACGCGGCGGTGCTGACGCAGGCTCCCTGGCAGAAGGGCAGGTCGGCGAGCGCCTCCACGACCTCGGCCGCGGCGTAGATGCGGCCGTCGCGGCGCACGTCGCGCGTTCCCGCATACAGGAATTGCTCGCGCTGGCGCGTGAGGATGACGTGGCCCGGGGGCCGGTCCTTGTCCGGCAGCGCGGTGAAGACGCCCACGTCGCCCGCGGCCTCCTGCCCGCTCAGGTTGAGGTCCTTCAGCGTCCAGGCGCGTCCCGGCGCGGGGGCGATGGCCGCGTTCAGCTCTCCGACGCGGCGGGGCGACGCGAGCACCACGCCGCCCTCCGAGGCGTCGATGAGCACCAGCGAGTGGGGCACCTTGGTCAGCTCCGACTGTCGCACCCACTCCCGCCAGGCCTCCCAGTCATGGAGGGCATCGACGGAGCGGAACCAGTGCCCCACGCCCTTGAGCGGCCCGGCGCGGACGCGGGTCAGCACGTCCCGGAGCGCGGGAGAGACGCCGAGCGCTCGCGGAGGATGCTCGAGGAGCAGGCCAGGGGTGCGCTCCAGGTCCGCGGGCTCCAGATGGACGAAGGTGGCGCCCCGCAGCAGCGAGGCGAAGAGGAGCGCGGGCTGGTGCTGGAGGAAGTGGAGGCCCGGCGCGGCGAGCACGTCGCCCGAGGCCAGGCCGAAGGCGAGCAGGCCGTCGCACAGCGCCCCGGTCCACGCGCGCTCGGCGCTGAGGGGCACGGGGGTGTCCGGCGGGTCGACGCGCGGCGAGAAGAGCAGGGCCACCGTATCGGCGGGGCGGTACGTGTGCGAGGCGAAGGAGGGCGCCGCGTCTCCCTTGGAGCGCAGCAGGAGCTTCTCGAAGCCCTTGATGAGCGGCGCCTGATGGGCCTCCGCGGAGATGTGCTGGGGCTCCAGCTTGGCGAGCCTGCGCGACAGGAAGAGGGGGCCGGTGGGGGGCAGGACGCTGATGCACGCGCCCAGCTTCAGCGAGGCCATGAGCGAGACGAGCAGCTCCTGCCCCAGCGGATGGACGAGGGCGACCTTCGCGCCCGGCTTGACGCCCTGGGCGGCCCACTCGGTGGCGCGGCGGGATGCACGCTCGCCCAGCTCGCGGTAGCCCAGGGCCTGCCAGCCTCGCGTGGCGTCCCAGGCGCGGAAGGCGGGTGCGGTGGAGTCGGCGTGGCGGACGACCAGGTCATGGAAGAAGTCATGGTGCTGGCCCGGGCGGCTCTTCGGCGCGGGGCCGCCGCGTCCCGCGTGGTGGGTGGCGAGCGCGGCGATGAAGCCCTCGGAGTCACTCCAGCTCTCCCGCAGCCAGGTGGGGAGCGCCCCGTCGGAGGCGGCGTCGGTGGGGCGGAGGATTTCCCGGAGGTCGAAGGGCATGGTGGCTTTCTCTCGCGGAGTCTATCCGACGGGGGGACGGGTGCGTCCGCCTCCGACAGCAAGAGTCGGGCCGGTAGGAGCCCGGACGCTCGCGGGCCGGCCGGGTGGGACGATGTCGGGGCTCCAGGCTTCGGGCTCAAACGCTCCAGGCGCCGGGCTCGGTGGAAACCACTACGTCGACGCCAATCACTTGCACGGTCAACACTCATGACGCGGGTGTGCTTGACATGGATTGCAAAGGCTTTCGTTGGCTGGGATTGAATTGGGTGGAGGGGATGGGCCTATGCTGGCCCGCATGATCATCGCCATTCCCCGTGAAACGGTGCCGGGCGAAAGGCGGATCGCGCTCGTGGCGGAGAGCGTGAAACGCCTCGTCGGCAAGAAGCACGAAGTGGTGGTCGAAAGCGGTGCGGGCCAGGGCGCGGAGTGTTCCGACGACGAGCTGCGGGCCGCGGGTGCCCGCGTCGAGTCGAGCGTCGAGGCCCTCTACGCCGCCGCGGACCTGCTGCTCAAGATTCAGCCGCCGGATGAGACGGAGCTGGGCCGGCTCAAGGCGGACTCGGTGCTGGTGAGCCTGGCGTATCCGCTGGCGAATCCGGCGCTGGCGCGCGAGCTGGCGAAGCGGCGGGTGACGCTGCTGGCCACGGACATGATTCCGCGCACGACGCTGGCGCAGATGATGGATGTGCTCAGCTCGCAGGCGACGATTGCCGGCTATCGCGCGGTGTTGCTGGCGGCGGAGGCGCTGCCCCGGCTGTTCCCCATGTTGATGACGGCGGCGGGCACCATCCCTCCCGCGAAGGTGCTGGTGCTGGGGGCGGGTGTGGCGGGCCTCCAGGCCATCGCCACGGCGCGACGGCTGGGCGCGGTGGTGGAGGCGTATGACGTGCGCAAGGTGGTGAAGGAGCAGGTGGAGAGCCTGGGCGCGCGCTTCGTCAACATCGACATCGCGGACGCGGCGGGCTCCGGCGGCTACGCGAAGGAGCTGGGCGAGGAGGCGAAGCGCAAGCAGGCGGAGGTGCTGGCGACGCACGTGGCGAAGTCGGACGTCGTCATCACCACGGCGCTGGTGCCGGGGCGGCGCGCGCCGGTGCTCCTGCCCGCGGACATGGTGCGGCGGATGAAGAGCGGCTCGGTGGTGGTGGACATCGCGGCGGAGCAGGGCGGCAACTGTGAGCTGACGCGCGCGGGGGAGCGCTACCGCACGGAGACGGGCGTCACTGTCATCGGCGAGCGCAACCTGCCCAGCCAGGTGTCGGTGCATGCCAGCTCCATGTACTCGCGCAACATGGAGAAGCTGCTCGCGCACGTCACCGACAAGGACGGCGTGCTCAAGCTGGATGTCGCGGATGAAATCGTGAAGGGGATGCTCATCACCCGGGGCGGGGATGTGGTGCACCCGGCCGTCGCGGACATGGCCATGGCGGACCTGGCCAGGAGAGAGGGCTGACATGTCGCTGACGCTCATTTTCGGCCTCTACGTCTTCTTCCTGGCGGCCTTCACGGGCTACCAGGTCATCTCCAAGGTGCCGCACCTCCTGCACACGCCGCTGATGGCCTTCACCAACGCCATCTCCGGCATCTCCCTGGTGGGCTCGCTGCTCGCGGCGGGTGGGCACTACGGGACGGTGTCCACGATGCTCGGCGCGGTGGCGGTGCTGGCCGCCACCATCAACGTCGTGGGCGGCTTCCTCATCACCGACCGCATGCTTCGGATGTTCAAGAAGAAGGGCGGCGCGCGATGACCCTGTCCCTCACGGAGACGTTCGTCCAACTGCTGTACCTGGGCGCCTCCATCCTCTTCGTGCTCGGCCTGAAGGACCTGGGCGACGCGCAGACGGCCCGGCGGGGTGTGCTGCTGGCGGAGATTGGCATGGTGGCCGCCGTCGCCGGCACGCTGCTGTACGGCGTGGGCGTGACGCAGGTCATCGTGCGGTGGGAGTGGATTGTCGTGGCGCTGCTCATCGGCTCCGCGGTGGGCACGGGCATGGGCTTGTGGATTCCCATGACGAAGATGCCCGAGCGCATCGCGCTCTCGCATGCCTTCGGTGGCCTGGCGGTGGGGCTCGTCGGCGTCGTCGAGTACCTGCAGCACGGCGGCCCCAACATGAGCACGCTGCAAATCACCGCCACGGGCCTGGAGGTGGCGCTCGGCGCGCTGACCTTCACCGGCAGCATCATGGCCTTCGGCAAGCTCCAGGGCTTCATCACCGGCCGGCCCGTCACGTACCCGGGGCAGAACATCTCCAACATGCTGATGATTGTCGGCACGCTGGGGTTGATTGGCCTGCTCGTCTATTCACCCGACGCGTCGTGGGCCTTCTACTCCGTCGCGACGCTGGGCGTGCTGCTTGGCGTGTTGCTGGTGCTGCCCATCGGCGGCGCGGACATGCCCGTGGTCATCTGTCTGCTCAACTCCTATGCGGGCCTGGCGGCGGCGGCCACGGGCTTCGCGCTGGGCAACAACGTCCTCATCATCTGCGGCGCGCTGGACGGCTTCTCCGGCTTCCTCTTGGGCATGATGATGTCCAAGGCGATGAACCGCTCGTTCGCCAACGTGCTCTTCGGTGCGTTCGGCGCGGCGCCGGAGGCCAAGGCCGTCACGGAGGGCGCGGCGCCGTCGGGGCCCGCTCCCAACGTGGGGAGCGTGGAGGAGGCCGCCGAGGTGCTGCGCGCGGCCCGCTCCGTCATCGTCGTCCCGGGCTACGGCATGGCCGTGTCGCAGGCGCAGCACGCGGTGCGGGACCTGGCCAACATCCTCCAGGCCAACGGCTGCGACGTGCGCTACGCCATCCACCCGGTGGCCGGACGGATGCCGGGGCACATGAACGTGCTGCTGGCGGAGGCCAACGTCCCGTATGACCACCTGTATGATTTGGACGTCATCAACGACGACTTCACCGCCACGGACGTCGCGCTGGTGGTGGGCGCCAATGACGTCGTCAATCCAGCGGCGCGCTCCAACCAGAGCAGCCCCATCTACGGCATGCCCATCCTCTCCGCGGACATGGCGAAGACGTGCGTGGTGCTCAAGCGCTCGCTCAACCCGGGCTTCGCCGGCATCGAGAACGAGCTCTTCGTCCGCTCCAACACAATGATGGTGCTGGGGGACGCGAAGAAGACGCTGATGCAGTTCACCGCCGCCCTGAAGGAATAGAGCGACTCTGACCCAGGCGCGGTTGAAGGCATTTCACCGCATTCGTGCGTCCATGTGAGGAGGTGTGCCGATTTATCCGGAATGAGGATGGAGAATTCCATCTGGAATCCTCATTGAGTGTGGATCCTGGCCACCTTCGCGCAGAGACTCTCCGTTGACGAAATCGCCCATCGGCATTCCATTGAGGGATTCACACGGAGCCTGGGCGGGGGCGGAATCAAGGAGCTGGCGAATGGTCGGCGACTCACGGGAAGGAAAGGGCCTGCCGGAGGACGTTCCGGGGGGCACGACGGAGCCTGAAGGCGGAGGCACCCCCGTGTTCGGTGGCGTGTCCGAGGCGGAGCTGGACGTCTTCGTCAGCAAGCTGCGCACGGACAAGAACCCACGGGTGCCGAAGGCGGCGTCACGCGCTCGCGGCGACGTGCATGGAGAGCGGCTGCACAAGGGCGTGCGTCGCTCGCTCGTGTCGTCCGTGGTGGAAGAGGAGCCCGCGCCGACGCCGGTCCCCACCGAGAAGCACGCCTGGTTCATCGTGCTGGGCGCCAAGCCCGTGGGGCCCTTCGACGCGGAGGCCCTCAAGGCGCCCTGGGAGCGCGGCGAACTGGGGCCTGACTCGCTGTGCTGGCGCGTGGGCTTCGAGGCGTGGCAGCCGGTGGGACAGGTTCCGGAGCTGATCCAATCGCTGTCGCCGCTCCCCCTGGCGTTGGAGCTCAGCGCCGCCGTGGACGAAGCCCTGTCGGCCGCCTTCGCCGAGGGGCCCGAACTGCCCGCGAGCATGGCGGCGACCGCAGCGGAGTCCTCGGGCATCCCCGCATGGGCCGTCGAGGCCTCCCCTCGGGCTGCGTCCAGTGCGCCCGCGGACGTCGTGGGAAAGCATGCGGTGCTCGCGGACGTCAGCGAGGTCTCCGAGCAGGTGGAGGCCCGCACTCGCGTGGGCGGCTGGTGGTTCACGTTGGCCGGTGGTGTCGCGGGCGGAGTGACTGTCGCGCTCGTGATGGGATTGTTCGGACGCTGGGATGGCGCCTCGGCGCTGCTCGCCCGGATGAATGTCGCGGAGCTGTTCAAGCCCGCACCGACGGAAGTCGTGGCCGCGCCCGTCGTGGCCGTGGTGAGCACGCCGCCTGTCGAAGCCGTGGTCGCCGCGCCAGTGCCCGCCGAGGCCGTGGCCGCGACTCCCGCGCCGCTGGGGGGCGCCGTCGCTCCCGTGGCGGTGACGGCGGCCCCGCTCCTGCCGACGCCGCCGGTGGTCGCCCAGGCCCGTCCTTCGCTCGCGGGCGTCGCCGCCGTGGAGCGGGGTGGCGCGGTGCCGGTGCTGGCCGTGGCGGGCGGAGGGCTCGCGACGTCCGTGAGGGCGAGCGCGGCTTCGTCCAGCCAGGAGCGGGACGTCGAGGCCGCGCCAGGTGTCGGCGCTGTGTCGCCTCGCGTGCCCGAGGTCAAGCTCGCTTCCGGAGCGCGGCCCGTGGCGCCGCCGCCCGTGCCCGCGGTGGAGCCCGCGCGCGCCGTTCCCGCGCCGGCGGGCTCGGATGACGACCTGGGGCTCGACGAGGACTTCGCGCGGGAGCTGTCGGGGCCCGCGGCGGGCTCGCGTTCGCGCGACGAGGCGCCGTCCGTCTACATCCCGCCCGTGGCGCCCATCCAGAATCCGCGCGTGTCGCTGGCGCAGTCGGATGTGTTCGAGGTGGTGCTCGCCAACAAGGGCGAAGTCACGGCGTGCGCCGACGTGAAGCCGCGCCCGGTGGACGCGGGGGCTCGCGTGGTGGTGCGCTGGTCCATCCTCCCGAGCGGAGAGGTGTCCGAGGTCGTGACCGAGACGGGCTCGCTGCGAGGCACGCCGTTCGCGCGCTGCATCGAGGCCAAGGTCGGCGCCTGGGTCTTCCCCAAGCACCAGGAGCAGGGAGGCCCCGTGCGCTTCCCCTTCGTGTTCTGAGCCACGTCAGGAGCGCCCATGCCTGCCTACGTCGTCGTCGAAGTCTCGGTGCATGACGTGCAGACCTACGAGCGCTACAAACAGCTCGCGCCGCCCTCCATCGCCCACTACGGAGGCCGCTACCTGGTCCGGGGTGGGGCGACCGAGGCGCTCGAGGGCTCGTGGCAGCCGCCGCGCTTCGTCCTGCTGGAGTTCCCCTCCGTCGAGCAGGCGCGCGCGTGGTGGTCCTCTCCTGAGTACGCCGCCGCGAAGGCGCTGCGTCACGTGAGCGCGCACACGATGATGTTGTTGATGGACGGGGTGCCACAGGATGACCGGCGCCCGGTCGCCTCGGTGGTCACCAGCGCCGAGTCCTCGGCGCCCTGAGCGCGAGCCCCGCGCACCGGGCTCACCAGCGCCGAGTCCGCGGTGCCCTGGGCCCGAGCCCCGCGCACCGGGCTCGCCAGCGTCGAGTCCTGGGCGCCCTGGGCGCGCGCGCCGGGACCGGTCAGAGATGTCGCGCGAATCGGAGTAGCCTCGCCGCCACACGCCGGGCTGCCGTGCTCGCATGTCGCAGGCGGTGGTGCCCGGCCGGAACGGGAGCGCCATGTCTTTCGCCGAGCCCCTCTCGCGTCGCGGGCGTCTCGCCTGCGTGCTGCTGCTGTACCTCCTGACGGCCTGTGACGACGGGGAGTCTCCGCCGACGGAGGAGGACCTCCTCGCGCGGCTGGCCGCCATTCCGGGCCTCACGGTGCGCGAGGAGCCGGCGGGGGCGCAACTGCCGGGCCATCGCTTCTTCGTCATGGAGTTCGAGCAGCCGGTGGACCATGCGCGTCCGGACGGCCAGCGCTTCCGGCAGCGCCTGACGCTCCTGCACGTCTCGAGCGCGAGCCCCATGGTGCTCTACTCGGGCGGCTACTTCGTCTCCACGGAGCCTTCGCGTCGCGAGCCCACCCAGATGCTCGGCGCCAACCAGCTCTCCGTGGAGCACCGCTACTTCGGCCCAAGCCGCCCCGTACCCACCGACTGGAGCCAGCTCACCATCCGGCAGTCCGCGGACGACTTCCACCGCATCGTCGAGGCCTTCAAGCCGCTGTATCCCACCCGCTGGCTCTCCACGGGCGCGAGCAAGGGCGGCGAGACGATGGTGTTCTTCCGCCGCTTCCATCCCCAGGACGTGGACGCGACGGTGGCCTACGTGGCGCCCCTGGCCCGCTTCGACGATGAGCGGTTCATCACCTTCCAGGAGGCCGTAAGCGAGGCGTCCTGCCGCGAGCGGCTGAAGGCCTTCCAGCGCGCGGCCCTGTCGCGGCGCGCGGCCCTGCTGCCGCTGATGGATGCGCGGGCCCTCCAGCGCGGCCTCACCTTCGAGCACCTCGGCCGGGAGCGCGCCTTCGAGCATGCCGTCATCGAGCACTATTTCTACTTCTGGCAGTACGACGGCCTCTCCCGCTGCGGCACCGTGCCCGAGCCCTCCGCCAGCGACGCCGCGCTCATGGACGAACTGGACGGGCGCATGGGGCTCGACTTCTTCTCCGACGCGGACGTGGAGGACTACGGCCCGTATCACTACCAGGCCGCGGTGGAGCTGGGCTTCCCCAGTCCCTTCGAGAACCACCTGGCGGACGTGCTCCAGTACCCGGGCACCGACGTGCCGGCGCAGTACGTCCCGAGCGGGGTGAGCACCGTCTTCCGTCCGGAGGCGATGCCGGACATCCAGCGCTGGGTCGCCACGGAAGGCGAGCGGCTGATGTTCATCTACGGCGGCCATGACCCGTGGACCGCGGCCGCGGTCGAACTGGGCAACGCTCGCGAGGCCGTGCTCTACACGGTGGCGGGGGGCAATCACGGCGCGCGGATATCGCAGCTGCCGGAGGCCGAACGCGACGAGGCCCGGGAGCTCTTGCGCCAGTGGGCTGGCGTGAGTTCCCAGGCCTCGGGACTGCAATCACAGTCGTGGCGGCTGGATCCGGAGGGCGAGGAGTTCGGTCCCCGCCCTCGGCCCCGCCATCAGCGTTAGTTCACGCCGACGGCGGTCCAGCTCTCCTTGACCTTCGCCACCTCGGCGGAGTCCGCGCCGTACAGGTCCGTGGCCGCGGTGATGGTCGCGGCGCGGGCCTGGGCGAACGTGGTGTTCGGCGTCATGTAGTGGGCCAGGGCGCGGTAGTAGATCTTCAGGCCCTTGTCCATGCCGATGCCGTCCTTCACCTCGAGCTTGGACGTGCTGTTCGTGCCGCCGTTCGCCAGCAGGTAGAAGGCGTTGTTGGCGATGCCGCTGGAGCCGTGGACTTCCGTCTGCTTCGGGTAGTCCTTGTAGTTGTCGATGGAGTACCCGTCCTTCTTCGGGTCGTTCATGTAACGGAGGCCGTCCTCGTTGGAGCCGTTCGTCGGCGTCCAGGCCGTCTCGCCCACCGTCCAGTTGAACTTCACGTCCGGGTTCTTCGTGGACGCGTACCACTCCACGCCCGCGCCCATGATGTCGCTGAACGCCTCGTTCAGACCACCGGACTCGTTGCGGTAGATGAGGCCGGCGGTGCGCTCCGTCAGGCCGTGGGTGATTTCGTGGCCGGCGATGTCCAGCGCGGTGAGCGGGCCGGACGTCTTGCCGTCGCCGTCGCCGTAGCTCATCTTCGTGCCGTCCCAGAACGCGTTGACGTAGTTGGTGCGCACGTGGACGAAGGAGTTGAGCGCCTCACCCGCGCCGTCGATGGAGTCGCGGCCCAGGACGTCCTTGTAGAAGTCGTAGGTCATCGCGGCGCCGTAGTGCGCGTCCACGGCCGCCTTGGTGCGCGGACCGTCGGAGGCCTCGCCCCAGACGTTGTTGTCGTCGGTCATCTGCGTCTTGCCCGACGCCGTCGTCTTGTTCATCGCGTCGTAGGTGTTCACGCCCTTGCCGCGCGTGCTGTCCTCGAGCGTGTACTTGCCATCCGCGCCCTTCGTGGTCTCCAGGGCCACCTTGCCGCTGTACAGCGACGTGTCGTCCACCGTCTTGTTCGTGGGCGGCTCCTCGACGGGGGGCTTGGTCTCCGTCGGGGTGACGCTCACGCCCCAGCCGTTCAGCGTGCCCTTGTCCAGCCGGGCCTTGTCCTCGACGGTCAGCGTCCACTCGCCCTTGGCGCTCTCACCGGCGAACGCGCTCAGGTCGAACGAGCCCTTCACGTCGTCCGTGCTCCCGCCCTTGCGGTCGTGCACCACGGCGCTCGTGCCGGAGGGGCTGGTCAGCGTGACCTTCAGGTCGCCCTTGAACGTGTGGGCGATGTCCAGGTCCAGCTTCAGCTTGTCGATGGTCACGTCCTTGTCGAAGGCGAGCTTCGACGTGACGGTGCCCTGGTCGACGATCTCCGCCTTCGTGGTGGACGTCGCGGTGATGGGCTCCGGAGCCGCCGCGCCCTTGGGGGCCGCGCGGTTCGAGCCGTAGAACCCGCCAATCTCGTTGAAGGACTCGAAGATCTTCCCGGTGTTCGCATCCACCAGGTAGTTCATCTTCTGGGGGCGGTCCTGGCCTTCGATCGCCTGCATCTGCACGCGGTACGCGGAGTGGTACTGGCCGGCCTTGTCCTGGTAGATGACCCGCTCGGCGTTCGGCTGCTTGTCCGGCTTGAGGCCGAACTCCTTGCGCGCGATGTCGATGGCGGACTGCGTGTTCAGCTTGGGCAGCTCGCGGCCCAGGCCGGCCGGCACCGTGGACTGCTCGCCAGTGACGCCCGTCACCTGGCCGTCCTTGTTCAGGTGGGAGATGATCTGCTCACCGAAGACCTTCACGCCCTCGTGAACGCGGTCCAGGCGGACGTGCGTCATGCCGAGCGCGTCGCGCTCGACGTTGGCGGGAACGAACGTGGTGGGCTGGGGCAGCAGCGTCTGCGCGCCCTTCAGCGGGTTGATGTGGTTCAGCGAGGCCTGCACGGCCTGCTGCGCCTCGGGGCTGGTCAGCGCAATCCGGCCAGGACCAGCGGGGGCCTGGGTCAGCGTCTTCTCCGCACGCGCCAGCTCCGTGGGACGCGCCGAGGGGCCGAAGCCGTCCTTGGTGGTCAGCGGGGTGGCGGCCTTCGCCGTGTTCTTCGGCTGGGTCTCGGTGGTTGCGGGACGGACGCTGACAGGCTTGGTGTCGACTCGACGGATGGTCATTCGAAGCTCATTGACAGCGGGGGATGTGAAGATTGTCGCGCTGACGTCACATGGAGTTTCGGATCTGCGTGCTGCGACGCGCCATCCCCGCTTTCTCCGCTTATTTTTGCCAGTGTTTCAGTGATTCCGGCCCTTTTGTGAGACTGGACGTATGTCTCATTCTTCTGAGGGTGGAATTCGGGCAGGACCTTTACTGGAGTCCAGGGTGACTCCTGTCGCAGCGGACGAGAATTATCGGTGAATTATCCCGGCATTTTTCCACCCGCCCAGGGGAAGGGAATAACGGGTTTCCCGGGAGCTGGGGTGGAATCAACCCCGGTAGGACGGGGTGCCGCCGCGCTCGTGCTCGGGGACCTGGATGACCTGGGTGTCCGCCAGGTAGTCGTGGATGCAGCGCCGGTCGTCCCGGAAGATGCAGATGGCGTCGGCAAGGCCAAACACGCACAGCACCTGGTTCAGGAAGCTGGGGAGCAGGTTGCGCAAGAAGATGATTCGCGCGAGTGAAACATGGCTTCCGTCCATCCTCACCACGCGGATGTGGCGCCAGCGCTTGCCCAGGCTCTGTCCGTTCTGCCCGGAGAGGTAGAGCTGCACGAGGCACAGCACGAGCGAGCCGAGGAGTCCGAACAGCACGAAGCCGAACGAGACGAACTCCTCGTCCGTCGGCTCGCTGGTGAGCGCCAACATGACGAGTCCCGCGATGAAGGGGACGAAGACGACGAAGGAGTCCACCAGGTTGGCGAGGAAGCGGTCTTCCCGGGAGGCTAGAGGTGGAAGGGCCCTCTCCGCGCAGGCGCCGCAGTAGCGCCGCCCGTCGCGCGCCCACTGCAGGCAGAGGTGGCACGCGAAGGTGCCACAGCGCTGACACGCGGCGGTGGCCACGGTGTCGGGGTGGAGGGCACAGCGGGCGTCGAGCGAGGCGCTCGTGGCGGGGTCCAACGAAGACATGACGGCTCCAGGCGAGGCTCCGTCAGGGCCCGCCGAAGAACGACACCTCTAGCACTCGGATGAAGAGGTTGCAGGCCGCGTGGAACAGCGCGGCGCCCACGACGGTGCCGGTGCGCTCGCGCATCCAGCCGAACAGCAGGGCGGGGAAGAACACGGACAGGCGCCACGCCTGGAAGATGGCCAGGTGCCCCAGGGCGAAGAGCACCGCCGTCACCCAGAAGGCGGGCCCCAGCCGGGCGCCCAGGAACTTGCGGCCCTGGGGCCAGGCGTCCCGCAGGCGCGTCTGGACGAAGCCCCGGTAGAAGAACTCCTCGGGCAGGGCCACGACGAAGAGCTGATCCACCACCCACTCCCCGAAGCGCGGCGGCAGCCGGAGGCGGAAGTGGACCTCGCCTCCCAGCGGCGTGAGGTATCGCGCGAGCGTCTCCGGCAGGTGCGGCAGGAGCTCCGCGAAGCCGGCGAAGGCCAGGAAGAAGAGCGGGCCCACCACGGCGGAGAGCACGAGGAACAGGCGCACGTCCTCGCGCCAGGCGCGCAGGGACAGGCCGTAGTCGCGGTAGTCCTCGTCGCGCCAGCGCATGGGGACGAGCGGCAGGTAGAGGAAGCCCACTGTCGCCACGAGCTTGGGGACGCTGGTGCCGCCGAAGATGAGGAACGCGGCGATGATGCCCGCGAAGCCCAGGGCCCACAGGCCCACGGCTTCCTGCACGGCGTTGGGACGCCAGGGAGTCGCCACCGTCTGATTCATGGCTCGTTCGAGGAGGCGAGGGTGAGCTTCACCTCGCCCAGGGGGAGCACCCTGCAGCCGCGTCGGGTGCGCTGCACCACCACCGCCACCACCCGTCCATCCGAGTCGAACAGGGGACTGCCGGGGGGCAGGGCGAGGGGGACGTCATAGAAGGGGGCCGGCGCGCGCGTGGCCTGGGCGGCCTCCGGCTTCGCGGGACGGTTCCGGGCGCCGGGCACCACGCCCACGACCCAGCGCCCCTCCAGGCTGTCGCCTTCCTTGAGGAGCCGCACGGGCACCGCGGGGTAGGTGCCGTCCGGAGCGGCGACGACGGCGACCTTCAGCGCCACGTTGGCAAGCAGCACGCGCGCGGGCAGGGCCTGGCCTTCGTGCTCCACGGTGGCGACATTGAGGCCCACATACTCCAGGCCCACGGGCTCCATGGAGGTGAGCACCTGTCCGGCGGAGCCCACGAAGACGCCCGGGCTGGCGCGGCGGGGGCCATTGACCGTCACCACCGAGCGGCTGTGCTGCTCCATCACCCGCTGGAGGTCGGCGCGCGAGGGCTTGCCCGGGTCCGCGGAGGAGGCGGGCAGGGTGACGAGGCACAGTGCGAGGGCGAGCGGTGACAGGCGGGACATCGGCGCGCGCCGGAGCCTATCACCGCCCGGCGCGCAGCGCGGCGAGGAAGCGTTCCGCCGGCAGCGTGTTCAACACGTCCTGCTTTCGCGCCCAGCCGCGCCGGGCGGTGGACACCGCATAGGCCAGGTTGCCCAGGTCCTCCTGGCGGTGCGCGTCGCAGCTCACCACCAATTTCACGCCGAGCTGCGTGGCCTTCCGGACGTACTCGGCCTTGATGTCCAGCCGTGCGGGCTTGCCGTTGATCTCCACCGCCACGCCGCGCTTCGCGGCGTGCTCCAGGACGTCCTCCATCCGGAGCGGATAGGGCTCGCGGCTCTGGAGGAGCCGGCCCGTGGGGTGTCCGAGGATGTGCAGGTACGGGTTGTCCAGCGCGGTGAGCACCCGGCGCGTCATCTGCTCCTCGTCCATGCTGTGCCGCACGTGGATGGAGGCGATGACGACCTCGAGCTGCTCCAGCACCTGGTCTTCATAGTCGAGCGCGCCGGACTCCAGGATGTCCACCTCGATGCCCTTGAGCAGCCGCATGCCAGGCACTGCCTCGTTGACGCGGTCGATCTCCTCCCACTGGCGCTTGAGCGCGTCCACCTTGAGTCCGCCCGCGTAGATGGCCGCTTCGCTGTGCTCGGTGATGGTGAGGTACTTCAGCCCCATCGCCTTCGCGGCGCGCGCCATCTCCTCCAGGGAGTTGCGTCCGTCGGACCAGGTGGTGTGCGCGTGGACGGCGCCCTGGACGTCCTCCATCGTGACCAGGTCCGTGGGCAGCGTGCCGGCGCGGGCGGCCTCCACCTCGCCGTTGTCCTCGCGCAGCTCCGGCGGCACGAACTGCATGTCGAGCAGCGCGTAGAGCGCCGCCTCGTCCTTCACGGGGAGCTTGGTGCCGTCGTCGCGGTGCACGCCCCACTCCGAGATCTTCATGCCCCGCTCGTGGCCCAGGTTGCGCAGGCGGATGTGGTGGGCCTTGGAGCCGGTGAAGTGATGGAGGGCGGTGGCGAAGTCCTCGTCCGGTAGCACGCGCAGGTCCACCTGGAGGTCTCCGGCCTCCATGCGCACGGAGCACTTGCTGTCGCCCTTGCCCAGCACGGTGGCGACACCGGGGGAGGTGGCCAGCGCGTCCAGCACGGGCCCGGCGTCGGGGGCCGAGGCGATGATGTCCACGTCCGACACCGTCTCCGCGCGGCGGCGCACGCTGCCACCCAGGCTGGCGCGCACCACGCCGGGCGAGGCGCGCACGCGCTCCAGGAGGGCCTCTGCGAGGGGGAGGACGTCCCCCAGGAGCTTGCGCTCGCCGCGAGCGCGCCTGAACAGGGCGATGCCCTCCAGGATCTTCGCCTCGCTCTTCGCGCCGAAGCCCTTGAGCTCGCGCACGCGGCCCTCGCGGCAGGCCGCTTCCAGCTCCTCGACGGAGCCGATGCCCAGCTCCTTCCAGAGCGTGGCCACCTTGCGGGGGCCGATGTCCGGCAGCTTCATCAGCTCCAGCAGGCCCGGGGGGAACTTCGCGCGCAGGTCCTCGAAGTAGGTCATCCGTCCGGTGGTCACCAGCTCGGAGATCTTCTCGGCGAGCGCGGGGCCGATGCCTGGGAGGCTCTCCAGGCGTCCTTCCGAGACGATGGCGCCCAGGTCCTGGGTGAGGCCGAGGATGCGGTCGGCCCCCATGTCGTAGGCGCGAGAGCGGAAGCCGTTCTCGCCCTGGAGCTGGAGCAGCAGGGAGATGTCCCGGAGGACCTGGGCAACGGTGGCTTTGTCGACGATGGGAGCGGTCACGGCGGGAGTCACGCGGAGGAAGGTAATGCCCGGGGAACGGGGATGCAGGCCGCTCCTCGTTGTGGGAAAAGGACGGCGATGACGAAGATCAAGCTCGGACCGGCGGACTTCGCCGAAAAGGAAATGCGCGGCTACGAAGTGGGCAAGCGCAACGTCTGCATCGCGAAGATTCACGGCCGATACAAGGGCCTTGATGATTGGTGCAACCACGCGGGCTGCCTGCTGTCCGGAGGTCGCATCGAGGACAACCTCGTCGTCTGCCCGTGTCATGAGGTCGGCTTCGACATGGACACGGGCCGCAACGAGACCTCCCCGGGGGTCTGTGACGACCAGCCGACAGTGACGGTCGAGGTGCAGGACGGCTCCCTCGTCGTCGACCTCCCCGACAATTCCTGAAGCGCCAGACGCAACGGAGTCCTGACATGGCACACGACGGACACGACCACGACCCCCGTCATGGCGACGGCCAAGGGCATGACCATGGCCACGAGCCCGGGCATGACCATGGCGAAGTGCGCACTCATGCACACAAGCACGAGCACGGGCACAGCCATCCTCATGAGCACGAGGACGGGCATACCCACGCGCACGAGCACACCCATGCGCACGAGCACCCTCACACGCATGAGCACGGCCACACGCACGAGCGCGGGGGCGACTCCCACGGCCACGAGCACGGGGGCCACGGGCATGACCACGAGCACTCGCATGGGGGCCACTCCCACGGCCACGAGCACTCGCACGGGGGCCACTCACAGGGGGCCCCCGAGGGGAACGTGCCTCAGGAGCACAAGTCGCGCGCGCCCGTTCACGTCAGTGCCTTCGTCGTGACGTGCTCGGACAGCCGTGACGCCTCGCGTGATGCGAGCGGCAAGGTGCTCCGCGAGGGACTGGAGGCCGCGGGCCACGGCATCGCCGGTTACATCGTCGTGAAGGATGACCCGGAGGCCATCCGCGCCGCGGTGGCGGAGGCCCAGGCGGCGGGCGCTCGAGCCATCCTCTTCACCGGGGGCACCGGCATCGGCCGGCGCGACACCACCGTGGAGACGCTGCGGGCTTTGTTTGAGAAGGAACTGCCCGGCTTCGGAGAGCTGTTCCGCATGCTGTCATTCCGCCAGATTGGCAGCCCCGCGATGATGTCCCGGGCGACCGCAGGCACGTATCAAGGAATGATAATTTTCGCGCTCCCGGGTTCTCCGCAGGCCGCGCGACTGGCGCTGGACGCGCTCATCCTCCCGGAACTCGGCCACGCGGTGCGGGAACTCACTCGATAATCAACATCCGGGAATTCAGCCGTTTGGCCGTTGATACTGCTTTTCTGTATTGGGGCTGGTTTGAGGATTGACCCGCAGGCAACGTTTACGCAGAGTAGTCAACATTCGCTGCTCTGTCGCGAATAGGTTTGCAGGTCGTTCCCCACAAAGCAGACCTCCCGAAAGAGGAGGAGCCCCATGCACATGAAGCGACTGGCTTCGTTGGTGTTGATGCTCGGTTGTGTCTCGGCGTTCGCGAAGGCGTCGGAGCGAGAGGTGTGGATCACTCTCGGCGCTGACGCCCTGTCGGAGGTGAACGCCGCGTTCATCGTCGCGGGCGCGAAGGTTCCCTCCCTTGCGGGGCAGAAGGGTGACGTCGTCGCCCTCAAGCTGCCCGAGTCGGAAATCGACCGGGTCTCCCGGGTGATGCACGACAAGCTCAACCGCTGCGGCGGCTTCGTCTACCACGACACGGAGGCTGAGGCCCTGGCGGCGGTCGCCGGTGGCGGCCAGACGCACCTGAGCCCGCTGGCGGTGACGTACACGCTGGACAACGGCCCGGTCGTCAACACGCTGCTGGCGAGCATGGCCGAGCCGAACATCCTGGCGAACATCACCCACCTGTCCAGCTACACCACGCGTTACTACACGTCGACCACGGGCGTGCAGGCGGCCAACTGGCTGAAGACGTTGTGGGAGGGTTATGCGGGTCCGCGCGCGCAGGCGGGCGGTGACGTCACCGTCCAGTTGTTCACCCACGCGGCGTGGGCGCAGCCGTCCGTCATCATGACCATCACCGGCTCGGTGACGCCGTCGGAGATCGTCGTCCTGGGCGGTCACCTGGACTCCACCAGCTCCTCCAGCGCGGCCCCTGGCGCCGACGATGACGCGTCCGGCATCGCCACCATCTCGGAGGTCATCCGCGTGGCCATGGCCAACGGCTACCAGCCGGCCAAGACGGTGAAGTTCATGGCGTACGCCGCCGAGGAAGTGGGCCTGCGCGGCTCCAAGGAGATCGCCGACTCGCACAAGAACTCCGGGGCCAACGTCATTGGCGCGCTGCAGCTCGACATGACGAACTTCAAGGGCTCCACCATCGACGTCGCGCTGATGACGGACTTCACGAACGCGGCGCAGAACGCGTTCATCACCAGCCTCATCTCCACCTACGTGCCGGGCATCCAGGCGGCGAACTCCACGTGCGGCTACGCGTGCTCGGACCACGCCTCGTGGACGAACGCGGGCTTCGCCGCGTCGATTCCCTTCGAGGCGCTGATGGGCCAGCACAACAACCTCATCCACACCTCGGGTGACACGCTGGTGAAGAGCGGCAACAACGCGAACCACGCGCTGAAGTTCGCGAAGGTCGCGGGGGCGTACATGGCGGAGCTGGCCAAGGGCACCGCGGCGGTCTCCGACAGCGTGCCGCCCACCGTGGCCGTTACCGCGCCCACCGCCGGCGCCACCGTCTCTGGCCTCGTCACGCTCGCCGCCAACGCCACGGACAACACGGGCATCAGCCGCGTGGAGTTCCTGGTGGACGGCAACCTCGTGGGCACCGCCACCACGCTGCCTCACGCGTCCGCGTGGAACTCCGCCGCGGTCGCCAACGGCAGCCACGTCGTGACGGCGAGGGCGTATGACCTCATCGGCAACGCCACCACCAGCACCGCCGTCACCGTCACCAGCGCCAACGCCTCCAGCAACGCCATCTACGACACGGTGCTGCGCGTTCCGCGCTGCTCCAACGTGGGCAACGTGTGTGACTCCACCACGCTGCTCAACGGCCGCGCCGGCCTGGGGCCCGAGGCTCACGCCCCCAACACCATCAACAACTCCTGCGCGGACGGCGTCTCCGGCGCGTATCACACCGACGAGTCGAACGACCGCATCCGCGTGTCCACCGTCAGCGGCAATTCCTTCGCCCCCGGCGAGGTGATTCGTGTCGAGGCCACCGTGTGGGTCTTCGCCGTCCGTCCGGACAAGCTGGACCTGTACCACGCGCCGAACGCCAACAGCCCGGTGTGGACGAAGATCGCCACCGTCGCTCCTGTCGCGACGGGTCAGCAGACGCTGACGGCCACGTACACGCTGCCCGCGGGCACGCTGCAGGCCGTGCGCGCTCGCTTCCGCTACAACGGCAGCGCGGCGCCTTGCGGCACCACGTCGTACGACGACCACGACGACATCGTGTTCGCCGTCAGTCCGTAGTTCCGTAGGATGCCCCCATGCCCCCTTCCGCTGGTGGAAGGGGGCGTGGACTCCCGGGACGACGAATCCCGGGAAGCGTGGGCGGCGGGCCGCCGTTCCAGGAGCATTTGGGAGCCCCGACGTGACACGCCGCTCGAAGTCGAACTCCGGTCTGAGCCCCCGGGCGGCCGAGCACCTGCGCCCCCGGCTCGACGCCTTCCTGGCCTCCACGGATGCCCGGGCCCGCATCGGGTTCGACCCGGTGGAGTTCCCCCACCGCTACACGGACGCTCGCGATATCGAGGTGAGCGCGCTGCTCGCCTGTGCGCTGGCCTATGGGCGCGCGGACCTGTTCCGCCCCAAGGTGGACTCGCTGCTCCAGCGCATGGGCCCATCACCCGCCGCCTTCGTGCGCGCGCTCGACATCCCCGGCGCGAAGGCGCTGCTGGACGGCTTCGTCTATCGCTTCAACGTGGGGACGGATGTCGCCGTGTTGCTGTTGGGCATGGGGCGCGCGCTGCGGGAGCACGGAGACCTGGAGTCCCTCTTCGTCCAGGGGCTCGCCGCCGAGGGCAGCCTGCATGGCGCGCTCGGGGCCTTCACCACCGCGCTGCGCCGGGTGCCCATGGAGCCCCTGCGCGCGGCGATGGGACCCGAGCGGGGACTGCACCACCTGCTGCCTTCGCCGCTGGGGCCGGGCGCGGCCAAGCGCTTGAACCTCTTCCTGCGGTGGATGGTTCGGGGGCCGGACGCGGTCGACTTCGGCATCTGGAAGCGGGTGGCACCCTCGGTCCTGATGATTCCGTTGGACACGCACATCGGCCGCATCGCCGGCCATCTGGGTCTTACGCGCCGGAAGGATTTGACGTGGCGCACGGCGGAAGAGGTGACGACGTCGCTGCGAGCCTTGGATGCGGAGGACCCCGTCCGCTACGACTTCGCGCTCTGCCACTATGGGATGAGTGGCGCGTGTCCCGCGCAGCCGGTGCCGGAGAATTGCGAGCGCTGTCCGTTGCTGGCCGCCTGCCTCGTGGGGCCGCGTGTGGTGGCGACGGCGACCCGTCGGGTCTCCGGTGCCTCGCGACGGCGAGGTTCCTCGGTGTCGGATGGGGACGGACGTTGACCCTGGGGCGCCGGAGCGCTGCAATCCGGCCGGATGTCTCCATGTCTCATTCCATGTGACATCAAGGCCTCTCAGGGCCGAGGAGTGTGAAGCGGTGCTCGCGACACTGGTGGCGGTGCCCCCGGCGGTGGCGGCTGCGGTGGAGCGCGGCTTGCGCGCGTCGGGCGCGGGACAGTCCTGCCACGTGTTGTGCGTGACGGGAGCCGACGTGATTGCCTCTCCGGTGGATGAGGGGCTGCTGGTGACGTTCGACTCCGGTGGCCCGCTGGAGGACGTGCTCGCGGACGTGCGGCGACTCCACGCGCTCCGAGTCTCCTCGCGCACGCACCTGGTGGTGTTGACGACTCGCGAGGGCATGGAGGCCGAGGCGCTGGCGGAGGCCGGCGCTGACGAGTGTGTCGAATCCCCGGAGCGGGGCTGGGGCGCGAGGCTGGTGATGCTGCGTCGGCGTCTGGAGACGGAGACGGGCGAGCGGGACCTCCAGGCGCTGCGCCGCACGTGTGAGTTCCTCCGCAGTGCGCTGGATGCGGTGCCGGAGCCGCTCTTCGTGAAGGACCGGCAGCACCGCTGGGTGGCGCTCAACAGCGCCTTCTGCCGCTTCATGGGTCACCCCGCGGAGGCCTTGCTGGGCCGCTCCGACCACGAGTTCGTCCCCGCTCACGAGGCGGACGGCTACTGGCGCGGCGACGAGCAGGTGTTCCACTCCGGTGTCCCCGAAGAGAGCAAGGAGACGCACACGGACCGGACGGGACTGTCCCGGGTGCTGGTGACGAAGAAGGCCACGTTCAATGGTGCCGGGGAGACGTTCCTGGTGGCCATCATCCGTGACGTCACCGACCGCAAGCGCCTGGAGTCGCAGCTCCTGCTCGCGGAGCGGATGGCGTCGGTGGGCACGCTGGCGGCGGGCGTGGCGCACGAAATCAACAACCCCCTGGCCTACGTCAGCTCCAACCTCGCGTATGTGAAGGATTTGCTGGCGCAGCCGACGCTGTCCTCGGAGCACTTGCCGGAGCTGCGCGAGGTGGTGGCGGATGCGATTGACGGCGCGGGACGCGTCAACGCCATCGTCCGGGACTTGCGCACGTTCGCTCGCGGGGACGAGGAGCGCCACGGCCCGGTGGATGTCCTGCGCGCGGTGGAGGGCGCGCTGCGGTTGGTGCGCAACGAGCTGACGCATCGGGCCCGCGTGGTGTGCACCCTGGAGCATGTGCCGCCCATCCTCGGCAACGAGGTGCGGCTGGGGCAGGTGGTGCTGAACCTGCTGGTGAACGCGCTCCAGGCGCTGCCCGCCCGTCCCGCCGAGGAGAACCGCGTGCGCGTCAGCCTGCGCACCGGACGCGCGGGGCAGGTGGAGCTGGAGGTCGCCGACAACGGGATGGGCATGGCGCCGGAGGTGCAGCGCCGCATCTTCGACCCGTTCTTCACCACGCGCTCCGTGGGCGAGGGGACGGGGCTGGGACTGTCCATCTGTCTCTCACTGGTGCAGGCGATGGGGGGCCGCATCGAGGTGACCAGCGTGCAGGACTGGGGGAGCACCTTCCGCGTGGTGCTGCCGGCCCTCGCGGTGGGCACGGTCGCCGCGCCCGAGGCGCCGTTGCTTGGCGTGGTGGTGCCGCTGGCGGTGCGCCGCAGGGTCTTGCTCATCGATGACGAGCCGTCCGTGGGCAACTCGGTGAGCCGGCTGGTGCGTGATGTCTACGAGGTGCACGCGGTGCAGGACGCGCGCGAGGCGCTGCGACGCCTGTCCACGGGCGAGCGCTTCGATGCCATCCTGTGTGACTTGATGATGCCGGGAATGAGTGGAATGGACTTCGTGGTGGAGCTGGAGCGGCTGGCGCCCGAGCTGGTGCCTCGCACCGGGCTCATGACAGGTGGGGCCTTCACCGCGCAGGCGCGCGAGTTCGTGGGTCGTCACTCGCGAGGGCTCCTGGAGAAGCCCTTCGAGCGCGAGCGGCTGTGCACGTTCGTGGAGCACCTCTTCCCGTGAGGCGAGCCACCTGGCGGAACCTGGGCCTGGGCCTGGCCGTGGTGCTGGTGGGCGTGGTGCTGCTGGCCGTGCACTGGCTGCCGGGCCTGTCATTCGTGGTGCGAGCGGCGGGGATGGAGGGCTCGGTGCCCGAGGGGGTGGCCCGGTGGCGCAACGGCCCCTATGAAGTCAGCGAGCTGCGTGTTCCCACCCGTCACGGCGAGGTGCGCGCGCGGCTGTACCGTCCCCACGAGGTGCGAGGGCGCACGGTGGTGCTGACCTCGGGTGTCCATGCCGAGGGCATCGACGAGCCTCGGCTGGTGAAGCTGGCCCAGGACCTGGCGACGGGCGGGCAGACGGTGCTCACGCCGGAGCCGCCGGACCTCCTGCGCTACGAAATCACCCCCCGGCTCCCCGACGTCATCGAGGACGCGGCCCGGTGGACCGCCTCTCGCGAGGACCTGGCGCCTGGCGGGAAGGTGGACCTGTTCGGCATCAGCTTCTCGGGAGGGCTCTCCGTCGTCGCGGCGGGACGGCCCGCGCTGCGAGACAAGGTCGCTGCCACGCTGTCCTTCGGAGGGCATGGGGACCTGCCCCGGGTGCTGGCCTTCTTGTGCAGTGGGGTGCTGCCGGATGGCTCGCGCCTGGCGCCGCATGACTACGGCGTGGTCATCATCCTGCTCAACGTGGCCGACCGGCTGGTTCCACCGGAGCAGGTGGAGCCGCTGCGCGAGGGCATCCGGACCTTCCTGCGCGCGTCTCACCAGACGCAGAAGGACGGCAAGCTCGCGGAGGAGACGTTCGCCCATGCACGGGTGCTGCAGACCCGCATGCCCGAGCCGGCGTCGAAGCTGATGGGGTATGTGAACACGCGGGACGTGGCGGCGCTGGGGCCGCTGCTCCTGCCGCTGGTCCAGGAGTTCGCTGCGGACCCGTCCATGTCGCCAGCCCGGTCTCCCGCGCCAGCCTCGCCCGTGTATCTGCTCCACGGAGCCGGGGACACGGTGATTCCAGCGATGGAGTCGGTGTTGCTGGCGGAGGCATTGCGCCCCTACACGGAGGTACACCAGCTCTCCACGCCTCTCATCAGCCATGCGGAGGTGGATCAGAAGGCGGGGGTGGGGGACGTGGTCCGGATGGTGCGCTTCTGGTCGGGCCTGCTGGCCGAGTGAGTCGGCCCCGGGCCCCGTCCGACTGGTGGGCGAGCCCTCAGGCGTCATCCACCGGACAGCGCGGTGCGGGCATGGCTACCGGAATGGAACGCCGGATACATTGTCCCGCGTCATGAGCGTCAGTCTCCGTGACGTCCTCACAGGTGAGGACGTGTTCGGCTACATCCATCGGGTTCAGGGTTCCTTCGACTCGCGTCTCTTCCAGCGGATTCTCGGCGCCGCCAATGCGTTCAAGGAGGGCGACGAGGCCCTCGGTATCGCCGCCGACGACGAGGTCTCCCGGGCCAACGCCCGCGCGCTGCTGGCTCGCACGCGGTTGGGCGAGCTGCACTCGCACCCTCCCTTCGAGGACCGGCTCCACGCCTTCATGATGGAGGCGCTGGACGTCGAGCTGCTCCAGCGGCTGGGCGACTGGACGTTGGGACAGCTCAAGTCGTACCTGCTCACGGCCGCCGAGGCGGACGTGAAGGCCATCCTGGGAGGCCTGGGCAGCGACGTCATCGCGTGTGTCGTGAAGCTGATGAGCGACGCGGAGCTGAAGGCGGTGGGCTCGCGCATCTTCCATTCGCTGCCGGGCAGCAACCTGGGCGCGAAGGGGTATCTGGGCGCGCGGCTCCAGCCGAACTCGCCCACGGACCACCCGGACGACATCCGCTGGCAGGTGTTCAACGGCTGGTCCTTCGCGGTGGGCGACGTGGTGCTCGGGACGAACCCGGTGTCGTCCGCGCCGGAGTCCGTGGCCGCGGTGGAGTCAGCGCTGCACGACATTCTTGTCACCTTCGGGCTCACGGAAGTGATGCCCCACTGCGTGCTCTCGCACATCGACGTGCAGGCGAAGGTGGAGGCGATGCGGCCCGGCTCCACGGGCATCTGGTTCCAGAGCCTGGCGGGCAACGAGGCGGCGAATCGGACCTTCGACCTCACGCTCGAGAAGATGTCGGCGCACGCGGCGAGCCGGACGGGGCGCTACGGGCTCTACTTCGAGACGGGGCAGGGCGCGGACGCGACGAACGGACACCACTTCGGTTGCGACATGCTGGTGCACGAGTCACGCAAGTACGGCTTCGCCCGAGCGTTGAAGGCCCGCGTGGCGCTGGCGCAGCTCGGGGCGGGGCGGGTGCCCGCGCCGTGGGTGCATGTGAATGACGTGGCGGGGTTCATCGGTCCGGAGGTGTTCCGCACCCGGGAGCAGCTCGTGCGCTGCTGCCTGGAAGACATCGTCATGGGCAAGCTGCATGGGCTGATGATTGGCCTGGACGTGTGCTCGACGCTGCACATGGACGTGTCGCTGGATGACCTGTCCTGGTGTCTGGAGCAGGTGGTGGAGGCCGCGCCGGGTTATCTGATGGCGCTGCCCACGCGCAATGACCCGATGCTCAGCTACCTGACGACGAGCTTCCAGGACCACGTGCGCCTGCGAGAGACGAAGGGGCTGAAGGTCGATGACCGGATGTGGGCCTTCTTCCAGTCGCTCGGCGTCATCGACGAGGCGGGGCGCCCCACCGAGCATTTCGGAGACCCGGCCTGGGTCTATCTGCAGTATCGCCGGCGCAAGGGGGACGTTCGCTCGGACGCGAGCCTCCTGGAGGAAGCGCGCTCCGAGATGGCGGCGGTGCGTGAGCGGGGCGTGCCGTTGGCCGTGGGGCATGGCGCAGCGCCGTGGGAGCTGGAGCCTTCGCTGGAGCGGGAGCTGCGTGCCTTGTACGAGGACGCGAAGGTGGGGCTCTGGTCGGAACTCATGGACTCGGCGGTGGCTGGGATTCCCGAGGCGGTGATGCTGCGCACCTGCGCGGAGGACCGTCGCGACTACATCCTGCATCCACCGGCGGGGGAGCGGCTGGATGCTGCTTCCGAACTGGCGGTGCGGATGCTGCGGCTGCGGCACGAGGGGCGCTGGAATGCGCAGATTCTTGTCTCGGACGGCTTGGATGCGCGCTCGCTGATGGACGAGGGGCACCTGTCCCCGTTCCTGACGGAGTTGCGGCGGGAGCTGGAGGCGGGAGGGTGGAAGGTGGCGCCGGAGCACCTGGTGCTGAAGCACGGACGCGTGAGGGCCGGCTATCAGGTGGGTGAGCTGTTGTTCGGTGACGCGGAGGACAGCTCACCGAGAGCGCTCATCCACGTCATCGGCGAGCGCCCGGGCTCCGGGCACCATGCCTTCTCCGCGTACCTCACGGCGCCTGCCGCGAGCACGTGGTGGCGGCAGGGCAGGGCGGACCACGACATCACCCGGCTCATCGCGGGCATCTCCGACACAAGCGTTCGTCCGCAGGCCGCGGCGCGAGAGGCAGTGGGCATCCTCGCGGAGCTGACCGCCACGACGCAGATGAAGCTGCCGTCCGAGGGCAGATTGACGGAGCTGCGAGCGGTGCCGGAGTTGCAAGCGGTGCCGGAGCAAGCTCACCGCTGATTCGCGATGCTCGCCGCCGTGCGCACGCCGCCCACGGCGGTGGCCAGCGTGCTCTGACCTGGAAAAACGGAGTCGCCCACCAGCCACAGTCCCTCCGTGACACGCAGCGGACCCAGCTGTCGGTAGTGGCTCCATCCCGCGCGTCGGGGAACGCCACCCACCGCGCCGCCCTCCCGCTGTGTGAAGCGCTGGAACGTGCGCGGCGAGCCCGTCAGCTCATGGGCGACCTCAGTCATCCACTCGGGCGCCAGTCGCTCCAGTCCTTCACGCATCCGCGACTGGATGGCCGCGATGTATCGCGCCTGTTCCTCCGGAGACCCTCCGTGCAGCGTCTTCAGCGGGACATGCGTCGACGCCGTCACCGTACGGAGTCCCTCGGGCGCACGGCCCGTGTCCGTCTCTCCGCTGATGGACATGAAGACATGGTTGCCTTCGATGAAGGGCGCCGCCGGGTCCTGCACCAGCTCCAGGTGGCTCGCTTCGGCCGCACCGACGCGAGGCGCCGTCACCACGCGATAGAGCATGGCCGCGCCCCAGCCCTCCGCGACACGCTCGGACAAGTCCCTCAGTAGGGGAAAGCGCTCGGGTGACAGTCCCGCGAGCTTCATCAACCCGCTCGGCAACAGGTTGGCCACGACGTGTCGTGCGCGCAGCTCACCTCTCCGCGTCCGCACCCACCAGCCTCCGTCCCGAGGCTCGATGGCCTTCACCCTGTTCGCCAGCAGCACCGTCCCTCCGCGCTCCTCCACCGCGTGCGCCAGCGCCTTCGCCAGCACACCGATTCCACCCCTCACATGGCCCGTGCCACGCCAGTAGTAGTCCATGGCCGCGAGCGCGAAGGGCGCCTCTGCTTCCATGGCCGAGCACTGAACGGTGATTTGACAGAGTGCATCCAGATACGTGCGCAGCGGTGTGAAGCCCGACAGCCCCAGGTGCTCCAGCACGGCCCCCAGCGGTCTCCCCATCCATCGCGCGAGCGGCGCGTACCGGTGAAGCCGCCCCGCGTGTCGGAGCAGCGCCCGGAGATTCAGGGGCGGCAACAGGTCCGGGTCATCGAACAAGGGCCAGAGCGCTCCCGCCACCTGCGCCTGAAGGTCGAACAGCCGTCGCACCGCCGAGGCCGGCGCCCCTGGCAGCGCGCACAGCGAATCGATGAACCGGGCGCGGTTCCGTGACACGGCCAGCCGCAGCTCCGGCGTGCGCAACTCCACCACGGGCTCCAACCAGTCCACCGTCACGTCCAGCCGGTGCTCGCGAATCCAGCGGCCGAAGAGCTGGTGGGGCTCGAAGCCGGAGAACAGCGTGGCACCGGCCTCGAAGGCGTAGCCGTCCCGCTGGAACGTGCTGGCGCAGCCACCGGGGTAGCTCAGCGTCTCGCAGAGCGCCACCCGAGCGCCCCGCCGCGTCAGCTCCAGGGCCGTGGCCAGCCCACCAAAGCCCGCGCCCACCACCACCACGTCGTAATCGAGGGTCGACATCGTCCAGGTCTGCGTCGGTGGGACGAGGTCCCGAGAAGCTCGGACCCCTGCACCCGGGCCCGAGCCGCTCCTAATGAAGTCGCGCCCCGCTCGCGAGTCTTTCCCGCCGAACGTGGGCCGCTCGACACTGTCCACCGCACGCAGCCCGCGCGGTGAACGTCCGCGTGCCTGCGTCAGCGATACATGAGCGCCATCGAGTCCATGCGGACCGACTGGCCCGGGGTGAACTCGGTCATGCACGCATCATCGGCGTAGCCCATGTAGTTGTGGATCGGGTCGAGCCCCGGGTCGGCCGGACACGAGTCCACCGCCACCGCGCACGTGTATGAGGGCTGGGCCCGAGGCGTGTCGCTCACGCCATCGTCCGTCGCGCAGCCCGTCATGACGTGCATCAGGCCCAGCCAGTGCCCCACCTCGTGCACCGCCGTCTTCCCCTGGTTGAACGGCGTCGCGGTGCCACCCGGCAACGTGGCATTCAGCAACACCACGCCGTCTTTGAGCGGTGCTCCGGCGACGGCCCACGGAAACGTCGCCCACGCGATGAGCCCGCCCCCGGGATTGGCCAGGTACAGGTTCAGGGACTCCTTGCCGCCCCGGTGCAGCGCGTTCTTCGCCGACACTTCCGCCGCGCTGCCGGGCCCCATCACGTACCACGTCGCGTTCGTCGTCCGCGTCACTGTCACCAGGTCGAACACGAAGGGCGTGGCGCTGTAGGCCGCGCGCAGCACGTCGAGCTGCGCGTTGATCGCCGCCAGCGGGACATCCCCATTCGCCACCCCAGTACCCCGGCGGATGACGTGCACATAGGTCGGTACTCGCACCGAGCCCGGCGGCCGAACCACGCTCGCGCTCCGAGTCGCCTCCTGGGCCACGCGGGTCAGCGTCTGCTCCGTGGGGGCCTCCGTCCCGCATTGCGAAGCGGTGACGTCGGGCTCCACCGGTTCCAGCCCTCCACCACAACCCCAGGCCAGCAGGATCACCAAGACGAATGCCCTCGCGTTGCTTCGCTCCATGACCTGCCTCCAGTTTCGTGGGCGTGGCGGATGCGTCATTGCAGCGCCTCGAACTCAGGCACAATCCGACATCATTGTAAAACGAGCCAGGTCGCGTCAGGGGCGGCGGAGCCTCCAGGGAGGAAGAGCTTCAATCGTCCGAGAGCGGGCAAGCCACGGGCGAGGGCGGCGTAGACTGGGAGAGAACGTTCACCGAAAGGGCTTCCCGTGCGCCGCCCCCTTGTCCTCCTCTGCTTCGTGCTCGTGGCCGGCTGCGCTTCAACGGGGAAACCCGTGCCCACCCCGGCGCCGGAGGTGGAGTCGACGGCGCCGTCGAAGCCACCCTTCCTCAACCCCGCGGAGATCATGAAGCGGCTGGAGTCCTCCCAGGTCTCCTACAACATCGAAGGGAAGGACTCGCCTCCCGGAGGCTGGGCGGACCAGCTCTGGCCGCAGCGGGTGGCATCGCGTGAGGCCCCGCGCGTGGTGAAGGAGAACGGCGAGCTCGTCATCCTCGACTGGCCGGAGAACCCGAAGGCGCGGGCCCTGCTCGACGCGGCGGAGCCTCACTTCCAGGCGAAGCGCTATGAGGAGGCGGCGAAGTTGTACGAGCAGGCCACGAAGGTGTGCCCGGACTGCTATCTCGCGTGGAACTTCCGGGGCGACGCGGCGTACTTCGCGGGCGATGGGGCCACGGCGCTGGAGCACTACAAAATCGCGACGCGCATCAACCCGAATGACCACCGCTCCTGGTTCTTCCTGGGCAACGCGTACGCGCGGCTGGGTCGCTTCGATGAGGCGCTGGAGTCCTGGGCGTGGTGCCTGGTCCTGAACCCGCGCTATCCCATCATCCGTCAGTTCTTCCGCACCAACTCCGGCCTGGGGCTCGTCGTCCGAGAGGACGCCATCGTCCCGCGTGGCTACGCCGAGCGCGCCGGCCAGGGCGTCTCCGTCCAGTTCGACCCGGACCATGACCCCTCCTGGCTCGCCTTCGCCAACTGCAAGGCGCTGTGGCTGGGCGAGCCGTCGCACCGCGAGGAGATGACGGGCACCACGAAGGAGCACTACACGACGGTGGAGGAGATGGAGTGCCTGGGCTCGGCGCTTCTCGTCCACGCGAGCCAGAAGCAGAAAGGCGCGACGGAGCGCTCGGACCCGACGCTGGACCGCCTGGCCGCCATCACCGATGACGGCATGTTGATGCAGGCGGTGCTCTTCGAGGTGGGGGCTCGCATCCACCCCCAGGTCGTCCTCACGCTGGAGGACCCCGTTCGTCAGCGGCTCAAGGCGTATGTGCTCAAGCACGTCCTGGTGCCGGCGTCCGCCGTCGGCGGCTACGACTTGTGACGGACGCTCGGCGGGCCCAGGTCAGCGAGGCAGCTTGAAGCGGAGGGTGAACACGTAGGAGACGCTCTGCGGACGGCCCTGGAACGTCACGGGGCTGTAGCGACGGTGGTGCAGGGCATCCAGCACCTCCTCGTCCATGTGCGCCAGGCCCTTGAGGATGCGGCAGTCGCGCACGTCCCCCTCGCGAGTCACGACGCACTTGGCGATGACCGTCCCCTCCACGCGGGCCATGCGGGCCTGCTCGGTGTACTCGAGCGGAGGGCCGCCCATGAGCACCGGCGGAGTCATGCCCTGGCCGAACGGGAGCACCTCTTCGCCCGTGCCAGTGCCGCCGGGCCCCAGGTCGGGGATGTACGGCACGCCGATGACGGTGCTGTTCGGATCTCCCCTCGGGTCGCCCCCCGGCACCCCGTCACCCGGAGGCACCACCTCGTCGGTGTCCGACGAATTGGCCACCGGCTCCGGCTCCACCGGCTGCGGGTCCGACGGAAGCGGGTTGATCTGCGTGGGCATCGTGGTGCGCTTGGGCTTGCGCGGCTTGGGCGGAGTGGCCTGCTTCGGCTGGGCCGGCGCCGCGTACCCCTTCGCCACCTGCTGGCGGCCCTGGTACAGGGTCAGGACGGGGTCCTTCTCCGGTTCCTCGGGCAGCTCCGCGGGTCGCGAGGAGATGACGAGGACCGCGCCGAACAATCCCGCATGGACGGCCACGGACCACCACAACCCCATGCCCAACCGCCCTGCACGCTGCCGCTCGATGACCGACTTGAACACGGAAGGCCTCCTCCCACCGACAGGCGCTCCCGGAGTCCACCGCACCACGCGGTGGTTCTCCGGCGTGGGCAGTTGGCTTGGAGCGCCCCGTCCACGCACCACTCAAACTACGGAGTCGGTGATGTGGAATGGCCGGAGGCAGTCCATCTGTTCGTCATGGTTCTGTCATGACGAGGAGACCTCCATCCGGTAGCCCACCCCGCGAAGGGTGTGGATGGTGAAGCCCGAGGCGCTCGTCCAGCCGAGCTTCTTCTTCAGGTTGGAGACGAAGTTGTCCACCGTGCGCGGGTCCACCACCACGTCGCGGCCCCACACCGCGTCCAGGATTTCTCCTCGGGGCAGCGCGCGCTCGCGGTGGCGAAGCAGGTAGGCCAGCAGGTCGAACTCCGTGCGCGTCAGCTCCACGCCCGCGCCATCCGGCTTCGCCACGGTGCGGCGGCCCAGGTCCAGCGTGTAGCCGCCGAACGTCGTCACCTGCGCGGGCGCCGTGCCCGCCCGGCGGACGAGGGCGCCCACGCGCGCGAGCAGCTCCCGCAGGCGGTAGGGCTTGGTGAGGTAGTCCTGGGCCCCCGCGTCGAAGCCCCGGACGATGTCGTCCTCGAGCGAGCGCGCGGTGAGCATCATCACCAGGCTCTTCACGCCTTGCGCGCGCAGGCGGCGGCAGAAGCTGTAGCCGTCCTCGCCGGGGAGCATCACGTCGAGGATGAGCAGGTCGAACTCGCGCTGGCGCAGGAGCGGCTCCGCGTCGCGGGCGCTCGGGGCCTCGGAGACGATGTATCCCTCGTCCAGCAGGTTGTCCCGAAGCCCGACGCGCAGGTGCGCATCGTCCTCGACGATGAGGATGGAGGGACGGGTGGAGGAGGGTGGGGTGGAGGTGGTCATCGACGCGGCTCGTGGAAGGTCAGCGCGAACGTGGTCCCCTCGGGTGTGGAGGAGGCCACCTGGATGTCGCCATGATGCAGCTTCATGATTTTCCGGCACAGCGCCAGGCCCAGCCCGCTGCCGTGAACCTCCTGTCCGGGAGGTGTCAAACGATAGAAGTCCTGGAAGACGTTCTCCCATTCGGACTCGGGGATGCCCACGCCGTTGTCGCGGAAGAGCATGGTGCAGCCGTGGCCCTCGAACATCCGCGCGCTCACGGAGATGCGCACGGGGCTGCGCTGGTTGTAGGCGCACGCGTTGCGGCCCAGGTTGGAGAAGAGCAGCCGCAACAGGGACGGGTCCGCCTCCAGCTCCGCGTCGTCCATGTCCGTGGTGAGCTCCACCGGCACTGAGGTCGCCGAGGCCAGGTCGTCCCGCAGCGGGTTGACCAATTCCTCCAGACGCACGCGGGAGGAGCGCAGCGTCCAGCGCCCCTTGTCGATGCGGTTGAACGACAGGATGTTCTCCACCAGGAAGTGGAGCCCGTCGGCGGCTTGGACGATGCGGGCCGGGTAGTCGCGCACCTCGGGCGTATGGGCCAGCTTGCGCTCCAGCGTCTCGCCGAGCAGGCGGATGGAGGCCAGCGGCGTGCGCAGCTCGTGGGAGACGGTGGCCACGAAGTCGCTCTTGAGCTCCAGGAAGCGGTACTTGCGCTGCTGCGACACCAGCGCCAGCGCGACGATGGCCGCCGCGAGCGCGCCACACACGGCGACGAGCAGCGTCTTCAGGCCATAGCGCGCCTCGATATCCACCTCCGCGCGAGCCCACTCGGGAAGCTCCACGAGCAGCGGAAGCTCCCGGGCCGGTATCGCCGGGCGGTCCCCCACCAGGCGCACCTTGCCGTCCGCGCCGAAGAGCCCGCGCGTGCGCATGTCCTGGGTGATGGGGACGAGCAGCGCGGGGATGTCCACGGCGATGCCGTACAGCACCTCGCCGCGAGGCTCCACGTACCACTGCTCTCCCAGGAGGGTGGGCTCCACCAGGCCCTCGGGCATCACGAGCATGCCCGCGCCCGCCTCGCGCGAGCGCTCCAGGAAGTCGCGCGTGGGCTCGCCCAGCGCGGCGCTCAGCCGGAGGATCCGGGACTGGAGGAAGTCGAAGTCCGCCTGTGAGAAGCGGGAGCGCGCGCGCAGCAGGTCCCGCTGCAACCCCGCGCCCCGGCTGATGCCGCCGAACTCCTCCGGGAGTCCCTCGCGCAAGAGGGCGCGGATGAGCGGCGTGGTGGTGGGGCCGCGCTGCAGGTGCTCCACCGCGAGCAGCAGGAAGGGCAGCTCCTGCTCGGCGGGCAGCGTCTGGCTCGAGTGGTGCCGCAGCAGCTCCTCCACCAGCGCGTTGGCTCGCGACGTCTCTCCCGAGAGCAGGGCGGCCTGGGCCGCGCGCAGCCTCGCGAGCCGGGGCTCCCAGCCCTCCGTGTGGACGCTGCCCCGGAGGTGGTCGGAGAGCATCTCGTAGAGGGCGCGCGCGGGCATGTCCAGGCCCGGCAGGGGATGGGTGAGGCGCGGGAGGAACTGGTGGCCGCGGAACTGGAGATAGAAGCCCTCGCCGGGGGCGAGCGGGTTGTCCACGGCGGCGTGGATGGCGGAGACCTGCTCCTCGAGGTGGCGGGCCAGGACCTGGCGCAGGGACTCCGTGGCGGCGTGGGCGAGCGCGTCGCGGCGGGAGCGGACCTGGGCGTGCGCGTCCTCGCGCTCGCGCGTGAAGATGCGTTGGAGGCTCACCAGCCCCCAGCCGAGGGCGAGGAGCCCGCAACCCAGGGCGATGAGCGTCGGGAGGAGCCTGCGCAACATGCGATTCGCTGAGGGTGACTATCGCACAGGAAGGTGCCCTCGGAGACCTTTTGCATCGCCCCCCAGGGCTGGCGAGTGTCCCGGGCCAGCGGACAGGCGGCCTCGCGGTCCACGGGGCGACAGCGGAAGGCCGGGGGGACTGGCCGCCGGGGCAAGACGGTGCCGAGCTTCAGCCGTGGGCCCGAGGTGTCCACGCGGGCCTCAACCGAAGGGAGGTCCGCTGATGCACTTTCCCCTGTCACGGCTGTCCCCCGATGGGCCGTTGGTGCTGTGGGGGGGAGAGCTTCCCTCCGGCGGGCTCAAGTATCTGACGTTCTCACGCTACCTGGAGACGGTGCCCGAGGGCGCCTGTGGGCTGGTGGAGCTGTCGGGCTCCTCGTCGTCGCTCGCGCTGGATGCGCTGGGCAAGGAGCGCGGGCTGCCGGTGCTCGCGCTCACGGACACGGCTGGCGCCGCCTACCTGCGAGGGCATGGATTCGGCGGAGAGGTGCGCACCGTGCGCCAGCTGTCCGAGGCCTGGGAGGTGGCGCTGGGCTACGAGCGTCAGGGCTGGTGCTGGCCTCGTCAGCTCTCCAACGGCGCGCTGGTGGGCTGTGTGGAGGGCTGGGCCAGCGAACTGCGCGACTTCGTGCGCGAGGCGTTTCCCACGGTGCGGTTGGTGGTGAGCGGCTTCGGCACGGGCGCGACGGTGGTGGGGCTGCACCGCGCCTTCACGCCGGAGGGCTATGACGTCGTGGGCCTGCAGCCGTCCCTGGGCACGCCGATGCCGGGTTGGCGGCGGTGGATGGAGCAGAACCTGGGCGAGGCCGACCTCTTCCATCCGCACCGCGAGGATGTGGTGTTGGAGACCGCCGGGCCCAAGCACTCGGATGGGCTGGCCGCGCTCCTCGCGTATTCACGCGCGGAGGCCCGGCCCGAGGAAGTCCTGGTCATCGCACACAACGCCCGCCCACCGTTCGGCTGATGCATGGCTTCGCCGGGAACGCAACTGTGTGGCAAATAGCCTGCCTTCTCCGAATTGCCAGCCAGGAATCGTGGCAATTCTTGGTATTCTTGCACGGGGAGCAGGCGAGTTGCGGGGGGCTATTGTGTTGGAAACGCAATAATCAATAACCTCTGGACGCCCTTGCCGAGCAGGCGTCCGACGGCGTGGGCTCTCAACACCACCCGAGAGAGGTCGTCGTTCATGAAGCGTCTTTGGATGGGCACGGTGAGTGCCGTGCTCGCCGTGCTGATGTGGTCCCCGCAGGCACTCGCAAGGCAGGCCGCGGTTGATGCCTTCCTCCTCTCGCCGGCGGATCGCTCCCTGCCTCAGTCCGCGGCAACCGCATCCCAGCGTGGGCTGCGTATCAACAGTGTGGAAGGTCGTCTCGGCGTACCGACGTTCGTCTTCAGTGAGCGCTCCCTGAGCGCGGGTCCGCAGCAGTCCAAGGCCTCGCGTCCGCTGACGCAGGCCAACGCGAACACCGCGGCGCGTGAGCACCTGCGGGGAGTCGCGGACCTCTACCGTCTGAATGCCTCCGAAGTGAACAGCGCGGAGCTTCGCTCGGTGCACCTGCCCAAGGATGGCGAGGGCGCGGTCATCGCGACCTACGGCCGTCGGGTCAACGGCATCGAGGTGTTCCGCAACGAGGTCAAGGTCGTCATGGACGCCAGCCAGCAGCTGGTGGCCATCTCCGGCTACCTGCAGCCGCGTCAGCAGGACGACGAGCGCAACGCCCAGGCGTCGGCCTTCCGCGTCTCGGCGCCGCAGGCCATCTCCCGCGCGTTCCAGGACATGACGGGCACGCCGCTCGACGCCCGGGCCCTGGTGCCCGCGGGCGCGAAGGGCGACTACAGCCACTACACGGTGGACGCGAACCTGCTGTCGACGCACGGCATCGGTGAGGCGCCGCGCTCGAAGCAGGTCCTCTTCCCGATGCCGGACGGGCTGGTGCCGGCGTACTACGTGGAGGTCAACGCGGGCCCGGCGGCCAACCCGGACGCCTCGTACACCGCCTACGTCATCGACGCGCGGGACGGCTCGCTGCTGCTCAAGCACAGCCTGGTGCAGTCGGAGCAGTTCACCTACCGCGTGTGGGCGGACCCGATCTCCAAGCTGCCCTACGACGGTCCCCAGGGCACTGAGTCCACGCCGCACCCCACGGGCACCCCGGATGGTTATCAGGCGCCCCTGAACGTCCCGTCCAACCTGGTGACGCTGCAGAACTTCCCCTTCAGCCACAATGACCCGTGGCTGCCGGCGAACGCGACGACGACGACGGGCAACAACGTCGACGCGTACGCGGACCTGGGCGGGGGCGACGGCTTCCAGCCGGGCTTCGACCTGCGCGCGCCGCTGAGCGACGTGGCGGGCCGCGGGTTCGACTACACGTTCGACCTGACCCGGTCGCCCGCGGCGAATGAGACGCAGCGCCTGGCCGCCGTGGTGAACCTGTTCTACATCACCAACTTCCTGCACGACTGGTTCTACGACGCGGGCTTCGACGAGGCCTCCGGCAACGCCCAGATGAGCAACTTCGGGCGCGGTGGCCTGGAGGGCGACAGCCTCCGCGTGGAGGCGCAGGACTCCGGCGGCCGTAACAACGCCAACATGGCGACCCCGGCCGACGGCGCCCGTCCTCGCATGCAGCAGTACGTCTTCGACGGCGTGGCGGAGCTCACGGTGAGCGAGCCGGCGCCCCTGGCGCGCGGCTACCTCACGTACAACGCGTCCTTCGGACCGACGGTCTACGACGTCAACGTGGGGTTCGCGTTGCCCCCCACCGGGCCGGACGCGGAAACGACCCAGGACTACCGGGTGGGGTGTGTGAATGACACCGGCGCCGACCCGTACGGTGGCGAGAAGCCTTTCGCCGGGAAGATCGCGCTCATCGAGCGGGGAGAGTGCTCGTTCGCCTACAAGGTCTTCAACGCGCAGAACGCGGGGGCCGTTGCCGTCATCATCACCAATACCGCTGCGGGTGCTCTGGGGACGATGGGCGTGAGTGGCAATACAGCCGTCGACCGCGCCATCACCATCCCGTCGCTGATGGTGGCCAAGGCGGATGGTGATGCCTGGCGCACGGCACTGGCCACCGCGCCCATCACGGGCCGCATGCGCAGGAACTCCGACCTCGACCGCGATGGCACGCTCGACAATGAAATCGTCGCGCACGAGTGGGGGCACTACATCTCCAACCGCCTCGTCGGCAACGGCTCGGGTCTGACGAACAACCAGGGCGGCTCCATGGGCGAGGGCTGGGGCGACTTCCACGCCATGCTGTTGTCGGTGCGTGCGGAGGATGTGAACCGGACTGGCAACAACCAGTGGCAGGGGTCCTATGGCATGGCCGGCTACACGCAGAGCGGTGGCCGCAACCAGGGTTACTACTTCGGCATCCGCCGCGTTCCCTACAGCACGGACATGAGCAAGAACGGCCTGACGCTCCGCCACATGGCGGACGGCACGGCCCTTCCGTCCCACCCGCTCAGCGGGGGCTCGAACAACGCTGAGGTCCACAACTCAGGTGAGGTCTGGGCCACGATGCTGTGGGAGTGCTACGTGAGCCTGTTGAACGCCCATCCGTTCGCGGAGGCGCAGGACCGCATGAAGCGCTACCTGGTTGCGTCCTACAAGGTGACGCCGGTCAGCCCCACCTTCATCGAGGGGCGTGACGCGCTGCTGTCCGTCGCCGCCGCCAGCGACCCGGCTGACTACCAGCGCTTCCTCAACGCCTTCGCCAAGCGCGGTGCTGGGCTCGGTGCGCGCGTTGCTGACCGCAACAGCGCGGACCACATCGGTGTCGTGGAGAGCTACCAGACGGGCAACGCGCTCGAGGTGGTGAGCATCACCCTGGATGACTCGAGCATCGGCTGCGACAAGGACGGCGTGCTGGATGCCGGCGAGACCGGCAAACTCAAGGTGACGGTGCGCAACGCGGGCGCCGGGAGCCTCAGCGGAGTGTCGGGCACCCTGACGTTCAACGGCTCGAGTCCGGGCGTCGTGGGCACCTTCTCGAACGGCGCCACGCTTTCGTTCGGCAACATCGCTCAGGGCGCGACCGCGACCGCGACGGTGGATGTCGCGCTGACGGCGGCTCCCGCACAGGCTTCGGGCGCGCTCGCGGTCCTGGGCGTGGACGTGACGTTCCCGTACAACCTGCTGAACGGCACGGTCGTTCGTCAGTTCCGCACCCAGGTCAACTACGACGAGAAGGCCAATTCGTCGGACACCGACTATGTCGAGTCGCAGAACACGCCGTGGGTGGCCTCGACCTTCAACTACAGGCCAATGTGGGACAACGGCTACGCCACGACCGGGTTCTGGCACGCCTCCAATGAGGCGACAGCGCTGGACAAGCGGCTGACGTCGCCGCTGTTCAATGTCGCGGCGAATGCGAACTTCACCTTGTCCTTCTACCACCGCTTCAGCTTCGAGTCGGCGTACCTCAGCGGGGCGTGGGTCCACTTCGACGGTGGCGCCATCGAGTTGTCAGTCGACGAGGGGCCCTGGCAGAACTGGTACCCCTTCATTCCTCCCCCTACCCCCACGAGCCCGCTGCCCAATGTGGCGTTGATTGATGTGGGGAATGCGTACCTGGGTGGCGCGCGTGGATTCACGCAGTTGAGCGTGGGCTATCCCTCGTTCACCGCGTACACGGCCAACTTCGGGACGCGTTTCGCGGGCCGTCAGGTGCGCGTGCGGTTCCGTCATGGGTCCGACGGAGGCGTGGGGGCGTATGGCTGGGATATCGCCAACATCCGCCTCGGGGGCATCACCAACACGACGCCGTTCTACTCGCTCGTCGCGGAGTCCTACACCGGTACGGGCAACGCTCCGGCGTGCAACGTGGCGCCGGTGGCGGAGGCGGGGCTTGCCCAGACCGTGACTGAGGTCGTCGTGGACGCTGGTGGCGGGCGGACCCCACGCGTCATCACGCTCAACGGCACGGGCAGCGTCGACCCGGATGCTTCCGCGCAGAGCACGCTGAGCTACGCGTGGACCCAGCTTGGTGGTCCGGCGGTGACGCTCAACGGCGCGAACACGGCCACGCCGTCGTTCAGCGCGCTCGTCCCGACGAACACCATCTTCACCTTCCAGCTCGTGGTGAACGATGGCACGGACTCCAGCCAGCCCAGGGTGGTGCAGGTCCTGGTGCAGAACGTGAACATCCTCCCGGTCGCGGTGGCTCGGGTGAAGGATGGCGGCCCCACGACGGTGGACGAGCGCTCCGGCAGCATCACGCTCGACGCGGCGGGTTCGACGGACGCGGACGGTGAGACGCTCCGCTTCGCGTGGACCCAGACCGCGGGTCCGACGGTGGTGCTGGATTCCACGACCAGCGCCACGCCGACGTTCACGCCTCCGGAGGTGACGGCGGACACGGCCTTCACCTTCCGCCTGGTGGCGAATGACGGCATCAGCGCGAGCGCCCCGGCGACGATCACCATCACCGTTCGTCAGGTGGATCGCGCGCCTGTGACGAGCGCGGGTGTGGACCAGGAAGTCGGCTCGCGCTCCACGGTGGTGCTGTATGGCAGCGCCGAGGATGCGGACGGCGAGGCCCTCACTTTCGCCTGGACGCAGACCGAGGGTCCGACGGTGGCGCTCACGGGGGCGGACACGCCCACCGCGAGCTTCACGGCGCCGGATGTGACGGGGGCGTCGACGGTGCTGCGCTTCAGCCTGGTGGCGACGGCCAATGGTCAGGCCAGCGAGGCGAGCACGGTGACCGTCACCGTGACGCGCGACAACCGCAAGCCGGTGGTCACGGCGAACAACAGCTACACGGTGCACGAGGGCTCGGGCGTGAAGATGCGCGCCACGGGCACGGATGCCGACGGTGATGAGCTCACGTACACGTGGTCGCAGATCGCGGGTCCGTCCGTGCAGATCCAAAATGCGGACAAGGCGGAGGCCTCCTTCGTGGCCCCAGACGTGTCCGAGACGTCGGTGCTGCTCTTCCGTGTCCGCGCCAGCGATGGCGTGAGCACGAGCGACGCTGTCGAAGTGTCGGTGACGGTGCGGAACCTGGCGGACGAGGGTGGCTGCAGCGCGGCGGGTGGTAGTGCCACCAGCGCGCTGGTGCCGGCCCTGGCCATGCTGGCGCTCGCGCTGCGCCGTCGTCGCAGGAGCTAGTGAATCGTCCGGCCTCTGTCTGAGGCCGGAACGGAAGGTGTGAGGGGCGGTCCCGGGAGGTTTCCGGGACCGCCCCTTGTTTTTGAGAGGGCTGCCGCGTGTTGGGCGGAAGGCCCTGGACACACGGAGGACGACGATGTTCGCGAAGTCGATTCAGCGCCCGCACTGGGCACGGTGGATGGTGGCGGGGGCGTTGCTGGTGGGGCTGGGGTGCAGGGGGCCTGGGGACGAGCTGAAGCGCGAGGCGCCTCCGCCGCCACCTCCGGATGCGTCGAGTGAGGCGAAGGTCAGCCCTGAGTTGCCCCAGGTGGAAGACGCTGGCGCCCCTGTGTGCCCACCGCGTCAGTACCAGTGTTGCGATGGGAGCTGCTCGGAGAACAAGCGGTGCCCGGGCATCGCTTGCGATCCGCGCCCGGTGCCGCCCACGTTCAAGGAGTAGCTTCGCGAGCAAAGTCGGGCTGGCGGGAGGCCGCTATGACCTCCTCGCCAGGCTACTCGCAGCACGTTTGGATGCTCCGCCAACTACTCTCGCACAGAGACGGCGCCGCCGCTTCCCAACGTGCTTCAACGCGCTTCCAGCACCATACGGGCTTGGCCCCCTGCCAGTTGTCACCTCGTAAGTCGTAGATGCCATCTCCGTTCGTATCGAGCTCGATTCGCACGAAGGCATCAACGCCTACGATGTACGGCCGATACTTGTGGCCATTGGGAGCACGTTGTTCCTGTGTGCGAGCAATGAGCCAGGTGCCATCTGGGAAGATGACAACTCTCACGACCAAGGATACGGCGGCCGCCGAGACCAGTGTGGCAACGGCGCCCACGAGGAGCAACGGGAGCTTGCTCCTCATAGGGTTTGCCTCAGCATGTGCCGTCTTGGGAGGTCGATGAATCATGTCCCATCGGCGTCCCTGCAGTACTCCGCGACGTTGTTGGCGCCTGAAGACGCGCCCCAAGAGAGGTCGTCGTCGACGGGGATTCCGGTGACGCGCTCGCAGTAGTGCATTGCCTCGTGAATCATCAACTGCGCAAGGTATTCCGTGTTTGAGCTGAACCAGGAATTCTCGCAGAACTTAGCCTTGAGCCTCACGGTATCGCGAGGGACACTCGTAAGGCCGTCTGTCTGAAACATGTTCCAATCCTCGAAGAACACATAAGGAAGCCGCCCGTTTTCGAGGAAGGGACAGATGTCACACATCTTCTGCTTCTTCATCTCCATCTGACACTTGCAGGACTTCCTGGTGCCGGTCGGATCGCAGCCAGCCCAGTGCTTGGCAATCTGCAGGGCCGCAGACCAGTTCGGGCACGAAAATTTCGGGTCCTTGATGAAGAGGCCGGTCGGGTCCTCGAACTTCACGGGATTGCTTCTGGCGTAAGCGTAGGCTGGCTCCGTCGCCATGGTCGGGTCGGGCGCGGCCAGCGGCTCCGGCTGCAGATACCTGCCTGCGTTGGGGTCGTAGAAGCGGTTCCAGTTCTCGAAGAGATCCGTCTCGGTGTCGTGGTACTGGCCAGGCAGCCGCAACGGGGTCCAGAAGTATGACGCCCCGGTTTGGACTCGACGGTACTCGTAGGCCGAGATGACGACGCCTGTGTAGGGCTTGGCGACATTGGGCGCCGCAGGCGTGCAGGTGCATGTGAAAACACATTGGATGCCGCTGCAATCCTGGCTCTGGGAACAATGGCTGAAAGCAGAGTTGTCGATAGCTGCTTGGATTCCTGATGCACCGGGTATGACCCACTCCGTCCACATTCGCCCCGCATAATAAGGGTCGATGTAGGTCAGCCTGCCGCTGCTCGCTACATCTTTGATGTTGAGGTTGTCCATGTGGTCAGGGACGGGGGCCGTCGGGCAGTTGTCCGCGTCACGCCAGAGGTCCAACGAGTCGATGAGGACGCGCTGGCTCAAGGTGGTGCCAGCGACGGCAGGCTGCTTCATGACCGCGCCAACGACGCCCGTGGACGTCGTGTACGGGTGCGGCGATTCGATGTCGACGCTGACGCGGTTGACATGGCCAAACGCATCGTACTCGCCGGTTCCGGTGACGCGTCCCTGGGAGTCCAACATCAGGACAGGCTTGCCGAGGTAGTCGGTGACGAGATGATAGATGCCGCAGGAGGCGGCCTCGTCGAGGCGCTTGCAGTCGGCGGTGGCATCGGAGAGGTGCGCCCACGAGGCATCCAGCTTGCCGCGAATGACGGCGATGGGGCGGCCGTCGAGCCACACATACTCGTCAACCGGATGCGTGGAGGCGGAGAAGGTGGACGAGTTCCCCTGATCCACCAGGAGACCCTTGGTGGCATTGTAGAAGTACTCGTCCTTGATGCCCGTGGGGTAGTCCTTGAGCCGGCGCTTGCCGGTGCCGTCATAGAAGTAGTTGTACGTCAGGCCCTCGACGTTGACGGACTTGAAGACGGAGTCGGTGGCGCCACTGGAGGAAGGGCCCGAACTGAAGGTCAGCGTGAAAGCGGAACTGTAGGGGCCCGCGTGCCACTGCTTGCTGGAGACCCGGCCATCGGCGTCGTAGAAATACGAATAGCCGAGCTGAGAGCCTGCCTGGTTGGAATAGCGGGAGGTGAGCTGGTCGGGGTGGCCGAGGTTGGAATAGTCGAGGGTCCAGGTGTTGGCCTCACCAGACTCGGTGATTCGATTGCCTCGATTGTCGTGGCTGAAGGCGCGAGTCGCGAAGGGGCCACCCTGCGTGGTGAGCGTGCCGGTGCCGCCTGTCAGCCGCAGTTGGCCGTCGTAGCCGTAGGTCTCCGTGCGAGGCGAGGAGGTCCCCAGCAGACAGGTATCCGTTCGAATGAGCTGGTCGGCCTGCCAGGTGTAGAGCTGTTTCAGCACGCTGCCATTGCCACTGCCGGGAGTGAAATTGACTCCCGAGGCAAGTGTGGAAACCCACAGCGCTCGCTGGCGCCCCGTCGCATCGCCGGAGGTGACGGATGGAGGCGCGGACGGACAGGAAGAGGGCGCCGCCGAGGAGTTGTCACCCAGGGCGTATTCGATGCTGCCAGTCGTGGCGGAAGTCGCATAGTGAGTGCGGTATCCCCGCAGCCCGCCATACGGTTCCCACGTCACCTGCGAAACCAGCGGTGATGACGAGGTGCTGGACGCGCCCCAGGTCAATACGTTGACGCTCGAGACGCGGTCGGCGAGGGCACCGATGCCATAGGTATAGGTCACGGTGCGGCCATAGGGATGTGTGACCTGTGTCAGGTTGCCATTCAGGCTGTAGGCGTAGAGCGTATGAGGATTCTGGAAAGGCGTGGATGGGCTGCAGATGGTGGTTCCCGTGCGCAGTCTCACCTCCTTCACCAGGCGACCCCACGCGTCGTAGCTGAACCAGGTGCGACCGAAAGAGTCGTTACGGTAGAGCGGTCTGCCGAGGGTATTGGCAAGCGTGCCGCACGATGAGGGCAGTGGGGCTGTTGTGTCGTAGGCAAGGGCGTACAATCCCTCGGAGCCTCCGGAAACCAGTGGCGAGTGGTGGGCCGCTGAAAGCTGTCGGCTCATGGAGTCGTAGGTGTAGGCGAGGTGAGCCCTGACGCTTGAAGCGGACATCGCGGGGGTCTGCTTCACCAGGAGGTTGCCCACGGCATCATGCGTGAAGCGGGTGGTTCCGGCGGTGATGCCGGCTCCGTTGGCCGCCTGTGTCGCTTCCACGAGTTGGCCAAAGTCGTCGTATTGATAGCGCGAGGCGTTGGCGGAGGGGGTGGCCGTGGCGCAGTTCGTCGTCGCGGCAAGGCCCTTGTCGACGCTGATGACGTTGCCGTGAACATCGTGCTTCACGCACGTGCGCGTCGTGCTGCTGCTGGTGGGATGTTCGTCCACGCTCAGAAGTCGATTGGCTCCGTCGTACTGGAGCGAGGTGCACGCCGTGGAAGTGGGCTGGCCGTCGGTGCCCGCTGCGCACCAGGCCGGTGGCGAGTTGAACGCGAAGCTCTTACCCGTGATGCTACCCGCACCGTCATGACTCCTGGCGGAGGTGAAGCTGCCAGCGCCCGTGCCAACCTTCTCGCGGGTCTGGCGCCGATGGGCGTCCGCGGCGTAGGACAGGAGCTTTCGCGTGGTCCCCGAGGCGTCCAGGTACCGCTCTTCGTTGACCGTGCCATCGGGCCAGTAGGTATAGGTCAGCTTCTCGGACCAGGTGGTGGCCGTGGCGGTTGACGACTTCGCCTTCCACTGGAGTTTGTCCGTGAGGGTGCCACCAGAGCAGCCCGAAGTGGTGCCCTGCCGGTAGCAGGAAACCTCGTAGTTGCCCTCGGGGTAGAGGACGTATTGCTGGTGGCCGGCACTGTCGTATCCATACGTCGTCACCACGTCGGGCTGGCCGGTGACGCGCACGGTGCTCGTCAGCAGTTGGTCGTCCTGGTAGCTGGAGAGGGTGGTGACTCCGTTGGCATCCACGCTTTCGGTGACGTGCCCGCTGGCGTCATAGACGTTGTAGAAGGTCTCGATGGGCGTGCTAGAGAGGCCTGCGGGATATGTGGCCACCTTCTGCAGTTGGTTGCGCCGAGGAGTCGTCTCCGTGTCTGGCCAATAGTAGGTGCGAGTAATTGCGAAGGGCGTGCCAGAGGGGCAGTCAGTCGCGGCCTCGTTGGCCACCAGGCAGGGGCCGTGTTTCTCGAGGGTCCGGTTCAAGGCGTCCGCAGTGGACTCACCCGTGCGTGTGGTGAGGAAGAACGTGCCCACCCAGCGTTGCTGACTGCTCCATACACCCGTGGAGGCATTGAAGACGCGTGTCCATCCAGACCGAATGGTCGCTGCCAGCCGTCCCGAAGAGTCGTAGCGGTTGAATGTGCGCGCCTTCTGCCCCGCGGCGCCGAGCACGCTGGGCTTCTCCGCGGTGGCAAGGAGCTGTTCTCCGTTGGGCCCGTAGGTGTAGGAGAAGGTTTCCTCCTCGAGCGCACCTGTGCCGGTCATGTCCACCGCGCCTCGCTTGACGTTCGTCTTCTCCAGGATGGAAGCGGGAATCCCAGTGCCTACGGCCGGAGAGGCGTGGGTGTAGACTTCCCAGAAGTCGCGCTTGTTCTTGCGAGCCTTCTCGTGGGCGGGGACACTGCCCGCTGCGCACACCCACTCATAGCGGTCCGTGCCGGGACTGCAGGCTCCCGTGACGCTGCATGCGTCCGTCGTCTGGTAGAGGCGTGGAGAGGTCGTCTGGCTGGTGTTGGAGAGGGTTTCGTAGGTGCGAACGAATCCAGGGGCTCCCGTAAGGCCGTCGCCTCGCCCAGCAGTGACATCGGTCGTAGGCCGGGCCTGGGGTTGCACGCCGCAGCAGTCGCTTCCTGGCTGGCAGGTGGTGGCCACCAGCGCGCCAAGGTTCAACTGCCCGCCTGCGGAGGTGTCGCTGGTGACGGTGCCATCGGTGGCGTAGTCATGCCGCGTCACCAGCAGGCTTCCCACGGAAGACTCCAGCGCGGTGCTGGAGTAGCCATAGGTAAGGACCTTGCTGCCCAGCGAGGCTTGGGCAATCAATCCCGGCCGCTCCACGCTGCCCGAGTCTTGCTTATAGCTATAGGTGACGGCGGGGACTGACTCGCCTCGCCGCGTGACGCTGCGCACCACGCACTCACTGGCGCCGAGCACCGAGGTCAGTTGCGCATACTGAAAGTCCAGGGCACCCGACGCGGTGCCGACCGAGGCCAGGTAGGGCACGCCCGCCGCGGTGCCGGTATTTCCCGCAGGGCACGTGAGTCCCGACGGCACGGAGTAGGTGAGAGCGGCCTCCTGGGTACCCGAGGGGGAGAGGATCCTGCTCAGGAAGTAGCGCTCCTGGCTTCCTCCGCTCTCGACATGCTTCGACTCGAAGTGCAGCTTGCGTCCGTCCATGTCCGTCAACACGAAGCCCGTGGCCGTACGCTGCAGGCGCTCACGCTTGCTGGCGGAGCTGGTCTCGGGTGTTGCCGAGCAGGGCGTCCCTGTGCACGGCGTGAACCGTGTCACCGCGCCCGTTCCCTTGACGGCCACCCAGCGGGACGTGCTCACGTGAACGAAGCTGTAGTGCTCGTGCCACCAGTTCAGGGTGTCGCGCTGGGCGACGCTGGCACCGAAGGGCTTGGGCACCGAGCGCACCAAGTCCTCCATCAGCCAGGTCCGGTTCGAGGAGGTGTAGTGGCGCCGGAGCGTCACGGGGGAGACGTTGTTGTTCAGGCGAAGGTCTGTCTCGACCAGGATGCTCTCACCGGTGACGGAATGGACCGGGTCTCCCAGTGTCGGCAGTGGCACTCCACCGGGGCCACACGAGCATTCGCCGTCCTCGCAATCCGGCGGAGGCGTGGCGCAGTCCCCGCTGCAGGAGTTCGATGGCAGGGAGTTCGAATCACAGACCTGCCCGGGCGTGGGTGTTCTGGAGCAGCACTTGGCGCGCCAGAGACCCGCGACATAGACGCGCGGCGTATAGAAGTTGCAGTAGGGATTGTCTGTGCAGTCCGCGTCGTCGCTGCAGGCATAGTCATCACCGCATGCGCACATCACTTCATTGTTGTCTGCGTCGCATGAGTAGGTGAACCCGCTACAGGACCCTTGTGCCTGACTGGCGGCTGGGAAGGACAGACTGACGAGGGTTAGCAAGACGAGAAATCTACCTGGAGAAGGCACGGCGAAACTCCATGCGTCCCGAGGGGTTCCCCATCGCAGGACGTCTGATTTGAATGAGGAAAAATGAGAAGGAACGTCTTCAGGGCGCCGGGGCGACTTGATTCAGGGGCTTTGATGCATTGGGCCGCTCGGTCGGGGGCACGCAGAGTCGCTCAGCGGCGGAGGGGAGCAACTGCTTGCAACTCCATCCCGAGGGGCAATCCATCATCTTTTGACAGCTCTTGCTGCAGACATACCCTGCATCCCTATGCGCGGCCCCCTGCGCCGCAGCGTGGATGCACAGGCCGGACGCGCAGTCGGAGTGTGAGCCACTCGCGCAGTTCTCCCCCACCGCCATTTGCCCTGAGCCGGCTTTCGTGGCTCGATGCTCCGTCAGGATGGGCGGTGGCTGGGCTGCACTTGCTTCACGCCGAGTCTCGCTTTCCCCGCAGCTCGCCAGACTCAGCAGAAGCCACAATCCCAGGGTCTGCCTGCATTCAATGCCCACACGCATATCCATCCTCCCAACTTCCAAGGCAGATAAACTCAATCTGTTCAGAATAAGTCAATGGATTTTGTGTGTGCTGAATTAAAGCGCTTGGGCTGAAATTCATCATGGTCCAACCGCTTGGGGCGACAGGCGTTATCACTGCCTGTGTGTGTTTGTGGCGCAATGCTGATTCGGAGGCCAATCAGTGCCAGGGTATTGCCTATGATCCGAGTCCGATGCGGCGACCCGCGTTCAATCAGTAGGTTCCACAGCTCGCGGGCTGCGCGGACAGGAGGTCATCGATGAGCCCCTTTGTCTCCCTGAGCTTCTTCAGGTCGGGGTCATTCTTGAGTTCATTCGGGTCCTGCAGCCCCGCGTGCCAGGCCTGCCGCACCAGGGCCGCAGCCTCGGCGAGATCGCCTTGCTGAACACGGATGACCGCCAGATTGTAGAGCGCTCCCGACAGCAGCGGTGAGCGCTTGAGCACCGCACGGAGCATTCTCTCCGCGACCGCGAAGCGCTTCGCCTGGATGCGAAGTCCCGCCCTTGCGCTCTCGACGAGGTCCCGGTCCGCCCCTGCCTTCGCCGCGCGGTCCAGTGACTGCTCCGCCGCTCCAAGCTTCTCGGCGGCGCTCTGCGCGAGGGCGAGCGCCAGGTGCCGGTCTGCTTCCTCCTCGCGGCTGCTCGAGGTCTCCAGTGCCTGGAGAATCCCGATGGCCTCCTCACCCCTCCTGAGCTGAATGAGCAGACGTGCCTTGAGCAGCTTCCCATTTCGGGACTCCTGCTCGGCGGAGGGGGACTTCACGAGGATGTTCAGCGCGACCTGATACAGACAGTGGTCCGCAGCCATCTCCGCCAGCGAGAGTGACTCCCGAGGCGCCTCGTTGGTGGCAAGCAATGTCGCGACGACAACGAGGAGCACCGTGGGCATGGGCGCATCTTGCCGCCACATGCCCGCGCTCCCAACCTCAGACTACGGATCCTGAGACCGACCCTCACGAGGTCCACGGGGCCGGGAGTTCATCTGCTCCTCGCGCCGCATGATGTTGTACTTGGCCCGCTGCTCCTCATCGAGCAGGGCCTTCATCGCCTGGTCCGTCTCCTCGCGCTGCGTGCGCAAGGCCTGACGAATCTCACGCGGGTTCTTCGCGCCGGTGCGCACCTCCTCGAACAGGGCGTTGCGCGTGGTCTCCTCTGCCTCCAGTCGGCGCGTCAGCTCCTGCTCCTGCGAGTAGTTCAGCTTCGCCTCGGACACGAGCCGCTTGATTCGCTCCGTGCGCTGCTCCGTCGAGCGGACCTGCGCCTGCATCCACTCCTCCTGCCGCGAGCGGAACTGCTCGGTGCGCATCTCCTCCTGCACCGAACGCATCGCGTCCTTCAGCGCCTCGCGGCCACCCTCCGAGCTCAGCGTCTCCCCGGTCATCAGCCCCCGCACCTCCGCGCGGAGTTGATCCAACTCCGCCGTCAGCGCGGGCGCCGCGCCACCCCCGTCGCCTCCCGTCCCCGCCGGCCGCCGCTCCACCTCCATCAGGCGCCGGGACAGGCTCAGCGTGGTGTCCTCCAGCGCCTGGATGCGCCGCTCCAGGCCTTCCTGGCTGGCGGGCAGGGCGGCCACGGGCTCGGGCTGCTCGGAGGCGGAAGGCGCCTCGGTACGCCCTGGGGCCCAGAGGGCCACCGCGAGCGCGGCCGAGGCGAGGACGAAGGACACAGGGCCAAGGAGCTTGTTCATGACTTCTCCGACGGGGGCAGGGACGTCGTATTCCATACCCCGCCCGCCGCCCGTGCTCCACCCCGGTGTGGGCCCCAGGCCACCCACCGGTACGGGCCCTCGCGCGGCTCCTCGCCCCGCGCGAGGGCTCGTCTCAGCCTTGCTGCGCGGCCCCGGCCGGCGCGTCCATGTCGATGGGGCCCTGGTCAGGTCCCATCTTCAGGGCGCACGCATCACACATCCAGAAGCGGACGATCATCCCGTTCTCGCCCGTGGACGTGTAGGTGGAGCCAATCACCTCGCCCCCCTCGGTCTTCTTGCAGGAGAGGCAGGTGTGCGTCGGGTTGCTCTGCGTCATCACGAAACCTCGGGGTGTGGAAACGCAACGGACCGGCACCCAGGGAGTGTCGGTCCGCGCTCAAGCCTACTTCACTCCCGCCACATCAGCCGATGGCCATCTGATAGCCACCGTTGGGGTTGGAGCTCAGGAAGTGCCGCATCTGCTCCGGCGTGATCGTCTTCACATTGGCATCGGCCGGGTCCCGGACGATGAAGTTGCCCTTCGAGTCCATGCCGGCCACCGTGACGTAGTGGCCGGACGTGCGGCCCTCGTTCTGGTGCGGAGGCATGGCGTGGTAGTCGCCGTTGGCCACCACCAGCTTGCCCGCCTTGAGCTGCTCGGTAATCCACTCCACGTTGGCGCCGGGGCCCTTCGTCACGGCGTTCTTGCCCATCGCCTTCGCCATGGACGCGATGCCGTTGACGCCCGTGCCGTTGGACGACGTGCCGCCAATCTTGCCCAGGTGGTTGATGAGCTGCGCGTCCGTCATGTCCTTCCCATAGCCGAAGGCGCGCGCAATCTGCGCCATCGACGTGGGGCCGCAGTTCGCCGGGCCATTCGTGTACGCGCCGTTCTTCCCGGCCGGGTTGTACTGGCTGATCTGCGGAACCTTGCTCGGGTCCACGCGGCCGTCACCCGTGACAGGCGCGGCGCCGTCCGTGGCCTGCGGGCCCGTGGGCTTGGGATTGAGGTCCACCGGCCCCGGCTTGTTCGTGCCCGGCGTGTACGTGCTCTGATCCTTGCCCGCGACACCCGGCAGCTTCAGCGAGTCACCCGCGAGGATGAGGTTGGGGTTGGTGATCTTCGGGTTCATCTCGCGAATCTGGTTGATGACATCCCAGTGCGAGCCCTGCATGCCCTGGCTCTTGAGCTTCGAGGCGATGCCCCAGAGCGTGTCACCCTTCTTGATTTGATAATCCGACTCACCCACCGGCTTGCGCGGGTCCGCCTGGTTCGGCGCCACACCCGGCTTCGCGCCCGGCGTGTTGTTGCCACCCGGCGTGTTGTTGCCGCCCGTCACCGTGCTGTCGGGCACGTTGGTGTTCGTCCCGCTCGGCGTCTTGCCGCCGGGGAACAGGCTGTTCATGTGGTTCTGGATCTTGCTCTGGTAGTCGTAGCCCCGAGCGTCGTTCATGTTGCCCGCGCCCCGGTGCCACTCGCGCGCGGCGGCCAGGCTGCTGCCGTGCTTCTTCGTCAAATCGCCAATCGTCTTGGCGAGGAACTCCATCTGCTTCTCGGGCGGAATCGTCTGCGCGTTCGCCCCGCGGCCCACCTGCATGCCGGACCACTTCTCGAACGAGGGCAGCAGGCCGTTGTCATCCAGGCCGATGAGCCCGTGGCCCGTGCCGTCGCGGTGCACGCCGTGGTTCTTGAACGACGACTCCTGCGCGACGATGCCCGCCAGGACCTTCGGGTCCGCGCCGTACTTCTGCGCGTACTTCTCGATGTACGGCCAGAGCTGCTGGAGGTTCAGCTGCGCGTCTCGGCCCTGGGGCAGACCCGCGGCTTGCGCCGAGGTGGGCGAGTACGTCTGCTGTCGACCTTCAATGCGGGGGGACATGGGCGCTCCGCGATTTAGAAAGAGGGGTGTGGGAACAACTGATGTCCGGATTGTCGGACGATGAGAATCAGAGTTGCCACACCCCCCACGGATTTGACTGACTTCCAGGGGGCGCCCCAGCTAGGACTGGCTCGATTTCCAGCGAAGCTCGCACAAGGAGTCGCGAATGAATGCACTGCGTTACGGCCTCGTGACAGGCGCGTCATTGTGTCTATGGGCCACCCTTGCCGCCGCGCAGCCTCAGGCCCTCTCCGGCGTCTATGCCAGGGAGGGCGGCACCCTCGTGGTCCTCGAGGGCGACAACCAGACGCTCGTCCAATACGAGTCAACTTTTCCGCAGGGCAGCGGCATGGGTGAATGTGAATGCACCCTGTCGGTGCGGAAGAAGTCCGCCAAGGATTGGACACTGTCGACTTTTCAACCGGGAGGCACTTGGACGCTGAGCCTGGAATCCGAGCGCCTGGTGTTGAAGGGCCCGGGGACGGGGTGCTGCGGGGCGGGGTGGTCCGGACAGGACGCCTTCACGCGCACTGCCTCTTCAGCGCTGCTGGCGTGCAAGGTGAAGGCGGCACAGGCCTCGCTGAAGACGGTGGATGGCTCGAACCAGGCCACGACGGTGGCGTCGGGTGACGCGGTGCAGGTGTACGCGGTGTCGCCGCCGCCGGACGTGGTGCCCGTGCGCGTCCTCCGGGGCAAGCAGACGCTGGTGGGGCAGCTCCGGTCCTCGGACCTGGACTGCCCGCTCCCCACGGCGGGCGCGGCGACGGCGAGCGCGGAGGGCGTGGACGTGAAGGCGCTCGTGGGCCGCTGGGTGCAGGTGCGGCGCAAGGGCAAGGGCTACATGATCGAAGAGTGGTGCGGGGCAAACACGCCCTCGGTGACGCTGGCGGCCTCCGGTTCGATTCTCGTCGACTTCGGCCAGGATGAAATGACCGGCCAGGTGAAGGCCGTGAAGCCAGAGGCCCGCGGCGGCTCGACGCTGCAGGTGGCCTTCCCGGGTGGAGCCAGTGAGACGCTGAAGTGGACGGTGGCGGATGCGAAGCGGAACGTGATTCACCTGCAGGGCGGGAAGGACTACTTCCGCGAAGGCGCGCTCTACGTGCGTGACGACGCGCGCAAGGGCATCCCGGTGCAGGCCGAGGTCTGCGAGGAGGAGTAGTCCCGACTCGCGAGGGACGGGAGGCGAGGGTGCTTCCCGTCCACGCGAGGCTTGGGCTTCAGCCGAGCTTGTACGGCTCCAGCTCCGGCACCTTCTCCAGCAGCAGCGGCGGCGAGTGGAGGTAGGCGGTGCTGCGGCGCTTCTGGTCGATGTCGTCGTAGACGCGCTGCACCTGCGTGGGCGTCAGGCCCATCACCTGTGCGGCCTCGTCCGTGGACACCGCGTGGTTCTTGGCCCACATCAGCAAGTCCAGCTGCGAGTAGTGCACGGAGAAGTAGAAGTCCTCCTGCGACTGGGGAAGGCTGAACGTGTCGGTGGTGGGCTCGCCGCTGGTGATTTCGTCGATGACGCCCAGGTGCTTCGCCAGGTTGTATGTCTGGGTTTTGTAGAGGCCGGCGATGGGCTTCACGTCCGCGGCGCCGTCGCCCAGCTTCACGAAGAAGCCCTGGTCATACTCCAGACGGTTGGGCGTGCCCGCCACCGCGAAGTTCAGCCGGTCCGCGTGGAAGTAATCCATCATCTTCCGCGTGCGCTGCTTGAAGTTCGTCGCGGCGACAATCTGCGTATAGGCCTGGGGAGACAGCCGGAAGCGGCGCTCCTCGCCATTCACTTGCACCACGACGTAGAAGAAGTTCACCGCGTCCGTGTTCAGCCGGTCGCCGTGCATGACAATCTTCCACTTCATGTCGGGCGTGAACTCCGGGAAGACGGACTGCACTGCCTCGTCGCGCTGCCGGTAGCAGCCGGCGGCCTCGAGGATGGGGGCGATGTCGTGGAGCTGGTATTTGATTCCCAGCTTCTCGCAGAGCTTGCGGCCCAGCTGCGAGCTCCACCCGCTCGAGTCCTTCTCCGGCAGGAGGATGCCGAAGACTCGCTCGGGACCCAGTGCCCGCACGGCCAGCGCCGCGACACACGCGGAGTCGATGCCGCCGGAGATGGCCACCACGAGGCCGCGCTTGCGCAGCTTCTTCGTCACCGTCTCGCGCAGCCCTTCGGACAGCTCGGTGGCTTTCGCCTCCCAATCCAGTTCCAGCACCTGCTTGGAGAATTTCATTTGTGGACCCCTCTCAAACCCTTCACGAAGAACCGATCGACGAATATTGAGTGCGCAGCTCCGCCTTGAGCACCTTGCCACTGGGCCCGCGCGGCAGCGCCTCCACGAACACCACGTGCTTGGGCACCTTGTGCGCCGGCAGCGACTCCCTGCAGAAGCGCCGCAGGTCGTCCTCCTTCACCGCGACGCCTTCCTGGAGCACCACCACGGCGCACGCCGCCTCGCCACCCAGGGCATCCGGCACGCCCACCACCGCGACCTCTCGCACCGCCGGGTGCCGCGCGAGCTGATGCTCCATCTCCGCGGGGCTCACCCGGTGGCCCCCCACCTTGAGGATCTCCTTGGCGCGACCCACGAGGAAGATGAAGCCATCCGCGTCCTTCCAGGCCAGGTCGCCGGTCCAAAGCCAGCCATCCTTGAGGATGGCCGCGGTCTCCTCGGGGTCGCCCAGGTAGCCCGGCGTCACGTTGGCGCCGCGCGCGACCAGGTGGCCTGTCTCGCCAGTCGGCAGCGCCTTGCCATCCTCGCCCACGACGCGCAGCTCGACGCCGGGAATCGCCACGCCGATGGAACCGGCCTTCTCGGAGGCTCGAGTGGGCGGCAGGTAGCTGAGTCGCGCGGTGGCCTCTGTCTGGCCATACATGACGTACAGCTCGGCGGGGTAGAGCGCGTCGCGCGTCCACTGAATCGTGTCCGGGGACATGCCTCCGCCGGCTTGCGTCGCGTAGCGCAGTCGCAGCTTCGACAGCGCCTCCGCGCCGGCTTGTCTGCGCAAGAGCTCGAAGGTGAGCGGCACGCCCGCGAAGCCGGTGCTCTTCTCGGCGGCCATCGCCTCCAGCACCACCTGCGGATACATGAAGCGCGGGTCCAGGAACACCGAGCCGCCCACGAGCAGGTGCGTCTGGAGCACGCTCTTGCCGTAGCAGTAGTGCAGGGGGAGCACCAGGTGCGCCCTGTCACGCGAAGTGAGTCCCAGGTACTCGACGATGGAGCGCGTGTTCGCGGCGATGTTGCCGAAGGTCTGGATGACACCGCGAGGCGTGCCGGTGCTGCCGGACGTGTAGACGATGGATGCGTGGGCTTGCGCGGACGTCGAGGGCAATGTGTCCAGCGGCGTCACCTTCACGTCCGCGTCGAGCGCTCCGTCCTCTTGCACCCATGTGCACGTTGCAGGTGACAGCGCCTGGAGCATCCGCTCCGGTGGTCGCGCGGAGTGGACCACGTACAGGTGGCTCAGGCCCGGCTTGCCCGTCCACTTGCGCGCGTCCTGCCCGAAGATGAAGGCATGTCGTGCGCCCGTCTGCGCGAGGATGGCGTCGGCCGACGTCGCTCCGGTCTCCCGGTCCAGCTCCACCGCGCAGGCGCCCAGGGACTGCACCGCGAGCGCGGCCACCGCGCCAGCCGAGCCCAAGGGCAGGGCGATGAGCACCTTGTCTCCGGGCACGACTCCAGCCGCGTGCAGATGCCCCGCGAGGGAGCGCATCCGCTCGGAGAGTTGTCGATACGTGAGCCGCGTCCACGGTGAGTCCACGGCAGATGCGTCCGGCGTGCGCTCCGCATGGGCAAGCACCCACGCGGGTGCGGAGTCCGTCGCGCTCATGCGGCCTCCCGTCCCAGGGAAGGAGCGGCTGTCGGGTGCCCGGAATGGCCAGACACCCACGCGGGTGCGAAGTCCGTCGCGCTCATGCGGCCTCCAGCACCACGGCGTCCACATCGGCCTGCGGCAATGGACGCGGGGTGAGGAAGTGCTGTGCGAGCAACTGCGTGGACGCGATGGCGAACAGGGCCATGGTGTCGGCCTCGCTCTCCGTCGAGTTGGGCGCACGCAGCTTGGCCACCAGTCGCTCCGCCTTGCGCGCGTCGAAGACACCCACCTTCGCGACGGCCTCGGGCGCGAGCAGTTCCTTGGCCCACGCCGGTGCCTCCGGTCCCACCAGCGCTCCGGCGATGGGCGCGCGGTAGGGGAACTTGCTGCGCTCCAGGATGGACTCGGGAACGCGGCCCTTGGCGAAGCGCTTGAGGACGTGCTTCTCGTCCAGCCCCTTGAGCCTCACCCGCTCGGGGATTCTCGCCGCCAGCTCCATCACCGAGGTGTCCAGGAACGGAAAGCGCCCCTCCACCGCGTTGCCCAGGAGCATGCGGTCGCCCTGCGCGGACAGGAGGTATCCGGATAGCAGTGTCTTCGCCTCCAGGTACTGCGCGCGCGCCAGGGGCCTCCACATGGCCACGTGCTTCGGCACCGTCGCGAGCACCGAGGCCATCGGGTCCTCATCCACCACGCTCGCCGCGAACTCCGGCGCGAGGAAGCGGAGGATTCGACCGCTGTTGGACCAGCGCACCAGGTGTGAGAAGCCCAGGCTCCCTGGGTCCTCCAGCCCCATGCCGAAGAACTCGCGCAAGAGCTCCACGTTCTGCTGGCTCACCGCCAGGGTGGGGTAGAGCTTTCGCAACAGCAGGGGCCGCCACTTCGACGCCGGCTGCCGCGCCCAGAACTGCCGGACCTTGGTCTCCTTGAAGAGGTCGTAGCCGAGGAACATCTCGTCCGAGCCCTCTCCGGTGAGCACCACCCGGATGCCGTTCTCCCGCACCCACTCGCTCAGCCGCAGGAAGGGCGCGGGCGCCGAGCGCATCATCGCCTGCTCCGCGTGGAAGATGACGCCAGGCACCAGCGTGCCGATGTCGCCATCCCGCATCTCCACCACGCGATGCTCCGTGCGCAGCGCCTGGGCCACCGTGGCCTGGTGCTGGCGCTCGTCGAAGCGCGCGCGCTCGAAGCCCACGGAGAATGTCCGCAGCGTCCCGCCCAACTGTCCCTGCGCCAGCGCGCACAGGAGGCTGGAGTCCAGTCCCCCCGACAGGTACGCCGCCACCGGCACGTCCGCGCGCAGCCGCAGCCTCACGGCGCGCTCCAGCGCCTCGCCCAGCTCCTCCTGGATGCGCGCGTCGCTCGCCGTGCTCGGCTCCACGCCGAAGTCCAAATCCCAATACCTGAATGTCTCCAGCGTCCCCGCGCGGAAGCGCGCCGAGTGCGCGGGGGGCAACAGCCGCACGCCCTCGAACGAGGTGCGCGGCGCCACCGGCGACCAGAGCTGGAAGGTCTGCTTGAGCCCGCGCGCGTCCAGCGACGGCGTCACCAGCCCGCTGGCGAACAGGGCCTTGGCCTCCGAGCCGAACGCCAGGTGCCCACCGGGCAGCTCCGAGTAGAACAGCGGGCAGATGCCCACCCTGTCGCGCGACATCCACAGCGTGGCGTCACGCGGGTCCCACAGCGCGAAGGCCCACTGGCCCTCGAAGCGGCGCACGCAGTCGATGCCCCACGTCAGGAACGCCGCGAGGATGACCTCCGTGTCCGAGCGCGTGCGGAAGGCGTACTGACTCGCGAGCTGCTCGCGCAGCTCCACGTGGTTGAAGATCTCCCCGTTGAAGACGACGGTGAGCCCCGTCGCCGCGTCACGCATGGGCTGGTGTCCGCCCTCCAGGTCGACGATGGACAACCGCGTGTGGCCCAGCGCCACGCCGTCCAGCAGCAGGGCCCGCTGCGCGTCCGGCCCCCGGTGGCGGATGCTGGCCGTCATCCGGCGCAGCCGCTCGGCGGACTCCGCCCGCGCGGCCCCGGCGCCCCCTCCCGCCGGGTAGGTGAAGCCAGCGATTCCACACATGGCGCGCTCGCTCTCAGCCTGCTTGCGGCAGGCGCTGCTGCTGCTTGCGCTCGACGAAGGCGACGACGCGCGTGAGCGAGTCCAGGTTCTCCGGCACCAGCTCCTTGTCCTCCAGCTTGATGCCGAAGTCCTGCTCCACGAACGCCACCAGCTCCATCATCCCCGTGGAATCGATGAGGCCCTTGCGCAGGAAGGAGTCGTCGTCGCCGAACTCGTCCACGAAGAACGTGTCGACGATGAAGGTACGGATGCGTTCACGAATGCTCACGGTAGGAAGTCCTGTCTGGAAAAACGGTGGATGGGTTCGGAAACAATCCGGGCGTGAAGAAGACGCACCCGGAACAAAGGCTTGAGGTGCTCAGCTGCCTGTGTCGCGAGCAACCAGCTCCAGGCTCATGTTGCGTGCGGGATTGCCCATGGCCAGCGTGTCGGGCGGCACGTCCTGGGTGACGATGCTGCCGGCGGCGACCACCGAGCGCGTCCCCACGCGGACCCCGGGCATGATGATGGCGCCATGGGCCACCCAGACGTCGTCCTCGATGACGATGGGCGCGGTGTGGTGTCCGTCCCGGTCCCCGAGCCGCACGAACGACGCGAACATGCACCGGGCCCCCACGCTCACCGACTTCCACGCCTCCAGCGAGACACCGTAGTTGAACTGGGTCTCCTCGCCGATGGTGAGCAGCGCGCCCGCATGGCACACGAGCGAGCTGGGCAGCATCCCGCCCACGAAGGTGAGCCGGTCTCCCAGCACCATCTCCCCCGCGTTGTGCACGGACAGCGGCCCGTACGCGGCCACGTTGTGCCCCAGCGACTGGACGTCGCGGAACAGCCACCGGGCGCGCACCATGGCCACCGCGCGCTGGGCGCGGGGCTCCACGGACTTGCGCAGCGCTTCCAGTTGGGCCAGCACGGCGGGCACCCGGACGAACGGCATTCGCGACGTCATCCCGTCACCTCCCTGCGCAACACCCGGGCAGGCGCGCCGCCCACCGTCACCCCCGCGGGAATCTTGCGCGAGATGACGGTGCCCGGCGCCACGGTGCAGCCCTTCTGGAGCTGCGCGCCCGGCAGGAGGATGGCGCGGCTGCCCACCGTCACCCCCTCCGCGATGACCATCGGCACCGACGGAGGCCGCTCGTGGCGGTTGCCTCTCAGCGGGTGGTGCTGGTTGTCCATCGCCTTGATGAAGGCTCCCAGCCTCGCGCCCGGACCCACGGTGATGGAGCTCAGCGCTTCCAGGGAGGCGCCACCTTCGATGGCGACGTCGTCTCCCAGGATGATGAGGCTGTCGCTGGACATGGCATGCAGCTCGATGGGCGCCAGCCGTCCATCCAGCACCACCCGGGAGCCCACGTGCACGCGGCCCGCGCCGTGAATCCACACGCGGCCCAGCACCGTGGGCGAGTCCCCCACCTCCTGACAACGCCTCAACTTCAGGCGGGACAGGAGACCCCCAAGCTCGCGTGACAGTGATTGGCGTAACGGCGTCATGTCACGGCGTGGTTTGGACGGCGGGGATGGGAGGCTGCACCGCGGGCGCGGGCAGGCCCGCCAGGAAGTTGAGCAGCTCCTTCGCCAGGCGCGCCTGCGCCGTCGCGTTCAAGTGTCCGCCATCGTCCGAGTAGCCCGGCACCATCGCCGGCCACGTCTGCCCGTTCAGCTCGTAGGTCTCCCGCGTGCCGTCGGGCGCCGTGGACTCCAGCCGCGCCAGGTCGAAGAGGGGCTCCTTGCCGCCGTACGTCTTGCGCATCAGCTCGTTGAACGTCTCGCGCTGCACGTTCTCGGCGATGCCCCACACCGGACGGCCGAGCAGCTCCTTCAGCCACGCCTTGGCGCCCCGCTGCACCGTGGTGAGCGGCGCGGTGACGTGGACGAACGTGGTGCCCGGGTGGCGCGCCTTCAGGCCCTCCATCGCCACGCGGTACTTCTCGAACAGCGCGCGCGTGTCCGTGGCGCCGTTGAAGTCGATGTAGCAGAACTTGAAGAAGGCCACGTCCGTCGACTTCCCAAGCCCCGCGTCCATCATCCGCTCGAAGTCGGCGATCTTGGACTCGGGCTTCTCGTTCTGTCCCACCATGGCGTGGGCCAGGGTGCCGGGCGCCAGCGACTCCGTGGGGTTCTTCACCTCCACCACGCGCGGCGCCAGCCCCTGCGAGGAGGCGGGAATCTGCTTCACCCCGTCGAGGATGTTTCCACCCACCGACTGGTGCCCGAAGAAGATGCGGCGGCTCGCCAGCTTCTCCAGCGGAGCGCTCGTCTCCACGGCCTTCGCCGTCGCGCCATGCAGAACCATGAGCAGCATGGCGGGCAACACCAGCGCGCTCACGCGAACCAGAAAGGTCCAGTCGAAGTGCATGCGGACTCTTAAACCCTTCCATCGCCAAGCGTCAAAGGGCCAACCGTCCGGGACGTCCGCTGGTCCGCTCCCCGCCGCCCGACGAGGGGCCGGTGGGGTGAAGTCACCCCATGGGCCCCAGATGGGAAGGGCGCCTCGGGCGGCCTTGCTGTCACGCCCAGTCTCAGGGCGAGCAGGAGGGCGGAGCTACTCCGAGCGCAGCGACACGGACGGCGACACCCGGCTGGCGCGCAGTGCGGGGAACCACGTGGCCAAGAGCGACACGGCCGCCAGCGCCACGGCAACACCCAGGAAGACGCCCGGCTCGTTTGCATTCACACCGTACAGCAGCGTGGCCAGCAGCCTCATGCAGCCGAAGGCGGCCAGCAGGCCCACGCCCACGCCCACCGCCGTGAGCTGGAGGCCCTGGCGCATCACCAGCCCGAGCACCTGTCGGGGATGCGCGCCCAATGCCAGGCGGATGCCCAGCTCCCGGGTGCGCTGGCCCACCGCGTAGGCCATGACGCCGTAGACGCCCACGCCGGCCAGGATGACGGCGAGCAACGCGAAGGCGGCGAGCAGGCGCGCGGTGGCCAAGGGGCGCGAGAGCTGGCGGTCCAGGCGGCTGGCGAAGGGGGCCAGGTCATAGATGGGCTGCTCGGCGTCCACGGCCTTCAGCTCCTGGCGCACCGACGACACCAGGGTCGCCGGCTCGCGGCGCGTCCTCATCAGGACGGACATGGTCTGCAGGGGGAACTGCTCGTAGGGCAGGTAGACCTCCGGCGTGGAGGGCTCCGTCAGCCGCCAGTGGCGCACGTCCGCGACCACGCCGACGATGTCCCGGAAGGGCTGATTGTCGCTCCAGTCCACCCGCACCCTCCGCCCCAACGCCTCGCCGCCGCCCAGGAACGTCCGCACGAAGGCCTCATTGACGATGATGGTGGGAGCGCCCTTCGCGGAGTCCTGGGGACCGAACTCCCGGCCCTGGCGCACGGTGATGCGCATGGCGCGGAAGTAGTCCGGAGAGGCCACGCGGTACTCGGCGACGTAGCGCGCGGTGGAGTGGTCGGGTGCTCCTTCCAGCGCGAAGTCGCCGTTGGAGTTGGTGCCGCCCAGCGGCGCGTCGTTGACCAGGCCCACCGCCTCCGTGTCGGGCAGCGCGCGCAGGCGCTCCAGCAGCTCGCCGTAGAAGCCCCGCAGCCGGTCCGGAGTCCCGTACTTGAGGTCTGGCACCGACAGCCGCGCCGTCAGCACGCCTTCCGCGTCGAACCCCGGGTCCACCGCCTGCACGTTGCGCAGCGTCTGCACCATCAGCACGGTGCCCACCAGCAGCACCAGCGCCAGGGCCAGCTGCACCGCCACCAGCGCGTTGCGCAGGGGGTGGTTGGCGCGCGCGCCCACCGAGCTCCCCGACTGCTTCAGGAGCGGCAGCACATCCATGCCGGCGGTGTGCAGCGCGGGCGCCAGTCCGAAGAGCAGCCCGGCTCCCACGGAGAGGGCGAGGCTGAACAACAGCGCCGGAACGCTCAGCTCCACGGGCGCCAGGCGCAGCATCGACTGGGGGAGGAGCGCGCGCACCAGCTCCATGCCCCACATCACCAAGAGCAGGCCGAGGACTCCACCGAACAGGCCCAGCAGCACGCTCTCCGCCAGCGCCTGCTGCATCCGCCGGCCCCGACTGGCACCGAGCGCGGCGCGGATGGCCCCGTCCCGCTGCCGCGCCAGGGCGCGCACGAGGAGCAGGTTGGCCACGTTGGCGCAGGCGATGAGGAGCACGAAGCCCACCGCCGCCCAGAGCGTCCACAGCACCGGGCGGGTGCTGGAGGTGAGGTGCGCCTGCCACAGCGCCGTCGTCACGCCATGCGGCTTCTCGCCCGGCTCCACGCGGGCGATGGCCAGCGCCACCCGCCGCACGTCCTCCGTCGCCGCCTCCGGGGTGATGCCCGGCGCCAGCCGCCCCACCACGTTCATGAAGTGGTTGCCATGCGCCTCCGGGTTCAACCAGATGGGCTGCCACACGTCGGCGTCCTCGTTGAATTCCGGGAAGGTGAAGCCCTCCGGCAGCACCCCCACCACCGTGTGCGAGCGCCCGTCCAGCCAGAGGGGCTTGCCCACCGCGTCCGCGGCGCCGCCGAGCGACTTGCTCCAGAAGGAGTGGCTCACCACCACCACGCTCGACGCATCGCCGGGCTGCGCGTCCTCCTCCTGGAAGGCGCGCCCCTGGGCGGGGGTGACACCCAGCAGCTTGAAGAAGTTGGGGGTGACGCGGCCCGCCCGCACGCGCTCGGGGACGTCGCCGCCCGTCCGGCTCAAGTCCCGGCGAGTGAAGCCCGCGAGCTCCGTGAAGCCCCGGCCATGCTCCCTCCAGCCGAGCAGCTCCGGCGGTGAGACCGAGGCTTCCTTGATGGTCTCCTGCTCGCACCACAGGCGCACCAGCCGCTCCGACTCCTGGAAGGGCAGGGGCCGCAGCAGCATGGCGTGGATGGCGCTGAAGAGGACGGTGTTCGCGCCGATGGCCAGCGCGAGGGTCACCACCGCGGCGATGGTGAAGCCCGGGGTGTGCCTCAGCGTGCGCAGCGCATAGCGGAAATCCTGCCGGAGCGAGTCCATGGCGGCCCTCAAAGCGAAGGCCGTGCCAGCTTCACCCGCGAGGAAAACCCCTGGCTTCCCAGGGGGTGACAGGGGTTTCCCCCAAGTGCGTTCGCGGATGCGGGAAGTCGCGTCCCGGAAATGAACACCGGCCCCGCGCCGATGTGGGCACGGGCGGGGCCGGCGGTCCGTCAGTTCCGGTTCCAGCAGCCGGCGATCTCCTCGCACGCGAGGAGGACGTCATTGAGCCGGCGCTGCTGCGACTTGGGCGCCATGAAGAGCCGGCCCGCGAACACGTCGAACACGCCCACGAGCCGAGGGTCCACGGGGCCGCGCTGCTCCAGGCGCTCCTCGGCGAAGCGGTGGAGCACGGTGGCGATGTACTGGCCGGCGCGCTCATCCAGCGGCACGTGCTTGGAGAAGTAGAGCTTCAGCACGCCCGAGCGCATCTGCCCGCGCGCATCGACGCCGCGCAGCAGCACCTCCGGCCGGACCTTGACGGAGACGCCAGCGACTTCCAGGGGCGCGGGGTCCATGTCCGCGGGACTGGCGATGGCGCACGAGGCCAGGTCGTCCGCGGCGAGGAGGCAGCGCTGGAGGGCCTCGGCGCACAGGGCCAGCCGGTGCGCGTCGAAGTCCGAGTCCGGCTGGGCGTTGAGCAGCCGCCGCTGGTGATAGCGGAGGATGACCTCGTCACGGCCCTCGCAGAGGTACTCGGTGATGGCCTGGGCGGCGGCGGGATAACGCAGGTACTGCGGGTCCACCGGGTTGCGCTGCCCGTGGATGATGCGCTTGCGGAGGGACGGCGTTCCGGTGAGGTACTGGCCCAACTGGTTGACGGAAACGCACGGGGTCTCACGAAGGGTGGTCATGTCGACTTCCTTTCCGGTAGCGGGAATGAAGAGATACTACCGGAGGGGTCTGACATTCCCTCTGACGGGGAGGGGCTCGCGGGCGCCGGAAGATGCACCCCCTGGCGGGTAGGGCGAGCGGGCCCAACCGGGGCGGAAACGGCCCCCTCGGGCACGGGTCCGCGGGGCTACTCGTGCGACGCGTGGAGCCCGAAAATCTGGCGCAGCCGCCCCAGAATCCGGCCCACTTCGGCGGGGATGGGGTCCGTGTTGGCGCCGCTGGCCTGCGCGACGGCCCGGAGCTGGGTGCGCCGCTGCGCCAGGATGGCGGAGAGCTGGCGGGCCAGTCCCGGGTGCTCGGCGAACAGCCGCGCGAAGGTCGGCCGGTCCACCTCGAGCAGCAGCGCGTCTTCCAAGGCGACGATGGTGGCCGCGCGCTTCTCTCCAGTGAGCAGCGACATCTCGCCGAAGTAGTCGCCTCGTCCCAGCTGGGCGACCTCCGCCTGCGTCTTGCCCGCGCGCACGCTCACCTTGCCGGAGGCGACCAGGTAGAAGGTGCGGCCGTCGTCTCCCTCCTGGATGACGTGCTCGTCCCGGCCGAAGCGCCGCACGTGGACCTCCTGTCCCAGCCGCTCCAGGTCCGCGTCCGCCAGCGGCTGGAAGAGGTCCACCGCGCGCAGCAGGCTCAGCACCGTGTGCGCGGGCAGCTCCGGCTTGGGCACGTCCTCGCGGATGCGCAGCACACGGTGGGGCACGGGCGCCTCCACGCCGTCGCGTCGCAGCCGGTACCACAGGCGGGTGTGGACCTCCGCCGTCACCGCATCCGCGAGCGAGAAGTCGTTCACGAAGAAGCGGAGCATGTAGCGGACGGACGCTTCGTCGAACGCGAGCGTGCGGGCGATGGGCGCGGGGTCCACCAGGACCTGAGGAATCTCTCGCGCCACGTCCAGCAGGGCCGCCTTCATCACGTTGGGCGGCGTGTCGTAGGAGGCCCGCACCTGCGTGTCCACGCCCACCGGCTCCCGGTCCTGGGAGAACGTCTTGAGCTGCTCCTTGGCCACCATCGAGTTGGGCAGCGTCACCAGCTCGCGGCGGAACGTCATGATGCGGATGGAGCGCCAGTTCACCTGCGCCACGCGCCCGGTGTGCTCGCCGATGCGGATGAAGTCGCCCACCTCGAAGGGCTTGTCCAACTGAAGCGACAGGCCCGCGAAGAGGTTGCCCAGCGTCTCCTGGAGCGCGAGGCCGATGACGACCGACAGCACCGCGGACGTGGCCACGAGCCCCGTCAGGTCCAGGTCCAGCTGCGTCTGGAAGATGGGGACGGCCGCCAGCGTGTAGAGCAGGAAGTCGATGACGTTGCGGAGAATCTTCGGCGTCCCCACGGACGACGAGCGCAGCCGGAGGAGCTTCAGGCCGAAGCCCACGCCCGCGCGGATGACGCCGAAGGCGAACGTCAGCATCCACGCGACCTGGAGCGCCTTGAGCGGCCCCGGGGGCGTCGTGTGCGGCAGCGCCCAGGCGGCGACCCGCAGCGCCAGGAACATCACCAGCAGCCGCAGGGCGCCCGTCAGGTCCCGCTTCAGGTCCGGGTCCTGGCTCGTGGCCCGCGTCCCCAGGAGCACCAGGACCAGCAACGCTCCCACGGCCAGCGACAGATTGCTCTGGAGAAAAGGCAGCAAGGGCCCCTGACTTTGACTCGCGCTCGCCCGAGGGGTCAAGGCAGCGGTTGACGCGTGGCGCGCAAGCAGGGATACACGCGCCATGACGCTCGCATCGGTGCTGGGACAGCCCCGCGCGATTGATTCACTTCAGGCGGCACTTCGCGGTGGTGCGGTGCACCATGCGTATCTCTTCGCTGGGCCGGAGGGGGTGGGCAAGGAGCTGGCGGCCGTGGGGCTCGCCCAGGCACTGACCTGCCCCGAGCAGCCTGACGTGGGCTGCGGCGCCTGCGCGAGCTGCGTGCGGGTGGCGAAGGGCCTCCATCCCGACGTCACCTGGGTGATGCCGGACGATGAGCGCGTGTCGCGGGGACTGGCGGGGCGCTCGGACTTCACGGGGACGCCGAGCCGGGAGCTGCGGGTGGAGCAGATCCGCAACCTCCAGGAGCGGCTGGCCCTGCGTGGCCTGGAGTCCCGTCGCAAGGTGGCCATCATCATCTCCGCGCAGGCGATGAACGTGCAGGCGCAGAACGCGTTCCTCAAGACGCTGGAGGAGCCTCCGTCGGAGACCACGCTGGTGCTGGTGGCCAACGCGATGGACAAGCTGCTGCCCACCATCCGCAGCCGGTGCAGCAAGGTGCACTTCGGTCCGCTCTCGGTGGAGCTGGTCGCCGAGCGCGTGCGCACCGTGCGCAAGCTGGACGCGGACACAGCCCAGCTCGCGGCCATCATGGCCGGTGGCAGCCTGGGCCGCGCGTTGGCGCTGGACGTGGAGGCGCTGGCGCGGCGCAAGGACGTCGTCACCGCCTTCGAGTCCCTGCGCGGCGAGGACGCGGTGGGCCTGTTGCGCTTCGCCGACGAGCATGGTGGCTCGCGCGAGGACGCGGAGGCGACGCTGGAGTTGCTCGTGCTGTGGACGCGCGACGTGGCGCTGGTGAGGGCCGGACGAGAGGACTCGCTGGCGAATCGCGACTTGCGCGCGCTGGCGGTGGAGGTGGCCTCGCGCATCTCCGATGCATGGCTGCACCGCCGTCACTCGCTGCTGGAGTCGGCTCGCGCGGCGGTGGCTCGCAACGGCGCGCCCCGGCTGCAACTGGAGCGCATGCTCATCGACCTGTTCACGGAGACCGCGCGATGAGCAAGGACCTGCTGGAGGACGTGCTCGCGGGCGTGAAGGCCGGGAAGGTCTCTCCGCTGTATCTGCTGTGGGGCGAGGAGTACCTGGTCCGCAAGGGCGCCGACGAGCTGGTGAAGCTGCTGGTCCCCGACGCGGCGGTGGGGCTCAACCTCGTCACGCTGGACGCGGGCAGCCCGCGCGAGGTGGCGCAGGAGCTGGCCACCATGCCGCTGTTCCCCGGGCGCAAGGTCGTCGTGGTGAGGGACCCGGAGTTCCTCGCGCCCAAGAAGGGCCGGGGAGATCCACTGGCCAAGGCTCGCGAGGCGTGGAAGGCGGGCAAGCGCAAGGAAGGCGCCCGGCGACTGCTGGCGCTGGCCGCGCGCGCGGGCTGGGGCGTGGACAAGTTGGACCCGTCCTCGTCCGGTGCTCCATCGGTGGAGCAGTGGAAGGAAGAGCTGAACGTCGACCTGGCCGAGGCGGACGTGGCCTTCCTCAAGGAGGCCGCCGCGTTCTGCAAGGAGGAGCGCATCACCGCGCCGGAGGGCGACGCCACGGTGCTGATGGACCTCATCCAGAAGGGCGTCCCCGCGGGGCACTCGCTGGTGATGGCGGCCACGGAAGTGGACGCGAAGAACCCGCTGCTGAAGCTGGCGCAGGACAAGGGCCACGTCGTCGAGCGCAAGGTGGCCGCGCGCCACAAGGACCTGGACCTCTCCGAAATCTCCAAGGAGTTCCTGGCGCCCTTCAAGAAGAAGCTGGGGCCGGGCGCGCTGGAGGAACTCAAGGAGCGCGTCGGCGGCAACATCCGTCTGTTGCAGTCGGAGCTGGAGAAGCTGGCCACGTACTCGGAAGGGCCGGCCATCGAGCGCTCCGACGTCGTGTCGCTGGTGCACCACGCTCGCGAGGAGGAGTTCTTCGAGCTGTCCGAAGCGCTCCAGAAGCGGGACTTCCGTGGCGCGCTCTCCTACGCCGAGGACGCGATGGGGCAGGGCACGCATGCGCTCCAGTTGCTGGGCGCGGTGGCCTCCATCGTGCGCGGCCTGCTGGAGGCCCACGAGTGGATGTTCCGCTACGCCGGGGGCACCCCGCCGCGCTCCGCGAAGGACGTGGAGGCCCGGGTGTTCCCCAAGCTGGAGGTGGAGCTGAAGGGCACGCGGCGCAAGATGCCCAACGCCTGGGCGCTCACCTTCAGCATGAAGGCCGCCGCCGGGTACGAGCGCAAGGAGCTCTTGGGCTCGCTGGTGGCGTGCGCGGAGGCGGACCTGTCCCTCAAGTCTTCCGGCAACGGTCGGCTCGTCATCGAGCGACTGCTGGCCACGGTGTGCCTCGGCGCCTGAGGGGCCAGGCGGGCGGCGGGGACGTGCACTTGGCGTCCGGCTCGGGTAGAGGAGGCCGCGTATGGCGGACAAGCGTCGTTTCGACCTCTTCGCGGACTTCATCGTGTCGCGCTTCGTGGCCCCTCGCGTCTTCGACGTCGCGGGCGGGCAGGGGCGTCTCAACGAGGCGCTGACCCGGCGTGGCCGGGCCGTCACCACCTTCGACCTGCGCCACAAGCACCTGCCGGTGACGTACGCCCAGCGCATCTTCACGCTGGAGGAGCCGTGCGACGCGGAGCTGGTGGTGGGCATGCACCCCGACGGGGCCACGCGCGTCATCATCGAGTACGCGGCCCGGCATGGCCTGCCCTTCGCCGTGGTGCCCTGCTGCTCCGACAACGGCATGCCCTACAACCCGTGGATGCGACACCTGGCCGAGCTGGCGCGCGGCACGGGGGGCTTCGCCACGGTGGAAGAGGTGACGCTCACCATGGACGGCCGTGCACGCGTCCTGGTGGGCGAGCCCGCGCCCGTCTCGCCGCGCTGAGGCGGGCAGTGCCCTCCAGCGGACATCGACCCATGACCGCGCGGCCACGTGTGGGGACCCTTCGTCGCGTCTAGCTTTCGTGTCACCCGTGCGTGACGGGGCGGGAGCAGCGCACATGGTGACGGAGTGGGAGGGATATGCGACGGCGCAGGTCTGGCGCCCGGCGTCGTATCCAGGGCTGGTGCTGTACCGGGTGAGCGGTCGAGCGACCTCGCAGGCCCTGCACGTCCATGACGAGCTTCAGCTCACCCTGGATGCCGGACATGTCCAGCAGGTGTCATGTGGGGGCGCGAATCTGATGGCGCCGCCCGGGAGCCTGGTCGTCATCCCTCCGGGAGAGGTCCACGCGCTGCGCGGCGAGGGCGGGCGGCCCGGGGTGTCCTACGGAATGCTGGTGCCGGCCGCGTACCTGAGGGGCGCTGCTCCCTCGGGACAGGCGGTGCAGGAGGTGGAGGGTGAGCCTCCCGCGGAGGAGCTGCTGCTCGGGGGCGGCGCGGTGCTCGACGACCCCGAGGTGGCGCGGGACTTCGTGGCGCTGCACCGCGCGCTGCGGGCTCCCGGACTCTTGAAGGAGCCCCGGCTGTGGGCCCTGCTGTCGGCCCTGCTGTCGCGACTGGAGACGGGACAGGCGGGGTTCAGGCGGGGGAATGCGGCGTCTCAAGCATCGCCGTGACGTCTCGCCAGGGACCGTCACAGGGGCGCGTCTCCGACGTCAGGTAGTGCCCCACGCGCCCGGGGGCGAGGGCGACGATGGCCGAGGAGCGCGTGCCATAGGCCGGCGTGTGGATGCACAGCGCCTGGAGCCGCTGGCGGAAGTCCGGGGGGAACGACTCTCCGGAGAGCTGTGCGGGCAAGGACTCCAGGGGCGGAAGCGCCTCGTCCGCCAGCAGGGCCTTCAGGCCTTCCTCGAAGCGGGGCCAGGGCTGGAGCACCAGTCCCGTGGCGAGCGTCTTCGCCCGCTGGACCTTGGGCAATTCCGCGGAGTCGAGCACGTCGTTGGGCAGGACGTGGATGCCCGGCGGGACGTCCTCGCGTCGAAGCCGGGACTGTCCGGGCCGGCCATAGGCCACCCGAAGTGTCCGCGCGTCGCCATACAGGAGGTTGAAGGGGAGGAAGTCCGTGCCCGAGAGGGTGTCCAGGTAGCGCTCGATGCCTTCGACGGTGCCGGCGGCGAGGGCCTGGAGCACCACCTCTCCCCTCGAGCGGGGGGCCGGGCCCCCGGCCTGTCCGCCACGCTGGTTCGTCAGGCCCACGAAGAGGCCCTCGTTAGTAACCCCCATCCACGTCCCGCCGCGCTCCACGTCACGTCCCCCCACGGTCCGGGGAGACTCGAGCAGGACTTGTGGGCCCGTCGCGGGACGAGCGAGGAGTTCGTCCCGGTTGGCCGCGAGCACCAGCGGCCACTCAGGATGGACCTGGCGAAGGATGATGATGGTGCACATGCGTTTCGGGTCGATAACATTCCCGGCACCGCGTTGCATTCGTGCTCGCGGCCCCCACGCCGTCGATGACCTCGGCCCACCGAGCGGCTAATGTCCGCCGCCCCCAGGAGAGTCCATGGCGGAGAGAATCCTCGTCACCAGTGCACTTCCGTACGCGAACGGCCCCCTCCACATCGGGCACGCCGTCGAGTACATCCAGACCGATATCTACGTCCGTTTCCTCCGCTCCAGCGGCAAGGACGTCGTCTACTTCTGTGCTGACGACACGCACGGCACACCCATCGAACTCAACGCGGCGAAGCAGGGCCTCAAGCCCGAGGACTTCATCGCCCGGTTCCAGGACGAGCATCAGAAGGACTTCCAGGACCTGGATGTCCGCTTCGACTACTTCCACTCCACCAACTCGCCGGAGAACCGTCAGTACGCGGAGCTCATCTACGGGCGGCTGAAGGAGAAGGGCGACATCGAGCGCAAGGACGTCGAACAGGCGTACTGCGAGACGGACCGTCGCTTCCTGCCGGACCGCTTCATCAAGGGCACCTGTCCCAACTGCAAGTCGGTGGACCAGTACGGCGATGTTTGTGAGAAGTGCGGCAAGGCGTACAGCCCCACGGACCTCATCGACCCGCGCTGTTCCCTGTGCAGTACCCCGCCGGTGCGCAAGTCGTCCGAGCACCTGTTCTTCAAGCTGTCCCGTCACGCCGACTTCCTGCAGGCGCTGCTGCGCAAGCCCGGCTTCATCCACCCTGGTCTCGCCACGCAGCTGCAGGGCTTCTTCGAGAAGGGGCTGGCGGACTGGGACATCAGCCGTGACGGTCCCTACTTCGGCTTCGCGATTCCGGGCGAGACGGACAAGTACTTCTACGTCTGGCTGGATGCGCCCATCGGCTACATCGCCACGACGGAGAAGTGGGCGAAGGAGACGGGCAAGGCGAAGAGCGCGCTGGACTACTGGGCCAAGGACAGCGGCGCGCGCATCGTCCACTTCATCGGCAAGGACATCGTCTACTTCCACGCGCTCTTCTGGCCCGCGGTGCTGGAGGTGGCGGGCCTGCATATCCCGAGCGAAATCAAGGTCCACGGCCACCTCACGGTGAACGGGGAGAAGATGTCGAAGACGCGCGGCACCATGGTGCCGGTGCGCGACTACCTCAACCAGCTGGACCCCAGCTACCTGCGCTACTTCTACGCGGCCAACCTGGGCGCGGGCGTGGAGGACCTGGACCTCAACCTCAAGGACTTCCGTCTGCGGGTGAATGGGGAGCTGGTGAACAACGTGGGCAACCTGGCCAACCGCGCGCTGTCGCTGCTGGCCGGGCCGCTGGGCGGAAAGCTGGCGCCGGGTCGGTCCGAGGGTCCGGGCCGCGCGCTGGTGGAGTCCGTGCTCGCCCGCATCCCCGAGGTTCGCGAGGCCTTCGAGAAGCTGGAGTACCGCAACGCCATCCGCGTCATCACGGACATCGCCTCCGCGGCGAATGCCTTCGTGCAGACGGCGGCGCCGTGGGCCCTGGTGAAGAAGGACGCGGAGGCCGCGCGCGCGGACCTGTCCGACGCCGCCGACGTGGTGTACCTGCTGGGCGCGTTGCTGGCGCCGGTGACGCCTCGGTTGTCGGAGAAGCTCTTCGCGCAGCTCGGCGCGGAGCCGCTCACGTTCCAGGCGCTGGAGGGGGCGAAGTACCCGCTGTTGGATCGCAGCCGTCCCATCGGCACCCCGGAGCCGCTGTTGCCGCGACTGGAAGAGGACCGCGTCAACGCCATCATCGTGACGCCGGAGGGGACTGTCGCCGCCGCGCCGGCGCCCGAGGCGAAGAAGGCCGAGGGCAAGGAGAAGAAGGCCGAGAAGAAGCCGGCCGAGCCCGCGCCTGTCACGCAGGCTTCCTCGGGCGCGGGGGCCACGGAGGCCGCCGGCTCGGGGGAGATTGAGTACGCGGACTTCGCGAAGGTGGTGCTCAAGTCGGGCAGGGTGCTGGCGGCGGAGAAGGTCGCCAAGGCGGACAAGCTGCTCAAGCTCACCGTGGACGTGGGTGAGGCGAGCGGTCCGCGCACCATCGTCTCCGGAATCGCCGAGGCGTTCGCTCCCGAGTCGCTCGTCGGGCGCAACGTGGTGGTCGTCGCGAACCTGAAGCCGCGCAGCCTGAAGGGCATCGAGTCGAAGGGGATGCTCCTGACGGCGGGCCCCGGCGGCAAGGACCTGTCGTTGTTGGACCCTGGCAATGTCCCGCCGGGCAGCGACGTGAAGTGATGGGCTGGTGGGGCGGAGCGAAGGTGCTCCGCCCACCAGTGGTGTCTGGGGCCATTCCCCCTTCACGGGTCCGGGGCCGAGGCCGCCGGGCAGCGAGGTGTTGGACGTGACGGATTGGCGTGCGGAGCGGGACCGGGCCTTGCTGACCCTGGAGCGCGAGAAGCGTCCGGCGTTCCGGGCGGAGGCGGCGGAACAGCTCCACCACCTCGCGTTGGAGGCCCCCGCGCCGGCGGCGGACTTCGCGGAGGTGATGCCCCGGCTGCTGTCGGATGCCCAGCCGGAGGTGAAGCGCTCGGGGGTGGCGCTCGCGACGGTGGTCCTTCCTCCCGACGAGCTGCCCGCGCTGCTCATCTCCTATCTGCGGGACGCGGAGTCGGTGGTGCGCCTGGAGGCCACCGGGCGACTGGCGGACCTGTACCGGCCGGAGCTGCGCGGGGCGCTGGCGGGCATGTTGGAAGACTCCGTCCCGGAGGTTCGCTTCGAGGCCGCGCGAGGCATCGCCGCGCTCAAGCATCCCGCGGGGCTGGAGGTGCTGATTGAAGCGCTGGACGCGGACCTGCTCCGTTTTCGCGCCCTGGGCGCCATGGCCGAGCTGGAGGACCCACGGGCCCTGCCCGCGGTGAAGCGCCTGTTCGGCCGCTGGCTCCTGCCCGCCTTCGACAGGACGCAGGCGGCGGGCGTGCTGGCGAAGCTGGGAGACCCCGCGGGCGCGGCGCACCTGCTCCAGCGCTCGCGCAAGAAGTGGAGCCAGGACCGCGCGCTCGCCGTGGAACTGCTGGGCGAGGTGAAGGCCCCTGGCGCGCTGGAGCGGCTCAAGGAGATCCTCGACGACGCGAAGGATTCCTGCCGTGGCGCCGCCGCGCGAGGCCTGGGGCGTCTGGGGGACACGCGGGCGCTGCCCTGGCTGCTCGCGCTGCTCCAGGACATGAGCGCCGACGAAGAAGACCGGTTGGATGCGGCGGACGGGGTGTGGCGTATGGGGGATGCGGACGGCCGCGAGCGTGTTCGGGCGTCGGTGAGCACCTTCACGTCACCTGAGGCCCGGCAAGAGCTGGACGACTTGTTTCAGGAGGGGACATGAGACTGGTGGATGCGCACTGCCACCTGGAAGTGAAGGACTTCGCGGACGTGGCCCCCGTGCTGGAGCGGGCCCGTGCGGCGGGCATCGTCCACGCCATCGTCGTGGGGCAGTTCCACGGCCCTGGTGAGTGGGGCAATGCGCTGGAGCTGGCCGCCGCGCATCCGGAGTTCCTGTCGCCCACGCTCGGCATCCATCCGCACGAGGCCGCGCGGGCCACGGACGAGGACCTGGCCACGCTGGAGCGCACCTGCGCCCGGCCGGAGGTCCGCGCCGTGGGCGAGGCGGGCCTGGACTACTACTACGACCACTCTCCTCGAGAGGTGCAGGCCCGCATCTTCCGGCACCAGTGCGCCCTCGCGGTGAAGCTGGGCAAGCCGCTGGTGGTGCACGTGCGTGACGCGCACGAGGACTGCGACGCGATTCTCGGCGAGGTGGGCGTCTCCAAGGGCGTCATCCACTGCTTCACCGGCGACACGGACGCCGCGCGGCGCTACCTGGACCGGGGCTTCTTCCTCTCGCTGTCCGGCGTCATCACCTACAAGAAGACGGAGGCGCTCCAGGACGCGGTGCGCTTCGCGCCCCTGGACAGGCTGATGGTGGAGACGGACAGCCCGTTCCTCGCGCCCATTCCGCACCGGGGCCGGAAGAACGAGCCCTCGCACGTGGTGGAGACGGCGCGGAAGCTGGCGGAGCTGAAGGGCGTGGCGCTGGAGACGGTGACGGAGGTCACCACCGCCAACGCCGCCGCCCTCTTCAACCTCAACCTGCGGTGATGCCGCTGGCCAGGGCCTGGAGGTCCTGGTCCATCTGCGGCACGTCGAGCAGCAGCGCGTCCGGGTCGTACTGGAAGTCGGCCTGCTTCATCTTCAGCAGGGCCTGGAGCGCGGGCTCTCCGGTGTGGCCGCCGAAGGACGCGAAGACGACGCGGCCTCCCTCCAGGTGGAGCGAGCCCTCCAGCGTGTGCTGACGCAGCTGGAGCTTGCCGCTCTTCTTCCCGCCGCCCAGCGTGCGCAGCAGCTCACGCGGAGGCAGCTCGTCGAAGCTGCCACGCACCACGCGGCCCGGGCCGTTGTGCAGCACCCGGTCATCGAGCAGCGCGCGCACCGCCTTGGCCACCAGCGACTTGTCTCCCGGGAGCAGCAGCTCCGTGGCGCCGCCCATCATCAGCCGCTCGCGCGTGGCCGCGTCCGGCTCGCCCACCACGGCGATGGGCAGGCCCGCCGTCTCCGGCGTGGAGCGCGCCTGCTGGAGCAAATCCAGCACTTCCTGCTGCCCCAGGCGCAGGCTCACCACCAGCACGTCGCAGTCCTGCCGGGCCAGCCCGTCCTGCGCGCCTTCCGGGGTGGACAGCGCGTGGGCGACCAGGCCCTGCTTGAGCACTGCCTCCAGCAGCTCGCCCCGGGCCGTCTCGTCCGGCTCCACGACGAGCACCTGACGGCCCTCGCACTCCAGCCGGTGGCGCAAGAGCTCGCCGCTCTGGAGCTGGATGACGATGTCCGCCACCACGGGGTCATAGAGCACGCCCGAGTTCGTCCTCAGGTGCTCCAGCGCCTGCTCCTTGGTCATCGCCTTGCCCAGCGCGTTGCCAGGGTTCTTCGTCAGCTCCAGGAAGCTGTCCACCGCGGCGAGGATGCGCGCGCCCAGGGTGATTTCCTCGCCCTTGGCGCCCTGCGGAGTGCCGGAGCCATCCCAGGCTTCATAGAGCTGCGCGAGGATGGTGTTGACCTGCGTGGGCAGGTGCACCGTCTCGAACAGCTTGGTGGGCGCGCGACAGGCCGCGCGGGCCTGCGCCTTCCACTCGGAGTTGACGGCGTTGCTCGCGAGCGAGAAGTGCCGCTCGGAGGGCTTGCCCAAATCATGGAGGTACGCGGAGATGGACAGCGCGGCCAGCTCCTTGTGGGGCATGCCCATGCGCTGGCCGACGATGCCCGCCTGCCGCGCGAGCTGCGCGGAGTGTCCCCGGTGGCGCTGGCGGTCCTGCTCCAGCAGCCCCACGAGGATGCCCAGCGTCTCCACGTAGTCGATGTCGCTGACCAGCCCGCGAGGTCCGCCCGGCTCGCGCCGCTGCGTGGAGGAGGGACGCCCCGCCACCTGCGTTCCGCTGGCGCGCTGCAGCCGCATGCGCGCGTCTGTCTCCATCCGGAAGGACAGGCTGCTGCGGTTGCTGGTGGAGGTGCGGTTGTGCTCCGCCGCCCCCGTGCGCGACGTCGACTCCGTGGGATTCGAGTGCGCGCTCGCCGACTCCAGCAGCGCGGCGAACGCCGTGGGGTCTCCGTAGTAGTGCTTGCGGATGGCCGCGGCGATGGCACCGCGCAGGCCCACGTACGCGTAGACCTCCGACATGCCCGTCACCAGGGCAATCTCGTCCATCAGCGCCTTGTTCTGCGGCTCGGCGGCGACCACGGACAACAGCTTCCGGTCCGGGTCCACCGCGAGCGGCAGCACGTTCTGCGCTTCGGCCAGTCGCACCGGAAGCCTGTCCAGCACCTCGGTGGGAATCTTCGCCTTGGCCAGCTTGTCCGCGCTCACGAAGCGCGTCTGGAACTCCGCGGCCAGGAAGCGCAGCAACGCCGCTTCCTGGAGAAGGCCCAGCTCCACCAGACAGTCCCCCAGCTTGTGGCCGGTGATCTTCTGGTGCTCCAGGGCCTGCTCCACGGCCCCGGCGTTGACGAGTCCCGCCTCGATGAGGCGCTCACCCAGCTTTTTCGCCATGACGACTCAGCTTTCCGAGGAGCCCTCTCCATTCTTCGATGAGGACTCGGAGGCGGGGGGCAGCGTGGTGAGCGCGCTGAAGGGCTTGAACGTCAGCTCCTTGGGCAGCCCGCTGGGGTCTCTCGGCGGGCGGTCCTCACGGGGAGGGCGGGGCGGACGGTCCTCGCGCGGCGGACGGTCTTCGCGGGGCGGACGCTGCTCGTCCCGGGCGCGCTCCTCGCGGGGCGGGCGCTCCCTGCGCGGCGGGCGGTCCTCGCGGGGCGGACGCGGCGACTCCTCGCGCGCGGCGACGGGGGCGGTGCCCTCGGCGGGAGGCGTGCCCTGGTTCGGGGCCTTCTCACCCCGGGCCTTGCGCTTCTCCTCGCGCGACTTGCGACGGCCTCCACCCGCGCCGCCGCCACCCTCCACCGGAGCGCGGCCCCGGGTGGTGGGCGAGGGGCCCTTCCAGAGCTGACGGTCGTAGTGGCGCAGCACGTCCGTCCACTTGTCGTTGGGGTCGCGCTGCATGGCCTCCAGCCACGAGGCGATGCGCGAGTCCAGCGAGTCCAGCGCGTGGACGATGTGCGCCTCCAGCGTCATCGGCACCTTGGGGCTGCCGTAGTCCAGCTGCCCGTGGTGGGAGATGGCCAGGTGCGTGAGGTGCTGCTCCAGGAGCGGCGGGAAGCCGGGGATGGCCAGCGTCTTCTCGCGGATCTTCTGGGCCGTCATCACCAGGTGACCCACGAGCTTGCCCTCGTCCGTGTAGTCGAAGCCCTTGTCCGGCGAGATTTCAGCCACCTTCATCACGTCGTGCAGCATCGCGCCTGCCAGCAGCAGGTCGCGGTCCGCCATGGGGTAGTGGTCCGCCACCCGCAGCGTCAGCCGCATCACCGACAGCAGGTGCTCGGCCAGTCCGCCGCGCCACGCGTGGTGCATGCCCTTGGCCGCCGGCGACACCGGGAGCCCCGCGGCCACCTGCGGGTCATCCAGGAAGGCGATGAGCAGCTGCTTCACGTACGGGTCGCTGATGCGCTCGTTGACGATTTCGCGGATGAGGCCCGCGGCGCGCGCGCCACCGCCACCCTCGTGACGGCCGTCACCCTTGTCCGTCTTGTCGATCTTCTCTGCCTTGTCTGCCTTCTCCGCGCGGGGCTCGGAAGCGGGCTTCGCCTCGGCGGCGGGCTTCGCCTCCTGGGGCGGGGCCGGGGGCGGCTCGAACTCCTTGGGGTCGAGGGGCTCGGGGTCCAGGCGCTCCACGGCCTCCACGACAATCTGGGTGCGGCCGTGGAACTGGATGACGCCGCCCTGGACGAGCACGAAGTCGCCCGACTGGAAGGTGGGCTCGAGCGCGTCCACCTTGTCGAAGACGCGCGCGTCCACCTCTCCGCTCTTGTCGGCGAGCGTCATGGCGAGGAACACCTTGCCGCTCCGGGCCGTCACCTTCTCCTTCTTGGTGACACGGAAGACGGTGTTGACGCGGTCCTTCTCACGCAGGTCGGCCGCATACACCTTGCGGACGGTCTCGACGGAACCTTCCGGGGTCGCGGTCTCTGGGACGTTTTCGTTGGTCATCGCGGGCGCGGACACTAGCACCCCGGAAGGCGGCGCGGGGGACTCGCGTCAGGTGACTTCGAGTGCCACCGCATCGAGGTACTCCGCGCCGGGCGAGCCCACGAGGGTGGGGTGGTCCGGCGGCAGTCCCGGGCGAGACAGCCGTGTAGCGATGCGCGCCTCCGCCTCGCAGGCGGTGGCCACCAGCTCGTCGAAGCCGCCCTGGGCCAGTGGTGGGTGGTAGCCGACCACGAGCAGTCGCCCCCCGTGGCGGGTGCGCCTGAGCGCGTACCGGACCTGCTCCACGAACTCCTCCTCGGAGCCCACCCGGGGTGTGTCCAACAACACCAAATCGAACATCTCCCGCACCGCCCTGAGGGCCTGGATGGCGGTGCCCTTCTCCACCATCACCCGCCCGAGCAGCCCGTTGGCCTCCGCGTTCTCCCGCGCCAGGTCCGCCGCGTCGCCGTCCGAGTCAAAGGCGAGGATGTGTCGGGCACCATGCAACCCCGCGTGGACGAAGAGGCCGCCCACGTTGCAGCTCGCGTCCAGCACCCGGCCGTCCCAGGCCATGCGCCCGACGACACGGCGCAGCTCGCGCTGGTCATACGCGTACCCCGTGCCCTGGCCGTAGGTGAGGTCCACCGTGAAGCGGGCGCCCAGCTCCAGCAGCCGGCACCAGCGGGGCGGGGTGCCATAGAGGACGTGGGGCCGCTGCGTGGGCAGGCCCAGGGCCTGACGGCGCGCGGAATCATTGCGCAGCAGCACGGAGGCGGCGCCCGTCACCTCCACCAGCGCGCGGGTGATTTCCTGCTGCCGAGCGTCCATGGAGCGGGTGAGGGTCTGCACGACGAAGTGCGTGTCGTACCGGTCCACGATGAGGCCGGGCAGGCCGTCCCCGTCATCGTTGACCACCCGGCAGAAGCGCGGGTCATCCACCAGCCGGCCCCGGCGCTCGAAGGCGTGGCGGAGGTGGCGCGGAATCAGGCCCTCCACCGCCTCGTCCTGCAGGCCCAGGCGGCGCACGGCGCGCGACGCTTCCAGGTCCACGTCGCCCAGGCCCAGCACCGCGCCGTCCTCGTCCCGGAGCTGCACGGGCTCACCGGGTTGGGGCGTTCCCTCCATGGAGACGATGTCCTCCCGGGAGAGCCAGGGGGCGCCATGCTTCAGGCGACGGGCGGCATCCCGGGACAGATAGGTGCTGAGCAAGGTGCGTCCTCCCTCTCGCGTGGAGCCACCGGCACGAAAGCCCGTGGCGTGCTTCCAGCGGACAACATGGGCCGTGCGCTTGCCGATGTCGGCCTGCGCCCGGCCCCCGCGCTGGAGGGCAGGGGAGGGAGCGAGCCTCAGTGCTGGGGAGGAGGCCGCTTGAACGCCTTGAACGTCACCCGCGTGAGGAGGGAGCTGACGACGAGCGCCAGGACGATGCCCAGGATTCGCAGGTGCCAGGAGTCGCGCAGCACCAGCGCCAGGGCGAGCGCGCCCACCAGCACCGCACCCGCCACCGTCAGCCACTGCCCCCGGGCGGCCAGCCCCGAGGAGGGATGCCGGGCCTGGGCGAGCACCGGAATGCTGCCGGCCTTGCGCCACACGCTGGCGCTCTCCTCCCGCACCTCGTCCTCCGGGTCCACCAGGCCCTGGGTGTACGCGCGCTCCACGTCACCCATGCTCGGATAGGTCAGCTCTCCGTCCGGAGTGCGCACGACGTAACGCATGGCGGGTCTCCTTTCGTGAGGCACCGCCCGCGCCTCACGACAGCTCGGTGGCAATCTGCTCCGCGATTCGCAGGCCATCAATGGCCGACGAGACGATGCCGCCCGCGTAGCCGCAGCCCTCGCCCGCGGGGTACAGGCCCTTCATGGACACCGACTGGAGCAATTCGTTCCGGGTGACGCGCACCGGAGACGAGGTGCGGCTCTCGATTCCAATCAGCTTGCCCTCCTCGGAGATGAAGCCGCGCATCTTCCGGTCGAACGTCTTCAGCGCCTGCTTGAGCGACGTGGTGAGTCGCTCCGGGAACAGGCGGTTGAGGTCCACGTGCGCCAGCCCCGGACGGTAGCTGGTGCCGCCCGGGTCCTTCTTCACGCGGCCGGCCAGGTAGTCCGGAATCGTCTGCGCGGGCGCGAAGAAGCGTCCACCACCCAACTCGTACGCCTTCTCTTCCCAGTGCCGCTGGAACTCCAGGCCGGCCAGCGGGCCCCGGAAGCCCTCGCGCTCGAAGTCCGCCACGGAGACGGAGACGACGATGCCGGCGTTGGCGTAGCGCGCGTTGCGGCGCGAGTTGCTCATGCCATTGGTGCACTGGAGCCCGTCCTGCGTGGGCGTGGGCACCACGATTCCGCCCGGGCACATGCAGAACGAGTAGACGCCCCGCACCTCGCCGTCCACGTCCAGGTTCTCCGCCAGCTTGTAGTCGGCGGGGGGCAGCTTCGGGTTCTTCGCGGCGCTGCCGTACTGGATGCCGTTGATGAGCGTCTGGGGGTGCTCGGCGCGGAAGCCCAGCGCGAAGGGCTTGGCCTCCACGAGGACGCGGCCGTCGGCGGCGAAGCGCTCGTACAGCTCCCGCGCGGAGTTGCCCGGCGCGAGGATGACGCGGTTGCTCTCCAGGGTGCGCCCGTCGGCCAGCTTCACGCCGGCCACGGTGCCGTCGCGATAGAGGAGGTCGTCCACGCGCTGCTCGAAATGCACCTGGCAGCCGCCCGCGATGAGCTCCTCGCGCAGCTTCGCCACCGCGCCGGGCAACAGGTCCGAGCCGATGTGCGGCTTGCCCTCGATGAGGATGTGGTCCGGCGCGCCGTAGCGGGCGAAGGCCTCGATGACCTTGCGCACCATGGGGTGGTTGATGCGCGTGGACAGCTTGCCGTCCGTGTACGCACCGGCGCCGCCCTCCCCGAAGTTCATGTTGCTCTCCGGGTCCAGCGTGCCGTCGCGCATCAGCTTCGCCACGTCCTTGCGGCGCGCGACGACTTCACGGCCGCGCTCAATCAGGATGCTGCGCACGCCGCGCTCCAACAGGCCCAGGGCGCAGAACAGCCCCGCGGGGCCGGTGCCGACGATGATGGGCCGCTGGTCCGGCGCCTTCACGGGGGGCAGGACTTCGGGCGGCGGAGGCGCTTCACCCACGTCCGGAGGGATGTGGGCCGGCTTGCGGCCCGGGGCCATCTCCACTTCCAACGTGTAGATGTAGCGGGGGCTGCCCTTCTTGCGGGCATCCAAGACGGAGCGCACCACCCGCACGGAGGCGAGGTCGGAGCGGGTGACGCCCAGCTTCTCCGCGGCCCGCTGACCGAGCAGCTCCTCCGGCTCGTCCAGCCACAGCCCGATGTTGTTCACCCGATACGCCATTGCCGTTCGCTCCTGGTGGGGGCGCGTATCTGCTTCACCCCGGTGAAAGATTGCAAGCACTTGAAACCACTTGAGGGCCGAGGCCTCATCCGGGTGCGTATCCCGTGATGCACCCCGCCATCGGCTTCCCCCGGGGGGCCCCCTGGGTGCGTAGGTGGCTTCGCACCCCTCGCGAGGCCATGCCGGGCCTCATTTTCCCTCAACCACCGGGAACTGCTGGGGAATCCTTTTGGAAGAGATCAACTGGCACGGGGGTTGAAGACCAGGGCTCGCGTGATTACTCGGCGGCCCCCCTCAATTCGCCGCCCCATTTGGAGGCATTCACTGTGAGCACCGATCAAAAGGGCACCCGGATCCTGGCGCGCACCTTCTTCAACCAGCTGCGCGCGAGCGGGTACACCCCGCACCAGGTCATCGGAATCGCCACGGAGCTGCTTGATCTGGTGACGTCGGACCTGAAGGAAGGCGACAAGAATGTCGCGGTGCCGGCCACCCCGGAGCAGCAGGGCTCCGAGTGGCGCCAGCGCGCCTGAGCGTGCGAGACTTCCAGGCATGACCCTCGGCGGGTGAGCGGGCTCCGGACTGGTTTTCGGGGCTCCCGCCCACGAGGTGGCAGGTGGACCGGCGGCAGCCGGTTTTTTTATGTCCGTTTGACTGAAGAATCGCCCGGTGGCTGCCCTGCGGAGCGCGCTTCGCGTCGGCGGGTGTAGGCCGCGGAGCCGGCGACGAAGAGCAGCCCCGCCGTCATCGCGCTGAACACCATGCTGGCCGAGCGCGTCGCCAGGATGGCCAGCAGCACGCCGCCGCCGAGGAACGCGGCCAGGTCCACCCAGAGCGGGCGGCGCTGGGGAAGCACGAGCACGAGGACACACGCCGTCAGGGGGATTCCGAAGGCCACCTGTCGGATGATGGCGTCCGTGCTGGTGCGCACCGTCTCCCAGTTGTGCACGAGGATGGCGGCGAAGATGACCACCGTGCCCAGCGCGAGCACCAGCACGCCCGCGGCGGCGGCATCCTTGGTGAGCCGGGCCTTCTCGTCGAACTGCTGCACGGCCAGGTCGACCAGGTGCTCCAGCGCGCTGTTGAGGATCTCCGCGAAGAAGATGAGCAGCACGCAGAAGATGAGCGTCACCTTCTCCGCGAGTCCCAGCGGGATTCCACTGCCCACCAGTCCCACCAGCATGGCGGAGGTGAGGTGCACGCGCATGTTGCGCTGGTGGACGACGGTGTGGATGAGGCCCGCCCATGCGTGGCCGAACGAGGCGAAGAGCCCCGTGCCGCGACGAGGAGGGAAGTGGGGAGGTGGCCGGGCAGGTACGGTCATCGGAACCTGAAGGGGCGGGCAGGCTAGCACTCACGGGTTCGATTGCCGTGGACATGTGAATAGGTAAGGTCACTCGCCATGAGCACCAACTTGTTCCGGGCGCGTCAAAGTGGCGTGCTGCTGGCCCTCCTGTTGTCGTCGTCTCTCGCGGGGGCCCAGGCCCCGGACGCCTTTCACGAAGAAGAAGCGGGGGCCTGTGGGCTGGAGCCCCCTGGCGTGGTGTACCTCCCGGCGCCCGCCCCGCGCGCGCATGAGACGCGCAAGCTGAGCGCCTCCGAGGCGCCCGTCGTCCGGAGGGAGGCCCGGGATGGGACGGCGGGCAAGTCGCTCGCGGGGGTGCCCCAGACGCGGACCCGGACGGGCGCGCTGTCCGGGAAGGTCATCTACCTGAGCCCCGGCCACGGCTTCTACCGCGCCGCGCCCCTGTCCCGCTGGGCCACGCAGCGCCCCAACACGTGGGCGGTGGTGGAGGACCTCATCTCCGCCGAAGTCGTGAACCAGTACCTGCTGCCCATGTTGATGGGCGCGGGCGCCACGGTGGTGCCGGTGCGCGAGCCGGACCTCAACCCGCGCATGGTCATCGTCGACGAGGGGGCCGCGGGCTACTCCGAATCGGGCGACACGGGCCTGTTCCGGACGACGACGCAGAAAGGCTGGGGCACGCCCCCGACGCCCATGGGCAACGCGGTGGAGCCGTTCACGCTGGGGGCGACGCGTGAGCTCCTCACCACGGGCGCGGCGACGGCCACGGCGACGGCCACCTGGGCGCCGGTGGTGCCGGCGGACGGCCACTACACCGTCTATGTCTCCTATGGCGCGGACCCCGCGCGGACGACGAACGCGCACTATGTGGTGCGCCACTCGGGAGGGGAGAGCCACTTCCGCGTCAACCAGCGCCGCCATGGCGGGACGTGGGTGCTGCTGGGCCGCTTCTTCTTCAAGGCGGGCGCGGGGCCGGAGGCGGCCTCGGTGGTCCTGATGAACGACGCGGAGGAGGGGAGCACGGTGTCGGTGGACGCGGTGCGCTTCGGCGGCGGCAGTGGCGTCATCGGTGATGCGCAGATGGCCGCGCTGCCTCGGCCCCGCTACGAGGAGGCCGCGCGCTACCACGTGCAGTTCAGTGGAGCCCCAGCGTCCGTGTACGCGCCCACGGGAGCCAACGCGCTGGCCAACGAGCGCAACGCGGACGTGACGGCGCGCGCGCGCTTCGCGGCGTGGCTGCACGAGGAGGGCGAGGATGCGGTGTACGTGGCCTGGCACACCAACGCGTCCACGACGGGAAACGTGCTGGGCACCGAGGCCTACGTGTACGGGCCGAATCCGGTGGACGGCACGCTCAACTTCACGGGCGTGCCCGGCAGTGACGTGCTGGCGCGGGCGCTGCTGGACGAACTGGGGCGCGACCTCCGCCGCGAGGTGGACTCGACGTGGCGCGTGCGCAACCTGCGCTCGGCGAACCTGGGCGAGGTGAACCCCACGCACAACCCGGAGATGCCGTCCGTGCTGCTGGAGATCGCGTACCACGACGCCATCGCCGACTCGAACCGCCTCAAGGAGCCGGCCTTCCGCCGCGTCGCCGCGCGCGCCATCCTCCAGGGCCTCATCAAGTACTACGCCACCCGCGATGGAGTCGCGGTGCGGCTTCCCCCCGAGCCGCCTGGCGCGGTGGCGGCGCGCAACGTCTCCGCGGGGACAGTGGAGGTCCGCTGGGCCGTGCCCGTGGCGAACCCGGACGAGGAGGGCCACGACGCGCCCACCGCGTACCGCGTCTACCAGAGCGCGGATGGTCAGGGCTGGGACGATGGCACCGAGGTGACGGGGACGACCTTCTCCCTGCCGCTGGCGGCGGGCGCGGTGCGCTACTTCCGCGTCGCGGCGGTGAGCGCGGGCGGCGAGGGCTTCCCGTCCGCCATCGTCGGCGTCCGCTCGGGCGAGGCGCCGCCGGCGCTGGTGGTCAACGCGTTCGAGCGGCTGGACTCGGCGCTGGCGTGTGGCGAGGCGCTGGACGTCTATGACCTGCAGGCCCCGCTGAGGGTGCTGCTGGAGGCGATGAATGACGGCACCTACGTGCGTCGCCATGGCGATGCGATGAACCAGTCCGGGCTCGCCTTCGACAGCGCGACGAGCGACGCGGTGACAGCGGGGCTGGTGTCCGTGGGAGCGGGGTACCGGGTGGTGGACTGGTTCACCGGTCGGGGGGGCGAGGAGGGGGCCCGGCCGACGCGGGCGGAGCAGGACGCGCTGCGCGCCTTCGTGATGGGCGGCGGCCACCTGTTGTTGTCCGGTGGTCAGTTGACCTCCGCGCTGTCGGTGGGAGACGCGGACGACAAGGCGTTCCTCGCGGACATCCTCCGGGCCTCGCCTGGCACGGGCACTCCCCCGCTGAGCGTGGAGGGTGTGCCGGGGGACTTCCTCTCGGAGCTCACAGGGCTGACCCTGGACGATGGCACCCGGGGTGCCTACCCGGTGGGCATGACGGACGTGCTCACCCCGGCGTCGGGAGGCTCGGCCGTGCTGCGCTACGCGGGGACGGACCTGTCGGCCGGCGTGTTCTCCATGCCGGGAGGACAGGTGCTCCTGTTGGGTGTTCCCTTCGAGTCGGTGGTGGACCGGGCGGCTCGGGCTCGGCTGTTGTCCGCGTTCCTGGTGCGCGCGGGCTTCCCCGCGCCGGCCACGCCGCCTGTCGGGGACTCCGGCGATGCGGGCCCTGGCCTGCTGACGGGCTGCGTGGCGCCTCGCGGGGTGGACCCGCATCCTCCGGAGGAGCCCGAGCCCCCGGAGCCTCCGGCCCCCATCGTCCTGGACGTGCTGCCGCAGTTCTATCCGCTCGGTGACTCTGGCTGCGGCTGCGGGGCGGGCGCGGGAACGGGCTCCGGACTCTGGCTGTTGCTCGGGGTGATTGTTCAGCTTCGGCGCGCGCGTCGTCGCGCGAGCGACGTGAAGCGTTGACTCGGCGGGGCCGCGTGCCTACGGTCGGCGGCCCTTATTTTTTGACGTGAAGACCCGCGGGCGCCCCTCGGCGCCCCCTGCTCCCTAGGAGACACGCACATGGCCACTCGCATCGCCATCAACGGCTTCGGTCGCATCGGTCGCTGCATCCTGCGCGCCGCCCTCAGCCGCAAGGAAGACCTCGAGATTGTCGCCATCAACGACCTCGACAAGCCGGCGGCGCTGGCGCACCTGTTCAAGTACGACTCCGTGCACCGCACCTGGCCGGGCGAGGTGTCCGCGACGGACAAGGGCATCGTGGTGAACGGCAAGGAGATCACCGTCACCGCGGAGAAGGACCCCACGGTGCTGCCGTGGAAGAGCATGAACGTGGACGTGGTGCTGGAGTGCACCGGCCGCTTCACCGGCCGCGAGGGCGCTGAGAAGCACCTGAAGGCGGGCGCCAAGAAGGTCCTCATCTCCGCTCCGGCCAAGGGCCCGGACCTGACCATCGCCTACGGCATCAACCACACCGAGTACGACGCGGCCAAGCACCACATCATCTCGAACGCGTCGTGCACCACCAACTGCCTGGCGCCCGTCGCCAAGGTGCTGCTGGACGGCTTCGGCATCGAGAAGGGCTTGATGACGACCATCCACAGCTACACCAACGACCAGCGCATCCTGGACCTCACCCACGATGACATGCGTCGCGCCCGCGCCGCCGCGCTGTCCATGATTCCCACCAGCACCGGCGCCGCGAAGGCCATCGGTGAGGTGTTGCCGCAGCTCAAGGGCAAGATGCACGGCATGTCGGTGCGCGTGCCCACCCCGAACGTGTCGCTGGTGGACCTGACGGTGAACACCACGAAGAAGGTGACCGCCGAGGAGGTCATCGAGGCGTTCCGCAAGGCCGCCGCCGGCTCGCTCAAGGGGATTCTGGAGTTCAGCGACGCGCAGACGGTGTCGGTGGACTACAACGGCAACCCGAGCTCGGCCATCTTCGACTCCACGAACTGCTTCGTGATGGGCGACAACATGGTCAAGGTCATGGCCTGGTACGACAACGAGTGGGGCTTCTCCAACCGCATGGTGGACACGGCGAAGTTCCTCGTGTCCAAGGGCGTTTAGTCCCCGTCAGGGGCCAGGGGAGAGCCAATGATCCGCTACATCGACGAGCTGCAGCTCACCGGCAAGCGCACCTTCATCCGCGTGGACTTCAACGTCCCGCTGGAGGGAAGGCGCGTGACGGACGACACCCGCATCCGAGAGGCGCTGCCCACCATCCGGCGAGCGCTGGAGCTCGGCGGGAAGGTCATCCTGGCCTCCCACCTGGGCCGCCCCAAGGGCCCGGACCCCAAGCTGTCGCTCGAGCCGGTCGCCGCGCGACTGGCCGACCTGCTCGGCCCCAAGCACGAGGTCATCCTCACGGATGACTGCATCGGGGACGGCGTGAAGAAGCAGGTGAAGGACCTGAAGGAAGGCCAGGTCATCGTCTTGGAGAACCTCCGCTTCCACAAGGAGGAGGAGGCCAACGACGAGACGTTCTCCCGCGAGCTGGCGTCGCTGGCCGACGTCTACGTGAACGACGCCTTCGGCACCGCGCACCGCGCCCACGCCTCCACGGCGGGCATGGTGCCCTTCGTGAAGGAGAAGGCGGCGGGCCTGCTGATGAAGAAGGAGATCGAGTACTTGGGTCGCGTGCTGAAGAACCCGGAGAAGCCCTTCGTGGCCATCCTCGGGGGCTCCAAGGTCAGCGACAAGATCAAGGTCATCGAGAACCTGCTGCCCAAGGTGGACGTGCTGCTCATCGGCGGCGCCATGGCCTACACCTTCCTCAAGGCGCAGGGCGTGGAGGTCGGCAAGTCCCGCGTCGAGGGGGACAAGCTGTCGCTGGCCACGCGCCTGTTGGAAGCGGCGCAGCGGCTCAAGACGCCCATCGTCCTGCCGGTGGACCACGTCGTCAGCGACAAGCTGCCGAACCCGGAGGATAAGGACAAGAACAAGGACATCCTCGCGCGGGAGACGGCGGACAACGCGATTCCCACGGACATGCTGGGGCTGGATATCGGCCCGAAGACGCGGGAGATGTTCACGCAGCACATCCGCGACGCGCGCACCGTCATCTGGAACGGCCCCATGGGCATGTTCGAGGTGGCGAAGTTCGCCGAGGGCACCCGCTCGGTCGCCACGGCCATGGCGAACAACAAGCAGGCCGTCACCGTCATCGGCGGCGGAGACAGCGCGGCCGCCGTGAAGGAGATGGGCATGGCGGAGCAGCTCAGCCATGTGTCCACTGGCGGCGGCGCCTCTCTGGAGTTCCTGGAAGGTCAGGAGCTGCCGGGCATCAAGGCGCTGGAAACGCGGTAGTCTCCCGCGCCGCGGAGCAACACCACCACACCTCTGGGGGAGACATTCATGGCCGTCTCGGCTCGTCGTCGGAAGATCGTCGCCGGCAACTGGAAGATGAACAAGACGGTGCCGGAGGCGCTGGCACTGGTGCGCGAGCTGCGGGGAACCGTGGCTTCCGTCGGAGATGTGGTGGAGGTGGTGGTGGCGCCGACGTTCCTGGCGCTGCAGCCGCTGCACGTCGCCCTGGAAGGGGCGCCGCTGCAGCTCGCCGCGCAGAACTGCCACTGGGAGGCGTCCGGCGCCTTCACCGGTGAGGTGTCCGCGCCGATGCTGGCGGAGCTGGGGTGTGCGTACGTCATCGTGGGGCACTCGGAGCGCCGTCAGCTCTTCGGTGAGACGGACGAGTCGGTGAACAAGAAGGCCAAGGCCGTCCTGGCGGCGGGCATGAAGCCCATCCTCTGCGTGGGCGAGACGCTGGCCGAGCGCGAGGCGAACCAGACGTTGGCCGTCGTGGATCGTCAGGTCCGTGGGGCGCTTGCGGGCTTCGAGGCGAAGGACGTGGCGACCTTCGTGCTGGCGTACGAGCCGGTGTGGGCGATTGGCACGGGGCGCAACGCGACGTCGGCGCAGGCGCAGGAGGTCCACGCGGCGATCCGCGGGCTCGTCGGCCGGCTGTACGACGAGGAGACGGCCGGGCGGGTGCGGATCCAGTACGGTGGGAGCGTCAAGCCGGACAACGCCGCGGAATTGCTGGGGCAACCGGACATCGACGGGGCGCTCGTCGGTGGGGCGAGCCTCAAGGCGGGCGATTTCGCGGCCATCATCAAGGCGGCCACCTAGAGTAGGCTCACTGGCGGGCGGAAGAAGTTGTCACCCATTCGGCAGTTTGTGTAGGGTGCGCCTCCTTTTCACGGAACGTTCGAAAGACCTCTCATGCTGACCTTCGTCACGATCGTGCACGTCCTCGTTTGCGTGTTCATGATCTTCGTCATCCTGCTGCAGCCGGGTAAGGACGCTGGCATGGGCTCGGCCCTCGGCGGCGGCGCGGCCACGAGCGCCTTTGGCGGCCGTGGTGCCGTGACGTTCCTGAGCAAGCTCACGGGCGTCTGCGCCGCGATGTTCTTCTTCACCTCGCTCGGCCTGTCCTTCGTGGGGCTTCGCTCCTCGGTGGCGGCGGGTGGCTCGGTGGCCGCGCCTCCTCCGGCGGCTTCGGCTCCGGCGACTCCGGGCGCGGCGGCTCCGGCGGGCGAGCAGTCGGCGCCTGGCGCGGTCGAGCAGCCTCGTGGTGAGGCTCCTGCGGCTCCGGCGGAGGGCCAGTCGGCCCCTGCTCAGCCGGCGGCGCCGACTCCGGCTCCGTAGGAGCCCGTCGAATAAATCTGGAGCACGCAGCGGTTAGAAACTCGTTGCGTGATCCGGTGCGGTCCTGTAGATGGTCCGCGCAGAAACGCCCAGGTGGTGGAACTGGTAGACACACCATCTTGAGGGGGTGGCGCCGAAAGGTGTGCGGGTTCGAATCCCGCCCTGGGCACTCCGATAGAAGCCTCCGAATCGAAAGATTCGGGGGCTTTTGTCGTTTCGGGGCCAGGCCCCGCGCCTCAGGGCATCCAGCGCGCGTGGATCCGGCCGTTGGCCACTTCGACCACCATCCAATCATCCGCGAAGGCGGCGGAGCAGTCGCACTGCACGCTCTTCAGGTGCTCCCGAACCAACCGGAGCTTGAAGCCGCGCGGCGTCTTCAAGATGGCGATGACGCGCTCCTTCGACTGCCCGAGCTGCTGCTTCACGTCGAGCACCTTGCCCGTCGCCGCATCGATGAGGGCCGCGCCCACCCATTCGTATCCGGGGCGGCCGTCCCGGGTGAAGAATGCCAGCGCGCGGTGGTCATCCACAGCGAAGACGGAGACGCCACCGCCGCCGGCGGCCTTCGCTCCGGCGAGCCGGCAGACGGACTTCCCATCCGCGACGTTCGAGATGGCGCCGTACCAGGCCTTCTCCAGCGGCAGCTCGCTCCTGCCTCGTGAGGTCTCCAGGAAGCCCGTCATGTCGTCCTCGGTGCATTCGCCCGAGGCCGAGTCGAAGCCCAGCGAGAACACGTGCGCTCCAACCTGGCACTCCCACCGGGAGTCGCAGTCGGCAACCTCCGGCTCAGCGGCCTCACTCGGGAGTGCACCGCAGCACAGCATCAGCGCCACCCAACCACCTCTCGCCATGGAAGCCTCCGTGAAGGCTCCCGTGGAGCCGCGCGGTCACCAGCGTCGTGGACCGCGTCGTGGAGGGCAAGGGTGGAGGCGTTTCAAAGCCCCTCGGAAATGGGCGGGATGCGCGCACTCGCGGTGTCCGCGGAAGGGGCTTGTGGGCCGCACTACCGCAGGGGCTTGTCATCCCAGACATGAAAGCAAGCGCTCCCTGCGCCTGGGGCCGGCAGGCGAGTTCCATGAATCACTCACACCGCGAAACAAGGCGAGACTGACAGCGCGGGACTTCGTGAGGGCCCACCTGGAGTGCTCTCATTGGATGAGAGGCCGGGATTGTTTCACGCGTGCTCTCCGCCTGATTTCCTTCCTGTTGCCAGGGAATGCCTGACTTCGAGTCTCAGAATGCTTGCTCGTGTGTTTGGTGGTCGAAAAGGAGACTGTCTTTGTCTATAGAGTGGTGAACGAACATTCATTCACCGAGACGTGCGGCCCTCGGTGAGCCCATCCGGCCCGTTGGGAGCTGTCCCCTGAAGCGCGTACACACCCTGGTCTTCCCCACACCGGCCGTCTACTGGCTCGTGGTGGGGTTCATCCTCATCTACGTGGTGATGGCGGCGGTGCTCGCGCCCCTGTCCATCCACCTGCTCCCGCTGTCGATGGTTCACGGGCTGCTGCGGAGCTACTTCGGGTTCTTCATCCTCCTGCTGGGCATCCCCTGCGGCATCTACGTCATCGGGTGGCGCGCCAGTGACTTGTTCGTCTGGCTGCGCGCCCCTGAGTCGCTGACCGTGGACTCGCTGCGGCTCACGTCCGGTGACACGACGCTGGCGTGGCGGGACGTGGGCGGCATCGTCCGCCAGCACAATGATGATCGCCTCGTGCTTCGCCACGCCGGTGGCAAGTACCGGCTGCGGCTCAACCTGTGGAGCGACTCGGACGAGCTCGAGGCCGAGGTGACGGACCGTGTCGTCGACGCGCTGCTGGACAAGGTGCGCCGCCAGGTCGCCGCGGGTCGGTCCGTGGACTTCGGTCCCCTGACGCTCAGCTCCGAGGGGCTGACGCACAAGAAGCAGCTCATCCGCTGGGCTGACATCGAGAGCATCCGCTTCCAGGACGGGCACGACCAGGGCGTTTCGACTCGCGAGCTGATCATCACGGCGAACGGCAGGTTCCGGAAGATCGACGAGGAGAAGATCGTCAACGCCCCCGTGCTCCTGGCCTACCTGACGGACCGTCTCGCGCAGTGACTTTTTCCCCCAACCCCCAACAGGCATCACCTCATGGAAATCTATAGCTCTGCCAGGACGAAGGCGAAGTCGGAACAGCCGCACGCGTTCTACTACTCGCGCACGAAGCTCATCGTGGGCGCTGTCATCTGGACGCTGTCCACGGCCTTCTTCGGCTCGCTCACCTACCGCTCCATCGGGGAGACGGGCGTCATGGCCTTCTGCGGCTTCATCACCGCGACGTCCATCTGGATGATCTTCAACTGCCTCAAGCCGCTGGGAAGCCTGGACACGCCCGTGCTGACCATCGGCCGGGACGGCATCCTCTTCCCGGATGGCGTGCTGATTGCCTGGGACGACATGAAGGAGAACACCTACGTCGACCAGTCGTACATGGGCATCCCCATCGGCAAGTCGGTGGTGGTGAAGACCACGCTGAAGAAGCCCAAGGCCAAGCAGCTGCGCGTCGCCGCCGTCCAGATGACGAGCGACGAGTATCTGGCCACGTGTGACCGCTACAGCCAGGCGGCGTGACCCACCGCGGAGCCGCTCCCTCGTCGGGTCCTGATGGGCTCGGCGCGGGAGCTCTCCTTCAGGTGTCGCGAAAGTCGCTGTGACGATGAAGGGCGGCGTTGAAGTCTGCTCCCTGCGCGAGGGCGCCCGATGACGGGCCCGCGATAGACTGGAGCGGCTTCCGAACGCCAATTCGGGGGCAGTCGGAGATGCCACCGCGCGCCATGATGGCGATGTTCGCTGGCCATCCACTCCAGTCCCGCCAGGCCGGGCTCGAACAGGACGCGCGTGCCCATACGACGGAGTTCCTCCCGGATGTGGCTGCCCCAGCAGGGGCGGGTGGTAGGCGTGGACTGGAGCGGTGCGGTCCAGGCGCACCGGAAGGTCTGGGCTGCGATCCTGGTCTTCGAGCGAGGCCAGGGCCGCCTCCAGCTTCTCCAGCGGCCCTTCACGTCGCGAGGGGCGCAGTCGGTATCGGACGGCCTGGGCCCGTGGCTGGCGGCCCAGGATGCCGATGTGGCCGGACTCGACTTCTGTTTCAGCCTCGAAGCCGGCCAACTGACCTCGCTGGGGCTCCCCTCGACGGGGCCGCGAGAGCTTGGACAGGCCATCGGCGCGAGGTTCGCCTCGGCGGAGGCGTTCAAGGTCGCCGTCGGGCCGGAGAATAAGCGCGTCACGGATGCGCGGTGCGCCGCTCCGTTCGCCCCGACCAACCTGCGCATGTACAAACAGACCTATTGGGGCCTGCGTGCGCTCGGCACCTGTCGAGGCTCCTTTCCTCCCTGGAGCACGAGCCCCGGGCCCGCGGTGGTGGAGGTCCTCCCCGCCGAGGTTGTCCGTTGGCTCGGCCTGCCCAAGACCTACAAGGGCCGTGACTTCGAGCAACGCCGACGAGAAATCCTCCGGCGCGTCCGCGAGTCCACGGAACTGCGCATCCCCGACAGCGACCTGCTCACGATGGTCTCCGACGCGGACGGAGATGCGCTCGATGCCCTGCTGGCCGCACTGTCGGCCGCGTCGGCGTGGGCCTCGGGTTTCACCGGTGCCCCTCCCACGGCAGCGAGCTCGGGGGAGGGGTGGATCTACTCCGTGAGAGCGCAGCCCGAACCGTAGCGAGACTGCGCTCCAGACCGGGCCACCGGCTCAGTACGTCCCGATGTCGTAGACAGTCGACAGCCAGTTGCCGCAATTCCAACCAGTCCCCGTGGACAGACACACCGGGTAGCGCGCCCAGGAACGGTGGACCTGGACGACGTCGGTGCGTCCATCACCATTCACATCCGCCGCCATGAACCGCTGCTCGGAGGACCCCGAGTTGTAGATGGTCGCCGGCGAGTTGCTGCAGCTCCAGCCCGAGCCCGTGGAGTAGCACGTGGGGATGCTCCCCCAGCCACGGTAGGTCTGGATGATGTCCGTGCGCCCGTCCCCGTTGAAGTCGCCCGTCAGCATCTGCTGCTCATGCGAGCCCGAGTTGTAGAACGTGCCCGACGGGATGTTGCAGGACCAGGTCGCCGAGGCCAGGCCGTAGCACAGCGGCATGGCATTCCATCCGCGATAGGACTGGAGGATGTCGTCCCGCCCGTCGCCGTTGAAGTCGCCGGTGAGGAAGTCCTGCTCGGCATTGCCCGCGTCGTACATGGCGACGCTGGGGTTGCTGCAGGACCAGGCCGTGCCCGTCGACAGACATATGGGCTGCGTCAACCAGCGGCGATACGCCTGCGCGATGTCATCCCGTCCATCGCCATTGAAGTCCCCCGACAGGTAGCGCACCTCGGGAGAGTCCGTCGTGCGGAGGACGGCCGACGGGTTGTTGCAGGACCATCCGGTGCCAGTGGAGCGACACACGGGCAGCATCGACGAGTCGTGGTATGCCTGCGCGATATCCGTCTTCCCGTCACCGCTGAAGTCGCCGGTGATGAAGCGCTGGCTGCCCGTTCCCCAGTTGTAGATGTCCGCATAGGGATTGGCGCAGGACCAGGCCCCCACGCCCGTGGAGTAACAAACGGGGTAGCTGGCCCAGAAGCGATAGGTCTGCACCAGGTCCGTGCGCCCGTCGCCGTTGAAGTCACCCGTGACATACCGCTGCTCCGGAGAGCCCCAATTATAGACAGTCGAGGAAGGGTTGGTGCACGACCAGCCACTGCCCGTCGAGCGGCACATGGGAATCGAACCCCAGCCCCGATACGTCTGGAGGATGTCCGCGCGGAAGTCGGAGTCCACCTTCGCCACGTGGAACTGCTGGTCGGCCCCGCGAGGCTGCCCGTAGAACTGCCGCACGCCCTGGATGTCCGTGGTGCTGAGCTGCCCGCCGTTGTTCCAGGTCGGGTTGCAGTAGTTCATCACCGACATCAAGTCCCACGCGCCCACGTGGGTGTCCCCATCACTTCCCTGGGACGGCGTGGTGCAGGTGGACGGTGTGTCCCCCCGGTTGTGCTCATGCGCGAAGCCCAGGGCGTGGCCGAACTCGTGGACACCGATGACTCGGATGCAGTGCTCACGCTGCGCGGGGCTGGAGGCACAGGACTGGCTCCAGTTGGCGAAGGTGAAATTGAGCACCATGCCCTCTTCCTCGTCCTCGATGTTGGTGCCCAGGCCCTCCGTGTGGGGTCCCTCGTCGCTGATGGTGATGCGGATGTCCGCGGAGCTGGGGCAGGCGCCCCAACCGGAGAACACCAGGTTGCTCTCCTTCTCCCAGGTGTCGCGGATGGAGGTGCGCACCCACTCCTTCTCGGTGGCGAAGCCCGGCGTGTCCCAGCACACCGTCAGGTTGGGGCGCCCCCAGACCTCGTCCGAGTCGACATAGAGCGACTGCTCCGTCGTGCCGATGGCCACGAGGGACGCGTCGGTGGTCGGGGTGGGCTCCAGTGGCGCGCCACATGCGACCAACACTCCCGTGCCCATGGTGAGGAGGAGCCCCCGGGCTCCGGTGAGCCCGATGTTTCGGTGCCTTGATGTCTCGATGAACATGACTTTCCCTTGGCGGACGCGAGGCGCCATCCAGAGGGACAGGGCCCCGCGCAGGAATCGAACGCGAGACTCCGGGAATCTTCGCGCCCGCCCGGTTGCCCACGGCCTCGTGCTTCCGAGGGGGAGTTGACTCCGGAGGGTAGAAGGTGAAGGCTCCGTTCAGAAAATGAATCGGGATTCAAAATCTGAAGCTCCCGTCAAAAAGCTCCGCTCCCGACTGCGCGAGGCCACCGCCGACGCCATCCTGGTGGCGGCGGCCGATGTGTTCGCCCAAGAGGGCGTGCACGCCGCGAAGATGGAGTCCATCGCGGAGCAGGCGGGCGTGTCGGTGGGGACGCTCTACAACCACTTCAAGGACCGGGCGGCGCTCCTGGAGGCGCTGCGTGCGAAGCGTCGCCAGGTGCTGCTCACCCGGCTGGATGCCGCGCTGGCTCCCGTGAAGGAGCAGCCCGCACCCGTGCGACTCAAGGCCTTCGTCACGGCCATCTTCGCCCACGTGGCGGAGCGCGATGCCTTCGTGCGGTTGTTGGTGCAGCTCCCCGAGGACCCGGCCCACAGCCAGAACAAGAGCCAGGTCCTGGCCGAGCTGAACCGACGGCTGGAGGTCATCATCGACCAGGGCATCCGGGCCAAGGAGCTTCGCGCGGAGGGGCGAGCGTTCTACCCCAGCCTCCTCATGGGCCTGGTCCGCGGCGCGTTGGACCGCCTGCGCGAGGAAGGACATCCCCATTCGCCGGCCGCCTGGGGGGAGGAGATCTCCCGCGTCTTCCTGAAGGGAATCGAGGTCTAGACGCCATGGCACGGACTCCCGGAGCTCCGCCGAACAAGTGGCTCGTCACGCTATCGGTCACGTTCGGCACGCTGATGGGGGCCATCGACGCGTCCATCGTCAACGTGGCCCTGCCGCAGATTCGTGGCGCGGTGGGCGCCACCGTGCAGGAAATCACCTGGGCCAGCACGGGCTTCGTCATCGCCACGGTGATGGTGATGCCCCTCACGGGCTTCCTGGGCCGCCTGTTCGGCCAGAAGCGCGTCTACCTGTCCTGCCTGGTCCTCTTCGTCGCGGGCTCGTTCCTGTGTGGCCTCGCGTGGAACCTGCCGACGCTGGTGCTCTTCCGCTTCATCCAGGGACTGGGCGCCGGGGCGCTCCAGCCCACCGAGCAGGCCATCCTCCGGCAGACCTTCTCGCCCAAGGAGCAGGGCACGGCGATGGCCATCTTCGCGATGGCGGTCATGGTGGGCCCGGCCATCGGCCCGACGCTCGGCGGCGTCATCGTCGACAACTGGCACTGGTCCTGGATCTTCTTCATCAACGTGCCCGTGGGAATCCTGGGCTTCTTCATGGTCTCCCGCTTCGTCCAGGAGGACGAACAGCTGCGCGCCTCCGCCCGGATGGAAGCCGAGCGCCAGCGCAAGCACATGGACTGGGCCGGCATCACCCTGTTGTGCATGGGGCTGGCCCTGCTCCAGTACTTCCTGGAGGAAGGGCAGGCGGACGACTGGTTCGAATCTCCCGTCATCGTCGCCTGTGCGCTGATGGCCGCCACCTGTCTGGTGGCCTTCGTCATCCGCGAGCTGACCGCCGAGGCGCCCGCGGTGAATCTGCGCCTGTTCAAGGACCCGGTGTTCGCGTCGGGGACGCTGCTCAATGCGCTCGTGTTCGCCGTCCTCATGGCCAGCATGTTCCTCCTGCCGGTGTTCATGCAGGAGCTGCTCGGCTTCACGGCCACGCAGTCGGGGCTCGCGCTGATACCTCGCACGCTGGTGATGATGTTGATGATGCCCATTGTCGGGCGGCTGTACGGCAAGGTGCCGTCGCGGCTGCTGGTGGGCCTGGGCATCGTGTTCGCGGGCTTCGGTGCGTTCGAGATGAGCCACTTCTCCCTCGTCACGGGCTCGGAGCACATCGTCCGCGCCATCATGTTGCAGGGCGTGGGCTTCAGCCTGATGTTCGTGCCGCTCAGCGCGACGGCGCTCGCGAACATTCCCCGCGAGCGCATGGCGGATGCCACGGGGCTCAACTCGCTCTTGCGCCAGATTGGCGGCTCCATGGGGCTGGCCATCTTCACCACGCTGCTGTCGCGCTACTCGGTGCAAGCCAAGGCGTCCATCGCGGCGCACCTGAACCCGGAGCGACTGGAGGTCGCTGGCCGCATCGCCGCGACGGAGCAGGGGTTGATGCGGCGCGGCCTTGACCAGGCTGGCGCGCACCTCGCGAGTCTCCAGATGCTGGCGGGCTCCGCGACGCGCCAGGCGACGGTGCTCGCCTTCGACAAGCTGTTCGTCCTCGCGGCGCTGATGTTCGTGGTGGTGCTGCCGCTCGTCTATTTCCTCAAGGCCGCTCCCAGCGGCGGGGGCTCCCACGAGAAGCCCCACCTCGACCTGGAGGTCTGAACCATGTCCTCGACAACTCCTGCTCCCCAGCTCGTTTCGCAGCCCCCTTCAGCGCCCGCCGCTTCGCCCCAGCCGAAGCGAGGCAGGCGGGGCTTCTATCTCCTCGGCGCCGGAGTCGCCGTCATCCTGCTCGCCATCGGTGGCTTCAAGCTGATGACAGTGGGGGAGGAGTCCACCGATGACGCGCAGGTGGAGGCGGACGTCGTGCCGCTGGCCTCTCGCGCCTCGGGCCCGGTGGTGAAGGTGGGCGTGAGCGACAACGCGATGGTGCACCAGGGAGATGTGCTCCTCCAGATAGACCCTCGCCCCTACGAGGCCCGGGTGAAGCAGGCGGAGGCGGAGCTGGAGTCCGCGCGCGCCCAGGCCGCGGCGGCGGATGCACAGGCGGCCGTGGCGACGGCGGGGGCGAAGGGCGGCCTCTCCTCGGCCAGGGCGCAGGTGAGCTCCAGCAACGCGGCGGTGAGTGGCGCGCAGGCGCAGGTGGCCTCCGCTCGCGCGGCGCTGGCGCGGGCCGAGGCGCAGGCCCGGAAGGCGACGTTGGACCTGGAGCGGGCGCGGAGCCTGCGTGAGCAGAACGTGGTGGCGCAGAGCACGCTCGATGACGCGCAGACGGGGCATGACACCGCGCAGGCCGCGCTGGAAGGGGCTCGCGCCCAGCTCCTCATGGCCGAGGAGAGCCGGCGCACCGCGGAGAGCAAGGTCGAAGAAGCGCGAGGTCAGCTCGACGTGAGCGCGCCCATCGACGAGAAGATCGCCGCGGCCCATGCGAACGCGTCACTGGCACATGCCCGGGTGAAGGGCGCGGAGGCGGCGCTGGAGCAGGCCCGGCTCCAACTGGAGGACACGCGACTGGTGGCGCCAGCGGATGGTCAGGTGTCCAAGCTGACGGTGCACTCGGGCCAGCTCCTGTCGCCAGGGCAGGCGGTGGCGGAGCTGGTGCCGCTCACCACGTACATCGTGGCCAACTTCAAGGAGACGCAGGTGGGCCACATGCGACCGGGCCAGCGCGTGGACGTGGCGGTGGACGCCTACTCGGGTGAGACGCTGGAGGGACAGGTGGAGAGCCTCTCCGGCGGAACCGGCTCTCGCTTCTCGTTGCTGCCTCCCGACAATGCCTCGGGCAACTTCGTGAAGGTGGTTCAGCGCGTGCCCGTGCGCATCACCTGGGTGCATCCTCCGCAGGGGCTCGCCCTGCGTGTCGGCCTGTCCGCCGACGTCACGGTGCATACGCGGTAGCGACAGTGCCTCAGCGAGGGCTCCGGAGGCGTCGAGTGGCCTCTTCCTCGGGGGGCTCCTCCTTCTTCGCGACGAGCTGGGTGGGCGCCAGCTCGGCGGGCACGGACGCGGGAGCGCGAGACAAGAGCGCCTGGACCTCTTCGGGCGCGGGGTCGCTCATCTCGGACAGCTCGCGCTCATGGGACCAGCGCTCGGGGAAGGTCTCTCGCAGCCAGCTCCCGAGGTCGACGGTGGGCAGCGCCTGTCGCACGGGCAGCAGGGCCTGCTCCAGCTCCCTCGCGTCCGAGAAGCGTCGCGCGGGCGTCAGGTGCAACGCCTTCTCCACGATTCCACGGAGCATCCGATTCACGGCGGGCGCGTCCGGGCCCTCCCACTGCGCCCGCTGCTGCAAGCTCAGTCCGACGCCAGGGAGGTCTCCCCAGAGCAGCTCATGGAGGACACAGCCGAGCGCGTAGATGTCACCCGACGTCGTCGCCTCCGCGCCCGCCCTGCGCTCCGGCGGCATGTACGCGAGCTTGCCGATGACGTCTCCGTCCTGGGTGAGTCGACTCACGGAGGGCAGGGACGCCGTCGAGCGCGCGGCCAGGTGCTCCTGCGGACTGCCCACCCCGTGAGCGATTCCGAAGTCGACGACCTTCACCACCCCGTCGAACGTCACCACCAGGTTGTCCGCGCTGATGTCGCGGTGGATGACGCCTCGCTCGTGCGCGTACGCGAGCCCCTTCAGGGACTGCAGGCAGATTTCCACCACGACCTCGAGCGGCACCTCGCCCCCGCGCCGCACCAGCCGCGCGAGCTTCAGCGCGTTCACCCCGCTCAGGTACTCCATGACGATGAACCACGCGCCGTCCACCTGTCCCAGGTCATGCACGGACACGATGTTGGGGTGATGCAGCCGCGCCGCCGTGCGCGCCTCGCCGATGAAGCGGTGGAGCCGGACGGCCGGGTCCTCGCTGTCCTCATCGACCATCCGCTTGAGCACCACCAGCCGGTTGAACCCGGCGCGGCCCGTGCGCACCGCCAGCCAGACCTCGCCCATGCCCCCGCGTCCCAGGCGCGCGAGCCGGCGGTAGCGGTGGATGCCCGTGCCCAGGTCCGCGCCCCTCAAGGAGCGCGCGGTGAGGATGGCGAGCGAGGTGGACGCCAGCAGCAGGAACGGCAGCCCCACGAGCGCGAACAGCGGCGGCCCCTTCATCCACCCGGCATCCACCGCCAGCTCACGCCCCAGGATGCCCAGCGCGAGCAGGGCGGCCACGAGCACCGCCGCCGCCATGGCTCCCCGGCGCTTCAGCGTCCTCGCCGCCTCCAGGGCCCAGGTGCCACCCACCATCACCGCCAGCAGCCAGAACATCGGCAGCCCCAGGCCCATCGTCGCGCGCGCCAGCTCCTCGGCCGTCATCCTCGGCCCCGACGTCGCCAGCACCGAGCCGAGCACGTCCGCCACGCGCATCGCTCCAAAGGCCACCGCCACGCCCAGCAGCACCCGCCGCGTGCGCGTCAGCGGCACGTCCAGCAAGGCCCAGAGGACTCGCAAGAGCGTATAGGGCAGGGGAATGGAGCACAGCGCGCCGAGCAACAGCCACGGACGCGTGTCCACGAACATCCAGCCGACCTCGTGGTGCGTGGCCCCCGTGGACAGGCTGAGCGCGGCGAAGCTCAGGAAGCTCGTCGCGAGCCACAACTGCACGCGCTGGGAGCGCACCGCGGCCCAGGTCGCGAAATGCACCAGCGCGAGCACGAAGAAAGCCCCCGCGAGCGCCAGATGCAGCATCGTGTAAGGCGTCACGGGTCAAACCCTAACCCAGACACCGGACTGCTCGCGAATTGCAGCCTATCCAAGATGACAGGACTGATTGCGAGGCGCGTCAGGACTTGTCGCTTGGAGCCTGGGGCCCTGGGTAGGGCGTGCCCCAGTGGACCGGGGATGACGCGAGGGGGGCCCCGCGTCATCGACCCGGCGACGGCCTCTGGCTACTTCTTGCCCGCGACCTTCGCGTAGGTGCCCTTGAGCGCCACTCCGATGGCGAAGGTGCCGGCATGGCACTCGATCTCCTTCGCGTTCTGCAGCTCGTTCTTCTTGTAATAGCTGACGATGTTGACGACGGCGTTGGCGCCGCGCTTCTGGGCGCCTTCCTGCAGCGAAATCAGCGCGGACAGGACGGCCCACTTGCAGCCCTCCTCGTCGGACTTGCCCACGCCGTTGGTCTTCTTGTTGGTGACGTCCTCGCCCAGCTCCTTGGTGACTTCGGGCGTCTTCGCGCCGGCCAGGTAGAACTTCACCGTGCCGTCCAGCTTCTGCTCGGCCTGCGGCATCGCCAGCACGTCGGCGAGCCGAACCATCGTCACGGTGTCACGCGCCAGCGCGGGGCTGGAGGCGGTGAGGGCGAGCAGCGACAGCAGCATTGCCTTCTTCATGGGTTTCTCCGTCACTGCCACCGGCGGAAGATCAACGACGTGTTGATGCCGCCGAAGGCGAAGTTATTGGTCATGACGACCTCGGTCTGGATTCTTCGACCATCTCCCGTCAGATAGTCCAGCGGAGCGCAGCGCGGGTCCACCGAGGCCGCGTCCAGGTGCAGCGTCGGGGCGAACCAGCCCGAGCGCATCATCTCGATGGTCATCCACGCCTCCAGCGCCCCACAGGCTCCCAGGGTGTGGCCCATGTAGCTCTTGAGCGAGGAGATGGGCATCCGCTCCCCGAAGACTGCCTGCGTCGCCGTGGTCTCCGCGACGTCGCCCGTGTCGGTGGCCGTGCCGTGGGCATTCACGTACTCCACCACGCCCGGCTCCAGGCCCGCGTCCTCCAGCGACAGCCGCATGGCCTGCGCCATGGTCTCCGCATGCGGCTGGGTGATGTGGCGCCCGTCGCTGTTCGTGCCGTAGCCCACCAGCTCCGCGTAGATGCGCGCGCCTCGGGCCCGGGCGTGCTCCAACTCCTCCAGCACCAGCGTGCAGGCGCCCTCGCCCAGCACCAGGCCATCGCGCTGCGCGTGGAAGGGACGGGGCGTCAGCTGGGGGGACGCGTTGTTCTTCGTGCTGGTGGCGAACAGGGTGTCGAACACCGCGGCGCCGGTGGCATCCAGCTCCTCCGCGCCACCGGCGAGCATCGCCACCTGCCGGCCCATCTTGATGGCCTCGTACGCGTAGCCGATGCCCTGGCTCCCGGACGTGCACGCGCTCGACGTGGTGATGATGCGGCCCGTGAGGCCGAAGAAGACGCCGATGTTGACGGCGGCGGTATGGGACATGGACCGCACGTAGGACGTCGCGGTGATGCCCTCGGTGCTCTTGGCCACCAGCATCCGGCCGAAGTCGCCGATGCTCGGCGGCGAGCCCGTGGACGAGCCGTAGGACACGCCCATCTTCCCGCTCGACAGCAGCGGGTCTCCCAGAAGCCCCGCATCCACGAGCGCCAGCTCACTGGCCCGCGTGGCCAGGAGCGCCACCCGGCCCATGCCCCGCATCGTCTTGCGCGAGTAGGTCTGCGGCGGCAGCTCGAAGGGCGCGGCGGGGGCTCCCACCTGCGTGTTCAAGCCCTCGTACTGCTTCCAGTCCTCGATGACCTGCACCGCGTTGCGCAGCGACTTCAGCCGCGCCTCCACCTGCGGCCAGTCGTGGCCCAGGGGGCTGAGGGCTCCAAATCCCGTGACGACGACACGCCTCATCCGAACAACCCTCCGTTCACGGAGATGACCTGGCGCGTGACATAGGCCGCGTCCTCGCTCATCAGGTAGCTCACCGCCGCGGCGACCTCCTCCGGCTTGCCCAGGCGCTTGGCGGGAATCAGCTTCAGCGCCTCCTCGACGATGTGCGGCTCCACCATCTCCGTGTCAATCAAGCCGGGCGCCACGCAATTCACGGTGATGCCCCGGCTCGCCAGCTCCACCGCCAGCGCCTTCGTCGCCCCGATGATGCCCGCCTTCGCCGCGCTGTAGTTCACCTGGCCCCGGTTGCCGGTGAGCCCGGAGACGGAGGACAGCGTGACGATGCGCCCCGGCTTGCGCCGGCGGACCATCGGCATGGAGAGGGGGTTGAGCACGTTGTAGAAGGCGTCCAGGTTGGTGTGGATGACCGCGTCCCAGTCCTCGGGAGGCATGGCGGGGAACGCGTTGTCCCGGGCGATGCCCGCGTTGCACACCACGCCGTAGTAGCAGCCGTGCGCTTCGATATCGGCGAGCAGCGCCTTCTCCGTCTCCGCGCGGTCCGCCACGTCGAAGCGCAGCAGGCGGGCGGTCCGGCCCAGCTCGCGGACCTGGGCGGCCACGGCCTCGGCCTCCTCGACCTTCGCGCGGCAGTGCACCACGACATCGAACCCGTCGCGCGCCAGCCGCAGCGCCACGGCGCGGCCGATGCCTCGGCTGGAGCCCGTCACCAGTACCGTCTTCTCACTCATCCGTGCCCACCTTCGTCACGTCCATCGAGGCCGGGGGCTGGAACACCGTCAGCGCGGCCGTGGCCACCGTCTCGCCTCCAATCCCGAGCGTACAGTCGAACTGGCTCATCCCATTGTCCGTCCAGAACTGCCGGCGGACCTCGATGCGCAGGTGCTCGCCCACCTTGAACGAGGGGCGGCTGCACTCATACTTCCGCGTGCCCAGGAGGAAGCCCATGCGCTGCGCCTCCCCCTGCAGCCGCTGCCGCCAGCCCGCGTAGGCGGCGATGGCCTGGGCCATGAACTCGATGCCCACCCAGCCGCCCACCGCGCCGGCCTCCTGGAACAGGCAGTCCTCGCGCAGCGTCACCTCGGCCACCAGGCTCTCCTCGTCGCCCTCCACCGCGCGGTCGATGAGGCGCATGCGGTCCGCATGGGGGACAATCTCAGAGATGTCGAAGGCAATGGGCGTGCGCATCAGGCCCTTCCCAGGATGAGGGCGGCGTTGCTGCCGCCGAAGGCGAACGAGTTGCTCAGGACATAGCGCGGCGGGCGCCCCAGCGCCTCACCTGGCTTCACCAACGACAGCGCGGGCAGGGCGGGGTCCGCCTCGCCATCCCACCAGTGCGGAGGCAGGCGCCCGTAGGCGTCGTCCGTGAGGGTCAGCCAGCACAGCGCGGCCTCCAGCGCCCCCGCCGCGCCGAGCGTGTGGCCCGTGAGCGGCTTGGTGGAGCTGCACGGGACGTTGCCCCCGAGCAGCGCGCTCACCGCCCGGCTCTCCATGGCGTCGTTCTGCTGCGTCGCGGTGCCGTGCAGGTTGACGTAGCCCACGTCGGCCGGGGTGATGCCCGCGCGCTCCAAGGCCGTGCGCATGGCGATGAGCGCGCCCCGGCCTCCAGGCTCCGGCGCGGAGAGGTGGTGCGCGTCCGAGGACTCGCCCCAGCCCGCGAGCCGCACCGGCCCCGGCTCGCGCGTCATCAGGAACAGCGCCGCGCCCTCGCCGATGTTGATGCCCCGGCGATGGACGCTCATCGGGTTGCAGCGCGCATCGCTCACCGAGTCGAGCGACGTGAAGCCGGCAATCGTGAAGCGGCACAGCGCGTCCGCGCCGCCGGTGATGACGGCGTCCGCGGCGCCCGAGCGCAAGAGCCGCGCGGCGGTGGCCAGGGCCTTGGCGCTGGACGAGCACGCGGTGGAGATGACGAACGAGGGGCCCTGCACGCCCAGCACGTGGTTGAGCGCCAGGGCGGGGGAGCCCAGCTCCTGTTGCCGGACATCGAAGCGCGGGGGGAACTGGCCCGTCGCCGCGCGGGCGACGATGGCGGCCTCGCTCTCTCCGATTCCGGAGGTGCTGGTGCCCAGGACGACGGCCACGCGCTCCGGGCCATACCGTTGCAGGGCGTCGTCCACGGCGGGACGCACCTGGGCGAGCGCGGTGAGCAGCAGCGCGTTGTTCCGGCTGCGCAGCGGCACCGGCAGCTCGTCCAAGGGGGCGAGCGGCTTGGTGACGTAGCCCACGTGGAGCGGGCGGTCCGCGAAGTCGAAGCGCTCGGACACGCCCGTGGGCCTGTCGCCGAAGAGGGCGGTGGCCACCTCGAGCAGGCCCTGTCCCAGGGCGCACACCAGACCGAGCTGATTCAGGAAGACCTGCGGAATCATGGGCTCAATCCTCCGAGAGGCGTGACTCGATGGTCAGCCGGTAGTGCTCCGCCAGGTTGACCAGCTCCGCGCGGCCCGCCCAGCGCGGCTCTCCACCATAGCGCACCGTGAGCCAGTCCTTGCCCGCGTGGCGCAGCACGCGCAGTCCCGGCGCATCCTCCAGCGTCCAGTCCGGCGGCAGGGCGGCGCGCACCGAGGCGGCCGGCCAGTAGACGTACTGGATGTCTCGCAGCACGGTGCGGGACTGGAACTGCTCGGGCACGCGTGCGTCCCGCTGCTCGTCCAGCTTCGCGCCGTCCCACTGCATGGTGAAGACGCGCTGGCCCAGGGCGAAGCCCGCGAGCTGGAGCGCCGCCGCGTCGATTTCGACGAGCGCCTCCAGCGAGCGGGGACCGCCCGGGTCCGCGTCGTGCGCGAAGCTCAGGCGCTGCGCCAGGCTCACGCTGGCTCCGAACGCCGCCGGGGCCAGCGAGAGCATGGGCAGGGCCACCTCCGGCGCCACCCGCCGCGGAGGCGGAGTGGCGCAGGCGATGAGCCCCAACAGGGCGACGATGGGAATCAGGCGGCGCACAGCTTCTCGAGCACGCCGAGCCGACGTCGGCTGTCGGCCACGAAGGGGTTCTCCTTGTCCCAGGCGTAGCCGGCCAGGATGGCGGAGATCATCCGCCGCACCTCGGGGGACGCGTTGGGGTGGAAGATGATGTCCTGGAAGCCACCGGCGTACCAGGACTCGACGAAGGTGCGGAACGTGTCCACGCCGGCCTTGAGCGGCACCGCGTAGTCGCGCTCCCAGTCCACCGTCTCGCCCGCGAACACGCGGCCGATGCACTTCGCCGCCAGGCTCGCGGACTTCACGGCGATGGTGACGCCCGAGGAGAACACCGGGTCCAGGAACTCGCCGGCGTTGCCCAGGAGCGCGAACCCGTTGCCCCACAGCGACTTCACGTTCGCCGCGTACCCGGTGATGCTTCGCGCGGGCGTGTCCCAGACCGCGTTCTTCAAGAGGTTCGACAGGGACGGGTCCTCGCCGACGATGGCCTTGAGCCGCTCGGTCTCCGTGCCCTGGAACTGCTCCAGGTACTCGCGCTTGGCCACCACGCCCAGCGAGCAGCGCCCGTTGGAGAAGGGGATGGTCCAGTACCAGACGTGCACGTGCTTCGGGTGCACCGTGACGCGAATCTTGCTCCGGTCGAAGTTGCCGCCGGAGGGCACCCGGTCCTCCACGTGCGTGAAGAGGGCGCCACGCACCGGGAAGTTCGACGGCGTCTCCAAATCGAGCAGCCGGGGCAGCACGCGACCGAAGCCGCTGGCGTCGAGCAGGAAGCGCGCCTGCACGCGGTACGTCTCACCCTCGGGCGAGCGCACCGTGATTTCAGGCTCCGCGCCGGTGACGTCCACGGACTCGACGGTGTGGCGGAAACGGAGGGTTGCGCCCATGCGCTCGGCGGCGAGCGCCAGCACGTGGTCGAACGTTCCGCGCTGCACCTGGTACGTGGTGCCCCAGCCCTTGGAGAACTTGTCGCGGAAGTCGAAGTCCGTGTACTGCTCGCCGCGCGCGAAGGCCGCTCCGTTCTTGTACTGGAAGCCCGCCTCGACGACGTCGCGAATCATCCCCGCTTCCTCGATGTACTCCATGCTCTGCGGCAGCAGGCTCTCGCCGATGGAGAAGCGCGGGAACTGCTCGCGCTCCAGGATGAGCACCTGGCGGCCCTGCTTGCGCAGGAGCCCCGCGGCCACCGAGCCCGAGGGGCCCGCACCAATGATGACGACTTCTGTTTTTTCCACCTTCACGACACGTCCTTGCCAGGAGGCAGTCTGCAGCAGGGCGTGAGCAACCAGATGGTGACTTCGCCCAGCAGCATGGTGAGACCGAAGGAGCGCAGGGCCGGAGTGGCCGAGAGCCCCAGAAGACCGAAAGAGAGGAGGGTGCTCACGCCGGCGAGCGCCACCGCGAGCCATGCGGAGCCCTCTCCGGGGTGCTCCAGCATGAAGATTCCGTAGTCCACGCCCATGCCCAGCAGCAGCATCAGGCCCAGCACGCTGAAGAGCTGGAGCGGCTCGCCCACCCAGCCGAACACGGCCAGCGTGACGAGCGTGCCCACCACCGTGGGCAGCCAGGCCCGCCACGCCTGTCGCCGGAAGCGCGCGACGAGCAGCAGCAGCACCGCGACATAGCCCAGCAGGATGAGCCCGCCCATGAGGCGCCGGTAGCGCTCCAGGAGCTTGGAGATCTCCTGCGTCTTGTCCACCCACCGCACGCCCTCCAGCCCCTCGGCGGTGTCGGCGAGGCGCGGGAGCATGGACGGGTCTGTCAGCCCGCGCAGCATGACGATGCTGAAGTGCTTCTCCCCCAGGCGCCCCAGCCACTGCTGCCGGATGGCCGCCGAGGCGGGACTGGCGAGCAGCCGCTCCGGGGTGAGCACGTCGTCCGCGAAGCGCGCGCGGGTGGGGGCCTCGCCCGTCGCCTGGGCCACCGCGGCCACCGCCTGGGCCTCCGCGCTGGCGCTCAGCTTCGCGTCCGCGCGCTGCTGCTCCGCGCTGGGGAGCCAGTCCGACACCGCGCGGTAGCCCACCAGGAACTTGTCCGTCACGAGCGAGTCCAAACGCGCCTTCAGCGCCGCCTCGCGCGCGAGCACCTGCTCCTCGTCTTGCCCTCCCACGAGGAAGAACTGGGCGGGGCTGGGCAGGCCCAACAGGCGCCCCAGCTCACGCTGGTCGGAGATGAGGTGGGCGGGCGCGCTCTGGAGCTGGCGCAAGTCATCGCGCGTCTGGAGGCGCCACAGCCCGCCGATGATGAACAGGATGAGCGCCGCCGTGCCACCCCACCACGCGCGGTTGGACGCGAAGCGGGGCCAGCGCGAGAGCGACGTGGCGAAGCGCCGGGCGAAGGCCGTCTCGGGCAGCGCGCCGGTGTCCAGCGTGGGAAACCAGCAGGCCACCGTCAGGAACGCGCCCACCAGCCCCGTGGCGGAGAACAGCGCCATCTGCCGCAGCCCGGGGAAGGGCGCGACACCCAGCGCCAGGTACGCCACCACGCTGGTGAGCAGCGCCAGCACCATGCCGGGCAGCAGGCTGCGCATCAGCGGCCCGCGCTCGGAGGGAGGCTTGCCCTGGCGCGCGGCGAAGTAGTGGAAGCCGTAGTCCTCCGCCACGCCGACCAGGCTGGAGCCGAAGACGAGGGTGAGCAGGTGGACCCGCTCGAACACCAGCGCGGTGACGCTCATCGCCACCGCGCAGCCGATGCCCAGCGACACGCCCACCAGGACGATGGGGCGCACCGAGCGGAACGTCAGCCACACCAGCAGGAGCACCGCCACCAGCGAGCCGATGCCAATGGTGGACATCTCGTCGCTGGCCTGTGACGCGGCGGCCTCCGCGTACAGCGGCACGCCCGCCGCCACCAGCCGGCCTCCAGGCACCTGGCTCGTCACCGCGGCCCGTGCGCGGTCCACCACGGTGGTGATGTTTCCGTCGGCCCCCAGCGCGAAGGCGGACACCTGGCTGTGCCACGCCAGCAGCACCCACTCGCGGCCCTCTCCGGACAACCAGAGCCGGCCGTCACGCGGACGCGCCGTGCTCTCCGACGCGCGCGCCGCCCACCAGTCGGGCCACAGGCCCAGCGGGTCCGCCTCCCAGTCCGTCAGCCGGGGGCCCGCGGGCTGATACAGCTTCATCAGCGCCGTGCCGCCCAACTCCTCCGCCGTCGCTCGCGACAACCACGTGCGCTGCGCGGGCGTCAGCAGCCTGTCTCGATACGGGCGGTACAGCTCCAGCGCCGCATCCAGCGAGGACGCGTCCAGGGCGGAGGGCTTCAAGAGCGAGGCATCCTTGGACAGCTCCGCCGTGACGAGGTCCGCCGCGCGCTGGGCGGACTCCCAGTCCGGCGCGCCCACCAGCAACACCAGCTCCCGGCCCGCCTGGTCCGCGAGCTTGCGCGTGGCGGCGTCGACCTCGGGGGCCTGCTCGTCCTCCGGCAGGAGCGCCAGGACGTCGGTGTCCAGGCGCGCCGAGCGCCAGAACTGGACCTGGTGCGCCCCCACGGCCAGCACCACCAACAGCCAGAGGATGGCGGCCTTATTTCGCAAGACGTCTTGCTTCCGCGTCACTGGGGGGAGGCGTCTGGCTCAGCTTGTCGAACTGGATGACGCTGGTGTCGCCCCGCGCCTCGTCCAGCTTGACCTGCCGCACGTACGTGTCTCCCTCCAGGTGGATGCTCTTGAAGACGCGCGCGAGGCCCGCGTCCGTGGGCGTGAGGGTCAGCTTCCAGCCCGCCGTGCCCACCAGCTCGCCCTCGACGCGGAAGCGCTTGGACAGCGCGGCCACGTCTCCGGACAGGAGCGCGAACATCACCTCGTTCACCGCCGCCAGCCCCGGCTCCTTGCTCGCGTCCAGGTGATAGGCCGCGGCTCCCGTGCCCTGCTCCGCGCTCAGCGACTTGCGCGTCAAGGTCAGCGTGGACGCGAAGGGCTCCCGCGTGTCCCACAGCACGCCCTGCTCCCGCGACAGCAGGAAGGCGCCGCGCGAGACGAGCGGCTTCTTGAAGCCGGACACCGTCTTCTTCTGCTCGAAGTCCCCTCGCAGCAAAGGCACGTCCGCCAGCCGGGCGCGGACGTCCTTCACCACGTCACCGGCGCTGGCCGTCGAGCCCACCAGCAGCATCCCCAGCAAGAGCGCGCGCTTCATTCGGGCTTCACCCCCAGCCGCTGCCAGAGCACCGGCGGACAGATGTACTGGAGCTCCTTGGTGGCCATGGACACGGCGACCTGGACGGTGTGGGCCTGGTTCACCTTGCGGCCCGTGGACGCGTCCCGAATCACGTAGTCGATGCGCAGCCGGTTCTCCCACTCGGTGATTTCGGCGCGAATCTTCAGCGCCTTCCCGTAGAGCGCCGGCTGCACGTACTTCAGCCGCATGTCCACGACGGGCCAGGCGAAGCCGGACGCGAGCATCTGCGGGTAGTCGTAGTCGAACTTCGCCAACAGCGCGCAGCGCGCCAGCTCCAGGTACTTCACGTAGTGGCCATGCCAGACGACCTCCATCAGGTCGATGTCATGGAAGGGCGGCGACAGCTCGATTTCATGGCTGAGGTCAGGCTTCATAGAGCCCCCACTCGCGGGCGCGGATGGCCCCCAGCAGCCCTTGCAGCTCCTTGTCCAACGCTCGGTCCTCCACCACCAGCGGGATTCGCTGCTCCAGGTCGGCCTGCATCGACGCAAGAGACGGCGCCAGATTCATTTCTTGAGCAATCCGGCCGCGCAAGCTGATGCCCTGACGCGCCGCGATGAGCATCGCCGCCACCACCTGCTCGGACAGCTCCAGGACCCGGAGGCAGTCGCGCGCGGCGATGGTGCCCATGCTCACCTTGTCCTGGTTGTGGCACTCGGTGGAGCGGGAGAAGACGGACGCGGGCATCGTCTGCTTGAGGGCCTCCGCCGTCCACGCGGAGACGCTGATCTGCACCGCCTTGAGGCCGTGGTTGATGGCCGCGCGGGGTCCGGTGGAGCCGGAGAGGTTGGAGGGCAGCCCGTGGTTGTAGCGGGTGTCCACCAGCAGCGCGAGCTGCCGATCCAACAGGTCCGCCACGTTGGCCACGGCCGTCTTGAGCCCGTCCATGGCGAAGGCGATGTGCCCGCCGTAGAAGTGCCCGCCGTGCAGCACCCGCTCGCTGTCGGGGTCGATGAGCGGGTTGTCGTTGGCGCTGTTCAGCTCGTTCTCGATTTGCGTCCGGAAGAAGGGCAGCGCGTCCTCGAGCACGCCAATCACGTGGGGCGCGCAGCGCAGGGAGTAGCGGTCTTGAAGGCGCTGCTCGTTGCGGCTCGGCCTGTCGGTGGCCAGGTCCAGGCGCAGGCGCGCGGCCACCCGCTGCTGGCCCACGTGCGGCTTGAGCGCGAACAGGGCCTCGTCGAAGTGGTGCGCGTTGCCGGCGCTGGCCACCACGTTGAACGCGGTGAGCCGCGTGGCCAGCCGCCCCAGGTACTCCGCGCGCTCCCACGCCAGGCACGCCAGGGCGGTCATCACCGCCGTGCCATTCATGATGGCCAGGCCTTCCTTGGGCCGCAGCTTCAAGGGCTTCAGCCCATGCCGCGCGAGCACCTCCGCGGCGGCGTGCCGCTCACCCCGGTACCAGACCTCGCGCTCCCCGCAGAGCACCGCCGCCACGTAGGACAGCGGCGTGAGGTCGCCACTGGCGCCCACGGAGCCCTCGGCCGGAATCAGCGGGAGGATGTCGTGGCGCAGGAGCAGCTCAAGCTGCGTGAGCAGCCCCAGCCCCACGCCCGACACGCCCTGGGCGAGCGAGGCCAGCCGCGCCGCCAGCACCGCGCGCGTCTCCTCGGGCGTCAGGAACCGTCCGGCGCCAATGCCGTGGTAGGCGTAGAGGTGGTGCGGCAGCTCGGCGACCAGCTCCGGGGGAATGGAGACGGTGCACGAGTCGCCGTACCCCGTCGTCACGCCGTAGATGTTCCCATCCTCGGCCAGGAGCCGGTCCAGGAACTCCGCGCCCCGGGTGATTCTGCGCTGGAAGTCCGTGGACGTGCTCAGCTCGGCGTCACGCTCGCGGCGCGACAGCGATGACACGTCTTCAATGGCGAGCCGGCTCCCATCGAACCGGACCGCGCGTTCATTCTTGATTCCTGGCGGAGGCATTCGCCTGATCCCAAAAGGGAAAGAAGTTGAACCAATCGAACGGAGCGCGCTTGAGCAGCGCGGTCACCCGCTCGGCATAGTGTCGCGCGTGGCCCGTCAACGCGGCCGCGCGCTTGCCCCGGGGGAGCTCGACTCGCTCGGCCAGGCGCTCGAAATGGATGGTGTACCCACCGTTCTCGTGGATGCACCCCAGCAGGTAGAGCGGGCACTTGAACAGCGAGGCCAGCACGTAGGGGCCCACGGGAAACGCGGCCGGGTGCCCCAGGAAGTCCACCTCCACCGTCTGACTGGCCGTGACAGGCACCCTGTCGCCGGCAATCACCACGAACCCGCCCGCGGCCACGTACTTCTCCAGGGCGACGGCCGTCCCCGGGCCCATGTCCGTGACTTCCACCAGCTCGAACGCGCTGTCCGGATTGAGCCGCTTGAGCAGGCGGTTGAACTGCTCGGCGTGGCGGGTGTGGACGAGGATGTGGAGCTTCACCTCGCCGCGCTTCTCCGCCATGGCACGGCACAGCTCCAGGCAGCCCATGTGCGCGGTGACGATGACGCCGCCCTTGTTCGACTTCACCACCTCGTAGAACTGCTCGCGGCCCTCGGTGTGGACCTGCTCGAAGCGGTACCTCCCGCTGACGGCCAGGAGCTTGTCGAGCATCGTCTCCGCGAAGGCCACCATGTGGCGCAGGCTGTCCCTTCGCCCCGGCTTCCGTCCGAGCGCGCCCGTGGCCTGCTCCACCCGCGTGAGGTACTGGAGCGACGCCTGGCGGACCACGGGGCGGCCCAGCCAGTGCACGAAGACCACCGGGTACAGGCAGAGCCGGAACGGCCAGCGCCCCAGCAGCCGGTGGACCCAGTACAGGAGCCAGATGCCGAGCACGAAGGTGCTCTCGCCCATCTCCGCCCAGTGCCGCGACTTCATCCGGAGACCTTCCGCCACAAGAGCAGCGGCAGCCGCAGCAGCATCCCGAAGAAGAGCTTCGCGTGCATGCGGGAGATGCGCACGTTGTCCCAGAGCACGTCGAAGTGGGAGATGCCGTCGGTGGGGTAGCGCACCTGGGTGGGCTGGTTGAGGATGCCCACCCCGCGCCAGTACAGCCGGACGATGACCTCCACGTCGAAGTCCATGCGCCTGCCGATGCGCACCGAGTCGATGAGCGCGAGCGTGGGCGCCAGCGGATACACGCGGAAGCCGCACATCGAGTCGCGGATGGCCAGCGACAGCGTGTTGATCCACACCCAGATGTGCGTGGCATAGCGGCCGTACAGCCGGCCCTTGGGCACGGACTCGTCGTAGACGGGCGTGCCGCAGATGATTTTTTCGGGAGACGCGGCCGCCAGCTCCACGAAGCGGGGGATGTCCCGGGTGTCGTGCTGGCCGTCGGCGTCGATCTGCAGCGCGTGGCTGAAGCCGGAGGCCTTCGCCGCCCGGAAGCCCGCCATCATCGCGCCGCCCTTGCCCTCGTTCTGGGGCAGGCGCACCAGCTCGATGCCCGTCTTGTCCGCCTCCGCCAGGGTGTCCAGCACCTTCGCGCAGCCCGGCTCGCTGCCGTCATCCACCAGCACGCACGGCAGCCCATGCGCGCGCACGGCGTCCACCACCGCGCCCACCGCCTCGCCGTGGTTGTAGACGGGAATCACCACGCAGACCTTCATCCGCGGACCTCACCGAGCAGGATTCGGCCGCTCCCGTGGGTGCCGGCCTCGGAGGTGAACTTGAACTGGAGGCTGCCCTTGGCCTGCGTCCAGGTGAGCTCCAGGGTGAGGAGCGTCTCGGGGACGATGAGCTGCTGGAACTTCACCGCCTCCATGCGGACGAACTCGGGCGGCAGCGTGAACAGCTCCCGTCCCAACTGGAGGGCCCACTCAATCTGCGCCACGCCGGGCAGGATGGCCTTCTCCGGGAAGTGGCCCTTGAAGTACGGCAGGCTCGCGGGCGTCTCGATGTGAAGCACGGCGCGGTCCTCCGTCTGCTCCAGCACCCGCAGGGGCGGGCGGCGGGAGTCGAAGAGGGCGACGAGCGCGGCCTCGGTGGATTTGCCCTGGGCGTTGACTGGCATCGCCTCCAGATACCGGAATCGACGCGGAAGGACACTGGGCTCGAACTGGGAAGCCAGGTGCTTTCGGAGGGCCTGGTTCAGGAAGTGCTTGCCGCTGTCCGCGTGGAGGTGCCGGCCGGTGGGGCCCAGCACGGCCACCACCCCCAGCGTCAGGCGGTTTGCCTCGGGCAGGGGCACCACCCGCGCCTCGCGCACCAGGTCGCTCTCCAGCAGGGCCCGCTCCATCGCGCTCAGGGAAACCCGCTTCTCCTCCAATTTGAGCAACCGGTCCGCGCGTCCCAGGAGCTCGAAGCCCTCCGGCAGCAGCCGGGCCCGGTCCTCCGTCTGGAACCAGCCCCCATCCGGCAGGTGGGCGGAGCGGACCGCCAGGGCGTCGTTCGTCAGGCGGACCTCCACGCCGGGCATCGTCCTCCAGCTCAGCGCCTCGTCCCGAGTGCGCTGGCGCCAGGCGATGCCCCCGGTCTCCGAGCTGCCGTAGACCTCCACGGGCGCCTGCCCGAGCAGCGCGCGACAGGCGTGCAGGGCGTCGCCAGGCAAAGGCCCTCCCGAGGAGAACACCGAGCGGAGGTTCCCCCGCACGCTCGCCCAGTCCAGCGTGTCCGGCAGCCGCTTGAGGTGGGCGGGGCTGGCGATGAGCGCCGCCGGCCCGTGCGACAGCTCCGCGACGATGTCCTCGGGGTACGGCAGGCTCCGGGCGAGGAACGACCGGCCCGACGTCAGCGGCCAGAGGACCCGGAACAGCAGGCCATAGATGTGCTGGTGCGACACCGTGGCGAGCACCCGGCCAGCGCCTGGGCCGGGACTGGCCCCGAGCCGGGCGTCGAAGAGGTCCGCCAGCGTGGCGACCTCCCGCGTGAGCTGCCCCAGCTGCTTGGGGATGGCCGCGGGCTCTCCGCTGGAGCCGGAGGTGTAGACGACCAGCGCCTGGGCCTCGGAGGAGAGCGGCGCCCACTCCGCGCGCGGCGCGCCCTCCTGGAACTTCAGGAGCTGGGTGGAGGAGGGAATCTGGCCCGCGAAGCCGTCCACCTCGCGGCGCAGGCGCTCGCGTGTCGTGGGTTGGACCTCGGCGGGAAGGTAGACGCACCGGCCCGCGTGCCAGGCACCGAGCAGGGCCGCGGCGAACTCGAAGGTGTCCTCGAAGTAGAGCGCGAAGCGCTTTCCCTCGTGTCCCTCGCAGGCCGCGCGCCAGCCGGAGGCCCGGGCCTCCAGGTCCGCGAAGGTGAGGACCTGCCCCTCGCGAAACGCCACCGGGAAGTCGGCGGGGCGTCCTTGGGTGAGGAGGTGTTCAATGGCGATGCGCTCAGCCATGGGCGTGACTTGCCCTCACGCGTCGGCGCACCAGCCACTCCCCGGCGAAGAGCACGCCCATCAGCCCATAGGCGATGAGCCCGTTGTACAGCGCCCACGTCGCGTCACTGGCCCACAGCGCGGTGCCCAGCGCGATGCTCCCGTTGACGACGAAGAAGCCGCACCACACCTGCGTCACCCGCCGCGTATAGGCCACGCCGGAGGCAGGCAATTCCGGCTCGCGCAGCCTGGCCAGGCGCTCGATGACGCTGGGCGGGTAGACGAGGCTGGTGGCGAAGACGGCGAGCAGCATGGCGTTGACGAGCACCGGATAGAGCTTGAGCGGCAGGGCGTGGTTGCCCAGCATGCTGGTGCCCGCGAGGACCAGGGCCCCCGCAGCGGTGACGAGCCAGACGCGCTCGCGTGTGGCCACGGCCCGCACGACGGCCATGCCCACCAGGGGCACCGCCATCCAGCGAGGCTCGAAACGGCCCAGGCCCCAGTACACCAGCAGCGGATACGCGAGGCTCAGCACGCCGAGCAGCGCGGGACGCAGAAGCTTCACGCCGCCACGGATTCGTCGAGCAGGCTGTGCAGGGCGTCGACGACGTCCTGAATCGTGCGGACCGACTTGAAGACCTCCGGCGGAAGCCGCTTGCCCGTCACGGGCTTGAGCTTCACGAGCAGGTCCACGGCATCGATGCTGTCGATGTCCAGGTCGTCGCGGAGGCGGGCCTCGGGGGTGATCCGGGCCGGGTCGATGTCGAAGGTGTCCTGCAGGAGCGTGCGCAGGTTCTCGAAGAGCTGGGTCTTGGTCATGTGCATATCCCCCTCGAATGGGTGGTGCGGGTGCTCAGGACTTGCGATGGGCGCTCACGAAATCCGCGAGGGCGCGCACGCTGGCGAAGTGACGACGGTTTTCCTTGGAGTCGCTGGCCAGCGCAACCCCATAGGCCTTCTGAAGCGCCAGACCGAGCTCCAGGGCATCGATGGAATCGAGCCCCAGCCCCTCGACGAACAGCGGCGCGGCCGGGTCTATATCCTCCGGCTTGAGGTCCTCGAGGTTCAGCGTCTCGATGACCAGCTTCTTGATTTCCTGCTCAAGCGCCTGCATGGCGTTGTGTCTCCGTGGAGAAGTAGTCGTGCAATCTCTCGGTGAGATGGCGGGCGGCGAGGGCCTCTCCGTGGGCCTCTTCGACCAGGGACGACACATGGATGTCGTCTCGAACCACGATGTTGAACTTCATCCGGGTGGGCGCCACGCGCCACCACGGCCGCCCCTTGGTGAGCGCCAGCGGCGCGCACTGGATGGTGACCGGGGTGATGTCGCAAGGGCCTCGCACCGCGATGTTGGCCGCCCCGCGCTGCAGCTTCATGGGGCCGGACTCGGGCGTGCGCGTGCCCTCCGGGAAGATGATGAGGTTGTTGCCCGCCTTCACGGACGCGATGCAGGCCTCTACGAGCTCCGGGCCGGAGTCATTGCAGAGGTAGCCGGTGGCCTCGATGGGCCCGCGCATGAAGGGGTTGTTCGCCAGGCTCGCCTTGACCACGCAGTCCGCGTTGGGCACCAGGGAGATGAGGAACACGACGTCGATGAGCGTCGGGTGGTTGGCCAGGATGAGCAGCCCGGGGCGCGCCAGCTTCTCCACGCCGTCGATGCGGTAGTCCAGGCACCCCAGGAAGCGCATCAGCCCGACGAAGAAGCGGAACGAGTGGTGCACCGCCAGGCGCGCCAGCCGGGTGCGCCGGGGCTTGTTCCTGACCAGGAGCGACAGCAGGGGGAAGAACAGCACGCGCAGCGCGATGCCCCCCACGCCGAAGGTGGCGAAGGAGATGCCCGTGGCGATGACCCGCCAGCCGCGCTCCAGTCGCTCAAGCATCACGGTGCCACCGCCAGAGTCGGGAGCCGGTGTGGTGCTCGAAGCGCGCGTCCCCCGAGACGAGGAAGCGCAGCACGGACAGCTCCTCCGGAAGCACGTCCCCGGAGGCCCGCTCCGGCGCGCCCGTCGAGGCACTGCAAGAGAGCTGGTAGGTGGCCCCGTCGCCGGCGGGCCGCAGGCTGCACGCCCACGCGTGCGGGAATGACACCTGCTCGGGGAAGTGCGCGAAGGGGGCGGGGCGGGGCTCGTCATAGACGACGACGAGGACCTCCGGAGCGCCCTCGGACAAGAGCCCGCACGCCTCCACGAAGGCCGCCTCCACCGTCTCCGCCCCCGCGGCCACCGCGCTCTGCGCCGTCAGGTCACCCCGGGCGATGGAGTAGAGCGCGCCAATGGCGTTGTGCACCGACAGGCTGAAGGACGTGGGCGACAGCGGGGTGGCCTGGGCCAGCTGCTCCAGCAGCTCCACCGAGCGGCCCATGTCCCCGTACCGCGACGCGAACACCATGGGACGCGGAGGGGAATCTCCCTGGCACGTATAGGCCGCGTGCAGCGCGATGCGACCCAGCCGGTCCACCCGCCGGCGCATCATCGCCGGCATCTCGGTCAAGGGCGGAGCGCCTTCGGCCGGAAGCGGATGGGGCTGCGAGAGCCAGGAGCGCCAGGCGTCGTGCCCGACGAGCCCGGGAGCCCACGCGGCCCAGTGGTGGACGGAAAAAACCATGGTGGCGGGGAAGAAGGCGGGTGCTGCGTGCGGCGGTCCTCTACCAAAGCATCATATACGAGACAATTGGCTCAAATGGGCCATTGCCTCTGGGGACGAGACAAGGGGCCTCCGCATTCATGCTACGCCGCGCCCGCACCCGGCTGAGAGGGGTGGCGCGGCGCTCCCGCTCGCATGGCCGGTGGGGAAGAGGCCTCGTTGGACCCCGGAAGACCCCGGCGCGCGGGGCCGGCGCCGTCCTCGATTCCGCTCTGAACGCGGCGCTCATCCGAGAGGGGGCGCCACTCGCCAACGGGGCTCGACCAGGCAGGGTGGTAGGGGGTGGGATTGGCTTCTGGCGGTTTTCCCCTGGTGCGCTTCCTACCCGGGCGCGGCGCCGGGTTTCCCGGCCGCGACTTCCTAGGGGCTCATTGCTTCCGCCAGGAAGGAATCGAGCGGCGGGCTGTGGCTCGCGAGGCAACGGGCGGCGCCGCGACGTTGCCTTCGGGTCCACGCGCGAGACGTGGGCCCGGGCGGGGCGGGCCGTCCCCCGCTGGTACGCCACTTGAAGATTGTGGGCGGGCGCCGTTTGTCCTGGGGAGGGCGTGGAAAGACGTTCAATCCCGGGCGTTGAGGATGTGTTGGAGGAGCTGGCGGGAGATCTGGAGCAGCTTCGCGGCGCCGCGCACGCTGCCGCCGGATCTGGCGAGGGCCTCGTCCACGAGGGTGTCCCGGACCAGGCTCTCGAAGTGATGCAGCGGCACCTTGCCGGCGCTGGCCCTGAGGGCCGGGGTCAGCTCCGGAGGGCGCGCCAGCGTCTGGGTCCACACGGCTTCCAGCCGCGCCAGGTCCAGCGGCTTGGGGACGAAGGCGCGCACGCCACTGGCGGCCAGTCGGAAGGCCTGCTCGGCCGTCGCGCTGCCGCTGATGGCAATGACATACGGCAGGGGCTCCACCGCGAGCAGGTCGTCCAGGAGTGAGTCGCTGGTTCCGTCCGGCAAGCTGACGTCCAGGAGCACCGCGTCGGGCGGTTGGGTGCGCAGGACCTCGCGCGCGGCGGCGAGGGTGGTGACGTGAGTGATTCGTTCAGCGCGGGATTGAAGGACGTCTTCGAGCACGCGCGCCAGGCTGACCGAGTCCTCTATCAGCAGGAGGTGTTGGACCATGGCCATACAGGAAAGCATAACACGCAAGGTCCTCATCGACGCGTCCAACGAGGGCGAGGTGCTGGTGAGCGCGGTGCGCATCATCTTCTGTGCGCTCGTCCTGGCGCGCTTCCTGGCGCTGGGAGGCGTGGCCGCGGATGGAGGTCTTCCCGCGGCGGTGCTGGAGCTGGCGCTGTTGCTGTCGGGCATGACGCTGTCGGTCGTGGCGTTCTGGGCGGGGAGGCGACGCCTGTTCGGTCCCCGGCTGCTCGTGGCCTCCGCGCTCCTGGACGCCGTCGTCGCGCAGGGCACGCTCCTGTCCACGCTGTTGTGGCACGGCCCCAGCTACACGGGCCTGCTCCGGATGCCGGACCCCTCCGCCGTCATCGCGGTGGTGTTCATCACCGCGTTGCGACTGTCACCGCGTGTGGCGTGGGTGGGCACGGGCGCGAACCTGTTGTTGCTGGGGGGACTCATCGCCCTCGACTTCCGGTTCAACGCCAGCCATGTGACCTATGGCCTCTCCGAGGTCGCGCTGCTCGTCATCTTCGTCGGCAGCGCGGGGAGCGTGGCCGCGATTGCCTGTGGCGTGGCGCGGCGGATGGTCCTCAAGTCCGGCGCGGAGGGGGTGCGCATCCGGCGGGCGCGGACGAACCTGAGTGTCATCCTGCGCGAGCACCACGATGCGAGGACTCTGCTGTCGGCGGCGCGGCTGCGCGCGGACCTGCTCCTGAGGGACCCGGGAGGCGCCTCGTGCTCGCGGCATGTGCAGGGGCTGGCGTCCGACTTGCGGGAGCTGTGGGAGTTCGTGGAGAGCGTGAAGTCACGCGCCCTGGGCGAGCTGGCGATGATTGACGAGGCGACCCCCGTCGAGGTCTCCACCACCTTGCGGAACGCGGCGGCCGTGGTGCAGACGCGCTACTCGCATGTGCGAATCCTGCTCGGGCCCGGGGCGCCGGAGGGACATGGGCCGCGCGTCTGGGTGGTGGGCGGCGAGCGGGGGCTGGCGCACGTGGTGACGAACCTGCTCGTGAATGCGTGTGAAGGGGATGGGCAGCGTGGGGCGGGCACCGTCCAGGTGAGCGTGGAGCCGGAGGGCGGCACGCGGAACATCCTGCTGCGGGTGAGTGACGACGGGCCGGGCTTCCGGGCGGGGCTGCTGGACGGGGCGCGGCCGACGGGAGGCACGACGAAGTCGGAGGGCTCGGGCCTGGGGATGCGGCTGGTGGGCGGGCTCATCGAGGCGAGCGGAGGGACGCTGCGCGCGTCGAATCTCCCGGGAGGTGGGGCTCGGGTCGAGGTGATGCTCCTCGCGGGAGGGTGAGCGCCGTGGCCCGCCACCGCTTCAAGTGGACGAGCGCCAGGCCGAGGTTCGCGACGAGCAGGACGGACATCGGCTCGCGGGTGTCCTGCTGGAACGTGGGAAACAGCTTGAGCACCACCGCCAGCAGGGAGCCGAGGGCGAGCACGCTGACGCAGTGACGCGCCCAGCGCTCGGAGCGCTCGTTGCCGAAGGCGATGCCCAGGCCGAGGGGAAGCAGCGCGAGTGACAGGGGATGGGCCAGCCACTGGTTCTCATTGCGGCCGAAGTAGGGGTGGACGGAGCCGAGCATCAGGACGAAGCCGATGGCACCCGCTGAGCCGAGCGTCGCGCCGACGAGCGCATGGTGCAGACCGAAGGCGATGCGGAAGGCGCGGCGGTGCGTGGCTGCGCGAGGCACCGCGAGCAGGAGCAGCGCTCCCGCCGCGAAGAGGGCGAAAAGCCCGCGCGTCAGCGAGGAAGGACCCGGCGCCAGTGGGGGCGGGCGGGTGGTGGTCATGTGCTCGTCGCGACTGCTTTTCACGAGCGGCGTCGAGGTGCCGTGCTCGTCCGTGAAGGAGCCCTCCGCGAGCGCCTGGGCCAGCTCCACGGGAAAGGCGGCCTCCTCCCACCGGGTCATCGGGGCGTCCACCGTGTCGCTCGTCCAGAGCATCAGCGCCCACTGGAACAGGGGAACCTCGCGCGTGTAGCGGCGGAGGTGCTCGCGGTAGGTCAGTGAAGCGGGGTCCGCGAGTTGGACGCGCAATGCGCCGCCCAGGGCTTCGTCGAGTGCGTCCCGCAGGCGTGTCGCGCAGTTGCCTCGCAGCGGGTCATACGCGTACTCGCGCGTGGCGGGATTCACATCGCGTTCCAGGCGCGCGAGGAGTCGGCGTCGCTGCTCCACGGGCAGGTCCAGCTCCTGGAGGAGGATGGAGCGACCGCGTGCGCGATAGAGGAAGAACGAGTGCTCCACCGAGAGCCGGGCAGCCCAGTATGTGGGGCGCTCCAGGAGGTAGCGCACCCCGGAGGCGGGCCCGTAGGACGTCACGCCGTAGCTGTAGAGCACCTCGGTGCCCAGCCGCGTGTCCTCCACCCGGATGGCGATATGACCGAAGCGCTCCTGGACGTGCGGGCCGGGCCCGAAGGTCACCACCTGGATGCGCAGCGCCTCGGGCCGTGAGCCGAAGTCCTCGACGGGAGCGGCGAGGAGCGGAGTGCTCCAGAGCAACCCCAGGAGCAGTGTCGCGAGTCTTCCCATGGGCGCGGAGGGTTCCACTTCGCTGCCATCCGGGGCAGGGCAAGAAATCTGGCAGTGGGCAGCCTTCCCGGTTCGCGGCACCTTGGCTTCGCTTCGTGAGCGAAGCGGCCTTGTTGGCCGCGCCATGCCCGCGAGAGCGACCCACCCCTAGAGGAGACGACGATGAACGCTGCCCTTGTCCCGAGTGCGATGACGCCCCGCTTTGTTTCGACCCTGACGGCGATGTTGGCCGCCGCCATGCTGTTCCTGCTGCCCGGGATGGCGCACGCCGAGGACGGAATGCGTATCATCACCAAGCTTCGCATCACCGTCGCCACGGGCGGAGACGACCTGCGCAATGCCAGCCATGCGGTGGCCGAGATCAAGTACGTGGGGCTGTCCGGCAATCTGCTGACGGCGAGCATCAACCTGAACAACGGCGCGGGCTGGGGGAACTGGTCCACGCACACCGTGACGATGACGACTCCCTCGGGCATGCTGCTCGCCAACGTCGAGGAGTTCAGCATCCAGTTCACCTCCGGCCAGCCGGACATCTTCAGCACGGGCGACAACTGGAACATGAACGGCATCACCGTGACGGCCATCCTCGATGACTCGACGGAGGCCGTCCTCGTCCAGCGGTCTGGCAATTACCTTCACCGCTTCTGGAGCGACCACGACACGCGCTGGGCCACCGCGCTCTGATACGCGCCAGGCCAAGAACATCCTGGCCACGCGTCTCGTTTCAGCGTCGGGCCTCTCCAGGGACATTCTGGGTGGGGCCCGACGGCTCGCTCCAATCCCAGGCCACCACGGCCCACTCGTCCGTCGCGTCGCGGTAGGTGTGCAGCGGCTTGAAGCCCACGCGCTCATGGGCCCGCATGGAGCGCGTGTTCCGGGTGGAGACCTCGGTGACGAGCAGGTCGAAGCGCTCGCGATACAGCTCGCGGTGCTTGTCATAGAGCTGCTCGAACAGCCCCTTGCCGCGGTGGGCCTTGTCGATGCAGACCTGCCCCATGACGTAGAACCGCTGCTCTGTCAGGGGACGGCCCTGGTACTCCAGCGTGTCCAGCAGGTCGAACATGGGGACGAGCAGGGGCATCAGCGCGCGACACTCCCGGGGCATCGTCAGCGCGTAGCCCACCAGCTCACCCTCGTGGCTCGCGATGATGCTGGGCGCCAGGGCGTGCATCCGCTCCAGGGCGGATACGTCGTGCTCCACGGTGACGAAGCCCTGCGCGCGCATCTCGTCCGTGCTGATGGCTTTCGGCAGGTTCTTTCGCTGGAGGTCGAGGATGCGCGGCAGCTCCGTGGGGCTGCGCACCGACGTCACGTCATAGGGGCTGGCCATGGCGTGGGGAGGATAATGGAGTCCTGGCGCACATGTCTTCCCCGTCGCTTCAACGGGAGCCGGGCACGTCGTGGGTCGCCAGCCACTGGGAGACCGTCTTGAACTCGTCCTCACGGGACTTGAGGTTGCCCTGGTTGTAGGCCTGCGCGGCGGTGGCGAGTCGCTGCGCCCGCTTGCGGTCTCCGGAGGTGCTCACCAGCGCCCGCGCGAGCGCGAAGCGCGCATCGGATTGATGGTCCCGGTCCTTCTCGGAGGTCAGCCGCTCGAAGAGGAGGACCGCGCGCTCCAGGAGGGGAAGCGCCTTCCGAGGCTGCTGGAGCCCCAGGTAATCTTCGCCGAGGCACTTCAAGTCCCTCGCCACGAGGGCGCTGTCGGGCCCGGAGGTCTTCTCCGCGATGGCGAGGGCTCGCTGGTGTGTCTTCAGTGCTTCGTCGAAGCGCCCCACGGAGGACTGCACCTCTCCCATCTTCGACAGGGGCACGACGAGGTCCGCGTGCTCCGGGCCTTGCACCTTGTCGCGGATGCGCACGGCCTTCTCGTAGTGCTGGATGCTCTCCTCCGGGCGGTCCGCTTCCATCAGGAAGCCCCCCAGGTTGAAGTACACGCTGGCCGTCGGCTCGCTTTCCTCTCCGTAGACGCGCGCATTGATTTTCAGGGACTCACGTCCGTACTTCAGCGCGCTCTCGTTGTCGCCGAGCCGCACGCTGAAGACCGCCAGGTTGCTCAGGACGGTGGCCAGATAGGGATGCTCGGGGCCATAGGTCTTCCGATAGACGGCCTCCGCCTCGAGCAGGTAGCGCAGGCCCTCCGAGTGTCGCTCGAACTCGTAGAGGGCATGGCCCATGGTGAGCAGCGCCGTGCCCAGCTCCGGGTCGTTCCCGGTGTAGAGCTTCCGGGCCAGCTCCACCGCCCGCTCGCTCGCGGCCAGGGCCTCCTCCCGCCGGCCCCGGACGCGGTGCAGGCTGGCGAGGTTGCGGAAATACCTCGCCTCGATGCGCGCATCGCCTCCCAGGCGTCTGAGCGCCGCTTCCGCATGGGCGGGGGCCATCCCGTCGGGGTCCACCTCCGGGCCCACCAGGCTGAGCAGGCGAATCATGCCCGCCCACGACTCGGCGGCCTGCCGGTCATGTCGGCTCGCGGTGGCCACCTGGATGGCCTGGTGCAACGTCTTGATGCCTTCGCGGTGGGCCAGGTTCTTTCCCTGGGACTCCGCGAGCAAATCCAACACCTCGGCCTCCAGCGGGCCGTAGCCCAGCGCGTGGGCCTCGCGGGCCACCTCGGTCGCGAGCTTGAGGGCGGGGGCCACCTGCCCGGCGGTGAGCTTCGCGCGGACCTGCGCGCGCTGCGTCCGGATGGCCTCCATGTGCTTCTGGCTCGCCTCGTCGGTGGGCGGCGGCTCCGGCGCGGCGAGCGCGGAGAGGTTCGCGCAGACCGACAGGTTCTCCAGGCCGTGCACCATGCGTGACGCGTTCTGGATGACCTGTTTGTCGGCGGTCGCCAGCGTGTCCGCGACGGCGCCCAGGTCCTTGAGGCGCTGGTCCAGGCAGATGATGCGTCGCTCCAGCAGGCGCTCCGTCTGCTGGCCCTTCACGCGCGTGGCGACGCAGGCCTCGTGACTCTCCGCCACCCAGGTTCCCGCATAGCCATCCAGCGTGTGCTCCACCTCGCTCCAGGCGCCGGCGGCATAGGGCAGGGCGCTGCCGGTGAAGACCGCGCGCACCGCGGCCTTGCGCGCGGGGTCCCAGACTCCGATGAGCGCCTGCTCGCTGCCCGCGCAGGGGTCTCCGGAGGTGGAGCGGTGCAGGGCCGCGCCTCCCGCCAGGAGCAACAGGCCCGCGCTCGCTGCGAGGACGGCGCGACGCCACGTCTCCCCTGGAGCGCGGGAGAGCCCGCGCAGCAGCGCGTCCATGGACTCGTGGCGTGCTTCAGGCGCGGCGGACAGGCCCCGGAGAATCACCTGATGCACCCAGGCGGGGACGTCCGAGCCTTGAGACGGGCGCGGGCCTGACGCGGCGCGGGGCACGTCTGGCGGGGCCTTCGCCACCGCCTGCGTGACGAAGGGCCGCTGGCCGTAGAGCGCCTCGTGGAGCGCGACGCAGAAGCTGTACTGGTCGCTGCGCGCGTCGGAGGGCTCGCCGCGCTTCTGCTCGGGAGACATGTAGGCCGGCGTCCCCAGCACTATGTCGGAGCGCGTGTGCCACTCCGAGCGCAGGGGCGCGGGCGCGGCGGCGCCTGGCGGGGTGGGCGTGTCGTCGATGCCCTCGACGATGCGCGCCAATCCGAAGTCGGTGATGCGCACCCGGCCGTCCTTGCCGACGAGCGCGTTGTCCGGCTTGAAGTCGCGGTGGACCAGTCCCTGCGCATGGGCGGCGGCGAGTCCGCGTCCCGCCTGCATGAACAGGCTCAGCGTCTCACGCCAGTCGCCGCGCCCCTTGAGCGAGCGGATGCGCGCGCGCAGCGTGGTGCCGTCCACCAGCTCCATGGCGAGGAAGACATGCTCGCCGAAGCGGCCCGCGTCATGGATGGTGATGACGTTGGGATGGATGACGCGCGCGGTGGCCTGGGCCTCGCGCAGCAGCCGGGCCTGCGCGCGCTCCAATTGCGCGGGGGTCGTCGAGTCGATGCGAATCAGCTTGAGCGCGACGCGGCGGTCCAGCTCCGGATCATACGCCGCGTGGACGATGCCCATGCCTCCCGCGCCAATGCGCTCCAGCACGACATAGCGACCCATCAGGGCGCCCCGCTCGAGCCACGACAGCGCCACGCCGGTGGGCGGGGACGAAGGTGGGGACTCCGGGCTTGCTTCCCCGTCCTCCGCGCGAGCCGCCTCCGCCACGAGTGCTCGACAGGAGGCGCAGGAATCAAGATGCTGTTCCACCTGGCGCGTCGCTTCGGCGTCCAGTTCACCCTGTGCGAAGGCGAAGAGTCGTCGCGTCTCGAGGCATTCCATTTCGCCGGCGACGATAACCGACGGGGGCGGTCATGACGATGAATGGCGCCGACCATGAAGACGATGTGGCTTTCGCGCGAGCCTGTGCGCGCGGAGACACCCAGGCGTTCGCGGAGTTCGAGGCGCGCTATACGCCGCAGCTCCGCAAGGCGTTGCTGCACAGAGGCCTGGAAGTCTCGGTGGCGGACGAGGCGCTCCAGGTGCTGCGCGTGAAGCTTTTTCTCCCCAGCGGCGAGCGAGCCCCGCGCATCGCGGATTACGAGGGACAGGGTGCACTGCTGGCATGGCTGCGTGTCGCCGCGCTGCGCATCGCGCTCAACCTGATGCGGGAGCGAAAGATTTCGTTCGCCCTGGATGACTCCAAGCTCGTGGAAACGAGCGCGCAGGAGGTGGATGCGGACCGGCGGTTCATCCAAGAGCACTACCGCGAGGACTTCGCGGCGGTGTTCCAGGAGGCGCTCAAGGCGCTGGAGCCTCGGGCTCGCACGCTGCTGCGCCTGCATCTGGTGGAAGGGCTGGGGACGGCGCAGATTGCCCGCGCGTATCAGGTGGACCGCTCCACGGTGAAGCGGTGGCTGGCCCAGGCGCGGGAGCAGTTGCGCGATGATGTGCGCCAGCGCCTGGCTGCCCGCCTGGGCGAGGACTCCCAGGGGCTCACCAGCCTGCTGAGGGTGCTGCAGAGTCAGTTGGACTTGAGCATCCGCAGCGTGATGAGGGACGCGACGCCCTCGTGAATCCTCCGAAGGATTCGAAGGCGGAAGTGCTGGGAAACCAGGGGGTTGTGACGCGGGAGGAGATTCGCTCGCGAGAAATGCGCCACCTTTTCGGGGGCTGTGTCTCCAGGGAGATGCACCCCGGAGCGTGCCTTGTTTCCTCACACCCCACGCGCGGGTCCGGGGCGGGCTGAGCGTTGCGGTTGGGATTCGAGGGGAGCGTGGAGCCGACCCGCGGGGGGTGGCTCCACGCTCCCTGTTCGAACGCCGCGACGGGGTTCCCGGAAGCTTCAGCTCCGTCAGGGCGTGTCGAGTGCCTGGCGAATCGCTCGGGTGATGGGGAAGTCGTCCTCTGCGTTGCCGTCGAGCGTCATGGGGCCCACGGGGAACAGTGGCGGCTGCGCCATGAAGCGCGGCCGCGTGCCCCGGTGGGGCTGCGCGGCGTGCACGATGAAGGGATGGCACAGGTAGACGGTTCCCGCGTCACCGCTGGCCAGGGCTTCCGGACAGGAAGCGGTTGCGTCGAGCCTCTGGGCGAGCTCCATGAAGCTCAGTCCGGTGTCGCCTTCCGGGGCGAGGAGCCTTGCGATCTGCTTGTGGGAGCCGATGCGGATGCGCGTGGGGGCGTCCTGCTCTCCGACGTCTGAGAACAGGAACAGCATGAGGAGCGCGCGGCCCCGCGAGGCGACATTGGAGCGCCACTCGAAGAAGGAGCCGGTGCCTCCATCTGGGGGCGGGAAGCTGACATCGACGTGCCAGCCATCGTCGCCGGGGTTCTCTGCGCTGGGGAAGCGGACGGGAAAGGAGCCCAGGCTCATCCGTGGAGCCCATCGGCCGGGACCGACGAGCTGGTCGTACGCGGCTCTCAAGCGTGGGGTGTTGGCTGCTTGTCGGAAGGGCTCCTGGACATATTCGCCGAGCCGGATGACGGGACGTGTCCAGGTGGCTGGGTCGTCTGGGGAACAGCCCGTGTCGCGCCAGAGGATGTCGCGAGCGGCGTCAGCGACCTGTCTGGGAAAGGCGTCATCGAGCCGGACAAAGCCTTCCTCGATGAACCGCTGGACCTGGGCATCACTCAGGACAGACATGGGGGCAGGGTGGGGAGTGGTCATGGATAGCGCCGCGACGAATGAGGTTCGTTGGACCTGACAGACTCAGCCGTACTACTTCACACTTGGAGCGGCTTCTTCCCTGACACAGGGGGGCAGGCCGCTCCGCCCGGTGGCGTTGGCGCAGCGGTCCTACGCGGAGGGTGACACCTGCTCGCGAGGCGGAAAGATGGCCTGTGCGGCACCTGAGACCAGCGGAGCTGCGTCCTGCTGGAGCCGCGCGAGCCGACCCAGGCGCTCCGGCGTCCAGCCTCGCCCCGGAGCCGCGTCGCGCACCAGGCACCACACCGCCACGCGCCGGGCCTCCGCGCTCCCGCTCGCGGTGAGCCGTGCCTCCACGGCTTCCAGCTCGCCCACGGGCAACGTGTTCACCGCGACACGGCACGCCTCCAGCGCATCCGCATGCAGGTGGCCTGACTCGCCCATGTGGGCCAGCCGTTCGGCCAGCTCCAACGGAGCCAGCGCCGCCGTGGCGCACCGCACACGCAGCGGCGCCAGGCGGCTGTCCTTCGAGAGGACCCGCTCGGCCGCGCGCGCTGCCAGCATGTAGCTGGCGCGGGACTTCACGTTGTGGCCCAGGAGCTGTTCCAGCGCCACGGTCAACGCGCGCCGGTCCGAGGCCACTGCTTCCAACATTCCCTCCAGCCGCTCCAGGTCTCGTTCATTGGAGCGATGGAGCAAGGCTCGCATGGCCGCGCTCACCTCGTCATCGTAGGGCGATGCCAGCCGAGCCCCACAGGCGGAGAGGAAGGTCCGCTCGACATCCTTCACGGCGAGCCACGCCGCGCGCTGAAGCAGGTCGATGCGCGCCTCCGGCTCGGGCCGCGCCAGCACCCGTCCGAGCAGGGCGGACAACTTGCGGTCAGAGACCTCGGTGAGCCGGTCCGCGGGTACGTCGCCCAGGCGCGCGGCCATGACCCAGTCGGCGTCCTCCACCGCGCGGGTGAAGACAGCCCACGTGGGCTCGCGCTCCAGGTGGTCCCAGAGCGCGCGCAGCATGGCGATGCGCACATCCCGGTGCAGACGCATTCCATCCAGCTCCACGAGTCGCTCGTAGGCGGCGTCCGCGCGCAGCTCCCCCAGCAGGCGCACCACCTCCTTGGCGACAGTGACCTTGGTGAGCGGGACACTGGCCAGCAGTGACAGCACGCGCCCGGGAGGCATGCCGTTGAGCGCACGTCGCAGCCCGTAGATGGCGACCCGCGCGCGGGCATCCTCCAGGCAGCGCAGCAGCGTCGGCACACCCTGGCCCTGGTCGCACCGCGACAGGACCTGGATGGCCTTGTCCCGCACCGCGAGCCGCGCGTCATCCACCAGCGCGCACAACCCTTCCATCGGCGCCCAATCCACCGCCGCGAGCGTCACGACGCCCCACAGCACCGTCGGCGTGTCGCGCTCCGGGTCCTCGACCAGCCGGCCCACCGCGCTCGAATACAGGGCGCTCTGCTCCGACGTCCACCGGTAGAAGCCGTTGCTGTTGAACACCAGCAGCCAGCCGGTCTTCGCCGTCGCGAAGCGGCCCTGGACGACGGGCGCGCCCAGGTAGGGCGTCAGCAGGTCCTGCCTGCGGCGGTGCAGGTACGTGTGAACGACGGGAAAGCAGATGACGCTGGCATCCGACTTCAGCAGCCGAGGCAGCAGCCCGTCAAAAGCCGACCACGCCCGCAGCCGGAGCACCGTCAGGGCGGAGTGCGCCTCCTTTCCCAGGTTGAGCGCCACACGCTCCAGTCCGGAGATGAGCTCGGGATGCAGCGGCCGCGCTGCCTCTTCCGAGTGGGCCAGCGCGGTGATTTCGGCGAGCCAACCCCGGTCGAAGAAGCGTCGGACCATGGTGCCCACGGTGGACTCGAAGCCCGCGCGGTCGTGCTTGGACTGCCACTGGGCCATTCCCAACGCCAGCAGGGACCAGGGCGTCTTGTCGCGAACGGACACGATGAGCTCAGGCAGGCCCGGCACCAGCCGCACCCGCGCGCCCAGGCTGTTCACCAGCGCCAGCAGCGGCCCTCCACGCTCGCGCTGCGCCCAACCCCGGGCGATGCCCATGAGCTGAGGCGCGGCGGCGCGCACTTCGTCATCCGTGAGGAACTCCCCCAAGCGGGTGTTGAAGAGCTGGCCGCGCTCCTTGAGCAGGGTGGCCAACCACGTCGCACCCCAATCCGGCGCCCTGGCGAAGGTGCGCAGCAGCAGCGTCTCCGCGAGCTCCGCGGTCCGATAGGACAGGTCCGCCGCATCCAGCGCGTCGCGCAGCATCCGGCCCACGGCCTCGGTGTGCTCGTGGCGCCACACGCGACGAGGCCACAGCACGAGTGCCTCCAACATCGCCGCGCGCACGGGGTCCTGCTCGTTCTTGCGTGCCAGGACCAGGGGCAGGGCACGGTCCACCAGGGCCGGCTCGTCGGCGCGCAGGCCGGGGATGGCCAGCAGCGAGGCCAGCGCCTCGGCGCGCACGTTGCCCTCCGGGTGGCCCAGATGGGACTTGAGGGCCGCTTCTGCTTCGTCCCAAGGCAGCAGTCGTGCGTACTCCATGCGCTGCAGGGGCCGGGTGCCCAGGGCGACGACCTCGTGGAGATGCCGGCGCGCCTCGCGCTCCCGCAGGTCGATGGGCAGCGCGGTCAACGTGGCCAGGGGGATGACGCCCTCCGCATTCCTCGCGGCCACGCTCCAGCGCGCATGGACGCGCTCTCGCTCATGGGGGGCGAGGAGGGAGCGGAGCAACGGAGCGCCCCAGTCCGGCGCCACATCCACCGCCGAGGCCCAGGCCTCGACCACGGCGCGACGGGCGGACTCGGAGAGCCGGGTCAGCAAGGTCTTGGCGTCCCCCAGCGTGATGGGGGCGCGGCGAACGAGCCACACGAGCGCCTCCTCGCTCAACCGCGGCGCGGCGCGGGCGAACTGCTTCTCGAAAACGGGAGCGTGCTCATGTCGCTGGAGCAGCGCCACGGCGGCCTGGGGCCGATGAAGCACCAGGCACTGCCAGGCGTAGGCATCGGGGTGGATGTGGCGGGAGAGCAGCAGCTCGAATACTTCCAGGGCCGCGTCGGGAGCCTGGTCGGCGATGCGAGGCAGGTACGCCTGGAGGTACATGCGCGTCACCGGGTCGGGCTCGCCCGTCACGGCCTTCAATTGCGAGCAGAACACCTCCGCGAGGATGCCGGGAGCGTCGTGCGCCAACCGGTTCCAGAAGCGCATGCTGGGGCGCGTGAGTGCGCGGGGGAGGTGGCGGCGGATTCCTTCGGGGGTCGCCCAGGGGACGGCGTCAGCGAAGTCGGGTACGTCCGCACCGATGGCCAGCCCGTCGAGATACGCGTCGATGACGCCCCTCCGCCCGAGCCGCACGAGGCCGCGGAGGAGTCCTTCCTGGCGGCGAATGGCGCGCGCCATCTTCAGCGCTTCCAGCGCCTGCGGGTCGTCACAGGCCAGGGGGACAAGATGGTAGGCGAGTGAGCGGACGCGGGCGGACACGTCGGTGGTGGCGGAGAGCACCTGCCTTCCATCGCGCAGGCTGTACTGAGCGAAGAGGGCGAGCTGCCGGTCATGGGCATCACCCTGAGACAACTGCCCAAGGACCTCGTGGACTTCGGGGTCCTTCAGTGCGAGGCGGCCCAGCTCGACCATCCGGTGGACGCGAGCATCGTGGTGGGTGACGGATAGCTCGGTGCGCAGGTCGGAGAGGCGGGTCTCGTGCATGGACGCGGGAGACTGGCCGACGTTCCCCGGCCTGACAACCCCAGCCCAAGCGACCCGACGCCTCACGCGGAACCTGCTCCACACCCAGCGCCTGCTCCACACTCAGAGCCACATCACCCGCAAGCGCATCCGCTGGGAATAGTCCGCGGCCTTCGCGGTGAACCGTTTTGTAACCGCGCTGCACGGGCTCTGACTGGCCCGCGCGGCGCGCGTCACGCCGCCCAGGCCCAAGCGGCATGTCCACCCGGGCGCACGAGCAGTCCGCCCACGCCGTGCAGCGGGCTCTCCGCCCGCGGCGCATCGATCTCCAAGGTCTCCATCCGGGGCGTCCAGCCCGGTGTCCCCTGTGGCGGCACCCGAGGGCCTCCCTTCGCGTGGAGCCACAGCCAGCGGCCCGAGTGCAGGCCCGCGTAGAGCCGGCGCTGGCCACCGTCCGCGAGCGACAGCGGCACGTCCGCGAGCCGTCGGCCCGTCCACTCCGGAAGTGGCGCGCGAGTGTCCGGAGGCGCGGGCAGCAGGGGCGCCGGGTAGGTGACGTCGAGCCCACCGAGGTGCTCGGCGAGGTGGCGATTCACCTCGGGATTGCGCAGCACCCCGTTCATCAGCTCGCGCAGGGCCAGCGTCTCCGGAGTGAAACCCATCAGCGCGGACTGGGCCTCCGTGTTGCGCAGCAGGGTGCGGCCCACGGCCTGACGCTCGCGGTGGTAGCTGTCCAGGAGCGCGTCCGGCGCGCCCTCACGCAGGACGGCGGCCAGCTTCCATCCCAGGTTCATCGCGTCCTGGAGGCCCACGTTGAGGCCCTGGCCTCCGGCGGGGTAGTGCATGTGCGCGGCGTCGCCAGCGAGCAGGATGCGGCCCCTCCGGTAGGTGTCCGCCAGCCGCGTCTCGTTGCCGAAGCGAGAGAGCCACTGGGGCTCCTTCATGCCGAAGTCGGAGCCCGCCACGCGCTCCAGGCTCGTCTTCAGCTCTTCCAAGGTGAGCGGCTCACGCAGCGGCGTGCCCTCGCGTAGGGCGTCGGTGACGATGGCCCGGTACAGGCTCCCCTGGCCCAGCGGGACGATGACCGCGTTGCCGTGCGCGTTGTTGATGGCGAGGAAGGGCGCGGACGGCGGTCGCTCCAGCACGGCGTCGCCCAACATCGACGTGCGCGTGGTCTCCGTGCCAGGGAAGTCGATGCCCGCGAGCCGCCGCACGGCGCTGCGCGCACCATCCGCGCCCACCACATACCGCGCGCGGCAGGAGAACACCTGTCCCTCCGCGCTTCCCTCAAGCTCCACGCCTTCCGCGTCCCACCGTAGCGCCTCCACGGCATGCCCTCGCCGCAGGTCCACTCCCAGCTCCCGCGCGCGCTCCTCGAGGAGCGCCTCCGTCACGGCCTGCGGAAGGAACAGCGTGAAGCGGAAGGCCGTGTCGAGCCCGGAGAAGTCCAGCCGCGTGTCGAGCAGCCCGAAGTGGCCCGTGGGCAAGGGCCGGCCCCGGCTCAGGAAGCGCTCCTCCAGGCCTCTCAGAGCGAGGACTTCGAGGGAGCGCGGATGCATCGTCAGTGCGCGCGACTCGCGGACCGGTGTGCTCCGGCGCTCGAACAGCCGCACGCGCACCCCCGCCAGGGCCAGCTCGCACGCCAACATCAGCCCCGTCGGGCCTCCCCCGACGACCGCCACGTCGATGACTTCCTCCATGAAGCACTCCCTCGCCTTCGAATCTAACGTTGTTAGATTTCATCTAACGGCGTTAGATTGGGTCGTCAAGTCGGGGTGCCAGGCGCATGCGAATTCAACGAGAGCGGGTGGTGGAGGCGGCATGGACGTTGGTGGATGAGGTGGGCGTGGAGGGGCTGACGATGCGCTCCCTCGCGCAGGCGCTCGCCATCCAGGCGCCCTCGCTGTACTGGCACTTCCCGAGCAAACAGGTGCTGCTGGAGTCGATGGCGGACGCGCTCCTGGAGGACGTGGGCCGGGTGCGAGAGCCGAAGGCCGCATGGGACGCGGTGGTGCGGAGCGTGGCGGGCCAGCTTCGGCGCGCCTTCCTGGGCCACCGCGACGGCGCCCGGGTGTTCGCTGGAACCGTCGTCGTGTCGGAGAACACGTTCCGGGTGAGCGAGTTGCTGATGGAGGCGCTAGGGCAGGGGGGCCTCGCGCCGAAGGAGGCGGGCTGGGCCACCTTCGCACTGCTCGACTACGTGCTCGGCTTCACCATTGAGGAGCAGTCCTTCGGCGCGCAGCCGGAGGAGGGCCCTTCGGTGGCGGAACGGATGCGGGCGCTCGCCACCTCGCGCTATCCGCACGTCGCACGAGCGGTGGAGGCCCTCGTCGACACCGACTTCGAGGCGCGCTTCGCCTTCGGTCTGGAGTTGTTCATCTCGGGGCTGCGAGGCCGCCGACCCAAGCGCTGAAGGCACGGCATGCATGACGTGAGGCCGCGAATCCGACGGCATGAAAATCGTGCAGCGCGCCGCGCAACTTCTCGGGAATGCACAGCCGGCGACGACCAGGATGCTCCCAGGGCTTCGTATTTCTCTTTGGCTACGTCAGCCGATGTTCCTTCCAGGAGAGAGAAGCATGTTTGGAGCCGTGCGAATTCCCAAGCTCGTGACAGCCTTTGCATCCGCCATCGTCGCACTGGTCTCGGCCCCGGCTTTGGCTGGGACTGTATGGTTTGACACGACGGCTGCGATGCGGAGCGCTGGGGGCTTTCCCATCGCCAACCGCAGCGACGTGAACTGGGCCTACGCGAACCGGAGCGCGGAGGCGGTGTGTAACGACAATGGTTATGCGCGAGGCATGTACACCGGCGAGCAGGACGGTGAGCTGATGGGCATCCACTGCTTCACCTCTGACATGGTGACCTGGCAGGACCTCCCCGGCAGTGATGCGCGGGCGTGGGCCTTGTGGCAGGGCAGCTCCACTTCGCTCGATTCGCAGGCGGCCTACAACACGGGAGCCATCGCGGATAGGGAGTGCGGCTCCGTCTACAACACGGGGTTCTTCACGGGATTCCAGAACACGTCAGCGGATGTCATGGGCCTGGTCTGCATCCCGAGCACCTACGTGGTGCAGCGTGGGGTCGACACCAATGACTCCCGGTTCCCGTTCCTCAGCGGGTTGAACCCGCCGTTCACCTCGTGGTGGTACCTGCGCTCGTCCATCAATCGGGTCTGCCAGTACTACGGTTACTCCACGGGCACGATGGACAACTACGTCAGCACCGGTGTCCCGTTCGTGCTGAACCTCGGGCTCCAGTGCATCTACTGAGTCGCGAGAAGCCCCGGAGGCCGTGTGCGAGCCTCCGGAGCGTGCGTCACGGCCTCGGTCCCTGATAGGCCCCGGGGCAGTAGAGGTACTGGATGTACTGGAAAAAACAATTCCAGGGCTGACCAGGGGCACTGCGTTACCGGTGCTGCTGGGTCGGGTGTCCGGTCAGGAGCCGTTTATTCGCACGGACGTTCAACCAACCTGAGACGAACCGACGTAACTCCTGCTGGAGTCTTGTCCAAGGAGAGCACCGTGAACGTCGTTCGTTGGAGTTTTGCCGTCATGGCGTTGTCAGTCATGGCCTGTGGAAGCATGGAGGAAGCGCCCGAGTCCGCAATCCAGTCGGACCCCCTGGAGGAACAGGTGTCGGAGCTTCGGGCCTGCTCAACCTCGCTCGACTGCCGGACCGGTTGTACGTGCAGCACGAGTGGGGTCTGCGTGGGCCTCTCCAGTCCGCCGCCGCCCTCGGGTTACTGCGATGTCGCTCCCGTGCGCGCTTGCAACACGGGCGCGGACTGCACGTCCGGCTGCCTGTGCTCGAACAACGTCTGCATCAACGACGGTGGATTCAGCCCTCCCGCCAACTGCCTGCTGGCGCCCCCGGACTCGTACGAGAACGACAACTCGCACACCACGGCCTCGTCGTACCTGGGCTATCCGCAGGTTGGACATACGTTCCACCGAGCGGGAGACGTCGACTGGGTACTCGGTGCCACGAACATCAATCAGTTGTTGACCGTGGAGGCCTACAACCTGCGCAGCGCGCCGTTGCGGCTGGACGTCCATGCGTACAACCATGCCACCCGCACGCTGGGCGCGCTCCTGACCAGCGCCACGACGACGGTCTGCTCGGATATCACTCCCGCCTGCATGGTGTATCGGGCAACCGTCAACGTGACGCCGGGTGTCTATGCGGTGAAAGTCACGGACCTGCGCAGCGTCCCGGCGGGCTCTGACTGGCGGCCCACGTCGGGGTATGACCTGAAGATGTACTGAGTCATGCACCTTCGCGACGGAGCGGCCTCGGGACCGCCGCTCCGTCGCTCGCGTCGCCCGCTCAGGGGACGCATTGGGAGATGCGGGACGCTTCAGACCTGGTTGAGCATGATGAGGTTTCCACAGGTGTCTTCGAAGATGGCCCCCATGACGGGCCCCATCTGGATGGGCTTCTGTCGGAACACCACGCCCAGCGCGCTCAGCCGCTCGTAGTCCTTCTGGATGTCCGAGGACATGAGCGCCGTGGCGGGAATGCCGTCCGCGATCAAGGCCTTCTGGTACGTCGTCGCCGCTGGATGCCCATTGGGCTCCAGGACGAGCTGCGTACCTTCAGGGTCCTCGGGCGAGACCACCGTTATCCACCGCGCACCTCCCGCGGGGACGTTCACCTTCTCCACGAAGCCCACCTTCTCCGTGTAGAACTTGAGCGCCTTTTCCTGGTCATCGACGAACAGACTGCAGAAGGGGATTCGCATCGTTGCCTCGGGAATGGATTGCGCCGCCAGGGGGCATCCGGACGACGTTCAACCGCTTCGTTGAGCATAGCGAGGGTGTCGTGACAGTCAACCATCTGGTTGTGCGTTGAGGTGACTCCACTCAGTCGCCGGTCTCCTTCGCGCGAGCGCGGACCTCGGAGGCGAACAACTCGGCGGCGGGAGCGCGGGGCGCACCCTTGCGCCAGAGGAGGGCGGCCAGCTCCGAGCGGGGCGCGGGTGCCAGTCGCTTCACCACCAGGCGCTCCACGTCCGCGAGCCGGGGCTCGGGGAGCACCGTGACGGCCAGTCCCGCGCGGACGATGGCCAGCACCGTGGCGACCGCGTTCGACTCGAGCGCGATGCGCGGAGACAGCCGCAGCGTGGCGAAGTACGCATCCACGCGCGAGCGCACCCTCAGCCCTGGAGAGAGCAGGGCGAACGGCTCGCTCGCGAGCTGCCGCGCCCCCACCGACTCCGCCGACGCGAGCACATGTCCTCGCGACACCACGAGCGCGAGCCGGCTGTCGAACACCGGCTCGGTGTCCAGGTCCGGCGAGCGTGCCGGCGAATACCCCAGCCCCACGTCCAGCTTTCCATCCGCCAGGCGCCGCTCCAGCCGCCGCACCACCGCCTCCTCCGCGCTCAACACCAGCCCCGGATGGCGACGCAGCACCGAGGCCAGCGCCGGCACCACGAGGCCCCGCATGCTCGGCGGATAGCCCACGCGCAGCGAGCCCGTCGCCAACCCCCGCAGCGCGCCCACCGCCATCCGCCCCGCGTCCACGTCCTCCAAGGCCCGAGAGGCGTAGGTGCGAAACAGCTCCCCCGCCTGCGTCAGCCGCACCCCCGTCCGTGCCCGCTCGAAGAGCGGTGTCCCCAGCTCCTCCTCCAACTGGCGGATCTGTTGCGACAGCGTGGGCTGGGAGACGTGGACCCGCCGCGCGGCGCGGCCGAAGTGCAGCGTGTCCGCGACGGCGGTGAAGTAGCGCAGGTGCCGGAGCTCCATGAGGTCATCATAGATGGGGCCTATCGACTCCATGCGAACAAACGAATATACGAATCGACCCCGGCTCGTAGAACTTCCCTTGTCACGGAAGGAAGGACTGCGATGAAGGCCTCGGACCTGTTCGTCAAAGCACTCGAAGCGGAGGGCGTGCGCTGCGTCTTCGGACTCCCCGGAGAGGAGAACCTGGACCTGCTGGAGTCGATGCGTGCCTCCGGCCTGCGCCTGGTCGTCACCCGACATGAGCAGGCGGCCGGGTTCATGGCGGCGACGTGGGGGCGGCTGACGGGCCGCGCGGGCGTGTGCCTGGCGACGTTGGGGCCGGGCGCCACCAACCTCGTCACGCCCGCCGCGTACGCGCAGCTGGGCGCCATGCCCATGGTGATGCTGACCGGGCAGAAGCCCATCAAGGCGAGCAAGCAGGGCCACTTCCAGATTGTCGACGTGGTGGGGATGATGCGCCCGCTCACCAAGCAGACGCGCACGCTCGTCTCCGCGGAGCACATCCCGTCGGCGGTGCGCGAGGCCTTCCGACGCGCGGAAGAGGAGCGGCCCGGCGCCACGCATCTGGAGTTGCCCGAGGACGTGGCGCGTGATTCCACCGAGGCCTCGCTCCTGGCCCCCAGCGCCTGGCGACGGCCCGTGGCGGACGAAGGCTCCATCGCCCAGGCCGTGGAGACCATCGCCTCCGCCAAGCGCCCCCTGTTGATGATTGGCGCGGGCGCCAACCGGAAGCTCACGTCGGAGATGCTCCGCGTCCTCGTGGACCGGGTGGGCATTCCCTTCTCCAGCACGCAGATGGGCAAGGGCGTCGTCGACGAGTCCCACCCGCTGTGGATGGGCACTGCCGCGCTGTCCGACGGCGACTTCGTCCACCGCGCCATTGAAGCCTCCGACTGCATCATCAACGTGGGCCACGACGTCATCGAGAAGCCGCCCTTCGTCATGCGCGACAGCCGCCGCGCCGTCGTCCACCTCAACTTCTCCTCGGCCGAGGTCGACCCCGTCTACTTCCCGAAGCTGGAGGTGACGGGCGACATCGCCAACGCCGTGTGGCGCATCGCGGAGGGGCTGGGCTCGCGCACGAACTGGGACTTCGCGCCGTTCGAGAAGGCTCGGGCCGGACTGGAGGCGCAGCTCGCGAAGGGCTTCGCGGATGACCGCTTCCCCATCTACCCCGCGCGGCTGGTGGCCGAGGTGCGCCGCGCGCTGCCGGATGACGGAATCGTCTGCCTGGACAACGGCATGTACAAGCTGTGGTTCGCCCGCTACTACCGCACGAAGCGGCCCAACACGCTGCTGCTCGACAACGCGCTGGCGACGATGGGCGCGGGGCTGCCGTCCGCGATTGCCGCCAAGCTCGTGAATCCTCGTCGCAAGGTGGTCGCCGTCTGCGGAGACGGCGGGTTCATGATGAACTCGCAGGAGCTGGAGACGGCGGTGCGCCTGGGCCTGGACCTGGTCGTCATCGTCGTGCGCGACGATGGTTACGGAATGATTCGCTGGAAGCAGGGGGAGATGGGCCTGCCGGACTTCGGCATGGCCCTGGGCAACCCCGACTTCGTTCGCTACGCGGAGGCCTACGGCGCCAGGGGCCACCGGCCCACCAGCGCGTCGGAGTTCGGCGCCACGCTGGCGCGCAGCCTCGAAGCGGGCGGCGTGCATGTCATCGACCTGCCCATCGACTACTCGGACAACACCCGCGCGCTCGGCGTCGGGGACAAGGAACTCGAGGTGCTCCATGTTGGCTGAACGCTACCCGTACTATCTGGCCAACCGGCCGCGCCGTCCCAACGCGGAGCTGCCCGTTTTCGACAAGTTCTCCGGAGAGGTGGTGACGCGCGTCGCGCTCGCGGACGCTGCCGCCGTGGAGGAGGCCATCGCGTCGGCGGTGCGCGCCGCGGAGCCCATGCGCAAGCTGCCGGCCCACGCGCGACAGGCCGTGCTGGAGCACTGCGTGCGCCGCTTCCAGGAGCGCGCGGAGGAACTGGCCCAGGTGCTCTGCATCGAGGCGGGCAAGCCCCTGCGCGACGCCCGGGGTGAAGTCACGCGCCTCATCGAGACCTTCAAGGCCGCCGCCGAGGAGGCGGTGCGCGGTGGTGGCGAGGTGATGGACCTGGAGGTGTCGCCGCGCGCGGAGGGCTACCGGGGCTTCACCCGCCGGGTGCCGGTGGGGCCCGTGTCCCTCATCACCCCCTTCAACTTCCCGCTCAACCTCGTCGCCCACAAGGTCGCCCCCGCCATCGCCGCTGGGTGCCCCTTCATCCTCAAGCCGTCGGACCGCACGCCCGTGAGCGCGATGCTGCTCGCGGAGGTACTCGCGGAGACGGCCCTGCCCGAAGGCGCCTTCTCCGTCATCACCCCCTCGCTAGCGGACATCGGCCCGCTCATCGAGGACGAGCGGCTCAGGCTCCTGTCGTTCACCGGCTCGGAGAAGGTGGGCTGGGACCTCAAGGCCCGAGCCGGGCGCAAGAAGGTGGTGCTGGAACTGGGCGGCAACGCGGCCTGCGTGGTGGACCGCGAGCCCGGCGCCTCGCTGGACGTCATCGCCGACCGGGTGGCGCACGGCGCCTTCTTCCAGTCGGGGCAGAGCTGCATCTCCGTGCAGCGCGTGCTCGTGCACGTGTCGCACTACGACGCGCTCAAGGAGCGGCTCGTCGCGCGGGCCCGGGCACTGCGCGCGGGCAATCCCCGGGATGAGGCGACGACGCTCGGCCCGATGATTGACGAGCCCGCGGCGCGGCGGCTCGAAGGCTGGATTCAGAGCGCGGTGGCGCGGGGGGCGCGTGTGCTCACGGGCGGTGGCCGCAAGGGCGCGCTGCTGGAGGCCACGGTGGTGGAGAACGTGCCCGTCGACGAGCCGCTCTGCGCGGAGGAGGCCTTCGGTCCCGTGGTGTTGCTCCAGCCCTTCACGTCCTTCACCGAGGCCCTCCGCGCGGTGAACGAGGGCCGCTACGGCTTGCAGGCCGGCCTCTTCACCAACGACTTGTCGCGCGCGATGCGGGCGTGGGACGAACTGGAGGTCGGCGGTGTGGTGGTGGGTGACGTGCCGAGCTTCCGCGTCGACACCATGCCCTATGGAGGCGTGAAGGGCTCCGGGCTGGGCCGCGAGGGTGTGAAGTACGCCATCGAGGACATGACCGAGCCCAGGCTGCTCGTGCTGCGTCAGCGGGCCTCGAGCGACGACTGAGCGCCGCTTGGGCGGCTCCTGCGCGACGCCTGGGCTCCTCCTGAGCGACGCGCTTGGGCGGCTCCTGAGCGACGCCTGGGCGGCTCCTGAGCGGCTCCTGAGCATCACGGAGCAACGACGGTTCGACAGCCGGAGCCATCCCCTGTACGCCAGGGGCCTTCCCAGGAGGGCCCTTCATGTTCAAGTCGATGCTCACACTCGTGGTTCTCGCGCTGTCCTCTCCGTCCGTCGCAGCCTCTCCGAGCGTGGAGGAGAAGGCCGTGCTCGACGGACTCCAGGCCGCATGCGAGGCCTTCCGGAAGGGCGACGTCGCCTTCCTGGAGGGCTTCCTCGCGGACGGCTTCACCCAGATGGACTCGGCGGGGAACGTGACGGACCGCGCCGCCACCCTGGCCGAGGTCCGCGCGAAGGAGCCTCGCTACGAGGTCTTCCGCAACCACGACATGAAGGTCCGCCTCTACGGCGACACCGCGGTGGTGATTGGCATCACCTCCGTCAAGGGCGTCTCCGGCGGCTCGGCCTTCGAGGCGGACTTCCGCTTCACCGACACGCTCATCAAGCGCGATGGGCGCTGGCGAATCGCCGCGAGCCACATCTCACGGCTCCCCAAGCCCGCGCCCCCCGCGACGACGGGCAAGCCGTAGCTCGCCCCGTCATGACGAGTGCTCGCGCTCAGCGGATGACGGTGTAGCCGGCGTGGGCGTGGTCGCTGACGCCCTCCGTCTTCACCTGGGCGCTGGTGTCGGTGTCCAACCCGCCCGACACCCAGACCTGGTCGAAGTTGTCGCCATTGGCCTTCTTGCCGCCCACCACGCGGCGCAGGCCCGCTCCCTCCAGCGCCGCGCCCACGTTCTGCGTGGAGTCGTTGAAGTCGCCCATCACCACCAGCTCGCGCGCCGGCGGACCCTTCGCCTCCGCCTTCGCGATGTCGGCCAGGTACGCGAGCTGCCTGGCGCGCAGGCCGCTGGACTCGCTCCCTGCCGCGAGGTGCACGTTGATGATGCTCTTCTCGCGGCCATCCGGGCCCACCACGCGCGTCACCAGCGCGGTGCGTGGCTCGGAGGGGCTGTTCTTTCGCAGCGCCTCGTTGCGCTGCCCCAGCTCGTTGCGCTCCGTGTCGGAGACCTTGCCGTCGCCCAGCGCCGCGAGCTGCTCGGGTGACGTCACCGTGGGACCGCCCGACTCGGCGGCGGGGAGGGTGACGGTGTACGCGTCGACGACCTTGTCCGGCGCGCCCACGTACACCGCGTTGCCGTACGTCGCGTCAGCGCCGCTGTCGCCCTTGATGTTCCGGTCATCGCCGGAGAAGGACTCGCCCGTCACCAGCGTGCCCTCGGGCGTCTGGTAGAGCGTGGTGCCGTCGCTGCCCTTGCGGATGGCCGTCGCGGGCGCGTCCTCGCCGATGGGCAGCGTGGGCACCGTGCCCGACTTGAAGGCCTCGAACGCGGGGTTGAGGTGGGTGACGACGCTCAGCGCCGTGTTGGCGTTGCCGCTGCGGTCGACGTTGATGTCCACCTCCTGGAAGCCGGCGATGTTCGCCCCCGTCTCGCGGATGAGCCGGGCCTGCTCCTCGCGGTTGTCCTCCGTGCGGTACTGGGAGCCCGCGCCGTTGGCCAGGTTCAGCGTCAGCACGCCAGAGCCGTTGCCCACGTCGGGCAGCTCGCCCGCCTTCACCGGCTTCGAGTACCCCTCCGGCGGCGCGGGATTCAGCTCCGGCCGCGTGGGACTGGGCCCCGGCGACGGCGACGGCGTGAAGGAGTCCCGAGAGGACTCCGCCGACGAGCCGTTCTTCGCGCGGACTTCGTTTCCCGCAGGGGCGGGGGCCGGCCGCTGAAGGACGTTCCGGGCCCAGCGGCCCGCCACATTCCAGATGCTCATCGTCGACTCCTCGCCTTCCATGAGGGAGCGCACGGCCAGGCGCCATGTGCCCCGAGGGCTCACTGCACGAACGAAGAGTGTCGCTCAGTCCCGCCATTCCAGGAAAGCGCGCCGGGTCCGAACCGCCCCGGGAGCCGCCGCCCCAGCGTCGCCGGTCCGTGGGCCGCAGGGCGTCCAGGCCCGGAGAAGTTGCTGGACCCCACCGACTCAGACCGCTAGTAGGTTTGACCTCAAACTTTCACCCGAGGGTGGAGGCACCCGCGAGGGCACACCGTCCGGTGCGCTCCCGCTCGCACGCGTCCCGCCACGAGAGGCCCGAGCCATGGTTCGTTCAAACACCCTGCTGTCGCTGCTGTCCGCCGTGCCCGCCGAGGCGGCGGAGGGGACCGCGCCGCCGTTGCCCGTGCCGGTGCCGGAGGGCTCCTGGGGCGGATTGGAGCTGTGGCAGTGGGCGGGCCTGGGTGTGCTGGTGGCCGGGGCGTGGCTCTTGGGTCGGGGCGTGGAGTGGCTGGTGCTGCGACTGGTGGACCGGGCCACGGCCATGACGAAGTCCGGCTGGGATGACCAGCTCGCGACGTCCGCGCGAGGGCCGGTGCGCTACCTGCTCTTCGTCGTGCTGGTGGCCTCGGGGCTGTGGGCGCTGAAGCTGCCGCTGGTGGCGAAGGCCGGCGTGGAGCTGGTGGCCCGCTCGGTGGGACTGGCCGCGGTGGGGTGGTTCCTCTTGCGCTTCGTGAAGCTGGCCGCGGGCTTCGTCGAGCAGACGGTGGCGCGCGAGGAGAAGGGCGGCAACGTGGGCCGCGCGCGCGGGCTGCGCACGCAGCTGTCGGTGCTGCGGCGGGTGATTGAGGTGGCGGTGGTGCTCATCGTCGCGTCGCTGCTGCTGCTGCAGTTCGAGGCGGTGCGCAACGTGGGCGTGTCGCTGCTGGCCTCCGCGGGAATCGCCGGCCTCTTCATCGGCCTGGCGGCGCAGAAGTCCATCTCCACGCTGCTCGCCGGCATCCAGCTCTCCATCACCCAGCCCATCCGCATCGGCGACACCGTCATCGTGGAGAACGAGTGGGGGTGGGTGGAGGAAATCACGCTCACCTACGTCGTCGTGAAGGTGTGGGACTTGCGCCGGCTGGTGATTCCCATGGGCCACTTCCTGGAGAAGCCCTTCCAGAACTGGAGCAAGGTGTCGCCGGACATCATGGGCACCGCGGAGCTGTACGTGGACTTCCGCACGGACGTGCCCGCGGTGCGCGCGGAGCTCAAGCGCGTGCTGGAGCAGGAGTCCAACGGCCTCTGGGACGGCAAGGTGCAGAACCTCATGGTGACGGACCTGTCCGAGCGCACCATGAAGCTGCGCGCGTTGATCAGCGCGTCGGACTCCGGCAAGGCCTTCGAGCTGCGGTGCATCGTCCGCGAGAAGCTGATGGCCTTCCTGCGCGCGCAGCCTCACGGCCTGCCCATGGTGCGCACCGAGGCGAGCCTCGCCGAGTCCGACTCGCCCATGGGCGCGGTCCGCCCGGGCCTGGCCGCTCTGGCCGCGCAGTCCCGGGACTGAGGGCCGCCGCCTCGGTAGGGGCTCCTGTGGGGCCAGGAGGGTGACGCAATCGGACAGACAGGCTCCGTTGACTGGTGAGCACTTATTTCTCGTCCCCCAGGGCGGTATCAGTTGCGGGGATTCACTGGAAAAGCGGAAAGTGCCGGTCCGTCTCCGTCGATGCGCGCGGGTTGGCGTTGCGCGCGTCCTGGGGACCACACGCGGAGGCCGCGCGATGCGGCCGCCCGCGGTGATCCGCGACGCACCAGCCCATTCACCGAGGAGCGCTGCCATGAAGCGGTTGATTCCGTTTGCCCTGTTATTGCTGAGCCCCACCGCGGCCTTCGCCGAGGCCGAGGACAAAGAGCTGTGGATTTCGCTGGGCTCGGACGCCCTGGCGCCCCTTTCGGAGGCCTTCGTGCGCGAAGGCTGGAGCGCCCCCGCGCCTTCGATGTCGAAGGAGGACGTGGTGGTGATTCCGGTGCGCGAGTCGCAGCTGTCGCGCATCGCCGAAATCATGCACGACCAGTTCAACCGCTGTGCGGGGTTCGTGACGTTCGAGAGCCGTGACGAGGCGGAGCAGTCGCTGGTCCCCGCGCCCCTGGTTCCCTCGCAGGAACTCATCACCTACACCATCAACAACGCCGCGGCCGTCAACTGCATGGCCAACGCGGTGACGGAGGCGAACGTCCGCAGCACCATCAACTCCCTGGCCGCGTACACCACGCGCTACTACACGTCGAGCACGGGCGTGAGCGCGGCGAACTGGCTGCGCAGCCGCTGGGCGACGCTGGCCTCCGGCCGCACCGACATCACCACGGAACTCTTCACGCACGCCTCCTGGGCGCAGCCCTCCGTCATCCTCACCATCCGAGGCACCACGCTGCCCAACGAGGTCGTCGTGGTGGGCGGCCACCTGGACTCCATCTCCTCCGGCAGCACGGCGCCGGGCGCGGATGACAACGCCTCCGGCATCGCCTCCTTCACGGAGGTCATCCGGGCGGCGGTGGCCTGCAACTACCGGCCCCAGCGCACGGTGAAGTTCATGGGCTACGCGGCCGAGGAAGTGGGCCTGCGCGGCTCCAAGGAGATCGCCGCGTACCACAAGAACAACGGCATCAACGTGGTGGGCGTGCTCCAGCTCGACATGACCAACTACCGGGGCACGTCGGCGGACGTGGGCATCGTCACCGACTACACCAACTCCGCGCAGAACACGTTCCTGCGCAACCTCATCGCCACGTACTTCAGCACGACCATCTCCCACGTGAACACCACGTGCGGCTATGCGTGCTCGGACCACGCATCGTGGACGAACGCGGGCTTCGCGGCCTCCATCCCGCATGAGGCGGTCGTCAGCCAGGGCAACCCGTACATCCACACGACGGGGGACACCATCGCCAAGTCCGGCAGCACGGCCAATCACGCGCTCAAGTTCTCCAAGCTCGCCGCGGCCTTCGTGGCGGAGCTGGCCAAGTAGCTTCGAAGCACAAGGCCCCCGTTCCGTCGTGCCGCTCGCCTTGGAGGCACGGCGGAACGTGGGGTCGCGGTCGTCTGTCGTCGCACGTGTGCGGTCGAACCGGTACGCTCCGCCGCCATGGCTTGTTCGGCGGAAATCCTGGTGGCTCTTGGGCGCGGGGCTCGTGGGCGGCCTGGGGCTGGCACGAGCGCGCGCGCTGTATCAGCAGGACCCCGCCGCGCGGGAACGGGTGCGATGGGAGCGGCAATGGGCCGAGGCTCGCGCCCATGTGGAGTCACGCCTCCTGCGACTTCAGGAAGGCCGGCGTGCCCTCGCGCAGCAGGACCAGGCGGCCCGCGCGAGCATCCTCCCTGAGTAGGAGGCGCTCCATCGCTGGATGGACGAGGTCCGCGAGCGCAACCACGACGTGGCCCGCTCCGCGCTGGACCGCGTCGACGGACGGCGGGCCCAGGTGGGCCGCGAGGAGCTCAATGCCCGGAAGGACCTGGAGGCGGAACGCAAGCACTGGGAGGACGACAGCGCCCTTCAGGACCGACTCTCCGAGGCCGAGCAGAGGCAGGAGCGCGAGCGATTCGCGCGCCGGGCCAAGGACCTGGCGACCCACTACGACGAGCGCGGGGAGGCCCTCGAAGCGGACGAAGACTCGGCGGTGGCCCAACTGCGCGTGGACGGCATCCTGTCGCGGGAGTTCCGAAACACGATGCTCCGGGCCGAGCAGCTCATCGCCGAGCTGCGGCGGTGCGGCTCCGCGGTCATCGAAGTGGACCGGGAGCGAACTCGCCTGCGGCGCGAGTGCATCACCCTCTGCTGGAAGGAGTTGGAAGCGGAGAACGCCATGGCGGCGCGAGACTCCATCCACTTCACCCGCTTCCTCACGACACTCTTCCTGGAGGCGCCCGAGAAAACATGAAGCAGGGCTGTCGTTGTCACTTGTGTGTCAACGGTGACTGGACTCGCACTGCAGCCTCATGGGCCCGACGAAGTCCGTCCGCTTCGCCAACAACATCGTGGCGGGGCGCCCGTGACGCATGCGGGAAATGGCGCGGTCACCTCGTGCATCGACTCGCTGAGCGGGCCCAATCTCGTCTCCACCCAGGTGGCGGCGGCGCGCTTCGTCGACGTGGCGGCGAAGGACTTCCGTCTGTCTTCGACGTCGCCCGGCATGGACGTCGGGGTGTCCCTGGCGGGCGTGGTGGACTTCGACTACGAGGGAGCTTCCCGGCTGGGCGTCCCGTATGACCTGGGCGCCTTCGTCGCGGGCGCGGCGTCCACCTCGGGGGCCGCACTGCCTGGAGAAAGATGATGCAAAAGGGGTTCGCGCCGCGTGGCTGGGTGGGAGTCGTTTTGCTGTCCTGGCTGTGGCTTGGCAGCGCCATGGCGGCGGCTCCGGCCGCTGGAGGCCCGAAGCGCGAGCCCCTCCGGGCCGTCGTCGACTCCCTGGCGGCGGAGGCCGCGCGTCTGGCGCCAGGCTCGGACGTGGCCATCGCGGTGAAGGACCTGCGCACCGGTGAGTACGCGGGTTTCTCCGACACGGTGCCGCACATCTCCGCCAGCTCGGCGAAGGTGTTCTGGGTGGCGGCGGCCTTGAAGAAGGCCGAGGAGTCGAAGGTGGCGCCGCTGGCGGAGAAGGTCTTCCGCACCTCCGACAACGAGGCCTCGGGGGCGCTCATCGACCTGGTGGGTGGGCCGGACGCCATCAACGACTACCTGCGCTCGCTGGACGTGAAGAACACCGCGCTGACGAAGTGGAACTACGGCAAGCCGCGCCGCGCGACGAACTCGCCCCAGGTGATGGGGAATGACAACTACCTCTGCGCGGCGGACGCGGTGTCCTTCCTCCAGCGCTTGAGTGGCGGCGAGCTGCTGAAGCCCAAGCCCACCTCGCGCCTGCTGGCGTGGATGGAGCTCACGCCTCGCGAGGGCTGCGGCGGCTGGCTGGGGACGCTCCTGCCGGCGAAGGCTCGGGCGTCGATGCGGCACAAGGGGGGCTGGTTGCCTCCGGGGTGCTGCTCGGATGACTCGCGCTACAACGTGCTCAACGAGGTCGGGTTGGTGCGGCTGCCGGACGGTGGGCACTACGCGGTGGCCATCCTCGCGGCGCGCGGGCCGGACTGGCCCCGTCAGGCGTTCTTCGTCGAGCGGGCCTCGTGTGTGCTCTATCGCACGCTCTCCGGTGAGACCTCTCTGGACTGCGGGGAGTCGCTCGCGAAGCAGGGCGGGCCCGCGCCCGTGCCCGTCGCGGATGGCGGCACGCCCCCTGACTACGACTGTTGAGCGCGGCGGGGCGGATGTCGCTCGTTCTTCCTCCCACCCACGCTAGATTGCGGCGGGAACCGGCGTGGGAGGACTGTCATGGGCTTTGGCTGCTGCCACTACCAGGTGGTGGGGGAGGGGTGTGACTCCGCCTTCACGATGGATGCGTCGCGCGTCACCTTTGGCCGTGGCTGTCTGGCGGAGGTGGGTGAGCGGGCCCGGGCGCTCGGGATGCGCCGCGTGGCGCTGTTCTCGGATGCGAGCGTGGCGCGACTGCCGCACTTCGAGAAGGTGCAGGCCTCATTGGTCGCGGCGGGACTGGAGGTGGGCGTCTTCACGGACGTTCGCGTCGAGCCCACGGACCGCTCCTTCCTGGAGGCGGTGCGGTTCGCCGCGGACCTGCGGCCGGATGGCTATGTGTCCTTGGGAGGCGGCTCCGTCATCGACACGTGCAAGGCGGCGAACCTCTATGCGACGTGGCCCTCCGACTTCCTGACCTATGTGAATGCCCCCGTGGGAGACGGCCGTCCGGTGCCAGGCCCCCTCAAGCCGCACATCGCCTGTCCCACGACGTCCGGGACGGGCAGCGAGGTGACGGGCATCACCATCTTCGACCTGCTCTCGTTGGGGGCGAAGACGGGCATCGCCTCGCACGCGCTGCGCCCCACCGAGGCGCTGGTGGACCCGGACTGCACCGCGACGCTGCCGGGCGAGGTGGTGGCCGCCAGTGGCCTGGACGTGCTCTCCCATGCGCTGGAGTCCTATACGGCGCGGCCGTACGTGCGGCGCCCCGCGCCTCCGCGCCCCAGCCTGCGGCCGATGAGCCAGGGGGCGAACCCGTGGAGCGACCTGGGGTGTCGTGAGGCCCTGCGGTTGATGGGGTTGTATCTGGAGCGCGGCGTGAAGGACGCGGGAGACCACGAGGCGCGCGAGCAGTTGATGTGGGCGGCGACGCTGGCGGGAATCGCCTTCGGCAACGCCGGAGTGCATGCGCCCCACGGCATGGCGTACGCGGTGGCGGGGTTGGTGCGCGAGTTCAGGCCCACGGGGTATCCCCAGGACGAGCCGCTCGTGCCCCATGGAATGGCGGTCATCCTCAACGCGCCGGCGGTGTTCCGCTACACGGCGGAGGAGAGTCCGGAGCGTCACCTGGAGGCCGCGACGTGGCTGGGGGCGGATGCTCGGGGAGCGGGGCTGAAGGACGCGGGCGAGGTGCTGGCGGACAAACTCATCCGCATCATGCGCGCGGTGGGGATGCCGAACGGCCTGGGCGGAGTCGGGTACACCGAGGCGGACGTGGCGGCGCTGACGGAGGGGGCCTTCCCCCAGCAGCGGCTGTTGCAGAATGCTCCGCGTGAGATGACCCGGCCCGTGCTGGGTGGGCTGTTCCAGCAGGCGCTGGGGTACTGGTAGCCGTGGGGAGGGTGAAGCCGTGAGTGAGGTCGAGACCGCCGAGCGTTATCGCTACTTCCTGCCCATCACCACGCGGTGGATGGACAACGACGTCTACGGCCACATCAACAACGTCACGTACTACAGCTACTTCGACACGGTGGCGAACCACTTCCTCATCCAGGAGGGCGGGCTGGACATCCACACCAGCTCCGTCATCGGGCTCGTCGTGGAGTCGAAGTGTCACTACCGCGCGCCGCTCGCATATCCGGACGCGCTGCGAGCGGGGCTGCGCGTGGACAAACTGGGCACGCGCTCGGTGACGTATGGGATTGGCATCTTCAAGGAGGGGGTGACGGAGGCAGCGGCCCACGGGCACTTCGTGCATGTCTTCGTGGACCGCCAGACGCGCAAGTCCACGGCGATTCCCGAGCGATTGCGCGAGGCACTTTCGCGGCTGACCGCAGTGACTTAGGAGCATGGCCATGTCCTCGTCGTTCCACGAGCTGCTGGTCAAGACGCACCCTTGGGGAATCCTGCTCCTGATCGGAGTGGGGCTCACGGTTCTCTCGGCCGTCTTTTCGCGGGTGAGTGGCTGGCATTTGCTCGCGCGTCAGTTCCGGGCAGACGGACCTGCCCCCAGCTACATGCGGAACTTCACCTCGGGGAAGATCGGCTGGGTCGAATACAGGGGCTGCATTGCCGTGGGCGGCGACGAGCAGGGCCTCTACCTGGCGCCGAGTCTCGTCTTCCGACTCTTTCATCCGCCACTCAGAATCCCCTGGTCGGAGCTTCATGACAGGGAACTCACGTCGTTCTTCTTCGTGAAGTTCGACACCTTTCGGGCCGGGGAGCACTCCGTCCGGATTCAACTCCGGGCCGCCGTGACGGAGGCCCTCGACTCCTACATGCCCCCTGCGAACTGATGGAAACGCTCGATATCTCCTTTGACGCCCGGCACGAGCTGACAGGCGAGGTGGGGTCAGTGAAGTGTGGCCTCTGTGGCCAGGCCGCGCGAGGCCGGATGCTGGAGACGGGTGGGATGCTCGTCAGGAGCTTTGGCTGGGATTGCCCGTGCGGCGCACTGGGGCTCCATGCACCGCTGCATGATTTGGATGAGCTGTACACCGATCTGCTGGAGGCGTGGGGCTTGAAGCCTCGCGAGCCGGACCTCTCGCCGCCGACCCCGGTGGGCGATTCCGGGTTCTTGTCATCGGTGTATGTGGATGGGCCCGCGTTGCTTCGCAGCTTGTTCGCGGAGGCGCGGAGCCAGGGCGCCCAGGTTGCCGCCACCGAGGTGAGGGTCCGGCTGGTGGTGCCCAAGTTCTCTCCTCCCGCATCCATCTGGGATGTGCTCTGGGCGCGCGCGCCTCGTCCGATGGAGTGACTTCGAAATGGATGGGCTCGGCCGATACCTGACGCTGCCGCGCTGAGCCCCTCCTCAGAGAGAGAGGCTCAGCGCTCAAGGGGGTGTGTCAGACGTCGCGCGCCGCATGCACCGGAGGCCGGCGCACGGACCACGGGCGTGCTTCCTCGAGTTGTCCCGCCAGCCGGAACAAGGTGGCCTCGTCCGCGAAGCGGCCCACGAACTGGACGCCGATGGGCAGCTCCTGCGCGTTCCAGTGCAGGGGCACGGACATCGCCGGCTGGCCCGTCACGTTGTAGAGCGCGGTGAAGGGAATCAGGGAGAACACGAACCGGTACCACTCGCCCGCGCTCCGGGGCTTGTTGGAGTCCATCTCCCCGAGCAGGTAGGGCGGCCCCGCCGTCGTCGGCGTCAGCAGCAGGTCGTGGTCCACGTAGAACGCGCCCACGGAGCGGCTGACCTGATTGAAGACCGCGAGCGCAGCCTGGAGGTCCGTCGCCTTCAGCGTGCGGCCGTGCTGCACCGCCGCCCACGTGGAGGCCTCCAGCGTCTCCGGGCCCGCGGTGCGCCCCAGGCCCGTGCTCAGCATCTCCACCAGGGACGCATTGGAGGCGGACCAGACAGTCACCAGGGCCTCCAGCAGGGCCTCGTTGTCATAGACAGGCTCCGCCTCGACGAGCTCGTGCCCCAGCGAGGCGCACAGCTTCGCCACGTCATCCACCGCCGCGACGTTGTCGGGACTCACGGGCACGCCAGAGGCCGCCTTCCGAGAGACGGCGATGCGCAGCTTCCCCGGCTTTCGTCGGACCTCCTCCAGATAGGGCCGCTCCGGCGGAGGCGCGTAGTGCGGGTCGCCCACCGCGGGCCCTTGCGTGGCATCCAGCATGGCCGCGCTGTCGCGGACCGAGCGCGTCACCACATGCTCGATGCCCAGGCCGTTGATGGCCTCCGCCGCGCCAGGCCCGATGGAGTTGCGCCCGCGCGTGGGCTTCAGGCCAAACACTCCGCAGAGCGCCGCGGGAATGCGCAGCGAGCCTCCGCCGTCATTGCCATGGGCCACCGGAACGATGCCCGCCGCCACCGCCGCCGCCGAGCCGCCACTGGAGCCGCCGGGGCTGCGCCCCAAGTCCCAGGGATTGCGCGTGGGGCCATGCAGCACCGGCTCCGTCGTCGCGTTGTTGCCGAACTCCGGCGTGTTCGTCCGGCCCACCAACACCACGCCCGTGCGACGGAAGCGCTCCATCAAGAAGGAGTCGATGGGCAACATCAGCCCCTTCGCCAAGCGGCTCCCCAGGTCCGTCGGGACGCCCGCCGCATGCAGCGCCAGGTCCTTGATGAGGAACGGCACACCCGTGAAGGGCCCCTGCGGAAGCCCCTGCTGCACGGCGTTCTTCGCGTCCGCTTCCCGGACATCGATGACCGCGTTCAGCTTCGGATTGACGCGGGCGATGGCGTCCAGCGCCGCTTGCGTCAGCTCCGTCGGAGTCACTTCCTTGCGACGCACCAGCTCCGCCAGCCCCATCGCGTCGTATCGCGTGTACTCGTCCAGGTGCATAAGCCCTCGTGGCGCACTGGACGGCGGATTGCGTCCCAGGTGCGGCGCGCGAGGATACAGCCAGGCCTCGGGCCGCCGCGATGACGGCCCAAGGAACTCCCTGACTTCAGTACCGACAGGCTCGGGTCTCGCAGTAGCCCTGTACCCCCTTGCACACGCAGTCGGCGTCATCGCTGCACCGCGTCAGCGGGCACGTCGGACCACCCCCACCTCCGCCACCAGGCACGGTGTAGCGACACCCATTGGCGATGCAGCTCACGCTGCTCGCGCCGGGGCACGCGGCCCAGCACTCGCTCACCGTCGAGCACCGGACCGCGACACAGACGAGGCTGGCCGCGTCCTGAGGCTCGCTCGTCTCCGCGCGGAGCTCCTCACTGGACTCAATCGGAGCGGCTTCGGTGTTGGACGGCTCGGCGGAGACCGCCGTGGTGAACGACAAGAAGAGGGCGAGGCTCCACGGAAGGACACGACGCAGGGACATGACAGCTCCATCGAGGCTCCATCCGTCCTCGCGCCAGTGCGGGACGCCGTGAGCCCTGGCAATCGTATCAGGATGGCTCTGGTATCGCGGGTGAGCGCCCGTCCTACCCCGTGGCCCGAGGACGCGCTTCCATCTGCGCATGGACGAGCGACGCATACACGCCGCCCCGCGCGAGCAGCTCCTCGTGTCGGCCTACCTCCGCCACGCGGCCTTCGTCCAGGACGATGATGACGTCCGCGTCACGCACGGTGCTCAGCCGATGGGCGATGACCACCCGTGTGCAGCTCAGGGACGCGAGCGCGGTCTGGACGCGCCCCTCGGTGGTGGCGTCCAGCGCGCTCGTCGCCTCGTCGAGCAGGAGGATGGCCGGCTTGTGCACCAGCGCCCGGGCCAGGGCCAGTCGCTGGCGCTGCCCGCCGGACATGGACAGGCCCCGGTCGGTGAGCGGTGTGTCGTAGCGCAGCGGCATGGCCTGGATGTCGTCGTGCAGGTGCGCCAGCCGCGCGGCCTCTTCCACCCGCTCCTGGCCCAGCTCGGGGTTGCTCAGCGTGATGTTGTCCCGAAGGGAGGCATTGAAGAACGACGCGTCCTGCAACACCACGCCGAGCTGTCCGCGCACCGAGCGCAGGTCCAGCGTGCCCAGGTCGACGCCGTCGTAGAGCACGCGTCCGGAGGTGGGCAGGTAGAGCCCCAGCAGCAGGTGGGCGAGGGTGCTCTTGCCCGCGCCGGAGGGGCCGACGATGGCCACGAGCTGGCCCGGCTCCACCTTCACGGAGACGTTCTTCACCACCATCGCCGCGTGAGGGTTGTAGCGGAAGCTCACGTCCTCCAGCGTGATGGCGCCTCGCAGCGTCAGCGCCTCGCCCTCGTGGTCCACCTCCCGCTCCGGCGGTGTGTCCAACACGTCGTTGATGCGCTCCAGATAGGTGCCGAGGAACTGGAGCTGGCCGCCCGTGCCCAGCAGGTTGGAGAGGGGCACCAGCAGGGCGATGGCCAGCGCGTTGAGGCTCAGCATCCCTCCGAGCGACAGCCCGCCATCGAGCACCCGCCAGGCCCCCACGCACAGCAACACCAGCGGAGAGACTCGGCGCAGCGTGCTCGTCAACGCGTCCAGCCATGCGGAGAGTCGTCCTCGCTCCAGCTCCACGTTGAGCAGGTCGACGTACACGTGCGAATAGCTTCGCGCCATGCGCGACTCGACGCCGAAGGCCTTGAGCGTCTGCATCCCGGACAGCAGCGCCAGCAGGTAGCCCTGGCTGCGCGTGGCGAGGTCCAGGCTGCGCGACAGGTGGCTGCGTTGACGCGCTCGGGGCAGGAGGAAGACGAGGACCTGGAGCAGCCCCAAGCCCATCACCAGGAGCCCGAGGGACACGTCCGCGACGAAGAGCAGCGCCAGGTAGATGAGCACGAGCACGCCATCCAACGCGCTCGACAGCAGGCCGCTCGATAGCAGGTCCCGGATGGCCTGCTGTGAGCCCAGCCGGGTCAGGAGGTCTCCTGCGGGGCGCTGCTGGAAGAAGGGGTAGGCCAGTCGCACCAGGTGGTCCAGCAGCCCCTCGTTCATGCTCGCGTCCAGCCGGGTGCGCAGCTCGACGAGGAGCTGGCCGCGCACCAGGGACGTGAGCAGCTCGAAGAGGACCACGCCCGCGAGGGCCGCGGACAGCACGCCCATCAGCGAGTAGTCGCGTCGCGGCACCACCTGGTCGACCACGAGCCCCGTCAACAGGGGCACCGCCAGCGTGAGCACCTGGAGGATGCCGGACAGCGCGACGACACGGCCGAGGCCGGGGAGCTGCCTTCGCACCAGCGGCGCGAGGTAGCGGAAGGCGCCGCGCTGGGCCCGGCCGCGCTGGAAGTCCGGCGCGGGCTCCAGTCTCAGCGCGACGCCCGTGAAGCACTGACTGAACTGCTCCAGCGTCACGCGGCGCCGCCCCTGGTCCGGGTCCACCACCTCCACCCAGCCATCTCCAAGCCGCTCGAACACCACCCAGTGCGTGAAGCGCCAGTGGAGGATGGTGGCGGGCGGAATGAAAGGCAGACGGTCCAGGTCCATCGACACCGCGCGGCCCAGCAGGCCCAGCTTGCGCGCGGCGCTCAAGAGCGACTTCGCGTTGGCGCCGTCTCGTCCAGGGCCCGTCAGCTCGCGCACGGCTTCGAGGGACAGCTCGCGGCCGTGATAGCCCAGCACCATCGCCAGACAGGCGGCACCACAGTCCGTCATCGTCATCTGACGGATTTCCGGAACGCGCCGTCGCCACCAGCGCGCGGGCTCTTTGGGTGGTGCGGGGAGATTGTCCGTTGTCATGGACCCCGGACTCCCTCCGGGAGTCGCAGCAGCAGGGCGCCGAGGACAAGGGCCACGACGAACAGGGCCATGAGCACGTAGCTCCAGCGGGTCCACGTCGAGGAGATGCGCAGCAGGTCTCCCTGCTCCTGCACGACGCGCTGGGAGTGGGCGAGCGCCTCCTTGCGGAAGATGGACGGGCGTGGGCTGGGGACGGGCGCTTCGCTCATGGCGTGGGCGGATGAAGAGGCGGTGGCTCCGTGCTGTCGGGTGGGACCGGCCCAAAGCGGGCCGGCCCCTGTCCCCGTCAGCGGCCGGGGCTCAGTGCATCAGAGGCAGTGCTGTGGCGGGCAGGGGGTGCAGATGGCGGAGCTCTGCCCCGGGAGGCAACAGCCGCCGGTGATGGACTCCAGGACGTCGTCGCCGAGCGTCAGCTCCGCGGCGGGGTTGGCGGGCAGGGACGCGCGCTCCTCGGCCGAGAGGCTGTTGTAGTACTCGGGGTCACGCCACGCGCGGAGGATGTGGTCCTTCTTCGACTGGCTCATGACTGCTCCTTGGGGAGTTGGGCTGGCGTGAGGACCTCCCGGATGTCCAGCCCACCCATCCGGGAATCGTGTGAAGGACTGGGCGAGGCGAGTGCGAGCAGCGAGGGGACCCGCTCGGGGGCCGAGAGGCGGACCAGCCCGTAGGCGATTCCCGCGAGCCCCACCATCAGCCCCGGTGTCTCCGTGTTGCCTTGCAATCCATACAGCGGCCCGCGCTCCGCGAGGCCCCGCAGGATTCCTCCCGCGAGGCGATAGGTGCGCGACTCCAGCTCGCGGTCGCCCGTCACTCGCGCTGTCTCCAACAAGAAGTCCGCGTTGCCCAGGTCGCCATGGCACAGGCCGTGGTTGCGTCCGAAGCCGCGCTCCAGCGTCGTCTCGACGGCCCGGGAGAGGTCCTCGCGCACGCGCTCATCGTCCAGGATGGGCAGGCCCGCAACGCGCGCCAGTCCGATGCCGGGCGCTCCCGTGCACCAGGCCCACAGGAAGTTGCCATGGTCGCCCGCGTCCAGCTCCGGAGGGTGCTCGCGCAGGTCGGGCCAGTTGCGCGCCTGCGATGAGTAGAGACTCCGCTCGTAGTCGAGCCCCGCCAGGGCCACGTCCCGCGCCCGCGCGTCACCCACCGTCTTGGAGAAGCGCAGCAGCGCCAGCGCGATGCCCGCCGCGCCATGGGCCATCCCCGCGAGGTAGCGCTGGCCCGCGGCCTCCGACAGCCAGGCCACGCCGTGCGACTGGGGACGGGCCGTGGAGACCAGGCGCTCACCGCACGCACGGATGACCTCGCGCAGCGATGGGGACGGACGATGTTCTTCCAGCAGCAGCAACGCCACCAGACAACCCGCCGTTCCAGCGCCGATGTCGAGCACGCGGTCCTTCGCCACCAGCCCCGGCAGTCGCGCCACATGAGCCGCCGCCGAGTCGAGCAGCGCGTCGTCACCCCAGAGGACTCCCAGCTGCGTGAGGGCGAAGATGATGCCGCCCCAGCCGTTGAGGATGCCGATGCCCTGGACGCCGCGCGCGTCCTCCTCCAGCACTCGCGCCTGGGCGAGCAGGGCGCTCCGTGCCACGAGCGTGAAGTCCATGTCCCCGGTGACGTCACCGAGGTATCCCAGCGCGAGAGCGATTCCCGAGAGCCCCTGAAAGAGGTCCGTGCCCGGCTGCGCCAGACTCCAGCCCGCGTCCCCCGCGATGAGCGACAGCCAGCGCGCCTCGTCGTTGCTCTGGAACGACAGGGTGAGCAGCCTGAGTCCCATGCGGTGGGCGGCTTCGCGCAGCTCACGACGCGTGGCGGGCTCGGGTGTCGGCTGGCACGGGTAGCTCGGGCGCTCCAGCAGGGCACTCCCCAGCCACGACACGTCGAGCGAGCGCTCCAGCACCCACCGCTGCCGCTCATGGTCCTCGGCCGAGAGGCCCTGGAGCCGGCGCCGCACGCGCGCCAGTCCCGACTCCGCGAAGAAGTCCACCAGGCGCTGGCCCGTGCCCGACTCCACGTCGCGAGACGAGGGCCGCGCGTGGAAGTACGGAAGGTCGCCTCGCTCCAGCTCCTCCTGCTCCAGGGGGACGAGCGTCGCCAGGTCCGCCACCGTCACCACTCCGCGCCACAGGTGGTCGAAGAAGCGCTGGCGCTCCAGCGCGTCCGCGAGCGCGTGCGGGTGGTAGCTCTCGAACAGCAGCGTGGCGTAGACGGACGTGTTGCGGAACAAGACGCGCATCGGCGCGTCCGCGAAGACGGACAGCGGCCCGGTGGGTGCCAACAGCTCCTCACGGTGCGCGAGCAGCAGGCGGTACATGGCGGAGAAGCCCTCCGCCAGGGCGTCGCGGTGCTCCAGGGGAGGGACGTCCCTGCCCTCCAGGCTCGGCAGGTTCCGGGCGCGCGGCAGGGAGACGGGGCTCCGCTCGTAGTGCATCCGGTCCGTGCCGCGCTGCGCGGTCTTCAGGAACGCCTGGGCGGTGCGCTGTCCCTCGCGTGAGCCCATGCCGCTGAGGTCCACGCCGCCGCCCGCCCGCGTTCCCCAGAAGCGCTGCGGCAACAACCCGCTGCGCAGCGCGGACACCAGCGGCGCGCCGGGCGAGTGCTCCGCGTCCCGAGGCGAGCGCGTCCCCGACAGGGGATGGAAGAGCGTCTCCACGTCCACCAGGACCGGGTGCTCTCCGGCCGCGATGACGTTCTCGTAGTGGAAGTCCGTGCCGTCCAGCACGTGCAGCAGCGCGACGGAGGCGCCCTGGCGCAGGTAGAAGCGCCGCACCTCGTCCACCGAGGTGCAGGGCGACGCGTCCACGTGCTCCATCCAGCCGTACTCGCCCCGGTCCCAGACCTCCACGGTTCGCGAAGGAGGGGTGGCGCCTCGTGCGTCGAGCCAGGAGAGCAGTCTCTGGAAGCCCGCCTCGGACCCGAGCGAGCGAGGCTTGTAGACGAGCTTCGCGCCCGAGGCGAAGCGCAGCAGGTACACACACCGGCCGCCCCGGTGGGGGTCGGAGACACCGCCTCGCGCCTCCACCAGCACGCCCGGGAAGTGGCCCCCATGGAAGCGCGCGCGCAGCCCGGCCGAGTCCTCCACCATCCGCCGCATCAGCTCCAGAGCGGAGGCCTCCCAGCGGGCGAGGCACTCCACCACGCAGCGCGCCAGCACTGGATATCGACCCAGGATGTCGAGCGCGACGTCCCGCTTTCGCAGCTCGCGGGTGAAGGCCTGGAAGCGGGCCTCCGGAGTCTCTCCGGCGAGCCCGCCCTCGAGCTGGGCCGCATGCAGCTCCACCACCAGCGCTCGGCCGAGCATGGGCGCGAGGAGCTGCGGAAGATGGGCCATCAGCAGATGGCTCGCGGTGACAGGCTCGAAAGGCACATCGTCTGTCGTCGCCCGCTGTCGCAGGAGCAACTCCAGGGCGGATACCAGTCGAACCCGGGCCCGCCACACCAGGGGCTCCACCAGCGGCAGGAACGCGGTGTAGTCCGGCATGTCCTCCAGGACAGGCCAGTAGAAGGGCGGGAGCTCCGACTCGGAGAAGGCCTGCTCCAGCTCCTGGAACCACGGGGGGCGGGCCTCGCGCGCCGCGCGAATGGAGCCGTCCTGGGACGTCAGCAGGGCGAGCAGGCCCGCCTCGTCCACGCCCGCCGACGCCAGTCTTTGGCGCCACCAGCGCTCGTGTCCGAAGGGCTCCTGTTGCCGCCAGGTGTCGAGTCGACGCCGCGCCGCGGGGGAGCTTGTCTCTGTATGTGTATTGGAAAAAGCCGCCTCGGCCACCCGCTCTCGCAAGGTGGAGGCCCGGACCCAGGGGAGAGGCGCCACGAGCGGATTCGACGCGGGCTCCACGTATCCTCACATTCCAGACATGTGCCGGCGAGTGGGCTGCGATGGCGTTGCGAAGAAGCGAGGCGGTGATTGGTAGACATTTGGTAATTTAAAGTCAATGCGCGGAGGGACACGCCGGTGAAGGCAGGGGAGGGCGACGTGTATGACGTGCTCGTCATTGGCAGCGGCGCAGGGGGCGGTCCGCTCGCGTTGACGTTGTCGCGAGCGGGGCTCCGGGTGCTGGTGTTGGAGCGCGGCCGTGAGCACTCGCGCGAGGACTATGTCCATGGCCCGGGCGGACTTGCCCCCAGTGACTTGATTCCTCGCGTCGACGAGGACCCTCACACCGTCGTCACTCGAAGGACCTCCACGCCCGTGCGCAACGCCCTGGGCTGGACGGCCTCGTGCGTGGGCGGCGCCACCGTGCACATGGGCGGATATTTCTACCGCTTCCATCCGGATGACCTGCGGATGCGCAGCCGCTTCGGGGACTTCGAGGAGCTGGCGGACTGGCCCTATGACTACGCCGCGCTGGAGCCCTGGTATGGCGTGGCGGAGCGAGAGGTTGGCGTCTCGGGGCTCGCGGGGAGCAATCCCTTCGAGGGGCCGCGCTCCAATCCGTTTCCCATGCCTCCCCTGGACGCGCACCCGCTGGCGGACGTCCTGGAGGCAGCCTGCCGGAAGCGGGGTCTGCATCCATTTCCCACGCCGCGCGCCATCAACTCCCGGCCCTATCAGGGGCGTCCGGCCTGCGCGTACTGCACCCTGTGCTCGGGGCTGGGCTGTCCGGTGGGCGCGCGAGGCAGCTCCCAGGAGGCGCTGCTGCCCCGCGCCGTGGCCACCGGCCGCTGCGAGGTGCGTGCCCTGGCCATGGCGCGGGAAATCACGCTCGGTCCCGAAGGCCGGGCCAATGGGTGTGTCTATCTGGATGCCCAGGGACAGTCACACCAGGTCCGCGCGCGGGTCGTCTGTGTCTGTTGTTCCGCCGTGGAGTCCGCGCGGCTGCTGTTGTTGTCCGCTTCCGCGCGCTTCCCCCGGGGATTGGCCAACGGCAATGGCCGCGTGGGCAGACATCTCCAGTTCCACGCCGTCACCATGGCCCAGGCGCGCCTGCCATTGGACCGTCACCCCGGCGCCCTGTTGAGCGCGCCCCATCCCTTCATCGGCCGCTCGGTGATGGACCACTACTTCCTGCCCGAAGGCGTGTCCGAGCTGGCCAAGGGCGGCCTCCTCCGCTTCGGCCGCACCCCTCCCGTGCCCGAGTCCGCTGGTGGCGGCCTGTCAGAGCCGGGCCAGCTTTTCTGCGAGGTGTTCCATGACTTCATCCCCAACGCGGGCACCTTCGTGGAGCTGGATGCGGACGTGAGGGACAGGTGGGGCCTGCCCGTCGCGCGCATCCGCCTGGACCGGCCCCGGCACCACGTGCTCGCGGGACAGTGGCTGCTGGCGCGCGCGCTGGAGCTGTTCGAGGACCTGGGCGCGGAGTCGATGACGCCGCTCATCGTCGGAGGCACGTCGTCGTACCTCGTCCATGGGACGTGCCGCGCGGGGAACGACGCGGCCACGTCCGTGGTGAATGGCTGGTGCCAGGCGCACGAGGTGGACAACCTCTTCGTCGTGGACGGCGGCTTCATGCCCACCTCCGGCGGCGCGGCCCCCACGCTGACCATCCTCGCCAACAGCTTCCGCACCGCGGACCACGTCGCCCGTCGCTTCCAGGCCGGCGACTTTCCGTGACGCACAGCGGCGTCCTCTGAAAACACTGTCTCGCGGTGAGCGGGGATTGCTCGATATGCCCGTCGTGCGGGGAGTATCCTCCCCGGGGCGAAGACGGAGCCGTCCGTCCGCTCATTTCAGAAGGAAGTCCCCCCATGTTCATGTCTCAGCACCGTCGGCGCCAGGGTGTCCTGGCCCTCCTTCCTCTCACCCTCTGTCTCGGGCTCGCGTGTGGCCCCGTGCAGGAGGGTGAGGCTCCCGTCGCGCCCGCCCCCGAGGTTCAGTCGCAGCCCCTGGCCGCGCCGGGCTTCGCGGAGCTGCACCACCACATGTTCGCGGAGGAGGCGTTCGGCGGCGGCTGGTTCCACGGCAGCCACACCGGCTCGCTGACGAGCTGTGACGGCGGCCTTCCGGAGAGCGACCACGCGCGGGTGCGCATGGACCTGAGCAACCTGCTCAACCTGTGCCCTGGGGTGGACCTGAGCGGCAACCCGCTCCTCGCGGCGCTCTTCGGCATCGGCGGCGCGGTGGGCTCGGAGTTCATCGGCAAAATCGAGGGCACCGAGGGCGACACGGGCATCCACCTGGGGCGCATGTCGGTCAACACCCAGTGGCCGCGCTGGGACACCATCGCGCATCAGCAGGCGTGGGAAGGGTGGCTGCGGCAGGCGCACCAGGGCGGCATGTCCCTGGTCATGGTGTCGCTGGTCAGCAACGAGTTCCTCTGCAAGGCGCTGCCGTACCAGAACATCTCCCGGCCGTGTGACGAGATGGCGGACGTGGAGCTGCAGCTCCAGATGGCGCGGGCCTTCGACGCGCGCACCGACTGGGCGGAGATCGCCCTGACGCCGTCGCACGCGCGCAACATCATCGCCTCGGGCAAGCTGGCCATCGTGCTCTCCATCGAGACGAGCAAGCTGTTCGGCACCAAGGACTGGCGCACGGAGCTGGACCGCTTCCACGCCCTGGGCGTCCGCTCGCTCCAGCCGGTGCACCAGCTGGACAACCGCTTCGGCGGCGCGGCGCTGCACAACCCCATCTTCCAGGCCGCCCAGTTCACGGAGAACTGCCACATCGACACCGACTGCGGCGTGACGACGGACACGATGACGCTGGGCTTCGACGTGTACCGCGACGCGGCCGGCAACTGCCGCAACACCAAGGGCCTCACCGCTGACGGCAAGGCCCTGCTCCAGACGATGATGGGCAAGGGCATGCTCATCGACGTGGCCCACCTGTCGGAGAAGGGCCTGCATGACGCATTCGCCGTCGCCCAGACGAACACCTACTACCCGCTGGTCATCTCCCACGGCCACTTCCGCGAGGTGATGAACCCGAAGCTCGCCAAGGACGAGAAGACGACGCCCGCGTGGGTGGTGCGCTACCTGCGCCAGACGGGTGGCATCTTCGGCCTGCGCACCGCGCATGACGAGACGCGCGCATACACGCGCTCTGGTGTCGCCAACAACTGCCACGGCTCCACGCGCTCGCTGGCGCAGGCCGTCGAGTTCGGCCGCCAGGGCCTGAAGGTCCCCATGGCCCTGGGCGCGGACCTCAACGGCTTCATCCAGCAGACGCGTCCGCGCTTCGGCAACAACGGCGCGTGCTCGGCGACGTTCCAGGCGGAAGCGGATGCGCACCTGCGCCAGCAGAACGTCTCCGGGCCCGCGCGCCTGGGCACGGGCTTCGACGAGTTCGGCCTCGCGCACGTGGGCTACCTGCCCGACTTGCTGAAGGACCTGGGCCGCGTGGGCGCCAACACCACGGGCCTGACGGGCTCCGCGGAGACCTTCCTCAAGGTGTGGGAGCGCGCGTCCAATCCGCGCACGGGCATGGCGGACGCGGCGGCGGACATCGACACCACGGGCGTGGCCACCTACGTGGACAAGGGCACGCGCGAGGCCGCGTACCCGGTGCTGTGCGGCGAGCACTACGCGCCGGACTCCAAGGCGGTGGGCGAGTCCTGCCGTTTCAAGGAGGAGTGCGTCAGCGACGCGTGCACCGCGTCCGGCTGCAACAGCGCGGGCACCTGCATCTGCGACGAGGAGGCCGACTGCGCCAGCACCCAGTACTGTGGTTGGGGGCTCAACACCGGCAAGTGCCAGCCGAAGAAGGCCAAGGGGGCGACCTGCCTGTATGGCAAGGAATGCCTGTCTAATAGCTGCCGGTGGACGCTGACCTGTAACTGAGCCGGGAGCCGGGGTGCGCATCGCCGTTGCGCGGCGCACCCCGGGGGCGTAGGGAGTCGAGACTCCCATGTCCGCATTCGCCAAGCTGCTCGAAGCCGTTCGGAAGGAAGCCCGCCCCGGTCTCTGGTCCAAGGGCGTGGGGCTCGCCCGTGACGGGGCCGTGGTCCTCCAGTCGAAGACGGACAGCGAGCTGGAGCTGAGGGTCCGCTCGGCGGGGCGCCCGGTCCCCTTCACGGTGGCCCTGTACCCCGCCGACGACGCCTGGGAGTGTGACTGCCCCAGCCTCGTGGACCCGTGCGAGCATGTCGTCGCGGCGGCCATCTCCCTCCAGCAGGCGGAGCGGGAGGACGCGCCCATGCAGACGGCGGCGGCCCGCTGGTCTCGCATCGTCTATCACTTCATGCGCACGGGGGACGGCCTCCAGCTCAAGCGCACGCTGGCTCACGCGGATGGCAAGGAAGAGGCGCTGGAAGGCAGCCTCACCTCGTACATCGCCAAGCCCGCGCAGGCCGCGAAGCTCCAGGTGGAGCAGGCGGACCTGCTCGCCGACCGCATCCTGGAGCAGCGGCGCACGCGCGGTACGCTCAATCCGGAGACGCTCGACGCGTTGCTCAAGGTGCTGGTGCAGGCGCGCAACGTCCTGTTGGACGGTCGCCCCGTCGCCATCCCCGACGAGGTGGTGGTGCCCCGGGCGCTCGTCGAGGAGCGGGGCGGTCAGCTGGTGGTGACGGTGGCGCGCGACGCGCGCGTGTCCGAGGTCGTGAGCCCCGGTGTGGCCCGCGTGGGAGATGCGCTGGCCCGGCTGGGTGAGACGGGCATGACGGGCCCGTGGCTCCAGAACCTCCCCATCGTCCGCACGTACAGCGCGGAGAACCTCGGCGAGCTGACGTCGAAGGTGCTGCCGGAGCTGGGCCGCCGGATGCCGGTGGATGTTCGCACCAGGCGCGTGCCGTCCATCGACCGCGAGCTCAAGCCGCGCATCCTCCTGGAGCTGAACCAGCTGGAGTCCGGCCTGTCCGTGTTGCCCACGCTCGTCTACGGCGCGCCGCCGACGGTGCGAATCGACAACGGGAAGATGGTGTACCTGCGCGGCGCGGTGCCGCTGCGCGACGAGGCGGTGGAGCAGCGGCTCATCCATGACTTGCGCGAGGAGCTGAACCTGGTGCCCGGCCGCCGGGTGACGGTGCAGGGGCCGGAGATGGTGCGCTGGGCGGACCGGCTGCGGCGGTGGGGCGGAGACCTGGCCGGTGATGGCGCGTCGGTGGTGAGCCCCGACGTGAAGCTGCGCCCGTCGCTCACGGTGGAGTCCGCGGGCAACGGGGCGGGCATTCCCGAGGTGCGCTTCACGCTCGAGTTCCAGGTGGAGGGTGGCAAGGGCGGCGAGGCCCGCTCGGTGGACGCCGCGGCCGTCGTCCGTGCGTGGCAGGAGGGGCTGGGGCTGGTGCCGCTGGTGGGCGGAGGCTGGGCGCCCCTGCCGCGCGCGTGGCTGGACAAACATGGCCAGCGCGTCGCGGACCTGCTCGCCGCGCGCCAGTCGGACGGACGGGTCGCCAACCACGCGCTGCCGCAGCTCTCCACGCTGTGCGAGACGCTGGAGCAGCCGCCTCCGCCGGGCCTGGACAAGCTGGCGCCGCTCGTCGAGGGCTTCGAGAAGCTGCCGCCGCCGGTGCTGCCCGAGGACCTCAACGCGTCCCTGCGCCACTATCAGCAGACGGGTGTGAGCTGGCTGGGCTTCCTCAAGAGCGCGGGGCTGGGCGGCATCCTCGCGGACGACATGGGCCTGGGAAAGACGCTGCAGACCATCTGCGTCCTGGGGCCTCGCTCGCTCGTCGTCTGCCCCACCAGCGTGCTGCCCAACTGGGTGGCGGAGCTCAAGCGCTTCCGTCCATCGCTGAGCGTCTGCGTCTACCACGGCCCCGGCCGTGAGCTGGACCCGGCGGCCGACGTGACGCTCACCACGTACTCGATTCTGCGCCTGGACGCGGCGGCGCTGGGCGCCAAGGAGTGGGCGGCCCTGGTGCTGGACGAGGCGCAGGCCATCAAGAACCCCGACAGCCAGGTGGCGCGCTCCGCGTTCGGCCTCAAGTCCAACTTCCGGCTGGCGCTCAGCGGCACGCCGCTGGAGAACCGGCTGGACGAGCTGTGGAGCTTGATGCACTTCACCACCCCGGGCCTGCTCGGGGGCCGGCGGCAGTTCGAGGAGAAGGTGTCGCGCCCCATCTCCGAGGGCAACGCGGCGGCGTCCGCCGACCTGCGCCGCCGCATCCGTCCCTTCGTGCTGCGCAGGCTCAAGCGCGACGTGGCGCCGGAGCTGCCGCCGCGCATCGAGTCGGTGATGCACGTGTCGCTGGATGAGCGCGAGCGCTCCATCTACGACTCCGTCATGGCGGCCACGCGCAAGGAAGTGGTCGCCCTGCTCAACGAGGGCGGCAGCGTGCTCAAGGCGCTGGAGGCGCTCCTGCGGCTGCGGCAGGCGGCGTGCCACCCCGCGCTGGTGCCCGGGCAGAAGGCGACCTCGTCGTCGAAGGTGGAGACGCTGGTGGACGCGCTCGACACCGCGGTGTCGGAGGGCCACAAGGCGCTCGTGTTCTCGCAGTGGACGTCGCTGTTGGACCTCATCGAGCCTGCGCTGAAGCAGGCGGGCATCGGCTTCGACCGGCTGGATGGCACCACCGTGAATCGCGGCGACGTCACGTCCCGCTTCCAGTCCGAGGACGGGCCGCCGGTGTTGCTGATGTCGCTGAAGGCGGGCGGCACGGGGTTGAATCTCACGGCGGCGGACCACGTGTTCCTGGTGGACCCGTGGTGGAACCCGGCCGTGGAGGCGCAGGCGGCGGACCGCGCGCATCGCATCGGCCAGGAGCGGCCCGTCAACGTCTACCGCCTGGTGTCCCAGGGCACCGTCGAGGAGCGCATCCTCGGGCTCCAGGACAAGAAGCGCGCGTTGATGGAGGCGGCCTTGAGCGAGGCGGCCGGCGCCGCGGCCATCACCCGTGAAGACCTGCTGGAGTTGTTCTCGTGACCTGGCTTCGACTGACCACCGTGGGAGTGCTCCTGATGATGTCCCTGGATGCCGAGGCGAAGAAGTCGGACGCGGCCACCGCGCTGCGCACCCTCATCGAGCAGGATTGGCAGTACCAGCTGGAGCACAGCCCGACGTACGCGTCGGTGCAGGGGGACCGTCGCTGGAACGAGCGCTGGGATGACCTGAGCCTCGCGGCCATCCAGGCGGACCACCAGCACTCGCGCCAGGTGCTGGAGAAGCTGAAGAAGGTGGAGCGCGCGAAGCTGTCCGCCGAGGACCAGCTCAACCTGGACCTGTTCCGCAAGGAGCACGAGACGTGGGTGGAGGAGCACCGCTTCGGCTGGTACCTGCTGCCCACGAACCAGATGGGCAGCATCCCGGAGGGAATCAGGCAGCCTCCCGGCGTGCAGACGGCCTACCAGCTGGCGGACACGCTGCGCTTCGAGACGGTGAAGGACTACGAGGACTGGCTCGTCCGGCTCCAGGGCTTCGGCACCTACGTGGACCAGGTGGTGGCGCTGATGCGCGAGGGCCTGCGCCAGAAGAAGGTGCACCCGCGCGTCATCCTCCAGCGCATCCCTCCCCAGATTCAGCGACAGCTGGTGGAGGACCCGACGAAGAGCGGCTTCTACAGCCCCTTCCTGCGCTTCCCGGAGAAGCTCTCCGCCGCGGAGCAGCAGCGCCTGGCGGAGGCGGGCCAGAAGGCCGTGCGCGAGGGCGTGGTGCCCGCGCTGCGGCGCTTCCACCAGTTCCTCACCGCCGAGTACATCCCCGGCGCGCCCGAGGCCGTGGGCATCTGGCAGTTGCAGGACGGCGCGGAGCTGTATGGCTTCTTCGCGCGCAAGTACACGACCACCACGCTGACGCCGGACGAGATTCACACCCGGGGGCTGGCGGAGGTGAAGCGCATCCGTGGAGAGATGGAGGCCATCATGAAGCGGACGGGCTTCCAGGGCTCGCTCGCGGAGTTCTTCCAGTTCCTGCGCACGGACCCGCGCTTCTACGCCCGCACCGGTGACGAGCTGCTGATGCGCTACCGGGCGCTGTCCAAGCAGATTGACCCGCGGCTGGTGCGCCTGTTCAAGACGCTGCCGCGCCAGCCCTACGCGGTGGAGCCGACGCCCGAGGCGATGGCGCCCGACGTGACGACGGGCTTCTACTACCCGGCGGCCTCGGACGGCTCGCGTCCCGGCACGTACCTGGTGAACCTCTACCGTCCGGAGACGCGCCCGCTCTGGGAGATGGTGCCGCTCACGCTGCACGAGGCCGTGCCCGGACACCACCTCCAGACGGCCCTGGCCACCGAGCAGACGGGGCTGCCGGAGTTCCGTCGCTACGGCTACTACGTGGCCTATGGCGAGGGCTGGGCGCTGTACTGCGAGACGCTGGGCGACGAGCTGGGCCTCTACGCGGACCCCTACGACAAGTTGGGCCAGCTCTCGTACGACATGTGGCGCGCCGTCCGCCTCGTGGTGGACACCGGCATGCACGCGAAGAAGTGGACGCGCCAGCAGGCCCTCGACTTCTTCATGGAGAACGCGCCCCGCCAGACGTTGGACATCACCAACGAGGTGGACCGCTACATCGCCTGGCCCGGACAGGCGCTCGCATACAAGGTGGGGCAGCTCAAGATTCAGGAGCTGCGCACGCGCGCGGAGCAGGCGCTGGGCTCGCGCTTCGATGTGCGCGAGTTCCACGACGTGGTGCTGCTCGGGGGCTCGCTGCCGCTGGACGTCCTGGAGCGCAAGGTCGACGCGTGGGTGGCGGGACAGCAGCCTCCCTCCGGAAAGAAGGGGGCTTCGTCCCACGCACCTGCGCCGTAGCTACTTGCCGAGCTTCACCGTGGCCCTCATCAGTTGCTTGAGGGCGCGGTGGGCGCGCGGGCCACCGGCCTTGATGATGCGGTCATTCAGGTCGTCCACCAGCCGGTGGCGAAGGGGAGGCTCGGTGGTGAGCAGGGCCTCGTAGCTGGCCCGCAGCTCCTCCTCCCGCTCCGCGAAGGCGCGCAGCTCCTGCTCCCGCGCGGCGAGCTGCTCCCTCAGGGTGAACAGCTCCTCCCGCTCCTCGTCGCGCACGGCGAGCCGCGCGCGCAGGGTGGTCAGCTCCAGTTGCTCCGCCTCCCACAGCGTGCGCTGTGACTCCAGCTCGCGCAGCCGCGCCTCGGTGGCCTCGCTCTGCGCGAGCAGGGCCTGGTGACGGGCTTCCGCGTCCCGTGCCGCGGCCTGGGCCGCCTGGGCGTCCTCGCTCCGTTGGTGATGCGCCTGCCGCAGCTCCTGGCGGAGGTCCTCCATCCACAGGGACGCACGGGCCACCCAGCTCAGGTCCTGGGGCGGCTGCTCCAGGCTGACGGTCAGCTGCTCCAGCCACGCACGGCGCAGCGCCCGCTGGGCGTCGATGTACTCCGTACCTCGCGCCAGGGACTGGCTCCAGTCGCTCGCGAGGAACTCCTCCAGCGAGCCCTCCGTCTCCGCGAGGCCCGCCTTCTTCTGACGGTAGTAGTCATTGAAGGCGAACAGGTGGGTGGGCACGCCCGCGACCTTGCCCAACAGCGTCACATGGTAGGACGAGGCGACCAGCACCTCGCTCTGGCGAATCTTCTCGACGGCCTGCGACAGCCGCCCCTGGAAGAGCAGGCCCACCAGGTCGATGACGTCCGCGAGCGGGAAGTGCTCCGGGAAGGCCGTCTTGCGCATGGCCGCGACGCTGTCCTCCACCACGGGCCGCTCGTCGATGTACGCGTTGAGGACGACGGGCGAGGCGCTCTCTCCAAACCGCGCGCGCAAGGCCTGGAGCTGCTCGTTCATCCGCGTGCTGGGCGTGGGCTGCTCCTCCGGGTCCTCGCCCACGTTGGTGTAGACGTATGTGGAGAGGTTCATGTGCAGCGCGAAGCGGCCGGGCACAGGCGACAGGGGTCCCGAGAGCGCGGCCTCCTCCGTCGCGCGAACCAGCTCCTCCAGCGCGTCGTCACCGGACAGCCGTGCCTGGATTCCACAGGCCACCAGGGCCTCGGTGGACTCCGGATCCCGACACCCGACGAGTGCGGGCTGCCACTGCCGCGCATGCGCCGCGACGCGGCTGGCGAATTCGGGCCCCACCTGGAGCCCGGACAGGACGTAGTGGACGGGGAGCCAGGTGCGCAGGACGGTCTCGATGAGCCCCAGCATCGAGTCCCCCCAGCGCGCGTTGAAGTACCCACCGCCGTAGACATGCAGGTGGGCCGGGCCCTGGAGCAGGAGAGGCGACACGGGCTCCAGCCCCAGCTCCCTCGCCGTGCGGTCCGCCTCCTCCCTGGGCGCGGCCGAGAAGAAGACGAAGTCCTCCGTTCCGAGGACGCCGGGGAGCTGTCGCAGGGCCTGTGGGTCCGCCACCCTGCTCAGCTCATGCAGGGAGGCGACGACCGAGGACTCCTTGCGCGCGCGGTGCCAGCGCACGACGCCTTGGAGCATGAGGATGTCCCCGAAGTTCCAGTAGCCGTTGAATCCTCCAACGAGGAGGACCTTTGGCAGTTCGGGGCTGTTGAGCTTCTTCAGGGTGATGGGCGTCGCGAAGAAGGAGAAGCGCATCCTTTTTCTTAACCACGGACCCCGCGACGCCGTCACCCGTAACCGACGTCATGAGATGTGACAGTGCACCGTTTCACAGAGGCTCGGTCGCTTCTCGCGCGAATGTTTCACGCATACCGCCGAGCACACCTCCCGCTCAGCGCCCCGACTTCCTGGCGGGCGACGGCTTGGGCGCGGGCGTGAGCCGTCCATGTTTCCTCAGGGCCTTCACCAGGCCGTCATGCGGCAGGCCGTAGACGCGGACATTGTCCGCGCCCGTCATGGTGTCGGAGGCGAGCATCGCGTTGAGGATGGCTTCCTGCGTGGCCTGCACGGTGGCCTCGAAGAGGGGGTTGAGTCTGTCATTGCCGAGCACCGTGATGTTGGCGACATGGGCCTCCGTCGGAGGCTTCACGTGCTGGGTGGAGAACGCGAGGAAGATGTCTCCCGAGTAGTTCTCACCCAGTCCGCCCATCTTGGAGATGCCCAGGGGCACGCGCCGCGCGAGCCGTCCGAGCTGATGGGGCAAGAGGGGCGCATCCGTCGCGACGACGACGATGATGGAGCCCGCTCCCTCGAAGGGATTGGGCGCGGAGGGGAGGGCGCTCGTGGCGCCACAGGACGACATGGAGCTCAGCATGGGGCTGCCGGGCTTCTGCGCGCCGAGGTAGCAGGGCTTGTTCCCCGGCAGCTCCTCGCCCACGGGGACGCCCTCGACGGAGAACAGGCGCCGCGAGCCGTAGTTGCACTGCACCAGCACGCCCAGGGTGTAGCCGCCCGCGGACTCGGGCAGCTTGCGGGACGCGGTGCCGATGCCACCCTTGAAGCCGTGGCACACCATGCCGGTGCCTCCACCGACGGAGCCCTCCGCCATGGGGCCCGGGCGTGCCTTCTCCAGGGCCTGGATTGCGTGCTGGGGCTTGAGGTGGAAGCCGTAGATGTCGTTGAGCATCCCGTCCCACGTCTCCGCGACGACGGGCAGGCCCAAGTCCCAGGCGAGGTTCTTGTCCACCGCCCAGGAGATGACGGCTTCGCGCGCCGCGCCGATGTCGTTGGTGTTGGTGATCATCACCGGGCCGTTGAGCTCACCGGACTCCTGAATCCAGTGGGTGCCCGTCATCTCGCCGTTGCCGTTGAGGGCGTAGGTGGCGGCGAACACCGGCTCGGACACGCCGTCTTTGCCTCGGGGCAGCACCGCAGTGACGCCGGTGCGCACGGGACCTTTGCCCTTCTCGATGCGGCCCTCGCCGGAGATGAGCGTCGTGTGGCCCACCTCCACGCCGGGCACGTCGGTGATGGCGTCGAGGGGACCGGACTGGCCGCCGAAGGTGATGCCCAGGTCCCTGGCGCGAGCCCGGGGGCGCTCTGCCTGAGCGGTGGCGAGCGAGGGAGTCATCGACAAGCAGAGCAGCACGGAGGGGAGCAGCAGTCGCCAGCGGTTGCGCATGCCCCGCTTCCTACTCCTCCCCGCACCGCCCGTGTAGCGCGGAGGTGAGGGCGCCCGTGGATTCTCGAGCGCCCTCGCGGTGCGTCAGAACGCGGTGCCGTCCGCGCGCAGGCCAGGAGACGAAGACAGTCCGGAGGGCAGCGTGGTGTGTCGCACGAAGGTTCCATTCGGGTCCGCGTCCGGGGAGCGGTTGTCGGACACGTTGTCCACGGTGGAGATGTAGCTGTACGTGTCCACGTCGGCGTTGTCCGACTTGCGCAGCCGCACGGTGTCGCTGTCGTTGCCCAGGCCCAGGGCTCCACTGGAGGCGCGCACCGCGTTCGTCCTGCCCGGGGGAATGCCCGCCGTCCCGCCGAAGACGACCACGGCCTTGCCCGCGCCAAGCGTCGTGCCCGCCGGGAAGACATGGCGCGAGAGGGCGGAGTCCCACACGCTCCAGCCGGAGATGTCCACGGCGACAGCGCCCACGTTGACCAGCTCCACGAACTCGTAGGCGACGTTGTTGCTGCTGCCGACGGCGGGCTCGTTGGCGAGCACCTCGTTGATGATGACGCGGCCGGTGCCCGTGGTGATGGTCAACGCGGAATCACTCTCGTCGAAGAGGGCGGCGTTCGAGGCGTCCACCACGCGCACGAGCGTGTTGCTGGACGCGACGGCCGGCAGCGTCCACGCGTAGCTGCCCTGGACGGCGGGCACCGAGGCGGCCAGCACGCTCCACATTGTACCGCCGTCGGTGGTGGCCTCCACGCGCACGTCGGCGATGCCCCAGGCGTGCCAGCGGATGGGGAGCACGGAGCCCGCCGCGTAGGTGCCGCCATGGGGCTCCTTGAGCCGCAGGAAGGGCGCCGTCGCGGAGCTGAACGCGTAGGCGCTCACGACGGGGCGATGGTCGCTCAGGGTGTTCAGGTAGTCGGGCACCCACTGGTCCGCGTAGAGGACCTCGGCGGTGTCGGGGAGGTAGCGGGCGGCCACCTCGTTGCTGGCCAACGTGTGGTCCACCACGTTCTCGAAGCCGATGGACGTGTCGTCGCCCGCCAGTGACAGCTCGCGGGTGATGAAGGTGTAGCCGCTCGGGTCCGACACGAAATCCTGGTACGGCGTGGGCAGCGGCTGCTGGGTGTCGGGGTCCAGGGAGATGGACTCGTCCACGTCGTCGTTCCAGTCGCCGATGACGAGCACGTGTGTCTGCGCGAGGTTCTGGTCCAGGTACTCCTTCAGCGCGGCGCTCGCGCGCTCCCGGGCCGCGCGGGGGCCGGTGGGGTCCGCGCTCTCCGCGCGCATGTGGACCACGATGGCGACAAGCGGCGTCTGCGTGCCCTGGATTTCGGTGGTGAAGTTCACCCGCAGGGGCGGGCGGTTTCCGAAGTCGCTCTCGGTGCCGATGCGCAGCAGCTCCGCGCTCTGGAAGGAGAGCGAGCTGTCGTAGAGGATGCCCAGCTTCTGCGTGCTGGCGCCGTACGGACTGGTGCTGCCGGTGACGAAGCTGGCGTTGTTGGAGAGAAAGCCGCTGAAGCCCGGGAGCTGGGCCTTGAGGGTGTCGAAGTCGGCGACGTCGACCATCTCCACCATGCCCCACAGGTTGGCGCCCGCCTCGAGCATGACGTCGCGTGCGTAGGCGATCTGCAGGTCATCCAGCGCACCGCCCTGTGACGTGGAGTTCGGGGGGCCCTGCGTGTCCGAGCCGAAGTAGGTGAGGTTGTAGTGGCCCACCTTGAACACCGGAGGGCTGAAGCCGGTGATGGACAGCACCAGGCTCCGCGAGGCCGTGCGGGACGTCGAGTCCGTCGCGGTGACGATGAGGTCGAAGGTGCCCTGCACGGTGGGCGTCCCGGAGAGGACCCCCGAGGAGGACAGCGCGAGGCCGTCCGGCAACGCCCCCATCGTGACGGCCCAGCTCAGGGGCTCCACGCCTCTAGCGGCCGTGAGGGTGGACTCGTAGGACTCGTCCCGGGTGGCACCGGGCAGCGACGTGGTGGTGACGGTGAAGGCCGTCAGGACGATGAGCTGGGAAGCGTACAGCGCCCCCTTGCCGTTGGCGTCCGTGGCCGACACGACGAAGCTGAACTCACCCGCCTGGGTGAGCGTTCCCTGGAGGAGTCCCTGGCCGGACAGCGACAGGCCCGGCGGCAGGTCGCCCACGGGCGCGAAGGTGAAGGGCGCCTTGCCTCCGGAGGCGGTCAGCGTGAGCGAGAGGCTGTCACCCACTTGCCGGGTGGAGAGCTGGAACTGGCCGATGCGCGGAGGCTCGTAGACGGTGAGCGCGAGGTCCGCGGTATCGCTCTCGCCTGACGCGTCCCGCGCGCGCACGGTGAAGGTGGAGGTCCCCGCTGCGGAGGGCGTCCCGGTGAGCGTCCCGTTGGCGTTGAGCGAGAGGCCCGCGGGCAGCGCTCCGGCGGTGCGGTCCCAGGTCAGCGGAGCCCGTCCACCGGAGGCCGATAGGACGATGGAGTACAGGCTGCCGGTGTAGGTGTCCGCCAGCGTCTCCGTGAGGATGGCAGGAGGCGTGGCGGGGCCGGCGTCCGTCTCGGGGCCCGCGTCCGGGACGAAGCCACCGTCCAGGTCGGGACCGCTGTCCGGGGTGAAGCCGCCATCCGTGTCGGGGCCCGCGTCGGTGCTCGGCCCACTGTCGGGCGTGGGGCCCGCGTCGGTGCTCGGGCCACTGTCGGGGTCGCCGTTGTTGGGGCCGGCATCTGCCTGGACTCCGCTGTCCACCACCCCGGGGGTGGGGTCGGAGTCGGAGCAGGCGGCCAACAGGAAGAGGACGAGCAGCGGCGCGAGTGCGCGATGCGACACCATGAAAGAACTCCAAGCGAGGAACGAAGGACGCGGAGAGAAGTGAATCCTAGCGCAGGGGCTTCTCGCACGCGGGTGGGGTGAGGCAGGGGCGTCAGGTCCGTTTCGAGCCCGGCGTCGGAGGCCACGAGACCGGCCCCCCGACGCACGGTTCCTGGAGCTGGCCCCTCGGCTCCTTGCGCGAAAGAACATTCATGACCGAGCGTGAGCTGACGCATCTCGAGGTGCCGTGTTTCGTCGATTTCACGGAGGCCCTCTCGGGGCGGGAGTTGATGGCCCAGGGCGTGGGACCCGACTTCGACCTGTGGCTCCTGGCCCTGGAGGGAGAACGGGATGACCGGGAGCAAGTCGCACCGGACCTGCCTTCCTTCGCGAAGTCGCTGGCGGACACACCCCAGTCCTACGAAGTCCTTCGCTTCTCCGCGCCGGGGGCTCCACCCGAGTGCGTCCGCCTGCCCCCCAACCGACGCAACTTCCATTTCGTGCAGCCGCTCCCGGACGGTGAGGTGCTGCTGGTGGGCGGGCGCTGCAGGTACCTCGACAAGGACGCGCACGAGCGCAACGCGGTGGTCTTCTCCCGCGACGGGCGCATGACGCGCGAGCTGACCCTCGGTGACGGCATCCAGGACGTGCAGGCCACCGCCGATGGGCGCCTGTGGGTGAGCTACTTCGACGAAGGCGTGCTCGGCAACCGGGGGTGGGGTCGTGGGGATATCGACAGCGAGCCGATTGGACGCAGTGGGCTGGTCCTCTTCGATGCGCGGGGCCAGCGACTGAGTGAGTACGACGCGAGGGCCGTGGGCACCGACGTCATCGTCGACTGCTATGCGCTCAACGTCGCGGCGAACGACGAGATGTGGCTGTACTTCTACACGGACTTTCCCCTGGTCCGCCTTCGCGAGGGGGGACGTCCCGCCGTCTGGAAGACCCCCGTCGCCGGAGCGAGCGCGCTCGCCGTGGGCGCGACGCACGTGCTGTTCGGGGGCTCCTATTCAGCGCGCTCCACCTTCGAGCTGTTCGCCCTGCACGGTGGCGGTAGGGACGCGCTCGTTCCCGCGGGCACCTTCGTCTTCGTGGACCCGGACGGGACGCGGTGGCAGCCCACGTGGATGTGCGGGCGCGGCCCCTGGCTCTATGGCGGCGAAGGCACGCGCGCTTTTCGTATCGACCTCGACACTCTCGTCGCGGCGACCCGGGTCTGGCACTGAATGCTCCTGACACTCTCCACGACACACCACCCGACGCTACCTGTGCCACCAGCGGAGCCTCGCGCGCGAGGCCATGGCGTGGCTGGCGGAGGTTGACGAGGCCCTGGAGCGCTTCGTCTGGAAGGAGCCGCTGCGGCGCGTGCACGAGTGTGTCTTCGGCGTGCTCGCGCTGGAGAGCGAGCCGGTGGACCCTCGGCTGTAGGCCCGTGGAGTCAGTGCAGTCCAGGCGCTGACTCGGGCGTGATTCCGGGGCGGCTCGTCTTCGAGGCCTCTCGCTGGGCGTACTCCGCCATGCCCTCGAAGTCGACGGCGAGGCAGGCCTCGTTGCCGATGACCCACGCGTCGTGTCCCGGTGGGATGATGGCCACGTCCCCAGGGCCCAGCTCGTCCTGGGTGCCGTCGTCCATCTTCACCACCATCCTCCCGCTGATGACGTAGAGGGAGTGGGCCACCTGGCAGCTCTCCGTGCCGGCGATGGGCTTGACGTCCTGGGACCACTTCCAGCCGGGCTCGAAGACGCCCAGCCCCACCGTGCGCCCCTCGTCGAACTGGAGAACGTCCGCATGCCCGTGCGCCGCGAACGGCCGGCGCTCGTCGGGTGTCGAGAATCGCTTGATGATGAACTCGCTCATGATGTTTCCCCCCGCGAGCCAGAGGAGGGAGGACGCGTCGCGCGCCCCAGACACCCCGGGCCCGCCCATGTGTTTCCCATGGGAAACCTAGGGACGCGCCCGGCCCGTGTCAGCGCTCAGGTCATCAACTCCAGCGGCATGGACAACCCGGCCTCGAACCCGGGCTCCTCGCGCAGCTGCTCCAGCACGCCGCGCGTGCAGTGCAGCGTCACCAGGGGAAACAACCCCGGCTCGCTCACCCAGCGCACCGCGCTCATCAGATGCCGCGCCCGCAGGAAGCCCAGCACCGCGTCGCGGAACTGCTGGCTCTCCTCGCCTGCTTGCTTGTGCACGGCCGCGCGACTGCGAGGCGCTGGGGCCGGCTGCTTGCTCGCCTGACGCGAGGACGGCCGGGACGCAGTGGGCTGCTCCCGGGGCATGACGATGGCTTCAATCCACATCGTGTCGCCCTCCTCGTGGCGTGGTGATTCCAGACCTGCTTGAAGATTATCGGACAAGGACGCGGTCCAGTTGTGTCCCTTCCTCGTCGAACAAAAGGGTGGGGCGCCTGCACCCCCATGGCACGGGTTCGATTCGGAGGGCCGCTGCCCGCCCCGTGGAGTCAGGGGGCGACAGAGGGCCTGACCGCTCGGCTGCTCCACGAGGCGACGGCCATCCCCATGAGGCGAGCAGGGCCTGCCACGTCAGGCGGCGCTCCGGCTCGCACGCGAAGGGGCCTGACGGGCGGAGCACCACTTCCTACCTTGTCGCCCATGAAGGACTCCAGTCGCCAGCTCCCGGTCTACGTGCCCGCCCGCACGGTCTGGGCCGTGGGGCTGCAGGTGCTGCTGTTAGCCATCTGCTGGTTGGTGCTCCGGCGGCTGTATCCGCTGCTCACGCTCCTGGCCGTGGTGATGCTGCTGTCCCTCGCCCTGGATCCGCTGGTGCGGAGGCTGGAGGCGTGGGGCCTCAAGCGCGGGCTGGGGGTGGCCGTGGTGGCGCTGGTCCTCCTGGGATTGGTGGGCGTGCTGGTGGGCACGCTCGTGCCCGCGCTCGTCCAGCAGATAGAGGGGCTGGTCCAGGCGATGCCGGGGCTCCTGGAGCGGCTCGCGCAATCCCACTGGGTCCAGGAGCTGGGCGTGCGCTACGGCTTCGAGCCGCGGCCCGAGGAGCTCTTGCGCTTCGAGCCGCTGGACCTGGCGGGTCGCGCCGTCGGAGTCCTCTCCTCCACCCTGGGGCTGCTGGCGGCGGGCATCACCGTGGTGGCCCTCTCCGTCTTCAGCCTGCTGTTCGGCAAGGAACTCTACGAGAGCATCCTCCAGTGGGTGGTACCGCGCCGTCGGCACCACGTGCGGGAGCTGGTGGAACGCATGCGCACCGCGGTGAGCAACTACGTCGCGGGCACGCTGCTGGTGATGACCATCGGCGGCACCGTGGCCGCCACCGTCGCGCTCATCCAGGGCGTGCCCTTCTTCCTGGCACTGGGGCTCGCGGTGATGGTGCTGGGCGTCATCCCCTACATCGGCAGTGTCATCAGCGCCGTGCTGGTGAGCCTCACGACGCTGGCCACGGTGGGGCTGCGGCAGGCCGTCATCGCGCTGGTCGTCTTCATGGTCTACCAGCAGATTGAATCCAACGTGCTGGGCCCCATGGTGCAACGCCGCGCCATCCGGATGAATCCGCTGCTCATCTCCATCGTCGTGTTGTGTGGCGGCGCGCTGGCGGGCCTGCTGGGCGCGGTCATCGCCGTCCCCCTGGCCGCAGCCTCGCAGGTGCTCATCCAGGAGGTGCTCCGCGAGCGGCAGCTGCGCTGGAAGCGCGCCCACCGGCGCGAGCACGCCCGGCGCCAGGCGGGGAAGGGCGCGGTGGAGGAGGGGCTGCTGTTCGCCGGCCCCATGGACGACGCGCCCGTGCCGGACGGGTCCGGGCCCGAGGATGACCGGCACTGAGCGGCGGGGGCCCGACGTGAAGAAGGGCTCCCGGCGGATGGCCGGAAGCCCTTCGGATTCAGCTCAACCTGACGTCAGTGCCGCCCCTCCGGCCCGGGATGCGCCGGAGGAGTGGCGCCGGGCGTTCAGCGACCCGCGGGGGCCGAGCGGCCCTGCGAGGTGACCGACTTGCCGGTGTCCGCGGCGGCCACGGACGTGCCGACCGAGAAGACCAGGTCGTCACGGTCGTTGTAGCCGCCGGTGGCGCACGAGCTCGCCGTCCCGTTGAAGCGGAACTGCGGACGGATGGCGTGCGTGCCCGCCGTGGCGCTCAGGTTGAACGTGTGCGTGAAGGTCCGCGCACCCGTCCCGGGGCAAGCCTGGTTGGTGGTCAGCGCCGTCCAGGCCGGAGCGGACGCGTTCGAGGTGTAATAGAGGTCGAAGAAGTCCGTCGTCCCCCAGCACCACACGGTGACTTCCACCGTCACCTGCTTGCCGACGGCGAAGGCGCCCTGGTCCGTCGTCTTGATGACCACCCGGTCGATGCTCTCGTCGGAGTGGTAGACGCCGGAGGTGCCATCAGCGCACGAGTCGTTGATGGTATTCGGCTGGTTCGGCTCGGTGCCCGAGGAGAGCGTGCCGCGGCCGTTGACCAGCGTGGGGCCGGTGTCGCAGCCGCAGACGTTGCCGCACGTCGGCGCCTGGAGCGTGGTGTTGAACGTGGCCAGCGCGGGCGTGCAGACCGTGCTGGTGGTGAAGCTGCGCGTCGTGCTGTTGGGGCTGGCGCCGCAGACGTCCGCCGCGCGGACCCGCCAGAAGTACGTGGTGGCGCTCGACAGGGCCGGAGTCACGGTCCAGTTGCTGGCCGTCAGGCCCGTGCCGGTCCGGACGATGTTGGTGAAGCCCGAGTCGCTGGCCACTTCGACCACGTAGCTCGCCGCGCTCGCGACGTCAGACCAGTCCAGGGCCGCCGACGTGGCGACGCCCGTGGCGGCGTCCGCCGGAGACGTCAGCGTCGGAGCCGACAGCACCGTGCAGCCGCGCGTGGTGTAGCTGAACGCGTTGGACCACGCGCCCACACCGCCGCACGAGTTGTTCGCCCGCACGCGCCAGTAGTAGGTGGTGTTGACGTTCAGCGCGGGGGACACCGTCCAGGTGCTGGCGACCAGCGAGTTGGCGGAGGCCGCCACCGTCGCGAACGTCGGGCTGGTGGAGACCTGGACCTCGTAGGTGGAGGCACCGGACACATCCCCCCAGTCGAGCACCGCGGCCAGCTCCGCGCCGACGGCACCGTTGCTGGGGCTGGACAGCGTGGCGAGGCCCGGCGCGGTGCAGGCCGGCGTGGCGCACGAGCAGGTGCTCGCCGCGCCGTAGCACGCGTTCGAGGACGCGGGGACGATGGAGTAGCAGTACTCGCGGCCGTTGGCGACCTCGGTATCCGTGTAGGTGGTGCCGGACACGGTGGCGACCTTCGCCTTGCCGAAGTCACAGCCCATGCCCTCGGTCTTCATCACCCAGTACTCGCTGGCGCCAGCGGAGGCCGTCCAGTTCAGGGCAATCTGACCGTCACCCGCGGTGGTGGTGTGCGTGGGCTTCGCCGTGGGGCCGCCGGAACAGCCGGAGTTCACCGGGGGCGTGGTGTTACAGGCGATGTTGTGGCGGGCGAACGCGGCGTGGATGGCCGTCATGTGCGGCGTGCCGTCGGCCAGGTTGCCGTTGTCGTCATCCGCCGCCAGCCACTGCATGTAGCCGTTGGTGGAGCCGCAGCCGTCGGACGTGCCGCCGCTGCAGTTGCAGGAGTGCCACGCGCCCACGTTGCCGCTGCCCTGGTAGAACAGCTTGTTGCCGACGATGAACGCCGTGTTGTCGTCGTAGTTGAACGGCGCGCCAGCCAGGTCGATCTTGACCAGGTCCCAAGCGGCCTGCCGCGCGGGAGAGGCGGCGCAGTGCACCTGACGGCTGCACGGGCCGGTGCCGGAGCTGCAGTTGGGGCACACGAAGTTCTGCGGGGTGGCCGGAGGAGCGGCGACACCGCCGAACGTGGCGGCCTTCCAGTCCGCGTCACGCACGCCGGAGCACTTGGTGTTGCACCACGCCGCGCCCGTCTGCGACTCGTTCTGGTTGTAGCTCAGGCCGTCCGGCGTCATCCCGCAGCCACGGTTGCTGGTGAGGAAGAAGCCGTAGCCCACGCAGGACGTCTGCAGACGGTAGATGGCCGCGATGTCCGCGTAGCCCTCGCTGGAGTTCGACAGCGAGCCGTTCGCGTCGAAGTCATCCAGGCCATGGCCCCACTCGTGGTCGAACACGGCGCCAATCTCACCGGTGTTCCCGCAGCCACCGCCGCTGCGGTAGAAGTTGACCGACGAGCCGTTCCAGAAGGCGTTGCAGGTGCTGTTGATGTTGACGTTCGACAGCAGCTGCGTGGACAGCCAGGTGTTGCCCGGCAGGTAGCCGCGGGCCTGCTCGGCCAGCTTGTTCAGCTCGTAGAAGCTGGAGCGCGACGCGGCGGTGTTGCCCGCGGAGGTGCCGGCGGGCACGGTGCAGTCGTGGTTGCCGTTCACGCCGCCCAGGGCGATGTTGCCCGTGGTGGAGCTGACGTTGATCGCGCCGCAGGTGTCCGCCACGCGGACGTAGCGGCCGGACAGCGTGGTGTTCGAGGTGCCGGAGCTGTAGGCGAAGATGCCCGCGCCGTCCGTGAAGTTGTTGGGCGAGGCAATGCCCGTGTTCGCCCAGGGCATGGGCGAGTTGGGCTTCATGGTGCCGCACACCGTGTTGTCCACGCAGGTGCCGATGTTGGTGGACGGGTAGATGCCGCCCTGGATCTGCGCGTCGAAGTAGTGGTTGTCGTCCTCGATGGCGAGCGTCTCGCCGGAGTGCGCGTCCACCGTCACCTTCCAGCGCTGGTGGGCCGCCGGGTCCTGGAAGCCGTAGGCGTAGACCAGGCGATGCTCGTAGCCGGTGCCCGTGGCGCCGGCAAACGACTCACCCTGGGGCGCCATGGGGGCGATCTCCAGCGTGGGCTGCTGCCAGAGCTGCTGCGGGCTGGTGTTCATGCCGACGAAGCCGTTGCCGGAGACGAGCGCGTCGTTCGGCGCGAGCGCCGGGCGCGTGTCGATGCCCACGTTGGCCCAGGCCTCGGTGCCGATGAGGATGAGGTTGCCGTGGCTGATGGTCGCGGCGATGCGCGCGTGGCGCACCGTCAGGCCGTTGACCACCTGCTGGATGTGGACCTGCCACAGGTTGTCGGTGACGCGCGTGACGCGGGGCGCGCCCAGCTGCATCAGGTCGATGTTGAACGCGGCCTGGTTGTCGGCGATGAACTTGAAGACCAGGTCGCCGATGACGGACTCGTCCACGTCCGCCACGGAGCGGCCAATGGACTCACGCACGCTGTCCAGCGTCACGTTGTTGCGGAAGCCCTTGCCGGGGATGAGGGGAACCGAGCCCTCGATGCCCGACGGAGTGCCGGTGCGAGGGTCGATGTGGACGCGGAAGTCCTTCCCGTTGCGGCTGAAGAAGTCGTCCCAACCCGTGGCCGTCTCCTTGGCCATGGTGCGCATTGCCTGGTCCAGCGGGGTGTTCTGGATGGGGAGGTAGAACTCAGGCTTGTAGAAGGCCTTGCTGGCGATGGCGCTCTGGCCCTGTTCGGGCGGTTGCACTGCCCAGCTCGTCGCTGACATGAGCAAGGCAAGACATGCTGCTGACACCTTGGTGTGGCGCATGCATCTCTCCTCTATGAGGGTCCCGAGGGTCGGACCCGAGGTGGCTCCCAGACAGACGGAGCCCGCACACGCCTTACTGATGCCTCACCAAAAAATGAATATGCCTTATTCCCGGTGAGCCCATTGAAAATGGATCCCTAGGAATTTCATGGGCCCAAAGTGTTCACTGGCCAGCATGTTCGCGCACTATAAGTGAATACCGCTATGGCGCGGAGCGCGGAAATGTGCCACCACATCAGAATATTATTGACAGGGTGTTGCGGGCTAGCGCGGCCAGATGCGCACCCAGTCATCCTGGATGAGCTTGCCGTTGGTTCTGTCCGTGCTTCCGCTGGCCATGAAGCCGCGAGGCGCGCCGAGGGCCAGCGCTCCGGCCTCCACCCACAAGAGCAGGAGCAGCACCACCGCGAGCGCGGGGACGCGCGTGGCCAGTGCGGGGCGGCGCGCGGTGAGGACGACGAGCGGCAGGAGCAGAAGGGGCACGAGCGCGGGGAAGATGGTGAGCAGGCCGCGCGTGTAGCCGAAGAAGGCGACGGTGATGAGCGCGCGGTGGAGGACGACGAGGGTGAGCAGGCTGAACTCGCGCCAGGGGCGGGTGAGTGACAGCGCCGCGCCCGCGACGAGCAGCGCCAGGAGCGGCCACTTCAGCCACGTGCCCTCGGGGACGAAGAGGTCCACCGGGGCGCGCGCGCCGCTCAGTCCCGAGGGGAGGTTGGAGGCGCCCAGCCCCAGGCTCAGCCCGTCCAGCCAGCGCGAGAGCTTGGTGCTCCAGAGGCGCGCGGCGTCCGCGGGGTGCTCGCGCATCCATTCGAGACCCACCGCGTAGCCGTGCAGCAGGAGCTTGCGCTGCGCGGGATTGGCCACGTCCAGGTGTCCCTCCTGGCCCAGCTGGTTGACGGAGTCGGGCGTGAAGCCGCCGGTGGCGCGGGCGTGGTTCGCCATGGCGAAGTTGATGGGGCCGTAGGCGGTGACGGGCGCGAGCACCGGCAGCGGCTCCAGCGTCGGCGTGCTCGCGTTCAGCTCACTGAGCACCCGCGCGTTGCGCACGGCCCAGGGCGCGAGCACCAGGGCGCAGACGAGCCCCGCGGCGCCCCAGCGCGTGGCGAGCGCGGGCAGCGGCGTCGAGCCCCGGTACAGCCAGGCCCACGCGAGCAGGAAGGGCCACAGGTACAGGTGCTCGGCGCGGGTGAGCGAGCCCAGGCCCATGACGAGACCCAGGAGCACGGCGCCGCCCCAGCTCGGCCCCGCCTTGTGGCGCAAGACGAGCGCGAGGGTGGCGGACAGGAAGAGGGCGTAGAGGACCTCGTTGCTGTACGTGGTGGAGAGCACCAGCCAGCCGAAGCTGGAGGCGAAGAGGGCCGCGCCGACGAGGCTCCACGCGGTGCCCAGCAGCGTGCGCCACCAGGCCCAGGACAGCGCCACCGTGGCGGCGCTCAGCGCGGCGAGGCACAGCTTGTACGGATAGGCATTGCCCTGGGGCTCTCCCAGCACGCGGTACAGCACGCCCAGGAGCCAGGGGAACAGGGGCGGGTGGTAGGGCAGGGTGGCGGGGCCCTCGGTGCCTCTCACGTGCTCCAGCGCGTATGCGTGGAAGAAGCGCGCGTCACCGTAGAAGAAGATGGAGAAGGGCCACGCGCGGTCCGGCGCGGACTGGAGATACAACCACCGCAGCAGCAGGCTGAGCGTGAACGTCATGGCCACGCCCAGCGCCACCGGGTGCCGCTGCCACAGTGCCCTCGCGCTGACGAAGAACCGGCGCATGCCACCCCCAGGAATCGACGCAGGCTAACACCTCGGGCGCGCGGGAAGCCCAGGCGTTCAGAAAAGCGCCCTTGCCGTGCGTTGTGGATGGCGGGAGGTGTGACGCGCTTCCTAGAGTCCGGGCGCCGCGACGTCGGCGGCATCCCCTCATCCCGGCTCGGAGGGCCGTGTGTCCCAAGCAGGTGAGAAGTCCATCCTGGCCATCGACCTGGGCACCTCGGCCGTGAAGCTGGCCGTCGTCACCCTGCGAGGCAGGATTCTCGGCGGCGAGGTGGAGCCCCTGGCGCTCGACCTGCTGCCGGACGGAGGCGCGGAGCAGGAGCCGGAGGCGTGGTGGAGCGCCGTCGTCCGGGGCACGCGCCGCCTGCTGGAGTCGGGGAAGGTGGCCGCGCGCGACATCGTCGGTGTCAACTGCAGCGCGCAGTGGTCCGGCACCGTGGCCGTGGACGCGAAGGGCAAGCCCCTGCGTCCGGCCCTCATCTGGATGGACTCGCGGGGAGCGCCCCACGTCCAGCGCGCGGCCGGTGGCTTTCTGCCCATCGAGGGCTACGGCGCCGCGCGTCTGCTGACCTGGATTCGCCTGACGGGCGGAGTGCCCAGCCTCTCCGGCAAGGACCCGGTGGGCCACATCCTCTACCTCCAGGCTGAGCACCCCGACGTCTACCGAGACACCTACAAGTTCCTGGAGCCCAAGGACTGGCTCAACCTGCGGCTGAGCGGGCGCTTCGCGGCGTCGTACGACTCCATCACCCTGCACTGGGTGACTGACAACCGCGCGCTTGACCGCATCGACTACGACGAGCGGCTCTTGAAGATGACGGGGCTCCATCGAGAAAAGCTGCCGGACCTGGTGCCCGCGGCGAGCGTGCTGGGGCCGCTGAGCGCCCAGGCCGCGAGCGAGCTGGGGCTGAGCCAGGACGTGCGCGTGGTGACGGGCGCGCCGGACATCCTCGCGGCGGCGGTGGGCTCTGGCGCGGTGGAGGACCACGCCGCGCACCTGTGCGTGGGCACGTCCTCCTGGCTGTGCTGCCACGTGCCCTACAAGAAGTCGGACCTGTTCCACCAGATGGCGTCCGTCCCGTCCGCGCTGCCAGGGCGCTACCTCCTGGCCAACGAGCAGGAGTCCGCGGGCATCTGCCTCACCTTCCTCAAGGACAACATCCTGTATGGCCAGGGCGGCAAGCCCGGGGAGGTGGAGGAGGACTCCGCGGAGGTGTACCGGCTGATGGAGCGCGAGGCGGGGAAGGTGCCCGCGGGCAGTGACAAGCTCATCTTCATGCCCTGGCTCAACGGGGAGCGGAGCCCCGTGGACGACAAGTCCCTGCGCGGGGGCTTCTTCAACCAGTCCCTCAAGACGACGCGAGCGCACCTGGTGCGCGCGGTGATGGAGGGCGTGGCCTACAACTCGCGCTGGCTGTTCACCTACGTGGAGCAGTTCGTCGGTCGCAGGCTGGACTCGCTGCGCATCATCGGAGGCGGGGCCCGGTCCGCGCTCTGGTGCCAGATTCACGCGGACGTGCTGGGGCGGGTGATTCAGCAGGTGGACGAGCCGGTGCTCGCCAACGCGCGCGGGGCCGCGTTCCAGGCGGCGGTGGCGCTGGGCGAACTGAAGGTGGAGGAGATTCCCTCGCTCGTCCCCATCGCCCGCACCTTCGAGCCCGACCCGGCGAACCGGGAGCTGTACGACGAGTTGTTCCGCGAGTTCGTCAATCTCTACAAGAGCAACAAGGCCATCTTCGCGCGCCTCAACCGCGCCCGGAGCGCCTGAAGCCCAGGAGTCCGCATGGCATTGCCAGACCCGAAGTCGCTCAAGCTGCTGAACCATGTCCCTCCCCGGTTGCTGTCGGCGGCCGAGCGCTACCTCAAGGCCGTGCCGGTGGTGCGTGAGCTGCTGTCGAAGGAGACGGACACGCTGCTGTCCGAGCTGGAGGGGAGCCTCAAGCCCTACCGGGGGAAGATGTCCGCCTTCGAGCGCCTGCCGGTGACGGGCCGCTCGCGCGAGGAGGTGCTGCGCGAACTCCAGGCGCTGGAGGCGCAGGAGGAGGGGCGCTGGCGGGAGGGCAAGGTGTCCGGCGCCGTCTACAACGGTGACGAGGAGCACATCGACTTCCTCAACCGCGTCTACGCGCTGCACTCGCAGAGCAACCCGCTGCACGCGGACCTGTGGCCCAGCGCCACCAAGTTCGAGGCGGAAGTCGTCGCCATGGCGGCGAGCATGCTGGGCGCGGATGCCGCCAACGCGGGGAAGGTGCCCGCCGAGCACGTCTGCGGCTCCATGTCCTCCGGCGGCACCGAGAGCATCATGCTCGCGGTGAAGACGTATCGGGATTGGGCCCGGGAGACGAAGGGAATCACGAAGCCGGAGATGGTGGCGCCCTCCAGCGCGCACCCGGCCTTCGACAAGGCGGCGCACTACTTCGGCGTGAAGATGGTGCGCGTGCCGGTGGCGGCGGACTACCGCGCGGACGTGGCGGCCACGCGCAAGGCCATCAATCGCAACACCATCCTCCTCATCGGCTCCGCGCCGGGCTTTCCCCACGGCGTCATCGACCCCATCGCCGACCTGTCGGAGCTGGCGCGCAAGAAGCGCCTGGGCTTCCACACGGACGCGTGCCTGGGCGGCTTCGTGCTGCCCTTCGCGCGCACGCTGGGGCGTCAGGTGCCGCCCTTCGACTTCCGGCTGCCGGGCGTGACGTCCATGTCCGTGGACACGCACAAGTTCGGGTACGCGGCGAAGGGCTCGTCGGTGGTGCTCTACCGGGGCACGGCGCTGCGCGCGCACCAGTACTTCACCGCCACCGAGTGGCCCGGAGGCATCTACTTCTCGCCCACCTTCTCTGGCAGTCGCCCCGGCGCCCTCATCGCCGTGGCCTGGGCGTCCTTGGTGAGCATGGGGGAGCAGGGCTACCTGGAGGCCACGCGCCGCATCCTGGACACGGCCGACGCGCTCAAGCAGGGCATCCGCGCCATTCCCGAGCTGCACGTGCTGGGAGACCCGCTGTTCGTCATCGCCTTCGGCTCCGAGACGCTGGACATCTTCAAGGTGATGGAGCGGATGGGCGAGCGCGGGTGGAGCCTCAACGGCCTGCACAAGCCCGCGGCGGTGCACCTGTGCGTCACGCTGCGGCACGCGCAGCCGGGCGTGGCGGAGCGCTTCCTCGCCGACTTGCGCGAGGCGGTGGAGCACGTGAAGGCCCACCCCGGCGAGAAGGGGACGATGGCGCCCGTCTACGGCATGGCGGCCGCCGTCCCCTTCCGGGGCCTGGTGAGCGACTTGCTCAAGAAGTACATGGACCTGCTCTACAAGGTCTGAGCCTCAGGCCCTGGCGCCGCGCGGCCCTCAGTGAGGTCGCGCGGCCCACTCCCACGTGGTGCCCTGGTGCAGCGCCGCGTAGATGTCGTCGCGCAGGACGTTGCACTCGTCATGCGTCAGCGTGCGCTCCAGCGCGCGCAGCACCACCCGGAGCAGCACGTTCTTCTGGTCGGCCCGGAGCGCCAGGCGCTTGACGGCACTGGGAGGCAGCGCGGCGTAGGGCGTCTCCGTCACGACTTCCACGCTCTCCACCAGCTCCGCCCTCTCGCCGAGCGCGGCGCGCACCCTGTCCCCCAGCTCCTCGGACGTCCGGCCCTCGTCGATGACGAGCGACATGTCTCGGCGCACCGCCGGCATCGACGACACCGGGCGGTAGGGCTCCAGGTCCAACAGCTGGGTGGCGATTCGCGGGTTGGTGGAGCGCAACAGGCGGATGTCGTCCAGGCCCTTGCGCAACATCAGGATGCGGTCCAGCCCCAGGCCCATGGCGAGCCCGGTGACGGGCCCTGCGTCCAGTCCGCTCTCCGCGAGGAGCGCGGGCAGCGCCAGGCCACACTCGCCAATCTCCACCCACTCGTCGCCCTCGCGCACGTCCACCTGGAGCCCGTCCGTCGTGTACGGGTGCACGGCGTCGGTGAGGCGCGTCTCGCGCCCGGGCAGCAGCGCGCCCACCACGGTGGCAATCATCTGTCGCAAGTCGGCGGGAGTGAGGGGCGGCCCTCGTCGCACGCGCCAGAGGTCCATCTGGTGCGGCTCGCCGGTGTGCAGCCGGTCGATGCAGTCGCGGCGGTAGACGAGGCCCGGACACGCCAGCAGCACGTCCTCCGGTGGCGCCGCGGCCAGCTTGCGCAGCACCGCCGGAATCATGGCGGAGGTCTGCGAGCGCAACAGCGCCGTGTCGCAGACGTACCGGGTGTAGCGCGCGTCGCGGGCCACGCCGCCCGGTGGGTAGTGGAGCCGGTCGTAGTTGTCGGCGATGGAGACGACGGGACTTTGTCGGTGGAGGAGGACGTCACAGCCCCAGGCGGAGCGGAGAGCATCCAGCGCGGAGGCCACCAGTTGCTGCAGGGCATGGGGGCCGGACGCGGGGTCGGTCAAATCACGAACGGACAGCGCGCGCCGAAGCTCCTCGGCGCTGAGGATGGAGACGGAAGGGGACGACATGGAAACCTCTCGGAAGCGGTGGAAACGCAGGGGCTCCGGCACGCCGAGCGAGAAGTCCGCCTGGCGCCGCCGGCCTCGGATACCCCCCCCGGCGGCTCCGGGTGGGCGTCGCGCCTGACGGCGTTTCACCAACGAGAGGTTCGTGCGCTCAGTGCGGCACGGCCTCCCGACACCCAAAGGGAGCCGGGGGGCGGCTAAATCGACGAGCACTGACGACGAGCACCATGTCCCTACGAATAACGCCAGCCGCTTCCGCTGGCAAGGGGGGCTGCCTCACCCGCTCATGCCGAGAGGGTGCGGCCGAACACGTCGAACAGCTCGCGCCAGTGCTGCTCGGCGGCGTCCTTGTCGTAGGCGCCAGAGCCTTCCACCGCATAGCCATGGCGCGCGCCGACATGGAGGTGGGACTGGTGCCGGACACCGGCGGTTTTCAGCGCCGTCTCCAGGCGGAGGATGGCGTCGGCCGGCATGGAGCCGTCCTGGTCCGCGTGGCCGAACACGAGCTCGCCGCGAACATCGCCGACGCGCAGGTGGGCGCTGTCCGGGGAGTCCGTCGCCAGCTTGCCTCCATGGTTGGATACCGCCGCGGCGACGGTGTCCGGGAAGTCCGCGGCCATACGCACGGCCATGGAGCCACTCATGCAATAGCCGGCCACGCCGACCTTGGGGCCCTTCACCTGAGGGAGCTGCGCGAGGAAGTCGAGCTCGGCGGCGCCGTCATCGCGCACGCGCTGAGGCGTCAGCGTCGCGATGAGGGCGAAGATGTGCTTGCGGAACGCCTCGTCCGCGAACGAGCCCTGCAGGGCCAGGTTTCCGGCGCGGCCCTCGCGATAGAAGACGTTGGGCAGCAGGACGACATAGCCGCCGTCCGCGAGCCGCTGGGCCATGTGCTCGAAGGCGGGCCGGATGCCCATCGCGTCAGTCAGCAGGATGACCGCGGGCCACGGGCCGCGTCCCTCCGGCTGGAACAGCTTCGCGTCCATCGTTCCCTCACGGGTCGGCAGCTCGATGTCTTCCATGGGCACTCCTCGACAGCGGGGGGCAGTGTGGCTGGCTATAGCGCCCGGGTGGCGATCTCCGCCAGTTCGGCGTCGGTGAGTGTCAGGGGATTGGCCTTCATGCTGCTCGCGGCGCGGGCCTTCGTCACCAGCTCGGGCAGCCGCGCGGGCGTGAGTCCGTAGGTGGCGAGGCCGGGAATGCGCAGGTCCGCGCGCAAGGCCTCCACCCACGACAGGGCTTCTTCCTCACGGGCCTCGGCGCGGCCGGTGAGCAGGACGGCCAGCTCCCGGAAGCGGGGCAGGGACGGGTGCTCCGGCGCGCGCGCACGCAGGGCCCTCAGGTTGACGTCGAGCACCGCGGACAACAGGGCCGCGCACACGGCGCCATGGGGCGCGTCGAACATGCCACCCACCGGCGCCGCGAAGCCGTGCACCGCGCCGAGCCCGGAGTTCGCCAGGCACAGTCCGCCTAAGAGGCTGGCCAGCGCCAGGTCCTCGCGAGCCTCCGCGTCAGGCCCCTCCAGGACGGCCCGACGCAGCGAGCGCGCGGAGCGGCGCAGGCCCTCGCGCGCCAGGGCGTCGGTGAGGGGATTGGCGCGTGCGGAGAGGAAGGGCTCTATGAGCTGAGACAGCGCATCCATGCCGCTCGCGGCGAGCACGGAGGCGGGTGCGCCGATGAGCAGGTCCGGGTCCACGAGCGCCACGGCCGGCAGCAGCTTCGGCCCGCGCAGGCTGGCCTTCACCTGGGCCTCCTTCGAGCCCAGCACCGCGTTGCGCGTCACCTCCGAGCCGGTGCCCGCGGTGGTGGGAATGGCCACGAAGGGCAGCGACGCGCGGGTGAGCGGCTGGCCGCGTCCGATGACCTCCAGGTAGTCGAGCGGGTCTCCACCCTGCGTCGCCAGCGCCGCCAACGCCTTGCCCGCGTCGAGCGCGCTCCCGCCGCCCATCGCCACCACCACGTCACAGCGCTCCTGGGCGAGCAGGCCCAGGCCCTGGCGCACCAGGTCCACCGTGGGCTCTCCCTCCACGCGGAACCCCGTGACGGTCAGGCCGAGCGCCTCCAGTGACTCGCGCAGGGCGCCGGCGCGCGCGGGCGTCTTCCCGGTGACGAGCAGCACGCGCTGACCGCCGAGCCCGCGCACCAGCTCCGGGGCCTCGGCGAGCCGACCCGGTCCGAAGACGATGCGCGTCGCGGTGGCGAACTCGAAGGCGGTGGGACTCACGTCACCACCCGGCGTCTTCGGGGAACAGGTTGACGTACTTCTGGCTGGTGCGCGGCTCCGCCATCATCGGCGCCACGGTGTCGCGCCAGGTGAGGTAGTGGGCCGTCTCCTTGTGCTCCGCGGGCGCCTGGGCCGTCCGGTAGACCTCCACGAGCACGAAGCGCGTCGGGTCCTCGGAGTCCTGGAGGAAGTCGAAGCGGGCGATGCCGGGCTCCTTCGCGCTCTCCCGCGCGTTGACCACGGTGGCTTCGCGAAAGGCATCCACGTGCTCCGGCTTGACGTGGATGTGGACCTGGACGACCCGCAGGCTGTTGGGCATGTCCGGAAACTACTCCGGGCCGAGACCGCGTGGGGACGCGACCTCGGCCCGGGAGAGGGCACGGTGTGGGGTGCCGTACAACCGTGGGCGCGCTACGGGGCCTTGATGACCGCCGTGGGGTTCAGCACGTCCTCGAGCTTCCGGGCCATCACCCATCCGTCGTGGTAGACGATGCCCGTCTGCGTAATCGTGTCGTTCCGGTACAGGCCAATCTTCAGGTAGTTGACCTGGCCGGAGTACTGGGTGGCGATGTAGCGCTTGGGCATCACCAGCTTGCCGTCGAGGTACAGCTCCACGAAGCCCACCTTCGAGTCCGCCGACCAGCGCACGTGGAAGATGAAGTCCATCCACTTGCCGCGCGTCAGCGGGGCGCGCCAGACGATGGTGCCCGGGTTGCCGCCGATGTTGAGGCGGACCTCGTTGCCGTAGACGTAGAACTCCACCGGCGGCGAGCCGCCCACGGTGTCGCTCTCCTGGTGCCACTGGGTGAAGAGCTGCCACGTATTCACATTGGGGAACGTGGAGTCGAACATCGTGCTCCAGCGGTAGTAGTACTCGGAGCCCGACGGCTCGCGCGTCATCCGCACCAGCTCGTTGCGGTTGCCGCTGGAGTTGATGGGGTCATCGCCCCGCTTCACCGTGGCCTTGAGCGCGTAGCTGCCCTGGCGCTTCGGCGAGGACACCATCGCCAGCCGGTCCGCGCTCACCATCTGCGCGCGCGTCCACTGGCTGATGTTGTTCGTCTCGAAGTCACCCACCCACACCACGCTGTTGCCCGTGGGGGGCGTCGTCGGAGGAGGCGTCGTCACCGTGGTGGCGCAGGCGCGCGCCTCGGCGATGGAGGCCCAGTCGTTGATGCTGTTGCCCTGGAAGGTGATGCGAACGCGGCGCGCGGAGGTGGCCGTGAAGGAGTACGTCTCCGCGGAGGACGACCTGCTGCTCGTGCCGCTGTAGATCTGCGTGTACGTGTAGCCATCCGGCGAGACGGACACCGTGAAGGTGTTCGCCCGCGTGGTGCCTTCGTGCCATGCGATGGTGACGCCCGAGATGGACTTGGTGGTGCCCAGGTCGTAGTCAATCCAGCCGCCCTTGCCGAGGTAGCTCCAGCGGGTGGACAGGCTGTCGTCCATCGTGTTGGCCGGCACGTTGCCGTCATGACCCTTGGCGATGACGGACGCGGCCGTGAGCTGGTTGCAGCCCGTGGCAGTCAGCGCGGCGGCGGAGGCTGACGTGGCGAAGGCCGTGGCCTCGAGCCCCGCGGGGGCCTCGCCCAGCTCCGTGACGTCGTCCTGGGGACCGCACGCGGTGACACCCAGGCCGAGCAATGCGCCAGCCAGCAGAAGAGACTTCTTCATGTAGGGACCTCTGGGGATTCAAAAACAGACAGACGGGGAGTGTGTCCGGCGGCCATCTCCCGACGGGCCGGTATCTGGTTTCAGCTAGGGGGCTTCTCCAAGGTCACGGCGGGGGTTCGCCGCGTTGCGACGGAGACAACCATCGACCACTTTTATTTCGTATTCAACACTTCTCGACATGCCTGCCTGCCCTCCAAGAAAAGGGGCAGGACATACTCCGGGTGGGGGTTCAGGCGGTGGGATTGGAAACGTCTGTCATTGGTGGCGGATTGAGGCGGACGGTGAGGGCCTGAGCGCACCGTGAGCGGGGCCGAGGAGGCATGCGGTGGCCTGGAGGGCAGGCCCACAGGCGAATTCAATACACACACACCACCCCCGGGCGCGAGGGGCTCCGCCGCGCGGGAGCGTTAGAGGTTCGGGCTCTGGAGGTGCTCATGACCTTGTCTTCGGGCGTGTGTCTGGCCTGTGGGACTCGGCTTTCCCCTGGCTTGTCCACGTGCCCGCGCGCGCCCCTCCGGAGGCCCCTGACTGAAGGGGTGCGTCGGTGGGAGACGGGGTCGTGTCAGCCGCCGCTCGTCGGGCGGACGGCGCTCTTGGAGCGGCTGAAGTGGTGCGCGGAGGAGGCCCGGAGAGGGCTGGGGCGCGCCGTGTGGCTGGTGGGCCCGGAGGGGATGGGCAAGTCGCGACTGAAGGACGCGCTGGTGGAGTCGCTGGCCGCCAATCGCTTCGAGGTCTGGGAGGGCAGTGGACTGGCGCTGCCCGGGACTCCGGCGGGGCCCCTGCTGGAGCTGCTGGAGGCCACGCGGGGGCTGCGGCCCGTGGCGGGCGTGGGGCGGATGTCGAGCGCGGAGGCGGAGCGCGTCGCCCACTTCCTGGAGGGGCGCGAGTGGCAGGGCATCCCCGCGAGCCTCTCCGCCGAGAGCCTGGCGCTGTTCGACGCGCTCTGCCACGCGCTGCTGCCGCACCGGGGGCCGCGCATCCTCATCCTGGAGGACTGGCAGCACGCGGACCCGCTCAGCCGGGCCTTCGTCGAGGTCCTCGTCTCGCGGTTGGCGCACGCGCCGGTGCTCGTGCTCGTCCTGGAGCGCGCGGAGGGGCCGGCGCTCGCGCCACCGACGGCGGAGGGGCTGGAGGTGGGGCTGCTCAATCCGGAGGATGCCGCGGCGCTGGTCGCCACCCGCCTGCGCCCGGGCTGGCCCAGGGAGGCGCTGCTGCGCGTGGGCGCGGGCCACCCGCTGCACCTGCTGCATGCGATGGCGTTCCACGAAGAGCACCCGGGAGCGCCCCTGCCCGAGTCGGGGACAGCGGTCCTGGCCGCGCGCCTCGAGGCCCTGTCGCCCACGCGGCGAGAGGCGCTGCGGGTGAGCGCGGTGCTGGGGCCCTCCTTCCCCCGGCCCGTGCTGGGGGCGCTCGTCGGTGGGCTGTCGTCCCTCGCCTGGCTGGAGGCGGGGGGCTGGTTGAAGGCCGTCTCGGGCGGGCGCTACGTGATGGGGACTCGTGCGCCGGTGCCGCGTGAAGCGGTGCCCTCGGACGCGGAAGCGCTGGGCCTGCATCGGCGGGCGGCGGAGGCGTACGAGGCCCTGCCCGAGGAGGCTCGGCGTCGCGCCTGCGCGGAGCTGGTGCGTCACTGGCGCGCGGCGAAGGTGCCACAGCGGGCACTGCCGCACCTGCTGGAGGTCGCCGGGTGGAGCCTGGCGGCGCTGGAGCCGGTGGCGGCGCTCACGGTGTACCGCGTCGCGCTGGAGGTCGCCGGCTCGCTGTCGCTGGAGGCCGCGCGACAGTGGTCTCGCGTGCTGTGGGAGCGCATGGGAGACGCGCATCGGCTGGCGGGGGAGCGAGCGGAGGCCGAGTCCGCCTGGCGCATCGCGCTGTCGCTCGAGGACCCGCGCGCCGTGCAGGCGACGCCCGCGCGGCTCCAGTGTCTTCGCAAGCTGGCCGCCGTGGTGCTGTCTCTGGAGCGCTACGAGGAAGTGGTGGAGCTGAGCCAGTCGGTGGGTGAGTTCGAGGCCTCGCGGGAGGCGCTGCTCTGCGGGTCCTCGCTGGATGCGCTGTGCGCGCTCGCGCTGTGCTGGCTGGGACGGTTCGAGGAGGCGGAGGCGCGGCTGGCGGTGGCGCGAGGGCGGCTGCTCCAGGCGCCGTACCAGGAGGAGCCGGGCCGGGCGAGCGTGGAGGCCGCGCTGCACCGGGCCATGGGGACGTTGCTGATGGGGCAGGGGCGGCCGGGACAGGCGACGGTGGAGTACGCGGCGGTGCTGCGCTGGACGGAGCGCGCGGGGGACACGTGGGAGCACTCCACGGCCCTGTTCAACCTGGGGGATGCGTACGCGCGCGCGGGAGACAGGGAGCGGGCGGTGCACTACTTCCAGCTCGCGCTGGACTTGAAGGCGCGCATGGGAGACCGGGGCGGCATGGCGTACACGCACCACGGGCTCGCGCTGCTGCACAGCCAGGCGGACGCGCCCGAGCTGGCGAAGGAGGACGCGGTGCGGGGCCTCCAACTCGCGGGGATGCTCGGGGACCGGAAGCTGAAGTCACTCTTGCGCTGTGCCCTGGGGCGAGCCCACCTGCGCCTGGGCGAGCGTGAGGAGGCGGCGCGGCAGCTCCAACTCGCCGCCCAGGACGCCGCCGCCGCCAACGCGCGTCCGGAGCTGCTCCAGGCCCAGGCCGCGCTGCGCGCCCTGGAGGCCCGGCGCTAGAGAACGTGAGTCGGAGAGCGCCTCCCCGCGCGAGGACTCCAGGAGCCCGCTTTTAGGGGCGGCTCACCAATCCGGAGGTTCCTGCCGTCGAGTCGGGACGAGCGATGGCGCGGTGCTGCCTGCTCGGAGCCCCTCTCCTCCCTGGCGAGAAACGCGGGAGTTGACGGAACGGTCCTCGTGCGCCGAGTGTCCAGCGCGAGTGACTTCCTTCGCGCCGCGCTCCGGGTTGCCGCTGCTGTGCCTCGCCTGGGTGCTGTCCGCCCAGGTCGCCCTCGCTTCCACGCCGCCGGATGTCTTCGAGGCCTGGCTGCGTCCCGCGCACGCGGTGGCGGAGGGCTTCGCGCCCTGGCCGGATATCACGCGGGCCAGGCCTGGAAGCGACGTGCGCGCGCTGGCCCGGGGCCGCGTGGTGGCGGTGGGCGCGCGAGGTGACAGCGTCACGCTGGAGCACCTGTACCACGAGAACCACGAGCTCTTGCGCGCCCGCTCGGAGTACTCCGGGCTGAGTGGTGTGGCGCTGCGTCCCGGTGCGCTCGTGACCAGGGGCCAGGTGCTCGGTCAGGTGGGGACGTCCGAGCGGCTCGGAGTCGTGCTGCACACCGACCGCGCGCTGTCCGTCGCGGAGGCCCGCCGCTTCACCGCCGCGCACGCCCGCCTGCCCCAGCCCGCGAGCGAGCCGGTGCTGGTGCTCATCTCCCACGCGCTGAATCAGCTCCGCCTGTACGAGCGGGGCGTGGAGCGGGCGCGGGTGGAGGTGGGCTTCGGCCAGGAGGCGGGGCCCAAGGAGCAGCGGGGCGACAACCGCACGCCCGTGGGCATGTACTTCATCGTGCAGACGGTGCGCGGGGAGATTCCCGGGCCCTACGCCGCGTACTACGGCGGCCACTGGCTGCGGGTGAACTACCCCAACCCCTGGGACGCGAGCCGGGGGGTGAAGCAGGGCTGGCTCACGCAGAAGACGCGCGAGCGCATCGCCCGCGCCTGGGAGGCCCGTGAGGCGACGGATGCGACGACGCGGCTGGGCAGCGGCATCGGCTTTCACGGGTGGGTGGGTGAATGGTCGCTGGAGGCGAGCGGCGGCCGGCTGTCCTGGGGCTGTGTCGTGTTCCACCCCCGCGATATCACGGCGCTGTATGACCGGATGCCGCTCGGCACCATGGTTGTCCTCTTCTAGTAGGGCCCGAGGCATGGAATCCTTCGCGGGTGATTGAGCTAGAGACTCCCGAGGCCTTCGAGCGGCACCTTCGCGACGCGCGCCCCCTGGTCAACGTCGTCATCCAGGGGTTGGACCTGCGAGGCTACACACGTGAGCTGAGCACCGCCCCGCTCGACGGAACGGTGTTCCTGGGCTGTGAGCTGGAGAAGGACGCGCTCCAGGCCGCGCTCGCGCATGGGGCCCTCGTCTTCCCGCCCATCTCCGGGGTGCCGTATCAACCATACCGGGGGGGCCTGTACTCGCCGGAGGAGCTGTACGCGGGCTTCGACCCGACGAGGCCGGAGACGTACGCGGACACGCTCGACGCGCGCATCTACCGGCACTGGGAATCGCACGGCCGGGGCACGCCGCCCACGCTGCTGGAGACGCTCGCGCAGCGCCTGCATGACCACGCCGTCACGGATGCGATGGAGGACCTGCTCGCCGTGTCGGGGCCGCCCCGCAAGGTGGTGGCCATCATGGGGGGACACTCCATGAAGCGCGGCAAGTCCGACTACCGCGAGGTGGCGACGCTGGCGCGGGAGCTGACGCGCGCGGGCTTCTTCCTCGTCAGCGGTGGAGGCCCGGGCGCGATGGAGGCCACGCACCTGGGCGCCTGGTTCGCCGTGCGTCCGGAGTCGGAGCTGGACGCCGCGCTCGCCATCCTCGCCCAGGCCCCCAGCTACACGGACCGCGAGTGGCTCGCGCGGGCCTTCGACGTGCGCGCCGCCTTCCCGCTGGAGCCCAAGGACGTCTTCGCGTGCTCCAGCCTGGGCATCCCCACCTGGCACTACGGCCACGAGCCGCCCAACCCCTTCGCCACGCACATCGCCAAGTACTTCGCGAACAGCGTGCGAGAGGACGGGCTGCTGACCATCGCCCGGGGCGGCATCGTGTACGCGCCCGGCAGCGCTGGCACCATCCAGGAGATCTTCCAGGACGCCTGCCAGAACCACTACAACAGCGTGGGCGTCATCAGCCCGATGATCTTCCTGGGCCGTGAGTTCTGGACGCAGACGCGCCCCGTCTATCCGCTGCTGGCGCAGCTCGCGCAGGGACAGGACTACGCGCGGCACCTGCTGCTGACGGACTCGCGGGAAGAGGTCCTCCGAGCGCTGCAGGAGTACGACGCCGCGCTCGTCGCGGGCTGAGCCACGGCATTCGAGCGCATCGCGACGAGGGTCCCCATGGAACGGTATCAGCGATATCGCCACCTGTACGAAGACAAGAAGTGGATGAGCAAGCCGCGCGCGTTCGGCAAGTACGGGCCGGCGCGGCCGAAGGCCATCTTCTTCGACGTGGACAACACCCTGGTCGACCGCGAGTCCGCCTTCGTGCGCTACTTCGAGGACTTCATGGTCCGGTTCCCCGACGTGTTTCCCGAGCACCGTCGGGCCGAGGCACTGGCCACCCTCCAGAAGTTCGACGAGCAGGGAGGGCGCGACAGGGAGGCCTTCTGCGCCGACGTGGTTGACGCGTTCCCCACGGGGATGAAGGCGAAGGAGTTCTGGTTGGACTTCCAGTCGAAGCTGTCGGACTTCGTGGTCGGCGACCCGAAGCTGGCGGCGTGGCTCGACACGCTGGCGCGGCGGCAGCCCGTCGAGGTGGTCTCCAACGGCTTCTCGGGAACGCAGCGCAGGAAGCTGCTCACCGCGGGCCTCTACCACTCCGTGCCGGAGGGCTTCTATTCGAGCGAGGTGGGCGTGGAGAAGCCGGACCCGGCCATCTTCAAGGCCGCGCTGAAGCACGTGAATCGCGAGCCCTTCGAGGTCCTCCACATCGGCGATGACCCGGTGCGGGACATCGTCGGCGCGACGCAGCTGGGCTTCGCCACATGCTGGGTCTCCCATGGGCGGGAGTGGCCCGCCGCGCTGCGGCCGCCGACCTTCACGGTGGAGCGCATCACCTCGCGACACGAGTCCGTCGCGGAAGTGATTGCCAGATGGACATGAACACGGTGGTCGGCTCGCACGACCTGCTCTTCCTCACCCTGGACACCTTGCGCCACGACGTGGCGACCGAGCTGGCCGCGGCGGGGCGCATCCCGAATCTGGCCGCGCTGATGCCGGGAGGTCAGTGGGAGGAGCGCCACTCGCCCGCGAGCTTCACCTACGCCGCGCACCACGCCTTCTTCGCAGGCTTCCTGCCCACCCCCGCGCGCCCGGGCCGGCACTCGAGGCTGTTCTCCATGCGCTTCGAGGGCAGCGAGACGACGGGGCAGGGCACCTGCGTGCTGGACGCGCCGGACCTCGTCACGGGCCTGGCGGCGCGCGGCTACCACACCGTGTGCATTGGCGGCGTGGGCTTCTTCAACAAGCTCAACCCCCTGGGCAGCGTGCTGCCAGGCCTCTTCGCGGAGAGCCACTGGAGTCCGGAGCTGGGGGTGCGCGAGCCTCGCTCCACCGAGCACCAGGTGGGCCTGGCCGTCCAGCGCCTGGGGGCCGTGCCTCGGGAGCAGCGCGTGTTCCTCTTCATCAACGTCTCCGCGCTGCACCAGCCCAACCGCCACTACCTGCCGGGGGCCACCGAGGATTCCGTCGCGTCCCACGCGGCAGCCCTGGAATACGTGGACAGTCAGCTTCCACCCCTTTTCGCCGCCTTGCGGCGCCGGGGACCGGCTTTCTGCATCGTCTGCTCGGACCACGGCACGGCGTACGGCGAGGACGGTTATAACGGTCATCGCGTGGGCCACCCCGTCGTCTGGACGGTGCCCTACGCCGAGTTCACCCTGTCGTGAGAGTCCTCACCATGACGCGCCTGGAGCAGATGCTGGGGGAGACGCCGTACGTGGCGTACCTCTATGGCTACCCGCACAAGACGGCCTACCGGCCCTTCACGCCGGCGCTCTCGCTGGAGTCGGTGTGGGCCGAGGAGCGGCGGGACGCCCTGTTCCTCTACTTCCACGTCCCGTTCTGCGAGATGCGCTGTGGCTTCTGCAATCTCTTCACGGCGGCGGGGCCGAAGCAGGACGTGGTGGAGGGCTACCTCGGGGCGCTGGAGCGCGAGGCGCACCGGGTGAAGGCGGCGCTGGGCACGGCGAGCTTCGCGCGGCTCGCGGTGGGAGGGGGCACGCCGACGCTGCTCGACGTGGCGGGGCTGCATCGCGTGTTCGACCTGGCGGAGAAGGTGCTGGGCGCGGACCCGCACCACATCCCCGTTTCGGTGGAGGTGTCTCCGGAGACGGTGGACGCGGAGAAGCTCAAGGCGCTGCGCTCGCGCGGCACGGACCGGGTGAGCATCGGCGTGCAGAGCTTCATCGAGGCGGAGGTGGCCGCGGTGAAGCGGCCCCAGCAGACGGCGCAGGTGGAGGCGGCGCTGGACCTCATCCGCTCCACGGGCTTCCCGACGCTGAACCTGGACCTCATCTACGGCATGGAAGGGCAGACGGTGGAGACGTTCCTGTACTCCATCCAGCAGGCGCTGCGCTTCACGCCGGAGGAGGTGTATCTCTATCCGCTCTACGTGCGCCCGCTCACCTTCCTGGGGAAGAAGGCGCGCGCGTGGGATGACCTGCGCATCGCGCTGTATCGCGCGGGCCGCGAGTTCCTCCTGTCCCAGGGCTACACGCAGGTGTCCATGCGGATGTTCCGCGCGCGTCACGCGCCGGACGCGGGAGGCCCGGTGTACCGCTGCCAGGAGGACGGCATGGTGGGGCTGGGGTGCGGGGCGCGCTCGTACACGGGACAGGTGCACTACTCGTCGGAGTACGCCGTGGGCTCGCGCGAGGTGCGCTCCATCATCGCGTCGTACAGCGCGCGCACGTCGGAGTCCTTTGGCGAGGTCGGGTACGGCTTCCGGCTGGACGGCGAGGAGCGGCGGCGTCGGTACATGCTGCTGTCGCTGCTGGCGGAGGGCGTGGACTTCGCGACGTACCGCGAGCAGTTCTGCACCGAGGTGCTGGAGGATTTCCCGGAGCTGCTGGAGCTGGAGGTGCACGGGCTGGCGAGGCGGGACGAGACGGCGCTGCGGCTCACGGCCGCGGGAGTGGAGCGCTCGGACCTGATTGGCCCCTGGCTGCACTCGGCGGGGGTGCGTGAGCTGTCACAGGAGTACGCCTGGCGATGAAGCTCACCGTGCTCTATCGAGGTCCGCTGTCGAGCTGCAACTACGGCTGCGAGTACTGCCCTTTCGGCAAGTGGAAGCACACGGACGAGGAGCTGGAGAAGGACCGGGCGGACCTGGAGCGATTCCTGGCGTGGGTGGAGGCGCGCACGGGGGACACGGTGTCGGTGTTCTTCACGCCGTGGGGTGAGGCGCTCATCTGGCCCTGGTATCAGCAGGCGCTGGCGCGGCTGACGCATCTGCCGCACGTGGAGCGGGTGGCGGCGCAGACGAACCTGTCGTGCAAGCTGGACTGGGTGAAGGACTGCCGCGCGGAGAAGCTGGGCATCTGGGCGACGTATCATCCGGAGTGGATGAAGCGCCGTCGCTTCGTGGCGCAGTGCGAGACGCTGACGGCGCTGGGGGTGCGGCACAGCGCGGGCATGGTGGGATTCCTGCGCTTCGCGGAGGAGGCGGAGGCCTTGCGCCGCGAGCTGTCTGACGACACGTACCTGTGGATCAACGCGGTGAAGGACGGGCAGGAGGAGCCGTACACGTCCGAAGACATCGCGCGCTTCACGGCCGTGGACCCGCTGTTCCCGGTGAACAATGTGAGGCATCCCAGCCTGGGACGTGCGTGCAGGGGCGGTGAGTCGGTCATCTCCGTGGATGGAGAGGGCACGGCGCGCCGGTGTCACTTCATCGACGAGCCGATTGGGAACATCTACGCGCCGGACTTCGACCAGGCGCTGCGTCCGCGCGCGTGCGCGAAGGCGACGTGCGGGTGTCACATCGGCTACGTGCACATGGACTACCTGGAGCTGGACCGGGTCTTCGGCTCTGGGATTCTGGAGCGTGTGCCGGTGAAGCCGCTGTGGCGGAGGCAGGACGTGCCCCTGCGTGAGGAGCGGAAGCTCCTCCCGTGAATCCTGAAGAGGCCCAGGCGGGGCGACTCAAAGACAGTCGCCGCACCGACGCGACAATCGCTCATGTCGCGAGGGGACGGTGTGAGGAGGCCTCCAGCCGCGTCAACTCGTGGCGGAGGTGCTCCAGCCATTCGAGGAGCTGAGCCTCCGGAAGCTGGTGTGAGCGGCTCTTCCAGAGGACTCGCTCCAGTCCGCGAGGTGGCCGCAGGCGGGCTTGCAGGGCCCTGAACACGCCAGACTCGGAGTAGGCGTGCAGAAAGGCCGCGGTGAGGGAGACGGCCTGTTCCCGAGTCGCGCGTCCTCTCAAGTCGAGCAGGAAGACGAGCAGGTCATCGGCATGGCGCTCGTCGGCGGAGAGGTGTGTGTCGTGCTCGGTCTCGAAGTCGATGAGCCAGGCGCGCTGTCCCGCTTCGTCATAAAGGACGTTCTTCAGGTGGGCATCGCCGTGGGACCACGGATGCGAGCTGTTGGGCGTCGTCAGGCCATGGGCCCGGTGCAGCTCACGCGCGGCTGCCTCCACCATGGGCGTCGTCAGTCGTCCCTGCGTGAGCAGGAGGTCGAGGCGCTCACCCGGAAGTGCCTCCAGGGCGACGGCGCGTGGGCCGCGTGCCTCGGCGGCGCGGCTCGGGTGGAGGAGCGCGAAGGTGGACAGCTCCCAATCGCGCCAGGCCTTCGCGGAGGAAAACATCCGGATGTGGCTGCGAGACAGGCGCAGGAAGACGTTGCCGGCGGCAATCACCGCGTACATGCCGAGTCGGCGCTGCTTGTGCCAGAGCGAGACGTCCTGACGGACCTCCAGCGCCACGGAGTTGACGCGCACGGTGTCCACCGCGAGGGCGAGTCCCCGACTCCACAGCTCCGCGAGACTCACGCTCGCAGGTCCTCGTACCAGTGCACCACCGCGAGACAGCCTAGGCACCAACAGCGGACCCAGCCGCGACCGACAAGCCCACCGAGCAGCATGACGCCGGCCAGCATGAGCACCGTGCCCACCGCGTGAAGGGTGCCACCGGCTCGGCGCAGCAACGCGCGCCCGCTGCGCCAGGGGTGCTCGACGCCATCCAGCAGCAGGGGGAACAGGAAGAGGCCCTGGACCTCGGCGGCATAGAACGCGAGCACCGCCAGCCCCAGGCCGATGACGTGCGGCAGGCCGAGTCCCACGGCGAGTCCCCAGCTACAAAGGGCCGCGAGGAGTGCGCAGCCATACTTGAGCGCGCCCCAGCGGCCCGCATGAGGCAGTGCGGTGAGGACGGGGCGCCCTCGGACCTGGGCGAGCGCGTGGGCCATCCACGTCGCGCTGCTGGCGAAACCCCCGCGCCATGCGCTCCGAGCTTCATTGGCGAGTGTCGAGCCCGGAGCATCGTAGAGATGGGCCGCGCGCGTCAGCAGCTCGAGGCCTCGCCGCCATGGGGAGCGCGGGTGCTCAGCCATGAAGATGCTCACGAACGAAGCAGAAGTGCGCCCAGGCGAGAAACGCCGTCGCATGGCCGAGGAGCAGGGTTCGATGCAGCAAGGACTCCCAGCGGTCGCACCGTCGACGGTGAAAGACGAACTCGTCGTAGCAGATGAGGACCACCGTCCCCATGAGGACGACGAGCACGGGGAGCAGGAACACGAGAGGGCGGTGTGCCACAGATGCGGCGCACATCAGCAGGAACAGCGGGAAGCCGCCGCCAGCGAGGGCGAGGAACTCCGCGCGGTGTTCATTGGGCCCGACCCGAAGTTGTGCCACGCGGTGGTAGCGCCAGTCCGCCACGCCAGCGATGGTCGCGGTCGTCCCGGCGAGCGCAATCATCCAGAGCTCCCACGGGTAGCGAAGGGGCTGGGCGAGCCAAGAGAAGCGCGGCTGGTTCGACACCAGCGCCAGGGCCACGACGAAGAGCGCGCCTGGAGCGAGCGATGCCAGGAGATTCGCGGAGTCGCGCAGTCGCGCCAGGGGCACGCGAGTAGAGGGGACGGTGAGCTGGGACGCTGCATTGGCCATGGCGGACCGCCGGGAGCACGGCGACGCCCCAAGAGCGTCGATGCGCGCGATTCTCGGGGCAAAGCCCCGGGAGAATCCAGGATCACCCCGAGGTTCGCTGACGACCTGCTCCGGAGTCAGTCTCCATGTTTGCCCGCTGCGCCATTCCCTGTGCTCCGTCGCGGGCCAGCGCAGGTGAGGGCTCACACCCACTTGATTTGCCCGCTGCGCCATTCCCAGCGCTCTGTCGCGGACCAGCGCAGGTGAGGGCTCTCACGCCCACTTGATTTGCCCGCTGCGCCATTCCCAGCGCTCTGTCGCGGACCAAAACGAGTGAGCGCCCTCACGCCCACTCAATTCGCCCTCTGCGCCATTGCCAATGCTTTGTCGTGGGTCAAAAACGGGTGAGCGTCCTCACTCCCACGCAATCTGGTCAAAGAGAGCGCGCAGCCTGGCCCCGCGGATGGGATGGAGGTGCGTGACCCAGGCCACCCGGCCCAGCAGGTGCGCGCGGAACTCAGGATGGCGCTCGGTGTTCTGGCTCGCGGGCCCGCGCGTGCGGCACAGATGCAGGATGGCCTTCAGCCGGTCGTAGTCCACCCTGGGCACGGAGGGACGCTCGTTGACCACGACACCCGCCAGTCGTTGCTGTCGCCCCCGTCGCATCACGCGAGTCTTCGCGGTGTGCACCGTGAAGCCCTCCTCGCGCACGATTCGCGCCACGCATCGCAGCAATCGACCGGTGCTCCTCGCCAGGGCCTCGCCTCCAGAGAACGCCAGGTCATCGGCGTAGCGCGTGTAGCGAGCCCCCAGTGCAGCGGCGAGCGCCGACAGTCGAACATCAAGCCGGTATGCGGCGAGATTGGCGAGGGCAGGCGACGTGGGCGCCCCCTGTGCGAGGTGTCTGGCCTCCAGCCTCCGCGCCAGGCGCCAGCGTGCGGTGAGCTCCTCTCCGTCGGCTGTCCGACGCGCCTGTTCCCTCACCGCGCTCGGTGTCCGGTTCGTGCAGAGCCCCGCGAGTGTCGCGGCCACCTCGTCGGGATACCCGGCCCCCCGGAACACCCCCCAGATACGCGCCGGCTTCACGGAGAGGAAGAAGTCCTCCAGGTCCACGCGCACGACGACCGCCTGTCCCACGTGGGGTTCGGCGAAACCGCGGACGCCTCGTCCCGCGACGAACCCATGCGCGGCGTCGTGTGGCGCAATGACATCCAGGATGCCGTGGAGCACCTTGCGCTGAAGCCGCGCGAGCTCCAGACCGGGTTGCTCCAGGAGCCGCTCTCCACCCCTTCGCTTCGGAATCCACGTGTAGCGGTAGCGCCGCCAACGCCCCGGCGCCGAGGTCCGCTCGAGTCCGCGTGAATCCGCCAGCCACCCGAGCTGTGCGTCCGTCACCCCAATCCAGCCCGCGAGCTCGGCCTGGGTCGGAAGCGGCGGAACGGGCCACGGCTGGCGACCCATCTCCGGCGCGGCGGTGAACCAGCGGCGGATGGTCACGGGAGCCTGGGGATTCCGGCACGCGCGGCGCAGCACGGGACGTGTGGCCAGCAGTTCCGAGAGCAACTCCAGCCGCGCACGCGGGGGCCGAGGGAAGAACCTGAGGGTGCTCCGCACGAGCGACGAGAGCCATGGAGTCCGACCCCCGATGGCCTCGGCTCCGCGTTCGGTGAGTCCCGAAGTCGTCCAGGGCCCCGCGAGGAAGGCTGACGCGAGCGCCTTCGCCACCACGTTCCAGGTGCTCATCGTCGACTCGGGCGCCATGCAGCGGCTGGTGCCCACCTGTCCCGTCTGGCGTGGCCTGACCTGCGGCTCGCCGCAGTCCGTGCCTCGCGTGGGGCTGTGCTCCTCGAAATCATTCCCCGGGGGTACCCCGGAGAGGCAGCCGACCGTGTCACCACGGACCGTCTACCCGCTGGGTCTCCAAGCCGCCGCATGGCGAAGACACCCTACAAGTCCAGGCGCCGGGCTGGAAGCGCGTTGTCGACCGTCACTCTCGTGTCCAGACGAACGGCCCGTTGTCCTGGTCCAGCTCCGGATCGAGCAGGTCCGGGACCCAGTCCGCGTCCACGTTGTCGGGACGTGCGTCAATCTCCGTGTCCTGGCATTCAGGGATGCCATCCGCATCCACGTCATGCCAGCCGTTGAGCATGTCAGAGAGAACGCGGAAGTCCTCTCCGCTCAGCACCCTGCCATTGCGGGGATTGGTGATGGGTGTCCGGTTGTAGAGGATGCCGTTCTCCTCCACGAACGTCGGAGGGCCCACGTGGTACTGGGCCAGGTAGACTGGCACGTTGCGTCGGAACAACTCGTTGTAGAAGAGGCCCGCGCTCAGGGCGCGCGGATTGATTCGCAACACGAGCGGCTCATCCGTCCTGAAGATGGGGTGGTTGACCGGCCATCGCAGGACTCCGGAGCCCGCGGCGTCTCCCGGGAGCGCCTCCAGGAACACGATGGCGTCGTAGTTCTTGAAGTCCGCCGTCTCTTCGTCGGCCAGCGAGGACGAGCTCCCCTGAAGCGAGACCTTCACGTCGTAGAGGAAGGTGACCGGGGGAGGGCTGGCGCGATGACTGAACACCTGCTGAGGGCCATAGCCGAGCACGACCCATGACAACGCGGACCGGACATCCGTCTGGATTTGCGACTTCGTCTGCTCGGAGAAGGTGGGGTTCTGGAGCAGGAGGTCCCGGTGCGCTTCGGTGTCGAAGAACAGGAACAGGATGCGGAATGCGCCACACGTCTTTTCCAGCCGAGGCACGGCCTGCCGGGTGGACGCCAGGAAGTACCCCTCGTGCTGGTAGAAGTACGGAGGGAAGCACGTGGGAACGTAGTCGGTCAGCTCCTCCATCGGGAAGTACGAGAACGTCATGTCCTCGCAGGTGGGCGCGACCACATGTCGGGTGATCTGCCGGACCGAGGGGGCAAGGTCTTCCTCACCGCAGCCCGCCAGGAGGGCACAAGCAAGGGTCAGCGCCATGGTTCGCGGACCTCCTGACAGCAGACTCCAGCTCCTCCACATGGGCACTCCCGGGGTCGGCTCCGTGAACAAACGCTATCACGGCCCCCGGCGAGCATCGGCGCCTGCTCCTGGTGGATGCGCCTGGCGTCAGAGGAGGGCGAGCCCCGTGAAGTCGAAGCTCGCCCGCCCTGAACGCTCACGTCAGTGGGTGATGGACTCCGCGGGACGAATCGTGTCCAGCGTCTCGTCACGGAAGTCGGTGACGAAGTTCTTTCTCAGTTCGAACACGGCCCGGGCGGTTTCACTGTCCTTGATGGGGCCGGCCTTGAACGGCGGCTCTTCTTCGACTGGACCCACGGGGTCGATGGGCAGCACGCCGCCCGCGACTCGGGCAATCTCTTCCAGAATCTTGGACTCGAACACGGCGCCCTTTCCGCAAGAGGTGCACAGCGCCAGCTCGTTGAGACGGCGCCAGCGGCGGTCCAGGTCGGCGAAGCGCCACCTGTAGCCACTGCCAGGGAACTGCGTATCGCGGACGGAGAGGAACCAGCCGGGCCCGCCACCCGTGAGGAACCTGGAGAGCGCGGCGGGAATGCCACCCGTGGGCTTCACGTGGGTGAAGTCGGTCGCCGTGTCCTTGCTGTGGCAGCCCTGGCAGGTGTTGAGCGAGAAGTCATGCCGCGCGCAGAGCTCCCGGGAGTCCCAGGGGTTGATGCTCACGGCGCGCCAGAAGTCAGGAGGCACCAGCGAGTTGCCACCCCGGAAGTCCTGGCCCAGGTAACGGTAGGGCACGGTGTAGTTCGAGGAGCACTGGCCGGGAGCGGGCCCGGAGCCGAAGGGCACGGTAGGCAGCACCACGTTGCGCACGTAGTCGTCGACCTCCGGACTGCTGTTCGCGTCGTAGACGTCGTCATCGGGACTCTGGGCCACCGTGTGGGGACGCAGCGGTCCGTTCGCCGGGATGTCGGTGTTGCTCGCCGGCCTCTCTATCGAGAGGGTGAACTCCCGCAGCTCCCATCCGCCATATCGAGGCTGGAGGGAGACCTCGTTGGTGCGCAGTTGGTTGAGGGCGCTCTTGTTGCCCTTCTTGGGTGCCACGTTTGCCGTGACCACCCGCTTCGTCAGCTTCTCCAGCGCGCTGAGATAGTTCTCATCGAATGACGTGAACGAGCTGAGGTCCAGCCAGCTCCGAGCCCATGACACCACCGGGCCACAGCCATTGATAGGCACGCCGTACTCGATGATGACGGTGAACTCCGTCTCGGAGCACCAGGTCGTGCCCAGGCCCATCTGAACGGCGAAGACGAACCGCAGCTCTCCGGCGTCCACCGGCTCGGCGGTGGTGGTGCCGCCATAACCGGACTTGCCCTTCGTCGTGCGGCCCATGTCCGTCCTGTTGACGATGGCTCGCAGCGAGAGGGGAGCCATGTCCAGATTGAGCGCTCCGCTCAAGAGGACGCGCAGGCGTCCGGTGGCATCCGTCACCAGGGTCGCGGAAGCATTACTGGCGGTGGCCCAGGGCTCAATGACCCTGGAGAAGATGAAGGTACGGGCCGCCACCTTGTCTCCGTTGATGACCTGCTCGTTGAGCCAGGTCTCCAGCCAGCGCAGGGTGAACTGCTCCGGCGACATGCTCGAGTTGGTCGCCATCTGCCTCATCAGATGGGCGAACGTCCACGCCCCACCGGGAGTGCCCCAGTGGGTGCAGGCGTTCCAGGTACGGAATGGATCCGCGACGACCTCTTCGGCGGTGATGAGCAGGGACTTCTCCCAGGCCGCCCAGGAGGACCTCGGCGTCCGGGAGCACAGCATGCCGGCCACGGTGTCGCCTTGGAGGAAGAGCTCCTTGTTGAACAGCTCCCCCTTGATTCGCTTCGTGGGCGACAGCCCCTCGAACACGACGGTGTCCTCGCTCGTCTCTCCAAACACGCCCTTGGCAAGGGCCTCCTCGTTCTCGAAGCGCAGCGAGAGCTCCCTGTCCTCGTCAAACACGGACAGCGAGGTGAAGAAGTCGGTACCCGGCGACCTGGCAATCACCCCCATCTCTTCGAGGAAGTCGGAACGGAAGAGCACCACGGGGCTCTCCCTCGTTCCCATCACCCGAATCAAACTGTCCTTGAGGTTGTCGTTGGCGGGAGCCGGCAGTCGCGTATGAATCGCCAGGTTCTCCTCGAGGTCGGTGGGCGATTTCGTCCGCTGGATGAAGGTGTTGGTGACTTCCTTTGTCTCCGCCTCGGGCAGTTCTTCCAGACGCTGGAGTTCGGCCTCTGGATCCTCGGCGGCTCCGCCTGGGTTTGCTTTGTCCTGGCGCTCCGGTTCGGAGCGCTCCTCTGCCTTCGTCTTGTCAGTGCAGCCTGTGAAGAGAGTCAACATCCCAGTCAGACAGAGCACGAAAGACACCGCGCCCGGCCTACGACGGATATCCCTGTCCATTGGCACCCCCGCGCGAGCAGGCGTGACAGGTCGTCACGCAAGTCGCACCTGAAGTGTATGGGGATTGTCCGTGAAGGAAAGGCCGGGTTTGAGAGGACTCAGGTTTATTCAGTGTGATGTGGTGTTTTGTCTGGGGAGTTTGTAGCGCGAAGCGCTACAGGGGAAGTGCGTGAGAGGGTTTGGGCGGAGGGCTTGTGACGTGAATGGCTACAGGAGTTCTGTGTGTGGATGTGAACTGGCTGTTCGCTATTGAAAACTATTCCGCGCCACCTGCGCGCGCGCGGAGGGGTTGGGTGGGATTGAGGGCGCCTTCCTGGGTGCGCATGACCCTCGCCACGATTCGACAGAGGGCCTGGGTGATGAGCCCGCGTCGGGTGTCCTCGTCCATTCCCGCGAGCGCGCCAGGCTCGTTGCCGGGGATTTGCTCCGCTGTCTCCAGCAGTCCGACGAGGCGCCGGGCCCCACTCCAGGGCACGAGCGCCGCACCCAGGCGATTCCAGTCCACGTCCGCGATGGCCAGTTGCACGGGAGGGGCATCCAGGACGCGCCCGACCAATCCCGCTTCTCCCAAGGCCCCCACTGCGGCGTGGCAGAGCGCCAGCACCGCGAACACCAACCCCTCCTTGTTCGGATAGTACTGGTAGAGCGAGCCGATGCTGACCCCGCCTCCTGGGCAATCCGGTTGGTGCTCGGGGCCTCGCAGCCGTCACGAATGAGGATGCGGGCCGTGGCCGTGAGGAGGGCGTCGCAGGTGGCCTGTGCCCGCTGCTGGCGAGGTTGCTTCCGACGAGAGGGGGACGGGCTGCGCGGCATCGCGACTCCTTGAGCGGGAGCCGCACCATTTCAAGGAGCAGCGCTCAAGGTCCAATCTGGAAAACCCGCGCCTGTCAGACTACCGGGGGCACTTTCGTAGGTGTCCAGCGATTTTCCGCCGGGAGGCTTCACTCCGATGCTCATGCGGTTTTGGTGGCGGGAACTCGTGCATTCGGTAGAGGAAGGGCCGCGCCGAAGGCTGGCGCCCTGTTTTCATCCCCGCTCCCGAGGTTGTCATGTGGTCTCGCTCGCGCTCGCTTCGGCTGGCGCTCGTTGGTCTGTCGTCCGGCGCCGCGCTTCTGGCCGCCTGCCAGAAAGCCGCCCCTCCTCAAGAGGCCTACGGGCCATCTCAAGTCACCGTCGTCACGCTGAAGGCGGAATCCGTGCTCCTCACCCGGGAGCTGCCGGGTCGCACCAGTGCCTTTCTCGTGGCGGAGGTCCGCCCCCAGGTCAACGGCCTGGTTCTGCGCCGGCTCTTCACGGAGGGCGGTGTAGTGAAGCAGGGGCAGCCGCTCTACGAGCTTGACGACGCGACCTACCGCGCGGATTACGGCAGCGCGAAGGCCGCGCTGGAGCGTGCCCAGGCGACCTTGACCTCGGCCGCCCTGACGGCCAGGCGCTCGGCTGAGCTGCTGAAGCTGGAGGCCGTCACCCCGGCCGACAACGAGAAGGCCGTGGCCGCGCTGGGACAGGCGGAGGCGGACGTCAAGGCCGCGCAGGCCGCGCTGCAGCGGGCGAACGTGACGCTGGGCTACGCCCGCATCACCTCACCCATCTCCGGGCGCATCGGCAAGTCGTCCGTCACGCAGGGCGCGCTCGTCACCGCCAACCAGCCCACGGCGCTCGCCGTGGTTCAACAGCTGGACCCGCTCTACGTCGACCTGACCCAGTCCAGCAGCGAGCTGCTGCGGCTGCGCAGGGAGCTGAATGCCGGGACGCTCAAGAACACCGACAGCACGCCGGTGACGCTCCTCCTGGAGGACGGCAGTCGCTACGAGCATCCCGGTTCGCTGACCTTCTCCGACGTGACGGTGGACCCGGGGACCGGCAGCTTCGCGCTGCGCGTGACGGTGCCCAACCCCGACCAGTCGCTGCTGCCCGGCATGTACGTGCGCGCGCTCGTCGGCAACGGCCTGCGCCAGCAGGGCATCCTTGTTCCCCAGCAGGGCATCGCCCGGGACGCGAAGGGCAACGCCTCCGCGCTGGTGGTGGGCAAGGACGGCAAGGTCGAGCCTCGCGTCGTCCAGGCCAGCAGGACGGTGGGGGACCGGTGGCTCGTCGACAGCGGTCTGGTCGAGGGTGACCGGGTGATTGTCGAAGGCCTCCAGAAGATCCAGCCGGGGATGCCCGTCCAGGCGACGGAAGCCCCACCCGCCGTCGCCAAGCCAGGGGAAGCAGACCCCCTGGTTCCCGCGAAGACGCAGGAGTGAAGGGAACTTCACATGGCACGATTCTTCATTGACCGTCCGATCTTCGCCTGGGTCCTGGCGATCATCATCATGATGGCGGGCGCGCTCTCCATCACCCAGCTCCCCATCGCGCAGTACCCCGTCATCGCGCCGCCCACCGTGACGGTGGCGGCCATCTATCCCGGTGCCTCCGCGAAGGCCATCGAGGACTCCGTCACGCAGGTCATCGAGCAGAGCCTGAAGGGACTCGATGGGTTGCTCTACATGTCGGCGACCAGCGAGTCGAACGGCACGGCGACCGTCACCCTGACGTTCAAGAACGGCACCGACCCGGACATCGCGCAGGTGCAGGTGCAGAACAAGCTGCAGCTCGCGATTCCGCTGTTGCCGCAGACGGTGCAGCAGCAGGGCATCGCGGTGAGCAAGGCCGCCTCGGGCTTCCTGCAGGTGATTGCCTTCGTCTCCGAGGACGGCAGCATGGGCGGCGACGACATCCAGGACTTCGTCGCCACGAACCTGGTGGACCCCATCGCGCGCGTCCCCGGCGTGGGCAACACCCAGGTGTTCGGCACGATGTACGCGATGCGCATCTGGCTGGACCCGAACAAGCTGGACACCTACGCGCTGACTCCGAACGACGTCATCGGCGCCATCCGGGCCCAGAACCAGCAGGTCGTGGTGGGGCAGCTCGGTGGGACGCCGTCGGTGCCGGGCCAGCAGTTGAACGCCACGGTGACGGCGCAGGACCGGCTCCAGACGCCGGAGCAGTTCCGCGACATCATCGTGCGAGGCAACGCCGACGGCTCCGTGCTCCGGCTCGGAGACGTGGCCCGGGTGGAGCTGGGGTCGGAGAACTACAGCATCATCAGCCGCTACAACGGCAAGCCCGCCACCGGAATCGCGGTGTCGCTGGCCGCCGGGGCCAACGCGCTGGACACGGCTCAGGGCGTCGCCGCGGCCCTGAAGGACCTGGAGCCGACGCTGCCCAAGGGCATGAAGGCGGTGATTCCGTTCGACACCACCCCGTTCGTGCGCGTGGCCATCATGGGAGTCATCTCGACCCTGCTCGAGGCCATCCTCCTGGTGTTCCTGGTGATGTACCTGTTCCTCCAGAACTTCCGCGCGACGCTGATTCCGACGATTGCCGTGCCCGTCGTCCTTTTGGGCACCATCGGCGTGCTCACGGCGCTGGGCTATTCGGCGAACATGTTGACGATGTTCGCGATGGTGCTCGCGATTGGCCTGCTCGTCGATGACGCCATCGTCGTCGTCGAGAACGTCGAGCGACTGATGAGCGAGGAGGGGTTGTCTCCCGTGGAGGCCACCCGCAAGTCGATGGACCAGATCACCAGCGCGCTGGTGGGCATTGGCGTCGTGCTCTCCGCGGTCTTCATTCCCATGGCGTTCCTCGGAGGGGCCACGGGCGTCATCTACCGGCAGTTCTCGGTGACCATCGTGACGTCCATGGTGCTCTCCGTGCTGGTGGCCATCGTCCTCACCCCGGCGCTCTGCGCGACGTTGCTCAAGCCGATTGCCAAGGGACACCACGTGAAGGAGACGGGGTTCTTCGGCGCGTTCAATCGCGGGTTCGACAAGAGCAACGCGGGGTACCAGCGGGTGGTGCGTGGAATCCTCTCCCGGACCAAACGCTTCATGCTCGTCTTCGTGGTGATGGTGGCGGCGATGGTGGCGCTGTTCCTGCGGCTGCCAAGCTCCTTCCTTCCCTCCGAGGACCAGGGCTTCCTGTTCGCGCTGGTGCAGACTCCCGTGGGCGCGACGCAGGAGCGCACCATGAAGGTGATTGAGCGGGTGGAGCGGCACTTCCTCGAGGACCAGAAGGACGCGGTCGCCGCGCTGTTCAGCGTGCAGGGCTTCAGCTTTGGCGGCAGCGGCCAGAACTCCGGCATCGCGTTCATCAACCTCAAGGACTGGTCCCAGCGGAAGTCGCCCGAGCTCGGCGTCAACGCCGTGGCGGGCAAGGGCATGGGGGCGCTGTCGCAGATCCAGGACGCGCTCGCGTTCGCCTTCCCGCCGCCCGCGGTGTCGGAGCTGGGCAACTCGGCGGGCTTCGTCTTCTACCTCAAGGACAACGGCGGCCAGGGCCACGAGGCGCTGACGGCCGCGCGCAATCAGTTCCTGGGCGCGGCGGCGCAGAACGGGTTGCTTGCGAACGTGCGTCCCAACGGTCAGGACGACACGCCGCAGTTCCGCATCGACGTGGATGTCGCGAAGGCCTCCGCGCTGGGGCTGGCGACGGCTGAAATCAACAACACGCTCTCGGTGGCGTGGGGTGGTCAGTACATCGACGACTTCATCGACCGGGGGCGCGTCAAGCGGGTGTTCGTCCAGTCCGACGCGCCGTTCCGCATGGTGCCCGAGGACTTCAACCGCTGGTCGGTGCGCAACCTGAAGGGCGAGATGGTTCCCTTCACCGCCTTCGCCAGCTCGCGCTGGGGCTCCGGCTCTCCGCGACTGGAGCGCTTCAACGGCGTGTCGGCGATGGAGATCAACGGCGAGGCCGCTCCGGGCGTGAGCTCCGGCGTGGCGATGGCCGAGGTCGAGCGGCTCGTCTCCCAGCTGCCTCCCGGCTTCGGCCTGGAGTGGGCGGGGCAGTCGTACCAGGAGCGCGCGGCGGGTGCTCAGACGCCGCTGCTCTACACGCTCTCCTTGCTGCTGGTCTTCCTGTGCCTGGCGGCGATGTATGAGAGCTGGACGATTCCCACGGCCGTGTTGCTGGTGGCGCCGCTGGGAATCCTGGGGACGGTGCTGGGAAGCGCGCTGCGGGGAATGGACCGCGACGTGTACTTCCAGGTCGCCATGCTGACGACGGTGGGACTCTCCAGCAAGAACGCCATCCTCATCGTCGAGTTCGCCAAGGAGAACCTGGACAAGGGCATGGAGTTGATTGAGGCGACGCTGACGGCGGTGCGCTCACGTCTGCGGCCCATCCTGATGACGTCGCTGGCGTTCGGCTTCGGCGTGACGCCGTTGGCGATTGCGTCCGGCGCGGGCTCGGGCGCGCAGCGGGCCATTGGCACCGGCGTGCTCGGAGGCATGATTGTCGGCACGCTGCTGGGCATCTTCTTCGTGCCGCTGTTCTTCGTCGTCGTCCAGCGGGTGTTCAGCCGACGCAAGCGCGCGTCGGACACGCCGCCCGCTGGCTGACCCTGACTCTTCCTGGCTGGAGCCCGTCCCTGGTGGCGGGCTCCAGTCGGGGGTAGGGCTTTGCGTAAAGACTCACGTCAGGGCATTCTGGCCCTGACGTCGATGACGCCTTCAGGGGCCGGCCTGAGCACGTAGAGGAGCAGCATGTCTCCCTTTCGTTACTCGCCACTCCTGGCCACCGGTTTGTTCCTGCTCTCCACCGCCGCACCCGCCTCGACGAATGAGGCGAGCGAAGCGGTGGGTATCCGGGGGCACCGCAATCTCATTCATTTCACGTCCGAAGGCAGACAGAAGGTCCCCGTGGACCTGTCATCGGTTCCCATCGAGGCCTGGGTCCAACGCCTTGATGGCAGCTTCGACTATTACCCTGGTGCGGGCGCCTCGGATGGAACCTTCGTCGTTCCGAGTGTCCCTGCTGGCGTCACGTATACCCTTCGCGTCGGGGATGAACTGCCCTGGTTCTCCAGTGTCGAGCGCCGACTCGACCTGAGCGAGCACAAGCTCGGGCGCGTGAGCCAGCGGACTCCTGACCTCTCCACGCCCTTGGTGTTCGACGTGGCGGCGATGCGCCCGTGGCTTCCAGGGGACATGCTCCAGCTCATCTCCGCCAACGCGGGGATGGTCGTCATCGACTTGCATTCGGGCTTCGACGAGGGCCCGCCGACTGCGGGCGACACGGAGCTGGCCCAGGCCTCGTTCAACCTCGCCTGGTCTTCGCAGAACCTGCTGGTGGATGCGGCCCAGGGCGATTCCGCGATGCTGACCCACCTGTCGGCCTCCGCCACGGGAGACTCCCGGTCGCTGACGGAGGTCTTCATTCCGGCTCCCTTCACCACGCCGGAGGGGCAGACCACTCTCTTGCAGGGAAGTTTCACGGAGGTTGCCCAGACGGAGCAGCTCTCCTACGAGTTCCACGAGGCGGCCTTCGCGCCCGCACTCGCGGATGTGCATCCTCGGGCCGAGCGAACTCCCGGACGACAGCCGGCGCTCTTGGTGAGTGTGCTGCCCGCTGGAAAGGGTCCTGGCTTCTTCTCCAGCATCCCGGACCTGCTCGACGCGGACCTCCACGAAGGCTCGCCCGCGCTCCCGCTTCGCTATGGCAATCCCTTCCCGCCGGAGTGGCCAGCGGTCGCGTCGGTCTTCTATCCCGTCAGCGTCACCTTCGCGCTCGGGGGAACCGTGCCCACGCGACAGAGCGGAGGCCTGTCGTACACGAATCCCCTGCGGAAGGTCGTGGGCCGGCCCCTGGCTCCGCTCCTCACGCCTGTGCGGAGACTGAGCATCGATGGTGCCGTGGCCTCAGTGGACCAGTCGTTGACCTCCCTCACGCCGACGCTGAGCTGGTCCGCTCCCGCCGTCGGCACGCCGTCCGCGCATGAAGTCTCCATCCGGCGGCTCTTCGTGTCGGGGACGCGCACCGTCGCGGCCTTCGGCGCAAGGATTCGTACCGTCCAATCTCACGTCACACTGCCTCCAGGAGTGCTCATCCCTGGCGCGTCGTACATCATGAGTGTGCGGGCTTTCCGTCAGGGTGACCTGGACCTCTCGCGCCACCCCCTGCGCACCGACTTCCCGGTCGCCAACGCCACGGCCTTCACGGGCATCCTCACGACGCCGTAGTGGGATGACCTTCGTTGTGGGGGACGCGTGATTCGGCGCGTTCCCCTATGCGGTGCCTGGGGCGGTACGTGGGGGCTCGCATCGGGAATCGAAACGGGGCCTGCGCGACTTTCTTGAGTGTCGTGGGTTGAGAGGGAATGCGCTCTCTTCTCCTGCTGCTCCCCGTTGTCCTGACCTGTACCGCCTGTGGTGAGGCGGAACCTCGCCATGCGCCCGGCTCCGAGGTGGGCGTCACGGACCCGTCGCTCGAAGCCGTGGCGACGGCGTGTGTGCCTGGAGCCTCGGTATCCTGCTCGTCGCTCGCGTCCTCCTGGGCTGGAGGGACGGCCACCTGTCGGCCCTCGGGCAATGGCTACAACGTCACCGCGTGCACTCGTGCTGGCAATCCGGCGCGACGGTTGACGGAGACGGTGCGCCCGGCGCTTCGTGACGCCCGCTGGACGGATGCCCGGTGCAACCTGGGCGACGAGTTCGTCCTGGAGGTCACCTTCCCTCCGGTGCCCCCAGGTGGAGCCCTGCCGACGCAGTGGGTGCTGCGCCTCGAAGGCGGGGGCTTCTGCGCGTTCGACAGCGAGAGTCCGCTGGGGGGCTGCGGCAATCGGGGCATCGACCTGGTGTCGTCGGTGAACCTGCCCGCCGACAGGGCGCTGCGGGAGAGCGCTCCCGCGAGCCCCGACGACTTCAGTGGCGCCATCGATGTGCTTGGCCATTACTGCTCCAGTGACTTGTGGACGGGCACGGCCCTGGATGCGCCCGACATCACCTACAAGGGGACGCGGCGGGATTGGCGCTTCACGGGGGCGCACAACGTGGAGGCGATGCTCGCCGTGCTCGTCGAGCGATATGGCCTGGATGACAACAAGCCGCTGCGCGTGTTGTGGAGGGGTGGCTCGGCGGGAGGCTTTGGCGCGTTCAACAACACGCATCGCGTGGTGGGACGGCTCCCCAAGGCCGCGAAGGCGGGACGGCTGCTTGTCTTTCCGGGGTCCGGGTACGTGCCGCTCGATTGGACTCACCCGGACTATCCCGTGCTGGGGATTGGCTCGGGCCTGGAGGCCTTCGGGCAACTGACGGGCATCTGGAAGTCTTCGCTCACTCCGTCCTGTGTGGCCGCGCGGACGCCGGGGGACCCCGTGCATCCTCCGCACGAGTGCATCAGCGGTCCGGTGCTCTACGACATCATCACCGCGCCCGTGTCGGAAGGGGGCTTCGACCTGCCCACGCTCGTCTGGCAGAACCGCCAGGACCAGCTCTACATGTCGAACGCCGGGCTGCCGTATCTCTCCACGACGAATACCCCGGCGGAGCGCGCGGCGCGTACCGAGTGGGTGCAGACCATGAACCGGGCCATGGGAGTCACCGGCAGGAACGCCTCGTCGCGCATGAAGTGGCTCTACGCGCCGAGTGACCCTGTCGTGCTCCGTGCCAATGGCTCCGTCGAACCGAACGTGCACGGGGCGCAGCTCTACAGCAATGACCCGCCGACAGGTCCCACCCACTCGCTCAACTCGGTGCTCTCGCGGTTCTGGAACACGATGCTCAACTCGGCGCCTGGGCGCGGTCGTGCCACGGGAGAGGTGCACACCTTCGATTGCAACTGGGTGCCCTCTCGCGACGCCACGGGCTGCGACTGAGGCTCGCGAGGGGCACCCGGACTTCAGGTCAGTACGCGGGCACGGCCCACGGGGCTTCTTCCTCGAGGATGGACGTCGCGTCCTCGATGAGCTCGTAGGCGTGGTCCGCGAGGATTCCGTGGGCGTAGCTGGTGGGGTGGATTTCATCCCAGAACAGGTACGTGTCCGGGTTGACCGCCTTGCCTTTGGCCGTGCCCGTCACGTTGGTCAGCCCATACGCGGCCGGGCGCGAGGTGATGTCCAGGAAGAGGGCATACACATCCATGCCACCGAGCGTGAGGCCGGGGAACTCCGTCCGGAGCCGGGCGAGGGACTGGGCCCACAGCGTGTTGAAGTGCTGCGAGGGTGGCTGGAGCACGGTGGTGCCCAGGCCGCCCGGAATGGACAGCGCGGCGGGCGTCTTGTGCAGCGGCGGCATGTTGACCCAGAGCACGTACTTCGCGCCGGCCCGCGCGAGCAGGCGAATCTGGGACTCGATGTTGGAGACGGCCGTGGCGGCCGTGTTCCTGAGGCCCGTGGCGTCGAAGGGGTTCGCCTGGGCCCGGTAGTTGATGTCATTGCCGCCGCCCCAGAGGATGTAGAGCGCGGTGGCCGAAGCGGTGGGATGCGCGGTGAGATAGCTCCGGACCTGCGTCGTCATGCCGCTGGTGACGGCGCCACCCCGGGCGTAGTTCGTCCCGCCGTCATCGGAGGCCGTGAGCGGAAGGGCGAGCTGGTTCGCCAGTTGTTTTATCCAGACACCGGTAATCTGGCTCCTGGGATTGCTGGTGGGGCTGCTGGTGGCGATGCCATTGTTGCCGTAGTCACTGAGGCTGTCGCCAAACACGACGAGCTGGGTCTGCGCGCCCGCGTGGAAGGGCACCAACACCGTCAGGACGACGGCGGCGAGGAGGAGGCGGAACGACATCAAGGGAGACTCCCGAGCAAGGTTGGAACGACTTCTTGTTTGTCGGGAGCGGCCGGGACAAGTTTCCGTTTAATCTCGTATTGCTGGTGTCGCGTAATTTTCCGCGCCACAGCGCCTCAGGCGGTCTTCAAGGCTTCGCGAATCTCCCACTCGTACACAGAGAGGCCGTCGCGGCGCAGGCTGGGCAGCAAGTCTCCAAAGGCATTCGCTTCCACCACCCGGTGTCCGGAGAAGTACTCCTCGAACATCAGGTCGATGCCCACGTGAAGACAGTCATGGGCGCGCGCCACCACGCGGCAGCTCTCCATCGCCGCCTTCCACTCGTTGCGCGGCACCGCTGCCTCCAGCACCTCCGGCTCCCCTCGCCAGCCTCCCAGGTGCAGGTTGGTGATGGGGCCTCGACTCTGGCGCACCACCATGAAGGCGGGCTCTCCGCGCACCGCCAGCACCCGACAGTCGAAGTAATCGCCGTCCAACCGTGCCTTGGGAATCGAGCGCTCCACCTGCGAGCCCTCGCGGAGCAGGAAGTCCAGCACCTCCTCCACGCGCTCCGGCTCCGTGACTCGGCGCACCTTCAGTGAGTTGTACCAACCCGTCGGCGCCTGCTCGATGGTGGTGACCAGCGACTCGCGCCCGCGGTGTCTGCGGAAGATGGCCAGACACGACGCCGACGAGCCGCACGACACCTTCACGAACACCTCGCGCCAGTCCTCCTCGTCCATCCGCTCGCGCAGCGACTCCACGTCCGTCACCCCGTCCAGGGGCTCCGGCACGGGTACGCCGAGCGCCGCGTACCTCCGCGAGGTGATGCGCTTGTCGAACAGGTCCGCGATGCTCGCGGTGGACTGCAGCACCCTCCAGCGAGGCCGCTCCCGGAACACCGCCTCCAATTCGGAGAGGACTCGCAGGAACCCCAGGTGTCCTTGTCGCGGGGCGAGGATGCGCCCGTGGTCCTCGACGAGCGCATCCACGACGTCCGGCGCGAGCACCTGACCGCCGTACTCCCGCGCGGCGTCATACCCGCGCTTCAGCAGCGCCTTCTCCACCTCCCAGCTCTCACCCGCGGAGTCGATGCGGACGAGGGCGTCCGTGTCGGGCAGCTCCGCGAGGAGGGCAGGGCGCTTCACCAGCTCCCGCCAGGGCACCACCCTCGCGGGGGGAAGGCCCTGGCGGGCCAGCGCGTCCTGGAACAGCGTGACGCGCCGGTTCTCCGCGTTGCCGATGAGGATGTAGTGAGGCACCGCCGTCATGCGGCGCTACTCGCCCACCGCCGCGTAACGGTACTCCTCGTCGTAGTCACGCTGGCTGCCCGCCGCCACCGTCGCGGCCAGCTTCGCCACCAGCTTCTCGCCGGCCTTGGTGAGCGTGTTCTCCGTCACGTCCAGGTGCTTGAGGTGCTTGAAGGCCGCCGCGTTGTCCGCGAGCACCTGCGCGCCCGTGTCCGACAGACAGCCCCTGGACAGGTCCAGCTTCTCGAGCTGCGGAAGAATCTTCGCCGTGGGCAGCGCCTTCGCCAGCTCGTCCGTGAACTCCGAGTTGCACAGGCCCAGCACCTTCACGTTCGCCAGGCCCTTGCCGTCGAGAATGGGCTGGATGTCCTCCAGGCCGCCCTCCGCGCCGTAGTTCTCCGAGCCGAACCAGACCTCCAGCTTCTCCAGCTTCGGCCACTTCGCGGAGGCGATGGACTTCACCGCCGCCAGCGGCAGGCCGCCCGTCTCCATCGTGAACTCACGCAGCTCCGGCAGATCAATCTTGCCCAGGTCCGCGGACCCGCCGCGCAGCCGCAGCGAGCGCAGGTTCGGCAGCACCTTGTAGAGCCCCGAGACGTCGTTGATGTACGACCAGGAGATCTCCGTCTCGTCCGGGTACTCGAAGTCGCCGAGGAACAGGCTGCGCAGCGTCGGCAGGCTCTTCATCTTGGCGATGGCCTTGATGGGCTCGTCGTAATAGTTCTCGCCCTCCATATCGACCATTCCGATGGTGAGCGACTGGAGGAACCGCGCCGACGGGTGCGCGAGCAGCTTCGCCAGCGTCTCGGCGACCTCCAGCTCGGAGTCGTAGTCCTTCTTGCCCAGTCGCGCGTCGCGGATGAAGCCCAGGTGCCACTCCACCTTGAGCTCTTCCTCGGACCACGCCTTGGCCAGCGCGCCCAGCAGCAGCGCCTTGTGCTTCTTGATGTGCGCGTTGATCTGCCGCTTGAGGTTGGAGGCCTCGGTGCCTTCGGCCTTCGACAACGCATGCTGGAAGGCGACGAGCTCACCGCGCGGGTCGCCCTGGCTCTGGAGCCAGTCGCCGTAGACGAGGTACGCGTCCGCGTTGTCCGGGTCCTTCAGGATGGCGGCTTCCAGCTCCGGGTTGGACTTGCCCTCGACGCTCGGCGCCTCGTCGTCCCCGTCCTCGCCCCCTTCACCGTCGCCCACCAGCTCGTAGCCCTTCTTCTCCTTCTCGCGGACGAGCTTGTCGTACTCCTTCTGCGCCGCTTCGTCGGAGGGGAAGGACTGCGTCTTCTCCTGGCCGTCGGTGTCGATGCGGCCCCATCGCGTGGTGAAGGACTTGCCCTCGAGCTTGATCTCCCAGAACTTGTTGGAGCTGCCTTCCTTGAACTCGTACCGCGGCATGGCCGTCCTCTCCTGCGCCCAGCGTGGCGCTTCCCGGACCGGACGCTAGAGAAGCCCTCGCGCAAGCTCAAGCGTCGCGCCAGTCCAGGCCTCCCAAGGCGTCTCTCCAGGGCCCTGCTCGGAGCCGACTTCCTGGATTCCTGGCCCCCGTGACACAGCCCCGGGGCCCGCCACCTCCAGGCGAGGGCTCGGCTCACTCAAGTCCAGGTGATGCAGCCCCAGATGGGCCGGCCACTTTTGCGTGTCGAGTCGCACTTGACGGGCCGCGTCGAGCAGCAGCACGTCCACCCGGGCCCGCTTCGCCTGCTCCGCCGCGCCCGCCAGCACCTCGTCGGAGTTTCGCGGGGTGAGAATCTCCGCGGTGCCCCGGGCGCGCCACTCGCGCAGCAGCAGCTCGCACAGGCCGCGCTCGGCCTCCAGCGGGTGGGGCCCCTCGCCCTCCCAGGGGAAGGCGACCTGGAAGCGCAGGTCCTGGTCTCCCAGCCACGTGGACAGCCGGCGCACCAGGCACAGCACCAGTCCCAGGGCGAGCACGGCGCGCTGCCAGCGCACGCCCGGGTCCTTCACGCGCGCGTCCGCGAGGCTCGGCGGAAGCACGAACGTCACCACGCGGCGGCGCCGCACCGCGAGGCTCTCGTCGCGGGTGTAGTAGAGCAGCTCGCCCTCGACGTAGCGCACGTCGAACAAGTCCAGCGTGGGCTCATCCTCCATGTAGACCAGCTCGGAGGTGACCAGGTTCTCCAGGCTGCCCACGTTGGAGACGGAGGAGAACCCGCCTTGCGGAAACGCGGCGTCGTCCTCCATGGCGGTGGGCGCGGGACCGGTGGACACGGAGCGCGCGCGGAGGCGGGGCGGAAGGGCGCGAGAGAGGGCCTCGGCGGCTTCCACCGCCTGCTCCAACGCCATTCGCTGGGCCTTGCCCTGGAGGTGCTCCAGGTTCTCCAGCGTGAAGGCCTCCGCGTCGCCCAGCAGGGCACTCGCGCGCCGGGCACCCGTGCTCAGGGCCTCGTAGCCCTGGGCCAGCTGCTCCAGTGCGAAGCCGGGCTCGCGCAGCGAGATGTATCCGGATGACAACAGTTCCCCGGGTGGACGTTCGAGGACTCGCCGCGCCACGGCGGGGCTCATGGACGTGCCGGCGGTGAAGCCCATGCGGGAGAGGATGCGGGCCACGAGGAAGGCGACGCCTCGGGGCCGCAGGGACTCGGGCAGGCGGGCGAGCGCGGCGGAGACGGGTTCGAGGTGGGGCTCGGCGGCGAGTCGCGCGAGGACATGGTCGTCGTATGCGCGCACCGCTGCGCGCAGGCGGGGCAGGGTGTCGGGGACGGGCAGGGAGGGGGCCAGGGGCAGGCCGGAGACGAGCCGTCCCAGGTCCGCCACCAGCGCGGGAGGCGGCAGCGTGGGCGTCTCCGCGAGCGTGGCCAGGAGCCAGGGCACGCTCGTGGCGAGGGCCTCCGCGTCGAGACCTTCCTGTCGCGCCAGGGCGAGCCCGGCGCACAACCAGCGCTCCATGTCCTGGGGGCCTCGCGGCTCCGCTGCTGCCATGCGTCCTTCCTGTATCACTTCCGAGGAGATGCGATGGAGGGCTGTGTCGGCGTGCGGGGCGCCTGCCCGGGACTTCCGCCTGGGTGCGCAGGGCCCAGCCTCCTTGAAGCCAGGGCGGTTGGACGACACGTTCCGGTTTCGGCTCTGGATCGTGCCCGCCAACGTGGCGTGCACGCCGTAGCGACTGCTCGTGATTCGGGGGACCTGGAGGCAGGGTGCTCCAGGTCCTCGTCGCGCTTCAGTGGACGCGCGTCACGTCAGGCCGAGCAGCCGGGGCACCTTCTCCTCCAGCAAGTCAATCTCCTCCCGCGTCTCTCCCAGGTAGGAGAGGAGCTGGAGGTCCTGCCGCTCCACCGCGCCGCCGTGGAAAATCCAGGCGCGCGTGCGCAGCAGCCGGTAGAGCTTCACCAGCTTGCGGTCGCTGATGAACACGCCGTCCTCGCGCGTCAGCGTCTGCACCACGCGGCGGAACTCGCGCAGCAGCTCGTCGCGGAAGAACAAGTCGCGGTCCTTCAGCTCGCGCCCGTCAGGCCCCATCTCCTTGCGCCCCATCATCAGCGTCAGGTAGCGGTGCGCCTTGAGGATGTCCTCCAGCGTCGCGTGCCCCTCCGCCCACGGCTTCTGGTTCAGCTCGCGGTGCGTCTGCGACTCCAGGCCGGAGTCGAGCAGCTCCAGGAAGTAGCGGTCCTGTACCGGACGGCACGCGGCCTTCAGGCAGAAGCGGTCCTTGAGCGCGCCCAGCTCCGCGTGCTCGGGCAGTTCGTTGGTCGCCGCGAAGAGCACCTTGAGCTGCACCGGCTGCGGTGCGCCGTCCTGGTAGAACTTGCGCTCGTTGATGACCGTCAAGAGCGCGTTGAGGATGGCCGAGCTGGCCTTGAACACCTCATCCAGGAACACCAGCTTCGCGGTGGGCAGCTTGCCGCTCTCCCGGCGGATGTAGCGGCCCTGGCGCAACAGGTTGATGTCGATGGGGCCGAGGACCTCCGACGGCTCGGTGAAGCGCGTGAGCAGGTACTCGAAGTAGTCCTCGTTGGGGATGCGCAGCGCCTCGCGGAACTTGAGCACCAGGTCCGACTTCGCCGTGCCCGGAGGGCCCACGAGCAGCAGCGGCTCCTGCGCCACCGCGGCCACCGTCATCAGGTCCACCAACGTCTGCTTGCCCACGAAGTGTCGCCCGAGCCCCTGTCGGAACCGGTTGAGCCGCTCGCGCAGCCCCTGCGCCTCGCGTGACAGCGCGTCGAATGTCAGCGCGGAGATGGGGTCGGCGACGGGCTCTTCCCGTCGGGGAACACTGCTCATGTACGCTCCTCCAACTCCTGATGGATGCGTCGCCGCACCAAAAACTCATCCTCGTCCAACCAGCTTCGTGCCCGCTCGCTGGAGCCCTGCGCCACTTCCACGTGGCCCATCACCAGCGCATCCGCCAGCTCCACCACGGACAGGCAGAAGTGGCTGTTGGTATTGAAGCTGTCCGTCACGGTGGCGAGCCCCTCGGACAGCCGCGCCAGTCCCGGCAGCGCGATGTTCGTCGGCGTGTGCGCCAGCGCTCCAGCCAGGCTCCGCGTCAGCGCCATCCGCTCCTGGGGCGAGCCCTTCGCGGCGGCCAGCGCGTCGAAGGCCATGTTGAACACCGGCAGCGCTTCTTCCACGTGCCCGAGCATCGCCATTCCCGACGCCACTCCCAGGCGCGCCGCCACGGGCGCCTTGGCCCGCTTGAGCAACCCTCGCGTCGCCTCCACCAGCTCGCCCGTCTCGCGAGACAGGCCCACGCGACGCAGGCCGCGCAGGCTGGCCTCCAGGATGCCCTCTCCCCACGCGGGGGACTCCGGAGCCAGACCGGCCAACACCAGCCGCAGCCGTCCCGCCAGCGACGTCGCGCGGTCCGCTCGGCCGAACAGCGCCGCCAGCGTGAGCGCGTCACCCAGGAGCCGCGCCTGGGACTCGCCCGGCAGCCCCTCCATCGCGGAGACCAGGTCATCCATCAGTGGCAGCGCCCGCGCAGGGGATAGCCGAGGCAGCGTCTCCAACAGTCCTCCGATGAGGCGCAGTCGCTCGGGTGCCTGCAGGCGGGGGCCCGTGGCGCGCCTCACCAGTTGAACCACTTCGTGCGTCACCGTGGCCGCATCGCGGATGTCTCGCAGCGCGGCGAACTCCTCGCCTCGCAGGTCCCGTGTCCCGCGCCCGAAGGCCCGGGCCGGGTCCAATCGCTCGCTGGGCTCCAGCAGCGCCGAGGCCTGGCGCAGCCGGTCCACCTTGTACCGCTGGAAGGTGGCCAGCGCGTTGAGCTCCGAGGAGATGTCCGCTGGCAGCGGGCTCTCCAGGGGCTCGCCCTCCAGCGCCTGTGCCACGCGCGCGCCATAGGCCCGCGACAGGAACCCGTGAATGGGCTCCTTGGGGTCGAGCACCGCCGTGGCGGAGGCCACCAGCGCCCGCGCCCGGTCCGCCTGTCCCAGCCGCGCGAGGCCACAGGCGAAGACGAGGTGGACATAGGCCTGCGTCAACTCAGCGGGGGCTTCGACGGAGGAGCGCCGCCGCGTCGTGCGCTCGAAGCGCTCTCTCAGCGCATCGAGCTGCGATGCCAGCCTGGGCAGCGCCGAGGCGTCCGCGCCACCGCGCAGGAAGCGCGGGACATCGCGCGCGAGAGAGAGCCCTCGCTGGAGCATCTCCATCAGGCGGTCCCCCGTCCGGGCGAGGCTCAGCGGATCTCCCCCCACGAGCGTGTCCAGCGCGGCGCGAGAGAGCCACAGCGTGCGCACGTCGAGCGCGGTGTCGTGGTGATCCAACCAGCGCTGGAGCGAGGGCACATCCTTCGGTGGCGTCCGTGGCGACGTCAGCGCGCCCAGGACGAGCCCGCTCGCGAGGCCTCGCACATCGTCTTCGGAGGGCGTGGCGCGAGCCAGCAATTCGGCCTGGGAGACACCGGCGCGCGACTCCGACTCCGCCCAACGCGCGGCCAGCTCCGTGGCCTCCGCACCCGAGGCGTTCCAGAGCGCCCGCGTCCAGCACAGCGCCGCGTCGCGTCCCCGGCCCACCTGGCCATTCAGCTCGGCCATGCGCACCCAGAGGGCCTGTCGCTCGGGGGCATTGGCGGGCGCCTCCAGCTCCAGGAAGGTCTTCTCCGCGCGCGCGAGGGCTTCCTCGGCGGCGCTGAGCTGCGCGGGAGTGAGCGGCTCCAGGCTGTTTCCAGGGCTTCGAGACCCCGAGCGCTTCGCCGTCGCTGTCGGCTCGGACTCGACGGGCTCCGGTGGCGTGGGCTTCTGTCCCCGACGCGTGCGACGGCTACTCCGGGTCGATGAGGTGTCCGGGTCCTCGCCCTCCTCGGTGGAAGCGGGGCTCGCCGCGCCGGGCATCCACTCGCCCTCGGTGGCTTCGAGGGCGCCGAAGTCGAACGTGGCCCCCTTCACCCACGGATCCAGGGCCGAGGCGGCGGTGTCCACGACGTAGTCCACCCAGGACTCCAGGGGCTGGAAGGCCTGCTCCGGGATTCGCTCCGCGCGGAAGCCGCCTGCGCCCGTGGGATGCAACCAGGTGACGGTGTCCGGCACGGGCGCCAGGAGCGCGCGCAGCCGGTCTCTTCGCACGGGAGGCTCCAGCAGCCCGTCACAAGGCAGGTAGAGGTCGGAGAGCTGGGGCAGCGGCGCATAGGCCATGGCGGACAGGCCCAGCTCCGGCGGGCGCTCACGGCCGTGGCGTGCGCGGAGGATGATGCACGGCGCGTCGGCGGGCCCCGTCACCGCGAAGCGAAGCTGCGCGAGCAGCGCCTCCGGCAGCGTGTGCACCAGCGACTCCACCTGTGCCACGGCATTCTCGCGCAGCACCCAGAGGCTCGCGGCCTCCGTGCGCGCGGCGCGGGTGAGCTTCAGGTGGACGGAGAGTCGCCCCGGTGCGGCCGTGGACGTCCAGTCCTCCGCGGGCTCGGGGAGCCGCAGGTCCGTGAGCTGATACAGGTCCGTCCACGGGCCATCCGGTGCCGTCAGCCACGGGCCTTCCCCAGGGATGAGGACCACCGTGCCAGGCGCGGGCAGCAGCGTGCGCGCGAGCGGATGCGCGTGGCCCAGCTCCACCCAGACGGAGTGCTGCCCCGGCACCGCGGGCACGAAGGCGCGCAGGCCGCCCACGCGGTCCATCGCGCCGGTGAGCGTGAAGTAGGGCGGAGCCGACGCGCGCAGCAGGGCCCGCCGTCCCTGCTTCTCCTCGGCGAAGCAGACCTCCTGGCGATCACACCCCAGGCGCAGCAGCTCCCCCGCGAGCGACAGCAACCCGTCACCATCCATGGGCAGGAACAACACCAGCCCCTGGGGCGCGTTCTCGACGGGCACCCGGCGCGAGGCCAACAGCTCCGCCCAGCACAGCACGGAGTCCTCCAGGCGAGGCGCCTTCGCGTCCGCCTTGATGCCGAACGTGGCCAGCTCCGCGAGCACGGCCTTCGACAAGGGGGCCTGGGAGGTGACGTGGAGCACACCTTCGGCGGACCGACGGTAGCGGGCCGGCGTGGCCTGGACTTCCGGAGGGACGAGGCGGGAGGTCAGCGCGAGGTGGAGCGCTTCCTCGGTGGGGAACACGAGCGTGGACATCAGGCCTTCTGGCTCACCTTCTCGGCGGTGCTCTCGGACGAGGACTCGGGCTCGGCGACCTGTCCGGACGGGGTGTCGCGCTGGACGATGACGCGGCCCAGCTCCGACGCCTTGAGCGCGCCCCCGGCGATGAGCTGGTCCACGAGGCGGCGGTGCTCCTCCTCGTGCTCCATGGGCAGCGCGTCGGAGTCGCTCTCGTACTGGATGACGACGTCCTTACGACCTGTCTGGGGATTCACCAGGAGACGGAGGATGAGACTAGCCATGGGCCGGCTCCTTCTGCGGCGCCACCGTGGGCGCCAGGTGGACGAATGCCTCGCGATCCAACACCTTGCGCTCCAGCAGCAAGTCCCGCAGCGCGACGAGGCGGGCCTTCTCTCGGTGGAGGATGTCGCGGGCCCGGGCGCGCTGTTCCCCCAGCAGCGTATGCACCGCGACCTCCATTGAGCTGCGCATTGCATCGGAGAGCGCGTGCCGCTCCGAATCCCGTCCCGGCGCGTCGAAGCGCCTCACGGGGACTCCATCGCCGCCCATGCCGAGCATCTCCACCAGCTCGCGAGCAATCTCCGTGGCGCGCTCCAGGTCATGCGCGCTGCCGATGGACAGGTCCTCCAGGAGCAGCGCCTCCGCCTCGCGTCCACCGAAGAGCATGCAGATGGTGTCCAGCAACTGGTTCCGCGTGACGACGTAGCGGTGCGCGGGGTCCGCGTACTGCACGAAGCCGAGCATGCCCGCCAGGTCTCCGCGGATGCTGATGCGGTCGATGGCGGGAGCGCTGGGACAGAACAGCGCGCACACGGCGTGGCCGGCCTCATGCGTGGCCACGACCTTCTCCTCGGCGGACGTGAGCTCCGGCCGGTCCAGGAAGTCCGTGAGGGCCTTCTCCACGTCCACTGCCTCGGTGGGCGCCTGCGTTCCATCGCGCAGCCGGCGTCGCGCCAGGGCCCGACACAGCGCCTGGATGTGGTCGCCGGAGAAGCGCGTGCCCGTGCCCTCGACGCGGTCCCCGGTGCGCTTCACCGCGTAGTCGAGCGCCCGCTCCGTCATGCCCAGGGCCAGCTTCTGGTTGTAGATGGACAGGATGGCCCGGCGGTCCGCGCTGTTGGGGTAGGGGATGCAGAGCTGGAACTCGAAGCGGCCCGGGCGCAGCAGCGCGGGGTCCAACGACTCCACGAAGTTGGTGGTGCCCACCACGAAGACGAGCTCCTCCTTGCGGAAGCCGTCCATCTCCGTGAGGAGCTGGTTCACCATGGAGTGCTCCACACCGGAGCCCGTGTACGTGCCGCGCGCCGCCGCGAAGGAGTCCAGCTCGTCGAAGATGATGATGCTGGGCGCGGCCTGTCGGGCCCGCACGAAAATCTGGCGGAGGTTCTCCTCGCTCTCGCCCACCCAGCGGCTCTTCAGCTCCGGACCGCTCACCACCAGCACCGCCGCGCCCAGCGATGACGCCATCGCCTTGGCGAACAGCGTCTTGCCGGTGCCCGGCGGGCCCCAGAAAATCATGCCGCGCGGCAAGAGCCCCTCCACGCGCTTCACCGCCTCCGCGTCCGCCAGCGTCTCCTTGTGCGCGAGCACGTCGAGAATCTCGCGCTGGAGTCGCTCCTTCACCTTCGCGTAGCCGCCAATCTCCGTGTGCAGGTCAATCTCTGGCACGTTGAGCGAGCCGCTCAGCGTGGCCGAGCGGAGCTGCGCGAAGGCGGGCCGCGCGTCGCTGGGATAGTCCTCGCCGGTGATGGCCCCGAGCAGCCGACGCAGCCGCACGGCATTCACGCCGGACACGTGCTTGTAGAGCGAGTACGGCTGGAGGCCCCGGCCGAACTTGCGGCACTCGCGCTGGGTGACGAGGTAGCGCAGCCGCTCGCGACTCACGCCGAGGATGCTCTCTTTGTGGGGGAACAGGTTCTCGATGACGCGCGGCAGGGGGAAGGACGGGTCCTTGAAGCCCACCCAGAGCATCTCCGGGTTTTCATACAGCAGCGGAATCACCTCGCGCGCCTCGGAGGTGAGGCCGCCGCTGCTGGTGGTGAGCAGGTCCAGGTGGGGCAGCACGACGATGCGCTCACGCACCGCGCCTCGCACCGCGTCGCGGAGCTGGCCGATGAGCGTGGCCATCATGCTGGGCGCGGGCATTCCAGGGGGCGGCTCCGCGGCGGCGCGGCCGTCCAGGTAGAGGAACTGCTTGCCGTCCTTCTTCAGCCTGTCTCGCAGGCACTTGTAGAAGTACGGCGTCAGCTCCTTGTCCGCCTCCACCATGACGGGCAGGCCGCGCAGCAGCGCCTCGCACAGGCGGCCCAGCTCCGCGGGGTAGGCGGCCTCCACGGCAGCGAAGGGCGTCAGCTCCGTGGGCAGGGACTCCTCGGGGATGCGCTGGCTCATACGCGCACCTTGATGGTGAGCGAGCCTGTCGCCGCGTCCTCGTGGATCTCCTCCACCGTGCCGAGCTGCGAGGCGCGCACCTTGAGGGCATCGCCCGTCACCTTGTTGGCGATGGAGTCCAGCTCTGACTTGAGGTCCCTCAAGCGCCCTTCCAGCCGGCGGGTGATGTCCTCGCGCAGCGTCTCGGTGGCGTCCTGGGTCTTGTCCTCCAGCTTCGCGCGGGCCTTCTCCCTCGCGAGCTTCCGCGTCGCCTCGGAGCCGTCCGGGGTGTGGGAGATGACTTCGGCCGTCGCGCTCAGCTCCACCTCCTCCGCGTCCGACAGCGTGACGCTGACCTCGCCGGTGGTGACGTCCACGGCCACGCGCACGCCGTCGGCTTCGAGGCGCACCGCCACGTCGCCTTCCTGCGTGAAGCCCCGCTTCGCCAGCTCCGCGGCGAGCAGGCCCGCCGTCTCCTCGCGAGACAGCAATGGCAACAGCTCCAGCTTGGAGCACACGCCGTCCTCGGCCTGGACGATGCGGTTGAGGGACTCGGAGACGGAGACTCGATAGGCGCGGCTCATGGGGCGCTCTCGGCGGAGGGGAGGGGGAGGGTATCCGGAATCGTTTCGACGGGCGTCGCCAGGTCCGTGGTCAGCTCGCGCTCCCGGTCCGATGCGAGGCGGAAGCCGGGCTCACCGAAGGACCCCCACGCGGAGAGCAACAACTGCGCGGCCTCGTAGCCGTCGTCGAAGAAGCGCACCGCGCGGTGCTCGGCGTCCCAGCGCGCCATCCGTCCGAGTGCGCGCAGGCTCGCGCCCGCCGCCCGGCGTGCCTCGGCCTTCACGCTCAGCGAGGCGCGAGGAGACAGGCTCGACACCCACCGCGACGCGGGCTGGTCCACCAGGGGGCGCAGCGCGTCCAGCACGAAGCCCGCCAGGTCCCTGCGGCCCGCGCCGTCCACGGCATCGAGGAATGCGTCCAGGACTCGCTCCTGCGCGGTGCCCAGGTCGACCAGGTCGACCAGGTGCTTGGGCTCGATGAGCCGTGCCTTGGCTTCTTCCAACCGTCGCCACCGGAGCGCCAGCTCGTCCTGGAGCGCCTCCAGCAACCAGCCTCCTCCCGCGAGCAGCGGCTCGAAGTCCTCCGCGTCGAGGGTGCCGGGGACGGCGACGAACAGGTCGGGGAACCCCAGGCGACAGAGGATGGAGCGCTGGAACTGGAGCTGAAGGGCAATCGCCGGAGCACAGGCCGTGCCCGCCACCAGCCGGCAGCACAGGAAGAGGAACAGCTCGTCGGCGAGCGTCGGCGGTGCATCCACGTCCAGGGGCCGATGGCCAGGCACCACGAGCGGCTGCTCCACGAGCCAGCGCAACGTGTGGAAGCAGAGTGCCGAGAAGCTCAGCGCGGGGGCACGGTGTCGCTCCCAGAGCCGCGAAGGACCCGATTCGCCAGAGTCAGCGGTCAGGTGACGTCGTCGTCGCGCCCCACCGCAGCGGGCCAGCGCCAGGACGGTGCCCCGGGACAGCGTGTCGCGCAGCGAGGCGAGGGCGCCGGGACTCATGCGCGCGGCGACGGTGTGACGCTCGCGCAGCAGGTCCTCCACGGGCGCGTACTGGCCCAGGCCCATGACGGCGCGCGCGAGCGTGAGCAGCCGATGCTCGGAGAGTGAGACGCGCGTCATGGACGGAGTCGGTCCGCGAGGTCAGGCCAGCCGTTGACGATGAGCCGACCTTCGACGAGGTGCATCTCCGCCGTATTCGGCGCGGTGAACGTCGGGTCCTCCGGCGAGTAGCGCGGGGTGAGGAAGTGCATGACCTGGTTGCTCGAGCCGATCCACCGGCGGCGCGTCTCCGGCAGGTCCTTCTCGTAACGCCCATCCACCAACAGGTCCAGGCTGGCGAGCAACCGCTCGACGTCCGGGTTCGCCTGGGCCTTGAGCTCCGCGAGCGTGTAGCCGCTGAAGACCATGGTGCTCAGGCCGCCCGCGCGCAGGCGCTCACAGAGGTCCGCGGCCGGGCCGGGCTGGGAGAAGGGCTCACCTCCCAGCAGCGAGAAGCCCTCGATTCCGGGCGTCGCGAGCACCCGGGCCGCGAGGGCCTCCACCGTCACGACGCTGCCACGCTCCATCGCGAACATCTCCGGGTTGCAGCACCCGGGACAACGCAGCGGACACCCCTGGAGCCAGAGCGCGAAGCGGCGCCCGGGCCCTTCCGCCTCGGTGCGGGGAACCTGCTGGGCGACCCGGAGCACCGGGCCAGGAGAAGACGCGTCCGCGGTCGAAGACATGGGAGCCGTCCGCAGCATGCCAGGAACGGCGAGGACCGCCCATCATCCCAGCCGGGAAGGGACCTTGCCGCCGTCGCGCTGGATGCTCGGTTCCATGCGCGGAGCGCTGGAGTTCCCGGACCCGAGCGCCCCGCGAAGCGCGTCCCTCATCCGCCCGCCGAGTCGCAAGTCCAGCGCCCTGGCCACGGGCACGTCCGCGCGGCACTTGGGACAGCGCGAGGCCTCCTCGCGAATCTTCGCTCCACACCCGGCGGGACACGCGCGTCGCGAGCGCGCCTCCAGCCGGTACGCCACGAGCCCCGCCGCGCCGCAGGCCAGGGTGAACAGCAGCACGAGCGCCAGCGACAACGGAGCCCAGAGGATGGCCACCGCCGCCAGGCCCAGGCCGAAGACGTCCTCGGTGCGCAGGAGCCAGCGCCGGGGATGCAGCACCTCGGTCTCCAGTTGGTCCACGCGCGTGTGCAGCCACTGCCGCACCGACAACGTGGACACGGCGACGAAGGCGCCCACCGCGCCCACGGCCCAGGGAGGAAGCTGCTCCGTCCCCACGCCCAGCGAGGCGAGCGCCACCGTGGCGCCGCTGCCCGCGCTCAGCGCGAACTGCGCCAGGCCCAGCACCATGCGCAAGTCACTGTCGCGCTGCGTGTACATCTCGAACGCGAGCAAGGCGACGAAGGCCCCGAGCGCCTGGGGCGTCGCGAGCCACATCAGCTCCGGTGGCAGCGACAGGTAGTGGTAGTGCGCGGCGAGCGCGAGCAGCAGCAGGCTGCCTCCCGCGCGGGTGCCGGACGCGCCGCTCAGGCCGATGACCTGGGAGGCGATGGCGAACGTGAGCATGGTTCAGCGCCCTCCCATGGGCACGGCGAGGAAGCCCTGCACGAGCCCCAGCGACTGGAGCGCGTACAGCACCAGCAGCACCGACGCGGCGGTGAAGGTCAGCAGCATCAGCATCCACCCCACCAGGAGGCCCATCTCCCAGAAGGCGACGGAGACACCGCGCGCCTCGCGCTCGGTCTGCCACGCGAGGTAGCGACGCGCGAAGAGGCCGGCGAGCGCGACCTGACCCGCGCTGATGGCGACCTTGGCCAGCGCTCCGAAGGCGGGGACCAGCGTCAGCAACTCGAGCACGAGGACGGACAGCGCCACGAAGCAGCCCGCGGCCAGGCGCAGCGTCCACCGGGAGACCAGTCGCCGCTGGGGCGTGAGGAGCTGGAGCGCGGGCGTCACCAGCGTCACCCGCAGCCACACCAGCGCGGCCACCAGCAGCAGCGACGTGAGCAGGGGCACCCAGCTGGCTATCAGCGCGGCGAGCGCCACCACCGCCACGGCGATGCCGAGCCTCACCGTGGCCCGCTCGGAGGCGAGCTGGTGGAGGACCTCGCGGTCCGTGGAGTTCGGCAGCGTCTGCTCGTCGCACCGGGGACACGGGCGCCCGCGCAGCGCGGTGCCTCCTGGAATCCGCTCGGCGCACCGGCGACAGCGCCCGCTCAAGAGCAGCGCGAGCTCGTGCTCCTCACTCCGGGCGCTCGCGGTCATCGTCAAAGGCATCGTCCCCCTCATCGGCGTGTCCACATCATGCCCCGGGCGCAGGGGCGAGTCAGGTACCGTGAAGGCCCCATGCTCGGCCACCTGGCCGTCGGGTCCGGAGAGCCTGTCCATGCGTTTCCAGCCAGTCCCGCTGCTGCTTCGTGACGGTCGCTCCGCCCTCATCCGGGAGGCGACGCGAGCGGACGGGCCCGCGCTGCTCGCGCTGGAGAGAGCCCAGGTGATTGCCCGGCACGGCGTCGTGAAGCGCCTGGATGAACTGCCCGAGGACGCGGAGGCCTTCCTGGCCCAGCGGGAGGCCGCGGGGCTGCACCGGCTGGACGGCCACGCCTTCCCCCTCGTCGTGACGGACGCGCACGGCGCGCTCCTGGGCGAGGCCTCCGTACTCCGTCAGGGGTTCCAGATGCTGCGCCACACGGGAGTGCTGGGCATCGGCGTGCATCCGTCAGCCCAGGGACTGGGGGCCGGCCGGGCCTTGATGGTCCACCTGCTCACCTGGGTGCGCACCCACCGCGACGCGGATGGCGGCGCCGTCACCCGCGTGGAGCTCCACGTCCGGGCCGACAACACCAAGGCCCTCGCGCTCTATCGCTCCCTGGGCTTCGTCATCGAGGGCACCCAGCGGGCCCACCTGCGCATCGACGAGGGCACCTATGTCGATGGCATCCTCATGGGCCTGCTGCTCGACACGCCGGAGGCCTGAGTCGACTTCAACCCGCTCGCTCGCTTCCGGGCCGGTGTCCCCCGGGGCCGGGTGTTGGAATGGTGGGTGGCGAATCTTCTGGCGCCGCAATTTCCCAGCAAGGCTTCATCCCTGCAGTAGAGTGCCGGAGTCATGACGCGGCCTGTGTCCGCCTACGCCCCTCGAAGCGAGCGCAAGCCGTTGTACGTGAAGGTGGTGACGCAGCCCGCCCTTCCGGGGTGCTGGGCCGTCAACATCAGCGAGACGGGCATTGGCCTCATCGCCACGCCGCGGAGCCCGCAGGAGGGGCCGCGCGAGGGCGAGTCGATGGAGCTGTCGTTCTCCCTGCCGGACTCGAACGAGCACATCCGCGCGCGAGGCGACGTGCGCTGGCGCCACGAGTCGGGCGGCGCGGTGACGGCGCTCGGCGTCTTCTTCCACTCGTTCGAGGGCTCCGACGGGGTGAAGCTGGCGCGCTACCTGTCGATGGCGCGCCTCCAGGTGGTGGTGGCGTTCGCCAGCGAGGAGGAGGCGAAGGACATCCGCGCGGCGCTGGAGGGGCAGGCGGTGCCGCACTTCGCCGCCAGCGAGGAGGAGGCGCACGCGCTGCTGGAGCGCGGTGACGCGGCGGCGCTCCTGGTGTGTGGACGCGAGGAGGCTCGGGCGCTGGCGCTGGTGGAGGGGCTGACCACCGCGAGCGCGGACGTGGAGCTGTCCGGCGCGGTGCCTCCCTCGGACCTGGCTTCGCGCATCATCTACTGCGCGCCCGCGGCCCCGGAGCGGCTGGTGGCGCTGTTCAACGCGGGCCTCGTGTTCCGGGCGCTCGGCGAGTCGCCCTCGCGAGACGCCGTGCGGCAGGCGGTGCTCCAGGCCGGGCGCGAGCGCGGGGTGCGCACCGAGCAGTGGCGGATGACGCTGGAGCTGGAGCGCAACCTGCTGCGGGAGCGCGCGCTGTCACAGGCCCGGCCGCAGGAGCCGGGCGGGCGGGGCGAAGAGGACGTGGGGCTGCGCAGCGCGGCCATGCAGCGGGTGATGGAGATGGTGCGCCTGGTGGCCCCGCACCGCGTGGCGGTGCTGCTCCAGGGCGAGACGGGCACGGGCAAGGAGGTGCTCGCGCGCATCCTCCACCGGCACAGCGGACGGGAGGAGCTGCCGCTGGTGGTGCAGGACTGCGGCGCGCTCACGGAGACGCTGCTGGAGAGCGAGCTGTTCGGCCACGTGAAGGGCGCCTTCACCAACGCGGTGGCGGACCACCCGGGCCTGTTCGTCCTGGCCAACGGCGGCACCATCTTCCTGGACGAAATCGAGAACACGACGCCCAACCTCCAGGCGAAGCTGCTGCGCGTCCTGGAGACGGGCGACGTGCGGCCGGTGGGAGGCACCCAGGTGCGGCACGTGGACGTGCGCGTGCTGGCCGCCAGCAACAAGGACTTGGGGGAGGAGGTGCGCGCCGGACGCTTCCGCGCGGACCTCTTCTATCGCCTCAACAGCTTCACCATCGACATCCCCCCGCTGCGGGAGCGGCCCGAGGACGTGCCGGAGCTGGCGCGCTACTTCCTGCAGGTGTTCAACCGGGGCCTTCGCCGCAGCGCCAGCGGGATGTCCCAGGACGTGGAGGACCTGCTGCGCGCCTACCCGTGGCCGGGCAACGTGCGCGAGCTGCGCAACGTGCTGGAGCGCGCCGTGCTGCTGTCGCGTCCGGGGGAGGTGGTGTCGCGCCGCCTGCTGCCCCCGTCGCTGGTGACGGTGTCCCCGGTGCGCAACGAACTGGCGGGAGACGGCTCCTTGCGCGCGCGGCTGGAGCGGGTGGAGCGCGAGCTCATCCGCGAGGCCCTGGAGCGCCACGGCGGGGTGCTGCGTCGCGCGGCCGTGGCGCTGGGCATGGACCCCGTGACGCTGGGCCGCAGGGCCCGGCGCCACGGGTTGTGGAAGGCGGACTGAGTCCCGCCGTCTTCAGTGGGCGCGCACCCACTGAAGGATGGGCTTCCACACGCGCTGGCGGGCCGTGTTCGCCAGGAACAGGTCCGCGTGCCCGAAGTCGAGCGCGCGCGCCGACGTCGGCAAATCGCGCACGACGAGCGACGTGACGTCCGTGCTGCCCAAGAGCGTCGCGGAGTGCACGCCGTACTCACCCACGCCGCCGCCCGCGCCCACGTACAGCACCGGCACCTTCACGCGCTTGAGGTAGTCGTCGTAGGGCACGTTCAGCCCGCACGCCCACGCCTCCGACTCCACCACCTCGTTGAGGCTCTGGTAGGGCGCCGCGCGCTGGGCGTACTCATAGAGGTAGGGCTCGGACGTGTACTTCAGGCTGCCCGGCAGGCCCGACGCGTCGGGGATGCCCGCCATCAGGTGGTAGCCCGGGGTGAGCGGCTGGAGCGGCGCCAGCAGCGCGTACGTGGCCGCCGCGGAGACGATGGCGGCGCGCCGGTTGGTGGGACGGCCGGTGCCCGGACCGAAGACGTCATCCGGCAGCAGCGGGGAGGGCGCGTCCGGCGCCGTGGCCGCGAACATGCCGATGTACTGGAGGGTGATGCCGGGCGCGGGGCCCAGGAGGCCGCCCTCCGTGACACCCGCGTCGCGCCGGGCCTTCAGCGCCGTGTGACGCTCACACGCCCACTGCTGCTGCTGCGCGAACTGGGGCGCGTGGCGCACCGCCATGTCCACGGGGATGAAGCCGTCCACCTGTCGCAGGAGCTTCGGCAGCCGCGCCTCCGAGTTGAGGTAGGCATAGGCCACCATCGCGCCCCGGCTCCACGCGAGCAGGTTCATCGAACCCACGTCGCCGCCCGCAAGCCGCAGCGTCCGCGCCAGCAGCAGGCCCGTGCCCACGTCCTTCGCGTGCGTGCCCAGGTTCCACCCCGCCATGAAGCTGAAGTCCGTCGTGTCCGTCGGCACCCCCACCCACCGCATGTCGATGCCCCACACGTCCACGCCCTCCTGGGCCAGGTACGCGCCAATGGACTGGTCCACCGGCACGTGCGCGGAGCCGACGCTGGAGAGGAACGCCGCCTCGAAGCCCCACGCATCGCCATGCACCAGGAACACCGCCCGGCTCGCCCTGGCGGGCACCCACGGCGCGCGCTCCTTCACCACCCGGTGCACCGTGACGGTGTCGTGCACCCCAGGACCTACCTTCAGCTCGAAACGGTAGTGCGCCACGTCACCGAACACCTGCTGACGTGAAGCCCGCTGGGTGGAGGCCGTGCTGGCCACCCCCTCCAGCGCGGAGGCTCCCGACACCAGCGCCGCCGTCGCGCTGTCGCGTAAGTCCTCCGAGGCTTCAGGCGACTCGGAAATTCCACAACCCAACGACAACAATGTCAGGCCAACAAACAGGCTGAACCACGAACGCATAGGGACCTCGAATCGAAGAAGAGAGGGTTCGGAGGAAGGCGCGTGTTGACTGGCCTTGGGACCCACCCTGCTGTGTCACCCGCAGAGCAGAATCCACGCCAGTCATTGAACACATGAATCCCTTGGAGGGTCGTCTATCCCTGGACTCCACGCTTGTTGTCCACTGTGAATCACCCGTCTGACATGCCCTGCCAGGTGTGGCGTTGATGACCCCGCTTCACGACTGAAGCAGGGGCATCACGGCTGTGCCGCGAGAGGCCCTGGCGCGGCGGTGCGGGCCAGTCTGGACGGGCTCACGCGCTGGAGGACGTGGGGAGTGCCGGGCGTCGGACAACGTCCTGGGGGGAGGGGAGAGTGCTGAACACCTGGGGTCGCGGTGGCCTCCCCGGGATGAAACGCCGGGTCCACATCCAGGTGTCCCCGCCGGGCGGTGGGCGGCGCGTCCGAAGCGCTGAGCGGCTCGGCGCCCCGTGGGCAGAAAGTGGAGGCGTCATGGTGGAGCCCCGTTTCGAGCGCAACCTGGGCGTCATCGGCCCGGAGGTCATGGCGCGGCTGGCCCGCACGCACGTCGTCGTCGCCGGGGTGGGGGGCGCTGGAGGCCAGTGCGCGGTGGACCTGGCGCGGCTGGGCCTGGGGTGCCTGACGCTGGCGGACTTCGACACCTACGAGCGCCACAACATGAACCGGCAGGTGGGCTGCTTCGAGAGCACGCTGGGCCAGTCCAAGGTGGACGTGGTGGGGCGGATGTGCCTGGACATCCACCCGGGGCTGCGGCTGCGGCGGGTGGAGACGGGCATCACCGAGGCCAACGTGGACGACGTGCTGGCGGGCGGCGAAGTCCTGCCGCCGGCGGACTTCGTGGTGGAGGTCATCGACATCGCGGGCGCGGGCGCGAAGCAGGCGCTCCACCGCGCGTGTCGTGAGCGCGGCGTGCCGGTGATGACGGGGCTGATGCTGGGGTTTGGCGCCGCGCTGCATGTCTTCCAACCGGATGCGCCGCTGTACGAGCAGCTCTACATCCTCCCGGACGGTCGCGTGGACCTTCCGGCCATCATTCCCCACCTGGGGAGTTATCTGTTGCAGGACGCCATGGACGCGTGCTTCGAGGGCAGAGGGCACGCGCCCACGTGCGTCGTCGGAGCCACGACGGCCGCGGGGATGATGGTGAGCGAGCTGATGCGCGGGGTGATGCTCGGCGCGCGGGCGATGGTGTCCTGGCCGGAGTACCTCTACGTGGACCTGTTCGACCACCGCTACGTGCGAGCGGCCGTCCGTCCCAAGAAGACGCAGCCCGCGCGTCAGCCCATGTGAGTCACGCCCGGGGCCGACGCGCCGCGCCCTCCAGGCTCACACCACGCCGCGCCTGCGCGCCTCCTCGATGACCTTCGAGCCGTCCACGCCCAGGCTGTCGGAGAGCAGCGGGGCGACCTGCTCGGCGCGCTGGTGCACACGCTGGAGCGTCTCGTCGTGGGTGCGCGTGACGATGTTGATGCCGGCGATGATGACGCGCTGGAGGTTGTACTGCAGGTCGTTGCCCTCGACGATGGCGTGAATCTGGGTGAAGAGCGGGCGCGCGTCGGACTGGAAGGCGGACAGGTTCGTGCGCTGCTCGCTGTTGGGCACCGCGGACTTCGAGGACAGGCTGGCCACCAGGACGAGGGGCGGCTTGAGTCGCTCGTGGGTCTCTCGCATCTGCTGGAAGACGGCGTCGATGTCTTCCCGGTTGGGTGGGGACTCCCAGCGCAGGAAGAAGACCCTGTCGATGATGGCGGTCTTGTAGACGGGTGTCGTCATGGTGAACTGCCGCTCCTTCGCAGAACCGTTGCCCCCGGGGCCGTTTCACCGCGTGCTGCCAGGCGGTGCCGGGCGGTCTGCCAGGGCATCCTGGGTTCGCCGCGTCACAGCGGAAGCCTCCCGAAAGGGCGGGCATCGCCGGGCGGACAGAGGACTTCCCCCGCGGAGGCTCCAACTGTCCGCGCCAAAGCAAAAGCCCCCGCCGGAGCAGGGGCTTGAGCACTGCTTCGAGGCCCCCCTCGCGTGAGGAGGGGAGCCTTGTGGGACGTCAGTTGCCGGAGATCTTCTTCTCCTCCACCTTGGTGGCGGCGATGGCCTCCTCGGTGAAGACGATGGGCCGCCACTGCTTGTTGGAGAACAGGTCCGTCTGGTCGGAGAAGTACGGCGACGCCGGGTCGCTGGACTCGCTGTAGGTCAGCACCGCGCGGCCATTGACGCCCGTGGGGGTGAACTCCATGGCCATGATGAAGCTGCTGCCGTTGTTGACGTTGTAGCCGGTGGTGGTGAGGTTGGTGCGGGAGTTGAGCAGCGAGCCGCGCACCGCGCTGAAGTCGGAGTCGGGCGTGGTGGACTTGAGCGTGCCCCACGACACGACGTTCGCCGTGCCGTCGTAGGAGCCGCCGCCGTGGATGGGAATCTTCCGGCCGTCCACGCGGGTGGTGTACTGCGACTCACCCAGCGGCGCGTTCACGGGGATGCCGGCGACCTGGAGGCGGTACACCGCCGCGGCCAGGGCGAGCATCGACGGGTCCGAGCCCGAAGAAGGCTCGGGGATGAGCGTGTGCGGCGTGGCGATGGGCTGCGCCACGTCGAAGGGCACCGCGAACGGCGTGCCGGTGCTGGACGGGGTGCCGGGGCCGTTGGACAGGGCGGCCATGCTGAAGTGGCCGCTGAACTCGCGCCACAGGGCCGCGCCCTTGCTGCCCACGTCGTAGCGCATGTCCCACGCGGCCAGCGCCGCGCAGCCCGCGCGGATATCCACCTGCGTGGTGTTGTAGAGCACCGTCGTCTTGCCCGTGCAGCGCGCGACGACCTGGTCCCTGAGCAGCTCCGCCATCATGCCGCGGTTGCCGAGGATGGCGTTCTCCAGCTCCGCGGTGGTGAACTTGTTGTCCGAGCCGGACGCGCCGTTCTGCTCCATCAGCAGCACCGCGTTCATGCGCGTGCGCGGCGTCTGGCCCACGTCCTCCAGGCCGTGCAGCGGCGAGAAGCCGGTGAGCGGCTGGTTCGGGTTGGCCAGCCAGTAGCTGTCGTTCGCGTTGAAGACGAAGTCGCGGCGGGCCAGCTTGGGGACGCCGCTGAAGGGCACCAGGCCGGGCCCGCGGGCACCGGCGGCGTCACGCCACTCGTTCTCCGGGTTGCTGCCGTCCAGCAGCACCAGGCCCATGGACTGCCAGATGGCGGTGGTCGCCGGGTCCAGGCCGCTGGAGGCCGCGCGCCACGTGCCGATGGCGGTGGGGGTGAGGTTGGGGGTGGGCGTCGCGTCCGTGTACCAGACGTTGCCGGCCCGGTCCGCCGCCATGGTGTTGACCCAGGGGATGCCCTGGATGCTGGCGTAGACGTTCTGGAACTCCTCCAGGCTCTTGGCCCGGTTCATCCCGACGAACTGGGTGACGAGCTGGGTGTTGTCCAGGTTGGCGTCGCGGTAGCTGAGCACCGACTGCTGGGTCCACTCGGCGGTGCCGGGGATGACGATGACGGGGCCGTAGTGGCTGCTGTAGAAGCGCTGGGTGATGTTGGTCACCGAGCCCTCCGGCAGCTTCACCAGGATGGTGATTTCGCGCGAGGTCATGTCCCGCTCCTCGGTGCCGTACTTGTACCGGGTGGGGTTGCCCGGCACGAGCTGCAGCCCGTAGAGCGTCATGCGCTGGCCGGACGAGAACGTGTGCGTCCAGGCCACGTTGTCGTTGAAGCCGATGAGCACCGCGGGCACGCCCAGGAGGCCCACGCCGTACACGTTGAGCTGGCCGGGCACGGTGAGCTGGCTCTCCCAGAGCTTCAGCTCGCCTTCCCAGGGGAAGTGCGGGTTGGCCACCACCATGCCGTGGCCGGACGCGGAGCGCTCCGCGCCAATGGCCCAGCCGTTGCTGCCGACCTGGCTGAAGTCAGGGCGCTCGATCTTGAAGCTGCCCGGGACGGGGCGGCCCTCGGAGCCCGCGCCGGGGATGGGCGGGGTGGCCGCGGCGATGGCGAGGATGAGCTGGTAGCTGCTGGCCGCCAGGCCCACGCTGATGTCGTAGGCGAGCAGGTCCACGCCCTGGATGGGCTTGACCCAGGGGGCGTTGGCGCAGGGCGCGGGGAGGTTGGCCGCGGGCGTCTCCGCCAGGTACTTGTTGAAGCCCGCCGCGTAGCCGTTGAACATCTCCTGGATGTCCGCCGGCAGGGTGGGGAAGGCCGCCTGGGCCTTCTCCTGGAGCTGGAGGACGCGGTAGCCGAAGTCGCTGCCCGCGTAGGTGTTGCCGGGGCCCGGCCCCAGGTAGCGCGCGCGCTCACCGCGGACCTTGATGATCTGATCCGACAGGATGCAGACATGGTCCTTCGCGAACGCGTAGCCTTGCCCGTAGGAGAGGCTGCCCATGTCGTTGGCGATGATGTGCGGGATTCCGTGCGACGTGCGCCGGATGGTGGCCTCGTACTTCGGAGGGCCTTCCACGGGTGGCGTCACCGGACCGCCATCATCATCCTCACCACATGCGGTGGCGAAGACGAGGCTCAGTCCGGCGAGGAGGGGGAGGTGCCAGCGGGTGCGCCCGGACTTCCAGGTCGCCCCCCGCGAAGAGGACACGGAATGGTTTGGAGGCATGGATGGCGATGAGCGTAGGGAGGGGCTGATCCACACGTCAAAAGTTTTCTGAGGTTTGACTTTTCCTGGGAGCCTGGAGTCAGACGCACCGCGGCAATAAACGCCGCAGTGAGGGACGGGCAGTGATGATTCACTGTGCTAGGAGAGCGCGAATATGACGACCGAGCAGCCGCGTGCCCGCCGCCCGCGCCGCCACTTCTCGATGATTCGCACCTTCGTGCTCGCCGACTTCGTGACGCTCGGCAACGGCTTCGCGGGAGCGGGGACCATCCTCGCCGCGATGCAGTACCTGGCCACGTGGCGCGTGGGCTTCTTGTGGGTGGCCTTCGCGTTGATGCCGGTGGCGCTGGTGATGGATGTCCTGGACGGGAGGATCGCCCGGTGGCGCTACAAGAAGTCGCCGCTGGGTGCGGACCTGGACTCCCTGGCGGATGTCATCTCCTTCGGCATGGCGCCCGCGGCGCTGGCCTTCGCGGTGGGGATGCGGGGGGCGCTGGACGTGGCGGTGCTCCTGTACTTCGTCGCGTGCGGCATCAGCCGGCTGGCGCGCTTCAACGTCACGTCGGCGGAGCTGGCGGACGAGACGGGGAAGGTGAAGTACTTCGAGGGCACGCCCATCCCCACCAGCCTGGCGTTGGTGATGGTGCTGGCGGCGGCCACGTGGATGGGTCGCATTGGCGACACGCTGCTGGGTGGGGCGTGGGACGTGGGGCCGGTGGTGCTTCATCCCCTGGTGCTGTTGTACGCGGCCAGCGGCAGCGCCATGATCAGCAAGACGCTGCGAATCCCGAAGATTTGAAAGTGAACGGGGCGACCCCCCCTGACACCGGGATTGCCCTTCGTGGGTGGTTGCCCGCCCACGGGTGGGTGCCTAGTTTGGCCAACTGATCCGCTCCAGCGCCTCGTTCGGGGCTTGCGGGGCGGCAGCGGGCGATGGGCGTGGGGAAGGGGTGGAGGCCATGACGGGGCGCTGGGGCATTTGGGCCCTCGCGGTGTTGGGGCTGGTGGCGGCTTCGGGGTGTGCTGATCGCGAACGGTCGTCCCTCGCGGACGGGCGGCTGACGGCGACTCCGGGCGGGATGGACTTCGAGAAGGTCGCCCTCTTCGACGCGCGCGAGACGGAAATCTCACTGCGCAACGTGGGGCGAGCGCCCGTCGATGTGAATGAGGTCTGGGTGGAGGGCCCGGAAGGGGCCTACCGGGCGGAGTTCACGCATGAGGGGCCGCACAGCCTGGCGCCTGGCAGCGCGTGCGCCCTGCGCGTGCGCTTCGCGCCCCTGAAGGCGGGCGGCCAGGATGCGTTCCTCGTCGTGCGCTCGGACACGCGCATCGAGCCGCTGATGCGCATCCCCCTCGCGGGCCTGGGCATCGACGCGTCGGCGCGGGTGTCGCCCCGCATGCTCGACTTCGGGCGGATTGAAGCGGACTCGACGAAGACGCTGGTGCTGACCTTGGAGAACCCCACGGAGCTGCCCGTGGAGGTGACGCCCCGTCTGGTCGGCGCGGACCGGGAGGAGTTCGTCGCGGGCCCCGTCGTCGTGGCCCCGGGGGGCCGCGCGGAGCTGCCCCTGACGTTCAACCCCGTGCGCGTGGGCCGCAAGCAGGTGGCGCTGGCGGTGACGCCGTGCCGGGGCTGCGCGGACGTGACGGTGCAGGTGTCGGCGGAGGCGCTGGAGCAGGCCGTCATCGCCGAGCCGCCCGTGCTGGACTTCGCGGCGGTGCCGGTGGACCGCGAGGCCTTCCGCGAGTCCCGCATCCACAACATCAGCACGGAGCCGATGACCGTCACCCAGCTCACGCTCGACGGGCTGGATGCGTCCTTCTCCCAGGCGAACGCGGGCTTCCCGCTGGTGCTCCAGCCCGGCGAGGTGCGCGGCTTCCAGTTCCGCTACAGCCCCGGCCACATGGGCCCCGCGGACGACATGGCCCGCTACCACGTGGTGAGCAAGCGGCACCCCACCACCGACGTGAAGCTCAGGGGCTTCGGTGGCGCGTCGGAGCTGTGCGTGTCGCCCATGACGTATGACTTCGGCACCCAGCCGCTGGGCTCGAAGACGCGCGTCATCGTCAACGTGAAGAACTGTGGCTCCTCCAACGCGGGGGCGCTCACGCTGGAGTCGCTGGCGTGGCAGCCGGACCCCGCGGGCGCGCTCCAGTTCAACAACACCCCGCTGGCCATGCCGCTCACGCTGCAGCCGGGCCAGGAGGTCAACATCTCCGTCTTCTACGAGCCCACGCGGCCGGGCGCCGCGACGGGCGTGCTGGTGATGACGACGAACGCGTACTCGGCGGCCACGGTGGAGCTGGACTTCCGGGGCACCGCGCAGGAGCACGCGCCGTGCAATCTCACCGTGACGCCGCTCGCGCTGGACTTCGGCACGGTGCCTCCGGGCCGGGGCGCGGTGCTGGGCGTGAAGCTGGAGAACAAGGGCACGGACCTGTGCCCGGTGAAGAACATCCAGCTTCGCGACACCGGTGGCGGCAGCTTCCGCCTGCCGGGCGGAGACCTCTTCGGCGTCATCATCTACCCGGGGGACTGGTTCAGCTTCCAGGTGGCCTTCCAGGCGCCTCAGGCCGGCGGAGACTTCACGGGCATGCTCCAGGTGGAGCAGATGGACCCCGTCAATCCCGTCATCCTCGTGCCGCTGCTGGCCCACTCGCAGGCGACGTGTCTGATGGCGTCGCCCTGGTACGTGGACTGGGGCGTGGCGCGGCGCGACTGTCCGCCCGAGCCGCGCGAGGTGAACTACCTCAACGCGTGCACCATGCCGGTGACGGTGTCCAACGTGTGGATTGGTCCGGGCACGACGGACGGCGAGTTCACGCTGGGCGGCGTGCCCGCGCCCATGCCCTTCACGCTGCAGCCCGGCGACGCCTTCACGGTGGACCTGGACTACGCCGCGCAGGTGTACGGCATGAACCTCTCGCCGCTCTACGTGAGCTCCAGTGACCTGCCCGCGCCGCTCCTGGTGCCGCTCATCGGCGAGTCCTCCAAGCGCACGGACAAGACGGACACCTTCACCCAGCAGGACGTGAGCAAGGTGGACGTCCTCTTCGTCGTGGACAACACGGCGTCCATGGTGGAGGAGCACCCGCGCCTGGTGTCCGCCATCCCCTCGTTCGTGGACGCGGCGCTCGCCAAGCAGGTGGACATGCACGTGGCCGTCACCACGACGGGAATCTCGCCGGTGGCGGCGACGTGCCCCGGCGGCGCGCAGGGGGGCGAGGCGGGGCGCTTCTTCCCCGTGGACAACTCGCGGCCGCGCATCCTCACCAACGGCATGCCGAACCTGACGGCGCTGCTCCAGCAGAACGTGCAGGTGGGGCAGTGCGCCCAGGTGGAGCAGGGCTTCGAGGCGATGCGCCGCGCGCTGTCTCCGCCGCTGGTGAACAACGCGGATGACCCGCGCACGCCGGCGGCCCAGGACGGCAACCTCGGCTTCCTGCGCGACTCGGCGGCCCTCGTCGTCGTCTTCGTGGGCGACGAGGATGACCACTCGCCGGACGCGGTGGACACCTACGTGCAGTGGGCGCAGCAGCGAAAGGGCCAGAACCAGCCGCAGCGCGCGACGTTCTACGCCATTGCCCCCACGGCGGCGGCGTGCGGAACGGCGGGCGGCACCGGCACGCGCTACGCCGAAGCGACGGCGCGCACCGGTGGCGAGGTGATGAACGTGTGCGCGGCCAACTACGGGCCGCTCCTGGCCGCGGTGGCCAACAAGGCCTTCTCCGCGCAGGACCGCTTCCCGCTCAGCGAGTCTCCGGAGCCGGGCAGCGTGACGGTGACGGTGGACGGCGCCCCAGTCACCACTGGCTGGCGCTACGACGCCCCCACCAACAGCGTCATCTTCACCAACGTGCCCGCGCCGGGCGCCAAGGTGGCCATCTCCTACCGCCGCTCCTGCGACGCGGGCTGAAAGCAGGGGAGCAGGCGCGTCGTGTGCTCCAGTCGAAGGGCCGGTCATCCGGCCCTCGACGTTCATGTCGGTCCCGGGTGCTACAGGTCTGGCTCCGCCTGTGCGGATGACCAGAAAATTGGAGGGCTCCTCACGGTGTGTACCCTGAGGTCGTACCCGCGCCCGCCGAGGAGGCACCCGGTGATGTCCCCAGACTCCGAAAACACGAAGACGACGAGCGCGGGTCGCGCTTCCCCGGCGCGCGCCCCGGGCCTGCGGGTGATTCAGGGCGAGGGCCGCCGACAGCAAGAGCCGCTCGCTTCCCGGGACGCCGTGGCCCGGGCGCTGATGGAGGCGGGGGCGGACATGCTCCTGCGGCGAATCACACCGGCCCGAGCCCAGGAAATCGAGCGTAAGGTGGACCGGGTGCTGGACCTGTTCGACAGGGTGGACGCGGCGCCGGTGCTGATGCCGGTGCTCAAGCGCCACCTGGACGAGCTGGAGGCGCTGATGCGGGAGTCGCGCGAGGTCCGCGCCGCTCGGCGGTAGCCACGGCGGGGGGCACGGGTTCCGCCGTGTCTACAAGGGTTTGACCCCCCTGTCGTGTGCGCTTACGCTCGGGGCTTCGCCGCGCCCGGATTCCGGAAGGCCACGGGCCGTGGGTTTTCCCCGTGGGTGGGGTGCGGTCAGGTCGCCGTGACCATTGAAACGTATGGCAGGTACCAGCTCCTGAAGCGACTCGCCATGGGCGGGATGGCGCAGCTGTATCTCGCGCGCCAGCCAGGTCCGGAGGGCTTCGAGAAGCTGGTGGTGGTGAAGCGAATCCTTCCGCACCTCGCGGAGAACGACGACTTCGTGAAGATGTTCCTGGATGAGGCGCGCATCGCCGCGCGGCTCAACCACGCCAACGTCGTCCAGATTTTCGACCTGGGTGCGCAGGACGACTCGTTCTTCATCGCCATGGAGTACATCCACGGCGAGGACATGCGGCGGGTGTGGAAGCAGTCGGAGGCGGTGGGGCAGCCCATCCCCGTGCCGCTGGTGTGTCGCATCCTCATCGAGGCGTGCTCGGGCCTGGACTACGCGCACAAGCGCACGGACCCGACGACGGGCAAGCCGCTGGACATCGTCCACCGCGACGTGTCCCCGCAGAACATCCTCGTCACGTTCGAGGGTGGCGTGAAGGTGGTGGACTTCGGCATCGCCAAGGCGGCGGACCAGGCCACCGTCACGCGCTCGGGCGTGTTGAAGGGGAAGTATTCGTACATGTCGCCGGAGCAGGCGGCGGGGCAGCGCGTGGACCGGCGCTCGGACATCTTCGCGCTGGGCGTGGTGCTGTACGAGCTGCTGACCAGCACGCGCCTGTTCAAGCGCCCCAGCGACATCCAGACGCTGGCGGCGGTGGCGGAGTGCAAGGTGGTTCCTCCGTCGCAGGCGTCCCCGCGCGTGCCGCAGGACCTGGATGCCATCGTCCTCAAGGCGCTCTCGAAGGACCCGGCGGACCGCTACCAGGAGGCGGCCCACCTCCAGCTCGCGTTGGAGGACTGGCTGACGGAGCGGCGGCTGCCCTCGTCGACGGCGCACGTCGGCGCGTACATGAAGGAGATCTACGCGGAGCGGCTGGCGTCGGAGGCGCGCTCGGGTGAACTCTTGACGGAGGACTCGGACCCCGCTTCGGGCTCCGGGCGCCAGGACCCAAGCTCGCGGCGCTCGGGGCTTCGGCCCGCGCTGCCGCCGCGCTCCACCGGCGTGCCGGAGGGTGAGACGGCGGCGCTGCGGCCTCGTGGCACGGGCAAGACGGGCCGCATCGAGCTGGAGTCCCCCAGCGGCCGGCTGACGGGCCAGCGTCGGCAGGTGGACCCGGCGCCTCCAGACCGGTCCTCGCGCTCGGGGCTGGGCGCGGTGCCGGCGCCGCCTCGGGTGGAGGAGGACGCGCCGACAATGGACGGCCGCGCCGCCTCGCGGGCGACGCTGACGGACGTGAAGATTGCGACGGAGCCCAAGCCGGCGGATGGACGGGCCGCCTCGCGCGTGGCGAACCCGCAGGCGCGGGAGCCGGAGTCGCACGGCGTGGAGGGGCGCGCCGTCACGCGGCCGATGCCCGCCTTCACGCACCACGTGGAGGAGGACGCGCCGACGCTGGCGATGCCGGAGATGGCGGGGCCGCTGCCGCGCCCATCACGGCTCGCGTTGCCCCTGCCTCGGGGAGCCGAGGACCTGGAGGAGCAGGAGGAGGACGCGCCCACGTTGTCGCTGGGCATGTCGCGACCGGGCCGCAAGAAGGGCGCGGCGGGGCGTCAGGCGGAGGCGTCGCCCCCTGCTTCCCGGCTCGGGTGGTGGATTCCCACGGTGGGGCTGGGGTTGGTGGTGCTGGTGCTGCTGTGGGGCTGGCTGAAGCCGGGGTCCGCCGTGCAGGCGCCGGCGCGGCTGGAGTCCGTGCCCGCCGGGGCGCGAGTCATGTTCGACGGGCAGGAGTTGCCGGAGCGCACGCCGGTGACGCTGCCCGGGATGCCCGAGGGCCGCTACTCGCTGGTGTTGTCGCACGAGGGCTACCAGGAGCTGAGGACGGAGCTGGAGGTCCAGGCGACGGGGCCGGTGCCGCTGGGGGTGCTGCGGCTGGTGCCGGTGGCGCAGCAGGCGCCGGTGGAGAAGACGGCGCCGGTCCAGGCGCCCGTGGAGCCCGTGGCCGTGGCGAAGGTGCGGCTGCGTGTGGAGGCGCAGCCCGCGCAGGCCGTCGTCATCGTGGATGGGCGGCAGCAGGGCGCGGCGCCGGTGATGCTGGAGGCCGCGCCGGGCGTGGCGCTGGCCGTCCGGGTGGAGGCCGCGAAGCACCAGTCGAGCGAGCGCACGGTGACGGTGGGCTCGGGGCCGGAGCAGGTGGAGCGCTTCACGTTGAACCCGGAGGCTCGGGTGGTGGCTCCCACGCCGCCGCCGGCACGTCCGCCGAGGCAGGAGCCGCGCGCGGAGACTCGCACGGCGAAGGTCCGCTTCGCGGTGCGGCCGTGGGCGGAGGTGACGTGCGGAGGGAAGAAGCTGGGGGAGACGCCCTTCGAGGCGGTGGAGCTGCGCGTCGGGACCTATGACTGCAAATTCTTCAACCCCGACCTCAAGAAGACGCTCAGTCGACGTATCGAGGTGAAGGCCATCGACCTCAACGTGGTGAGCGTGAAGTTCGAATAGCGCATGTTCCCGAAGCCCTTGACGCTCGTCGCCGGTTCTCAAATCGGCAAGTACGTCGTCCGCCGCAAGCTCGCGGAGGGCGGGATGGCGGAGATCTACCTGTGCACGGCGCGCGGGGTGGAGGGCTTCGAGAAGGAAGTCGTCATCAAGCGGGTGCGTGCCTTCCTCGCGAGCGACCCGGAGTTCGTGGAGATGTTCATCGCGGAGGCGCGGCTGGCCTCGCGGCTGAACCACGAGAACGTGGTGCAGATCTTCGACTTCGACAAGCACGAGAACACGTACTACCTGGCGATGGAGTACGTGCGTGGCTGCTCCTTGTGGGAGCTGCGGCGCAAGTCCAAGGAGCTGATGGACCCGGTGCCGCCGATGCTGGTGGCGCACCTGGGCGCGGAGGTGGCACGAGGGCTCCACTACGCGCACCGCCTGAAGGTGAACGGGCAGCCGTTGGACCTGGTGCACCGGGACGTCACGCCGCACAACGTGCTGCTGTCGTACGACGGTGCGGTGAAGCTGACGGACTTCGGCATCGCGAAGGCGGGCAAGCGGCTGACGCAGCCCGGGGTGCTCAAGGGCAAGTTCGCGTACATGGCCCCGGAGCAGGCACGCGGCGAGGCGGTGGACGCGCGCACGGACCTCTTCGCCCTGGGCGTGGTGCTGTGGGAGATGCTGACGGGTGGGCGGTTGTTCGACGGGGACTCGGAGGTCGCGGTGCTGCGCGCGGTGCAGCACAGCGTCATTCCGCCGCCGGCCCGGCTCAATCCGGAGGTACCCCCGGAACTGGACGCGGTGGTGATGCGCGCGTTGGAGCGCGAGCCCTCCGCGCGGTTCCAGACGGCGGGTGAGCTGGAGCGGGCGCTGGCGCAGTGCGTGCTGAAGCACGCGAAGTCGGTGGATGACACGGACCTGGGTGCCTTCATGCGGCGCCTGTTCCCCGGCAGCCTCACGCAGGCGATGCCCGCGGTGCAGGAGCGCACGCACGTGGTCGAAGGGGCACCGGTCCCCGATGACGAGGACGAAGAAGACCTGGCGCCTCCGCCGCGAAGGGACCCCACGGCGGTGATGAAGGCGGGGCGCGTGGGTGCGGGGCCGCCGTCGTCACCGGATGAGGACGTGGATGCGTCCACCTTCGTGCTGCCGCGTCGGGGTGAGGACGTGGAGGCGCTGCTGTCCGTGCCGCTGCCGCCCATGGCCACGCCGATGATGCCGCTGCCCGCGGTGGCTTCGTCACCTGTGCCGCGCGCGAATGCGCCGCTGCCGCCGCTGGCCGCGCCCATGGCCTCCGTGAGGCCGAGCCGCCCCGAGGGGACGCCCGCGGTGGTGGCCTCAACGGAGGAGGGGCTTCGTTCCGACGTCACGCCCGCGCCCACGAAGACGCCGAGCCGTTCGAGCGGGCTTGAGCCTGTGTCGGCGGCTGCCTCGAATGGAGGACTCCGTTCCGAGGTAACGCCCGCGCCCACGAAGACGCCGAGCCGTTCGGGTGGATTGTCGCCGGTGTCGAGGCAGAACGACGCCGAGGCTTCGTCGAGCGATGCCGAGCTCGAGCGCTCCTTGATGCCGCAGGGTGGTGTCGCGGGTGATGCCTCCGAGGCGGAAGAGCGCGCTGCCAGGTTGGCGCAGTCCTCGAGTCATGGCGAGGAAGTGGGGCAGGGGCCTGACGAACCGTCACTGCGAGGAGCGGCGATGGGCTCCTCGGACCCTTCACAGGGCACGTCACCTGAAGTGGAGGCGGTAGACGGCGCGAAGTCGACGCGGCTTGCTGCATCGTCGGAAACCCCAGCCTCGACGCGCGACTCCGAGGAACGCGGTGCCGGAGTGACCTCCGAGGCACGCGAGGCGAGCGCACCGTCGTCCGGACTGGCCGTGCTCGATGCGAAAGAGGGCGGCCCTCAGTCGCTCTCTGGCAGTGAGGTCCCCACTGTCACCGAGTCCTCGCCGGGACAGCCGAAGCGCTCGGGATGGCTCAGGCCGCGTCGCATGGTGGGCGCGACGATGGGCCTCGGATTCCTGCTCATCGTGGGCGCCGGGGTGATGAATGGGATCCGCTCCGAGCAGTCTCCGGAGACGGCGAGTCCGGCCAACGCACCGCCAGCCGCCACCTCGACGCCGACCGACGCTCCCTCCACCGCCCGACCTCCGGCACCCGCCGCCGGTTCCGTCGGAAGTGTCGTGCAGGAGACAAAAGATCCGGAGCCCGAGCCGCGCCCGGTCTCCCCTGTCAGTACCCCCTCCGCCACGAGCCCCGAGCCCTCCGATTCGGACGCGGAGGTGGACGGGCTGAAGCGAGAGGCCCTCCTCGGCACGGCCCCGAAGTCCGCCGACGCTCCTCCAGAGACCACGCCGAGAGCCGCCACCACCGCCGCGACGGGCCTGCTCCAGCTCCGGGCAACCCCGTACGCGACGGTGTTCCTGGACGGCCGCCGCCTGGGCGAAGTCTCGGGCCGCGCCTCGTACAAGCTGGCTCCCGGCACCTACAAGCTCCTCTTCCAGCATCCCTCGGGAGAGAAGCGCTACGACGTCACCATCACCGCGGGCGCCACGGTGACGCGCGAGTTCCGCCCCCCGCGCGGCCGCTGACCCCGCGCCACCCCGGCGCATCCCCCGTTCCACCGTCGCTCCCGCGCTGACACCTGCGTGGCGCCCCCTGGGGCTCCGCCGCGCGCGCAGGCCCGGGTTCCGTCGCACCCCGGGCACCACCCCACGCCCTCTCTCCGTGCGCTCCGGGTCTTCCGCCACCCCGTGGTGAGGCCGCGCCGTGCCGCCTGGCGCGTGTCGAGCGCGCTCGTTTTCGAGACGTGAACCGGCCGACATCGCAACGGACCTGTAGCGGTCTGCCTTGACACCGAAGGCCCATTTCTGGCACTCAGTGTCCTCCTCTCAGTAGCTTATATTCAATGGAATCGATGGACCTGCTGGCTCCTGACGAGATTGCTCGGATTGAGCGCGAGAACGCGGGAGGACTCCCCGCGAGCGCCATTCTGGAAATCTTTCGTCCGCGGGGCGTGCGTCTGTCGGAGGCGACCTTCCGCAAGTACGTCCAGGCGGGGTTGCTACCGAGGAGCCGCCGGGTGGGGCGGAAGGGGAAGCACCAGGGGAGCCTGGGGCTCTACCCGGTGGAGGCGGTGCGCCGCATCAACGTCATCAAGAAGATGATGGCGGAGGGGCACACCCTCGAGGACATCAAGAAGTCCTTCGTGTTCCACAGCAATCACATCGACCAGGTGGAGCGGGACCTCGGCGGTCTATTGGATGGGCTGCGGGACGAGTTGGGAGAGCGGGCCTTTGGGGGGGAGCACCGACGTTCGCTCGAAGCAGAGTTGGCAACGCTGCGGCAAAGAGCGCAGGATCTGGTCCGGGATGTGGCCCGGCTGGGCAGCGCAGTCACCGCACGCGAAGACGAAACGATGAGTTCGCAATAAGATGCCGGCCCTGGAGCCGGTGGACCCGGTTAGACTGGCCTCACGTGGAGGGGACATGTCGGAAGTGAAGCAAGTGGAGGAGGGCGGAGACCAGGCGCAGGATGACCTGAGCCAGGAGCGCCGACGGTCCAAGACGATGTCGCGCAAGGAGATGGCGCGTGATTTGCGCCGTCGGCGTCTCACGGGTCAGGTGGACCCGGAAGAGGCGGACCTGCTCAAGCAGATGGACGACACGCGTCCGCGCACCCGCGCCGACTGCGTCAACGGTCCGCGCCCGTGCATGTTCGTCTCCTGCAAGCACAACCTCTATCTGGATGTGAATCCGGAGACGGGGTCCATCAAGCTGAACTTCCCGGACAAGGAAATCTGGGAGCTCGAGCACACCTGCGCCCTGGACGTGGCGGAGAAGGGTGGAATCACGCTCGAGGAGGTGGGGGAGATCATGAACCTCACCCGCGAGCGCATCCGCCAGGTGGAGACGCGCGGGCTGATGAAGCTGCGCGAGGCCACCGAGGCCGAGCCGCCTGTCTCGGCCCGCAAGCCGATGTGACTGGCGGCTCGCTGCCGCCGACGGAGCGCCGACGTGTTGCGTTGACACCCCAGGGGGTGGTTGCTACTACCGCCGCTTCCCGCACACCGAGGCGCACACGTGCTGGCTCTCCTCAGCGTTTCCGATAAGCGAGGTCTGGTTCCCTTCGCCCAGGGGCTGGTTGGCCTGGGCTACCGCCTGCTGTCGACGGGTGGCACGCTGGAGGCGCTCAAGGGCGCCGGCATCGCCGCCACGCAGGTGTCCGAGCACACACACAGTCCGGAGATTCTCGGCGGCCGTGTGAAGACGCTCCACCCGCGCATCCATGGCGGCATCCTCGGCCGGCTGGAGCTGGAGGCGGACCGCGAGGAGATGAGGGCTCACGGCATCGAGCCCATCTCGCTGGTCGCCGTGAACCTCTATCCGTTCCGCCAGACGGTGGCCTCGGGCGCGGCGGAGGCGGAGGTCATCGAGCAGATTGATATCGGCGGGCCGGCGATGGTGCGCGCCTCCGCGAAGAACTTCCGGCACGTGGCCGTCGTCGTGGACCCGGACGACTATCCCGCGGTGCTCGCGGAGCTGGAGCAGCACAAGGCGGTGGGCGAGGCCACGCGGCGCAAGCTGATGCGCAAGGCGTTCGCGCACACGGCGGCCTATGACGCCTCCATCTCCGCGTGGCTGTCCGCCGAGGCGGGCGACCCCTTCCCCGGAGAGCTGTCGCTGTCGTTCCGCAAGGCGCAGGACCTGCGCTACGGCGAGAACCCCCACCAGCGCGGCGCCTTCTACCGAGAGCACTCGGCGCCCTCGGAGCCGACGGTGGGCTTCGCGAAGGTGCTCCAGGGCAAGGAGCTTTCGTACAACAACATCCTGGACCTGGATGCCGCGCTGGGCCTGGTGCTCGAGTTCCCCGAGCGCCCCGCCGCCGTCATCATCAAGCACAACACGCCGTGTGGCGTGGCGGTGGATGACGCGCTGGTGAAGGCGTACCGCACGGCGCGCGCGGTGGATGAGACGTCCGCGTTCGGCGGCATCGTCGCGTTCAACCGCGAGGTGGACGAGGCCACCGCCCAGGCCATGGCGGAGACGTTCCTGGAGGCGGTCATCGCGCCGTCGTATTCGCAGGCGGCGCTCCAGGTGCTCGCGGCGAAGAAGAACCTGCGGCTCCTGGAGGCGGGGCCCGCGCTGGCCTCGCCGACCGTGCGGCCGAGGGCTCAGCTTGATGGCCGGAGTGTGTCCGGAGGCCTGCTCCTGATGGACCGGGACGCGGTGGAGCCGGAGCTGAGCTGGAAGGTGGTGTCCAAGCGGGCGCCTACACCGGACGAGGAGCGGGCCCTCCGCTTCGCCTGGAAGGTGTGCAAGCACGTCAAGAGCAACGCCATCGTCTTCGCCTCTGGGAGCCAGCTGCTGGCCCAGGGCGGCGGACAGACGAATCGAGTGGATTCGGTCCGAATCGCGATGCAGCGCGGCGGACAGGCCCTCCAGGGGGCCGCCGTGGCGTCGGATGCCTTCTTCCCCTTCCGGGACGGCCTGGACGAGGCGGCCCGGGCGGGTGCGACCTGTGTCATCCAGCCTGGCGGCTCTGTTCGGGATGCGGAGGTCATTTCAGCCGCCGACGAACATGGGATGGCCTTGGTGGTGACCGGAGTGCGACACTTCCGGCACTGACTCATGCGCATCGTCTGCCAGAAATGCGCGGCCGCCTATGCCATCGATGATCGACTGATCACGGCAAAGGGTGTCCGCGCGCAATGTCCTCGTTGCCGGAACTTGCAGCTCGTCCGGCGCGATCCCTCGGCCGTGCCCTCTGGGGACGCGCCGGCCGCACCGCCGCGTCCCTCGGCGCCCACCCCCGCGTCGTCCGCGCCACCTCCGGCGGATGACCTGTTCGGCGACTTCGGCAATCCGCCCGCGGAAGCGCCACCCGCCCCGCAGGCCCGGCCCGCGAAAGCCGCGGCGCCGGAAGCGGACCTGTTCGCGGACTTCGGCGCGCTGCCGTCGCCGAGTCCCGCCACGGCGCCCCCGGTGGACCCCTTCGCGGAGCTGGGTCCGGCTCCCGGGCCTCCCTCGGCTGGAGGGGACCCGCTGCTCGACTTCCTCGGCCCCGCGCCCGCGGCGCCGCCGGCTCCCGTCGCGCGCATCTCCTCCGAGCCCGGCGCGGTGCCGGTCTCCGTGAAGCCTCCGACTCCGGCGGCTCCACCCCAGCGCACGGCACCCGCGCCCGCACCGGCTCCCGCCGTCGTCGCCGCGCCCAAGCCCGCGACCATGGGCTGCCGCAACTGCAACAAGCCGCTGACGGACCCGTTCGACCAGGCGCTCGGCATCTGCGACGACTGTCGTCAGCGCGAGCCCGCGGGCGGCGCCGCGCCCAAGGCGGAGGCGGCCCCGCTTCCCGTCACCGCGCCCGGGAATGTGGACTTCCTGCCGCCGCTCTCGTCGCCGGATGAGGGCGGAGGGGACCTGCTGGAGCTGATGCCCCGGGATGGCTCGGGCCCGCGCGCCGCGTCGGGCATGACCGGGTTGGCGCCTTCGCTGGGCTCGGAGCCCCGGAGCAATCCCCGCGCTGCGGGAGCGGCTCGAACCACCACGTCCTCCAACCTCCGCTCCGGTTCCGCGGAGAAGCAGGGGGGGCGGGGTTCCTCGGGTGGAGGCCGCTGGGCCCTGGTGGGCGGGCTGACGTTGCTCGTCGTCGGCACCGGGGTGGGTGGCTTCTTCTTCGTGAAGCACCAGGAAGCGGAGCGCCGTCGGACGGAGGTGGTTCCCGTCGCGGCGATTCCCGAGGCCGTGCAGGCGGTGCTGCCCCGGTGGAAGCTGAAGTACCTGGAGCTGGAGGGCACCGGCGCGGAGCGGCTCGCGGAGGGGCAGAAGCAGCTCGCCCGTGACGAGCGCTTCGCCTATGCGGAGGCGGAGGAGTCCTTCCAGCAGGCGCTGCTCCTGGACCCGCGCAGCGACGAGGCCATCGCCGGCTATGTCCAGGCGCTGGCGCTGGGACGAGGTGCCGGGCTGGACGACGCCACCTTCGCGGAGGCGAGCGCGCTGGTGGAGGCCTCGGAGGCCCGCGCGGGGCGCACCCCGCTGTTGCTGCTGGCGCACGCCAACCTGCTCCTGACGCGCTCACGGCAGGCCGAGCCGCTCAAGCAGGCCAAGGAGCTGGCGGACGAGTCGCTCAAGCAGGCGCAGGCGACCAACGCTCAGAAGGCCGAGGCCCACCTGGTGTTGGGCCGGTATTTCCTGTCGTCCTCGGGGGCGCTGGCGCGCAACCACTTCGACTCCGCGGAGCAACTGGCGCCGGAGCTCAAGCGCATCCAGTACTACCGCGCGCTCGCGCACGAGTCGGCCGGTGAGTACTCGCTCGCGCTGGAGACGCTGCGCAAGCGACTGAAGGCGGACCCCCGGGACTGGGACAGCCTGTCGGCCACCTCGCGCATCTACCAGGAGGTCGGTGAGCCGGGCGAGGCGCGCAAGCTGTACGAGGCGCGCGTGAAGGCGGACCCCGGGGAGCTGCGGGCGCTGCTGCCGCTCGCGGTGCTGCGCTACCAGTCCGAGGGCAATCCCGCCGCGGGCGTGCGCGAGCTGCGCGCGCTCTTGAAGGCCCGCGAGCGCCATGGCGACCGCGACGTTGCGGAGGTGCTCGTCCACCTGGCCGCCGCGGAGCGCGCAGCGGGCAACAGCGAGGCGGGGGTGAAGTTCGCGGAGGAGGCGCTCGGGTTGGCGAAGGAGCTGCCCGAGGCACACCTCCAGGTCTTCCTCGTCGCCCTGGAGCAGCGCGACGCCGCGAAGGCCCGCAAGCACCTGGAGGGCATCAAGGGACGGCTGGAAGACCGCGCCCTGGAGATGGTGCTGGAAGGCCGCGTGCTGCTGCTGGAGAAGAAGCCCGCGGAGGCGCTGGAGCGCTTCCAGGAGGCGGTGTCGCGGGATGAGCGTCGGCTGGACGCGCAGCTGCTGGCGGGCGTGGCGGCGGCGGGGGCGAAGCGGCGCGAGGATGCGTTCCGCGCGCTGAACCTGGCGCTGCGCGCGGACCCGCTGCGGCTGGAGCCCCGGCCCACGGTGACACGCTTCTGGATGCGGCCCTCGGAGACGGTGAAGGGCGTGGAGGATGTCATCCTCTCGCTCGCGGTGAGCGCGGACGACCCGGGGCCGTACCTCTACGAGGGCCTGCTGCGCTTCCACCAGGGAGACCTGGACGCGGCGGACCGGCACTTCCGGGACGTGCTGGAGTCGGATGCGAACAACGCGGGGGCGCTGGCGTACCGGGCGCTCATCGCGCTGCGACGAGGGAATCTGACGGAGGCGCGGACGCTGTCGGCGCGCGCGGTGACCGCGGGGCGGCAGTTGCCCGTGGCGCATCTGGCGCAGGGCCTGGTGCTGGCGGAGAGCCGTCAGGTGGAACCCGCGAAGCGCTCCTTGCGTGAGGCGCTGGGGCTGTCTCCCACGCTGCTGTCGGCCAAGGCGCGGCTCGCGGAGCTGGAGGCGCCGCAGCGGCGTGACGACGCGCGTGCTCAGTTGGTGAGCGTGGTGGGGTTGGACCCCGCGTACCTCCCGGCCAAGCGGATGCTCTACCTGTTGGAACGGTGAGGTGGATGTGAAGGTCCTGTTGCTGGGTTCCGGAGGCCGTGAGCACGCGCTGGCGTGGAAGCTCTCCCAGAGTCCCCGGCTCACGCGGTTGTTGTGCGCCCCGGGCAACCCGGGGACGGCGAAGCTCGCGACCAACGTGCCCGTGAAGGCCGACGTGCCGGACGAAGTCGTGGCGCTCGCCAAGCGGGAGCAGGTGGACCTGGTGGTGGTGGGGCCTGAAGCACCGCTGGTGGCGGGCGTGGCGGATGCGCTGGCGAAGGCGGGCATCCCCTGCTTCGGGCCGGTGGCGGGCGCGGCGCTCATCGAGGGCTCCAAGGCGTTCGCCAAGGAGATCATGGCCGAGGCGGGTGTCCCCACCGCCGCATTCCGCACCTTCACCGATGCCTCCGAGGCGGAGGCCTACGCGGTGGCGCAGGGCCGCATCGTCGTGAAGGCGGACGGGCTGGCCGCGGGCAAGGGCGTCATCGTCGCGCACGACGTGGACTCCGCGCGAGATGCGGTGCGCGCGGTGGCGGCGCTGGGCTCGTCCGGGCAGCGCATGGTGCTGGAGGAGCTGCTGGAGGGCGAGGAGGTCTCCGCCATGGCGCTCTGTGACGGCGAGCGCTACGTCATGCTGCCGCTGTCGCAGGACCACAAGCGCGTGGGAGACGGAGACACCGGCCCCAACACCGGCGGCATGGGTGCGTACAGTCCCGCGCCGTTCCTCGACGACGCGCAGCTGGCGCAGGTGGGGGAGAGCGTCATCGCTCCCACGCTGGCGGTGCTGCGACAGCGTGGGCTCCCCTTCAAGGGCGTGCTGTACGCGGGGCTGATGCTCACGCGCGGCGGGCCCAAGGTGCTGGAGTTCAACGCGCGCTTCGGAGACCCGGAGACGCAGGTGTTGATGATGCAGTTGGGCGAGGACCTGCTGCCGCTGGTGGACGCGTGCGCGCGCGGTCAGCTGGAGCCTCGCGCGCTGGTGACGGCGCCGGGCGCCTCGGTGGGCGTGGTGCTGGCGGCGCAGGGCTATCCGGACGCGCCTCGCAAGGGGCAGCGTATCGAAGGCGTGGACGCGGTGCCGGCGGACGCCACGGTGTTCGTCGCGGGCGCGGAGACGCGGGACGGCGCGCTGGTGACGAGCGGCGGACGGGTGCTGACGGTGTGCGCGCGGGGCGAGGACCTGGCGCGCGCTCGGGAGCGGGCGTACGCGGCGGTGGAGGCGGTGCGCTTCGAGGGCATGCACTTCCGTCATGACATCGGCGCGAAGGGGATGAAGGCCGCGCCGTGACGCGCATCTCCCGCTATCTCCTCAAGGAATTGCTGGTCCCCCTCGGTGTGTGGGTGGCCTTCATGTTCCTGCTGCTGTTCGTGATGCAGTTCCTGCGAGGCACGGACGTGCTCCTGGGCTCGTCGGTGACGGTGCTGGACCTGGGCCGGCTGGTGGCCTACCTCACGCCGCACTTCCTGATGATGGCGCTGCCGATAGCGTTCCTGCTCGCCATCCTGTTGGGGCTCGGGCGGCTGGGAGAGGACCGCGAGCTGACGGCGCTCCAGGCGCTGGGAGTGGGCCCCACGCGCCTGCTCTTCGCGCCGCTGGGCGTGGCGGCGGCGCTCAGCGTGCTGATGCTGGTCATCACCTCCACCGCGCAGCCCTGGGGGCTCACGGGCGTGAAGGAGCTGGTGAGCGAGGTCATCCGGAAGAACGTCGTCGGCGACGTGAAGTCCGGCACCTTCTACGAGGACCTGAGCGACTTGACGCTGTACGCGGAGCAGGTGTCCTCCAAGGATGGCAAGTGGACCAACGTGCTGCTGCACGATGACCGCGAGGCGAACTCGCCCCTGTTGGTGCTGGCGCATCGGGGCCAGGTGGGCACGTCCAGCGGTGGAGAGGTGCTGCGCTTCGCCCTGGAGGATGGCGAGGTGCACCGCTCCGGCCGCGCGTCCGAGGACTACAGCGTCATCCACTTCGACCGGGCGGAGATCAGCGTGGGCGTGGGCGCGTCCATGGGCAAGCGGGGCCGCTTCACTTCCGCCAAGGAGGAGCTGACGCCGTCGGAGCTGCTCCAGGCCGCGAGCGAAGCCGAGGCGAGTGGCGGGGATGCGCGCGGCTTCCGGATGGCGCTGCACAGCCGCCTGGGGGGCGCGCTGGCGCCCATCGCCTTCGCCCTGTTGGGCACGCCGCTGGCCATCGGTCGGCGACAGGCGGGCCGGGCGTGGGGCTACCTCCTGACGCTGGGCGGCTACGTCCTGTACTACCTCTTGAGCCGCGCCTTCGAGCAGCTGGGCCAGCAGGGGAAGCTGCCGGCGCCGGTGGCGGGACAACTGGCCAACGTCGTCTTCATGCTGGTGGGTGCGGTGGCCCTGTACCGGGTGAGCCGCTCGGGGACGGTCCGGTGAGACTGACGCTCTTCGGGTACGTGCTGAAGACGTACATCCGCTATGCGCTGGGCATCCTCGGCGGGCTGGTGCTCGTCTTCGTGGTGGTGGACTTCGTCGACCGCGCGAAGACGTACACGGGGCCGGGCTGGGTGGCGGACGCGGCGAAGCTCTACGCGTACAAGGCGCTGATGGCGGTGCAGCAGCTCGGGCCGGCGGCGCTGCTGCTGGCCGCGGGGACGACGGTGTCCGCGTTGCGCAAGCAGGGCGAGGTGACGGCCATCCGCGCGCTGACCTTCGGTCCCACGGCTTTGTACGCACCCGTGCTGGCCTTTGGCCTCATGGCGTGCACGGGGCTCATCGCCTTCGACGAAGTCGTCGCGACGCACGCGGGACGGCGCGTCGATGAAATCACCACGCAGCGCTTCAACCGCTGGGGCGACTGGCGCTTCTACTACACGCCGAAGCAGTGGTTCCGACGCGGTGACCACATCTTCTTCCTCCGCGCGGGCAGCGCGCAGGAGGGCTTCCAGGATGTGTCCATCTTCACCCTGTCTCGGGAGTTCAAGCTGCAGCGGCGGCTGGACGCGGCGCGGATGGAGTGGCTGGACGGGACGCGCTGGCGGCTGACGGAGGTGGTGGAGCGCTCCTTCACCGGGGAGAAGCACACGTCGGTGAAAAGCTTGGAGAGCGCCGAGTACGAGCTGGGCATCGCCGCCTCCGCCTTCCGCATCCGGCCAGGACGCCCGGAGCAGATGCGGGTGCGCGAATTGCGCGAGCAGATTGTCGCGCGCCGAGAGGTGGGTCTGGCGACGAAGCAGTTCCAGCTCGCGCTGCACAATCGCTTCGCCTATCCGCTGGCGGCGCTCCCGGCGGCGCTGCTGGGGGTGGGGCTGGCACTGCGCTCGAATCGCCGGGGACACCTCACCGCCGCCATCGTCGAGGGCCTGCTCGTCGCCGTGGCGATGTGGGGATTGATGATGGTGTGCCGCACGTTGGTGCTCACCGAGCGATTGACCCCCCTGGTGGCGGCGTGGACTCCCCCCGTCCTGCTGGTGCTGGCGGCAGGGGCGCTGTGGCTGCGTCGCGAGGGTTTCCTCCACCTGCCTCGCCGTTGGCTCGCGGTGAGGTAGCGTGAGTCCATCCATGGACCATCCCTCCCAGCCCCGGCTGGAGATTTTCCTTCGTCGCGCCGTGGCTGGAGTCCTGCTCGCCTGGGCGGTGGGCCTGGTGCTGGCCGAAGTCGTGTTGCAGGTGGCCGCGTCCGCGGCGGTGCTGCTGGCGCTGGTGCTGGCGGCGCGGCGTCAATTGAAGCTGGCCTCCGACGTGCGCGCCTACGTGCTGGCCAGCGTGGCGCTGTGCGCGTGGCAGGTGGTGTCACCCGGGCTGGCGCTCCTGACGGGCGCGGCGAGCGGGTGGCCTCGAAGCTCGCGCTACGGGCAGGCCCTGGACTCGGTGGCGGGCGCCGCCGTGGCGTGCGTGGGCTCGGTGGGGGTGCCGTGGCTGGCGCTCGCGACCACGGTGGCGGCGGGGTGGTTGTTCGCCGCGGCCCTGGGCATGTTCCAGAACCGGGTGCGCTGGCCGTGGGAGCCCTTCGCGTTCCTCAAGCTGAACCCGGGCCGACTGCACGAGAACTTCGGCACGGAGGCCTCGCCGCGCTACGCGGCCGGGGGCATCTTCTTCCACCGGCTGCGCTTCGCGCATGGCGCCATCGCCGCACTGGGCCCCGCGCTCGCGATACTGGGCAGTTCCGAGGTGGCTCGGCGGCGCATGGTGGCGGGCGCGGTGGTGCTGGGCCTGCTGGTGTCCATCTACAACGCCTTCGCCCGCGCGGCGCTGGGCGCGGCGCTGCTGGTCAGCGTGGTGGCGCTGCTGCTGCTGGTGAGCGGCATCGCGCGCAAGGCGGGCCTGGGACTCATCGCGGTGCTGGTGGTGGTCGTCCTCGCGTCACCCGCCTGGCGCGCGCGCCTGGAGAAGGCCGCGGGCAACATCTACGGCGGGGAGCGCGAGCTGGCCATGAAGGTGGGCTGGAGCCTGGTGCGGGAGCACCCGCTGCTGGGCGTGGGCTTCGGCAACCACAAGGCCGCCGTCCTCGCGAGGCAGGGTGAGTCGGGCATCACCGACTTGCTGGCCACCGATTCGCACAACCTCTGGCTGACGGTGTGGGCCGAGACGGGGCTGGTGGGCCTGCTGCTGACGCTGGCGGTGCACGGCCTGTTGGGCTGGGCGCTCATCCGTCGATATCGCGCGGGCTCGCTGGCCGCCACGGGCGCCCTCTTGTCCTTCGTGGGCTTCCACATCCTCGCGATGGTGCACTACCTGCCGTTCCACTCCAGCGTGCACCTCTCCTTCGCCCTCATCTGGGGACTGGGGCTGTGCGAGGGCAGTGAAGTGCTGCGCACGCGTCCGGCGCCGCGTTAGGCAGCGGGCCTGAGCGCCCTTCGGTTCAGCGAGGAGGCAGCGGGCGCGACTCGAGCACGCGGCGGTACACGGCGACCGTCTTGCGCGCGCACTCGTCCCAGGTGAAGCGCGCGGCGCGCTCCCGGCCCAGCTCCACCAGCTCCGTGCGCAGGCCGTCGTCCCGAAGCACCCGCAGCGTCGCCTCTCGCCAGGCCACCGCGTCGTCCGGTGGGAGCCTCAGCGCCGCGCCGCCCACCACTTCCGGGAGCGCCGTCGCGTCCGCGGCCAGCACGGGACAGCCCGCCGCCATCGCCTCCAGCGCGGGCAGCCCGAAGCCCTCGTACTTCGACGGCAGGAGCAGCGCCGCCGCCGCGCCGTAGAAGAGCGCCATCTCCGACTCGGGCAGCTCCTCCAAATCAATCACGTTCTCGTGCAGCCCCAGCTCGTGCGCCACCGCGCCCTTGCCCGCGAGCAGGACGATGGGCACCGGCAGGTCCGCGGCGAAGTGCCGCAAGAGCTCCAGGTTCTTGAAGGGCTTCGCGTTGCCCACCGCCGCCACGTAGCGCGCGGGCAGCTCCTGGCGCTCCCGGAACTCGCGGGCCTCCGCGGCCGAGGGCGGCTGGAAGCGCGAGTCCACGCCATTGGGAATCACCTGCAGCCGGTAGGGCGACAGCTTGAGGTGCTTCGCCAGCTCCTCGCGGGAGAACTCGGACACCGTCACCAGCGCGGAGGCCCGCCGGGCGCGAGGCCCCACCACCACGCGGTAGTACAGGCTCTGCGCGGGCGAGTACTGGTGCGAAAGCGCCACGTGGTTGGCGTCATGCAGCGTGGCCACCAGCGGGCCGCTCCAGAACAGGGGCAGGGCGAACGACGTGGCGTGGAAGACGTCGGGCGACAGCCGCGCCAGGTCCGCCGCCAGCGCGGGCTGCTCCACGGGGGACAGGAACCCCGCGAGCGCGCGGTGCATGGGCAGGCGAGGCGCGAGCGCTCCCAGGTCCGAAGGCAGGCCCTCGGGGGGCACCAGCGCGGAGAAGCGCAGGTCCGGAGCGAGCGCGGGGACTCGCCGCGCCAGCTCGAGCGCATAGCGGGCAATCCCGTGAAGCCGGCCGCGCACCATGCGCAGGTCGAGGAGGACATGAGCCACGCCTCCGGCGTACCACACGCGCGGCCTTCATGGGGGCGGGCAGGCACCCGCTTCGTATCGCTGTCGGCAGGAGGCACGGCCGATGCTAGAAGGCCGGCATCGTGAAGGTCGCCCTGGTCCACGACTGGCTCGTCACCCACCGCGGGGGGGAGCGTGTGCTCGACGCGCTCTGCGAAGCGCTGCCCGACGCGGACATCTACACGCTCATCCACCGGCCCGGCAGCCAGTCCCCGGCCATCGAATCCCGCCGCATCTTCACGTCCTTCCTCCAGCGGATTCCGGGCATCCACGAGCGCTACCGGCACTTCCTGCCCCTGATGCCCCGGGCCATTGAAGCGCTGCGCCTCCAGGGCGACTACGACGTCGTGCTCTCCTCCAGCCACTGCGTGGCCAAGGGCCTGCCCGTGCCGTCGGGGGTGCCGCACCTGAGCTACGTGCACGCGCCCATGCGGTACATGTGGGACTTGTTCGACGACTACTTCGGCCCCGGGCGCTCCCGGCTGCCGGTGCGCGTCGCGGCCCACGCCGTGCGTCCCTGGCTCCAGCGGTGGGACCGCGCCTCGGCGCAGCGCGTGGACCACTTCGTCGCCAACAGCCACCACGTCGCCGGCAAGCTCCAGCGCTTCTGGGGCCGCGGCGCCACCGTGGTCCATCCCCCCGTGGACCTGGAGCGCTTCACCCGGCTGCCCCTGGAGGGCGGAGGGCAGGGCGGCTACTTCCTGTGGCTCGGCGCCTTCGCCCCCTACAAGCGCCTGGACATCGCGCTGGAGGCGTTCCGCGCGCTGGGCGCTCCGCTGTGGGTGGTGGGCACGGGCCAGGAGGCCGCGCGCCTCGCGTCGGTGGCTCCCTCGCCGCACGTGCGCTTCCTCGGCAACGTCTCCGACGACGCCCTGCCGTCCCTGTACCGGGATGCCCGCGCGCTCATCTTCACGCCCGAGGAGGACTTCGGAATCACGCCGCTGGAGGCCCAGGCCACCGGCCGCCCCGTCATCGCCTTCGGAAGGGGCGGGGCGCTGGAGACGGTGAACAGCCGCACGGGACTGTTCTTTTCAGAACAAACACCTGCCGCGCTCATGGACGCCGTGCGGCGCTTCGAGACGTGGGAGGTCGGCTTCAATCCGGAGGATGCCCGCTCGCAGGCCGAGCGCTTCGGACGGGCTGTCTTCCAGCGCGCCATGTTGTCCGAAGTGGAGTCCGTCCTCAGGGTGTCGAGGAAATCCCCACGTCTCGCCACGGCGGTGTGACGCCGCTGTCATCCCGGGCCCGGTCTTTCATCGCCACGCCCTGTCCATCTCCCGTCACTGTCCCCCTGGGGCAGGGGTAACTCATTGGTTTCACGGGATTTTCCGTGTTAGTACGCCAGCGAGTCAGAGGGAGTCGGGCGGGACGCGTGCTCGTTGTACCGGGGTGCGAGTCTTGCAAAGGGGTGGCGCCCCGTTGACCAGGTTACAGGAGTCCAGGCGTGTTCAGTCGTCTCCAGCGCTTCTACACGTCCATCAAAGTCTTCGCGGACATGGTGATGCTCGCTGTGGCGTTCGCCTTGGCGTACGTCACGCGGTTCTCCGGCATCGTCCCCGTCACGGAGGGAATCCCGCCCTGGGAGGACTCGCTCGTCTCGCTGCTGATGGTGCTCGTCATCTTCCCGGCGGCCTTCAAGCAGTCGCGGCTGTACGCCACGAACCGCTCCCGGACGAACACGGGTGAGGTGTTCGAGGTCTTCAAGTCCACCATCACCGCGACGCTCATCCTCGTCGCGGCCACGTACTTCGCGCGCGAGCGGTACTCGCGCCTCACGCTGGTCATCTTCGTCGTCTATGCCTTCGTGCTGGTGACGTGCAGCCGGCTGGCGTTCCGCTACGTGCTCAGTGAGATTCGTCGCCGGGGGCACAACCTCAAGTCCATCCTCGTCATCGGCGCGGGAGAGCTGGGCCAGCGCGTCGTGGAGACGGTGGAGGGCCATCGGGAACTGGGCTTCCGCGTGACGGGCCTCTTGTCGCTGCGGCCGGAGAAGGTGGGCCAGTACGTCAGCGGGGTGCGCATCATCGGCCACGTGGACGACGTGGAGCGCGTGCTGGACGCGCAGCCGGTGGACCAGGTCATCCTCGCGCTGCCGCTGCAGGATCAGGCGCACGTGAAGCGGCTGATGGAGCAGCTGGCGCTGCGCACGGTGGACGTCAGGGTGGTGCCGGACCTGTACCAGTACATCACCCTGTACGGCGGGCTGGAGGAGTTCGGTGGCCTGCCCATCATCCGCCTCCAGGGCGACCCGATGGAGGGCTGGAGCCGGGTCTCCAAGCGCGCCTTCGACATCCTCTTCTCGCTGCTCGCCATCCTCGTCACCGCGCCGCTCATGGCGGCCACGGCGCTGGCGGTGAGGCTGTCCAGCCGCGGGCCGCTCTTGTACCGACAGGAGCGCATGGGGATGGATGGCCGCACCTTCCACATCCTCAAGTTCCGCACCATGCGCGTGGACGCGGAGCACTCCGGCGCGATGATGGCGCGCAAGGACGACCCGCGCCGCACCGTCATCGGCACCGTGCTGCGCAAGTACTCGCTGGACGAGCTGCCGCAGTTCTTCAACGTGCTGACGGGCGACATGAGCCTCGTGGGCCCGCGCCCCGAGCGCCCCGTCTTCATCGAGGAGTTCAAGCGGCAGATTCCGCGCTACCACCTGCGGCACAAGGTGAAGGCGGGCATCACCGGCTGGGCGCAGATCAACGGCCTGCGCGGTCAGACGTGCATCGAGAAGCGCATCGAGTACGACCTGTACTACATCGAGAACTGGTCGCTCTTCATGGACCTGAAGATTCTCGTGCGCACCGCGCTGGGCGGCTTCCTGTCGAAGAACGCCTACTGAGCGGGCTGGCGTGCCCGGGCCACGGATTTCCGTGGCCCAGGCCTCGTGTCCGGCACGGTTTTCCGTGGGCCCGACGCGAAGTGGAACGCGGCCGCTACTGGAGGTTCCAGACGACGGTGCCGGTGCACGTCGTATTGCTGTAGCAGCCGGCGCGAACCTGCACGGTGCCGGACGTGGTGGCGGTGAAGCTCATGCTGGAGCCCCGTCCGCCGCACGCGTCGTCATTCGCCGCGGACTGGGTGGCGCCGGTGAAGAGGCGCAGGTACGTGTCTCCGGTGAAGGTCGCCCCCGCGGCGCCGCAGGTGCCCACGGTGAGGACCTGACCCGCGGTGACGGCGATGTCGCGGTTGGTGGTCGCCTGCTGGGCGTGGTTGGTGTTGCTCCCGCTGAAGGGGAACGAGCCTGACTTCGCGGGCGGTGGCGGCAGTCCGGAGAGCTCCCAGACGACGGTGCCGCCGCAGCTTCCGCTCGAGTAGCAGCCGGCGCGCACCTCGTACTCGCCCGCGGTGGTGGCGGTGAAGGTGATGCTGGAGCCTCGTCCTCCGCACGCGTCGTCGTTGGCGGCGACGGAGGCGCCCGAGGGATTGAAGAGACGCAGGTACGTGTCCCCGGACGTCTTGGCGCCCGTCAGGCCACAGGTGGCCACGGTGAGCTGCTGGCCGGCGGTGAGGGTCAGCCTCTTTTGAGTGGTGTTCTGCTGCGCGCTGTTGGTGTTGGTGGCGGTGTACGTGAAGGAGTTGGCCGGCGGAGGAGGCTCCTCAGGGGGCGGCTCGCCGTTGCCGTTGGGGTCGGGGCACCCGGCGGTGGGGAGCGCGCACGTGGGCATGAGCGCGCCCAGGTGGCTGACGACGGCCTGGATGGGCACGCCCCGGTTGGGGCAGTTGGCGCAGTGGTGCAGCGAGACGACCAGGTGGTCCGAGTAGCCGACCACCGGCGAGCCCGAGGAGCCGCCCTGCGTGTCCGCGTAGTAGCCCACGTCATTGGGGCCGCCGGATTGGCAGGCCGCCTCGTTCAGGCTGTAGACCTCCGCGAAGCCGGACTCGTCGTGGGAGTCCGTCGAGGTGACGGCGATCATCTTGCCGTAGCCCGCCGGGTGCTGGGGGACGTAGATGCGCTCGTTCACCACCGCGCCCGCGCCGCGCAGCTGGAGATAGCCGAAGCTGCGCGTGGGATTCACGGCGAGCCGCACCAGCGCGTAGTCGCGAGGCGCGTCCGCCTGGACCAGCGTGCCGCCGGAGATGACGTGGCCCGGACAGCCGAACCAGCTCCCGCAGCTCGTGGCACAGGTGGCGCCCTCGGCCATGAACTCGAAGTCGGTGTTCTGCGCATCGCTGGCGGTGCCGATGCAGTGCTGGTTCGTGAGCACGTGGCCCTGGCTGCCCACCAGCCAGCCGGTGCACGCGCTGGAGCCGCCGATGAGCAGGCGCGCCACGGGACGGGCGCGGCCGTAGACGGTCGGCTCGCTGGTGGCGTAGCAGGGCGCCCAGCGGGAGTCGTCCGGACCACACAAGGCCTTGTCCAGCTCGGACGTGAAGCCCTTCTCCGCGTTGGTGTAGCCGCGCGCGAAGCGGTCGATGGTGTAGCCGTGCCGGTTCAGGATGCCCCGGCGCTCCGAGGAGTCCTGGCTGTGCAGCTCGATGATGGCCGTGTCACCGGGGATGTGCATGGCCCAGAAGCCGTCGCGCGCCCCCGGGTACGTGCCGTCATACCGCCTGGAGCGCGTGCCATCCGGCGAGCGCACCACGACGAAGTCTCCTTCCTCCAGTTCCAGCCGCTCGAAGTGCGCGGCGATGTACGCGGCTCCCTCGTGGGTGATGACGTCGGTGTGGAGCGGCCCGCTCCGCGCACGCAGTGAGGTCGAGGCATAGGGGTGCGCCGACTCGAAGCGCCGGTGCACGTCCTCTCCGACCTTCGTGGCGCGCTGGGAGGCGGGGGATGCCGCCACCTCGCACACGGGTGCCGAGGCCAGCGCGGTCGGCACGCCGGATATCAGCGCGACGACGAGGCCTGCGAGCTGGATTCGTTTCATCTGTTCTCCTGCGGGAATGGGGCTTCGCAGCTGAAGCTGCACCGCTGGTTATACCGACCCTCCCCGGGGGCCCCTCGTCGCTGTTGTTAACCCGGTTGCAGGAGCGAGGGGGATGTGTGGGGCGGGTGGCGTTTGGGATGGGGAAGGGTTTGGGATGCGGAAAGGACACCGCCTCGCGGGGAGGGCGGCCGGCGGGAGGCCCGTCTGATTTCACACGGAGCGCGATTGTTGCCGCCGGGTTGTGTGCGAGCCGGCAGGGGGAGCGGCCGAAATGACGCAAGGAGAGGCGGGGAGTCGGCCCCGAGTGGGGGCGAAGCCGTCTAGACTCCGGGGGGCATGGCGGAAAAGCTCGGAGCGATTCTGGTCCGCAAGGGCCTCCTCACGCAGGCGCAGGTCGACGAGGCCCTGAAGGCCCAGCTCATCTACGGTGGGCGGCTGGGCTCCATCCTCGTCGAGCTGGAGTTCCTGGACATCGACACGCTGGCGATGGTGCTGGGGGAGCAGACGCGCTACCCGGTGGCCCAGGAGGCCGACTTCGAGGCCGTCACCGACGCGACGCTGACGTTGCTGCCGGCGGCGCTCGCGGAGAAGCACCTGGCCTTCCCGCTGGCCCAGGAGGGGCGCCGGCTGAAGGTGGCGATGTCGAGCCCCTTCGAAATCCAGCACACGGACGCGCTGGGGTTCATCACGGGCCTGCGAATCCTCCCGCACATCACTCCCGAGCTGCGGCTGTTCCAATACCAGGCGCAGCGCTACGGCATCCGGCGCGAGTCGCGCTCCATGAGCATGGGCATGGCGCGGCGCGCGGCGCAGCCTCGGGGCGCGGCGGCTCCTCAGGCACCGGCGCGAGTGATGGTTCCGCTGCCCGACGTGGCTCCGCCTCCGGCGCCCGTGCGCGCGGAACCGGGCACGGAGGGAATCTTCGGAGGGCTGGCGCCCGGACAGTTCCTGAGCGACGACGCCGAGGACGTGGCGGCGGAGGACGTGCAGTGGAGCGCGTCGAGCGCACCCGTGGCGGAGAATCCGGGCGACGGGTTGGAGCCTCGTGGGAGCGCTGGGCCCGAGGCGGGGCCTCCGGTGCTGGCGCCCGCGGGGGCGGCGAGGCCCGCGGGGCCACCGCAGCTCGTCTCCGTGGACGCGGCGCGGGGGATGGCGCGACAGGAGGGGCCACCCCGGCTCGCGCCGACGCAGCCGCCTCGGTTGGCGCCGCCCGTGATGTCTCCCTCGCTGGAGGCTCCGGAGGAGATTGAACCCGAGGAGGAGTTCGAGGCGGCGGAGGAGATCGACCCCACCGAGGAGCTGGAGTTGGTGGACACCGAGGAGGTGCTCGAGGGCGTCATGGAGGAGGTGGTGGAGCCTCCCGCGCCGCGCAGTCCGGTGTTCGCGGGGCAGGGCGCTTCGGTGGCGGACGGGGCTGGCGCGAGTCCATCGCAGCCGCCCGGAATGGTGACGCGGCAGTCGGGAGGGCAGTGGTCTCCGCACCAGCCGCCTGGGTTGAATCGGGCGCCAGGGGCGGGTGGTGGAGCGCCGCCTCCGCCTGGAAGTGCTGGGGCGAGGCCTCCTCCGTCGGTCGTGGGGCCACCGGGTCTGGCTGGGGCGGTTCGGCCTGGCGTCGGTGATGCGCTGGTCATGGGGGCTCCGGGTGGGCCAGGGGCGTCGCGGCCTGGCGTCGGTGATGCGTCGGTGGCGGGGGCTTCGGGTGCGTCTGGAGCGCCGTCAGGTGTCCCCGCGAATGCCGGGGCCGTTCGGCCTGGACAGTTCTCCGAGCAGGCTGTGTCCATGTCGGGCGCGGTGCCTCCGGGGATGGTCGGCCCTGGTGGCAGGCCTCCTTCGGGGACGGGGTTGCCCTCGGTGCCGCAAGGCCCGGGTGCTCGGCCTCCTCCAGGAGCAGCCATGGCGTCGGCTCCGGGGCTCCAGGGAATGATGCCTCCGGCTGCTCGTCCACCGTCGGCCACGGGGACTCCTGCTATCGCGGGACCCGTGCCGCCCGGAATGGCGAGTACGCGGCCTTCCAGTGCTGGCCTTTCCCCGGTGCAGGGGACGGTTCCACCGGGAATGGCGGGAGCACGGCCTCCGTCGAGCGCGGGGATGCCGCCGGTGCAGGGGCCTGCTGGTGCCCCCGGGACGCCTGGGCCTCAAGGGCCCGTGCCGCCAGGGATGATGGGAGCACGGCCTCCATCGAGCGCGGGGATACCACCAGCACCGGTGCCCGCTAGCGCTCCCGGTGTGTCGGGTCCGCAAGGCCCCGTGCCGCCGGGGATGATCGGCGCACGGCCTCCGTCGAGCGCGGGGACGCCGTCGGTGCAGGGCCCTCCGGGGCCTGCTGGCGCGGGTGCTCCTTTGGGGCAAGGCCAGGTGCCGCCAGGGATGGCGGGGGCACGTCCTCCGACTGGTGTTCCTGGTGGGCCTCCAGGACCGGTTGGCGCGCAGGTTCCGCCGGGCCTGACGGGTGCACGGCCTCCGTCGAGCACGGGCATACCGGGGGCACCGGGTGCTGTCGGCGTGGGTGGTCCGATGGCATCGGGACCGCAAGGTCCTGTGCCGCCAGGGATGATGGGAGCACGGCCTCCGTCGAGCGCGGGAACGATTCCCTCGGTGTCAGGTCCGCAGGGACCTGTTCCTCCGGGGATGGTGCGACCTCTCGCGGGGCCAGGACCGCAAGGCTCGGTTCCGCCGGGCGCACGGCCTTCGAGCTCGGGGATGCCCGCGGTGTCGGGTGCCCCTGGCGCGGTGCCTCCAGGAATGGCGGGAGCGAGGCCTCCTTCGGGAACGGGCCTTCCCGTGGCGCCGGGTCCTCAAGGAGGACCTCCTGGGCCGAGTGTGGCAGCGGGAGGGCGACCGGCCTTGGCGGGGAGTGGTCCCATGGGGCCGCCACCTCCGGGCAACCAGCGTCCGCCGCAGGCTGGCGTTCCACCGCACATGCCAGCGGGAGCCGTTCCGTCCGTGCCTCCGCCTGGAGGCGCTGGTTTTCAGCCGCCGGGCATGGCGCCGAAGGGCGTGCCTCCTTCCGTGGGAGCGCCCCCTGCAGTGGTGGCTCAACCCAACTCGGCACCGACGCCCCCGCGCGGGACCGACGTCGTCACTCCAGAGTCCCCTGGTGAGCGGGCTCCGCTCGATGCCGAGCGGCCTGGCGAATCGCGATTGGCAACGGAGTCTGTTCCTCGGATGGAGGACACGACGTCCGGCTTCCCACACGTCGCGGGTGAAGGAGATGTCGGCCTTCCGTCGCCCTCTGTCTCGGACAACGGCCTTGCCGGAACGCGCGAAGGCCGAGTGACGGATGCGCCCGGGTCTTGGAGCGCGCTGAGTGAGGGAAGCTCATTCGCTGCCGCCGCCGCGGTTGTCTCCGAGCGTGAAGGCAGTGAAGCGGGCGTGACGACGGAAGCATCAGCGTCATGGAGCATCGAGAGCGAAGTGGGAGCGCCCGAGGTCGCTGCCTCCTCGGTTGCGCCTCGTGAGGAGAACAAGCCCACGTCGACGTCGTGGAGCATCACCCGTGAAACGAGTGCGGCTGAACTCGATGCGCTGGCGGTTGTCGCGCGTGAAGCCGTGAAGAAAGCGTCCGCGTCGTGGAGCATCGCGAATGAAGCGGATTCGGTTGATGCCGACGCGTCGGTGGTTGCTTCGCGCGAAGAAGCGAAGCCCCCGTCCCCAATGTGGAGCATCATCCGTGAACCGATTGGGGCCGAGGTCTCCTCGCTGGGGATTTCAGCGCGTGAGGAGGCTGCGACGCCAGGAAACATCGCCAGCGAGGCCGGCGCGCCCGATGTCGATGTCGCGATGGTTGCCTCGACTGAAGACGTGACGGACGCGCCCTCTCCGTGGCGCCTCGCGAGCGAAGGAACTCTGCTCGATGCCGCGTCAGTGCCTGTCACGACCGAAGGTCCTGCCCCAGTTGTCGCGGCTGAATCGTCCGTGTCGTCGGATGGCCGTGAGGGTCTCGCACCCGAAGGTGCTGCCGGGCTGCCAGAAGAGGTGCACGGGGGCGCTGCGTTCGAGCAGCCCGTTTCGACTGCATCCGCGACGGCTGTCGAGCAGCGCGCGGTGGTCGCGAATCCAGAAGTCCTGAGTCCCGCGCTGGCTCATGAGGCAACCGCGGTCACGTCGGTCGAGAGTGAGACACTCTCTCCGGCCGGTTTGCTCGCCGCCGAGGTTCCCCTCGCGACAGATGCGAGCTCAACCAAAGTCACCAGCTCCGAGACAGCGTCAACGCGCGGTGTGGACTCCTCCGAGACCACTCCGTCAAGTGACGTCCTGGTCTCCAAGGTCGAGACGGTCGACGCCAGCACGACCACAAGTGCCGCATCCGAAGAGCCCACCACGCTGCTGATTGCTTCGAGCGAAGCGCCGCCATCCCAGACCGCGACCGTCGAGCTTGGCGCGTTGACGGAAGACACCAGCGAGCACGTCTCGTCCGGGACAGCAGGGACCTCGACCGACAGCGCGCACGTTGCTCCTCAAGCGTCTCCAGAAGGAGCGGCATCCGAAGTCGCAGCGCCCGAGGCTCAGGACCCAGGCACCTCTACAGAGCCAGCGTCCGCGCACGCAGGACCACCGTTGTCAGTGGAGCAGGGCGAGGGACTGCTTCAATCAAGTCCACGAGGCGCGACGTCCACGGACTCGTTGGGCACGGCGGAATCGTCCGACGTGAATCCGTCCCCAACGAGCGAGCAGCCCACCTCCGCCACGGAGTCGACGACCGTCGCCTACCTGGACCTGAGCGCCGAATTCGCTTCGACGCTTGATGCCAGTCCCACGGATTCAGCGGACTCCACTCACGACGCGCAAGGCTCCAGTTCCACGAACGAAGGTGAGCCCTGGAAGCTCGTGAGGTCCGCGTCGAGTCACACAGGTCGTGCCCACGAACAGCACGAGCCCACCACGTCGGACGCAACCCCTCAGCCGAAGGGCCTCACGGCTGACGAGGACGTCAGCGAGGCGCTCGAACTGGAAGCCGCCGGCACCATGCTCGCGTCGCATGGCGAGCCGTCTTCACACGCTGGAGCCACGGCTCAGCGCGGTTCCGACACGTCGCCCACCGCGGTGGCCTCCGATTCCGCGAGCAGCCTTCCGTCTGTCACCGCCAGGGATTCGGAGTCACCCGACCTCCAGCACTCCAGCGCACCCGGAGGCACGGAGTCCGTCTCTACCGCTCGCGACGACGTCTCAGAAGAAGCCAGACCGTCGTCCCCCCTCGCCACGGAAGCGCAGGCGCCCACGGAGGCCACCGTCGTCTCACTGGACGCGGTCCGTGCGGCGAACGCGGAGTCCGCGGGTGCCCTCATCCCTGGGCCGTCCGAGTACACGACGCCCGTGCCCCCCGAGCCGGCACCTCGACCCGCTGCCACGCGGCGCGCGCCCATCGAACTCGATGATCTGCCCGCCACGGATGACGCGCCCATGCAGCTCGCGTCGACCTGGGAGTTCGTGGGGTGGCAGGGCTCCGATGGCAACGGCACCATCGGTCATGTCGCGGAGAGCACGTGGGATGACCGCGCGGTGGACCTCGACGGCACGGCGTCTCGCGCGGCGCCGGCGGGAGCCTCCGCGAGTGAGCTGCCCCTCGCCTCCGCCTGGGACTTCATCCAGCAGCCCTGGCAGCCCCAGGCCCGCGAGCAGTCGGAGGCGCTGACCGCGCTCCTGGCCGCGTCGGATGCCCCCACGGGGACGGGAAGCGAGGGCCCTGCGGTGTCGGCGGAGCAGGTGCTCACGGCCCTGGAGGATGTGGGAACGCAGGGCGTGCTCGGCAAGGTGCTGCTCGCGTACTGCGCCGGACGCTTCCAGCGGGCCTTCCTGCTCGGCGAGAGCTTCGGGCTCGTGCGCGTGGGGCATGCCTGGGGACCGGGAAGCGACAGCCCCCAGGTCTCCGCGCTCAAGGTGGACCTGGAGGCACCCTCGCTCCTGATGTCCTCATTGGGGCAGCTCGGGCCCAGCAGCTTCGACACGCCTTCGTGCGCCCAGGACGAGGCCATCTTCTCCGCGCTCGGCGGCCCCTCGTCGCGCCTGCTCGTCATGCCCATTCGCGCCCGGGGGCGCCCCGTGGCCTTCGTCATCGCGGACTCGGGTGGCGAGCCCGTGGACACCACGACGCTCGATGAGCTGACGCGCGTGTCCGCCAAGGCCTCGGAGGTCTACGACCGTCTCCCTGCGTCACGCGCGGACTGAGCTGAGCGGTGGCGCGGCGCGTGGTCCGTCATCCACGGGCCTCGCGCTCCCACCGGGTCGTCCCGCCACTCCCGACGAAGCGTTCATCCTGACACCGGGCCTGTCGGCCACGGACTGTCGGCCCGCGTGTCTGTGCTTGGATGCGCCCGCCGGGACGGCGGACTTGCGTTCCCTGGCATGGCGGTCCTGAACAACGCATCGAGACGAACCAGAGAGGCGGAGACGCACGATGAATCGTGAGCAGCCCCGGGTGTGGTCGTCGTTGCACCGAGCCGTATGGGTCCTGGCCTGGATGTACGCCGGAGTCGCTGGAGCCGTGACGCCGACGAACGTGACGAAGGTCTCCCGAGTGACGGGGGCAACCCCCGCCGGTGAGTTCCTCCCCAATCCCAACCAGACGCACGTGAATCACGAGGTGTATGGGACGGACCTCGGCATTGTCTGGGACAAGGGCGGGGGAGAGGTCTTCGTCCTCTTCGGCGACACGTTCGGCGCGGGCTGGTGTGGCAACGGCGGGTGCGGAACCGGCTGGCGCAGCAATGTCCTCGCGCGCTCTTCCGATACGAACCTGGCGGATGGCCTCACCTTCGCGTCGATGGTCCAGGATTACGCCCGGCACGCGAAGGAGATTCTCCCCTCCAGGAAGATCAACAACGACGAAATCACCGTCATCCCCACGGCGGGCGTCACGGTGGGCTCGCGCCACTTCATCCACTACATGTCCATCCACCACTGGGGCGAAGCCGGCCGCTGGTACACGAACCATGCGGGCCTCGCGTACTCGGACGACAACGGCCAGACGTGGGTGAAGCACCCGAGCGCGCGGTGGACGAACGACGCCTCGTGGACGAACAACTTCCAGATGGCCGCGCTCATCAAGAACGGTGGGTTCGTCTACCTGTACGGGACGCCGAACGGGCGCTACGGCAACGTCCACCTCGCGCGCGTGCCCGAGGGCTCGCTCCTGGACATCAACGCCTACCGGTACTGGGACGGCAACGGCTGGGCCGTGTCCCAGGCCTCGGCGCAACCCGTGGCCATTGGCATCGCCGGAGAGCTGTCTGTCTCGTACAACGCGGCGCTCGGCCGGTTCCTCATGACGTACCTGAACGAGCACCGTCAGGCCGCCGTCATGCGGGACGCCCCGACTCCCGTGGGGCCGTGGAGTGGTGAAAAGATTCTCGCCCTCGGCAGTCAGTTCCCGGGCCTCTACAACGCGTTCATCCACCCGTGGGGCAACACGACAACGAGCCTCTACTTCGTCATGTCGCAGTGGACGCCGTACAACACCTTCCTGATGCGAGCGACGCTCGTGGCGGACGCGGATGGAGACAACCTCCTCTCCGAGCCCGGCTTCGAGACCCAGTCCGCCACGCCCGTGACAGCGCCCTGGTACCCCGTGGGCAACGCAGGCGTGGACCGCAACGTCGGTCAGGCGCGGACCGGACAGGACAACGGCTTCGTGCGCTACGACTCCGGTTGGAATGCGCTGAAGCAGAGCGTCGTCGTCCAGCCGTACACCGACTACACGCTGCGAGGCTGGGTCCGCACGTCCTCGAACAACACGGCGGGCTTCTTCGGAGCGCGCGGGCCGGGCAACGGCCCCGTCCTGGGCGAGCGCGCCTTCGCCTCGCTGGCCGCGTACACGGAGCAGGTCGTCACCTTCAACTCCGGCCCCAACGCCATTGTCGAGGTCTACGGTGGCCTCTGGGCGGATGGAGACACCTGGATTCAACTCGATGACGTGAGCCTCAAGCGCGGCACCAACCTCGTCGCGCACGCGGGCTTCGAGCAGCAGTCCTCCACGAGCGCGACGTCCCCCTGGTATGCGGACGGCAACGCGGGCATCGACCGGGGAGCGGGCTTCGCGCGGACGGGCGCCAACAACGCCTGGGCCCGGGGCACGCAGGGCTGGCACGCCATCAAACAGGAAGCCGCAGTGACCCCACACACGCGCTACACGCTGAAGGGCTGGGTGCGCACGTCCGGCGCGCACAATGACGGCTACTTCGGCGCGCGCCTGCCCAGAGGCGGCCCCATCCTCGCCGAGGTCCACTACACCCAGCCCCTGTCGAGCTACACGCAGCTCTCGGTGAGCTTCGACTCCGGAGCGAACCACGCGGTGGAGCTGTTCGCGGGGACGTGGGCCTCCGGCACGGACACCTATATCCAGGTGGACGATGTCACGCTGACCCGCGACTGACGCGAGCACGGGAGGCACAAACGGCAAGGGCCCCGGAACCATCGGCTCCGGAGCCCTCGTCACCACGGTGGTCCGTGTCGGGTGCTCAGCTGCAGCCGCTGGTGGCGCCGCAGTTGCCGCACTTATAGCAGGCGCCGCTGCGCACCATGATGGCGCCGCAGGTGTGGCAGGGCGGGGCGTCCGCCTGGTTGAGCCACGTCGCGCGGGTGTTCTGCGCGGGGAGCGACAGCGAGGCCACCTGCGCGGGCAGCACGGGCTGCGTCGCCGGCGCGTCCGCTCGGGCGAGGATGGCGTCGTCCACCGCGTCCCCGTTCGGCAGGAACTTCAGCTCCAGCCACCGGAAGATGTAGTCGGTGATGGACTTGGCGATGGGGATGGCGGGGTTGCCCGTGAAGCCGCTCGGCTCGAAGCGCGTGTGGCTCAGCTTGTCGACCATCACCTTGAGCGGCACGCCGTACTGGAGCGCCAGGGAGATGCTGGTGGCGAAGCTGTCCATCAGCCCGCTGACCACCGAGCCCTCCTTCGCCATGACGATGAACAGCTCGCCCGGCGCCCCGTCCTCGTACATGCCCACCGTGAGGTAACCCTCATGGCCGCCGATGGAGAACTTGTGGGTGATGGAGCGCCGCTCGTCCGGCAGCCGGCGCCGCACCGCGCGAGGCTCGGGCTTCACCGCGGGCTCCACGACGGCGGCGGCCACCGGGGCCTTGCGCGTGTCCTTCACCGTCTCCTTCGACGTGTTCAACGGCTGCGTGCGCTTGCACCCGTCGCGGTACACGGCCACCGCCTTCAGGCCACGCTTCCACGACTCCATGTAGGCCTTCTCGATGTCCTCCACCGTGGAGTCCGACGGCATGTTCACCGTCTTGGAGATGGCACCGGAGAGGAACGGCTGGCAGGCCTCCATCATCTGGATGTGGCCCATCCAGTGGATGCTGCGCGAGCCGTTCGCCGGCTTGAACGCGCAGTCGAACACCGACAGGTGCTCGGCCTTCAGATGCGGGGCGCCTTCAATCGTGTCCGCCTTGTCCAGGGCGCTGATGATGTCCTGCGCCTGCGTCTGCGGATAGCCCAGCTTCTCCAGCGCCTGCGGCACCGTCTGGTTGACGATCTTCAACATCCCGCCGCCCACCAGCTTCTTGTACTTGATGAGCGCGATGTCGGGCTCGATGCCCGTGGTGTCGCAGTCCATCATGAAGCCGATGGTCCCCGTGGGCGCCAGCACCGTCACCTGGCTGTTGCGGAAGCCGTGCACCTCGCCGAGCGCCAGCGCCGCGTCCCACGCCGCCTTCTGCGCCGCGTGCAGCTCCGACGTCACCCCGTGCGACGGGACGTTGTACGCCGCCTTGCGGTGCTTGCGGATGACGCCCAGCATCGGCTCCGCGTTCTTCGCGTAGCCGGCGAACGGGCCCTGCTTCTCCGCCATGCGCGCGCTCATCGCGTACGCCTCGCCGCACATCAGCGAGGTGATGGCCGCCGCGTAGTTGCGGCCCGCGTCGGAGTCATACGGCAGCCCGGACGCCATCAGCAGCGCGCCCAGGTTCGCGAAGCCCAGGCCCAGCGGCCGGTAGTCGTGGCTGTTCTTGCCGATGCGCTCGGTGGGGTAGCGCGAGAAGCCGACGATGATCTCCTGCGCCAGCAGCAGCACGTCCACCGCGTGCTTGAAGGCGGGCACGTCGAAGTCGCCGGCGATGTCGCGGAAGTGCATCAGGTTCAGCGACGCCAGGTTGCACGCCGAATCGTCCAGGAACATGTACTCCGAGCAGGGGTTGGACGCGTTGATGCGCGCCGTGCCCGAGCACGTGTGCCAGTGGTTCACCGTCGTGTCGAACTGCATCCCCGGGTCACCGCACAGGTGCGCGGCCTCGGCGATTTCGCGGAACACGTCCCGCGCCCGCAGGGTCTCCAGCGGCTGGCCCTCGCGCACCGTGCGCGTCTGCCACGGCCCGTCGGTGACGACGGCCTTCATGAAGTCGTCGGTGACGCGCACCGAGTTGTTCGAGTTCTGGAAGAACACCGACGAGTACGCCTCGCCGTTGAACGACGGGTCATACCCGGCCTCGATGAGCGCCCAGGCCTTCTTCTCCTCGTTGGACTTGCACCGGATGAACTCGAGCACGTCCGGGTGGTCCGCGTTGAGGATGACCATCTTCGCCGCGCGGCGCGTCTTGCCGCCGCTCTTGATGACGCCGGCGAAGGCGTCGAAGCCGCGCATGAACGACACCGGCCCGGACGCGGTGCCGCCGCCCGCCAGCAGCTCCTTGCTGCCCCGGATGGTGGACAGGTTGCTGCCCGTGCCGCTGCCGTACTTGAAGAGCATGCCCTCCGTGCGCGCCAGCGTGAGGATGGACTCCATGGAGTCATCCACGCTGTTGATGAAGCACGCCGAACACTGCGGCTGCGCCTCCACGCCCACGTTGAACCAGACGGGCGAGTTGAACGACGCCTTCTGTCGCAGGAGCAGGTGCGTCAGCTCCGCGTGGAACGTCTCGCGGTCCGCCTCGGTGGAGAAGTAGCCCCCCTCCACGCCCCAGCGGGCCAGGGTGTCCACCACGCGCGCCACCAGCTTGCGCACGCTCGTCTCACGCTCGGGCGTCCCCGGCGTGCCGCGGAAATACTTCGACGCCACGACGTTCGTCGCCAGCATCGACCAGGAGCGGGGGACCTCGATGTTCTTCTGCTCGAAGACCGCCTTGCCGTCCTCACCGGTGATGCTCGCGCTGCGGTACTCCCACGCCAGCTCGTCCGCCGGGTCCACCCCAGGTGTCGTGAAGTAGCGCTCCACGCTCAGCCCCGTCGCGGCGACCTTTGCCTTGCCGCGCCCGACCCGCCGCTCCTTCCCGCTCACCATGGGCTTCGCACTCAGCTCCTTCTCCATGTCGCCACCCTCCAGATTCACTCTGAGTTGGAATGCAAAATTTAGCGAAACGCTAAGGGCGCGAGATTCCGAAGGTTCCAGGGACGTCACGCGGACAGGCGTGGACGACTCCGGAGTGGACTCGCGAAGCGTTGCGTGGGGGGCCGGTGGCCCCGACTCCAGATGGGGAGATTGCCTGGCCGCTGGCCGGGCGGCCGGATCAATAGGCGATCACGCCCGGACGATCAAGAAGCGCACTGACCCCAATAAATAGTGCTGCGCTTTGTCGCACACACTACAGAATGGGTCTCTGACGGCGAGTCTCGGTGCGGGGGAAAGCCGTAGCAGCCTGTAGCACGACCGGCCAGGAGGGGCTGAGCCACGGCCGCTCCGGCGCGATGTCAAGAGGGGGCTCTACGTTGGCTGATAACAACTTGCGAGACATGTAGCGTCACTCCGGCGCAAACGAGCGTGATCACTAGGGGACGTTTGCTGAGAGTCTGTGCATCAGGCCTGTATCCCGACAAGGGCGAAGGTTCGAAGCGTCATCTGGACGCCTGTTCGGTCCGTTGTCCGGCGGACAGGTGGGGGTCGATTTCGGCGAACCGGCGCGTTAGGAGGCGCTCATGCCCCCTCCGTTCCAGAGCCACGTCTTCGTCTGTACCAACCGCCGCCCGGATGGAAATCCGAAGGGGTGTTGCGCCTCCAAGGGCGCGGAGGAGGTGCGCGCGGCCTTCAAGGCGGAGCTGGACAAGCGTGGCGTGAAGGGGCGGATGCGCGCCAACGCGGCCGGGTGCCTCGACACCTGCTCCTTCGGCGTCTCCGTGGTCGTCTACCCGGAGGGCACCTGGTACGGCGGAGTGAAGGTGGAGGACGTGCCCGAAATCGTCGAGGAGCACCTGATGCAAGGCCGCCCGGTGGCGCGGCTGGTGATGCCCTTCGCACGAAAGGAGAAGGCGGAGAGCTGACGACTGTCGGCTCCCCGCCCTCGGGTCAGCTCATGCGGTGAGTGCGGAGGTCCGCTTCAGCGCACGAACTCCCACGCGTCGCTCCAGTGACTGCCCGTGCCCGGCGCGTAGTACGGCGCCGAGCCCTGGCACCAGCCGGAGTAGGGGAAGGGCTTGCAGCGGTAGATGCTCCCGTTCGTGCCCTGGACGAGCGTTCCCGCCACGTAGTTGGAGATGCCATTCGGATACGTGTACTGCGCCGGGTCTCCACCGCCGCCGCCCGAGGGCTTCTCGATGTCCAGCTGGAAGGTGTCGCTCGCCTCGCGCGAGTAGACGCGGTTGCCGGTGGCGCTGTTGACGGGGTTGACGACGCCGGTGGTCTGCAGCACGCCCACCTGCACGCGGCTGGAGCTGGCGTTCACCCGCTGGGCCAGCAGGTACATCCACGTGGCCGCGGGCGTGGCCGAGTCGAGCTGGAGCGGGTGCGTCTCCGCGTCACCCCCGCCGCTGTTGAACAGGCGCAGCGTCACCTTGCTCCGGGCCGGCAGGTCCTCGCGGGCCTGCACCGCGCCCAGCTCCTTCCACGACGTGGGGGGCGGCGGCGTGTTGCTGAACTTCACGTCGCTGCACGAGTAGAACGCCTCCGGGCTGTCGGCGCGCTGCCAGATGGCATAGATGACGTGCTGCCCCGTGCGGCCCTGCGGAAAGGGACACGTGAAGCGGTAGCGGTTGTTCGACTGCAGGGCGTTCCCCGTCAGCGTGCAGAAGGGGTTGGCCTCCAAGTCGGACCACTTCAGCGGCAGCGCCGGGTTGTAGCCCTCCTTCGTGACGTACAGGTGGAAGTAGGACGTCGCGTGCAGCGCCGTCGCGTGGAAGACGAACTCGAAGCGGTTGCTGGAGTCGGGGGTGATGAGCGTCGCGGGCCAGTCCGTGCGCGCCAGGTCCAGGCCCTTGTGGCTCTCGTTGGCGGCGCTGCACAGCTTGCCGTCGGCGATGAGCTCACGGTGCCGGCCGTTGGCCGCGCCCTGCCGCACGCCGTTCCAGTCATAGAGCGCCTGCGTGCCTCCGGATTGGACGGCGGCCTTGCACGCCGCGGACTTGGGCGACTCGGGACCTTCCTTGAAGCAGCTGTAGACGCGGCTGAGGGGGACCTCCATGGAGCCGTGCGCTGACGCCAGACTGGCGGACAGCAGGGACAGCACGACGAGTGATGACGCGAGGGGCCTGAACATTGCGGGTTTCCTCCTGTGCGAAGGGATGGAGGAAAGAAGGCCGGAAATCGGGTCAACGCTTTGAAAACGAAAAGCGGCGACGCGGTCCACAGAGGGAACGCGCCGCCGCTTGCTTGCTCGAACTTCGGCTGGAACTGTCGACTGGCCGACTAGCGGCGGCGACCCATCAGCCGGAGGATGGCGAGGAACAGGTTGATGAAGTCCAGGTAGAGCGTCAGCGCGCCGACGATGCTCACCGTGGCGGCGCTGCTGTAGCCGGTGTTGGCGTGCATCTCCCGCAGCTTCTGGGTGTCGTACGCCGTCAGGCCGGCGAAGACGAGCACCGACGCGCAGGCGACGACGAAGGACATCATGTCACTGCGCATGAAGATGTTGACGACGCTCGCCAGCACCACGCCGATGAGGCCCATGAAGAGGAAGGTGCCCCACGCGCTCAGGTCCTTCTTGGTGATGGTGCCGTACAGGGCCATGGCCCCGTAGACGCCCGCCGTCAGGAAGAACGCCTGGGCGATGCTGCCCGCCGTGTAGACGAGGAAGAGGATGGCGAACGTCATCCCCGTGAGCGCCGAGTAGCCGAGGAACATCGCCGCGGCCACCGGGCCCGACAGGCGCGGCGCGAGGAACGACAGCGCGAGCACCGCGCCCACCTGGGCAATCATGAAGCCCAGGCGCCAGTCGATGACCGTGCGCAAGAGCGCCTCGTTGCTCAGCGTCAGGAGCGCCATCACGCCCGTGACGAGCAGCCCTCCAAACATCCACCCATGCACGCGCGTCATGAACGCGCGCTTCGACTCCTGCACCAGGACGGAGTTGGCCGAGTCGCTCTCGGCCGTCTGCCATCCGGAAGTTTCCCAGGCCATGAACCGTATCCTTTCGCGCCGGAGCTTCAGCCCGGCGGCGTCACTGCTTATAGCGTCTTCGTCCGGGGCGTGCCCGGACCCCCACGGAACCTTCCCTTAAATCGCCTTCCACGCGAGCAAAAGCTTCGAGGCGACTTCGGTGGTGATGAGGGGCAGCACGCCGCCGCCGCCCACGATATTCACGATTTCCGCCATGGAGCCCCGGCACACGCCTCCCCAGGCAGGCTGCTTCGCCAGCCCCACCGAGGCGTATGCCGAGTAGTCGACGAAGAAGGACGTGGGGAGCACCGTCCCGTTCGGCTCGCAGAGCAGGTGGTCCTCGGGAGGCGAGTCGACAATCTGCTGCACCACGAAGCCCCCGCCCGTCGTGTCCGACGCCGCGCGAGCACACAGCTCCGGCCAGGCGAGCAGCTCGCCATACGCGGCCGTCACCCGCTCCGAGTAGGGCACCGTGCCCTCCGAGCGACCGAGGAACACCGCCTTGCCGCCGTAGTCCCAGGCCCGCTTGAGCACGAAGCGGGCGGGCGTCCGAGCGACTTCGGCGACCAGGTCGTCCAGTCGCCCGCCATCAGGGCCGGTGGCGGGGCCCGGGCGGAAGACCCGCGTCCAGGGCACGGAGGTCCGCACCGCCTCCAGCTCGTCGTCGGTGAGGCCGGCGGCCTGGGCGAGCGCGGGCTCCGCGAGCGCCTGCGAGAGCCGGGCGAACGTCGACTTCGCCTCCACCTGCGACGCGGGCGGGTTGAGGAACACGGCCTTCTTGCCGGGCACGGTGGAGAGGAAGTCCTCCACCCAAGGAGACGGCGACTGCTCCAGCCGGCGCACGAAGAGGTGGCGATAGACGAGGTCGTACTTCTTGCCGCGCACCTCGAAGGCGTCGTCGCCGGAGACCTCGTCCGGGTGCACCACGTCCGCGTCGGCGCCCATCTCGCGGAAGCGCTCGCACAGCCAGCGCAGCTCGGAGATCTGCGCGTCGTTGCGGCGGCACAAGAGCGCCACCGTGTCCGGGAACCTGCCGGGCCGCTCGGCGGCATAGCCATCCAGGAGCGCGCGGTACAGCGCCAGCGCGTTGCTGCCGTTGAGGGCCAGGAGCGAGGCCAGCGCCTTCTCCGGATAGCGGAAGTGCCGCGCCACCACCTCGATGAACGAGCGGGCCGCGATGTCCGAGTAGCCCTGCATGGCCGGAATGGTCGCGTTGACCTCCAGCGCCCAGGGCTTGCCGCCCGACACGAAGTAGTCGACGCGCGTCGTGGCGAGCCGCTCGGACTGTCGCCAGGTGCGCTCCGCGAGCGTGCGCTCCAGCGGGGACAGGGCGCCCAGGAGTTCCTGCGCGTCGGGCCCGTCGAGCGTGGCGCGCGCCATCTTCACCGTGGCGGAGGACAGGCGCGCGGACAGCTCCGCGCGGCGGCGGATCTCCGCGGCATCCAGGATGACGGGCGTGGCGGTGATGGGGATGGGACGGGTGGTGCCATCCAACTGCGTCACCGCCAACCCCCGCTTGTAGGCGAGCTGTGACAGCTCGGGCGCGAAGTGGCGTGCCTGGTGTCGCAGCACGTCGATGAGCTCTTGCACGGGTCTTTCTGTCCCTCGGCTTGCCCGGGACTCGCCCGGGAGCCGGTGAACCTATTCCCGGCGGCCCCCACCGTCCATCGGCGCGAGCCCCTACGTCTCCGCCCGAGGGCACGTCCCCGCGAGGTTCCTGGCGGCCCGGGCGTCATCCAGCACCTGCCGTGTGTGTGTGCCCGCATGGGGTGCGTCGTGCCGCCCGGCGGCGTGCGCTCGCCTGGCCCGCCCATGGCCTGACATCGGCGTACCGCTCGGCGCGCGGATGGGATGTGTGTCATTCCATGTGACTTGCACGCGCGCTCCGTCTGGCTTACAACCGCATTGCGTTTACCGCTGGAAATCCCTCCCCCGTGAGCCGCTCCCTCCGCCCAACGCCTTCGTGTCTCGCCCGGTCGCGCCTGCTGGCGCTGCCGCTTGTGGCCGTGTGTGCGCTGGCGTACATGGGGAACGTGCTTCACTTCGCCCTGGTCCAGCACGCGACGTGCTTGGAGCACGGGGAGGTGGTCCACGTGGAGGAGGGCGGCTCGCACCTGGCCCCTGTCGTGGAGGAGTCCTTCGACGACGTGCGGCTCGCGTCCCGTGAGGATGCGCCCGCGGGTCATGGCGCCGAGGCGCACTGTCTTCACATGTTGATCCGCCGCGAGGCCCCGCCTCCGGTGGAGGGCACGTCTGTCCTTGCGCGCGTGCCCACGCGTTCCGCGCCGGCGCTGGCGGTGTTCCGCTTCCAAGCGGAGCCTGTTGCCCGGTTGCACCTGGCCCCCAAGGCCTCTCCGCCTCGCGCCTGAGCCACCACCCAGGGTACGCGTCCGTCGCTTACGGCACAGTCATGCCGTGAGAAGGCCGCGGTCCGTGGCGTCTGACTGACGTCCGGTTCCGGAAAAGGGAGCCGTGCGTCAGCCACCGCGCGACGCGCCGCCGGATGGCTCGTTTCCCCTGCGTGCACGCTCTCGCCCCCCGTGTCGCGCACGTTCCGCGCGATTCCCACCCCGCCTCCGGTGTCCGTGCTGGCTCCGCCTTCCCTGGCGGGGTCCGTGGCGGCGTTGGTGGCTGGGGACCTGATGTCCATCCACGTGGAGCTACACACATGAACAAGAAGCTTCTGGCCGCCCTCCTGATGTCCACCGCGCTCCTGTCCGCCGCCTGTGGCGATGATGACGAGGCGCCCGAGGAGAATGTCGACGTCGAGGGGTGCGAGCACCTGCGCGAGGGCCCGGCCGTCGCCGTCCTCGCGACCCTCACGGGCACGCCTCCGACGGTGGCCAACAACCACCGCCGCTACGACATCACGCTGGTGGACGGAACGGGCGGCCGCTCTGGCTCCGTGTCGTTCGCCGCGTCGGAGGCCACGGACTACGTCTTCTTCACCAGCGCGGACGTCCCCGTGTCCATCACCGATGGCAGCGGCGCGGCGGTGGAGATCGAGGAGAGCACCAAGAGCTCCGAGACGTGCAGCGAAATCAAGGGACGGCACATCGTCCCGCTGACGGTCGGCACGCACACCATCACCTTCGGTCCCACGTCGGCGGCGTCCGTCAACCTCGTCATCGAGGAGGCGTCGCACGAGGGCCACGAGCACTAGCCGCGAGCCCGGGGCGCGTGGCCCCGGTGCTTCACCCCGCATCCGGGGCCGGCCCTGGCGCCGGCCCCTCCTGGAGACGAAGACCATGGGAGCCTTTCAGCAGTTTTTGACCGAGAAGCAGATTGCCTCCGACACGCTGCTGCGCCTGTCGCGCCAGCTGGAGGCCCAGGCCGACACCGACCGCGCGTTGAAGCGCAAGCGCTCCGACAAGCGGCGCGAAAAGGACACGCAGGGCAAGAGCTACGCGGAGCTGTCGCTGCCCAAGCCGAAGAGTGGCCGGGGCGTGAGCAAGCAGCAGCTCCAGGCGGCGCTCGCGGACCTGCCGCTGCCACGTCGCGTGCGCGGCAAGCTGGTGCGGGCCGTCAACGCGGTGCTCTCCAAGAAGGGGAGTGGCGCGGTGGAGCCCAAGGCGCTGTTCGGTGACGCGGCCGTTCGCACCGGGCCCGCGAAGAAGTCCGCGAGCTGAGTCGGGAGGCCCCACGTGTCATTCGCCGAAGCCCCGCCGATTCTTCCTCAGGACGTCCTCCGGGACGCGGACCGTTTGTTCGACGTCACCCTGTGGTGCCTCGGGCAGGACGTGCGCTGCCCGGAGGGAAACCTCCTCATGCGTCGCGGCCTGGTCCGCCACGCGCGGCCCGAGGGGGTGGAAGGTCAAAGCGCGTACTCCGTCGCGTTGCCGGACGGAGGTCGGCTGTCGCTGTGGGGCTTCGGCGCGTTGTGCGAGTGCGGTCAGTCCGTCTTCGTCCCACGAGACGGCTTCACCCCTCGCTGGTTGGAGCGTGCGCCGGAGGGGCCCGCGTATCGGGCCTGTGAGCTGGGCACGTGGCGGGCTCCCGCCAGTGGGGAGGAGCGGCGCGAGGTCCGTCGGAGCCTGACGGGGCTCGCCGAGTGGTTCGCCGGGCACGAGGACTGGGTGGCCCGGGAAGTGGGGCTCGAGTGGAGGCGCGCCTGCGTGGCGGCTCGGCGCAAGGCGCCTCCTGTTCCACCGGAGACGCTGGCCGCCGCGTGGTGGCGGCTCGGCACGCGCATCCGCTCGCTGGATGTGGGTTTCAACGCCTGTGGCGCCTCGGGTTCCGGGGCACTGGGAGGACATCATGCTGTCGCGACTGCTGCGCAACGATGAGCCATCCGTCTACGTCCAGGCCGCCTGGGAGGACGTCGCGGACGAGGCGCTTCCTCGTCCCGTGCTCCGCGAGGGGCTGGGCACTTCGCACCTGAAGGTGAGCACGCGGGTGCCGCTGGCGCAGGCCTGGTTCGACCAGGGCTTGAGCCTGCTGCACCTGGGCTGGGGACCGGAGGCGCGGCGCTCCTTCGCGGAGGCGGCGCGGTTGGACCCGGAGCTGGCCATGGCGTGGTGGGGCCTGGCGCTGACGCGGGGGGCTGGAGCGCGCTTCGCCACGGCGCGGGCGGAGGCGATGGCTCGAGCGCTCGCGCTGAGCGAGGGCCTGCCCGACGTGGAGCAGCGCTACATCGTCGCGGCCAGCCTGCTCGCGGAGAAGGGGCCTTCCAACGGCCGCCATGCCTTCGTGCGGGAGATGGAGGGGCTGGTCGACCGCCATCCCGAGGACGCGGAGGCGAAGCTGCTGCTGGCGGGGTTCCTGGCGGACGGGTACGAGCCGGACGGCCGCCCCGGACAGGGACAGCCCTACGCGCAGGCGTTGCTGCGGGAACTCTTGCGCACGCACCCTGACCACGCGGGCGTCCACTTCGCGTGGCTGTGCACCATGCTCCCGAGCCCCCGACCCGAGGCGGCGAGGGACAGCGCGCTGCGACTCCCGAAGCTCGCGCCCGGAGCCAGCTTCGCGCTGTTGATGTCGGGACGGCTGCTGGGCCGGCTGGGTGAGACCGACGCGGCCTACCGGGTGCTGGAGGCCGCGGTGGAGGCGGACGACGCGTACCTCGAGGCCGAGTCGCTGCCCACCGTCTTCGCGCCCTGCGCGGAGCTGGCAATGCGGCTCTTGAGCCAGGGCTGCGCGGAGGCGGGGCAGTACAGCGACGCGCAGACGTGGGCGCGGCGGCTGCGTCAGCGTGTGGAGTCGGCGGGAGGCGAGCCCCAGGCCGTGCTCTTCGCGGCGACCACGCTGGTGTCCACGCACCTGCGCTTCGGGTTCTGCCGCGCGGCGGCGGACGTGTCGCTGGAGCTCGCCGGTGAGCTGACCGTCGCCGAGCAGGTGCTGCGCGACGGGGTCCGGCTGTACACGCGGGGCATCAACGCGCTGGACGCGGGGCGACTGCCGGATGCGGAGCGCGCGTGCGCGTCGCTCGAAGCGCTGCAGCCCGTGCTGGCCGAGGTGCGTCGCTCCGAGACTCGTGCCCTGTGCCCGCGAGATGTCTCCCGGGTGCTGGAGGTCGCGGAGTGCGAGCTGCGCGGCGCGCTGGAGTCGCGTCGGGGAGACGGTGGCCGCGCGGAGGCCACGTTGATTCGGGCGTGGCGCATGGAGCGACGGCTGCGCGCGTCGGGCCCGGCGGCATTCTCTCGGCACGCGCGGGAGACGCTGGCGCGCGCCCGCCTGCGCGGTGAGCGCGAGGAGAAGGCGCTGGAGCTGGCCCGGGCCCTTGTCGAAGAGCGTCCCGGGTGCGGCCACTTCCGGCTGCTGTTGGCTGAAGCGCGCGCGGCGCTGGGAGAGCGCGTGCTGGCGGTGCAGGACTTCAATTCCTTCCTCGACCGGTGGCGTGACGCGGACGCGCACCTGCCGGAGCTGCGGCGCGCGAGGACGTACATCGATGGCCGGGGCCGTGTCCTGCGGCTGGTCCACACTTCCGAGGCGCCGCTCCCGGTGCCTCCCGACTTCCGTCCCCTGGAGAAGGTGTCCTGTTGAGTGCTTTGGAACGAAGTCTCGCCGTGCCCTCGCGTTGGGATGGGGTGGGGCAGTTGCTCTCCGCGCTGTGCGTCGTCCACTGCGTGGTGCTTCCCGCCGTGCTCGGGCTCCTGCCCGCCGCGGCGGCGCGGTGGCTGAGTGGGGAGGAGACGCATCAGGGGCTCCTGGCGCTGGCCCTGATGGGGGCGCTCGCGGCCTTCATCCCGGGCTGGCGGGTGCACCGTCGGCTGGGAGTGCCGGTGCTCGCCGTCAGCGGACTGACGATGCTGGCGGCGGGAGCGTTCCTGGTGCCGGAGGGCGTGGGCGAGGGCTGGGAGATGGGGCTCACCCTGGGGGGCGGGCTGTTGATGGCGGTGGCACACGGGCGCAACCGAGCCCTGTGCCGCGAGTGTTGCCCGCCCGAAGTCGGCTGAGCGGAAGCGTCGAGCCCGGAGCGTCCGATGCGCCCACCGCTTGACGGGCCGGAGTCGTTCGCGCGAGGAGAGGGGGCATGCCCACCTTCCGTCTCACGCAGGACCAGGCCGCGTTGCTCGTCGTGGACATCCAGGAGCGCCTGTGCGCGGCCATGGACCGCGACGCGCTGGACCGGATGCTCGCGCGCACCAGCGCCGCCGTCGAAGGCGCCCGGGCGCTTGGCCTCCCCGTCATCATCACCGAGCAGTATCCCCAGGGCCTGGGGCCCACGCACTCGCTGCTGCGGCTGAAGCTGGGGAGCTTCAAGGCGGTGGAGAAGCTGGAGTTCAGCGCCGCCGTGCCGGACGTCCTCGCGCAGTTGGGGACTCGCAAGCAGGTGCTGCTGGCCGGCATGGAGACGCACATCTGTGTCTTCCAGACGGTGCGGGACCTGGCGGAGCGCGGCTACACGCCGGTGTTGCTGGCGGACGCGGTGATGTCGCGCTCGACGGAGGACCGGCGCGTGGGGTTGGAGCTGTGTCGCGACGCCGGAGCGACGGTGGCCACGGTGGAGGCCGCGCTGTTCGACCTGCTCGGGCGCGCGGGCACGCCCGAGTTCAAGAAGGTCTCCACCGCGGTCCGCTGACGCCTAGAACATCGGAGGTTTCTCTCCATCCCGGCGCGGCGGCAGCGGGGGGCGAACGGGAAGCGGCGCCTCCTGCTGCTTGGAGATGGCGGGGAGGGACGGCGTCAGCGCTCCCACGTAGAGCATGCCGTGGGTGCCATCGGGCGTCGGCGCGTCGAAGGACGTGATGAACGGCGACATGCCGGGGCGCGCCGCCACCCTGCCCGAGGGCGTGGAGCCGATGAGCCCGCACTGGAGCTTCCCGTCGCGGTCCAGGTCGCAGCCCCAGCGCGTTCCCTGGGCGTAGCTCATCTCCAACACGACGAGGCGCGGGGACTTCAACAGATGCGCCATGGGCGTGAAGTCCTGGTCCCAGGGCGTGCCGGCGACGGTGCGCGTGTGCGTGTTGCCGGCGAGGATGACCTGGACCTCGAACGGTTGTGCCTCGCGGCGCTGGTTCCAGAACGCGGCCTGCAGACCATCGCGTTTGCTGCCGCCCGCCAGGTCCGTGTCATACGCCAGGAGCGTCACGCTCAGCCCGGCCATGCGCATGGCGCGGACGCGGTCGACGAGGTCCATGATGGCGCGGCTGCTGCGGCCATCCTGGTAGGGCCGTTGCCAGAAGCGTCCCTCTAGCAGCGCATCCTGGTCCGACGGAGCCCCCGCGCTCGCGAGGTAGCGGTCCACCCGTTCCTGCTCGGAGCGGGGAATGGACAACCCCAGCGCGACGGGCAGTCCCGCCTCGGCGATTTGACACACCAACTCGCCCATCACCGTGGGAGCTTCACGAGAGCCGAGCTGTTCTCCCACCAGCAGCGTCAGTCCGAGGTCCAGCACCTCCGGGAGCCCCCGCATGGCTTCGCCGCAGGGGCCCGCTTCGGAAGCCTCTGCCTTCCACCTCGTGAGGTAGAAGTCCGAGTCGCGCACGGCCCTGGGGCGCGGCTCCTCTCGCGCGTTGCCGCTCACCACCTCCAACGACGGGGTCGACTCCAGTCGCAGCGTCAGCTCCCGCTCGAGGTCCAGGTCTCGCGTGCCGTTCGTCAGCGTGCGCAGCTCGATGCGTTCGCTCCGCGCCATTCGGAGCGGTGGCCCACGGTCGAAGGGGCTCGAGTCGTGGACGTAGTAGTTGTAGTGGATTCTCCACCAGTTATCGACCTGGTTGACGTCGTTGCCCATCGCGTTGAAGGTCATCCGGAAGATGCGGACGACGGACTGTCGCGGACCCACGGAGATGCCCGTCACCACGAAGCGCGTGTAGCGGTCATTCCCCGTGTCTCCCCTGTCCGAGGTCTTCCACTTCGTGAGGAACTGGGTGGGGTCCGTCGTCTCCTCGATGGCGTGTCCTCGAGAGGCGAGCAGCTGCCGGGTGGCGGCCAGCGCTTCTTCCAGGGGCTTCTGGAAGACGTGCTCGAACTTTGGCGTCTCCTGCTCCACGGTGCGGGGGCCATGCGCGCAGCCCACGCAGGTGGCCCAGAACAACCAGCACATCGCCAAGGCACGGAAGCTCATGTCGCGGTCCCCTCTGGAAGCGCCTCGTCGTTGTCGAGGCTGCTTCCGGAAACGCGATGTCTCAGGGCCCATATCGAAGCGGGCGGGAGTGCCTTTCAGCGTGCGCGCTGCACGAGCTGGATGAGTGCGCGCGCACCCATGGCCAGGCCCACCAGCATCGCGGCGACCACCGTCTGAGAACCTCCGACCGGGAAGTCGAAGAAGTAGGCGAACATGTAGCCGCCCACGCCGGAGACGATGCCCGCGAGCGTGGCCACGAAGAATGTCCACGGCAGTCGCAAGTCCAGCATCAGCGCGGCGATGGCGGACAGCGTGGAGAAGGCGAACACCGGCAGGGCACCGAGGGCGCGGGCGCACACGCCCACCATGACGCCGATGGACACCATGAGCACGCCGTCCAACAGCCGGACGGGCAGCCCCTGCACCAGCGCGCCGATGCGGTCGAAGCTCGCGAAGGTGATGCCCCGGTACCACCACAGGTGGATGACCATGACGAGGATGCTGGCGATGGCCACGGTGCGCAGCTGCTCGGGCGTCACCAGCACGGCGGTGCCGAAGAGGATGCCCTGGATGTCGTGGGACTCCTGGGCGATGCGGTCGCCCACCAGCACGGCCGCGCCACCGGAGAGGGCATAGGCGAGGCCCAGCAGGCTCTCCCGCGTCAGCCGCAGCCGGGTGGGGTCCATCATCAGCAGCAGCGTCGCCAGCAGCGCGAGCGCGGTGGCGCCGATGACGGGCTCCACTTCGAAGCCCAGGTGGATGCCCATGTAGAAGGCCAGCGCCACGCCCAGGCCGGCGGACTGGGCCACCGCGGCGCTGACGAACACCATGCGCCGCAGCACCACGTAGACGCTCAGGAAGCCGAGCACGCCGCCGGCCAGCAGGGCGCACAGCAGCGGGTCCCGGAACAGCTCGAACCCCTCGACGAACTGCTGCCACTGGGATGGTTCAGCGAGCATCGGATCCACGGTGGGGTCCCTCGGGGGCGCGGTGGCAGTACTCGTCGCCGTACTGACGACGGAAGGCGGGGTGACAGAACACGGTGCGCGCGTCGCCCACGACGAAGGCGGAGGTCTCCCGGTCCACGAAGAGCAGCACGTCCGCGTGCTCGGCGGCGACCTCCAGGTCGTGGCACACGACGACGACACCCAGCCCTCGTTGGCGCGCGAGCAAGCACAGCCGCTGCATCGTCTCGCGCTCGGCGACGGCGTCCATGGCGGCGGTGGGCTCGTCGAGCAGCACCATGTCCGCCTCGGTGGCGATGAGCCGGGCCAGGAGCGTGCGCTGCTTCTGGCCTTCGGACAGCTCGCGGTAGGGCCTGTTCGCGATGGCCTTGGCCCCGGCTGTCTCCAGGGCCGTCTCCACGGCGTCGCGGTCCGCCTTGCGGGCGAACGGCCACAGGAAGCTCCAGTTGCGCAGCCGGCCCCAGGCGGTCAGCTCTCGTGCCCGCAGCGGCAGCAGCGAGTCGATGCCGGACGTCTGCGGCACATAGGCGCTGCGCATCTCTGGATGTCCTCGGGCGATGGTGCCCGACACCGGGTCGATCATCCCGAGCAACGTCTTGAACCAGGTGCTCTTGCCGGAGCCGTTGCGGCCCACGACGGCGACGAACTGGCCACGGCGGATGACCATGTTGATGGGCGGCAACATGGCCTTGTCGTTGTAGCCGATGACCAGCTCCGTGCAGGTCAGCAGCGGCTCGCCGAAGGTGAAGGTCGGCGGCACGGAGTGGCTCGCGGCGTCCGGGCTCACGGGTTCATCGGTCTTCACGTCGCACCTCCGCTTGGGGCTTCAACGCCGCGAGCTCCTCGAACAGGGCCTTGCGCGCCGCCTCGTTGGAGACGGTGCCCAGGTCCAGCACGCCATCCACGCCGGGCGTCAACGCGGCCCAGTCCAGCCCGTCGAACACGGTGGGAGGCACCTCCAGTGTCAGCGCCAGCTTCACGCGAGGCTTGTGCTCGCGGTCGGATGGCACATCCACGTCACCCGCCAACGTGAAGAGCGGCGTGGCCTCCTCGCCCTCCGCGCCGCCCTCGGACACCACCGTCATCCGGAAGGGTGTCTGGGCGAGTCGCGGCGTGGCGCGCGAGTCCCGCACGACGCCCGTCAGCGTCACCGACGTCACTTCCCAGACGCCTCGGGAGACGGCGGTGCGGGGCAGCTCGCAGTCCGGCTCACACTCCACCGGCGTGGTCTCCGGGGCCAGCAGGTTCAGCTCGCCATCCACGTGCAGCGCGGCGACGAGCGTGGAGGAGGAGCCTCCGCCACCCAGCTCCGCTTCGATGTCCTCGTAGTCCACGAGCGCGCCGCCGTCGCTGTGACAGTGGCCGTTGTGGCACAGGCTGTAGCCTGGGGGCGGATTGGCGGGGTCGAACGTCGTCGGCCCTCCGCCGCCCGCGCCACCCACCAGCTCCACGTGGGAGATGCCCAGCGCGGCCGAGCCCAGGCTCACCTGATAGTCCGACGCGAGGCGCTGGAAGCCATTGCCCGCGTCGCGCGAGGCCACGGGTACGTAGCTGGCGGTGACGGTGGGCTCCAGCACCGCGAAGCCCTCGCCCGAGTCCAGCGCGCAGCCGGACAGCAGCAAGAAGAGGAGCAGCAGTCGAGTCCGCATGACTCAGCCTCCCTTCCCGCCGGTGAGCCCCTTCTCCAGGTTGCCCACCAGCTCGTTGATGTGCTGGACGTACGTCTCACCCGCGCGGAAGTCCGTGCCGCCGTGGAGGATGACGAGCGGCGCGGGAATCATGCCCGCGAGCATCTTCGCCTCGCGGTCGTTGTAGTAGCTCTCGATGAGCACCATGCGCGCCTTGCGCTGCCGGCCGAGCACGAGGACTCCGGCCACGTGGGACGGATTGGGCGGGATGCCCGGCTTGGGCTCCAGGAACGCGATGGGCTCGAAGCCCAGCCAGTCCGCGAGATACGCCGTCGTCCGATGGAACGCGATGATGGGCGCGCCGCGCAGCCCGGCCAGCCGCTTCTCCCAGCCGACGCGCGCGGCATCCAGCTCCGCGGTCAGCTTCGCCGCGTTGGCGCGGTAGGTCGCCGCGTTCTTGGCGTCGAGCTGCGCCAGTCGCTCGGCGATGCCGCGAGCCACCGCCGCGCCCTGGCGCGGGTCATAGAGGTAGTGGGGGTTGCCGCCGGGGTGCACGTCGCCCTCGCTGCGGTCCACCTTGGTCGCGGGAATCTCCAGCAGGCGAACGAACTGCGAGGCATTGAGGAAGCCGGGGTTGCCCACCTGGATGCGCGGGTTGCGCGAGCCCGTCTGGAGGTTCGGCAGCCAGCCGATCTCCAAGTCCAGGCCCACGCTGATGAGCAGGTCCGCGTTCCTCAGCGCGAGCGCGAGGCTGGGCTTCGCGTCGACGCGGTGCGGGTCCTGGCTTCCCAGCGCCATGGACTGCACCTGGACCAGGTCTCCGCCCACTGCCTTGGTGATGGCGGCGAGGTCCGGGAGGGTGGTGACGACATTGACGGCCGCTCGCGCGGGGGCGGCGGCGAAGAGACAGAGGGCGGCGCACAGGGCCGCGACGAAACGAAAGTGGCGCATGGGGCAGGGCTCCCGTGAAAAAGGTTCAGAACGCATGGGCGCCGTGGGCGCCTGTCACCAGCTCGAGCGCGAGGAAGACGGAGTAGTCCGCCTCGTCGCGCCAACGTGCCCGGTCTCTGGCGGCCTGCACGCGCAGGCGGGAGAACTCGGTGGGCCAGAAGGTGAGGTTGGCGGAGAGTCGGTCCCGGTTCTTGGTCCACTCCGGGTCCAGCGGATCCAACGCCACCTGGCCGCCTTCACCCTTCGCCGGCGTGCCAAGCTCGTAGCGCGCGGCGGCGGCCCAGCGCTGGGAGAAGCGCCACGCGAGCTGGGCGTAGGTGTTGATATCCGTCAGCACGTCGTCGGGCACCTGCCGTCGCCGGTACAGGGCCTCCACCTGGAGGGTGACGAGCGTGTTGCTGGCCTCGGTGATGGGCCGGTAGCGCAGGTACACGTCGGTGCCGAAGACATCCGTGCGGTTTCGATAGCCGGTGGGATTGGGGCCGGTGGCGGCGGACAGTCCCCACATCAAGGACAGGTCATCCGACAGGGAGAAGAACTGCTTGAGGATGCCCGTGGCCTGGAGGTCCAGCGGCGAGAGGACGCGGTCGTTCGACGCGCCCAGGAAGCTGCGAGCGGTGGCTTCTCCCGTGGCATCGGTGAGGCTTCCCGTCAGCTCCACATACCAGGGCAGCGGCGTCAGCCAGGACAGCTCCACGCCCAGACCTCGGTTGCCCTCCGCGCCGAAGACGCGGCTCATGGCGAAGGGCTGGTCCACGAAGTCCCACGCGTGCGGGTGCGTGGCATTCAGGCGGCCGAAGCGCGTGAGGAACTGGCCCGCACGCACCTGGAGGCTGCCGGGGAGGGCCAGCGTGGTGCCGTAGGCCTCCTCGATTTCGACGCCGAACTGGCTGTAGACGATGTTCGCGTCGAAGCGGAAGTACGGATCCACCACCGAGCCGATGGACAGCTCCAACTGCTGGAGGTTGAAGCCGTTGCGCGTGGGGTCGTGCGCGCCGCCCTGGAGCGGCTCCTTGGACGTGAACGCCGCGGCGGCGATATCCAGGATGAAGCTCATGTCCAGGAAGTTGGTGCCGCTCGTCCCGCCGGGAATCGACAGCGGCAGGCCGCCTCCGGGCGTGGAGTCCGGCGCGGAGGATGTACTGGCGGGAACACCCTGCTGGGTGTTGCCCCCGAAGGCCTTCTCGATTTCGGCCATCTCCTCGGGCGTGAGGCCCGCGGGGACTTCCTCGGGTGTACCTGCGTCGGCGCTGGGCTCTGATGACTCGGGGACTCCCGCATCAAGAGGAAGGGGAGGGGTTTCCTGTGCCGAGGCGGACGCCGCGGAGAACAGGGCTGCGATGGACACGGCGATGAAGGCGCCGTGCAGACGAACGAAGACGGATGACACCGGGGATGCTCCTCGAAACCGGGACGCACGCGTGCGCATGCACCCCACTGCGAGACCTGACCACACCTGCTGGACGCGACTCAGGCGTGCGCGGGTGGCGAGGACTTGGGAGCGGTGTCGAGGACGGAGAGCGGAGGGGCGACGCGCGGAGGCGCGGTGGACGGACGGCTGACCGCGAGCCGGGGCAGCGTCCACGACGACGGCGAGGTGAAGAACAGCTCGTCCCGCGTGCTCGACGTCAGCAGCGGGCACGCCTCATGGGTCAGCCGCGTCGAGTCGGGGTTCGACGAGGGGAGGGCGGAGAGCTGCGCCAGCTTCTCGGGCGCAAGCCTCGCCTGGATGGAGCCGGTGCCCCGGGCCGTCTCCTCGAACGTCTGGTGCTCGGGACAGAAGCGGTGGGCGTGCGCGTCCCGGACGTGGAGCAGGGCCCCCAGCGGTTGCAACGCCCACAGCGCGACGAGCAGCGTCGCGATGCCACGGACGAAGATATGTGCGCGCTGGATCATCGGAAGAGAGGGCCGTTCAGGTGCTCTACTGACGGCACCTGGGAGAGTCAAGGCAGGCTAGCACGGCGGTGGGACGGACACCTCTGTCACCGCATTCACCGGGATGGTCCTGGGGACATGGGCGGTTGGAGACACCTGTATGGATGAAGGACAGCCGGACGGACGATTCATTCCGGTGGCTCGGCTCGCCGCGTTGGACGCACGCGGTCGTGCCGTGGTCCAGGTGGGAGACACCCGGGTGGCGCTTGTCCGGGTGGACGGGCGGCTCCATGCCCTGAGCGACACCTGTCCTCACCGAGGCGGCTCGCTGCACGAGGGCGACCTGGACGGGCACCTGCTCCATTGTCCCCTGCATGCCTGGCCCTTCGATGTGCGGACGGGGCGCTGCCCCTGGCGCCCCGACGCGAGCGTTCGCATCTACGAGGTCCGCGTGCGAGGTGAGGAGATCCTCGTCGCGGCATCGGATAGCGTCCCTCCCGCTGAACGCCCGCCCCTGTAGGAGTCCTCGCCCCCGTGACTTCGTCCAAAGCTCGCACCCGCAACGCCCCCGTCCCGCAGCCCGTCGCCAGCGCGCCGGACCCCGCCGCCATGGCTCGCGCGGTGGAGGCCTTCCTGCGCGCCGCCGGGCTGCCCTTGGACGATGTGAACCTGGTGGACACCCCGCAGCGCGTGGCCGACGCCTGGAGCCGTGAGTTCCTGGATGGCTACGCGAAGACACCCGAGGAGGTGCTGGGCAAGACGTTCCCCACGCCGAAGGGCTCGTCGCGCGAGCTGGTGGTCGTCACCCACCTGCGCTTCGTCTCCATGTGTCCGCACCACCTGCTGCCGGTGACGGGGCTCGCGCATGTCGCGTATGTGCCGGGCAAGCGGATGGCGGGCTTCGGCCGGCTGTCCTCGCTGGTGGACTGCTTCGCGCGCCGGCTCATCCTCCAGGAGGACCTGGCGCGTGAGGTGGCCCGCGCCCTGGCCCGCGTGCTGGGCAGTCCCGCCACCGCGTGCATCATCGAAGCGGAGCAGGCGTGCTTGCGCATGCGAGGCGCCAGGCAGCACGAAGCCATCACCCACGCGGAGGCCTATGAAGGCGAGCTGCGGCGGGACGGTTCGCTCCGCCGTGAGCTGTGGACGCGCCTGGGGACGCGGCGATGAGTGGCCCTTCCGCGCGGACGGACCGCGTGGAGCCGGAGCGGGTGGAGCGGGTGTGTGAAGCCCTCGCGAGCATCCTCGTGGAGGGGCAGCTGCGGCGCGACGCGGACACGCTCGCGGCCTATGGGCGGGACGAGTCCGACAGCGGCGTCTTCCCACCGGATGTCGTGGTGTTTCCGGAGAGCACCGCCCAGGTGTCGGCCATCTTCAAGGCCTGCGTGGCGCACGGCGTGCCCTTCACGCCATGTGGCGCGCGCAGCGGGAAGAGCGGGGGCTCGCTGCCCCTGAATGGTGGCGTGGCGGTCAGCCTGGAGCGCATGAACCGCATCCACTCCATCTCCGCGGAGGACCTCACGGCGGTGGTGGGACCTGGCGTGGTGACGGGCGACCTGATGAAGGCCGTGGAGGCACAGGGCCTCTTCTATCCACCGGATCCAAACTCCTGGGAGTTCTGCACGCTGGGCGGCAACGTCGCGGAGAACGCGGGCGGGCCTCGCGCGCTCAAGTACGGCGTCACCCGCGACTACGTCATCGGCCTGGAGTGGGTGCTGCCGGACGGAGAAGTCCTGCGGGTCGGCCGCCGGACCATCAAGGGCGTGGCCGGCTATGACCTCGTGGGCCTCTTCGTGGGCTCCGAAGGGACGCTCGGGGTCGCCACCGAAATCACGCTGCAGCTCATTCCGCTGCCACGAAAAGTGCTGACCGCCCTGGTTGTCTTTCCGTCCGTGCTGGACGCGGCGCGGGGCGTCTCCGCCGTGCTGGCCGCGGGCATCCTCCCGCGCTGCCTGGAGCTGATCGACGACGTGGCCCTGCGCGCGGTGGATGGCCGGGGCTTCCAGTTCCCGGAAGGGGCGGGCTCGGCCGTCATCGCCGAGGTCGACGGGTCCAATGAAGAGGGGCTGCTGGAGGAGCTGTCACGGCTCGGCGACATCTGCGCACAGCAGGGCGCCACGCAGACCCTCGTCGCGAGGGACGAGGGCCAGCGGGAGAAGCTGTGGGCCGTGCGGCGGGTCATCTCTCCGGCCCTGCGTGCGCTCAAGCCCCACAAGATTTCAGAGGACATCGTCGTCCCCCGTTCGAAAATTCCCGAAATCATCTCGCGCCTGAAAACGATGGGCGCCGAGCTGGGGCTCACCGTGGCCACCTACGGGCACGCGGGCGACGGAAACCTCCACGCCAACATCCTCTATGAGGGGGCACATCAGCGCGCCCTAGTGGATGAGGCCCTGCGCCGCATGTTGGTGATGACGGTGGAACTGGGCGGCACGATCACAGGCGAGCATGGTGTGGGCCTCGCGAAGCGGGAATTTCTCGCGCTGGAGCAGAGCCCCGCGCTGCTCGAGCTGCAGCGGCGGCTCAAAGCCTTCTTTGACCCATCAGGGCTGCTCAATCCCCAGAAAATCTTCCCCGCGCTCAAGCGTTCTATGTGAGCAGCCGTAAGCGTGACCATCGCCGGGGGAGTTCGCGCTCCTCAACCATGCAGGTCAGCGGAAGCGCGAGCCTCTCGTCCGCCACGGGCCGGCGTTCGACAGTCGAAATGACTTTCGGCGATGGAATGAGAAACCCTTTCGCTCGTTGGGCGTCCTAGAGACAGGTGGACGCGAGTCGGCGGGGACAGCGCGTCCGGCATCGAACGGAGGACGGGAAATCATGGCCAACTCGACGAAGTTTGCGGCGGAGGGCCTGTCGCAATACCTGCGTCACCTGGGGGGACATCACCAACTGACGCGCGAGCAGGAGTACGAGCTCGCGGGTCGTGCTCGCAAGGGCGATGAGTCCGCGCGACAGACGCTCGCGACCTCCAATCTGGCCTTCGTTGTCGCCGTGGCGAAGAAGTTCGCCAATCGCGGCGCGCGCCTGGATGACCTCATCCAGGAAGGCAACGTGGGCTTGATGAAGGCGATTGAGCACTTCGACCCGAAGAAGAACGTGCGTTTCGCGACGTATGCGGTGTGGTGGATTCGCGCCTACATCACCCGCTATTTGAAGGACAACCGCAGCCAGGTCCGCGGCGGCGAGGCCGAGCGGGGCAGCATGGTGGACTTCTCGCTCGACGCCTCCATCGACGAGGAAGGGGAGACCACCTTCCTGGACCGCCTGGAGGACAACGGGCCGTCGCCCCAGGACGTGTTCCTCTCCAATGAGCAGGACACGGAGATCCAGGACGCGCTCACCAAGGTGCGCAAGCGGATTGGCGACCTGGGCTGGGACATCCTCACGGAGCGGCTGACGCAGGACAAGCCGCTGACCCTGGAGGAGCTGGGACAGCGGTGGGGCGTGTCGCGCGAGCGCGTGCGCCAGGTGGAGCTCAAGACGAAGACGTTCCTGGAGCGCTACCTGTCCGCCTTCAACGAGAACGAGGAGCAGGCCGCCGCCGACGCGGCGTGAGCCCACCTCCTCCTCCCCACCTGGGGAGATGCGCGGACCGAGCGGGACTGGCGGGGTCTTCCACCCTTGCCGGCCCCGCTCTTGTTTTTTGCCCGAAAGGCTGCCTGCGTGGTTTGCGTGCGGCCGAGCGTGCGTGCTAAGCCCACCGGCCATGCGCCTGATTTTACTTGCCTTGTGCCTGCTCGTTGCCGGTTCGGCACGGGCGGCGGACGCCGAATTCCTGGCCCGCCTTGACGCCCTGCATGCCGGGCGAGCGGACGCCGCGGCGGTGAAGGAGCTGGAGGCGGAGTTCAAGAAGGCGCTGGCTGCGACGCCGGACGACTTCGAGGTGCTCTGGCGCCAGGCGCGCCTCCTCCAGTGGCAGGCGGACGGGGCTGGCAGCGAGAAGCTCAAGAAGGTGCTCGGACGGCAGACGTGGGACGTCGCCGAGAGGGCTCTCAAGCTGGCCCCCGCCCGGGTGGAGGGCCACTACTACGCGGCGACGGGCATCGGCGCCTACTCTCAAGCAGTGGGTGTGGTGAAGGCACTGGGCGAGGGGCTGGAGGGCAAGTTCAATGAGCGCGCGGACGCGGCCATCAAGATTGATCCCGCCTTCAACTGGAGCGCTCCACTGCTGGTGAAGGGCCGCTACTTCTACGAGCTGCCCTGGCCGAAGCGAGATTTGAAGAAGTCCGCCGAGTATTACGAGAAGGCCATCAAGAAGAACCCGGAGATGCTGCGCGCGCACTACTTCCTCGCCGAGACGCTCCTCAAGGACGACAAGGCCAAGGAGGCGCGTGACGCCATCCAGAAGGTGAAGCAGGGAAGCACCGCGTATGACCCTCCGGAGGGTCAGCGCATCCAGGAGTGGGCGAAGAAGGTCGAAGCCGACATCGAGGAGGAGCTCAAGTGAGAGCAGAGAATCAGGTAGCACCTTCGGCGTCGGCCGCCGGAGCGCAAGAGGGAAACCTGGTCCAGTTGCTGATCCAGCGCGCGCAGAACGCCTCCAAGGCGGGTGTGACGCACAAGAAGGACGGCCGCTGGCAGGACGTGACGTTCGGCCAGGTGCTGGACGACGTGAAGGCGCTGTCCGCGGGCCTGGTGGCCCAGGGCGTGAAGCCTGGAGACCGGGTGGCGCTGTTCGCCAACACCAGCCTCCAGTGGATCATCGCGGACCTGGCCATCACCGCGGCGCAGGCCATCACGGTGCCCATCTACTCGTCCAACCTTCCGGACGAGTTCCGCTATGTCATCAATCACTCGGAGACGTCGTTCGTCTTCGTGGACAATGACGAGAAGGATGCCAAGCAGGTGGGCCGGCTGACGCGCGTGCGGCAGAAGCTGGCGGAGTGTCCCACCGTCACGAAGGTCATCGTGTTCGAGAGCTCGGCTGCGGGCAGCCAGAACGTCTCCCAGGCGGGCAGCCTGGAAGTCTCCCTGGCGGACGTCATGGCCCAGGGCCGTGAGGCGCACCAGGCTAACCCGGGCGCCTTCGAGGAGCGCGTGGCCTCCGTGAAGTCGGAGGACACCAACTGCCTCATCTACACCTCCGGCACCACGGGGGATCCGAAGGGCGCCATCCTCACCCACGGCAACTGGACGTACCAGGCGCACGCGGTGCAGGCCATCGGCATGATGGAGCCGACGGACGCCGTCATGCTGTTCCTGCCGCTGGCGCACGTCTTCGCCCAGGTGGTGAAGGCGGCGTGGCTGAGCATGGGCTTCCGGCTCATCGTCGCGGAGTCGGTGGACAAGCTGATGGCGAACATCGTGGAGACGCGTCCCACGGTGCTCCCGTCAGTGCCCCGCGTCTTCGAGAAGGTCTACAACACGGTGGTGTCCAACGGCACGTCGGCCCCGGGCCTCAAGGGCCGGCTGACCCGCTGGGCCTTCAAGCTCTTCGACGAGTACGTGGATGCGATGCAGCAGGGCCGGCCGTATGACTCGCTCGGCTTCTCCATCGCGAAGAAGCTGGTGTTCACCAAGGTGCGCGGCACGCTGGACGAGAAGCTGGGCGGCAACATGCGCCTGTTCGTCTCCGGTGGCGCGCCGCTGTCCCGGAAGATCGGCTACTTCTTCGACCTGCTGGGGTTCAAGGTGGTGGAGGGCTACGGCCTGACGGAGACGGCCGCTCCCACCAACGCCAACCGCCCGAACAAGATCAAGATTGGCACCGTGGGTCCGGCGATGCCGGGCACCGAGGTGAAGATCGCCGCGGACGGCGAGGTGCTCGCGCGGGGCCCCTGCATCATGAAGGGCTACTACAAGAACGACACGGCCACCGCCGAGGTCATTGAGCCGGACGGCTGGTTCCACACGGGTGACATCGGCGAGCTGGATGCCGACGGCTACCTGCGCATCACCGACCGCAAGAAGGACATCATCGTCACGGCGGGTGGGAAGAACGTGGCGCCTCAGAACATCGAGAACACGCTCAAGACCTTCCCCATCCTGAGCCAGGCCATGGTGTACGGCGACAAGCGCCCGTACCTGGTGGCCCTCATCACCGTGGCGGAAGACGCGGCCAAGAAGCTGCTGGAGGAGAAGGGCGCTCCGGTGGGCAGCTACGCGGAGAACGCGAAGCGGCCGGAGGTCCACGCCGCGGTGAAGGCGGTGCTGGACAAGATGAACGCGGACTCGCCGCCGTACGCCACCATCAAGCGCTTCACGGTGATGCCCGCGGACTTCACCCAGGAGTCCGGCGAGCTGACGCCCACCCTGAAGGTCAAGCGCAAGGTCTGCAGCACGAAGTACAAGGCGCAGATCGACGCCATGTACGACAACGTGGCCGTCATCGACTGAGCGTTCGGTCCCTCGCCCCCGGTGCTGTCGACCGGGGGTGTGTGCCCCGCAACGTCAACGCCCGCTCGGCCCCAGGAAGTCGGGGTGGAGCGGGCGTCGTGCTTTCCGGCGGGGACCTACCCCGGAGCGGGGCTACGCGTGGCTGCTGGGCGTGGAGGACTTCACGTCCTTGTCCACGGTGCCGCCGCCGGCGAGCGTTCCGGTGCCCTTCTTGTCGGCGCCGGGGGTACCCGTCTCCTCCTCACCGCCGAAGCCGCGCTTGAAGTTACGAATCGCGCTGCCCAGGGACGAGCCGAGCTGCGGCAGCCGCGTGGCCCCGAAGAGGAGCAGCAGCACAAACAGGATGAGAAGAAGTTCCATCGGCTTCAGCCCCAGCATCACGGCTCCTTCGCGAAAACGGGGCGAGCATAGCGGGGGGAGCCGTGGACCGCCAGCAAGAGCGGAGGCCTCATGCCTGGAGGGCCGCTGGAGTGCCAAGCATGGCGCCCGGCACCGCGGTGAGGGTGATGAAGAGGGAGCTACCGGACGGATCCGTCTCCACGCCGACGCTTCCCCCGTGCGCCTCCACCTCCTGGCGGGCCAGGTAGATGCGCAGCGGATCCTCCAGCTTCTTCTCGCGGAAGGCCCGCTCCTCGCGCCGGAAGACGACGGAGGCGTCCTCGTCGGTGAGGGGGACACCTTCCCGGCGCACCTCCACCCGCACCCTGGGTGCCCCGGCGTGGATGCGCAGGTAGATGACCTCGCCGGGCTGGGAGCGGGCGAGCTGGTACAGGATGAAGGCCTCCACGGCGTGCTGGATGCGGGCTCCGTCCACGGCCACGTCGGGCGGCGCCACGCGCGGGTCCAGGTCCAACACCAGCGCCACGTTGGCGGCGGTGGCCGCCGCGCGCTGGCGCTCCACGGCCGCATCCAGCAGGGGGATGAGCGACTGGCGCTCCGGCTCACAGGCAAGCGAGCCCAGGTCGGCGCGGCTGGAGTCGAAGAAGTCCTGCGAGAAGGACAGCGAGCGGTCCGCGTTGCGGAGAATCGTCTCCAACCCGCGCTGCACCTTGGGCTCCAGCGGGTTGCGGCCGTTGAGCAGCAGCGCGGCATAGGAGCGGATGTTGGCCAGCGAGCCGCGCAAGTCGTGCGACGCCATGCCCAGGTAGCGCACCCTGCGGCGCGCGTCGGACTCGTTCCAGCTCACCGGGAAGGTCCACAGGAGCCGCCCTCCGTCGCCCAGGAGCTCCTCTCCCGCGAGGACCAGGATGTCGCCCTGCTCCCAGACGCGCAGATCCCCCGCGCGGCGGTGGAAGCCCGCGGCGCCCAGCAGGGCTTCCACGGAGGTGGCGCCCGGAGGCAGCTCCTGGATGCCCAGATGCTCGAGGACCAGGCCGCCCAGCAGGCGTGGAGGCCCCTGCGTGGGGACTAGGACGAGGCCAGGCGCTTCCGCCGTGCTGCCAGCTCCCATCTCCCCAGGGCTCCTCACGTTTTCCACCTCCTGTCCAGCAGGTCACGGAAAGGGTGGGGCGCGTCTGTCGGTTTTGCAACGTGCACCCGCGTTGTATGCGGGGAGCGCACTTTCTTGCGCCGCTGCATGGGAGGATGGTGGAAGAATCCCCAGCGTCGCACCGAGGGAGACTGCCCTGACTTCGCCTAACACACAGCCTGATGGTGCCGTCGTCCTTGTCGTGGACGACGACCCGGACATCCTCGAAGCCCTCTCTGAAATCCTGGAGGCCGAGGGGTTCGTCATCCGTCGTGCCCGCAATGGGAAGGAGGCGCTGGAGCGCCTCGAGCCTGATCCTCCCCACCTCATCCTGTTGGACCTGATGATGCCGGTGATGGACGGTTGGGAGTTCGCCCAACGCATGCGCCAGAAGCCGCCGGCCATCGCGACCATCCCGCTCATCGTCCTCAGCGCGGACCGCAACGTGGGCAGCAAGGCCCAGGACATTGGCGCTGTCGGCCACCTGGCCAAGCCCTTCGAACTGAATGACTTGCTGGAGATGGTGCGGCGCTCGCTGAACCCGTCCACGGTGAGCAGCACCAGCGCCTGATGAACACCGCGCATCGCGCTGCTTGACCTGCCAGGAGGGCGCCATTACGGTCCCTCCACCCGTCTTGATTCTTCAATCAACGACCAGGCCAAGGAGCGCGTCATGACCGCGAAGGACATCATCGAGACCCAGATTCCGGAAGTTCTCAAGGAGAAGCCGGAGCTGGCGAAGGACATCAACGCCATCATCCACTTCGACATCTCCGGCGAGGGCGGCGGGAAGTGGACGCTGGACCTGACCAAGGCCGAGGGCTGGGTCACTCCGGGGCTCGAGGGCGCGTCCAAGATGACCATCCTGGTGAGCAACGAGGACTTCGTGAAGATCCGCGAGAAGAAGCTCAACGCCCAGATGGCGGCCATGGGTGGCAAGCTGAAGTTCAAGCCCATGGACATGGGCCTCGCGATGAAGCTGGCGAAGCTGCTGTCGTAGTTCCCTCGGAACGCGGGGGGGGCCCAAGCGCCGCCCTCGCTCCGACTCGCGCGGCGCGTTCCCACCCCGGGGGCGCGCCGCACGTCGTTTCAGGCCCCCTTCGTCTCGTTCGACTCCTGGAGAACCGCCATGTCGTCGCTGCCCCTCACGGGTCTTCGCGTGCTGGATTTGTCGCGCCTGTTGCCCGGCCCCTACGCCACCCTGGTGCTGGCGGACCTGGGCGCCACGGTGGTGAAGGTGGAGGAGCCGGAGGGGGGCGACTACGTCCGGGCGATGCCGCCCTCGCGCGACGACGTGGGCGCGCTGTTCTATGGCCTCAACCGCAACAAGCGCTCGCTCACGCTGAACCTCAAGACGCCCGAGGGGCGCGATGCGCTCAAGCGGCTGGCGCGCACGCACGACGTGCTGGTGGAGAGCTTCCGGCCCGGCGTCATGGACAAGCTGGGCGTGGGCGAGTCGGTGCTGCGGGCGGAGAACCCCCGGCTCATCTACTGCGCCATCTCCGGCTATGGGCAGACGGGGCCCGACAGGCTCAAGGCGGGACACGACTTGAACTACGTGGCCCGCGCGGGCCTGCTGGGCTACGGCGGCGAGGCGGGTGGCGCCCCGGCCTTTCCCGGCGTGCAGATGGGGGACATCGGCGGAGGAAGTCTCTTCGCGCTGGTGGGCATCCTGGCCGCGCTGCACGAGCGCGAGCGCACGGGGAAGGGGCGCCTCGTCGACGTGTCGATGACGGATGGGGCCACGGCCTTCCTGCACATGCACCTGGCCGCGCGGCTCTTCATGGGCGAGCAGGGGATGCCGCTCGAGCGGGGACGCGAGGCGCTCAATGGCGGCTACGCGTGCTACGGCCTGTACCGCACGGCGGATGACCGGTGGCTGGCGGTGGGCGCGCTGGAGGCCAAGTTCTTCGCCGGGGTGTGCGAGCGGTTGGGCAGGCCGGAGCTGCTTGACGATGCGTACACGCCGGGGGAAGACGGGGCGCGGGTGAAGGCGGAGCTGACGCGCCTGTTCGCGGAGCAGCCGCTGGCGTACTGGGCGGAGAAGTTCGCGGGCTCCGACCTGTGCGTGGAGCCGGTGGCGGAAGGGGACGAGGTGTTGGCGGACGCGCAGCTGCGCGCGCGGGGTCTCTTCGTCGAAGCAGAGGATGCGCGACTGGGCCGCAAGGTGACGCACCTGCTCACCCCGCTGCGCATGGGGCCGACGCCGCTGCGCGAGCCTCCCGCGCTGGGCCAGCACTCGCGTGAGGTGCTCGCGGAGGCGGGCTTCACCGAGGAGGAGATGGCGCGCCTGGGCGTCTAGCGAGTCGGGCCTTGGGCGTTGGCCGGCGGAGCTGGCGCTCTTTCGCGTGTGTCCGTGACTCGGCACGCGGCGGACTCCGCGCTCCGGTTCACCGCGCGGGTGGTGCCGAGCGCGCGTCGCGACGGAAGCCTCGCGGGTCGAAGGGGCGGTGGCCGCTCGTTACGGAGCCCTGCCTGAAGGCAGGCGACTCCAGAGCGCTTCACCATGCGCCGCGTGGCAGGTGTCGCCCACCAGGTCCAACGCGAGCTGTCGATTCCGCGTGGCCACGGACGCGGGGGCCGCGAGCAGCCCCGTCTCGTCCATCCTCCGCAGCGTGTTCTCCAGGTACCGGCGCGCCCGCTCCACGGTCTCCTGCTGGACGGCGGTGGGGCGCCAGCCGGTGTCGTCGCGGAAGCGTCCGAGTGTCTCGAGCAAGTGCCCCTGGAACTTCAGCATCTGCGCCAGCACCTGCTCGCGCTGCGTGGGCAGCGAGGCCCAGGCCGTCTCGTACTGCCGCATCTCCGAGTCCAGCCGGTACAGCAGCACGTCCACCTGCGCCGCCAGCCGGGGCTTCCACGCCGCGCGCACGGACGGGTGACGCGCCCAGCCGGCCACGGCCTGGAAGTAGTGCAGGCCACCGCAGGGGTGCGCGTAGATGCCCTGGCCTCGCTTGGGCACCTCGGGGCGCCTGGCCTTCAAGCCCGAAGCGAGCTCGGCCTGCTCCGCCTCCAGCGTGGTGAGCGCGCGCTCCATCACCGCGTTCACGCTCACCTGTTGGCCCGTGCCGTCGCGGAACGTGTCGCCGGGACGTGAGGTCAGCGAGAGGACATCCAGCCTCCAGGCACTCTCCGCCGAGGTCACCTGGTCCATCCGGAAGTCGCGCTTCACGTCCTCCACCAGCTCGCGCAGCGTCACCGGGCCCCATGACGCCGTGAAGCGCTGGGACAGCGGCAGGCCCGCTGCCAGCAACGTCTTCACCTGAAGGGCGGGGTGGGGCTCCACCGGGGTGCCATCGGACGTGAAGGGCTCGAAGAAGAGGTCGGCCCGCTTCGAGGGCGCGTCTTCGAGCGCGGGCGTTCGGCGCAGGAAGTCGGCCACCACCACGTCGGAAGCGAGCCGGCCGTCACTCGCGCGGAAGTCGCGGCCGTCCAGCACGACACCATGCGCGAGCGCCCACGGGTTGCGCGCGTCCGAGGCCCAGGCGCGGCACCGTCCGGCCAGCTCCTCACCTGGCAGCGGTGGTGCAGCCGCCGCCGACGTCGCGAGTACAGAGAAGAGGAGGAGTAGGGGCGTCTGGAAACAACAGAGCGCGCGCCGGGCGGAGTTCGCCACCGGCGCGCGCTCTTGCATCCTAGACCGCCTGTTCGGAGGTGGTGCCTCCGAGCCGCTTCAGCATCCGCTCCAGCAGGCCAAAGAGGGCCTCCTGGTCATCGGGCGGAAGCAGGTCCAGCATGCGTCGCAGGCCCTGGTCGACGCTGCGACTGATGAGGTTGAAGAGCTTGACGCCCTCCTGGGTGAGCTGCGCGACGACGGCGCGCCGGTCCTCGGCGTCCCTCGTGCGCTCCACCAGCTTCATGGCCTCCAGCCGGTCCACCACGCCAGTGATGGTCTTCTTGGTGATGCCGACACGCTGGGCAAGGACTCCCACGTGCGTGGGGCCATCATTGCCCAGCCACATCAACGCGTGGATCTGCGTGGGGGTGAGCTGATTGCTCTCGCAGATGCCATGGAGCGGATCTCTCAAGGAGCGGTACCGCCCGAGCTGGATGATGAGCTCGTGCAGCCGCCGTGACGCGGGCGTGGGTGAGTCTCCCTCGGCCTCGGAGGGCAGGGCGTCGCCCTCCTCGGTGAGCTCGAGCTCCTCCTCGCCTGCGCCGGACGGCTGCACGCGGAGGGCCGGTCTGTGGGCCGGCACTCGCATCAGGCCGTCTCCACTCGCGCGGCGGCCGCCACCGCGGGCTTCTCGCCGTGCGGGCCCACCGCGTGCGGCGTGCCATGGTCCGGGGCGGTGCCCGGGCCCTTGCGCCGCTTGAACTTCTCGGTGAGCTGATCCAACAGCGAGTACACCACCGGCACCACGCCGAGCGTCAGCACGGTGGAGGTGATGAGGCCGCCGATGATGGTGATGGCCATGGGCGCCCGCGTCTCAGCGCCGTCACCCCGGGCGATGGCCACCGGAATCATGCCGGCGATCATCGCGATGGTCGTCATGAGAATCGGACGCAAACGAACCGGAGCCGCGCCCAGCAGGGCCTCCGTGGCGCTCTTGCCTTCCTCACGCAGCTGCAGCGTGAAGTCGACCAGGAGGATGCCGTTCTTCACCACCAGACCCATGAGCATGATGACGCCGATGAGGGCGAACATCGACATGGCCTGGCCGGTGATGAGCAGCGCGCCAATGGCGCCGATGAAGGCGAAGGGCAGCGACAGCATGATGGTGAACGGGTGGATGAGGCTCTCGAACTGCGCCGCCAGAATCATGTACACGAGGATGATGCCGAGCAGCAGCGCGGCGCCGAACGCGGCCACCGCCTTGCCCAGCTCCTTCGCGTTGCCCTCGAAGTCGTAGATCATCCCCTTGGGCACTTCCTTCTCCGCCGTCGCGTTCATGAAGGCCACGGCGTCACCCAACTGGTAGCCGGAGGCCAGGTTGGCGAGCAGGGTGATCTGCCGCTTCTGGGACTCACGGTCGATCTGCACCGGACCATCCGCCGGAGTGACGGAGGCCAGGTTGCGCAGCTCCACGAGCTGCCCGCTGGGAGCGCGCACCGTGAGCTTGCCGAGCGCATCGGCGGAGGCCAGGGTCTCCGACGGCAGCCGCAGCTTCACCTCGTACGTCTCGCCGCCCTCGCGGTAGTCCGCGAACTTGTCGCGACCGAGGAAGGCGCGCAGCGTGCTGCCCAGCGACGCGGCCGGCACGCCGAGGCTGGCGGCGCGCTCGCGGTCCACCACCACGTCGTACTGGGGCTTGCCGGAGCGGTACGTGGAGTCGATGTCCACCAGCCCCTTGTTGGTCTTCATCGCCGTCTTCATCTTCTCCGAGGTGGCGATGAGCTCCTGCCAGTTGTCGCCGCGCAGGTTGAACTGCACCTGCTGCGAGCGCGAACCACCACCCGCGATGCCGGTGACGTCCTGCACGGTGACGGACACGCCCGGGCGGGGCTTGATGGCGCCGCGCAGATACGTCTTCAGCTCTCCCTGGGGATAGCTGCGCTCCTTGATGGGCACCAGGTTGATGAGCAGCTCGCCCTTGTGCACTTCCTCCTGCACGCCGCCGCCGACGGTGGCGAAGGTGGAGGCGATGCCGGGCAGCCCGCGCACCTGCGCGTCGAGCTGGTCGATCTCCGCCTGCGTCTCATGGAGCGTCGAGCCGATGGGGAGCTCCACCGCCAGCTTGATGTTCCCGTTGTCCGACTCAGGGATGAACGTGAACTTGAGGAAGCGGGCCAGGCCGAAGGTCGCGAAGAGCACCACCACCGCCACCACCATCGTCACCAGGCGGCGCCGGAGGATGGTCGCGAGAATCTTGCGGTAGCCGTTCTCCATGCCCACCAGCACCTTCTCCACCACCGCGGACACGCCCGTGGGCTGACCGTGGTGGCGCAGCATGCGCGAGGACAGCATGGGCGTGAGCGTCATGGACACGGCGTAGGAGATGAGCGTCGCCACCGCCACCGTGACACCGAACTGGTAGAAGAACATGCCCATGATGCCGTCCATGAACGCCACGGGGATGAACACCGCGACGATGGCCAGCGTCACCGCGAGCACGGCGAGGGCAATCTGCCCCGCGCCGTCCAGCGCGGCCTGCATGGGCGTCTTTCCCTCCTCCATGTGACGGACGATGTTCTCGATGACGACGATGGCGTCGTCGATGAGCAGACCGATGGAGAGCGTCAGCGCCAGCATCGTCACCATGTTGAAGGTGAAACCCAGCGCCGCCATCACCGCGAAGGTTCCGACCACCGACACCGGCAGGGCGACGGCCGCGACGATGGTGGAGTTCAGGTTGCGCAGGAACACCAGCACGATGACCACGGCGAGGATGCCGCCGAGCACCATGTCGAACTGCACCGAGGCGATGGACGAGCGGATGAACCGCGCGTTGTCCGACACCAGCTCCACCTTGATGCCCTCGGGCAGCCGGCTGTTGAGCTCGCCCAGGGACTCCTTGACGAGCGAGGCCACCTGCACCGTGTTGGAGCCGGACTGCTTGCGCACCACCAGCGCCACCGCGCTGCGGTCGCCGTTCTTCGCGGCGCCACGCGCTTCCTCGGGGCCGTCCACCACGTCGGCGATGTCTCGCACGCGCACCGGCGCGCCGTTGGGGCTGGCGATGATGATGTTGCGAATCTCATCCACGCTCTTCGCCTCGGACGTCAGACGAAGCACGCGCTCGCGACCGCCGTCCATGGTGCGGCCACCCGGGACGTCCAGGCTCTGCGCGCGCACCGCCTGGCTCACGTCGCTGATGGCCAGCCCGAAGCCGCGCAGGCGGTCCGGGTCGACGACGAGCGCGATCTCCCGCTCACGACCGCCGATGACGTCGATGCTGCCGACGCCCTTCTGACGCTGCAGCGCGGGCTTGAGGATGTCCTCCGCCGTGCGCGTCAGCTCTTCAATCGGGAGCGCGCCGGACAGCGACAGGGTGATGATGGGGGCCGCGCCGATGTCGAACTTCTCGACGACGGGCGTCTCGATTTCGGTCGGCAGCTTGCTCAGCGTCGCCTGGACGCGATCTCGCACGTCCTGCGCGGCCACGTCCACCTTGCTGGCCAGCGTGAAGCGCACGACGATCTGCGACACGCTCTCCATGTTGATGGAGCGAAGCTGCTCCACGCCGTTGAGCGTGTTGAGCGCCTCTTCCAGCGGATCACTGACGTTCTTTTCAATCGTCTCCGGGTCCGCGCCAGGGAGGACGGTCGTCACGGTGACGACAGGGAAGTCGACGTCGGGGAACTGATCGACGCCGATGCGGGGGTACGCGTTGATGCCGAACACGACCACGGCCATCATCAACATGGCGGTGAAGATGGGTCGTGAAATGAATGTCTTGAGCGGGCTCATTCAGGAAGTCCCATGAGTTGAGGGGAGGGCAGGCGTCACTGCACCACGCGGACGGCCGTGCCCTCCTTCACGTCCAGGGAGGAGTCGGCGAGCACGCGCTCGTCGGCCGCCAGGCCCTGGAGAATGCGCACGTAGCCGGGGAGCACGCGCTCCACGCGCACGTCGCGCTTGCGCACGGTGCCGTCCTGCACCACCCACACGAAGCCCTGCTGGCCCCGCGAGCTGACGGCCTGCGTCGGCAGGAAGAGGCCCTTGTCGTCGGACTGGCCCGCCACGTTGGAGAAGTCCAGGTCCACCAGCGCGCCCGGGCGCAGCGGCGAGGCCGTCTCACCCACCACGTCCGCCAGCACCTCCACCGTGCGGTTGGTGGCGTCGACGGTGGCGCCCACCGTGGCGACCGTCACCTCGAAGCGCATGCCGCTGGGGCTCACGGTGCCCTGCGTCTTCGTGCCGGGCTTGACCTTGTCCACCACGGACTCGGGCACCAGCGCGCGCACTTCCAGGCCGGTGATGTCCACCAGCGTGAAGACGGGCGTGGGCGGCATCATCGCCACCGTGTCGCCGATGTTCTTCATCCGCGCGGTGATGACGCCGTCGAAGGGCGCGATGATGGACATGTCGCGCAGGTTCTCCTCCGCCATGCGCAGCGCGGCGGCGGCCTGGGCGGCCTGGGCGGCGGCCTGCTTCGTGCCGATCTCCGCCTGATCCAACCCCGCCGCGGCGATACCGCCGGACTCCGCCACCTTGCGGGTGCGCTCCAGGTTGTTCGTCGCCAGCTGCAGTCCCGCGTCCGCGGCCGCCTTCACCGCCCGGGCCTGCTCCACGCCGATGGCGACGTTGGAGGTGTCCAGGACCGCCAGGGGCTGGCCCTTCTTCACCTTGTCGCCCACCTTCACCAGCATCTTCGCCAGGGTGCCGGTGGCCTGCGCGCTCAGCGTCGCCTCCTGCTTGGAGCGGACCTGCCCCGTCACCCGGGTGACGCTGGCCTCCAGCTCCGTCGCCGGGGTGATGGCTCGCACGCCCACCGCTGCCGCTCCCTCCTGCTGCGGAAGCGCGGGCTTGTCACCGCCCTTGGCACAGCCAGTCGTCGTCATCACCGCCGCCAGCACCGCGGCCACCCACATGCGTCGAATCACGGTCGTCCTGCTCCTGCCAGCTCGCGGACCCCGGACCCCTCCAGGACTCCACACCGGCTCAAACCTTGGAATTTCTGCGGCCCGGAAACTACAGTCCCTGAACTGTCTGTCAAGGGGATACTCCGCGATGCGGACTATCTCCCGCCGGGCCTACTTAATGCCCGCCTGCCTGGCAAGCAGGACTTTCTTCGCGGGCTGCCCCAGAGGGCAGGGCACTGATTCGCCCCAAGCGCCCGCCTGGAAGCCTCCTGGAATGGCTCGCTGCGTCAGCATCGCACAGTCGCCAGAATCGTGGCTCGTCGCGTCACGTTCGGGGCGCTGGCGGTCCTTGTTGCTTCCCGAGGACGCCTGTTATTGATTCGAAAATCAATCTTGTTGTCCCCCCGCCAATGAGGAGAGTGCATGCCGAACCCGTTCACCGAGGAGCACGAGGCCTTCCGCAGGACGGTGCGAGCCTTCGTCGACAAGGAGATGGCGCCGTACGGACTGGAGTGGGACCGGGCCGGCATCTTCCCGCGTGAGCTGTTCAAGAAGTGCGCGGACCTGGGCTTCCTCGGCATCAACCATGACCCGAAGTTCGGCGGCAGCGGGCTGGACTACTGGTACGTGACGGCGTTCTGCGAGGAGCTGAGCTACAGCAAGAACGCGGGGGTGAACATGGCGCTGCTGGTGCAGAGCCAGATGGCCACGCCCATCATCAACGAGATTGGCACCGACGAGCAGAAGCGGGAGTTCCTGGAGCCCGCGCTCAAGGGCGAGAAGATCGCCGCGCTGGGCGTGAGCGAGCCGGGGTGCGGCTCGGACGTGGCGAGCATCAAGACGACGGCGCGCCGGGACGGCGACGACTACGTCATCAACGGCTCGAAGATGTGGATCACCAACGGCACGCGCGCGGACTTCATCACCCTGGCGGTGCGCACGGGGGGCGAGGGCTACGGCGGCATCTCCCTGGTGACGTTCCCCACGGACGTGAAGGGGTTCAGCGTCTCCAAGAAGCTGGACAAGATTGGCAACCTGTCCTCGGACACGGCCATCCTCTACTTCGAGGACTGCCGCATCCCCGCCCGCTACGTGCTGGGCGAGGAGAACGAGGGCTTCTACCACATCATGACGAACTTCCAGGGCGAGCGCCTGGTCGGCGCCATCACCACCGTGGCCGGCATGGAGCGGATGATGGAGGACGCCATCCAGTACGGCAACGAGCGCGAGGCGTTCGGCCGGCCGCTGATGAAGTTCCAGGTGTGGCGCCACAAGTTCGTGGAGCACCTGACGGCGATTGAAGCGGCGAAGCGGCTGACGTACCACGCGGTGGACCTCTTCGACCGGAAGGAGAGCCCCGTGAAGGAGGTCTCCATGGCGAAGCTGTTCGCGGGCGACCTGGCCCAGCGCGTGGCCTACGACACGCAGCAGTTCTTCGGCGGCATGGGCTACATCGAGGAGACGCCCATCGCCCGCATGTGGCGCGACGTGCGCCTCATCACCATCGGCGGCGGTACCTCCGAGGTGATGAAGGAGATCATCTCGAAGCTCTACGGCTTCTAGAGCCGTGCCTGCCGGGCGGGTCCTTCAGTCAGGGCCCGCCCGTCGTCGTTCCACTGCGGCACGAAGCCACGGGCTCTCGACGACGAGCCGGGGCCTACCGGATGCCCTGCTGCTGCTGCGCGTAGGTGCCGCTGTTCTGCTCCTCCTCCAGGACCTGGATGGCCGCGCTGCCCGCCGCCGCCGCGCCGGCACCGGTGGGCGAGCCGTCCGCGGGACGCGGCTGACACACGCACCCGGCCGAGCTGCGGATGACGACCACCGCGCCCAACTCCATGTCCAGGTCGGTGCAGATCTTCTTGCACTCGGTGGCCCGCTCCTTGGGCACGGCGTAGTTGGTGGCGCCGATGGTGGTGCAGCCAGTCAGGCACAGCAGCGCGGACAGGACGAGGAGGTCGCGGGTCATGTCCCGCCGTTTAGCATGGGCCGCGCGGTCGGCTAGGGTGTCGCCCCGGAGGTGGTGATGGCACCCGTGATTCCGGCGAGCGTGGCGTGGTACGTGACGGGCCGTTTCTACCTGTCGTCGGAGGACTCGACGCTCCAGGACCTGGGCTACTTCCTGCACCTGGAGGGACTGCGCGGGCCGCTGCTCGAGGACCCCACCGGGAAGGTGGCCGAGGCCACCGCGCTGCTGACCTTCCGCTCCACGCCGTTCAAGTCCGTGTCGATTGACAACGGCGGGCTGTCGCTGAGCGTGGACCCCGTGGGGGACTTCACCGTCTACCTCAAGGAGCCGGGCCATGGGCGGGCCCACTTCGACGACCCGGCGTCGTTCTCCGAAGGGCGTCCCATCGCCACGTTCCGTCGGGCAAGCCTCGTCGTGGGTGGCGCGTTCAGCGGACCCGCGAGCACCGGCCGCTCGCTGTCGATGAACGTCTTCACGGCCCGCCTCGTGTGGAGCACCGCCTTCGAGCTTCATGGCGAGCGCTACGACTTGAAGGAGCTCCTGCCCCACGGAATCACGCAGTGGGGAGAGTCCGGCCCCACCGCGCTGGCGAGTCCGCCGCCGGGCTTCTCCAAGGTCGTCCCGTTCGTGGGCTCGGCGGTGGCCGTGGGCCCCGGGCCCATGCGCTGAAGCGCCGCGTCAGCGCTTCCTGAACAGGGCCTCCGCGGCGGTCATCATCGCGTCGCGGCTGGCCTTCGCGTGCAGGCCGCCTTCGCCCACCTGGAAGAGCTCGCAGAAGTTGGCGCAGTCCTTGTCGGAGGGCACTTCGGCGAAGGGCTCCTTGCACTCCTTGGCGACGCTCGGCTCGAAGTGCCGACAGTTGCGGCACGAGCGCACGTCCTCTTCGCAGCTCGGACAGGTGTCGCCACGTCCCACCTGGTTGCCGATGATATCGAGCGTGTGTCCACAGTGCGCACAGCCGGGCATGGCCACCTCCGCGAGAGCAGGGGTGCCATTGTGCCAGCGCGCGAAGCTGCTCGGGAGTCCTACCGTTGAAGGCTGGACACGAGTGCTCCCGTGGGCTCCGAGGGAGCGGCCGACGGGGGCGAGGTGGGACGCAGCTCACCCAGGGCATCCAGGAGCTGGTCATCCAGGCGCTTGAGCAGGAACAGGACGTAGGCGCCCACCAGGGCCATGGCCGCCGCCAGGATGCCGAGCATCATGCCCCGCTCCCACAGGTGGGCCTTCTCCAGCACCCCGCGCCGCTCGGCGAACGTCTTGAGCTGAGCATCCGCGGCCCTGCCATCCAGCCGGTTCGCGTACTCCTCGGCCTGGGCGGTGCCGCGTTCCATCAGCCACTGGCCCTGGACCTGGAGTGCGTCCGCCCGGGTGTAGCAGTAGACCGCTCCACCCGCCGACAACAGGGTGAAACACAGCGCAGCCGTCAAGCCCCGGGTGCCCATCGCTACGTCCTCCGGATCCGCCATTGCGCGGGCCTCGACACCCACGACTGCTCCGGCTTCCCGAAGACAGTAGCGGATGGTAGGGAGCCCCTCTGACATGGGCAAGCCCTACCGTCCTAAAGACCACTATTTCCAGAAAGCCAAGCAGGAGGGCCTGCGGGCTCGCTCCGCCTTCAAGGTGGACGAGCTCATCAAGCGCTTCCCCATGGTGAAGAAGGGCCACGTGGTGCTCGACCTGGGGGCCGCGCCCGGAGGCTTCCTCCAGATTCTCGCGGAGGCCGTGGGCAACGCGGGCCAGGTGATTGGCGTGGACATCGTCGCCATCCGTCCCTTCACGCAGCGGCACGTGCGCACCGCGGTGCTGGACGTGCTCGCGGATGACTTCGACGCGAAGCTGACCGCGCTGCATGACGGTCCGTTCGACGCCGTGATTTCCGACATGGCGCCCAAGACGAGCGGAATCAAGGCCACCGACGAGGCGCGCAGTCTGCGGCTGGCGGGCAAGGCGCTGGAGCTGGCCGCGACGCGCGGGCGGCCGGGCTCGTCCTTCGTGGCGAAGGTGTTCATGGGCGGCGACTTCGAGGATTTCCGCGCCCAGGTGCGCGCCCTCTTCGAAGAAGTGAAGGTGGTTCGCCCGGAAGCAACGCGCGGCGCCAGCATGGAGGTCTATCTGGTGGGGCTGCGTCGCAAGGCGCCGGGGGGCGAGGCGGGCGCGACACCGACTTCCTGAGGAGTATTGTGGAACGCCCGGTCGGCCTCCTGTGTCTAGAGTGCCGACCATGCACCACACCCTCCGGACCTGGACATCCGCTGTCGCGCTGTCGCTGTTGTCCCTGCTGCTGCTCGCCACGCCCGTGGCCCGAGCAGCGCAGGCCAAGGCGCTCTCTACGTGGAAGGACATCGACGCGCTGGTGTCGAACCAGAAGGTGGAGGTCGCCGCGCAGGCCGCGGAGGCCCGCCTCAATCAGGCGCGCAACGGCGCGGACGAGTCCGAGTGGACGCGCGCGCTGATTCGCACCGTGCAGCTGCGCTCGGCGTTGCATGGCTATGAGACGTCGGTGCGCTTCCTGCGCGAGCAGCCCTGGCCGAAGGGGGCGCTGTCCCGCGCGACGCTGAACCTCTACTACGCCAACGCGCTCGTCACCTATGCGCAGGTGTACAGCTGGGAGGTGCGCAAGCGCGAGCTGGTGGCGTCCTCGGGGCCGGTGGACCTGAAGGCGTGGACGTACGAGCAGATCATCACCGAGGCGCAGCGCGCCTACGAGGAGGTCTGGAAGCAGCGGCAGTCCCTGGGCACCGAGCCGGTGAAGGTGCTGTCCGAGTACATCCAGCCCAACACCTATCCCGAGGGCGTCCGCTCGACGCTGCGTGACGCCGTCTCGTACCTGCGCGTGGGGCTGCTGGCGGACAGTTCGCACTGGCGGCCGGAGCAGGCCAACGAGGTGTTCCGGTTGGACCTGGGCTCGCTGCTGGAGGGCTCGCCGACGGTGGATCTGACGGACGCCAACATCCACCCGCTGGTGAAGGTGGCCGCGGTGCTGGGTGACTTGGAGACGTGGCACCGGACGGGCGGGCGGCGTGAGGCGGCGCTGGAGGCGCGGCTGCGGCGCTACGAGGTGTTGCACCAGCACTTCTCCGAGGTGGAGGACCACACGCGCATCCGTCAGCACCTGGCCGCGCACCTGAACGCGTTCCGGGATGTGCCCTGGTGGTCCATGGGACAGGGCCTGCTCGCGGAGCAGGAGAACGCCGCGGGCCACGCGGTGCGCGCGCATGGTCTGGCGAAGGCCGGCATGCAGGCGCACCCGAAGTCGCTGGGAGCCACGCGCTGCCGCACGCTGGTGGAGACGCTGGAGGCGCCGGACTTCCGCGTCACCTCCATGCAGTCGGACGGCGCGGACCGCCGCTCCATCGAGGTGACCCACCGCAACGTGCCGGTGGTCCACTTCCGCGCGTTCCTGCTCGACGTCGAGGCGCGGCTGAAGAAGGTGGATGACTACAACGTCCTGCCTTACGGCGACGAGCTGATGCGCTACCTCCGGGGACGCAAGCCCACGGTGACGTGGTCCACGCAGCTTCCCGCGACGCCCGACTTCCAACTGCACCGCACCTTCGTCACGCCTCCGCTGAAGGAGACGGGCACGTACGTCATCCTCTCCTCCGCGCACGAGGACTTCCGGGAGAAGGGCAACCGCGTCCAGTCCATCTTCCTGGCCGTGACGCCGTGGGTCGCGCTCACCCGGAACGTGGAGGGCACGTCGCTGGAGGCGCGCGTCCTGAAGGGCGACTCGGGCAAGGCCGCCTCGGAGGTGCTGGTGCGGCTCATCCAGATGGACTACCGCAACGGCTTCCGCGAGGCGGCCCGCGCCCGCACGAACCCCCAGGGCGACGTGTCCTTCCCCGCGCCGCCGGGACAGGGCTACCGCTCGTTCTTGCTGGTGGTGGGCGAGGGACGCGGGGCCTTGCTGCTGCCCAATGGCCTGGCCTTCTACAACCGCTCGCCGCCGAGCGAGTCGACGTCGTCCCTGGTCTTCACGGACCGGAGCGTCTACCGGCCCTTGCAGAAGGTGCAGTGGAAGGTGGTGGCCTACTCGGGGCGGGGAGACCAGGCGCGCTACCAGACGCTGCCGCAGCAGAGCCTGGTGGTGAGGTTGATGGACCCGAACCACCAGGAGGTGGAGCGGCGCACCGTGCGCACCAACGACTTCGGTTCGGTGGCGGGCGAGTTCACCGTCCCCACGGGCCGACTGCTGGGCGTGTGGACGGTGCAGGTGGAGTCGGGGGGCTCGTCCTCGATTCGCGTGGAGGAGTACAAGCGTCCCACCTTCGAGGTGACGCTGAAGGACGCGGACGCGCCGCTGCGGATGAACCGTCCGGCCACCTTCAAGGGCGAGGCGCGTTACTACTTCGGCCTGCCCGTGGCGTCGGGCACGGTGCGCTGGCGTGCGTACCGGGAGCCGGTGCTGCCCTGGTGGTGGTGGTACGACTCCAGCTTCATCTCACAGCAGCGGCAGCTGGTGGCCGCGGGCTCGTCGTCGGTGGAGGAGGACGGCGGCTTCAAGGTGACCTTCACTCCGGAAGCGGATGAGCGCTCCGCTCGCACGCCGGGCCTCACGTGGCGCTATCGCGTGGAGGCGGATGCCACGGACGAGGGCGGTGAGACGCGCTCGGCCAGTCGGTCCTTCCGCCTGGGCTTCGTCGCGGTGGAGGGGCGCGTGGACTCGGACACGGGCTTCCTTCGCGAGGGTTCGCAGGCCGAGGTTCGCCTGATACGCGCCACGCTGGACGGCGTGCCGCAGCCGGGCGCGGGACGCTGGCGCCTGGTCGCGTTGAAGCAGCCCTCGCAGCCGCTGATGCCCGCGGACGAGCCGGAGCCCAAGCTCCCGTTCATGGAGGTGGACCCGGACGCGGTGAAGACGCCCACGCCTGGAGACGCGCTCCAGCCGCGGTGGATGCAGAGCTACAAGCCGCAGTCCGTGCTGGCCCGCTGGGAGGATGGCGCGGAGCAGACGAAGGGCACCGTGCAGCATGGCGCGGATGGCATCGCCCTCGTGAAGCTGCCCTCGCTGAAGGCGGGGGCCTACCGGCTGCACTACGAGACGACGGACGCCTTCGGGCAGAAGTTCACCGTGGCGCGCGAGCTGGTGGTCGCGGGTGAGCGTGCGCCCGTTGCATTGGCCGCGGCGCTGATGGTGGAGAAGTCGGGCATGCGCGTCGGAGAGGTGGCGCGGTTGCTGGCCACCTCCGGCTTCGAGGGCCAGCCGCTGATGCTGGACCTGTACCAGGGCGACAAGCGCGTCTTGCGCAAGGCGCTGGTGGGCGGCCAGTCGCCGGCGGTGGTGGAGGTACCGGTGACGGAGGCGCTGCGCGGAGGCTTCACCGCCGTGCTGACGCTCGTGCGCGACTGGCAGTTGGTCCAGTTCTCCGAGCACGTGTTCGTCCCGTGGGACAACAAGGAGCTGAGCCTGGAGTTCGCCACCTTCCGCGACAAGATTCGCCCGGGCGCGAAGGAGACCTTCCGCGTGACGGTGAAGGGGCCCAAGGGCGCGAAGGTGGAGGCGGGCGCGGCGGAGCTGCTCGCGTATATGTACGACCAGTCGTTGGACCTGTTCGCGCCGCACTCGCCGCCGAGCGTCTCCTCGCTCTATCCGCCGCGAATGTCGTCGGTGTCCCTGCTGTCGTCGCTGTCGCAGGGAGCGTCGCAGTGGCTCGTCTCGAATGGCTATGGCGAGGCCTACCAGTGGGTGCCGCCGTCCTCGGACCGGCTGAAGTTCGAGGACAACTACGGCCTGGGCGGGCCGGGGTACAGGCGCTACCGGGGAGGACACTCGCGCTCCATGGAGTCCTTTGGCGCTGTCAGCGCGGCGCGCCCCGCGCCGGTGGCTCGCTCCGAGGCGAAGATGGAGTCGAGGCGGGAGGAGTCCGAGGCTCCGCCGCCGCCTCCTGGCGCGCCGCCGATGGAGGAGATGGCCAGCGCCGCGGACAAGCAGCAGGCCGGCGGTCTCGCCCAGGCCGAGGCGGCCCCCGCCGCGCTGCGCTCCAACTTCGCGGAGACCGCGTTCTGGGTGCCGCAGCTCCTCACGGGCGCTGACGGGGCCGCGACGCTGGAGTTCACGGTGCCGGACTCGGTGACGGCGTGGAGCGTGTGGGTCCACGGCCTGACGCGGGATTTGGAGGGCGGCGCGGTGCAGCGCACCACCCGCAGCGTGAAGGAGCTGATGGTGCGGCCCTATGTGCCGCGCTTCCTGCGCGAGGGAGACCGCGCGGTGCTGGAGGTGGTGGTGAACAACGCGTCGGAGCAGGCGCGCCAGGGCACGCTCACGCTGGACATCATCGACCCGGAGACGAAGAAGAGCCTGCTGTCGGAGTTCGGCGTGAAGGGCGCGTCGCAGAACTTCACGGTGGCGCCGGGGAAGGGGACGAACCTGCGCTTCCCGCTCACCACGCCCGCGCGCGTGGGCACCGTGGCCTTCCGCGTGGAGGCCCGCGCGGGCAACCTGAGCGATGGCGAGCTGCGGCCGCTGCCCGTGTTGCCCGGCCGGGTCCACCTGGCGCAGTCGCGCTTCGTCACGTTGAAGGGGCCTGGCTCCAAGACGATGCGCTTCGACGACTTGAAGAAGGGAGGCGACGCGACGCGGGTCAACGAGCAGCTCGTCGTCACCGTGGACACGCAGCTGTTCTACGCGGCGCTCCAGTCGCTGCCGTACCTGGTGAACTACCCCTATGAGTGCTCGGAGCAGACGCTCAACCGCTTCGTGTCCTCCGGCATCCTGGCCAGCCTCTACGGGAAGTATCCGGCCGTGGCGAAGATGGCGAAGGAGATGAGCCAGCGTCCCACGCGCTTCGAGACGTGGGACTCGGTGGACCCCAACCGGAAGATGACGCTGGAGGAGACGCCCTGGTTGGAGATGGCGAAGGGCGGCGCGGATTCGGACCAGGACCTGGTGAAGGTGTTGGACCCGAAGGTGGCCCGCGCCGAGCGCGACTCGGCCATGGGGAAGCTGCGCAAGGCGCAGACGTCCAGCGGTGGGTTCCCCTGGTGGCCGGGTGGCCCGCCGTCGCCGTACATGACGCTCTACATCGTCCACGGCCTGTCGCGCGCCATGGAGTACGGCGTGGAGGTGCCGCAGGACATGACGCGCAACGCGTGGGGCTATCTGGCCCGGCACTTCCGTGAGGAGTACGCGGAGAAGCTGTCGAAGAAGGGCCAGAGCTGGGAGTTCATCACCTTCCTCAACTACGTGGCCTCCGCGTATCCGGATGCCAGCTACACGGGCGACGCGCTGACCGCGGACGAGCGCAAGGCGATGCTCGCGTTCAGCTTCACGCACTGGAAGAAGCACTCGCCCTATCTCAAGGGCTACCTGGCGCTGACGTTGAAGCGCTCGGGGCGCCCGACGGACGCGCTGAAGGTCTGGGACAGCGTGATGGACTCGGCGAAGACGACGGAGGAGCTGGGCACGTACTGGGCCCCCGAGGACCGCAGCTGGCTCTGGTACAACGACACCACGGAGACGCAGGCCTTCGCCCTGCGCGTGCTGACGGAGCTGAAGCCGAAGGACGAGCGGCGCGAGGGGCTGGTGCAGTGGCTGTTGCTCGACAAGAAGCTCAACCACTGGAAGTCCACGCGCGCCACGGCCGAGGCGCTCTACGCGCTGGTGAAGTACCTGGAGGCGGAAGGCGCGCTGGGCATCCGCGAGGACGCGAAGGTGACGGTGGGCCCGCGCGTGGTGCAGATGGAGTTCGCTCCGGACGTGTACACGGGGAAGAAGAACCAGGTGGTGGTGCCGGGGCCGGAGCTTCGGCCGGAGACGATGAGCACCGTGGTGGTGGAGAAGACGACGAAGGGCTTCGCCTTCGCCTCGGCCACGTGGCACTTCTCCACGGAGATGCTGCCGGACGAGGACCGGGGAGATTTCTTCCAGGTGTCGCGTCGCTACTTCCGCCGCGAGCGCGAGGGCCGCGAGGCCGTGCTCCAGCCGCTCGCGGAAGGGGCGGTGCTCAACCCCGGTGACGAAGTGGAGGTGCAGATTTCGCTGCGCACGAAGCACGCGGCGGAGTACGTCCACTTGAGGGACCCGCGCGCGGCGGGCCTGGAGCCGGAGAACGCGCAGTCCCGCCACAAGTATGATTTGGGCATCGTCTGGTACGAGGAGACGCGCGACTCGGGCACCAACTTCTTCTTCGAGTGGCTGCCCGCGGGTGAGTACACCTTCAAGTACCGGGTGCGCGCGAACATGGCGGGCACCTTCCGCGTGGGGCCCGCCACCGTGCAGTCCATGTACGCGCCGGAGTTCACCGCGTACTCGGCGGGCGCGGTGCTCACCGTGGGGCCGGCGAAGTAGCGCGGGCTTCACGGCGGAAGACTGAGGTTCGATTCAGGGCCCGACTCGGATGCACGAGCGGGCCCTGGTTGTTTTCATGGGACTCGGCACGCCCTGGCTTCGGTGCGGTGGCGCGCGCTTCGTCTGCCTCGGCGTGGGGTGTGGAGGAGGGGAGGGCAAGCCCGGTCTGAGTGTGCGGGACGCGCTGAAGCACGGCCGGCAGGACGCGTGCCGGCTTGCGCTACACGCCTCGCGAGTACGTCGAGTCGGTGCTTCCTGCCTGCGGAGTCACGTCGAGCCCTCGCTGCACAGAGGAGGGCCTGTCCTCACTCGCCGCAGGAGGAAGCGTCGTCGGAGTCGAGCCTCCGCCGCGAGAAGGAGGGCCTGTGCTCACTCGCCCCAGGAGGCGTCGTCGTCGGTGTCGAGCAGCGCCGCGAGGAGAAGAGCCCGTGCTCACTCGCCGCAGGTGGCGGCGTCGTCGGTGGGGTGGAGCGTGGCGATGCCGTAGGTGCCATTGCGCGTGCCGCACCAGACCTGCCAGCGCGTGCCGCCCAAGTCCTTCGCGCTGTAGACGCCGCCTTCCTTCTTCGCGCCGTCGCGGGCACAGCACCGCGCGAAGGCCCTCGTGCCAATCGCCATCAGGCCCACCGCATCCGGTGACTCGGAGAAGCCGCCAATCCGCTTCTCGCCACAGGACCAGGGCGCCACGCCTTGGAACCGGATGAGGTACTGGTCCTGCGTCTTGGCCGAGCCGCCACGCGCCGGGCCGCTGTAGCAGAGCTTTCCCTCGGCCTCGAGCTGCGCATAGCGCGGCAGGAAGTGCAGTCCGCCGATGGGGCCCCGGTCCCAGTCATCTCCGCAGAACACGTGCGTGAAGGCGTTGCGCGGACCCGTGCTCACCCACAGGCTGGTCAGCCAGTCGATGTTCGCCTGCTTCTTGCCGGGACGTCCCGCCGCGGACAGGGCCAGTTGGATGCGCGGGTCATCGTAGTAACGGGTGACGAAGCGCCGCACGTCGTTCGCGCTCACGCTCACGTCCGGGCGCGCGGGGCACAGCGCCAGCACTTCCTTGTCCATCGCGGACAGCGTGGGACGCTTGTCGAAGAGCGGCTTGCGGGAGCACGTCGTCGCGCAGCCCGTGGCGGCCTTCCACGTCACCGCCACCGTCGAAGGAGACGCGCTCGCGGCCGGGGCGGCTCCCTCATAGCGCGGGGCAGCGCCACTGGGTGCCGAGACGACAACGGGCTCCGCGAGCTCCTCGTCCGACTCATCCGAGCGCGCCGCGAACATCTGCTCGCGTGCCTGGGCGCGCTGCGCCGAGTCCGCCCGGTCCGCCGCCGCAAGGAGGGTCGCGCTCGGCGCCGCCTGCACCTGGGTCTCCTGGGCGCCTTCGCACAACACCCAGCCCTCGGTGGAGACGCCGCGCAGCTTGCACCAGGCCCTGCCGGGGCCGCCCTTCTTGAGCAGCGGGTACGTCGTCCCGGCCTCCACCGTGAAGACGACCTTGGACGACTCCGGCTGCTCCACCGCGTCCACGGAGACGTCCGACACGAACGCGCCAGGGCCCGCCAGCGCGGGAAGGGCGGTCAGCAGCAGGCCGAGGCTCAGGGCGGGAAAACGCATGGCGCGTGACTCTATCCCAATCCCACCCCGCCCCTCGAAACAGGGGCGGGTGGGGGGCTCCTCGGGCACCAGGGACGGAGGGCCGCCCCCGGGAATTCACGCCAGCTTGACGCGGGCCGCCTTCAACTTGCCCACCTGCACGGTGTACTCGCCGGGGCCCAGGTCCGCCTTGACGTCCTGCACCTTCTCGCCGTTCACCTTGACGCCGCCCTGGGTGATCATCTTCCGCCCCTCGGTCGACGAGGCCACCAGCTTCGCCTCGGCCAGCACCTTCGTCACCGGCAGCGTCGCCGCGCCGGCCAAGGAGAGCTCCACCTGCGGCAGCTCCTCCGCCGACAGCTGCTCCTTCTTGGCGAAGCGCTTCTCGAAGTCCTCCTCCGCCTTGCGGCCCGCCTCGGCGCCGTGGAAGCGCGCCGTCATCTCCCGCGCGAAGGCCACCTTGGCGGCCTTGGGGTGCACCTCGCCGCTGGCGACCTTGGCCTGCAGCTCCCCCAGCTCCTTGAGCGTCAGCGACGACAGGAGCTGGTAGTAGCGCCACATCAGGTCGTCGGTGATGCTCATCAGCTTGCCGAACATCATGTCCGGCGCCTCGCTGACGCCCACGTAGTTGTCCAGGCTCTTGGACATCTTGTCGCCGACAATCTTGCCCTCGACGAGCGTCGCCTTGAGGCCCTCCAGGATGGGGCCCGTCATGATGACCTGCGGCGCCAGGTTCTCCTCGCGCATGAGCTGCCGGCCCACCAGCAGGTTGAAGAGCTGGTCCGTCGCGCCCAGCTCCACGTCCGACTTCAGCGCCACGGAGTCGTAGCCCTGCAGGAGCGGGTAGAGCATCTCGTGGATGGCGATGGAGACCTGCTCCCGGAAGCGCTTCTTGAAGTCGTCCCGCTCCAGCATCCGCTGCAGCGAGTAGCGCGACGCCAGGCGAATCATCCCCTCGGTGCCGAGCTTGTCCAACCACTCGGAGTTGAAGCGCACCGTCGTCTTCGCCTCGTCGAGCACCTTGAAGACCTGCTGCTTGTATGTCTCCGCGTTGGCCTTCACCTCGTCGCGGGTGAGGGCGGGGCGCGTGGCGTTGCGGCCCGTGGGGTCTCCAATCAGCGCGGTGAAGTCGCCGATGAGGAACACCACCGTGTGTCCGAAGTCCTGGAAGCGGCGCATCCGCGTGAGCAGCAGCGAGTGCCCCAGGTGCAGGTCCGGCCGGCTCGGGTCGAACCCCGCCTTGATGACCAGGGGCTTGCCCGAGTCATACGAGTACTTGAGCTTCTTCTTCAGGTCCTCGGGCGAGTGGAGATCCACCGTGCCTCGGGTGACTTCTTCGAACTGCTCCTCGGGGGTCGCCTTGCGCAGCGCGTCCGGATTCATGGGCGGCGGACCTTAGCCGAAAGTGGCGCCGCGCGAGCGGCCCTTCCTCGTCCGACTTTCAGGTACCCGGAAGGTGGACTCGGACACGCTCGATGCTCTTGCCGCGTCCGGAGGCATCGTCGATGTCCACCACCACACCCTGCAAATAGACGAGCCGCTCGGCGACTTCATAGGGCGCGTGCTTCTGCCCCAGGAACCGCGCCAGCGACTGCTCCTTCTTCATCCCGATGACCGAGTCGAGCGGCCCGCACATGCCCACGTCGGTGATGAAGGCCGTGCCGCCGGGGAGGATGCGCTCATCCGCCGTCTGCACGTGGGTATGGGTGCCCACCACGACGGACACCCGCCCGTCCAGGTGCGCCCCCATGGCGTTCTTCTCGCTGGAGGCCTCGCAGTGCATGTCCACCAGGATGCACGGCGTGCGCGCGCGCAGCTCCTCCACCAACCCCTGCACCACCTCGAAGGGGTTGTCGTGCGCGCGCATGAAGACGCGGCCCTCCAGGTTGATGACGCCCAGCGCGCGCCCGTCCGGCAGCGTCACCACGCCATGGCCCCGTCCTGGAGTGTCCTTGGGATAGTTGGCCGGCCGCAGCAGCTTGTCCGGATGGGCCGTCACCCAGGGGACGATGGCCTTCTTGGACCAGAAGTGGTTGCCGCTGGTCATCAGATTCACGCCAGCGGCGAGCAGGGTGTCGGCCGTCTCCGGAGAGATGCCGGCACCCTGGTCGCTGTTCTCCGCGTTGGCGATGGTGATGTCCACGCCATGGGTGGCCTTCAGACGTGGCAGGAGCGCTCGGACGGCCTGAAGCCCCGGACGACCCACCACGTCTCCCATGAACAGGACCTTCACGTATCCAGGAAGTCCGGAGCGCGGAACAGGCCGCGGCAGGACTCGGACTCCGTCACGACCAGATCCATGTCCACGTCGTCTCCTGTCGTCGGCAGGATTTCGACGAGCTGCTCACTGAAGGCCAGTCCCACCCGGCGACTGCGAGCACTGGCCGCGCGCAAGGTGGCGTCGTAGTAGCCACCTCCACGTCCCAGTCGCTTGCCGTCCCGCGTGAAGCCCAGCCCTGGGACCACGAACAGGTCGATCTGCTCCACCGAGATGAGGTCCGAGGAGTTCGTCGGCTCCCGGACACCCAACCGGCCCGGTTCCAGCTCCGCCTCCGACTTGATGGCCCGGAAGGACAGAATCCGTCCGTGTACGTGGGACAACGGGTAGCAGACGATCTTCTCGTCCTGCAACGCCGCGATGAGAATGTCCCGCGTGGGGACCTCGCCCTTGATGGGCGCGTACAGCGCTACCATCCTCGCTCTCTGATAGTACTCCGTCGCCAGGAACCGAGACTGCACCTTGAGACCCCGCGAGTCGACGATATCGGGCGTCATCGCCTTACGGCGCGCCGTCAACTCGTCTCGCAGCGTCTGCTTCCTCGCCGCCGCCGCCTCTTCCACCACCGTCTCGCTCACCGCCGCCGCTCCACAGAAAAAGTCCCCCGCCGCATGGCCGTGTGCCCAGCGTCCATTGAACCCTAAAAGCCAGGTGGGGACCGAAATCATGCCTCCGCAGGCTTCCCTCATCCCTCGTGAGAGGGGAGGGCTTGCACATGGAAGCCGAAACGGACCCCGGAACGGACGTATCGGTTCGAATTTCTGCTGGGCATCACGCGCCCCGCAGGGGACAGCCCTTGAAACAAAGCTACAGTGCCACCAAGGCCCCGAAATAACTGAGAAATCTCGCGACCACCTTCTGAAATGATAAGGATGGGAAGCGGCGCGGTCAAGGCGTCCTCGCGCGTTTACAAGGCAAGCACCGGCCCCCTATGATGGGAGCCCCCCACACCCCGCACATGCCGCCCTCGCTTCTAAACAAGGCACTCGTGACGGCTCTTTCCGTCACCTCCGGCCTCGCCTGGGCGGGACCGAAGCTCTCAGGCCCCTACGTGGGGGATACCTACGGGCAGGTGGACCTGCACATGGAGGGCGAGCGCCTGGTCGGCACGTCCGCCGGCTCTGGAGGTGGCTGCAAGTTCCCTCCAGGCACCGAGGTCCTCTCCGGTGAGTTCCAGGGCAACGTCCTCGTCGCGACGATGCAGGTGTGCCTGTCCGGCGTGCCTGAGTGCGTGGGCGCCCGGAGCTTTCCGGTCCTGGCCGTCTACAACCCCCAGACTTCGGTGCTCACCGGACGCTTCCGGCTCCCGAACGGGTGTCACTCGCCCGGCTTGAAGGACTCGCAGGTGCTCCTGCGGGGCCAGGGAGGCACGCCCGAGGAGCGGGAGGACGAGGTCCCGAAGGAGTCCGCGTCAGAGGCCGAGGAGGGCGAGCCGGATGCCGCCGCCTCGCCGGCAGCGGAGGCCGCCGCGGCACCCAAGGGCGGCGCGGAGGCAAAGGCCGCCCAGGCCCCGCCCCCCGTGGTGACGACGGGCCATGTGAGCGAGGGGCTCAAGTGGCTCGCGTTGAGCAAGTGGGAGACCGCGCGCCTGCGCTTCGAGGCCGCGCTCAAGGAAGACGCGCGCAACGTGGATGCGCTGGTGGGAATGGCCGCCTGCAGCCTGGGGACGAACAACGCCAGCAAGGCGCTGGAGTGGCTGAGCCGGATTTCATCGGTGCCCGCTGGACGTCCGGATGTCTATGCGTGGCAGGCGTACGCGTACGACATGCTGGGCGCGAAGGGCCGCGTCGCGCCCCTGTTGCGCAGGGCGCTGGACCAGGGCTGGAAGCCCGAGGAGGCCAAGCGCTGGGAGGCCGCGCTGGTGAAGGCGCTGTGGAGTGATATCGAGCAGGTGAAGAGCCGCAAGCGCGCGCCGGTGGGATCCGGAAGCACGAGCCCGTGAGTCAGACGCCCTCACCCTCCAAGACCCAGCGGGTCTTCGGCCACTACGAGATTCTCTCCGTGCTGGGCAAGGGCGGGATGGCGGAGGTGTACCGGGCGCGGGTGTTGTCCGGGCCTCGCGAGGGGTGGACTGTCGCCCTCAAGCGGCTGTTGCCGGCGCTGACCGCGGACCCGGAGTCGGTGTCGCTGTTCTCGCGCGAGGCGCAGCTCTCCAAGCAGCTCCACCACCCCAACATCGTGACGGTGCTGGATGCCGGCGAGCTGGAGGGCATCTACTTCATCGTCATGGAGCTGGTGGATGGCCGGGACCTTGGCCAGATTCTCCGCCGCTGCAAGGTGCGGGGAATCCCGCTGCCGTTGGACTTCGCGGTGTACCTGGGCAAGGTGCTGCTGGAGGCGCTCGCGTACGCGCACGCCGCCACAGGGCCTCAGGGCGAGCCGCTGGGCATCGTCCACTGTGACGTGTCCCCCTCCAACCTCTTCATCTCCCGCGTGGGGGAGATAAAGCTGGGAGACTTCGGCGTCTCCCGCGTGCTGGTGGACGGCAAGCTCCAGGAGGGCGAGGTGCTGGGCAAGCCCTACTACCTCTCGCCGGAGTCGCTGCTCGGCCAGGTGAGCCCGGAGGCAGACTTGTGGGCGGCGACGGTGGTGCTCTACGAGCTGATGACGCTGGAGCGTCCCTTCACCGGCGCCACGCCCGACGAGGTGTTCCAGGCCATCCGTTCCCGGCGCTACCGGCCGCTGCGCGAGCTGCGCCCGGACGTCCCGGAGGCGCTCGAGGACGTGGTGCGGCGCGCCTTCTCGGAGCGTCCCGAGGACCGCTTCACCTCCGCAGAGTCCTTCGCCCAGGCGCTCGCTCCGCACTACGACGAGCGCGTGGGCACGCCCCTGGCCATCGCCGCCGTGGTGCGAGGCCTGTTCGGCGCCAGTGACGACGCGCCCGCGAGCACGCCTCCGGTGGCGCCCACCGGCACCTCGCGCGCGGAGTAGACGGGCGGGCACGTGCCTGCTCGTCGCGCCCCCAGTCCCCTCGGGCTGGAAGGGTGACGACATTTCCTGTCGGGCGCGCAGGTCCGCGCCCTCGAGGAATCGTCATGGCCACCCAGCCCCAGCCGCCGAAGCCCCCACCCGAAGAGTCCGCCCCCGAGCGCAAGACGCGCGAGGACCTGCCTCAGCGGCTTCCTCCCAAGCCGGAGGAGCCTCGCGAGGATGGAATGCCAGGGTACGGACAACCGGACGAAGAGGTCCGGGAGAAGTCACTCCCAGACCAGCATTGGTAGGGGCTCTTCCGGATCTTCGCCTCCCGGCATGACTCGCACGGAGTTGCGCTCGAAGCCGTAGGGCGTGAGCCTGTCGTGCCAGTCCATGAAGTCGCCTTCGGACAGCAGCCCGAAGGCGCTGAACTTCCCGCTGCTGCCCTCGTAGCGGTTGCGGTCCAGCTTCAGGCCGGGGCGGGCGGTGTCTCGGCCCAGCTTCACGAAGCTGCGCATGTCCTTCAGCGTGTTGTCCAGGACAGTCAGGTTCGTGACGACGAGGGGCTCGTCCGCGGCCAGCCGCAGGCCCGAGTCCACCGTGCGTTCGATGCGGTTGCCGAGCACGCGCGCTCCCTCTGCCCGCGCGATGCGGATGCCCTGGCCGTTGCTCCGGTTGGCGAAGTTGTAGATGTCCGTGACGAGGTTGCCCTGCACCAGCACATTGGCGGGGTTGTCCACCGGCGACAGCCCTCCAATGGAGATGCCTCGGCCCGCAAGGAAGATGTGGTTGCCGACAATCTGGATGTTCGTCGCGTCCTCGTGGACCAGCACCGCCTCGGCGGCCGATGTCGCCTGCTGCCACGGATAGCGTTCCAGGTTGGGGAAGCGGAAGATGACGTTCTCGTGGATGGCGATGTCGTCGCAGGCCTTCACGTCGACGCCGTTCTCACCGCAGTCGTGCATCTGGTTGCGCTCGATGAAGACGGTGGATGGCCTGCCCTGACTGGGCTGACACTGCACGGCGTCACCCGAGGCGTCGTGGATGTTGTTCTCCGTGATGTAGACCTCGCGCGAGACGCCCTTCACCGCCACGCCGTGGGAGTCGAGGCCCGTCCTGGAGAAGTCGAAAATCGCGTTGCCGTCGATGAGCACCATGTTCGCATCGTTGACGACGACGCCTCCGCCCGCCCTGCCGCCGTGGAGCCTGGAGTCGGTCAGCTGCGAGCAGGTGGTGCTGTCCTCGAAGAGCGCGGCGAACGAGGGACGCTCCTCCACGTCCACCTCGATGGACTGGACTATCCAGTAGGGCTGGCTCACCACCAGCAGGCTGCCCACGTCGGTGGTGGAGGGGACGATGCGCGGGCGACGGGACTGCTCTCCACGCAGGATGATGGGCGCCGAGCCCCTTCCCGGCTGCGCCTTCTGCGGAGTGATGGCGACCTGCTCCGGATACGTCCCTCCGCGGACCAGGATGACCTGGCCCGGCTGCGCCACCTTCACGGCCGCCATGATGGTGGAGAAGGGGTTGTCCGAGGAGCCCGGCGCCGCCTCGGAATCGCGCGGCCCCGTGTTCGCGACGTACAGCGTGGGCCCCTGCGCATCCTCCACGGAGGGGCAGCGCTTTCGGAAACGCTCCTCCGCGTTGAGCGGCGTCTGCTGCGAGGCCGGGGGCCGCACGTCCTCGTCCTTCAGCTCCCCCGCGCTGGGACCACACGCCAGCACGAGGCCGTACATCAGCCCCGCGAACCGTTTCCCCAGAAACGTCAACTCCTTCGAACCCTGACTCATGTGAAGCCCCCCGGGTATCTCGGCAGTGGGGGGGGATGGTTTCCACCCGAGGGCCCTTCATCAAGGCTCATGCACCTCAGGCGGGTGGGGGCATTCAGAGGCGGATGCTCGTGGTGCGGGCCTTCGACACGCGCGCGTGCGGGCCCGCGTGGGTGCTAACCCGCGAGGGTGCGAATCTGGGGGATGTGTCGCCGGAGTGAGTCGACGACACGGCGCACGTCGTCCTCGCGGGTGTCGGGCCCCAGGCTGAAGCGGAGGCTGCCGCGCGCCTGGACCGCGGACAGGCCCATGGCCCGGAGCACGTGCGAGGGGGTCAACGTTCCGGACGCGCAAGCGGCGCCCATGGACACGCAGATGCCATCCAGGTCCAACGCGATGAGCAGCGCTTCGCCCTCCACGCCGTCGAAGCGCAGGTTGCTGGTGTTGGGCACGCGGGGCGCTCCCGCGCCGTTCACCGTCACGCCCGGCACCGACTCCCGCACCGCGCGCTCGAAGTCGTCCCGCAGCGCGCCGACCCGCGTCTCCAGCACGGGCTGCTCCCGCGTCGCCAGCTCCAGCGCGAGCGCGAGGGCCTCCGCGCAGGGGATGTTCTGCGTTCCCCCACGCCGGCCTCCCTCCTGGTGCCCCGGCGTGAGGGCCCGCACGTCCACGCCCTTGCGCACCACCAGCACGCCCACGCCCGCGGGCCCGCCGAACTTGTGCGCCGACAGCGACAGCAGGTCCGCGTCCACCTCGCGCAGCGACAGCGGGAGCTTGCCCGCCGCCTGCACCGCGTCCGTGTGGAAGAGCACGCCCTGCTTGCGGCACGCCCGGGCGACCTCCGCCACGGGCTGCACCACGCCCGTCTCGTTGTTGGCCCACATCAGCGAGCACAGCGCCGTGTCCGGCGTCAGCGCCGCGAGCACGTCCTCCGCGCGCACCAGGCCCTCGGCACCGGGCGCCACGCGCACCACCTGCGCGCCTTCGCGCTCCAGCTGCGCCGCCGCGCCCAGCAGGGCAGGGTGCTCGATGGCGGAGATGACGAGCCGCCGTCGCTCCGGCGAGGGGCGCGCATGCCACGCGCCCACCAGGGCCAGCGCGTCCGCCTCGCTGCCCGACGCCGTGAAAGTCACTTCCTTCGGCTCGCAGCCCAGCACCCGCGCCACCCGGGCGCGCGCCGCGTCCAGCCGGCCGCGGGCCTCACGTCCGGCGGCGTGCACGCTGGAGGCATTGCCATGGCAACCGTGCACGAGCGCGCGCGCCAGCTCGGTCGCGACTTCCGACCGGACTGGCGCGGCGGCGTTGTAGTCCCAGTAGATCACGAGTCCTGCGCGGACAGCAGCGACACGGGCCGCTCGTCCGAGACGCCGAACGCCTCCAGGAAGCGACTCACCAGCTCACGCTTGAGCGCCTTGCGCTGCGCGGCCTTGCCCGACAGCGGAAGCCTGGCGCCCGCCATGCTGCCGTGGCCACCGGACGAGCCGCCGTAGTCCTCGAAGATTTCGCGGATGAGCCGGCCCGCGTTCATCCGCCGGTCCTTCACGCGCAGGCTGAAGTAGAGCTGGTTGCGGTACGTGCCGAAGGCCAGCGACCACTTCGTGCCCTCCAGGAACATCAGCCGCTCGGCGACCTCCGCCACCATGTCCGGGGAGTAGACCTCCTCCAGGTCCGTGATGATGGCGGTGCCGTAGACTTTCGCCCGCTCGAAGGCCGTGTGGTAGAGCTGGAAGTAGCGCGCCGGCAGCTCCGGGTGCTCGATTTGCGCGAGCATCGACTTGTCCATGCGCGGGAACAGCCACAGGTAGCTGTCGATGTCCGTCTGCGTCGTCTCGCGGCCCAGGTCGCGGGTGTCCGCCTTGATGCCGTAGAACAGCGCGGTGGCCACTTCGACGGAGGGCTCCACGCGCGCGGCGCGCAGGTACTCCACCAGCATGGTGGACGTCGCGCCGAAGTCGCCGCCCACGTCCGCGAAGGGCGACGCCAGGCTCTCCTCGCGCAGCGGATGGTGGTCCACCACGAGGTGCGCCTCCAGCCGCGCGGGTAGCGAGTGGTTGCCCACCTTGGGCTGCGTGTCCACCAGGCCGAAGAGGTCGTACTCGTCGAAGTCGATCTGCGACACGTGGGAGATCGGCAGCCGCAGCACCTTTACGAAGGCGATGTTCTCCGCCCGGCCGATGATGCCCCCGTAGCCCACGTGGGCCTCCACGTCCGCCCGGCGCTCCAGCAGGTGGGCGAGCGCCACCGCGGCGGCCAGCGAGTCCGGGTCCGGGTTGTCGTGCGTGAGGATGAGGGCCTTGCGGTGCCCCTTGGCCACCTGGAGCAGCCGGTCCAGCTTCTCCCGGGCGGACAGCAGGGCCAGGCGCGGTGGCGGAGGCTCCGTCAGCTCGCCCCCGAGGGTTGCCTGGGCACGGCGGCTGTTGAAGGACTGGGTCACGGGCATGGAGGCTCTTCTTTACTTCCTCCGGCCTCGGGTTTCGAGATGCCGGATGTTGTCTCCTCGACATCGAGGGCGCGGTGTCACCCGCACACCAATGGTGCAAACGCTGCCACCAACGTTCACGGAGGGGCGGAAGGCCGTGTGCCCGGATGCCTTCCTGCCCCCTTGGCTCGCGACGCGAGGAGGTCCAACTAGTTGTTGATGGCCTTGTACTTGCGGCCGAGGTCCCTGAAGTACTTCACCCCGTTGTCGAGCGAGTTCTCCATGGCATCCATCAGCACCGTGCGGAACTGGGCCACGGGGCCCCGGAAGCACTCGTAATAGCGCTGCCGGTCGATGGAGTGGATGACGGCGGGCATGTAGCCGTTGCGCAGCAGGATGAGGTTGCTGCACATGCGCCCCACCTTCCCGCTGTGCTCGGTGAAGGGGAAGATCTGCAGGAAGCTGTGCTGCACGGTGGCGGCCTGCTTGATGGGATGGAACTCGCGGAACTCGGCGCTGGCCGTGTAGTCCACGAGCTTCTCCAGCGCCGGTTGGATTTTGGCGGGCTGGTGGATGTCGTGGAAGTACGTGCGGTGCAGCGGCATGTCCTTGCGCAGTCCCGAGCGCTCGCGCTCCTTGGCGAGCTCCTTCTCCGTGCGCTCCCGTCGCTCCATGCGCGCGCGCTCGGCCAGGGCCTCCGGGGTGTTCCCCAGGAAGAGGTCGTGCATCCGCTTGATGGTGGTGAGCGTTATCTGCGCCTGCTTCTTCGCACCCGCGGCTTCTTCGCGAATGAAGTCGCAGACCGCCTTGTGATTGCGAATCTCAAGCACCACCGGAATCATGGAGGCCTCGGCGCTGGCACGTCCGGGGAACAGCGCCGCCTTCAGTTCCTGATGGGTGTAGACCACGCCTTCCAGCGCGGCGTCGTGGTAGATCCACGACATCTCGAACTGCTCGAGGAACTCACGCGCGGGCTGCTTGTCCTTGTAGATGTCGAGGTACTCGCGCAGCGCCTCGTTCTTCTCGTCGATGTCCTGGTAGCGTTCCTTCACGGACTGCGGCTCCTTCTTGCGTCGTATCTTCGCGAGCGAAGACCGAAGCGTGCGGCCGAGCGATACAACGGCATGCGGATTCTAGAAATTCCGCACGGTTGTAACAACGAAATCCCACTAGAGATTGACGAGGAAGACCTCGCACGCCTGGTCGAGCAGGTCCTTGGACAGGGCGGGCGGTATCTGCCGGTACCGGGCCGCGTCCTTGATGAGCCCCACCAAATCGCGGGGATGGCACGCACGAAGCTGCATCGTGCGGGGCTTGTAGTAGTGCTCGACAAGGTACGTGACGGCCTGGTCCACATAGGGGATGCCCGCCGCCTCGCACACCCGGCGGAAGATCTCCCGGTAGGACTCTTCGTCGGGATTGCCCACCTCGATTTTGTACTTGATGCGGCGCAGGAACGCCTCGTCCACCAGCTCCTTGGGGTCCAAATTCGTGGAAAAGACGAGAAGCTGATCAAACGGGATTTCGAACTTCTTCCCGGTGTGGAGGGTGAGGAAGTCCACCCGCTTCTCCAGGGGAACGATCCACCGGTTGAGAAGGTCTGTGGGGTGGACCTTCTGGCGGCCGAAGTCGTCGATGAGGAGCATGCCGCCGTTGGCCTTCACCTGGAACGGGGCTTCGTAGAAGCGGGTGCTCTCCGAGTAGATGAGGTCCAGCGTCTCCAGCGTCAGCTCGCCGCCGACGACGACGGCGGGGCGGCGGCAGAGCATCCACCGGTTGTCCATCTCGAAGGTCTGCCGGCGGCCGGACGCATCTCCGCCCATCTCCAGCGTGACGGGGGTGTGGATGAGGTGGTCATGCACCTGGATGATCTGATTGCCGATCTCCAGGCAGTGCGGCACGTAGACCTCGCCGCCGAACATGTGTGAGACGGCCTCCGCCAGGCTCGTCTTGCCGTTGCCGGGAGGGCCGTAGAGGAACAGCGAGCGCCCGGAGTTCACCGCGGGGCCCAGCTTGTCCATCAGCTCCGCGGGGACGGTGAGGTGGCTGAGCGCCATCACCAGCTCCTCCTGGCTGACGACGGGCGTCTCCTCCGTCTGGGCGGTGATGAGCGCGTTGTACTGTTCAATGGGCACGGGGGCGGGGCCCACGTACGTGGTGCGGGTGAGCGCGTCGCGCGCGTACTCGCGGCCCTTCTCCGTGAGGATGAACTCCACGGAGGCGCGGCCGAAGCCCTTGCCGCCGCGCAGGTCCACCAGCTTCTCCGTGGCGATGAAGTCCACCACGTGCTCGATGACGCCGGACCACGGCAGGCGCATCTCATCCGCGATGACCATGCCGGTGCCGGTGCCGGTGTAATAGAGGAACTTCAGCGCGATGTCCGCGAGCAGTCCCATCTTGAGCCCCGTCTCCTCCACCGACTTCGGCTCGGCGGGAGCGATGTCGAGGATGGATGGGTTCTCGAGCTTGAACGGATTGTCGTCGTAGGCGTGTCCGGCGGGAGCCATCGGGGCCCTTTCTAGCCCAAAACCCGTGCTGGGAGGGCAGAAGGGATGGTCATTCCCGGGAGACCTGGGGGGCAGGGAGGCGAGCTCCCCACCCCGGGGGCGCCAATGACTCGGCGCGTGGGGACTTCAGTCGACGTAGGTGAGCCACTCGGCGTAGCGCGGCTCCTGGCCCCGGACGGTGCGGAAGTACATCTCCTGCACGAAGGTGCCGATGGGGCCGGGCTTGCCGGTGCCGACGGCGCGGTCGTCCACTTCGCGCACGGGGGTGATTTCCGCCGCGGTGCCGGTGAAGAAGATCTCGTTGGAGATGTAGAGCGCGTCGCGGGTGAAGGTGACCTCCTCCACGGCGCGGCCGCTGTCGCGCAGAATCTTCAGGACGGTGTCGCGGGTGATGCCGTCGAGGATGGGCGAGGAGAGGGGCGGCGTCTTGATGATGCCCTTCTTGTTCACCATGAAGAGGTTCTCTCCGGACGCCTCCGCCACGAAGCCGCTGATGTCCAGGAGGATGGCCTCGTCGTAGCCCGCCAGCACCACCTCGCGCTTGGCGAGGATGGAGTTGACGTACTGGCCGGAAATCTTCCCGCGCACCATGTTGACGTTGACGTGCATGCGCGTGAAGGAGCTCACCTTGGCGCGGATGCCCTCGCGGATGCCCTTGTCGCCCAGGTACGCGCCCCAATCCCACGCCGTCACGGCCACGCGCGTGGGGTTCACCGCGCCCAGGCCCATGGCGCCGTCGCCCATGAAGGCCACCGGCCGCAGGTACGCGCCGTTGGCGAACTGCGCCTTCTGCTTGCGCAGGAGGTCCAGGCACGCCTCGACGAGCTCGTCCTCGGAGTACGGCATCTTCAACATGATGATGTGCGCCGAGTCGAGCAGCCGGCGGATGTGCTCGCGCAGGCGGAACACCGCCAGCCGGCCATCATGCGTCTTGTAGGCGCGGATGCCCTCGAAGACGCCCAGCCCGTAGTGGAGGGCGTGCGTCATCACATGCACCTGGCCCTCGTCCCATTTCACCAATTTGCCGTCGAGCCATATCTGGTCGGCACGCAAAACACTGGTCGAGGTCGAGCTCATGCGGGGGTTCCTTCGGCCTGTAAGAAGTGGGACTGCCCGCCCCTTCTAGCCACAGGACCCTATGAGGTCAAAGCGTGAAAGCCACCTGCGGGAAAATCAGAGCACGTGCGGCAGAGGGGCCAGCATGCGTCGAAGGAATGGCAGGTCCTCCGCGAGCGCCTTGCGACCGAAGTGCAGCGCCTTGGAGGCGAGCTCCACGGAGGGCACGACATCCAGCGGTGACAGCGTGCGCGAGAAGCGCTTGATGTGATGCGCGTAGGGCAGGTTGGGGGCCACCGTCATGGCGGCCAGGCGTTGGAGCGGAAGCCAGAAGGGCGTGGTGAGCCGGGGCGCGAAGCCGTCCAGCGCGAGGATGAGCGTGTTGCGCGTGCCGATGCGTCCGCGAGCGACGGCCTTCCACGCGGCCTTCGCGGGCAGGTTGTCCACGAGTCCGCCGTCGATGAGGCGGGCGATTCCGTGGTGGGCGAGCATCCCGTCCAGGAGCGAGTGCATGCGAGGGTCCTCGCGCAGCACGTCGTAGTGGATGACGCCGGGCAGGGCGGAGGAGAAGCCCGCGGCGTCCAGTGCGTCGAACTCGGCGGTGGCGTCGTCGGCGCCCAGGTGCAGGCGCACGGTGATTTCGGGGCGGGTGAACAGCTCTCCAATCGCGCCCATGGCGGCCTGGATTCTGCGCGCCACGCCCGCGGGGTTGAGCAGGCCCAGGGGACTGGTGCCCAGCAGGCGCTCGTAATACTCGAGCGGGCGGGGGAGCATGCCCCGGCGGATGCCACCCACGGTGATGATGGTAGGCACCGGCAGGTCCTTGAGCCGCATGCCGCTGCCCTCGGGGCCCGCGCCGAAGAAGCGGCCCAGGCCCGCGCGCAGGAACAGGCGCAGCGCCGCGGGCAGGCCGTAGCGGCTCTCCGTGGAGATGAAGCGGAAGAGCTTCCGGAAGGACAGCCCCCGGACGATGTTGATCATCTCCGTGGGGTCGAAGCGGGCCATGCGCGAGCGCATGATGGCGAGGATGGCGCCCATGGACGCGCCCGCGAGCAGCTTCGGCTCCAGGCCGTGCTCGGCCAGAAGGCTCATCACCCCCAGGTACACGAAGGCGGTGCCGCCGCCTCCGCCCGTCACCATCACCAGCTCCTTGTGACGCAGCTCGCGGTCCAACGCCTCCGGCGGCACGCGTCCGCGCAGCCTGGCCACCACGCCGTCACGCGCCTTCGCGGCGTGCTCGCGCAAGTCGCGCACGTGGGGCACCAGCCTGTCTCGCGTCGGAGGCCGGGGCCCTCCCAGCACGGGCGTGAGGCGGCGCTCCACCTCCTCGCGGAACGGCGTGAGCAGCGCGCCCACGCCCACGTCGAGTCCTCCGTCCTGCACTTTGTAGAGTCGCGCGAGTGACAGCGCGGTGCGCAGGATGGCCTCCTCGCGCGCGTCGAGCAGACCGGGGGACGCCAGGGAGGCGCGCACGAGCGACAGCTCCAGCTCCTCGAGCGGCCGGGTGATCTGGAAGCGTTCCTTCAGGAGCACGGGCGGGCCAGGGCCTCGGTGGGCGCGAGCCCCGAACATACACCGTCAGTCGGACACCCTCCCGCCGCCACCGCGGGAGTGGACGTCATGGAGGACCTCACGCCTGGGCGATCTGCGGCAGGTTGGCGCGGGCCTTCTCGATATCGCCCTCGTACTTGAGGACGAGGTTGAGTGTGGAGGCCACGACGTCCGAGGTGAGCTGCTCCGCGTTGAGCAGCACCAGGCTCTGCGCCCAGTCCAGCGTCTCGCTGATGGAGGGGGCCTTCTTCAAGTCGAGCGCGCGGATGGCGGCGACTGCTTCCACCACCTGCTCGGCCAGCACCTGCGGCACGTGGGGCAGCCGCGAGCGGACGATGCGCAGCTCCCGCTCCCGGTCCGGGAAGTCGATGTGCAGGTGCAGGCAGCGGCGCTTGAGCGCGTCGGACAGCTCGCGTGCGTTGTTGGACGTCAGCAGCACCCGGGGGATGTGCTTCGCGTGGAAGGTGCCCAGCTCGGGGATGGTGACGGCGTTGTCGGAGAGGACCTCCAGCAGGAAGGCCTCGAACTCCGGGTCCGCCTTGTCGATTTCGTCCACCAGCAACAGGGCGGGGCGCTCGGAGAGCTGGGCGCGGAGGATGGGGCGGGGCAGCAGGAAGCGCTCGGAGAAGAAGACGGCGTCGCTCGAGGCCAGCCGGTCCGCCGCCTCCGCCAGCGTGGAGGTGCCCTGCACCATCTCCCCAATCTTGTCCTTGAGGAGCTGGGTGTAGAGCAGCTGCTTGGCGTACTCCCACTCGTAGAGGGCCTTGGCCTCGTCCAGGCCCTCGTAGCACTGGAGGCGGATGAGCTCGCGGCCCAGCGCCGTGGCCATGGCCCGCGCCAGCTCCGTCTTGCCCACACCCGCGGGCCCTTCGACGAGGATGGGCTTGTCCATCCGGTCCGCCAGGAAGGCCGCCGTGGCGATCTCCGGGGAGGGCAGGTATCCCACCTGCTCCAGGTGTTTCTCCGCGTCCGCCACGCTGGTGAAGGTGCGGATTTCTGCCGTCGAAGGGGGGCTCACCCGGCTGAACTTAACCGACGGCCCCCCAGGCGACTGCGGCAAAAATGCCAGGGTCCGTGGACTCCATCCCCAGCCTTCCTGCCCCGCTGCCCTCCAACCCTGCGGAAGAACGCAGGGAAATTATTTGCGCACCGTGGGCACACGTCATGCATCTCTACGGCGCAACTCACGAAGCACAGCAGCGAGGTCCGTGGTCATCATGGTTTGGGCGTGGATGAGGATGGTGATGGCGGTGGCAATCATCCTGTTGCCGGGTGGTTTCCCCCTGCTGTTGTCGTACATCGCCGTGCGGACGCTGGTGAGCCGCTGGCGGGAGGCGCAGTCGCAGGCGCACAGCGTCGGCCGCGAGGCTTCCCTCCGCGACGTCCTGGCCACGCTGCACTTCAAGGAGCTGGTGCGCGACGCTCGCGCCGCTCTCTGAGTTTTCCGCCTCGGTAGGGCATGGATGTCGCAGCCGGCCGGCTCGCGACGCTGCCCGAGGCACCCCGGCCCCGTGCCGGCCTTCCGGCGGGTGCCGGGATTCCAGACAGCAGACGTGGGGATTTCCGGCGAGGGCCGCCACCGTGGCGGCGGCCCCCGGGAAGCGAGCTACTTGTCCAGCTCGTCCACCAGCGCGGTCCAGTCGTCGTCTTCCTTCACGCCGCCGACCGGGATTTGCATGAGCATGGTGCGGTCGGTGGGGTCCGACTCGTCGCCTCCCAGCGGAGCGGGGGCAGCGGGTGCGGGGGCGGCCTTCTTGGCCGCGGCGGCGGGCTTCGCGGCGGCCTTGGCGGCCTTCGCGGGAGCGGCCGGGGCAGGGGCCGCCGTGGCGGGGATGACCTGATTGAGCTGAGGCTTGGTCGCGAGCTCGTCGTCTTCAGGGGCCGGAGCGGCCTTGGCGGCCTTGGCGGCCACCGGGGCGGGCGTGGCGGGTGACTTGCTCTTGAAGCGGGCCAGCTCCAGCTCCGCGACCTTGAGCGCCTTGCTCTTCTCCTGCACGGACTGCTGCAGACGCGTGACTTCCTGCGTCTTGATGGCCTCGCGGCGCTCCAGCTCCGCCTTCTGCTTGGCGCCCAGCTCCTCGATTTCGCGCAGCTGCCGCGCCTCCAGGTCCTTGCGCTCCTTCTGGGCGGTGGCCAGTCGGGCGGCGGCCTCGTTGGCCTTGCCCTCGGCGGCGGCGACCTTCGCGGCCAGGTCCTTCTCCGCGCGGGCCTTGGCGCCCTGGGCGTTCTCCAGCGCCAGCTCCAGGTCCTGCGCCTTCTTGGCGCGGGTGGCGAGCTGGGCCTGCATGTCCTTGGCCTTCGCGTCGGCGTCGGCGGCCTTCGCCTGGGCCTCCTGCGTGAGCTGCGCGACGCGCTGCTCGGCCTTGGCCAGCTTCGCCGCCAGCTCGTCGGAGGCGCGCTTCGCCTCGGCGCGCTCCTGCTGGGCCTGCTGGGCCTGCTGCTGGAGGCGGGCCTCGGACTGCTGGAGCTGCCCTGCGACGCCGTCGCGCTCCTGCGTCAGCTTCTGGTGCTGGACACCCGCCGCGCGCAGCTGCTCCTCGCGCTCGCCGAGCGTCTTCTTCGCCAGCTCGAACTGGTTGTTGAGCCCGGCCATCTGCTGGCCGAGTCCGTCCGCGTGGCGCTTGGCGTCGGCGGCCTGGGTCTGGAGCTTGGTCTCCATCGCCTTGAGCTGCTCGGTGCGGGTGGCGACCTCGCGGTTGAGCACCTCGGCCTGACGCATCTTCTCCTGCGTCACCTGGGTGAGCTTGCGCAGCGTGTCCGACAGCTCCTTGCCCTTGGTGGCCAGGTCGTTCTGGAGCAGCTCCTCGCGGCGCTGGGACTCCTCGGTGAGCGCGTCCAGCCGCTCCTTGAGGTTCGCCCGCGTGTCCTCCACCTGCGCGAGCTGCGAGGACAGCTGGGTGACTTCCGCCACCCGGGCGCCCAGCTCGTGCTTGGTGATGGTGAGCTGTTCGCCCAGCTCCTCCACCTGGTTGCGCGTGTCGTTGAGGTCCGCCTCCAGCGCGGCCTGGGTGCTGGCGGCCTGCTGACGGCTGGTGGAGTGGGCCTGCTGCTCGCGCGACAGGGCGTCGCTCGTCGCGGCGAGCTGCCCCTGCACCTGCTCCAGCGACTGGCTGGTGGCCTCCAGCTCCGAGCGCAGCCCGTCGCGCTCACCCGTGAGCGCTTCAATCGTCGCGCTCGTCTCGGCGGCGAGCTTCTCGTGCGCGGCCCGCTCCGCCTCGTAGCTGCCCAGCGTCTCCGCGAGCTCTCCGCGCAGGTTTCCAATCTGGCCGGTGAGCAGCTGCTCCAGGGAGTCCTTGGCCTCGCCCAGGGCCTGCAGCTCGGCGATGCGCTGATCCCGCTCGCCCGTCGTCCTGGCCAGCGCGGCCTGCGTCGTCTGCAGTGCCTCGTGCGTCTCGTCCAGCTCGACCTTGAGGCCGTCGCGCTGCGCGGTGGTGGTGCCCAGCGCGTCGCGCGTCTCCTCCAGCGTGTTCTGCGTCTGGGTGAGCGTCTGGCTGGTGGCCTCCAGCTCGCCGCGCGTCTCGGCCAGCGTGCCCTCGGTCTGGGCCAGCGTGCCTTGCGTGTCCGCGAGCTGCTGCTCGGTGCGCGACAGCGTGTCCTGCGTCTGCGCCAGCGTCTGGCCGGTGGCCTCCAGCTCGCCGCGCGTCGTCGACAGTGCCTCTTCCGTCTGGACCAGCCGCGTCTGCGTCTCGCTCAGCGACTGGCTGGTGGCCTCCAGCTCGCCCCGCGTCTCGGAGAGCGACTGCTCCGTGCTCGACAGGGTGTTCTGCGTGTCCGCGAGCTGCTGCTCGGTGCGGGCCAGCGTGTCCTGCGTCTGCGAGAGCGTCTGGCTGGTGGCTTCCAGGTCTCCCGTCAGCTCGGAGATGCGCTGGTCCCTCGCCGCGACGTCGCCCTGGAGTCCCTCGATGGTGGACTCGCGCTGGGCGACGGTGTCCTCCAGCGACGCCACGCGAGCCTGGAGCTGCTCGCCGATGCGCTGCGACTCCTCCAACTGAGAGGTAAGGGCCTGAATCTGGCCGGTGAGGTCGGCCTCCTGCTCGGCCTTCGCCGCGCGCACGTCCTCGAGCTGCCGGGTGAGGTCCTCCTCCAGCGCGTCCTTGGCGATTTGAAGCGCCTCGAGACGGCCGGTGAGGTCCTCTTCCAGCGCGTTCTTCGCGTCGGTGAGCGCCTGGAGTTCGCCGGACAGCTCGGCTTCGCGGTCGGCCAGGTGCGCCTTGATGGCTTCGACCTCGCCCTCCAGCTCGCCGATGCGCTCCAGCTGCTGCTGGATGCTGGAGTTGAGGTCCGCCTCGGTGCGCTCATTGCGCTCGATGGCCTCCGCCAGCTCGCGGTCCAGGGAGGAGATCTTCGCGTCGCGGTCATCGACGCGCTGATTGAGCTCCGTCTCCAGCGCGTCCTTGTCCATCCGGAGCTGCTCGCGCTCGCTCGTGGTGCGCGCGAGGTCGGCCTCCAGGTCCGCCACCTGCTGGCTGAGTCGCGCCTCCAGCGAGTCGCGCTCCGCGTTCAGCCGGATGATCTCCGCGTCGCCCCGGGCGCCGTGCTCCTCGGCGGCGGCGGCACGGGTCTCCAGGCCGCGGACGGTGCTGTCGCGCTCCTGCTCCGTCTGCTGCAGCCGCTCCTGGAGGGCCTGAATCTCTCCGTCCAGCTCGGCGTAGCGCTGATCCCGCTCGCTGACGGTACGGCCCAGCTCCGACTCGAAGTCGTCGCCGCGCTTGCCCAACTGGGCGATCTCCGCCTCGTTCGCGCGGACGGTGTCCTGGAGCTTCTGCTCCTTGACCTCGAACTCCAGCGTGACGACGTTGTGGAGCTTCTCGAGCTTGTCGTACTCGGCTCGCAGGTGCTCCAGGTCGGTGCCACGCCGCGCGATTTCGTCCTCGCGGTTGTGGACCTCCTTGCGGAGCACGTTGATGTCCTTCTCCTTGGAGGCGACGACCTCGATGAGGTCCTTCTCCGAGGAGAACTTCTGCAGCAGCAGGTCGTCGACGGTGGCGCCGTGCTCGCGTTCCTTCTGGAGCATGGCTTGCTGCGCTTCATTGAAGCGGCGCAGCAGGTCGTCCACCTGCATCTTGAGGCCTTGCAGCTCCACGTCCTTCTCGTGGAGCCGGTCCTCGCCGGACAGGAGCTCGCGCTCGCGCACGCTCCAGATTTCGGAGAGGCGGGCGAGCTGGGCCTCGCGCGTCTTCAGCTCGTCGCGGAGGATCTGGATCTTCCCCTCCGGCGTGCCCATCAGCTCACGGCGAGGAGGCGGGCGCTTGAGCTGTCGCGACTCCGCGAGCAGCTCCGCCTTGCGGTCGGCGATGGACTGGAACGCGCGGTCGAGGAACGCGCGGTCCTCTTCCGTCATCGCGCTGCGTCGTTCGCGCTTGGGGAGCTTGGGCGGGCCGCCGGGGCTGGTGCGGATGGCCGGCATGGGAGGCGGGGCCTCGCGCGGATTGCCGGAGAGGGCGGCGTCGAGGTCGGCGTCGGATTCCTCCGTACCCGGTGGGACGATGCCCGTGCTCAGCGAGGCGAGCTCTCCCATCTCGAAGGGGATGACGAGGTAGCCGTCCGCGGCTCCCGGCGTCTGCCGGTGCTGCGTCAGGCCTTCCACTCCCGTGTCGGAGGACAAGAGCAGGACCTTGAGGTTCTGGCCCCACTTGCCCTTCTTGATCTGCCCGCACAGCGTGAACCCGGATTGATCTGGCAGCTCGGCTCGGAGGACGACGAGATCCGGCCGGCGTTTCTCCAGCTCGCGCTGCGCATCCGTGGCAGTCGCCGCCATGGCGGTCTGGTAACCCGCGCTCTTGAGCACGGTCGCCATGCTGAGGGCGAAGTCGTTTTGGCTTTCAACGATGAGGACGCGGCGCTCCATGAAGCCCTTCCACCCGCAAAAAGTGCAGTGAAAACCGCCACATCCTACTGGCCGGGCCCAAGGCTTGGAAAGTTTCCGGAGGGCGCTCGGTTGGCTGCTTCACGAGCCCTTGCCGCGAACGGTGCCTTGTGCACGGGGCGCGGGGGGCAACCTGGACGGATCCGTGTCGTCATCCCGCCCTGGGAAGGTGGTGGGGGGCGTGTGACGGGCGAACCGAGTGCCTTCGGGTGGACAGTACCCGTGGGCGAGCTGGGCGAACCAGGGGTTGAGCGTCGAGGAGAGCGGCTCGGGGGCGGGGCCGTCTTCTTCGGGCGTCTCCTCGGGGAGGGCCTCGTCGGGCTCGGCCTCCTGGAGGTCGTCCTCGTCTTCGATCAGCTGGGCGGCGCTGCTGACGGAGACCTCGGCCTCCTCGACCTCGTCGCTGCTGATTTCGTCGGGCTCGTGATCATCGAGGTGTGGGCGGGAGTGGGACGGAGTGGGGCCTCCCTCATCACCGTCCTCAATGGCCTGGGCCTCGTCCTCGGAGATCTCCTCGGGCTCGTCCTCGGGGTCGGAGGATTTCAGGGAGGGGCGGGCGGCGGCGCCTTCAATGGGTTCCAGCCGGGGCGGTCCGTCCACGGACATCAGCCGAGGTGGACGCTGGCGAGGGGGGACGGGAGGCGGAGCGCTGGCGCGAGGGGGCAGTGCTGGCGGGCGATCAGCCTCGTTCGAGCCGCCAGAGCGGAGCAGCTGTGAGCCGCGCTCCGTGTCCTGCGGGTGGTCTCCGAGGGCCGGACGCTCCGTGCCGGTGAGGACGGGGCCGGGGGTCAGGACGGGAGGCGGACGCTCCGGGTCGGAGGCGCTTCCACGGGCCGAGGCGGCGCGGCCGGGCTCGGTGGGCGGGGTGGGGCGAACCAGAGGAGGGAGCCGATCCGTGTCCGAGGTCCCTCGCGGACGTTCGGGCTCGACGACTCCCGAGGGGCGTGGCGTGCGGCGCTCGGGGTCGGTGGCTCGCGGGGGAAGCTCGGGGACGGCGGTGCGGCCCGACGGGCGCTCGGGGTCGGTGGTCGTGCTCGTGTGAGCCGAAGCGCGCTCCGGGTCGACCACGGAAGACGTCCGACCCGAGGGACGCTCGGGTTCGGGAACGGGCGTGCCGCGCGTCGAGGGGCGCTCCGAATCGACGTGTGAACCCGTGCGCGTCGAGGGACGTTCCGGCTCGGGGACCGGAGTGCCGCGCACTGACGGACGCTCTGAATCGGTAGAGGAACTCGTGCGAGTCGAAGGGCGTTCCGGCTCGGGGACCGGAGTGCCGCGCACTGACGGACGCTCTGAATCGGTAGAGGAACTCGTGCGGGCCGAGGGGCGTTCGGGTTCGGGGACTGGCGCGCCGCGAACTGACGGACGCTCTGAGTCGGTAGAGGAACCCGCGCGCCCCGTGGAGCGGTCAGCGTCGGAGACCGATTGAGTGCGTCCCGACGGGCGATCCGTGCCTCGTTCTGAATCGAGGGACTGTGTCCCCTTCGTCGGCGTGGTGAGGGACGACAGCCGACGGGACGGCGTCTCGACTCGCGAAGCGGTGTTGCGACTGGCGAGCACGGAGCGCGCCGGGATGATCGGCGTCGGCGCGGGCGCCTCGTCTTCGTGCCTCGCCGCGATTGGGCTGCGGACGATGGGCGTAGGTGAAGGCGGCTCGTCCCGCTGAAGCGGCGCGGGTGCTCGAACAATGGGCGTCGGCGAAGGAGGCTCGTCGAACGGAAGCGGCGCAGGCGACCGGACGATGGGCGTGGGCGAGAACGGCTCTTCACGAGGAGGCGACGCCGGTGTCCGAACAATGGGCGTGGGCGGGAACGGCTCTTCACGAGGAAGCGGCGCGGGCGCCCGGACGATGGGCGTCGGCGAAGGAGTCTCTTCACGAGGAAGCGGCGCAGGTGCCCGGACGATGGGCGTGGGCGAGAACGGCTCTTCGCGAGGAAGCGGCGCGGGTGCCCGGACAATGGGCGTCGGCGAAGGCGGCTCTTCGATCGGAAGCGGCGCGGGGGCCCTTTCGACTGACGTAGACGAAGGAGCCTCATCGACTCCCAGCGCTGCCGGTGCGCGCACGACAGGCGTGGGCGACGGCGATTCCCCTGTGCGTTCGCTCTCCTCCGAAGGCGAGCTTGACTCAGCACGCACCCGAGATTCGTCAGAGGACTTCGAGGATTGAGGCTCCACCGGCGTCGGGCCAGGGGGCGCATCTTCCAGAAGCGGTGTCGCGGACTTGCTGGACGCCTCGTCCTGTGGGCGCTGCTCCTCGCGGGCCTCCACCGGATCCGCGGAAGGCTTCTCGTCGGATCCCTCCACCTCGGACGACACCGCGCGGGTGGGCGTGACAGGCGTCGGGTCCGAGGTCATCGCCGTGTTGACGAGCGGCGTCGGCTCGGAAGTCGAGGGCGTCGCTGCTCCATTCGACGCGGAGGACTCCGTGCTCGACGTCGTCACGGTGGGCAGGGCTGCTCGCTCGCGCAGAGGCAGGCCCATCACGACGGGCGGTTCGATGGGACGTGCGTCCGGCTCCGTCTTGATGAGCCGCGTATCGAACCCATCCTCCAGCACCATCCCCATCACCACGGGCGGCTCGTCGCTGGGGGCGTCGTCCGACGGCGGCTCGGTGTTCTGCGCGACGGGCTCCCGTTTCTCCGGCTGGGGAATCCTCACCCGTCCGCTGTCCGGAGGCAGCAGCGTCGCGAGCCGGCTGGTCGGCGTCCCCGTCACCATCGTCGCCGCGGGGAGATCATCCTCGCTCGTGCTCGTCACCGGACCCGTGCGCTTCTCCAGCAGCGAGTCGTAGAGGTCCAGCAGCTGACCTCGGATGACGCCGGCATCGAGCGCGGCCTCGGCATGCTCACGGGCCCGATTGCCCATCTCGACGCGACGCGGAATGTCACGCGCCAGCTCGATGATGCGGTCGGCCATGGCCCGGCTGTCACCCGCCGGGAAGAAGAGGGCGGTGTCTTGCGGAATCAGCTCCCGGCAGACAGGGAGGTCGGCGGCGATGACGGGGCGGCCCGCGGCGCAGTACTCGGACACCTTCGCCAGGGGACCCCCCTGGAGCCGGTTGCGCTCCACATCGTCGAGCGCGAGCACGCCCACGTCCGCGAGCGCGAGCACCTTGGCCACGTCGTCATGGTGCACGGGCGGCTGGAACTCCACCCGGTCCTTCAGCCCCAGCTCCTTCACGAGCTCGTCCAGATGGGGCTGCCAGTCCGGGTGCTGCGCCCCCACCAGGGTGAGGCGCACCTCGACCTGCTGTGCCGCCAGCGCGACCGCACGCAGCAGCGTCGGCAGGCCCTGCCAGCCCACGTGGCTGCCCAGGTACATCAACCGCAGGGGCTCGCCATCCGGCGCACCCAGCGCGTCGGGGACGTAGGGCGCCAGGTCCACCGGCGCGCGGACGACCCGGATGAGCTCCTCGCTCGCGCCGAGCGACTGGATGTACGAGCGCGTCGTCTGGGAGCCCGTGACGATGAGGTCCGCGTTCATCAGGCAGAACAGCTCCTGCCTGCGGACCTTCGAAAGGAAGCGCCGGTCGCCCTCCGTCTGAGGATGCGTGTAGCGCAGCTCCTGCGAGGGGAACGTCTGCGCCTCATAGATGAGGCGGTAGCCGTAGTCCCCCTTCAGCTCGCACAGCGCATAGCCACCGAAGGGGTCCGTGAAGTGGCAGAGCGCGTAGTCCTCGCTCTCGAGCTGACGGCGCACGGCCCGCTCGAACGCCTGGATTCGCGAGGCAAGGTCTCCCGAGCCTACTGGGACGCGCAGCAGCCGAGCACCCTGGTACTTCTCGATATGGGAGTGGTCGGGCGTCTTCGCCGACAGCACCACCACGGAGAAGCGATCCGGTAACGCCTTGAGGTACTCGGTCAAACGACGTGACGAGCCGGAAGGGCCGGGGATGACGTCGAAGCTGCACAGGAGCAGTCTGGGCAGGTCGCTCAAAGCGGGGGCAGAATACCCAGGTGCATCCTGGGTGTCATCGGGTGAGGTGGTGGGGAGGGGGTCGGGCGACGAACACAAGCAATGCTGGCACGTTGACCCACCACGGCCGGCGACCTAAAGGCGACCTTGCCCATGGACGACCTCAAGAGCGTCACCGTCGGCTCCCTGAGGGAGCTGGCCCGGAAGCACCTGGGGAGCGGATACAGCAAGCTCAATAAGGAAGAGTTGATTGCCGCCCTGGCCGGGTTCGTGCCCTCGCTCGCCAGGCTCGCCCGGTTGGTCGGCATCGAGCTTCCTCGCAAAAGCCCCGCCGCGAAGAGGTCCGCGTCCGGACCCGCCAAGGCCGTGACGCCCTCCGCCAGGTCCAAGCAGGAGACTCGGAGCGCGCCCAAGGCCACTCCCTCGGTGAAGGTCCCAACGGGGACTTCCAAGAAGGCCAAGGCCGAGCCCTCGGTGAAGGGAAAGGCGGCGGCCGCCAAGGCGAAGGGCGCGGCGAAGTCCGGGACGACGCCCGCCCAGGCGAAGGCACAGGCTGCGGTGAAAGTTCCGGCCACGTCATCCAAGGAGAAGGTCGCGGCGGTGGCATCCAAGAGGAAGGCTCCGAGCAAGCCCCCGGCGAAGGTCGCGGAGGTGGCATCCGCGGAGAAGGCCCCGGACACGTCTCCGGCGAAGGTCGCGGCGGTGACATCCAAGGAGAAGGCCTCGGGCACGACTTCGGCGAAGGTCGCGGCGATGGCGTCGAGGATTCTGGGCAAGCTCCCCGCGAAGGTCGCGGCGGCGGCGGCCAAGGCGCTGGGCAAGCTCCCTGGGAAGTTCGAAGCGCCACCTGTTGCACCCCTCGTCGATGCGAGAACGCCCTCGGACCCACTCGCCACGGACACGCCGCGTGCAAAGACTCCACGGAAGGCGGCCACCGAGATGTCCGAGCAGGGACGTGTCTCCGCACCCAACCGCGTGGCGGCCAAGCGCGCCTCAGAGAAGTCCGACAGTCCACCTTCCGCACGCCCGGCCCACATCGTGAACTTCCCACCCAAGCCTCGTGGTTCGCGTGACACCGTGACGTCGACCGAGCCCGAAGCCGTGTCCGGTGCCAGCCATGACGCGGCGCGGCCCTCCAGCCCGTCTTCCTCCAGCACCGAGGCTCCGCCGTCAGTGGAGCCCATCGAACAGCACCCCGCGGAGCCGCTCATCGAGGGCTTCTTCGTCGCGCGCGTCCGAGGCGAGGCAGAGGCCCGTCGCCATCACCTCCAGCAGCCTCCCGAGCCCACTCCGGAGCCACCCCCCTTCGCCGCGGCGGAGCCTGAAGCACAAGAGCCGCTTCCCCGCGAGTACCACGACGACACCGCGTTGCTGCTCCCGCGCGACCCGCACACCCTCTTCGCCCTCTGGGATTTCAGCCCCGCCACGCGGTCTCGCGCGATGAAGGGACTGGAGGAGCCTCGCGCCGTCCTGCGCGTCTTCGATGGGGACTCCCTCGTGCGCGAGATGGACTGCGCACTGGAGTCACGCGGTTACTACATCCATGGGCTTCCAGCGGGCCGCCCCTACCGGGTCGAGGCCCATTTCGTCGGCCGCGATGGCAAGGCGCATCGCATCGGCCCCTCCAGCAATCGCGTGGCGCTCCCTCCCACGGGCGTATCGACGGACACCTCCGTGCGCTTCCTGCGTCGGCCCGTCCCGGTGGAGCCCGAGGCCCCCGCCGCGGTGCCAGTCCCCACGTTGGCGCCGGAGAATCACGAGCGCGAATACATCACGTGGCACCGGGTCAACCTGCCCGGGAGCGCGGGAGTGAAGGACATCCCCGTGGTCCACCGCGAAGGCGTCGGGCCCGGTGTTCCTCCCTCTCCCGAGGGACCCGGCTCCCAGGTGGACTCCGGCACCTATCTGCAAGGCGTCGAGCGCGCACCAGGCGCCTCGGACCAGCGCTACGTCGCCTCGCATCGCTACCTGGATGCACAAGGGCGCGCGCCAGGTGCCTCGGACATGCGGTACGGCGAAGGCCCGGTGCTTCCCGTCTCGTCGCCGCGCGCGTTCGAATACCTGGAGCTCGGGCAGGTGCGCGCTCCGGGCTCCTCTGAACAGCGCTACCAGGAAGGCGCGACACAGACCTCGGGCAAGGACGCCCGTCCTCCGTACCAGTACCTGGACATCGCTCGCGCGCCGGGCGCGTCGGACATGCGCTACGCCGAGCCTCCTCCCAGGTCCGCCGGACCCACGGACGCAGCTGGCCTCGCGGCGCCTCCTCGCCCCACGGGCTCCCCGGAGCTGCACTACTTCGAGGCCCCCGCGCGTGCACCCGGTGCCTCGGACCAGCGCTACTTCGAGTCGCCGCCGCGTGCTCCTGGAGCCTCGGACCGGCGCTACTCGGACCTGGCGGGAGGCTTGATTCCAGAGCCGGTGAAGCAGGTGACAGGCAGCTCGGACCAGGACTCGTACCGGAAGCCGCCCTCGGGCGGGGGCCGCTCGTGAACCCGCAAGGACACCTCTCCAAACCATGAGCCTGGGCTCCCTCTCACTCGTCCTTCACGCGCACCTCCCGTTCGTCCGACACCCCGAGCACGAGGACTTCCTCGAGGAAGACTGGCTCTACGAGGCCATCTCCGAGACGTACCTCCCGCTGCTCCTCGCCTTCGACTCCCTGGCGGAGGACGGCGTCCCGTTCCGCCTGGCGATGACGCTGTCGCCCACGCTCGTCACCATGCTGCGCGACGAGCTGCTGATGACGCGCTACGCACGGAAGCTGGAGCAGCTGTGCGAGCTGGGCGCGCGCGAGGTCCACCGCACCCGGACCGATGCGACCTTCGGCCCCCTGGCTCGCTTCTACCGGGACCACTTCGAGACGCTGCGCCGCGCCTTCCACGACCGCTACCGAGGGGACCTCGTCGCCGCGTTCCGACGCCTCCAGGACGCGGGCCATCTGGACATCCTCACGTGCAATGCGACGCATGGGTTCCTGCCCCTCATGCAGCAGGTGCCGGAGGCCGTGCGCGCCCAGGTGATGGTGGCCGCCAACCACTACCGTCAGCACTTCGGAAGAGACCCGGCCGGCATCTGGCTGGCCGAGTGCGGCTACTACCCGGGCCTGGAGCGAATCCTCGCCGCCGAGCGCATCCGCTACTTCTTCGTGGACACGCATGGCCTGACGGACGCCGTTCCGCGTCCCCTGCACGGCCCCTATGCGCCCATCTTCACCGAGGCCGGTGTCGCCGCCTTCGCCAGAGACCCCGAGAGCAGCCAGCAGGTCTGGAGCTCCGAGTACGGCTATCCCGGCGACCCGGACTACCGCGAGTTCTATCGGGACATCGGCTGGGACCTGGACCTGGACTACATCCGGCCCTTCATCCAGCCGACGGGAGACAGGAAGAACACCGGCTTCAAGTACTACCGCATCACCGGGAAGACGAACGACAAGCGCCCCTATGACCCCGCGCTGGCGCGAGAGCGCGCCGCCGTGCACGCCGGCAACTTCCTCTTCAACCGGCAGCGGCAGATAGAGCACCTGGCCTCGCGCCTCGGTGGTCGCAAGCCCGTGGTCGTCTCGCCCTATGACGCGGAGCTGTTCGGCCACTGGTGGTTCGAGGGGCCGTGGTTCCTGGAGGCCTTCATCCGCAAGGCGGCGAGCGAGCAGTCCACCTTCGACCTGGTGACGCCGTTGGATGACCTGCGAGAGAACCCAGAGAATCAGGTGGCCACGCCGCCGATGTCCTCGTGGGGCGCGGGCGGCTACGCCCACATGTGGCTGGATGGCACCAATGACTGGGTCTACCGCCACCTGACTCACTGCGCGCGGAAGATGGTGGAGCTCGCGCGTGACTTTCCAGACGCTCCGGCGCTCCAGCGTCGCGCGCTCAACCAGGCCGCGCGGGAGCTGATGCTCGCGCAGAGCTCCGACTGGGCCTTCATCCTGAAGACGGGCACCATGGTGGAGTACGCGAAGCGGCGCACCCAGGAGCACGTCCAGCACTTCCTCCGGCTGCACGACGAGCTGCGGGCGGGCACCATCGACGAGGGCTGGCTTGCTCAGCTGGAGGGGCGCGACAACCTCTTCCCGGAGCTCGATTACCGCCTCTATCGACTGGGATGAGCACCGGGGCCCGTGGGTGGCGGGCCTGATTGTTACGCTGGATGACCATCGGCCGTTTCGCTTGCCGGACCGCATTTCGGCTTTAGCTTGGGGAGCATATGAACCGTTCTTCCGTCGCGTTCCGGAGCGCCCTGGCCGCCGCGCTGCTCCTCGCCGTCCCGTCGGCTTCGTGGGCACAGGCTCCGGCGCCCGCTCCCGCGCAGGGCCAGCCCGGCAACCTCCAACCGGCCACGCGCGAGGCGCAGGCGCTTCCCTCGCTGGCGCCGCTGGTGGACTCGGTGAAGTCGGCCGTCGTCAACGTGGACGTGCAGGCGCGCGGCGGTGGAGGCGCGAGGGGCATGGAGGACAACCCGCTCTTCGACCGCTTCTTCGGCGGCGGCGCGGGGGGCAGGGGAGGGCGCGAGCAGCTCCGCCAGGGCGCGGGCTCCGGCTTCATCATCGAGCCGACGGGCATCGTCCTCACCAACAACCACGTGGTGGAGGACGCCGTCTCCATCACCGTGCGCCTGGATGACGGACGCTCGTTCTCCGCCTCGGTGGTGGGCAGAGACCCTCTCACCGACGTCGCGGTGGTGAAGATCAAGGACAAGGTGGAGGGCCTGCCCACGGTGAAGCTGGGCGACTCCGACGGACTGCGCGTGGGGGACTGGGTCGTCGCCATCGGCAATCCCTTCGGGCTCGCGTCCAGCGTCAGCCTGGGCATCGTCTCCGCGCGAGCGCGCGACATCGGCGCGGGGCCGTACGACGAGTTCCTCCAGACGGACGCGGCCATCAACCCGGGCAACTCCGGCGGACCGCTGTTCAACATGCGAGGCGAAGTGGTCGGCATCAACACCGCCATCGTCGGCGGTGGCACGGGCATCGGCTTCGCGGTGCCCAGCAACCTGGTGAAGGCGCTGGTGCCGCAGCTCGAGAAGGACGGCTCCGTCACGCGCGCGTGGCTGGGCGTGGGCATCCAGGACCTGACGCGCGACTTGTCGAGCGCGCTCAAGCTGCCGGTGACGGAGGGCGCCATCCTCACGCAGGTGAACCCGGGCTCTCCGGCGGCGAAGGCGGGCCTGAAGTCGGACGACGTCGTCACCGCCATCGACGGGCAGACGGTGACGTCCAGCGGCCAGCTCACGCGCACCGTGGCGCTCAAGCGTCCGGGCAGCACCTCCACGCTGACGGTGTTCCGCGAGGGCAAGAAGCAGGACGTGAAGGTGATGCTCGGCACCCGTCCCGACCTGGAAGGCGTGGCCGCGCGCAAGCAGCAGGGGGACGACTCGCAGGAGAGCTCGCGCCGCGTGGGCGTCAGCCTCCAGAACCTCGATGCGCGCACCGCGCAGCAGGCGGGCTTCAACGAGCGTCAGGGCGCCCTCATCACCGACGTGATTCCGGGCTCTCCGGCGGACCGCGCGCAGCTCGAGCCGGGCATGCTCGTCGTGGAAGCCAACCGCAAGCCGGTGAACAACGCGGACGACCTGGCCAAGGCGATTCGCGCCGCGCCCGCGGGCAGCACGCTGCTCCTGCGCGTGGCCTCTCCGGGAGGCGGCCGACTGCTGCGCGCGCTGCGCATGCCGTAGTGGAGCGACGGACATGAGCGTCAACTACGTCGCGCTCGGAGACAGCACCGCCGTGGGCGTGGGCGCGAATCGCGGCGGCGGCTACCCCGAGCGCCTCGCCTCACGGCTGCGCAAGGACGGGCTCTCCCTGGGCTTCACCAACCTGGGCGTCAGCGGGGCGCGCATCCGCGACGTCTTCACCGGGCAGGTGAAGGCCGCGGTGGCCGCGCACCCCACGCTGGTGACGCTGGGCGTGGGGACCAACGACATCTGGCGCGGCACGGCGGTGGAGGACTTCCAGGAGGACCTGGAGCGCATCGCCCGCCGGCTGAAGCAGACGGGCGCTCCGCTGGTGCTGGTGAACATCGCGGACATGGCCCTGGCGCCTGTCGCGAAGCTGGTGCCCAGCGCCCTCTACGAAGGCCGCATCGAGCCCTTCAACGCCGCCATCGCCCAGGTGGCGCGCAAGGAGGGACTGCATCTGGTGGACCTGTTCACCGCGAGCCAGGAGATATTTCCCCGCGCGCGGCACTTCTTCTCGGGCGACGGCTTCCACCCGTCCGACGAAGGCTACGAGGAGTGGGCGGACCTGATGCTGCCCACGGTGCGCACGCTCGTGTCCCGCTGAGCCGCGCGCGTTGACCTATGCCTTGGCCACGCCGCCCGGAGGGACGGGGCCCGTGGCCTCGGCGGGAGGCGTGTGCGGCCCGCGCTCACGGCCGGGGTGGATCTCCATCCCCAGCTCGAACGGCGTGGTGCGGTTGCGGCCCGTGCGCTTGCTGCAATAGAGGGCCGCGTCCGCGCTGTCGACGAGCCCCTCCTGCGTGTTGGCGTCGGTGGGGAAGTGGGACACGCCCACGGACACGGTGACGTGGCCGCCCGGGAGGCCCGGCTGCGAGAGCACGACGGTCTCCGCCACCGCGCGGCGCAGCTTCTCCGCCACCTCCACCGCGTCCTGCTTGCTGGTGTGGGGCAGGAGGAGCACGAACTCCTCGCCGCCGTAGCGCGCGAGCGTGTCCACCTTGCGCACGCGCGTGCGGAGGATGTCGCAGACGCGGCGGAGCGTCTCGTCACCCGCCCGGTGGCCGGCCAGGTCATTGAGGCGCTTGAAGTGGTCCACGTCCACCATGAGCAGCCCCAGCGGCGTGCCGAAGCGCTGCGCGCGCGCCAGCTCCAGCTCCATGCGCTGGAAGAGGTGACGGCGGTTGGGCACCCCCGTCAGCGGGTCCGTCATGGTGAGCTTCACCGTCTCCGCGTGCAGCCGCGCGTTCTTCACCGCCGCCGCCGCGATGTCCGCCACGGCGGTGAGCAGCTCGATTTCCCCCGCCGAGAAGCTGGCGATGAGCGGACGCTGGAAGTTCACCACGCCCATCAGCGTGCCCGCGTGCACCATGGGCACCGCGAGCAGCGCGCCCGTGACGAGCGCGTTCTTCTCCAGTCCCCGGCGCGCGAAGATGCTGGTGGGGTCCCCGACGTCCGGCAGGTACACCGCCTTGTGCGTCTGAGCCGCCCGGCCGCAGGCGCCTTCGCCCACCGAGAAGACGAGGCCCTCCGAGCCACGTCCCTCCGGCCAGGCCTGGCGCACCTCCAGCGTGCCCTCCGCGCTGACGAGCATGATGGAGAACTCCGGAATCTGGAGCCGCTCCACCACCAGCCGGGTGACACCCTCCAGCAGCTCGTCCAGCTCCAGCGTGGAGTTGAGGGAGCGCGTCACGTCGAACAGCAGCGACAGCTCGCGAAGGCGCTCTTCCAGCTCGTCCTTGAGCGTGAGCTTCTCCTTCACCAGCTCCAAATCCCGATGGGTGTCGATCTCCTCCGCCTTCATGGCGGTGAGCCGCGCCAGCATCTGGTTGAAGGCCGCCCCCAGGCGCGCGATTTCATCCGTGCCGCGCACGTCCGCGCGCACCAGGAGGTCTCCAGCCTCCGCGCGCCCCATGGCCGCGCTCAGCCGGCGCAGCGGACGCGTGAGGTTGAAGTGCAAGGACAGCGCGATGACGAGCGCGAGGATGACGGCGAACACCGCCATGGACCCCAGCGCGCCACCGAACACCTGCCTCAGCTGCTGGTGCAGCGCGGGCTCCGTCATCCGCATCTGCAGGACGCTGGCGCCGGGGACCTCTCCGCGCGAGTGACAGCTCCCGCACTCCGGACCGCCCAGGGGCCGCACCACCTCCGTCACACCGTCCGCGGAGCGCGCCGTCTCAGGACCGGGGCGGGTGAGGCGCGAGGCCTCCGGGTGCACGGTGCCAATCTCGGAGGGCGCGCGGGACCAGCGCACCCGTCCATCCGGCGTCAGCACGCGCACGTCCGCCACCGAGCGGAACAACCGCGTGTCCGAGTGGAGCACCTCCGTCACGGCGCCGTGCGCGGGGGCACCGGGCCCCTGCGGCAACAGGAACGTCGAGGCGACGAACTCCGCGAGTGCGAGCGATTCCACCTGCGTGGCGTCCTGCACCGCCACCCGCGCCTCGCGCCAGAAGTGGCCCACGCCCAGCAACGTCACCACCAACCCAGGCAGAGCGATGCTCCAGAGGAGCTTGCGGCCTACGGTGTCGGGACCCAGGGGCATTCGCGTGTTCGCGTCACTTCGTTCGAAAGGATTCAACCCGTTTCACGAAGAGTCAGAGGAATTGTCAATGGGCTGACGCGGACTGTCAAACGTACTTGCACGGGAATTTTATCATTCCGTTGGCGCATCCAGCTGACGCAGGTGGACGTCCGCGTGCGTCGCGCCGGGCGTGGCGGATATGAAGGACCTCCTCATGGCGACCGAGCTGCTCACGTCCTCGCTGCTCCCCGTTCCCCACGGCTTCGCGACGCGCGCGGGCGGTGTGTCGGAGGGGCCCTTCGCCTCGCTCAACCTCGGCTTCTCCACGGGAGATGACCGGGCGAAGGTGGAGGAGAACCTCCGCAGGCTCGCCATGGCGGCCGGGGCTCCGCTGGGCTGCCTGTCTCGCGTGTCCCAGGTGCATGGAGACCGGGTGCTGGAGGCTCGAGTGGAGGAGGCTCTGGTGGCGGAGGAGGGCGGCGACACGCTGCGGCCTCCCGAGGGGGAGGCGGACGCGCTGTGGACCGGCGTGCCCGGGACGTGGGTGGCGGTGGGCACGGCGGACTGCGTCCCGGTGTTGCTGGTGGACCCGGACGGACGGCGTGTGGCCGCGGTGCACTCGGGGTGGAAGGGCACGGACGCGGACATCAGCGCACGCGCCGTGGAGGCGCTGGTGGCCCAAGGCGCCCGGCCGGAGCGGCTGCTCGCGGCGGTGGGGCCGGCGATTCAGCGCTGCTGCTACGAGGTCTCCCCGGAGCTGGGACAGCGCTTCACGGCGCGCTTCGGCTCGGAAGTCGTGGTGGAGGAGGGCGGCCGCATCCGGTTGGACCTGTCACGCGCGGTGCGGCTGACGTTGCTGGGCGCGGGGCTGCGGGCGGCCCATGTGGACGTGCTACAGGTCTGTACCGCGTGTGAGCCCTCGCGGTTCTTCTCCCACCGGCGGGATGCGGGGCGGACCGGACGGCACCTCAACCTGGTGGTAAACCGGTTCTAGAAGGGGAGCGCCGGCCGTTTTCTTGACGCTCTCCGACGTGCCTTCCTATCCTCGCAAGGGACTTTCATCCGTCGAGGCCCGTGCCCGAGCGCTCCTCCATCTTCCGCTTGCTCGCCGCAGCGCCCCTGTGCGCGCTGTGTGCCTGTGCCACCACTTCCGCTTCCCAGGCGGAGGTCGGGGCCCTGCAGGCGGAGCTTCGCGCGCTGCGCGAGTCGCAGTCCCGCCTCGTCGACCGGCTGGAGCGGCTGGAGGCCCATGCCGCCGTCGACCGCGCGCGGACCCAGGGTTCCGCTCCCGCGACGAAGCAGGCCACCCCCGCGTCCGTGCGAGCCGCCGCGCCCGCGCAACAGCCGGATGACGCGCTGACGATGACTCCGGAGCTGTCGGTGGTGAAGCTCAAGCCGCGCTTCGAGCCCGCGCCCAGGCTGGCCACGCAGGTGGCGGTGGTGGAGCCCGAGTCCGAGCAGGTGGAGATGTTCATCAGCAACGTGCCGGACGGCGCGCAGGAGTCCGGCTCGGGCGGTGCCACCCTGGCGTCCGCGGGCGGGGCGACGATGGTGACCACGCGCGAGGATGACCCGGCGGACCAGCCGGACCCGGACGTGCTGGAGGCGGACTACGAGAAGTCCGTGTCGCTCTTGCGCACCGGCAACGTGGAGGGCGGCGTGCAGCGCCTGCGCCGCTTCTCCGAGGAGAACCCCCGCCACCCGCGCGCGGACAACGCGCTGTACTTCAGCGGGCTGGGGCAGATGGGGCTCAACGAGTTCAAGGACGCCGCCAGGACGTTCGAGCGGCTGCTGACCACCTATCCCGCCGGGGATGCCATGCTGGACGGCATGCTCCGGCTCGCCGAGTGCCGGATGCGGCTCAACCAGGCCGCGGATGCCCGGGCTCTCTACACGCGCGTCGTCACCCAGTTTCCGGGGACGGCCGCCGCCACACAGGCGGAGCAGCGGCTCGCCGCGCTCCCGCAGTGAAGTCTTCTTTGAAAGGATGTCGTGCGATGCGCTCCCGGATCCTCACCTCGCTGATGCTGAGCCTCGCCGTCGCCCCCGCCTGGAGCGCACTCGCGCAGCAGGAGGGCAGCGACCCGGACGAGACCGAGGCTGGCAGCGAGACGGAAGGCGCCGAGGTCATGGACGAGGTGGCGCCCGAGCGCCCCTCCGGCACCAACGTGACGCTGCCCCCGGGCGCCGCCAAGGGCCGTGAGAGCGCCCCCGGCGTGGTCCACACCGTCGAGTCCGGTGACACGCTGTGGGACCTCTCCCAGCGCTACCTGGGCAGCCCCTGGTACTGGCCGAAGGTCTGGTCCTACAACCCGGAGATCGCCAACCCGCATTGGATCTACCCGGGCAACCAGGTGAGCTTCTTCGGCGGGGGCGAGGAAGTGCCCCAGCGCGTGGAGACCGACGACACCGTCGACGTGGCCGCGCCCACGGAGCTGTCCGGAGGGGACATGGTCTCCGTGTCGGGCAAGATTGGCTACGACGTGTCCTCGTCGCGGCCGGTGACGACGCAGGGCTTCGTCACGCCGCGCGAGCTGGAGGAGGCGGGCCGCATCGAGGGCTCTCCGAACGGCGCGCTGATGCTGTCCTTCCCGGACAACGTCTACGTGCGCTTCAAGCGCAACGCCGCCGCCAAGGTCGGTGACCGCTACGTCGTCTTCCACACCACGCAGGCGGTGAAGCACCCGCGCACGCACAAGCAGCTCGGCTACCTGACGGACTTCGTGGGCACGCTGCGCGTGGTGCGCGTGGACAAGGGCGTCGTCACCGCGCAGATCGTCGACACCTGGGACGGCATCGAGCGTGGTGACCTGGTGGGCCCCTACGGCGAAAAGCTCAGCGAGCGCGTCGCCCCCCGGCCCAACACGAAGGAGCTCAACGCCACCGTCGTCACGGCGCTGGTGCCCTACCTGTCGCTGCTCGGGGAGCACAACACCGTGGTGCTGGACAAGGGCAGCGCGGACGGCGTCCAGCTGGGCAACACCTTCCTCATCCTCCGCCAGGGCGACCCGTCCCGGCAGGTGCTGGGCAAGCCGGAGCTGCCGCCCCCGCCCGCGTCCGACAAGGCGCTGCCGTGGGAGAACATCGGCACGTGCATGGTCACCGAGGTGAAGGAGCGCACCAACAACTGCCTGATGATGCGCTCCACCGAGGAGATCAACACCGGCGACCGCGCGTACATGCGCGTGAACACCGCCCCCACCGCCAGCCGCTGATCCCGGCAGGAAAAGTGCATCCCCTCCCGTCCAGGAGGGGTTGAGTGCTTGACCGGTGGCGGTCCGGTGTCTATGTGTCGCGCCCCTCCCTGCGGACCCATCTTCTATATAGGTGGGAATCGAGGGGGTCGGTATGGCGGACGCTGAGACGGACAGCCTCACGGCGGAGCAGCAGGCATGCCTGGCGCTCTGGGCCGTTCCCGGCCTGGGGCCGAGGACGCTGGCCGCCTTGCGCGCATTCGCCGACGGCCGGCTCGCCCCGCTGGCCACGACTCCGGTGGGAGACTGGGTGTCCGAAGCGCCGGTTTCCCCACAGGTCCGTCGCAGGCTGGCGACGCTGGAGCGGCTCCCCGTCGTCGCGGAGCGGCTGCAGGAGGCGTGTCGCGCCGGAGGCATGCGGGTGGCATTCGCCGAGCAGCGGGCCTATCCAGAGCGCCTCAAGCAGGTGGAGGACGCGCCTCCCTTGCTCTTCCACAAGGGGCAGCCCGGGCCGCCGCGCAGGCGGGTGGCCATGGTGGGCAGCCGACATCCGGATCAGGGGTTCCTGCCTTTTGCCCGTGCCTTCGCCCGTCAGGTGGCCGAGGGTGGGGTGGGGGTGGTGTCGGGCGCGGCGGCGGGGGTGGACAGGGCGTGCCACTGGGGTGCACTGGACGTGGGCGCGGAGACGTGGGCTTTTCTGGGGTCCGCGCTGGATGCGCTGGACCCGGCGCAAGCCCGCCTGCTGCCTCACTTTTTGGAGAGGGGCGGGGTGTTCTTCAGCGAGCTGCCGCCTGGGGTGCGGGCAAGCACCTCCACGTTTCCCCGGCGCAACCGGCTCATCTCCGGCGCATCGGATGCGGTTCTGGTGATGAGGGCGGGGGCGGAGTCGGGCAGCTTGCACACGGCGAGGGCGGGGCGGGCGCAGGGGCGGCCGGTGCTGGCGATGCCGGGGGATGTACGTCAGGCGGATGCGGCAGGCTGCAACGCCTTGCTGCGCGAGGGGCACGCGAGTGCGTGCCTGGATGCAAAGGACGTCTGGCGGGCGGTGGGTGTTGACCCTGGGTGGATGGTGGCGCCTGGAAAGGCTGATTCGTGGGATGGGCTCTCCGCGGAAGCGCGGGGCGCCTATGCGGTGTTGGACCGGATTCCCCGGACGTTCGACGAGGTGCTGACCGGGAGCACCCTCACACCCGCGGCGCTCGTCAGCGCGCTGGTGGAGCTGGAGATGACGGGGCTGGTCGTCCAGCACCCGGGCAGGCTGTACGAGAAGATCTAGGTAGGAGAGTCATGGCCACGCGGACGAAGAAGAAGGCGGAAGAGACCGAGGCGACCGAGGAGAAGGCGCCCCGCGAGGCGACCGGTCGCACGGCCGCCAAGAAGAAGACTGCGGCCAAGAAGAAGCCCGCGGCCAAGAAGGCCGCGGCCAAGAAGACCGCGGCCCGCCGGCGTACCACCAAGAAGGGTGATGACGACTCGCTGCCCGCCGTGGACGCGGACGCCGAGGAGGAGGCCACGCCGCGCGGCAAGGGGCCGCACTACCTGGTCGTCGTGGAGTCGCCCGCCAAGGCGAAGACCATCAAGAAGTACCTGGGCTCCGGCTACACGGTGAAGGCGTCCGTGGGGCACGTGAAGGATCTGCCCAAGAGCAAGATTGGCGTCGACGTGGAGCACGACTTCCAGCCCCAGTACGAGGTCATCAAGGGCAAGGAGAAGGTGCTCAACGAGCTGAAGAAGATGGCGAAGTCCGCCGACAAGGTCTTCCTGGCCACGGACCCCGACCGCGAGGGCGAGGCCATTGCGTGGCACATCAAGGAAGAGCTGGCGCATCCGGACGCGATGCGGGTGACCTTCAACGAAATCACCAAGAAGGCCATTCAAGAGGCCATCGCCCAGCCTCGCGAGCTGAACCAGGACAACTACGACTCGCAGCAGACGCGTCGCATCCTGGACCGGCTGGTGGGCTATCAAATCTCGCCGCTGCTCTGGCAGAAGATCCGCCGGGGCCTGTCCGCCGGACGCGTGCAGTCCGTCGCGGTGCGCCTCATCGTGGAGCGCGAGACGGAGATCAAGGCCTTCGTCCCCGAGGAGTACTGGACGCTGGACGCGCTGTTGGAGGGCCCCTCCGGCCCGCCGCCGTTCAAGGCCAAGCTGTCCAAGGTGGACGGCAAGAAGATAGAGCTCAAGGACCGCGCCATCACCGAGGGCCTGGTCAACGAGCTGAAGGACGCGGCCTTCTCCGTGTCCAAGGTGGACCGCCGCGAGCGACGTCGCAACGCGCCCGCGCCCTTCATCACCTCCAAGCTGCAGCAGGAGGCGGCCAACCGGCTGTCCTTCACCGCGAAGAAGACGATGACGCTGTCCCAGAAGCTCTACGAGGGCGTGCCCCTCGGCGAGGAAGGACAGACGGCGCTCATCACCTATATGCGCACGGACTCCACGCGTCTGTCGGACGACGCCGTGAAGCAGGTGCGGGAGATGATCGGCACCAAGTACGGCGCCGAGTACCTGCCGGAAGAGCCGGTGGTCTACAAGTCCCGGAAGAGCGCGCAGGACGCCCACGAGGCCATCCGCCCCACGTCGCTGGAGTACCCGCCGGAGCGGGTGCGTCCCTTCTTCGACGCGATGGACGAGCAGGACATGTTCCGGCTCTACGAGCTCATCTGGAACCGCTTCGTGGCGTGCCAGATGAAGCCCGCCGTGTATGACCAGACGAGCGCGGACATCTCCGCGGGCCGGGCCACGTTCCGCGCCTCCGGCAGCACGCTGAAGTTCCCCGGCTACCTCGCGGTGTACGGCGCGGGCCTGACGCCGGAAGAGGAGTCGGAGAAGGAGAAGGCGAAGGCCGCGGGCGAAGAGGGCGCGGATGGCGCCGACGCCGTGGGCGACCTGCCGCTGCTCAACGACAACGACAAGCTGGGCCTGCAGCGGCTGGTGCACGAGCAGCACTTCACCCAGCCGCCCCCGCGCTTCAGCGAGGCCACGCTGGTGAAGGAGCTGGAAGAGAAGGGCATTGGCCGCCCGTCCACCTACGCCGCCATCCTCTCCACCATCCAGGACAAGAAGTACGTGGAGAAGCTGGAGAGCCGCTTCCGGCCCACGGACCTGGGACAGATGACCAACGAGATGTTGGTCAAGCACTTCCCCCACGAGCTGGACGTCACCTTCACGGCGACGATGGAGGAGAAGCTCGATCAGATCTCCGAGGGCGAAGCGAAGTGGGTGTCGGTGCTGCGCGACTTCTACGGGCCCTTCAAGGACACGCTCGAGAAGGCGAAGGCGGAGATGCGCGACGTCAAGCGCGAGGAGATCAAGACCGACATCGCCTGTGAGAAGTGCGGCAACCACTTCGTCATCAAGTTCGGAAAGATGGGGCACTTCCTCGCCTGTTCGAACTACCCCGACTGCAAGAACACCAAGGACTTCAAGCGGGACGCCGAGGGGAAGATCGTCATCGTCGAGGAAGAGACGACGGACGAGCTGTGCGAGAAGTGCGGCAAGCCCATGGTCATCAAGCGGGGCCGGTTCGGCCGCTTCATGGCGTGCTCGGGCTACCCGGACTGCAAGACGTCCAAGCCCATCTCCATCGGCGTGGGGTGCCCGGAGTGCAAGCAGGGCTACCTGACGGAGCGCCGCAGCGGCCGAGGGAAGATCTTCTTCGGCTGCAACCGCTACCCGGACTGCCGCTTCGCCGCGTGGGACCGGCCCCTGGCGGAGGCGTGCCCGGACTGCGCGTCGCCGTACCTCCTCCAGAAGTTCTCCAAGCGGGACGGGGCGTACATCTCCTGCCCGAACAAGGAGTGCGGCTACCGGCGGGAGGTCGTTGAGCAGGCGGGCGTCCCCACGGACCCGGGAACGTCGTCGGCGGCCTGAAAACCCAAGTGTTTACGGGGGGCTGGCCCGTCCGTGGCTTGACAGCTTCGGCGGGCCCGCCCTACAACCCGGGCAATGATTTCCTCGGTGGTCAGCGAGTTGCTGGTCAACGCGAGCCTCGCGGCCGCGGACGCCGGAAAGCTCGGCGTCACGGACTCCGTCATCAAGTTCTTCAAGGATGGCGGTCCGTTCATGTTCGTGAACCTGTTCTGGCTGGCATGCGCGCTGGCGGTGTCCATCGAGCGCATCGTCACGCTGGTGTTCCGCTACAACCTCAACCCGGCGCCCTTCATGGAGCAGATCTCCAAGCTGGTGCGCGGCGGCAACCTGGACCGCGCGGTGAAGGTGTGTGGCATGGCGCCCACCGCGCCGCTGGCCAAGGTCATCCGCGCGGGGCTGGTGAACGCGAACCGGGGCGAAATCGAGGTGGCCAAGGCGGTGGAGGAGGCCATCATCGAGCACAGCCCGCATGTCTCCAAGCGCATCCCCTGGCTGTGGTCCCTGGCGAACATCGCCACGCTGGTGGGCCTCGTCGGCACCATCTTCGGCCTCATCGGCACCTTCCAGGCGCTGGGTGACGTGCCGGCGGACCAGAAGCAGCGGCTGTTGTCGGACGGTATCTCCAAGGCGATGAACAACACCGCCTTCGCGCTCTCCATCGCGGTGGTGTGCATCATCTTCCACCTGTTCCTCACGTCGTACGCGAAGAGCATGGTGGAGAGCCTGGAGCTCAACGCGCTGAAGCTGGAGAACCTCCTGTCGCGTCGCGGCAGCGCGGACCCTGCTTCCACGGAGCTCGAAGCCCGCGCGTCGTAGGGCGGGGCGAGCGCGCGCCATGGCGTTCCACTACTCCCGCCGCAAGCTGAAGGTCCGCGAGGAAGAAGAGTCGGGCGAGCTGAACGTCGTCCCGTACCTCGACATCCTCATGAACCTCATCATCTTCATGCTGCTGTCGATTACGGGGCTGACCTCGTTCGGCATCCTCAACGTGAGCGCGCCGGGCTATGGCGCGCCGTCCACGGGGATGACGCAGGAGTCGCCCTCCGACGAGCCGAAGCTGACGCTGTCCGTGCTCATCTCCCGCAAGGGGCACTTCGTCAGCAGCGAGAACGCCATCCTCGGTGAGGGAGGCGCGCCCACGGTGCCGACGAACGCGGCGGGCGACTACGACTACGCCGCGCTCAACGCGTGGATGGTGAAGATCAAGACGGAGTTTCCCAAGGAGACGAAGGTCATCGTCGGCGCGGACGCGGACGTGCCCTACGAGGCGCTCATCCAGACGATGGATGCGCTGCGCGAGGAGCAGGGTCCCCAGCGCCGGTTGCTGTTCCCCGACGTCACCCTGGCGGGGACCTGAGCCATGTCGTCTTCCGAGCCCATGTCGCCCGCGCCGGACTCCGTCGACGAAGAGGCCCTGGCGCGGCTGCGCTATCGCCGGGCCCTGGCGCGCAAGAAGCGCAAGGAGCGCGACGCGGCGGGGGAAATCAAGGAGCTGAACATCACCGCGATGATGGACATGATGACCATCCTCCTGGTGTTCCTGCTCAAGTCCTTCGCCTCGTCCTCCGCCGCGGTGACGGCGTCCGAGGACGTGCGGCCGCCCATCTCCACCACCCGCGCCACGCCGCAGGACACCATCGCCGTGACGATTACGTCCAAGAGCGTGCTGGTGGGTGAGCGCGAGGTGCTGCGCCTGGTGAACGGTCAGCTCCCCGCCGAGGCCCTCCAGGGCCGGCTGGTGCTCCCGCTCGACGCGCGGTTCAAGAAGGAAGTGGAGAAGCTGAAGTACATCGCCGAGCGCAACCCTCAAGCGCCCTTCAGCAAGGAGCTGTCCGTCATCGCGGACCGCAAGGTCCCCTACGACATGCTCCTGAGCGTGCTCTACACCGCGGGACAGAACGAGCTGGAGAACTACCGCTTCGTCGTCCTCAAGAAAGAGGGCGACTGAACGAGCGGCGCCCCCTGGCGGAACCAGGGAGCGCCGCGTGCCACGTCTCTGGGGCAGGGCTACAGCGAGGGCGTCGCGTAGTGCCCGCCGCGCATGTCCTGCTCGTGCTGCTCGGCGTCCTCGGCGCAGCGGATGGCGAAGGGCAGGGCCTCCAGGCGGTCCATGGAGATCTCCTGGCCGCAGTCCACGCACTCACCGAAGACGCCCGTGTCCATGCGCAGCAGCGCGGCGTCGATGAGCATGACCTCGCGACGCTGGGCCTCCACCAGGCTGGACAGGGTGTAGTCCGCCAGCTCCGACTGGGCGTTCTCCTCGTACTCAGGGTCTCGCTCCTGGTCCTTGAGCGCTGTCAGCTCGCGGTGCGTGCCGCTGCTGGTGGTGAGGATGTCCCGCCTGCGGCGCTGAAGAATCTCGCGAACCTTCAGCAAGTCTTGGGCTCGGCTCATGATGGCCTCGTTTCCGTGTGGGTGTCTTCGAGTGCGCTGTGCGCTCGCTCGGATGAACGCTGCCTTCGAGCGATGAACGCGAGAAACGTAGGGGTTCAACCCAGGTGGGGAAACCTCGCCTTCCCACCTGGGGCGACGGTGGCTCGGAGGGCAGGCGACCGGACATGGGGCCCTGGACAGGACACCGGGTTGACGCCCATGGCTTCGCGAGTGGGACAGGGCGTGCCAGTCCTGCTAACTGTTCGCTGACGGGCTCGCGCTCGGCGCTCCCGGGAGGAACAGGATGGCGGACGTGAAGCAGCAGCGGGTGACGGTGATTGGCGGCGGCCTGGCCGGTACGGAGTGCGCATACCAGCTTGCCCGCCGGGGCGTGCCGGTGGTGCTGCGAGAGATGAAGCCCCACAAGCGTTCTCCGGCGCACAAGTCGGATCAGCTCGCGGAGCTGGTGTGCAGCAACTCGCTGCGCTCGGACAACCCGGAGAGCGCCATTGGCCTGCTGCACGCGGAGCTGCGCGCGCTGGGCTCGTTGATCCTGGGCAGCGCGGATGCCCATCGGGTGCCCGCGGGAGACGCGCTGGCGGTGGAGCGCGAGGGCTTCTCCAAGGCGATTACGGAGTCCCTGCTGCGCCAGGCGGGCGTGGAGCTGGTGGCGGGCGAGGTGGAGACGCTGCCGGAGGAGGGCCCCGTCGTCGTGGCCACCGGACCGCTGACGTCGGACGCCCTCACGCGCGAGCTGGAGCGGCACGTGGGGCAGAAGCTCTATTTCTACGACTCCATCGCCCCCATCCTCTCCGGAGACTCCATCGACCTGTCGGTGGCCTTCCGCCAGAGCCGCTATGGCAAGGGCGGCGGGGACGACTACCTGAACCTGCCGATGAACCGGGAGGAGTACTACCGCTTCATCGCCGAGCTGAAGGCGGGGCAGAAGGTGGTGCCGCACAGTTTCGAGGAACCGAAGTACTTCGAAGGCTGTCTGCCCATCGAGGTCATGGCGGAACGCGGCGACGACACGCTGGCCTATGGGCCGATGAAGCCGGTGGGACTCCGGGACCCGCGCACGGGCCAGGAGCCCCACGCGGTGGTGCAGCTGCGCATGGAGGACCGCGCCGGCACGTCCTGGAACATGGTGGGCTTCCAGACGCGCCTGACGTGGGGGGAGCAGAAGCGCATCTTCGTCTCCTGCATCCCAGGCCTCCAGAACGCGGAGTTCCTCCGGATGGGGCAGATCCACCGCAACACCTTCATCGACTCGCCCCGGCTGCTGTCGGCGGACCTGTCCCTGAAGACGGAGCCCCGGGTGTTCTTCGCGGGGCAGGTCTCCGGCGTGGAGGGGTACGTGGAGAGCGCGGCGTGCGGCTACCTGGTGGCGCTGGCGCTGCATGCGCGGCTGAGCGGGAAGGAGTGGGTGCCGCCCCCGGCGACGACGGCGCTGGGCTCGCTGTTCCGTCATGTGACGGGCGAAGCGCACCCGCCGGACTACCCGCATCAGCCCTCCAACATCATCTATGGCCTCTTCCCGCCGCTGACCGGGCGGATGAAGAAGGCGGACAAGCGGGCGGCGTATTCGGCCCGCGCGAAGCAGGACCTGGCGGCGTGGCTGCCGCACGCGGGTGTCCCCACGTCGGGCGCCCCGGAGCTTGAGGAGCAGAGGAGCGCATGATGCGGCCGAGGCTGGGACGACTTCTGGGCGCGGGCTTGATGGCCTCGCTCATGGTGGCGGGCACGGGGTGCAAGAAGGGCGAGGACAGCGGCGCGAAGTCGGGCGCTCCCGCCGCCGCGCCTGCCTCCGAGGGGGCCGCGGCGCCGAGCCGTGCCCCCGCGCCGAGCAGCGCGGGACGGGGCACGCCCGCCGGAGCGGGACAGGGCCTGCTGTTGGCCGCGGGCCGCGCGGCGGACCTGCGGCTGACCTCCGATGGGCGCTACGCCACATACCTGCTGAACGGGCAGAAGCCCCGGCTGGACGGCGTGCCGCCCCAGATGTTGCTCGGGGAGCTGCACGTGGTGCCCGTGGAGGGGGGCGAGCCTCGCAAGCTGGGCGACAGCGTGACGAACGTGCCGGGCGGGCTGCTCTTCTCGGCGGACTCGAAGCACGCGCTGTACCTCACGGGCTACAACGCGGCCTCGCAGTCCGGCGCGCTCAACGTGGCGGTGCTGGATGACCCGAAGGCGGAGCCGGCGGTGCTGGGCACGGCCGTCAGCTACATGCTGCCGTCGCCGGATGGGACGAAGCTGGCCTTCGTGGACGGCGGCAAGCTGAAGCTGGGCCCGCTGCCCTCGGGGCCGTTCGTCGACGTGGCGGCCGAGGTGAGCACCGCCCAGTTCACCTCCGACAGCAAGACGCTGCTGCTCAAGCGGCGGCTGTCCGCGGCGGGCGGGCTGGCGGCGGTGTCGGTGGACAAGCCCGAGGAGGCGCCGCGCAAGCTGGCGGACCAGGTGGGCGACTACGCCGTGTCTCCGGATGGTCAGCGCGTGGCCTTCCAGGTGCGCAGCGAGTCCGTGCGCGGGCTCTACGACTTGTACTTGGCGGAGCTGCCGGCGCAGAAGCCGAAGCGGCTGGCCGTGGCGGCGCAGGCCTTCGGGTTCTCTCCGGATGGCAAGTGGCTGGCGCGCTCGGAGAACGGCAAGCCGGACGTGCCGGGCGACCTGTACGTGGGCCCCGCCTCCGGTGGCCCGGGCCGCAAGGTGGGCGAGCGCGTGGAGATCTTCTCCTTCTCTCCGGACTCGCAGGCGGTGGGCTTCCTGGACAAGTACGACGTGACGGCGCGCGCGGGGTTGATGGCCGTGGCGTCGTTGCCGGACGGCGCGCCCAAGCGGGTGGGGGACCGCGTGCCCAACTTCGTGTGGGGCTCGGACGCGCGCTATGTGGCCTTCCTCTCGCGCTTCCTCAAGCCGGAGTACTCGGTGGACCTGATGCTCTATCCGCTGGGCGCGGAGAAGGCGGAGAAGGTGCACCGGGGCGTCTTCGGCTACGGCTTCGTGCCGGGCAACGGGCAGGTGGTGTTCCGCGCCAACTGCATCCGCAACGGACGTGCGTGCGACTTCAAGGCGCTCGAGCTGCCGCAGAAGGAGGACCCGAAGACGTGGCTCCAGGGCATCTTCAGCTACAAGCTGTCCGCGGATGGGCAGCGCGTGCTGGCGACGTCGGCGCGGATGGACTCGGACACGTACGACATCGCCGTGTACGACGCGAAGACGCAGGCGCGAAAGCCGTTGGACCAGGGCGTCCAGGTGCCGGTGTACTTCGGTGGCAAGGACGACTCGCGCGCCGTGTACATCATCGCCCAGGGGCCCAAGGCCGGCGTCTACAGCGTGTCGACCCTGCCGTAGTCGGCAAGGCGCCGCGGGTTCACCGGAGCGTGAGTTGAAAGCTCACGCCTCCGGGCCCGACGCTGAAGCCCGCGTGGGGCCCGAAGAGCAGCAGGGAGAACAGGGCCAGGCCCAGGCACGCGAGGGCGACCTTCCGGCCCGTGCGCAGGGAGTGGAAGAACGTCGTCTCGTAGTTCGTCCCCACGAAGCGCAGGGCGAAGAGCAGGCCGATGGGCAGCAGCGGCGTCTCGTTCACCGTGAACCAGAGGGTGGAGAGCGCGAGCAGCTGGTAGTAGCGCTTGCGGCTCAGGTGGAAGCGGTCGTCGTATTCAGCGGCGGCGGTGTGCATCGGATGCCTTTCGTCGCGAGGCCTGGAGTGCCGCCGGGCCGATTGCAGGGGCCTCGCCACTCGCAGGCGCGTGTCGTCGCGGTGCCTTGGCTCGCGCCGTCGTCCGGGTGCCGGGACACCCGGTCTCACGGGACAGCCGAGCGGTTGGCACCGTGAAGTGACGCTGCTGCGGAGCCGTGCGAGGCGACTTCGGGTGTGCTTAGGTCCGCCGCCTGTATGACTTCGACTCCGCTCACCTATCGCCGCTATGGCGGCTCGCTCCAGGTCGACATTCCCTCCTTCGACGTGCTCGTGGAGGCCGCGACCATCCCCGAGACGCAGTGGATCGCCACGGCGTGTCCGTTGGAAGGACTGAGCTGCGACCCCGCCTTCCTCAAGTTCCTGGACACGGACGGCAATGCCCGCGTCCGCGTGGCGGAGGTTCGCGCCGCCGTGGCCTGGGCCGCGAAGCACTTGAAGGACCGGCGCGGCGCCGACGCGAGCAGTGACGTGCTGGAGCTGAACTCGCTGTCCGCGGACGCGGCGTCCCTGCGCTCGGCGGCGGAGATGATTCTGCGCACGGTGGACGCGCCGGACCTGGGGCGCATCTCCCTGGCCCAGGTGCGCGCGAGCGACCAGGAGCTGCGCAAGTCCGGGCAGAACGGGGACGGCATCATCGCCCCGGAGCGCCTGCCGGAGCCGCTGCGTCCGCTCGCCAAGGACATCATGGCGTCCTTCCCCGAGCTGAAGAACCGCTCGGGCGAGGCGGGCGTGGACCCGGCGATGCTGAAGAGCTTCCGCGAGGCGCGCGAGGCCCTGCTGGCCCACCTGGGCAAGCGCGGCGAAATCTTCGTGTGGGGCGAGGACAGCGAGACGCGCGCGCGTCGCATCCGCGAGGTCGCTCCGCTGCTGGACACGTACTTCCTCCAGTGCCGCCTGGTGGCGGTGCAGCCGGAGGCGGCGGCGAATCTGCGGCTGCGCGCGGAGCGGGTGGAGAGCTCGCTGGGCGACACGGCCGCGCTGGGCAAGGCCGCGGGCGACCTGCCCATCGCCATGCCGGATGCGTCGGGCGTGCTGGAGTGGTCGCGGCTCCTGCGCGGTCCCTCCTACGAGCAGCTCCAGGCGTTTCGTCGCGATGTCGCCGCGCCGGTGACGGAAGACTCGGAGCGCCTGTCGGACACGGCGTGGCGGGAGCTGGTGGCGAAGGCGGACGCGGTGCTCGCGTGGTTCGCCCAGCGCGATGCCAACCCGGTGCACAAGCTGGCCGACTCGCTGCCCGCCGTGTCGCTGACGGACCTGGACGCCATCAACGCGGCCTCGCAGGCGGACCTCGCGCTGGCGCCCACGCTGGCCGCCATCGTCGAACTGGAGCGCCTGGTTCTCTACCAGCGCTGGCTCCTGGTGTTCGCCAACAACTTCATCAGCATGCCCAACCTCTATCTCCCCAAGGCGCCCGCGCTGATGGAGAAGGGGACGCTCATCCTCGGCGGGCGCAAGTACACGCTGTCGGTGCTCGCGAAGAACCGCGCGGAGCACGCGGCGCTGACGAGCCAGGGCACCACGTGCATCCTCTACGTGCTCGTCGCCCCCAAGGACGGCACGCCCGGCTACGAAGTCGCGGTGCCCGTCACGCGCGGTCGGAGCACGGACCTCGTCGTGGGCAAGCGCGGCGTCTTCTACGACGTGGCGGGCCAGGAGCACGACGCCACGGTGACGCACATCGTCCGCCAGCCCGTGTCGCTGTGGGAGTCGATGACCATGCCCTTCACTCGCATGGCCTCGTTCATCACCGGCAAGATTGAAGGGCTGGCGTCGGCGGGGGAGAAGACCTTCGACTCGACGCTGGAGCAGGGGTACTCGCAGACCGTGGCGGCGGTGCCCGCTCCGGCGGCGGCCCCCCCAGCGGCGCCGGCCCCGTCTCCGGGTGGGCTCGCGGGAGTCATCGCGGCGGGCAGCATCGCGGCGGCGGCGCTGGGTTCGTCCTTCGCGTTCATCGTCACGCAGGTGAAGTCGCTGACGATGGTGGACGTCATCACCGCCGCGTCCCTCATCGCCATCGTCGTCATGGCGCCGGCGGGACTGCTCGGCTGGCTGAAGCTGCGCAGGCGCAACCTGGCGCTGCTCCTGGAGGGCTCCGGCTGGGCGCTCAATGACCGCCTCATGTTGACGCACGGCCTGTCCACGCTGGTGACCCGGCGTCCCCGGCTCCCCAAGGGCGCGAAGGTGGACCGTCGCGACATGATTCGTCCGGCGATGCTCGCCCAGCAGGACGAGGATGGAGAGACGGAGGGGCTGTCCGGCTGGGCGCGGTTCGGGCTCGGGGCGCTCATCTTCTTCGTGCTGCTGTGGCAGGTGCGCAACCCCGTCCTCACGTGGATGTGTGGCAAGGCGTGGCTGTCGGACGCCACCTGTGTCGCGCTGCTGCCCGCGCCGGCGCCCGTGATTCCTGTCGTGGCCCCCGTCGTGCCGACGAAGTAGGGGTTTCGCGGGGCCCGGAATCTTGCGAGCCTCACCGGGCCCCCTACGCTGGCGAACGCCATGACGACCCTCTCGCCGCTGCTGGAGAAGTTCCGAGTCCACCTGGAAGACGAGAAGGGCGCGTCACCGCACACGGTGCGCAACTACCTCATCGACCTGGTGGACTATGAGCGCTACCTCGTCGAGCGGATGAAGCTCTCGCTCCTGGCCGGCTCCCACGCCGCCATCCGCGGCTACCTGGGCACGCTGAGCGTGGACCATGCCCCCGCCAGCCGCGCCCGTCGGCTCGCGTCCATCAAGTCCTTCTACAAGTACCTGGTGCGCCAGAAGCTGCTGCCCGCCAGTCCGGCGAAGCTGGTGAAGAGCCCCAAGCTGCCCAAGGCGCTGCCCAAGGTGCTGCCGGTGGAGGAGGTCTTCGCCCTCCTGGACGTGCACGACTTGAAGACGGTGCTGGGCCTTCGCGACAAGGCCATCCTGGAGCTGCTCTATGGCGGCGGGCTGCGCATCAGCGAGCTGTGTGATTTGGACCTGCTCGCCGTGGACCGGAGCGGGCGCATCGTCCGGGTCATGGGCAAGGGCAGCAAGGAGCGCCTCGTGCCTGTCAACGCGCAGGCCATCCGCTCGCTGGAGGCATACCTGGCCCGGCGCGGAGAGCTGCTCGCGGAGCCGAAGCCGAACCAGGCGCCAGAGGCCATCTTCCTCAACTTCCGAGGGGGCCGGCTGACGCCCCGGAGCATCCGGAGGCACCTGGACGCGCATGTGCTCAAGTGCGCGCTGGCGCGCAAGGTGAGTCCACACGCGCTGCGTCACTCCTTCGCCACGCACCTGCTCGGTGGGGGCGCCGACATCCGCAGCATCCAGGAGCTGCTGGGTCATGCCAGCCTCTCCACCACCCAGCGCTATACGCACGTCTCCTGGGAGCAGCTCCAGCAGGTCTACGACGCCGCCCATCCGCGCGCTTGATGGTGCATTGCCGGGTGTGCTGTTTTTGCTAAGCTTGGCACACGCGAGGTGTGCATGGCTCGTATCGCCGACGGGTGGAAGGACATCGGAGGCGATTTCAAGTTCGCCTTGCGGATGCTGCGCAAGGACCCGCTGTTCACGGTGGTCGCGGTGTTGTGTCTGGCGTTTGGGATTGGCGCCAACGCGGCCATCTTCAGCGTGGTGGACGCGGTGTTGCTGCGTCCGTTGCCCTACCAGGAGCCGGAGCGGCTGGTGCGGCTCTACGAGACGACACCCTCGAGAGATCCCAAGTGGCTGGGGTCCGTGTCGTGGCCCAACTACCAGGACTGGGCCGCCCAGCTGCCGTCGCTCGAGGGCGTGGCCGCCTACGAGTTCCAGGGCCGCAACCTGATGACGCCCGAGGGGGCGGAGCGGGTGAGCGTGGTGGCGACCACGGCCAATCTCTTCCAGGTGCTGGGCACGCCCCCGAAGCTCGGCCCGGGCTTCTCCGTGGGGGACGACCAGCCGGGAGCCGCGCCCGTCGTGGTGGTGAGCGAGGGCCTCTGGCAGCGCCGCTTCGGCTCGGACCCGGGCTTCGTGGGCCGCACGCTGACGCTGGATGGGCAGCCGCACACGGTGGTGGGAATCCTCCCGTCCGCGGTGGGCTTTCCAGCGGGGGCGCGGATGGAGGTCTTCATCCCCTTCGTACCCTCCGCGGACCGGGTGGAGAACCGGGGTGCGCACTTCCTGAGCGTCGTGGGGCGGCTGCGTCCGGGTGTCCTTCCCCGCACGCTCGGAGCGGAGCTGGCGGAGGTGTCCCGTCGCATCGAGGAGGCGCATCCCGCCCAGCAGGCGGGGCGCAGCGCGGCGGCGGTGCCCCTGGCGGAGACGGTCGTCGGTGACGTGCGGCCCACGCTGCTGCTGCTCCAGGGCGCGGTGCTGCTGGTGCTGCTCATCGCCTGCGCCAACGTCGCCAACCTGATGCTGGCCCGGACGTCCACGCGGCAGCAGGAGATCGCCATCCGCTTCGCGCTGGGCGCCAGCCGGGGCCGCGTCGTGAGGCAGCTGCTGGTGGAGAGCCTCATGCTGTCGTTCGTGGGCGCGCTGCTCGGCGTGCTGCTCGGCTCGTGGGGCGTCAGCTCGCTGGCCAACCTGGTGCGGACGTCCTTCCCGTTGACCGGGGACCTGCCGCTCAATGGCCGCGTGCTGGGCTTCCTGTTGTTGGTGGCCGTGGGCAGCGCGCTCGCCTTCGGCCTGGCGCCCGCGCTCCAGGCCACGCGCACCCCCTTGCGCGCAAGCCTCGCGGAGCCGGGCGCGAAGCTGTCGCCGTCGCGCTCGCACCACTACTTCCGTGACGCGCTGGTGGTGGTGGAGATGGCCTTGTCCCTGGTGCTGCTGGTGGGCGCGGGCCTGTTGCTGCGCGGCTTCGTGACGCTGCTGGGGACCGAGCCGGGCCTGGAGGTGCGCAACGTGCTCACCGCGCACCTGCCCATCACCACCGCCCAGTACCCCCGCGAGGAGGTCGTCGACCGGCTCTTCAAGCCCATCCTGGAGAAGGCCCGGACGCTGCCCGGCGTCCAGTCGGCGGCGCTCATCTCCCTGCTGCCCATCCAGACCGCGTGGACCAGCGGGGACTACGCGGTGGAGGGCGAGGACGTGGCGGACCCGAGCAAGACGCTCTTCGCGGAGTTCCGCACCACCAGCCCGGACCTCTTCAAGTCGCTGGGCATCCCGCTGCTGGCGGGGCGCGACTTCACCGAGGACGACGGCCAGCGCGCGGACCGGGTGGTCATCGTCAACCAGGCCCTGGCGCGCCGCCACTTCCAGGGGAGCGAGGCGGTGGGGCGACGGCTGCTCATCGCCGGGCAGCCGGCGGAGATTGTCGGCGTCGTGGGGGACGTGCGACAGGCGGGGTTGGACCAGCCTCCGCTGCCCGAGGTCCACCTGCCATACAACCATCCGCAGTCCACGCTCTGGTACTTCCAGGCCGTCACGCTGGTGCTCAAGACCTCCACGCCTCCGGCCCAGCTCATCCCCACGCTGCGCGGCGCGGTGCGCGGCGTGGACTCCGAGCAGCCGCTCTACAACCTGTTCACCATGGAGGAGATCGTCCAGCAATCCGTGGCGGGACGCCGGCTGAGTCTGTCCTTGCTGGGCGCGTTCGCGCTCATCGCGCTGGTGCTCGCCACCGCGGGCCTCTACGGCGTCATCTCCTATCTCGTCTCGCAGCGCACCCAGGAGATGGGCATCCGCATGGCGCTGGGCGCGCCGCCCGGCCGGGTGGTGCGGTTGGTGATGGACCAGGGGATGAAGCTCGCGGGGCTGGGAATCGGCCTGGGCGTCCTCGCCGCCTTCGTGCTGTCGCGCTACATGGAGAGCCTGCTGTTCGGCGTGAGCGGGAGGGACCCGCTCACCTTCATCGGCTTCTCCGTGCTGCTGGGGGCCGTGGCCCTCGTCGCCACCTGGCTGCCCGCGCGCCGGGCGTCGCGGGTGGACCCCATCGTCGCCATCCAGAACCGCTGAAAGCCCCCGGGCCTCCCCGCCAGGCGTCAGGCGGGGAGGGGGCGCGTGTGTTCAGCGGGGGCTCATGAGGCTTCGCGCAGGTCCGTCAACTCCTCCACGTTCTCCGGGACGGGGTCCAACGCGGCCGACAGGGCGGGGTAGGCGTTGAGCAGGTCCTCCACCTTGGCGCCGAACTGGAGCCATCCGACGATGCGCACCGCGTCCTCGTTGGTGATGCAGACGCGACGCAGGCGCCGGTTCACCACGAAGTGCCGCTTGCCCTCGGGCGTGTCGAAGTCATACCCGCGCAGCAGCTCCGCCGCCGTGTAGCCGCGCTCGGCCTCCTCGACGCTCGCGAAGTTGCGCTTCAGCGCATCCCTCCCGTAGCGGCTGAGCAGCAGCAGCAGGTGCTCGCGGTCCACCCAGTGGCCGTGCTGGTAGACCTTGCGCTCGCGCTTGAGCCGGTTGAAGCGCTCCAGCACCGTCCGCGCGCCCTCCGCGTCGAGCCCTGTCACCGTCTCGTATTCGTAGAACAAATCCAACACCGTGTCCGTGCGGGGCTTGAAGTCCTTCACGCCGAACTGCGCCGGGTCCAGGTGGATGGGCGCGTTGTGCTCGAACACGAAGGTGCCCGTGCCCTCCGAGTGCAGGATGTCCGAGTGGTTCAGGAGGAACTGGACGGTCTCCTCCGCCTCCGCCTCCGTCTCCGTGGGGAAGCCGAAGAAGTTGAAGGTGTGGCTCCAGATGCCCGCGTCATGGGCGAACTGGAGATTGTCCACCATCACCTTCTGCGTGTTGTTCTTGCGCATGTGCCGCTGCACGCGCTCGGACGCCGTCTCCAGCCCGATGTAGAGCGAGCGGAAGCCGATGTCATACATGTTCTTGAAGTCTTCCCGCGTGTAGTACTTCTCGAACTTGTAGAGCGCGGTGAAGAAGTAGCGCCCCTGGGGGACCGCGGGCGGGAGCATGCGGAAGAGCTTGGGCGGCAGCGCCTCGTCGTTGAATGCGAAGTGGCGCACGCCGTGGCGCGCGTTGAGCGTCTCCAAATCCTTGGCGATCATCTCCGGCGGGCGCATGCGGTAGCGGTCGCCGTAGATCATCCCGTGATAGCAGAAGGCGCACTTGCCCCAGTAGCAGCCCCGCGTCGTCAAGAGCGGCAGGACAATCTCCGGCGACAGGTACTCCTCCAGCGGCAGCCCGGAGAAGTCGGGCGTGGGCACCTCGCTCATGGGCAGCGAATCTCCCAGGGGCGTGAGCACGAGCTGCCCGTCCTCCATGAAGGCGAAGTTGGGCGTGCGGTCCTTGCGCGGGTCCTCGACGGACAGGAATCGGTCCACGGGGCGCTCGCCCTCGTAGCGGCAGATGAAGTCGAAGCAGGGGCCGAACAACTGGGTGACCCAGGTGCGCTCCTTCTCCACCAGCCGGGAGAACACGCTGCCGCCCACCAGCACCGGGACGTCCGGGAAGCGCTGCTTGAACACCCGCCCCAGCGTCAGGCCCGCGACAATCTGCTCGGTGCCGATGATGGAGATGCCGAAGTAGCGGGGCGCCTGCGCGATGCCGGCGACCTGCTCCTCGAAGAAGGCGATGAAGGGGTTGGAGTGGCGGTCCTCGATGAACTCGAGCAGCGCCGGAATGGACCCGAGCACGTCGCCGTCCTGGAGCGACGTGGTGCCGACCTCGATGACGGGCTCCGCGGCGGAGAACGCGCCGAGCAGCGCCCGGAGCGCGTCCACGCTGTCCTTGAAGTTCTCCATCGTGTCGTAGGTGTCGCCGGTGCGCAGGCCCTCCACCCGGGAGATGAGCTGCGGGTACTCGTCCAGCGTGGCCAGCGCGTGCAGGCAGCGGGCGCGGTAGATGCGGTGCTCGTCCGTCAGCGCCTCGATGAAGTGCTTGAGCCTCGCGCGGGCGACGGGCAGTCGCTGCGGACCGATGAACCACCGGTAGAAGCTCACGTTCCAGTCATCCTGATGGATGGCATGCCCTCGCTCCTCGAGATACGCCTTGAGCGAGGGCGTGCTCAGGAACGGCTGGAGCGGAGACCACTGGGGTGGGAAGACGAGGTGGAGATCCGGGCGCGAGGAGTCGCGGGCCTCCAGGGGACCATCACCAGGACGCGGCGTCGTGGGCGTTGTCATCTGCCTGAACCTCCAATCTTGGGGTGGGGCGTACCGACGAGGAGCGTCCTCGCCGCGAGCGCGAAGAGCCCCCGGGGGGAGCCCCTTCGCGAAGGCGCCGCCCCTCGAAGGGCGGACGGCGCCGACGTCTGACGGCGACGGTGACTACGCGATGCTCATGTTCGCGACGAGCGCCTTGAGCAGCATCGGCTTGCCGCTGGCCATGGTGCCCGGCCTCACGACCTGCTGCTGCTGCTGCTGCTGTTGCTGCTGCTGCACCTCGGTGGTCGGGAGGCTGACCTGGCCGACGCTGATGGCGTCATTGACCACGGGGTGAAGCGTCGCGGCGTGGCTGGCGAAGCCTCCGAAGAGCATCGTCAGCGCGGCCGGCGATGCGAGCGCGCGAATCGTACGACGGGTGGCCTTCTTTGAGTCGTCCATGCATACCTCCGGGGATGTAGTGCTGAGCTGCGGCCCGGTCAGGCACTCATGTCAGGCCTTTCCCGGGTCCCTGTATTGTTCATGAGAGCCATGAGCCATATCAAGATGTGTGCTCACGAAAGCCCAATGAATCATCACGCTCGCGCGAGCGCGGCGCGGGAGAGCTCGGAGGTGAGTCCTTCCAACATCAGCTCCTGGAAGTGGGGTTGTCTGGCGGAGGCGCTGAGGTGGTGGGAGAAGGAGGCGAAGGTGAGAGCCTGGCCGTCCAGGAAGAGCAGACATTCACCCATGATGGCGCCGAAGACCTCGCGCAGGACGGGCGTCAGGGCGTGCAGCTCCTGGCGCACCGTGTCTGGAATGGCCACGTCCGGCGCCAGGGGGACCAGCCGGGTGGAGTCTCCGAGGAAGCTGGCCAGGATGGGGATGCCTTCGGGGCGGTCCACGACGAAGGAGTCCCAGTGCTCCTTGGGGGGCGCGTCCGATACCTTCCAGGTGTAGAAATCGAAGGGGCTCTTCCAGATGGCGCGGGTGAAGGGCGCGGGGTCGATGGGCTCTGGCCCATAGCCATATTTGAAGCGCGGTGTCTTGAGCCCGGGGAGGCGCGCCTCCAGCATCCGCCATTGATTGACGAGCGGCACCAGGTTGCCCACCGGTGAGCACACCCCTGGGGTTCCAATGACTCGCGGATAGCGGCTCAGGACCTGGGTGAGCGCGTAGGTCACCTGTCCGCGACTCAGGTGGGACGTGCCGCCGGAGAGGGCCGCGCGCGTGTTGTCGGAAATCTCGATGACCCGGTTGAGGACGACAGGCGTTGACGGGGGGAGGGCGGGCGCGGTCTCCGGGAAGGAGAGCCACGCGTCCTCCTGGCTGAAGCGGATGCCGTGCTCCAGGAGCAGCTCGCTGACCTTCTTGCGCGTGACGCGCCAGGGGAGGTCCGGCAGGGCGCCGAGCAGGTTCGCGAGGGGGTCTGGGACGGTATCGTCCGTGACGACGAGAAGCTCCACGGCGGCCACTCCAGGGACGACGGGCCCCCGGCCACGCAAGGAATCGGTGCGCGGGGGCCTGGATGGGACGGCGAGGGCGGCCTGACGGCGGGCCGCCGGGAAGGATGGGGGCTTGAAGCCTGGCGCCGGGGCTTACGGCGTGGGGGGCGGGGCGGGCGGCTCGGGGGTGGGCGGCAGGCCCAGGGCGGGGAAGTCCGCCGCGGTGCCGCTGTAGACGATCCGCGCGCCGTTGCGGATGACCTCGAACTCGAAGGTGGAAGGCGCGCCCGTGCGCCAGACGAAGAGGATGTCCGAGGGACGGGAGATCTGCTTGGTGTTGATGCGGATGATGATGTCGTTGCGCTGGAAGGGCCAGAAGCCCGCGGGCGAGGCCTCGGTGACGGACGTCACGCTGGCGCCGTTGACCGTCTTCTGCTCGACGGTGAGCTTGGCGCCGTTGGCCTGGATGACGACCCGGTCCGTGGTGGCATTCGCGGTGATGTCGACGGTGCTCACCTGGGCGTTCCTTTCATGCGAGGGGTCCGACTTCGCGGAGTGGCTCGAAGCGCCGGAGGCCACGAGCAAGCCCAGAATCAGGAGGTGACTGGTCACGGGATTCCTTCCTTGTGGGTGACGGATTGCGTGAGGGGACGGACTTCACTGCGAGGGGCGACGGTGCGCGAGAACCGGCGGCGCACCAGGGCCTGCATCTGGTCCATGGCGTGGAGGACGCGCGGGTCGATGTCCGCGTACGGCTTGACGTAGGCGCTCAGCGCGCCCGGCATGAGGAAGCCGGAGGCGTAGCGGTTGCGCTGACGCAGGGCCTGGGCGCGCGCCTCGTCGGTGAGCGTGCCCTTCTCCAGCCGTCGCAGGGCGTAGTGGAGGATGGCGAAGTACACGAACGCGGCGTGCAGGAAGGGCAGCACACGGATGGGCCGCATCGACCAGGGGGAGACGGGCCGGGCGTCGGGGTCCGTGGAGCCTCCGGCGAGGAGGAACGGGTGCTCGAGGAACTCGTAGGTGGAGAGGAAGTTGTGGACGGATTCGTGGATGAGGTCGTCCATCAACTGCTCGTGGGTGTAGTGGGGCGTGTGGACGTTGAGCAGCCGGATGGCGCCCACCTCGTCGGAGACCTGCTCGGAGGCGGGGAGCATGCCCTCGCGCTGCCTCACGACGAGCACGCGCGTGTAGTTGCGGATGATGCGGGCGAGCGTGGGGGCGGTGGCGTCAATCTCCGCCAGCGCCGCGCGCAGCTTGTCCAGCACGACGGAGCGCTGCTCCTCCGTGAGGGGCTGGTAGTCCCCGAAGAACACCGGGCTGGTCAGATCCGTGCGCCGGCAGAAGGGGCTCACCAGGTCCACGACGATGGAGTCACCCAGCCGGGGGGCCTCGTAGTGCTTCCCCGGCTCGCCCTGGTAGTTGCGCGCCTGGGAGAAGAGGGGATCCCACGCCTCCTGGCCGGACGTGTCGTCTGGTTTCAGCAGGGCCAGCAGGCCGCGCAGGCGAGGGGCCTCTCCGGAGGTGCCCTCCCGGAACAGCTCCGAGAACACGGCGGGCGACAGGAAGAAGGCATACCGCTCCCGGGGTGACAGCGCCTCGAAGGCGTCACACGTCGCCTGGACCGTGACCTCCGGCGTGGAGAAGCGCCGCGCCAGCCACAGCAGGCCCTCGAATTGACTCTTCAGCTTCTGGACGGCCAGCTCGACCTGGTTGTCGACGATGGGAGGCGCCGCGCTGTCGGCGGTCAACGAAGAGAGGAGTTGGAGCACGATGAGGAGCCCAGGCGTCACACCGCGAGAGGCCCTGGGAAGCTCCCGAAGGCCTCTCGCGAATGGGAATCAGACCGCGAAGCCGTCGTCGCTCGGCGCGAACTGGACGCCGGCGAGGTCCTTCGACGTGTTGGGGGTCTGCGGGGTCTGCGGCGTCTGCGGGGTCTGCTGCTGCTGCTGTTGCTGCTGCTGCTGCTGTTGCTGCTGGGTGGAGAGGTACGCCAGCGTCGTGAAGCCCTCGAGGTCCAGGTCGAGCGACGCGTCGGAGGCCTGCATCGTGGCGGCGCTCAGGGTGAGCGTCGTGGAGGCGCTCGCCTCCGGAGCCATGCCACCGATTCCCGTAGCGAGGGCCAGCGTCGCAATGGCAGTAGCGGCGTTCAGCTTCTTCATGGGGCCTTGCCTTTGTTGAGATGGGGTTGTGAAAAACCGCTCAGGCCACTGGCATGGAAGACGGACTCCATGCCTGCAGCATGAAGGGTCTCAAAATAAATAGAGTGATCCAGGGAATCAGTCAAATCTGGCTAAACGCGGTGTGAATAGAGACATCCGGGTCATAGGGGACGAGCCACCGGATGTTCACGCTAACGTCTGGATAATCCTCCATGTCTTGGCTGGCCAGGAGGCTGGACGCGGTGCTGAGAGGGCTGTTGTTGCATTTCATGTCACAACTGGGAGTCCGCTGACCCCTGGCCGGAGCGGCCGTGTGGGAGGGGCCGGTTTCCCTGGGGGTCCTACCCGGACGCACTGAACCGGACAGGTGGGCGGAGTTCCTTGGAAACGCGGGGCGCGGCTTGTTAAACCCGCTCCATGTTCCACGGAACCACCATCCTCTGTGTGCGGCGTGACGGGAAGGTCGCCATCGCCAGCGACGGGCAGGTCTCCCTCGACAAGACGGTGATGAAGAACACGGCGAAGAAGGTGCGCAAGCTGGGCGAGGGCCAGGTGCTCGCCGGCTTCGCGGGCAGCACCGCCGATGCCTTCACCCTCTTCGAGCGCTTCGAGGGCAAGCTCAAGGAGCACCAGAAGAACATGGCGCGCGCCTGCGTGGAGCTGGGCAAGGACTGGCGCACAGACAGGTTCCTGCGCCGGCTGGAGGCCCTGCTCGTCGTCGCGGACAAGGACAAGACGTTCATCCTCTCCGGTGCCGGTGACGTGATTGAGCCCGACTACGGCATCGCCGCGGTGGGCAGCGGAGGCCCGTACGCGCTCGCCGCCGCGCGCGCCCTCATGGCGCACACGCAGATGCCCGCGCGAGACGTGGCGCGGGAGTCGCTCTCCATCGCCGGCGAAATCGACATCTACACCAACTCCAACATCTCCCTCGAAGAGCTCTAGGAGCCACCCCGTGGCCGAATCGCGCAAGCCGTCCGCCTTCACGCCTCGCGAGGTGGTGAGCGAGCTGGACCGTTACATCGTCGGGCAGAACGCCGCCAAGCGCGCGGTGGCCATCGCCCTGCGCAACCGGTGGCGCCGTCAGCAGGTCAACGACGACCTGCGCGACGAAATCCACCCGAAGAACATCATCATGATTGGCCCCACCGGCGTGGGGAAGACGGAGATTGCCCGCCGGCTGGCGAAGCTCGCGCAGGCGCCCTTCGTGAAGGTGGAGGCCTCCAAGTTCACCGAGGTCGGCTACGTGGGCCGCGACGTGGAGTCGATGATTCGCGACCTCGTCGAGAACGCCATCTCCCTGGTGCGCGAGGAGGAGACGGAGAAGGTCCGCCCCCGCGCCGAGGAGGTGGCCGAGGACCGGCTGATGGAGCTGCTCCACAGTGGCTCCCGTCCGCCGCCGCCCCCGCCGCCGCCCTTCGGTTTCTCGCCCCCGCCGCCGCCTCCGCCCCCGCCGCAGCGCCTGGGTGAGTCCGAGCGGGAGAAGCTCCGCGCCCAGCTCCGCACGGGCACGTTGGATGACCAGTACGTGGACGTGGAGACGAGCGACAGCGGGCAGACGTTCATGCGCGGCTTCTCCGGCCAGGGCATGGAGGAGATTGGCGTCAACCTCCAGGACCTCTTCAAGAACATGCCGGGCATGAGCAAGACGCGCCGACGTCGCGTGCGCGTGCCGGAGGCGCTGGCCCTGCTGCGTCAGGAGGAGGCCCAGAAGCTGGTGGACCCGGACCGCGTGCAGCGCGAGGCCGTCGTCCGCGCCGAGTCGAGCGGCATCGTCTTCATCGACGAAATCGACAAGATCGCCAGCCGCGAGGGCGCCAAGGGCAGCGGCGGCCCGGACGTGTCACGAGAGGGCGTGCAGCGCGACATCCTCCCCATCGTCGAGGGCTCCACCGTCAACACCAAGTACGGCATGGTGAAGACGGACCACATGCTCTTCATCGCCGCGGGCGCCTTCCACGTCTCCAAGCCCAGCGACTTGATTCCGGAGCTGCAGGGGCGCTTCCCCATCCGCGTGGAGCTGGAGCCGCTGTCCGGCGACGACCTCATCCGCATCCTGCGCGAGCCGAAGAACTCCCTCCTGCGCCAGTACACCGCGCTGCTGCAGACAGAGGGCGTGCGCCTGTCCTTCACCGACGACGCGGTGACGGAGCTGGCGCGCATCGCCCAGCAGGCGAACGAGCGCACGCAGAACATCGGCGCTCGCCGCCTGCACACCGTGCTGGAGCGACTGCTCGACGAGGTGTCCTTCTCCGCCAGTGAGCTGGGGCCTCGGGACTTCCAGGTGGACGGCAATTATGTGCGTGAGCGCTTGAGTTCCATCGTCCAGGACGAGGACCTGTCGCGCTACATCCTCTAGCGCGGTATATGGCGCGTTCGCAGCCGCTCCGTCACCACCAAGGAAGGTAGACACCCTTGCCGCAGCCCGTGCCCTCCGCCGCCGACTCGACCTCCAACGACACCCTCATCTCCAAGGCCAAGAGCCACCTGCTGCAGAACTACAAGCAGCAGCCCATCGTCCTGGTCAAAGGGCGGGGTACGCGCGTGTGGGACGCGGACGGTCGTGAGTACCTGGACCTCATCGGCGGGGTGGCGACGTGCGCGCTGGGGCACTGTCATCCGGAGCTGGTGGCGGCGGCGCACGCGCAGCTGGACTCGCTGTGGCACGTGTCGAACGCGTTCTACTCGCAGCCGCAGATCGACCTGGCGGCCCAGCTGTGTGAGTGGAGCGGGTTCCAGCGCGCCTTCTTCTGCAACTCCGGCGCGGAGGCCAACGAGGCGCTGCTGAAGCTGGCCCGCAAGGTGATGAAGGACCGGGGCACCCCGGAGCGCTACGAGGTCATCACCTTCGAGCGCAGCTTCCACGGCCGCACCCTGGCCACCGTCACCGCGACAGGGCAGCCGAAGTACCATGCGGGCTTCGAGCCGCTGCCGGCCGGCTTCCAGCACGTCCCCTACGGTGAGCTGGACGCCGTGCGTCGCGCCATCGGCCCCGCCACCGCCGCCATCCTCGTCGAGCCCATCCAGGGCGAGGGTGGGGTGCGCCTGGCCCCCGCGGGCTTCCTCAAGGGGCTGCGCGCCCTGTGCGACGAGAAGGGCCTGCTGCTGCTCGTCGACGAAATCCAGACGGGCATGGGGCGCACCGGCATCCCCTTCGGCTTCATGCGTGATGGCATCCAGCCGGACGCCATCAGCATGGCGAAGGCGCTGGGCAACGGCCTGCCCATTGGCGCCATGCTGTGCCGCGAGGACGTGGGCGCGAGCCTCTCCCCGGGCAGTCACGGCTCCACGTTCGGTGGCAACCTGGTGGCCGCCGCCGCCGCCAACGCCGCGCTGAAGGTCATCCGCCAGCCGGGCTTCCTGGACGAGGTGACGTCCAAGGGCGCGTACTTCCTGGAGCGCCTGCGGGAAATCCAGGGTCGGCTGCCGAAAGGACGCGTGGTGGAGGTCCGAGGCCAGGGCCTGCTGGTGGGCCTGGAGATGGACCGGGAGGCGCCCCAGGTGCTCGGCAAGCTGCGCGAGGCGGGGGTGCTGGGCAACGCGGCGGGTGAGCGGACGGTCCGCTTCGCCCCGCCGTTCACCATCTCCCGGGAGGAGATGGATGAGAGCCTCGCCATCATCGAGCGGGTGCTGATCGCCCTCTGAGCCTGGATTTCCCCTGGCCGGAGCCTGGGTGGGGGGGCACTGGGTGTTTGACGCCCCGCGTCCCCAAACCTAGGCTCGGTCTTTCGGCAACCCATCCGTGGACCGTCCTGTGAGCGCGCCAAATACGATTGTCGGCCTGGGGGCCCGGACGGACCACGTCGCCACGGTGCCCAACGTGGACTTTGCTCGCCTCCAGCTCTCGTCGGAGGAGTCGTCCGTCCTGTCGCTCGTCGGCCGGGTGGAGCGCATCGACCAGGTGCTGTCACGCTCCACCCTGGGTGAAGCGCGCACCATCGCCGTGCTGCTCGCGCTGCGGGCCAAGGGCGCCATCGTTCCCGCGCGCGTGGTGCAGCGAAACCAGCCCGCACCCGCGGTGGACGCCGCGCTGGCCGAGGACGTGGACCTGGAGCCGGAGCGGAAGAAGGAGATCATCGACCTGGAGCGGGCACTGGACGGGATGGACCACTTCGCCGTCCTGGGCTTGCGTCCCGGCGCTCCGGCGGCCGAGGTGAAGCAGGCGTACTACAACGCGTCGCGCCGCTTTCACCCGGACCGCTACTTCGGAAAGAACCTGGGCAGCTTCCGCGCGCGCATGGAGCGCATCTTCCGGAGGCTCACGGACGCCCACAACGTCCTCACCCAGCAGGACAAGCGCGACGCGTACCTCAAGGCGCACCCGGCGCTCGCGACGGCTTCCGCGGCGGCCACGCCTCCCGCGCCCGCCCCCGCGCCCGTTCCGACGGCGGACCCGACCCAGGAGCTGATGCCTTTCTCTCCCACGCCGCGCCCCATGCGGCTCGCGTCCCCGCTGCAGGCGCCCGCCCCGTCGACGCCGCCCCCGGTGCAGGACGCGGAGTCGGAGGCTCGGAAGGCGGAGCGGCAGGCGAGGCTCGCCCGGCACCCGTACATGGCGCGCAACGTGCGGCTGTCGGAGCTGGTGGCACGCGGCAGGGCGGCCGTCGCCCGGGGCGACTGGGAGCGGGCCTACCAGGACTTCCACCAGGTCCAGACGTTGGACCCGAAGAACCGCGAGGTGCCGCCGCTGCTGGTGGAGGCGCGCCGCCGTCATGACGAGCAGCGCGCGTCCGCTGAAGTGGCGCGGGGGAAGCAACTGGAGCAGCACGGCGACGATGTCGGGGCGCTCGCGGCCTACCGGCTGGCCTATTCCCTGGATGGGCAGAACGCGGAAGCCGCCTTCCGTGCGGCCAGACTGGGACTCCAGCAGGGGCAGGATGTGGGCGAGGTGCGCGTCCTGGCGCAGCGCGCCGTGGACGTGCAGGGAGGGCGAATCGAGCACCATTTGTTGCTGGGACGGGTGCTCGCCGACTCGGGAGCGAAGAAGCAGGCCAAGCGCGTCTATGAAGACGCGGCCAGGTTGGACCCGGACAACGCCGAGGCCAAGGCGGCGCTCAAGAAGCTGCGCTGGACGTTCTAGGATGAGCACGCTCTCTCATGGCTGAGCCCGAACCCCTCATAGGCATCGACCTGGGGACGACGAACAGCATCGTCGCCACCGTCCAGGACGGGCAGCCCGTCGTCATCAAGAACCGCACGGGCCAGGCGCTCACGCCGTCTGTCATCGCCATGGCCAAGAATGGCAAGCGACTGGTGGGCGGCATCGCCAAGCGTCAGGCCATCACCAATCCCCAGGAGACGGTGTACGCGGCCAAGCGGCTCATCGGCCGGAAGTTCTCCTCTCACGAGGTGCAGGACGCGCTGCGCTCCCTGCCCTACGAGGTGGTGCCGGGGCAGCACGATGACCTGCGCATCCGCATGGGGGGCAAGGACCTGTCGGTTCCGGAGATCAGCGCGATGATTCTCCAGGAGCTGAAGGCGGACGCGGAGGCGCACTTCGGCAGGCCGGTGAGCAAGGCCGTCGTCACGGTGCCGGCGTACTTCAACGACGCCCAGCGGCAGGCCACCAAGGACGCGGGGCGCATCGCCGGGCTGGACGTGCTGCGCATCATCAACGAGCCCACTGCGGCGGCGCTGGCGTACGGCTTCAGCCGCACCGTGAATGGCCGCGTGGCCGTGCTGGATTTGGGCGGCGGGACGTTCGACGTGTCGGTGCTGGAGATCAACCAGGGCGTCTTCGACGTGGTGGGCACCGGCGGCGACACGTACCTGGGCGGCGAGGACTGGGACAATCGCATCATCGAGTGGCTCGTCTTCGGCTTCGCGAAGGAGCACGGCATCGACCTGCGCAAGGACCGCATGGCGTTGCAGCGGCTCAAGGACGCGGCGGAGAAGGCGAAGGTGGAGCTGTCGAGCGTGAAGGAGACGCAGCTCAACCTGCCGTTCATCAGCACGCCTCCCGGGGGTGGCGCGGCGCTGCACCTCCAGGCCGCGCTGTCGCGCGAGAAGCTGGATGACTTGACGGCGGACCTGGCCGAGCGCGTGGTGGGCATCACCACGGAGGTGCTGGGCGAGGCGGGCGTGCGAGCCTCGGAGCTGAAGGAGGTCATCCTCGTCGGCGGCATGTCGCGCATGCCGAAGATCATCGAGGCGGTGCGCGGCTATTTCCGTCGCGAGCCGTGCAAGGGCGTGCATCCGGACGAGGTGGTGGCGCTGGGCGCGGCGGTGCAGGCGCACGCGCTGCTGGCGCAGGAGGGCGAGCTGCTGCTCCTGGACGTCACGCCGCAGAGCCTGGGGGTGGCCATCGCCGGTGGTTACGTGCGGCGCATCATCCCGAAGAACACGACGGTGCCCACGTCGGCCACGGAGGTGTTCGCGACGTCGAAGGACTTCCAGCGGCTGGTGAAGATCATGGTGCTCCAGGGCGAGCACGAGCTGGCGCACCAGAACGAGCTGTTGGGCGAGTTCGTCCTCACCGGGCTGCGCGAGGCGCCTCGCGGGCAGGTGGAGATAGAGGTGACGTTCGACATCAACGCGGAGGGCATCGTCTCCGTCTCCGCGCGGGACAGGGAGACGGGCCTTCGCCAGTCCATCACCGTCACCGCGTCCAGCGGGCTCACCGAAGAGGAGCTCAAGCGCATCATGGACGAGCAGCGCGGCTACCTCATGGCCGCGCGCATCTCCGAGGAGATGAAGGTCAAGCGCATGGAGCTGGACTCGCTCGCGCGCGACGTCATGGATGCGCTGACGCGAGCGCGGCTGCTGCCCGGTGGGGGAGGACTTCCGGCCGACGCGGTGCCTCGCGCCGAGCAGGTGCTGGATCATGCGAGGCAGGTTCGCGCGGGCGAGGACGTGGGCGCACTGGGCCGCGCGTGTGAATTGCTGACGGGGTGTCTGGCCCAGCTCAAGGGGTCGGCGCGCAGTGGCACGGGGCGATAGATGAGCACCCAGCGCGCCAACCAGCTCGTCGAAGCGGGACTGTGGCTGCGCCTGAGTGGCGACGCCCAGGGTGCGCAGAAGCTGTTCGAGCGGGCGCTCGTGTTGGACCCCGACAACGTCCGGGCGCGCGAGAGTCTGGCCGCGCTGGGGTCGCCCTCGGGGCGCGGGACTCCCTTCGACGCGTCACCCGGGGGCACGTCCTCGCGGGGGACACCGCTGCCGTCGCTGGATGGCGACTGGGGGGCGTGGGCCGAAGGCGAGGGCCACCCGCTGGATGAAGAGGACGAGGAGCGCTCTCCCAGCGTGTTGATTCCGGAGGGGGATGGACCTCCGGCCGGGGACGACGTGTTGGATTTGCTCTCGCGCGACGAGCCCACCACGCAGGAGTACGGCGTCCCCGAGGGCGACACCGACGAGTTCGGCGTCCCCCTCACCGAGAGCGAGCTGGAGCGGTTGCTGCGCGGTGCGGCCGACCTGCTGGAGCTGGATGACCACTCGGGCGCGGTGGACCTGCTGTTCAAGGCGCGGGAGCTGGCACCGGGAGACCCGCGCGTGGATGTGCTGCTCATCCGCAGCGAGCGCATGCTGATGGCCATGCTGGAGTCGAAGCTGGGCGACCTGGGCCGAGTGCCCCGCGTGCGCCTCCAGCCGGACGACATCATCTGGCTCAGCCTGGACCACCGCGCGGGCTTCGTGCTCGCGCAGATTGATGGCGCCGTGACGTTCGAGGACCTCTTCTCGCTGTCCGGGATGACGCGGCTGGATACCGCCCGCATCCTCGCGCAGCTCCTCGACGAAGGCGTCATCGCCGCCGCCTGACCTCCCGTTCCAGGTTCCAGGTCGGGTGTCCTTTTAGTTGAATTGACAGGATGCTGTCATGATGACAGGTTGGTTCTCGTGCGCGTGTGAGTCGGGGCCCATGCTTGGCCCGGGGCGCGCGGGAGGCATTCCATGAAGCATGACGCCAGCATTCCGGCGCTTCCCTGTGTGGAGCTGGAGCCGACACTCGAGTTCTATGGCCGGCTGGGGTTCGAGGTGACGTATCGGCAGCGTGCGCCAAACCCATACGCGGCGACGCGCAGAGGGGGCGCCCAGCTCCACTTCTTCGGATTGAAGGAACTGAAGCCCGAGGAGGGCTACAGCTGCTGTCTCATCATCGTGGAAGAGGTGGAGAAGCTGCACGAGGGCTTCTCGGCCGCGCTGCGCGAGACCTACGGCAAGGTCCCCGTGCGAGGCATTCCGCGCATCACCCGGATGAGGAAAGGGCAGACGCGCTTCACCGTCGTCGACCCGTCCGGCAACAGCGTCATGTTCATCCGTCGCGACGAGCCGAGTGGTTACGGTGACGACGAAGATGCCTCCGCCACGCACCTGGGCAAGGCGCTGAAGACCTCGCGGAGGTTGAGAGACTTCAAGGGAGACGACGCCATGGCCGCGAAGGTCCTCGACGCCGCGCTGAAGAAGCCCGACGCGGGGACGACGCTGGAGCGGGCGAGGGCGCTCGTGGCACGGGCGGAGCTGTCCGTGGCCCTGGACGACGTGTCGCGCGCGGGGGCGTGGCTTCGTGAGTTCGATGACCTGCCGCTCTCGGCCTTGGAGCGAGCGACGCTTCGTGAGGACCGGGCCGCGATCGACCGACTCCTGCGCGCCCAGGCGTAGTGCACGGGCCCGAGAGAAAGTGTTCCCCGGCCCGGCCCCACGTCCGGCGACTAGCTCCGGATGACGCCCGTCCAGAGGCCCTTCACCACGACGTCGCCGCGCTGGTTGCGCGACTCGGTGGCGACGACGACGAACTCCATGCCGGCCTTCCCGTAGATGTTCTCGATGCGGCCCGTGGTCGTCATCACGTCGCCCGGACGCATGACGTCCAGGAACTCCAGCTCCTGCTCGCCGTGCACCAGCATCAACAGATTCACGCCCAGCTCCGGGTCCGCGACGGCCGCGCCGAACGGGCGGATGGCGAACACGACGGCGAAGCTTGGGAACGCGATGATGTCCCCGTACGGGCCCTTCTTCGCGGCGGCGTCGTCGTAGAGGAGGGGACTGACGTGCTCAGGCGGCTCGCCTGGCGTGCCGGCGGCGGGATGCGCGCCTCCCACGGCCAGGGCGAACTCGCGCAGCTTCTCCGCGCCAATCGTGTACGTGTACGGGCCGTATTCCCGGCCGATGAAGCGCTTGTCGATGGCCATGGCGACTATCCGAGGGAGGCTTCGACGATGGCGCCCTTGAGGACGGCCTCGCCGCGCTGGTTGGTGGCGGTGACTTCCGTGGTGAGCCGGTCCGCTTCGAGGGCTATGACTTTGCCTTCGAAGGTCACGACGTCCTCCGGACGCACGGGGCGCGAGAAGCGCACCTTCACCTTGCGGATGCGGCCCGGGTCCCCCACGAAGAGGCCGACGGCTTCCACCGCCCAGGCCAGCGTGCAGAGGCCCTGCAGGATGACGCCGTTCAGGCCGGCCACCTTGCCGACCTCCGGGTCGATGTGGATGGGATTGAAGTCCCCGGATGCGCCCGCGTAGTAGATCGGCCTGTACAGGTCGCACTCGCGGACGTGCGTGAAGGTGTCGCCTACCTGGAAGGTACGTGCCATGAGGCCCTCCGCTTTAGCACGGAGGACCCTGCTCGCTCACCCCGTCGCGGTGCCCTGGTCCAACGGGTCATCCACCTCGGAGCCCTCGCGGCGCTTGCGGTACTGCTCGCGCACGTACGCCACCAGCTGGTCCAGATACGAGGACAGGGGAGGGCACCTCACCCCCGTGCCGTCCAGGAGCTCCAGCGTGTTGTGGCAGTTGTAGATGGCCAGGTGGTTGACGTAGCTGATGGCCGCGCGCTGCGGCCGGGCCAGCTTCTCCAGCACCGGCAGCCGCAGCATCACGTCCGCCGCGCGCGCCGACAGGTTGAAGCGCGGCAGCTTCTTGTTCGCCTTCTCCGCGATGAGCTCGTACACCCGCCGCGCGCTCATGGGGTTCGGGTCCACCAGGTGGAACGTGCGGCCCGCGGCGCGAGGGTCCTTCCCCAGCCGCCACACCGCCTCCACCACGTAGTCCACCGGCACCACGTTGAGCGGCGCCACGCCGTTGCCCGGCAAGGGCAGCGGCACCACCAGCGGCGACGTCACCAGCAGGATGCCCAGGTAGTAGGGCCCCTCGAACTTGTCGATCTCCCCCGTGCGCGAGTCGCCCACCACGCTGGACGGCCGGTACACGGTGACGGGCAGTGTGGAGCTGGCGCGCATCACCAGCCGCTCCGCCTGGAACTTCGTCTCCTCGTACGGATTGCGGAAGCCCTGGCCCCGGTCCAGCTCGTCCTCGGCGATGACGCCCACGCGGTCGCCGGACACGTAGCAGGTGGAGAAGTGGTTGAAGCGCGCCAGGTGCTCGCAGTCCCGCGCCAGCTCCAGCATGTTGCGCGTGCCGTCCACATTCACGCGCCACGCGGTGTCCTTGGCCACGCCCAGCTGCGCCACCGCCGCCAGGTGGAAGATGTCCGTCACCCGCTCGCACAGGCGCTGGTACTCCTCGCCCGACAGGCCCAGGTGCATGTCCACCACGTCACCGGTGAGCAGCTCCACCGTGGCGCCCTTCAGCTTGGACGCGTGCTTCTGCGCTTCCTTGAGCGCCTTGGGCTGCACCAGCGCGTAGACGTGCCCTTTCGGGTCCTCCCGCGCGATGTGCTCCACCAGCCGCTTGCCGATGAACCCCGGATAGCCGGTGATGAAATACGTCCCAGCACCGGTCTTCTTGCGCGTCTCGCTCATTGCGCGCGGAGCATACTCGCCCGTCAGCCGCGCGCGAGCATGGCGCGCCAGACCGACTCCACTTGCCCCCGGGTGGAGGACAAGTCCCCGCTGTTGTCGATGACCCACGTCGCGTGCGCCCGCTTGTCGTCCAGGGGGAGCTGGGCGGCCAGCCGGGCCTCGGCCGCCGTCGCGTCCAGCCCGTCACGCGCCATCAGCCGCGCTTTTTGCAGGTCCCGGGGCACCCACACCAGCGCCACCCCCTCCATCCACTCGTGCATCCCCGCCTCCACCAGCAGGGGGACGTCGTAGATGACGCGCTCCACGCCCCGGGCCTCCAGGGCCTGGACCTTCTCCACGAAGGCCTCGCGCACCAGGGGGTGGGTGATGGCGTTGAGCGCCGCTCGCTCCGCGTCGTTTCCGAACACGCGCGCGCCCAGCCGGGCCCGGTCCAATCTCCCATCGGCGCCCACGACGCCGGGGAAGCGCTCGGCGATGGCCGCGAGGCCCGGAGTCCCTGGCTCCACGACTTCGCGCGCGAGCACGTCCGCGTCCAGCACCTCCGCGCCCAATTCCCGCAGCATCCGGGTGACGGTGCTCTTGCCGGAGGAGATGCCGCCCGTCAGCCCGAAGACGTGCACGGTGGGGGCCTTACTTCGCGGCCTTCTGCGTGGTGAAGGTGAGCGACTGCACCGTCTTGCCGTCTTCGTTGAAGAAGATGGCCAGCCCCAGCTTCGGGTAGAGGAAGTAGGTGCGGAAGTCGTCCGTCAGCTTGCGCTGGTAGCACGGCGTCGCGGGCACGGGGCCGGAGGGGCAGGCGGGGCCGTAGCTCGTCTCGATGGTCTCCTTGTCGATGACGGGCCCGGGGAACACGTCGATGCGCTCGACGAGCCCGCTCGCGTCCACCTTGAACTGCGCCTGGCTGGTGCCCTTGATGGCCTCCTTGCCGAGGTAGGCGATGGTCTCCTTTCCCTCCTGCGCCACGGTGCGCGAGGGCTCGCCGAACTTCTTGACGACCTCGTCCTTCTTGGTGACGCCGGGCTCCACGCCCTGCCACGGCTTGGCGACGGCGGGGAAGGCGACGGCAATCACGGCGAGCGCAATCAAGGTCCTCATCACGACTTCCTCCCTAATGGAAAGGGCGGGCGGGGCTCAAGCGCTGCCCTCTCTTTTCAACGGATGATTCCGACGGGCATTCAACCACGAGACGCCTTGCCCCGTCCGGGGGGGAGTGCTACTTCGCGAGCCATGCGCGCTCCTGGCTCCAGGATTCTTCCCGTCCTTCTGCTGGCCCTCTGTGGCGTGGCCGGGGCGGCCGACTTCGTCGGCGCTGACAGCTGCAAGGGCTGCCACCCGGAGGCCTACGAGGCGTGGATGCAGTCCAAGCACGCCCGGGCGGTGAGCTCCCTCTCCGAGCAGCAGCAGAAGGACGGCCGCTGCCTGTCCTGCCACTCGCCGGACCAGGTGGCGCAGACGCAGGCCAGTGTGAGCTGCGAGACATGTCACGGGGGCGGGCAGTACTACTCGCCCGAGTACGTGATGAAGGACCCGGAGCTGGCGCGCCTGGTGGGGTTGGTGGACCCGTCGGAGAAGCAGTGCCGCTCCTGCCACGACGCCTCCTCGCCCTCCTTGCGGCCGTTCGACTTCAAGGAGTCGCTCAAGGCCATCGACCACTGGTCGGCCGAGCGCGCCCGCCGCGCCGCCCGGACCGAGGCTCCGGCCACTCCCCCCTCCACCGCGAAGAAGTAGCCGCTTGATCAAGATTCTCGACGCCCGATTCGTCGTCACCGCCGTGGAGCCCAAGGGCTACCCGCAGGGACACACCGCCGAGGTGGCCTTCGTGGGCCGCTCCAACGTCGGCAAGTCCTCCATGATCAACACCCTCACCGGCCGCAAGAAGCTGGTGCGCGTGTCGAACACCCCGGGCCGCACCCGGACGCTCAACTTCTTCGACGTGGACCTGGAGCGCGGCACCTTCCGCCACCAGGTGCGCCTGTGTGACTTGCCGGGCTACGGGTTCGCCCGCGCGAGCAAGGCGGACAAGGCCCAGTGGGAGCAGATGATCACCACCTACCTCGAGAAGCGGCACCGGCTCGAGGTGGTGGTCAGCATCATCGACGCGGAAGTCGGCCCCACGCCGGATGACCTGGCCACGCTGGACTATCTGCAATCCCACAAGCGCAAGGTGCTGGTGGTGGCCACAAAGATTGACCGGCTCACCAAGGCCAAGACGCTGCCCCGGCTCCAGGAGCTGTCGCGCCAGCTGGACCTGCCCATGGAGGCCATCCTCCCGTTCTCCTCCACGGAGCGGCGGGGCGTGGACGAGGTCTGGGGCGCGCTGCTGGACACCTTCGGCAAGGCCTCCCGCGTCTGAGCGGGTGCTCCATCGGGTAGTCGCCGCTCCTCACGGCGTTCCCCTCCCGACGGGGGAGGCGCTGTGGTAGGCACGCCGCCGTGTCCTCCGAGAACGGCAAGGGTAATGGCAGGGATTCGCAGCTCGCCTTGCGCGAGCTGCAGCAGCAGTTGATGAGGCTGTCACCCCGGAGGCGCATGGAAGCGCTTCTGGAGGGTGCGGATGCAGCGGCGGTGGTGCGCGCCCTGCCGCCGGAGAGCCTCTACGTCACCATCCAGGAGGTGGGGCTCGAGGACGCGACGGAGCTGGTTCAGCTCGTGTCGCCCGCCCAGTTCCGCGCCTTCGTGGACCTGGGGGCCTGGAAGCGCGACAAACTGGACTCGCACGCCGTGCTGACGTGGCTGCGCGCCGCGCGGGGCGGCTACGACGACACCCCGGAGTTCCTGCGCAAGCTGCACGCGGTGGACATGGAGGTGCTGGAGTACCTGCTGCACGAACTGGTCGCCGTGCATGACCTGGAGGAGAACCCGGACGTCAACCCGCAGGGCGTGACGCTGGAGACTCCGGAAGGCCGCTACCTGGTCGAAATCAAGGCCGAGGGCGCGGAGATGTCCGCGGTGCGGGCGCTCGTCACCGACCTCATCGCGGAGAACCCCTTCGAGGCCGTGCGCCTGCTGGAGGCCGTGCGCTGGGAGGTCCCCGCCGAACTGGAGGAGACGGCCTTCCAGTTCCGCAAGGCGCGCCTGCTGGACCTGGGCTTCCCGACGCTGGAGGACGCGATGGCGCTCTTCAGCCGCGTGGACGTGCCGGCGCGGCGGCCCTCGAACACCACGACTCCGTCGGGCACGGCGGCGCTGACGGCGCCCCACGGCCATGTGGACTACCTGGACGCGGCCTTCCGGGGGCTGACGGACCTGGAGCGGCAGAACGCGGAGGACGAGCTGGCGGGCGTGGCCAACGCGGCGCTGGTGGCGGAGCTGGCGGACCCCGGGGACCTGGATGCCGTGCGCCGGGTGGGGGAGATGGTGCGGGACTACCTCTCGCTCGGCCTGGAGCACCTGACGGGGGCGGACCCCTCGCAGGCCACCGAGGTGCTGCGCGACACGCCCCTGCGGCGCATCTTCCAGACGGGCTTCACGCTGACGCTCCAGCTCAAGTTCCGCGCGGACCGGCTGGCGAAGTCGCCGGGCGCGGTGGTGGACGGCGTGCTGCTGGTGCTGTCGGAGGAGGGCGCCGCGCTGGAGGCCCTGCGCCGCAAGCGGCCCCGTCGCACCCTCAAGGTGGAGGGCGCGGAGCCGGTGCCGTTCCGCTCCCTGCGCGAGGTCGCCGCCAGCGAGGCCGTGCTGGCGCGCGCGGAGGCCCAGGTGGAGGTCCTCCGGGGCGTGCTGGGTGGCACTCCGGAAGCCGCGCATCAGGCGGTGGCCCGCTTCGGTGTCCCGCTGGAGACGCTCGGCGTGGAGCGGCTCTTCGCCGCCGTGGTCGCCATGGCGGTGCTGGAGGTGAGGCCGGATGCCCGCCCGGTGCCGCTGGGGCGCACGGTGGAACTGGGCCAGCGACTCTTCGAGGGCTCCCCGCAGGCGCCGCGCCTGCTCGCCTCCGCGTCGGAGCGCGCCGTGTCGGGCCTGGAGGGCGCGGTGGCCCCGGAGGCTCGCGCGGAGCTGCGGCGCATGGTGGGTGTGACACTCACGCGGCTCTTGTCGGAGCTGGGCGCGGCGTGGCTGGAGGACGAGAAGTGGAGTCCCGTCGTGTCCGAGGTGTTGCCCATGGAGAGCAGCCCGGTGCCGTAGCTTTTTCAGGGTGGGAGGCCTTCCGGTAACCCGGGGGCCTCGCCGCCCGTGGAGATCCGGGCGCTTGCGAGCCCGGGCCCTGGCACGCCCTCTGCTTCTGCCTGGCGCACGCGAAGGTGTACGCGCGTGAACTGCCAGAGGAGGAGGGACATGGTGCCGGGAGAGCAGGGGCAGCGCCGTGACGTGTGGGCCTTCTATGCGCTGACCGCATTCGCCGCGGTGATGTACGCGGTGCCGGGTGAGTGGATCCCCGTGCTGGCGCCGCTTCGGCTGGCGCTGCTGACGTCAGTCGTAGCCGCGGGTTTGATGGTGATTCGGAGGCTGGGGCGGGGGGAGCCGCTCTACCTGGATGGAGCGCGAGGCTGGGGGCTCATCGGCTTCTCGTGCCTCGCCGTGCTGTCGGTGTCGTGGGCGGTGAACGCGGAGGTGGCGCGCTTCACGGGCATCGAGCTGTTGAAGCTGACGGCCATCTACCTCACCGTCGTCAATGTCATCTCGAGCGGGCGCAGGCTCGCCGTCGTCTGCGGGTCCATTGTCCTGGCCTCCGTGGTGACGTCCATCGGCGTCATCAACTGGTACATGGTGGGGGAGAACCTGGTGGAGGGCTTCCGCGCGCGCTGGGTGGGCGTGTACGCGGACCCCAACCACATGGCGATGAACCTGGTGCTGGTGGTTCCGCTCGCGGTGGCCTTCGTGGCGCGCAAGGGCTCGCCGTGGGTGTGGCGGGTGGCGTGTCTCTTGGCGGCGGTGCTGGCGGTGGTGGCCATCGTCCTGTCGCACTCGCGCGGTGGCTTCATCGGCCTGTCCGTCGCCATGGGCCTGTGGGCGTTCCGCGAGAAGCGCCGCATCCAGGCCATCGTCGTGGGCTCGCTCTTCGTGGTGGGCCTGGTCGTCTTCGCGCCGGAGAGCTTCTGGGCTCGCAACGAGACGGTGGCGTCCTTCCACGAGGACGCGTCCGCCATGGGCCGCGTCTACGCGTGGCAGGTGGCCAGCCGCATGAGCCTGGACAAGCCGCTGTTGGGCGTGGGCGCGGGCAGCTTCCGCTACGCGTGGGCGGAGTACGCGCCCCCGGAGGCGCGGCGCGCGTACGTGGCGCACAACATCTTCCTGGACGTCGTGGGAGAGCTGGGCTGGGTGGGCCTGGCGCTCTTCATGGTGTTCGCGGGAGGCGCGTCCGGCGGTGCGTTCGCCGCGTCGCGCAGCAAGGAAGTGGGCTGGATTGCACGGGCGCTGTCAGCGGCCGTGGCCGGCTACCTGACGTGTGACTTGTTCTCCGGCTACATCCTCTCCGCGCATTGCTACGTGCTCTTCGGCCTGGCTGCCGCGGCGCACCGCATCGCCCGCGCGGCGGAGGCGACGGAGACGGTGGCTGTGCCGGGGGGCCAGGCACCCGTCGGGTCCGTGGGGGCGTGGGAGGGGTCGGGACATGCGGCGTGAAGACGTGAATATGGGGGCCAGGCCCATGCGCCTGGTGCAGTTCACCCGGTCTTTCCATATTGGCGGCACGGAGGTGCAGGTGCTGGAGCTGCTGCGGGGTCTGCCCTCCAGCTACCAGCTCCAGGTCTCCGTGCTGGAGGACGCCGGACCGCTGATGGGCGCGGTGTGGAAGCTGGGCTACGCGGCGGAGACGTTTCCCCTCAAGGGCTCCGTCGCGCAGGCCAACACCGCGTACCAGGTGATGCGCATGGCGCGCTGGCTGAAGACCAACCGCGTGGACCTGGTCCACGTGCACGACTTCTACTCCACGCTCATCGCCGTGCCCGCCGCCAAGCTCGCGGGGACCAAGGTCATCGTCGGTCGGCTGGACTTGTCCCATTGGCAGGGCAAGGCGCGGCGCGCGGTGCACTCGCGGCTGACGGCCATGGCGGACCACGTCGTCGCCAACGCGGAGGCCATCCGCCGGATGCTGGTGGAGGAGGAGGGCCTTCCCGCCTCGCGCGTCTCCGTCATCCACAACGGCCTGGACCTGGCCCGCTTCGACCTTCGCATGCGCGAGGGCCTCAAGGCGCCGCTGCCCGACACCGGCGACTCACCCGTCATCGTCCATGTCGCCAACATGAACCACCCGGTGAAGCGGCAGGAGGACCTGCTGCTGGCGCTGGCCATGCTCCACCACGGAGGCACGCCGGTGCAGGCCTTCCTCGTGGGCGACGGGCCCCGCCGCAAGGGCCTGGAGAAGCTGGCCGCGGAGCTCGGTGTGTCGGACACCGTGCACTTCCTGCGGCACCGCACGGACGTGGCCGCCATCTACGCGCGCGCCACCCTGGGCGTGCTGTGCTCCAGCGCGGAGGGCATGTCCAACGCCGTCATGGAGGGCATGGCCGCCGGCCTCCCCATGGTGGTGACGCGGGTGGGGGGGAACACCGACCTCGTTCGCGACGGCGAGCGCGGCCTCGTCGTCCCTCCCGAGCGCCCGGCCCAGCTCGCCCAGTCCATCAGCCAGCTCCTCTCGAATCCCGAGAAGGCGAAGCGCATGGGCCGCGCGGCCCGGGACTTCGTCGCCCGCGAGCTGTCCCTGGAGCGGCTGATCCGCCTCCATGACGCGTTGTACCAGCGCGTGGTCCACGGCCCCTGAGGGCATGTCAGACCGGCGTGGATACTTCGCGTCGTTCGCCGGCAATGGGGCGCCGGCCCGTCCGTAGGTGGGGTGTACGCACCCTACCTCGGAGCACCCTTCATGTTGCTGCCCCTCCTGGCCGTGCTGGCCGCCGCCGCGCCGACGACGCAGACCTGGAAGTTCGACACGGATGGAACTCCCCAGGTCCAGCTTTCCAATGTTAATGGCGCGGTCCGCGTAGATGCGGTAGACGGGAATAGTGTGGTAATCGAGGCTGTTCCGGAAAATCCCGACAGTTCCCGGAAAGCCATGAATGTGGAGGTCAGCCAGGACGGTGACGAGGTGAAGGCGAGGGTGTGCTGCGGGCCCTGCGAGGAGCGGCAGCAGTCCTGTCGGGGCGAGCAGGGCGCGGTGCGGTTGACGGTGAAGGTGCCGCGGGAGTCGGAGCTGGTCGTTTCAGTGGTGAACGGGGCGGTGGTGGTGAAGGGGGTGACGGGGCCTCAGCAGCACGCCGCGGTGAACGGCCGTGTGGAAGTGAACGGCTCGGAGCGACGTTTGTCGGTGAGTACCGTTGAGGGAGAGGTGGTACTGGCTCCCAAGAAGCTCGAGGACACCGAAGTCTCGACGGTGTCGGGCAACGTCCGGCTGAAGCTGCCGGAGCGAGCGGACGCGCGGGTGGAATTCAGCTCTGTGGGGGGTAGTTTCAACGGGAGCAGCGTGGCCCTGGGGTCGAAGAAGAAGACCTACGGCGCGGGCACCCACGAGGTGGAAGTGAGCACCGTCAGTGGCTCGCTGACCCTCCAGGAATAGCTTTCGAGGCCGCCTCCCAGTCAGGCGGCCCGGGGCGCTCGCCGGTGAAACTCCAAGGCGCCGGCGAGCGCTCACTTTTTTCTCAGTCCGCTTTGCGTCCCCACCTTCCGGTGGCGCGAGACGCGAGGCCCCCGCGAGCTTCCCCCGACCGACGAGCCGCTCACAGGGCGGCTCTGGCCTTCAGGGAGCGGGCGTCCCGGCGCTCCGGTGCTCCGCGCCAATGGCCTGCGAGGCGCTCGTGAAGCCGTCTCGTGCGAGCAGGGCGGCCAGGGCGGGGAGGATGCGGCGCACCATGCCGGGCCCCTCGTAGATGAAGCCCGTGTAGACCTGCACCACGGACGCTCCCGCGCGCAGCTTCTCGTAGACGTCCTGCGCGCTGAAGACGCCGCCCGCCCCGATGATCGGCAGCGCTCCGCCCGAGCGCAGGTACGCGCGCCGGATGACGGCGTTGGCGGCCTCTCGCACGGGGGCGCCGGACAGGCCGCCGGCCTCCTTCGCGAGCGGATGCTCGAAGGGCCGCGCCACCGTGGTGTTGGTGGCGACGAGGCCCGCGAGCTTCCGGGCGCGCGCCACGTCCACGACTTCGTCCACGGCCTCGGGCGTCAGGTCCGGGGCAATCTTGAGGAACAGCGGCTTGCCCGGGGCCACGGCGGCCAGCCGCTCCTGCACGGCGCCCAGGAGCGCGGAGAGTTGCTCGGGCTCCTGGAGCTTGCGCAGGCCCGGCGTGTTGGGCGACGAGGCGTTGACCACCACGTAGTCACCCAGGGGCGCGAGCGCGTCCACGCACGCCACGTAGTCCTCCACCGCCTGCTCCAGCGGCGTGTCCTTGTTCTTGCCCACGTTGATGCCCAGCGGCCCGGGGTGCCAGGCGCGCTGACGCAGGTGGGCCGCGGCCACGGCGGCGCCGTGGTTGTTGAAGCCCATGCGGTTGATGACGGCCTGGTGCTCCGGCAGGCGGAACAGGCGGGGCGTCGGGTTGCCGGGCTGGGGGCGGGGCGTGACGGTGCCAATCTCCACGGCGGAGAAGCCGCAGGCGAACAGGCCGTCCACCGCCTCCGCGTCCTTGTCCAGACCCGCGGCCAGGGCCACGGGGTGGGCGAAGCGCAGGCCCGCCACCTCCACGGCCAGCGCTTCGGTGACGCCCCGGAGGGCCCGTGCCCGCAGGGACTGGCACAGCTCCTGGGAGTGCCCCAGCTCCCGCAGGCCAAAGAGGCCCAGCCGGTGCGCGGGCTCCGCCGGGAGCCGGAAGAGCAGCGAGCGAGTCAGTCCGTACATGCGCGCGGGCTCAGGCGGGGATGAACGACGCCTGGCGGGCCCAGGCGAGCGTCTGGTCCACCTGCTCCGGCGTGAGGATGCCGTTGTTCTCCACCAGCTCGATTTCCCGGCGCATGTCCGTCTCGAGCAGGTAAGGACCGTCGGTGTTGATGGTGAACTTCACCTTGCGGTCCCAGAAGGTGCGGATGATGTGGCGCAGCTCCTCCACGCCCTCCACCGCCTTGGTGTGCAGGTTGGACGTCGGGCACAGCTCCAGGACGATGTCGTTCTCGCGGAGCACCTTCATCGCCGCCTCGTCATAGGCCGCGCGGATGCCATGGCCGATGCGGTGCGGCTTGAGCTTCTCCACCACGGACATGACGCCCTCGGCGCCCGTGCCGCGCGTCTCGCCGGTGTGCACCGTGCACTTCAGGCCCGCGCGCCGAGCCCGGCCGAAGAGGTCCTCGTACTGCGCCACGACCTCCGGCTTGAGCTCCATGGCGTTGGTCTCCGTGCCGGCCAGGTCGATGCCGTACACGCCGCGCGTGCGGTACTTGATGGCCTTGTCCACCAGGATGCTGTTGAGCCGGTGGTCGAACTCGCGGGCCAGGCAGAAGATGAAGCCCACCTTCACGCCGTACTCGAGCACCGCGCGGTCCATGCCCCGCAGCGCCGCGTGGATGATGTGGTCCAGGTCCAGCTCGGAGTGGAGGTTGCGCTTCATGGGGTTGAAGCGCAGCTCGATCTGCGTCACCCGGCTGCCCCGGTACTCCTTGCCGATGATTTCGTAGACGGAGCGCTCAATCGCGCTGGGCGACGACTGAATCTTCTCCGTCCAGGTGTGGAGGATCTTCAGGTAGTCGTCCAGGCTCCCCACCTTGCCCGGACGGGAGGTGATGAGCTCCACGAAGTCGAAGTACGTCTTGACCGGGAGCTTGAAGCCTTGCTGATGGGCGATGGACCAGAGGATGTGGGGGGCCACCGAGCCGCCCACGTGGATGTGGAGGTCGATCAGTTCGCGTGCCATGGCGGTATGTATGCACAGTGCCGGGCACACGTAAAGGATACCGCCGTCACCGTCTCAGCAGGACGTAGACCGCCCCCGTTCCTCCGTCTTGCGGACGTGCGGTGGCGAACGCCAGCAGCAGTCCTCCAATGCGCTTCTGTGACAACCACGACTTCATCAGCTCCTTCAGCACCGGCATCTGGTCCTTGGAGTGCAAACCGCGTCCGTGGACGATGAGCACGCACCGGTGACGGGCGCGCCGGCTGTCGGCGAGGAAACGCTCCAGCGCCGCCTTCGCCTCGGCCTGCGTCATGCCGTGCAAATCCAACTGACCCTGGATGGAGAAGTCACCCCGGCGCAGGGCGCGAAGCAGGTTGCGGTCCACACCCGGGCTGGTGCCTTCGAGGAACTCGTCCGCGCCGGAGGAGATGTCGAAGTCTCCCTGGCCGGCGACCAGCTCGGAGAGCTGCGCGAGCGCCTCCGCGTTCTCGTCGATGAGCTCCGGCAGGCGCGGGTTCGACTTGGGCGGCTCGCCCCGGTGGGTGATTTGGGCCACGCCGTCCATGGCGGAATAGAAGAGGGCGGCGTCGTCCTCGGCGCTCTCGCGGACGGGCTTCGCCTGGGTGGGGCGCGCGGGGGCTTGCGCCGGCTTGCGCTTCTGGGCCTCCGCGGCGGCGGCGCGGGCCTGGGCCTCCTTCTTCTCCTGCTCCTGGAGGGACTTGATGGCGCCCTTGAAGGGGTTGTTGTGGAACGCCTCGTCCTTCTTCTTCGGGGGGGATTTTTTCTGCGAGCTCATGGCGGGAGAAGACCTCGTCGTGGGCGATGGCGGGATGTAACCCGGGGCTACATCCCGCGCAGGCGCCGGATTTCCTCGTAGGCGTCGCGGACATCCTGGAAGCGGCGGGCCACCTCGTCGGCGTCCTCGCCCTTCAGGTGGGCATGCTTGTCCGGGTGCAGCTCCGCGGCGAGCCGCCGGAAGGCGCTCTTCACCTCGGAGTCCGTCGCGTCTGGCGTCAGCCCGAGCGCCTCGTAGTGCGCCGAGCTGTCACCCAGGTGGAGCGCGGCGATGGCGTGCTGCTCCTCGGGGGACAGCTCCAGGCCGTCGCCCACCCGGCTGAGAATCTCCCGCTCGGAGCGCTGGAGGGCGCCGTCCACGAGCGATAGTTCAAAGAGCGCGTCCAACAGCCGCCGCCGCTCGCTGGACGGCATGGCCTCCTGGCAGGCGGCCACGGCGTCATCCAGGTTCGGCGGCACGGCGATGAAGTCCTTGAGGCGCCCCCGGACGAACTCCAGCGAATCCGGGCCGTACTTGAGGACCTCCTCGAAGTAGCGGCGGATTTCGCGGACCTCCTCGCGGCGCACCTCACCGTCGGCGCGGGCGACCTCCACGAAGAGGGCGCAGAGGCTGCGCGTCAGGTGCGCGTCGGCCTCCTCCTGGACGGAGGCGGCATCGCGCGGCCCGCCGCGTCCGACGAAGGCGGAGGGTGAGAGCGGGGGGAAGTCGGCGAGCGCGTCGGGAGACTCGGCCGGCAGCGCGTTCATCTCGTCGAAGCGGTGCCCGACGAAGCCGCCCACTGCCCCGAGCAGGACAATGGCCCACGGGCTGCCGATGAGCAGCCCGACACAGAGACCTATCATCACCCCGAGCACTTTTCCTGAGCCCATGGCCGCGGTTTCCCTCCCTGCCGGGTGGGGAGTCTCTCATAGAGTGGGCCGCGCTATGGCCCAGTTGATTGACGGCAAGGCAGTGGCGGCGCGGGTACGAGCCGAGGTGAAGGCGGAGGTGGACCGGCTCAAGGCGGAGCGGGGCCTCGTCCCCGGCCTCGCCGTGGTGCGGGTAGGAGAGGACCCCGCGTCGAAGACGTACGTCACCGGAAAGAAGAAGGCCGCCGAGGAGGTGGGCTTCCACTCCTGGGAGCACCACCGGGACTCCACGGTGTCCCAGGAGGAGCTGCTCGCCCTGGTGCACCGGCTCAATGAGGACCCCACGGTGCACGGCATCCTGGTGCAACTGCCGCTGCCCCGGCACATCGACGCGGACGTCATCATCTCCGCCGTGAGGCCGGAGAAGGACGCGGACGGCTTCCACCCGATGAACGCGGGCAGCCTGCTGTTGGGCCGCGCGGCGACCCGGGCGTGCACGCCGCTGGGCGTCATGCGGCTGTTGGAGGAGATTGGCTGTGAGCCGTCCGGCAAGAACGCCGTCGTCGTGGGCCGCAGCAACATCGTCGGCAAGCCCATGGCGCTGATGCTCCTGCAGCGCAACGCCACCGTCACCCTCTGCCACAGCAAGAGCGACCTGCCGGCCGAAGTATCGCGGGCGGACATCCTTGTCGTGGCGGTGGGCGTGCGCGAGCTGGTGAAGGGCGCGTGGATAAAGCCCGGCGCGGTGGTCATCGACGTGGGGATGAACCGCAAGGAAGAGGACAACAAGCTGGTGGGGGACGTGGAGTTCGCCGCCGCCTCCGAGCGTGCGTCGTTCATCACCCCGGTGCCCGGCGGGGTGGGGCCGATGACCATTGCCATGCTCATCCGCAACACGCTCGAGGCCGCCATCCGGAGTGTTGTCCCTTCCTCCCATTGACAGACTTTGGCTGACAGGGAGTCGCTGCAATACACAGATGGCGTGTGTGTTTCGAGACGCTCCCTGCTTCGAGGGCTCACGCGCGTCCGCTCGTGACTAACTAGGGCGGGCTCTCCGGCGAGTCCTCCATCAATGCCTGTCTGTCTCGCGTCGCACCTTGTCCGTCGGCGAGTGCCTGCCTGGTTTCCATGGGCCGGACCCGACCTGAACGCCGCTCAGCGGGCCTACAGCGCGCAGGTCACGCCCTTCCAGTCCTCGGAGGTGCGCGGACTGCAGCTGGCGGATGAGATTGAGGGCGTGCTGGCGACCACCGGCGCGACGCGGGTGAACCTCATCGGTCATTCCCAGGGGGGCAGTGACGCGCTCAAGGCCGCGCGCACGCTCTACACGCGCAAGCGCCGCGCCGTGGTGGACGTCATGGTGAGCGTCTCCTCTCCACTCCGGGGTTCACCCGTGGCCAAGTTCGTGCTCGACACGGGGCCTACCGTCACGGACCTGGCCGACTTCCTGGCGAAGATCTACGGGGACGCGGTCTACGACGAGGACAGCGACCCCATCGCCGCCGTCAAGCAGCTGGTCTACGACGACTATGACCCCAACGACGGAGTCACCACGGGTGCGAAGGCATTCAACGCGGCCAACCCCATGGACGCGCGCTATGCCTCCCACCATGCGTCGCTGATGACCGCGCAGTGGGGGCTGAACCTCAACCCCTCCTTCCTGGCGGTTCAGCAGCTGTTCGTCGACATCGACGGTGATGGCTACTGCGTGGATGACTGCGACAACGACGGTGCCGCGGGGCGGGGCGACGGCATCCGCGCCGAGCGCGACGACGACGGCGTGGTGGGCATCAACTCCCAGCAGATGGGGCCGCGCCTGCGCTACACCCCCGTCACCTCTTCGCTCAGGATGGACACCATCGTCAGGGACACGTCTGTCGACCCCGTCACCAACCTGAACGCGCCAGGCTCCGAGCAGATGACGTCGATGTCCAGCGTCATCGACCAGGACCACCTGGATGTCGTGGGCTTCGGCCCGGACCTCTTCAACGAGCGCAAGTTCTACTCGGCCCTCATCCACTACATCAGCCAGAACGAGTGACGCGGGACAGGGTGGCTCACTCCCTCGCCACCGCGTAGTCGCAAGTCCAGCAACTGTCGCTCATGACCCTTGGCGCGCACGTTCCTGTCGCCGAGGGTCCGCGGCACCGTCCCGATGTATTGTCCTTTCCTCCCATTGATGGGTTTGGGCGGGGACGGTGTCACGGCAATATACAGAGGGCGTGTGTGTTTCACGACGCTCCGATGATTGGCCGCCTCTTCGCGTCCGCTCTTTCGCTAGGAAAGGCAGACGCCCTCTGGCGAGTCCTCCGCCGGGCCTGACCGCCTGGGGTTCTCGCACCGCTCCTTGTTCGCCGGTGGGTGCTGGCCCGAAAGAGCCGGACACGAGCCGTGCGGGTGGCCGACTTGCCCGCAGCGGCGCTGAGTGCCCATGCGAGCTGACGTGGGCGTGGAGTGTGAGACATGAGAGGGATTCAGACAGGGTTGGCGCTCGTCTTCGCCTGCGTGCTGGGGGGAGATGTCGCCTGGGCACAGCGGGCGCAGCGCACGCTCCACCCGGTGGTGTTCGCGCACGGCCTGAGCGGCTACGACGACCTGCTGGGCTTGGATTATTTCGGAGACGAGCTGGGCAACTTCGTGGGGGATGCGTGTGACGAGTTCCTGGAGCTGAGCTGCAACCCCTACCTCAATGCCGGGCAGCGGGCGTTTGGCGCGCAGGTGCAGGCCTTCCACTCCTCGGAGGTGCGCGGGTTGGACCTGGCGTCCGATATCGAGAGTGTCCTGGCGACCACGGGGGCGACGCGGGCGAACATCGTCGGCCACTCGCAGGGCGGCATGGATGCGCGCAAGGCGGCCAAGGTGCTCTTCGAGCGGCGGGGCCGTGCCGTGGTGGACGTCATCGTGAGCGTGTCCTCACCCCACCGGGGCTCGCCGGTGGCGAAGTACGTGCTGGACCTGGGGCCCGGGGTGACGTCCGTGCCCGCCGCGCTGGCGGCCATCTACGGCAACATCATCTACGAGGCGGGCAATGACGCCTACGCCGCCGTCAAGCAGCTCATCTACGACGACGCGGACTCCACGGACGGCGTGGTCACCGGCGCGAAGGCCTTCAACACGGCCAACCCCATGGACTCGCGCTATGCGTCCCACTACGCGTCCCTGCTCACCGCGCAGGCCGGGCTGGAAGTGAATCCCGCGTTCTTCCTGCTGCGCTTGGGGTTCTATGACATCGACGGAGATGGGTACTGCGTCGACGACTGCGACAACGACGGCGCGGCGGGGCAGGGCGACGGCGTGCGCAACGAGCGCGACGACGACGGCGTGGTGGGCATCAACTCCCAGCAGATGGGGCCCAGGCTCCGCTACAGCCAGGCGCTGCTCGGGTTGGACACCGTCACCGTGGACGGCTCGGTGGGCCCCGTGACGGACCTCAACGCTCCCGGCGCCGCGCAGATGACGTCGATGTCCAGCGTCATCGACCAGGACCACCTGGACGTCGTGGGCTTCGGGCCGGACCTCTTCAACGAGCTGGAGTTCTACGCCGCGGTCATCCACTACATCAGCCAGAACGAGTGACGCGGGACGGCGTGGCTCACTCCCACGCCACCGCGTAGTCGCAGTCCAGCAACTGCCGCTCATGGCCCTCGACGCGCACGTTCGCGGCGCCGAGGGTCCGCAGCACGGCGAGCAGCACCCCCTCATGGTACGGGGGCGGCATGAAGTCGCGCCGCATGTGGAGGCAGCCCTCGCGCTCGCTCGCCCACGACACGTGCCGCTCTCCATAGCTGACGGACGCGGAGTAGCCCCAGGGCAGGTGGTCCACCAGCCGGCGCGGTGAGCCTCCCGCAGCCGTCAGCAGTGTCTTGCCCAGCGCCGACGCCAGGAAGTCCCGCGTGGCCTGCTCACCCATCGACCGCAGGGCGGCGTCGAACCCGCCGAGTCGCGGCGCGAGCAGGCCGGCGGCGCAGTAAGTCAGGCGGAGGAAGTCATTGACGGGGTAGAGGAAGAAGGGGACGAAGCGCCGCTCCTTCGACGCCCTGAAGCACCGCGTCCGCGCCGCCTCTCCCGCCACGCGGCGGACCGCTTCCAGCACGCCCAGGAAGAACATGCCCCGCGTCTTGTCGCTCGGGGTGGTCAACGCCAGTCTCCGTGCGAGCTCCGTGAGGGGGTCCACCCCGCCGCGCTCCTCGCCCGTCTCCATGTCCATGTCCCCGCGCGTGCTCTCGTCCATGTCTTGGTGGTACGCCCCTTGGCGGGGAAACCCACGCCTCCCCGCCAGGGAGTTGAACGCCACTTCACATCCGCCGGGGCGGATGACGGAACGACGGCGTTTCCTACGCCCAGGACATGACGTATTCGCAGTCGAGCAGGCTCAAGGGGCGCCCGCGGACTCTCGCCACGCGCGTCCCCACCGCCTGCAGCACCGCCAGCAACACCCCCTCATGGTAGGTGTGGGGCATGAAGTCCCTGAACACGTTGATGCAGCCCTCGTGGGCGCTCGTCCACGTGACATGGCGCTCGCCGTAGGTGACAGCGGTGCGATAGCCGGAGGGCAGGTTGTTGATGAGGCGCCGAGGGTCTCCCGCGGCGAGCATCAAGAAGCTGCGGCCCACCACCGAGTCGAGGAAGTCATGGGTCGCCTGGGCGCCAATGATTCGCATCGCCGTCTCGAAGCCGCCCAGCCTGGGGGCGAGCACCTCCGCCGCCGCGAAGGACATCCGCAGGAAGGCGCTGACGGGATAGAGGAAGAAGGGCACGAAGCGTCGCTCGCCGGAGGCCGCCAGGCATCTCGCCGCCGCCGTCTCGCCCGACTCCCGGCGCACCACATCCAGCACCCCCAGGAAGAACATCCCCCGGGCCCGGTCCTCGCTCGCCGCCAGTCCCAGTCGCCGTTCCAACTCGCAGCCAGGGTCCAGGACTTCCCTTTCCCGGCTCCGGAACGCAATCACTGTCATGGACTCCCCCCTGACTTGGAAGTTCGAGCGCGGAGGCGTGGTGCGTCCGGACTCGCCCCTGAAAGTGAGCCAAACCGAGTAGCCTGGAAAGCCCGGCAGGATGCGACGCCGGTCGGTGTGTGCTGTCTCGACCGGGACAGTTGCGGTCCCTTCCAGACGAGGAGCCGGGACGGGCGACGTGTCCCAGTCGAGCCGGGAGGTGATGGCCAATTCACAGCACGATTCGACAGCGCCTCTCGATGTGGCGGTTTCCGAGCGTTCCAGTCCCCTGTCAGCGTTGATGAAATCATTGCCTGAGTCAATGAGTTGATGATTGCGGGCGAGCCCATGCGGGCGACGGCGCGGTGCGGCACGCTCCTCCAGCCACGCACCGCGTGTCGACGTGTGTGGGCGGCGGCGGACAGCGCGATGAGGCGCGGCCTCGTGAAGGCTCCGCGCCAGGTGGGAGGCCACGCAACCCGTGGCGGTGCCTGCTCGACGCAGCGGGCCCCCGCGTGACACTGCGCACGCGGGGGCCCGGGCTGTCCTCGTTCAGGGTGACGCGCCAGGTGTGTCGGGCGCGTCCGGTGGACTTCAGCGACTGAGGACCTGGACCTCGATGCCGCGGTTCATGTCGCGGCCCTGCTGGGTGTTGTTGGGCGCCACGGGCTGCTCGGAGCCCACGGCGGCCACGTCCACGCGATTGGCGGAGATGCCGTCCTCGACGAGGGCGGAGCGCACCGCCTCGGCGCGGCGCTGCGCGAGCTGGCGGTTGACGTTCACGTCGCCCGTGGCGTCCGTGTGGCCGGCGATGCGCACGCGGGAGTTGGGCTTCTCACGCAGCACGGAGGCCAGCTGCCCGACGCTCGCGTCGCTCTGCGGCGTCAGCGTCGCGGAGCCTTCCTCGAAGGCCACGCCGGCGAGGATGAAGCTGCGCGCGCCACTGTCGATGGCCTGACGCATGGTCTGCGCATCCCGGGCCATGGGCGGCGTGGTGCCCGCGGTGCCGGCGCCGCCCACGCCTGTGTCCACCGGGCGCTGCTGTGGCTGTGCCTGGGGCCTCGCCGGCTGGGTGACGGCCGCTTGCTCACGTCGAGGCTCGCTGCGCCGCCCTCGCGTGAGGAACCAACCGGCCAGGAGCGCGAGCAGCGCCACGGGGATGACCCAGGACAGGTTCTTCTTCTTGGGCTCCGCGTGGTGCACCGGCGCGCGTTCAATGGGCTGCTGACGCCGCACCGTCTCCACGGTGGGGACGGCGCGCGTCTCGTGGACCTCCTCGACGACGCGAGGCCCCACCGCCGCGGCGCCGCCCATGCCCAGGATGCTGCCCAGCCCCGCGGGAAGCGCGGCCGACAGCAGCGACTTCTGGCCGCCGAGGAGCTGTCCCAGCCCCGCCGCGCCCAGGCGGTTGTCGCGCACGTGCTTGCCGATGACGCTCATGATCATGGGCGCCACCAGCGCCATCATCCCGCCCGCGGACTTGCTGTTGCTGAACCCGCCCGAGCGACCGAGCGCGCTGGTGATGGTGCCCAGCTTGTCTCCGAACAGGCCATTGAGCATGCCCTGGCCGCGCTCCTCGGTGTCGGCGGAGAGGATCTCCTCATTGCCCGCGTTGGGCCCCGTGTAGCCGCCTTCGTTGAGCTGGGACATCAGCCGCTGGGCGCCTGCTTCCGTGGAGCCTCGCTCCACCACGCTCCCGCCCACCGTGGCGATGACGCCAGGGAGGGCCTTGCCCAGTGTGCTGGGGTCCTCGCCCATCGCCGAACCCATCTGCTGAATCACGTTGCCCGTGAAACGCTCACGCACCATGTCGATGAGATTGAAAGCCATGCGAATGCCTCCTCCGGTGTTCGGCACCAGTTGGCCCGGTGCGGGGAGTCGCTCATCGCCTGCATGGCGCCGGGGGCTCCGGAGCGAACGACTCTTCAGGGGACGAAGGTGCGGACCTCTTGAGGAGGGAACATCGCCCTGGAGGCGCGCTCGGTCAGGGGGGCCGTCGCACGCCTGCTCCCGGCCGGGGCCTTGCCGCGCGGGGCGTACCGGCTTGACGTCGGGCGGGCGCGAGCGCGAGCGTCCGTCATCCGACGTTTCGACGAGGGCCCCAGGGGGTTGGACCATGGTGACGCGCGAGGAGCGAATCGAGGGCGGGCTGCTGGGGCTGCTGGTGGGAGACGCGCTGGGCGTGCCCTACGAGTTCCACGCGCCGGAGGGGATTCCCCCGGCGGGCGCGATTGAGTTCGAGCCCCCCGCGGGCTTCGAGCGCTCCCACCCTGGCGTGCCGCCGGGCACCTGGTCCGACGACGGCGCGCATGCGCTGTGCCTGCTGGACTCGCTGCTCTACCAGGGGCGGTTGGACCTGGAGGACCTGGGCCGGCGCCTGGTGAACTGGCGGGAGTGGGGCTACCTCGCCGTGGATGGACAGGTCTTCGATGTGGGCATCCAGACAGACCGGGCCCTGGCCATGTTCCGCGCCGGTGTGCCCGGCACCAGCTCCGGGCCCTCGGAGCAGCGGGACAACGGGAATGGCTCCCTGATGCGCGTGCTGCCGCTGGCGTTGTGGCATCGCGGGAGCGACGCGGAGCTCGCGTCGGACGCCATGCTCCAGTCCCTGGTGACGCACGGCCACCTGCGCTCGCGGGTGTGCTGCGCGCTGTATTGCCTCTGGGCCCGTCGCGCGCTGGAGGGCTCCGCCCGGCCCTGGGACGACGCGCTCGCGGCCTTCCGCGCGCTGTACCCGGAGGGCACCGAGGCCCGCACCGAACTGGACGACGCCGTCCTCCCGCTCGGCGCCGAGGACACGCCGGGGCATGGCTCCGGGTACGTGGTGGACTGCCTCCGCTCGGCGCGGGACTGCGTGGCGAGTGACTACGGCTACGAGCACGTGGTGCGCGCGGCGGTGCGGCTGGGCCACGACACGGACACCACGGCGGCGGTGGCGGGCGGCATCGCCGGAGTCATGCTGGGCGCGCGGGCCATTCCGGAGCGGTGGCGCTCGGCGCTCCGCGGCCGCGAGCTGCTGGAGCCCCTGCTGCGCAAGCTGCTGGTGCACGCCTCACGGTGACGGGATACCGCGGGCCTCGCTCCGCCCACCCCCCCGGGGGCGGAGCGAGGCCTTCAATCCAACGCCAGCCTTCGGGGAGTCCACCCGCCCGGGCCAGAGCAGGCTCCGGCCTGCGTGGGCCGCGTCCTCCGCCATCACCACCCCGCGAATGATATGCCCAGGGTGCTTTCCTGCAACTCGATTCAAAGCCGGATTGACTGGATGTCGTGACGTCTGGCTTTGGAATTGTACCTAGGTACAACGCCAGCCATTGCGGGGCCCAGGCGCGCCTCCTCCCTCGGGTGGGGAGCGGGTGTTGGCGGCACCACAACCAGCCTAAGCTGAAAGAACTGCATTGCTGGATCTGCGTGTCGCGTTAGTATGGGGCGAATCCTGAGGGGCCAGCGCGGCCGGGGTGAGCCTGAGGATGTCGAACAAACATGAAGTGGGTGCGCTCGCGGGACGGGCGCTGGTGAGTCATGCGGGCACGCGGGACGCCTTTCGTTCCCTGCCGCCGGTGACGGAGCCCGGACGACAGGAGTCCAGACCGCTGGACGCGGCGCTGGAGTCGCGCGTGCGGTGGTTGTTGTCGGAGTACCTGGGCGCGGTGCGAAGGCGAGCGGATGGGCTGTGCATCTGGTTGATGGTGGGCCAGTGGGTCTTCGCGCTCGCGCTCGCGGCGGTGGTGACGTCCGCGCATCCCTGGGATTGGCGGATGCATCCCGGTCCGGAGCCGCTGTGGGTGGCGCTGCTGCTGGGCGGGCCGCTGTGCATCATCCCAGTGACGCTGGCGTTGCTGCGGCCGGGCGCGGTGGTGACGCGGCAGGTGATGGCGGTGACGCAGGTGCTGTGGTCCGTGCTGCTCGTGCACCTGTCGGGCGCGCGGCTGGAGACGCACTTCCATGTCTTCGGCTCGCTGGCGCTCCTGAGCTTCTACCGTGACTCCCGGGTGCTGCTGACGGCGGGGGTGACGGCGGTGCTCGCGCACGTGCTGCGAGGGATGGGCTGGCCAGCGCCGGGCGCCACGTTCTCCGGCGCGCCGGCGTGGAGCGTGCTGGAGCTGGCGTTCTGGGTGGGGTTGGTGGATGGGGTGCTGGTGCTCGCGTGCCGGGGCGTGGCGCGGGAGATGCGGAGCGTGGCGGAGCGACAGGTGCGGCTGGAGCGCGCGTACGAGCGCGAGAAGCTGGAGCGCGAGCGGACGACGGAGCGAAGCGGCCGGGAGCTGGCGGACACCCAGGAGGTGATGGCGCGCATGGAGAAGCTCGCCGCGGTGGGACAGCTGACGGCGACGGTGAGCCACGAGCTGCGCAATCCCCTGGCGGCGGCGCGCACGGCGAACGCGGCGGTGGTGCGCCGGCTGCGCAACGTGGAGGGGGCGCTGGACGACCCCCGGCTGCGGCGCTTCCTCGACATCGTCGAGCGGGAGCTGGGCGTCTGCGCCAGCCTCACGTCGGAGATGCTGGAGTTCGTGCGGGAGCGTCCGCTGGTGCTCCAGCCGTGTTCGCTGCACGGGCTGATGGAGGAGGTCATCGACGTGGTGCCCGCGCGCGACGGCGTGTCCGTGGTGAACCGCGTGCCCGCGGCGCTCGAGCCTCCCTGGGTGGACCGCGAGATGTTGCGCAAGGTCCTCATCAACCTGGTGCAGAACGCGATGGAGGCGATGCCCCTGGGACGCGGGGGTCTGGTGGAAGTGACGGCGGAGGAGGGCGTCGGCCGGGCGTTCCAGATTCGCGTCACCGACAACGGCGGCGGGATTCCGGCGGGCGTGCTGGACCACATCTTCGACCCGCTCTTCACCACCAAGGAGCACGGCACCGGCCTGGGCCTGACGGTGGTCTCCAGCACCGTGCGGCAGCACGGTGGGACGCTGCGGGTGGAGAGCCGCGAGGGGGAGGGCAGTGTCTTCACTATCTCCCTGCCGCGTGTGCGCGCGGTGGCCGGAGTCGCCTGCCCGTCGTGAGGCGCGCTCAGAGCAGCTTGGTGATGACGAGGGTGCTCGTGCCCTGGAAGCGGCCGTCTATTGTCTGAAACATCGCCTCCAGCCGCGGGCCTTTCCTGCGGGCCCGTCAGCGCCGCCCGTCAGCTCCGGAAGGCCTCGCGCACGCCGTCGCGGCGCAGCGTGAAGAGCATCCAGACGGCCACCGGCACGCCCACGACGCAGCCGGGGGACAGGATGTACAGCGCGGTGATGCCGCCCACCGTGGCCAGGCCGTAGCCCTTGAGGTTGAGCGCGCTCAGCGCCCCCCACGCGGACAGCACGCCGCAGAGGATGCCCACCAGCAGCATCAGCGCCAGCGAGACCGACAGCTCCAAGGGTGCCCCGCCCGGGCCCGCGAACGGCGACGTCACGTTCAGCGCGGCGAGCACGAAGCCCAGGATGTTGAAGAAGACGTTGAGCACGCCCGTGCACAGCAGGAAGAAGGCCGGGGCGCGGACGATTTCAATGACCTTCGCGCGCGGGTCATCGGGAGGAAGCTGGATGCCAGGACCGCTCATGTACGGGCTCTCAATGCGCTCACGATCATCCGCGTCGCCGGGGACTTGTTGAGCGTGTAGAAGTGGATGCCGGGCACGCCGCGCGACAGGAGCTCCATGCACTGCACCGTGGCGTGCGCCACGCCCAGCTGCACCACCGCGTCCGGCTGGTCCTTCACCCGCTCCAACTGCAGGCCCAGGCGCATGGGCACCGTCGCGCCGCACATCCGCGTGAAGCGCTGCACCTGCTCGAAGTTGGTGATGGGCATGATGCCGGGGACGATGGGGACGTTGATGCCCGCGCGACGGGCCCGCTCCACGAAGTCGAAGTAGAAGGCGTTGTCGAAGAAGAGCTGCGTCACCACGAAGTCCAGCCCCGCGTCGACCTTCGCCTTCAGATGACGCAAGTCGTCGTCACGGGAGGCCGTCTCCACGTGGCCCTCCGGATAGCACGCGCCCCCCAGGCAGAAGTTGAAATCCTCTTCTCGGATGAATCGCACCAGCTCCGAGGCGTAGGTGAAGCCGCCCTCGGCGGTGACGAAGGACTTTTGTCCCTGCGGCGGATCTCCCCGGAGGACGAGGACGTTGTCCAGCTTCGCGTCCGCCAGGCGCTGGAGCAGCTCCCGCAGCTCCTGACGCGAGTGGCCAACGCACGTCAGGTGGGCCATGGCCTCGATGCCCGTCTCCGCCTTGATGCGCGTGACGAGCTCCACCGTCCTGTCGCGCGTGCTGCCGCCCGCCCCATACGTCACGGAGACGAACCCGGGCTCCAGGGGCGCCAGGTCCTCCAGCGCCTTGAGCAGGTTGGCCACCCCTTCATCCGTCTTCGGCGGGAAGAACTCGAAGGAGAAGCAGGGGTTGGACGGATTCAAGCGATTACGAATCTTCATGTTGGACCCAGTGTAGACGGTCCCCGTTGGCCTTGATCGGCGAAGGTGCGCGGCTATAGTCCGCGCCGTTTTCACCCCCCCCTTCATCAGGAGAAGCCGATGGCCCGGCGTACGCCGCTCAACGACGCCCACCGCGCGCTGGGCGCTCGGATGGTCGACTTCGCGGGCTGGGACATGCCCGTTCAGTACACCTCCGTCATCGCCGAGCACGAGGCGGTGCGCAACCACGTTGGCCTCTTCGACGTGTCGCACATGGGCGAGGTGGAGTTCACGGGTCCCGGCGCGCTGGAGACCGTCAACGCCCTCATCTCGAATGACCTCGCTCGCATCGCTGACGGGCAGGCCGTCTATGCGGGCTTGCTCAACGAGCAGGGGGGCTTCGTCGACGACATCGTCGCCTACCGCTTCAGCCCCGAGCGCATCCTCATCTGCGTCAACGCGAGCAACCGCGACAAGGACTTCGCGTGGATGAAGGAGCATGCGCGCGGTGTCACGCCCGTGGACCGGGGTGACGACTTCGCTCAAATCGCCGTGCAGGGCCCCAAGGCCGCCGGCCTGGTGCAGCGGCTGACGAAGACGGACACATCCAAGATTGGCACCTACCGCTTCGCGGAGGGCGAGGTGGCGGGCGTGCGCGCCATCATCTCGCGCACCGGCTACACGGGCGAGGACGGCTTCGAGCTGTACTGCGCGCCGGGCGACGCGGCGGCGCTCTGGAACGCGCTGCTCACCGAGGGCCAGCAGGACGGTGTGAAGGCGTGCGGCCTGGCCTCGCGCGACAGCCTGCGCACGGAGATGAAGTACGCGCTGTACGGCAATGACATCGACGACACGCACACCGCGCTGGAAGCAGGCCTGGGGTGGATCGTCAAGCTGGACAAGGCGGGCTTCATCGGCAAGGACGCGCTGGTGGCGCAGAAGGCCGCGGGCGTGAAGCGCAAGCTGGTGGGCTTCGAGCTGACCGGCGCGGGCATCCCCCGTCACGGCTACCCCATCCACAAGGACGGCAAGCCGGTGGGCGAGGTGACGAGCGGCACCATGGGCCCGACGGTGAAGAAGCCCATCGGCATCGGCTACGTGCCCGCGGAGCTGGCGGCGGAAGGCTCCACCTTCGACGTCGAGATTCGTGGTCGCGCCGTCCCCGCCGTGGTGGTGAAGACCCCGTTCCACAAGAAGCCCTGAGTTCCTTCCAGCCCTCTCGAGGAGCACCCCATGTCCGACGTGAACATCCCCGGTAACCTCAAGTACACCAACGAGCACGAGTGGGCCCGTGTCGACGGCAACAAGGTGGTGGTGGGCATCACCCACCACGCCCAGTCCACGCTCGGCGACGTCGTCTACGTGGAGCTGCCCAAGGTGGGCTCCTCCATCGACAAGGGCGAGGCGTTCGGCACCGTCGAGTCGGTGAAGGCCGTCTCCGAACTCTACTCGCCCGTGACAGGCAAGGTCGTGAAGGTGAATGACGCGCTCACCACCGCCCCGGAGACGCTGAACACCGATGCGTACGGTGCGGGGTGGATCGTCGAAATCGAACTCTCGGACACCAGCCAGCTGAGCGAGCTCCTGGACGCCACCGCCTACGGCGACCTGCTCAAGAACGCCTGAGAGTGAAGCGCCGCAGGGCCGTTGTTAGTGACGGTCCTCGAATTTTCCGACTCCATCGTCGTGAGTCGCACGCGAGCCACCACCGCCATGTCCCTGAACTGGAAGTACCAGGAGTCGTTCGCCGGCCGGCACATCGGTCCGGATGAGCAGGAGCTGAAGCAGATGCTGTCCGCGCTGGGCGTGGACTCGCTCGATGCCTTCATCGACCAGACCGTGCCTCCGGCCATCCGCTCCAAGGAGCCGCTGCGGCTGGGGCCGGCGCGCGGGGAGCATGACCTGCTCGCGCAGCTGGAGACCATCGCCGCGAAGAACCAGGTGTTCCGGTCCTTCATCGGCATGGGCTACCACGACACGCACACGCCCAACGTCATCCTGCGCAACATCTTCCAGAACCCGGGCTGGTACACCCAGTACACGCCCTATCAGGCGGAGATCGCCCAGGGTCGGCTGGAGGCGCTGCTCAACTTCCAGACGATGGTGATGGACCTGACGGGCCTGGAGGTCGCCAACGCGTCGCTGCTCGACGAGGGCACGGCCGCCGCCGAGGCGATGTCGCTGGCGCTGCACGTGAAGGGCGACGACGCCAATGCCGCCTTCTTCGTCTCCGAGGGCTGCCACCCGCAGACGGTGGACGTGGTGCGCACGCGCGCCGAGCCGCTGGGCGTGGAAGTCGTCGTGGGTGACCACCGCACGGTGGACCTGTCCGCGAAGAAGTACGTGGGCGCGCTGGTGCAGTACCCGGCCACGGACGGCGCGGTGCTGGACTACCGCGCGTTCGGCGAGAAGGTGCACGCGGCGGGCGGTCTGCTCATCGTCGCCGCGGACCTCTTGAGCCTCACGCTGCTGACGCCCCCGGGCGAGTTCGGCGCGGACGTGGCGGTGGGCAGCGCGCAGCGCTTCGGCGTGCCCATGGGGTACGGCGGTCCGCACGCGGGCTACTTCGCGACGAAGAACGCGTACACGCGCGTGATGCCGGGCCGCCTCATCGGCGTGTCCGAGGACGCGCAGGGCCGGCGCGCGCTGCGCATGGCGCTCCAGACGCGCGAGCAGCACATCCGCCGCGAGAAGGCGACGAGCAACATCTGCACCGCGCAGGTGCTGCTGGCCGTCATCGCCAGCATGTACGCCGTCTACCACGGGCCCCAGGGCCTGAAGGCCATCGCCGAGCGCGTGCACGGGCTCACCGTCCTGCTGGCGCGGGGCCTGGCGAAGCTGGGCCTGAAGGTCCGGCACGAGCAGTACTTCGACACGCTGCGCGTGGAGCTGACGACGCCGCAGGTGCGCGCGGTGCTCGCGGCGTCCGAGTCGGCGCGGATGAACTTCCGCCGCATCGACGACAAGACGCTGGGCGTGTCGCTGGACGAGACGTCCCGCGTGTCCGACGTGGAGGCCATCCTCACGGCCTTCGCCACGGGCGCGGGCAAGGCGGCGCCTCCGTCGCTGGACGACGTGGGCGCCAACGTGGAGACGCCGGTGGTGCCGGAGCTGCGCCGCACGAGCGCGTTCCTCACGCACGCCGTCTTCAACAGCTACCACTCCGAGACGGAGATGCTGCGCTACATCCGGCGGCTCGAGGCGAAGGACCTGTCCCTGACGCACTCGATGATTCCGCTGGGCAGCTGCACCATGAAGCTCAACGCCACCGCGGAGATGATTCCGGTGACGTGGCCGCAGTTCGGCCGGCTGCATCCCTTCGCTCCGACGTCGCAGGCGGCCGGCTACAAGGTCATCTTCGAGCAGCTGGAGCAGATGCTCTCGCAAATCACGGGCTTCGCGGGCTGCTCGCTGCAGCCGAACGCGGGCAGCCAGGGCGAGTACGCGGGCCTGCTCGTCATCCGCGCGTACCACCAGGCGCGAGGGCAGGGGCACCGCGACGTGTGCCTCATCCCGTCCTCGGCGCACGGCACCAACCCGGCCTCCGCCGTCATGGCGGGCTACAAGGTCGTCGTCACCAGGTGCGACGAGAATGGCAACATCGACCTGGGTGACTTGCGCGCCCGCGCGGAGGAGCACAAGGACAAGCTCGCCGCGCTGATGGTGACGTACCCGTCCACGCACGGCGTGTTCGAGGAGGAGATCAAGGAGATCTGCTCCATCATCCACGAGCGCGGCGGTCAGGTGTACATGGACGGCGCGAACCTCAACGCGCAGGTGGGCCTCACGGCGCCCGGGCTGGTGGGCGCGGATGTCTGCCACATCAACCTGCACAAGACGTTCTGCATCCCGCACGGTGGTGGTGGCCCGGGCATGGGCCCCATCTGCGTGGCCAGCCACCTGGTGAAGCACCTGCCGGGACACCCGGTCATCCAGACGGGTGGAGCGGATGCCATTGGCGCCATCTCCGCGGCTCCGTGGGGCAGCGCGAGCATCCTGCTCATCTCCTGGATGTACATCTCGATGATGGGCGGCGAGGGCCTGACGAAGGCGACGAAGCTGGCCATCCTCAACGCCAACTACATCGCGGAGCGGCTGCAGCCCCACTACCCGGTGCTGTACCGGGGCAAGCGGGGCAGGGTGGCGCACGAGTGCATCGTCGACCTGCGCCCGCTGAAGAAGACGTCGGGTGTCGAGGTCGAGGACGTGGCCAAGCGGCTGATGGACTACGGCTTCCACGCGCCGACGGTGTCGTTCCCCGTCGCGGGCACGCTGATGATCGAGCCCACGGAGAGCGAGTCCCGCGCGGAGCTGGATCGCTTCTGCGACGCGATGATTGCGATTCGTCAGGAGATTCGCGAAATCGAGGAGGGGCGCATGCCGAAGGACAACAACGTCCTGAAGAACGCGCCGCACACGGTCCGCACGATTACGAATCCGGAGTGGAACCGTCCCTACTCGCGCGAGCTGGCTGTCTTCCCGGCCCCGTGGGTGCGTGAGAACAAGTTCTGGCCGTCCGTGGGCCGTCTCAACAACGTGCTCGGTGACCGCAAGCTCGTGTGCTCGTGCCCGCCCATCGAGGACTACATGACGCCGGAGACCAAGCCCGCCGTCGCCTGACGGGCCGCACGCGCTCGGTGAAGCCCGGGGCCGTCTCCCTCACGTGGGAGGCGGCCCTTGTCTTTCGCGCGGACCGCCTCAGCTCACGTGCGGCGTGACGCCCTGTGCCCGGGAGGTGCCCGCGTGCTCGGGCTCCACGTGGACGACGACGTCCACCACCTGCGGATACGCGGCGTGGAGGGTGCGCTCCACGCGGTCCGCCACCTCGTGGGCCTGGGCGGTGGTGAGGTTCGGGTCCACCTCGATTTTGAGGTCCACGTAGACGCTCTCCTCCATGCCTCGGCTGCGCACGTCGCGGCAGCTGCGCACGCCGGCCACGCCCACGGTGTGCTGCGCCACCTGCGCCGGGTCCAACCTCGCCGTGTCGGAGAGGATGCCCACCGCCTGCCGGACGATGCCGTAGGCCACCCACGCCACGAAGACCATGACGCCCAGCGCGATGATGCCGTCCGCCTTCGGATAGCCCAGCGCCACCAGGCCCAGCGACGCGAGCACCGCCAGCGTGACGTAGACGTCGGACATCGTGTGGCTCGCGTCCGCCAGCAGCAGGCTGCTCTGGTACTTGCGCCCGTAGTGTCCCTCCACGCGCGTCACCGCCAGGTTGACGCAGAGGGTGAGCACCATGACGACGGCCATGGCGGGCGTCACCTGCGAGTGACGCTCATACAGCAGCGAGTCGAGCGCCATGCGCCCCAGCTCCAGCATGCCGATGCCAATCATCGCGCCGATGCCCAGCGACGCGAGCGCCTCGAACTTGCCGTGGCCGTAGGGGTGGTCCTCGTCCGCCGGCCGCGAGGCCACGCCCATGGCGACCAGGCCCAGCACGTTGGAGCCGCCGTCGATGAACGAGTGCAGTCCATCCGCCGTCACCGCGGCGGACTGGCTGAGGAAGCCGAAGAGGAGCTTGGCGCCCGCCACCACCCAGTTGGCCACGAGGATGGCCAGCAGCACGAAGCGGATGCGCTGGCTGCGCTGCTGGAGCGCGGCGCTTCTGTCGGCGGAGGACGTGTCCAAGGCGAGGCACCGTAACGGGAACGGCGCCCGGGGGCGAGGACCTCTCACGCCGCGCGTGATGAAGCGAACGTCAGTTGGGCTGGCGGAACAACCGCATGCGCGGGCCGCCCCCCATCTCCAGGAAGAAGCCGAAGGAGAAGCGCACCTTCGAGTCGTCGCTCAACAACCCGGGCGGAGGGTTGGGGAAGGGCTGCGCGCGCTGGAACGAGGACACCGCCTCCATGTCCAGGAAGTCCAGGCCGCTGCTCTTCTCCACCTCGATGTGGGTGACGCGGCCCTTCTCGTCCAGCGTGATTTCCAACAGCGTGTGCCGGTCCTTCCCGGTGAACATGTTCCCGGTCGGGTCCCTGCGGCGCAGCGTCTCGTTGGGGTTCCAGTGCATGCCCACGCTCTGCTTCACGCGGTTGAAGAAGCTGGCGTACTTCCACTCGCGCGAGTTGAGCAGCGTGCCGTCGCCTTCATCCACGTCGCGCAGGTGGTCATTGGGCGCGGCGCCCAGCACCTTGTCCATCACCGCGCGAGACGGCATCAGCGCGGCGATGCCCGGCGAGCCCACGCGCCCGGCGGAGCCTTCCTGCTCGCCCCCGGTGCCCGGCTGGATTCGCAGCCGCTTCGCGTTGCCCGTCAGCTCTTCGCTCTCGTTCTGGTTGTTCACCGCCACGCCGCCGGGCGTGTTCGGGTCCGTCTTCACCTTCACTTCGTTCTTCTTGTGGATGTCCGGGACTTCGAAGGCGAACTTCTGCCCCCCCTCCGCGAGCGGCCGGTCGTCGTTGCCCATCCCGTTGTTGCCGGCGATGTGCGGCGCCTGCGGCGCCACGTCCGCGCCCTTCTGCTCCTGCGGCGCCGTGCGCTGCGGCATGGCGTTGCGGTAGTTGGGCGTCTGCTCCCGGGCCCGCGTCTCCTTGTCCACGCGGTTGTTGTGCTCCGCCAGGTACTTCGCGTCGGGCGCTTCCTGCTCGTTGCCCGGGGCCAGGTCCACCACCTGCCCGTCGGGCCGGGTCTCCGGCTTCTTCTCCTCGGGCTTCTTGTCCTGGACGCGGGGCTTCTGGGTCGTCTGCGTCTTCGAGTCCGTCTTGCCCCGGTTGCGCGCCCACTGGTCTTCCGTCAACGGCCTCACGGCCACGGAGGTGGGGGGCCGGGTGACGGGCTTGCGCTCCCGGCCCGTCGGGGGAAGCGTTCCCGTGAAGAGCACGACGGCCAGGTAGGCGCCATGCAGCAGCAGGGCAAGCAGCACCGCGGCGACCACTCGCCAGGGAGATGCTCGCCGCCGCTTGCGGCGCCAGTCTGTCGGAGAAGAACCCGTGCTCACGGCGCGATGATAAACCTCCGGGCCCGCTGCCTAGTCCCGTCCCGTTCGCGGCGGAACACCTGGGCAGGGGAGGACATTCACGAGACGTGCACTGGTTCTCAGGCGCGCCCCCTCTTCAGGTCAGTAGATGGGGGCGACTTCAGCACCATTGAAGTAGTGACGGAGGATTTCCTGGTAGCGCTGCCCGGCTTCCGCTCGGCCGATGGCTCCCGTCTGACACATCCCTACTCCGTGGCCCCAGCCGCCGCCACGGAAAAGCCAGTGGGTGGGTCGGCCCTCGGCGTCCCGCTCGGCTTCCACCACCGCCATGCTGCTGTTCAGCATCCCGAAAAGGCGGCGGATGTTCAGCTCCCCACGCACCTGGGTGGCCCCCAGGTCCCCGGATAACGCGAGCACCCGGGCCCGGCCGGACACGCCCCGCTCCTGGAAGCTCATGGCCTGGACGCGTCCCACCCCCAGCCGGGTGACGAGCGCGTCCACCTGGGCCGCCGTGAAGCGCTTCTCCCAGCGGAACTTGCTGGGCTGGGCGAAGCTGGACAGCCGGCAGGCGGCCCTCACGTCGGGCGCGGCCAGCCAGGCCTCCAGGCGGGAAGGGGGAGGGGTGTTGCCCGAGGGCTCCAGGAGGTCCGGGCGTCCGCGCAGGCTCGGGTCGGGCGGGCCGCCCCAGACGATGTCGTTGTCCTCGGTGTGGCCGCCGCACACCGCGCTGTAGACGGAGTCCACCAGCCGCCCGTCCGCGCTGAAGAGGGCCTGGCCCCGGGTGGCCTCCACCGCCGCGGACGTGCTGGCCGCCTCGCCCGTGCGCCCCCGGTACACCGCGCAGTGCTGCTCCGAGCACAGCAGATAGGGGTCCGCCAGGTGCTTGATTCCCACCTTCGCGAGCACCTCGCCGCGCGCGGTGACGGCCTGGGCCTTGAGCGCCTCCGAGTGGGCCCGGGCGAAGATCTCCGCGGGCACCAGGCCCTTGAGCAGGTCCTCGAGCGGCACCACGTTCACCACCGCCAGCAGGCCCAGCCGGTCCACCGAGAACTGGAGCGCGCCCCGGAACGTCCGGTCCTCGAAGCCGTGGAAGTCGTAGCCGACGCCGAACTCCACCTGGCGCACGTCGAAGCCCGCGCCGTCCGGTGAGTCCGCGTCCAGCTTGTCCTGCGCCAGGCCCACCACCGCGCCGGACTCGTCGCGCACCTCGAGGATGGCGCGCGCGGGCGTGCGGACCTCTTCGAAGAGCAGGGTCCTCGCGCCGAACTGGCGCAGCAGCTCCGCCTGTCGCGTCGCGGCCTCCTCGGGCGTGAGCACCTCATCCACCAGGAGCAGTGAGCGCCGGTTGTCGATGACCTTGCCGGCGATGCCGTACACCCCGCCCAGCACCTGCGTGCGCACCGCGAGGCCCCGGGCCCTCCACTCCTCCTGCGCGGCGGCGAGTCCCTCCCGGTCCGCGAACCGGTGCTCGCTCAACTGCACGCGCGCGGAGAGCACCGCCGGCGTCCCCTGCGTCACGCGCACCGTCCACCGCGTCCCCGCCGCGGCGTCCAGCACCTTGTCCACCGCTCCGCCGAAGCGCATCCGCATCCGGCCTCGGGGAGAGAAGGTCGCCTCGCGCCGTCCCTCCATGAGGCGGATGGGGAGCCGAGGCTCTCCGCCCCGGAAGTCCAGGCGCTTCAGCTCGCCGGGGCCTGGGATTCCCTGGGCGAGCGGGTCTTCTGCTGGCGCGCCCGGTGATGCACTCGGGTCCACGCCCGCGTCGCTCGTTCCTCCGTCCTCGGAGGAGGGCGGGGGGCCCGCATCCGTCCCGGCGTCCTGGCGCTCGTCGGCCTGGGCCTCCACGGAAGGAGTCGACAGGCGCGGTGGAGGCTTGGGGCTCGCGCAGGAGGCGAGCAGCACGGCGGAGAGCAGGAGCGGGACGGCGGTGCGCACGGGGGGCGACACCGTACCCGCCGGGGCGGGGCCTGTCACGGACCGGACGCCCGGTGGCCCGTTCGGGTGGGCTTGTCACGTGGCGAATAGAACGCGGCGCGTAATGCGTTCGTCCTGCTCATGCGAATTTTCAAAGGCAACTACCTGAAGCTGAAGACTCCCGTGGCCGCCCTGGCCGCCAGCCTGCTCATGCTCGGTTCGACCGCTCACGCAGCGGGCCTGGGTGCCTTCATCCCGACGCCGAAGATCCCCGGTGTCTCGGCGCCCCAGACGCCAGCCACTCCCTCGACGCCCGGTGCCTCGACGGCGACCGGCAGCCTGCCTCCCATCGGCGTGCAGGCCGTCCCCAACACCCCCGTGGCCGCGCTGCCGTCACACCCGGACCACTCCAACATCGCCACGCCTTCGCCCCAGCCGGGCATCCAGGCGAACGCGCTGTCGCAGGCGTCCGAGAAGTCCTTCACCCGCGAGTGGGTGGTGAGTCCTTCGGGCAATGACGCGGGAGACGGCAGCGCCGCGCAGCCCCTGAAGACGATTACGAAGGCCGTCAGCCTGGCGGGCCCCGGCGAGGTCATCCGCGTGCAGGCCGGCACCTACGCCGAGCGCGTCATCATCGGCGCCAACGCGAAGGCGGGCACCGAGGGCGGCAAGATCACCCTCCAGGGGGAGGGCAGCCCGCGCATCATCCCCGGTGCTGGCAGTGGGGCCATGGTGCAGGTGCGTCAGCCCCACTGGGTCATCGACGGCTTTGAGCTGGACGTTCAGCGCCAGCCCATCTTCGGCGTCACCTTCGAGGGCAACGTCACCGGCTCCACGCTGGCGAACTCGGAGCTGCACCACGGCGGCGGCGGCGCGGGCGTGACGACCTACAACAATGCCTCGGGCGCCATCATCGAGAACAACCACATCCACGACTTCTTGAAGGCGACGGGCAACCAGGACTCGCACGGCGTGGTCGTGCAGCCCACGTCCAAGGACATCACCGTCCGCAACAATGACATCCACAGCAACTCGGGTGACTCCGTGCAGTGCCTGGGGCCCGAGGGCTTCAGCTCGCTGCCGCCCGCCAACGGGCTGCTGGTGGAGAACAACCACTTCTACAACAACCGTGAGAACGCGGTGGACATCAAGACCTGCTACGGCGTGGTCATCCGCAACAACCGCATGCACCAGTTCCGCCCGACGAGCACCGCCAAGGGCGACGTGGTGGTGATTCACTACTCCGCCAACAACGTGATGGTGGAGGACAACGAAATCTACGACGGCGCCAAGGGCATCTCCGTCGGTGGCAACCACGAGGGCCCGGTGCCCTCCGGCATCGTCGTGCGCCGCAACCGCGTGCACGACATCACCAACGCGGGCGGCGGGGAGGGGACGGGCATCCGCCTGGAGAACTCCAAGGGCACCGTGGTGGTGAACAACACCGTCACCAACGTGTCCACCGGCCTCATCATCGGCCACGGCACGGGCGGCCCCACCCAGGCTCCGGTGGTGCGCAACAACATCCTGGACGGCGCCATCTCCGTGGACCTGGGCGGCCAGGCGCCGGGCATGAAGCTGGGCAACAACCTCTTCGCCGCCAGCGGTCAGTTCAAGAGCAACGGCGCGGTGGTGGGCGTGGAGCAGTTCAAGAGCACGGCGGGGGATGCGTCGTCCGCCAGCGGCTCCGCGGACCTGGGCGACGGCTTCGGTCCGGGCCTGCTGGCCGTGGACAAGGGCATCGACGTGGGGCTGCCGTTCTGCGGCGGCGCTCCCGACATCGGCGCGGTGGAAATGGGCTGCTGAACGAGCGGGCCCACGCCTGTCCGGTGGGCCACCAGGCTTGCTGAAAAAGAGAAGGCCCGATGCGGAGAGACTTCCGCATCGGGCCTTTTCTTTGTGAGGCGCCACCCGGATTCGAACCGGGGAATGAAGGTTTTGCAGACCTTTGCCTTACCACTTGGCTATGGCGCCAACGGCTTGGGGCCGGGTTTATACGCAGCCCGGCTGGGCCCGGTCAAGGATTCAACGGAAGCGGCGGGCGGCTCCGGCCGGTACGATTCGCGTCAAAGCGAGCCCGTGGGTGGGCTGCGCGCGAACGAACGGGCCGAGGGGTTTCCAGATGCTGCATGGGCATGGGGTGTACGAGGAAGAGCACGAGGCTTTTCGCCGCACCGTCAGGGCGGTGGTGGAGAAGGAGATCCTCCCCCACGTCGCGGGTTGGGAGGAGGCGGAGGAGTTCCCCCGGGAGCTCTTCGCGCGCTTCGGGGAGCTGGGCTTCCTGGGGTTGAAGTACCCCGTGGAGTTCGGAGGCACGGACGCCGGCTGTCTCTACGAGGCGGTGCTGCTGGAGGAGCTGGGGCGGTGTGGCTCGGGCGGCGTGTCGGCGGGCCTGGGAGCGCAGTTCACCATCGCCACCGGCCCGCTCCACCTGTTCGGCACGGAGGAGCAGAAGCGCCGCTGGCTGGCCCCGGCGATTCGGGGCGAGAAGATTGGCGCACTGGGAATCACGGAGCCGGACGCCGGCTCGGACGTCGCGGGCCTGCGCACCACGGCGCGGCGCGACGGCGCGCACTACATCGTCAACGGCTCCAAGACGTACATCACCAACGGCGTGCGCGCGGACTTCGTCGTCATGGCGGTGAAGACGGACACCTCGGCCGGGCACAAGGGCCTGTCCATGCTGGTGGTGGAGAAGGACACGCCCGGCTTCACGGTGAGCCGCAAGCTGAAGAAGCTGGGGTGGCGGGCCTCGGACACCGCCGAGCTGTTCATGGAGGACTGCCGCATCCCCGTGGAGAACCTGCTCGGAGTGGAGAACCAGGGCTTCTCGCAGATCATGGGCAACTTCCAGTGGGAGCGGCTGTCGCTCGCGCTGGGCGCGGTGGGCGCCATGGAGGACATGCTGGAGCGCGTCGTCGAGCACGTGAAGTCGCGCCGCGCCTTCGGCCAGTCGCTCAGCCAGCTCCAGGTGGTGCGTCACAAGCTGGCGGACCTGTTCACCGCCCGCGAGTGTGCCCGCCAGCTCACCTACCACGCGCTGCGGCTGCACGCGGCGGGCGAGTGGGCCGTGGCGCAGACCTCCATGGCGAAGAAGGTGGCCACCGAGACGGCGTGCCGCGTCGCCGACGAGTGCCTCCAACTCCACGGGGGCGCCGGCTACATGATGGAGTACGACATCCAGCGTCACTGGCGCGACGCCCGCCTGGGCCCCATTGGCGGCGGGGCCAGCGAGGTGATGAACGAGATCATCGCCAAACAGATCGGCCTCTAGGGCACGGGTCCGCGGGGGGAGGGGCAGGCGACCAGGCGGGATGGAAGAGGACCGCGAAGTCCCTGGTTGAGCCCCGAGAGCCCCCCCGCGGAGGTCCTCGTGGAGTCGAGCATCCTGTGTACCGAGCTGTACCTGCGCCTGGGTGATGATGAGATCCTCGTCATCGACTGTCGCGCCCCCACCGAATGGGAGCACCATGACCTGCACATCCCTGGCGCCTTGAGGATGTCCCCCTCGGAGGTGGCCAGGGATCACCGCATGCTCCCCGATGACGAGCTCATCGTCCTGTGTGGCGGCACGCACGACGGGTCCGATGTCAGCCGGGTCTGCCGACTCTTGCGCATGCACGGGCGGGAGGCGGTGTGCCTCGACGGGGGACTCTCCGCGTGGATTCGGGGGGGCTACCCCACCGAGCGCCGAGGCCGTGCCCAGGTGGCGATGCCCCGCTGAGGTTCGGTGGATGCGGTGCGTCGTCAAAGGGTGTATGGAGCGGCGGACTTCCTCCCTTGGAGAACCGTCCCCATGGCCAAGCTTCGTGCCGCCCTCGTTGGCGCCACCGGACTCGCGGGTCAGCAATTCATCGCGGCCCTCAGGAATCACCCGTTCATCGAGCTGACCGGCCTGGCCGCGTCGCCTCGCTCGGCGGGTAAATCCTACGGGGACGCCCTGCGCACGGCCAACGGCATGACGGCGTGGTTCGTCTCCGAGCCGCTGTCGCCCGAAATCGCCCGCATGCAGGTCGTCAGCGGCGACGCGCTGCAGGCCAAGGACTACGACCTCGTCTTCTCCGCCGTGGAGGCGGACGTGGCGCGGGAGCTGGAGCCCCGGCTGGCGAAGGACATCCCCGTCTTCTCCGCCGCCAGCGCCTTCCGCTACGACGACGACGTCCCCCTCCTCATCCCCCCCGTCAACGCCGCGCACGCGCCGCTCGTGCGTGAGCAGCAGCGCAAGCGGGGCTGGAAGGGCTTCATCGTCCCCAGCCCCAACTGCACCACGACGGGCCTGGCCGTCACGCTGGCCCCCCTCGCCGAGCGCTTCGGGGTGAAGGCCGTGCTGATGACCAGCCTGCAGGCCATGTCCGGCGCCGGACGCTCTCCGGGCGTCATCGGCATGGACATCCTCGACAACGTCATCCCCTACATCCCCAAGGAGGAGCACAAGGTCGAGGTGGAGACGAAGAAGATCCTCGGCGTCCTGAACGCGGGGGGCGCGGCCCTCACCCCCCACGACGTCCGGGTGTCCTGCACCTGCACCCGCGTGGCGGTGCTGGAGGGGCATACCGAGTCCGTCTTCGTCTCGCTCGGCACCAAGGCCACGGTGGCCGAAGTCACCCAGGCGATGCGCGAGTGGCGCGGCGCCGAGGTGGCCAGGGACCTGCCGTCCTCGCCCGTCCGTTGGATTGAGGTGATGGATGACCCCTTCCGTCCCCAGCCGAGGCTGGACCGGGAGACCCACGGGGGCATGGCCACGACGGTCGGCCGCGTGCGCGAGGATGGTGTGCTGGAGAACGGCTTCAAGTACGTGCTCGTCTCCCACAACACCAAGATGGGGGCCGCGCGCGGGTCCATCCTCGTGGCCGAACAGCTGCGGGCCCAGGGGTTGCTCGGCTGACAGCGACACGCGTCGGACAGGTGTCGCAAATTCAGGGTGCCATCCCTGGAACGAACCATTAGTCTGCGCGCCCACGGACGCGCTGAAGATATTTAGAGGAGAGCTTTCATGGCCTACGTCGTCGCGGACCCTTGCATCAAGTGCAAGTACACTGACTGTGTCGAGGTCTGCCCGGTCAATTGTTTCTACGAGGGTGCGAACTTCCTGGTCATCCACCCCGACGAGTGCATCGACTGTGGTGCCTGCGAGCCGGTGTGCCCCACCAAGGCCATCTTCCCGGAGACCGAGCTGCCCGGGAAGTGGTCGGAGTACAAGGCGCTGAACGCGGACTTCGCCACCAAGTGGCCGAACATCGCGGAGAAGAAGTCGCCGCTGGGTGAGGCCGAGGAGTACAAGGAGAAGGACGGCAAGCGCGCCATGCTGGACACCGCGCCCGGCAAGTAGCCCGCTGGCGCCTGTCGCGCCCGTGCGTCTCATGGAGGCCCTCCCGCCCGCTGCTGGCGAGAGGGCCTTCGCCGTTTCGTGCCCGCTCATCCAGCACGCAGCGAGTGGAGCTTCAGCCCGCGTGCCTCCAGGGCCTCCCGCAGCCGGGTGACCTGCTCGGTGGGCACCGGACCATGGTGTCCCTGGAGGTGGAGCCGCACCTCGCGAGGGCCCGTCCGCTCCACCTCCACCGTGGCGTCGAGTGTCCCCCGGACGCTGAGGCTCAGCGCGGGACGCTGCGACTTCACGAAGACCTCGATGCGCTCGATGAGCTCCAGCGCGGAGTCGACCCGGGACGTCGGCGCCGCCTCGCTCCTCGCCGCGCCTCCAGTCGCCGAGCTCCTCCCCTCCGGACCGACTCCCTCCACGGCCGTGGAAGTCCGGTGGGAGTCCCGCGACGCGGCGGAGGGCTCCGTGCCGCAGGGGCTGCTCGGAGGGGCAGGGGCGCGAGGCTCCCGAGCGAGCTCCCGCGAGAGGAGGTCCGTGAGTCGGTGCTCGGTGCGCTCCTGGCTCGCCGTCTGGGCTTCACCGCGCACGCTGCCCAGGCGGGAGGACTCGGCGTGCATCGCCTGTCGCGTCACCGTGAGGCGCTCGGGCGTCGACAGCGCGCCTCGGGAGGTCGCGAGGACGGTCGACGTGGTCCGCGCGGTGCCGGGCCCCACCGCGCCGGGCAGGGGGCGAAGCGTCGCGGTCCGCGTGGGCCGGGTGTCGGGTGTGGCGGACCTGGGCGTGGGGGGCGCGGGCCTCTTCGGCGCGGCTTCCCGGAGGGCCCGCTGGAACCGTTCTCCGTCAGGGCGTTGCCGCGTCGGAGCGCTGCTTTCGGTACGGGCCTCGGTGTCGACCTTCATGTCATCCCTCGCAGGCATGGGCGCGAGGGACGAAGCAGTCGTCATGCCAGGGCTTCGACACCAGTGAGGCGCATGTCGAAGGAGGACGTCACCGTCCCGACGCGCGGAGGCGAGGCTCCGACGAGGGACGGTTCAGCGTCCCTTGCTTCCGAAGGCGCCGGGCTGGACGGGGGCGATGCCGGACAAGTCGTTGACGGCCAGGGGGCATGAGGCCAGGGCCATCGGCTCGACGAGGGTGCCGACGCGCGCCCAGTCCCGCTCCTGGAAGAGGAGCGCGTCGCGAATCTCGACGGACGAAATGCCCTTCTTGTATTCCCAGAAGCGCCCGCGCACGAGCACGCGGTTGCCCTTGAGCAGCTTGTTGAGGTCGACGTACTGCTTGTCCTGGAGGATGGCGGTGATGTCCACGCGCTCGCGCTTGCGCGGCTTGCCGAACTGGAACTCGTAGGTCACCGTCGGGGGCGGCTCGGGCTCCACCCAGACGAGCCGCGCCACCATGCGCTCCGGCTCGGGCTCCTCGCCCTTCTTGAGCTTCTTCTTCTTGGGCTTCTCCAGCTTGACGTCCACCAGCTCCATGCCGCTGAACGCCAGGTCGTGGTCCAGGTAGTTGTCGCGGAACAGCGCCTCGGCGGTGGACATGGCCACCGAGTTGACGCGCTGGACCTCCTCCGCGTAGCGCTCGCGCAGCACCGGCAGGGTGAGCAGGAAGCTGTCCACGGGCTTCACGCCGTCGGCGAGGAAGCGCAGCCGCGCCATGTCGATGGCGGGATAGAAGGGGACGAGTGACTCGGCGGTCTGGAGCCAGTCGGCGCTCAGCTTCTTGTCGATGAGCACCCGGCGCACCATGGCCACGAAGAAGCTGTTGCCCGGGAACCGGTCCGTCACCAGCTGGGTGCTCAGCGCCTGCACCAGCGCCGGGTCCAGCATGAAGTTCTCGTCGCGCTTGTGGAACTGGGTGCCCACCTCGCCCAGCATCGTCAGGAACGCGCCCACCAGCTGCGCGCAGTTCGCATCCGCGGTGCCCTGGTTGAGGGCCTGGTACAGGCGCGTGCGGGTGAAGCGCTTGTCCACGGCCTCCTCGCGGAAGGTGGGGGCTTCACCGGTGCCGAAGAAGAACTCCGGCTGAGCGATGGCGGGGCCGGCGAGCAGGCCCAGGGCAAGTGCGAGCAGTCGGGCGATACGCATGAGGACTCCAGCCTATCACCCCGAGGCCCCTGCGGAGAGGGGCCTTGGCAAGGGCTCCGAGGGTGCGATGGCGGCCCTCAGGACAAGGCCCGCGGCCACCAGCTCCAGCACCCCGGCCACGGCGAAGAGCCGGTGCCCCCCGAGCCAGTCGTAGCCGACGCCAGCGGACAGGTAGCCCATCAGTCCTCCCAGGCCGAAGGTGAACGCGGCGAACAAGGCCTGGCCGGACGCCCGCATCTCCGGGGGCACGCGTCGCGAGAGGAAGGCCACGCTGCCCACGTAGAAGGCGCCGAACGTCAGGCCATGCAGGGGCGCGAGCAGCAGCAGTCCCGTGGGGGACGACACCAGGGCCATGCCGCCCCAGCGCAGCGCGCTCATGGCGAAGGCGAAGGCCAGGACGTTGCGCGGCGCGAGCCCTCCCGCCACGCGCGGGTAGAGCGCCATCACCCCCACCTCCGCGAGCACGCCCAGGCCCGCCACGGTCCCCACCACGGCGGGGGAGAGGCCCAGGGCCATGACGTGGATGGAGAACGTCCCATGGAACGGCGCGCACGCCATCCAGTGCAGACAGGTGGCGGCGAGCAGCCAGCGCAAATCCTTGTGACGCAGGAGCCGAAGTCCCGCGAAGGGGCTCAGTCCCCGGCTCGCGGCCGCGGTGTCGCGGAGGGTGAGGCTCCAGGGCACCAGCAAGGCGAGCAGCGCGAGCGGAGCCAGGACCACCGTGCGGTCCACGTCCGTGGCGAGCAGTCCGAAGAGGACGGACGAAGCGATGAAGCCCAGCGAGCCGAAGAGGCGCAGGTGCGAGAAGCTGTCGCCGGTGCGCGCGACGTGGTGGAGGGTGAGGGTGTCCATGAGCGGGGTGAAGGCGGACGCGAAGCACGCGTACAGCGCCATTGCGGGGACGAGCGTCTCGAAGGTGCGGGCGCTGGCCACCAGCCCGAAGGCGAGCGCCGCGCCGAGCGCCAGCACGGTGAGCACGCGGGACGTACGGCCGGTGCGGTCGGCGAGGTGCCCCCACAGCGGAGGGACGAGCAGCGAGACGCAGGGGCTGAGGCACAGCAGCAGTCCCACCTGCGTCGCCGAGAGGGAGAGCGACTTGAACCAGGCGGGCAGGAACGGGAGGACGATGCCCACCGTGGCGAAGTAGAGGAAGTAGAAGCCCGCCAGCGGCAGGCGGCTGGCGATGGGGCGGGGGCTCATGGACGGTTTGGACCTTGACATGGCCGGGTGCTTTTCCGCCTGTTGACCTCGCGTCCTTTTGTGTACCTTGCCCTCGACATGGCCAGTCCCACGGATACTTCCGCGCCCGTCTCCATCACTCAGATCCAGAGTGAGGCGGAGCTCTTTCAGGCGCTCGCCATCCGCGAGGTGGTGTTCATCGAGGAGCAGCACGTCCCCGAGGGCATCGAGCGGGATGCAGAAGACGCACACGCCTACCACATCATCGCCAACCAGGGAGGCCACGCCATCGGCACGGGGCGGCTGGTGATGCTGCCTCAGCCTCCCTCGGGTGAGCAGGGTCTGTGGGGCCAGGTAGGGCGCATGGCCGTGCTCCAGGCGCACCGCAAGGCGCGCGTGGGCTCGCTGCTGCTGACGTCGCTGGAGGAGGAAGCCCGGCGACGCGGCGTCCAGGGCATCATGCTGCACGCGCAGCTCTACGCCCTGGAGTTCTACAAGAAGCACGGCTACACCGAGATGGGCACCGTGTTCCTCGAGGGTGGCATCGACCACCTCGAGATGCGCAAGCGCTTCTAGTCAGCGGCGAGGAGGACGGGGCGCGGGCGGCTGCGCGTGCCTCGGGTCCTCCGGCCAGGAGTGGCGCGGATACTTGCGACCCAGCTCCTTTCGGAGCGCCGGGTAGTGCCGCTCCCAGAAACCCGCCAGGTCGGTCGTCACCTGTACGGCGCGCATGTTGGGCGCGAGCAGGTGCAGCACGAGTGGCACGCGGCCCGCGCAAACGCTGGGCCCCTGGGCCAGCCCGAAGAAGTCTTGCAGGCGTGACTCCACCCAGGGCGGCTTGCCCGGCTCGTAGTTCACCTTCACGCCCCGGCCACCGGGCAGCGTGACGCGCTCGGGAGCGTGGGTGGCGAGCAGTCGTTGTTGCTCGGAGTTGAGCCGCGCGTAGAGCGCGTCGATGAGGGACACGCCCTCCAGGTCCTTGAAGCTGCGCGCGTCCGAGCAGAGGGAGGCGAGCGCGTCGCGCAGGAAGGTGTCATCCACGGCGGGGAACTTCGCCTCGGGGAAGGCCTGGGCGAGCAGGGCCACGCGCGTGCGCCACTGTTGCAGGGCTTCGGGGTCGGCGAAGCGACCGGGCCCGGCCGCGAGCGCCGCTTCGACGAGGACGCGTGCCGTTGCTTCCGACGCGGGCGCGGGGGCGCGGGTCTCCTCGAGCATGAGGTTGCCGTAGGACAGGCGCGTGAGGCGCTCCACGCGGCGGGCCTCGGCGTTCCACTGGAGGGTGTCCACCTCTTCGAGCGTGTCGGGGTAGAGGTCCAGCAGCCACTCGGGTTCCACGGCGCTGGCCAGTCGCACCACGGCGCCTTTACCCGGGCGCTCCTCGGCGTCCACTGCCACCATGAGGTCTGCGTCCTGTACGACGCTCAACTCGGAGAGGGACGCGGTTCCGCCGCCGAAGAGGAGCAGCTCGGGTGCGCGAGGCCGACGCCTGCGCGCGACGCGGTCCGGGTAGCCCGCGAGGACGCTGAGCATGAGTGCCTGCTCGATGTCCTCCGCGCGGTGCGGCTTGTCGCCCTGGCCGCGCACGGCGCGACGCAGCTGCTTCTGCACGCGGTCCACGGACTGCACCGCGCCCTGTTCGAGGGAGAGCGAGTGCAGCCGGCCGGAGGCGAAGCCCGCGCGCTCGGCCTCGCGGAAGCGCTCCAGCAATTCGAGCAGGTCCGAGGGGCCACTGACGACCGCGGAGGCGCGTCCACCTCCGCCCAGGTTGGCGCGAGCCTCGCGGCGGATGTCCCGTTCGCCCATGAGGGCCGCGAGCGTGGCGGCCTCGGCGCCGACGCCCCGGCGCTCGCCTTCGACGATGACGCGGGCCTGGCGGGGGTGGACGGGGAAGCGCAGCAGGCGTTGGCCCACGTCGGTGACAAGGCCCTTCGCGTCGACGGCGCCGAGTCGACGAAGCAGCGTCTCCGCCGCGTCGAGCGAGGCCGCGGGAGGGGGCTCGAAGAACGGGAAGGCGCCGAGGTCGACGACGCCGGAGGCACGCAGGGAGAGCACGGTCTCCGCCAGGTCCATGCGGCGGATTTCGGGGGCCTCCTGCTCGGGGCGGCCGTCGAAGTCGTGCTGGGTGTAGAGGCGGACGCAGTGGCCGGCGCGGGTGCGACCGGCGCGTCCGGCGCGCTGGATGGCGGAGGCGCGGCTCACCTTGGACAGCTTGAGGGTGGGCAGTCCGGACCAGGGCGAGTGGCTCGCGACACGCGCGAGGCCCGTGTCGATGACCACGGAGACGCCGTCGATGGTGACGGACGTCTCCGCCACGTTGGTGGAGAGGATGATCTTCCGGCGCGGGCTCTTGCGCACGGCGCGGTCCTGTTCCGCGGGGGAGAGGTCTCCGTGGAGCGGGAGGACGTCGGTGTCGTGGCGCTCGGCGAACTCCGCGCAGGCGTCGCGGGTGCGGCGAATCTCCCCGGCGCCAGGGAGGAAGACGAGCACGTCGCCATCCACGCCGTTGGTGAACAGGCGCTTGATGGCGGAGAGGACCTGCAGGTCCAGGTGACGGTCATCCGGAGCGGGGAGGTACTCCACGCTGACATCGTAGCGTCGGCCCTGGGAGCGCAGGGAGGGGCAACCTCCAAGGTACGCACGAACGGGTTCGGCCTCCAGGGTCGCGGACATGACGACGAGCTTGAGGTCAGGGCGACGCGTCTCTTGCAGGCGGCGAAGCAGCGCCAGTGAGATGTCAGCGGACAGGTGGCGCTCGTGGAACTCGTCGAGCACGACGATGCCCACGTCGCGAAGGGTGGGGTCGGACAGCAGGCGGCGTCCGAGCACGCCCTCGGTGACGAAGGACAGTCGGGTCTTGGCGCTGCGCACGTCCTCGAAGCGGACCTGGTAGCCGACGGTGTCGCCCACGCGCTCGCCGATCTCCTCGGAGACGCGCTGGGCGGCGAGTCGGGTGGGGAGGCGTCGCGGCTGGAGGACGACGATCTCCTTGCCTCCGCCGAGCCCCGCTTCCAACAGTGCGCGAGGCACGCGCGTCGTCTTGCCCGCGCCAGGAGGTGCCTCGAGCACGAGCGAACGAGCCCCGCGCAAGGTGGTGACGATGTCCGGAAGGAGCGGGTCGATGGGAAGGGCGGCGTCCGCCATGTCCGGGTACCTCTAACGCGCGAGCCGAAGCTCGCTCAGGGGGTCTCGGTTCCAGCCGCGCCAGGCGTAGACGTCACGCCCTTCTTCTTGCGCACGGCGGGAGCCTGGGCACGCGAGGGTGCCGGAGCGGCCGAGTCATCAGACGCAGTGGGCGCGCCTGAATCGCGAGCGCGGCCGCGAGCAGGTTGTGCGCGTGCATTCTCTGCCGCGTTGGAGGTATCGCCGGCAACTGAAGGCGAGCCAGCGTCGCGAGCGTGTCGTCCGCGAGCAGGTTGTGTGCGTGGGTCCTCTGCCGCGCTGGAGTTGTCGCTGACGGTTGGAGGAGCGCCAGCACCGCGAGAGCGTCCGCGAGCAGGCTGTGCGCGCGAGCCTTCCGAGTCGTTGAAGGTGTCGTCAGCGCTTGGAGGCGAGCCCGCGTCGCGAGCAGGCTGTGCGCGCGAGCCTTCTGCGTCGTTGGAGCTGTCGCCGGCGGTTGGAGAAGAGCCCGCGTCGCGAGCGCGTCCGCGAGCAGCCTGTGTTCGCGAGTCTCCTGACTCGGTGGAAGGATCGCTGGTGGTTGGAGCTGAGCCCGCGTCACGAGCACGTCGTCCGCGCTCTCCTTCTGAAGGGCCGGGCGCTTCGCCCGACGTCAAGCCGGCCTCTGCGGCGCGCTTGCGTCCGCGACCCGAGCCAGGACGTGAGGCCTCCGCCGAGTTCGTGCTGTCATCGCCAGAAGAAGGAGCCTCCTCCGACTCGCGCCTGCGTCCACGAGGAGCCGATTCGCGTGGTTCCGCCGTCGCGGCGCCGGGCTCGTCCTCGCGGGTCTGGCTCGTCTCGAACTCTCGAAGGGATGGAGCCGCTTCGCTCTGGGAATCAGAGGTGTCCTTGCCCAGGTGCGCGTCGACGTGCGCCTCACGCTTGCGTCCGCGAGCGCCGCCCTGGCCGGGCGCGGCGTCATCCACCGATGCCTCCGGCCCACTCGTCGCCAGCTCGTCGGAGCCAACAGTGTCCGTGCTGCCATCGCGAGGTCCGGCCGTTGCCGGTTCCTTGCCATGCGCCATGCGAGTGTCGACCGCCTCCTCATCAAGAGGCACATCTCTGTTCGACGCGTGCGGCGGACGGGTTGGCACCTGGTCGTCGGAGGACGAATCGAGGGCGGCGACCTCCGCCAGCTCGGCCTCGGTGGGCTCCATGGAGTCCGAGGGTTCGAGGTCGAGCGCGCCCAGTCCGTCGTCGGAGGGCGCCAGTCCGCGACCCGCTTTACGCTTGGGCTTGAGTCCGAGCGCCGCGGCTTCATGGACGCTGGGGACGGGGACGAGCGCGGCCTCGGAGAGCAGTCGCGCCTGTCGCAGCGCCACCTCGAGCTTGCGCCCCAGGTTCACCAGTTCCTCGCGGAGCACGGCCTCCTGTTCGAGCGAGAGCGGCGCGGGCTCATGACTGGCGCGCCAGGCGGCATGCGCGGCGGCGACCTGGTCCATCACGGGACGGACGAGCGCGAAGTCCTCGCGAGCGAAGATGCGCGAGACATAGGAGCTGCGGGTGCGCCGCTCGTAGGACGTGGCGTACTCGAAGACGACTTCTCGAGGCGCACGTCGGAGCTGGGCGAACTTGAGGTGGGGGAAGAGCGCTTCGATGACAGGCGCACGGCTGCTGGCGGTGAAGGTGATGCCCGCGTGCAGCTTCTCCAGGGAGTCGACCCAGAGCCCCTGTTGGTGGAAGGCATATTCCTCGCGGGCCTCATCCAGCTCGGGGAGGTCCTTGACTCGGTCGACCACGCCGGCGGCGGGGGCGCGAGTGGTGCGCACCAGCTCCAGGGCGGTGGTCAGCCAGCTCTTCTCGGCCTCCAGGCCGGGGCGACCGGCGAGCATCTCTCCCGCGGTCGCGATCCGACCCTCGAAGGCCTCGGCGAAGCGGATGAGCTCATAGGACTCGAGCGTGGATGACATGCGACGGGCTCCTCGGAAGGGCGGCGGGAGATACCACAGCCCGGGCTCGGCTCCGAGCGCGGGCGGAAGGGGTCAGCTTCCCCCGAGCAGCGTCGGAAGGGCGTCGCGGTGCGAGAAGTCCGGGAAGGCGGCATGGGCGCCGGCCTGCAAGAGGGCCTCGGCGGTGAAGGTCCCCGTGCCCACGCCGATGCACTCGGCGCCGATGCCGAGGGCCGCGTCGACGTCCTTGGGCGTATCCCCGATGATGACCACCCGGCACTCCTCGCGAGGGGCGCCGAGCGTCGCCGCGCCTGCCTCCGCGCCACGGCGGATCAGCTCCACGCGGTTCTCATGGTCACAGCCGAAGCCGCCGAAGGCGAACTGGTCGTGGATGCCCACGCGCTCCAGCTTCAGACGCGCGCCGTCGCGGACGTTGCCGGTGCCCAGGCCCACGGCGAAGCCGGGGCGAGCGCGCGCCGCGAGCACGGCCTCGCGCATGCCGGGGAACACGCGATAGCGCGCGTCTTCGACCTTCTGGATTTCGTCCGCGAGGTGGGTGAGGTAGGCGGCGATGCCAGCATCGATGGCGGCCTCGGTGTCCTCGACGCCGATGACGCGCAGGGCGGTGCGGACGATGCCCCGGTCCGTCATGCCGGACATGTGGAACGAGTCGCAGGCATCGCGGCGGCCGTGAAGCTGCTCGAAGGCGCGGTCCATGGCCCGGCGTCCCGCGCCGCCGGTGGTGACGAGGGTGCCATCGATATCGAACAGGAGGACCGTGGGGCGCATGGCCCCCATCTAACGGAAGGCCCGGGCCGACGCGAGCCCCGAGTCATGTCGAGAGCGCTCAGGGCTCCGCGAGGCTGAGTCCTCGCTGGAGTGCTTCGCGCACGAGGGGGCGTTCCTCCAGGGGAAGGCGTTCCTCGAGTGCCTGACGGGCCTGCTGTCCACCCAGTCGCCCGAGCGCCAGGGCCACGGCCTCCCGAACGGGGTCTTCGCGGTCCACCAGTCGCGCCGTGAGGGGACGGATGGCCTCGGTGCCCAGGCAGCGAGCCAGGGCTCCCGCGGCGCTGGCGCGGACATCAGCGGGAGCACGCGGATCCTCCAGGACCTCCTGGATGGACGGTGCGCCCTGGGGCGGGTCGATGAGGGCCAGCGACGCCATGGCCCGCTCGCGCCGCGACGAGGGAGCCGCGCCGTCCACCACGAGCGAGCGCAGGACAGGCACGGCCTGCGGCCCGAGCCGACGCCACTGCTCCTCTCGAAGCGGCCCCTGGGAGGCGTCGAGTAACGTCAGCACCTGCTCCCGCAGGTCGCCCGGTGCGGCCGGAATGGGCGAGGAGGGCACGGCCGAGGGCGGTTCCCCCGAGGCGTGCGAGTACGCGAGCGCGGTGCTCCCGGAGCTCGCGAGCAGTCCCGCTCCGAGCAGGAGATGCCACCACTGTCGTCCCCGCGAGGGGAGGGGCGCGACGGTATGGCGAGGTGGCGGCGAGGTCGGTGTTGGCATGGGGGCGCCTCGAGCAGGGGAACGTCCTGGGTTATACGCCGGTTGACCGCTCCGACTCGAACCCCGTTATGGTGCCGCGTTGATGGCTGGACGCGTCTTCTTCTTTCTGCAGCACGCCACGTACGAGCCGGCCTTCCAGGCGGGCTCCATGGGCATCACCGCCGTGGCGATGGGCGACGAGGTCTACTTCGTCTTCGCCTTCGACGCGCTCCGCTCCTGGGTGGGTGGAACTTTCGGTCAGCCCGAGAGCGAGCGGGAGCGTGAAGAGCACGCGCGAGGAGAGTCCCTGGGTGTGGCACCGCCGCTGAAGATGCTGCAGGAGGCGAGGGCGCTGGGCGCGAAGCTGATCGCCTGCGACACGACAGTGCGCCTGTGCGGCCTTGAGCCCGAGTCACTCCACGGCCCCTTGGACGAGGTGATGGGCCTCGCCTCGCTGTGGCGACTGACGCAAGGGGCGCGCACGCTGACGCTCTAGGTGATCCACGTCGAAGAGGAGCCAGGCAGGCGCCAATGTCGTCAACGCCACACCGGGTGTGTGCCTGCCGAGCGTGAGCCATCGGCTCCTGCTGTAACCTCGCAGTATGGGTTGAACCTGATGCGCCCTGCCTTTTGAGGCTGTAGCCTCCGAGGGGAGTCACGCGTTACTCTTCCCCTCAAGCCGTCCCCTGAAGAGCCCGGCCGCGCGGAGCTCCGCGTCCCCCCATGAGAAGCAGAAGGAATTCATCACCTATGCGCGCCAAGTTGCCCCTCCTGAGCGCTCTCGTCTTCGGCGCCCTCTCGGGTGTCGTCGCCGCGGGTTGTCAGTCCTACGACTTCGAGCCGGTGGAGCCGCTCGCCATCGCGCAGACGACGGTCGAGGAGACCATCACCGCCCTGTCGAGCAAGCCCAACATCATGATGTTGGTGGACGTCTCCGGCTCGATGACGCTTCCGGTGGATACGACGCGGCCGTCCTGCCAGGTGCCGGATCAAGGCACCGGCCCGCTGACGCTGTGTGGCAACACCAACCCGTGCCCCACGGCGACGTGCCCCACGCGGTGGTCCGAGCTGCAGGCCGCCGTGCCCCAGTTCCTCGCGAACAGCGGTCCCTATGTCCGCTTCGCGCTCACGACCTATCCCCAGGCCACGGAGGACTCCTCGAGCATCGAGGCCTGCACCAGTGCCTCCTCGACCTCGGTCCGCAGGGATTTGCCGATCGTCGAGGACGATGCCTCGCTGCTGGCGCACGCCAACTCCATCAACGACCTCATCCAGGGCATCCCCAACAGCGGCACCGGCAGGCCCTTCGGTGGAACACCGACCAGTGGAAGCCTGAACTTCATCGGGCAGATTCCTGCCTTGCAGGTCAAGGACCGCAAGAACTTCGTCATCCTCCTGACGGACGGTCTCCCCAACTGCAATGCGAACAATGAGTACTCTGGCGTTGATCAGCCCGCGCTCTGCAAGTGCACCGTCCCTGGCACCACCTCCTGCGGCACGAGCGGGGCGGCCTTCGAACGTCGTGGCTGCCTTGACACCAACGCCTCCGTGCAGGCCGTGCAGGCGCTGAAGGACCAGGGCATCACGACCATCGTCATCGGCTTTGGCGCCGAGACGGCGGCGGGGGATGGTCCGGTGGTGCTCCAGTCCATGGCGGCGGCGGGTGGTTTCGCCCGCTCCTGCGCGGATGACGCGACGGCCTGTGGTTCCAACGACACGTGCATCGCGGCGACGGGCCTGTGCGGCCGGGCCTTCTACCAGGCGGGCAACCAGACGGAGTTGGCCGAGGCGCTGGAGCGCATCAGCAAGGAAGTCATCAACCCGGAGCCCTGCCTGATTCCCCTCAAGGGCCCGCAGCGGCCCTCGGACCCGAAGCTGGTCGTCGTCTACATCGAGGGCGAGCGCACCCTGGCGGGTGACGGGACCTGGGCGCTGACGGACGACGGCGTGCTCTTCAACGGCGCGGCGTGCGAGCGCATCAAGAACTCCCGGCCGGAAGCGCCCATCAACATCGAGATTCGCGCCATCCGCCAGCGCTAGGCAGTCGGACGGGGGCGGCTTTACCCGGGCGGGTGTGGGGATTATAGGTCCCCTCGCCTCTGGCCCGGTTCGCCGTCCCCGCCCATGAAAGTCACCCTCCTCTCGCGGTCCGCTTCCATTCCCTCCACTCGGCGTCTTGTCGAGGCGGGCCGCGCGCGGGGGCACAAGATGCGCGTGCTCAACCCGCTCCGGGTGCAGATGCACCTGGACGGGGGCAGCGCCACCCTCTACTACGACCGCAAGAAGCTGGCGCCCACGGACGTCGTCCTGCCGCGCATCGCCCAGTCCATCAACACGTATGGGCTCGCGGTGGTGAACCAGTTCGCGCTGGGCGGGGTGCCACTCGTCAACCACGCCCAGGCCATTGCCCAGTCGCGCAGCAAGATGCGCTCGCTGCAACTGCTGTCCGCGCATGGCATCGACATTCCCGCCACAGTGATGGCGCGGGACGCCGCCCACCTGAAGGAGATGGTGGGGCTGGTGGGTGGGGTGCCGGTGCTCGTGAAGCTGCTCCAGGGGCAGGAGAACCACGGGGTGATGGTGTGCGAGAGCCTCCAATCCCTGGAGGCCGCGCTCGAGGCGGTGCTCGGCCTGGGCCATAACCTGGTGATGCAGGAGTACGTGAAGAGCACGAGCCAGGACGTGCGCGTGCTCGTTGTCGGTGGCAAGGCGGTGGCCGCGGTGCGCCGCAGGCCGCGGCCCGGTCGGCTCGCCCACACGCTCATCAAGGGGGCTCGGCTGGAGGCGATGGAGCTGTCCGAGGGGCAGCGCGCCACGGCGGAGAAGGCCACGCGCCTGGTGGGGCTGGAAGTGGCGGCCGTGGACCTGCTGGACATCCAGGGGCAGTCGAAGGTCTTCGAGGTGAACAGCTCGCCCGCCTTGCCGGAGATGGAGGCCGTCACGGGCATGGACCTGGCCACGCCCATCATCATCCGCGCCGAGGAGCTGGTTGCTGGCGCGGAGCCCGTGTCCGTCCCGGACCTGCTTCCGCCCCGGGGCATGCCCCCGCCGGGCCTGCCGTCGTCCTCGACGACGCGCAAGAAGCGCTCGAGTCGCACGCCCACGGGTGGAGCAGGGGGCGCGTGAAGAGAAAGCCGGCGACCCACGTCGCAGGCATGATAGGCAGCACCCGCTTTCAGGAGACCCGCCATGTCGCACATCCGAAGCCTCACCTCCGTTGCCGCCTTGCTGGTGGCCTGCGTCTGGGCGGCCCCGGCGTCCGCCGAGGAAGTGGACCCCGCCAGCCTCTATGACGTGTCCACGGACGGCTCCTCCACCCAGGTCAAGGCGGGTGAGAAGGGCGTGTTCGTGCTCTCGGTGAAGACGAAGCCCGGCGCCCATGTCTCCGAGGAGGCTCCGCTGAAGCTCGAGGTGAAGGGCAGCCAGGTCTCCGTCGCGAAGGAGAAGTTGGGGCGCGAGGACTCGGTCGCGAAGAAGGCCGCGGGCCAGGAGTTCGTGGACCCCCGCTTCGAGGTTCCGTTCTCCGCCACGGCCGCGGGCAAGGGCTCCGTGGACGCGAAGCTCGTCTTCTTCATCTGCACGGAGAAGATCTGCGCCCGCCAGCAGAAGTCCTTCTCCGTTCCCGTCGAGGTCCTCTAGTTCCCATGCGTGAGCGTCCCCCCAAAGGTGGTCGAGGCGAGCGCGATGGCGGGGACTCCCCGGCGCGTCACGTCTATGGCGTCAATCCCGTCCTCGAGGCCCTGAGGGCCAAGCCGGACGAGGTGGAGCGGCTCTTCATCGTGGAGGGACAGCTTGCCGCCAAGGCCGCGGGCGAGCTGCTCAGCCGCGCCCGGGACGCTGGAGTCCGGGTGGAGAAGGTGTCGCGCGAGCGCCTGGCCGCCATGGCCGACGGCGGCGTCCACCAGGGCGTGGTGCTCGAGCTGCGAGGCTTCAAGTACGCGGACCTGGAGGACATCATCGACGCGGCCACGGCCAGCAAGCGGCCTCCCTTGGTGGTGGTGCTCGACGGAATCCAGGACCCGCACAACCTGGGCGCCATCATCCGCTCGGCCAACGCGCTGGGCGCTCATGGGGTGGTCATCGCCAAGGACCGTGCCGTGCAGGTGACGGGAACGGTGGCCAAGGCGTCCGCGGGCGCGGTGGAGCACTGCCTCATCGCCCGGGTGGTGAACATCTCCCGTGCGCTGGAGGAGCTGAAGGAAGCGGGGCTCTGGGTGGCGGCGGCGGACGTGGACGCGACCGAGCCCATGTGGAGCGCCCGGCTGGACGGGCCCCTGGCCCTGGTGGTGGGGGCCGAGGGGGCGGGCGTGAGGGAGGGAGTCCTCAAGCACTGCGACCATCGCCTGCGGATTCCCATGGCGGGTCAGGTCGGTTCACTCAATGCGTCCGTTTCGGCCGGCATTCTGCTATACGAGGTCGCCCGGCAGCGGGGGAGCGCCTCCCGTTAGTCGGCCATCATCTGGGATCAATCCCCTTGACTTGGATGGTGGGGACTTCTAAAAGGGCGCGCCTCGCACATCGGAGTCGGGTGGTTGACGGGTTCGGTGGAGGTGCGGTAGGGCGGTAGGCAGGAGCCGGATGAGTGCCGGTGTAGCTCAGTCGGTAGAGCAACTGATTTGTAATCAGTAGGTCGCGGGTTCAAGTCCCGCCGCCGGCCAAGCAGGACGGGGGCCGCGGATGAGGGCCCGAGACGAGCAGCATGGGGTGCAGTATGCAGTCGGCAGCAAAATTGCGGAGGGATACCCAAGCGGCCAAAGGGAGCAGACTGTAAATCTGCCGGCTCTACGCCTTCGATGGTTCGAATCCATCTCCCTCCACTCGGCAACGCGGGAATAGCTCAGTTGGTAGAGCGTCAGCCTTCCAAGCTGAATGTCGTGGGTTCGAATCCCATTTCCCGCTCCAAACGTTGTAGTTCATAGCATCGCCAAGCCCTGATAGCTCAGTTGGCAGAGCGCATCCTTGGTAAGGATGAGGTCACCAGTTCAATCCTGGTTCAGGGCTCCATTTTTTAGAGGAGTGTCATGGCCAAGGAGAAGTTCGAGCGTAACAAGCCCCACGTGAACATCGGCACGATCGGACACGTGGACCACGGCAAGACGTCGCTGACGGCGGCCATCACGAAGGTGCTGGCCAAGACCGGCGGCGCCACGTTCCTGGCGTACGACCAGATCGACAAGGCGCCGGAAGAGCGTGAGCGCGGCATCACCATCTCCACGGCGCACGTGGAGTACCAGACGAAGAACCGTCACTACGCGCACGTGGATTGCCCCGGTCACGCCGACTACGTGAAGAACATGATCACGGGCGCGGCGCAGATGGACGGCGCGATTCTCGTCGTCTCGGCCGCGGACGGCCCGATGCCCCAGACGCGTGAGCACATCCTGCTGGCGCGCCAGGTCGGTGTTCCGTACATCGTGGTCTTCCTGAACAAGGTCGACCTGCTGGACGACCCCGAGCTGCGCGAGCTCGTCGAGATGGAAGTTCGCGACCTGCTGAAGAAGTACGACTTCCCGGGCGACTCGATTCCCATCGTCCCTGGCTCCGCGATGAAGGCGCTCGAGGGCGACACGAGCGAAATCGGCGAGGGCGCCATCCTGAAGCTGATGGAGGCGGTGGACGCGTACATCCCGACGCCTGAGCGCGCGACGGACAAGCCCTTCCTGATGCCGGTGGAGGACGTGTTCTCCATCGCCGGCCGTGGAACGGTGGCGACGGGCCGCGTCGAGCGCGGAGTCATCAAGGTCGGCGAGGAAATCGAAGTCGTCGGTCTGCGTCCGACGCAGAAGACCGTCGTCACGGGCGTGGAGATGTTCCGCAAGCTGCTGGACGAGGGCCGGGCGGGCGACAACATCGGCGCGCTGGTGCGTGGTCTGAAGCGCGAGGACATGGAGCGCGGGCAGGTTCTGGCCAAGCCGGGCAGCATCAAGCCGCACACCAAGTTCAAGGCGCAGATCTACGTGCTGTCGAAGGAAGAGGGTGGTCGTCACACCCCGTTCTTCAAGGGCTACCGTCCCCAGTTCTACTTCCGCACGACGGACGTGACGGGAACGGTGAAGCTGCCCGACAACGTGGAAATGGTGATGCCGGGCGACAACATCGCGATCGAGGTGGAGCTCATCACCCCGGTGGCGATGGACAAGGAGCTGCGCTTCGCTGTTCGCGAAGGTGGCCGCACGGTGGGCGCCGGCGTTGTTGCCGAGGTCATCGAGTAATACGCCCGGGAGGCCGCAGGGCTTCCTGGCTCCACTTTCCGGATTTTGAGGGGAGGGCGCCTTCCGGTAGCCTTCCCCTCTCGTGTCTGATGAGGTAGGTCATGCCGAAGGGCAATCGTTCCATTATTTCGCTCGAGTGCACGGTGTGCAAGGAGCGGAACTACACGACCACGAAGAACAAGCGGAAGAGCCAGGACAAGCTCGAATTGAGCAAGTTCTGCTCGAAGTGCCGCAAGCATACGGACCACAAGGAAGGTAAGGTCTAGGTCGGTAGTTCCTGAGAGTTTCTAGGCCAGTAGCTCCAACGGTAGAGCAGCGGTCTCCAAATCCGCGTGTTGGGGGTTCGAATCCCTCCTGGCCTGCCAAGTCTCAGTGGGAGCGGGGCCCCCGGTACCTGGAGGTACCGGGGGTTCCTGTGTTTCCACGGATCTTGAAGTTTCGCATTCGCAGTACCTCGTGAGGCACCATGGCGACGGCATCAGAGGCCAGCCAGCAGGCTAACCGCTCGGCGATGGACCCGAAGCGGCTCGTGGTCATCTTCTACCTCCTCGCCGGCATCATCCTGGCGCTGTTCCTGGAGCGCCTCTTCGGGGCACTGTGGGCCAGCTTCGGATGGCCTGACGCGGTGCTCATCGAGGGGTTGGACTGGAAGGTGTCCACCCTCGTCGGCTACCTGGTGGCCGTCGGGGCGGCCGTGGCTGGATTCTTCCATCCAAAGACGCACACGCTCTCCATGGAGGTCGCGTCCGAGTTGATGAAGGTCTCCTGGCCTACCTGGCCGGAGACCCGGACGTCGACCATGGCCGTGGTCGTCGCCTCCCTCGTGGCCGCGGTGCTGCTCTTCTGCATCGACACCGTCGCGTACAACTTGATGGTGGAGTGGCTCCCGGTCCTTTGGGGGAAGCTGTAATGGCCATGAAATGGTACGTGGTCCACACCTACTCGAACTTCGAAAACCAGGCCAAGAAGAGCCTGGAGGAGAAGGTGCGTCTCGAGGGGTTGCAGGACCAGTTCGGTGAAATCCTCATCCCCATGGAGCAGGTCGTGGAGATGGTGAAGGGCGAGAAGAAGACGTCTCGCCGCAAGTTCTTCCCGGGCTACATCTTCGTGCAGATGGAGCTGAACGACCGGACGCTCCACCTGGTGAAGAACACGCCGAAGATCACCGGCTTCCCCGGGACGGCGCAGCACCAGAACCCCCTGCCGATCTCGGACCAGGAGGTCGCGCGGCTCACGTCGCAGATCTCCGAGGGCACGCTCAAGCCCAAGCCCAAGGTGCAGTTCGACGATGGTGACACGGTGCGCGTCATTGACGGGCCCTTCGCCAACTTCAACGGCACGGTGGAAGAGGTCAATGCGGAGAAGGGTCGCGTGAAGGTGCTCGTGAGCATCTTCGGCCGCGCCACGCCCGTGGAGCTGGACTTCATGCAGGTGGAGAAGACCACCGGCTAGTTTTCCGCGGGCGGCTCGGATAGAGCGCGCTCCGCACACCTTCCGCGCCCTCCGGGGCGCGGTTCCATGGGTGGGAGGACCTCCCCGTCTGGAGGCCCGTCAGGACCACCCCCTCGAAAGGCAGTCGTCAGCCGATGAAGAAGGTCACAGGTCAGGTCAAGCTGCAGATTCCCGCCGGCAAGGCGAACCCCGCTCCGCCGATCGGCCCCGCGCTCGGTCAGCAGGGCGTGAACATCATGGAGTTCTGCAAGCAGTTCAACGCGAAGACGCAGGCGGAGGCCAAGGAGGGACTGATCATCCCGGTGATCATCACCGTCTATCAGGACCGCTCCTTCACCTTCATCCTCAAGACGCCTCCGGCGGCCGTCCTCATCAAGAAGGCGGCGGGACTGCACACCGACAAGAAGAAGGGGTCGGGCGCGAAGAAGCCTGGCAAGGAGAAGGTGGGGCAGATCACCCGGAAGCAGCTCGAGGAGATCGCCACGAAGAAGATTCAGGACACCACCGCCGCGTCGCTTGAGGCCTGCATGAACACCATTGCTGGCACCGCGCGCTCCATGGGCATCGACGTCGTCGGCTAAGCCGCCGCCCCACTCACGGACGAGGATTTCTGTCATGGCTCAGAATGGGAAGAAGTTCCGCGCGGCCTCCACGCTGGTGGATCGCGAGAAGCGCTACAGCATCGCCGAGGGCTTTCAGCTCCTGAAGAAGACGGTGGATGCGCGGGCGTCGAAGTACGACCAGACGGTCGATGTCGCCATCAACCTGGGTGTGGACCCCAAGCACGCGGACCAGATGGTCCGTGGCGCCGTGGTTCTGCCCAACGGCACGGGTGCCACCGTGCGAGTGGCCGTGTTCGCGAAGGGCGAGCGCGCCACCGAGGCTGGCAACGCGGGTGCGGACATCGTCGGCGCGGAGGATCTCCAGAAGCGCATCGAGGAGGGCTTCCTCGACTTCGACACCGTCATCGCGACGCCCGACATGATGGGTATCGTCGGTCGCCTCGGTAAGGTGCTCGGTCCCCGTGGCCTCATGCCGAACCCGAAGGTCGGCACGGTGACCATGGATGTCGGCAAGGCCATCCGGGACGCCAAGGGCGGTAAGGTTGACTTCCGTGCGGAGAAGGCCGGCATCGTCCATGCGAAGATGGGCAAGGCCTCCTTCTCGGTGGACAAGCTCGAGGGCAACTTCAACGCGCTGGTGGACCTGGTGATGAAGCTCAAGCCGGCCACCGCCAAGGGCGTGTACCTGAAGGGCATCGCCATCTCCACGACGATGGGCCCGGGCATCAAGATCGACACCCAGGAGATTCTGGCCCGCCACCGCTAGGCGGACAGCAGGCAGGGCGGCGCCCTCATCCCCGCACAGGGGGTGTCAGAGGTGCCGCTTGCCTGACGTCTCAGGTTCGAAAGTTCTGGATCTTTGCTGAAGCCGGGGGTATAGGCCCCCGGCTTTTGCAATTGGAGCGCCACGTCGTGAGACGGGTGTTCCGACCTGGTTCATGACAGCAGGGACCCGGTCAGAGGAGAAGTGCCCCGTTGGGAACCGGACAACCGGTCGGGGCATGGCTTCCCCTGTCGGGTTCAAACGGCCGCAAGGCCAGCCCTGCCGAGACTGGAGGTGCGTTGTGGTGTCTCTCGGAGACTCCTCTCGCTCTGCCACTTTGGCCCAGGCATCACGCCCGTCGGAAGACGGGCCAGTAAGGAGGTGAGTCAAAGTGCTGAAGAGCGAGAAGGAGGAGATGATCAAGGAACTCCACGAGAAGTTCTCGCGGACCAAGTCGGCCGTCGTTGCCGAGTTCTCCAAGGTGGATGTGGAGACGGTGACGAAGCTGCGCAAGAAGTTCCGTGAGGGCAACGTCGAGTACAAGGTCATCAAGAACACGCTGGCGCGTCGTGCTGCGCAGGGCACGGACTTGGCTGTCATCGCTGATGACTTCACGGGTCCCGTGGCTCTGTGTCTCAGCTACGGCGATGTGGTGGCCCCAGCGAAGATCCTGGCCGAGTTCACGAAAGACCTCGAGGACAAGATCAAGATCCGCAGTGGCGTGGTCGACGGCCGCAAGGTCGACGTCGCCGGTGTCAAGCAGCTGGCGAAGCTGCCGGGTCTCAACGAGCTCCGGGCGCAGTTGCTCGGGATGATCACCCAGCCGGCGACCAAGCTGGTTCGGACGATCGCCGCCCCGGGTACGCAGCTCGCGCGGGTCGTTCAGGCCCACGCGGACAAGGCGCAGGGGTAGTTTCCCTCATCAATCCGAGAAGTTTTTCTACACCCACCTTTTCGGCCGTTCCTCCCTTTGGGAGTAAGGCCGTTAGTCAATCCAAGAAGGACACAGTTCCATGGCTGACCTGAACGCAATCGTTGATTCGCTTTCCTCCCTGACCATCATCGAGGCCGCCAACCTGGTGAAGGCCCTCGAGGAGAAGTGGGGCGTCTCCGCCGCTGCCGCCGTTGCCGTTGCCGGCCCCGCAGCCGGCCCCGCCGCTCCTGTCGAGGAGAAGACGGAGTTCACGGTGGTGCTGGCGAACGCCGGCGCCAACAAGATCAACGTCATCAAGGAGATCCGCGCCATCACCGGCCTGGGCCTGAAGGAGGCCAAGGACCTGGTCGAGGGCGCGCCCAAGACGGTCAAGGAAGGCGTCAACAAGGACGACGCCAAGAAGATCAAGGACCAGCTCGTCGCGGCTGGCGCCACCGTCGACGTCAAGTAAGTCGAACAGGAGCTGCTTGGTTTCCGGGAATTCCCAAGCAGCTTCCTGACCGAATGAGCAGGCCGGCGCTCCCAGTGAGGGGGGCTGCCGGCTTTGCCCATTTGACAGTTGCAAATTTCCCGGCGCCGCCGCGCGTTATTGATGTTTGCCCCGCCCGAGCAGCCGTCCCCGGAGCCAGAATGCCGACGCAGATCCAGAACAATTTCCGCGTGCGGAAGACCTTCGCGAAGATCGCGAAGATCATCGACATTCCCAATCTTATCAACATCCAGAAGCAGTCCTACGAGAAGTTCCTCCAGGCCGATATCGCGCCGGAGAAGCGTGAGGACGTCGGACTTCAGGGTGTCTTCAACTCGGTTTTCCCGATTCGGGATTTCAACGAGACGTCGTCGCTGGAGTTCGTCAGCTACCACCTGGAGAAGCCGAAGTACGATGTCGATGAGTGCCATCAGCGCGGGATGACCTATTCCGCCCCCATCAAGGTCGTGGTCCGCCTGGTGGTGTGGGACAAGGATGAGGAGACTGGCGCCCAGTCCATCCGTGACGTGAAGGAGCAGGAGGTCTATTTCGGGGAAATCCCGCTGATGACCCAGAACGGCACCTTCATCATCAACGGGACCGAGCGCGTCGTTGTCAGCCAGCTGCACCGCAGCCCGGGTGCCTTCTTCGACCACGACAAGGGCAAGAGCCACTCGTCTGGCAAGCTGCTCTACAACGCCCGCATCATTCCCTACCGCGGTTCGTGGATCGACTTCGAGTTCGACCACAAGGACCTGCTGTACGTGCGCATCGACCGCCGGCGCAAGCTGCCCGCGACGGTGCTCATCCGCGCCCTGGGCGCCGTCAGCGACACCGCGAAGAAGAACCCGCTGGAGTTCAAGGGCTCCACCGAGGAGATCCTCAACTACTACTACGCCACGGAGACCATCTACCTCCAGAGCGCGACGGACTTCGAGAAGAGCGTCGAGCTGGAGCTGCTCCCGGGCCAGCGAGCCACCCGCGACATCAAGACGAAGACGGGCGAGCTCATCGTCAAGAAGAACCGCAAGTTCACCCGCGCCGCCATCAAGAAGCTCGAAGCGGCGAAGATGAAGACGCTGCCCATCGACGCGGACGAGCTCTTCACGAAGGTGTCCGCCTACGACGTGGTGGACGAGAACACCGGCGAGGTCATCCTCGAGTGCAACGAGGAAGTCTCGCAGGACAAGATCGACGAGCTCCTCAAGCGCAACATCAAGGAGTTCAAGGTCCTCTTCATCGACAACCTCAACGTGGGTCCGTACCTGCGTGAGACGTTGATGCTGGACAAGCTCGAGACGCCCGAGCAGTCCATCATGGAGATCTACCGCCGCCTGCGCCCTGGCGATCCGCCGACGCCGGAGACGGCGATCAACCTGTTCACCAACCTGTTCTTCAACCCGGAGCGCTACGACCTGTCCAAGGTCGGTCGCCTCAAGTTGAACTTCAAGTTCGGCCTCGAGGAGCCTCTCGACGGGCAGATCCTCACCAAGCGCGACATCCTCGAGGTGATCCGCTACCTGATCGATCTGAAGAACGGCAAGGGCACCATCGACGACATCGACCACCTCGGCAACCGCCGGGTGCGCGCGGTGGGTGAGCTGCTGGAGAACCAGTACCGCATCGGTCTGGTTCGCATGGAGCGGGCGATCAAGGAGCGCATGAGCCTCCAGGAGATCGAGACGCTCATGCCGCACGACCTCATCAACGCCAAGCCCGTCACGGCGGTCATCAAGGAGTTCTTCGGGTCCAGCCAGCTGTCGCAGTTCATGGACCAGACGAACCCCCTGTCCGAGGTGACGCACAAGCGCCGTCTGTCCGCGCTCGGGCCCGGCGGTCTGACCCGCGAGCGCGCCGGCTTCGAGGTGCGCGACGTGCACCCGACGCACTACGGCCGCATCTGCCCCATCGAGACGCCGGAAGGTCCGAACATCGGCCTCATCGCGTCGCTGTCGACGTATGCGCGCGTCAACGAGTTCGGCTTCGTGGAGACGCCGTACCGGAAGGTCGAAGCGGGCATCGTGACGACGGACGTGGCCTTCTACTCGGCGCTCGAGGAGGAGAAGCACACCATCGGCCAGGCGAACGCGGAGACGGACAAGAAGGGCAAGTTCGTCAACGCGCTCGTGTCCAGCCGCCGCGGCGGTGAGTTCGTCCAGGCTCGCGCCGAGGACGTGGACCTGATGGACGTGTCTCCGAACCAGCTGGTGTCGGTGGCCGCGTCGCTCATCCCGTTCCTGGAGAACGACGACGCCAACCGCGCCCTCATGGGCTCCAACATGCAGCGCCAGGCGGTGCCCCTGCTGCGCACCAGCGCGCCGCTGGTGGGTACGGGCATCGAGGCCATCGTCGCGCGCGACTCCGGCGTGACGTGCGTGGCCAAGCGCGACGGCACGGTGGAGAGCGTGGACGCGGGCCGCATCGTGGTGAAGGCGGACGTGCCGGCTTCGCTCAGCGACGTCTCGAGCGAGGTCGACATCTACAACCTGCTCAAGTACCAGCGCTCCAACCAGAACACCTGCCTCAACCAGAAGCCCATCATCAGCAAGGGCGACAAGGTCCGGAAGGGTGACGTCATCGCCGACGGCCCGGCCACCGAGACGGGTGAGCTGGCGCTGGGGCAGAACGTGGTCGTCGCGTTCATGCCGTGGCAGGGCTACAACTTCGAGGACTCCATCCTCATCAGCGAGCGCATCCAGAAGGATGACGTCTTCACGTCGATCCACATCGAAGAGTTCGAGTGCATCGCGCGAGACACCAAGCTGGGCAAGGAAGAGATCACCCGCGACATCCCGAACGTGGGTGAGGAAGCCCTCAAGGACCTCGACGAGAGCGGCATCATCCGCATCGGCGCCGAGGTGAAGCCCGGCGACGTGCTGGTGGGCAAGATCACCCCGAAGGGCGAGACGCAGCTGTCTCCCGAAGAGAAGCTGCTGCGCGCCATCTTCGGCGAGAAGGCCGGCGACGTTCGCGACAGCTCCCTGCGCGTGCCTCCGGGCGTGGTGGGCACCGTCATCAACGCCAAGGTGTTCAGCCGCAAGGGCGTGGAGAAGGACGAGCGCGCCAAGCAGATCGAGTCCATGGAGGAGGCGAAGCTCCTCAAGGACCAGAACGACGAGATCAAGGTCCTCCAGGACAGCGCCATCGGCCGCATCCGTGCGCTGGTGCGTGGCAAGGAGGTCCAGGGCAAGCTCGTGGACGACAAGGGGAAGATCCTCCTGAAGAAGGGGGACATCCTCGACGACGCGCTGCTGGCCACCGTGCCCTACAAGTACTGGGGCGAGATCTCCGTCGGCGACCCGCTCGACTCCCGCGTGCGCGACATCCTCCGCAACCTGGAGGAGACGAAGGAGGCCGTGAAGCTGGCCTTCGGCGAGAAGATCGCCCGCATCAAGAAGGGCGACGAGCTGCCCCCCGGCGTCATCAAGATGGTGAAGGTGTACGTCGCCATCAAGCGCAAGCTGGCCGTGGGCGACAAGATGGCCGGCCGCCACGGAAACAAGGGCGTCGTGTCCCGCATCCTCCCCGAGGAGGACATGCCGTACCTGGAGGATGGCCGTCCGGTGGACATCGTCCTCAACCCGCTCGGCGTTCCCAGCCGCATGAACATCGGGCAGATCCTCGAGACGCACCTGGGCTGGGCCGCCAAGGGCACCGGCGAGGCGCTGCAGCGCTACGTGGAGGACAACTGGAGCGCGGACGCCATCAAGGTCCGCCTCAAGGCCATCTACGGCGAGGAGACCGCGTTCGGCGAGTTCCTCGACAAGCTGGACGAGGAGGAGATCAAGCAGCTCTGCCGTCGCTCCAAGCGGGGTATCCACGTGGCCACGCCGGTGTTCGACGGCGCCCACGAGCTGGAGATCCACCAGCTGCTGGACGAGGGGAAGCTGCCGCGCACGGGCCAGATGGTGCTCTTCGACGGGCGCACCGGTGAGCCGTTCGACCAGAACGTCACCGTCGGCGTCATGTACATGCTGAAGCTGCACCACCTGGTGGACGAGAAGATCCACGCCCGGTCCATTGGTCCCTACTCCCTCGTCACCCAGCAGCCGCTGGGCGGCAAGGCCCAGTTCGGCGGTCAGCGACTGGGAGAGATGGAAGTCTGGGCGATGGAGGCCTACGGCGCGGCGTACACGCTGCAGGAGTTCCTCACCGTCAAGTCGGACGACGTGGTGGGCCGCACGCGCATGTACGAGGCCATCGTCAAGGGCGACAACGTCCTGGAGAGTGGCCTGCCCGAGTCGTTCAACGTGCTTCTCAAGGAGCTCCAGTCACTCGCGCTCGACGTCGAGCTGCTGGAGCACGCCCCCCCGGAGCGGCAGCGCAGCTTCGGCGGTGACTTCCTGGGTGGTGGTGGTGACGGCGAAGACCGGAAGACCGGTACTGACGCCTGAGAGAGCCGGAGCGCCCGCCTGACCGGCCGCCCGCCACCCTGAAAAGGGTGGGCGCGGCCGGGTCCGGGGCGGGGGCCCGAATCAGCTGGCGTTCCCCACGGGGGACGCCTCACGAGATTTCGGAGGCAACGTGAAGGACATTTTCAACTTCTTCGAGAAGCCGAAGGACCCGCTGTCGTTCAACGCCATCCGCATCGCGCTGGCGTCGCCCGACAAGATCCGCCAGTGGTCCCATGGCGAGGTGAAGAAGCCGGAGACCATCAACTACCGCACGTTCAAGCCGGAGCGTGACGGCCTGTTCTGCGCCCGCATCTTCGGGCCGGTGAAGGACTACGAGTGCAACTGCGGCAAGTACAAGCGCATGAAGCACCGTGGCGTGGTGTGTGAGAAGTGTGGCGTGGAGGTCATCCAGTCGAAGGTCCGCCGCGAGCGCCTGGGCCACATCACCCTGGCCACGCCGGTGGCCCACATCTGGTTCCTCAAGTCGCTGCCGAGCCGCATCGGCAACCTGCTCGACATCACGCTCAAGGAGCTGGAGAAGGTCCTCTACTGCGAGAGCTACATCGTCCTCGACCCCAAGTCGACGCCGCTGACCAAGGGCGAGCTCATCAGCGAAGAGAAGATGCACCGGCTCTACCAGGAGCACGGTGAGGACTCCTTCACCACGGGCATGGGCGGCGAGGCCGTCCGCGAGATGCTCAAGGCGCTGGACGTGGAGAGGCTGTCCGAGGACCTGCGCAAGGACATGCGCGAGACCACCAGCGAGGCGAAGCGGAAGAAGTACGCCAAGCGCCTGAAGGTGGCCGAGGCGTTCCGCGTCTCCGGCAACAAGCCCGAGTGGATGATGCTGGACGTGATTCCGGTGATTCCGCCGGACCTGCGCCCGCTCGTTCCCCTCGACGGTGGCCGCTTCGCGACCTCCGACCTGAACGACCTGTACCGCCGCGTCATCAACCGCAACAACCGCCTCAAGCGCCTCCAGGAGCTCAACGCCCCTGACATCATCATCCGCAACGAGAAGCGGATGCTGCAGGAGGCGGTGGACGCGCTGTTCGACAACGGTCGCCGCGGCAAGACCATCACCGGCCCCAACAAGCGGCCGCTCAAGTCGCTGTCCGACATGCTCAAGGGCAAGCAGGGCCGGTTCCGTCAGAACCTGCTCGGCAAGCGCGTGGACTACTCGGGCCGCTCTGTCATCGTCGTCGGTCCCGAGCTGCGCCTGCACCAGTGCGGCCTGCCGAAGATCATGGCGCTCGAGCTGTTCAAGCCGTTCATCTACAACAAGCTGGAAGAGAAGGGCTACGTCACCACCATCAAGTCGGCGAAGAAGATGGTGGAGAAGGAGCGTCCCGAGGTCTGGGACATCCTCGAGGACGTCATCCGCGAGCACCCGGTGCTCCTCAACCGCGCGCCCACGCTGCACCGCCTGGGCATGCAGGCCTTCGAGCCCGTCCTCATCGAGGGCAAGGCCATCCAGCTGCACCCGCTCGTCTGCGCGGCGTTCAACGCCGACTTCGACGGTGACCAGATGGCCGTGCACGTGCCGCTCTCCATCGAAGCCCAGATGGAAGCCCGCGTGCTGATGATGTCGACGAACAACATCCTCAGCCCCGCGAACGGCAAGCCCATCATCGTCCCGACGCAGGACATGGTGCTCGGCATCTACTACATGACCCGCGCCCGCGAGTTCGCCAACGGCGAGGGCCGCGTGTTCAGCTCGCCCGACGAGGTGCGCGCCGCGCACGACCACGGCGAGGTGCACCTGCAGGCGAAGGTGGTCTGCCGCATCGACGGCGTCCGCAAGGAGACCACCGTCGGCCGCGTCCTCCTGTGGGAAGTGGTGCCGCGCCGCGTGGGCTTCGACGCCATCAACAAGGTGCTCGACAAGAAGTCGCTCGGCGGCCTCATCGACCTCTGCTACCGCCTCACCGGCGAGAAGGAGACGGTGCTGCTCGCGGACCGCATCCGCAGCCTCGGCTACTACAACGCGACCCGCGCCGGCATCTCCATCGCGCTCAAGGACATGATCATCCCTGCGAAGAAGCAGGAGTTCCTGGACTACGCGCGCAAGGAAGTGGCGGAGATCGAGAACCAGTACCTTGAGGGCCTCATCACCGACGGTGAGCGCTACAACAAGGTCATCGATATCTGGGCCGAGGTCACCGAGAAGGTCGCCCAGGAGATGATGCAGCAGATCTCCCAGGAGGAGGCCTCCGGGGACAAGGACGGCAAGCGCGAGTCGCGCAAGCAGCCCTCGTTCAACCCCATCTACATCATGGCCGACTCGGGCGCGCGTGGTAGCGCCCAGCAGATCCGTCAGCTGGCCGGTATGCGCGGCCTGATGGCGAAGCCCTCCGGCGAAATCATCGAGACGCCCATCACCGCGAACTTCCGCGAGGGCCTCTCCGTGCTGCAGTACTTCATCTCCACGCACGGCGCTCGCAAGGGTCTGGCGGACACGGCGCTCAAGACGGCCAACTCCGGTTACCTCACCCGTCGTCTCGTCGACGTGGCGCAGGACGCCATCATCAACGAGTACGACTGCGGCACCATGGACGGTCTGTTCATCGGCGCCCTGGTCGAAGGCGGAGAGATCATCGAGCCGCTCGGCGAGCGCATCCTGGGCCGCGTGGCGCTGGATGACATCCTCGACCCCGTCACGGGCGAGGTGCTGGTGCGCGCCAACGAGGAGATCGACGAGGAGCGCGTCCGCCGCATCGAGAACAGCGGTCTGGACAAGGTGAAGATCCGCTCGGTGCTCACGTGCCAGGCCAAGCGCGGCATCTGCGTCGAGTGCTACGGCCGTGACCTGGCGCGTGGTCGCAAGGTGTCCGTGGGCGAGGCCGTCGGCGTCATCGCGGCGCAGTCCATCGGTGAGCCGGGTACGCAGCTGACGATGCGCACCTTCCACATCGGTGGCGCGGCGACGCGGCGCGCGGAGCAGTCCAGCCTGGAGAACCGCTACGCCGGCAAGGTGAAGTTCGCGGGTCTCACCACGGTGCAGAAGGTGGATGGCACCCTGGTCGCGATGAACCGCAACGGCGAGCTCGTCGTGGTCGACGACTCCGGCCGTGAGCGCGAGCGCTACCAGATCATCTACGGCGCCCGCATCCTCATCAAGGAAGGCCAGCGCATCGAGCCGGGTACGCTCGTGGCCGAGTGGGATCCGTTCGCGATTCCGCTGCTCACCGAGGTCGGCGGCACCGTCCGGTACGAGGACATCATCGAAGGCGTGACGATGTCCGAGACGCTCGACGAGGTCACGGGCCTGTCCCGCAAGACCATCATCGAGTCCAAGGACCCGGAGGCGCGTCCTCGCGTCTCCATCCGCGACGCCCAGGGCAACACGAAGGACCTGCCCTCGTCCCGCAACCCGGCGAGCTACTTCCTGCCGCAGGGCTCCATCATCACCGTCAACGACGGCGATGAGATCCACCCGGGCGAAGTGCTCGCCAAGGTGCCCCGCGAGACGACGAAGACCAAGGACATCACGGGCGGTCTGCCCCGCGTGGCCGAGCTCTTCGAGGCGCGCAAGCCGAAGGACGCCGCGGCCATCGCGGAGATCGACGGCGTGGTGTCGTTCGGCAAGGACACCAAGGGCAAGCGCAAGCTCATCATCACCCCCGAGGTGAATGGCGAGCAGCGCACGGACCTGGCCAAGGAGTATTTGATCTCCAAGGGCAAGAACATCAGCGTCCACTCCGGCGACCGCGTGAAGGCCGGCGAGGCGATGATGGACGGCGCGGCCAACCCGCACGACATCCTCAAGGTGCTGGGCGAGAAGGAACTCGCGCGCTACCTGGTGGACGAAGTGCAGGAGGTCTACCGACTCCAGGGCGTGAAGATCAACGACAAGCACATCGAGACGATCGTGCGGCAGATGCTCCGCCGCGTGCGCGTCACCGACGTGGGCGACACCAACTTCCTGGTCGACGAGCAGGTCGAGAAGTGGGTGTTCGAAGAGGAGAACGAGAAGATCATGGCCGAGGGCAAGCGCCCGGCCGTGGGTGAGCCGCTGCTGCTCGGCATCACCAAGGCCTCGCTCTCCACCGAGTCGTTCATCTCGGCGTCCTCCTTCCAGGAGACCACCAAGGTGCTCACCGAGGCCGCCATCAACGGCAAGGTGGACTACCTGCGCGGCCTCAAGGAGAACGTCATCATGGGCCGGCTCATCCCCGCCGGCACGGGCCTGCCGAACTACAAGCACCTCGACATCGAGGTGGAGAGCCCGACCGACGAGGTCAACGAGATGGAGGCCGCGCTCGCCGGTGCTCATGGCGACGGTGGCCCCCTGGGCTCGCCGTCCCAGCGCCCGGAAGGCACCCAGACGACGGGCGCCGCCTAGCCTCCTCCGGCCGCCCCTTGGGCGTGCCGGCTTGCTTCCCTCCGCCGCCCCGGTGCTCGCATCGGGGCGGCGGTTTCATTTTGTGGCCCGGATAAGCCGGATTTCCCGGACGTCGGCCTTGACGCCCATGGCGCGCTGCGTTAAGTTTCGCGCGTAGACTTTTGACACATCGGGTTAGTCCCCGGCGACGCCGGGACAAAAAAGGGGAGGACGACATGGCCACGACGAAGCAGGCGGCGACGAAGCACGAGGCGACGAAGCACGAGGCGGCGGCGACCACGACCGAGGCGAGCGCCGAGGCGGTGAAGAGCAGTCTGTCGAACGTCGAAGTATTCCTGAAGGCCCAGCTCGCCCATGCGCAGAAGCGCATCGAGGAGCTGGAGGGCGAGGCCGGCAAGGTCGTGAAGGCGCTGGACGCCCGCCGCCTGGAGGCCACCAAGGAGGCGCAGTCGCTGTGGACGAAGTTCCAGGCGGGTGAGCTCTTGACGGACCCTCGCGTGAAGGAGCTGGGCACGAAGGTGAACGCGGCCGGCACGGAGCTGCGCAAGCGCCTGGACGGGCTGCAGGCCCGGGTGGTGGAGACGGTGGGCGTGGCCAGCCAGTCCCAGCTTCAGGAAATCAACAAGGAGCTGTCCAAGCTGTCGCGCAAGGTTGACGCGCTGCTCAAGCCCATCCGCCGCAACGGCGCGGCGAAGGGTTCGGAGACCACGCCGCGCGCCTGAGAGCGCCGCGTGGTTGACGGTTGGTGCCCCCTTCCTGTGCCGCGAGTGGACATGGCGCAGGGCAGGGGGCTCGTTCTCGTTTCCTTCACCCCCAGGGGTGTGATTACGTGGCAGGTCCGTTCGACTGTCCCGGGCCTGCTTGCCTGGTACACCCCTCCCGGAGAGACCCATTGGACAACAAGCCCGAGGCCCCCCGAGAGAAGAACCCCGTCGCGGAAACCTTTGAGCGCCTCTGGAGTCAGGCGCTGCTGGCGGTGAACACCGCCGAAGAGGAAGCCGCCCGAGCCGTACAGCGGGTAGCCGCCGTGGCGGGCTGGAGCCAGGACGAGGTGAAGCGTCAGGCCCAAGCCTTCTCGGACCGTCTGGCGGGGCACCGCAAGGACCTGGAGCACAACGTGGAAGACAAGGTCCGCACCGCGGTGACTCGGATGAAGCTTCCGCGTCGCGAGGAGCTCCAGGCGTTCGGTACCCGTCTGGACCGCCTGGCCGAGCGCATCCAGGCCCTGGAGCAACGTAAGTGAAGGCCCCCGCCCCCACGGGCGGGAGGTCTTTCGGTACGCGGTTCTTCGAATCTCTCCACGCCCTCAGCTCTGGCTGCTCCCGAGTCCCCCTGCTGGCGGGGGTGATGCTCGTCATGTCCGCGCGGGTGGTTCCGCTGCTGGAAGAGCGTCCGGTGCAGCCCGTCGTCCCCGAGCGGGTGGGCGCGGAGAGTGCCTCTCCCGAAGCCACCCTCATCGACGCGGTGCTGTCCCGTCGCGCGCCAGACCTGGGGCTCACCCTGAGGCGGCAGCTGGGGCAGGCCATCGCGGAGGAGGCTCGGACGGCGGGGTATGATCCGCTGCTCGTGCTGGCCCTCATCGACGTGGAGTCCGACTTCGCGGAGGAGGCCGTCTCCGAGAAGGGCGCGCGCGGGCTGATGCAGATAAAGCCCAGCACCCTCCACTTCCTGGCGGAGAAGGAAGGCCTGCGGCTGTCCCGGGAAGAGGTGACGGCCGATACCGCCCTCTGCGTCCGGCTGGGCATCCGCTACCTGCGCTCGCTCCAGGACCGCTTCGGTGGAGATTTGGAGCTGGCGCTGATGGCCTACAACGCCGGCCCCACCCGCATCCGCAACGCCATCAAGCAGGGCGAGCTGGAGCGCTTCCGGCGCTATCCCCGGGCGGTGCGGCGCGACTTCCGCCGGTTCCGCGAGGGCCATGGCCTGGGTGGAGACTGGGCCCTGGCCCAGCGCGAGGCCCCCAGCCCCGAGCCGACGCCCTGACGCGTCGGTGAATCTCCCGGGCGCCCGGCCGCTCCAAGCACGTGCATGTGCGCCTTGTCCCGTTCCCCAGGGTGCGCTAAGCGTTGCAAGTGCCCGGGACTGTTGGAGTTTCCGAGGAGTGACTACATGAATCGCCCGTTTTCGAGCGCGGCGCTCACCGCCGCCCTGGTGGTGCTGTCGCCGCTGGGTGCCCTCGCCGGCTCCGTCTACCTCAACGGTGTGTTGATCGACGGCGTCACCAACACGAAGTTCGAGAAGGCCACCGTCCGCATCGACGAGGCCGGCAACATCCACATCGATGCACCGGGCTACCGCGCGTCGACGACGACGGTAACGCCGCCGCCTACAGCTCCTGCGCAGGCCGCCACGACGCCCGCGGCGCCCTCCGCGGCGACTCCCGCCGTGGCCCAGGCCGCTGCCCCCCAGGCCATGGCCGTGCCGGCCTCCGGACAGGGCGCTCCCGCTGCCGCCGCCCCCGCCGTGGCCACCACTCCGGGGCGCGTCACCCAGCGCTACTGGCTGGTGACAGAGCAGACGGTGCCGGGGATGACCGAGTACGACATCGACGTGTACGTCAACTCCCGGTGGTTGCGGAAGCTGCGCGGCAACGAGGACCAGGTCGTCGTCGACGTCACCAGGCACCTGCAGCCGGGCGCCAACCAGGTGATGTTGATGGCGAAGAAGGTCGGCACGGGCTCGAGGCGCAGCGATTCGCCCAAGCACGTGTTCCGGGTCATCATCGGGGAAGGCAACGAGGGCGGTGGGAACGTGATGATCGACAACCCGCTCATCCGCTTCCAGACGACGGCGGCGGAGTCGAAGGACGTCACACAGGAGTTCACCCTCACCACGCGCTGACGGGGGAGGGTTCACGGAGAGACACGTCGTGTTCAACCTGGATGAGCGCTACCGCGGGCTTCCCGCGACGCGTGAGCAGATCCTCGCGCTGCACACCTCGCTCAACACGCCGCATGTGGCCATCCCCGGCAAGCAGGCCGGGCCGGCCCAGGCGTTCGTCGTGGGCCTCCGGGGAGGGCAGGGGGCGGCCGTCTTCGTCTACCTCTACCTCTCCGAGGCGGGGGACTGCGCCGTGTACCTGTCCGGCCGCCGCAACATGACGGCGGACGAGTACCGCGACGACGAGGGGGAGGCGCTCGCCTTCGTCGAGTCGCTCGGCTTCATGATGGATGACGCCAACTGGCGCGCGCAGCCGGCGGAGCAGCAGGACGAGATGCTCAAGACGCTGCCGGTCTTCTTCAAGGACCCCACGCTCGTGCCGGCGGTGAAGGCGCGCGCGGAGGAGAAGAAGAACGTCACCACCACCCTGGGCCGGTTCCTCGCGGCCTTCTGAATCCCTGCCTCCCACTCCCTTTCCGTCGTCGAGAACCGCTCCCATGCTCCGCCTCGTCTCAGCAACCTGCTCCCTCGCGCTCGTGCTCGCGCTCTCCGGCTGCGTCCATACCCCCACGGAGAAGGAGCGCCGCAGCGCGGAGATCCACTACGACCTGGCGCTCCAGGCCCAGCAGCAGGGGCACGTCCAGGACGCGCTGCGCGAGCTGCAGGTGTCCCTGGAGAACGACCCGGACTACCCGGAGGCCCACAACGCCATGGGCATCCTGCTGCACCTGGTCTTCAGCCGGCCCGCCGAGGCGGTGAAGCACTACGAGCACGCGCTGAAGGTGCGGCCCGGCTTCTCCGAGGCGCGCACCAACCTGGCCAACGTGCACCTGGACCAGTCCCGCTACGACGAGGCCATCAAGCTCTACGAGCAGGTCCTCAACGACATGCTCTACCTGACGCCCTACATCGCCCAGGCCAACATGGGCTGGGCGCTCTACAAGAAGGGCGACACGACGCGCGGGGTGAGCAGCCTCAAGGCGTCCGTGACGACCAACCCCGGCTTCTGCCTGGGCTACCGCAACCTGGGCATCATCTACGACGAGACGGGCAAGCTGGATGAGTCGTGCCGCCAGTTCTCCCGCTTCCGTGAGAGCTGCCCGGAAGCGGCCGAGGCGCACATGCGCGAAGGCGTCTGTCTGGCGAAGCTGGGGCAGGCGGATGCGGCCAAGCAGGCCTTCCAGTTCTGCGAGGCCAAGGCCAAGGCGGGCGAGCAGGAGATGAAGGACGACTGCCGAAGGCTGCTCGAAAAGCTCTAGTCTGCTATCTGGGCGTATCGTGGACCACGTCGACTTCGGCAAGTACCTGAGCCAGCAGCGCGACCTCCGGGGCATGTCCCTGGAGGACGTCGCGCGGGAGACCAAGATTCCCCCGACGCTCATCGCCGCCCTGGAAGCGGGCCAGGTGGAGCGGCTGCCTTCGCGCATCTTCGTGGTGAACTACATCAAGGCGTACGCGCAGGTCATCGGCCTGTCTCCGGAAGAGGCCGTGCTGCGCTACGAAGAGGTGGACCGCTCGGTGCCATCTCCGTCCCCCGCCCAGCTGGAGAAGGAGCGACGCAAGCGCGCCTACGTGGGGCTGTCCGTCCTCCTGGTGGCCCTGGCGCTGGGCGTCTACCTGTTCCTCGTGCTGAGCGGGAAGCTTCCTTCTCCGCTCGCGCGTTGAATGACGTCATGGAGCGCTACGACGACGATGCGCTCGTGCTGTCCACCATGGACTACGGCGAGGCGGACCGACTCGTCACGCTGCTGACGCGCGAGCATGGGAAGCTGACGGCCTTCGCCTCGGGCGCTCGCAAGAGCAAGCGACGCTTCGCCGGCGCGCTGGAGCCGTTCATGCGGCTGCGCGTCCACATCGTCGAGACTCGGGGCTCCACGGTGCGGCTGGACTCCACGGACATCGTCGCCGGCTACTACGCCGCGCGAGAGGACCTGTCGCTCATCGCCCGCGCGCTGTACGCCGTGGAGCTGTGCCGGGAGCTGACCCGAGACCACGAGCCGCAGCCGGAGCTCTTCTTCCTGCTCGAGGGCTACCTGCGCCGCCTGGACGCGAAGGAGGCGGGCCCCACGTCGCTGCTGGCCTTCGAGCTGTCGGCCCTGGCCCACGCGGGACTGATGCCTCGCTTCGACTCGTGCTCGCTGTGCGGAAAGGAGCCGGGTGAGCGTCCCCGGTTCGACCAGGCCCACGGAGGCGCTGTCTGCGAGCCGTGCAGCCTGCGCGCCCGCGAAGCCGTCCCCATTCCCGCGGAGCTGCTCTCCGGACTGCGAGCGCTCCAGGAGGGCGAGCGCACGCCACTGCCCGCGGACCTGCGCGCCCGGGCTCGGAGTCTGCTCAACGTCTTCATCTCGCACCACCTGGGGCGACGTCTCAAGAGCGTGGACTTCATGGCCCAGGTGGGCCTGGACTGACGGCAAGGGCGCGCGGTTGGCGCCACACGGGGGAGGAACCATGAGCGAGGGACAGGAGTCGCCGCTGGACGTGGTGTGCTTCGGTGAGACGCTGGTGGACTTCCTTCCCTCCGAACAGGGCAAGCGCGTGCGTGAGGTCGCCGCGTGGCATCCCTGTCCCGGAGGCTCGCCGGCCAACGTCGCCGTGGGCGTGGCCCGGCTGGGACTGCGGCCCGCCATGCTCGGTGTCGTGGGCTCGGACGAGTTCGGCCACTTCCTGCGCGAGCGACTCGCCCAGGAGGGCGTGAATGTCAGCCACCTGCGCCAGACGCCGGAGGCTCGCACCGGGCTGGTGTTCATCTCCCTGGATGCGAAGGGGGAGCGCAGCTTCACCTTCTTCCGCACGCGCTCCGCGGAGTTCCTCCTGGGCGAGGCCGACGTGGACGCGGACTTCCTGCTCCAGGCCAAGGCCGTGCACTGCGGCTCCAACTCCCTGCAGCGCGACGAGGCCCGCGCGGCCACGGTGCGGATGCTCGGGCTGGCGCGCGACGCGGACCGCATCGTGAGCTGTGACCCCAACTTGCGCCTGCACGCGTGGGAGGACCCGGAGCAGCTCAAGGGACTGCTCGCGCGGATGCTGCCCCTGTGCACCGTGGTGAAGCTGTCCGAGGAAGAGATTGGCTTCGTCACCGGCACGGAGTCTGCCGAGGAGGCCCTGATGCGGCTGTCGGCGCTCGGCGTGCGGCTGCCCGTGGTGACGCTGGGCGAGCGGGGCGCGCTGTTCCTGTGGCGAGGAGAGCGGGTTCACGTCCCCGCGCCACAGGCTCACGTCGTGGACACCACGGGGGCGGGGGATGGCTTCGTCGCGGCGCTGCTCCACGGCCTCGTGCGGTGGTACGGCGGCGCCCGCGCCCTGGAGTCCGCCACGCGCGAGGAGCTGGTGGCGCTGACGACCTTCGCTTGCGCTGTCGCTGCCCGCGTCGTCGAGAAGTCAGGCGCGGTGGAGGGGCTGCCTCGCGCTGAAGAACTCTCCGCGGTGTGGCCCACGCGCCCCGCCGCGCGTTGAGGCGTCGCCGGGGAGGAGCCGCGGCCTACTGGGGCGTGATTCGCGTCACGAAGCTGTCCGTCGAGGACGTCCCCTTCACCGGACCCGAGCCGAAGTCGAGGGTGCCCACGAGCCGTCCCCACAGGACGACATCGCGCAGGCCGGCGCTCGCGACGCGCAGCGCGGACTGGCTTCGCACGTCACCGAAGGCACGTCCCCAGCGCGTCACGCCGTCGCGGTCCAGCTTCGCCACGAAGATGTCATCACCGCCCGCACTCGTCAGTCGGCCTTCGCCGAAGTCGATGGACGCACTGAACGCGCCCGTCACCACCGGGTTCCCCTCGAAGTCGACGTCCACGTCATAGCCCCAGTCGAAGCCCGGGCCCCCGAAGCTCCGGCTCCAGCGGTGCTGGCCCGCGCCATCCAGCGAGGTGACGAACACGTCGCCATCACCGCTGGAGAGGGGACCGCCGCCATGGTCCACCGTGCCGATGAACGCGCCTGTCCCCACGACGTTGCCAGTCGGGTCCGCGGCCAGCCTCCAGAACGTCTGCGTCCGCAGCGCGCCGAAGCCCTTCGCCCAGAGGGGCGCGCCGTGGGCGTCCAGCTTCAGCACGTACACGTTGAAGCCAGGCTCGGAGAGCCAGGGCACGCCGTCGAATGACAGCGTGTTCAGGTAGCCGCTGCTGATGAACAGGTTGTCTTCAGCGTCCACCGCCAGCGAGGCAAGGGTGCTCTCGGGGCCGGCTTCGTAGTGGGTGTTCCACACCAGCGCACCCGTACGTCCCGCGAGCCGCACGACGAACTGATTCAACGGGCCCTTCGTTGGAATCGGCCCGTCGCCGTAGTCGATGGCGCCGTCGAAGTAGCCGCTCACGAGCACGTCTCCATCCGACGCGACGGCGAGCGTGCCCGTCTGCTGCTGTCCTCCATCGCCGAAGCAGCGGCTCCAGACATGCCCACCGGAGGCGTCCAGCTTCGCCACGAAGGCGCGCGGAAAGCCGGGCTCGCCACGGCAGGGCAGGGGACCTCCGCCAAAGTCGAGCAGGCCCCAATAGTCACCGGTGATGACCACGTTGCCCACGTTGTCGACGGCGATGCCCGTGGCCTGTTGGTAGTTCTCGTCTCCGAAGCGCTGGCTCCAGAGCAGCTGCCCTCGTGGGTCGAACCTCGCCACGACGATGTCCGAGCGCGAGGTGCCGACAATCGCGGCCTGTCCGTCCGGTTGAACCGCCAGGTCTCCAAACCCGTCGACCCCGCCGTACGTGGCGGTCCAGTCGCGACGCGGGGTCTCCAGCGCCCGAGGTTGCTCGCGCGACTCCGCCGTCGCCACCTCCGCCTCGGTGCTGACGCCGCAGGCCGCCACCAGGACCGATAACCACATGGAGGATGAAAGCCTGAAATTCGAGTTCATGCAGACAGGCTAGGAAGGCTGATCCGCTCGATGCAAGGCGTACCCGCCCCTCGTGAGGCGGGGTGAGGGGCTCGTGCTGGAGGGGGCCGGGATGAAAAGATGAGTCGCCCATGGCCTTGCCCTCACCGCATGACCTGCCCGACGAGGAGGTGTCGCCGCTGGCGCCGTCCGCGGCGTCCCTGTCGCTGTTGAGCATCCCGGGAGACACCCCCGAGGCCACGGACACCTACTGGTGGACCCACGTCTACCAGGGGGACCGGCTGCCGCAGCTCACGCTCCGCTCCGTGCTGCTGGGCGCGGGCATCGGCATCATCACCTGCGCCACCAATCTCTACATGGGCCTCAAGACGGGGATCGCCTTCGGGGTCGCCGTCACCGCGGCGTTGCTCGCCCATACCTCGCATGGACTCCTGCGTCGGCTCACGCCGGGACTCGCCGGCGCGCCCCTGTCTCCGCTGGAGACCTGCAATGCACAGACAGTCGCCTCGGCGGCGGGTTATGCCACGGGCGGCGCGCTCGTCTCCGTGCAAGGGGCCTGGCTGATTGTCACCGGCCAGCATCCCTCCGGACCGACGCTCCTCGCGTGGACGTTCTTCCTCTCCGCGCTCGGGGTCCTCTTCGCGGTTCCCTTCAAGCGACAGCTCGTGGACCACGAGCAACTTCCCTTCGCCTCCGGCACCGCCGCCGCCACCACCATTCGCACGCTGCACTCGAAAGGGGCTGAAGCCGCGCCTCGGGTTCGGCTGCTGGGATTGGGCAGTCTGGTGTCGGGGCTCATTACCGCCGCGCGTGAGGGGTGGGGGCGGCTTCCCCCTTCGATTTCCTTCCCGGGCTCGTGGGGGGGCTTGCCCCTGGAGCGGCTGGGCTTCGGCCTGGACATGAGCCTGTTGTCCGTGGGCGCGGGGGCGCTGCTCGGGCCGCGCATCACGACGTCGCTGATGCTGGGCGCGCTCATCATCCACGGGCTCGTGGCTCCTCGCGTGTTCAGCTCCGGGCTCGTCGCCGTGGAGAAGGGCAACTTCTTCGAGTGGAGTCTGTGGCCCGGCGCGGCCATGCTCGTCACCGCATCGTTGCTCCAGTTCCTGCTCGAGGCTCGCATCCTGCGGCGCGCCTGGCAGGGGATATTCTCCCGTCAGGACTCGCCGCCGCATCCCGTGGACGCCGTGCAGGTGCCGCGCGCCTGGCTCCTCGCGGGCCTCGTCGTGGTGGTGCCGGCGACCCTGGCCGTCGCGAATCGCGGCTTCGGCGTTCCTCTCGCGCACGCGGCGCTCGCCATCGCGATGTCCTTCGTCCTGTGTCTCATCTCGTGTCGTGTCACGGGTGAGACGGACGCAACTCCCGTGGGCGCCCTCAGCCAGGTGACGCAAATCACCTATGGCGTCCTGCTGCCGCACCAGGTGAATGCCAACCTCGCCACCGCGGGCATCACCGTCAACTCGGCCTCGTCGTCCGCGGACCTCCTCACGGACTTGAAGACGGGTCACCTGCTGGGTGCGAATCCCCGCCGCCTCTTCCTCGCGCAGTTGATTGGCTCGGGTGTGGGGGCGCTCGCGGTGGTGCCGCTGTTCTTCCTGCTCGTGCCGGACCGCGAGGCCCTGGGCGGCGAGCGCCTCCCCGCACCCGCGGCCTTCGTCACCGCGAGCGTCGCGCGCGTCTTGTCGTCGGGGCTGGGCACGCTGGCACCCGCGACTCGCGCCGCCGTGGGTTGGGCCGCGCTCGCCGCCGTCGTCCTGGTCCTCGCGGAGCGGCTGCTCCCTCCTCGCGCGCGGCGGTGGGTGCCCTCGCCGCTGGGCATGGGGCTGGCGTGCCTGCTTGCACCCTCCACCTCGCTGAGTCTGTTTCTCGGCGGGCTCGTGGCCACGCTGGTGGGATACGTGAAATCCACGACGGCGGAGGGCCGCATGGTGACGTTGGCCGCGGGAGTCATCGCGGGCGAAGGACTGGTGGGCGTCGGCATCGTCCTGGTTCAAGCGCTCTGGTAGCGTCACGTCCCACCGATGCGCTGCCCGAACTGCCACCGCCGCCTTTCGCCGGGCGCGGCCTGTCCCGTGCACGGCTCGCGAGCCCCTGGCGGTCCTTCCAGCGAAGGCCTGTCACTCGCGGACGTTCCTGGCGTGCGCGTCGCCGCGCCGCTGGGCAGCGGGGGCTTCTCGCAGGTCTACACCGCGTATCGGGACTCGGATGGACGCGAGGTGGCCCTGAAGCTGGGGCATGGGCCGCATCAAGAGCGCTTCGCGCGCGAGGCCACCGCGCTGCGCCGTGTGGGGCCACCCACCGTGCCGGAGCTGCTCGAGCACGGCGTGGTGCGCGGACGCCCCTTCCTGGTGATGGAGCACCTGCACGGGCAGACGCTCGCGGCGTGGATGGCCGCGCTGCCCGGCGCGGGCGCGGCGTCACTGCCCCATGTCCGGGAGATGCTCCGAGGCCTGTGCGCGGCGCTGGAGCGGACGCATGCCGTGGGCGTCGCGCATCGCGACCTCAAGCCGGAGAACGTCTTCCTGCGCGAGGGTGGAACGCTCAGCCTCCTCGACCTGGGCCTCGCGCGTTTCTATGACGTCGAAGGCGATGACGCCGAGGACGACCTGCCCCCAGGCGTGACGCCCGCGGGACAGCGGCTGGGCACGCCGTTGTACATGTCTCCCGAGCAGTGTCTCGATGCTCGGCTCGCCAGCACGTCGGCGGACATCTACTCGCTCGGCGTCCTCCTCTTCGAGTTGCTCACCGGCGCGCCCCCCTTCATCGGAAGCCCCGAGCAGATCCGCCACGGCCACGTCAGCCTGCGGCCGCCCCGGGTCTCCGAGCGCTTCGCGGTGCCGCCCGCGCTCGATGAGGTGCTCCGCACCTGTCTGGCCAAGGTCCCCACGGAGCGCTTCGCCCGCGCACCCGACGTGCTCGCCGCCTTCGATGCCGCGTGCCACGTCGCCGTCTCCACGAGCATCGTCCCGCCTGTCGACGTCCCCAGCGTCGCGGCGACTCCACTCACGAGCTCGGGGCCGCGACACGTGGCGCTGCTGGGACTCCAGTCCTCGCTGTCCGTGGACGCGGTGCTGGCCGCCATCGAGCCACAAGGCGGCGCCGTCGCGCGTGTGAGGCGCGGCGGCTATGTCCTCGCCTTCGCCGAGTCGCTCACCGCCGAGGCGAACGTCCGCGCGGGCGCGCTCGCCGCGCGACGACTGGTGGAGGCAGGGGAGGCCTCGGCCATCCTCCACCTCGCGGAGCTGCATGTCTTCGCGGGGACGTCCACGCTGCGCCTGGCGGGCCCCGCGCTCGATGCGCCGGGCGACTGGTGGCCCGTGGAGTGGGTGCCAGGCGAGACGCGGGTCACCGCCCCGGCGGCGGCGCGACTGGAGCCTGGTGCCACCGAGGCCGTGAGTGCCCCCGCGCCGCCCGTCGCTTCAGTGCCCTCGGGTGGACGGCTGCGGCTTTTGGACCGGGGCATGTCCAGCTCCGTGTCGGAGCCGCCTCCGTTGGTGGGGCGAGAGTCGCTGGTCGACCTGCTGGAGCGGGAGGCCACGCGCTGTCTCGCGCAGGGCGTGCCTGGCTTCTCGGTCCTCACCGGTGACGTGGGCCAGGGCAAGTCGCGCGTCATCGAGGCGCTCGCGATGCGACTGGAGGCCGCGGGGCGTGCCCAGGTCTTCCGCCTGCGCGCGGCGGCTCCGGATGTCTCCGCGCCGGAGGCCCTGCTGGACGCGCTGCGAGCCTCCGTCGGTGAGGGCGCATCGCCGCTGCCCGAGACTCCGCGCCCCGGGCCCATTCCACTTGCCGACGCACGCCACGCCGCCGCGCGGTGGCTCGCCGAGGCGCTCCGTCATCGCGCGCGGGAGACGCCTCGCGTGCTGTTGCTGGATGACGCCCACCTGGCCGACCCCACCAGCCTGGACGCGCTGGAGGTGGCCACGCTGGCGGGCGCGTCCGCTCCGCTGTGGGTCTGCGTGGTGGCGCGTCCCGCGCTGCTGGGCCTGCGTCCCCACCTGGGCGAGCGCAGCGGCCATGCGTCGCGACACGTCCTGCCTCCGCTGCCTCCCGACGCGAGCCGCGCGCTGCTGCAGCACCTGCTTCGTCCCGCCGAGCACATCCCCGAGCCCGTGCTGGCGCGGCTGGAACAACTGGCCCAGGGCGTGCCCCTGTCGCTGGTGGAGCTGGCCGTGGCGCTGCGGACCGCTGGCGCGCTGCGCGCCTCGCCCGGCGGAGGTTGGTACATCGCCCCGGACGCGCTGCTGGACGTCTCGGTGACGCCCCTCTTCCAGCGGCTCGCCACGCGCGTGCTCGCGGGACTGCCGGATGCCCACGGCATGCTGGCGCGCCTGTGCGCGGTGCTGGGCTCCGAGCTGGATGTCGCTCGCGTGGACGCGGCCCTGCGGCACCTGGAGCCTCGCGAGGAGCTGGTTGGCGTGGCCACCGCGCTGGACGCGGGCGCCGGACTGCAGCGACTGGTGCGCGCGGGCCTGCTGCGCCCCATGGGCCTGGGCCGCTTCGCCTTCCGCCATCCGCTGCTGCGCGAGGCGCTCGAGGCGCTCCTGCCTCCCGCGACGCGCCGCACGCTGCATGCCGCCGCGCGCCTGGCCACTCCGGGCACGTCCATCGCCGAGCGCCGCCGTCGCGCCCACCATGCCGCCGCTTGTGGCGCGCACGAGGAGGCCGCCATCGCCTTCCTCGCGCTGGCCGAGGAGGCACGCCGCGCCCATCAATCCGTGGAGGCGGAGCAGCACTACACCCGCGCGCTCTCGCTGCTCCCCGAGGAGGACAGCGCGCGACGGGCGCTCGCGCTGGCGGGCCGCGGACGCGTGCGTCACCGGCTCCAGCGCTTCCATGAGGGCATTGGAGACCTGACCGCCGCGCGCGCCCTGGCCGAAGGCCGTGGCGACAAGTCCCTGCCCGTGGACCTGCTGCTGGAGGAGGCCACCGCGCGCGATTGGATGGAGGACGTGGACGGCTCGACGGTGTGCGCGCGCCAGGCGCTGGAGCGAATCGAGCAGCTCGATGATCCGCGCCTGTCGCTGCGCTGCTCTCTTGCCCGGGGACGGCTGCACGTGCGCCAGGGCGAGTGGGCCCCGGCGGCGCGCATCCTCGCCTCCGTCGTCGAGGGCGCTGAAGGGGCTCGCGAGCACGAGACGCTGGTGGTGGCCCTGGCGATGCTGGGCTCCGCGTTGACCTTCCTTCAGCGCACGGAGGAAGCCTCCGCGCGCTTCGAGGAGGCCGTGAGTCGCTGCGAGGCCGCGGGTGACTCCCTGCACCTGGCCGCCACCTTCATCAACCGCGTGCTGCTGTGGCTGGGGCAGGGGGACGTGGCGCGGATGGAGGAGGACCTGCGTCGCGCCATGGGACTGGGGCGCGAGCTGGGTCACGCCCAGGTGGAGCGCTGGTCCACCTTCAACCTCGCGGAGGTGCTCTACATGCAGGGGCGGCTGGAAGAGGCGCTGCCCCTGGCGCGTCGCGCGCACGAGCTGGGGGTGCGCTTCTTCCAGGAGCATCCGGTGCCCCTGGATGCCCTGCTGCTCGCGCGCATCGGCGCCGCGCTGGGAGACCTGGACGAAGCCTCCCGGCAGCTTCGCTGGATTGAGTCCCACTGCCCCCCGGCTTCCCTGCCTCCCACCGCCGTCATGCGCAGGCTGGTGGAGCTTCAGGTGCGCGAGGCCAAGGCCGGTGCGGGCGGGCACGAGGCCCAGGCCTGGCACGCCCTGGAAGCCGAGGCGCGAGAGCTGGCCTCCCCCGACGAGAAGGCGGAGCTGCTCCTCCAGGCCGCGCACTCGGCCTTCGAGGCCCGCAGGTTGGCCGAAGGGCTCGCCTGGCTGGCCCAGGCGGAGAGCGCCGTGTCGGCCGCGCCCCTGTGGCGCCCCCGCCTGTCGGTCCTCCAGGACGTGGCGCGGCGGGTGTAGCGCGTGACGCTACAAAACCTCCGCCGTGTGTGACTCTCCTCGCCACAGCAGACGACCCGCCAGGGTGGGCTTCAGAGGCGGTAAGGTGACCGGCGGCGGGCTGGCCTGAGGCGTGCTTCTGTGAGGGGGTATTTCGCTGATTGCTTGTTTTTCACTGGAGGAGCGTCCATGGGTGTCACTGTCCGTCGCCCCCCGTCGGGAATCGTGTCCGTGCTGTTCGTGGTCCTGGCTGGCTGTGATGGGGGGACAGGTGTGCTCTCCAGTCCTCCGGAGGTCGAGCTGGGGGAGAGCCAGGCGGAGATCCGCATCGCCAACTCCCTGTCCACGGACGCGCTCGTCCTCAACGCCATTGGCACCAACCCCGTGGCGAACGGGCTGCTGGCGTCGTCGAGGCTGACGGCCCTCTTCAGCGTGGGGGGGGGAGACCCGCGCATCCTCAAGCAGTTGCATGACCCCGACGCGCAGAAGTTCATGGAGTACCTGGTGAGCTGTGCGCTGGGGCCCAACCAGGTGCTCTGGTACTACAACCCGCGAGGTCCTACTCCCGGCCCCCGCGTCTGGGGTGGCAAGGCGGGGCTGTGCACGAGCTGGCTCAACTCGGCGCCCTCGCAGGCGTGCCTCAACCGCGTCTCGGGGTGCCTCCTGTCGCGCAACAACGCGCTGGGCCGTCGCGTGGAGCTGTCCATCCGCGGTGAGGTGCCGGGCGACCCGAGCATCTTCTACCTGGAGCCCGTGACGAAGCCCGCCGAGTACGAGCCGACCACGGCCAGCAAGCTCGTCAGCTTCGGTCCCTGTACCGAGCAGACCACCGGCGCGCAGCGCGACTGTGGCTGGTCCGCCGACGGAATCGGCGCCTGCGTTCCCGGCACTCCCGTGTCGGTGGGAGCGGGCGGCGCCGCCTCGTGCCCCGGCCCCTCGGTGGGCTCCAGCTCGGGGGCGCAGATGGTGCTGCGCGTCTGCTCGGGCGTCGTCGGCTGCGATTCGAGCGGTTCCACCAACCTGGGCGAGGGTGAAGGAAGCTGCTCCGGCGCGGACCCCATCGTCTCCTTCACCTGCCCGGCGGAGGGCTACTACAGCGTGATGACCGCGGCGTGGGACTCCGACGAGGTCGGCGTGGCGAACGTGGCGGTGTCGGAGAACTCGAGGTCGCGGTACGCGCTGTCGGAGAAGCAGGTCTTCGCGGTTCGCGAGGGCGCCTTCTACGGCAACATCTTCGAACCGGATGCGCTGGCCACCAAGGTGTACGTGGAGGAGATCCGCGGGGGTGGCGAGCCCTCTCGCTTCGTCGTGAGGGGCGATGATGCCGTCATCAAGGGCGCCATCTACCGGAAGATGTACTCCTGTTACGACCCGTCCTGGGGCAGCGGCTCGGCCTACTCCACGTACCGCGTCTGCGCGCTGCCTGGCTCCGGCGCCAACTGCGCGGCCACCGTGGCGGGGCCGTGCTGGGACACGGCGAACGAGGCGGGCAAGTGCGCCGTGGACGACGGCCCCATGGTGCGCGGCGATGGTGACTACGAGGAGTGCGAGGACATCCATGGCCTGCTCTGGACGGAGCCGGTGACGACGTTCCTGCATGACCCCTGCGGTCCGGTGACCGCGCGGACCCGGGCCAAGAAGGACGCGATGACCGCGCAGAGTCCGGATGGGCTGTGCGAACGCACGATTCGTCCGCGCAAGGACGTCAGTCCATGACGACGGGAGGCGTGGAGTCGCTCTATGGCGAGGAGCTTCGGCCAGGAGCCTTGGTGGGCCGTTGGGTGGTGGAGCGTGTCCACTACCGCGGCCCTGTCTCCACCCTCTACCGTGCTCGGGACGTGGGAGGCGCGGGCGCCTGCGCGCTGAAGGTCCTCCAGTCGTCGGCGTTGTCGACGGACACCGCGCTGCGCCGCTTCCGACGTGAAGCGGCCACGCTCCAGCGACTGAGTCATCCGCACATCGTCGGCGTGCATGACTACGGCGAGCTTCCGGATGGCAGGCCCTTCATCGCCATGGAGTGGCTGGAGGGCAGGGACCTGGCCGCGGAGCTGGCGGCGCGGGGCCCGCTGTCCTCACGCGAGGCGCTGGAAGTCCTGGAGCAGGTGGGCGCCGCTCTTCGCGTGGCCCATGCCGCGGGCGTGGTGCACCGGGACTTGAAGGCGCAGAACGTGATGAAGCTGTCCGGGAGCGGCGAGGCCCTCCTGGTGAAGCTGGTGGACTTCGGCGTGGCGAAGGGACTGACGCCGGACTCGCCGGGCGCTTCGTCCCTCACCCACACCGGCGTGGCGCTGGGCACGCCGCTGTCCATGGCGCCGGAGCAGATTCGCGGCGAGGCGCCCGATGCCCGCACTGACTTGTACGCGCTGGGCGTGTTGCTGTTCCAACTCGTCACCGGACAGCCTCCCTTCCAGGGCGCCACGCGGCATGAAGTAGAAGAGCAGCACCTGCACGCGCCGCCGCCCCGGCCCGGTGAGCGCGCCCCCGTGCCCGCGGCGCTGGATGACGTGGTGCTGCGCTGCCTCGCCAAGAATCGCGAGGACCGCTACCCGGACGTCGTCGTGCTGCTGGAGGACCTGCGGCGCGCGGTGGGGGGCGTGAAGCCGCGAGAGGCCCAGGGCCACGCGGTGGCGCTGTACGCGGAGGCGCGGCTGTCGGGTGCCGTCGATGCGTCGCACCTGGAGCGGATGGATGGTCTGCTGGAGCGGACCGGCGCGGTGGCTCGGGAGGCGGGGCTGGAGGTGAGGCTGGAGGGGAGCGGCTGCCTCATGGCGCTGGCGCTCCTGCCCGACGACGCCGTCTCCGAACGCGCGGTGCGTGAGCGGGTGCTGGCCGCCGCGCTGTCACTGCTGGAGGGCCCTCATGGCGCGGAGGGCGCGCCGGTGGAGCTGGCCATCACCGTGCACGTGGACCGGCTGCCCACCTCCGAGGGACGGACGAGCGCCGGGGGCAGCCTGCTGCACCTTCCCGGCTGGGTGGCGGACTCCCCGGACACGGGGCTGGTGGCCACCGCGGCGGCGCTGAGGGATTTGGAGACGGGCTTTCACGCCGCGCCGTTGCCGGGCGGCGGAGCCATCTGGTCTCGCGTCACCGGCCGACGCTGACCTTCACGGCTTGATTCCGTGGCGGCGTAGCAGTCGGTAGAGGTGGACGCGGTCCATGCCCGCGGTGACGGCGGCCTGGGCCACCTTGCCCTGGTGCTTCTCCAGCAGCGCGCGCAGGTAGCGCCGCTCGAAGTCGTCCACCGCGCGGCGGCGCTGGTCCGCGTAGGGGAGGCTGGGGTCCACCTCCATGGGGTTGCCCGAGCGCGACTCGTCCTCGGTCAGCTCCACGGCCTCCTCGAAGACGAGGCACCGCTCCAGGTAGTTGCGCAGCTCGCGCACGTTGCCCGGCCACGCGGCGTAGCGCAGGCGCGCCAGGAAGTCCGGCGTGCGCAAGGACGCGGTGCGCTCCCGCTCCGCGCCCAGCGAGCCGAGGATGCCCTCCACCAGCAGGGGCAGGTCCTCCGGACGCTGACGCAGCGGGGGCAGGGGAATGCGCAGCACCGCGAGCCGGAAGAAGAGGTCCGAGCGGAAGCGCCCCGCGTTGACCTCCGCGCGCAAGTCGCGGTGCGTGGCCGCCATCAGCCGCACGTCCACCGGCTGGTACGTGTTGCTGCCGACGCGGCGAATCTCCCGGTTCTCCAGCACGCGCAAGAGCTTGGGTTGCAGCTCCGCGGGCAGCTCGCCAATCTCGTCGAGGAAGACGGTGCCGCCAATGGCCTCTTCGAAGACGCCGGCGCGACGCTGCACTGCGCCGGTGAAGGCGCCCTTCTCGTGGCCGAACAGCTCGCTCTCCAGGAGGTGCGCGGGGATGGCGCCGCAGTCCACGACGAGGAAGGGCCCGTCCTTGCGGCGGCCCGCGTCGTGGATGGCCTGCGCCGCCTGGCTCTTGCCCGTGCCCGTCTCGCCCTCCAGCAGCACGGTGACGTCGCGAGAGGCCGCGCGCTCCATCATCGCGAAGCACACGCGCATGGCCACCGACGCGCCCACCAGGGTGCCGAAGCGCGTGCTCTCCGACACGGGCAGCCGGTTGTTCTCCGCGCTGAAGTCGAAGCGCAGCACCACGCGGCCCAGCCGCAAGAGCGAGCCGCTGCGCAGCACGCCCTCCATCACCTGGACGCCATCCAGGATGACGCCGTTGAGGCTGTCCAGGTCCCTCACCTGAGGTCCCTTGGCGCCGATTCGAATCTCGCAGTGGAAGCGGGACACGGTGGAGTCATCCACCGCGAAGTCGTTGAGCGGATGCGAGCCCACCGAGCAGGTGTCCGCCGTGGACTCCCACGTGCTGCCGGAGTTGGTGCCCTCCACCACCGTCAGGCGGAAGCGGCGCACGGTGGAGGCGTCGTACGCGCGGCGGCCCTGCTCATAGGGCAGCGTCACGTGCAGCGCTTCGTCTCCTGAGTCCCGGGCGTCGACCTTCCAGAGCGAGTCGGTCTGCACGTCTGGAGGCAAGGGGGTGGTGCTGCGGGCCCGGTCGGAAGCAGACATGAGTCTCAAGATACCATGGCCGCGCGACACGACGTCCCGCTCATCCATCTCCGCCTGCCCGCCAGGCATGCGGGAAAAGCCGCCGCGGAGGCCCGGCCTGGGAGCTTCACCGGCCGGGCCCCGCGTCCCCCCACTCCGTCCCCCCGGGCCCCCCTGCGAAACGGAGCGCACGGTCGTGGTGGGTTGCTCCCGGCCGTGTGGCGATTTCTCACAATGCAGTGGGTGTGCCGCCACACCCGGTCCCCAGGGTCATCACCGCCCATGGAGGCGGGGCGTGGCCTTTCAGGCTACAAATCCCGTCGACTTGTAGCGCGGAGGGTTACAGCCCGCCCGGGGCGTTCGTCGATGACCGTCATCGACGGGCTCGATTGGGCCGTCGCGCCCCCTGTCGCTACGTACGTGGCGCCGCCGCTCCCCGCACCGCGAGGAGGGCGAGGTCGCCTTCCCGCCCTCGGGGAGGCCCGCAACGGAGAGCGCCATGTTCCAGAAATCCATCCAGGTCCTTGTCCTCCTCGCGAGCGTGGGGTGGACCGGTGCCGCGGTCGCCACGCCGCCGAGCACGCCTGTCGCGCGGGGACTGTCGAGCCCCGAGTCCATCCAGGCGTGGAAGAAGCGACACGGCAACTGGGGGCGCTGGGGCCCCGAGGACCAGCTCGGCACCGCGAACCTCATCACTCCCGCCAGGCGCAAGGAGGCCGCGAAGCTGGTGCGCGAGGGCGTGTCCGTCTCACTGGCGCATACGCTGGAGACGCGACAGGCCGCGGACGTCCCGTCACCGCTGGAGCATCAGATGCTCGTCCACGGAGAGGCCCCCGAGTCCACGTACAGCGCGGACCGGCTGGCTGTCGGCTTCCACGGCTGGTCCCACACGCACCTGGACGCGCTCTGCCACGTCTTCGACGGGGGCCGGACGTACAACGGCTACGCGCAGTCGAAGGTCGACGCGAAGGGCTGCTCGGTGCTCTCGGTGAACTCGGTGCGTGACGGGCTCACCACGCGCGGGGTGCTCATCGACATGGCGGCGTTCAAGGGCGTGCCCTACCTGGAGCCGGGGACGCCCATCCACGCGGCGGACCTGGAGGCATGGGAGCGCAAGACGAAGGTGAAGGTGACGAGCGGAGACGCCGTCATCGTCCGCACGGGGCGTTGGGCCCGCCGCGCGGCGGTGGGAGCGTGGGACGTGTCCTCGCACTCACCGGGGCTGCATCTGTCCAGCGTGGAGTGGTTCGCCGCGCGCGGTGTCGCCGTCGTCGCAACGGATGTCGGGCTGGACGTGCTGCCCTCGGGCGTGGAGGGGCTCGTGATGCCGGTGCACCTGCTGCTCATCAACACGCTGGGCGTCCACGTCATCGACAACGCGGACCTGGAGGCCCTGGCGAAGGCGGCCACGGCCCGTGGACGCTACGACTTCCTCCTGAGCATCGCGCCCCTGGCCATCGAGGGCGGCACGGGCTCACCCGTCAATCCCATCGCCACCTTCTGACGGGAGCGCTTGGGCGGCGAGGGCGTCCTCGCCGCCACCCGGGTGAAGGCGCCGTCCTCGCCGCTCGACGTCGCGGCCTGGAACATCGCCTCGCGCAGCCAGATGTGGCCCGGGTCGGAGTCTCGCGAGGCATGCCAGCGCATCGCGATGCTCTCCGCGCTCAAGGCCAGGGGCGGAGGACTCACGCTCAAGCCAAAGGCCTTCGCGCTCGCCAGGGCCGAGCGGCGGGGCAGCAGGCCGAGCAGCCGCGCGCCACGCAGCAGATGCGGCACGCTGAGCGCATGGGTCGTCTGCACGGCCACGCGGCGGCGCAGTCGGAGCCGGGCGAGCGCGTCATCCACCGCGTCGCTGGAGTCCGCCCGCCGTGACACGCGGACATGCGGAATGGAGAGGAAGTCCTCCAGGGACAGCGGCGTGTCCACCCGTACGGTGCCCGGGTCGAACACCACCAGGTAGCCCCCGGCGCAGAACAGCCGCAGCTTGTGATGCGGGGCCTGCTCCAGGGGCGGGCCCACCAGCAGGTCCAACGTGCCGTCATCCAGCATCGCCAGGCCCTGGGCCTCCTGGAGCGGCGAGAGGGAGAGGGTGACGCCGGGCGCCTCTTCGGCGACGAGCGCGAGCAGCGGCGGCATCAGCGCGGACTCCAGCCCATCCGACAGGCTCACGCGGAAGTGGCGCTCCTGCGTGGCGGGGTCGAAGGGGCGCTGGGTGAGGATGCCTTGGAGGCACGCGAGCGCGGTGCGCACGGGCTCCGCGAGCGCCTGGGCGTGAGGCGTGGGAATGATGCCCGTGGGGGCGCGCGTGAAGAGCTCGTCTCCGAGCAGCTCGCGCAGCCGGGCCAGGTGGTGGCTCATCGCGGGCTGGCCCAGGCCGATGCGGTGGGCGGCCCGGGTGACATGGCGCTCGCGCATGAGGGCGTCGAACGCCACCAGTAGATTCAGGTCCAGCCGCGAGAGCTGCGCGTGGTCGATGGGCTGCATGGCTTCGCGTCTCCTTGCCAGTCGCAGGGATAACGCAAAGCCGGTGTCCGTGCCCAGCGGAGGAGGCGCTAGAACGCCAGGTTGAGCTGCAGGGTGATGAGCTGGGAGGTGCCCGGGTCCTTGGCGATGACGACGGCGGCGGCCTCCGCGCCGGCGGCGGCCTGCTGGTGGGCAATCTGGTAGCGCAGCTTGAAGGCCAGGTGCGGCGCGTTGACGAACCAGGCGAGCTGCGCCTCCGCGATGTACAGCAGGTCATCATCCAGGTCGAAGCTCGGGTTGAGGTAGCTCAGACGCACGCCCGCATCGAGAACCTTCTTGTAGAAGACATAGTCGGCCTGAACCCACGCGCCGAAGCTGGAGAAGTTGCGCGCGGGGGAGTCCTTCGGGTCCATCCGGCTGAGATACGCCTCGCCGAAGAAGCTGAACCTGCGCGCCTGGATGAAGAGGTCCACGCCGCCGGTGATGAAGCGCCGTTCGCCGGTCCTCAGGATTTGGAAGACGCCGGCCTCCGGGTTGAAGTTCTCCTTCACCTGCATCACGTCGCCACCCGCGCCCTGCAAGGTGAACGAGACGTTGAGCGGAGGCGGCTCCTTGTCCCCCGACATGATGTAGGGCAGCTCGCCGTAGCCGGGCTTGCCCATGGGGGAGAACGTCGCCCGCGCGTTGAACTGGTACTTGCCGGGCTCGGAGCGGATGGAGCGCAGCGGCGAGCCGCCGTAGAGGCCCACGTAGTACTCCAGGTGCTCCATCGTCCCGAAAATCGTCGCGCCCTTGTCGCGACCGGTCCAGTAGTAGTTGGCGATGGTGGCGAACTCGGGGAAGAGGATCTGCTGCGGTCCCCAGGACTCGTGCCGGCTCAAGGGCGTGTACTGCTGACCCGCGCGGATGCCCACCGCGTCGATGGGTTGGATCTCCACCAGCGAGTCGAGCAGGTACAGCGGCGGGTCCGCCAGCTCCAGCGATGTCCAGAAGCGGATCCACGGCCGGAAGATGTTGCCGCGGAGGATGGGCCGGAGGAACGAGAAGGCCGTGCGCGACTCCGCATCGCCATCCAGGAAGACGGGCTCGAACTTGTAGCCGGCCTGCAGTCCGATGCCGAGCAGGTAGTTCCCATCCTCCGACTGGAGATGGAAGCCGTTCTCCTCGTCGAAGCCGCCGGTGAGCGCGGGCTTCTTGTCGTCGTCCTTCTCGCCCTTCTCGCCCTTGTCGTCGTCGTCCTGCGCGTAGCCCACGGCCGGCATGAGAAGCCCGCTGCCCATCGCGGCGATGAACATCGCCACTCGCATCCAACGCATACCCTGCTCCCCGGAATGAGCGCTGCCCGCATCTGTGCTCGCATGCGGACCCGTGCGGCACTCTGGGCATGAGGAGGAGCGGCGCCAGCCTCACGGCTCGCGAGCTATCTCGGAGCGAACGCGCGGGACACGTCGGCGATGATTGACGGACAGCGGCCTCGTTCTCGCGGGAGGGCGGCCGTGAACACGCGGGGGGATGAAGCCTTGCCTTGAGCCTGGCCGCGGGCCCCTCCGCGTCGTGGGGAGGGGCCCTTGGTGTGGACGCGGTGCCCGGCTATGGCGAGGGGGGATTCTTCTGCTTCAGGTCGCGCCCCGCGCCCCCGGTGCCCTGCTGGCTGCCCGTACCGGGTGTGGCGGCGTAGAGATTGTCCCCCAGCGAGTTGACGACCTGGCTGATGGCCCGCTGTGAGCGCACGCTGTTGCCCGCCTTGTCGAGCGGCGGCGAGAAGGCGGCGATGGCGTAGCGGCCGGGCACGACGGCGACGATGCCTCCGCCCACGCCGCTCTTGGCGGGGACGCCCGCCTGATAGAGCCACTCACCCGTGTTCTCGTAGAGGCCGTTGGTGGCCATCAGCGCGAGCGTGCGGCGCGCCGTGTCCGGGCTGATGACCTTCTTGCCGGTGATGGGGTTGATGCCGCCGTTGGCCAGCGTGGCGCCCATGGTGGCGAGCTGCAGGGCCGTGACGTTGACCGAACACTGGCGCGTGTAGAGGTCGAGCGCCTGCTCCCGAGGGGAGCCCAGCACCTTGTACGAGTCCAGCAGCGCGGAGATGGACTGGTTGCGCGTGTTGGTCGCCGTCTCCGACTTGTAGACCTCGTCATTCACCGGGAGGTCCGCGCCCGCGAAGTCGTTGAAGTTGTCGCTGATCTTCTTCCAGCGAGCCTCGGCCGTCGCCGCCGGAATCATGCTCACGGTGGTGATGGCGCCCGCGTTGACCAGCGGATTGCCGGCGCGGTGGTCCTCGTTCATCTCAATCGCGACGATGGAGTTGAAGGGCTGCCCGGTGGCATCCACGCCAATCTTGTCCTCGACCTTCCTGGCGCCCACCTCTTCCATCAGCCGAGCCAGGGTGAAGGGCTTGGAGAGAGATTCGATGGGGAAGGCGGAGGAGGCATCGCCCACCGTGTAGACCTTCCCTTCCACGGTGACGAGCGCGAGCCCGAAGAGGTTGGGATTCACCGTGGCGAGGTACGGGATGTAGTCCGCGTTCTTGCCTTCCTTGGTGCCTCGGAACTGCTGGTGGGCCTTTTGGAGTGCCTGCTGAATCTCCGCCTCCGTCGGCATGGCCTCGTCTCCCGGGGAGGGGCGGGCGGCCGAAGTCGCGGCGCTCGACGGCTTCGTGGCCGGCTTGGGGTCGTCGCCGAGCGCGAGGCCGGGAGCGGCGAGTGCCAGGAGGCACGTGGGGAGCAACCAGCTTCTACGAACATGGTGTGCGAGCTTCATGTCATCTCCTCCCAAGGACGAGGGCGCTCACGAGCGGACACAAGGCGCCCGGCTTCGGTGGTTGAGGAGTGAGGACTCGGAGGTCCCGAGGCAATGACGAGAGCGCCCGAGCAGGAGAGCCCCCGCGCCCATGAGGCCTCGCGTGAGGCCCTGGCCCCTCCCCGCCGTCCGGGGTTGGCCCTGGGCGTGTGACGGCTACCTTGTCCGACGTCGTGTCGCACGGCGCACCGCCAGTGCTCGTCGACGAAAGGATGGAGAGCCATGGCGGAGCCCATGACCTCGCTGGAGTCTGGTGTCCAAGCACATCTGCTGTCCGCGGTCTTGAATCCGGAGCAGGTCCGTCTGGACGTGTGGAACCGGCTTCGAGAGGAGATGAGCCGACTGGAGGCGCGTCACGCGGCGGGGAAGGTAGAGCCCGAGCACATGGAGCAGACGCTGTCGCTCTTCGCGGAGGTGCACCCCATCGAGCGGCTCTTCGTGTTCCCAGGCGAGGCGCGACTCTTGCGCCTGGCGGAGATGGCGCGCCGGCATGACATCGAGGAGCTGGCCGAAGAGGTGCGCCACCTGGTGGGGCTCTTGAGCATGCACCGCGACCGGGCCTGTCTGCTGTCGGAAGCGGATGGACCGCGCGCCTCCGGGGCCATCGGGGAGGTGGGGCCGGAGGGCTCGCATTACTTCACCACGCTGGTGGTGGATGACATGGCGCCGGAGGACTTCGCGCGCGTTCGTCACGGCATGGTGGAGGCGCAGCGCGGTGAGAAGCAGTTCCTCTACGAGATGCTCCAGGTCCGCTCGGTGGAGGATGCGCTGGTGGCGGTGCTCGTCAATGACGACGTGCAGGTCTGCGTGGTGCGGCAGGACCTGCCGCTGCGCTCGCGCTCGCCGGTGAAGCAGCTGCGCTCCACGCTGGAGCCCATCCTCGCGGAGGCCGAGAAGCGGGGAGAGGAGGCGGGCGTCGTGGTGGCGCGCTGGGTGCGGCGGCTGCGCCCGCACCTCAATCTCTATCTCGTCACGGACGAGTCGCTGGTGGGGCGGGAGCTGCACACCGAGCGCCTCTTCGACCGCGTCTTCTACCGGTACGAGTCCCCGACCGAGCTGAACGTCACCGTGGTGGACGGCGTGCGAGAGCGGTACCGGACGCCGTTCTTCGATGCGCTCAAGCACTACGCCTCGCGGCCCATCGGCAACTTCCACGCGCTGCCGATTGCCCGGGGACACTCCGTCTTCAATTCGCGGTGGCTGCGGGACATGGGGGAGTTCTACGGCCCCAACCTCTTCATGGCGGAGTCGTCGTCCACCGCGGGGGGGCTGGACTCGCTGCTGGAGCCGAAGGGCTCCATCAAGGAAGCGCAGGAGAAGGCGGCGCAGACGTTCGGCGCGCAGCGCACCTTCTTCGTCACCAACGGCACGTCGACGGCGAACAAGATTGTCCACCAGACGTTGCTGGAGCCGGGCGACGTGGTGCTCATCGACCGCAACTGCCACAAGTCCCACCACTACGGGCTGGTGCTGGCGGGGGCGCATCCGTTGTACCTGGATGCGTATCCGGTGCGCGAGTACGCGATGTACGGCGGCGTGGCGCTCAGCACGCTGAAGGCGAAGCTGCTGGAGCTGAAGTCGGCGGGGCGGTTGGACAAGGTGAAGCTGGTGGTGTTGACCAACTGCACGTTCGACGGGCTCGTGTATCACCCGGAGCGGGTGATGGAGGAGCTGCTGGCCATCAAGCCGGACCTGTCGTTCCTCTGGGATGAGGCGTGGTTCGCGTACGCCACGTTCATGCCACTGGCGCGGCAGCGCACGGCGATGACGGCGGCGAAGCGGTTGGCGGAGCGGCTGCGCAGCAAGGCCTACCGTGAGGAGTACCGCGCGTGGCGAGCGCGCCGGGGGGACGTGGACCCGGCGTCGGGGGGGCGAGCGCTCGAGGACCGGCTGATGGCGGACCCGGACAAGGTGCGGGTGCGCGTGTACGCGACGCAGTCCACGCACAAGTCACTGTCCGCGTTCCGGCAGGGGTCCATGCTGCATGTCTGGGATGAGGACTTCGAGCGGCGCGCGGCGGCGCCTCTCAAGGAGGCGTACTTCACGCACCTCACGACCTCGCCCAACCATCAAATCGTGGCGTCGTTGGACCTGGCGCGGCGGCAGGTGGACCTGGAGGGCTTCGCGATGGTGAAGGAGGCGTACCAGCTCGCGATGCGGATGCGGGAGCGTGTGCGGGAAGACCCGCTGCTGCACCGCTACCTGCGGATATTGGACGCGGAGCAGGTGGTGCCGGAGGTCTTCCGCAAGTCGGGGCTGAATCGGTATGTGGGTCCGGACTCGGCGGGGGTGGACGACATGACGCGGGCGTGGAGCCAGGACGAGTTCGTGCTGGACCCGACGCGACTGACGCTCTTCACGGCGCTGACGGGGCGCAACGGCTTCGAGTTCCGCAGCAAGGTGCTGATGGACCGGCTGGGCATCCAGGTGAACCACACGTCCATCAACACGGTGTTGATGAACGCGACGATTGGCGTCACGTGGGGCTCGCTGTCCTTCCTGTTGGATGGGCTGCGGCACGAGGTGGAGCGGCTGGAGTCGATGCTGTTCCAGGCGACGGAGGCGGAGCGTCGGCTGTTCGATGGGAAGGTGCGAGCCATCACCGAGGAGCTGCCGCCGCTGCCGGACTTCAGTGGTTTCCATCCGGCGTTCCAGCCGTCGGGCGGAGTGGGGGAGGGCGATCTCCGGAGCGCGTTCTTCATGGCCTACCGCGAGGAGAACTGCGAGTACGTGACGTTGGCGGAAGCAAGCAAGGCGCTGGAGTCAGGGCGTCCGCTGGTGTCCACGCGCTTCGTGGTGCCGTATCCGCCGGGGTTCCCCATCCTGGTGCCGGGGCAGGAGGTGAGTCCCGGCATCGTGGAGTTCATGCGGAAGCTCGACGTGAAGGAGGTGCACGGCTACAGGCCGGAGCTGGGCTTGAGCATCTTCACGGAGTCGACGCTGGAGCGCGCGGCAAGCCAGGGCGGGCGTGAAGTGCCGGAGCCGAGGACACGTGGACCTCGGCCGGCGCCTGCTGGGAACGGGCCCGTGCCCGCGCCTCACTGAGCCGCTGGCTCAGGCGTGCCACGTGAGCGGGGTGTCCGCTCGATTCACCGCGGGGAGCGAGAAGTAGAACGTCGTGCCGAGGCCCGGGTGGCTCTCCACCCAGACGTGGCCACCATGGGCCTCGGTGATTCCCCTGACAATGGTGAGCCCCAGCCCCGCGCCTTCCTTGCGCCGGCTCCTCGCCTGCCAGAAGGGCTCGAAGAGGTGGGGCAGGTCCTCGGTCGGGATTCCCGAGCCGGTGTCCTTCACCGAGCACCGCACCATGTCCCCCCACGGCTCCGCGCACAGCGTGACGAGCCCACCCATGGGGGTGAACTTGAGCGCATTGCCTATCAGGTTCGAGAAGAGCTGGAGCACCCGGTCCCTGTCGACGAACATCGGCGGAACGTCGGGTGCGATATCGAGCTGGAGGTGGACGGACCTCGCGTCCGCGAGCGCGCGGTGTTGTTCCAACGCCTCCTGGAACAGGGCCTCCGTCGACTCCGGCCGTCGGTCCACCCTGAGCCCTCCGCCCTGCATCCGCGCCACGTCCAGCAGGTCCTCGATGAGCGTGGTGGCGCGGATGACCGCCTTCTGGATGGAGTTCAGCGGACGGGAGTCCGAGGCCCGCTCCGAAGGTGAGCGCTTCATCAGCGTCCCCGCGCTCAACGCGATGACGTTCAGCGGCGAGCGGAGGTCATGCGCCACGATTCGCAGCACCTCGTCCCGCAGATGCGTGGCCTCCTCGGACTGGGCATGCAGGCTGGCGTTGTCGATGGCGAGCGCCGCGCGACGCGCCACCTCTTCCACCAACGCCAGATCCCTGGGGCTGTAGCGACGCCCGGACTCGGACGTGGCCAGCGCGACCACGCCGAGCATGTGTCCCCGCGCGCTCAGCGGGACGACGATGCACGACTGCGGCGCCAGCCGCGTCAACAGGTCCAGGTGGCGTGCCTCCTCGGCGGTGGTCTCCAACAACCTCAGCGGCACCTCTTCCAACAAGAGGGATTGACCCGTCTTGAAGACCTCCGCGAGGGCGTGCCCGCGTCGGAAGGCCGCCTGTGGATACCTGTCGAACAGCGTCTCCAGGAGCCTCGACTTCTCCGCCGAGGCCGCCAGGCACTCCCTGCGCAGCACCCGTCCGTTCTCGTCGAGCATGGCGATGAGGCAGAAATCCCCGAGCGCTGGCACGACGAGCCGCGACACCGTGGAGAGTGTCGTCTGCGGGTCCAGCGAGCTGGCCAGCCGGGGGCCGGCCTCCGCGAGCAGCAGCCAGTCGCCCTCCAGTCGCTTGCGCTCGGAGATGTCTTGAATCTGCGAGATGAAATGGAGCGGCCTGCCCCAGGAGTCATGGACGAGCGACGCCGTGAGCAGGACGTCCACCAGGGACCCCTGCTTGTGGATGTATCGCTTCTCCAGTTGGTAGGTCGCCTGTTCCCCGTCGATCAGCTGCTTCACATGGAGCAGGTCCTTCTCCAAGTCGTCGGGGTAGGTGAGGTCCTGGAACGTCAGTCCGCCCAGCGCCTCTCGCGAATATCCGAGCATCTGGCACAGCGCTTCATTCACGTTCAGGAAACTCCCATCCAACCCCACCAGGGCCATGCCGATGGGCGCATGTTCGAACGCGGTGCGGAACAGCTCCTCGCGATTCCGCCGCCCCTCCTCCGCGCGCTCGCGAGCGCTGATGTCCCGCAGGATGACCACGCGCTGCCGGGTCCCCTCCACACAGACGTCGGCGAGAGTGGCCTCCGCCGAGAACACCTCCCCGCCCTTGCGAAGCCCGAGCAGACGACGATGCTCCTCGCGGGTGCCCATGCTCGTGCCCAGAGGCTCCTTCAGGAGCTGGCTCATGGGCTGCCCCAGGGCCTCGTTCGCGGTGTAACCGAAGATCTGCTCCGCGCCGGTGTTGAACAAGGAGATGCGCTGGTTCGCGTCGATGGTGATGATGGCATCCGCCGCGTTGTTGACGATGCCGGAGAAGCGGGCCTCGGAGTCGCGCAGGGACCTCTCGACCTCGCGCTGACTCGCGTCCAGCCGCGACAGGGAATGGGCGTTGCGCGCCAGGATGGTCAGGAACGCGGCCACCGTGACGAGCGCGAACACGGAGGTCCCGAAGGGAGCGTCGCGGAGCCCCAGCCGCTCACTGAGCAGGTGCAGTCCCCAGACGAGCAGCGGGATGAGGATGGTCGCCGGCAGCAGCCTGCGCGCCATGAGCCCGCCCGCGTCATCGCGCAGCAGCACGCCCACCAGTCCGCGCCTGGGATGGACGCAGAGCACGCCGAGCGACAGCAGCAGGAGCACCAGCGCCGTGTGCAGCGCCATGGGCAGATAAGGCCCTAACATCGTGAGCCCTGGCGGAGGCTCGCGGGAGACTTCTTCCAGGTACGCGTAGCCGATGAGCGCCTGCGCGGCGATGACGGCGACGAACAGCGCCAGGAGCCGGGCGGGGTGCCATTCCCTGCGCGTCATGACGTGGAGCAGCAGCAAGGCCAGGCCCAGGAAACATAGACTCAACGCTGTCAGGGGAGACGGCCGGCCTGGCAGGTCAGGTGACATCTCGAGCACGGTCCGCTCGAAGAAGAGCAGGTCGATGCCCAGGGCCCTTCGCGTCAGGTACTCGAAGAGAATCATCCCTCCGACCAGGAGGACGAGCAGCGCCAGGGCTTGTCCGGCCAGCCGCCTGCGTCGGCTCATCGGCTGTCTGTGCAGCAGCCACAGCGACACGCTGGTGGCGAGCAGGCCCAGCGCGGTGATGGGCATCATCGGTCCGGCACCAGGCATGGCCACCACGCGGGTGAGCCGCACGCTACCGAGCGCCCAGCCAGCGAGTGCCGCGGTCGTCACCAGGACGGCCAGCAGACACACGGCGGGAACCAGCCAGTCGAGCACCTTTTCGAGCGGGTGCAGGGTGGCGTTGGGGCGCGCTGCCGTCATGGGAGCTTCCATCCAGGAAACTGGAGACTCCCTCTGACGAGGACCAGGGGCGCGTCCCCGGTCGGTCCACCGCCTGTCTCACCGTGTGCTCGACTCGGGTGGCTGCTCCTGGGAGTGGGCGTCCCAGCGAATCCAGCGCAGGTCCCTCACGAAGAGGGTGTAGAGGACGGGGACGAGCAGCAGCGTCAACACCGTGGCCACGGTGAGTCCGCCAATCTGCGCGTAGCACAGCGGTTGCCACAGCGGGCCGCCATGCAGCGCGAGCGGGATGAGCCCCAACACGGTGGCGGCCACCGTCACCAGCACGGGCCGCAGTCGGTGCACGCCGGCGTCGAGCAGCGACTCGCGCAGGGACTCGCCGCGCTCATGCGCCTCTTCGATGTAGTCGAAGAGGACGATGATGTGACTGACGATGACGCCCATCAGGCTGATGATGCCCAGGAAGGCCATGAAGCTGAACGGCGCGCCCATGATGACCAGGGAGACGAGCGCCGCCGCCGCGCCGAAGGGCAGGGCCGCGAAGACGACCAGCGGCTTGACGGCGTTCTTGAACTGGATGACGAGCATCACGTAGATGGCGACGATGAGCATGCCCAGCACGACGACCATGCTGGCGAAGCTCTTCTTCTGCTCCTCGGCCTCGCCGCCAATCTCCAGCGTGTAGCCGATGGGCAGGCTCTCCTGGAGCGCGTCGAGTCCGGGGCGCGCCGCCTTCATCACCTCCGACGGGAGGACGCCTTGCTGGGGGAAGGTGGCGACGGTGATGGTGCGGAACTGGTCGCGGCGGCGGATCTTCTCCGTCTGGAGCGAGTAGGTGAAGCGGGACACCTGTCGCAGCGGGACCTTCTGCGGCCCGGTGCGAGAGCTGACGTAGAGGTTCTCGATGTCGCCGAGCTGGGCGCGCTCCTCCGCGCGGAGCCGGGCCACGATGTCGATTTGATGGATGCCCTCGCGAAGCTGACCCACCGTCATGCCATTCATGGCGACGGCGGAGGACGTGGCGACGTCCAGGTTGGTGACGCCAGCGAGGTTGGCGCGGTCCGAGTCCACCTCCAGCTTCACGGAGAACGTGTCGCTGCCCCAGTCATCCCGGGTGCGTGCCGTCCCTGGGACGGCGCGGAAGAGGGCCTTGGCGCGCTCGGCGAGGGAGCGGAGCAGGGAGATGTCCTCGCCGGAGATGCGGATGGACACGGGGATGCCCACGGGCTTGCCGGTCTCCAGCTCTCGCACGTCGATGCGCGCCCCCGCGATTCGCCGCGACAAGGCCTCCTGGAACAGCGGCACCAGCAGGCGGGTGTCCTCCTTGTCTCGGACCTGGACGACGAGCTGCGCGTAGTTGAATTGCTGAAGCTCCGGCGCCACGGAGAACCAGAAGCGCGGGCCGCCACCTCCGATGAACTCCGTCACTGACTCGAGAATCTCGTGGGGCTTGTCGTCGCCCTTCGCGTGCGCCTTGCCGTAGTCCGCCGCCACCTCCTGGAGGATGCGCGTGGCCTCGCGGGCCGTGTCTCGCGTCGCGGTGAGGGTGGCGTCCTCGGGCAGCCAGACGTCCACATAGGACAGGTACGACAGGTCCTTGGGGAAGAAGGCGGACCTGACGCGGGTGCCCACCAACGCCCCCGCGATGAGGATGACCAGGGAGACGCCGACGACGAGGAGCCGGTGGTCGACGGCCCAGCCCACGACGCGTTGGTAGCGCCGGGCGAAGCTCCGAGGGCTCTGCTGGTCAATGGGCACCTCCGCGTGCTCGTGCGCGCGGAGGATGGTGGAGCCCAGCAGCGGGATGAACGTCATGGAGACGATGCGCGAGGCGACCAGGGACAGGGTGAGGACGATGGGCAGCGTGCGGATGAACCGGCCGGTGTCTCCTGGCAGCGAGAGGAAGGGCAGGTAGGCGGCGATGTTGGTGAGGGTGGCGAAGAGGATGGCCGTGGCCAGCTTCGTTGGCCCGAGCCACGCGGCGATGCGCGGCTTCCAGCCCATGGACAGCGAGCGCTTGATGGCATCGCTCGCGACGACGGGGTCGTCCACCAGCAGGCCCAGCGCGATGATGAGCGAGGCGATGGAGATCTGCTGGAGGTCCACGCCGAACACGTGCATCAGCCCGAAGGTCATCGCCAGGGTGATGGGGATGGACAGGGCCAGCAGCAGGGCGGTGCGCCACTCCCAGAAGCCGATGAGCGCGACGAGGACGACGAGGAGGATGGCCTCGTAGAGCGACGACATGAACAGGTCGACGTTCTCCTTCACCTGGAGCGGCTGGTCCGACGTGCGGCGGATGACGAGGTCCTCGGGGAGCAGCCGCTTGACGTGGGCCAGCTCCGCGTCGACCGCCTTCCCGAAGGAGTCGATCTGCTCTCCGGGCCGCATGTTGACGGCCAGGGTGATGGCGCGGTTGCGGACGAAGTGGCCCTGGGCGTCGCGCGCGTCCAGGTAGTTCAGGAAGCGGGGCGGGCTCTGGTAGTCGCGGCGGATGTCCACCAGGTCTCGCAGGTACACCGGTGTCCCGCCGCTGGGCATGGCGAGGATGTCACCCAGCTGCGTCTCGCTGGTGAGCTCGCCGGACGGGTCGATGGTGATGCTCTTCCCGCCAATCTCCACGATGCCGCCGGGCGCGGTGATGTTGCGCGAGGAGATGAGGTTGGCCAGCCCCGACTGGTTGACGCCGTAGGAGGCGAGGCGCTCCTGGGAGTACTCGAGATAGATCTTCTCCGGCAGGACTCCCGTGCGCGTCACCTTGGAGACGACGGGCAGGCGCTGGAGGTGCCGCTGGAGGGTGTCGGTGAAGTCGTCGAGCTGCCGGTGGCTGTAGCGGTCTCCGGCGTTCTCCGTCAGGCGCGCCAGGGCCTCGTTCGGCGAGCGCACGACGATGGGGCGCCACACGTCGGGATGCAGCTCGGAGAGGCTCAGGTGGTCCTGGGCGAACGCGCGCAGGTGCGCCAGCAGCTCGCCGTCGTCCAGTGACGTCGCCAGGTCCACGCCGATGAAGCCGGGGCTCTGGATGAGGCGGGCGTCATCCGTCTCTTCCAAGGTGTCGAAGAACCGACGCGCCTGCTCTCCCAGCCGCTGCATGGACGTCGCGTTGATGGCGGGGGGGAAGCTCACGACCACCGTCGCGCGCGAGTCACGGGATGTTGTCGAGGCGCGGACGTCCTCGATGGCGCGGGCGACGGCGCGAGCGCGCAGCTCCAGCTCCACGTCGTTCGCCTTCGGACTGGCCACCGTGAGCATCAGCGTGGCGGTGTCTCCGAAGTCCTTCAGGAACTGCACGGGCCCGGCGCCGGAGGGCAGGTCTCGAAGGGTGTCGAGCCGCCCCTGGATGTCGTCGAACTCCTTGGCCCGGTCCGTCACGTCTTCCTTCAGCGTGACGTAGACGACGGACAGGCTGGTGCGGCTGATGGACTCAATCTTCTCGATGCTGGCGTTCTCGGAGATCTTCTGTTCGATGCGGCGGGTGACCAGCTGCTCAATCTTCTCCGCCTCGGCCCCTGGCCACAGGCAGGTGGCCACGGCGACGCGCACGGCGATGACGGGGTCCTTCGCCTTGGGCATCTTGAAGTAGCCGTAGACGCCCCACGCGAGGGTGAAGGCGAGGAAGACCCACGCCACCTGGCGCTTCTCCGTGAAGTAGCGCGCGGTGTTGTGCTTGTGGCGCACCAGGGCTTCGTCGCGCGCCCGCTCCGACTGCTCCGGACTGGGAGGCGTGCCAGGCTCGCCGGTGGGAGCGCTCAAGGAATCACCTCGACCGCCTCGCCGTCGGACAGGAGGCTGGCCCCGGTGACGACGATGCGCTCACCGGCCTGGAGCCCCTGCTTCACGGGGATGACGTTGCCCAGGTATTCGCCGAGCGTGACTTCGCGGGCCCGCACCAGCGCCTTGCCGTCCTGGTCCTGGAGGATGAACACCGCGAAGCCGTCGGGTTTGCCGGGGGCGCGGACGATGGCGGACAGCGGCACGAGCAGCTCGGGCTGGAGCCGGGCGGTGCCTCCGTCGCGCAGCGACAGCGCGGCCACCATGCCGGGCTTGAGCCGCTGGTCCGCGTTGGGGATGGAGACCTCCACGGCGAAGACGCGACTCTTCGGGTCCGCGGACGGCGCGATTCGGGAGATGCGTCCCTCGAACTGCTGGCCGGGAAAGGCCTGGGTGATGACGGCCTGCGGGGCGCCGAGCCGGACGCTGGGCAGCAGCGTGTCAGGCACGCCGAACACCACGCGCACGCTCCGCGTCTCCGCGACGGAGAAGGCGACGGTGCCGGGCGCGGCCAGGGCGCCGACCTCCACCGCGCGCTTGAGCACCACGCCCGTCAGTGGCGAGCGCAGCTGGGTGTCATCGAGCGCGGTGCGGGCTTCCTCCACGCGCGCCCGGGCGACGGCGGCGGCCGCGGCGGCGCTGTCCCGCTGGGTGCGCGCGGCATCGAGCTGCGCGGGAGTCTGGACCTCGGCGGTGACGAGCTTCGTCGTGCGGTCGAAGTTGATCTGCGCCTGCTCCTCGGCGGCGCGGGCCTGGGCGAGCGCGGCGCGGGCCTCGGTGAGCTTCTGTGAGTAGTCCGTCTTGCGCAGCGCCGCCAGCTCCATGCCCTCGCGGACGTTGTCGCCCTCCTGGAGGATGCGGGGGCGGCCGTCGACATCCCGCACCTTGGCGATGGACTCCACGTAGCCGCCGACCTTGAAGGCCAGGTCCACGCGGGTGGCGGGCTGAATCTCGGCGGAGAAGCGCGCGTCCGCGGTCGTCCCGGAGCGCCCCACGGTGGCGATGCGCACGGCGGTGGGCGGCGCGGCGGGAGGCGGACTCCTTCCGCAGGCGAGCCCGAGCAGGGCCCACCCCATGAGAGTGAAGGCCTGGAACGACGTCCTCATGACTCGGGCTCCCGCGCTTCGACCAGCGTGTTGCGTGAAGGACAGCCCCGGTGGATGGGGGCCATCCCGTGGGAAACCTCACCACGGTGAAGAGACGGCTCGGGTGTGGGCACGGTGTGGCGGGCGTCGCGTGTCACGCGCTCGACAGGGAACTCGACGGGGATGCTCAGAGGACGACGGACACGAGCTTCGCGTGGGGAGAGCGTCACCTGCGCGCGTCACCCGAGCAGTTCCGCCTCAGGCGCGCAGGGGCAAGCCTCCCGCGCGCCGTCGTCGGGTGTCTCGTCGGACGCCTCGCTGAAGCGTGCTGGCTAGAGCGCGGTCCGCTGTCCCGGCGTGAGGAACCTCACCCGACGGTCCCCTCGAAACGCGGCGCGCACCTGGGCCTCGGTGGAGAGGGGCTCGAAAGTCCCGTAGTGCATGGGGATGATGAGGGACGGACGGAAGTACTTCTTGATGGCCAGCGCCGCGGTGTCGGGCCCCAGCGCCCAGCGTCCACCTCCCGCGGCGAGCAGGACGATGTCCGGATGGAACAGCTCCTGGATGAGCGACATGTCGCCGAAGAGCCAGGTGTCACCCGTGTGGTAGAGCGAGCGTCCATCCGCGAAGGTGAGCACGTAGCCCAGCGGTCTTCCTCCCGGCTCCGTCGAGTGCATCGCGGGCACGGCGTGCACCTGGACGTCTCCGAGCGTGAAGCCACCGCCCACGTTGACGCTGTGCTGCTGCGCTTCGGGAATCTTCATGGCCCGCAGGTGCTCACCCGTCGTGACGACGAGCGCCCCCGTCACGCGGGCCAGCTCCGGGACATCACCCGCGTGGTCTCCATGGGCGTGCGTGACGAGGATGGCCGCGGGCTTCTCCTCGGCGAAGCGAGCGAGGGACTTCCACGCGGTGGGCGTGCTCGGGTTGTCCGTCAGCCACGGGTCGATGAGCAGGCGCGTTCCTCCCGGAGAGATGACCTCGAACGCGGCGTGACCGAGCCACGTCACGCGCAGGCCACTGGAGGGCTCGGGCGCCGAGCCCGCTCGGGCCACAGGTGTGGTCGGCGCTGGGGAGTCCGACGCGGCGTGGGCTGTCGGAACGAACGACAGCGACAGCAGCAGGCACGGCACGAAGGCGTGGGGGCGTCTCATGTTCACTCCTCGGAAGGACTGCCTCGCGACCTTCGGGGGCGCGTGCCGTCTGGGAATGCACCGAGGAATAGGGGAGGGGCGGGGCTGCGGGCTTGGGCGCTATTGACGTTGACTCGCTCGGGCGTACTGGCCCGGGGTCATCCCGACGATGCGGCCGAAGTGGCGGTTGAGCTGACTCTGGTCATAGAGCCCGACCTCCACCGCGACGGTGCCCGCGGCGAGGCCTTGTTCGAGCAGCGTCTTCGCACGGGCCACGCGCAGGTGCGTCACATACTCATGAGGCGGCAGTCCCAGCTCCGCGCGAAACACGCGCAGCAGATGAAACTTGTTGAGCCCCACCGCCGCCGCGAGCGCCTCCAGTTCCACGTTTCGCGTGAAGCTCTCGTGCAGGAAGTCCCGGGCGCGTGACACCGCCGTGGGATGCGGTGCACGAGAGGGTGAGGGCTTCGTCTCTCCGTACTCGGTGAGCAGGGCCTCGAGCGTCTCCGCGACCAGCGATTCGCACTCCAGGGAGTCTGATGTCCGCAGGGCCAGCGCGTCATGGAGCGCGAGGGCAGCGAGCTCCAGGCGTCCCTGGCCGAGGGACAGCGCGGGGCTCAGGTGCGGTGTGCGCGCGAGGCCAAGCTGGTGTGCCGCTCGCTCCACCAGGACTGGCGAGAAGGTGACGGACTGCGCGGTGACGGGCGCGTGGATCCGCACGTCGCGATGCACCTCGCCCGGCTCCTTGAGTTTGATCCTCCGGCCGGGCCCATGGGTCCAGGTGCGCTTGCGGTACCAGAAGTCGAAAGCGCCGCCATACGTCACGGTGAGGCCGTAGCCCGTGGAATGGCCCGTCCACAGGCGGGTGTCATTCTCCACTCGGACCACTTGCATCTCGGGAACCGAGAGAGGGCGCCAGGTGATGACGGTGGCGGGGCGCGCGTGTGGCATGGTGTTTCGTCCTTGATGCTTTCTATCTCACGTTTAGGGTGCTTCACGAGGTAAGGGGCGTCGTGACAGTCGGGGGGGCGCGGTAAAAGCGCTGAACCGGGCCTTTTCTGGCGGCCTACCGGGCCGGAGGATGAGACATGCCAGGAGCCACAGGCGGTCAGAGCGTGGGGGGCGCACGCATGGGGACGGATGCTGAGGGCGCGTTGCGCGCGGTGCGGTCGCTCGTGGAGCTGGACGAGACGGACGAGGCGGCGCAGCTCTACGAGGAACTGGGGGCCTCGCAACGAGAGCGGCTTCGCAAGCAGGCGGCCCAAGGGCCGGTGAAGGAGCGGCGCGGACTGGTGGAGGTGCTGCGCCGCGCGAGGGATTTCCTGGGCGCCGCGCGGCTGATGGATGGCAGCGGCGACGACGCGGCGGCCGCGGACCTCTATGGCCAGAGCGGCCAGTACATGGAAGCGGCGGAGGCGTGGCTGCGCGCGGGAGACTCCGAGCGCGCGGCGGCGGCCTTCGAGCGCGGCGGAGCCCTGGAGCGGGCGCTGGAGGTCTATCGCGGCCTGGGCGCGCGCGAGTCCATGGCGCAGTGCCTGGTCCGGCTCAAGCGGCTCTTCGACGCGGCGGACCTCTACCGGGAGCTGGGCCAGCCGCACGCGGAGGTCGAAGCGCTGGGCGGAGTGACGCCCGAGGACCCGCGCTACATCGAGGCCGTGCTGCGGATGTGCCGGCTGCTCGACGTGGAGGGCTTCACGCACCGGGCGCTCGCCGTGCTGGTGGACGCGCTGGCCACCTCCGAGGTGGCTCGCGCGGAGCCCGCCATGGTGACCGAGCGTGCGCGACTCCTGCGGCGCATGGGGATGAACGCGGAGGCGGAGGCGGTGCTCGGCCGGCGCAACGCGGCCATCGCCACGCCAGCGGCCAACGGGTATCGCTTCCTCAAGGCCATCCCCATCTTCAGCGAGCTGGGCCTGGAGGACATGAAGGACCTCTACCGGCAGGCGCGGCAGGTGGTGCTCGCGCAGGGCGCCGTGGTGCTGGAGAAGGGCGAGCCCGGCGTCGGACTGCTCGTGCTCCTGGAGGGGACGGTGGACGTGTTCAGCGGGCCGGAGGCGGATGCGCGCCAGCTCAACTCGCTGGGGCCGGGCGCGTACCTGGGCGAAATCTCGCTGGTGCAGGACGCGCCGGTGTCCGCCCACGTGCGGGCACGCACGGCCGTGCGCGCGCTGCGCATCAGCCGTGCCGCCTTCGAGCACTACCTGGACACCCATGAAGCCGCGGCGCTGCGCATCTACCGGCTCTTCACCCAGAACCTCGCGGAGCGGGTGCGGGCCTTGAGCTCGTGACGCCGCGTTGTCACGGCGTCACTTCCAGGCGCAGCCCTTGATCTTCTCGCAGAAGGTCGCGTTCTCGGCCTTCTCGCAGTCCATGGCGATGCCCATGCACATCTTGGAGGCATACGAGTAGGAACACCCGGGCTGGCTGTTGCAGAAGACGCTCGAGTACACGCCGCAGAAGGTCGCCTTGCCGGTGCACTTGCCCGCGCCTCCACTCGGCGCCGCGTCGTCCTCGGTCTTCTCGGCCCCGTCCTTCCCGGGCGCCTCCTTCGCCGCTCCGTCCTCCGCGTCGCTGGGCGGCGCGGCGGGTTTCGTCTGGGTTTTCTTGTTTTGTGTCTTGTTGGAGGAGGGGCCCTCCGCACTGGCGGGAGCACAGGCGAGCATCACCGCCGTCACCAGTCCCATGACGAGTCCCAGCCGCTGCGCGTGGCGAAGCATATGCCGTCCTTTCGGCGCGGAGCCCGGTGGCTCCGCCGTGGTTTGAACAGGTCAGTGTAGAGGACTCCTTCCGGGCGTGGGGGTGGAGGCGTGCTCGGCGGCCTGCCCCACCCAAGGGGGTGGGTCCTTTTCGCGCGACTGTCATCGACGGGGGTGAATCGCGCGGATAACATGCCGCCGCTCATGGCCAGGCAGGATGGCGCCAGCGAAGATCCCGACCGGGGGCGGCGCATTGGAAAGTACGAAATCCTCACCCGCCTCTCGATGGGAGGAATGGCGGAGCTGTTCCTCGCCTTCACCTCGGGGCCGGGCGGCTTTCGCAAGTTCGTCGCCGTCAAGCAGATCCTCCCGGACATCAAGAAGGACGAGCAGTTCGTCCAGATGTTCCTGGATGAGGCGCGAATCACGGCGGCGTTCTCGCACGCGAACATCGGGCAGGTGTTCGACCTGGGCGAGGACGGCGGCGAGCTGTACCTGGCCATGGAGTTCCTGCCCGGTCAGAACCTGGAGCAGGTGGTCAAGGCCGCCGCGCGCCAGCAGTACGCGTTGCCGCTCGGCTTCATCGGCCGGGTGATTCGCGATACGTGCCTGGGGCTGCACTACGCGCACCACTTCACGGACCCCTCCGGGCGTCCCGTCTCGGTGGTGCATCGCGACGTGTCTCCGAAGAACGTGATGCTCACCTATGACGGCGTCGTCAAGGTGATCGACTTCGGCATCGCCAAGGCGCGCGGTCGGCTGGGGCGCACCCAGGTAGGCACGGTGAAGGGGACCAGCGGATACATGTCCCCGGAGCAGGTGCGCGGCCACGGGATGGACGGCCGCAGTGACTTGTTCTCCGTGGGGGTGATGCTGCACGAGATGCTCACCGGCCAGCGGCTGTTCAACGGTCCGCACGAGGCCGCGGTGATGTTGCAGATTGTCGAGGCGAACGTCGTCTCGCCCCGCGCGGGCAACCCGGACATCCCGGAGGCGCTGGACGCGGTGGTGATGCGCGCGCTGTCGCGCGACGTGGCGCAGCGCTTCGCGAGCGGCCGGGAGATGGCGCGCGCCATCGAAGCGGCGCTGGGCCCGGAGCTGTTCGACGAGGACGGCATCACCGAGGTGATGGGCGAGCTGTTCCAGGAGAAGCGCCAGAAGACGCGCACGCTGCTGGAGCTGGCCAGCAGCGCCGAGGACGCCCGTGTCAGCGAGGCGGCCGGCGCGCTGCAACAGGACGAAGTGGCCGAGCCCGGGGCCGCGACGCGGGTTCCCACGCCGCGCGCCAGGGCCGCGCCGTCAACGACGGTGCAGTCCCGCACGGATGTGAGCAGCGCGCCCAAGCCGGTGCCGCAGCGGCGTCCGGCAGCGCTCTCGGACTCGGAGCAGTCCACGCGCGTGGGCGTCGGCAGTGCGCCCAAGCCCATGCCCCAGCGGCGTCCGGCCACGGCGATGGACCCGGAGCTTCCGACGCGCGCGGGTGCTGGCAGCGGGCCCAAGGCCGTGCCGCAGCGCAGGGGCGCTTCGGAGGCCAGCTCGGCGACGCCGCGCAAGCCCCGGCTTGCCCTGGAGTCGGGACTCTCTCGCACGCCCAGGCCCCGTCCCTCGGAGGCCGAGGAGGCAGGGGAGGATTCGGAGTCGCTCGACGAGCCGAGTGAGCTGTCGACGCAGCAGTTCCGCACGCGTCCTCCGCGTCCTGGCGCGGCCCAGGCGGGTGCCCGGAGTGGCGCGCGAGGCGCCGCGCGCGGTGGGCCCGAGCGCTCGGACACGCCCCGAGAGACGCCCGTGGCGAAGCCTCCCTCGCGCTGGATGGGGCGGCTGGTGCTGCTCCTGGTGCTGGGCGGCCTGGGCTATGCGGCGACGCTGCCCGCCGTCCGCGCGCAGTTCGCGCCCGCCCTCGACTCAGCGAAGGCCTGGGTGAAGGCGGAGATGGACTCGCAGCCCGCGAAGGACCCCGCGGAGGCAGCGCCCTGGCCGCCGCAGCAGAAGCCGGGACCTCCGCCGGGTTTCCCGGGCACGACGCCTCCGGTGGATCCGCGCCCGGGCGCGCAGGCCGCCATCCCCGAGCCCGCTCCCGACGAGCCGGAGATCGTCGAGAAGGCCCCGTCGCCAGAGCCCGCCGCTCCGCCCGCCGTGCGCACCGCGTCCGCCACGTCTGTGCGCAAGGGGAAGGACGCCGCGACGTCGCCGACCGGGAAGGGTGGGGCGGAGGCCTCCAGCAAGCCGACCCCGAGGCGCGTCGACAGCAAGGCGAAGGACGTGCCCGAGCCGGTCACCACCGTGACGCAGGAAGAAGACCTCACGAAGGTAATCGACACCAGCACGCCCAAGGGCGCCGCGGCGGCGGGCATGGGGTGGATCACCCTCTACACGGTGCCTCGGGCGGCCGTGTTCGACGGCGCCACCCAGTTGGGTACTTCGCCGCTGCAGAAGTTCCCGCTGCCGGTGGGGACCTACACGTTGAGGCTGGTCGACCCCACGAACGCGGACGTGGTGAGCCGTCGGTTGTCGGCGCCCATCCGTCCCGGTGAGGTGACGAAGCTGCAGATTCGACTGGAGGACCTCCCTCTGTACAAGGAGTGAGCGCCGTCCTTGACGCTCCCGGACCCCCTCACTAGGGTCTGCGGGTTCCTCCTTCGACGCACCGCGAGAAGGACACCCAAAGCTATGTATTTCCAGGATCTGATCTTCACGCTCCAGAAGCATTGGGCCGACCAGGGCTGCATCAACACGCAGCCGTACGACCTCGAGGTCGGCGCCGGCACCATGGCCCCGTACACGTTTCTTCGCGCCCTCGGCCCGGAGCCCTGGAACGTGGCGTACGTGCAGCCCTCGCGTCGCCCCGCGGACGGTCGGTTCGGTGAGAACCCGAACCGTCTGTTCCAGCACCACCAGTTCCAGGTCATCCTCAAGCCCGCGCCGAAGAACGTGCAGGAGCTGTATCTGGAGTCGCTGCGGAAGATTCGCATCGACCCGCTGGAGCACGACATCCGGTTCGTCGAGGACGACTGGGAGTCTCCCACGCTCGGCGCCTGGGGCCTGGGCTGGGAGGTGTGGTGCGACGGCATGGAGGTGACGCAGTTCACCTACTTCCAGCAGTGCGGCGGCTTCGACTGCAAGCCCGTCTCCGCGGAGCTGACCTACGGGTTGGAGCGCATCTGCATGTACCTGCAGAACGTGGAGAACGTCTTCGACATTGAATGGGTCAAGGGCGTGAAGTACCGCGAGGTGTTCCACCCGAACGAGGTGGAGATGAGCCGGTACGCGCTCCAGGAGTCGGACGCGTCCATGCTCTTCGCGCTGTTCGACGCGTACGAGAAGGAGTGCAAGCGCCTCATCGAGCGGCAGTTGCCGCTGCCGGCATATGACTTCGCGCTGAAGTGCTCGCACACGTTCAACCTGCTGGATGCGCGTGGTGCCATCTCCGTCACGGAGCGCGCGGCGTTCATCAAGCGCGTGCGCGACAACGCGCGCCTGTGCGCGGAGGGCTACCTCCAGATGCGCGAGCGGCTGGGCTACCCGCTGCTGAAGACGCCGTGGACGGTGGGAGAGCAGCCGGCCATCCTCGAGGGCAAGCCCGCCAGCGAGTACTGGAAGACGGTGCAGCTCAACAAGCCGGTGGAGAAGAAGGAGAAGGCGGAGGTGACTCGTGGCGCGTGATCTGCTGCTGGAAATCGGCGCGGAGGAGATTCCCGCGTCGTTCATCGGCCCCGCGCTGGAGGACCTGCGTCGCGTGCTGACGGAGCGCATGACGGAGGCGCGCCTGAAGCACGGAGAGGTGAGCGTCTACGGCACTCCCCGGCGGCTGGCGGTGTTGGTGCGGGACGTGGCGGACGCGGGCGAGGACGTGGTGAAGGAGGTGCTGGGGCCCAGCGCCAAGGCCGCGTTCGACGCCGAGGGCAAGCCCACCAAGGCGGCGGAGAAGTTCGCCGAGAGCCTCAAGCTGTCGGTGGACAAGCTGGGGCGCTCGCAGACGGCCAAGGGCGAGTACCTGTCCGCGCGCGTGGAGGAGAAGGGGCGCCCGGCGGCGGACACGCTGAAGGACGCGCTGCACGTCGCGGTGCACTCCATCAACTTCCGCAAGTCCATGCGCTGGGGTGACGTGGAGTCGTCCTTCGCGCGCCCGGTGCAGTGGCTGGTGGCGCTGCTGGGCGGGGACGTGATTCCCGTCGTCTTCGGCGACGTGAAGAGCGGCCGGACCACCCATGGTCACCGGTTCCTCTCGCCCGGCGCCATCGAGCTGAAGGCGCCCGCGGACTACGAGGCCGCGCTGGCGAAGGCGAACGTCGTCGCGGACATCGCCAAGCGCCGCGCGCAACTGGTGGAGAAGCTGGCGGCGGCGGCGAAGGCGGCCGGCGGCAAGCTGCTGGAGGACGAGGGACTCGTCGATCAGGTGACGAACCTGGTGGAGCTGCCCAGCCCCGTCGTGGGGACGTTCGAGGAGCGGCACCTGGACCTGCCCCCGGAGGTACTGGTGCAGGAGATGAAGAGCCACCAGCGCTACTTCTCGCTGGTGGACGGGGCGGGGAAGCTCCTGCCCAAGTTCATCGCCGTCTCCAACACGCCCGTGCGCGACGAGCAGCTGAGCCTGCGCGGCTACCAGCGCGTGCTGCGCGCGCGTCTGGCGGACGGCCGGTTCTTCTACGACGAGGACCGCAAGACGCCGCTGATGGACCGCGTGGAGAAGCTGGGCCGCGTGGTGTGGCAGGGGCAGCTGGGCACGTATCTGGAGAAGGTCGAGCGCTTCCGCACGCTGGGCGTGTGGCTGGCGGTCCAGACGAAGCGGGCAGGGGAGAGCGCGACCATTGAACGCGCCGCCACGCTGGCCAAGGCGGACCTGGTCACCGGCATGGTGGGCGAGTTCCCGGAGCTCCAGGGCGTCATGGGCCGCGAGTACGCGCGCGCCAGTGGCGAGCCGGAGGCGGTGGCCCAGGCCATCTTCGAGCACTACCTGCCTCGCGGCGCCGAGGACGCGCTGCCCACGCAGGACGCGGGCGCGCTCATCGGCATCGCGGACCGGCTGGACTCGCTGTGCGGCATCTTCGCCATCGGCAAGGCGCCCAGCGGCGCGGCGGACCCGTTCGGGTTGCGCCGGGCGTGCATCGCCATCATCCGGCTGGTGCTGGGGCGGGGCTACCGCTTCAGCCTGGCGGCCGCGGTGGACGAGGCGCTGCGGCTGCTCGCGCCCAAGCTGGCCAACGTCAAGCGCAAGGCCGGTGACGCCGCGCCCCGTGAGCAGGTGCTGGAGTTCTTCCGGGGGCGCCTCAAGTCCCTGTGGGGTGAGCAGCACCGCACGGACGTGGTGGAGGCGGTGCTGGCGGCCGGGTTCGACGACCTCGTCGCCGCGCACAAGCGCCTGGAGGCGCTGAGCCTCATCGTCGGGCGCGCGGACTTCCAGCCCCTGGCCGTGGCCTTCAAGCGCGTGGTCAACATCGTGGAGAAGCAGGGCCGCGACGTGGCGGGCGGGCAGACGCAGGCCCAGAAGCTGGTGGACGACGCCGAGCGTCAGCTCCACTCCGCCTTCACCCAGGCCCGTACTGCCGTGGCGGGGTTCGTCCAGTCGGACGACTTCTCCGGCGCCCTGAAGGAGATCACCGGCCTGAAGCCCGCCGTGGACACCTTCTTCGACAAGGTGATGGTGATGGCCGAGGACAAGGAGCTGCGGGAGAACCGCATCCGGCTCCTCGTGGAGATTGGCGCCCTGTTCAACCAGGTGGCCGACTTCTCGAAGATCCAGGCCGAAGCCGCCGCCTGACGGCCGTCCCGAGGTTGCCTGCTCCCCGGGGGATGAAGCACGTCCCCGGGGGCGCCGGTTCGTCGGTTTGCGGGCTCCCGGGAATGCAGGGGCCCCTTTCCGGTTGCCCGGGGGGAGGCCCCTTCCTACACTCCGCCCCCCTCTGATGCGCGCCTACCTTGTCACCTCCGTGCTGCTGCTCGTGTCGTGTTCCGTCGACTCCGAGCCGAAGCCTCCGCCGTCCACTCGCCTCGTCTATCCGAGCGGTGTCGCCTTCTGGCGCCCCGAGGCCACCACTTCCACGAATGGATTTTTGTACGTGGCGGGGGCGAACTTCGACAAGTGCTACGGCTCCGGCGCGGTGACGGCGCTGGACCTCGACGCCCTGGGCCTGCGGCCCTTCGGCAAGGACTTCACCGACGCCGCGGAGGTGGAAGCCTTCCCCGCGCGCATCACCGACCTGCACGTGACGGAGCCAGCCTTCGTCTTCATCGACAGCTTCGCGGGTGAGATGGCGCTGTGGAGTCCGCCCGGCCGCCCACCCCGGCTGTTCATCCCGACGCGCGACGAAAGCAGCTTCCTCCAGGTCATCGACGTGTCGGATGACGGCGCGAACCTGAGCTGTGAGCAGGGTGGTGGCGGACGCGACTGCCGGGTGGATGCCCTGTCGCTGGTGGGCGTCCCGGGGTCGTCGAAGGACGGCGTGCCCGGCGCCCCGTCCCCCATGGGCGTCGCCGTGGAGCGCACCAACCCGGACGCCCGGGTGTGGGTGACGCACACGGAGCTGGTGGGCCCGCCCACCGCCGAGTCCCAGAGCGAGCTCCAGTCGTACCTGGTCGACCTTCCCGCCTCGGCGCCCGACCGCGCGGAGCTGAGCACGTCCAGCTTCGTCCCGCTGGGCGTCAACGGGCTTCTGGCGGGCGCGGCGCACTCGGTGGCCATCGGCGGCCGGTACCTCTACGCCTCCGGGCGCAACTCCTCCACGAACCAGCTGGGGGCGCTCGCCGCCAGCTACGTGTTGAGGCTGGTGGACCGCACGAATACCGAGCGGGTGCTCGAGTCCGACCTGCGGGCCATCTACTCCATCCGCGAGGCGCGCGGCATCGCGGTGGCCCCGCTGATGATGCGCGACAACCCCACGCAGGTGGACCCCAACCGCGAGCGCGTCTACCTGCTGGCGCGTGGCCCTGACACGCTGCTCGTGCTCGACATCGAGAACGCGCTGTCGGACCTGCCCACGCTGCGGGTGGTGTCCGCGCAGTCGCTGCCGGAGGGCGCCAGCGAGCTGGAGGTCATCAACCGCGGGCCGGGCCGGGGCAGCCTGGTGGCGGTGACGGGCAGCGGCGACGAGGCCGTCTCCATCTACGACGAAGAGGTGGGGCAGCTCGTCGCCCAGGTGCTCGTGGGAGAGCAGGACCCGGCCCAGCCCAGCCAGCCCTTCGGGCTGACGGCGGACGTGCGAAACAACGCGGCGCGCCTGTTCGCGACGACGTTTGGCGACGGCCGTGTCGCCGTCATCGATATTCCCAACCTCGACCGGCCGCAGGATGCGCGGCGGGTCGCCCTGCTCGGCGTGCAGCAGCTCCGCGACACGCGGCAGGGCACCAGTGTGTGTCAGGAGTCCTCGCCGTGAAGCGCGCAACCCTCACCGTCCTCGTCGCGTGCGCCGGGCTGACCGTCGGTTGCTCCGACACCCAGGCCACGACGGGCTTCGCCGGACTGTCCGGCACCTATGACCTGACCCTCGTCGGCGACCTGGTCTTCGTCACGTCCTCGGACCGTGACGAGCTCCAGGTGCTGGACCTGGCGGCCAACCCCAAGCAGTTCATCTCCGCGCCCAACCCGCTCCAGACGCTGGCCATCCCGGTGCTGGACCGGCCGGACTCGCTCACGCACGACGTGGGCTTCAAGGCGGACGGCTCGGAGCTTCCGGGGCCGTATGTCTACGCGCGCAGCGCCGGCGCCTCGCAGATCTCCGTGGTGGCCGCCGCCCGTGAGCGGCTGGTGCAGATGCAGCGGTTCACCGGACGCAGCCTGGTGACGGCCTTCGCGGCCCGCTCGCCAGACGTGCGCCCCGAGGGCGAGCCGCCCGCGCCGAGCGTGCTCTACTACGCCATCCAGGACCCCGACGCGCTCCTGGACACGGACACTGGCGGGGCGCGCATCGAGCGCCAGCTGGTGCCAGGCCCCGAGGCGCTCGAGGCCGGAGAGGTCGCTCCGCCCTCGGTGACGTTGTTCTGTCTCCAGGTGGGAGAGTCCGTCCAGGCGATGACGGTGCTGCCCGGCAACCAGCTCGTGGTGGCCACGCGGCAGGCGTCCGGGCAGGCCGGGCGCACGCTGGTGGTGACGGACACGAATCCGACGGTGAGCGCGGACTGCCTCACGCCCTCAGCGGCGACGCGGGATTTGTCCGCGGGCTTCGACAACACGCCCGTGCGCTTCGTGGTCTCCCATCCTCGCGTGGTGCTCCGGCAGGACGACCCGTCGACTACGACCGTGAACGAGTTCGCCGAGATGCTCGCGGGTCAGTTCGTCTATGGCATCAAGGACGAGGTCGCCTGTGGCGGAGCGCCGGAGTGCACCGGCGTGCTCGCGGTGGACACGGCCACGGGCTTGCGCGCCGTGGACCTGAGCGGCGCGCCCATGTTCCCCATCCGTCCCCCGGACGGCCTGCCCACGGGCCTGGCGCTCGTCCCGAGCGCGAACCTGCAGTTCATCGTCATTGGCGAGGGCGGCACGGTGGTGACGAACGCCGTCGGCTCGGTGCCGCTGCTCGGCGTGCTGCCCTCGTCCAACGGCACCATCACCATGTTCTCCGCGGGAGACCGGCGTCACTTCGACCTGGACGCGCGCAAGGCGTTCTTCACCGCGGTGGCCCGCAACGCGTCGGAGGAGGCGATCGACATCGGCAACGTGGCCACGCTCGTCGACGTGTCGCAGACCCAGAGCTACCCGTGCGATCCGGCAAACCCCACCGGGCCCAGGACCGACGACCAGAAGGGCCTCTTCGAGGGCTCGGTGCCGGACGGCATCTTCCGCTTCGTCTACCAGGGCGCGTTCCCCGGGATGATCGACCTGCAGCGTGACCTGTCGACGCCGACGACCTTCGAGGTCCCCCAGGCCGCCGAGGCCAGCCGGCAGGTGAGGGTAGGGGACGCCATCGTCCTGGCCAGCCTGGACATCCTCTGCACGACGGACCTGATCGTGTCGTCGATCCAGCCCGCGGCGGAAGCGGGGAAGGTGCGGTTGGAGACGCTCACCGCCATTCCGGAGAGCTGCTCGCAGCTGCCGCTCTTCACGGTGCGTGCGTTGGGAGACCAGCCCTTCCTGCTGGTGGACCAGAACGGCACCCTGCTGTCCCGAGACGTGACCGGCGTCGGCTCCGGATATGAGATTCCGACGGCCTACTCCTTCCACCCGACGGACTTCCTGTCGACGACGTCGCTGCTGGGCTGCGCCTCCGGCGCACTGACGGTGCCCCTCTATCCGTCGACGCCGCCTCCCGTGCGCCTGCGCGCGGAACCCATCCAGAGCCTCACCCGAGGCGACCGCTACGTGGTGACGGTGGGCTCGGGCGTCGCCACCTACGTCGCCGGAGTGGATACCTCCAACAACTCGGGAGCGGCGCTGCAGTTCTACACGCTGCCCGGGCCGGTGGCGGCCTCCCAGGCAGGCGGCACGGGGCTGGCCTACATCGCCTACCCCTCCGCTGATGGAATTCTACAGGTAAACCTGGAGCTGCTCTTCCCCAACGCCCTCAACGCCCAGGCCCTGGTGAGGCTCGACTAATTGGGCGTGGCCTGGGGTGTCTGATAGAGTCCGGGTCATCCTGTACCGTCCGAGTCAAGACCGATGATCGATCAGAACTCACGCCCCGCCCGCAAGGTCGGAATCGCCGACCACTTGTGGGACACGTACGAAGAGATGGCCCAGCAGATGGGCTCGGACCGCGATGCGCTGATCAACCAGGCGCTCTTCATGTTCGCGCGTCTGAACGGCTTCATCGAGGCACGCTCCCGAGCGGAGGCGCACGCCGCGCCCGCCGCCGTGGCCGCGCCCGCGCGTCCGGCCCCCGTCTCCGCGGCTCCCGCTCCCCGTGCCTCCGCTCCTCCAGTGCTGGCGCCCGCGCCCGCTCCGAAGGCGGAGCCGCCTCCCCCGCCTCGTCCCGGTGGCCGCTCGGCCGCCGCGGAGGAGCGCGCTTCCGCCAACGGCCTGGACAACGACCCGGTGCGCCGCGAGGTGGCCGAGCGCGTCCTGGAGACGGCCGCGGAGCTGGAGCGCCTCATCAAGGGCAAGAACGAGCCGCCCCCTCCCAACGACGACATGGTCGAGGAGGATGAGGAGCCCCTGCCCGATCAGGACGACCCGGGGCTCGAGGACGAGCAGGCCGAGCCCGAGGAGGAGGAGCAGGTCGACGAGCTCCCCGAGGAGGACGAGGGCTCCGCCCTGTACCTCGTCACGGAGTCGGGAGACCAGGAGCGCATCATCAAGGAGCGCTTCGTCATCGGCCGCGGCAAGCACTGCGACTTCGTCATCAACTCCGGGAAGGTCTCCCGCGAGCACGCCGTCATCTCCCAGGAAGGCCACGATTGGATCATCGAGGACCTGGGCTCCTCCAACGGCACCTGGTTCAACAAGCAGCGAATCAAGCGCCGGAAGATTGAAGACGGGGACGAGTACTTCATCTGCAGCGAGAAGATCCGCCTCGTGGTCCGGTGAGTGGACCCCGTCTTCCGGGGCGACCCGCTGTTCGCCAATTGACGGCCTCCAGGCGTCCCTGGTTTGATACCGGACGCCTGGACGCGAATGGGACAGGCGACGGATGACGCCTGGACACATCGCGCTGTGGACGGTCCTTGGAGTAGCCCTGGTGATCTCGGTGGTGACGGACGTCATGCGCCGGGAGATCCTCGACGTGGTCACCTACCCGCTGATGGCGGTGGGGCTGGGAGTACGCCTCGCCACCGAGGGGGTGGGAGGGCTGGGAGACGGGCTGCTCAGCGGCCTGGTGTCGGGCGTGGGCATGGCACTGTTGCTGGTGCCGGCGGCGGCGCGGGGGCAGATGGGGTGGGGTGACGTGAAGTTGATGGGTGGGGTGGGCGCTGTCCTGGGATTTCCGGCGTCGATGGCGGCCGCCGCGTTCATCTCCCTGGCAGGCGCGGCCCAGGCAGTGGTTTCGCTCCTGTGGCAAGGGGCGGTCTGGGACACGGTGTCGGCGGCGTTGCGGCGATGGGCGGTGCGACTGCACCTGGCGCGCTCGGACGCGCAGCCTGCCGCGCGGCGTCATATCCCCTACGGGGTGGCCATCGCGCTCGGAACCTTCTGGGCGCTGTGGTGGCAGCACGAAAGCTTGGGTTAGCGCAGGGACTTGGAAGAGGGGACACGCACGATGTTCACACGCTTCACGCATGCCGCCGCGCTTGGCGCACTCGTTGCCATGGTGGCCAGTGGCTCCGCCCTGGCCCAGGATGGCACCAGCGTCAGCCTCGGGGTAGGCGCCCAGAAGGTTCTCACCATTCCAGGCCTCAGCAAGGTGGCCCTCGGTGACCCCGCCATCGCCGAGGTGAAGACGCTCGGCTCCGGTCAGCTCCTCATCACCGGCCAGGCCGAGGGCAAGACGACACTGCTCATCTGGAAGACCACGGGGCAGCGCGTCAGCTACCTCGTGAACGTCCGCAAGCAGGACCCCAACGAGGTCATCTCGGAGATCAAGCGCCTGTTGGGCGAAATCGAAGGCGTCTCCGTGCGCATGGTGGGTGACCGCATCTACCTGGACGGTCAGGCGTACACCACGCAGGACGCGGACCGCATCGACCAGGTGGTGGGCCTGTATCCGAACGTGAAGTCGTTCGTGAAGATCGCCCCCAACGCCAAGAAGCTGGTGGCGCAGAACCTGAACGCGGCGTTCCAGAAGGCGGGCCTGAAGAACGTGCAGGCCAACGTCGTCGGCGCGACCATCTTCCTGGAGGGCTCCGTGGAGAGCCAGCAGGACCTCCAGAAGGCGGAGCTGATCACGAAGGCCATTGGCGAGAAGGTGGAGAACCTGCTCGTCGTCGGCATCAAGCGGATGATCCTCTCCGAGGTCCAGTTCGTCGAAATCCGCCGCAACAGCAGAGATCGCTACGGCATCCGCTACCCGTTGGATATCACGGGCTCTGCGACGGCCGCGGCCACGGTGACGCAGGAGCTGTTCCCGGGCACCTTCGGGCAGGGCGGCTCCAACCTGGGCCTGACGGCGGGCGCGGACTTCTCCATCGGCTTCCAGGGCAACGACGGCTACGGCCGCCTGCTCGCGCAGCCCAAGCTGGTGTGCGCCAGCGGTGAGAAGGCGGAGTTCCTGGCCGGTGGCGAGGTTCCCATCCCCCTCATCACCAACAACCAGTTCTCCATCGAGTACAAGAAGTACGGCGTCATCCTGAACCTGCGCCCCACCGCGGACCGCAACGGCAACATCCAGACGGAGATCGAGGCCGAGGCCTCTGAAATCGACACCTCCGTGGCCGTGTCCATCGGCGGTTCCTCCACGGTGCCCGGCTTCCGCACCCGCAAGGTGAAGACGAACGTCACCGTGCGCCACGGAGAGACCATCGTCCTGTCCGGCGTGTTCAGCCACGACGAGCAGAAGTCCATCTCGAAGATTCCCGGCCTGGGTCACATCCCCATCATCGGTGAGCTCTTCAAGAGCCGCGGGTTCGACTCCACCAAGCGCGAGCTGGTCATCTTCGTGACTCCGCGCATCGTCAACCCGGACTCGGACAAGGTCCGCACCATCATCGAGGACGTGAAGAGCCGCTACAAGCAGGCCCGGTCCGAGGTGAACTTCAACATCTTCGACTGACGCTCGGGGCGCCTTGAAGGCGCCTGGAGCCGGGCCCCTGGGGTCCTGGACGGGCCGGTTTCCTCCCTTTTCCGGGGTGGGTGCCGGCCCGTCGCCTTGCGGGCGGGCACGTCGAGTGCGGCTGGCGCTTTGAGGTGGAAGGGGTGCTTGCTAGCATCCGTCCCATGTTTTTGATCACCCTCGCGGAAAAGGGCGGCGGGACCGAGCAGCGTGAGTACCACAAGCCGGAAATCACCATCGGTCGGCTGCCCGGCAATGACATCATGCTCGCGAAGGGCAATGTCTCGAAGTACCACTCCCGCATCGTCGCCAAGGATGGCAAGTGCATCATCGTGGACATGAAGTCCACGAACGGCACCTTCGTGAACGGCAAGAAGATCGCCGCGCCACAGGTGCTCAAGCCCACCGACCAGATCTACATCGGTGACTACATCATCAACGTGGAGCCGCTGGAGGACGCGGGTCCGCAGATGACGCGCGCCGGCCAGGCCGAGGAGGCCTACGAGGACGGTGGCGAGGAAGAGCCGTACGAGGAGGAGGAGCAGTACGAAGAGGAGGAGCCGTACGAGGAGGAACCTCCTCCGGCTCCCGCGCCGAAGGCTCCCGTGGCCGGACGCATGCCCGCGTCCATGGCCTCCGCGCTGGCGAAGAACAAGAAGAAGGTGGACCCCCGGATGGAGCGCTACACGCGCCTCCAGAAGGAGATCCACGACCGGCTCATCGAGTACCTCGACCTGCGTCGCATGGACATGGACCGGCTGGGCGACGACGAGCTGTGGCGACGCACCGAGAAGGCCATCCGCGACATCATCGACCAGATGGAAGCGGACGGAGAGCTTCCGGAGGACGTGGACCGCGAGGAGCTGCTCACCGACGTCATCAACGAGGCGCTGGGCCTGGGGCCCCTGGAGGCGTTCCTCGCGTCGGATGAAATCAGCGAGATCATGGTGAACCACGCCAACCAGATCTACATCGAGCGCAAGGGCCAGCTGACGCTGTCGGAGAAGACCTTCTCCTCGAACCAGGCGGTGCTCGGCGTCATCGAGCGAATCGTGGCGCCCATCGGCCGGCGCATCGACGAGTCCAGCCCGCTGGTGGACGCGCGCCTGAAGGACGGCAGCCGCGTCAACGCCATCATCCCTCCGCTGGCGCTGAAGGGTCCTTGCATCACCATCCGCAAGTTCAAGAAGGACTCGCTGAAGATCTCGGACCTGGTGAAGTACAAGACGCTCACCGCGCAGATGGCCGAGTTCCTGGAGATGTGCGTCAAGGCCCGGCGCAACATCGTCATCTCCGGCGGCACCGGCTCCGGCAAGACGACGACGCTCAACATCATCAGCTCGTTCATCCCGGACAGTGAGCGCATCGTCACGGTGGAGGACGCCGCGGAGCTGCAGCTTCCCCAGGACCACTGGGTGCAGCTGGAGAGCCGGCCGCCCAACCTCGAAGGCAAGGGCGCCATCACCATCCGAGACCTGGTGAAGAACTGCCTGCGCATGCGGCCGGACCGCATCGTCGTGGGTGAGTGCCGCTCGGGTGAGACGCTGGACATGCTCCAGGCGATGAACACGGGCCACGACGGCTCGCTCACCACGCTGCACGCCAACACGCCGCGTGACGCCATCGCCCGGCTGGAGACGATGGTGCTGATGTCCGGCATGGACCTGCCGGTGAAGGCCATCCGAGAGCAGATCGCCAGCGCGGTTCACATGATTGTGCAGCAGACGCGCTTCTCCGACGGTACCCGGAAGATCTGCTACGTCACCGAGGTGTCCGGCATGGAGGTCGACATCGTCACGCTCCAGGACATCTTCTATTACAAGCAGGACGGCTTCACGGAGGACCACAAGGTGCGTGGCCGCTTCGTGGCGTCCGGCTTCGTGCCGAAGTTCTACGACGAGCTTCAGCGCAAGGGCATCCCCGTCAACATGAGCATCTTCCGCGAGGACTGACGCGCCATGCCTACACTGGTCGTCCGTCTGCCTGATGGCACGGAGAAGGAACACGAGGTCGTCGGCGAGCTGAAGCTGGGCCGCCAGCAGGGCTGTGAAGTCCTGCTCACCGAGGGCGGCGTCTCGCGAACGCACGCGCGCGTCTTCACCGAGGCGGGTGGGGTCTTCATCGAGGACCTCGGCAGCGCCAACGGCACCTTCGTGGATGGCGAGCGCATCGCCGAGCCCACCGCGCTCACGCCCCAGTCCGAGGTCATCCTCGGCGACTACACGCTGAGCCTGAAGGCGTCGGCTGGCAGGACCACTGGCGCGCGTCGCGCGGCCAAGCCGGCGGGCCCGGAGGCCATGCCCGTGGGCGCGGAGGGCGGCGGTGCTCGCGCCACCCGGGCCCTGCCCAGCATCAAGGCGAAGCCCGCTGGAGGCAGTGCCCCCGCGGGCGCGGCGCCGGCGCGGCGACCCAAGGCCGCGGGCGGTCCTCCTGGTGGTGGCGGCGGGCCCCTCTTGCGCGGCACCGTGGGGCCGTGGGCGGGGAAGACCTATCCGCTCAAGGGCAAGGTGCTCGTGGGGCGCCTGCCTCCCGCGGGCATCATCCTGGAAGACGACTCGGTCAGCCGGAAGCACGCGGAGTTGGAGTCCGTCGGCGGCGTGGTGTCGGTGCGTGATTTGGGAAGCGCCAACGGCACGCTGCTCAACGGCGACCCGCTGGGCCCGGAGTCGGTGGACCTGCAGCCCGGGGACCAGCTCCAGTTCGGCGTGGTGGAGATGACCTTCGAGACGCCCCAGTCCGACGCACCGGCCCGGCGGGGCGCGGGTTCAGCGCCTCCGTCGCGGCGGGGCGGCGTCGCCCAGGGCGGCGGCGGTGCGGACCCGGAGGCCCGGCGCAAGAAGCTGTTCATCGCCGGTGGCGGTCTGGTGGGTGTGCTGCTGCTGGCGGCGTTGGGCAAGGCGCTGATGCCCGCGCCAGCCGTGGACGCTGGAGGCCCCATGGGCCAGGGCGTCCCCGTGGACCCCGCGCAGCAGGTGTCGGAGCTGCTCAGCGAGTGCCGCTCCTATGCCTCCAGCGAGCTGGGCCCGCCCAACTGGACGAAGGCCGAGCAGAGCTGCTCGCAGGTGTTGGACCTGGACCCCATCAACACCGACGCCAACACGCTCATCCGCCGCATCAAGCTGGAGAAGGACGCCTTCGAGCACTTCTCCCAGGGCGAGAAGCTGCAGCAGCGCCTGAAGCCCGAGGAGGCGCTGGACTCCTTCCGCAAGATTCCGAGGGAGAGCGAGTACTTCCGCCGCGCCCGCGCCAAGGCGGCCGAGGCCGCCGAGCAGGTGACGAAGCGCGCGCTGGACGACTGCAGGCGCTACCTGCGCGACTCGCAGTGGAGCGCGGCCGTGCCCCGGTGCCAGACGTACATGGCGGTGTGGTGCCAGAACCAGCCGCGTGACGACCTGCAGCCGCCGCTCGGCTTCGATGTGAAGCTGGAAGGGCGCTTGAAGAAGAACGAGTGGCGGCCCAAGGACCCGCTGTTCGTGAAGTTCCTCATCTCGCGTCTCAAGCTGGACCCGAACGCGATTCCCTGGACGTGCCCGGTGGCGGAGGTCCTCAACCGCGACAACCTGCCCACGGACCCGAAGACGGTGGTGTTCGAGGCGGTGAAGGGCCGCTACCCGAACAAGCTGATGCAGGCGGCGATGATGGACTACTGGGCCGGCCGTGGCAGCGAGGCGCTGGCGACGTTGCAGAAGCTGCGCGCCAACTACGAGTCCGCGCAGTTCCACGCCCAGGCGGACGAGATGCTCAAGACGATGTCCACGGTGGATCAGCTCTTCAAGGGCGGACAGAGCTACCTGGCCGCGGATGACCCGGAGAAGGCCGCTGAGCCGCTGCGCGAGGCGCTGGAGGTGGACAAGTCGCTGATGCTGGACCTGGCGGAGTCCAAGCCGTCGTTCTACCGGCGCAGCATCCTCGCGGACATGGCGGACAAGTCGTACCAGCGTGGCAAGCACTGGGCGGACCGCGACGACAAGCGCCGCGCGTGCCGCCTGTGGAAGCTGGGCTTCGGCTTCTACGCGGGCAACCCGGACCTGAACAAGGCGGCGGGCTTCTGCTCCGCCACGGCGCTCTCCACGTTCCGTCAGGCGGGCGGCTGCCCGGACATGGCGGCGGTGCTCGACTTCGCCGTCAAGGGCGACGGGGTGGAGGAGCTGGTCGTCGCGAAGAAGAAGGAGTGGAGCTGCCCGTAGCAAGCGAGTTGGACAGGGCGGGACGGGCGCGCTAGGCACGGGGGCATGGCCGACACCAGCCCCCCGCGCACCGCGCCCACCCTGGTCCTCATCGACGCGTCCGGCTTCATCTTCCGCGCCTACCACGCCATTCCGCCGCTCACGTCGAGCAAGGGCGTTCCCACCAACGCCGTGCTCGGCTTCACGCGCATGGTGCTCAAGTCCCTGCGGGACTTGAAGCCCACGCACGTGGCGCTCGCCTTCGACAAGGAGAGCCGCACCGAGCGCCAGAAGATAGACCCCAACTACAAGGCCCACCGCGAGGGCCCGCCCGAGGACCTGGTGCCGCAGTTCGCGCTCATCCGCCGCGTGGTGGAGGCGCTCAACCTGCCGGTGCTGGAGTTCGCGGGCTGGGAGGCGGACGACGTCATCGGCACGCTGGCCCACAAGGCGAAGGCCGAGGGCTTCTGCGTCCAGGTCGTCACCGGGGACAAGGACTTCATCCAGATTGTCGACGAGGACGTGCGCCTCTTCGACCCGATGAAGGACGTGCACACCCGGCCCGAGGACGTGAAGGAGCGGCTGGGAATCGAGCCCCGTCAGATGCGCGACTACCTGGCGCTCATCGGCGACGCGGTGGACAACGTGGCCAAGGTGCCGGGCATCGGCCCCAAGACGGCCACGGAGCTCATCCAGCAGTTCGGCGACGTGGACACGCTCCTGGCCCGGCTGGACGAGGTGAAGAAGCCCAAGATTCGGGAGAACCTCGCCTCGCACCGGGAGAGCCTGCTGCTCGCTCGGCGGCTGGTGACCTTCAAGACGGACCTGCCGCTCGACGTGCGCGTGGCGGAGCTGACCCGCAAGGAAGTGGACTCCGCGAAGGCGCGCGAGCTCTTCACGGAGCTGGAGTTCTACGCGCTGCTCAAGGACCTGCCCCAGCAGGGCGCGTCCGAGTCCTCCTCCTCCGAGCCCGCGAAGGAGCGGCCCGCGCCCCTGGCCGTCACCACCACGCTGGTGGGCACCGACGCGGAGCTGCTGGCGCTGGCGGAGGCCGTGCGCGCGGCGGGCTCGGTCAGCCTGATTCCGGCGTACGAGGGCATGCCCTTCGCGTCGAAGCTGGTGGGCCTGGGCGTGGCGCTGCCGGACGCGAGCACCCGCTACGTGCCGCTGCGCCACGCGGTGCTGGGCGCCACGCAGGTGAAGCCCGAGTCCTTCACCGCCGCGTTCAAGAGCGTGCTGGAGGACCCGGCGGTGAAGAAGGGCGGGCATGACCTCAAGGCCCTCACGCTGGTGCTGGCCAACGAGGGCCTCACCCTGGCCGGCGCGCACGACGACGTGGAGCTGTTGAGCTACCTGCTCAACCCGTCACGCCGCGAGCATGCGCTGGCGGACCTGGCGCGCGAGCGGCTGGCCACGGAGCTGCCCGCGCTCCCCGCGGCGGCCGAGGGCAAGCGGGGCAAGAAGGACAGGGCGCTGGCGGACCACTCGCCGGAGGAGGTGGCGTCGGGCTTCGCGGTGCGCGCGGAGGCGGCGCGCAGGCTGGCGCCGGAGCTGTGGAAGGAGCTGGAGGAGGCGAAGCTGGCGCAGCTCGCGAAGGAGCTGGAGCTGCCGCTGTTGCCCATCCTCGCGCGGATGGAGCAGCGGGGCGTGAGCCTGGACACGGTGGAGCTGGCGCGCATCTCCGTGAAGGTGGACGCCGCCGTCGAAGCGCAGGTGAAGGAGGTCTACAAGCACGCGGGCCGCGAGTTCAACATCGGCTCCAACCCGCAGCTGGTCCAGGTGCTCTTCACCGAGCTGAACCTGCCCATCATCAAGCGCGGCAAGACAGGCCCGTCCGCGGACCAGGAGGTGCTGGAGAAGCTGGCCGAGGACCACCCGCTGCCTGGCGCCATCATCGAGTACCGCAGCCTGTCCAAGCTCAAGAGCACCTACCTGGACACGCTGCCCACGCTGGTGGCCCCCGACGGGCGCATCCACACCACGTACCACCAGGCGGCCACGGCCACCGGGCGCCTGTCGTCCACGGACCCCAACCTCCAGAACATCCCCGTGCGCACGGAGCTGGGCCGGGAGATTCGCCGCGCCTTCGTGGCCGCCCCGGGCCACCAGCTGGTCAGCGCCGACTACAGCCAGGTGGAGCTGCGCCTCTTGGCCCATATCGCGGACGACCCGGTGCTCGTGGAGGCGTTCCGCAATGACGAGGACGTCCACAGTCGCACCGCCGCGGAAGTCTTTGGCGTGGCGCCGGACCAGGTGGACCGCGAGCAGCGCCGGGTGGCGAAGATGGTGAACTTCGGCATCGCCTACGGCCTGTCGCCCCACGGCCTGGCCACGCGGCTGGGCATTCCCCAGGAGACAGCGCGCGACATCATCGAGCGCTACTTCATCCGCTACGCCGGCATCCGCCGCTACCTCGATGAGACCGTCAACACGGCGCGCAAGACGGGCTACGTGGAGACGCTCTACGGCCGCAGGCGGTACATGGCGGACCTGAACTCGAAGAACCGGGGCGTGGCCCAGGCCGCCGAGCGCGCCGCCATCAACATGCCGATTCAAGGCACCGCCGCGGACCTCATCAAGAAGGCGATGCTGGTGGTGGACGCGGACCTGCGCGCGCAGGGCCTGCGCACGGTGATGCTGCTGCAGGTCCACGACGAACTCCTGCTGGAGGCGCCGGACGCGGAAGTGGAGCAGGTGAAGGCGCTGGTGGCGCGCGGCATGGCGGGCGTGGCCACGCTGAAGGTGCCGCTCAAGGTGGATGTCGGCGCGGGGCGGAGCTGGTCGGACGCCCACTGAAAAACAACGCGGGAGGAGCGCCCACCCCCGTAGACGCTCCCCCCGCGGACCCGCTCGTTTTTCGCTACCACCCCCACAAACAATGCCGACCCGTCCGACCGGCGAGTCGCGCGGACCCCCATCCACGCGTCTTGCCAGCAGCTCGCGATGAGCGCTCACCACTCCCCAGTGGGAGCACGCCACCCCAAAGGCGCGCCATGAGGTCCCCACCCCTGGCACGCTCCCTCCCGCCGGCCTCGGACGCCCCCAGGAATTGGAGCGTCAAGCCGGACGGGTCGGCAAAACCGACCACCCTCAATGCATCGCGGTACGTCCATCCCTCGAGCCCGGCGGCACGTGTCTGACGCGTGACGGGCGCTCGAAGTACTCGACCACCAAACCTCCGAAGGGCACCCTCGGCCCCTCGACTCTCGAATCCCTCAGTCGCTGGAGCAGCGCCACCGCCGAGTCGACGGCCTCGTCCACGGCGCGGTTGATGCGCTCCTTCTCCGACTCTCCACCGCCGAGCACCTCCGCGGCGTCCACCAGGCAGCGCCGCAGCGCCGAGAACTCTTCGTGCAGGGCCCGCGCGCCACGCTCCGGCGACAGGCGCAGCACCGCTTTCGTACGGCTCCAGGGGCTCGTGTCGTCCCCCTCCAGCATCACGCCCAGCTCCCTGACGAAGGGCTCCACCAGTCCGTCCAACTGACTCAGGGGAGTCTGGGTGCCGTCCGCCGCTTCGTGAGTCGTCATCCGCATCCGGCGCCACAGCGCCGCGATACGGTCCGGCTGCTGGCGGAAGAACCGCGCCAGCCCGGCTGCCTTACGTCCTCGCTCAGTCATTTCCGGTGCCTTCCGCATCGCACCGGGGGCTATAGCAAGGCTGTTGCCAGCGGCTGAGGAACTGAGTCCCCTGGGAAATCAGCCACTTGGAGGACGCACTCGCGCGCGCCGTGGCGGGGGAAGGTAAAAACTTCGGGGTTCGGCTTGTAGACCTGTCCGCAGGTCCAGACAGGGCCCCGGGCCGGGCCTTTGTCTCAGTGCAGCGTGGGCTTGGCGGTGCGGGCTTTCAGCGCGTCGTCCGCGCCGGCCGGCTGCTCGCTCTCGTGCTCGGGGCCCACGGAGAACTCACCCGACGCTGACTCCGCGTGGGGCGGCGCCTCCGGGTGCTCGGGCTCCGGCTCGGAAGGGGCGGGGCCGGGCCAGTACAGCTCCTGGTGCGGCGCGGGGCCGGCCATGGGCGTGACGGACTCGGCCGCCTGCTGCTGGGCCACCATCATCAACCGCAGGGCGGCCTCGTCCGCGGCCTCCTGGGCCGTCATCTCCGCCAGCCGCGTGGCCTTCTGCTGGCGGCGACGGGCGTACGCGGCCACGCACAACACGGAGGCCGTCAGCCACAGCAGGGCGGAGCTGGTGGTGAGCGGCAGCCAGCCGTAGCGCGCCGCCAGGCCGTCGCGCCAGCCGGCCTCCTCCACGTCCAGCGAGGTGTGGAAGGCCTTGCCGAACGCCGTCTCGAAGGGCTCTCCGGCGCGCACGCCGTCGATGAGCAGGCCCATGGCCTGGGGGCCGTAGCGGGTGGACAGGTGCGCGACGAAGGCGGCGCTCTGGGCGTAGGCGATCTCCACGTCGGCGGGCAGGTCCGGCCAGTCGGAGGACAGGTCCTCGAAGTGGAAGACGCGCTCCTGCGTCACCGCGCGGAAGAGGGCGGAGTAGTGGGTGATGGAGAAGCGCTCTCCCGTCACGTTCTGCGCGACGCCCTCCTGGAACCAGCGGGGCCAGCCTCGGGCGAGCTGCCCGAGCGCCACGTGCGCCAGCTCATGCCGCAGCGTCTGCTGGCCGTCCGGCGCGTGCAGGCTGAGCGCGTCCAGCAGGATGATTTGATGCGCGGGGTAGGCCAGCGCCACGGCCCAGCCCGGAGGCCGGCCGCCAGGGAGCGCCAGCGCCTCGAACTCCTCGCGGCCCACGCCCAGGCGAATCTCCGTCACCCCGGGCCAGTCGCGCCCCAGGATGTTGCCGAAGCCGTCCCGCACGGACTCAATCTGCCCCGCCAGCTCCTTCGCCGCCACGTTGGCCGCCGCCGTGTGGAGGATTCGGAAGCGCTTCGTCGCCAGCTCTCCAGAGGCGATGGGGGGCCGCGAGTGGGGGACGAGCACCACGTTGTCCACCAGGGCTTCGCCGCCGTGGGGATGGGAACCAGAGCCTTCACCCAGGCCCTGGGCCCACGCCCGAGGCATGGCCAGCAGCAACAGGAGCAGGACGACCAGGTGGCGCATGCGGGGGCCTCGCTATCCCCCAGACATAACAGCCTCGGCCCGCGCCGCATCAACCCCCACCACGTGAACGCGTTTTCGTCGCGATGCGTCACCGGCGACGAGCGTCACCTGTCGCCGGGGCACCCCGAGCTGCTTGCCGAGAAACTCGAGGAGGGCGGCGTTGGCCTCCCCATCCACGGGAGGCGCGGCGAGCTGGATTTTCAACAGCCCGTCGTGTTCGCCGACGACGCGGGTGCGCGAGGCGCGGGGCTGGATGAGCAGGGCCAGCTCCACGCCGTCCGGCAGGGACTTCAGCCAGGGCGCGGCCATGGGCTACTCGTTGCCGTTGGCCTTCTTCTGGGACAGGTAGGCCACGTTGTCCTCGACGCGCGCGTAGTCGCGGTCCGCGAAGGTGGGGGCCTTGAAGGTCTCCAGCAGCTTCTGGTGCGCGTCCAGCACCGAGCGCACCTGGGACTCGAACTGGGTGCGCTGGCGCTTCAGCTCGTTGATGTCCTCCACCACCTGCACCAGCCGCTGGTGGGCGCCGTGGACGATCTTCTCGGCCTGGTGCTCGGCGTCCGCGATGATGATCTCCGCCTCCTTCTTGGCGGCGGACTGCAGGTCCTCGCTGATGCGCTGGGCGGTGACCATCGTCTCCTGGAGGGTGCGCTCGCGCTCCTGGTGCTGCTCGAGCTTGAGCTGCGTGCGCTTCAGCTCCTCCTTGAGCGCGATGTTCTCCTTCACCACTTCCTCGAACTCACCGGCGATCAGCTCGAGATAGGCCTCGACTTCGCGGCGCGAGAAGCCTCGCAGCGCCGTGTCGAACCGCTTCTGCCGGATGTCGAGCGGAGTGATCTTCATGCGCGCCAGTCTAGCGCAGGGCGGCGCGTTCTCCAGGAATCGGCCCCGGAGGTCGTCTCTCCCTGGAGGCCGCCCATGCCTGCTCGCCTGCTTGGGGACGGCGCGCGAGGCCTTCAGCGGGACGCGGGCGGCGCATCCCACTGCGCGGCGACGGCGCGGGCGGCGTTCTGCACCACCGAGGTGAGGCGCGAGTCGGCGGCGGCGTCCTGCACGGTGCGGCGGGCGGAGGAGGTCCGCTGGAAGACGAGGCCGTTGAGGGCTTGAATCTTCAGCGCGTCCGGCATTCGGGGGTGGCGCACCACGTTGCCCAGAATCTCCTCCGCGCGCGGGTGCTGGAAGAGGGCCACCGCGCGCAGCACGGCCTGCTGGGTGCGGGGATTGGGGTCCCACAGGTGCGTGGCCAGCGAGTCCAGCGCGCGCGGGTCTCCCAGGAGGGCCAGGTCCTCCACGGCGATGGCGCGGACCTCCTCGGGCGCGGGGCGGGCGGCCCACAAGAGGGCGCGTAGGAGGGCGGTGTCGTCCGCGGAGGGCACCGGAGCGGAGGCCGCGGACGACGGCTCCGGGGCGGCCTTGGTGGCCGTGGGGGCGGGGCGGCCGGCGGCGGGCGTCCGGGCCGGGGCGGCGGCGACGAGCAGCAGTCCGGCGACGAGCAGGGGGCTCATGGGCCGCGTTCTACCCCGAAAGCCGGGCTTCTGGCGCAGCCGGGCCCCGGGCGGGCGGAGATTTTCTTGACGCGATCTCCCGACATGGGAGTTTGCCGCTGCTACAGGCGTGTTGCTGACGGGAGCAAGGGCTGATGAACGCGGCGGTTTCGAGCTGGCAGACCCTGGAGAACGTAGAGGTGGAGTGCACCCACTGCGGCATCCGGATGACCCTTCAGATGGGGAACCGGGTTCGCTACTACCGGTGTTCTGGCTGCCACCGCTGGGTCTCCAGTACCTACACGGACGTGCTCCGGGCGGACGCGAAGGTGCGCACCCACCCGGTGAAGGACACCGCCGCCCAGGATGAGCGCCACATCGAGGTGAAGGACCGGCTGGAGCGCTGGCTGTCCGCCATCGAGGACCAGGACCCGTACCAGCTCCTGGGGGTGTCGCCGCTGGACTCGCCGGAGAAGGTCCGCGCGCGCTACCACACGCTGGCGCTGGAGCGGCACCCGGACCGGGGCGGCTCCGCGGAGAAGATGCGCGAGCTGAACGTGGCCTACGAGCGCATCCTCCGGCACCAGCAGCGCAAGCGTCAGGAGGCCCTGACCTCCGGCGCCGTCTCCGCCTCCGCGCTGCCCGCCCGCAGCAGGTAGCCCCAGAACAGACCCCCCAGGGCCAGGCCCAGCGCGGCCTTGGCCCAGGTGGGGAACAAGTCACCCGGGGACACGTAGCCCTCCACCACGCCGATGAGGGCGAGGAAGGGCGCGCACCCCAGCACCAGCTTCACGGCCTCCCGCCCGCGCAGGGCCAGCGCCTGTCCCCGGGGCAACTCCCCCGGGTCGATGAGCGACTGGCCCACCATCAGCCCGGCTCCACCGGCGATGACGATGACGGACAGCTCCACCGGGCCGTGCGCGGAGATGAAGTCCAACAGCCCCCCCAGCATCCCCTCGCGCGCGCACAGCGCGGCGATGGCGCCAATCTGCACGCCGTTGTTCACCAGGATGAACACCGTGCCCAGCCCGTAGAACAGGCCCATGGCGAAGGTGAGGATGGTGACGGTGAGGTTGTTGGTGGCGATGCCCGACGACACCGAGTTGGGCGGGGCCACCGACAGGATGTCGTCCGTCCACATGCGGCCCTGGGAGACGTACTGGCGGACGCCCGCGGGCACGAGCAGCTCCGCGCCCCGGGGCTCCCACAGCACCACCAGCGCGCCCAGCAGCAGGCCCAGGATGAACAACCCCGCGCTGGCTCCCACGTAGCGCAGCTCCCGGCGCAGCGCCTGGGGGAACTCGCGGCGGAAGAAGGCCTTCACCGACGCCCAGCGCTCGCTCGGAGGCTGGTAGATGGCGGCATAGGCGCGGGCGCAGAGCTGGTTGAGGAAGCGGTGCGCGTCGGTGCCCGGGTAGAACGTCTGCGCGTGCGCCAGGTCGGAAGCGGCGCGGCGGTACAGCGTGTCCAGCGTGCGCAGCTCCACGAGCGTCAGGGTGCCCTCGCGCTGACGCGTGAGCAGCGCCTCCAGGGAGTCCCAGCTCGCGCGGCGGCTGGCGACGAAGGCCGGCAGGGCGACGGCCATCTCAGCGCTCCACCTGGACGTGGGCCCGCAGGAACGCCTCGGTGGACCCGGCCGACGCGAGGACGGCGGTCCGCTCCTCGTCCGTCAGCCCGCCCAGCCTGTCCACCAGCCGCGTCCCCATCTTCCGCCGGATGTCCGCCTCCAGGCCCGGCGCGCGTGCGAGGAAGGCCAGCACCAGCTCCACCTCGTCCGGCGTCAGCGCCCGCGTGGCCTTGGGCCCGAGCACGCCCGGCGCACCCGACTCGGGGGGCCGCGCGGTGTACTTGTCCAGGTCGATGCGCTCCTCGCGCACCAGCACCGTCCCCGCCAGCAGGTCTCCCAGGCGCTGGTGCCTGGGCGTCAGCAGCATGCTGATGCAGCCGGCGGCGTACACCCCTGGCAGGAAGTCCACCGCGCGGCACAGGTTGCGCACCGCGCTCTCATAGAGGCCCACCGGTGAGCCATCCAGGCGCACCACGCGGATGCGCAGCGCGCGCTTGCCCGGTGTCTGCCCATGGAAGAAGACCTCGCTGAGCGTCCAGTACAGCCACTGCGTGGCGAAGATGCCCACCACCAGCAGCGTCTGGCCCAGGCCCGACAACCCCTGGAAGACACCCAGCACGTCCGACACCAGCAGCGTGAAGACGAAGTACGCCACCACCCAGAAGAAGAAGAGCAGGCCGGCGTCCACCAGCCACGCCAGACACCGGTAGCCGATGCCAGTCACGGGGAGGGAGAGCGCCACGCGCTCCGGCGTGGCCACTGCGAGGTGCGGGCTCGATGCGGTACTCATGTCCGCCATCCAGCATACACGCCGCCCGCCGTACCATCTCCTACCTGTTGAGGCCGGATTGTCTGGCTAATCAGGTCCCAGAGGGGTGTCGCGTGGTGGACACCCGGACCCACGAGGGGGGACGGCGGGTATCGGGTGCTGGACGGAAAAGGCTGTCATGGACGCGACAGCGATGACGAACCAACGGACGCGATGGCTGAATCCAATCCGATTCGCGCACACTTGACACTCGCGGCAGGGGCGCCTTCGCCTCTGCGCTTTCCCGGTGTTAGGGTATTCGTGGCGTTGAACCTGGAGCTGGCTCCAGCGGAGGTGGAGCCCGGTAGGACGCCGCGAGTCGTAGGTAAGTGAAAGCAGTCCTGGAGTCGGGTCTTACATCGATGGACCGACCCCGGAGTGGTTCAGCGGACGTGCACGCACGACCTGGAAGCCTCTTCCCGCTGGCCTGAGCTGTCCGGAGGTTGGAAGCAGTCAACATTGCAGTCCAAGTTGTTTCGCCATGGCGGCTGGGGGGCCTTCGCATGGCAACTAATCAATCAGCGATTCGTGTATCCATTCTCGAAGGACCATGGGCGGCGTGGGAAAGCCTCGCCGATGGTCTTCGTGGCGAGGGTGTCGCGGTCACCTCGGTGACCAGGGACGTGCGACTCTTTCTCGATGGGCTGGGAACCGATCCGCCTCAAGTGGCGGTGATGGATGTGGAAGGAGACAGTGAAGCGGCCGTGGGCTGCTCGGTGACCGAAGGCATCAACCTGTTGCGCGAGGCACGCAAGCGTCGGCTGGAGGTGCGCATGTTGCTCCTCTCCGCGGTGAGTGCGCCGGAGGTCATCTCCCAGTGCTTCGACGAGGGGGCCTCGGGCTACCTCTTCCGGAAGGGGCTCGGCACGTCCGCCGTGTCCTCGGCCATCAACTCGCTGGTGCGAGGTGAGCGGCTCTTCCCGGTGCAACTGCTGCGCAATGACTTCGAACATCCGCCCGTCACGTCGCCCACCGCGAGCGTGCTCCTGGCGCTCACTCAGCGGGAGCGCGAGGTGCTGGCGTATGTCGCGGGTGGTGCGGACAACTTGAAGATCGCCGCGCATCTGCAGATCGCCGAGCGCACCGTCAAGTCGCACGTCACCCAGCTCTACCGGAAGCTTGGGGCCGAGAACCGCACGCAGCTGGCGTTGCGCGCCTGCCATCTGGGGGTTCGTCCGCCGCCGGACCTCTGAGACCTTGAACCCCGCCCTCGGACCCCAGTGAATTCTCCGGGGTCCGTCGGGCGGGGCGTCCGCCACATCAGTTCTTCAGCGCCTGCTCTTCCATCTTCTTGCGCAGGCTCAGCGGACGCATGTCCGTCCACACCTGCTTGATGTGCTCCAGGCACTCGGCCTTCAGGCCCTGCTTGCCCGCATCCTTCCAGCCCGGCGCGTTCTCCCGGTCCGCCGGCCAGATGGAATACTGCTCCTCGTGGTTGACGACGACCTTGTAGATCGTCGTGTCCTCGCGCTCGTCCGCCATGTGAGTGACTCCTGAAATTGACTGCATCTTGTTCACATCCCAGGAAAAGGGGTCAATACCGCCAGAAGTAGGCGGATGCCTACTGGCCCCTTCGCCGGGACACTGCTCCGACAGGCCGACTTTCCCGCGACCGTGCGTATTGGTGCGCGAGGGGCCACCCGCCCCGTCGTGAAGGTGGCCCGTCATCATTCCCGACCTTCCAGGTCGAGCAACCGCTTCAACCACCCCGCGACGTGCGGTGCGCGCAGCACGGAGACGCTGTCTCCGGGTGTTTCATGGAGCTCCAGGCCGCCCTCGGCCAGCTCGCCCCAGCCTCCGTCGCGCGCGTCCTCGTCGCGCTCCGGAGCGTCCGTCGCGAGCAGCAGCCGCACGGCGCCCTCGGTGGGCTCCGGCAGGTAGCGCCGCGCGGCGCGCAGGTGGCTGGCGAAGACCTTGAATCGCACCCGCAGCTCCGCCAGCGACAGCGCTTCTGGCAGGAGGCCCGTCTTCGCGCCCTCGGCGTGCAGGTGCGCGAGCAGCGGCTCCGCGTCCTTGCTGGAGGTGAGCGCCGAGGCCAGCACCGGCGCCGCGATTCCCGCCTGGGTCGCCAGGTGCTTCGCGAACAGCGCGCCCTGGGCGCCCGCCGTGGTGGCGGCCGTGCTGGCATCCGGCTCCGCGGGGAGCGGCTCGATGAGGAGCAGCTCCACGTCCTGGCCCTCTCGCTGGAGCTGCTGCGCCATCTCCCAGGCCACCAGCGCGCCCATTCCCGGGCCCGCCAGCCGGTACGGCCCCTTCGGCGCGGAGGCACGCAAGGCCTCCACGTAGAGCGTCGCCATGGCCTCCACGGACTCCAGCGGCGCGCGGCCTTCCTCCAAGCCACGGGCCTGGATGCCGACGACGCTCCAGCCCTCGGGGGCGTGGCTCGCCAGCTCGGCGTAGCCATCCACCTGTCCATCCATGCCATGGACGACGTGGAGCACGCGGCTCGCATCCGTGCCCGGGCGCAGCGTGACGAGCGGCGACCAGGTGGGCGTGGCGGGACGGGCCGGCTTGGCGCGAGCGTCCTGGGCCTTCAGCGCCTCCTGGGCGCGCTGGAGCAGCAGGGCGAGCGACTCGACGGTGGGGGCCTCGAAGAGGGCGCGCAGCGGCAGCTCCACGCCCAGGGCCACCCGGACGCGGGAGACGACCTGCGTGGCCAGCAGCGAGTGGCCACCGAGCGAGAAGAAGTTGTCGGTGATGCTCACGCGAGGCGTGCGCAGCACCTCCGCGAAGGCACCGGCCAGCAGCTCCTCCAGCGGCGTGCGAGGCGCGGCGAACGGCGCGGTGCCACGCAGGCTCTCCTCGTCCGGAGCGGGCAGCGCGCCGCGCGCCACCTTGCCGGTGGGCATCAGCGGCAGCGCCTCCAGCCGCATGAAGATGGACGGCACCATGTACTCGGGCACCTTCTCGCGGAGGACCTGGCGGGCCTCCTCGGTGCTCCACGGCGCGTCGGCCGGCAGCACCACGTAGCCGACGAGGCGGCGGTCTCCCGCGACGTCCTCGCGGACGATGGCCACCGCGTCGCGCACCTGGGGCAGCGCGCGCAGGGCCACTTCCACCTCGCCCAGCTCGATGCGGAAGCCGCGCAGCTTCACCTGGCTGTCCAGGCGGCCCAAGAACTCCAGGTTGCCGTCCACGAGCCACCGGGCCTTGTCACCCGTGCGGTACAGCCGTGAGCCGGGCGCGCCGCCCATGAAGTCCGGCAGGAACCGGTCCGACGTCAGGTCCGGGCGGCCATGGTAGCCGTGGGCCACGTTGGCGCCACCCACGTAGACCTCGCCCGCGACGCCGATGGGGCAGGGCTCGCCGTGCGGGTCCAACACGTAGATCCGCATGTTGGCGAGCGGCGAGCCCACCGGGGGCAGCGCGGGCCAGCGCTTGCGGTCCGCGGGGGCGCGCCACGCCGTGACGACGTGGGCCTCCGACGGGCCGTACTGGTTCTCCAGCGTGCACTCCGGCAGCCGGTCGAAGAAGGCCAGCAGCGCGGGCGTCACCTGGAGCTGCTCGCCGGCGGTGACGATTTCACCCAGCGGCGGGAGCTCCTTCTCCGTGAGCGCCGCGTCGCACATGGCCTGGAGGGCGACGAAGGGCAGGAACAGCCGCTCCACGCGGTGCTCGCGCATGTAGCGCAGCATGGCGGGCGGGTCCTGTCGCAGCGAGCCGTTGATGAGCAGCACCTTGCCGCCCAGGCACCAGGTGCCGAAGAGCTCCTGGAAGGACACGTCGAAGTTGAGCGAGGCGAACTGGAGCGTCGTCGCGTCCGGCTTCACCGCGCGCTTCATCAACCACCAGAGCATGTTGCCCACCGCGCGGTGGGACATGACGATGCCCTTGGGACGGCCCGTGCTGCCGGAGGTGTAGACGAAGTAGCAGTTCGTCTCCGGCGACATGTCCACGTCGGGCGAGTGCGTGGGCCGCGAGGCGACGGCCGTCTCCTCCTCCAGCCGCACCACCCGCGCGGACAGGCCGGGAGGCAGCGCGGAGACGAGCGCCGAGTGCGCCAGGACGACGGGGGCGCCCGTGTCCTCCAGCATCAGCGCCAGGCGGTCCGCCGGGTAGCTCGGGTCCAACGGGAGGAACGCGGCGCCGACCTTGAGCGTGGCCAGGACGGCGACGGGCATGTCCAGGCTCGCGCGCTCCAGGCACAGGCCCACCGTGCCATTCACGGGCACGCCGAGCGCCAGCAGGTGATGGGCGAGCTGGTTGGCGCGAGCGTCGAGCTGCGCGTACGTGAGCGACTGGACTCCGTCCGTCACGGCCACGCGGTCCGGCGTGCGGGCGACCTGGGCCTCCACCCAGCGGTGCATCAACCCCGGCACGTAGGTCGGGTCCACCAGGGAGTTGAAGCCTTCGACGACCTGCTGCCGCTCGCCGTCCGACAGCAGCGGCAGCCGGCCCAGCGTCTGGTCCGGCTGGGCGACGGCGCTCTCGAGCAGGCGCTGGAGCGCACCCACCATCCGCTCCGCCGTCGCGCGGGAGAAGAGGTCGGAGGCGTACTCCAGGTAGCCGGTGAGGCCGTGCGACGACTCGAACACGGAGAGCGTCAGGTCGAACTTGGCCGTGCCGCTGGTGGCCTCCACCGGCGACATGCGCAGGTCCGACGTCTCGTAGGTCTCCTTGTAGACGTTCTGGAGGACGAACAGCACCTGGAACAGCGGCGTGCGGTTCAGGCTGCGCTCGGGCTGCAGCTCCTCCACCAGCTTCTCGAACGGCACGTCCTGGTGCGCGTACGCATCCAGCGTCGCCTCACGCACGCGCCCGAGCAGCTCGCGGAACGTCTGGTGCTCGGAGAGCTGCGTGCGCAGCACGAGCGTGTTGGCGAAGAAGCCGATGAGCTTCTCCAAGTCGGAGTGGCGACGGCCGGCGATGGGCGAGCCGATGCTGATGTCGTCCTGACCGGAGTAGCGCGACAGCATCGTCTGGAAGGCGGCGAGCAGGACCATGAACGTCGTGGCGCCCTCGCGGCGCGCCAGCGTCTGGACCGCGTCCTGGAGCGCGCGCGGCATGGTGAAGCCCACCATGTCTCCCTTGAAGCTGCTGACGGCCGGACGGGCGAAGTCCGTGGGCAGCTCCAACGCCGGGGGCGCGCCTTGCAGGTGCTTGCGCCACCAGGCCACCTGCCTGTCGAGCACGTCGCCCTTGAGCCAGCTGCGCTGCCAGGCGGAGTAGTCCGCGTACTGGAGCGGCAGCTCCGGCAGCGTGAGCGGGAGTCCCTTGGCGAAGGACGTGTATGCGGAGGCCAGCTCGTTGACGAGCAGGCCCATGGACCAGCCGTCCGAGACGATGTGGTGCATGGACATCAGCAGCACATGGTCCTCGGCGCCGAGCTTCAGCAGGCGGACGCGGAGCAGCGAGCGGTCCGTCAGGTTGAACGGACGCTGCGTCTCCTCGGTGGCGGCGCGGAGGGCCTCGGCCTCGCGGGCCGCGGGCTCCAGCGCGCTCAAGTCCAGCATGTTGATGGGCGCCGGCTCGTGCGGATGGATGACCTGGATGGGCTGGCCGTTGTTGCTCTGGATGGACGTGCGCAGGGACTCGTGCCGACGGAGCAGCTCGTTGACGGCCCGGCCCATCGCGTCCACGTTCAGCGGGCCCTCCAGCCGCACGGTGGCGGGGATGTTGTAGAAGGCGCTGTTCGGCTCGAGCTGGTCGAGGAACCACAGGCGCTGCTGCGCGAAGGACACCGGCTGCTCGCCCGTGCGCTGCACGGGGACGAGCGGCGGAATCTCCAGGCCCTGGCCCTGCTGCACCGCCAGGTCCACGCGCTGCGCCAGCGCCGCCAGGTCCGGCGTGTCGAACAAGTCGCGAAGCGGCAGCTCCACGCCGAACACCGCGCGCATCCGGCTGATGGCCTGTGTCGCCATCAGCGAGTGTCCGCCCAGCTCGAAGAAGTTGTCGTGGATGCCCACGCGCTCCACCTCGAGCACCGCGCACCAGATGGTCGCCAGTCGCGCCTCGGTGGGCGTGCGAGGCCCCACGAAGTCGGGCCGCCCGCTGACGTTGCTCATGTCCGGCGCGGGCAGGGCCTTGCGGTCCACCTTGCCGTTCGAGGTCAGCGGCAGCGCCTCCAGCACCATCACCACCGTGGGCACCATGTACTCGGGCAGCGCGTCCTTCAGCGCCCCGCGCAATGTGGCGCCGTCCGTGGGCACGCCCTCGCGCGCCACGGCGTAGGCGATGAGGCGCTTGCCGCCAGGGCCGTCCTCGCGGGCCACCACGACGGCCTCGCGCACCGCCGGGTGCCGGGCCAGCGCGGCCTCGACTTCACCCAGCTCGATGCGGAAGCCACGCACCTTCACCTGCGCGTCCACGCGGCCGACGAACTCCAGCGTGCCGTCGTCGCGCCAGCGCACCACGTCGCCCGTGCGGTACAGCCGCGCGCCGGGCACTCCCGAGTACAGGTCCGGGAGGAAGCGCTCGGCGGTGAGCGCGGGCCTGCCCGCGTAGCCTCGGGCCACGCCGACGCCGCCCAGGTACAGCTCGCCCTTGACGCCCACGGGTACCGGCTCGCCGCGCGCGTCGAGCACGTAGGCCCGCACGTTCGCCAGGGGCCGACCGATGGAGGGCAGGTGGCTGTCGTCGGCGACGACCTGCGCCAGCGTGGCCACGACGGTGGCCTCCGTGGGGCCGTAGGTGTTGAGGAACCGGCGACCCGGGGCCCACCGCGCGACGACGTCCGAGGGCAGCGCCTCGCCGCCGGAGATGACCGTCTTCAGCGCGGGCAGCTCCTCGGCGGGCGTGGCGGCCAGGGCCGCGGGCGTGAGGCTGATGACGGTGAGCGCCTGCTCGCGCAGCAGCGTGTGCAGCGGCGCGCCCGGCATCACCTTCTCCAGCGGCGCGAGCACCAGCGTGGCGCCCGAGGTCAGCGTGGTGAAGATCTCCTCCACCGACAGGTCGAAGGAGAGGTTGGCGAACTGCAGCACGCGCTCGCCGGGGCCGATGCCGTAGGCCGGGGCCTCGTGGGTGACGAGGTTGGCCACGCTCCGGTGCTCGACGGCCGTGCCCTTGGGCTGGCCCGTGCTGCCGGAGGTGTACAGCAGGTAGGCGAGGTTCCCAGGCGTGACGCCCGTGGCGGGAGCCTCGATGCTCTCCTGCGACAGGGCCTCGTGCGCGGTGTCGAGGCACAGGGCGCGGGCGCGGTGCGGCTCGGGGAACCGGTCCACGAGCGGGGACTGCGTGAGCAGCAGCGCGGCGCCGCTGTCGTCGAGCAGGAAGGCCAGGCGCTCGCGCGGCAGCAGCGGATCCACCGGCACCCAGGCGCCGCCCGCCTTGAGGATGCCGAGCAGGCCCACCACGACATCCAGTGAGCGCTCCACGCTGAGCGCGACGCGGACCTCGGGTCCGACGCCGTGACGGCGCAGCACGTGGGCGAGCTGGTTGGCCCGCGCGTCCAACTGCGCGTAGGTGAGCTGGGTGCCCTCGAAGGAGGCGGCCAGCGCGTCGGGGGCGCGGCGGACCTGGGCCTCGAAGAGCGTGTGCACGCAGGCCTCGGGGAAGTCCGCGCGGGTGTCGTTCCACGCCACGAGCTGCCGCTGACGCTCCTCGCCGGAGAGCAGCGTGAGCGAGGAGAGGCGACGCTCGGGCGCGGCGACGAACAGCTCCACGAGCGCCCGGAAGTGCCGGGTCATCCGCTCGATGGTGGACGCGTCGTAGAGGTCCGCCTGGTAGTCGAACTCACCCATGAAGCCGGCGGAGGTGCGGCCCATGGAGAGCGTGATGTCGAACTTGGCGACGTGGCCCTCGTCGGGGCCCTGGCGCATCGTCAGGCCCGGCAGCGAGGCCGCCGCCTCCGGCGTGTTCTGGAGGATGAACATCACGCGGAACAGCGGCGACTGCTGGAGGTCCCGCAAGGGCTGCAGCTGCTCGAAGGGCAGGTGCTGGTGCGAGTAGGCGCCGAGCGCCGTCTCTCGCACGCGGGTCATCAGCTCGCGCACCGTCGGGTCGCCGTCCAGGCGCGTGCGGAGGACCAGCGTGTTGAGGAAGAAGCCGACCAGGCCCTCCAGCTCGGCGCGGTTGCGTCCGGCCACCGGCGAGCCGACGGAGATGTCGTCCTGACCGGAGTAGCGCGACAGCACGAGCTGGAACGCCGCCAGGAAGAACATGAACGGGGTGATGCCTTCACGGTTGCAGAAGGTCTCGATGGCCTGCGCCAGCTCGGTCGGAATGACGAGGGGCACCATGCCGCCGCGAGGCCGTGACAGGTGCGTGCGCGGTCTGTCGGTGGGCAGCTCCAGGTCCTGAGGCGCCCCGTCCAGCTGGCGCTGCCACCATGCGAGCTGGCGGTCCAGCTCCGCGCCCTCCAGCCACTTGCGCTGCCAGGTGGAGAAGTCCGCGTACTGGAGCGGCAGCTCGGGGAGGCTCGGCGCGCGGCCGGCCTGGAAGTCGCCGTACAGGAGCGCCATCTCGCGGACGACCACGCTGATGGACCAGCCGTCGGAGACGATGTGGTGGACGTTGATGAGCAGCAGGTGCTCCCGGTCCTCCAGCACCAGCACCTCGGCGCGCAGCAGCGGCCCGGTGCTCAGGTCGAACGGCCGCATGGCGTGCTCGCCCGCGCGACGTCGGGCTTCCAGCTCCCGCTGCTCGGGCGCGAGGTGCCGCAGGTCCGTGACGGGCATCTCGAGCGGGGAAGACGGGTGGATGACCTGCACGGGGCCGTCGGCCTCGGCGCGGAACGTGGTGCGCAGGGCCTCGTGACGGTGCACGACGGCCTCCAGCGTGCGACGCAGCACCTCCACGTCCAGCTCGCCGGAGAGCACCATCGAGGACGGGATGTTGAACGCGGGGCTTCCGGGCTCGAGCTGGTCCAGGAACCACACGCGCTGCTGTGAGAACGACAGGGGCAGCTTGCCGTCGCGCGGCGCGCGCTCGATGGGCGGTGCCGCCGTCGTCGCGCCGGTGCGCAGGGCGGTGTCGACCCGCTGGGCCAGCGCGGCGACGGTGGGCGCCTCGAAGAGGTCTCGCACCGGCAGCTCCACCGAGAAGCTGGAGCGGATGCGCGACGTCACCTGGGTGGCCAGCAGCGAGTGGCCACCCATCTCGAAGAAGTTGTCGGTGACGCTGACGCGGCCGAGCTTCAGCACCGTCGCGAACAGCTCCGCCAGCTTCTCCTCCACGGGCGTGCGAGGCGCGGTGAACGCGGTGTCGCCGCGCAGGCTCTCCGCGTCGGGCGCGGGCAGGAGCTTGCGGGCCAGCTTGCCGCTGGGCGTCAGGGGCAGGGCCTCCAGCGTGAGGAACGCCGAGGGCACCATGTACTCGGGCACGCGCTTGAGCATGAAGGCGCGGAGCGTCTCCGCCGTCGTGGCGGAAGCGGGGGCCTCATCCGGAGACACGGGGACGACGTAGGCGACCAGGCGCTTGTCGCCCGGGACATCCTCGCGCACGGCGGCGGCGGCGTCTCTCACGCCTGGGGCCGCGCGGAGGACGGATTCGACCTCGCCCAACTCGACGCGGAAGCCTCGCACCTTCACCTGGAAGTCGATGCGGCCGAGGAACTCCAGGTTGCCGTCCGCCGTCCAGCGCGCGGAGTCGCCGGTGCGGTAGAGGCGGTCACCCGGAATGCCACTGAACGGGTTTGGCACGAACGCGGCGGCGGTGAGCGCGGGGCGGGCCAGGTAGCCGTGGGCCAGGTGGCTGCCGCCGACGAAGACCTCTCCGGCCACGCCGATGGGGACGGGCTGGCCGAGCGCGTCGAGCACGAAGAGCTGCGTGTGGCCCAGCGGGCTGCCGACGGGAGGCAGGCGCGGCCACGAGGCGGGGGCGCCGCGCATGCGGTACGCGGAGACGACGTGGGCCTCGGAGGGGCCGTACTGGTTCTCCAGCGTGCAGCCCGGCAGCTTCTCGAAGAACGACACCAGCGTGGCGTTCACCTGGAGCTGCTCACCGGCGGTGATGACCTCGTTCAGCGTGCGCGGCAGCGTGGCGCCGTGCGAGACGGAGTCCGCCATGGCCTGGAGCGCGACGAAGGGCAGGAACAACCGCTCCACGCCGTGCCGGTCCATGAAGTCGAGCAGCGCGGGGATGTCGCGCCGCAGTGTGTCCGAGGGCAGCACCACCTTCGCGCCGACCCACCAGGACGCGAACAGCTCCTGGATGGAGACGTCGAAGTTGAGCGACGCGAACTGGAGCGTCGTGGCGACCGGGCGAGGCGACTGACGAATCTGCCAGGCCAGCATGAAGCTCAGGGCCCGGTGGGGCATGACGATGCCCTTGGGGATGCCCGTGCTGCCGGACGTGTAGATGACGTACGCGTTCGCCTCGGGCGACACGTCGCGTCCCAGGGAGCGCGTGGGCTGGCGGGCCACGGCGGCGGCCTCGGTGTCCAACTGGATGCGACGCGCGCGGCTGTCCGCGGGCAGGCTTCCGCTGAGGTGTGACTGCGTGAGGATGACCGGCGCGGCGGTGTCCTCCAGCATGAACGCGAGGCGGTCCGCCGGATACGTGGGATCCAACGCCACGTAGAAGGCGCCGACCTTGAGCGTCGCCAGGACGGCGATGGCCATGTCCAGGCTCTTGTCCACGCAGATGCCCACGGCGCTTCCCGCGGGCACGCCGTGCTCGACCAGGTGGTGCGCGAGCTGGTTGGCGCGGCCGTCCAGCTCCGCGTAGGTGAGCGCGCGCTGGCCGTCGGTGATGGCGATGGCGTCGGGCGTGCGGGCGACCTGCGCCTCCACGGGGCCGTGCATCGTCGTGGCCGAGTGGGCGTTGCGGGACGTGTCGTTCCACTCGACGAGAAGCTGCCGCTCCTCCCCGGGGCTCAGGAGCGACAGCTTCCAGGGCGACTGGTCCGGGTTGGCGACGGCGGACTGGAGCAGCCGCACCCAGTGCGCGCCCATCCTCCGCGCCGTGCTCACGTCGAACAGGTCGGTGTTGAACTCGAGCAGGCCCTCGATTTCGTCTCCGCCATCCCCCAGCAGCAGGGACAGGTCGTACTTGGAGGTGCCGCTGTCGACGTCCATCGAGGGCGGCGCGTTGGCGTCACGAGCGCTCCGGCCCGTGTCGTGGCGCGGCGTGTTCTGGAGGGCGAGCATGACCTGGAACAGCGGCGACCGGCTCAGGTCGCGCTCCAGCTTCATCTCCTCCACCAGCTTCTCGAAGGGCACATCCTGGTGGGCGTAGGCGCCGAGCGTGCTCTCCTTCACCTGGGCGAGCAGCGTGCGGAACGTCAGCCCCGGCGTGAGGCGCGCGCGCAGGGCCAGCGTGTTGACGAAGAAGCCGACGATGTTCTCCAGCTCGGACTGCCGGCGGTTGGCGATGGGCGAGCCGACCACGATGTCGTCCTGGCCGGAGTAGCGGGCCAGGAGGATGTGGAGGGCGGACAGCAAGGCCATGAAGGGCGTGACGCCCTCCTGCTTGCACAGCGCATGGAGCGCCGACGTCAGCTCCGTGCCCAGCTTCACCGGAAGGCTTGCGCCACGCGACGTCTGCACGGGAGGCCGGGGCCGGTCCGTGGGCAACTCCAGCGCGTGAGGCACGCCGTCGAGGTGCTTGCGCCACCAGCCCACCTGCGCGGCGAGCGCATCGTCACGCAGCCAGCCGCGCTGCCAGGCGGCGTAGTCCGCGTATTGGAGGGTCAGCGGCGTCAGCGGCGAGGGCAGGCCCTGGCTGAAGGCGGTGTACAGCGCGCCGACCTCGCGGGCGAGGATGCCGCTGGACCAGCCGTCCGACACGATGTGGTGCACCGTGACGAGCAACAGGTGTTGCTCCGCGGCGAGCCGGAGCAGCGTGGTGCGGAGCAGGGGGACGCGGGTCAGGTCGAAAGGCTTCTGGGCCTCGGCGGTGGCGAGCTCCAGGGCCTTGGCCTCGCGCTCCGACTCCGGGAGGTGACTCAGGTCCACGACGGGGACGGACAGCTCCACGCGCGGGTGGATGAGCTGGAAGGGCTCGCCATCCTCACGGGTGAGGAAGCTGGTGCGCAGCGCCTCGTGGCGACGCACCAGCTCCTGGAGCGCCCGCGTGAGCGCATCGACATCCACGGCGGTGTCGAGCCGGAGCGCGGAGGGGATGTTGTAGAAGGCGCTGTCCGGCTGGAAGCGGTCGAGGAACCAGAGGCGCTGCTGGGCGAAGGACAACGGCAGCGCGCCGCTGTCGCGAGGCACGGGGAGCAGCGGCGGGAGCTGGACGCTCTCACCGGAGAGGATGGCCGCGTCGATGCGCTGCGCGAGCGCTTCGACCGTGGGCTTCACGAACAAGTCTCTCAGCGCGAGCTCCACGCCGAAGGCCGCGCGGACACGCGACACGACCTGCGTGGCGAGCAGGGAGTGGCCACCCAGCTCGAAGAAGTCGTCGTGCATGCCGATGCGCTCGACGTGCAGCAGCTCTGACCAGAGGGTGGCGAGCTGGACCTCGACGTGGGTCCTGGGCGCGACGTACTCGCGGACCGGCGCGGAGAGCGACGCGTCAGGCGAGGGCAGCGCGTTGCGGTCCACCTTGCCGTTGGGCGTGAGGGGGAGCGCGTCGAGCACGGCGATGGCGGACGGCACCATGTGCTCGGGCAGGCGCAGCTTCAGCGACTCGCGCAGGGCGACGACGTCCAGACTGTCGGCGACGACGTAGGCGACGAGGCGCTTGTCGCCCATGGCCTCCGTGCGGACGGTGGCGACGGCCTGATGGACGGAGGGGTTGAGCAGGAGGGCGGCTTCGACTTCACCGAGCTCGATGCGGAAG
>NZ_JAKCFA010000010.1 GCF_024198215.1 Myxococcus qinghaiensis
ACGGCTCGATAAGGGCCCACTGCTCGTCCGTCAGGTCGCTCGGATACGGCGTGCGCGAGGGCATTGGGAGGTCCGGCATCTTGTTTCTTCAACGCCCTGGCTGGCTCGCTCCATTTCAACAGGCTCTGAGATGAATGGGGGCTCGTACATGGGTTCATCGAAAGCCGTGTAGGCGTCGACAATCGCGAATCCCGGCGTGCTCATCCCCAGCCAGATCTGGTCAAGGTTGTAGCGGGGCAGAACCTCCGGCGTCGTCTCGCAGCCCGCCACCATGCAGAAGTGCTTGTACGGTGGTGTGAAGTAGAGGGAATCCCATTCCCAGCGAATGTAGGTATAGGGCGGGTTGTCTTTGTAGACGGGCGCATTGAAGTCACCGGCGATGATGGAGGGAGGTCCGGGCGGACGCATCACCCACATCACTTCATCCATCTCCTGTCGGCGATAGGTGAGTTCATCCAGGTCTCGTTCCTCTGCGACGCTGGTCGCGATGAGATGAAGATTCGCAATCCTTGGATTGAATCCGCCCATGTCCATCACCACATAATGCCATCGATGGACGTAGTCCCGGAGGGGCTGTGAAAAGGGGACCACCACGTTCTGCGCAATGGGAAACCTGCTGAAGACGGCCAGGTCATTGTTCCCAGAGAGGGCTCGATGTAGAGAGAGTTCTCTGAGCCCGGGCTCCGTCAGGAGACGTGAGACGGTGTTCTCGTGGGTCTCCTGAAAGAGGACGATGTCCACCTTGTGATCGAGCTCCAGGTACGAACTGATCATGCCGGCACTGTCCTGGTTCGACATGTTCTTGCCGTTTCGGATGTTGAACGTCGCGACCTTGAATGACTGGACGAACACATACCGTCGCAGAGGCGTCTTCAGGACGTGGTTGTTGCCGTCGAGGGCATGTGCCGTGAGCGCGAGGTCGAGCCGGTAGGGTAAGAGGCCGGTCCCGCAACGGGTCTCCTCCGCATATGACTTGAACGTCGCTGTGAGTGAGACGGAGCGCGATGGAGAGGCTGTCGCGGAGCTGTTCTCATTCGAGAGATTGAACGTCTGCGACGAGCGCATCTCGGTGCTGTAGACACTGTGGCGGGGGGCCATGCACCATACAGTCAGCTCGCCGATGAGTTTGACTGATTTGACCCCTCTGAGGGGATCTTCCGTGGTCGCAGTGAAGGTCAGGCTCTTCTGCGCCTGAGTAAACAGATACGTGGGAAACGGGTTTGTCGTGGCGGCGTTCGCGACGCCCACCACGGTTTTTTCCTTCCCTGCCCCAATCCCGCTCGTCACGTACTTGAGTCCCATGGGCGGCGGCTCGTAACAAGCCGGGGGAGGGGCACATTCACTCCAGTCGCTGCCGTCGCAGGTCTGAGTTCCTTCACATCCGTCGATACTGCAAGGCCGCGTCTGATTTTCCGGGCAGGAGGCTTCCGCGATCCCGGCGGTCGCGACCACGGCAAGATAAATGCCGGTCAGAATGGATGTCTTGTTTTGTTTGAATTTAATTCTGGCTTTCCGTTGCCTGTGTCTGGATTGGCTGGGGCTATTGAAGGACGACGATATGGTAGTGGTCTGACAAGTGATTTGCGGCCGTGTCAGGCGTTTTGGGTAGGCGCTGAATGTCGAAGAAATTGCTATGCGCGGCGGCAGGCCGCGTCACCATCCTGGGAGCGGATGAACGCGGCGGTCAGCTCGGTCCCCACGGCGGCGCCCAGCACCTCGTACGTGCGCCGACGCGCTCCGCCGACGACGGAGGGCTGATGCGCGAGCGACTCCGGATGTCGCACGAAGATGTTGTACCCGACGATGCAGCCATCCGCGCGCAGCACGGTGATTCCGTCCGTCGCCATCATCCCGCGCAGCAACTGCCCGGTGGCGCGCACCGCCGTGGCCGCCGCGTCGGTGGGGTCCGCGTGATAGCGGTCCAGCAACGCCACGATATCCAGCGGGCGGGGCAGGATGATGCCGTCCACGAAGAGCGTGGAGCCCGCGCGCTCCCGGGGCAGCACCGCGACCAGGGCCCCATGGGACGACTGCATCACCTCGAAGAGCACGCGCCGGAAGAACCCCCGGGCTCGCTCCAGACTGGCGCTCGCCACGCCGTCGGTGATGGCCTCCGCCAGCTCGTTCAGCACCGCGGGAGGCGAGGCCCCCTCCACGCGAGCACCTGACAGGTACACGTGCCGGCACAGCCCGCCGCCCGCGCGCAGCTCCAGCATGTTGTCCGCGAGCTGGAGCACGCCCACGACCCCCGCTTGAGGCTCCTCCGTCCGCCGCAGCCGCTCCAGCGGTGACTCCGCGAGCGGAAACGGGTCCGTGCGGAACACGCCGTAGGCGAAGCCCTCCGGCACCCGCAGCAGGTACAGCGCCCACCATCGCCCCTGTCCCAGCGGCGCGCACTGCTTGAGCGCCCGCTGGACGGTGGCCCGCGAGCGAGGACCGATGCCGATGGCGATGGGGTCATGCCCGCCCAGCAGCGCGAGCATCTGCCCCAGGTCGTCCCCGATGAACGCCATGGGGAACAGGGGCGCGCCTTCCTCGCGGTAGCGCGACAGCGTGACGATGAGCTCGCCAAGGGAGTCGGCCGTCTGCGCGCACGTCATCCCCGCTTCGTCCAGGAACGTACCGACAGCGTCGGTCAGCAGGTGGCGGAAGGAGAGGACGGGAGGTGGGGAGCCCGGTGCGCCGGAATCCGAGCCATTCATGACGCGCCCAGCATGGCGCATTGTCGCCGCACACGCACGGGCCGAATATCGTCCGCGCGGATGGTCCGCGCGGCCTCGCCCCGGTGTCTCAGTGCGTACACTTCACGGCTCACGGGGACGGGAAGACGACGGCTCGCCTCCCCGCCAGCCGTCAGGACAGCTCGGCCCGTGTCGCTTCCAGCCGCGCGGCGGTCCGGTTCCAGTCCTCCGCCAGCCCGTCCAGGTGACCCAGCGCTCCTGAGAAGAATCTCTTCTCCAGCGCATGGGCCAGCGTGGTGCCGTGGGCATCCGCCCACTTCCGGGTGACGCGGGCGCGCACCTGGGCACCCAGCAGGTCCACGAAGCGCTCCATCAGGGGCGTGGACAACAAGGTCCCCGCCCACACCACCGCGTCATGGCCGAAGCCCCCGGTGGCCACCGTCACCACCGCCGCCGCGCCGGACGGCACCGAGTACACCAGCGTCGTCAGTGCCTGGAGCAGCTCCTCGCGCATGCCGCCCTGCAGCTCGCCCGCCACCAATTCGCGACAGTAGGCGTACAGCGTGGCGCGGTCCGCCGCGTGGGCATGCAGGGACTCGAAGCCCAGCGGCTCCTCCAGCTTCGCCAGCGTCACGGGACCGAAGGCCTCGGCCAGAATCTCTCGCGTCTCGGCGTCTCCCCGCCACGCGGCGACCTCCGGCGCGAAGGCATCCACCAGCCGCCGCACCCCATCCGTCATCGTCGCGTCCACCGCGCGCGTGGGCGTCTCCGAGCCCTCCGGCTCAGGGCCCGTGAAGGACTGGCGCACCTTGCGACTCACGTACGTGAGCGCCGTGGCCAGTCCCCGGAAGGGCAGCCGCACCCACTTGTGGAACTGGCTGCGCGCATCCAGTTCGTCGCGGAAGGCGTCGATGAGGATGTCCGCGGGCACCGCCTTGAGCGCCGCCGCGCTGCCCACGCCCTCCAGCTCGTGCCGCAGGCGTTGCCGCAGTCGCTCCGGCTCGCTCGCCGCGCGAGTGGACGCGCGTGCCAGCGCCTCCAGCTCCGCGCGAGCATCCGCGAGTGACGCCTCCAGCGCCCGGGCCTTCAGCTCCCGCGCGTGCTCGGCCTCGCCCAGCAGCGAGTTGAGCGGAGGCCGCCCGTCCAGCGGCTCTGTCGCGAGGGGACGCAGTCCCGCCTCGACGTCCGGCTGGTGCGGCGCCAGGTAGCGCGCGAGGGGCGGGTGGCCTACGTCGGCGGCCAGCTTGTCCAGGTGCCCGCGAGCCACCTCCTCGCGAGACGCCTCGTTGTAGACGAGCAGGTACGGCCGGCCATGGCCCACCGCGGCGCGCAGGAAGTCCACCAGCGCCGCGTTCTGGTACGTCTGCCGGCTCACCACGAACACGAGCACGTCCACGGTGACGAGCAGCGCCTCCGCGCGCTCGCGATTCTCGCGGTACACGCTGTCGAAGTCCGGCGTGTCCATGACGAGCAGCCCGCGAGGCACCGCCTCCGCCAGCACCAGGTACAGCCGCCCCGCCGGCCCTGGCTGGTCCACGGGCGCAAGCTCTCCCGGAGCGACGGGCACCGTGTCGTAGCGGCGGGTGAGGAAGTCCTTCAGCGCCCCCGTCCACGTCTCCGGGTGGGCCGCCGCGAGGCACTGCTTCGTCAGTCCCCCCTCGGGCCTCGCGGGCGACAGCGGCGCGCCCACCAGCGCGTTGAACAGGGTGGACTTGCCCACGTTGTTCGGGCCGGCGATGGCCACCAGCAGCAGGGGCGCGTCGGCGGAGCCCAGGCGGGGGAGCAGGTCCCTGCGCAGCCGCTCGGCCAGACGACGGGCCAGGTCCGCGTCCGACGCCTCGGGGAAGCGCTCGGGGGCGGGCAGGGCATCCAGGGCGGACGCGAGGGACTCGCGCAGGGTGTAGGGGTCTCTCGTCATCGGAGGTTCACTCACACCAGAGCATGTGCGGGGGCGGGTTCCCAGTTGCTTGCGCGGCGGATGTCGCTGGGGGACAGAGTGCCGGTGGCGCGATAGGGTCCCCCGCCATGCGCACCCACGCCGCCTGCCTGTTGTTGCTGGGGCTCGTTGCCTGCACCGCCGCGAACACGAACACCCCCGTGTCCGCGGACGCGACGCACGCCGGAGCTCCCCTGCCGTTCATCGAGGATGACTACGCTCGCGCGCTCGCCGAGGCGAAGTCGAAGGGCATCCCCCTCTTCGTCGATGTCTGGGCGCCGTGGTGTCACACCTGTCGCTCCATGAAGGCGTATGTCCTGTCGGACAAGTCGCTGGCCCGCCACGCGGACCGCTACGTCTGGTTGGAGGTGAACACCGACCTGACCCAGAACGCGGCCTTCCAGGAGAAGTTCCCCATCGAGTTCTGGCCCACGCTGTACGTCATCGACCCGCGCGAGGAGAAGCCCCTGCTGCGCTTCGCCGGCAGTGCCACGGTGGAGCAGCTCGTGAAGCTCTTCGAGGACGGCGAGCGCGCCTACAAGGGCGGCATCACCGGCGCGGAGGCGCTGCTGGCGCGCGGTGACGCGCTCTACGGAGAGGGGCGCTCGGCGGAGGCCGCGGAGACGCTGACGGAGGCGCTGGCCGAGGCGCCCGCGGACTGGAACCGCCGGGGCCGCGCGGTGGAGTCGCTGATGACGGCGATGTATGGAGCGCAGCAGGTGGAGCCGTGCGCGAAGAAGGCGCTGGAGCTGCTGCCGACCACGCCGCGCTCGCTGTCGTGGGCCAACGCCTCGATGATGGGCCTGATGTGCGCGCTGTCGATTCCGGACCAGGTCGCGAGCAAGGAGCTTCGCGCCGCGCTGGAGGCCAAGGTGGTCGAGGCCATGGGGCCTCCCGTCATCGAGATGACGGCGGATGACCGCTCCGGCCTCTATGAGATGCGGGTGGGCGCGCGCGAGGCGGAGAAGGACGAGGCCGGGGTGAAGGCCCTCGCGAGCGAGTGGCTGGCGTTCCTGGAGGCGGAGGCCGCCAAGGCGACCAACCCGGAGGCGCGCGCCGTCTTCGACTCGCACCGCATGTCGGCGGCGATGAAGCTGGGCACGCCCGAGCGCGCCGTGGCCGCGCTGGAGCAGAGCGAGAAGGACCTGCCCCAGGACTACAACCCGCCCGCGCGGCTGGCCACGCTGTATCGGCTGCAGGGGCGCCTGGATGACGCGCTCGCGGCGAGTGACCGCGCGCTGGAGCGCGTGAAGGGTTCCCGCCGCATCAACGTGCTGTCCAACCGCGTCGACATCCACGTCGCGCGCAAGGACATCGCCGGCGCCACGAAGACGGTGGAGGAGGCTGTCGCCTACGCCAAGACGCTGCCCGCCTCGCAGGTGTCGCCGCGCATGATGAAGGGCCTGGAGAAGAAGCTCGCCGGGCTCCAGGCGGAGGCCCAGCCCGCGCCGAGGTAGTGGCGGGTCAGCGCGCTGTCGCTCGCACGATGGCGCGCTGCTCCAGCAGGTCGAAGCAGCCTCGGATTCAGCGCGCTGTCGCTCGCACGATGGCGCGCTGCTCCAGCAGGCCGAAGCAGCCTCGGATTCAGCGCGTCGTCGCTCGCACGGCGGCGCGCTGGTCCAAGTCGAACAGCTCGTACGCGTCGACGGGACAGTGGCTCATCCCTCCGTCAACGAAGACGAGCACCGCCTCCGCCGCGCCCGTGGCCGGCGGGGCACCGTGCGCGCAGTCCACCCGCGCGCCGTCCGTCACCAGGTGGCGCACCACGCCGTCGAGCGCCGTGCCCGAGGTGACGCCCATCAGCTCGCGGATGCGCTTGTCGCGGGTGTGCCCCACCACCTGCGTGAGCCCTGGGGGAAGCCGCCGGGGGTCGAAGCGTCGGCGCGGCGTCTGGCGCGTGCGCTCGGCGTCCTCCGGCTTCGTGCTGGGGCGCTGATAGAAGATGCCCGTGCCCTCGCCTCGCGCGGCGTCGCCCGGCTGGTGCAGCCCGGGCACCTCGAGGCGCCCATGCGTCCACGCCTCCACCGCCGCGTCCATCTTCGCGTTGAGCGCGTGGGCGACGGAGTCGGCATCCGCGCGGCGCTCGCGAGGCAGGCCCGTCACGTCCAGGTCCTCGTGCGTGACGCCCGCGTGCAGCACCAGCAGCCCGGGGCCCGCGGCGTGCGCGGTGCGAAAGCGGCGGACGCGCAGGAGGTGCTCCACCCAGGCCCGCTGGGCCCGCTGGAAGTTGCCGAAGTCGCGGGCCACCAGCTCCGCCGTGGGTACCTGGGGCCAGCGCTCCAGGAAGGCGCGCTCGCCGGCTTCGTCCGTCTGCCCCTTCTGGTAGACGCGGTCCGCTTCCGCCTGGGCGGTGGTGAAGCGGGCGTCGTCGAAGTCAGCCAACTCTCCCACTCGGCCCAGGTCGTGGTTGCCCAGAATCAGGATGACCTGGTCGGAGGGATGCGCGGCCAGCCACGCCACCAGCGCCAGCGCGCTGTTCGACGCGTGCACCCGCTCCTCGGGGCGGCCCCAGTCGAAGTGGTCTCCCACCGAGACGAGCTGCACGTCGGGCTTCAGCCAGCCGTCGGTGCCCAAGAGTCCGTGGTGGTCGAGGATGGCGAGGACCTTGTCGAAGTCCGCCTGCGGGTCACCCAGCGCGAGCCGCCGTCGTCGGGGAACTCCGTCCGCGGGCGCGGAGCGGGGACCTGCCTCTACCGCCTCTCGGGCGCGAGCATGGGCGGCCTGGAGGCGGGCGTCTGGGGAGTCGTTCACCCCCCCATTCTAGGGTCAGGACGTCTGGAAGAAGCGGGCGATGAGGGCCGAGCGGCTCTCCACGTGCGCCTTGGCCAGCAGGTGCGTGACGTGGACCTCCACGGTGCGCTCCGCGCAGCCCAGCCTGCCGGCGATGGACTTGTTCGTCTCGCCCTGGACGATGTGCGTGAGGACCTCGGACTCGCGCGCCGTGAGCGACCAGCGCGCGGCATGGGCCTGCACGCGCGCGGCGGCGCTGGAGGCGGTGCCCGTGTCGATGGCCAGGTAGTGCGGGGGAAGGCCCGTGGTGCGCAGCGGCGTGAGCGTCAGCGGACCCGAACAGGGAACGCCCTGGGCGCCCCGGCGAAGTTGCTCCATCAGCTCCGGCTCGCCGCGCTCCAGCCACACGCGGCCCGCGCTGTTGGCGTGCACCACCCGGCCACTGCCGCTGACCACCCAGGCGGCGCGCCCGAGCGCCTCCATCGCCACTTCCAGCGCGGTGGACATCAGCCCGGACTCGCGCAGCCGCGTCTCCATGTTCAGCCGCCGCTGCAAGGCCGGCGTCAGCGCCTGGAGCACCCGCTGCTCGCGCTCGGTGAAGGGCTCCTCGCGCGCCAACCCCAGCCACCCCAGGAGCGACGGCCCTTCGCAGACCAGGGTGCGCAGGAAGGCCATGCGCTCCATTCCCAGCTGCCGGTACACCGCGCCGGAGCGGGTGTTGACCCTTTCGCGCTGGGCGTCCAGCTCCGCCTCATTCAATCCCAGACGCCGCGCCACTTCGTATGCGGGCTGGTCATGCAAGGGCATCTGCCGCGCCTCCGACTCCTGCAGCGAGCGGAAGTGCAGCGCCCGGTTGCGCTGGGCCGGTGCGGGGCGCGCGGGATCATACCAACCCCAAAGGCTCTCCCGGTCCGACAGGAAGGTCTCCAGCGCATCGAAGACCACCTCGGGCGGCTGGGGAAAGCCCGAGCTGAACGAATAACTGACATGGAAGCGGTCAGGCCCCACGTCCACGCCATAGGCCACCGCGCGCTCCGCCTTGAGCGTGTCGCGCAATGCTCCCAGGACCGTGGGCAGGGACTCCGAGCTCGGCTCCGCTTCTGCGAGCAGGGCTTCCAGGTCCGCCAGGATACGCTGTTCCTCGGAATTCAAACGAATCACGATATCCTGAGTATAAGCTGGCAATGAGTGGCTTCCACTATCCTACCAGGACGTCGAAGTTGTGAGTTGTTTAGCATTTATCGGCGACATGCCCTGGAGTCTGGGGTGTCCGGGTGGAAGCTGACATCAGGGCTTCCCCGCATGGATTTCGCACTGCGCACAGCGCGACAATGAAGTGCAGGCCCACCGGGGGGAGGGCCTTTCGCGGTAGGTTTCATGTGAGCGCGCGCCGGGGATCGACAGTCGATGCCCGGCGCGCCGCCCTTGAACCCCGCGATTTCCCTCACATTGGCGCGAAGCCCGCGATGCACCCTGGAGCGTCCGCTTCGCGCTTTGACGCGCGGTGTCGCACGCAAGGCCGCGAAACAACGCCCGTTCGCGGCCGGCACGTCGCTGGCTATAAGATTCATGACAAATGAATTCCTACCGTGTCATTGCGCGGTGTCTGTCCATGCGCTCGTGACGAACGAGTGCTCATTCAGGGGTGTCTGAGATGACTTTGAAGCACACCGGGAAACTTGCGTTGGGAATGGCCGTGCTGCTGGGCGTGACGGGATGTCGGACGCCGGGGGCCATGGGGAGTGGAGGGATGAGCGCGTCGGAGGGGTCTTCCGACGGTTCGGGCTCGGGGTCGGATGGCTCCAAGTCGAATGGCTCGTCGGACGGGTCCGGGGACTCGTCGAACGGCTCGGGGGACTCGTCGAAGGGGTCGGGTGACTCCAGCAAGTCGGAGGCGGGCTCCAGCGGGGATTCGAACCACAGCTCCGAAGAGGGGGGCTCCAGCGAGTCGCGCTCCAGCAAGCAGAGCGACACGGGGACCAGCGAGTCGGAGAATGGAGGGGAGGGGAAGGACTCGCGCTCGGAGACGAGCAACAGCGAGAACAACGACGGGCGCGTGGTGTCGGCGACGACGGTGGCGGCCACGGTGATCGGGCTGGGGGTGGTCATCTGGCGCGTCGTGGCGGCGGCCGAGCGGCGGCGTCAGGCTCCGCCTCCGCCGGAGGAGGTGGGGCGCGCGGCGCAGGTGTACTTGCGCTCGCGGACGCACCAGCTTCGGGAGGACCTGGCCTTGGGGGCGGGGCCCACGGTGGAGGACCTGGCGTCGGCGGCGAGCATCCGTCGGGAGAACCTGGGGACCTTCGGGCGGCTCTTGCGCGCGAACCGGCAGGAGCTGCTGGCGATGGCGGACACGCGCACCCTGACGCCCGAGCGGGCGCTGGCCTGGTTGGCGAGGGTGGGTGAGCTGGCGCGCACGGACCCGAGGCTCGACGAGGACCGGCGTGCCTTCCTCGCGGCGCACGGTGACGAGGAGGCGACGGCGGGGGTGATGGAGTGAGCCGCCGGGTGGCGTGGGTGCTGAGTCTCGCGTTCACGCTGCCCGCGTGGGCGGAACCTGTCGGAATGGGAGCGCAGCGAGACGGGGCGCATGAAGTTCCCCCGCGAGGCACGCCGCTCCAGGTCGCAGCGGTGCCGCGATACAACGCGCACGCGCTGATGCGCGCCGAGGCCGCGGCGCAAAGCCTGGCGCCAGAGGTCGCACCCGCATCAGGTGAAGGCGCGCAAGCGACGATGCAGGTCGAGGCCCCCGCACACGGTGAGACGGGCCCCGCTCGCTCCTTGAAGGAACGCGTGCACGCCCTGGAGCGGGTCGGAGTGCTGCTGCGAGGCGCCGCCGCGGACGACGAGTCCCTGGTGCGTGAGGTGGAGGCGGGCCTGGGCGCCTTGCCGCCCGCGATGCGCCGCTTTCCCGGAGGGCCGCTCGAGTTCGTCCTCCACCCGGAGCCCGAGCCGCTGGGGATGGGTGATGGCACCGCCGTGCGTCCGGACTGGTCCGAGGGGCGCACCCGCTTCCACCTCTACCGGTACGCATCGTCCTCGGAGCGTCGCGCGACACTGCGCCTGTCGCGCCTGACGGACGAGGAGTCGGAGCAGCTGTGGCGCCGCCGCGCCGTGGTGCACGCGGTGGTGCAGCGCTGGGACGACGCCTGGCAGTGGAGCCAGTCCGAGAGCTGGCGTCGCCTGTCGGGCTGGATGAGGCCCTTCGAGCGACCGTTGGTCTGGAAGGAGGAAGCGCGCCTGCACTACGCCGGGGCCTTCAGTCGCGCGCGGGGCCAGGGCAGCGCATCGCTGGACCTGGTGACCTTCGCCGAGGAGTTCTTCCTCCCCGTGGAGTCCCTGCGCGACGACGCGCTCTCCATGGACGAGCAGGTGCGCTGTCAGGAGTTCTCCAAGTCACGCGCCCTGGCGGAAGCCGTGGAGGCCACGGGCCTGGGCGCGCTGGGCTCGCGCGGCGCCTGTCCCGCCTTCGACGCCTGGGCGGAGCTCGACCTCCTGTCCCACGTGGAGGTCCTCCTGGTCGCCGCCACGGGACGCCAGCCCGAGTCCCTCTTCGGCCACCTGCTCCTGCGCCCGGTCTGGAGCGAGGGCGCTCAAGTGCGAGGTCCCTCCTTCGAGCGCGTCGTGCAGCTCGTGGCGCTCACGGGCATGGAGCCCAAGGGCCTGGGCTACGTGGTGAAGGGGATGACGGGCAGCTACGACACCGTCTTCCTCACCGGGACGATGGGCGACCTCACGCACGAGTCGCTGGAGCTGGAGCAACGCACCATCCGCCGCTTCCGACTGCGCCTCACTCGCGGCGAGGAGGAGCGGATGCTGGAGCGCATCTGGGAGCTCGAGCGACGCGGGTACATGGGCTACTACTTCTTCACCGACAACTGCGCGAGCGCGCTCCTCTTCCTCCTCAATGGAGTCCTGGAGCACGGTCGACAGGTGCGCCCCCCCGGAGTGATGTGGGTCCTGCCCACCGCGACGCTGGATGCAATGGCGAAGCTGGAGGTGCTGGGCAAGGAGGGCGCCGCGGGTCCCCTGCTGGAGCTCATCCCCGATGCCTTCGAGTCCACCGGAGACCGCGCCGTCCGCGCGGACGCCCTCCGGCGAGAGACTCTCGAAGCCCTCACGGGCCAGGTCGATGCCGCCCCATTGTCGCGACTGCTCCACCTGCACGCGCGCCTCCAGTCCCCCGAGCCCGACACGAGACGCGAGGCCTACGGAGCGTTGCCGGAGACGGTGCGCGCGGTGCTCGACTCCGCCTCTCCCCAGGTCCGAGCCTCCTCCGTGCGCGAGACGCTGCACGCCTACGTCGCCCATGCGGTGCGGGTGGAGCGCGCGGCGTTGGACCGGTTGGAGGGAGAGCGACTGCGCATCGAACGCCAGCGGTTGCTCGCGGTGAACACGCCCTTGAAGGGCGCCTCGGAGGCGGGAATCCGCGAGCGTCAGCGGGTCTTCGAGCGAGAAGACGCGCTCCAGCGGAAGCTGGCGGTGCTGGACCGCACGGCGCTGTTTCAGGAAGCACTGGCCAGGGCGCCGCGCCGCGCGCCGACGCCGAAGGAGCTGAAGGTCCTGGTCCGCGCCGAGCGCACCGAGGCCGCCTTCATCCGGGCCACCGAGGTCCAGGGCGAGCTGAATGACGGCGTGTTCGCGGACGTCGACGCGGTGGCCTTCCTGGGCGCGGACCGTCGTCGCAAGGTGGAGGCCGAGACGCGCTGGGCCGCCACGGCGCTGCGCGAGTCGGGCGCGGCGCGCACGGTGGTGAGCGTGGGCATGGACTTCCCGGACGTGGGCGCGGCGCGGCCCGTGGTGAGCGTGCGCACCGCGGGAATGGCGGAGGCCCTGGGTGACTCGCGCCTGCATGGCTTCCAGTCGAGCAGCGAGCTGCGCGTCCTGGACGGTGAGCTCTCGCTGGAGCCGCGCTGGGGCCCTCCGCGCGTGGTGTCCACGGACATGACGCTGGTGGGCTACCGCACCTTGCAGCGGGATTTGCCCCAGTTCCGTCAGTCCGGGTGGGACTCGCTCGGGTGGGGCGCGGAGGCCCGCGTGGCCTCGGACACGGCGCGGGCCATGCCCTACCGGGCCACCGTGCAGGCGGAGGCGCTGGTGGTGCTGGACGCGGGGGCGCGCTTCTCGCGCTTCACGGCGGTGGGCGTGGGAGGGCTCGCGCGGATGCACTGGAGCGAGCAGGCCCTGACACCGGCGGCGGGGCCTCGACTGTCACTGACGCACCGCACGGGTCTGCCGGGCTCGGGTGCCAACGCCGTGCGCCTGGAGGCGGCCTATGCCCCCACGTGGCGGATGGGCGATGCCCGCCTCACGCACGAGGCGGGCGCCTGGCTTCAGGTGGAGTGGTTCCTGGGCCGCGCGGGACCCTTTGGTGTGTTGCTCACTCCTCGCGCACAGGCTCGCTGGGAGGGCTCACTCGCTCCACGCGCACTTCGCGAGTCACGGTCTCCGTCGTCGTGGTTGTCCGGTACGCTGGACCGTCGGCTGGCACTGGGTCTTGAGCTGCGCTGAAGTCGTCTGTCAGCAGCTGGGTGGAGTAGGGGCCCGTGGCGGCGCCGATGAACGTGCCGATGACGAAGAGGGCCGTCCAGCCCCAGAACCCCAGCCCGCCGAAGATGCGCAGCTGGTGGGGGCCGGCGAGGAAGGAGAAGAGCGCGATGAACGCCGGCAGCGCGATGGAGGTGACGAGGGCCGCGCCGAGCGCACGCTTCATCGTCCGCGCGTGGAACCCGCCGAACGCGCCGGCAATCAGGCCATTGAAGAGCGGCACGAAGAAGACGACGAAGCCGGTGACGAGCATCGTCGCCACGCTGACGACGAACCGGTTGTGCTTGAAGTAGATCTCCTCGTTCCTCATGCCGATGCCCGCGGGGAGCTCGGAGTAGCTGAGCTCGCGGTGCACGTCCCTCACATAGGGGGCAGGGGTGGTGGTTCTGTCGGAGCGAGTCAATTCGACCATGGCTTTCGAGCCTCCCAGGGGCGGGCGCGGCATCTCCGCCGTCCCTCAGGTGTGGGGTCGGCGACGGACATGTGGAAGGGCCGCTGACTCCACCGGGGAGCGGGCTGCCCTGCGAACCCCTGGTGCTTCCTCGGGGCAAGCCAGGGAAAACAGGCGGGGCTCCCCGAGAGGGCGGGCGCCGTGGGGCTTGGCGGCTCGCCGTCTGCGGCTATGCTGCCGCGCCCGTTAGTCCCCTCACGTCCGTACGGAATTCCCATGAGCCTTCGCCGAGCCCTGCTGACCGTCGTCCTGACCTCCACCTCGCTGCTGACCGCCTGTGCCTTGAGGCCGACCTACAAGGAACTGGTGGCGCCGCCGAGCGCCGCTGACGTCACCCCTGGGCAGATGGTGGTGCTGCGCGTGGTGGACGGCGACGGCAAGCCCGTGGAGGGTGCCCGGGTCCGCGCGGGCGAGCTCCGCACGCGCCTGAACGTCCTCAGCGACGCGGATGGTCTGGTGAAGCTGGAGGCGAACGAGGCGCTGCTGAAGGAGAACCCGCTGGTGGAGGTGGTGCTGCCCAAGGGCGTGAAGACGTACCGCCTGCAGCTGGCGCCCTCGGGTGAGGCGCCCGCCGCTCCGGTGGAGACCGCGCCCCAGGCCCCCGCCGCTCCGGAGCCCGCGCCCGCGACGGAGACCCCGGCCTCCGACGCGCCCGCCACCACCCCGGAGGCCGCGCCCAGCCCCGTGCAGCAGCCGGCCGCGACCCCGGCGCCGGCGCCGACGCCCGGCACCTGAGCCGCGCGTGTCGACTCCTCCGCGTGAGGCTCAGCCGAGCTTCGCGTGGAGGAAGTCCACGGTGCGCTTCCACGCCAGGCGCGCATTGTCGGGCGAGTAGACCTCCGGCCGCGTGTCGTTGAAGAACGCGTGGCTGGCGTCGTAGCGGTGAAGCTCGGCGGGCACGCGGGCGGCCTTCAGCTTCTGCTCCAGCGCATCCACGCGGTCGGGCGTGCACCAGTCGTCATTCTTCGCGAAGTGGCCCAGCACCGGCGCGCGGATGCGCGTGACGTCCACGGCCTCCGGAGGAATCCCGTAGAAGGGGACCACGGCGTCGAGCCCCGGGTCATTGGCTCCCGCCAGCAGCGTCAGCGCTCCTCCCATGCAGAAGCCGAGGATGGCGACCTTGGTGCCCGCTCCACCGCGCTCGCGCAGCGCGTCCGTGGCGGCGCGCAGCTCCGCGCTGGCCTGACCCCAGTCCAGTTGCGTCAGCAGCTTGTCCGCCTCCGCCGCGTCCTTCGTCGTGCGGCCGTGGTAGAGGTCCACCGCGAACACGGTGAAGCCCTCCTTCGCGAGCCGGTCGGCGACGCCCTGGATGTGAGCGTCGAGGCCCCACCACTCATGGATGAGGACCACCGCGCCCTTCGCTCCCGAGGCAGGGGCTTCACTCAGAGAGCCCGCCAGTCCCTGGCCCTGCTTGCCAGTCAGCCTTGCCTGCCCTGCCATGCGTGCACCCCTTGAGTGATGGGAGAAGCGGCGTACCTTAATAATCTCGGGGCCTCGAAGTCCCTCGACGCGTGGAGGCGGGAATGTCGAAGGCATTCACGAAGGAAGACTCGGGTGGGGACGAGGCGCTGGTACCGCCGCGCCCGAGGTCCGCTTCGGGAGACAAGCGCTACATCACTCCGGAGGGCTACCGCGCGCTGCAGGAGGAGCTGGCGTCCACGCAGGGGCCCGACTCCGGTGCGCGAGGACTGACGCCGCTGGAGGCCGGGGTGCGGCGTCAGGAGCGCGAGCGACGGGCGCGGCACCTCGTGGCGACGCTGGAGGAGGTGCGGGTGGTGGAGCCGGACCCGGCGCAGGCGGGCCGCGTCTTCTTTGGCGCATGGGTGGAGCTGGAGGACGAGGAAGGCGAGCGGGTGCGCTACCGCATCGTCGGCCTGGATGAGGCGGACGTGAAGGCGGGGCGGCTCAGCGTGGAGTCTCCGCTGGCCCGGGCGCTGCTGGGCAAGGAAGTGGGGGAGTCCGTGCAGGTGGAGCGGCCTCGGGGCGCGGTGGAATACACGGTGGTCGCCGTGGACTATGCTGCGGCCCCGTTTTCGACACCCCTGTCTCTGTGAGTCCCTGACATGCGAAGCCTCCTGGCGGTCCTGGTCGCGGTTCCCTCGCTGGCCCTGGCGCAGTCCAAGGAATTGGAGAAGGTGCCGGTGACGAGCAGCCCCGTCGCGGGCAACGTGCACATGCTCGTGGGCGCGGGCGGCAACATCGGCGTCTCGGTGGGGCCGGATGGATTGCTCATCGTCGATGACCAGTTCGAGCCCCTGGCGCCCAAGATTCACAAGGCCTTGGACAAGCTGAGCAAGGCGAAGATTGCCTACGTGCTGAACACCCACTGGCACGGCGACCACACGGGCGGCAACGCCGTCTTCGGCCGCGAGGGTCGCATCGTGGCGCATCGCGAGGTGCGCACGCGCCTGGTGGTCGGGCAGGACAGGGGGGACCGCGGAGTCGTCCCTCCGGCGAAGAAGGAGGCGCTGCCGGTCATCACCTACGACACGGGCATGTCGCTGTACTTCAACGGCGAGGAGATTCGCCTGACGCACCTGCCGGCGGGCCACACGGACGGCGACACGCTGGTGCACTTCGTCGGTTCCAACGTGGTGCACACCGGCGACCAGTTCTTCGTGGACGCCTTCCCGTTCATCGACGTGAACAGCGGCGGCTCGGTGGAAGGGTACGTGCGCAACGTGGAGAAGCTGCTCCAGACGCTCCCGGCGGACGTGAAAATCATTCCGGGCCACGGACCGCTGACGGACAAGGCGGGCCTGGAGCGCTTCGTGGCGGCGCTGCGCGAGTCGGTGGCCCTGGTGCGCACGAAGAAGGACGCCGGCAAGACGCTGGAGCAGGTGAAGGCGGAGAGCCTGCCCGAGCACCTCAAGTCCTTCGGCACGGGCTACATCAAGACGGACGTGTGGCTGGAGACGGTGTTCCAGGGCCTGGCGAAGGGCGCGGCGAAGGCGGCGGACACGAAGTAGTCAGCGCTTCGTCGCGATGACGGTGGCCAGCGGTGTGAAGGGCTCGGGGAGGATGCCGTCGCGAACCTCGACGGTGAACCCCTGGGCCTCCAGCAGGTCCCGCGCGCGAGGCACCAGGAACGTCAGGTAGTACATGACGAAGGGCGGCTTCCAGAGCGCGTTGCGCACGCGCATGGCGGCGTTGAAGCCCTTGGCCACCCAGTAGCCGGGACGCAGCCGTGACGGCGGATGGCCGGTGACGAAGAGGAACCGGCCTCCAGGCCGCAGGGCGCGATGGATGCCTTGCACCAGTCGTGATTCGTCCTCTTCGAGGATGTGGCCGAAGGCGCCGAAGCAGGTGACGACGTCGAATTCCGCGTCGAAGGTCATCGCCAGCGCGTCACCCCGGACGAACTGGAAGGCGGCGGTGCCGGGGGCGGCGGAGAGGCGACGGTCCGCTTCCTCGAGCATGCCCTGGCTCACGTCGATGCCGACGACGCGCTCCCGGGCGAGGGGCCGCAACAAACGCATGGCGGCGCCGGTGCCGCAGCACACGTCCAGGGCGGTGTCGACGGAGCCAGCCGGGCCCAGGGCATCGATGGCGGCCTGGACCACCGGGTCGGGCGTGCGGAAGGGCGTGTAGTCGAACTTGGGGGCCAGCAGGTCGTAGCCGTGTTCGACGGAGGTCATGGCCTGCTCGGCCAGCTCGAGGAGGGTGGGCCCTTGGCGGTGGAACATGGTGCCATTGGGTGTATCGCACCCGGAGGCTCGCGAGGACTGCTTCTCTCTGCCTCTGTGTGCCATGAACGCTCCCTGGCACGGCCTGCTAGTCTCCCTGCTCATGCGCCGTGCAGCCGTCGTCGCCTTCCTGGCGCTCCACTCCGTCGCCTGTCGAGACGAGCGGCTCGTGCCCTCGCTTCCCGCGGGCTTTCACGTCGACACATATGCGCAGCGCTCGGCCCCGGCGGTGGATGTGCTGTGGGTGGTGGATGATTCGGCGTCCATGGCGCCGCGTCAGGAGCTGCTCGCGCGCAACTTCCAGGCGTTCATCTCGCTGTTTCGAGAGGGGCGCGTCGACTACCGGATGGGCGTGGCGACGACGGATGTCTTCACGCGGCCGGGAGCGCTGGTGGGGACGCCGCGCATCCTGAGCCCGGACACGCCGAAGCTGGAGCAGGCCTTCGCGAACAGCGTGCGAGTGGGCACCCAGGGCAGCGCCTACGAGGCGGGCCTGGAGGCGGCGAACCTGGTGCTGGAGCAGGTCTCCCGAGAGAACGCGCCGGTGCTGGAGGCTCGCGCGGCTTGTGTGTCGCGTTGCTCCATGCAGGCCTGTCGCGAGGGCTGCGCGAGGGAGCACGCCGTGGACTTCCTGCGTCCGGAGGCGTGGCTCTACCTGGCCTTCGTGACGGATGAGGACGACCGCTCGCCGCATGACGTGCGCATGTACTGGCGCGCGTTCGAGCAGGTGAAGGGGCTGGGAAATGACGGGACGGTGGTGGCGTCGGCCATCATCGGCGACGTGCCCGCGAACGGCTGTGGCGCCGAGCCAGGGAGCCGCTACGCGGAGCTGGTGACGCTGATGGGCGGGGAGCTGGGGAGCATCTGTGACCAGGACTTCGCGCGAGCACTGCGCGCGCTGGCGACGAGCGCGGTGGGCTTGCGGCGAACATTCGCCCTGGAGCGGGTTCCTCGCGCGGACTCGCTGCGGGTCCGCGTGCGGTATCCCTGTGGGGCCACGGAGGCTGCGCTGGGTGCCTGCGCCGCGGTGGACCGCGAGGGCTGTGCGGGTCAGTCAGCGGAGGCACTGGAGGCTGTTTGCACGCCCAGGGCCGGAGCCGTGGACGGGTGGGTGTATCAGCCCGAGCGAAGGACTGTTTTCTTCGCGGGAGACTCGGTGCCGGGGCTCGGGTCGCGAGTGGAGCTGGAGTACGTGGAGGAGGACGCGTCGTGAGGAAGGGGGCGGCTCGCGGAGGGTGGTGGCTCGTGATGGGCTGCTTGCTGGCGGGAGGCTGTGGGAAGGATGCGCCCTCGCTGTCCGTGGTGCCGCGCTGGGTGGCGCCCGAGTCCACGCTCGACTTCGGAGCGGTGCCCGCGTTGAACGAGCGCGCGGTGTCCCTGCCCCTGGTGAATGCGGGGCGTGCGCCGCTGCGCGTGGTGGGTGTCTCGGTGCGAGAGGCGGACAGTCCGTTCCGAATCGTCTCCGCGCCGGATGAGATTCCCTCGCAGGCGGAGGCTCCCGTGGTGCTGGCCTTCGTCCCGCCGCGCGAGTCCCCGTACACGGCGACCCTGGAGCTGCACACGGATGACCCGAGTCGTCCCTCTCGCGAGGTGATTCTGCGGGGTGAGGGGCGCACGGCGGCGCTGTTGGAGCTGGAGACGGAGCGGCTCGACTTCGGACGCGTCGCGGAAGGTGATGCCGTGGTGCGCTCCTTCAAGGTGAGCGCCCGGGGCGATGCGCCGCTGGTGTTGGAGTCGCTCACGCTTGCTGGAGCGTCGGCCTTCCAGCTCGTGGGCTCCGCGAAGACTCCGGCGGTGCTGGAGGTGTCGACCGAGGTGGAGCTGTCGGTGCGCTACGCGGTGCCCCAGGGAGCGGCGGCGGAAGCGATGAGCGGAGCGCTCCTGCTGCGGACCACGGACCCGGACCAGCGAGAAGCACGCGTGTCACTGCACGGAGGGGTGAATCTGGGTCCGGTGCCGGTGGTGAGCCCGGTGGGGGACAGTGTCCCGGGCGCGGAGGTGATGTTGGATGGCACGGCCTCGATGGACCCGGATGGGGATGGGCCGCTCACGTACGCGTGGGTGCTGAAGGAGCGACCGGTGGGCGCGCGAGCCCAGGTGGTGGAGCCGGGTGCGGCGCGCACGGTGCTCCGGTTGGACCCGGTGGTGCCGGGAGCGTACGAGGTGGAGCTGGTGGTGACGGATGCGGCGGGAGCGCGAAGTCCGCGTCCCGCGAGCGCGCGTGTCGTCGCGGTGCCCGCGCAGCGGTTGTTGGTGGACGTGTCGTGGAACCACGTGGAGACGGACCTGGACCTGCATGTGTCACGGGGCGTGGACGCGGTGCCAGGGTCCGTGGACGACTGTCACTACGCGAATCCGCGTCCGGACTGGGGTGCGCCCGGCCTCGCGGAAGACCCGGAGTTGCTGAGGGATCGGCTGACGGGCTACGGCCCGGAGGTGTTCGGCTACGAGCGCCCGGTGGCGGGGACGTACCGTGTGGCGGTGGTGCTCGCGCGCGCGAATGGGGCGGTGGACCCGCGCAGCGAGGCGACGGTGCGCGTGTATGACCGGGGCGTGCTGAAGGGCGAGTTCCGTCACACCCTGTCGAGTCAGGGTGAGGTGTGGACGGTGGCGGACGTGCAGTGGCCCTCGGGCGTGGTCATGGAGGTCCCGTGACGCCGCGGTGGTGGCTCCTCGTGCTGGTGTGCTGCTTACTGGCCTGCTCGAAGGAGGCGGCGCCGCCTGTCCCGGATGCCGGACCGAGCCCCACGTCTTGTGCGCGGCGCGAGGACTGCGAGGGAGGACAGGTCTGCACGCTCGTGGGTGTCTGCGACGCCTGTGTGTCGAGCGGTCAGTGTCGGCTCAAGGAACGCTGTGATGCCGAGGTGAGCGTCTGTGTCCTCCGTGAAGGCTGGGGGACGGACTGCTCGGCGAACGCGGAGTGCGCGCTCGGACAGTGGTGCAAGCAGGGGCTCTGTCTCGCGAGGACGGAGGTGGTGCTCTGTCCCTCGGGGGCGCGAGAGGAGTGTCCCACCGGGCAGCGGTGCAATCGGTCCACGCTCGTCTGCGAGGAGGACCTGGGGTGTGTCGAGGACGCGGACTGTGGTGCCGAGGAGCGCTGCAATCCGGGCCTGCATGCGTGTGTGGCTCGCTGCATCGACACCACTTCATGCGGAGTGGGTGAGCACTGCGCGGACGGCCTCTGCGTCCAGTGTGACGAGGACACGGACTGCGCGGTGGGCTTCGTGTGCGACGCCGCGGGGCGGTGTTCATCGGCGCCGCGTTGCTACTCGGACCGGGACTGTGAGGTGCCTCGGGTATGCCATCTGGCGAGCGGAGCGTGCCTGGCCAGGCCGCCGCCGTGTGGCTCGGATGATGATTGCGCGATGGACCAACGCTGCGACCTCGGGACTGGGACCTGCGGACCCAGGACGTGCCAGCCGGACGCGCTGGAGCCCAACGACGCGGTGTCCACGGCGTTCCCCGTGAGCGCGAGTCGCTACGTGAAGCTGACGTTGTGCCCGGACGACGTGGACCACTACTCGCTCGCCCTGGAGCGAGGGGACCAGCTCGGCGTGAATGTGGAAGCGGAGGTGTTCGCGGAGCCGGTGTTCTCCACGGCCCTCCAGGACGCGCGGGGGAGGGTGCTCGCGACGGGACGTCTGCGCATGTCGCACGTCGTGGCGGAGCGAGGCGTCTATACCGTGCGCATCGCCTCGCGCGACGCGCTGCCACGCGCGTACGACGTGGGGTTCTTCCTCGCGAGAGGCACTCCCTGTGATGACGATGTCCACGAGCCCAATGACACCGTGGACACGGCCACGACATTGCCGGAGGCGCTGTCGTTGGAGGGGATGCTCTGCCCGGGAGAGCAGGACCACGTTTGGTTCACGGTGCCACCGGCCCAGGGCGTGAAGGTGTCGTTGTCGGGTCATGCAGCGGAGCGCGGATTGCTGCGCCTGTGTCTGTTGGGAGAGAGCGGAGGCGCGGAGCTGGGCTGCTCGGACGACGCGGAAGGAGCCACGGTGTCGCTGCCGGCGTCGGCGGTGGCGGGCCAGCGGCTCACCGCGAGGGTCATGGGCGACGACGCGCGCACGACGAACGGCTACACGCTCCAGGTGGAGTGGCTCCCATGAGGGATTCCTCCGGGCCCGATGGCGCGAATCACCTGGAGCAACCACGGCGTGGGCTCGTGCTGGGCCTGTGTCTGTGGGTCCTTGGTCTCACGGCCTGCGGAGGCTCGTCGCGACCACCCGGTGACCCGCCGGACGCGGGTGCGCGCGATGCGGGTGTGGAGGACGCAGGCAGCGCGGATGCGGGGACGCGGACCGACGCTGGCACCTCGGCCGCGCCCATCATCCACTCGGCACTGCCCACGCGAGGCGAGAGCGGAGGCGGTACCTGGGTGACGTTGAAGGGCCGTGGCTTTGTGGATGGAGTGGCCACGACGCCCTCGGAAGCCGCTCTGCGCACGGAGGTGCGGGTCGGCTCGCGTGTGGTTCGCGACTTCCAGCTCATCGACGAAACCACGCTCGACCTGCGCACGCCTCCGGGTGTCGAAGGCACGGCAGACCTCTCGGTGAAGAGCCCGAACGGGACGACGGTCTGCGCGGCGTGCTTCACGTACTTCGACGTCTTCGACTTCCGTGCTGTCTCACCGGCGGAAGGCGCACAGTCAGGCGGCGACACCGTGACGCTGATGGGCGCGGGCTTCCCCTCGGGCCCGGGGCTCCAGGTTCTCTTCGGCGATACGCAGAGTCCCTCCGTCACGCGTGTCTCCTCCTCGGAGCTGAGAGTCGTCGTTCCTCGGAGCTCCACGGTCGGCCTCGTCGACGTGCGGGTGCAGGGTCATGGCGTGGGCGATGTGCTGCGAAGCGCATACCGCTACGTCGAGGACACCCGCGTCACCAACATCGAGCCGCTGACGGGAACAATGTTTGGAGGCACGTCCGTCGTCTTCTCGGGGCAGGGCTTCGAGGGCACGACGGAGGTCTTCTTCGGAGAGACGCCCGTTCCCTCATTCCGCGTGGAATCTCCCTCGCGCCTCGTGGTGACTTCGCCGCGGTACATGGACACGAAAGCAGTCCCCGTGCGCATCGTCACATCACGTGGCTCCTGGACGGTGCGCCAGGGGTTCACCTACGTGGACAATCCACAGGGCACCTTGTTCGGTGTGTTGGGAGTCTTTCCACGCGTGGGGACGCGAGAGGATGGCACGGTGACGCTGACGGGACGGGCGTTCGACGCTCCGGGCCTCTCGGTCACCTTCGATGAAACGCCCGCCCAGATTGTCGCGGCGACCCCGTTCACGCTCACGGTCCGCGTTCCCCCGCGAGGCACACTTCCTCGCACGGTCCCTGTGACGGTCAGCCTGTCGTCGCTGCGCAGTCACCTCCCAGGGGGCTACACCTATCGGCTCGCGCTCACTCGAGTGACACCTGGAACGGGGTCCTCCGCCGGAGGAACCCAGGTCCTCCTCGAAGGAGACGCACTGCCTCCGGATGCCGTGGTGCGAGTCGGCGCGCTCCAGGCTCCAGGGGCGACAGTGCAAGGTACGACGGAGCTCCGCTTCACCACGCCCCCAGGTGGCGCGGGTGCACACGCGCTCCATGTCTCCTCAGCGGGCGACCCGGAGAACGAAGCCCTGCTCCCGAACGCCTTCGCCTACGAGCCCGCGCTCGTGCTCGCGCAGGTGGAGCCCGCGCGCGGTGCCATCGCGGGAGGCTCGCGAGTGACGGTGAGGGGAAGCGGCTTCGTCGACGGCGTCCAGGTCACCTTCGGCGGAGAGCCCGCGAGCGACGTGCACGTGGAGGACACCCACACCCTCACGTGTCGAACGCCCGCGTCGCGAAGCCAGGGGCCGGTGGAAGTGGCCGTCATCCACGGTTCCGCACGCTCGGCGCTCGCTGAGTCCTTCACGTACTTCGACCCCCGAGGCCCGGGAGGTCTCTCAGGCGCGCTGCTCACGGGCACGCTGAACGTCACGGTGCTCGACACATCCTCGGGGGCCTATGGTCAGCCTGTCGTGGGCGCGAAGGTCCTTCTCGGCACGGACTCGACACCGCTCCTCCAGGGCGTGACGGACGCACGCGGTCAGCTCACGCTGTCGGACTCTCGGATGGTGGGCGCGCAGGTGGCCACCGTCTTCAAACCGGGCCACGACGTGGTGACGGTGGCGGGCATCCGCTCGGAGAACCTGACGGTGTACCTGCGCCGTCTCGACAGCGAAGGCAACCCGGGCAATCCACCCGTGCCCGCGAGTGCTCGAATCACGGGCCGGGTGCGAGGCTTCAAGCCGCCCAGGCCGCTCCAGTCCGGCGAGGTGCTGGAGGCCCGCGTCTTCGTGGCGCAGCCGAGCCCCGCGTCGGGTCCTCCGTTCGTGGGGCCAGCAGACCGGCGCGCGGAGACGTGGCGGATTCGTGAAGAGGGCGGGGCCTTTCTCGTGCAAGCCCAGCCCGGGCTGCGCGCGGTGTACGCGGTGCTCGGTGTGCTGAAGGACGAGGTCGACTTCGAGCCGTATCTGCTCGGGGTGCGTCGCGGCATCGCGGCGTCGGGCACGCGGGTGTCCGAGGGGCAGGACGTGGTGTTCGACGTGCATCTCGACGTCGCCGCGCCGCTCTCCGTGGCGGGCCCCGTCATCATCGCGGGCGAGCAAGCCCTGCATCAGGTCTACGCGTGGCTGGACCTGGGCGCCGAGGGGCTGGTGCCGCATCCGCACAACTGGGGCACGGGCTCGCGGCTCTTCTCCTCCGTCGAAGGACCGGGGCCGCTGCTCACGTTCCCTCAACTTCCCCGCGTGGACGGAGCGAGCCTGCTCTTCCTCGACCTGCTCCGAGGCACCACGGCCTATCCCCAGAGCCTGCTGTATCACCGTCAGCCCGGAGCCCCAGAAGCCGGCGTGACGCTCCCGCCGATACTCGCGCTTCCTCTCTTCACCGAGCCCGCGAGGGGTGCCCGATTCACGGGAGCGATGGCCTGGACTCCGTCATCCTCCGGTGTCACGCCGGACGTGCAGCTCCTCACCCTGTCCGCGCCCGGCACGACAGGCGGCATCCGCTGGACCGCCGTGCTTCCGGGAGGCCAGACACAGGTGACGCTCCCGGAGGCCGCGCTCCAGACACTGCGCGCCGAGCTCCCCGAAGGCGCACGCCTCCGTGCGGACCTCTCCCTCGCGCGAGTCCCTCGCTTCGAGTATTCGCAGTGGACCTACGACACGCTGTCCACCGCGACCTGGACGGCGTACGTCCTGGGGCGCTCGGAGGTCTTCGACCCGTGATGCGCCGCTGGCCCCAGTTCGCCGTGCCGCTGCTGCTGCTCCTCGTCGCCGCCTGTCGCGGTGACGCTCCCGTGGAGGACGCGAGCTGTCGCGTGGACGCGGACTGCGGCACGCCGTCGGAGGCATACCGCTGTGACACGCAGACCGCCGCCTGTCGGTGCCGCACGGATGGCGCCTGCGCGCCGGGAGAGCTGTGCAACGAAGCGGGCTTCTGCCAGGACCGCGCGGGCTGCGAGTCGAACGCGGACTGTGGAGAGGACCCGCTCTTCTGCGACACGAGCACGGGCACCTGCCTGACGCGGGGACGCTGCGCCACGGACCTGCATTGCCCGCTGGGCCAGGTCTGTGACACCGCGAGGACCACGTGCGTGGAGGGTTGTCGGTCCTCCGGAGACTGCGCGGGCACGGCCTGCCGCTGCGGCGATGCGCCATGCCTCTGCGACGCCACCACGCCAGAAGGACGCGCCACATGTGCCCTGGGTGTCTGCGACGCGAGCTTCTGCGCGGACACGCGTGACTGCGCCTTCGGTGAGTCCTGCGGCACGACGGCGGGCGAGGAAGCGGGGACGTGCGTCAGCGACTTCGACCCGGTGCGACGTCCCTACTGCGCGAGCTGCACCTACGGTGGTGGCCTCCAGGTCTGCGGGCGCGGCGCGAACTTCTGTCTGCGCGAGACGGCGAGCCCGGGGAGCGCCTTCTGCGGCGCGGATTGCTCGGAGGGACAGCGCTGTCCCCATGGCTACCAGTGCTCGGACGTGGTGGTGGTCGCCAGTCGTGCGCGCTGTCGCTCGGATGCGGAGTGCGCGCCGTCGCCCTCGCTGCCGTGCCGCGAGGACTCGCACTGCGGACGTGGCGGGCGCTGCGTGAAGCAGGACGGACAGCCCGAGGGCGCGTGCGCGGGACGTTGCTCCATCGCCGAGGGCGACGTGGAGGGCTTCTGCTCGTGCCAGCAGGACACCGACTGCGTGCAGGACGCCTGCAGCCAGGGCACGTGCACGGTGAGTCGTCGCGCGTGTGTCGGTGACGCGGACTGCCGGCCCATCCGCTGCGTGGACCACGAAGGCGCTGGAGGCTGTCTCGTGGGGCGCAACTGCGCGCCGGAGGAGGGCCTCACCTGCGCGGAGGTCGCCCCGCGCTTCGCCCGGTAAGTGCCTGCTTTTCCAGGGGGTTGGCGCCAGGCCTACATGGGCGCCGAAGGTCCGCGAGAACAGGGTGAGTGCCCGGCGGTGAATGTTCTGGAGGGTGCCCCGTCAGTAGTTGCAACACGACGGAGGACGGACACCATGGCTTTCAAGACTGCTCTCACCACCCTGGCTCTCGGCACCCTGTTTCTTGGTTCCTCGACGGCACTGGCGGCGGACGGCAGCGTTCGCGACTGGGCTTCTCAGCAGGCCCGCCGCGGCGATGACCGGAACCATGACCGGAACGACAACCGCGGCCACCGCCCGGACCGCTACGAGGCGCACGTGCACACCCACGGCTGCCACCACGCTCCGGCGCCCCGTCCTCCGGCCCGCGCTCAGGGCCGCTACGAAATGCAGACGGTGAGCCGCTGGGTCGAGGGCCGCTACGAGAAGGTGTGGGTGCCCCAGGTGTGCCAGGAGCGTCGCGGCCGTCACCACCACGTGTCCCGCTGCACGGGCGGCTTCTATGAGAACCGCTGGGTGGAAGGCCGCTACGAGCAGTCCACCGAGTGGGTCTGGGTGTCCTACGAGCGCAACAACGGTGGCTGGAGCTCCAGCCGCGTTCATGCGGCGAGCTACCACCCGTAATTTTCGCTGAAGAGACCGGGGGTCGAGGGGCGGTGCCGGATACGGGGGTATCCGGCATCGCCCTTCGTGTTTCAGGTCCCCGGTGCCTTTCCGCGTGCGGCCTGTTAGTCAGGGCGCCGCACATGGGTACCGCCTTCATCACCGGAGCAGGCATTCGTGTCGGACGCGCGGTGGCAAAAGCCCTGGCGCGCGCCGGCTACGACCTGGCGCTGCACGCCCACCGCTCCTTGGATGCGCTGGCCTCGCTGGCGGACGAGCTTCGGGCCGAGGGCCGCCGCGTCACCCTCCATGCCGCCGACCTGAGCCAGCCCGACGCCGTCGACGCCCTGGCCGCGAGCGTGCGCGAGGCGTGGCCCGCGCTGGACGTGGTGGTCCACAACGCGGGCCTCTACGAGCGGGTCGACTTCGCGGCCATCTCACGCGAGCAATACCGCACCATGCTCGCCGTCAACCTGGACGCGCCCTTCTTCCTCACCCAGGCGCTGCTGCCCGCGCTGCGCGCCGGCAAGGACCCGCTGGTGGTGCACGTGGGCGACATCGCGGGCGAGCGTCCGGAGAGCCACTTCGCGCACTACTCGGTGAGCAAGGCGGGCCTGTTGATGCTGACGCGCGCGCTGGCGGTGGAACTGGCGCCGCACGTGCGCGTCAATGCCGTCTCGCCCGGAGTGGCCGCGTTCCCGGAGAGCTTCGACGCCGCCGCGCGCGAGCAGGTGCTGCGACACATCCCCATGGGGCGCGAGGGCAGCGTGGAGGACGTGGCGCGCACCGTCGTCTTCCTCGCGCGCGAAGCCCCCTATGTCACCGGACAGGTCATCGCCGTCGATGGCGGCAGGAGCGCGAGACTATGAGCGCGGAGCTGGCTTTCCACCCGCCCGTCGTCAATGACAGCAAGGGCCGTCCGCTGGACGTCATCGAGCTGCGGGGGCTCACCGTGGACTGCATCGTGGGCGTGTACAACCGCGAGCGGGTCTCCGCGCAACCGCTCCGGCTGGACGTGGCCCTCTTCCTGGACACGCGCAACGCGGCGACGGGCGGCAGGCTGGCGCACACGGTGAACTACGGGCGGCTGGCTGGAGAGCTGCGCTTCCTCTTGGAGGCGTGTCGCTTCGAGCTGCTGGAGTCCGCCGTCGAGGCCGTGAGTCGTTATCTGCTCGCTCCGCCCACCGTGGACGTGCCGCGCGCCCAGGTGCACGCGGCCACCGTGCGCGTCATCAAGCCCCAGGCGCTGGGCGGGCTCGCGGTGCCGTCGCTCCAGGTGCATCGCACGGCGGAGGAGATGGGCTACGCCTCGGAGGAGCGCTCCTTCGGTCGGATGGACATCATCCACGAGGGCGCGGGCTACGGCGTGTATCGGCTGCGCGTGAAGCCGGGGGGCACCGTTCCCGCCAGCTCGAACGCGGAGATGGAGGAGAGCGAGCTGGTGCTGGGGCCCGGCCTGGTGGCGCAGGGCCATCCCGTCGAGCGGGGCATGGCGTTCCATTGGCCCCGGGGCTTTCCGCGTCGCTACGACAACCCCACCGAGCAGGAGCAGACGGTGCTGAGTGTGTACCGGCCCCGCTTCATGGAGCCGGAGGCGAAGGCGGTGGAGCCGAGCGCCCCCGCGTCCGTGCTCCTGTCCATCACCGGCACGTCCTATTACCCCCATGACGAGCCCGCCGCGCCCGGCCTGTCCGCCGACAAGCAGCCCTGAGCCAGAGGCGCACTCCCAGTGGGGGGACTGTTTCCCGGGCCGCGAGGCACGGTATGACGCGGCCTCGGAGCCCAGGGGAAACGACGGCATGAACCTCGACAGACGGATGCAGCTCTTCGTGGTGCTGGCGGCGGTGTTCATCACATCGCTGGTGGTGGGAGACCTCATCGGCGTGAAGCTGTTCGAGGTCAACCTGGGCTTCGTGGTGGCGGTCATGTCCATTGGGATGCTGCCGTTCCCGGTGACGTTCCTGCTCACCGACATCCTCAACGAGTTCTACGGCAAGAAGGCCGCCCGCTTCGTCACGTGGGTGGGCTTCGGCATGGCCATCTTCGCCTTCACGGTGATTGCGATTGCGGTGGAGGTGCCCTTCGCTCCGCTGACGCGCGCGCCGGACTTCACGGGGACGGTGGAGGGCTCGTTCAACAACGTCTTCAGTGGCTCGCAGCGCATCCTGATGGCGTCGATGATTGCCTATCTGGTGGGCCAGTTCTGCGACATCTCCATCTTCAACCTGCTCAAGCGCATCACGAACAACAAGATGCTGTGGCTGCGTGCGACGGGCTCCACGCTGGTGTCCCAGCTCATCGACACCACGGTGGTGCAGTTCGTCGCGTGGACGGGTGTGCTGCCCACCGCCGTCATCTTCAACATCATCGCCACGTCGTACATCGTGAAGCTGCTCATCGCGGTGGGCCTGACGCCGTTCGTCTACCTGGGCCACACGCTGGTGGAGCGCAAGCTGGGCATCAAGCCCGTGGTGCTGGGCGCGGACGGTGAGCCGCTCCCCGAGTCCCCGACGGGCGTCGCTGTTCCGGCCGAGTCGCGCGCCGCCTGAGCAGCGCTACGGCACCAGGCGTTGCAGGAAGACGTCCGCGTCGTCGGAGGTGAAGGGCTCCTCGCCGCCCAGCGCGCGCGTGCCGGAGAACACCCCGGTGCCCAGCAGGTCTCCTCCCGACAGGAAGGTGACGTCTCGCAGGCGGAGGCTCTCGTCGCAGGGCTGGGTGACGTAGGGCGCCTGCCACGACAGCTCACCTAGGGGTGACAGCCGAGCCAGCTCCGAGCCGCACCCGTGCCTCCAGAGCACCGCCGCGCCGCCATCCTCATCCGCCGCCAGGCGCGCGCCCTGGGGCTCGCCCGTGGTGGGGCTGGCCAGTGCGTGTCCCCACAGCGGTCGCCCCGCGGCGTCGGCCGCGAGCACGAAGGCCGCGCGCGAGCAGCCCTCCTCGGCACAGGTGGACTTGAGCACGGTGCCTCCCCAGTGGAGCGTGCCCTTGAAGTCACCGGTGAGCCGCAGTCCACCATCGGCCGCGAAAATCACCTGGGTGAAAGACGGGGCGGCCGGTCCCACCTCCAGCTCCCAGTACACCTCACCGACGGGCGACAGCCGGGCGATGAACCCGATGCTCTCCACGGGCGACAGCGGGCGTTGTCCCGCCAGCACCGCGCCGCCGTCGGAGTCCAACGCGACGGCGGAGGCGGAGGCGAGCGCGGGCATCTCCTGGGACCAGCGCGCCGTGCCTCGGGTGTCGTAGCGCGTCACCAGTCGGCCGTGCGCCACCACGACTTCGCCTTCGATATCAGGTGTCAGCGCCTTCACCGTGCCCGTCGCGCGTGCCCACCGGGGCGTGCCGTCCGAGGACAGCTTCGCCACGAAGTGGCTGTCGGTGATGAGCGTCTCTCCGAGGCGCAGCCGGCCCTCCAGCTTGCCCGCGACGAACAGCTCTCCCTCGGAGGAGACAGCGAGGAACTGCGCGTGGGCATGGGCCGTTCCGCCCTCGGAGGGCTCGGGCATGAAGCTCCGCGTCCACAGCACCTGTCCCGCGCCGTCATGGTGGGTGAGGGTGAGCGCCGTGCCGCTGGTGTCCGTCGAGGACGCATCGGGTGTGCTCGTCGGACGGGTGCTCCCCAGCAACACGCTGCCGCCCAGACCATCCGAGGCCACGGCCACCGCGTCCTGCTGTCCCAGCGTTCGCGAGTGAACGGTCCACCGCGCATCCCCCGGCTCCAGCATCGGAGGCTTGGGGGGTTGGGGCGGGGAGCCCGGGTCTTCTTCCTCGGGGCGTGGAGGCTCGGTGGACGCGCCGCTCCCACAGCCGAGTGCTGTCCACACGCTCAGCACCAGCCCCGCAGCGCCTGCCCGCCACCGTCCCATGTTCATTCTCCGCGAGTCCGCTCACCCTCCGGCCGGAGGCGAAGCTGGGGTGTGGTGCTCCCGGAGGCAAGGCCCGTGTCGGGGACTGAACGTCGTCAGCGCCGTGCGAGCGGGGCGAGGATGTCGCGCCAGTGCGAGTAGATGGAGAAGTGTCCGCCACCGGGGAGGAAGTGGGGCACGGTGCGCGGGATTCGCGAGGCGAGATAGCGCCCCATCTGCGGCGGGACGATGCTGTCGCCGTCCCAGTACCAGAGGTCCACCTCGCCGCGAAGCTCCTCCAGCGGGACGTTCCACGGTGACGCCAGGATGTGGGCCTCGCGGCGCATGCCCGCCACGCCTCGGCGCGTGGCCTCTCGTCGCCAGCCCTGCACCTGCGCGGCGATGTGCGGGTCCGACAGCACCAGCCGGTCATCCTCCGACGCATGCGCCAGCAGCGCCGCCAGCGCGCGCTCCGGATTCGCGCGCACCTGCCGGTCATGCATCGCCAGCAGCGGATGCAAGAGCCACTCGGGCCACGCGGCCATCGCGTAGGCGTTGCGGTAGTCGCGATTGACGCCCTCCATGCCACCGGGCCGCTTCAGCGGCGAGGCCCCGGAGACGATGGCGGAGCGGATGATTCGCTCGCCCAGGCGCCACGCGGAGGCCGCGACATAGGGGCCGCCCGCGGACACACCGAAGAGGGAGAAGCGGCCAATCTTGAGCGCGTTGGCGAGCTGCTCCAGGTCCTCCGGGAAGTCCAACAGCGTGCGGTCGGACTGGTAGTCGGACAGCCCGTAGCCGGGTCGGTCCGGAGTGATGAGGCGCACACCGAGCCCATACGTGAGCCGGTCATCCGGGTGGCGCATGTAGCGCGAGCCCGGGTTGCCGTGGACGAAGAACACCGGGACTCCGTCCAGGTCTCCCGACTCCACATACGCGAGCCGTCGCCCGTCCTTCAGCCGGAGCACACCCTCGCGGACCTGCACGCCGGTGCCCGAAGTCGATTCAGAAGCGGAGTGCATCACGGCTCCATCGCTCGCGAGCGCGCGGCAATCCACTCGGAGATGGAGGGCCAGACGTGGGTGGGGCCCTTGCTGGAGGCGGACAGGCCGATGTGGCCCACCGGATAGCGCCGCGTCTGCGCGTCCTTCGTGCCCACCAGGTCGACGAGCGGCTCGCTCATGGCGGGGAAGGCGATGGTGTCGTGCTCGGCGATGACGTTGAGCACCGAGGCTTGGATTCTGCCCAGGTCCACGTTCTCCCCGCCGACCTTCATGCGGCCCTGGTGGAAGAGGTTCTGCTGGTAGCAGTCCTTGATGTACTGGCGATACACCTCGCCGGGGAAGGGCACCGGGTCGGAGCCCCATCGCTCCATGGCGAGGAACGTGCTGACGAAGTCCGGGTCGTCGATGCGCCGGCACACCTCCAGCCAGCGTGTGAGTCGCTGCACCGGGGCCACCATGAGGAAGCCGCTCTCCAGCACGGGCGTGGGCACGTTGCCGTAGGCATCCACGAGCGAGTCCACGTCGAAGTGGTTGGCCGCGGTCCACAGCGTGTAGACACCGCCCTTGCTGAAGTCCACGGGCGTGGCCTGCGCGACGAGGTTGCGCACGCCCTCGGGATACAGCGACGTGTAGGCCAGCGCGAGCGTGCCGCCCATGCAGTAGCCGTAGAGCGTGAGGTCCCGGCTCTTGCTGACCCGCAGCGTCCAGCGCACCGCCGTCTGGATGAGCCCGCCGAGCAGGTCAGACCAGGTGAGCCGCTCCTCCTCCTGGCCCGGCACGCCCCAGTCGATGGCGTACACGTCGAAGCCCTCCTGCGTGAGGTGCTCGATGAGGCTGCGACCCGGCAGGAAGTCGAGGATGTACCAGCGATTGATGAGCGAGTAGACGAACAGGATGGGCGTGCGGTGGCGCCGACGGGGCGCGGCGTAGCGCAGCAGCCGCATGCTGCCCCGCGTGTACACCACGGTGTGGGGCGTGGCGCTGATGGGCGGCTCACGCACTCCGGAAGCCCGCTCGATGAAGGGCTTGAGGTACGGGTAGGGATTGAAGGGGCGGGCCTTGAGCGCGTGCGCGACGGCGCGCGTGAGCTCGAACTGCCCGGTGACGAAGGAGCGGAGCCGCTGGGGCGTGGACGCGGTCATGTTCAGGCGCCGGGCTTGGTGGGAGGGCTGTCGGTGGGAGCGGGCTCGGCGGCGGACTCCTTCCGATGGAGCAGGTCCACCACCACCTCCAACTGGGAGCCGAGCGCCTCCACCTGGTCATTCACGCGGCGGAGCTGGTCTCGGAGGTTCTCCACCTCGGACGTCGTGGGCAGGCGCAGCGTGTGGAGCGCGTTCTCCACCAGGCTGTTGCGGCGGATGCGCGCGTTGAGGCCCTGGCGCAGCACGGTGCCGCTGGCGCGCAGGTAGGTGGGGCTCTCGGAGACGCGCGTGAGGAAGCGGGTGAGGCCCTGCTCGGCGCGGGTGAACACCTTGCCCGTGCGAGTCTCCGGGTGGGTGAGGTGGCCCAGGAGCTTCAGTCCCCGGGCGAGGAGTCCCCTGGGCGGAGGCGGGCGGTCCGAGTCGCTCATGCCTCCAACGTTAGCCCAGGCCGCCCCAGGGGCGCAGGGCCCCTTGTCCGAAAAGTGAATGGTGATTCATGTTTCGAGCAGGCGGGGAAGCACCGCGTCATGGCGGGCCCGCTACTTCGAGGCGTAGCCCTCGAAAGTCCTGGGGATGCCCTTGTCCTCGTCCACGTTGTTGAAGGTGACGGGGATGCTGTCGCCGCCCTTCTCCACGTCGAAGTGGATGTGGCCGGTGAGGCTGTTGCCCACGTTGCCCACCTCCGCGAGCTGCTGTCCCTGACTCACCGTGTCGCCCACGCCCACCTTCGCGGTGCCCTGGGAGATGTGGAAGTAGCGGCCCACGGTGCCGTCGCCGTGCGCGACTTCGATGCGGTTGTTCGGCTTGTCGCCGCCGTTGCCGCTGTTCGTGTCCACCACGCGCGACACCGTGCCCGCGCGCGCCGCCAGCACCGGGGTGCCGCACTGCCGACGGAAGTCCCAGGCGTATTCCTCGTCGTCGTTGTGGTTCAGGTGGGAGTTGTTGCCCTGGATGACCCAGGAGCGGTCTCCCTCGGGGTAGGGCAGGCGGTAGGGGGAACTCGACGAGGTCGGGTACTCGCCACTGTCGATGGAGCCGCGCAGCACCAGCCACGCGCCGAGCCAGAACAGCCCGATGACGCCGTAGACGATGGCGCCCGCGAGCACGATGTTGCGCACCCGGTGCAGCTCCACCTGGGCCGCGCGCCCCTCGAGCATGTTCCGCGCGATGTGCGGGAAGGCGAACCAGAAGGCGAAGGCGGCGATGCTGCCGACGATGCCGCCCCAGTGGTAGAGGTTCGCCAGGAACGTGGGGCCACACGCGGCGAACGCTCCTGGCGCCAGCGCGACGGCGGTGAAGAGCGAGGCGATGGCCGCCGCCAGCAAGGTCCTCGACGTCCAGCGCAGGCTCTCGTCGGCCTTGTCGCCGTCTCCCCTGGCCACCGGCACCGAGAAGCGCAGCGCCTGGATGACCAGGGCGATGAGGGCGGCCCAGACGAGCAGCCCCAGCACGGAGGAGAGCACCATGGGCGTCTCTCCCGTCAGGCCCGCGAAGGACGCGCCGAACATGACCAGCGCGTACACGCCGAAGACCGCGAGGATGATGGAGATGGTCGTGCCGTAGCGCTTCATCGCGCGTCCCCCCGCCTCGCGAGCATCGACCCGCCGGGAACTCCGGCGCGGAGCGCGAGACCTCTCCCTCCTGGAGTTGAGGTGGGCGGAGCTGTGACGCCGCCAGGCGATGGAGCCGGCCTCGGACGGGATGGCGTGTCGGGGATGGGGCTGTCGGGGCCTCGCGAGGCGCCCGACGCCTGGAGGGCAGGCGAGCACCCCTTCGGGTGCCCACCGCGTGGCTCAGCCCTGGCGCTTCACCGCGAGCGGCCCGAAGGCCTGGGCCACCGGCATCAGTGACATGACGTTGATGTTCACGTGCGCCGGCCGCGAGGCCACCCAGTGCACCGCGTCCGCGATGTCCTCGGGTGTCAGCGGCTGCGTGTTGGCATAGGGGGCCGCGGCGCGCGCGGCGTCGCCCTTGAACCGGATGTTGGAGAACTCCGTGCCGCCCACGAGCCCGGGCTCGATGTCCGTCACGCGCACCGCCGTGCCGAGCAGGTCCGCGCGCAGGTTGAGGCTGAACTGCTGCACGAAGGCCTTCGTCGCGCCGTACACGTTGCCACCCGGATACGGATAGTCCGCCGCCACCGAGCCCATGTTGATGATGTGGCCCCGGTTGCGCGCCACCATGCCGGGCAGCACCGCGTGCGTGCAGTAGAGGACCCCCTTCACGTTCGTGTCGACCATCACCTCCCAGTCGTCGAGGTGCGCCGACTGCGCCGCTTCCAACCCCAGCGCCAGCCCCGCGTTGTTCACCAGCACGTCCACCTCGGCGAAGTCCGCCGGCAGCGCGCCGAGCACCTTCGCCATCGCCTCGCGCTCCGTCACGTCGAGCGTCACCGGCAGCAGCCGCTCACCCAGCTCCGCGCGCAGCTTCTCCAGCAGCTCTGTCCTGCGTCCGGTGGCGATGACTCGCGCACCTTCGCGGATGAAGCGACGCGCGATGGCCAGGCCGAACCCGGCCGTGGCTCCCGTAACCAGCACGTTCATGGCGTTCCCTTTGAGTGCGATGCCCGCGCGCTAGATGGCACGGGGCTCGCGCCCACGCCAGCATGCCCGCGCTCTGAGCGACCTGCTCTCCGAGTGAAATCCCGCCGGCCCGAAGCGGGAATGAAACCGCCTTCATCCGCACACCTGTACAGGCAACAGCGCGAATGCGCGGCCCCGCGCGCATCAGTCTGACTTCTTCGCGCTCAACGCAACCCCGCGAAATCCCATTTCCTGCCTCCTTGCCCTGCGGCCTGGCAAGTCTGGGTTGCCGTTGCACCGGGGAATGAACAGGCCGCGCGCCTCGATTGGCGGCCGTCCTCGCGAGCGCCCCACACGCCGCGACCCACACATGGAGTCTGACAGGATGCGCCAACGCTCACCGCTGCTGACGGCCTACTGCTCCGCTGCCCTGCTCGCCCTGCTTGCCTGCAACGGCAAGAGCGAGCTGACCCAGAACACGGGCTCACGTCCGTCCACCGATGAGGCGCCCTCCACCGGCTCACCGTCTTCGCCTTCCCCCACCACACCGTCGACCCCCACGCCGACGCCCACGGACCCCGACGACACCGAGCAGCCGTCGGAGCCCACGCCGACCCCGACGCCCAATCCCAACCCCAACCCCACGCCGAATCCCGAACCCGAGCCGGAGCCCGAGCCTGTTCCGGAGCCGCCGAAGCCGACCTACACGCGCATCCTCTGGGTGGCGCCGTCGGGCAATGACAGCGCCGCTGGCACGGAGAGCGCGCCGCTGCGCACGGTGACTCGGGCGTTGACGCTCATCGCGCCGGGCGAGGCCATCTATCTGAAGACGGGCAACTACGCGGAGCGCCTCAAGTTGGAGGAGCGCGGCGGCACGGAGGCGAAGCGGCTCACGGTGAAGGCCGCGCCTGGCAGCTCGCCCGTGGTGAAGCCCAGCGGCGAGTCCGCGCTGGTGGACGTGCGCGGCGCCTACTGGAACGTCGAGGGAATCACGCTGGATGCCGCGGGCTCCGCCGCCTTCGCGGTGCTGTGGCGAGGCACCGCCGCGCACCATGGCGTGCTGCGCGACTGCGTGGCGAAGAACGGCACGGCGGGCGCGGGCCTCAACGTGTCGGAGAAGGCCCACGACATCCTCATCGAGGGCAACACGATTTCGAACTTCAGCCGGGGCAGCAGCGACAGCCACGGCATCATCGTGCAGACCACGTCCAAGAACGTGGTGGTGCGCGGCAATGACATCCATCACAACTCCGGAGACGCGGTGCAGTGCATCGGCCCGGAGGCTGGCGCCACCGTGTCCGGCACGCCCTTCGACAACCTGCTCGTGGAGGACAACGAGCTGCACGAGAACCGGGAGAACGGCGTGGACGTGAAGACCTGCACCCACGTCACCCTGCGCGGCAACATCATCTGGGGCCACAAGGCCACGTCCTCCTCGCGGGGCGAAGGGGTCGTCGTGCACCTCTCCGCGTCGGACGTCACCCTGGAGGACAACGTCTTCTATGGAAACGGCCGGGCCATCAACATCGGTGGCAACCGGGTGAACGGTCCGCCCGCGCGCATCGTCATCCGTCGCAACCTCATCCGTGACGGCCTGGGTGGGAGCGAGGACGGCGGCGCCATCCGCGTGGACACGTCCACGGACGTGAAGGTGCAGCACAACACGGTGTGGAACATGCCGGGGCCCTGTCTCACCTTCGGGCATGGCGACACGGGGCCGAGCGCGGGCCTGGACGTGCGCAACAACGTCTTCGCCGGCTGCGGTGTGTCCACGCGCGCGGGCACGGCGCGCACCGGCACGGTGATGGATGGCAACCTCTTCTTCCGCTCCTCCGGCTCCGCCTCCTTCCTGTTGAATGGGGAGAGCGTGAACCTGACGGAGTGGCGCTCGCGCAGCGGGCTGGACAAACGCTCGCTGGAGAAGTCGCCCGGGTTCGTCAACATCGACACCGGGGACTTCCGGCTGGGGTCGGGCTCGGTGGGTCGCAATGCGGGCCTGGGGTTGGGACTGACCTTCTGCGGCGCGGCCCCGGACCTGGGGGCCTTCGAGTCGGACTGCCCCTGAGGCGTCGGGGCGTGTAGAGTGGGCCCGCTCCCCTCTCTCGCCCCGACCCTCCACGTGCCGTCTTCGCTGGAATTCGCTCTCGGCATCACCCTGGTGCCTCCGGCCTCGCCCGCACGTGAGCTCCTCGCGGCGGCGGCCTCGCGCGCGGGCTTGCGCGTGGTGGATGGCATGGAGGGCGCCGCGCTGGCGTTGGTGGACCTCACCTCGCCGGACAGCGGCCCCGCGCTTCGCACCCTGCTCGACTCGCCTCGCGCTTCGCACATCACGCTGGTGGCGCTGGTGGAGCCGACCGAGCAGGGCTTCTCCTCCGTGGAGCCGCTGCGCCCCGCGGACGTCCTCACCACCCCGGTGTCGCCGCACGAGCTGGTCTTCCGGCTCCACCGCGCCGCCGGGCGTCACCTGGAGCGCGAGGGCCAGGAGCGCGGTCAGGAAGACCTGGCGCTCCTGCTGGAGCTGACGGCGGACTACGCGGAGACCTCCGACGTGGAGGCGCTGCTCCATGGCGTCACGCGCAGGCTCGCTGAGAAGCTGGACATCGCTCGTGCCACGCTGGTGATGCTCGGTCGCAACGCGGACGAGGGCGTCATCGTCGCGGCCAGCGATGACCCGACGCTCAAGGACCTGCGCATCGAGCTGTCGCGCTACCCGGAGATCCGCGAGGTGATGCGCACGGGTCGCCCGGTGGTGATGGAGGAGGCGCCCACGCATCCGCTGCTGGGCGACGTGGAGCGCAGGGCCGTGGCCGCCCGAGGCATCCACGCCATCGCCGCGCTGCCCCTGCCCATCCGAGGTCAGGTGCGCGGCGTGCTGCTGCTGCGCGCGGCGGGGCGGCGGCGCACGTTCACCTCGCGGGAGATCGACTTCCTCACCACGGTGGCGCATGCCACGGCGGTGGCGCTGCGCAACGCCTCAGTGCTCCAGTCGGTGCGGGGCCAGACGGAGGCGGAGAAGACGGCGCGGCTGGCGGCCGAGGAGCAGGCGGCCTCCTTCAAGCCCTACCAGCTCTTCTTCGCGCACGTCAGCGAGGGTGTGGCCATCCTCGACGACAAGGCGAGCGTGCTGTCGCTGAATCCCTCTGGCGCGGCGATGCTGGACATGCCGGCGGCCGAGGCCCGGGGGCGGCACCTGCATCAGGTGACGCAGCCGGTGGATGACGGCGTGCTGATGGAGCTGGTGACGGCGGCCTCGCGGGGCGAGGCGCGCTCGGGCGTGGACGTGGAGGTCCGGACGGCGAAGGGCCGTCGGCTGACGCTGTCCATGTCCGCCGCGCCGCTGCGTGACGAGGACGCGGCCACCATCCTGTCCTTCCGGGACGTCACCGACGCGCGGCGGATGGAGGACGAGCTGCGCCAGACGAAGGACTTCCTGGAGCGACTCATCGACTCTTCGGTGGACGCCATCATCGCCGCCGACCTGAAGGGGCGCATCATCCTCTTCAACAAGGGCGCGGAGGCGCTGGTGGGCTACACCGCGCAGGAGGCGATGGCGGGCGTCACCGTGGAGCAGCTCTATCCCCAAGGCGTCGCGCGGCGAATCATGTCCACGCTCCGGGGGCCGGAGCATGGTGGCAAGGGCCGCATGTCGCTCACGCGCGAGGAGCTGGTGAATCGCGCGGGGGAGCGGGTGCCGGTCAACATGACGGCGTCGCTCGTGTACGAAGGCGGGCGCGAGGTCTTCAGCGTCGGCATCTTCACGGACATGCGCGACCGGATGAAGCTGGAGCGCAAGCTGTCGGACGCGGAGACGCGGCTGGAGGAGAGCGAGAAGAGCGCCGTCATCGTCGCGCTCGCCGGCACCGCGGCGCATGAGCTCAACCAGCCTCTCACGTCGGTGATGGGCTACGCGGAGCTGCTCAAGCGCAAGCTGAAGGAAGAGGACTTCGCCTGGAAGCCGGTGGACATCATCTACCGCGAGGCGGAGCGCATGGCGGAGATCGTCCGGAAGATTGGGAAGATCACCCGCTACGAGACGAAGGCGTACATGGGGGAGCAGCAGATTCTCGACCTGGACAAGGCGACCTCCCATGAAGACTGACACCCGCGCCGTGCGAATCCCCGGTGGCCCGGGGCCCGAGGCGTACCAGGCCTTCTTCGAGGCGCTCGACACGCCCGCGGCCCTGTGTGACCCGACGCTGCGACTGGTGGCGGTCAACGAGGCCTTCCACCGCTTCTGCGCGGAGCATCAGGCGACGGTGGAGGATGTCGCGCGCGCGCTGGCCGCCGCGGGCGTGCCCGTGGATGGCTCCAGCTGCGACATGGAGTTGCCGCTCGCGGGCAAGCCGGGCGCCGTGCTGACGATGTCGCGCCGGGGTGACGTGATTGCCGTGCGGGCCCGGAACGACCCGGAGCTGGCGCGCAGCCGGCTGGTGATGGCGGAGCGGGCGCTGCTGGAGCAGGCGCGCACCGAGGGCGTGCTGCTCGACTTGGGCCGCAGCGTGGCGGAGGCGGGCGGGGAGGAGGAGCTGGTGGCGGCGGTGGCGCGCGGGGTGAAGGAGCTGTTCCCCGGGCGCTCGTTCTGCATCCGCATCACCGACTCGCGCACCGGCGGGCTGACGTCGCTCTACGCGGAGGGCCGGCTGAAGGAAGGCGCGCACGAGCCGCTGGTGCTGTTGCAGCGCGCGGTGGAGAAGCTGAACCTGGGACGCTCGGCGCTGCCGGCGGGCCGGGTGACGGTGCTGGGCGAGGTGCCGCTCCTGTTCCTGGGCAGCACGCACGGCGTGAGCGCGCCGCTGGTGGCGAGCGGGCAGCTCTTCGGCGCCATCAACATGGAGTATCCGGAGGGGCTGGACGCGGACGTGCAGCACGACGAGCGCGTGTTGCTCCAACTGGCCAGCCAGGTGGCGGTGGCGGTGAAGAACGCGAAGCTCATCGACGAGCTGACCTTCGTCCGCAAGTACCTGGAGGACCTGCTGGAGAAGGCGAACGCGCTCATCCTCGTCGCCAACCGGGACCAGCAGGTGGTGGTGTTCAACCAGGCGCTCAGCGCGCTGACGGGCTTCCGGAAGGAAGACGTGCTGGGCAAGGACCTCTTCTGGCTGGTGCCGGAGAGCGAGCACCTGCGGCTGTCCCAGGTCATCGCCGCCGCGATTCGCGGTGAGGCGGTGAACAGCTTCGAGACCCGGCTGCTGTCGCGCGACGGCAACGAGGTGCGGGTGTCGTTCGCCACGTCCTCGATGCTGGCGCCCCATGGCGAGGTGGAGGGCGTCATCGCCATCGGCCAGGACATCACGGTGGTGAAGGAGCTGGAGAAGCGCATCATCCACGCGGAGAAGCTGGCGTCGATTGGCCAGCTCGCGGCCAGCGTGGTGCATGAAATCAACAACCCGATGACGGCGGTGGCCACGTACGCGGATGCGCTGCTCCAGCGCTCGCGGACGACGCCGGGCGCGAATCCCGCGGACCAGGAGAAGCTGCGGAAGATTCTGGAGAGCAGCCACCGCATCCTGCGTTTCACTCGGGATTTGGTCAGCTACGCGCGGCCCGCACAGGACAAGCCGGAGCGGGTTCAGCTCAACGCCGTGGTGGACATGGCGGTGGGCTTCTGTGAGCACGTGGTGGCACAGGCGCGCGTCAGCGTGCACCGGGAGTACACCGAGCTGCCGCCGCTGTCGGCCGTGCGCGCCAACCTGGTGCAGGTGTTCGTCAACCTCATCACCAACGCGTGCCACGCGATGCAGCCGGGCGGCGCGGTGTTCCTGACGACGCGGCGCGAGGGGCAGGAGGCGGTGGTGTCGGTGAGGGACTCGGGGACGGGAATCGACCCCAAGCACCTCCAGCGCATCTTCGAGCCCTTCTTCACCACGAAGCCGGAGGGCAGGGGCACAGGCCTGGGGCTCTCCATCTGCCAGGGAATCGTGGAGAACCACGGCGGCCGGCTCACCGTGGCGAGCACCGTGGGCGCGGGCACCACCTTCTCCGTGCGCCTGCCGCTGTCGGTGGACTGACAGCGGCGAGGCGGCTGGTCAGTCCCAGCCTCGCAGCTGCACGCGCACCCTTCGCACGAGCAGCTCCCACTCCTGGCGCTTCAGGGTCGCCAGGACACGGCCGCCGATGACGGTGAGGCCGGTGAGCGTCATCACCAGGAAGCCGATGCGGTGGTCCCTCAGGCCCGCGTCGAGCAGGTTGGCCACCACGTCCAGCGTGAGGAACAGCGTGCCCAGCGCGAGGTACGCGCGAATCTGCAGCGCCATCCCCAGCGCGACACCCAGCAGGCAGACGCCGCCGAAGACGAGCGCATACGTGCCGTCCGGTGACTCGCCCACCCGCATCGCCAGCTTCGCCGCGGCGGGCACGTACAGCAGCATGCCTCCCAGGATTCGCACCGTGTTGCGCGCCGCGTGCGGCAGGCTGCCCGTGAAGAGCTGCCCCAGCATCAACAGCAGCAGGCCCAGCGGCGCCAGGTAGATTTCCAGCCCCTCCAGCCCGAAGGCCAGCGCGGCGATGAGCAGCGCCAGGTTGCACGCCGCCGCCGCGAAGGCGCCGAACATCCGGCTCCGCTCCACCGCCCCCAGCGCCGCGTACAGAAGCCCCGAGCCACCCGCGAGCAGCGCCGCCTCCTGCGTCGCCTCGCCCGGCAACACGAGCGCCATGCCAATGGGCAGCAGCGCCGCGAAGCGCCGGGTCGCCGCCTCCACCGGACGCACTCCCGCCCGACGCGCCATCACCGTCACGCCGACGAGCGTGAAGCCCAGCGCCAGCGCGAAGAGTGCGTCATGTTCCGCCCGCAGGCCGGGCGCATACAGGCTGCGCACCAGCGCGTAGACGCCCACCACCGCGAGCTGCACGAAGTACACGTGCCGCCCCGTGTGCTCCACCCAGGCGCAGTGCAGCGCCACCAGCACCGCCAGGCCGATGGCCGCGATGGCCGTCGTCAGCGACTCCTGGGGCGCGTTGCCGCTCACGGCCAGCGCGGCGAGCATCACCCCCGTCGCCACGAGCCACGCGTCCCGCCCCCACGTCATCCCCACCGCGATGTCCGCCCGCCGCGCGCGAGTCCACCGCTGCGCGGTCTGCAGGGCCACCACGGCCCCCGCGGACGCCAGGGCCAGCACCGCGCCGTGGACGATGAAGAGGTCCCCATACCGCAGCCAGGGGCCCGTGAGGCTCGCGCGAATCGTGAACCCGGCCATGAACGAGGCCAGCACCGCGCTGCCTGCCACCCAGGTGCCCGCCGAGGCCATGAGCGAGGCGAAGGCGCCCTTCCACCGGAACGCCGCCACCAGCAGCGAGGCCGCGATGAGCACCAGCGTCACCGGGAAGGCCGGCGACACCATCCAACTGCCGCCCAGTCCTGTGAGCATCTCCGCGAGCAGGTTGAGCGCCGCGAGCGTCGACGACGTGTTGCCGTTCACCGCCAGCGCGTACACCGTCGCGACGATGAGATAGAGGGCCATCGCCTGTTGGATGCGGACGCGCGTCGCGCCCTCGGACAGGCCGCGCCTTTGCGCAATCCACGGGCCCACCGTCACCACCGCCAGTCCCACCAGCGCGAGCACGGGGCCCGGCCACGCTTCGAGGATGTCCACCTGGTGCGCCAGCGCATGCACCAAGAGGAGGATGCTCGCGCCCAGCACGCCGCGCCCCTTCGCTCGGGCTCCACCGACGAACAGCACCACGCCCGTGGCGCAGACGAGGCCCGCCGCCGTGAGTCCCGGCTGGAAGATCGCCGCGAGCCCCACCACCCACACCGCCGTGACGGAGCGACGGTGCAGCAGGTGCCGGAATTGCTCGGGCAGACCCCGGACCGAGGCCACGGCATAGACGAGCCCCGCGGCGGCGATGCCCGCGAAGGCCCGCTGCCACAGGAGGAACACGCTGTCGCCGGGCGCGAGCCACGCCGCTTCACTGAGCCAGTGATAGCCCTCTGCGCCCACGCGCGCCCACTGGCCATCCGGCGGCGCCAGCGAGATGAGCGAAGGGCCGAGCAGCGACTGCCTCGCGGCCCAGAGCGCCGCACCAGGCAGCCCCAGGTACAACCCCAGGCTCGCCAGCGGCACCGCGCGGAACGAGGCCGCGAGCAGCAGCACCAGCACCGCCGCGCCCAGCACCAGCAGCGGAGGGGTGATTCCCAGCGCGTGTGAAGGGGACGGCAGGCCGACCAGGACGGCGCCCTTCAGGAGCACGAGCGCCAGCGCCGCCACGCCCACGTGGGGCACCGCGTGGTACAGCGGGCCGTGATTGGGGCGCTCCAGCCACTTCGCCAGCCACGGGCCAAAGCGCCTCGTTGCAAGCGCGACACCCCAGAGCGCGACGCCGATGAGCGGAAGCCGCATCGCCACGACATCCGGCGGCAGGGGACGGCCCGCGCGATTGATGATGGCTGTCAGCGCGATGAACCCGCCCATGAGCGCGAGCGTCACCACCGAGCCCCGCATCTGCCAGTCCACGAAGCCGCGCGTCACGAAGGCCAGGAGCGCGGTCAGGACGAGCAGTCCGCCCGCGAGCAGGCACATGCCGCGCTCGGCATCGGTGGGGGAGGGGAGCCACTGGACCAACGTGAGCGTCGCGATGACGGCCTGCACCAGCGCGGCCGTGGCGAAGCCATCCGTGTAGAGCGACAGCCCGCGTGCCCCGAGCGGCAACCGGGCGAGGGCGAACACCCCCCGACCCCAGAGGTCGCGCGGCGAGCCAGGGGGCGCGGCCGGGTCGACGACGGGAGGACGTGGGCGCAGCGTCGCGAAGAGCGCGAAGCCGAACGCCACGACCGCCGTGCCCAGCGCTGAACGCGCCGACGCGAAGTCGGAGACGGTGCCCAGCACCTGGGAGACGACGAGCGCCACGCCCGTGGCCGCGATGATGCTCACGAGGCGAGTGCCGTCCCGGCGCGTCCTCAGCAACAACGCCAGCGACACCAGCGCCGTGGGAAGCGCGACGAGGACACCGCCCGGCAACCCGGCGGCGATGGACGTGAGCAGCTCCGGCGGCACGGGCGCGACGCCGATGGCCAGGAACACGCCCGCCGAGGCCATCACCAGGCCCAGGTCATCCAGGGGCAACAGCGCGTCCTGGGGCGAGGCCGGGTTGGCCCACGCGGCCTGCACGAGCCCCACGACACCGTACAGCCCGCTCACGAGCGCGAAGACCGCGAGGCGACTCCAGTCACCCGCGAGCCACGGGGTTCCGTCGACGAAGGCCAGGGCGCCGAAGAGCGCGGCGGCTCCGCCCACGTAGTGCAGCCCTCGCAAGCGCCAGCCTCCAGAGAGGTGCGCGGCCACGGCGATGACCAGGCCCGTGAAGACGCGGGGCCACGGAGAACCATCGCCCTCCATTCGGGAGACGAGCGGCATCGCCACCCCCGCGCTGACGATGCTCCACGCCAGCAGCCGGATGCGCAGCATCCCCGAGTCGCTTCCGCGCGCCGCGAGCATCAGCAGCGAGGCCGCCGCCGCGCCGCCGAACACCCACCAGCCCTGCTCGTCCGGCGACAGCGTCCGCGCGAGCAGGGCTCCCGCGAGGAGCGTGGCCATGGCCCCGGGATGCACCAGGGCGCGGCGTCGCGACTCCAGCAGGAAGAAGACTCCGGCGGCGAGCACCGGCGCGAGCGCCGACGCGCCATCGACCTGGAGGTCTCCGTCCGTCCCCACCGAGAACGCGGTGATGGCTCCCGCGAGCGCACCGGCTGCGAGCACCGCGTGCGCCACGGTCTCCAGCACCGCGCTCGCCCGAGGAAGCGTCTCACGTGCGGAGTGCGTGGTCGCCGCCACCGCGATGACCGTGGCGATGGCCTGTGCCCAGAGCGTCATCCCCGCGAACAACGCGCCGCCCGGCTCCAAATCATCGAACCCCGAGGGCCCGCTCGACACGGCGAAGACCGCGAGCCAGAGCGCCCCATACAGCGCCGTGCTCGCTCCGACGAGCAGCGCGTGCGCGGACGTCTCCTTGCGCGAGCGCCACAACGTGGCACCGAGCGCCACCACGCCCGCGAAGGCGCAGAGCACGCGCAGCCAGGGTGCCTCGTCCAGCCCCATCAGCGGCAGGCCCGCGAGCAGTGACGGGAACAGCGCCAGCGCGAGCGTCGTCACGGACGTCCCGTGCAGCAGCCTGCCCGCGGACCTCAGCGGCACCACTCCCACCGCGGTGAGCCCGAGCGCGACGGGAATGCCCCAGAGCGGTGACATCGCCACCAGTGAGGACACCGCGACGAACGCGACGGGAAGCAGTGCCAGACCGATGCCCGACAGGACCCGGCCCACGGGCATCGAGCGGCGCGACAGGAACACGCCGAGCCCGATGAAGCCCGCGTGATAAATCCACAGGGCCCCCGTCACGAGCAGCTGGCGCGGAACGTCGCCCAGCACGTTCCACGCCTCGCGCACGCCCATGAGCGAGCCGCCGAGCACCAGCACCGCGCCGAGGAACCACCAGATGAAGTCGTTCAGCCGGGCCGTGCTCTCCGAGGGCTGCGCGTCGAGCGCGACGACCGCCTCCAGTCCACCGCCCAGTACACCCGAGGCATCCCGGGCGAACAGCGACTGTCCAGAGCCCAGCGCGGACCCGAGGTCGTCCTCGCTCGCGTCCCTGTCATGTCGGGAGCCACGTGGCGCGCGTGCCGTCTGCTCACGCTCCTCCTTCGCGGCCTCTTCCAGCGAACGCGCGAGCGCCGCGCCCCAGCCGAAGAGACTCCAGCCACCCCCGCGGCGCGCCGAAGCGGCGACGCCATCCGCCCAGGCTTCCACTCGCGCGGCGGAGTCCAGCGGCTGCGCGACGACCTCGGGCATGTCGTGGCCCACGGCCTCGGAGCTCGGGGCGTCGAGGGGCACTGCTATCGCATGGAGGGACTGCTCGAGCCGGAGCGCCGTCGCCTCATCGAGGAGCGCGTCGGAGCGCCAGTCCTGGATGCGTCGCCAGAGTGTCTTGGTGACGAGTGCATCGAAGTGCGGCTCGGTGACGGGCAGGAGGGTGGCACCACACTCCAGACATGCGCCCCCCGATGCCGTGTCGCGAAACCGCGCGCAGACTGGGCAGATCATCCGCGCAGCATAGCCGCACACCGCCCACGCCCGCCTTGAGTCCACTTCACCCCTGCGCGGCAAGCCCCGGCTTCGCGGCTCGACGCCCCGCGCCAGGGCTTGCTCACTCGCTTTCCCAGGGAGGCGAGACTTGTATCAGCCAGCCACGGCCCGGGTTTCTCACTCCCTCATGTAATGGCAGGTGTAGCCGCCCGGATTCTTCACCAGGTAGTCCTGGTGATAGCCCTCGGCGGGGGTGAACTCGCCTGCCTGGACGACCTGGGTGACGACGGGCTTCTTCCACTTTCCAGAGGCGTTGACGCGCGCCTTCACCTCCTCGGCGACCCGGCGCTGCTCGTCGGACAGCACGAAGATGGCGGAGCGATATTGCGTCCCCACGTCGTTGCCCTGGCGGTTGAGCGTCGTCGGGTCGTGCATGCGGAAGAACCAGTCCTCCAGCAGCGTCGCGAAGCTCAGGACCTTCGGGTCGAACACGACGCGCACCGACTCCGCGTGCCCCGTCCGTCCACTGCTCACCTCCTGATACGAGGGCTTCTCTATATTTCCGCCCGTGTAGCCGACGTCTGTCTGGAGCACGCCCGGAATCTTGCGGAGCAGGTCCTCCATTCCCCAGAAGCAGCCACCCGCGAGCAGCGCCGTCTCGGTGACACCCGACGCGGTCAGCGCCTTGCCCACGTCCACCTTCGCGGGCGTCGCGCTCGCGGGCTTGCGGCCGAACAGCGTCAACCACTCGCCGTACCCCTGCTTCTCCATGTCATTCACCGGGACGAAGCGCAGCGACGCGGAGTTGATGCAGTAGCGCTGCCCCGTGGGCTGCGGCCCGTCATCGAACAGGTGGCCCAGGTGGGAATCCCCCGCCTTCGAGCGGACCTCGACGCGCGTCATGCCCAGGCTCTCGTCCCGCTTCTCCACCACGCGCGCGGACTCCACCGGACGCGTGAAGCTGGGCCAGCCGGTGCCGGAGTCGAACTTGTCCTTGGAGGAGAACAGCGGCTCGCCCGTGACGACGTCGACGTAGAGCCCCTCCTCGTGGTGGTTCCAGTACGCGTTGCGGAACGGGGGCTCGGTCGCCTCCCGCTGCGTCACCTCGTACGCCGTGGGAGAGAGGGTGCGGCGCAGCTCCGCGTCCGAGGGCTTCTCGTAGCGACGGGCATCTCCCACCGCGGCCCGCGGCCCGGCTTCGAGCGCGCCTGGGGCGGTGGCGGCGCTGCTCGCCTGGGTGCACGCCGCGAGCACCGCGAAGACCCCTGATAACAACAGACGTCTGGATGCGCTCCGAGAAGCGGAACGGGCGGAGCGTGAGCTGACGATGACGGACGACATGGGCTGGAGCCTCTCTCCGGACACGCCCGACGCGCGGGGGTTCTTCTTCCCTTACGCGCGAGGCCCGAAGTCGGTTTCAGCCCGAGGCACTCACGAGCCCAGGTCCCCCCGGGAAGCCAGCGGACGACCAGGCCGCCGGTCCATGCCCCCGGTCTGGAGACCCGAGGCGCACCGCTCAGCCCTTGTCCTCGCCCTCGTCGTCCAGCTCGCGGCGGAACTCGTCGCTGGAGAGCAGTCCCTTGCGCGCCATGATGCGCATCAGCGCCCAGAACTTGCGCTCCAGCTCCTCGACGCGGTCCGGGTCCTCGCGGGCCTGCCCGAAGAGATAGTCCAGGTCATCGAGCACTCCGCCACCCGCGGGGGGCTTCGGCTTCGCCGTGGCCTGCTCGCGCTTCTGCTTGCGCTGCTCCTCTCGCGTGCGGATCAGCTCCGCGAGCGACGTGCGCTGCGTCGTCTCACCCGGGGGCAGCTCCTCGCCGACGATGACCTCGTCTTCATCATCGTCGTCCGCACCCGCGTCGCCCGGTGGAGGCTGGGTGGGCGGCGCGGGCTTCGCGGGCACGGCGGCGGGCCGCGCGCGGGCTGTCGGAGCGGCGGGCTTCGCGCTCGCTCCACCCGCCGGCGCGACGGGAACCTTGTGGTAGTAGCGCAGGATGGCGCCCCGCACGGCGGACAGCGCCGCCACGCGCACGCTCACCTTGAGTCCGGTGGTGAACTCAATCTCCTCCACCGCGGGAAGGTTGAGTGGATCACTCATCGCGACGACGAGCTGACGACGTCCGCCCACGCTCTCCAGCGCGATGGGGAACAGGTCATGCTGCTCGCAGAAGCGCGGGCGCAGCATGTGCACCGCGGCCCACTCCGGTGTCACCGTCGGCAGATCCACCTGCGGCATCCCGAGCGCCTGACTCAGCGCGCCCGCGAGCGTCGTCTCGGTGATCGCTCCCTGGGCGATGAGTGTCGCCCCCAACCGCTGCCCTGATTTCCGATGGGCCGCGAGCCCCGCCTCGAGCTGGGCGACGCTGATCGCCTTCTGCTCCAGCAGCAGCTCGCCAATGCGCTTCCTCGCCATGCGCCGGCATTAGCATGCGTTCCCTGGGCTCGGAAGCGCGCGCTGACACAACCCGGCCGGGTTGGGAAGCCCCCCGGAAAGGCCCGCACTGCTGCCTGGAGTCCATGCTGGCAAGGGGTACTCCAGCGCAAAATTCCTGTGAGATTTCAGCACTTAACGCCAGGACCCCTGCCTTGACACCCCAGACAGCCATTCCTAAAGTCGGCACCACCGTTTTCAACATCCATACCTGCCGCCCATCTCTGGGGCGCACGCCCGGGGGGGCGACAGGTCCTGGAAGGTCCGGAGCGCCGGGCCAAGCTGCCGTGGAGGCAAGACGCGATGAACCTGGGGTTTTTGACGAATCTGGCCGTGCTCGCGAACGCTGGTGGTCCCGAGCGAGGCTTCTTCGAAGAGGTCGCCAGGCGCTGGGAGGCCGGTCAGTGGGGTATGTATCCCATCGCCGCGTGTCTCGTGGTGGCCCTCTCCATCATGGTCGAGCGAGCCATCGTTCTCTTCGGCAAGGCGTCCATCAACAAGGAGGCCTTCCTCCGTGGACTCAAGAAGCACATCTACGCGGGTGACCTGGACAAGGCCATCAACTACGTGGCGGGCCAGAAGGCCACGCCGCTGACGAGCGTCATCAAGGCCGGTCTGATGAACGTTCCCAAGGGCCAGGACGAAGTGCAGGCGGCGCTGGACGAGGCCACCCTGCGCGAGACGCCTCGCCTGGAGGCCCGCAGCGGCTACCTGGCGATGCTCGGCAACGCGGCGATGCTCGCCGGTCTGCTCGGCACCGTGTCGGGTCTCATCTCCTGCTTCGAGGCCGTGGCGAACGTGAACCCGGCCGACAAGGCGACCATTCTCGCCAACGGTATCTCTGAAGCCATGAACTGCACGGGCTTCGGGCTGGTGACGGCCATTCCGTGCCTCATCGCCTTCTCCGTGCTGATGGGCCGCACCCAGTCGCTGATCAACGACATCAACGAGACCAGCGTCTCCGTGCTGAACCTCATCGTGGCGAACAAGGACAAGTTCAAGAACCTGAACGTCCCCGCCGCTCGGGACCACCACGACGACTGAATCCGGCTCCCGTAGGGAACCCGGAACCCGGGCGCGCTGTCCTGTCCCCACGTGACGTGGGGACAACGGCGCGCCCCTTTCAGTCTCTTGCCGCGCCTCACCGCGCGGGGCCTTAGGAGGACAACGCCATGGCCGGCGGAATGGACACAGGAGGTGGTGGGAAAGGCGGCAAGAAGTCGCTCGATGCTCCCATCAACCTGACCGCATTCATCGACTTGATGGCAGTGACCATCAGCTTCCTCATCATGACGGCGGTCTGGACGCAGATTGGCCGTCTCCAAGTCTCCCAGGCGGGAGGTCCCTCCACGGAGGAGGAGCAGCCGCCGACGGAGACCAAGACGGTGCAGCTGACCCTGCTCATCACCCCGTCGGAGCTGCGGCTCTCGGCGGACCAGAGCACGTTCGACCCCATCCCCCTCACCAAAGACGGCAAGGGCAAGACGGACCTGTCCAAGCTGGTGGCGCGCTTCAAGGAGTTGAAGGCGCAGCTGCCGGACCAGACAGCCATCACCCTTCAGCCCGAAGACAAGGTCCGCTACGAGGACCTGGTCCGCATCATCGACGAGTGCATCGGCTCTGGGTTGCCCCAGGTGTCGGTGTCCGCGGCGATGGGCTAGCCGAGCACGGAGCCACACCCAGTCATGGCCATCAAGGTTCCAGGCAAGCGGTACGGCAAGCGACTCGAGCACTCCAAGGTGTTCGGGCACGGCGCCGCCCACGCGAAGCGCAGCGGCTACTCCGACCTGCTCATCACCCCGCTGGTCGACATGTTCGTCATCATCGTGCTCTTCCTCATCGCGAACTTCTCCGCGACGGGCGAGGTGCTGATGATGACCAAGGACATCCAGCTCCCGGAGGCAGTGCACATCCAGGAAGTGGAGATGCACCCCGTCGTCATGGTGTCCGGCGAGCAGGTGAGCGTGTCCGGCACCATCGTCGGTCGCGTGGAGGACTTCTCCAAGGACGAGTACCTCAACATCCCCGCGCTGGAAGAGAAGCTGCGGGACATGAAGAAGCAGTTCGAGGACCTGCACGCGATGGCGAACGACGACGCCAACACGTTCAAGGGCGACATCAACATCCAGGCCCACAAGGATGTGGAGTACGCCATCATCAAGCGGGTGATGTTCAGCTGCGCCACGGCCGGCTACAACAACATCAACTTCGCGGTGCTCACCGTGGCTGGCTCGGAAGACGCCACCACCGCGGCCGTCACTCCCTGAGCGACGGCTGAGCGGGCCTCGAAGCCCTGAACGCCCCGGCCCTGTTGGCTGGGGCGTTTTTGTTTTCACCGGAGACCTCATCACATGCAGCTTCGCGCCGTCTTCTTCGACCTGGATGGGACGCTGGTGGATTCGCTGGGGGACATCGCGGACGCGATGAACCACGCGCTGGCGCACCACGGCCTGCCCACGCATCAGGAGTCCGCCTACCGCCGCTTCGTCGGTGAGGGGGTGAGGGAGCTGGCGCGCAGGGCGGTGCCGGCGGGCCGTGAGGACCTGGCCGCGCCGGTGCTGGAGACATATCGCGCGTACTACGACGAGCACCTCTTCGACCGGACGGCGTCCTACCCCGGCATCCCCGCGCTGCTGGCGACGCTGGCGGAGCAGGGGGTGGTGATGGGTGTGCTCAGCAACAAGTCGGACAGCTTCGTGAAGCGGCTGGTGGAGCGGCTGTTGCCGGGGGTGGCCTTCGCTCGGGTGTATGGCGAGCGGCCAGGAGTGCCTCGCAAGCCGGACCCGACGGCGGTGCTGGGGATGGCGGCGGAGCTGGAGCTCGTCCCCGGCGTGTGTGGCTTCGTGGGCGACACGGCCGTGGACATGGAGACGGCACGCGCGGCGGGCATGTACGGCGTGGGCGTGACGTGGGGCTTCCGGGACGCGGAGGAGCTGCATGCGCACGGCGCGCGCGCGGTGGCCACCACGGCGGATGAGCTGCTCGCGGCGCTGCGCTCGGCGCGCCTCTGAGACGAAGCGGCCTGGAGTCTCAGGCGCCGGGGAGTGTCAGCGTCTTCCTGACCGCGCCCGGTGTCTTGCCGTAGCGACGCTGGAAGGCGTTGCCCAGGTGGCCCTGGTTGGCGAAGCCCGCCTCCAGCGCCACGTCGGCCAGGGGCAGGTGTGTGTCCAGGAGCAGCGCGAGCGCATGTCGCAGCCGCACTTCCTGGATGTGCTGATGGATGCCGGTGCCCATCACCTTGCGGAAGACGCGGCATGCGTGGAAGGCGGACACGCCCGCACCCTGGGCCAGGGCCTCCACGGAGGCTCCCGCGTCGAAGTGGAGTGACGCTTCGTGGGCGATGGCCTCGGCGATATCGCGCTCGCGCCGGCTCACCGAGGTGCCAGGCCGCTCAGTGGGGGAGAGGACGAGGGCCAGGGTGTCCTCCACCTTGACGCGGTCCACGGGCTCGCCTCGCGTCGCGAGTGACAGCAGGGACTGGAGCCGCACATACGCTTCGGTGCTGACCGGGAACGTCGTCGCCTCCGCCTGGAGACACTGAGTCAGCCACGGGCCGCGCACGGAGAGGCACGCGTCGCCACCGCCGTGTGGATGGCGGATTTCACAGGGCCGGCGCGGGTGCATGCGCAGGCCGACACCCGGAGCCACCACCGCGCGCGTCCGCGCATCGCGAAACTGGAAGCGACCGTGGAGCGCGAGGATGACGCGCTCGCTCTCCACGCCTTCTTCCTTCGGCCGGGGGCCGTCGTGCCCGTCGCAAGTCACCCGGGCGAGCTGAAGGTCCGGTGCGCTGAACAGGACGGAGGCGTGCAGGCGCGGCATGCCGTCAGGATGGCGCGTCCACTGGGGACTCGGCAAGGAAGCGCAGGGTGTGCTCTCGGACAGTGGGAGCAAGGATGTGTAAGACGGCTCTGCTCGCGTTGCCTAGGGTTCGCTCCACTTCGGCGAAGCGCCTTCTTTCCGTGAGCACTCCTCATGACTTCTCCCCCAAGCGATGTGAACTCCGACTCGGGCTCGGCGCGGCAGTGTCTCCGCGCGTGGCAGTGGACGCGACAGGACCAACCGGGGAGCGAGTACGCCGAGCTGCGGGAACTCGACGGCGGCTGGGAGTTCGCGGGCTCCGTGGTGGTGGCGGAGGAGGGGGTGCCCTACCTCGCGGAGTACACCGTCACGTGTGATTCGCGGTGGATGACGCGGCAGGCGCGCATCCTGCTGCGCGGAGGGGGAGCGCCACAATCGCTCGTCCTCCGGGTGGACGCGCAGCAGCGGTGGTGGCGTGGCGAGGAGGAGGTCCCCCAGTTCCGTGGCTGCATGGACGTGGACCTGGGCTTCACGCCCTCCACGAACACGCTGCCCATCCGCCGGCTGTCGCTGGAGGTGGGGCAGTCGAGCGAGGTGACCGCCGCATGGGTGCGGATGCCGGACCTGGCGCTGCTCCAGCTGCCGCAGCGCTACACGCGGCTGTCGCCCACGCGCTTCCGGTACGAGAGCCAGGGCGGGAGCTTCGTCGCGGAGCTGGAGACGGATGAGCTGGGCCTGGTGACGCGCTACCCACCCGCGTGGGAGCGCGTCGCCGTCACGTCGCGCTGAGCCCACGCTCCGAAGTCCTCTTTCAACACCGTGCCAGTCATGACGGGGCTCGAGCCTGCTCGGCCCCGAATGGGAGACGTGCATCATGTCGAGTCATCAGCCCCCGCTCTCACAGCGGGCCCTGGAGTTGCTCCGCGCGGATGGACCGCTGCCCGCGCACGCCGAGGCGCTCGCGTTGTTCGGCCGCTTCATCGGCGCCTGGGACATGGACGTCGCGTTCTTCGACGCGGCGGGGAAGGAGGTCTTTCGTCAGCCCGGAGAGTGGTCCTTCTCCTGGGTGCTGGACGGACGCGTCATCCAGGACGTGCTCAGCTATCCGAATCCGGAGGGACTGAGCGCCGCCGTGGGAGAGCGGCGCATCGGCACGTCGCTGCGCCACTTCAACCCGAAGACAGGCACGTGGCGGGTCATCTGGCTGGGGGCCACCGCGGGTCATCTCGTCGTGCTCACGGGCAATCCCGTGGGCGACGAAATCCACATCGAGGGCCCGGACCCGGACGGCAAGGCGCTGCGCTGGATGTTCACCGCGATTGCCGAGGACGCCTTCACGTGGAGGGGCTTCCTCTCGGACGACGGTGGCGCCACGTGGCGGCTCACGCAGGAGATGAAGGCCCGTCGCCGTGTCCATCACCCTTGAGTGCCAGCCCTCCAGGTGGAGGCTGGACGGTGGATTTTCGGGTGGGTCGAGAGCGCGTGCCCCTGCTTCGGGCTGGCCCCGCGTACACGGGCGGTGACTTTCACGGGGGGCTCGCGGCTCTTACGATGGGGCCGTGAGGTTCATCACTTGAGCACCCAGGGCCCCGTGCCCGGCGTGGAGGGCGTTCGGACGTTGGCGACGACGCCCGAGCCGAACGTGTTGGCCGAGGCCACTCCCACGAGCAAACGCCAGGTGGTGAAGGGCGTGGCGCGCGCGGGTCTGCGCATGCTCGTGGGCGTGGTGCCCGCGCTCGTGGGCTCCGGGCTGTGGGGCGCGGTGAAGGGGTTCTTCCTCTTCGGCACCCTCGGCCTCGCCCTGGCGGGGACCTTCCTCATGGCGCCGCGCCTGCTCGGCATGCCGCCGACGCCCGGCTGGCTGGAGGCCCTGAGCCTGGGGCTCACACCTTTCGCCCTGGCCCTGGCGGGCGGGTACGCGCTGATGCTCAACGGCATCGGCTCGCAGCTCGCCGAGGAGGCGCAGGAGCGTGGCTGGATGGGGTACGCCTATGCCGTGCTCAAGCCCGCGGCGCTCCAGGTCGCCCAACGCCTGCGAAGCACGGGCCCGCTCGGTCGCAAGGAGCTGATCCAAGCCATCAAGTCCTCCGTGGCCGAGCAGCAGCGCGAGCCTGCCGAGGAGGACACCGGGCCGCCGTCGCGCACGGCGCGGATGGAGCGCTTCCTGATGGAGCAGTCCTACCGGGTCCTGGGCGCTGTCGCCCTGCGCACGGTGCTCACCGCGCCCGACACCGAGACGGCGGTGCGCGAATTGGAGACGCTGGCCGTGGACCGGCTGGAGGTCTCCCTGGTGGAGCGGCTGGAGGACCTGTTCTTCGTCCAGCAGGTGCTCGCGCTCGTCGTCGGAGTGCTCGTCGCGGCGATTCCGACCTTCATCCTGCTGTTCTCGCGCTGAGCGGCGCGGTGAAAAAAGCGCGGGCCGACTACCCCTGAGAGCCGGCCCGCGCCCCGCGAGTGCCGTCGCTATACGACGGTGACGCGGTATTTCTCTTGGTCCTCCGCCCGGTTGTGCGCGGTGGCGGCGGCGATGATGTGGCACACCCAGCCCAGGCACCCTCCGGTACCAATCCAGAAGCCGGGGGTGATGATGAGCCAGAAGACACCGCGCAGAATGTCGCCGTTGTAGATCTGCCCCACACCGGGGATGAGAAAGGACAGCAGGGCTGCGATTCCGGGACGCGACATCGTCTGGGTACCTCCTCTTGTCCTTCCCTACGCAGGGCCCCCGAAGCCATTGCATCCGCGAGGTGTTTCCGACCTATCGGCTCCTGGACGCTTGCCTGCCCTGCGCTGCGGGGGGAAGGTGCAATACCGAGCCTGGCCCGCTACCATGGACTCCACTTTTGTGAACCCGTCGGGTCGGCGGACGGGTCTTCCGGGGGGATGGTCATCATCGGGCTGCTTCGAGCCAGCGCACGCGCGCTTCGCGGACGGCATCTCTTCGAGATGCTGGTCCTGGCTGGGGTGTATCTCGCCGTGGCTCGGCTGGGCCTTTCCCTGTCCACCGTGGGGGGAAATGTCAGCCCCGTCTGGCCGCCCACCGGAGTGGCGCTCGCGGCGCTGGTGCTGCGCGGTCCGCTGCTGTGGCCGGGCATCTACCTGGGGGCCTTCCTGGCGACCGCGTCCACGGGCGTGCCGCTGTCGGTGGCGCTGGGCGTGGCCACGGGCAACACCCTGGCCACGGTGCTGGGGGCATTGCTGACGCGACGGCTGCGCATGGACGCGGACCTGTCACGCATCCGCGACGTCGTCGTGCTGTGCGTGGGGGCGGGTGCGGTCTGCACCGGGGTCAGCTCGCTGGTGGGGCCGTTGTGCCTGCTGCTGGGCGGCGTGCTGCCCGCGGAGATACTGGGCCGCGCGGTCTGGGTCTGGTGGGTGGGGGATTTGATGGGCGTGCTCGTGGTGGCGCCGCCGCTGCTGCTGCTGAGCCGACCCACCTGGCCTCACCGGGCCGGCGAGGCGCTGGCGCTGGCGGGGCTGACCACCGTGCTGGGCGCGAGCATCTTCCTCTTCCGGAACCTGCAGCCCGGCTTCGCGCACGCGGCCAGCTTCCTGCTGTTCCCGATGTCCGCGCTGGCGGCGCTGCGCTTCGGTCCTCGGGGCGCGGCGGCGGCCACCCTGGCCATCTCCATGGTCGCCATCACCGGCACGGTGCGAGGCCAGGGGCCGTTTTCCTCGGGCAACGTGGAGCAGGACCTGCTCGTGCTCCAGCTCTTCGTCGTCGTCAACGCGGTGACGGGCCAGCTGCTGGCGGCGGCGAGCGAGGAGCGACGGCGCGCGGTGGAGAAGCTCCAACTGCTCGCCACCACCGTGAGGGGCGTGCACGAGGGCGTCTTCATCGCGGAGGTGGAGGGCCCGGGCAAGCTGCGGACCGTCTTCGCCAACGAGGCGCTGGGCCTGCTGTTGGGGCGGTCTCCGGAAGAGCTGGTGGAGCAGGACCCGTGCAAGCTGTACGGCGACCAGGACCCCCGGCTGTGTCAGCGTCTGAATGCGGCGCTGGTGGCGGGCGAGTCGCTCTGCGTGGAGACGACAGTGCCGCGCAAGGATGGCCGGGTCATCTCGACGGAGGTGCTGCTGTCGCCGGTGCGCGCCACGGGCGGGGACGTGTCGCACTTCGTGGCCACGCACCGGGACATCACCGCCACCAAGGAGCTGCAGGCGCGGCTGGTGGCGGCGGAGCGGGTCGCCGCGGTGGGGACGCTGGCGGCCGGGGTGGGGCACGAAATCAACAACCCGCTGGCCTACCTGGTGCTGAACCTGGAGTCCGCGACGCGCGCGCTGACGGAGGGCGGGATGCTGGGACAGCGGGACGCGCAGGTGAGCGTGCGCAGCGCGCTGGAGGGCGCCGAGCGAATCCGCCTCATCGTCCGCGACCTCCAGGTGTTCAGCCGTCAGGGGGACCAGGACCGGACGCTGGTGGACCTGAACGCGCTGGTGCCTCCGGCGGTGCGCATCATCAGCCATGCGCTGCGCCACCGCGCGCGGTTGGTGGAGGAGTTCGGCCCGGTGCCCAAGGTGCTGGGCAGCGAGGCGCGGCTGGGACAGGTGCTGCTCAACCTGCTCGTCAACGCGATGCAGGCGGTGCCCGAGGGCAACCCGAGCCTGCACGAGGTGCGCGTGCGCACCAGCACGGACGTGACGGGCCGGGCCCGCGTGGACGTGGTGGACACGGGCATGGGCATCTCCTCGCAGGTGATGTCGCGCATCTTCGAGCCCTTCTTCACCACCAAGCCCACCGGCGAAGGCACCGGGCTGGGGCTGGCCATCTGTCAGCAGATTGTCCGCACGCACGGGGGCGAGCTGGAGGTGCGCAGCGAGGAGGGCAAGGGCTCCATCTTCACCATGCTGCTGCCCGCGGCGCCGGTGCAGGTGGAGGTGCCGCCCCGGCCGGTGGCGCGCGGCAAGCCGGTGGTGCCCTCCACGGGGCGACGGGGACGCGTGCTGGTGGTGGACGACGAGCCCCGGCTGGCGCAGTCGATGCGGCTGCTGCTGGAGCCCTACCACGACGTGGTGATGACGACGCGAGGCAGCGAGGCCCTGGCGCTGGTGTCCGCGGGCCACCGCTTCGACGTCATCCTGTGTGACTTGCAGATGCCGGAGGTGGATGGCGCCACGCTCTACCGGCGCCTGGGCGTCATGGCGCCGGAGCTGACGCGGCGGGTGGTGTTCATCTCCGGCGGGGCGTACACGGCGGAGATGCGGGACTTCATCGAGACGGTGCCGAATGTGGTGCTGGAGAAGCCCGTGAGGCCGGAGGTGCTGATGGCCTCGGTGGATGCGGCGCTGGACGCGCTCGACGCCCAGGCCGAGGACGACGAGCCCACGGTCGCCCGCGTGAGCGGCGCACGCCACTGAGGCCCCGGCTCGGCGTGGGCTTGGGGGCTCAGTCGATGCGGATGACGACCTTGCCGGTGGTGCTCCGCTCGGCCATCGCTCGATGGGCCTGGGCAACGGCTTCGAGCGGGAAGGTCTGTCCGATGACCGCCTGGAGCTGACCTCGCTCGACGAGCGACAGCGCCTCGCGGAGTGCCGCCTGGCGTTGCTCGAAGGGCAGGGTGAAGGTGGCGAAGCCGACGATGGACTGGTTCTGGGCCATCACCCCGGTCATCTGCTCTCGGCTCCACTGCGTGTCGAACATGCTCTCCGCGCCGAAGAGCACCAGCCGCCCCCGGAAGCTGAGGGCCTGAAGACTCCGGGCAGGCAGCTCTCCGCCACCCGCGACGAAGACGATGTCCGCGCCGAGTCCACCGGTGGCCTCGCGAACCCGCGCGGGCCAGTCCGCATGGGACGTGTCCACGGCGGCGTCCGCTCCCAGGCGCAGGACGAGGTCTCGCTTGGCTTCAGTGCTCGCGCCACCAATGACTCGGGAAGCACCCATCCGCTTCGCGAGCTGCACCAGGAAGGTCCCCACGCCTCCAGCGGCGGACGGGATGTAGATGGATTCGCCCTCGCGCAGCCGCGCGCCTTCGCGCAGCCCGAGCAGCGCCGTGGGGGCCTGCGCGGGAAGACAGACGGCCTGCTCGAAGGAGACCGCGTCGGGGAGGGCGAGCACGGTGGCTGTCGGGGCGATGGCGTAGCCCGCGAAGGCCCCTTGATTCGGCAGGACGGCGACGACGCGGGTTCCCTTCGTGAGTCCCTGGACACCGGGGCCGAGCGAGTCCACGACTCCCGCGGCCTCCAGGCCCGGGACGAAGGGGAGCGGCGGCGTGCCGGGCATGCGGCCCTCGCGCTGGCCCAGGTCGGTGAAGTTGAGCCCCGAGGCGTGCACTCGGATTCGGACCTCGCCTTCTCCGGGTGTGGGCGTGGGCAGGTCGTCGAGGCGCAGCTCCTCGGGGCCGCCGAACCTGTGCAGGCGAATCGCTTTCATGGTGTCTGTCTCCGGCACGGCGGGCCGTGGGACGAGGAGGCTCGCGCTTCCACGCCCGCCGCGTGACTGGACCTATAGTCCTGGGAGAAAGGACAAACATGCGCCAGAAGTCCGTTTCTCTCGTCCAACCGTCCGGTGAAAAGCCCGGACTCGATGTCCTCGCGGACGTGCTCCAGGGCGTGCACCTGCGCAGCCGCGTGCACGCGCGCTACGAGCTGACGGCACCGTGGGGCATGCGCATCGACGGCTCTCCCTTCCCGCTGTTCTACGCGGTGATGCGCGGCAACTGCCTGCTGTCCACGGACGAGCGGGAGCTGTCACTGGCGGGCGGTGACTTCGTGTTCATCCCCGCCAATGTGAAGTTCACGCTGAAGGACCGGCGTGGCACCCGCGCGCTGCCCATCGCGGAGGTCTATGCGACGCGCCAGCCCCTCCGCTGCGGCGGCGTGCTGCACTACGGAGGGGACGGTGAGGCGGTGACGCTGGTGGTGGGCTCCTTCACCTTCGAGGGTGAGACGCTGAGCCCCCTGGTGAAGCACCTGCCGACGCTGCTCCATGTCCGGGCGGATGACCCCAAGTCCCCTCGGTGGCTGGAGTCGACGCTGCGCTTCGTGGCCTCCGAAATCGAGGCGAAGCAGCCTGGACACGAGACGGTGGTGAGCCGGCTCGCGGACGTCCTCTTCGTGCAGGCCTTGAGAGCGCATCTGGAGTCGTCCTCCGGAGAGAACGGCTGGCTGCGCGCGCTGGTGGACCCGCGCATCGGCACGGTGCTCCAGCGTGTCCACGAGAAGCCGGAGGCACCGTGGACACTGGAGGGGCTCGCTCGGCTCGCGGGCATGTCGCGCTCGGTCTTCGCGGAGCGCTTCAAGTCGCTCGTGGGCGAAGCGCCGCTGGCGTACATCGGCCGGTGGCGAATGCACCGGGCGATGGCGCTGATGCGCGGCCGGGACGTCGCGCTGGCGGAGGTGGCGCGCGCCGTGGGCTACGAGACGGAGAGCTCCTTCGGCAAGGCGTTCCGGCGCTGGGTGGGTGTGACGCCGGGCGCGTTCCGTCGACAGGCCTGAAGGAGCGCTCGTCCCTACTGCTTCTTCGCGGGGGGCGCCGCGGGTGCCTTCGCGGCGGCGTAGACGGCATCACGCACGGCGCCGGGGAACGCGCCCGACATGCCCTCCAGCGCGGTGTTGGTCAGCGCCACCACCGTGATTCCACTTCGCGGGTCCACGAACCAGTGGTGCCCGTAGGCGCCACCCCACTGCCACGTCCCCGCCGACTGGGAGCTGTGCGCCTGCGCCGGGTCGATGAGCACCGCTGACGCGAGCCCCCAACCCCAGCCCGGACCCTGCGGCTGCGACTCCGAACCCACGTGGATGGCGCCGAGCTGCTCGACGGTGGCCTGCTTCAGCACCGGCGCTCCACCCTTGCGCAGCGCCTCCAGGAACTTCACGTAGTCGCTCGCCGTCCCCACCATGCCCGCGCCTCCAGAGGGGAAGGCACGCGTGTCCAGGGCCCGTCCCGGCGTGTAGTGGACCACTCCCGCGCCGAAGGGGATGTCGTGTGTCTTGTCCATGCGCGTGGGGGTCGGCTTGCCGTCCACATACGGCGTCGCGAGCCGCGAGACGTCGCTGACGCGGAAGCTCGTGTCCTTGAGTCCCAGGGGCTGCGTGACGAGCCGTGAGACGACCTGGGGCAGCGGCGCGCCTCCCGCGCTGGCCACGACGGCGCCCAGCACGTCCGTGGCCACCGAGTAGGCCCACTTCTCCCCAGGCTCCGAGGACAGCGGGACGGTGGCGAGGCGACGCAGGTTCTCCTCCAGCGTGAGCCCCGGCGGGTTGTCGAGCCCATCCGAGACCCGGGCCTTTTGATACGGCCCGGGGACAGGCTGGTTGAAGCCGTACATCAGGCCCGCCGTGTGCGTGAGCAGATGCTTCACGGTGATGACGGGCTCGCGTCCATCCGGAAGCTTGGGGCGGAACGTGGGCAGCCACTTCGTGACGGGGTCCTCCAGCGACAGCTTCCCCTGGTCGACCAGCGCGAGCGCCGCGACGGAGACGAGCGGCTTCGTCATCGACGCCAGGCGGAACACCGCGTCCTCGCGCAGGGGCTTCTTCGCCTCGCGGTCCGCGAAGCCCGCGGCGCGTCGATAGAGGACCTCACCGTCCTTCGCGACGATGACCACGGCCCCGACGATGCGCTGGTCCGCGAGCGCCTGGTCGATGACCGGGTCCAGGCTCGCCGCGAAGGCGCTCGACTCGGGGCTCACCGCGACAGCGCCCGCCACGGCGGCGCGCGGTGCGGACTTCACCGGGGTGGCCGGAGTGACACCAAGGCCCGCGGCCACCAGGAAGGTGGCGACAATGGAATTCATCGGAGGGGACTCCTTTTTGTGTAACGAGTGTTATGTAAATAGGGAGCCCCTTTTCCGATTTCAATAGTGAGCGTTATGAAAATCGACACCCCCGCCCGTCCCCGCCCGCGCGGCAGGCCCCGCGAGTTCGATGAGCTGAAGGCGCTGGACCAGGCCATGCTGGTGTTCTGGCGGCTGGGCTATGAGGGCGCGTCGGTGGCGGACCTCACCGGCGCCATGGGCATCACCGCGCCCAGCCTCTACGCGGCCTTCGGGTCCAAGGAGGGGCTCTACCGGCGCGTCCTGGAGCGCTACCAGACGGGCCCCGGGGCCTATACGTGGACCGCGCTCACCGAGGAGCCGACCGCGCGGGGCGCCATCGAGCGGGTGCTTCGGGAGTCGGCCCGGGTCTTCACCCGCCGCAAGCACCCTCACGGGTGCATGATTTCAACGGCCGTGCTGCGCTGCGCGGAGGCCCACCAGCCCGTGGCGGACCTGGTCGCCAGCCTCCGTACGAGCGCGGTGGAGCTGTTTCGCGAGCGCATCGCCCGGGGAATCGAAGCCGGAGAGCTGCCACCGGGCACGGACGCGAGCGCCATGGCCCGCTACCACGGCGCCATCCTCCAGGGCATGTCCGTGCAGGCCCAGGACGGCGCGAGCGAGGCGGAGCTGCTCGGGCTGGTGGACGTGGCGATGCGGGCCTGGGGCGGAGGGGCTGGCCGCCCGCGCGCACGGTAGTCGGCGCGCAAGGCCGCACCCGAAAACCCCCAGCGAATCCCGGGGGTTGTGCACGGGGTGCGGGCCAAGGCCGTGGTGGGAGGCGGGTTTGCGGTGCGACGGGCGTCCGAGAGGCTTATCAACACAGGTAAGGATGCCCGACATGACCGCCCAAGAACGCGTGGAGCGCGCCTCCGCCAGTGCGCTGAAGGTCTTCCCGTTGCCGTCGGCGGTGCTGTTCCCCCACACCGTCATCCCCCTGCACATCTTCGAGCCCCGCTATCGGGCCATGGTGAAGGACGCGCTCGCGACGGACCGCGTCGTCGCGCTGGCGCAGCTCGAGGACGGCTGGGAGGGCAAGTACGAGGGCCGGCCGCCCATGCAGTCCATCATGTGCGCCGGCGTCATCGTCTGGGACGAGGAGGTGGAGGAGGGGCGCTACAACATCCTCCTTCAAGGTGTCAGCCGCATCCGCATGGTCACCGAGCTGACCACGGACAAGGCCTACCGCGAGGTGCAGGCGCTGGCGCTGCCGGACCTGCCGTACCAGGGGCCGGAGGAGGAGCGGCTGCGTCAGGCCGTCTTCGAGCTGGCCGGGCGCGTGCCGCCGACCTTCGCGGAGAACCTGCTGCCCGTGACGGCCCGTGCGACGGGCGGCATGCTGGCGGACGTGGTGGCCTCCGCCATCAGCCCGGAGGCGGAGCGGCGCCAGCACCTCCTCGCGGAGCTGGACGTGAAGCGCAGGCTGGAGGCGGTGCTGGAGGACGTGGGCGAGCTCATCGCCCGGCTCCAGCCCGTGCGGCCCTCGGGCCCGCTGAACTGACCTGGATTCGCCCGGCCTCGTGGGGCTTGCCTTGTGCGTCGCTCCGCGCATTGCTGCGCTCCGCGTCGGACGCGAAAGGGGAGCGGGAGAACCATGCGGCTCGTGAAAGTCGGCATCGCCAGCGTCAACACCACCGTGGGGGCCTTCGTCCAGAACACGGACCGGGCCCTGGTCCTGGCGAAGCGGATGGCCGAGGACGGCGTCACCGTGGGCGTCTTCCAGGAGCAGCTCCTCGCCGGCTACCCCGCCGAGGACATGGTCCAATGGCAGGGCTTCATCGACCGGCAGTGGCCGGAGCTGGAGCGCTTCGCGCGCGAGACGGTCGCGCTGCCCACCGTCTTCGTCGTCGGCGTGGGCGTGGCCCTGCAGGGCCAGCGCCTCAACTGCGCGGCGGTGGTCGCCGGAGGCCACGTGCTGGGCCTGGTCCCCAAGGAGAAGCTGCCCACGTACAGCGTCTTCTATGAGGCGCGGACGTTCGGCCGGGGCCAGCCGGGCATGAAGGAGCGCTACCGCGGCGTGCCGCTGGGCGACTACCTCTTCCAGTTCGACTTCGGCCTCGTCGCCCCGGAGGTCTGCGAGGACATCTGGAGCGCGGACGGCCCCATGCGCCGGCGCACGTACTCGGGCGCGGAGCTGGTGGTGAACATCTCCGCGTCGCCCTTCCGCCTGGGCTTCGTGGAGACGCGGCGGGAGCTCATCGCCACCCGCGCCGCGGACCACCAGTGCACCATCGCCTACTGCAACGCGGTGGGCAGCAACGACGGCCTCATCTTCGACGGCGGCGGCTTCCTCAACCAGAACGGCCGCCACGTCATGGAGACGCCGCGCTTCCAGGAGGGCTTCGCCTCGGCCGTGGTCGACCTGGACCGCACCCTGCGCCTGCGCGGCGAAGCCACCACGTGGCGCGTGGACCGCGAGGCGTGGCTGACCACCGGCGGCCAGGGCACCCCGGTGCTGGACTGCACGGAGGCGGTGCGCACGCGGCGCGAGACGCTGACGTACCCCGTGCCCTCGCACCGCAGCTTCTTCCTTCCTCCTCCGGACAAGCGGCGCCCCGCGCGCGAGGCGCTGTGCGAGGACATCCTGGATGCGCTCTCCCTGGGCGTGGGCGACTACTTCGAGAAGACGCGCGCCTTCAAGGTGCTGGGCATCGCCCTGTCCGGTGGACGTGACTCGCTGTTGACGCTGCTCATCGCCCACCGCTACGCGAAGCGCGCGCGGCCGGACAACCCGGGCTCGCTCATCCAGGCGTTCTACATGCCCAGTCGCTACTCCAGCGACTCCACCCGCGACGCGGCGGAGACGATTGCGCGCGAGCTGGGCGTGTCCTTCCAGATTGTCTCCATCGACGAGGCCTTCGAGCGCGAGCGCGACGTGGCCGCGAAGATGCTGAACGGCACCCCCGTCACGCCGATTACCGAGCAGAACATCCAGGCCCGCCTGCGCGCCCAGCGCATGTGGAACTGGAGCAACTCCTGCGGCGGCCTGTTCCTCCAGACGGGCAACATGAGCGAGAAGTCCGTGGGCTACACCACCATCGGCGGAGATTTGATGGGCGCGCTCGCCGTCATCTCCAACCTGCCCAAGACGGTGGTGATGTACCTCTTGGACTACCTCCAGGACGTCACCGGCTACGAGGGCATCCGCAAGGTGCTCGCCAAGCCCGCGGGGCCGGAGCTGGCGCACAACCAGGTGGGGGAGGAGGAGCTGATGCCCTTCCCCATCCTGGACGCGTGCTTCTACCTGTTCGCGAGCGAGAAGCTCACGCCCGCGGAGATGCTCCAGGCGCTGACGCCCATGTTCCCGGAGGTGGAGGCCTCGAGGCTGCGCGGCTCCGTGGACAAGTTCGTCCGCCTCTTCACCCAGTCCATCTACAAGTGGGTGCAGTCTCCGCTGTCGCTCCACGTCGGCAACCTCGACCTGGACCGGGAGCGCGCGCTCCAACTGCCCGTCGTCACCGGCTCGGAGTGGATGCGCGAGAAGTAGGCCTGCTCGTGCAACCGTGTCGCCCGGGCTCCACGCCCGGCCGCCTGCTCAGCGAGGAGGCACGCTTGGGTGATCTCCACCCAGGTGTGCCTTGCCGGATGTGGCCTCGCCAACAACCTTCATGTCAGCCACTCGACGCACGGAGGGTTGGATGAAAGCGAAAATTCTGGCAGGCGCCATCGGGGCGCTCCTTTACAGCACCTCGGCATTGGCTTCAGACGGCGACTGCCCACCACCCAGGGCGAGCACGGACAGCACTGGGAAGGGCGTGCTGCTGGCTCAAGCGCAGGACTCCTCCGCGGATGACTTGTATCAGGAGGAAGACGTCATCATCGAGACCGAGCCCGTGCCCGACTCCATGGGCGCGGATGACAGCTCGGGCATCGGTGGCAGTGGACAGAGCGGGCAGGATGACTCGTCCAGCAGCAGTCAGGCCGTTCCCCCCGCGGAAGGTGAACTGCGGATGAACATGCCGCTGCGCTGCGAGCCGGTGAACCAGGATGCCTCCCAGCAGGGCACGGGTGGCAGTGGTTCCACGGGTCAGCAGGACATCCAGGGCCTGCAGGCGCCGCCGCCGCAGTCCTCGCCGCAGCCGCGTCCGGATGCGGCTCCCGCCGTGGAGCCTCGCTCCGAGTCCTACCCGGCCGAGCCGCAGGACGATGCCTTTGGTGGCAGTGGTGTCGCGGCGCCTCCGCCTTCGGACTTCCGTCCGTCGGCTGAAGCCGCGGAGCCCATCGAGCCGCTCGAGGTGAAGAAGAAGGACAAGCACGACATGAAGGGGCTGAGCCTGATGGTCGGCGGTGGTGTGGAGGGTTACACCGGCGCGCTGGCACCGCAGATCAACCCGGGCCCCACCGCGGGCGTGACGGCGGCCATCCGGCCGTCCAAGGTGTTCGGCATCGAGCTGGGCTACACCGGCGCGCTGAACGACATCGATTCGAAGCGCGGCGAAATCGACACGGACGGTCCTGACCTCGTGCGCAACGGCGGCACGGCGGTGGCGACGCTGGGTCTGGCCCCCACCGCATGGCAGCCGTACCTGCTGGGCGGCATCGGTATCAGCGACTACAACTTCCGTGGCGGCCAGTCGCTGGGATATCGGGATGACACCGTGGGCAACGTGCCCGCGGGCGTGGGCCTGCGCGGCCACGTGGGCAACTTCACGGTGGACGCTCGCGCCAACTACAACTTCCTGTTCGACAAGGAGTTCGCCCCTGGCATCGAGTCCGGTGGCGGCGACTTCGACGGCGGGGGTAGCTACCAGGGCGTGGTCAGCGTGGGTGGTACGTTCTGACGCAGGCCGGATGAAGCCTTCACGCCTGGCGTGAGTCGGTGGCGCGGTGCCCGGTAGCCAACGGGCCCGCGCCACTGTGCTTTCCAGTGCGGCGCCCCGGGGGGCGGCGAGTTAAGGTGGAACCTTCTACTGCAACAGGAGAAGGAATGGGCCTGGGTATCGAAGACGTGAAGGTGGGAACTGGCACGGAGGCCACCTCCGGCAAGTCGGTCACCGTGCATTACGTGGGGACGCTGACGAACGGCACGAAGTTCGACAGCAGCCGGGACCGGCCGGGTCCGGGCTTCACCTTCAAGCTGGGTGCGGGCCAGGTCATCCAGGGCTGGGACCAGGGTGTCGCCGGGATGAAGATTGGCGGCGTGCGCAAGCTCACGATTCCGCCCGAGCTGGGCTACGGCTCCCGCGGCGCCGGTGGAGTCATTCCGCCCAACGCCACCCTGCTGTTCGAGGTGGAGCTGTTGGAAGTCCGCTGAAGTCACGCTCCGCCCAGGCGGGGAGAAACGAGGGCCGTCATGGCGACGGTGACAATCACCAAGGACAACTTCAAGGAAACAGTCGGCAAGGATGGCATCGTCATCCTGGACTGGTGGGCGTCGTGGTGCGGCCCGTGCCGCATCTTCGCGCCCACGTTCGAATCGGCGTCCGGCAAGCATGCGGACATCGTCTTCGGGAAGATTGATACCGAGGCGCAGCCGGAGCTGTCCGGAGCGTTCGAGATTCGCTCCATCCCCACGCTGATGGTGTTTCGTGACGGCATCCTGCTCTTCGAGCAGGCTGGCGCGCTTCCCGCCGCCGCGCTGGAGGACCTGGTCCGCCAGGTCCGCGCACTCGACATGGAGCAGGTGAAGAAGGAAGTCGAGGAGCGCCGGAGCAAGGAAGGCAAGGAAGCGCCCAAGGCCTGAGTCGGTCCTCGGCGGGCGGGCCTTGGGCCTGTCCGCGCCGCTGGCCGGAAGCGTCTCGCGGTGCTTCCGGCCGGTCGGCGGCTCCCTCGGAAGAGAGGGGGCTACCAGTGGATGAGCAGCGAGAAGTCCTTGAAGGGCGGCTCGCCGGACTCCAGCTCCACGCGGAAGCGCCGCTCCGGGTTCGTCTGGAGCAGGCCACTGCGCACCAGGCCACTGCACCACGCGGGGCCGAAGAACTCGTCCTTGAAGCGCAGGCGCGCGGTGGTGTCGGAGACGCGCTCGTACTCCCGCTCGCCGAAGGTGCTGGTGGCGCCCGCGAGGCCCGCGCTCATCGACAGGCCTCGGTGCGGGTCCTCGCCGGTGATGGCCATCACCATGGCGCCCACGGGGGCGGAGAAGACGTGGCCCGCGGCGGTGAAGGACAGCTGCTCCACGGCTTTGGAGTAGTCCTCGCCCAGCGCGCGCTCCACGGAGCTGGCGCCCTCGTGGAGCAGCTCCAGGTACTCGCGGGCGGGGCGGTGCGAGGGGGCGCCGCGCGCGGGGACGCTGGGGATGGGCGGCGCTCCGGCGGCCCGTGCCAGGTTCTGACCCATCCGCTGGGCGATGCTTTCGCGGAGGCTCTGCACGAACAAATCGAGCACCAGGTGCTCGGGACGACACAGGGCCATACGGGCCTGCAGGTGCGGAGGAGAGTCCATGTGACTTTCCTAGCGGCGGCAGGCCCGCCAAGTCCAGCGGGGGTGGGGTGTCCTCGGGTCGACCTGTCATTTGGCGACCGTGCAGACACCTCCACCGTTGAGGTGGGCCTGGTCGACGATGCTCTGGGTGACGAACTCCTGCAGCGTGCGCACATCATGCGCTCCGGGCAGATACACCACCGGCTGACCCGCTGCGTCGCGCAGTTCAAGACCTTGGGCATCCTTCAAGTCGGTGAGCTGCTGTGAGGCGAGGCCCTCGGGGGTGATGAGACGCTCCGGGTTGGCCGTGGCGGCGAGCGCGTCGAAGCGCAGCTGCACGCCTTTGTGGGTGCCGAGCCTGTCGTAGAACATGTGTTCGGCGTGGATGGTGACCTCCACGTCCGCGCGTGAGCCCTCCGGGACGATGATGCCCTGGGTGCCATCCACCCCGTTGATGCAGTCCACCATGCGTGCCTGCACGGGGAAGCCCATGCGGAAGTCGAAGATGCCCACCCCCGCCTTCACCGCGCGCCCCTCCACCCAGTAGCTGAAGCCGCGCTCGCGCATCATCGCCAGGTCCACGGCGGAGACCTGGCCGTCCGCCAGCTCCGTGTCTTCGCGGGGCGGGCTCACGTGGAAGCCCACGTTCCAGCGGCCCGCCGGCAGGCCCGTCAGCTCCGTCAGCGGGATGTCGCCCTTCTGCACGTCCACCAGCACGTGGCGGCGGCTGGCCTGCACCTCGCCCGAAGCGGACGTCAGGGTGAAGTCCCCGAGCGACACGAGGTACTTGGTGAACTGCACGGACCAGCCGTCCTGGAAGAGCGTGTCCGGCAGGCCCCGCTGGGTGCCGTCTCCACCGCTCATCGTCACGCGCACGTCTCCCGGAGCCACGGAGTCACAGGCCGGGAGCACCAGTGTCAGCGCCAGCAGCGCGCAGAGGCCAGGGACGCTTGAGGTCAGGTTCATGTTTCTCTTATGTATATGCAACTAAGTTGCAATTCAAGCAGGCCGTGTTGTATCTCCCGGCTGTCGACGTTCCGGTGGCGAGGTGTCTTGGGGTGCCGCCGAACCCAGGAGTGAGGTCCTCGCCGTGTGGATTGCGATGCTGGTGTTGTGTGCGGTGGGGGCGTTGGAGGAGCCGCCCATCTCGCCGCCCGTGCCCGTGGAGGCGGCGGCGCCGCTGATGCCCGGGGATGCATCGGTGCTGGAGCGCCCGGCGACGGTGCTGTTGCGGCTCACGATTGACGACGTGGGCGCGGTGTCTCGGGTGGAGGTGCGTGAGTCGGCGGGCCCGGTGTTCGACCGGGCGGCGATGGGCGCGGCGGTGCGCTGGCGGTTCGAGCCGGCGCGGCGAGGTGGAGTGCCGCTGGAGGTGCAGGTGGAGGTGCCGGTCCAGTTCGCCCCCGCGCGAGCAGGCGAGGCGCTGGCTGAGGGGGCGGCAGCGGCGCCGTCGGGGTCCGAGTCCGTGCGAGCCGCCACCGGGGACACGTCGCACGGGGAGACGGGAGCGATGTTGTCGGCGCCAGTGTCGACCGAGCCCGCGGGTGGGGCGACCTGGGAGTCGTCACCGTTGGATGTTCCCGAGGCGTCGAAGCCGTCCGCTGGAGGGTTCTCCACCACGGTCCGAGGCGTGGCCGAGGCGCCGCCGCCCGTCGCGGTGGGGGACTTCCACATCGAGGTGGGGCAGCTCGCGGACGTCCCGCGCAACTCCGCGTCCGACCTGATGTTGCTCGCGCCCGGAGTCATGCTGGCCAATCACGGCGGCGAGGGCCACGCGGAGACGGTGTTCATCCGAGGCTTCGACGCGGGCGAGGGCAAGGACGTGGAGATGCGCCTCAACGGCGTGCCCCTCAATGAGGTCTCCCATGCCCACGGGCACGGGTACGCGGACACGTACTTCATCATCCCGGAGTTGGTGGACTCGCTGCGCGTCACCGAGGGGCCCTATGACGCCTCGCAAGGCGACTTCGGCGTGGCGGGCACGGTGGAGTACCAGCTCGGCCTCGCGCGTCGCGGGCTCACCGCGTCGGCCAGCTACGGCAGCTTCGCCTCGCGTCGGCTCGCGCTCGTCTGGGGCCCGCCCGAGTCCACTGAAGCCACCTTCGTGGGGCTGCTGCTGCGACAGGGGCAGGGCTTCGGACCGAATCGCTCCTTCGCCAATGCGACCGCCATGGCGCAGGTGGAGCTGCGGCTGGGGGACGACACGCGGCTGCGCCTGCTCGGGGCCAGCTATGGGGCCCGGTTCGCGTCTGCGGGCGTGGTGCGGGAGACGGACGTGGTGGACGCGCGGTTGCCGTGCGCGGCGGACGCGGACTCGCAGTTCTTCTGCTTCTATGACGAGAACCAGGGCGGCGCGAGCCAGCGGCACCTCGTCTCCGCGGAGCTCCAGTCGCGGCTCAAGCGCGGCGGCAGGATGGTGCAGCAGGGCTATGTGGTGCTGCGGCAGACGCGCATCCGCGACAACTTCACGGGCTTCATCCAGGACACGCCGCCGGGCGAGGACGCGCAGCGCGGAGACGGCACGGAGGGCTACTACCGGGGCAGCACCCTGGGGCTGCGCGGGCGCTACATCCCGGGGCTCACCCTGCTGGGACAGTCGCGTCCGCTGGAGCTGGGCTACGTGGCCCGCTACGACGATGTCCGCACGCGCTCCCGACGACTGCGGGACAGCGGAGGCGCGCCGTACTCCACCATGTTCGACAACCAGGTGCGCACCACGAACCTGGGCGGATATGCGTCCCTGCGCGTGCAGCCGCTCGACTGGCTGGCCCTGCGGGTCGGCGTGCGGTTGGACACGTTCCTGTTCGGCGTGGAGGACCTGAACCGTCCCGCCGTGGACCGCGACGGGCCGCGCATCCCCGAGGAGTCCCTGGACGCCTATGGCTTCTTCGCGAGTCCCCGCGCCAGCGCGGAGGTGAAGCTGTCACCTCGGCTCACGTGGTTGACGAGCGCGGGGCTGGGCGCGCGCTCCAGTGACGCCGCCGCGCTGTCGGACGCGGAGCTGGCGCCGTATGCGCGGGTCGCCTCGGGAGAGACGGGGCTGGGTTGGAAGCGGGAGGGCGAGGCGCGGCCGTACTCGCTGGAGGCACGGGGCGCGGTCTTCGCCACGCGCGTGTCTCAAGACTTCGTCTTCGACGAGAGGCTCGGACGCAACCAGCCCATCGGCGCTTCACAGCGACTGGGCGCCTTCGCCACGGGGCGGTTGCAGTGGGCCGACTGGCTCGATGCGCAGGCCTCGGTGGCCTGGGCTCGTGCGACGTTGCCCGTGCCGGGGGCCTCCTCGTGGAAGCTGTGGGACGGCGCGGTGATGCCGTACATCCCCGCGCTGCTGGGCCGGGTGGATGCCTCGGTGCGAGGCCACGTCACCGTGGGCAGTGAGCGGCTCGGGTGGAGCGTGGCGCTGGGGCACAGCGCGGTCGGGCCTCGGCCTCTGCCGCTCAATCGCTACAGCGAGCCGGTGTTCCTCTTCGACGTGGGCACTCGCGCGCGCTGGGACTGGATGGAGCTGGGCGTGTCCGTGGAGAACGTGCTGGATGCGCGCTGGCGTGAGACGGAGCTCAACTACGTCTCCAACTTCCGGGGCCCCGATGCACCCGCGTCCCTGATGGCCACGCGCCACTTCTCCGCCGGAGCCCCGCGCACCTTCCGAGGCACCCTCACGCTGTACCTGGACTTCGAGGAGGACGCTCCATGAGGCGCTTGTCCCATCCGCCCGAAAGGGTCGCTTCGTCGCGAACGGCACCAACCCTGGCACGGTGCGGTGCCTCGCTGCATCGAGGAGAGGAGTCCCATGTCACGGGTGCTTCGTAGCTCTCGTCGCGCCTTCATGCTGTTCATGGGCGCCGCGCTCGTCGGTGGTGGCTCGGCGTGTGGCCTGTCCGGCACCGGCGGGCGAGGCATCGTGTTCCGCATGGGCTTGCGCACCGCGCTCGCGCCCGAGGCCTCACGCGTGGGCGAGTTCACCACCGACACGGGGTGGAGCGTGCGGCTCGACTCGGCGCGGATGGTGCTCGGGCCCATCTACCTCTTCGAGCACCCATCTCCGCTCCAGCAGCAGACGCGACGCGTCCTCAAGTCACTGCTGGACGTGCTCGTGCCCTCGGCCCATGCCCATGACGGCGACTTCTTCTCGGGCGGGACGGTGCTGGGGGAGTGGGACCGCGAGGTGGTGTTCGACCTGCTCTCCGGGGGCGAGGCCCAGGTGCTGGGGCGCGCACCGGGAATCGCGGGCCGGGTGCGCTCCTTCTCGCTGCTGCTCCAGCCTCCGTCGCGGGCGCTCGGTGAAGAGGCGGCCCCGCTCCAGGGCCACTCGGTGTTGATGGCGGGCACGGCCTTCCGAGGAGAAGCGCGAGTTCCCTTCCGGGTGGCGCTCGACTTCCCACCGCCCGTGGAGCTCCAGCGCGTGGACTTCGTCCCCATCGAAGCGGACCTGGATGACGACGGACTCTTCGTCGTGGAGGCTCGCCCTCATCGGTGGTTCGAAGGCGCCCACTTCGACCGGCTGACGCTCCCCGCTGACGGCGGTCCAGTGGAAATCTCTCCCGAGACGCAGGTGCACCGCGCGCTGTCCGTCAACGCGCGGCGCTTCACGGCCTTCTCGGGCGCCTGGGAGCCCGGGTCCGACTGAGCGGCTCAGCTCAGGCCGCGTGCCACGGGCGCGGGACTCCTGCTGCTCGCGCGCGCGACGCTGATCCACACGAGGGTGACGGCGAGCCAGCCCACGGTGAGGGCTCGCCACGACAGCGGCGCGTTCGCCTGGAAGAGCCACAGCGTCACGGCGCCGCCCATGGCGAACACGCGAGCAATCTCCAGCGGCAGGCCCCAGCGCTTGGACTCCATCATCCCGCCCCAGGCGGTCGCCATGCCCCAGAACAGGACGCTGAGCATCAGCTTCTGCCAACCCACCAGCGGCGAGGCGTGGTGGCTGACCAGGAGCATGAAGGGCATGGACGCAATCATCTGGAAGACGAGGTAGCCGCGGATGTTGGGCAGCTCGGTGGACTGGAACTTCACCTCCTGGCCCTCGCGCTTCCACGAGGTCGCCTCGCGAGCAGGAAGGTCGGCGGGGCGCCAGCCGGTGGGCATCACCCAGAGGCGCAGCCGGTCCCACCAGCTGCGCGTCTTCACCGCGTCACTGACGAGCTTCCCCCAGAACTGGAAGTTGATGACGGTGGGGTCCCAGGTGTTCGGCGGGGTGGTGACGCCGTAGGAGCACTCCTCCGTCTCGTCGGCGTAGGTGCCGAACATCTTGTCCCAGATGATGAGGAAGCCCGCGTAGTTCTTGTCGATGTAGATGTCGTTGCGCGCGTGGTGCACGCGGTGGTGCGAGGGCGTGTTGAGCCAGGACTCAATCCACCGGGGCAGCTTGGGAATGACGCGCGTGTGCGGGATGAACTGGAGCACCAGGTGGAAGGCCACCATGGCCAGCACCGCCTCGGGCGAGAAGCCGACGATGACGAGCGGCCAGTAGAACAGGAACGAGAAGATGCGCTGCGTGACGCTGGCCCGCAGGGCCACCGCGTAGTTGAGCTCCTCGGTGGAGTGGTGTGGTGAGTGCGCCGCCCAGCCGATGTTGGTGCGGTGTCCGAAGCGGTGGAACCAGTAGAAGAGGAAGTCGACTCCCAGGAAGAGACCGAGCAGCGCCCACGGTGACGCGACGTCGAGCTTCCAGGGCGCGAGCTGCCCCAGCATCGTGAAGAGGGGCAGCATCAAGAGCGCCACCGCCACGTTGACGCACTGGTTCAGGACGGCGGTGCCCACGCTCGCGATGGAGTCCTGGAAGCTGTAGTAGCCGTTGCGCCTCGCCACGCAGTAGACGAACTCGCCCAGCGCCAGGGCGATGACGAAGGGTGTGGCAATCGCGTAGACGTTGATGGACATGCCCCTGGTGTACGGCGCCCGGCTCGATTGCCGCCTTAACCTGGGTTAACCTCCGCCCCTGTCCCCGTGAGATTCCCGAAGCTCTACGAGCAGCTCGCCCCGCTCGGTCCCATTCCCGAGAGTGAGTGGGAGCGGGCCGAGTCGCTCGCGAGAGAGCAGGCGGTGGAGCGCAAGGCCCACTTCCTGCGCCCCGGTGACGCGGCGGACCGCTTCGCGGTGGTGCTCCAGGGCGTATTCCGGCTGGTGCGCGTGTCGGCGCGAGGCGGCGAGACGGTGAAGGCCTTCCGCGCGGAGGGTGAACTCCTGGGCGCCTACGCGGAGATGCTCCAACGCGTGGCGTCGATGACGTCCATTGAAGCGCTGGAGCCCGCACGGGTGCTGGTGTTCCGGACGCAGGACTTCCAGACGCTGGAAGAGGGCCACGCCTGCTGGGTGCGCGTGGCGCGCCGCGTCGCCGAGCGGCACTTCCTGCTCAAGGAGAAGCGGGAGCAGGAGTTCCTGGAGCTGTCCGCCGAGGAGCGGCTGGACACCTTCTGGGCGGAGCACCCGCACCTGCGCGGGCGCGTGCCACAGCGCGACGTGGCGGCCTACCTGGGCATCACCGAGGTGGCCCTGAGTCGCATCATGTCGCGCAAGCGCAAGCGCACGGAGTGAGCTTCCATGTCCCGTCAGTAGCGCTCGAAGACGAAGGTGAACTTCTCCAGCGGCGTCGGTCCGTAGGTGAGGCGCAGGAAGCGGTCTCCGGCGGGCGCGGTGAACTTCAGCGTGTGGGTAATCGCGGGGAGGCACACTTGTGGCGCTGGCGTCACGGTGGAGGCAATCACCGTCTCGCTCTCCGTCACGTCGTGAATCACCACGGGGACATCGTGGCTCAGGTACATGATGACCGGCGTGTCGCGCTCCGCGGAGACGACCTCCGAGTAGCCGAGGAACGACGTCCCGCTCGCCGGCAGCGTCAGTTCGTAGAACTCGTGAGGTGAGTCCGTCGCGGGATACATCGTCGTCGGAGATGCGCCTGCCCTCACTGCCGCGGGAGCCTCCAGCAGCGCGTGGCCACAGGCATGCTCCGTGACGCGGTCCCGCTCTCCCGTGGTGAAGTCCAGCCGGCCATCACCGAGTCCCGCGTGCGCCGTGTCCAGCGCATTGCCCGCGACATCCCGCAGCGACGTGAGGTCCAGCGAGTAGCGGTTGTCCTCCTCCAGCGGCGGCAGGTCGGACTCCGGACGCGGAATGGAGAGCGACAAGGTCAGCGCGTCCTCGGACCAGGTGCCGGTGAGGACTCGAGCGGCGTTGGCGGGCGTGCTCACGTCCAACAGCGTCACCTGCGCGGCGGTGGGGTCCATGGGCTCGCTGAAGGAGACGCTGATGAGCCGCCGCAGGCTCGTGTTCGTCGTGTCCACCTTGTAGGTCTGCACGGGCAGCACGTTCGTCGCGCCCTCCTCGGGGTTGGACGCGGTGACGTGGGGCTTCGTGGTGTCGCCTCCCGCATCCGGTGAAGGGCCCGCGTCCGGTGAAGGACCCGCGTCGGGTGGAGGACCGGCGTCCGGGCCCGCATCCGTCGGGGGGCCCGCATCGGGGCTCGGGGTGATGGGGTCGTCGTTGTCGCAGCCCGTCAGGGTCAGGACAGCGCAGGTGGAGAGCAGGGCGGCGACGTGGGACAGACGCATGTCGGGTGTTTCCTCGCGGGAGAAGCTGGGACGGACGGGTGAAGCGCGGGGCGCCCTCGAACACAGAGGGCGCCCCGCTGGAGGGGCCACGGTGGGCCTGGGCTACAGGGGGAGGCTCAGCAGTTGAAGATGGCGGGGTTCGTGTCGTCGCAGTCGAACCGCTGCTTCACGTAGCCGGCGGGCGCCTCGCAGGCGTACCGGTACACGGGCGTGTTGGTGCCGTACCCGTCGCCGTCCTGGTCCCGGTAGAAGCGGTCCCGGTTGTCGTAGAGGTTCTCGTGGACGATGCGGACCTGGTTCCCCGTCGCGGGGCCCGTGGCGAGGATGTACTCGCGACCGGGGACCAGGTCATACACACGGGCCTGCGTCAGCGCGCAGGACGCCTCGGCGACGGACTCGCTGATGAGCGCCGACACCGTGGCGCTGGTGGTGGTGTCCACCACCGTGAAGGCCACGTTCTGCGTCAGGTAGAACGCGATGGACTCCACGCCAAGGCCCGACACGGCGCCGGGCGTGAAGGTCACCGAGCCCTCGGCGCCCGACGGCAGCGACAGCGTGTACTGCTTGTGGGTCGTGCTGATGTCCGGCGCGGTGGCGATGCGCGTGGCGCTGGCCGTCACGTTCACGTTGTCACCGCTGTTGTTCGAGTGGGTGCAGGCGTGGGTCGTCATCAGCGTGTCGTCCACCGACACGCAGCCCGCCTCCAGCGGCGCCTCCGCCTGGCCCATCGACTCCTGCTCCGGCTCATCCATGGGGCCGCAGGCCGCCAGCGACAGCCCGAGCAATGCACCGCAAAGGGTCTGCTTCAGCATCTTCATTGTGGGGTTCCTTTCAAACGCCGGGCGCGACGCGCGGGCACCGAAGCTGGCGTCCACCGCCACTCCACGGCGCGGGCATTCATGTCTTAAATGTAATTGAGTTGCAATAACGAGGCGGACGTTTTCCTTGGACGGGCGTGCATGGCTATTCGAGGTGCTCGATGACCATGCCGACCTCGGAGAGCGAGGTGGGGCCGAGGGTGACGGTGTACTGGACGCGGTCTGTCAGCTCGTAGCCGACCATGTGTCTGAGGCCCGAGCAGAAGTCGCCCGTGGGCTTCGTTCCCGCCGGGGTGAGCTGCGTCTGGATGGCTGTCTCTACGAAGGTGACGGGCACGTCGGGCGTGCTGAGGTAGACGACGAAGTCACCGCTGGCGAAGGCCTTGTAGCTGAAGGTGCCCGTGTACTGGCCGTTCTCTTCGCGGAGCTTCACGGTGTAGTGCGTGTGGAAGTCGTCCGCGCGTGGATTGCGACTGGTGGTGGCCGTCACGGTGACGTAGGGGCCGTGCGCGACGTGCCAGCAGGCATGTTCCCCGTCGTCGCCGAAGTCGAAGCCGTCGCTGGGGACGTAGTCGGGGTCCACGACACAGGCGAGGCCTTCGGACGCGGCGATGTGGCCCTTGTTGCAGTGACACCAGTCGCCCTCGGCCTCACGGTGGATGTGGCCATTGGGAGCGCACGGGTCTTGCGGCTCGGGCTCGACGTTCGGGGGCGTCTCGCCACCATCGCAGGCGGAGACCGCCACGGCGCACGAGGCCAGAAGGGCACGGAGGTTCAATCGCATGCGGGAGCGCTCCATGGGGAGGCGAGAGGAGGGCGTCATTGAGAGACATGGGATGGCGGGAGTGGCGTGGACGACGTGGCTCGGGGCGGAATGCCCGGAGCGCTCCGGGCACCCGCTCGGGTGGAGAGACGACGAGGACTACTCCTCGTGGTGGTGCCCGGCCTCCTCGATGACGAGCGAGAAGGCAGCGTTGCGGCTCAGGATGGAGCGGAACTCCAGGTAGTACTCGGTGTCGGCTTCCAGGTCCGCGACGATGGCCGTCTTCAGCGCGCCGCACACGTCGGTGGGGACCTGGTAGCGGCACTCGCGAGCGACTTCGAGGCCCGTCGCCGCGTCGTAGATGCGCAGGCCGCGGTGGCGCGACAGCAGGAAGGCGAACTCACCGGACTCGTCGGGGAGGAAGGACACGCGGCCCGCCCAGCCCCAGGAGTTCGTGCTCCACGGGAGGGTGAGGTTGTACGCGGTGTGAGGCGTGCTGACGTCCACCAGCACGGGCGCGCCCAGGGCGGCGGCGGTGGCGGCCTCGAAGGGCCCCAGCTCCGCGTGGATGCAGGCGTGCTCCACGACTTCGGCCAGCTCCTCCGGCTCCTCGCAGGAGGGCAGCAGGCCGAGCAGCGCGGACTCTTCGGCGGACAGCTCGTCGGCGGTGACTTCCTCCTCTACGGGGGCGGTGCCTCCGCAGCCGGTGAGCAGGAGCACGACACCGGTGGCGAGCAGGGACTTCTGGAGCAGGGACTGGGGCTTCATCAAGAGACTTCTCCTTGTGGGACTGCCGGGGTGGAGCAACGGGCGTGAGGCTCGCGAGCCCCGCGAATATGCAACCGATATCTAAAAGTAATCAAGTTGCATTTACGGGGCGAGCCGGGCGCGTAGCCGCCATCGGCGGGTCGCCGTCCGTCAAGGCAGCGAGCTCAGCCTGGAGCCGGCTCCACAGGCGTGTCCGGTGCCTGGAGCCGAATCACTCCGGCGTCAGACGCTGGGCTGCTGGGGCCAGGTGAAGCCGGGGGGCGTCGTGCCGTTCGTCTGCATCACCTGGATGAGGGCGTCATTCAGCTTCACGAGCTGGTGCCTGCTGTCCGGGTGATGTTCCGAGGGTTGGCGAGGTTCGTCAGCTCGTCGGGGTCCACGAGCCGGACGACGAGGGTGTTGTCGGTGAAGCCGCGCCGCTCCAGCGACTGGAGCAACTGGGCGAGCACATGCAGGCGTGGGTGAAGGCCCGCTCGAAGCTCAGCCCGTTGCGCGCGAGGTGCTGGAACGAGGGCAGGTGCTGCTCCGCCCAGCCTTGAGGCCAGTGGCGGAGCCGGCGCTGCCGCGCCGTCAGGATGATGAGCAGGTCGGGCGGCGTGGAGGCGTTGCCGGGTCGCAGGGGCCACTCCAGGATGAGGAGGGCCCCCAGCGTACTCCGTGATGTTCCCCCACGCCGGAGCGCGAGCCGTCAGGCCGCGTTGGCGGTGACGCCTACGTCCTCGACGGCGGCGAGGCGGGGGTGAGGCGTGGCGCGAGCACTCTCCGCGTCGGCCTCCTCGGCGGCCTGCTCCTCCGCGCGGTTCCAGCAGCCCAGCGCCTCCACCCAGCCCTCGAGCAGGTCCATCAGCGCGCTGCGCTGTTCCCCACCCAGCGGCATCAACAGGCGCGCCATCCGCTCCTGCACCACCGTGTCCGCGCGCTCCGCCAGGGCACGGCCCTGCTCGGTGAGGCGCACTCGCACGCGGCGGCGATCATGCCGCACGGAGCGCTCGCGCTGGACGAGCTTGGCGTCCTCCAGGCGGTCCAGCAGCCGGCTCAGTCGAGGCAGGGCGATACCCCCCAGGCGGTCGGCGAGCACGTTGACGGGCAGCAGGCTCTCCGCCTTCAACCACCAGATGGCCTGTACCTCCATCGGGTCCAGCTCCTGGTGAGGCAGGGCACCCAGAGGGCTGCTGAGGGCGCCGCAGCGCGCCACATCAATGACCAGGTTCCGCAACCGCGCCACCTGCACACGCACTTCCGCCGAAAGCTCGGACATCTTCGTGCCTCCGCCTTTTCGAGCGCCGCTCCCGGTCCGGCCCTTGGGAGTTCATTCAGTCGCCCGCCATGGATGGGGGCTTCCGCCCCGCCTGGGAACGGGAACGCAGAGGCGAAGAGGGCATATCGGACCCGCTGAATTAATCCGGGCGCCAGGCACCCGTGGATCCGAAAGGTCCGGGGGCTTCAGCTCGCCTGCTGGTGGCGGCTGGCCTTGGCCTTGGCGTGGGCCTTGTCGAAGCCCTCGTAGAAGCGCACGGCCTGCTCGCCCACGCGCTGGATGTGCTGGTTGTTGAAGTAGGCCGTTATCGGCGCGGCCACCAGCGGCATGGCGCGACCCAGCGTGTGCAGGCCGCCCTTCTCCAGCATCAGCGCGGCCAGCTTCCCCAGCACCTTGGGGCTGGAGCGCTGGATGGGGCCCAGACCATTGGCGTAGCCGAACAAGTCCAGCATCTCCCCCCGCGCGCGCTCCGTCTTGAGGTTGACCTTGTAGAGCGTGGCCAGGTCGGTGAGCAGGATGATCTGCAGATACGCCATGAACAGCAGGTCCGCCGGCAGCGCGACGAGTCCGAAGACGCCGCTCACCCCACCCACCATGCTGGCCAGGTTCTTCTTCTCGTCGACCAGGCGCTGCGCCAGCTCCCGCACCTCCGCGCGGGGGTAGCGCTTCTCCAGCTCCGCCACCCGCACGCGGGCGCGCTTCGTCTCCTGGAGAACGATGTCCGACAGCCGCGCCGAGCCGAGCTTCTTCAGCTCCGCGGGCGTCAGCTTCTTCATGAAGGCCAGCCGCTCGGCCACGCTGTCGTAGAAGCCCATTGTCGACGCTCCTCTTGGGGCGGGTTTCCCGCGTCCTCTAATAACCCCGCTCGGAGAGATAGAGGTCCACCAGCGCGCCTTCTTCGTACCAGGCGTGCCGCATCTCCACGTTGAACCAGCGCGAGTCCGGCTTTGCTCCTCGCACCTCCAGCTTTATCTGGTTGGGAGACGTGTCGATGACGGCCGCGCGCGCCTTGCAGGCATAACCCGGCTCCTCGCCGTAGCCACCCTCCAGGCAGACTTCGTCGCCCACGGACAGTCGCCGGGTGTACTCCGTGGCCAGGTAGAGCGCCTCGTCGCAGCTGGAGCGCACCGACGACTTCCCATGCGCCGCGCAGCGGACCTGCTGGGGTGCCTTGACGACGGGGATGGCTCCGTAGAGCGGATCCTCGTCATTGGGGTTGGGCCGGAAAGAGCCCACTGCGGAACAACCGGAGAGTCCCAGCGCGAGCACGCTGGCTCCCACCCACATCCGCCTCATCGTGGTGATTCCTCCGGGGCCATGGGCCCCCCTCTAATAAAGGTGGGCCGAGCATGGCAAAAGGCGCGCGGAGGGGAAAGCGACGAGAGGGCGGCTGCCCTCAGGCGAGCCGGCGAGCGGGCCCCGGAATCTCTTCCGTCTGGCCCGGGACGATGCGGTTCTGGGCGTCCACGAAGACGACGGTGGGCTTCCAGGCGCGGGCCTCGGCGTCCTCGACCTCCGCGAACGTGGCGATGATGACCAGGTCCCCGGGCTTGTTGAGGTGGGCGGCGGCGCCGTTGATGCAGATGACGCCGCTGCCGGGCTCGCCCTCCAGGGCGTACGTCTCCAGACGCGTGCCCTGGGTGACGTTCCAGATGGCCACCTTCTCGTTGGCGATGATGTCCGCCGCACGCAGGAGGTTCTGGTCGATGGTGACCGAGCCTTCGTAATCGAGGTCGGCCTGGGTCACCGTCGCGCGGTGAATCTTGGACTTGAAGAGGATGCGGCGCATGGCGTGTGTCCCCAAGGAGCGCCCAACCGTAACGGCAAGGGCGCCCTGGGACAACCACGAGGTTGCATCCCGCCCGCCTGCTGCCCGGACGGGCGTTATTTCACGATGTTGACGAGCTGGCTCAGGTTGAGCGGCACGGACTGGGTGTCCGAGGTCAACTTTCCATCCAGGCTCAGCTTGGCGTTGCCGCCCGAGCGCAGGGCCACGGCCGCGGAGGCCGCGCGCGCGAAGTTGATGGTGAGCGGCAGCGTCACCTGCTTCGTCCCGCTGCCGTCGAGCATGCCCAGGTTGCCGGTGGACAGCGTCCCCACATCCGCGCCGGCGACCTTGAGCGCGCCCGTGATTCCGGCGACGGGCAGGGGGAAGCTGTTGCGGTTGGTGATGGAGAGGGGGAACTCCACCGTGGCGCTGGTGAGGCCGATGTTGGTGATGCGGGGCGGCTGGAAGGACACCTGCGGAATCTTGGGCACGTCGAAGGTGCCCTCTTTTTCGAGCGGGAAGTTCAGCACGCCGATGGGCGTCTGCACGCCGACGCTGCCCTGGGCCTTGAACAACGCGCGGTCCTTGTTGAGGAACGTCTCCACGACGGGGGCGATGTCCGCGAACTTCACGTTGGCGGGGAAGACGAGCTCGCTCTTGCCGTTGGCCTTGAGGTCCAGGCCCTTCTTGGGCTTGCCGGCCACCACCTGCTTGCCCTCGACGAAGAAGGAGTAGTCGATGCTCGCCAGCTCCAGGCCGAAGCCGTTGGGGTTGTTGACCTCGTAGACGAGGTCGACGGTGGCGTCGGAGAGCGACGCGCTGGAGAGCCGCGCCTTCTTGAAGACGAGGGTGGGCTTCTTGAAGACCCCCTTCAGCGTCTTCTGCAGGGAGGCGCAGCCGCTGAACGTGGTGAAGCAGAGGGCAGCCAGAACGAGGACGGCGCGTTTCATCGTGGGCATGGGCGTATCACCAGACGGCCCCTCGCGGCGGGGATTCACGGAGGGGCGCTTGCTCGCGAGGGGAGACCCCTTCGCGCGCATAATCCTTGGGATGCGGTACAACGCCCGCACTCTACATAGGGAATCGACTTTGACGGAGGTCAGGCCACACATGCCTACTTGTGTTCCCCGTGGGTTCCTACGCGCGCTGGCGCTGGGGCTGCTGGGGCTGACGCTGGTGTCGTGCAACCGGGGCGGTGCCTCGGCGGCCGAGACGCCACGCATCGCGCTGAAGCCCTGCCGGCTGGAGGGCCTGGCGCCCCAGGCGCAGTGCGGGACGTATGAGGTCTTCGAGGACCGCGTGGCGAAGTCAGGCCGCAAGCTGTCCCTGCGGGTCGTCGTGGTGCCCGCCCTGGCGGCCCAGCCCCAGCCCGACCCGCTGGTGCTCCTGGCGGGAGGGCCCGGGCAGGCGGCCTCGCGGATGGCGTTCATCCTGCCCGCCGTCGAGCGCATCCGCCGCCACCGCGACATCCTGCTGGTGGACCAGCGCGGCACCGGCGACTCACACCCGCTGGACTGCGACCCGGGGGGGGAGGACTTGTCGGCGGCCTTCGATGACAGCCAGAGCCTCCCTCAGATGAAGAAGTGCCTCGGGGGCTGGGACGCGGACGTGCGCCAGTACACCACGCCCGTGGCCATGGACGACCTGGACGAGGTGCGCGCGGCGCTGGGCTACGAGAAGCTCAACCTGTGGGGCATCTCCTACGGGACGCGCGCGGCGCTGGTGTACATGCGCCAGCACCCCGAGCGGGTGCGCACGGCCATCCTCGACGGGGTGGCGCCGATGAGCATGTACCTGCCCCTGTACATGCCCCGAGACGGTCAGCTCGCGGTGGACCTGCTGCTCGCCCATTGCGAACAGGACGCGGCGTGCGCGAAGGCCTATCCCGAGCTGCGCGCGCGCACCGAGGCGCTGCTCTCGAAGCTGGAGACGCCGCGGCCCATCCGGGTGGTGCACCCGCTGACGGGGGCGCCGGAGGAGTTCGTCCTGTCGCGGCAGGCCTTCCTCGGCGTGCTGCGCAGCCAGTTGTACAACGCGAACGCCGCCTCGCTGGTGCCGCTGATGCTCGACCGGGCGTCGCGTGACGACTGGGGGGCGTTCACCGCGGTGGCCATGGGCTTGCTCAAAGACATGCGGCGCGGGATGAGCCACGGACTGTACTTCGCTGTCACGTGCGCGGAGGACGCGCCCTTTTTCGACAGGGCGAAGGTGGAGGCGGAGGCGAAGGGCACCTGGTTCGGCGCGGACGTCGGCCTGCAGACGCTCTCCCTGTGCCAGGACTGGCCCCGTGCCACGCTGCCCGCGGGCTATCGCGAGCCGGTGGTGTCGGACGTGCCCACGCTCCTGCTCTCCGGAGAGCTGGACCCGGTGACGCCGCCCTCGTGGGCCGAGGACGCCAAGCGCACGCTGTCGCGCTCGCTCCACGTGGTGGTGCCCGGCGTGGGCCACAACACGCTGGGCGCCGACTGTTCCCTCTCGCTGATGCAACAGTTGGTGGCGAGCGGCGCCGTGGAGGGGCTCAAGCCCGCTTGCGGCGCGAACCTCACCCGCCCCCCTGTCTTCACCTCTTTCGCTGGCCCCGTGCCCTGATGATTCGAGCCACGAACCTGCACAAGCGCTTCGGTCCGGTGACAGCCGTGGAGGACGTGTCCTTCACCGCCGAGGACGGGATGATTACGGGCCTGCTCGGCCCCAACGGCGCGGGCAAGACGACGACGCTGCGGATGCTCTACACGCTGGTACGGCCGGACAAGGGCAGCGCCAGCGTGGATGGCGTGGACGTGGTGACGCGTCCGGAGGAGGCCCGTCGCGGGCTGGGCGTGCTGCCGGACGCGCGGGGCCTGTACCCGCGCCTGACGGCCCGCGAGCACGCGAGGTACTTCGGCGAGCTGCATGGCCTGTCGGGCGCCGCGCTCGACAAGCGCGTGGACGAGCTGGTGGACCTGTTGGACATGAAGGACATCGCGGACCGCCGCACGGAGGGCTTCAGCCAGGGAGAGCGGGTGAAGGTGGCGCTGGCGCGCGCCCTGGTGCACGGGCCTCGCAACGTGCTCCTGGACGAGCCCACCAACGGGCTGGACGTCATGAGCACGCGCGCGGTGCGCACGCTGCTGCGGCGGCTGAAGGACGAGGGGCGCTGCGTCGTCTTCTCCAGCCACGTCATGCAGGAGGTGGCCGCGCTGTGCGAGCGCGTCGTGGTGGTGGCGCATGGCCGCGTGGTGGCGGACGGCACCCCGGACTCGCTGCGCGCGAGCACCGGCAAGGACAGCCTGGAGGAAGCCTTCGTCACCGTCATCGGCAGTGAGCAGGGGCTGGTTCAATGAGGGGCTTGATTGCGACGGTCTTCCGCAAGGAGTTGAAGGACCACCTGAGAGACAGGCGCTCGGTGCTCACGTCCCTGCTGACAGGGATGATGGGGCCCGTGCTGACGCTGATTTTGTTCAGCCTGATTTCCTCCTGGACCCGGCAGGACAAAATCCTGGAGGTGCCCGTCATCGGCCGCGAGCATGCGCCCAGCCTGATGGCCTTCCTGGCGCGCAACGGCGCGGAGCTGAAGGAGGCTCCCGCGGACCATGAGAGCCTCATCCGCGCGGGAAAGCTCGACCTGGTGCTCGTAGTCCCAGAGGACTACGGCAAGTCGTTCTCCGCCGGGCACACCGCCGACGTGAGCCTCGTGGTGGACAGCTCGCGCCAGTCCGCGCGCGCCACCGTGCAGCGCGCGCGGCGGCTCCTGGAGCTCTATTCGAGCCAGGTGGCGACCCAGCGGCTCATCGCTCGCGGTGTGGCTCCGGAGCTGGCCCGCCCCGTGCTGGTGGAGGACCTGGACCTCTCCACGCCGGAGCGCGCCGCCGCGCTGATGCTCAACATGGTGCCCCTCTTCCTGATGATCATGGCCTTCACGGGGGGGCTGCAGGTGGCCAGCGACACCATGGCGGGTGAGCGTGAGCGGGGCTCGCTGGAGCCGCTGCTGCTCAACCCCGCGTCTCGCGGAGACATCGTCCTGGGCAAGTGGCTGGCCACCGTCAGCTTCGCCATGGTCTCCACGCTGGTGACGCTGGGAGTCTTCGCGCTCGTGGTGCGGCAGCTGCCGCTCGAGGACGTCGGGGTGAAGGCGCGCTTCGACGGGGCGGCCATCCTGAGCATGGCCGTCGCGATTCTCCCGCTGGCCTTCGGCGCCGCCGCGCTCCAGATGTGGGTGTCCACCTATGCTCGCTCCTTCAAGGAAGCGCAGACGTACCTGTCCCTGCTGGTCATGCTGCCCACCCTGCCGGGGGCGTTCATGGCGATGACTCCGATACAGGTGAAGGCGTGGATGTTCGCGGTGCCCGCGCTGGGACAGGGGCTGCTCGCGGGCGAGGTGATGCGAGGCGAGTCGCTGGGGCCGGTGCCCTTCCTCGTCGCCATCGTGTCCAACATCGCGCTGGCGCTCGTGGCCCTGGCCGCCACCCAGCGGCTGCTCTCCCAGGAGCGCATCATCTTCGGGCGGAGCTGAGAGAGGCACACCGACAGTCACGGCCAATGTCGTCGAGGCGTCGGTCTCCGCCCATTCCCGCCGAGCCGGGGTGACTTCGGCCGGCGGTTGGCTTCCAATGGGCGCGGATGACGCCCGAGAGAGAAGCCCTCCTGCCCCTGGCGCCGGCCTCCGTGGCCACCGCGCAAGGTGAGCCCCGATTCGGCACGTACCAGGGTGAGCTGCCCGAAGTGGACCTTCCCAAGCTGCTGGGACGGTGGGCTCCAGCCCGGACCACGCGCCTGCTCAAGCGAAAGCGGTGGCACTACACCTTCGTCGCGACGCCGGAGGTGGCCGCCCTCTTCGCGGTGGTGGACCTGGGCTACTCGGCCAGCGCCTTCGCGGTGGCGTTGGACCTGCACGAGCGCAAGCCGCTGTGCGACGTGAGCTTCCTGGGCGCTCCGGGCCCCATGCTGTCCCTGGGAGACAAGCCCGGCGCGGGCCTTGCCGCGTCCTTCAGGACGCTGGGCGGCAAGCTGTCCATCCGCCGGGGCGAGGAGGACGAGCGCTACCAGGTGGAGGTGGACGTCAGCCGCGTGCGCACCGGCAGCCTCAACACCTTCCAGTGGGCCGGCGAGCTGCTCGTCGCGGGAGGCCCTCCCGCCCTGACGGTGATTGCGCCCGTGCAGGGGGACGGGCTCGTGAATGTCACGATGAAGCGCAACGGCCTGCTGTCCTTCGGCAGCCTGGAGGCGGGCGGCAAGCGCTTCCGGCTGGACGGAGGCGTGGGCGGCATCGACTACACGCAGGGCTACCTGGCGCGGCACACGGCCTGGCGCTGGGCCTTCGCCGCGGGACGGCTCGCCGACGGGACGCCCGTGGGGCTCAACCTCGTCGAGGGCTTCAACGAGAGCAACGCCGACGCCAACGAGAACGCGCTGTGGCTGGGGGACAGGCTGTACCCGCTGGCCCGCGCGCGCTTCGAGTACGAGGCCAAGAACCTGCTCGCGCCGTGGAAGCTGACGACGGTGGATGGCGCGGTGAACCTGCGCTTCCAGCCCTTCTACGTCCACCGCGAGGAGCGCAACCTGCGCCTCATCATCAGCCACTTCGCGCAACCCGTGGGCTTCTTCGAGGGCACCGTGACGGTGGGCGGCCAGACGCTCCAGCTCTCCAACGTCCCCGGCGTCACCGAGGACCAGGACATGCTCTGGTGAGCGTGCCCCCCATGTCTTGTCCCCACTGCCGCAAGCCCCTTCCCGAAGCGCGCACCGCCACGTGCCCCCACTGTGGCCGCGACGTGAAGTCGTCCTTCGACAAGCCGCTCATCTCCGAGGAGACCGCCGAGTCCGCCCGGCGCACCGCCGAGTCCGCGGGCCGCGCCGTGCAGTCGATTCTGGAGGACCCTCGCCTGCGGGAGCGACTGCCGGGAGGCTCGCTGCCGTTGCTGGGCTCGGGGCTCGTCGCCGCCGCCGTGCTCCTGCCGGGGCTCCCCATCCTCGGTGGGAGCATCGGCCTGCCGTGGTCCGTGACGATGCTCGCGGGCAGCGTGCTCCTGGGCGCTCGTGAGTGGAGCGCCGCGGGCCGCCCCGTTCCTCCGCCTCTGGAGAAGCTGGCCCAGGTGGCCGCGCATCCGGCCTTCCTTCCCCTCTTCACGGCGCTGGCCATCACCTTCGCGTTCCTGTCCCTGGGCTTCGGACTGGTGCCGCTCGTCTGGATAGGGGCCGCTGTCGTGCTGGGCTACGTGCAGTGGCGCGTGTTCCAGGCCTCCTCCGCGTCCGCTCCCGAGCTGCGGCCCTCACCCGAGGCCTCTCGGTTGAAGCAGTGGGTGTGCGCGGGCGCCGCCGTGTGCGCGCTGTCGCTGCTGTTCTCCTGGGGCACGGGGATGCACCTGTCCACGTCCCTGGGCGGCTACGGCTACGACGACAAGCTCGTGTACGAGGTGGACAGGGACGGCAGGAGCACGGGCCACACGTACACGGAGAGCCCGTACACGTGGAAGCCGGGCATCACCAACACGTCCACCTTCTTCGTGAAGTCGGGACGCGCCCGGCCCGGTGCGCCGCTCATCGTCCTGGCCCTCATGTCCCTGGGGCTGCTGGCCGCCGTGCCGCGTGCGCGTGACGCCATGCCGTCCATGCTCCCGTACATCCTGGCCGGCGTCGTCACCCTGTGGGGACTGCTGGGCCTGGGGATGAGCGCGGGCCCGTTGCTCTTCCTGCTCGGCGCGGTGGCCATCGACGTGGCCCTGGTGCGCGCGCATCGCGCGGCGAATGACAGGACAGGGGACACACCTCCGGGGAACGAGGATGCGCCGCCGGGCCCGGGCTGACGCCGAGAGCTGAGTCCTCCCGGCGCGGAAGCGCCCGACTCAAGCGACGCGGGCGCGACGTGACTCGACGATGGCGCGGAAGGAGCGGCTTCGCAGTTCCTCCAGCGTGAGGCCGGTGGCCAGCGCTTCGTCCTGGCTGAGCGCGCCGCAGCTCAGGCCCCGGAGGAAGAAGTTGAGCAGACCCTGGCCCGTGGCCGCGTCGTCGAACACGTCACCCACCAGCGTCGCCTGCGCCGCCTTCTCCATGAAGGCCTTGAGGCGCTTGGTGGCGGTGTCCAGTCCTTCGAGGAAGAAGGCATACACGGCCGCGTAGCGCACGGGGAGCTGCGCGGGATGCAAGTCCCACCCCTGATACCAGCCGCGCTCCAGCGAGTGACGGATGTGGCGGTAGGAGAGCTGCCACACCCGCTGCACCGCCTCGCTGTTCTCACGCAGCTGCGTGGGCAGCAGCGCCACGTCGCCCTGCTTCCTGTTCGGCGGCACGGGCATGACGTTCGTCGCGCCGTCGGACAGCTGGATGCCGGTGCCCGCGAGGGAGACCTGCACCAAATCCCTCAGGAAGTCGCAGGCGGGGTGCAGCATGCCCTGCACGTGGGCGCTGACGCTGAGCGCGGCGGTGTAGTCATACAGCCCCAGGTGCACGCTGGAGCACCGCCCCGCGCCCGCGGCCACCAGCGCCGGCAGGTGCAGTCGCCCCTCCTTGTCGAAGAGGGCCTGGGGCGTCTCCACCATCAGCTCCAGACCCATGGCGCCGCGCGCCAGGCCGTGCTCCGTCTCCAGCACCTCCAGGATGCGGGCGAGCGCGGCCACCTGCTCGGGCGCGGAGACCTTGGGCAGGGTGACGACGAAGGACGGCGGCAGCTTGCCTTCGCTGTGCTCCAGCAGCGTGGTGACGAAGAGGTCCAGCGTGCGCGAGGACCGCTCGAACAGCTCCTCGGTGAAGGACTTCACCCGGATGCCCACGTACGGCGGCAGCGAGCCCTGCGCCAGTCCCTGGGCCAGCTCCTGGGCGGCGCTGACGGCGTGCGAGTCCTCCTCCGCGTCGGGACGGTGGCCATAGCCGTCCTCGAAGTCGATGCGGTAGTCCTCCACCGGCTCGCGCGCGAGCTTGTCCAGCACGCGCTCGTAGACGCGCTGGGCGAAGCGGCCCCGCTGCGGCAAGCCCAGCCCGTGGGCCAGCTCGGCCGCGTCTGGCGCGTAGTCCTTCATGGCCCCCAGCGCCAGGTTCCCCAGCTTCCGCGCCGCTTCCGCGCGGAAGAGGTGGGCGCCGCCGTACACGACGTGCACCGGCTGACGACGCGGGGAGTCCCCCGGGTAGGCGCGCGCGAGCTCGGCGTTGGCCCGCCGGAGGGACTCGCGCGCGCTGGAGAGGCTGGAGGGCGTCAAGGTGGTCTTCATCGAGAGCCTCTCAGGAGGTGTGCATCAGGCCTGGCGCTTCAGCCACGCGGAGACTTCCGGGCCGCAGCGCTCGAGCAGCTCCACGTCCTGGGACAGCCGCTCCAGCGTCTGCGCGGTGGCCTGGTTGGCGTCGCTCACCGGCTGGTCCTTCAGCAGCGCCTTCACCGCCTCAAACTGCTCGCGCGTGCGCAGCATGCCCAGCGACTCCACGATTCGCCGCACCAGCATGGGCGCGCCTCCCGTGCGCGCGACGACGTCCTTCCACTGCTTGCGCATCTGCGCCCACCACGCGTCGCGGCCGGTGCGGTTGGCGAGCAGCCCCGTCACGAAGCTGGCCACGTCCTGCGTCTTCACCGTGTCGGAGAAGAACAGCCCCTGCGCGCGCTCGGCCAGCGCCGGGTCCTCGAAGGTCGTGAGCGCCATCAGGTAGCGGCGCTGCGTGGCAGGGTCCGGCTCGTTCGGCATCTTCTGGAGGAACGTGTCGAAGAGGGCCGAGTCCCCCGCGCGCGCCACCATGGCCACCGCGACGTCGAGCAGGTTGGGCTCCAGCGCGTCGCGCTCTCCCTGGAGCATGCGCGCCACGCGAGGACGGGCCTCGGCGAGCGCCTCCGGGCTGCGTGCCAGGCCACCCACCGCGCGCACCAGCGCGGAGCGCCGCAGCTTCACCCGGTCCGTCTCGCCCGCCGTCGCCTGCCAGCCCAGCTTCTTGAGGCCCGGGCTGAGCAGCTTCTCCACCCACGCGCGCATGCGCGCCTGGTCCTCGCCGTCCACCAGCCGGCTCTCCACGTACGCGAGCCTGCCCACCAGCTCGTCCAGGACGGAGTCGTCCTCCTCGTTCCCGAAGCGCGCGGTCAAATCCAGCAGGTCCGCCACCGAGCCCCGGCCCGAGCGCACCAGCGCCCACTGGTCCTCCAGGAGGGAGATGCGCTCCGAGGGCGCCAGGGCCTGGAGGTTCGTGGCCAGCCCCGCGAGCGACGCCTTGTCATAGGCCATGCGGTAGAAGCCGGTGGAGCCCGCGTTGGCGCACAGCCACTTCACCGCGCCTGAGCCCTCCAGCTTCACGGTGGTCTGCTTGTCGCGGAAGAGCACCCGCTGCTCCCGCACGCCGGTGGCGTCCTCGTAGCGCAGCACCATGGGCACCGGCCACTTCTCGCCGCTCTCCACTCCGGGCTCGGAGTAGAAGCGCTGCTGCGACAGCGCCACCTCGCGGCCCTCCACGCGCGCCGTCACCAGGGGGAAGCCGCTCTGGCCCACCCACGCGGTGGCCAGCTCCTCCACCGGCTGCTTCGCCGCCTCGCCCAGCGCGTTCCAGAGGTCTTCCTTCACCGCGTTGGCGCGCGCGTGCTTGCGCATGTACAGGCGGATGCCGTCGCGGAAGGGGCCCTCCCCGAGGAAGCCCTCAATCATCCGCAGCACCGCGCCGCCCTTCTCGTACGTAATCGCGTCGAAGCTCTCACCGGCCTCGCCCGCGTTGCGCACCTCGCCGTGGATGGGGTGCGTGGACTTGAGCGCGTCCAGGTACAGCGCGCTGGTGCGGTGCGAGTCGAAGTCCAGCCACATGCGCCACTCGGGCTTCCACTGGTCCACAATCTTGAAGGCCATCCACGTGGCGAACGCCTCGTTGAGCCAGAGGTCGTCCCACCACACCATGGTGACCCAGTTGCCGAACCACTGGTGCGCAAGCTCATGCGTCACCACTTCCGCCACGCGCTTCTGCACGGACAGGGGCGCGGTGGCCGGGTCCAGCAGCAGCGTGACTTCGCGGTAGGTAATCAGGCCGGCGTTCTCCATCGCGCCCGCCTCGAAGTCCGGGATGCCCACCTGGTCCACCTTGGTGAAGGCATACGGCAGGCCGAAGTAGTCCTGGAGCCGGGGCAGCACCGCCAGCGCCACGTCCTGGCCAAAGCGCGTCAGGTGCTCCTTCTCCTTCAGCGACCAGGTGCGCACCGGCACGCCGCCCACCTGCTGCTCCGGCGTGCCCACCAGCGGGCCCACGACGAGCGCGATGAGGTAGCTGCTGAGCACCTCCGTCTCCTGGAACGTCACCTTCGTCAGCGCGCCGTCCTGCTCCTCCTTGATGACGGGGCCGTTGCCCAGCACCGCGAGACCCCGCGGCACGCGCACGCTGAGGGCCCACTTCGCCTTGAAGGCGGGCTCGTCGAAACAGGGGAAGACGCGGCGCGCGTCGGCGGCCTCGAACTGGGTGGCCGCCACCTTGCCCGCCAGGTACAGGCCGCGCAGGCCGTCCGTGAAGGGGCCCGTCCACCCGAGCTCCAGCGTGGCCGGCCCCTTGGGCAGCGGCGCGTCGAAGCGCAGCACCACCGTCTCGCTCACCGCGACGGGCTGGATGGACGCGGGCTTGTGCTGGGCATTGCCCGAGCGGAAGGTGACGTCGCCCAGCTGGAGGGCGATGGCGTGGAGGATGATTTCGCGCGTGGGCTCGGCCAGCTCCACGTCGACGGTCTGCTGTCCGGAGAAGGACTTCGCGTCCAGGTCCAGGGTCAGCGTGGCCGCGTAGCGCTGGGGGCGAACGGTGGTGGGGAGCCGGAAGTTCTTGTCTTCAGTCAGATGCGCCATAGGGAGGCGGAATCTAGCCTCGCTCGCGGCGCGCGTTCCCACTTCTGTCATGCGGGTGCAAGAAACCTGTCGTCCGCCGGGTGGGGTGTCGTCCGCCACACCCTTACGCCCCCGGGTCTCCTGGCGGGGGCTTCTTCGGTCCGCGCGGCGCGGGGCCTGGGACCAACTGGTGGAAGAGGCTGGACTCGCGCTGGAAGAAGCCGTCCGTGTGGAACGAGTGGGACAGCTCCAGCAGCTGGAAGTCCAGGTGATGACACAGCTCATGCAGGAAGGTGCGCAGGTACGTGCGGAAGGCCACCACGCGCGCCTGCTTCGCGGTGCGCATCCAGACCTGGAGCCGAGGTCTGCGCCCCGGCTCCCAGGTGTAGAGCCCGTGCAGCTCGCCCTCCTCGGACGAGGGGCGCACCTCCAGCACCTCCACTAGGACGGGGGCGACATCCAGTCGCTCACACAGCGCATTCCCCAGCTTCGCGGTGGCGCGCTCCAGCGGAGCCCGCTCACCGGAGGCCAGCGCCTGCCGCACGGCCTCCACCTGGGGGCGCAGCGTCGTGGGCTCCCTCACCCGGAGGGCCGTCACCGCATCACTCATCCGATAGATGCGTTGCTGCTCGCGGCTGAGCTGCTCGTAGTAGGCGAAGGGCACGGGGCGGAGGCACTCTAGCGGGCACGGGGCGCGGGCGCCTGCACCCGGTCGTCCGGTCTCCCGGTCTCCCGGTCGTCCGAACATGGGCCTTCCCGCTCCCCTGGCCGCGCCGCGCTTCCTCGCCCTGGCTGCTTACCTTGCGGTGGGGGTCGGAATGGCACTCACGCTGGGGCGCGCCGCCTGGGAGCGCGCGGTACTGCTCGCGGTGTCCTTCGAGGTCCTGAAGGTCGTCAGCTCCCACTTCGTGTTCCCGCCCCTGAGCAGCGCGGTCCTCTGGCTGCCCGCGGGGCTGACGCTGGCGTTCCTGCTGCGCTCCCCCACGCGCATGTGGCCCGCCTTGCTGGCCGCTGTGTTCGCCGCGGAGCTGGGCTCGGTGCTGTCCCAGGGCCTGCCCTGGGGCCTGTCCGCGACCTGGGCGCTGGGCAACGTGCTTCGCACCTGGCTGAGCGCGGCGCTGATGCGGCGCTGGGTGGGGCAGGCCGTGCGCTTCCACCACGTGGGGGATGTCACCGGGTTGTTGCTGCTCGGGGGAGTGGTGGGCGCGCTGCCGAGCGCCACGCTGGGCGCGCTCGGCGCGGAGCTGTGGCTGGGCTCGGCGTCATTCAGGAGCGAGTGGATTGTCTGGTGGCTCAGCGACACGCTGGGCACGGTGCTCGTCGCGCCGTTGATACTGACGTGGTGGCCGGTGACGCGCGCGTCCTCTCCGCCGAGACGCCTGGGAGAGTCCTTCCTGATGATGGGCGCCGTGGCGCTCGTCGGCGTGCTCGTCTTCCACATCGATGGCCCGGCGGGGTCCGCGGCCATCGCCACCACGCTGCCCTACGCCGCGTTCCCCCTGGTCATCGCCGCGGCGCTGCGGCTGGGCCCGCGAGGGGCGGCGACCGCGTCCGCGGTGATGGGCATGGTGGCGGTGGAGTACACGCGGCTGGGTCGAGGGCCCTTCGGGGAGCTGCCCGTGTCAGCGTCGGAGCGCGGCCTGTCCGTGCAGGTGTTCCTGGCGGTGCTCAGCCTGTCGGCGCTGACGGTGGCGGCCGTGGTGGCGGAGCGGCGGCGAGCGGAGTCCGCGCAGCGCGTGCTGGCCGACGTGGGCGTGGTGCTCGCCGAGTCTCCCGATTGGAGCGTCACGCTGCCCCGGGTGGCGCGGCTGCTCGTGCCCGAGCTGGCGACGGGCGCGGCCATCTGGTTGCAGAACGCGGAGGGCGTGGTGGAGCGGGTGGCGGCGGCCGGGTGGACGCAAGGACGCGAGGTGGGGCTGCGAGGCAGGTTCCCGCCGTTGCCGACAGGGGTGAGCGAATGGACCGGCGCGGAGGGCTCGGGGGTGCTCGTTCCATTGCAGGTGCGCGGGCGGGTGGTGGGCGCGCTGGCGGTGGCGATGGAGCTTTCGGGCACGGGCCGGCGCACGCGGGAGCAGGTGCTGGCGGAGGACGTGGCGCGCAGGTGCGCCATGGCGCTGGAGAACGCGCGGCTGTTGGAAGAGGCCCGCGACGCCGTCGCCGTGCGTGAGGACTTCATCGCCGTGGCGGCGCACGAGCTGCGCACGCCGTTGGCCACCATCACCCTGCGCGTGCAGGGGTTGATGGGGCTCCTGCGGGGTGACTCTCGCCAGGGCTTCCTGCTGGAGCGCCTGGATGCGATTGCCCGCCAGTCTCGCAGGCTGACGCGGCTGGTGGAGAACGTGCTGGACGTGGGCCTGTTCAAGGCGGGCGGGCTGGAGCTGCGGCGCGAGTGGGTGGACCTCACCGCGCTGGTGGAGGAGGTGGTGGAGCGCTCCATTGAGGAGGCCTCGCGCTCGCGGACCCCGCTGCGGTTGACGACCCGGGGCGCTCGGGTGCGCGGATGGTTGGACCGGGACCGCGTGGACCAGGCCCTCTTCAACCTGGTGTCCAATGCCATCAAGTTCGGCGCGGGGGCGGAAGTCGACGTGGTGCTGGGCCAGGTGGGCGACCGTGCCCGGCTGGTCGTCACGGACCGGGGCATCGGTGTTCCTCCCGAGGCGGTGGAGCGCATCTTCGGCCCCTTCGAGCGGGCGGTCTCCACGCACGAATATGGCGGGCTGGGCCTGGGGCTGTACCTGACGCGACGCATCGCGGAAGCACATGGCGGCTCCGTCCAGGTCGTCACCACTCCAGGCCAGGGGGCGTCCTTCGTGCTGGAGCTGCCGGTGGAGCCGGAGCTCTCGTTGAGGGAGGAGTCACAGCCCCAGGCGGGGGCCTGAGGCGAGTGGCTGGGTGGTGGAAGCGCCAGGAGGGCGACTTCGAGGGGCAGGGTGGGAAAGGGATTCGCCACGGGGAGGTGGGGGTGCTGTTCGCGAGCCAACGTCCCGAGTGGGTCTGAGGCGAGGCACGCCCATTGCTGTGTCGTGCGGGTATGTACCGTGGAGCGTGGCTCGGGGTGTTGGTGGCGTTGTGGGTGTGGGGCGGGACGGCCGAGGCCGCGAGGCGCACTCCGCCGAAGCGGGTCGCCACGAAGGTTGCCTTGTCGGACCGGGCCCTGTGGCGCGCGAAGGGCTGGGTGGGGCTTGGCTCGCTGCGGACGGTGAGCACGGCGGTGAACGACGACTGCTCGGGCCTGACGCAGCTGGCGTACCGCAAGCCCGGCCTCAGTCTGCTGCCGGAGCTGACGCTGCCCGGGGAGAATGGCGTGAAGGCCATCTACCGGAAGGCGGGCACGCTGGGCGCGCTGCGCGAGGAGCCGCGAGCCGGGGACCTGGTGTTCTTCCGGGAGACCATCGACCGCAACAAGGATGGACGGCTCAACGACGGCCTCACGCACATCGGCATCGTCGAGCGGGTGGGGGCCGATGGCACCGTGACGTTCGTCCACCGCGCGGGGGGCGGAGTGAAGCGCAGCCGCTTCAACCTGGCGCGTCCCGAGGCGAGGAAGGACGACAAGGGCCGCGTCCTCAATGACTGGCTCCGTCGCCGCGACAAGCGCAACCGGGGCTACCTGGCGGGAGAGCTGGTGGCCGGGTTCGCCTCGGTCGATGAGCGCTGGAAGGTGGAGCCTGTCTCCGTGTCGGGCGCTCGCCGCTGACGAAAGGCAGGGCGCCGGACGGGGGCGTGACGGCGGAGGCCGGAGGCGCTATGCACGGCGCAGATGTCGAACACGGACGGACGACCGGAAGGCCCTGAGACCTCGGAGCAACCCGAGGCCGTGCCCCCGTCCGGCTCGCGGGTGGCCGTCGTTCCTCCAGCACCCTCCGTCACCCGCACCGCGCGGACGTCGCGCCCCAGGTCGTGGCGGCGTCGGGTGTTGCTCGGGCTGGCGGTGCTGCTGCTTGGCTTCGGTGTGTATGAGTACGTCACGCTCCCGGAGGCCGAGTCGCTGGTGCGGGAGAACCCGAAGTCGACGGCCCTGATGGACCAGCGCGCCGAGGAGGCTCGGGAGGCGGGGAAGAAGGTCCGCCGCCGACAGCAGTGGGTGTCGCTCACCTCCATCTCCAGGCACGCGGTGGCCTCCGTGCTGGTGTCCGAGGACGCGGGCTTCTACGGCCACGAGGGCCTGGACACGACGGAGCTGCGCAAGGCGATGGGTGAGGCCTGGGAGAAGCGCCAGCTCGGCCGTGGCGCATCGACCATCACCCAGCAGCTCGCGAAGAACCTCTGGCTGTCCACGGACCGGAGCCTGTTCCGCAAGGCGAAGGAGCTGGTGCTGGCCCACCGCCTGGAGGAATCGCTCACGAAGAAGCGCATCCTCGCGCTGTACCTCAACGTCGTGGAGTGGGGGAACGGCGTCTATGGCATCGAGGCCGGTGCGCGTGAGCACTTCGGCGTGTCCGCCTCCCAGCTCTCCGTCGCGCAAGGGGCCATCCTCGCCGCGATGCTGCCGGCGCCTCGCAAGCGCTCTCCGAAGTCGGGCTCGCGGGCGCTGTGGAGGCGCGCCCACTGGATTGTCGACCAGCTCTCGTCCGTGGGCCGAATCACGGGCGCGGAGGCGACCACCGCGCGCACGGACATCGACCAGTTGCTGGGCCGGACTCCCGCCGCGAGCAGCGGCGGTGAGGAAGAGGACGAGACGGGCGACGACGCGTGACGCGAGCGCTTCAGCGCCGTGGCTCGGAGGTGAGCTGGAGGAACAACAAGTCCCCCTCGCCTCGTGAGGTGTACGTCGTGTCCTCCGGTGTCAGCGAGGCCTCGAAAGGAATGCAGACCCGCGCCTGGCCACCGGGAGTCACCTGGAGCGCCACGTTGCCCGGGCCGGTGATTCCCAATGCCCGCGAGTCGAGGTGGGTGCCCGAGGCGTCATAGCGCGCCAGGAAGTGGAGGACGTCACCGCGCGGGACGGAGGACGCTCCGAGCGCGCCGCCTCCCAAGTCCAGTTGCTCATCTAGCGTCCACCCTCCGACGACGAGCTCGCCGGCCGAGCTCAGTCCCAGGGTGTGGGCCTGTGCCGCGCCCCGCTCTCCCAGCACCCGCACCCAGCCCTCCGCGGCCGTCGCATGCAGCGTGCCGAGCAGCATGTCCTCGCTCGCGTGGTGCTCCTCTCCGCCAAAGGAGAACGTCCCGCTGACGTCACCGACGAAGGCCACGTCACCCTGGGCGAGCGGCGCGAGCGCGCGAACACTGCCCCGCGCTCCGTTGAGCGCACGGAACCACTGCGGCGTGCCGTTGGCGGAGAGCTTCCCGAGGAAGGGCGTGTGTGGCGCCGTCGCTCCCAGCAACGAAGAGTCGGTGTCTCCACCCACGTAGATGAAGCCCGCGCCATCCGTGGCGAGCGCCTCCGTGCGAGTGCCCGAGTCGCCCCCTGGAAACGCGAGGGACCAGGCGTGCGCGCCGCTCGCGTGGAACTTCGCGAGGAAGAGCGCCGTCACGGAGTCATCCCGCGTCCGGTTGCCCGGGTCCGCGAAGAGCCTGCCTCGGCCCAGGCCCAGCTCCCCCTGGAAGTGGCCGGTGACGACGACGCTGCCTTGCGAGTCGATGACCACGGCCTGGGCGCGCACCATCGCCGTGCGACTGACGCCGGAGGCCGACGGGGCGTGCTCCGCGCGAAAGCCCTTGGACCAGAGGGGCTCGCCCTCCGGTGACAGCTTGAGGAGGAAGAAGCCCGAGGTGTCCGGTGTCTTCTCGATGCGCGGCAGCGCACCCGTGCCCAAATCCGGAGCGCCTTGATAGGTGCCCACCAGCCACGCCTCACCCGAGGCCGCGACGGCGAGCCCCGTGGCCTCCACCTGCTCGCCCACGGCATACGCGTGAGACCATTGGTGCGCGCCGTCCGCTCCATAGCGCGCGACGACGAGGCCGCGCTCGCCCTGGAAGACCTCGCCTCCAAAGTCGCCGCTGCCGGTGAAGGCGCCTGCCACGAGGAAGTCGAGGCCGTCCTCCGCGGTCGCCATCACCCGCACCTGCTCGTCGCCTTGTCCGCCCCGGTGGAGCACCCAGTCGGGCGCGGGGGCCCGGGGCCTTGGTGAGGCCGTCTCCAGCTCCACCACGAGGCGGGGATGCAGGGCGGGGTTGCTGTCCTCGCGCGAGCTGAAGTCCGCGCCGTCGACCCCCGTCGAATAGAGCCCGAGATTCAGGACGCCGTTGCCCGTCACCGCCTGCGTCACGTCCAGCTCCGCCCAGCTCCCGGCGCGCAGTGCTCCCGCGTCTGCCAGGGGCGGCCCCACCAGCGCGGGCTGTCGGCTGTACGTGACTTCGTCTTCCTTCCACCGCGCGTCGACGCGATGGACGACGGGACCATCCTCCGAACCATTGGTGACGAACAGGCGCAGGGTGGCGCGCTTCACGCGGCCTTGCACCCCTTTCACCTGGAAGCGCAGGAACGCGCGGTACTCGGTGGGTGAGCGGTCCACGCAGAGCTGCTCCTCCGCGCCCAGGTTCATCGAGGGCCGCGAGGAGTCCACCTGTGCGTCGGCGACCGCGACGAAGGTGCCTCCTCCGGCGGCGAAGTCTCCATGCCGCACCAGGGGCTCGGCGCCCTGGGGCGAGGTGCTCCCTCCGCAGTGTGGAAGGAGGGCCAGGACCGCCACGACGCCTGCTTCCCTCCAACCCGGCTTCCATCTTCCGTGCATCCATCCCCCCAGGCTCGACACTCGTGGGGGGCTCGCTGTGCATCGAGGGTGCCGCGCTCCACGGGCGAGCGCGGTGAGCGGCACGACGCCCGCCTCGTCCCGGAGTGCGAGACGAGGGCAGCGCGCTTCCGTCCCAGGGAAGTGGCGAGGGCCGCGCGGGGCGAGGCGTGGGGCTACAGTCCTCCGACTTCCAGCGCGCCGCCCAGGCCTGGAAACGGCTTGGTGAGCACGGCCTGGAAGATGATGTTCTCGAGCAGGATTTCCACCGGGAGCTGCGGCGCGCCAAGGTCTCCACGCGCCACGGTGTTGCTGATGATGAACCAGACGCGCCGGCGTCCCACGGCGTCCTTCAGCGCGGGGCTGTCGATGCGCACCGCCGTGCGGGTGTTGGGTCTGAACTCGCGCGAGGGGAGGATCTCCGTGGCCTGGGCGTAGTACGCCGGCCGGTTCAGGTCCGTGTAGAGGACGGCCTCTTCCGGCGTGGCCTGCCCGGTGAAGGACAGTCGCATGGACGTGCGCAGCGTCAGCGTCGAGGACGGATTGACGACGTCGAGCGTGGAGGCGACCTGTTCCACCACGAGGTCCAGGTCCTCGGTGTTCACCGACTCCTCGGGCAGGTCCAACGCCACCTCCGCGTAGACGGGCTGGAGGACGGAGGTGACGGGCACCCGCACGTCGAAGGGCTCTGTCTCGATGGCGATTTCAGCCGAGCAGCCGGACAACACCAGGAAGCACGAAGCGAGGAGCGCGCGGGTCATCATCGGAAGGTCCAGGAGAGGTCGAGGACGGGGAGGACGGGCAGCTCCTCTCCCGGAACAGCGGGGTCGCTCAGGTCCACGTAGGTGACGCCCAGCCCGAAGCCCAGGTGCTCGCCGCCATAGCGCAGGCCCGCGGCGGCTCGGAGCGTCGCTCCGCCCTTCACCCGCACGCCCGCTTCGCCCACCACGGACCAGGGGCCCGTGAAGTTGAAGGCGACGCCGCCCGTGAAGGACAGATAGTCGGAGGTGTAGTGCGCGTAGCGCGCCTCGCCCTGCACGAGCAGGGGGCCGAGCGCGAGGCCATAGACGCCATAGAAGGAAGGCCCGCTCAGCTCCGGCTCGAAGCGTTGGATGGAGGGCGTCTCCGACTCGACGATGCTGGAATAGAGGGAGGCGCCGACGAACTGCGTGTAGCGCGCGCCCAGCACCAGGCGGTGCGGGCCCGCCGCCATCGCCCAGCGCAAGCCCACGTTGGGCGCGAGCATCACGTCCGCGTAGACGGAGGTGTCCACCGCCAGCCCCGCGAACAATGGCAGCGCGGTGCGCTGGAGTCCCAGCACGGGCGCGTCGATGACCTCGGCCGCGTCGGTGCCCATGAGGCGCGCGGTGTTGGTGCGCACGCCTGTCGAGGGCTCGGCGGCGGACGGCGTGGAGAGCAGCAGGACGGCGAGGATGCAGGGCGGGATGTGCCCGGCGCCACCTGAGGCACCGGGACGTCTGGAAGGACTCAAGCCGGGAGCTCCTGTGAAAGGGGCCCCGTGTCTAGCGTGTCGCCTCATGGCGTCGACTCGTGCACCGCCCGAGTTGGTGAACTGTCGACAGATGTTTCACGCGGTCATTCGCGACCTGCCCGGAGCTTCGTCTCGTCCGGGAGGAGGCGACCCTCCGGCAGGCAGGTCGGCGGGTGCGCGTCCACCCCCCTTTCTCATTGCGGACGCGAGCCGCGGACCGTACGTTCCGCTCAATTCAATGGGCTCCCATATAAATCGAACCGGCGGCGAAGACGTGCGCGAGGTGATGGACGGCATCCGCCGAATCGTGCGGCTGCTGCGGGTCTCCGCGAGGGCTTCGGAGCGACTGGTGGGTATCAGCGGAGCGCAGCTGTTCGTGCTCCAGCAGCTCGCGGAGGCGGGACCCTGCTCCATCAACGCCCTGGCCGAGCGGACGCTCACGCACCAGAGCAGCGTGTCGGTGGTGGTGGCGCGGCTGCTGGAGCGAGGGCTGGCCACGCGGCGCCCCTCGGCGGAAGACGGTCGCCGCGTGGAGGTGGCGCTCTCTCCCGCGGGGCGGGCCTTGCTGCGCGAGACGCCCGCGATGGCGCAGGCCCGGCTCATCACCGGCCTCCGGCGGCTGGAGCCCGGCGCGCGCGAGGGACTGGCCCAGGGGCTGTCTGCCCTCGTCAGGGAGCTGGGGCTGGAGGGAAACGAGGCGCCGCTCTTCTTCGAGGACGAGCCCGCGCCCGGCCGGACACGCGCGCGCGCGACGACGAAGAAGAAGGCGACCCCGCGCAAGAAGGAGAAGTCTCATGGAGCTGCCTGAAGCGAATCGAGTGGAGGCTGGGCTGGGCGAGGAGGCCCGCTCGCGGCTCCCCGTGGCGCCGTCCATGGGCCCCACGCTCGCGGGCATGCGCGCGCCCACGACGGTGGACGTGGTGGACCGGAGGGTGGTCTTCATCAGCGCCCTCGCGGTGGTGCTGGCCGTGGCGGCGGGGCTGGTGGCCCAGGGGCTGGGCGCGCTCATCCACCTCTTCACGAACATCGCCTTCTTCGGCCGGTTCTCCACCGCGGAGGTCTCCCCGGTGAATCACGCGCTGGGCGCGTGGGTCATCGTGGTGCCGGTGGTGGGCTCGCTCATTGTCGGGGTGATGGCGCGCTATGGCTCACGGGCCATCCGGGGCCACGGCATCCCCGAGGCGATGGATCAGGTGCTCTACAACCAGAGCCGGATTCCGCCTCGGATGACGTTCCTCAAGCCGCTGTCGGCGGCGGTGGCCATCGGCACGGGAGGACCGTTCGGCGCGGAGGGCCCCATCATCGCCACGGGGGGCGCGCTGGGCTCGCTCTTGGGGCAGGTGCTGCGCGTCACGGCGGATGAGCGCAAGGCGCTCCTGGCCGCAGGCGCGGCGGCGGGCATGGCGGCGACCTTCGGCGCGCCTGTCTCCGCGGTGCTGCTGGCGGTGGAGTTGCTGTTGTTCGAGTACCGCCCGCGCTCGGTCATCCCGGTGGCGCTGGCCACGGCCACGGCCACCGGAGTGCGGCTGGCCTTCGAGGGGAGCGCGCCGGCCTTCGCGATGCCGGAGCTGGCGCTGCCGGGCGGCGCCGCGCTGGCGTTCTACATCGTGCTGGGCGCGGTGGTGGGCCTGGCGTCCACGCTGGCCACCCGCGCCGTGTACGCCATCGAAGATGCGTTCGAGAAGCTGCCCGTGCACTGGATGTGGTGGCCGGCGCTCGGAGGGCTCGTGGTGGGGGTGGTGGGGTGGTTGTCTCCGCGCACGTTCGGCGTGGGCTACACCAACATCGAGGACATCCTCTCCGGGCGCTTCGTGGGCACGGCCATGCTCGTGTTCTGTGCGCTGAAGTTCGTGTCCTGGTCCGTGGCGCTGGGCAGCGGCACCTCCGGCGGGACGCTGGCGCCGCTGTTCACCCTGGGCGGTGGACTGGGCTCGGGGCTGGGGCTCGTGGCGATGCGGCTTGCGCCTGGGCTGGGCGTGGACCTTCGCGTGGCCGCGCTGGTGGGCATGGCGGCCATCTTCGCGGGGGCTTCGCGCGCGCTGCTGGCGTCGGTGGTGTTCGCCTTCGAGACGACACGCCAGCCCCTGGGGTTGTTGCCCCTGCTGGGCGGCTGCGCGGCGGCCTACCTGGTGTCGTCGCTGCTGATGCGCCACTCCATCATGACGGAGAAGCTGGCGCGGCGTGGCGGGCGGGTCATCACCGAGTACGGCGTGGATGCGCTGGGGCAGATGCTGGTGCGCGAGGTGGGGCTCAAGCCCGTGGTGACGCTGGATGCGGACCAGTCCTTGGAGTCGGTCCGCGCGTGGCTGCTGTCGGACGTGGCGGGCACCCGTCACCAGGGCTTCCCGGTGGTGAAGGACGGTGCCCTGGTGGGCGTCGTCACCCGCAGGGACCTGGTGGGCGGGCAGGCGCCCGAGGGGCGGCGTGTGCGGGACGTGGTGGGGCGTCCTCCGTCGGTGGCGTATGAGGACAGCTCACTGCGCGAGGCGGCGGACCTCATGGTGGAGGAGGGCGTGGGTCGCCTTCCGGTGGTCCGGCGTGAGATTCCTTCGAGCGTCGTGGGCATCATCACCCGCAGCGACCTGCTGGGCGCGCATCGGCGGCGGCTGGAGAACTCGCGGCGCAGGGAGCGTGGACTGGGTGGGCCCTTGCCGGCCCGAGGAGCCTGAGGGACGTGGACGCGGACGGCGAGGCGGAAACACAGGAGCGCGAGCGGGCCCTGGAGCTGCTGCGCCGGTTCGGGTGGAACGCCACGTCCTTCCAGGTGTTGATGCCGGGCTTCCGCTACTGGTTCGACCCGGCGGGAGATGCCTTCGTCGCGTACGTCGACACGGGCGGCGCGTGGGTGGCGGCGGGCGCGCCCATCGCCGCGCCGGATTCCCTGGTGCGCGCGGTGGCGGGCTTCCAGGACGCGGCGCGCCGAGCGGGCCGGCGCGTGTGCTTCTTCGCCACGGAGCCGCGCTTCACGGAGTGGGTGCCCATGAAGTCGCTCTCCATCGGCGAGCAGCCGGTGTGGGAGCCCGGGCATTGGGAGTCGGTGGTGCGCGGCAGCAAGAGCCTGCGCGAGCAGCTCCGCCGGGCGCGCGCGCATGACGTCGTGGTGCGCGAGCTCCCCGCCCAGGTGCTGGAGGACGCCGAGCACCCCACGCGACAGGCACTGGAGCGACTGCGAGCGCGCTGGCTGGCCTCGCGTCGCATGGCGCCCATGGGCTTCCTGGTGCAGCTGCGGCCGGATGCCTTCGCGCGGGAGCGGCGCGCCTTCGCGGCGGAGGTGAAGGGCGAGCTGGTGGGCGTGCTGCTCGTGTCGCCCGTCTACGCGCGGGATGGCTGGTTCCTCCAGGACCTCTTGAGAGACCCCGAGGCGCCCAACGGCACCGCCGAGGCGCTGGTGGACGCGGCGATGCGCGCGGCCTCCGCCGAGGGACGGCGCTACGTGACGCTGGGCCTGGCGCCGCTTTCGGGCCCCGTGCGGCCGTGGTTGCGACTGGCGCGCGCGTGCGGCAAGCCGCTGTTCGACTTCGAGGGCCTGCGCGCCTTCAAGGCGAAGTTCCGTCCGGACACCTGGGTGCCGCTCCACCTCGCGTACCCCGAGCCCCATGGCGGACTGCTCGCCGTATACGACGCGCTCCGCGCCTTCGCGCGTGGCAGCCTGGTGCGCTTCGGCGTGGCGACGTTGCTGCGGCGGCCCCGGCTGCTGGTGCATGGGCTGGCGGTGCTGCTGATTCCGTGGACGGCCCTGCTGGCGCTGCCCTCCACCACGCGCTGGTTTCCTTCCATGCGCGTGCAGTGGAGCTGGGTGTTGTTCGACGTGGGGCTGGCGGCGGGACTCTTCTCGCTGGTGCGCCGCTGGCGGGACGGCCTGGCCACCGCGCTGGTGTGCCTCACCGCCGCGGATGCGTGCCTCACCTTCGTGCAGGCCGCCACCTACAACGCGGGGCGAGCGCGAGGCGCCGTGGACTGGCTGGTCATCACCGCCGCAGTGCTCGCGCCCGCCACCGCCTCCGGGTTGCTCGTCCGCGCGCGAGACTTCCGCCTGCCCGCGCGCTGACGCACAGCGCTTCCTCCAGGACTCAACACCCCGCCTGCCTCGCGGACCCCGTGGGTTTCCACAGGTGGACACTCCTCCGCCGGTCTCCTGGACTGCAGGGCGAGGAAAGTGGTGTTTTTCGGAAAGAGCTGTTCCGGCATCGGGCGCCGCGACTTTCTCGCGGCGTCGTCCGTTGCCGGTTGGGAGGGGTGACCATGCGAACGCCGTCAGGCGTTGCCCTGTCGCTCGCCGTGTTGCTGTGGGTCCATGAGGGCCACGCCGCGCCCGAAACACAGAGCTCGGCTCCGCCGCCATCACCATTGCCATCGGGGGTGTCGCTGGTGCTGTGGAAGCTGTCGGTGCCCGCGAGCGCGGCGCCGACGCCGGAGCGGGTGGCGTTGGGAGAGAAGCTCTTCAACGACAAGCGGCTGTCCTTGGATGACAGCACGTCCTGCGCCACGTGCCATGACCCGAACAAGGGCTTCACGGACGGCAAGCCGGTGGCCGAAGGGGTGAAGAGCCAGAAGGGCATGCGCAACAGCCCCACGGTGCTCAACGCGCTCTTCAATGCCTCGCAATTCTGGGACGGGCGCTCGTCCACGCTGGAGGACCAGGCGAAGCTGCCCATCCTGAATCCGATTGAGATGGCCATGCCCTCGCCGGAGGCCGTGGTGTCGAAGCTGCGGGGGATTCCCGAGTACGTCACCGCCTTCCAGGCCGTCTTCAAGCGGGACATCACCTACGACGACGTGGCGTCCGCCATCGCCGCCTTCGAGCGCACGCAGTTCTCCGGCAACGCGCGCTTCGACCGCTTCATCCACGGCGAGTCGAAGGCGCTCAACGCGTCGGAGCTGCGAGGCTGGGCCCTGTTCAACGGCAAGGCGCGGTGCAACTCCTGTCACGCGGGCAACGCGGTGTCGCCGCTGTTCAGCGACCAGAAGTTCCACAACATCGGCGTCGCCGCGCACAAGCAGGACTTCCCCCAGCTGGCGCGTGAGGGCGTGAAGCTGGTCCGCCTGGGTGACGAGAAGCAGATTGACGAGCTGGCGCTGCAGACGCGCTTCTCCGAGCTGGGGCGCTTCCTGGTGACGAAGCAGGAGAACGACGTGGGCGCGTTCAAGACGCCCACGCTGCGCAACATCGGAATCACCGGCCCGTACATGCACGACGGCTCGCTGACGACGCTGTGGGACGTGATGGACCACTACAACAAGGGCGGGGTGGCCAATCCGTTCCTGGATGGTGGGATGCAGCGCCTGGGGCTGACGGAGCCTGAAATCGATGACCTGGTGGCCTTCCTCTTCACGCTGACCGACGAGCGCTTCACGAAATACAACGGTCAGGAGCTGGCGAGGCAGCGTGCGCGCAAGGGCCAGCGGCCGGAGCGGGACACGGCGGTGGCGCTGGGGAAGAAGGGCAACCTGGGAGACCTGGCGCCCAATCCGGACCTGTCGGTGAAGAACCCGGCGGACATCGGTGTGTATGGCACCGAGACGCTGCCCAAACCCGCTTCGACGAAGCAGCCCTGAGGAGGCGCCGTCCATGGGGAACAAGTTCCGAAGCATCGAGACGAAGCACTACGAGGAACGCGACGCCTTCTTCGAAGGCCTGAAGCGGTTGGACCGGCGCGCCTTCCTGCGGGTGGCGGGCATGTCCGCGGGCATCGTCGCGGGGATGGGCTTGAGGTCGCCGCAGAGCTTCCAGCTCGTCAACGTGGCGGAGGCGCAGGGGACGAAGCCGCGCTTCTCCTTCGCGTACATCTCCGACACGCACCTGTACGAGCAGAAGCTGAATGACCGCTTCATCCGCTCCATCCTGAAGGCGGTGGACGACGTCAACGGGTTGGACCCGCAGCCGGACTTCGTGTTGTTCGGTGGAGACCTGGCGCAGCTGGGGCAGGCGGGAGAGCTGAAGCTGGGGGCGCAGATTCTCAAGAGCGTGAAGGCGCCCGTGAAGATGATGGTGGGCGAGCACGACTGGTTCCTCGACATGGGGGAGCTGTGGCGGGACTTGTTCGGCGCGCCGAACTACTCGTTCGACCACAAGGGCGTGCACTTCGTGGTGCTCAACTCCATTCTGGAGAAGGACTTCTGGACGGAGCGGAAGCTCACGCCGAAGGAGCGGATGCAGATTGTCGCGGGCCTGGACAATGGCATCCAGTCTCGCTTCGAGGTGGGCGGTGAGCAGCGCGAGTGGATGAAGCAGGACCTGGCGAAGGTGGACAAGAAGACGCCGGTCATCGTGTTCAGCCACTCACCGCTCTACAAGTACTACCGGCCCTGGAACTTCTGGACGGACGACGCGGACGAGGTGCAGGCGCTGCTCAAGCCCTTCGAGCGAGTCACGGTCATCCATGGGCACACGCACCAGCTGTTGAGCAATCGCATCAACAACATCCAGTTCCACGGGATGCTGTCCACGGCGTGGCCGTGGCCGTATGCGCCGGAGGGGTTGCCGCAGCTCACGGTGCAGATGAATCGGCCGGACCCGTTCAGCCAGTTCGACGGCTGTGGGGATGGACGGATGGACGTGCTGGAGTCGGGGTTGGTGGACAAGCTGTACAACCTCTGGGAGCGCAATCCCATCACCGTGCGCGCGAGCTACCTCGCGTCGGGCGGGAAGCAGGATGCGCCGCCCCGGACGAAGCTTCCGAGCTACTGAGCGCGAGGGGACACGATGACCTACCGGATGAAGCTGTGGGTGGGAGCGGGAGCGCTGCTGTCCTTCGCGGGAGGCGTGGCGTTGGCCACGAGTCCCGCGCCGCGTCCCGAGTCTCTTCAGACAACGGAGCTGCCGCGTCACAAGGTGCCGGTGTCGAAGGACGGCAACCTGGTGGTGGGGATGTGCGACGGGGAGACGTCCCTGGAGGTGAAGGGCGTCAAGGAGGGGCAGTCGCTGACGCGCGAGCAGGCGGCGCGGGTGTCGGCGGAGCTGATGGAGACGTGGCTGAAGAAGAACCCGGATGCGAACTGGGACCCGGCGCCTCCGCCTGGGGTGGCGCAGGGACAGAAGCAGGCGCCGCAGCAGAAGAACCCGCCCATGGGGACGCAGAAGCCCGCGACGGGCGGGGAGATGCGCGAGGGCGGGGTGACGGCGGAGAGCGGTGGCAAGGAGGTCCGCAAGCAGGCGGGGACGAACATCCAGGACGGGCACTCCTACGGTGCGTTCACCCAGCGAGACGAGGCGGTGTGGGCGGCGTCCACGCAGCAGTTCGTGGACGAGGGGCACCGGGTGTTCCACGACGCGGCGGCGGTGGGTGGGACGATTGCGGTGTCCTGTGACATGTGCCACCCGGATGCATCGAACACGCATCCGGAGACGTATCCGAAGTACCAGGTGCAGCTGGGCCGCGTGGCGCTGCTGCGGGACATGATCAACTGGTGCATCGAGAACCCGGTGCGCGGCAAGCCGCTCGCGGACGGGGACCCGAGGTTGCGCGCGATGGAGGCGTATATCTACGCGCAGCGGAAGGGCACGAAGCTGGAGTACGGGAAGAAGTAGCCGTTGATATGACCCCTCGGGTGGAAGGTCAGCCCGGGGGGCGTCATGAAGCGGTGGCTGTGGTGCTGGTTGGGTGTCTGGCTGTCGTCGTGCGCGACGACGCCGACGCCCACGAATGAGCACGAGTATCCGGACGAGTACACGCGGCTGGAGGAAGGCGCGTGCGTCACGTTCCTGTGTGCGGCGGAGGCGTGTGGCCTCTATCGGTGCGAGGACGTGGAGTCCTGGGGCCGCGTGGTGCCGGCGCGAGGGACGTCGTTCGTCCTGCCGCCGAGCGCGGTGCGCTCACCACAGCGCAACTGGGGCAACGTCCAGGGACTGCCCGGGGACGCGCAGCCCGTCTTCGTCATTCGCTGGTACGGGCGGGAGCTGCTGCCCAGTCAGAGGCGACTGCTGGAGATGGCGAAGGCGCTGGCGACCCAGCCGCGCGAGAAGCACCACATCTTTCCCCAGGAGTTCAAAGACTGGTTCGAGCGGCAGGGCATCAACATTCACAAGGAGACGATGCTCATCGACATCGACACCCATCACCGCATCCACAAGGGATTCAGCGGTGGACCTTGGAATGGAGAATGGCGGAAGTTCCGTGATAACCATACCGGTGCGACCCAAGAGGACATGTATCGATACGCTCGCGAGATGATCATCCGCTTCGACCTGGTGGGACCCATTCTGCCGTACCACCTGCTCGTGGGCCCTTCCTTCTCGTACTGAGACCATGACGCGCTTCTTCCATCTGGAGAGGGGGGACGGTGAGCGGCAGAAGGGCACGTACAAAGCCCGGCACAAGTGGGGGTTGCCCGGAGTCACCTGCCCTCTATGTCATGCGACCTGGGCCAGCACGGGCTTCAATTACCCCGCTCTGGACCTGACGAATCATCCCTCGGCGAAGAAGCTCTCGAAGGCCTACTTGGAGAAGGACTTCGATGAGTACGAGCATCTGCGCGAGCAGCTCCGCCCCTTGCTGCCACCAGACAGCCCCTTGCCACCGGGCGCCTTGTTCGGACCCCTGGTGGGAACGGCGCGGGGACCCTTTGCTGCCTTTCTGCAGCAGTATGGGGACGTCGTGCTCGTTCGCCCGGATGCGCTGGTTCTTCTGCATGCCGCCGGACTGAGGGGACTGAAGGGTGTCAGGACGGAGCTGCGAATTCGGCCAAAGGATGCCGAGGAACTGCTGGAGCTGGCTGTCGAGCCTCACGGTCTGCTGCACCCGGACTGCATCCCGAGTTCGACGCAGCCGCGGTGTCCGAAGTGTGGTCGACATGGCTTCGGACTTCCCAAGGAGCCCATCCTCGACGCGGCCTCGTTGCCCGATGGACTGGACCTGATGCGGCTGAGAAACTTCGCGATGGTGCTTGTCGTCACCCAGCGCTTCAAGGACGCAGTGGAGCAGCTCAATCTCGATGGCCTGAGCTTCCGCGAGCTGCCTGTGCGCTGACCTCGCAAGCTGCTGACTCGCCCGCCCGCCTGGGCCTTCACTTGGAGGACCGACGAGCCCGCACGAGACGCGAGTGTTGACGACGGTGTCCGGAAGGACCATGACTCGCCGGCAACGTCGTCCTCGCGCCCATGAGCTTCTCTCCGCCCGTCTCCGCTCCCCCTGATGCCCTCTCCACCCTGCGCGACCGGGGCTATGCCGTCCTGGACCGCGCGGGCCTGTCCGAGCTGGTGGGCATCCCCGCCGCGACGATGGACCTCTGGCGCCCCACCTGGGATGACCTCCCGGCGGACGGGTACCTCCGCGACGGTGGCCGGTATCGCTCGCGCCGACACTCGTGCTTCATCGTCGACGGCGACTCCGTCACTCCCGTACCGCACCGCGCCCACTGGCAGCCCGTCGAATACAACGCCCTGCACGGCGGCCTGGAGCGCTGGTTCGAGCCGATGACGTCCACCGTCGTCGAGCGCCCCGAGTGGCCCCGGCTCTTGAGCCAGCTCGCGGCCTGCGCGTCCGCGCTCAAGGGACCGCGGACCTGGTACGTGGAGTCGCACCAGTTCCGCATCGACACCACGGATGGCATCGGCCGGCCGACCCCCGAGGGCGCGCACCGCGACGGCGTGGACTTCGTCGTCGTGCTGCTCGTCGGCCGCCAGGACATCAAGGGCGGCGAGACGCGCGTGTTCGAGGCCGCGGGCCCCAATGGCATCCGCTTCACGCTGACGGAGCCCTGGTCGGCGCTGCTGCTCGACGACGAGCGCGTCATCCACGAGAGCACGCCCATCCAGCCCGTGGGCCCCCAGGGGCACCGCGACACGCTGGTGCTCACCTTCCGCGCGAAGAGCTTCCAGGGACCCTGAGCGACGGGCAGTCCCTGGAAGCGCTCCGCGAACTTCAGCGACTCAGGACTTCGGGGCGATGGTGACCTTCACGCCCTCGGTCCAGACCTTGTGCTCGTCGGTGTAGTACAGGTACGCGCGGCTCGCGGGCCCGGTGTACGTGCCGGGAACCGCGGCCACCAGCGACAGCGGCACGTCGATGCGCTTCTTCGCCTCCATGCCCCGCCAGTACAGGACGACGTCGCGTCCAATCACCTCGTACGCATCCACCACCTTGCGCTTCACCAGCTCCTTGAGCTGGTCATGCCGCACCTCCAGGCCACCCGGCACGCCAAAGATGGCGACCGCCGTCGGCAGGTGCTGACCCGTGCGGTTGAGGACCATGAGGCGGGCCTCGGTGGGCTCGCCCTCGGTGAGCTCGTGCTTCGCCAGGGCCACCTCCAGCGACACCTGCGTCTCCTTGGAGCTGTCCGGCACCAACGCGTTGAAGGTGACCTCCACCGTGTACGGCAGCTCCGAGCCATCCTCCATGCGCAGCTCCAGCTGACGCCCACCCGGGCCGAGCAGCTTGCTCACGTCCGGCAGCTTGAGCGCCTCCTGCGCGGAGCCCGTGAAGCTCACCGGCTCACCCACCGGACGGCCCTCCACGTAGACGCGCACCCGTCCCGGGCGGAGGTTGGCCGCGTGGGCCTTGTCGTAGGCGATGATGGAGCGCAGCGCGAGCACCGTGCTCTGCGTCGAGCCGTAGCGACCCCCGTCGCTGGACTCCGCCATGTACTTCATCGCGCGCTGCACGTTCGCCAGGTACTCCGGCTCACGCAGCCAGGCGAGCACGGACAGCGCCGTCGTCTCGATTTCGAGCGAGTCTCCCGAGCTGCCGACGATGGACTGCGTGCCGCCACCCACCACGCCGTTCTGCTGCTGGAGCTTCGCCAGCCGACCCATCAGCGCCTTGGCTGACGCGCCGTCCCCCGCGAGCGACAGCACGTTGGCCGCCAGGGCGACGACGTAGCTGTTGCTGCTCTTCGTCGCGGCCTGCTTCACCGCGGCCACCTCGCGCGCCAGCTCCTTCGCCGTGGCGGCCTTCTGCGGCGCGCTCTCCAGCATCGCCCAGGTGATGTAGGCGTTGGAGGTGTCCGGGTCCTCCACCCAGACGTGCAGGGCGCGACGCTTGCGATTGAAGCCGCCCTGGCCGTCCCGCTGCATCAGCATCCACTCCCGCGTACGCGAGAGCATCTGCGTGTCCACGCTGTGCACCTGCTGCATGTCCGTGAAGTGGAGCAGGCCGAAGGCGGTGAGGGCCTCGTGGCCGGGGGCCTCGCCGAACCACTCGTAGCCCTGCTCCTTCGTCTCGAAGCCCACCAGTCGCTGGTAGCCCGACGTCAGCTTCTCGCGAGCGGAGGCGACGAGCTCCGGATTCACCCCGGTGTGCGTCTGGAAGTACTGCTGCGCCATCGTCATCGGGTACGTGGTGGAGCTGGTCTGCTCGAAGCAGCCGCTCGGCTCGCGGATGAGGCGCGCGAGCGACTCCGTCAGGTTGGACACGGGGCCCGGGTACAGGGCGATGCTCGCGCGGATGCTGCCGGGCAGCACGCTGTCGGGGAGGGTGATGGTGTGCGTGGCCGGCTTCTTCGAGGACAGCAGTCCGCCGACGGACACGGTGCCCGGGAAGCCTCGCGGCTTGATGGACAGCGTGCGGGTGACGGTGTCCGTGTAGTTGCCCGTGCTCGCGATGAGCTTCAGGTCCACCGGCTGCGACTGCTGGCCAATCTCCAGCGAGAGAATCTGGCGCCCGCGCCCGTTCGCGGCCAGGTCCAGGGTCTTGTTGCCGGACAGCTTCACGTCGCCCTTCAGCTCCGCCTTCAGCGAGACACCCGTCAGCGCGGCGTCCGTCCCGTTCACCAGCGCCACCGGCAGGCGGACGACGTCACCCGACGTCACCTCCAGCGGCAGCTTCGGCTCCACGTAGAAGGGCTGCGAGGACTCCAGCTCCGCCACCGCCGAGCCCAGCTCACCGCCGTCGCCCACCGCGCCGGCCGTGGCCTTGAACGACGTCACCGAGTCGTTGGTCGCGAAGCGCACGCGGACCTCGCCGGTGCGCGCGTCGGTGCGCACCCCTGAGTTCCAGTAGAGCGTCTCCGCGAAGTCCACCCGGTCCCCGGACTTGCGGCCCGGCCGCGTCATGTGCGCGTACTCGCGGAGATAGATGAACGGCGAGGGCTGAAGCGGCTCCTGCCATTCCTTGGCGTGCGCCCTCTTCTTCTTCCTGGGCGCCTCGTCGTCGTGGGGCTGATCGAGGATCTCAACCCTCTGCATCTGGATTTCCGCCGGAGCCGCCATCTCTGGCGCCATGGCCACAACGGGAGCAGGCGCGGCAGCGGGCGGAGGAGGAGCGGGAGGCGCGGGGGCCACGGCCACCACCGCGCCCTTCATGTCCATGTTGTCATCCCTGAAGGCCATGCCATCGGCCTCGCCCTCTTCCCGCTCTTCATGCATCGGTTCGGGGGCATTCTTCCACCGCATGCCGCCCTTGACGGCGCTGGACGGCTTGGGCCCGCCCTGATTGCGGTCCGCCTTGTCGCGGAGGCCCGGCAGCCGCAGCGACGCATGCATCGCGAGCGCGCGCTGGGCCGCGTCTCCGTGGCTGGACATGAAGGTGCGCGGGTGGATGAACGCGAAGCGCCTCCAGCCCTGGGTGCCCAGCAGCAGGTCCACCGCCATGCGCGACTTCGGGTTCTTCTTGTCGAAGTAGAGCTGCGCGTCGGCCAGCTCCTTCACCTCGTGCTCCAGCAGCACCATCACCGGCAGCGAGGGCGCCTGCTCGCGCTTCTCCTGGAGCTGCAGCACCGCGTCGTCGGTGACGGTGAGCATCACCAGCGCGGAGACGGGCTCGCCGCCGCGCAGGGTGCGCGCCGTCAGCTCCACGGGCGCGCCCGGCTCGTAGCGGGTGCGGTCCGCCTTCAGCTCCACCGTGATTTCCTTCGCGGGCTGGCGGAACACCAGTCGCTCCGCCAGGGGCCGCCCGTCCGCGTCCCACACCGTGGCGATGAGCACGCCATCCGCCTTGCCCGGGTCCAGCGTCACGGGGTTCTCGTCATCCGCGTCGAGCACCGCCGAGGCCACCCGCACGTCGCGCTGGCTCAGCGACACCGACGTCCGGCCCACGCCCGTGTTGCTCACGACCAGCCGCACCAGTCCACCCGGAGCAATCACATCCTCGCGCGCTCGGATGACCGCGCCCGTCGCCTTCACGGCGGGCAGCGGGAAGGTCTTCTTGATGCCGGCCGGCGAGTCGATGCGCAGCGCGTAGCTGGTGTCGGCGCGAGGGGTGAGCTCGAAGCGGCCCCGGCCCTCGTGCTCCGAGCGGACGTTGGCGACGACCTTGCCCGTCTTCGTATCCAGCACCACGCCCGTCAGGTCCGCGGGCTTGCTCGCGGGCGTCTTCGCCTCGAAGTACACGCGCGACGTCAGCCCCGCCACCAGCTCACCGCCCTCAGGGTACATGGCCAGGTCCAGCGTCTGGAGGAGGATGGGAATCGTCTTCGCCGCCGTCTCCACCACGCCGCCGTCCTGGATGGTGAAGGCCAGCGTCCCCTCGCCGCGCTCCATGGTCTTCGGCAGGTTGAAGCGGACGGTGCAGCGGCCCTGCGGGTCCACCGCGCAGCTCTCCTGGGCCACGCTGACGCCGTCGACGAGCGCGGTGGCGGACACCTTCGCCGTCTCGGGCACGCCGCCCTCGGCGCGCTTCACGTCGAGCGTCGCGGTGACGGTGTCTCCGGGGCCGTAGCCGTCGCGGAGGAACTGGACCTGCGTCTTCAGGCGGGGCGCGCGGTAGGCCCGCACCTCGAACTTGCGCTCCACCGGGGCCCCGGCCGTCCAGGGGTCGCTGATGCGCAGGGTGTACTCGCCACCGGCCTGTCCGGCGGGGATGGGCCACGAGTAGCCCCAGACCGTCTCGGGGGAGGACACCCGGCCCTGGGCGATGAGGTCTCCCCGGGGGCCACGGACCTCGATGACGGCGTTCACTCCGCCGGTGACGGGCTTGTGGGAGAGGGCCTGGAGCACCAGCCCGCGCACCAGGACGGACTCGCCCGGACGGTAGAAGGGCTTGTCGGTGGAGACGAAGGTGAGGGGGCGGTCGCGACCCTCGGGAGACGGGGCGTTGGGGCGGGCGGCGAGCACCAGGCCAGGCACCAGCAGGAGTGACGTGGCGAGGCCCAGGGTGCGGAGCACCCGTCGGAGGCGCGGGACAGGGAGGGTCATGTGGGCTCTGAACGGCTGAACTGGCGGGAAGTTCTGCGCGAGGGACGAGCGCCGGGCACGACCCGGTGTGTCGTCGGTGGAAGCACGGCGTGAGGGTGGCTCGGGGAGCGGGGTTGGGCGAAGCTGACCCACCGGAATGGGAGCTGGCGCGCCGTGTTGGTGGCCCCGCCGCACCGCCACCAGGAGATGAGCACATGGGCAGGTTGTTTGTCGCGCCGCTGCTGACCGGGCTTTTGGCCGCTTCCTCGGCGATGGCGGTCGAAGAGGACCCCTTCCTGTGGCTGGAGGAGGTGCAGGGGCAGAAGGCGCTGGAGTGGGTGCGCGCGCAGAACGCGAAGACGGAGGCGGTGCTGGAGAAAGACCCGCGCTTCGAGCCCTTCCAGGCGGAGGCGCTGCGCATCTTCACCGCCACGGACCGCATCCCCACGCCCACCTTCCGCGCCGGGGGCGTGGACACCTTCTGGCAGGACGCGACGAACCCTCGTGGGCTGTGGCGGCACACGACGACGGAGGGCTACGCGAGCGCCACCATCCCCTGGGAGACGGTGCTGGACGTGGATGCGCTGGCGAAGCAGGAGGGTGCGCCCTGGGTCTGGAAGGGTATCGACTGCCTGCCGCCCGCTGACTTGAAGTGCATCGTCTCCCTCTCCAACGGCGGCAAGGACGCGGTGGAGTCGCGCGAGTTCGACGCTGGGACGAAGCAATTCGTCGAAGGAGGCTTCCGGCTGAAGGAGGGCAAGCAGTCCGTGTCGTGGCTGGACGCGGACACGCTGCTCGTGGGCCAGGACTGGGGCGGTGACACGCTCACCGAGTCCGGCTACCCGTTCGTGCTCAAGCGCTGGAAGCGCGGCACTCCGGTGGAGCAGGCGACCGAGGTGTTTCGAGGTGAGCGCACGGATGTGTCCGCCTCGCCCACCGTCCTGCACGACGCGGACGGACAGCTCCAGGGCGTGCTCATCAATCGCGCGGTGACGTTCTACGAGTCGGAGCTGTTCCTGCTCGGGGACGCGGCGCCGGTGCGACTGCCCTTCCCGCGCAAGGTGTCGTTCCATGCGTTCGTCCAGGGGCAGGTCGTCTTCACGATTGAAGAGGACTGGGGCGGCTTCAAGCAGGGCGCGCTCCTGGCCTGGTCGCTGGAGGCGCTGAAGCAGGACGCGGCGAAGGCGAAGCCCACGCTCATCTTCCAGCCTGGACCGCGTCAGGCCATCGAGCGCGTGTCGGCCACGCGCACCCGGCTGCTCGTCAACCTGTACGAGGACGTGAAGGGCGCGCTGGATGTCTATTCGTCGAGCAAGGGCCGTTGGACTCGCAAGCGGCTGGCGATGCCGAAGAACGCGTCGGTGGAGATTGTGGCCACGTCGTCCTCGCACGAGAAGCTGTTCGCGGGCGCGGAGGGCTTCCTGGAGCCGACGTCGCTGTGGCTCGGCGACGCGGCGGCGGGCACGGTGAAGCAGGTGAAGGCGTTGCCGGCGCGCTTTGATTCATCCAAGCACCGGGTGGAGCAGTTCTGGGTGAAGTCGAAGGATGGGACGCGGGTGCCGTACTTCCTGGTGCGGCCGGTGAAGCCCAAGGCCGGCGGTGTCACGCCGACGGTGGTGTACGGCTACGGCGGCTTCCAGGTCTCCAAGCCGCCCATGTACCTGCCGGAGATGGGCAAGCTGTGGCTGGAGCGTGGCGGCGCGTACGTCGTCGCCAACATCCGGGGCGGTGGCGAGTTCGGTCCGCGCTGGCATCAGGCCGCGCTGCGAGAGAAGCGTCAGCGGGCGTTCGACGACTTCGCCGCCGTGCTGGAGGACCTGGTCCGCCGCAAGCTCACGTCACCGAAGCACATCGGCATCTACGGCCGCTCCAACGGTGGCGTCCTCACCAGCGTGGTGATGACGCAGCACCCGGAGTTGCTCAACGCGGCTGTGATTGAAAGCCCGCTCATCGACATGATGCGCTACCCGAAGCTGCCGGCCGGCGCGTCGTGGGTGGGCGAGTACGGCAACCCGTTCGTCCCCGAGGACGCGGCGTTCATCTCGAAATACTCCGCCTACCAGAACCTCAAGCCGGGCGTGCGCTACCCCAAGCCGTACATCACCACCAACACGAAGGACGACCGCGTGCACCCGGGCCACGCGCGCAAGTTCGCCGCGAAGCTGGAGGCGATGGGGCTGCCGTACCTGTACTTCGAGAACACCGATGGCGGGCACTCGAACGACTCGGACCCGATGCTCAATGCGCGCCGGTGGGCGCTGCACCACGTCTACCTGTCGCAGCAGTTGATGGACTGAGCGCTCAGCTCACGCTCTCCGCGCTGTAGCGGGCGATGAGGCCCGTGCGCACGGCGAGGCGGAACACGCGGTTGAAGAAGAGGGCGGCCAGCACGATGTAGAGCACGGCGAGGCCGCCCCCCATCAGCACCGTCGTCCACGACACCGAGCCACCCGCGACGATGGTCCGCATGCCCTCGAACACGTAGGACGGGGGCAGGAGGCGGGCGATGGCCTGCATCCACGAGGGCAGGGTGGACAGTGGATAGAAGACGCCGACGAACGGGGACAGGAGCGCGGGGATGGGCCAGATGAACCACTCCGCGGAGGGCCCCAGGCGGAGCACCACCGCCGTGCCGATGATGCCGAGCGCGATTCCGAACAGGAACAGCACCAGCAGGAACGGCACCAGCATGGCGCCATAGACGAGCATCGACAGGCCGAACACGGCGCCCGCGACGACGAGCATGACGACGAGCCCCACCGAGCTGGTCGCGATGCTGGAGAGCACCAGCCCGGTGACGTACTCAGTGATTGTCATCGGGGTGGCGAAGACGTTGAGGAAGTTGCGCGACCAGACGTCCTCGAAGAAGGCCATCGTCACGCCCTGCATCACCCGGGTGAGGAAATCCCAGAGGAGCACCGCGCCGAGCAGCGCGGGCAACAGGTCCATGCCCGGCTGGTGGGTGATGGTGCCCAGGTAGCGGGTGATGAAGCCCCACAGGACGATGTCGATGGCCACCCAGACGAAGAGGGGGAAGACGCGCGAGGGGCTTCCGCGCAGCAGGTAGAACTGGCGCAGGACGATGGCGGCGGCGCGAGACAGTCGCATGGCTAGGGGTGCTCCAGTGCGAGCGGCTCGCGAGCCACGGTGATGAACAGCTCCTCCAGCGTCGCCTTGCCGTGCTCGTGAGGCAGCTTGCGAGGGTCTCCCTGGAGGAGCACCTTGCCGCGCGACATGAAGAGGACGCGGTCGCACACCTCTTCCACCTCGTACATATTGTGGGAGGTCCACAGCACGCCGCCGGTGCCCTTCGCGGTGAAGTCGCGGATGCGGGCGCGGATATCGCGCGCCGTGGACGGGTCCAGCGAGGCGGTGGGCTCGTCGAGCAGCAGCAGCTGGGGCCGGTTGAGCATGGCCTTGGCGAGCGCGACGCGCGTCTGCTCTCCCGAGGACAGCACGCCACACTTGGTGTCGCGGAAGCGCGTGAGGTCGAACTCCTGGAGCAGGGCCTCGATTCGCTCGGAGACGCGCTTCACGCCGTAGATCATGCCGAAGTAGCGCAGGTTCTGGACGACGGTGAGGTTGCCGGGGAGCGGCGCGTAGACGGCGGCGAAGTTGGTGTACTCGAGCGCCTGCGAGCGGCGCTTGGAGAGGTCCACGCCCTGGATGTGGATGGCGCCGGAGGTGGGCTCCAGGACGCCGAGCACCATGTTGATGGTCGTGGTTTTTCCGGCGCCGTTGGGGCCGAGCAGGCCGACGATTTCGTTGCGACCGACCTCGAAGGAGATGCCATCCACGGCGACGGTGCTCGCGTAGGACTTGCAGAGCTCGCGGACGGAGAGCACCGGTGGATTGCTGGAGGGTTCGGCCATGTCGGAGGTGGAGCGTCCTGCGTCAGTTGTGAAGCTTCTCGTGCCGGCCGAGCATCTCGACGTACTCGGCGATTTTGCGGGCGCGCGTCTCGGCCTTCTTCACGTGGTGGATGCGGAAGAGCACCGCGTAGCGGTTGACGGAGTTGAGGGTGGCGAAGAACGCCTCCGCGCGAGGATGGGCGGCCAGGGCCGCCGCGAGGTCGGCGGGCACGGTGATTTTGCTCTGGGAGTCATAGGCGGCCTCCCAGCGTCCGTTCTGTTTCGCGTTCTCGATTTCGGCCAGGCCCGAGGGCTTCATCCGGCCTGCTTCGATGAGCGCGAGCACCTTGTCGCGATTGATTTTCGACCAGATGCTCCGAGGCCCGCGCGGGGTGAACTTCAGGACATAGGCCGAGTCGTCGAAGCGACCCTTCTGGCTGTCAATCCAGCCCCACGTCAGGGCGACCTCCAGTGCCTCCTGGTAGGTGAGGGACACGGGGCTCTTGCCCTTCTTGGAGAACTTGAGCCACGCACCGCGCGACGTGGCGGCGTGTTTCTGGAGCCAGGTGTCGAAGGCCTCCGCATTCGCGAAGAAGACGATGGGCAAATCGCCCGTGGGCGTCGCGGTGGCGGGCGTGGACTGCGCGGGAGCGAGCTTCGAGGCCACGGACTTCGCAGTGGTGGGCTTCGCGCGTGCGGGCTTCGCGGGAGCGGACTTCCCAGCGGCCGATGACTTCGTGGCCGGAGACTTCTTCCGCGCGGACCGGGTCTTCTTGGCGGGGCTCATCGGGCCGGCTTGTACCACGGGGCCGAGGAAGCGGAGGACCCGCGCGGCGCTACTGTCTCAGCTTCCAGTCATCGTCGGAGGCCTGTCCCACCGACACGGGAATGTACGGCGGTCCCCGCACGGTGTTCAGCCAGGCTTCCTTCATCTGCTTCGCGCACCGTGCTGGTGGCATGCGGCCGACGGCGGTGCCCAGTCCGGGACAGAGCACGGTGCGGATGGGGTGCTTCGCGGTGGCGTTGTGGGCGAGGACGGCTCGCAGCGAGGCACGGAACGCCAGATAGGCATTCACGGTGTCGCTGACGTCCGAGGGGACGCGCATGGTGGGCGCGCTGATGCACCAGGGAATCTCCTCGCGTCCCGTGGGCACGATGACGGCGCAGCCCACGGGCAGCTCGCCGCCGTGCTCCTGGGCGAGCAGCGCCTGGAGTCGCTCCTGGACCTGGGGGCCGAGCTGGTACGTGTAGACCGCGTCGATGCCGCCATCCATGAAGCCGAAGCTGTTGGCGGGGCTGACGATGGCGTCCGCGCGCACGTCGATGGGGGCCTCGGAGGAGAGGGTGCCCTCTCGCTCGGAGAAGATGTCGCCGTGGGAGATGGTGACGCCGGGCAGGTCCGCGAACTCCTTGCGCCAGGCCGCGACCAGGGCGCTGCTCAAGTCTCGGAGGTGAAGCCGGAGAGAGGGAGGCATGGGGCCAGTATGCATGAAGCCCGTGGTGGCGGTAGCGTCCCGGCGCATGCGCACTCTTTACGGGATGCACTACTCGGGTTGGACGGAGAAGGCTCGCTGGGCGTTGGACCATCACCGCGTGGACTATCGCTACCGCGAGCACCTGCCGCTCATCGGTGAGCTGGCCCTGCGCTGGCGCACCCCGAAAGGCACGCATCCCTCCGTGCCGATGTTCGTCGGGGAGGGCGTCGCGACGACGGGCTCGTTCGCCATCGCCCGTCGCGCGGAGACGCTGGGGCAGGGGGCGGCTCTGTTTCCCGAGAGCGCGATGGCCGCCATCCAGCGCTGGGAGGCGTTGAGTGACCAGGTGTTGGGCATCGCCCGCTCCAGCGTGGTGAGTCGCCTGTCCCACCATCCGCGCGCGCAGGAGGAGAGCCTGCCCTCGTTCATCCCTGGCTTCCTCCGAGGTGTCTCCGCGCCGACGGCCCGGCTGGGAGCGCGCTTCATCGCACGCAAGCACAAGGCGCTGGTGGACCCGGAGACGGCGATTCAACAGACGGCCATCCCCGCGCTGGAGCACCTGCGCGCGGAGCTTCGAGGGAGGCCCTATCTGGAGGACGGCTTCACCTACGCGGACATCACCGCATGCATGATGCTCCAGTTCGCACGGCCGGTGGATGATGCGTGGATGCCGCTCGGTCCGGGGACACGCGAAATCTGGCATCACGAGTCACTGGCCGCCGCGTTCCCCGACCTCCTGGCATGGCGAGACGACCTGTATGCGAAGCACCGCCGCCCCCAGGCCCGAGCATTGGGCGCCAGAAGCGGCGGAGCGGCGTCCCGCGTGGGGTGAGGCAAGCGAAGTAGAGACGGAACCCGACATGGTCGTTCGCTGCTTCAGCAAGTCGGCGACGACAGGTCCGTCAGCGGGACGCGCATCGACAGCGCCTCACGGCTCGGTCCACACCGCCAGTTCGTTGCCCGTGGGGTCGGCGAAGTGGAAGCGCTTGCCTCCGGGGAAGGTGAACGTCTCCTTCACGATGCGCCCTCCGGACTCGCGCACCTTCGCCAGGGTCGCGTCCAGGTCCTTCGAATACAGCACCAGCAACGCGCCCCCCTTCGACACCTCCAGCTCCTTGTTGAAGCCTCCGTTCATCCGCCCGTCCATGAAGCTCGCGTAGTCCGGGCCGTAGTCCTCGAACTTCCAGCCGAACACGGCGCCATAGAAGCGCTTCGCCTCCGCGATGTCCTTCACGGGCAGCTCGATGTAGTCGATACGGTGGTGCTGCTCGGCCTGCTGCGGTGCGGTGGACATGGCGGGCTCCTCGAGTGGGAACACCCCCAGCATACTCACTGCGAGCGGCGTTACTTCGTCTTCGCGGGCGGCGTGCCCTGCTGGCCCATGCGCTGACGAATCATCTCCTGAATCTGCTCGGGCGTCTTGCCCTTGAAGTCCTCGGGCTTGAAGGACCCCATGATGGGAGGCGCGGCGCTGGTGGCATCCAGCTCCTCATAGCCAGAGGGGACAGTGAAGAGCGACGCGGGCTGCGCGCCCATCTTGATGTTGGTGACCTCGATGTCCGCCTGAACCTTGCCGTCCTTGCCGAAGGTCTGGCTGCGCACGTAGGCGACCTCGGGCAGGTCCGTGGGACGCCAGACCTTCTGACGCTGGATGCTGTCCTCGGCGCCAGGAGGCACGCCCTCGTAGACGACCGTGGGGTGGCCGTTGACCTTCTCCGTGCCGACCTTCTTGAAGCCCTGCTCCTTGAAGCAGGCGTCGAAGTCCTGCGCCTTGCCCACGCAGGTGCCGGGAATCTTCACGGACAGGTCATCCAGGCTGCGGCTCGTGGCCGCCTTCTTCGCGTGGAAGAGCGTCGTGCCCGTGCGCTTCTCCCAGTCGAAGATGATGGACATGCCGCCGGGGACCTCGGCCGGCGCCAGGTCCATGCGCAGCATGCCCGGACGGCCGAACATCTTGCCCTTCGTCTCCGGGGCCGCCCCCTTCTGTCCGGGCAGCGGCGCGCTCTTCACCCGCAGGTCCCCGACCCAGTCGGCCAGGGCGGGCGTGGACAGCAGCAGCGTGGCGGCGAGGACTCCCGACAACCTGTGACGAACCGAGAATGAGCTCATGCGGCGCACCACAATCCAGGCGCCGCACGGCTGTCAAACAGGCCCCGGATACACGAACGGCGCCGGCCTCGTGAAAGGCACGGCGCCGTGGGCGCACGCGGGACTCAGCTCCGGGCCGTGTCAGCCCGGCTGGCAGACCTGCCGCAGGATATCGAGCGACTCCAGCGCCTTGCCCGCGCCCATCACCACGGCGGAGAGCGGGTCCTCCGCGAGGAACACGGGCAGGCCCGTCTCTTCGCGCAAGAGCGTGTCCAGGTTCTTCAGGAGCGCGCCACCACCGGCCAGGACGATGCCCCTGTCGGCGATGTCACCCGCCAGCTCCGGCGGCGTGCGCTCCAGCGTCAGCTTCACGGCCTCGACGATGCCGTTGACGGGCTCGGCGAGCGCGTCGCGGACCTCGTCGCTGGACACCGTCAGCGTGCGCGGCACACCGGCCACCAGGTCGCGACCCTTGATCTCCATGGTCATGACCTCGTCCGTCGGGTACGCGGTGCCGATGCCCATCTTGATGAGCTCGGCCGTGCGCTCACCGATGAGCAGGTTGTACTTGCGCTTCACGTACTGAATGATGGCTTCGTCCAGCTTGTCGCCGCCGATGCGCACGCTCTTGGCGAACACGATGCCGGCCAGGCTGATGACCGCGACGTCGGACGTACCACCGCCGATATCCACAATCATGTTGCCGCTGGGCTCCGTCACCGGAAGGCCCGCGCCGATGGCCGCCGCCATGGGCTGCTCAATCAGGTAGACCTCGCGCGCTCCCGCGTTCGCCGCCGCCTCACGCACCGCGCGACGCTCCACCTCGGTGATGCCGGAGGGGATGCCGATGATGATGCGCGGATTGACCAGCGTCTTGCGGTTGTGCGCGCTCTGGATGAAGTAGCGCAGCATCGCCGCGGTGATTTCGAAGTCGGCGATGACGCCGTCCTTCATCGGCCGGATGGCAACGATGTTGCCCGGCGTGCGCCCCAGCATCTCCTTGGCTTCCTTGCCCACCGCGAGGACCTTCTTGCCCCCGCGCGCGTCATGCTGGACGGCCACCACGGAAGGCTCGTTGGACACGATGCCCTGACCGCGGATGTAGATGAGCGTGTTCGCCGTCCCGAGGTCGATGGCGAGGTCGCGCGAAAAAAGGGTGTGAAGCCAGTCGAACATACGAGGGCGGAAACTTTCGAAGAGTCGGCGGAATTTCCCGCTGGCGCGTGGGAAGAGCAGTCGCGAAGGTACTACGCGACGCGGCACGGAGGAAGAAAAGCCGGCGGCGCTCCAATAACCGCCTGGGGGGCAGTCGGCCATAGGACTCGGAGGCCCGAGTCCAAGTCGCTCAGGGGGCTGCTTCCGAGTGGGCCTGCTCGAAGCGCGAGGCCACCACCCCGGCCTGCTCGGCCTGGCCTTCCGGCAGGCACACGGGCAATTCCCCCGCCTGTTCCGCTTCCCGGTACTCCGGGGTGTGGCGCAGGGCCTCGCTGGTGACGTGGAGCAGGCCGTCCCGGACCGGCTCGAACATCAGCGCGGTGAGGTACCAGGCGGGCGCGTAGTCCAGGCGGATGAGGCCGTGCACGCTCCACCGGTGAGGCGCGTAGTCCCACGGGCAGCGGCCGAGCAGCTTCCTGAGCATCCACCCCGTGGCGTACTCGGCCCCGAAGATGAGGGCGGTGTAGGCCAGCGCCCGCAGGGGCCGGGGCAGGGGCTTGAGCCGCGCGGAGACCTCCTCGAGCGCCAGGGCCGTGCCCCCATAGATGGGGTGCATCCACAGGTAGGTGCGCGCCGTGGCGCTCCTGTCCCTGCTCAAGGCCGCGCCCGCCCCGGTGAAGAGGACCTCCAACACCCAACCCGTGCACCCGTAGAGCAAGAATCGTGAAAGCACGCGCTCAAGTTAGGTCTGATCCTCCGAACCGGCAGGCCCCGCCGCGCGCCGAATCGCCGCCTGCCTTGGATGTGCACCGGTGGACGTTCTCCCCGTCCACACGGGGGTGACGGCCGCGACTTCGGGCCGATGCGACGACGCCGCGGAGCTCGGTCCGGGGGGACATGGCCCTACAGCGCCGTGACGCACCCGCCTGGAGCGGGGCGTCGTCCCCCCGCGTCAGCGACGGCCTCATCCGGTGGCGTGGGGCTCGAGAAGCGGGTCCGGCGTGCTCGCGAGGGGGCAGCGCCCGCCACCTCGTCCGCGCCAGTAGCCAGGCTCCAGCGGACTGGCGGGCGTGAGGCAGGGCGCGCTTTACGGGCCCAGGTCCGGCGTAGTACCTGAACGAGTGATGCGCTCCCCCGGCACGACATCGCGAATGCCCGGCTCCGGGAGCGAGACGCTCCGGACGGTGCTGCTCGCCCTGGGGATGACCCTGGTGCTGGCCACCGTCCTGCGCGCCGAGGCCGCCGAGTGCCCCACGGTGACGGCGGCGGAGCGGGGCTTCTACCTGGACACCGGCGCGACGTCCGTGCGCCAGGGGGCGAAGTCCTCCAAGGGGTCCTCTCGCCGCTGGGGCTCGCAGTTCCACGTCACCGACCTGGGGGGCTGGGACTCGGGGCTCCACGTCGGCTCCGGCCACGCCTTCTCCCCGCCGTCCTCCGCGCGGGGCCGCACCCCCTTCGCACCCGACCTCCAGGCCCTCCATCGCTGGGGCCGGGAGCGGCGGCACGCCGTCGCGCGCGTCACCTTGAGAGAACGTCGGTCCGCGGCGGCCCCCACCTCGAGCGGGGACATCGCGGACCGGCCCTCCATCGTCACCCGCCCGTTGCGAGGCCCTCCGCCAGGCGCTTGAGCGGTGAGCATCGCGCCGGCGTCCCTCCGGCACCGAGCGCTTGAGCGAGCCCGGCGGTATTTCGGGCGTTACGACGTCTTTTCCTTTCCTTCGCGCGCGACGGCCCTTGTCTCCGGTTTCTCGGGGCGGGGCAGGTCGTGTCCCAGCCGAGCTTCCCATTCTTGAGGTGACCTGATGCACGGAGCCCACGAGGTCCTCCAGGCCATTGCCATTGTCCTGTGCGTCGCCGCGGTGACGACCGTTCTCTTCCAGAAGCTGCGACAGCCCGTGGTGCTGGGCTACATCCTCGCGGGCCTCGTGGTGGGGCCCTTCGTGCCCATTCCGCTGGTGGCCAATCCGGACGTCGTCACGACGCTGTCGGAGCTGGGCGTCATCCTGCTGATGTTCTCGCTGGGGCTGGAGTTCAGCCTTCGCAAGCTGTTCTCCGTGGGCTTCACCGCCGGCGTCACGGCCGTCATCCAGTGCAGCATCATGGTGTGGCTGGGCTTCGTGGTGGGGCGGGCCTTCGGGTGGACGACGCTGGAGAGCCTCTTCACCGGTGCGCTCATCGCCATCTCCAGCACCACCATCATCGCCAAGGCGTTCGACGAGCAGGGCATCAAGGGAAAGCTGCGGGAGCTGGTGGTGGGGGTGCTCATCGTCGAGGACCTCATCGCCGTGCTGCTGATGGCGACCCTGACGGCCATCTCCACGGGCGCGGGCCTGAACGTGACGGACCTGACGCTCACCACGGGCAAGCTGGTGGCGTTCCTGGTGGGGCTGGTGGCGGTGGGCCTGTTCATCATCCCCCGGGCCATGCGCGCGGTCATCAAGCTGAACCGGCCGGAGACGACGCTCGTGACGAGCGTGGGCATCTGCTTCGCGGTGGCGCTGCTGGCGCAGTCGTTCGGCTACTCGGTGGCGCTCGGCGCGTTCCTCGCGGGCTCGCTGGTGGCGGAGTCGGGCGAGGAGAAGCTGGTGGAGCACCTGGTACAGCCGGTGCGCGACATGTTCGCGGCCATCTTCTTCGTGTCGGTGGGCATGCTCATCAACCCGGAACTCATCGTCGAGCACTGGGCCGCCATCCTCGTGCTCACCGGCGTGGTCATCCTGGGCAAGCTCATCAGCGTGACGCTGGGGGCCTTCCTCACCGGCAACGGCACGCGCACGTCGGTGCAGGCGGGCATGAGCCTGGCGCAGATTGGTGAGTTCTCCTTCATCATCGCGGGCCTGGGGCTGTCGCTGAAGGCGACCGGCTCGTTCATCTATCCGGTGGCGGTGGCCGTGTCGGCCATCACCACGCTGACCACGCCCTTGCTCATCAAGGTGTCGGGGCCGGTGGCCACGTGGGTGGACCGCAAGCTGCCCAAGCCGCTGCAGACCTTCGTCACGTTGTACGGCACGTGGGTGGAGCGGCTGCGTCAGGCGCCAAGGCGGGAGACGCTGGGCGCGGGCGTGCGGCGGCTGATTCGCCTGCTGGTGCTGGACGCCGTGCTGCTGGTGACGCTGGTGATTGGGACGACGATGTCGGCCGAGCGCATGGCGGGCTTCGTCGAGACGCGCACGGGGCTGGACGAGGACGTGTCCAAGAACGTCATCCTCGGTGGCGCGGTGCTGCTCGCGGTGCCGTTCATCCTGGGCGTCATCGGCATCGCCCGGCGGCTGGGCGCGACGTTGGCGGAGGCGGCGCTGCCCGCGCGCAAGGACGGCAAGCTGGACCTGGCCGTGGCGCCTCGGCGGGTGCTGCTCGTCACGCTGCAGGTGGGAATCATCCTCCTGGTGGGCATCCCCATCGTCGTGGTGACGCAGCCCTTCCTCAAGGGCGCCACCGGTCCCCTCATCGTGCTGGCGCTGGTGGGCGCGCTGGGTGTGGCGTTCTGGCGGGGCGCGACGAACCTGCACGGCCACGTGCGCGCCGGAGCGCAGGTCATCGTCGCGGCGCTGGCGGCGCAGTCGCACTCGAAGGAGCCGGGTGGGGACGAGCACGCGCTGGACCACGTCCAGGGGCTGTTGCCGGGCCTGGGCGCTCCGGCCTCCGTGAGACTGGAGGAGAAGAGCCCCGTGGCGGGCAAGACGCTGGCGCAGGTGAACCTGCGCGGCCTCACGGGCGCGACAGTGCTGGCCATCCAGCGCGGCGAGGAGAGCGTGTCCGTGCCCACCGCGCAGGAGGTCCTCCAGGTGGGCGACGTGCTCGCGCTGACAGGCACGTGCGAGGCGGTGGACGCGGCGAAGGCGCTCCTGACGGGGCCCACCACGCCGTCGGTGCCACCTCCGGAGGTTCCTCCGAACGAAGAGGCCCACGCCCACGGGTAGCCGCGCTCACGGCCGCTGGGCCGGTGAGACTCCAGGCGCCGGGCAGGGAGGGAAGGGGGAGGCGGCTCGGTGTGCCTCCCCAGCCGGCGGCTTCACGGGGAAGAGCTTCGGGGCCCGCGCGCCCTGAAGCCCTCCAGCCGGCCGGCCGTCGCCTGGAGTGGGTAGGCGCGCGAGGCCGGTAGGGGATTGCCGCGCGCGTCTCCAGCTTGCGGGACATGAAGCGAATCGCCGCGCGGCTCAGGGCCACCGTCATCCTGGCCCTGGGCCTGATGTCGACCGGGGCCTGGGCCTGTGAGACTTGTCGTCCTCGGGTCGAGGCGGGCATCTACAACGAGCACTTCGTGGGGCGGCTCGCGCTGACGCTGATGCCGCTGCTCGTGGTGCTCTGCCTCGTCGCGCTCATCGTGGGGTTTCCCTGGGGCGCGGGCCGTCAGGGCGTGCCGGGTGCATCGGCGCGACGCCACGCCAGCCGGGAGGAGTCATGACGAACGCACTCCAGGGACCTGATGTCGCCGTGAACCGGCGTCCGCTGCTGGCCGCCGCGCTGCTGCTGGGCGTGGGCATGGGGGGCTTCGTCGACGGCATCCTGCTGCACCAGATACTGCAGTGGCACAACATGCTCGCCAGCCAGGTGCCCGTCACGGACCTGGTCAGCGCCAAGGTGAACATGTTCTGGGACGGCCTGTTCCATGCCTTCACGTGGCTGACGACGGCGGCGGGGCTCGTGCTGTTGTGGCGTGCCGGGAGGCGCGTGGACGTCCCCTGGAGTGGACGCATCCTGTCGGGAGGCGTGCTCGCGGGGTGGGGTCTCTTCAACGTCGTCGAAGGACTCATCGACCACCAGCTCCTCGGACTTCACCATGTGAAGCCTGGCCCGCATGAGCTCGCGTGGGACCTGGGCTTCCTCGCGTTCGGTGTCGTGTTGCTGCTCGTGGGCGGAGCGCTCATGCGCGCGGGGCGCGAGGACACCCGAGCACGGGGAGGCCGCCCCTTGCGTCCCCTGCACGCCCACTGAAGGTCCCGCCGCTCAGGCGTCGTGCCTCAGTGCCTCCCTTACGAGAGGCTCCTCGTGTCGCGGTCGGATGCTTGCCCGCCGCGCGGTCCGGAAGGGAGGCGATGCGCCTGCGCGTCACGCCCTCCGAGCGGGAGCCCGATGCGCCCGGACAACCCCTTTCGTCCCGCCGCTTCGTTTTCAAATTGAGACATCCACAGCGGTGGGAGCATGACCATGAAATTTTTCCGAAGTGGATGGCTGATGGGCGCGCTGGTGTCAGCGATGGTGTTTGGGTGGGGCTGTGAATCTCGACGGGCCTCCGAGGCGCAGGAACAGCAGGACACCAGCGGTTCGGGAAGCACGACGGGGTCGCAGATAGGCGGGCCGGCGACAGGTGGTGGAACCGGTGGTAGCGGCGCGGGCTCCAACTCCGGAACCACGGGCTCCGGCATCAACGACACGGGCTCCGGTGGCAGTGGTTCAACGGGCGCTGGTGGCAGTGGCGCGAGCGGCACCGGGAGCACGGACACCTCGGGCAGCAGCAGCACGAACGACCCGGCCACCAGCGGAACGAGCCCGAGCGGCACCGGTGGTACCGGAGCGAGTGGAACCAGCATCGGCAACCCGAACACCACGGGAGGGACCGGAGGCGCGGGCTCCAGCGGCGGCTCGGGAGTGGGGCTCGATGGCACCAGCACCGGGAGCGGCACCAGCACTGGAAGCGGCACCAGCACCGACGGGAACACGAGCGGGAGTGGAAGCAACGGCACGAGGCGTTAGCCCGTGACGGATGAGACCGGGCCGCGCGCGTTGGCGCTGGCCCGAACCCTCACCCCTTCCAACGGAGGAGGCGCGTCCGGGACTGACGCGAGCGCGGAACAGCGGAGGCGCGGCCCTTTCCACCCAGTCCCCTGTCCGCGGGACGGAGAGAGGCGCGGCGTCCAGGACCGCCGAGCGGCCCGGACCGCGCGCTATCGCTTCAGCGCGTACTTGCCGATGACGTAGAGGGCGCGCACGCCGTCCTTCCAGCCAATCTTCTTGCCCTCTTCGTACGTGCGCCCGTGGTAGCTGATGGGCACCTCGAAGATGCGCCAGTTGCCGCGCGCCACCTTGGCGGTGATTTCGGGCTCGAAGCCGAAGCGGTCCTCCTCCACCTCGACGGAGCGCAGCACCTCGGCGCGGAAGGCCTTGTAGCAGGTCTCCATGTCCGTGAGGTTCAGCCCGCTCGTCATGTTGGAGAGCGTGGTCAGGATGTTGTTGAGCACCGTGTGCCAGTAGTACAGCACCCGCCGGGGCGTCCCCGTGAAGCGGCTTCCAAAGACGACGTCCGCCTCACCGTCCAGGATGGGCTGAATCACCTTCGGGATATCCTTCGGGTCGTATTCCAGGTCCGCGTCCTGCACGAGGATGATGTCCCCCGTCGCCTCGGCGAAGCCGCGCCGCAGCGCCGCGCCCTTGCCCTGGTTCTGCTCCTGGAACAGCACCCGGACTTCGTTCCGGTTCTTGGGGGACCCACCCAACACGCCCACCCCCTGCTCCGCGAGCTGCTGGAGCAGTTCCCGACTTCCGTCCCGGGAGCAATCATCCACCAGGACGAGCTCCTTCGGAAAATCGACGGCGATGCAGCGGCGCAGCAGCTCCGCGAGGGTGGGAATCTCGTTGTAAACAGGAATGACAAGAGAGACGAGCATGGCGGTGTGCGCTCTACCTCATTTCGACCCCGGGGGCGACTGTCCAGCACCCGGCGCGAAGTCCCAAGGTGCATGCCCTTTCCTCGCGCGAGGGTGTGAGATGGGCGGTGTCTAGAGTCGCCTGCTTTTCGTGGAATGCTCCGTTGAGGGGAGGGCCTGGGGGGGGCTCCCCTTTCATTCGGGACAGCGGAAGGGAACGCCATGAACGACCAGCTCGGACGTGCGGTGCGCGGCGCGGTTTCCCTGGAGCGGTTTACCCTGGTGGATGAGGGCCCCTGGACGGGGCTGCGGGACTTTTTCTATGGCGCCTGGAACATGCCGCACGGCCACTGCTACCTGTGGAAACAGGACCTGGTGGCGATGCATGTCGTTTCGGACGCCTTCATCGGCTCCGCCTACTTCTTCATCTCCCTGACGCTGTACGCCATGGTGAAACGCAGCCGCCTGCCCTTCGGCGGGATGATTCTGTCCTTTGGCGTCTTCATCGCCGCGTGTGGGCTGACGCACCTGATGGAGGTGTGGAACGTCTGGTACTCGGCCTACTACCTGGGGGGCGGCATCAAGGTGGTGACGGCGGTGGCGTCGGTGGCCACGGGCATGTACCTGGTGCCGCTGCGCGGGCGGGTGGTGGAGTTCACGGACGCGGCGCGGCTCTCCGAGGAGCGCCGGGTGCGTCTGGAGAAGAGCTCCCTGGAGCTGGAGGACCTGTACGCGCGACTGAAGGAGTCGGAGGCGCAGCGCACGGGCTTCTTCGCCAATGTCAGCCATGAGCTGCGCACGCCGCTGACGCTCATCCTGGGGCCGGTGGAGCGGCTGCTGCACGACGGGGAGCTGCCCGAGTCCGCCCACAAGGACCTGGAGGTGGTGCGCCGCAACGCGCGGGTGTTGCTGCGGCACGTGAATGCGCTCCTGGACGTGGCCAAGCTGGACGCGGGGAAGATGCGCCTCCAGTACGAGGAGGCGGACCTGGCGAGGCTGGTGCGGCTGGGCGCGGAGAACTTCGAGGGCCTGGCGGCGGAGCGCCGGCTGGACTTCACGCTGGAGCTGCCGGACATGCTGCCAGCGCAGGTGGACGCCGAGAAGCTGGACCGCGTGGTGCTGAACCTCCTGTCCAACGCGGCCAAGTTCACTCCGCCGGGCGGCGGCATCCGTGTCGCGCTGAGCGCGGAGGCAGGCCGGGCCCGTCTGGTGGTGGAGGACACCGGGCCGGGCGTGCGGCTGGAGCTGAGAGAGGCCATCTTCGAGCGCTTCCGCCAGGGGGACGAGGCCACGGTGAGGGACTCGGGAGGCACCGGGCTGGGGCTGGCCATCACCCGTGACTTCGTGATGCTGCACGAGGGGCGCGTCTGGGTGGAGGACCGGCCGGGAGGGGGTGCCCGCTTCGTGGTGGAGCTGCCGCTGATGGCGCCCGAGGGCGTGAAGCTGCTGGCCCGGCCGGAGCTGGAGGGCCGGGTGGAGCAGCGCGCGGCGGCGCGCGCGGAGCTGGACGTGCTGCGGCCGGAGGCGCGGGAGGTGATGGCGTCGACGCGCGCGGAGGACTCGAGCCGCCCGCGCGTGCTGGTGGTGGAGGACACGCGGGAGATGCGCCGCTTCGTGGTGGAGACGCTGTCGAAGGACTTCCAGGTGGCCACCGCGGTGGACGGCGTGGACGGGCTGGTGCAGGCGGAGCGGATGCAGCCGGACGTCATCGTCAGCGACTTGATGATGCCGCGCATGGGGGGAGACCAGCTGGTGCGCGCGGTGCGCTCGCGTCCCGGAATCGAGTCCACGCCCATCCTGCTGCTCACCGCGCGCGCGGACGATGCGATGCGGGTGGACCTGCTGCGCACGGGGGCGCAGGACTACGTGGTGAAGCCCTTCGTGTCCGAGGAGCTGGTGGCGCGGGTGACGAACCTGGCGGTGATGAAGCGCACGCGCGAGGTGCTCCAGGGCCTCCTGGCCGCGCGCTCGGTGGACCTGGAGGCGATGGCGCGCGAGCTGGGCATGCGCAAGCGCCAGTTGGAGGTGGCGCTGGAGACCACCGAGCGCGCCAGCACGTCGCGCAGCACGCTGCTCCAGTTGGTGTCGCACGAGCTGCGCACGCCGCTGTCGGTGCTCCAGCTCACCCAGCACGCCCTCCAGAAGGAGCTGGACGGCATGCCGCCCCGGGCCTTGGACATGTTCGACCGGATGCACCGCTCCACGGTGCGGCTGCGGGACATGGTGGAGATGGTGCTCCAGTACAACCAGTTGGAAGAGGGACGGCTGGTGGTGAGGCGTCAGGCGGTGGACCTGGGCGAGGTGGTGGAGGAGGTGGTGGAGGAGGCGCGCGCGGAGGCGCGGCGCAAGGGCCTGGCGCTGGAGCTGGAGCGTCCCCCCGGCAAGGCGGTGGCGCGCACGGACCCGCGCATCGTCCAGATGGTGCTGCTCAACCTGGTGACGAACGCGGTGAAGTACACCGAGAAGGGCGGCGTGTCGGTGGCGGTGGAGGCGCGTCCCGAGGGCTGGCGGCTGCGGGTGCGCGACACCGGCCCGGGCATCCCCCGCGCCGCGCATGCGCGTGTCTTCGAGCCCTTCGAGCACCTGGAGCCCTTGGACCACAAGTCCAAGCCGGGCGTGGGCCTGGGGCTGACGCTGGTGCGGGAGATGGTGTCGGTGTTGGGCGGCGTCGTCTCGGTGGCCTCCGAGCCCGGCGTCGGCAGCGAGTTCACCGTCGAGCTGCCGTCCTGAGCGCCTCCATCAGCGCGTCCAGGTCCGCGTCGGTGGTGAGGGGGTTGATGAGGGTGACGCGCAGGTGGACGCCCGAGGGCAGCTTCGTCTGCACCAGGTAGAAGTCCCCGCGCGTCACCAGCCGCTCGCGCAGCCGCGCCTGCAGGGCGTCCCATTCCCCGGGCGGGACGTGCGCGGGCGTGTGGCGGAAGCAGACGATGTTGCAGTCGGGGGAGACGGGCACGTCGAAGTCGGAGGCGGCGGACAGGCGCTCGGCGAAGCGGCGGGCCAGGGTGTACGACTCCGTCACCGCGTCAGCGAACAGGCGCGTGCCCAGCACGCTGAGGCAGGCGTAGAGCTTGAGCGCCATCATCTCCTTGGTGCACTCCATCGTCCGCAAGGCCACGTCGCTCCAGGGGCGCTCCGTGTCGCCGAAGAGGTAGCTGGCCTCCTGGGCGAAGGACTCGAAGGAGCGCGCGCCGTCGCGGAAGAGGACGGCCGTGACGAGCGCGGGCATGAGCAGGCCCTTGTGCGCGTCCCAGACGACGGAGTCGGCGCGGTCGATGCCCCGCGCCTGGTGGCGGTACTCGGAGCTGAGCACGGCGGCGGCGCCATGCGCGGCGTCCACGTGGAACCACAGGCCGTGGCGCTCGCAGAAGTCGGCCACGGGCTCCAGCGGGTCGAACGCGCCGGTGGAGGTGGAGCCGGCGCTGGCGACGACGGCGATGACCTTGCGCCCCGCGCGCGTGGCCGCGTCCAGCGCGGGCTCCAGGCCTTCCGGGCGCAGCCGGAAGCGCTCGTCGACGGGGAGGGGCACCACGCCGCCCGCGCCCCAGCCCATGACGCGCGTGGCGCGCGACAGGCAGTAGTGCGCCGTCGTCGGCACCAGCACGGCGAGCGGCGGGCCCGCGTGCGCGCCGTCATTCCACGCGTCATAGCCGGCCTTCGCCTGTCGCGCGGCGAGCAGCGCGGTGAGGGTGCCGAGCGAGCCGCCCGAGGTCAGCACCCCGTCGCTGGACTCCGGCAGGCCCAGGCGCGCCGCCATCCACCTGAGCACGTTGCGCTCCATGGCGGTGGAGACGGGGCCCATCTCGTACACGGCCATGCCGTTGTTGAGCAGGGAGGACACGGCGTCGCACAGCGCGGCCAGCGGCACCGGGGCCGTCACCTGGTGGCCCACGTAGCGCGGGTGGTGCAGGTGGTTGGAGCCGGAGAGCACGCGCGCCACCAGCTCCGCGAAGTCGCCCGTGGGCTCCTCCGGAAAGGATGCGGAGAAGCGGTCCACGTTCACCGCTGGCGCTGCCCACGGCAGCACGGGCATTCCCTCGCCGCGTTGGGCCTGTCCCAGGTAGTCCGCCAGCGTGTCCACCAGCGTGCGGCCCTCGCGACGGAAGGCCTCGGTGTCATAGGCGGCGGCGATGCGCTCACGAAAGTCGGTCATGGCGAAGCGGGAACCTAGCCGCGTCGGGTGGCGCCGTCTTCGGGCGCGAGCGGGGTGCCCGAAGTCCCGCTCGCCAATGAACGACTGGTGGGTCCAGGGGAGGGCAAGCAGGCTGGTCCGCGCACTCGAAACGCATTATCTCCAGAGGACGGGCACAGCCGATGCGCCCGGCGGAGGAGACGCACCATGGCGGACGCGAAGCAGGTCTCGATTACCTACTGTAATTCCTGAGGCTACAAGCCTCGGGCCGCCCGTGCGGCGGCCGTGCTGAAGGACGAACTGGATGTAGAGACGGAGCTGAAGCCAGGACCGTCGGGCAGCTACGAGGTCCGGGTCGGCGACAAGGTGGTCATCCGGAAGGACTCGCTGGCCTTCCCCACGGACCAGGAGGTGGTCGACGCGGTAGCGCGCGCCCTGGACGGATGAGCCGCGCAGGGAGGGCGACCCGGAGCGCAACTCCAGGTCGCCTTCGTCACCTCAGCGCTTGATGAACTTCATCGCCGGCCTGTCGTTCTTGCCCTTGCCCGCGGCCTTCAGGGCCGCGGGGTCCAGGCCGGACAGGTGCAGCGCCGTCGCGTACAGGTGGCCCGCGTCGGAGATGAAGCTGTTGGCGTTCTTCGTCCTGCCCGAAATCAACAGGCCCGTGTCCGGGTCATAGGCCGGGTCCAGCGTGCCGTCCGGCATCATGGGGATGCCGTCCAGCGAGACGCTGCCCACGCGGCCGTACTGCGTGTTGCCGCGCACGGTGCCACCCAGGAAGGCCGCGCTGTTCACCCGCCAGTGCTGGCAGCAGTCCTGGAGCATGATTTCTTCGTACTTCTGCGCGTCCGTCACCCCCGCCTTGGTGAGGATGCCCTCCACGTCGCCCTGAATCGTGCGGCCCATCTCCGAGGCGAGGACGATGGTGGTGAAGTCGTAGTAGCTCTTGCCCGTCGTCCCGTACGGCGTCGACTTGAGCTTCGCCACCAGCGTCTTGAGCGGGTTCCAGAGGTTCTTGCGCATGGTGTCGCGCTGCTCCGTCTGGCCCTTGTTGCTCATGATGGAGCGCCTGTCGCGGTGCGTGTCGAACTGGCGCAGGCCCCGGTTCTCGATGAAGAAGCCGATGGACAGCCCCTTCGTCATCATCTCGTACGTCATCAACGCCTGCACGTTGGTGTTGGGCGTCTCCTTCGTGCGAGCGGGGTTGCCGTTGATGGACGAGGAGTCGGTGGCCTCGTCCGCGGCGGTGACGCCGAACTCGGCGCGCAGCGTGGTGTTGGTGAACAGCGTGCGCGGGTCCAGGTTGATGCTGCCGCCGGCCGTCAGCGCGCGGTGAATCTGGAGCGCGGACGAGAAGGCGCGCACAGACTCGCTGTTCTTCTCCGCCAGGAAGCTGGCCTGGAGGTTGTCGGTGAACTGGCGGATGCGCGCGTCGCGCTGACCCTGCGCCACGTTGCCCAAAGAAGACAGCCGGTCGCGCATCGCCGCGGGCGTCTTGCCGTAGAGCGTGTGGGCGTGCACCGGGCCCAGCTTCTCGTAGTAGCCGGTGCCCTCCGGATAGGAGGGAATGGACAGCTCACCGTCCGACAGCCAGCGGTGCCAGGAGACGTGGGGCAACAGGAAGCCCGTGCCGTACGCCTCGCAGAACGCCTGCATCACCGTGCGCTCGTCCGCGTTGCGCTTGCCGGACAGTGACGCGCTGTACTTGCCGTAGTGGTACTCCCACCGGCCGCCGGAGTGGAAGGTGTTGCCGTTGTGGCTGGACACCACCGACATGTCCGGGAACAGCTCCAGGCCGTCCTGCGCCAGGTAGCCGTACTGGATGTTGCCCTGCGTCCGGGGCGGGTCCGACGGCGTGGTGCCGTAGTTCTTCGGACGGTAGCGGTGCTGCGTCCAGGAGGGCACGGGCCGCAGCTCTCCGGCGGGGATGACCCGGATGGAGTCATTGGGCGTGTGGACGGGGTTGAACATCGAGTACCCGTCCCAGCCTCCCTCCTGGAACCAGTAGATGAGGAAGTGCGGGTTGTCGGCCTCGGCGGCGGCGGCCTCGGCGAAGCCCAGCTCCTTCTTCGTCCCGGGCACCCCGAAGGAGCGGAAGAAGCGGAGCCAGTCCAGGGTGCTGATGGCGGCGCCCGCTGCGGCGCCCGCGAGGAATCGGCGGCGGTTCATGGCGGCGGTCCTTTGGGGCGCGGTTACTGGCGCAGGTATTCGGGCGAGGTGGCGAGAGTCTTGAGCACGGCCTTCAGGCTGCCGCGCTGTTCCTGGCTGACATCCCAGAGGCGCTTGTAGATGACGCGCTCGTCCTCCTGGTGCCGCATCTCCCGGCCGAAGAGGAGGGCGAACTGGGCGTTGAGCGTGCGGCGCACGAAGGCCTCCTTCTTCACCGCCTGGGTGGCGAAGGCCTCCATGCCCGAGCCCTTGAAGGCATACGTGCTGGCCAGGTTCCGGTCCGTGTCGTCCAGCGTGACGCCCTGCTCATCCGCCGTGCGGTAGTTGCCCTCGTCGTCCCACTTCAGGCGCTGGTGCGCCAGCGGGGTGAGCGTCTGGTGGCAGGAGAAGCAGATGCTGCTGGGGTCCACCGTGGAGGAGGCCGTGGCCGCGCCGCGCATGTCGAAGACCTCGGCGGGCACCTCGTACATGGTCCCCATGAAGTCCGTCATCACGCGGGCCGCGTAGTTGTAGTGCGGCAGGCCCGGCTTGTTCTTGATGAAGCCCTTCATGGTGAGCACGCCCGTCTTGCCGTGCTGCGAGGGCCGCGTCACCTGCTTGAAGGCCGCGTCCACCGAGTAGTCACCGACGAGCAGCTCTTGCAGAGGGCGCTCCTGGTCGACGAGGAAGGTCCACAGGCGCGCGGGCTCGTCCGTGTCGGCGGTGCCCTCGCTCTCCGTGCGCACGCGCATGCGGCGGAAGTAGTTGGAGCGGAAGTCCGCCGACGCCAGGTAGGCGTCCACCAGGGCCTCCCACGTCTTCGTGCCGCTCTCCAGCGCGGTGAAGTCCGCGGCCGTGGGCGGGTGGCCCAGCAGGTCCTGCGCCAGCTTCACCAACAGCAGCCTGTCGCGCTCCTTGCCGGAGAGCTTCTCGTAGGAGGGCGGCAGGGTGAAGAGGAAGTCGGGGGCGCGCATCAGGCCCTCGCACAGGCCGCTCCACGCCTTGGTGGCGTTGGCCTCGATGTCCATCAGGCTCGTCACCAGCGCGTAGCCGTTGGCGCGCTCCTGCGACGTCGCGGCGCGGTACAGCATCCGCCGGTAGAGGGTGTCCACCTTGGCCTTCGCCGCGTCCGCGCGAGTCGTGCCGGTGGCGGCCTCCGTGGGGCCGTACACCACCAGCGCGTCCACGTGCAGGTTGCGGTCGCAGACGCCCGTCTCGCCGTAGTCGTTGGTGAAGGCCACCGTGAGGATGTGGTCCCCGCCGGTGACGGCCTGCGTGTGCACGAAGTCCGCGTAGGCCGTGTTGTTGGGGACGGGCCACTCCTTCACCAGCACGCCGTCCACCTTGAGCTGCAGGTTCGGCAGGTCCGGGCCGCACAAGTCCCCCTTGGCCTTCACCGTGAAGCGGTAGGTGGCGGACGCGGGGAAGACATACGGCTGGAGCGTGGTGAGGGTGCCGGTGGTGTAGAGGTTCCACCCGGTGCTGCCGGACTTGCCGCCCGTGCTCGCCAGAATCTGCGTGCCGGCGGGGATGGTGGTGCCGTCTTTCGCGGCGGCCTCCATCTCATACGTCTTGGTGGTGGGCGCGGGGATGTCCGTCAGCGGCAGGCCCAGGTCCACGCCGGTGAAGGGCCCCGTCTTCGCGGTGGCGGCCGTGAGGCACACGTCGCGAGACAGGTCATCCAGGCCCAGGAAGAAGTCGGCCGAGGCCACGCGCGCCTCGACGAAGTGGTCCTTGTAGTCCACGCCGCCGAACACGCCCACGTTCTGCGCGAAGCGGTCCACGCCGCCGCGCACCCAGTCGTCGTTGAAGACGGCCTTCACCTTGCCCTTGAGCTGGTCGTAGCTCAGGAAGGGGTTGTCATACGTGGCGACGGCCGGGCCGCTGTAGGCCTCCAGCAGCGCCGGAGGAAACTCCTCGTCCGGAGGCGACGAGGGCTGCCGCGTCTCCACCGCCGCCAGCTGGCAGGTGAGGCTGGCCACCGCGGAAATCTCCTGCGCGCTCCAGGACGGCTGCGCCCTGGGCATGCGCGCGCTCTCGTCCGTGGTGACCAGGCGCGACAACATGGAGCCCGCCGACGGGGTGAGGTAGCCCGCCGCGCGGATGGCGTAGAAGTTCTCCACGCCGTTGAGGCCTACCTTGAAGAGCCGTCCGCTGGTGGGCGCGTGGCAGGAGATACAGCCCGACGTCTCCCGCACCAATGCGGGCTGCACCACCCGGTTGAAGTCGTCGGCGATGCCCGTGAGCGTCACCCCGGCGGGCACGCTCCCCAAGTCACACGGCAGCGAGCCATCCTGCTGGACCGGGGGAGGGGGCGGGTTCGGATTGCCGTAATCCGGCACGCCTTGCATGTCGAGCGTCGCCTCTCCGAGGCAACCGGCGGCGAACGACGCGAGCACTGCCACTGCGAGGCTCCACGGGCGCGCGGGGGTAGCGCTCATGTTGCCCTCCAGGGGTACGGGTGAGGGGTGACCCCATGCTGGCACGACCGTGGGGCGATTGACCAGTCGTCAACATGGCGCATTCAGAGAAAACAGGAAATTATCGGATTTGTTGGGGCTCCAGTTGCCTGTGCTGGCGAGGAAGCAGGTGGGCGAGGGGTGCTCCCAGGTAGGCGCGGGAAGGCGCAGGTTGGGAGGAGGAGGTGGACGGATGGCCTGGCCCGACACGGCGTCGCCCTATGAGCGGCGCTCCATCATTCGAGGCATGCGCGTGCGCGACGAGGGAGGCACGCTGCTGGGGTACGTGGCGCTGCTGAGCGGCACGCACATCTATGTGCGGCGCTGGCCGTTCAGCCAGAAGTGGGGACAGGTGCCGCTCTCCCGGGTGAGACACGTGACGCCGGGCGCGGTGGAGCTGGAGGGGACAGCGCCCGCGGAGAGGGCCTCCCCGTCGCTGCACGGGGAAATCACCACGCAGACACTGCCCCTGGTGGACCCGAGCGCGGCGTCGACCTGAGCACGCCGAGCCGGCCGGGGCTTGCGGTTGGGTGCGGCGCGGCGCTCCGAATTGTGATTCAAGGAGGCGCCATGTCGCCCATTGACGAGCTTGCCCAGAAGGTCTCCGCCGCGTTCGCGGACCGGACGAAGCTGAAGGACCCGGACTTCGTGTCCGCCGTGCGCGAGACGGTGGCGCGGCTGGACTCGGGCGAGCTGCGCGTGGCGGAGAAAGGCCCGGAAGGCTGGAAGGTCCACGCCTGGGTGAAGGAGGCCATCCTCCTGTTCTTCGCCGTGTCGGAGATGCAGGTGATGGAGGTGGGGCCCTTCGAGTTCCACGACAAGGTTCCCTTGAAGAAGGGCCTGGCCCAGGCGGGCGTGCGCGTGGTGCCGCCGGGCACGGTGCGCTACGGCGCCTTCGTGGAGCGGGGCGCGGTGGTGATGCCCGGCTACGTCAACATCGGCGCGCGCGTGGGCTCGGGCACCATGGTGGATACCTGGGCCACGGTGGGCAGCTGCGCGCAGGTGGGCAGCGACGTGCACCTGTCCGGAGGCGTGGGGCTGGGGGGCGTGCTGGAGCCGCCCACCGCGTCGCCCGTCATCATCGAGGACCGGGCCTTCCTGGGCAGCCGCTGCATCGTCGTGGAGGGCGTGGTGGTGGAGGAGGAGGCGGTGCTGGGCGCCAACGTGGTGCTCACCGCGTCCACGCAAATCATCGACGTCACCGGCCCCGAGGAGCGCGTCTACAAGGGCCGCGTCCCCGCGCGCAGCGTGGTGATTCCGGGGATGCGGGAGAAGCAGTTCCCGGCGGGCAAGTTCATGGTCCCCTGCGCGCTCATCATCGGCCAGCGGACACAGTCCACGGACAAGAAGACGAGCCTCAACTCGGCCCTGCGCGACTTCGCCGTGCCAGTCTGAGCGCCAGAAATCCGGAGCGGTTGACACTTCCGTAGAGGGAGTGTGACGGGACGGAATGTGACGATGGAGCACCTCGACGACATCCTGGCCGACTGGGCCCTGGGTACGCTGGACTCCCCTGCCTGGGAGGCCGCGGAGCGTCACCTGTCCACGTGCTCGCGTTGCCGGGTCGAGGCCGACCGCCTGTCCATGGCTCGCGAGGGCCTGTCGATGGCGGTGCCGCCCGTCGAGCCGCCCGCCGCCGTGCTGCGGGGGTTGATGGAGCGCATGGAGGGGCCGCGGCGCCTGGAGCGCTTCGCGGACCGGGTGGCCGCGTTCTACGACTTGTCGAGGGAGCGGACGCTGGCGCTGCTGGAGTCGCTCTCGGATGCCTCGCAGTGGCTGCCGGGGCCGGTGGAGGGCTCGGAGCTGCTGCCGGTGGAGCCGGGCCCCGCGCGCGAGGGGATGATGGCCGCGGTGCTGCGGCTGAACCCGGGCGTGTATTACCCCAGGCACACGCACCACGGCCGTGAGCAGAACCTGGTGCTGGAGGGCGGGCTGCGCGAGGACGGCGGGCACGAGGTGTGGCCGGGCGAGGAGCTGGAGAAGACGGAGGGCAGTGCCCACGGCTTCAGCGCGCTGCGGGGCCCCGCGTGTCTGTGCGCGACGCTGCTGGAGGGCGCGACGGAGTTCGAGGAAGACCTCGCCACGCCCGGGTGAGTTGTCATAGCCTCCCAGACATCTGGCGCCCCTACTTCGTCCATGAGTCCCTGATGGCTTGCCATCAGGGACGGGGCGCCGACTTTTCTTTTCAGGTCGGGAGGGGACATGCCTCAGGTGTTGCGTGAGGTGGTGGGAGCGCTGACGCACGAGGGAGCCGCGGCCTTCGACCTGTCCCAGACGGACCCGCTGACGCACCTGACCTTCACGAAGGGCTCGGCGCTGCTCGAGGAGAGCTTCTACCGGACCCAGGTGGTGGAGATTCAAAGCTACGCGGCGGCGCTGCTCGCGGCGGAGCGTCACGAGCGGGGCTTCGGCTGGAAGTTCGCCGCGTACATGCGCGACCCGGTGAAGGGGAAGGGCAATCGCATCCAGGGGAGCGTCGCGCCAGCCATCCTCGCGGCGGCGGACCCGGAGGGGCCCTTCACGGAGGAGTACACGTTCCGCTGTCTGCGACACCGCGCGGATGACGTGGCGGTGTTCCTCACGCACTTCGACAACCTGGGGCTGGGCGAGGTGCCCGAGGCGGCGCGCAAGGGCATGGCGCGGGCGCTGGCGGGCATGGACCTGTATCAGGTGCTCAAGTACGCGGGGCGGCGGTTTCCGCTGTCGCGGCGCCGGAAGAACGGCCAGCGCGCGAGCCTGCGGCTGGTGGATGCGATGGGCGTGGCGAAGGCGCACCTGGATGAGCGCACGCTGAAGCTCTACCGCTACCTGCACGCGCCCACGCGGGAGCGCTCGGCCCTGGCCCAGGGGCTGGAGTTGCTGGAGGCGCGCCGCGCGTTCTTCGGCGGCGAGGCGAGCGTGGAGAACTTCGTGAAGGGGCGGCTCTCCACGGAGCAGGCGCTGTCGTTCATGGGGTCGACGCAGGAGACGTGGCGCCGCGTGCTGGACGTGCCGGGGCTCTTGCCGGACCTGGCCTTCAAGGGCTACCTGCGCGCGATGTACCGGGCCGGCATGCCGGTGGAGGTGCTGCTGGCGGAGGCGCGCAAGCGTCGCTTCGCGGGGCTGTGGCCGCATCAGGTGTACATGGGGTGGTTCGCGGCGATGTGGGGCAAGACGCGGCAGGACTCCCAGGGGGAGGACTGCTTCCACTCGGACCCGGAGCCGGCCATCGCGCCTGTCTTCGAGGTCATCCTGGAGAGGGTGTGCGAGGGCTTGTTGCCGGAGGGCAAGAGCCTGGGCCTCGCGGACATCTCCGGCTCCATGTTCGCCACGAAGCTGGGCGGGGCGAAGAGCTCCGCGCACGTGGGGGACGTGGCGGTGGTGCTGGCCGCGGTGATGTCGCGCGAGCTGGGGTACGCGGCGACGTTCTCCGATGACATCTTCGTGGAGGACCTCGCGCCGGGGGAGGGTGTGCTCGACCTGTCCGCCAGGCTGCGCGGCGGGCAGGGGTGGGGCGGCACGCAGGTGGTGAACGCGGTGATGAACCTCATCACCCTGCTGCTGAAGAATCCCTCGCGGCCGAGGCCCCGCACGCTCTACTTCTTCTCCGACATGCAGTTCCATCCGCCGGAGGTCCAGAGCGTGGACCCGGCCCTGGTGGAGTCGCTGCGAAAGAAGGGCCTCGAGTTCGACGCGAGCGTGCCGCCGCTCCAGGCCGTGCTCCAGGCGTGGCACCACGCGCTGGGTCCGGTGGACGTGGTGCTGTGGAACCTGGAGGCCTACGACAACGCGCCGCTGCCCTCGCGGGTGCCCAACGTGTTGATGCTCGCGGGCTTCGACGCCAACTCGTTCCGCCACGTGTCCGCGTGGCAGGCGTCAGGCAGCCCGGCGCTTCCCGCGAAGGCCCAGGCGGTGACGGCCGCTGACGCGGGCGGCGTGAAGAATCCGGGCGTGGAGCTCGACTTCATCCGGACGTTCTGACGGGCGGCTTCGGGCGCGGGAGAGCTGTTCCCGCGCCTGCAGCGCGAGGCTCCTACTTCTTCTGCTGCTTGCGGAAGACGGGCAGCCCCTTGCTGATGCGGTCGAAGAGCGCTCCCTTGTCGAGCTGCGGCGTCTCTTCATCCTCGTCGTCGTCTGACTCCTCTTCATCGTCGGAGTCGTCGTCCGCTGCCTCTTCGTCGCCGGAGTCCTCGTCGTCCGAGTCCTCTTCGCCGTCGGAGTCCTCGTCGTCGGATTCCTCATCGTCGGATTCCTCATCGTCGGAGTCCTCTTCATCATCCGAGTCGACGTCGTCGGAGTCCTCCTCGTCGGAGTCCTCTTCATCGTCCGAGTCGACGTCATCGGAGTCCTCGTCGTCGAGGTCCTCCACGTCGGAGTCCTCCTCGTCCAGGTCCTCCTCGTCCGACTCCTCCTCCTCGGGTACCTCCTTGGCGCCCTCGAACACCTGGTCGACGAAGATGGCGCGGAGGTCATCGGCCACGCCGTCGCCGTAGCCCTGGGCGTAGGTGTCGATGTCGAAGTGGTGCTCGGCCTCGACGGTGGCATCGACGGCGTGCTCATCCTCGATGACGACCTTGGCCCGGATGGTGTCCGCGCTCAGGATGTGGTCGTTGTAGTAGCCGAGCACCACGTCACGCGCCTCGATGTCGCCCCCGACGCTGAACTCTCCGGAGGTGTAGAGCCCGTGGCACTTCAGGTCGCCCAGGATGTTCACGAGCGAGTCATTCCCAGCGTCCCACACCACGCCGTGCACGATGACGTCGCCCGTCACCGCGAAGGGCTTCTGGATATCCAGGTCGCCGTCCACCTCCAGGTCGCCGTGGTGGAAGAAGGCGCGCTTCAGCGTCAGCGGGCCCTTCAGTCTGACCGTGCGCTCCTCCACTCCGAGCACATCGCTCACGGCCTCCAGCTTGTCCAACGCATCGCTCGGCTCACCGAAGCTGTGCAGCCCCGTGGCCAGCTCCTGCGCCGAGCTCACCGCGTGCTTGAAGGAGAGCTTCTTGCCCTCCAGCGCCTTCGTCAGCGCGGCCTCGTCGATGGGGAAGGGCGCGAACACGTCGGTGGGGTCGTGCGGGAAGGCAACGCTCGCCTTGCCTCCGGCGTCCTCCAGCGCCTTGATGGACGCGACGAAGCCCGGCGTGCGCTTGTTGTGGGCCACCCACACCTCCTCCTTGGTGCGCAGCCCCACACCCAGCGGCGTGCGTCCCATCCCGTCGAGGGCATTCACTTCCGCGCCGCGCTCGATGAGCAGCTTCACGAGCTCTGGCTTGCCCACGCCCATCGCGCGATGAAGCGGCGTCTGTCCCGAGTCGTCCCGCACGTTGACGGCCGCGCCCGCGTCCAGGACCTCCCGGTAGATGGCCTCGGTCGACAGTCTGAACGCGCCGCCGTTCCGGTCCTTCACCTCCGAGGGAACCTTGCCGCCCGCGGCGCGCAGCACCCGGATGAGCTCCAGCGCCCGGTGCTCACTGTCCTTGTCCGGCTCGTAGGTGACGGCGTGTATCAGCGGTGTCTGCTGATGGTGGTCGCGCGCATTCACATCCGCGCCCGCTTCGATGAGCGCCCGCGCCACTTCGACGCTGGGGAGCGGCTCGCCCTTCGAGTAGGGCGCCTGCACGGCGAGGTGCAGGGCCGTCATGCCGTACTGGTTGCCCGCCTTCACGTCAGCGCCTTCGGCGACGGCCTTCTTCACGGCCTCCGGAGTCAGTTCGTTCTTCCAGCGGGCCTTGGACTCGCAGAGCGAGAGCAGGGCCTGGGTCGCGTCACTGTTCGACTTCGCCGACATTTCAGCCTCGGAGGTGGAAAGCGGCGCGAGTGTCCGGGAAGCCCCGTGCACTGTCACCCGCAATCCCGCCGGGTGGGTTTCGTCGAGCGCCGCCCCTCACCCGGAGCATGGGCGAGGCCCCATGTCATGGGTTTTCCACAAATCGATGACTTCAAGCCCCTTGTTCTGCCTGCTTGCCGACCCCGTTCGTCGTCGCCATGGAGGGGAGACCAGCGGGCGGGGGTGAGGTGGCGCTATGGTGCGTGGCGTATGTCCTCCCAAGACCTCGCCATGAGGCTCGCCCGCACGACGCTCGAGCTGTGCCGCATCTCCAGCCCCATCACCCACGAAGGCCCCATCGCCGACTTCGTCGAGCGCTGGGCGCTCCAGCACTTCCCCGCGAGGGAGGTCTTCCGGGTGGGGCACACGTTGCTGCTGGGTCGCCTGGATGACCCTCGCCCCACGGTGGCGCTCATCGGCCACCTGGACACGGTGCCCGCGCACCCCAGTGACGTGGGGCGGGAGCCTCGCATCGAGGGTGAGCGCGTCTTCGGCCTGGGTGCTTCGGACATGAAGGGCGGGCTGGCGGTGATGATGGCGCTGGCGGAGGACCTGCGCCGCGACACGCTGCCCGTGAATCTGGCGTTCCTCTTCTACGAGCGCGAAGAGGGCGCCTATGCGGAGAGCGGCTTGATTCCCCTCTTCGCGAAGCGGCCGGACCTGGCGGGCGTGAAGTTCGGCATCGCGATGGAGCCCACGGACAGCGAGGTGCAGGTGGGCTGCGTCGGCTCCATGCAGGTGACGGTGCGCTTCACCGGGCGCAGCGCGCACTCGGCGCGGCCGTGGCAGGGGGAGAATGCCATCCACAAGGCGGGGCCGTTCCTCACGGAGCTGCTGGCCCGTCAGCGTGTGGAGGTGAATGTCGACGGCTTCCGCTTCTATGAGGTCATCAACGCCACGCTCGCCAAGGGTGGGCGCGCGCGCAACGTCATCCCCGAGGCGTTCGAGCTGAACCTCAACTACCGCTTCGCGCCGGGCAAGAGCATCGAACAGGCGAAGGCGGATGTGCACGCGCTCGTCGCGGGCCGCGCGGAGGTGGAAATCTCGGACGCGTCACCCAGCGGGCCTGTCGTCGCCGGCAATCCGCTGTTCCAGAAGCTGCTCGCCATCACCGGGCTGCCCGCCGCGTCCAAGCAGGCGTGGACGGATGTGGCCCGCTTCGGCGAGTGGGGCGTGGATGCCATCAACTACGGCCCTGGTGAGACGGCGCAGGCCCATCAGGCCAACGAGAGCGCGCCCATCGCTCCTTTGGCCGTGGCCTACGAGAAGCTGGCCGCGTTCCTCAAGGGCTGACGGGGCGGGCTCCGCAAAGGGGGCGCGGGAGGACTAGAATCCACCGCGCCCGCCATGTCGTCGAATCCTCCCCTGTCCTTGAGCACCCCCGCTCGCGCCGACGAGCCCTCTGCCTCCTGGCGCGGACTCGCGAGCCGCTGGCGTTGGCCCGCGCTGGTGCTGGCGGGCTACACGGTGCTCGCGCTCCTCTATGGCGCGCAGCTCTTCGTCTACCGCGCGTCGCGAGGCGAGCCCTCCAACACCGGCGAGGCCCTGCTGACGGGCGCCATCGTCTGGTACTGCTGGGCGGTCCTGACGCCCTTCATCCTCGCGGTGGCGCGCCGGGTGGCGGCGACGGGGAAGCCCTGGCCCGTGCAGCTCGTGCTCCATGTACCGCCGGGGTTGTTCTTCGCGGTGCTGCACCTGGCGCTCGTCGCGGTGTTGAGGCAGTTCGTCCAGGTGCCGAACGGAGGCGGGTGGCCGGCGGCGTGGACGCACTTCACGTGGATGCTGTCGAAGACGACGGACTTCGACCTGCTTGTCTACCTCTCCGTGGTGGGGCTCGACGCGGCGCTGGGGTACTCGCGGAGGATGCGCGAGGAGGCGGTGAGGGCTTCCCGGCTGGAGGCGCAGCTCGCGCAGGCGCAGCTCCACCTCTTGCGCAGCCAGCTGCGTCCCCACTTCCTGTTCAACACGCTGCATGCCATCTCCACGCTGATGCATCGCGACGTGGAGTCGGCGGACCGCATGGTGGGACAGCTCAGCGAGCTGCTGCGCGCGAGCCTGGACCGGGACGGCCGCCACGAAGTGCCCCTGTCCGAGGAGCTGGAGCTGCTGTCGCCCTATCTCGACATCGAGCGCACCCGCTTCTCGGACCGGCTCCAGGTGGAGGTGGACGTGTCCCCGGAGGTGCGTGACGCCCTCGTGCCTCCGCTGCTGCTCCAGCCCCTGGTCGAGAACGCGATTCGTCACGGCATCGCCCCGCGCCGGGGGCCAGGCCGAGTCTGGGTTCGCGTACACCGGGATGGGGGGCGTCTGGCGCTGGAGGTGGGCGACGACGGGGTGGGGCCACCACCGGGCGTCACGGAGCTGAATGAGGGCATCGGCCTGGGGTCCACGCGTGCGCGCCTGGAGCGGCTCCATGGTGCCGAGCAGTCGCTGACGTGGCGGGCCCAGGCGCCGAGCGGCTTCGTCGTCTCGCTCTCGCTGCCCTATCGGAGTGCCCGGGCATGACGACGGTGTGCACGCTCATCGTCGATGACGAGCCGCTGATGTGGCTTGCCCAGACGCTGAGCGCCTTCGTTGTCACGCCTTCATTGTACTCCCGAAGTGCCCGGACATGACGGTACGCACGCTCATCGTCGATGACGAACCGCTGGCCCGCGAGCGCCTGCGTATGCTCCTGGCCTCCGAGCCGGACCTGCACCCGGTGGCCGAGTGTGGTGATGGGCAGGAGGCCCTGGAGGTGCTAGCCCGGGAGCGGCCCGCGCTGGTCTTCCTGGACGTGGAGATGCCGGAGCGGGATGGCTTCGGCGTGCTGGCCGAGGCGTCGCTGGCGCCTCCGCCCGTCATCGTCTTCGTGACGGCGTGGCCGCAGCACGCGCTGCGGGCCTTCGATGCCGCCGCCGTGGACTACCTGCTCAAGCCCTTCACGGTGGAGCGCTTCCGTCGCACGCTGGCGCGCGTGCGTGAGCGCCTGGCCGCGCCCCCGGGAGACTTGCGCCAGCAGCTCCAGCGCCTGTTCCAGGAGCTGCGCCCGGAACCCGTTCCTGGGAGCGCGGAGCGCCTGGTGGTGAAGACCGGGAGCCGGACGCTGCTGGTGCCGGTGGAGGACCTGGACTGGGTGGAGTCCGCCGGCAACTACGTCACGCTGCATGTCGGCGCGGAGGAGCACCTGTTGCGCGAGACGATGGCGGAGCTGGAGGCGCGGTTGCCGCCGCGACGGTTCGCTCGGGTGCATCGCTCGGCGCTGGTGAACGTGGACCGCATCGTCTCGCTGTCACCCACGCTGTCGGGCGACCACCGGCTGGTGCTGCGCGATGGACAGGAGCTGACGTTGAGTCGCACCTACCGGGCCCGACTGGAGCAGGTGCTCGGCCATCCGTTGTGACGGGTGCCCCTGCTCACTCCTCGTCGACGGTCAGCAGGTCTCCAGGGTCCGGGTCGTACTGGATGAGGTCGCCCGGCGCGCATCCGAGGGCCATGCACAGCTTGGACAGGGTCGAGAACCGGACCCCCTTCACCTTGCCCGAGCGGAACAAGGACAGGTGCGTCTGGCTCACGCCGATCTGCTCGGCGAGCTGCTTCGCCTTCAGGCCCTTCCTGGCGAGCACCTCATCCAGCGTGATTCGAATCGGCATCAGAAAATCTCTTCGAGCTCGCTCTGCAGAGCGAAGGCATGCGTCAGGACGTTGGCCAGGAGCGTCAGCGCGAGGCCGACGGCGCCCAGCACGAGTCCCCCCACGTCATACGCGATGACATAGCCCGGCTCGAAGCCGATGAGGCGCATCAAGCTCGGGACGATGAATACGCCGAGCAACGCGCCCATGGCGAGCATGACCCCGACGCGACTCAAGGCCCGGGTGAGCGTGGGCGTGTAGAACTCCCCGCGAGCGAACGCCGCCGACGCCTGGCGAATCCACCACAGCGCCAGCAGGTAGAAGACCTCGGGAATGGCGGCCACGGCCTGTTGCGCCAGCCGACGCACCGGCTCCGGGCCTCCGTCCCGATGGAGCGCGAGCGTGACGGCGGAGAACCGCTCCAGCACCAGCAACACCGACAGCAGCGCCACCAGCAACGTCATCACACGGCGCAGTCGCGCGCCGCGGGTCCGGATTCGCGCCGTCATCGTTTTCGAGGTCATGGCAGGTGGGGAATTTAAGCTTGACTTAAATAAAACGGCCACTAATTTAATTTAGAGTTAAATTTCTCCAGCCTGAGGACAGGCTCCATGCACTGCATCGAAGTGGGCGGGCTGGTCCATCGCTACGGAGAGGACACCGTGCTGGGAGGCATCGACCTCCAGGTGCCTCGCGGAAGCATCTATGGGTTCCTGGGACCGAATGGCGCCGGGAAGACGACGACGCTTCGGTTGATGCTGGGCCTGCTGCGCAAGCAGCAAGGCTCCATCCGGGTCTTCGGTCGAAGCTTCGACGAGCATCGCCTCGAGATTCTCCGCAAGGTCGGCGCGCTCATCGAGAGCCCCTCGCTCTACGACCACCTCACGGCCGTCGAGAACCTGGAGCTGCTGCAGCGCGTGCATCAGTGCCCCCGGTCGCGCATCCAGGAGGTCCTGGCGCTCGTGGACCTGGTGGGCACGGGGGGGAAGACCACCCGCCAGTTCTCGCTGGGCATGAAGCAGCGGCTGAGCATCGCCATCGCGCTCTTGCACAGCCCGGAGCTGCTCATCCTGGATGAGCCCACCAACGGGCTGGACCCGAACGGCATCATCGAGATGCGAGAGCTGCTCAAGCGGCTGAACCGCGAGCACGGCATCACGATTCTCATTTCGAGCCACCTTCTGGCGGAGATTGAGCGGCTGGTGACCGATGTCGGAATCATCAGCCGGGGAACGATGCGGTTCCAGGGCACCATGAGCGAGCTGAAGCAGCGGCGGCACCGTGCGCTCGCCGTCACCGTGCGCACCAGCGATGACGGCAAGGCCCTGCGGCTCCTCACGGACCAGGGCCTCTCTGTCCGAGCCGAGGAGGGTCAGCTCGTCCTGCCCGGGGCCGCGGATGGAGAGGTCGCCGCGGTGAACCGGTGCCTCGTGAGCAGCGGCCTGGATGTCTATGAACTCCACGTGGCCCGGAACGACCTGGAGTCCATCTTCATGGAGCTGATTGAAGGTGTCGCGTGAGCTTCGTCCACAGCCTCCAGAGCGAGTGGCTCAAGCAGCGCAAGAGCCTCGCCTCCTGGATGGTGCTGCTGGGGGCGTTCTTCACCCCGGCGGTCATCATCGTTGCCCGGCTGCTTCACGGCGAAGGGCTGCCGGCCCTCTACGCCGCGGACGGCTTCTGGACCCTGCTATGGAGGAACTCGTGGGAGTCGGCGGCCATCTTCTTCCTGCCGATGGGAGGAATCCTGGCGACCACGCTGATGACCCAGCTGGAGTACAAGAACAACGCCTGGAAGCTGGTCCACGTGTTGCCGCTGAGCCTGGCGACCCTCTACTTCTCCAAGCTCGCCATCATCCTGCTGACGCTCGCGCGGTTCTTCCTGCTGTTCAACGTCGGCATCTATCTGTCGGCCGTCATCCCGGCCCTGCTCGTGTCGGGCGTCCCATATCCGAAGGGCCCGATTCCCTTCACGCGGTTCCTCGGAGAGAACCTGCTGTTCTTCGTGGACTGTCTGCCCATCGTGGCGCTGCAGTACCTCATCAGCTTGCGCTCCCGGAACTTCCTCGTGCCCATTGGCTTCGGGTTCCTGCTCTGGGTCGGGACGCTGGCCGCGCTGTCCTGGCGTTGGAACTTCCTGATTCCCTACGCCTACACGATGATTGACTACCTGCGGGCCGGGAACAGCAGCAAGGTCGCCACGCCCCTCGTCGATATCCACCTGATGGCTGGCGGGTACTTCCTCCTCTTCACCGTCGCCGGGTATTGGCTCTTTTCAACCCAGAAGGAGAAGGGCTGAGCGCGCGGCACGGCTGGGAAGACGCAAGCCCACCCGCACACCCGGGTGGTCGGCCCCGCGCCACGCTTCTGTCAGGACTCAGGCCACGCGGTCCCCGGTGCTGGGGCCTCGGAGGTCGCGGGCATCTCCTGGACGGCATACACGGGCAGGCAGAAGGTGACGTCCAGGTCGAGGCCCGAGCGGCGCCTGGCGGTGATGGTCATCTCCCAGAGGCGACGGGGAAGACTGAGCTCCGTCGTGATGCGCGGATCCGAGGGCGGCAGGTCCAGCGTGAAGGAGAGCCTCCCGGTGTCGCGCAGGGTTGCGGTCTCGACGTTCTGGGTGCGCTCGTACTTGATGTCGCGGACGATGCGGGTGCGCCGGGCCTTCCCGTGGCCGGTTGTCTTGAACCGCTCCTGGATGCGCCGGAGCGTCACCGTCACAGCAGGGAGCTTCGCCACTTCGGGCGGCCCCACCCATTCCAGCGGAACGCGAGTGCCGAGCGCGAGGGACGTCCCGGGTAGCAACAAGCGGGTGCGCCTGAAGCGCAGCTTCCTGAGGACGTTCCGGCCGGCGGGCAGCACGAGCATCTGGCCGAGGTACACGTCGATGACCAGGAGGGTCGCGGCCCCGAGGAGGAAATCGGACAGCGGGACCCTCCCGATGATGAAGCCCCAGACGAGCCCGATGTTCATGATGAGCAGGTGAGGGGCGAAGATGAGCAGCGCGAAGGTGGAGCCGACAGCAAGGGTGCCCTGATTGTCCCAGAGGACGTGCTGCCGGGGCGGGTCCTGGAGCCGCGGCGCGGGAGGGGGGCTCCCCAAGAGGCCGGCGTGTCGCGCCATGTTGATGGCTCTCCCGGCGAGCCAGATGACGGCCCCCAGGAGGGGGAGGAACATGAGCCCCGGGATGAGGAGAAACAGCAGGGTGGAGCCGACGTTGGCGCTCATGGCTTGAGCATAGGGCGGTGGCTCCAAGGGGTCCAACTCCAGCGCGAACGCACGGCGCGTCAAGCGGGCCTTGATGCCATTGATGAGGTGAAGCGCTCCATCGCCTTCCCTGGTGGGCCGGGGGATTCGATGGTGTCTTCAGGCGCCATCTCGACCATCGCTCCAATCCACCGACGTGGCTGCGAGAAGCGCTGGCCGTGCCACTGTGTTGGCGGGAGCCGCGTCGGAAGTGGAGGACCCAGAGCGCGTGGACATGTCGGCGACCGCGATGCCCGAGCTGATGGGGACGCACCGTGAGTGGTTCGAGGCGCGCGGCTTCAAGGGGGACATGGACATCGACCAGTTCTGCGTCCGACTGGAGCAGGCCCACCACGAGGCGACTCACGGAGGAGGGGAACTGGAAGGCCCGCCTGAATGAGCACACCCGGGAGCTGGGGTACGCATCGCTCACCGCCTTTGCCGACGCCCGTCCCACGCCATCATTGGCGGCACTGGCCAAGGAGCTTGGACGGGACGACATTGCTGGAGTGCAGGTGTTGAGCGGCCTGTTGTACGAGGCAGAGCAACGCAGGCAAGTCACGCGCTTTGTTCGCGACGTCCTTGTGCGCATGTTGTCCTAGAGCCTTCCTGAGGACGGCTCCTCCAAGGCATCAAGAATCGCGAGCGCGAGAGGCTTCGCCTCGCGGTTCAGGTTGATGCCGGGCGCAGCGCGAATCCTCGGGATGGACGCGTGGTCTCCGAGCAGCGCCAGGCCCAATGAGGCCAGCGCATTCTCATTCAGGGAGTTCGTCGTCGCGAAGAACCGCTCGTCGAGGACGCGATGCAGGGTGGGAATCACGCCCGGGTCTCCCGCGAGGGCGCCCCTGACCGCCACCCCGAGCTGCTCGTACCCACTGAGGGGCTTGCCCTCCTCGCGGCTCGCCGGCTCCCAGTGGGGCACCTGCTCCAGGAGGATGGCGCGAGCGCGCTCGATGAGTCGCTGCTTCTCCTCGGCGGTCATGGTGGCTCCGGAGGCTAGACGCACCCGCTTGTCTCCGCGAGGGGTTCGTCCTCGGTCAGCCTCGGCTCGTCCCCCGATTCCGCGTCTCATCCCATCCGGGCCCCACCCGGCCCGCTCTGTCCCTAGCCTTCCCGTCAACAGGGAGGCCCATCGCCTCCCACGGAGGACATCATGAGGCCTGTCGTGTGTGTGGGATTGGCTGCGCTCGTCACGGCTTGCGCGGCCGGGAAGTCAGCGCGTGGAAGCGGAGACCCTGTCTCCTCGGAGGAGGGGCGCCGGTTCACCGAGGCGGCCGTCACCGTCATGCAGGCCTACGACTTGGAGAGCCGCTTCCAGGAGGCCGCGGCCCTGGGCCGGTTCGCCAGTGAACGGGCTCGACTCCTGAAGGACCCGGGCGGTGAGGCCCGCCTCCAGGTCGAGCTGGGCCGCGTCCTGTCCCGCCAGCTCCGCCATGAGCCCGGAATGGACGCGGGCGCTGTCCTCGACCTGCTGCGTCGAGCACGTCGGCTCGCGGAGGACTCCGGGGACGCGCGCGCGAGGGTGGCCGCGCTGGATGCCGAGGGCATGTTCCACTACTTCGACAAGCTCCTGTCGGGGAAGGGCGAGTGGGCGCCCATCGTCGCCCTCTTCGAGCAGGCCCGAGCCCTGGCCGAGTCCTCCGGGGACACGCGCGGGCACACCGAAGCGCTCTTCCACCTGGGCCTCACCCAACAGTTCCAGGACGACTTCGCGGGCGCGAAGGCGAGCTTCGAGCACTCCCTGGCGCTGGCCCGGACCTCCGGAGACGCGCTGATGCAGTCCTACGGTCTGCGGCATCTGGCGGGACTCGCGGAGGACCGGGGGGAGCTGCACCTGGCCCTGGAGCAGTTCGAGGAGTCGCTGCGCCTGAGGGAGCAGGTGGGTTTTCGGACCGGGCAGATGTTCGCGCTCGTCACGGTGGCCCTGGTCCGCTCCCGGCTGGAGCCCAAGGGCACCTCCGCGCTGGAGCCCGCGCGCAAGGCGCTGGAATTGGCCCTGGAGCTGAAGGACCCGTCTGGCGAGCGCGAGGCCCGGGCCGCCCTGGGCCGCATCCATCTGCGCCGCGAGGACGCCACCGCCGCGCTCCCCTTCCTGGAGCAGTCCCTCTCCAATGCGGAGTCCCACCAGGACTGGCTCTCGACGGTGGACCTGCTGCTGGATTCGGCGCGGGCCCACGCCCTGCGCGGCGAGCAAGCCCGTGTCGAAGGGCGGCTGCGACAGGCGCGCGCGGTGGCGACGGAGCATGGGCTGACGGCGTCGCTCGCGCGGGTGGATCAGCTCGAACGCGAGCTGACGCGCGCACCGTGATGCGCGAAGCCTGACGCGCCATTCGTCCGCTGTCGTTCATCTTCGCGAGGGGATGGCTCTCATCGCGTGCGCATCGGCGTACGCTGTGGGTCGTAATCCATGCAGTTGCCCTCACTGGAGGAGTTGGAATGACTCACGAGACCGTCAATTCGCAAATCACCGATGCCACGGCGCCCACGGACATGGGTGCGACCTCTGACACGTCGTCCTCGACGCGCAAGTCGTCCACGCGTCGGCGTCGTGCCACGAAGAAGGCCGCTGGCCGCACCGGTGCCCGTGCGAAGAAGACCACCTCGCGCCGTGCCTCCGCGAAGCGGGGCAAGACCGCCGCTCGCAAGTCGACGACGCGCAAGACGGCCAAGCGGAAGACCGCGGTCCGCGGTACGCGCAAGGGTGCTCGCAAGGCCACCACGCGCAGGACGGCCGCCGCCGGTCGCACCGCGCGCAAGAGCCCGGCCCGGAAGAAGACCACCACCCGTGGCGCCGCGCGCAAGGGAGCCCGGAAGACCACCACCCGCCGCACGACGCGCCGCTAATCACCGGCGCGCACGCAAGCGGGGACCCCCTCCAAGGACAGGGTCCCCGCCGCGTGCTCAGCGCTTCATGCGCAGCAGGAACAAGTCACTGCGCGCGGGCGCCCTGCGGCCGGTGCCGAAGTCCGACTCCCGGTCGGAGTGACCGAAGAGCAGGGCATCGCCGTCCGGGAGCACCTCCACGAAGCGGATGTCCTCCACGCCATACAGCTCGCCTCGAGGCCGGGGCGGGTCCGACAGATACAGCTTCAACCCGAGCGACGCGCCATCCGCGCCGTAGCGCAGCGCCACGGGCTGCGCCGAGCCGAGCCCGTCCGGTCCCGACGCGCCGTCCACGATGAGCGAGTAGGTGAACCCGGCGACGACGAGCCCGCCCGAGGGCTCCACGCCCAGCGCCCCCGCCAGGAGGCCATCGCCCAGGTTGCGGCTCCAGCGCTCCTTGCCCGTGGCATCCGCCGACACCAGGAACGGGCTGGCCCGGTACACGTGCCCCTGCAGCTTCGAGGCGCCCCACGACACCGTGCCCAGGAAGGAGCCCAGCGCCACCACCGTGCCCTGGCCATCCACTCCCACGTCGCTCACGGTGCCACGGGCCTGGGCGAGCGGCCTCGCCCACGCCAGGGTGCCGGTCGCCTCGTACACGGCGACGAACGGGCTCCCATCCTGTGACGCCTCCGTGCTCTGCGTGCCGAACCGGGCCTTGCCCACGTAGCGCCCGCCCGCCACCAGCCTGTCACTCGCGTCGCGCGCCAGGGTGGTCACCATCACCCGCGAGTCCGAGCCTTCCGCCCGGCCGATGGACAGCGCGCGCTCGGGCTTGCCGTCCAGCGAGTACGTCACCACCACCGCGCCGGAGCCCACCACGCCGCCGCCGAAGTCCGTGGAGCCGGAGGTGTTGAACGCCACCATCGGCCGCCCCTGGGCATCCAGCACCAGGTCCGCCACCGTGGCGTCTCCCCCCGGAACCGTGGCCGACCAGAGGACGTTGCCCGCCGGGTCCAACCGGACGAGGAAGGCGCCGTCACCCAGCTCCAGCGGCTCGAAGTCCACCAGCCCCCGCGCATCCACCGCCACGAAGAGGCCCCCCTCGGGCGCCGCGGCGACGCGCGCATTCACGTCCGCGCGCATCGACTCGGGCAGCTCCGCCACTCGCACGGGGTAGCTCCGCGTCCAGCGGACCTCGCCCGTCGAGGCGCGCCGCGCGAGCGTCAGCCGCACCGTGTTGTCCGTGGGTTGACGCTCCTGCAGGTCATCCAGCTCGTAGAGCGCCGCGGTGAGCAGGTCTCCATTCGCATCCATCGCCGCGCCGAGCGCCAGGTCATCCTGGGCGGTGCCCTCGCGCGCCAGCCACAGCGTGCTCCCGGGTGTCGCCGGAGGAGGAGGCGGCGGTGGCTCCACGGGCGGCGGACCGCCCGCATCCGGAGTCCCCGTGTCCGGAGTCTCCTCGGGAGGTGGCGTCCCCGCGTCGTCTCCCTCCGAAGGTGTCTCCTGTGCGGGACAGTCCCTCCTCGAAGAGTTCGGACAATCGGGAGACGTCTCGGCCTCCGCGTCATCACAGCCTGTCACCAACCCCGCCCATCCCAGCGCTGTCGCGATTGCGACAGTCCGGAACCACCGCCGCCCCTGTTGCATGAAGCCCCCTTCTGCCCTCGGAGGTTCTCCATGCTGGTAGGTGCCAGCAATACCGTGTGCGACGTCTGCCCGCCCGCCCGCTTCGAGCCGCGCGAAGACTCATTCAAGAAGGCGCGCGCGTGCCTCCACTGCGCACCAGGGGTTCTCTGTGAGGGCGTCGCGCTTCCCACGTCGGGCAGCGCGCGCGCCCTTCAGCGCCAGAAGCCCACGGACAGGCCGACGTTGGTGTAGCGGCTCGCCAGGTCGAACGAGGCGCTGATGGACCAGTCCTCCCAGTAGCGCAGGATGAAGACCTCGAAGCCGCCGGTGACGTGGGGCCGCGGCGGCCGGCCGTCGAAGGGCGAGGGCTCCGCGTACACGCCTGCCCGCAGGCGAATCATCCCCTGCACCGTGTCGTGCTCCACGCCCAGTCGGGGGGCGAACTCGGAGCCCGAGCCCACGCGCTCCTCTTCCGCCGTGGACGCGAAGGTGCGCAGCGGCACCGCGTTGTCCACGCCGGACAACAGGTCCACCTGCGCGCTGATGAGCCACCGCCCCGCCGGCGCGTCCCGAGGCTCCTCCTCCGGCACCGGCAACGCGTCCCCTTCGACGACGAGCTGACGCCGGGCGGCGGGAGACAGGCGGTTGTAGCGCTCCGCCCCCTCGCCCAGCCGCCAGCTCGCGCCCACCGACAGCACCGCCGGAGACACCACCGCGCCGAACAGCGTCCGGTCCGCCAGCACCGGCGCCTGGCCTTCCTCGCGCCTCCAGTCCGCCACGACTTCCGGCCGCACCGTCACGCCCAGCCGCCAGGGGCGCCCATGCGGGCGGTAGAGCATGTCCACCGCCACGCCCGTGTCGCCGTAGCGCAGCTCCGTGCCGCCCGACGACAGCCGGAAGGACGCCTGCGCCGCGTAGATGCCCAGCGCGAGGATGAAGTCGTCCTGTCCGAAAGACACCGCTCCGGCCAGCACCGACTGCGTCATCGACACGCGGATGCGCTCGCTGTCCCCCGCGCAGGCCGCCGTCGCGCAGTAGGAGACGGCGCTGTTGCGCAGCGCGAAGCCGATGCCGAAGCGCTTGTATTGCAACAGCAGGCCGCCCAGCAGCTGGCGCCGGTCCTCCGACTCGTCCGGACGCCCGTCGTTGTCCACGTCGCGGCCGCGCCCGCTGGTGAAGGGCAAATCCAGCCAGGACAGGGTGACGCCCAGGTCCCAGTCCTTCTCCAGCGCCGCGCCCCGGTGGGCCAGCGCCGCCAGGTTGCTGGGAAACCCCGCCGCGCCCTCGGCGATGCCCACGTAGGCACCGCCCAGCGCCACCACGCGCGCGGAGCCCAGGAGCGCACCGGGGTTGAAGTACAGCCGCTCCGGACGCGGCTCGGTGGGCTGCTCGTCCTGTGCCCAAGCCGCGGGCGCGAGGCCCAGCACCGCGCAAGCACCGAGCGCGCGAAGCCCTCTGTTCCACCGCGTCGAGCCGCCCATCCTGGAGTCCATCACGTCGTTGGAGGCACTCACCGCGAAGGGACTCACTGCGCCCGCACCACCTCGGCGAAGAGCCGGTCCGAGTCCGCCGCCAGGGCGGTGTCGCGGAAGGTGAGGCCCCCGGCGTCGTGCGTGACGAGCGCCAGCGTCACCTTGCGCCAGCGGATGTCGATGTCCGGGTGGTGGTCCGCCTTCTCCGCCGCCTGGGCCACCTTCTCCACGAAGGCGATGCCCGCCAGGAAGGAGGGCGCCTCGAAGGTGCGGCGAATCATCCCGCCTTCGTGCTTCCAGTCGGGATGCTGGGCGAGGAAGGACTGGAGCGCCTCGGGAGCGAGCAGGGTGCGGTCATGGGCCATGATGACCTCCTTCATATCCGCTCTCGCGCCCGAGGGAAGCCATCCGTGGGTGGCGTCAGGGAGTGGACGTCCAGGGGTAGACGCGCAGCTCGGGAATCACCTCGGCGTTCACCGTCCAGGTGAAATGGTCCGAGATGCGCGTAACGCCAGGGTTCACTCCGGGGCCTGGCAGCAACACGAGCAACACCTCGCCACGCTCCGAGTCCCAGCGCGGGGTGGCGCGGGGGCCCAGGTTCGAGGTGGAGACGAAGACGGGAAGGGTGGGGCCGTACCGCAGCTCCGACATGATGACGGCGAGGCTCGAGTCCAGGGACAGCACGCCTTCTTCCCGTGGACCGTGCTCCGCCGTCACCGTGTAGCGGTGCACGACGCTGCTGAACCCCTGGCCGGACGAAAGCGTCTCCCGCGTCCACAGCACGCCGTCGCCGTAGCCCAGGGGCTCGCCGATGAGCGACGCGCAGGGCTGGCCCGGCACGGGCACATAGGTGGCCAGAAGGCCGAGCTGGAAGGGACAGGCTTGCGTGCGCGGGATGAAGGTCGAAGGCTCCTGCACCCGGTGCACCAGCCAGACGGTCGCTCCCGCGCGCAGCGCCATCACCTGCGTCAAGTCCGCGCCGAACGTCAGCCCGGGTTGCTGAGCCCACTGGGACGTCGGGACGGGGAGCACGCCCACGCCCTCGCTGAAGGTGTAGCGGTACACGGTGGTGGCGTCCACCAGCACGTACTCGTCCTCGGTGGCCAGCCGCGCGTGCGGGGTGTTGTCCGTCGTCGTGGAGAGCGGGAAGGGCGCGGTGCCGGTGAGGAGGAGAGGGCCCGTGCCCGGGTCGACGTAGCGGCGCACCTGTCCTTCAAACAGCGACCACACCACGTCGCCGACGACGGCGATGGCGGGGTTGCGGGCCTGACCCACCGGTTGCTCCTGCTCGCCCGGCTCCCGGAAGGCCCGGCCAGAGCAGACCCAGGTGCCGCCGCGCGTGCGCGCGAGGTTCAGGCACTCGGACTTGTTGGTCATCCGCGCCACGGTGGGGCGCTGGCGCCCGTCCTCCGCCACGTGCACGTCCACCTGGCGCAGGCTCCCCACGGGGGAGAAGGCGACGATGAGGTGGTAGCGGCCCGGCATCGTCGGGGTGAAGTGGACGTTGGCCCCCCAGAAGCTCGGGCTCAGCTCGACGGTGGCGGGCACGGGCAGGTTGCGCGGGTCCTGGGCCTCGACGGTGACGGACTCGGGTCGCTCGGCTCCGAGGCCGCCGCAGACAGGGTTCGCGTTGGCGGGGATGAGCAGGCTCACCGGTTGGTTCACCGGCACGAGGAGGGCCGACGGAACCATGCTGCTTCCGCCACCGGAACACTCATCCGGGAGTGGGCCGCCGGGGCAGCCCGCACCGCAGAGCAGGGCGAGCACGGCGGCGAGGAGCCGGCCTGTCCGCGCCGCCCGGCTCATGCGCGCTCCACCGCGCGCTTCCACTTGTCCAGGTGACGCTCGCGCACGTCGGTCTTCATCTTCGGCTTGAAGACCTTGTCCGCCTTCCACGCCCGGCGGATGGCGTCCGGACTGTCCCAGACGCCCGCGCCCAGGCCGCCGAGGAACGCCGCGCCCAGGCTGGTGGTCTCCAGATTCTTCGGGCGCACCACCGGCACGCCGAGCAGGTCGGCCTGGTACTGCATGAGCAGGTTGTTGGCCGCCGCGCCGCCGTCCGCCTTGAACACGGGGATGTTCCGGCCGCTGTCGCGGCGCATGGCCTCCGCCAGGTCATGAATCTGCAGGGCGATGCCCTCCAGCACCGCGCGCGCCATGTGGGCCACCGTGGTGGAGCGGTCCATGCCGGCGAACAGGCCGCGCGCCTCGGGGCGCCAGTGCGGCGCGCCCAGGCCGGCGAGCGCGGGGACGAAGACGACGTCGCCGGAGTCCTTCACGCTGGCGGCGAGCGCCTCGATATCCGGCGCGCGCTTGATGACCTTGAGGCCGTCTCGCATCCACTGCACCGCGGCGCCCGCGATGAAGCTGCTGCCCTCCAGCGCGTACGTGGTGGAGCCGGTGCCGCCCAGGCGCCACGCCACCGTGGTGAGCAGGCCCGCCGTCGAGCGCACCGGCTCCGTGCCGGTGTTCATCAACAGGAACGCGCCGGTGCCGTAGGTGCACTTGGACTCGCCGGGCTCGAAGCACGCCTGCCCGAAGAGGGCGGCCTGCTGGTCTCCGGCCATGCCCGCCACGGGGATGCCGTCCGGCAGGCTGCGCATGCCGCGCGTGGTGCCGTAGACCTCCGCGGAGCCGCGAATCTGCGGCAGGCACGCGGCCGGGATTTTCAGGAGCGCGCGCATCTCGTCGCTCCACTGCAAGGTCCTCAGGTCCATCAGCAGGGTGCGGCTGGCATTGGACACGTCGGTGACGTGGGTGGTGCCGCCGGTGAGCTTGTAGACGAGCCACGTGTCGATGGTGCCGAAGCACACGTCGCCGCGCTCCGCCTTCGCGCGAGCGCCCTTGACGTGCTCGAAGAGCCAGTGGAGCTTGGTGCCGGAGAAGTACGGGTCCACGACGAGGCCCGTCGTCTCGCGCACGCGCGGCTCCACGCCGCGCTCCTTGAGCTGGCGACACAGCTCCGAGGTGCGCCGGTCCTGCCAGACGATGGCGTGGTGCAGGGGCTTGCCGGTGTCGCGAGCCCACAGGCCCGTCGTCTCGCGCTGGTTGGTGATGCCCACCGCGGAGATGTCCCGACCCACCAGCCCCGCGTGCTTCAGCGCGCGGCCGATGCACCACTCGCTGGTGGCCCAGATTTCATCCAAGTCGTGCTCCACCCAGGACGGCTTGGGGAAGTGCTGGGTGAACTCCTTGTAGGAGCGGCCCACCACCTTGAGCTTCGAGTCGAGGATGGAGACATGGGTGCCAGTGGTGCCCTGGTCCAGGGCCAGGACGTACTTCGCCTTCGGCATGGGGTGAGTCCTCCCAAAGATTGACGGCGCTTTGGGAGGACCCTACTCCACGTCAACGGCCGGTGTAGATGCCGATGGCTCCCGGACGGGTGAGGGTGTTGGCGCCATCACGTGTGGCCCCGAAGGCCACCAGCACCACGCGCGAGTCACCCGTGCCCACCACCTGGATGTCCCAGATGGGCTGGCTGGCCAGTGCCCCCAGCGCCTTGTTGTGGGTGACGAAGGTGCCCTCGGTGTGGAGGCGCATCAGGCCCCGGCCCCAGCGATGGCCAATCCACAGGCTGCCGTCGCGCGAGTCCCGCTCCAGCGAGGCCACGAAGCGCTCCGCTTCGCCCGTCAGTTCATGGTCCACCACCTGCCCTGCGTCGCTCAGCTTCGCCAGGCCCCACGCGAAGCTGGAGACCCAGACGGTGCCGTCCGGCATCAGGGCCAGGTCACTCACCACGTCGTCCTTGCGCTGCTCGGGCGTGGGGGCGGTGGGCTCGGCCACGGCATCGGGCCAGATGTCGATGCGGTTGGCGGTGTGTTTCTTCTCCTCGGACTGCTTGCGCGCGGCCTCGAAGTTCCAGGGGGCGCCGGTGTCCGCATGGCCCACGGCGTTGGTCATGATGCGGAAGCGCGAGCTGCGGATGGCGGTGCCCATCCACACGTCGCCGTCCGGCCGCACCGCCACGCCCCACACATCCCCGGCGAGCCGGCTGTCCTCGTCCGTCTCGTCCGCGCCGTGCATCTGGATGGCGGGGTGGACGTGCTCCATGACGCCGAACTTGCAGCGCTGGCGCAACTCGCGGTCCACCTCGTTGCCCTGGGAGTCATGGGACACGTACGCCCACGTGTTGGCGGCGCGGACCTCGGCGTTGGCGCAGGCCTCGCCGCCCTGGTAGTTCGCCTCGCCCCACGCGAGGCCGTGGTTGGCGGCGAACCAGAGGCCCTGGGTGGCCTTGTCCCAGACGATGCGGTTCACTGTGCAGAGCTTCTCGCGGTGGCCGTAGCCGGGCACCGAGTGCGCGGGCGAGTGGATGTCATAGTGGACGACGGACAAGGTGCCATCGACCCTCAACTCCACGCGGTCCGCGTCGCCGCTCTTGTAGATGGCGGGGTCCTCGGGCTGGCCGGGGGGCTTGTAGAACTCGTTCTCGCAGTGGGGGCGACCCTGATAGCCGACGAAGACGGTGCCCAGGGGGCCGCCCGTCACCGCCGTCACCTTGAGGTAGCGGTGCTCCGGCAGCGGGTCCTTGCCCTTCCACGCGGCCCAGGGATGCAGGCCGTCCGCCATGGTGAAGCATTGGAACGTGTTGGCGCCGGGGCGCAGCAGGCAGAGGCCCTCCTCGCCACCCGCGACCCAGATGTTGCCGCCCTCGTCCTGCGTGACGCCGAGCACCTCGCGCGGTCCGCCCTGCGCGGAGCCGAGGAAGCGCCAGCCGCTCGCATCCGGAGGCAGGGGAGGTCCGCTGGCCGGTCCGGCATCGGGTGCACCGGCGTCCGGTGGGCCCGCGTCGTCAGGAGTGCCCGCGTCGGGAGGCTCACCGGCATCGGGTGCACCGGCGTCTTCATCGACAGGCGGCGTGCCCGAATCGGGAAGCTCCTCCTGGTCCTCGATGGGGGGCGCGCGGGTGTCCGCGCTGTCCTTGCAGCCGGCGAGCAAGAGCGCGCTCAGCAATCCCAGCCACCATCCGCCTCGTCCATGCCCGCACATGCTTGCTCCGCCTCTGACGTCCTTGGGCGAACGGCCCTCACGCGCCGGTGGCTCAAAGGCAAGTCAGGTGCCAGCGCATGGGAGGCGGGAATGGGGCGCGCCAGGGGCATGACAGGGAGAGACGAGGAGTGTGAGGAGGCGTCACGCTGCCCATGGAAGGAAATGCGCGGCCTCGCCCCGAGGTGGGGAACGGCGTCACGTGATGAGCAGCGCAAAGGGAGCTCAACCCGTTCCGTCCTCCGCGCTCCTCATGCCTGGGCCCGACGCTTCGTGCCTGGCACGGGCTGGTCTTCCGCCACGCGGCTCGATTTCGCCACCGTGAAGGGGTACCTCGGGGAGCTTGAGGTGGTCACCAGCCCGCTCGGGAATGCCGCCGCCATCTGGAATCGCCAGGACCCGGACACGCGCATTCATTCCCTGTTTTCGGCCGTGTTCGAGTAGGCCCGTACGGGGGCTTGCCCTGTGCGGTGGGGGGGCTCACTCGAGGTTGGAGGCGCGCAAGCCAGGCATCAGGCAGAAGCGCACCATCGTGCACTCGATTTGATGCAGTCCCGCCGCCAGTGCACGGGCGGTCGCCCGGGGGTTGGGGACGGTGAAGGCTCTCCTGACCCTGCCTTCCTCGAAGATGGCCTCCAGCAGCGCGAGCTCGCGAGCCCGGGGGCCAGCGAGGCACGGCTCGACGAGGGGAAGGATGTCGCGGAGCGCCGCGGTCGTCATGCGCAAGTCACGAATCATCCGCTCCACCATCCCCTGACGTCTGGGAATCATCGACACGACGGTCATCATGGGAGCGCGCTCCGAAGGCCGTTAGAAACCGAAGCCCACCGCCACCGAGGTCACCACGTCGCATGACAGCGGGTCCCTGGCCAGCTCGACGCCGACGGCGGGAATGGCCACTTCGCGGACGTAGGCACGGACGCCCACGCCGGGGGAGACGTACTTGAGCAACGAGTTCCGCCACTCCACCCGGCCGACATCCACGAAGGCATGCGCGGTGAGGGTCAGCATGCTGGGACTCCAGAGCGGCACCAGGTACTCCAACGTCGCCGAGCTGGCCGTCTCCGCCCACAGGGTTCCAGCGGCGAAGCCCCGGCTCCCCGTGCGGCTTCCCAGGAGCTGCGCGTCCAGGAACGCGTCTCCTCGTGTCTGCCCGTGCTGGGCCGTCAAGGTCAGCGCGTGGTTTCCAAAGACAGGCAGCGTGTAGCTCGCGAACAGCGACACCTGACGCAGCTCGCGAGAAGAGCCGAGGAAGCCCAGGCCCTCACGGTAGAGCGCCCGGGCCACCAGTCCCTCGTTGAAGTAGAAGTGGAAGTCCTGGCCCAGGTACTCCGCCGAGACGCTCACCCCGTGCACCTCTCCGCGCTGGGGCGTCTCCAGGCCCTCTGTCAAAGCCAGGGGCTTGTTGATGAGGGAGAACCACCCCGCGCCGACATTCAGCTCCGGCGTCACCTGGTAGCCGAGCGTCCCCGCGATGTCGAAGCGCCTGTCCGTGTACGTGTCCTTGATGACGTCCCGGACGTGGCGCTCCCTGTCTGTCTTGGCGAACTGGAACGAGAGGAGGCCCGTCCACTGGCTGCCTCCGATGCTCGGGTCCCGGTACATAGAGAACAGGGTGCCGCCCCGGTTGCCCCACATGCCTCCGCCCACCAGTGTCTTGCGCAGCCCGAACAGGTTGCTCTCGACGGCGAAGACACCTGCCTGCCACTGCCCCTTGCCCGAGGAGAAGACGGGGATGGGCAGCAGCGTCCAGCGCTCCTCCACCGTGACTTGAAGGCGCACGCCCTCGCCCTCGGGACGTGTCAGCACCTCCACGCCCTTGAAGAGCTGGAGATTGAGCACCCTGCGCTTCAGCTCGGCGGCGTCCCCGGTGGTGAGCACATCGCCCGGGGCCATGCGCATGGCCCTGAGGATGACGGACTCCCGGGTGCGGGTGTTGCCCTGGATGTCGATGCGCTCGATGCGCCCCGTCAGCATCGCCGGCGGTGGCGCCGAGGCTTCAATCGTCACCTCACCAGCCAGTGGCGCGGAGCCAGGACTCGGCGGGGGCTTCACGTCCTGCGCCCGACTGAGGAGTGGGAGCCCGACGGCATGCAGCACGGCGAGGAGCCGGGCGTGATGCAGTGACGCATTCAGCGTGGAGACGTTCTTCATGGCGTTCGATGCGTAGCGGCTACTGCACGGGCGCCAGGGAGTTGCCGGTGGGGTCGAAGAGGCCCGTCGCGCGAGCCAGGGCAAGGCGTGACAGCTGCACGTTGAGCGCCTCCGTCACGGCGGACATCTGGGCGCTCGCGAGCGTCGCGTTGACGTCCGTCACCTGGAGGTACGTCGTGGCGCCCGCGTCGAAGCTCTGCTTCGCCAGTCGCGCGCTCTCCCACGCGAGCTTCACCCGCTCCTCGGCCGTGCTGAGGTTGACCTCCGCGCTCTCCAGCTCGCTGCGAGCCTTGCGGACCTCGTCGCGAATCTTCTCCTCGGTGCCACGCAGGTTGGCGCTCGCCTCGGCGATTTTTCCCGAGGACTCCCGCAGGTTGGCCTCGCGCAGCCCGCCGTCGAACAGGTTCCACGACAGGGCCAGTCCCGCTGTCCACGTGGACGCCACGCCGGTGAGGCCCGCGGTGTTGCTCGTCGAGACGTTGCCCGTGGCATGCAGGCTGGGGAGGTACTCCATGACGACCTGCTTGCGACCGCCGCGCGCCAGGTCCACGTTGAGGCGCGCCGCCGAGGCATCCGGCCGCCGGTCCAGGGCCGTCTTCTCGGCGGAGGCCGCATCCCCTGCCTCGGCGGGGAGTGGCACGGCCGTCTCCTTGGGAGGCGCCACGTCGAAGTCCACCGGCCGAGCGAGGAGCGCGGCCAGCGAGCTCTTCGCCGTCGCATAGGCGTTGCGGCTCCGCACCACCTCCTGCTCGGCCTGCTTGCGGTCCAGCGTCGCGCGCAGCAGCGCCAGCCGCTCCACGTCACCCACCTCGAAGCGATTCTGGGCGTCGCGCTCGAAGCCGCGACGGACCTCCAGGAGCTGCTCCTGCACCGCCATGGCTTCCCGCAGGCTCGCGGCGCCGAGGTAGGCCTGGGCCACCGAGAAGAGAATCTCGCGGCGCGAGTTCTCCGCCGTCAGTCCCGCCACCTTCTCGCCCAGGTAGGCATTCTTGATGGCGGGCCACAGCGTGGGGACAATCAGGGCCTGTCGCGCGGAGACCTGCCCGGCGAGCTGGTCCTGCTTCTGCAAGGTGATGGGGTCCGGAGCGCCAGGCAGCGCGAACGTCAGCTCCTTCGGATTGCGGATGTACGAGCCGCTCGCGGTGACGCTGGGGAGGTAGCCGGACCACGCCTTGTTGCCCAGCTCCTTGGACTGCTGGAGCCGCGCACGTGCGGCATCGAGGCTGGGGCTCTGCTTCTCCGCGAGGGCAATGGCCTCCTCCAGGGTGAGCAGCGGAAGCGAGTTCGCCTTCGTGCCAGACGCGGGCAGCGGCACGCCGGAGTCGCTGGTGGCCGGCTGGGACCCCGCGTCCCGCACGGGTGTGTCGCTGGTGGCGGGAGCCGGATGGGAAGTGGGGGTGTGTCCAGGCGTGGAGGAGACGCTGGGAGCCTGCGTCAGCAGGACACTGGTGATGAGCGCATGGAGGAGCATGGTGGAGACCGAGGTGGATGCGTCAGGAGCAGCGGACACACGAGGTGCGTCGCGGTCCCTTGAGAGGACCGGAGCGTCGACCTCGTGAATCAGGTGGAAGGGGGCGGACCCGAGGGTGTGGTTCTCGGGTCCGCCTTCAGCGGGGCGTGGGCGCGTGTCTCAGTGGGAGCCCTCCTCCGCGAGGAGCGGGACGCCCGGCGTGGCCACTTCCTCCGACGCCTCGACGCCACTCTTGCGACGGCTGAAGCGAGCGGAGAGCCCGTCCAGGAGCGAGTAGACGACGGGCACCACCACCAGCGTCAGCACCGTGGAGCTGATGAGGCCTCCGATGATGACGAGCGCCATCGGCACGCGAGTCTCGGCGCCGTCTCCCTTGGCGAGCGCCACCGGAATCATGCCGGCCACCATGGCGATGGTCGTCATGAGGATGGGGCGCAGGCGCACCGGCGCGGCCTCCAGCAGCGCGTCGCGAGCGCTCTTGCCGGCGTCTCGAAGCTGCTGGGTGAAGTCGACCAGCAGGATGCCGTTCTTCACGACGAGGCCCATCAGCATGATGACGCCGATGAGGGCAATCATCGACAGGGCATGGCCCGACAGCAGCAGCGCGCCGATGGCCCCGATGAGCGCGAAGGGCAGCGACAACATGATGGTGAACGGGTGGACGTAGCTGCCGAACTGCGCCGCCAGAATCATGTACAGCAGGAGGATGCCCAGCCCCAGCGCGGTGGCGAAGGCGCCGACGGTCTTGTTCAGCTCCTTCGCGTTGCCGGCGAAGCCTCCCACCACGCCCTGGGGCAGCACCTGCTCCGCCTGCGCGGTGAGGTAGCTCATGCCCTCGCCCAGGGTGTAGCCGGGAGCCAGGTTGGCGAGCAGCGTTATCTGCCGCTTCTGGTTCATCCGGTCAATCTGCACCGGGCCCTCGGAGGGGGTGATGCTGGCCACGTTGCGCAGCTCCACCAACTGCCCGCCCGTGGTGCGCACGGTGAGCTGCCCCAGCGCCTCCTCGGAGGCGAGCGTCGCGTCGGGCAGGCGCAGCTTCACGTCATACGTCTCGCCGCCCTCGCGGTACGTCATGAACTCGTCGCGCCCCAGGTAGGCCCGCAGGGCGACGCCCACCTGGGCCGCGGGCACGCCCATCTGCGCGGCGCGCTCGCGGTCCACGCGCACGTCGAACTGCGGCTTGCCGCTGCGGAACGTCGTGTCCACGTCGGTGAAGCCGGGGTGGGACTTCATCGTGGCGAGCAGCTTCTCGCTGGACGCGACGACCTGGGGCCAGTCCGTGCCGCGCAGCACGTACTGGACCTGCTGGGTGCGGCCACCACCGCCGACGCCGGAGACGTCCTGGACGGAGAGCATCACCCCGGGGCGCTCGGCCAGTGCGTCGCGCAGGCGGACCTTGAAGGACTCCTGGTCGAAGGCGCGCTCCTTGCGCGGCACCAGGTTCACCAGCACCTCTCCCTTGTGCACCTCCTCGAGCGTGCCACCGCCCGCCGTGCTGAACGTCTCCTTCACGCCCTCCAGGGGGCGCACCTGCGCGGCCACGATTTCCAGCTCGCGCTCGGTGTCCTCGAGCGTGGAGCCCACGGGCAGCTCCAGCGTCACCCGCACCGCGCCGTTGTCGGAGGGAGGGATGAAGGTGAACTTGAGGAAGCGGGCCATGCCCAGTGTCAGCACCAGCACCCCCACCGCCACGCCGATGGCCAGGGCGCGCCGTCCCAGCACCCAGTCGAGGATGCGGCGGTAGCCGCGCTCCATCCCCACGAGCCCGCGCTCGATGGCGGCGCTCACGCGGTTGCGGGGCGCGTTGTGGACGTGGCCCTTGAGCAGGCGACTGGAGAGCATGGGCGTGAGCGTCATCGACACCGCGTAGGAGATGAGCACCGCCACGGCCACCGTGACGCCGAACTGGTAGAAGAACTGGCCAATGGTCCCCTCCATGAAGGCCACGGGGATGAACACGGCGACGATGGCGAGCGTCACCGCGAGCACCGCGATGACAATCTGCGAGGTGCCCTCCAGCGCCGCCTTCATCGGCGTCTTCCCCTCCTCCAGGTGCCGCACGATGTTCTCGATGACCACGATGGCGTCATCGATGAGCAGGCCGATGGAGAGCGTCAGCGCCAGCATCGTAATCATGTTGAAGGTGAAGCCCAGCAGCGCCATCACCGCGAAGGTGCCGATGACGCTCACCGGCAGAGCGACAGCCGACACGAGCGTGGAGCGCCAGTCCCGCAGGAAGAAGAGCACGATGAGCACGGAGAGGACGCCGCCGATGAGCATGTCCTCCTGCACCGCGTGGATGGAGGCGCGAATCGTCGTCGAGTTGTCGCTGATGGTGCTGACCGTCACGCCCTGGGGCAGCTCGGCGTTGAGCTCTGCGAGCGACTCCTTGACGTTCTCCGCCACCTGCACCGTGTTGGCGCCCGACTGCTTGCGCACCACGAGGGCGAGCGCGGTGCCCGTGTCCGAGCGGGCAAGTCCCCGCGCCTCCTGTGCGCCGTCGACCACCGCCGCCACGTCACGCACGCGCACCGGTGTGCCGTTGGGGCTGGCGACGATGATGGCGCCAATCTCCTCCACGCTGCGCGCCTCGGCCGTCAGCCGGACGATTCGCTCGCGGCCTCCCTGCGTGGCGCGTCCGCCGGGCAAATCCACGCTCTGCGACTGGAGGGCCTGGCTCACGTCGCCGATGGCCAGCCCGTAGCCGCGCAGCCGCTGCGGGTCGACCACGAGCTGAATCTCCCGCTCGCGGCCACCCACCACGCCGATGCTGCCCACGCCCGCCTGGCTCTGGAGCGAGGGCTTCACCACGTCCTCCGCCACGCGCGTCAGCTCCTCGATGGGCAGCGCGCCGGAGAGTGACAGGGTGAGGATGGGCGCCGCGCCGATGTCGAACTTCTCCACCACGGGCGTCTCGATATCGCCGGGCAATTCGCGCAGCGTGGCCTGCACGCGGTCGCGAACGTCCTGGGCCGCGACGTCTACGTTGGTGCCCAGCTTGAAGCTGATGGTGACCTGGCTGACGTTCTCCAGGTTGATGGAGTTGAGCTCGTCCACGCCGTTGAGCGTGTTGAGCGCCTCTTCGAGCGGGTCGGAGACGTTCTTCTCCATCGACTCGGGGTCCGCGCCCGGCAAGAGCGTGGTGACGGTGACGACGGGGATGTCGACGTTGGGGTACTGGTCCACGCCGATGCGCGGATAGGCATACAGGCCGAAGACGACGACCGCCGCCATCAGCATGACGGTGAAGACGGAGTGTTTGATGAAGGTCTGGAGCATGGCAGTGGCGCTCGTCGAAGAAGGGAGGGAGGAGAAGGGCTACTGCACGACCTGGAGCGCGACGCCGTTCTGGAGCGGCAGGCTGGCGTCGGCGACGACGCTCTCCTCGTGGCCGAGCCCATGGACGACGCGCACGAAGCCGGGCAGCACGCGCTCCACCTTGACGTCACGGCGCTGCGCCTTGCCGTCCTGGACCACCCAGACAAAACCCTGCTGGCCCTTGGAGTTGACGGCCTGCGAGGGGAGGAAGACCCCCGCCTGTCCCGGCGCGTCGTCGGTGGCCATCATGTTGGAGAAGTCCAGCTCCACCAGGGCGCCCGCGCGCAGCTTCGCCCCATCGTCCTTCGTGGGCAGCACATCCGCGAGCACCTCCACGGTGCGCGTCTGCGAGTCGATGACGGCGCCGAGGCTCCGCACCTTCGCCTCGAAGGGCGCACCGGAGGGGTTGAGCGTGCCCTTGACGATGGTGCCCACCTTCACGCGGTCCACGAAGGCCTCGGGCACCGGCGCGCGCACCTCAAGCGCCTGTGGGTTGACGAGGCCGAAGATGGCCGTGCCCGGAGTCACGTAGTCGCCCTCGTTGCGGCTGCGCGTGGTGATGACGCCGTCGAAGGGCGCGGTGAGGGTGGCGTCGCGCAGCGCCTCCTGTGCGCTGGCGAGGACCGCCGCGGCCTGCTCGGCCTGGGCCTGCGCCTGGCGGTAGCCCACTTCGGCCTTGTCGAGCGAGGCGCGCGCGAGGCTGCCCGACTGCGCCAGCGTCCGAGCCCGCTCCACCTCTGTCTTCGCGCCCTCCAGCGCCGCTTCAGCCGCGGCCTTGGCGGCGCGGGCCTGGTTGGCGGTGAGGCGCGCGTTGGAGGTGTCGAGCTGCGCGAGCACCTGGCCACGCTTCACCGCGTCGCCCGCATTCACGGTGACTTTGGTGAGGGTGCCGGAGGCCTCCGCGCTCAGCGTCGCCTCCTGCTTGGCGCGCACGCTGCCGGTGGCCTGAAGGACGCTCGCCTCCAGCTTCGTGGCTGGCGTGACGGCCTTGACGCCCACGGGCTTCTGCGCGGCCTGCGCCGAGGGAGGGGGCGCCACGGGCTTGCTTCCGCCGCCACACGCACCCGCCACCACGGCCACCACCACCACTGCTGCCTTCCAGGTCGTCTTCATCGCTGCGTTCCTCGTCGTGGGGCCGGGGACTTCATGGAGCTTCCGGCACTGAATGACTGATTTGGTTTTCTGGTCAGTCCCGGGCAAACGAACACCCCAACCCTCCGGGCACGGAGTGGGGCCCGTGGGGTGTCAGCTCATGGGGGGCTTGGAGGCGGGTGAGGCCAGGAGGCCGCGGATGAAGATCTCGAAGGTGGCGTCCAGGGCTTGGAGCGTCAGGGGAGAGGTCTCCTGGGTCATCAGCCTGGGGACGAGCATCACGATGAGCTCCACGAAGCCGCGCGCCGCCAGTGGGGGGTCGCTGACGGAGAAGGCCCTCTGCGCCACCCCGTCCTCGATGACGCGCGCCAGGATGGCCGCGTCTGCCTCCTGCATCTGGGGCACGAGGTGCATCACCTGGGTACCCAGCTCGAAGAGCGTGGCCATTTCGAGGCGCTCCCCGTCGGGCTTGCGGACGCTCTGCTCCAGCTTGCAGCGGATGTAGGCGCGGACCTGGGCCTCGGGCGTCGTGGCGCGCTGGACGCTCGCCTTGAGCTCGGCGAGGCTCATCTCGTGGGATTGCCGGACAATCGCCTCGAACAGCGCTTCCTTGCTCTCGAAGTGCAGGTAGATGCTGCCCTTGCCGACGCCCGCGCGTTTGGCGATGTCCTCCACCGAGGCCTTCTTGAAGCCGAACCGGGCGAAGACTTCGCCGGCGGCCTTGAGGATGGCGATGCGCGGGTCGGAACTCATTGACCAAGATGGTAATTCGGTCAGTGGGTCATCACAAGTCTTCGTTCGAGGAAGTCCGTGTGCCGCATGCACCCACCCGGGCGGTCTTCAGGGGGCTTGTCTGGCAGGTCGCTTGGGGTGGGGGCGTCTTACGGGGAAGGGGAGGACGCTCCGGGCGACGCGGGCGCCATCCTCGGCGAGCAGCTCCATGGCGCGGCGGGCGCATGGCTCAGGAGGGCTTGGAGTTGGAGTGGTCGGTGGTCTTGCTGAGGAGGTAGCCGCCGTGGCTGATGGCGAGCAGGGCGACGAGGCCTTCGGAGAGCTCTGGGAGGCTGGTGAGGGAGCCGCGTCGGATGGCCATGGAGATGTCGACGAAGTAGCTCACCGCGGCGATGGCGGTGAAATAGAACATCTGCACCTTGGCGAGGTCGATTTGCGCGGTGTTGCCGACCTCGTCGCCCTGGAACATGTCTGAGATTCGAGCGTCCTGGATGCCTTTGTTGGCGTAGAGGGCGCCCTGGCAGTGGGCGTGGATGTCGTCGGGGCTCTCGGAGAGCTGGGCGGCGGTGGATGCGACGGCCCTGGCGTCAGGCGTCTTGGAGCGCTTGCCGCTGAGCAGCAGGGGTGTGCCGAGCAGGGAGGTGGATGAGATGCCCATGGCCCACCAGAGCTCCTGGGGGATGGCGACGTCGACGGCATTGGGGGTGTTTGTCTTCGCGCGGGCGATGACCATGGTCATGTAGCCGGCGATGACGATGACGGTCCAGGTGACGGCCTGGAAGCGAGACAGGCTCATGATGTTGCGTTCGCTGATGAGGATGCCGAAGGGAGTTCCGGTGATGCTCTGTCCGAGCACGGCGAGGAAGGCGAGCAGCACGGCGGACGCGGCGATGTAGTTCCAGCCCGGGGCGACGAACCACGCCACCGCGACGCTGAGCAGCGGCAGCGCGGTGGTGAGCAGCATCAGTCGCTGGTTTTGTGGGAGGGGGACGGGAGTGACGGCCCCTGTCTCCGGAGGCGCGGGATGCACCTCGACCTGCTCAATGGCGACGGCGGACATTCGAGGACTGGCGCTCGCTTCACTGTCATGACTCATGACACCCCCCCAGGTGAGGGGTGAAGCATAGGCTTTCTTCCAGCCTCGCCGCCAAGGGCACACTGAAATCAGACTGCCGTGGTCAGTGTCGTGGGGTGTCTGTTGTTGGCGTACTTCGGGATTCCGGAGTCCCCCGGGCCCGGGCCTCCGGCCGTCGTGTCGAGGCCGCAGTGTCCGCGTACCCCGTCAGCTCCACGTAGCCGCGTCCCTTCACGGGCTGGCCCTGACGCACGCCGTCCAGGTCCACGCTGCCCTCCCAGTAGCGCACGCTCACCGGCAGCTCCTGGTCCGCGAGCTTCGGCATCACCGTCAGCTCCAACCCGAGCTTCTCCACGCCCAGCTTCCACTTCGACGGATACACCCCGCCGCGCGGACTCTTCCACGTGTCCAGCACCGCCAGCTTCACGTCATCCCGGGTCAGGTGCACGGACGCGCTGTCCACCGCGCCCGCCGGTGGCACCCACGTCCCCGAGCTGAACGGGTCCACCGTCCCGTCATCGCGCCGCAATTGGTAATACATCAGCTCGCTTCCATCCGAGAGCTGCAGCGAGAACCAATCCCAGCCCACCTGGTCCTCGCCCAGGGCACTCGTGCTCCACTCGCGGTCCATCCAGCTCTCACCCGTCACCGCGTACGTCTGTCCTTCCAGCCGCACCGTGCCGCGAGACGGCATGCGTGTCATTGAGTAGTAATACGACGCATTGCCCGGCTCGGCGCTCTTCTGGCTCAAGCCCCGGTCGCCTTCGAGCACCGGCGGCTTGCCCGGCTCCAACAACAACTCCAGCGTGACGTCGTCCGTCTGGGCGCGCAGCCGCACCGGCCACGTCGCCTCACCCACGCTCGCCGCCTCCCAGTCCTCCAGCCACACCTTGAACGGCTGCGTCGTCGCCCCCGCGAGCCCCAGTGCCGCGCGGCTGTAGCGCTCCGCGACGTGGAACCGGCCCGCCGCCACGTCCGTCACCGTGAAGTGCCCCAGGTACACCTGCCGCGTGCCCCACGCGGAGTCGCGCGCCGGTGCCTCGGGTGCCAGCGCGTTGCGGAACAGGGTGAATTGATATCCGAACGCCCGCCCATCCGTCGTCTCGAGGTTCCCCGTCCAGTACCACCACTCCGTGCGAAACTCCGGATGGGGGCCGTGGTCCTCGGGGAAGTGGAATGCCCGGGACTCGAAGGCGCGCGCATAACCCTCCGTGCCACCATCGCCCCCACCGAGCGCCTTCGCCACCGTCAGCGTCCCGCTCCTCGCGAGCACGGGAGGCTCCGTCTCGCGCGTGACGACGTACGCCGCCACCGCCAGCGCCGCCAGCACCACCGCCGTTCCGATGACGAGCCCTCGGCCGTTGCTCATGGCGTCACTCCTCTCTCAGCGCGTACGCGGGATTGGCACGGGTCATCTTCCACGCCGGGTACAGCCCCGCCAGCGCCGAGGCCACCAACGCCAGCAGCATCGCCTGCCCCAGCGTCTCCGGCGTCACCTCCAGCCGCACGGTCCAGCCGAAGGACCGCTGGTTGATGACATGCACCAGGATGTACGCCAGCCCCACTCCCAGCGGCATCGAGAACAACCCCGCCAGCAAACCCAGGAGCCCCGTCTGCAGCGACACCAGCCCCCAGAGCTGTCGAGGCGTCAGTCCCGTGGCCCGAAGCACCGCGAACTCGCGCGCCCGCTCCAGCTGCAATGACATCAACGCGCTGAGCACCCCCACGAAGGCCACGCCGACGGCCAGCAGCCGGAGCACCTGGGTAATCGTGAAGGTGCGGTCGAACACCTCCATCGACGCCTGTCGCAGCGAGCGATTGGCCCGCACCAGCAAGGCCTGCTCGTCCCCCGCGCTCGCTCGCACCGCGGTCACCAGCGAGTCCACGTCCTGCCCCGGCGACGCGTACAGCGCCACGCCGCTCACACCCCTGTCTTCGTACCAGTGCTCGTACGTGGCGCGAGGCATCAGCATCGTCCCCACGTCGGAGCCGTAATCGAAGTACACTCCGGCCACCCGGAAGGCCTGAAGCCCCCGGTCCGTGGCCAGCTTCACCGTGTCGCCCACGCCCACGCCCCGGTGGAACGCGAAGGGCTCCGAGACGATGAGCGCCTCCGTCGACGCATCCAGCTCGCGCCACACGGCGGCCTCGTCCCCCTGCTTGAACTGGTAGGGCCGCGCCGGAGAGCGACTGAAGTCGACGGCGAGCAGGTCCGTGGGCACGCCGTCCACCCGGGCCCGCGTCACGCGCAGGGTGCTGCTGCCGGAGACGCCCGGAAGGGTGCGCAGTCGCTCCACCAGGCCCGGCGCCAGCGTGGAGTCTCCCCGTCGCGCCACCAACGAGGGCGGGGAGATGAACACATCCGCCAGCAGTGACGACTCCAGCCACGACAACACCGTGCCGCGGAAGCTGGACACCATCAGGCCTACGCCCACCGTCGTCGCCACCGCGACCATCAGCGCCGCCAGTGCCACCGCCGTGCGACTGAGGCTCGTCCTCACGCCGCGCGCCGCCATGCGTCCCAGCAGTCCGAAGGCGAACCCCAGGGGCACCGCCGCGAAGAGAGACAGCCGCTCCGTCACCCACGGCACCAGCAGCGCGGCGCCGATCAGCACCGAGAAGAGCCCCAGGTACGCTGGAACCAGCGCCTGCGTGGGCCACCCCAGCAGCCCTACGCCTCCCGCCAGCACCAGCACTCCGAGCAGCGCCAGCTTCGGCGCGCGCGTGCGCGACACGTCCTCCAACGTCGAGCGGCGCAGCGTCGTCGCCGGCGCGGAGCGGGCCGCCTCCCACGCGGGCACCAGGGCCGCCAGCACCGTGGCCCCCAGGCCCAGCGCCAGTCCCTTGGCCAGCGTGAAGGGCTCCAGCACCAGCCCGCGCACGCTCACCACGAAGTAGAGGTCGTTGATGGTCTGGGTGATGAGCCCCACCAACCCGCGCCCCAGGAGGATGCCGAGCAGCAGTCCCGCCACCGTGCCGACGATGCCGAGCACCAGCGCCTCGCCCAGCACCAGCGCGAACAGCTCGCCCCGGGTGATGCCCACCGCGCGCAGCCGCCCGAGCAATCCGCGCCGCTGCACCACGGAGAACGTCATCGTGTTGTAGATGAGGAACATGCCCACCACGAGCGCCAGCAGCGACAGCGCGGTGAGGTTGGTGCGGAACGCCTTCGTCATCTGCTCCACCGTGCTGGCCCGCGCCGACGCGCGCACCACCTCCGTCCCCGTGGGCAGGCTCGCGCGCAGTCGTTCCACCTGCGCGTCTCCGCCCGTCAGTCTCAGGTCCACGCGCGTCAGCCGTCCCACGCGCCCGAGCACCTCCTGCGCCGTGGACACGTCCGTCAGCACCAGCGCCTCCAGCGCCCGCGCCGTGTCCTCGTTCGTGGGCGCCAGCAGCGCCGCCACCCGCAGCGAAGTCTCTCGGCCCTCCACGCGCACCGGCAGGAGCCCACCGGCCTCCACGCCCAGCGCCCGCGCGGCCCGCGCGCTCAAGAGCACCGTGCCCGGCTGGGTGAGCAGCGCGCCCACGTCGCCCACGGCTTCGTCACCCGCGTAGTCCCGGAAGGGCGTCTCCGCGAACGGGTCCACCCCCAGCACCGTGAGCGTGCGCCGGTCGCCCACCGTGGCTTGCACGTAGCCCTCCACCACCGGTGCGGACACGGGCGCGTCAGGAAGCAGCCGCAAGTCCCGATACACGTCCTCGGACAGCCCGGAGGTGCCGCCCACGAGCTGGTGCGTGGCCTTCCCCGTCACCGCGTCCGTGGAGCGCTCGAAGGCGCGCAGCGCGCTGCCGCTCGCCAGGTCAATCGACACCACCACCGCCACACCCAGGGCGATGCCCAAGAGGGACAGCGCCGTCAGCCACGGGTGGCGCCCCAGGTGGCGCAGGCTGGAGCGCACCAGGAGATTCGTCACCGGGGCTCCCTTCGCGGCGCTTCGCGTTCCACCAGGCGTCCGCCCGTCATCTCCAGCACCCGGTCCGCGCGGGCGACGAGGCCCGGCTCGTGCGTGACGACGAACGCGCACGCGTTGCCCTGCCGCGTGAGGCCCTCCAGCAAATCCAACACCTGTCGCCCCGTGGCCTCATCCAGGTTGCCCGTGGGCTCGTCCGCGAGGAGCAGCGGCGGTGAGTGCGCGAGCGCCCGCGCCACCGCCACGCGCTGCTGCTCGCCACCGGAGAGCCGGTCCGGAAAGCTGTTCGCGCGCGTGGCCAGTCCCACGCGCTCCAGCAGCGCCCGGGCCTTCGCGCTCGCCTCCGCCGCGTCGTGCCCGTTGAGCTCCACCGGCAGCCGCACGTTCTCCTCCACCGTCAACGTGGGCAGCAGGTTGAACGCCTGGAAGATGAAGCCCACGTGCTCGCGGCGCAGCAGCGTGCGCTCGCGCTCGCTCATCGTGCCCAGGTTCCGGCCGTCGATGAGCACCTCGCCGCGCGTGGGCAGGTCGATGCCGCTGATGAGGTTGAGGAGCGTGGACTTGCCCGAGCCGCTGCGGCCCAGCAGCACCACGAACTCGCCCCGGCGCAGCGTCAGCCGCACGCCGGAGAGCACCTCGCGCGCGGTGTCGCCCTCGGCATAGGACTTGGTGACGTCACGCAGCTCGACGAGAGGAGGAGTGTCGGACTCAGGCATGTTCGAGCCCTTGATATACGGGGACGGCGCTTTTCGCCGCGTCCCGAGCCTCCGTCACGCGCCCGCCGGTTGTGGCTCCCATTCCCCGAAGTCACGCCACTGCGTCAGGAAGCCCCCCACCTCGCTCGCGAGCAGGGGGCCGTCGGCGTCCCGGGGGATGACGTGGAAGCCGCGTCGCAGCGACACGACGCGCACGCTCGGAGACGCGGTGAGCCGGCGCGCCAGCCACCGTCCTCCCTCCGGGTCCACCACGTGGTCCTGCTCGGCCACCGCCACCAGCACCGGACAGCGCACCCCCGACACACGTCGCGCCGCCTCGTCCTGCAGGGTGACCAAATCCCTCAGGCGCGCCACCGGGAAGCCGGAGAGCACCGGCGCGTCGGCCAGGGCCACCGGGTCCGAGATGTCCGTGCCCGTCTTCTCCACCCACGGCCGCGCCCACTCCAACAGCGGCGTGCGCGACAGTTGACGGATGAGCATCATCCGAGGCCCCCGGAAGCGGATGGCCGGGGCGACGAGCGCCAGCGCCCGCACCTGCTCCGGATGGTCCGCGGCCAGCCCCAGCGCCAGCAGCGCCCCCATGGACAGCCCCGCGACGAAGATGCTCCGGTGACCCCGCAGCCCGTCCAGGGCCTCCCGGGCCGCCTCCCGCCAGTCGCGCCAGGTGACTCCCAGGAGCGCCTGGGGCGTCGTGCCATGGCCCGGCAGGAGCGGCGCCACCACATGCATCCCCCGCGCCGCCAGCGCCTCTCCCAAGGGGCGCACATCCCAGGGACTGCCCGTGAAGCCGTGCAGCAACAGACACGCGTCGGGGCCCCGTCCCAGCTCGAAGGGCTCCGTCTTCTCAGCGTCCATGGCGAGCAGGGCATCCATCATGGAAGACAGGCTGGCCACGCGGAGGCGCAGGCGCTATGCCCCATGCCACATGGCGGACACTCCGAAGCCCCCGGACATGCAGTTGCAGATTCAAATCGACGAGGACGTCGCCAATGGTCAGTACGCGAACATGGCCCTCGTGAACCATACGGACACGGAATTCACGTTGGATTTCATCTACGTCCAGCCGCAGCAGCTCCGGGCCAAGGTGCGCTCGCGCATCATCACCAGCCCCAAGCACATGAAGCGGCTGATGCTGGCCATGCAGGACAACCTCAACCGCTACGAGGCCAAGTACGGCGCCATCGTCCTGCGCGAGGACGACGGCGGCATGCACTGACTCGGGGGCCGCCGACCGTCACCCACGTCGAAAGGCGTGAGCGCATGGTGATGTTCTCGGAATTCCCCGGGGAAGACGGGTGGAGCGCGCGCCCGCGGGCCCGGGGGCACTCCTGGAGACGCACCGTGCGTGCCGCTCATATCGCCGCGCGCGCTGAACGGGTTGGAATCCATCCCGCAGCGGCGCAGACTCGGGACATCGTGCTCCGAATCCTCGTCTCGTTGTTCGTGCTGCTGTGCGCTCGTACCGCCTCCGCCCAGTGCCTGGGTGACGGCGTGCAGTTGTTTCCCACGCCCGGTGCCATCGTCCCCATCAACAGCCGGTTCCTGCTGGAAGGCGTGGGCACGGCCCGGGAGCCCGTCGTCGCGCTGGTGGGCAAGAAGCTGCGGCTGGTGGCGAGCGACCACGAGGTGGAGGTGAAGGCGCAGCGCGGCTGGGAGAGCAGCCTGGGCCGGGCCACCGTCGTCCTCAAGGTGGTGGGCAAGCTGGAGCCGGACAAGCGCTACACGCTGCGGCTCGACGAGGTGCTGCCCAACGTCACCGTGCTCAACGGCCGGGGCGGGGTGCTGCCCGAGTGGAACACCGGCAAGGGCGCGGACACCCAGCCGCCGCGCTGGCAGAAGCGCCCCGCCGTCTCGGAGGGCTTCCTGCGCCGCACGGCCCAGGGCACCGCGCGCTTCGTGCGCCTCAACCTGTCGCTGAAGGAGGAGAGCCCCGCGTACCTCGTGGTGAAGCTGGAGCCGCGCCGTCCGGGCCCCAGCGTCCAGCAGTACGTGGTGCCGGTGCACAACAACACGGCCTTCATCGGCCACGAGGCGTGCAGCGGGACGTTCGCCATGGAGGACGGCCGCAGCTACCGGGCGCGCATCGAGGCGTTCGATGCGGCGGGCCACAACGCGCCCCCCGTTCCGCCTGTGGACTTCGAGGCGCCGGCCGACTACTCCGCGCCGTAGCGGCAATCGCCAGGAGCAGGCATGACGAAGGTGGACGTGGAGAGTCTGAAGGAGCGGATGGCCTCCTTCACCCAGTCGCTGCAGGACGATATCTGCGGCGCGCTGGAGCGCCTGGACGGCACGGGGCGCTTTCGCGAGGACGCCTGGTCGCGGCCTGGCGGGGGCGGCGGCCGCAGCCGCGTGCTGGAGGACGGCGCCGTGCTGGAGAAGGCGGGCGTCAACACGTCGGTGGTGTTCGGCGAATTGGAGGACCAGTTCGCGAAGAAGCTCCAGGGTGAGGGGCGCTCCTTCTGGGCCGCCGGCATCTCCCTCGTGCTCCACCCGCGCAACCCGCACGTGCCCACCGTGCACGCCAACTACCGCTTCATCCATCAGGGCGGCAAGGCGTGGTTCGGCGGCGGCGCGGACCTGACGCCGTACTACCTCTATGAAGAGGACGCGGCGCACTTCCACCGCGTGCACAAGGCCGCGTGCGACCAGCACGATGCGACGTACTACCCGCGCTTCAAGGCCGCGTGTGACCAGTACTTCTTCGTGCGCCACCGCGAGGAGACGCGCGGCGTGGGCGGCGTCTTCTTCGAGAACATGGGCGGGGATCTGGAGCGCGAGCTGGACTTCGTGCGCGACTGCGGCCGGGCCTTCCTGGACGCGTACCTGCCCATCGCCGAGCGGCGCAAGGACACGCCCTTCACCGAGGCCCAGCGCTTCTGGCAGGAGGTGCGGCGCGGGCGCTACGTGGAGTTCAACCTCGTCTATGACCGGGGCACCGTCTTCGGCCTGGAGACGCGCGGGCGCACCGAGTCCATCCTCATGTCCCTGCCGCCCCAGACGCGCTGGCGCTATGACCACCACCCGGAGCCCGGAACCTGGGAGTCGCGGCTGGTGGACGTGCTGCGGCAGCCTCGCGACTGGGCCGCCTGGAAGCCGGAGGGCTGAGGACCATGCCCTCCAACGACGACGCGCCCATGTCCCCGCCGCCTCCGACGGGTGGCACCCGCCGCATGAAGCGGCCCCTCTTCGCCCTGGGGCTGGGCGTCATCGCCGCGGTGCTCGGCGTGCTCGCCCTCCGGAACGCCCGGCAGTCGAGCGAGCGTCCCACCGACACCGAGGCGCGCCTCAACGTGCTGGCGCTCTGTGACGCGGTGCAGGCCTACCGCGATGAGCACGGCGCCTATCAAGTCGCGGGCCCCACGCCCCGGGAGGTGCCGCGCGGCGGCGAGGCGGTGCCCTTCCCGGAGAACGACGTCTTCCACCACCTGGGCTTCGAGCCGGGGGAGAAGGTGCGCTTCCAGTACGAGGTGGTGGTGCAGGAGAGCCCCGTGGGGGAGCCCGAGGTGTCGTGCCTGGCGCGCGGCGACTTCGACGGGGACGGGCTCAACTCCGTCTACCGCGTGCGGCTGGACGCCAACGGGATGACGACGCCCGTCGAGGTGGAGCGCGAAGGCGAGTGACGGGCCGCAACCCACTCCTCGCTCGGGGCGAGAATCTGGGAAATGGGCCACGTCGGCGACATGAGGGGGCCTCGTGACGGCTCCCGGGCGGGCAGGGGCGGGGCGCCTCGGAGGGAGCCCGGCCTTGGACCCCGGGGCACACCGTCACTGCCGGACACTTCGTTCATCCCTCGAAACAGCCCTCAGGACACTCCCGCGTTAGGCTCCCGGAGTCCTTCGGCGGAGCCGGAGCCCACTGGGGACGTGCTGGAGACGCCCCTTTCCACGCTGGATGACGAGGCCGCGCCCATGTCCTCTTCCTCGCGCATCACTTCAGGCTTCGGCCAGCTCGCCCGGCTCCTCCTCAAATCCTCCTCGGGAGTGCCGCGCGCCATGCCCCAGGTCCCCGAGGGCGGCGGGCTGGCGGGTGGGGGCCGTGAGAAGGGCGACGCCTTTCGGACCGAGGGCACCATCCCCGGTGGCCATCCCACCCTGGGCGGCCAGGAGCGGGCGCCGGTGCGCAAGGTGGCGGAGCTGATTCCTCCCGGGCTCGAGAAGGTGGCGGGCCAGGAGGAGCTGGGCCTGCGCTTCGGCTCGGACGCGGCGCTCCTGGCCCAGCACCTCAAGCCCTCGCAGCTGTCGAGCAGCGAGCGCGCCACCCGGCTGTGGGCCTTCTTCGCCGCCTATGCCGAGGCCGCCGTGGCCCAGCCGCCCCAGAAGGAGGGGCAGGAGGCCTTTGGCGACTCGCTCAAGGCCCAGGGCTTCGCGGAGCTGCGCGACGCGCGCACCGGCCAGGACGGCGTGACGCAGGGCCTGTGGGTGCTGACGGCCGGGACGCCCGAGGAGGCCCGCGAGCGGGTGGCCACCGTCCGGCTGGAGCCGCCCCCGGAGGTCCTCCACTCGGAGGCCGCCGTCCGCAAAGAGGGGCCGGCCGAGGCAGGGCTCGCCACGCAGGCCCGGGGACCGGACACGCTCCGGGGCGGCCCCGCGCCGCTGGGGCTCCGGGCGTCCGAGTCCGAGGAGTCCGATGACCAACCCTCGGATTCCGACGGCCGGCGCCGCTCCTCGGGCAAGCGACTGGGGCCGCAGATGCTCTGGAACGTGCTGCACCGGTTCCGCTCGGACCCCGAGGACGGGGCGGTGGCGCAGGGGCACTGGGACAGGGCGGCCTTCGGGGCCATGCTGGCCCTGGTGGGCATCGCCCTCCTCGTGCTGGCGCTCGTGAGCCTCTAGGGAGAGGGGCCAGGAGACTGCCTCGCGGCGGAAAGTCCTCGGCGCTGGCCGGCTTGTGGTACGTTGCCGCACCCATTGGCAACCGACGACCTTACACTCGTCAAGCGCGTCCGGAGCGGCGACCAGCGCGCCTTCAAACTCCTCGTCGAGCGTTACCAGCGCAAGGTGTACGCGGTCGCGCTCGGCATGCTCAAGGACAAGGAGGAATCGATGGACGTCTCCCAGGAGGCGTTCGTCAAGGTCTACAAGTACCTGGACCACTTCAAGGGCGACTCGTCCTTCTACACCTGGCTCTATCGCATCACCGTGAACATCTGCATCGACGTGCTGCGCAAGCGCGGAGGTGGAGGCGAGGCGGTGGAGTTCGATGAGACCCAGGCCATGGACCTGTCAGAGGCGCGCATCGGCGCGCTGGGCAGCCGCCTGGGCACCAACCCCCAGAAGAGCGCGCTGCGACGCGAGCTGGCGGAGAAGATCCAGGAAGCGCTCGCCACCGTGCCCGAGAAGCACCGCGCGATTCTGCTCCTCCGGGAGATTGAGGGCATGTCCTACGAGGACCTGGCCCGGACGCTCGATATCCCCAAGGGCACGGTGATGAGCCGCCTCTTCCATGCCCGGGCGAAGGTCCAGAAAATCCTCAGTGAATACCTGGAGTTGGACGAAGCGAAGAGCGGAGTGGGCAGCGAATGAAGGGCCCTCGAATATCTGAGGGACCCCCGCGTCACAGCGTTCGCAGCTTCCACCACCGAGCAGGGTGAAGGTTATGGCCGGAAATCCCGCATGTGAGCGTTTCGTCCCCATGCTCTCCCCGTATGTCGACGGGGAGCTGACCCCCGCGGAGCGGGTGAACGTGGAGCGTCATCTGGGCGCGTGCCGCGACTGCACGGGGCGCGCGGCGGACCTGCGGGCCGAGTCGGGCCTGCTCAGGGTCGGCCTGGACATGGCGGTGGATGACGTCGACTTCAAGGACTTCGCGCAGAAGGTCATGGCGCGGGTGACGCCGGAGAAGCCGCCCCTCCTGGAGCGGCTGAAGCTGGCGCTGTCTGAAATGTTCCTCTACCAGCGCACGGCGATGGTCTCCTCGCTGGCGACGGCGGCGGTGCTCGTGCTGGTGGGGCTGCCGCTGCTCCTCAGCGACAGGGCCCCGGTGGGCTATGGCGCGGAGCGGATGACGGTGAAGTCCATCCAACCCTACCGGGACGCCCGCGTGGCGCCGGTGGTGATGGAAACCGATAACGGTGGCACCATCATCTGGCTGGTGGACGAAGAGACGCAGGACGGCTCCCCGTCGGAAGAGGACGAGGAGCTGGAAGAGGACATTGGCGGCGGGCTTCGCAACAATGGCAAGGGGCCCAAGCCCCTGGGCAAGCCGAAGACCGACGTGGAGCGCCCCTCGGGAGGTCCCCTGTGAGAAGAAACGTGTCGTCCGGCCGGCTGCTGCTGGCCGTGCTGGGCCTGGGCTTGCTGATGCCGGTGGTGGGGCAGGCCCAGGAGGAGCAGAAGGTCAGCGTCCAGGTGGAGGTGGTGCTCGCCTCCAAGAAGGGCTCGGAAGTGGAGCCCCCGGAGCTGGCGAAGATGAAGGAGCAGTTCGAAAAGCAGAACTTCAACTTCACGTCCTTCAAGCGCCTGTCCAACGAGAAGCTGGAAGTGGGCGCGAAGACGGCCACCGAGGTGAAGCTGCCCAACGGCAGCAACGCGTCGCTGCTCCTGCTGGGCATGAAGGACGGCACCGCCACGGTGCGCGTGGCCATCCCGCGCCAGCCCACGCTGGACGTGGAGCTGGGCCGTCAGGGCGCCGTCTACCAGAAGGCGGGCAAGTACGTGGGCGGAGAGCTCATCCTGGTGCTCTCCCCGCCATCGAAGTAGCCCGCTGTTGAGAGCGGGCCCGCCGGGCCTGACGGCTCAGGCGGCCCGGTCCACCTCCAGCGCCACGTCGCTGAAGTCGGCCTCGTCCACCTCGAAGGGCTCCTCGGCCTCCACTTTCGGGGCGGGCGCCAGCGTGGCGCGTCGCGGCTCCGTCTGGTCGGCGCGCTCGTGCTCCAGGTGGATGCGCAGCCCGTCGAACATGGTGTCGAAGGCCGCGTAGATGCGGTTCACCATGGCCAGGGCGTCGTCGCGCACCGCCGGCTCCAGCACCATCGCCTCCAGCTCTTCCGCCAGCTGCTGCTCGAACATGGCGTGCTGCTGCTCGGCCTGCATGTGGTGGTCGGAGAAGTACTTCAGCTTGTCGTCCGCGCCCTGCGCCGCGCTGATGACCGCGGTGCGACTGAAGAACACGTGGCTGGTGGACTCCAGCGCCCACAGCAGGACGATGCGCAGCCGGTCATCCACCGAGCGGTACACCTCGCTGATGATGGAGTAGGCCGCGTCGCGCGTCTTCGCGTGGGCCTTGCCGTAGAGCGTGCCGATGCTCAGCGAGCCCCCGGTGAGCTGGGCGATGTCCTCCTCGAACCACTGGTCATGCCCGCCTTCCTCCGCATGGTGGTGCGTGGCGAGCTCCTTCAGGTGAGCGTCCTGGATGAAGTGCGCGTTGAGGCGCAGCACGTCCTGGAACGTCATCACCCAGAAGGTGAGGCGAGGCGCGAACGCCATCACCTGTTCTATGGGGCGGTCCTGCTTCAGGTCCGCGAAGAAAGGGTGCGAGGCGAACCGCTCCTCGCACACCGCGATGTGTTGGAGCACGGCCTTCATGGATGTCCCTCCCGGATGCATGTCTCCGCTCGGCCCTGGCGGAGTGTCTTTAGACGACACGCCCAGGTCCGAGTGGGGGAGCCACGCGGCCCTGGAGGCCAGCGATGTGCGCTACCAACTGATGTTGTACGTGCAGGCCCCATCTCCCCGACGGCGACAGCTCTTGGGGTCATGTTCAATACGCACCCAAAGCGAATCCTTGGGACGGAACCTGTCCGTGATTGCCTCTAACAGGCCGTAGTCCAGGTCACACGGATAGGGATTGTCGCAGCGCATCCTCGCGTTGCGCTTGTCCACCGGCTCGTAGTGGTAACCCCCGATGTTGCCCTTGCCCCGGTGGTTCATCTTGTACGCCAGGTCCACCGCGCGCAGCCCTTTTTCAAGGGTGTCGATATCCGGAGGGAAGTGCGCGCTGTCTGGAATCTTCCGGCCAATCGTTCGCACCGTGCTGGGGCCAATCTTCTCGAACACCAGGCTGAAGGATTTCAACAGCGATGGCATCGGGTACCACGTCTTCGCTTCCAGGGGAGTGATGCCGTTCTCCGCGAGGATTCGCAGCGCGCGGGCCTGGGCCAGCTCCATCCCGTTGACGATGGCGAGGATGGACTGTCCGACGATTTCCACGCCCTGGAAGGCTGCGAAGGTGGGCGGGGTGGGATGGACTGAGGGAGGGGTCTTCAATTCCATACGTGGATGACCTCGCGAAGCGGTGCCACGCATTGAAGCCGTTTTCTCAAGTCTTTTCAAATTGACTGATATGTTTAAACTTTTCCGCTGGCGTGAATACGTTTCACATTGGGGGTAAGGCTGACCCATGTCTTGATGTCTCGTGTGAGGTTTCAAACACTCGCGTGGGAGGATTGGGGCGCGGGTGCGCGGATGCGGGTGGGCCTGACATGTCGTGCGGAGATCGCAGTCCGGACTGAAAAATTGGCAGTCCTGCACAAAGCGCGGGGCCGGTGCGGGCGGCCAAATCCAGTGAAGTCGCGGGGTTGAGCTTCGGCACGTGGGTTGCTCTTGGGCTGGGGGCAGGCGGGCGGCGGCGGCGGTGGCGGGTCGGTGTGGTGGCGCGGTGCATCCCTCATCCTTGGAGAAGAACCATGGCGAAGACTCAGCGGAGTGGTGGGCAGGTCATCCGTCGTAAGGCTCGGCAGGTGAAGGCGACGACGGCTCGGGCGGTGTCGGGCGCTGGGAAGCACGCACGCCAGGTGCAGGTGACGCTGGGCGACCTCATCGCGGCGGCGTTCGACACCGTGGGCGGCGAGGTGAAGAAGGTGAAGCAGGTGATGTCCTCCACGGACATGACGCTCGCCACCGGCAAGCACATCGTCTTCGTGGGCTGAGGAAGAGCGCGCGAGGGCGCCACGGTCATGTGGCGCTCAGGGTGGGGGCGGCGAGGGGAGCGGACTGCGTGAAGCGCATCATCATTCCCGGACGCAACTGCTGGACGGTGGAGGACTCGAGCGACGGTGGCGTGCTGGTGGACGGGCGCGACTACTATCGGGAGCTGTACCGGGCGGCGAAGAAGGCCCGTCGCTACATCGCGATGACGGGTTGGCAGTTCGACAGCGACGTGTCCTTGCTGCGGGGCGAGGACCTGGAAGAAGCGCGCGGCGGCGAAGTGCGCCTGCTGCCCATGCTGGATGCGCTGTGCCGGGCCAACCCGGAGCTGCATGTCTACATCCTGGCGTGGGACTTCAGCATGCTGCTCGCCATGGAGCGCGAGTGGATGCAACACCTGCTGTTCAACTGGACGACGAACGAGCGCGTGAAGTTCCGCTTCGACGCCTCCAGTCCCCTGTACGGGGCGCATCACCAGAAGCTCGTCGTGGTGGACGGCGTGCAGGCCTTCACGGGCGGCATGGATGTCTGTGATTGTCGGTGGGATGACCGCGAGCACCGGCTGGGTTCGACGCTGAGGTGCGACAGCGGGAGAGACCCTCACGGCCCCTATCACGACGTGCAGGCGGTGCTGACCGGGCCGGTGGTGGAGAGACTGACGGAGCTGTTCGAGGCGCGCTGGGCGCACGCGGGCGGCGGTGAGCTGCACCTGCCGCGGGTGGCGCGCGACGACGTGACGTTCTCGTCCAGCGTGCCGGCGCCGCCGGGGCCCGTGGCCATCAGCCGCACGTTCGGCAAGACGCTCGTGCCGCCGCAGGAAGCGGTGCAGGAGGTTCGCGCGCTGTTCCTGGACGCCATCGAGGCGGCGGACCGGTTCATCTACATCGAGAACCAATACTTTTCGTCGCGGGCCATCTTCCAGGCGCTGGTGAAGCGCTTCCGCGCGACGGGACGTCCACCCATCCAGGTGGTGCTGGTGCTGCCACGGCAGCCGGAGGCCCTGCGCGAGCAGCTGGCCATGGGCATCGCCCAGGTGCGGCTCCTGCGCACGCTGGAGATGGTGGCGAAGGAGACGGGCAACACCTTCCGGGTGTACTGCTCGGCGGGGCGCAATCCGGAGACGGGCGCGGACGTCTACACGTACATCCACTCGAAGGTGATGGTGGTGGACGACCGCTTCCTCACGCTGGGCTCGGCCAACACCACCAACCGCAGCCTCGGCCTGGACTCGGAGCTGAACCTGAGCTGGGAGTCGGAGGAGGAGGGTGACGCGGTGTCGCGCGCCATCCGCCGCGTCCGGCTGTCGCTGGTGGCCGAGCACGCGGGGCTGTCGGGCGTGGAGGAGCTGCTGCCGCTGGCTCGCGCGGAGCCGTCGTGGGTGGACTGGCTGGACGCGGTGGCGAGCGCGGGCCTGCACCGGCTCCGCCCGCACCCGCTGGAGACGGTGTTCGACCAGAGCCCGCTGCTCAAGTCGCTGGAGCCGGAGGAGCTCGTCATCGACCCGGAGGACTCCGTGCTGGACGAGTCCCTCTTCGAGGCGCTGCGCGGCGCGGAGGACGGGCTGTTCGCGTCCGGCATCCGGCTCTTGTCGCGCTGGCTGGTGGGCGCGGCGGAGGAGCGTCCCCACCGGGCCATCCTCCCCGCGGCCCCGGATGACGAGGGCGGTCGCTGCGGCTGAGGGCCGCCCCTCGCGAGCGGGCTTGCTTGGAGGGCGGAGGAGCGTGACAGGGGTGTCACCCGTGAGGCGGGTGTGCCGAGGCTCGGCAGTGTCACCCACACCGTGAGGCCCAGTTGCTTCGCGGGAGCACGGGGCCGGGTAGACTCAGGGGACGATGACTGGCGCCCCCCTTCTCGTCCTCTTCGCCCTCGTATCCAACCAGAGCTCCACCATCTCCGAGGAGGGGCCTGAGCCCTCTGGACAGGACACGCCGGTGTCCGCGGCGCGCCTGGATGAACCCGCGCCTCCAGGCAGTCGCGTGGGCGGCGAGGGCTTCGGCTTCAGCGGCCAGCTGGAGGCCGGTGGCCTGAGCCTCCCCTCCGGAACGCCGGACGGCGGGCAGGACCTGTTCATCCGGGTGTACCCCTCGCTGGGGCTGACGAAGGGGGACTCCTTCGTGCTGCGGCTGGGCGCCAACCTCCGGATGCGCATGGTGGACGAGGAACCCAAGCAGGCGGACGGCGACTACGGCGCGCGCCTGCGCCGCGAGGACTGGGACGAGCTGAGCGATATCGGCCAGGTGGTGCGCATGCTGCGCATCGGCCGGGAGGGACAGTCTTCGCTCTTCCTGCGCGTGGAGCCCTTCGTCGACGAGTCGCTGGGCCGGGGCTACCTGATGGGCCGCTACAGCAACGCGCTGTCGCCGGACTACCACCCGGCGGGCGGCTCGCTGACGATGGTGAAGGGCCCGGTGCGCGCGGAGCTTCTGGCCAGCGACGTGCTGGGCGCGCGCATCTTCGCCGGTGAGCTGATGTTGGATTTGGGCCGCGCGGCCAGTGACGACGCGGGCAAGTTCGACCGCTACCTCTTGCGCCTGTCCGCCGCTCACGACGCGGCGAAGGCGGGCGGCGAGACGCCGAACATGACGCTGACCTCGGTGGGCGGCGACGTCGCCCTCTACAAGGGTGAGCGCCTGCGGGCATGGGCGCTGCTCGCCGGTGGCGCGCGCTTCGCGGAGTCGCACTCGCCGGCCGTCGGTGGCCTGTTGGGCGTGGCGATGGAGGGGCAGCTGGAGAGCGGCACGCAGCTGAGCTTCACGCTGCAGGGCCGCAAGCAGGGCGGGCGCTTCCGCTTCGGCATGTTCGGTCCGGACTACGAACTGGGGCGCTTCTCCGGCACGGGCCTGACGGAGCAGCCCATCGCCGACGAGGAGCTCCCGGACGGCTTCGCCGGCTACCTGGAGGCGTCCATCGCCAAGGGCAGCGCCGACACGACGCTGCTGCTGGGCAGCGTGGCCGCGCAGTACCACGGCTTTGGCCGCACGGACCTGGATGTGTCGGCGGGCTTCGAGCTGCCCGGAGGCCGCACCCGGGCCCTGGCGCGCGCGGTGCTGACGGCGCTGGGCGACAGGCCTCGCTACTCGCTGGGCGTGGAGGTCCGCCAGCGACTGGTGAACCACCTGTACGCGTGGGGCTCCGGCGGCACGGTGCACTTCCCGCAGGCGGATGGGCAGCTGGTGCGCGGCGTGACGGCGGGCATGGGCGTGGGCGTGGACTTCCAGCGCTGAGCCTTCAGGTCTCCAGCGGCAGGGTGACGCGGAAGGTGGAGCCCTGGCCCACCTCCGTGTCGACCCAGATGTGGCCGCCGTGGCGCTCGATGATGTCGCGGCAGATGTAGAGCCCCAGGCCCAGCCCGCCGAAGCCGGAGATGGGCGCGTTGCGCGCGCGGAAGAAGCGCTGGAAGAGGTGCTCGCGCTGGTCCTCGGGGATGCCGATGCCCGTGTCCTTCACCGAGATGAGGGCCTGGGCTCCGTCGCGCTCCAGCGTCAGCCGGACGACGCCCCCGCTGGGGCTGTACTTGAACGCGTTCTCCAGGAGGTTCGTCAGCACCTGCGCCAGCCGTCCCCGGTCTCCCTTCACCACCAGCGGCTCCGGCGGCGCTTCGTACTCCAGCGTGTGTTGATGGCCGAGCGGGCGGGTCTCCGCGAGCACCTCGTTGGCGAGCGCCTGCAGCTCCACGGGCTCGCGGCGCAGCTCCAGCCTGCCCGCTTCGATGCGCGTGGCATCCAGCAGGTCATGGATGAGCACGGACAGCCGCGTCACCTGGGCGAGCGCCTTGTCCACGTGGTGCGGTTGGCGCGCATGGCCCGCGGTGGACTGCTGCTTCATCATCTGGAGGTGCAGCTTGAGCGGCGTCAGCGGCGTCTTCAGCTCATGGGCGGCGATGGACAGGAAGTCGTCCCGGACGCTGATGGCCTCCTGCGCCTCCTTCAGCAGCCGCTCCCGCTCCTGCCGCGCGCGGTGCTCCGCCGTCACCTCCACGACGACGGCGCCCAGCCCGACGACGCCGCCGCTCGGGGTCCGCACCGGGTAGTAGCTGACGCGCCAGTGCCGCAGCTCGTCGGGCGTGGCGGGCACGTGTCCGGACATCTCCATGTCGCTCAGGGGGATGCCGGTCTCCATGACCTGGAGCATCAGCGGCTCGAAGATGGAGGCCATGTTGGGGTTCATCTCCCGCACCGTCCTGCCCAGCTCCTCGTCGCGCTTGCGCCCGTGCAGGGACGCCAGGGCATCGTTGATGCGCAGGTAGCGCAGCTCCCGGTTGATGAAGGCGAGCCCCACGGGGGCGTGGTTGAGGAACGTGTCGAGCAACGCGAAGGACTCCTCGGCCCGCTCGCGCGCGTTCTGCTCCGCGACGAGCAGCCGCTCCCGCTCCACCTTCGCGCGGCGCTCCTCCGTCACGTCGCGGTAGCTCCATACGCGGCCGATGACCGCGTCGCCTACCCGCTGGGGCAGGGACGTGCCCTCGAGCACGCGGCCGTCGCGCAGCTCGATGGAGTCCACGGTGATTTCCTCCGAGGGGAAGTACTGGTCCTGGATGCGCCTGACGAAGCGCGCCGGGTCCCTGGTCAGCGGCGCCGCGCTCTCCAGCGCCCGCTGCGCGACGCGTGACTCCATCACCTCGTCGCTCAGACCCCACATGAGCTGGAAGCGCTTGTTGAAGGCGATGATGCGCTGGTCCAGGCCCACCAGGACGACGCCATCCCCGATGGAATCGAACGTCGCGCGCAGCACGGAGTGGGCGTGCTCCAGCCGCTCACGGGCCTGGCGCTGTTCCGTGACGTCCACCATCAGCCCGCGCAGCCGCATCGGCCGGCCATCCTCCATGACGGCCGTGACGTGGGCCCGCATCCAGGCGATGTGCCCGTCGGCGGCGAGCATGCGGTACTCGAACTCGTGAGGACGCCCCTGCCTCCAGGCGCTCAGACACGAAGAGAGGACCCCTGGCCAGTCATCCGGATGGACGTGCCGCGCCCAGAAGTCCGGCTGGCGCAGCCACTGCTCCGCGGGGATGCCCAGGAGCCGCTCGGCCTGTTTGCTGACGAAGGTGAAGCGGAACTCGGCGTCGGCCTCCCAGACGATGCCGTCGATGCTGTCGATGAAGTCCTCGTAGCGCTTGCGGACGCGTGACAGCTCCGCGGACAGCGCGTCTCGCGCCACCTCCTCGAGCCCCAGCGTCTGGAGCCTCGCGCACGCTCCCAGCAACTGGTCGTCGTCTCCATGCACGGCCAGCACCAGGGCGCGCAGCCGCTGGCTCTCGCCGCTGCCTTCGCCCAGCCCCTGTCCACCTGACAGCGCCGCTTCCAGCGCGCGGGCGAGCCACGGCATCCGGGCGAGCACCTCGTCCGCCGCCCGCCCTCCGACGTCCCCATGCTTCCAGCCGGCGGACAGGGCCAGCACCGTGTCCATCCAGACAATGCGATTCGCCGCGTCCACGATGAGCGCGGCGTGGAGGCTCTTGCCCACCTGGAGGAGTCGCTCGAGCGCGGGAGCGGAACTCGCCGGAGCGGAGGCATCCGGACTTGCCTGCCCCTCCCGCATGTCGCCCTTCGTCACTCGCGCCACCTCCATGCGGCATGGCCGCCCGCTCATTCCCAAACATGGGACTCGTCCCGGTGGCGGGAAAGGGTCGCTTCGCCCCTTGGTGCCTGCTTGACTACGGCTGTAGTCAGGCGTACTTGTTCCGTGACTACAGTTGTCGTCAGAGGATGGTCATGAAGAAGCCGGTGGGTGAGCAGGAGCTGTCGGTGCTGCGGTACGTGGCCGAGCACGGGCCCGCGACGGTGGGCGAGGTGGTGGAGCGCTTCGGTGAGCCCCAGGGGCTGGCGCGTTCCACCATCCTGACGGTGATGGAGCGGCTGCGGCTGAAGGGCTACCTCACGCGGCGCAAGGTGGACGGCGTGTACCAGTACGCCTCGCCGGTGCGGGAGGGAGAGCTGCTGCGGGATGTGGTGGGCGACTTCGTCCAGCGCACCCTGTCCGGCTCGCTGTCACCTTTCGCCGCGTACCTGTCCGACGCGGACGATGTCTCCGACAAGGACCTCGCGCAGCTCCAGGATGTGGTGGCGCGGCTTCGCTCGAAGAAGCGGAAGGAGTAGCCCATGCGGACCGGATGGCTGATGGAAGTGGCCTCGGGGTTGGCGTCGTGGCCGGAAGGCTTGTGGCGCGCGTCGTGGCAGGGCGCGGTGTGCGCGGCGCTGGTGTGGGGGCTGACGCGCCTGTGGACGCGGATGCCGGCCTCGCTGCGCGCGGGCCTGTGGTGGTTGGTGGCGCTCAAGTTCGTGGTGTCGCTCGGCGGGCCGCGTCCGCTGGCGCTGCCGGTGTTGCCCGCGTCGCTCGCGTTCCTCTCGGGACAGGCGGAGACGAAGGCGCCCGTGGGCTCCGAGCGAGTCGAGCGTGGCGCGGTGGGCACGTCGCTCGGCTCGGTGGAGCGGGGTGGCGCGGTGGCGCCGTCATTCGGTGCGGCGCATGGGTTGGTGGGCGAGCGTGACGCGCACGTCGGGACTCTCGGGATGGTGGGAGGTGAGGTCCACTTCGCGCCGGTGGGGCAGGGCGCATGGGGAGCGCGTGAAGAGCCCTTGGGGCAAGTCACGCGGAGGTCGAGCGCCGAGGCTTCGGGACATGTCACGGAGGGGGCGAGTGGCGAGGCCTCGGGGCAGGGCGTCGGAGATGGGAACGGCTCGTTGCTGTCCGGAATGCGTGAGCTGGCGGTGGGCTGGAAGCAGGTCCTGGTGCTGGCGCTGCTGGCGGCGTGGGTGATGGGCGTGGCGTGGCAGGTGCGGTCGCAGGCGCGGAGCTGGACCTTGATGCGGCGGCTGCGGCGGAGCGCGCGCCCGCTGGAGCACCCGGAGCTGGAGGCGGAGGTCCTCGCGCTGTCGGAGAGCGCGGGACTGCGGCGGGCGCCTTCGTTGCTCGTGTCGGACGTCGTCGCGAGTCCGCTGGCGACGGGGCTGTGGTCTCCGGTGGTGGTGCTGCCGACGAAGGCGGTGCAGCGGCTTCCCGTGGAGGGGCTGCGCATGGCGCTGGCGCACGAGGTGGCGCACCTGAAGCGCGGTGACTTGTGGCTCGGCTGGGTGCCGGCGCTCGCGGAGGCGCTGCTCTTCTTCCATCCGCTCGCGCGGCGTGCGGCGCGGGAATACGCGCTGGCCCGCGAGGAGGCGTGTGACGCGGAGGCGCTGCGGCTGACGGGCGCGGAGCCCGCGGATTACGGCGAGCTGCTGCTCGCCTTCGGAGTCACCCGTCCTCATGGGACCGCCGCCGCGCTCGGTGCGTCCGCTCACGTTCACGCGTTGCACAGGAGGTTGAGCATGCTGGAGCACGTCGACATCGGTTCCTCCCGTTCCCGTCGTTGGTTGAAGGTGACGGTCTCCGCGTTGGGGCTCGTGGCCCTGGTGCCCTTCCAGGTCGTCGCGCGACAGGAGGCGAAGGCCGAGCAGGAGCGCGCGTCGAGCACGACTCCCGCGCCGACGCCCATCGCGGAGCCACCCTCTGTTGGCCCGACGTCGCTCGACAGTGCTCCGTCAGCGCCGGCGCCCTTGAAGCAAGGCACCGTGCGCACCGGGAAGATGGACGCGGCGACGCCCGCCACGCCGATGTCCGTGGCCGGACCGAGCCCTGTCGCACCGATGGCGCCGGCTGCTCCCGTGGGTGAGCGTCCTGTCGCGCCGAGGCCGCCGCGGCCTCCCGCCGGGCCGGCTCGTGTCGCGCCCATGGCGGCACGGACGACCCCTGTCGCCCCTGTCGCGCCGATGGCGCCAGCGTCCCCTGTGGGGCCGCGTCCCGTCGCGCCCATGGTGGCTCTGCCTCCGACGGGACCGAGCCCTGTCGCGCCGATGACGCCACCGTCTCCGGTGGGGCCGCGCGCCGTCGCGCCCATGGCTCCTGTCGCGCCGAGGCCGATGATGGCCATGGCCCCGACAGCGCCACGGCTGGCGGTGAGCGGTGTGCTCGCCGTTCCCCCGACGCCGCCCACGCCCCCGTCGCCTCGCGACGAGGACGATGACTCCGGCTATGTGCTGCTCTCGGGCGACAAGGCCACGATGAACGGCAGCACGGTGGACCTGAAGCTCGCGAAGATGTTCAAGGACAAGAACGGCGGCGAGCTGCTCTACGTCCGTCGCAAGGGTGAGGCGTTCATCATCCGCGACGCGGCCACGCTGAAGGCGATGAAGGACGCGCTGGAGCCCATCCGGGTGAAGAGCCTGGAGCAGGGCGGCATGGGCTCGCGCATGGGGGCGCTGGGACAGGAGCAGGGCAAGCTGGGACTGAAGCAGGGCAAGTTGGGCGTGCAGCAGAGCGAGCTGGCCTTGCAGCACGCGGAGCTGGCCCACAAGCGCGCCGGGTTGCACCTGGAGTCCAATCGCCTGGACTCGCTCCCCGAGGCCGAGCGTGAGCGTCGTCAGGCGGAGCTGGACAAGCAGGAGGCGGCGCTCGACAAGGAGATCGACGCCCTCGACGAGAAGCAGGAGGCGCTGTCGAAGCAGCAGGAGGAGCTGGGCCGTGAGCAGGAGAAGCTCGGCCGGCAGCAGGAGGAGATGGGCCGCGAGATGGAGAAGCTCCACACGCTCCACGAGAGTGACATTCGCGACTCGGAGCGGAAGATCCAATCCGTCATCGACGAGGCACTGCGCAAGGGTCTGGGCCAGCCGTTGCCCACCTGATGACGGTCCACGTGGGGACTCGTGTCGCGCGGGCTGGCGCTCCTCTAGCTTGAGGAGCCCGTCCTCTGCCGGAGGTCCTCATGAGTCTCGCCGCCGCCCCTCGCAGCACGCCTGTCAGTACGCTGGAGACCGTCATCCAGCGGGTGAAGCAAGGCTCCCGAGCGTGGGTGAAGCTCGGGATTCCCGAGCGACTCTCGCTGCTGGAGGAGCTCAGCCGCGGCTACATGGCCATCGCCGAGCCGAGCGTGCGCGCCGCCTGCGAGGCGAAGGGAATCGACCCCCACGGTCCGCTGGCCGGAGAAGAGTGGCTGGCGGGCCCCATGGTGGTGGTGCGCAACCTGCGCCTGCTGGCCGAATCACTGCGGGACATCCAACGTCACGGTGTTCCGCGCATCCCCGCGTCCCGGCTGCGCACGCTGGAGGACGGAAGGCTCGCGGCGCGCATCTACCCGATGAACGCGCTGGAGGGGATGCTGCTGCCGCGCACCGAGGGAGAGGTCCACTTCCTCCCCGGCGTGACCGCCGACAACCTCCGCGAGCACCAGGCGTCCTTCTACCGCAAGCCGCATGACGGACGGCTGTGCGCGGTGCTCGGCGCGGGCAACGTCAACTCGATTCCTCCCGCCGACTGTCTCTACAAGCTCTTCGTCGAAGGCGCCGCGTGTGTCCTCAAGATGAACCCGGTGAACGCCTACCTGGGGCCCTTGCTGGAGCAGGCCTTCGCGGCGCTGGCGCGGCGGGACGTCTTCGCCGTGGTGTACGGCGGCGCGGACGAAGGCGCGGCGCTGGTAGGGCACCCGGCGGTGGATGAGGTCCACATCACCGGCAGCGACAAAACCCATGACGCCCTGGTGTGGGGGCCGCCCGGCCCGGAGTCGGACGCACGGCGCGCGCGCGATGAGCCCCTGCTGCGCAAGCCGTTCACCAGCGAGCTGGGGAACATCTCGCCGGTGGTGGTGGTGCCGGGGCCGTACACGGAAGGGGAGCTGCGCTTCCAGGCGGACAGCATCGCCGGCATGGTGTCCAACAACGCGTCCTTCAACTGCAACGCGGCCAAGCTGCTGGTGCAGCCGAAGGACTGGAGGCCCCGCTCGCACCTGGTGGATGTCGTGGAGGCCAGCCTGGGCAAGGCCACCGTGCGGCGCGCGTACTACCCGGGCGCGGACCAGCGCTGGCGCCAGTTCACCGAGGGACGTCCGCACTTGCGGCAGGTGGGCCACGCGGGCGTGGGCGAGCTGCCCTTCGCGCTGATTGCAGACGTGGACCCGCGCCACGCCGAGGACCGCGTCTTCCGTCACGAGCCCTGGTGCACGGTGCTCTCGGAGACGGGGCTGCCCGGTGGAGACGACCCGGTGGCCTTCCTGGCGAGCGCGGTGTCGTTCCTCAACGACAAGGTGTGGGGCACGTTGAACGTCACGCTCATCGTCCACCCGAGCTCGCTGAAGGACGCGGCCGTGGCCGCCGCGCTGGAGAAGGCCATCCGCGAGCTGCGCTACGGCACCGTGGCGGTGAACACGTGGCCCGCGGCGGGCTATGCGCTCGTCTCGTTGCCCTGGGGTGGGCATCCGTCCTCGACGGCCCGGGACATCCAGAGTGGCCTGGGCTGGGTGCACAACAGCCTGATGCTGGAGCAGGTGGAGAAGTCCGTCCTGCGCGCGCCGCTGACGAGCCTGCCCGTCCCGCCCTGGGTCCCGGGGCACCGCGGCGTGGGCGACCTGGGGCGGCGGCTGGTCCAGTTCGAGCGGGCTCCGTCCTGGCTGAAGATTCCGGGAATCGCCGCGGCGGCGCTGCGTCGCTGAGTGTCGTGGATTCACTCTCCCAGCAGGGGCTCCGGGGGCCCGTCCCAGGGCTGCCGGGGCTCGTGAGCCCGTGATAAACCCGGGGCATGTCATCGACGCATGCTCGGGAAGGCGGACGGTTTCTCCAGGTGGGGCAGCCGCAGGAGGCGGTGAAGAGCTTCCAGAAGGGGCTCGCCATCGACCCGGAGGACGTGGACTGTCTGCTGGGGCTGGTCCGGACGTACCTGAGCACGGGGGCGGCGGGCGACGCGGAGGCCGCGGCGTTGCGGCTCTTGAAGGCGAAGCCGGACCATGCGGAGGGGCAGGCGCACCTCGCCATGCTGAGGGCGCAGGCGGGCAACGCGGATGCGCTGGAGGCGCTCAAGGCGTTGGCCGCGGCGCCCACGTCGGGCTACTTCGAGCGCTTCAACCTGGGCGGCCTGTTGTTGGACCGGGGCGACCTGAATGGCGCGAGGGCCGCGTATGAGTCCGCGCTCCAGGTGTCGCCCGACAGCGCGCACACGCACTTCGAACTGGGGCGCATCCATCTGCAGCAGGGCACGCCGAGCGCGGCGGTGACGCACTTCCAGAAGGCGGCCGAGGGCGCGACGCAGGAGGCGATGCCGCTGCTGATGTTGATGCGCGCGCATGCGGCGCAGGGCTCGTTGGGGCTGGGCATCCAGGCGGGGACGCAGGCGTTGGAGAAGGCGCAGGGCGGTCTGCGGCGCGCGGTGCTGGAGGACCTGTTCAAGCTCTACCTGTCGGCGGGGAGCCCCGAGGGGGCGAAGCGCTCCGCGCTGGAGCTGCGGCAGGTGGAGCCGAACCACGTGAACTACGTGTACATGCACGGCCTGGCGGTGATGAGCGCGGGCAGCTTCGCGGAGGCGAAGGCGCTCTTCGAGGAGGCGCTGCGACTGGCGCCCCGGAGCTGGCAGACGCTGCATGCGCTGGCGCAGATGCATGGAGCGCTGGGTGAGCGCGCGGAGGCACGGCGGCGACTGGAGGAGGCGGTGGCGCTGGTGCCCACCGAGCTGGGGCCGGTCAATGACCTGGCGCTGCTCCTGATGCAGGACGACGAGCATGCCCGCGCGAAGCCCATCCTGGAGCAGGCGCTGGCCGCGCATCCCGAGGATGCGACGACGCACCTGAACATGTCGGTGGCGCACTTCCTGACGGACCGTGCCGCCTGCATCCACCATGCGCAGCGCGCGCAGGCGCTGGGAGAAGGCGTCGTCCGCGAGCAGGCCGAGCGGCTGTTGAAGAAGCTGGCCGAGGGCTGAGCCGCGGTGGTGGCGCTCCTGACGCCCCACCGCTCCTCCGCTACCGGCCGAACAGTCCCCAGCGCTTGGGCGTCTTGCCGCCCTGCGCGCGCGACAGGCGCTCTCCGAGGATGCGGCTCATCTCCAGCGCCACGCCCGGGTTGGCCATGACGACGCTGCGGAAGTCCTCGCGGCCCACCGCCGCCAGCTCGCAGGCCGTGGCCGTCACCGCCGTGGCCGTGCGCGGCTCGCCCGTCAGCAGCGCCAGCTCTCCGAAGAAGCCTCCTGGCTTCACCGTGGCCACGGCCTGTCCCCCCGTGTCCTTGAGCTGCACCTCGCCCGCGAGCACCACGTAGAAGCTCTCCCCCGCGTCACCCTGTCGGAACAGCTCCGTGCCCGCCGGACGCTGGAGGTGCTCCGCGCCTCGTGCCACCGCCTCCAACTCTCCCGGATTCAACGGCGCCAGGAAGTCCACCTTGCGCAACGTCGCCGCCAGCGCCGCCGCCCCCGTCGTGCCCACCGGCTCCGTCGTGAGGAACGTCACCGCGTCCGCGAGCTGTGCCCGCCTCGCGACGAGGATGATGGTGTGCCCCGCCTTCAGCACCGTGCTCCCATCCGGCAGCGCCGCCCGGCCCTGCGGGTCCACCATGCCGATGAAGATGCACTCGCGCGGGAAGCCCTCCATCGCCCGCACCTGCGCCACCGTCTGCCCCGCCACGCGCGCACGCAGCGGCAGCGCCAGCTCGAACAGCACCGTGTCGCCATCACCCAGCGGCAACGAGCCCGCCACCTGCGGGAAGTCGATGGCCGTGGTCATCTTCGCCACCACCACCTCCGCCTCCGCCACCAGCTCCTTCACGCCCGCCAGCCGGTAGGCCTCGCGGTAGCTCGTGTCCAGCATGCGCACCATGATGCGCGCGGGCGACATGCTGCGCACCAGCATGGCGAACGCCAGGTTCTCCGGGTCCCTCGCCAGCACGCCCGCCGCCACGTCCGCGGACGCCACGCCCGCCGCTTCGAGTACTTGAGGACTCGTCGCGTCCCCGCACACCGCCACCACGCCCACTTCCTCGAAGAGGCGCGTGCAGATGCTCGAGTCCCGCTCGATGACCGTCACGCTGTGCTGCTCGGCCACCAGCCGGGACGCGAGCACACTTCCCACCCGTCCCCCTCCCGCGATGACGATTTTCACGACGCCTTCCTCCCGGGCTCCGCCGCCGGCTCGTCGCCGTGCGCTCCGTGCAACACCTTCTCCAACATCAGCGTCCGCTCATCCAACTGCGCCAGCATGTGCTCCGCCGTCGTCTCGGGGATGAGCCCGCTCCGGCGCGCCACCTGCAACGCCGTGCGCTCCGCGTCGATGAGCCGCCGTCGCATGGCGATGAGGTCCCTGGCCCCCTGTGCCAGATGATGGTCATTGAGCCGCCGCAGCTCCCGCTCTGCCCGCGCGATGCTCACCTGGTACTCGCTGCGCAGGTGGTCATACGCGGCCCGGGGCACCAGCCCCTGCTCGTGCAGCGACGCCAGCTCCTGGTGCGCCGCGCGACTGGCGATGAGCCGGCCGCGCTGCTCGGACATGGCCAGCGCCACCTCGTCCTGCTGGAACAGGCCCAGCCACTTCAGCGCGTGCGTGAGCACCAACCCCTGACCCACCAGCGACACCAGCGTCACGCCGAAGGCGATGGCCACCAGCTTCTCGCGGCCCGGCGTCGTCTCCGGAAGCCCCAGCGCGAGCCCAATGGAGAGCGCGCCCTTGATGTTGCCCACGATGAACACGTGCTGCCAGCGCGGCGGCACCGCCTCCGCCGGCCGGATGAGCCGCAGCAGCAAGAAGGGCCCGTAGATGGCCACCGCGCGCCCGCCCAGCACGCAGCCCACGGCGATGGCCGTCTCCGGCAGGTAGCCGCTGAGCGTCTCCGGCTTGGTGGTGAGCCCCACCGCCAGGAAGAGGAAGGTGTTCACCCCGAACGTGGCGTACTCCCAGAAGGAGTGGATGGCCACGCGGCTCTGCGGGGACACGTCCTTGCGAAGCCCGACACCGACGGCCAGTCCCGCGACGACGGCGGAGATGGCGCCCGACAGGTGAATCTGCTCGGCGACCACGAACGAGGCCAGGGCCACGGCCGTCGTCACCATGATTTCGGCCAGCGGGTCCTCGGTGCGGCGGATGACGAAGGCGCCCAGCATGCCCACCGCGAGCCCCACCACCGCGCCACCCGCCGACGCGAGCAGCACCCGCGCGGCCAGCATCGGCAGGGACGGCGCCGCGGCTCCCGCCACCACGCTGGCGATGGCCGCGTAGGCCACCAGCGCCGTGCCGTCGTTGAAGAGGCTCTCGCCCTGGATGATGCCGGACAGGCGCGGCGGCACCGGGGCGCGACGGAACGCGTAGAGGATGGAGACGGTGTCCGTCACTGCCAGGAGCGCGCCCAACAGCAGCGCGGGCCAGATGGCCAGGTCCACCAGGTAGTGCAGCGCGGTGCCCGTGGCGCCAATGGCCAGCACCATCCCGAGCGTGGACAGGATGAGGATGGGCAGGGCATTGGCGCGGATGCCATTGAGGTCCGCGGTGATGCCTCCCTCGAAGAGCAGCGCCGGCAGGCAGACGAGGAACACCACCTCCGGGTTGAGGGGTGGCACGCCGGGGAGCAGGTTGCCCACCGAGATGAGCAGCCCTCCCACCACGAGCGCCACGTTGTAGGGCATGTTCGCCCGCTTGGCTGCGATGGCCAGGACGATGGCCGCCACCATCAGTCCAATGACGAGAGGCATCTCCAAGTGCACGGCGCGCAGTCTTCCAGAACGGAAGAGCGAGGTCACGACCCCCTCGCGCGAACCGTCGGCCTGCCCGCGGGCGCGACTAGCGCCTCAGGCGGAGGATGAGGTCCTTCTTCGCCCCGCAGTCCCCGCGCCCGTCGCAGTTGCTGGTGGTGACGTACAGGTGGCCGTCCGGACCCATGCTCACCTCGCGCAGCCGGCCGTACGTGTCGCGAAGGTACACCTCGTGGCGGGCGACGCGGGCCGGGTTGTCCGAGGCGAACTCCACGCGGTGCAGGTGCCGGGAGCCCAGCGTCCCCACCAGCAGCGAGCCCTTCCACTCGGGGATGGCGGTGCCGGTGTAGAGGGCGGCGCCCCCCGGGGGCATCGCGTCCGCGAACGTGAGCGAGGGCGTCACCCAGCCCTCGTGAATCTCGCACGAGTAGCTGCCGGGCCAGCCCAGGTTGCTCCCGGGACGCGCGAGGCTCACCTCGTCGTGTCCCCGGCGCATCGTCTCGCCGCTCGGGCCGTGGTCCGTGACGTACAGCGTGGTGGCATCCTTCCAGTCCCAGCCCTGGAGGTTGCGGATGCCGGTGAGGAAGGCGGGGGAGTTGGGGAAGGGGTTGTCCTGGGGGATTTGTCCTTCAGGGGTGAGGCGCAGGAGCTTGCCGGCGGGGTCATTGACGTTCTGCGAGCGGTCCGGCTCGCGGGCGTCGCCGGTGCCCGCGTAGAGCATGCCGTCGGGGCCGAAGCGCAGGCGTCCGCCGTCGTGGTAGGTGGCGGAGGGGATGCCGCCGAAGACGACGCGGTCCAACGTCGCGGTGGTGTGGTCCTCGGAGAGGGTCCACCGCTCCACGCGGTTCTCGTCCTGGCCGCTCGCGTCGGTGGTGACGTAGACGTAGAACCAGCGGTTCGTCGCGAAGTCCGGGTGGGCGGTGATGCCGAGCAGTCCGCCCTCCGCGGCGCGGGTGATGCGCACGGTAGCCACGGGTTGGGGCTGGAGGACGCCGGCCTTGAGCAGCCTCACGCGGCCGGGTCGCTCGGTGACGAGCGCGTCGCCCCCTGGCAGCCAGGCGATGCCCCAGGGGACCTCCAGGCCTTCGGCGATGACGTCCACGGTGATGGGCACGGCGCCGTCCGGACCCCAGTCGTCCGCGACGCGCACGCAGTCCTGGGGAGACGCGGTGCCCTGGGACTGGCTCTTGCGACAGGCGGAGGCCGACACGGCGAGCACCACGAGGGCGGAGGCGAGCAGGCGAGAGGCGCGCATGGGGCGATTAATGACCGCCCCTGGGGGAGCGCGCCAGCGTGACAGGGGATGGACGTGAGGGCGGGGACGCTCGGGGAGGAGTCCCTCGTCGGGAGGGTGGGCAGGCGGGCGAGCCACGCGTGGATACGCGCCTGTGTCGTCGCGAGGCGCGTGGGCACCTTCAGCGCACGGGACAACCCGTCCATTCGCAACAAGGAGACGTCCTATGGCGCGCATCGCGTTCATCCTGGCAGACGACTTCGAGGATTCTGAGTTCCGCATTCCGTATGACCGCGTGAAGCAAGCGGGGCACGAGGCGGTCGTCATCGGCGTGGAGGCTGACAAGCCCGTGAAGGGCAAGAAGGGCCAGGAGGTCATCACCCCGGACAAGGCGATTCGGAACGTGTCGTCCCGGGACTTCGATGCGCTGGTGATTCCGGGGGGCTACTCGCCGGACCATCTGCGCATGGACATCGACATGGTGGGCTTCGTGCGGGACTTCTACCGCGCGGACAAGCCGCTGGCGGCCGTGTGCCATGCGCCGTGGATGTTGGTGGAGGCGGATGTCCTGGACGGGCGGACCGTCACCTCCTGGCCCTCCGTCCGCACGGACCTCATCAACGCGGGGGCTCGCTGGGTGGACCGCGAGGTGGTGGAGGACGGCAACCTCATCACCTCACGCAACCCGGGGGACCTGCCGGCCTTCAGTGAAGCGCTGCTGCGGCAGGTGGACAAGGGCATTGCCCCGCGCATGGAGCCGTCGCGCGGGCGCGAGGCCACTTCGGAGCAGCCGTCCAGCATGCACTGATGGAGTCACGGGCCACGAGCGGACGGAGAAGTGTGTCGGCTCGTGGCCTGTTGGCGCAAGGCACAGCGGGATGAACAGCTTCCCGGACGTCAGTGGTCGCCGTAGCGCTTCTCGCCGGCTTCCACTCGGACGGCCAGGCGGTTGCCACGGGGCGGCAGCGGGCAGGTGGCGAAACGCGTGAAGGCGCAGGGCGGGTTGTAGGAGCGGTTGAAGTCGAGCACCACCTGCCCGTCCTTCGGCATGTCCGAGTACAGGAAGCGGCCCGCGCCGTAAGTCGCGTCGCGGTTCGTCTCGTCCGCGAAGATGATGAAGAGCTGGTTGGAGCCCTCCTCCTCCACCGGCGTCAGGCGGTACTCCTTGCCGTCCACCGTGAAGACGAGCGTGCCCGGCGCCTTCATCTCCTCCGTGGTGCCCAGCACGTTGGGCACCTGGAGCGTGCGCGGAGTCGCCGAGGGCTCGAAGCGCGCGGTGACCTTCCACGTGGGGCTCGCCGGATAGGTCTCGATGCCGTGGAACTGCTTGCGCGCCTGCGCCTGCGAGTCCTTCACGCGCACACCCAGCTTGTCGCCCCGGAGGATGACCTGGAAGTTGAGGCTGCCGAGCTTCACCACATCCGGCGAGCCCTTCTCATCCGTCTTCAGCTCGCCCCCGGTGAAGGGCTCGTTGTTGTTGCGCGTGAACCGCACACCCGACGCGGGCTGGAAGCTGACGGTGTTGCCCTTGCGCGTGAAGGTGCCGAGCTTCGCGGGCGTACCGGCCGGAAAGTCCAGGTCGCTCTCGGGCGCGGAGCCGGCGGTCTGCTCGCCCTCCTTGAGCCAGAAGAGGCCGACGAGCGTCAACCATCCCTCCTCGGACTGGAGTCGCTGGATGCGCTGCTCATGCCAGGCGCGAGTGGAGGCGGCGAGGTCTTCGGGCGTCGTGGGAGTGGACACGGTCTTGGCGGGGGCAGCGGGTTTCGGGGGCGGGGCCTTCTGCGGGGCCGGCGCGGCCTGGAGGGCGAGGGACAGGGCCAGGGCAAGGGGCGTCATGTCGGGTGCCTCGGTGAGAGGGGGCTTCCAGCAGTGGCCCCCTGTCTAACAGGGTGGGGTGCGCGGCGCAGGGTTGCAGGCACCCGGGCTCCGTGCGAAGCCGGACACCCGCCGTGGAACTCGACCTGAAGCCGGCACCTCCGCCGGGTGCCTTCCGCAAGCTCGCCCTGGGGGCCTGGCGCTCGCCGAGTGACGCGAGCGCCTATGCGTCCCTGGAAGTGCGCATGGAGAAGGCCGTCGCGTTCCTGGAGGCGTGGCGGGCTCGCACGGGGCAGCGGCTCACGGTGACACACCTGGTGGCCAAGGCGTCCGCGGATGCGCTGCGCCTGCATCCCGAGGCCAACGTGCTCCTGCGCTGGGGCTCCCCCGTGCCGCGCGTGGACGTGGGCGTGTGCGTGCTCGTGGTTCAGCCCGAGGAGTCGGGCCGGGCGGACCTGACGACGGCCACGGTGCCTTGCGCGGACACGTTGTCCCTGGGCGAGTTCGCGGGGGCGATGGAGGCCGTCGTGGCCCAGGTGCGCTCGCGCAAGGACGCGGTCATCGAGCGGGGCAAGCGCCGTTCGTATCGCATCCCCGGGATGTTCATGGGGCTGGCGCTGCGGCTGTTGTCCTTCGTCTGGTTCACCTTGAACATCGACCTGCGCTGGGTGGGGATGCCCAGGGACCCGTTCGGTTCGGTGGTGGTGACGAGCCTGGGCTCGCTGGGGTTGGAGCGAGGCTTCGTGGCGACGGTGCCGTACACGCGGGTGCCGTTGATTCTCGCGCCGGGGGCGGTGCGGTCCGTACCGGTGGTGGAAGCGGGCGAGCTGGTGCCCGGGCGGATGATGACGCTGACGTGCACGTGGGATGCGCGGGCGCTCGACGTGGAGGTGGTGGCGAAGGTGCTGCGGCACGTGGGCGCGGCGCTGGAGGCCCCGGAGGAGACGTGGGGGGCTGCGAGCAGCGCGCGGGTGGGGTAGAACGGGGAGCGTCGCCACCGCTGGAGGTCCCGTCATGCCCGTGGATACCAATCGTCGCGTTGCCTCTGCCCGTCCCGTGGGACGCGCGCTCGGAGGGCAGGACCGCTACGAGAAGGAAGCGCTGGAGGGTCCCGCGGAAGGTCCGCTGGCGATGACCCGGCGCCAGCGGCTGGCGGGCGGACCCAATCGCGTGGAGGGGGAGAGCCCCTTCGCCGCGAAGATGCGGAAGCTCACGGAGAGCAAGTCGAAGGACGAGGAACGCTGAGGTCCACGGTGGAGTGGGCACGTCGATGAAGGTCTATCTGGACGACGAGCGCCCCACGCCCGAGGGCTGGGTGGCGGTGCGGTGGCCGGAGGAGGCCATCGCGCTGCTCGAAGCCGGGCAGGTCGTCGAGCTCAGCCTCGACCATGACCTCGGAGACGATGAGCACGGCACGGGCTACGACGTGCTGCTGTGGCTCGAGGAGGCGGTGGCCACGCGAGGCTTCGTTCCTCCTCGAGTCCGGGTGCACTCGGCGAACAGCTCCGCGCGCCACAAGATGGAGCTGGCGATGGAGCGCATCGAGCGGTTCGCGCGAGAGCGGTGACGGCTCAGCGTGAGCGCGGGCGTGGGCTCGGGGTGACCTGGATTCGAGTCGCATCGGTGCTGCCGTCGGCGATGAGGCTGAACGCGGCCTGGACGGCGGTGCCCTGGGGCAGGCTGTCGAGGGAGATGCGCTGGCCATCGCGGACCACCTGGGTGTTCTGTCCCACGCGCAGGTTGTAGAGGTCACCGGTCTCCGAGTCTCGGACCACGACGCGTCCCTTGGAGGTCGAGGCCACCTGTCCGGTCATGACGACGCTGGCGACCACGGTCTTCTCAGGGTTCGCCCCCGTGTCCCGTGCGGGCTCCGAGGATGCACTCTGTTCCGGGGGCGCATTCTGTCCCGAGGCAGTCTGTCCCGAGCCGCCGGTGCCTTCGTCCTGCTTGTCTGCGTGCCCGCCGCGTAGGGCGTTGACCTGCCGCTGGAGTCGCAGGACATCGGAGCGAAGCATCGCGACTTCACGAGTCAGCTGCCGAGGACTCAGGTCCTTTCCCGAGGCGGCGGCCTCCGCGCTGCCACCGTGTGCGTCGCCGGCCGCGTCGGTGGGCTCAGTGCCTTGCGACGTGGAGGGCGCCCTGCCGCTGGGGACGCTATTTCCAGAGCCCTGGTTCTGGGCGGGAGTGTTGTTCGTGTTGCCCGAGCCACCGGTGCCTTGGGTGCCGCTGACGTTGGAGTTGTTGTCCGTGGCGGTGTTCCCGTTCGAGTGGGTGGTGGTGCCTGAGCCACCGGTACCTGCTGTGCCGCCGACGTCCGAGCTTTGAGGCACGAACGAGGTTCCGGGCGAGGGTGGGGTGTAGCGTGGATCGCTGGCGCCGGAGCCGCCGGTGCCCGAGTAGTCCGTGTTCGGCGTGCCGAGATTGTCCTCGGCACCCGTGGCGCCCTGTGGGACGGGCGAGAAGTTGCCTGACTCATACGTGCCCGGGGGCTGCACGCTGGTATCGCCCGAGACACCTCTGCCTTGCTGATTCTCGGGGAGAGGGGTTGTTCCTTGAGCGGACGTCCCACCGCTCGCACCACTGCCCGCTGTCTGCGCGAGGGCAACGGGAGTCATCAAGAAGCTGAACGTCAGGGCCGCTGAGAAGAGCGCTCGTCGCATGGGTGGGGTCCTTTCCTCATGCTCAAGGTTGAGGCTGGGGGCCCTGGCGACAAGCGAGCCTCGCGGAAGCTCGCGTGCTCGCATTCGTCCTGCGTGCTGCTTGTTCGTACTGCGTACCTGCGAGCAGGGAGGGAGTCGGCTGGACGGTGTCCGTCGATTGAGGACGTGTCTTCGTCAAGGTGGAGTGGCGGAGTTCCAGGTGTCGCCCAGGCGAGAGTTTTCGCAGGAGGCCCAATGCTTGGGGCGTGGTGCGAGGAGAGGCCGGGTCCGGAGGGCCTCTTCCAACTCCTCCAAGGTGATGTCTGTGTTCGAGTGAGCCGCACGCAGGAGTGAGTCCCTTTTCCGCAGGCTGCGCTCCGGAGCGCACCAGGGGTTGCAGCGCGAGGGCGCGTTGATGAACGCCTTGAGCAGCGCGATGCTCGCGAGGTCGAGCTCCGCCCACTCTTTTCCGAAGACGCTTCTGGCCGCGTCGAAGACACTGTCGTGCTGTTGGAAGAGTGAGCGGTGCTGGAGTTCGTGCATCACCAGGTCTTCCGCGCTCCAGTGGCGCGTGAGCCATACCGTCAGGGCCAGGCGTTCCGGTCCACGAAGACGGGGGGCGCCCTGCTGTTCCAGCTCGGAGCTCCATTGGCGAGCCACCCCATCCGCGAGCGTGAGGCCCATGGGTGAGTCGTCTCGATAATCCGAGGTGCGCATGAATACCTTCAGGACATAGACCGCCGCGGTCCACGACCACACGGGCTGGACGTAAGGCACTGGGGGTTGCTCCAGGCTCATCCACCAGCGGAGCCGAAGGCGCTCCTCGGGCAGGGACAGTCGCTCGGACTTGGAGGGAAGGGTGGGCACCCGCGAAAGGGTGTGGTGGTAGAGCCCCTCCAGTGCGACCAGGGGCGAGACAAGCATGAGTCCCAGCAGCCACACCCGCCATTGCAAGCCACGCTTCCATCGCATGGGTGTTGGCGCAGTGCAGCCTTCAGGACCGTCCGTGGGCATTAGCACGGGGAAGAAGTCGCATCCACCTCGAATCAAGGCGGATCGTCGCAATCTCGGGTGCCACTCCCTCGACAAGGTGTTCTGCAGGGAGGCCACTGCTTGGGACGTGGTGCGAGAAGAGGCTGTGCCCGGAGCGCTTCCTCCAGCTCATCCTGGGTGATGTCTCCGTGCTCGTGAGAGGCGCGCAGGAGCCAGTCTCGTCCCTCAAGACTGTGCTCCGGAGCGCACCAGGGGTCCCGTCTCGTGGGATCGTCGTAGACCGTTTTAAGCAGTGCGGTGCTCGCGAGGTCGAGCTCTGCCCACTCCTTGCCGAAGACGCTCCTGGCGGCGTCGAAGATGTCCTGTTCCTGTAGGTCGAGGGAGCGGTGCTGGAGTTCGTCCATTACCAGGTCCTCCACGTTCCAGTGGCGCGTGAGCCAGACGGCCAGCGCTACGCGTTCCCCAGGCCTAATGCCGTCGGTGCCGCGCTCCTCTAATTCATCACTCCAGCGATACGCGGCATCGAGTGCGAGCCCGAATCCCTCGGGTTCGCATTCTGCGAAGCACGCGGTCGTAAAAGGGATCAATCTCAATACACCAAGGGCCACTGTCCAGGGCCAGATGGGTTGGACGTGAGTCACCTGGGGCCGCGCCATGCTCATCCACCATTGGAGCCGGAGTCGCTCAGCAGGCCGGAAAAGGGGCACGGGCTTGGAGGGGAGGGCAGGTACCTTCGCGAGAGTGTGGCTGTAGAAGACCTCCAGTGCGGCCAGGAGCACCACACCGGTGAGTCCCAGGAGCCACACCAGCCATCGCAAGCCGCGCTTCCATCGCATGGGCTTTGGCGCAGTGCAGCCCTCAGGCCAGTCTTGAAGCCAGGGCTCAGAACCTGTACCGCGCGCCGAGGCGCACCTGTCGCGGAGGCTGATGCTCCAGGGCCTCGGTGCGACCTTCACTGCTCGGGGGCATCCGGGGGGCCGCCTGGATGTTGAAGAGATTGAAGGCATCGATGTCGAAGGACATCTCCTTCCGGCCCTCGAATCGATAGTCCACCCCGAGCCGTGCATCGACGACATGCAGCCAAGGCGTGGATGCCCGCTGTCCTGCCTCGAGTGCGCCCGATGCAGCGACATAGGCCACGCCCAGGTGGGCCCACATTGTCGGGGTCAATCGTTGCCGCCTTGCCCCGAACGCCTTGAGGACATGGGTATGCCGTGCCACGGCGGCCGCCCCCCTCGGCACGCGGTTCAGCGGATCCTCATGACCGCCGCCGAAGCGTGACCACGTGTAGCTGGCCTGTCCCACCCAGTCGTCCATGACCGTTCGTGCCAGTTGGAACGTCACCGCGCCATGAGTCTGCTCCTGCTTCGGCAGGTCGGAGCCCAACCCCTTGCCGGGATTGACGAGCCGCCATGCATCGCCTTCCTGGTCGCTCACGAGTCCAAGCCCCGTATCCAACTCCTTGTAGACATAGGTCACGCTCAAGACTGTTTCGCTCAGTACCGCCACGTCGGCACCGAGTGTGACCTCGCTGGTGGAGGTGGGTGACAGGTGCGGGTCCACCTCCACCTCGCGAACCTGTTCGCCCGAGGCATCGGGGAGGAGCAGTCCGAGCAGCGCCTGCCCGCGATACTTGCCGTAGTGCGCGAAGAGGCGCATCTCGCCACGGCCGAAGGGGTCCACTACGACGCCCAATTGAGGCGAGAGCGCGTGGCTGACGGCACGTGCCTCCCCGTGTGATGGCGCGAGCCGCTGCAGGTCGTAACGAAGGCCGACGTTGAGGGTCAGAATGTAGGAGTACATCCAGGAGTCCTGGACGAAGCCACCCACCATGTCTCGATGCGTGCGGGTCACAATGCTCGGGGCCTCTGCCTGGAGGCCACGCGGAGTCCGGCGTTGAGCACCAGGTGCCCTCTGTACCGCATCGTGGACCAGCCACTCCGCGTCGAGCCCGACCTTCACGGTGTGCTGCAGCGCCTGGACTCCCAGGGCGCCGTACTTTCGATAGTGGGCCCACCCACGGACCTGGAATTGATTCGTCTCGTGCTCCTGGTCTCCTCCGCACTGGGTGTAGAGCGCCAACAGCGTGGAGCCACAGTCGAGGCCCTCTGTGTTCGTCTCCGTGTCCCCAGCGGGAGCAGGGCGCTGGGAGAAGTGTTGTCGAAGCCAGCGCGCATCGATATCGAGCAACACCGCCTTGTCCAACAGCCCCCCGCGGTGCCCGAGTCCGAGCAGCAGGGTGTCTCGCTCCAGCGTGCGGGGTGCGAAAGCAGCCGTCCCCTGATGCACTCGCTGGGTGGCGGGCATCGTGATGAACGTCAGCGTCGTGTTGTGGTCCGCGTTGAACAGGTAGGTCAGGCGACCCAAGGCCTGGACCTCTCGTTGGTCGGAGTGAATGGTGAGGGAGTTCTCTTCGGGGACGGCTGACCGCGAGCGTGTGCTCTCCACTCGCTGAACCGAGGGAATCAGCCCCAGGGAGAACCAGAGCTGGTCCTTCAGGATGGCGCCGGAGAGGACCGCGCCCAGCTCTCCCATGTTCTCAATCACCTCATGGGGACCGTCCTGGAGCGGCCGGCGCCCCTGGAGCAAGCCGGTGGCCCAATGGGCGAACACGGACCCGTTGAACTCATTGCCACCGGATTTGTTCTCCCCCGCATCGATGATGGCTCCCGTGGCTCGGCCGTATTGGGGAAGGCGTCCACGGAACAGCAGCTCGCCCCAGTTGTACTGAATCAGCTCCAGGCTCAGGGGTACGGCATTGCGTCCGAACACGCCGTCCTGGGTGGAGAGGCCGTCCAGCACATATCCGTTCTCCGAGGGACTCGCGCCGAGGAGTGTGAGCCCCTGGTTCGTGTCGACTGCTTCCGAGCGCAAGGACTGAAGCCTGTCGACCGAGCGCATCGCGCTGCCCGGGATGGGCCGTGCGATGGGAAGAAGGTCGGTGTCGAGGTGGTCGAGGGTCTCGGAAACACCCGTGCTCTCGGTGTCCACTGGGGGGAACTCGCCGCGAGTGGGCTCAAACAACTCTCGAAAGGACTCGGGAAGGAGGCTGGCATTGATGCGCAAGGCACGCGCTGCTCGCGCGGGGACCGAGTCCCTCCTCAACGGTAGAAATCCTTCCTTCTCGAAGCGCAGCTCGTACACGCCCGGTGGAAGGGGTTCGAACCGGTAGGTACCATCCAGTTCCGTGACGACAGTGAACTCACCCCGAGGCTCGGACGCGGTAGCGGTCACCACGACATCGGAGAGGGGCTGTCGGCTCTGGGCATCAATCACCGTGCCGAAGATGTTGCCCGTGGGCTCCGCCCAGGCCTTCGGTGTCCAGCCCATCCCCAAGAAGACTCCGACGACGACGTGAAGCACGGTCAGGTTCCGCATCCCCCAGAACCTTCCACGGGGCCCGAGCGTCTTGGGTCATGGTTTCCGCACGGAGCAGGCAGGCACCCGTGATGATTCCGTGCTGTGCTGCGAACACCCTCGGGGTGGGTGGCCCGGAAGCGGTCCGGGCGCTATGCGTGTGAGGCCGAGGGCCGGGGCAGGACTGTCACGAGGACTCACCTTGAGTGGACGCGAGAGCGCGGTGACCACGGGAAGGAAGGGCGCACGCGCGTCCGCCAGGAACACCCGTGCGCGCAGCCTCCGGCCCTGGCCCCTCACCCTCGCCACCGCCGTCTCGCTGGGCCTCCTGCTCTACGTCGCCAGCACCAGCCTGCCGTACCTCGTGTCCTCTCCGACGACGGACCCGAACTTCGGCGCCCTCAACCACTGTCTCTCCCAGGCCCACCCCGAGGCACGGCTGGGTTGGGCTGTCTCCCCGGATGCCTCGCGCGCCGCCGTCTACGGCCCCCACTCCGTCGCCGTCTGCGGCCCCGGTGACTTCGTCAGCCGAAGGGAGCTCACCGGCACCCTCGCCCTGGCCTTCGACGCGGACAACCGACTGTGGCTCTCCGTCGGAGGCCGCCTGCTGCGCGAGGACGGCGCGGCCCTTCGCCCCATGGGCGACTTCGCGCCCGTGGCCCTCGCTGGCCACTCCCACGGCATGCTGGCGCTGGATGACTCCGGCCAACTCGTCGCCGTGTCCCCTGGCGGCACGGTGCTCGCGCAGACGCTCGTCTCCGGAAGCGCCAGCCGGCTCTCCGTGGGCGCGGGCGGCATCCTGGCCGCCGTGCTCTCCGAGGGCGTGCTCCGGGTCTTCGACGCTCGCACCCTCACCCCCGTCGAGCTGGCCTCTCCCTGCGCCGTGGAGACCGTGTGGTGGCTGGACGCACCCGAGCGGTTGTTGATCGGCTGCGCACCGTCCGGGGCGCCGTCCTTCACGGTCGACGTGCGCACAGGTGTTCAGGAGAAGGCGCCGGAATATCGGAGTCTGGCCCCTGCTCGCCGACTCTCCGGTCGGCCGCTCTATGTGCAGGGCTGTGACGGTTTTCCCTGCACGGCGCCGCCGCCCTGACATGTTGCACAAAGGCTCTGGGTCCCGTGGTTTCCACACGGGGCGTCCGGAATGCCCGCCTTGAAGTCCAGTAGCCGACAAATCGCCCCGCCGGGGTGGGCTTTGAATCGACAAGCCCGCGAACTCACAGGAGATTCGAGCCCCGGCCCGTCCGTCGTGAAACACAGCTCACGGCGTTCATCCCGCCGATCAGAAGGGTTCTCCTCGTGGACGACACCAAGGTTCCCAGCTCCACCGCCAACGGCAAGAAGCGCGCCCCGACGCGCAAGTCTCGGAGCGAAGCGGCCTCCAGCCCGCAGGGCTCCAGCGAAAACCTCGCCGCCAACCGCGTGGAAGCCTCACGTACCCGAGCGGGCGAAGCGCGCCCCGGCGACGGCGCGGGCAGGCAGGGGGGCGAGGCATCGCGCGGCCGAGGGGGCGGCGCCAGGACCCCCGGCGGCGGCACGCGCATCCGAGGGGATGACCCGATGCAGACGCTGCTGGCCGCGCTGCGAGCGGTGCAGGGCGGAGACTTCTCCGTGCGCCTGCCGGACTTCTCCAGCCTGCCGGTGATGGATGACATCTCCCGCGTCTTCAACGCGGTGGTGTCGCTCAACTCCTCCATGACGCACGAGATGGTGCGCGTGTCTCGCGTCGTCGGCCGCGAGGGCCGAATGGGCGAGCGCGTGTCGCTGGGCGACGTGCGCGGCGACTGGGCGACGGGGATGAACTCCATCAACGCGCTCATCGGCGACCTGGTGCAGCCGACGACGGAAGTCGCGCGCGTGCTGGTGGCGGTGGCCGAAGGCGACCTGACGCAGAAGATGGCCCTCGAAATCGACGGCCAGCCGGTGAAGGGCGAGTTCCTGCGCATCGGCACCACCGTGAACGCGATGTTGGACCAGCTCAACTCGTTCGCCGCCGAGGTGACGCGCGTCGCGCGCGAGGTCGGCAGCGACGGCAAGCTGGGCGGTCAGGCCGAGGTGAAGGGCGTGTCCGGCGTCTGGAAGGACCTCACGGACAACGTGAACCTGATGGCCAACAACCTCACGGCCCAGGTGCGAAACATCGCCGAGGTGTCCACCGCCGTCGCCAACGGCGACCTGTCGAAGAAAATCACGGTGGACGCGCGCGGCGAGGTGCTGGAGCTCAAGAGCACCATCAACACGATGGTGGACCAGCTCAACGGCTTCGCCTCCGAAGTGACGCGCGTCGCGCGCGAAGTGGGTACGGAAGGAAAGCTGGGCGGTCAGGCCGCGGTGCCCGGCGTCTCCGGCACGTGGAAGGACCTCACCGACAACGTGAACTTCATGGCGTCCAACCTGACCACTCAGGTGCGCGGCATCGTGAAGGTGGTGACGGCCGTCGCCAACGGCGACCTCACCCAGAAGCTGATGGTGCCGTCGCAGGGCGAAATCGCCGCGCTGGGCGCGACGCTCAACAACATGACGGACACGCTCAACGTCTTCGCCCAGCAGGTGACGAGCGTGGCGCGCACGGTGGGTGTCGAGGGCAAGCTGGGCGCCCAGGCCCAGGTGCCCGGCGCCGCCGGCACGTGGAAGGACCTCACCGACAACGTCAACCTGATGGCCAACAACCTCACGGCCCAGGTGCGAAACATCGCCGACGTGACGACGGCCGTCGCCAAGGGCGACCTGTCGAAGAAGATCACGGTGGACGTGAAGGGCGAGGTGATGGAGCTGAAGGACACCATCAACACGATGGTGGACCAGCTCCGCGCCTTCGCCTCCGAAGTGACGCGCGTCGCGCGCGAGGTGGGCACCGACGGCAAGCTGGGCGGTCAGGCCGATGTGAAGGGCGTCGCCGGCGTGTGGAAGGACCTCACCGACAACGTCAACAGCATGGCCTCCAACCTCACCACCCAGGTGCGCAACATCGCCCTGGTGACGACGTCGGTGGCGAATGGTGACCTGTCCAAGAAGATCACGGTCGACGCTCGCGGCGAGATTCTGGAGCTGAAGAACACCATCAACACGATGGTGGACCAGCTCAACTCGTTCGCGTCGGAGGTGACGCGCGTCGCGCGCGAGGTCGGCACGCACGGCAAGCTGGGCGGTCAGGCCGAGGTGAAGGGTGTCTCCGGTACGTGGAAGGACCTCACGGACAACGTGAACGTGATGGCCGTCAACCTCACCACCCAGGTGCGTGGCATCGCCAAGGTGGTGACGGCGGTCGCCAACGGAGATTTGACGCAGCGGTTGAAGATGGAGGCCAAGGGCGAGGTCGCCGAGCTGGCCGACACCATCAACGCGATGACGCAGACCCTGTCCATCTTCGCGCAGCAGGTGACGGACGTCGCGCGCACGGTGGGCGTGGAAGGGAAGCTGGGCGCCCAGGCCGTGGTGCCGGGCGTCGCGGGCACGTGGAAGGACCTCACCAACAACGTGAACCTGCTCGCGAACAACCTCACCGACCAGGTCCGCAACATCGCCGAAGTCACCACGGCCGTCGCGAATGGTGACCTGTCGAAGAAGATTACGGTCGACGCCAAGGGCGAGGTGCTGGAGCTCAAGAGCACCATCAACACCATGGTGGACCAGCTCCGAGGCTTCGCGTCGGAAGTGACTCGCGTCGCCAAGGAAGTCGGAACCGAGGGGAAGCTGGGTGGTCAGGCGGAAGTGCGCGGTGTGTCCGGCGTCTGGAAGGACCTCACGGACAACGTGAACTTCATGGCCTCCAACCTCACCAGCCAGGTGCGCGGCATCGTGCGCGTGGTGACGGCGGTCGCCAACGGAGACCTCACCCAGAAGCTCATCATGGACGCGAAGGGCGAAATCGCCGCCCTCGCGGAGACCATCAACGCGATGACGCAGACCTTGTCCATCTTCGCCCAGCAGGTGACGGACGTCGCCCGCACGGTGGGTGTCGAGGGCAAGCTGGGCGCGCAGGCGGAGGTGCCGGGCGTCGCGGGCACGTGGAAGGACCTCACCAACAACGTGAACCTGCTGGCCAACAACCTCACGGCCCAGGTGCGAAACATCGCCGAGGTGACGACGGCCGTCGCGAATGGCGACCTGTCGAAGAAAATCACCGTCGACGCCAAGGGTGAGGTGCTGGAGCTCAAGAGCACCATCAACACGATGGTGGACCAGCTCCGCGCGTTCGCCGCCGAAGTGACTCGCGTCGCCAAGGAGGTCGGCACCGAGGGCAAGCTGGGTGGACAGGCCGACGTGAAGGGCGTGTCCGGCGTCTGGAAGGACCTCACCGACAACGTGAATGTCCTCGCCGGCAACCTGACGGACCAGGTGCGCAACATCGCCAAGGTCACGACGGCTGTCGCCAATGGCGACCTGTCGCAGAAGATCACGGTCTCCGTGAAGGGCGAGGTGCTGGAGCTGAAGAACACCATCAATACGATGGTGGACCAGCTCCGAGGCTTCGCGTCGGAAGTGACTCGCGTCGCCAAGGAGGTCGGCACCGAGGGCAAGCTGGGCGGTCAGGCCGCGGTGCCCGGCGTCGCGGGCGTCTGGAAGGAGCTCACCGACAACGTGAACGTCCTCGCCGGCAACCTGACGGACCAGGTGCGCAACATCGCCAAGGTGACGACGGCCGTCGCCAACGGCGACCTGTCGCAGAAGATCTCCGTCGAGGCGCGGGGCGAAATCCTGGAGCTCAAGAGCACCATCAACACGATGGTGGACCAGCTCCGCGCGTTCGCCGCCGAAGTGACTCGCGTCGCGAAGGAAGTCGGTACGGACGGCAAGCTGGGCGGTCAGGCCGCGGTGCCCGGAGTCGCCGGCACGTGGAAGGACCTCACCGACAACGTCAACAGCATGGCCTCCAACCTCACCGCGCAGGTGCGAAACATCGCGCTGGTGACGACGGCGGTCGCCAATGGTGACCTGTCGAAGAAAATCACCGTCGACGCCAAGGGCGAGATTCTGGAGCTGAAGGACACCATCAACATCATGGTGGACCAGCTCAACTCGTTCGCTTCCGAGGTGACGCGCGTCGCTCGCGAGGTCGGCACGGAAGGCAAGCTGGGTGGGCAGGCGGAAGTGCGCGGCGTGTCCGGCGTCTGGAAGGACCTGACGGACAACGTGAACTTCATGGCCCGCAACCTGACGACGCAGGTGCGTGGCATCGTCAAGGTCGTGACGGCCGTCGCCAACGGCGACCTCAAGCAGAAGCTGGTGGTGGACGCGAAGGGCGAAGTGGCGGCCCTCGCGGAGACCATCAACAACATGACGGACACGCTGGGCACCTTCGCCGAGCAGGTGTCCACGGTGGCCCGCGAAGTCGGTGTCGAGGGGAAGCTGGGTGGACAGGCCCGCGTGCCCGGTGTGGCCGGCACGTGGAAGGACCTCACGGACAACGTGAACTTCATGGCCTCCAACCTCACCACCCAGGTGCGCGGAATCGTCCGCGTGGTGACGGCGGTCGCCAACGGTGACCTCACCCAGAAGCTCATCGTCGACGCGAAGGGCGAGGTCGCCGCGCTCGCGGACACCATCAACAACATGACGGACACGCTGGGCACGTTCGCCGAGCAGGTGTCCACGGTGGCCCGCGAAGTCGGTATCGAAGGGAAGCTGGGCGGTCAGGCCCGCGTGCCCGGTGCGCGCGGTACGTGGCGGCAGCTCACCGACAACGTGAACCAGCTCGCCGGCACGCTGACGAGCCAGCTGCGCGCCATCTCGGATGTGGCCACCGCGGTGACGAAGGGTGACCTCACCCGGAGCATCACCGTCGTCGCCGAGGGCGAAGTCGCGGCGCTGAAGGACAACATCAACCAGATGATCGTCAACCTGCGTGAGACCACGCAGAAGAACCAGGAGCAGGACTGGCTCAAGACGAACCTGGCGAAGTTCAGCGGCATGATGCAGGGCCAGAAGAGCCTGGACGCCGTCAGCCGTCTCATCATGAGCGAGCTGACGCCGCTGGTCTCCGCCCACCACGGCGCCTTCTTCCTGATGGACACCGACTCCGGCACGCCGGTGCTCAAGCTGACGAGCACCTACGCGTACCGGGAGCGCAAGCACATCGCCAACCGGTTCCGGCTGGGCGAGGGCCTGGTCGGCCAGTGCGCGCTGGAGCGGAAGACGATTCTGCTCACCCACGTGCCGCCGGACTACATCACCATCTCCTCCGGCCTGGGCGAGTCCGCGCCCCTCAACATCATCGTCCTGCCCGTGCTGTTCGAGGGTGAGGTCAAGGCCGTCATCGAGCTGGCCTCGTTCCACACCTTCAGCGCCATCCATCAAATCTTCCTGGACCAGCTCACCGAGAGCATCGGCGTGGTCCTGAACATGATCATGGCGAACATGCGCACCGAGCAGCTCCTGCAGCAGTCGCAGGGCCTGACTCAGGAGCTGCAGAGCCAGTCGCGCGAGCTGACGCAGCAGCAGGACGCGCTCAAGCGCAGCAACAGCGAGCTGGAGGACAAGGCGAAGCTGCTCGAGGAGCAGAACCGCCGCGTCGAGGAGAAGAACAACGAGGTCGAGCGCGCCCGCGTCAGCCTGGAGGAGAAGGCCGAGCAGCTCACCGTCATCTCCAAGTACAAGAGCGAGTTCCTGGCCAACATGAGCCACGAGCTGCGCACGCCGCTCAACAGCCTGCTCATCCTGGCCAAGCTGCTGTCCGACAACAAGGACGGCAACCTCAGCACCAAGCAGGTGGAGTACGCGAACACCATCTACGCCTCCGGTGGTGACCTGCTCAGCCTCATCAACGAAATCCTCGACCTGTCCAAGGTGGAGGCCGGGAAGATGCAGGTGGAGCCGCGGGACATCGTCCTGTCGGACCTCAACCAGTTCATCGACCGGAGCTTCCGCCCCGTCGCGGACCAGAAGAACCTGGCCTTCACGGTGGAGGTGGCGCAGGGCGCCCCCCGCCACATCCGCACCGACCCGCAGCGGCTGCAGCAGGTGCTCAAGAACCTGCTCTCCAACGCCTTCAAGTTCACCGACGAAGGCAGCGTGAAGATGACGGTGAAGCTGGCCGAGCCGGGCACGCGCCTGGACCACGAGGTGCTCAAGCGCTCGCGCTTCGTGCTCGCCTTCGCGGTGACGGACACGGGCATCGGCATCGCCAAGGACAAGCAGCGCCTCATCTTCGAGGCGTTCCAGCAGGCGGATGGCTCCACCGCGCGCAAGTACGGCGGCACCGGCCTGGGCCTGTCCATCAGCCGCGAAATCGCCAAGCTGCTGGGCGGCGAAATCCACGTCCACAGCGAGCCGCGCAAGGGCAGCACCTTCACGCTGTACCTGCCGCCCGAGTACGTGGGCCCGGAGGACGACGGCATGCCGGTCATGCCGGCGCCGCTCGATCCCCTGTCGCGCGCGCCCCACGTCTCGATTTCGGAGCCCCTGTTCCCGCAAGTCCCCCCATCCGTGCCGGTGCCCCCCACCGCCGCGGAGAGCGCGCACGTCCTGGACGCGGCGCTGCCGCCTCCCCAGGTGGACTCGCTCTTGCCGCCGCTCGCGGTGGAGGACGACCGGGACCACATCCGCGAGGGTGACCGCGTCCTGCTCATCATCGAGGACGACCTGAAGTTCGCCCGCATCATGGTGCAGCTGGCGCGGGAGAAGGGCTTCAAGGCCCTGGTCGCCACGCGCGGTGACACCGGCCTGTCCATGGCCAACGAGTTCCAGCCGCACGCGGTGACGCTCGACATCCAGCTGCCCGTCGTGGACGGCTGGAGCGTGCTCGACAGGCTCAAGCGCAACCCGCGCACGCGCCACATCCCGGTGCACATCATCAGCGTCATGGACAAGCACCTGGGCAACGCCCAGGGCGCGTTCGGCTACCTCACCAAGCCCGTCAGCAAGGAAGGCCTGGAGCGGGTGTTCAACCAGCTGGCGAAGTTCCTGGAGCGCAAGGAGCGCCGCCTGCTGCTGGTGGAGGACGACGACGTCCAGCGCAACAGCCTGGTCAGCCTGCTCGCCGAGGGCGGCGACGTCGTCGTCACGGCGGTGGCGACAGGCCAGGAGGTCCTCCAGAAGCTGGAGGAGGGCGAGTTCGACTGCCTCGTCATCGACCTGCTGCTGCCGGACATGGACGGTATCAAGCTGGTGGAGGAGGTGAAGACGCAGCAGCGCTTCCGCGACCTGCCCATCGTCATCTACACGGGCAAGGAGCTGACGCCGAAGGACGACGCGCGCCTGCGCCGCTACACCGGCAGCGTCATCCTCAAGAGCGGAACGAAGAGCCCCGAGCAATTGCTCAGCGACACCGCGCTGTTCCTGCACCGGCTGGACCAGAATCTGCCTCCGCGAGCGCGGGCGGCCCTGGCGCAGCGCAGCGAGCAGGAGACGGAGCTGACGGGCAAGAAGGTGCTCGTCGTCGATGACGACATGCGCAACATCTTCGCCCTCACCAGCGTGCTGGAGAACCACGGCCTGCAGGTGGTCTTCGCGGAGAACGGGCGGGCGGCCATCGAGACGCTCGAGCAGCACCGCGACGTGGACATTGTCCTGATGGACGTGATGATGCCGGAGATGGACGGGTACGAGACCATGCGGGCCATCCGCAAGGACGTGAAGTACGCCAGCCTGCCCATCATCGCCGTCACCGCGAAGGCCCTGAAGGACGACCGGGAGAAGTGCATGGCCGCGGGGGCCAGTGATTACCTGCCAAAGCCGGTGGATACGGACAAGCTTCTGGAGCTCATCCGTCTCTGGGTGTCGGCTTGAGAGGTCGAATGATGGTTAGCGCACGACTCGTTACCGCCGGGCTTGGGGACAGCGGAGGTCGCGCCTAGCCTGTCCCGCCAGTGAACGGTGGGGCATACCTTGCTCCTATTTCAATGACGCCTAGCGAACACATCTCCGAACGCCCCCAGGACGGCGCAAGCCGTCCCCGGGCGAGCATCTTGATGGTGGACGACCACCCGTCCAACCTGCTGGCGCTGGAAGCCATCCTCGAGCCGTTGGGGCAGGAGCTGGTCAAGGCGACCAGCGGCGAGGAGGCGCTGAAGTTCCTGCTGCAGCGCGACTTCGCCGTCATCCTGATGGACGTGCAGATGCCGGGCCTGGACGGGTTCCAGACGGCCACGCTCATCAAGCAGCGTGAGCGCACGCGCACCATCCCCATCATCTTCCTCACCGCGCTCAGCCGCGACGCGGCCCACATCTTCAAGGGCTACGCGCACGGCGCGGTGGACTACCTGCTCAAGCCCTTCGACCCGGAAATCCTCCGCTCGAAGGTCAGCGTCTTCGTGGATTTGTTCCTCAAGGAACAACAAATCCAGCGCCAGGCGGCGATGTTGCGCCAGCGCGAGCGCGAGGCGGTGGAGCGGCAGGGCGAGCTGCGCTACCGGCGGCTCACGGAGTCCCTGCCGGAAGTCATGTGGGCGGCGCGGGCGGACGGCTCGTTCACGTATGCCAACCGGGCGGGGCGCGACTACACGGGCATCCACGAGGAGCAGCCGCTGTCGTTGAGCACGTTCCTGGAGTTCGTGCATCCGGTGGACCGGGAGGAGATGCGCTCGGCGTGGGAGACGGCCATCCGCTCCACCCAGCGGGTGGAGCGCGAGTTCCGGCTGCGGCGCTTCGACGGCGTGTATCGCTGGCATCTGGCGCGCGCGGTGCCGGAGCGGGACGAGTCCGGGCACGTGCAGGGCTGGATTGCCGTGGCCACGGACATCGACGACAAGCGGCGGGCGGAGGAGGCGCTGGGGCGCTTCAAGATGACGTTGGACGCGACGCTGGACTGCGTCCTGATGTTCTCGCCGGACTCGCTGACGCTCACGTACGCCAACGCGGGTGCGGCCAAGCAGCTGGTGAGCAGCACGGACGAACTGGTGGGGTTGTCGGTGCTGGAGGTGGAGGGCGCGTTCGACGAGGCGGGGTTCCGCAAGTTGCTGGCGCCGCTGGTGAGCGGGACGTTGCCCAGCCAGACGTACTCCACGACGCACCGGCGCCGGGATGGCACCGAGGTGCCGGTGGAGGTGGTGCTCCAGTTCGTGGGCGCGGCGGAGGGGCCTGGACGGTTCATCTCCGTGGCGCGCGACATCACCGAGCGGCAGCGGGCGGAGACGGCGCTGCGGCTGGCGAGCGAGGCGAAGGACGCGTTCCTCGCGGCGGCGAGCCACGAGCTGCGCACGCCGCTGGCGGCGGCCAAGGGGCACGCGCACCTGGCGCTCCTGAAGCTGGGGGGCGAGACGGAGGCGGGGCCGGGCAAGTCGCTGAAAATCATCAACCGGCAAATCGACCGGATGGCGAAGCTGGTGGAGGACCTGCTGGACATCAGCCGGCTGCAGGCGGGGCGGCTGTCGTTGGAGCTGGAGAAGTTCGACTTGAGCCAGCTGGTGCAGGAGACGCGGGACCGCATGGCGGTGTTGTCGCAGGGGCATGAAATCCAGGTGGAGACGCCGGAGCACCTGGAGGGGACGTGGGACCGGGGTCGGCTGGACCAGGTGCTGACGAACCTCTTGTCCAACGCCATCCGCTACTCACCGGAGGGTGGGGCGGTGCTGGTGCGACTGGTGCGCGAGGGGAAGGAAGGGGTGCACCTGTCGGTGAACGACAGCGGCGTGGGGATTCCCAAGGACAAGCAGGCGCTCATCTTCGAGCGCTTCGGGCGCGCGCACGGCAGCAAGTACGGCGGCCTGGGGTTGGGGCTCACCATCAGCCAGGGCATCGTCGAGCAGCACGGCGGTCGCATCTGGGTGGAGTCCCAGGGCGTGCCGGGCCAGGGGTCCACGTTCAACGTGTGGCTGCCCCGTGAGACGGAGTCCCCCGGCGGCGCCGTGCACCACGAGCACGGGACGCGCACGGCGAGCTGACAGGGCGCCGCGAGCGCGGCGTCAGAGGTTGAAGCCCACGTTGCCCACGGAGATGCTGGGTCCGAAGATGAAGGACCAGCGGCTCGAGTCGATGACGGAGCCGTCGGAGCGGCGGGTGATGTCGTCCCGGAACTCCCTCGCCACCCACGCCTGCGCTCCCACCGCCGCACCCGGTCCAATGGGCACGCGCAAGCTGAGCCCCATCACCACCGCCAGCGTCGGCGGGAACTCGATGTCTCCGGACTGGGGAATCAACCCCATCCCCATCAACCCCATCTCGATGCCCAGCAGCCGCTCCTGTCCCTCGCTGTTCAGGAGCGCCAGGCGCGACACCACGCCGAAGTTCAGGATGAGCTGCCCGCTGGGCTCCGTCGCCCGGTAGAGGCCCGCTGGAATCGTCGCCGTCGTGTACAGCCGGAAGCGCCCACCACTCACGATGGCCGTCCACTGCGCCGACGGCAGCCCCGAGCGGTCCGACGTGCTCAGCGCATAACGCGACTCGTCCGCCACCAGCGACACCTGCACCAGGATCCGGTCGAACTGCGACAGCTGGCCCGGCACCGGAATCGTCCGCGCTTCGCCCTGGGGCCGCAGCAACATCCGCTGCTCCACCCGGCTCTCCCCTCGCGCCGCGCCGTCCGCCTTGGTGACGTCGATGCGCAGCACGATTTCCTGCGTGCCCTGCTCGGGCTTCAGCCGCTCACGGTGGATGATGACCCGACACGAGTTGCGCATCTCGTAGTGGATGCGGTGCGGACGGCTGGGCTCCAGCACCTCGTCCTTGCCCTCCTTGTCCGCGCACACCAACTCCACCACGCTCTCGATGCGGATGGGCACGCTCGCCTCGCGCACCGAGCGCTGCACCCGCTCGTTGACGATGAACAGGTCCGTCGTCGCCAGCTCTCCGGGCAGCGTGGACACCTGATAACCGAAGCGCAGCGACACGAAGCCCCCCGCGGTGGGCTCGCCCTGCACATAGGTCGTCCCGTCGCGCGAGGTGATGCTGTACGCCCCCGCCACCGGACGCGGCACGAAACGTCCCTGCTCCCCGCTGGAGGCGACAATCAGCTCCGCCGGCCGGTTGATGGGGATGAAGTCGATAGCCCCCTGGTCCGACAGCTCCAGGGACGCACGCGGCACCGGCAAGGGCTGCGTCTTCGTCGTGTCCGACGCCACCACGGAGCCCTCCACCCGCGACGTCTGCGCGATGACCGTCACCTGCTGCTCGGACGTGCCCCCCGTGCGCAGCAGCACATAGACGCCGTCCTGTGCCTTCACCACGCGCTCCACGCGCGCGCGCTGGTCGTTCATCGACCACAGCAGCTTGCGCGGGTCGTGCTGACACGAGGTGTCCAGCCGCACCACCATCGCCGCGTTCTCCGCGTCGCGCAGCACCGTGCCCTCCACGGCCGTGAGCGGACACGCCAGCACCGGCAGCGTCTCCAACAGCACTTGCTCCAGCACCTCGCCCCGCGCGAAGTAGATGCGCGGCGCCAGGCGCAGGCGCAGCGTCACGCTCACGTCCACGCCGGGCACGTTGCGCAGCGACACCGTCCCCTCGTTCACCTCACAGCGCACCGGCCCGCAGTCCACCGACGCGAGCGCCTCCGAGTGACTCAGCGCCACCGAGCCCGGGCCTCGCGACACATCCACGCCCCCCGACTGGATGAGTGGCTGCGTCAGCACCACGCGGCCCGGACGCAGGCGGAACGTCTCCGGCGCCACCACGTTGCCCGCCGCATCGTACGTCGTGACGTCCGGTCCATGCCGTCCATGGGGGGGTGTCCAATAGAGCGCCGCGTCCGTGGGCAGCCCTCGCGCCACCGGCACCGTGCAGCTCGCCGTCCCTCGCTCCGTCGAGGGCGCAAGGCACCGGTCCTGTCCCTCGATGAGCTGGGGCTGGGACTCGCCCCGGGGCGTTCCGCTCCAGGCGATGCCCACGTGGTCCAGCCCCGTGCCGCGCAGCTCCACGCGGCCCTCGTCTGGAAAGAAGTTCGTACCCGCCGCGTCCACGCGAGGAAAGGCGCCGGTGGCGATGACGGTGACGCGCTCCTCGGTCGTCTCGCACTGCGCCGCCGAGGGAGCCACCTTCAGCTCCTGGATGCGAGCGTCGTCCTGGTCCACCCGCTGCGGTGGCTTGAGGGTGCGGCCGTCCGTCGCCAGCGTCCAGCCCGCGCGCAGGGGCCCGCAGACGACCCCCTTCGAGACGACCGGCACGCCAGCGCCGCCCTCGGGCACCTGGACGACGGGCGCGGCGGCGGCCAGGCCGCCCACCAGCAGCCATGTGAGACAGAGCGCGCGGACGAATTCCATCCCCCCGTTAAACAGCGAGGAAGGGCACCAGCGTCAAGCACCGTGTGCCCCTGCTCGCTCAGGTTGACACGCGACGTGCGGTCCCCTGAGCACCCAGGGTCCGCGAGCGAAGGACCCAAGGCGACCAGAGGTTGTACTCCCACTTCTGCCGCGCGCCGCCGTTGCGCTCGGAGAGCTGCACGCGCGCCGTGGGTGATGACGCCGCCCTCGATGTCGAGGCACAGCCCGCCAATGCCCTTGATGGCCGCGTCGGGCATGTGCCACTGCTGCGCGCCGGAGCCGTGAATCCGCACCACCCTGCCCGGTGTCGTCAGCGCTTCTTGCGCGTCAGCAGCACGACGGCGCCGAGAATGGCGGCCATGGCGACCCAGGACTGGGCGCTCATCGACTCGCCCGCGAACACGACGCCCAGCAGCACCGCCACCACCGGGTTGACGTACGCGTAGCTGGTGGCCACGGAGGGGCTCGTGTGGCGCATCAGATAGCCATACGCGGTGTAGCCCACCAGCGAGCCGAAGGTGACCAGGTACGCGAAGGCCGCGAGCGCTCGTGCCTCCGGCATGGCCGCCAACTGCTCGCCGCGCAGGAGGCCGAAGGTCAGCATCAGCGCGCCCCCGCACAGCATCTGCGCCGCGGGCGCCATCATCCCCTGCGGCATGGGCATGCGGCGCGCGAGCACGGAGCCCAGCGCCCAGCTCATCGGCGACATCAACAGGGCCAGCGTGGCCCACCCGCCGCCGCCCAGCTTGCCCCCGAAGTTGAGCAGGACGATGCCGCCAAACCCCACCGCCAGCCCCCAGCGCTCCAGCTTTCCGGGCCACTGGCCGAACAGTCCGCCAAACAGCGCCGACCACATGGGCAGGCTGCCCACCACCAGCGCCGCGACACCGGAGGGCACCCACTGCTGCGCGAAGACGAGCGCCCCGTTGCCCACACCGAGCAGCAGCAGTCCCACCACCGCGCTCGCGCCCCACTGCCGCGCCGTGGGCACCGGCGAACCCTTGAGCCACATCACCCCGAACAGCAGCGCGCCCGCCAACAGGAAGCGCGTCCCCGAGGCCAGGAACGGCGGCATGCCACCCTGGAGTACCCAGCGGATGGCCAGATAGGTGGAGCCCCAAACGAGGTACAGCGTCACCAGGCACAGCAGGATGCGACCTCGCTGGGCGCCCGCCTGGAGCGCGTCACCGGGGACAGGGGGCGCGACGGAGGAGAGGGCGGGGGTGGAGGGCGGCGTGGACAGGGACGAAGCGGCGGACGATGCGGACACGGTGGCGCGGCTTGTAGCGTCCGCCCTCCCCGTGGGCCATGTGCGCATTGCCGTACCCCACAGTGGCTGGAGCCGTCGGGCGGTACAGTGCGGGTGCACGTCAGGTGGGATGCGGGAGTGCCTGCTCGGCTCCCTGGCGGGTGTGAGCCAGGGCGGGGACCACCCTTTGTCCGCCTGTCTCCTTCCGACGTGGATTGAACCCCCGGACGCGCTTTCTTACACTTGGGTCTCGTGGAGCGCTCGCGGCGCCGTGGCTGGCCGCATGCTCCAGAGTGAGAGCGCCTGGATGTCGTCCGAAGAGCTGGGTGAACGCGAGAAGGAAGTCCTCCGGGCGGTGGTGCAGGAGTACATCTCCACGGGCGGGCCGGTGGGGAGTCAGCAGCTCGCCCGCCGCCCCGGATTCGAGGTCTCCTCGGCAACGATGCGCAACGTCCTGGCGGACCTGGAGGAGCTGGGGTTCCTGGAGAAGCCTCATACGTCGGCCGGCCGGGTACCCACCGACGCGGGCTACCGCTTCTACGTGGACACGCTCGTCAAGCTGAAGGACCCCACGCCGAGAGACCGTGAGCTCATCCACGCGGGCCTCTTCCATGACGCGAACCTGGAGGAGGTGCTGGGCGATGCCAGCCGGCTTCTCCACTCGCTGACGCGACACGCGGGCGTCGTCGTCACGCCCCGGCCCGAGTCGGCGGTGTTCCGTCGCATCGAGTTCGTCCGCCTGCGCGAGGACCGCGTGCTCGCCATCCTGGTGGGGCAGAGCGGGCAGGTGCACAACAAGGCCATCACCGTCGACTTCCCCATCACCTCGGACGAGCTGATGCGGGCGAGCAACTACCTGTCGGAGCTGCTGCACGAGGTGCCGCTGGAGGAGGCGCGCGAGCGCATCCGCTCGGAGATGGACCAGGAGCAGGCGCTCTACAACGCGCTGACGGCGAAGGCGCTCAAGCTGGGCGCGGCGGCCACGGACCTGCCGACGACGGAGCGCGTGCTCATCCAGGGGACGAACTCCTTCCTGGAGCAGCCGGAGTTCGCGGACGTGGAGCGCATGCGCGCGCTCTTCAAGACGCTGGATGAGAAGCACCGCCTGCTGTCGCTGCTGGACCAGGTGCAGCGCGCCAACGAGATGCAGATCTTCATTGGCGCGGAGAGTGACTTCTCCGCCGCTGGCGACGTGTCCGTCATCGCGAGCCCCTACGGCAACCAGGAGCAGGTGCTCGGCACGGTGGGCGTCATCGGCCCCACGCGCATGGACTACCGCCGCGTGATTCCGCTGGTGAACTTCACCGCGCAGGTGCTCTCGCGCGTGCTGGAGAAGGTGTAGCCCGCGTCACTCCGCGCGGAGGGGATACCTCCGCGCGGTGCCGTGGGTGAACGACGCCGCGCGGGTGTCGTCTCGAATGACGAAGATGGTGCGGTGCGCCTCACTCGGCGACGGAGCGGGCGCCCTCGCGGAGGACGTCACCCGGCAGGGTCGCTCGCCTCACTTGGTGACGGCGAGGGCACCATCGCGGAGGCCGTCACCCGACGGTGTAACTCGCCTCACTCCGCGCGAGTGGCCTGTAGCTCTCGCTCGCCGCCGTCGCGCCGCACCTGGAGCCGCACCGGTGTGCCGGGCGCGCCTCTGGTGCGTGCCTCCGCTTCCATCCTGTCGCGCACCACGAGGCCGTCCACCGCGAGGAGCCGGTCGCCCACCACCACACCCGCGCGCGCGGCGGGTCCGTCCGGCGTCAGCCATGCCACGGCCACCTGTCCACGCTCCTCGCTGAAGCCCGCGCCCACCGTGCCCGGAGACGCGCGGCGCGGGGACACCGTCACGTCACCCAGGTCCGAGGCCTCCGCCTCCGTCACCTTCACGGGGTGCGTCTCCACGCGTCCCTCGGGCGGCATCAACCGCACCGTGTGCGGACCGGGCCTGACGTCTTCCAGGCGGAAGCGGCCGTCCGCGCCAGTGACGGTGTCGGGCTTCGCGGACACGGCGCGGTCCAGGAACACCGCCACGCCCGCCGCGGGCCCACCCCCCCGACTCCACACCGCGCGCCCGATGATGGAGGCCGCGCCTCCCGTCGTGAGCGGCACCTCCACAGTCGCGCTGCCGCCCGGCTCCAACGCCACCCGCGCCGAGCCCGTGCGTCCGTCATGCGTCTGCACGTGCACCTTCACCACCTGTCCGGGCGCGTCCCTCATCTCGAAGGTGTCACCGCTGAAGCGCCGCGCTGACGGGGCGAGGGGTTCCCACGGCAGCTCCTCGCCGTTGTCCTCCGTCAGCCGCAACGTGAAGCCCTCGGGCACCGCGCCACCACGCGCCACCACCTTGCCGCGCAGGTGGGCCGCGGGCTGAAGGCGCAGGTCCACCAGGCCCTGGCCCTCGCGCACCGAAGGCACTCGCACCACGCGACCTCCGTTGTGGGCCACCAGTTCTTCCAGTGGCGGTGCTCCCGAGGGACGCGTGGGGATTGCGAACGTGCCGTCCTCGTCCGCTCGCACGCGCATGGTGAAGGGCATGTTGCCTCCCTGCACGGCCGCCACCACCGCGAAGGGACTGGGCGCGCCGGAGGGCTCGCGCACCGTGCCGGAGATGCCGCGCTCCTCCACGAGCACCAGGTCCTGCTGCACGGCGCTGCCCGCGTTCACCGTCACGCTCGGGTCGTCGTCTTGAAAGTAGATGAAGCGAGCGCGCGGCAGCACCGCGGTGAGCTGGTACACGCCCGCCGGCAATTCCAGCTGATACAGGCCCGCCGCGTCCGTCTCCGCCCATGCCAGGTCCGACGTGCCACCCGGAGCGCCGCGTGGCACCGCGCGCACCACGGCGGGCTCGGACAGGGGCTCGCCCGAGGCCTGCGTCACGCGTCCCTGCACCATGCCGGACTCCGTCAGCGTCAGGTCCACGCGCGTGCGCACGCCGGCCTTCAGCGTCTCCACGCGGCTCGTCCAGCCCTGCGAGCCATCTCTGCGCGCGCGCACCGCAGTGGGGCCCGGTACCAGCCCGCTCAGCGTGTACGCGCCTTGCGTGTCCGTGCGCGTGGTGCTCGCGGCGCCTCCGCCCGTGCGCGGCTGGGCGCGGACCTCCGCCCCCTCCACCGGCTTCCCCTGGGGATTGAGCACGACGCCTTCGACTTCGGCCGTGGCCGGCTCCAGCTTCACATCGAGCTTCGCGGGCGCCCCCTCGCTCACCACCACTCCCTCATGCGTGGCCCTCGCGAAGCCCCGCGCCCGCACCGTCACGTCGTACTCACCGGGCGGCAGGGCCAGCTGGTAGAGGCCCTCGCCGCTGGACGTCGTGCCGCCCAGCACTCCCTCGGCCCCCGAGGACCTGACGACCAACTCCGCGTCGCGCACCGGCGCGCCATCCCCCGCCGACACCACCTGCCCGGTCAGCCCGCTCGCCGCGACCAGCCTCACGGTGAGGCCGCGCAGCGTCTGGCCCGGAGCCACGAACAGCGTGCCGGGCACGCGGCCCAGGGTGTTGCCATGTCGCGCGGTCACCACCCAGTCACCTCCGCCCACCTCGAGCGCGAAGCCGCCGCCCTCGCTGGTGGCGGTGTTCACGGGCTCCCTCCCTCCCGACGCCGTCACCTGCGCGCCGGAGACGGGCTGGCCCTGCGCGTCCACGACGAAGCCCTCCAGCGTGCCCGCGCCCCACAGCCCCACCACCAGCTCTCCCTGCTGGGGAACATGGAGGAAGCGCAGCGTGCGGCGGCTGTAGCCCGGTGCCTCGGCTGTGAGGCCATAGCGGCCCGGAGCCAGTCCGGAGAACTGGAACTGGCCGCGCCCGTCGCTCGTCGCCGTCACGGCCTCCTCGGGCATCGTCGCGGGCTCCGCCCAGGCGATGGCGGCTCCGGGATACGGATGGAGCGTCACCTCCGCCAGCGGCACCGGCTCGCCGCCTTTCTCCTCCACCGTGCGGCCCTGGAGCGTCACACCCGCGCTCAGCGTCAGCTCGACGGACGTCTCCGACTCACCCGAGGGGCGCGTGGCCTCGCGGCGCGCGGGCGCGTGGCCCTGCGCGCGCGCGGACAACAGGTAGTCGCCGGGTCGGGTCGGCAGTCGCAGCGTGCCGTCCTCGGCCGTGACGCCCTCGCGCGCGAGCCGCCAGGAGTACGGTGAGGTATCGGCGCGGTTCACCGCCTCATTGCGCCAGGCCCGCACACTCGCGCCCGACACCGGACCCGAGGGCCCCACCACCCGCACCACGAAGGCGCCTTCCTCGTCGGTCGCGGGCTCGTCGCGAGCCGTCGTGGCCGACACGGGCTCGGCGCGCGCGGCCAGACCTCCGGCGTTGGCGGTGGGGCTCGCGCGGAGCTCCGAGGGCGTCGGGTGGGAGGGCGCGCCGGGCCTCGGCACGCGGAACCAGAGCAGCAGCATCGCGCCAATGGCGAGCAGGGCGGCGAAGAAGAGGGGACGGTGGGACCGCAGGCGCATGTTGGCTCGTCCTCGTGAGGACGCCAGCGTAGGCCAGCCTGGGTCATTTCGGAATTAGGCGGGCGCGGGGGCGTAGACGCGCAGGGCCGCGGGGGCCACCTCGAAGCGCATGGGCGTCAGGCCGACGAGCTCCCCGTCCGCGTTGACTTCCTGCGGCGGAGTCGCCTCCACGTACAGCCGCACGGCGCGCAGCGCGGTGACGGCGGGGTTCTCCCCATGCTCCCCGCTGCGCACCGCCAGCGCCACCCGCGCGAGCGTGGCCAGGTCCTGGAGCTGTCCCAGGCCCGTGCCGTCCCGGCCGGAGGTCGCCGAGGGCGCGGAGACGGCGTAGACGTGCAGCCGCCGGTCATCCAGGCGCGCGTCGGGAGCCACCATGTTTCCAGCGCCGTGGTACAGCCCGTTGCCCACCACGAGCTGCAGCACGTCCAGCTCCAGCTCCTGGTCATCCGCCTTGATGCGGATGCGGAAGGGGCGCAGGTCCTTCACCTCCGCGGCGGCGGCCACCGGATAGGCCAGCTTGCCCGCCCGCTGCTTCAGCTCCTTCGTCAGCCGCCGGGCAATCGCCGAGGCCAGTCCCAGGCTCGCCGCGTTGAGGAACGGCCGCCCGTTGGCCAGGCCTACGTCCACGCGCGCGGTGTAGCCCCGGGCGATGACGTCACACGCGGCCTCCACGTCGGGCTCAATCCCCAGCGAGCGCGCGAAGTCGTTGCCGGTGCCCAGCGGCAGCACGCCCAGCGTCACGTCGCGTCCCAGCAGGTGTCCCACCACGCCGCTCAGGGTGCCGTCTCCGCCGCCGACGATGATGCGGCGGGTGCCTTTGCCCAGCACCTGCTCCAGCACGCGGCGCAGCCGTCCGCTTTTCGACAGCGCGTGGCTCTCCGCCAGCAGGACACCGCGCGAGGCGAGGGCCTCCCGGGCGCGCGCATAGGCCTCGCGGCCCGAGCGCGACTGCGTGTTGACCACCAGGGCCGCGGGCCCGTCGTCCGGGGCCAGCCGGCGTGGAGGCTCGATGAGCGCGGGTTCCAGGGGGACCTCCTCCTTGCTGCGTGCCGGAAAAGGTGTGCACTCGGACTCCAAGGGGCCAGCGGGCCCCGGGGGAAGACGACCGAAAGCCACCGGCCACTTGCCGCCCCGAGGCCCGGAAGAGGGCAACCTGGGAGACGAGGGGTTCAGTCCTCCGCGTCGCGCCCCTCGATGATGCGGCGCTGGATGTCCTGGCGCAGCGGCAGGGCCTCCGCGGTGCTCAGGCGGCCGTCGCCGTTGGAGTCATACGTAGCCAGCAGCGTCGCACGGCGCTCCTGGGCCGCCTCCACGCGGTCCGCGCGCAGCGCCACGCGCTCGCCCGCGTCGAGCACGCCGTTGTCATTCGTGTCGTACGTCACCAGCCGCTCCTGGCGCCGGGCCTCCCAGCGGGCGCGCCGGGCCGCCCGAGCCGCCTGCCGCTCGGAGTCGTCCAGCGAGCCGTCGCCGTTGGTGTCGTGCTGCTCCAGCCGCTCGGTGCGCAGGCGCTGGCAGCGCGCCTCCATGGCGTCCACCAGCGCGACGCGCTCCTCGGCGGACAGCGTGCCGTCGCCGTTCTCGTCGAAGGCCCAGCGCACGCGCCAGAAGGCCCAGTGCCGCGCGCGGCGGCCGAGCTGCGCCAGGCGGGGACGCAAGGTGTCGCGCCGCTCACCCACGTCCGCCTTCAGCTCGCGCAGCTCCCGCGCGTTCAGCTGGCCGTCGCCGTCGTCGTCGTACTTCTCCACCACCACCTGGCGGTAGGCGCTGAAGTCGCACGTCTTCCCGTCGTCGGTGGGCTCCGTCTCCAGGGCGCCCACGTCCTCGTCGGCCATGGCCTCGCGCTGCGAGACGTCCGTGTCCGCCACCGCGTCCGCGCCCAGGGCGCCGTCCTCCTCCGCGGCGGTGAGATAGGACGCGGCCTCGCCCACGTACTGCGTGGTTTCATCCGGCACGTCATCGCCACAAGCGGCGAGCCCGAAGGGCAGGGTGAAGCACAGCGCGGCGGCGAGGATGCGACGGTGAGCGGTGACTCGGTTCATGGCAAGGGCTCCAGCTTCGAAGTGCGGTGGGTGTCCGGCCTCGCTTCGCTGAAACCCGGTGCGTCGGAAGAAGTTGCGGCGGTGGACAGCGGTGGGTGTCTCACCCCTTCCCGGCGCAAGGGGGGCTGCGCACCTTCCAGGCACGGCCGGCTGTGTGCCGGCGGAGTACGCATCCAGGAGGTTGCCGCATGGCACGAGGAAGCAAGGCGAAGTACACGGCGAAACAGAAGCGGATGGCCGCGAAAATCGAGAAGGGCTACGAGGCCCGGGGCACCTCGGAGAAGACGGCCGCGGCGCGGGCCTGGGCCACGGTGAACAAGGCCACGGGCGGCGGGATGAAGGGCGGCTCCGGCAGCAAGGCGAAGGTGGCCCGGCGCCGTCCCCTGGTGAAGGCCGCGGCGAAGAAGGCCGCGCGCAAGCGGACCGCCGCGCAGCGCTCCGCATCGGCTCGCAAGGCGGCGGCCACGAGGAAGCGCAACAAGCCCGTGCGCGCCACGCGCTCCGGCAGCAAGTCCACCGCGCGCCGGGTGGCGGGCCGCCGGGCCACCGCGCGTCGAGGCTCCACCAGCACGCGCTCCCGGAGCGGCACGGCTCGCAAGAGCACGCGGAGCGTCTCCAAGCGCGGCGCCAGCACCCGGCGCGGCTCACGCGGCTCGCGCAAGTAGTCGCGAGCAGCTCGCGTCCCACCCCAGGTGAGTCCAGGGTGGGGCGCGGACGCCCTGCGGGTTCAGCGGTTCTCTTCGTCCTTGGAGACCGGCGGCGTGGCGCCAGGCCCGTTCCACGGCCAGTCCACCGAGGAGTCCTCGGCCAGCCGCAGCAGCTCCGCGGGGTCCTTCACCAGGAGGCGGCAGCCCGCGGCGCGCAGGTCCTCCGGAGAGAAGCCTCCGGCCAGCACGCCCACGGTGGACAGGCCCAGCTTGCCGGCGGCGAGCGCGTCATACGGCGTGTCGCCCACCACCACCGTCACGTCCGGCGCGGGGCGGCCCAGCCTGGCGAGCGCGCTCTCGAAGATGTCCGGGTGGGGCTTGCTCTTGTCCACCTCGTCCTTGCTCGCCTTCGCCTCGTACAAGCCGTCGATGCCGCACAGCCGTGCGTAGTGCTGCAGCTCCTCGTCGTTCGCGCTGGAGGCCAGGGCGATGCGCCGTCCGTGCTGACGCAGCCGCTGGAACAGCTCCCTCACGCGAGGAAACGGCCTCACCTTGGGCAGGAACTCCTTCACGAACAGCTTGGAGCGGTACTCCTCCAGCTCCTTGCCGAAGCGCTCGAGCTCATCGTCGTTGAAGAAGACGGGAATGAGCTGATCCGCGCCCTTGCCAATCTGACTGCGTACGTGTGCGAACGGGAAATCCCTGCCGAAGTGCAGGAACGCGCGTCTCCACGCCTCGGCATGCTCGTCCACCGAGTCCACCAGCGTTCCATCCACGTCGAAGATGACGTTCTCCACCATCGCGCGCCTCCCGGGCCAAGGTGGGGTCGCCCCGGGTGGCGGTCAACCGCCCGTGGGTGGGTTCTCCGCAGGCGCCTCCACCAGTGTTCGTGTCTTCACATCGTAGCCCTCGGGCGGCAGGAGGGTGAAGGCATCATTGGGAGGGGGGCTGTTCAGCTCCACACGTCCGAGCACCGTCTCGCCCATCTTCTGGCCGCCCAGCCACCGGGTGAGGCGTTTGGGGACACACAGTCCCAGGGCCTCGTCGCAGTGCTCCTCCTCCATCCGGACCTCCGCCTCGGTGCCGTCGGGAGCGCGCGAGCGCTTGTCCAGGAAGTCGAGCCCCGGCCAGCGCAGCACGTACACCAGCGCCACGCCCTCGGCCTCGCCCCCCAGCGTCGCGGTCAGCTCCACGGCGTCCTGGGCGCGGGGGTGTTTCACGCGGCGCAGGGTGGCGCCCCGGGAGAGCAGCGGCGCGCGGAAGCCCTCCGGAGTGAAGACCCCGAAGGTCTCCGTGAGGAAGCCCGCGAGCTTGGCGGGCGGCAGCTCCGACTTGAACGTGGTGAAGCGCTTGTCGCCGTCGAGCTGCTCGAAGAGGTGGGTGCCGTCCCACGAGAAGATGCGCGTGGGCGGCGTGCCCAGCGTGCCGCGCATGCGCTGCGGGGCGCGGTAGTCGAAGGTGAAGGGGACCGGGTCCTGGCCCTCGTCCTTCACGGTGCCGGCGATGTGATAGCCGGACAGCTTCGCGTCGCGCTCCGCCAGCCGCTGCTTCACCTGCCCGGCGAGCGCCGCCGTGTCGTCCGTCTTGCGTGAGCAGCCCGCGAGGGCGAGGAGGACACAGGGGGCGAAGAGGCTGGGGCGCATGGGATGAGAAAGTGAGGCAGGAGGGGGGCTGAAAAGCAAGGAGGCCCGCCTGTCGCCAGGGGGCCTCCCGAAAGGTGCCGCCGTGAGGGCCGGCAGCCTGACTACTTCACCGCCACGCCGGTGGCCGTGGAGGAGGTGATGCCGATGATGGTGCCGAACAGGGCGTAGATGCCGTGACGGGGGGTGGTGGCGGCCGACTTCAGGTCGACCTTGGACGCGCCCATCGCCTTCGCCTCGGCGATCAGGAGCTTGTTCACCACGGTGTCCAGGTCGCTCTGGACGATGTCGATGATGTGGAAGATGGCGGTCAGGCCCAGCGCGTTGGTCTGGATGACGGCCACGGCCTCACCGTTGGCCGCGATCTCGGTGCCGGAGACAACGGCGCTCTCGACGCTGGTGCAGCCGATGAGGCTGGACGCGGCAACGGCGGACAGGATGAGCTTCTTCATGGTTTTCCCCTCGTTGGATGTTGCTTGGATGGTGGTCGAGCACGCCCAGGAAGAGAGCGCCCGTCCGTTTGATTGGGACCGCAAGCGGCGGGGTACGTACCAGATGTCGACTCCATGTCAAGGTCCGTCCGGACACACTGTACGGACGTCGGTAGAGCGCGCTCGCGTTGCAATGCACATCTCGCCTTGCTAGCCCAACCCCGAGGCTCCTGAATGGACATCGTCCCCGTCGCACGTCCCGCGCCCCGGTACTGGATTCACCTGCTGCTGCTGCTGCTGACGGTGGTGACGACCTTCACCTCGTACCTGCTGTACTTCCACTTCCAGCGGCCCTACTCGCCGGACGAGGTCTCCACCGAAGCGGCGATGCGCGCGCTGTCGTTCAGCCTGTCGCTGCTGGCCATCCTGGGCACCCACGAGATGGGCCACTACGTGCTCGCGCGCATCCACCGCGTGGACACGTCGCTGCCGTACTTCATCCCGTTGCCGGTGTTGGGGGTGGGCACGCTGGGCGCCGTCATCCGCATCCGCGACCGCATCCCCCACCGCAACGCGCTGGTGGACATTGGCGCGGCGGGGCCGCTGGCGGGCCTGGTGGTCGCGCTGCCCATCCTCTACTGGGGGCTTTCGCACTCCACCGTGGTGGACGCGCCGCAGGTGCCCTCCCAGTTCCCCGGCGAGGCGTCGCTGTGGGTCTATGGGAAGGAGTTGTTCACCTGGGTGATGGCGAAGCTGACGCACGCGCCCGCCGCGCCGGAGGAGACGTTTCATGGCGTACAGACCCTGTTTGGTGACAGCCTGCTGATGCAGGGGCTGACGTGGCTGGCGTTGGGGCCCCTGCCGGAGGGCAAGGACGTGCTGGTTCATCCGGTGGTCATCGCGGGCTGGTTCGGCCTGCTCGTCACGCTGCTCAACCTGATGCCCATGGGGCAGCTGGATGGCGGGCACCTGGCGTTCGCGCTTCTGGGCCGTCACGCGCACTGGGTGGGGCGGGCCATGGCCGCACTGCTGTTGTTCCTCACGCTCTTCGTCACCGCGTCCTGGGGCCTGTGGCTCCTGGTGACGAGCAAGGTGGTGGGCTTCGGGCATCCGGAGGTGGTGGAGCCGCTGGAGCCGCTCAGTCCTTCGCGCAAGCTCATCTGCGCGCTGTGCCTCTTGGCCCTCATCGGCTGCGCGATGCCCGTGCCGCTGCGTCAGGTGGTGTCATGAAGTTCCAGTGTGAAGCCTGTGAGCGGCTCATCCCCCTGGAGTCCTTCCGGATGGAGGGCGGCGGGCTGGTGGTGCAGTGCCAGCGCTGCGGGGCGGAGAGCCGGGCGCGCGCGCCGTCGCAGGTGGCGGTGTCCCCCGCGCTGTCCAACGAAGGCTCGGGCTCTGGCTCGTCCCAGTCCTCGGCGTCGGAGGATGCGTCGTCCGCGCCGTCCCAGTCCGCGCGCGCCAGCACGCCGGCCCTGCGCGTGGTGCGGGGCGCGACAGTGCCCGTGACGATGGATGACGAGTCGCTCTTCACGCCGCCGCCGGGCCACTGCCCCAAGTGCGTGTCGTCGCGGCGGGAGGTGGACACGTCCTGCGCGCAGTGCGGGCTGGTGTACGCCAACTTCCTGGCGGAGGAGCACCAGCCCTCGGAGGACCTGAGGGGGGCCTGGCGCTCGCTGGCGGAGCGCTGGGAGGAGTGGGAGGCGCACGACAGGCTGCTGACCCTGGCCATGGGACGCGGGGAGCTGGCGTCGGCGGGGCGGCTGTACCGCGTGCGGCTGGCGAGGGCGCCGGACGACGCCGTGGCGCACCGGGCGCGGGAGGAAGTGGTGCGCCGGGCCACCCTGGTGGTGCCCACGGAGGTGGAGCCCTCGGAGATGTCCCTGGGCAAGCGGCGGCTGCGCGCGGCGGCCATCGCGGTGCTCTCGTTGGTGGTGTTGATGCTCTTCGCGTTCGTCATCCAGCGCGTGCGCATGCTCCTGTCGGGCGACCTGCCCTGACGCGGCGGTCGTCGCCTCCCCGCGGGGCGGCCGGCCATGCGGACACGCGCGGAGGACGCAAAACGGGCCTGGGGCGCGACTGGCTGCTATCGTGTCGGGCCGCTCCCGCGAGGCTCGCCACTCCCGATGACGCTCCCCGTCTCTCCGTCACTCACCGTCGACAGCCTGCTTGGTCCGGGAGGGGCGCTCCAGGTGGCCCTGCCTGCGTACGAGCACCGGCCGGAGCAGCTCCAGATGGCGCGCGCCGTGGAGCGGGCCTTCGCGGAGCGCAGTTATCTGTTGGCGGAGGCGGGCACGGGCACGGGCAAGACGCTCGCCTACCTGGTGCCCGCGCTCTTGTCGGGCCGCCGCGTCGTGGTGTCCACGGCGACGAAGACACTGCAGGACCAGATCTTCTTCAAGGACCTGCCGCTCCTGCGCGAGAAGATGGGGCTCACCTTCGAGGCCGCGTACCTCAAGGGGCGCAACAACTACCTCTGCCTGCACCGCTACGGGGCCTTCGCCAAGGAGCCGCAGTTCGGCTCGCGCGACGAGGCCCGGTACTGGCCCAAGCTGAAGGCCTGGGCGGAGGACACGCAGACCGGGGACCGCAGCGAGCTGGACCTGCCGGAGTCCTTCAGCGCGTGGGCGCGGCTGTCCACCACGTCCGAGACGTGCGTGGGCACGCGCTGCCCGCTGTACGAGACGTGCTTCGTCACGCGCATGCGCAAGCGCGCGGAGAGCGCGGACCTGCTGGTCGTCAACCACCACCTCTTCTTCGCGGACCTGTCGCTGCGCAGCTCCGGCAAGCGCACCGAGGGCGTGCTGCCGTACTACGAGGCCGTCGTCTTCGACGAGGCGCATGCGCTGGAGGACGCGGCCAGCGGCCACTTCGGCGTGGGCGTGTCGAACTACCGGCTGGAGGAGCTGGCGCGCGACGCGGTGGCGTCGTTGAAGGAAGACGACTCCAGGCACGCGCTGCTGCGCGCGCTGGCGGCGCGACTGCGCACCAGCGCGGATGCCTTCTTCGCGCAGGCGCCCCGGGCGCTGGGGTTGTCCGGGCACGAGGCGTCCGTTTCGCTCCAGCCGGAGGCGATGGGCAAGCTGTCCACCGCGATGGAGGGCGTGCGCGAGGGGCTGGCGGCGCTGTCCGCCTTCACCGCGGGCGAGCGCGAGCCGGAGCTGGCCGCGATTACGCGCCGCGCGGACGAGCTGGACGAGCAGCTCTCCTTCCTGGAGAAGGCGGAGTCGGCGGACCACGTGTACTGGGCGGAGCAGCGCGGCAAGGGGCTGTTCCTGCGCGCCAGTCCCATTGACGTGGCGAAGGAGCTGCGCGAGCGGATGTACGGCGCGCTCGACACGGTGGTGTACACGTCCGCGACGCTGGCGGCGGAGAGCCGCTTCGACTTCTTCGCCCGGCGCATGGGGTTGTACGGCGAGGACGGCCAGCCGGTGACGCGCGTGCGCACGCTGGCGGTGCCCAGCCCGTTCGACTATCCGCGCCAGTCCGCGCTCTACCTGCCCACGCACCTGCCGGACCCGAGCGCCCCGGGCTTCATCGAGGCGGCGGCGGAGGAGATTGTCCAGCTCTGCGAGGTGACGGGGGGCCGGGCCTTCGTGCTCTTCACGTCGCTGCGCAACATGGTGCGCGCGTACGAGCTGGCGGCGGGACGGTTGCCGTACCAGGCGCTGCTCCAGGGCGAGCGACCCAAGCAGCAGTTGCTGGAGGCGTTTCGCGACACGCCGAGCGTGCTCTTCGCGGCGCACAGCTTCTGGGAGGGCGTGGACGTGCCGGGAGACGCGCTCAGCCTGGTCATCATCGACCGGCTCCCGTTCTCCTCACCGGGAGACCCGCTGGTGGCGGCGCGAATCAAGCAGCTCCAGACGCGGGGGGAGGAGCCCTTCGAGCAGTACCAGCTTCCCCAGGCGGCGCTGGCCCTGCGTCAGGGCTTCGGGCGGCTGATTCGGACCCAGTCCGACAAGGGCATCGTCGCGATGTTGGACCGGCGCATCCTCACCAAGGCGTATGGGCGCGTCTTCCTGGACAGCCTCCCCGACGCGCGACGGCTGGATGATTTGGTGGAGCTGAGCCGCTGGTTCAACGGCCCGGTGCGCCCGGTGCGCGCCTTGCGTTCGGTGGAGTGAGCCGGATTTTTTCGGGGGAAATTGCCCGAGAATCCGGCTCGGTTCGTATGCCATCGGCCGGGTCTGCTACCCACGGCCGTCCTCGCACCCCAGAGCCCTGACGTGGACTGTCCGGTCCTTTCATTTCCGCGCCTTGTCCTGCTCGCCGCCGTGGCGCTGGTGTGTGCGTGTGAGCCCATCTCGCTGTCGCCCGTAGCGGTGGACCCGGCGGACGCGGGCTCTGGCTTGGATGACGGGGGAGACGGTTCGGGGGGAAACCCTGAGCCGGATGGAGGGGAGGAGCTCGGCGCTCCGGACGCGGGGCCGGACGGCGGGATTCCGATGCCCGAGGACGCGGGGGCGGATGCCGGGCCGTCAATCCCCAGACCCCCGCTGGATGATGGCGGTGTGGATGCGCGGATGACGGAGTGGAGTGACTGCGAGGAGGGCTGGCAGTCGCGCACGGTGCTCCCGATGGGGAGCGACAGGGGTTATCCGCGGTTCGCGCTGGATGCGGACGGCGAGGCGTACTTCGTGGAGTACACCGGGGATGTCCTGCGGGTGGTGACGACGAAGCCCTGGCGTGTCTTCGCCGACATGGGCGTCGTGGGGAAGCAGTGGTGGTTGGGTGGCATCCGGGTGGATGCGTCGGGTGACCTCCACCTGGCCCTCAACCCGCGATTCGATGACCTGGTGGCGGTGGTCCCCACCGATTTCCTCCACCACACCGAGGGCCGCTGGGAGCGTGCTCGGCTGTTGAGTGGCTGGGTGCGCGCGTTCGACCTGGATGCGTCGGGGCGGTTCCATGCGCTCACGCTGGTGGATGCCGTGAAGCATCGAATCAACCACGTCCACGGTCGCCTCGGTGATGTGTCTGTCATCGACACGGGCATCGAGCTGGGCGCGAATTTCACCAACCTGTCGATGCGTGTGGATGCCCAGGGCAAGGTCCATGTGACGTACGAGCATGGGGCCGACGCTGGTCGCCCTGGCATCTACTACGCCACGAATGCCTCGGGGACCTGGGTGAAGGAGCAGGTCGTCGCGGAGGGTGCGTATCCGGTCATCGCGGTGTCCCCGGCGGGGGTGCCGCACATCCTCTGGACGAAGGTGGGCGTCCTGAGTCTGAGCACCCGGAGTGTCGAGGGGGAATGGTCCACGACCGTGCTCCCCTTCTCGGGGAACGGGGAGTTGAGGATCTCCTCTTCGGGCGTGGTGCACGTGCTGCGCAATCTGGGGAAGCAGTTGGAGTACCGCGACAACGCGCAGGCGGGTTGGGCGGCGAAGACCGTCGTGGACCGGGAGACGAGTCCCCTCGGTTTGCCCTTCTTCGACTGGGCCCTGGAGGTGGACGCCCAGGGCCGCGCGCATGTCATGTACTCCGAGCTGGCCGAAGACCCGACCGGCGACGGGGTGCGGATGCTCCGGCGCATCGGCTATTCGCGGCAGTGTCAGTGAGACTCAGGGGGCATCGCGAAGTCGCAGGCCCACGCGCGCGAGCAGCGGCGGTCCCAGCGTGTCCACTCCCGCGCGCCCCGCGAGGTACTCGCGGTCGAAGAGGTTCTCCACCGCGGCGAAGAGGTCCACCTTCCAGAAGAGGCGCCGACTGACGGCGGCGTCCACGACGAGCGCCCCACCCATGCCTCGCTCATTGAGGTCATCCTCGAACTGAGGACCGGTGACACGGAGTTGCACGGTGGCGGTGACGAGGGACGGGGCCTCGAAGGTGAGGCTGGCGGCGCCCCGGTGTCTGGGGTCTTGCGCGAGCTGTCGGCCCACGAGCGCCGGCTGTCCCGGCGCCTCCGTGACGGTGGGGTCCACGAAGGTGTACCCGAGGAGCGCCGTCCACTGTCGCGACACTCTCCAGTCGAGGCTGGCCTCCACTCCGCGCACGCGGGCCTTGCCCAGGTTCTGGCGCTCACGGCCCGCGCCATCGGGGAGGGTGACGTTCGTGATGGGGTCCTCCAGCACGTTCCAGAAGCCCGTGACGCGGGCCGTGAGCGTGCGAAGGGGCTCGACCTCCACACCGGCCTCCGCCCCCCACAGGCGCTCCGCGCCGAGGTTCGCGTTGGCGGAGGTGAACACGGTGCCGACCTGGAAGGGACGATAGAGCTCGTTGAGCGTCGGCGCGCGGAAGGCCCGATACCCGGAGGCGCGCAGCGTGACGGCGTCCCAGGGGCGCAGGCGCATGCCCAGGCGTGGACTGAGCTGGTGCTCGGTGCGGTCCTCGAAGGGCGTGGTGTCCACCGTGCCGCTGGCTCGTTCGACTCGCTGGAGCCCTTGCGTGTTTCGCCAGACGTCGAAGCGGAGCGCCGCGGACAACTCCAGGGCGGGGGTGATGGCGTAGAGGTCCTGGAGGAACACGCCACCGGCCCACTGCGTGCCGCCGGCATCGCGGGCGAGGACGGTGTCTGGAGTCCGCGTGGGTGGGAAGAGCTGCTCGCGGGAAGTGCCCGCCATGCGTCGGGCATCGAGACCGGCGGAGAGCTGATGGGTGCCTCCCGCATTCCAGCTCGGAGCCGTCCACACGAGCGAGGCCCCCTGGTCATCGGCGGGGACGTCCTGGGACGCGGCGAGGGACTCGGCGGCGCGGTCCTGGGCGACACGAGCGCGGTTCTGTTCGAAGCGCAGGGTGCGGCCGAAGAGGTCCAGGGAGAAGGTGCCCAGCGTGTCGGTCTGAAGTCGTGCACCCGCGCCGAACTGCGCCAGCTCCACGCGGGCGGTGGTGAAGCGGGTGCCTCCGTTCTGGTTCTCACGGAAGAGGTTGGCGCGAGCGGACAGCGTCAGTGCGTCGGAGGCCTGGGCTTCCACCCGGCCATTGAGGACGACGTGATTGCTGGGCGTGTCGCTGTCGATGGCCCCGCGTTGGCCTGGGGTGACGATGCGGTAGCCATTGCTCGTAAGCAGCTCGGTCTCAACGGCGGCGGCGATGGGGCCCCAGCGTTGGGCTCCGCGCGCGGCGAGGAGTCCAGTGTCGCGGTTGCCGTAGGAGAGGTCCGCGTCGACCGCCGGGCCGGTGATGGGACGCGAGATGAGCTGCACGACGCCGCCGAGCGCGGAGCTGCCATAGAGAGCGGAGCCGCCACCGGGGACGACCTCGATGCGCTCCAGTCCGAGTCGAGGGAGCGAGCGCCAGAAGACCCATCCACCGAGCGGGTCGTTGACGGGAACGCCGTCCAACAGGACGAGCGTGCGAGCGACGCCAGAAGGAGCAAGGCCCCGCAGGTTGAGGCCCTGCGCGGTCGGGTCGGAGACGAGGCTCGGCGTGCGGCGGAAGGTGGCGACCGAGGGCAGGGACCGGACGAGGGTGTCCTGTGTCAGCGTGGGACTGCGGTCGATTTCTTCACGAGGCAGCACGACGGTGGTGGCGGGCACATCCCGCACGGGACGCGGAAGGCGCGTTCCCGTGACGACGGTACGAGAGGATGCGTTGGGCTCTGCTGTCTCGGTGGCCGGCGCTGTACTTGATGGAGCCTCAGGCGCGGTGGGCGCATCGGCGTCGGGACGGGAAGGCGCCTCGTGCTGTGCGGGTGCCTCCTCGATGGCGCGAGAGCCCGTCGCATGCTCCATGGGCACAGCGACACGAGGGGACGTCTCAGGCGCCGTGGGTACAGTAGCGGTGGGCTGCTCCGGAACAGGTGCGGAGGAGTCGTCGAAGCCGGCGGTGCGAGTGCTCGACTCAGACGACGAGGGCGTGCCGATGACGGTGTTCCGCGCGCCGGGCTCCGTCGTCGTCGTTCCGGTTCCCGGTGTCTGGGCCCAGGCCAGTGAAGAGAGCAGAACCCAGGGGACCACGAGCCGATGAGGCGATGACGGGATGCGTGACGACCTGCGCGGCATGTCTGGCGGTCCCCTTTCGGTCCTGGCGCTCTTGGCGCGGCAGTATGTCCCCACCTCGTACACGGGCGACCACTGAGCGTCATGGGGCGAATCGAGGCCGAGTGGTATCGTCCAGTTCGCAACGAGCGAGGGGGCGGTTCAGATGTGCAGTCAGGACGTGCTGGGGCGGACTTCACACCCGCAAGGCGGAATGATGCGGGTGCTCGGCGCGCGGAGGCTCAATGACAAGGACTGCGCGGTCTCCATCGAGGTGGCCGGGTCACGTTACGAACTCGTGGCTGAGCGCATCTGGGAACCGGAGGAGGGGATGGGACTGGCGTTGGGCGATTTCTCGCCCTCGCGTGTCTTCGCCGACCTGCCGCTCAGCGCGCGCCAGGTACGTGAGCTGGTTCGCGCGGCGGTCCTCACTCACCGGGGAGAACGCCTGACGTTCCCGCTGGAGGTTCCCGAGTAGCGAGCTGGCGAGCCCTCAGCCGCCCGTGTCGCGCGGGGCGAGGCCGCGCACGGTGTGCACCGCGGTGTCCACCTCCGCGAGGATGCGGCGCGCGTGGAGCAGGAACACCTCTCCGGCAGGCAGCAGGCTCATTCCCTGCCGCGTGCGCTCGAAGAGCCGTGTGCCCAGTTCATCCTCGAGCGCGAGGATGTGGCGGCTCAGAGGCGGCTGGGTAAGGTGGAGCCGGCGTGCGGCGCGGCCCACGTGCCGTTCCTCGGCCACCGCTACGAAGGACTGGAGGTGGGTGATGCTCACGGCCCCAGGTTAGCGCGAGCGCCACTTTCGTGCACCCCCGTCCCCGAGCGCGATACCGAAACAGCATTGGACGCTGAAGGCCCCCGGAGACACCTTGCCTCCCCATGGGAACTCCATTGTTCAAGGGCACCGAGGTGGAGCGTCTGCGTCTCGCGGGCGCGGCGGCGGCGGGCACGCTCGCCTGGGTCGCGGGGAAGCTGACGCCGGGCATCTCCACGGGAGACATCAACGAATGGGTGCGCGAGGACACGGCTCGTCGAGGCGGCACACCCAGCCAGCTCGGCTACCACGGCTTCCCCGCGACGGTGTGCACCAGCCGCAACCACGTCGTCTGTCATGGCGTCCCGAATCCGCACGAGAAACTGGCGCTCGGGGACATCATCAACGTGGACGTCACCACGTGCCTGGACGGCTACCACGGAGACACGTCGGCCACGTTCTGCATCGGTGAGGTGTCCGATGATGCCCGGCACGTGGTGGACGTGGCGCGTCGGTGTCGTGATGTGGGCGTCTCCGTCGTGCGTCACGGTGCTCGGATGGGCGACATCGGCGCGGCCATCCAGGAACTGGCGGAGCGGGAAGGGTGCAGCATCGTTCGGGAGTTCGGCGGGCACGGCATCGGACGCTCCATGCACGCGCCGCCCCATGTGCCCCACTTCGGCACGAAGGGCACGGGCATCACCCTGCGCTCCGGCATGGTGCTCACCATCGAACCGATGGTGAACCTGGGTCGCCCCGAGATTCGAATGCTCTCCGACGGTTGGACGGTGGTGACCGAAGACGGAAGCCTCTCCGCGCAGTTCGAGCACACCATCCTGGTGACACGCGAGGGCTGCGAGGTGCTCACCCCGTACCCGGGTGGATACCCCCTGATTCCATCCGCCGCCCCTCCGTCACAACCCGAGGCCCGCTGATTCGAGCCGGCTCGCTGGCCTGTTCAGTGAAACACCCTGGACGTGCTGTCGCCGTCACTCGCGCTGAATCCCCCAAGCCTCCTGCCGTTTGATGCCGACGGGAATTGAGGCTAGACGTGGAGCCTGCGAGTGGGGACCGCATGCGCGCACGAGGCGACCAGGTCGGAATCGGAAGTGTGGTGTTGGGCGTCGTACTGGTCGCGGCGGGAATCCCCCTGCTGGTGCCTCGGCACCTGTTGCGTGAGGACTCCGCCGCCGTGAGCCAGCGGGAGCCGAACCCGGTGGCTCCGCTCGAAACATCTCCTGTCCCGCGCAAGGATTCACCGGAGCCTGTTCTTCACGTCGAACAGGTCCAGGGGCCCAAGGGCCTCACAGTGGAGGTGGCGACTCCCGCCCCCGTGACGTCTCCGCTGACGCGATTCGCGAAGGACGCATTGGTGCCACTGACACCGGACGAGGAGGCCTTGCTGCGCGAGGAGCACGTCGACGACCTGGCCACGCTCGTGACGCGAACAGAGCGGGCCTTCCAGGACGCGAGCCCCGAGACGCGGGCGCGCCAGGAGCGGCGCTACCTCGCCGCGCTCAACCTCGTCGCCAAGCTCTCCGCCCCGCCGACGGAAGACACGCACGCGAGGGACCAGGACGCGCGCTACCAGCAAGCGCTCGCGAGGGAAAAGGCGAAGTGGAGAGACCTTGCGCCCGAGGAGCAAGCGCGCGCGCAAGAGACCTTCAAGGAGTGGTTCTTTCAGGGGGAGCAGAAGCGATGAAGTCGTTCATGGGGGCGCTTCGCGCGGTGTTGCTGCTGGCGCCGATGATGGCGTGGGCGGGGCCGCACTACGTGGCATCACGGGACTGGGGCAGCTTCATCTGGCTGAGCACCTGGCTCGACGCGGGACAGACGTACACTTTCGAGACGCGAGACCTGGCGGGCTCCGCGCCGGACACCGTGCTGCACGTGCTGCGCGACAGGAGCGGCTGGAGTCAGGTGGCCGTGAGTGACGACTGCCAGGGGAACACGCGCTCGTGTGTGACGTTCGTCGCACCGGACTCCGGCTACTACCGCGTCTGGGTGCGTGCGTACGCGGATGGGCGTGGTGGCACGGCGAGCCTGTACCGCAACGGGACGCTGCTCCTGTCTCAGCAGCCCTTCGGTGGCGTGCCGCTCCTCTTCGCGTGGAATGCCAAGGACACCTTCAGGGCCTCGGCCACCACCCCCGGCGGAGGAGACCATCTGCTCTTCCTGCTGCGCTCCAATACCGAGTACCTCCAGCACGATGACGACAGCGGGCCGAAGTACTACCCGCTCGTCACCGCGACGAGCACGCAGAACGTCGGCACGCAGCGCGTGGTGGTGGGGCGCTACCCGGGCAGCGCGGGCACGGCCAGCTTCGTCCACGACGAAGAGCTCTGGTCCACCATCTTCGACGACAACGACGGAGACGAGGATGGGCTCTCGGACTCGCTGGAGCCGCTCATCGGCCTGAGTCCGAATAATGAGGACTCGGATGGGGATTCGATTGCGGACACGCTGGAGGTGTTTGGCAACGACGGCTTCTCCTTCTCCGAGTGGAGCAGCCCCACGGCGAGAGACCTCTATGTAGAGATCGACTGGATGCAGCACCCGACGAACCCATACCTCACGCGGCAGCCGTACGCGGGGTTGGTGGCGGACGCGGCGGCGGTGTTCGCCCAGGAGACGGGCGGGAGCGTGCGGCTGCATGCCTTCATCGACAGCGTGCTGCCCTGGTACGAGGTGGTCTGCTACGGAAGCTGCCCTGGCGGCGTGGACTTCTACGCGCTGAAGCAGAGCGCATTCTCAGCAGCGAATCCCGAGCGCCGGCCGTACTTCCACTACGCGATGTGGGCCAACCGGCACACGAGCCTCACGAGCTGCTCCTCCGGCAAGGCCGAGCTGCTGGGCAACGACCTCATCATCAGCATGGGCTGCTTCAGCAGTCCGAGCATCCAGGAGCAGCGCGGTACCTTCATCCATGAGCTGGGTCACAACCTGAACCTGGACCACAACGGCAATGACGTGGCGGGGCAGTACAGCGTGGTGCACGACAGCGTGATGAACTACCGCTACCAGTTCGCGGGCGTAAGCAACTCGGGGTGGCACTCGTACTCGTTTGGCGACAACGGGTGCGCGGCGTGCGGTTCGTCACCGAAGGCGGAGTGTGTTGAATGTCGCGATGGCTTCCTGGGTTGCAGCTTCCCGGGCTGCGGCTCCTGCGACTGTGACGTGGGGGAGTGGGGCTCGTTGGAGCTCGACTTCTCCGACGACGGAGACGCGAACGATGGCGCGGGGCGTGTCTCGAAGCGCTCGGCGCTGACCCGCTATCTGCCGGACGACAAGGGTGGCCCCGCTCGCTTCCAGCCGAGGGTTCCGCACGAGGAGTCCCCACTGGTGCGACGGCGTGACGATGTCCGACGCAAGCGGGAGCGGCTCCTGTCACGAGGACGCGTGGAGGGACGCGACTTCCACGTGTCGGCGGATGGAACCCTGCTGTACGCGGAGTGCCTCTGAGCAAGTTCGAGGGAGCACGCCCGTTGCGACGCGCTCGGCCCTGGGTGCTGGGGCTCCTGCTGATGCAGGGAGCGTGTTGGTTGCGGCCCGAGCCCCCATCGACGGATGGGGGCCCTGGTGTCGCCGAGCGGTCCGAAGCCACACCGAGTTCCTTGTCGGGCACGGACCGTGTGCCAACCGACGGCGGGCTTGCCACGTCGGGTGTGGCTTCACCGGACGTCCGTCGTGGACTTCCAGCGTCGAGCGATTCACCTCGCCCATCGGAGTCCGCGCCGGACGGAGGTGCCTCCAGCCGCGTGTCAGAGGCACCTGACGCGTGCTCGGACGTGTGGCGCGCGGCGCGGGTGGACGTGGCCTTCAAGGAGACACCAGAGACTCGCTCCATCGAGCGAACGGGCCCACGTCTGGAGCGACGGTTCACGGTGGCTCGACAGCTCCGAGGGGCGTACCGACACGAAGACCAGTGGGCCTCGGTGCTGGAGTACGAAGTCGGGAAGACGCGCGGCGGCGTGAGCTACGGGCTCACGGTGCCAGACGTCCTCGCGGACCTGACGGGGCGGACCGTGAGTTGGACCAGTCACCGCGAGCCCGCGAACTGTGCCTCCAGCGAGGGAGACCATCCCGAGCTCCTCTCGGGCGACACGCTCCGCGACGCGGAGGGACAGTTGCTGCTGCTCACGGTGCCGAGCGCGCCCACCACGCCGGAGGGCGACGTGTTGCTTCCCTCGGGCCTCGTGCCGGAGCTGCACGTCCGCTGGGAGCTCGCGGGCTGCGAGCGGCGAAAGGGCGCCCGCACCCAAGGCGCGCGGCTTCGGTTCGAGGACGCCCGGAAGCGCGGTGCCTCACCCGTCACCGTCTCCGTGGGAGAGACGAAGCGCCTCGTGCTCGGCGGGACCCGCTACGAGGTCCGCGTGGTGAGAGCGCAGGCGGACACCGAGGACCGCTGCGGACAGGCGGTGTTCACCGTGTTTCGGGAGGGACTCCGCGAACAGCAACGGTGAGTCCGTCACCGGGTGAAGCTCACTCGGCGACGTAGAGTCGGCTCGGGGTGCCCTCGTAGTCGGTGATGCGCTCGAATTTCAGCCCGAGCCGCTCCGCGACGCGGAGGGAGGCCGTGTTCTCGGGATGGATGATGGCGACCAGGGGGACGTCCGGGAGGTGTCGCCGGGCCTTCTCCACGGCGACGCGGGCGACCTCCGTCGCATAGCCCGAGCCCTGCGTCTCGGGCGCGAGCCGATAGGCGAGGTTCAGCACCGTCCGACCTTCGAACAGCTTGTGGCGCACACCGCAGAGGCCCACGACGACGCCCGGGGCCTCGCGCCGCTCCACGGCCCAGTACCCCACGCCGTGTTTCGCCCAGTCGCTCAGCCACACCGCCAGCAGCTCCTTCGCCGCGTCCAACGTGCGCAAGGGGCCGGAAGGATTGAAGCGAGCCGTCTCCGGATTTCCATGGAGCGCGAACACCGCCGCCGCATCACTGTCGCGGAAGGGGCGAAGCAGCAGCCGCTCCGTCGTCACGCTCTCGAAGCCCTGAAGCATGGTCGGCATCATGTTCCGCGCCGCCCGTCCGCGCACGTGGGTTCATCGAGGTTCCAGAACCCATTCACGGACCGTGCGCGCCGCTGGGCGGCAGTGTGCTCAGTCGGGGGACCGGAGGGAGGGCCGCGAGGGTGGCGGTGAGGTCACCGCCCAGACGATGGAAGGCCCGCAGGAAGGTGAGGGCTGGCTCGCGCGTCGATGCGGGGTCGCCCTTGGGCCGCGGCGAGTGAGGAGGCCAGGGATGAACGCCCACGTCATCCAGGAAGGTGAGCACGTCATGCACCCCCATCAGCAGGCGAGGTGCGGTGTGTCCGTGGAGCACCACGTGGCTTCGGCCGTCGCGTCCCTGCTTCCAGCTCCAACTGCTGGCACTGGCTCGCTTGAGGTAGCCGTTGAAGGCTTTTTGTCCGCCGGGGACTCCCAGCAGTCCGCGGAGGATTTGCGCCATCACCCCGCGTTCCGAGAGGGGCTTTCTCCTCCAGGGGGTCCTGTTGACGCCCCAGCCTCGCGGGAGGTCGATGGTGCTCAGGAAGTGCTCTTCCCGCGTCAAGTGGGAGAGCGCGTGACGTCCGATGAGGCCCTCGGGAAGTGTCTTGCGTATCAGCTCCACGCGCAGGTCGCGGGGCTCGTCCAACGTCCGTCGCTTCGCCCATCGGATGAAGGAATTGACCTTGTCCCCGTCGCGCCGCCGCGCCACCACCCACCCCAGCTCCAAGGAGGCGTCTTCATCCAGCTCCGCGCAGTCCTCGGCGAACTCGGGGTCTCTGATGAGCTGGGCGACCCGGGTCTTCGCGGTGCGGCGGGCGCTCCGTGTCACGTTCGCGCGGTTCTCGCGCGCCTGCTGGCGCTTCGTGGATGGCAACAGACTGCGTGCCATCTCGAAGGCCTTGTCCTTGTCATGGCGCATTCTGGGGCTCCCTGGAGCCCCAGCGACGCCACGGCTTCGCATCCCTGACGAAAGCAGGAACCGGCGACTACGCCTTCATGGACTCCGGCAGCACCCAGTCCGGCTTGAGGCGCTGGATGACCTTGGCCAGGTTCTCCTTGTCCTGGGCCTTCTCCAGCGCGGCGTCGGGGGTGATGATGTTGTCGCGCACCAGCCGCTCCAGGTGCATGTCGAGCGTCTGCATGCCCTGGCCCTGGCCCGCCTGCATCTTGGACGCAATCTGGAAGACCTTGCCCTCGCGAATCATCGCGGCGATGGCCGCGCCGCCCACGAGGATTTCCAGCGCCGCCACGCGGCCCTTGCCGTCCGCCGTCTTGATGAGCTGCTGCGCGACGATGCCCGCCAGGCTCTCCGCCAGCATGCCGCGCACCTGCTGCTGCTCGTCCGCGGGGAACGAGTTGATGATGCGGTCGATGGTCGCCGGCGCGCTATTCGTGTGCACCGTGGCGAACACCAACACGCCGAAGCTCGCCAGCTGGAGCGCCAGCTTCATCGTCTCGTTGGTGCGAAGCTCGCCGATGAGGATGACGTTCGGGTCCTCGCGGCCCGCCGAGCGGATGGCTGTGGCGAAGCTGGACGCGTGAGGCCCCACCTCCCGGTGCGTCACCTGCGCCCGCGCGGACTCGTGCACGAACTCCACCGGGTCTTCAATGGTGAGGATGTGCGCGGGGCGCGTCTGGTTGATGTGGTTCACCATGCCCGCGAGCGTCGTGGACTTGCCGCTGCCCGTGGGGCCCGTCACCAGCACCAGCCCGCTGCGGCGGTCGGCCAGCTTGCGGACGATGTCGGGCGTCTTCAGGTCATCCAGCGTGAGGACCTTGCTGGGGATGGTGCGGAACACCGCCCCCAGGCCCGTCTGCTTGTAGAAGTAGTTCGCGCGGAAGCGGGCCTTCGTCCCGTAGCCGTAGGCGAAGTCGAGGTCCAGCTCCTCGACAATCTGCTTCTTCTGCGTCGGGTTGATGAGCTCGAACAGGAGCCCCTCGATTTCCTGCGGCGTGAGGGGCGCCTCGCGCAGCGGCGTCAGCTCGCCCCGGATGCGGCCCATGGGGGGATAGCCCGTGCCCAGGTGCAGGTCGCTGCCCTTCTGCTCCAGCAGCATGTCGAAGAGCGCGGCGATGCGCGGCGTGGTGCTCATCTCAGCCCCCCTTCCTTCCCATCAACGAGCCCATCTTGCTGAGCAGCCGGGCGCTGTCCTGCTGCGTCTCCGGCGCGTTCACCGCCGTCGTGCCCGGCCGCTTCCCCGTCACCACCGCCTCCAGCTCGTCCGGGTTGTCCACGAAGCCCTTGGCCACCTCCAGCTTCACCTTCTGCGCGCGCACCAGGTCCGCCATCGAGTCCTCGAAGCGGATGATGCCCAGGCTCTTGCCGCGCTGCTGGAGCGAGGGAATCTGGTACGTCTTGTTGTCGCGGATGAGGTTGCCCAGCGCCACCGAGCCCGGCAGCACCTCCGCCGCGGCCACCATGCTCTTGCCGTCCGCGCTCGCCATCAGCCGCTGGCTGACGATGAGGCGCAGGCCGCTCGACAGCGACAGGCGCACCTGCTGCTGGTCCGCCGGAGGGAAGAGGTCGATGAGCCGGTCAATCGTCTTCGCCGCGCTCGGCGTGTTCATGGTGCTGATGAGCAGGTGGCCCGTCTCCGCGGCGGCCAGCGCCATGCGCACTGTCTCCGTGTCGCGCAGCTCGCCCACCACGATGACGTCCGGGTCCTCGCGCAAGCTGCCCTTGAGCGCGCTGGCGAACGTCCTCGTGTGCGCTCCGACTTCGCGCTGGCTGATGAGCGCCTTCTTGCGCGGGTGGACGAACTCCACCGGGTCCTCCACCGTGAGCACGTGGTGGGACGTCTCGCGGTTGATGAGGTCCACCAGCGCCGCCAGGGTGCTCGTCTTGCCGTGGCCGGACGGGCCCGTGACGACGATGAGGCCCTGGTGGTGGTGCGTCGCCTTGGCGATTTCGACGGGCAGCCCCAGCGACTCCAGCGTGGGGATGTCGCGCGCAATCACCCGGAAGGTGCCCTTGAGGCCCGTGCGGTGACGCGAGACGTTGACGCGAAAGCGCCCCATTTCCGGCGAGTCGAGCGAGAAGTCACAGCTTCCGTCGCGCTCCAGCACCGGGCGCAGGCGCTCCGGCACCACCGGCATCAACATGCCCTCCACCCGCGCCGCGTCCAGCGCCCCACCCTGGGGCACCAGCTCTCCGGCGAGGCGGAAGAGCACGGGGCGCTCGGCCACGACGTGCACGTCGCTGGCGCGGCTGCTGCGCCCCTGCTCCAGGACGATGGCCAGGTCCCTGGCTCCGCCCGACATGCGCGACGTCGCCAGCGAGCGCGCGGCCTCCTGCGCACCCGTGGGCGCGTACCCGGCGCCCTGCGGCGCGGCGGTGGGCACATGCGCGGCGGGCGCGGACGCGGGCGCATACCCGGCGCTCTGGGGCGCGGCGGTGGGCGCGGGCGCATACCCCGCCGAGGGAGCAGGGGCGGTGGCGGGCGCATACCCGGCCGCAGGCGCGGCGACCGGCGCGGCATACCCCTGGGCGACGGGAGCGGGCTGGGCTGCGGGGGCCGCTCGTGCCGCTGGCGCCGGAGCGGCCGCGGGCTGGGCCGCCCCAGTGGAGGCCTCCGCCGCGCGCGACAGGCGCAGGTGCATCAAGTCCCCTCGACGCATGGCGGCAATGGACAGCGCGCCCAGGCCATTGGCGTTGACGGACCAGTTGGAGGGCGAGTCGGAGACGCTGGACGCTCGCGCCACTCCCACCATGGCCTGGAGGGCTCGGACGACGTCGTCCGTCGTCACCGCGGCGGGGTCCACCGGCTCGTAGCCGTTGCTGCCGCGAATCATGGGAGGACGCCCTGTGGCCAGGGTCAGCTCCGTCACTCCAGGCCGCGACAGATGGCGCAACAGCTCAGCAAGGGGTCTCATGCGGATTCGAACTCGAGCCGTGACGGAGCGCGGAGCGCGGGGGACCGCAGGATAGTCGACATTGACGCAAAAGCGCCCACCCCCTTGGACGCACGTCCCACGCCTCGCCTCGCGCAGTGGGCTCCACACCCACCCCATCAATGGAGCGCCAAAGGGGAGCGCCGACGCCTGCCTGGGTGAGAGAGGGGGGCTCCGGGGCCTGGGGCCCGCTCGGAGCGGTGGCGGCGGGAGGCGAAAACCTCCCGCCAGCCAGGTCACGCGAACTACAGCTCGCGGGACATCAGAAGCCGGAGCTTGCCGGACTTCTTGGACACCACCGTGGCCACGGTGGTGAAGCCCGCCTTGCGGTAGAAGCTCACCGCGGGGGCGTTGGACGGGTCCACTCGCAGCGCAATCGTCTTGCGGTACATGTCGCGTGCGGCTCGGAGCGCCTGCTCCAGGACCACGGCGCCCAGGCCCTTCTTGCGCAGGTCCTGCTTCACCACGATGTTGCGCAGGTACGCGGCGCCGGGCACCGGGCCGTCGCGCTCCACCGTGACGTAGCCGACGATCTGCGTCTGCAGCTTCGCCACGTGGATGTAGGGCTTGAGCTGGGCCAGGGCCTTGAGGCTGTCCTCCTGCGTCTCACCCCGGCTCTTCCAGGGCTCGGAGCTGGCGCGCAGGGCCGCCACCGCCGTCATGTCTTCGTCGGTGGGCAGGGTGAACTTCACCGCCGCCATCAGGTCATTGGGGAGGCCCACCGCCGCTTCCAGCACCGGGGCTGGGGCCATCTCCACGCCCGGGTCCACCTGCTTCATCGTCATCGCCATCTCCTCCGTCGCGCTGCGATCCTAACCGCACCCCCGCCACCGGTGCACGCGGTGATTCCGCGCACATTGTCTTCCCAAGTGAGGAGATTGCCTCCCCCGCGGATGTGAGGGCCGGATTCCGGTCAACCCGAGCATGGCCCGTCCCATTCCAAGAATGGGCATCGCTTCCACGGCTGGCATCCAGCCGGCCTTCCGCGCCGGGCGCCTTCCCACTATAAAACCCTGGTCGTCGTTCACGGAGGGCTGGCCTCCTCATCCCGACCCCGCCCGCCCGAGTCACGCCTTGCAACTCAACCACGCCCAGCGAGAGCTGACGCTCAAGATCGTCTACTACGGGCCCGGACTCAGCGGGAAGACGACGAATCTGCGCCAGCTCCATGCCCGGGCGTCCCCGGAGGTGAGGGGTCGGTTGCTGACGGTGGACACCCACGACGACCGGACGCTGTTCTTCGATCTGCTGCCCGTCTTCTTCTCCACCTCGTCCGGCTTCAAGGTGAAGGTGAAGCTCTTCACCGTGCCCGGCCAGGTCATCCACAACGCCACCCGCCGCATCGTCCTCCAGGGCGCGGACGCGGTGGTGTTCATCGCGGACAGCCGGCACAGCGCGACGGCGGAGAACAACGCCTACTGGCGCAACCTGCAGGACAACATGAAGGAGAACGGGCTGGACGTGGACCAGGTGCCCGTCGTCATCCAGTTCAACAAGCGGGACCTGCCCGACGCGCGCACGGACGTGGAGCTGGAGGAGGCGCGCAAGCGCGGCGGCGAGGCCGTCGTCGGCGCGGTGGCGCTCAAGGGCGAGGGCGTGGTGGAGACCTTCCACGCCGTGGCGCAGGCGGCCTACCGGCGGCTGGACGCCCGGGCGCACCTGGCGCGCAACGTGGGGCTGACCGAGGCGGAGTTCCTCTCCCAGGTCTTCGGGCGGATGGACCTGTCGGGCACCACGCTGGCCGGCCGCTACACGGCGGTGGGGCGCGACGAGCAGTGGGGAGGTGGCCGATGAGCGGCTACCAGGGCAACGTGCCACCGGAGGGCTCGAGTGGCTCGCGCCGCGAGTCGGTGCTCCAGCGCCGCCTGTCGCTCGGCGAGATGCTGGACCTGCCCTCCTTCTCCGAGGTGGTGCGCAGCTTCAGCGAGCTGTACCGCGTGGGCATCAAGGTGCTGGACGCGCGCGGCACCAAGCTGGCCGACGTGAAGGTGGGCCACGGCGACTTCTGCGCCTACGTCTTCTCCTTCCCGGACGGCCGCTCGCGCTGCACGGCGACGGTGGCGCGGGTGAAGGACGGCCCGGTGCTCCCGATGCAGGGCGCGCGCGTGGCCCAGGGCGACGGCGCGGAGGAGGCGGGCCTCATCGCCCTGCCGTGCTTCACCGGCCTGCGCTACCTGGTGATGCCGGTGCGCTGGGAGGGCGACTTCCTGGGCCGCGTCATCCTGGGGCCCTTCACGCCCGAGGAGCTGGGGGACTTCCCCGACACGCTCACGGACATCGGTGGCCTGGAGCTCACCCGCGCCCAGGAGCTGGTGGCCAAGGTGCGCCGCGCGCCCGAGCGCACCGCCGCGCAGGTGCTCACCCACTTTGGCCAGGTGCTCGCCGCGCTGGTGGCCAGCGGCCACCGCACGTACCTGACGACCCAGCTCCACATCGAGGCGATGTTGGAGACGCACCGGGAGCTGGAGGCGCAGAACTCGCGGCTGGCGCAGGTGAACACCCGCCTCAAGGAGCTGGACCGGCTCAAGTCCACCTTCCTGGGCACGGTGAGCCACGAGCTGCGCACGCCCCTGGCCTCCATCATCGGCTACTCGGAGATGCTGGCCGAGGGGCTGGCCGGCATGCTCAACCCCGAGCAGCTGCTCTACGTGCGCACCATCGTCGAGAAGGGCGAGTCGCTGCTCAACCTCATCTCCTCCATCCTGGACCTGAGCCAGATTGAGGCCGGCAAGCTGCGGCTGTCCATGGGCCCGGTGGACCTGGCGGGCGTCATCCAGGCGGCGGTGTCCACGGTGATGCCCCAGGCGCAGCGCAAGGGCGTGGAGCTGGAGGTGCGGCTGCCACCCCTGCCCAGGCCCCGGCTGGCGGGGGACGCGGAGAAGCTGCGGCAGGTGCTCATCAACCTCCTGGTCAACGCGCTGAAGTTCACCGCCTCCGGAGGCCGCGTGTCCGTGGTGATGTCGGAGCCGGGCCCGCAGGAGCCGCTGGGCCTCTCCGGCTATCGCATCAGCGTGGAAGACACCGGCGTGGGCATCCGCGAGGACCAGTTCGAGCGCATCTTCCAGAGCTTCTACCAGGTGGACGGCAGCTCCACGCGCGAGCACGGCGGCGCGGGCCTGGGCCTGGCCATCGTCAAGAGCCTGGTGGAAGGCCACGGCGGCAAGGTCTTCGTGGAGAGCGAGTTCGGACGGGGCTCGCGCTTCACGGTGGTGCTGCCCATGCAGCCCCCCATCCCGGAGCACGGCCTGCTGGCCGCGTCGGCGCCGCTGCCGGAGATGCCGCCGGGGCCCGACCGCTTCTGACGCGTCAGGTCGCTTCCGGGCGTCACGCTTCCTGGACTTGTCCGGGAGCGCGCGCACCGCGCACGCAATCCCCCCAGGAAGCGGCGCGCGAGCGTATTGTCCGCGCCCATGCTCACCGGACGTCCCCCCGCCGCCTCCTATGTGCTCATCGATGCGGAGAACATCGACTGGGCCGTGTCCAACGTTGTCGGCCGCAAACCCGAGTCCCAGGACCGCGTCCAGTTCGACCGGCTGGTGGCGTTCTGCGAGAGCTACTTCCCCGCGCCCGTGCGCTGCATCGTCGTGCTCAACGCCAGGGGCGAGCAGCTTCCCGACATGATGATTGGCTTCATCCGCGCCCTGAAGTCCGCGGGCTGCGAGGTGGCGCTCCTGTACGGACGGCAGGACCAGAAGGTGGTGGACCTGGGCATCCTCAAGCTCCTGGAGTCCATCCGCGTCCAGCGGCCCAAGGCGGCGGTGGGCCTGGCCAGCCACGACGGCGGAGACTTCGCCGAGGCGCTCAAGCCCATGCTGGAGGAGAAGCGGCAGGTGGCCGTGCTCGGCCTGCGCGAGTACGTCAGCCAGCGCTTCCGCGATTTGGTGCCCTCCGGCCTCAAGATTGTCGACCTGGAGCTCAACGCGAAGGTGTTCCAGCGCCCGCTGCCCCGCCTGCTGCCTGTCAACGTGGATGAGTTCGACCCGCTGATGTTCGTGTAGCGGCCCGCCTCCAGCCGAAAGGCTCCAAGCGCGCGGGCACGAACAGGTGCCCGCGCGTCCCCGCCCCTGTCGTGGTCCGTCCACTCCTGGCTTGCAGATGGTTAACGACAGCGTTAAATATTGCCCGTGAAGGCAACGAAGTTCGTTCCCACGGGAGACGGGTCATGAAGAAGGTTCCAGAGGGCTGTGCGCGCATCACCCCCGGGCTGTTCTATGTGGATGCGCCGGCCGCCATCGACTGGCTGGAGAAGGCCTTCGGCTTCCAGACGCGGCTGAAGGTGGAGGGCGGGCCGGGCGTCATCGTCCACTCGGAGCTCGTCTTCGGCGAGGGCGTCATCATGGTGAACTCGCTCAGCTCGAAGTACCCGGCGCGCACGCCCACGGCGGCGGGAGGCACCAGCGCCGCGTACCTCATGCTCTACGTGGATGACGTGGACGCGCACTGCGCGCGGGCGAGGGCCGCGGGCGCGAAAATCACCCGGGAGCCGGAGACGACGAACTACGGCGAGGACTACTGGACGGACCGGGGCTACGGCGTGGAGGACCTGGAAGGCCACGCGTGGTGGTTCTCCCAGCGCGTGAAGGGCTGAAGCCCGGAGCCTTCAAGCCCATGGGAGCCGCCCGACGTCTCGACGACACCTTCGCCGCCCTGGCCGACCCCACCCGCCGGGGCGTCATCGACCTGTTGCGGGAGCAGCCCCGGCGCGCCGGTGAGCTGGCCGCCGCCTTCGACATGTCTCCCCCGGCCATGAGCCGGCACCTGCGAGTCCTGCGCAAGACAGGCCTCGTCGAGGAGGACGCCGTGGAGGACGATGCCCGCGTCAAGCTGTACCGGCTGCGGCCGGAGCGCTTCTCGGAGCTGCGCGCGTGGCTCGACGAGGTGGAGGCCTTCTGGGGCGGGCAGCTCCAGTCGTTCAAGGAACACGCCGAGCGCACGCGCGGCAAGAAGCGGCCCTGAGCCGCCCTGCGAGGCCCGACATGACGATGGAGCAGACCGCCCGCGTGACGACGTTCCTGGAGGTGGAGCCAGACGTCGCCTTCACCGTCTTCACCGAGGAGACCGACCTCTGGTGGCGCCGGGGGCCGCGCTTCCGGGGCTCCCACGCGGCCGACAGCGTGGTGCGCTTCGAAGGCGGCGCCGGAGGCCGCCTGGTGGAAGAGGACGGCGCCGGCGTGTTCGAGATTGGCCGCGTGCTGGCGTGGGAGCCCGGCGCGCGGCTGCGCTTCGAGTGGCGCGGCAGGAACTTCGCCCCCGGCGAGCTCACCCAGGTGGACGTGCGCTTCGAGCCCGCCCAGGGCGGCACCCGCGTCACCCTGGAGCATCGGGGCTGGGAGGCCCTCCGCCCGGACCACCCCGTGCGCCATGGTCAGGACGTCTCCGCCTTCCTCGCGAGCATGGGCATGTGGTGGGCGGGCCTCGCCACCGCGCTGCGCTCCCAGGCCGCGAAAGCCACGCTCCCCGCGCGGCAGGACTGAAAACCGTCAGGCCATCATTTTTTAGCAATACCCACTGCGAGTGCGTATGCTGTTGGGCTTCCAACGCAGGGGGGACAGTCATGACGGAGAATCCGTACTGGCACTGGAATCGTGTCTTTCTTTGGCCGCTGCTCCTGGCAGTGGCCTGTACCCAGGCACCCTCGGGAGGCGGCGTCGAGGCGCTTCCGGCGGAGAGCCTGGGCACCCAGGAGGCCCGCGCGGTGACGTCCTCCTACGTGGACCTGCGGCTGCGCGTGGGGCGAGGCGTGGCGGTGGGCCGCACCTGTGGCGCGGCCAACGAGGTGACGCCCGCGTGCGGCGGCGGCAGCGGCCCGGACATGAGCTTCCACTTCATCGCCCCGTATGACGGCGCCTACACCTTCGTCACGGACCCCAGCGACACCACGGACTACGACACGGTGGTGCAGGTGACGGACTGGAACAGCAGCGCCTCGCTGGGCTGCAACGACAACGCCTCGTCCTCCACGCTCACGTCCTCCGCCGTCCTCAACCTGGCGCGCAACCAGGAGGTGCGCATCACCGTGGACGGCAAGAACGGCTCATGCGGCCGCTTCATGCTCAACATCCTCGTCGTGGAGTCCTCCTGCGGCCCCTGCAACACCCCGCCCGGGCCCTGCCACTCGCCCTACGGCGTCTGTTCGGGGGCGACGTGTGTCTACGCGCCCCTGGTCGCCGGTGCCGCCTGCAATGACGGGAATGCTTGCACCCTCAACGACAAGTGTGGGGCGACCGGCGCCTGTACCGGGACGACGGTGGGCTGCAACAGCCCGCCCGGCGCCTGTTTCGCAAGCCCCGGCACCTGCAACACCTCCACGGGCGCGTGCTCCTACGCGGCGCGGCCCGCGGGCACGTCGTGCAGTGACGGCGACTCGTGCACGAGCGGGGACACCTGCCACGACGGGTACTGCTACGGCGGCCCCCAGGTGTGCTGCCCCGGAGGAGGCATGCTCTGCAACGGGATGTGCTGCTCCCAGGGGGACTACTGCATGGGGGGAATCTGCCGGCCAGGGTGCCTGTCGCAGGACGTCATGCGCACCCCGGAGAATCAGATGATTCCCGCCTGTACCCGGGACGTGTTCTGACAATCCTCGCGTGCCGGTGTAACGCATCGGTGCGTACGGATTGAACGCACTGCATTGTTTTGTCTCGCGTCCTGGCCGCGTACCGCTGGGACGCACCCCGCGTACGCCTGGAACGCCAGAGGAGAGTGCAGTCTTGACGCACCCAGGGTAAATGCAGGTGTGTCGCGGGTACTACGTCTCTGTGTACGCGTGAACTGGCTTATGTGGGTATTGTGGTTATTCCGATTGTGTCTTGTAATTGTTTGTTGAATCCTTCATAAGGGCGCGCGCTGCACAGAAGTGGTGAAACCAGTTGTGTCAATTCGAAGAGGGGGAGTCCATGGACAAGCGCGTGCGGCGCTCATGTCTTGCTTTTGCATCGATGCTGGCTCTTGCGGGCTGTAGCACCCAGGAAGACTTGCCGGAGGCGTCACAGACGCCCCAGCCCGCGCGGACCACTCCACTCCACTCAGAGCGCGGCGGTATCGGTCTGCTGCATGAGTCCGGCGACAAGTCGCAGATGGCCGCGGTGACGGTGAACACGTTCCGTTCCCTCATCGTGACGGAGACGGCCATCCTCGGCAATTTCACCATGCGAGAGGTGTTCGACCAACTCGCCACGCAGAGTGGCGTCGCGGGCCTGACGGGCCTGGCCATCTTCCGCCAGCTCTGGGACACGCAGAACCAGCGCCCGGGCCTCAACCAGGGCCAGCACTGCAATGACCTGACGTCCAACGGGCAGCCCACCGGCTCGCCCATCTTCAACAGCTTCCCGTACCTGTGCCGGGCCCAGGAAGGCGCGCAGGCCAGCCAGGACCCGTTCACCAACCCCAACGCCTCCACCGGCTACAAGGCGGTGGGCCTGTTCAACCGCTTCGACCTGGCCCCGGCGGACGGTTCCAACTGCGGCGAGTACCGCATCGTCTTCGCGCGCAAGTCGGGCGAGACGAACGCCCTGACGCGCAACTTCATCATCTTCGAGGCCGTGCTGAACAATCCCCACCCGGAAGAGGGGCTGGACGGCTGCCTCCCGGTGGCGGAGTTCTGGCAGGGGCTGACGGCCAACCCGGACCCGGTGTCGCGCGCCCAGAAGCTGCGCACCTTCTACTTCCAGGGTCTGCCGGGCGGCTTCCGCCCCGTCGTGCACATCGACAACTACGGCGCGGACCCGGCCACCGTCGCGGGCCAGATTCGCACCAACCAGTTCCTGCAGAGCAACTGGCTCTTGCGCGAGTTCAAGCTGCAGAAGACCTGCAACGCGGGCACCTGCACCTCGCTCAAGGCCATCATCTCCACGGACAAGGTGAACCCGTTCGGTGGGCTGTTCAACCCGACCTCCACCCACGCGCGCGCGTCTGACTTCCGCTTCTTCTTCGCCACCCAGGTGGAGGCGCTGGCGCGCAACGACATCAACCTGTTCAACATGGACGTGCAGGACCAGTTCAACGGCGGCCAGAGCGATGCCCAGGGCGGGGAGAACAACTACACCGGCCAGTTCGGCTCCGGCGCGTCCGCGCTGCGCACGCTCATCCAGAACGAGCTGGACCGCATCGGCAGCCCGCTGACGCCCGTCAACATCGTCGCTCGCGCCAAGGCGCTGTCCTGCGCCGGCTGCCATGACCTGAGCAACAGCAACCCGCTGGGCGGCGGCCTGACCTGGCCCAACTCGCTGGGCTTCACCCACGTCAGCGAGCTGACGGAGGCGGGGCCCGAGGGCACGCGCTTCCGCATCTCCCCGGCGCTGGAGAACGTCTTCCTGCCCCACCGCAAGGCCGTCTTCGAGGCGTACCTCAGCCGTCCGCGCCCGTGCCACCACGTGTGCAACCCGGGCAATCCCATCGAGGCCCACTGCTCGCCGTGCGCGGCGGCCGTGTGCGAGGGCGACCCGTTCTGCTGCCTCGGCAGCTGGGACGTCATCTGCGTGGACCAGGCCCAGGACGTCTGCAACGTGACCTGCAACTAGCAGCCGCCGGACGTCCCGCGCGGTCCATGTGGTGAGCAGCGGGCCAGGACAGGTGTTCCTGGCCCGCGTCTTCAAGGGCTCCCTTCTCGTCGGCGAGGAGGGGGCCTCGAGTCTCAAGAGAAGTCGTCGTGCGCGTTGTGGTTGTCGTTGGCAAAGGCAGTCCACTGCAGCAGAGGGGGTTACAAATGAAGCCGTACTCGCGTTTCTCGGTGCCTGTTTCCGCGGCCCTGCCGCTCGTCGTGCTCGCGACGTCCGCGTGGGCCGGGCCGTTGCGCTCCCCGGACCGGGGGTTGGACCGCGCGACCCTGGTGGAGGACTCGCAGTACATGCGTCGTGTCTTCGAGGAGAAGTCCAAGGACGCGACGAGTGAGGCCGTCGCCATCGACCTGGCCGACCCGGCCCAGTACCGCTTCGTGATGAACCGCCTGCGTGGCTCCGGCAAGACGGCCACCAACTCCCCCAAGCTGTTCGAGCGGCTGGGCCTGGCGCGCGAGAAGGCCCTGGCGCGCAAGTCCGGTGGCCGGGAGGCCGAGGGCGCGTCCCTGGTGAACAACTGGGGCTGTGACCACTTCCTCAACCTGACCCGCGGCGTCACCGCCGGCATGGTGCGCACCTACGAGAGCAACCCCTGGGCCGCGTGCCTCAACGGCGCCAGCTACGTGTACACGGACATCGTCGCCTTCAACGCGAACAACGCGGAGACGCAGACGACGGTGGTCGACTCGGCGTCCGGCGAGGAGTACGCGGCCGGCCAGAGCTTCGACGACGTCATCGTCCGCCCCGCCATCCCGGTGAACCAGGACCGGCAGGTCATCCTCGATTCGATGATGATTGCCATGAACGAGAACACGGGCGAGGAGGTCGTCACCTTCGCGCGCGGCAAGTCCAGCACGACGACGGGCGGCGCGGACCTGTCGCTGGAGCACCCGCGGCTGTCGGTTCCCGGGAGCATGAAGCTCAACACGGAGCTGTGTCAGATGCGCGGCGGCATCGACTGTGACTACGCCGCGGTGGGCGCGAGCCTGGCGCCCTCTGGCGGCAGCACGCCGGTGAGCATCGCGCTGCGCAACACGGCCATCACCACCAGCTGGGTGGGGGATGCGACCAACAACTTCCCGGTGACGGCGCCGTGGGACTTCACGCACGTGTACGTGCCCACCAAGTTCGTCTTCAACGCGGGCAGCAAGAACGGCGTCGCCTGCCTCATCAAGGAAATCAAGCCGGGCTCCAAGGTGCGTCTGGTGAAGCCCGTCACGGGTGGCACCTGCATGAGCCAGGCGGACCTGGTCCCCTCGCTCACCAGCTCCATCAACAGCCAGACGGCCACCGTCAAGCTGCTGACGGACCTGTCGCGCGAGACGTCCATCGCCGGCACGGGCACCGAGGACTGCCGGACCCAGACGGTCATCAACCAGGCGGTGGAGTACGTCATCAGCGTGAGCACCATGGTGAACTGCGGCACGCCGGCGAACACGGCGGCCACGGTGACGGTGCGCATGATGAGCGACGAGCGCTATCGCTACGGCGTCATGGTGTGGAACAGCTGCATGGCCGAGGGCACGAAGGTGGTGCTCGCCGACGGCAGCGTCGTCAACGTGGAGGACGTGAAGCGCGGCGACCGCATGGTGACGAACGACAAGGGCGAGACGCTGACGGTGCGCGACATCCAGGTGGGCGGCGAGCTGTCGCCGATGGTCAACCTGCGTGACGACAAGGGCCACGCGGTGAGCCTCACCGAGAAGCACCCGGTCATCATGGCGGACGGCAAGGCCGTGGTCGCCGGCAAGCTGAAGGTCTCCGACCGCGTCAGCACCCGTGACGGCGTCTCCACGCTGACGTCCGTCACCCGCGAGAAGTACGCGGGCAAGGTCTACAACTTCAGCCTGGGCACCCAGGAAGAGCTGGCGCGCGCGGGCAAGGGCGCCAACACGCTGTTCGCCAACGGCTTCCGCGTGGGCGACAACGCGATGCAGGGCGAGCTGACGGCGCCCGTGGCGGACTCGCGCGAGGTGCTGGAGCGTCTGCCGGCCTCGTGGCACCAGGACTACGCGCGCTCCGCGTCGTTCGTGGCCGGCCAGCGCTAGTCGGCGCATCGCGGTGAAAGAGCTTCCGGGCTTCTTCCACGGAAGAGGCCCGGACCCGGCGCCCCACCGACGGCTCGTCCGGCGGTGGGGCGTCCGTCTATCGAGACAACAGTCAACCCGGCAGTGGCAGGAGCGCGGATGCGAAACACGGTCGTCATGAGCGTGCTGGTGGTGATGGGTCTGGGATTGTCGGCCTGTGGGGAGGACCCGCCCCAGCCGCCGCCTCCGAACTTCTGTCCGCAGCGCCCCGCTGCCCAGACCCCCAAGCCCGGCCAGGCGCCGCTGCTGGTGCGCGCGCGCCCGCTGCCCCAGACGCTGCTGGCGCGTCGCGAGCTCGCGATGATGACGTCGCTTGCGCGGCCCCAGGACGCGGGCGAGGTCGGCGTGGAGAACCGGGCGTGGTGGGCCTCGCCGTGCTTGATGGGCACGCCGGGCCTGGAGACGGCGACGCCCCGGGTGGCGGTGGTGGGCGGGGGCCGCGCGGTGGCGGTGTGGACGGAGCGGGATGGCCTGCACGAGCAGCTCTGGTTCAGCGAGTACATTCCGGAGACGGGCTGGACGTCCGCGGAGGTCATGGGCCTGTCGCGCGAGGCCCCGGAGGATGTGCTTCGGGTGCGCCAGCCGCAGGTGGTCGCCGACTCGCAGGGGCGCGCGCTCGCCGTCTGGCTGCAGAGCGAGGGCTCCGCGGCGGCGCAGCTGTGGTTCTCCCGTCACTCCCCGGGCGCGGGCTGGAGCAAGCCGGACCGGGTGCTGGCGCGCTCGCTGGGGGACGCGACGTTCCTGGAGGCCGCGCGCGACGCGGCCGGCACCGCCACGCTGTCGTGGACGCAGTTCGACGGGGACACGCTCAGCGAGAACGTCTGGGTGACGCGGGGCTCGCCGGAGGCGGGCTTCGAGGACGCGCGCCGCATCGACACGCCCGTGCCGGGCTTCTCCGTGGAGCCGCAGGTGTCCGTCAGCGGTGATGGCCACGCGGTGGTGGGCTGGTACCGGTTCGACGAGATGGAAGGCATTGGCGAGGCCTGGTTCAGCCGGTGGACGCCCGGCGCGGGGTGGAGCGCCGCGGAGAAGGTCAGCGCGGAGGGCGTGGACAGCTTCTTCGCGGAGCCGCTCGCGGGCCCCGGTGGCGCGGTGCTGGCGCTGTGGAGCGAGCTGGGCGCGGTGAACGTGGAGCTGTGGGCGCGGCCCTTCGTGCCCGGCACCGGCTGGGGCGAGGCCTTGCGCTTGGAGGACGCGCTGGGCACCTCCGGCATGGCCCAGGCCAGCCTGGAGCAGGGCGGGCGGGCCATGGTGGTCTGGCCCCGCTTCCGGGCCGGCTTCACCCGGCTGTCCGCCCGGCCCTATGACTTCGCGCACGGCTTCAGCGAGCGCCAGGACGTGGACGCGCCGCCCCTCACCCTGGGCCACGCCCAGGACCCGCAGGTGGTGTCCCTGAGCCGCACCCAGGCGCTCGTCGTGTGGTCCCATGAGCGGGAGGGCAGCGGCCACCGCATCGCCACCAGTCGCTACAGCGCTGGCCGGGGGTGGGGCAGGGCGCTGTTGCTCGACTCAGAGGGCGTCGCGCAGAGCGGCCTTCCTCGGCTGTCCGTGGGCCCCACGGGCGTGGGCGTGGCCACGTGGCTGCACCGGGGCGCGGTGCCGGGCCTGGGCGTCAGCGTGTTCCAGTAGCCGGGCGCACGCGCGCGTTGCCTCGGAGCGGCGGCTGGTCTTTCCTGCCGGGTGATGCCCGGTGAGTTCGACTTCATCCGCCGCTTCCTCCGCCACTTCCCCCAGGCCCGCGTGCCGGTGGGGCCGGGTGACGACTGCGCGGTGCTCGCGCCCTCGCGCGGCGCGCTGTGTGTCACCACCGACGCGGTGGTGGAGGACGTGCACTTCACCCGCGCCGCGTTCTCCCCGGCGGACATCGGCCACAAGGCCCTGGCCGTGAACCTGTCCGACGTGGCCTCCATGGGCGCCACGCCGCGCTGGTTCGTCTGCGCGCTCGCGCTGCCTCGCGACTTCCCTCCCGCCCACCTCTCTGGAATCGCCCGGGGCATGGCCGCGCTGGCGCGCGAGCACCGCGTGGACCTGGTGGGCGGCAACTTCACCTCCGCGCGCGAGCTGTCCGTCACAATCACGGCCACCGGAGAGCTGTCCCGTCCTCCGCTCACCCGCTCGGGCGCCAGGCCGGGGGACCAGCTCTATGTGTCCGGAACCCTGGGCGACGCGAGGCTGGGCCTGGCCCACTTGAAGGCCGGACTGAGGCGCGGCGGACCCGTGCGCCGCCAGCGCCGCCCCGTTCCCCGCGTGGCCCTGGGCATTCTCGCGTCGCGCTTCGCGTCCGCTGCGCTGGATGTTTCCGATGGACTTGCACAAGACCTGGGTCACCTGTGCACCGCGTCCGGGGTTCGCGCGACGGTGGAGCTGGCGCGGCTGCCCATGTCGGCGGCGGTGAAGCGGGAGCTGGGCGCGGTGGGGGCGCTGGCGGGAGGCGAGGACTACGAGCTGCTGCTGGCGGTGGCTCCGGGACGCCGCCGGGCATTCGAGCGGGCGTGTGCTCGGGGCGGGCACGCCGTGACGCGGGTGGGCGTGCTGTCAGAGGGCGCGGGGTGGGTGATCCACGATGAAGCGGGGCGCGTGGTGCGCCGGCCGGGCGGGTTCGACCACTTCCGGTAGCATCCCGGGTGGATTGACCCTGCCCCCTGGCAAGGCTAAACCCAGGTCGCTTCCGTACCTCCCCCGAAAGCATCCCGTGCGCCGTCCCCTACGTGACGACACTGCCCCAGGACTGACCCCGCGTCGCGAGCCCATGCAGCGGCTGCTGCGCGCCGTGGACGGGCCTCGTGCGACCAAAGAGGTCTCCCTCCGCCAGAGCATCTTCAACGGCTACGTGATGCTGGGGCTGCTGCTCGTCGGCTGGATGCTCCTGTCCGACATCGCCTGGAGCACGCTGTGGCCGGACCTCGCGTTGGGGTGGAACTACCTGGGGCGGGGAGGCATTGGCGTCTTCCTCACCGTCACCGCGGCGCTGCTGCTGCCGTCCTGGTTGGTGCGCATCACCCGCGTGAAGGTGCTCAGCCGCTCCGCGTACGAGATTTCGCAGGGAGATTTGTCCAAGCCGGTGGCCGCCGAGGGTGGCCGCACGCGCGACGAAATCGACGAGCTGACGGGCGCCATCATCCGCATGCAGGAGAACCTGCGGGAACTGGTGGGCAAGATTCAGGAGACGGCCAAGAGCGTGGCGGACACCGCCATCGACCTGCAGCGCTCGGCGGAGAACGTCAACGGCTCCACGGAGGAAGTGGGCTCGTCGATGAACATCATCGCCGGGGGCGCGGAGTCGCAGTCGCAGCTGGTGTCCAAGGCCTCCAAGGTCATCACGGAGATGGCCAGCAGCATCCAGCGCGCGACGGGCAGCGCCGAGGACGCGGCGCGGACGACGGCGGAGACGAGCAGCGCGGCGGAGGACGGCTCCAAGGCGGCGCGGCTGGCCGGCGACAAGGTGAAGAAGGTCTTCAACCGAATCGAGTCCGCCAGCCAGCAGGTGTTCGCCTTCGGCGAGAAGACGCAGGAGATCTCCAAAATCGTCGACGCGATTACCCAGGTGGCGCAGCAGACGAACCTGCTCGCGCTCAACGCGACGATTGAAGCGGCGCGCGCGGGTGAGTACGGCCGCGGCTTCGCGGTGGTGGCCGACGAGGTGCGCAAGCTGGCGGAGAGCGCGGGCCGGTCCGCGGAGCAGATTTCGAAGCTGGCGCGGGACATCTCCGGCCAGTCCACCTCCGTGGTGAGCGCCATGAAGGAAGGCATCGCGGAGCTGGCCGAGGGCCGCGAGGACCTCACCAACATCGTGCGCAGCATGGGCGCCATCACCGACACCATCCGCAAGGGTTCGGAGAAGGTGCACCTCATCTCCGAGAGCACCCGCGAGCAGCACAAGGGCAGCGAGGAGATGGTGAAGGCCATCGAGGAGATCAAGCTGGTGGCGCGCAACAACGCCGCCTCCACGGAGGCCATCCAGTCCGTCATCCAGGAGCAGACGGCCGCCGTGTCGCGGATGACGTCCCTGGCCAGCGAGCTGACCAACCTGTCCGTCGAGCTGCAGAGCGTGGTGCGCAGCTTCCGTCTGGGGCCATGAGCAAGTCCTCCGCTTCATCGTCTGATGCCGCGCTGCGGGTGGCGGAGGTCCGCCTGCGCGACGTCATGCTGGCGCTCCCCCAAGTCACGGAGGAGTTTCCCTGGGGCCACCGCACCGCCAAGGTGAAGGGGAAGATGTTCGCCATCCTCGTCCTGGACGAGCGGGGGCTGCACGTCACCACCAAGCTGCCCCAGTCCAACGAGGCGGCGCTGATGCTCCCCTTCGCCGAGCCCACCGGCTACGGCCTGGGCAAGAGCGGCTGGGTGACGGCGCGCTTCGCCCCCGGCGAGGTGGCCCCGGTGGAGCTCTTGTCGCTGTGGATTCGGGAGAGCTTCAACGCCGTGGCGCCCAAGGCGCTGACCGATGGACGCAAAGGAAGCACGGGCAGCCAGGGCGCCGGAGCGGCGCGTTCGTCCCAGGTGAAGAAGTCCACCCCGGCCAGGAAGAAGGCCGTGGCGGTCGGGAAGAAGCCCACGTCGGCGGCGAAGAAAGTCGCGCCCGGGTCGAAGAAAACCGTGGCGAAGCAGGCCGCGCCCCGGGGGAAGAAGCCCCGCACGGCGCGTCGCGGCACCGCGTCGCGCTCAATGCAAAGCTGATACAACACGACCTCTGTGCGGCACGTCATCTTCCGGGTGGAGAAGGAGCGCTACGGGCTGCCACTGTCGGCGGTGCGGGAGGTCGTCGTTCCCCCGGAGCGCTTCACCCGAGTGCCCCGCGCGCCCCCGGCGATAACGGGGGTGATGAACCTGAGGGGCAGGGTGGTGACGGTGGTGGAGCTGCGTCAGCTCCTGGGGTTGCCGGACGGTGCCACACCCCCCTCCCGCGTGGTTCTGCTGGACCGGGGCCGGAGGGATCTGGGACTGTTGGTGACGGATGTGGATGGAATCGAAGCGGTGGAGCGGGTGAGCGCGGCGCCGGGCAAGTTGACGCCGGCCATCCGTGGCGTTGCTCGGTTGGGCGGCCTGGGAGTGACCGTGTTGGATCCCGAAGGACTGGACGCCGCGGTGGTTGCCTTGTTCACCCATTCCAAGTGAGTAGCCCCCTGGAAAGCGCGGGTGATAGTGTCCGCGCTCCTCTAGGCTAGGCGATTCGGAGGCGGAGTTCTTCACATGGCTAAGAAGGTCCTGGTCGTCGACGATGCCATCTTCATGCGCAACATGATCAAGGACATCTTCGCGTCTGGAGGGTTCGAGGTCGTCGGCGAAGCGGCCAACGGTCTGGAGGCCGTGGAGAAGTACAAGGATTTGAAGCCCGACCTCACGACGATGGACATCGTGATGCCCTTCAAGAGCGGCATCGAGGCCACGCGGGAGATCATCAAGCACGACAGCAGCGCGGTGGTCATCATGTGCTCCGCGCTCGGGCAGGAGAGCCTGGTGATGGAGGCCATCGAGGCGGGTGCCTCGGACTTCATCGTCAAGCCGTTCCGGGCCGAGGACGTGCTGGCCGTGGTGAAGAAGGTCCTGGGAGAGGCGTGAGCGGCATCGCCTCCGGGCGGTCTCGCTTCGCTTCCTGACGAGGTCGGGCCATGACGATGGACATGTCCCGTTACCTGGGCCTCTTCATCTCGGAGGCCACCGAGCACCTCGAGGCGCTCGGAAGGGACCTGGTTCAGCTGGAGCGCGAGGGCTCCTCGAGCTCAGTGGACTCGATGTTCCGCCACGCCCACTCGGTGAAGGGCATGGCGTCGTCGATGGGCTTCGAGCCCATCGCCATCGTCGCGCACCGGGTGGAAGACCTGGTGGACGCCGTGCGGCAGGACCGTGGCCGGCTGGACCGGGACCTGGTGGACCTGCTGCTGAGCGCCTCGGACACGCTGCTGGCGCAGGTGCGCGCGGTGGCCGAGGGACGCCCCCCGGATGACGCGGCGGCGCTGCTCGCGCAGCTGGGCGTCCGCGTCACGGCGATGACGGGCCATGCGCCCACCGCCACCCGCGTCGCCAAGGTCACCGTGAACAAGCCCGAGGACCCCGACGGTGGAGGGGACTCCGGCTCGGGCCCGTCGGGCAGCGGCGGCGCGGCACCCGCGTCGGGCAGTGGGGGCGCGGCTCCCGCGTCCGGTTCTTCAGGCAGTGGGGGCGCGGCCTCAGCGTCCGGCTCGTCGGGCAATGGGGGAGCGGCTCCCGCGTCCGGCTCGTCGGGCAGTGGGGGCGCGGCTCCCGCGTCGGGTGCTGGCACGGACGCGTCTGGCGATGGCGGCGCGGGCTCCGGTGGAGGCACGCCGTCGGGTACGGCTGCGCCCTCGGCCCCCGTGACGGACAGCACCCCGGGTGGAGCGCGGGAGGGCGATGCGCCTTCGGGTCATGGCTCGCAAGCAGCGGGGCTGTTGGATGCGCCCCCCCGGCCGACGGTGACGGAGAACGGCGCCGGAGGCGTGCGCGAGGTGCTGGGCATCGGCGCGCCTCCGTCCTCTGGCAGCGGCCACGTCTCTCCGGTGACGCCGCCGGTGCTCACCGAGGCGCAGGTGGCCGACCTGGGGCTGGCGCTCAAGGCGGCCTCCGGGGGCGTGCTGCCCGGGGAGCCCGCCGTCGAGGGCCGGGCCACCCAGCGCTGGGCGGTGCGGCTGCGCATCTCTCCCACGTGCCAGGTGCCGGGCGTGCGCGCCTTCCTGGTGCACAAGCGGCTCACCAACCTGGGCACGCTGGTGGACCTGCGGCCCGCGCTGGAGGAGCTGAAGGCCGGACGCATTCCGGACGGCTACATCCAGCTGGAGATTGAGACGTCCGTGGGCGAGGCGGGCATCCAGGCCTCGCTCAAGAACGTGGCGGAGGTGGATGTCGTCTCGGTGAAGCCGGCGGTGGCCGTCGTGCTGCCGGTGGTCGTCCCCACGACGGCGGCCGAGGGAGGCCGTGCCGCGGGTGACTCCTCGTCGCGCACGGTGCGCGTGCGCACGGAGCTGCTCGACTACTTCCTCGACACGGTGGGCGAGCTGATGCTCGCCACGGCGCGCCTGCGCGAGGTGGGCAAGGTGCTGCCGGAGACGGTGCGGCCCGTGCTGGACGAGGGCGTCTACCGGCTGCACACGCTGGTGAAGGACCTGCACGACAAGGTGATGTCGGCGCGCATGACGCCGCTGTCGCTCATCACCGACCGGCTGCCCCGCGCGGCGCGCGACATCGCCCGACGCAAGGAGCGCGAGGTCGACCTGGTCATCACCGGCGCCGAAATCGAGCTGGACCGCGCCATCCTCGACGAGCTGTCGGACCCGCTGCTGCACCTGTTGCGCAACTGCATCGACCACGGCCTGGAGTCCCCCGAGGAGCGCATCACCGCGAAGAAGGGCCCGCGCGGGCGCGTGCTCGTGGCCGTCAAGCGCGCCAGGGACCGCGTCATCATCGAGCTGGAGGACGACGGCCGGGGGATGAACCCCGCGAAGCTGAAGGCCGCGGCGGTGGCGCGCGGACTGCTTCCTCCCGAGGTCGCCACGCGGCTGACGGACCGGGAGGCGTTCATGCTGTCGTGCCTGCCCGGCGTGTCCACGGCGAAGGACATCACGGACATCTCCGGCCGGGGCGTGGGCATGGACGCCGTCAAGCGCGTGGTGGAGAGCGTGGGCGGCACGCTCGAAATCGACAGCGAGCCGGGCCGGGGCACGCGCTTCACGCTGCGGCTGCCGCTGACGGTGGCGGTGGTGCACCTGCTGCTGGTGGAGGTGGGGGACGAGGTGTTCGGTCTGCCCATCGCCAAGGTGGTGGGCGCCACGGAAGCGGACGGCGACGCGCTCAGCCGCAGCCGGGAGACGGCGCTCCTGCCGCATGGCAACTCGCTGTTGCCCGTGCACGCGCTGGACACGCTCGTCGGGGTGCCGACGCCGGGCATGCGGGGGGTGAGGCCCTTCGTGGTGATGGAGGGTGACTCCGGCCGGGTGGCGCTGGGCGTGGACAGGCTCCTGGGGCAGGAGGAAGTGGTGCTCAAGCCCCTGTCCCGGCCGTTGGATTTGTTGCCGGGTCTCTCAGGTGTGACCATCCTCGGAAGCGGCCGGCCGGTCTTCATCCTGGATGTGCCGAGGTTACTCTCCGCGTGAGCCTCCCTGTTCCCAGCGACGCGCAGCTCGATGCCCTGCGCGAGGTGGCCAACATCGGCTGCGGCCACGCCGCCAACGCCCTCTCCCGGCTGATGGGCGGGCGCCAGGTGGACCTGTCCGTCCCCCGCGTGGTGCTCACCGGCCCGTCGGACGCGGCGGGGCTGCTGGGCGGCGACTCGCCCGCGGTGGCGGCCTGGCTGGCCATCACCGGCGGGCTGCGGGGCGTGTTGATGCTGGCGATGCCGCTCGCGGACGGGACGGCGCTGGAGACGCTGCTGTTGGGCGGGCAGGAGACCGGGCAGGCCGAGCGCGACAGCGCGGTGTCGGAGGCCGCCAACATCGTCGCGAGCGCCTGCCTGTCCGCCATCGGCAAGCTGACGTCGTGGCGGCTGATGCCGTCGGTGCCCACCCTGCGTCGGGACTCGGCGCGGGCGCTGGTGGACGCGGCGGTAGCCCAGGTGGAGGGCGACGCCAGCCGCGTGGTGGTGCTGGAGGCGCGCTTCATGGCGTCGGCGACTCCTCCGGTGAGCGGGCAGCTGCTCCTGGTGCTGGAGCGGGAGAGCTCCCGGGCGCTGCTGGCGCGGCTGGGCGTGTAGCCCGTTTCAGGGTAGACGGGCCCCATGGATGAGAAGGCGCTGAAGCAGCTCCTGGGGAGCGTGAAGTCGGGCCGCGTCTCGGTGGACGCGGCCGTGGGCAAGCTCAAGGATTTGCCCTTCGCGGAGCTGGGCTACGCGACGCTCGACACCCACCGAAACCTCCGCTTCGGCTTCCCCGAAGTCGTGCTGGGCGAGCCGAAGACGGTGGAGCAGCTCCTGGGCATCGTCGGCGCGCTGGTGGAGCGCAAGCAGACGGTGCTGGTGACGCGGCTGCAGCCGGACAAGGCCGAAGTCCTGGTGTCGCGCTTCCCCAAGGGGCTGTACCACCCGGTGGCGCGCATCTTCCATCTCAAGCAGGGCAAGGTGCGCTCGGGCAAGGTGGCCATCGTCACCGCGGGCACCAGCGACATCCCCGTGGCGGAGGAGGCCGCGGTGACGGCCGAGGCCATGGGCGCGGAGGTGCGGCGCGTCTATGACGTGGGCGTGGCGGGCATCCACCGGCTGTTGCGGCGCCGGGAGGAAATCCAGGAGTGCCACGTCGCGGTGGTGGTGGCGGGCATGGAGGGGGCGCTGGCGAGCGCGCTGGGCGGCCTGGTCGGCATCCCCGTCGTCGCGGTGCCCACGTCCGTGGGCTACGGCGCCAACTTCAAGGGCCTGTCCGCGCTGTTGGCGATGGTGAACTCGTGCGCCTCCAACGTGGCGACGATGAACATCGACAACGGCTTCGGCGGGGGCTTCTACGCGGCGCTCGTCTCCCGCACCAAGGGGCGCCGGTGAGCACCTCGCGGCGCATCCTCTACCTGGAGCCGGTGGGCGGCATCGCCGGGGACATGTTCCTGGCGGCGGGCATTGATTTGGGCCTCAAGCCGGAGGCGATTGAAGCCGCGCTGCGCGGCCTGAGCGTCCCGGGGTGGAAGCTGGCGGTGAGTCGCGCCGTGCGCCACGCCATCAGCGGCACCCACCTGGACGTGGTGCTGGACACGCGCGAGGCGCACCCGCACCGCGCCTACGCGGACATCCGCCGCCTCATCGAGTCCGCGTCCACGCTGTCGCCTCGCGTGAAGGAGCGCGCGCTCGCGGTGTTCCGCGCCATCGGCGAGGCCGAGGCGAAAGTCCACGGCGTCTCCATCGACGACATCCACTTCCACGAGGTGGGCGCGGTGGACTCCATCGTCGACATCTGTGGCGCGGCGGTGGTGCTGGAGTTGTTGGGCGACCCGGAGGTCCACGCGGCGCCACCCCCGCTGGGCAGCGGCTCCATCCGCGTGGCGCACGGCACCATGCCCATTCCGGTGCCGGCCACGCTGGAGCTCCTGCGCGACGTGCCCGTGCGCTTCGAGGGCGTGGGCGAACTGACGACGCCCACCGGCGCCGCGTTGCTCAAGGTCCTGGCGCACATTGGCCACCCGCCCGACTTCATCGTGGAGAAGGTGGGCTACGGCGTGGGCACCAAGGACTTCAAGGACCGGCCCAACGTGCTGCGGGCGTCCCTGGGCCGCATGGAGGCTGCGCGCTCGGAAGGGCTGTGGGTGGTGGAGGCCAACCTGGACGACGCCACGCCGCAGTTGCTGGGGCACCTGGTGGAGCGGCTGCTCGCCGTCGAAGCGCTGGATGCGTGGGTGACGCCCGTGGTGATGAAGAAGAGCCGCCCCGGGCACCTCTTGAGCGCGCTGGTGGAGGGCGGCCTGCGCGACACGGTGGTGGACACGCTGCTGCGCGAGTCCACCACGCTGGGCGTGCGCTACCACCGCGTGGAGCGACAGGCGCTGGAGCGCGACTGGGTGGAGGTGGAGACGCCGTGGGGCCGGGTGCGCGTGAAGCGCGGCCTGCGCGACGGCGCCGTGCTCAATGCCCACCCCGAGTTCGAGGACTGCCGCCGCGTCGCCGAGGCCGCCGGCGTCCCGCTCAAGCAGGTGGTGGCCGCCGCCCTGGTGGCGCTCGGCGTCCCGAGCTGAGCCAGGCCCCAGCGCCCCCCGCACCCCTCGCGTCCACTTGACGGATGAACCCCCGGGGCTTCCCACGCGAAAACATTTCGCGTAGTTTGTTTCTCGCAGAGGGGGAGATTCCATGACTGATGCAATCCGTAGAGGCCTGGGGCCGGTCGTCCGGACTGTTGGAAACGTCGCCATCGAGAAGACCGTGCCGCCGCCGTTGCAGCCCGTGGCCAGGGCGCTGATGGACTTCGGGGTGTCGTCGTTCGAGCAGGCGAACCGCACCCGCGCTCGGGTGGCGCTGCAGGTACCGACGCCTCCCGTGACGGACGCTGGGACGCAGGGCAACAACACGCTGGAGGTGGGGGACCAGCTCCAATTGAACGCGGACCCTCGCGCGAATCTGCGCGCGGGCCCGGGCACGGACCAGGCGGTCGTCGGCGGCTTGAACGACGGTGCCCGGCTGGAGGTCATCGCGCCGCCGGAGGGCTCCCCGGAGCAGACCGGGTTCGTCTACGTGCGAGGCCCCAATGGCGAGACGGGCTGGGTGAGCAGGTCCCTCGTTCGTGAGCTGACGGAGGCCGAGGCGGCGCAGGCGCCCGCGGCGGGGAACGCCAGCAGCATCGGCCACACGGAGGCCGCGGCGGAGTACGACGACATCTACGTCGACCAGTTCGCCGCGGAGGCGGAAGTGGGCGGCGATGGGACCAACGCGAACTGCGGACCCTCGGCGGTGGTCATCGCGCTGCGCAACGAGGGCCTCGAGATTCCAGGCATTCCTGGCGTCGAGAAGGGGGGCCCGCTGGACCAGGACACCACCGGCGCGGACGTGCAGCGGGTGCGCTACTGGGGCAACCACAAGAGTGATTCCGACGATGACGGTGTCGGTACGAACGCGAATGGCGATGTGGCCCTCGCGGAGGGAGAGAACTCGACGTACACGGGGTTCGAGGACATCGAGAACGCGGTGGCGAAAGCGGGCGGCACCACTGTCCGAATCGACCCGACTCCGGAGGACATCGCGCAGGCCCTTCGCGATGGCAGCACGGTGGTCATCTCCGGAACGTTCCTTGAGCCAGGGACGGGGACGGACACCACGCCCAAGACGGACACATGGAGACGACGTGACAGTACCAACGAGCACTTCGTCGCCGTGGTGGGTGTGACGGAGGAGGGCAACTTCATCGTGTGTGACCCCGCGCACCCCGACAGTGCGCCCATCGAGGTGACGCCCGCGATGCTCGCCGCCTTCCTGCGCGGCGAAAACGCCGGTGCCATCGCCATCGACGGTCCGGGGACGGCGTAGTCGCGAGGAGTCCAGGTCCGGGGTGCCGCCCTTCGCCAGCACGAGCGGCGCGGGCACCCCGGCCTGCTATCTCCAGCGCCCGAGCCGCGTCCGCCACGGGGTGAACAGCAGGACCCCGAAGAACATCATCCCGATGCCTACCCAGCGCACGTCACCCCGGCCAAAGCGCATCAGCCCGAGCGACACGCCGACATAGCCCACTATGGCGAGGCACCGCGCGAGCGTCGAAGGCAGCAACGCCAGCAGCCCCGTGCCTACCGTGGAGTGACGGGCGAAGATGCGCCACGCGCCGTGCTGCTGCTCCTCCTCGCGCAGCTTCTTCAGGAGGAACGCGTAGCGCTCCGCATCCTCGCGGCGCTCCTGCTCCAGCCGCTGGAGCCCGTCCGCCCGTTCGAGGCCGCGCTGCTTCGCGCGCTGCTCCCGATGCTCGCTCGCGAGCTGCTCCCTGTAGGCGAGCTGCTCGGGCGTCCCCAGGTCGGCACCGCACTGCTGGCAGTACTTCGCGAAGCGGCCGTTGTCCGACGCGCAGACGACGCAGCGGGGAAAGTCCGGCCCGGCGTCCTCCGACGTCTCCGGCCGGTGCTCCAGCGCTACGGGAGGCTGGGCCTTGAAGCGCTCCAGGTGCGCCTCCGGGACCTCACCCTGGGGCAGCTCGCCGCGCTCGGCGATGTCCTCGAAGCGGCGCCCTCCGTCTTGGAGCTGGGGTGGCAGCTCCTGCTTCCCTCGCGCGCCCCGGTCCTTCTCCAGGTGGAGGAAGCGCGACAGCTTGGAACTCATGTCGCCCTCTGGGGCAGCGTTCTCCCGGACGAGGCCGGACGCGTGCGGCCCTTGGCCCAGTCGCGCAGCCGGCGAATCTCGTCGTGCATCGTCACCGACAGGGGGAAGGTGTCCCCGATGGTGCGCACCAGGTGCTGCTGGGCCAGCTCGGTGTTCTCCGCGAAGGCCTCATAGAGCCCGGCCACCACCACCTGCTCGATTTCGGCGCCGCTGAAGCCCTCGGTGAGCGTGGCCAGCTCCTCCGTCGAGAAGCCCTCCGGCGCCCGCTTCCGGCGTCGCAGGTGGATGCGGAAGATGTCCTCGCGCTCGGCCTGCTCGGGCAGGTCGATGAAGAAGATTTCGTCGAAGCGTCCCTTGCGCAGGACTTCGGGCGGAAGGCCGTCGATGCGGTTGGCCGTGGCCACCACGAACACCGGCGCCGTCTTCTCCTGGAGCCACGTCAACAGCGTGCCGAAGACGCGCGCCGACACGCCGGTGTCCCCCGCGCCGGAGGAGGCCACGCCGGACAGCCCCTTCTCGATTTCGTCCACCCACAGCACCACCGGCGCCACGCTCTCCGCCACGCGGATGGCCTTGCGCAGGTTCTCCTCGGAGGAGCCAATCAGCCCGCTGAAGATGCGGCCCATGTCCAGCCGCAGCAGCGGCAGGTTCCAGTGCGCGGACACGGCCTTCGCGGTGAGGCTCTTGCCACAGCCCTGCACGCCCAGGAGCAGCAGGCCCCGGGGCTCGGGCAGGCCGAACTGGCGGGCCCGCTCTCCGAAGGCCGCGGTGCGCTGACTCAGCCACCCCTTGAGGTTCTCCAGCCCGCCCACGTTCCCCAGCGTCTCCTCGGGCGGGTAGTACTCGAGCAACCCGCTCTTGCGAATCACCTGCCGCTTCTCGTCCTGGATGCGCTTGATGTCCTCGGGGCCCAGCTTGCCGTCATGGGCAATGGCCTTGGCGAAGGCGTTCTCCGCCTCCGCCATGGTCAACCCCAGCGCCGCCTTGATGAGCTGGTCGGCGTGGTCCCTCGACAGGTCGATGGTGGCTTTGTTCGTCCGCCGCACCACCGCGACAATCTCTCTCAAGAGCTGGAGCAAATCGTTGTACCCGGGCATGGGCACGTCGATGACGGAGATTTCCTTCTCCAGCTCCACGGGGATGAGCAGGGTGGGCGACAGGAGGATGACGGTGGTGAAGGTGCTCTTGAGGAAGTGCGCCAGCTCGCGCAGGGCGCGCACCACGCCCCGGTCCTCGAGGTAGGGGTGGAAGTCCTTGAGCACCACCAGCGCGGGCTCGCCCAGCTTTTCGATGGCGGCCATCGCGTCGATGGGGCTGCGCGTGTCCTCGGGCAGGGGCGCGGTGCGCGAGGTGCCCATGCTGCGCAGGCCCCGGGTGATGGACCAGGTGAAGAGGGCCTTGCCGTGCGCGCGCGCCAGCTCCGCGAGGATGGCGTCCACGCGGTGCTCCTCCCACGACACCAGGTAGAGCAGCGGGTAGCGAGCCCGCACGAAGATGTCGAGCTCCTCGAGCCACGGCTCGGCGGGACGGGGGACGCGGGCGCTGCCGGGGGAGAAGGACGACATTCGTCCGGTACTTTAGTGGGCACCGCGCGGAAGCGAAAACGCGGGTGCCCCCGGACTGGCGTGCGACCGACAGGGCGCTATGGGGTGGGCGAGACGGGCTGGGTGAGGGTGAAGCCCGCCCCGGCGGGGTCCGTCACCACGCAGAAGCGGCCATAGGGTGAGTCCATGGGCCCCACGTGCACATGGCCGCCCAGCTTCCTGACTTGCTCCGCCGAGGCGTCCGTGTTCGTGACGACGAAGTAGTTCATCCAGTGGGGCGGGAGGTCCTTGGGCCAGTGCTCGTTCATCTGGAGCACTCCGGCCACGGGCTCACCGCCCTGGTGCAGCGTCCAGTAGTCCATGGCCGTCTCCAGCTTCCGGGCCTCGAGCCCGAAGAGGGCGGCATAGAAGTCCTTCGCGCGGACACCGTCGCGGGTGTTCACCTCGTGCCAGGCCATGGAGCCGGGCTCACGAACCACCTGGGCGCCCTGGTGTTCGCCGGATTGCCAGAGGTTGAAGCGCGCGCCGGTGGGGTCCACGATGGACGCGAACGTCCCCTGGCCCGAGGCGCTCGTGGGCGGCACCACCAGCTTGCCCCCCAGCTCCACCGCGCGGGCCGCCAGGGACTGGGTGTCGGCGGCCTCGAAGGCCAGCTCCCAGTAGGCACGGCCGGGAATGGCGGGGTCTTTCAAGCTCATGCCCGCGACCTTGCGGCCGCCGAGCTGGCACATCGTGTAGTAGCGGGCTTCCTCCGGGCCGACGAGGAACTCCCAGCCGAAGAGCGCGCCGTAGAAGCGCCGCGCGCCTTCCAGGTCGGGCGTGCTCAGGTCTACCCAGGCCGGAGTTCCCGCCGCATGGCTGTCGACCGAAGGCATCGTGTCATCCTCTCTGTTGGGGTGTGCCCCGGCACCAGGTCGCCGGGGCTCCCGAGGCTAGCCATTCATCGCGTTCGGGGAAGGAGCTTCTTCGCCACGGACGCGGTGTGTCACGCGGGCTCGGAGTCGTTCGCCACGGGGACCCGCTGCCCCTCCGTGTCGGAGCGGAGCGCCGCCGCGATGACCTCCTGCACCGTGGCGCCGTCGTCCACGGTGGCGAGTCCGTCGCGGGGCGCACCGCGCAGCAGGCCGAGGAACCGGCGCGCGCCTTCCTCGTGCGCTCGGGCCCAGGGCTCGGGCTCACCGGGGCGGGGCTCGACGCCGGGGGCCACGTCCTTCCAGGCGCCGTGCTCGAAGGCGCGCACGGGAGAGATGCACCAGCCTTCGCGCGAGGGTACGTAGCCACCGGAGAAGCCCGCTTCCCAGTCGCTGCCGAGGAGCGTCCAGCCGCCATGAATGCCCGGCTCCGGACAGGCGACGTGCGTGAGCACCAGCACTGCGCCGGAGGAGAGCCCCACGTGCAGCGCGGCGGTGTGCACGGGGCGGCCGGAGAGCGTGGCCTGCACCCAGACCGGGGACTGTCCCGTCAGCCACAGGGCGGCGTCGATGACGTGGGAGAGGCCGCCCCAGTCGCCGGACTCGCCCGTGCGAGGCGCGCCTGGGAGCTCGTCGCCGACGGGCATGAAGCCGTTGCGGAGCGTGAGGACCAGGTGGCGCACGGCGCGACCTTCGAGCCAGTGCTTCAGGGCGCGCAGGGGCGGCAGCATGCGATAGGGGAAGTTGACGGCGCTGGGCGTCGAGGCCTCGCGGGCGCGGCGGGCCAGCAGGCGCGCGTCCTCGACGGTGCGAGCCAGGGGCTTCTCGCACAGCACCGGGCGATGGGCGTCCAAGGCGGCGAGCACGTGCTTGGTGTGCACCGCGTCCGGGCTGGCGACGACCACCGCGTCCACGGCGGCGCACAGGTGGCTCACGTCCGTGGTGGCCAGGGGAATGTGCTCGTGCTCGGCGACGGCGCGGGTGGCCACGAGGTCGCGTCCGCACAGGGCCGCGATGTCCGCGCCCGCCGCGCGGAAGGCTCCCACGTGCATGCGCCCCCACTTCGTCCCGATGATTCCGATGCGCGTCATGGCGGCACAGCCTGCCAGAGACGGCGGGCCCGGCGTGCATCCGCGTCCATATGGGACATTCAATCGCTTCGGGCACAACCCTCACGGGCTTCATCCCGCCTCGACGTGAAGCCCGGGATGTGACGACGGTCATGGCGTGCGGGCACGTACGTGGTGAGCACGCCGAAGGTCACTCCGACCCCATCGGGCCGGGCTCTCATGAGGGGCGTCCGCGCAGTGGAGCTTTCGAGGAGATGGCGTGCGCGGCGTGCATCCGCCTTCGCCCGGGACATGCGATGCTGTGCGCGCCACCCGGCCCTCACGTCCGGACGTGCCCGAGACGAGGCCCCTTGATGCAGCCCGCGGTTCCACTGTCCTCGACGCCCTCCACCGACCTTGTCGCTCCGTACTTCGCCCCCGTGCGCGGCACGCGCGAGGAGGCTCGGCTGCCGTTGATTCTCGCGGCGGTGCTGGCGCCCATCCTCGTCGCCACGCTGTTCCTCAGCCCCGCGGGTAAGCTCAACTGGCTCTTGGAAGTGGGGCCCGGGCTCGTCGGCATGGCCGTGCTGGCCGCCACCTTCCGTCGCTTCCCCATGTCGCGCTGGGTCTACGTCTGCGTCTTCCTGCACGTGCTCGTGCTGACGTACGGCGGCTACTACACCTATGCGCTCACGCCCCTGGGCGACTGGGCACGGGACACCTTCCACCTGTCGCGCAACCCCTACGACAGGCTCGGCCACTTCGTGCAGGGCTTCTTCCCCGCGTTCATCATCCGCGAGGTGCTCCTGCGCTCCACGCCCCTGCGGCGCGGCGGCTGGCTGAACTTCCTCACCGGCTCCGTGGCGCTGGCCATCAGCGCCTTCTACGAGCTGCTGGAGTGGTGGGCCGCGCTCGCGCTGGACCCCGCGGGCGGTGACGCGTTCCTCGGCACCCAGGGCGACATCTGGGACGCCCAGTGGGACATGTTCCTCGCCCTCTGCGGCGCCATCATCGCCATGGCCGTCTTCGGCCGCGCCCACCTGCGGAGCGTGGAGCGACTGGTGACACGCGCGAAGCTCACATCCACTTGAGCGAGTAGCGCCGGACCGTGTGCTTGGGCGTCATCTTCGCCTCCGTCACAATCTTCCCGAAGCCCATCAGGAAGCCCCGGAAGGTGCCCAACAGCAGCGGGGCCGGCAGGCGCGAGCCGCTCTCCAGCTCCGCCGCCAGCGGCATGAAGGCCACGGTGCGCGTGGTGTCCGTCGCGGGCAGGTCCTTCACCAGCGCGCGCAGCACCGCGTCGAAGTCGCCGAACACCTTCTCCACCGAGTCGAACCCCCGCGCCCGCGCCAGCGGCAGCGTGCGCATCGCCGAGCGCTGGGCGATGGCCTCCACTGCCCGGTCTCCCAGCGCCACGTGCAGCTCCGCCGTCATGCGCACGTAGTCCTCCCACGCGTACCACGTGTCTTCACGCATGCTGTTGATGGTGCGCTGGTGCGCCGGAAAGCGCGAAGACGCCGCCGTCATCGCGCCGAGAATGGCCTTGAACCAGGCGCCCTGGATTTCGCCGGACATGAGGTGCCCCCCTGACTGGAGAGCACTCCACCCGCGTGGCCCTCCGCGAACCAGGGGGGAGTCCCCACGGGCGTGCACGGCACGACGCTCGCGAGCGTCGAGGACAGGGCTTCCGTCTCCCGGTGGATGCTCCGCGCGTATTGCGCAGGACACCCACCTGGAGCAGCGCTACGCGGGCAGCCGCACCTGCACCCGCGTGTGCCCCGGCTCGGAGAGCACGCGCACGTCGCCGCCGTGCCGCTCGACGATGCGCCGGCTGATGTCCAACCCCAGCCCCGCCGCGTTCGGCTTCGTGCTGAAGAAGGGCTCGAAGATGCGCGGCATCAAGTCCCTGGGAATCCCAGGCCCGTCGTCCGCGACCTCCGCCACCACCTGCCCGGCCTCCGTCCAGGTGCGCAGCTTCAGCGTCCCGCCGCGCTCACCCAGCGCCTCCAGCGCGTTCAGCACCAGCTGCGTCCAGACCTCGTCCAGCGCGGCACCCTCCGCGCGCAGCTTCGGTGCCTCCCGCTCGAACTGCCGCTCCACGGTGACGTGGCCGCCCTCCAGGCGGTGGCGCAGCGCGACCAGCGCGTTCTCCAGGCCGTCGTGCACGTCGACCTCCGTGGCGGGCCTCCGGTCGATGAAGCTGTACGCCTTCACTCCCTCGACGAGCGAGGAGACGCGGGCGCTGCCGCGCTCGACCTCCGCCAGCAGCACGTCGCCGCTCACCGCGGCCACCAGCCAGGAGAGCGTGTCCCGCAGCAGCGCCTCGCCCACCCGGCGCGCCACCGAGTCCAGCCAGTCCACGTCCAGCCCGGAGGCCACCAGCGCGGGCGCGACGTCCCACGCGTCCGACATGCCGCGAAGCTCCAGCCACGTGCCCACCTCCTCCTCGCGCCGCGTCCGCGCGAGCGGCTCCAGCGCGGGAGTGGCCCGGCCCCGGTCGGCGGCCTCCCGAGGCAGCGCGAGCAACGCGCCACGCTGCGCCGAGGACAGGCCGTGCTGTCCCAGCGCCATGGCCCGCGCGGACACCAGCCGCAGCGTGTCGCGCAGCCGCATCGCGCTCCGGTTCGCCGCCGTCGCCGGGTTGCCCAGCTCCGGCGCCAGCCCCGCCACCATCTGCCCCGGCGTCGCCGGCCCGGGCTGCTGCGTGGACACCACCTCCTGCGGCTGGGTGCGCTGGGCGGCGACCTCCATCAGCCCCCGTCCCAACGAGGGAGCCAGTCGCAGCAGCTCCCAGAAGGCGGCGGGCTCCAGCCGCAGCAGGCGCACCTCCGTCTGCGCGTGGCCGGTGGTGGGGTAGGGGGAGTTCAGGAAGAGGATCAGCTCGCCGAAGATGTCGCCCGCCTCCAGCGCGCCCGTGGGCGCATCCTGGTCTCCCACGCGGCGGGACCACACCGTGCGCCCTTCGAGGATGACGGACAGGCCGTCGGCGGGGTCTCCCTGCGCGGCGACCCGGGTCCCGGCGGCGAAGTGAAGCTGGCGCCCGTGACTGGCCACCCAGTGGAGCTGCTCGTCGCCCAGCCGGGAAAACAACGGTACCCGGCGCAGCGCTGTGACGATGTCCTCGCTTCCCATGTCCCTTCGGATGCTGCCTGGGTCCGAGGAAGGGTGTCCATCTCAGGTTGACCCCATGGACCCGGAATCGACATGGACTCTGGGATGCAAGGACTGTAGGCGCCCGGCGCCTTCGGACCCGTGGGGTGGCTTTTTCGCGACAGGGAGCAGGCAGCCTGCGCCTGTCCGCCCGGCTCCCGGTCGCCGCATGTCCGGCAGGGTGGCGGACGACGGAGCGCGCGCGCAAGCGGGAGTCGCCCGTGGGACGCAATGTTGGGGGAACCCTTGCTGGAAGGAACTCCGCATGGAGCCGCATGCCGCTCCCCCTCCACGCACGGAGGCCCAGGACCTGTCGCCCATCGGCCCTCCGCCCGCATCGGCGCGAGCGGGAGAGGAGGACCCGGCGGCTGTCTTCCTGGCGGACCTGCGCACCGTCTCCCTCTTCACCGACGTGGACGCCGAGGAGGCAGAGCGGCTGCGCGGCGAATCCTCGTACCTGGAACTCCAGCCCCAGGAGTGGCTGGGCCGCGAGGGAGAGCCCGCCGCCTTCTTCCTCATCCTGGAGGGAGAGCTGCGCATCACCCGGACGATTGGCGGCGTGGAGATGCTGGTCTCCGTGTTCCGCGGCGGCGAGTTCTTCGGAGAGGTGCCGCTGCTGCTCGGCCAGCGCTTCCTCGCCAGCAGCCGCGCCATGTCGCGCTGCCGCCTGGTGCGGCTCAGCCACCAGGCCTTCTGGCGGATGCTCGCGGAGTGTCCCACCGCGAACCGGGAGATTCTCCGGACGATGGCCGAGCGCATGAAGACGCTCCAGTCCATCTCGCTCCAGCAGGAGAAGCTGGCGTCGCTCGGAACGCTGGCGGCGGGGCTGGCCCATGAGCTGAACAACCCCGCTTCGGCGGTGATGCGCGGCGTGCGCGAATTGGGAGAGCGGCTGGGTGAGCTGCCCTCGCTGGCGCTGTCCCTGGACTGCCGCACGCTGTCCGAGCCCCAGGTGCGGGCGTTGGAGTCTCGCGCCACGCTGGAGCCCGTCAGCCGCAGTCCCCTGGACCGCGGCGACGCGGAGGACGCGCTGGCCCGGTGGCTGGGCGCGCGTGGCGTGGAGGACGCGTGGGTGCTGGCGCCGGAGCTGGTGGAGGCGGGCCTGTCGCTCGAGCGACTGGAGCGGGAGCTGGAGCCGCTGGAGGGCGAGGTGCTGAGGGGCACGCTGCGCTGGGTGGCCGCGACGCGTGGAATCTCGGTGTTGCTCGACGAGGTGGGGCAGGCAGGGGGACGCATCGCCGCGCTGGTGAACGCGGCCCGGGCGTACACGTACCTGGATGAAGCGCCGCTGCAGCGCGTGGACGTACATGACGGCCTGGAGAGCACCCTGGCCGTGCTGGCGCATCGGCTGCGCGGGGTGCAGGTGGAGCGGGACTACGACAGGAGCCTGCCGCCCATCACCGCCTATGGCACCGAGCTGAACCAGGTGTGGACCAGCCTCATCGAGAACGCGGCCGACGCCATCAAACAGAACGGCGGGGGAACGCTGACGCTGCGCACGCGCGGCGACGGGGACCACGTGGTGGTGGAGGTGGTGGACGACGGGCCCGGCATCCCCGAGGAAATCCTGCCCCGCGTCTTCGACCCGTTCTTCACCACCAAGGGCGTGGGTGAGGGCACGGGTTTGGGGCTGAGCATCACCCACCGCGTCGTGTCCCTCCTGCACCGGGGAGAAGTGGTCGTCACCTCGCGGCCCGGCGAGACGCGCTTTCGCGTCCGACTGCCCCTGGAACTCGACGGGGCCTTCATCCCCGAGCCCGCGCGACCGCGTATGTCCGAGTCCACGCCACGACAGCCCCCGGAGGTGGAGGCGCTGCGCGGCGCGTAGCTCCTACGCCGACGGGGGCGCGTCCAGCGGCAGCCTCACCTGGAAGGCCGTGCGCCCGGGCTTCGACTCCACGCGCACGTCGCCGTGATGCCGGTCCACGACGACGCGGCGGGTGATGTCCAGGCCGAGTCCGGTGCCATGCCCCATGGGCTTGGTGGTGAAGAAGGGCTCCCAGATGCGCGGCAGCAAATCGGGCGGGACGCCAGGCCCGTCGTCCACCACCTCCACGAGCAGGAAGCCGCCGTCCTTCGCGGTGCGCACGGTGAGGTGGCCCTTGCCGCCCATGGCGTCGATGGCGTTGTCGACGAGGTTGGTCCACACGTGGTTCAGCATGCCGGGCAGGGCCTGGACGCGCGGCAGCTCGCGGTCGTACTCGCGCTTCACCTCGACGCCGTGCTTCAGCTTGTAGTTGAGCAGCAGCAGCGTGTTCTCCAGGCCCTCGTGCACGTCCACGGGCTCGGGCTGCTCCTTGCCCGCGTGGGTGTAGGACTTCACCGCGCCGGCCAGCTCCGACAGGCGTGTGGTGCTCTGCTTCACCTCCGCGAGCAGCGCGCGCGTGCGCACCAGCGCCTCCAGCCACGCGAGCGAGTCCGGCAGCGCGTCCGCGGGGAGCGCCTGGGCAAGCGCCTCCAGCTTCTCCTGGCCGATGGCCGCGTCCAGCAGCGTGGGGGCCAAATCCCACGCGTTCACCACGCCGCGCGCATCCATCCACGTCGCGAGCGCGTCCTCCGCGTCACCGCGCGTCAGCGGGTCCATGTCCCGGGTGGCGCCCCGGCCCTGGCTCTGTCGGCAGGTGCGCAGGAGCAGCAGGCGCTGGGCCTCCGTCAGCTTCCAGCGCTCCAGCGCCAGCGACAGGTCCTCCTGCGCGTCCATGGCGAGGGTGAGCTGCTCGGTGGCGCGGCGGCCCGCGGAGGCGGGGTTGTTCATCTCGTGTGCGAGCCCCGCCGCATGACGCCCGAGCGCGGCCAGCTTCTCCTGGCGCAGCAGCGTGCCTTCCAGACATCGCAGCCGCTCCTGCGGCTCCTTCACGTCCGCCGACACGTCACACCTCACTCAGGTATTGGTGGATGAAGGAGATGGCGATGGAGCCCTCGCCCACGCCGGACGCCACGCGCTTGATGGAGGCATGGCGCACGTCACCCGCGGCGAAGATGCCCGGCACGCTCGTCTCCAGAAGGAACGGGGGACGGTCCGGCTTCCAGCCCTTGGGGCGCTGGCCTCCCGGCATCAGGTCGGGGCCCGTGAGGACGTAGCCGCGCGCGTCCCGGGCCACCAGGCCGTCCAGCCACTCCGTCCGGGGCACGGCGCCAATCATGACGAACAGCGTGCTGGCGGGCACGGTGCGCTCGGGCTGTCCCCGCGTGGCCAGGGTGACGTTCTCTAGATGCGCGCCTCCCTCCACGCGCGTGACTTCCGTGTCGAGCAGCACGGTGACGTTGGGCAGGGAGCGCACCTGCTCGACGAGGTAGTGGGACATGCCTCGCTCCAGCGAGTCGCCGCGCACCACCAGCGTCACCTGACGCGCGAACTGCGCGAAGTAGAGCGCGGCCTGTCCTGCCGAGTTGGCGCCGCCGATGATGTAGACGTCCTCCTGCTTGCAGGACACGGCCTCCGTGCGCGACGAGCCGTAGTAGACGCCCGCGCCGGTGAGCGCCTCCATGCCGGGCGTCTCCAGCTTCTTCCACTGCACGCCCATGGCGAGCAGCAGCGCGTGACAGCTCAGCTCCGTCCCGTCCGCCAGGGTGACGATGCGGTACGGGTCCTCCACGCGCAGGCCGCTCACCTCCTGGGGTGTGAGGATTTCAACGCCGAAGCGCGCCGCCTGCGCCACCGCGCGCCGCGCCAGGTCCGCGCCGCTCAGGCCCGCGGGGAAGCCCAGGTAGTTTTCAATGCGCGAGCTGGTGCCCGCCTGCCCTCCCGGCGCGCTGCGCTCCACCATGACGGTGCTCAGGCCCTCGGACGCGCCGTACACGGCGGCGGCGAGCCCCGCGGGACCTCCGCCGATGATGACCAAATCGTAGAAGGGCTTGGTGGCGCGGACCTTCAGGCCGATTCGCTCGGCCACCTCCAGCGTGGAGGGGCCCATCAGCCGCGTGCCATCCGGGAAGAGGACCAGGGGCAGCTTCTCCACGGCCGCGCCGCCGGCCTGGGCGAGCAGCAGTCGGCCCTCGTCGCTGACCTCCACGTCGAGCCACTGGTAGGGCACCTGGTTGCTGCCCAGGAAGTCTCGCAGCGCGTGGGAGCGGGGTGCCCAGCGGTTGCCCAGCACGCGGATGCCCTCGAAGGTCGGCGGGTGGTGGGCCCACCACTCCTCCAGCAGGTCCGTCAGCACCGGGTAGAGGCGCTCCTCGGGAGGCTCCCACGGCTTGAGCAGGTAGTGGTCCAGCCGCACCTCGTTGATGGCGTGGATGGCGGCCTGCGTGTCGGCGTAGGCGGTGAGCAGCACGCGCCGGGCCTCGTCGTAGAGCGTCTTGGCCTGCTCCAGGAACTCCACGCCTGACATGCCCGGCATGCGCTGGTCCACCAGGAAGAGCGCGATGGGGTCTCCGCGCAGCCGCAGCTGCCGCACCGTCTCCAGCGCGGACTCACCCCGGTCCGCGCTCAGCACGCGGTACTCGCGGCCGTACTGTCGCCGCAAGTCGCGCTCCACCGCGCGCAGCACTTCCGTGTCGTCGTCCACCGCGAGGATGACGGGCTTGGCCATGCGGTTCGCTCCCCCTCTGGGAGAGAACGCATCGTCACGGTCGGGTGCTCCAGGCGAGGGGACGGGCCCTGTGTGGACTGCTTGGAGCCCGGGCCTCAGCGAGCGCTCGCGAGGCGGGCCTACGGCGGGGGGCAGAGAGGGGAGGTGTCGTCGTTGGAGCCCACGAAGCGCTCGTCCAGCGGGCCGGTGTGGACGGCCTCCGCCAGCGCGACGGCGTGACAGTTGGGCAGCTTCGGGTTGCTGTGGACCGAGAAGCTTCCCCGGACCACCTCCAGCGAGTCGAGCTTGAGCTCGACGAGGAGCGGATTGTCCCGCAGGGTCAGCGCGTCCATCGCACGGACGTGGTGCAACCCGTTCAGGCTGGCCAGCACGCGGTTCTCTTCCACGTTCAGATGGTCCACGGACTCCAGCGCCGCGAAGGCGGACAAGTCCTTGAGCTTCGCATTGCTGCGAATGTGCAGGCCGCCTTGCAAGCTCCGCAATCGCCCCAGCCCCGTGAGCGACTCCAGCTCCGGGTTGGAGGAGAGGGCGAACATGAAGCCGGTGTCTTTCAACAGGGGCAGGGGGCCCACGGTCTTCAGCCCCAGGTTGCCTTCGACGACGAGCTCCCCCGTGGACTCCAGGCGAGGCAGGGCGAAGGTGTGCAGCGCCGGGTTGTCGCTGACCTCGAATTGCGTCCCGACGGAGACGAGCTGCTCCAGCCCCAGCATCGTCGACAAGACGGTGTTCCCGGTGATGAGGAGCGTGTGCCCGACGGTCTTGAGCTTCTGCAACCCGGTGAGCGATTCGAGGGCTCTGTTGTCGAGGACTTCGAGAGAGCCACCGACATGGGTGAGCTGGGAGAGGGGCAGCCGGGACAGCTGCGAGTTGTTCTCGATGCGCACGTCACCCGAGAGGCTGTCCACGAACGGGAAGTCGCTCACCTCCTGCAGGAAGCGGTTCTGAATCAACGTGAGGCTCGCGCGTGGCATGACGGAGCTCATGCGATTCAAGTGGGTCAACGACGCGTTCCGCTCGATTTTCAGGGACCCGCCCACGAGCAGGGGCTGGCGTGGAGGCGAGGCGAGAGGGCCGAGGACCACGTCGGTCAACCGTGCGTTGTCGGAGACCGTCACGTCGTCCCGGACGTAGCGGAGGGCCGGCAGCGACACGAAGAGCATCATCGGGTTTCCCGCGATGAGCAGGGGACCTTCCACGGACTCCAGCCCGGGAAGGACGACCTCCGGGATGCCGGGAGAGGCGATGACCAGCCCGCCTCGGATGCGGGAGATATTCTGGAGCGCCGCGAGGTCCGACTCGGTCCTCAGCTCGTAGGTGCCGTCGTAGGTGGCGGCGGGCTGACAGACGTACGCGGTGCCGAAGACCTCGCCCTCCTGCAGCACGTTGTCCTGGTTCGAATCTTCGCCGGAGATGACGGCGGTCCCTCCGGACAGGCAGTTCACACCAGGAGACTCTTCCACCTGACGCATCAGGATGCGCGCCGTCGATTCGCAGAACCGGCTCGAGGCCCGGACCTCGTCGTCGTCGAGCGCTCCGTTCGCGTTCAGGTCCGCCCCGGACTCCACCGCGTAGACAGCCCGGCTGCCGCACTCGCTCTCTTCGCGAACTCCCAGCAGGACGACCGCGGACAGCACGGGCGCGGGCTCCAGGCAGCCGGTCGCCTCCCGGGTGATTTCGCCCTCCTCCAGGATGCCGTTCCCATTGACGTCGACTCCCGCCTGGGTGACATGTCCTCCGGCGGGACACGTCTTGCCCGGAGCCACGGACCGCGTGCGCACCAGCACTCCCGGGAAGGTCGTGGCGCAGACGTACTCGGTCGCCGTCACCTCGTCCTCGGACAACTGGCCATCGTCATTCTTGTCTTCGCCCACGAGCACCGCGTGCCCGCCATGCGCGCAGGTGTCACCGGGAGGCTCCGGCTCCGTGCGGGTGATGATTGCATGCTGTTTGACGAAGTCGTCGAAGCGAATCACATCGCAGCCGCCCAGCAGGAGCAGCGCCACGGCCCAGGTCCATCGCATCTTGCGTCCCCCACGTCGCTTCCCAGCGCGCGTGCTGCTCCCGTCGTGCGGACTCATGGACAGGGAGCCTGGTCGTCGTTGCCTTCCACGTAGAGCAGGTCGGGGCGGCCCGTGTAGACCCGTCCGGCGAACGCCTGGACCTGGCAGGTGGGAAGCCTCGGGTTGCGCCGGGCGGCCAGATAGCTGGACACCTGCCGCACCGAATCCAGGCCCAGTTGGGTCAGGTGGGCGTTGTCCTCCACCATCAGCGTGTCGATGGTGCGCAGCTTCGTCAGCTCGTTCAACGTGGTGAGCGAGTCGCAGTCGTTGACCGAGAAGCCGCGCAACTGCTCCAGGTTCCCCAGCCCATGCAGCGCGGTCAGCTTGGGGTTGCCGGAGAGCGCGAGCCAGGGCCCGTTCACGAGCGAAATCATGGAGCCGATGGTCTCCAGCTTCGCGTTGGCGTCCACCGAGATGCCCGTCTCCACGCTCCGGAGGCTGGTCATGTTCCCCCACACCCTCATCGCGTCGTTGCGGACGAAGAAGAGGCTCCCGGCATGCCAGAGCGAAGACAGGCCGTCGGAGGTGAGCATCCCCGCGTTCTCCCTCACCTGCAGCTCGCCGGAGACGACCTGGAGCAACGACAGGCCCGCGAGGCTCGGCAGCAGGGGGTTGCCCTTCACCAGCAGGTCTCCGCCAATGGATTCCAGCCGCGTCCCCCCGAGCGTCGCCAGGCTGGCGTTGCCCTCGATGACCACGTCTCCGTTCACCCGCACCAGGTTGCTCAGGGGCAGCCTCGCCAGCGCGCCATTGGAGGAGATGCTCAGCGACCCTTCGAGGAACGCGATGGAGTGGAGGCCCTGGTCATTGAGCGCATGGGTGAGCGCGGTGTTCCCCTTCACCTGGACACTGCGACGAGGCACGACGGACCGCAGTCCCTCCAGGCTCGTCAGCCGGGGGTTGTTCTCGACGGTCAGGTCCCGGGACACCCACAGCCATCCGGCTCCGGCTCCGCCGACCGTCAGCGTCTCCAGTGCGGCGTTGCCGTGAATCGTCATCCCCTCGCCGACGAAGCGCAGCGCGGGAATCTCCAGCCGCGTGAGGAAGGGATTGCTCTCGATGATGAAGGCGCCGTCGACGACCTCCAGCGAGGGCAGCTTCGCCTGCGTCAGGGACGGACTTCCGTTGAGGAAGATGAGGGCGCCTCGGATGCGGCCGATGCCCTGGAGCACGGCGAGGTCCGTGTCGCTCTGGACCAGGATGTCGCCCTCGAAGGTGTACCCGCCCCTGCAGAGGGCGTTGGAGGCGAGGACCTCCGGTGCGTCCAGTTGCCTGTCGGCGTTCCGGTCCATGCCCGCGAGGAGGCGCGTGCCTCCCGCCGCGCAGCGCTCACCGGGAGGCTCCCAGTCCAGCTCCACCAGCAGCAGCGGCTCCTGGGCGCAGAGGTTGAGGGTGGTCCTCACCTCGCCATCGTCGAGGTTCTTGTCTCCGTTCTCGTCGGGTCCCGCGTCGACGAGGATGTGCGTGGTGGGCTCGGGACAGGCGACGAGGGGAGGCGAGGGGACGCGCACTCGTGAGAGGACGGGCGCGTCGGTGACGCTCCAGCAGGAGTACACCTCGCGGTCGACCTCCTCCGCTTCCAGGGTGCCGTTGCCGTTCGAGTCTCGCCCGGCTCGGGTGACCTGACCGCCTCCCAGGCAGCGCGTCCCGAAGGGCACCGGCTCCACGATGACCAGCACCGTGGGCCGGGTGGAGGTGTGGCAGTGGACCTGGGTGCTCGTCACCTCGTCGTCGTCGAGCACGTCGTTCGTGTTGGTGTCCATGCCCACGAACACCACCTGTCCCCCCAGCGGACAGCGCTCACCGGGAGGCTCCGTGACGGTGCGCGACAGCGGGGGGAATTGCTTGAGCAGCTCCTTCAAGCGGAGGGCTTCGCAGCCCGTCACCCAGGGAAGCAGGGCCAGCAGCCAGACCCCTCTCATGGCAGGTGTCATCGAGGAAGCACCGGAGGCGCGCAGGGGGCCGTGTCGTCGTTGCCCTGGATGTTCTTCTCCGTCCCGGTGAACACCCGGTCCGCGAAGGCGTTGGCCAGACACGTGGGCAGCGCCGTGTTCCCGACGATGTCCAGCGTGAGGCGGACTTCCTGGAGGCCGTCCAATCCGAGCCGCTGGAGCGCGGGGTTGGACTCCACCCTGAGCTTCGTCAGGGACTTGAGGTGGGTCAGCCCGTCCAGGTGCCTGAGCGCCGCGTTCTGCGTCACCCAGAGCTCTCCGATGCTCCCGAGGTTGCCCAGCCCCGACACGTCGTTCAGCAAGGCGTTCTCCGCGAGCATCAGGCGCGGGAGGGAGGACAGGGCCGGGAAGTTCCCCACGCGAGTCATCGCCTTGTTGAGCGCCAGCTCCAGCCGCTCGTGGACGGACGTCAGCCGTGGGAAGTCGCACGCCGTCAGGACGTCGTTGTCGGTGAGGTACATCCAGCCCACGCTGCGCAGCTCTCCCATGCCCGACGTGGAGGCCAGCGCGTCGTTGTTCATCACGAACATGCCCTCCTGAATCGTCCGGAGCACGGGCATGCCCGACAGGTCGGTCAGCGAGTTGTTGAGGTAGAGCGTGAGGGTGTTGCCCACCGTCTCCAGTCGAGCGAGGTCCAGCTCGGTCAGCGCCGGGTTCTCGCTGATGGCGACGGAGCCGCCCACGCGCAGCAGCTCCCGGAAGGGCAGCCGGGTCAGCTGCTCGTTGCCGATGATGTCGAGCGAGCCGGGAAGCTCCGTGAGGTGCCACGAGGACGAGGCGGTGAGCGCGTCGTTGTCGAACAAGGACAGGTTGCCCCGGGGCCGCACGGTCTTCATTCCATCCAGGCTCGCGAGCTTGGAGTTCTGCTGCAGGGAGAGCCCCCCCTCCACCCACACGACGCCCTGCTCCGTCGAGTCTCCGAGCTTCAGCGTCTCCAGCTCCGGGTTGAAGTAGACGTCAACGCCGCCCCCCACGAAGCTCAGTCCGTTCAACTCCAGGCGCTTCAGGGCCGTGTTGCCGCCCACGTACAGCGGGCCCTCCACCGCGACCAGCGAGGGCAGGAGGATTTCGGGCAGCGGGGTGTCCTGGATGCTCAGCGAGCCTTCGATGCGGGAGAACGAGCGCAGCACCTCCAGGTCCACCGTGTTGCGCAGGAAGTAGTTGCCGGTGAACGTGTTCGTCGAGTGGCACACGTACGTGCGCGCGGCCACCTCCGAGTCCTCGAGCGTCCCGTTGCCGTCCGCGTCGGTGCCCACGTTGAGGCGCGTGCCGCCTGAGGCGCAGCGGGCTCCAGGGGGCTCGGTTTGCAGGCGCACGCGGACCGTCGACGCGTGAGCGCAGACAGCGGCCTGCGCGCGGCGCTCCGCGTCGCCCAGCGCTCCATCGCCATCCAGGTCCAGCCCCGCCTCCACGAGGGAGGTCCCCTCGTCGCACGCGAGGGGATAAGCGTCCACGTCGCTCACGCGGTACACCACCGCCGTGGCATCCCGACAGGTGACGACCTCCTGGGTGACCTCCGAGTCCTCCAGCAGCCCGTTGTCATCCAGGTCCAGGCCCGCGCGAAAGCGCTGACCGCCCAGCGGACACGGCGTCCCCGGAGAGAGCGTCTGCGTCACCACCAGAGCCCGGGGCGCCGGGGTGCAGTCGTAGTCGGTGGTGTGCACCTCGGTGTCGTCCAGGACGCCGTCGCTGTTCGTGTCCAGGCCCGTGAGCGTGCGCCGTCCGCCGTGCTCGCAGTTGTCACCGGGGGGCTCGGCCTCGAAGCGGGACAGGGGCTTGTGTTGGAAGATGCCCAGGTCGATTGCATCACAGCCCGAGGCCAGCACCAGCAGCGTCATCCAGAGACATCGCATCACGAGCGCTCTTCCCCTGGTCCGGACGCCGTCAGCGCCTCAGCGCCAGCTCCAGGCCGAACATCCGGTCCCACTGGTCGTCACCGTCCAACGTGACGCGGTCCGCGGCGACCGTGGCCGCCAGTCTCAGCTTCAGCCCGAGGAGCCGCCCCGCCACGCCCGCCGCCGCGTGCGTCGTCAGCAGGGTCGGGTCCCCCATGCGCTTGGTCGGCGACGTCACGCCCAGCACGCCCCAGCCGAGCCCCGCCTCCAGGAACAGCGGCGTGCGCACTCCATCCCTCAGGCCCAGGAGCCCCTGCACCGTGGCGCGGTGCGTGCGGATGCCCTCGAACGCCACCGGCATCAGGGAGTAGGACGCGCGCGCGCCGTAGTACAGGTGCGGCTGGGTGTCGCTGCGCCAGGAGAGGCTCGGGCCGGTGGAGAACGCGCTCAGCCCCAGCGGAGCCTGGTGCCCCAGCAGGCCCACCTCCCACGACGACAAGGGGGAGGGGCTGGACCTCGCGAACCGCCGGGACACGAAGTCGCCGCCCGCGGCCGGAGGAAAGGCGCGGGAGAAGTCCACCGGCACCAGCCCCGCGGCGGCCACGTACTGGTCATAGAAGTCCTTGTCGAGCGGCATGGCGAACAGGCCGCGGCGCAGGGCCTCCTCGGCGGGACCGCGCTCCTGCAGCTCGCGCGGCTTGAGCTCCGGCAGCAAATCCTGGGACAGCTCCGCCAGCGTGACGCGGGCCTCGCTGGTGGGCGTGCGCAGCCAGTACACCTCGCGCTCCGGCAGCCGCAGCATCACGTACTGGTCCTCGGAGCGCCGCACGTCCGCCAGGCGCCGTCCGTCCGCGTCCTCCACGGAGAGGCGCGAGTGCCCGAAGCCGGTGGACAGCGCGATGCTGGGACCGCTGGGGGCCTGTCCGACGAGCGGCCGGCGGGGCGCGCCGGTGGGCGCGAAGGCGTGGATGCTCAGCCGCGCGGGCAGGCCCTTCACGCCCTGCAGCGACGCGGAGACGAACGCGCCCAGCTCGCTGTACTCCACCTGGCCGTCGCCGTTGATGTCCGCGGCGCCCAGGAGCCCCGAGCGCGCCACGTGGCTGAAGACGCCCGCGCGGATGCGGGACCACTCGTGCGTCTCCCCGTCGTCGCTCTCCGCGAAGACGGCGCCCACGGAGGGCCGGGTGGCCAGCTGCTCGCGCGCGAGCATGCCGCGCAGCTCCGCCAGCACCGCGGAGTCCGTCTGCCCGCCCCGGCTCCCCACGACGCCGGAGGCGCGGCAGGCGTCGACGATGAGGTGCACGTAGTCGGCGCCCATCGGGTCCACCACGTCCGCGTAGAGGCTCGACTTGTCCAGCCGGCCTCCCGCCAGGGTGAAGTAGGCGCGGCCGGCTTCATCCGTGTTGCCGTGGCCCACGTACACCACGAGCACGTCCGTCTCGCGGCCGGCTTCGTCGTCGGCGAGGCTCGCGGCGCGCAGGCGGGCCACCTCGCGCTTCACCTCGTCGGGCGTGGGCGGGCGCGCGCCCGCGAGCACCGGCCGTCCTCCCGCGAGCGTGGCGGCGTCCGGGTCCACCAGCAGCGTCGTCTCCACGCCCAGCCGCTGGAGGGTCTCCGCCCACAGCACGCCGTCATCGTCCGCGAAACGCAGCGCGGGCAGCGACGGGTCGTCGCTGCCGTTGTGGGCAATCACAAGCGCTCGGCGGACCAGGGCTTCCGCCGAGGCGTCGCGAGCGGCGAAAAGCGCGGCGACCCCGAGGAGCACTCCCAGTTTGTTCATGGCCCTTCCTCTACCCTCAGCGCCTGCTTGAGCACCACTGCCCCCCCGGTCTCCTCCCCACGCAAGGCCGCCAGGGCCGCGGACGGGCTGTCGGCGAACGCCGCGGTCACCTCCGCCTCACCCACCGTCTCCGGAAGCGGCACCGTCAGCTCCAGGGGCGCCTCCTTGCCTGGCGCGCCGGACAACGCGAAGGGACCCGCGGTGAGCTGGGCGCGCTGCGTGCCCCTCACCTGGACGGCGATATGCGTGTACGGCGCCTGCCCGCCCGCCGCGAAGGCCAGCATGGCGCCGGCCGGACAGGCCTCACCCGAGTGCAGCTCCCTGAGCGGCTGGCCCGGAGTGGCGCAGAAGATGCGCAGCGCCACGCCAGGAGGTGGGGTGCCCAGGCCCCGGGCGCGGAACTCATCGGTCAGGGCGGGCGACAGCACCATGGCGGCGACGACCGCCGTCAGCGCGCCCGCGAGCGCCACCATCGACGGCCACCGCGAGGGCGTGGCCACGGGCTCCGCCGCCGCGAGCGCCGCTTCCAGTCCACCTTCCGTCAGCGCGAGCCGCTCCATGGAGGAGGGCGCGTCCAGCGCGTCTTCCAAGGCGCGATGGGCCTGGGCCCAGCGTTCGTAGAGCGGGCCGCACCGGTGGCAGACGTGGGCGTGGCGCAGCAGGCGGGCGGCCTGGGGCGGGGGCAGCTCTCCCTGGGCCCAGCGCGGCAGGCTGGCGTCGATGTGTCGCTCGTACCACCTCATGATGGGATGCTCCCTATTGCGCACAGGGCCAGGGTGGCCAGGATGACGCCCAGCTCCATGCGCCCAGGCTCGGCCGCCGTGTCCAGCCAGCCCGAGGACTTCAGGTGTTCGGTGAACTGCGTGCGCAGTCGTCGCTCGCGCACGCGGACCTCGCCTCGGGTGAGTCGGAGCTTCTCGGCGGCGGCTTCCTGGGACAGCCCCTCCACGAACCGGAGCTGCGCCAGGGCACGACCTTCCTCGGACTGCGTCTCCAGGAAGCGGCGCACCAGCGTCCGGACCTCGGTGCCGAGCGCCTCTTCCTCCGGGCTGCGCCCCTCGTTGGGCAGCTGGCTCAGCTCCGGTGCTTCGTCCAGCGACACGGCCTCCCGCGACACCCGCCCCGACGCGCGCATCAGGTCGATGGCCGTCGAGCGCGCCACCGTCAGCAGGAACCCCAGGTACGGCCTCACGCCGTCATAGGCCTGCCGCATGTTGGGGCGAAACGCGCGCACGAAGGTCTCCTGATGGGCCGCGTCCAAGTCCAGCGCGGACAGGGACACGGTGCGCGTGGCCCCTCCGTCCGCGCCCACGGAGAAGCGCCGCGAGAGGTAGCGCAGCACCTCCGGCGAATAGACGCGGTACACCTGCGTGAGGACGGATGAGTCCCCACGGCGGAAGGACTCCAGGACGGAACGGTCATTGCCTGGCAGCACGGTCTCTCCGACCCCACGCGAGCCGACCCGGGCCCAATGCCCGGCCAGCCGTCACCCTTGAATGGGATACGGAGCTTGCTCGCGAAATGGGTTGTCCACCTCAACGAAGAGGCACCGGATTCCTTGCGGCGCGTCCCGGAAATAGTTGTCGGGACGCGCTCTTATGCCTCCGAACTATTTCCTACGGCCCCACCTTGGACGCGGGGCCGGAGCCCCCCGGAAGCCCGCCCGGTTTGCCCGGAGGAGGCTCCAGGGAGCCCAGGGGTGAAGAGGGCCCCTGGTAGTCCGGGCCGTACCAGCTCTCGATGAAGCGGATGGGGCCGACGAGGTGGGCGTTGAAGGCCTCCAGCTCCTCGGCGGGCACCCACAGCTCCTGGTGCTGCCGGGCGCCCACCGTCTTGACGGGGTAGCGAGCGAGCCAGGCGGCCTCCACGTCGAAGGCGGTGACGAAGCCCACGTGGCCCGAGCCCGGGTCCGGTGCGTTCCAGTCCCGAGCAATCTGGCGCGCGTAGTCCACGTTCATCACCGGGTAGAAGATGGGCTGGTCCGGCAGCCGGGGCGGGAAGCCGCGACAGTCGCGGGCGAGGACGAGCTGGGCCTCCTTGAGACCCACCGGGCGATACAGCGTGAGCGTCTCCATCATGGCGTGTCTCCTTCAGGAGTGAGGGACGGTCGGCGTGGCGCCGAGCGGACTTCACCGCCGACGGCTCAGAACGCCGAGCCGTCCACGCGCTTGCCGGGAGACGCGCCCGAGGAGGACAGCGTGTTGTGCAACACCCAGCTCCCGTCGGCCGCTCCGTCCGGGCTCCGGTTGTAGGAGAGGCCCTGGGTGGCGTTGTCGTACCGGTGCTTGTCCTGTTCGGAGCCGTCCGGGCGGACGAGGAAGGCGGTGTCGCCGGAGCTGCCCGTGTTGATGCCCCGGTTGAAGCGCAGCCCGTCGCCGCCGTTGGCGTACGCCACGTCGGGCACGCCCGAGGGCACCGCCGTCGCGCCGGAGTAGACGGTGTAGACCTTGCCCGGCTGGAGCATCGTCCCCGAGGGGAAGACGTGCCGCGCGGGCCTGTCGCCTCGCCGCGACTCCTCGTCGTGGATGGAGTAGCCGCCCAGGTCCACGGCCGTGGCGCCGGTGTTGCGGACCTCCACGAACATCTTGTCGAAGTCCACCGTGGTGCCCCCCGAGACGTTGTTCGGATGGGGCAGGTACTCGTTGATGAACAGCGTGGGCACCTGCCGGTTCAGTAGGAACACGCCGTCGCTCACGTCAAGGACGGTGGCGTCCTGCGCATCGCTGACGCGCACCCGCGCCGTGGAGGACTCCATCGCGGGCACCGTCCAGGCGTACGTGGCGGGCGTCGCGGGCACGGACGCGGCGATTTCAGTCCACGTGAGCCCGTCATCCAATGAGTACTGCAGCCGCACCGAGTTCACCCCGGCCGCCGTCCAGGTGATGTTGAACGTGTCGCCCGCGCTGAGCGACTCGCCGCCGTTGGGCGCGGTGAGCTTCAGCGTGCGCGCCACCACCTGCCCGAAGTTGTAGCGGCTGACGATGGGGTAGTGGTCCGACGTGGTGGAGCCATAGCTGGAGATGGCCGGCCGAATCACCGCCGCCGAGTTGGGGACGTAGTTCGTCAGCATCTCGTTGCTGACGAGCTGGTGGTCGATGAACGTCCTGAAGCTCACCGTGGAGGCGACTCCGTCGAGTGACATGGCCTGGGTGACGAAGGTGTAGCGCTCCGTGTCGTTCACGAAGTTGCGGTAGGGCGTGTCGAACTTCTGGCCCCCCGTGCCGGGGTTCGTGGTGGTGGACTCGTCCACGTCGTCGTTCCAGTCGCCCACCACCATCACCCGCTGCGTGGGCAGGTTGAAGTCCAGGTACTCCTTGAGGTGCTGGCCCGCCGCGAGCCGCCGCGCGTAGTCGTCCGCGGTGGCCATGGCCTTCATGTGCAGCACCAGCAGCGTCAGGTCCACGCTGGAGCTGCCCCGGGTGACGCGCACGTCCACGCGCAGCGGCGGCCGGCTGGCGAAGTCGTAGTCGTACTCGCCCAGGATGATTTGCGCCTGGCGCACCTCCACCAGCCCCGTCCTGTAGAGCAGGCCCACCTTCTGCTCGTTGAACGAGTAGTAGTTGGAGCCGGACGTCACGGAGGGGTCGTTGGCCAGGAAGCCCGAGTAGTTGCCCAGGTTGGACTTCAGCCTGTTGAACTCCGCCGTGCTGACCATCTCCCCCAGGCCCCACACGTCCACCTTCGTATCCGTGAGCACGGTCGTCACGTTGGCCATCTGGAGCGCGTCGTCCGCCGGGTCCTCCGTGGGCGAGCCGAACCACTCGATGTTCCAGTTGCCCACCGACAGGGGGAAGCTCGTCGGCGGTCCTCCGTCCGGGTCCCCCGTGCCCGTCTTCACCTCCAGGGAGAAGCGGCCCTCCACCCTCACGCCGCTGGCGTCCTCCACCCGCAGGGTGAAGGTCTGCGTGCCCGTCAGCTCCGCCACGCCCGTCACCTCGCCGTCCTGCGTCAGCGACAGGCCCGAGGGCAGTGAGCCCTCCACCACCGAGAACTTCAGCGGGAGCCGCCCGCCCGTCACCCCGAAGGTGTGCGTGTAGCCGTTGCCGGTGAACGCGGGGAGCGGCGCGGTGTTGGAGAGCAGCGGCGCGGGCCACACCTTCAGGCTGTACGTGTGGGAATCCTGGCTCTTCTCCACGTCCCGCACGCTCACCCGGAGGGAGAACTCCCCGGAGGCGCTGGCGGGGCCGGTCAGCCTCGCGTCGGCCGAATAGAAGGAGAAGCCCGGGGGCGGCTCCGTCTCCAGTGTGTAGCTCAGCGGCGCGGTGCCGCCCGTCGCCGTCAGGCGCACCTCGTAGGTGGCGCCCACCGTGGTGTCGGCCAGCTCGGTGGTGGGGAACTTGGGCCCCCCGGCGGGATCATTGTGATTGCTTCCCGAACAGGCGCTCAAGAAGGCCAGGACGACGAGTGCCCCGGCGGCGCGGACGAAAGACATGGGTGTGGCTCCAACAGGTCAGGCCCTCGGCCGGGCCCCGCATTTGAAACGAGACACTCTAGCCAAATCCCTGTTGCGCGACGATGACACCCCCCAACACGGACAAAGCTGGCGGAAGGCGCGCCGCGTTGGAACGGCAATGGCCGTCCGCGTCGTCCGTGACATATTCACGAGTCGCGGGAACCATGGGGGGCTCTTCCGCCGCCCGACGAGAGGACACGCTCAATGGCCGAGAAGTGGGACAAGCAGCTGATGGAGTTCCTCAAGCGCACCGGTGACGAGCTCAAGCGCACGACTGAAGACCTTCGCGGCGAGGCGCAGCGCCTCCTCAAGGAGGTGAAGGACCCGGACAAGCAGGCCAAGGTGAAGGAAGGCCTGGAGCAGCTGCGCACCTGGGCGGCCAGCACCACCAAGGTGGCGGCGGAGAAGATTGAGACCGCCGTGCGCCAGGTCGAAGGGGCCGTGGAGCGCGCCTTCCACCAGGAGGACGAGGCGACGGCCAGCCCCCCCGCCAGCAAGAAGGCCAAGGGGGCCTCCTCCCGCGCGAGCACCGCGGAGGCCGCTGCCGCCGAGGCCCCGGCTCCGAAGGCAGAGCCCCGCGCCGCGAAGAAGGCCGCGGGCACCAAGTCCATTGGCCGCGCCAAGAAGGCGGGCGGGCGGGCGGCGAAGAAGGCTGCTCCAGCTTCCAAGAAGACGATGGGCCGCGCCAAGAAGCCCACCGCCTGAGCGTGAAGTTCCACTCCGCCTGAAGCGGGCCCGCACAAACAGCAGGCCTGGATTCCGTGAGTCGTTCCCGCCAGTTGGAACGGTGTGCGGCGCGTGAGATAGTGCGCGCCGTGGCCGGCTCCAGCGAAAAGGACAGCATCCAGGCGGAAATCGGGCAGGACGTCATCGACGCGGCGGTCCGCAGCGTCGAGCGTCGCATGGAGGATGACGAGGTGACCGTCATCGAGGTGGAGGCCCCCCAGGCCGCCGCCTCTGACGAGGACCTCGCCGCTTCCCCCGAGCTTTCCGTGACTTCCGACGACCCCGTGGCGACTCCGGCGACCGCCGAAGAGCTCGCCGCCCTGCGCGCGGAGGTGGAATCGCTCAAGGCGCAAGTCGAGTTCAGCCAGGCCAAGGGCCGCGAAACGATGGACCGGCTGCGCGAGGCGCACGAGCGCGCGAAGGAGGCGCAGGACCGCATGGTCCGCGCCGCCGCGGACCTGGAGAACTACCGCAAGCGCGCGCAGAAGGAGAAGGAGGAGGTCCAGCGCTTCGGCTCGGAGAAGCTGCTCAAGGACCTGCTCCCGGTGATGGACAACCTGGACCGCGCGCTCGAGGCGGCGGCCAAATCCACCGACATCGACAGCTTCCAGAAGGGCGTGGCCATGACGCGCAAGTCCTTCGAGGACGCGCTCGGGCGCCACGGCGTGAAGTCCTTCAGCGCCAAGGGGCAGCCGTTCGACCCGCGCATGCACGAGGCCATCCAGCAGGTGGAGACGGCGGACGTGCCCGTAGGCCACGTGGCCTTCGAGGTGGTGCGCGGCTTCTTCCTCAACGAGCGGCTGGTGCGTCCGGCCCTCGTCGTCGTCGCGCGCGCCCCCGAGGCCGCGCCCGTCGTCGAAGCCGCGTCCGCGGTGGAGACTCCATCAACCACGCCGCCCGAGTCCGTGGAGGCGCCGTCCTCGCAGGACGGTGAGCCGCGCGCCGAGGCACACGTGCCGCAGTCGGACAGCACTTCCGGGGGGAGTCAGTAAGCATCATGGGCAAGGTGATTGGAATCGACCTCGGGACGACCAACTCGTGCGTCGCCGTCATGGAAGGCGGCGAGCCGGTGGTCATCCCCAACAGCGAGGGCAGCCGCACCACGCCTTCGATGGTGGGCTTCACGGACTCCGGTGAGCGGCTGGTGGGCCAGATTGCCAAGCGGCAGGCCATCACCAATCCGGAGAACACCGTCTTCGCGGTGAAGCGGCTCATCGGCCGCAAGTTCGACTCGCCGGAGGCGAAGAAGGCCATCAGCGTCAGCTCGTTCCGGGTGGCCACCAGCCCCAACGGCGACGCGTGGGTGGAGATTCGCGGCAAGGGCCACAGCCCGCCGGAGGTCTCCGCCATCATCCTGATGAAGATGAAGCAGACGGCGGAGGACTACCTCGGCGAGCCCGTCACCGAGGCGGTCATCACCGTCCCCGCCTACTTCAACGACAGCCAGCGTCAGGCCACCAAGGACGCCGGCCGCATCGCCGGCCTCAACGTCCTGCGCATCATCAACGAGCCCACCGCGGCGGCGCTCGCCTACGGCCTGGACAAGGTGAAGGACGGCGGCACCGAGCGCGTCGCCGTCTATGACCTGGGCGGCGGCACGTTCGATATCTCCATCCTGGAGCTGACCGCCGGCGTCTTCGAGGTGAAGAGCACCAACGGCGACACGTTCCTGGGCGGCGAGGACTTCGACCAGCGGCTCATCGACTACCTGGCCAAGCGCTTCGCCGAGCAGAACAACGGGCTCGACTTGCGCAAGGACCGCATGGCGCTGCAGCGGCTCAAGGAGGCCGCCGAGCGCGCCAAGCACGAGCTGTCCAGCGCGCCGGAGACGGAGGTGAACCTGCCGTTCATCACCGCGGATGCGTCCGGTCCCAAGCACCTGACGGAGACGGTGGACCGCTCCACGTTCGAGGCGCTCGTCGCGGACCTCATCGACCGCACGATTGAGCCCTGCAAGATTGCCTTGAAGGACGCGGGCCTGAGCGCGCAGCACGTCAACCAGGTGCTCCTGGTCGGCGGCATGACGCGCATGCCCCGCGTGCAGCAGAAGGTGCGGGAGTTCTTCGGCAAGGAGCCGCACAAGGGCATCAACCCGGATGAAGTCGTCGCCGTGGGCGCGGCCATCCAGGGTGGCGTGCTCAAGGGCGAGGTGAAGGATGTCCTCCTGCTGGACGTCACGCCGCTGTCGCTGGGCGTGGAGACGGCGGGCGGCGTCTTCACCAAGATCATCGACAAGAACACCACCATCCCCTGCAAGAAGAGCCAGGTGTTCTCCACCGCGGTGGACAACCAGCCGCTGGTGAGCGTGCACGTCCTCCAGGGCGAGCGCGAGATGGCGGCGGACAACAAGACGCTGGCGCGCTTCGAGCTGGTGGGCATCCCCCCGGCGCCGCGCGGCGTGCCGCAGATTGAGGTGTCCTTCGACATCGACGCGAACGGCATCGTCCACGTCAGCGCCAAGGATTTGGGCACCGGCAAGGTCCAGCAGGTGCGCGTGGTGAGCAACTCCGGTCTGTCGGAGGCGGAAATCCAGGGGATGATTTCCGACGCGCAGGCGCACGCGACCGACGACAAGAAGAAGAAGGAGCTGGCGGAGCTGCGCAACAACGCCGACGGCCTCATCTACACGACGGAGAAGAGCCTGGAGGAGTACGCCAGCCTCCTGTCGGAGAAGGACCGCGAGGAGATTCGCACGGACCTGGAGCGCCTCAAGGGCATGCTCAACACCTCCGACGCGGTGGCCCTCAAGGAGGCCTTCCAGCGGCTGGAGGGCAGCGCCTACCGCATCGCCGACGCCATCTACACCGGCCAGGCGAGCTGAACGGGCACCCCCGGATTCCGGACGGGGGGGCGTGCAATCATCTCCGCGCCTCCCGCGTAGGTGAGTCACCCCCTGTCCGTTCCGAGGTCGTGAGTCATGGATCCAGTCGAAGCCGTGGTGATTACGTCGGTGGTGGCGATGACGGTCGGCATCCCCTTTCTCGGGTTGACGCTGCGCTTCTCGCTCAAGCCGGTGATGGAGGCCTTCATCCGGCTGCGCGAGGCCCAGCTTGGCCAGCACCCGGACACGGCGATGCTGAAGGCGCGCGTGGCCCACCTGGAGCACATGCTGGAGATCCACGGCCTCATCGACGACCGCCGCGCCCTGCCGCTGCCCTCCGCCACCTCCGAACGGGTGTCCAGTAGCGTGTCCTTGAAGGACCGCGAGCGCGTCTAGCGGCAACCCCAGACTACCCGGGGAAGCTCGTGCGGGTGTGTAATGGGCCCGTGGAATTCCCTTCGTTGGAGACAGAGGTCGCGTTCCTGCGCGGCCTGGTGGCGGTTCATCGGATGTCGGACGACATCCTCGAGGACTGCCTCCAGCGCGGCCTGACGCTGGACGCGGGGCTGGATGTCTTCCTCACGCAGTGCGCGCGCATGGTGCACGCGCCCGCGGGCTTCGTGTCCCTGCGAGGCACGCGCGGGCCGGTGCTGACGCGGGTGCTGGGCGAATTGGGCGCGGACGTCTTCGAGGCCGCCAACTGGCGAGGGCCTCACCGGCTGAAGAACGGGCGGATGCTGTTCTGCACCCGGCTGAAGCTGGGCAAGCTGGAGCTGGGCGGCCTGGGGCTGGCGGTGGACGGCGCCTTCGAGGACGGCGGCGGGCTGGTGATGAAGCTGGTGGAGGCCATCGGCGAGCAGTTGGACACCGCCGTGCTGGCCTTCCTGGCGCTGACGGACGGGCAGGGGCCCCTGGAGCGGCTGGACGAGCTGTCGCTGGACGACACGCCGGTGCCGCGCGGGCGCATTGGCAAGTACGAGGTGCTGACGCCGCTGGGCACGGGCGGCATGGCCCAGGTGCTGGTGGCGCGGGCGCGGGGCCCGGAGGGGCTGGGGCGGCTGGTGGCCCTCAAGCGCATCCTCCCGCACCTGACGGCGGACCCGGCCATCGTCCAGCAGTTCCTGGACGAGGCGCGCATCGGCCTGCGGCTGTCGCATCCCAACCTCGTCCACGTCTACGACTTCGGCGAGGCCCAGGGCGCGTACTTCATCGCCATGGAGCTGGTGCGCGGCGTGGACCTGGACCGGCTGTTGCGCGCGCACAAGGGGGCGCTGACGCCCGAGCAGGCGGCGGCCGTGGTGGCGCAGGCGCTGAACGGGTTGCACGCGGCCCACCTGCTCAAGGGCGAGGACGGCAAGCCGTTGCACCTGGTGCACCGGGACTTGTCCCCGCACAACCTGATGGTGGGCTTCGACGGCCAGGTGAAGGTGCTGGACTTCGGCGTGGCGAAGGTCCGCGCGCAGCGGACGATGACGCTGCCGGGCATCGTCAAGGGCAAGCCGCTGTACATGTCACCGGAGCAGGCCCGGGGGCAGCGGCTGGATGCGCGCAGCGACTTGTTCGCCATGGGCCTCATCCTCTACGAGGCGCTCACCGGGCGGCGCGCGTTCGACCGGGGCGACGAGCTGGTCTCCATGCAGGCCATCTGCGACGAGCGCCTGACGCGGCCCGACACCATCTCCCGCCCGCTGTGGGAGGTGCTGGAGGTGGCGCTGGCCAAGTCTCCCGCGGCGCGCTTCGCGAGCGCGCAGGAGATGGCGGAGCGGCTGCTGGACGTCGTCACGCCCTCCAAGGACACGGAGCTGGCGCGGCTGATGGCCCGGCACTTCCCGGACCGACTGCGGGAGCTGAACCGGCTGGACCGCACGGAGGCGGGCGGGCGGCCGCCGTTGGTGGCGGCGGCGACCTCCGGAGCGATGCCCCCGCAGGAGGACATCGACACGGAGCCTCGCCCCGCGCCCCAGAAGAAGGCCGCGCGCTGAAAGAAGGGGACGCCCGGCCTCGCTCCGGGAAGGAGCAGGGGCTCGGGCGGCCTGGACCCGGGCGTCGCCTCAGGAGCGGCGCAGCGACGGGTCATCGGGGGTGGCGTTGAGCGTGCGAGGCGCGTCGACCTCGCCCTCGGTGCGGATGTCCACGTTCTCGTGGCGCACCTTCTCGGTGATGCGGCGCTCCTCCTCGACGACGTCCTTGTGGATGACGACCTCCTCGTCGAGCACCGTGCGCTTGGTGATGTCCACCTCTTCCGCATGGAGCGGGACGACGATGGTCTCGTCCTTGTACGTCGCGCCCGTCACGGGCCTGTCCGACGTCACTGCCCGACGCTCCACGGTGACCCGCTCGTGGCGCAGGGGGACCTTCACCATCTCCTCCTCCTCGACGACGTCCTTGTGGACGCGCAGCTCGCCCGCCTGGGTGTCGCGCTTCGCCACGGACAGCTTCTCCCGGTGGACGGGGATGAGGATGTCCTCGGTGTCCCGCCGCATGTCCTTGTCCAGGCGCTTGTCGGTCTCCAGGCGGGCGTCGGTCCTCCTGAGGTCGGTGTCCCCCCGCATGTTGGCCGTGTAGTTGGTGTCCGTGCCCAGGTTGGCGGTCGGCAGCGGCGTGACGGAGCCCCGGGAGATGTCCGGGCCCCCGTTGCGTACCCGGGTCTCCTTCGTCGTCGTCGTGGTCCGCTCGGAGGCCATGCCCATGGCCCCGGCCGCCACGCCCGTGCCGGCGGCGCCCTTGGTGCGCTCGGCGTCGGAGACCTGCTGGAGGGCCTCCTTGCCCCGATTCAGAATCACCTCCCCGTCGCGAATCTCGCTGACCTCCGAGAAGGCGACCCGGTAGTCCTTCGGGAAGAACAGACCCCTCTCGATGTGGAATGCGTCGTCGCCGATGGCGAAGACCTTGCCGAGCTTCTCGTTGTCGATGCTGCGTACGGCCATTCCTTCCCTGACATCCTTGCGCTGGAACATGGCTGGCTCTCCTCCTGCTGGCTGGATGGAGGGCGCGGTCCACCTCTCCATCAACCGGAAGGTGGGAACAGGTCCGGGGATGAACAGTGCCATGGCGACACGCGCACGAGGGGCTTGGTCCCGTGGTTGCCCCCAACGGGGCTGCTTGCCCCCGCCCGGCGTGTGGCGGCGACTCCGCCGCGAAAAGCCTTCCTCGCGGGGCTCAGGGCCGTGGCGCCCCCGCAGGCGCGTCATGCGCGGTGTGGGACGGGTGCTCCGGACGCTCGCCCGCCCTCGGGCGTGGGGTCTTCTTCCTCGTGACGCGCCGCACGGAGGGTACGTGGGAGGAGGGCCTGACTGGCAGCGCGCTTGACCCATGGAGAGGGCTCCCCTAGAAAACCGGGGCTTTGACTCGCAGCACCCCCCGTTGAGGAGGATTGCTCCCCATGCGACGCCTTGCCCCGATGCTGCTCGCCGCGCTCGCCGTCATGGCGGCCGCTTGCGAGAAGAAGACGCAGCCCACTCCTTCCGGTGAGGCTGGCACGCAGGCCGCGCAGGGTCAGTCCGGGAGCGCGGCGAGCGGTACGCCCCCCGCGAGCTCCGACACCATCCTGCTGGGCCAGGTGGGCGCGCTCACCGGAGGCCAGGCGACCTTCGGCATCTCCACGCGCAACGGCATCGAGCTGGCGCTCAAGGAGGCCAACGCCGCGGGCGGCGTGAATGGCAAGAAGCTGGCGATTCGCGTCTACGACAATCAGAGCAAGCCGGAGGAGGCCGCGCAGGCCGCCACCCGCCTGATTACGCAGGACAAGGTGGTGCTCATCCTGGGCGACGTGGCCTCGTCCAACTCGCTGGCCATGGCGGAGAAGGCGCAGGCGGCGGGCGTGCCCATGATTACGCCCTCGTCCACCAACACGACGGTGACGGAGAAGGGCGACTACATCTTCCGCGTGTGCTTCATCGACCCGTTCCAGGGCTTCGTGATGGCGAAGTTCGCCCGCGAGGACCTGAAGCTGTCCAAGGTGGCGGTGCTCCAGGACAACAAGAGCGCCTACTCCATCGACCTGTCGGGCGTCTTCACGCGCAAGTTCACGGAGATGGGCGGCAAGGTCGTCACCACGGAGAGCTACAGCCAGGGCGACACCGACTACCGCGCGCAGCTCACCGCCATCAAGAAGACGCAGCCGGACGGCATCTACGTGCCGGGCTACTACAGCGAGGTCGGCGTCATCGCGCGCCAGGCCCGCGAGGTGGGCCTCAAGGTGCCGCTGATGGGCGGCGACGGCTGGGACTCCGAGAAGCTCTTCGAACTGGGCGGCAGCGCCATTGAAGGCAGCTACTTCTCCAACCACTACTCGCCGGACAACCCGGACCCCCGCGTGCAGAAGTTCATCGCCGACTACAAGGCGGCGTACGGCGCGGTGCCGGACGCGCTGGCGGCGCTGGGCTACGACGCGGCCCGCGTGGCGGTGGAGTCCCTCAAGCGCGCCAAGGACCTGAGCGGCCCGTCGGTGCGGGATGCCATCGCCCAGACGAAGGATTTCCCGGGCGTGGCGGGCACCGTCACCCTGGATGACAAGCGCAATGCCGTGAAGTCCGCCGTCGTCCTCAAGGTCGGGGATGGCAAGACGCAGTATGTGACGACCATCTCTCCCTAAATGGCGCAGCTCCTCCAGCACCTCATCAACGGTCTGGCCGCCGGAACCATCTACGCGCTCGTCGCGCTCGGCTACACGATGGTCTACGGCGTCCTCAAGCTCATCAACTTCGCCCACGGCGACGTCATGATGGTCGGCGTCTACATGGGCTACGCCACCGCCTTCGCGATTGGTCGCGAGGCGCGCGGCTCGTTCCTGGGCATCGCCGCCGTCTTCGCGGTGGCCATGCTCGGGTGCGCGCTGTTCGGCTTCCTGATTGAACGCTTCGCCTACCGGCCCCTGCGCGAGAAGCCCCGGCTGACGGCGCTCATCACCGCCATTGGCATCTCCTTCGCGCTCTCCTACGGCTTCCAACTGGACATCGGCTTCCTGCCGGGCGCCAGCCCCCGCGCCTTTCCTGAAATCATCGAGCCCACCGAGTGGCTCATCATCGGGGACCGGGACGTCGTCGTCTGGAACTGGCAGGTCATCAGCTTCCTCATTGCCGTAGGGCTGATGGTGGGCCTGCAGTACCTCGTCTTCGGCACCCGCTTCGGCCGGGCGATGCGCGCGGTGTCCTGGGACCACCGGGTGGCGGCGCTGATGGGCATCCCCACCGACCGCGTGATTGCGCTGACGTTCATGCTCAGCAGCGGCCTGGCCGCGGGCGCGGGGCTGCTCTACGCCATCAAGGACACGTCGGTGAGCCCGCTCATGGGCCTGTACGTGGGCCTCAAGGCCTTCGTCGCGGCGGTGATTGGCGGCATCGGCCACGTGCCGGGCGCGGTGGTCGGCGCGCTGGTGCTGGGGCTGGTGGAGGAGTTCGTGGTGGGCTACGCGGCCAGCACCTGGCGTGACGCGGTGGCCTTCGGCTTCCTCATCCTGGTGCTGCTGGTGAAGCCGGGAGGCCTGTTCGGCCGGGTCGCCGCGGAGAAGGTGTGACGATGCAATCCCCCGCGCTCCCCGTCCCCGAGGCCCCGTCCCTCGTCCCCCCCGCGCTGCGCGGCATCCTCCCGCTGCTCATCGCGATTCCCACGCTCGCGCTGTTCCACTGGTCGCTCACCGGCTCCGACTTCGCCACGTACCTGCTGTCCGTCGTCGGGGTGAACATCATCCTCGCGGTGAGCCTCAACATCGTGAACGGGATGACGGGCCAGTTCTCCATCGGCCACGCGGGCTTCATGGCCGTGGGCGCGTACATCGCGGGCTACACCTCCCTGCAGCTCAAGGAGGTGGCGCTGTCCTTCCTGCCGGTGTCCGCCAGCGACCAGGTCCTCTTCATGCTGGCGCTGCTCGTCGGGGGCGTCGCCGCCGCGCTGTGTGGCTTCCTGGTGGGCCTGCCCTCGCTGCGCCTCCGCGGCGACTACCTGGCCATCGTCACGCTGGGCTTCGGCGAAATCATCCGCGTCTTCGTGCAGAACACGGACGCGTTCGGGCGCGCGCTGGGCCTGTCGGGCATCCCCCAGTACTCCAGCCCGGGCATGGTGTTCTTCTGGGTGTTCCTCGTCGTGCTGGCCGCGCGGCGGCTCGCCGGCTCCAGCCACGGCCGCAGCCTGTGGGCCATCCGCGAGGATGAGGTGGCCGCCGAGGCCATGGGCGTGGACACCACCGGCTACAAGGTCCGCGCCTTCGTCTTCTCGTCGTTCTTCGCGGGCATCGCCGGCGGGCTGTTCGCCCACTTCGTGCCCATCATCAACCCCGGCTCCTTCACCTTCGTGCGCTCGATGGAAATCGTCGTCATGGTGGTGCTGGGCGGCCTGGGCTCCACCACCGGCGCGGTCGTCGCGGCCATCTTCCTCACGCTGCTGCCCGAAGGCATGCGCTCCCTGTTCGGCGCGCTGGGCACCGAGGGCAGCCTGGCGCAGCGGGTGGACCAGATTCGCATGCCCATCTATGGCTTGCTGCTCGTCGTGCTGATGCTGTCGCGTCCCCAGGGCCTGTTCGGCACGAAGGAACTCTGGGACGTGCTGCCGCGGTGGCTGCCTCGCAAGCGAAGGGGGCTGGCGTGAGCGCGAACGCACAGCCGGTGACCCCCGTCACCCTGGACACGAAGGCTCCCCCCGCGCTCCTGCGGGCGGACGGGGTGAGCATCCAGTTCGGCGGCCTCAAGGCGCTGACGGACTTCCACCTCTCCATCCAGCAGGGCGACCTCTTGGGGCTCATCGGCCCCAACGGCGCGGGCAAGTCCACCGCGTTCAACGTGCTGACCGGCGTGTACCAGCCCTCCCAGGGCCAGGTGCTGGTGCGGGACACGAAGGTGAACGGGCGCAAGCCGCATCAAATCAACCTGCTGGGCGTGGCGCGCACCTTCCAGAACATCCGCCTGTTCCGCGCGCTCACCGCGCTGGACAACGTGAAGGTGGCCTGTCGCGCGCAGACGGCGCTGCACCAGTCCCGGCTGGGGCTGGGCGCGAAGCTGGTCAACGCGGGCCACAACTACGCGGACTGGTGGAAGGCGCTCCTGCTCACCCCGTCCTTCCAGCGCGAGGAACGCCGGCTGACGGCGCAGGCCGAGCACCTCCTGGAGGTCATGGGCCTGTCGCACCGCCGCGACGAGGAGGCGCGCAACCTCCCGTACGGCGAGCAGCGCCGGCTGGAAATCGCGCGCGCGCTGGGCAGCCAGCCCCGCGTGCTGCTGCTGGACGAGCCCGCCGCCGGCATGAACACGCGCGAGAAGGCGGACCTGATGGTCCTCATCCGCAAGCTGCGCGACGACTTCAAGCTGGGCGTGCTGGTGATTGAGCACGACATGAAGCTGGTGATGGGCATCTGCGAGCAAATCACGGTGCTGGACCACGGCGAGACGATTGCCCGCGGCGCCCCGGCCGAGGTGCGAAGCGACCGGAAGGTCATCGAGGCGTATCTGGGTGACAGCTACCTGGAGAGCCACGGAGGAGCGGCGTGAGCGACGCGCAGGTGAAGACGCTGGGCGAGCGCCAGGCCTTTCCCCCCTTGCTGGCGGTGGAGGGCATCAAGGTCCACTACGGCGCCATCCAGGCCCTCCGGGGCGTGTCGCTGACGGTGGGCAAGGGTGAAGTCGTGGCCCTCATCGGCGCCAACGGGGCGGGCAAGACGAGCACCCTGCGCGCGGTGAGCGGCATGCTCAAGGCGAGCGCGGGCCGCATCCACTTCAGCGGGCAGGACACCACGTCCCTCAAGGCGCACCAGCTGGTGCCCCGGGGCATGGCGCACGCGCCGGAGGGGCGCGGCATCTTCCCCAACCTCACCGTGCTGGAGAACCTGGAGCTGGGCGCGTACCTGCGCCGGGACACCGCGGACATCCGCGCGGACATGGAGAAGAACTTCACGCTCTTCCCCGTGCTCAAGGAGCGGCGCAACCAGATGGCCGGGACGCTGTCGGGCGGAGAGCAGCAGATGCTCGCCATCGCCCGCGCGCTGCTCAGCCGGCCCCAGCTGCTGCTGCTGGACGAGCCGTCGCTGGGCCTGGCGCCGCAGGTGACGGAGACCATCTTCCGCACCCTGCGCGACGTGAACAAGGCGGGCGTCAGCGTGCTCCTCGTGGAGCAGAACGCCCACCTGGCCCTCAACTCCGCCCACTACGGCTACGTGCTGGAGACGGGCGAGGTGGCGATGGCCGGCCCTGGCAAGGCGCTCCTGGAGAGCGCGGAGGTGCGGCGCGCCTACCTGGGCGAGTAATCTCCCGGAAGGCCGATTTTCAGCCTCCGGGCGCACCGCCTTCGTCTTGCCGCCGACGATTCCAGGGGCCTTGCGCCACTTGGAAACTGGCGGGCCCTCGAATCTCGGGTAGTCAGAAGTCGAGCAGTTCGTCTAGCGTCGTCCGACGCACCGCGTTCAAACCCTCCCAAAACTCATTTCAGGAAGCGCGCCCATGCCTTCGTTGTCCCGCCTCCTTGCCTCCATTGCCACCCTCGCGCTGATTGCCCTCGCGTGCGTCGGGCCGCAGAAGACCGACAGCAGCACCAACAACTCCGGCGAAGCGTCCTCCACGATTGAGGAGCTGCCCAACGAGGGGGGAGAGACGGGCGGCGAGCAGCCGGCCGCTGCGGGCCCGCAGCTCACCGACGTGAGCGCCGAGGAGGGCTTCAACGTCAAGATGCCGGGCCAGCCCCAGGTCCAGCGCCAGAAGGTCAACATCCCCGCGGGCGAGGTGTCCACGGCGGCCTACTCGCTGCAGACGCCCGAGGGCGTCATCTACTCGGTCAGCATCGCGGACTACCCGGAGAAGGTCGTCGCCAGCCGTCCTCCCGAGGCGTTCCTGAACGAGGGCCGCGACGGCCTCACCAACCAGCTCAAGGGCACCGTCAGCAACGAGCAGGAGCTGACGCTCGACGGCTACCCCGGTAAGTCCTACACGGTGTCCTCGCCCAACGGCGAGGTGCGCGCGCGCAACTACCTGGTGGGCCCGCGCCTCTACACCATGCTGGTGCTCTTCAACCCGAGCATCGGTGCTCCGGCGGCGGACGGGTTCCTCGGCTCGCTGCAGCTCATCAACCCGCCTCCGGCGGTTCCGCGCGCGGGCGCGGCGGGCGCCGATGCGGGCCCGGGTGACGCGGGCGTGGAGGGCGCCGCGGTCGAGGCGACCGCTCCCGACGCGGGCCCGGTGGACGCGGGCGTGGCTGCTCCGGCGAAGCGTCGTCGCACGAAGTAGTCGCGGGCTTCAGGGTGCGCGCCGCGCTCGCGTGAGCGTGCACCTGCTGACAGGTGCCCCGTTCATTTGAATGGGAATGAGGCGTCGTGGGTGCGGGGCGGCTTCCCTTGCCGCACTGTCGCCCACATTGTCCCTCCTGAGTTTACAGGGAGGGGATTGAATGACAGGGCTGGCTGGGGCCTTGCTCGCCGCGGTATTGGCGGCGGGCGGCTCGGCGCTGGTTCCGGTGAGCGGGGGCAACGCCCTGACGCTCCCGGCGCAGCGCCACATCGTTCGCGTCGACACAGGTGCAAGTCGTCCTCCCAGCTTCCTGGTGGCCATCCAGCACGGGGGCACGGAGGGCAGGGGACTGGTCCTCTATCGCTCCGAGGACGGGCTGCGCACCGTGCGGCGGGTGGGGGACATCCAGCCGGACTCCACGCACACGGACCGGGCGGAGCTGGTGGCGGTGGGCCGGGACGTGGCGCTCGTCTATTCGTACGAGGGCCCGCAGCTGGCGCCGTCGCGGCGGCACGACGTCTGGTTCCAGTGGTGGCGCTACCAGTCCTCGGCGGACACGTGGCAGCCGGAGCCGGCGGTGCGCGTGCTGGACGCGGCGGACGACAGCACGGGCTACTCGCGGGCGCTGCTGACGCGCGACTCGAAGGGACGCTTCTGGGTGCAGGCCTTCCGGGTGGAGGTGGACGGCGGCTCCACCGCGGTGGTGGCGGTGTCCACCAACGGCGGGCAGGGCTTTGGCGCGCCGCAGGTGCTGGACAGGGTCAACCGTCGCGGTGGAGGTCGCTTGCTGAGCGTGGGGACGAAGCTCGTCTTCGTCTACGCCATGCATGACGGCTTCGTGCCCACGCGCATGCGCATCCGCTCGGACGCGGACCCGGTGGACACGTGGGGACCGGTGCGCGAGGCCTTCTCCGATGGCATCTACCATGGCGCGGCGCTGAGCGCGGTGGCGGACGGCAGGGGCGGCATGCACCTGGTCTACAAGGACGAGACGGAGCGGCTGTACTACCGGCGCTTCGACGGGACGTCCTTCGGGCCGCGCAAGCTGGTGGAGGGCACGGGTGACTGGGCGCTCCAGGCGGCCACCACCCGCGTCGGCGACACGCTGTACATCTTCTACAACCGCATGCGCGTGCTCAATCAACACACCGAGCTGCGCGTGCGCACCCTCGGGGCGGATGGCAGCCTGGGCGACGCGGTGACGCTCGCCGGCAACGTGACGTTCAAGGGCTATCCCAACGCGGTGGACGTGCTGCCAGAGGGCAGCGCGGAGGTGCCGTGTCTGTATGGCGACGCGGTGGACGCGAGCTCGCGAGGCACCGTGTCGCGGGTGGCGATGGTGCTGGACGAGGAGCCGCCGGAGGAACCCTCTGAAGACGCTTTCACGCTGGAGCTGGTGCGCTCCGGCTCCAGCCACGAGCTGCTCGCGGTGGATGGCGCGGGCACGCTGTATGGGCTCCCGGCGGGCGGCGAGCGCTCGCGGTTGATGGCGAGCACGGATGGCGGGGCGAACTGGACCGCGCGCGGAACGGGCGGGGGGAATCTGTGGACGGTGGCGGCGATGACGAACGGGACGCTGGTGGCGGTGACCAGCCACAGCGGCGCGTACTACCTCCAGCGCTCCACGGATGGTGGCCTCACGTGGAAGGACGAGGTGAGCCTGGGCAACTACCGGGCGATGGGGCCGCGCAGCTTCGCGGAGCTGGGCGGTGCGTGGTTCTTCCTCGAGTACCAGACCTTCACCTCGGCCTCCGCGCCGGTGCGGGTGTGGGCGAGCACGAATGGCGGGGCCACCTGGTCCGTGCGCTCCACGCTCACCGCGCACCGGCATGGCTATGCGCTGGTGGCGGACCCGGTGACGGGAGCGCTGTGGGCGATGATGGGCAGCAACAAGACGCAGGCGGCGGTGCTGCGCTCCACGGATGGGGGACGGACGTGGACGACGGTGTTCCAGGGGTATGGGGCGAACGCGGTGGCGGGCGTGGCGATGGCGGATGGCTCGCTGCTGCTCGGGCAGTCCACGTTGTTCGAGCCCGAGCATCCGAAGCTGCTGCGCCTGTACGCGGATGGCCGGGTGAGCACGGTGCGGGAGCTGCCGGGGCCCGCGTACTCGCTGGTGGCCGCGCCGGGTGGAGGCTGGGTGCTGGGGACGGCCTGGTCCAGCGCGGGGGATGTGCAGGCGCCGGGTGATGTCTCCGCGCGACTCTTCACCAGCGGGGACGGGCAGACGTGGCAGGAGGCGCGGCGCCATGAGCGCGTGAGCGGGGCCGACCTGGCGCGCGCGGACGTGTGGGGCGTGCTGCCCTCCGGGGAGCTGGTGGTGCGGATGGAGAACGTGAGCGGCTTTGGAAGCGCGGCGAAGGGCTTCCAGGTGCTGCGCATCAAGCGCTGAACGGGTGGGTGGGTTAGACCTCCCGGTGCGCGGCGCGAGCACGCCGCCGGGAGGCTGGCATGTGGGACCCGTCGCAGTACACGCGCTTCCGGGATGAGCGGAAGCGGCCCTTCTTCGAGCTGTTGTCGCGAGTGGACGTTGACGCGCCGACGCACGTCGCGGACCTGGGGTGCGGGACGGGGGATTTGACGCGCGTGCTGGCCGAGCGCTGGCCCGGCGCGACGGTGTATGGCGTGGATTCGTCGGTGGAGATGGTGGAGGAGGCGCGCCGCCGTCCCGCGCCGGGCACCGTGCGCTTCGAGGTGGGGGAGCTCGCGGGGTGGATGCCTCCCGTGCCGCTGGACGTGCTGGTGTCGAACGCGGCGCTGCACTGGGTGCCGGACCATGCGGCGCTGATGGGGCGACTGGTGGAGAAGCTGGCGCCGGGCGCGGTGCTGGCCTTCCAGGTGCCGGCCAACTTCGATGCGCCCTCGCACCGCCTCGTCGACGAGGTGAAGGCGCTGCCGCGCTTCGCCGGGACGCTCGCGCCTGTGAAGAAGCGGCCCGTGGAGACGCTGGAGACGTACGAGTCGCTGCTGGCGGGGCAGGGGATGGCGGTGGATGCGTGGGAGACCACGTACCTGCACCTGCTGCCGGGCGAGGACGCGGTGATGCAGTGGCTCCTGGGGACGACGCTGCGGCCGGTGCTGGCGGCGCTGGGCACGGACGAGGGGAAGGCGTTCTTGGAGGAGCTGGGGCCGCGCTTGCGCGGTGCGTACCCCGCTCATGCGCGGGGCACTCCGTTCCTGTTCACCCGCCGCTTCGTAGTGGCACGGCGCGGCGGGTGAGGCCGCTGTCAGCTCACTGCGGCCAGGCGGGCCAGCGGTAGATGCGCCCGCTGTTGCCCACGACCCAGAGGTCGTCGGGCCCGGTGCCCGTGATGTCGTTGAGCGGCGTGTTGGGATTGGTCGAGTGGATCTGCGTCCACGTCGTGCCAGTGGCACGGTAGATGTGGCCGGCGGAGCAGGTGGCGTAGGCGGACCCGGCACCGAAGGCGATGACCGAGGTCAGGTTGTGGGTGTTGGGGAAATCCTGTTTGACCCAGGCGTTGTCGCCGAGCTTCCTCAGGACGGTCCCTGAATCACCCACCGCGAAGGCGACCTTGTCGTTCACCACCCAGACGCCTTTGAGAGTGCGTGTGTCCGACGTGGTGGTCTCCGCGTTCTCGGAGACCCATTCGTTGTTGCTGGGGTTGAAGCGGTAGACGCGCGCCCCGTTCGAGGACCCGCCGACCAGCAGCAGGCGGTTCGGGCTGGTGCCGTGGATGTCGTAGACGAATCCGAGGGTGTTGCCGGGCGGGTTGTAGGTCACCGTGCTGGCACCGTCCCATCGGAAAGCCGCGCCCTCGTTGGCAGCCGAGCTCGCGGAGGCCCCGTAGATGGTGAGGACGTTGGCGGTCCTCAGTCCTACGAGGCCGCGGACGAAGAGGTTGTCGTCCCGAACGTCAGTGCATCTCGGGACGGTCGTATCCTGATGCGCCTTCTTTCCTCCTTCGGCTCCAAGCCACGCGCGGCCGTTGCTGGGGTCCGCCCAGACGCTGTACCAGTGAGTGTCGTTGGCACCGCAGTCGTCATTCGTGATGACCTCGAAGTTCGTGCCGGAAGGCAGCAACCGCGCGCGACGGTTGTCTTGACCCCCGACCCAGACTCCTCCACGGATCCAGGACGATGCCGAGTACCAGTTCCTCGCACCCATGCTGGTCACGTTCCTACTGGTCCAGGCGGGATCTCCACCTGGGCAGGCGCTCTGGGGCTCCTTCTGGTTGTCGCAGTCGTTGTCCAGGTCGTCGCACAGCTCGGGCGCGCCGGGGTAGGTGCGCGGGTTGCCGTCGTTGCAGTCCGTGTTGTCGGCGACATAGGCGCCAGCGGGCTTCACGCACGACTGCACGACGCCACTGGTGCTTCCGAAGCCGTCACCGTCCTCGTCCAGGGACCAGAACGTGGCCACCGTTGACGTCACGCACTCCACCGCCGACTGGATGCCGTTGCACTGGTTCGTCCCAGGGCACTGGAGCGAATCCGTGCACGACATGGCGAGCGTGGGGAAGCCCTCGTTCAGTTCCCCGTCGCAGTTGTTGTCCACGGTGTCGCAGAGGTCGGTGAGCCCCGGACGGATGTTGGGGTTCTCGTCGTTGCAGTCATCCGGAGGGCCGTTGGTGTAGCCGGTGGGCGTGAGGCCGCAGACGGCGAGGGGCATGGAGTCCTTCTTCCCGTGGCCGTCCTGGTCTTCGTCCACGTACACGTTCCTGCTGAGCGGGGTGTCGCAGTACTGGACGCGGTCCGCCAGGTTGCAGCGGAACACGCCCGTGCAGTCCGCCGACACCGTGCAGGCCTGACCCAGCTTGAAGTGGTCCATGTCGCTGGTGCCGTCGCAGTTGTCGTCCTGCTCGTTGCACAGCTCGGCCATACCGGGGTTGATGTTGGGCAGCTCATCCTGACAGTCGGTGCCGCCGCTGCTGACCGAGACGTAGCCATCCTGGTCCTTGTCCTCGGCCTGAAGGGACAGCGTGACGGACGGCACGGTGTCGACCGCCACCGTTACGAGCTCTTCGTCGAAGACCACCGTCTTCCCATCGCAGGACTGCTCGAAGGCCGTGGCCCGTACCTTCACGGACGCTCCCCAGTCCAGCGGCGGCACCAGCGCCACCGTCATGCTGCCACCGCTGGCGCGAGTCCCCTTCACCTCCTCGCCCGCGACGTCCTTGACGCGCATCTTGTCGCTGGCCATGTCGAACGCTTCCACTCGGAGGCATCCCGGACGGAAGCGGTCGTAGTTCACCGTGACCTTCACGGCGCCCTGGGTGACCTCCTTCTTGCAGCCGGCGAGAAGGATGAGGGGGAGGGCGAGCAGGAGTCGTCGCATGCCCGAAGTCTACCCGTGCTTCCGGGCCGGGCTCACCTTCTCCGCGTCGGGGTTGAATACACCCGTGGATATTCAGGACCCTGGGTCGCGCTCGCTCGGGAAATCCGAGTGAAGCACCATCAATCGCGAATCACGCGCGAGACTGGCGGGCGTTATCAGTTCCTGCTCCAGCGGAACCTGGGTGCCGTAGCGCTGGCGCATCTGCTGCTCCAGCCCCGCCACGTCGAGCGAGCCCAGCTTCTCCAGGGTGCCGTACTCCACGCCGGCGCCCTGTGCGTACGCCTTGCGCACCAGCTCCGAGCAGTACATCGCCTCGTCGCCCCAGCCGAAGAGCCAGTCATACGGCTTGCCCAGGTGGGCCTTCGCGGCTTCGAGCGCGCGCTGGCGCTGCTCGACAGTCAGGCCCTCGGGGCGCAGCACGAGGATGTGCCCCTTCACGCCGCGCGCCTTCCACTTCGCGAACGGGACGCGCTGCACCGGCTGCACGGCCTCCACCACGAAGATGCCTTGCTTCGTCACCTCCACGAGCCCGACGTGGGAGAGCGGGCTGTGCGTGGCCGCCTGGATGGCCTTCGACTGCCGCGAGCGCGAGGTGTGCAGGACGACGTCCCCCGTCATGAGGTTGGCCTCCAGTCCCTCCCGAGGCGCCGCGACCGCGCCGAGTCCCCACAGCCACACTCCCCACAGCACGAGCCACCGCATGGACCCTGTCCTTTCCAGCGCTTGTCGCGCCTGCTGACTCACGGTGCAGCCCTGATGCCAGGGGCCACTCCCGCGCGCCCATCCGCGAGGCATGTGACGCCCCTGGCGCCGACGGTGTTCCCCGGAGCACGGCGCGCCGGTCAGGCGGTGCGCGTCAGCGGCACTTCGGCCACGCGGTGGTACTCCGGGCCACGGCTCTCGAAGAGGACGAGCCGGTCCACGCGTCCCTCACCAAGGTCGGTGCCAGTGAGCGCCTCCACACACTGGAGCAGCGCCGGGTCTCCAGCGGACGCGGAGCTCCGGGCCAGCGTCAGGTGTGGCGCGTAGTCGCGATACTCGGACTCGAAGTCGAGCGGCAGCAACCGCTCCGCCGTGTCGGCCTGGAGCGCCTTGAGCGCGTCGGTCTCTCCCCGCACGTCCGCCCAGAGCACACGCGGATGCGTGGGCGTCCCGAAGGTGCCGCCTCCGCCCACCGACAGCGTGAACGGCGCATGCCGGGGACCCACCGAGGCCAGCGCGTCACGGATGGCGGGCAGTCGCGAGGACTCCACTTCGCCCAGGAACACGAGCGTGAGGTGCACGCCTTCGACTCGAACGAAGCGGGCGTGGTTGGCGAGCTGACGCAGCCGCTTCATCTCGGCGGCGACCCGGGCCTCGATGGTGGACCCCAGCGTGACGGCGGTGAACAGGCGCATGACTCAGGACTTTCTCGCGGACCCGCGCGGCCAGAGCGCGTAGGCCCAGAAGGGGATGAAGGCGAGCAGCTCCGCGCCGACGACATACAGCCCGCGCGGTGACAGCATGCCCGCGCCGATGGGTGACACCGGCAAGGGACGCACGGGGGCGAACAGCCGCGCGTTCGAGAAGGGCCACAGCAGCGCCGCGCCCAGTCCACCATCCGTCAGCGAGTCCAGCAGCCCGTGGCTCGCCACCGCGAGGAACGCGAGCCCACCCCAGCGTCCCGCGGGCGCTTTCGCCCACTTCGCCACCGCGGCCACCCCGAGCGCCACCGCCGCAGCGAAGACGAACGAGTGTGACGCGCCCCGGTGTCCCCACGGCGCCGCATAGGGAATGCGGAACACGAAGGCCACCACGTCCGCGTCCGGGAGCAGGGCCAGCATTGAAAAGAGGGCCATGGAGGCGAGCAGTCGACGGGTCGACCCGCCGTTCGCCTCGTACCGCCCCAGGGCCATGCCCACCGCCACGTGACCGATGCTCGCCATGAATGTCCTGGGGTCGAAGATACCGCACGTGGGTCTTGGAGTTCGCTCGACGGTGCCGCCCTGGAGGGTGGTGGTGGGGTGGGTTAGCGTAGCGGGCTCATGCGGATGCTTTCCCATGTCGAGGAGACGCTCCGGCGGCGCCTGGAGGGCTGGCGCGCGCAGGTGGGCGAGTGGCTCAACCGGGTGCGCGCGGCGGGCACGGCGAGCTGGTGGATGATGTCGTGGCTGCTCGACTGGCGCACGCCGCTCGGAGTGCTCGCCGCGTACCTGGCGCTGGCGGTGCTGCTGTGGGCCGGCGCGCGGCGCTTTCCCCGCCTGGCACGGCGTCCTGCGCTCGGGCTCGTCTTCCTGGACATGCCCGCCGTGTTCGCCCTCCAGTCATTGGCCATCGGCACGGCGGGCAACGACAACGCGGTGCCCACCGCGCTCTTGACGCTGGGCGTGTACATCGTGCTCGTGGTGCTGGTGTCGCTGGTGACGCTGTCGCGAGTCATCGTCGTGCTCGCCACGGTGGTGGCCATCGTCCTGGAGAAGATGCTGGTGTTCCAGGCCCAGGTGGAGTGGCAGTCGTTCCTGCCGGGCATGGTGCTGGTGCTGTCCTTGGGGGCGCTCGCGGCGGCCTTCATCAGCCGGCAGGTGCTGGGGCTGGTGACGCAGGTGGCGCGAGAGGAGGTGCGGCTGGAGCGGCTGGGTCGCTACTTCTCTCCGGAGGTCGCCCGCCAGATTGCCCAGCACGGCACCGAGGCCGGACGCGGCGAACACCGCGAGGTGACGCTGTTGTTCTCCGACATCCGAGGCTTCACCTCCATGTCCGAGCGCCTGGACAGCCCTCAAGTCGTGGCGCTGCTCAACGAGTACCTGTCGCGCATGGTGGACGTGGTGTTCCGCCACGGAGGCACGCTCGACAAGTTCATCGGCGACGGCATCCTCGCGTACTTCGGCGCGCCGTTGGACTTGCCGGGGCACCCGAAGGCCGCGGTGGCGTGTGGGCTGGCGATGCTGGAGGCGCTGGAGACACTCAACGCGGAGCGCGTGGCGCGGGGTGAGGAGCCCTTGCGCATCGGCATCGGCATCCACACGGGGCGCGTGGTGGTGGGCGACGTGGGCAGCTCGCAGCGGCGCGAGTACACGGTGATTGGCGACGCGGTGAACCTGGCCAGCCGGATTGAAGGGCTCACGAAGAAGGTGGGCGTGCCCATGCTGGTGTCGGAGGCCACGCGCCGCTTCTGCCAGGACGACGCGTCCCTGCGCTTCGAGCCCGCGGAGCTCCTGCCCGTCGCGGGCAAGGCCGAGCCCGTGGCCACCTTCGTCCCCGGCAAGCAGGCGCTGCGCGAGGTGGGCTGAGCGGACGCGGGCCGAGCGGGGAGGCAGGACTGCCCGGGGCCGGAGTGCTCACACCTGGATGTCCCGCGCTCCCTCCGGTGACAGGAGGAGTGTCACTCATGGCTCAGGGATATTCGTTGAACATCGGCTTGAACTCGGTGGACCCGGCGCACTACGCGGGCTGGGACGGAGCGCTCACCGCTTGTGAGGCGGACGCGGAGGACATGGAGTCCATCGCGAAGGAGCGGAAGTTCTCCACGGTGCGCAAGGTGCTCACCCGCGACGCGACGCGGGGCCGCGTCCTGAAGGAGCTGGACGAGGCGTCCCGCGTGCTCCAACCCGGGGACTTGTTCCTGCTGACGTACTCGGGACACGGCGGGCAGCTCCCGGACCGCAACAGCGACGAATCGGACGCGCAGGACGAGACGTGGGTGCTCTTCGATGGAGAAATCATCGACGACGAAATCCACCTCGCGCTGTCCAAGCTGAAGCAGGGCGTGCGCGTGCTGATGTTCTCCGACAGTTGTCACAGCGGCACGGTGAGCAAGGCGGCGTACGCGGCGCTGCGAGGGACGGGCAGCCTGGAGATGCTGTCGGACACCCTGCATGACCCGTCACCGGAGGCGCGGCGCTTCAAGGACCTGCCCACGGCGATTGCGCTGCGCACGTACCGGGACAACAAGGCCTTCTACGACGACATCATGGCCGCGCTGCCGAAGGACGACCCGATTGCCAAGACGAAGGCGACGGTGCTGCTCATCTCCGGGTGCCAGGACAACCAGCTCTCCAGTGACGGAGCCTTCAACGGGCTGTTCACCGCGAACCTGCTGCGCGTCTACAACAGCGGGAAGTTCCGGGGCAGCCACCGCACGTTCCACCGCCGCATCGTCCGGCGCATGCCGCCGCTCCAGTCGCCCAACTACTCAATCGTCGGCATCCCCAGCCGCGAGTTCGAGCGGGAGACACCCTTCGCGGTGTGAGGGCGCTGTGCGCTGAAACGACGAGAGGGCCGAGGGGAACTCGAATGAGTCCACCCACGGCCCTCCGTCATGAAGCAGTGCTCTGGGTGGCGCTCAGTACGCCTTGGAGAACACGATGCGGCCCGGCGAGTCCTCGCCGGTGACGACGCACTTGCCCGGCTCCTGCTTGAGCGCGAAGGGGCGGTTGCGCGTGGTGAGGCCCGTCTCTTCCTTGATGCGCGCCTCCACCTTGGGGTCCAGGTTCCAGTGGGCGAGCAGGAAGCCCGCGTCCGCCTTCTCCTTCATCTCCTCGTAGGAGTTGACCTCGAAGGTGTGCTCGTCGCGGAACGTCTTCGCCTTCTGGAAGAGGTCCTTCTGCATCTGGTCCAGCATGGACCGGGCCTTGTCGGCGGCCTCGCCCAGCGGGATGAACTCCTTCACCTTCAAGTCGCGGCGCACCATGACGCAGGTGCCCTTGGCCAGGTCCTTGGGGCCAATCTCGATGCGCACGCAGGTGCCCACCAGCTCGTGCTCGAAGTACTTGAAGCCGGGGCCCTTGCTGTCGTCGTCGTCCACCACCACGCCCAGGCCGGACTTGCGCAGGTCGGCGGCGAGCGCGTGGCTCTTCTCCAGGACCTGGGCCTTCTCCGTGTCGCTCGCCTTGCCGAAGATGGGGATGATGACCACGTGCGTGGCGGCGAGCTTCGGCGGGACGATGAGGCCCGAGTCATCCGAGTGGGTCATGATGAGGCCGCCGATGAGGCGCGTGGACACGCCCCAGGACGTCTGCCAGACGAAGTGCTCGCGGCCGTCGCGACCCTGGAACTTGGTGTCGAAGGCCTTGGCGAAGTTCTGGCCCAGGTTGTGGCTGGTGCCGGCCTGCAGGGCCTTCTTGTCCTGCATCATGGCTTCGATGCTGTAGGTGCGCAGGGCGCCGGCGAACCGCTCCGACTCCGACTTGCGGCCCGTCATCACGGGCATGGCCATGTAGTCCTCGGAGAACGTGCGGTAGACCTCCAGCATCTGGAGCGTCTCCTTCTCCGCGTCCTCTTCCGTCTCGTGACAGGTGTGGCCTTCCTGCCAGAGGAACTCGGTGGTGCGCAGGAACAGGCGGGTGCGCATCTCCCAGCGCATCACGTTCGCCCACTGGTTGATGAGCAGGGGCAGGTCTCTATAGCTCTGCACCCACTTGGCGAAGCTGCGGTTGATGATGGTCTCCGACGTGGGTCGGATGACGTAGGGCTCCTCGAGCTTGGCGCCGCCCGCGTGGGTGACGACGGCGAGCTGGGGGTTGAAGCCCTCGACGTGCTCGGCTTCCTTCTTGAGGTAGCTCTCGGGGATGAGCAGCGGGAAGTAGGCGTTCTTGTGGCCCAAATCCTTGAACATCTTGTCCAGGACGCGCTGCATGTTCTCCCACAGCGCGTAGCCGTTGGGACGGATGACCATGCAGCCCTTCACGTCCGAGTAGTCGGCGAGCTTCGCCTTCTGGACCAGGTCGACGTACCACTCGGAGAAGCCCTTCTCGCGGGGCGTGAGCTTATCGGCCATGTGCTGAGCACCTTTTCAAAGTCGTTGAAAGAGGACGGTTGCCTACGCTGGGGCCACCCGGAAATCAACGCTCCCGTCGTCCCGGGACGTCCCTCGGGTCGCCCCGGGACGCTCGTATGGGACACGAAGCAGGTGGTGGTATCTCACGGAGACGTGCAGGAGCAGGGCGCGCGAGGCACTGCGCGAGTCGTTCCAGCGGCTCGCGGGCTGAGGGCCTGGCCCGTTTCCATTCTCCGAGCACAAGTCGGGTGAAGCGGGGTGGCAGGTAAGCCTACCTGCTCCTGCTCGGGGCGGGCCTCGGGTGTGAGGTGGCCCGTGTGCCGGGTAGAAGGCACGAGTGCCGGAAGACTTGAAATGGGATGACGTTCGGAACCTCGCGCGCCGTACTTCCGAAGGACAGCCGTTCACGCTCACCGATGAGACGCGGGCAATCCTCCGGCGCACCGCTCCTCAGGTCGCCATTCCACCGGATGAAGCTGAGAGGGCACTCCAACAGGAGCAGAGCGCCGCTGCGTTGTTGGACGAGGTTGCCAGTCGCATCCGTGTTGGGTCGCGGCGCTTGTCGCGCGCCATCGTCGACTCGGCCAACCGCCAGGACGCTGGAGACACGGATGGCGCACGCCAGCCGTTCTTGGATGTGCTCGCTGTTGAGGTTGTGCCCCACTATCGTGCAATCGCCCAGACGCACCTGGACGCGCTGGACGACCCGTAGTTGAGCGGGGCGCTTGGGAACTACATCGCCGCGTTCGTAGAAGGTGCGCCATGCCCAACCCGCAGCTCGTCATCCTGTTCGTCTCGCTGCTGGCGGATGGCGGCGCGCTTCCTCCGCGCGGGGATGCCGTGGGGCTGGACGCGGGAGTCGGCTTCGTCGCGCCAGGACCCGGACGGGCCGATGCGGGTACGGCTGATGCCAGGTCAGCCATCCCCTGGCCCGAGGAAGAGCTTCAGCCGGTGGCCGCCCTGGATGGGACCGCGGTCCTCGCCGCGCATTCCGTGCTGACTCAGGTGCTGAAGCGCTTTCCCAAGGAGGCCGGCCGCTCGTGTGCGTTCTCTCCCCGCGCCTTGGAAGTGCTCGTCGCACGCAAGGACGGATGGCACTTCGTTCGCGTCAACCGACGCGTGGACCAGTGCCCGGGATTCGGCCCTGGCGTCCAACTCGAGACCGACTGGTTCGAGCTGTACGCGGTCTCTCCCGAAGGACGCGTGGAGCGGTATCCGTATCACCCGTGAGCAGCCAGGCTTCGCGGGTCGCCGTGGACCCTTTGCTACCGGGATTCTGGAGTCCTCTCGCGGGGATGCAACGCGCGTGTCACACCCTGGCGGATGCTGGGAAGCGTTGGCGCGTCGCGCTATGAAGTGCTCTCCATTTTCCTTGGGTGTTTCCCCTGGAGGCTTCATGCGGTCGTTTCTTCCGTCTCTCGGAGTGGCTGGTGCGCTGACGGCGTGCCTCGTCTCCGGCTCTGCCTTCGCCTACGCCACTGGCCAGACGGGCTACAGCGGCAAGGACAGCACGCTGACGTGCGCGAGCTCGATGTGCCATTCGACGGGCGGCACCGTGCCGACCGTGAAGTTCGAGGGCCCCGCGTCCCTCGAGCCCGGCCAGACGGGCAACTACTCCTTCGTCATCACCGGCGGCCCCGCGATTCGCGGCGGCTTCGACGTGGCCGTGGAGGGCGGCACCGCCTCCCTCAACGCCGGCACCGGCTCCAAGAAGGTCTCCGGCGAAATCACCCACACCCAGCCCAAGCCCTTCACCAGCGGCGAAGTGCGCTTCGACTTCACCCTCGTCGCTCCGTCCACCGGCACCACGCTCACCCTGTTCGGCGCGGGCAACTCGACCAACGGCAACGGCGAGGACACCGGTGACGCGTCCGCCACCACCAGCTTCAAGGTGAAGGTCGGTGACGGCGGAGGCGATGGCGGCGGTGAGGACGACGGCGGTGGCTGCGCCGCGGCCGGTGGCGCGCCTCTGCTGGGCGCCGTGCTGATGCTGCTCGGCGCGCGTCTGCGCCGCCGCGACGCGTAAGCGGCTGGCTGCTCCTCAATCAGGCACCGAGGGGGCGGGGAGACAGGGGGCGACTGTGCGGCGTAGCATCCCGCCCTCGCTCTCCATGCACCTCCGCCTCCTCTCCCTGCTGCTCGTGCTGGGGCCGCTCGCGTGTGCGACAGGCCCCGGTCTCCTCCCCCCGGAAGTCCCGCTCGCCGCCGTGCACCGCGAGCCAGGGATGCTGCGGGTGATGACCTTCAACATCCAGTCCGGTGCCCGAGGCCTGGACGGCGTGGCCCGCGTCATCCGCGCCTCCGTGCCGGACCTCGTCGCGCTCCAGGAGGTCGACGTCGGCTCCACACGCGCCGGCGGCATCGACCAGGTGGAGGCCCTCTCGCGACTCACCGGCCTGCCCCACCGCGCCCACTTCCGCACCACGGACCTGCACGGCGGCGCCTACGGCCTCGCCATCCTCTCGCGCTTCCCGCTGGAGTCCCTCGCGCAGTACTCGCTGCCCGTGCCCTCGGGCGCGGAGCCGCGCACGCTCGCGCACGCGGTGGTGTCCGTGGATGGTCGCGAGGTGAGCGTCTACCTCACGCACCTCATCCGCCGCCCCTTCAACAACGCCACGCGCCTGCGCCAGAGCGCGTATGTGGCCCGACTGCTCGCCCAGGACTCCCGGCCGCGCCTGCTCCTGGGGGACCTCAACGATGACCCGGACTCGCACTCGGTGCGCCTGCTCCGCCGGGACATGCGCGACGTCGTCGCCGCCACCGGTGGCGCCAGGGGCACCTACCCGATGCCCCTGTTCCTGCCCACGCTGCGCATCGACTACGTGCTGGCCTGCGGGGCCTTCACGCCCGTGGCCAGCCGCGTGCTGAAGGTCTCCGCGTCGGACCACTACCCCGTCGTCGCGGACCTGCGGCTGGACGTGCTTCCTGCCGCCGACGCGGAAGGTCAGCTCACGTTGAAGCGATAGAGCACGTCCGGGTCTCCCCGGGTGTAGCCCTTGAGGACCTCGTGCTTGAGGTCCTTCGCGCCGAGCACCGTCAGGCCGCCCCACGCGAAGCCCATCACCGACAGCTCGAAGTACACGTGCGGCTTGGGCACCTTGATGATGTGCAGGTCCGTGTGGCCCTGGCCCGGCAGCACCTCCAGCTCGCCCGCGGTGAAGTAGCCCTTCCAGATGCCGGGCGTGAAGAAGAGGAAGCGGCGGAAGTCACCGGGGCTGAACATCGCCTTGAGCTGACCCTGGCCCAGCGCGTACTCGGCGGACTTGATTCCGAACTGCCACCACGCGTTGGGGTCTCCCGAGTAGAAGCGCTGGAGCAGCTCCTCGTTGAACCTCAGGAACGCGTCCACCGGGATTCGCGTGACGGGGAGGATGGGCAGGGTGAAGACGGGCTCGCGCTTCTTGATGTCCGCGATGAAGTCCTTCCACGCCTGCTCACCGTGGGACTGCACCGTCATCTGTTGCCGAGCCAGGAACGCCACGCCTTTGACTTCCATCCGTGTCCTCCACTGCCAGACCCCGCGCGGGGCCGCGCTCGGGGGATTCCGTCCCGGCTTCCCCGGGAAGGATAGGGTGCGACAGCGTCGGGTGCAGACGACGCCTGCCTGCTATTCGAGCTGAAGGCCGCAGTCGGCGCAGGCGCCCGCGACCAGGGGCGCCACGGTGCCGCAGGCGGGGCAGGGCGGCTCACCGTCCTCCGTCGAGGGCAGCACGAAGGGCGAGGCGCCGTCCGCCAGCACGCCTTCGCGCTGGATGCTGTCCATCCAACGTTGCTGGAGCAGCGTCGCCACGCGCACGCCGTCCTCGGGACGTACCAGCACCTGGAACTTCGGGCTGCACCCGGGCTTCGCGCACGCCTCGCGGTGTACCAGCGCGGGGACGTCCGCCTCCAGACAGGCCTCCACCAGCCGCCGAGCGTCCGCCAGCGCCATCTCCGCGCACGGCACCAACTCCACGTCGGCCAGCACCTTCGTCACTTCGTCCTGGGTCATCACCCGGCGGATTGGAGCCCACGCATGGGCTCGCCGTCCAGCGGCGTGCCATCTTCTCGGACTCGAGGGCACCTCGCGCTCGCCCTGTCGCATCCCCACCCTGCCGTCGCTTCCTCGAGATTCCATGGGGCGGTGGGGGCACGACGCGATGTCTCATGGGGCACGGGGTTGGGGAGCCTGCTGGGCGTTGATGTGGCTGGCCGTGGCCTGCGAGCGGCCGGAGGTGGTGACTCCGAGTCCCACCGTGGAGGCGCCGCCCGCCGCCGCGAGCCCCTTGAAGGAGAAGAAGCCGCTGACGGGGAGGACGCGCTGGCTGCGCTCGCTGGCCGGCGCGGGGCGGGAGCGCGCCGCGGGGCTCGCGCATGACTCGCACGGCAACGTGGTGCTGGCGCTGAACTCGGAGGACGCGGTGGCGGACCTCTTCGGGCCGCTGCTGGTGCCGGGCTCCGGGACTCCCGTGTCCCAGCGGTTCGGGGTGGCGAAGTACGGCACGGGCGGCGAGCGGATGTGGTCCAGCTCCCTGCCGGGCTCCGCGGAGGCCGTCACCGTCAGCTCGCGTGGGCACGTCTTCGTCGCGGGTCGCAATCCGGAGGGCGCGGACCTGGGCGCAGGGCCACTGCCGGCGGGGCGCTTCCTGCTCAAGCTGGGGCGGGATGGAGACTTCCTCTGGGCGCGGAGTCTGGGGGCGCTCGGCGTCTCGCCCGACTTCGTCCTTCGGCGCGTGGAGGCGGACCTGCTGGGCAACGTGGTGCTGGCGGGCACGCTGCCCGACGCGAAGGTCGGCGGAGTCCCCGCGCTGGTGAAGGTGGACGCGAAGGGCGGCTACCTGTGGACGTATGCGCACGAGGAGCCTGGAGAAGCCTCGGGCGTGGCGGCGGACCCGGAGGGCCACCTCTACGTCACGGGGTTGCTGCACCCGCCGCGCTCGCCGGTGACGCTCGACTCGCAGCCGTTCCTCGTCAAGCTGGACGCTCGCGGGCGGTTGCAGTGGGAGCAGCGGCTCGACACGGGAGCCGGTGGGGCCGCCGGGGTGGCGGTGCATGGCAACCGAGTGGTGATGACGGGTGCGTTCTCCGCGTCGCTCACCTTCGGAGAGCAGACGCACGTAGTGGAGCCCGGGGGCAGCAAGGCCTTCGTGGCCGCGTTCGACCGGGAGGGCACTCCGCGCTGGCTGCGGACCTTCGGCTTCGAGGGCCTGGACCTCGCGACGGACGAGGACGACGGCGTCACCGTCGTGGGCCGCTATGCGCACGGTGACGATTTGGGCACGGGGCCCGTGGTCGGCGCGCCGGGCGGCGCGCTCAACCTCTTCCTGGTGAAGCTGGACCGTGTGGAAGGCGCGTTGCGCTGGGCTCGGGGCTTTCCGATGGCGCAGTCGGGGGACGGAGGGTCCTCCGTGGAGCGCCTCTTCGTCTCGTCGTCGAGGAAGGGCGCGAGTGCGCTCCTGGGCGCGCGGCTCTCCGCGATGGATTTCGGGACGGGGCGGCTGAGCGAGCCCGAGGGTGGTGGGCAGGAGCTGTTCCTCGGAGGCTTCGAGCCTTGAGGAAAATCGGCGAAGGGGGCGGCTCGCGGGTAACGTGGGGCACGTGCCTCCAACTTCGCTGAGGGCGCGGCCCGGACGCGCGCGTCGACTCCTCGTGGTGTCCGTGGGCGTGGTGACGTGCGGCGTGTTCGGCCTGGCGTGGGCGGTGGACCGCTTCGGGCAGCGCGAGCGCGTGGAGCCCTCCGACGCCGTGGTGGTGCTGGGCGCGCGCGTGCTGGCGGGAGGTGTCCCATCCGGCGCGTTGCGGGCGCGCACGGAGAAGGCGGTGGAGCTGTACCGACGGGGCGTGGCGCCCAGGCTCGTCTTCTCGGGAGGCGTGGGCGTGCATCCACCCTCGGAGGCGCGGGCGATGCTCGCGCTCGCGATGCGGTTGGGCGTCCCCGAGGAGGCGTGCGTGCTGGAGGAGGAGAGCCACTCGACGGAGGACAACGCGCGACTGACGGCGAAGCTGCTGCGTGACTTGGGCGCGAGGCGCGTGGTGGTGGTCTCCGACCCGTATCACCTGCTGCGCGCGCGACAGTACTTCCGGCTCAATGGCTTCGAGGTGAGCACCAGCCCCGCGCTGGAGACCGAGCGCAACCTGCACTGGGTGGACCGTTGCTACTGGACGGTGCGCGAGGCCATCGCGCTGTTGCTGAATCCGCGTGTGTTGTGGGCCCGCGCGCCTGGGGACGCGGGGCCTGACGGAGCGGCTCCGTCCCCCTGAGCGCGGGCCGCGTCCCTTGGTCGCGCCACGTGGACGTCGTCACGACTCTGGAGCAGTGAGCGCGCGCAGCTCGCGCCGACCTCCGGGCACGGCCACGCGCAGCAGCACGGGTTCGCCCGGCGGGGACTCCTTCAGCACGCGCGCCAGGTCCGTCGCGCGGCGCACCGGCTGCCCGCCCGCCTCCACCACCACCATGCCCGGCACCAGCCCGGAGCGCTCGGCGCTGGAGCCCGGCACCACGTCCGTCACCAGCGCGCCCGCGCGGGGCAGCTCCTGCGCCCGTGAGAGCCTCGGGTCCATGTCCGACAGGCTCAGGCCCACGCGCTGATGCGGCGGCTCCGCGTGCTCCTCCGGCGGCTTGCGAGCGGCCACGCCCTCCAGGTCCGGCCGCGTGCCCAGCTTCGCCTTCAGCTCCGTCTTCTTCCCCTCGCGATAGACGGTGAGCGGCAGCTCGGAGCCCGGCGCCTTGAGCGCCACCGTGCGCGTGAGCGCGCGACCCGAGGCGATGGGGCGCCCTCCCGCCGCGACGATGATGTCATCCGGCTTCAGGCCCGCCTCGGCGGCCGGCGTGCCCTCGTTCACCTCGGTGACGATGGCGCCCTCGCCATTGGCCACGCCCAGCGCGCCGCCCAGGTCCGGCGTCAAGTCCTGCACGGCGACGCCCAGCCAGCCCCGCGTGACGGCGCCCGCCTTCTCCAACTGCGGCAAGAGCTCCTTCACGAGCGAGCTGGGCACGGCGAAGCCGATGCCGGAGCCCTGGCCGATGATGGCGGTGTTGATGCCCACCACCTCACCGTGGAGGTTGAACAGCGGCCCGCCGGAGTTGCCCGGGTTGATGGCGGCGTCCGTCTGGAGGAAGTCGTCGAACGGCCCCACCTGGATGTCGCGAGCCTTGGCGGAGAGGATGCCCAGGCTGACGCTGGAGGCGAGCCCGAAGGGATTGCCGATGGCCACCACCCAGTCGCCCACGCGCAGCGCGTCCGAGTCTCCCAGCTTCACCACCGGAAGCCCCTTCAAGTTGCCCTGCAACTGGAGCACCGCCACGTCCGTGAGCGGGTCCGTCCCCAGCACCTTCGCGTCCAGCTCTCGCCCGTCGGGGAACTGAACGCGTATCTCCGTGGCATCCGCCACCACGTGGTTGTTGGTGAGCACCAACCCCCGGGCGTCGATGACGAAGCCGGAGCCCAGGCCCTGGCGCGGGCCCTCCTCACGCGGATCCTCGAAGGGAGAACCAAAGGGCATGCCTGGCATGCCTCCGCCGAACGGAGAGCGCCGCCCATCTCCATTCCACGGAGAGCCCGAACGCGAGCGACGCGCGGGGGCGGCCTCGCGCACCTCCACGTTGACGACGGCGGACTTCACCGACTCCACCAGCGGCGCGATGGACGCGAGCGCCCCGCGCATGTCCGGCGGCATCGGCTGCTTCGCGGGGGCCGCGCTGTCCGGGGCCACCTCGGGCGAAGGCGCGGCGGCGGGCTCCTGCTGGGCGGAGGGGGCGGGCTGTGCTTCATCCTGCCCGCGGCGGCAGCCCGAGAGCGTCAGGACCAGGCCCACGGCCACCGCGCGTCTGCTTGCCTTCATCGCGTTCCTCCCCTCGCATCAACGCCGCGTTGCCATGGTGCGGAAAGTCGTCCATCGGATGCGCCGGGCCTCGCCGGGCACGGAAGGACGCCGCGTGTCACTTGAGGTGGGGCGCCTCGGGAGAGAAGGCACGAGGAAGCGGGCCTTGCTCGCCCGCTCCACGGGCTTCAGGCCGAGCGCTCGCGGGCCGTCGTCGCGGCGCTCGGAGGCCCCAGCGTGTCGATGCGGCGCAGCAGCTTCTCCAGGATGCGGAAGAGCGCCTTGCGGTCCACGCCGTCGAGGATGGAGAGCAGCTGGCCCATGCCCTGGGTCATGAAGCGCTCGAGCCGCTGGTAGGTCTGCATTCCCTCGGGCGTGAGGCGACAGCGGACCACGCGACGGTCGGCCGCGCTGCGCTCGCGCTGCAGGTGGCCCTCGCGCTCCAGCCGGTCGACGAGCCCGGTGACGGTCTTCTCGGTGACGCCCAGTCGGCGAGCAAGCTCGCCCATCGTGAGCGAGCCATCCTGGCCAAGCCAGAGCAGCGCATGCACCTGCGGGGCCGTGAACTGGAGCTGCTCGCAGGTGCTGGCGATGGGGTCACGGAGCGAACGGCGCCGGCCCAGCGCGAGCAGAAGCTGCTGGAGCTTCAGCACGTCCGCCGAGATGTCCTCATCCTCTTTAGGGTGGATATTCCGTGACACGGAGTATGGCTTAGCGGGCAGGGCCCCACGGGTCAACCCGTTGTCACGGCGTGGGCAGCCGTGCGGACAATGCGCTCCCCGTTGGGGGGAGCAAGAGGAGCGTCCAGGAGTGCGTACCATGTCCAGGCTGTGCGTGCTGTCCCTGATGCTCGTGGCGGGGCTCGCGAGCGCGGAAGAAGGGCTCGTCTTCGCCGCCGCCAGCACCACGGACGTGCTGCAGGAATTGCGTCCGGCCTTCACGGCGGCCACCGGCCATTCGGTGGTGGTGGCGCTGGGGTCGTCCGGAGACCTGGCGCGTCAGGCGATTGCGGGGGCTCCCGCGGATGCCTTCCTCTCGGCGGACGTGGCGCGGATGGAGGCCGTCCAGCAAGCGGGTCTGGTGCAACCCGGGACTCGCGCCGACCTGCTGTCCAACCGGTTGGTGGTGGTGGTGCCGGTGGACTCGAAGCGGAAGCTCGCCGGGCCCGAGTCGCTGAAGGGACTGAAGCGGTTGGTGTTGGCGGACCCGGCCATCGTCCCCGCGGGGGTGTACGCGAAGGCGTGGTTGGAGAAGGTGGGGCTGTGGAAGGACGTGGAGTCCCACGTCGTGCCAGCACTGGATGTGCGGGCCGCGCTGTCGGCGGTGGAGGCGGGCCGCGTGGACGCGGGTGTGGTGTATGCGACAGACGCGGCGCAGTCGAAGAAGGTGAAGGTGGCCTTCGAGGTGCCCCAGGCGGACGCGCCCCACATCGTCTACCCGGTGGCGGCGCTGACGAAGGGCAAGGCACCCGAGGTGGGGAAGGCCTTCGTGCGCTTCCTGCAGACGGAGCCCGCGCGCGCGGCCTTCCGGCGACATGGCTTCGTCGTGCTCGCGCCGGATGGTGGAAAGTCCGCGAAGTGACCGACGACACGACGGGGCTGGTGCTGTTCACGGTGAAGGTGGCGGTGGTGGCCACGCTCCTCATCCTTCCGCCCGGTGTCGCGGCGGCGTACGCGCTGGCGCGCTGGCGGGGCCCGGGACGGGGCTTCGTGGACACGGTGCTCGCGCTGCCGCTGGTGCTGCCGCCGACGGCGGTGGGCCTGGTGCTGCTGGAGCTGCTCGGCCGCAATGGTCCGCTGGGGCGGATGCTGGATGCGGTGGGCGTGGAGGTGGTCTTCACGCCCGGAGCGGTGGTGCTGGCCAGCGCGGTGATGGCCTTTCCCTTGTTGGTGCGCTCCGCGCGCTCGGGCTTCGAGGAGGTGGACCCGAGGCTGGTGGCGGTGGCGCGCACGCTGGGGGACTCGCGAGCGCGAGCGTTCTTCCGGGTGACGCTGCCCCTGGCGTGGCGCGGAGTGGCGGTGGGCGCGCTGCTCGCGTTCTCCCGCGCCCTGGGCGAGTTCGGCGCGACGGTGCTCGTGGCGGGGAACATCCCGGGGCGCACGCAAACGCTGTCGCTCGCCATCTTCCAGCACACGCAGCTGGGACAGGACGCGCGAGCGCTCCAACTGGCGGGCATCGCGGCGCTGCTGGCCTTCGTGGCGGTGTACGCCACGGAAGGACTGACGCGCTGGCGGGGACGGCGGGTGCGCGCTTGAGCCTGGAGCTGTCCGTGAGCTTGGGGCTGACGCGTTGGCGGGGATGGCGGGTGCGCGCTTGAGCCTGGAGTTGTCCGTGCGCTTGCCGCTGGCGCGCTTCGCGCTGGAGGTGGACGTGCGGCTGGAGGGCGCGTCGGTGGCGGTGATGGGCCGTTCGGGCTCCGGGAAGACGTCGCTGCTGGAGGTGCTCGCGGGGCTTCGACGCGGCGCGCGCGGGCGAGTCGTGGTGGGAGGCCGCGTGTTGTTGGACAGCTCGGCGCGCGTGGACCTGGCGCCGGAGGCTCGGCGCATGGGGTACGTGCCGCAGGACGCGCTGCTCTTTCCCCACCTCACGGCGGAACAGAACGTGCGCTATGGCGCGCGCTTGGGCAGGGCGTCGCGCGTCGACGAAGCGGTGGCGCTGCTCGAACTGGGGCCCATGCTGCACCGCTACCCGGCCACGCTGTCGGGAGGAGAGAAGCAGCGCGTGGCATTGGCGCGAGCGCTGGCCACGGACCCGGCGCTGCTGTTGCTCGACGAGCCGCTGGCCGCGCTGGACGTGACGCTGAAGGAGCGCGTGCTGCCGTACCTCTTGCGCGTGCGGGACGAAGCGCGCGTGCCGATGCTGTACGTGACGCACCAACTCGGTGAGGCGCGGGTGCTGGCGAAGGAAGCCCTGCTGCTGGAGGACGGGCGCGTGCGCGCGGCGGGGCCCGCGTCCGAGGTGCTGGGTGCCTCCGCGCGCGGGCTGCTGGCCTCGGAAGCCGAAGGTGAGGAGAACATCCTCGAAGGCGTGCTGGAGCGGCCGTCCGAGGGTGCCACCCGGCTGCGCGTGACGGAGGGCCTGTCGCTCTGGGTCCCCGACGCACCGGAGCTGCCATCAGGCACACGCGCGGCCTACGCGGTGCCGGCCGAGGACATCCTGTTGTCCATGGGACCGCTGTCGGGCGTGTCCGCACGCAACGTGCTGGCGGGCAACGTGGTGGGCGTGGAGGGCGCGGGGGCAGGGGAGGCCGCGGCCACGGTAGAGGTCGAAGGCGTGCGCTGGGTGGTGCGACTCACCGAGGCCTCGGTGCGTGAGCTGAAGGTGGCCCCAGGAGTCCGCGTGCACCTGGCGGTGAAGACCGCCGCGTGTCGTCGGTTGCGGTGAGCGGTGAGTGCTCGGCTGTTCGCGGCAGGCCCGCCGAGGTGCTCGCATGGCTCGGGCCCGCCATCCACGACCTGCCCACCCCCGGGAGACGAGACACCGACGGGGTATCTCGCTTCCTGGAAGTGGGCAGTCACCTCAGTCCGGCGTGCTCAGTGCAGACGCTGGTAGAGGACGTCGAGGAGTGAGCCATCGTCGCCGCTCAGCTCCCAGAACATCGCGCCGCCCAGGTTCTTGCTCAGGATGTAGTCCGACTTCGCGTGCAGCGTCTGCGGGTCGTCATACGCAATCCACACCTGGGTGGACGGGCTGTAGACGTAGGCCTGCTTCGCCTCGGGGTGGGTGAACTTGGAGTACCCGGAGCCCGCGCGCTCGTAGTTGGCCTTCACGTCCTTGTAGTCGAACACGCCCGTCAGTCCGGACTGGCCATCATCCCAGGTGCCGCGCGTGGGTACGCCATTCTGGAACAGGCCGTTGTTCACGTTCGGCACGCCGCCCCAGCCACGGCCGTAGAACGGAACGCCGACGACAATCTTGTTCGGCGCGACGCCCAGCTCGAGCATCTTCGCCACCGAGCCATCCGTGTAGAAGCCCGCGCTCGCGCCCGGGTCATTCGTCACGCGGTTGAGCGCCGAGTGGAAGTTGACCGTGCTCTCGAAGGAGCCGTGATAGTCGTAGCTCATCACGTTGATCCAATCGAGGATGTTGGACAGGTTCTTCGTCTCCTGCTGGTTCGCGAGCAGGGCGGGCGACGCGCCCGTGGCGATGGTGAGCAGGTACGGCTTGCCCGTCTGCGCCGTCACCGCGTTGAGCTGGCTGCGGAACTCCGCCATCAGCGCCGTGTAGTTCTGCTTGTCCGCCGGGTTGTTGGTGTTGCCGGGCAGGCCGCCGCCCACCGGGTACTCCCAGTCGATGTCGATGCCGTCGAAGACGCCGACGCCATTCGCCGCGTCCACGCCGGGGTACTGGCCCTTGATGAACATGTCGACGCAGGACTTCACGAACGCCGTGCGGGACGCGGCCGTGGACGCCACCTGCGAGAAGTACTTCGACCACGTCCAGCCACCGACGGAGATGAGGACCTTGAGGTGCGTCTGCGTCCGCTTCAGCTCCTTGAAGGCGCGGAAGTTGCCGCGCAGCTGTCCCGGGTCCCACTCGCCCGACCAGCCGCCGCCCTTGTCGATGTCCGCGAACACGTCACCGAGGACGCACTTGCCATCCGCGGAGATGTTGGAGAACGCGTAGTTGATGTGCGTCAGCTTGGCGGCGGGGATATTGGAGACCTGGTAGTTGCGGCCGTAGATGCCCCACTGGGTGAAGTACCCCACGATGCGCTTGCTCGTGTTGCCACCGGGAATGGCCACCGTGACGGGGACCTCGCGAGTCCCCACGTTGCCGGCCGCGTCGAAGGCCCGGAAGATGTAGTTGTAGGAGCCGTTCTGCGCGGCGCTGGAGAAGCTGCGCGTGAAGCTGTTGCCCGTGGAGACGACGGTGCCGTTCTCCAGGAGCTCCACCCGCGTCACACCCACGTTGTCCGAGGCGGTGGCCGTCAGCGTGACGGAGCCCGCGGCGGTGATGTTCGTGGCGCTGGCGGTGAGCGTGACGGTGGGCGCGGTGGTGTCACCGGGGATGGTGATGGCCACCGTGACGGGGACCTCGCGGGTCCCCACATTGCCGGCCGCGTCGAAGGCCCGGAAGATGTAGTTGTACGTGCCGTTCTGCGCGGAGCCGGAGAAGCTGCGCGTGAAGCTGTTGCCCGTGGAGACGACGACGCCGTTCTCCAGGAGCTCCACGCGGGATACGCCCACGTTGTCCGTGGCCGTGGCCGTCAGCGTGAGCGAGCCCGGCGCGGTGATGCGCGTGGTGCTGGCATTGAGCGTGACGGCGGGGGCGGTGGTGTCTCCGCCACCCGCGGGCCCCAGGTCCAGCCACAGGGACGCGACGGCCGGAGGCGTCCAGTCCGCTTGCGACGTGTGGGCCTGACGGCACTGGTAGAGCCGACCGCCGTAGGTGACCTGCGTGCCCACCGAATAGGCGACGCCCACCGCCCACTCCGTGGCGAGCGGGGCCTTCATCACGCTGCCAGGGCCCTCACCCTGCGAGGAGGAAACGTCCTGTCCGCAACCGCCAGCGGACAGAGCTGTCACCATCAGTCCAATGAACCACTTGCTGCGACGCATGCTTGCTCTCCTCGGTTCGAGCCCAGGGCGCACCGCGCGTCGTCCATGCGTGGTCGGCTCGGGAACCCGTTTCGAGGAAGGAGGCTTGGACCCAATTTTCCGGGTTAATGCCTCGCAGCATTTAAAGGAGCACCCGGTGTGAGGCTTTGCGGTGGACGGTGGGGATGGAAGAACACGCGCTCACCGGAAGCGATGCCTGTCATGGCCTCAGTGCCACTGTTCGTTTCCACAGACCCACGTGGCCTGCACGGTGAGGTCCTCGCGCAGCAGGGTGAGGTCCGCTCGGCAGCCGGTGGCGAGCCTGCCCAGTCGCCCTTCCAATCCGAGCGCCTGGGCGGGATGGAGGGACGCCATGCGCAGCGCTTCCTCCAGAGGAAGGCCCAGCAGGTGGATGCAGTTGCGCACCGCCGCTGACATGTCGATGTCCGCGCCCGCCAGCGTTCCGTCCTCCGTCACGAGCCGGCCGTCCCGGCGCAGGATGGTGAGGCCATACAATGTGAAGGTGGACTCGTGGGTTCCCACGGGTGGCATCGCGTCCGTGACGAGAAGCACTTTGCCGGGGGGCTTGGCCTTCAGGAGCTGGCGAAGGTTCGCGGGGTGGACGTGGTGGCCGTCGACGATGACGCTGCACCACGCTTCGTCCGCGCTGAAGCCCGCCTGCACGGGGCCGGGTTGGCGGCCCAGCACCGGGGGCATCGCGTTGAACAGGTGCGTGAAGCCGCGCACGCCTGCCGCGACGGACTCCATGGCGCGCTCGTAGCTCGCCGTGGTGTGGCCCGCGAACAGCACGGCTCCGGCGTCACAGAGACGTCGCAGGAAAGAGTCCTCCACGCGCTCCGGTGCCAGCGTTACCAACAGTCGTCCGCCCGCGCGGGACAGGTGTGCCGCGAGCGCGGTGAGGGACTCGAGGTCGCTCGGCTCCGGCTGGCGGATGTAGCGCGACGCGTGGACGCCGGGGCGCTCGGGGCTGATGAAGGGGCCCTCCAGGTGGATGCCGAGCACCCCGCCACCGGGACGGGCCATGGCCTCGGATGCGGCCTCGCAGGCGCGGGTGGTGAGGTCGGGTGCATCGGTGATGAAGGTGGGGAGCAGGCCCGTGGTGCCCGTGCGCCGCATCGTCGCGGCGATGGAGAGCGCGGCGTCGACGGTGGGAGACTCGTTGAACAGGACGCCGCCCGCGCCGTTGACCTGGAGGTCGATGAAGCCCGGGACGAGCAGGGTGTCCGAGGGCAGCGTGCGCGGAGTGAGGCCCACGGGAGCATCCTGACGAGGGACCACCGCGACGATGCGCTCGCCTTCGAGCACCACCGCGTGCCCGTCGAGAATGCGCTCCCCGGTGAACACGCGGGCGCCCAGCAAGACCTGCGTCATCTCGGGGTCTCCATCGTGCACGGGTCGAAGAGCTCGGCTTCGTGTGGGTCCACCGACATCTCTCCTCCTCGGGTCGAACCCACTGGATACCACCCCGAGCTGCCCCGTGGTGTCCGCTTGATAGGCAGCACGGCCGCTCGCCTGGTGGCGGGGTGGAGCCGGGTGACGCCTGGGATTGAACAGCCCGTCGTGTAAATCCCGGGCCCGGGGGTTGTTTCCCGGCTTGTGCCTCACAACTCCGTGGTGTGCCTTCGCTGAGCAAGCGCCGGCGTGTGCCCCCGTGGATGGAAGAGGAGTCAGTTGATGCGGAGTTTTCAAACGAAGACAGTCGCGCTCGGCGCGGTCCTGCTGGGCTGGGTGGTGCTCTCGGGCTGCGGGCAACCCGAGGACGGCGTGATGCCCGACACGCGGGGAGACGACGTGGGTCGCCCCATGGCCTCCCAGGAGGCCGTGGGACCGCCGAGCGTGCGCGCATGGCAGGTGCTGGACCCGGGCCTCATCTATCGCGGAAACTCGCGCTCCTCGCGCATCGCACGGGACAGTGCGGGCAACGTGCTCACCCTGGCGAGCTACTGGCGAAACGACTCCCAGCGCACGCTGGAGTTGCTCAAGCTGAGCCCCTCCGGGCAGGAACTCTGGCGCAAGGTCTTCGCGTGGCCCGTGGCGCAGCTCCAGCCGGCGGAGTCGGACTTCTATTCGTTCCCGGACCTGGTGGTGGATGCCGCCGACAACATCCTGATGGCGGGCCATGCGCCGGAGACGATGGACCTGGGCGATGGCGCGCTGGGCAAGCGCTCGTTCGTGGCGAAGTTCTCTCCGTCGGGGACGCTGCTCTGGCGGCACGCGCTGTGTGACGAGCTGGGCATCCGTGCTGTCGCGGTCGACTCGCAGGGCGCGGTGTGGCTCGGAGGGCAGGTGGGCCTGAACTGCAACGTGGGCGGTGGCGTCCGGTGGCTGCTGGAGAATCCAGGGTGGCAGGGCTACATCGCGAAGTTCGACGCGAATGGTGACTACGTCTTCGACCGCGCGATTGGTGGCAAGGGCGACCGCGTGGAGGTCATGGACCTGAAGACCTCCTCGGACGATGGCATCGTCGTCGTGGGGTGGCGCTATGTCTTCAACCGCGGGCAGGACCGGGTGGCCTTCGTGTCCAAGTTCGCCCGGAACGGTCCGCACCGCTGGTTCCGCGAGTACCCCAGCGCCACGGGTGGCTTCTACGCCGTCGCCGCGCTCGGTGACGACATCGTCGCGGTGGGCAGCTTCTCGGGGACGATGCGCTTCAAGGGACAGGACTACCAAGGCGGCATCTGGGGACGCGGCAACATCGCCGTGTACTCGCTCACTGGCGAGGAGCGCTGGATGTCGTTGGTGGGGAGCTGGCTGAAGGACGTCTCCACGGGGCCACTGGGCGTCGCGGTGCTGGGTGCGTGTGACGCCACGTGTCCGCCGCCCGAGGTCCAGTTCGGCGGCACGGATGGCGTCCTCGGGCTCTACTCGCCGACGGGAAGTCGACTCTGGGGCGCGGGGCTCGGGCCCTTCCACGGCGCCGCGTGGGAGCTGACGTACCACCCCACGGGCGAGGTCTCCCTCACGGGCAACGTGGACGTCGATACGTCGTCGACGCCGTTCAGCGCGAAGCAGTCCATCCAGAGACTGAGGCCCCAGTAGCGCGCGGCGGCTCCTCGCGTCAGAAGTGACCGCCGAGTCCGAAGGAGGCCCTGTCCTGGCCGACGTTCAGCGTGGGCGCGAGGCCCAGGGGAAGCGTGAGGCCCCTGGGCATCCTCGCGGCTGCGCGCGGCCGACGGGTCGATTCCGATTCGACGGCGCAGTCCTCGTCCCACTCGTCGCAGGTCGGCTGCGTGTCGCTGGAACCAAAGGTCGCAAGGACCACGAGCCCGGCCAAGGGGCCTACGAGCAGCATGTACCCACAGTTGTCATGGCCATCGAGGCATAGGTAGGCGGCGCCGATGAGTCCGCCTCCGGTGACGACCAGGGCCAGGCCCAGGGCCACGGGAGAGATGGTGGTGTTGTCCGAGTTAACGGTGTCGCTGGTGCTGGTGTCGAGTCCTCGGACGCCCTGGGATTTCAGCAGGGAGAAGCGCTGTGAGGTCGGGGTGTCCCGCAGCCGCGCGGAGCGCTGGCCCCCGGAGAAGTCGAAGGCACGAGGTTTCGCGCTGACGACACCCGGTGTGAGGAACAATGCAGCGAGCACCACGAAGCCACCCAGACGCCTGTTCATGAAGTCCGTACCCACGCGTGGCGCCGGCCGGCCACGAGTGGGGCGGAGAGCAAGCCTCGTGCCCCATCAAGCCACGAGGAGCGACGATGCGGCCCCGTGTGCAAGGCGTGCAGCGTGTTGCACACGGACCGCGACATCGTAGGCGCGGTCAGGGGCCCGGTGAGTGCCAAGGTAGATGTCGCGTGAGAGGGTCCAGCCCTGCTGCTCCATCAGATTGGCACATGCTCGCTTTGCAGCAGGGCCATCAACCCCAGAGGTCCGCCTGAGCAGTTCTCACGGATGTGCCCAAATCATATTAGACAGGCGCGGATACTTAGGAGCCACTGGACGCCTTTCTTGTGGGGAATCAATCCACATAATATTCGTGAAGCACCTTGGTTACGATGCCGTTCGCCGAAAACACCACTGTTCGAAGGTTGTAGTGAGAGTCGGTGGCGCTTTTTGAGTAGCGCCACTTGGAGCCTTTTGTGGGCGAGTCCTGCTTATCCAGGGGCTCTCCGAGAAGCTTTGTGACTTCATCTCGATCCATGCCCGTGTGGACGCGCCTGAAGGCCAATGCTGAGTAGCCAGGTGCAAACTGTGTGCTTGGTCTAAAGACCAGCGACCAAAGCAAGCCATCCATCCCATCAAGCAATAGCATGTGCGTCGAGATGCCGACGATGAGCAACGCGACGACTCCACGCATGGTCTTCATTGTTTTTCCTGATTTCATTGGCACTGGCCTCGGTCAAGACATCCCGGTTCAGCGTCAGGGCGCGGTGAGCGCCTGTTCGGCCTGTGCCTGTCGTGCCTCCAGTTTGCGGTAGTGCTCCGCGAGGACGTCGAAGGCCTGCTTGCGCTGGCCCGTCTCCGAGAGCAGTCCCTTTCGATTCCACCCCTGCTGGTAGACGGGATGTTGTCTCCGGGGTGAGCGGAAATCCTTCAGTACCCAGGGCGACAGGCCGCGCAGCGAGGGCACCTTCTCGCTCATCGCGAGCGTCTGCCGGTGGTACTCGGCCTGGAACTCCTCGGAGAACTTCCGCTTCAGCCCGGGCTCGTGGAAGCCCGCCTGCGCGTCGGCGCCGAACTCGGAGAAGATGAGCGGCTTGCCCGTGTCGTTGCGCCAGCCGATGCCCGGCAGGTCCGCCAGCGCGTCATCGGAGTACCAGCCGTTGTAGGTGTTCACCGCCGCGACGTCCAAGTGGCTCACCAGGGGGTCCTTCACCACCATCACCGACTTCCCCTTCTCCTGGACGCGGTCGATGAGCAGCGCCGCCGTCACCAGCCGCGTGTCGTCGAGCGCCCGGGCATCCGCCGCCAGCTGTGCCAGGAAGGCATTGCGCGCGTCGCTCACGGGCGTCTCGTTGGCCACGCTCCAGAAGGCGATGGAGGCGCGGTTGCGGTCCCTCAGGATGTTCTCCGCGAGCATCCGCCGCGCCGTCTCCAGCGTCTCGCTCCGGGCGAAGTTGACGCGCCAGTAGACGGGAATCTCGCTCCAGACAAGCAGCCCCATCTCATCCGCCATCCGCGTCATCACCTCCGCGTGGGGATAGTGGGCCAGCCGCACGAAGTTGCCGTGGAGCCCGTGCTTCACCTCGCCAAGCAGCGCACGCGCCGCGCCAGGAGTCATGGCCCGCGTGGGGTGCTTGCCCAGCTCTTCCTCGTGCAAACTGATACCGCGCAGGAACACGGGCTTGCCGTTGAGCAGGATGTCGTGGCCCTTCACGGCCAGCGTCCGGAAGCCGATGCGGTCCACCAGCCGGTCCTCGCCCGCCTCCACCACCACCTCGTAGCGCGTGGGCTGCTCGGGACTCCAGCGCTTCAGCACCGAGGGCTCCACCGCGTCGCCCGTCCAGCTCCCCTCCGCGCCCGTGCGTCCCTTCAGCGTCACCGCGAGCGCGGGAATGTGCACCCGCACCTCGGAGCCACTGGCCTTGGCGCCCTGGAGTCGCACCGTCGCGCGCAGGCGGCCGTCGTCGCCCAGCCGCACCCACGCATCGTCGATGTACGTGGCGGGCGTCAGCACCAGCCGCACGGGCCGGGTGATGCCGCCATAGGTCTCCCAGTCCGTGACAGTGGGCGGCACGGTGTCGGCGGAGCGGACGGAGTCCACGCCGACCGTCACCTGGTTCTCTCCCGCGCGCAAAAGCGACGTCACCTCGAACGCGAAGGGCGTGAAGCCTCCCTCGTGCGTCCCCACCGCCTTGCCATTCAAATACACGCGCGCCACGTAGTCCGCGGCGCCGAAGCGCAGGAACGCTCGCTGCCCGGCGAGCTTCGGCGCGGTGAACGTCCGCTGATACCAGACAAGGCCGTCGTAGTAGCGCATCGTCTCGTCGTGGGTCATCCACGAGCCGGGCAGGTGGACCACGGGCGAGCGCTGCATGTCGTACTCGTAGAGCGCCGTGGGATTCGCGCGCGTGAGGGCATCGACCTCCACGTCGTCGTAGCGCCGGTGCCCGGGCCCGGCCTCCGCGCCATGGAAGCCCGCGAGCCCATCCCGGTACGGGTCCACGGACCAATGCCATGCACCCGACAAGTCCTGCCCGGCGCGGGCCTCCACGTTGACCAGCACCGGGCCGACCCGCGCGGGTGTCTGGGAAGGAGCACTCGCGAGGGATTGCGTCGCCAGTCCGACAATCACGGTCATCCCTCCGCACCACTGTCTGAGCCACCGTCCCGGCATCATCTTGCTCCGCGTGAGTGGGAGCGTGTCCGTCGTCAGGCTTCGGCACACGCCGTGAGAGGAGCAGGCTAGGCAGGGAGTTCAATCCCTGTCGAACCGGGAGCCCATGTCCAGTCCGCGTGTCCAGGCGAAGCCCCACCCGGTCCTCGCCGTGCTCCTGGGTGTCCTGCTGGCCTTCCTCCCCAAGTGCGCCATGTGCTGGGCCGCCTGGGCGAGCCTGCTCGGAGGTGTCGGGCTCGCGAGCGGGCCCGCCCTGGACTGGCTCTTCCCGGTGCTGCTGGCCCTCTCCGCGCTCCACCTGCTGCTCCTGCTGCGGAGCGTGCCGAAGAGGGGGCCTGTCCCCTTCGTACTGAGCCTCGCGGGCTTCGCCGTCATCCTGGGCGCGAGGGAGCAGCCCGTCCCGGAGCGCTGGCTGTTGCTCCGGGGCATCGCGCTCATGGTGGGCGGCTCGCTGCTCAACGGCCGCTCCCGCCTGGCTCGCGGGAAGCCACCTGAGTCGGACCTGCCCTCATTCCCGACGCGTTGACGCACGAGGACTTCGCGTCGGGCGCGCCGTGAAAACGGACATCCCTCCGTTGCGCCCTATACTGAGGGCCACGGAGGGGTACAACTCAGCATGGGTACGCGCATCCTCGGCATGGTGCTGGCCGGAGGCCAGGGAACTCGGTTGTCTCCGCTCACGCAGCGGCGCTCGAAGCCAGCGGTGCCCTTCGGCTCGAAGTTCCGCATCATCGACTTCGCGCTCAACAACTTCATCAACTCCGGCATCTACTCCATCTACGTCCTGACGCAGTTCAAGGCGCAGTCGCTGACGGAGCACATCCAGCGCGGCTGGCGCTTCGGCTCGGTGCTGCTGTCGGACTACTTCATCACCCTCGTGCCCGCGCAGATGTACCTGTACGAGGAGCTGGGGCCCGTCTGGTACCGGGGCACCGCGGACGCCATCTACCAGAACATGCATCTGGTGGAGAACCACCGCCCCGAGCACATGGCCATCTTCTCCGGCGACCACATCTACAAGATGAACGTGGCGCACATGCTGGAGCTGCACGAGGACCAGCGCGCGGACATCACCATCGCCGCGTACCCCACGCCCCTCGCTGACGCGCACCGCTTCGGCGTCATGCAGGTGGACGAGCGCGGCCGGGTGACGGAGTTCCAGGAGAAGCCCAAGAACCCCAAGCCCATCCCCGGCCGACCCGACACCGTGCTGGCCAGCATGGGCAACTACATCTTCCGCAGCAAGGTGCTCGCGGAGCTGCTGGAGGTGGACGCCAAGACGGAGGGCTCCCAGCACGACTTCGGCAAGGACGTGCTGCCGCGCGCGCTGCGCGACGGCTACCACATCCAGACGTACGACTTCGCCAAGAACCCCATCCCCGGGCAGACGCGGCCCAACACCTATTGGCGCGACGTGGGGACGCTGGACGCCTACCACGAGGCGTCCATGGACCTGGTGTCCATCAACCCGGAGTTCGACATCTTCAACGCGGAGTGGCCGCTGCGCACCGCCAGCGAGTACAGCCCGCCCGCCAAGTTCGTCCACGAGTCTGGTGACAGGGTGGGGCGCGCGCTCAACTCCATGGTGGCCGGCGGCTGCATCATCTCCGGCGGCGTGGTGCGCGAGAGCATCCTCTTCCGCCGCGCGCGCGTGAACAGCTACGCCAGCGTGCAGCGCTCGGTCATCTTCGACGAGGTGGACATCGGCCGCCACGCGCAGGTGAAGAACGCCATCATCGACAAGGGCGTGCGCGTGCCCCCCAACACGAAGGTGGGCTTCGACCTGGAGGCGGACAAGGCGCGCGGCTTCACCGTCACCGAAGGCGGCATCGTCGTGGTGCCCAAGGGCTACCGCTTCGAGTGAGGCCTCACAGCCCGCGCTTGCCGTCCGCCCAGTAGGCCTTGCTGCGCAGGGCGCGCTTCGTGAACCCGTGCCGCTCCAGCAACTCCTGTCGGAGCATCACGATGGAGCCCGCGTGCCCGGCCAGGTAGCATGTCGCGCCCGCGAGCACGTTGCGCGAAAGCCACGCGCGCAGCGCCTCGCCCCGCGGCTTTCCAGGCTCGCGCGGGACGGCCGTCAGGGGCACGCCCACGCGCGTAAGCCAGTCCTCCGCGCCCGACTCCACCTCGATGGCGCCCAGCATGCGCAGCGGTGAAGGCAGCGAGCGAATCATCGCCTGGAACAATCCCAGACACGTCTCGTCCCCCAGGAACAGGTGCGCGGCCGCCTCCTCGTCCACGCTCAGCCGCCCTCCGGGCCCGAGGATGTCCGCGGTGTCTCCCGGCTTCAGCCCGGAGGCCCACTCGCTGCCGGGCCCCTGGCCGTGCAGATAGAAGACCACCTCCATCACCCCGTGCCCCGGGTCCACCATCGCCGGCGTGTAGTGGCGGAACGCCGTCGGGCTGACGCGGAACTCCACCTCGTGCCCGGGCTCGTACGCCACCCCACGCAGGGACTCTCCCTCGAAGCGCACCCGCCGCAGCCGAGGCGCCAGCGCCTCCACCCGGGAGACCTGCGAGGGCTTCGCGAACCAGGGCATCAAGGTGTTCGCGATGACCGCGGGCATCTCCGGCATGGGGGTCTCCGTCTCGGGTTGTGGTGTAGAATCTTTAATATTGAAAATGAGAATCGTTATCAAGTACCCTGTCGGCCTGTCGAGTGGGCAGTGTGCCCAGGGAGAGGGAGACACGAATGATGAGCCATACCGAGGAGGCGCTGCCGAAGCGCGCCGGACAGCAGGGCCTGTGGGTCCTGGTCGCCGTGGGAATGTCGCTGGCGTTGCTGGTGAGCTGTGGCGAGGACGAGCCGAAGGTGGAGCCCGAGCCGGAGCCGCAGGTCTGTGAGGCGAGCCAGGTGACGTGCACCGAGCAGACCATCGACCGGCTGAGCCTGCTGTCCACGGTCTCCACGGGCGAGGTTCGCGAGGAGGGGACGACGGCCGGTGAGTTCCACACCTTCGTGGACTCGCGCGCCGGTGGCCTGACGCCGACGATGTCCTATACGTACCTGCGGTTCACGCCGACGGGCCTGACGCAGGTGCAGGTGCATGACCAGGCGGCGCTCGCGTCGACGGACTGGGACATCGCGGTGCGTCGCTACACCATGCGCGTCAACAGCGGCACGTCCGGTCCGTCCTGCGTCGCGGTGGCGAACACGCCCGAGGGCACGACGTTCGCCTCGGTGACGTCGAAGAGCGCGGCCGCCGGGGAGTTCAAGACGGAGGCGTGGTTCGACGCGTCCTGCACGCTCATCCCCGACGACTCCGGTCTGGGTGGCCCCGCGACGCTGCTGGGTGGCTTCTGGACGTACCAGAGCTGCGTGGAGATGACGGGCCGCATCTTCATCGTCCGCCTTGCGGACGGCCGTCACGTGAAGCTGGAGGTGACGGGGTACTACGAGCCCTCCGCGCAGCAGGTGTGCAACGAGACGCACTCGGTGCCGCAGCCGAGCGGCTCGGGCTCCATCCGCATCAAGTGGGCGTTCCTGCCATGAGACTGGGGGCGTGGCTCCTGCTGCTTCCCCTGGGATGTGGCCCCGTGCAGATGTCGCGGGCGCCGCACGAGCTTCCCGAGCCGCTCGGCGAGGCGCGAGCGGGGCAGCAGGCGGGAGCGCGCCCCACCTCACCCCAGGCGATGCCGCCGAACTTCGGCGCGGGCGAGCAGGTGGAGTCGGTGGTGTCCCCGAAGGGGCGCTTCCGGGTGCACTTCTCGCGCGTCGGGCTCAACGCGGTGTCGCCGGCGGACGCGGATGGCAATGGCGTGCCCGACGCGGCGGAGGTCGTCGGGCAGGCCTACGAGCGCGTCGCGGATTTCTATGTCGGGCTGGGGTTCCTCCTGCCGGGCAGCGATGCGGCGGTGGGCGAGGACAACGGCGGCGATGGGTTGTTCGACGTGTACCTCGTGGACTTCGCGGGCCGGGCGGATGGTGCCTTCCGGCTGGATGGGTGCGAGGAAGAGGACCGGAAGTGCGTGGGGCACATGCTCCAGGAGAACGACTTCGCCGGGTACGACTACCCCTCGTTCGAAGCCGCGGTGAGCATCCTGGCCAGCCACGAGTTCTTCCACGCGGTGCAGGCGGCCTACCGGCCGGGTCTGGGCAGCGTGGCGTCGGAGGGGTCGGCGGTGTGGGCCAGCGAGCGCTTCGACGCGTCGCTCGATGACCTGGAGCAGTTCTCCTCGTCGTATCTCTCCCGGACGGATCGTGGCCTCGTGTTGGACCCGACGGGGCCGGCCGCGTCGTTCAGCTATGGCGCGGGGGTGTTCTTCCAGTACCTGGGCGAGCGCTTTGGAGACAGGGCCATCCTGGCGCTGTGGCAGGAGAGCCTCGTGTCGCCGACGGCGCCCTGGTACGTCCTGCTGGACACGGTGCTGCGTCGCGAGTGGGGCGCGGACTTCGACGCGGCCTTCACCGAGTTCTCGCAGTGGAACCTCTCCACGGGCGCGCGGGCGCGCGTCGACCAGGGCTATGCGCGAGGGGGCGGGTATGACGGGCTGGCGCCGTCGGCCAGGACGCTGCCCTCGCAAGAGGCGGATGTCCGGGTGACGACCGCGTCGACGCGCTACTTCGAGGTGCCCGGCGGTTCGGCGGAGGTGCTGGCCACGTACACGCTCAGGGCCGGCGAGGACCCCGCGAAGCTGCACCTGCTGGTGGCGGCGGTGACGGACACGCAGGTGCTGCGCGTGTCGCGCGCGGAGGGCTCCGGCACGCTGTCCGCGAAGGTGGATGCGTCGGATGCGAGCCAGGTCATCATCGCGGTGGTGGATGGCCGCCATGAGGGCGTGGGCCGCTACGGGACGCTCTGCCTCACGGCGGATGCGACGGGCGCGCCATGTGTCGACGTGACGCCCGGCCCCAAGGACCCGGAGGACGATGACGGGGGCTGCAGCGCGGCGCCGAGCGGCCTGGGCTGGGTTGCGCTGGTGCTGGCGTTGCTTGTGCTCGGTGCACGTCCGAAGCAGGCGCCACGAGCTGTCGTGGTGCGCCGCGACGCCGCGCGGACTCGTTCGCCTCGCTGAAGGGCTTGCCTGGGCGAAGGCGTCAGAGCCGGGGGCGCGAGCGTTGCGCCCTGCGAGGTCGATGCCGCGTGCGCTCCTGAGTCGAGTCAGGAGCCCTGGGTGGATGTGTCCTGCTGGGGCGCTGGCTCCGGGGCCGCGGGGGCCTGAGGGATTGCTGGCGCGGGCGTGTCCGGCGGGCACTGGCGCTGGTACTCCGCCAGCGCGCTCTTGAAGCGCGCCTGTTCCTCCTGGGGCCACTCGGCCGGGAGCTTCGCGACGGCGCGCTGCTGGTCGAGCACGGCCCGTTTGCACTGGCCCCGGTGGAAGGCCACCAGCGCCGCCGTCTCCAGCACGTAGGGGTTCTGGGGCTTGGACCTTCGTGCCATGCGCGCCAGCGGCTCCGCCTCCGCGTAACGGCCGGCCTTGGCATGCAGCCACGCCAGCTCCGTCGCGGCCCACCAGTACGTGGGCGAGGTGAGGTTCAGGTAGCGCAGCGCGTTCGCATACCAGGGGTCGTCGGGCAAATCCCTCGCGAGCACCCGCGCCAGGTGCGCCCAGGCGGACGGGCTGGCGGGGAAATTCCGCGCTCGGGCCCGAGCCCATTCCAGCTCCTGATGCGAGGTGAGGTCCACGTGGCTGAACGTCGCGTTGAGCTGGAAGGTGTACGGAATCTCGATGGGGTGTCCCGCCAGCATCGCCGGCTGGTACTTCGCCCCACGCAGCGCGGTGAGCAGGGCCTCCGTGAGCCCATAGGGCGCGGCCTCCAGCACCTGGAGGTCCCGGACGATACCGTCCGTCCCGAGGCGACAGGAGACGACCGCCACGGCCATGGCTCTCCTGAGCAGGGCCTCCCGGGTCATCTCGGGCGGCTTGCCTTCGAGCTTCGTCGGGCGCTGGTACTGCTCGCGCTGGTACGTGCACGCCTCTTCCAGCTCCGCGTCACAGGCCGCGCTGAGGTCCTGGGCGGCCTGCTTCACCTGCTCCTCGGTGGCCGTGCCCGAGAGCACCTGGACCGCTTCGGCGAAGATGGCCCGAGCCTGGGCCGGTTCCACGACGACGGTCGGCGCGGAGTCATAGAGCGGGCCGGCCCCGCCCCTGAAAGCCTCTTCGTGCTCGACCATCGGGTCCAGGTAGCGCGCCATGGCGCGCGACAGGTGGCCGTGGCTCGCGGGCAGCGAGGGAACGCGGGAGGAGTGGCCACAGGCGGTGGCCCCGAGCAGCAGGGAACAGAGAACGACATGCAGAGGACGCATCGGCGCGCACGCTAGCGGCCCCTGGCCCCCCGGAGAAGCCTTGCCCAAGGCGTGTCCAAGGTTGCGGGTCGTACGAGCGCTGTCCGACGTGTGACAGGGAGTCCCAGCCCCTCCTGCCCAGGGGGGAGTTCGCCGTCGACCGCGCGACAGTGTGAGGGGCGCCCGGCGTCAGGACTCGTTCAAGTCCCCGCGAGCCATATCGCGTCTGTCCCGAGTTCCAGCTAAGCGTGGGGTCCTGACCGCCGCACGGACCCGAGACCTTCATGCACAGCGCATCCGGCCAGGACAGCAGCGCGCCCTTCATTCGTTCGGTGGGTCGGGCGCTCCCGCCACATTATGCCTCGCAGGAACAGCTCATCGCGGCCTTCCGGGAGCTGTGGGCCAAACGCCACTTCAACCTGGAGCGGCTGGAGGACCTGCACCGCAACGTGCAGGTGGGAGGCCGCTACCTGGCGCTGCCCATCGACGCGTACCCGGCGCTCGTGACGTTCCAGCAGCGCAACGACGCCTGGATTCGCGAGGCCACGGCGCTCGGTGAAGTCGTGGTGCGACAGGCGCTGGAGCGGGCGGCGCTGACGCCGGAGGACGTGGACCACGTCTTCTTCGTCACCGTGACGGGCATCGCCACGCCCAGCATCGAGGCGCGGCTGGCCAACCGGCTGCGCTTCCGAGAGGACTTCAAGCGCACGCCCATCTTCGGGCTCGGCTGCGTCGCGGGCGCGGCGGGCATGGCGCGGGCGGCGGACTACCTGCGCGCCTTCCCCACGCACACCGCGCTCGTCCTCTCCGCGGAGCTGTGCTCGCTGACGCTGCAGCGCGAGGACCTGTCCATCCCCAACATCATCGCCTCCGGCCTCTTCGGCGACGGCGCGGCCTGCGCGGTGCTCAGGGGCGCCGATGCTCCCGGCGCGAAGGGGCCCCGGGTGGTGGCCTCGCGCTCGGTGTTCTATCCGGACTCCGAGCGCATCATGGGCTGGGACGTCGTGGACTCGGGCTTCAAGGTCGTCCTGTCAGCGAAGGTGCCCCAACTGGTGAAGGACCACATCCAGCGCAACGTGGACGGCTTCCTCGCGACGCAGGGGTTGAAGCGCGGTGACATCCGTCACTGGGTGGCGCACACGGGAGGGCCCAAGGTGCTGGAGTCCTTCGAGGAGGCGCTGGAGCTGCCCAAGGACGCACTGGCGCGCTCCTGGGCGTCCTTGCGCGAAGTGGGGAATCTGTCGTCGGCCTCGGTGTTGTTCGTGTTGGGGGAGACGCTGGAGCAGGTGGCGGCGAAGCCCGGCGAGTACGGATTGATGATGGCCATGGGCCCTGGGTTCTGCGCGGAGATGGTGCTCTTGCGATGGTGACCGCCACACAGGCCGTCTTCCTGGGCTACATGGGCCTGCTCGGGGTGGAGCGCCTGGTGGAGCTGGTGCTCTCCAAGCGCAACGCCGACTGGGCCTTCGCGCGGGGCGGGGTGGAGACGGGGCAGCCCCACTACCGCTTCATGGTGGTGTTCCACACGCTCTTCCTGGTGGCGTGCCTGGCGGAGGTGTTGCTCCTGCACCGGCCCTTCCTGGGGGTGTGGAGCTGGGTGGCGCTGGGGTGCGCGGTGGCGGCGCAGGGGCTGCGCTACTGGGCCATCACCACGCTGGGCCCGCGCTGGAACTCGCGCATCATCGTCGTGCCGGACCTGCCGCCGGTGGTGGGCGGGCCGTACCGCTTCCTGCGCCATCCCAACTACGTCGCGGTGGTGCTGGAGCTGGCGAGCGTGCCGCTCATCCACGGTGCCTGGTGGACGGCCGTGTTCTTCTCGGTGGGGAACCTGGTGCTGCTCTCCGTGCGCATCCGCGCGGAGGAGGCGGCGCTGGGGGACGCGTACGCGCGCGCCTTCTCCCACCGTCCCCGTTTCCTCCCCGAGGTGCCCCGTGGCTGAACTCGAACTGGAAGTCGTGGCGGAGATTCGTCGCATCGCCGCCGATGAGCTGGAGTGGAAGGGCGTGGTGGAGCCCCAGCACGACCTCGTCAGGGATTTGCAGCTCGACAGCCTGGGGCTGACGGTGCTGGCGGTGGGGCTGGAGAACCGCTTCCGCATCCGCCTGTCGGAGGAGGACGCGCAGGGGGTGCGCACGGTGTCGGACCTGGCGAAGCTGGTGGTGCGCCGGGTCGCCTCGACGGCGCGCCCGCCCACGGAGGTCCGCTCGTGAGGGGGCCCACGCTGCCGAAGGTTCGCTTCCCCACGGTGAACGCGATGCTCGCGGCCGCCGGGCAGACGCCCTTCAAGCTGACGTTCGTCGACGCGGCCGAGCGCGAGGAGTCGCTGCCCTGGGGCGACGTGTACCGCCGCGCGCGGCGCACGGCCGCGGGGCTTTCGCGGCTGGGCGTGCGCGAGGGGGAGCGGGTGGCGTTGCTCCTGCCCACCTCGCCGGGCTTCATGGATGCCTTCTTCGGGACGCTGCTCGCGGGCGCGGTGCCGGTGCCGCTGTATCCGCCCGTGCGGCTGGGGCGCCTGGAGGAGTACCACCGTGCCACCGCGCGGATGCTCCAGGTGACGGGGGCAAGCCTCGTCCTGACAGACTCGCGCGTGAGGCTGCTGTTGGGGCCCAGCGTGGAGAGGTCCCGTCCTCGCCTGGGCTGCCACACCGTGGAGGAGGTGTCGCGAGGCGATGACGAGCGCGAGGTGGCGGTGGGCCCGGCGGCGCTGGGCCTCATCCAGTTCTCCTCCGGCTCCACGGTGGACCCGAAGCCGGTGGCGCTGACGCAGGGGGCGCTGTTGTCGCAGGTGATGGCGCTGGAGGTGGCGATGCCGCTGCCACCGGAGACCGACACGCCGCGCGTAGGGGTGAGCTGGCTGCCGCTGTACCACGACATGGGGCTCATCGGCTGTCTGCTGTCGGCGCTGCACTACCCCGGGCACCTGGTGCTGATTCCGCCGGAGGTCTTCCTGGCGAGGCCGGCGCTGTGGCTGCGCGCGCTGTCGCGGCACCGGGGCTTCATCTCCCCCGCGCCGAACTTCGCCTATGGCCTGTGCTTGAAGCGGGTGAAGGACGCGGAGATGGAGGGTGTGGACCTGTCGTCGTGGAAGCACGCGCTCAACGGCGCGGAGCCGGTGTCGGCGGAGACGCTGCGGCGCTTCGCGGAGCGCTTCGAGCGCTGGGGCTTCTCTCCGAGGGCGCTGCGGCCGGTGTACGGGCTGTCGGAGGCGTCGCTCGCGGTGACCTTCCCGCCGGACGGCCGGGGGCCGCGCTCGATGGGCGTGGACCCGACGGTGCTGGCGTGTGAGGGGCGGGTGGCGGAGGGCTCGCGACAGTTGGTGAGCGTGGGCTCGCCGGTGGCGGGCTTCGAGGTGGAGGTGCGCGACGCGCAAGGCGCCGTGCTTCCGGACAACCGCGTGGGGGCTGTCTTCACGCGAGGCCCCTCGTTGATGGAGAGCTACTTCGGTGACGCGCTCGCCACGCGGCGCGCGCTGACGCTGGACGGCTGGCTGGACACGGGAGACCAGGGCTTCATCGCGGATGGCGAGCTGTACCTGACGGGTCGCGCGAAGGACGTGGTCATCATCCGGGGCGCCAACCACGCGCCGCAGTCCTTCGAGGAGCCGCTCCAGGCGGTGGAGGGCGTGCGCACGGGCTGCGCGGTGGCCTTGGGCTTCACGCCCGAGGGCGGCCAGGACGAGGCGCTGCTCATCCTCGCGGAGCGCGGCGGCGAGGAGGAGGCGGCGGACGTCGAGGAGCGCATCCGCGCGGCGGTGGTGGAGGCCACGGGTGTGAGGCCCCACACGGTGAAGCTGCTGGAGCCGGGGACGCTGCCCCGGACGTCGAGCGGCAAGCTGCGCCGGGGCGAGGCGCTGCGTCGCTACCTGGCCGAAGAGCTGACGCCGCCCAAGAAGGTGGGCATGGTGGGCATGGCGGTGGAGATGGCGCGCAGCGCGCTGGCCATGGCTCGGGCGGAGCACGAGACGTGAGCCGGTGCATGGTGGACATGGCGGTGGAGATGGAGCGCGGCGCGCTGGCCATGGCTCATGCGGAGCGCGAGACGTGAGACGGTGCATGGTGGACATGGCGGTGGAGATGGAGCGCGGCGCGCTGGCCATGGCCGGAGCGGAGCACGCGACGTGAGACGGTATGACGTGGCCGTGGTGGGCGGAGGGCCGGCGGGACTGGCGGTGGCCATCCACACCACGGTGCGCGGGCTGAACACCGTCGTCCTGGAGCGCGCGACGCTGCCCGCGGACAAGGCCTGCGGCGAGGGGTTGATGCCCTCCGGGCTCGCGGCGCTGGAGCGTCTGGGCGCGCTGGCGTACCTGGACCGCGCGGAGAGTTCGCCCTTCGTGGGCATCCGCTACGTGCAGGAGGACGGCAGCACCGCGGAGGGCCTGCTGCCGGGCCCCGGAGGACTGGGCGTGCGGCGCGTGGCGCTCGCGTCGGCGCTGGTGGCGCGGGCCCGGGACGTGGGCGTGGAGCTGCGCGAGCGCACGCAGGTGCTGTCGCATCGGCGCGGGCACGACGGGGTGACGCTGGAGACGGCGGAGGGGCCCGTGGAGGCGCGGATGCTGGTGGCCGCGGACGGGCTGGCCTCGCCGCTGCGGCGCGCGGAGGGGCTGGAGGTGGACACGGAGTGGCCTCGACGCTTCGGGCTGCGCAGGCACTTCCAACTGGCCCCATGGACGCCCTATGTCGAAGTGCACTTCGCCGATGGCGTGGAGGCATACGTGACGCCCGCCGGCGCGCGCCGCGTGGGCCTGGCCTTCCTGTGGGAAGACGGCGGAGTCGAAGGACGCGTGGGCTTCGACGCGCTGCTCGCGCGCTTCCCCCGACTCCAGGAGCGGCTGCTCATCGCGGCGCCGGACTCGCAGGTGCGCGGCGCGGGGCCGCTGGCCCGGGTGGCGCGGGTGCGCGTGGCGGACCGCTTCGCGCTGGTGGGGGACGCCGCGGGCTACGTGGACGCGCTGACGGGCGAGGGCCTGTCGCTGGCCTTCGCGTGCGCGGAGTCGCTGGGGACGCTGCTGCCGGACGCGCTGACGAAGGGCGCGACGAGTCAGGTGCTGCGCCCCTACGAGCAGCGCTTCCAGCAGGTGTTCCGCAAGTACGCCTGGGCCACGCGCGCGCTGCTCATGCTGGCGCGAAGGCCCGGGCTGCGGCGCCCCATCGTCCGGCTGCTGGGGCGAAACCCCTGGATGTTCGAGAAGATCCTCCACGCCGTCGTGGCGTGACGGGCGCTACTTCGCCATCACCCACCCGACGAACAGCTCCGTGGAGCGCTCCAGCAGCGGCTCGATGGAGTCACTCCGGGACTTCTTGCGCAGCGGCCCCTCGTTCCACAGCGCCGCCAGGCCGTGCACCCAGGCCCAGATGGTGAAGGCCAGCGTGTCCATGTCCACCTTGTCGCCCGTGGCCTCCTTCGCCTCCTGGGCCAGCGCCTGGAGCCGCCCGTAGGCGCGCATGCCCTCGGTGTGCAGGCTCGCGTACTTCTCCTCGTCGCTCCACTCGGGTCGGAACATGACGCGGTAGTGCGCGGGGTGCTCCACGGCGAAGCGCACGTAGCACCGGGCGAGCGCTCGCAGCTGGCTGTCGGTGCGAGGAGCCCGGATGCTCGACAGCGCCTCGTCCATCCGCTGGTTGAGCGCCCGGTAGCCCTCTTCCGCCACCGCCGCCAGGAGCGCATCCTTGTCCCGGAAGTGGTGGTAGGGCGCCGCCGCCGTGACTCCGGCCCGCCGGGCGACTTCGCGCAGCGACACCGCGCCCACGTCCTCCGTCGCGATGAGCTTCAACGTCGCGTCCACCAGGGCCTGGCGCAGGTCCCCATGGTGGTAGGCCCGCCGTCGCGGCGCGGCCGGCTTCTTCACGCCCCGGGTCGTCATCGCCCCTGCTCCCTTCCTGCGTCGTTCATCTTGACACCGTTAAGACCGACTCTTATCTGAGCGGTGTTCATATTGACTGGAGGCGCGGGATGCGCGCATTCGTGACGGGAAGCACGGGCCTGTTGGGGACCAACGTGGTGCGGGCGCTGGTGGCCGGAGGGCACACGGTGCGGGCGCTGGCCCGCTCGCCGTCGAAGGCGCGCAAGGTGCTGGGGGGCCTTGCGGGAGTGGAGGTGGTGGAAGGGGACATGCAGGACGTGAAGGGCTTCGCGGCCGGGCTGGAAGGGTGTGACGTGGTCATCCACACGGCGGCCTATTTCCGCGAATACTACGCGGCCGGCGACCACTGGCCGAAGCTGTATGCCATCAACGTGAAGGCCACGGTGGAGCTGGCCGAGGAGGCGCACCGGCGCGGGGTGAAGCGCTTCGTGGACATCAGCTCGTCGGGGACGGTGGGGACCAAGCCGGACGGCTCGGCCGGGGATGAGCAGACGCCGCCCGCGCCCGTGGGCTCCGCCAACCTGTACTTCAAGAGCAAGGTGGAGTCGGAGCGGGAGCTGAATGCCTTCGGCGCGCGCTCGGGCATGGAGGTGGTCTACGTCCTGCCGGGGTGGATGTTCGGGCCCTGGGACTCGGGCCCCACGGGCGCGGGCCAGTTCGTGCTGGATTTCCTCGCGGGGAAGATGCCGGCGCTGCTCGACGGAGGCGGGTCGCTGGTGGATGCGCGCGACGTGGCCCAGGCCACGGTGGTGGCGGCCGAGAAGGGCCGTGCGGGCGAGCGGTACCTGGTGGGCGGCGAGTTCGTGGACCTGTCCACCCTCTCCCAGACGCTGGAGCGGGTGACAGGGGTGAAGGGGCCGCGCCGGACGCTGCCGCATGCGCTGGCGGTGGCCATGGGGGTGGCGGGGCAGACGTGGGCCCGGCTGACGGGAGGAGAGACGTCGCTGACGGTGGAGGGCGTGCGCACCATGCACGCGAAGCTTCGCGTGGATTCGACGAAGGCGCGGCGGGAGCTGGGGGCGTCGTTCCGTCCGTTGGAGGAGACGCTGCGGGACACGGTGGCGTGGCTGCGCGAGCACAAGCTCGGAGCGGCGCCCGTCGCCAAGAAGTCCCAGGTCGCCACGTCCCCCTGAAGAGTCCTGCGCGTCGTGCCCCCTGCCGTTACGATGGGTCCCCAGCCGCGCCCTGGCCGGAGGGTGCGTGTGTCGCCTCGATGGAGCATCGTCGCCATGCCTCTGGACCGCCAGTCCCCCACCTCGACGGTTCTGTTCCTGTTGCTGTGCGCGCCGCTGCTCGGTGGCTGCGTCTTCGCGGGCCCCAGTCACCAGGGGCCTCCGCTGGCGCACTTCGACGGAGAGAAGTTCCACAACATCGGGGATGCGCCGGAGCTGAAGGCGACGGCACTGGTGGAGGCGGCGCTGAAGGAGCCTCGCGGCGCGTGGCGGGAGTACGAGGAGCTGACGCCGGGCAGGCCCCCTCCGGAGCGGGTGGGGCCGGGCAGGCTGAAGGTGACGCTCATCAACCACGCCACGGTGCTGCTCCAGGCGGATGGGGTGAATGTGCTGACGGACCCCATCTACTCGGACCGGCCCAGCCCGGTGCCCTTCGTGGGGCCCAAGCGCGTGCATCCGCCGGGCATCCGCTTCGAGGACCTGCCGCCCATCCACGTGGTGGTGGTGAGCCACAACCACTATGACCACATGGACCTGCCCACGCTGCGCAGGCTGGAGGAGGCGCACCATCCGCGCTTCATCGTCGGCCTGGGCAACAAGGCGCTGCTGAAGGGCGAGGGCTTCCAGAACGTGGAGGAGCTGGACTGGTGGCAGTCCACGGACGTGACGCCGGAGGTGAAGGTGACGGCGGTGCCCGCGCAGCACCGCTCCAACCGGGGGCTCACGGACCTGTCGGAGACGCTGTGGGCGGGCTACGTCGTCTCCACCACGGGAGGGCCGGTGCTCTTCGCGGGGGACACGGGCTTCGGGCCGCACTTCTCCATGGTGGCCGCGCGCTTCGGGCCCATGCGGCTGTCGGTGCTGCCGATTGGTGCGTTCCGTCCGCGCATCATCCACACGGTGCACATGGGGCCGCGCGAGGCCCTGGATGCGCACAAGGTGCTGAGCTCCTCCACGTCCGTGGCCATGCACCACAACACCTTCCCCATGGCCTTCGACGGGCAGGACGAGGCGAAGTTCCTGCTGCTGCGACTGCTCGCGCGTGAAGAGGTGCGCCCGCGCTTCTGGGCGCTCGGCTTTGGCGAGGGACGCTATGTGGAGCCGTTGCCAGAGACGGCCGCCGCCCTGGCGGGGCTCTGCCACCAGGACACGGTGGCCGTCGATTAGTCACGTCAGCGGTTGAAAGGCGCCTCCTGGACCCAGTGGAAGCCCCGGTTGAGGAGCTGGAGCTTCGACGTGTCCACCTTGCGCACGCGGACGTCGATGGCGGCGCCCTCGAAGGTGCCCTGGAGGACCAGGTGCTCGGCGTCTGGCTGCTCCAGGGTGAGGGTCGTCTTCTTCGCGTCCTCACCGCGCCCCTCGGCGAGTGTGAGCGCCCGGTCCTCCACGCTCCCCGTCAGCTGGAAGTACTGCTTGGAGCCATCCATCTTCCGGAGCGTCATCCAACTCCCGCGACTGATGGCGAAGCCGCGCCAGCGCGTCGTATCGCCCAGGAGCGGAGGCAGCACCGCGCCCTCCCTCGTGAAGGACTCGACCTCGTAGAGCCCGTAGAGCGGAGGACGGGGCGCGCCCTCGCCCCACGTCGAGTACGCCTCCCTCGTCCGGCTGGTGTGGGAGTGGAGCATCCAGCCGATGAAGAGGAGCTTCACGCCGAGCAGCGCCCAGGTGGTGCGAGAGGAGAAGGTGAAGGGCGTGGCGAGCGCGACGGGCTGCGTGGCGCGGTTGAGCACGAGGACGTCGGCCAGGCGTCGCAGGTCTGGCAGCAACAGGAGGACGGCGTAGAGGAGGAGCTGGGTGGAGTAGAGCTTGACGGGGACGTCGTAGAAGCAGTTGAGCGCCACCACGTTGGACATGACGCCGATGACGACCAGCGCGCCGAGCGTCGTGGTGCGCCGGAAGAAGAGCAGCAGCCCGCCCAGCACCTCCGCGCCTCCGGTGAAGAGGTTGTAGCCGGGGGAGTAGCCCATGAAGGCCCACAGAAGCCCCATGGGGGAGAACTCGCCCATGGGCTGGGTCAGCTTGTCCATGGACGGGAAGGGGAACTGCGACTTGAAGACCTTGGCGAAGCCATAGGACAGCATGGCCACGGCCAGGATGTAGCGGACGTAGACGCGCAGGACGTCGTGGGCCTTCGCGTACCGCGCGCGATGCCGGTCGACGACGGACCACACGGACGCCGCGATGACGGCGAGCGCCACGAAGAGGCCCGTCTGCGCGTAGTCGAAGGCCTTGTCCCCGCTGCCGGACATGGCGGTGGACAGCTCGGGCCCGCCGACCACGTGCCTGAAGACCCAAGGCACGACGAACTCCCAGAAGCCCGAGATGGCCGTGGACAGGTGCGTGCCGATGAGGGGCAGCGTGTCCAACGGGAAGGCGAAGTTGTAGAGGAGGACGTAGGCGAAGACGAAGCGGAACGCGACGCGCGTCGCCAGGCGCCACGGGGCGGGCTCCGGCGCCGCGGTGACGGGGGCCACGGGCACTGGCGCGACGGGCCCTGGTTCGGAGGCAAGAGGGGTGGCGGTGGTCATGGCGGGCTCTGGCGCTCAATCGTAGTCAGTGAGCGGCTCGTGCCTCAAACCCGGGTTGCCCGGTGACGGCGTGAGAACAGGGCCGCCTATCGCGCGGTGCGTCGAGGCGCCTTCCGTCGCGGCTTGGAGGCGTGTCCACGCTGCTCGCTCCGGATGCGCAGGGCTTCGATGATTCGGTGGGCCAGGGGGTTCTCCGGAGCGCTGGCTCGCTGCACGGCATAGATGAGATTGACCACCGGCTGGCGGCTCGGTGCGGGAGGCACGACGACGGTGCCCTGTCGCGCGGCCTGGGCGACACAGTGGTCGGGGAGGATGGACCAGCCGTGACCGGCAGCGACGGTGCCCAACACCTCCTCCAGCTCCTCGAAGTGGTACGTGCCCCGCACGGAGCGCGGCTGTCGCCCGTAGTGGCCCTCGAACCACTTGCCGAAGACGTACTCGCACTCGTCATAGGTGATGAAGGCCAGGTCCTCGAAGTCCGCGAGCTGGGGGGACGCGCGTCCCCGCGCCTGGGGCGGACCGACGAGCACCAATTCCTCTCTCCACACGGGAGTGGTGAGCAGTCGGCTGGACACGTGGGGCAGGTAGACGAAGCCCACGTCGCAGGCGCCGTCCTCCAGGGAGGCGAAGACCTGGTCCGCGGTGGGGAAGCGGAGCGAGTACGGCGACGCGGCCAGCTCGTGCGAGAGGAGGGGATAGAGCACATAGCGGCCGAAGCCGCTCACGGAGGCGATGCGCAGTGGCGCCGGCTTGATGTCACCTTCCTTGAAGGAGCGCGCGAGCTGACCGAAGTCGTCGAAGAAGCGCTCACAGAGCGCGTGCAGCCTCGTGCCCGCATCGGTCAACGTGAGGCGCCGCGTCGTACGGTCGAAGAGCACGGTGCCGAGCTGCTGCTCCAGTTGATGAATCTGGTAGCTCACCGCCGGCTGCGTCCGGTGCAGCACCGTGGCCGCGCGGCTGAAGCCCCGCTCGCGGCTCACCGTCAGGAAGGTCTCCAGGTAGCGAGGGTCCAGGTCCATCGAAGGATTCTATAGGCTTCATCCAGTCTATCCATTGGATTGATGGAGCAGGGCGCTCGCAGGATGCCCGCCACATCGCGGGATGCGCGGTGTCGGAGGTGGAGTCATGACGGGTTCGTTGAAGCGGGCACTCGTTTCGTGTGGCTGGTTGTGGGTGGCGCTGGGGGCAGCCACGGGAGTGGCGAAGGAGGTGTCCTCGGGCAAGCCAGGCTCGCGCGTGGTGGCCCCTGTCCCAGTAGGGGCCGCGCGGGCCGTGGCGTCTTCGGTGGAGGTGGCGCGTCCGTCGCTGGTGGTGTTCCTGGTGTTCGATGGGCTGCGCTACGACGACCTGGAGCGCTGGCGTCATCGGATGGGGCCGGGAGGTTTCCGCAGGTTGCTGGAGGGCGGCACCGTCTTCGACTCCGCGCGCTATCCCTACGCGACGACGAAGACGTGTCCGGGACATGCCACGCTGGCGACCGGGGCGCTGCCGGGTGTGCACGGCATCATCTCCAACGAGTGGTACGAGCGGGAGTCCGGCGCGGAGGTGAGCTGTGTGCGCGACTCCGCGAGCCCTCCGCTGGATGACCCGAAGGGGAAGGGCGTGTCACCCGGTCGGCTGAAGGTGTCGACGTTGGGAGACCGGTTGCTCGCGACGCATGGGGCTTCCTCGCGCGTGCTGTCCGTCTCGCTGAAGGACCGCGCCGCCATCATGTTGGGAGGCCACCGGGGACAGGCGTACTGGTGGGGCACGAAGGGCTTCACGACGAGCCGCCACCATGCGGAGCATCTGCCGCCTTGGGTCTCCACCTGGAACGCGGCCCAGGTCTCGCAAAAGGGAGGAGCATGGGCGCGCGGCGCGGAGGTGGCGACATACGCCGCCCTGGGGCCGGATGACGATGCGCGCGAGCGTCCACCCGAGGGACTGGGACGCACGTTCCCGCATCCGCTCACCACGGAGGACGCCTTCCTCTACACGCCGCTGGGCGCGGAGAAGCTGTTCGAGTTCGCGCTCGCGGGTCTGCGCGCCGAAGCGCTGGGGAAGCGCCCTGGTGCCAGGGACCTGCTGGCCATCGGCATGTCGAGCGTGGACGTGGTGAGCCACGGCTTTGGCCCGGAGAGCCACGAGACGGTGGACATGTTGCTCAGGCTGGACAGGGCACTGGCCGCGTTCCTGGAGTCATTGGAGCGAGAGCTGGGCTTGTCGAAGGTGCTGGTGGCCTTGAGCGCGGACCATGGGATGGCGCCCGCGCCGGCTCGGGCGGAGCAGCGCATGTCGGGTGCGTTCGTGACGCGCGCGGTGGACGCGGCGCTGGACCAGGCGTTCGGACCGGACGATTGGGTGGAGGCTTTCAGCACGCCGCACCTGTATCTGCGGCAGGCGCGACTGAAGGCACGGAAGGTGCGGCTGGAAGAGGCCGTCGAAGTGGCTCGTAAGGCGGTCCGTGCGCTGCCGGGCATCGCCGACGTCGTCTCCGCCGAGGACGTGCGCGTGGGCCGTGAGCAGGGCTTCGCGCGGAGGGTGCGCGGCGAGTACGTGCCGGAGCGGTCCGGAGAGCTGGTCATCATCGCGGACCCGCATGTGCTGTTGGCTCCGGACGACGAGCACGCGAGCACCCACGGCACGCCATACGAGTACGACATCCACGTGCCGCTCGTCCTCTTCGGCCAGGGGCTCCCCGCCGTGCGTCAGGGGCGGCCTGTCACGCCGCTGGACCTGGCGCCCACGCTGGCCACGTGGCTGGGGGTGACGTTGCCGGACGCCTCGGGGAGTCCGCTCTGCGAGGCCCTGGCGCCCGGCACTCCCGTGCCCGCGAGCTGTGCCGCTCCAACTCACTGAGTCGCGAGGAGGCGAGAGCGCCGCTCGGCCGCCCGCTCGGTGTTGGGGACCTGTCGGCTCTTGTTTCGCATCCGGGTCAGACGCCCCTGGTAGATAGGGGGCCTCGTGGACGACGACCGGACCGGACAGGACAGCAGGCCCCCCAGGAAGCAGAAGCGGCCCCGGAAGGTGTCCGCCCGCTACCTGGAGAACGTGGCGCTCCACTACCTCAAGCGCTACGCCTCCACGGTGAGTCAGTTGAAGCGCGTGCTGGTGCGCCGGGTGGACCGCTCGGTGAAGGAGCACGGCGGAGACCGCGCCGAGGCGCTCGGGTGGATTGACGCGCTCACGCAGAAGCTCGTCCGCAACAACCTCATCAACGACGACACCTACGCGGGGATGAAGGCGCAGTCGCTGCGCGCCTCCGGTCGCAGCACGCGGATGATTGCCCAGAAACTGCGGATGAAGGGCGTGGCCGCGGACCTGGTGCAGCGCAAGGTGGCGCTGGCCACCGCGGAGGTCTCCGACGAGGACGCCGCGCGCATCTGGGCCCGGAAGAAGCGACTGGGCCCCTTCCGCAAGGACCTGGCGAAGCGAGACGAGAATCGCAAACGCGACCTCGCGTCGCTGGCTCGCGCGGGCTTCTCGTTCGGTGTCGCGAAGAAGATCATCGACGGAGTACTCGACTAGCGCCGCGATGTCAGGCCCGGCGCATCAATGGCGAGCAGCAGCGTGAGGACTTCGAGCGCACGGCGCTGGCGTTCCTCGCGGAGCCGTCGTCGGCTTCGTGAGCTGTCCGCTCAGCCGAGGCCCTTCGTGGGGAGCAGCTTGCGCGCCAGGGCGATGAATGCGCGCAGCGGGAGCGAGGCGCGGGCGCGGTGGGGGTAGTACAGGAAGATGCCCGGCACGGAGGGCGCCCAGTCCTCCAGCACCGGCACGAGGGTCCCCGCGCGCAGGGCGGGGGCGACCTGCAGTTCCGCCAGATAGGTGAGCCCCACGCCCGCCACCGCCATGCGGAACATGACCTCGGCATTGTCCGTGGCCAGCTGGCCCTTCACCTGGACACGCAGTTCCTTGCGTCCTCGCTCCAGCTCCCAGTGATAGGGCAGTCCCGTCGTGGGTGCGCGGTAGGTGATGCAGTCATGCTTCGCCAGGTCCTCGGGGCACATCGGAGTGCCGTGGCGCTTCAGGTAGGCCGGGGAGGCGAGGACCATGAAGCGGAAGGCGGGTGTGAGGCGCACCTGCACCATGTCCTTCTCCACGGCTTCCATGAGCCGCAGTCCCGCGTCGAGCCCTTCTTCGACGATGTCCACGAGCCTGTCCGACACGCGCACCTCCGCGTGGACGTGGGGGTTCTCCCGGAGGAAGCGAGGCAGCACCGGCTCGATGACGCTGGCCAGGGCGATGCCGGGCACGGTGAGACGCAGGGTGCCGGTGAGCTGCATGGCATCGGCGGACAGGTGCTCGAGCGCGTTGAGGGCTGACTCCAGTCCTGGGGCCGCGCGCTCCAGCAGTCGCTGGCCGGCGTCGGTGAGCGACACGTTGCGCGTGGTGCGAAAGAACAGCGCCTGGTGGACGCGCTCCTCCAACAGCTTCACGGACTGACTCACCGCGGAGGTGGAGACACCCAGCTCCTTCGCGGCCCGGGTGAAGCTCTTGTGCCGGGCGACGGAGACGAACACGGCCAGCTCGTTCAGTGGGGTCAGTGCCATTATGAAGCCATCCTAAACAGTGCTTTCGAATCGTGCCTCTTCTCCGAAAAGGCCTCGGGCGGCAATTTGAGGTCATTCACGGAGGCACGCATGACGACGACGAACCGCATCGACTCGCTTTCCCGCTACCACCTGCTGGGGCGCTCGGGGTTGAGGGTGAGCCCGCTGGCGTTGGGGACCATGACGTTCGGCACGGAGTGGGGCTGGGGCAGCCCCAAGGACACGGCGCACCGCCTGCTGGCCCGCTACCTGGAGGCGGGGGGCAACTTCCTCGACACGGCGGACGGCTACACGAACGGCACGAGCGAGGAGTTCATCGGGGACTACTTCGCGAAGCAGGGCGGGCGTGACGGCGCCGTCATCGCGACGAAGTTCACCGTGAATACATCGCCTGGAGACCCGAACGCGGGAGGCAACGGCCGCAAGAACATCCACCGCGCGGTGGAGGGGTCGCTGCGCCGGCTGAAGACGGACTACCTGGACCTGTACTGGATGCACGCGTGGGATGGCATCACTCCGATGGAGGAGGTGATGAGCACGCTGACGGACCTCGTGCGGGCGGGGAAGATTCGCTACATCGGTTTGTCCGACGTGCCGGCCTGGTACTTCGCGCGGGCGCAGACGCTGGCGGAGCGCGAGGGCTGGGAGCGCGTCGTCGCGTTGCAGTTGGAGTACTCGCTGGTGGAGCGCAACATCGAGCGGGAGCACATCCCGGCCGCGCTGGCGCTGGGAGCGAGCATCACTCCGTGGAGCCCGCTGGCGTCGGGGTTGTTGTCGGGCAAGTACACGCGAGAGGGCGTCTTCGCGAAGGGGGAAGGGCGACTGCCGGCCATCCAGGCGAGTGGCAACCCGGGGATGGCGAAGCTCTTCACGGAGAAGAACTGGCGCATCGTGGACACGCTGATGGAGGTGGCTCGGGAGCTGGACAAGCCGCCCGCGCAGGTGGCGCTGGCGTGGGTGACCCGGAGGCCGGGGGTGGCGTCCACCATCATCGGGGCGACGAAGCTGGAGCAGCTGGAGGCGAACCTGCGTGCGCTGGACGTGGAGATTCCGGAGGCGCAGTCAGCGAAGCTGGACGCCGCTGGTCGCCCGGAGCTGGTGCACCCGTACATCTTCTTCGAGAACGCCTTCTTCACCAGCGGCATGTTCACTGGCGGGACGTCCGTGCGCGCCGAGCCGACGTGGTTCCGTCCGGCGGTGCGCTGAGTATCAGGCTCGCGCTGGAGGTTGGCTCAGTCGGTGCGTTGTTGAAGAGCGCGCCAGAGCCAGCCCCAGCGCAGCTCCAGGTCCTCGAAGGGTGGAACGCCGCTGACAAGCCGCGTGGAGGCGGCTACTCGGTGTCGGGTGTCTCCACGAGTGGCCACAGCTCACCGAGCTGAAGCTCGATGTCGTCGAACGGAGCGGCGCGGATGACGTCATCCTCGCCATACGTCCCCAGCACGAGCCAGTGTCCGTCGCGCAGCTCGCTCACCGTGAGGGTGCGTGCGTCCACGTCGATGAACCACAGGTGCTTGATGCCAATCCGCGCATAGAACGGCTGCTTGATGTGCAGGTCATACGCACGTGTCGAGGGTGACAGGATTTCGCAGGCCCAGTCGGGTGCTACGAGCCAGGAACCCGTGGGTAGCCGTGCCACCCGGTCCTTCCTCCAGCCCGCGAGGTCCGGGATGAACTCCGGTGAGCCCTCCAACCGGATGCCGGGCTCCACCTGAATCCACCAACCCCCAGGCCCGCCACGCCCCTTCTGGAAGGGGTCTCGGAGGGCGGTAATCAGCGCCCCAATGGAGTCCATATGCCCAGCACGTGGCTGGGCATGCACATACAACGTTCCTTCGATGACCTCGCCCACGACGCCCTCGGGCAGAGCCTCGATATCGGCGAGGGTCGCGACACCCTCTGTTTCGCGTTTGCCGTAGGCCATGCCCCGAGTCTGGGGATAGCAAAGCCCCCTGACAAGCAGCGCCGCTGACGGCGTCCGTTTACAGCTAGAGCTTCAACTTCTTGAACACGGATTCCGGGATGCTCTTGATGATGAGCATGATGATGGCCCAGATGCTGGGAACGTAGACCTCGTTCTTGCGCGCATCGGCGGCGCTGAGCAGCCCACGTGCCACCTTCTCCGGCGAGGCGAACAGCTTGTTCTTCGGCAGGTGCGCCGTCATCGGTGTGTCCACGAACCCCGGCTTCACCGTCACCACCGCCACGTTGGACTTCGCCAGCCGGTTGCGCAGGCCCTGGAGGAACACGGTCAGCGCGCCCTTCGACGTGCCGTACACGTAGTTGCTCTGCCGGCCGCGGTCTCCCGCCACCGACGAAATCACCACCAGCGTGCCGGCCTTCTGCGCCTCGAACCGGTTGGCCAGCACCGTCAACAGTGACGCCGCGCTCAGGAAGTTGGTGCGCAGCACCGCCTCCGTCGCCGTCCACGAGCGCTGCGCCTCCGCCTGGTCTCCCAGCACGCCGTGCGCCAGCACCACGCCGTCCAGCCCGCCCAGCGCCTGGAACGCCCCGTCCACCAGCGCCTCGTGCACGGCGAAGTCGTTCAGGTCCACCGCCTTCGACTCCACCTTCGCGGCGCCCCGCGTGGCGGCGTCCTTCGCCACCGCGTCCAGGTTCTCCGCGTTGCGGCCCACGAGGTACAGCGAGGCACCGCGCGCGGCGAGCAGCCGCACCGTCGCCTGGGCAATGGCGCTGGTGGCGCCGAGGACGAGCACTTTCTTCATGGGGTCGGCAATCTCGGAGAGAGGTCAGCGAAGCGCAAGCAGGGACTTGGGATGCGGCGCTCCGGAAGCGCGCTCCGATTCCAGCGAGAAGGGCATGGCCACCGGATGCATCCGCCGCCAGAACGACGACGAGAACGCCGGGTCGATGTAGCCCGCGAACTCCGAGCGGCGCGGAAAGTACGCCGCGAAGCTCTCCGGACTCATCCGCGCGTCCTTCGCCGGGTACACCGCGCCGCCCGCCTCGCGCGTCACCCGGTCCAGCTCCTCCACCAGCCGGTACGTCTTCTCCCCCCGGTTGGCGAAGTCCATGGCCAGCGTCACGCCCTGGCGCGGAAAGGACATCCACCCCGGCGAGGGGATGTCACCGAAGGTCTTCAGCACCGACAGGAAGCTGGGCAGCCCGCCGCGAGAGCTGCGCTCCAGGATGTCCTTCAGCGCGTCGCGCGCGGTGGAGTAGGGCACCACGCACTGGAACTGGAGGAAGCCCCGGCTGCCGTAGATGCGGTTCCACGCGTAGATGGCGTCCAGCGGATAGAAGAACGGGTCGTAGTGCGTCAGCCGCTGCTTGGGCTTGCCGTTCTGCCGGTGGAAGTAGAGCCAGTTGAACGCCGACACCGACAGCCGGTTGAGGCAGAACGCTGGCATGTCCATCGGCACCGCGAGGCCGATGCCGTGCGACAGGTGGCTCTTCGCCAGCGGGAGCCCGTCGAACTGCGGCGGCGCGAAGTTGCCCCGGTACAACAGGCCCCGGCCCAGCTTCTTGCCGCGCGCCAGGCAGTCCACCCACGCCATGGTGAACTCGTGGTCCGCCTCGGACTCGCGCGCCACGACGAGGAACTCGTCCAGGTTGCCGAAGGGCACCGTCTCCTGAAGCACGTACGGGTTGCTGATGGGCTTGAGCTGGACCTCCGCCCAGGTGACGAGCCCCGTGAGCCCCAGGCCGCCAATCGTCGCGCCGTACCAGTCCGGGTTCTCGTCCGGCGCGCACACGCGGCGGCTGCCATCCGAGCGCACCAATTCGAAGCGGCGCACGTAGCGGCCGAACGTCCCGCCCCGGTGGTGGTTCTTCCCGTGCACGTCGTTGGCGATGGCACCGCCCACCGTCACGTACTTGGTGCCCGGCGTCACCGGCAGGAACCAGCCGCGCGGCGCCGCCAGTCGCAACAGCGTGTCCAGCGTGACGCCCGCCTCGCAGCGCACCACGCCCGTGGCCGCGTCGAAGGCGATGAGCTTGTCCAGCCCCGAGGTGAGCAGCAGCGTCCCGCCCCCGTTGAGGCAGGAGTCGCCATAGCTGCGCCCCAGCCCGTGCGGCAGCACCGAGCCGGAGACTTGCGGCAGCGCGTCCGAGCGCCACGTCAGTGCCTGCGTGCTCTGCTCGACTTGGGGATAGCGTCCCCAGGACTCCAGTGACTTCATCGCGGAAGCCCTCTCACGTGGCCGCCCACAGCACCAGGGCGGAGACGAGCCCCACCGCGTAGCTCACCTTGTCCTTGAGCGCGAAGACGAGCGGGTCCTCGTTCACCTGCCCGCGATGCGCCAGCACCCAGATGCGGCCCACCCAGTAGAGCATCACCGGACACAACAGCCACAGCCGCTCCGGGTGGTCGTAATAGACAGTCACCTCTTTCGAGGTGATGTACAGCGCCAGCACCAGCACGGACACCTGGCCCGCCGCCGCGCCCAGGCTGGCGAGCTGCTCGTAGTCCTGCGCCAGGTACCCGCGCCCGTGCGCGGTCGTCTCGTTGGACAGCCGCAGCCTGCGCACCTCGCTCAGCCGCTTCACCAGCGCGAGCGACAGGAAGAGGAACATGCTGAACATGAGCAGCCAGCTCGACGTGGGCACGCCCACCGCCAGCGAGCCGCCGAAGATGCGCACCGTGTACAGGCCCGCCAGCACCAGCACGTCCAGCATCACCACCTGCTTGAGCCGCAGCGAGTACGCCAGCGTCAGCGCGTAGTATGTCGCCAGCAGCGCGGAGAAGGCGGGCGGCAACAGCAGGCACACCGCCGCTCCCGCGAGCAGCAGCACTGGCGCCAGCGCCACGCCCACGCTCACCGGCAGCGCACAGGCCGCGAACGGACGCTTCTTCTTCGTCGGGTGCCGCCGGTCGGCGTCCAAATCCAGCAGGTCATTGAGCACATACACGCTGGAGGCGCACAGGCTGAAGGCCACGAAGGCCAGCACCGCCTGGGCCAGCAGGTCCGGAGACGCGGCCTTGTGCGCGGCGAGCACCGGCACGAAGACGAGCGCGTTCTTCGCCCACTGGTGCACGCGCAGCGCCTTCACCCAGACGCGCGGGCCCACCCCGGGCTTGTCGAAGACGCGGTGGACGTGGCGCCCCAGCCCTCGCGCCTTCTCCAGCACGCCCGCGGGCGCGTGGACCACCACGATGTGCCGCGACTCGCGCCACAGCGGCAGGTCCACCGCGTCGTTGCCCGCGTAGTCGAACGTGCCCAGCGCCGCCTTCAGCTTCGCCAGCTTGCGCGCGCCGGACAGGTTCACCGTGCCGTCGCTGGCGTGGACCTCCGTGAAGAGGCCCAGGTGCGCGGCGACGGCCTGGGCGATGCGCTGGTCCGCCGCCGTGGCCAGCACCAGCTTGCGGCCTCGCTTCTTCTCCTCGTGGAGGAACGCGAGCAGCTCCTCGTTGTACGGCAACTGGGTGGCATCCAGCCCCGCGCGCCGCGCGACCTCCGCCTTGAAGTACGCCTTGCCCTTGAGCACCCACAGGGGCAGCAGCAGGAGCAGCCAGGGCGCGCGCTTGAAGAGCACGAGCAGGTTCTCGTGCAGCGTGTCGGTGCGCACCAGCGTCCCGTCGAGGTCGACGGCGAGCGCCACGTCTGGCGAGTCTGCGGAGAGGGGTGTCTCTGGAAGCATGGGAAGCGGAGGCGGAGGCTACCCTGTCGGACTGTTTCCGGGCGCGGGAAGGGCGCATGGCCCTCCGCCCGCCAGGGCACCGCTCAGTCGAGTCGGGCGATCAACAGCGTCTGGAGGGGGAGGTTTCGGATGGGTCGGCTGCTCTCGATGCGGTAGCCCGCGTCGTCGAGGAAGCCCTCCACCTCCGCGGGCGTGTAGGCGTCCGCGCCCGAGGTGACGAAGTAGTGCAGGCCGATGAGGGGCGCGGAGCTGGTCGGGTCCTGGATGTCCTCGCGCAGGTACTCCAGCACGGCCAGCGTCCCCTTGGGCGCCAGCGAGGCGCGGATGCGGCGCAGGAGCGCCACGTTCTGCGCGGGCGTCAGGTGGTGCATCACCTGGAACAACAGCACGCCGTCATAGAGGCCGCCCAGCTCCGCGGTGAGGATGTCCCCGGCCTGGTGCGTGACGAGGTGGCTCAGCCCCGCGGAGGCGATGATGTCCCGCCCCACGCGCACGCTGCCTTCCAAATCCAGCACCGTGGCCTTCAGGCCCCGGTGGCGCAGGCACAGCTCCGCGGCGAACCAGCCATGCGCGCCCCCCAGGTCCAACAGGTTCTTGGCGCCTCGGGGCAGGGGGATGGCGCCCACGACCTCCGGCGCCGCCAGCCGGGCGAGCTGGTGCATGGCGTGGATGTAGTCGCGCCAGCGCGGGTCCTCGGGGGCGAAGTCGTGGATGTCCACCGCCTCGCCCGAGCGCACCACGCCCTCCAGCCCCGTCCACCAATCCCACTGCGCGTAGTTGAACTCCAGGAACGCGCCCACGTACTTGGGCGAGCGCGGGTCCAGCCACCGCTTCGAGCGCGACGCCAGCCGGTAGCGGCCGTCGCGCTGGCGCTCCACCGCCTCGCACGCCACCAGCGCCTCCAGGAGCGAGCGCGTTCCCTCCGGCGACAGCTTCAGCCGCGCCGCCAGGGCCTCCGACGTGGCCGCGCCGTCCGCCAGCGCCGCGTAGATGCCCAGCCGCACGCCCGCCATCAGCGTGCGCGAGGCCATCATACCGAAGAAGGCGTGGGCCAGGGGCTGGGGGGCCAGGTTGAACCAGTCCGCCACACGCTCCAGCAGGTTGTCCGCCTTGAGCCCCAGCCGCATGCGCTCGCCCCCTAACGCTTCTTCCGGGGGAGGGCCAGGGCGGCCAGCCCCACCATCACCAGCGCGGCCTCCGCGCCCATCAGACAGCCCACCTGCTCCGCCTTGCGCACGCCCGTGTAGCGGCAGGTGCCGTCCTCACACGAGAAGCGCGGAGAGCAGTCTCCGCTGCTGCGACAGACGGTGTTCACCCGCCCCGTCCCGTCCTCTCCCTCCGGGTTGTCCCGGTCGGGTCCGCCCTCTCCGGTGGAGGCGTCCGGCAGGGGGATGATGATGCCTCCGTCGCTGGACGACTGAGCGAGCGCGACGGCGGGCAGCAGGAGCGGGAGGCAGGCCAGCAGGGACAGGCCCTGGGCGCGAACGAGGTGACGAAAGGACATGACGGGGTCGTCACCCTAACCGTCCGGCCGCACAGATGCATCCACCGTGGAAACCGGAAGTCGGGGGCAGATTGTCCCACCCCTCCGCCTTCATCTGGTAGCGTACGACCCGCGATGGCCGCCCCCAGAATCCTCGTCGTCGATGACAACCCGGAGCTTCTCTCCCTCCTCACGCAGCTCTTCGAGGATGCGGGCTACGAGGTCGTCGGCGCCAGCCGCGGCAGGCAGGCGATTGAAGTGGCTCGCGCCAATCCGCCGGGCGCGGCCGTCTTGGACATCCTGCTGCCGGACATGATGGGCTACCACCTGGCGGACGCGCTGCGGAAGGACAACGCCCAGCTCCCGCTGCTCTTCATCACCGGCGTCTTCAAGGGCGGCAAGCACGCGCTGGAGGCCCGCCAGAAGTACCAGTCCGCCGGCTACTTCGAGAAGCCCTTCGAGGCACAGAAGCTGCTGGAGGCCGTCACCAAGGTCCTCGCTCCGGAGAAGAAGGCCCCGCCCGCTGGCTCCCTCCAGGACGCCTTCGAGGTGGAGCTGGACATCGACGTGGAGGAGGAGGGCCCGCAGGACGTGATGGAGTTGACGGGCCGCATCAAGGTGACGGGCGGCGGCAACATCACCGCGGAGATTCGCGGCGCCAACCTCACCGCCAGCCCCATGCAGAAGGTGCCGGCCACCCAGGTGCGTCCGCCCACGCCGGGCCGTCCGCCGGACCCTCCGCCCGCGGGCTCGGGAGCGCCGGGAAGCCGCCGGGGCGAGCTGAAGGACAACCTGCCCTCGTTGCTCACCGCCTACTACCTGTCGCGCGAGACGGGTGAGCTGGGAATCCAGCGCGGCAAGGTGAAGAAGGTCGTCTATTTCGAGAAGGGCATGCCGGTGTTCGCCCTCTCCAACCTGCTGGCGGACCGTTTCGGTCAGTTCCTGGTCCGCGTGGGCAAGATCAAGCCCGAGCAGCTCCAGGACGCCTCCGCCGTCGCGGGCGCGACGAACCGGCGCACCGGTGACGTGCTGGTGGAGCGCGGCCTGCTCAAGGACACCGAGCGGCTGTACTACGTGGGCCAGCAGGTGAAGGCCGTCATCTACTCGCTCTTCGCGTGGGAGGACGGCACGTACGTGATGAGCTTCCGGGAGAAGGCCAGCGCGGAGTCCATCAAGCTGGACGTGCACCCGGGCAACCTCATCGTCCGCGGCATCAAGAAGCTCTACAAGCCGGAGCGCCTGCGCCGCCTGCTGCAGCCGGAGGACCGGCTCATCCCCGCGGTGGCCCCGGCGTACCAGCTCAATGAAGTGGAGCTGGAGCGGTGGGAGGCGGAGCTGCTGCCCAAGATTGACGGCAACCGCACCGTCGCGGAGCTGCTGGCGTTCGCCAACCGCCCCGAGCACGTCGTCTACGGCTTCCTGGTGGCGATGATGTCGCTGGGCATCCTGGACAAGCGCTCGTAGCGCGGCCGGGTCGCCGGGCGGGCGCCTGCAGGTGGCGCCCGGTGTCGCGAGGGTTTCAGCCGCCCGTCAGGCGGGAGCCAATCCAGAACAGGCCGAGCGCGCCGGAGCCCAGGGCGACGCCGCGCTGCACCCACATGGTGATGCGGTCGTTGAGGCGGGTGATGCCCTCGGCGAAGAGCAGGCCCACGGTGCCCATGCCGATGAGGATGCCCAGCGCGAAGCCGGGCAGGTACGTCCACGCGGCCAGGCTCATGCTGCCGCCCACGAGCAGCGGGGGCAGGGCGAGCAAGAGCGAGCGCACGCCGCTGACGGCCATCAGCGCGCCGGCGGCGGTGCTGACGGTGTGCACGTGCTCGTGCGGCTCCTTGGAGTGATTGGGCAGGTGGGGGTGGCCGTGGTTCAGGCTGTTGGGGAACAGCAGCGCCGTCACGGCGAGGGCCACCAGCACGGCGCCGCCGAAGATTTCGGCCCAGCGCTCGAAGGTCTCGGACAGGCCCACGCCGGCCAGGAGGCACAGGGAGGCGATGCCGCCCAGCATGGCCGCGTGCCCCAGCGCGAAGCGGAAGGCGGTGGCGATGGCCGCGCGGCGCCGGCCCCCATTCAGGGTTCCGAGCGTGGCCACGGCCGCGCAATGGTCCGGCCCCACGGCGTGGAGCAGGCCCTGGGACAGACCGAGCAGGAAGGCAAGGAGAATGGGCTGCACGACGCGGACCCTACCCGCGCTTCCCTCCGGAGGCCAGCAAGAGGTACCTACGCGTCATGTGGACTGCCTTCCGACCGCTGCCGACCGTGCTCTCGCTCGGGCTTTGTTGGGTCCTCTTCTCCGGGTGTGACTCAGGGAAGAAGCAATTCCAGGAAGCCAATGCGCAATACGAGGCGCTGGTGGACAAGGGCGTGCCGCCGACGGACCCGGCGTGGGACGCGGTCGTGGCGTCCCTGGAGAAGGTGCCCGAGGGCTCGCGCTCGCGTCCGGAAGCGGACAAGCGCCTCGCGGCCATTCGGGGCCTGCGGGGAAGCCTGCCTCCCCGTCCGCTGGCGACCCCTGGCGCGACGGGGCCGGGCACCAGCGAGGCGGACGTGAAGCGCGCCGCGTGCGAGGCGCTGGCGAAGAAGCTGGGACAGGCGACGGATGCCGCGGCGCGCGAGCCATTGCGCACGGCGTTGGCGCAGTGCCACGCGGACCTGGTCAAGCTGGAAGCCAAGAGCCACCCGGAGGGTGAAGAGGGCCACGAGCACGGTGGTGAGCCGCATTGACGTTGCTCACGGATGATTGAGAACGCGCCGGGTTTGTGGCTATGGAGCGCGCATGCCCATGCCCCAAGCAGGTGACGCGGCTCCCGACTTCGTGCTTCAGGACCAGGACGGCAACTCCGTGACGCTCTCGCAGCTCGCGGGGAAGAACGTCGTCCTCTATTTCTATCCGAAGGATGACACTCCCGGATGCACCGTGGAGGCGTGCGCCTTCCGCGACGAGCACTCGGTGCTGGAGGCCGCCGGCGCGGTGGTGCTCGGCGTGTCCGCGGACAGCACCGCGAGCCATCGCAAGTTCGCGACCAAGTTCAACCTTCCCTTCCCGCTGCTGGCGGACACCGAGCACCAGGTGTCGGACGCCTATGGCGTGTGGGGGGAGAAGTCGCTGTATGGACGCAAGTTCCTGGGAATCAACCGCGCCACGTTCCTGATTGGGACGGATGGCAAGGTGAAGCAGGTGTGGCCGAAGGTGAAGGTGAACGGCCATGTGGTGGAGGTGCTCGCCGCGCTGGGGGCGAAGCCGAGTGCTCCGGTGGCGGGAGGGTCCGCGTTAGAGGTGGAGGAGGCGGCGGCGCCCGAGCTGTCCGCGGCGTACGTGAGGGGCTCGGAGAGGGCCGCGGATGACCTCACTCCGCTCTCGGGGACGCCGTTGACGGCGCCGGCGCGGGTGACGAAGTTCGAGCCCTCGAAGCGGAAGTCCGCTGCGACGAAGGCTCCGGCGAGCAAGCCCGCGTCACAGGATGAGGCCGTGGCCACCGAGGACGTCGAGGTGAAGGCGGCGCCCGTGAAGAAGGCCGCGCCCGCGACGAAGGCGGCTGTGCAGAAGGCCGCGCCCGTGGAACAGGCCGCGCCCGCGACGAAGGCGTCCGCGCAGAAGGCAGCGTCTGCTGAAAAGGCCGCTCCCGCGCGGAAGACGTCCGTGAAGAAGGCAGCGCCCGCGACGAAGGGTGCCTCGGCGAAGAAGGCCGTGTCCGCGAAGAAGGGGCCTTTGGCGAAGAAGGCGGCGCCCGCGAAGAAGGCGTCCGCGAAGAAGGCCGCGCCCGTGAAGAAGGCCGCCGCGAAGAAGTCCGCGCCCGTGAAGAAGTCCGCAGCGAAGAAGACGTCCGCGAAAAAGGCCGCGCCCGTGAAGAAGGCATCCGCGAAGAAGGGGGCCTTGGCGAAGAAGTCCGCTCCCGCGAAGAAGAAGTCCGCCGCGAAGCGGAAGTAGCGGACGGCTGTCGTGAAGTAGGCCACTCCCGAAGGGCGTGGACGCGGCGAATCCAGCCTCGTCCACGTCAGCTCCTCCCCTCTCTCCAACTCGACGGCTCCCTCCCGCTCTCCATGCGGCGAGTGCTCGAGCTCGGATTCCTCCGCGCAAGCCGTGCACACGTCGCGCAAAGTTTGCGGCGAGCCGTCTGCTTCTGTCGCGAAGAAGCCTCAGTCCACAGTGTCAGCGAAGAAGACTGTGCGCGAGCACGGCCGAGGGCTTAACTGAGCAAGCGGCCCGAGAGGCCGCCGTGTACCCGTTTCGTGGTGTGGACACCAGGCGTGCCCATTCTCCAGGGATGCGGGGAACTTGAAGACAGACAATCCGAGGAGTGGACATGCGCGAGCGGAATTTCCGACGGTGGGTTCAGGTGGCGGCGGTGACGTTGGGAGTCATGGGCGCGGTGGGCTGTGGTGGGCTTCCCGAGACGGGTGGCAAGCAGCCGGGCGAGAGCCGTGGCGGCCCGTTCGCCCAGCGCGGCGTCCAGCCGGAGGCCCTCCTGGACATGCAGGGCAACGTGCACCCGGAGAAGTCCCCGCCGTGGCTGATGGTCGCGGACCGTGGGCACAACGGCACCATCAAGGACATCGGCTCCAGCATCGACCCGCGCACGCCCAGGCTGGAGGGGAAGCAGAACAACTCCCTCTGGGATGACAAGGGGAAGATGATGCAGGACCGATATGGCATCGAGGGTGGCGCGACCTACGCTCCGGCGTCCCAGGGCCTCGGTGGTGAGGATGGCGCGGTGGTGGGGAGCACGACGGACTACAACCACGGCTGGGGTTACCGCCCGATGGGCTGGCAGGACCGCAACGGCAGGCTGGTGCGCTAGGTCGGTGTCGGGCGGACGGACGGCTCCCTGCCGTCGCCCGTGCCCGAGGATGGGTATCCATCCCTCTGGGGCCTGAGTGGCTCGCCGGAGGGATGGAACATGAACCAGGGAAACATTCGCCGCTGGCTTCTACCCGGCGCGCTGGCGGTGGCTTCGTTGCTGGGCACGGGGTGCGAGCGCGACGAGGAGCGCATCCGTCGGGAGATACCCAGGACGGGCGGTCCGTACCAGGGCGTCGCCAATGACTCGCAGCCCTTGAGCAGCTTCGGCCCAAGGACGGGTGGCTCGGGGACCGGCGGCTCGGGTACTGGCGGCTCGGACACGCCGAACATCGCGCCCGTGCAGGATATCGTGGGCGCGAACCTGCCGCCCACCGCCGTGGGCAATGTCCCTCCGCGAGTGGAGCCCGGCATCGCCGCGGGCTCGCCGACAGCGATTCAGCGCGAGCAGGAGCAGCAGCAGGCGCAGGACGAACAGTCCGCGCCCAAGCCGGGAGTTCCGCCCGCGAACGAGCCACCGGACGGAGTGTCGAGCCCGAAGCCCGGAGATGCTCCGCCTCGCGAGGACTCACAAGTACCGCACTGACCTGGTCCACGGGGCATGTGCCCCGGGTCGTCGTCCTGCTCAGCGGGACGCGAGCATGACCTCGCTCCGTCCATGGGGCGAGTACCCCGTGGTGCCGTCCCGCTCAGCGAGACGCGAGCATGACCTCGCTCCGTCCATGGGGCGCATACCCCGCGGTGCCGTCCCGCTCAGCGAGACGCGAGCATGACCTCGGTGGGGTCCTTGCCCGCGAAGGCGCTGTCGAGCCCCTTGGCGAGCGCGTGGTGCTCGGCGCCGCCCAGCGTGGCGAGCCGGTCCTCCGCGGGGTGCGCGAAGCGCGAGGCGAGCACGTCGAGCCTGCGGTGGGCCTCGGTGATGCGTTCGCGCGGAATCCGTCCGGACTCCACCGCCTTCACCACGGCCTCGATGGCGCGGCGCTGCACGTCCGCCTGATGGCACACCAGGAATAGGTCCACGCCCGCCAGCGTGCCCTGCACCGCGGCCTCCTCCACCGTGTAGTGGTCCGCGATGGCCTTCATCTCCAGGTCGTCGCTGACGAGCACGCCGTCGAACCCCAGCTCCTCGCGCAGCACCCCGGTGAGCACGCGCTCGCTCATCGTCGCGGGCACGCCCTTGTCCAACGCGTCGAACAGGACATGCGCCGTCATCAGCGAGGCCAGCCGCGCCTGCGCGAACGCCCGGAAGGGCACCAGCTCCACGCGCCGCAGCCGCTCCAGGTCGTGCGCGAGCCTGGGCAACGTCAGGTGGCTGTCCGTGGTCGTGTCGCCATGCCCGGGGAAGTGCTTGCCGCAGGAGGCGATGCCACCTGCCTCCAGCCCGCGCGCGAGCGCCACGCCCAGCCGCGCGACCTCCTCCGCGTCCCGGCTGAAGCTCCGGTCTCCAATGACGGGGTTGGCCGGATTGGTGTCCACATCCAGCACCGGCGCGAAATCCCAGTCGAAGCCCACCGCGCGCAACTCGTGCGCGAGCAGCCGTCCCACGCGCTCCACCAGTCGGGCATCTCCGCGCTGTCCCAGCTCGCGCATGGGGGGCAGGGCGGTGAACGGGGCTCCGCGCAGCCGAGCGACGCGGCCTCCCTCCTGGTCCACCGAGAGGATGAAGGGCCGACCCGCGCGCAGCTTCAGCTCGCGGCACAGCGTCGCCGTCTCCTGGGCGGTGCCCACGTTGCGCTTGAAGAGGATGGCGCCATAGATGCCGTCATCCATCAGCGCCGCCAGGTCGGCGTCGATGCGAGTCCCAGGGAAGCCCACCATGAAGAGGCGGGCGCAGTCGCGGTAGAGGGCGGAGGCAGTCACGGCGCGCAGTGTCGCAGAACCCGGGCCCAAGCTGGACTCCGTTCCTTCGCGAGGCGCACCGGGCGTCGTCTGCCCGTCACCTCCCAGGGCGGTCGTGTCCGCCAGGCGCCACCCGGAGGGCCACCCTCGGGCGGGTGTCGCCGCCCCCCCGCATCGCTACGTTGAAGCGCGGCGGAAGGGCCCTCCGCGCCCACCCGCCCACCAGCCGGGGGAGCACGGGACGATGATTCAAACCGAGCGTGTCTACCACCACCTGGAGCCGGGCGACTCGGAGGGAGCTCGCTTCCTCGTCGAGCGGCTGTGGCCCCGAGGTATCAAGAAGACCCACCTGAAGATGGATGGCTGGCTCAAGGACGTGGCGCCCAGCGCGGAGCTGCGCAAGTGGTACGGCCACGACCCCGCGCGCTGGGAGGAGTTCCAGCGCCGGTACGCCCAGGAGCTGCGCGAGCACCGCGAGGCGCTGGATCCGCTCGTCGAAGCGGCCCGGAGAGGGGACGTGACGCTGCTGTACAGCGCGCGGGACGAGGCCCACAACAGCGCCGTGGCCCTGAAGGAGTACCTGGAGCGCGGGCTGCGTCCAGCCAGGCGTCATGCGCGTCGGCGCCCGACGGTGCATTGACACAGGGGCTTGTTCCGCCACGGACGGCTGCTACAAGGGCCCCGGGATTCCGAGGCACCTTCCGCGCCTCCGTTCAATCGAGGCCCTGATGGATTTCGCCGCGCTCGAGTTGTCTCCACCCCTGCTCCAAGTCCTCGCCGAGCTGGGCTTCCAGTCGGCCACGCCCATCCAGGCGCAGAGCATCCCCGTGCTGCTCCAGGGCAAGGACCTGGTCGGCCAGGCGCGCACCGGCAGCGGCAAGACGGCGGCCTTCGCGTTGCCCATGCTGCGTCAGGTCCAGCTCCAGGACCGACGGCTCCAGGGTTTGGTGCTCTGCCCCACGCGTGAGCTGTGCGCGCAGGTGGCGGGCGAGATTCGCAAGCTGGGGCGTCGGCTGCCGGGGCTCCAGGTGCTCGTGCTGGCGGGCGGGCAGCCCATCCGGCCGCAGTTGGAGGCGCTGGAGAAGGGCGCGCACATCGCGGTGGGGACGCCGGGCCGGGTGATTGACGTGCTGGAGCGCGAGGCGCTGGAGACGAAGCGGCTGGGCACGCTGGTGTTGGACGAGGCGGACCGGATGCTCGACATGGGCTTCCGCGACGACATGGAGCGCATCATCGGCGCGATGCCTTCCCGGCGTCAGACGGTGCTCTTCTCCGCGACCTTCCCGCCGGACATCGCGGCCCTGAGCCGCGCGTTCCAGAAGGACCCCGTGCGCGTGACGGTGGAGGACACCGAGGCCACGCCCGCGATTCGTCAAGTCCGCTACGACACGAAGCCCGAGGAGAAGACCCAGCAGTTGCTGCGCGTGCTCCGGCTCTACCAGCCGGCCTCCGCCATCGTCTTCTGCAACCACAAGGCGACGGTGGTGGAGCTGACGAAGGCGCTCTCAGACGCGGGCGTCAGTGTGGACGGGCTCCAGGGGGATTTGGAGCAGTTCGAGCGGGACCGCGTCATGGCGAAGTTCCGCAACCTCACCACGCGGGTGCTCGTCGCCACGGATGTCGCGGGGCGAGGCATCGACGTGGAGGCGCTCGACGCCGTCATCAACTTCGACATGCCCTTCCAGCCGGAGCCGTACGTGCATCGCATTGGCCGCACGGGACGCGCGGGGCTCACGGGGCTCGCCATCGCCCTGGTGGCGCCGAACGACAAGCGCAAGGTGGAGGAGATTGAGCAGTCGCTGGGCCTGAAGCTGGAGGTGGGCGACGCGGCGGAGCTGGAGGCGGCGGCGTCGAAGCCGGGCTCGCTCGGCTCGGAGTGGGAGACGCTGTACATCTCCGCCGGGCGCAAGGACAAGATGAGGCCGGGAGACATCCTCGGCGCGCTCACGGGCGAGGCGGGTGGGTTCGCCGCCACGGACGTCGGCAAGATTGAGATTCAGGACCACATCGCCTACGTCGCCATCGCGCGCCGCGTGGCGAAGAAGGCCTTCCAGCACTTGAGCGAGGGCAAGATCAAGGGCCGCAAGCACAAGATTGAGCGCGTGAAGTAGCCGCCCGGTTGATGGGCGTCGGCCCACTTCAGGGAGCAGTGCCGCCGATGGCGGCGTGACACAGCCACGTCTGGCGGAGAGGCATTGCCTCTCAGGAGAGCGGGAGCTTGCGCACCTCTGCGAGGTGCTCGCGGGCAAGCCTTCGCACGAAGTCGGCGACTCTGCTCAGGGGCGCGGGAAAGGGTGCCTCGTCCAGCACGGCGAGGGCCTCGTCGAAGTTCTCCAGCTCACGTTGGGCCTCTGCCCGCAGCAGCCGGTGCTCGTCCGAGTCGGACGCGCGCAGCGTCGCCACCACGTCCATGTTGTCCATCGCGGCCCTCGTGCGCAGCCGGAACGAGACCCATGGCGCGCCCTCATGATGAGGCGCGTTGCTCATCCACCAAAGCTGCTGACGGAGTTCCCACTCCCGCATCGGTTCCTGGGCAAAGCCTTTGCGCAGCAGGAGGAGGAGCGCGGCCTTGTTCGGCCGTTCGAGCCTGGGGGCCTCCTTCCAATCGAGGGGCCGCGTCGAGCGCATCACCCGGGCCGTGCTGGACTCCCGCGAGACACGGGCTCCCAGTGCCTCGAAGCGCGCCGCGAGCTTTTCCGCCTCCTCCGGACTCCATGCTCCGAGTCGGACCGGAAGTCCGTCGAGCACCTGCTTCGCCTTCGTCGCCGTCTTCCCCAGTTCACGGCTCAGCAGGTGTGACACCGCGGTGCGCTGCCTGCCCGCGTGTTCGAGGGTTATCTGGGTGACCTGGGTGACTGCTTCCTCGACGGCGATGGGCTTCTCCACGAGGCGCCGCGCGTCGCGGACCCAGAAGAACTCTCGGCAGGCGGAACAGCGTGAGATGAGCGGGGGCACCATGAATGATGGGGGCTCGTCGCACCAGCCATCCGTCCAGCAACTCACTCCCAGCGTATTGAATGTCGCCAGCGTGGGCGCTCGGTGCGGCGCGCCACAGTGAGTGCAGGCGAGAATCACATCAGGGCCGGGCATCATGGCCCTTCAGCCTACTTGCGCAGCAGCGTCCCCTCGAAGAAGAACGCGACGCACGCGGCGAGGATGAGCCACGTCCACAGCGGCACGGTGGGTCGGTCCTCGTCGCCGCTGGACGCCTTCACCGTCTCCTCGCCGAAGTACGCGGTGAGCGTGTCCTGCGGCACGCGCGTCAGGTCGCTCTCCGCCGGGTCGAGCATCGCCGCGAAGGACAGCGCCGGCTGCATCTTCCCGTCCGCGCCGAGTACCGAGTACGCCCCCGGCTCCAGCACCGGCCCCGCCACCACGGAGCCGTCCGGCTGCTCCTTCACCGGCAGCTCGCTCCCGTCCGGCGCCTTCACTGCTGTCACCTTCTGCGCGCCCTCCGGCCGCAGCGTCACCAGCTCGCCCACGCGCACGCGCACCTCCTCGCGCTCCTCCAGTGAGCCCGTGAGATACGCCGCGAAGCGCTGCATCAACGGCAGGAAGCTGGTGCGGATGGCGAAGTCACTCCAGTCGCGGTCCACCGTGCTGGTGAACATGGCCACGCGGCCCTTGCCCTTGCGCATCACCGCCACCGCGGGCGCCCCGTCCTCGTACGTGGCCAGCACCTGGCTCGCGCCGGGCGACGCCGGGTTGTCCGCCTCCAGCAGCATGTACCGGTAGAAGCGCGCGCCGATGAGGCCCTCCTCCGCCCGCCCCGTGAAGGGCGAGAAGAGCACGTGCTCCTGCTTCACCTGCGCCAGTCGCGCCGCCTTCGTCTCCGCTTCCGGGTCCGTCTCGCGCTCCGCGCTGGTGCGCACCACGCGCAGCGGCCTGGGCAGCACCGCTCCCAACCGCTGGTTGTAGTCCTCCGTGTTCACCCGGTCGCCCATGCTCAGGAACAGGCCGCCGCCGTTCTCCACGAAGGCCTCCAGTCGCGCGGCCTCCTCCGGGTTCGGCGCGGGCACGTTCAACAGCAGCACCAAATCGTACGCGGTGAAGTCCTCGCGCAGGCCGACCTCCGAGTCCCGCACGGCGACCTCCACCGGCGAGCCCGGCGCCGTCAGCGCCGCGTCCACGAAGAATGCCTCGTCGCGGTAGCGCGTCGCGTGGGGCGCGCCATTCACCACCAGCGCCTTCAGCGCCTTGGGCACCGGCAGCACGAAGGCCCGTCGGTCATCCTCCACCAGCGAGTCCGACGCCAACGTCACCTGACCCACCACCGTGCCGCCCTGCGGGAAGCGCACCGTCAGCGCCTTCTGCGTGGTGCCACCCGCGGGCACGTCGACGAAGCCCTTGGCCAGCGTCGTCTCGCCCGTGCGCACCGCGGCCTCCAGGTCCTTGGCCGCCTCCGTCCCGAAGTTGCGCACCGTGAAGGTGAACTGGAACGAGCGCGGCCCCGCCTGGAGCGCGGGCTCCACCTTCAGGTCCACAATCGCGTGGTTGTTGAGCGCCTCGCGTCCCTCGGCCACGTCGCGCAGCACGACTTCGGGCTTCACCGGCGCGCCCGTGGGGCCCTTCACCGTGGGCGGCGGTGCCTCCAGCCGGAACGCCGAGGCCGCCATGTCGGAGACCACCACCAGCCGCTTGGCGGCCATGGGGTTCTCCTCCAGCGAACGCGACGCCATCTCCATGCACCGCGACAGGTCCGCCGCCCCGTAGGTCGGCTTCGCTTCATCCACCAGGCCCCGCAACCGCGCGCGGTCGAACCCCGGCGGCGGAGGCGCGGCGGGAGAGCTGGTGCACACCAGCACCGTGGCCGGCTCCTCGGGCAGCAGGTCCTTGAGCGCGTCGCGCGCCTCGTCCCGACCTCGCTCGAAGAGCGACGTCCCGTCCGTCCAGCGCATGGACAGCGACGCATCCAGGATGATGGCCGTGGCGGCCGGGCCCTTCACGACTTGAGCGGCCTGCGCGTCGCGGCTCAGCTCCGGCCGGGCGAGGGCAATCGGAATGGCCAGCAGGATGAGCGTGCGCAGCGCGTACAGCAGCAGGCGCTTGAGCTTGAGGCGGCTGGCGGTGCGCTTCTGGCTGCGCAGCACGAAGGCCAGCGGGCCGAACGGATGGGGACGCGGCCGACGCCGGTCGAACAGGTGCACCAGCAGGGGGATGAAGGCGCCCAGCGCGCCCAGGAGCATCCACGGATTGCCGAACGTCACTTGCGCCTCCCGCGTCGCCCCAGGTAGCGCAGCAGCACGTCATCCAGCTTCTCGTCGGTGCGCACCAGCTCGTAGTCCACGTCCGCCTCCGCGCACGCGGCCTTCACGCTGGCCAGGAAGGCGTGGAACTCCTCCAGGTAGCTCTCCTTGATTTCGCGCGGGTTCACCTCGATGCGGCCCTCGCCCTCCATGTCAAGGAAGAGCGTGGGGTCATCGAAGGGGAACGTCAGCTCCGCCGGGTCCACGACATGGAACAGCGACACGTCGTTCTTTCGCTGTCGCAGCGCGAGCACCCGCTTGAGCGCGTCCTGCTTCTCGTCGAGCAAATCCGACAGGACGATGACGGTGGACCGGCGGGGCAGCACCTCCGCCAGGTGGTCCGCCGCGCTGCCCAGGTCCGTGCCTCCGCCCGGTGACGTGGCGTCCAGCGTCTCCAGCAGCACGTTGAGGTGACCCGCCGACGCGCGCGGCGGCACGTCCTTCCACTTGCCGCCGGTGAGCAGCGCCAGCCCCGCCGCGTCCTGCTGACGCACCAGCAGGTAGCACAGCGCCCCCGCCAGCGTGGTGGCGACCTCCAGCTTGTTCATCGCGCCGCTGCCGTAGCCCATGGAGGCGGACGCATCCACGACCATGACCGAGCGCAGGTTCGTCTCGTGCTCGAAGCGCTTCACGTAATACTTGTCGAACTTGCCGTACGCCTTCCAGTCCAGGTGGCGCAGCTCGTCGCCGGGGGCGTATTCCTTGTGCTCGGCGAACTCCACGCTCTGCCCCTGGTGGGGGCTCTTGTGGAGGCCGGACAGCACGCCCTCCATCACCGCGCGGGCACGCAGCTTCACGCCCTTGAGGCGGGCCAGGGTCTGGGCATCGAGCAGCACGCGGCGCTAGCCCTTCACCACCGTGAGGAGCTGGTCGATGAGCTTCACGGAGGTGATGCCCTCGCTCTCCGCGGTGAAGTTGGGCAGCACGCGGTGGCGCAGCACCGGCCTCGACAGCGCCCGCACGTCCTCCACCGTGGCCACGAAGCGGCCGTGGAGAATCGCGCGCGCCTTGGCCGCGAGCACCAGGTACTGGCTCGCGCGAGGCCCCGCGCCCCAGGACACGTTCTTCGCCACGAAGTCCGGCACGCCGGGCTCCTTGGGACGGGTGTTGCGCACCAGCTCCACCGCGAAGCGCACCACGTGGTCCGGCACCGGCACGCGCCGCACCAGCTCCTGAAGCGCGAGGATGCGCTCGGGCGAGAGAATCTTCTCCAGCTTCGGCTGCTCGCCGCCCGTGGTGCTCTTGACGATCTGCACCTCTTCCTCGGCCGTGGGGTAGCCCACGTCGACCAGGAACATGAAGCGGTCCAACTGCGCTTCCGGAAGCGGGTACGTGCCCTCCTGCTCAATCGGGTTCTGGGTGGCGAACACGAGGAAGGGCAAGTCGAGCGGATACGTCCGGCCGCCCGCGGTGATGCGGTACTCCTGCATGGCCTGGAGCAGCGCGGCCTGCGTCTTGGGCGGCGTGCGGTTCACTTCGTCCGCGAGGATGATGTTGGCGAACAGCGGCCCCTGCACGAAGCGGAAGTTGCGGCGGCCGGTGTTGCGGTCCTCCTCCAGGATGTCCGTGCCGGTGATGTCCGACGGCATCAGGTCCGGGGTGAACTGGATGCGGTTGAAGGAGAGGTTGAGGACGTCCGCCAGGGTGGAGATGAGCAGCGTCTTGGCGAGGCCCGGCACACCGACGAAGAGGCAGTGGCCTCGGCTGAAGAGCGAGATGAGCAGGTGCTCGACGACTTCCCGCTGGCCGACGACGCGCTTCTCAATCTGGCCGACGATGGCGTTGCGAGCCTCGGCGAGCTCCTCGACTGCGCGGAGGTCGTCGCTCGAGGGGTCGGGCACGGGACGTGGGGCGGGGGCGGCGCTTTCCATGGAAGGAGTCTCTTAATTCGCGGGCGGCGCCCGGACCAACGGTTTCCTCCTTCCGAGCAGCCGAGTCGTGAGGTGGCAACCGTTGGAGCGGGGGGCTATTCCGCTGTCACACACTCCGAATCAGGCCGCCCGGGGCCTTTGGCCCTCGCGCCTGCACGCCCCCCGAGCAGGGCCAGGCCCCCGAGGGACAGGGGGAATGCCGCTTCGAGGACATGCTGCTTACCGTCTCCGGAGATCCGGCCTCCGACGGAAGGCGGCCGGCTCCGGGGAGGTCGCATGCGGTCAAGGCGAGCGGGGCGTTGGTTCCACGGCTGGCGGGTGCTGGGGCCCGTGGCCCTCCTCTGGGGGGCCGGGCTGGCGTGTGGCTCGGAGCAGGACGCCCCCGAGCCCTCCTCCGAGGAGACCGCCCCACCGGGCCCCGGCGGGGTGTCGCCCTCCGGGCCCGGAGCGCCCCCCACGGAGTCGACCTCGCCGTCCGACGGGGTGCTGCCCCAGGGCACCCTCTGGGAGACCCGGGTGGGAGGCCCTCAGGACGACACGCCCACCGGTGTCGCCGTGGGCCGTGGCGGGGACGTGGTGATGGTGGTGTCCCAGACACCCCGGCAGGACTCGGACCGCGAGCCGGTGGAGGGGGAGCTGCTGGGGGTGGAGCTGGCGCGGTATGCGCCGGAGGGCACGTCTCGCTGGGTGCAGGACTTCCCCCGGGAGCGGCTGTCGGACCTGCGCGTGGCGGCGTCGCCGGGCACGGACGGCGCGGTGTTCCTCACCGGCAATGCGTTCCTCTACCCGGCGAACTTCGGGCTGGGGGCGACGCAGGACGGCTTCGTGGTGCGCTTCAACGGGGACGGGCGCGCGACGTGGCAGCAGCGCGTGGGGCAGAAGGCGCACGCTGTGGCCGCTGACCCGGCCGGAGGCGTGGTGGTGGCGGGGGAGGAGTGGGAGGGCCAGGTGGAGGACCCGGTGCTGACGCACTACGCGGCGGACGGCTCGGTGCGCTGGACGCGGCGCTTCACCGGCACGGGAGAGGGCACGGCGCTGCACGCGGTGGCGCTGGCGCCGTCGGGGCGGACGGTGCTCGCGGGGCAGCTCTCCGACACGCTGGAGGTGGATGGCGAGTCGTTCGGCGCGAAGGGCCGACGCGGCTTCGTGGTGCTCGCGTTCGACGAGGCCGGGAAGCTGGTGTGGGGGCGCGAGCTGCCGGGCGCGAAGGGGAGGGTGTCTTCGGTGGCGGTGGGGCCGGACGGCGCGGTGACGGTGGCGGGCGACTTCGCGGGCCTGCTGGTGTGGGGCGGCACGTCGCTGGGGACGCAGGGGCCGTTCGTGCTCGGCGTGGGCGCGGAGGGTGAGGTGCGCTGGCTGAAGCAGCCGGAGTGCGGCGAGCAGGCCCAGGAAGGCGTCGCGGCGGCGGTGGATGACGCGGGCGCGGTGACGGCGGCGTGCGGTGACGTGCTCACGCGCTACGCGGCGGATGGGACGCAGCAGGGCGAGCGGAAGGTCCCGGTGGAGGGCTGCGCGAGCGGACAGTGCTCGCTCGCGGTGACGGGGCTGGCGGTGGTGCCCGGGCGCGGACTGGCGGTCGCCGGTTGGCAACGCGATGGCGCCGGGGACACGTGGAACCAGGATGCGTTCCTGCGGGTGGTGACACCGGAGTGAGCGGGCCCGGACGTTCGTCGGCGAGCGTCCCTCCACGTCTTCGTATCAATCCGAAGCAGACCCAGGCGCCGTGCAACACGCTCGGGGTTGCTCGGATGTTTGTGTAAAATTCGAGAGACATTGCTCGCTGTTCCGTCGTGACGGTGTGGTGTGTTGCTCGCAGTCGGACACATGGAGTTCCTGGGATGGAGCTTGAGTGATAGCTCAGGCTGGAATTCGGTATTTCGAGGTAAAAGCCGAATCGAAGCCGACGAGCCCTGTTTTCATCCCATCCTGGAAAGAGACACCATGAGTCCCTTGAGAGTCGTTGCATCCCTGTCGCTGTGGGGCGTGCTGTCAGCCTGTGGCGGCGGTCCGTTGCCCGAAGAGGTCTCCGAGACAGCCTCCAGCAAGGCCGCGCTGGACTGCGCCGCCCTGAGCACGCCCGTCTATCACCGCATCCGGGTGAGCAACGGCGACAGCCTCTACACGCTCAACGCGAACGAGGCCGCCAACGCCGCGACGAACTACGGCTACACCGATGACCGGGGCGTGGCCTTCCGAGCCTCCGGCATCCCGGGCACGGGACTGTCCCCGGTGTATCGGTTGTACAGCCCGAGCCGGAACGAGCACTTCTGGACCATCGACGCGGCGGAGAAGCAGCAGCTCGCGACGCAGGGCGGGTTCACCACGGACGAGGGGACGGGCTTCTTCGCGTCGACGACGGCGGAGCCGTGCCTGGTGCCCGTCTACCGCTATGCGAATGACACGCTCCGCAAGCACCGCTTCGCGACGACGGCGGCGGAGCGCTCGGCGCTGAGCGCGGCGGGCTGGGTGGACGAGGGCATCAAGTTCCACGCGGCGCCCACGACGGCGCAGCCCGTGGACACGAAGTTCACCCTGGTCATCATCCCGGACACGCAGAACGAGCTCGTCACGCAGTCCACGCTGATTGACCACCGGATGCAGTGGCTGGCGGACAACAAGAACGCGCTCGACATCCGCTTCGTGGGCCACACGGGAGACATGGCGAACTGGGACACGGCGGACCACATCCAGTACGTCCGCGCGAGCAACGCGTTCCAGAAGCTGGATGCCGCGCAGATTCCCTATGCCATCGCCATTGGCAACCATGACACCGCGGCGACGTGCCCCGGTGGCAGCGCGTGCCCTGGCAACGTGAATGCGAACCTGCGCAACACCACCACGTTCAACACGTACTTCCCGACGACGCGGTTCCGCGCGCTGGCGGGCGTGTTCGAGGCGGGCAAGTGCGACAATGCCTATCATACGTTTGTGGCGGGCGGGCTGAACTGGCTGGTCATCAACGTGGAGCTCTGGGCGCGGACGAACGCGGTCAACTGGGTGAAGAGCGTGGTGGAGCAGCACCCGCGTCACAACGTCATCGTGCTGACGCACTCGCACCAGACGAGCGGAGGCGGCATCGAGCAGGGCAATGGCGGGTATGGAAACAACAGCCCGCAGTACGTGTTCGACACCGCGCTGAAGCCGTACGCCAACGTGCGGTTCATCTTCTCCGGGCACGTGGGCACGGCGGCGTACAGCGAAGTCACGGGCACGCAGGGGAACAAAATCTACCAGATGCTGACCACGTACCATGACGGGTCGTCGAACCCGACGCGGCTCATCGAGATTGATACCGCGGCGAACACGTTCTCCTCGCGGGTGTACCTGCCGTACACCAACGTGGAGAAGCAGGATGGGACGAAGTTCACCATCTCCAACGTGAACTGGGTGCGCTGACGAAGCGAAGGGGCCGGCGGAGCAGGTCGGCCCCTTCCGCGGAGCCGTCGTCCCGCCGCCAGGGAGGGAGTGCTGGCGGTCCCGCACCTTGTCGGGGAATGATGGAGACGCACCTCGCACGGCGACTCTCCACGAACCACAGCCCGGGCCGAAGAGGGGTGCTCAACTTCGGTCTGGAGGTTCACTGATGCGTCGTGTCCTGGTGATGATGGCTGCGTTCGTCGGTCTGTCGTGGTTCGGCTGTGGTGGCGCGGTAGGTGACGTCGCTGGTGAGGAGCTCGCGGTATCCTCCGAGGAGCTCACGGCGTGTTCGGCCACGTGTCCCACGGGCACGGTCAGTTGTCCGGCCTCGACGACTTCCTGCTCCGCGACCAACAATGTCGGAGTGACGTGTGACGGGACGTTCTACCCATGTGTGGCGAGTCCAGCTTGCTCCGACTCCCTGCCTCGGTGCTCTGCTTATGCGAGCAGGACTTGCAGCACGACTGGGGCGCGGGTGGATTGCTGTTTCAGCAGTTCCAGGCCTGGTGTGTGCATCTGCAAGGAAACCACGGGGCGCAGGTATGAGTGTTTCGACGTGTAGCCGCTGAGCAGGCCTAATACTACTTGATCAGATGCGGGATGGCCCGAGAGGAGGAGCGCGAGCTCCGAGTCTGCGGAGGCACAGCGGGCAATGGCCGATGCGGCGCAACAGCAGGTGCTGAAGGCGACGTCGAACCTGGGGCAGCGTCCACGGCGTCTTGCTCCGGGGGGAAAAGCGCTCGACGGAGCGCGAGGAAACCGTGGGCCACCATGCACAGCGTGGCGTGGTGATGAAAGCCTCTCCAGGTGCGGCCCTCGAAATGGTCCAGCCCCACTTCGCCCTTCATCTCCTGGTAGTCCCGCTCCACGCGCCAGCGCAGCTTTGCCAGGGTGACGAGGCGTTTGAGAGGCGTATCCGCCGGCAATGACGAGAGATAGAACTTCGTCGGCGCGACTTCCCCCTGCGGCCACTCACACAGCAGCCATTCGGGAGTGCCTGGTGCTTTGCGGGCGACGTGGCCTTCGGCGACCTGGATTCGCACCGCGGCGAAGGTGGACGACTGCGTGCCACGACTGCCCTCGCGCCAGCTGACACGGCGGTACTCCTCTTCGGGCAACTGGCGCGCCAGCTCTTCAATCGTCCAGGGCTGCACGCCGCTGTCGGTGACGAAGCGCGTCCGGGGGCGCCCGTACTCGCCCTCCTTCTTCACGGGCAGGTGCGGCGCAGCTCCTGGAGGCCATACCTTGTGTTGCCCTGGCACGCCGACGAGGTAGGGCAGTCTCCGGGCCGTGAGTCCTTCGCGGAACTCTCGGCAGTTGCCATACCCCGCATCCGCCAGGACGACGTGCCGCCGCACGCCCCATCTCAGTGCGTCATCCAACTGCTCCAGCGCCAGCTCCCATTTGCGCGCTGCTCCCACCGTCTCCGGGACACCCGCCGCCTTGCGCCGCGCCGTGTCCGTCACCCATTCCTCGGGCAGGTACATCCGCATGCCGATGCATCCGCTGCCTCGCGGCCCCGCAAGATGCAGGCTGACGGCCACCTGGCAGTTGTCCGTGCGCCCCAACGTGCCCGAGTACTGCCGGGCCACCCCCACCGAGTGCTGCCCCTTCTTGGGAAACCCCGTGTCGTCCACCACCAGGGCCTCCAACTCCGGCACCTCGGTTTCCAGTTTCCTCGCCAGTCGTTCTCGCAGCGCCTCGTCACTCCACGTCCCCTGCGAGATGCACTGCTGTAGCCGCTGGCGCATCGCCTCCACCTCGCGGGCGTCCTCGACCAGTCGGGACGCCATCGGCTCGATGCTCTTGCGTTCCCCGTCCAGCAGCAGGCCCGTCACATAGGCCTCCATGGCCCGGCGCCGCTCCAGCCGTCCCATGCCGACCACCATCTCATCGAGGTAGGCGCTCAGTGCCTCATCCAGCTTGCGCAGATGTGCGGGTGTCATCCCGACCGTAGATCATGACCGCCACCTGGATTCAAGTGACCGGGTAGTACTAAGAGCCTGTTGAAATGGAGCGAGCCAGCCAGGGCGTTGAAGAAACAAGATGCCGGACCTCCCAATGCCCTCGCGCACGCCGTATCCGAGCGACCTGACGGACGAGCAGTGGGCCCTTATCGAGCCGT
>NZ_JAKCFA010000011.1 GCF_024198215.1 Myxococcus qinghaiensis
CCCCGGAATCGGTGCTCGACATGCCCGGAATGCCTGCTCGGCATCCCCGGAACTGCTGCTCACCTTGCTCCGGAATCGCTGCTCGGCTTGGCCTGGAATCGGTGCTCACCTTGCCCCGGTACACGCATTATCCGAGGCAACATTCCCGAAGTTCTCATGCAAGCTAGCGTAATGCGCACCCTCAGCACCCACTTCAAGGTCTTCGTCGAGCACGAAGAAATCGAACAATGTCGCGCCGAAGTCCACAAGGCTCTCCAGCAACGTGAATTGGGCCATTGGCTTCACGGGCTCACCGAGCGACTCCGCCAAGGGATTGCGAACGGTACCTACATACGCCTTCCCACTGTTCACGACGAAGAGGTCGCCAATGTCACTAACGACTATGCCTCGCTACAGTGCCTTCGCGAGCTCATTGACACGCCTCCAATGCCCGGGGTGGTCATCTGGATCGATGACCGTTGGGCAACCGGTCACTCAAGTACAGGGCAGTTCGAGATTATCGGCATCATCGAGATGATGAATGCCTTGATGACCAGCGGAGCACTAACACATGAAGACTATCTCGACGGACTGGCGCACTTAAGAAGATCAAACGCATGGTTCATTCCAGTCACCACAAAGGAACTTATCCATCTTCTCGAGCAGACAAAGGTCTCGAAGGGACTGGTTACGGAAACACACGAACTGCGGCTGGTTCGAAGAACAATCGCCGCCAATTTGACACGAAAATCCACACTGATACCGCCCAAGGCCTCCGAGTACGAAGGAGAACTTCGCTTTGCGATCGACTCAAGGACTGCAGCAGTCGATGCAATTTCTTATTTCTGGCAGCACGATGACAGAACCCCTGACAACCGAGCACGCGCAAACTGGGTTCTTCAAAACATGTACATCAGCACTACGGAAATGGCCAAAATCTTCAATCTCACACTCTCCCGCCAAGATCTTGTCCATCATGAAGCTGCCGATATCTCGCTATTGATCCTACAGGGACTCACCTTCGACCATGTCAGGGCAGCTGGGTCTTTATCTATTCGGAGACAATATATCTCCTGGTTGTTCGAGCGGCTCATCACGAGCCATCTTGAACTGGACTCCAGGCTTCTCTCCGATGTTTCCGCGCAACTAATAAATAGACTTAAACAGCCGCTAAACGAAAACCACCCCAAGGACACCCATCAGGCGTTGTGCTACGTATGTCGAGAATTCATTGAGGATTTACCCAACGCACTTCGCCAAGAGATCGACCGCGACACCCAGTTCTTGGCGACGATTGGTCGCGTCCTTCGAGAAACCATTTCCACTCGAAATCAGCACTTCGACCTTGGGTCATTCTGGAGCGCCATTGCGACATCAATCAACGGGCACGACGCGCGACTAACATCTCTGACGGGCCAGGAAGCATTCATTGCAACAACTGGCACTCCCCCGAATTCACACACCACGCTGACATTGGGCACAGGGGAAAATCTGGACCTGGTTGGCTTGGAATTTAGCATCCTCATCGGCGACCTCGCAAAGCGCGAAGCACTCTTACACGAACACCGCACCTTGCTCGACATCCCCGATGAACAGTTCAAAAGCCTTGCCACGGAATTAGCATCAACAGTCAATCCCTCCACTCTCGCACAGAAAGTCCTAGACGTACTTGGCTCAAGCACTTCTGCCTACTATGCAAAGCTAAGGGCGCGCCTGCACGAGCAAAGTGGATTCGGCCTTCACGACTTGCGGCCACCCAGCGGAGACTCGCTACTGCGCCACTTCCGACTACACGCGCATTCACCTCAAAAGGAGCCCCCAGTAAATATATTTGAGACCGCCTCTGAATCACTACTTCGCGAAGTCGGCATTCGCCCTGCCCTCGCAAGACTAATGAGCCTACCAATCCCTCTACCCAACTCGCTCATAGCGGCGATACACAGAGAAAGCCTCCACGAAAGACGGAACATAATAAGGGACATAATAAAGAATAGAAAAACGCCCATCTCCGAAATCCATCTCGTTCACATCCTCTGGACATTCACAAAAGACAACAGAGCATACTCTCGCCTGGCTTTACGTCTCGGTTCTCGAATGCTCTGCACGGGGCAGACCGAACTCTTCAACGCGTTTTCCGCTATACTTAAATGGACTAACGAAAACCTGGAGCAGTGGCACGACACTCAAGCTTGGTCTTCACAACTAAGGCTAGCAACGTCATGGGGGCACGCACATCAACTGCTCACGCTATTCGTCGAAGAGAAAATCCCCCTCTCATGGCTTAGCAAGACCTTTGAGGAGTGCCGACATGGCCTCCGGCGTTTCTTCAGTTCGCGTGTAGATTCTCCGCCAGACGTAGCGCATCCCCAGAGGCTAAACTGGCTAAATCTAACAACCTCGGGACTCGCGTATGCCTTTGACGGCGCGACTCCGGCCGAACTCGATATTGTCAGCAAACTGGCAATCGAAAAGACCCGACTTCGCGAAGCCTCGGATGTGGGATATTTCCCCGATATTTCTCTGCTATTCGATGCATCGCTTGCTCCTGACTGCATGGGCTCATTTCTCGCTGGGGATCGCTCGCAGAAGCTTGCGCCGCTTCTGGGTCCTGATTGTTCGGAACTTCTCTCAAGAGAGAACCTAGGAACGCTGCTCACTCACGCACTAGAATCGATATCTGCGGACTGCACATCAAGCAGTGCGTGGCTCATCCTGAAGTGCATTGCAAACACTGTCTCAGTCCATCCAGAATTCCAGATGAAGCTTGAGAACGCTCTAACCTCAGCAAAGTTCACTTCGATCGTACTCCTGGATCGCAAGTTGGGCATCTTTGCTCTACGCGTCGCATGTGAACAGGCCGCTTACTCACAACTAGAGACTGCCCGAACGCACCTGCAGCAACAATGGATCGAAGTCCTCCGCGCTGTTTCTTCCCAATCAGAAACCAGCAAGGATTTTAACAAGCAGTCGGATGGACTGGATTTCGCTTCCGACATTCAGTCTCTGCTTGAGGCGGCAAGAGATCTTGCGCTCCTAGCCAAGCCTCCTGAAACGAGTGTTGGTTATTTTTCGGATACAGTGATGACGATAATCGACCATCTCGCCCCTCAATACCAATCACTAATGCGGCGATTTATTGACCACTTGTCCGATGGACTTTCCTGCACCAATAGACTCGAACTGTTTCCGATTCGCAACTCCCTGCGGGCAATATAATCAACGACCAATGTAACCCTCCTCTACTCGCGAGGATTTTCACTAGGAGTACGTAGTCATAAAGCAGAGGCATTCGCAGTGCTGTCTCGAATGAAAGGTATCTCCATTGAGCAATCGGAAGGGCGCCGGAGTAATTTCCTGGCGGGAGTTGCGGCAACCAGAAAGCGAGCCAACTCCACTCGGCGAGTCGGTGCCTCACCGCGCGTCCCGCACAGGCAACCATCGGCGACTTGAATCCCACAATGGCCACGTCTGTGTTCGGTCGCTCTAATCCCGGGAGTAAATCTGCCATCTGTGCAGACCCGTCGAGGTGGCATCTACTCGGATACGACGGTAGCGTGAGGTCGTCCGACAGATGAGCCGGTTCTACTGGTTGCACGAGACCAAGGAGCCAACCGCCAGTTTTGACGCCGCCCACCAATGGAGCCTCCCCGGCGTGCGGTGCCACACGTGCGGCGCCACCTGGGCGAGCGCGGGGCACCAGTACCCTGCCGTGGACCTGTCGCAGCTATCTGAGCGCCACGAGTTCAAGAAGGCCCGACCCGAGCCATTCCCCGAGTTCGCGCGCCTGCGAGAGTTGGTGCGTCCCTTGGCGCCGCCCGGTGCCGCATTGCCGCCCGGCACTCAGTTGGGTCCCCTCGTGGGCTCTGCCTCTGGGAAGTTCGGCCCCTTCACGTCGCTCGGCGACCTGCTCTGGGTGCTTCGCCGAGACGCGCTGGAGCGACTCCAGGCGGAAGGCGTGCGAGGCCTTTTGGGATGCCGCACCGAACTGAGGTTCCGCCAGAACGACCCACCAGAGCTGTTCGAACTCCAGATTGAACCGCATGGTCGACTGCACCGGGACTGCATTCCGCCGGACGTGCCCCCCACCTTGCGAAACATGTGGCTGGGTGTATTTCCGACTGCCGGATGACCCCATCCTGGACGCGGCATCTCTGCCCCCGGAACTCGACCTGTTCCAGGTGGGCGACTACTCCACGGTGATTGTGGGCACCGAACGGTTCATGGAATCCGTGAAACACCTGCAACTGGATGGCATCACATTCCAAGAACTGAATGTGCGCTGACTTCAATCCCGCTCAATCTCTCCTCAGGGAAACTCACCACCCCGGCGGAGCAAGCGCGCCCGGAGGGAGCGGCGACAGGAAGGCGCTCTGGTCCAGGTCGAGCTGACTTCCCGAGTGGCCGTAGTACTGGTTTCGACCTGAATCGAGCACCACCGCTCCCGAGTAGATGTCCCAGCCCGGGTCCGACGTCCCGGGCCTCGCCGCGTACATCAAATCTCTCGCCGAGTCGTAGACATGGCCGGAGGCGTGTTGATTGGGAGCGGCGGCCGGGACGATGCCCAGCCCATGCAGCGTCTCGTGCAACATCGCGAACTCGATGTACCCCGGCAGCGTGCTCGAACCACCGATGGGATTCGAGGCGCAAGGCACCGGGCCGCTCGGCAATCCCTTGAGGTAGAGGGCGGTGACCCTGCCCATCAGCGCCGGAGGCCACGGGGCGCCGCCACAGGACCACTCGCTGGTACCGTCGTAATAGACCGCGTACAGCTTCCGCGTGTCACTGAGGTAACCCATCGCGGCCAGCTCCAGCTCGATGCGGTCCCGAACGTAGGCATAGCCCGTGTTCACATTGCCGGTGTTCCCCGTGCCCTTCATCACCGCGTCCGTCTTCGACAGACGGACGAACTGGATGTCCAGCACGGAGCCCGAGACGTCGTACCGGAGCGCCGCGCCATTCGTCGTCTGAGAGGTGAACCACGAATACTGCGCCTGCACGGACCGGCAGAGTGCCCCGCTCGTGTCGAGCGCGCGGTCCACCCCATCCGAGGGCACCACATAGAGAATCTTCACCTTGTAGTCCGACGTGCCATCCGCACGGTCACTGGTGGCGCGCACGGCGGGACACGAGAACGGCGCGGGTGCCAGCGTGGAGTCGACGAAGGTGGACTCGGCGGCCTCCGCAGGACGCAAGCCCATACCACCCAGGGCGAGCATCGCCACGCCCGTCCCCAACATGGACAGCGTCAGTCGGCTTGTCTTCTTCATGGACTCTCAGTTCCTCGTCCTGCGTGGAGAGACAGACTTCAAAGCGTGAACGCCACTTCGAGGCCTATCAAATCATACGCACCGTGAAGACACTCAACTCGGATGGGACTGTCACTGACGGGACGCCATCCCCACCACAAATCCACGCATTGACGCGGCCAGCCGCGCGCCCAAACCCACAGCGCGGCCAGCGCCACCCCAATTCTACACAGGCACCGTCCGGATGATGGGCAACTCCCGGACCCGAACCCCCGTGAGCGCGAACAGCGCATTGACGATGGCGGGTGCCACCGGCGGCACACCGGGCTCCCCCACTCCGCCAGGCGCCTCTTCGCTGCGCACGATGTCGACATGGATGGCCTTGGGCGCCTCGGCGATGCGCACCAGCCGGTAGTCCCGGAAGTTCGACTGCTCCGTCGCGCCTTCCTTCATCGTGATGGAGCCATACATCGCCAGGCTCATCCCGAAGATGATGGAGCCCTCCATCTGCGCGCGGACCCGGTCCGGATTGACGACGAGCCCCGCGTCCACCACCACCCAGGCCTCGTCCACCCGCGCCTTGCCCACCGCGTCCTTCGTCATCGACACCACCACTCCCACATAGCTGAGGAAGCTGCGGTGCGCCGCCAGGCCCAGCGTGCGCCCGTTCTTCGCGCGCTCGCTCCAGCCCGACATCTCCGTGACACGCTCGATGACCCGGCGCAGCCGCCCCGCGTCCACCGGGTGCGCCTCCACCGGCGCGCCATAGTTCGGCAGCGTCGTGACCCCCAGCTCCGCCACCGACACCTTGCGCGCGGGCCCAATCACTTCCAACAGGTTGTCACGCGGGTCCACTCCCCGCGCATGCGCCAGCTCGTCCATGAACGAGCCCACCGCGTACCCATGGAAGATGTTGTTCACGGACCGCAGCCAGCCGATGCGCACCTTCGCGAGCGCCTCGCCCATCTCCGCCCGGACATTGGGGATGTCGAGCGCCAGGTCCAGCACGCCTTGATTCAAGTCCCTCGCCACCGGCCCCGTCACGTCCTCGGAGAACGTCGACCGGATGGCGGGAAAGGCCGTGCGGTGCAGCCACGCCGTCGGCTTGCCTTGCGCATCCAGCCCCGCGCTGAGCTTCTGCGCACTGGCCGAATGGTAGTAGTCGTGACGGATGTCGTCCTCGCGCGTCCACTGCACGCGCACCGGCACCCCCGCCGTCTTCGCGAGGAACACCGCCTCCGCGACGAAGTCCGCCTTCGACTTGCGCCCGAAGCCACCGCCCAGGAGCGTGACATTCACTGTCACCTTGTCCTCGGCAAGCCCCGCCATCTTCGCCGCCTCCGTGCGCGCCGCCTGCGGGTGCTGCGTGGGCGCCCACACTTCGCACACGCCCCCCGCCACGCGCGCCAGGGCCACGGGCGGCTCCATGGGCGCATGGGACAGGTGCGGCGCGTAGTACTCCGCCTCCACCACGCGCGCCGCGCTCGCCAGCGCCTTGTCCACGTCGCCCACGGACCGGGCCGGCTTGCCCGGCGCTCGCACCGACTCCAGCAGCGCCAGGCGGTACTTCTCCGAGTCGTAGGACTCGTTCGGACCGTTCTCCCAGATGATGTCCAGCGCCTGGCGACCGCGCATCGCCGCCCAGGTGTTCTCCGCCAGCACCGCCACGCCACCCCAGCCCTGGAACAGGTACGGGCGATGAGGCGCGGGCAGCTCCAGCACCTGCTTCACGCCCGGAACCGCGAGCGCTCGCGTCGCATCGAAGCGCACCACCCTCCCGCCGACCACGGGCGGACGGGCCACCACGGCGATGAGCATCCCCGGCAGCTTCACGTCCGCGCCGAACACCGCCTTGCCCGTGACGTACGCGGGCCCATCCAGGAGCGGCAGCTCCGTGCCCACGCGCCGCAGCTCCGTGAGCGGCCGGAGCTGGACGGCCTCCGCCTTGGGCACCGGCAGCTTCACCGCGTCCGCCACCAGCTCACCAAAGCCGAGCGAGCGCTGCCCGTCCCGGAGGTACACGGCGTGCTCACGCGCCTCGCACTGCGCCGGCTTCACCTTCCAGCGCTTCGCCGCCGCGGCCACCAGCATGGTGCGCGCCGTGGCGCCCGTGCGGCGCAGCTCCTGGAAGACGCCTCGGATGCTGCTGGAGCCGTCGGTGTTCTGGTCCCCGTAGACGGCGTCGCCCACCGCCTGGACCACCTTCACGCGCGCCATGTCCGCGCCCAGCTCGTCTGCGATGACCACCGGCATGGAGCTGCGGATGCCCTGCCCCATCTCCGAGCGGTGGCAGACGATGGTGACGAGCCCATCCGCCGCCACGTGCACGAAGACGTTGGGCCGCAGCTCCGGCGCCGACTTCACGCCCGGCACCGCGGCTTCGGCCGACACCGTGGGCACCAGCCCCAGGGCCAGGCCGCCCACGGAGAGGTTGAGCCCTTCGAGAAAGGAACGCCGGGTGAACACCACGGGCTGCTGGCTCATCGCATCCTCGCTACTTCGAGTCAGGCACGCCCGCGGCCTTCTTCACGGCCGCGCGGATGCGCGTGTACGTCCCACAGCGGCAGAGGTTGCCCGCGAGCGACTGGTCGATGTCCGCGTCCGTCGGCTGGGGCTTCTTCGCCAGCAGCGCCGCCGCGCACATGAGCTGCCCGGACTGGCAGAACCCACACTGCGGCACGCCCAGCTCCACCCAGGCGCGCTGGAGCGGATGGCCTCCATCGGGCGACAGTCCCTCGATGGTGGTGACCTCGCGTCCGTCCGCGCGGCGGATGGGCGTCACGCACGCGCGCACCACCTGTCCATCCAGGTGCACGCTGCACGCGCCGCACAGCGCCTGACCGCAGCCGTACTTCGTCCCCGTGAGGCCGAGCACGTCGCGCAGCGCCCACAGCAACGGCATCTCGGGGTCGACGTCCAGCTCCTGCTCGACGCCGTTGACTCGCACTCGGATGCTCATGGTCGCGCCTCCTCGCTGGGACACTGCGCGCCCGTGGCGACCCAGGCCGCGACGAGCGCTCCGAACTGCGCCTGCGTCCCAGGCGCCGGCTGCCTGCCAGAACCCGGCGCCCAGCCCCACCCCACCAGCGCGTCATGCGCGTTGTGCTCGACCAGTTGCGCCAACGTCTTGCCTCCGTTCCGCTCGGGGTCCTTGAGCTGCTCGCACAGCTCGCGGGGGCTCTTGCCCACCCACGCCATGGAGCGCGGGGCCACGTGCCAGTTCGGCGCCCCCGGCACTCGCGCCAGCTCCAGGTTCTTCTCCTGGTGACACCCCGTGCACTCCATGCCCACGACGCCCTTGTCCTCGGGGCCTCGCGTCACCGGAGGGTTGTGGAGCGTCTCACCCGAGTCCTGATAGGGGCTGTCGCCGTCCGGGTGACAGTTCGAGCAGCGCGGATGGAGATAGACGCGACTGGTCTCCAGGAACAGCGCGCGTGAGCGCTGCGCCGGGTCCTCGATGCGCTGGAACACGTCGAGCGGACGCAGGTCCCGCGCGTCCACCGGAGGTAACGACTCCCATCGCGCCGCATCGGAGTCGGGCTGGCGCCGACACCCTCCGGCACCCGCGAGCAGGACGACGGACGCCAGGACCGGAAGAGCACGAATCATCGCGGCGAGGTTCCGGCATGTCGGTCATCACCACAAGCCGAATGTTTGAAGGCCGCACACCACCGGACGGTAGGTGGGAGTCACGCCCCTGTTTCGCGCTTCACCGAGGGGCGGAGTCGCGCGGGCGCCGAGCGGCCACTCGCATGCGCCGCGAGCGAGGCACAGGAGGCGCGGGCGGCTCGCGACGCGGGCCCTGCCGGGGCACTTCCGACAGAGAGGGCACGGGAGTCCTCGCCGCGCGCGGCTTGCTGGACGCGGTGGGAACCATCATCAGCAGCCAGAGGAAGTCGTACATGGACGCGGACCTCAGAAGCCTCGGAACAGGGGACGGCCGTGGGACAGTCCGGCCCAGGGAATCGCGAAGGAGACGAGCAACGTCGCGAGCAGCAGGCCCAGGGCCCACAGGCGGTGACGTGCCACGGGCGCCTCCGCGCGCTGACTCAGCGCGGACGCCACGTGGACGGTGGTGAGCGCCAGCAGCATCAACGCGGGATGCTCGACGCTGAAGAAGCGGAGCGCGGGGACGGCCAGGCTCGCACGCAGGCCACCCTCCAGCGCGGGAGGCGTGAAAGGGCTCAGGCCGAAGTAGAGAATCATCCCCAGCAACATCTGCGAGTCGAAGGCGGAGACCGCGAGCACCTGAAGCCGACGGTCCGCGGGAGTCCAACCTCCAGCGCCGAGCCAGCCGCGAAGCGCCCTTCCCAGCGCGAGCAGGACGAGCAGCACCACCGCCCAGCGCAGCCACGAATGGAGGAAGAGCACCACCGGATACGCCATCGCACTCACCTCTCCAGCACCTCGGACGCCTGTCACCCTAATGGACCGGGAGCGCCGCCCCGTGCGTCTTGGTGACGCACCCCGGGTGCCCTCACTGCCGCACGGGGTGCTTGGACAGCTTGCGCTGGAGGCTCCTGCGCTGGATGCGCAGCAGGCGGGCGGCCTGGGAGATGTTGCCTCCGCAGTCCGCGAGGACGCGCTGGATGTGCTCCCACTCCGCGCGCGCCAGGGACGGCACCTGGTGCTCCAGCGCCACCGCCTCGCCCGCCGGCAGCGTGGCACCCGCGAAGGCCAGCAGGATGTCGTCCACGTCCACGGGCTTGGAGAGGTAGTGCGTGGCACCCCGGCGCACGGCCTCCACCGCGGTGGCGATGCTCCCGTAGCCGGTGAGGACCACCATCGTCGTGCGCGCATCCAACGCCTTCAGCTCGCGGACCAGGTCCAGTCCGGAGCCATCCGGCAGGCGCAGGTCGATGACCGCATACCCCGGGTGCAGCACCGACGCGCGCTCCAGCGCCTCCTTCGCGCTGCCCGCGCCATGCGCCGCGAAGCCCTTGCGGCCGAAGGCCTTCACCAGTCGCTCGCGATAGGGCTCGTCGTCGTCGATGACGAGCACCACCGGGGACACCTCAGGCGGCGACATGGATGGGCTCCCTCCGACACGGCAGCTCCAGCGTGGCGCGCGTACCCCTGCCTTCTTCCGACTCCAGCTCCAGTCGCCCGCCGCACAGCTCGGCGAAGGTCTGCCCCAGGAACAATCCCAGCCCCATCCCCTGCCCCGGGGGCTTGGTGGTGAAGAACGGCTCCCCCAGGCGCTCCAGCACCTCGCGAGGGATGCCTGTGCCCTGGTCCTCCACCACGAAGGTCGTCCGCCCCGCGTCTCCGCTCACGCGCACCGTGACGGGCGCCTGGGACGCGTCGCTCGCGTGCAGGCCGTTGCGCACCAGGTTCGCCAGCACCTGCACCAACCCCCGCATGGGGAAGCAGAGCGACAGGTCCGGGCCGTCCTCGAAGCGCAGGCGCGCCCGCTCCCCCGTCGACAGCTGCTCGCGAAGCCGCTCCAGCACCACGCCCGTCGTCGTCTGCTCCGGCACCTCGCCGTAGGTCTGCCCCGCCCGCGCGCTCATCCGCTCCAGGATGTCGCGGCACCGCTCCACCTGGTCCCGGATGAGGCGCGCATCCTCGAGCGCCTCGTGCGGCTCCTCCAGGATGAGGGCCTCCAGCTCGTTCGCCGCAATCGCGATGGTCCCCAGCGGTGTCCCCAGCTCATGCGCCGCGCCCGCCGCCAGCGTGCTCAGCGACGCCAGCTTCTCCGCGCGCACCGCGAGCAGCTGGGCACGCACCAGGGCCTCCTGTCTGTCCCTCAGCGCCGCCGACACCCGCGCCACCATCAGCGCGATGAGCATCACCGTCAGCATGAAGGCCACCCACATGCCCAGCACATGTCGCGAGCCACTCGGCGCCGAGCCCGACACGTGCGCCAGCTCTCGCAGCGGCACATGGAAGCGGATGAGGAGCGCGGGCCCCAGGATGGACAGGAGCGACAGGCCCACCGTCCAGCGCGGCCCCAGCACCAGCGCCGCCAGCGTCACGTGCACCAGGTACAGCATGGCGAACGGGTTGTCGGGCCCTCCGGACAGCGCGAGCAGGGCCGTCAGCAGCATCGTGTCGAACGCGAGCACCCCGCCCAGGTGATGGGCCTTCACCACCGGCGCACCCCGGAGCCACAGGGTGAGGAGCAGGTTGGACACCCCCGTCGTCGCCACCACCGCGAGCAACGGCAACACAGGGAGCTCGAACCCCAGCCCTCGCACGGCCACGAGCACCGTGAGCGCCGAGCCCCCGACGGCGTGCCAGCGCAGGCGCACCAGCCAGCCGAGGGCAATCGCGCTGGACGACAACAGGTCCACCACGTCCTGCGTGGAGCGATGGAAGGCGGAGCGGGGGCCGCGCGGGGCCGCCTGCGAGTCAGTGGGCGGGCGGAACACGCCTCTTCTTACTCCGGGAGTCCCCTCGTCGCGAGCGCGTCAAGTTGACGCAGGGCCTTCGAATCACCGGGCCAGGGAGGCGGGACACAAGGCCCCTGCTTCCCTGGCCGGTGCGGGCCGACGACGCCTGATTCAGCGGCGTGACGCCGGCCCGTGGGCTGTCAGATGTAGCCCATCAGCTCCGCACGGTCCAAGGCCTCGCCCTTCGAGGTGTAGGACGAGTACCAGGACGTGTTCTTCGTCCCGTACTGGTCCTTCTGGAAGTGGGAGTGGGGACCGGTGGCGTTGCCCGTGCCACCCAGGTTGCCGACCTGGCAGCGATTGCACGTGCGGTCATACGAATCGCTGGTCTTGATCCAATGCCACTGGCGGAAGGACCAGCCGCTGCCGAGGTCGAGCTTCGCCTCGTTCTGGTTGCCGCTGCCATTGCCGTTGCAGACGACCCCGGAGGTCCGGACCGTCACGTTCCAGCGGACGCTGGCGGAGACGCCCGTCTCGGCGCCCCAGTAGTTGCAGCGCGAGTTCGCGACGTCCACGGCACCGTGGTACGTGCCGCTGGAGTAGTAGGTGGTGGCCGTCACCGTGCTGGGGTACGGCGCGACGGCGGTGTACGCAAGCGCCGCGGTGGGGAGTGCTACCAGGGCCGTCAGCGCCGCGAGGCGCGACTTGGAGCTACGCATCGTTGTTCCTTTCGGGCCGACTGTGCGGCCCCCAGAAGGACTGCTGCTCATCGAGCCTGCTGCAACCGCTGCTTCTCCCTCAGGATCAGGCTCCACTCCTGAAGACCTGTACTCAAGGCCCGGACCCACGCGTCGACCTCCGTCGAGAGGCGCGGGTCGACATTCCTCAAGGCCGTCAGCTCCGGCACCGCGCTGGCGAAGCCCAGCCGCGCGAGGCTCTGGAGGATGGCCGTGCGCACGCCCACGTCCGACTCTTCGCGATACAGCGCCACCAGCGTCTGCCGCGCACGGGACATCTCCGGCGCGGGCACGCCGCCCAGCGCCTTCGCCGCCGCCGCGCGCACCTGGGCGTCATCTCCGCCCAGGAGCGTGTGGAGCTGGTCCGCCGACTCCTTGCTGATGGCCGCCGTGGAGATGTTGTCCAGGATTCGCGCCGTCACCTTCGAATCACTCGACGCCACGGCCGCGGCCACCGCCATGTCCGACGCGGGCCCGTGGAGGCCCGCGTAGACGAACTGGTTGTCCTCGATGAGGTTCGTCGCCGCCTCCATCCGCACCTCGGGCGAGGCGTCGCGCACCAGCCGCGAGTACAAATCGCCCGTGTGCTCCTCCGCGCTCGTGCGGCGCAGGGCCCGCGTCGAAGCCGCGCGCACGGCCGGGTCCGCGTCGGTCGAGGCCCGCTTCCCCACCAGTTGGAGCGTGGCGGGACTCTCTCCGCGCTCCGTCTTCGCGACCAGCGCCGCTCCCAGGTGCTCCACCATGACGGGCTCCGTCTCGCGCTCGAAGGCCGCGCGGAGCTGCGCCTCCGGCAGCGTGACGGCGGACTCCTTCAACAGCTCGCTCAGGTAGCGCCGGTAGGCCGGAGACTTCGACTGGAGCCCGCGCCGGATGGAGTCCATCAACCCCTCGACGGAGCACGTCTCGGGTTGAAGCGCGGGGGGCGGAGGCGGCGTCTCCGTCGCGTGCGCGAGAGATGACAACGTCAGCAGGCACAGGGCCGGGGCCAGCAGGAAGGTGCGCGTCATGGAGAGCTCAGTCGCGGTGGAGACAGCCGTAGGGGTCCTGGTCCGCGAGCGCGAGCCACACGCGCTCGAAGTCCACGACACCACTGGCGTAGATGCGCTCGAAGTCCTGGTACGTCGGCTGGAAGCGCGGGTCGACGAGCGCCATGTTCGCCATGACAGGCAGCGCGTCCTTGCCCGCGGCGCGCGCGGAGAAGCGGAACAGCGACCAGCGCACGCACACGTCCTGCTCCGGCTCGAAGGCGCGCGCGAAGGTCTCCAGCACCTTCGCCCTGTCCGCGGACAGCGCCAGGTTGTGCGCGGCGGCGCCGCGTCCATCGGGGCTGCCCTCGGTGGTGAGGACCTTCGCGAAGCCTTCGGTGGCGCTCGCGTCCAGCACGGGCGCGGTCTCCATGGGCGTCGACAGCGCCATGTACCGCACGTGCTCGTCGAGCGACTGCGTGCCGATGTTCAGCAGCTTGTCCAGGTACGGCGCCGCGTTCGCCGACCGCTCATGGTCGTTCTTCATCACCCGGGCGATGGTTCGCGCCGCGGCCCAGCCCGCTTCCCCCGAGGCCGGGTCCTTGGCGAAGTCCGCCAGCTTCGCGAGCGCGTCGGGCGACAACTGCTTCTGCGTGTCCAGCGAGGACAGCACCCCGGCGCGCCGCTCCGGCTCCAGCGCCGCGTCCATCCCCAGCTCCAGCATCTTCCGGGAGACCTCCGGCAGGTGGACGGCCTCCGAGTCCTTCAGCGCCATCGCGAAGACCTTGAACTCCTTCGGCCCCGCGTCGCGCGTCCACTCCAGCACCTGGCCCGCCCGGCCCGCGTCGTTGCCGATGAGCTCCGTCAGCCGCTCCTTCAGGTACATGCGGACCAGCGGGTCCCTGGAAACCAGCAGCGGCGCGGCCCACTCACGGAACGTGTCGATGCTCACGCCCTCGTTGAAGCGCTCCAGGTCCTTCCAACAGGTGGTGGCGTCGTACCGGGGCGCCCCCGCGACGGCCTCCCCTGCCTCAGCGGCCGGAGCAGCACCGGCCCTTCCTTGAGCACGGGCTGAAGCGGAACCTCCGGAGGGGGAACGAGGCTCCACCGACGCGACGTGGGCACCTCCGTCGCCACCCCGCCGGGCCACCAGCGCCACCACGGTCAGCAACAGGAGCCCACCGCCCAGCAGGGCGATGGCTCGACGACGGTTGAAGCGCGAGGGCCCGTCCGGGGGTGTGGGACGCGAAGACGATTCGGGACTCATGCCGCGCCGACCCTACTACGCGGACTCCGAGACTTCCTCTTGATATCTTAAAAAACGGAAATTACCGACCAACCACACAAACTCGGAGTCCAGTCGACAACGCCTGGAGTGTGTTTCAGCGGCCCAGGACGGCTCAGGGCGCGCGTGGCGGCACCAGGGAGCTGGTCGCCATCAGCAGGTTGCCGGAGGCGTCCTTGGCCAGGGCGTACAGCTTGATGGGGCCCTTCACGGTGGCTGGCACTTTCACGCGCCACGAGTCGGGCGTGGCGCCGGGACTGGCGCGCAGGCGGATGACCTCGCCGCGCTCGTACCGGGTGGCCGCGCCCCGGAAGTTGTAGGCGAAGGAGACCTCCAGCGGCGCGTCGTCGGCCTTCTTCACGTCCAGACGCACGTCCACCCAGGTCCCCGTGGGCTCCTGCTTCACGGCCTCCACGGTGAGGCTCTTCAGCTCGGGCAGGGGCGCCGCCGGCTTCTGGCCCGTGTACGCCTCACGCACCGCGTGCCACGCGGGCCGCGTCGACTTGCCCGACAGCATGCCGAGCCAGAGGCTGGTGTGGTCGAACGTCGAGCTGTAGTTGAAGACGAACAGGCCCAGGCAGTCACCCGCCTTCACGTGGGGCGCCAGCGCGTTGTTCCACGCGTCGACGATGACGGCGTACTTCTCCTGGTCATCCGGCTCCCGGGCGATGCCGTTCGCGTCCTTGGGCGCCTCCCACTCCCCCTGCGCGCCGAACTCGGTGATGAGCCAGGGCTTGGTGCCGCCCTCCTTCTTCAGCGCGTCCGGCAGCACGTGCACGCCCCGGCCATAGACGTTGAGGCCATACGCGTCGAGCGACGGGACGAACTTCTCCCACCACTTCACCGCGAGCACCCACGCGTCCACCGAGATGACCGGGTGGTTTGAATCCACCTTCTTGATGTCCTGGACCACGCTCTCCAGGAAGCGCGCGTAGGCCTCCTTCGCCGCGTCATTCGGGCTGTTGAGGATGACCTCGTTGCCCAGGCCCCAGGCCAGCACCGCCGGGTGGTCCTTGAGGCGCTTCACGCTCTCCAGCGTGTCCGCGCGCTGCTTCTTCATGCCCGCCACGTCGGTGAGGTAGTCGAACGAGTCGTCGTCCTCCGCGCCGGGCTGGCCATGCCGCATCCACAGCCCGACGAGCACCTTGAGGCCATGCTTGTGCGCGGCGTCCAGGAGCAGCGTCGTCTCCGCGCCCACGCCCCACGTGCGCAGCGTGTTGACGCCCTGGGCCGCCAGCCTCGCGCAGTCCTGCTCATACGCCGCCGAGCTGCCACTGCCGCTGAAGGTGACGCCCTTGGCGACATAGGGGCGCCCATCCACCTGGAGCTGCCATTGCCCGTCCACCCTCGAAAGAGCGGTCCGGGCCTCGGCGGCCAGGGCCGGGCACAGCACGAACGCACACAACAACAGCAGGACGCTGCGAGTGGGGCGAAGGCAAGGGGCCATGGGGCGGGGATGGTAACTCGTTTCAGCTCCCATTTCCGGCGCCCCGTGAATTCCCGGAGAAGGAATCCGGGGGTCGCCGTTCACCTCGCCAGCAAAGGAGCAACCACGATGAACTTCTTGGGAAGCATCCGCCGGAGCCGGCGGCGAGTCTGGGGAATGGCCTGTGCCCTGGTGTTGAGTGCCTGTGGGGACCATCCGCCTTTGGGAGAGGACGGGCCTCCGGCGGAGGAGCTGGAGACGGGCACCTCCGCGCAGCCGCTGGCGTTCTCCTCGCCCATGGAGTTCTCGGAGCTGCGCGGCCTGCCCGCGGGGCCCGCGACGATGGACACCACGGTGGGCGAGCTGCTGGCGGTGCTCCCCAGCCCCCGCTTCGACGACTTGCGCGGCGTGCTCACCGGCCGCCACGTGCCGACCGACAAGGTGCGCGTGCTGACGTCGTATGCCCGCGACTATCCGGTGTTCCTCAAGGGCAACCAGGCCCTGCTGCCCAACGCGGACGGCGTCTTCGCGCAGCAGAGTCCGGTCATCACCTGGCAGACCCTGCCCGGCAACGCGTGCAGCTTCAGCCACGCGTGCGCCAACCTGTTTGAGGTCTCCGAGCAGGACCCGACGCAGCGCAAGTACGCGGCCATCGTCATCGTCGCGCCCAGCGTGGAGCTGGCGGGCCCGGTGGACACGGGCGGCGCGACGCTCGTCATCGCCTCCGGTGCGTACGCGGCCCGGGGCTTCTCCGTGCGCACCGTCCCCGGCGCGCGCACCGCGCAGGTGGACCTGGACCCGACGGATGCGGTGGTGCCGACCGGGCGCAACGGCCAGAACGGCGGCAGCTTCGTGCTCTACACCAACGAGCTCAACGGCGTGCGCGTCCACACCGCGGCCGAGCGGGGCGAGGACGGCTGGCTGGGCGCGGATGGCACGTCGACGCCCATCATCCCCACCGTCACCGGCAACAACGGCCCCGACCCCAAGCTGAGCTGCACCGGCACCGTCATCAAGCCGCCCCAGAATGGCAGCAACGGCGGCAACGGTGGACGCTCCGGCGACGTCGTCATCCGCTACACGTCCCTGCGCGGCTCCGGCCTGGTCAACGAGCCGAACAAGGCCTCGCCCGTGACGTCCGAGCAGTGCTTCATGGACGAGGAGCTGCAGTGCCAGAGCCTGCGCTGCCGGTGGAACCCCGCCATCGCCCTGTGTGACATGCTGACGGAGGCGGACAACGCCCAGTGCAGCGACGGCATCGACAACGACAACAACGGCTACGCGGACTGCCAGGACTACGCCTGCTCGAAGAACCCGCACGTCACGGTGTGCTCGGACGCGACGTGGAGCCCCATCCAGAAGGAGTCCTCCGCCGAGGCCTGCAGCGACGCCAAGGACAATGACGGGGATGGCGCGGTGGACTGTGCCGACACCAAGTGCCGCCTGCGCGGCTTCTGTCAGCAGTCGCGCGCGTCCAACAACGAGTTCTCCGAGGCAGCCTGCGACGACGACGTGGACAACGACGGCGACGGGTACACCGACTGCGACGACTTCTCCTGCAAGAACTACTCGACGACGTGCGGGACGGCGGGCGAGGGCGGCGACGAGGAGTGTCGGGACCTCATCGACAACGACGGTGACGGCCTGGGCGACTGCTCGGACCCGGGCTGCTTCGACAACCCCTACTGCGGCCTGGGCCCGGCGCTGCTCCTCACCAATGGCCTGGAGGAGGCGAGCGACGCGACCTGCGCGGACGGCGTCGACAATGACCTGGACGGCCACAAGGACTGCTCCGACTACGAGTGCCGCTTCAACCCTCGCGTGCTCTCCGCATGTGGCAGCGAGCGCACCCCGCAGGCCTGCTCGGACGGCATCGACAACGACGGCGACGGCAAGACGGACTGCCAGGACACGAACTGCGCGGGCAACCCCTACGCGAAGGTGTGCGAGCCCGAGGACTATCCCTTCCTCCAGGAAGCCACCGCGGCCACGTGCAGCGACGGCCTGGACAACGACGGGGACAACTACGCGGACTGCGCGGACTTCCAGTGCAGCAACAGCCCCCTGACGGGGAACGTCTGCGGCGCGCAGGAGAACACCTATGCGCAGTGCACGGACGGCCTGGACAACGACAACGACGGGTTCAAGGACTGCTCCGACACCACCTGCCGCAACAGCCCCTTCTTCGGTGACCTGGCGTGCAGGAACCAGGTGCAGACCTGGCATTCCGTGTCCCTGTCCGAGTCCTACAATGGACGCTACGTGGACACGCGCGCGGAGCTCATCACCGCGGCCGTCCCTGGCGGCAAGAAGGGCCTGGGCGGCAACCGCCCCTCCAAGACGGTGTCCGTGACGGTGCTGGAGTCCCCTCCGGGCACGTGCGAGCACTGGGAGACCTACCTCTGCATCCCCCGGGAGGAGCAGCGCACCTGCTTCCTCGGCACCAAGTCCACCGCCGGCACCGCTGGCGCCACGGGCATCGCCGGCACGCAGCGCATCCTCCGCTCGGCGCGCCGGGACGTGGACATGCTCCGCGCGCTGCTCGCCCCCCAGTCGTGGCGCGTGGCCCAGGCGAACGGCAACACGTACTTCAAGCGGGGTGAGCTGCAGAAGGCCGCCTTCATCTACCTGCAGAACATCATGGAGATGGGTGGCATCCTCGCCCAGGCGGGCCTGGTGTGTGACGAGCCGCTCAGCGCGCAGGCGCCCTTCTCCTCCGCATACCTGTACGGCGCGCTGTGCCCGCTGATGGCCCACGACGTCACCCGCCTGAGCTACATCCAGGGCCAGCGCAACTTCTACGGCCTGGCCAAGGAGACGCCGTTCAACTCGCACCTGCGCTACGAGCAGCTCCGCGCGGAGTTCGACTCGCTCTACGACGTGCTGGACAGCTCGGTGAACCAGTGGCTCGCGCTCTCCAATGGCATGCAGCTGTCCGCCTGGATGACGCAGAACCAGGCCTCGATGAACGCCGAAGTCGTGGCGCTGGAGGCCCAGGAGGCCGCGGACACCCAGCGCGTCACCGCGGCGAACGCGGCGCTGACCGCCCTGCAGACGTCCATGAACAACCGCAAGGCCGCCATCGCCCAGCTCACCGAGAGCATCCAGGCGACGGACACCCGCATCACCAACCACTACAACTCCAACAACAAGGACTTCGGTGACTTCGTCCTGGACCTCATCGGCAAGGTGGCCTCCGCGTACGGGGGACAGTTCGCCGCCGACCTCGTCGGAAAGGGCGCGGAGAGCATGTGGAGTGAGATGAAGAAGAGCTTCAAGTCGGAGACCAGCGCCACGCCCGTGCCCGGCGCGGGGCCGACGAGCAGCGCGAGCACGTCCTTCCACTCCCAGGTGTGGGAGGCGCTGAAGACCAGCGCCACCGAGGCGGCCAAGAGCAAGCCCTTCAAGGACACGCTGAAGACGGGCGGCACCCAGCTCTGGGACATCGTCTCCGGCAGCCAGAAGAACCCGGCGCGCAGCGTCATCTCGGACGAGGTGAAGAAGGAGATATTGGCCCAGTCCCAGGTGGAGATCACCCTGGACCTGCTGGACCTGCAGGCCCAGCTCATCAAGGCCCAGGCGGACTACAAGCTGGCGCTGATGGAGCGCGACACCACGCTCCTGCGCCAGCGCAACGCGGTGGCGGCGCGCGACGCGCTCAACGACATCCTCCACTTCGGCAGCGGCACGGAGCTGCGGAAGTTCGACCAGCTCCTCATCGGCCAGCAGGTCTACGCACGGGCGCTGCGCACGTTGGACCAGCTCACCATGCGCTACTGGGAGCTCATCCGCGTGGCGGAGTACCAGTACCTGCCCTTCGACCCGAGCACCGGTGGCAGCGCCATCCCCGCCTCCTTCCGCGACAACATCGACTTCCACCTGGGCAACTACCCGGACATGAAGACGCGGCTGGTGGAGGGTCTGGACAGCCTGGCCTCGCACACCGTGCAGAGCCCCGCGCAGTACTACCGACGCCTGCCCGCGAGCGACTTCCACGCGCTGTCGGCCAACGAGCTGGAGCGGCTCAAGCCCCTGGGCGCGCTGGTCAACGGGTCGACGACGTACCGGGGCGCGCGCTTCCAGGTGACGGCGACGGACCTGGCGGCCTCACCGCTTCTGGCGCTGCGCAAGGGCCACCGCGTGCGCAACGTGCGCGTCAACGTGGTGACGACGAGCGGCGCGGCGGCCAATGTGCCGGCCGTGCTGGTGCGCGACACGATGGATGGCTTCAAGCTCGGCAACCACTTCGCCGAGTTCGAGCTGCTCAGCAGGGACGACTACACCTCGGGGGGGACGCGGCAGGTGCTGCACTACGTGTCCTTCTCCGCCTGCGGGTCCGGCCTGCCGGCGTGCGACATCGCCAATGCGGCCTGCACCACGCCCTTCCAGGCGGCCTCGTTCGTGGACGCGTGCAGCATCGCCCTGGGTGGCTCCACGCCGGCCACCAACTCCTTCCATGACCGGAGCCTGTTGGGTGAGTGGACGCTGCTCATCGACACGGCGAGCTTCACCGGCCTGGGACAGGTGCGCGCGGCGGAGGTCGTCTTCCTGACGCTGGGCAGCGCCATCTGACGCCGGGGTGACTCCGGGTGCGGGCTCGCGACGAGGCGGGCCCGCACCCGGAATTTGGGGTGGCTCCCACGCTCCGGGTGCCGCAGCATGCGGCCCATGGAGACTCCCAAGCCCGTGCCGACGGCGCTCACCATCGCCGGCTCCGACAGCGGTGGTGGCGCCGGCATCCAGGCGGACCTGAACACCTTCTCTTTCCACCGCGTGCACGGCACCACCGCGCTCACGGCCATCACCGCGCAGAACACCCGGGGCGTCACCCGCGTGGACGTCCTGCCCGCCGCCGCCGTGGCCGCGCAGCTGGACGCCGTCGCCGAGGACCTGGGCGTGGGCGCGGTGAAGACGGGCATGCTCGTCAACGCCGAAATCATCTCCGTCGTCGCGTGGCGGCTGAAGGCCCTGAAGCTGGGCCCGCTCGTGGTGGACCCCGTCATGGTGTCCCGCGCCGGAGCGCGCCTCATCGACGACTCGGCCGTCGGGGCCTTGAAGGAGCACCTGCTCCCGCTCGCCGACGTCGTCACCCCCAACCGTCACGAGGCGGAGCTGCTCGCGGGGATGGAGCTGAACACGCTGGAGGACATGAAGGAGGCCGCGCGGCGAATCCATCAGCTCGGCCCGCGCGCGGTGCTCGTCAAGGGCGGCGGCATGGCCGGCGAGCTTCGCGGGCTGGACGTCTGGTTCGACGGCGAGCGGCTGGAGACGCTGTTCCTGCGCGCGGTGAAGACGCACAACACCCACGGCACCGGCTGCACGCTGTCCGCCGCCATCGCCGCCTGGCTCGCCCTGGGACAGGGCCCCTGGGAGGCCACCCGGCGCGCCAAGGCCCACGTCACCTCCGCCCTGGAGCACCCGCTCGCCCTGGGTCGGGGCCATGGCCCCTTCAGCCACTTCTCCCCCTTGGGGACCCCCTCCTGAATCCGTCTGGGAAATCGTCCCGAAAACAGGCTGTCGATTTCCCGCCCCCCCAATCGATTCCTCGGCGGGAGGCTGTGCTCCCCCACACCGTGAGGACGAACCCATGAAGTACCTGCTGATGATCTACGAGAACGAGAAGGCCTGGGAGGCGCTGCCCAAGGCGGAGACCGAGCAGCTCATGGGTGAGTACTCCGCCTATACGGACTCCATCCAGAAGAGCGGGAACTTCGTCGCGGGTGAGGCGCTGCAGCCGACGCAGACGGCGACGACGGTGCGGGTGAGAGATGGCAAGCGGCTGACGACGGACGGCCCCTTCGCGGAGACGCGGGAGCAGCTCGGAGGCTTCTTCCTGGTGGAGGCCAAGGACCTGGACGAAGCCATCGCGCTGGCCTCGCGCATTCCGAGCGTGCGGCTGGGCTGCGTCGAGATTCGCCCGGTGATTGATTTCTCCGACTCCATGGGCTGAGGCCCGAGACTCGGGCCCCGAGCGTGGAGTTCGGGGCCTGGGTGGAGTCCTCATGACAGACCTGCCCTCCCTGCTCGAGCGGACCTGGCGCGACGACTATGGCCGCATCGTGGCCACGGTCATCCGCGTCATGGGCGGAGACTTCGGCTCGGCCGAGGAGGTGGTGCAGGAGGCCTTCGAGGCGGCGCTCCTCCAGTGGCCGCGTGAGGGTGTGCCGGCGGAGCCGAGGGCGTGGCTGCTCCGCGCGGCGAAGAACAAGGCGGTGGACCGGGTGCGCAGGGGCGCCCGGCTCGGCGCGCGCGTGGATGCGCTGGAGGTCATCGCGCGGCTGGAGCAGGAGCTCGCGCCGCCCCTCGACGGGAGGGACTGGCAGGCGCATCCGGATGACTCGCTCCGGCTGCTCTTCACGTGTTGCCACCCGGCGCTGGCAGAGGACATCCAGGTGGCCCTGGCGCTGCGCACGCTGTGCGGCCTGACGACGGAGGAGGTGGCCCGCGCGTTCCTGGTGCCCGCCGCGACGATGGCGCAGCGGCTGGTGAGGGCGCAGCGCAAGATTCGCGACGCGCGCATCCCCTACGTCATCCCGGAGCCGGACGCGCTGGCCGAGCGCACCCGGGGCGTGCTGCACGCCATCTACCTGCTCTTCTCGGAGGGCCATGCCGCGACGGAGGGCACGGAGCTCTTGCGCATGGACCTGTGCGCGGAGGCGCTGCGGCTGGCGAGGCTGACGCGCTCGCTGCTTCCGCGCCATCCCGAGGTGGCCTCGTTGCTGGCGTTGCTGCTGCTTCACCACTCACGTCGCCGCGCGCGCGTGGCCGAGGACGGAGGGCTGGTGCTGTTGGACCGGCAGGACCGGAGCTTGTGGGAGGCCGCGGAGATGAAGGAGGGCCTGGAGCAGCTCGACGCGGCGCTGGCGCTGGGCGCGCACGGGCCCTACACCCTCCAGGCGGCCATCGCGGCGCTCCATGCCCGGGCGAAGCACGCGGCGGAGACCGACTGGGAGCAGATCGCCGCCCTCTATGGGCGGCTCGCCGAGCTGACCCCGGGCCCGGTGGTGGAGCTCAACCGCGCGGCGGCGGTGGCGATGGCGCGCGGCCCGGAGCAGGGGCTCGCGCTGGTCGACGACCTGGAGTCCTCTGGCAGGCTCACCGCGCATCACCTGCTGCCGGCGGCCCGCGCGGAGCTGCTCCGCCGCCTGGGGCGCTGGCGCGAAGCCGAGGCGGCCTACCGCAGGGCCCTCGCGCTGGTGCGCACCGAGCCCGAGCGGCGCTTCCTGGAGGAACGTCTTCGCGAGGTGCTCGCGAGCACCCCGCCCGCGTCCTGACACGCCATGGAAGCAAAGCTCCGCGGGCCTGCGTCAGTCGCCGCAGTTGCCCGGGGAGGAGCGCGCGAGCAGCTCACTGCGCGTCTCGCGCACCTCCCCCTGGGGCGACACCCTCAGCACGTGCTGCCACAACGATGGCTCCCCCGCGCAGCCGCTCCCCGTGGTGGCGACCACGTTGAAGCTGCCGTCGGCGTTGGCCTTCACGGCCCCCTGCTCCAGTTCGACGCAATTCACATGATAGGAGCGGTCGCCGTCCGCGAAGACGCGCAGCGCCGCTTCCTGCGGTGTGTCGATGGTGCCCAGGAACCCCAGGAGCGACTCCACCGAGTTGTACGCGGTCACCACGTCGCCCTGCGTGGTCGCGAGATAGTACGTCACACAGCCCGAGGCACCGCAGCTCGTGTTGAAACCCGTCGTGGGCGTCAGTGTCTCCAGGCCGAAGCGGCAGTTCGTCTGCTCCGTGGCAGTCGCGCAAGCCGTGCCCGACGACGAGAGGGCGGCCTCCATGAAGAATGACTCCGAGTCACTCTGTCTGGAGACACTGCGCAGCTCGACGAAGTCCGCCGGTGCCACGGGTGAAAGGTCTCTGACAGCGAGAGAGTCATTCATGCAGGCGGGTGGCGAATAACCATCGAGGTCCAGGCCACCACAGCCCGTCAGCACCAGGGGAGCGGCCAGCGAGGCTCCCAGCACCCGTGTGAAGAGTTCGCGCAACCGGTTCGGATTCATTGAACGCTCCTGACGTGAAACGGGCCTCAGTTCCAGAGCTCGCGCGAGAGCGTGTCCACCATCGCCACGGCCACCTCCGGCGTGGGCAGGCCGAGCTCACGGATGAGCGCGGCATCGGTCGGCTCGGCCACCTCCGCGCGCAGGGCCTCCACGGCTCGCAGCCGCGCCTCGCGCACCGCCGTCCGCTCACTCTCGGGAAGCCGCGCGCTCGCCCAGCGGTCAATGGCCCAGGACAGGTCCGCGTGCCGCGTCTCGTCCTCGGCGATGCGCGCCATCGCCTCGCGCACCTCGGAGTCCTCCGCGTGCAGGGCCTGGTGGTGGGCCACCAGCGCGCCGTACGTCTCCCGCACGCACCCCTCCACCGCATTGTCGAGCATCACCTCCGCGAGCGGCCGGGGCGGAAGCGCCGCCACCTGGGGGCGCTCCGGCGTCGCGCCGTACTTCCGGGCCAGACGCCCGGAGACCTCCGTGTGCAGCACCTCGTCCATCGCGCTGCGCAGCGCCGCGTCCTGGAGCGCGAGGTCCGCGCCATGCAACGCCAGCTCCGCGCGCAGCCGCAGGAACGCCTGGATGGAGACCGCCTCCAGGTGGGCGATGAGCGCCAGGTGCCGCCCCACCGTATCCGCGCACTCGACGACGCCATCCGACTGGAGTCCCGCCGGCCGACGCCCCACGGAGCAGCCCTTGTCGCCGCGCTTCAGGACGTCGCTGTCCTTCTCGACCACCTCGCCCGCAGCCGACACCTGGAAGAGGTATTGCGTCTCCTTCGTCCCCTCTCCGCAGGCGAAGCCCTTGCTCGCGACGACGTTGAAGGTGCCGTCACCGTTCGCCTTCACCGCGCCGCGCTCCAACTGGGTGCAGCTCACGGTGTAGCCGTCCGCGAAGACTCGCAGCAGGGCCTCCTGGGGCGTGTCGATGGCACCCAGGAAGCCAAGGAGTGCCTCCAGCGAGGCCCTCGCCGCCACGGTGTCGCCCTCCGTGGTCGCCAGGTAATACGACTCGCAGAACAAGTCGCAGGAGGAACGAAAGCCGCCCTCGGGGGCCAGGGCGTCGAGCTCCGCCTGGCACGTCGCGGGCTGGGACGCCGTCGCGCAAGCCGTGCCCGAAGACGTCAGCACCTCATGGAAGCGTGGGTTCGTCTGGTCCCCGGTGTCCTGGCTCCGACGGAGCTGCACCAGGTCCGGCTGCGTCGCCGGTGACAGGCCGCTCATCGCGAGCTTCCAATTGTCCTCACACACGGGAGGGGAATAGCCCTTGAGGTCGAGGCCGCCGCAGCCGGCCAACAGCAGGGGCGAGGCCAGGGAGGCGCGCAGGGCCTTCGCGAAGAGCTGCCGCAGTTGATTCGAGTCCATGAAGGCTCCCATCAGGTGAGCCCCGCTCGACAGCAATGATGATGCCAGCACGCTGTCGCTCGACGTGAAGTCGGGAACACCGACAGGAGCACCCGGATTTTCCCTCCCCTGCTCAGAAACCTGAGGCGGGGATTGATCACCTCTGAGTCCTTTGGCGACCAAGCGGGCTCACCCTGACGCCCCCTCTCGCCGAGCGCTCCCGTGCCCGGAAGAGGTCGGCCCATCTCCTGGTCCACACCCCATGAAGTTCCGCCCCTCCACACCCCTGCTCCTCCTCCTGTCCGCATTGACTGGCTGCACGGAGCCCGGCGACCTCACGCCTCCCACCGCGCCGTCCGCGTCCCAGCGCACGGGGCCACGCCGCGTCCCCCGCCACTACATCGTCGTCCTCAAGCCACCCGCATCGGCCAAGGGCCCGCTGACGCCCCAGAAGGCCCGCGAGCACGTGCTGAGCGTCGCCAGCGCCCACTCGGCGAAGGTGCACCGCACCTATGCCCATGCGCTCCAGGGCTTCGCGGCCGAGCTCGAGGACGAGCACCTGGAGGCACTGCGCGCGGATGCACGCGTGGCGCTCGTCGAGCAGGACGCCTGGGTGCGGCTCAACGCCGAGCCGCAGACGGACGCCTGGGGACTGGACCGCGTGGACCAGGAGGACCTTCCCCTCGACGGGCTCTACCGCACCACGCTCGGCGGCGCGGGTGTCCACGCGTATGTCATCGACACGGGCATCCGGTCGACCCACACCCAGTTCCAGGGACGCCTGGGCGCGGGCTTCGACGGTGTGGACCCCGAGGGCGGCGGAGAGGACTGCGACGGCCACGGCACCCACGTGGCGGGCACGCTCGGCGGTTCGACGTGGGGCGTGGCCAGGGCGGTGACGCTGCACCCGGTGCGCGTCCTCGACTGCGACGGAGAGGGCACCCTTTCGGGAGTCATCGAAGGGCTCGACTGGGTCACCGCCCATCATCAGCCCCCCGCCGTCGCCAACCTCAGCCTGGGCATGGAGCCCTCGGAGGCGCTGGACCTGGCGGTCCACAATGCCGTGGCCGCGGGAATCACCACGGTGGTGGCAGCGGGCAATGACAGCGTCGACGCGTGTGGTGAGTCACCGGCCCGAGCAGCGCGGGCCATCACCGTGGGCGCCACGAACAGCGCGGACGTCCGCGCCGGGTTCTCCAACTACGGCCACTGCATCGACCTGTTCGCTCCGGGTGAGGACATCCCTTCCGCGGGAATCGCCGACGACACGGCGACGGAGGTCCTCTCCGGCACGTCGATGGCCACCCCGCACGTCGCGGGTGCCGCCGCGCTCTACTTGGAGACCCACCCCACCGCCACGCCGGTGCAGGTCGCGGAGGCCCTCGCGGGCGCCGCCATCCCAGGGCGCGTGAAGGAGGCCGGGCCAGGCTCGCCCGACCTGCTGCTCCAGGCGCGCTTCACGCCTGCTCCCGGTGACCACCATCGCCCCTGGGCAGCGCTGTTGACGCCCCTGCCCCACGGCACCGTGCGCGACACGACGCGAGTCCACGTGTGGGCCTGGGACGACGTCGCCGTTCGCCGGGTGGACCTGTGGGTCAACGGGCAGCTCCGCGCCAGCGATGACACGCGGCCCTTCGCCTTCGCGTGGGACACGCGGCAGGAGTTCAATGGCTCCACCACCCTGGAGGTCCGCGCCTACGACACGGCCTTCAAGTCCCACCGGTCCGCGCCCGTGGCGGTGACGGTGCGCAACCCTGGCATCGCCGACTTCGACCCGACGCTCGGAGCCCCCCGGTGCACCGCGCTCACGCCCTCGTGCGACACCGGGAGGCTGGTGCGAGGAATGGGCCCGGTGGGGCCGGAGCTCCATGCCCCCAACACCCTGGGGGCGAGCTGCGCGGATGGGGAAGCCGGCACCTATCTCATCACCGCGACGCTGGAGGGCCTGCGCATCACCAGCCAGGACGGAGGCCCGCTCACCGCGGGCAGGCAGGTGACCCTCACTGCGACTGTCTTTGGCTTCGTCCCGTTCCTCGAAGAGGTGAATCTCTTTCACGCCCCTGACGCGCGCAGCCCCGCCTGGACACACATCGCGAGGCTCCAGGTGGAGGTCCCCGGTGAGCAGGAGTTGTCCACCTCCTTCACCCTGCCCGACGGAGGCCTCCAGGCGCTTCGCGGAGTGCTCGGACGCAATCCCTCGCGGGTGAGCTGCATGCCCGACTGGTGGGTGGACCACGACGACCTCGCCTTCTCCGTGGCGCGTCGGGGCCGCTGAGGCAAGGGGGCGCGGGCGTGGCCTTGAAGAGCCCGGGCCGTCAGTGTGGCCGCCGCGTCCCAGGGGCCTCGTCGAGCATGCGCACCACCACGATTCGACAGGCCGAACACACCACGCCCGCGCGTTCCCAGTGGACCTGGTCTTCCAGCTCGCTGGCGTCCTCCGGCCCATCCTCCAACCGCTGAACCAACTCCGCGAGTGCGTCCCTGTCCCCTTCTTCCGCCTCGTCACCGGAGTCGAGCACGTCCTGCTCGCCCTCCAGCACCAGGTTGAAGCGGTAGTACACCTCGCGGGGGTTCAGGGCACGCCCACACGTCGCACAGTGCCTGGGTCTTGGCTCCGTCATCGCAAGTCCCACCCTCGCTCGAGTGAGCAGCAGCCATGGCAATCCGCCATCCCCAGCGTGGCACACTGCCACGCCTTCCCGACACTACTCCGTGAATTCAGGGAGATAGTTTGAGGCACGAGTATTGCTGTTGGGCCTGTGGTTCTTGTCACCCCCCTGGTCCCCAGCACCGTGCCTCCCCCATGAATTCGTCGTCAGCTCCCGAAGTTCCGGGGCGCCAGGTCCTGGCGCGCCCGTGCGGCCACAGCTCGTCAGGGAGGCTGACGCTTCCCGGGGCGCTCGCCCTGCTCCTGCTGTCGTTGGGAGCCTGTCGGGACACTCCCCGTGAGGATGCCGCCGAGCAGGTGGAGCAGAAGCCCGACGCGAACCTCACCATCGACGCCATGGACAATGAGCAGCATGTCCTGCGCGGGGGCTTCCGGGTCGATGCGGGCGTCGTCCGGGTGGTTGTCTATGAGGGCACGGTGCTCGTCGGAGAGGCGGTGCTGGAGCCCGATGGACGGTGGAGCATTCCCTGGCAGCCGAATCACGAGAGCCAGGCCCTGGAGGTCGTCGCCTATCACGACACCGGGACGGAGAATCGCACCCGGCTCGACTTCCAGCGGTTGAGCTTCACGGCGCCGGAGGGTCTGTATGCCTCCGAGGCGCTCCTGACGCTGCCCACGTCGCCGGAGACGACGACGCGCTACACCCTGGACGGCTCGACTCCGGGCCCCTCTTCCCCTGTTTACACTGCGCCGCTGGCGCTGTTGAACCGCGCTGGGCAGCCGGCCCCGCTGAGCCTCATCCGGACCAATCCCGAGGACGCGCCCGAGTCCTGGCGTTGGCAGCCACCCACCGCGCCCGTGACGCTCGGCACGGTGGTGCGCGTCCAGCGCTTCGCGGGTGAGACGCCCGTGGAGGCGGGGCAGGCGCGGACGTATCTCATTGGCCAGCGGCCCTACACGCTGCCGGTGCTGTCCCTGGTGACGGACGCGGCGAACTTCTTCGACTCCGTCCAGGGCATCTATGTGCCGGGCCGCGTCTACGAAGAGGACCCGGACTGGACTGACGGCTATGGGACGGGCAATTACATGCAGGATGGCAAGGATTGGGAGCGCCCGGTCCATGTCGAGTGGTTCGAGGAGTCCGGGGTGCCCGTGTTCGCGCAGAACGCGGGGGTGCGCATCCACGGCTCGGGGAGCGCGGCGCTGCCGCAGAAGAGCCTGCGCTTGTATGCGAAGGAGGATTATGGCCCGGAGCTGTTCCAGGCCGAACTCTTCCCGGACCACCCGCTGCGCGAGTTCAAGCGCCTGCTGGTCCGCACCTCGGGACAGGACCAGCAGGTCTCCAAGCTGAGGGACTGCGTGCTCCAGGGGCTCTTGCGCGACACGACGCTGGCCCTCCAGGCCTGTCGGCCCGCGGTGGTGTTCCTCAATGGCGAGTACTGGGGGTTGCACGAGCTGCGCGAGCGGTACGACGAGTACTACCTGGCGGCCCACCATGGGCTGAAGCGCAAGGACATCGTCATCCTGGAGAATGGCGGCAGCCTGGACACGGGGGAGCTGGAGGACATCCTCCCGTACGAGGAGCTGCTCGCGTACGTGCGGGAGCACGACCTCTCCGTGCCCGAGCACTTCGCGCACGTGCTGGAGCGCATGGATGTGGAGGACTTCATCGACTACCACATCGCGCAGCTCTACTTCGACAACGAGGACTGGCCGAACAACAACATCAAGTTCTGGCGCAACCGAGCGGGTGACGGCACTCCGGGCCCGGGGGATGGGCGCTGGCGTTGGCTGATGTATGATTTGGACGCGACGTTCCTGCGGGGGCCCGACTTCAACTCACTGGGCAGGCTCCTGCATGACGACGACATCGGCGAGCCCTTCGTGGTGTTGCTGCGAAGCCTGTTGAAGTCGCCGGACTTCAAGGGGTTGTTCATCTCCCGCTTTCACTGGCACCTGGAGAACACCTTCGCACCGGAGCGTGTCGTGGCGTGGCTCGACGCGGCGGAGGCGAGGCTCGCGCCCGAGATGCCCGAGCACATCGGCCGGTGGCGCAACCCGTCCTCGATGGAGCGCTGGCGGGAGGCCCTCCAGGCCATGCGAGACACCGCGTTGCGCAGGCCGGCCGCGCTGCGAGCGCACCTGGAGCAGGAGTTGGGCGCGCCGTGACGGGCCGAGGGCGCCCGCCCTCCGCGCCCGAACGCCCGAAGTCTTCATGCCACGCCGACCCGAGCTGGATGCCCTGCGGGGGCTGCTCCTCGTCTTGATGACGCTGACGCACCTGCCCACCCGGCTGAACGTGTACAGCAGCCAGCCGTTCGGGTTCGTCTCGGCGGCCGAGGGCTTCGTGTTCCTGTCGGCGTTCCTGGTGGGCGGCTCGCACGCGAAGACGTGGGACACGCCCAGGCGCCTGTGGGTGAGCCTGCGAAGACGGGCGCTGAAGGTCTATGCGCACCATGTCGGGCTGTTGCTGTTCGCCTTCACGGTCATCGGCACGGTGGGCTGGCTGGCGAACCGGCCCGCCATCCGCAACCTGCTCGACTTCTACCATCAGGAGCCCCTCACGGCGCTGTTGAGCAGCCTCTTCCTGCTGTACTGCCCGCCGCTGCTCGACATCCTGCCGCTGTATGTCGTGCTGTTGTTCCTGACGCCATTCGTCCTGCTCGCGGCGAGGGAGGCGGGCTGGACGAAGGTGTTGTGCCTGAGTGGCCTGGTGTGGGTCTGGGCGCAGCTCGGGTTGAAGCAAGCGCTGTACACGGGGCTGGGAGACCTCGCCTGGCTACCGGTCCGAATCGGCCAGTCTGGCGCGTTCGACTTGTTCGCCTGGCAGTTCCTCTGGGTGCTGGGCGTGTGGACCGGGAGTCAGCGGGCCCGAGTGAAGCTGCCTGACGAACGCGCGTCCTGGGTGGTGTTGGGGGGCGCGTGGGTGTTGAGCCTGCTGTTCCTCCTGGCGCGGTATGAAGTGGAGCCCTTCGTGTGGCTCGCGAGCGAGCCGGTGCTCCTGGACAAGTGGACGTTGGCGCCGCTACGGCTGGTGAACTTCCTGGCGCTGGCGGTGCTCGCGGACCGGGGCTCACCGCGCGTCTATCACTGGCTGAAGCCGAGGATGCTGGTGCTCCTGGGGAGTGCGTCACTGCCCGTCTTCAGCGTCCACCTGGTGTTGTGCCTGTTGAGTCTGGCGCTCATCAACGAGAACGAGACCCCGCTCGACAGCCTGGAGGAGTTCGCCGTGCTGGTGGTGACGTTCGCCAGCATGCTCCTCGTGGCCCTGCATCACCGGCGACGCGCGGCGCTCACGGGGTGACGCGCGGTGGAGTCGCTTCGGTGCGCCCCAGCTCGGAGAACGAGGTGCTGGTGAGGGCCTCGACGAAGGCCACCAGGTCGGCATGGTCTTGAGGGGTGAACGGGGTCCGTCGACTTACGCGGATGTTCAGCTCGCGCTCCACGGCTTCTTTCAACGTGGGGACACCGCCGTCGTGCATGTAGGGCGCCGTGAGCTCGGCATTGCGCAGGCTGGGAGTCCGGAAGCGTCCGATGTCCTCCGAGCGCAGGCTCACGACGAAGCGCCCCAGCGCGGCCACCTCCTCACGCGAGGCCACAGCGGAGAAGCGCTCGGCCTCGGACAGCTTCGCCACTTCACGGACCACCCCAGGCAACCTGGAGCGGAGTTCCTCGGGCAACACGCCCGCGTGGAACGCCCCATCCGTGAAGGGGGCGGCCTTGGGGCTCACGGTGTGGCAGCGGGCACAGCCGGCACGGCCCATGAAGAGCGTGTGTCCCCGGCGTTGGGATTCATCGAGCGCGGTGGGGTCCTTCCCGGAGTGGAACCTGTCGAACGGGGACTCGCCGGACTTGAGCGTGCGCACGTAGGCGGCGATGGCCCCGGTGATGGTCCGAGCGGAGACCTCTTCGTCGGGAAAGGCCAGCGCATGGGCCGCCGCATGGCGTCGACGAACGCGAGCCACCAGGTCCTCGGCGGAAGTCAGCGCGTGCTCGTTGGGGTGCAGGAGCGGGTCGAGGATGAGCGCCTCCAGGGAGGTGCGCCGACCATCCCAGAACAACGCCCGAGCCTTGGCCACATCGAGCAGGCTGGGCGCATTCCGGGTCCCCACGCGGAGATGCGCGCCGAGTGAGCGGGCATCCCTGTCGGAGAAGACGCGCTCCGGCAGGTGGCAGGTCATGCAGCCGACCCGACCATCGGCGCTCAGGGACAGGTCGAAGAACAGCGCGCGGCCAAGCACCTCGCGCTGGGCCGTGCTCCCCGTGGCGGCGACGCCCTTCGGGCGGGAAGCCGTGGGTCCGGACGCCGACGCTGTCATCGCCAGGCAAAGGCCAGACATGGCGGCCCAGCGCATGAACTGACGCAAGAAGAGTCCCCCTGCTTTTTCAAGTCGTTCCACAATCAGTCCAAGGGACGCCCACGCCACGAAACGGGTGGGCATGCGCGCTCAGAACACCTGACGCAGACCGAAGCGTCCGCGAGCGCGAGCGGAGTCACCGTCCACGGCGACCACGGGGGCGTACTGTCCCAGGTCCGGGTCATAGGCGTGCACCGAGCCGTCCTCGAGCTGGTACACCCACGCATAGAGGTTGAGCTTGCGGCGCGCGAGCCCATCGGCGACGACGGGCAGCGTGCGCAGGTGCTCGACCTGCACGAGGACGTTCTCCATCACGGCCGCGTCCTGGAGCGCGGGGCCAGACAGGTGGCCATAGCTCTCCTGGACGATGCGGCGGGTGTTCTCCGCGTGGCGCAGCCAGTCGCGCATCTCCGGGAGGCGGGACAGCTGCTCGGGATGGAGGAGCCCCTGCATGGCGCCACAGCGGGTGTGGCCGCAGACGATGATGTGGCGCACCTCCAGTGCCGCCACCGCGTACTCAATGGTGGCGCCCTCTCCGTTGTTGGGGGTGCCGTGTGGAGGGACGATGTTGCCGGCGTTGCGGATGATGAACAGCTCGCCGGGCCCCGCGCTGGTCAGCTCGTTGGGGAGGACGCGCGAATCCGAGCAGGTGATGAAGAGCACCTCGGGGCTCTGCGCCTCCGCGAGCCGGGAGTAGAGCTCCTGCTTGGAGCGAAAGACCTCCGTCTGGAAGTGATGCAGGCCGGGGATGAGTTTCTCCATGGAGAGGAGACTTCCCCAAGAACGGGGGCGCCGACAACCCCGATGGCGAGAAGAGTGTCGTCCGCCGCGCCACATCGAAGATACTGCGCCCGTGAGCGAGAACGAGGGAGCCGGGGCCGAGGGAACGCAGCGCCTGCTGCGAGAGGCGTACTTCGAGAACGAGACCTTCACGAGCCTCGACCTCCAGAACGCGGACCTGGCCGACAAGGAGTTCTATCGCTGCACCTTCGAGAACTGTCAGCTCCAGGAGAGCCGCTGGAAGGACACCACCCTGGAGGCGTGCATCGTCCGTGGCTGCAACGTCACCCGCGCGCAGCTCGGCCGGGCCGCGCTGCGGGACGTGCGGTTCGAGAGCTGCAAGCTGATGGGCATCGACTGGAGCAACATCGGGTCGAACCCGGAGTTCTCCTTCGCGGACTCAGGGCTGTCCTACTGCTCGTTCGTCGGACTCAGCTTGAGGAAGATGGAGTTCCTGCGCTGCGTGGCGCGCGAGGTGAACTTCTTCGACCTGGACCTGACGGACTCGGACTTCACGGGGACGGACCTCGCGGGGAGCACCTTCCGGGGCTGCACCCTCACGCGGACAGACTTCTCGGGAACCCAGGGAGCGTTCCTGGACCCGGCGCACAACCGGATGAAGGACACCCGGGTGCCATTGGAGTCCGTGGTCAATCTGGCCAAGACGCTCGGAATGCTCGTCACGGGGTATCATGACGAGGTGTCCACCCGAGGCAAGAAGAAGGCCCGGTAGCGCTTAGCCTCGATGCGACAGGGCCAGCCGCTGCGAACGCCTGCTGCCCAGGTCGCGCACGCATTGCGCCTTCGCGCGGAGAGTCCCAGCTTCGGGAAGGGAGGCTTCGTCCTGGTGGCGCGCCGAGGACGGAGCACACGCAGGACCGCCGGCCCAAGGGGGAAGGACACATGGCGGGCGTTCGAGCGCTGGCCCGAGCGGGGGCACGACCTGGCGGGGGCAGACGGACGGGCTCGCGAGAGGATCCGTCCATCCGCTGGTGGATGCGCCATCAACTGTGGATTCCGCCCGTTTCGGCCGCGATGGTGGGCGCCTGCCTGGGCATCTTCCTCGTGGATGCTCCACGCGCCGTGGTCAGGGTCCTGAGTGGCACGGCCTGGCAGGCCACGGCTGGCGAGGCACGAGGCATGCTCTCGGCCACGCTGGGTATCGCGCTGACTTCCTTGAGCATCGTTCTGTCGCTGACCATGCTCGTGGTGCAGAGCGCCGCGAGCCAGTATTCGCCGCGCCTGCTGCGGCTGTACCTGCACAGCGCGGGCATCCGCGTGGTCATCCCGGTGTTCGTCACCACGAGCGTCTTCTGTCTCCTGGCGACACATGAGTTTGGACTTGTCTCGGGACCCGAGCGCGCACCTCGCCCGGCGCTCGCGCTGGCCATGCTGCTGCTCATCGCCTGCGAAGGCGCGCTCGTCTTCCAGGTGCTCAATACGCTTCAGCTCATGCGCGTGGAGAACCTGGTCAGGCGCGTGGTTCAGGACACGCTGGGCGTCGCGCGAACGCTCGAAAGGTTCTGCTCGGGAGACATGGAGGCGCCACCGCCGGCGCGTGCTCGCACGGCGAAGGCGTGGCCAATCCAGATCCGGAGTAATGGCTTCATCGCCGCCATCGACGCGAGGGCGCTTCTGACCACGGCAACGGCGAGGCGACTCGCCATCCATTTGGAGAGAGCCATTGGAGAGCCGGTGATTCAGGGGGAGGAGGTGGGCTGGGCCGAGCCGGAAGCCTCCGGTTCATCCGCCCAGCGCGAAACCGCCGAGATGCTTGTTCTCGGCGCCATCCGCCTGGACCGCTGGCGGGACGAGGACCGGGACATTGCCCTGGGCGTGCGTCAGTTGGTGGATGTGGCCATCAAGGCGCTGTCGCCGGGAATCAATGACCCCTACACAGCGGTGGAGGCCGTGGACCAACTGACCTTCATGTTGTGCGGGCTGAGCACGATGCGACTGGGTCCTCGGGTCCTGGCGGATGACTCCGGAGTTCCGCGGGTGTTCCTGCCCGGGGCCTCACTGGGCGACTACCTCACGCTGGCGACGGACCAGATCCTCCGCCATGGCGCCACCGAGCCCGCCGTGGCGCTCCGGCTCCTGCGAATGACTGCCGCCGTGGGGCAGCGCGCGGCAGCCGAGGAGGACCGGCGCGTGGCTCGCGAACTGCTGCGCACCATCCGGACAGTGTCGGAGCAGGCCCAGCAAGGCACGGCATCCGCTTCAGTCCTTCGCCAGCACGCGGAGGCCTTGGAGCGAGCGCTCGCGGGCGGGCCATGGCCGGCGCTCCCGGCCATCGGTTTCTGAGCGGAATGCTCCTGGCGAGCGCTCCACGGGAGGACCTGCCTGGTGTGCGCTCTCAGCGGAGGAGCCCGATATGGCAGCGGAGCTTGGAAGTGGAGAGCTGCGCATCCGGCTGCTCGTCGCGGGAGGCGCTGGCATCATTCTGGGTCTGCCCTACCGCAAGCGACCGGGCGGGGTTCGGACCCACTATCTGGTGACGCTCGGCGCCGCGCTCTTCCGCACTTCCGGGGCGAACCTGGTGGGGGCAGCGCCCGCCAAGACGCTGCGCATCATCCAGGGCGTGGCGTCGGGTATCGGGTTCGTGGGAGCTGGAGCCCAGGGTCCTCCATCGCAGACGTGCCATGCGGGAGCTTCGCGAGCCTCGAAGCAGGCGCTCTCAGGGAAAGGATGTGCGGTTGCGGTGAGCTGGGCGTCATTGATGTCAGAGAGAGTGCGCGCGACTCCCCTGAAGTAGGTCTGCGCCACCCCGCCCTCAAGGGCGAGACGCGGGGGTTGAGCGCGCCACGATGGATGTGAAATCGCGGGAACCCTTCCAACGCGGCGTTGTCATGAGGCCCGCTGCCCAACGCCAACATCGGAAGGAACTATGAGAACCACCCTCATGATGCTTGCCGTGCTGATGTCCGCCGCTTGTGGTCAGGGCGAAGATTACGCCGTCCCTGAAAGCGAAATCACACCCACGAATGAAGTCAGTGCCGCGGCTGCGAACCCGGGCGACATCACAGGTATCCCGGTCGAGGGCGGCGCATTCGTATTCCATACACCCCTTGGAACCGTCAGGATATATCCCGATGCCATCTGCGTCGTCAGGAACAACACTCCGGTCTTTGGATCGGCTGTCGTTACCAGCGGGGCTGGCTACGTGATTACGCACCCCCGCGTCTCGGACGGCCTGCTCCAGCTCCAATCCCCCGACTACCCTGGATGGCCGAGTGAGACATTCTCCGCCTATTTGACCATGATGGGGAGGACCTCATCAGGGGAGTTCAAGCTGGTTCTCAAGCAGACAGCTCCCACGGCCCGATGCTCGGAACCCGAGCCAGCGCGAGCGGTTCAGAACGACCCGATGAGCCCAGGATAGACCCGAAGGAACGCGCCTGAAGGTCAGAACCGCGTCGGCGTCGAAGCGCGGTGCCTGGGTGCAAGGTCGCCGTGCTCCTCGGCCGCGGTCCAGAGGCGTCGGCGACCATCATTCGGGAAAATGGGACGCGCTCGATCGGCCATCGGTCGATGTCACCGACAGGGGCAGCTTGCCGACGAAGTCGAGGTGGAGCTGTACCAGCACACCGACGAGCTAATCGGGGCCTTCGAGAAGGCCCGCGACTTCGCACGATTCATCGAACAGACGGAAGGCACACCGCAGAAGCTATGCTTCGCAATCTGCACCTGAACCACACGTCGGAAGAAAACGGCCAGCGTTCATGGCCTTGGCTCTTGCACGCCAATGGTTGCATGCCACAGCATGACCTTCGAGACAGTAGAAACTACAGCTTCGGGCCATGCATCGACCCCTGGCGGACAATGACCTGGGTGCACACCCCGCTCTCATTCCATGTAAATGCAACCAGACTACTGTCACTGATCGACTTGATTGCCTCCAGCAAATACTGATTTGTCGTCCGACATTCGCCAGACACCCCCTGCGCGTTTACCGCATAGCAGGTGCCAGAAATACCGCTGACGGTTGCGTCGATTTGGCATGACAGGAGCTGGGTGGAGTCTGACGAGTTTCGAGCGCCTCCCATGGTCGCAGAAGCATAACGATTAGCAGTGCTCAGGTCTACGGTATAGTCGGTCTTCGATCCGGCAGCAGCCAATCCACTCGACAGCAGAACACCGAGTGCCACGACGCGCATTGAATTCATGTTTTCTCCAGCCTTCGCAGTCTGTCATTTGAGTCCATGCTCAAATGCGGCAGCGTCCCAACAAAGACAGTCCCGCATCTCGACTCACAATCAAGCCTGCCCTTTCCAGGGTTTCTGTCAAAAAAGGAAGCTCCCGAGTCCGATCCTGCGGCAAAGCGAGGCGCCCGCCAATGCAAGCGTTGCCCAGGCCACTCGCAGAATCCGCACTCATTTATGTGGGGTCAGCGCAACTTTCCGCTGACTCAACCCAAACCGAAGGGCCCATGTACATGAACAATGCACTGACGCAGATTGCCACCGCGCAGGCTGCGGCGGGTGGCCGCTATCCGCGCTTCGGGCGCTACCTGCTCGAAGTGGAAGTCATCCGCACGAAGGAAGGCTTCAATGGAGACTCGGCCATCGCCGAGCTGAAGGTCCGCGAGTCCGAGCCCCTCGCGGTGAGCGGTCGGGTAGACCAGGGAAGTCACCCTCCCTGCCCCCACAGATCCGGACGTGCGGGACTACCGCATCCGGCTCTTCGGCTCATGGTTTTGCTGCGAGAGTGCGGTAGCGGTGGATGATACACACAGTCGGCAGAGGATAGCGTTGCAGCAGCCGTGCGAATCCCTCCCATGCCAACGTGGCGCGCTGCGAGCGGCGTCCCAGCCACTTGCTCCACGTGTGTGCCACTCAATACAGAAAGCGAGTGAGGCTCCGCGTGTTTCCGCTGATTGCGTAGTACGCGTAGTGGCCCCTCACCTTCTGTACGAGGCTGCGGTGCTGCTCGGCAACGGCCAGATGCCTGTTGATGCGACACCAGTCACCTGCGTGGGCCTTTCGTCTTCTGCGACGACAAAGGCGCCTACCTCAAGAACGATACATGCCGGAACGCCATACTTCGGGCGAGCAAGCTCGCGAGGCTACGACCTATCGGATGGCATGTCTTGCGACACACCTTCGCCAGTCATCTGGTCATGGGAGGAGTGCCGCTCAAAGCCGTGCAAGAACTCTTGGGGCACGCGTCCATTGAGATGACGATGCGATATGCGCATCTGAGTCCAGACGTGAAGAAGGATGCCGTTCGTGTGCTGGAGCAGCGCCCGAGGGGCACACTGGGGGCACATGGCTAGAATCGGAAGAACTTCCTCAACGATTCTCGCCAGTTAGAAGTGCACGAGCCGGGAATCGAACCCGGACGACCCTCTCGGGTCAGCGGATTTTAAGTCCGCTGCGTCTGCCTGTTCCGCCACTCGTGCCCAGCAAAATCAGGGCCTTACTGGCCCCTGTTGGCCCCACTTGTAGGAAGGGAGTGGGAACGTTCCTCCTCCTTCCGCAGCTGACTGCCACCCGACCCCTGCTTCACTCTCCGTTCGTCACCAACCTCGTCCACCTGATCCTGAACGGCTCCGAGTCCTCCAGCAAGCAAGAAGCGGCGGGAGAATAGCGACCGGAGAGGCCAGACCCTCTCTTCCGGCTTGGGTCGGCGCTCGCGTCACGCCCCATGGCACTGCCACGCTGTCGTCGATGGACAGCATGGGCGGCCGCCCTGCCCCTCTCGACGGTACTCGCCCACGCGGCCTGGGTCATGTCGAGAACCTCCAGCTCGACGGTCTGCCGGACCTGTGCAGGAAGCCCCACGCTGAACTCGTTTTGGAGGTCACAGCGTCACCAGGGCATCGGATTGCCCCTGGTCAATGCGTGCAGGCTCAGGAAGTGGCGCATGCGGGCAACCCTTTTCGCCCACGTGGCCTTTCTGCATTCCCTCACCTCGAACGCCCTGCGCTCTTGAGCGCAACGACAACACAGGAAACCTCCACCTCAATCAGAACAGCTTCGGCACGCACTATTCACTAACAACATGCCAGTCAAACATATCAAAGAGCCGTTCCACTTCCTTGCCAAGACAAAGGGACCACTCCTGGCCCGTCTGACAAAGAAGAGTGGAGATGAGCGCCATGCTGATTGGAATCGCAGCCCGCCGGGGGGCGGTGTTGCTCGCGACATTGGGGTTGGGCACGTTGCTCGGCTGTGGCAGCGCCACGGAAGCACCTGAGTCCGCGGAGCCCGGCATGTCGCCCGCCGGGGACATGCGCAATAGCGAGGCGGAGCTCTACGTGGCCTCCGCGCGGTTGTGGCGGCCGATGAGCGTCTCCGTCTGCTGGGAGAACCCTGGAGCGGGGGATGCCACGCAGCGGCAGTGGGTGCGCGACGCGGTCGCACGTACGTGGGAAGCCCGCTCCGGAATCCGACTCAACGGCTGGGGCACGTGCGCGGCAGGGGCCATGGGCATCCGCATCAACATCAGCGACGTCGGCCCCCATGCGAAGGGGTTGGGAAACACGCTCAACGGCGTCGCCGCGGGTGTGGTGCTGAACTTCACCTTCAACAACTGGGGCCAGAGCTGCCAGAACAGGCGCCAGTATTGCATCGAAGCGCTTGCCGTCCATGAGTTCGGCCACGTACTGGGCTACGCCCACGAGCAGAACCGTCAGGACACTCCAGGCTCCTGTACCGAGCCCCCGCAGGGCTCCAATGGTGACTTGACCATCGGACCGTGGGACCTGAGCTCGGTGATGAACTACTGCAATCCGCAGTGGAATGGGGATGGCAACCTCAGCGCCACGGACCAGCAGGGCGTCCAACAGACGTATGGAGTCCCCTGGGTGTCGATGGGTGGCAATCTCACCTCCGCGCCCACGGTGGCCGCTCGCGGCACGAACCGGTTGGACGTCTTCGCCCGAGGGGCGGACAACCAATTGTGGCAGAGGTACTGGGATGGAGCCTGGAGCACATGGGGCTCGCTCGGCGGCATCTCCCTGTCGTCAGCCCCCGTGGCGGTGAGCCGGGACGCAGTCACCATCGACGTGTTCGCCCTGGCAAGCGACAACACCATCCAGCGGAAGTCCTGGACAGGGACCGCGTGGACCAGCTGGTCTTCGCTGGGCGGCAACTTCACGTCAGGACCCACTGTGGCCTCGTGGGGCTCGAACCGGATGGACCTGTTCGTCAGGGGGCCTGACAACAAGCTGTGGCAGTCCTACTGGACAGGCTCCGTTTGGAGTCCATGGGGCGCACTCGACGGCACCCTGGCGTCGGAACCCGCGGCGGTGAGCTGGGGCGCCAACCGAATCGACGTGTTCGCCCGAGGGACAGACAACTCCATCATCCAGAAGTATTGGAATGGCACCACGTGGAGCGGTTGGTCATCCCTTGGCGGCAGCTTCGTTTCGTCTCCCACGGTGGCTTCACGGGGGGCAACCCTGCTGGATGTGTTCGCCCGAAGCGCGGACAACAGCCTGTGGATCAACACCTGGAATGGCGCGAGCTGGAGCGGTTGGACGTGGCTCGGCGGTGAGCTGGCCTCCGCTCCAGGTGCTGTGAGCAAGGCCTCTGGACATCTCGATGTCTTCTACACCGCCGCTGGTGGAGAGGTGCGACAGGCCTCGTACAGGAACGGCTGGTGAACGGTTGAGTTGAAGCCGAAGGCCATGGACCGCCGGACCCCATGAAGCAGGACCCGGCGGCGGGATGCGACGGCGAGGCGACGCCCGCACCGAACGAAGACCGAGGACGCGCGGCCGAGCATCGCCGCGGACGACGTGGGCCCAGGCGTGGGCCCGCTCCACCTCAGCGCAACAACACCTGGGCCACCTTCACGAGGGCCTCGAGTTGCTCTTCATCCATCTTGCGCGCCAGGCCGGTGAGCTGGCGCAGCTTGGGCGCCCCGCCCTGCCCACGCTCCCCCTTGCCCGACTTCGCCCCGTCCTCCGCGGCCGCGAGTCCCAACAGCTCGTCCGAGGAGCTGCGCAGCACGGAGCACATCCGCAGCAACGTCTGCACGCTGGGCAGCATCTTCCCACGCTCCAGGCGGCTGTAGACCATGTGCGCCAGGCCCAGCTTCTCGGCCACCTCCGCCTGCGTGAGCCCGAGCCGCGCTCGGGCCTCTCGGGCGGCACTTCCAATACGGATCGCCAGTTCTTCGTTCATGCGTCGGGGTACCAGGAACACCGAGAGCCAGGTCTGGCGCGGGCAGGAGGGCTCGCGCCTCGCGGACGCACCTTCCTGCCGCATCTCGGGGGCCGTGTCGATGCACGAGCGACACCGCGTCACGCGGCGTCCCTATTGGATGGTCCTGGGAGGGGCGGGAACCTCCGGGGGCCTGCTGCCCAGGAGGAAGGCCACGGGGATACCGAGGACACCGCACAGGCTCACCAGCGTGGGGAGGGTGGGCAGCAACTTCCCGCGCTCCAGGCGGCTGAGGACCAGCGTCGGCACCTGGATGGCCTCGGCCACCTGCGCTTGCGACAGGCCCGCCCTATGCCGGGCGGAGCGGACCTGGGTTCCAATCTTGTGGGCGAGATTCTCGTTCATGGGGAGACCTGGGGAAGGAGGAGAGTGCCGCGGGGGCGGCCATCCGCGCATACTACCCCTTGGATTCAACGATAATATCCCCCATGGGTTCAATCCCCTTCCGCGCGACTTCGCGGTGGGAGCGCGTCCAAGCTCCCTTGCCGGTTGAGAACATGACCAGGAACGTCACCCCTCCATGCCCTGTCCGAGGAGAGGCTGCTTGAGCCCGCGTCTGCATCCCGTTTGGAGCCCAGCAGACATTGAACCGCTGGGAAGAAGGAACCTGGGCGCTCGACCCGGAGTCGAGAAACGAGTGAGCAGGAGACGATCAAGCGTTCCTGCATGACGTTCCCGTAGGCACGCCGCCAGTGCCACGCCCTTGTCCCAGCCTGCCGATTCAATCTGGCACACCTGTCGGCTCTATCTAGTATTGCTCGATTTCATATCGACGATGGACTCCCAACGAGAGGAGACCAGCGCCAGGAGGGCTCCGCATGCGGTCACGATGGTCGCTTCACCTATTGCTCATGCTGCTGGCCGGTTGCAGCAGCACCACGAAGTCCGTGCGCCTTCACACAGGCGGTGGCGAGCCCATCGTGATGACTCCACGCAGCGGCGATGCCGCACCGGTGGAACTGGACGAAGACGACTTCGTTGAAGCCGTGGAGGCACTGGCCCGCGGCGTTCGGCCTTCTACCCGTCCCCAGGAAACGGCTCGGCGGCTGTTCGAGATGGATTCGCGCAGTGGGTCGTACCTGTACGAGACACGCAGCCACCGTGTCGTCCCGCTGGGTCCAGGCGAACATCTGGAGGGAGAGCCCACCACGGCGGAGAAGGGCTTGGTGCGCGCCTACCTGCGCTGGTGTGAGCGCACGAACAAGCCCGGGGATTGCCTGCGCCTCCTGGTGGAGAATCCCACTGTCACCGGGGATGGCCGCTACGCATTGGCCATGGCCCTGGCTCAGGGCGCCGTGTTGGACGAAATGATGGATGCGTTCAAGGACATGGCCAACCCTCAGGCCATGATGTCGGCGGTTCTCTGGACGTGGACCACCTACTGCATCTTGCTCGCCGTGCCCGAACCTTTCTCGAAGGGTGCGGCAGCCGTGATGACGGCCTCGCTCATTGCCTATGTGGGCATCGACACGTTCTGGAGCCTCATCCTGGGCTTCAAGCGGCTGATGGAGGAGGCGGAGCAGGCCACGACGTTCGACGAGCTACGCGAGGCGGGAGAACGCTACGGCGAGGTCATGGGCCGCAACGCGGCTCGAGCGTTCGCCCTGTTGGCCACTGTGGCCATTGGAAACACGGCGGCGGGGATAGGGGCGAAGGTGCCCATGCTCCCCGGAGCCGCGCAGGCGGCGGTGCAGGTCGAAGCGCAAATGGGCATCCGTCTCGCGGCGGTCGCGGACGTGGGAACGGTGGCCGTGAGTGCCGAGACCGTCACCATCGCCCTCGCGCCCGGCGCGGTAGCCATGGCGGCACGCGGGACGAGCACCGGAAGCATGGCCCCTGTGGACACGGAAGGCCCCTGGCACCATATCGCCTCCGACAAGTTCAGCACGTCCACCAACAACGGAGGGCCCTGGACGCCAAGATACGAGGAGATCTTCGACCGAGCGGGTATGTCGCTCGACGATGCGGCGAACGTGGTCCGCGTCCCGGGGCACAAGGGGCCACACCCGAGGGAGTACCATGAGGAGGTGTACGAGCGGCTGGACGAAGCAACGGCGACCTGCAAGAGCATCGCGCGTTGCCGGGAAGCGCTGACGAAGATCCTCGGTGTGTTGGAGCGGGAGATCTCGAAAGAGGGAACCAGGCTCAATCGGCTGGTGACTCGAGCCGAATGACGGAAGAATGAACTCATGCCGAAGCGGTTCTTCAAGTTGACCGACGATGTGTACCTCTCGGGCCGGTGGGAGCTGGGGCATCCTCTCGATCAGGAAGGCCGCAAGCTCGACGACCCGTGGCAGTTCAGGATCGGGCAGCGAGTTCACGCGGACGAGCGAATCAGGATCCCCATCAAGATCTCCGGCACACCGCTCGACTATTCCCACGCCGCATTCAGCATCCCCGTCGTTCACGCCCGAGTGGCATCCCTCTTCACAGAGGTGGCACCCGACGACGTGCAGCTCATCCCGGTGGAGATCGACTCGCAGCCGGCCCAGCACTTCATCCTCAACGCCATCCGACTGGTGAAGTGCATCGACGACGCTGCATGCGAGGAAGTGCGTTACTGGACGCCGGAGGACGGGATGCCCGAAAAAGTGGGTACGTACTCCTCCGTGTCAGGGATGCGCATCAACCCGGCGAAGGTGGAAGGCTCCAAGGTGTTCCGAACCTCGGGATGGACCGTTGCATTGATCGTGTCCGAGGAACTCAAGGAAGTCCTGGGGCGCGCAGGCATCACCGGCACGAAGTTCACGGAAGTGACCGGCCCCAACTCAATCAATGGCTCCTGACTTCAACCTTCGCCCGCCTCGAATCCAAGTTGAACGAACGTGGAGACATTGTTCACTTCGACGGCAAGACGGTCCCCGAGCACTCCGAAGCCCAGCGTAACTTCGGGTGATGATCTGGTGACGACGTCGGAAGAACTGGTCGAGCAGTTCTCTCCATGACGATACGACGTTGGAAATGAAGGTACGACCTGGCCGGCCAGTTTCCCGCCGCACGCTCCAAGGTTCTTCTCCTGCTGCCCAATCGCAGCATGTGGAGGTGCAGGGAGGCGCCAGGGGACGAGGAGCCCTGCGACGGGTGTCTGCTCCGCAGGCGCCCGGCTTCGTCACTTCATCACATCGGCGGAGCAATGCGCCGCCTTCGCTTCAAGCGTCGCCATCATCTTGTCGATTGTCTTCAGGTCCACCTTCGGCAGCTTTGCCTTGGCTTCACCCTCGATCCGCTTGAGAGTTGCCTTCTGCTCCTCTGTCGAGGGCTTCTTGAGAGGTTCTTTCATCACTTCGCGGTCCACAATCATCGTGAGCGTCTTCAGCTCGGCATCCTTGAGCTTGAACTCCTTGTTCTCAGCCGTCAGCTCCTTGTTGACGCACGCGACGAGTTTCTTCCTCCGGGCCGTATCGTCGCCTGCTGAAGCGACGGTGGGGAGCGTGAGCAGGAGCACGGTGATTGTCAGCAGCAGTGGGAACGGCCGGGATGACATGCGAGGACTCCGGGAGCGGGGCACAGTGTGTGGACCAGCTTGCAGTCCTGAGTGGGGGTAGGGCAACCACCTGAATGGTGCGGACCTGGAGGTCATCCCAGGATTGCCTCAAGAGGATGAGGCGGTATCGACCCGACGCGCGGCCCGCCGACCTCTCAGATTCGGGGACAATCCTGGAATTCACTGTCCTGAAGGAAGCGTGGGCACCAGACCCCGGGACGAACGACATTCCCCAGTCCTCCGTCCATTCTCGGCGCCGTTCAAAGACAGGCTTCATCGCAGCGCCACCCCCGGAGAATGCTGCTCATGAGCACGTCGTCCCGTACGCTACGAGCAGACCTCTTTCTCCTGCACGCGCCCAGCGTGTATGACTTTCGTGAGCGCGACGACCTGCTGTTCGCGTATCTCAGCGACTCCGACAGCGTCAACGTCACCTCCATCTACGAGATGTACCCCATCGGGTTCTTCTCCCTGAAGGAGCACCTGCGCAAACACGACCTGTCGGTGGAGATCGTCAACGTCGCGGCGCTGATGCTCAAGCACCCCGAGCTCGACGTCGACCAGCTGCTCGGGCGACTCGAGGCGCCCGTCTTCGGGTTGGACCTGCACTGGATGGCGCAGTGCCACGGCACCATTGAACTGGCGAAGCGCATCAAGGTCGTCCACCCCGACGCGGTCATCATCTGCGGGGGCATCTCCGCCACGTTCTACGCGGAAGAGCTCATCCAGTACCCGGAGATAGACATCGTCGTGCAGGGCTACGACACCCTGGAGCCCGTCCGTCGCCTCGTCGAGACCATCAAGTCGGGAGCGCGGCGCCTCGTCGACATCCCCAACCTCCTCTACAAGCGCCGCACCCAGTCGGTGGAACGCACCGGCTTCAGCCACAAACCCGCGACGAACTACAACGACGCCACGGTGGATTGGTCCTACTACCGTGACGCGGTCGACGACGTCGCGACCACCAAGCTCATCATGACGCTGCCGAACACCGGCTGCGCCTATGACTGTCCGTGGTGCGGCGGCTCGCGGTCCGCCTATCGCAACATCATGGGCGTCAAGAAGACGCTCATCTCCAAGAATCACTCGCGCATCGTCGACGAGCTGAAGTCCATGGGCCCCGCCGCCGCGAGCACGGGCATCTACGCCCTCCAGTGCTACTCGGAGACGCGCCCGCGCTTCCACGAGTACCTCGACGCCGTGAAGGAGAGCGGCTACCGCCAGCTCTTCGTCGAGCAGTTCCACCTCACCCCGGACGAGACGCTGAAGAAGCTGGGGGCGTCCAGCCAGTCGTACATCATGCTCTCCCCCGAGTCGCACGACCCGGTCATCAGCAAGCTCGCGGGGCGCGGCACGTACACCATGGAGGAGATGGAGGCGTGGATTCCTCGCGCCCTCGACGCGGGCATCGCCGGCGTCATGGTGTGGTTCTTCATCGGCATGCCCCAGCAGACGCCACAGTCCATCTCCGACACGGTGGACTACAGCATCCGGCTGATGGAGAAGTTCCAGGGCCAGCGCGTCCTGCCGCTGCTCTGCCCCATGGTGCCCTTCCTCGACCCGGGCTCCCGCTTCTTCGTCGAGCCCGAGCAGCACGGCTACCGCATCTTCCACCGCACCCTGGAGGAGCACCGTCAGGCCATGGTGGAGCCGCTCTGGCACCGGCGCCTCAACTACGAGACGCGCTGGCTGTCGCGCAAGCAACTCCAGGACACCACGTACAGCGCCGTCGCCGCGCTCGTCCGCGCCAAGGGCCAGGCGGGCATCCTCCCTCGCGCCATCAGCCAGAGCATCCTCACCGCCATCTCCGACACCCAGGCCCTGCTCGCGGACATGGAGCGCGCCATCACCCTGGATGGCGCCCTGCCCTCCTCCCTGCGCGACGTCATCCGCGCCTACAACCGCCGCGTCCTCTCCTACTCCAGCGATCAGATCATCCCCATCCAGCGTCCCTTCGGCGGACGCTGGTTCGACGACTTCACCGTCCCTCCCGAGCTGCTCGCCCAGGTCATGTCCCCGCGACAGCAGGCCCCCATGCCCGCGCTCACCGGAAGCGGAGGCTGAGCCGTCATGGACTTCGCGTGGACTCCCGACGAGCGCCGGATGAAGGCCGCGGCCATCGCCTTCGGCCGTGAGCGGCTCGCCTTCGACGTCGTCTCCCTCGACGCCCAGGCCACCTTCAACCGCGAGGGGTGGCACCGGCTGGCCAGCTTCGGCGCGACGGGCTTCCCCATTCCCCGCCGCTATGGAGGCGCGGAGCACCCGGTCCCCATCACCGCCCAGGCGCTGGAAGGACTGGGGTACGGCTGCGCGGACAACGGGCTGCTCTTCGCGCTCGGCGCCCACCTGTGGGCCTGCGCGCTCCCCATCCTGCTCTTCGGCACGGAGGCGCAGAAGGAGCGCTACCTGCCGGCGCTCGCGTGCGGAGAGCTGCTCGGCGGCCACGCCATGACGGAGCCGGAGGCGGGCTCGGATGTCGCCGCCCTGCAGACGACCGCCACGCGCAAGGGCGCCGCCTACGTCCTCCAGGGCCGCAAGGTCTTCGTCACCAACGGCCCGGTGGCGGACCTGCTGCTCATCTTCGCCACCGTGGACACCTCCCGGGGGCGCGAGGGCCTGACGGCCTTCCTCGTGGAGAAGGGGCAGCCCGGGCTCCACGTGGAGCGCACCGTCCCGAAGATGGGCCTGCGCACGGCGAGCATGGGCGAGCTGCGGCTCGACGACTGCGAGGTCCCCGCGACCCATCGCCTGGGTGAGGAGGGCGGAGGGCTGCCCCTCTTCTCGCAGATGATGGAGTACGAGCGCGGCCTCATCCTCGCCCCCGCGCTGGGGGCCATGGAGCGCACGCTGGAGCGCTGCATCCGCCGCGCGCGCGAGCGCCAGCAGTTCGGCAAGCCCATCGGTGGCTTCCAGGCCATCTCCCACAAGCTGGTGGAGATGAAGCTGCGGCTGGAGACCGCGCGGGGCCTGCTGTACCGCTTCGCGTGGCTCAAGCAGCAGGGCCGCTCGGCGATGTTCGAGGCCTCGCTCGTCAAGCTCCACGTCAGCGAGTCCTGGGTCCAGACGAGCCTGGACGCGGTGCAGCTCCACGGCGGGCTCGGCTACCTCACCGAGACGGAGCTGGAGCGAGAAGTCCGTGACGCATTGGGGAGCCGGATTTTCTCCGGCACCTCGGAGCTCCAGCGAGAGCTCGTGGCCCGCTCCATGGGCCTCTGACGGAGAAACACATCCATGTTGTTCCAGTATCTTGAAGACAGCGCCAGGGCCGCCCCTGCTCGCCTCGCCGTCATCGACGCGGAGCGGAACCTCTCCTATGGAGAGCTCGACGCGGCGTCGAATCAGGTGGCCCGCGCGCTGCGTGAGCAGGGCATCGGCCGGGGCGACCGCGTGGGCCTGCACCTGGACAAGTCCTTGGAGGCGGTGGTCGGCCTGTTCGGCATCCTGAAGGCCGGCGCCGCGTACGTCCCCATGGACCCGGCCTCCCCCGAGTGGCGCGTGAAGTTCATCGCCTGCGACTGCGCGCTCTCCGCCATCCTCACCACCCCCTCCTGGCACGCCGCCCTGCGAGACGTGGAGAGCCTGCGCTGCATCATCCTGGTGGAAGCGCGTCCGGCGAACACGCTCCGCCCTCCACCCGGGCAGGGCGGCCCGGTGACGCTCACGTGGGCCAACGTGCGCGCCGGGTCCAGCGCCCCCCTGGAGCCGCTCGCGGAGTCCTCGCCCGAGGACCTGGCCTACATCCTCTACACCTCCGGCTCCACGGGACAGCCCAAGGGGGTCATGCTCAGCCACCGCGCCGCTCACGCCTTCGTCGACTGGGCGGCCAGCATCGCGCGGGTGCGGGCCGCGGACCGCGTCTCCAGTCACGCGCCCTTCCACTTCGACCTGTCCGTCTTCGACCTCTTCGCCACGGCGAAGTGCGCGGCGACGCTCGTGCTCATCCCCGCCTCGCTGTCCGTCTTCCCTCGCGAGCTGGCGGACTTCATCGCGGACCGGCACATCTCCATCTGGTACTCGGTCCCCTCGGCCCTCACCCAGCTCGTGGCCCGAGGCGAGCTGACGCGGCACGCGTTCCCCAACCTGCGCACCGTGCTCTTCGCCGGCGAGGTCTTCCCCCTCAAGTACCTGCGCCAGCTCGTCCTCACCCTGCCGAGGCCCCGCTACCTCAACCTCTACGGCCCCACCGAGACGAACGTCAGCACGTTCCACGTCGTCACACCCGCGGACCTCGCGCGCTCCGCGCCGCTGCCCATCGGCCAGGTCTGCTGCGGTGACGAGGTCTTCGTCGTGCGCGATGACGGCGGCCTCGCGGGAGACGGCGAGGAGGGCGAGCTGTGCGTGGCGGGCCCCACCCTGATGAGTGGCTACTGGGGCATGGAGGAGCGCACGCGGCAGGTGCTCGGCCCCATTCCGGGCCATCCCCTCGCCTACCGCACCGGGGACCGCGTCATCCGGGAGCGCGGGGGCAACCTGTGCTTCCTGGGCCGACGGGATGACCTGGTCAAGGTCCGAGGCCATCGCATCGAGCTGAGCGCCGTGGAGGAGGTGCTGCTGCGCCATCCGGATGTCGAGGAGAGCGCGGCGCTGACCCTCCCTGACGAGCTCACGGGCAACGAGCTGCGCGCCTTCGTCGTGCTCCGCGACAACGCGAGCACCAGCCCCCATGACTTGCGACAGCACTGCGCGAACTACCTTCCCCGCTACATGATTCCCGCGCGCATCGACGCCTGCGACGCCCTGCCGAAGACGACGACAGGGAAGAAAGACAGGGTCCGGCTCCAGGAGCACGCGCGACAGCGCGTGTGAGCCACCTCACGAAGACAGTGTTTGCCCCATCGGGTCATCGACCCGAGGGACCTCGTATTCCCTGAAGCCGGAGTGAGCATCCGTGAACCAGACAGTGGCGAGCTACACCGAGGAGCAGGTCGCGCGAATCATCCGCGACCACATCGACCAGGAGTTCCTCTTCCGGAGCAAGGACTCCGGCCTGGCCGATGACGACAGCCTCATCGCGCGCGGAGTCATCGACTCGATGGGCATCTTCCGCCTCGTCAACTTCCTCGAGCAGCGGTTCGAAATCGCCGTCAGCCCGCCTGACATCGTGATGGAGAACTTCCGCAGCCTCCAGGCCATCCGGGCGTTCACCGTCAACCGGCTGCGCGGCCGTGACGGCCAGGAGTCCGACTGATGCACCCGGACATCTGGAGGGCCTTCCAGCGGCTGCGCACGCTGCGCTCGGAAGCACCCCCGCTGGTGCCGCGCGAGCACGTGGAGGACCCGCCCGCCTCCCTTCAGCAGGAGCGCCTCTGGTACCTGGACCAGGCGAGTCCGGGCGGCTCCGCGTACCACCTGCCCGTGGCCTTCCGGCTCTCGGGCCCGCTGGACTGGCGCGCGCTGCGCCTCTCCCTGGAGGCCCTGGAGCACCGTCACGAGTCCCTGCGGACCACGTTCGAGTCCAGCCGGGGCAAGGTCGTCCAGCGCGTCCGCCCGCCCGGCGCCTTCGTGCTCCCCACCATCAGCCTGCGCGACGAGGCACAGCGACCCGAGCAGCAGGAGGCCCGGCTGCGCGAGGCGCTGCACCGGGAAGCCTGGCGCCCGTTCGACCTCCAGCGGGGCGCGCTCTTCCGCGCGACGCTGTTCGTCCTCGGCGCGCGGGAGAGCGTCCTCCTGCTCAACTTCCACCACATCATCTACGACGGTTGGTCCCAGGACGTCCTCTTCCGGGACCTCTCGGAGCTGTACACGCTCTTTCACGAAGGGGGCCGCTCGCGCCTCACGGAGCTGGACGTGCGTTGCACGGACCATGCGCTCTGGCAGCACAAGTGGCTCCAGGGCAGTGCCCGCGCGGAGCTCCAGGCGTACTGGCGGGAGCACCTGAAGGAGCGGCTGCAAGGCCCTCGTCTCGCCTCGCGAGCCCGGGCGGGGAATGTGGCCACGCAGGGCCCGCGTGAGCTGGGGCGACTGCCCATCACGTTCTCTCCGGAGCTCTCCAACGCCATCGTCCGGTTCACCCGGGAGGCAGGCGTCACCGTCTACATGGTGTTGCTCGCCGCGTTCCACGTCCTGCTGCACCGCCACTCCGGTGGGCAGGAGCAGCACTTCGTGTGCAGCCCCATCGCCAACCGTCCTCAGGTGGAGACCGAGCGCCTCATCGGCTACTTCGTCAACCTGCTGGTGTTGCCTGCGGACCTGCGGGGCGACCCGAGCTTCCAGCAACTGCTGGAGCAGGTGCGCGGAGTCGTCGCGGGCGCGCTGGCGCACCAGGACCTCCCCGTGCAACTCCTCGAAGGAGTCGACCTGGGCGGCGAGCCCCTCTCCCAGGCGCTCTTCGCCTTCGAGAACACACCGCGCTACCCACTCCAGCTCACGCAGCTCGACATCACGCCCGTCGAGCTCGAGGGCGGCACCTGTGACTTCGACCTGTTCCTCGCGCTTCACGAGGAGCAGGGCGTCATCTCGGGCACGCTCAAGTTCTCCCGCCAGCGCTTCGACGCGGACGAGGCGGGGAGGCTGCTTCGCGACTTCGAGGCCCTCCTGGGACAGGCGGTCTCCGCACCGGGCCAGGCGCTCTCCGCCTTCCTCCCCGACGTCGTCGTCCCACGAGCCCCCCCGTCACCCAGGCCCGTCACCCCGGAGCCCGCGCGTGCTCCTTCGGTGGGTCCCCTGGTCACTTCCACGGAAGTGCTCGCGGCGATGGGGACCGCCAGGCCGGAGCAGCGTCGAGCGCTGATGCGGGACTACCTTCGGAGCACCATCATCCGCGTCGCGCTCAGGGGACAGACGCCGGACGTTCCCTTCCAGTCGCTCCAGGAGCTGGCGCTCGACTCGCTCCGACTCATCGAGCTGACTGGACGCATCCGCACCGAGCTGTCCATCGACATGCCCGTCTCCCACTTCTTCGAGGCGACGAGCGTGGAAGGGCTCGCGGACGAGCTGCTCACGCGGTGGCTGCGCACGCAGGTGTCGGAAGCCCGGGCCGCTCCGACGGGTGTTCGCCGGGAGCTTCTCACGCTGTAGCCGCGCCATGCGCACAGGGGATTCTCGAACATGAGCTATCAAGCCGATGCCTGGGTCATTCGCGCGGGCAACACAGGTGAGCCACGCCGCGCCCGACTGACGCGCACCCGCGTCACCGTCGACGCCATCCAAGACGACGAGGTCCTCGCGGCGCCGCTCTACGGCTGCTGGGAGGGCAACAACGAGCACGCGCTCGAACGACAGCCCATCGACATCTGCAAGGTGCGCCAGGAGCAGCAGGTCGTCCTCGGCAACGCGGGCGTCGTCCGGGTGCTCGAGACGGGAAAGGGCGTCACCCAGGTCCAGGGCGGGCAGCTCGCGATGATGTTCCCGAGCGGCGAGACGGACCCCTACGGCTACACCGTGAAGGCCCTCGGTTACGAGGCGCCTGGACAGATGGGCTGCATGGCCACGCTGATGAAGCTCAAGGGCCGGCAGGTCATCCCCATTCCGGAGAACACGAAGTACTCGCTGGCGCAGTGGGCCGCCTTCAGCGTCCGCTATGTCACCGCGTGGGCGAACTGGCGCGTCGCCTCCGCCGTCTTCCGACTCCAGGTGACGGAGGCGGAGTGCCCGTCACCCCATGTCTGGGGTTGGGGGGGAGGAACGACGCTCGCGGAGCTGGCGCTCGCCAGACTCCAGGGCTGCCGCGTGGTCATGCTCTCCGGTGCGCACCGGCACCTGGAGGAGATTCGAGGCGCGGGCCTGGAAGCGCTCGACCGGCGCTCCTTCGCCGGCTTGAGCTACGAGCCGGAGCGTTGGGACTCGGATGCGCTGTACCGCGAGCGCTATCAGGCCGCGGAAGCGGGGTTCCTCGCGGAGGTCTCCCGTCGCACCGACGGAGAGCTGGTCCACCTGTTCCTCGACTACATCGGCACGCCCGTCTACCGGGCCACCCTCAAGGCCCTGGCCCGCCAGGGCGTGATTGCCACCGCCGGCTGGAAGGAAGGCATGTCCGTCTCCCTCCTCCGGGCGCGCGAGTGCATCACCCGGCACCAGCACATCCACACCCACTACGCGCGGTATCAGGAGGGCGTGGACGCGGTGGCCTTCGGAGAGGCCCACGGCTGGATGCCCGACGTCGGTCGGCGCATCCACACCTTCGACGAGCTGCCCGCGCTGGCGGACGCGTACCACGCCGGTGACACCAACTACTTCCCCTGCTTCAGCATCAACGAGGAGGGGAAGAAGTGAGTGGAGACAGCGGGGTGACGGAGCTGCTCACGCGCCTGTTCGACCTGGGGATTCGGCTCTGGGTGGAGGGCGGCAAGCTCGCGGTGGATGCACCGGAAGGCGCGCTCACCGCCGAGCTGCGCACGGAGCTCTCCGCACACAAGGCGGCGCTCATCGCGCTGCTCGACGACAGCATGGGGGACGCCCGCGCCGCGGAGCTGCCCGCGCTCGTCTGCCGCCCCGAGGAGCGAGACGAGCCCTTCCCCCTCACGGACATCCAGCAGGCCTACTGGGTCGGCCGGGGTGGCGACCTGGAGCTGGGCGCGGCCATCCACGTCTATGTCGAGATTGACAGCGAGACGCTGGACCCCGCGCGCTTCGGCGCGGCCTGGCGACGTCTCATCCAACGCCACGAGATGCTCCGCGCAGTCGCCCTGCCCGACGGCACGCAGCGCATCCTTCGGGAAGTCCCCGCGTACGAAGTGGTCGTCGAGGACTACCGCGCCCTGTCACCCGAGGAGCGACAGCGACGCCTGGACGCCCACCGCGAGCGGCTGGCGCAGCAAATCCTGCCGCTCGACACGTGGCCGCTGTTCGAGCTCCGCGCGGTGCGCTTGGAGGAAGGCCACCGGCTCTACTTCAGCATCGACTGCACCTTCGTGGACTCGTGGAGCGTGCAGGTCCTCTTCCGGGAGCTCATCCAGCTCTACAACGACTCGGACGCGACGCTGGACCCGAAGGAGCATGGCCAGTCGTTCCGCGACTACGTCCTGGCCACCCGCGCCCTCCAGGAGACCGAGCTGTACCGGCGCTCGCTGGAGTACTGGCGTGGACGGATTGCCACGCTGCCCCCGGCGCCAGACCTGCCCAGGGTCACCCCCATGGGCGTGCCCCGCCGCCCGCACTTCGTGCGCCGTGAAGCCCGCATCGAGCGAGCGCGTTGGGCTCGCCTGGTGGAGCGGGCACGCGACCTCCAGCTCACACCCACGGGGCTGCTGCTCGCCTGCTACGCGGAGGTCATCGCCCACTTCAGCAAGAGCCCGCACTTCACGCTCAACGTGCCGCTCTACAACCGTCTCCCCCTGCATGAGGACGTGGGGAAGATGGTGGGGACCTTCTCCTCGTTCCTGCTCGTCGAGGTGGACCACCGCGCGGGCGGCACGTTCCAGCAGCGAGCGCGCGCGCTCCAGGAGCAGCTCTTCAAGGACCTGGAGCACCGCTACATCGGCGGCGTCGAGATTCTCCGGCAGATGTTCCGCGAGCGCGGGAAGATCAGCGGCGCGCTGATGCCCGTGGTGCTCACCAGCTTCGCCAGCGGCGTGGAGGGCTGGGACTCCTGCTGGGTGGACCACCTGGGCCGCGCGTTCGGCCGCGTCGTCCACTCCGTCACGCAGACGCCGCAGGTGTGGATTGACCACCAGCTCGTCTTCCAGGACGGCGGCGTATTCTACAACTGGGATGCCGCGGACGAGTTGTTCGCCCCGGGCCTCCTCGACGCGATGTTCGCGTCGTACCAGCAGCTCATCGACCGGCTGGTGGACGAGCCCGACGTCGTCCATGAGAAGCCCCTGCGCCTGTCCGAGCCCCAGGTTGCCTCGGGGCCTCGGCTTGAAGGCGCGCGCTCCGAGCGCCTGCTGCACTCACGCTTCGTGGAGCAGGCGACCGCGCGGCCCGACCGGACCGCTGTCATCGCGCCGGGACGCACGCTGAGCTACGGCGAGCTGCTGCGCAGGAGCACCGCGCTCGCTCAAGTGCTCACGCAGGCGGGAGCGCGGAAGAACCACCCCGTGGCCGTGGTGATGGAGAAGGGCTGGGAGCAGGTGGTGGCCACCCTCGCCTGCTCCCTGGCTGGGGCACCCTATCTCCCCATCGACTCGGGCGTTCCCGGAGAGCGGCTCAAGCAACTCCTGGAGGACAGCGCGTGTGAGCACGTCGTCACCCAGCCCTGGCTGGAGCCTCGCCTCGAATGGCCTTTCGCTCCACGCCGCTTCACGGTGGAGTCCGTGGAGCCCGCCTCGGCTCCACCGCGGCCGGAGCTCCCGGCGCAGGGCGCGGATGACCTCGCGGTCATCATCTACACGTCCGGCTCCACGGGGCGCCCCGGGGGCGTGATGCTCGCGCACCGAGGACTCGTTCACGCGCTCGACGAGACACTGCGCGAGTTCTCCATCGGTCCGGAGGACCGCGTCCTGGCGCTGACGGCCCTGCACCACGACATGTCGATGTTCGACGTGTTCGGGATGTTGTCGGCCGGTGGCGCCATCGTCTTCTGCGAGGCCGCCGCGCGAAAGGAGCCCGCGCGTTGGGCCGAGCTGCTGCGCACGGAGCGCATCACCCTCTGGAACTCCGTGCCTGGGATGATGGAGATGCTCCTGGCCCACGCCAGCGGGCGCCCGGAGCCGCTCGCCCCTTCGCTGCGGCTCGCCTTCCTGGGCGGCGATTGGATTCCTCTCGACCTGCCGGACCGGCTCCGCGCGCTCGTGCCGACGGCTCAACCTGTCAGCGTGGGCGGCCCGACGGAGACGAGCCTCTGGAACATCTGGTTCCCCATCGGGAAGGTGGACCCGAGTTGGAAGAGCATCCCCTACGGCCGCCCCATCGCGGACACCCGCTACCACGTCATGGACGAGTCGCTGCGGGAGCGCCCCCTGTGGGTCCCTGGCGAGCTGTGCTGCGCGGGCGTCGGCGTGGCGAAGGGCTACTGGCGCAACGAGGCGCGCACGCGGGAGCGCTTCGTCACGCACCCCGTGACGAGCGAGCGGCTGTATCGCACGGGTGACCTGGGACGCCTGCTGCCGGATGGCACCGTCGAGATTCTCGGCCGCGTCGACTTCCAACTCTCCATCCTCGGCCATCGCGTCGAGCCCGGTGAAATCGAGGCCGCGCTCCGACTCCATCCCGAGGTGTCCGCCGCCGTCGTGGTGGCGGATGGAGACCGTCACTCGCCGCGCCTCCTCGCCTACGTTGTGCGTCGTCCTGGCGCCACGTTGACGCAGGAGCCGCTGCGGCGCTTCCTCGGCGAGCGACTCGCGGACCACATGGTCCCCTCCCTCGTGGTGTTCCTGGAGCAGCTCCCACTCGGCCCCACGGGCAAGGTGGACCGCGCCGCACTGCCCAGACCGGAGGTACAGCAGCGCCTCACGGAGTCGCGCGCCAGCGACAGCGCACCCACGCACGAGGCCGAGGCCGCGCTGGCCGCCATCGTCCGGGACGTGCTCCAGCTGCCGAACGTGGAGCGGAGAAAGAACTTCTTCGAGCTGGGTGCCAACTCCGTCCACCTGGTCCGCATCAACGCCCGCATCCGGCAGGAGCTGGGCGCGGACATCCCCACCGTGGAGCTGTTCCAGAACGCGAACCTCGCCGCGCTGGCCGCGCACCTGGGACGGGTGCGAAACGGGGACACCGGAGGCCCCTCCGCGCGAGTGAGCCAGACCCGCGCCGACACGCTGGAGCGAAGCCCCATCGCCATCATCGGCATGAGTGCCCGGCTCCCGGGCGCGCCGGACGTGGAGACGTACTGGAAGAACCTGGTCGAAGGCGTCGAGTCGGTGCGCTTCTTCACCGACGAGGAGCTGCGAGCGCAGGGACTCTCCCGGGAGATGATTGGCAATCCGCACTACGTGAAGGCAGGCGCCGTCCTCGACGACATCGCCGGCTTCGACGCGGAGTTCTTCGGACTCACCGCTCGCGAGGCGCTGCTCACGGATCCGCAGCAGCGGCTGTTCCTCGAATGCGCATGGGAGTCGCTGGAGCGCGCGGGCTACCGCCCGGACGCGACGGGGAAGAAGGTCGGCGTCTTCGCGGGCAAGAGCCTGAGCAACTACATCTACCCGGAGCTCGACCTCACCCAGCCCCTGCCCTACTTCCAGCGGCTGTTCGGCAACGACAAGGACTTCGTCGCCACGCAGGTCTCCTACAAGCTCAACCTCACGGGCCCCAGCATCACGCTCCAGACGGCGTGCTCGACGTCACTGGTCGCGGTGAGTCTGGCGTGCCAGGCCTTGTGGAACCGCGACTGCGAGATGGCCCTCGCGGGTGGCGTGTCCATCAAGGTGCCCCACCACCTGGGCTACCTCGCGGAGCCCGGCTCGGGGATGTTCTCTCCCGACGGCCACTGCCGTCCCTTCGACGCCCAGGCGCAAGGCATCCTCCCGGCGAGCGGCGCGGGCGTCGTGGTGCTCAAGCGGCTCGACCAGGCCCTCGCGGACGGAGACCCCATCCACGCCGTCATCCTCGGCGCGGCGGTGAACAACGACGGCGGGGACAAGGTCGGCTTCTCCGCGCCGAATCGCGATGGACAGGCGGAGGCGATTGCGCGCGCCCAGGCGATGGCGGGCGTTCCTCCGGAGACCCTCCGCTACATCGAGGCGCACGGCACGGGGACTCCGCTGGGAGACCCGATGGAGATCGCCGCGCTCACGCAGGCCTTCCGGTTGGGGACCTCGGAGAAGGGCTTCTGCGCGGTGGGCTCGGCCAAGTCCAACTTCGGCCACCTGGACACCGCCGCGGGCGTGGCGGGGCTCATCAAGGCCGCGCTGGCCGTGGAGCACGGGCTCATCCCGCCCACCCTCCACTTCGAGCACCCGAACCCCGCCATCGGCTTCGAGCAGACGCCCTTCTACGTCAACGCACGCCTCCTGCCCTGGCCGGAGGGCCCGCATCCTCGCCGCGCGGGCGTCAGCTCGTTCGGCGTGGGCGGGACGAACGCGCACGTCGTGCTTCAAGCCGCACCCCCGCGTGACAGCTCGTCAACCCGGCGGCCGGTCCACGTGCTGCCCCTCTCCGCGCGCAGCCCTCGCGCGCTCGAAGCCCTGGGGCGACGGTTCGAGAGCTTCCTCGCGAGCGCCTCGGACTCCGTGCTCGCGGACATCTGCTACACGGCGGGCCTCGTCCGTTCGCACTTCCCACATCGCCTGGCCGTCGTCGGGCGCACGGCCGAAGAGCTGCGGGAGCGCCTGCGCCGGGTCCTCGAGGGCACGCTGACGCCAGGCGTGGCCCGGGGTCAGGTCCAGTCCGAGCAACCCCCACGCGTCGCGTTCCTCTTCACCGGCCACGGCGCGCAGTACGAGGGCATGGGGCGCGCGCTCCATGACACCAGCCCCGTCTTCCGTGAGGCACTGGAGCGCATGGCGGCGCTGCTTCGAGTGGAGCTGGAGACACCGCTGCTCGCGGTGCTGTACGGGAGCGAGTCCCACCGGCTCCAGGAGCTGGCCTATGCCCAGCCCGCCATCTTCGCGGTGGAGTACGCGCTGGCGGAGCTGTGGCGCTCGTGGGGCATCGAACCGCACGCCGTCCTGGGTCACAGCCTGGGCGAGTACATCGCCGCGCTGAGCGCGGGGGTCTTCTCGCTGGAGGACGCCGTGCGACTGGTCGCGGCGCGCGGGCGGCTGATGGAGCAGCTCGCGCTGGAGGGGGAGACGCTCGTCGTGCTCGCGGATGAAGCACGCGTCCGGGAGGCGCTGGTGAAGCATGGGGGACGCCTGTCCATCGGCTCCATCAACGCGCCCCAGAACGTGGTGGTGTCCGGTGAGGCCCCCGCCGTGCGGCAGCTCACGGACGAGCTCACCGCGCAGGGCATCCAGGTCAAGAAGCTGGAGGCCACGCGCGCGGCCCACTCGCACCTGATGGACCCGATGCTTCCCGCCTTCGAGGAGGTCGCGCGGACCGTCACCTACCATGCACCCACGCGGGCCCTCATCTCGAACCTGACGGGGCGACTCGCGGGAGCGGAGGTCGCGACGCCCGAGTACTGGGTGCGCCATCTGCGTGAGCCCGTGCAGCTCGCGGAGGGGATGCGGACCCTGGCCACATTGGGGACGCAAGTGTTCCTGGAGCTCGGTCCCAAGCCGACCCTGGTCTGGATGGGACGCGAATGTCTGCCCGTGGCTCAGGCACAGTGGTTGACGAGCCTGCGCAAGGGCCACGAGGACTGGCACCAGTTGCTGGAGTGTCTGGCGACGCTCTACGCGCAGGGCGCACCGGTGAGCTGGCGGGGCTACGAGCAGGAAGAGGCCCGCAGACGCGTGGCGCTGCCCACGTACCCGTTCGAGCGACAGCGCTTCTGGTCTGAAGAAGCCGGCCCTCGGGGCACCGCGCGCCGCGAAGACACCCGGACTTCTCACCCGCTGCTGGGAGCACGCCTGTCGTCGGCGACCCTGCGTCCGGGAGAGCTGCTGTTCGAGTCGCGAGTCGGAGCCTCGTCACCCTCCTATCTGGGAGACCACCGCGCGCTCGGAACAGCCCTGCTCCCAGGAACGGCCTATCTGGAGATGGCCCTCGCGGCCGGAGCCGTGGCGCTTCCGAACCAGGCGCTCGTCGTCGAGGACCTCGCACTGGAGCAGGCCCTCGTCCTTCCGGAGCAAGGGGAGGTCACGCTCCAGACCGTGGCGCGCACCACCAGCGAGCAGGCGCTCACCGTCGAGGTCTTCCGCCGCGAGGAGCGCGAAGACGGAGAGGCCCGGTGGATACGTCTTGCCTCCGGCAAGGTGAGAGCCGCGCGGGCCGAGGATGCGGCGCCGACCCGACTCGAAGCCGCGCTCCTGCATCCCACCGACATCGAGGCCCAGCCGGGAGAGTTCCACTACACACGAGCACGCAAGCTCGGGGCGGAGTTCGGGGAGGCGTTCCGCGGACTCGTCGAGCTGTGGCGTGACGACCTGGGCGCCTGCGCGCGCATCGAAGTCCCGGAGCCGCTGCGTGACGAGTCTAGACCCCACCACGTCCATCCCGCGGTGCTCGATGCGTGCCTTCAGCTCGTCGGCGCGGTGAGACCGGAGCTCCGCGAGGGTGAGTGGCTGCTGCCCGCGAGCTTCGGCCGGGTGCGCGTCCACCGGGCCTCGCTGCCCCATCGGATGGTGAGTCGAGTCATTCCCCGCTCACCGCTCCTGGCGGACGTCTTCGTCCATGACGAGGCGGGAGACGAAGTGCTCCGCGTCGAGGGCTTCGAGCTCAAGCGCATCCGTGGCGAGGCCTTCCTCCAGGGCGCACGGCCGGGACTCGAAGACGCGCTGTATGAGCCCGCCTGGCGCGACCAGCCCCGTCCCCTCAGCGAGGTCATCCACCGGCCCTCCACCTGGCTCCTCATCGCGGACGACCAGGGACTCGCCGAGGCCCTTCGCTCACGTGTGGAGGAGGAGGGACGAGACACCTGCGTCGTCGTCCAGACGGGCCCTGACTATGAACAACAGGGGCCTCATCGCTTCCAGGTAGACCCCGCGCGGCCCGAGCACTTCACGCGGTTGCTGGAGACGCTGGCACGCGACGAGCGCCCGCTGCGTCAGGTCATTCATCTGGGGACACTCGCCACGCCGGTCGCTCCCATCCTCCGGACGGAGACGCTGGCCGAGGACGTTCGCCGGGCCTGTGGCGGCGTGCTTCATCTCGTCCAGGCGCTCGTCGCTCGGGACGCTCCGGCGCCGGTCCTCCAGCTCATCACGCGCGGGGCCCAGGAAGGCAAACCCGGAGCGGGCTCCGCGTTGTGGGGGTTGGGGCAGGTCATCGCCCTGGAGCACCCGGAGCTGCGCTGCCGCCGGATAGACCTCGCGCCGTCAGCGGGTGCCGAGGCGAGCCGCGAGCTGCTGGCGGAGCTTCGCTCCGAGAGCCAGGAGGACCAGGTCCGACTCGAAGGAGGGTCGCGACAAGTGGCCCGGCTGCGCCTCGCGGAAACCTCTGTTTCGGAGAGCGCGCTGCATCCCGAGGCCACCTACCTCATCACGGGAGGCTTCGGGCGTCTGGGTCGTCTCGTCGCGCAGTCGATGGTGGACCGGGGCGCTCGGTGCCTCGTCCTCCTGGGGCGACGGGCTCCCTCGGATGACGACACCGGACTCGCCGCGCTCCGCTCCACGGGAGCACGAGTCCTCTGCCTCGAAGCGGACGTGAGCCGCCCGGAGTGCATGCACGCGGCGATTGAAGAGGTGAACCGCCTGCTTCCGCCCCTTCGAGGCGTCGTGCACGCGGCGGGCGTGGTGCGGGACGGGCCGCTGCGGACCCTGACATGGGAGTCCTTCGCTCAGGTGCTCGCGCCCAAGGTCCAGGGGGCCTGGAACCTCCACACCGCGACACGGGGACACGCGCTCGACTTCTTCGTCCTGTTCTCCTCCGTGTCCTCCCTGCTCGGGAACGCGGGGCAGGCGAACTACGCCGCGGCGAATGCGTACCTGGATGGCCTGGCGAGACACCGACGTGCGCTCGGACTGCCGGGCCTGAGCATCGCCTGGGGCCCGTGGTCCGGAGAGGGCACCGCCGCGAGCGAGGCCTTCGCGGAGCGCCTGCGGGGACAGGGGCTCGGACTGCTCTCCCCCGTGCACGGCCTCACCGCGCTGCACCGGCTGTGGACCCACGCGCGGCCCAACATCGCCGTGGTGCCGCTCGACTGGAAGCAGCTCGCGGTGACGAGCTCGTCCCCGTTCCTCGCGGAGCTGGCGAGTCGAGTCGGCTCGTCACGAAAGAGCGGCGTCGCGCAGCAAGGCTTCCGTCAGCGACTCGAGGCCGCGCCTGCTTCGGAGCAACAGCCGCTCCTCCGAGCCCACGTGCGGGAGCAGGTGGCCGCGGTCCTGGGATTGGCACCCTCCTCGGTGGGTGTCGACCGGGGACTGTTCGACCTCGGTCTGGATTCGCTCGGCTCGCTGGAGATTCGCAACCGCCTCCAGGCGTCGCTGCCCTGCACGCTGCCATCCATCGTGGTGTTCAAGCACCCCAGCGTCGACCAGCTCTCCACGTACCTCGCCACGGAGGTGCTGCGACTCGCCTCGGCGGCGCCCCCGCCCCAGCAGGAAGCGGGCGACGAGTTGCCGCTCGATGAAGTGGTCCGCCGGCTGGAGCGAAAGCTCGAGGACATGGGCTAGATGAGCACTTCAATTCCCGGCGGCGGTCAGGAAGCCCTCCTGCGGCGCGCACTGCGCAAGCTGGAGGAAACCGAGTCCAAGCTCCGAGCCCTGGAGCGAGGGCAGCACGAACCCATCGCCATCATCGGGATGAGCTGCCGCTTCCCTGGCGGGGCCACCAGTCCCGAAGCCTTCCGCGAGCTGCTGGCCTCGGGACGAGACGCCGTGCGCGACGTGCCCCTGGAGCGATGGGATGCGGAAGCGCTCCATGACCCAGACCCGGACACCCAGGGTGCGCTGACCGCGCGCAAGGGATGCTTCATCGACCCGCCGGACCAATTCGACGCGGCCTTCTTCGGCATCAGCCCGCGCGAGGCCGCGCGGATGGACCCGCAGCAACGGCTGCTGCTCGAGGTGAGCTGGGAGGCACTGGAGCGAGCGGGCGTGGCACCCGACTCGCTGATGGGGAGTCTGACCGGGGTGATGGTCGGCGTCGCCAGCCACGACTACTTCGAGATGTCCACGAGCACGCCGGAGGCCATCGACGCGTATACCGGCTCGGGCACGGCGCTGAGCGTGGCGGCGGGGCGACTCTCCTATGTCCTCGGCCTGAGGGGGCCCGCGCTCTCGGTGGACACGGCCTGCTCATCGTCGCTGGTCGCGGTCCACCTCGCGTGTCAGTCGCTGCGGCTGGGGGAATGCAACCTGGCGCTCGCGGGCGGAGTGAGCCTGATGCTCGCGCCCATCCTCGCGATGATTGAGTCGCGCACGCGCATGCTCGCGCCGGACGGGCGCTGCAAGACGTTCGACGCGTCGGCGGATGGCGTGGTGCGAGGTGAGGGCTGTGGCGTGGTGGTGCTGGAGCGGCTCTCCGACGCACAGCGGGCGGGGCATCGCATCCTCGCGGTCATCCGAGGCTCCGCGGTCAACCAGGATGGCCGCAGCGCGGGCCTCACCGTGCCGAACGGCTCCGCGCAGGAGGCGGTCATCCGCCGAGCCCTGGAGCAGGCGGACCTCTCACCGAGACAGGTCGGCTTCGTCGAAGCGCATGGCACGGGCACCTCGCTCGGAGACCCCATCGAGGTGGAGGCCCTGGGCGCCGTGCTGTCACAGGGGCGTGCAGCGAATGGCCCCCTGTTGATTGGCTCCGTGAAGCCCCACATCGGCCACCTGGAAGCGGCGGCCGGCATCGCGGGCTTGATGAAGCTGGTGCTCTCGCTAGAGGACGGCACCCTCCCACCGCACCTCCACCTCAAGACGCCCAACCCGCGCATCGACTGGGACACCCTTGGGGTGCGCGTCGTGACGCAGCCCACGCCCTGGCCGCTCATCGATGGCCGACGCGTCGGCGGCGTCAGCTCCTTCGGCTTCTCGGGGACGAACGCCCACGTCATCGTGGAGCAGGCCCCTGTGCGAGAGGACAGGCCCGCCGCGCCCGAGCGTCCGTGGCAGCTCGTGACGCTGTCAGGAGCCTCGGCCGAGGCACTGGAAGCCCAGGTCGACCAGTACCACCGTCATCTCGCCCCCAATCCCGCGCTGCCGCTCGCGGCTGTCGCTGCCACCGCGAACGGCGGACGAACTCACTTCCGTCACCGCGCCGCGTTCATCGCCCGGAACACCGAGGAGCTGACAAGCCAGCTCCAGCGAAGGGAGTCCAGCAGCCGGGGAGTCACTCCGGACGAGCTCCCGCGCATCGCCTTTCTCTTCAGCGGGCAAGACGCCTGGTGCGTGGGAATGGGCAAGGAGCTGTTCGCGTCCGAGCCACGCTTCCGCGAAGTGCTGGAGCGCTGTGAAGCCATCCTCGTCCCGCGACTGGAGCGTCCGCTTCGCTCAGTGCTTTTCGACGAGGACGCTGGGTCCACGCTGCTGTCCCGAACCGACCACACGCAGCCCGCGCTGTTCGCGCTCCAGTACGCGCTCGTGGAGCTGTGGAAGTCCTTCGGCATCGAGCCCGCGGCGGTCATGGGCGACGGCGTTGGAGAGCTGGCCGCCGCGTGTGCCGCCGGAATCTTCACGCTGGAGGACGGGCTCACACTCGTCGCGGAGCGGGGCCGATTCATGCAGGCCCTCACGGACGAAGGGCGGATGGCCGCCAACTCCGTGCCGCGGATGAAGCCGGGGCTCCAGGACTTCGGAGACATCGTCGCGCGGCTTCGGATGAAGGAGCCTCGACTCCCCTTCATCTCCAACGTGACGGCCCGGGCCATGGGCGCGGAGGTGACTCAGCCCGACTACTGGGCCGGACACGCGCGCGGCCCGGTGATGTTCGCGGATGGAGTGCGCGCACTCCAAGCCAAGGGCTGCGACGTCTTCCTTGAGGTGGGTCCGGGTTCGACGCTGCTTGATTTGGCGAAGAGCAGCTTGCCGAACAGCGTGGGCCTGTACCTGCCCAGCCTGCGCAAGGGGACGCCGGAGTCACGCGGACTCCTGGAGACCCTGGCGGAGCTTCATGTCCGTGGCGCGCCCGTGCGGTGGGCGGGGCTCGAAACCCATGGCGCGCGAACACGCGTCACGCTGCCGACCTACCCCTTCGAGCGTCGCCGCTACTGGCTCCAGGAGAAGACGTTCCAGTTCAGGGCGAGCCGCGCCCCCGTCGCGAGCGAAGCAACGACGCCACATCCGTTGCTGGGACATCGGCTCCATTCACCGATGCAGGGGCCAGGAGACTCACACTTCGAAGCCCACCTGGGCCCCGCCTCGCCGCCCCTGCTTGGACAGCACCGCGTCTTCGGACGCGCGGTGGTCCCCGCCACGGCCTTCATCGAGTTGGCACTCGCCGCGGGACAGCGGACTCTTGGAGAAGGAGCACTCCGACTGGAGACGCTGGAAATCTCCCAGCCCCTCCTGCTCCCCGAAGAAGGCACCACCGTCGTGCACACCGTGCTCACGCCCGACGGCCTGGGGCGGCATGGAGTGCGAATCTTCAGCCGAGCCGACGGCATCTGGCGCCTCCACGTCGCATGCAAGATTCGTCGAGAAGAAGCGCGCCGTCCCGAGGCCGTTCTCATCACGCCGCCAGCGAGGGAGACCCTGCTCTCCGTCGAGTCGCACTACCAACGGACCCGTGAGCACGGCCTGGCGCTCGGACCGCTCTTCCGCTCCATCCAGTCCCTCTGGCGCACCCAGCACGGAGGGGGCGCCCATGTGGTCCTGCCAGGTGGTGCGGGACGCTACGTGTTGCACCCCGCCCTGCTGGACGCCTGTCTCCAGGCGCTGAGCGTCGGGTTCGGTGACGCGGTGGAGGGAGAAGCGTGGCTGCCCGTGGGCCTGGAGCGCCTGACGCTCCACGAGTCACCCCGAGATGCAGCCTTCTGCGAGACGCACGAGCGTCCGTCGCACGGGAAGGGACACCTTCGAGTCGACGCATGTCTCCGCGCGGAAGACGGGCGCGTGCTCGTCACTGTCGAAGGCCTGGAGCTGCGCCTCGCGCGCCGCGAGTCCTTCCTCGGAGGACAGCCCGCGTCGGACTGGCTCTACACCGTCGACTGGCCTCTCGCAGCCCAGGTGGACGCGGAAGCTGACTTCATCCCGGCACCCCAGGTCATCGGGGATGCCGTGCGCGGAGGTCTGGACACCATCGTCTCGAAGGAGGACGTCGCGCGGTACACGGCGGACCTCGGGAGACTCGAAGCCGTGAGCCTGGGTTACATCCTCGCGGCGTTCCACCGACTGGATGCGGGCTTCGTCCCCGGGCAGCGGTTCGGCACCCGAGCACTCGCGGAGCGGCTCCGAGTCGCCCCCACTCACCAACGTCTGCTCGGGAGACTGCTCGCCATCCTCTCCGAAGAAGGCTACCTGGAGCGCGCCGAGGAGGGCTGGCACGTCCTAAGGCCCCTCCCGACTACGCAAGCAGAGCGCCTGTCCCTCTCGCCAGAGGATGCGTCCTCCACCCGAGCCCAGCTCGCGATGCTGGAGCGCTGCGGGATGGAGCTGGCGGCCGTGCTGCGCGGAGAACGCGACGCGCTCGAGCTGCTCTTCCCCGACGGAAATCCGGACGCGGTGGCGGAGCTCTACCGAGACACCCCCGTCATTCGCATGATGAACACCGTGGCGCGGCAGGTGGTCATGCGCGCGCTCGCGGAGGCACCATCAGGGCGCCGCCTGCGAATCCTGGAGGTGGGCGCGGGCACGGGAGAGACGACGGCCTGGGTGTTGCCGCGACTCCCCGCCGAGCGCACCGACTATGTCTTCACGGACGTCTCCGCGTTCTTCACGGAGCGGGCGGCGGAGCGCTTCGCGGAGTTTCCCTTCGTCCGGTACGAAGTGCTGGATGTCGAGCGCACGCCCGTGAGCAAGGAGCGCTTCGATTTGGTGCTCGCCTCCAACGTGGTGCACGCGACGCGGGATGCGCGACAGACGCTGCGCAACCTTCGCGAGCTGTTGTCCCCTGGAGGCACCCTCGTCCTGCTGGAGGGAACCGTCGCGCTGCGCTGGGTGGACCTCACCTTCGGACTCACGGATGGCTGGTGGCGCTTCGAGGACACTGCCCTGCGCGCCGAGTGCCCGCTCCTCCCCGCCGCGCGCTGGTGTGAAGTGCTGGAAGCGGAAGGCTTCGCCCAAGCCGCCATCGCATCCCCGAGCGACTCGCTGCCGTCCCTGCTGGGACAACAAGCCGTCATCGTCGCGCAAACACCGCGAACGCCGAAGGAGACTCGCGCGGCCGGAGCCTGGCTCATCCTCGCGGACCGAGGGGGCGTGGGCCTGTCACTGGCCAGCCGCCTCCAGGCCCAGGGAGGTGAGTGCTTCCTCATCCACGAGGACAGTCCGGGCGAGGTCGACCCGCGGTCCTCCACCTCGCTCGCCCGATTCCAGGCCAAGGTCCCCAACGTTCGGGGAGTCATCCACCTGTGGTCGTTGGATGGAACACCCGCCACGGACCTGTCCACGCAGCAACTGCGCGAGGCCTCGAAGGTGGGGTGCGGCAGCGTCCTTCGGTGTGTCCAGGCACTCACCCAGACAGCACACGCACCGCCTCCGCCGCTGACGCTCATCACCCGGGGAGCCCAACCCGTGGGTGGCGGGGTCCCAGGCGTGGCCTGGTCGACGCTCTCGGGTCTTGCCCGCGTGATTGGCCGTGAGCATCCGGAGCTGCGCTGCCGCATCATCGACCTGGAAGACACACCGACGGCGTCCGAGCCCGAAGCCTTTCTCGAAGCCGTCCTCGACACGAGCGACGAGCAGGAGTTCGCCCTGAGAGGCGCGGAGCGCAGGGTCGCCCGCCTCGTCCGCGCAGGTCCGCTCACGCAAAGGCGCACCGTCTCCATCCGGCCTGACGCCACGTACCTCATCACGGGAGGGCTCGGAGGGCTGGGCCTGCTGACGGCGCGCTGGCTCGTGGAGCGAGGCGCGCGCCACCTCGCGCTCCTCTCGCGAAGCCCTCCAGGACGGGAAGCCCAAGCGGCCATGGCGGAGCTCACGGCGCGAGGCGCCACCGTGCTGGCCCTATCGTGCGACGTAGCGCGCGAGGAGGCGCTGTCACAAGCCCTCGCGGAAGTGGACCGGCGGTTGCCCCCCCTTCGAGGCGTCTTCCACTCCGCGGGAGTACTGGAGGACGGCGTCCTCTCCGGCTTGAGCTGGGAGCGCTTCGCCTCGGTGCTCGCGCCGAAGGTCGATGGCGCCTGGAACCTCCATCTGCACACCCGGGCGAAGGCGTTGGACCTGTTCGTCATCTACGGCTCCGCGACATCGCTGCTGGGCGCGTGGGGGCAGGCGAACCACACGGCCGCCAACACCTTCCTCGATGCGCTGGCCCACCATCGCCGCGCCCTCGGCCTGCCTTGCACCTGCATCGCCTGGGGCGCGTGGGAGGGAGTCGGCGCCGCGAACCGCGCGGAGGCGGGCGCCCGCATGGGCGAGCTGGGCATGAGCACCATCAGCCCCGAGCGAGGACTGGAGCTGCTCGAACGCATCCTCGCCTCCGAGGCCCCGCAACTGGGCGTCATGCCCATCGTCTGGACGGAGTTCGCCCGGAAGGTCGGAGCCAGTCCCTATCTCTCCCGACTGCTCGCGGAGACGAAGTCGGAGACCGGGCAGCCCGCGCAAGAGGGGCTGCTGGCCCGCCTCCAGCTCGCCTCCGTGCACGAGCGCCGGGTGATGCTGGACGAGCATGTGCGGAGCCAGCTCGCGCGCGTGCTGGGCATGAGCAGCCTGGACGCCGTCGATGGAGACCATCGGCTGTTCGACCTGGGCATGGACTCGCTCACGGCCGTCGAGCTGAAGAACCGGCTGTCCACGAGCCTGGAGCGTCCGCTGCGCTCCACGCTCGTCTTCGACTTCCCGCGCATCGACGCGCTGGTGGAGCACCTGGGGCGCGACGTCCTGGGCGTGCTTCCACCACCCGAGCCGATGGCACCGCCATCCCTTCCCCCCTCCTCGCCCCCGCTTCCCATTCCACACGCTCAGGAGGTGCAGGGCATGTCGGACCAGGAGCTGGAGGCGCTCATCACCCGTGAGTTCCAACTCGCTTCCCGTTGAGGCAGACCCATGACGGTTTCCTCCCCTCCCCGCGACGTCCCCACGCCGCTGCAGCAGGCCGCCATCGCCTTGAAGGAGATGCGCTCGCGGCTGGACGCGCTCCAGGCGGTCCAGGAAGAGCCCATCGCCATCGTCGGCATGTCCTGCAGATATCCAGGCGGAGCCAACGACCCGGCCAGCTACTGGCGCCTGCTGCACGAGGGTCAGTGCGCGACGCGCAAGGTGCCGCTGGAGCGCTGGGACGCGGACGCGCTCTATGACCCGGACCCGGACCGGTTCTGGAAGATGTACACGCGGTATGGCTGCTTCGTGGACCAGCGCATCGACCTGTTCGACGCGCCGTTCTTCAACATGTCGCCGCGCGAGGCGGCCATGTTGGACCCGCAGCAGCGCCTGCTCCTGGAGACGAGCTGGGAGGCGCTGGAGAACGCGGGCATCGCGCCAGACAAGCTGGGTGGAAGCTCCACCGGCGTCTACGTGGGTGTCATCACCGGCGACTACGGCCGGGTCCCCTTCCAGCGCATCGACCCTCCCGACCTGCCGTACATGGGCACGGGCAATGACATGAGCTTCGCCGCGGGCCGGCTCTCGTACGTGCTCGGCTTGCAAGGCCCGAGCATGGTCATCGCCACGGCCTGCTCCTCCACGCTGGCGACCACGCATCTGGCCTGTCAGGCACTGCGCGCTCGTGAGTGTGACCTGGCGCTCTCGGGGGGCGTCAGCCTGATGGTGTTCCCGGACACCAGCATCGTCCTGTCGAAGATGCGCGCGACGGCGCCGGATGGTCGCTCGAAGACCTTCGATGCCTCGGCGGACGGCTTCGGCCGTGGCGAGGGCTGCGGGATGCTGGTGCTCAAGCGCCTCTCGGACGCCGTGCGCGCGGGAGACCCGGTGCTCGCGCTGGTGCGAGGCTCGGCCGTCAATCACGACGGGCAGAGTGGAGGCATCACCGTCCCCAGCGGTCCCGCGCAGGAGAAGCTGCTTCGCAAGGCGCTGGCTTCGGGGCGGCTGTCTCCGCGCGACGTGGACTACCTGGAGGCCCATGGCACGGGGACGCCGCTGGGAGACCCGATAGAGGTCCGAGCCATCGACGCGGTCTTCGGTCCCGAACGAGCCCCGGACGCACCGCTCCTCATCGGCTCGGTGAAGACGAACATTGGCCACTTGGAGGCGGCGGCCGGAGTCGCGGGCATCATGAAGCTGGTGCTGTCGCTCCAGCACGAGGAGCTCCCCGCGCACCTGCACTTCCGCACGCCGAACCCGCAGGTGTCATGGGACGCGGCGCGACTCAAGGTGACGACGGAGCGCACACCGTGGAAGCGCGGCGTCCGGCCTCGCATCGCGGGAGTCAGCAGCTTCGGACTCTCCGGCGTCAATGCGCACGTCCTCATCGAAGAGGCGCCCCTCGCGGCCGCACAGCCGCCAGCTCCACCGGTGCCACGACCCGGCCCCGAGCTGCTGGCGCTGTCCGCGCGAAGCGAGGAGGCGCTCCAGGAGCTCACGCGTCGCTACGTGGCGTGGCGAGCGGGCCCGGGCAAGGACGTGCCGTTGGCGGAGCTCTGCTTCAGCGCCGCGACGGGACGCGCCTCGCTTCCACACCGGCTGACGGTGTCGGCATCGAGCGCTGAGCAGCTTGACCAGCGACTCCAGGCCTTCGTCGCGGGTCAGCGTCCCACGGGCGTGTGCTCGGGCTTGGTGCCCACGGGCAGGAAGCCTCGGGTCGCGTTCCTCTTCACCGGCCAGGGCTCGCAGTACGCCGGAATGGCGCGGGAGCTGTATGCCCATGAGCCGCGCTTCCGCGAGGTGATGGACCGCTGCGACGAGCTGCTGCGCTCTCACCTGGGCGTCTCCCTCCTGTCGGTGCTCTACCCGTCCGCGGGCGAGCCGGGTGACAGCCCGCTGCACGACACGGCATACACGCAGCCCGCGCTGGTGGCGCTGGAGGTGGCGCTCGCGGAGCAGTGGAAGCACTGGGGCGTCGAGCCCTCGGTGGTGATGGGTCACAGCGTCGGTGAGATTTCAGCCGCGCACGTGGCCGGGGTGCTGTCACTGGAGGATGCGCTCCTGCTGGCGGCGACCCGGGGGCGGCTGATGCAGGAGCTGCCGCGCGTGGGGGGAATGTTGGCGGTGCGAGCGCCCGAGGAGCGAGTGGCGGCCATCATCGCCACGTGTCCCCGGGAGCTCTCCATCGCGGCGGTGAATGGTCCGTCGGAGGTGGTCATCGCCGGCAGGAGCGAGCGGCTCCGAATCGTCGGCGAAGTCCTCCAACGGGAGGGCGTGGAGGTCAAACCCCTGAACGTCTCCCATGCGTTCCACTCCCCGCTGATGGAGCCGATGCTCGATGCCTTCGAGCGGATGGTCGGAAAGCTCCGACTCCGTCCCCCAGAGCTGCCCTTCATCTCCAATCTCACCGGCGCCCTGGTGCGCGATGAGCCGACAACGCCAGCCTATTGGCGTCGCCACGTCCGGGAGCCGGTGCGCTTCGCCACGGGCCTGCGGGCACTTCACGCGAAGGGCGCGGAGGTGCTGCTGGAGCTGGGACCCACGCCCGTGCTGTTGGGCATGGGGCGCGCATGTCTGTCCGACGAGCGCCTCGTGTGGCTGCCGAGCCTCCGCAATGGTCACTCCGACCTGGAGCAGATGCGCGCAAGTCTCGCGGAGCTGTGGGTGCGAGGAGCGTCCAGCGGGCTCACGGGGCTCGCGTCCCAGGGCCGGCGCTCGCGGGTGCCACTGCCGAACCAGCCCTTCCAGCGCAAGCGCCACTGGATGAAGCTCAAGTCCGCGAGGAGCGAAGAAGAGCAGGCGCGACACCCGCTGCTCGGTCGAAGGCTGAGCTCCGCGGCGCGCGTCATCCAGTTCGAAGGTGAGCTGAGCACCGAGGCCCCCGCCTTCCTCGCCGACCACCGCGTCTACGACTCGGTCATCGTCCCGGGTGCGACGTATCTGGAGATGGGCGTGGCAGCGGGCCGGGAGGTCTTCGGCCAGGGGGCGCTGAGCCTGGAAGAGGTCCGCTTCCACAAGCCCGTGCGACTGGAAGAAGGCGAGCCGCGCACGGTGCAGGTCCTCGTCACGCCGGATGAAGGCGAAGGCTCGCGCATGGGCTCCTTCGAGGTGCACAGCCTGGCCGACGGGGCTTTCACGCTCCACGCCTCGGGTCGGCTGTCCTCGGTGGAGATGCCTTCGGCCACGGTGCATCAGGACCTCACGGGGCTTTCGCGACGCTGCGCGGAGGAGGTCTCCGTCGCGGACTTCTACCGGCGCATCGGTGAGCACGGCATCGACTACGGCCCCCTGTGCCGAGCCGTCACACGCTTCGGCCGTGGAGGGCAGGAAGCCTTCGGTCAGCTCACGCTCCCGGACGCGCTCGAAGCCGAGGCGCGCGAGCACGTGTTGCACCCCGTGCTCCTCGACGCCTGCTTCCAGGTCCTCGGCGCCGTCTTCCCGGAAGGACCTCCGGGAAGCATCTACCTGCCCGTGGGCATCGGGCGGCTGCGCGTCCACGACAAGCTGGGCAGCGAGGTCTTCGTCCACGCGCGACTCGACGGTGGGCCGGAGCTGGGTCAGCGCGTGCACACCGCGCACTTCACGCTACTGGCTCCGGACGGACGCGTGCTCGCGGAGTTGGAGCGGCTGGAGTTCCAGCAGGCGCCACGAGAGGCCCTGCTCGGGAACTCGAATCGGGTGCCGCGCGGCTGGTTGTACGAGGTGGCCTGGCGTCCCCAGCCGCTGCCGCCCGCGACGAGCACACCGTCACGAGAGCGATGGCTCATCGTTGGAGACACAGGTGGGCAAGCCACGGAGGTCGCTCGCAGGCTGCGAGCCTCTGGGACGGACTGCCTCGTGGCGCTGCCAGGAGAAGCGACAGGCGCCGAGGACAGCGGCACGCGACGAGTGGACCTGCTGCTCCCGTCGAACGCGCGACGCCTGCTCACGGAGGCAGGTCCCTTCACGGGAGTGCTCCACCTCGCGGCCCTGGATATCGGCCCGGCGCGGGACGGAGAGCCGGACACGCTCGCCCGTGACGCGCGAAGCCTCCTGGGAAGCACGCTGCACCTCGTGCGAGCCGCCGCGGAGACGGGCACCAGTCCTCGGCTGGTGCTCGTCACGAGGGGCGCTCATGCGACGCAGGGGAGCCCTGTTCCCGCTCCCGTGCAGGCCTGCCTGTCGGGGCTGGGCAAGGCCATCGCACAGGAGCATCCGGAGCTGCGGTGCCTGCGCGTGGACCTGGACCCGACAGGAGGAGCGGACGGGTTGGAGGCACTCGTCGCGGAGCTCCAGCAGCGCACGCCCGAGGACGAGGTCTGCCTCCGTGGCGGACAGCGCCTCGTCGCGCGTCTCGCGAGGAGCGCTGAAGCGGCGGAGGACGCCACGAGTCTGAAGCTGCGCGGTGACTCGACATACCTCATCACGGGAGGATTCGGTGGCCTGGGACTGAAGCTCGCGCGCCGCATGGTGGAGCGGGGTGCGAGGACGCTGGTGTTGCTCGGACGACGGACTCCGTCGGTTGAAGCGAGGGACAGCCTGCGCGAGCTCGAAGCACGGGGCGCGCGCATCGTCACCCTCCAGTGCGACATCTCAGAGGAGGCCCAGGTCACCGAGCTGCTCACGCGCCTCGCGAACACCCTGCCCCCCTTGCGCGGCATCGTCCACGCGGCGGCGGTCCTCGACGACGGCATGTTGCTGCAACAGGACCTGGAGCGCTTCGAGCGGGTGCTGGGCCCCAAGGCGTTCGGCGCGTGGCATCTCCACCGTCACACGCTCGGACAGCCGCTGGAATTCTTCGTCCTCTTCTCCTCCGTCGCCTCGCTGCTGGGACAGTCGGGACAGGCCAGCTACGTGGCCGCCAACGCCTTCCTGGACGCGCTGGCGCATCACCGTCACGCGAAGGGCCTGCCGGCGCTCTCCATCAACTGGGGACCCTGGTCCGAAGTGGGCGTGGCGGCGACGGAGCGGGTGATGGAGCGGGTGCGCCGCATGGGTGTCACGCCCATCAGCCCCGAGCAGGGACTCTCAGCCTTCGAGCAGCTGCTCGGCCAGCGTCGGCCCCAGGTCGGAGTCGTGGCCATCGGGTGGCAGTCGATGGGACGGCTCGCGGCGGCGCCCTTCTTCTCGGAGCTCGTGGGAACGGCACCGGCGGGAGGCGTGACGGGAGCGGACTTCCTGCGTCGCCTGGAGAGCGCGCCGCCTGGAGACAAACCTCGACTCTTGCGAGAGCACATCGCCTCGGTGGCGACACGGGTGCTCGGGCTGGATGCGAGCCGACCGCTGGACCCGGAGCAAGGCCTCTTCGAGGCCGGCATGGACTCACTGATGGCGACGGAGTTGCGCAACGCGCTCCAGCGGACCCTGGGCCGCTCGCTGCCGGTGAGCCTCATCTTCGACCACCCGAGCGTCCAGGCCCTGGCGAATCACCTCGCGCGCGAGCTGCTGCCCGCGCCCGAGTCTCAGGAGGTGTCCGCGGCCCCGCGTGACGCCGAGCTCGAATCATTCTTGATGGAGGTCAATCAGATGTCCGAAGCCGACGTGACCGCGGCGCTCGCCGCCGGGCGCTCCAACGAAGCAGGACCCCGAGGTGACCTGTGAACGCGCGTGAGCTGTCCCAGATGAGCGCGACGCAGCTGGCGTACGCCGCCAAGCAGCTTCGCAACAAGATGGGGCTCGTTCCGGCGGAGCCCATCGCCCTCGTCGGCATGGGCTGCAGGTTCCCGGGCAATGTGGACAGCCCGGAGTCGTACTGGGAGCTGCTCTCGGAGGGACGCGACGCCGTCACCGAGGTGCCCTCGGACCGCTGGAGCCTGGACGCGCTGTACTCGCCCGTGCCCGGCACGCCGGGGAAGATGTACACGCGGCACGGCGCCTTCGTGAACCAGGTGGACCGGTTCGACCCGCTGTTCTTCGGCATCTCCCCGCGCGAGGCGGTGCTGATGGACCCGCAGCAGCGCCTGCTCCTGGAGACGAGCTGGGAGGCGCTCGAACACGCGGGGCTCGCGCCGTCGCGACTGCGCGGCACGGCCACGGGCGTGTTCGTGGGCATCATGCACCGCGACTACGCGTACCTGGTGCATGCCTCCGGGGAGATTGACTCGCACACGGGCTCGGGCACGGGCTTGAGCGTGGCGGCGGGGCGCATCGCCCACCTGCTCGCGCTGGAGGGTCCCACGCTCGTGGTGGACACGGCGTGCTCGTCGTCGCTGGTGGCCTTGCACCTGGCGTGTCAGAGCCTGCGCAACGGAGAGACGGACGTGGCGCTGGCCGCGGGCGTCAACCTGATGCTCTCGCCGATGAGCACCATCGTCGAGTGCCAGATGCGGATGCTCTCCGCCGAGGGACACTGCAAGACCTTCGACGCCCGGGCGGACGGCTTCGTCCGAGGCGAGGGCTGCGGCGTCGTGGTGCTCAAGCGACTGTCGGACGCGCTCGCGGACGGTGACGAAGTCATCGCGGTGCTCCGAGGCTCCGCCGTCAACCACGACGGCCACAGCAGCGGCCTGCTGGTGCCCAACGGCAGCGCGCAGGAGCGAGTCATCCGCGCCGCGCTCCGCAACGGTGGCGTGGAGCCCTCGCAGATTGACTTCGTGGAGGCGCACGGCACGGGAACGGCGCTGGGAGACCCCATCGAGGTCGAGGCCCTGGGTCGCGTCTTCCAGGACGAGCGTCACCGCGAGGAGCCGCTCCTCATCGGTTCGGTGAAGACGAACATCGGCCACACTGAAATCGCGGCGGGCATGGCGGGGCTGATGAAAGCCGCGCTGAGCCTCCAGCACCGACAGATTCCGAAGAACCTCCACTTCCAGACGCCGAACCCGGAGATTCGCTGGAACGAGCTGCCTGTGTCGGTCGTCACGGAGCGGCGGAGCTTTCCCGGCGGCCCCCGCAACTTCGTGGGCGTGAGCTCCTTCGGCTACAGCGGGACGAACGCGCACGTGGTGCTGGAGGCGGCACCCATCATTGAAAAGCGCGCCACGGCTTCCGAGCCAGGAAGGGAACACGTCCTGGTCCTCTCCGCCAAGACGGCCTCGGCGCTGTCGACGCTGGCGGAGAGCTACACGAGCCACCTGTCGCGGGACATCGGACAGGACGTCACCGACGTGTGCCACAGCGCCACCACCAGCCGGTCGACGATGCCCTACCGGCTCGCGGCGATCGCCAACTCGAGTGACGAGCTGCGTGCGCGGCTCCAGGCCTTCACGAGCGGCAATCCCATCGAGGGGCTCATCGTCTCCGAGGAGGCCGCGTCGCGCGCCGCGCAGGTGGCTTTCCTCTTCAGCGGGCAAGGCTCGCAGCACCTGGGCATGGGCAGCGAGCTGTACAAGCGCGAGCCCGTGTTCCGCGAGGCGATGGACCGCTGCGCGAGCATCCTGACGCCGCACCTGCCCCGCCCGCTGCTGGAGGTGCTGTTCGCCAGCGAGGGCAGCGGCTCACCGTTGGAGCAGGCGGTGTACACCCAGCCCGCCATGGTGGCGCTGGAGGTGTCTCTGGCGGTGCTGTGGAAGTCCTGGGGAGTGGAGCCCTCCGTGGTGGTGGGGCACAGCCTGGGGCAGTACGCGGCGGCATGCGTGGCGGGCATCTTCAGTCTCGAAGACATGCTGCCGCTGGTCGCCCTGCGCGGACGGCTGATGCATGAGCTGCCGCCCGGTGGGGAGATGGCCTCGTTCCTCGCGCCCCACGCGCGGGTGGCGGAGGCCATCGAGCCCTATCGCGACCGGCTGTCCATCGCGGCCATCAACGGCCCCACGAGCACGGTCATCTCCGGCGCGAGCGAGGCCGTCCAGGCGGTGATGGCGGCCCTGACGTCGGAGGGCATCCAGGCGCGCAAGCTCAACGTCTCGCACGCCTTCCATTCGCCGCTGATGCATCCAATGGTCGACCGCTTCCGGGAGCACCTCTCCCGGGTCCGGTTCAACACGCCGAGGCTGCGCATCGTCTCCGACATGACGGGGCAGCTCGTGGAAGGCGAGCTGTCGGAGCCGGGCTTCTGGTGCCGGCACCTGCTTCAGCCCGTCAACTTCGCGCGGGCCATGGAGTCCCTCCACGCGCTGGGCGTGCGCAACTTCGTGGAGGTAGGTCCCGCGAGCGTGCTGCTGGGCCTCGCGCAGCGGTGCACCCCGGAGGACGGCGAGTCGCGCGAGTGGTTGCCTTCGCTGCACGCGGGCATGGGGAACCGTCGGCGGATGCTGGAGAGCCTGGCCACGCTCCACACGCGCGGCGTCACGGTCGACTGGTCCCAGGTGCATGGGAAGACATCGCGAGGACGGGTGCGTCTGCCCACCACGCCCTTCGAGCGTGAGCGCTACTGGGTGGAGACCGGCCCGGAGACCTCGGGAGCGCAGCCCCTGCCCTCACAGGCGGGAGTGCTGCATCCGCTGCTCGGCCGACGTGTCGAGCTGGCGGGTTCCACCGAGGTGCGCTTCGAGGGAGCAGTTGGAGCCAGGGAGCCGTTCTTCCTCGACCACCATCGCGCAGCGGGCATCGCGCTGTTGCCGGCGGCGGCCCACGTCGAGCTGGCCCTGGCCGCGGGTCGCTTCGCCGGCGTGCCGGGTGAGAAGTCGCTGGAGCTGCTCCAGCTCACCTTCGAGCGCCCCGTCGCCCTTCCGGAGAAAGGGGCAGTCGTCCTCCAGTCCACGCTGGTGAAGGAGGACGGAGCGACGCAGTCCCTCAAGGTGTTCCAGCGTCGGGAGCAGGACCAGGTCATCACCTGGGAGCAGGTGGCCACGGGCCGACTCGGCGTCGCTTCACCGTCGAAGGCCGAAGGCGAGTCGCTGGCATCCCTGCGGGCACGGATGACGGAGGCCATCGCGCCGGCGGACTACTACGCGCACCTGGCCACGGGTGGCTTGGTGTACGGGTCCATGTTCCAGGCGCTCCAGGCCATGTACGGCCAGGAGGGCGAGGCGCTCGTGCGCATCGTCCTGCCCGAGGGCCTGGAGCTGAAGCCCTACACCGTGCACCCGGTGATGCTGGATGCCTGCTTCCAGGCGTTGGGCGTGACGTTCCCCAAGCGCAAGGACACGCCCTATCTGCCCGCGGGCATCGAAGGGCTCCGACTCCACGCCCCCATGGAGCGTGAGGTCTGGGCAAGCCTCCAGCGTCGGCAGGAAGGCCTGGAGGCGATTGCGTCTCTCCGGGTGTTCAGCACCGACGGGCGGCTGCTCGCGGAGGCGGAGCGACTGCGCTTCCGTCAGGTCCGACTGGAGGCGTTGCTCGGGCAGGGAGACAAGCTGCTCGAGGAGTGGCTCTACGCACTCGAATGGCACCCCGCGCTTCCGCAGGGACGCCGTGTGTCCCCTACCTGGATGCCCACACCGGACTCGCTGCGCGACGCGGTCCTCCCCCAGTTGGAGGCGCTGTCGGGCCGGGAGGACCTCGCGGCCTACGGCGTCTTCCTCCAGGAGCTGGAGTCGCTGTGCGTGCCCTACGTGCTCCAGGCAATGGAGCGCCTCGGTTGTGACCTCACGCCCGGCACCCGCTTCAAGGCGGACGAGCGCGCCGTGCAGCTCGGGGTCGTCCCGCTTCATCAACGACTGTGGCGACGACTGCTGGAGATGCTCACCGAGGAGGGCCTGCTGCGCGCCACGGGAGAGACGCTGGAGGTCGTCACCCGTCCGGAGTCCGTGGACGTCGCGGAGCGCATGGCGTCGCTCGCGGAGCGCTATCCAGCGCATCGCTCGGAACAGGCGTTGGTGCAGCGCTGCGGCGAGGGGCTCGCGGAGGCCTTGCGCGGCCGCTGCGACCCGCTGGAGCTGCTGTTCCCCAAGGGCGACATGGAGGTCGCGGCCAGTCTGTACCGTGACTCGCCCGGTCCTCGGGAGCTGAACGCACAGGCGAAGACAGCGCTGGCACAGGCCGTCTCGCGCCTGCCACCCGAGCGCACCGTGCGCGTGCTGGAGATTGGCGCAGGCACCGGCGGCACGACGGCGCTGCTGCTGCCCGAGCTGCCCGTGGAGCGCACCGAGTACGTCTTCACGGACATCTCACCGCTCTTCCTCCAGCGGGCCGCGCAGGAGTTCCGTGCGCATCCGTTCGTGACGTACCGGACGCTCGACATCGAGAAGGACCCGGCCGCGCAGGGCTTCGAGGCGGGCGGCTTTGACATCATCGTCGCGGCCAACGTCCTGCATGCCACGGAGAGCCTGAGGGCGACGCTGAGGAACGCGAAGCGACTGCTGGCGCCGTCGGGGATGTTGCTCGTCGTCGAGGCCACCTCCAAGCGGCGCTGGGTCGACCTCACGTTCGGCCTGACGTCGGGCTGGTGGCGCTACACGGACACGGACTTGCGCCCCACGCATCCGCTGATTTCCAGCGCGGGGTGGAAGACGTTGTTCGCCCAGGAAGGCTTCGCCACCAGCGCGGCGCTGGCGAAGGCGGAGCACGAGGCCAGCCTCCAGGCAGCGGTCCTCCTCGCGCGACTGCCGGGTGAGGACGTGCGTGCGAGCAATCGTCAGTGGCTCATCGTCGCGGACTCGCGAGGCACGGGATACAAGCTGGCCGAGCGCCTGGAGGCCCGAGGCGAGCTGTGCTCGGTGGTCACCGGCGCGGGTGCCACCGTCGCGGACTTCACCCAGTTGTTGAACGCGCTCGCGACCTCGCGGGCCCCCACACACGTCGTCCACCTCACGAGCCTCGACTCCTCGGGCCCGGACGACCTGGCGCAGCTCGACCTGGAGGCTGCGTACCAGAATGGCTGCGGCAGCGCGCTCGACCTGCTCCAGGCGCTGCTGGCGACGAGGCTGTCCCCGGCGCTGAGCTTCGTCACCCGGGGCGCGCTCGACGTGCTGGGGGATGGAGCTCCGGGTGTCGCGCAGTCGCCGCTGCACGGCCTCGGGCGAGGCATCGCGATGGAGTACCCCAAGTTGGGAGGAACGGTCATCGACCTGGACCCCCGGCGCGACGACCTGGAGGGACTGGTGACGGAGCTGCTCTCGGAGCGCTCCGATGAACAGGTCGCCTTCCGGGACGGCATCCGACGCGTGCCTCGCGTCATGCGGCATTCGCGGATGGAGTCGGAAGTGCCCTTCCAGTGCCGGGAGGATGGGACGTACCTCATCACCGGCGGTCTGAATGGCCTGGGACTGCTCACGGCCCGGCTGCTCGTCGAGCGCGGGGCGCGCCACCTCCTGTTGATTGGACGCGGAGCCCCGACAGCGGCGGCCTCCGAGCAGCTTCAGGAGCTGGAGAGCGCGCACGTACGCGTCGTGGTGGCCCGCGCGGATGTGTCGCAGGAGGACGCGCTGTCCAGGGCCCTGGCCACGGGGCTGCAAGGCATGCCTCCGTTGCGAGGAGTCATCCACTCCGCGGGAGCGCTCGACGACGGCATCCTGGAGCAGCAGACGCACGCGCGCTTCAAGAAGGTGTTCGCGGCGAAGGTGCTGGGCTCGTGGAATCTGCACCGGCTGACGCTGGGACAGCCGCTGGACTTCTTCGTCCTCTACTCGTCCATCGCTTCGCTGCTGGGCAACAGCGGTCAGGCGAACCACTCCGCGGCCAACACGTTCCAGGACGCGCTGGCCCACTACCGACGCGCCAAGGGCCTTCCCGCGCTGACCATCAACTGGGGGGCCTGGTCGGAAGTGGGCGCCGCGGCGAACGAGCGTGTCCAGGAGCGACTCGCGGACCGGTGGATGAATCCCATCCGTCCCGCCCAGGGGCTCGCCGTCCTGTCGTCGCTGCTCTCGGCCAGCGCCACGATTCAAGTGGCGGTCATGCCCATCGCCAGAGGCGGCTTCGAGGTGAAGGGGGCAGTGCCGCTCCTGCTGTCAGCGCTCGTCGCACGGGAGGGCGGCGGCGGCGCGAAGGCCTCCGCCCGGGACGATGCCCTGCTCCGCGAGCTGTCGGAGGTCTCCCCCGTGGAAGCCCGCCGACGGCTGGTGACCGACCTCCAGAAGCGTCTGGCCAAGGTGCTGCGCATCAAGAACCCATCACGACTGGCGCCGGAGCGGCCGCTCACCGAGCTGGGCCTCGATTCGCTGATGGCCATCGAGCTGAAGAACCACTTGATGAACGCGCTGGGCGTGGACCTGCCCCTCTCGAAATTCATCGGCGGCGCGAGCCTCCAGGAGCTGGCGGAGCTCACTCAGCAGCAGCTCACCGTCAATCAGCTCGCTGCGACACCGTCGCTGGCGCCGGAGTCCACGCCGGGAATGAGTGAGCTGACCCTGTGAACCTGGAGCAGCTCCTCTCGAGCCTCACGGAGCGCCACGTCCAGCTCTGGGCGGAGGGCCCGCACCTGCGCGTCCGCGCGCGAGACGGCGTCGTGGACGCGACGCTCCGCTCCGCGCTCGTGGAGCACAAGCCTCGCCTGCTGGAGCTGCTCCACCAGGCGCGAGGGGCCCCGGAGTCCACTCGCCTGGAGCCGCTGCCTCGAAACGGTCCGCCGCCGCTGTCGCTCACCCAGGAGCGGCTGTGGCGGGCGGAAGTCCAGGAGCCAGGCCTCGCTCCGGCCCACATCGCCACCTTCGCCATGCGGTTGGACGGGCCGCTCGACCGGGATGCGCTGACCTGGGCCGTGGCCACGCTCGTCGAGCGTCACGAGGTGCTGCGAACGGCGTTCGCGCTTCAGGAAGACACGCCCGTCCAGGTCATCGCACCTCCGGGACTGACGGTATTGAAGCCCGTGGACCTGCGGACGCTCGACGCGGAGGCACAGCAGGAGGCTGTGCGACGGCTCCTCCATGACGAGCAACGGCGACGAATCGACCTGGCCCAGGGCCCGCTGTTCCGCGCCTGGCTCCTGCTCCTCTCCGAGCAGAGCCATGTGATGGTGATGATGATGCACCACACGGTGGTGGATGGCGCCTCTCGGGGAGCGCTGGTGCATGAGCTGACGGTGCTCTACGCGGCCTTCCTCGGGGGCGAGCCCTGCCCTCTCGCGCCCCTGCGCCTCCAGTACGCGGACTATGCGCGCTGGCAACGGCGCTGGCTCGTGGACGAAGTCCTTCCGCGGCAGCTCGGGTACTGGAAGCAGCAGCTCGCGGACCCTCCGCCCCGACTGGAGTGGCCTTCGGGTTCGAGTGGACCGGCACAGCGGCGCTACCTCGGGGGCTCCGTGGACTTCCGCGTGGAGCAGGACCTCGTCGAGCGACTGCGCGCGGTGGGACAACAGGCGGGGTGCACCCTCTTCATGGTGTTGCTGTCCTCGCTGTACGTGCTCCTGGCCCGAGCCTGTGGACAGAGAGATTTGCTCATCGGCACACCGGCCGCGAACCGTGGCCACACGGACCTGGAACCGCTCGTCGGGACGTTCCTCAACACCTTGGCGCTGCGCTTGCGCCCTGAAGGCTCACCGAGCTTCCGTGAGCTGCTCACCCATGCGCGGGCCGTCGCGCTAGGGGCCTATGCCCATCCGGACGTTCCGCCTGAGGCCATTGGAGGCCCGACTCCCGACGTGATGCTCGTCTTCAAGAGCATCGCGCCTCAACCCGGGTTGTTCGCGCTCAAGGCGACCCCGTTGGCGCTCGCGCACGACACGGCGCTGCTCGACCTCACCCTGTATCTGGAAGAGACCCCGATGGGATTGCGCGGAGAGTTCATCCACGACAGCGACCGCATCGACGCGGCCACCGTCACGGGCTGGGCCCGAGAGCTCCACACCCTGCTGCGCGCCTTCGCCGAGGACCCACGGCAAGCAATCTTTCCCTCCCCACACCCCCAGAGGTCCCCATGACGGCATTGATGCGCCCCGCCACTGAACCCGCGGTCCGTGACTCGCGTCCCATCCTCGAAGGCCCCGGCATCGGCTATCACCAGAACTGGTACGCCGTCTGTCTTTCGAGAGAGCTCAAGCCCGGCAAGATTGTCGGCCGTGGGTTCTTGGATGGGAAGGTGATTGCCTTTCGAGGACAGAACGGGAAGGCACAGGTGATGAGCGCCTATTGCAGTCACCTTGGCGCCGACCTGAGCATCGGTGACGTGGTCGGCGACGAGGTGCGCTGCCCCTTCCACCATTGGCAGTACAACCAGGACGGCGTGTGCACCCGCATTCCCGTGGGCTGCAAGATTCCCGACCGCGCTCGCATGCAGACTTTTCCTACGGCGGAGAAGTGGGGCCTGGTCTGGGCCTTCAACGGGGAGAAGCCGCTGTTCGACGTGCCGGGCGTGCGCGGCTACGAAGAGAGCGACCTGCTCTACGGCGTCAAGGTGCACGAGGCGGGCTTCCCCGTCCCGCCCTGGGTCATGGTGTGCAACTCCCACGACTACCAGCACCTGCACACGCTGCACGAGTTGGGCATCATCGAGGGGCCCATCAACATGAACAGCTCGGACTACGTCCTCGAGCACGACGTGCACTACACCACCCGCGACGGCTTGAAGGTCGAGAACTGGAACCGGGTGACGGGCACCAACACGTTCTCCGCCATCTCGCGCACACCCTCGGGTCCCATCTTCGGCATGTTCACCGGCACGCGCATTCCGGGCGGCGGAACGCGGGCCTACCTGCTCGCGGGCGTGCCGCGAAAGGAAGGAAAGAACAAGGGCCGGCCGCCGACCCGCACGGAGCAGTTCGCGCTCGTCAGCGGCACCATGATGAGCTTCCTCAAGGACGCGCCTCGCCTGCTGCGCGCCGCGAAGTTCATGCAGGCCTTCCTCGATGACGATGAGGGAGTGCTGCAGACCATCCAGTTCCGACAAGGGGTGATGGTCGAGGCGGACAGGACGCTGCTCGGCTTCCTCAAGTACGTCCGCGAGTACCCCAAGGCGGACCTGCTCTCCGCCGACTGAGCCCGGGGGCCTGCGACGCGGCCCGGCGAGGGTCCATGGGGGCGGGGCTGGGATGGCTTCGCCCAAGGGGGGCGGCATGGCCATCCAGGGCCCGGGGAGGAGGCTCCCCTGCCCCCCAGTCCTGCATCCGGGCGGCTGGGGATGCTCCAACCCCTCAAGAGCGTTGATGAATTTGGGGTCCGTGCCCAGGGCCACCCCGGGCGGGTGGGGCCGGGTGCCCGGCTCTCCACTCTTCGACGTCCGGGATGCGCTCCACGGTCGCATCCCACCTTCCCCCTGTTATAAAGCGCCCCCCATGCTTGAGACCGTCACCAAGGGCTTCCGCGCCGCCAAGAACCGCCTCGCCGGCAAGAGCGAGCTCACCCCCGAGCTGGTCGACGAGTCGCTGCGCGACATCCGCGTCTCGCTCCTCGAGGCCGACGTCGCCTTCGACGTGGTGAAGAAGTTTGTCGCCCGCGTCCGCGAGAAGGCGGTCGGCGAGCTCGTTCAGACGACCATCACCGATGCCTCGGGCCAGAAGCGCAAGGTCAGCCCGATGGACCACTTCATCAAGATCTGCCACGACGAGCTCGAGGCGCTGATGGGGCCGGTCGACACGAGCCTGAACCTCAAGCCGAAGGGGCAGCTCTCCGGCATCATGATGGTCGGTCTCCAGGGCTCCGGTAAGACGACCACCGCCGGGAAGCTCGCCAACCGGCTGCTCCAGCAGGGGCGCAAGCCGTTGCTCGTCGCCGCGGACATCTACCGCCCCGCCGCCGTGGATCAGCTCAAGGTGCTGGGTGAGCGGCTCAAGGTGCCCGTCTACCACGAGCCCGGCGTGCAGCCACCCGAGCTGGCCCGCCGAGGCTATGCCGCCGCGCGCGAGCAGAAGTGCGACGTGGTGATCATCGACACCGCCGGTCGGCTCGCCATCGACGAAGCGCTGATGAACGAGCTGGAGTCCATCAAGACCAACGTCCACCCGGACAACATCCTCCTGGTGTGCGACGCGATGATTGGTCAGGACGCCGTGCGCACGGCCGCCGAGTTCGACCGGCGCCTGAGCCTGGATGGCTTCATCCTGACGAAGCTGGACGGCGACGCTCGCGGCGGCGCGGCGCTCTCCATCAAGGAAGTCACCGGCAAGCCCATCAAGTTCCTCGGCATGGGCGAGTCGATGGACAAGCTGGAGGAGTTCCGCCCGGAGGGCCTCGCCGGTCGCATCCTCGGGTTCGGCGACATCGTCGGCCTGATGAAGGACTTCGAGAAGGTCGTCGACGAGAAGAAGGCCGAGGACGACGCGCGCAAGCTGCTCTCCGGCCAGTTCTCGATGAAGGACTTCGTCGAGCAGATCCGCATGGTGCGGAAGATGGGTCCGCTCAAGGACCTGCTGGAGAAGTTCCCCCTCTTCGGCGACCTCACCGACCAGCTCAACCCGGACGAGAAGGAGCTGACCAAGATTGAGTCGATGTACGACTCGATGACGGAGAAGGAGCGCCTGCGTCCGGACCTCATCAACTCCAGCCGGATTGGCCGCATCGCCAAGGGCAGCGGTCGCAAGCCGGAGGACGTGCGCGAGCTGCTGCAGAAGTTCGGGATGATGCAGCAGGTGATGGGGAGCATCGGCCAGAACCCGGGCCTTCTGGGCCGAATCCCTGGCTTCAAGCAGCTGGGGCAGCTGTCGCAGATGCGGAACATGGACCTCTCCAGCATGTTCGGTGGCGACCCGAAGATGATGGAGAAGATGATGAGCGGTGGCATGCCCGGCATGGGGATGCCCATGCAGCTGCCGCAGGTGGCGCCCGGCTACACGCCGCCCATGGGCCAGGCCGCCATGGCGAAGGCGCGCCTCATGGGCTACGCCCCGCCCGCCGCCGGCGGGAAGCCCGAGGACCGCGACGCCATCAAGGAGCGCCGCAAGCGCGAGAAGGACAACAAGAAGAAGAACCGGAAGAAGAAGTAGGACCAGGTCCGTCCTCCAGGCTCATGACGACGGTGAAGCCCGTGCTGCTCGGAGGAGTCCGAGGGGCGCGGGCTTCTCGTTTCACGGGGTGTTGCGGTTCACGGATGGAGGTCCATGGCGACGGACGGGCTGCCGGGGGCCCCACTGGCTGAGGGGAACCGGGCCTGACGCGGTCGTGGTAGGCCTCTGGGTGCCGGGCCGGGCTCTCCAGAGGGGGCCTGCGCGTGGAACGCACCCTGCACAGTGGCTTCTTTCATGACGAATCGACTTCGCCTCTCCGTCCCCCTTGTCGCTGTCTTCCTGTGGATTGGGTGCATCGATGTTCCGGACATCGTGGACCCGCCGGAGCCACCCGATGCGGGAGGTACAGTCCCTGACGGAGGCTCGACGCCGGATGGGGGTGGAGCCCAGTCACCTGATTTCGAGCTGGGAGTCAGCCCTACCGAGGACTCGGTCCTCCAGGGTGGAACGAAGAGCTTCCAGGTCAACCTGGTCCGCAAGCAGGGCTTCGGTGGAATCGTATCGATTGCACTGGTCAACCCGCCGCTGGGTATCTCGGCGCCGGCGGTGACCATTCCGACCACGGGCAACCTGGGGACGTTGAACGTCACCGTCGCAGCGAGCGTTGCCCCTGGGCCGGTTGCGCTCACGGTGAGAGGAATCGCCGGGGCAGTCAGCCGGGAGCAGGTCGTCTCGCTGACCGTCGTTCCCCTGGGTGAGCTGGCGGTGTCCTGGGTTTCTCCCTCCATGTCCCTCAGCTCGGTCAACGGGAGCCTGTCGGTGGAGGTCTCCGTGGAGGGCGGCCAGCCGGAGACCGTGGAGTTGTTGAAGGGGAGCACCGTGCTCACCTCGTGGACGGCCCCGCCGTATACCTATGCGTGGGACACGGGGGGAGAGCTCGAGGGAGAGCAGCTCTTATCGGCCCGTGCGACACGAGGCGGCGGGACGTTCACGAGCGTCACCCGGACCGTGGTGGTGGACCGTACCGCGCCTCAGGTTGCGACGTGGACCCCCACTCGGGGTGCGACCCAGGTGAGCGTCCACACGACAGTCCAGGCAACTTTCAGCGAGCCGCTGAGGGCTTCGAGTGTGATGACTTCGAACGTAGGCCTCATTGGCAATGAAGGGGTCGCCCTCGCCGCTTCGGTGGAGTTGTCGTCTGATGGTCGCACGCTCACGCTTACACCTCTGTCTCCGTTGCCTGTGTCGAGCACTGTGAGCGTGAGACTGGGGACGACCGAAAATCCCCTCACGGATCTCGCGGGCAATTCGTTGGTGGCCTCGGGGGTCTGGAGCTTCACTGTGCCCTACTGGCTCCCCATGGGCGGAGCCATCAGCGCGTATCCCGGAAACACGTCCGCGGAGAACGTGGTGATGAAGGTGGGAACCGACGGAGCGCCGGTCATCGCGTGGTCGGAGTCCGATGGAGTGACGAAGAACATCCATGTGGCCAGATGGGACGGTGTGCAATGGCTGCCTCTCGGGACAGCATTGAGCGCCATGCCCGACAGCGGCACTCACGCAAGACGTCCAACACTGTCTATCGATGGCACAAACGCCCCTATCATCATCTGGGAAGAGCTATTGCCCAATGGAATACATATAAACCTCTATGGTCGGCGGTGGACCGGCACCGAATGGCTGTCCCTTCCGGAGTTTCCGGCACTCAGCCCCAGCACAAGCGCCGCGCGTGACCGGGCTTCATCTGCCGTGGATGGGGATGGGAAACTCCATGTGTATGCTGACTTCTACAACGGGACTTCCAACCAGATCGCCGGCTTCAACCTCCAACCAGGAGGCACGAACTGGGCAGATTCGCATGCATCGTTCCCCAGCGAAGAACTCCAACGATGGAACGTCGCCGTCACGACCTATGGTTCGAGTTCCATCTTCGCGGCGTATACAGCCATCATCGGCTCCCAGACCTCGGAGTATCGTGGCGTCACGGTGCTGAAGGACCACTGGATTCCCATTGGCGCCCCTCTGATTTTCAACCCCGATCACAGCACCGCATCGACGCCTTCAATCAAGGTAGATGGTGCTGGCAATCCGTATGTCGCTTGGGTCGAAGCTCCCAAGTCGAGTACGAGCGGCGACATCTTCGTGGCCCATCACAACGGAAGCCACTGGAACATCCTGGGGAACAAGCCCAACGGAAGCCTCACCTCCAACGAGGCACCTTCTCTCGGTATCGACCAGCAGGGGAGTCCCGTGGTCGCATGGAGCGGATTCCTTTCTCCTGAGCGAGTCGTCGTGGTCAGCCGGTGGGACGGCGAACAGTGGACAAGGCTCGGGCCTCCCCTCAGTGCCCAGTCAGGCACGAGCACAGGCGGATTCAACCCTTCCCTGGCATTCAACGCCGCCGGTCATGCCATGGTTGCATGGCATGAAATCACTGAAGCGTCTTCAGACGTTTTTGTCTTCAGACACAACCAGTGAGCTGACTTGCGCTGTCACTGTCCGCGCTTCGGCACCACGAGGCCCTGGCTGAGCCGCTTGAGGACTCGCTTCTTCTGGCGGCGCTTGTAGGCCTCATGCGAGTTCTCACCGAGTTCGTTCTGTCGCGCGGTCTCCGCGTCGACAATCTGAAACTCCACGAGTGAGATGACGACGCGGCCCTTCCGTGGCCGCGTGTCCTCTTCAGGCAACGGCAGATAGGCATCCATTCGCACTGGGATATCCACCACGAAGTTGAGTGCGCGATAGCTGCTGCCAGAGAAGGTGTTGCCGCTCCGGTCCTCGCGGTCTTCGTAGTTCCTGTCCAGGTGGAGGTTCGGAATGAACTGCTCGAAATGCGGGTACTCCTCCAACACGCTCTTGAAGGGAAGCAGCGTGTTCTCGGTCTGCCCAGGCACGACGAGATGGAAGGGAAACAGGCGTTGCGTGAGGTAATACAAGACCGGAAGCAAGTCCTGGCGGGACCGCGTCACCACACGAAACCGGGTCCGGTCATAGACCTGGGCCGCTACGGTTTCCTTCTTCGCGAGCAGCTTGGTGACCAGCGAGTCCTGCGTCTTGATGGAGTGCGCGAACTCCACCACGGGCAGCCCTTTCTCCTGCATCTCACGCGCGACGCTCAGCACCTTCTCCATCACCAACTCCGCCAGCTCCGCCTCTGAGATGGCCAGGCGAAAGAGGAGGTCTCTTCCCTCGATGTGCTGGATGACGTGCATCACCTTCAACACGACACAGGCGATGCGTCGGTGCCGGGCATTCCCCTTCGCTCCGGAGGCCAGCAGGAAGAGGTCGTGAATCTCCTCGGGCTTGGCGACCGCGTCCGCCACTCGGTAGTTGAAGGTCTTCCGAAGGTACGCCACGGCCTCCGACAGGACGAGGCGGGCCCAGGCCTCGTCATAGGGGCGGGAGACATCGAGTTGGCAGAGACGGAGGAACCGGTCGACCTCCTCCCGGGCCTGGAAGTGCATTCGCCGCCAGTCGATCACCGAGCCCCCTCGCAAGATGAGGCGGATGCGCTCAAGCTCGCGAATGCCCATCTCGGCGACCGTGCGAACGGGGATGTCGGGGAGAACGGGAGTTAGGGTCGGGGCCTTCACGCCAATCTTCCTATCCGAGCGAAGCAGTTCGGGAAAGCCCTCTGGAGAGGCAAGAAAGGCCCTCGCTCCGATTGAGTGAGGGCCTCGGGTCCTGCAGGGAAGTAACGAAAGGGCTACTTGGAGGCCAGCGGCTTGTCCGCCGAGTACTGCACCTCGGAGACCTTCTTCCCGTTCTCGGTGTAGGTCGCCTCGACGCCTTCGCGCTTCCCCTTCACCCAGGTCTGCTCCACCTTCTTGGCGCCGTTGGGGAAATACTCCACCCGCTGGCCGTGGTAGTCGTTGTTCTCGAACTGGGTTTCCCCGGTCTTCACGCCGTTGGCGTCATAGAAGGTCCAGTGACCCGAGCGGAAACCATCCTTGTACTGCCCCTCGGACTGCTTCTGACCGCTAGCCCAGAAGGCCACGTAGGGTCCATGCAGGGCGGGCTTCTGGGGAGTGGAGCCCGCCTTCACGCAGTAGACCCCCATGTCCTTGCTCACTCGGCTGCCCTTCTGCACGGTTCCCGCAGGGCACTCGAGGCGAACTTCGCGACCGATGGCAGAGTCCTCAGCCAAGGCATGCGTTGCAAAAGCGGCGACACACAGCGCAGCAAAACGATAACTCATCGAGGTCTCCTTCTCTTCCGTCATCTGGCGCCAAGCGCCGTCACTCATTCAAACGGGGCTGGAGAGGCCTTATTCACGTCCCCTTCCCTGGCCCGAAATGATGAAGTTGGACATTCCAAACGCACGAAGCCCCACCCTTGGGAAGGATGAGGCTCCGTGCTCATTCTCGCCGCACAACCGACGAGAAGGTTACGCTCCGCGACCTAGCGATTGAGCTGAGCGCAGATCTCGTTGCCATTGGTGAAGTACAGGCCAATGGACAGCGTCGTCGCCGTGGAACTGGGGCAGAAGCTCATGATGAACTCCGCGTTCTTGCCAGCATTCGACGTGGAGTATTCGGACGGACGAATAGACTTGGTGCCATCAAGCTCAGTGCCATCGACGCGCACATAGAACAGGCCAGGGAGACCGCTGGCCTGGGCCGGGAAGGTCGCCGTGCCAGTCGCGGGCTGGTACGCGCGGACGCGGGCCTTCGCGGTCATGCCAGTGGTACCAGGTCCCGAGCCACAGAACGAGTCCTGGCCGAAGGAGACTTGGGTGATGTCGTAGATGATCGGACCGGTGTCGGAGATGGTCCAGATCGGCTGCTTGCCGCCCTGGGCAGGCGTGAAGTTCGCGCAGGTGGGCGCCGGAACCTCGGTGCAGGTACCGCTGCTGCAGAACTGGCCGTAGCTGCAGCTGCTCTGGCCGGTGCCCGTGCACGTCCCGCCCGTGGTGTCGTCCTCCTCGCACTGGCCGGACGCCGTGTCGCACACGCGACCGGTGCCACAGTCATCGTTCGAGTCGCACTTCGGCACGCAAACGGTATCCAGGTCGGAGCAGACCATGTCGGTCGTCTCGGAGTCCGCGCCGCCGTTGCAGAGCACGTCCGTGGAGCACTGGCAGATCCGCGTGTTGGCCTCGCTGCTCGTGCCGCCCAGGGGCGCGCACGTCTTCGCGGAGTCCGGACAGTCGGCGCCAACATCACACGTCGTCACACAGACACCCGCGTCCGGATGGCAGATCTCCGTGCCAGCGCACTCGTCGTTCGAGGTGCAGAGCGAGCTCCCCGGCTCGTCGTCACCGCAACCGGCCATCAAACCGCTCATCGCGCCCAGCGCCGTGAGCACCAGCATCATCTTGCGAAGCTGCATGTTGAGAATCCCTCCGTGAGTCTGCTTGGAACGTCTCTCTGGGGGCCTCCGGCCACTGACTTCAGACCCCGACGTCCATGCGAGCGGCTCGGCTTTAGTCCCGCCCGTCCTGACGTGTCAACGAGTGTCGACACGTCCACCGACGCACTGCCCTCGCGGAAATTCAGCCCTCACGAAAGCGAACACTCACACGGGCCCAAGTGCGACCCACGTGTCGCACTGGACCCGGAACCACCCTCGCCCGATCAGAAGGTGAACGGGAAGTCGATGGGCTCGCCCTGCTTCTTGTGACGAGGGAACGCCCAGCTCTTGATGAGCCCCGAGATGCAGCTCGCCATGTACGTGGTGCGGTACTCATCCGTCTTGCAGGTGACGTTCGCCGTCTTGCCGCTCGTCTGGATGGTCCACCGCATCACCAGCTTGCCGCTCAACATCGGGTCCTTCTTCTTCTGCTCGTTCACGCACTTCACGATGGCGGGCTTGTTGTTCAGCACCACCTCCATGATGTCGGAACGCTGGAGCGTGTCGCGCACACCACCGCCCCCCGGCTCGGGAGGAATGTAGGCGGTGGGCCGCGTCTCGGTGGGCTTGGCCTCGGCCTTCGGCTTCTTCGTACCGAACAGCTCGTCGAAGTCGTCGTCGCCATCGCTCGCCGCGGGCCGCTCCGCACGCGCCACGGGCCGCTCCTCGGGCTCTTCCCTGCGGCCCGAAGACGAGGAACCACTCGGCTTGCGAGGTGTTGACGGACGCTCCACCTTCGCCACGGCGGAGTCGAGCGGCTTCGCCGCTTCCACCGGAGGCGTGGCCACCACCGGCGCCTGCGCGACGACCGCGGGCGGGGGTGTCGCCACGGGCTGCGTCGGCGCTCCAGCGGCCACCGCCGGGTTCGCCGCATCGGGCGTTCCAGCCGCGACCGGAGGAGGCGTGGCAATGCCAGCAGGAGCTCCCGCCACCACGGCGGGAGGCATCTGCACGGGCGCGGCCACGGGCGGAGGATTCACGGGAGCCGCGACAGGCGGAGGCGCCGCCGCGACAGGCGGCGCGGCCACCGGCGTCGTCGGAGTCTCGACCTTGCTGTCACCCTTCATGGTGAACGCCAGGACACCACCGCCAAGCCCCAGCACCCCGATGGCGATACCCACCATCAGGCCCATCCGGTTCTTGCCGCCCTGCGCGGAAGCGCCACCCTGCTGCGCATACGTGGGCGCATAGCCCTGGGGCGGATACTGCGCGGGACCAGGCTGCGCATAGTGCGCGGGCTGCTGCTGCCCATACGGCATCTGCGCGGGCTGGCCATAGCCCGCCATGGGCTGCTGGGGATGCGGATACGGCTGCTGGGCCTGAGGCTGCGTCATCTGCGCGGCCATGGCCGCGCTCGCCCCCATCAGCGACGGAGAAGACACCGGCTCCGGGGGAGGCATGGGCACATCGAGCAGGCGCGACTGGGACACGGGCTCGCGGCCCAGCGGAGGCGCGGGCGTCGGCGGAGGCTTGGAGAACGCGTCATTCTCCTCCTTCACCAGCGAGGCCAAGACGCTGGCAGCGGAGGGCTTCCATCCCGCCGGCGCCTCGTGGGAGGCAGACGCAGGGGGCGAGCTGTCGTTCTTGGACGCCTTGCCCGCGCTGAACGCGGACTGCACCGGCCCGGACTGAACCGTGGGCGAAGTGCCCGACACCGGCTCCGGCGCGACGATGGTCGGCTTCGACGGACGCGGGGCGAGCACCGACGCCAGCTCCGCCGTCTCCGAGAGGGGAATCCAGTCGCTGAAGCCGGAGCGCCAGCAGAGGCTGTCGGGCCCCACCTCGCCGCGGTCCCAGGCGTCCTTTACCTTCTCGACAGAGAGCGGTCCCACCTGCTTCTCGTCGATGGCCACATACCAGTCGTGCGAAGAGGCCTGGGGCTTCGCCTCCTCCTTGTCGGGCTCGTCCTCGGCCTCGGCCAGCTTGCGCACGTTCTCCGCCGTGGCGTCGCGCGCCGCGGCCTCTCCGAGGGCCTCGCCCGTCGGAATCTTGTGCGTGCCGGAGCTGAGGACCTGGTCGAACACGGCTCCAATCTCGTCCTCCTCCACGTCGGTGAAGAGCCCGCCCTCCGGCGGAGTCCCCAGCGTGGCGGGCAGCGAGGAGGACGATGACGACTCGGCCTCCTTGCTCGGAGTGCTCGCGCCGTTCGAGGCGGAGGCAGGGGCGGAAGAAGTCGCGGGCTCCGACGGGGAATCCTTCCCCGCCGCAGCGCCCGCTGGGCGCACGGTGATGTTGTGGCCGCACTTCTTGCAACGAACCTTGACCCCCTTGGGGCCCACTTTGTCGTCGCTGATCATGTACTGCGCGCGGCAGCTGTCACAGACGAAACGCATCTCTTCCGCAAGCCTCGGAAATGACGGGAAAAATCCCGTCGGAATCGTAGAAGTGCCCACTGGAGGGGTCAAGGATCAGTGCCTTGACCGCCCGGTCGCTCATCAACGCGTGAACCCTTCTCGGGGTTCTATCGTGCTATCGACGAACCTGCACCTCCACGTGTGTGCCAACAGCCACACGCAGGTTGTGAAGCTCCTCGGACGTCGCGAAGACGAGCAACTCCTTGAGCTTGTTGCGAGGCGCCACCCGGAACGAGCTCCCCGTCTCCCCCTGGACCAGCCGGCGCACCGGCTCCATCTCCCCGGCGACGAAGAGGCCCGCACGTGATGCGGTGAGCTCCGCGCCCTCCAGGAACTGACGCACGGACTGAGGTGTCGCGGTGGGCAGCCAGGCACGCGCCGCCTTCGCGAGCGCCGCGCGGTCCACGTCGGTGAGGACCTTCTCCAGGGCGCGCCGCTCCATCTCCACGCCGTGGAGGGATTCGGCGACACGCACATTGCCCACCACGAGGTTGAGGGCCGCCTGGAGGATGGCCTCCAGTCGCTCCGCGGGCACGTACTGCGCGAAGGCCAGCTCCGGACGGGCCAGCGCGAGGGCACGCCCCAGGAGGTAGTACACCTCCTTCTGTCCCTGCTCCGCGAAGTACTTGCCACCCACGCGGACGCAGGGCGGGTGCGTCTGGAGGAGCTCCACGTTGACCAGCGGCTCCGGGGCGGGCTCGTTGGAGCGCTTGGCCATGCGCTCACGCGTCGCCACGAGGAAGGGTGAGTACAGCTCCACGCCCTCCATGCCCAACAGGCGCGCCACGTAGCGGTAGTGGTGCACGTGGTACTCCTGCGCGCTGGCCACGTCGATGCGGTGCTTCTTGGGCACGAGCTGGTACTGCGTGAAGGGCACCGCGTACAGGTGGCCCGCCTTCGCGAAGAGCAGTCCGAGCAGCTCCGCCAGGGGACCACGCGACTTCGGGTGGAACAGCTGGGTGTGCCACAGCTGGTCGTCCACAGGCCGCTGCGCCACTTCCTTCTTCTTCGCGTAGGGCCCCAGCTTGGAGAGGATCTCCTTCTCGTCCTCCCCCGCTTCGCCCAGGAGCCCGGACGCGGCCTGTGCCGCGAGCCACGCCAGGTCGTAGTCCTTGCGCAGCGCCGCCAGCCGGACCAGCTGTCCGCACACCTTGCGCGCGTCCGTCGTGTGAGGCAGCGCGCGACGAAGCGCGGCGATGGCCTCTTCCTCCTTGCCGGGCATGTTGCCAGCGAGGTCCGCGAAGGCCTCCTGCACCACCGCGTCGTCCGGGAGCCCCTTGGCGGCCACGCCATAGGCGGCCACCGCGCCCTCCGGGTGCTTGAGCACCTGGTGGTACAGGTCACCCAGCGCGCGCCACAGCGCCATGCGTGCCACGTGCGTCTCCGGCGTCTTGGGCAGCCGGCCGAGCATCTTCGTGTAGTTCTCCTCCAGCTGCTTCCACTGGCGGGCACCGCCGAGCATCGCCTCCAGGGAGCTGAACGCCTCGACGAAGCGCGGGTCCAGGTCCAGGGCCGCGTTGAACGCCTGCGTCGCGCCCTCCACGTCCTTCAGGTCATCGCGGCGCAGCTCGCCCAGCGCGAACCACACGCGCTTGGCCTTGTGCGGCTCCGAAGCGAGCGCGGGCAACGCCAGCATCCGCGCCAGCACATCCGCGGCCTTCTGGCCCTGCCGCGTCTCGCGCAGGAGCACGTACAGCTGGTCCATCACCTCCAGCGCGTCCGGCTGGACCTTGAGCGCGCCGGTGAAGGCGTCGATGGCCATGTACGGGTCATGCAGCTCGTCGCGGGAGATGCGGCCCAGGTCCAGGTACACCTTCGCCTTGGCGTCGTCCTCCAGCACACCGACGAGCTGCTGGCGCAGGTCGGCGGACTTCTCGAACTGGCCCGCCTTGTCCATCAACACGACGAGCGCGCGCAGCGTGGGCTCGTGGCCCGGGTCGATGGCGAGCGCCTTCTCGAAGTGGTTCTGCGCGCGGTCCACCTGGCCAAGCGCCGCGTGGATGTCACCGAGCTGCCAGTAGACCTCCACCACCTCCAGGTCCGTGAGCTCCTCGCGGTGGTGGATGAGGATGGTCTGGAACACCTTGAGCGCGCCCTCGTAGCGGCGCGTCTGGACCAATAGGTTTCCGTAGCCCTCGAGCGCCGGCAGGTACGTCGCGTCACGCTCGTATGCCGTCTCGTAGCAGCTCAGGGCCTTGTCGCGGCGTCCCAGCTTCTCCGCCACGTAGCCCAGTCGGTAGAGCTGGCGGCACAGGTCCGCGGCGGTGGCCGCGTCCTTCTCCACCATGGCCTTCTCCGACAGCTTGCGCGTGACGATGTCCAGCATCCGCTCGGCCGTCGCCCACTCCTCGTGGGCGATGTAGACGTCCGCCAGCGGGCGCGCGGCCTCGATGCTGTCCGGGATGTGCTTGAGCGCCTCTTCCCAGTAGCCCGTGGCCGTGTCGCGGTCCTCGCGCGTCTCCGCGTGGTAGCGCGCCACATCCAGCAGGGCGCGGCCCTTGGCGGCCGGGTCCTCGGTCTGCTCCGCCTCCTGGCGCAACGTCTGCTCGTAGCCGCTCCAGTCCTTCTCCTGCTCCTGGATGCCCTTGAGGGCGCGGATGCTGGGCAGGTGGCCCGCGTCGATGGCGATGGCCTGCTGATAGGCGCTCCGGGCGCTGCCCGAGTCCATCAGCATGTCCTCGTTGATCTTCCCCAGGCGGTAGAACAGCTCCACCGCGTCCTTCGACTGGCCGGCGAGCTCCGCTTCCTTCTGGAGCATCTCCAGCGCGAAGGGCCAGTTGCCGCTGCGCTCGTACAGATTGCCCAGGGCGTGCAGCGCGGGACGGCTCTCCGGGTCCGCGGCGAGCGCGGCGTGGTAGCTGTTGACCGCCCGGTCCACCACCTTGAGCGACTGGTACTGGACGTTGCCGATGTCCACGTACAGCTCGGCCTGCTCCTGCGGGCTGACGGCCAGGGAGAGCTGCCGCTCGTAGGCGTTGATGAGGTCTTCCCAGCGCGCCTGCGCCCGGCGCAGCCGGATGAGGACCTTGATGGCCTGGACGTTCTGCGGGTCGATGGAGAGCACACCCTCCACGCACACGTCCGCGTTGGCCGGGTTCTGGTACTTGTCCTCCCAGATGCTGGCACTGCGGAACAGGACGCGGACCTTCTCGCGCCAGTCCTCGCTCAGCTCCAGCATCCGCTCGTAGATGGCGAGCAGGTCCGCGGGCTGGTCCAGCTTGGTGTGCAGCCGCTCCAGCGACTCCAGCGCCTCGCGGTTGACCGGGTCCAGCTCCAGCGCCTGCCGGTAGGCGGCGACGGCGGAGTCGTCATCGGAGAGGTCTCTCTCGAAGACACCGGCGACCTCCACCTGGATGCGCGCGCGCTCCTCGGCCGTGTCCGCCAGGTCGCGGGCACGCAGGAGCGCCATCGCCACGTCTCGCCACGCGCGCTGCCGCCGGTACAGCGCGATGAGCACACCGAGCGTCTCCGCGTCCGGCTCCAGCTCCAGGGCGCGCAGGAGCGCACTGGCGGCCTCCGACGGGTCCTCCAGCTTCTCGTCCCAGACGCGCGCAATCTCCTTCAGGATGCCCTTGCGCTGCTCGATGGAACCGGCGGCCTCGAGCTTCTGCTCCAGCGCCACCACGTACTCGCGCTCCTGGCCGCGACGGTGGAAGACAGCGGCCAGTCCGTCCAGCGCGGTGGCGTTGGTCGGGTCGAACTCGAGAATCTTCCGGAACGCGGCCTCCGCGGCCTGCGGGTCGTCCAGGCGCGTGTCATGGACGCGCGCGAGCGTGGCGTAGAGCCGCTCCGCGAGCGGGCCGCGAGGCAGCTCGTCCGCAACCTCTTCGAAGACGGCGGCCAGCTCCTCGTGGCTGCCCGTCTCGTCCGCCAGGCGCTCCACTTCCTCGCGCAGCGAGTCGTCCGAGGCATCGAGCTGCAACGCGCGGCACAGCGCCAGGAAGGCCACATCCTTCTGTCCCAGCCGCTCTTCCTGCACCCGGGCCAGCTCGCGCAGCGCGGCCATCTTCTCTTCGTCCGTGACGAAGTGGGGCATGTAGCGGTCGACCGCCGTCGCGTAGGCGCGCCAGTCGTTGTACGTGCGGTACAGGTCGCACACCCGCTCGTAGGCCGTGCGGTTCGACGGGTCCAGCTCCAGCAACTTCTCCAGGGCCCCCGAGGACTGCTCGGGCTTGCCACCCGGCCCTGCCCACAGGTCCGCCACCTCGACGTACGTGGCGACGGCCTGCTCACGCTCCTCGGCGCCCAGGTGCACCTGCACCTTGAGCTCCAGCGCGCGGACCGCGTCGTTCCACGCGCGCAGGGAGACGAAGAGCGCGTGCACCCGGACGAGTTCCTGCACCTGGTGCGGCTCCACCTCGAGCGCGCGGCGCGCGGCGTCCAGCGACTCCTCGCGACGGCCCATGCCGGCCAGCACTTCCGCCAGGCGCAGGCGCAGCGCCTTCACGCCCTCGCTGTTCTCCTGGAGGGGGATGAGCCGGCGCAGCACGCCGACGAGCTCCTCGCGCTGCTCCGTCTCGTCGTACAGCTCTCGCAGCGTGTCGAGCACCGCGCGATTGCGCGCATCCCGGTCCAACGCCGCCTTGAAGTACGGCACGGCCGCATCGGGCTGCTTGAGCAGCCGGTACACCACGCGCCCCAGCCGCTCGTTGAGGCGCACCACCTCGCGAGGGTCCAGCGTCATCGCCAGACGTCCCTCGAGCAGCTCGCGCAGGTCCTGCGGCCGGTCCGCGCGCTCGTACAGCGACTCCAGCGCGGAGAAGGCCTGCTCGTTGCGCGCGTTCTTCGCCAGCAGCTCGCGGTACAGCTCGATAGAGCCGCCCAAATCCGAGAGCCCCTCGGCGGACACCTGCGCCATCTTCGCCAGGACGCGGTCTCGCTCCGGCCCCACGACCTTGTCGGCCTGGAGCTTGAGGATGGCGTAGAGCTTCTCCGACGCCGAGGCGCCCTCGTAGATGCTCTCCAGCAGTCGCGCGGAGGCCAGGTGACCGGGCTCCAGCTTGAGGATGGCCTCGTACGCCCCCGCCGCGCGGTCCGGACTGTCCAGCCGCTCCTGGTAGAGCTGCCCCAGGCGGAACAGGTAGCCCACGCGCTCCACCTGCTCGGTGGACGTGGAGACCAGCGCCTCCAGGATGCCCGCAAGCTCCGGCCACGCCTGCAGCTCCATGTACAGGCGGTCCAACGCCACCAGCGCCCGTCCCTGAACCGCGACGTGCAGCGTGCGCGCCCGCTCGTAGTACGACACCGCGCGGTCGGAGTCGCGCAGCTTCGACTCCAGCAACTGGCCCAGCTTCAAGCACACCTGAGCGGCGTCAGCGGCCTCGGCCACGCGAGGCAGGGCCTCCTCGTACGCGGCGACCAGTTCGTCATAGCTGTCGGACGCGTCCGTCGCGTTCTCCAGACGCCGGCGCACCTCGCCGTCGTTCGGGTCCTCCTTGAAGGCGCGGAAGAGGGCCAGGAACGTCAGCTCCACTTCGCCCTGCGACTCACGCAGCGTAGCCAGCTCGCCCAGCAGCGCCTTGCGCTCGAACGAGTCCGCGGACACGCCCACGCGCGTTTCGATGACCTGCGCCAGCCGGGGCACGTCGCCGCTCGCGCGGAAGGCCCGCAGCAGGGTCTCCACGGCGAGCAGGTTCTGCGGCTCGCGCGTCACCAGGCCTTCCATCCGGCCCACCGCGCCGGGATGGTTGGGCTGCACCGTCAGCACCTCGCCGTACAGCGCCAGCGCGCCCGTCCTGTCCAACAGTCGCGTCTCGCGCACCGTGGCCAGCCGGAACTTCAGCTCCAGCCCCGCCTCCGGTGGCATCAGCGCGATGCGGCGGGCCAGCACGTCCGCCAGCTCCGGCCAGCGCTCCTGCTTCTGGCAGAGCGCCTCCATCCGCTCCAGCGCGGCCATGTCGTCCGGCTTGATTTCCAGCAGTCGCCGGAACGTCGCCAACGCACCGAGCGCGTCTTGGAGCTGCTCCTCCTGCAGATGTCCAATCTGGAAGAGCACCGCCGCGCGGCGGGCCGGCTCCTCGGCCACGGCGAGCTGACGGCGCAGCACCTCCAGCAGCTCCGTCGGCTTGCCCTGCGAGGCCACCAGGCGCACGGTGCCATCCAGCGCCTCGGTGTCCGTGGGACGCAGCTCCAACACGCGCTTCCACGACGTCAGCGCCTCGGAGGGCTCGCCCAGGTCCGTCTGCAGTCGCGCCAGGGTCCGGTACAGCTCGGCCCGCGCGGCGTCACCTGCCTTGGGGGCGACTTCCATGATGACCGCACCCAGCTCTTCGGGAGCCTCGGCCCGGTCCACCAGCGACGCGCACAGCTCCAACGAGCGCAGGTCGTCTGGCAGCTCGCGCAATGCGCGAGTCGCCGCCAGGAAGCCCATCTCCGCGTTCTCCAGCGGGCCGGCATACATCTCCGCGATGCGACGCAACAGCGCCGCGCGCTCCTGCGGCACCGCCTCCGCCGACACGCGGGACTCCAGCATCTCCACCTGCTTCAGGTGGTTGCCCACCGCGACGAACACCGGCTCCAGCGTGCTGGCGGCGGCGCCTCGCAGCGGACTCTCCGAGCGGGCCATCTCCTCCAGCGCGCCCACCGCGCCCGCATGTCCCGCCCGGCGCGCCAGCACCGCCTGGTACAGCTCCAGGGCACCGCGCGGGTCATCCAGGCGCGAGAACTTCAGCCGGCCCAGGCGCACGCGCAGGTCGGAGGCTTCTTCCTGCGCGCCCCGCGCGTCCGCGAGCTGGGTCTCCCGCTCGATGTGCTGCGCCAGCTCCGGCCAGCGCTCCATGTCCGCCAGCACGCGGCCCAGCAGCTTGATGGCGTTCGCGTTCTCCGGCCGCAGCGCCAGGACATCGCGGTACGCCTGCGCCGCCAGCGCCTTGTCCGCCAGCGTCTCCTCGGCGAGGTGCGCCAGCTCGAACAGGAGGTTCACCTGCGACGCCGCGTTCGGCTCCGCCGCCACCTGGCGCCGCATGACGAGCGCCAGCTCACGGTGCGCGCCGGTGCGACGGTGGACTCGGGAGATGGACTCCAGCACCGACTTGTTCTTCGGGTCCCTCCGGCTCACCTCCTCCAGCGCCCGGACCGCCAGGTCGTAGCGCTTGAGTCGGTTGTCGTAGAGCGTCGCCAGTCGTCGCCACAAGTCGCCCGCGAGCGGCTCCTGTGTGTCGCGCTCCAGCTGGTCCTCGTAGGCGCCAGCGACCTCCTCGAACGAACCGGAGTCGGCCGCCAGCCGCTCCAGCTCGTCCCGCACGGAGGTCTCCTGCGGGAACTCGTTGAAGGCCCGCAGCCGCGCGACGAACGCGAGCGAGGTCTGCCCCAGCGCCTCGCGCAGGGTGGCGATCTCCTGGATGTGCTCCAGCCGCCGCTCCGGCGCGACGCCGTGCAACAGCACCTCCAGCACCTCCACCAGCTTTCGCGTGTCGTTCAGGCCGCGATAGACGGGCTCCAGCAGACGCGCCGCCTCCACGCGGGGCCCGTCGTGCGCCATCAGGCGCTCCAGGCCCGCGACCACCTGGCCGTCACCGGGCGCCAGCTCCAGCAGCCGGCGATACACCGGCAGCGCCTCCGTCGGGCCCACTTCCTTCTCGAGCAACTGCGCGCGCTTCAGCAGCCAGCCCCGTCGCGCGGCGTCATCCGCGGCGCCCTCGGCGAGCTGCTCCAGCACGTCCGCCTGCTCCACGAACCGCCGCGCCTTCGCGTACAGCTTCTCCAGCGCGAGCAACCCCTCGGGCACCCTTCGCAGCGCGAGCGCGGAGCGGTACGTCTCGACGGCCCGCGCGTCCTCGCCCGCGTTGGCGTAGGCCTCGCCCGCCTTGAGCAACAGCCCGACGCGCTCTTCCGCGTCCTGGGAGAGCTGGGCCTGGCGGGTGTAGACCTCGGAGAGGCTCTTGGCGTTCTGGCCCTTCTCGTACAGCCGGGACAGCGCCTCCAGCGCCTGACGGTCCTGCGGAGCGTCCGCGAGCAGGTTCTTCCAGAGGCGCGCGGCCTCCTCGGGCTGATCCAACGACTCGCGAATCTCCGCGGCGCGGCGCAGCAGCTCCAACGCCGCCGGGTCGCCTTGCGTGAGTTCCACCGCCGCGGACTCGTAGATCTCCGCGAGCACCTCGTGCGAGCCCGTCTCACGCGCCAGGCGCTCCAGGTCGGGACGCACGCCTTCCCGGTCCAACCCCTGCGCGAAGGACTTCACCGCCGACATGAAGGCCAGCGACGGCTGGCGCATGTCGCGCTCGTAGATTCGGCGAATCTCCCCGGACAGGAGGATCTTCTCCACCGTGAGGGCCGACTCCATCCGCGCCTCGCGCAGCGCCACGCGGCTGGCATGGTCCCCCACCTGCGCGAGCACCGGGTCCAGCACCTCCAGCGCGGCGCCACTGGCGGGCACCGCCGCCTTCACCCACGCCTCCAGCGCGGCGCGCGAGCCCGGGTGACCGGAGTCCTCGGAGAGGATGCGCTTGTAGAGGCCCAGCGCCGCGTTCGGGTCGTCCAGCACCGTGCGCTGCAGCTCCGCCAGCCGGAAGGAGACTTCTCGTCCCTGCGGGCTCTGCCCCTCCTGGTTGCGGCGCAGCGCCAGCGCCCAGGCCAGGTCCTGGTGCTTTTCCAGCTCCGTGTAGAGCCTGTCCAACGTCGCCGCGGCCTCACGGCTGGCCGAGTCGCGCTCAGCAATCGCCCGCCACGCCTCTGACGCGCTCTCCAGGTCCGACAGGCGCGTCTCGTGAAGCAGCGCGGCCTCGCGCAGGAACGCGAGCTGCTCTGCGGGCTCCGGCGACGCGGCGGCCAGCTTCTCCAGCACCTCCGCCAACGCGGCCCACTCCTCGCCCGCGCGGTGCAGACGCTGCAAGGCACGGAGGCTGTCCAGGTTGCCCGGCTCCAGGGCCAGCAACGCACGCAGCGCCTTCACCGCGCCCGCCTTGTCGTCGAGCTTCTTCTCCTGCACCTCGGCCAGCTCGCGCAGCAGCGCGCCGCGCGCGGGGCCCACATCGCCCTCCTCCGCCAGCTCCGCGAGGATCTCCGCGTAGCTGTCCACCGAGTCCGCGTCCTCCGCCGCCTGACGCGCCGTGGAGCGAAGTCCCGCGTCGCCCGGCGCCAGCCGCAGGGCCCGCGCCAGGGCGGCGAACGCCAGCTCCGGCTGTCGCAGGTGCGCCAGATGCACCTGCGCGGCCTGCCGCAGCACCTGCACCCGCGCCGCGTCGTCCTTCGCCACTTCCGCCAGGACATCCAGCGTGGCCACGAGCTTGCGGTGGTCCTTGGTCCGCTCGAGCGCGGGCACCAGCACGCGCGCCGCCGCCTCGCGCGCGGGCCCCGAGGCCAGCATCGCCTCCAGCGCCGCGAGCGCATCCGGGTCCGAGGGACGCTGGAGCAGGATGTCCGCGTAGCTCTGCACCGCCTCCGCGCTGCCGTCCTGCGTGCCCTGCAGCAACTGCGCGCGACGCAGCTTCAGCCGCGACACCTTGTCCGACTCGCCCGCCGACTCCGCCAGGCCAATCATCCGCGCCAGCGTCTCGCCGAGCTCGCGCGTGCGGCCCGCCTTCTCGTACAGCTCCGCCAGGCGCGGCAGGTGCCGGCCCTCCTCGGCGCCATGCGAGAGCGCGGAGTTGAGCGCCTCGGCGGCCTGCGCCGGACGGCCCAGCTCCACGTTCAGGTCCACGAGTTGGAGGAGCAGCTCCAGCCGCTCCGCCCCGCGTGCGCCGTGGATGCGCTTGCGCAGCAGCTCCTCGGCGTCCGCCGAGCGTCCCGCGCGCCCATACAGCCGCACGAGCCGCTGGAGCACCGGGCCCGACTCCGGAGCCCGCTCCACCGCGGCCTCGAGCGCGGCGATGGCATCCGCCACCAGCCCGCCCTCCTCCGTCAGCGTCGCCGCCTCGGTCAGCAGCGACAGCGCCAGCGTCGGGTCTTCCGACTCCGTCGCGAGCGTGCGCAGCACCCGGCTCAGCTCCGCGTGCGCGGACAGGTCCCTCGCCAGCCGCAGCGCCTCGGCGCGCGTGGAGTCGTCCCTCGGGTCCTCGCGCAGCACGCGCACCCGGGTGTCGAAGGCCGCACGGCTGTCCGCGAGCTGCTTCTCGTGGATGCTCGCCAGCAGCGAGAAGAGGCGCTTGCGCGCCGTCGGCTCCGTCGTGGCCTCCAGCTGCTGCTGGAGCGCCGCCACCTGCCGCTGGTGGTCTCCGGAGCGCCCGTAGTGCGCCGCCAGCGCCTCGGTGACTTCCTGCGTCCGCACCCCCGCCGCCGCCAGTCGCTCCAGGCCGCCCACCACCACGCCGGTGGACACGTTCTCCGACAACAGGCCCAGGAACAGGTCCGCCGCGTCCTCCTGACGTCCCAGCCGCTCCGCGTACAGCTTGGCCTGCCGCGCCATCCACTCGTTGCGCTCCAGCTGCGTCTCCGCCAGCGACGCCAGCCTTCCCGCCAGCGACGCCGCTTCGTCGAAGCGAGACAGCGCCACGCACAGCGCTTGCAGCCGCTGCACCGCGCCCACCTCGTCGGGCGCGAGCTGCATCCACTCGCGCACCAGCGGCTCCAGCTCCTCGGGCGCGGCGCCAGCGGCCTCGCGCCGCGTCACCTCCGCCTCCAGCCGGGCCTTCGGGTCATCCGCGAGCGCCGCGGCTGCCTGCAGCGACTTCACCGCCTCCGCGGCGACCTCGTCACCGGGAAGCCGCGCCAGCACCTCGCGCCACGCGGCCTCCGCGCGCACCGGGTCCGCCAGCGGTCCCTGTAGCAGCTGCGCCAGGTGCCGCCACAGCGTCGCCGCGACTTCCACCACCGGGGCCGCCTGCGCCGCGCGCTGGAGCGCCAGGGCCAGCGCTGGCCGGGCATTCGCCTTCTCCGCGTGCTCCACCACCGAGCCGAGCAGCAGCGGACGCGCGGGATCCAACTCGAGCGCGCGCGACAGCACCTCGAAGGCACCACGCGCGTCGTCCTTCTCCTCGAACATCAGCGCGAGCGCCTCGCAGAAGGCCACCCGCTCCGCCCGGGGACGCGGCGCCAGGAGCGCCAGGTCCAGGAGCGGCACCACGGCCTCCAGTTCCTCGTCCTCGGCCAACAGTCGCGCCAGTTGGAAGGCCGCCAGCGCATGCGTCGGGTCCAGCTTCAGCGCCGCTTCCAGGTGCGCGCGCGCCGCCGCGCCGTCCTTCAGCTGCGTCAGGCACAGCTCCGCCAGGCGCAGCCGCATCGAGGCCTGCCCCGGCTTGTCCTTCACCGTGGCCAGGTAGCGCTCCAGCACCACCACCGCGTCCGCCGCCCTGCCGCCCTCCAGCAACAGCTCCGCCGAGAGGCTCGCCGCGTCCGCGCGCGACGGGTCCGCCGCCACCGCCTTCTCGAAGGCCCCCAGCGCGCCCGGCGTGTCGTTCAGCCGGCCCAGCCGCAGCGTGCCCACGCGCAGCCACAGGTCGACCTGCGCGGAGCGGTCCTTCACCTCGCCCGCCATGGCTTCAATCTGGGCAATCGCCGCCGCGAAGTCGCCGCCGGAGCGCGCGGCCATCTTCTCGATGAGCGACAGGCCCTCGGGCATGCCCGGCCACAGCAGGAAGCAGCGGTCCAACGCCTCCTTCACCTTGCCGGCTGCTCCCGGGTCGTACCAGGCGAACAGCTTCGCCACGAGCAAGGACAGCCGGGCGGCGCTCTTCCTGTCGCGCTCCTCCAGCGACATGCTGCGCAGCATCCGCACGCGGTCCCGCCACGTCTGCTCGAAGCGCTGCAGCGCCCGGGTGGCCTTCTCCACGCGCGCGTTCTGCGGCTCCAACGTCCGCGCGACCTCCAGCACGCGCTGCGCCAGCTCGTGCTCGGTGGGGTCATCCACCAGTCGCTCGGCCAGCGCCGCGTACTCCTCGGACATCCCCGCGTCGCCCAGCGCCTCGCGCTCGCGCTCCAGCGCCTCGAAGGCCGTCTGGAAGCGCTCCTCGGACAAGAGCAACTGCCGCACGCGCCGGAAGATGGCGCGGTCCGACTTGGCCCGCGCCGCGCGCTGCAGGCACAGCACCGCCCTGTCGCGACGGAAGAGCTTCTGCTCGTAGAGGTCCGCGGCCTTCAGGTAGTGGCCCGCGCTCTCCTCGCCCTGCGTGGAGCTGCCCAGGCGCTCCAGCACGTCCGCGAGCGCCGCGGCGTCCTGACGCGACTCATGCAGCCGCTTGAGGCCCCGCAACGCGGGCAGCGGCTCCTTCGCCACCAGCAAGGCGCGCTTGAGCAGCTCCTCGGCGCGAGGCGCGTTGCGTTGACGCTCGTGCGCCAGCTCCGCGGCACGGCACAACAGGCGCACGGCCTCGTCGGTGGCGACATCGCGCGAGCGACCCTCGTACAGACGAATCAGCTCTTCCACGCGGCCGGCTTTCTCCAGGGAGGCCTCGGCTTCGACGAAGCTCCGGTCATCGGACACGCGCAGCGTGGGTCGAGGAGACGTGGGCTGTTGCATGGGGAGGGCGGGCCTCGGGGGTGAAAATGGAACGCAACGGGGGCGCCAGCCGCCGGACTCTACCGGCCGCGAGCGCCCCCGATCAATCGTGCAAAACCCGCCAAAGGGCGGGAATCATTGGCCTTCTTGCTACTCGGCCGAGGAAGCGTCGGGGGGAACGTCCCCTTCCTCGCCCCCCGCGCCGCCTTCAGACGACTCGGCGGAGGCCGGGGCCGCCAGCGGCGTCTCCGGCAGGGCCTTCGCACGCTCCACGCCAGCGGTGTCGTTGAGCTGGGTGTAGAGGGCCACGGCCTTGTCACGCTGCTGCAGCTCTTCGGCGAGCTGGGCGGCGCGGGGCAGGTTGCCGAGCTTCTCGTGCAGCGGCAGCGCCTTGTCCTTGCGCCCCGCGGCCTCCCACGCCTCGGCGGAAGCCGCGACGTCGCCCAGCAGCTCCAGCCAACGGGCGCGGCCCGCCGGCTTCTGCTCCTGCTCGGCCCGGGCCAGCTCGCGCTGCGCCAGCTCCTTCGCCTCTTCGTCCAGCTTCAGCCGCTGCATGAAGTGGAACGCCTTGGGAGGAGGCAGCGTGCCCAGCACCTCCACGGCCTCGCGACGCTGACCCGCCGCCACGAGCAGCGTGGCCGCGCCCAGCCGGTCCCCACGCTCCACCAGGCTCTTCACCTCGAGCCCGCGGATGCGGTTGGCGCTGGCCATGTCGCGCGAGCGCTCGTACGCCTTGCGCGCCAGGGTCAGCTTCCCCGCACGCTCGTACGCGAGCGCCGCCTGGTCGAACTGGCGAGCGCGCTCGTACAAGCGCGCCACGTTCTCGAAGTCGCCCTTGCCGACGTAGTGCTCCATCAGGAGCTCGTAGGCACCGGCCTTCTCCAGCGTGGGAGCGAGCTGATCCGGAGGCAGCGTGCCCACCAGCCGGCGCGCGGCGTCGTTGTCGCTGCCCGCCAGCGCCGTGCGAAGCGCGCTCTTGAGGTCGCCGCCCGCCTCGAACAGCCGGGTGGCATCCGCGAAGCCATTGTTCCGCTCGTGCAGCCGGGCCGCGTCACGCGTGCGGCCCATGCCCTCGAGCTGCTTGGCCTGGTCCTTCCAGTCGCCCGTCAGCTCCGGCACCGGACGACGCTCGCCCCGCTCCGGACGCTCAGCGCGCTCGGGACGCTCACCGCGAGGCGCCCGCTCCGGACGCTCACGCCGCTCGCCACCCGCCGCCGCGCCGCGCTCGGGACGCTCACCGCGAGGCGGCCGCTCCCCTCGCTCCGGACGTTCACGCCGCTCACCGCGCTCCGGACGAGCCTCCGTCCGGGCCGCGGGCGCCGCGGGCTCCTCGACCTCGGGACCCGGCTGACGACCGCTGGCGGCGAAGGCCACCTCGGCGCGCTCCCGGTCTCCCGCCGCGCGCCAGACCTGTCCCACCAGGAACAGCACGTCCGTCCACGCGTCGAACTTCTCCTTCGCCGGGTCCACCGCGGGCGCCGCCGGAGCAGCCGCCTCGGTCGGAGCCGCCGCGGCCTCCGGAGCGCCTTCCGCGCCCTCCGCCGGAGCAGCGGCCTCGGCCGGAGCCTCGACCGGAGCAGCACTCGCCTCCGCCGGGGCCGAAGCCTCCGGAGCGGCCGGCTTGGGCTGGCGCTGCACGCGCAGCATCGTGGTGATGAGCTTGCCGCGCGTGTTGAGGTCCAGGTCCTCCAAAGACTTCAGCCGCATGGGCCGCAGCGAGCGAACAATCGCCTGCAGCGGGCCCCTCTCGGCCGCGAAGTCCGTCTTGGAGAACGCCTTCTCAAGCGCGTTCAGCTCGGCGATGACGCGCTGCCCAGGGCCCACAGGCCCCTCGTCGCGTCCACGCCCGCGACCATCACGGCCACGGCCTTCGCCCCGTCCACCAGGGCCACCCGGACCGCCTCGGCCACCAAAACCACCGCCAGGACCGTCACGGCGCGGGCCCTGACCCGGCGCACCCCCGTCACGACCACGCCCACCCGGGCGCGGCCCACCGCTTCCATTCTCCTGAGGCACGTCTTTCTCCCGCTGGAACTAGAACGCGTAGCGAATGTTCGGCGCCACCGCGAACCCGAACGAGCCTCCGGAAACGAGGTAGTTCCCCGTGACCTCGAGCCCCACGGAAAAGTGGCGCAACCGTGTGTAGTACTCCACTCCGGGCCCGGCAAACACAAGAATGTCGGAATCCGGAAGGAGACGCTTCGGCGAGAACATCGCATAACCCGCGCCTGCGCGGACATAGAACCACGTGCGCTTCACTTCCTGGCTGTCGGCCAGGCCCACCAGACGCGCTCGCAGCACGGCGCCGGGGACGAAGGTGGAGAAGTCACCGGACACCGCGCCACCGGACTCGCCGATGTACTCCGCGCTGGTGCGGATGCTGGAGCCCATGATGAACAGGCCCACGGACACCCGCTCGCCCAGGTCCACGCCGAACTCCACCTGGGCCATGGGGCCCGAGGAGAACGGCCGGGGCGTCCCCTCCGCCGCGGGGGGATTGGTCAGGAAGAGCGGACCGCCGAGCAGCGCGAAGTAGAAGCCGCGCTCGATTTCATCGAACGTGACGGCGGGCTTGTCTCCCGTCGCCGTGGAAGGTGGTTGCTGAGCGCTCGCGGCCACGGGGAGGACGAACACGGCACACAGGGCAATGGAGGCGAGGGCTTTCATGCGGTCCTGAGGTTGACGTGGCTCCCACGGGGGACGGGAGCCGGGGTGACTGCGCGGGCGGCCCCGGGGAAGGGCCGCCCGTGAAGCGGGGGAAGACCGGCGCTATTCGCCGGACTGCTTGAAGATGAACGGATAGGTGACGACCACCACGCCACCGCCCTTGGGCTCGGGGAACTTCCAGGTGCGCACGCGGCCCGCCACGCACGTCTCCAGCTCCGCGTTGCCCGCGGTGGACTGCGCCACCGAGGACGACGCCACGGAGCCGGTGGCGGTAATCACGAACTTCACCGCCACCTTGCCGCCCAGCTTGGGGAAGCGGTTGAGCAGGCTCTCGTAGCAGTAGCGGATCTGCCCGCGGTTCATGTGGATGACCTTGCGGATGAGCTCCTTGTCCAGCGAGCCCATGACCTCCGGCTCGGACGAGGTGATGCCCACGTCGACGCTGGACTTGCCACCCAGCACGCCCACGCCGGTGCCGTAGCTTCCGGTGCCACCACCGCGGCCCTTGGTGCCGATGCCGCCGATGCCGACGGTGTCACCCGTGCCGCCACCGCCACCGCCTGAGCCGCGCAGGCCCAGGCCGCCGAAGCCGCCCGAGTTGCCCGCCTTGGCGCCGAACATGTTGCCCATGGCGCTCTTCAAATCACCGCCCAGGCCCTTGCTGCCGAACACGGTGGAGATGCCGCCCTTGCCGCCGCCGAAAATCTTGGCGGTCAGCGCGCGGGCCTCGTCCTTCTTGTTCGGGTCGCCCTTGGGCGCGGTGCGGTTGTTGGTCTTGGGCGCGTCCTTCTTGCCCATCTGACCTTCGTCGCCGCGGCTCTTGGCCGCCATCTCGCCGCTCTTCTTCGCCTCCTTCTGCTGGTTGAGGCGCTCCAGGAACTTGTTCTTCTGCGTCTCGGGCGGCTTGATGATGAGCTTGGCGATGCGCGCCTGGTTGGCGGACAGCTCGTCCGCGTACTCGTCACCCTCGCCCGTGCGGTTCATCGCGGTGATGACGAACGCGGTCGCCGCGAAGAACATCACCAGGAAGATGTTGAGCGCGGTGTAGTCGAGCGACTCGCCCAGCGGCGCGACGACACGCTTGGGCACGGCCTGGAAGGTCGCCTCCATGGTCACGCCGCCCAGGTCCACCCAGAAGAAGTCCTCCGCGTCGAGCGTGAGCGTGTACGCATCACCCTCGTGCGAGGCCTTGCCGGACTCGAGGACCGCCTTGAGCTCCTGCGTCTCGCCCTTGCGGACCAGCTCGCCCTTCATCTTCCCCGTGAAGCGCACGACGAAGGACTGCCCGTCCGTGCGCAGCACGTCGAAGGTGGGCGCGCCCAGCTTCGCGTCACCCATGACGAAGTCGACCCCCGCGGCGGTGCCCACCGTGACGGCGCGCTTGGAGCCAGGGCCGACGAAGAACTCGCCCACCCGCTGGTCACCCCAGGAGAAGCGCAGCGCCACACCCTGCGGGCCGCTGGACTTGGAGCGGCGCACGGTGCGAACGCGCGGCGCGGCCTCGTCGGCCGAAGCCTCCGGAGCGTGCTTCGCCTGGGGCGCCGGCGCGGGCTCTTCCGCTGCGAGGATGGGGCTCTTCTGCGTGGCGGCGACAGAGGCGTCCAGCGCACCCGCGCTCGCGGCGGCGACAGGGGCGGGCATGGACGGCTGCTCGGCGGCCTCGGCGGCGGCGGCCTGCGCCAGGCCCGTGGCGGCGCTGGTGCCGGCCAGCACGGGATTCTTCTCCGTGGTGGCATCCGTGCTCGCGGCGGCGACGGACAGGTTGGCGGCCGCGACGGCGGCGGGGTTCTCCAGCCGGATGGTGGTGGCGCCCACCCGAATCTCGTCACCGAACGTCAAGAGGCCCTTGTTGACCCGCTTGCTGTTGACGTACGTCCCCTCGACGCTGCCCATGTCGATGATGGACATGGAGCCGTCGCCGGCGACCTCGATGACGGAGTGGATGCGGCTGACCTTCTCGTCCTCCAGGCACAGGTGCGCCGAGGACAGACGGCCAATCTTGATGATGTCGCGCTCGTAGTCCTTGGTGGCGACCAGTGTGTCGCCCTTGAAGACCTTGAGTGTCAGGGGAACGGCCATGGGGGCTCCTGCGAAGGGTTGATGCTCTCTCTATGGACAACGCTCGCGCCGGCAGGTTCCCGCCGACGCACCGACGCCTGTTACAGCTCGCCCACGGACTGCATCACCTTGTCCTCGAAGTCCTCGCGGATGCGGATGAGGTTCGAGTGCTTCACCTTCTCGCGCGCGTCGATGTACTCGCCGTCCGGCTTGGTGAGGTCGCCTTCGATGGTGTCGTCCTCGAAGTCGATGTTCGTCGTCTTGGAGTAGCGCACATTGCCCTCCCCGCCCCCACCCGCCGGCTTGGCCGCATCATCCTGGGCGAAGGCCGGAGCCACCGCGAGCACCGCGCACAACATCAGAGCCTTCCGCATCGCTGTCTCCCACAAGGGCCCCGCCGGGCCCGTTCCACGCCGCATGCCCGCATCAGCACGGGCAGCGAAGGTTCGCATCATCCCCCCAGGCCTCGCCACAGCGAAGGCACCCGGGGGCATCCCAACTTTCACAGCAGGTCGTCTTCCGGCTCACCCGGCTCGGAAGGATCCGCCGTGCCTGGATTCTTCGGTTCCTGCGCGCCCGCCGGAGGCTGCTGCGGGGGCGGCTGGGGAGAAGCGCCCCCCGCCGGAGTGGCCTGGGGAGCCGTGCCCGTGCCGGTGGCCGGAGCGACGACGGCGCCATTGGGCGCGGGCGGCTGCTTCTTCTCCGCGGCCTGCATCTGGGCCTGCTGCTTCTTCTGCAGCTCCTCCATCTTCTTCGCCTGCTCTTCGGCCGCGACGGCCTCGCGCTTGGCGCCGACAATGGCCTCGGCCTCACGCAGCAGCCCGAAGACGGGAGCCTCCCCGGACAGGGCCACGCCGTCGCTCGCCAGGGCGATGTACTTCTTGTACAGCTCCACGGCGCGCTCCGGAGCGTCCTTCACCTTGTGGAGCAGGATGGCGCGGTTGAGGTGCACGGCCGCCAGCTCCGTGTCCAGCTTCTCCGCCTCGTCGTACTCCTGCATCGCCTTGTCGTACTGACCCTGGCCCTTGTAGGCGAGGCCCAGGTTCAGGTGCGCGGTGGCGTTCTTCCCGTCGGCCTGGAGGATGCGGCGCAGGTGCTCCTCGGCGCCGGGGTAGTCCTCCGCGTCCAGCGAGAGCTGCGCCAGCGCGACGTGCGACGGGACGTAGTCCTCGCGCGCCTCCAGCGCCTTCTTGAAGGACAGCCGCGCCTCGTCGGCATCACCCTCGCGCAGCAGGATGAGGCCCACCGAGTGGTGCAGCTCCGGATCCGCGCCGTCCAGCTTCACGCCGCGCAGCGCCACCAGCTTCGCCATGGAGAGCTGCTTGCGGTCCAGGTAGCTGCGGATCATCACCTTCAGCGCGGTGGTGGACGCCGGATCCCGCATCAGCGCGGCGCGGGCCAGCTCCATCGCCTTGTCGTGGTCGTTCTGCTGCCGGTAGATCTCCGCCAGGCGAGCGCGCGACTGCGCGTCGTCCGGGTAGCGCTGGAGGACCTCCTGATAGAGGGCCACCGCGCCGGCCACGTTGCCGCCGTTCTGCTCCATGACGGCCAGGTTCTCCGACGCCTGGCGCAGCGAGGGCTTCTTGGCGAGCGCCGCCTTGTAGCGGGCCTTCGCCTCCGGGAGGTTGCCCTGGCGCTCCGCGATGACGCCCAGGTTGTACTCGGCCTCGGCGAGGTTCGTGTCCGACTCCAGCGCGGACTTGAACTTGCGCTCCAGCGCCGGGTAGTCGAACGCCTTGGCCTTCTTCTGCGTGTCGAAGGACTTCACCGCGTCCTCGAAGCGCGCCTTGGCCGTGTTGGAGATGGGCGGAGGCGGAGCGTCCTTCGGCTGCGTCGTGGGGGCCTTCGCCACGGGGTCGGGGCCGGTGGCCTTGGACGCGGTGCAGCCAGCGGCGATGAGCGACGCGGCGGCCAGGAGGGGGAACAGGCGCATGGTACGGGTCGTCCGGTTCATTAGAGGAAGTCCTCCGGCTCCTCGTCGGCCCCCGCCGTCTTGGCGGGCTTGGTGCCGTCCGGGGTAGCGGCGGTGGCCTTGGTGTCCACCTGGGTCTCGGTCTGCGAGCGCAGCTGCGCGGTGAGGTCCGTGAGGTCCTCCTGCAGCGCCTGCTTCTGGCCGTTCTGCGCCTCCGCCACGGCCTTGGGCGCGGGCGGCGGCACGTCCTGGATGCCGGCCAGCACGTCACCACCGATGATCTGCTGGCGGCTCTTCAGCGCGACCTTCTCCTCCGGCATCTCGGGGTAGCGGTCCGGCTGATACGTGGTGCGCAGCATCTTCAGGCTCTCCGCGGCGCAGGCGTTGAACACGTCCAGCTCGCGGCTCTTGGCCACCGTGGCGGCGAACGCCTCCGTGGCCTTGTCCTTGAGCGGCTGGGCCTGGTTGGCGAACTCGTCGCGCAGCGCCTGCTGGGCCTCTTCGTCCAGGCCGCGCGGCATGGGCGCGTTGATGACGCTGTTGGCGAAGTGGTCGTACGCCAGACCAATGCGGTTGAGCGCGCAGAGCGACGGCTCCGGGGCGCCCAGCGTCACCGTCTGCACGTACTTCTTCTCCACGACCTGCAGCGCGCGGCTCTTGTCCTGGATGCTGTTGCGGAAGCGGTCCGGCGATGGCGGCGCGCCCCAGTACAGCTTCAGGCGCTTGTACTCCGCCCAGTCCAGCTCCACGCCCAGGAACTGCCCCTGCGCGGCGGTGGCCAGCGCGGGCTTCTCCAGCGTGGTCTGCACGCGGCGGGGGAGCTGGTCGAAGTGCTCGCCCACGCGCTTGTACATGCGCGCCACGTCGCGGGTCTTGTTCATCTTCTTGTACAGCTCGATGATCCGCCCCTCGGCGGTGAGGAACTTGCTGGCCGAGCGCATGTTGTCGCGCTCGTACTCTTCCAGCATCTTGATGGCCTTCATCGCCGCGCCGCTCTTGCCCGTCAGGTCGATGATGGACAGGCGGATGTCATCCGCGTCCTTCGCCTTCGGCCACAGCTCCAGGTAGCGCTCGCGGTTGCGCAGCGCCGCCTTCGTCTGGCCCAGGCCCTCGCGGTAGGTGGACGCGTTGAACAGCGCCACCTGCGCCTTGGCCTCGTCCCACTTCTGCGGCACCGCGGGCTTCTCGTCGCCGCCGCCCTTCTTGTTCTTGCTGGACTTGCTCGGGCGCGCCTTGCCGCCGCCCTTCTCCGACACGCTGCGCTCGTAGCCCTTCACGTACAGCTCGTAGGTCGTCGCGGCCTGCTCGAAGTCGCCGATGGCCTCCAGCGCCTCCGCGTTGGCGTAGATGGAGTCCGGCACGTACTTGGAGCGCGGATACTGGGCGAAGAGTCGGGCGCGGACCTCAATCGTCTTATCCAGCATCTTCGCTTTGTAGTAGTCGACGGACGCGTTGTAGAGCGCCAGGTCGGCGATCTCCGTCTGCGGGAAGTCGTGCACGAAGTTGAGGTACGCCTCGGCCGCCTTGGAGAACTCCTTCTTCTCCTCCAGTTGGCTGACCAGCTTGAACGACGACTGCTCAATCAGCTTGGCCAGGTCGTCGCGGAACTTGCCGGTGGCCAGCTTGTCGTTGGCGTAGAAGCGCCGCGCCCACTCGTTCACCTTCGCGAAGTCCTGCAGCAGGTTGTACGAGTCGAGGATGAGGTTGGCGCTGATCTCCGCCGCGCGCGAGCCGTCCTCGAACTTGTACTCGGGGTAGCCGAGCGCGATTTCGCTGAAGCGCAGCACCGCCTCGTCGAAGTGGTTGTGGCGGTAGTAGATGTTCGCCGCCTTGAAGGCGATCTCCACCCGCTTCTCACCCTTGGGCACGTACTTGAGGTAGCGCTCGCACGCGTCCAGCAGCGCCTTCTTCAGCGTGGGGATGGTGGCCTTCTTGGAGAGGTCCGTGCCCACCGACTCGCTCTTCGCCTCGCCGCGGGACTCGGCGGCCTTCACGACTTCGTCGTAGGCCAGCACCGCGTTGTAGGACGCGTTCGACAGCCACTTGCCCGGCTTGCCCGGCTTCGCCTTGCCCTTGTCGTCCTTGGCCTCCAGCACCTTGGCGTCCTGGAGCACGACGAGCGTGTAGTTGGCGGCGGCCTTCTCGTAGTTCGACAGGTTGTCGTTGAGGAGCTCCGCCCAGAAGAAGCGCAGGTCATACGCCTTGGGGTTCTCCGGGAAGAGCGTGAGGTAGTCGCTGTAGACGGCGTCCGCGTAGCGGAACGTCTCCTCGTTGCGCGTCTTCTTGCCCTCGTTGTGCCAGGTGACGGCGAGGTTGGACAGCGTGCGCTCGGACAGCTCCTTCGCCTCCGCGAGCAGCTTCTTGTCCTTGTCGTCCTTGATGACGCCGGAGCCCTCCACCTCCTTCATGATCTTCACGAGCCGGCGCACCTGGGCCACGGTGCGCTCCTTGTTGCCCATGCGGAGGATGCAGTCGACGATCTTCCCCTGGAAGCCGGGCGCCTCGGGCGACAGCGGCTTCTCCTTGATGAGGGAGTTGAAGGTGATGGCCGCTTCGCGGTCCTTGCCGTCGCCGTAGTACATGTTGGCGAGCTGCTTCATCATCGTGAAGCGGTCCTCCGGGTTGGAGGCCACCTTCCCGAAGTCCGCGCGCGCCTGCGCCACGTCACCCTCGTGCGCGTACGCACGCACGTAGTCGGTCCGGGCCTCACGCACCAGCGAGCCCTTGCCGCTCTTGCCGCCGTCGCGCTCCACCGCGTTGGCGCCGGCCAGCTCGCCGTACAGCACCACCGTCTTGAACTTGTCCTTCGCCGCCCCGTACTCCCCCATGTTGTAGTGACACCAGCCCTGCTTGTAGAGGGCGAAGGCGTACACCTGGCTCTCCGGGAACTCGGCGGCCTTCTTGTAGGCCACCAGCGCCTTCTCCAGCTCCGGGCGCTTTCCCTTGGAGTTGTTGAAGTAGTACTCGCCGAAGGCGAAGTACGCGTCCGGGATGAACTTGGACGTCGGGTGCTTCTCCACCAGGCGCTTGAAGGCGACCAGCGCCTTGCGGTCCTGGCCCTCTTCCATCAGGTACTGACCGAGGAAGAAGAGCACCTCGTCCGTGCGCTCGAACTTGGGGTGCTCCTGGACGATCTTCGTGTACTGCTCGACGGCGAGCTTGCCGTACTCCTTCTGCTTCGCGACGAACTCCGCCTTCTCCGCCTTGGCCTGCTGCTGGGCCGCGGTGTCATTGCGGTTCATCGCCTTGATGAGGTCGTCGTCCTTGCGGTTGGCCTCGAAGAAGTAGAACTTCGACTCCTCCCAGTAGAACTCGCCCAGGCGGAACAGGAGGCTTGGGACCTCGCGCGGATCCGGCGACAGGGAGATGATCTTCTTCAGCGAGACGATCTGCTCGCGACGCTTGGAAGCCACCTGCAGCTCCACGCCCAGTCGGAACTGGTCGTACTGGAGCGCGGGGGCGACTTCTTCCTTCTTCTTCTCGCGGGTGATGTCGCCAGCCAGGGACTTGTCCAACGCAGTGGTGGACTTCTGGCCAAGGTCGGCGTCACGCGGCGCTTTCTTCTCCTGAGCGGCGGAGGCCGAGGCCAGGAGGACGAGGCAGACGAGGAGCGAACGGCGCATGGTCTTCCTAAGCGGGGGGGACCGGCGTCCCCGGTTGCCTACCAGACAGGCAAGTGGCCGGGAATCTTCGGGAATTTCCATTCGGGGAGATCCACTATGCGCGGTTTCCAATCGCAGGGTCAACCCTGACTGGCTGGCCGCTCCAGAAGTGGAAAGCACGCCGGCAAACTTCCAGAACTGCTGTGAAAAGGATGACAAGACGGTTGCCTTGTCGGACCCACCGGGTATGGGGGAGCGGACGGCCGTCTGCCCGGCCGCCCTGCTTGGAGTGGGTGTCGGATCATGAGTCTGTTGCCGGAGAGCGCCAGCTTCGAGGAGCTGGTGCAGGACTACTTCCTCGCGGTGCGTGGCGCGGGGCTCATGCTTTCAGCATTGGACACCGAGCTGCTCACCGCGTGGGCGCGGGAAGGCGTCCCGTTCGAGGTGGTGGCGCGCGGCATCTCCCGCTCGGCGGAGAAGGCGCTGTGGGATGCACGTCCCGGTGAGCCCGTGCTGCGCAACCTGCGCGCGTGCCGGCGGCAGGTGGACGCGGAGATCAAGAAGTACCGCTCACTGACGGCGGGCGCGGGTGAGGCACCGGCCACTGAAGCCCCCTCGCGACGTCGCAAGGCGCTGTCGTGGGAGGAGACCCGACACGCCCGGCTCGTCGACGCGCTGGAAGACCTGGCGGGGCGGGAGCAGGCCCTGGCGCCTCGCGTGGCCTGGCTGCGGGGCACGGTGCTGGCGAGCATTCCGGGAGAGCCGGCGGCGTTCGATGCGCAGGAGGCCTTGAGTTTCCTGGCGCTCCTGAGGGCCCTTCCCTTCGGGCAGCGACGCGAGGTGTGGCGCGACGCGCTTTCGGTGGGTTCTGAACAGCAGGTGATGTCGGCACGCGCGCGGCGGCTGTCCCGGCGATTCCGGGTGGTGGCGGCGGTGCGGCGGCGACTGGGTGTGAAGGAAGTCTGAAAGCGCGACACCACTGCTCGTCCGTTCAGTTTGCGAGGAGGCGGCGAAGGGTTCTGCTATGGCGATGCGCGAGACGGGTGTGGGAGCGAAGGCGACTGGGGACGGGTGCCGCATCTGTGCCGGCCGGACGTATGTCATCGAACGGCAGGGAGACCAGGCCCAGGCGCGCGTCTGCGTGTGCTCGGAGAACTGCTCCATCTGCGGCGGGCGGGGCCACGTGCTGGTGGAGCGCGAGGGCGTCTACAGCAAGAAGGTGGGGCCCAAGCAATACGAGGTGATGGAGCCCTGCACCTGCACGCGTCGACGGCGGCGGGTGGCCATCTTCAACGACGTGCGGATGCCCGGTGTGATGGCGCACGCGTCCTTCGACAACTACCGCGCCTTCAACGAGGCCCAGGACCGGGGCCGTGGCGTGGCGATGCACTTCGGCCACCAGTACGTGAAGGGCGCCACGTCCAAGGGCTTCATCTTGAGCGGCCCGGTGGGCACCGGGAAGACGCACCTGCTGGCGGCGACGCTGGGCCACCTCGTCATCGAGATGGGCGTGCGCGCGCGGTACGTGGAGATTTCGCTGCTCTACGCCACCATCCGCCGAGGCTTCCAGGACGGAAAGAGCGGCGGAGAAATCATCGGGCCGCTGTCCGAGGTGGAGGTGCTGGCCATCGACGAACTGGGCAAGGGACGCGGCAGCCCGTTCGAGATGGAGACGTTGGATGAGCTCATCGCCCGCCGCTACAACGCGGGCCGCACCACGCTGTTCGCGACGAACTACTCGCTGGAGCCCGAGAAGAAGCAGCGCCCGTTGAGCCCAACGGGCTACCGGACGACGGAAGACGCGAAGGCCGTGGTGAAGGAGGCGGAGCTCTTGCGCGAGCGCGTGGGAGAGCGCATCTACAGCCGCCTCTGCGAGATGTGCACCTTCGTGGAGCTGCCCAAGGACACGCCGGACCGGCGACGCACGCGGCAGGAGATGGACACGCTGCACCAGCCGCCCGCCGGAATTCGCGGCGCCGCGCGGTGACCCGGGCGCATGACTGACGCCATCCTGGTCCTCGTCACCGCGCCCTCCGCCGACAAGGCCGCGGAGCTGGCGCGGACGCTCGTCGAGGAACAGCTCGCCGCCTGCGGCAACATCCTCCCCGGCCTGCGCTCCATCTATCGCTGGGAAGGCAAGGTGCAGGACGACGCGGAGGCGCTCATCCTCTTCAAGACGAGGGCCGCGCTCTTCGACGCCCTGCGGGCCCGCATCGTCTCGCTGCACCCGTACCAGGTGCCCGAGGTGCTCCGCGTCGACATCGCCGACGGCCACGCGCCCTATCTCGCGTGGATTCTCGACAACACCCGCGCCACGCCCTGAGCGAGCGCCTGGCGCTCACGACGCCGGTGGCTCGGGGGCCTTCTCCGCGGGTTCCTCGCGCGCCCCGGGCTCCGCGTGGAAGACGAAGCGCCCGTCCTGGAAGTCGACGCGGATTCGCTGGCCCTCGCGCAGCTCCCCTCGCAGCATCATCCTGCTGAGCTCCGTCTCCAGCTCTCGCTGGATGACGCGGCGAAGCGGACGGGCGCCATAGCGCGGTTCGAAGCCCCGCTCGGCCAGCGCGTCGCGTGCGGCGTCCGTCAGCTCCAGGCCCACGTCCTGCCCATGCAGCTTGCGACGCGTTGCCTCCAGCATCGTGTCGACGATGCGTCGGAGCTGCTCCGGGTTGAGCGAGTGGAAGACGATGATTTCGTCGATGCGGTTGATGAACTCCGGCCGGAAGTGTCCGCGCAGCGCGTTCATCACCGCCTCGCTGGCCCGCTCCCGTCCCGTGCGCTCCTCGTCCGCCGAGCCTTGGAAGCCGAGCGCCGCCCTCGCGGCTCCCATCGCCTCCGAGCCCAGGTTGGACGTCATGATGATGACGGTGTTCTTGAAGTCCACCGTGCGGCCCCGCGAGTCCGTGAGGCGCCCATCGTCGAGCATCTGCAGCAGCAGGTTGAACACGTCCGGGTGCGCCTTCTCCACCTCGTCGAAGAGGAGCACCGAGTACGGCCTGCGGCGCACCGCCTCCGTGAGCCGCCCCGCCTCCTCGTAGCCCACGTAGCCCGGGGGCGCGCCGATGAGCCGGCTCACGGTGTGGCGCTCCTGGAACTCGGACATGTCCAGGCGAATCATCGCGGCCTCATCGTTGAACAGGTACTCGGCCAGCGCGCGCGCCGTCTCCGTCTTGCCCACGCCCGTGGGGCCCAGGAACAGGAACGAGCCGATGGGACGGTTCGGGTCCTTCAAGCCCGCACGCGCCCGGCGCACCGCCTCGGAGATGGCACGCAGCGCATCCTCCTGTCCCACCACGCGCTGCTTCAGCGCGCCCTCCATCTCCAACAATCGCTGGCTCTCTTCCTGTTGCAGCTTGCGCGCGGGGATTCCCGTCCACTCGCTCACCACCGTGGCGATGTCCTCGGGCGTCACGGTGGGCTCGGTGACACCGCGCTTGAGCTGCCACTGCGTGCGCAGGCCCTCCAGCTCCGTGCGCAGCGTGTCCAGTTCGGCCTTGAGTCGGCTCGCCTCCTCATAGCGCTCCCCCGCCACCGCCGCGCTCTTGTCCTTCTCCTTCTGCGCGAGCATCTCCTCCAGTTCGCCCAGTCGGTCCGGCGCGGTGCGCGCGCCCAGCCGCACCATGGCGGAGGCCTCGTCGAGCAGGTCGATGGCCTTGTCCGGCAGGAACCTGTCGTTGACGTACTTGTCCGCCAGCTCGACGGACGCGGTGAGCGACGTGTCGAGAATCTTCACGCGGTGATGCGCCTCGTACGCGTCGCGCAGCCCTCGCAGAATCTCGATGGCCTGCTCCGGCGTGGGCTCGGCCACCATGACGGGCTGGAAGCGACGCTCCAGCGCGGCGTCCTTCTCGATGTTCTTCCGATACTCCTCCAACGTCGTGGCGCCCAGGCATTGCAGCTCGCCTCGCGCCAGCGCCGGCTTGAGCAGGTTGGACGCATCCACCGCGCCCTCGGCGCCACCGGCGCCCACCACCGTGTGCACCTCGTCGATGAAGAGGATGATCTGCCCCTTGAGGGCGCGAATCTCGTCCATGAGTCCCTTGAAGCGCTCCTCGAACTCGCCCCGGAACTTCGTGCCGCCCAGCACGCTCCCCAGGTCCAGCGACAGCACGCGCTTGCCCTTGAGCACCTCCGGGATTTCCCCCGCGACGATGCGCTGGGCCAGCCCCTCCGCGATGGCCGTCTTGCCCACGCCCGGCTCGCCGATGAGCACCGGGTTGTTCTTCGTCTTGCGGCTCAGGATGCGGATGACGCGGCTGATCTCCTTCTCGCGTCCGATGACGGGGTCCAGCTCTCCCGCTCGTGCCAGCACCGACAAATCTCTCGTGAAGCGCGTGAGGTTCGGCGGAAGTCCTCCACTCCCCTGCCGCCCACCGCCTCCCGCGGCCGGCGCGGAGGGGCCTCCCACCGAGGCGAGCAGCCGCTTGCGCAGCTCATTGACGTCGACGCCCGAGAGGAACTGCGCGGCGTAGCTCTCTCCCTCCATCAGGACGCCGAGCAGCAGGTGCTCGGGACCGATGAAGCTGTGCCCCATCTGGAGCGCCTGGAGGCGGGCAATCTGGAGCACCCTCTTCACGCCGGAGGACAGCGCCACGCCCTGCGCATTGCGTGGCTCGCGTCGGGGCATCACCGCGTCCAGACGGGCCTCGAACTCATCCACGGGCGCGCCCGCGTGCTTCAGCGACTCGCGCAGCTCTGGCACGGAGTGCAGCAGGGACAGCAACAGGTGCTCGATGCGCATCCGCTCGTAGCCCGAGTCGAGCGTCATTCGCGCCGCGCGCTCCAGCACCTGCTGCGCCATCTCCGAGAGCTGCGTCAGGAGGTTCTCCCGACCTCGTGGACGCGGCCCCATCATCTGCTCGACGAGGCTCTCCAGACTGCCAAACCCATTCGCGTCCCCCAGCCCCACGCCCATCGCGCTCGCGCAGTGGTTGCAGAAGTTGAGCGTCGTCTCCTGCCCGTTCATCCGCTTCTTGAGCATGACCGCGGCTGGGCGGGTCCGGCAGTTCTGACACAGCATGGTCGACGACCTCCGCGCTCCACCTCCGGGCAAGCTAGGAATGGCGTGGGCGGCGGACCACGGAAGGCCGCTCCATGCGCGGAGCGAGCATCCTGACGAGGCCTCTTCCTCCTTCCCGGGAAGAAATGCGCGCCAACGCCCTCGCTCCACCCCGAGGAACGAGGAACGTGTCGGCGCCCGGCATTGCGCGGCCACGGTTCCGGACGAAGCATGTGGGGGAAGAGCTCGAGAGCCCGAGCGATGTCCCAGGAACGACGCCTGCTTAGTCCAAGCCAGCGCCGCTTCCCCTGCTCCCCCCTCCCGAGGGAACATGCCGGAAGCCTGCCTACCTGCGTCGAGAACGAGGCTCCACGCGCCGCTGTCTCCTGAACCCAAACAAGCAGCCCTGATGCCCATGCCCCGTCCCTCCTGGTCTCCTCCACGCCGAGTGCTCGCCACCCTCCTGTCAGCGTCGCTCCTGGGCGCGTGCGCCACCGCGCCTCGCGTGGTGAAGGACGAGGGCACCGAGCGCATCGAGGACATCATCGGCCGAGCGGACCGCGAGGAGCCGATTCCCGAGGGCATCACCTTCGTTCCGGACACGACAGCGCCGCCGGGCGACTCGCTCGCCCTGCTCGACGAGCCCGCTGAAGCCGATGAGGAAGAGGCGCGGACACCTCGAAGAAGCACGGGGGAGTCCTACACGGAGCTGCCCTGGTCGCCCTACTCCGTGCCCCAGGGGCCAGGCCTGTGCGCGCGCCCTCCGCACGGAGCCATCCTCTCCGCACCCGTGCCGTCCTCGTGCTTGCTGGCGCCGGGCAGCATCCGGTTCCACATCGCCCCCAGGCCTGGGGGAACCATCCCGGGCCTGCTGCCCTAAACCACCGCGCACGATTCTCGATCTCGCTCGGGGAGTAGGGGGGACGTTCAGGGTGGGCGAGAAAAGGCGGCCAAGCCTGTGGTGGGCTGCCTCTGCCGGTTCCGAGCCCATCAGGGCTGCACGCTCTCTCCATTGATGGAGAGAACCCGCATGAACGCGCCCTTGGAGTCAAAGCAGTGGACGACGATGCGGTTAGCGTCCATTTCGACTTCCAGCGGAAGGCTCAGGTCCCCCTCGGCGACGATGTCGCAGGTCTGCCCTGGTTTCAGCTCGTATTCATCAGTCCATGGCTCGAGGAACACGGTGCGAGGGGCATCAAGCGAGTTCCTGAGTCGCAGAGTGACGGTGCCAGGGCGCGGGTTCCGAGGGTCCATGGGCAGTGCCTACTCCCCAGAGTGCGCCTCCTCAAGCAGCAACCCCTGCGGAGCGTCTGTTCCGCGCGGTCGAAAGTCGACCGGCCTCGTACGCTTCACGGAGTGCGCCAATCGTGAGCGGCCGTTTAGAGCCGTGCCCCCGCGCCAGGCATCGAGCCGCTGAGCCGCGGACCACTCGCGACGATGGCGGCCTGAGTGAGGACGCACGAGCAGCATCCCGAGAGGGCCCAAAGGCCCCCTCGGTGCAATGGAGTGCTCAGGCGTTGGCGATCGACTTGGGCGGCAGCTTGAGCACCTGGCCCACCTTGATGTGGTCCGGGTCCTTGAGCTGGTCCTTGTTGGCCTCGAAAATCTTCGGGTACAGCTTCACGTCGCCGTAGATGTCCTTGGCCAGCTTGCCCAGCGTGTCGCCGGACTTCACCGTGTAGACGCCGTACGGCTCCGCGTGCGTCACCGTGAGGTTCACCATGACTTCCTGTTGCCACTGCGCGTGCTTCGCCTTGATCTGGTCCCAGATGCGGTCACGGTCCCACGCGTAGTCCACCGTGCCCTTGAGGATGAGCTTTCCACCCTCCTCGCGGGACTCGACCTTCGCGCCAATCGTCTTCGCCACGTCGAGCACGTCCTTGTAGTCGTTCTGCAGGGCCATGGGCGTTTCTCCAATCGGGTCAGGTCGCACACGATGTCCACGTGACTGTCGGCGTGCGAGGGAGCGCACTCTAGGCACGCGGGCCTCGGCTCCCGTCTCGCCCTCCAGGCCCTCATCACTGCGTGCCATTCAACAGTCGCGGGGGCGCTCGCTCTCCAGCTCAACGACAGTCCCCGCGAGCCCCTGGCCCTCGTCAGTAGTGCGGCCGAGGGGCCCTTTCCTTTTCGCATCAGGTTCGTGATAGCGATGGGGCACCGAGCCACGGCGCTCCTTCACCAGTGCATCACGCGCGGGAAGGATGACAGGCCGCCTGCTGTACGAGGGAACGGACGGCGCGGGGAAGCAGAATAGCGCTCGCCCCCTCGAACGTTCTTTGGCTCGCTCAACCCCCAGAGGAGTCGACCCCCCATGTCCACGCTGCGCAGCCTGTGCCTCCTCGGAGCTTTCTCCGTGGGAGCCCTCGCCTGTAACGGAAACAAGGAGCCCCCCTCCCCCTCGGGCACCATTTCCCTCCCGACCCGTCCCACGCCTCCCTCGACGGGCACTCCCACCCAGCCTTCCCCCGAGCCGACGACCCCTCCCGTGACGGAGGTCCCGACGCCCGCCCCCGCGCCCACGCCAGAGCCCCCGCCCACCGAGGAGCCGGCCTCGCCCCAGTACGCGCGTGAGTGGTACGTCAGCCCGTCGGGCAACGACACCGCCGCGGGCACGCAGGACAGGCCGCTTCGCACCATCACCAAGGCGCTCGCCCTGGTGGGGCCCGGTGAAATCATCCGCGTACAGCAGGGCACCTACGCGGAGAAGCTGGTGCTCGACTCCAACGTCCGCGCCGGTACCGCCAGCGCGCCCATCACCTTGCGCGGCGAAGGCATGCCCAAGCTCGTGCCCACCTCCAGCGGCTGGTACATGGTCCTGGTGCAGCGCCCGAACTGGCGCATCGAGGGCTTCGAGTTCGACGTGAAGGGCGCGAGGCAGATCGCCGTCACCTTCGCCGGAGACACGCAGGGCACGGTGCTCGCAAACAACGAACTGCACCATGGCTCCTTCGGCAGCGGCGTCAGCACGGATGCCAGCGCGCGCGGCGTCACCATCGAGAACAACCACATCCACCACTTCGCCCGCGGGTCCGACGACTCGCACGGCGTCGTCATCGCCCCCACGTCGAAGAACATCACCGTGCGCGGCAACGACATCCACGACAACTCGGGCGACTCCGTGCAGTGCCTCGGGCCCGAGGGCTTCAGCAATGACGCGCCCGCGAGCGGGGTCCTCATCGAGGACAACGACATGTACGACAACCGTGAGAATGCCGTGGACCTCAAGACGTGCCACGACGTCACGGTGCGCGGCAACCGCATGCACGGCTTCACCAAGTCCTCCACGTCACGGGGCGAGGCGGTGGTGGTGCACTACTCCGCGAAGAACATCGTCCTGGAGGACAACGACATCTCCGACGCCTCGCTGGGCATCGCCGTGGGCGGAAACCGGGTGGGCGCTCCGCCGACCAACGTCTCCGTACGGCGCAATCGCATCCACTCGCTGAAGATGCCCGAAGGCTCCGCCATCCGAATCGAAAACGGCGTCGACGTGCGCGTGCTGCACAACACCGTCACCGGGACGAAGGGTTTCGCGCTGGTGCTCGGACACGGCACCGGCGGCAACTCCACCAACGTGGCGGTGCGCAACAACCTCTTCGCCACGCGCAACGCCGTCAACCTGGGGCCCTACACCTCCGGGCTGGACATGGCCGCCAACGTCTACCAGCCGGGTGCGAACTTCACGACGGGCAACTTCTTCATCCCCGAGGACTCCTGGGTGGGTGCGCTGCTCGCCGCGTGGAAGCAGCAGGGCCAGGACACGAGCTCGGGCGAGTCCGCCACCGCGCTGGTGGACACGAGCACCTTCCTGCCGGGCGTCGGCGCGGTGGACCGGGGCATGAACCTGGGTCTGCCCTTCTGCGGCTCGGCGCCCGACGTCGGCGCGGTGGAGTCCGACTGCGCGTCGGATGCCCAGGCCGCTACCGCCACGCTCACCGAATAGCCTGTACCGGGAGGGCCTCCTGCCGACAGGCCTGGAGGTCCTCCCGCGCTTCACCCGCCCAGCAGCTCGCGGTGCAGCCTCGCCGTCAGCGGCTTGAGGTGGGGCTTGTCCACGAGCAGCGTGAGCTGGAGTGGCGACGTGTGGGCCGCATGCACCTTCGCGCCCAGCTCCTCCGCCACCGCCAGGGCCTGACGCAGCGGCGCCCAGTCCGCGTTGAGCCCCACGCCCACGCACGTGACGGTGCCCAGCTCCTCGCGCCACGACACCGCGCCGTCGAAGCGCGTGGCCAGCTCCTTGCGCAGCGCCTCCGGGCCGTGGATGTCCGCCAGCGGGACGAGGAGGTACGCGTGTGCCGTGCCGCCCGGCAACCCGTCGAAGCCCAGGGAGCGGCCTCGCACGCCTCGGGCGTCGAGGAACTCCAACAGCTCCGGCAAGGGCACCTGCTCGCTCACGGCCAGCACCGCCAGCTCCGAGTCCGCGGTGACGCCCTTCACCCGCGTGTCCGACGGCGCCGTCAGCTCGCGCACCACGGTGCCGTTGCCCTGCGCATGCGCCGTGCGCGCGAGGATGGCGATGCCTCGCGACTTCGCCCACTCCACCGCCTGCGCGTTGAGCACCTTGGCTCCCGCGCTCGCCAGCTCCTGCATCTCGTCGTAGCTGAGCGACTCCAGCTTGCGCGCGTCCGGCACCACGCGCGGGTCCGCGCTGAAGATGCCGTCCACGTCGGAGTAGATTTCACACGCCTCCGCCTCCAGCGCCGCGGCCAGCGCCACCGCCGTGGTGTCCGAGCCTCCGCGCCCCAGCGTCGTCACTTCCTTCTTGTACGAGACGCCCTGGTAGCCGGCGACGATGACCACCTTGCCGCGCGCCAGCTCGTCATGGATGCGATAGGGCCGCACCTCGACGATGCGCGCCTGCGCGTGCGCGTCGTTGGTGATGATGCCGCTCTGGCTGCCGGTGAAGCTGATGGCCGGCACCTCCATCTCCTGGAGCGCCATGGAGAGCAGCGCCATGGAGATGCGCTCGCCGCACGTCAGCAGCATGTCCAGCTCGCGTCGCGCGGGGTCCGGGGACACCTGCTTGGCCAGGGCGAGCAGTTCGTCCGTGGTGTCGCCCATGGCACTCACCACCACCACCACCTGGTACCCGGCGTCGCGCTTGTCCTTCACCCGCCGCGCCACCTTGCGAATCTTCTCCACGTCGGCCACCGACGAGCCGCCGTACTTCTGCACCACGATAGGCATGAGCGTCTCACTACCCCTGTTGGGCGTGTCCGGGGAACCACACCGAAGCGCAGTCTTGCAGGAGCCCGGCCAGCGTGGGGAAGCACCCGAGCCGGGCGCCGGGCGTCGCCTTGACACCCCGAGGTCGGCCCCTATAGTCGGCGACGGTCTGCCCGGGCCGTCCGAGAAACACCTCCACGGCCGGCGGCCCAGGGTCGAGCGCGTCTCTCCTGGAGCCTGCCCATGGCGATGATCGAGGTACAGCACCTCACCAAGCGGTATCGCGACCGCGTGGCCATCGACGACCTCACCTTCAGCGTCGAAGAGGGCGAAATCCTCGGCTTCCTCGGGCCCAACGGCGCGGGCAAGTCCACGACGATGAAGATTCTCACCGGCTTCCTCCCGCCGTCGGAGGGAGTCGCCCGCGTGGGAGGCTTCGACGTCTTCACCCACCCGCTGGAGGTGAAGCGCCGCATCGGCTACCTGCCGGAGACGCCGCCCCTCTACCCGGACATGACGGTGCACGGGTACCTGAAGTTCGTCGCGGCGCTCAAGCGCCTGCCCTCCCGAGAGCTCAAGGCCGAGGTCGAGCGGGTGGCCAGCCTCACCGGCGTCACGCACGTGCTCGGCCGCCTCATCCAGAACCTGTCCAAGGGCTACAAGCAGCGCGTCGGCATCGCCCAGGCGCTGCTCGGCTCGCCCCAGGTCCTCATCCTCGATGAGCCGACGGAAGGACTGGACCCGGCGCAGCGCGCGGAGGTGCGCGCGCTCATCAAGGGCCTCGCGGGCAAGCACACCGTCATCCTCTCCACGCACATCCTCCCGGAAGTGACGATGACGTGCGAGAAGGTCCTCATCCTCAATCAGGGGCGCATCGTCGCCTACGATGACCTCCGCAAGCTGGCGGGCTCCCAGGGCACCTCGGAGAGCGCGTCGCTGGAAGAGGTCTTCATCAAGCTGACCGCCGCCTGAGCGCGGCGCCCGTCCCCTTCTTCAAGGAACCCCCCGGTCCATGCGCATCGCCCTGGCCATCGCCCGCAAGGAACTGTCCCTCTTCTTCACCACCCCGTGGGCCTATGGCGTCTTCACGGCGATGGTGGCGCTGTCGTCCTTCTTCTTCGTGAACCTGCTCGCGACGTTCCAGCAGGTGCAGGAGCAGGCCCGCGAAGTCACCTGGCCGATGATGCCGCCAGACATGAGCGCCTACCGCAACCTCACCGACGGGGTGATGGTGCAGCTGTGGGGCATGGTCATCGTCGTCACCCTCTTCGTCGCGCCCTTCCTCTCCATGCGGCTGTTCGCGGAGGAGAAGCGCAACAAGACGTTCGAGCTGCTGATGACCGCGCCCGTGCGCCCCATCGAAATCGTCCTGGGCAAGTACCTGGGCGGGCTGGGCATCATCTCCGCGACGCTGGGTCTCACGCTCGTCTTCCCGCTGGTGCTCTCCGCGTTCGGTCACGCGGACTCCGGCACCGCGCTGGAGTGGTCCACCGTGCTGCTGGGCTACGGCGGCGTCCTGCTGTGGGGCGCCACGTGCATGGCGGTGGGCATGTTCATCTCCGCGCTGACGGAGAGCCAGATGCTGGCGGCCTTCCTCACCTTCGCGGTGCTCTTGCCGTGGATGATGCTGTCCGGGGTGGCGCAGGCCACGGAGGAGCCGCTGCGCTCGGTGCTGACGTACCTGTCCTTCGACGCACAGCTCCAGAACCTGCTCAAGGGCATCCTGGATGTGCAGACGCTCGTGTTCTTCGCCTCCGTCATCGTCTTCTCGCTGCTGCTCACCCACCGCACCGTGGAAGCGCGGCGCTGGGCCTGACAGGGCCCGCGCTCACGCGAAAGGGAATCTCCGCACATGAATGCGACCCTCCTCGGTCGGTACCTGGGCGCCTTCGGGCTCCTGCTGCTGCTGTCGAGCCCCTTCACCCTCTTCATCACCTCCGGCAGCCCCATCGCCACGGGCGTGAAGGCGGGCCTGGGCCTGGCGCTCATCGGCGTGTATCTGGCGACGAACCTGAAGCACTTCGGCAAGCTCGCCACGCACAGGTCCAGCTTCTTCTTCCTGCGCACGGGCCTCACCGTGCTCGCCGTCCTCATCGGACTGGTGGCGCTCAACTACGCCGCATTCCGGAAGAGCCTTCGCTGGGATTTGACGAACGCGCGCATCCACACGCTCGCGCCGCAGACGCTCGCCACGCTGGACGCCCTGCCGGAGAAGGTCCTCGCCATCGGCTTCGTTCCTCCGACGCACGAGTCCTACAACCTGCTGGACACGTTGTTCCAGCGCTACCGCGCGCACGCTCCGGAGCGCTTCGAGTTCACCTTCAAGGACGCTCGCCGCAGCCCGGGCCTGGCCGCGAAGTACCAGCTCAAGGACGGACAGGCGAGCGTGGTGCTGGTGCGTGGCGAGGCGCACACGACGCTCCAGGCCGTGTCCGAGCAGGACCTGACGAACGCGCTCATCAAGCTGAACGCGGTGGGCACGCAGCGGGTGTACTTCGTCACCGGTCACGGTGAGTGGCCCCTGGCCAAGGACGAGGCGGCCCCGAACGACCCGGGCGCCACCATGTCCGAGCTGCGCGGGCAGTTGCTCCAGGAGGGCTACGGCGCGGAGGCCATGTACCTGGCGGGCGCGACGGACGTGCCCCGGGATGCGTCGCTGGTCATCATCGCGGGGGCTCGCTCGCGCTTCACCGCGCCGGAAGTGGAGGTGCTGCGCAAGTACCTCGCGGGCGGCGGCAGGCTGCTCTACTTCACCGACGCGGGGCTGGAGGACGGCCTGGGCGCGCTGCTGGCCGAGTACGGAGTCCAGCTGGACGAAGGCATCGCCGCGGACGCGCAGTTCAACAGCGGCAATCCCTACGTCGTGCTCTCACGGTTCTACAGCAACCACGCGATGGTGCTCCCGCTGCGTCAGCGCGGCTTCAACGTGGAGCTGCCCACGCCGCGCAGCCTCACCCTGCTGCGCGAGGGACTCGCGGACGGTGTGAGGGTCGAGCCCGTGGTGCACACCTCGCAGTACGGCTGGGTGGAGCTGAAGCCCGAGGAGAACGCCGTCCCCTCCGACGGAGAGAAGACGGGGCAGCTCACGCTGGTGGCCGCCATCACTCGCGACACGAAGGACGCTCCGGACAAGCGCTTCGACGAAGCGCGCGTCGTGGTGATGGGTGACTCCGAGCTGCTGTTGGACCCGAACTGGGGCCACGAGCCCAACCGCAACCTGGTGATGAACGCGCTGGGCTGGGCGTCCACCCAGGTGGCCAAGGTCACCTGGCGTCCTCCGGACCGCGAGGAGTCGACGCTGCGGTTGGACGCGGACGACATGGACCACATCCGCTTCATCTCCACCGACCTGCTCCCCCTCTCCATGATGGGCTTGGGGTTGGCCATCTGGCTGACGCGGCGGAACAAGTGAGCGCCATGGGCAAGGGATTGGTGACGGTGGTGGCACTCGCGCTGGGCGCGGGTGGACTGGCCTTGTCCGCGTGCTCCGACGGTCCCTCGCTGCGAAGCGCCGAGGCCCCGGCGGTGTCGGAGAAACTGTTCGCTCCGGCATCCACCGGAACGCAGGGCACGAAGGCCGCCGCGCCCGTGTTCACTCGCATCAGTGTGCGGGCCCAGGGAGACACCACGGAGCTGGCGCGCGAGCCTGATGGGAAGTGGAGCATCGTTGCTCCGGTGAAGGCCCGCGCGGAGGCCGCCGCCGTGGAGGCCCTGCTGGAGACGCTGGGGAGCACGGCGTCGAGCCCGCTCGTGAAGGACACCCCCACCGACGCCGACCTGGAGAAGTACGGCCTCAAATCGCCCGTCTTCAGCGTGACGGCGCACGCCTTCCTGCCAGATGCGAGCGGCGGAGGTGAAGACGTCCCGAGCCGCCAGCACACCGTGACGCTGCATGGTGGCGTCGAGAACATGTTCGACGGCTCCGTGTACGTGCGCCGGGATGGAGACTCGAAGGTCTATGCGGCCCAAGGCTCGGTGCGCTGGAGCCTGGACAAGGACACCTTCGCGTTGCGCTCGAAGGAGCTGCTCGGCGAGCTGGAGGCGAACGAGCTGACGCTCATCGAAGTGCGCGCCCAGGAGCGGGGCTACGTGCTGGAGCACGAGGCGGGCACGACGAAGTGGCGCCTGACGAAGCCCGTGGCCGAGCGCGCGGACGAGGCTCGGGTGACATCATTGTTGAAAAACCTGAAGGAGTACCGGGCGCTCTCCTTCCCCGCGGACTCCGCGCAGACTCGGAAGAAGCTGGGACTGGAGTCGCCGCTCATCGATGCCCGCTTCACGCCGCGCTCGGGCGAGCCCGTTCGCATCCGGTTGGCCCGGGTGATGGAAGACGGGGCGCCGCGCATCCATGCGCTGCGGGAGCAGGGCCCCGACGCGGTGCTGGGTGAGGTTCCCGAGGGCGCGCTCTCGGCGCTCGACGTGGACGTTCTCGAGCTGAAGGACAAGCACGTGCTGAACTTCCGCCGCGAGGACGTGCGGCGCGTGGTGTTCCATCCCGGCAACGGCGTGGCGCCCATCACCCTGGTCAACGCGTCCGGGATGGATGGCGGCTCGGAGTCGTGGCAGGTGGAGTCGCCCAGGCAGGGCAAGGCCCAGCACTTCCGGGTCGTCTCCCTGCTGCGCGTGTTGGGCACGCTGAAGGCCACGAGCTTCGGTGAAGCCCGGCCCAAGAACTGGGCGAAGTACGGCATCGGCGACGCCTCGCGCGGCGCGGTGCTGCTGGGCGCGGATGGACGCGAGCTGGCGCGACTGTGGCTGGGCGGCGAAGTCCCAGACGCGTCGGGCCTGAGCTACGCACGCGGCTCCGGACCCGAGGTGATGGAGGTCTCCGTCGAAGGACTCGTGCTCCCCTCGCGTGCCGAGGACCTGATGGAAGGCGCCCCCGCCCCCGCGCCCACGGAAGCACGCGGTCCGTGAGGCTGAACCCGCCCTTGTAGTGACAATCCACTACGTCGTGGAGGTGACGCGGCGCGCCGCCCGCTTTGACGCGCGACCCGTGCGCATTCGCTCGGGCCTTCCCTCGGGAGATTGTGCGGCGGGCTGACATTCTCTGGCAGTGCTTTGTGCTTTCCTCCTCGGGCGGTGCTCCCTACCTTCCATGCACACCCCAGACGTCTCGTGGAGGCAGTGTCATGGTGAGCACGGCGGAAAACCCGATTGGGCTGAATGGCTTCGAGTTCGTGGAGTTCACGAGCCCCGCTCCCGAGGCGATGGTGAAGCTGGTGGAGAAGCTGGGGTTCACCGCCTGGTCCAAGCACCCGAGCAAGGAGCTGGTGCGCTACAAGCAGGGCGACATCAACCTGCTCATCAGCCGTGAAGAGACGGGGCAGGCCGCCGAGTTCCGCGCCGCCCACGGCCCGTCCGCCAACGCCATGGCCTTCCGCGTGGCCAATGCCCGCACCGCGTACGAGATGGCGCTGGAGCGCGGCGCCAAGCCGGCCGACCCCGCCACCAGCTCCCTGGGCGAGGGCTTCTATGTCCTCCAGGGCATCGGTGGCAGCCTGCTGTATCTCATCGACCGCCACGGGCCGAGCGGCACCATCTACGACTCCTGGGTGCAGATTCCCGGCGCCGCCGAGGCCGAGGCCCGCAACAGCGTGGGCCTGGAGTCGCTGGACCACCTGACGCACAACGTGCGCCGAGGCGAGATGCGGACGTGGTCGTCCTTCTACAACCGCATCTTCGGCTTCACCGAGCAGAAGTACTTCGACATCAAGGGCCAGGCCACGGGCCTCTTCAGCCAGGCCATGATTGCCCCGGACCGCGCCATCCGGATTCCGCTCAACGAGAGCCAGGACGAGAAGTCGCAGATTGAAGAGTTCATCCGCCTGTACAAGGGCGAGGGCATCCAGCACCTGGCCCTGTCCACCCAGGACATCTACACCACCGTCGAGAAGCTGCGCGCTCGCGGCGTGGACCTCCAGGACACCATCGAGACCTACTACGACCTGGTCGACTCGCGCGTGCCCAACCACGGCGAGGACCTGGCGCGGATGAAGGCGAACCGCATCCTCATCGACGGCAACGAGCAGGAAGGCCTGCTGCTCCAGATTTTCACCGAGAACCTGTTCGGGCCCATCTTCTTCGAAATCATCCAGCGCAAGGGCAACGAGGGCTTCGGCAACGGCAACTTCCAGGCGCTCTTCGAGTCCATCGAGTTGGATCAGATCCGCCGCGGCGTCATCAAGGTCGACAAGACCCGGAAGTAGTCCTCGGCCCGACTTCGGAGGAGCGACACGGTGACTCTCGAGAATCGAACCGCGGTACCTCCGAAGAGCGGGCTGCGACAGGCGCCCGGCGACTACCTCTCCGGCTTTGGCAATGAGTTCGCCACGGAGGCCGTCCCGGGTGCCCTGCCCGTGGGCCGCAACTCACCCCAGCGTGCCCCGTTCGGGCTCTACGCGGAGCAGCTCTCCGGCACGGCCTTCACGGTGGCGCGCCGGGAGAACCGCCGCTCGTGGTTGTACCGGCTGCGGCCGAGCGCGAACCACCCCGCGTACAAGGCCCATCCGCACGGCCTCTTGCGCAGCGGCCCTTTCGACGAGACGCCGCCCACGCCCAACCGGCTGCGCTGGAGTCCCCAGCCCATGCCGACGGTGCCCACGGACTTCGTCGAGGGGCTCATCACCTACGCGGGCAACGGGGACCCGGGCACGGGGGCGGGAATCGCCATCCACCTGTACCACGCCAACCGGTCCATGACGGACAAGGTGTTCTACGACGCCGACGGCGAGCTGCTCATCGTTCCGCAGGCCGGGCGGCTGACGCTCGTGACGGAGCTGGGCGTGTTGGACCTGCGGCCCGGCGAGATGGGCGTGGTGCCCCGGGGCGTGCGCTTCCGCGCGGAGCTGCCCGAGGGGCCGGTGGCCGGCTACATCTGTGAGAATCACGGCGCGCTCTTCCGCCTGCCGGACCTGGGGCCCATCGGCTCCAACGGGCTGGCGAACGCTCGCGACTTCCTGACGCCCGTCGCCGCGTTCGAGGACGTGGACCGTCCGACGCTCGTCATCCAGAAGTTCCAGGGGCGCCTGTGGGCGTCGCAGTTCGACCACTCGCCGCTCGACGTGGTGGCGTGGCACGGCAACCTGGCGCCGTACAAGTATGACTTGTCGCGGTTCAACACCATCGGCACGGTGAGCTACGACCATCCGGACCCGTCCATCTTCACGGTGCTGACCTCGCCCAGCGAGTCGCCGGGCACGGCCAACTGCGACTTCGTCATCTTCCCGCCCCGGTGGATGGTGGCGGAGAACACGTTCCGGCCGCCCTGGTTCCACCGCAACGTGATGAGCGAGTTCATGGGGCTGGTGCAGGGTGTCTATGACGCCAAGGCCGGAGGCTTCGCTCCGGGTGGCGCGTCCCTGCACAACTGCATGAGCGGCCATGGTCCGGACCGGGCGAGCTACGAGCATGCCATCCGCGTGGACCTGAAGCCGCACAAGATTCAGGACACGCTCGCGTTCATGTTCGAGTCCCGGTGGACCATCCGCCCCACGGGCTTCGCGATGGAGACGTCGGCGATGCAGCTGGACTACGACGACTGCTGGGCCGGGTTCGAGAAGGCCCGACTGCCTTGAGCCTGCCTCCGAGGCAGCGCGTCTGGACGACGCCCCCCGACGTCGAGCTCTGCCCGGTGGACTCGCTGGAGGACCCGGGCTCGCGCAACATCGTGCTCCAGATTGGCGAGGCGTTCTTCCACGGCTTCCTCGTGCGCAAGGGCACGCAGGTCCACGGCTATGTGGACCGGTGCCCGCATGCGGGGCTGCCGCTGGCGCGCGTGTTGGATAAATACCTGACGCCGGACAAGCAGCTCATCGTCTGCGCGTGGCACGGCGCCCTGTTCCAGCCCGAGGACGGGACGTGCGTCGGAGGCCCGTGCAAGGGCGCGACGCTGACGTCCTGGCCCGTGAAGGTGGAAGCCGGAATGGTCGTCACCGCTGAGCCCGGCGCTCAGACCTCCAGCAGCACATAGCGCTGGTCGGGCGTGTGCTTCACCAGGAGGGGCATGGCCACGTTGAAGACGGGAATGCCGTTCTTCGTCTTGCCCTGGAGCGCGCCGTGGTGTGCGTGCCCGTGGAACACCGCCTCCGCGCCGTAGTGGTCAATGGGCATCGCCAGGCGGCTCGTCCCCAGGAAGGGACGCAGTTCGATGTTCTCCCCCTCCAGCGTCTCCGGGATGGGGGCGTAGTGCATGATGACGACCTTCCTGGGCGTATCCAGGTGGCTCAGCGCCGCCTCCAGCTTCAGCGACTCCGTCACCGCCTCCTGCACGAAGCCCTTCGTCTGCGCTTCGCCGAAGGCCTGCAGCGTCGCGTTGCCGAAGCCGCCGCAGAAGCCCTTCACGCCCGCCACGCCGAGCACCTTCTCGAAGATGAAGTGGTCCCCGTCGAGGATGTGGACGCCCGCCTTCGCGAGCTCGACGCAGATGTCCTTCACCTGGCCGTGCTCGTAGTCGTGATTGCCGAGCACCGCCGCGCACGGCACGCGTAGCGAGGACAGGTCCTCGGCGAGCACCTTGCCCTCCTCGAGCAGGCCCCGGTCCGTGAGGTCCCCGCACAACACCAGCAGGTCCGCCGTGGCGTTCACCTGCTTGACGAGGTGTCGGAAGCGTCCGTGCTGGTCATCCCGGCAGTGCAGGTCACCGACCGCCGCCAATCGAATCTTCGAGCTCGGATCCCTCGGCACGCTCGCCCCCCTCCTGTCGTTCGTTCTCGTCCCAGGCCCGCCCGTCCCCGAACCCCCACTGGTGGATATCCACGTGGTAGTTCACCTTGGAGACGAGGTTGCCGCGACACAGCTTCTCCTCCCAGCGCCCTTCGCGGACGCTGTCCAGCGTGCGCCGCATCAGCTCCGCCATCACCCAGTCCGGCACCACGTCCCGCTCGGAGGGGTACGCGAAGCGGAACATCATCAGGTGGCTGAGCAACACCTCCCAATACCGGTCGAAGCGGCGCATCAGCCGCTCCCAGTCCATCTCCCGGCCCGCCTTGAGGATGAGGTGGTTGACGTCCGCGCCGTCGTAGCGCTCGCGCTCGACGACGAACGCCTTGGACCAGATCATCTCCTCCGCGGGCGCCACCAGGCACTCGTGTCCGAAGATGGTGGCCGTCTTGGCGTATTGGAACCACTCGTCGTCGACCACCGCCACGCCGTTGCCGGACGAGAAGATGAAGTCGACAAAGTAGTCGCCCTTGAAGGCCTTGTAGAGCCACACCTCGTCGGTGCGCTCGGTGCGCCAGCCGTCCTTCTCCAGGACTTCGAGCGCCCGGAGCGCATCCGCCTTTCGGGGAAACAGGTCCAGGTCCTTCGTGTCCCGGTAGATGCCGGTGAAGGTGGCGTACGCGTACGCGCCTCCCACCACGAAGGGCACCCCCGCGTCGCGTAACAACCCCACGGCTCGCGCGCGGGCGTTGATTTCATCCGGCGTGCGCTCGCGCTCGGCGAGGGACGCGTCCGTGCCCATCTCCCCGGGATGGTTGGGGTGTCGTTTTTCCATGGGCGAAAGGTAGGAACGGTTCATTTCCGTCGGCCAAAAGTCGGGTGAAGCCGCCCGAGGAGCGGGCGAGCGACCTCCAACCCATTGGAATCCCAAGGCTTTTCAAGAGCGAGCAGGCGCGCTTTCTGTTTTTCGCCAGGGCTGTGTCCATAGGGGCGAACACGCTGCCGCACGGCCCGCCGGGGGCCATCCGAAAGGTAGAAGGACCATGCTGCGCAAGAGCCTGCTGTGTGCCTCCCTGTTGCTCGCTGGATGCGATCCTGACTCGAAGCAGGACGCCGACTCGTTCCGCCAGGGACTTCCTTCCAAGCAGATGGTGGAGGTCGCCTCGCCGGGCCCGGACGGCCAGGGACTGGTCGCCGCGTACACCCAGGGCCAGACGGCGGAGTACTACTTCCTCACCGTGGCCGCCGCCGCGAGCATCAACGGCGGAACGCTGGCGGTGCTCAACCTGGTCGAGGAGATCGTCAAGCACCCGCCGTCCTCCATCCAGGGCGACGTCGCGGTGTGGGGCCCGCACACCGAAGCCCTGAGCCCCACCACCTGGAAGCTGACCGTCACGCGCACCGACGACGACACGTATTCGTGGGTGCTGGCGGCCAAGGCCAAGATTGAACCCGACACCGCCTTCCGGACGGTGCTGTCCGGCTCGCACACGGCGGCGGTCGACGCTGACGGTGAGCGCCGCTCCGGCTACGGCTCCGGCCAGTTCCTCATCGACTGGGAGAAGCAGAACTCCCTGCCGGGCAACGAGGAGGACACGGGCGTGGCCACCATGGAGATCCGCTACGCGCGCACGGCCCCTGACGCGGTGGCGTCGGTGGAGACGGACTTCCAGTTCGAAGGAGCCGATGGCACCCCGACGAGCGCGAGCTACCGCTTCAAGCAGGCGCCGGGCATGGGCGGCGAGCTGGACTACGTGCTGCGCCAGGACATCGACGTGGACCCCACGCGCTCTCAGTTGGAGAAGCTGTCCATCAAGAGCCGCTGGGAGCGCTCGGGGGTCGGTCGCTCGGACATCAAGCTGTCGGGCGGAGACCTCTTCGGCGAGGCCACCATCAACGAGTGCTGGGACAGCAACTTCCTCAGCGTCTACTACGCGGTGAGCTTCAACCCGGCCGTCGGCTACGGGGCGGTGGGCGCCTGCGGGAGCTTCAACGCGGCGGTCTACTCCACGCTGTGAGCCCGCTCGCGGTAGTCTGCGGCGCGTGACAGGTCCCCGTCAGCCGGCCCTCAGGGTCATCCCAGGTGGTCCCCAGCCGGACCGGCGAGACGTCCTGCGCGACCTGTACACGCGGTATGGCGGCAGCGTGATGGGACGCTGCCGCTACCTGTTGAAGGACGCGACGAAGGCGGAGGACGCGATGCATGACGTATTCGCCCGAGCCCTCATCCACGCGGACGACTTCCGCGCGGACGCCTCGCCGCTGACGTGGTTGATGAAGATCGCCACGAACCACTGTCTCAACCAGCTCCGCTCGGAGCGCGCGGGCTGGCGACAGTGGTTCGAGCGGGACGCGGAGGCACGCTCCGAGGCCCACGGTGGCGCCGGAGAGCTGGAGACGCGCGACCTGGTGCGCCGGCTCTTGTCCCGGGTGGACGAGGAGACGCAGGCGGCGGTGGTCCACTACCACGTGGACGGGATGACATTGGAAGAGGTGGCCGCGTTGCTGGGGCGCTCGGTGCCCACGATTCGCAAGCGGCTGGAGCGCTTCGCCGAGCTGGGTGGAGAGGAGCTGAGGGTCCGATGAGCGCGCACGAGTCTGAGTGGACACTGCGGCGCCTGCACGCCGGGGAGCTGGCCTCACCCGAGGCCACTCGCGCCAGCGCCCATGCGGCGAGCTGCGACACCTGTGGCGCCGTGCTGCGCGGCCTCGAGTCGAACCAGCAGGGCTTCGAGGCGGCGATTCCCTTCGAGCGCTTCGAGCAGGAGGTCCAGCGCGCGCTGGAGCGGCGGCGGGCGGCCCTGAAGCCCTCCCCCCGACGCTGGGTGGCGACGACGGTGGCCCTGGCCGCATCGGTCCTGCTGGTGGTGCTGGCCCGGCCGCTCTTGAATCAGGGTCCGGGGTGGGACCGGAGCAAGGGCAGCGCGGACGTGGCGGAGCTGCGCATCGGCGGAGGTCCCGGGCCGCAGCGCGAGGTGAAGCCGGATGCCATCGAGGCGCTTGAGCCGGGCGAGCGGGTGATGCTGGGCTACAAGGCGGGCACGCACCGGTACGTGGCCGCGGTGTCCGTGGATGCCATCGGCGAGGTGACGGCGCTGCATCCGGAGTCCGGCGTCAGCACGCCCGTGGAGCCCGGCGCGGACCTGCACTGGCTGCAGGGAAGCTGGGAGTTCACCGGCTCCGGGGCCGAGCGTGTGGTGCTGGTGCTCGGCGACGAGCCCTTCACGGTGGAGTCGCTGGTGGAGGCGACCCAGCGCGCCTTCGCGGCGGCGAACGGTGAAGTGGAGCGGATGTCCCCGCTCGACGTGCCGGGCGCGCAGACGCACTGGATGCTGTTCAAGCCATGAGCCCTCCCCTGCTCCCCTCCTGGCGCGCGCTGGCCGCCCTCCTCGTGCTCGCGGCGTCGGCCGCGCACGCGGACAGCCTGCGCCGCTTCGCGCTGGTGGCGGGCAACGACGAGGGCGGCGACGAGACGCGGCCCCTGCGCTTCGCCCAGGACGACGCGCGAAAGATGCACGGCCTGCTGACGCGCCTGGGCGGTGTCGCGCCCGGTGACGCGAAGCTCCTGCTCAACGAGTCCTCCAAGGACTTCCTCGCCGCGCTGACGTCACTGGAGGCGCGGGCGAAGGAGGCGCAGGCGCGGGGCGAGCGCACCGCGCTGCTCGTCTACTACTCCGGCCACGCGAAGGACGGCACGCTGCGCCTGGGCAACAGCCGGCTGGGCTTCGAGGACCTCAAGCAGCGGCTGTCGAATGCGCCCGCGGACATCCGCATCGCGATTCTCGACTCGTGCCGCTCCGGGGCGCTGACGCGCACCAAGGGCGCGCGACGGGCGCCCAGCTTCGAAATCGAGTCCGGCGCCGCGCGCGACGCACGGGGGCTGGTCATCCTCACCTCCAGCTCGGCGGACGAGGACTCGCAGGAGTCGGATGCGCTGAGCGGCAGCTACTTCTCCCACCACCTGGCCAGCGGTCTGCTGGGCGACGCGGACAGGAGCGGCGACGGACGGGTGACGCTGTTCGAGGCGTACTCGCATGCCTACGCCCGCACGGTGGCGGACACGGCGGCCAGCAGCGGAGGCGCGCAGCACCCGACGTTCAGCTACGACCTGGCGGGCAACGGGGACCTGGTGCTGACGGACCTGCGCGCGGGAGGTGACGGGCTGGTGGTGCCGGGCCTGGCGCCCGCGGGCACGTACTATTTCGTGGACCCCGCCGGCCTGGTGGTGGCGGAGCTGGACAAGCGGCCCGACGTGGAGCGCCGCGTGGCGCTCGCTCCGGGCACGTACCGCGTGAAGCGGCGGCTGTCGGACCGGCTGCGCATCGGCGAGGTGGAGGTCGCCCGGGGGCGGCAGGTGGTGCTGGAGGAGGCGCGGCTGCGAGACGCGCCGTTCTCAGACGACCCGGTGAAGGGCGCGGCGCCGGAGGGCGGTGCGTGGTGGACGGTGGGCCTTTCCGGAGGCGTGCAGTCGTTCCTCGATGCGCCCACGCGCGACACGCTGTTCCTGTCCGTGGGGATGCTGGGCGCGGAGGCGCAGCTCCACGACTACTTCCGCCGCGACTGGGTGTGGGGCGTGGACGTGGCGGTGGGCGGGAAGCAGGCGGTGCTGGCGTTGCCCACGCTGTCGGGGCCCGCATACCGGTACTCGGTGACGAGCCTGGGCACGACGCTCACCTCCGAGTGGCCCCAGGGGCGTGTGACTCCGTTCGTGGGCGCGCGGATGGCCTATCAGGTGATGCGACGCGACTTCGCGGACGAGGCCTACCCTGACCAGAAGTTCGCCATGTTCTCTCCGGGCGTGGTGGCGGGCCTGCGCTGGCAGCTGTTGCGGAGCCTGCACCTGACGGGCAGGGGCAGACTCCACTACCTCCTCTACACCGTGGACGAGCAGCGCTCCCTGGGCTTCTGGGAGCTGAGCGCGCTCGTCACGTACCAACCATGAAGGAGCCTTCGATGCGACACCTGGCACCTCCCTGTCTCCTGCTGGCCCTGGCCGCGTGCGGCGGCGACTTCTCCAATGACGACCTGGAGTTCCTCAACGCCCTGCCCCAGCGCGAGGACCTCTCGGTGACGACCCCCGGTGAGCGCATGGGCGGCGGCACCGGCCAGCGCCTGGTGCGCCAGGGCAAGGTGGGGAGCCCCAGCGCCCTCATGGAGAAGCTGGGCGACGCGTCGGCCCTCGTCGGAAACACCGACGAGACAGGGCGCGACATCAACGAGTCGATTGGCGGCATCCTCGACTCGGTGGAGAGCATCACCCGGCTGACCCCGACGAAGCGGGAGCCGAACCGCAGGGTGTGGGGCCCCATCCTGGGCAAGAACGACATGGAGTTCGACACGCGCTTCGTGATGACCCGCGAAGGCGAGCGGTTCGAGTACCAGACGCAGTACCGCCGCGTCGGCGGAGGCGAGAACGACTGGTGGAGCTTCCTCGAAGGCACCTTCCAGGCCGACGGCGGCGTCCGCAAGGGCACGGGCCGCCTCTCCATCGACTGGAAGCGCGCGCGGGAGGAGGAGTGGCTCTTCTCCGTCGACTTCCTGGATGGACAGGAGATCCGCTACCAGACGCAGCGGCTTCCGACACAGGTGGAGCTGGAGTACTTCGGCCCCCTGCCGGACATCTTCCCGGGACGGTACATGTACCGCGAGGCGGAGGGAGACCTGGCGGAGATGACCTTCGAGATGCGGGGCACCGACTTCGTGCCGGGGGGACTGCCGGAGAACGTGGCGCTCGTCACCCGCTGGGCGCCGGACGGCCGGGGCACGGCCCTGCTGGAGATCCTCTCGGGGGACATCGTCGGGGCGAAGTACACCGAGTGCTGGGACGCGCAGGGCCGCGTGACGTTCATCTCCCGGAGCTGGGACTTCCTCAACCCGACGGAGGGCGTGCGCGCCTCCTGCCCGGACATGTCGGCGCTGGACCGGTAACCGGGCAACCCTCCGAGCGGAAGCGCGCGGGACAACCCTGGGCCGCGTGCACGGCTGGTATAGAGTCCGCCGCCATGAGCGAGCAGCAGGGCAAGAGTACGGAGCAGACAGCGCGACCGGGAACCTGGGCCAGCCTGGCGCGGGCCATGGCCTCCTGGCGGACGGCCTCCGTCACCCTGCTCTCGTTCTCCTCGGGCCTGCCGCTCGGCCTGGTCTGGATTGCCATCCCCGACTGGCTTCGCAGCATCGGCGTGGACATCCGCGTGGTGGGCATCATCACGCTGGCGCAGGCGCCGTGGTCCTTCAAGTTCCTCTGGTCGCCGCTGATGGACCGCTACGTGCCGCCCTTCTGGGGTCGGCGGCGGGGCTGGATGGCGGTGGCGCAGGTGGCCCTCTTCGCTACGACACTCGCGCTCGCGGGAATCGGAGAGCATCCGGAGACGGCGTGGGTGGTGGGCGCGCTGGCCATGGCGGTGGCGTTCTCCGCGGCGACGCAGGACATCGCCATCGACGCGTATGCGGTGGAGGTGCTGCGCAAGGAGGAGCAGGGCGTGGCGGTGGGCGCGCGCGTGGCGGTGTACCGCGCGGCCATGTTCATCGCGGGCTCGGCGGCGATTACGCTCGCGGGCCGCGTGTCGTGGAAGTGGGTCGTCATCGGGCTGGCGGTGCTGTACCTGCCCATGCTCATCGTCACGCGCTTCGCGCCGGAGCCCGAGGAGCGCTTCACGCCGCCGAAGTCCCTCAAGGACGCCGTCTGGTATCCCTTCGTGGGCTTCCTCGCGCGGCACCGGGCGCTCGAAATCCTCGCCTTCGTCTTCCTCTACAAGCTGGCCGACAACCTCGGCGGCACGCTCCTGCGGCCCTTCCTGGTGGACATGGGCTACAGCGACCTGCACCGGGGCGTGGCCCTGGGCACCATCGGCCTGTTCGGCACCATCGCCGGCACGCTGGTGGGCGGCGCGTGGACGACGGTGCTGGGCCTGGGCCGCGCGCTCTGGGTGTTCGGCGTCATCCAGATTGTGTCCAACATCGGCTACGTGCTGGTCGCCCGCGCTGGTGCTCCCACGCCATGGCTGATGTACATCGCCATCGGCTTCGAGAACGTGACGCAGGGCCTGGGCACCGGTGCCTTCTCCGTGCTGCTGATGCGGCTGACGCAGAAGCGCTTCTCCGCCACCCAGTTCGCGCTGCTCTCCAGCCTCTTCTCCATTCCGCGCGTCGTGGCGGGCCCCATCGCCGGCTTCCTCGTGTACTCCATCGGCTGGGAGCCCTTCTTCTGGTTCACCATGGTGGGCGGCATCCCCGGTCTGCTGCTGCTCGCGCGCTTCGTGCCGCTGGGCGTGAAGGACCCGGACTTCGATGTGCAGAGCCGCCCCACCACCCGCGCCGTCACCCGCCCCGTCATGCTGGCCAGCGCCGCCTTCGCGGCCGTGGTGGGCATGGTGCTGGGTGCGATGACGACGGCGCTGCTCACCGCCGTGCAGAACCTGCGCAAGGCCCCCGAGAAGGGTTTCGACTTCGCCACGCCCTTCACCGCGCTGTTCCAGCCCTCGGGTGTCACCGACTGGGTGACGCTGGCCGGCATCGTCGTCTTCGGGTTGACGGTGGGCCTGCTCACCGCGGCCGTGCTCGCCGCGCGCTCCGGGGCGTTCTACCTGCCCGAGCAGGAGGCGCCCCCCACCCCCTCCGGCGCCGCCGGCTCGTAGCGAGGCACCCGCTTCGAGTCCGGGAGGGTCTCGGTCCACCCGAGGACAGCTCCCCAACATGGGTTGTCCATCCGCCGCGCGGCGCGTTTATGTTGGCGGCGACATGGCCCATCCCCTCGCTGGAAAGCTCCCGCCGGAAGACCTCCTCATCGACCCCGAGAAGCTGCGCGCGCGCTACTACGCGGAGCGTCCCGACGTGTCAGTGCCCGAGCAGCGCGTCGCCTTCGGCACGTCCGGCCACCGGGGCTCCTCCGCGCGCACCAGCTTCAACGAGGCCCACATCGTCGCGGTGACGCAGGCCATCTGCGAGTACCGCCAGAAGCAGGGCATCGACGGGCCGCTGTACCTGGGCATGGACACCCATGCGCTGTCCGCGCCCGCGCAGCAGACGGCGCTCGAGGTGCTCGCCGCCAACGGCGTCCAGGTGCGCTTCACCGACGGCGCCACGCCCACCCCCGTCATCTCCCACGCCATCCTCACGTACAACCGGGGCCGGGGCGGAGCGGGGCTCGCGGACGGCGTCGTCATCACCCCGTCCCACAACCCGCCCGAGGACGGCGGCATCAAATACAACCCGCCCAACGGCGGCCCCGCGGACACGAACGTCACCGCGGGAATCGAGCGCCGCGCCAACGCGCTGCTCGGCACCGGCAATGAAGGGGTGAAGCGCACGCCGTACGAGAAGGCGCGCACGGCCCCGACGGTGAAGCCCCACGACTTCATCACGCCCTATGTGGAGGACCTGGGCACCGTGGTGGACATGGAGGCCCTGCGCGGCGCGAAGCTGCACATCGGCGCGGATCCACTCGGCGGCTCCAACGTCGCGTACTGGGAGCCCATCGCCACGCGCTACGGCCTCAACCTGCGCGTGGTGAACCCCACGGTGGACCCCACGTTCCGCTTCATGCCGGTGGACCATGACGGGAAGATCCGCATGGACTGCTCGTCGCCGTACGCCATGGCAAATCTGGTGAAGCTCAAGGACCAGTACGATATCGCCTTCGGCAACGACGCGGACTCGGACCGGCACGGCATCGTCACCCGCTCCATCGGGTTGATGAACCCCAACCACTACCTCGCGGTGGCCATCAACTACCTGTTCCAGAACCGGCCCGGCTGGAAGGCGGACACCGCCGTGGGCAAGACGCTGGTGAGCAGCGGCCTCATCGACCGCGTGGCCGGAAGCCTGGGCCGCCGCGTCGTCGAGGTGCCGGTGGGCTTCAAGTGGTTCGTGGACGGGCTGTTGGACGGCTCGCTTGGCTTCGGCGGCGAGGAGAGCGCGGGCGCGTCCTTCCTGCGCCGCGACGGCACCGTGTGGACCACCGACAAGGACGGCATGCTGCTGGACTTGCTCGCGGTGGAGATTCTCGCGCGCACCGGCAAGGACCCGGGTCAGCACTACCAGGAGCTGGCGGGGCGCTTCGGCACGCCGTACTACGCGCGCATCGACCAGGCGGCCACGCCCGCGCAGAAGTCCGTGCTGAAGAAGCTCTCACCGGAGGCGGTGAAGGCCACGAGCCTGGCCGGAGAGCCCATCCGCCAGCGCCTCACGCGCGCGCCCGGCAACGACGCGGATATCGGCGGGCTCAAGGTCGTGGCGCAGAACGGCTGGTTCGCCGCGCGGCCGTCGGGCACCGAGGACGTGTACAAAATCTACGCGGAGAGCTTCCGCGACGACGCCCACCTCCAGGCCATCCTCCAGGAAGCGCGCGCCATCGTCGACACCGCCTTCGCGGGGGCGTAGGACCCACCGCACATGGTGAAGACCGTCCTGATGTACGTGCTCGGCCTGTTCATGGTGGCCGGTGGCATCAACCACTTCGTGAACCCGCGCCCCTACGTGCGGATGATGCCGCCGTATCTGCCGTGGCACGGCCCGCTGGTGCTCCTGAGCGGCGTGGCGGAGGTGCTGATGGGCGTGGGCCTGCTGGTGCCAGCCACGCGCACGGTGTCCGCCTGGGGACTCATCGCCCTGTTCGTCGCCATCTTCCCCGCAAACCTCCAGATGGCCCTCCAGCCGGAGCGATTCAAGAAGATTCCCCGCCCCCTGCTCTGGGCCCGGCTGCCCCTGCAGGTCGTCCTCATCGCCTGGGCCTGGTGGTACACCTGATCCACGGGTCCGGGCGGGACGGCGCCTGTCCGCCCGGCGGCCCTGCCCGTGCGTCCTTCCTTGACTCCCCCCGGGGTGGTCTTTAGTTTTAACCGGTTCAGGTAGCCCCACCGAAATCCGAAGGACGTTCCATGGCTCGCGTCACAGTCGAAGACTGCCTCCCCCTCGTCGACAACCGGTTCGCGCTGGTGCTGCTCGGTGCGAAGCGCGCGCGTCAGCTGATGGCCGGCGCCCGCCCCATCATCGAGAGCTCCAAGAACAAGCCCCCCGTGCTGTCGCTGCGTGAGGTGGCCACCGGCCGCGTGAAGTTCGACCGCGACGTGCGCGAGGCGCTCTCCGGGAAGTACACCCCCGAAGAGGCCCGCAAGTAGTCTTGAAGTCCTAGGTTCCCTTCCCCTCGGGCCTTGCGGACGGGGAAGGGGCCTCCGGGATGAGCCCCTGGGCGCGCATCCACCGCACGGCGCGCGCGGCGACGGCCTTCTCTCCCTTGTAGCCAAGCATCGGCACCAGTTGGACCACTGGCACCCAGCGCACCTCGTCCACCTCCACGCGCGGCCCCGGCAGCGGCCCCAGCGCGCCTTCCTGGTACCGGAAGAGGAAGAAGTGGACGCGCTTGAAGATGCGCTGCCCCCGGAACTGGTAGACGTAGCGAATCTCACCCAGCGGCGCGACGAGCGCGGCGGTGAGGCCCGTCTCCTCGTGCACCTCGCGGCTCGCCGTCTGCTCCGGCGTCTCTCCCGGGTCCACGTGCCCCTTGGGCAGCGCCCACAGGGGACGGCCATGCGGACGGATGACGACCACCTCCCAGGTGCCGTCACTCTCCCGGATGACAATCCCGCCTGCGGACGCCTCGCGTGGCATGCCCACCTACCCTAACCGAAGGCGGAGGGCCGCGGGGACTCAACCACCGTGGACGAAGTGACTCAGCTTCGCTTCCGCTCCCAGCCGGTAGGCATACCGCAGGTCCGACAGGAGCCGGTCCAGCCGCCGGCCGGAGACGTGCCCCATCATCCGCGAGCAGAAGCGCCGGGAGACGCGGTTGGCCTCCTCGTACCGCCAGCGCTCCTGGGAGGACAGCCGCTCCCGGTAGGACACCCTGTCGAAGAGCCGGGTGAGCAGCTCCTGGGCCCACGCCCCCACCCCCTCCCCCCAGCGGTGCAACAGGCAGATGGCGAACTTGTCCACCTCCGCCTGGGCCTCCAGCTCCAGCAGGGACACCGTCCGCCCCTGCTCCGCGGTGTGGACCATGTAGAGGAAGTGACTGACGCCCTCGGCCACCTGGCAGTAGCCCCCCAGGTCCCCATCCAGCAGGTACCCCAGCGGCCCGGCCTCGTAGGGCTTCAGCCTGTCGAGCAGCGCGGGGGACAGGTACAGCGCCAGCTCCAGCGCGTCCCCCGCCTCGTGCACCAGCAGCTCCTCGTCACTGCGGCCCGTGGACCCCAGTTGGACGGCGGCCTCCGTGTCCACCACGAAGACCTCCGCCCGAGCCTCGCACGTGAAGCCATAGATGGCCTCCAGGTGGTCCTGAACGCGGCCAATCATCGCGACCTCCGTGCCACCGCTAGTTGGGGAGCTGCCCCTTCGCGTGCGGCATCATCCCCGCGTCCACCAGCACCCGCTCCAGCCGGTCGTTCCCCGTGCGCGCCCACGACTCGTAGACCTTCAGCGCCCCGGAGGGCCCGGCCTGGACCATACCCCTGGCCGAAATCTCCTCCAGCACCTCCACCACCGCGCGGAACTTGTCGTGAAGCTCCCGGTACACCCCCGCGAAGCCCGCGCGAGGGGACAGGTCCGCCACCTGCCCGTACGCCGTGCCTCCCATCTGGATGTAATAGTCCGGACCCACCACCCCGCCCTGGAGCGCGCCGGAGAAGAAGCCCACGGTGTAGAGGGAGACATCCCCCAGCCGCCGCAGCGTCCGGATGCGCGCCTCGCGCTCCTGTTGGAGCGCCTGGTGGTAGAGCAGCGCCAGGGGCTCGCGGCCCTTGCGGCCGTCCTCCTGGCGGTCGAACAGCATGTCGGTGCTGGCGAAGTCCGCCAGCAGGTTCACCAGATAGAACTCCGTCACCTCTTCCAGCGAGACGCGCTGACGTGAAGTGACCTCGTCCAGGAGCGACTTGAAGAACTCCTTCAGCGACAGGGACGCCACCAGTTGACTCATCGACACTCCCGTCCTTCCACCCGGCCGACGGCGCCATCGGGAATACAGGAACGGTAGCAATCGACCCACCGTGTAGCAAAACCGGGTTTCAATGATTCCAAGCACTTGCGTTAGCACTCGGCCTTTGAGAGTGCCAATTTCCGCGTGCGGGCGCGGCGAGCAGCCGTCCTCCACCAGGGGTTCGCGGTGCGGGGAAAAGAGCAGCAATGCCAAGCGTTTGGCATGTCGGAACGCGGGCCGTCAGCGTCGCTTGACGGGTCGACTTCCCTGGTTATTATCCGCCGCGCCTAGGCGTTAGCACTCGCGAGGTGCGAGTGCTAAATGCCGCGGGTCGTCACGGCCCTTTCAACCCCCAGTGGTGCCGAGAGCCGCCCGGAGTCCCCGGACGGAGGGCGCCCATCAAGGAGCAGACCATGAAGTTTCGTCCCCTGCAGGATCGGCTGGTCGTCAAGCGGGTCGCCGAGGAGAGCAAGACCAAGGGCGGCCTCTTCATCCCGGACACGGCGAAGGAGAAGCCCCTCGAGGGCAAGGTGATCTCCGTCGGCAACGGCAAGGTCCAGGAGGACGGCAAGGTGCGTCCCCTCGACATCAAGGCTGGCGACAGCATCCTGTTCAGCAAGTACGCCGGGACCGAGATCAAGCTCGACGGTGAGGACCACCTCATCCTCCGTGAAGAGGATGTGCTCGGAATCATCGAGTCCTAATCCGCATCCGCCGTCCCCCACCCCTTCACTCAAGGAATTCCCATCATGGCGAAGGACCTGCTTTTCGACGTACGCGCCCGCGAGGCCATCCTCCGTGGCGTCAACATCCTGGCCGACGCGGTCAAGGTGACCCTCGGCCCCAAGGGCCGTAACGTCGTCATCGAGAAGAGCTTCGGCTCCCCCACCATCACCAAGGATGGTGTGACGGTGGCGAAGGAAATCGAACTGGAGAACAAGTTCGAGAACATGGGCGCGCAGATGGTGAAGGAGGTCGCGTCCAAGACCTCCGACGTCGCCGGTGACGGCACCACCACCGCCACGGTGCTGGCGCAGGCCATCTTCCGCGAGGGCGCGAAGCTGGTGGCCGCCGGGCACAACCCGATGGACATCAAGCGCGGCATCGACAAGGCCGTCGCGGTCATCGTCGCGGAGCTGAAGAAGCTCGCGAAGCCGACCAAGGACAAGAAGGAGATCGCCCAGGTCGGCACCATCTCCGCCAACGGCGACGCCACCATCGGCCAGATCATCGCGGACGCGATGGAGAAGGTCGGCAAGGAAGGCGTCATCACGGTGGAGGAGGCCAAGGGCCTGGAGACGACGCTGGACGTCGTCGAGGGCATGCAGTTCGACCGCGGCTACCTGTCTCCGTACTTCGTGACGGACCCGGAGCGGATGGAGGCGGTGCTGAACGACGCGCTCATCCTCATCCACGAGAAGAAGATCTCCTCGATGAAGGACCTCCTGCCCATCCTGGAGCAGGTCGCTCGCGCCGGTAAGCCCCTGCTCATCATCGCCGAGGAGGTCGAGGGCGAGGCCCTGGCCACCCTCGTGGTGAACAAGATCCGCGGCGTGCTGAACGTGTGCGCGGTGAAGGCGCCGGGCTTTGGCGACCGCCGCAAGGCCATCCTCGAGGACATCGCCACCCTGACGGGCGGCCGGATGATCGCCGAGGACCTGGGCATCAAGCTGGACACGCTGACCCTGCAGGACCTGGGCAAGGCCAAGCGCGTCACCGTCGACAAGGACAACACCACCGTCGTCGACGGCGCGGGCAGCCAGCCGGAGATCGAAGCGCGCGTGAAGCAGATCCGCGCCCAGGTCGAGGAGACCACCAGCGACTACGACCGCGAGAAGCTCCAGGAGCGTCTGGCGAAGCTCGTGGGCGGCGTGGCCGTCATCAACGTCGGCGCGGCCACCGAGACGGAGATGAAGGAGAAGAAGGCCCGCGTGGAGGACGCGCTCAACGCGACCCGCGCGGCCGTCGAGGAGGGCGTGGTTCCCGGCGGCGGCGTGGCCTACATCCGGTGCCTCAAGGCGCTGGAGGGTCAGACGTTCGCCGAGGGTGAGAAGTTCGGCGTGGACATCATCCGCCGCGCCGTCGAGGAGCCCCTGCGCCAGATTGTCGGCAACGGCGGCCTCGAGGGCAGCGTCATCGTCAACAAGGTCAAGGAAGGCACGGGCTCGTTCGGCTTCAACGCCGCGACGGGAGCGTACGAGGACCTGCTGGCCGCGGGCGTCATCGACCCGGCCAAGGTGAGCCGCACGGCGCTGCAGAACTCCGCGTCCGTGGCGTCCCTGATGCTGACCACCGAGGCGATGGTGGCCGAGCGTCCGAAGGACGAGAAGGACGCCCCCGCCGGCGGTGGCGGCATGGGCGGCATGGGCGGTATGGGCGGCATGGGCATGTAGTCGCCCCCCACCCTGCCTTGCGCGGGGTGGACGCTTCACAGGCGGCCTCCGGTTCCTCTCAGGGAGCCGGGGGCCGTCGTGCTTTCATGCGCCCGGTGGCGCGCGGAAGGCCACGCCCTTACGTTGGGAATCAAGGAGGAGACACCGTGAAGCCCGTGAAGATCTACACCACGAACTACTGTGGCTTTTGCGTCCGCGCGAAGGACCTGCTCAAGCGCAAGGGCGTGGACTACCAGGAAGTGGACGTCACCGGAAACGACGAGGAGCGCACGAAGCTGGTGGAGATGAGCGGAGGCCAGCGCACCGTGCCTCAAATCTTCATCGGCGAGACGCACGTCGGCGGGTACTCGGACCTGGCCCAGTTGGACAAGGAAGGCAAGCTGGAGCCCATGCTCCAGGCTTGAGTCGCGAGCAGGCGGGCGAGCGCCCTTCGCGGGGCCGCTCGCCGCGCCGTGCCTACCTTACCGCCATGGCAGACCACCCTTTCTCGGGAGGCGGCAATGGCAGGTGAAGAGCGACAGACGGGGACCCGGGACGCGCACTACAACGTCATCAGCACGCTGTACCACCTGCTCAAGGGCGCCTCGACGGCGGAGCAGTTCATCCAGGACGCGGAGCAGGCGGGAGACCCGGAGCTGGCGCAGTTCTTCCGCGACTGGCAGGAGGAGCAGCGTCACCTGGCGGAGCGGGCGAAGAACCTCCTGGGCGCGCGACTGGGGTCCACGCAGAAGGCCTCTGACACGGGCCCGTCCCCCGGACGCAAGCGCTCGGCGAGCCCGGGCAAGACCTCCGCGAAGGGGCCCGTGCACAGGGACCAGAGCAACGCGGGGGTGAAGTCGGGAGGAACCGGCTCGGACGACCTGGTCGACGAGCTTTCCAAGGAGTCCTTCCCGGCCAGCGACTCGCCCTCGACGTACTGATTGGACTTCGTCCGCGCGTGACGCTGGATTCGCGCGGGGTGTTCGTCTTGGATGCCGGCCGTGAGCTTCTTGAGCGGCCCTTCACATCCAGGACGACGACTTCCGGCGCACGTGCGACTGGAGAGCGCCCGAGGGCCCTGCTCCAGTCGCGCGACGCTGCGCTTGCACGGCGACGAACGTGCGCTGGTGGACAGTTCCCGACGACTCCGAGCACGACGGCCCCAGACGTCCATGGCGTACTGGGGTCACGTGCATGTGCACCGCCGAGAACCCGCCAACCACTCACCGCTGTCTCCCCGGCTCCGGGCCCCGCGCTCGGGGTTTTTCTTCTTCCGAGGGAGGCTCGCGTGCAACAGCCATCCAGGAAGAATCTTCCACTCTCGTTGCCCCCATCGGATGGGGTGCGAGCAGATGGTGCGTCGGGCTTGCCCGCCCGGTCCCCTCGCACCTAAAGAGGACCCATGATGGAACCCAGGCCCGAGGTCACCCAGACCACCCAGACGGACAAAGAGGAAGGCCGCACCACCCGCATCCCCATTCACGAGTGGACCGTGGAGGTGGTGTCCGGCCCCGACAAGGGAAAGAAGGTGACCACCCAGGATGGCCTGGTGCGGGTGGGCTCGGACCCCGCGAGTGACCTGGTGTTGACGGACACCACGGTGAGCCGCCGCCACCTGGAGGTCGAGCGCACGCCGCGCGGGCTTCTCTTGCGCGACACCGGCAGCCGCAACGGAACCTTCCTCGACGGGCGTCAGGTGCTCCAGGCGTACCTGGGGCGCGGCGACAAGGTGGAGCTCGGCAAGACGAAGCTGGCCGTGAAGGTGGCGGCGAAGCCCACCGAGGTGGAGCTGGCGGGGGCCGAGTCCTTCGGCGCGCTGGTGGGCTCCTCGGAGAAGATGCGCTGGGTCTTCACGGAGCTGCGGCGCGTGGCCCGCGAGGACATGAGCCTGCTCATCGAAGGCGAGACGGGCACCGGCAAGGAGCTGGCGGCGCGCGCGGTGCACCAGCACTCGTCGCGGCGTCACGGCCCCTTCAAGGTGGTCGACTGCAACCTCATCTCCGAGGAGAAGGCGGAGCGGGAGCTGTTCGGCGGCCTGCGCGCGAGCGACCCGGAGGACAAGGAGGCGCGCGGCGTCTTCGAGGCCGCCCGGGGAGGCACCCTCTTCCTGGATGAAGTGGGCGAGCTGCCGCTGATGGTGCAGGGCAAGCTGTTGCGCGTGCTGGACGCGCGCGAGGTGCCCTCGCTGGACGGCCAGCCGGTGCCGGTGGACGTGCGCGTCATCGCCTCCACGCACCGCAACCTGGAGGAGGACGTGCGCCAGGGCCGCTTCCGCGCGGACCTGTACTTCCGCCTGGCCGTCGCGCGGGTGCGCCTGCCGCCCCTGCGCACCCGCCGCGAGGACCTGCCCTCGCTGGCGCAGGCCCTGTCGCAGACCTTGCGCGCCAGCGTGACGCTGACGCCCCAGACGCTCGCGCTCTTCGAGGGCTATGACTGGCCGGGCAACGTGCGCGAGCTGCGCAACGTGCTGGAGCGCGGCGCGCTGATGGAGGAGACGGGCAACACCAGCTGGCTGGACTTCCTCGCCCAGCCGTCGCGCCGCCCGGAGGGCCAGCCGCCCGGCACCCACGTGGCCACGCTCGTCACCGGCATGCCGTACCACGAGGCGAAGGACCGGGTGCTGGCCGACTTCGAGCGCCTGTACTTCGCCGAGGTGATGCGCACGGTGGGCTTCGACATGAAGGCCGCCGAGCAGCGCACCGGGCTGTCCATGCAGAGCCTCTACCGCCTGCTCAAGAAGAACGGGCTTCGTCTCAAGGACCTCAAGAACGCCGAGGGCCTGGAGAAGTGAAAACCCCCTCGCAGTTCCACCCCAGGGAGAACAACCGCATGTTGCGTCGTCTCGTCGTAGCCTCCGTCGTCTTCACCGCCGCCTGCGCCGGTCAGCAGAAGCCCGCCGAGAACGCCGACACGGCCGCCAAGCCACAGACCACCGAGGAGCGCGTGCGCATTGGCAACCAGCCCGCCTTCGATGTGGCCACCTGCTTCCCGCGCGAGCTGACGCTGCCGCCGTCCAACCAGGCCGTGGTGGTGGGCGCGATGCTCACGACCCGCCCGGAGGTCATGGAGTGTCTGGTGGCCCCCACCAGCCGTGGCGCCGCCGAGAAGACGGTCGTGACGGTGAAGACCACCGTGACGGACGCGAGCGCCACGCACGCCGTCACGGGTGAGAACCTCACCCCCGAAGGCCAGCAGTGCATCCAGGCCGTGGTGGACAAGCTCGTCAAGCCGCAGCCCCTGGCGAAGGGCGCCCAGCCGCTGGAGTCCACCTCCACGTTCGAGCACGACACCACCAGCAGCTCCAGCGTGAAGTTCGGCATCAACGAGGGCTCGGACTACTCCGGCGCCATCCGCCTGGCGCAGCCGGGCTGGTGCGACTGCTACGCCAACGCCAAGGACTCCACGCCGCCAGTCCTGACGGCGCGCGTGACGCTCGTCAAGGGCCAGCCCCTCTCCGAAGTGGTGTTCGAGCCGTCCGGCAGCACCGAGGGTGACCAGCTCGCCGCGTGCCTGAAGACGAAGCTCGCCGCCGTGCCGGCGAAGGCCACGTCCGACAAGCTCACGTACCCGCACCGCTTCGTGCACTTCAACTCCGGCGGCAGTGAGGCCTCCAGCACGCTGCCCCCCAACCTGCGCTTCTTCCAGCTCGAGCTCATCCGCAACCAGCGCGCCGCGGACGCGGCCATCGCCGTGGGTGACCGCGTGAACACCGCGCTCAGCTACGACGGCGTCGTCAAGAAGTACAACGCGACGAAGAACACCGGGCTGGTGCAGGAGATGACCAGCAAGTGCAAGGCCTACGTCGAGGCCGCGCAGGGCGTGGTGAAGGCCCTGGAGGCCCAGCAGTCCGTGGACCAGGCGTCCCTGACGCTCGTCCAGGAGTTGAAGGCCACCGACGCCGAGGGTTGGGCTCCCGTGGAGACCGCCAGCAAGGCGGCCCTGGATGCCACCAAGGAAGACCTGACCAAGGCCTCCTCGGAGGCCCAGTCGGCCCCTGGCCTCTGCCCCAAGGTCAGCTACGGGGACGCGAAGCCGAAGAAGAAGTAGTCGTCGTTACGCGACGGGCCTGAAATACACGAAGGCGCGGGACCCGAACTCCGGGACCCGCGCCTTCTGTGTTTCTTGGCGTCGTGAGGACGACTACGCGCTGACCTTGTCGTCGTTGGCGGCGCTGGCCTCGCTGATGCGCACGCTGACGAGCTTGGAGATGCCCGGCTCCTCCATGGTGACACCGTAGAGGGTGTTGGAGACCTCCATGGTCCGCTTGTTGTGGGTGATGAGGATGAACTGCGACTGGCTGCTCATCTCCTTCACCATGTCGTTGTAGCGACCCACGTTGCCCTCATCCAGCGGCGCGTCGACCTCGTCCAGGAGGCAGAAGGGCGTGGGCTTGATGAGGAAGATGCCGAAGATGAGCGCCACGGCGGTGAGGGCCTTCTCGCCACCGGAGAGCAGGTTGACGCTCTGGAGCTTCTTGCCCGGCGGCTGGGCGACAATCTCCACGCCCGGCTCCCCGTTGGGGCCGTCGTTGGTGAGGACCAGGCTGGCCCGCCCGCCGCCGAACAGGCGGGGGAAGATGGCCTGGAACTTCTCGTTCACCACGTCGAAGGTCTGCTTGAAGCGCTCGCGGCTGGTGGCGTCGATGCGCGTAATCGCCTCGCGCAGCTGCTCCATGGAGGACTGGAGGTCCTTCTTCTGCGCGATGAGGAAGTCGAAGCGCTTGGACAGCTCCGCGTGCTCGTCGATGGCGGTGAGGTTGATCTCCCCCATCTTCTCCACCTGGGCGCGCAAGTCCTTCAGCTCGGCCTCCGTCTCCGGGGCCAGCGAAGGCAACAGGTGGTAGCGGTGCAGCTCCAGCGCCAGGTCCACCTGGTGCCGCTCGCGGATGCCCGCCGACAGGTGCTCCAGCTCCAGGGCAATCTCGCGCTCGCGCAGCGAAATCTGCGACAGCCCCTGCATCAGCTCCTCCACCCGGCCGCGCAGCTCGCGGAACTGGGCGTCCTGCTCCCGCACCTCCGTGGAGGCCGTGGCGTGCGCCGCGCGCCGCCCCTCCAGGCCCTCCGCGGCCACGCGGTGCTCTTCCACGCGCTGGGCCAGCCCCGCTTCCGTCTCCGCCGTGCGCCGCGCCAGCTCCTCGGTGCGCGAGCCACCCTCGGCCAGCGTCGCCTGGAGGCGCGCCACCCGCGTCTCCATCTCCCGGCGCTGCGTCACCAGGCTGTCGAGCTCCTTGCGCGCGGACTCGCCGCGCTCGCTGCCGGCGGCGACCTTGATGCGCAGGCCCGTCAGCTCACCGTTGGCCGTCTCGGAGCGCTGGCGCAGGGACTCCTGCTCGGAGACGAGCTGCCGGACGCGCTCCTCGCGTCCCTCGCGGTCCGTCTGGCCGTGGGCCACCTCGCCCCGGCTCGTCTCCTCCTCGTTCGCCAGCGCCATGTGGCTCTGGCCGAGCTGCCCGGCCTCCAGCTCCTGCGCCCGCAGCCGCTCGCGCACCTTCGCCAGGTCCTCACCCGCCTTGTGCAGGTCCTTCTCCTGGCTCGCGAGGTTCACCTCCTCGACGTGCTGGTTCTTGGCCAGCCCCTTGAGGACGCCCTCGGTGTGCCCCATCTGCTTCTGGAGCGTGTAGTGCCGGGTGAGGATTTCGTTGTAGCGCTCCTCCACCCGGGCCACCTCGGTGGCCAGCTCCGCGATTTCGCGCTTCTTCTGGAGCGCGCCCACCGCCGCGCCCTCGCGCTCACCGCCGACAATCGTCCCGTCCGCGCGGAAGACCTCGCCCTCCTGCGTGACGAGCGTGCACGGCGGGCCACCGGCCTCCGAGTACGCGCGCGCCGACGCCAGGTCCTGGACGATGACCACGTCGCCCAGCAGCATCCGCACCACGGGCGCCAGGGCCTCCTCGCACGTCACCTCGCGCAGCGCGTGGGCCATCACTCCCGGGCGCTCGAAGTCCGGCTCCAGCGCGGGCTGCAGCATGTCCAGCGCGGGCACGGGCAGGAAGCTGCCTCGGCCCTCCGCGTGGCCCTTGAGGTACTCCACCAGCTCCACGCCCTTGTCGCGGCTCTCCACGATGACGTGCTGGAGCCGCTCACCCAGGGCCGCCTCCACCGCGCGCTCGTAGCGCGGGGTGACGGTGAGCACGTCCGCCACGAGGCCGAAGATGCCCTGCTCCCGGGCCACGGTGCCGGCGCGCATCATGACGGCGCGCACGCCCCGGTCGAACCCGTCGTAGTTCTTCTGGATGTCCTCCAGGGACGACAGGCGGCTGCGCTTGTCGCTCAGCTCCTCGCGCAGCGCGATGACCTGGATTTCGTTCTCCGTGAAGGTCGCCCGGGTGCGGGTGAGGGCCTCCTCCTCCTGCCCCTTGCGCTCGGCCAGCTCCGCGGCGAGGTGCCGGGTGTCCTCCACCCGCTTCGCCACGTCGCCGCGCACCGACTCCAGCTCCGTCTCCTGCGCGCGCAGCCCGTCCAGCTCCGCCTGGAGCTTGGCCCGGCGCGCCTCCAGGTCCGTGCGCTGACGGGCCAGGTTGACCAGGTTGCTCTCATGGTTGGCCAGCCGGGTGGCCACCGCCACCAGCCCGGCGCGCTCCTGCTCCAGCCGCAGGGCGACCTCCGTCTGGAGGTGGTTGACGCGGCGCAGCTCCTCCTGCGCCACCTGCATCGCGACCTCGTCCTCCTTCCACGAGCCGGCGATGCCGGACAGCTCCGCCTCGCGGGCGGCCATGGCGTCGGACATCTCCGCCTGCCGCGCGAGCAGCCCGTCCAGCTCCGCCCGGGCCTGCGTCACGCGGGCGTTCGTCTCGTCGAAGTCACGGCGGCCGTACGCCAGCTCCTGCGTGTCGCGCTGCACGGAGCTTTCGAGCGCGTGCACCTCCGCGGCCAGCGTCTGGAGGGCGGCGGCCTCCGCGTCCAGCTCCGCGCGGCGCCGGGTGATGGCCTCCTCCAGCTCCTTCACCCGGTCCAGGCTCTCGCGCTCCTCGGAGCCCAGGTTCTGCAGGCGCGACTGGAGGACCTGCTTCTCCGCCAGGAGCTCCAGGTGGCGGTGGCTGGCCGCGTGCAGGTCGATGTCCCGCATGCGCTGCTTGAGCTTCTTGTACTTCTCCGCCTTCTTCGCCTGGCGGGACAGCGCGTCCAGCCGCTTCTCCAGCTCGCTGGTGATGTCCGTCACGCGCAGGAGGTTGGCCTCGGTGGCCTCCATCTTCCGCTCGGCGGCCTTGCGGCGGGCCTTGTACTTGGTGACGCCCGCGGCCTCCTCCAGCAGGTGGCGCCGGTCCTCCGGCTTGCTGGAGACGATGAGGCCCACGCGGCCCTGCTCGATGATGGAGTAGGCCTTGGTGCCCACGCCCGTGCCCAGGAACAGCTCGGTGATATCCAGGAGCCGGCACAGCGTCTTGTTGATGAGGTACTCCGAGTCCCCGTTGCGGAACAGGCGCCGCGTGACGGTGATCTCCGAGTAGCCCTGGTACTGGGGCGACAGCTGGTCCGTGTCATCCACCAGGAAGGTGAGCGACACCTCGGCCATGGACAGGGGCGGCTTGTTCTCCGAGCCGTTGAAGATGACGTCCTCCATGCCCCGGCCACGGAGGTTCTTCGCGCTCTGCTCACCCATCACCCAGCGGATGGCGTCCACGACGTTGGACTTTCCACAGCCGTTCGGGCCGACGATGCCGGTGACGCCTTCGTCGAAGGTGAAGACGCTGCGCTCCATGAACGACTTGAAGCCGGTGATGTCCAACCGCTTGATACGCATGCCAGCGGGCTCCTGGATGAGGCGCGAGGTCCGAGGTGAAAAGTGAGCGCGAGGCCGAAAAATCGGCCTCGGAACGATCAGCAGGAGTACCAGCCGCCATCCAGGCGATCAAGCGTGACCATGCCACGCGTGGCCATACGTTCGGCTGCTTGCCCTTCAAATGGGCGGGAGTCTGACAGGAGGGTCCTCTCTTGGACTTGCACCCTGGCCGCCCCACCCTACCTTCCCATTGACTTTTCTGGAGGTTGCGTACGTACCAGCCCTTTCTTGCCCTGACGCTCCTTCTGGGAGCGTCCCCTACGCCGGAGGTAACACCCCGGTCTGACACGCAGGCGGTTCAAGCCCCGGCCGCCTGCCCCCACCCGTATTTCCCGCTGGAAGAAGGGCTGACGCTCACCTACCGGGCGGGCAGGTCGTCGGAGATGGTGCTGAGCACCCACGACGTGATGCCCACTCCCGAGGGGCTGCGCGGCAAGGTCGCCGTGAAGCTCAAGGGCCGCCAGGGCGAGACGGAGGCCACCTGCACCGCCGCGGGCATGAGCACGGGCCTGGGCGGCCTGGAGGGCACGCTCCTGTCCGCGTCCGGCATGGATGTGCAGGTCGTGAGTTCGGAAGGCATGGCGGTTCCCGCGCTGACGAGCATGGTGCCCGGCGGCACGTGGAAGAACAGCCTGTCGGTGAAGCTCCAGCCCCCCGTGGGCAAGACGAACGGCATCCGGCCCATCATCGCCACCACGTTCGACAAGGAGTCGACCGTCGTGGGTGAGGAGGAAGTCACGGTGGCGGCTGGCACGTTCAAGGCGCTGAAGGTGAAGAACATCGTCACCGCGCGCGCCAGCCGCCCCGGCTCCGAGGGCCGCTCCATGGAGAGCCACATCTGGTTCGCCCCGGGCGTGGGCATCCTCAAGCTGGCCACCGCCGAGGGCACGGATCTGGAGCTGCTCAAGGTGGAGCGTCCCCAGCCCGTGCAGGCCAAGTCCTCCGGCAAGGAGAAGCGGCCCGCGAAGAAGGCCGCGGCCGACCCGAAGGCGCCCTCGGCGCCCTGAGCCCGGGACTGAACGCTACGCGGACTCTCCGCCCGACGAGGCGGGGGGTGTCTCGCCCGGGGTGCCCTGCTGCGGCTCTCCCGGGCCCGACGACGACGGCGTCTCCGAGGGCGAGCGAGGGGCGGCGCGGGACTGCGGCTCCACCGTCACGCGGACGACGCGAGGCCCGTCCACCTCCTCGACGAGGATTCGCCACATATCCAGCCGCAGCGAGTCCCCCTTCTCCGGGACGCGCCCCAGCTTCGTCATCAGGAAGCCGGCGATGGTCGTCACCTCGCCCTCTTCGTCCTCATCCAGGTCGAAGCTGACGTCGAGCCGCTCCTCCAGGTCATCCAGCTGCGCCGTGCCGGGAAGCTCGAAGCGCCCGCCCGGTAGCGAGCGGACCTCGTCCACCCGCCGGCCCAGCTCCGCCACGTCGCCGACGACTTCGGCCACCACGTCCGCAATCGTGACCAGGCCCGACGTGCCGCCGTGCTCGTCCACCACGAGGGCCGTCTGACGGCGCCGGCGGCGGAACTCCGCGAGCAGCTGCTCCAGCGTCGCGTTCTCCGGGATGAAGAGCACGGGCCGCTGCACCTGCGCCAGGCTGCGCAGCTCGCCGCGCGACAGGAGGAAGAAGAGGTCCTTGGCGTTCACCAGGCCCTCCACCTCGTCCAGGTTGCCCCGGCACACCGGCAGCCACGTGTGCCCCGCGGCGCGCGCGTCGGAGATGCACTTCTCCAGCGGCTCCTCCACGTCCAGGAACTTCACCTGGTTTCGCGGCACCATCACCTGCCGCGCCGTCTTCTGCGCCATCTCCAGCGCGCGCTCCAAAAGCTCCGCGCGCGCCGTCGTGATCGCCCCCGCCTGCGCGGAGCTGTGCAGGATGACGCGCAGTTCGTCCTCGCTGTGCGCCTCGTGCGCCTCTCCCACCGAGTGGAGGCCGAAGACGCGCAGCACCCACGCCGCCAGCCCGTTGAGCAGGACGATGGCCGGATAGAAGAGGAAGTAGAACGCCCGCATCGGCAGCGCCACGGCCAGCGAGGTCGCCTCCGCGCGCTGAATCGCCAGGCTCTTGGGCGCCAGCTCCCCCAGGACGATGTGCAGGAAGGTGATGATGCTGAAGCCGATGACCACCGACACGGTGTGGGCCAGCGTGGGGCTCGCGCCCTCGGGCACCAGCTTCGTCAGCACCGGCTCCAGGAGCTTGGCGAAGGCGGGCTCACCCAACCAGCCCAGGCCCAGCGAGGCCAGCGTGATTCCGAACTGCGTGGCGGACAGGTACGCGTCCAGCTTCTCCACCATCCGCAGCGCCTGCGCGGCGCCCGGCGTGCCCTCGTCCACGAGCGACTGCAGGCGCGTGGCGCGAATCTTCACGATGGCGAACTCGGTCGCCACGAAGAAGCCGTTGGCGAAGACCAGGAGGATCGCCAGCCCCAGGAACACCCATTCCATTCCCATGACTCAGAACAAGGCGTCGAAGTCGGCGTCGCCCTTGAGCGCGTCGAACATGGGGTCCGTGGACAGCCACCCCATCACCTTCTGACGGTCCGCCGTGAGCGCCGCCTTCAGGTACTGCACCGCGTCCTTCGGCCGGCCCCAGAGGGCGTACAGCGCCGACAGGTTGTAGTTGAGCAGCAGGTCCTCCGCGTTCAGCGCGCGAGCCCGCTCGTACGCGCGCTCGGCCTCCGCGTAGAAGCCCTTCTGCGCGTAGCAGATGCCCAAATCCAGCTGCGCCTCGAAGTTGTCCGGCTCCAGCCGCACCACGTCCTTCAACAACGTAATCGCCGAGCGGTAGTCGCCCTCGTCCATCATCAGCGCCGCCAGCTCGTGCCGGGGGAACGCGTCCTGAGGGTCCAGCTCGATGGCCGCCTGCAGCTCGCGCATCGCCTCTTCCACCCGGCCCTGGTCCGCGTACGTGAGGCCCAGGTTGAGGTGCGCGTCCGGGTACTCCGGATCCAACTCGATGGCCTCCTTGTACTCCTCCACCGCCATCTCCCCGGCGTGCGTGGAGAGGAAGCAGGCCAGGTTGTAGTGCGCCGTGGCGCTCTCCGGCTCCAGCTTCAGGGCGGTGAGGTACTCGGTGAGCGCCTCGCGGAAGAGCTTCTTCTCCGCGTAGACGGTCGCCAGGTTGTCGTGCGCGTGCGCCGAGCTCGGGTCCAGATCGATGGCCTTCTTGAACTCCTTGATGGCCTCGTCCAGCCAACCCCGGTCCGCCAGCTCGATTCCGCGAGTGTTGTGCTCGTCGGAGAGCGCGATGTTGTCCTTTTCCCGGGCCATGAGAGCGCCGGGCAATCTACGCGTCGCGCAACGAAGGGTGCAAGGTAGAGTTTCCCTCCGTCCATGCGCCACGCCGCCCTCCTGCTCCTCCTGTTCTCCGCCTGTCATCCCCGCCCCGCCCCCGTGCCGGAGGCTCCCACCCCCTCGCCAGCCCCCTCCTTGGAGGCCCGTTCTCCAGAGGACGGCGGCCCTCCCGAAAGCCCTGAAGCGCCCGGCGCGCTGGCGGGCCCCCTGGACGCCGGGACGCCCGTCCGCCCCATCACCCTCGTCGTCGGCGGGGACGTGACGCTGGGCCACAACCACCAGAAGTACTTCGACGACCAGGTGGCCAAGGGCCGCTCCCGCGAGGAGATGCTCGCCTACGGCTTCAAGGAGGTCCGGGCCCTGGGCGACGCGGCCGACCTCTTCGTCGTCAACCTGGAGTGCCCCTTCACCGAGGGCGGCGAGAAGCTGGCCAAGAACTTCAACTTCCGCGCCCGGCCGGAGCTGGTGGGCGCGCTCCTCTCAGGCGGCGTGGACGTGGTCAGCCTGGCCAACAACCACCTCATGGACTACGGGCCCCAGGGGCTGGTGGACACGCTGGTGACGCTGGAGGCCGCCCGAATCCCCTACTTCGGCGCGGGCAGGACGCTCGCCGAGGCGCGCCGCCCCGCCGTCATCACCGTGGGCGGCGTGAAGGTCGCCCTGCTGGGGTACTTCTTCCTGGGCGAGCGCAACATCGAGCCCCCGGAGGTCTACGCCACGGAGACGACACCGGGGGTCGCCGGCCACTTCTCCGACGTGGACGTCATGGAGCGCATGCTGCGCGAGGACATCCTCGCCGCGAAGCACCAGGCGGACGTGGTGCTGCCCTTCTTCCACTGGGGCCGCGAGGGCACCTACGTACCGGAGCCCTACCAGGTGAGGCTGGCCCACGCCGCCATCGACGCGGGAGCCGCGGGTGTGCTGGGCAGCCACCCCCACGTGCTCCAGGCGATGGAGCTGCACCGGGGGGCGCCCGTTGTCTACTCGCTGGGCAACTTCGTCTTTGGAGGCAACTGGAACCCGCGCGACAAGCGGGGCGCCCTGTGGAAGGGCCGCTTCGGTCCGGGGGGCTACCTCTCCAGCGAGGTGTTGCCGCTGCGCACGGACCGCTTCCCGGAGCTCCCCTTCCAGCCCGTGCCCGTCACCGGGGAGGCGGCCGAGGAGGTGCTGCGCCTGCTGGCAAACAGCTCCTCCGGGGTGGAGCGGATGCTCCCCGAGCTGGAACCGTGGGCAAGGCCGTCTCCCTCCCCCGCGACTGGCGGGAGGGAGTAACCGGAGCGTCAGACCTTGTTGTTGGACTGGCCCTTCTTGGCGCGGCTGCGGCGGCGCTTCAGCTGGGCCTTACGGCCCTTGGCACGGTTGGCGACCTTCTTCTTGGAACGATTTCCCTTCTGGGCGGGCATGTGGAAGGACTCCGTGTGGTGATGTGAGACCGACCGCCAAGTGGATCCGGCGGTGAGGGCGGCCCTTCTTTCATGCTACCGCCCGAGCGGCCAAGGAATTTCTTGACTCCGTCCTCCCTTGCCAGCAGCCGGACAAAGGGGCAATACCCCCTGGAACGACGATGATTGACAAACTTGAAGACGTCGAGCGCCGGTTCGAACGCCTCACCGCGGACCTCTCGAACCCCGACGTCCTCGCCGACTCGGCGAGGCTCCAGAAGGTCTCCAAGGAGCGTGCGGGCCTGGAGAAGCTGGTGGACACGTTCCGCACGTACCGCCAGGTCCTCGCCGACCTCAAGGAGGTGGAGGTCTGGCTCGACGCCGGCAGCGCCGACGAGAAGAGCTATGCGCGCGAGGCCCTCCCCGGCCTGAAGGAGCAGCGCGACACCCTGGAGAGCTCGCTCAAGCTGCTCCTGCTGCCCAAGGACCCGAATGACGAGAAGAACGTCATCCTGGAGATCCGCGCGGGCGCGGGCGGCGACGAGGCGGCGCTGTTCGCGGAGGAGGTCATGCAGATGTACCTCCGGTACGCGGATCAGCGGGGCTGGAAGGCGGACATCATCGACATGAGCGCGGGCAACGCGGGCGGGGTGAAGGACGCCACCGTGACGCTGTCCGGCGACGCCGTCTTCAGCAACCTGAAGTACGAGTCCGGCGTGCACCGCGTCCAGCGCGTGCCCGCGACGGAGACGCAGGGCCGCATCCACACCTCCACCATCACCGTGGCCGTCATGCCCGAGGCCGAGGAAGTGGACGTGAAGCTCAACGAGGCGGACATCGACCGACAGGCGATGCGCTCCACCGGCGCGGGCGGGCAGAGCGTCAACACGACGGACTCCGCGGTGCGCCTCACCCACCGCCCCACGGGCATCGTGGTGAAGTGCCAGCAGGAGAAGAGCCAGCTGAAGAACTACAACATGGCCCTGCGCATGCTGCGCGCGAAGCTCTACGAGATGGAGCAGGAGCGCATCCGCGCCGAGCGCGACTCCACGCGCCGCTCGCAGGTGGGCACCGGCGACCGCAGCGAGAAGATCCGCACCTACAACTTCCCGCAGGACCGGCTGACGGACCACCGCATCGGCTTGACGGTGCACAACCTGCCCGCCGTGATGATGGGCGACATCGAGGACATCATCACCGCCTGCCGCACCTACTATCAGGCGGAGGCGCTCAAGGCTCAGATGGGCGGCCCGAGGCCCCAGTCCGAAGCATGAGCAGCGAGCCCTGGACCATCCGCAAGGTCCTCACCTGGACGACGCAGCACTTCGAGAAGCGGCAGGTGGATGCGCCGCGACTCACGGCGGAGATCCTCCTGTCGCACGTGCTGAAGACGGGGCGCGTGCGGCTGTACGTGGACCTGGACCGCCCCCTGTCCAAGGAGGAACTCACCACCTTCCGCGCGCTGATTGAGCGGCGCTTGGCGGGCGAGCCCACGCAGTACCTCACCGGAACGCGCGAGTTCTACAACCGCGCCTTCAAGGTGGACGCCCGCGTGCTCATCCCCCGGCCGGAGACGGAGCTGCTCGTCGCGGCGGCCCTGGGTGTCCTGCCCAAGGATGCGCCCGCGCGCGTGCTCGATGTCTGCACGGGCTCCGGCTGCATCGCCATCAGCCTCGCCGCCGAGCGCCCCCAGCTCGCCGTGACGGCCACGGACCTGTCCTCGGACGCGTGCGCCCTGGCGAGGGAGAACGCGGAGACGCTGAAGGTCTCCGAGCGGGTGACGGTGCTCCAGGGAGACCTGTTCTCCCCCCTGCCCGCCGACGCGAGCTTCCACGTCGTCGTCTCCAATCCGCCCTACATCGCCTCGGACGAGATTCCCGGCCTGTCCGCGGAGGTGCGGCGCGAGCCCAAGCTGGCGCTCGACGGGGGGAAGGACGGGCTGGTCGCCCTCCGACGGGTGGTGACGGAGGCGCGCAAGTGGCTGGAGCCTGGCGGCCTCCTTGCATTGGAGATGGGAGAGACGCAGGGCCCCGCTGTCCTGGAGCTGCTGCGCGCGGCCGGTTACGAGGACGCGCGCGTGGAGAAGGACCTGGAGCGGCGGGAGCGCATGGCATTTGGGACACAGCCCGCGGCCAGCGGGCCACAGGGCTGAGGGCCGGAAACAGCATGGACAAGATTGTCATGAAGGGCGGCGCCGAGCTGCACGGCGAAGTCGTCGTCTCGGGCGCGAAGAACGCGGCGCTGCCCATCCTCGCCTCCGCGCTGCTGGCGGATGGCACCTCCACCTTCCGCAACGTGCCGGACCTGGCCGACGTGGCCACCATGCTCAAGGTGCTGCGCACCATGGGCTGCGACGCGGAGCGGCTCACCGCGCGCAAGAAGGACGTGTGCGAGGTGGGCGTCAACGGGGCCATCACCCCGGAGGCCCCGTACGATTTGGTGAAGACGATGCGCGCCAGCGTGCTGGTGCTGGGCCCGCTCGTCGCGCGCTTCGGCCGCGCGCGGGTGTCCATGCCCGGCGGGTGCGCCATCGGCGCGCGCCCCATCGACCAGCACCTCAAGGGCCTCAAGGCCCTGGGCGCGGACATCCACCTGACGGAAGGCTACGTGGAGGCCCGGGCGAAGCAGCTCAAGGGCGGCACCGTCAACTTCGACGTCATCACCGTCACCGGCACGGAGAACGTGCTGATGGCGGCCGTGCTGGCCAAGGGCCGCACGGTGATGGAGAACTGCGCGCGCGAGCCCGAAATCGAGGAGCTGGCCCGGGTGCTCAACAAGATGGGCGCCCGGATTGAAGGCGCCGGCACCTCCATCATCACCGTCGAAGGCGTGGAGGGCCTCACGCCCGTCGACCACGCCATCCTCCCGGACCGCATCGAGGCGGGCACCCTGCTGGTGGCGGCCGCCATCTCCGGCGGCAACGTGCTGGTGAAACACGCCGTCCCCGAGCACCTGGACGCCGTCATCGACAAGCTGCGCGAGGCGGGGTGCACCCTCACCGCCGAGGCCGGCGGCCTGCGCTGCAAGGCCCCTCGCACCCTCCACTCGGTGAACATCACCACCACCGAGCACCCTGGGTTTCCCACCGACATGCAGGCACAGCTCATGGCGCTCATGTGTGTGAGCCATGGGACATCCGTCATCAGCGAAAACATCTTCGAGAACCGCTTCATGCACGTCCCGGAGCTGCACCGTCTGGGGGCGGACATCACCATCCAGGGGCACACCGCGGTGGTGAAGGGTGTGAAGACTCTCAGTGGAGCGCCTGTCATGGCCACGGACCTGCGGGCGAGCGCTTCGCTCATCCTGGCGGGCCTGCGCGCCGAGGGGCGCACGGACGTCAGCCGCGTCTACCACCTGGACCGGGGCTACGAGCGGCTGGAGCGCAAGCTGCGCGCCCTGGGAGCGGACATCCGGCGCGTGAAAGCGAAGGCCTGAGGGATTGAGGGCCACGGGGCCGGACGACCCCAGACGGCGCGTTGCCAACAGAAGCGGCAACCTGGGTTGCATCCCAAATTTCGCACGACCTATCATTCTCCGAACCACTGGGGACGCATGTCCCCCATTGAAGGAGATTGACCCGCGCCATGGATTGCCCCAGCTGCAACGTCGAGATGGTTGATCTCGAGGGGGATGACCAGACGTTGCGAAAGTGTGGAGATTGCGGCGGACTGTGGATTGACGTCGCGGACCTGAACCGGGTCCTCCTCCACAACAACCTCACCGGGCTGGAGAGCCAGGGCGGTAAGGTAGATGCAGAGGCGTTGACCGGCCACTGCCCCGAGTGCCAGGTCGACCTCGTTCGCGTGAATGGTGGCGACCGCCAGCATCCACTGACCTACGACACCTGCGAGTCCTGCGGCGGCATCTTCCTGGAATCCGAGTTCAAGGATGCCACCAGCGTGAAGGTCGCCGTCGAGGAGATCATCGCGTTCTTCCGCCACTTCGGTGGCAAGAAGAAGGCGGCCGCCCTCTAGACGGCCAGCCGGACAGTCGCCTCCGGTTCAGGGTTGGCCGCGGAAGGCGCGGCCCCACTCCTCGGCCACCGCGCCGTCGAGTTCCAGCGTGGCTCCAGCCGAGGTGGCCCCTTCCGGGGCGGCCTTCTGGAGGCGCACCGTCACCTTTCCTCGCCCTGGCACCTCCAGCGTGAGTCGGGAACCGGACAGGGCATAGCTGCCCGTCACGGTGCTCGGCTCACCATCCTCCAGCGGCTCGTGGGTGAAGCGGTACGTCCCGTCGACGAAGATGGACAGGAAGCGCTCCGGGGCGCCGGCCATGCCGCTGAACCACGTCCCCAGCAGGGGCGCCAGCCGCGCGTCGTAGCGCAGGCGGGGCGCCAGCCACGTGCCGTTGAGCGCCTTGCCTCCCGAGTAGAAGATCAGGTCGGTGACGCAGACCGGGGCGCCCTCGTCGGCGCCGGGGAAGCGCTCGGCCACCTCCAGCGTGAAGCGGTTGCCCGTGAGGGAGGGGCTGATGGGGACCGCCTGGAGGCCGCGCTTGTCCTCCACCTTGAGGCTCTTGGCGGAGTCCACGCTGGTGAGGGTGAGCTTCTTCGCGCGGGCGTGGGCCTTGTACGCGGCCTTGTCCGTCCCATCGCCCGTGTAGACGCGCACCTCGTCGATGGTGACGACGTCCTTGAAGCCGATGGTGACGGGGGCCGGGGTGGCACCGGTGGCGCACCACGCGGTGGTGTCGCGGCCGTCGAGCAGGTGGAGGGGCGAGTAACGCTCGGGCTGACGCTCGCGCTCCAGGTAGTCGGAGGCCTGGGCATACCCCGGCGGGGCCGTGGACGCGGCGGGAGCGGCGGTGGAGAGCAGCAGCAGGGCGAGGGGGAGGCGGCTCATGGCCCCATCTTGGATCGCTCCACGCGGGTGGCTCCAGTCCCTGGCCAGGAAGGCCGTGCCGAGGGAGGCCAGAGGTCCACCTTGCTACACGGATGAAAGCACGGGCCCGGGTGTTGGGGTGCTTGACACCCGGACGCCGCGAGGAAGTGATGCGGCCCGATGCGGAGAGAAAACGTGATGCGACGCTGGGGGTGGGTCTGTGTGCTGGCCGCGACGCTGGTCGCCTGCAAGGACGACAAGCCGAGCGAGGTGCCCGACGCGGGGCCCGTGGAGACGGGGCCTTCCGCTCTCACGGAGCAGGAGCCCAACGAGCGGCCCGAGCAGGCCCTGGAGCTGACGCGGGACAGCGTCGTGACGGCGGACCTGGCGGCCCAGCCGAACAAGGCGGACGAGGACTGGTATCGGCTCGCGCCCCCTGCCCCCCGCGTGGCGGACGTCACCGTGTCCGGGTTGCCCGGCGGAGACATCACCCTGGAGGTCTATGACCGGGACCGCAACCGGCTGGCCGCCATCAACAGCGAGGGCGATGGCAAGCCGGAGCGCTTCCCGAACCTCTACGTGGAGGGCGAGCGCTGGCTGCGCGTGGCCCCCGCGCGCAAGGGCGTGGGCGGGGCCTACACCCTCACCGTGAAGATGCGCGCCGCGAACGACGGCGAGGAGCATGAGCCCAACGACAGGGCGGTGGACGCGATTGCGCTCCCCCTGGGCCAGACGGTGACGGCGTTCCTGGGACACGCGGGCGACGAGGACTGGTACCGGGTGGAGCTGCCGGAGACCGCCGCGCCCACGAGCGCGCCCGCGGGCAACGACGCGGACTCGGGTGCCGGGGGCACGGCGCCCCAGGGAGCCTCGGCTCCGGGTGAAGCACCCGCGGAGGGAGCGACGCCGCCTCCTCCGAGCCCCGTGCCTGGCTCGGAGAGCGGCGCGGCCACCGGGACGCCCGAGGAGGGCGCGGCTCCGTTGGAGACGCCCCCCTCCCCCACCGGCACGTTCGGTGGGGGTGAGCCTCCCGCCGCGCCTGTCCCGGAGACGGGCGTGGCGCAGGTGACGGACGCGGGAGTGGCGGCGCCTCCGCCCGAGCCTCCCTCGGTGGCGCTGAAGATCGACCTGTCGGCGGTGGAGGGCGTGCGGCCGGAAGTCTCCGTGCTGTCCGCGGCCGAGGCGCCCCTGTTCTCGCTGCGTGGCAAGGAGGGCGAGGCCCTGACGCTGCGCAACATCGGAGTGCGCGCGACGGACCGGGTGGTCTACGTGGTGGTGAAGGGCGGCTGGACGGGGGCGGGCAAGGAAGCGCGCCGCACGTTCAACGCGGGCACGCCGTACACGCTCACCGTGACGCAGGAGGAGGCCGGGGCGAACGCGGAGCTGGAGCCCAATGACGAGCTGTACAAGGCCACGCCGCTGACGGCCGGCGGGTACCGCGAGGGGTTCCTGGCGCCCAAGGGTGACGTGGACCACTTCGTGCTGCGCACGACGGAGCCGGTGCTGGCGAAGGTGGAGCTGTCCGGCGTGGAGCGCCTGGACCTGGTGCTGTCCATGGTGGAGCCGCCGCAGGGTGACGGGCAGCAGGAGACGGTGCTCCTGCGAGCCAATGACGGCGCAGTGAAGGAGCCCGAGCGCCTCAACAACGTCTCGTGCACCGGCGCCTGCTACTTCCGCGTGGAGGGCGCGTCGCGCAAGGTGGAGGGCAAGTGGGTGAAGGACTTCGAGAACGCGGAGCAGCCCTACCGAATCACCGTCACCACGGTGCCGGACAACGGCGGCGAGGAGCGCGAGCCGAACAACACGGTGGAGCGCGCGCAGGAGCTGACGTTGGGCAAGGCGGTGCGCGGCACGGTGTTCCCGGTGAAGGACACGGACTACTACCGGGTGGACCTGTCGGACCGGCCGGTGCGCACGCCGCTCAGGGCGACGCTGCTGGGCATCCTGAAGGTGGACGTGGGCCTGTACCTGCACCGCGTGCAGCCGGACGGGAAGCTGTCGCTGGTGCAGACGGCGGACCGCGCCAAGGGAGACCAGCCAGAGAGCATCCGCTTCAGCGCGGAGCCCGGCGTCTACATCTTCGAGGTGCGTGACGCGAAGAACCGCGAGGCCAACTTCCAGGACTCGTACCAGCTCACCGTCGAAGAGGGCGAGTAGTCGAGGCGGAGGGACACGCGCGGGACGGTGGTCTTCTCGCGCGCGGCCCAGGGCCGACGGGGAGAACACCTCCCCGTGGAGGGGGCGGGTTCTTCCATGACAAACGCTGGTGGGCCCTGGGCTTGAAGTACGAGGCCCCCTTGGGTCGTCTCCGCCGACTTCGTGATGGCAGACGTCTGGGATTACTCCTTCTCGCACGCGGAGCGGTGAGAGCCGAGGACTCGGCGTCATGTTCGACGCGATGAAGAGCGGTGGGCTCGTCACGCGCGCGTCAATTCACGAAGATGCGCGCATGAGACCGAATGGAGCGCTGTGGGGTGCGCTGTGGGTGTTGGCGGGGAGTTGTAGTCCGGTGATGTCGGAGGGCGGGGTGCCGGTCGAGCGCAACTCACCCGAGCTGGAATCACAGCTGCAATCACGTCCGGACTCCTGGCCAGCATATCCGGTGAGAGATATTGGCGAAGTGCCCCTGGAGTTCCAGGAGCGTCGCGCCATGCCTTGGACATATACGTATCCCGAGTACGCCACGGAGGTGATGCTCTTCGCGGCGGCCCGCTCTCCCTACGGAAGAGAGCTTTGGGTCAGCGACGGAAGCCGGGAAGGGACCCGCGTGATGAAGGACATCGCGGTCGGCCCTGACAGCGCCTACTTGGGCGACGCGACAGTCCTGGGAAGGAACCTGCTCTTCCTCGCGGGGGACGGACCTTATTTCCCAGGAGGAATCGCCGCGGACATGGCCTTGTGGAAGACGGACGGCACGGAGGAGGGCACCGTCCGGGTGAAAGAGCTGCTGACAGGAGAGGAGTACGGAAGCTCGGCGGTGTTCCCGGGCTTCGGTTTCGACGACCAGGCGCTCCTCGTGGTGAATCGCTCTCAAGGGCAAGGCGAGCTCTGGGCCACGGATGGAACGCCCGGGGGGAGTCACCTGCTGACAGACTCCTCGGGGAGCGCGAACAGGGTGAGATTCGGCAGCGGCTCGTTCGAGCTCGCGGGCGTGAGGTACGTCACCGCCTTTCAGGCCGGCGTGCCGCGCCCCCGTTTGTGGCGGACCGATTTCACTCCCGCCGGCACCTCGTTGGCCCTCCTCGGCGAGACGCCCTATTCCATGCAGACGTTCGTGCCTGTCGGACAATATGCCTACATGTTCGCGTCGGATCCCACCCACGGACACGAACTCTGGCGAATGGATGGAACGGATACGGGAACGACGCTCGTGAAGGACATCTACCCGGGCCCTCTCAATGGCATCCCCAACTGGCAATACACCGGCATGCCCGCCAGCAGTTCCATGGTGCGAATCGACGGCACCCTCTACTTCACGGGAGTCGATCAGGAAGAGAACGTAGAGCTCTGGAAGAGTGACGGGACGGAAGCGGGGACGGTGCTCGTGAAGGATATCTGCCCGGGCACCACGGGGTCCTATCTCCACTCGTTCCGGAACATGAATGGCATCCTCTACTTCGTGGCGACCTCGGGCTATGTGACGATTCCAGGCCCCACGGAAGACGACCCCACCACCACGCTCTGGGACACGGAACTGTGGCGCAGCGACGGCACGACGGCGGGAACGTACCAGGTGAAGGATATCAACCCAGGCCCGAGACGCGGCGTGGTCGGCGGCCTCACGGTCGTGGGCCCCCACCTCTACTTCCAGGGACGGACGCCCGAGCACGGTGTCGAGCTGTGGACCAGCGACGGAACCGAGGAAGGGACCTTCATGGTGAAGGACGCCGCGCCCGGTCCGCTCGACTCGATGGCCGAGGTCGCGGGTTGGGATGACGGGGGCATCTATTTCTACGCCGACGTGGATGGGAACGACCGCACCCACTCGGGCACCTGGCTTTGGGTGACGGACGGGACGCCGGGTGGCGCGGTCCCCGTGAAGCATGTCACCACGGCCTCCACTCCATCGCATCCGCAGCACCTGACCGATGTGGATGGCACCCTCGTGTTCTGGGCACAGGAAGGCACGCCCGACACGTTCCGACTCTGGAAGAGCCAGGGCGCACGCAGTGGGACGGTGCGAATCTCCGACCTGGATCCGGGCGGAAAGGTCACCTCCGAGCAGCGTTTCGCGCTGACGGCGTTCCGCAGCCGCGTGTACTTCACGGCCCGGGACGGCGCGGCCTGGACCATCTGGTCCTCGGGCCTCACGCCGGGAAGCCAGACGCGGGTGACAGGGGGCGAGCTCGTCGGCTCGCCCGTGGCCCTGGGCGAGTGGCTGTACTTCCTCGCGAGCGCCGATGGCGCCGTGGCGCTCTGGCGGGTCGGCGCGGCGGGAACAGGCGCCGAGCGTGTCGCCGAGTTGGGAACCGCCAGCGGCAAGCGCTTCGGTCCGCTGGGGACTTTCGGCGGCTCGCTTGTCTTCGGCGTGGGCTCGGGCCTTCAGTCCACGCTGTGGAAGAGCGACGGGACGCCCGCGGGGACGGGGCCACTCCGGGCCATCCACGCGCTGGGCGACATGCCCGCGTTCTCCTTCGTCGAGTCGAACGGGTCGCTCTATTTCCTGGCCTCGTCGACGACGGCCAACGTCCGAGACCTCTGGAGAAGCGATGGAACAGCGGAAGGGACAGCGCCCGTCACCTCCTTCAACACGTCGTCTGATATCAGCCGCCCTGCCCTGTCGCTCATCGGCGGACGCCTCGTGGCCCACGTCGAGGGGCGCATCTGGGCGAGCGATGGCACGGCGGCGGGCACGGTCGCCATCAGCCCTTCGGGCCTCACCCTGTCGGGAGAACGCCCCGTGGTGGCTGGCACCCTCGCCTACTTCACCGCGAAGGATGACACCACCGGCTGGGAGCTGTGGAAGACGGACGGCACCGTGGCGGGAACGACCCTGGTGATGGATGTCCAGCCCGGCCCCACGGGCTCCAATCCCGAGCAACTGCGAGCCCTGGGGAACCGGCTCGTGTTCTCCGCCTGGGATGGCGTGTCGGGCTTCGAGCCCTGGACGACGGATGGGACGCTGGCCGGGACTCACAGACTCGCGGATGTGCAGCCCGGGGACCCAGGTTCGACGCCACGGTCCTTCATGCCCGCCGGCGACCACCTCTACTTCACCGCCGACCTGGATGAGCGAGGACGTGAGCTATGGGCCGTGGGCCCCGAGCACTTCGACACAGTCCCCCCTTCCATCACCTGCCCGGCGGACGTGGTGGTGGACGCGGGAGGCCGAGCCAGGCGCTATGTCGAATTCGGCATGGCGGAGGCATGGGATGACGTCTCCGAGGTCGAGGTGACCTCGTTGCCCCGCTCCGTCACCCGGTTCACCGTGGGGACGACGCCCGTGGTGTTCACCGCCCGGGACGGCGCGGGCAATACCGCGACCTGTGAGATGCGGGTGACGGTGCTGGGCCCTCCCTCGTCCGAGGATGGAGGCACCACGCTTCCCGACGCGGGAGCGCATACGCCCGACTCCGGTCCGGAGGAAACGGACGCGGGAGAGGAGCCTTCCGACGCCGGTACCGTGTCCCCGGACGCGGGTGACGTAGTCCCGGATGCAGGGGCTGTGTCCTCCGACGCGGGTGACGGAGTCCCGGATGCAGGGGCCGTGTCCCCCGACGCGGGCCCAGGTGGGGCTGATGCGGGACACGAACCGGACATCACGCGCGACGAGCCGAAGGGCGGCGGATGCTCCACGAGCCCGACGGGCCTCTCACTGCTCTGGGGCTTGCTGTTCCTGATGGGAGGCCCCTTGCGACGTCGACGGGCCGCGCGCGGCCACGACTCCCCGCACTAGCCTCATCAACCCACCACTCCGACGGGCGCCTCGCACGGGCGCCCGTCTCAAGGACCACGGGACTTGAACCCGTGGGCAGGGCGATACGATAGGAAACCTCAAGCGGTTCTTGTGCCGCCCCATCCCGTCTTGTCCCGTTCTCGGCCCCGCTGGAGGGGCAACACTGGGGCACGGGCATACGTGAGACCGCGGTCGGCGGGCCCGCGTGGAAAGGGCGGCTCGGCCGGTGGCTGTGATTCCACGAGCCCCGCGCTGACGGCGTGGCTGCGCTTCCTCCCCATCCCCACCGTCCTCCGACGGCATGTCACACCAGTGTCGCCACACAACTGAGACATGCCGCGTCACGCTTGCGTCAGGCGCATATGCTATCCCCCGGAATTCTTCACTTGGAGGAAACACATGAGGTTCCGCAATTTCGCGCTCGCCTGTGCTCTGTCTCTCGGAGTCACGGCCTGTGGCAGCACGTCCCCCGACGAGTCGCCAGTCGTCCCTGTCGAGGAGACGGGCGTCTCCACCGCCGCGGCGACGGCCACCCGCATCTACGCGTACGAGCCCACCGGCACGCACGAGCTCAGCTTCGAGACGCTGGGCACCTTCGAGACGCGCAACAACCGCCGCGTGCTCGTGATTCGTGGCACCACCAACCGCTACATCCGCGATGTCTTCAGCTTCGTGCCAGATGACGCCTTCGGCACGGCGAGCGTCATCAGCGAGCGGCGCTTCGAGGTGGTGCTGGAGGAGGGCCACGAGCTGAACACGATGCTCTCCGGCCTGCCGCTGCTGGTCTCCATCGACACCTTCACGGGCTCGCCGACGCGATACTACGCGCAGATCATCCTCGCGCCCCGCTTCTTCGACTTCCGTGGGCCGAACTCCATCTCCGTCTTCGAGAACGTCGATCCGGTCTACGTGCGCAACACGGCCGGCACCGAGTCCCTGATGTACCGCGGCCGGGTGGACTCGGCGGCCACGTCGCTCACCGTCACCGCGCCGGACGGCGTGCCGACGGTCTCCCGCGTGGACGCGGACACCTTCAACCTGGACTGGCGCTACCCAGCCGTGCACCAGGCCGTGGACCCGCACACCATTCCCCTCACCTTCACCGCCGCGCTGAACACCGGCGCCGTGGTGGACGAGACGGCGCGCCTCGTGGTGCGCGTCACCGGGCTGGCCATCAGCACCAACGACGACCCGTACAACACGTGGCCGTCCCCCGCCTGCCAGCCGTCCGTCTACACCTGCTACCACTCGAAGCCCGCGGGCACGCTGGACTTCAGCTCGTGCGGGACCTACCGCCAGGTGCAGCGCTGCACGTACGCGAGCGCCTGCGAGGTGCTCCCCGGCCAGCCGCTGTCGCTCACCGAAATTGGCTTCCCGCCCCCGGCGCACGCGCTTCAGGCGCCCGCCTCCGCCTCCTTGGCCACGACGTGGTACGGGCAGGTCGGCATCGACGCGTACAGCACCCCGGAGTGCCCGGCCACGCCGGTGACCATCCAGGCGGTGGTGGACCACCTCCACGAGACGATGCAAGAAGTGCTGCCGTTCGATTGGGGCGAGGCCACCGACCGCGCAGGCCTGGTGGACAGATACTTCTTCGGCGCGAGCAACGACCCGCTGCTCGCCGCCATCGACGCGTTCGCGGGCGGTGGCCCCATCCAGGCGTGGTTCGGCTGGGAGGAGCTCCCCTGCCACAACTGCCACAGCTACGCTGAGTACGGCGTCCTGTACTACCCGAACAGCGGCAAGGTCATCGTGCTGAAGAGCTACCACGGCTACGACTGGTGATGAGCTCCCGCCCGGGCCGCTCCCCAGCGCCCGGGCGGCCCAGCAGGACCGGGCCCTGGAGGACTCCGCCCGTCAGTCGGTCTGGCCGACCGCGCCCCGGACGGCGTCGGCCAGCTCACGCACGGGATTCAGCAATCCATACAGCTCGATGGTGGTGCGAGGGACGGCAATCACCTCCACCGTCAGGACACCGTCCTCAATGGAGAAGGTCTCGAAGGCGCGGGCCAGGTTCAGCAGGGGCTGCCGCATTGCCGCGCTGAGGAGGACGGCGCGGGCCTTGGGAGTGACGTTCCTCAGGTCCAATGCATTATCAAGGCTGGCATCTCCAATCTCCTCGTCCTTCACGCCAAACATCGTGAGAAACGCGTCACCCAGCGTCTGGGGCCGGATGGTCACCCCGCGCGGAAAGCCATCACCCAGACCGTGCCGGATGATGGTGACGATGTGGAAATGCCTGCCGAAGCCCCGGTGCTCGGTCTCCACGGAGATCGGCCGCCCGGCGAGGCGGCCCTTCATCTCCATCGTCCCCGCGGAGTACATGAACCCGGACCTCGCGAAGAAGGACCAGTCGCGCGTGTTCGCGAAACCCTGCCAGGCCTGAAGTTGCTGCTTCCAGTGCTGCCAGCGGACGTAGCCGATGAGGCTCGCGACCCCCAGGCCGACTCCGAAGACGCTGGAAAAGATGCCGATTTGTATCCCGGTCATTCCCGTGAGCATCCCTGTTCGGCCCGTCTCCGCCAACCCCTCCGCGCGGCCCCCGGACGGGACGCTGCGGGGCAACCTCTCCAGGACGGCCAGGAGGGACCCTCCAGTTTCACGCCGCCCCGGCCAACGGGGCCGGAGGGCCACTCCTTTCAAGCGGACTCACCCCCGTCCGCAGGCGAGCACCGGGCGATGGAGACATGATGCGGTGAATAGGGATGAAACGACGCAAGGACGCTCCAAGGCATCCTTGATGCGAGGTATCGGGGGGACGTCGAGCCATCCGGGCCTGGGTCCCGCGCGACTGGATGGCTTCACGACGCCGCCATTCGTCTGACGGAGCGCGTCGGCGTCGTGACGCTTGGGGACGAACTGGACAGCGTCGTGAGGGAGTTGCGGGTTTGACCCTTGACGCACTACACAAACGACATCGAGCTGTGATTCCGAAGACTGCGCACCGGTTCAGCGCCTTGACGTCTGATTACACATGTCATTCACTCCTGCGCTCCAGCCACGAGAGGCCATGCTGGGCCTCGCGAGACTGGAGTTCACGCTACACACCCAGGAGTAGACCATGCAGATCAAGACCAAGGTGCGCGGTGGTCCTCGTAGCTGTGGCGGTCCGATCATCTACCCCGTTCCCGGCCCCTACAATCCCAGCAACCCGTACGAGCAGATTCCGTAGCACCGCCCGCACCTGATGAGGTGCGGCAGGCTCGAGTCGCCAGCGGGCGGTCCATTCGCCTGCTGGTGATTTGTAGCCCTGGGCTGTCATCCCGAAACGGCGCGCCTGATGGCGGGGCGGCGGGTCTGGCGCAGGACGTAGTCGACGAGCCTCGGATGCCTCTCAAGGAGCTTCACCGTGTTTGCCAGGTGAAGGATTGACGCCAGGACCACGTCGGCGGCGGTGAAGGCGGCACCCACGATGAACTCCCTGCCACCGAGCCGGGTGTCGATGACGGTGAGCACGGCATCGAGCCGGGCGAGCTGCGTCGAGAGGTCGGCCTTGTTCTCGTCGGACAGTTGGGCATTCCGGTAGTGCTCCAGCACCAGGGGTTCGAGCGTCACCTCGGCGAACAGCAGCCATTGGAGGTAGGGGCCGCGCTCGCTCGACGCCGGGGGCGGTGCCAGACGCTTCTCTGGATACCGGTCCGCCAGGTAGAGGCAGATCGCCGGTGATTCGAACAAGGTGACCTCCCCATCCACCAGGACGGGAACCTCCCCGAACGGGTGCAGCGCCAGATAGGCCGAGGTCCGGTGCTCCTGCTTCGACAGGTCGAGCTTGACCAGCTCGTAGGGAATTTCGAGCTCCTCGAGCAACCATCGGGGACGTGTCGCCCGGGTCCGGGGCGCGAAGTAGAGCTTCATGTGAGCACTCCTGCGACGGGAATCAGTGGCTGCCACCATGTGGGCTGGACAGCTGTCGGACAATGCGCTCACGCCTGGACTCTTTGTCAGGCTAGCCTTGACGGCGATGATCTCTCCGGCCGACATGGTTCTCTTCGCGGCAGTGGTTCGCGAAGGCAGCTTCAGCGGAGCCGCGCGACAGCTCGGCATCACGAAGCAGACCACCAGCGAACGCATCGGGAAGCTGGAGAAACAGCTCGGGGTGCGGCTCCTGGAGCGAACCACGAGACGACTGCGGGTCACCGGTTCTGGAGCGATGTACTTCGAGCGCTGTTCCGCCATCGCCGCGCAGATCGACGAGGCCAACAAGGAGGTGCAGCAACAGCAGGTGGAGCCAGTCGGCCTGTTGCGGATGTCCTCGCCGATGCTCTACGGCCGCCGCTACCTGGCTCCGGTGGTTTCGAAGTTCCTCGGCCGCTACCCCAAGGCGCGGATTGAAGTGGTGCTGGCGGATCGCCGCATCAACCTCATCGAGGAGGGACTGGATCTCGCGATTCACATCGGACCGCTCGACGACTCGTCGCTCGTCTCGCGCAAGCTCGGAGAGGCGCCTGTCTACTGCGTCGCAAGCCCTGGGTATCTATCGAAGCATGGGGTGCCGCGAGCCCAGGACCTTGCCTCCGCCCGATGCGTCGGCTTCAGCGCGTTCGAGACCTGGCAGGTCGCGGGGGTGAAGTCGCGGATCGACCCGGTGCTGATTGTGAATGACCTGGAGGTCGCGTGTGAGGCGGCCCTGGCCGGCGTCGGAATCGCGCGTGTTCCAGCGTTCCTCTGCCGAGATGCCGTGCGTGACGGTCGACTGAAGGTCGTCTTCGGTCCCAAGCCAGCGATGGTGAGAACCGTCTACGCGCTCTACCCGAGTCGGCTGAACCTCCCCGCGAGGGTCCGGCTCTTCGTCGATGCGATGGCGACCCTGGTCGAACCCATGTTGTCGCTGCACGGACCTTCGCGGCGAAAGCGCTCGTGACGGGATGGGCTGAACCTGACAGGGCGCTCCCGAGCCCATCCGCCCGTCAATACTCCGGGCGAGGCGTCAAACCGAGCTGCTCCCTGAGCTTGTTCTCGGTGGGGTGCGAGGGCCGGATGTCGGGTGTCCTGGCATCGCCATCGTGGTCATAGGGCAGTCCCGTCGCGGCCAGCTCACGGTTGTTCACGCCGTCCGTCTGTCCCGGCGCGCGGGTCCCCGTGGCGTAGTTGTAGCCATGCACCAGCTCGTGGAAGAGCGTGGTGACGGGCGGTCGCACCTGCCAGGGCTTGTCTCCGTCGTAGTACTCCGTCTCCGTGGGGTTGTAGTTGATGTTCGCGTCCGAGCCCGGCCCCGGCGTCCCATCGGGCCTCAACCAAGAATCGTCATCGTTGCTCGGAGATGCCGAGTCACCCATCGAGGTCTCCCGGATGGTCGTCGACCTGCCGCTGGCATCCAGCCCCGAGAGCAGCTCCCGGCCCACCGGGAGGGACTCCAACGCCTCCAGGTCCGACTGGACGCGCGCCTGGAAGTTCGCGTCCCCCTTCACCGTCACCGACGTGCCCACGTCCTTGCTCAGGTCCACCGTGGTGACGGTGTCCTGCCTGGAGCGCGCCACGGTGTCGTTCTTCTGTGAATAGACCTCGTCGTGCCCGGAGCCGCCGTCAATGGCATCCTCGCCGGCCCCGCCCGCGAGCACATCACTCCCCGAGCCACCGGCCAGCGTGTCGTTGCCCCGGCCCCCTATCACCTGGTCCTTGCCACCGCCGCCCTTGAGGCTGTCGTCGCCACGGCCACCATCCAGGTAATCCCGTCCCGCGCCGCCGCTCACCGCGTCATCGCCGCCCAGGCCATACACCACATCCCTGCCAGCTCCTCCCCGGATGGAGTCATCTCCAGCGCCACCCTGGAGATAGTCATCTCCCTCACCGCCATGGATGGCCACGCCCGTCGTCACGTTGGCATCCACCGTAATCTTGTCGTTTCCATCGCCGCCCTTGATGACCACGTTCTCGGCCTGCTCCGCCGTGAGCTGGAGGGTCGAGCCTCCACTGGTGATGGTCAGCCCGCCTCGAGGGCCCTGGGTGACGGTCGCCGTGTCATCCCCCGCGCCCAGGTCCACCACCGTCCGCCCGGACCTGTCCTCGCTGAGGGTCGGCGTCGTCGCGCTGGGCCTCGCACGAGGTGCTCCCGTCAGGTCCGGCCCAGGCCTCCGCTGTGCCGCATCAAAAGAGTCCCGCGCAAAGGCGTTCGCCGGCTTCGCCGTCTGCGGGAGGGCGGGCTTCGGCTTCGCCACCTCCACCTTCGGCGGGGACAAGAACGGCTTCGCGAGGACCTTCGTGGCGACCTTGGGACCGGACATGGAGGTGTTCCGCAGGGACAGAGAGACTCCTCCTATGACCTGAGCCCGAAGACGGTTACACCCGCGCCACTCCGGGGCAGACACCTTCCGCTTCTGAACAGTGCCCCCTCCTCCCAACACAAACGCCGCCCCTGGCATCCCTGGCCAGAGGCGGCGGTGTCAGGCAGTGCGCGACTACGGAACCGCGTTCACGTCCACGTCAATCACACGCGGCTCCTCGGTATGGGTCTCCGTGGTGACGGAGGCCACGGCGGCCCCCACCTGGAGCGTCAGCGCCCAGCTCCCATCCGTGAGCCGGTGGGGCACGTACTTCCAGGCAAGCCTCACGCGGCCCGCCGTCAGCCCTTCCGCCACGAGGGCCTCGGTAGCCTTCCGCTCGATTTCGGCCGTGGACAGCCGGGTCCGCAGCAGGTGCCCCTCACGCGCCAGCGCGGGCCAGGCGATGAGCGCGCGCTGGAAGCTGCCATCCACTCCATGCGTCACCACCGCGCGGTGCCCCTGCACCCGGATGCCATTGATGGCGCGCAGGACGAAAGTCTTATGCCGGTGGAGCTCCGCGGGCTCAAAGGTGCCCACATCCTCGCTCTGGACGAAGGACGCCACCTGCCGGATTTCTCCCACCTCCGTGGTGGGAATGCCCCAGCGCTGCAGCCGGGCCAGGGAGTTGCGCTGAAGGACCGCGGGCTCCTGCCTCGTCGGGGCTCCGCTCTCCACCTTGTTCAGCACCAGGGCCCGACCGGACGAACCATCCCGCTCCAGCTTCCAGTTCGCTGACTCCAAGTCGAGACGAGTGCCCAGCTCGCCCGACACGGTGAAGGGCTCCGTCGTGCCAATCAGTCCCCGCTGGAGAATCGCGTCGTTGAAGGCGTTGGCCTGCAGCAACTGGGTGGGCAACCCACCGGACGGAGGCGTCGCGATGCCGGTGGTGTCGAACTCAAAGCTGACGGCGGTCGCCGCGCTGGAAACCTGCGCGGGCTGCGTGTCGGGGCTCTGCTCCGCCAGGGGTGTCACGCTGTCGCAGCCAAGCATCGCGGTGAGAGGCAGGACGGTCAGGAATCGGATGATGTGCGTCTTCATGGTTTCAGTGTCCGGGTGAAGGTTTGGATGGACGATGCGTTCAGGGCAGCTTGCGACCGTTGTCCGGGTTGCAGCCGCTCACGTAGAAGTAGGTGGAGCCCGTCTTGCTGCCGGTGTTCTTGCGGTCTCTCCAACCACCCGCCTCGTACATGCTCTTGCGCTTCGCCTTGGTGTCACCGAAGACGATGGACACAGGGCAGTCGTCATAGATGAGCCCCCAGTCGTAGGCCTCATCAATCCAGTTCTCTCCCACGCCATCCGCCATGGAGTTCGCCGTGTAGTCCTCCAGGTAGCCCTTCACGAAGTTGCCGCACGACGAGTCCCCGTGAAAGGCGTTCCAGACGCTGAAGCCGCTGGTGGCCGTCACGAGCTGCTGGCGGTAGCCGCCCTTCTCCCAGACCTCGATGTTGCCGGACTGGCAGGCCTTGATGACGGCGATGTCCAGCTTCCCGTTCCCCAGCCGCATGTGCTCGTTCGTCCGCGCCGAACACGAAGGGTCATTGCTGCCCATGACGAGCGAGCTGCGCGGCGTGGACGCGCTGTGGCTGCCGTGCGTGTGGACGAAGATGACGTCCGCGTCGTCCACGCCGGCGTTGATGGCGGCGTCGTTGGACTCCCCCACCGCCCCCTTGGCCGGGTCCGTCCAGAGGTCCCGCGCCGCGTTGGAGTTGTTGTGCGTGCGCACGTCCGACCAGAGGCCGAGGCTCCTGAGCAGGTTGAAGTAGTTCGCGAAGGTCGCCGCCGTCTGGGTGTGGACGGAGTGCGACGAGCCCGAGCACTGCCCGGCCCCGCCGAAGTTGGCGATGCCATAGACGTGCGTCTCGTTCGCCAGCGCCGCCGCCGGAAGGAGCAGCGCCCCCGCGAGCGCGCTGCTCAGCCATTGCTTGGTGTGAGTCCGGAACTTCATGGTCCAGGTCCCCCTAGAAAGTCGATGTGCCGGAATGGCACGTCGTGGCCGGGAGGGAGCGTGAAGCGCTCCCCGTTTTCGGCCTCGGACCCAGAACGAAGGCCTTTTTAAATCTTCCCGAGCGCCCCTTTTTTCGTCACCGGGTCGTCGGGGGCGCCTGGAAACGGTGAGGCGCGAAGAGCGCGGCCAGCTCGTGGTTGCGCACCCAGGGCTGCTCGCCCTTGTCCAGGGACACCGTCTCCCTCAGGCGCCCCTGCTCGTATTCGTAATGCTGGCGGATGCGGTAGGTGTCGAAGGGGGCGAAGCGGCTCAGTTCCGGATGGAACACCAGCCGTGCCTCACGGAAGGCGCGGTCCGTCGTCCCCTCCCCCGGGCCCAGCGTGGACGCCAGACGTAAACCCACGCTCCCCGAGGGCTCGGCGGCCATCAGGTCGACGCGGAAGTACATCGTCTGCTCGCGCGGCCCCGCGCTGCCGTCATAGTCCGGGTGCCGGCGACGCAGATGTTTCACCGACTCCCAGTGGTTGCCATAGCGCCGCTGCTCGACGGTGAACTCGTAGTCGAAGGCCGGCACGCGCTCCCAGGCCCCCTCATGGAAGCGCTCGGCCTGGGCCTGCCCCACCCACAGCAGGGTGACCTCGGGCTCCGGACCTGGCTCGGCACGCGTCGGCAGGACGCCGGGAGCGGTGCTCGCGCAGGCGGTGAGCAGCATCCACGGGACGATGATGAAGAGCTTCATGTGAAGAGACCTCGGTTCGGTGGAACGACATCCACGGGTTCCACCATGCGTCCCTCCACGCGCATCAACAATGCGCTGGAATGCAACGCATCGTTGTAGATTCGGCAACGATGAACCTGAACCACCTGACGGTCTTCCTCACGGTCGCCCAGACACGCGGCTACACGCAGGCAGCGCGGCGGCTCGGCCTGGACAAGGGGCATGTGAGCCGGGTGGTTCGCGCGCTCGAGACGGAGCTGGGGATGGTGCTCCTCACGCGCACCACGCGCGCGGTGGCGCTGACGGCGGCGGGAGAACAGCTCCTGGCGAAAATCAGCGAGCCCCTCGCGGCGCTCGAGTCGGCCACGGCCTCGCTGGAGGACCGGCCCGTCACGCCCTCGGGACTGGTGACGGTGACCACGACGCCCGACCTGGGCCGCACGGTGGTGGCACCGCTGGTGGCGGCGTTCCGGACGAGATACCCGGCGGTGCGGGTGCGGCTCCTCCTGGAGTCCTCGGTGGTGGCGCTCCCGGCGACTCGCTCGGACCTGGCTCTTCGGGTGGGCACCTTGCGTCCGGGTCCGCTCAAGGCGCGAAAGCTGGGCACCCTGGAGGCGGGCTTCTTCGCTTCGCCCCGCTACCTGGCGTCACGGGGGAGCATGAAGTCCCTGGCCGAGCTCGCGCGACATGACGGGCTGTGGCCATCTCCCCAGGCGGGGCGGAAGAGCTTCGCCTCGAAGCGGGACGCGCCACCCGCCGCCGTCGAGTGCGAGGACTTCGGTGCCCTGCTGGAGCTGGCCCGGAGCGGCGGTGGCGTGGCCCTGCTCCCCGTGTTTCTCGCCGCGAGGGACGTGGCGCAGGGAACGCTCGTCCGCGTGCTGTCGGACCTCACCTTCCCGGGCGCTCCGCTCTCCCTGGTGACGATTCCAGAGCGCCCGCTCCCGCCGCGCGTGGCCGCGTTGCGCGACGTCCTCGTCGAGCATGTCCCAGCGGCGCTCGCGACGAGGTCGAGGTGAAGCCCCTCACGGCATGGGCTCACCGCGTCGCGAGGTCAGGGCCATCACGGCTGTCGGGGCAGCTCGCCCGCTTTCGCGCCGGGCGCGGGTGGAGGGAATGGCGGCACGGCGAACGTGGGCAGTGGCAAGGTCACCTCGACAGGAAGGCTCGCCGTCTTGCCCGTCTTGAGGAACTCGTACACGGCCTTCTTCACGGCGGGCTCGCTCCGGAGCAGATAGAAGGTGCCGTCGTGTCCAGCGCGATGGACGAGGATGGCGTGGCCGTTCGGGAAGTACGGCAGCAGGCCCAGGGTGTTCTCGACGGGCGTCGAGGTGTCCCAATCTCCATGCACGAAGATGACGGGTATCGTGCTCTGGATGGGCGTCCTCAGCTCATCCCCCATGTCCCGGGTGGGCCATTCGGGCGCCGAGGCGATGTTGGCTTCGAAGTTCCAGGTCCCCAGCAGCTCGACGGCGGGGTCGGTCCGCATCTGGTGCTCACGCGCGGCGGTGACGCCCAGGCTGCTGTCGATCAACGGGCCAATCAGCTTCGTGGTGCCCGCCTGTCGCTGCTCGATGACCTCGCGCGCCCAGGCCTCGTAGTGCCCGTGGTGGAGCGAGAGGATGAAGGCCGGCCATTGCTCTCCCTCCTGGGTGTGTGAGTCCAGCGCGAGCTGAAGGTCCTCGAGGCCCAGCACCACTGTCTGGGTAGCCCCCGCTTCATCGCGAACCTGCACCCGCACCGGCTCCTTGGCGAAGCGGCGGTGCAGCGCGCGCACGGCCTCCATCATCCCGCCCGCCGGACGATAGGGCGCGAGGCCGGCGTCCTGGTCGGCGTCATAGGCGATGCGCTGGAGCGCCGCGAACACGTGCGAGGGCATGTCGTAGGCGTTGTTCAACGGCTCCACGCCCGACAACACGGCGCGCGCGACGCTCCCGGGATGAAGCCGCATCACCGCGAGGCTCCACTGAGAACCGAAGCTGCCTCCGAACAGGCTCACCTTCTTGTAGCCGAGCGCGTTCCGCAGGGCTTCCACGTCGGCGGCGAGCTCGGAGATGTCGTACCCGGACAGGTCCTTCCCGGGGTGCTCGGCGACGACCCTCCTGGCCAGCGAGCGCATCGCCTGGGCCTCCGCCTGGACGGAACCGGGGCGGTCCAGCGGAACAGCTTCGTTCTTCGCTTCGAGCATCTCTCCGCGCCGGGTGAAGCCGCGCTGCTCCAGGACGACCAGGTCGCCCACGGCGCCGAACGTCAACCAGGACCGCAGCCGTCCCTTGGAGGCCGCGTCGTCGTCGGTGAACGCGCCGAGCACGCTCAGGCCAGGGCCACCCGGCAGCCAGAACACCGGCGGCGCCCCCGTGGGCCGAGGCGCCTTGATACGAGCGAAGCCCACTTCGATGAGGCGGCTGTCCGGTTTCCGCCGGCTCTCGGGCACGTAGAGGGTGCCGATTTCGTACGACACCCGGGTGCCCGGCTCGGGCTCCAGCGTGCCTCGCTCGATGACCACCTCCCCTGCCTTGCGCTGGGCCAGGGCTCCTGACGGCAGGGCCAGCAGCACACACGGCAACACGTACCGCCACGACGCAATCACCGAGAACGAGCGCATGGGAGGGAGCGGACCTGGAGAAGGCTCATGGATTCACGTCACCGGCATCGGAAGAGGCCAGCGCCGAGAATATTCCGGGCACACCACTGCTTGCAGCACCTCGCGCGGAAACGGGTTCACTGATGCCGCGACGAGCCACTCAAAGGCACTGCCACCGGAGGCCCTCGGGCAGCCTCTTGCACCTGCAGGTGCCAATCTCACCCGTCGACTGCCAGATGCATTCCGAGACAAGAATGCGACACGTAAGACCATGGACTTCTTCACATGCGGGAAGTTCGCTCTCGAGCGCCTGGGAGGCCACCACGTCGGTGGAAGGCTCTACCTCGCCACCACATCCAGACAACAACCCCGTGAGCAGCAAGCCGCGAATGATGAACGTCTTCATGGTACCCCCAAATGTCGGTCGTCTCGACGGCCCGGGATGCTAGCGTGGATCCCCAAAGGAGACATCCATGCCCTTCAAGCGGATGTGTGGTTTCGTTGCGTTCCTTGTCACCGCGGCAGCGTGGAGCCCGTCCGCGTGGGCAGGCACCTGCGAAGAGGCGTATAGCTATTGCTATCATCTGGCCTCACTTGAGACGGATGAACGAGCGCGCGACGCAAAGCAGAACGACTGCGACTGGGAGTATTGGGTCTGCACCTCGCAGCCAACCGCGAGCCCGGTGGCACCACTCGCCGAGGAAGAGCGCTCCAGCAGCGCACGGGCGTGCGGCACCGGGGCCGCCGGGCTGAAGGGTTGAGTCCTCCCGGGGACGCGGAGCCACGAAGCCCTCGGCACCTTGGCCGGGGTGCGGCATCCTGGCCACAACGCCTCCGAGGCCCGGAAACACGAAGGCCGGTAGTCCCGAGTTTCCTCAAGGACTACCGGCCTTTACGAGTGAGCGGCGGAAGGGATTCGAACCCTCGACCCCGAGCTTGGGAAGCTCGTGCTCTACCAACTGAGCTACCACCGCGAACCAGCGGGGCCGGATGTACCGCAGGCCCCAGCGAGCGTCAAGGACGTTGCCAGCGCCCTGCCCTCTGACGTGCCGCAGGCGACAACCGCCCCGGCCAGGGCCACTGGGCGCCTCGAGGCCCCCATGGAACGCCCTCGCGCCGTGCCGCGTCCCCACACTCGCCGCATGACCTCGCCGACGCCGCCTGGCGGCCTGGACGGCGAGGGGGTCTCCTGGCGAATCCCTCCACGCAATTCAGAGACACCTGTCTTCACGCAACCCAGACAGCTCGGCCCCCGCCGAACCCCAGTCACAGCCCTGAACGCAGTACCGACGAACTGAGAAGTTCGGCTCCAGCTGTTCATGCCAGACAGGGTCATCCCGCACCCTTGAAACTGACAACGGCGAGCCATCGCTTCGAGCCCGCCACGCGGTTGGTAGGAATCATCCAGGCACACCGCGCCGAAACAGCTCTCATCCAGGCCCCGCTCCGAGAGGTCGTCCCGCACCCGCGCGTCAATTGTTGGGAGCTCCCACCACAACTACAATTAAACCGTATTTTTCATATATTTCGGATCATTTGCATTAAACCTGGATTACGTGTTTCCTCGCACGCCCAGTACCGCCCCTCACCGGGGCGGCTGACCCGCAGCGCAGGAGCACGACATGTCCGTAGGTGCATACCGAAGGCGACTGTTCCAGGCGGTGGTTTTCACGGCGACCCTCTCTGGGTCCACGGCGCTCGCAGTGGCGCCGGAGTCCGGCGGCGAGCGGAACTTCGATGCTCGCTCCGCCTACAATGCGCAGGCGCGCTTCGGCTTCTCGACGGTGCAGAAGGCGCACGTCGCGGCGCTGCGCCAGGCCATCCCTGACCTGCTGGTGGAAGTGGACGAGTCGAGCGGCATCGTGCGTTCGCTCACCAACCCCGTGGGCGCGCTCTCCGGTCCGAGCAGCGGTGACCCGATGGCCATCGCCCTGGACTTCGTCCAGAAGCATCATGAGGCGCTCGGCCTGGGGCTCAATGACCTGGCGAACCTCGAAGTCACCGACCGCGTCTTCTCCGAGGTGAGCGGCGCCACGCACCTGTACCTGCGGCAGACCTTCAAGGGCCTGCCCGTGTACAACGCGCAGCTGCAGATCAACGTGGGCAAGGACGGCAGCGTCCTGGGCGTCCACAGCGACTTCCTGCCCTCCATCGAGAACTCCATCTCCGGCGTGGAGCCGCGCCTGAGCGCTGGCGAGGCCGTCGCGGGCCTGGCCCGGCACCTGGGCGTGAGCCTGCCGAGCGCCCCGCGCTCCCTGAAGGCGGAGTCCGGCGTGAAGCGCCGCACGGGCGTGGAAGTGGACGGTCTGTCGCGCGAGCCCATCGTCGCGGAGCTGGCCGTGCTGCCCATGCGCCGGGGCGAGGCGCGGCTGGTGTGGCACTTCCAGGTCTACACCCTGGACTCGCAGCACGACTACGACGTGACGGTGGACGCCAGCTCCGGCGAGGTGTTGACGCGCTTTGACTGGGTGGCCGCGGATTCCTACAAGGTCTATCCCGTCCCCGTGGAGAGCCCCAATCACACCACGCCCCTGCCTCCTTCTGACGGCCGCGTGACGGTGACCAACCCCGCCAACACCACGGCGTCGCCCTACGGCTGGCACGACACCAACGGTGTCGCCGGCGCCGAGTACACGACGACGCGCGGCAACAACGTCCACGCCTACGAGGACCGGGACGCCAACAACGCCCCGCCCACGACGCAGCCGGACTGCACCTCCGCGCTCAACTGCGTCTTCACGCTCAACCTCTCCGGCGCGCCGTCCACGTACATCTCCGCGGCCGTCACCAACCTGTTCTACTGGAACAACATCATCCACGACGTCCAGTACCAGTACGGCTTCAACGAAGTGGCCGGCAACTTCCAGCAGAACAACTACGGCCGCGGCGGCGCGGGCAACGACTACGTGCGGGCCGAGGCGCAGGACGGCGGCGGCACCAACAACGCCAACTTCTCCACGCCCGCGGACGGCAGCCCTCCGCGCATGCAGATGTACGTCTGGACGGCGCCGACGCCTGACAAGGACGGCGACCTGGACAGCGGCATCATCGTCCACGAGTTCGGCCATGGCATCTCCAACCGCCTGGTCGGTGGCCCCAGCAACGTGTCGTGCCTCAGCAACCGGCAGCAGCCGGGCGAGGGCATCAGCGACTTCCTCTCGCTGTTCTACACTGCGCGCGTCGGTGACACGGCCAACAAGATTCGCGGCGTGGGCACCTACGCGCTGAACCAGGCCACCACCGGCAACGGCATCCGCACCCAGCCGTACACGCTGGACTCGACGCGCAACACCTGGACCTACGCGAGCATCAACGGCATGGCCGTTCCGCACGGCGTGGGCTCCGTGTTCGCCCAGGCGATGTGGGAGGCCTACTGGGCCCTGGTGACGCAGTGGGGCTTTGACGCCAACATCTACAACGCCAATGGCAGCGCCGGTAACCAGCGCATGATGCTGTACTTCACCGAGGGCCTGAAGCGCACCGCCTGCAGCCCGACCTTCACCCAGGTGCGTGACGGCATCATCAGCGCGGCCACCACCCTGCACAACGGCGAGGACGTCTGCCGGCTGTGGAAGGCGTTCGCCGCCTTCGGCCTCGGCACCAACGCGGTCTCCAGCGGCTCGGGCGGCACCACGCCGACCAACGGCTTCGCCCTGCCCACCACCTGCCCCGCGGCGTTCGATGGCGAGACGCGCCTGTAATTCCTGACACACCGCCGCACCGGACCGGGGGCCTCTCTCACGAGGGCCCCCGGTTTCTTTTTGAGGGAAACGGCCGGGTGACACTTGCGGAGGCCTCGGGTGTTTCGTGGGGAGTTCCACACCCCTGGAGACATCCCATGGTTCCCACGCGCCTTGTCGCGTGTCTGGCCGGTGCGTTCGCACTGGGCGGACTGACTCAGTGCACCCCAGCGGCCCCGGAGCAGGACGCAGTCGACGTCGAGGAGCGCGCGGCGCTCGAGACAGCCGAGGTCGAGGCCTCCCTTCACCCCGGCGGCGCGGGCAAGAAGCTGTTCAGTCAGGCCTTCCCGAACACCAACGGGCGCTCCTGCGCCACGTGCCATGTGCTCGAGGACAGCACCGCCTTGCGTCCCGCGCACGTGCGGGCCCTGCTCGCCTCGAATCCAGCGGACCCGCTGTTCAATCGCATCGACGCGGATGACCCGGGCGCGGCGGTGCCCACGTACAAGCACCTCGCGAAGGGGCTCGTCCGCGTCGTCATTCCCCTCCCCGCCAACATGGACGTCATCGACGCCCAGGGACACGTCGTCACGCCGGGCGACCGGAAGATCTCCGTCTGGCGAGGCGTACCGAGCATCCAGGACATCGCCCTCACCGGGCCGCACTTCCAGCTCGACGGGCGCGAGTCAAACCTGGACGACCAGGCCCAGGCCGCCATCACCAGCCACAGCGAGGGAGCCGCGGTGCCTCGCCACCAGCTCCGGCAGGTGGCGGACTTCCAGCGAGGGGAGTTCACGTCCGCCCGCGCGCGGTTCGTCTCGGACTTGAGCAACGCGGGAGTGCCGCTCGCGAGGATTCCCCTCCCCGAGGACTTCATGTGGCTCACGCCCCGGGAGCAGCGAGGACGCGAGGTCTTCAAGGTCGGCTGCGAGCCCTGCCATGGCGGCCCGACGCTGAGCCGGATTTCAACCCCCGCCATGCGGGAGCTCGCCGCTGGGTTCCCGGTGACGAAGGCCGATGGCAACGTCCTGTTCACCCACGTCCCCGGCGTGGGTCCCGTGCCCGTGCAGGGGCAACGTTCAACGCCTGACATCCTGAACATCGCGTTCTCTGGCTTCTCCTACCTGGGACAGATTGGCCAGTTCCCCACGCTGTTCAACGCGGACCTCGAGCTGCCGCGCTACCGGTTCCGCTTCTACACGGACGGCACGCGTCAGCAGCAGGTGACCGACCTGCCGCCCAACCCCGTGACGGCGAGCGGAGAGCCCTATGACCCGAACCCCGCGGTGGACGAGAGCGGAGCGCCCATCGTCGGGCCCAATCTCTTTCCTCAGGGGTTCTCCACGGACCCCGGCCGGGCGCTCATCACCGGCAACCCGCTGGACTTCGAGGCGTTCGACATCCCGACGCTGCGTGGAATCGCGCGGACGGCGCCCTACTACCACGACAACAGCATCGAGAAGCTGGAGGACGTCGTGGACATCTACAGCCAGTTCATCCTGCCCTTCACCCCGCCCCTGAACCTGCCGCCCGTGCATCCACCTGAGACTCCGGGTGGACTTCCCGAGTCCCTCAATCCCACACAGAAGCAGGACCTGCTGCGGTTCCTCCAGCGGCTCTGAGGTCCGGCCCTGAGCGTCTTGGAGAGGGGCGTTCACCCACGGCTCCATGGACCCACGCCCCTTCCCGTGACGCGCTACACTCCAAGGCCCCCTCGCTTGGAGTTCCCTGGATGAGAACCACCCCTCTCGTCGTCCTCCTCCTGCCGTTGTCAGCCGTCGCCGCCACGAAGAGCGTTGCCACCGTGGCGGAGCTGCAATCCGCGCTGTCGTCCGCGAAGGCCGGCGACGAAATCGTGCTCGCGGATGGAACCTACACGGTGAACGCGAACCTGAACTGCGCGGCGGAGGGCACCGACGCCCAACCCATCACCGTGCGCGCGGCGAACCGTCACGCGGCGCTCATCCGCTTCAACGCCACCGAGGGCTTCAAGGTCTCGGGTCGCGCCTGGGTCTTCGACGGGCTCACCATCGAAGGCATCTGTGCCCAGGACCAGGACTGCGAGCACGCCTTCCACGTCACCGGCCACGCGGAGGGCTTCGTTCTGCGCAACAGCCGCGTGCGCGACTTCAACGCCCAGCTCAAGGTCAACGCGACGAAGAACGCCAGCGACGTCTTCGAGATGCCACACCGCGGGCTCATCGAGCGCAACGAAATCTACGACACGCGCCCGCGCGCGACAGGGACGCCCGTCACCAAGCTCAACATCGACACGGGCGACGACTGGGTGGTCCGCGACAACGAGCTGCACGACTTCTCCAAGCAGGGAGGCATCGCCTACGGCGCCTTCATGAAGAGCGGCGGCAAGCGGGGGCTCTTCGAGCGCAACCGCGTCTTCTGCGCGAGGGACCTGCCGGCCTCGGACACACGAATCGGCCTGTCCTTCGGGGGCGGGGGAACGGGGGCGGCGTTCTGTGCGCCAGCCTTCGACCCGACGGTGCCGTGTGACCCCGAGCACTCGGATGGCATCATCCGGAACAACATCGTCGCCAACTGCTCGGATGTCGCCGTCTACCTGAACCGGGCCGCGCGCACGCAGGTGCTCTTCAACACCTTCATCGGAACGACTGGCGTGGACTTCCGCTTCCCGTCCTCCACCGGCGAAGCCCACGGCAACGTGTTGTCGTCCGTCATCCGGGGGCGCGACTCCGGCAGCTTCACCGCGGGCACGAACCTGACGAATGTGGCCATGGGCACCTGGACGTCCTGGTATGTCGCGCCGGTTCAGGGCGACCTGACGCTGAAGGGCCCGGTGACGCAGCTCGTGGGCGCCGCCGCCGCCAGGAGCACCGTCACCGATGACTTCTGCCAGCGGCCACGGCCCACCACCGGGCCCTATACCCTGGGGGCGCTGGAGCACTCGCTCGGCGACTGCCAGCCCGTCACGCAACAGCCCGATGCCGGCCTTCCCGATGCGGGAGCTCCGGACGCGGGAACTGGGATGACGGACGCGGGCACGAACACGGACACCCCCAAGGACAGCGGAGGCTGCGGCGCCAGCCCGGGCCTGTGGCCCCTGCTCCTCGTGTTGTTGCTGCCGCTGAGCCTGCGGCGCCGCCCCGCCGTTCGCCCCTGAACTCCCTCCCCTACGGGAAGTACGGAGACGTCGCCTGCTGGAGGTGGCTGGCGAGGTTCTCCGCCTCGTACAGCGCCCGGCCGGACAGCGTCGGCAACCGTGCCTCCACCTCGAGACGGGCCTCGCGGAGGATGGCGTACGCCTCGAAGGTCTGCAGCTTCTGCAGCAGGCGCACCATCACCCGCCGCGACGCGTAGCCGCGCACCCCGTCGACGTTGAGCAGCACGGCGCGGACCTGCCCGAGGATGAGGGGCGTCAGCACCGTGTCCGGGCGAGGGTCAATCCTGATGGACCCCCGCTCGCTGGGCGAATCCAGATACAGCCGCTGGAGGACGCGAGTCAGCTCCACATCGGAGACGGCGCCATGCACGGGCTTCTGGGCCAGCACCTCTGGAGGAAGGGGGGCCTGGATGCCCTCCACGGCGAGGGTCCACGCGCGGAGCCGCTCGGTGATGGAACGGCCGGCGCGCACGTACTGAAGGACGCCGTTGAGCGCCGCGTCGGGTGGGGGCTCCCCGCCCTCCTCCAGCGCGGCCATCAGCGCCTCCCGGTAGGCGGGGCCGTGGAAGAGCTCCAGCGGGACGGAGGTGGCGTCGTAGCGGCTGCAGTCGGGGTCCCGCAGGATGTCCATGTCGGTGCAGAAGGGCTCCGACGGGAGCGCGGAGGACAGGCCGTACAGGTAGCGGACGGCGGACACGTCATAAGGCCCCACCCCTCCGCCTCGGTGCTCCTGGTCGAGCGGCCAGATGTAGTCCATCACCGAGTACGCCGGGAACCCGAGCGAGCCCTTGAAGTTGTGGCGCAGGCCCAGTGTGTGACCAACCTCGTGCATCACCACGACGGTGAAGAAGCGCTCCACCCGCTCCTTCGTCGACAGCGCCGACTGCCCGCCGAGGCGCATCGACACCTGCTCGCGAGGCCCCGACAACCGGGCCTCCACGTCCGAGTGGTTCAGCTCGCACAGCCGCGAAGGCGCCATGCCATTCCACCGCAACTCGAAGGCGCCGGGCACAGGCCCGTTAGCCCCCTGCACCGGAGCGGTCGGCGACGTGCCGGTGATGACCCCGATGGCCCGGTCCAGCCAGGAGATGTTCACGTAGACGGAGGCCCCGAGCGTCTCGCCGGTGTTCGGGTTCCCCCGCGTGTTCGCGTAGGCGAGGTTGTAGCTCGGGTCCGGGTCGAGGATGACGAAGTTCTTGTCGTCGTCGGCGAAGGACTCGCCCGGCATGGCCATGCGGGTGGTGAACACCGGGAAGCCGAACGCGGCATTCCAGTGCTCCACGCCCCGCTTCACCGCGCCGATGACGTCATAGTCCTTGTAGCGGGGGTCCTGCTGCGCGGCGACCCACTCCTCGGAGAGCACCCAGGCAATGGGCTTCATCCCGGGGTGGATGTTCCACTTCGTGGCCACCTCCGTCACGACGCCACCCGAGTCGGGAACGATGCGCTCCCCGCCGATGAAGTAGTGCTCGCGAGGGGGAGGCGGCGTGGGGGTGTAGCCCGCGCCCTCCTGGTAGCGGCGAAACGCGATGCTCACCGTGGCGGTGACCCGGTGGTTGTCAGCCTCCGGGAAGGCGCCCGGCACATCGAAGGAAATCTGCCCGTGGCCGGTGAAGATCTTCTCGAAGGAGATGCCGTCCTTCAGCGCGCGGAAGCGCTGGGCGAAGGCCAGCTCCACTTCGAAGCCCGGCCCGTACATCGCGTTTCGGAGAGTGTCCACGCCGATGACCCGGTCCAGCCCCCGCGAAGGGTCGAAGAGGATGTACTGGTCGGAGCCCCCCAGGCGGTTGAAGTCGCGGTGGTCGGTGACGATGGGCCACGCCTCGATGATTTCCTCCGGGTCGAAGAGCGTGCTGCGTACCTGGGTGTCGTCCGCGTCGAACGCGTAGAGCGTGTCGTTCTGCACGCGAAAAGACACCACGCGGACGCCCAGCGTGGAGCCCCCACTGCGACCGGTCAGGGACTCCGGGTGGTGCTGCTTGAGGTAGACGGACATGAACCAGCGCTGGCCCAGCTCGCTCTTGCGCAGCGCCAGGTAGAACGTCTCGGAGGAGTTGACCTGGAGCACGCTGGCGGCGCCGCCGAGCCCCTCGCGAAGCTTGCGCATCGAGTCAGGTGCCAGCGCGCGCGGCACGGCGACGATGGGACCTTCGAGGATGAGCGGAGCGGCGGTGGCCGGCGGCTCGGGCTCGGAACCACAACCCACGCACAACATGACCCACACCCCGAATGCACACACGAGTGCCCGGAGCACGAACGGCTCGGAAGTTGCCATGAACTTCCCCCTGATTGACCACGGGTGGTGCCGCGACTCCTGCCACGCGACAGCAAACACAACGCGTGCTGGTATCGTGCATATCGCTTCGCGGGCTGGGCGTGTCGCCCGGTTCCGCGTCGCCCCGAGTTGAGGCGCGTCAGCGCGCGTGCGAAATTGGCGATGCATCACAACCAAGGAGCGCACGTGCGAAGACTTGTCGGAATGGTTCTGGCCGTCGGACTGCTGGTGGGTTGTGGCGTCAACGAAGAGGACGCAAATCTCCAGTCCCCACCCGTGAGCGACACGACAGGCGATGTCGAGGCGATGGCATGTAACGACTGCGGTTGGCTGTGGCTGCGGTGCATGTCGCGAGCCCAGACTCCCGAGGCCGAGCAGGAATGTGATGCCTCGCGCCTGCTCTGCGAGGAAACGTTCTGTCCTTGTCCCGGACTGGGCTGCCCCAGCGGCTCCTAGTGGTTTCCGCGTCGCACGTTCGTCCCGCTGGGCAGCGCCAGTCCTGTTGCCTATCCATGCCCCCTTCAGCTTTTTCCGAGGGGGGAGCACATGCAGGGACTGTCGACACGGGACTCAGAAGTGCGGGCCAGGGTGCGGGCCGCTGTCCTGAGGATGAGAACGGTCGCGGATTGTGTCGTCACCCCGCGTCCACGCAATGAGGTGACAGCCCCGGGAGGCCTCTTGATACATGTGGCCTCCCGGGGTCCGCTGACCGAGCAGGCGGTCATCGAGCACATCCGCGCCACGTGTCCCCCGCAGGTGGGCCCGCTGCACGTGGTCCTGGTCCATGCCATTCCTCCCTCGCGCCAGGCCCTCTCCCTGGAGGGCTCCGGCCTCGCGGTGCTCGATGACACACTGGTCGACACCTGCCAGCGGGTGGTGGACGGGCTGCTGGGCGCCGGACAGTTCCAGGTGTCCGTCGCGGACGCGGGCCACACGCCCGAAGCCCTGCGGCTCCGACGCGCCCCTGGCCATGCGGCGACGTCCGACACCCTCACCGAGTCGACCTCCCCGGCCGATGCCCCGGCCACGCCAGGACCCCCGGCTCCGCCCCCCCGCACGGCTGGCCATCGCCGACGGTGGCCCTGCCGTTTCAGGAGCGGAGCAGACGCTGACCGACGTCCTCCTCGCGGCCGTCGAGCGAAGCCCGGAACAGCGAATCATCCATGTCGAGGCGGACGGCGTCGAGCGCACCGACACCTATCGCGACCTGCTCTCGCGGGCCCTGCGGGTCGCGGGCGGACTGCGGAGCGCGGGGCTGCAACCCGGCCAGACGGTGCTGTTCCAGCTGCCAGGGACTCGCGACTTCATCACCGCCTTGTGGGGCTCCATCCTCGCGGGCCTGGTTCCCGCTCCCCTGGCGACTCCCGCCGAGTACGCCGAGGGGATTCCTGGCGTGAGCAAGCTCCTCGCCGCATGGAAGGCACTCCACGAGCCCCACATCCTCACCGATTCATCCAGGCTCGCTTCTCTCCAGGCGTTCGCCGCGACCAACGGACACACGCTGACAGGGTCCTCCGTCGAGGACCTTGCCCACCACGAACCGGTGGCGCCGTATCGCGACGCGTCTCCCGATGCCGTCACCCTGCTGCTGTTCACCTCGGGCAGCACGGGTACGCCCAAGACGGTGCCCTTGCGCCATCAATCCATCCTCACCGAGGCCCGTGGCTCCGCGCGGGTGAAGCACACGGGCCCCGAAGACGTGTCTTTCAGCTGGATGCCTTTGGAGCACGGCGGCAGCCTCGCGATGATGCACACGGGGAACCTGCTCTCCTCCAGCATGGAGGTCCATGTCCCCACCCAGCTCATCCTCGGCGAGCCCCTGCGCTGGCTCGACTGGATGGAGCGCTACGGCGCCACCTTGAGCTGGGCACCTCACTTCGCCTTCGGCCTGATTGCCGGAGAGCTGAGCCGCCAGAAGAGCGTGCGTCGGTGGGACCTCTCTCGCGTCCGAATCCTGCTCAACGGTGGCGAAGCCATCTCCTCCAGGACCGCCCGCGAGTTCCTGCGCGCCCTGGCCCCCCACGGCCTGCGCGACACCGCGATGTGGCCAGCCTGGGGCATGTCCGAGACCTCCTCGGGCGTCACCTACTCCTCCGAGTTCAACCTCTCCACCACGTCCGACGACGACGCGGTCGTGTCGCTCGGGCCGCCCATCCCCGGGGTGCGACTGCGCATCGTCGATGACACGGACCGCGTGCTCACGGAGGGCGAGGTCGGCTCCCTGGAGATACAGGGGCCCTCGGTGCTGCGAGGCTATGTCGACAACGACGCCGCCAACCGCGAGTCCTTCACCGCTGATGGCTGGTTCCGCACCGGCGACCGCGCCTTCCTGCACGAGGGTCGCCTCACGCTGACGGGCCGCTCCCGCGACACCATCATCATCAACGGCACCAACCACTTCGGCCATGAGATTGAAGCCACGGTGGAGGAGCTGCCGTTCATCGAACGCTCGTACACCGCCGCCTGCGCGGTCCGCCCGCATGGGGCATCGACAGACCAGCTCGCCCTCTTCTTCCACCTGCTGCCGGGGACGAACGAGCAGGAGGCCTTTCGAAGCATCCGCGCCGCGGTGGCCAGGAGCCATGGCATCCATCCCGACCACCTCGTCCCAGTCGACAGGACGGACATTCCCAAGACAGACCTCGGCAAGATTCAGCGGACGCTCCTCGCCAGTCGATACGCTGCGAAGCTCGCATCAGCGGAACCACGGGTGGACGCGAACCATTGCCTGCCCGCGTGGTTCTACCGGCGCACCTGGCCCTCCGCGCCCCTCGACGCCGACGTGCACGGCGAGGAGCGGAATGCGACGGTCCTCCTCATCGAAGGCGACCCACGTCTCGGGGAGGCCCTCCGCCGGGAGCTGGACCGTCGCGCCCAGCCCTATGTCACCGTCGTCCCGACGTCGACGCCCGGGCTCGTCCGCGAGGGCCCAAGCAACTATGGCATGGACGTGGAGAACCCGGCCCACCTCCTCCTGTTGCTCGCCGAGCTGCGGGAGGCCGGCATGTTGCCCCGACACATCCTCCACCTCGCCGCGCCCGCTCCGGTGGGAGTTTCGGAGTCCTTCGAGGCTCAACGCGAGGCCTGTCTCCGAGCCTGTGGCTGGCTCGTCCCACTGCTGCGGGCGCTCGACTCCTTACGCCCCGAGCAGGTCCTGCTGCGGGTCATCGCCACCCACGGCCAGCGCGTCCTCGATGACGACCCGGTCACCGTGCACCACGCACCCGTTCGCGGTCTGCTGGCCACCGCCCAGCTCGAGCTGCCCTGGTTGCGCGCCAGCCACCTGGACCTTCCCCTCGAAGCCCCCGACACCAACGCGCGCCGCATCCTCTCCGAGGTCGACGCGCTCTGCGTCGAGCCCGGGGTCGCATGGAGAGGCGATGGTCGCCACGTCCTCCGGATGGAGCCGATTCACACCGAGGGTTCGCTCATCGATGTTCCCGGGTTCGAGCCAGGGGGCCTCTTCGTCCTCACCGGAGGGCTTGGCCATCTGGGCCGGCTCATCGCGGAATGGCTCGTCACCCGGCATGACGCCCGCGTGCTGCTGCTCGGCCGCACCCCGGAGGCTTCTCTGCCCGAGGTGGCGCGGACAGCGCTCGCGTCGCTGCGCGAGCAGGGCGAGGTGCTGTATCGCGCCGTCGACGTCGGGGACGCGGATGCCGTCCGGCTCGCCGTCGAGCACGCGGAGACGCAGTGGTCGCGTCCCGTGGACAGAATGCTGCACCTGGCGGGAGCCTACGAGGAGAAGCCCCTCCTGGAGACGACGCTCGAGGACCTGGCCCGCGCGCTGGACCCGAAGCTCGCGGGCGCATGGAGTCTTTGGCGGCTCGTGAAGCACCGGCCCGGCTGTCGCCTCATCCTGTTCTCCTCCGCCGTCGGCGCGGTCGGCGGCGCGCTCCAGGGCACCCATGCCGCCTGCAATGCGGCGCTCGACGCCTTCGCCGAGCAGTGTCTCGCCGAGAGCCTCCGCGCGGCGCTTCCTCCTGCCTGTCACAGCATCGGCTGGAGCTACTGGCGCGGTGAGCGCACCGCCGACCTGGAGGTGACGGGCCAGGCCGTGGCGCGCGGCCACGCGCCCATGGAGCCCGCGCAGGCGCTGGAGTCGCTGCCCATCGCCGCCGCTTCGTCGGATGCCGTCGGCTGGGTCGGGGTCCTCCCGAGCGGCCATCACCTCCGCTCACGACTCGCCGGGCCTCCCCGCGCCCTGCGTCGCCTCTTCGCCCGAGGCCCCGCGCTGTCCCTGGAGGCCGCGAGAGGCGCGCTCGCGCGGATTCGCGTCGTGGATGCGGCGGGGGTCCCCGTGGCCATGACAGTGGCCGAGACCACCGACATCATCGCGCCGGCGACCCACACCACGGACTCGGTCCGACGGATTCGTCGTCTCTTCGCCGAGGTCCTCGGCCAGCCCGACATCGGCGTCGACGACGACTTCTTCGATGCGGGGGGCAACTCCATCCAGCTCGCTCGACTGCACCGCGCCCTGGAGATGGACCTCCAACGCGAGGTCCGCTGGGCGGACGTGCTGCGCTGCCGTACCGCCAACGCCATCGCGCGCCTCCTCACGGGCGAGGAGGCCACGGGGACGAAGTACCTGACCTTCCAGGGCATCCGCTACGCCTACCGCGTCGTGCCGGGTCCCGAGCAGCCCCTCATCGAGTCACCGCTGCTCATCATCAGGGGCGCCTTCCAGGACATGTATGCGTTGCCGAAGCTGGAGCACCTGCTGCACCCGCTCGGCACCATCATCATGGCCGACCTCCCCGGCTCCGGCGTGGCCGATGACCTGTCGGCGGAGTGTGGCTTCGACTTCCTCGCGGACTGCCTGGAGCACCTGCGGGACCATCTCGGTGTCCCCCGGCTCAACGTCATGGGCATCTCCTACGGGGGTTCGACTGCCTACGAGTTCGCCCACCGCCATCCGGAGAGCGTGGACCGCCTCATCCTCGTGGGAGCCGCATTGGAGCTGCCGCGAGAGTCCGCGGCCCGGGTCGACGTCCGCGCCGAGCAGATTCTGGAAGGACAGCTCGACGCCTTCGTCCAGAGCCTGGTCCGAGCCACCGTGAACCAGGATCCCCGCAACCACGTCCGTGAAGCGGAAGCCACCCGGGTGCTGGTGGAGAAGGCCTTCTATGCCGTCACCCCGCGCGAGGCGAACCGATACAGCGCCGTCCAGAACCGGTTGATCGCCAAGGCCCGAGACCCCCGCCTCCACATCCTCAACCGCCCCGCGCTTGTCTTCACCGGCGAGTTCGACCCGCTCACGCCGCCGGAGCACGTGCGAAACCTGGCCAGGACCATTCCCGGGGCGCTGTTCACCACCATCCGGGAAGCCGACCACCTGGTCCTCATGGAGCGGCCCGAGGAGATGGCCGATCTGGTCAGCCGCTTCCTCCAGGACCAGGACCTCTTCCAGCTCGACTACCTCTCCGCCATCGAGTGCCTCACGTCTCAAAATGGTGACGAAGTCGAGGCCGCGCCGCTCGGGACCTCCCGAAAGGATATCCACGACGGCGCATCCCCTTGAAGCGTGTCTCGCCGCCCGAGCCGAGCGGCCACCTCGGATGCGGTGGTACTCGGCCGTGCGGTCTCTCAGGACTCCCCGGGGTGTTTCACACCTATGACTGACATTGAGACCGTGACGACAAGTTCTGTCTTCACTTGAGGTGTCGGCTGTCATATTGCGCCGCGGGCGCTCCCCCGAGCGTTCCATCCCAATCAATCGAGAGGCACTCATGAAGACGATGGCCGGAATTCTTGTCGTGGTCGCGCTGGTCCTGACGGGCTGTGAGCCCGTTCCCTCCGAGGCGCAGCCCCAGGGGGTCGAAGCCGCGCCCTCCGAGGCGACGGGCCAGCAGGAGGCGTCGCTCGCGGCTGGCGATTGCACGGTGAGCTTGAAGTGCTCGAATGGCTCGACGGCTTCCTGTAGCGGCACGAACAGGGAGTGCTCCATCGATAGCGCCGGACTCGGTCGGGTGTGGTGCAACAACACCGCCTATGACTGTCTCTTCACCATCCCCACCTGTGGCTGTGGTCGGGACAACTGCTGCTCGGAGGTGTGCGCCCTGGACCCGGACTGCGGCACGTGTGTTCCTGGTCGGACCTGCACGTCCAACTCCCAGTGCGGTGGCACCATGTCGGGCCGGTGCAATACCGTCACGAACAAGTGCTCCTGCATCATCGGCGTGGACGGCGAGAACGCGGACTGAGCCGGTCCGCGCGGTGCCCTCTTGATTCCAGGAGGATGCCGCGCTCGATGAAGGCAGCCCCCGCGCGGGTCTACACGCGCGGGGCGGAGTGCATGGCCAACAGGTGCGCCCCGAGCCGAGAATGACGAGGGTGCCAGGCCAGCGGTCCTCGACGAACCGAATGGTGCCCGAGCGCTCGTCCCTCCGGCGGGTCCCATCCCGTGCCGTCGCGCCGGCCAGCAATCCCCAAGCCATCTTGAACACCGTGGATGGGTTTGCGGCAGGACGGCCTTTGTGACCTTTCAGGTCACAGGCGGGTGGGTTGTGACATCCGGCGATACACGTCAGACGGGGTCTCTAAGGTTCGCGTCACCATGAGGGCAACAAAGCCATCCATGGATTGACGGCCCGTGCGGGCCACGCACACAAGAGGTTGTATCAATGAAGAAGCGAGTACTGGGTCTGGGAGTGGTGCTGGCGGTCCTCGGAGCTGGCGGCACGGCCTGGGCCGGTTACCGGGACAGCATTCCTGTCGTCCTCGACAGCGCGAATCGCACCTTCTACGCCAGCATGGGCGGGGCGCGGAACGCCACCGACTCCTGGTCGTTCGTCGAAATCGTGTTCGAGAGCAACGGCGTGTTCGGCGAGCGCGCGCTGGTCGCCGCCCGGAATTCGTCGGCACAGATGGGCGTCTGCCTCACGACGTCCGCCGCCCACCTGGCGGCGCTGAGGTCCATCACGGATGACGGGTATCTTCGCGTGTACTGGGATGCGAACAACAACTGCACCTCCATCGAGGTGCGCGCGTCGTCCTATCTGGACATGAGGACTCCGTAGTCGTCACCGGTCCGTCGCGCCTCCCGCCCGTCGAGGGGAGGCGCGACGGGCACTCGCGAGTGGCGCGCGTCTACCGACCCAGAGGTTCTCATGAGCATCCCTTCGACTGTCTTGTCTCGCATTGGAATACCGCTCCTGGCGGCGTTGGCGGGCTTCGGCTTCGCCCAGGCCTTGACTCCGAATCCAGCGGCCGAGGAGTTGATGATGCGGCTCGAACGGCAGGACGCGCGGATGGAGGCGCTGGCGCGCAGGCTGGAGACGCAAGCTGCGAGTCCTCCTGTCGCGCCCAGCCCCAGGGCCACGGTGGGCATGGATCTCTCGGCGCTGCGAGGAGAGCTGCGCGAGCTGCTGCGGGAAGAGCTGCGCACGGCGATAGCCTCTGTCGATGACAGTCCGGTTTTAGAGAAGGCGCCGGCGCCACCACCGCCGCCCACGCCGGAGAACGTGGCCGCCTTCGAGAAGGTCGACCGGATGGTGGAGGACAGCCTTGCCTCCGGAAGCTGGGGCCGCGCGCAGATTCAGGAGCTGCGGATGCTGCGGAGGCAGATGACGGATGCGCAGTACATGGAGCTGGTGCGCAAGCTGCTGACAGCCATCAACAGCCAGCAGCTTCGGGTCGAGGAGCGCGGTTCGCCCATCTGACGCACAACAGGGATGAGGGCCCTGCTGAGAAAGGGATGGAGGGTGCAGATGGGCCAAAGAGGGTCGCTGACGGGTCCGCCCGAGCGACTCTCTCAACCGGCGGACAGGCAGGTTTAGCTCGTTGGGTTCACGCCTGGCAAGGCTTCGTTCTCATCATGTGCGTGGCAGAGGCCCGGGCCTGTTTGCTGTCTTGAGCCTCAACACCACCGGACTGGCGTGGCCTTCCAGGGCGGGGCCAACCTCCCACAGGTGGTGGGCAAGTCCAGGCGATCCAGAATCACCCCACCCCAGGGGCCCCTACACGTAGGCGAAGACTCGCCTCCTCCCTCCCCACCTCACGCAGGCGAACACTTCGAAGTCGAACGTCCTCCTGAGCAACTCTGCGAAAGTCCACTCCCGGCGCCCTCTTCATCCGCTCCTTCCTGGCCGCTGCCTCAACCCCCGCGCTCGCCTTCTCCCACCTGATTGAGGGACCAGAATTGGCCGCAGTCTGGCGCCTGGAGCAAAGACGCCGTGGTACCTCGTCAGGTTTGCCCAAGCACCATGGGGATATGGAGCCGCTTCAGCCACGTACCGCCCCAACACGTTGCCAGCCCTGCGGAGGGAATACCTCTCGGGAGGTATGTTCGCGATGAAGCGCGGCACCTAACCTCCTCCATCCAAGACACGGAGGAGCGTACACATGAGGCTGGATCGCGTCGCCATCCGGAACTACAAATCCATCAAATCGATTGAGCTGCGAATTCCCCAGAAAGAAGCACTACGCCAGGGCTCTGCGGACTTCCTCTCTATCGTCGGGGAGAACAACGCAGGGAAATCCTCAATCGTGGAGGCCATCAGGCTCGCATGCACCGCCAATATGAAAGTCATGTCAGAGCAGTTTCCTGGCAACGACGCCACCAGCGGGCCGGTCGAAGTCGAGCTGGAGTTTGATCAGCTTACTGACACGGATAAGGAACTCGCCGCCCTCACCGCAAGCACCTATTCTGAAGGCGGCCAGCAGCGCTACCGTCTGAAACGCGTCTGGAAGGCCCCAGGAACGGCTTCGGAGAACTGGGCTTACACCCCGGAGCGTCCACCGAAGTGCCAGCTCACGGGCTGGACATCTACCAAGCAGATCCTCACCCTCAAGTCGCTTCGAGGGATGGTAGGGACCGATGAACTGTGGACGCCGTTTCTTGAGCGATTCTCGAAAGAGGCTGCATCCACAAAGGTCACCCTGGACGAGCTCATTGAAATCGCTCGCGAACTCAAGTCTCCCTTGCTCGTCGCCCCCCAGCAAGACGAGTGGACCCCCTATCCAAGCGGAAGCACGACCGCTCTCGAAGCGGCGCTTCCCAACGTCGTCTATGTTCCTGCGCTTCGCGAAACGACCGAAGAGACGGACGTGGGGGCAAAAGCATCATCGATCCGCAAGATCGTGAATTCCCTGTTCGAGCAGCACCTGTCGAACCACGACCGGGTCGTTCAGTTCAGGAAGGCAGCGGAGGAGCTCCAGGACCTTTTCGCCACGGAAGGCAAGCACCGGATCGTCTCCAGCATGGAGGAGAAGCTCACGGAGAAGTTCAAGGAACTCATCAACATCAGTGCAGAGCTCACGTTCAACGCACCCGATGTGACCTCGGATCTCGCGAGCAGCACCCAATTCCGGGTGTTGGATGCGGGCCTGTCCACGCGTCCGGACCATCAGGGCCATGGCGCGCAGCGGTCCATCGTGCTGGCCCTGCTCCAACTCTATGTGGAGCAGAACCGACAGAGCGCGTCGCGCGAGCATCAGCACATGCTCTTCCTGATTGAAGAGCCGGAGATCTATCTGCACCCCGGAATGTGCCGGAGGATGCGCGACACTCTCCTGAAGATCGCACGGAGCGGTATCGGTCAGGTCATCTGCACGACGCATTCGCCAGTCTTCCTGGACCTCGCGGATCGCCACGACGGCATCGTCATACTGCGTAAGAAGCAGGGGCATCCCGTCGCCACACAGCGCACCCAGGACGTGTTCGCGCAGTCCGAGGAGGACCATCAGCAGCGCGCGAGACTCCGGATGTTGCTCAACTTCGACCCGGCCGTGAACGAAGCGTTCTTCTCTGAGCAAGTCTGCCTAGTCGAGGGGGACTGCGAAATCGCGGCGGTTGAAGCCACCGCGAGGAAGCTCCACGCGCTCGGTGAACTGGATCTGACCCGATACCTCCTGGCGAGGCGTGCAACCACATTCATCAACTGCCGGGGGAAATGGACCATCCCCGCGTTCCAGAAGGTCCTCAATGCCTTCGGTATCGGCTATCGCGTCATCTACGACCGGGACCAGGGAGCAAACGCGGACCGTGCAAACGCCCAGATCGCACAACTCCTGACGGAGAACAGTCGCAGCCACGTCCACGAACCAAACTTCGAGAAAGACATCTTCGATGAGATATGGACGACCGACAAACCGTGGACCGTCACCCGAAAGATCGGCGAGTCCACATCGCTCAACGACCGGCTACGGACCTTCTTCGCCTTCGCGGTGGGACAGCCTCTTGCTCAATTGAAGCCGGAGCCTGTCGTTGCCGCTGGTGTGCAGGCCCAACAGCAACGGATCCAAGGGCCTGCTCGACGCAACCTCCGGAACAGGCTCAAGGAGTACACGGTTCCCCCGGAGGCGATTCAATCCGCACGCAAGTTGAACCAGATCTTCCGTATCGCCGCCGGTCTGAACATCGCTCCGAGCCCAGATCCGCACCTCCCACTCCAAACCATCGACGGAACGAAGATTGATGCGTTCGCCATCGTCACTGGCTCCTCAATGGCGGACACGCTGCAGGACCAGGACATCGTGGCGCTCAGGTTCCTGGACGGGGTCCATCTTGATCCGGTCGACGGTTCGGAGGTCCCATCCAATTCCTTGTTGCCGGGCATCATCGAGAACGATGGCATCTATGTGCTGGCGACGAATGACTACATCGACCAGGGGACATACACCATGAAGCGCGTGCGGATTTCCACCCAGCCCGACGGAACCTGGAATTGCGAAATCCGCGCAGACAATCCAGAGACACTCTGGGGGCATCGGGGCCGCTTCAACATCTTGAAGACGGATCGGATCCACTTCGCGGCGCAGGTGATCGGGCTGGTCCGCAGGGAGGCCCCGGAGCCTGCGGCTCCAGGGAGTGCGGACCTGACGTTCATCCCAACAGCCAGCAACCAATCGCTCAAGGTCGAGGACGCGTGAGCGACCGGCAGCGCTCAACCGTCCCAACATCAAGCAGGTGGCGAGGCGGATTGGGCGACCGACGTCCAGCGGCCTGAACTGGGGGATTCGCCGGTTCACTCCGGCATGCGACGACCCAATCCGGATGCGTGGAAGCAGTTGGTGGAACAGTTCAAGGCGAGTGGATGCATTACGCCCAGGCGCGAGCCCGAGGACTTCCCATTGGCAGCGGCAACGTGGAGGCCACCTGCAAGTCTCTGGTCGCCCTGCGCATGGAGCGCCCTGGAGCTCGATGGAAGGATGCGTCTGGCCAACACCTCCTGGACCCGCGCTCTCTGGTACTCTCGGCCTCCTGAGATGCCGCTTTACATCGACGATGGACTCCCAACGAATGGAGACCAGCGCCAGGAGGGCTCCGCATGCGGTCACGATGGTCGCTTCCCCTATTGCTCGTGCTGCTGGCCGGTTGCGGCACCACCACGAAGTCCGTGCGCCTTCACACAGGCCATGGGGAGGCCATCGCGCTCACCTCACGCAGCGGTGACGCCGCACCCGTGGAACTGGACGAAGGCGACTTCGTTGAAGCCGTGGAAGCACTGGCCCGTAGCGTGCGGCCCTCCACGCGTCCCCAGGAAACGGCTCGGCGGCTGTTCGAGATGGATTCGCGCAGTGGCTCGTACCTGTACGAGACACGCAGCCACCGTGTCGTCCCGCTGGGTCCAGGCGAACATCTGGAGGGAGAACCCACCACGACAGAAGTGGGTTTGACGCGCGCCTACCTGCACTGGTGCGAGCGCACAAACAAGCCCGGAGATTGCCTGCTTCTCCTGGTGGAGAGCCCCACGGTCACCGGGGATGGTCGCTACGCATTGGCCATGGCCCTGGCCCAGGGCGCCGTATTGGACGAAATGATGGATGCCTTCAAGGGCATGTCCAACCCTCAGGCCATGATGTCGGCGGTTCTTTGGACGTGGACCACCTACTGCATCTTGCTCGCGGTACCAGAGCCGTTCTCGAAGGGTGCCGCAGCCGTGATGACGGCCTCGCTGATTGCCTACGTGGGGATCGATACGTTCTGGAACCTCATCGTGGGCTTCAAGCGGCTGGTGGAGGAGGCGGAGCAGGCCACGACGTTCGACGAGCTACGCGAGGCGGGAGAGCGCTACGGCGAGGTCATGGGCCGCAACGCGGCGCGAGCGTTCGCCATGTTGGCCACGGTGGCCATTGGAAACACGGCGGCGGGGATAGGGTCGAAGGTGCCCATGCTCCCTGGAGCCGCACAGGCCGCGGTGCAGGCCGAAACGCAAATGGGCATCCGTCTCGCGGCGGTCGCGGACGTGGGAACGGTGGCCGTGAGTGCCGAGACCGTCACCATCGCCCTCGCTCCCGGCGCGGTAGCCATGGTAGCCAGAGGCACGGGCGGCAGCCGCCCCGCCAAGGTACCTCCCACGGGATACAAGGCCTGGGGCTCGTTCAGTGGCTTCAAGAAGGCCATGGGTCCAGCGGGCAAGAACATGGAGTGGCACCACATCGTCGAGCAGACCCCGGGCAACGTGAAGCGCTTTGGTCCCCAGGCCCTTCACAACACAGAGAACGTCATCCGGCTGGACAAGCGCCTGCACACCGAGATCAGCTCGCTCTTCTCGTCAGTCCGCTACGAGATTACTGGGTCGCTCACGCAGACCGTACGGCAGTGGTCGAGCACGCAGTCCTACGAAGCCCAGCGCAAGTTCGGGCTATTAGTCATTGAGAACGTGAAAAAGAGGGTCTGGTGATGACGTTGGAAGAACTGGTCGAGCAGTTCGCTCGGAATGTCACGGCCCAGACTGATGCCATTCATCGAGGAGATCCCAGGACGGGGAACAAGCACGCCAAGCAGTACACCGCCGCGCTTCAGGCGCTACGCGCGCAGGGGGATGATGGGCGAGATGCCCTCGCCGTGCTGCTCAAGCATCCTCGCATGGATGTTCGAGTCATGGCGGCTGCGTTTCTGCTCCGGTACCGGACAATGGAAGCCAAGGCGGTACTGGAAGCGGCAGCGAACGAGGGAGGGGTTGCCGCCATCGGAGCGATCATGACACTCCAACGTTGGAAGGACGGAACCTGGGCACTCGACCTGGAGTAACCATCCATTCCCAACACATCCGCTCTTCAACCCCAGACACTGTTATTGCCTGATTCCGCAAAGGAGCCGTCCTCCTCCGAACCTCTCCGAACCAACTACACAAGATTCGGGACTCGACCGAGGCAGTGGCTGAGCACGCAGTCCCACGAGGCCCCAGCCGCGGAGATTCCAGGACAGGCAATCGCCACGCCAAACAATACATCGCGGCGCTTCAGCAACTCCGGGAGCATGGGAATGCTGATCGGGAAGCCCTTTCCATACTGCTGAAGCATCCCCGCACGGACATTCGCGCCACGGCGGCTGGGCTCTTGCTCCGCTAAAGAACAGCCGAAGCGAAGGCCGTGTTGGAGGAAGCAGCCAAGGAAGGATGCATCGGCGCCCTCGACTCAATCATGACGCTGCGCCACTGGAAGGACGGAACCTGGGCACTCGACCCGGAGTAACCCCTCGTGCCGGAGCCAGGTGACTCCAAAATCGCGCCTCACCATGACCAGGACGCACGTCCCTTCTCGTATCTCCATCGCAGTGCACGAACGGGCGACGTGGCTGTCCACTCGCCGGAAGGAGACCCTCATGCGTTCCTACTCATTCCTCTTGGGCGGCTTGCTGCTCGCCGGCTGCGGTGGCTCGGCGGGCCCTGCTGCTCCCTCGCCGGAAGAATCCCTCACCACTGGACTCACGTATGAGCAATTCAAGGCTTCGCTCTATCAAGAGCCCGACACGGGCCTCTACCTCGTCGAGGGAGACATCCCCATCCAAGGGGAGGAGAAGCTGCGCGAGTACTACGCCCGGAACGTCCAGCCAGGAGGCCTCATCATCCATCAGACAGGGGGCGGGGACACGGCGTGGAACGGAGTCCAGGCGAACAACCTCACCTACTGCGTGAGCACGTCCTTGAGCCACCACGCCAAGGTCGTCGAGGCCATGCAGCGCGCCGCCCTCTTCTGGGAGGCCGAGGCCTACGTCGCGTTCCGCCACGACTTCGGACAGGACGGCAGCTGCAACGCCTTCAACAACACCGTCACCTTCGACGTGCGCGCCGCCCCGTCCAACGCCCCGTATGACGCGCGAGCCTTCTTCCCCAATGAGGCGCGCTCCGTCCGCAACATCCTCATCCACCCCAACATCGTCACCCAGGACAGCGTCGACGAGCTGGCCGGCATCCTCACGCACGAGATAGGACACACGCTGGGCTTCCGTCATGAGCACACCCGCTATCCGGGGTCGTCCTGCGCGGAGACCAACGACTGGCGGGCGCTGACCCCTTTCGACTCCACCTCCGTCATGTATTACAACATCTGCCCTGGCTTCACGGGGCTGTGGCCCATCCTCAGCGGCTGGGACAAATGGGGCGTCGCGGACAAGTACAAGCGAGGCCCCCAGGTGGTGGCCGGCGACTTCGACGGCAACGGCCTGGATGACGTGCTCGGCTACCACCCGGGCAACGGTCAGGCGTGGGTGGGGTTCTCCAACACGCTCGGGAGCTGGAGCCGCTCCACCAGCATCATGAGCGCGGGCTTCGACTTCTGGAACGGCAATGACCGGGTGGTGGTGCTCGACTTCAACAACGATGGCCGCGACGACCTGTTCGTCTACCGTCCCGGGGGCGGTCCCGCCTACGCGATTCGGGGCAATGCCGACCGCACCTTCACCACCACCACGGCGACGAGCAGCTTCGCCGGCTTCAACTTCAGCGGGCCCCATGACCGCGCCGCCGCGTTCGACTACGACACCGATGGCTTCAAGGACCTCTTCTTCTACCGTCCGGGTGGCGGCGTGGCCTGGGTGGCCCGGAGCAACGGCGACGGGACATTCTCACAGGCCTTCGCCAGCACCTCGGGCATCGCCGGCTTCGCGCTCCAGGATTCCCGCGACCAGGTGCGGGTGCTCGACTCCAACAACGATGGCCGCGACGACCTGTTCTTCTTCCGCCCGGGCGGCAACCTGGCCGCATTGATTCGCAACACCACGACGGGCTTCACCGGCAACCAGGCGTTCGGCTTCATGGGCTTCGACTTCCTGGACGGCAACGATGACGTGGTGGTGCTCGACTTCAACGGAGACAACCGTGACGACCTGCTGATGTACCGGCCGGGGCATGGCGTCGCCTACCTGGCACGCAGCCTCGCCACGGGCGGCTACTCCCTGCAGTCCGGAAGCAACTCGGGCATCGGGGGGTATGACCTGCTGGACCGTTGGGACCGGGCGGTGAAGCTCGACTTCAACAACGACGGCTTCGACGACCTGTTCTTCCATCGTCGAGGCAGCCAGGCCGCCTACATGCTCCAGAGCAATGGCGCGGGTGGCTTCTCCATCGCCTACGGCGGGTTGGGCATCGGCGGCACCTGGGCGTATGACTTCACCCAGCACCAGGACAAGGTCGTCGTCCTGGACCACGACAACGACCAGCGCGACGACGTCTACCTCTACCGCGCGGACAGCTACCGTCAGGTCCAGTCCATGGCCAACGGCCAGTTCCTCTCCTTCTTCCCGGACGCGGCCATCGCGCCCTGGTGAAAGGCCCCTGCGCCTCTCGCGGACTTCCAACGCGGCACGAGTCGACGTGCCGCGTTGCTCGACGGCTCAGGGGAGCTTGAAGACGCGCAGGTTCTCCTCGCCCTTGCGCACGTAGACGAGGGCGTGGTGCGTCGCGAGGTAGAAGAGGCGGTTCTTCACCAGCTCATGCCACCCGCCGAAGGCGCCGGCCTCGTACTGGGGCGCCTCGCGCAGCGTGAGGGCCACCGGGTCCACCTCGTAGGTCCGGTACTCGAAGCTCCCATCGCCATCGCGGTCATACCGGAACGCGGCGATGTAGCGATTGAGCGGAGGCACGTAGGCGAACACCGTCCCCTCGAAGTATTCGCTGAAGCAGCGCGCACGCACCAGGTCGCTCGTGAGCTTCAGCTCGCCCCACTTCGTCGTGTCCAGGTCGTAGGTAATCAGTCGGGGAAAGTGCACGTGCGGCTCCTCGTGCCCCGGAGCCGGGAAGCTCACCAGCGTGCGCCCCACCCTGGCCATCTGCGCGAAAAACCAGACGGGAGGCGTGATGACCTCCCACTTCCAGGACGTGTCCGCGTCTCCGAACGACCACCACCGCGAATAGTTGCCGTTCTCCGTGGGGCCAAACACATAACGGCCAGCCACCTCGTCCCAGAACGTCCACCCTGCAGCGCCACCGTAACCCGTCTCTCCATTGTAGGAGGCACCCGGGGTGTTGAACGGGTTGTGGCGCGTCCACTTGCGCGTCGTCAGGCTGTAGCGCCACATGCGCCGGACGCCAAAGGCAACCTCATCGAGGTCCGGGTTGTAGACGAGCCCGTTGTAGGTATGACGGGCCGTGGGGTTGCCTGTCGAGGCAGCGGGCCGGACCGGGTCGAAGAACTCGTCCCCGGAGACGTCGCTGTCCGGATGCGTCCTGGCGTACTCCGAGGCGGGAGGATAGCTGCTGTACGTATTCCCCCAGGGAACCCCCGCCCAGTTCGCCGAGTGGTCCGGGAGCTGCTCGATGCTCCAGCGCATCTTCGACATGTCGAAGCGATAGATGCCGTTGTTGGAGCTGTCCGCATGGCCCCCACCAAAAGCCCACCAACGCGCGCGCGGCGCATCCAGCGCGACGCCAGAGTACGCGTTGATGACCCCGGCGATGCCCTGGGAGCCCAGGTCTCGGAAGCCAGGCAGCGCCGCCTTGACCTCCGCGTCGAGGGTGGTGAGCGGCGTCCCCGCGACTTCAATCCACCGGTCCTTCGGGACGAGCGCCCATGACGCCTCGTTCACCAGCCCCGTCGCGTCGCGCCCCGGCGTCCACACGTTGCCCACCAGCGTGCCCGTCTCCGTGCCCTGGCCCCAGGTGAACTCGGGAGGTGTGTGTGGCCCACCATCCGGTGAGGTCGTCCCACCATCCGGCGAAGGCCCTCCGTCCGGCGAAGGCCCTCCGTCCGGCGAAGTCGTCCCGCCGTCAGGAGAAGGTCCTCCATCCGGTGAGCTCGTCCCACCGTCGGGCGAGGGCTGTTCCCCGGGGGAAGGATCGCCCGAGTCGCACCCCGCGACGACGCCGACCGAGAGCGACACGATGAGAATCCAAGAAGACAAACGTCGGCTCAGACGGCCCGTGGTCATTCACTGTTCCCAAGACAAAGAGGCTGAACGCCTGCGCGTCGACCCAAGGCAAGTGACATGCCATGGGGCACGCGCCCGAGCGTCCCCGTGGAGGCGCGTGGCGACACCGGCCCGCGGGCCTGAAGACAGGGGGGGACCACCCCACATCGTGGGGCCCGCGTGCCCCACAGTCCCCATCAGACGAGGTCCAGGTCTATGGTCCGGCCCCATGAATCTCGTCATCACAGGCGCCAACCGTGGCATCGGCCTCGAGCTCACCCGGCAATCCCTCACGCGAGGCGACACCGTGCACGCAGGCGTCCGCGAGCCCGCGCAGGCCCGTGAGCTCACCGCTCTCGTGGGAACCTCGGGTGCCCGGCTGCATGTGCGGGCCCTCGATGTGGCCCGCGACGAGAGCGTGCACGCGTTCGCCGCCGCGCTGACGGGGCCGGTGGACCTGCTCATCAACAACGCGGGCCGGCGCACCCGGACCGACGACCTCGAGGACCTCTCGCTCGAGGACGCACTCCAGATGCTGCAGGTGAACGCGCTCGGAGCTCTGCGCGTGACGCGCGCCTTGCTGCCGCGCCTTCGCGAGGCACGCGGGGCGAAAATCGCGAGCCTCAGCTCGGGGCTCGGCTCCCTCTCCGACAACACGTCGGGCGGAGGCTACGGCTACCGGATGTCGAAAGCGGCGCTGAACATGGCCACGCGCTCGCTCGCGGCGGACCTGCGCGGCGAAGGGCTCATCGCGGTGGCCATCAGCCCCGGCTGGGTTCAGACAGACATGGGAGGCGCGAGCGCACCGACGCAGGTGTCCGAGTCCGCCGCGGGGCTGCTCGCGGTGCTGGACCGCCTGACGTTGGGAGACAGCGGCGGCTTCTTCGACTTCCGAGGACAGCGCATCGACTGGTGAGGACAGCGGCTTCACTCCTCAGTCCACATCCCGACATCTGACAATCATTCGCAGACGAGCAACCGGGGACCTCGCGGGCCGACAATCTATACTCGCCATCCCGCCCTCCCACACATGAGGTCATCATGATGATGCGTCCCCCGCGCCCACTCTGGACGATTCTGTCGACGTGCGCCCTGTGGCTCTTCGCGTTTCCGGGCTGCGATGACTCCCCTTCCCCTGGGGACCCGGACGCGGGAATCGAAGACTCGGGAACTCCTGACGCGAGTACACCTGATTCGGGCCCCGAGGACGCGGGCACTGCCGACGCGGGCTCCGAGGACGCGGGCACTCCCGACGCGGGCCCCGAGGACGCGGGCACTCCCGATGCCGGGCCCTATGTCTGGGATGGCACGTATGTGGAACAGGAGGACCTGGGGGACTGGACGGACACCGGCCCCCGCGACACCTGCCGCTTCCTGGCGGAGAACGACCCCAGTCCCACCGCCTGCGAGTCCCTGGAGGGCTTCGACCTGTCGAGCTGTGACATGGACGCGCTCGCGGGCTTGGAGCAGCGAGGCATCTACAGGGGATGGGCTCGCAGCGACCGGGTCGTCCCCCCCGGCGAGCCCGCGAGAGATGGCTCGGGCCGGCAATCCGTTGGCTTCCGGCTCTTCGACGACGGTACGCCGGACACGCAAGGCAGCAACACCGTCATCCAGCGACAGACACGGGACGGCAAGTTCTACCTGGTCAGTCAGAGAACCCATCCCGTCACCGGCACGGTCACCCTCGCGCTCGCGGGCTGTCATGTCCCCAGGCCCGGAGTCATCACCGGGTGCTTCGTGAACTGCTCCACCAAGGGCTTCTACAGCCGGAACATGGGGACCTTCGAGGTCCACCGCCTGGCCTGGTCCGGACGTGAGGCGGAGTCCTCCGGAGGGCTGAAGCTCGTCTCGGAGCTGTCCACCCCGGTGGGCCTGCCGGTGGACGTCTTCGTCACCCAGGAGCACGCCTACGTCGTCTCCGACAACCGGTCACCGCGGGTGGGCGGACTCAGCGTGTTCGACGTCCGGGACCGGAAGAACCCCGTCCTCAAGACGACGCTCAGCCTGCCCGGCGACACGTCCTGGAACGGAGTCTGGGCCCACGGCAACGCGCTCTACATCGCCAGCAATGTCTCGGGCGTCGTTGTCTATGACATCTCGCAACCCGACGCGCCCACCTTCGTGCGCGTGCTGACCGCGGACTTTGGCGTCCACACGGTGCTGGTGGATGGGGAGCGGCTGTATGCCATGTCCCCTTCCGCCGGCACCTTCGTCTATGACGTGTCCACGCCCCTGGAGCCCCGGCTGGTCACCCTCATCAATCTGCCCGAGGAATTCTCCATCGGTGGACCCCATGACGCCTTCGCGTATCAGGGCCGTCTCCACATCAGCAACGCGTACAGCGGCTACTCCGTCGTCGACGTCACGAACCTGGAGGACGCGCGCCACCTGGGCCAGTACTCCCATTACGGATTCACCTTCTCGCACCACAGCGCGGTGGGGACGTTCGGCGGGCGCACCATCGCCTTCGTGGGCGGCGAGTTCGAGGGCTCCTACGTCCGTGTGCTCGACACCAGCGACCCCGCACGCATTCCGAAGCTGGGGGAGTTCCGCATGCGCGCCATCACCTCCATGCACAACCTGCTCTTGCGCGGCAACCTGCTGTACGTCGCCTGGTACCACGAGGGCCTGCGCGTGCTCGACGTGAGCAATCCCACGCAGCCCCGCCAGGTCGCGCACTTCAACACCTTCCGAGAGACAGACCCGTACCGCATCGACGGCATCTTCGACGGCGCCTTCGGGGTGCGCATCCCCGGGGACGGCCACGTCTACGTCGTGGACTCGTCGCGCGGGTTGATCATCCTCAACGAACTCTGAGTGTCTCCGCGTTGTCCAGGGCCGCTTCTCTCCGTCGGCTCCGCGCCCTTGATGACGCTCATTCATGGGGTGCGGAGATGCCGCTGGCGGGCCGGGGGCGTCTTGTACTTTGGTCAGCGCACAGGAGGCCTCCATGCCCAGCGTCCGCGACTCCCGCCTTTGCCTGCACCCATCCGTCCTTGCCGTCGTTTTGGCGCTGTCTTGTACCCGTGCGCTCGCCGCCGATGCACCGTTCCCGGCCAACGGCGTCCGGCACGGCGACCAGCTTTTCCGCGACGCCGCGCAGGCCTGTGCGGCGTTCGTCAAGGGTTTCGGCCGGGGCGGCATGGGCGGTGCGCCGGCGTATGAAGGACAGGGAGCCTTCCGGTGCTACTTCAAGGACGGAGACGACGAGAAGGACCAGGTCGCCGCGAATGTCGACTGCCCGCCGCAGGCAAGTGCCGCGGGACCCTCGACCTGCCGCTGCGACGGAGCACTCGTCCACGTCAAAGGGGCTTGCGTTGAACCCAGCCAGGCCTCGGCGGACTCGATGGATGACGGCGTCCGCGCCGGACCGGGCAAGGTGGCGGCAGAGGACGCGAAGGATGACGGCGGCGCCTGTGCGGAGCTCGACGCTCTTGCTGGTGAGGCTTTGAGGAATGAGCTCGTCAAACGGGTGGACACCCTGAAAGAGCGCGCCCATTCCGAATTCGCCGCCGACCCCAGCGTCGCCATGCAGGTGCTGACCGACAACGAGGTCGCCTATATGTTCGGCGGAGGCGGGTATCGGCCCAATCCCAACGTCGGTCCGGGCAAGAACGTGGAGACGATGACCGAGGGGTTGTTCAACGTGCTGTACGGCAAAGCCCTCGAGCGACTGACGGCGCGCCACCTGAAGGGCGACATCTGCGTCTCCAGCTACCTCGACCATTTGTCAGACGTCGCCCAGATGAACAAGGGAGGGGCCCCCGACTTCGCTGGTAAAGGCAAAGCGACGGGGTTGGAGATCGACATCACGACGCCACAGCAGGTCCTGGTCAAGAAGCGGGAGGGCAAGCAGTACAGGTTCATCACCTATGAGCGACGGCTGCGGCTGAACGAGGCCGGCATCGCGGTGAAGCTTTAGCGCCGCTATTGCGCCCCTCTGTATCGTGGGGCGCCACCCCATTCCGCGCCGGGCGCCCGTCGGCGGTGGTCCGTCAGTTCTTGACGACGGTGGTGATGCTCAGCGGCGTCGGAGTGCCGATGAAGCTCCCGGAGACGTTGGTGCACGGCATGGGCACCTGCGAAAAGTCCGCGGCGTAGTAGCCGTACGTGGAGCCATTGCCCTTCTCGTAGAACTCCTGGCCGTCCGGGAGGACCACCTTCCAGACGTAGTTGATGCTCGTGTACTGCGTGGACGACCGCGCCCGGATGACACCTGTCACCGTGGTGCCCCAGTGGTACGGCGCCACGGCCGGCGCCTCGACGGTCTGCGGCGCCGGAGCCCAGTCGAACGTGCTGGACGGGCCCGAGCTTCCGCCCCAGCCGTAGATGAGGAACACGCTGGTCCCCCAGGGCAGGTCATCGTTGCGGTACGTGAGGGTGATTTCCGCCTGCGAGGTGCTGAAGTAGCCGCACGTGTTGAGCACCGTCCGCGCCTGGACCCACTGCGAGGCGGCAAGGGCCGAGGTGGACGTGAGCATCAGGGCGAGCACGAGCGCGGAGCGGGAAAGTCGGGACATGCGAAGACTCCAGGGTGTGTTGTGACGACCGCGTCCTCTACCAGAGCCAGGGGGTGCGCTGGAACCCAGGGAAACGACGACATGCTTGAATCCGCCGGTCCGACACGAGCAACCTCGCCCGTCGAGCACGGCCACGCATGCCTCGCGAGCCCCCCATCGTCCTGCCCGTCCTGCTGCCGCTGCTCCGGCATGCGAATCCGTGGGCGCTGCTCCTGGCGAAGGAGGCGGGCTATCCGCTCTCCACCGCCAGCCTCCTCTCCGAGCGCTACGCACTGAAGAGCGACGAGAAGCCTTTCGTGCGAGAGCTGCTCGACCGCAAGCGGAACCTGTGGGTCTTCCGCTGCGACCAGCGCCGCTTCGCGGGCGACTTCGTCGTCGTGGACATGGCCGAGCCAAGGCCAGCGCGGCGCCAGGTCGTGGTGCTCGACTTGAAGATGGGTGCGCCCCTCGTCCTCGGCGGAGGTGGGGCTGGCGTGCAGCTCACCCATGCCCAGGATGCGGTGGAGGGCGTCGCGGCACGCAAGGGCGTCATCGCCCCAGGCACGCCGTACGTCCTGGCGACGGGTGACAAGGACGTCATCCTCGCCTGGCTGCGCACGTAGTGGGCCCAGGCGCGAGGCCGCGCGCCCTTGCGCGGCCTGTCGCACCGGCCTGGCTGGCACTCCCGGATTCCGTCGCGCGGGCTTCGACGTCCCGAGACGCTGGCGGCGCTACACGACGAGCGACCCAAGGAGGTACAGGTTGACGCCCACCACCGCCGCGGTGGCCAGCCAGGCCAGCGCGCTCCAGGCCGGTGACAGCGCGAGGGCTCCGAGCCGACGACGGTCGCTGGTGAGCAGCACCAGCGGCACCACCGTGAAGCCGAGCTGGAGGCTCAGCACCACCTGGGACACGATGAGCAACTGACCCGCGCCCTGGTCCCCCGCCAGGAGGATGACCGCGAGCGCCGGGCAGAGCGCGACGCCCCGGGTGAGGAGCCTGCGCACCCACCGCCGGACCCTCAACCGCAGAAAGCCCATCATCACCACGTCACCCGCCAGCGTGCCGGTGATGGCCGCGCTCTGCCCCGCCAACAGGAGCGCCAGCGCGAAGACAGTCGCCGCCAGCGGACCGAGCAGCGAGCTCAGCAAGGCGTGCGCGTCCGACAGTTCGACCACCTCGGTGTGTCCGAAGCGATGGAACGCGGAGGCAGCCAGAATCAGGATGGCGGAGTTGATGAACATCGCCGCGCCGAGCGAATAGAGCGTGTTCCACGTCGCACTCCGCACGGCCTCGCGGCGGCCGCTCTCGTCGCGCGGGAAGTCGTGCGTGTTGACGAGCTGGGAGTGCAGGAAGAGGTTGTGCGGCATCACCGTGGCGCCGAGGATTCCCACCGCCAGCGTCATCATCCCGCTGTCGCGCAGAATCGCGCCTGTGGGCAGATAGCCGGCGACCACCTCGCCCGCGGCGGGACGACTCAACACCAGCTCGAACACGAACGCCGCCCCCACCGTCAGCACCAACCCGAGCACCATCCACTCCAGCTTGCGCGGCCTCGCACTCAAGAGCCCGAGCAGCGTCAGCACATCCAGCGTGGTGATGAGGACGCCCGCCCACAGCGGGATGCCGAACAGGAGGTTCAGCGCGATGGCCGAGCCGAGCAACTCCGCGAGGTCCGTGGCCCAGTTGCCCGGGTCCAGATAGCCGACCGCGATGAGCGCCCCCGAGCCGGCGAAGGCGCCCAGCCCGCGCGCCCGCGCCCCACGGGGCGGCAGCGCCTCCTCGAGCGGCTCCGCCTGTGGAGAGACTTGCGTCGAGGACGACAGGTCCCCGCGCGTGGATGTGCCGTGTCTCGACATGACCGACGTCGCTTCCGGCTCAGAGCGGGATGACGGGCGACTTCTGGGGAGGAATCCCCGCGAGCACCGACTCGTCGATTCTCAGGTGCCCACGGACGAGGTCATGGGGCGTGAGCGACAGCCACCGCCGCAAGGAGAGGTCCTCGAAGTGGTCGCTTCGAAACGTCTCCAGGAAGCGCAGCGTCGTCTTGCCCGTGTTCTCCACGTAGTGGGGCATCATCCGGGGCACATAGCCCACGTCCCCGGCCATGTAGTCGAACGTCGCGGCGTTCCCCGAGGAGGCGAACACGGTCATCCGTGCCTGACCGGAGATGTAGTACTGCCACTCGGCGGCGTTCGCGTGCCAGTGCAGCTCGCGCATGGCACCGGGCTCCACCTCCACCAGCGCGGCGGCGATGGACTTCGACGCCTGGAAGTTGGACGAGTCGACGATGCGCACGGTGCCCCCCTTCGTGCGGATGGGCTCCTGCGAATGCAGCCGGTAGCTGAACCATGGAGACACCGGCCCCTCGCCCCCACTCAGGTCCAGGGTGAGGTTCCCCACCGGACCTGGCCCCTGCATCAGGAAGATGTAGAGCTCATGCGCCGGGATGTTCGCGAAGGCGCTCTCAGGCACCCCGAAGTTCTTGGCGAGCACGTCCTTCGGGATGTGCGCCAGCCAGTCGGTGAGCAGGAAGGTCTCGTTCTCGTCGAAGGTGCCGTTGTCGAAGACGAGCAGGAACTCACAGCCGTCAGGACCCAGTCCCTGGATGGAGTGTGGGACGCCGGAGGGGAAGAACCACAGGTCGCCTTCGCTGACGTCATCGAGGAACGTCTTGCGGCCCCGGTCCACGGCGCTGATGCGCGCGCGGCCCTTGAGCATGTAGGCCCACTCCCCTTCCTTGTGGAAGTGGAGCTCCCGGACGGCGCCCTTCTTGAGGCGCATGTTGACTCCGGCAATCTCGGTGGCGATGGGAAGCTCACGGACCGTCGTCTGCCGTGCCCAGCCCCCTTCCTCCAGTCGCATGCGACTGTCCGCGAAGGACCAGCGGAGGTTGGGCATCGAGCCATGGTCCGTGCGCGGCGGGACGAGCAGGTTCGGATTCTCCGCCTCGCGGGGAGGATTCCTGGGCCCCAGCACCGTGGCACCCGAGCCATTGCGGATGGGCTGTGGCGGAGCAAGCTGTGGGCCGGTTCGCTCGACGAATTCGTCTGACATGAAGGGACATCCCTGTTCGCGAAAGAGCACCGCGGCACGAGCACGCGGAGTCGAAGGGCGCCGAACCTAGGCACCCCTCCACGCGACGTCGTCGAGCCGCGGTGGCATTGCCGCGCCGGCAACCTTCCGTCTGTCACGTGGGGGAACTCGAAGCGCGGAGGTGTTCGCTCGGAGAAGCGGGCCTGTGTCACCAGGGCCAGGGCAGAGCGGCGCCCGCGGCCCTTGGGCCTCAGCCCTTCTTCTCGGAGTCCGGACGCGCCGTCGGGCCCACCACGTGACGCGAGAGCTGCTTGAAGGCGGAGAGCCACAGCTCCACCTCCCGCCTCGTCAGGGCCGAGCGGGTCAGCGAGTGGATCATCTCCGAGAGCAGCGCATCCGGTCCCTGCGTATTGAGGAAGCCCACCCCCAGGAGGACCTGCCGCATCCAGGCTTGAAGCGACTGCACCAGCCGCAGCGGGGCCCCGTCCACCGCGCCCGGCGGCGGCGCCTCCACCTCCTCGCGCGCGCAGAGGTACATGAGGACCGCCGCCGCCTGCGCCAGGTTCATGGAGGGCTGCTCGGGCCGCGTGGGGATGACCAGCGCCTGCTGGCAGTGGCTCAAGTCCTCGTCGGACATGCCGCGCTTCTCGCCGCCGAGCACCAGGGCCACCTTGCCCCGCTGCGAGTGCTTCGCCATCAACGCCACCGCCTCCTCGGGAGAGAGCGTGGGCATGCCGCGAAGGTTCTGCCGCGAGGTGGTCCCCACCGCGAGCACCACGTCCTCCAGCGCCTCGGGCAGCGTGGGGACGATTCGCGCGGACTCGAGGATGTGGCCGGCGTGCACCGCCATGCGTCTGGCGCCGTCCATCTCCTGGAGCTGGGGATCGGAGAGGACCAGCTCCGCCACGCCGAAGTTCGCCGCCAGGCGCGCCACGGCGCCGAGATTGTCCGGACCCTGCGTCTGGTGCAGCACGACACGCAGGTGGGAGGTGAGAGCCATGCGGCCACCTTACTGGCCGTGCCCGGCCTCCGTCGCGCACATCCGCTCCGCCAGGTCGCCTACGCCAGGGACGGCTCCGACCACAGCCCCCGCGCGAGCACCTCCTCCAGGTTCCTCCGGTGGAAGAACGCCTCGAAGTCGCATCCCTCCACGCCCTCCGGCAGGCAGGCACCGAGTGGAATCGCGAGGACACGCTCCGGCACGCCCCGGGCCTCACGCACGGCCGCCCCCAGGGCCCGCAGGTAGTGCCGCGCGGCGCTCAGCGTGCGAGCGGACGACACCCCGCCGTGTCCCTGGATGACCCTCGTGCGTCCCCTCGCCTCGGCCCGAGCCAGCGCGGCATCGACATCGCGCGGCTCGCCATAGGCGACGTAGGCCATGTTCCCCACGGCGATGTCCGCGCTGAACAACACATCCAACGCGGCGACGTCCAGGTTCAGCGTGCTCGCCGTGTGCCCGGGATTCGGGAACACGTCCAGGGTGTAGCGTCCCCACGCCAGGGACTCCGGCGCGTCCACGCACCGGTCCGGCGCGCGGTAGAAACCCGTCTCCTCGTCCGAGCGGAAGCGCTCCTGGCGAAAGGTCTCCTCGAACCGCGTGTGAGCCCACACCGACGCCTCGGGGAACGCCTGAAGCGCCGCCAGGTGGTCGCTGAAGCCGTGCGTACAGACCACCTGACGCACCCGGGCCCTCAGTGTGCCAGCCACCCACGCCCGGAGCGCCTCCGCGTCCGCACGGCTCCCGAGCGCGTCCACCATCAGCACCTCATCCCCCCGGAGGAACAGCGTGGCATTCGAGTCATACGCCTCCCCCGTGACGACCCACACCTCGGGGGCCAACAGCAGCGTCTTCAAGCCCATCCCGTCACCTCGTGGCAGCGCACAGGCCTGGGTTGTCTCCAGGATTCGGACATGCGTCCAATGCATCCTTTGCATTCATCCATGCGATACTCGAATGGATGACCTTGGACGTGAGGCACCTTCGATTGGTGGCGGCCGTGGTGGACACCGGCTCGGTGACGGCGGCGGCGCGGATGCTGCACCTGTCCCAGCCCGCGCTGAGCCACCAACTCCGCGACGTGGAGGAGCGGCTGGGCGCCGAGCTGTTCCAGCGCCAGGGCCGACGCATGGTGCTCACCGGCCCGGGCCAGCGCGTCCTCGAGGCCGCGCGCAAGGTGGTGGCCGAAGTGGAGGCCGCGGAAGCGGATGTGGCGCGGCTTTCCCATGCATCGCGAGGTGTCCTGCGGCTCGCGACGGAGTGCTACACGGCCTATCACTGGCTGCCCTCGGTGCTCCGGCGGTTCTCCACGCGCCATCCCCAGGTGGACGTGCGCATCGCCGTGGAGGCCACGCGCCGCCCGGTGGAGGCGCTGCTGGCGGGGACGCTGGACCTGGGCATCGTCAGCGCGCCGACACGTCACCGTCGCCTCGCGCACGCGCCGCTCTTCGAGGACGAGCTCGTCGCGGTCATGGCGCCAGAGCATCCCCTGGCGAGCCGAGGCGTCCTGCAAGCCGCCGACTTCGCGCGCGAGCACGTGCTGCTCTACAACATCGCGCTCACCGACAGCACCCTGTTCCAGCAGGTGCTCATCCCCGCCGGAGTCTCCCCCGCGCGCGTGTCCCATGTGGAGCTGACCGAGGCTCTCATCGAGCTGACCAAGGCCGGGCTCGGCGTCGCGGTGCTGGCGCGGTGGGCCGTGGCTCCGGAGCTCTCACGCGGGACGCTGGTCGCCGTGCGCGTGACACGCAAGGGCCTGCGCAGACACTGGCACGCCGTGTGGCCCCGCGCCGTGCGGCCCGCGCCCCACCTCACCGCCTTCGTGGAGCTGCTGGCGAAGGCAGGCCCCCCGCTCCGCTGAGGTCCGCAGCGGAGCGCGCCGGCCCTGGTCAACGCATGAGACGGCGGGGGTGACGAGGTGGACTCCACGCAAGTGGCCCCGCCGCCCACGACGGCACGCGAATTACGTCCCGTCAGCGATTCACCGCGCTCATGTCCGGGTAGCGCTGCCCCGTCGCCGCGCCCACCGGGAACACCGAGTCGAGCTGCGCGAGGTCCGCTCCCGTGAGTTCCACCCGCGTGGCGCCCGCGTTCTGCTCCAGGTACTTCACGCGCTTGGTGCCGGGGATGGGCACCACGTCCGGGCCTTGGGCCATCACCCACGCGAGCGCGAGCTGCGCGGGCGGGACACCCTTCTGCTTCGCGAGCTGCTCCACGCGTTGCACCAGGTCCAGGTTCTTCTGGAAGTTCTCTCCCTGGAAGCGCGGGTTCTGGCGGCGGAAGTCGTCCGCGGGCAGGTCCTCGAAGCGCTTGTACTGGCCGGTGAGGAAGCCGCGCCCCAGCGGGCTGTAGGAAACGAAGCCGATGCCCAGCTCGCGCACCATGGCGAGCACGCCGTCCTCCTCCACGTCGCGCGTCCACAGGGAGTACTCGGTCTGCAGCGCGGAGATGGGATGGGTGGCGTGCGCCTTGCGAATCGTCTCGGGCGCGGCCTCCGAGAGGCCCAGGTAGCGCACCTTGCCTTCACGCACGAGCTCCGCCATCGCTCCGACTGTCTCCTCGATGGGGACCTTCGGGTCCACGCGGTGCTGGTAGTAGAGGTCGATGTGGTCGACGCCCAGGCGCTTCAGCGAGGCGTCGCACGACTGTCGCACGTAGGCCGGGTCCCCTCGGATGCCCAGGAACTCTCCCTTGGCGCCGCGCACATTGGCGAACTTCGTGGCCAGCACCACCTGCTCGCGGTGGCCCTTGATGGCGCGGCCCACGAGTTCCTCGTTGGTGAAGGGCCCATACATGTCCGCGGTGTCGAGGAAGGTGATGCCCAGCTCGAATGCCCGGTGGATGGTGCGCAGGGATTCCGCTTCGTCCCCCGCGCCATAGAATTCACTCATCCCCATGCATCCGAGGCCCAGCTCCGAAACCACCAATCCCTGTCGGCCCAGCTTGCGCTGCTTCATCGTCGTGCCTCCGCGTCCGCGTGAATACTGTCGCGCGCTGAAGGTGCGGCGGGTGCAAGAGAGGTGCACCGAGTCAGCGGCGGACGGAAGACGGGCTGCTTCCTCGACAACCGCGAGGTCTCAGCCCATCTCCCGCCCGGATGCGGAGCGAGCAGTCGACCTCAGGGCTTCGCCTTGATCTCCAGTCGCTCGTCGCGAAGCTTCTCGCCCTTCAGGAAGGCCTTCATCCGCTCGAGGATGCGAGGGTCCGACTGAAAGAGCCCGTCATGTCCCGCGCCCTCCAGCACCAGGTGCACGGCCTGGGAGAGCCCGGGGCGCAGGGCCTCCGCGTTGTCCGGACTCGTGCGCCCATCCAGGGTGCCGCTGATGAGGAGCACGGGCGCCGTGGCCTTCAGCGGGCCACGGAAGGAAGCGCCGAGGTCACGCACCCCGGGCACATCCCCCGCCCGCAGGGCGCCGGGGTTGGCGCTGCCACCGAGCAAGGACTTCGACGCCTCCCGCTCGATGAGGGCGTGTCGCGCCGGGCTCACGCCGGAGGCCGCATCCATGGCGAGCGACATCGGCGCCAGCGTCCCTTCGCGCAACATGCTCGCGAGGGAGGCCATCGGCTCGTAGGCGCCGGACTCCAGCGCCGGGAGCAGGGCGAGGAAGCGCCGGAAGGTGGCGGGGTCCCGCAGGGACTCGAAGGTGGCGCGCTGAAGGTCGAAGGGGCTGACCTTCCAGGTGTGGCGCTCCCCCTTCTCCGGGTCCGTGAACTCCACGGTGCGGGGCTCGCGCCGCAGCGCCTTCAACAGCTTCGCCAGCCGCGCTTTCAGTCCCGGCCCGCGCTCACCCTCGGCGCGCAGCACGGCCTCCCAGCGGTCGAGCAACGCCTCCGCGTGGGCAGGCCGCTTCCAGGTGTCGTCCGGCCCCTCGATGCCGGCGAGGATGATGTGGTCCACGCTCTTGGGGTGGCGCCGCAGGTAGGCGAGGCCCAGATGGGTGCCGTAGCTGATGCCCCAGAGGTTGAGCTTGGACGCGCCCAGCGCCTTGCGCAGCACCTCCAGGTCGTCGGCGCTCTCCTCCGTGGTGTACGCGCCCAGGTCCACGCCCGCCGCCGTCCAGGTCCGGCTCGCCTCGGCGGCGGCCTTCTTCATCGTGGTGGTGAGCAGCGCCTCGTCCACGTGCTGCTCGAGCGGGACGGCCCAGCGCAGCGACAGCTCGGGATGGGAATTCGACTCCCCGGTGCCGCGCTGATCCAACGCGATGACATCCGCCACCTCGCGCAGGGCGAGGAACAGCTCGAAGCGGCCATGGCGCGCGGCCTCGATGCCGGAGCCGCCCGGGCCCCCTGCCAGGTACACGATGGGGGCCCCAGGTGACGGGTTCGTGCTCTTGAAGCGCACGAAGCGCAGGGGCAGGTTCGGGCCCTCGGGACGAGCGTGACGCTGGGGCACGGTGAGGGTGCCCAGCTCGGACTCGACGCTGCGGCCGTCACGGGCCTGGAAGGTGTAGGGCTGCATCTGGAGGCTCTGGGCCTGGGCGAGGGACAACGGAAGGATGAGGGCAAGCAGGAGCACGGGGCGCATGGCGTTCCTCCAAGAAGGGCTTCAGCGAGGAGGAGGATGCAGTGGCCAGCCCAGCGTGTGGGGTGCCGGTCGCCCAACGTCTCGCGGCGTCGCCGGAGTGCGCGTGGTACGTCGTCGGGCTGCGTATGCTCCGGCCCATGATGTCCTCCGCCCTCTTCGCGGGATGCCTCGCGCTCTCGCTCACCGCCTCGGCCGCGCTGCCCTCCGCGCGGCAGGGACTGGTGCAGGTGAACACGGAGGAGCTCTCCTCGGAGGTCGCGCTCTCCACGGACGCACGGGGCTGGCGCACGGTGGAGGCCGACCAGGTGAACGAGGGGACGGGCCCCTACTGGCTGCGCACCCAGGTGGATGTGCCCCCGCGTGAAGCCGGAGCCCCGACGCCCGCCCTCGCCCTGTCGGTGCTCGGGTCCTGGGAGGCCTGGTGGGATGGCAGTCCCCTGGGCCACAACGGACAGGTGGGGCGGACTCCCTCGGAGGAGGTACCAGGACGCGTCGATGCCCTGCTCCCGCTTCCGCCCGAGCTCAGCACGCCGGGCCCTCACGTGCTGACGATGCGCATCTCCGCGCACCGGCTCGGCTTCCAGCCCGTGGGCACCCTCCACGCCCTGCGGGTGGGCGAGGCCGCATCACTCGCTCGGACGCGGATTCTCAGCCTGGTGCCAGCCCTCTGCATGCTGGGTGCACTGGTGCTGATGGGGCTCTACCACCTCGCGCGCGTGCGGCTCGCTCATGGTGGGCTCGCGACACTCCTGCTTGGCGTGCTGTGCCTCGCCGCCGCGGCGCTTGTCCTGCTGGAGGCGTGGCGCGGGCTCGCCAACTATCCCTACCCACTGCACGCAGTGCGGCTGCGACTGCAGGCGGTGGCCGTGCTGGCGGTGGCGGCGCTGCTGCCAGCGACCTTGCACGCGGCCTTCAGCGAGCCACGCCGCTGGCTGCGGTGGATGGGACTTGGGCTGGGGCTGCTCTCGCTCGCCTTCGTTCCGGGCTTCGATGGCAAGAACAGCATCGCGCTCGGCGCCTCGCTCGTCGTCTCCATGGCGCTCGCCGTGCGTGCGTGGCGGAGAGGGGAACCGTGGGGGGCCCTGGGCGCGCTGGTGGGGCTTGGTTTCGCCGGGACGCTCTACCTGTTGGAGCCCTGGGGCTTCTCCGAGCGCGGCTTCTTCCTCGCCTTCGGAGGGCTGTTGCTCTGCCTCACGGCGGTCCATGCCCGGCAGCAGCGCCGTCAGCAGGAGCGGCTCGAGAGTGCGACGCGCGCCGCGGAGCGCCTGCAACTGGAGCTGCTCAAGCGCAGCCTGCAGCCGCACTTCCTGATGAACACGCTGGGCGCGCTGAGTGAGTGGGTGGAGACGGAGCCCGCGCAGGCCGTGCGCTTCATCGAGGCCCTGGGCGCGGCGTACCGGCACCTGCTCGCCGTCTCCGGTGAGCGCACCATTCCGCTCGCTCGCGAGCTGGAGCTGTGCCGCGCCCACCTGGAGGTCATGGGCTGCCGACAGGGCACGGCCTTCCACCTGGAGACCGAGGGCGTGGACCTGCAGGCTCCCGTCCCCCCTGCCCTGCTGCACACGCTGCTGGAGAACGCCTTCAGCCACAACCGCTACGTCTCGCCCCACACCTTCCGACTCGAAAGCAACCTCGTCGCCGAGGGCAAGGGGCCACGACGGCGCTACTCCTTCCTCGCTCCCCTGGGCACAGGCACACGCCAGGGTGGCGGTGAAGGCACCGGCTCGCGCTACCTGCGCGCGCGCCTGGAGGAGGCCTTCCCTGGTGCGTGGCGGCTCGAGGATGGGCCCACGGAGGCGGGATGGATGACGCGGGTGGAGGTGCCGGCGTGAGGCTGCTCATCGTGGAGGACGAGCCACTGGCGGCGCGCCGTCTCGCCCGGCTGTGCGAGCAACAACTGGGGCCGGCGGCACCGCCTCCGCGCGTTTGCGCGAGTCTGGATGAGGCGCGAGCACTGCTGGCCGAGCGCACCGTGGACGTGCTGCTCCTGGACCTGAACCTCTCGGGCGAGGACGGCTTCGCGCTGCTCATGGAGGCGGCCGCGGGCGCATTCCAGACGGTGGTGGTCTCCGCGAACACCGACCAGGCGCTGCGCGCCTTCGAGCTGGGGGTGCTGGACTTCGTGCCAAAGCCTTACACACCGGAGCGGCTCGCCCTCGCGCTCGCCCGAGTGGGAAGCCGCGCGGCCACGCCCTTGCGCACCCTGGCGGTGAGGAAGGGCGGAGGCGTGGTCCTCGTGCCCCTGGACTCCGTCGCGTACATCCAGGGCGCTGGCGACTACGCCGAGCTCGTGCTTCGCGGAGGTGGCACCGAGCTGAGCGAGAAGAGCCTGGAGCGGCTGGAGCAGCTGCTCCCCGCCGACTTCTTCCGCATCCACCGCTCCTATCTCGTCCGCGTGACGGACATCCGCGAGTTCGTCGCCTCGGAGGGCTCACGCACCGCGGTGGAGCTGCGGGACGGCACCCGACTTCCGGTGGGCCGCAGCCGACTGGGAGTGCTGCGCAAGCGATTGGAGGCGTAGGCGAGCGCGTGTTCCGCTCCGGAGACCGGGGCGATGGCCCCATCACGACACGGGCAGCGCTCCGCGCACCGCGGCCCATCGCAACAAGGCATCGAGAGCCGGACAGAGCGCCTGCCCCCACTCCGTCAGCGCGTATTCGACTCGCGGTGGGACCTCCGGATAGACGACGCGGCGCACGATTCCGTCCCGCTCCAACCCTCGAAGCTGCTGGATGAGCATCTTCTGCGAGACGTCGGGGATGGCGCGCTCCAGCTCCGAGAAACGTTGGACCCGCCCGCCGAAGAGCTGGAAGAGGATCTCCAGCTTCCAGCGACCGTCGAGGAACTTCAGCGCTTGCTCGACACGAGCGGCCGCCTCTCCGGGAGTCGTGGGCACGTCATACCCACCCTCAGGTAAGTCCCCCACTTTTTCGTGCGTTCTTGTCATCCCGGCAGACTAACGCCATTTGTATCGGAACGCGGTCGTGCCGCTCACGACGAGGCCGGCCGCCAAATCCCTCTCATCAGACTGAAGGCCCCGTCATGACCATGGCTCCGAAGTTCTCCGTCGATTCCCAGGAGTTCGCTGGCAGGCGCGTGCTGGTGACAGGAGGCACCAAGGGGGCGGGCGAGGCCATCGTCAGGCGCCTGGGCGCCGCCGGGGCCAGGGTGCTGACCACCGCGCGGTCCGCGCCTCCGCCCACGGACCTTCCGGCCCTCTTCGTCCAGGCGGACCTGAGCACCCAGGAAGGCGTGGCCACCGTCGCACGCGAGGTTCAAGACAAGCTGGAGGGCGTCGACATCCTCATCCACACCCTCGGGGGCTCCACCGCGCCAGGGGGCGGCTTCGCCGTGCTCACCGACACGGTGTGGCAGGACGAGCTGTCGCTCAACCTCCTGGCCGCCGTCCGCCTGGACCGCGCCCTCGTTCCACGCATGGTCGAGCGTGGAGGCGGCGTCGTCCTGCATGTCACCTCCATCCAGCGGCTGCTCCCGCTGCACGACGCGACCATCGCCTATGCGGCGGCGAAGGCCGCGCTGTCCACCTACAGCAATGCCCTGTCCAAGGAGCTGGGTCCGAAGGGAGTCCGCGTGAACTCCATCGCGCCGGGGTGGATTCGCACGACAGCGGCAGAGGCGCTGGTGAAGCGGATGGCCGAGCACGGCGGTACGGACGAGGAGACGGCCCGCCGTGGCATCATGACCGCGCTCGGTGGCATTCCCCTGGGACGTCCCGCCTGGCCGGAAGAGGTCGCGGAGCTGGTGGCGTTCCTCGCGTCGGAGCGGGCAGCCGCCATCCATGGCAGCGAGTATCTGATTGATGGCGGAACGGTTCCCACCGTCTGAGCAGGTCAGCGGGACAGGGGGCTGACGACTCCAGCGCCGCGCCGCTGGAAATCGCGCGCTCAGGGCCGGAGCGTGCGCGTCACGCCACCGAGCCGGCCACGGAGCTCCTTCGCGCGAGCGCCCGCAGCTTCAGCACCTGGTACGTGGCACCGAGCAGGAAGAAGACCACCAGCGCGAGCAAGGCGGCCTGCACGGGCGGCGACTCCGGGCTGCTGGCGATGGGCTGGCCCGCGGGCAGGCGCGTCAGCGTCTCGTTGATTCCAGGCACCAGCAGCACCATGAAGCTGGCGGACAACGTCAGCGTCTCCACGTAGGGCGTGGCGCGGCCGAACCCACCCACGCGCGAGGCGACGACGCCCACCGCCATGAGCACGAGCGCGAGCAGGCCCAGGCCGTGGCCGGGGTTGAAGCCGCCCGTGCTGGAGAGGCCGAACGAGGTGAGAATCGACGCCACCATGCTCAGCATGTACAGCCAACCCACGCGGGTGCCGGGGTCGATGCGGCCGTCGCGGAGGAAGGCCCAGCCGCCGAAGATGAGGGGAGGCAGGCTGACCACGGTGTGGATGATGCCGAGGGTGGACATGGGGTTGGCCATGACGGGTTTCCTTCTTCTGGAGGTCGATGCGGTGGGGATGAAAGGTCAGGCCAGCAGGTACTCGCGCACCATGGCGCGGGCCCGATGGAGGCGGCTCTTCACGGCGGGCACGTCTTCGCCCAGGCGCTCGGAGATTTCGCGGATGGACAGCTCCTCGAAGTCGCGCAGCAGGACGACCTCGAGGTAGTGCGGGGGCAAGGACTCCAGCGCGGAGGCCACGTCGAGCCGCGCGGACTCCGGCGTGTGGGAGACCACCCACTGGTCGGCCAGCGCTTCCTCGTAGGGGTCCTGCTTGAGCGTCACCCGTCCCAGGCGGCGGCACTCGCGCTGGACGATTCGGAACAGCCAGCCCGACAGGGACGCCAGCTTCCGGACCGAGCCCAGGTGGCGGGCCAGCACGAGCAGCGACTCCTGGACCGCGTCGTCGATGTCGTTGATGAAGCAGCGCTGCTGCGCGTACCGCCTGAGGTTGGGCTGGAGCGTCTGGAGCAGGCGGAGCATCGCGTCGCGATCACCCGCGTGGGCCGCGAGCAGCATCGCGTCGGGAGCAGCGGGCAATGGGTGGGCGGCCATGCGAGCACCTGGAAGGCGGTGGCGGGGAAAATGCCCTGCCTCAGCCATTAAGAGGCGGGCACCCACCGAACGGATTCGCGACCCGGACGATTTTTCGCGAACCCGCGCCGCCCGCCTTCGAGCGGCGCGTCAACCCCTTGAATCTACACGTCGGGCGCGGCCCCAGGGAGGAAGGACGCGCCCGTGTCCTGCGTCCTCGAGCGGAGGCTACCCGCCGCCATTTCCGCCGTAGCGGAGGTTCGACAGGCCTGGGTAGTACAGCCCGTAGTACGCGGCGTTGCTGACGTACGACTGCGCGGCGCCCATGAGGAAGCAGCTGGTGCCGTTGTGGGTGCACATCTCTTCGATGGCACCGGAGGCCGCGTTCGGAGGGAACAAGCCATTGCCCATGTCCGTCACGGGCGGCAGACGCGCGCCCGAGACGAACACCTCACCGTACCAGTGGGCCATCTCGCCCGAGGTGAAGGCGCCGCCCCACCGCGAGCCGGGGAAGTAGCCCACCCAGGCGTCGTTGAAATACACCCACCAATCCGTTCCCGAGTAGAGGACGAAGAAGCGGGGCTTCGCGCCGATGTAGCCGCTCAGGTCCATGCCCGGGTAGTAGCTCGGGTGGACCTGCACCCAGCCCGTGACGTGCTGGAAGACGCCGCCCACCGTGTGGCCGACGAGCAGGGTGGGATAGGTCGTCTGGAACTTGCGGTAGCCAGTCGCCACGATGGACGTGCTGGCGCCCCGGACCATCGACACCACCGTGCTGACCTGGTCCAAGGAGTGGGCGACCTGCGGGTTGTAGATTTGAAGGCGCGCGCCCACGCCCAGCGCGTAGCCCGTCTCCGACGTCGGCTTGTAGACCCCCGCGTAGTAGACGGAGTCAGCGCTCGCATGGACGGGGCGGTTGTCTGCTGAAGCGCCGGGCGTCGCGGTCAGCCAGGCCGCGAGCGGGCGCGGCGGCGCCGGGTTGTGCAGCGCCTGGGGCACCTGTCCACTGGGGCAGAGCCGGACCGAAGTGACCTGGGCTTCCCGCCGTGAGTCCCCCACGACGAGGGCGGTGGGCGGCGCCTTCACGCGCAGCGCTTCGGCGGAGAGCGGGACGCAGCGGTACTGGGCCACCTCGGCGGTCTGGTCCGACGGGGCCGCGGGCTCCTGGGGCGAAGGAGCGCCACAACCGATGGCAGCCAACGAAAACAGACAAGCGACGGGGGAGAACAACGAACGAGGGTTCATGGTGACTCCGGGCCCCAGGACCTGGGGCCAGTCAGGGAGCGGGCGCGGCGTCGCCATGCTTGGCTTTGTCTGGATTGGCCGCCAGCCTTTCGTGACTGGGGTGACAATGACTCTCATCCGTGCGCGGCATCCAGGGCCACCCTGATTTGCTGGTGGTGTTCAAGGTTGCGTTGTGCTTGAGGGGGTCACCAGGCAGCGGGGCCCTTTCATGAGCACGCATGCCGCACATGGCCTCCAACGCCTCACGGACCGGCGGAGGCCCTTGCGAGCCCCGCCGGTCCTGCGAGTCCTTGCCGGAAGGTCCGGTCGCGACCTGGGTCAGAACAGGTCGTGCGCGGGCCAGGCGCTGACGCCGTTCACGACGTTCCACATGAGGCCGTCGAGGTTGATGTCGGACGTGCCCGAGCCGGCTCGGTTGTTGGAGTTGGTCATGACGGACCAGGCGAACTCCTCGGTGCGGCTGGGCCCATAGCGGTCATCGGTCCGCACCAATTGAGCCAGCGTGCCCGGGACGTAGCCGCCGTGCCACCAGTTGGGGAGGCTGTTCACCGACCAGCCCTTGGCGTAGTTGACGGCGTTGCCCAAGGTGTCGGGCGCCGTCGTGCGCGTGGTCATCGTGGTGAGGGTGCTTGCGTTCAGGAGATCTGGAACGGTCGAGTACCCGTCTGCTCGCACGGCGACGCGCAGCAGGTCGATGGGCGTGACGACCCAGCCGCCGTGCGCATCCATGCGACGCACCGGCATGCCGTACGGATTGAAGGCTCCCGCGCCCAGCTGGTAGTAGACGACCTCGTTCGGCAGACGCGCGGCCAGGGTATCGCCACCCACGGCGAAGCTGGTGGCGCCGCTGGGGGTGAACACGGTGTTGCGCATATAGGCGTCATAGGTCAGCCCCGTGACGCGCTCGATGATGCGACCGAGGACGCTGTAGCCGAAGTTCGAGTACTGGTACGTCGTCCCCGGCGCGAACTCGAGCGGCACGTTCTGCAACACCCACTGGATGAGCTGCGCGTGATTCATGCCCGTGTTCATGAACATGGGGTCACCCGTCCCATCGGCGCCGTCGTTGTCCCAGGCGCCCGCGGTGTGCTCCAGCAGGTGCTGGACGGTGATGTTCAGGACGCGGCTGTCCCGGTAGGTGCTCTGCGCGCCGAACGTCTCGCCGAGCAAGCCGCCCCTGCCGAAGACGCGGTCCGTCAGCTGAATCTGGCCGTTTTCAATCAGCTTCATGATGCCGATGGACGTCATCGGCTTGGACACACTGGCGACGCGGAAGCGGTGGGAGGAGTTGACCGGCGTGTTGTTGCCCTGGTCGGCCAGGCCATACCCCTTGGCGAACACGAGGCGCCCCTTGCGGGTGATGGCCAGCGACAGGCCGACGGTGTTCGAGTTGGCCATCGCCTGCTGGACGGTGTCGTCGATGTGCTCCAGGTCGGCCGCGCTGAACGTGAGGTTCTGCCAGACGAGCGCGAACTCGGGCTGGCTCCCATTGTTGTGCGCCGTCACCACGACGGGGCGATAGCCCTGGTTCTTGAGGTCCATCGCGGCCTGCTGATACGCGGCGGAGGTGAGGCCATGACGCGCGGCGACCGGAATCCCCGAGGACGCATGGAAGATGGCCGCGTACCGGTCCGTGCCCCCCACGTTGTAGCTGCTGACCTTCGCGAGCTGGTAGCCCTGGGACGCGTTGGTATTGAACGTGGACTGGTACTGGGCCGCGGTCAGCCCGTGGTAGGCCCGCGCGGCCGGCCCGCTGGTCTGCTCCCAGACCGCCGCGTAGCGCTCCGCGCCACCGGACGTGTAGCCGCTGACGTGCACCAGCCGGTAGCCCTGCCCGGTCCAGGTGTTGAACTCCGTCTGGTACTGGGCCGCGCTCAAATCATGACGGGCCACCCACGCGGCGACACCGTCCGAGTGGAAGATGACCGCGAAGTAGGCGACGCCTCCGACGCTGTACCCGTTGACCACCACCGGGCGGTAGCCCTGCGCATGCTGAGTGACAGCGGTGGTCTGGTACTGCGCGGAGGTCAGCCCGTGGAAGGCCCGCCAGGCCGGGCCGCTCGTCTGTTCCCAGATGGCCGCGTAGCGGGCGCTGCCCCCGTCCTCGTAACCGCTGACATAGGAGAGCCGATAGCCCTGCCCCGTCCAGGTGTTGAACTCCGTCTGATATTGGGCGGCGGTGAGCGCGTGGCGGGCAACCCAGGCATCATAGGGACCGGCCAGGGCCTGGGAGGTGGAACCCGCGGAGGCGTGGGACTCCTCCTCCGGAACCCCGCATCCCACGAGGGAGACCACCAGCACTGACAGGACTGTCAGCAGCGGCTTCATTCCAAAAGACTTCATGCTCGAGTGCTCCTGCGTGACGTTGGTGCTGCCGACAGGAAACGAACCGAGCGCGCATTTCTCCTCAGCCCTGGACCGAAGAAAACGACCGGCGTTCTAGCCCTTGACTGAACGCGCTTTCAGCCCCACCCTGGGCGCGTGAAGGCCCGGCCCATCGACAATCCGCCCAACCCGTGGGCAAGCACCGCGATGGAGTACCTCGACGAGATTCCTCCGTCGCGGCTGGAAGTCTTCGAGGACCACAGCAAGCAGGTCGTCTCGCACAACGACAGCCCCGACGTGGGCTTCAGCTGGAGCGTCAATCCCTATCGCGGCTGCCTCCACGCCTGCGCGTACTGCTACGCGCGGCCCACGCACCAGTACCTCGACTTCGGCGCGGGCACGGACTTCGAGACGAAGCTCGTCGTGAAGCCCCGCGCCGCGGAGCTGCTGCGAGAGCACTTCGAGCGCCCGTCCTGGAAGGGAGAGACGGTCGTCTTCAGCGGCGTCACCGACTGCTACCAGCCGCTGGAGGCCTCCTTGCGCCTCACGCGCGCCTGCCTGGAGGTCTGCGCCGAGTACCGCAACCCCGTGGGCATCATCACCAAGGGCGTGCTCATCGAGCGGGACCTCGACGTGCTCCAGCGCATCTCCCGCGAGGCCCGGCTCTGGGTCAGCGTCAGCCTGCCCTTCCACAACGCCGAAATCGCTCGCGCCATGGAGCCCTACGCGGCGTCGCCCCAGCGGCGGCTGCTCGCGATCCGCCGCCTCTCCGAGGCCGGCCTCAACGTGGCCGTCTCCGTGGCCCCCATCATCCCGGGGCTCAACGACGAGGACATCTCCCGTGTGCTCACCGCCGTGCGGGAAGCCGGCGCCACCCGCGCGCACTTCACCCTGGTGCGCCTGCCTGGGCCCGTGAAGGACGTCTTCGAGGAGCGGCTGCGCGCCAAGCTGCCGCTGCGCGCCGAGCGCGTCCTGCACCGCATCCGGGAGATTCGCGGTGGGGAGCTCAACGACTCCCGCTTCAAGCACCGCATGCGCGGCGAAGGCCTCTACGCGGAGACCATCCACCGCCTCTTCGAAACGACGGCGCGCAAGGTCGGCTTGCGCACCTCCTTCATCACCGAGGACGCGCCGGACACCTTCCGACGTCCGCCGCGCAAGCCTCCACCGTCACCCCAGCTCAGCCTCTTCTGAAGGCGGCAGGGGCCCCAGGCGCTATTTGCGTATCGCCTGGACGATGCTGATGAGGATGACCGCCCCCACCGTGGCCACCGCCAGCGAGTAGAGGTTGAGCCCCGTCACGCCCCGGCCGCCCAGCAGGCTGAACAGCCAGCCGCCCAGCATCGAACCGACGATGCCGGTGGCGATGTTGGCGAACATCCCCATCCTCGCATTCGTGCCCTTGATGATGCTCGCCAGCCAACCCGCGATTCCGCCCAGCACCAGCCACGCGCAAATTCCCATGTCGTCCTCCTGACCGGCCGGTTGCTATCAGACCCGGCGTCGCCGTGCAGCCGGGCACGTTCCTACTACGCGCCACGCATCGACGTATTTCAAGCGTCCCCGGGGCGGTCCGAAAACGAGGAAGGCGCCCCGTGCCTCGGTCCGAGACACGGAGCGCCTCCAGGTGACTCGACGCGGGACGACGGACTCAGTCCTTGCCGAGCATCCCGTCCTTCAGGCCGTCATCCACCGGGTCCTTGCCCAGCCACACCGAGAAGAGCGCGTCCGCGAAGTCCTTGCCCGCCACGGAGATCTTCTCGCCCTCCTTCTTGCTCTGGATCTGCGTGCCCGTGCCCGGGATGTACGTGAGGATGAGCTCGTCGCCCTTCTTCAGGTCGGGAATCTCCGCCGTGAAGGTGTTCAGCCGCTCCTGGAGCGCCGGCATCTTCGCGCCCGCGTTCTTCTTGAAGCCGTCGACGATGGCCTCGGTGATGGTCTTCTTGTCCAAGTCCCGCAGCATGTACATGCGGACGCGCTTGCTCTCGTCCGCGGCCAGGACCTGCGCGGCATCCTTCGACGGCGTCTCCAGGTACAACCCCACCGTGTAGACCTTGACGACGAACTTCTTGCGAAGGCCCACACCGTTGAGCTTCAGCTCCTTGTCGCCCACCTTGGCGGTTTCCGGATACTTCACCCCGGCCACTTCCACTTCCTTGGCGAATGCGGGGACGGCGAACAGCAGGCAGAGCGCGACGGCGGGCAGCGTGGCTTTCATGAAACCCTCCAGATGAGTTGTTCCGCGAGTTCGACGGAGACTACCCACGGGTCTTCACGAAATGTTCCATGAAGGTGACGAGGGTGCGCACATTCTCCACAGTCACGGCGTTGTACGTGGAAACCCGGATTCCCCCCGCCGTGCGGTGCCCCTTCAGGCCCACCATTCCTTGCTGCTTCGCGTCAGCGACGAAGGCCGCGTCCAGCTCCGGCGTGGGCAGGTGGAACACGACGTTCATCACTGAACGGGACTCGCGCTCCACCGGCGCCCGGTAGAAGCCGGAGTGCGTGTCGAGCGCGCCGTACAGGAGCTCCGCCTTCTGGCGGTTCCACGCCTCCACCTGCGAAAGGCCGCCCACGCTCTTCATCCACGCGAGCACGTTGCGCACCAGGTAGATGGCCAGCGTGGGGGGCGTGTTGTAGAGCGAGTTGTTCTCCGCGTGGATGGAGTAGCGGAAGATTTTCGGGATGTCCTTGCGCCCTCGCGCGATGAAGTCCCTGGCCGCCACCACCAGCGTCACGCCGGAGGGGCCCAGGTTCTTCTGCGCGCCGGCGTAGACGAGCCCGTAGCGCGACAGGTCCATCTTCTTCCACAGGAAGTCGGAGCTCATGTCCGCCACCAGGGGAACGGTGCCCACGTCCGGCACCGTGTGCCACTGGGTGCCGTAGATGGTGTTGTTGCTCGTCAGGTGGACGTACGCGGCCTGGGGGTCCAGCTTCAGCTCGTCCTGGCGCGGCACCCGCGTGTAGTGCTTGTCGGGCTGCACCGTCGTCACCGCGACGCGCGCCTTGCCGTAGTACCGCGCCTCGTCGAGCGCCTTCTCGCTCCACACGCCCGTCATGAGGTAGTCCGCGCTCGTGTCGGGGGTGAGGAAGTTCATCGGCACCTGCGCGAACTGCTGGGACGCGCCGCCGGTGAGGAAGAGCACCTGGTGGGTGGACGGCAGTCCCGTCAGCTCGGTCAGCAGGGCAATGGCCTCGTCGTGGACGGCCTCGTATTCCTTGCCCCGGTGGCTGTGCTCCATCACGGACATGCCGGAGCCCTGGAAGTCGAGCAGCTCGTCCCGGGCGCGCTCCAGGGCGGGCAGGGGCAGGCCGGCGGGGCCAGGGTTGAAGTTGATGACGCGCATGGCGGGGTCCTCGCGGAAATGAAACGGCGGGACGCATTCTTCCCCCCGACGCCCCCCTGGGAGCCAGTAGGAAGCGCCCCGCTCCACCCGCTTCCTCGGGCGGTCAGGGGCCAGTCGAGCCGGACGCGTGGCCACCGGCCACTTCCGGAGGTCTAGGAGGACAGGTGGGTTCCACGGAGGGACTGGCGGAGTGGGTGCGGCGCGCGGCGAGTGGGGAGACTTCCGCCTTCAGTGAGCTGTACCGGCGCACTCGTCCCCTCGTGGCGAGGCTGATGGCGGGGTTCGGCCCGCTCGACTCCGACGAGGTGGAAGACGTCATCCAGGAGACCTTCGTCCGGGCCTTCCGTGCCCTGCCCCGGCTCAAGGAAGCCGGCGCCTTCGAGGCGTGGCTCCTGTCCATCGCTCGCAACCGGGCCCGGACGCGGCTGGAGCGCAAGGCGAGCCTGCGGCGCCTGGAAGACGACATCGCGGACCCGGAGCCGGAGACGGTGCCCGCCCTGCCGGAGGCCCTCCAGCTGGAGCGGGACATCGAAGTGGTCCGCCAGCTCATCTCCGAGCTGCCCGAGGGAGAAGAGAAGCGGACAGTCCAGCTTTTCTATATCGAAGGAGAGCTGTCGGCGCGGGAGATTGCCGAGCAGCTGGGTGTGGGGAAAAGCGCGGTGACGATGAGACTCGAGCGCTTCCGGGGTCGTATCAAGAGAGAGTTGCTGCGGCGAGTGCTCGCCGGTCGGTGGGAGTGAGAGGTCATGAGACACCTGGATGACGAGGCGCTGCGCGCCCTTGCCCGTCGTGAGCCGGACGCGGTGACGTACTTCCGCGAGCACCTGGCCACCGCGTGCGAGGTGTGTGAAGGCTTCCTCGCCACCCACTCCGGCCCCGACGTCCTGGATGGACAGGTGGACGCCGTGCTCCTCGCCCTGGCCCCGCCCCGCGCCGACGCCCCGCTGGATGAGGTGGGCTTCGCACGGGTGCGCCGGGAGCTGCGCAAGCCTCGCGTGGACACTCGACGATGGGGCCTCATCGCCGGAGCGGTGGCCGCGGGCCTGCTCGCGATTCTCGTGGTCCCCCGGCTGCGCCAGGGCGGCTCCGGAGTGGAGCTGGGAACCGCGTCCCAGGAGCCGGGCGTGAAGGGCCAGGTGGGCCGAATCGCGCTGGAGCTGGCGGTGGTGGCCAAGGGCTCGGATGGGGCCCTGCGCCGGTTGGACCCGGACACCCTGGTGGACTCCGACGACGTGCTCCTCTTGCGCTACCACGCCACCGAGGCGGGCACCGCCCTGCTCTTCCAGCGGCGCGAGGGCGAGGAGCCCCAGCTGCTCGGAACCTTCGCGCTGGAGGCGGGGACGCATGACCTGCAGGGCCCCCAGGGGCTCTCCGGGGTCAGCCTGGAGGGAGAGTCCGGCCCGCTGACGCTGTGGCTGGCCGCTTCTCCCGCCGGACTGGAGCCCTCCCCGGACGAGGTGAAGCGCGTGCTGGTGGGTGAAGGTGAGCGGTGGGAACAAGGCACGCTGGCGGTGACGAGGTTCGACGTCCGCGTTCGAAGCGGCCAGAATCAGCCCTGATTCGGGTAACCGTGAGGAACCTTCTTCCCATCCTGCTGGTGGCGCTGACGGCGTGCGCGACTCCTTCGTCCCAGGGGACGGAGAAGGGCGGACTGGTGCCGCTGCGGCTCGACGAGGAGGCGCTGTCGAGCGCGTACACGCCCCGGCGCATGGCGCTGCTGGTGGGCATCTCCGAGTTCGATGACCCGCACTGGCGCGGCCTGCGCTACCCCGCCAAGGACGCCACGGACCTGGCGGCGGCGATGTTGGACCCGGCGCGCGGGCGGTTCGACCAGGTGCGCGTGCTCACGCGGCCCGAGGAGACGACGCGCGCGGCCATCCTCGCGGCGCTGCGGGAGCTGCGAAAGCAGGCCCACCGTCCGGACGACGTCGTCGTGGTCTACTTCTCCGCGCACGGCACCCTGGCCCGGGACGCCACGGGCGAGCTGCGCCGCTTCCTGGTGACGCGCGACGCTTCTTATCGCGCCATCGCCCAGACGGCGTTGTCCATGGACATGCTGAAGGCGGAATTCGACGCGCTCTCCAGTCGCCGCAGGCTCCTGGTGCTCGCATCCTGTCACAGCGGCAACGGCAAGTCGCTGTTGCCCAAGGAGCTGGAGAAGGAGCTGTCGGGCGTCAAGTCGGGCTTCTACGCGCGGCCCCTGGAGGAGTCCTCGCGAGCGTCCATGGTGTTCGCCGCCTGTGACTGGGGCGAGACGGCGCGCGAGGACGAGGGGCTGCGCAACGACATCTACACGCACTTCCTCGTCGAGGGCCTGGGCGGCGGCGCGGACCGCAACACCGACGGCGCCGTCACCGCGACGGAGGCGCACGACTACGCGCGCAGGCGCACCTTCGCCTTCACCGAGGGCCGGCAGCGCCCGTCGGCGGAAATCCTGGAAGTGGGCGCGGACCCGGTGGTGCTGTCGGGCAACATCGCCCGGACGGGCCGGCCGGAGCTGTTCTCCTACAACCCCCGGTTGGATGGCTTCACGCTGAAGGTGGACGGCGAGACGCGCACGGAGCTGCCGGGAGGCGCGGCGGTGACGCCCGGCAAGCGCACGGTGGAGCTGACCAAGGGCGACGCGGTGCTGATGCGCCGCGACGTGGAGGTCAGCGCCGGGGAGCGGCTGCCGCTGGAGCAGCTCCTGTCGGAGGCCTTCCCCCGGCGCTCGCTGTCGCTGCTCGGGGGCATGTTCACCTTCGCTGACGCGCGCAGCCGCAAGGAGCTGTTGCCGCTGGCGCCGGAGGTGGCCGTGTCGCTGCGGCTGGAGGACCGTCCGCTGCGCGACTTCGGCCTCCTGTTCGACGTGGGCTTCAGCACGGGCCGGCGCGCGCTCCAGCTCCAACCCGACGACGAAATCTCCTTCCGCTACACGACCTTTTCGGCCGGCATGGCCCTGCCTTACCTGTGGCGATGGGAAAGATTGACGCTGTTCGCCGGTCCTCGTGTGGCCGCCCTGTACCTGGGGCGGTCCTTCGAGGTGGACACCTTCGTCAGCGGGCAGCGCTTCTTCACCGTCAGCCCCGGCGTGGTGGGAGGAATGGTGGTGCGGGTGGGTGAACGTCTGGAATTGATGACCCAGGCGCAGCTCATGCTGACGTACGTGGTGGTGGATGGTGAGGGACAGGCCGTGGGATTCACCGGCGGCTGGGCCGGTGTGGGGTATCGATTCTGATGGGTTCGAGACAACACATCGCGTTGGGAGTCGTCCTGCTGCTGGGAGCGGGGGCGTGCGGCAACCTGGAGAACGCGCCGCTGCGAGTGGGGACCATCGAAGGGCAGCTCACGGAGTTCGACCCGGCGGTGGCGGTGGTGTCCCTGGTGGGGGCCCATGACGTGCGCTCGTCGGTGGACGTTGAGGGGCGGTTCAAGCTGGAGGGCGTGCCCACGGGGCCCGCGGAGCTGTTCGTGGTCGCCACGGCGGAGAAGGCGACGCGGGTGTCCGTGAAGGTGTCGGGCGGCCAGTCGGTGAAGCTCTCGCGCGTGGCGCCCCGAGACGCGGGCTTCTTCGAGATGCGGGTGAAGGCCTCGCATGGCGAGCGGGTGGCCGGCGTGGAGGTGTCCGTGCTGGACACGCCCTTCGAGCGGCTCGTCCTGGATGGCGCGGGGCGGCTGCGCGTGGGGCCCCTGCCGGACGGGTGCTACGGGTTGAGCATCGCCGGCGTGGGCTTCTCCGGGGTGCAGGCCGAGGCGTGTGTGGGCTCGGGCGAGAAGAAGGAGCTGCGCGTGGAGCTGGAGCCCAACGCGGAGCTCGTCAACCGCTGCGGCCTGACGGGCTGCGCGGACGGACTGATGTGCGGCCCGGGCGGCAACTGCGTCGAGTGCCTGCTGGATGGGCAGTGCGGCGCGGGGATGGTCTGCAAGGGCTTCCGCTGCGGAGCGGTGGGCCCGCGCTGCGGCGCGTGTGATGTCAACGGGAGCTGCGCGGAGGGCGCGGCGTGCCAGCTCCTCGCCGAGGGTGTCGCCACCTGCGTGAAGCAGTGCACCGAGTCCATGAACGACGAGGACCGCGTGGCGAGCCGGTGCGAAGCGGGCTTCACCTGCCAGCAAGGCAGCTGCCTCCCGGACCCGGCGCGCTTCCAGGGCTGCCGCGCGCTGCTTCAGCTCGGCGCGGAGTGCGCGGACGATACGCGCTGCCAGAAGCTCGGCCTGCCGGACGGGCTGTGCCTGGAGGGACAGTGCACGGTGTCCTGCACCCAGGACGTGGAGTGCCCGGGCGCGTCGCGCTGCGAGGACTCCGCCGTCGGACAGGTGTGCTCCCTGCGCCACTGAGGCGTCAGGAGCCCTTCGTCCGAGGCACGCGAAGCACGCGATTCACGCGGGGGGCGCCAGCACCAGGCCGTCGCGCGACAGCCGCGCCACCGCGTCCAGGATGTCGGCCTCGGGCATTCCCGTGGCCGCCGCCACCTCTGGCGCGGACAAGCCCTCCACCGCCATCTTCAGCACCAGCAGCGCGGGCGGCGTGGCCTCCTGGTAGTACGTCACCAGGAGCTCCGGATGACGCCAGAGCAGCGCCAGCTCGTCTCCTGCCTCAGGCTCCCTCGTCACGCCCTGGCCCCGGGCGCGCACCCAGGCGCAGATTCGGAACGGCTGCTCCAGCACCACCAACGTGGGATTCGGCGTCAGGCGCTCCACGGGCTCGGGCGCCGCCGCTTGCGAGGCGAACACCGCGAAGTCGGACCACTCGAAGCGCGCCAGCGCGGGTGCGTACGGGGGGAGCCCTCGCGACGACACCGCATCCGCGATGAAGGCCGGGAAGCCCTCGCCCACGCGGTTCACCTCGTGGTGCCGCGCGGGCCGCGTCAGCGTGTAGTCCTCCACCAGCGCGTTCCACGTCTCCGCGCCCACCGCGCCTCGCAGCAGCGGGAAGAGCTTCTCCACCGCGGTGCGGATGTGGCCTCGCACGAAGTCGCCGTAGATGGACACGCGCGTAGAGGGCGCGCGCCACTCCGGATGCGCGGAGTAGAGCCGCTGCAGCGACTCGTCACCCGGCCGCGCCAGGTAGCTCCCCATGCTGTCGAAGAAGTGCTTCAGCGAAGGCTTCATCGCCCCGCCCCTTCCCGCAGCGCCGCGCGCGCCAGGTCCGCCTCGTCCAGCACCGCCTCCATCGACGGGATGTCCTGGTCCCATTCGATGAGCGTGGACACCGGCCCGGTGCGCGCCAGCACGTAGCGGTACAGCGACCACACATCGTCGCAGACGCGGTCGCCGTGCGTGTCGATGATGACGTCCGGATACGTGGTGTGGCCCGCGAGGTGGATTTGCACCACGCGCTCCAACGGTAGCGCGTCCACGAAGGCGCGGGCGTCATAGCCGTGGTTGCGCGCGTTGACGTAGACGTTGTTCACGTCCAACAGCAGCCCGCAGTCGGCCTCCTCCACCACGTTGCGCAGGAAGTCCGCCTCCGACAGCGTGCCGCCGGGCATGTTCGCGTAGTAGCTCGGGTTCTCCAGCAGGAACGGCCGGCCCACGCGCGCGACGACTTCGCGCACGCGAGGCACCACATGCTCGACGACGGCCTCGGTGAAGGGCAGCGGCAGCAGGTCATGCAGGTACACGCCGCCCAGCCGCGAGTAGCACAGGTGGTCCGAGAAGAACGGCGCGTCCACGCGCTTCACGAGCGCCGCGAGCCCCGTGACGTAGTCCTCGTCCAGCGCGTCCGGCCCGCCGATGTCCAACCCCACGCCGTGCGGCAACACCGGCCAGCGCTCGGCACACGCGTCCAGCGCGCGCTGGGAGCGGCCTCCGAGCGAGAGGAAGTTCTCCGGGATGATCTCCACCCAGTCGAGCGTCCGGTGGGTTCGGGGCAGCTCCTCGTAGAAGCTCCGGCGCAGACCGATGCCCACGCCCAGGGGCGAAAGTCCGTGTCTTCGCGCGTACGTCATCGCCACCACGGTCAGCCACCTCCCCGAGAGACAAATAAACCGGGCGGCGGGAGGTGCTCTTCCCACCGCCCGGAGGTCGGCGCGAGGGGTGGGTGTCTTCACCCGCCCCTGGTGCGCCGCGGACTACTCCTTCTTCTGGCCGTTGCAGCCGCCAGCGCCGCAGCCGTGCTCGGCGCCCTTCTCCGGAGTCGCCGCGGGGGCGCCCTCCTGCTTCTGCGCGCCGCAGCCGGCCTCGGCGCCCTTGCCGTCCGTCTTCGCGGCGCCACAGGAGCCCTCGGCGCCCTTCTCCGCGGCGGCCGGCGTGGCCTCCGCCGACTTGGTGGAGGCACAGCCGGTGGCGAGGGAGGCCAGGGACAGGGTGCCGACAATCGCCGCAAGAGCCTTCGCGTTCATGGGGTTGCTTCCTTTCGGTGCTTCGTTGAGGGGGAACTACGGTGTGGACTGCGTGGAGCCCCAGCACCCTGTCGGCCCCAGGAGCGCAATGCGCGCCCACGGGATTCGGCCAACGGGGTTCTGGACATGGCGGACCTCATTTACGGAGGGCGGGAGCTCACGGATGCATCCGATACGCAATTGTCTGCCCGCCGGTTACCGACCGCCTCGCCATTCATCGCGAGGCCTCCTGGCGACGAACACCTACCATCGCCTCGCGCAACGAGCTGTCCCGGGCAGGCACCAGCTTGATGCCCTCCGCTCCCGCCGATACACCCAGCGCTTCTAGCAGACCTTCCTGCTCCACAAAAGCCACACGCCGGAGGTGCCGCGCGAGCAAGCCATCGAACAGCGGCTGCCCCGCGACGGCGTCCACCGCCCCGCCGAATGCACCGAACGTCGAGGTGCTCCCGCGCTCCGCGAGCAACTCCAACACATCCTCCAGTTGTCGCTGGTTTCCAGTGACACGGCGGATTTCCACATCGAGATGCAACGCGAAGAGCGCGCCCGTCCAATAGGTCCCCAGCGCGAAGTCTCCATCGGTGATGACCTCTTCCATCGTGCGGGCTCCCGCCGCGCGCCGCCCTCGCGAGAAGCCATCCACCAGCTCCTCCCAGGCCCGCTCGGCGCTCTGCCGCCCCGAGCGCGCGCGGGCCAGCTCCGTGAAGTAGGTGGCCAGCCCCTCCGACAACCACGGCACGCGCGGCAGGAACGCCGGATGCGTCAGGTGGAGCAGTTCGTGCAGCACCACCCAGTCCCGCGCGAAGGAGTCCGCGCTCGCCTCCTGTCCCACGAGCACGGAGATGCTCGGTGGCGAGCTCCAGAGCACCATGCCGAAGAGGCTGGGGCCCTCGTGTCCGGGCACGGGGATGACGCGCACGGTGGCGCGCGGATACGGAAACGCACGGCGCACGGTGCGCACCTCTTGCGCGGCCTGCTTCAACCAGCCACAGACCTGGGTGTCGTCGACCGAGGTGAAGTGGCCGAGCACCGCCACGTCCAGCACCGCGTCCGGCAACACCACCTGACAGCGGCGCCCTCCAAAGCCATGGAAGCCCGAGTCCACCAGGTCCTCGGCGCGGAGCCGATACAGGCCGGTGTCATCCGGTTGCCAGGGCAGCAGCGCGTCCACGCCCTCGACGACCAGCTCCACGCGCAGGTCGGGCGGCGCCTGGTTGGGACGGATGAGGTACACGCGGCCCGCGACGTGCCGCGCGTCGCCTTCGCCTCCGCCCGAGAACAGGCTGGCCCCGCGCGAGCCGTGGCGTGCATCCAGCTCATAGCGGTAGCGCAGGAAGCGGATGTTCGCGGGGAGCAGGACCAGGCCCTCATCGCTCACGCGCAACTCGAGCCGCTCACCGTCCTCGCGAAACGCGCTCACGGCGCGCACCCCACCCGGCTGCGTGAAGCGGAACGCGCGCGGAGTGCCCCGCACCAGCACCACCTCCACGTCGAGCGCATGCGCGGGCTCGCGAACGTAGGTGATGTTGTAGCGCAGCGCCGCCGGGTCCTTCGCGGCACGCGGTCTCGGCACGCCCAGACAGGACAGCCCCAAGAGGGCGGCGAGCACCCCCAGCACCCAGCGGCCGCGCGCGAAGGACATCACCACCTCCAACGACCCCCCGGCCCGGAGGCACGGTGCGGAGGAGGCGAGCACCACGCTCGGGCCTCCCTGTCCCCTCAGTGTCGCTTTTTCGGAGGCGGCGCGCCGCCCGCGAGCAGGAAGGCGCGCGCGGCCTCCAGGATTTCATCCGAGACGGGCAGGTGCTTCGCCGCCCGCGCGAGCGTCATCGCGCCGAAGAGCAGCGCCACCGTGGCCAGCGCCCGCTGTCGCCCGGTGAGGCCCCCTTCCCCTGGGACATGGGTCGCCAGCTCCGTCGCCAGCGTCTCCACGCCTTGCGCGAGCGCCTCGCGGGCCTCGGGCGTCCCGCGCGTCAGGTCCGACAACACCGACGGCATCACGCAGCCCGTCTCCATGTTGTCGCGGATGTGGGGGTTGAGGTAGCGCCGCACGAAGGGGTCCAGGAACTCCGCGCCGCGCAGCCCCTCGAGCCCGCCGAACCAGCGCACCTGCTGCTGCTGGAAGAACGCGCGCACGGACTCCGCGAGCAGGGTCTCCTTCGAGGCGAAGTGGGCGTAGAAGCCTCCCACCGTCAGCCCCGCGGCCTTCATGACGCGCTCCACGCTCGCGCCCGCGAAGCCCTCCTTGCGGAAGAGCGTCTGCGCCGCCGAGAGGATTCGCTCGCGGGTGGCCTGCTTGTGCTCGGGTGCGTACCGCATCGTCGCGCCCTCTACTCCCGGCCACCGGGGCTCGGGGGTCGGAACACCATGCACGTGGCGGTGCCGTGGGCGTACAGCTTGCCGTCCGCGTCCGTCAGCCGCGCCTGCGCCGTCGCCACGCGGCCTCCCACGTGGATGACCTCGCCCGTGCACGTCAGCTTCCCGGTGTCCTGGGAGATGGCGCGCACCATGTTCACGTGCAGCTCCAGCGTGGTGTAGCCCGCGCCCACCGGCAGCGTGCTGTGCACCGCGCACCCGAGCGCCGAGTCCAACAGCGTGGCCGCCAGCCCCCCGTGCACCGTGCCAATCGGGTTGTAGTGGTACTCCGCCGGCTCCACCACGAACACCGCGCGCCCCTCCGACACCTCCACCGGCGCGAAGCCCATCAGCGCCGCGATGGGCGCCCCGGGCACCTCACCCCGGACGATGGCGCGCAGGTACTCCAACCCCGACAGCGACTTCGCCGCCGCCACGCCCTCGCGGAAGTCTCCCCACGTCACCGTCCTCGCGCGCGTCCCGGTCTTCCCGTCGCTCATCGGCCCCTGCTCCTCCCTCATGGAATGATGGACACCATCATCCGGATTCCGGATATTCCGCATCACCGACAATCAAAGTTGCCAGATGGGATGATGGTCATAATACAAAGGGCCATGCAGCGCACGCCACGAAAAGGAAGGCGCACGAGCGGCCGGGCCGTTCGTCTTCCTGGCGTGTCATCCAAGGGAGCGGCGGATGCAGAAGCGGCGCGTCGTGGTGACGGGAATGGGGCTCATCAGCCCCGTGGGAACGGGCGTGGAGAAGAGCTGGGAGGCGCTGGTGCGAGGCCAGAGCGGCGTGGGGCCCATCACCCTGTTCGACGCCAGCGCGCTCGACTGTCAAATCGCGGGCGAGGTGAAGGACTTCAAGGTCGACGACTACATCGAGCGGCGTGAGTCCCGGCGCATGGACCGCTTCGCCCACTTCGCCGTGGTGGCGGCGGACATGGCGCTGGCGGACTCGGGCCTGAAAGTCACGCCGGAGAACGCCGAGCGCATCGCCACCATCATCGGCTCCGGCATCGGCGGCATCGCAAGCCTGGAGGAGACGCACCGGCGCACGCTGGAGAAGGGCCCGGACCGCATCAGCCCCTTCTTCATCCTCCAGATGATCATCAACATGGCGCCCGGCTACGTGAGCCTGCGCCACGGCCTCAAGGGCCCGTCCTGGGCGCCCAACTCCGCGTGCTCCACCAGCGCGCACGCCATCGGCGAGGCCCTGCGCGGCATCCAGCGCGGAGAGTTCGACGTGGCGGTGGCGGGAGGCTCCGAGGCGCCCATCTCCCTGCTCGGTGTCGGCGGCTTCGCGGCCATGCGCGCGTTGTCCCTGCGCAACGACGCGCCCCAGGCCGCCAGCCGCCCCTTCGACAAGGACCGCGACGGCTTCGTGCTCGCCGAGGGCGCGGGCATGCTCATCCTCGAGGAGTTGGAGCACGCGAAGGCCCGCAACGCGCGCATCCTCGCGGAGCTGACCGGCTACGGCGCCAGCTCCGACGCGTACCACATCACCACGCCCGCCCCCGAGCACGAGGGCGCCCAGCGCAGCATGCGCGCCGCCCTCAAGGACGCGGGCCTCTCCCCGGCGGACATCGGCTACGTGAATGCGCACGGCACCTCCACCGACGTCGGCGACCTGATGGAGACTCAAGGCATCGCCCGCATCTTCGGCGACGCCGCCAGCACCGTGGCCGTCTCCTCCACCAAGTCCATGACGGGCCACATGAACGGCGCGGCCGGCGCCGCCGAGGCCGTCATCAGCGTGCTCGCCCTCACCCGAGGCGTGCTGCCGCCCACCATCAACCTCCAGCACCAGGACCCGCTCATCACCCTGGACTGCGTCCCCAACGTCGCGCGCGAGGCCCGCGTCGACGCGGTGATGAGCAACTCCTTCGGCTTCGGCGGCACCAACGTCTCGCTCATCTTCCACCGGCTGAGCGCTTGAGCCCCGCGCGTGGAAATGACCCTGTAAACCGCGAATCCCGGTTTACCAATACGCCAAACCGCTGTGCCGCGCTGCGGCGGTAAACTTTTGACAACGTGCGTTGAAGACCGCCTGAAACGCACATCCGCGCGCGGATAAAGCGCAGCGATTACATGTGGTTGCACGTACTCGAAGGGCTATCGCCCTGTGGAGGACGACCGTTCCGTCGCCCGCCGCACAGGGAACAGCCCCTGGAAAAACGTTGATTGCAAATCGGTAAATCGATTTGCAGAGTGGTTCAGAGGGGCGAGGGCGCGAGAGGCCACGCGCACTCCGACGGGACCCGACTCAGCCATGAACGACAACGCACTGAACGCCAACGTGGGCCTGAAGCTCCGGGGCCTGCGACTCGCCCGCAACATCAAGCAGGCGGACGCGGCGAAGGACCTGGGGGTCTCCCCCGCGTATTTGAACCTCATCGAGAAGGGCAAGCGGGTGATGCCCTTCCCGCTGCTCTGGAAGGCGCTGCGGTATTTCGACCAGGACCCCGAGCAGTTCATGTCCACGCTGGGCGAGGGGCGCGTGGACGAAGCGCTCGCGAAGCTGCTGGACGAGCCGCTGCTCAAGAGCCTGGACATCGACCCGGAGTCGCTCCAGTCGCTGTCCGCGGAGCCGAAGCTCGCCGGCACCGTGGCCGCGCTCTTCAACCTCTACAAGAACACGCGCACGCAGCTAGAGAACGTGCTCGCGCAGCTCAACGTGGAGGAGCGCACGCGGACGCAGGGCGGCGGCGCGGGCAACGGCACCGTGCCGGGCGTGCGCTTCGACTACTCACCCTTCGACGAGGTGAGCGACTTCCTGGAGACGCACCGGAATTACTTCCCGGAGCTGGAGGAGCAGGCGGAGGAGCTGCGGCGGGACATCAGCATCGAGCGCCAGCTCACCAGCGGCCAGCTGATGCAGCTGTTGGAGAAGCGCTTCGGCTACCGCGTGCTCATCGACGCCTCGCCCAGCGGCTCGTCCGTGGTGCGCCGGTTGGACCCGGAGGAGCAGACGCTCACCCTGTCCCCGGACCTCACCGAGCAGCCGCTGAAGTTCCAGATCGCCGCGTCCATCGGCCTGTTGATGCTGGACAAGGAGAAGCTGGTGGAGCGCATCCTCGGCGCGGGGCGCACCCGCCACGGGGAGACGACGCGGCTCATCAAGGTAAACCTGGCCAACTACTTCGCCGGCGCGCTGATGCTCCCGTACGGAGACTTCTTCAAGGAAGTGCAGCGCACGCGCTACGACGTGGAGCTGTTGTCGAGCATCTTCGGCTCCACCTACGAGACGGTGGCCCACCGGCTGTGCAACCTGTCGGACCCCAAGCGCCCGGGCATCCCCTTCCACTTCCTGCGCTCGGACATCGCCGGCAACATCTCCAAGCGCTACAGCGGCACCGGCATCCGCTTCGCCAGCGGCGGCGGCAGCTGCGGCAAGTGGGCCGTGCACCTGGCCTTCCTCAATCCGTCGCAGCTCACCCGGCAGTACTCCATCATGCCGGACGGCACGACGTACTTCTGCTTCGCCAAGGTGCAGTTGCAGCCGACGGAAGGCTCCATCGTCAAGGGCACCGCGTACTCCATCGGCCTGGGCACCCACGCGGAGAACGCCAAGTACCTGGCCTACGGCCTGCCCACCAACGACTTGCGCAAGGATGCCATCCCCTCCGGCATCTCCTGCCGCTTCTGCGAGCGCACCGACTGCAACCAGCGCGCGGCGGCCAGCTACCGCTTCGCCTTCTCCTTCGACGAGTACACGAAGAAGGACTGCTTCTTCTCCCCGCTGCTCGGCTACGAGCAGGCCGACAAGGTGGAGAAGGAGAAGGACCGGCACCACGCGCCGCCGCCCCCCGCGGGCGCGTCCGTCCCCCCGGACGTCAATGGCACTGACCGGAGCGAGAAGCACGATTCGTTGGACAAGGCGGCCCGACGCCGCAAGGGTGGCGACGCGTGAGCATCCACCCGCCCGACGACACCGAACGCGCCCACTTCCTCGAGGCGCTCCAGAAGCAGAAGAACGAGCTGGCCACCCTGCGCATCACCGGCTCGCCCACCCAGGTGGGCCAGGGGCTGGTGAGCCTGGCGGAGCTGCACGGCATGCTGGAAGACCATGCCGCCAGCCGCCAGTGCTACGAGGAGGCCCTCGCGATGTTCAAGGAGGCCGGCTACAAGCCGGGCCAGGCCCAGGCCTGCTTCGGACTGGGTGTGGTGAAGGCGAACTTCGAGGACCACCGGGGCGCGGTGGAGCTCATCGCCCAGGCCGCCAAGCTCTTCAATGAAACGAAGGACCGCGAGGGCGAGGCCCTGTCCCGCGCCTGCATCGGCGAGTCCCTGCGCGCGCTGGGTCAGCCGGAGGCCGCCGAGGAGAAGTACCAGGAGGCCCTCATCCTCTACCGCCAGACGCGCAACACCGAGCGCACCGCGCGGCTGCTGCTCGACATCGGCGACATCCGCATGGAGAAGGCCGAGTACGAGCCGGCTCGCAAGCGCTTCCTCGAAGCCATTCCCATGCTGGAGCAGGGAGACGACGCGGAGGCGCTCGCGCTGGGCCACCTGCTGCTGGGTGAGTCCGAGGGACTGCTCGGCAACCACGAGGGCGCGCGCACGCACCTCTTGCGCGCGGTGGAGCTGTACCAGGAGCTGCACGACCACGTGTACGAGGCCCGCGCCCGGTGGGATTTGGGCCTGTCCTGCTACTACTCGAACGATTTGCCGGCGGCGCGAAGCCACCTGGAGGCGGTGATTCCGCTCTACGAGGAGCAGAACCGCGCGGACGAGGTCGCCAAGGTGCGCAACATCCTCGCCCACTTCGCCGCGCGCGGCGCCTGAGGCGCCCACCCACCGCCCTGCTCCGGGCGCCGCATCACGCCTGGATGCCGGCGCCCACCGCCAGGGCCAACAGCCCCAGCACTCCCGCGGCGATGACGGCGTAGCGCCACTCACCGCGCAGGCCCAGCAGCGTGCCCGCCACGCCCAGCCGCGCCACCGGCGTCACCAGCAGCAGGGACGCCGCCGCCTTGCGCAATTGGTCGATGGCCACGTGCGTCGTCTCCGTGCCTGGCAGCGCCTCCAGGCCCAGCGACAGCACGAACATGCCGCCGCTCAGCACCGCGCCCACGCGCAACACCCGGGCAATCCACCGGTCTCCCGCGAGCGTCCTGTCCCGCACGCGCGTGACGCGTTGGGACGGTGCCTCGATGAGCCCCTCGGTGATGGGCTCTGCTTCCAGCTCCGGGGCCTCGGCTTGCGCCGGGGTCGCCACCATCGCGTTCTGACCCATCACCGCCGGGTCCGACATCGACATCGCCGCGGAGACCCGCGGCGGTTCAGCACCGTCCGGGTCGCCTTCGCTCACTCCCACACGCTCGGCCACAGTCCCGCCCCTCCCTTCCACAACATCTGCCCCGCCACCGACAGCAGCACCAGTGCGAAGAGCTTCTTGAGCACAGCCGTGGGCACCTTCGGCATCAGCCGGCTGCCCACATACGCGCCGGCCAGCACACCCACCACCAGCGGAGACACCAGGGCCAGCTTCAGGTGTCCGCGCAGCGCATAGGCGGCCACGCTCGCCGCGCCCGTCACGCCAATCATCAGGTTGCTGGTGGCGCTGGCCACCTTGAACGGCACGCGCATGCCGTAGCTCATCAGCGGCACCTTCAGCGGCCCGCCGCCCACGCCCAGCAGCGCGGAGAGCCCGCCCGCCACGAACGAGCCGGAGATGCCCAGCGGGTAGTTCGTCGGCTGGTAGTCGTCCAGCGTGGCCGGCTCCCTCCGGGGCGAGCGCAGCAGAATCATCTGCAGCGCGACAAAGAGGGTGAACAGGCCGAACACCACCGCCACCATCGCCGGGGCGATGAGCGCCGCCACCAGCCCTCCGGCGATGGCGCCGAGCACCGTCGCCAGCTCCAGCGTCAACCCCAGCCGGATGTCACTCAGGTGGTTGTCTACATACCCGGCCGCGGCGGCACACGAGTTGGCGACCACGCACATCAAGCTGGCCGGCACCGCCTCCTCCAGCGGCAGCCCGAAGCCGAGCACCAGCGCGGGCACCAGCACGATGCCACCTCCGATGCCCAGCATCGCGCCCAGTGCTCCCGCGAGCCCGCCCACCACCATGAGGAGAAGAACCGTCATTCAGTCACGAGGATAGGAGCGTGCCAACGCCACGCCCAGAGCCATTCCCCTGTAGGGAACAAGCTCGCCAGGACGGTTGCTCTGCATGCGAAACCACCCGGCACCCGGGGGCGATGCGCGGCGCGCTATGCGGCCCGTACGCCCAGGTTTCCCTCGGGAAAGGCCTCCAGGAAGCGGGCGCGCGTACGAGGTGTGAAGGTGCCCCTCGCCATGTAGCCGTGCAACCTCCGAAGGACTCCACGTGCCGACTCCAGCGCACCTTCAACCTCCTGCGCGAAGTCGAACGTGTCGTTGCGATACAGCTCCTGGAAGGACAGATGCGCGAAGGCGGGCAGCGCGCGCGTGCGGCCCATGGGGCTGGAGAGGAACAGGCCGGAGACATAGAGGCCGCGCACCCAGCCATCCACCTCCGCCTTGGTCGGCGCCTGCCCCACGCGCTCCTGGGACGACAGCCGCACCAGCTCGTAGATGCCCCGGCCGATGCCGCGCCACGGGAAGCCAGGACTCTTCACCACCTGACACTTCTCGCGCAGCCGGGGCGTGCCCAAGAGCTCCACGCCGTGCAGCTCGCGCAGGTAGAAGAGCGTCTGGGCCCATTCGATGTCGCGGTGGGCCGCCAGGGCCCGCTCGCCGCGACGGCGGTGGCGCACCACCAGGTCGTCCACCACCGGGTGCAGCCGCCGGTCCAGGCACAGGTGCGTGAAGTAGCCGGCCAGCAGGGCCAGCCCCGGCTCGGTGCCCACCAGCGCGCCGGTGGCCACCAGCTCCGCCATCTTCAGCCCGAAGCCCACTGGCGCGCGCTCGTGATACAGCCGCGAGTACAGGGGCAGCTCCCGCTCGGGCAGGAACGCGGCGAGGCCTCCACGCACGCCCTCGCACAGCGGCAGGTCCGGCAGCGCCACGCCGAAGCGCGCGTAGGGCAGGTCCTCGGAGAGCGCGCGCACCCACTCCGCCGGCAGCTCTCCGGGGTTGGCGGCCAACCGTTCGATGGCGGTCAGATGCATCAGCAAGGTGGGCATTGCCTGACTGCTACCCAGGGCCCTGTCGCAATGCAACGCTCGAATGAAATCGAGCGCTTTGCGTGCAACAAGGTGGGCGTTACAGTCCGCGCCCTCCCCTGCATCCCCACTCCCGTTCAGGAGCTCATCGGCCCATGAATTTCACCTTCGTCTCCGGCGACGCCACCCTCGCGAATGGCGACCTGCTCGTCATCCCGCTCTTCGAGGGCGAGCTGGGTGAGGGCGCCCCGGCCAGTCTGGCTTCGGCGGACAAGTCGCTGGAAGGCCGCCTGCGCGGCGCCGCCACCCAGGAGGGATTCAAGGCGAAGGCCGACCAGTCCCTGGTGATGCACACCCTTGGACGCACGGCGGCGGGCCGCGTGCTGCTGCTGGGCCTGGGCAGCCGCGCGCGCTTCCACCCGGAAGTCCTGCGGCTGGCGGCCGGACGCGCGGCGAAGACGGCCCAGCGGCTCAAGGTGACGTCGCTCATCGTCGCGCTGCCGACGACGCAGTCGCCCGTGGACGCGGTGCGCGCGGTGGTGGAGGGCCTGGAGCTGGGGGCGTACCGCTTCGACAAGTACAAGTCCTCCGCGCGCGAGGAGAAGGGCACGCCCAAGCCCATCAAGGTCTCGCTCGCGCTGCCCGAGGGCACCGAGAAGTCGCGGGACGTGGAGGACGCCCTGGCGCTGGGCAAGCGCGTGGCGGAAGCCTCCAACTGGGCGCGCGACCTGGTGAACGAGCCGCCCAACACGGTGACGCCCACGGCGCTGGCCGAGGCCGCCCGCAAGTCAGCGCGCGAGCACGGGCTGAAGATCACCATCGGCGGCAAGCGCGAGATTGAAAAGCTGGAGATGGGCATGTTCCTGGGCGTCACGGCCGGGAGCACGGAGGAGCCCCGGCTCATCCACGTCGTCTACACGCCGAAGAACGCGCGCGATGCGAAGCGCCCGCCGCTGGCGCTGGTGGGCAAGGCCATCACCTTCGACTCCGGCGGCCTGTCGCTGAAGACGGCCGAGGGCATGGTGGACATGAAGACGGACATGGCGGGCTCGGCCGCGGTGCTGGGCGCCATGCAGGTCATCGCCGCCCTCAAGCCGCCCTTCCCCGTGCATGCCTTCATCGGCGCGTGCGAGAACATGCCCTCCGGCGATGCCTACAGGCCGGGCGACATCCTCACGTCGCGGCTGGGCAAGACGGTGGAGATCACCAACACGGACGCCGAGGGCCGCCTCGTCCTGGGTGACATCCTCACCTGGGCCTGCGAGCACCAGCCGTCCGCCGTCATCGACCTGGCGACGCTCACGGGCGCGTGCATCGTCGCGCTGGGCAACTACATCGTCGGCGCCTTCGGCGACAACGACGGCACGGTCAACGAGGTCCTCCAGGCCGCGCGCACCGCGGGCGAGGAGATGTGGCGCCTGCCGGTGAGCGAGCTGCAGAAGGACGCGCTGCGCTCCGAGGTCGCCGACATGAAGAACTCCGGCGAGCGCTGGGGCGGCTCCATCAACGCCGCCCTGTTCCTCAAGGAATTCGTCGGCGAGACGCCGTGGGTGCACCTGGATATCGCTGGTCCGTCCAACAGCCCCAAGGAGCGCGGCTACAACGCCAAGGGCGCCACCGGCGTGGGCGTCCGCACCCTGGTGGAGTGGGTCCGGCTGCGCGCCGAGACGCAGGCCACCCAAGCCCCCGAGGCCCCCGCGAAGCCGGCCCGCGCGGCGCGTGGCGCCAGGAAGTCCGCGCGGAGCTGAAGTCGCGCCCCTCCTCGCCGCGGCCCGTCCAGTTCGTCGACGGGCCGCGCGCAGACGCGGTGAAGCGAAAGCCCGCGGCTCAGGGCACCACGGCCTGCGGCATCTTGCTGGGCGGGGCCTTGCGGTCGGGCAGCGGGCGGATGCCTTCGATGAGGGCATCCACGTTGAGGAGGTCTCCCGCCACCGCCTGCGCGGGCCAGGTGGCCAGCATCATCAGCACGCGGCCCTCCTGCCCCTCGCGCACGGCCACGCGGCCATGCACGTTGTCACCCACCTTGAAGCTGAAGCCCACCGCCGTGTCCGACAGCGACAGCGGCACCGGGTCCGTGGTGATGAAGCCCGGCTGCTGACGCAGGCCCTCCGCCAGTCGCTCCGCGAACTGGGTGGGCGTGGCCACCGCGGGCGCCACCTGGAGCACCACCTGCGCTCCGGACCCCGCGTGACGCAGCACCACCGGAATCGCCAGGCCCTCCGGCGTGCGCTCAGTCGACACATCCAGCTGCCACTCGTCGCTGGGACGGATGATTTCGAACCCCAGCTCCTCGTCCACATACGGCCCGGACACGGACGTCGTCAGCGGCGCCTCCACCCGTCCCGAGCCACCCGTCCCGGGCTGCGCCGCGTCCGCCTTCACGGCCTGGCGCGAGCTGCTACAGCCCGCCGCGCCCAGCACCAGAAACCCCCACGCCAGCTTCCGCAACACACCCATGACCATCGTCCCCCGACCACGAACGCCGTGGCCGCGAACGTGGGCATGTGGCGCCTGCTAGGCCAGCCCTCCCTGGAGGGTGCGGTAGGTGTTGGACAGGCGCTCGGCCACGTCGGGAGGCAGCACGTTGCGCGCGGAGAACAGCGCGTACGAGACGATGGCGTCCAGCGCCTCCAGCGTCAGCGCGCGCGCCACCGCCTCGCCGCCGCTGGACAGGTTCGCTCGCAGCCGCGCCACGTCCACCCGCCCCTCCGCGCTCAGCACCACCCCCGCATACGCGTCCTCGAGCCCCGCGGGCGGTGAATCCAAAAAACCCCGCAGCAGGTCCACGTCCTTGCCCGCGTCGCGCAGCGCGCGGTGAATCAGGGACAGGAGCAGGTTGTAGCGCTCCTCCGCGGACAACAGCTCCCAGGCCATGCCCTCCACCGCGGGCACGGGCGGCGCGGGAGGCGTGGCGGGACGCACCGTCAGGTGGCCTGCCTGCACGCACTCCTCCACCCACGTGAAGAACGCGTGGTGGCCGCTCTCGCGCAGCGTGCGCAGCTCGCCCAGCGTGGTGCCCGCGCCCAGCTTCTGGAAGAAGCGCTCCTCGCCCGGCCGCGGCCCCTGGGGCCCGCCTTCCGCGCGCATGTCCTCCGGGTAGCGCCGCCGCCACCGCGACAGCTCCTCCGAGCGCTTGATTCCGGTGAGCACCAGGTCCCGCGTGCGCTCCGGCAGCTTCACCACGTCCGCCATGGGCGCGGGGCCCTCGACGAAGAGGAAGCTGCCCTCCGTCAGCTCGAAGAGGCTCAGCACCACCTCCCGCACCACGTACGTCATGGCGCTGTAGAGGTGGGCCTCGGACACCAGGCCCTCGGAGGTGAGCACCTGGCCGATGCGCCGCGACGGCGTCACGCGAGAGAGCGCCTGCGTGAGCTGCGCCTGCGTCACCAGCCCCAGCCGCACCAGCACCGCGCCCAGCCGCTCCCATCGCTCCGTGGACGTGGCGAAGACCACCTGCCCATCCCGGAAGGACACCGTGCGGCGCACGGCGCCGTGCTGCACGGCGAGCAACCCGCTGCGAATGCCCGTCAGGACGTGGGCGAACACCTCCTCGACAGAGAGCGTCCCGAGCGTGCCGGCCAGGAAGCCGGCGAAGCCCGTGGGCTCCTGGAGGAGCACCATCCCCTCCGGCCCGTGGAACCAGGCCGAGAGGGGACGGGAGGAGGACAGGCCAGCGGCGAGCGACTTCTCCAGCTCCAGCGAAGTCGCCTCACCGCCGACACGGGGCGTGGCCTTGGGTTTCTGGGCCACCGCCCGTGCCCTCCGAACCGCGTGATTACTTCTGCGCCTGCGGCTTCAGCTCGGCGTCGATGATGCTCTTGAACTCTTCGACGGGCTGCGCGCCCGACAGCATGATGCCGTTGATGAAGAACGCCGGCGTGCCGCTGACGCCGACCTTCTGCGCGTCCGCCATGTCGCTCTTCACGGTGGCGGCCTTCTCACCGGAGTCCAGGCACTTGTCGAACTTGGCCTGGTCCAGCTTCAGCTCGCCCGCGTACTTCTTGAGGTTCTCCACCTGCAGCGCGGACTGGCTGGCGAACAGCTTGTCGTGCATCTCCCAGAACTTGCCCTGGTCATTGGCGCACAGCGACGCCTCGGCGGCCTTCTGCGCCTCCTTGTGGAAGTCCAGGGGGAACTGGCGGAACACCAGCTTCACCTTGCCGTCGTAGTCCTTCATCACCTGGTCCACGGCGCCGATGGCGCGGCTGCAGAACGGGCACTGGAAGTCGCTGAACTCGACGATGGTGATGGGCGCGTTGTCCGGACCCTTCGACGGGCCGACGGCGGAGACCGTCTTGCGCTCGGCGGGAGGACGCGGCGGCTCCGGCAGCGTAATCGTGACGTTGGCGTTCTTGCGCAGCTCCGCGAAGAGGGCCTGGGCCCGCTCCTGCTTGGGCTGCTGCGTGAGGAACTCCAGGATCTGCGGCTTCATCTGCTCGAACGTCGAGCCCGGGGGCAGCTGGCCCGCGGCGCCGTCGTAGACTTCCTTGATCTTCTCCTCGGTGGGCGCGGGAACCTTGTCGTCGATCTCCGCCTTGAGGAACGCGTCCTGGGTGATGCCGCGCTTCTTGGCCTCGGCGTCGACCAGCTTCTCCGTCACCATGCCCTCGAGGCCGCGCTTGCGAATCTGGAACTGCTGCTTCTCCAGATTGGCCAGCGGCTCCTGGACGCGGTCGTTGAGTTCCTTGTAGGTGATCTTCTGGCCGTCACCGAAGGTGGCGACCACGGTGTCCGGGGAGGGCTGACCGGCGGCCTGGTTTTCGGGAGCCTGCGCGGTGACCGGCGCCTTCTCCTTGTTGCAACCGGCGGTGAACGAAGCCGCCAGCAGCGCGGCGAGGATGACGGTGGTTGGACGCATGGGCATGAGCCCGCGACTTAGTCGAGCCAGCCCCGACCTGCAAGGAAATGCCAAACCAACATCAGGCGACGAGCGGCTCCAGCTCCAGCGCGCCAGCCAACCCAGGCAGACCCAGCTCCAGGCCCTCCACGTCGCGACGACGCGCGGGGACAATCTCATAGCAGCTCGGGTCTGAAAGGACCTTGCGAACCAGCTTGTGATTGAGCGCGTGGCCCGTCTTGTAGGCCGTGAGGTGGCCAATGACGGGACGGCCGAACAGAGACACGTCACCGATGGCGTCGAGGATCTTGTGACGCACGAACTCGTCGGTGAAGCGCAGCCCCTCCGGGTTCAGGATGGAGACCTCGTCCACGACGATGGCGTTGTCCAGCGAGCCGCCGCGCGCCAGGCCCAGCTTCTTGAGCTTCTCCACGTCGCGCAGGAAGCCAAACGTGCGCGCGCGGGAAATCTCCCGGGAGAAGTCCCGGTCGCTGAAATCCAAATCAAACGCCTGACCCTGGATGACCGGGTGCTCGAAGTCGATGGTGCAGCTGATGCGGAAGTGGCGCGACGGGGTGAGCGAGGCCTGCTTGTCGCCATCCACCACGGACACGGGCTTGCGGATGACGAGCAGCTCCTTGGGCGCGTCCAGCTCCCGGATGCCCGCGTCCTGGATGAGGGCCGCGAACGGGGCGGCGCTGCCATCCATGATGGGGACTTCGGGGCCGTCCAGCTCCACCCGGGCGTTGTCGATGCCCAGGCCCGCCATGGCGGACATGAAGTGCTCCACCGTCGCCACCTTCACGCCGTCGCGTCCCAGCGTCGTCGCCAGCGCCGTGTCCACCACGTACTCCGCCAGCGCGGGGATGCTCACCGGGCGGGGCAGGTCCGTGCGCACGAAGACGATGCCGTGCCCCGCGGGCGCCGGACGCAGCGTGAGCGTCACCTTCGCGCCCGAGTGGAGCCCGATGCCCTGGAGGCTGGCGGTCTTCGAGAGGGTGCGCTGGTTGTAGGAAGACGGGGGCATGTCGGTGTCGCCTCGTGGCTGCTCGTGCTGCGGGACTTCCGAACGGTCATCTGGCCAGATGGCGCCGGAATCGTTCAACAGTGGTCTGACGCGACGCGCAGATTCAGCAAGTGGCATGCCACGACCGTGTGACAGCCTGCCTTCCGTGGTGGGGGGCTTGGGTGCCTCGAACCCCTTGGAACAGTTGGCATTTTTCTGACAGCGCGGTGGGTGCCCGTCGTGGCCAGCCACCCTCCCCCCGTCCGAGGGTTGGTGAATTCACCCGGAACCGTGACATTGGTGTCCGGGAATTCTTCACCGCCTCACCCGCCGCCCTGCCCCAATGACGCGCTTCGCGATGAAGCGTGTCTTCCATGCAACACGGGGGCGTCCATAGCGCAAGGAACTGGCTGGAAGCAAACACGCCCCGTACGAGCACGCCCCGTGGGGGGTTGCGTCATACGGGGCGCGTGGGCGTGGGTCGAAAAAGTCCCCGCCGGGAGTGTCAGCGCGTTGGGAGCGCGACAAACCGGTCGCGGAGGGCCTCGGCCTCCTGGCGGTCGAAGCCCCTGCCCTGGAGGAGGGTGCGGCGGCTGACGGAGTGGAAGGTGGACTCGAGCGTCTGGCTGAAGCGGCGCAGGTCCTCCGCGAGCCGGGTGCGGATGCCCGGGCCCTCCGGCGGCCAGGGCAGCTCCACCAGGAGCGCGGTGAAGCGGTCGAAGGCGTCGTAGTCCGCGTAGCGCAGGAGCTGGTAGCCGCCGTCGTGGAAGTACGCGAGGAAGCTCTTGAGGGCGTCCAGCGCCCGCTCGGCGGCGGGGACGTCGTCGGCGCGCAGGTGGCCCTCGGCGGCGCGGCACAGCTGGGCGTACACCCACAGGTCCTTGCGCAGCCGCAGCGCGGCGTCCTGGGGGCTCACCAGCGCGTCGAAGACGCCGTCGGACAGGCCGCCGTTGGGCGCGAGCGCCTCCACCAGCGCGACGACCTGGGTGCGCAAGAGCGACGTGAAGGCGGCGGCGGCGCGGGCGGGCGCGTCCGGCTCCTTGTCCACGTGGGCCAGCACCTCGCGGCCGATGCGCTCCGACTCCTTGGCCAAATCGCGCGCGGTGCGCAGGGCCGCGGCCTGGAGCACCTTGGAGCCTGCCTTGGGCGACAGCTCCGCGTGGAGCCACGTCGCCAGCGCGTGCGTCTCGCTGCGGACCAGGGCCAGCACCACCCGCACCCGTCGGGGCACCGGCGGCGTCCCCTCCGCGTCCACGTACGTCAGGTAGTGCAGCAGGCGGAACAGCCCCAGGAACGCGGTGGAGAAGCCCGCGCGCTGCTCCTCCGGCAGCGGCGCCAGCAAATCCAGGAGGCGCACCGAGCGCAGCCGGTCGTACTCGACGCGGAACTCCAGCGGCCGGAAGGGCCGGAAGTAGCGGTTGAGGACAATCTCCTTCAGGGCCAGCTTGCCCAGATCCTGGAAGAGGTTGAGGCGCGCGGTGGGCAGTTGGAGCAGGTGGTCCAGGAGGTTGCGCAGCGCGTCCAGGTCCTCGCGCAGCACGAAGAGGCTCTCCGGCGGCGTCTCCTGGTCCAGCTCCTCCTCGATGAGTGCGCGACGCACCCGGTCATCCGCGAGCTGGGTCTCCACGTACTTGCGGAAGACCATCTTCTGGTCGCTGTCCGGGTCCTGGAGGTGACGTGCGACACGGATGGCGCGGTCCATGGCGTCGCGCACGTCCACCAGCTCCTCGTGGAAGTCGCGGGTGACGAGCGGCCGGTCCTTGGCGTCCACCACGGTGGTGAGGTTGAGGTAGCGCTCCACCGCGCGAAGGAGCATCTCGAACTCGAAGAGCAGCTCCTCGCGGCCGTCCACGGGGACGTTGCGCAGCCAGCGCTCGCGCTCGGCGAGGAAGCCCGCGCGCGACGTCTGGGAGGCCCGCATCAGGTCCGCGTAGAAGTCACGCGCGACGCGGAGGGTGGTGGGTCCGGAAGCGGGAGACGCGGGAGAGGTGGCCTGGCTCATGGCTCGCGGGTTTCAGAAGAGACTGCCCTGGGGCGTGGGCGGTAGCGGCTTCTTGAAATACTGGTAGGTGCGGTGCGTGGCCATCCGGCCCCGGGGCGTGCGTTGCAGGAAGCCCTCCTGCATCAGGAAGGGCTCGTACACGTCCTCGATGGTATCGCGTTGTTCGCCCACGCTGGCGGCGATGGTCTCCACGCCCACCGGGCCGCCCCCGAACTTGTCCAGGATGGTGAGCAGGATTTTGCGGTCCATGGAGTCCAGGCCGCTGGCGTCCACGCCCAGCCGGTCCAGGGACTTCTTCGCCAGGTCCAACGTAATGGTGCCGTTGCCTTCGACCTCCGCGAAGTCGCGAAGCCGGCGCAACAGCCGGTTGACGATGCGGGGCGTGCCGCGCGAGCGGGTGGCCACCTCGTGGGCGGCCCCCTTCTCCAGGGGGATGCCGAGGATGCGCGCGGAGCGGTGGAGGATGAGCTCCAGATCCTTCGCGTCGTAGTACTCCAGCCGCTCCTGAATCTGGAACCTGTCGCGCAGAGGCGAGGTGAGCAGGCCCGTGCGCGTCGTCGCGCCGATGAGCGTGAAGGGCGGCAAATCAATCTTCATCGCCCGGGCGGCCGGCCCCGTGTCGATGGTGATGTCCAGCCGGAAGTCCTCCATCGCCGGGTAGAGGTACTCCTCCACGGCCGCGTTGAGCCGGTGGATTTCGTCGATGAAGAGGACGTCGCGCGCGTCCAGGTTGGTGAGCAGGCCCGCCAGGTCGCCCTTGCGCTCCAACGCGGGGCCGCTCGTCACGTGGATGCCCACGCCCAGTTCGTTGGCGATGATGTGCGCCAGCGACGTCTTGCCCAGACCCGGAGGGCCGGAGAACAGACAGTGGTCCAGGGCCTCGCCCCGGCTGCGCGCCGCCTGCACGTACACCTTGAGCTTCTCGACGACGAGCCCCTGTCCCACGTACTCGTGGAACGAGCGCGGACGCAGGGAGGCCTCGAGCCGAACGTCCTCGGGGAGAACCTCTTCGGAGAGCGTGTCGGACTTCCTCGCCATGACCATGGAACCCTATACAGGAAGGTCGCGCGTGTCGCCCACATCCTCGGGCGCTAGACTCGGGGCGCCCAGCAGGCCAGGGAGCGCCCACCGCCATGACGGGCTTCAACGCCTCGCCCCGAGTCATCCGTGAGCCAGCAGGCGACCTGCGCCAACATCCATGCGTGAGCGGCTTCGCCGCCAGTGAGACGGCGCACACACGAGGCCCCTGGGAAAGCGTGTGGACTGGCGGACGCTCGGGTGAGACACGTGGACGTTGCCTGGCATCCGCGAGGCCGGGCCGGAGAACATGGGCCGCGCGTCCCGTTCGTCGCGCCGGTCTTCGACCTCTTGCTGTCACGGTGAACCCTTGAGCCAGAGCCCCGCGTTCCGCCCCCTGCCCTTCCTCGCCGAGGCCCACGCCGAGCCCCTGCCGGGCCTGCGCCTCCAGAAGCTGCGCCGCGCGACGCTCGAGGCCCGGGAGCGCTTCGTCCAGGAGGGCCCCGTGGCGGCCGTGGCCACGTGCGAGCTCGTCACGTTTCCGTACCCCTCGCTGTTCGCCTTCAGCGGGGCGGCGCTGTCACCGGCGCCGTACGTGATGATGACCAACCGCATGCAGGTGGTGCAGTTCGTCGACGCGCGGGGTGAGCGGCGCACGCTGCTCTTCAACCCGTCCGACTACGAGCGAGGCGTGGCCGCGCCGTTCTACCACGCGCTGCGCGAGCGCTACGGCGGCTTCGTGTCCGACAAGGTCATGTCCACCAAGCACGGCACGGTGCAGAGCCACCTGGCCTCGCTGGGGCTGACGCCGGCGGACGTGGACTACCTGGCCTTCGACCACCTCCACATCCAGGACCTGCGCGGGTGGCTGGGCGGCGAGGGCATCTCCGCGTACTTCCCCCGGGCGAAGCTGCTGGTGCAGCGCGCGGAGTGGGAGATGGTGAAGGAGCTGCACCCCATGCAGACGGTGTGGTTCGTCCCCGGAGGCACCGAGGTGCCGGCCGAGCGCGTGGTGCTGCTCGACGGAGACACCTGGCTGGGCGTGGGCGCCGCCTTCCTCAGCACGCCGGGCCACACGCGCGGCAACATGTCGCTGGCGGTGGCGACGTCTCGCGAGGTGTTCGTCGTCAGCGAGAATGGCGTGGCCACGGAGAGCTACACGCCGCTGTTGTCCGCCATCCCCGGGGTGCGCCGCTTCGCCGAGCACATGGGCTGGGAGGTGGTGCTCAACGGCAACACGCGCGAGGACTCGCTTTCGCAGTACTCGTCCATGGTGGTGGAGAAGCTCTTCGCGGGGCACTCCGCAGTGGAAGGGGCGTTCATCAACTTCCACCCCTCTTCGCTCCTGACTTCACACCTGCTCTCGCCGGGCCTGTCCCCCACCATCGTCCTGCCCGCGCCCAACTTCGGCGACGTGCGGCCCACGCCCGCGAGCCGGCGCGCGGCCTGAGCTCAGCAGCCCCGCCCGTCCGAGGCGGCACCGTCCAGGCACGGCACGAAGGGACGCAGGGGCGCCACCCACAGCGCCTCTTCCGCCACCGTCTCGTTGGCGAGGAAGAAGAGCTCCGAGCCCAGGCGCACGAATGAGTGCGGGTCCGACGAGGACGTCCCCGGAGCGATGTCCGTCAGCCGGCGCGTGTTCCACAGCCACCCGTCGCTTGCCCACGCCTCGCGGCCGTGGAGGACCGTCTTCGCGGAGAAGAACAGGGAGCCGTCCTCCGCGACCAGCTGCTCCGGCTCGCTGCCCTGCTCGCCCCACTGGAGGTCCCAGACCATCCACGTCCCCAGGAGCGTGCCGTCGCTGCGCCACAGCTCGCGCCCGCGCCAGCCGTCCTCCGCCGCGAAGTACAGCACGCCGTCCATCACCACCAGGTCGGACGGCAGCGAGCCCTTGGGCCCGGGCCAGATGTCGCGCACCACGCGCGTGCCCACCGCCGTGCCGTCGCTGCGCCACAGCTCGCCGCCGTGGCGCGTGTCGCCCTGCTCTCCGAAGACGCCATCCGCGCCCGCCATGAAGAACACCTGGCCATCCATCGCCGCGAAGGACGAGGGGAACTCGCCGGTGAAGTCCCGCACCCGCGTCGCGGAGCCCTGACGCTCCGACGCCACCCACAGCTCCGCGATGTCCGTGCCCACGTCCCGCAGGAAGAACAGCCGGCGGCCCGACGCCGTCAGCGAGGACAGCACCCCCACCGTGGACTGGTAGAGCACGCGCGCCTGCCCCTTGGAGTCCACCGACCACAGCACCGCCGCCTCGGCCGAGTACGTCACCAGCGCGAGCTGGTCTCCCCACGCCGTGAGCGACGTCAGCAGCAGTGAGGCCGGCCCCGGCGCGAACTCGTGCACCAGTCGCGTGCCCGCGGCCGTGCCGTCCGTGCGCCACAGCTCCTGGCCGTGCGCGAAGTCCGTCGCCGTGAAGTAGACGAGGTCCCCCACACGGGTGAGCGACCCGGGCGCAGAGCCGCGCTCGCCGGGCAGCACGTCCTTCACCATCACCGTGCCCGCCGCCGTGCCGTCCGTGCGCCACAGCTCCGGCCCGTGCTCGCCATCATCCGCGACGAAGAGCACCCACGACGCCAGCGGCGTCAGGAAGCGCGGCACCGAGCCCATGACGCCCGGACGGAGGTCCTTCACCACGCTCGCGCAACCCGCGCGGCCCCGGCTGCTCCACAGCTCGCGCCCCAGCCCCTCCGCCTCCGCGCTGAAGAACAGGCGCCCCGCGCCCCGCGTCAACCACTCCGGCTTGGAGCCCGGCGGCCCCACCCGGTCCGGTCCGCAGGCCCGGCGCGCCTTCACCTCCGCGTCGGCATTGCCCGGCGTCGCATCCACCGACGACTGGACCGACGCGACGACTTCGTCCCCCCCCACCTCAGCGGCCGGACCACACCCCACCCCGATGAGACTTCCCACGAGAACGGACACGAGCACCGGGACGCCACGCCATGCCTTCATGTGAGCAACTCCTTGTCCTGGGTGGGGCTCCCGCCTCCACCGCTGTGGCTGGAAAGTGTCACCTTTGGCGGAACCGGCTACCCATGGTGGGAAGTGAGGGGCCCAGGCTGTCCGCCATCCCGCGACGCACGCCGACCCTTGCCTCCAGGCCGACAGAGGGCCCGTCGGACCCTGGACCGTTTCGGTTTCTTAGAGGAAAGAAGCTTGTGCGGGCTGGTCCGGGAGGTCCCGAATTGGCCACCCGGTCACAACCGCGTCGCTAAAGGTCCAGAATCCTTCAGGCACCTGCCCGGAGGGACTTGAGGGCCTCGCGGAAGAGGGTCTGGAAGGATGCGTCGGCGCCGAGCCTGCTGGTGGCCAGCTCCGCGGCCTTCTCCGCCTGCGGAGGCTTGTAGCCAAGGTTGAGCAGGGCGGAGACAAGGTCGGATTGCGTCCCCCCCGACTGCGCCACCGGAGCCGTCCCCCGGGAGACCGCCTCCAGGTGGACGTTCTTCATCTTGTCCTTGAGCTCCAGCACCAGCCGCTCGGCGGTCTTCTTCCCCACGCCGTGGATCTTCGCCAGGCGCGCCACCTCGCCGCGCGACAGGGCCGCCACCAGCTCCGGCACCTCCAGGCCCGACAGCACGCCCATCGCCATGCGCGGGCCCACGCGGGAGACGCCGTTGAGCAGCAGGAAGACCTCTTCCTCCGCCCGGGTCAGGAAGCCGAACAAGTCAAAGGCGTCCTCGCGCACCACGGTGCGCACGCGCACGTCCACCGCCTGGCCCTCTGGAGGAAGCTTCCCCAGGGCCAGCGTGGAGAAGTTCACCAGGTAGCCCACGCCCTGCACGTCGATGACGGCGCTCTCGGCATCCTTCTCCAGCACCACGCCACGCAGCCGAGCAATCATCCCGCCTCCGGGCGCCGGTAGGACGGCGCCAGTCTGTCCGCGAGCAGCGCCGCGGCGCCCTTGCGCTTCTTGCCGGCCGTGCTCGCCGAGGGGACGGCGGCGCGACCATGGTTGAGGTGACACAGCGCCACGGCCAGGGCATCGCTCGCGTCCGCGCGCCCCAGGTCCACGGCCTCCAGCTTCAGGAACGTCCGCACCATCCGCGCCACCGCGTCCTTGCCGTCCGCGCCACCGGCGCCCACCGACTTCTTCACCTTCGCGGGCGCGTACTCGAAGACGGGCAGCGACACCTGGGCCGCCGCCAGCAGCGCCACGCCGCGCGCATGTCCCAGCACCAGCGCGCTCCGGGCATTGCGGAACGTGAACAGGCCCTCCACCGCCACTGCCTCCGGACGGAAGTGCGCGAGCTGCTCGCTCAGGGCGGCATGCAGCTCCTTCAGGCGGAAGGCCAGGGGCGCCTTTTCATCCACCTTGATGACGCCGTGGCCCACATGCACCAGTCGGCCTCGCTTCTCTTCCACCACCCCGTAGCCCATGAAGCGGCTGCCAGGGTCCACTCCGAGAACGCGCACCGTTCACTCCGTTCCAACCACCGCTATTGCGACAGGGACTCCATCAGGGACTCGTCGATTTCAAAGTTCGCGTGCACGTTCTGCACGTCGTCGTTGTCCTCGAGCGCGTCCAACAGCTTGAGCATCTTCTTCGCATTATCACCGTCGAGCTGGACGGTATTCTGCGGCAGGTACGCCCACTTCTGCTCGCCCAGCGGAAGGCCCCCGGACTCCAGGCCCGTGGCCACCGTGTGCAGGTCCGCCGGCGCGGTGCGCACCTCGAAGCCGTCCGCGCCCTGGGGCACGACGTCCTCGGCGCCCGCCTCCAGCGCCTTCTCCAGCACCGCGTCCTCCTGGGGGCCGGGCTTGATGGTGACGATTCCCTTCTTCTGGAACATCCAGGCCACCGCGCCCTCGGCGCCCAGGTTGCCGCCGTGGTGGCCGAACGTCGAGCGCACGTCAGCAGAGGTGCGGTTGCGGTTGTCGGTGACGCACTCGACGAGGACGGCCACGCCGCCGGGGCCATAGCCCTCGTACATCACCTCTTCGTAGCGCTCCCCTTCCAGCTCGCCGGTGCCCTTCTTGATGGCACGCTCGACGGTGTCCTTGGGGATGTTGGCTTCACGGGCCAGGCCCAGCGCCACACGCAGACGCGGATTGCCAGCGGGGTCTCCGCCTCCCAGTCGCGCGGAGACGGTGATCTCCTTGACGACTTTCGAGTAGAGCTTGCCCTTGGTCGCGCCCATCGCGGCCTTCTGGCGCTTGATCTTCGACCACCGATTGTGACCGGACATGGAAGGTGTCGCCTCTGGGCGGCCTTGTCTCCCAGCCCGGGGCGCGGAGTCAAACCTTCAGTCCGGCGCCTCTCGCGACGCCGCCGGAGGGGGCTCGACGCAGAGCGTGGGCTCGAAGAACCCGGGCACTCCAGCCCCACCGCGTGCCCGCTCCCGCTCCTCGATGAAACACGCGGGCACCAGCACGCCCAGCGCGAACAGGCGAGTGGCCGCCTCGTACGCCACCGCCTCCGGGTAGCGGCACTCCAGCAGCACCGAGCGCACCGTGCGTCGCCCATCAAACAGACGCACCACCTCGCCCACGTCCTCTGGCAGCGCGGGCAGCTCCTCCGCCAGCTTCGCGAAGTCCACCGTGAGCCGTGAGGCCAGCGGCAGGCCGCGCGCCCTGAGCGCCTCGAAGCGCTCCAGCGCCGGCAGCACCGTCTCGCACAGGTGGGTCCGGTCCATGGTGAACGAGCCCTTGTGCAGCTCCGGCCCCAGCGCCACCGCGTACGCGCCGCTGGCGAAACCCAGCATGCGGCGGAACGCGAGGCTGCCACGCTCGCCATGAAACATCGCGTCCACCACCAGGCCATGGCGGAAGGAGAACCAGCCCTCGCCCTCCGCCAGGACGAGCCGCCCGGAGCGCACACCCGACAGCAGCGCCCGCGTCATCCGGGGAAGCGGCAACCTCGCGGTGTGTGATTCGAACGTCGCCGAGCCTGTCGCGCGCCCCGACTTGAGCCGCGCGAGCGACACCACGTCCGCCACGTCCACCGGACGCGTCAGGTAGTCATCCGCGCCCACGCCACCGGCCAGGTCGCGGTGGAAGTCCTCCTCGTGCCGCGACAGCAACAGCACCGGCAGGTGCGCGGTGTGCTCGTCCGCGCGAATCTGTCCGCAGAGGCTGAAGCCATCACCGTCCGGCAGCTCCACCTCCGAGATGACCAGCCTGGGCAGCGGCCCATCCGGAGCCAGCGCCTCCAGCGCGGCCTGCGCCCCACCCACCAGCAGCGCCTCGAAGCCCGCCTCCACCAGCGCCGCCGCCAGCGCGGACTGAGCGGCCGCATCCGAGTCCACCAGCAGCACCCGCGCCCGGCCCCGGCCCCCGCGACGACGCGCCCCCACCTCCGGCGGCACCGAGGCCATCGGCTCATTCCGCTCGGGGAGCTGGGTAAGCGCGGCAGTCATGGATACCGAATTATTCCAGCGAAGCCTGATAGATTCGCAACCTGGACACAAGTCCTCGGAATCGTTGAGTTTCGGTAACAAACAGGTCGCGGTAGGGTGCGCCGCATGATGCGCTCAGTCTCCTCCTGGCTCCTGTTGTCCGCGATGTCGCTGGCCTCCGCCTCCGCCGCCCAGGAGGCGACGGCCGGGCAACCCGGACAGGAGGGCCGCATCGAGCAGCTGTCCGCCGCGTCCGAGGAGAATCCGCACGGGGCGGTGATTGCGCCGGTGACGCTGCCGCCCGGGACGACGTCGCTATACGGCTACGCGGGCGCGCCGGAAATCGGCGTGGGCTTCCGGCAGGGCATCTCCAGCGTCGAGTTGGAGGCACGCGCGCGGCTCAACTGGTTCCAGCTCTCCGCCGCGCTGGAGCTGGTGGGGCGATTGAAGGTGCTGGAGCGCGGCTCGGTGTCGCTGGCGCCGACGCTGGGGGTGGGCGTGGTGTTCAACTCCGGCGCCACGTACATGGACGACGATAACGTCTCCGGCGTGCTGCTGCGCCTGTCCCCGGGGTTGGTGGCGGGCTGGAAGGTGGCCGAGACGGTGACGGTGTTGGGGCTGGTGGACCTGCCCTTGGACATCGGCATCTCGAAGGGGGAGCAGCGGCGCTTCCAGGCGCTCGGCGGTGGCGGCGTCGAGGTGTACCTGGGCAGCAACGTGTCGGTGCTGCTCGCGGGACAGCTCGGCTCGGACACGTTCCGGGAACGCGCGGGCCTCACCGACACGCGACTGGGCTGGGCGCTGAAGGCGGGCCTGGGCGCGCGCCTCTTCTGACTCACGTCAGCCCGAAGCGCTCCAGCTTCTTGAGCAGCCCCTGGCGCGACAGCCCCAGGGCCTCCGCCGAGTGCGTGCGGTTGCCACCGAAGCGCTTCAGCGCGTCCTCGATTTCGCGCCGTTCCAGCGCCTCCACCTTGGCGGCCAGCGTGGTGGCACCCGGGGCGCTCGCGCGCGGTCGCTCGCTGCCGGTGAAGGACAGGTCCTCGGGCTGGAGCTCGCGGCGCTCTCCGGCCAGCACGGTGGCGCGCTGCATCTCGTGACGCAGCTCACGCAGGTTGCCCGGCCAGCCGTGTGACGCGAGGGACTCGGCCGCCGCATCCGACAGCAGTCTCGCGCGTCCGTCCGGGCACAGGTGCGCGCACTGATTGAGGAAGTGCTTGGCCAGGAGCGGCAAGTCAGTGGCGCGCTCGCGCAGGGGCGGCAGCCGAAGCTCCACGCCCTTCACGCGCCAGTAGAGGTCCTCGCGGAAGGTGCCTTCCTGGAGCATGTGTCCCAGGTCCTGGTGCGTCGCGGAGATGAGGCGGATGTCCACGTGCACGGGCAGGTCCGCGCCCACCGGGAGGATGTCGCCCGTCTCCAGCGCGCGCAGCACCTTCACTTGAAGCGACGGCGTCATGTCGCCCAGCTCGTCGAGGAACAGGGTGCCGCCGTCGGCTTCCGCGAAGAGGCCCCGGTGGTCTCTCGTCGCGCCGGTGAAGCTGCCCTTCACGTGGCCGAAGAGCGCGCTCTCCAGCAGCGTCTCCGGAAGCGCGCCGCAGTTGACGGGGATGAAGGGGCCCGCGTGGCGCCGGCTCTTCTGGTGCACCAGGCGCGCGAGCAGCTCCTTGCCGGTGCCATTCTCGCCGGTGACGAGCACGGGCAAATCGCTGCCGGCCACCCGCTCCGCCAGCGACAGGGCGGCGAGGAATGGAGCGCTCTGCCCCACCATGGCCGCGTCTCCGGCGGCGCGCTCCAGGGACGTGCGCAGCGCCTCCACCTGGCGCTCCAGCGCCACCCGGGCCAGCGCGCGCTGCACGACGACGAGCAGCACATCCGGGTCCACCGGCTTGGTGAGGAAGTCGTAGGCGCCCAGGCGAATCGCCTCCAGCGAGTGCCGCGTGTCACCCACCCCGGAGACGACGATGACCTTGGTGCCGGGCCGGGCGTCGAGCAGCGCGGCCAGTCCGGCCAGGCCCGCGGAGACGCTGCCGTCCGGAGGCAGCATCAAGTCCAGCAGGACGAGGGGAAAGGGGCGCGCCTCGAAGGCGGCGCGAGCGGAGGGACGGTCTCCCGCCTCCACCACCTCGTAACCCGCGTCGCGCAGCAGGCCGCCGTAGACCTTTCGGAAGGCGGAGTCGTCGTCGACGAGCAGCAGGGGATGGGCGGGCGCCATGGCGTGGCCTCAGTCCGGCAGGGGGGCCTGGCGCGGCGTGCCCAGGATCTCCAGGGTGCGCATGGCCACCTGGATGAGCGTCTGGGCGCACGGCTCGCAGCCGCCGCCACAGCACCGGGGCCAACGGCCCTCGGGGTTGCGCAGCAGCGGGCGCACACAGGACTGGTAGTAGCTGGGCAGCCCCAGCTCCTCACTGGCTCGGGCCAGCGCGGAGTCGAGCGGCGACGGTGTGGACTCGGTGACGTCGGACACACCTGCTTCATAACAGCGGAGCGGGAGGGAGTGCAGCGGGGTGGCCCGCTCCTCCTGCTGCGAGGGACAAGAAGAGGCAATGGCCTCCTCCTGACGGGGGCTTACAGCAACAACCCCTGCGTCGGTCCAGAGGGTGTTCCTGACTCGGGTTGGCACCGGGCGCACCAGTGCGTGTTGCGGCCTCCGACGCGCTCGTGGGTGATGGGCGTGCCACAGCTCGGACACGGCGCTCCGGTGCGCTCGAAGACATTGCGCCGGTGCCTCGCCTGACCCTTCACCCCGAACAAGTCCCGCTGCGTGCCTCGCAGCGACAGGCCCTCTTCGAGCACCTCGCGCATCGAGCGATGCAGCCGCGTCAGCTCTTCTCGCGTGAGCGATGTTGCCAGGCGACGGGGGTCCAACCCCGCCTTCCACAGGCTCTCATCCGCGTCCCGATTCCCCAGCCCCGCGATGACACGCTGGCTGAGCAACACCGTCTTGAGGGGACTCCTGCGACGTGACAGCCGACTCGCCAGGTGGTCCACGGTGAAGTCCGCATCGAGCACCTCCGGCCCCAGCTCCTCCAGCTTCAGGCGCGTGCTCAGCTCGGTGGCGCGGGCCACCGCCATGCGCGCGTAACCCAGGGTGTCCGTGAGCCAGAGCTCCTCATCCGCGTCGAGCTTCAGGACCACCAGACTCTCGGGTGGACGCTCACTGCCCACGGGCCTCAATGACAACGAGCCCCAGAGCATGAAGTGGACCGCGAGCGTCTGTCCGTCCTCCAGCGACAGGAGGATGAACTTCGCCCGACGATGAGCACCGGTGATGAGCCGGCCTCGCAGCGCGGAGACGAACTCCGGTGGGGATGGGAAGCGGACCGCCTGCGGAGCGAGCACTTCCACGTCCGTGATGCGCCGGCCGACAACAGCCTGTCGCAAGTCACGGGCGATGATTTCGACCTCGGGAACCTCGGCCATTGCGACGCATGTCCTCCGTCCCTCCACTGTCGCGCGGCCCGTACTCTCGCCAGTCTGGAGGACTTCATTCCCGGGTGCCCGGCGGGACTCCAGGCAAGCATGGACTGGACACCGCGAAGGCTCGCCCTGAAGAACGCCATCCCGGGTGAGTCACCCGCACCCGGGGGCCTGTCGTCAGGACTCCACGCGGGCTCGGGAATAGTTGTCACGCGATACCGCTGCAAACACGTGGCGATATTGCGCCGCGAAGCCTCGCGTTCCCTCCGCGACCTGATGAGCCATTCCGGCCAGGTCTGGAGAGCCCCATGAGCAAGTCGTTCTTCCGTCGCATTGTCGACGACGGCGCCACCCGTGCGCGTTCGTTCCGTCACCACCCCGTCCTCACCGCCAGCCTCCTCGCACTGCTGGGAGGAAGTGCCGGGGCACAGTCGCATCCGTCCTCCGAAACCTGGTGCGGAAATGGCAGTGCCGGTCCAGCGAGCGCGCTACCCGCCCCCGTCGCGATGTCCGCCGCTCACGCGCAGGCACGCTTCTTCGGCGCGGGCCCCAACTACGTCGACACGGACCTGTCCCTCGCCGCCGCGCTCGAGGGACTCACGGTGGACTGGGACGCGGCCACCACGAGCTACGCGGACATGATGGAGTCCGTCTGTGCCCTGGACGTCTCATCGCAATCACTGGCGCCCGCCCGAGTCCTCGCCCTGGGCCCCATCGCCTTCGTCCGTCCCGGCACGGGCCCGCTCACCCTTCCACGTCACACGCGCGCGGTGGTCATCGACCTGCGCAACCTTCCCCAGGACCCGCGACTGGAAGAGGCCCTGGCCCGAGCCATCGGCGTGGCCAGCACCGCGCCCGTCACCCGACTGACGGAGCGCGTCCGGGGGCACCTCGGAATGATGGACGAGATGTCGTACTACAACGTCTATCGGAACTTCATCGACGCGCGCACGCCAGCGCCCCACGCGGCGACAGGACACGCGCAGCTTCCCGTCGCGCTGCTCACCGGGCCCGCGCTGGCGCCCGCCGCCGCGCGCTTCGCGGTGGACCTGCGGATGGCCCAGCGAGCCTGGCTCGTCGGAGCGCCGGTCCACACGAGCGTCGCCGAATCCCGGTGGATGCCCGTGAGTGCCAGAGGGCTGCTCATCCGGACCTCGCGGCTGGAGGACAGCCAGGGCCCGATTCCCGACGTCCTCGCTCCGGACCTGTCGCTGTCCATCCTGGGACTGAGTGGCGCCACCACGGACCTGCCCACCTCGGCGCGAGCGAGCTCCCTCACGTCGTTGCTCGGCACGCCCGCCCCCGTGGACCGCACCGCGCCTGTCGTACGCAAGGCTCCGTCCGAGCGCATCCCGTTCGAGGACACGCCTCCCCCTGGCGCATCCTCCGGCATCGCCCGCGCCGACCTGCTCATCCTTCACGGCGCCACCCGCCTGTTCTTCCCCTACTTCCACGTGGTGGGTGACGGAATCGACGCGCGGCTGATGGAGACCCTGGCCCTGGTCGATGCCACCCCCGTCACCCAGAGCTCACAGACGCACCGGCTCCTGCAACGGTTCAATGAGGTCCTCAAGGATGGCCACGGCTTCGTCGATGATTGGAACTCCGATGCCCCCGCCGGCTACTTCCCCGTCGCGCTGGAAGAAGTCTCGGGAGAGCCCGTCATCCGCCGCTCCGCGCTGCCCGACGTCCACCCAGGCGATACGGTGGTGAGCGTGGGAGGAACACCGATGTCCGCGTGGCTGGCCGAGGAGAAGGCCCATGCCTCCGCCGCCACCCCGGGCTACCTGCACAACGTGGTGGTCCGCCGGCTCCTCCCACTCAAGGGTCCCACCACCTTCGGTCTTCGCGCCGTGGATGGCACGGTGCGCTCGGTGCAAGTACAGCCCCAGCCAGTGGCGGCGCTGCGCCAGGTGAGTGGCCCCGCGTCGCTGCGAGGCGCGGGGAGCCTCGCGGACCTCGGCGCACCGGAGCTGCACTACCTCAACCTGGCCAGTGAGGTTCTCAACACACCCGCGGCCTTCTTGACGGCACTGACCGGGGCCCAGGGCGCGCAAGGGCTCGTGGTGGACATGCGCGGCTATCCGGGCGTCAGCAACTATCAGATTGCGGAGCGGCTCGTCCCCGCGCCGTTCCAGTCGCCCATCTTCCGGTACCCCGTCTGGACGGGGCCTGACGCCTTCGAGATGTTCGACAGCATCCACACCCGTCAGCCGCAGTCAAACCCCTCCTATGCGGGCCCCATCGTCCTGCTGGTGGGGCCTGGGACGGTGTCGGCGGCGGAGAACTTCTCCATCATGCTGAAGGGCGCCCAGCGGGTGACGGTGGTGGGTCGCCGCAGCGCGGGGACCAACGGCAACATCACCTACCTGCTGCTGCCGGGCCTCATGTCAGCGTGCTTCACCAGCATGGAGGTCCTCCACCAGAACCGCGAGCGCTTCCACGGCATCGGCATCGTCCCCGACATCGAGGTGGCTCCCACCGCCTCGGACATCGCCACCGGTCGAGACCCGGAGCTGCTGCGCGCCATCGAGTACCTGCGCACCGGACAGTGACACCTTCAGCAGCCACGTGACGTGAGCGCGTCCCCCAGGTGCGGCAACCACTTGGAGGACGCGCTCGACGGCCTGCTCAGCCGCGCACCACCACCTCCCGCACCTCGCGAGACACCTCGCGCACGTCCACCTTCACATCGAGGAAGTGCGCCATCGTCTCCAGCTGCGTCACCGAGTGCCCATCCAGCGGCAGCGTGCGGAACTCCCCGCCTCGCGCCAGCGCGAACAGCAGGAGCAGCTGGTCGCACAGGTGCTCGCCCACCGGGACTTCCGCATCCAGGTAGCGCTTCACCTCGCTGGCAACCTCCTCCGCGACGACTTCGGCGCGCTTGCCACGCTCTCCGAAGCCCGTGAAGACCTCCGTGACGTGCTCGCTCTCCACCTCCGCCACCAGCACGTTGCCCGGTCCCGTGGTGCGCTTGAGTTCCTCCACCCGCAGCTCGTCCGGACGCCACTTGAGCAGCGCGCCCGCCGTCTCCATCTCCCGCTTCGCCACGTCGAAGGGAATCATCGCCACCACCGCCTTCGCGTCGCGGCGCAGCACCCGCCCGCGCTCCAGCAGTGACAGGGGCTTCATCGGCCCGGGCCGCACGTCCACGCGGAACTTCCCGCCACCCGCCGGAAAGAAGCCGGGACGCTCCAGCGTGGCCGCGACGTCTGGCCCCAGCTTGCGCAGAATCGGCAGATACGCGCGGGTGAGGAAGTCGAACGGCGGCGCCGCCGGGTTGTGCGTTCCCCCCTCCAACATCAGCGTGGACGGCTCGGATGCGGCCAGCAGCGCGGGGAGCACCGTCTGCAACACCAGCGTGGCGCTGCCCGCCGTGCCCACCGCGAAGTGATAGTTGCCCGCCGTCAGCGCGCGCGGACGGAACGTCAGCTCCTTCGAGCCCAGCTCCGCGCCGGAGACCTCCGCCGCGCCCACTGCCTCGGCGGCCTTCACGCCCGTCAGGTGTTGTCGCAGCAGGCCCGGCTTCGCGCGGCCCGCGCGGATGTTCGTCATCGTGAAGGGCGTCCCCGTCACCAAGGACAACGCCAGCGACGTGCGCAGCACCTGGCCGCCGCCCTCTCCCCTGGAACCATCGATGCGCAGCATGTGTGTCGTCTCCTGCTTTTCCCACGCCTCACGGCCCCGCCCCGGCATTCTGACACCCTTCCCCAAATAGCGGAGCCCGCTCCCCCACTCTGGCGGCCTTTCGGCCTCTTGGGGGGAACGGGCGCCTCGGTGTCGTCATCCCGGCATGGCCACCTCGCGTGTTGGGGGTTGTCGTTGTCCTTCGGCTACCCCTTCACACAGACGACCTGCTTCAGCGTGTGGACCACTTCGACCAGGTCCGACTGCGCCGCCATCACCGCATCGATGGGCTTGTACGCCGCCGGCGTCTCGTCAATCACGTCCACGTCCTTGCGGCACTCCACGCCCTCCGTCGCCTTCGCGTGGTCCTCCAGCGTGAAGCGCTTCTTCGCCGCCTCACGCGACATCACCCGGCCCGCGCCGTGGCTGCAGGAATGGAAGCTGTCCGCGTTTCCCTTCCCTCGGACGATGTACGAACGCGCCCCCATGCTGCCGGGGATGATGCCGAGGTCACCCTCTCGCGCCCGCACCGCGCCCTTGCGCGTCACGAAGCAGTTCTTCCCGAAGTGATGCTCACGCGACACGTAGTTGTGGTGGCAGTTCACCGCCGACTCGGACAGCGAGAACGGAGGCAGCTCACCGCTCAACTGCAACGCATCCACCGCGCCTCGCAGCATCAGCTCGCGGTTCATCGCCGCGAAGTCCTGCGCCCAGCTCACCGCGAAGACGTAGTCATCGAAGTGCTCCGTCCCCTCCGGCAGGTACGCCAGGTCCGCGTCGGGGAGGTTGATATGCCAGCGGCGCATGTCCTCCTTCGCCAGCTCGATGAAGTAGCTGCCGATACGGTTACCCACGCCACGCGAACCGGAGTGCAACATCAGCCACACGCCATCCGACTCGTCCAGGCACAGCTCGATGAAGTGGTTACCCGTCCCGAGCGTACCCAGGTGCGCCAGCTCCGGCCCACGGCCGATGCGAGGGTGCTTGGCGACGATGCGGTCATACCCTTCCATCAACCGCGACCACACCTGCTGATGCGAGGCCGGAGCCACGCGCCACGCGCCGACGTCGTTGCGGCCCCCGTTATCCGAGCGGCCATGCGGCACCGCCCGCTCGATGGCCGAGCGCACCCCACGCAGCGAGTCCGGGAGCTGGTCCGCACGCAGCGTCGTGCGCACGGCGATCATCCCGCAGCCGATATCCACACCCACCGCCGCCGGAACCACCGCGCCCACCGTCGGGACGACGCTCCCCACGGTCGCACCGTAACCGCGGTGCACGTCCGGCATCACCGCGACCCACTTGTGGATGAAAGGCAGGCCACGCAGGTTCCGGAGCTGCTTCTTGGCCTCGTCCTCGAACGGCACTCCCATCGTCCACGACTTGATGGGGCGACCCGCCTCGTCCGACAGCACCTCGTAGCTCACCTTGTTGCGCTCCATGGCCTTCACCTTTCGGTCGTTCGCCCGGGCTCTGTTTCCCGGGCACGGAGGGACGTAGAGCAGCCGGCGTGCCAACCCTCCTCCCGAGGGAAGCGCCCCGAAGCGGCTGGTCATCCCTATCCCTTGGGATAAAGTCCTATTCGAATGGCGAAGACACGGGCGAAGCAGACGGTGGTCCTTGGGATGCTCGGGACGACGCTGGACACGGGCCAGGGCCCGGGGCGGTGGAGCAAGTGGCGCCCCACGGTGGCGCTGTGCCAGCAGGACGACCTGGTGGTGCACCGGCTGGAGCTGCTGCACCCTCCTGGCGCGGCGGCGCTCGCGGCCACGCTGGTGGGAGACATCCGCCAGGTGTCTCCGGAGACGTCCGTGCGCGCCCGGCCGCTGGAGATTCGCAACCCGTGGGATTTGGAGGAGACCTACGGCGCGCTGCTCGACTACGTGCGCGCGTATCCCTTCAACCCGGAGGAGGAGGACTATCTCGTCCACATCACCACGGGCACGCACATCGCGCAGATCTGCATGTTCCTGCTGGTGGAGAGCCGGCTCATCCCCGGCCGGCTGGTGCAGCTGTCCCCCGCGGGCCGGGACAAGACGGGCACGGGCGCTGGCACGCACACGCTCATCGACCTGGACCTGTCGCGCTACGACACCCTGGCCACGCGCTTCCAGCAGGAGCAGCGCGAGGGCTTGTCCTTCCTCAAGGCCGGCATCGACACGCGCAACGCCGCCTTCAACCGCATCATCGAGCGAATCGAGCAGGTGGCCACCCAGTCGCGGGCCCCGCTGCTCATCACCGGCCCCACCGGCGCGGGCAAGTCCCAGCTCGCCCGGCGCGTCTACACGCTGAAGAAGTCGCGAGGCACCGTCAGCGGACCGTTCGTGGACCTCAACTGCGCCACGCTGCGCGGCGACGGCGCCATGTCCGCGCTGTTCGGCCACGTGAAGGGCTCCTTCACCGGGGCACTCCAGGACCGGCCCGGCTTGCTGAGACAGGCCCACGGCGGCGTGCTGTTCCTGGATGAGATTGGGGAGCTGGGGGCGGACGAGCAGGCCATGCTGCTGCGGGCGCTGGAGGACAAGCGCTTCCTGCCCGTGGGCTCGGACCGGGAAGTCGAGAGCGACTTCCAGCTCATCGCCGGCACCAACCGGGACTTGCAGGTGGACGTCGAGCAGGGGCGCTTCCGGGAAGACCTGCTCGCGCGCATCAACCTGTGGACCTTCCGACTGCCCGCGCTGCGAGAGCGGCCGGAGGACATCCCGCCCAACCTCCTCTACGAGTTGGACAAGGCCTCCGAGGCGATGGGCGCGCGCATCACCTTCAACAAGGAGGCCCAGGAGCGCTTCCTGCGCTTCGCGACCTCGCCCGATGCGCGCTGGTCGGGCAACTTCCGGGACCTCAACGCCGCGGTGCTGCGCATGGCCACGCTCGCGCCCGGTGGCCGCATCACCCGCGACGTGGTGGACGAGGAGCTGGAGCGGCTGCGCGCGCAGTGGCGCACGGGTGGCTCGCGCCCCGGGCCGTTGCAACCCTCGGGGGCCGGGGACCGCGTCGCCGAGGTGCTGGGGGAGGCGCTGGCCCAGGAGTTGGACAGGTTCGACCGCGTGCAGCTCGCGGACGTGCTGGGCGTCTGCCAGGGCGTGCGCTCGCTGTCCGAAGCCGGTCGCGTGCTGTTCTCCCAATCCCGCGCGAGGAAGGCGAGCGTCAACGACGCGGACCGCCTCAAGAAGTACCTCGCGCGCTTCGGCCTCACCTGGGCCGACGTCAGCGGGATGGCGGGCCCGGACTGACGAAGCCGAGGGCGGCGCGGAAAAAGCACGCCCCCGCCTCAAGGGTGGTGACGCTCGGCGTCTTCATCGGTGTTCCACGAAGAAGGGGGGCCGTGAGCCGGACGGGCCTTCGACGGGACCATCGCCATGCCTACGCCTCACCGCACCCTCGTGCCTCGCCGCTGGAGCGCCGCGTGGCTCATCGCCACCGCCCTGCTCCTGACCGGGATGCGCGCCGGGGCGCAGGTGCGCGAGCCCGACAACTTCCTCTCCACCGCCGTCACCCTCTCCTCCGCGCCCAGGCTGCGGCACGTCTCCACTCGGCACGTCTCGCCCACCGTGGCCGCTGGCTTCCGTGTCTCCGAGCATGGCCAGCTCCGGCTCGACTGGGGGCTGCCCTACACCGCGCTGAAACCCGAGGGCGGCGTGGAGGGGTCCATGAGCCACCTGGGCTCATCCAACCTGCTCGTGGGTCTGCACCATGTCCGCACGTTCGCGGATGACAGCCTGTTCGTCCGCATCGGCGCGGGCGTCGCCCTGCCACTGGCACGACATGAGGACGCTGGCGTCACCGACGCTCGGAGGGTTGAGACGGAAGGCGTCAACTACGCCACCGCCGCCGCCGTGCGCGGGCTGGCGGACCCATGGCTGTGGGCGCTCGATACAACCTCCGTCGTCCTGCCCATGGCCGTGGGCATCGACCTGCCCGGCTTCCAGCTCCGCGCGGACGTGGCGCTCGGCATGCTCATGCCCGTGTCCCGCTCCGCGCGCGACACCCACCTCGTCGCTCAGGCCAGCGCGGAGGCCTCGCTCGGGCTCGGCATGCTCGAGCCCGGCGTGCGCGCCCAGGTCGTCTCGCCCCACCTCACCGAGGCGACGTGGGACGGAGAGGACTCCCAGCTCTCCCTGGAGCCGTTCGTCCGCGCGCGCCTCGGGCCCGCGTTCGCCCGGGCGGGCGTGCGCATCGACCTGGGGGCTCCCGAGTCGAGCCCCGCGCCCAGCGCCTCACGCATGTGGGCACTGGGGTTGGGGATGGGCGTGGCCTTCTGAAAGGCCCCGCTACTTGATGAGGTAGAAGGCTTCCTGACGCGGCACGAAGAACTTCCAGCCCTCGTGCGTGAGGTAGGCCGGGTCCTCCTCCATCACCGCCACCTTCTGCCCGTCCCACTCCGGCACCGGCGTGGACGTGTTCAGCTCGATGGCGATGTATGAGCCTTCTCGCAGTAGCTTCGGCGCGTCCTCCTTGCGCGTGGACGAGCGGAAGTCGATGGACGCCCCCAGCGCGTGGCCGTGGTTGCCCAGGGGATGGCTGTACACCTGCGCTTCGATTCCGCGCGCCTTCATCTCCGCCATCACCTCGTCATACACGTCCGCGGACGAGCGGCCCGGCCGGGAGGCCTTCAACATCAACACGTCCTGGAGCGCGTTCGTGTTCGACAGCGCGTTCTTCAGACCCGCGGGCGCGTCCGTCTCACCGTCGCGCAGCACATAGGCCATCTTCTGCCAGTCGGTGTGCAGCCCCAGGTAGCTGATGCCGAAGTCCACGTGGATGAGGTCGCCGCGCTCGATGACCAGGTCCTCCTTCGCCACCGCGAGGAAGCCTCGGGACTTCGCGGGGATGCCGCCCTTGCGCTGCACGCGCATGTCCGGCTGGAACCACGTGCTCAGGCCCAGCGTCCCCAACCTGTCGTAGAGCCAGCGGCGCACGTCCCCCACCGTCGTCTTCCCCGGCACGATGACCTTCGAGGAGAAGGCCTCCTTCACGATGGCGTCCGTCAGCTCCACCATCCCCTTGTAAGGCTCCCATTCCTCGGGCAGCCGCGTGTCCAGGTACTCTTCAATGAGGGGCGCCGCGCTCACGAAGCGCGCCTCCGCCTCCGCGCCGAACGCGTCCACCAGGTAGGCATAGGCATCCTTCGTCAGGCTGCGCGTGACGCCCCGCTTGCCGCCGATGCCCAGCGCAATCGCCTTGGGGTGGTAGCGCGCGTCGAGCGACTTCAAGGCCTCGGGGGCGGACTGGCCCTCCTCGGGCGCCTCGAAGAACTTGAGGATGGACTCCTCCGCGTAGCCCGTCAGCGCCACGCGCTTCAGGCCCTCCGTGCCTGCGTCCACGAAGACGAAGATGTCCCGGTTGCCCGCGTACGGACGCGGCGGCGCCACGAACTGCGTCAGCGGATCATCGTGGAACTCCTCGTTGACGACGATCCACATGCCCACGCCGTGCCGCCGCATCATCTCCAGCAGCAGGCCATGGCGCTTGTCCAGCCAGTCCTCCCGCAGCGAGATCTGCTGGGACATGGGCAACAGGCGAGGCGCTTCGTCGGCCCGCTCGGCGCACCGGGCACCGGTACAGGCGGACAGGAACAAGAGCGGCAAGGCCGCCCACTTCAGAAGGGTCATGCGGGACTCCGAGTCGAGCTGGAACCCCACCCTAGCCCCAGCGCGCCGTTCGCCGAAGTCCCCCACCCCCGGAGCCCTTGGAGACTCCGGAGGCGGAGGACCTGGGGCGCGTCCTGCCACCTGCACCCTCGTCCGCCGCACCTGGCCCTCTTCAGATGACGCCCCCCCGCGACCGTCAAGGCCTACGCGTCGTCTCCCCCACCACTACGACGCCATCCGATTGAGGTGGCTGGCGTCCCCCGACGTCAGCCGCCAGCGTGATGCGTTTCCCCGAACCCTCGCGCCGTGAAACTCAATAACTGGCGATCTGAAAATCCAGGTCGTCATCCAGGAGGAGCTCCGTCCGCGAGCCCTCCTGCTCCTGCTCATCCCCCCCGAAGAAAGCCCCCCCCGCCCGACTCCCCCCACCCGACTCCCGCTCGCCCCCCTCCGCCAGCGCCCCCCAGGCGCCCCCACCCGAACCCCGCCCATCCTCCGGTGCCCACATCCCATGGGAGTTCCCATGGCCCCGTGCGTCACTTCGGAACATCACTCCCCCCTGTCGCGATGCAGTCGAAGCAGCCGTACTCCCCCGTCGCCGCCCTCTTCCTTCTGAAATACGTTTCGAGCCTTTTTCCTTGAGCGTCCTTGTTCAAAAAAATTCGGAGCGCCTCCCCCGAGAACGCCCCGAAAAACATGCAACTCTCTCGAAATTCAGGAGAGCCATGAAACGGCTGTTACTTGTTTCAGCGCTCGTCGCTCACGGTTGACGACTCCACCGGAGGAGGCGGGGGGATGGAGAGCTTCGCCGAGAAGACGGGCGTGGCCTCCTCCCCGGGTGCGCGCAGGCCCCTGTCCCGCTCCGGCGGTGGGTCCGGAATCTCCTGGGCGATGATGTCCGCGCCGGGCTTCCCCAAGCTCGAGTTCTTCATGTGTGAATCCCCCCCTGTTCGACGTTTCAAGGCACGACGCGCCATCACGTGGACGCAAGCGTCACCTTCAGAACGCGGGGGGTCGGAATCCTTGAAGACGCTCCGCCACGTCACTCGAACAGGAGGACCTGGGCGGGCCACGTCGCGGCCGGCTCACGGGCCAGCCACGCCAGGCGCTCGTCACGCAGGGCCCGGGCGGCCGGGGCCCCCGCGCGGATGCGCTCGCGCACGGCTTCGAAGAAGCGCCCCGCCGTGTCGGGGATGTCACCGGTGGAGGCGAGCACCGTGCGTGCCCCCGCCTCGATGAAGGCCACCGGCAGGCTCACCGGCTCGTGCAGGAACGGCGCGGCCCGAGCGGCGCCACACGCCGCGAGCAGGACGAGGGGCGCGCCGAGCAGTGGCTGCTCGCGCACCTGGGCCGCCGCGAGCGCGTACCGCCCGTCCTCTTCCGGAGCGAGCACCAGCAGCGAGCTGTCCGACAGCTCCGGGCTGAAGAGGCCGTGCGTGTGGATTTCAATCTCGCGCGCCTGGGCCATCTCCCGCAGCACGCGCGACGGGGTGGCTCCGGCGCCGCGCAGCTCCACGCGCAGCGGGTCCGGCACTCGGGGCCCTTCCAGGGGAGAGAGCTTCTCCAGCCCGAGCGCCTGCGGCGCCTCCACGCCCGTGACGACGAGGTGGCGCCCGACAGGGCCGTGCGCCTCGGGAGCGGGCCCTCCCCGGCCCACGCGGTAGCTCCACGCCAGGTCCGCGGGCAGCAGTCCGGGAAGGCCATGCACGGGCGGCAGGGCCAGCACGTCCACGTGCTCACAGCCCCGGAGCGCCGCCACCAGGCGCGGAGGAACCAGGCCCTCCGCCGTCCCATGCAGGGGCGTGGAGCGCTGGTCGTCATAGACGCCCGCCAGCGAGCCCTCCGCGTCGCGCACGGTGACCACCGTGCGCTCGTGGTCCACGGATACCGCCAGCACACAGCGCTCCGGAGCGGGCACGCGCAGCGCCTGCCCCATCAGCTCCAGCACCTGCTCCTGGACGCCCGAGCGGCCCGCGTCGCTCACCAGCACGCCGTACGCGAAGCCTCGCGCCTTGCGAGCGTCCACGTCCCGGGGGAGCGACTCCGCCGCGTCGATGGCGCCGTGGAGCAGCTCCCGGCCCGACGCGCGCTCGCGCTCCAGCATGAACTGCCCTTCCAGGAAGGTGAGCATCGCCAGCTCACCCGCCGTGCGCGAGCCGCGCCGCAGCTCGTCGAGCGTGCGCCGCAGCAGATCCTCGTCGCGGACCTCCGCGCCATGGCGGGCCAGATACGAGAGCACCCACGCGCCCGACATGCCCAGGGGCCGTCCGCAGCGGGTGGCCTGCTCCAGCTCCTCGCGGGCCTCGTCCGGACGGAAGTCGGCCCAGGCCACCATGGCGAGGTTGCGATGCGCGTACGTGCGCTGCTCGCACTCATCGGGAATGCGGGCCAGTGACTCGCGCAGGAAGGCCCGCGCGCTGGCCGCGCTGTGGCGATAGCGGGCAATCTGCGCCATCTCCTGGAGGAACTGCTGCTCCAGGTTCCACTCGCCCAGCTCCCGCGTCAGGCGCCAGCCGTCACGCGCCTCCTCCAGCGCATCGGCCGGACGGTGCAGGCGCACGAAGAGGTCCGCCAGCCGTCGTCGCAGCGTGGCGCACCGGTAGGCCAGCCCCCGCCCCGAGCACGACGCCAGCGCCGCGCGCAGCCGCTGCTCCGCCTTCCACCACTGACCCTGGAGTTCCTCGCGCACGGACAGCTCGCGCTCGGCGAGCAGCACCAGCCACGGGTCTCCTCCCGCCCGGGCGATGCGCACGAAGTCATCCAGGTGGCTCGCCACCGCGTCACGCGACACGAGCGCACCCAGGTACAGGTCATCCTCGCCGGAGCGCCGCAGCGTCTCCAGATAGGCCTCCGGCGTGGGGTGCTCGTCGCGCAAGAGCCGCACGTACTCGCGCGCCAGCGGACCGCGCCGCTGGAAGTCCGCGCGTGAGACAGCGTGCACGGTGTCTCGCAGCGTGGCGCTGCCCTGCACCTCGTCCAGCACCTCCGCGAGCGGCAGCAGTCGCAGCGCCGCCTCTCGCGTGGGCGCGGCCCTCAAGGCGTCATAGAAGGCCAGCCGCACCACACCCGGGAAGCGGCGGGCCTCATCCAGGGGAAGCCGCGCACCCTCCAGCGTGGCCAGGTTCTGCGCCGCCGCCCGGGCGTCGTGGAAGTCCCGCGAGCGCAGGAGCGTCTCGCTGCGCAGCGCCTGGGAGCGCACCCGGGCCTCCTCGCTCCACCCGGCCTCTCCCTGCTTCGCCACCGCGTCGAAGGCCTCCGCCGCCTGGAGCGTCAGCCCCAGCTCCCGCAGCACCAGCGCCCGGTTCCACAGCGCCTGCGGATGGTCCGGAGACTTGCGCAACACGGCCTCCAGCAACTCCAGCGCGTCCTCGCGGCGGCCCTGCTCCAGCGCGATGACCGCCAGGTCGCTGTCACGGTCCAACGACGCGGGAGTCCGCCGCAGGAAGTCCGCCGCCTGCCGCACGTCCCGTCGCACCAGGTACGCGGCGGCGATGCCGTGCAAATCCCCCCGGTCCTCCAGCTCCGCCAGCTCGCGCAGCGGCAGGGGCGTCGTCACCACGGGAGCCTCGGGCCCGGCGCGCATCGGCACGTAGCGCCGATACCCGTCCGCCCGCGCATAGGCGACCCGTGCCTCCAACGCGCGCTGCGCCGGATGCGCCGTCCACACCTCTGGCGGCGTGTCCCGCCCGCGAGGCACGGCCAGCACCAGCACCAGCAGCCCCAGCGCCACCGCGCCCGCGGCCCACCAGCCCACTGGGGCCCGCCGCGCGGGCAACATCGAGCGCAGCCGCTGGTGCCACACCGGCTTCGGCCAGGGCGGCGCGGGCCACGCCGGAGGCGACTCGTAGCGAGGCGCCTCCTCCTCGACCTCCTCCTCATCCTGGAGAGGAAGCCCCTCCGGGTGGAGCGCCTGGAAGCCGAGCAGCTCCAGCTGCATCGCCTCATGCAACCCGGACGCGCACATCGCGCAGCGGGCCAGGTGGTGGCGGAAGTTCTCCTCGTCGACCGGGGGCAACTCGCCATCCAGGAACAGATACAACCGATGACACGGAGGGCTCATACCAGCCCTCCGCCGTCCGTCAGCGGCATCAGCAGCTCGCGCAGCTCCTTGCGCGCCTGGAACAGCCAGCTCCCCACGGTGCCCTCGGGCACCCCCATGCGCTGGGCGATGGCCCGGTAGCGCAGTCCCGTGGCGTGCAGCTCGAACGCCTCACGCACGCGCGGATTGGGCAGCCGGGAGATGGCCTGGACCAGGTCCGCGTCGGTGATGCGCTCCCACATCTCCCCCGTCCTGGCGTCGGGAGACTCCACGTCCTCTCGCACGAGCCGGATGTCCCGGCGCTCCTGCTCCAGCAGCTCCGTCCTGCGCTTGCGGCACTGGTCCAGGAAGTGATTGGTGAGCGCCCGGCACAGCCACGCCCGGTACACGGGCTCTGGCTGCGCGGACAAGGTGGCATGGTGGACGAGCGCCCGGACAAGCGCTTCCTGCGCCAGATCCTCCGGGTCGATACCACCCTGGCCGCACAGACGCCTCGCCAGGGCCACGAGCATGGGCCTGACGCGCTGAGCGAACTCTTCAAAGCCTTCGTGTGCCACGGCGGCACTGTAGGCCACGGTGAATCGCTTCACCGAGGCATTGCGATGGTCCCTCATCGACCCCTCGCCCTCCTTCCACGCCCACTCGAAACGCAGCCACCCGGAATCCTTGGGTCGCCGTCCGGAAACCGACGCAGCCACGCCGGTTTCCGCCGCCTCCCCGACACCGTTGCAGCCCCCAGGGCGGAGTCGACCCGCCACCTGGAGGACACCGCGTCTTGCGGCCTCCCTCGACTGCATGGAGGTCCCACGGACGGCGCATCGGCGAGGACCTCGCGCCGTCGCGAGTGACTCGCTCAGCCCGGAGGACCGGTGGGCGGAGGGTCTCGCACATCGGGACGCGCCGACTCCGGCGGGGGGACGACGGAGTCTCGCGGCGCGTCGGACTCCACCACGGGCGCCTTCTTCGGAACCGCCGCCCCGCTCACCGCCGGCCCTTGCAGGGCAGGGGTCTCCTCCGCCGGCTTCGCATCGCTCATGCAGCTCGTCATGTCGCACGGCTCCTGGGGTCCGCCGTCCCTCCCGCAAGATGCGGGGCACCAGCGGCCCTCAAGCCATAGAACGCACGACGTCCTGCTTGTTGCCGGAAACCTCCAACGTCACAACCCCCGAGGCGCGCCTGGACAGGCGCTCACTCGAAGAGGAGGACGTGGGACAGCCACCGCGCGTCATCGGGGTGCTCGCGCAGCCACAGCGCGCGCGCATCCCTCAGCGCCACGGACGGACGCGTGCCCGCGCGGATGCGCTCACGCACCTTCTCGAAGAAGGCCCCCGCCGAGTCGGGAATCTCCACGGAGGCGGCCAGCACCGCGCTCGCGCCCGCGGAGATGAAGGCCACGGGCAGGCTGTAGGACTCGTGCGGAAACGGCGCCGTCCTCGCCGCGCCACACGTGGCCAGCAGCACCAGCGGCGCGTGCTTCAAGCGCGTCTGACGGACCCTGTCGGCGCTCAGCGCGTAGTCGCCATCCGCATCCGGTGCGAGCACCACCATCGACGCATCCGACAAGGAGGCGCTGAACAGCCCATGGGTGTGGATTTCAATCTCGGACGCATCCGCCATCTCTCTCGCCACGCGCGACGGCGTGGCCTCCCCGCCCCGGAGCTCCACACGCCACGGGTCCGGCACGCGCGGCGCGGTCAGCGCCCCCAGCTTCGGTAATCTCAGCGCGGGCGGGCTCGCCACCTCCGTGATGACCAGGTGGCTGGAGCCCCCACCCTGCGCCGGCGTGGGGCGCCCACCACGTCCCACCCGATAGCTCCACGCCAGCTCGCCCGGCAGCAACCCGGTGAGCCCGTGCACAGGAGGACGGGTCAACACGTCCACGTGCTCGCAGCCCGTCAGCTCCTTCAAGAGTTCATCGGGCACCAGCCCCGAGGCGTCGTCTCGCAGCGGCACCCGTCGCCCCGTGGAGTACGCCCCCTTCAGCTCACCACCGGGTCCCCGCGCGAGCACCAGGGTGCGCTCGTGCTGGAGCGACACCGCCAACAGACAGCGGGTGGGAGCGGGCTCGACGCTCAGCTCGCGCGCCATCAACGACAGGGCCTCGTGCCAGGCCCCGGCGCGCCCCGCCTCGGACAGCAGGGCGGAGTAGCCGAAGGCCAGGGCCTTGCGCGCATCGACACTGTCCGGCAGGTGCTCCGCCATCGACACGCCCCGCCAGAGCAGCGCCTGCCCCGTGTCATGCGACTGCTCCAGCGCGAACTGGCCCTCGAGGACGAGCAGCAGCGCCTCGCGGCCCGGCGAGACGCCCGCCTGTCTCAGGTCCGCCAGGGCGCGGCGCAGCCAATGTCCGTCATGCGGCCGGGGCTGGAAGCGGGCCAGCTCCGACAACACCCGCGCGCCCGTCATCCCCAGGGGCCGCTCGCACTCCAGCGCCCGCTCCAGTGACTCGCGCGCAGCCTCCGGGCGGAACCGCTGCCACTCCAGCAAGGCCACGTTGCTGTGCACATGCGTGCGCTGCGCGCAGTCCTCCGGCATGCGGACCAGCGACTCCTCCAGATAGGCCCGGGCGCTGGTGAAGGAGTGCTGGTAGCGCGCCACGTCCGCCAGCTCCTGGAGGAACACCTGCTCGTAGCGCCACTCGCGGGCCTCCTGCGCGCGGCTCCAGCCATTCCATGCATGTTGGAAGGCCTCGGCGGGGCGGTGCAGGTCCAGGTACAGGTCCGTGAGCGCCTGCTCCAAGCCCAGGCAGCGATACACCAGGCCCTGCTTCTGGCACGAGTCCAGCGCCTCCAGCAGTCGCTGCTCGGCGTTCCACCAGCGCCCCTCGCGTTGGTCCACGCGCGCCAGCTCCAGCTCTCCGAACACCCGCATCCACGGGTCCTCGGAGGCCCGCGCCAGTCGCACCAGCGCCGCCGAGTCCACGGGCTGTCGCGCGAACCCCGCGAGCACGAGCGCGCCCAGGTACAGGTCATCCTCCCCCGAGCGGCGCAGCTCCTCCATCACCGCTCCCGAGGGCGACAGCGCCCCCAGCACGAGCTGCGCATACCTCCGCGCCAGGGGCCCCCGTCGCGTGAAGTCCCGCTCCGCCACGCGCGCCAGCCACGTCTGGAGGACGCTCCCCCCGTAGCGCTCGTCCAGCGCCCGGGCCAGCGGCAGCAACCGCAGCACGTCCTGCCGTCGAGGCGCCGCGCGCACCGCGTCGTAGAAGGCGAGCCGGAGGATGCCCGGATGGTCCCTCACCGCCGCCACGGGCAGCGGCGCCGACGCATCCGTCAGCAAGTCGCGCGTCGCCGCGAAGGCGTCCTTCCAGGCCCTCCCGCGAGAGAGCGTGGACTCCCGCAGGGCGCGCTCACGGGAAGCGGCCTCCTCGCTCCAGCCCGGCTCCCCCAGCTTCGCGACCTCACCGAACGAGTCCGCCGCCTGGAGCGTCAGCCCCAGCTCGGCCAGCGTCAGCGCCCGGTTCCACAGGGCCTGGGGATGTCGCGGCGCGACGCGCAGCACCTCCGACAGCAGCTCCAGCGCCTCTTCCAGGTGCGCATGCCGGCTGTCGAGCGGCCCGTCCTGCCGAGCCTGCTCCAGCGCCAGGAGCGCCAGATCAGAGTCCCTGTCCACCGAGGGAGGCAGGCGCTTCAGGAAGGCCAGCGCCTGACGGGGCGCGCCATGGAGCAGGTACGCGGTGGCGATGCCGTGCAGGTCTCCTCGGGCCTCCATCCGCGACAGCTCGTGGAGCGGCAGCGAAGGGACGCCGGGGCGCTCCCAGGGTCCACCCCGGTCCGGGACAAAGGGCTGATGACGCGCATCCACGGCGCGATACGTCACCCGCGCCTCCAGCGTGCGAGGGCCATCCTTCACCAGCCAGGCCAGGTCATCACCGCTCCAGTGGCTGGCGCTGGGAGATATCAGCAACATCGCGAAGCAGGCGACGAGCACGCGGAACCCGGAGCCGACATCCCCCCGCCGAGGCCTCCAGCGCTTGCGCTCCGTCGACTCGGACGGCTTCTCGATGGGCGGCGCGAGCGAGGGCAGCGCCTGGTGCGCCAGCAGCTCCAGTTGCAGCGCATCTCGGAAGCGCGCCTCGCAGCGCTCACACCCACCCAGGTGCTGACGGAACCCACCCTGCTCCACCGCGTCCATCTGTCCATCGAGGAAGCGAGGCAGGTCCTTGCAATCGGCGCTCATCGCCCCCGCTCCCGGCGTCGACGCTCGGCCGTCTCGCGCAGCAGTTCTCGTAGCTCCAACCGGGCGTGATGCAGGCGCGCTCCCACCGTCCCCGGCGATACGCCAGTCTCACGAGCGATGCGTGCATAGGACATCCCTTGGAGGTACAGCTCGAAGGTCAGACGGAGTCTGGGGCTGAGGAAGCCCAGCGCCCGCTTCACGTCGTCTTCACCGACGTGACACCACAGCTCGTCCTGCGCGGCTTCGTCGATGTGCTCGGCTTCTTCATGCAGCTCGAGCAGGTTGCGCAGCCGGTCCGCCTCGCTCTTCCTGCGACGGCACCGGTCCAGGAAGCAGTTCTCGGCGACGCGCCCCAACCAGAAGCGCTGCTTGTACGACTCCCAATGCTTCAGGTGCTCCCACTGGAGCAGCGCACGCAACAACACATCGTGCACCAGGTCCTCGACCTCGTGCTCGATACCCACACAATACTTCCTGAGAATGGCAAACAACACGGGTTGGAACTGGCGAGCGAAGACCTCGAAATCCGTCCCCGGCACTCCAGACGGAGGCTCCACCACCCTCAATCTTGGCCTTGCCCTCATGGCCGCCTCCTTCCCTTTCACCAGAGAACGCGGCAGGTCTGCTTTATTGCCGACAACCTCTTTTCCTCACAGCCACGGCACTCCCGCGACATCTGCAAACCCAGGAGACAAACTGTCTACATTTGGACAGTATGACTTCAGGAGGCGGCAACGGATAGGGGTACAGGCTGCGACTGTGGAAGCGTCAACACGAAGCTCGCGCCCCCCAGGGACTCGGAGCGGCTGGCCCGCACCGAAGCTCCATGACGCTCCAGGATTCCCCGGGCAATCGCCAATCCCAGACCTGTTCCTGGCCTGGGTCCTTCGCGACGCCGCCCCGTGACGAAGGGTTGGAACAGCCGGGGGAGCAACTCCGGAGGGATGCCGGGGCCGTTGTCCTCCACGGTGACCTGGAGACTCGCATCGGCGCGCTCACACCGCACCCGCAAGACAGGCGCGGGTGTGTCGCGCAGCGCGAGCAAGGCATTCTCCAGGACAATCACAAACACTTGCGACAGCTGGGACTGGTCCGCCTCCAGCTCGAAGGGCTCGCCGTCTGGAAGCTCGAAAGAGACCTCCGGCGCCAGCGCGCCCAATCCCTGTCGCGCGGTGGAGTACGCCAGCGCCACGGTGGCGAGCATGTCCACGCGGCGCAGCTCCAGCGGCCGGGGCCGGCCATAGCGCAGCAGCTCGTCCACGAAGTGACCGGCGCGGGAAATCTGCTCGCGCATGGCGGCGACGGCGTCCGCATCCACGCCCTGGCGCTCCAGGAGCTTCAGGTGCGCGGCGAGGACGCCCAATGGATTTCGCACCTCGTGGGCCACGGCGGAGGTGAACTGCCCCAGCTCGGCCAATCGCGCCGCCTGGTCCGCGCGGGCCTCCTGCTCGGCCAGGGCCGCCACCAGCTCCGTGCTGGTGGCGCGGCCCTTGAGCAGCCGACGGCCCAGCCACTCCTGGATGCCCTGCCGCAACGGCTCGAAGGCGAGCGCCGCCAGTGCCAGCAGGAAGAAGGCGCCCACCCGGTACTCGAGCAGGAAGGGCTGCCCGCTGCCCGCCATCAGCGTCAGCACGCCGAAGAGGAAGCCCGCCGACAACACCGCCGCCATCGCCGAGTACACGAGGCTGCGCTCCAGGAGCCGACGCTCACCGGGAGGCTGGTGGGAGTTGACGACGTGCACCAGCACCAGCAGCGAGGCCAGCACGCCGTACATCCCGAAGGGCAGCGCGTAGCCGCCCGACAGGAGCAGCGCCGTGCCCAGGCCACCCGAGTACGCCAGCGCGCCGACGATGCCCAGGCTGCGCAGGAGAGGCCGACGCTCTGGCGTCTCGCGAGGATAGGAGCGGGCCAGGTGGAGCAGCGGCACCAGGGCCGCGGAGACCGACAGCGCGATGACGGGCCAGAACAGCGGCCCCCGCTTCATCGCCAGCGGTCCATACAGCGCCTCCGGGAAGAGCGCGCCCACTCCGGTGACGACCGCCGCCACGGCGTAGGCCAGCGCCACCTGTCGGTAGGAGCGCTGCCGGGTGACCTCGTACGCGACATGGAGGTATGCGGCGGCGGTGAAGGCCCCGCTGGCGGCGAAACGCTCTCCCAGCCACGCATACCGGGGCACGCATATCAAGAGCAGCGAGCCGCTCCAGACGGCCGTGGCCAGGCAGTACAGCGTCAGCCCCCGTGCGTCCCGGCCGCGAAACGCGGCGGTGAAACACAAGAGGAGCGACACCGAGAGGACAGGCACGAGGCTGTAGGCGAACAGGGGCCCCATGGACGGAGTGTGGCAGATGTTCCTAGGCTGCGCGCCCTGTCGGCGCCCCCGGGCGATTCGGCGTCACCAGGAGTCATGAGCAGTGCGGCACTTCGCCATGGTCGCGGCCGGGGCCACCCTCTGGGGGTGTTGGTCCCTCTTCCTCCGGCCCGCGGGCCTGTCCTGGGCCCAGAACGCGCTGTTGGCCCTCATCGCCATGTCGCTGCCGGTGCCCTTCCTCCTGCGCGGCGCCCCCTGGCGTGACAGGCGCGCGACCGGGGCCCTGCTCGTCGTGGGCCTGGCGGACGCGGCCAACATCAGCCTCTTCTTCGCCGCCATGAAGCGCGGCCCCGTCTCGGTGGCGGTGCTCACGCATTACCTGGCCCCCCTGCTGCTGGCGCTCGTGGCCCCCTGGGTGCTGGGCGAGCGGCGCTCCGTCCGGGCCCTGGTCGCCGCGCCAGTGACGCTGCTGGGGCTGGTGCTGCTCATCGGCCGGCCGGATGGGACGGGCGGCGCGGGGATGACGGCGGCGCTGGGCGCGGGCAGCGCCCTGTTCTACGCGGCCATCGTCCTGGGGACGAAAGCGGCGACACGGGCATATTCTCCCCTGGCGGTCGCGTCGCTCCATGCGCCGGTGTCGGCGGGGGTGTTGTTGCTCATCGCCGGGAGGGACGCCTTGCCCTCGGCGATGGATGGGGCCACGCTCCAGGTGCTGGCCGGAGGCGCGGTGTGCGGACTGATGGGGACCGTCCTCTTCAATGCCGGGCTGCGCCATGTGCCCACGGCGGCGGCGGGGGCCCTGACCTACCTGGAGCCTCTCACGGCCTCCCTGGTGGGCTGGGCCGTCTTCTCGGAAGCCCTCTCCCCCGTGGGGGTGGCGGGCGGACTGCTGGTGTTGGGCGCGGGGGTCTGGGTCTCCGCTGAACTCCCCACTTGCAAGGTCGGGGAATCCTTTGGTCCTCTTGGGTGAACGAAGCTCTTGCTTGCAGTGCAGCGCCTTGGCGACGCCGTATGCCCATGGAAACCGCAGCAGACAGCCGTGAGTATCGCGTCCTCTTCTTCTGTCCCGCGTCCAACGCGCGACTGGAGCGGCTGGAGGCACCCGTGCGGCGATTGCTGTCACGAATCCAGGCGCCTCCCGCGGAGCTGACGCCCATCCAGGAATCGGGCGCGCTCACCGAGGCGGGTTGGCAGGTCTACCTGGTGCGCTCGCTCACCGAGCGCTCCGCGGCCCAGGCCATGGCCGCGTACGTGAGCGAGGCGACATGCGCGCTCGCGGCCGAGGTCGACGCGGAGGTGCTGGGCCTCTACGTGGATGTGTCGGGCGACTCGGCGCGCATCTGCCGCTGTGGGCCGGAGGACGGGCCGGAGACCTTCGCGGGCCGGCGACAGGCGGCGCTCAACCGCACGGCCGAGTGGCTGGAGGTGGCGCCCATCCTCCTGTCCGCCATCTTCCAGCTCGATGTGCCGGACGCCGACTACGAGCCGGACGCGGACGACCGCTACGTCGAGGAGAAGCTTCGTGAGGCGCGCGTGCTGATGGAGCGATACCGTCAGGGGAAATGAGGTCTCGAACTCCGGAGGACCTCGCGGGTCGCTGTCCGCGCTGTTTTCTGCCCACCGCGCTGTGCCTGTGCGCCGAGCTGCCCGTCGTCTCCACGCGCACCGAGCTGCTCATCATCCGTCACCACAAGGAGACGCTGAAGTCGACGAACACGGCTCGCATGGCCGCGCTCGCGATGCCTCGGTGTCGCATCGTCTCGTATGGCTCGCCGGCCGAGCGCTTCGATGTATCGACGCTCGAAGACGACGGCGCCACCTGGCTCCTGTTCCCCACGACGCAGCAGGCGCCCGCGCCGGATGCCGCGCTTCCGAAGCGGCTCATCGTCCTGGACGGGAGCTGGGGTCAAGCGAAGCGCATGGTGCAGCGGGTGCCCGCGCTGCGCCGGCTGCCGAGCCTGATGCTACCTCCACCGCCCGCGGACTCACGCAGGCTGCGCAGGCCTCCGCATCCGGATGGCATGTCCACGCTGGAGGCCATCGCCGGTGCATTCGCCCACCTGGAAGGCGAGGACGTGGCAAGGCCCCTCTACGCGCTGCATGAGCTGATGATCGACCGCGTGCTCGCGAGCCGGGGACGGGGGACAAGCCTCTCGTGCGACGAGGACGACGGGGACTGAACGAGGCTCAGCAGGACGCGCCGTCGGTGCAGCGCGCCTTGCGCATCTCCGCGGCGAACGGCGTGGGCTCCAGGAAGCCGGTGATGCGCGGGCGCGTGAGCACCTTGCCGTCCGGAGCCACGAAGGCCACCGTCGGCAGGCCCTCCACCCCGAAGCGCTCCATCAGCGCGTCGAGCGCGTCCTCGCTGTTCGTCGCGTCAATCTTGATGTTGAGGAACTGCCCTTCCGACGACTGCGAGATGACCTCGGGCGCCGGATACGTCTCGCGGTCCAGCTCCTTGCAGGCCGCGCACCAGTCCGCGAAGAAGTCGATGAGCACCGGGCGCCCTTCCGTCTTCGCCTGGGCCAGCACCTTCTCGAACGCATCCGCGGAGAACGTCGCCTGCTTGGCGGGCATCACGTGGTGCCACTGCCAGGACGGCGCGCGCGGCGGCTCGGCCACGCCCAGGCGCACCCACAGTTCTCCCACCGGGCCCGCGTCCAGCGCGCCACCGCGAATCACCAGCGCCACGACCACCAGCGCCACGCCGAACGCCTTGAACGAGAACTCCCGCGCGCCTTCCTTGAAGGAGCGGTGCACCGCGCCCACCAGCACGCCCACCACGGCCAGCACGGAGGCCACCATCGCGCCCGGCACCCGGCCCAGCTCCGCGCCCAACAGCTTCACCACGCCGCGCGCCCAGGGAGACGCGTCCTTCAGGTAGCTGAAGGCCAGCGCGACGAGGACGATGCCCAGCACGCTCTTCACCCACTCCATCCACACGCCGCTCTTGGGCAGCCGCACCGTGGACACGCCGAGGATGAAGAAGGGCACGCCGATGCCCAACGCGTAGATGAACAGCAGCGAGGCCCCCAGCGTCGTGTTCGCCGTCTTCGCCACGAAGGCCAACAGGCCCGTCAGCACCGGCCCCGTGCACGGCGCCGCGAGGAACCCGGACACGCTGCCCATCAGGAACGCACCCGCCACGCCCGCGCCGCCCACCGAGTTCAGCCGCGTCTGGAGGCTCGACGGCAGCGCCAGCTCGAAGGCGCCGAACATGGATGACGCGAGCAGCAACAGGAACACCGCCAGCCCCGTCACCACCGCCGGATGGCCCAGCATCGAACCGAAGGCCTGGCCCGTCTTCGCCGCGAGGATGCCCAGCGCGCTGAACACCACGCCCATGCCCACGATGTAGGACGTGGTGAGCAACAGCGCCTTGCCCCGACTCTCCGCCTTGCGGGCCCCGAAGACGGACACCGTAATCGGGATGAGCGGGTAGACGCAGGGCGTCAGCGCGGTGAGCAGACCACCGCCGAAGACGATGGCCGCGCCGACGAAGAGGTTTCCGGACTCGAGGAAACGCGCCGCGTCGAGCTCCGTGCTGGGCCCGGTGGGCAACAGCCACGGCACCACGGCCACCGCCACGCCGGCCAGCACGGCCATCAATCCCAGCTTCTTGGCATTCATGCGCGCTTCGCTCCGTCTTCCCGAAAGGGCCTGCCTTGTATACGCAGGCCCCGGTCAGCGGGCTACTGCGCCGTGGGGGTAAGCGAGGAGGCGGGCACCTTCAAGCCCGCGGAACGCGCCAGCCCCATGACGCCCTCCACCGCGGCGGCGATGTAACCAAAGGGATTTGCTCCATCCACCGCCGTGACGTGGACCTCGCCCATCTTCTGCTGGAAGGCCGCCGCCACCTGAGGCAACTGCTGCGCGAGCGTCATCTGGATGACCTCCGGACTGATGGTGTTCTCGATGTCGCGCAGCGCGCGGGCCCGCGCCAGCTCCAGCTCCTGCCGCGCGTTCTCCCGGCGCACCTCCAGCTCCGCGATGGTCACCTCCGCCTCGGCGATGAAGCGCCGGGACTGCACCACCTGGAGCTGGGCCTTGAGCTTCTCCACTTCCTGGAGCTGCTCGGCCAGTTGCCCCTCGTGCCGCGCCGCCGTCTGCTCCTGCTCGCGGCGCATCCGCTCCAGCTCCATCTGCGCCCGGGCCGTCGCCTGCTCCTCCTCACGGCGAAGGCGCTCCAGCTCCATCTGCGCACGCGCGTGCTCCGCCTCCTGCTCGCGCTGCAGGCGCACCAGCTCGAACCGGGCCTGCGCGGCCTCGGCCTCCTGCGCCAGCTTCTGCTTCTCCAGCTCCAGCTTCGCGCGGCCGAAGTCCGCGTCCTGCTCTTGCTTGAGCTTCTCCAGGGCGATGCGCGCGCGCGTCACCTCGATTTCCTGCTCGCGCGCCAGCTTCTCCATGTCCACCTGCGCGCGGCTCGTCGCCAGCGCGCGCTCGGAGACAATCTTCGCTTCCGACAGCCGCGCCTCGGCGTTGAGCGTCTCCAGCTTGGCCTGCTCGTCGGAGACCTGCTTCTTCTGGCGGACCTCCTGCTCGGCGGCCAGCTTGGTGAGCGCGACCTCACGCTCCACCGTCACCTGCTCCTGCTTCAGCGTGCGCTCCTGGGCCAGCTTCGCCTCGGCCACGCGCGCTGCCACGGCCAGCGTCTCCAGCTGGGATTGCTCGTCCGCCGTCTGCTTGCGCTGGCGGACCTCGTCCTCGGCCTCCAGGCGCTGGAGGTTCAGCTGTCGCTCGGCCTCCGTCTCCTCGCGGTGGACGAAGCGCTCCTTGGCCAGCTCCGCCTCGCGCGCCTGCCGCTCCTGCTCGCGGCGGAAGCGCGCCTGCATGTTCTCGAAGACGGTGGACGACAGGACGCGCACGTCCTGGATTTCAATCGTGTCCAGCAGCACGCCCCAGCCCGCGTCCACCGAGTCTTCCAGGCGCCCCTTCCCCGAGAGCACCGGCGCGATTTCGCGCATCAGCTCCGTGGAGATGCCCTCCTTGCGCCGCGACAGGCACTCCTCCACGGAGAGGTTGGCCACGAGGCGCCGCGCCGCGCCCACGAACATCTCCCGCAAGAGCTCCGCCAGCTTCTCCTGCGCCCGCTCCGGGAAGGAGAAGTTGAGCATGCGGAAGGCCACCAGCGGGTCCGCGATGCGGTACACCGCGAGGCCCGTCACCTGCACGCCCACCTTCTCGCTCGTCACCTGGTCCGCGGTGAACTGGAGCCGCTGGATGCTGGTGGGGACAATCGCCACCGAGTCACCCGGCCACTTGAAGCAGCTGGCGCCCTGACCGCTGACGTCGCGCACCCGGCCCCGACGCATGTGAACGAGAAACTCGCTGGGCCGCGCGGTGATGAGACCCCAGCGCTTCATCTTCTCCGGGTCCTCCGCCGGCTTCCCCGCGCGCCAGCCGTCCGAGTAGCGGTTGCGCTCCATCCCCCCTCCGGAGCCGCCCTCCACCCGGACCAGCTGTGTCCGACCGGGCTCCGTGGACTCCGCCTGCTGCTCCCTCGACCGGGCCGTCTGCTTCGCGTTCGCGCTCATGCCTGCCTCCTGATGGACCACCCAGGTTGCAGCCCCCCAGCCAGCGCGGACTCCATGGGAATTCAGACGCTTACAGGCGACAGTAGCCGCCGTGTCGCGCCATTTCGGACCACCCCGCTCCAGGACGGCGCACCCGGGAGTGATCCACCCTGGCCCAGCCGTTCCACCGCCGACATCCCCTCCACCCGGCCAGTCCCAGCAGGTCTCTCGTCCGCCTTATGTTCGCTTGACCCGAGGGCACCCGATTTTATAATTGACCAGTCCGGTCCACATTCATGTGTGACGGTGTATGCCCGCCGCAGCGCGCCCCTGGGTGGCGCCGGGGTGCGGGGGCAGCAGTAAGCCCCTTCAGGAAGGTGTGGGAAGCGATGCTGAAGCTGCCGATCTACATGGACAACCACGCCACCACGCCGCTGGACCCGCGTGTGCTGGAAGTGATGCTCCCGTATCTGCGCGAGGACTTCGGCAACGCGTCCAGCCGCAACCACGTGTTCGGCTGGAAGGCCGAAGCCGCGGTGAAGAAGGCCCGCCAGCAGGTGGCCGAGCTCATCGGCGCGACGGACCAGGAGATTGTCTTCACCTCCGGCGCCACCGAGTCCGACAACCTCGCCATCAAGGGGGTCATCGAGTACTACAAGTCGAAGGGTGACCACATCATCACCCTGAAGACGGAGCACAAGGCCATCCTGGACACCTGCAAGCGCCTGGAGCGCGTGCGCCAGGAGCGCCTGGACGAGCTGAAGCTGCTGCGCCTGGGACAGCTGGCCGAGCGCGACGTGTCGCCCGAGGAAGTGGCGGAGCTGGCCGCGAAGCACGACCTGGAGAACGACGCGACGTACAAGAAGTGGGCGGAGCTGCCCACCGGTGGCGCGCGCGTGACGTACCTGGACGTGGAGCAGGACGGCCGGGTGAACCTGGAGAAGCTCGAGGAGGCGATGACGCCGAAGACGGTGCTCGTCTCCATCATGTTCGCCAACAACGAGATTGGCGTGGTGCAGCCTGTCGCGGAGATTGGCGCGCTGTGCCGCAAGAAGGGCGTCCTCTTCCACTGCGACGCGGTACAGGGCATCGGCAAGGTGCCCTTCGACGTGGAGGCGATGAAGGTCGACCTCGCGTCCATCACCTCGCACAAGATGTACGGCCCCAAGGGCATCGGCGCGCTGTACGTGCGCCGCAAGCCGCGCGTGCGCATCGCCCCCCTCATCGACGGTGGCGGCCACGAGCGCGGCATGCGCTCCGGCACGCTGAACGTCGCGGCCATCGTCGGCTTCGGCCACGCGGCGCAGCTGGCCCGCGAGGAGCTGGCTGACGAGGCCGCCCGCATCCTCCGCCTGCGCGAGAAGCTCCGGAAGGGGCTCACCGACGCGCTGGACATGACGGTGCTCAACGGCTCGCTGGAGCACCGGCTGCCGGGCAACCTCAACATCTCCTTCGCCCACGCCGAGGGCGAGTCCCTGATGATGGGCATCAAGGACGTGGCGGTGTCGTCAGGCTCCGCGTGCACGTCCGCCTCGCTGGAGCCCTCCTACGTGCTGCGCGCGCTGGGGGTGGACGAGGAGCTGGCCCACAGCTCCATCCGCTTCGGCCTGGGCCGCTTCACCACCGAGGAGGAGGTCGACTTCGTCGTCAACCTCGTCGTCGACAAGGTCCGCAAGCTGCGCGACATGAGCCCCCTCTACGAGATGGCCAAGGAAGGCATCGACCTCAAGAGCATCGAGTGGACGGCGCATTAGCGCGCCTTTCCAGGCAATCAGCGGGGCGCATGGCCCCTCGACCGGTGGGCATTGCTCCCCGGAACCTTTGGTGAGAAGCATCCGTTGAAGGAGTTGGCATGGCTTACAGCGACAAGGTCATCGACCACTACGAGAACCCCCGCAACGTCGGGACGATGGACAAGGAAGACCCGAACGTGGGCACGGGCCTCGTGGGGGCTCCCGCGTGCGGCGACGTGATGCGCCTGCAGCTCAAGATTTCCGACGACGGGCTCATCGAGGACGCGCGCTTCAAGACGTTCGGCTGCGGGTCCGCCATCGCCTCCTCATCGCTCGTCACCGAGTGGGTGAAAGGCAAGACGGTGGACCAGGCGATGACCATCTCCAACAAGGACGTGGCCCGGGAGCTGTCGCTGCCGCCGGTGAAGATCCACTGCTCGGTCCTCGCCGAGGACGCCATCAAGGCGGCCATCGAGGACTTCAAGAAGAAGCGCGCCGCGCGCAAGGCCCAGGCATCGTAAGGGTGTTGGTGCGGCGAACTTCACGACTCCAGGAGGCGAAACCATGAGCGACCAGGCAACCCAGCAGACGACGCAGAGCCCGGTGCCTGGCCCCGCGCCCGTGGCCAAGGCCGCCCCCAAGGGCATCGTCGTGGCGGACAGCGCGGTGGCTCGGCTGAAGGAGCTGCTGGAGCAGCGCCAGACGCCCGACGCCGGCCTGCGGCTGGCCGTGAAGGGCGGCGGGTGCTCGGGCCTCCAGTACTCCATGGAGTGGTCCGAGAAGTCCCGCGAGCGCGACAAGATTTTCGAGAGGGACGGCGTGCGCGTCTTCGTGGACCCGAAGAGCTACCTGTACCTCATCGGCACGGAGCTGGTGTTCGAGCAGACGCTCATGGCCTCCGGCTTCAAGCTGAACAACCCCAACATCAAGGCCGCTTGCGGCTGCGGAGAGAGCTTCTCCGTCTGAGTGGGGACAGCCTTCGTCCCTTCCCTTCCGGAAGGGACACCGTCACGCGGGGTCCGGCCAGCCGCCGGGCCCCTTTCGTTTGTCTGGCCCACACCCCCATGGAGCACACCGAGTGAGGACCCACTTCGACGTCTTCGGGCTGCCGCGCGCCTATGACGTGGACGTGCCCGCGCTGGAGAAGCACTACCGCGAGCTTTCGCTCCAGTCGCATCCGGACCGCGTGGCCCAGGCCGACGCGCGCGAGCGCCTCAAGGCCCTGGAGAACACCACCGCCCTCAACGAGGCCTTCAAGACGCTGAAGGACCCGGTGCGCCGCGCCTTCTACCTCCTGAAGCTGCACGGTGTGGATTTGGACCGCGAGGACGCGGGCGCGCAGAAGGACATGCCCCTGGAGTTCCTCGAGGAGGTCATGGAGCTGCGCGAGGCGCTCGACGGGGCCATGGAGAAGAAGGACCTGGCCCGCGTGCAGACCATGGGCGGCCAGGTGCAGGGGCGGCGCAAGGCGGCGCTCGACGAGGCGGCCGGTGTCCTCAGGGCACTGGAAGGTGGGGGGCCAGCGGAGGAAGCGCCGGCCCAGGTGAGAAAGGCATCGCACGCGCTGGGGCGGGTGCGCTACTTCACGCGCTTCCTCGAGCAGGTGGACGCGTTCGAGGAGGAAAGTCTGTCGTGAGCAAGAACGGCTACCTGCAGATCCACGACCCGCTGAAGCCCAAGGGCCAGGCCGTGGGCATCGACCTGGGCACCACGCACTCACTCGTCGCCGCGGTGGCGCAGGGCAAGCCCCGCTGTGTCCCGGTGGACGAGGGCGACTCGCTGCTGCTCCCCTCCGTCGTGCACTACGGCAAGGACGGCGGCGTCATCACCGGCGCTCGCGCTCGCACTCTGGCCGGCGAGCACCCTACCGACACCATCGCCTCCGTGAAGCGCTACATGGGGCGAGGCCCCGACGACGCGGAGACGCGCAAGCTCTCGCACTACAAGTTCGTGCCCGGCGCCAACGTGGTGCGCTTCGACGTGGCCGGCGGCAACCCGGTGACGCCCATCGAAGTCTCCGGCGAAATCCTGCGCGCGCTGAAGCGCCGCGCGGAGGCCCACTTCTCCATGAAGGTGGAGCAGGCCGTCATCACCGTGCCGGCGTACTTCGACGACGCCCAGCGCCAGGCCACCAAGGACGCGGGCCGGCTCGCGGGCCTGGAGGTGCTGCGGCTGCTCAACGAGCCGACGGCGGCGGCGCTGGCCTACGGGCTCGACAAGGGCAGCCAGGGCACCTTCGCCGTCTACGACTTGGGCGGCGGCACGTTCGACATCTCCATCCTCAAGCTGGTGGATGGCGTGTTCGAGGTGAAGTCCACCGGCGGCGACTCCGCGCTGGGCGGTGACGACTTCGACCGGGCGATTGCGTCACAAGTCTTCCAGGCGCTCGGCATCAACGAGCCCTCCCCTTCCATCGTCGCGCAGACGCTGGCGGCCTCGCGCAAGGCGAAGGAGGCGCTCACCGACGCGCCCGAGGCGACCGTCACCGTGGGCGGCCAGTCGCACACCGTGAAGCGCGCGGACTTCGACGCGTGGATTCAGCCCCTGGTGAACAAGACGGGCCTCGTGTGCCGTCGGGCGCTGAAGGACGCGGGCGTGGCGGCTGGGGAGCTGGACGGCGTCATCCTCGTCGGCGGCTCCACGCGCGTGCCCGCGGTGCGGCGCTTCGTGGCGGAGCTGTTCGGCCGCGAGCCCCTGGGTGACATCGACCCGGACCAGGTGGTGGCGCTGGGCGCAGCGGTGCAGGCGGACCTGCTCACCAACGAGGACCGTCAGGACGAGGTGCTGCTGCTGGATGTGATTCCGCTGTCGCTCGGGCTGGAGACGATGGGTGGCATCACCGAGAAGTTGATTCAGCGCAACTCCACCATCCCCACGGCGGCGGCGCAGGTGTTCACCACGTTCAAGGACGGGCAGACGGGCCTCGACGTGCACGTGGTGCAGGGCGAGCGCGAGCTGGTGGAGGACAACCGCAGCCTCGCGCGCTTCACCCTCTCCGGCATCCCTCCGCTGGCGGCGGGCATGGCGCGCGTGGAGGTCCGCTTCCAGGTGGACGCGGACGGCATCCTCTCCGTCGCCGCGAAGGAGCAGAGCACCGGCGCGGAGCAGTCCATCACCGTCAAGCCGAGCCACGGCCTCACGGAAGAGGAGATCGAGCGGATGCTGCTCGACTCCATCGAGTACGCGGAGGACGACATCCAGGCCCGGCAGTTGCGGGAGCAGCGGGTGGACGCCGAGCGCGTGCTGGCGGAGGCGGACCGGCAGCTGCGCGAGCACGGCACGCTGGTCCAGGGCGACGAGCGGGCCGCCATCGACGCGGCCCTCGCGAAGGTGCGCGAGACGGCCCAGGGCAAGGACTACCTGAAGCTGAAGGAGGCCGTGCACGCGCTGGACGAGACGTGCCGCCCCTTCATCGAGCGGGTGATGAACCAGGCCATCACCCAGGTGGTGGCCGGCCAGTCGGTGGAGGACTACTGACGTGCCCAAGGTGACTTTCAAGAGCCCCCTGGCCGAGGTCAGCGTGGACGTGCCCCCGGGGACCATCCTCCTGGACGCGGCCGAGCAGTGCGGCGCCCAGGTGGGCCATAGCTGTGGCGGGGTCTGCGGCTGCTCCACCTGTCACATCTGGGTGCGCAAGGGCCTCGACTCGCTGAGCGAGCAAACGGACGCGGAGGCGGACCGCCTGGACATGGGGTTCGACGTGCGCCCGTACTCGCGGTTGAGCTGCCAGACGGAGGTCAGCCAGGAGGACGTCACGGTGGAGATCACCGAGGAGTCCCTCACCGCGTTCATGGACGAGAACCCCGTCATCCGCCGCGCCCTCGAAGCCGAGGGGAAATGGCCGCTGAAGAAGTGAGGTTGTTACGTAGTTCTTGACGGCGCGGGGCAGGACTTCTATATGTCCGCCCCATCGCAGCAACGCCGCAACGCCGCGAGGAAGAACCACCTGCCCAGGTGGTGGAATTGGTAGACACACTAGATTCAGGGTCTAGCGCCTGCAAGGGCATGGAGGTTCGAGTCCTCTCCTGGGCACAAAGTTGAGAAGGGGTCCTGGTTTCAAACCAGGGCCCCTTTTCGCTTTTCAGGGCTCGGAGCGCCCCACCCTCACGGTGGCGCCGGCTCCACGGACTCGTGGGCCACGTGGCTCGCGGCTTCACGCGCCAGGCTGCCGCCCTTGCGCAAGTCGCGGATTCGAATCTTCCGGACGTAGACGGAGATGGCCCCCACTCCCGCCTGACTGAGCACCGTCCCCAGGTGGGTGAGCGTGGCGAAGGCCGCCGCGTCCTCCGGTGAGGCCCCCAGGCTGCGGGCCGCCCAGCTGGTGACGAAGTAGTAGATACCCATGCCAGCCGGGACGCCGGGGAGCGCCTGCCCCAGGGAGATGGCGCCCAGCACCACGGCCCCCGCGAAGAGGCCCCCTTCGATTCCGATGCCGTGCAGCGCCAGCCCGTAGGCCAGCGCGGACGCCATCACCGGGCCCACCGAGAAGAAGAGCACCTTGCCCATGCCCCGGAAGGAGCGCGCGGAGCCCAGCCCGTCGCTGACGTGGTGGAGGAAGCCCTCCAGGCGCGGGAAGCGGTGACGGCGGTGCATCCAGTTCGCCAGCGGCGCGGACCAGTGGGCCAGCAGCACGACGAGGGCGACCAATCCCACGCACAGGGACACCGCCACCTTGAGCTGCCCCTGGAAGCGGGAGAGCGTGGCGCCGAAGGGCCCCAGCAGGGAGAGCGTCACCAGCAGCATCAGCGCGGCGAACTCCATCAGCTTGCAGACGCCGACGGTGCCCAGGCAGCGCAGGAAGGGGATGCGCTCGGTGCGCGACAGGAGGAACGAGCGGAGGATGTCGCCCAGCTTCCCCGGCAGCGCGTTGTGGACGAAGGCGCCAATGGCGACCAGGTGGTAGCGCTCGCGGAAGGGCACGCGCTTGCGCAGCGTGCTCTGCCACTGCACCGCGCGCAGCGGGATGATGGAGCCCTGGAGCAGCACGAAGGGCAGCAGCCACACGAGGTGGCCGGGCAGGTCCCTCAGGAAGTCCCCCAGCGGGAAGCGCGGCACGAGCAGCGGCCCCGCGCCCTGGAGGTTCCACCGGAAGAAGGCCGTGGAGAGCAGGACGACGGACAGGGCCAGCCCCACCACGGCGAGCAGCACCTTGGGCAGGCTCACGCCACGCGCCGAAGGTCGGGGCCACGTGCCCCTGGAGCGAGGTGGCGCGGGCTTCACTGGACCCACCGAAGCCGGAGGGCGGGCTCCCGATAGGCCTCCGCGAGCCGCTCGTGCAGGTCCACGCAGTGGGCCAGGCCGGACAGCTCCACCGGCGCATCCGCGGGCCAGCACACCAGGCTGTTGGCCTCCGTGCGAGTCAGCCCGCCGTGCGAGCCGAACTCCCAGGCGAAGCCCACCGTGCCGCCCCGCTGCACCGCTTCACCGAAGAGGACCAGGTCTCCAGCGGTCTTCATCGCCGGCAGGCCCTTGAGGAAGTCCGCCACCGCGCGGCGGCTGTACTCGGGCGACAGGGGCGCGCGCTCGATTTCGTCCGGGCCGTACACGCCGCCGCGCACCACTGCCACCGCGGAGTTCCCCCGGCGCATCGCGACGATGCCGATGTCCGCGCTTCGCGTGGCGCGCGCCAGCACGTCCGGGTGACGCGCCAGCAACGTGCGCGCCTCCAGCGGCTCGCGCGCGCCGGAGAGATAGACGTGGGCGAAGTTGCCGCACTCGATGATGACGGGCTTGAACGGCTCGCGCGCCACGGGGTCCACCTCCGGGAGCGGACGGCCTTCACACAGGCCGCGCGCCACGTCGTCGGACAGCGGGACACGCTCCCCCTCCAAGAGCATGGACTCCAGCCGCACTCCTTGACGCTGCTCCAGCGGAAGGCTGTCCACGTGGCCGTGGTCAGAGAGGATGACGACGTCGTACGGCCGCTCCACCGAGCGCGACATCGCATAGAGCTCCGCGAGGTACGCGTCCACGCGGTGCAGCTCCATCAGCGCCAGCTCCGAGCGCGGCCCGCGACGGTGGGCCACCTCATCGTAGTTGCCGTACACGAGGTAGATGGCGGGCACGCCGCGCACCATGTCCACCAACGCCTTGGTGTGCGCGAAGCTCCAGCCCAGGCGCTGGAGGAACACGCGGCTGAGCAGGAAGGACTGCTCGTGACGCCAGTCGTGGAGGGAGTGCCCCCAGTGGGCGACTTCGCGCGCCGCCTGCCACGTGTCCATGCCGAACGAGCGCAGGAAGTCCCAGGTGCCCCGCGTGCGGCCCGCGGCCAGGCCCATCATCTCGTAGGAGAACGAGCGCGACATCAGCTTGAAGCTGCCCAGCGTGCTCATGCTCCACGCGTTGTCCGCGCCCGCGCGAAACAGCGAGAAGTACCCGTGGCCACCGCCGTCCAGCAGGCTGTCGCGTCCCGCGCCTCGCAGGCGTTGGTCGACGAGCAGCGCGTCCGAGGGCACGTTCATCTTCAACTCGCGGCCCAGCTCCCGGTCGTACCAGGAGTAGGCAGGCAGGTTCGATTCGCGCATGCCGAACAGCAGGCCCGCCTGGAAGTAGGGCGTGGAGGTGGGCGCGCCCCAGAAGGCGTCATCCAAATGAAACGAACCCGAGCGGATAAGTCGTGAGAAGAACGGCATCTTCCCGGCGACAATCGCCTCGTCCAGCAGGGCCTTTGGTACCCCGTCTAAATGGACAATCAGGAGGTTCCGACGTCCATGCGCCGCTGCGGGCGGAACTTTCGCGCGGATGCGTCGCGCAAGCCCGTGGGCCCACATCCATGAAGCTGGGGTAATGACACCACTCACGTTGACGCCTCCCCTCCCCCGGCAGGCAAAATGAGCACTTGGGGGGACGGCCGCCTTCAGTCGAAGGCAGCTCTCCTGGAAAGCAGGCGGGCAGGTAGCGCCGTCCTTCAGTCGGGATGGAACCGACTCAGAGAGGCGTCACCACGGTCCCCATGCTGATCTCCGCCGTCCTGCTCGCAACCCTCGCCGCCGCTCCGGTGCAGACGCCGTCACGGCCGGCCCCGGGGCTGCCGCCCGCGAAGACGGACTCGGGCTCGGACATCATCGCGCTGCCGATGATGACGTTCAGCTCGGACAGCGGCATCAGCTACGGCGCCGTGGGCGGCATCTACCTGTACGGCCCTGGGAAGACGCCGTATGCGCACGGCATCGGCGCGCAGGTGTTGTTCAGCAGCCGCGGGGTGCAGAGCCACTACCTGCGCTACGACGGGCCGCGCCTCATCGGTCCGCTGCGCCTGGAGGCGGGGCTCGAGTACCGCCGGGAGCTGCGCAGCCCCTTCTTCGGCGCGGGCAACCTGTCGGCGCCGGACTTCAATGGCGACCTGGACAACGAGCGCTACACCTTCGACAAGGGCTCGCCGGGGGCATGGGTTCGCCTCCGTGGCCGGCCATTCGGCCCCACGCATCCGCTCCAGTCCTACGTGGGCTACGCGTGGCGCAACACGAGCGTGAGCGCGGAAGACCAGTCCATGCTGACGCAGCAGCAGCCCATCGGAATTGAAGGCGGCTCCACCGGCCAGCTCCTCGTGGGCGCGCTGTGGGACACGCGCGACGACGAGACGGACCCGCTGGAGGGCGGCGTGGAGGAGCTGGCCCTGCGCGTGTCCGGGCAGGCCACGGGCAGCCGCTACCAGTACGTGGGCATCACCCTGAGCGAGCGGCGCTACCTGCGGCTGTCGTCGCGGCTGACGCTGGCGCAGCGGCTCACCCTGGACATGCTCTTCGGCGACGTGCCGTTCTTCGAGTGGAGCAACACCGGCGGCGTGAATGTGTCGGAGGGAATCGGCGGCATGAGCAGCGTGCGCGGAATCGAGCGCAACCGCTTCTCCGGCAACATCAAGGCGTTCAGCAACACGGAGCTGCGCTTCCAGGCCGCGCAGATGCAGGTGTTCGGCAAGAACATGAAGGTGGGCGCGGTGATGTTCCTGGACCTGGGGCGCGTGTGGCACCCGGGCGTGACGGACGGGAAGTGGCACGAGTGGCACCCGGGCATCGGCGGCGGCCTGCGCCTCACCCGTCGCGCCGCCGTGGTGCGCATGGACTACGCCCGCTCCACCGAGACGGGCCGCCAGCGCATCTACATCACCTTCGGCCACATGTTCTGAGCAGCCCCTCGGCCGAGCCTGGGCCCCAGGCTCAGCCGCGCGCGTCCACCCAGGCGCGCAGCCGCGCATCCACATGCGTCTCGCCCCGGACGCCCTGCTCGGCCTCCAGCAGCAGCGTGTGGAAGCCGCGCGACTCCAAACCCTTGCACAGCTCCGCGCGAGCCTCCGTGTCGGGAGCGAAGAGGATGCAGCCGTCCCCGCCCCCCGCGCCGGACAGCTTGCCCACGCAGCCGTAGGCCGCGGCCATCGACAGCACGCGGCGCATGCCCTCCGTCTCCAGAGGGCCCAGCTCCAACAGGAGTTCGTGCTGCGCCTTCACCGCCTCGGAGAAGCCCCGGAAGTCCCAGCCCGCGAGGCCGTCTTCCAGCACCTGCCCCACGGTGTTGGAGCGCTCGACGAAGGCCTGACGCCCCGCCTCCTCCAGCCGCGCCTCCGCCTGGCCAATCAGCACCCGCGTGGACGCGCTCTCGCCCGTGAAGGCATACGCCATGGCCACCCGGGGCACCGGCAGCCGCCACACGTCCACCGAGGGAGACTCCGTCAGCGCCGCGCTCAGCCGGCCGCCATTGCTCGCGTCGGCCAGGGGCGTCACGTCGTAGCGCCGGTAGCGCAGCACGCCGCCCGCGAAGCTCGCGGCCACGTCCCCGCCGCTGCCCTTGCCCCCCTGCCCCAGCGTATGCGCCAGCAGCGCCAGCTTCAGCGCGTCGTAGCGCTCCTCCAGCACGTAGCGCGCGCCCTCGGCCGCCAGCACCGCCGCGCACGCGCTGCCACCCATGCCCAGCTTCTGTCCGTTGGGCCCCACCGCCGAGGGAGCCACCGCGAAGTCGAAGCCCTGGCTGGCGCGGCCGTGCGCGCGCAGCGCCTCGTCCAGCGTGCGAGCCACGAAGGAGAAGCCCGCGGGCACCTCGCGCTCCCAGCGCACGCCCCGGGGCGTCATGCTGCCGCCCAGGGAGCCCTCCTCCAGGCAGACATGCACGCGCGCATCCTCGCGGCGCCGCACGTAGGCCGCGGTGCGGGGTGCCACCGCCGCCACCCGCGCCACTCCGCCCCACAGCACCGCGTACTCGCCGGAGACGAACAGCTTGCCCGGTGCGGAGAGGGCGCGCTCCATCAGAACAGGTGCTCCTGCTTGAGCACCGCGTCCCCGCCCGGCACGCAGCGAATCACGTCCAGCGCGCCACACGCTCGCGCCAGCGCCTCCGCGGCGACTTCGTGCGCGGCGTCCGTCAGCAGCACCGGGTTGGGGCCCGCGTCCAGCGTGAACCAGACGGGGATGCCCTTCTTGCGGTGCTCGCGCAGGTGCTGGATGAGGCCCAGCGTCGCCGCGTTCAGGTAGCAGAGCGGCGGGTCGGCCGCGAGCGACGTGGAATGCATCCGCCACGCGTTGCGCTCACACAGCTCCCCCAGCGCCTGCAAATCCCTGCGAGCGATGTGCGCGCGGGCGCGCGGCACTTCCTCCTCCGCGTCCCGCACCCAGGCCGCGTAGTACGGGCTGGTGTCCACCGTCTGCTTCATCCCGTCGCGGGACTTCACGTCCTTCTCGCCCCGGTCCAGCACCGCCACCACCATGCGCAGGTCCGGCCAGTGCGCCGCGTCGAAGCGCTGCACCGCGAAGCTGTCCTCACCGTCAGGACGCTCGCCGCGCTGCCACTCGCAGAAGCCACCCTCCACGCTGCGACACGCGGAGCCGCTGCCCAGCCGAGCCAGGATGCTCGCGGCCCTCGAGTCCGCCGGCAGGCCCGCCGCCGCGCGTCCGGCGACAGCGAGCGCCGCGAAGCCCGCCGCGCTGCTCGCGAGCCCCGCCGCCATGGGGAAGTCTCCGCGCGAGACGACCTTCGCCGGGCCCAGCGCGTCCTTCGTCTGGGCGCGCACCGACTCCAAGAGGCGCAGCACGCGCTCGCGCTCGCTGCCCTTCGACGTGTGGCCGTTGATCTCCACCGCGTCGCTCGACACGCCGAACTCCACCGTCGTCGTCACCGACAGCGGCGACAGCGTCAGCGACAGGCTGGACTGGTGCGGCAGGATGAGCGCGTCGTCCCGCTTCCCCCAGTACTTCACGAGGGCGATGTTGGGATGCGCCAGGGCAGTGGCTTTCATGGGGACACTCACGACGCTCGCGGACCCGCGAGCTGGCTGCTGAAGCAGCGCACACCGAGGCGGGTGAGCTGGACCACCGCGGCCTCCGGTTCGAGGAACAGACCGACCACGGCCCCGCCATCCCCACCCGCTCCGGTGAGCTTGGCGCCCAGCGCCCCCAGGCCACGCAGTCGATACACCATCTCTTCCAGCGGCGGCGAGGACAGGCCCAGCGCGGCCAACAGTCCCTGGTTGACGTTCATCGCGTCCCCCAGTGCCTCCAGGTCCCCCGCCTCCACCGCCTTCGCGCCCTCCGACGCCAACCGCCCCATCTCCGTGAAGAGGCGCCGGTAGCGCTCGGGCCAGCGCGCCTGCCGCTCCCGCAGCGCCCCCACCGTCTTCTTCGTGGGGCTGCGCTCGCCGGCCAGCGCCACCACCACCTTCAAGGGGCGGGGGCTGTCCACCGTCCTGCCACGCCCCACTGTCGCCGCGTCGGGCGTGCGGCGATAGAGCAGGAGCCGCTCCTCCGCGCTGACGGTGTGGTCCACCCCGGACGGCGTGCCGTGGAACTCCTGCTCCATCTCCCACGCCAGCCGCGCGGCCTCTGGCGGCGTGGCCTGCTTGCCCGCCGCCAGCAACAGCAGCCGCGCGCACGCGACGGACAGCGCCGCGGAGCTGCCCAGGCCCGCCGACAGCGGCAGCTCGGGGTCCAACGTCACCTTCACCAGGGGCTCCCCCACCAGCTTCGCCGCGCGCGCGAAGGCACCAGTGAGCAGCGCCCGCTGCCCTCGGCTCAGCGTGGACGGAAGGGAGAGCTGACACTTCTTGGACGGCACGCCGCGCGCCTTCACGCCTTGCGACAGCGGCCCCGCCAGCGCGGGATGGCCGTACACCACGCTGTGCTCACCCAGCAGGATGACCTTGCCGGCGCCGAACGTGGACAGCGAGGACGGGGTGCCCACGGCGCTCAGAGGGTCGTGCCCGTAGCGGCGGCGGCATCCTCGGCGGACAGGCTGGCGAGAATCTCCCGCGCCTTCTCCACCTTCACGTGGCCCGCCTTCACCAGCAGGTCCGCCAGCTTCTCCACCCAGTCGCCGCGCGCGCCCGCCGTCACCGCCACGCAGCGCGCGTGCAGCGCCATGTGGCCCTTCTGGATGCCAATGCTGCCCAGCGCCCGGAGCGCCGCGAAGTTCTGCGCCAGCCCCACCGCCGCGAACACCATGGACAGCTCACGCACGCTGGAGGCGCGCAGGAGCTTCAGCGACATCTGCACGCCAGGGTGCACCTTGATGGGTCCGCCCACCAGGCCCAGCGCCAGCGGCAGCTCGATGCGGCCCACCAGGTGGCCTTCCTCCAGGTACCACGTCGACAGCGGGCGGTACTGACCACCACGGCAGGCGAACGCGTGCGCGCCGGCTTCAATCGCGCGCCAGTCCTGCCCGGTGGCGATGGCCACCGAGTCGATGCCGTTCATCACGCCCTTGTTGTGCGTGGCCGCGCGGTACGGGTCCGCCTCCGCGAAGCGGCTGGCCTGGGCGATGCCCTCGGCGATGGTCTCACCGGGCATCTCGAAGTCGGCCAGCATCGCCAGGGGAATCCGGCACGTGGCGCGCGCCAGCCGGCGGTCCGCCAGGTTGGAGAGGATGCGCAGGTACACCTTGCCGCCGGTGATCTGCTCCACCAGCGGCGCCACGCCCTCCGCCACGGTGTTGATGAGGTTGGCCCCCATCGCCTCCTGCGTGTCGATGAGGATGTGCACCACGAGAAGTGGCTCGCCGCGCGGGCCCTCGGGGGCCGGCAGCACGCGCACCTCCACGTCCTTCGCCCCGCCGCCGCGCGCCACCATGGCCGGGTGGAAGCTGTTGGCCAGCGCGAGGAGCTGCTCCTTGTGCGCGAGAATCTTCTCCGTGGCCTCGGTCGGGTCGCCGTAGCGCGTCACCTGGACCTGGCCAATCATCATCGACTCGTCGGCCTCGGCGTAGAAGCCACCCGCCTCGCGGACAATCTTGGCGGCGAACGACACCGCCGCCACCACCGACGGCTCCTCCACCGCCATGGGCACCAGGTAGTCGCGGCCGTTGACCTGGAGGTTGAGCCCCACGCCCAGCGGCAGGGAGAACGTGCCCACCGCGTTCTCAATCATCTGGTTGGCCAGCGCCGGCTGCAGGGCCTCGGTGCCGCGGAGCTGCTCCACGTCCGTGGGAGAAAGCCGCAACATGCGCGCGAGCTGCGCCAGGCGCTCGTCCATCGGCAGCTTGTGGAACCCGGAGAGCCGGGACGTCACCGTCTCAGACATGTTGAGTCTTCCTTCTTCCCGCGTCGATGCGCACGGCGACTACAGCGCCGTCATCCAATCCTTCAACACTCCGGTCACCACTCGCGGTCGCTGCCTGAGCTCAGCGCAGCTTCTGCTTCCCGTGAGTACGAGCGCCTGTCGCAGCCCCGACAGGATGACCTCCAGCGCCTGCTCCGCCGCCTCCACCCCACCTGCCTGCTGCGCCCGGAACAGCGGCAAGGCCATGCCGCCCAGGTCCGCCCCGAGCGCCAGCAGCTTCGCCACCTCCAGCCCCGTCCTCACCCCACCACTGCCCACCAGTCGGACTTCCGGCCCCACGGCCGCGCGCACCGTCGCCACCGCCGCCGCCGTGGGAATGCCCCACGCGCTGAATTCAGCACCGACCTGGGCTTGTACGCCCGACGCCCGAAGTTGTTCCACGCGAACCCAGGACGTGCCGCCCAGCCCCGAGACATCCAGGTTCCGGACACCCAGCTCCACCAGCCGCCGGGCCACGTCCGGGCCGATGCCGCAGCCGGTCTCCTTCACCAGCAACCGGTCGCCGAAGGCCTTCACCAACGCGGCCACCACGTCGTAGCCGCCCCGGAAATCCCTGTCGCCCTCGGGCTGGGTCAATTCCTGCCCGGCGTTGAGGTGCAGCGCGATGCCGTCCGCGCCGATGTCCTCCATCAACCGCCGCACCCCGTCCACGCCCAGCCGCACCGCCTGATAGAGCCCGATGTTGCCCAGCAGCGCCACCGTGGGCGCCACCTGCCGCACCTGGTACGACGCGACCCGCGACACATCCTCCGCCATGGCGCGCTGGCTTCCCACGCCAAACGCCAGCCCATGGCGCTCCGCCAGCAATGCGAGGTCACGATTGACCACGCCCGCGCGCTCGGTGCCGCCTGTCATTCCGGTGACGAGCAGCGGGTGGCGCAATTGCTTTCCAAGAAACGGGGTGGAGAGGTCCACGTCGTCCGCGGCCATCTCCGGCATGGCGCAGTGGACCAGGTGGACGTGCTCCAGGAGTGTGCTGTTCTCGACGGGCTCGACGTCGCCGGTGGCGCACAGGTCGAGGTGAGCGTCTTTACGTCGCGCTGTGATGTCCTCGACCATGTGAGAAGCAGCCCGTCCCAAGTGTCCGTCAGGGCGTGTAAGTGCCCGATGGCTCGTGGGTTTCCTAGCAAGCGCAAGGGGACGGGCGCAAGCCAAAGGGCCCGAGCGGCCCGCAGTGGCGACTCAATGGACGGCTCGGGCTGCTGAACGGTATGAGGCCCGCATGAGCACGCCCCCGTCACCCAAGGTGGTCGTCTTCCTCCACAGCGGAGATTACGACCGGGTGCACCAGGGACTGTCCATCGCCGCCGCGGCGACAGCCTCCGGCCGACGCGCGGAGGTGTATCTGTTCTGGTGGGCGCTCGAGCGCTTCCTGCGCGGCGAGTTGGATGAGCCTGACTTTCCAGGCCGGGCCGACATCACCGACCGCTTCGAGTCGCGGGGCATGCCCACGCTGCGCGCCTTGCTCGAGCACCTGACGGAGTCCGGGCTGTGCACGCTCGCGGGCTGCACGGGCTCGCTTGGCGCGCTGGGGGGCGAGCCGGAGACCGCGAAGAGTGGCATCGAGCTGTGGCTCGGCTGGAGCGCCATCCTCCAGCGCACCGCCGGCGTGACGGACCGCTTCTACCTCTGACCCGCAAGCGGCCCCTCATGCACCGGCCGCGCTCCGCCGGGGCATGCGCGCGTGTCGTCAGTGCGACAGCTTGAAGCCCAGAATCACCGTGCGGGGAGCGTTGGGCCGCGCGCCATACGGACGGCGCGAGACGATGTCCGCCGCGTCGAGCACGTTGCGCGCGCTGAAGTAGAGCTGTCCCCAGCGCGAGAAGTTCCAGTTCGCGTTGACGTCGAACGTGAGCAGGGAGTCCGTCAGCTCACCGGGCGCCGCCTCGCCCTGCCCCGCCGACTCGCGCATGGTGTCGACATAGAGCGCGCTCAGGATGACGCCACCCAGCGCGCCCTCCACACCCACCGACGCGAAGAGCTGGTGCCGGGGCACGTAGGGCAGCTCATCTCCGGCCTTCACGTCGCCGAACTGCGGGTCCGCCGAGCGGAAGTCGTTGAGCAGCTCCGTGCGCGTGAAGGTGTACGAAGCGGACAGGGGGAACGTCACGCCGCCACCCGGGCGGAAGGTCTTCTCCGCGAAGACCTCCAGGCCGTAGATGTGGGCCTGGCCCGCGTCCGTCTGCCGGTCCAGGTCGTCGTCCACGCAGCCGCTGGAGAAGGTGCAGATGGCGGTGAGGTTCGAATAGTCGTTGAAGAAGCCGACGACTTCGAAGCGCTCGCCCCGGCGCGTCCAGCGGGCGCCCGACTCGTAGTTGATGCTCTTCTCCGGCTTCACCGAGTCGGGCTGGCCCGGCGACGGCGGCGAGAAGCCCCGGTACGCGCCCGCGAAGAGGCCCAGGTTCGGCGTCAGCGCGCCGTAGGCTCCCAGGCCCGGCATCAGCACCTCGAGCGCGCCGTCCGTGTCCTCGCCGGTGATGCGGTCATACGAGCGCGAGCGGATGACCTCCAGGCGCACGCCCGGCGTGAGGACGAGCGGCCCCCAGGCGATGGCATCCGTCACGTGCAGCGCGAGGGCGTGGGTTTCGTCCTTGTTGTTGGCCGTGGTGGACGTGGGGGCGCCGGCCCAGACGAGCGCGCCGCCCGCCATGCGGTACGCATCCTCGGTGTGCTTGCGGTCGATGCTGTCGTAGTGGAAGCGCGCGCCGACCTCCAGGCTGTGGCTCAGCGGGCCCGTCGTCGTCGTCCACCGCGCGATGCTCTGGAGGCCCTGCGAGACGAAGGTGCGGTCATTGGGGCCGATGAGCAGCGTGTCCTGCGTGGACGACGTGTCAATCTGGCCGGTGAGCACGCCGTAGTAGATGGAGTTGCGCGCGCTCGTCGGGTCCGCGAGCACGGTGGCGATGGCGGTGCCGCCGAAGCGGTTCACCTTGCGCCACGCGCGTGAGAAGTCGTTGCGGTAGGCCGTGGTGGTGAGGGCCAGCGAGCCGGACTCCAGCACGTGGCTGGCGGCCACCTGGGTGCGGTGCCACTTCATCCGGTCCAACGCGCTGGCGACGTAGCGGCGCAGCGGATTCTCCCGGAAGTCCGCGTCGGACAGGCCCAGGTAGGTCTCGTTGGACAGCTCGTCGGAGTAGCCCACCTTGAGGTTGAGGCTCTGACGGACCGCTCCGTCGGGCACCAGGCGGTAGCGGGCCTTCGCCATCCACTCGTTGCGCCGGAAGCCCGTGGTGCCGCCGCCGTCCAGCTCCTTGAAGCCGTTGCTGCGCAGGTGGATGCCCTCCACCAGGAAGCCCGCGCGCTCGGTGCTCGCGCTGAAGACGCCGTGCGCCTTGCCGTACAGGTAGCCGCCTCCGGCGATGTCCAGCCACGCGGACTCGGAGGCGGAGATATCGCGGGTGAGGAACTCCACGGAGCCCGCCACCGTCTGCGGACCGTGCTGGATGGCGGAGGGGCCCTTGAGCACGCGCACCGACTGCATGCGGGTGATGAGCGGGAAGAAGTAGGCCGCGGGCGCGGAGTACGGCGCGGGACCGAAGAGGACACCGTCCTCCAGCAGCGTCACCTTCTTGCTGCGGTCCGGATTCACGCCGCGCAGTCCCACGTTCGGCCGGAGGCCGAAGCCATCCTCGCCGCGCGCGTAGACGCCGGGCACGCTCGTCAGCACCGCGCTGGGGTCGTCCTTCTCGTAGCGCTCCAACTGCGAGGGCTTGAGGATGTGGACCGAGCCGCTGGTGCGCGTCTCCGAGGTCCCCACCACCACGCTCTCGAACTTCCGCTGACCGGCCTCGGGCACGACGGGCTCGGCCACGACAGGCTCTGCGGGGTCGGTCGCCACAGGCTCTCCGGGCTCAGACACGGCGGGAGAGGCCTGGGCCGGGATGTCACCGGCGACGGCGGGCTCCTGTGCCGGGGCCAGGGGTGCATCCTCGGGCGTCGCGGGGGACGCCACCGGCTCCGACGGAGCAGGCACGACGACGGGCGCGTCCGGAGTGAAAGCCGTCTCCTGTGGCACGGACCAGGCGGCCGACGACGTCACGACTCCCACCATGAGCACCGGAGCAGTCCAGCTCCGCGCCCGCCTCAGCCTGTCCTTGAACCATGCCATCTGCGAAGTACGCCCTTGTCTCGATGGTGTGCCGTGGCCCTGCGCCAGATACCAGGAAGCCGGGGTGGCCGGGCCCATAAAGGGACCGACTCCCCGGCTCCAGGACTGGGTGCTACGCGTTGATGCTGTTACTGCTTGTCGGCCGTACCGGCGACGACGATCTTCCCGTCGGACTGGATGACGATGCCGCGCACCGTCTCCTCCGTCTTGCTGGCGATGAAGTTGTGCTTCACGATGCCGCCCGTGCCGAACGTGGTGTCCAGCTCGCCGGTCGTCGTGTAGCGCACCACCACCATCTTGTTGTCGCCGCCCTCGGTGACGAAGCCCGCCGCGTAGACGCGGTTGGTCGAGTCGAAGGCCACGGACCAGAAGCGGTCATGGTCCGTCTCGGAGATGGTCGCCACCTTGGCGACCTCCGTACCGTTCGCGCCCACCGGGATGATGGCCAGCACGCCGTCGTCATCCTCTCCGCCACCGGCGCGGTAACCCGCCGCCGCCACCCAGTTGCCGTCCGCCGACTTCGCCACGCCGAAGAACGCCTGCTCCGGACGCTCGAAGTCGTACAGCTTGTAGCCCTCCGTATTGAACGTCGTGCGGGCGCCGTTCTTGTCCAGCATGAACACCAGGGCGGCGATCTTCTGCGCCACCGGCGTCGCGCTGCCCACCGTGCACACGCGGTCGTCATTGAGGACCACCAGGTTGCGGCCGCGGTCGTTGTCGTTGACCAGGTCCAGCAGGGCGACGCCGCCCGTGCCCCACTCCATGTCGCGATCGCCCGTGGCGGTGTACTTGAAGTTCACCACGTCCACCGTGCCGGAGGACGCGCTGCGGCCGTAGCCGGTGGTGACGTAGCTGCCGTCGGAGAACTGGCCCACCTGGTACGCCTCGGCCATGCCCCACTCGGGGTTGCTCGCGCTGACGGGACCGAACGGCGCGTTGTTGACGACGCCCTTCCAACCGAAGGTGTTGTCCAGCACGCCCTTGTCATCCAGGCGCGCCAGCACGATGCGGTTGGCCGCCTGCGTGCCCACGCCCGTCGGCTGGCTGGTGTAGCCCGACGCGACAATCTTGCCGTCCGCCTGGACGATGCCATAGCGCGCGCCGTCGCTCAGGTTGGAGATGTTGAGCGTGTGCACGCCGTCGGTGCCGAACGTCGTGTCGCGGGCGCCGTTCGCCGTGAAGCGCACCACCACGCGGTCCGCGTCCACGCGGTCACCCTCGCCACGGCGCGAGCCGAAGACGACGAGCCGGTTGGTCGCATCCGCCGCCAGGCCCCACACGGAGTCCTTCGTTCCACCCGCCACGCTGCTCAGGTCCATGCGCGCGGTGCCACCGGCGCCGAACGTCGTGTCCAGCGTGCCGTCCGTGTTGAACCGCGCCAGCGCGATGTCCGCGTCCGACACCGTCGTCACGGGGCCCGCGTCCGGCGTGCCGGAGTCAGGGGTGCCCGAGTCGGGCGTGCCAGAGTCAGGCGTGCCGGAGTCCGGCGTGTTCTGCGGGTCCTTCTCGTCGTCATCGCCACAAGCGCTGCCGAATACGGCCAGCGCGAGCGAAAGAACCGCGACCCCCGCGAACGACTTGCGCTGCTCCATCCTGCTCTTCATCGTGTGCCCCTCTTCCGTGTAATTTTTTGTAACCTGCTAACGATAATCGTTCTCAAAATCGAGGCCGGCTCGTAAAACGGATCCACACTGGGTGTCAAGAACCAGGATTTCGAGCCCTTCCTTTTCATCGAGACAAGTGAGACGCCATGAAGACCCCGTCGCCGTTCCCCCTCAGCGCGCGCCGCACGAGCGCGCTCCTGCTCCTCACCGCCCTGACGTGGCTCCCGGGCTGCAAGGAGTCCGACAAGGGCAAGGACGATGCGGGACCGGGAGGAGGGCCGGGCGAAACGGACACGACGCGAGCGGACCTGCTGAAGGCGACGGGCGTCTGCGTGGAGAAGACGGCGCGCCAGTTCCTGGAGGCGAGCACCGCGCTGACGGGGGCGGTGTCGAGGTACGCGGCCCAGCCGGACGCCACGACGCGGGCGGAGGCGCGCGTGGCGTTCCACGCGGCCATGGACGTGTGGCAGGTGGCGGAAGTCATGCAGGTGGGGCCGGCGGCGCCTCGCGGCGCGGCGGGTGGCGCGGAGCTGCGTGACAACATCTACTCGTGGCCGCTGGTGAGCCGCTGCGCGGTGGAGGAGCAGGTCGTCAGCAAGAGCTACGAGACGGCGGGCTTCCCGACGTCGCTGGTGAGCCGGCGCGGCCTGTACCCGCTGGAGTATCTGTTGTTCCACGAGGGCGAGGACACGGCGTGTCAGGGCACCTCGCCCATCGTCGCGCAGGGCACGTGGGCGGCGCTGTCATCGGAGGAGCGGGCCTCGCGCAAGCGCGCCTATGCGCTCGCGGTGGCGCAGGACGTGAATCAGCGGGCGACGCAGCTGGTGAAGGCGTGGGCGGCGGACCAGGACAACTTCGCCAACACGCTGGCGACCGCGGGCTCCGGCAACACGGTGTTCCCGTCGACGCAAGCCGCGCTCAACTCGCTGAGCGACGCGCTGTTCTACTTCGAGAAGGAGGGCAAGGACCTGAAGCTGGCGCGGCCCCTGGGCATGCGCGAGTGCTCGACGGACACCTGCCCGGAGCACCTGGAGTCGCAGTTCGCGGGTCGCTCGAAGGCGAACCTGCGCGCCAACGTGCGGGGCTTCCGGCTCATCGCGGAGGGCTGCGGCGAGGGCTACGCCGGCACGGGCTTCGACGACGTGCTGGTGGCCGCGGGCGCGGAGGCGCTGGCGCAGAAGCTCCGCGAGCGCATCGCCGGCGCCGAGGCCGTCTTTGCAACCATCGAGGAGGACGACCTGCGGCAGGCGCTGGCCCAGGACAAGCCGTCCGTGCGCGCGCTCCACGACGCCTTCAAGGGCGTCACGGACGTGCTCAAGACGGAGCTCGTCACGGTGCTCGACCTGGAGCTGCCTCAGTCCGTCGAAGGGGACAATGACTGAGCAGGCGCCGTCCTCCCGAGCCGAGCGCCTCTGGAAGCACTTGCTGGCGCCGCGAGACATCGCGGCGCTGGTGGCGTTCCGGGTGGCGCTCGGTGGGCTCATCACCGTCTCGTCGATTCGCTTCCTGGCTTATGGCTGGGTGGACGTGCTGTTCGTGCGTCCGCGCTTCCACTTCACCTACTGGGGTTTCGACTGGGTGCCCGCGCTGCCCGCGCCGTGGATGCATGCGGTGTTCGCCGCGCTGGCGGTGCTGGGCGTGTTCCTGTCGGCGGGCCTCTTCTACCGGGCCACCACGGTCCTGCTCTTCGTCGCCTTCACGTACGTCCAGCTCGTCGACGTCAGCAACTACCTGAACCACTACTACCTGGTGAGCCTGCTCCTCGGGCTGCTCGTCTTCGTGCCCGCGCACCGCGCCTTCTCCGTGGACGCGTGGCGCAGGCCCGCGCTCCGGAGTGACACGCTGCCCGCGTGGTGCACGCTGCTGCTGCGCTTCCAGGTGACTGTCGTCTACGTGTTCGCGGGCCTCGCGAAGCTCACCTCCGACTGGCTCCTGCACGCGCAGCCGCTCAGCATCTGGCTGTCGGCCCGGACGAGCCTGCCGTGGGTGGGGCCCCTGCTGGAGCAGCGCTGGGTGGCCTATGCCGCGGCGTGGTCCGGCTTCCTGTTCGACACCACCATTGTCGCATTCCTGGTGTCGCGGCGACTGCGCCCCTTCGCGTACGGGGTGGTCATCGTGTTCCACGCGGCCACCTCCGTGCTGTTCCCCATCGGCATGTTCCCCTTCATCATGGTGACGGCGGCGCTCGTGTTCTTCGAGTCCTCCTGGCCTCGCCGCCTGGGGGCGCGCCTGCGCGGACTGATGCGGCGCGACGCGGCGCCCTCCGCTCCCGTGCCCTTGGCTCCCGTGTCCGCGGCGCCGGGCTGGAAGGCCTGGGTGGCGCTCGGCGCGGCGGTGGCGTACGGCGGGGTGCAGCTCGCCGTGCCGCTGCGCACGCACCTGTATGGCGGCAACGTGCTCTGGCACGAGCAGGGCATGCGCTTCTCCTGGCGGGTGATGGCGCGGGAGAAGAACGGCAGCGTGACGTTCATCGTCCGCTCACCGACGACGGGCCGCGAGTGGCACGTCTCGCCGAACGAGCACCTCACGCGACTGCAAGAGCGGGAGATGTCCGTGCAGCCCGACCTCGTGCTCCAGCTCGCCCGGCACATCGCCCGTGACTTCGAGGCCCGGGGCCATGGCGCGGTGGAGGTCCGCGCGGACGTCCGTGTCTCGTTGAACGGGCGCCCGGCGGAGGTGCTCGTGGACCCGAACGTGGACCTGGCGCGCGAGGTGGACGGACTCGCACCCAAGCCTTGGATTCTCCCCGCGCCCGATTCACCGCCCATCCGGCTGCGCCCCACCTTGCGCGCCGCGCGAGCGGAGCCCCTCTAAGCACTCACGCGGCCTGAGCGACTGGGGAGCCCCGCCTTTCGACGCGCGCTGGCCGACCTGGCTCGCGCGCGGTCCTCGGCAGGCACGCGCCCCAGGGCTGCTCCGAGCCGTCGGGCGGCCCCCTCAGGCCTGTCTGGTGACGGCACGCCCGCTCCCCTGCCCTGCGTCCAAGCGGCAACGTAAGCCCCTGGATTCACGGGACCTTTTCAGTGCTTTCATTGACGCGCCGGACCGCCTGTTTACGTTTCTGAAGCCCCTGACGGGGGAAAGGAACGAGACGACATGGCATTCACTGGCACCCACGAAACTTCCCGGAACGGCGGCGGACGTCCGGCGCTGCACGGCGGCGGTGGGTGGCACCGCCTGGGCAACGCGCTCAAGACGACGGTGCTGCTCGCGGGCCTCACCGCGCTGGTGCTCGTCATCGGCCAGCGACTGGGCGGCGCCCAGGGCTTGATGTTCGCCGGCTTCTTCGCCGTGGTGATGAACTTCGGCTCCTACTGGTTCAGCGACAAGATTGCCCTCGCCATCCATGGCGCCCAGCCGCTGCCCTACGAGCAGGCGCCGTGGCTGCACCAGATGGTGGAGAAGCTGGCGACCCGCGCGGGCATGCCCAAGCCGAAGGTCTACATCCTGCCCACGCGCGCGCCCAACGCCTTCGCCACGGGCCGCAGCCCCAAGCACGCCGCCGTCGCGGTGACGGCGGGCATCATGGACATCCTCGACCAGCGCGAACTGGAAGGCGTGCTCGCGCATGAAATCGGGCACGTGCGCAACCGCGACACGCTCATCGGCACGGTGGCGGCCACGCTGGCCGGCATCATCAGCTACGCGGCGCAGATGCTCTTCTGGTTCGGCGGCTCCATGCTCAGCCGGAGCGATGACGACGAGGGCGGCATCGGCGGCGCGTTCGCCAACCTGGGCCTGCTGCTCGTCGCGCCCATCGCCGCCACGCTGCTGCAGCTCGCCGTGAGCCGCTCGCGCGAGTACGGCGCGGACGCGACGGGCGCCGAGCTGAGCGGAGACCCGGACGCGCTGGCGGACGCGCTGCTCAAGATGGAGCGCGGCGCGGAGGTGATGCCGTACGACAGGGCGCCGGCGACGTCGCACCTGTTCATCGTCAACCCGCTGCACCGGGGAGGCGTGATGGCGCTGTTCTCCACCCACCCGCCCATCCCCGAGCGGGTGCGCAGGCTGCGCGCGATGAGCGCTCGCACGGGCGGCTCGCGCGCTCGCGGTGGCCGGGGCGGCTGGGAGTACGCGTACTGACGTGAAGCACCCGCGCGGGGAGCGACGCCCAGGCTCCCCGCGCTTCAGCCCCCCGAGGCCGGCGCGTCCGGCGGCCCGAACGCCGCCTCGGGGTCTTCCAGCAGCGCCTTCAACGTGTTGGCCAGCACGCCCGCGTGGAAGCCGTCGATGAAGCGGTGGTCGATGGACGCGTTGAGGCTCATCACCTTCCCCACCACCACCCGCCCCTCCTCCACCACCGGCGTGTCGCGCACCGCTCCAGGCGCCAGGAACACCGGCACCCGCGTGAAGGGCACCAGCGGCAGATAGGCCGCGTCCAACCCCAGCTCCCCCACGTCCGTGACGACGGCGGCGCCGAAGGCGTCCCTCGGCAGGCCGAAGCGGCCCAGGTCCAGGTTGAGCGTCACCGCCAGGAACGACACCCCGCCGGTGAACCACCGCATCAATGGCGCGGGCACCTTCTCCACCCAGCGCCAGGCCCGGCGACTCCCCGCCTCCGCGCGCCCGGCGTCCAGGGCGAGCACCAGGTCGCGCAGCCCCTTCCGATCCGCGTCCTCCACCCGCACCGGCGCCCAGCCCGCCTCCGAGCGCAACAGCGCGGACACCGTGATTCGCTGACGCAGGTAGATGCGGTGGAAGCGCAGCACCGCGTTCGCGTCAGGGCAGCGCCGCAGCGCCTCCGCCAGCGCCTTGAGCACCAGGTGCGTCACCGTCAGCCGCAGGCCCGTGCTCCGCTGGAAGGCCTCCATATAGACGAGCGCCCGGTCCATCCGCACCGTCAGCGTGCCGTAGACGGTGGGGTCATACGCCGTCCCCCAGCTTCCAATCGCCAGCTTGCGGAAGCTCGACACGCGCTGCTTGGGTCTCAGCTCCAGATGAGCCATGTGTCACTCGTGGGCATGGGAGCGTGGGGGCTTGACGCGGGCGCGGCGCAGCATCGCGGCTCCCGACGGGGCGGGGAAGACCCCGTCCGGGCGAATGCCCTCCGAGAGAGCCTTCGATTTCGCACGTGCACCCCTGCTCCGAACAGGGCATGGAGGCGGGGTACCGGGGCCGTCCTTCCTGCGCACCCTTGACGGGCCCGCGCTGGACGATAGGCTGCCCCGCTTTTTGCATATCCCTCCCGTGGAGGTCGTCCCGTGGTTCTCCTGGTCATCGCCCTGGCAGTCGGGCTCGCCATCTCGCTGTATTTCAACCTCTTCGTCGGCGGTGCGAAGCAGACGGCGCTCCCGTCCTCTTCCTCGTCTTCCAACACGCCCCGCGTCGAGCTGGAAGCCGACCACAGGGCCGCGCGCGCCAAGGCCGAAGCGGAGCTGCAGCGCAAGCAGAAGGAACTGGATGAACAGCGCGCCGCGCTCCAGGAAGTGAAGGAGCAGCTCAAGCAGACCAAGCGCAAGGTCTTCGAGCAGAAGGAGGGCGACAAGGGCACGCAGGACCTGGCCAAGGCCCGCGCCGAGGTGGAGCGCAACGCGTCGCTGCAGCTGGAGCAGACCCGCCTGGAGCTGGCGCAGGTGCTCACCGAGAACCAGCGGCTGAAGGCGGAGTCGGAAGGTGGCCGTGGCCGTCGTCCGCCGCAGGCCCCCGCCGCTGCCGTGGCGCCCGTCGCCGCCGCCGCGCCCGTGGCGCAGCAGATCGCCGCCCCCGCCAAGGAGGGTGAGCAGGTGGTGGCCGCGGCCGTGCCGGTGACGCCGGTGGCCGAGGCCGCTCGCGAGGACCGGACTCCCCGCCGCGTCATCCGTGAGCTGAGCGAGGCGGACCGCGAGAAGATGGACCGGCTGGAGCAGGCGGCGAACAAGGACCGCGCGCGCGCCGCGGAGCTGGAGAAGGAAGTGCGTCGCATCAAGGGCCGCAACGAGACGCAGCAGCGCGTCTACGCCGCGACCAAGGGCGACCTGGACTTGATGAAGGACAAGTACAAGGCCCTGGAGAAGCGGCTCAACCGCACGCTCCTGGAGCGCGACCTCATGCGCCGCGCCATCAAGGACCTGGAGAAGAAGACGGGCACCCTGGCCGAGCGCACCGAGCTCACCCCGGAGGAGATGGCCGCCAGCGACCAGCGCACCGAGGAGACCTCTCGCGTACGCGCCGAGTCGGAGGCCCAGTCCGCCGCGCAGCAGGCGCCCGCCGAGGCCCCCGCCGCCGAAGTCACGGCCGCCGCCGAGGCCGAGCCGAAGAGCGCGCAGCAGGCCTGACAGGCCGACTCACCGCTTCGAGCCGAGGGGCTCGGTTCCCGGATTCACTTCCGGGGGCCGGGCCCTTCGTCGTTTCGAAAGTCCGCTCACTCCCCGCCGCAGCCACCACCGCCATCAGAGGAGTCCGGGCCGCCCGCGCGCATCGTCAGGCCCACCTGGAGCTTCTCCATCAGCCGCTTCAGCTCGGACAGCTCCGGCTCCGGGAGGTACTCCCCCAATTCGCCGTCCATCTCCCGCAGCACGTCGAGCAGGTGGGCCAGGTCGTGCTCGCCCGCCGCCGTCAGCTCCAGCCGGAAGCAGCGCCGGTCCTCTCCGGCCCGCCGCAGCACCAGCCCCTCCTCTTCCAGGCGATCCACCAGCCTGCTCGCCGCGGGTGCATCCACCATCATCCGCTCGGCGAGCGCGGACTGCTTGCGCACGCCCTCGGAAATGGCCTTCAGCGCCAGCAGTTGATTGAACGGACGACTCGTCCGCGCCCCGAGCTTCTCGGTCAGGTGGCGGCGAACGCTGCGACGCAGCGAGGCGAGGTGCTCCGCGAAAGTCATTCGTCTGAAGAAATAGTTGTCGCCTACAATGGTTGTCAATTACATCTGCCTGACGCGATTGGTCGCATGGGGGGAGTCGAGTCGCACCTGCAGTCACTCTCACCTACCCCCTTGGTATGTCCGCCCCCACCGTTCTCCTCCTGGCGTTCGTCGCCGCCTCGACGCCGGCCGCGCCGAATCCTCCTGTCGCTTCGCCCGTCCCCTTTCAGCCGAAGGTGGAGGACGCGATGTTGGCCCCGGTCCCTCCCGCCCCTCAGCAGGTGAGCACCTGGGAGCAGGCGCTGACGCTCGTGCGGGAGCGCTCCACGAACCTGCGTTCCGCCGAAGCCGGAGTCCAACGGGCCGAGGGCCGGTGGCGTCAGGCTTTGGCCACGCTCCTGCCCAACGCGCGCGCCCAGGCGAGCGCCACGCATGACTTCCTCAACCCGGACACTGCGGTGGGCGTGTTCCCCTCGCCGGCCCTGGATGGGCGCACGGGCACCGCGCCGATTCTGGGCACCGTCTCCGCGTCGCTGAGCCAGTCGCTGGTGGACGTGGGCGCCTGGCGCGGCCTGTCGTCGGCGTCGGCCTCCGAGCGCGGCGCGGTGGCCAGCCTCCAGGACTTGCGGCGCCGCCTCACGCTGGGCCTGGCGCGCACGCTGGTCGCCACCGTAGCGGCCGAGCGGGCCGCGGAGCTCAACCGCGTGGGACTGCTCCAGGCGCTGGAGCGCTCCGCCCTGACGACGCGCTCGTTTGACTTGGGCGCGAGCAACCAGCTCGACGTGGTGCGGGTGAACCAGGACGTGGCGCTGGCGCGCGGCGCGCTCGTCGCGGGTGACGAGCAGCTTCGCCGGGCCCGCGAGGCGCTCGGCATCGCCCTGGGCTTCGGCAACGCGGTGGGCGTGGACACGTCCTTCAACCTGAACGGGCTGATGGAGGATGCGCGCAAGGCGTGCACCCCGCTGGAGGACCTGGATGCCCGGCCGGACCTGGCCGCCGCTCGCGCGCAGGTGGAGGCGTCTCGCGACAGCCGCCGACAGGCGTCCGCGGGCTACCTGCCCACGCTCGGCCTGACGAGCAACCTGCAAGGCGTGACGACGGACCCGGGCTTCGGGCGCTTCTCCACGTGGAGCATCGCCGCGGTGCTGTCCGTCCCCCTCTGGGAAGGTGGCCTGCGCGGCGGCCTCGTGAAGGAGCGCGAGGGAATCGAGCGGCAGGCGGCCGAGGCGCTGGAGGGCAGCCGCCGCGACGTGTCCGTCGAGGTGACGCAGGCCCGGCGCAGCATCGAGGTGGCGCAGGCCCTGGTGAAGACGGCGTCCGAGTCGCGCGAGCTGGCGGACCGGACGGACCGGCTCACCCGACGTTCCTTTGAAGTGGGCCGCGGCGACAGCCTGGAGCTGGTGCAGAGCGGAGCGGCCCTTCGCCAGGCGGAGCTGACGCTGGCGCTGCGTGAATTCGAGCTCGTCCAGGCGCGCCTGGACGCATTCTTGACGGAGGCCCGGTGCGATTGGTGATGCGGGTGCGCCCCCTGAAGGCGCTGAAGATGACGTTGTGGAGTACCGCCCTGCTGATGGCGGCGGGTTGCTCGGGCAAGGCGGCGGCTCCGGCCGCTCCACCTCCTCGCGAGGTGCAGGTGCTGACGCTGACCCCCAGCGAGGTGCGGGACACCGGGGAGTACCTGGGCTCGCTGCTGTCGCGGCAGAACATCACCGTGCTGCCTCAAGTGGCCGGCTACGTGCGCCGCATCCACGTGAAGCCGGGTCAGAAGGTGGAGGCCGGGGCGCCCATCCTGGAGGTCGACTCCCGCACGGAGACGGCCGCGCTCGACAGCGCCCAGGCGCAGCAGAGCTCCGCGCACGTCAGCCGGGAGCTGGCGCGCACCACGCTGGCGCGCACGGAGGCCCTCTACAAGGAGGGTCTGGCCAGCGCGCAGGAATTGGAGCAGGGCCGCGCCCAGGTGGAGGCCGCCGAGGCCGCCGCGCGCTCCGCCGCCGCGCAGGTGGCCCAGCGCCAGGTGCAGCTGCAGTTCCACGCCGTGCGCGCGCCCTTCGCGGGCACCGTGGGCGACGTGCTGGTGCGAATCGGTGACTTCGTGGGCGCGACGACGCAGCTGACGACGCTTGCCCAGGCGGATGTCCTGGAGGTCAGCGTGGCGCTGCCGTCCGAGCGGGCCCGCGCGCTCAAGCCGGACACGGTGCTGGAGGTCCTGGACTCGCAGGGCAAGGTGGTGCTCACCAGCCCCCTGTTCTTCGTCGCGCCGCAGGCGGACCCGCGCACGCAGCTGGTGGAGGTGAAGGCGGCCTTCCAGAACACCGTGGGCCTGCGCCCCAGCGAGCTGGTGCGCGCGCGCATCGTCTACGCCAAGCGGGACGCGCTGCAGATTCCCGCGCTCGCGGTGGTGCGCCTGAGCGGTCAGCCCTTCGCCATGGTGGTGCAGGACAAGGAAGGCAAGACGGTGGTGGAGCGCCGTCCCATCGTCCTCGGCTCGCTGGGCGACCTGTCCTACGTCATCGAAGGTGGACTGAAGCAGGGCGACCGCGTCGCCGTGTCCTCGCTGCAAGCGCTGCGCGACGGCATGGCCGTGAAGGTGAAGTCCCCCGACGCCGCTCCGGCCGCCGGGTCCGGTGCCGCCACGGCGGGCAGCCGCTGAGCAGGGGATGGGCCGGGCTTCGCGGGCAGCAGCGCGAGGCTCGGATATCGCCATGAGAATGAGGGCCTGAACGCCGTGTTCGTCGACTTCTTCATCCGCAGACCCGTCTTCGCCATCGTCTGCTCCATCTTGCTGACGCTGGTGGGGGCGATTGCCATCCCCACCCTGCCCATCTCCCAGTACCCGGACCTGGCACCGCCTCAGGTGACGGTGACGGCCAACTACGTGGGCGCCAGCGCCGAAGTGGTGGAGAGCGCCGTCACCATCCCCATCGAGCAGGAGCTCAATGGCGTGGAGGGCATGCGCTACATCACCTCCACCAGCAGCAACGACGGCACCAGCCAAATCACCGTCACCTTCGAGCCCACGCGCGACATCGAGGTCGCCGCCGTCGACGTGCAGAACCGCGTCAGCCGCTCCGCCGCGCGCCTGCCCGCACAGGTGAACCAGACGGGCATCGTCGTCAACAAGGCGTCCAGCCAGATGTTGATGACGGTGGGTCTGTCCAGCCCGGACAACCGCTACGACGCGAAGTTCCTCAGCAACTACGCCGACGTGAATCTCAAGGACGCCATCAAGCGCGTGCGCGGCGTCGGTGAGGTGCGCATCTTCGGCGAGCGCAAGTTCTCCATGCGCCTGTGGTTGGACCCGACGGAGCTGGCGCGCCGCAAGCTCACGCCCCAGGACGTGACACGCGCGCTCCAGGAGCAGAACCTCCAGGTGGCCGCGGGCCAGGTGGGCCAGCCGCCCTCCAGTGAAGAGCAGCCCTACCAGCTCGCGGTCCGCGCGCGCGGCCGTCTGGTGGAGCCGGAGGAGTTCGGCGACATCGTCCTGATGCGTGACGCGAGCGGCAAGGCCGTGCGCGTGAAGGACGTGGGCCGGGTGGAGCTGGGCGCGGAGAACTACGGCACGCTGCTGCGCTTCAATGGGAAGACGGGCGTGGGCCTGGCCATCTTCCAGCTCCCCACCGCCAACGCGCTCGACGTGCGCGACGGCGTCTTCAAGGAGCTGGAGCGCCTGTCCGCGCAGTTCCCCCCGGGAATGACGTTCCAGACGGGCACGGACACCACGCTCGCGGTGCGCGCCTCCATCCACGAGGTGCTCCAGACGCTGGTGGAAGCCATCGCGCTGGTCATCCTGGTCATCTTCCTGTTCCTGCACGGCTGGCGCAGCGTGCTGATTACGGCCTTCACCCTGCCCGTCTCGCTGGTGGGCACCTTCGCCTTCGTCCAGTTGATGGGGTTCTCCATCAACACCCTCACCCTCTTCGGCCTCACGCTGGCGACGGGCCTCGTCGTCGACGACGCCATCGTCGTCATCGAGAACATCGAGCGGTTGATGGTGGAGCGGCACCTGACGCCGCGGCAGGCGGCGCGCGAGGGCATGAAGGAGGTGGCCGGCGCGGTCATCGCCATCTCCGTCGTGCTGGTGGCGGTGTTCGTCCCGGTGGCCCTCTTCCCTGGAACGACGGGCGCCATCTACCGACAGTTCGCGTTGACCATCGCCGCGTCCGTGGCGCTGTCCACCTTCTGCGCGCTGACGCTCACCCCGGCCTTGAGCGCGCGGATGCTCAAGCATCACGTGGGTGAGAAGTGGGTGTTCTTCCGCTGGGTGGACAAGGTGCTGGACGCGACGCGCGCCTGGTATGGCCGGGGCTTGCGCGCGCTGCTCAAGCACCCGCTCATCGTCCTGGTCGCCTTCCTGGCCTGCATCGCGGCCACGGCGGTGCTGTTCCGCGTGACGCCCACGGCCTTCATCCCCGACGAGGACCAGGGCTACGTCATCATCTCCATCCAGGGCCCGGAGGGCATGTCGCTGGCCCAGTCGGAGAAGGTGCTGGTCCAGGTGGAGGAGGTGCTCAAGCAGCAGCCGGAGGTGCGCGCCATGTTCGCCATCGGCGGCTTCTCCTTCCAGGGCACGGGCCCCAACCTGGCCACGGTGTTCACCAGCCTCGTTCCCTGGGAGGAGCGCCTGGGGAAGAACCAGTCGGTGGCGGCGATGGTGGAGCGGCTGCGTGGGCCGCTGAGCCGCATCGGTGGCGCGCGAGTCATCCCCTTCCAGCCTCCGGCCATCCGTGGCGTGGGCAGCGTGGGCGGCTTCCAGTACATCGTCGAGGACACGGCGGGCTCACGCACGCTGGACGAGCTGGCGACGGCCACGCAGGACCTGGTGGCGAAGGCCAACGCGGATGCCCGACTGCGCGGCGTGCTCACCGCGTTCAACGCGGACACGCCGCTGTTGGACGTGGAGGTGGACCGGCAGAAGGCCAAGGCGCTCGGCATCCCCATCGAGCAGGTCTTCGGGACGATGCAGGTCTACATGGGCAGCCAGTACGTCAACGACTTCAACTACGCGAACCGGACGTACCGCGTCTACGTGCAGGCCGAGCAGCAGTACCGCGACAGCCCGCAGGACATCGGCGCGTTCTACGTGCGCAGCGACAACGGGGAGATGATTCCGCTCGAGTCGCTGGTGAAGGTGACGCCCACGGTGTCCGCGCAGGTCATCCGTCACTACAACCTGTTCCGCTCGGCGGAGGTCAACGGCGCCGCGGCGCCGGGCGTGTCCTCCGGTCAGGCCATCGAGGCGATGGAGACGCTGGCGGCGGAGGTCCTGCCCCAGGGCATGACGGCGGAGTGGACGGGCATCAGCCTGGAGCAGAAGGAGAGCGGCGGGCAGACCGTCATCATCTTCGGCCTGGGGCTCCTGTTCGTGTTCCTGGTGCTGGCGGCGCAGTACGAGAGCTTCAGCCTCCCGTTCGTCATCATCCTCTCGGTGCCGCTGGCCATCATGGGCGCGCTGGGGCTGCAGCTGTTGCGCGGCTACGCCAACGACGTGTTCTGTCAGGTGGGTCTGGTGATGCTGGTGGGTCTGGCCAGCAAGAACGCCATCCTCATCGTCGAGTTCGCCGAGCAGCTGCGGGAGAGCGGCAAGGACGCGCTGGAGGCGGTGGTGATGGCCGCCGAGGTGCGCCTGCGGCCCATCCTGATGACGTCCATCGCCTTCCTCCTCGGCGTGGTGCCGCTAATGACGGCGCAGGGCGCGGGCGCGGCGGCGCGCAACTCGCTGGGCACGACGGTGTTCGGCGGCATGCTGGTGTCCACCATCGTCAACCTCATCTTCATCCCGGGCCTCTACGTGCTGATGCAGAAGGTGCGCGGCGAGTCCCGGCGGGAAGCGGCGGACGACGACGAAATCCCGGCGCCGGCTCCGGCGCCGTGAGGAAGTGAAGGACGCCGCTGGCAGGCGAGGGAGCGACCGGCTCCCATGTCCCGGCGGTGAGGCCGCCCACGCTCCGGCAGCTCAGGAGCGTCGGGCGGCTTCGATGAGCTCGGCGAGCAGCGTGCGGTGACAGACGGGCTCCAGGATGCAGTCCTTGGAGCAGAGCAGCGTCACCGTCTCACCCCGGTTCACGCGCTCGGCCAGCTCTGTGATGATTTCCCGCTGTGACTGCATTTCCTGGATGTACCGCGCTCGGTAGGCATCGAGGGTGATGGGCGCCTGGCCCTTGCCGTAGAAGGCCTCGAAGAGGTCGGGGCTGGGGGCGAGTTCGCGGCGCCACGCGTCCCAGGTCTCCTTGGCTTTGGGGAGGCCGCGCGGCCTGTAGCGGCAGATGAGGAGTCGCAAGCCATCATCGGGCTCGCCAGGCACACACCAGCGACGGGTCTTGATGGGCATCCCGGGGCAACGCGGTGGAGTTGGTGCCCATTCCGGAAGGGTTCACCCGACTTCTTACCGGACCCGGGCCGATCAGCTGCGGGGCCTGTGTCGCAAGTCCTTGGAAACGCTTGGATCCACCGAGGCGAAGGACGCGGCACGCGCCCTGCTATGGGATGGCATCACGAAGCGCGGCGGGACGGGCGGCGGGTTGGACGAGGCAGCACGGGCGGCGGGTTGGACGGGGCAGCACGCAGGACGGGGCAGCACGGGCGGCGGGTTGGACGGGGCAGCACGCAGGACGGGGCAGCACGGGTAGCAAGCAGCACGGGCGGCGGGTTGGACGGGGCGGTACGCAGGACGGGGCAGCACGGGGTAGCAAGCAGCACGGGCGGCGGGTTGGACGGGGCAGCACGCAGGACGGGCGGCGGGTTGGACGGGGCAGCACGCAGGACGGGCGGCGGGTTGGACGGGGCAGCACGCAGGACGGGGCAGCACGGGCGG
>NZ_JAKCFA010000012.1 GCF_024198215.1 Myxococcus qinghaiensis
TTATCCACGTGTTACGCACCCGTGCGCCGCTCTACTAAGGGTTGCCCCTATTCGCGCTCGACTTGCATGTGTTAGGCACGCCGCCAGCGTTCGTTCTGAGCCAGGATCAAACTCTCCAATTTTAATTCGAAGGTTGAACCGGCGTCAGTCGGGGTCCGGCTAAGGAACCCCAACTCGCTGATTCACTGCAGGCACTGCTGGTATGCGCTTCTCAGCGCTCCCTTGCTGGTGCCTTCTCAAAGATTGACTGTGGTTTCCGCAATCCTTCTCTTCTTCTTGGGCTTGCTATTTGGTTTTCAAAGACCGAGTCGCTTGTTTCAACCGCGACTTCCTGCTACCCTGCCGCCGCCTTCAACTTCTTTCCGGCGTCAGCGGGGCGCCTCTTCTATTTCATCTTCGCGTCCCCGTCAACCACCCAGTTTCGCTTTTCTTCTTCGCTGCTTCCCGAAATCCCCAGCGCCGCCCAGTGGCTTCCGCTGCTTCTTTCGGGAGGGCGGCTTTTATCACCACCGCACCCTGGATCAACCTATTTGGTTGGCTCCGTCTTCTTTCCTGCGTCCGCCCCGGTGAGTTACCGCGATCACCGTTTCGGCCAGGGGGCGCGGCTTCTATCACCGCCGCGTCCCAGGTCAACAACCTTCGTCGACCGTTTACTTGCCCCGTCCGTTCGCCGTCAGGTGCCGGGGCACCAAGGCGTCGAGCAGGGGTCCAGTTACTACCTCGTCACTTCTCGTCCGTCAAATACCGGATGTTCGGTCGCGGGGATTTATCCACCGTCCCCCATTTCGAGAACCCCCGACGCCCCGGGAAGGCTTCCTCGGCCTCAAGGGTCGCCGCGCCGCCCGCCCTCCGACGTTGGAGGCGAGGCCAGGGTCCCGAACAACCAGTCCGAGAGCGGAACGGTGATGTTGAAGTTCCACCGGCCCATCTTGGAGGGGTCGTGGTGCACCTGGTGGTGTCGCCGGAGCCAGATGAGCGGCCGGAGTCGGGCCAGCCGGTGCTCGGGCGGCAGGTGGTGGCAGAAGTGGAGCCACTCATAGGAGAGGTAGTAGCCCACCACCGACGCCACGAAGAGCCAGCCCGCGTTCCGCGTCGACGCGAGGAAGGTGAGGACTCCCAGCGGCGCTGCGACAGCTCCCAGGAAGAAGAGGAGCAACACCGGCGGGAAGAGCACCATCTTCACGTCCCGGGGTGACTCGTAGGCCAGGGCGTCGTGGGTGAAGAAGCGGTGGTGCTGCTCGGTGTGGCGCTGGAAGAGGAGCCCCAGGCCCCGCCTCCTATGGTGCATGGGCCCCCGGTGCCCCAGGAACTCCACCACGTTCCCCAGCAGGAAGACTCCTGGGACGGTCAACCACTCCCAGGGACGCACCGCCTCCACTCGAGAGAGCGCCAGCAGGATGACCGCCAGCGAGCCCAGGCTCGTGAAGGCGAAGTGCGCCCGGCCAGAGTAGCGGGGACCGACGTGCTCGCCGCGGTACTGCTCGCGGAAGGCCGTCACCCGCTCGGGAATGGTGCCAGGCGCCACATGCCCTCCTTCCAGGCAGGCCGCTCAGCTCTCCTTCTGCCGGGCCTTCATCTTCTGGAGCTTCTTCATCTTGTCCAGGATGAGCGTGCGCTTCAGCCCGGAGAGGTGGTCCACGAAGACGTGGCCGTCCAGGTGGTCGATTTCGTGCTGGAGGACGTGGGCCAGGCGCCCCTCCGCCTCCACCTCGTGCCACTCCCCCGTCCTGTCCTGGTAGCGGACCTTGACCTGGTGGAAGCGGGGGCACTTCTCCCACTCTCGCGGGACGGAGAGGCAGCCCTCCTCCAACGTCACCTTCTCCTTCTTCTCCAGGATTTGTGGGTTGACGATTTCGAAGGACGTTCCGTCCTCACGCCCCACCAGGGCCACGCGCAGCGACTCGCCCACCTGATTGGCGGCGATGCCGATGCCTTCGGCTTCCTTCATGGATTCGGCCATCTCCTCCAGGAGCTTCTGGAGCGAGGGTCCGAAGTCCGTCACGGGCTTCGTGGGCGAGGTGAGGACCTTGTGCGGCCAGATGACGATGTCGCGAGCCATGGGCCGCAATTTGCCATGTGCCCCCCTCCCGGTGCCACGCCGGAACACCTTGGGTGGGACTCGTGAAGCCCCAGCATGGCCGAGCACAGGTCTGGTAGACCTCCGGCATGCACCCGCACTCCCAGCTCATCACCGACTTCTACTCAGCGTTCCAGCGTCGCGACGCGAAGGCCATGAACGCCTGCTACCACCCGGACGTCGAGTTTTCCGACGCGGTCTTCCTCGGCCTGCGCCACGGGGGAACCACCGCCATGTGGAGCATGCTCGTCGAGCGCGGCAAAGACCTGGAGGTCACCTTCCGCGACGTCCAGGCCGATGACCGCACCGGCCGCGCCCACTGGGATGCTCGCTACACCTTCGCCACCACCGGCCGGAAGGTCCTCAACCGCATCGACGCGGCGTTCGAGTTCCGCGACGGGAAGATTGTCCGCCACCAGGACAGCTTCGACTTCTGGACCTGGTCCCGACAGGCCCTGGGCCCCGCCGGACTCGTCCTCGGCTGGACGCCCTTCCTCAAGAACAAGGTCCGCTCCCAGGCCCGCCGCACCCTGGACAAATACATGCGGGACAACAACCTCACGGGCCCCTGACTCCCGCTACCGGGGCGCGCTCCCCGGTCTCAGCGGCTTCAGGTCCGGCTCCACCCAGATTGCTCGTGCCTCGGCGGAGTCCAGGGTCGCCTTCTGGTAGTGGCTCGCCAACAGCCTCGCGTCGGCCAGCTCGGGGCTCGCCTCCAGCAACGCGTCCAGGGACGCGCTCCCGGGCGCCGCGTCCATCGCCCCCTGGACCAGCTCCGCCCAGCCCCGGGTCATCGTCTCGTGGTACTTGCCCGTCGCCCCGAGCGCCGTGGCGTAGCTCCGGATGAGCCCGCGCAGGCGCGCCAGTCCCCCATCGAAGCCCTCCGCTCGCAGACACAGCCAGGCCAACCGCAGATGCTCCCGGTGACGGAAGTGCTCTCCTGGCCACGTGGCCGCCTCCACCGCCGCGAGGAAGTCCGCGTCCGTGTCTCCCACGGGGTCCCGTTGCTCGCTCATGATTTGGCCACCTTCTTCTTCGAGCCCGATTTGCGCGCCGGTCGGGCCTCCCGGTCCACCTCGGCGAGGGCCTCCAGCCCCGTCGTGAGGCCCTCCACGTCCTCATCCCCCAGTCGCTCCAGCACCGCGGCCTCCAGCACCTCCAGGCGACGGTGGACCCGGGTGGCCAACGCCCGGCCCGTGCCCGTCAACAACACCTGGAACGAGCGCCGGTCCTCCGGTCTCGACTCCCGCTTCACCAGCCGCTTCGCCTCCAGCCGGTCCATGTAGCTGGTCAGCGTGGAGCGCTTGTGCGCGAAAGCCTGGTGCAGCTCGCTCAGCGACGTGTCTCCCGCCTCCAACAAGTAGGCCAACAAATGAGCCTCCCCCTGCGAGAGCCCCAGAGGAGGCTCGACGGCCTCCAGGAACAGGCCGATGCGGTGGGTGGCCCGGTGCACTTCCAGGACGAATCGGAGCCGCTTCATGGCCACAGCATAACAATCGCTCCGTTTTCGGAATTTCCGAAAGCGGAATGAATCGTCCGCCAGTAGACCCACGCGCCCGTATCCCCCGAGATGCCCTTTCCTCCGGACAGGACTCCGAGAACGTTCCGTGGACGTGCTGGACCTCTGGCTCCTGGAGGTCGCACTGGAGTTGCCGACGCGCCTCCACCTGCTCGCGGCGTCAGCCTCCGCGGCTGCACTCAACATGCGCGATGCCCCTCGCTTCTCCCACGAGGAGCTGTGCGAGCGCCTGGCCGCTCTCGCCGGGCGTCTTCTATGAGCACCCGGACGGCATGGCGGAACGCTTCACTCCGGACGCGATTTCAACGTCGCTCCTCCGGTCCGACCTGGCCGCTCCGCATGTCTTGGATGTTGCGACGAGGCGCACCTCGCGCGCCAAGGGCTCGGCCACCCGACCTGGCTCGCGTTGCGGCTTCGGCCCTTCTGGGAACTCTCTACTGACAGGGCTGCTCAGGGCATCGGGGCCTTGGCTCCGGCGGCCTTCGGGGCTTCGGCACGGTACACGTAGAGCGTGTAGTTCGAGCCCGTCGCATAGCCGGGCAGCTTCCCCGGGTTGAACACGCTGGTGCTCGACACCGTGCCGCCCGCGTAGCCGCTCGGCAGCTCCACCAGCTTCAACGCACAGCCCGCCAGCACGAGCCCCGCTACCGGGACGTCGTTGCTCACCAGCGTGCACGTCCCCGACGCCGTGAAGCTTCCCTCCGGCAGGTTGAAGCGCATGTGCGCCGGGATTTGCTGCCCCGCCGGGAAGCGGGTGTCCGTGATTCGCAGGCACGCCGTCGCCGTCCCCACGCTCTTCTCACCCCGGCTCACCCACTTGCCGTCGCGCTCGCGGCTCTTCGGCACGTAGATGCTCGCGCCCAGCTTCACCGTCGTCTCGAACGGCGCCTTCGCGCACACCGCCGCGTCCGGGGGCTTCGTCGGGTCCTCCTGCGTGCGGAACTGGTAGACCTCCTCCTCCGCGGCTCGCGCCTCGGACGCTCCCGCCAGCACCACCCACGCTCCCAGCACCACCGCACCACCGTGCCACCGCGACATAGGCTGCTCCCTTTGTTCGAGCCTGCGGAGCCCCGCGCGCAATCCGGCCTCACGTGCCGACAGACCCGGCGCTCCGGCTGACCTCCGCCGCGAGAAACTCGATGCCCCGGGCGCGCACGGCCCCTCCGTACCGCGCGCGCCTGGAGGCCGCTGCTACTGCCAGGACAGCGTGTACTCGGCGTCGAGCGGACCCGTCTTCTTGCCGCTCACGTGCACCTGCTTTCCGCCCATCGCCTCGATGACCGCCTGGAGCACACCCTCGTGATAGGCCGGCGTCATGAAGTCGCGCTTCATCGTGAAGACGCCACTCGTCTCGCTCGTCCACTTCACGCCGCGCTCACCGTAGCTCACCGCCGCCCGGTAGCCCGAGTGCAGGTTGCCCAACATCCGCTTCGGGCTGTTGCCCGCCAGCAGCAACAACGTCTTGCCCGCCGCCGAGGACAGGAAGTCCGACGTCGCCTGCACTCCCATCCTCCGCAACGCCGGGTCGAACCCACCCAACTGCGGTCCCATCACCTGCGCCGCCGTGAAGGACAGCCGCAGGAACGCCGCCACCGGGTAGTTGAAGAAATCGATGTACTTCTTTTCGCCCGCGACGGCGAGGCACCGCTGTACCGCGCCTTCGCCACCAAGCACCTTCACCGCGCCAAGCACGCCATTGAAAAACAGGCCTCGCGCGGTGTCTTCTCGCGTCGCCAACGAGACGCGTTCCTCCAATTCGCGCGCGAGGTGAGGCTCGAGCGCGTCCGACGGCTGCTTCATGTCTGTCATCAAACGGTGTCTCCACGGGGGAAGGAGGCACTCGAAGTTTACAGCCGAATCAGCTGGGCGCCGTAGTGGATATTCGCTCCAACGGCCGCCACCAACACAATGTCCCCCGCACCCAGTCGAACGCGACCCGCCTCCAGGTCCTCCGCCAGCAGGATGAGCATCCCCGCCGCCGACGTGTTTCCATACAAGTCAACATTGCAAGCGACCGCTTCCGGCGACAGCCCCGCACGCGACACGAAGGCATCCATCACCCGCTTGTTGGGTTGGTGAAAGTAGTACCGCTTCACCTCACCCTTCAGCTCGGGTCTGGGACTCAACACCGTGTCGAGGCACTTCTGCATGTACTCCGGGTAGCTGCGCGCCACGCGAAACCCATCCACCACGAAGGCCATGTCCGCGGGCCGAGACCGACCCGGCTGGTAGGGGAGCTTCAACAACCCGCCTCCCTTGCGGATGACCAGGTCCCCGTGCGCGTTGCCCGAGAACGACGCGAGGATGCCCGCTCCGGCCGGCGCGTCCTGCTTCGCCTGGAGCACCACCGCGCCCGCCCCGTCCCCGAACACGTACATGGAGAGGTAGCCCTGGAGCGTCTTGGACCGGCCCGGCCCCGGAGGCAGCTCGTCCAGGTACACCTCCCGGTTCACCAGCGGCGACGTGAAGGCCGACGCCACCACCGCCACCGTGCGGAAGCGGCCCCCGTCCATCATCTTCTTCACCAGGTCCAACACGTACGTCGTGCCACCACACCCGTCGTCCACCACCAGCGCGAAGGCGTCCTCCCTCAGCCCCAGCCGGTGGTGCAACTGCATGGCGTCGTGGTTGAAGTGCGGCGCATCCGGCGTGCACGTCACCACGAAGAGCGCGTCCAGCTCCCCCGCGTCCACGCCCGAGCTCGTCAGCGCCTTGCGCAGCGCCACCTCGCACATGTCCGTGTTCGTCGCGGGATAGACGTGGCCATCGTCCTCCGGCGGAGGCACCGCGCGCCCCGTCGCCTCGTCGATGTCCCACAGGAAGCGCCGCTCACGGATGCCCAGCTTCTCCTCGATGCGCTCCGCCGGCCACCCGGGGATGGCTCGTGCTATCCGCGCATTGCTCACCCGACGCGATGGAACGAAAGCCCCGGCTCCGACGACACAGACATTGGGTGTCATTTCATGGCCTCGTCTTTTCACCGCCACGCCGGATGGGAGGGATTCCCTGGCCCGTTCTGTCGAGCAGGATTCACGCCAGAAACGAAGCCCTTGAAATGACGGTCCATTTCGCGAGAAGCGGCTTCACCTTTGAATCCCCTGATGCCCTTCCAACCGGGCAATCCCCTGGATTTACTGGGGACATGGCTCTGCTTCAATTTTGAAGCACTTTGCGACACTTCCGAAGTCCCCCCGGCGATACATTTACTTTCCGTGCGCGACGCCTCCACTCAAGGCGGACGGAGCGCTCAGGGAAACCCCTGTGTTGCAAGTGATTGCGCACTCCCAGTGCCGAGACATCCACGACCCACCCCGTTGCTACGTGCGTGGACGCCCGGTGGTTTTCAGCTCGAACCGGTAAGCCGGGGTCCTCCGTGAGGTCGAGTGCTTCCCGGAGCGCGCGGGCCCGTGCCAGTCTCCGCCGACCGAAAGGCGTCGGAACCCACCGCCTCGTCGCGACGACGCATGTCCCGAGCGAGGCCCGACGAATGGGACGTGCCCTCGCTCAAGTCCTACCCCCGCCGCTGGCAGCCCCTCATCCGACTCGTGCTCTTCGTCGGGGCCTATGCGCTCGGCGTCCGGCTGGGCTCGGTGCTCGCCTTCCCTCCCCACCTGGTCTCCGCCATGTGGCCCCCCAGCGGCGTGGCGCTCGTGGGGCTTTTGCTCACCCGGCACCGGGAGTGGCCGCTGCTCGTGCTCGGCGCCATCCTGGTGGAGCCGTTCGCCGTCCACGACGCCCACCTTCCCGTCACCTCCGCCGGCTTCGTCGTCGCCACCGGCAACCTGCTCGAGGCCATGGTGGGCGCCGTGCTCCTGCGGCGACTGGTGCGCATCCACCCCGCGATGGACCGCGTGCGGGACGTGCTGGGACTGGTGGGGCTGGCCGCCCTCGGCAGCACCCTCATCAGCGCCAGCCTGGGCATGGGCTTCATGCTGTCGAACCAGCGCATGGCCGCGAGCGACTTCTGGCCCTCGTGGCGCGTGTTCTGGGTGGGCAACGCCATGGGCGTGCTGCTGGTGGCGCCCCTGCTGCTCACCTGGCTGTCGCGGGGACTCGACGGGTGGAACCGGCAACGACGCCTGGAGCTGGCCGCGCTGCTGCTGCTGCTCGGGGTGGCCACCCAGTGGGTGTTCAGCATGCCGCCCACCGCGGCGCCTCCCGCCACCTTCCACCCCGTCACCTACCTGTCCTTCCCCTTCCTGCTGTGGGCCGCCCTGCGCTTCGAGGCCCGGGGCACCACCATGGCCACCGCGGTGATGTCCACGCTCGCCCTCTGGCACACCGCCCACGGCAACGGGCCCTTCGCCCAGTTCGCCTGGCACAACGACAGCCTCACCTTCCTCCAGTCCTTCCTCGCCGTCGCCAGCGTGTCCGGACTGCTGCTCGCCAGCGCCCTCAGCGAGCGACGCCGCGCCCAGGAAGAGGTGAGCCACCTCAACCAGGAGCTGCGCCAGTCCCTGGAGACGCTCGCCGCCACCCAGGCCACCCTCGTGCGCCGCGAGCGCATGGCCGCGCTCGGCGAGCTGAGCGCCACCGTGGCCCACGAGGTCCGCAATCCCCTGGGCGCCATCTCCAACGCGCTCGCCGCCATCCGCCGACTCGCGCCCCAGACGGCCACCGGCCCTGCGGGCACCCTGCTCGGCATCATGGATGAGGAGGTCCAACGCCTGGACCTCATCGTCAATGACCTGCTCGACTTCACCCGGCCCATGGAGCCACGGCTGCGGGCCCAGGCGCTCGGGCCCGTCGTCGAGGGCGCGCTGACCGCGTCCCTGCGCTCGGGGCCTTCGGGCATCAGCGTCTCACGCGCCCTGGACGACGCGCTCCCGCCCATCGACCTGGATGCCCACCTGCTCCACGTCGCCCTCACCAACCTGTTCACCAATGCCGTGCAGGCCATGCCCTCCGGCGGCAACCTCGTCACACGAATCGAACCGGATACCCGCGCCGGGACTCCTCACGCGCGGCTCACCATCTCCGATACCGGGCACGGCATCGCTCCCGAGGTGCAACAGCGCATCTTCGAGCCGTTCTTCACCACCCGCGCCAGCGGCACCGGACTGGGGCTCGCCATCGTCCGCCGCATCGTCGACGGACACCACGGCGAGGTCACCGTCAACAGCACCGTCGGACAGGGCACCACCTTCACCGTGTGGCTGCCGTGCGCCAGCGGGGTACAGGCCTCCGTCTGAAGATGTGACGGTCCTCCTCGCGAGGTCTCTTGCGGCAAGCCGGGCTCGATGGGCGCACAGCGCTCCGCCAGGTGACGGGCCGCCTCTCGAGGTCGTGGGAGAAGTCGGGCCCGACGTGGCGCGCAGCGCTCCTCCAGGTGATGGGCCTCCTCTTGAGGTCGTGGGAGAAGTCGGGCTCGACGGGGCGCACAGCGATCCGCTCAATGGAGCCAGGACTTCGAGACACGGCGCGGACGTCCTCACGCCTTCCGTGTTCGACGCGCTCGAGACGGTTCGGACACCGTGGCTCGCACGGTGTCCGTGTCCCGTCCCGCGAGCACCCCTTGAACAGGGTGCCCGCTACACCGCTTCTTCAGAACGGGATGTTGTCGTCGTCGCCCGGGGGCGGAACGTCGTCCTGGTAGCCGCCACCGCCACGACCGCCGTAGCCGCCACCACCACCGCCGCCACCACGGTTGTCGTAGCCCTCGCTGCCGCCGCCTCCGCCACCCTGCTGACGCGCCATCTCCGCCTCAATGGCCGCGAGCAACTGGCGCTCCTTGTCGTGCCAGCGCGACTTGCTCGGGTCGTTCAGCGAGCGGCGCGCGCCATTCGCGTAGAACTCCAGGTCCTGCATGCTCGCGCCCACCACCGGAGCACCCTTGCTGCGGCCGTAGTTCGGGAGGAGCATTCCGTCCCCTCCGCCACCACCACCGCCTCCACTCGGCGCCGCCGCGCGACGAGGCGCCGCGGAGGCCGCATCCGGCGTCCCGCCGATGGACAGCTCGCCCATCTTCAGCGTGAAGCCTTCTTCATTCTTGAACGCCGTGCCGACTCGCACCTGCTCGACGCGCCCATCGGGGCGCCGCACCGCCACGGTGACTGGATAGCCTTGCTCACTCATGGCGCCCGAATCCCATCACCAGCCCCACACTGTCAACGGGAGCGCGCACTCGCCTGTCCGCCATCCACATGCCCGCCTGGATGACGCGCTTCCGCCCTCGCGAACCGGGGGTCCGGCGCACGCCACCTCGCCCGTGGCGGCACGCTCCGGACACACCTTCAGCAGGGGCGCGGCACGCCCATGCGCGTCCTCGGCCTTGCACCCGAGCACATCGCCGCACAGCCGCGCTGTTCCTGGCCTGGTCCCCAGGCACCCCGCCTCACGGTTCCACCTCGCTCGGCATGACACCTGAGCGCATCGACGCAGGGCTCCACCGCGCTCGGCTTGGCACCTGAGCACATCGACGCAGGGCTCCACCGCGCTCGGCCTGGCACCTGAGCACATCAACGCAGGGCTCCACCGCGCTCGGCCTGGCACCTGAGCGCATCGACGAATGGCTCCGACGTGCTCGGCTGGCACCTGAGCGCATCGACGCAGGATTCCACCGTGCTCAGCTGGCACCTGAGCGCATCACTGCATGGCTCCAGCGTGCTGAGCTGGCACCTGAGCGCATCACTGCATGGCCCCAGCGTGCTGAGCTGACACCTGAACGCATCACTGCATGGCCCCAGCGTGCTCGGCTGGCACCTGAGCGCATCGACACAGGGTTCCGGCGTGCCCGGCCTGGCGCGCCTCCGGCTTCGAGGCAGGGCGCTTGGACAGGAGATGCTCGCACTTCGAATACACGCCTCGCGCAGCGGCCCTTCTCGGGGACACTCAAGCGAGGCGGAGGGCTCCCTCACTTCGGGAGCCCACGTCGAATGGACCGCGAGCTGGAGCGCGAAACCGCCGCGATTCAGCTACCGCTACGCCATCCTGCCCTTCTTGCCACGCGCCGCCGCCTTGGACCGGGACGCTCCACGCGTCGCGGCCACCGGCTGGGCCTCCTGCAGCGCCTTGCTCGCCGCACGACCGCGCGGCAGCTTCACGTCCTGCACCGACTGCGGCCGGGCGTCATCCACCCACGCCGTCGGACGACGGTCCGTGCGCATCAGCAACCGCAGCTTCTGGTAGTGCGCCGAGCAGTACCCCTTCGAACGGCTGGGGCGCTTGCAGCCGATGATGGCGCACGAACGCGAGCCATCCGCCGTCTTCGCACCACGCGCCACCGCTGCCGGCGCCTTCGCCGCGCCCCGCGTCGCCACCAGCGGCAGCTCCACCTGCGCCGCCGGACGACGACCGGGCTTGCCACGCTTCGCCGCCGGAGCCGGCAACACCGCCGCCTGCCGCGTCGTCGCCGCGGGACGAACTCCCGCCAAGGCTCCCAACCGGCTGGTCAGCGGCGCCAACCGGAACGTCACTGAACGCAGCATGTCCAGGGCCTCAAGGCCCTCCTCCAACCGATTCACCGCCTGCTGCAAAGGCACCAGCTGGGACTGCAGCTCGCGCCGGAACATCTCTCCAAGCTCATTCGCAATGGACATGTGCCGGGAGGATATACGCCGTCCTGGGTTATCGACAGGAAATACACTGCACGACGCGCGCCAACGGTCATCTCCCGAGCGATTTCCGGCCGCCACCCGTTCCCCGAGGTTCTGCGCTCAAAAGAGCACTCAGACCGGGGGGCACCCTGAAACAGACGTATCAACCCCGGCCGTGGGGCAGCACGACGGTCTCCCCGGGCTCGGGCTCCTCCGCATGGGGCGCTCTCGAAGCCTGGGTCTCCACCGTCGCGGGGCGCTCGGACAGGTGGGCGGTCGCCGTCGGGCAGGAGCGCACCATCGACGAGAGGGCCCACACAAACAACAGCGTGACGACGAACGGGTGACCCACGACGAGCTCCTCCAAGCATTCGGATGCCCACCCAGAACGCGACTGGCGGGATTCCTTGGACCCGGTGGGATACGAATGACCATAGGCAAAGGGTCTGACGTGCCCTGGCGGGAGGGCCAGGGGCCCGCCGAGCAGCCCCCTCCCAGGCATGCCCCCAGGGCCCCCGCGGCGACGCGACGGATGTTAAAGGAGGCAGGACATGACTCCGGCCCCTCCTTCCGTCCGCTTCCGAGGCACCGACTCCTACCTGACCCACGAGGGCCTCCAGGCCGCCGTCAACTGTGCCCTCACCCTCCAGCGCCCCCTGCTGGTGAAGGGCGAGCCCGGCACCGGCAAGACGCTGCTGGCGGAGGCCATCGCCCAGGCCCTGGGCCACAAGCTGCTCACCTGGCACGTCAAGAGCACCACGCGCGCGCAGGACGGCCTGTATGTCTACGACACCGTGCAGCGCCTGTATGACTCGCGCTTCGGCGACGGCGACGTGCGAGACATCCGCCGATACATCCGCATGGGCCCCCTGGGCGAGGCGTTCTCCGCCCCCGAGCGCGTCGTGCTGCTCATCGACGAGGTCGACAAGGCGGACCTCGAGTTCCCCAACGACTTGCTCCACGAGTTGGACCGGATGCGCTTCCGCGTCACGGAGACGAACGACGAGGTGGCCGCGAAGCACCGCCCCATCGTCGTGATTACGTCCAACAACGAGAAGGAGCTGCCGGACGCGTTCCTGCGCCGCTGCGTGTTCCACTTCATCGACTTCCCCGACGCGGAGCTGATGCGCCGCATCGTCGATGTGCACCACCCGGGGCTCGACGCCGCGCTCGCGGACCAGGCCCTCAAGGTCTTCTACGAGCTGCGCGGCTTCACCCGCCTGCGCAAGCGGCCCTCCACCAGCGAGCTCATCGACTGGATTGCCGTGCTCAAGGCCCAGGGCGTGAGCGACTTGAAGCTGGACGAGAACCTGCCGTTCCTCGGCGCTTTGCTGAAGAAGGAGCAGGACCTGGTCTCCGTCGCGGAGGCCTTCGGACGCGGCCGGCGCACCCGGGCCTGAGCCATGTTCCTGCCATTCTTCTACGAGCTGCGACGACGGGGCGTGAAGGTGGGCGCGCAGGAGGCGCTCGCCCTCGCGGGTGCGCTGAAGGCGGGCCTGCATGACAGCAGCCTCGACGGCTTCTACCACGTGGCTCGCGCGCTCCTGGTGCACTCGGAGACGCAGCTGGATTCGTTCGACCAGGCGTTCCTGTCCCACTTCCAGGGCGTGGAGACCGCGGGCCTGGAGCTGACGCAGGAGCTGATGTCCTGGCTGGAGGAGGCTCGCGACCGGCCTCAGTTGACGCCCGAGGAGATGGCGCTGCTGGAGGCGCTGGACCCCGAGGAGATTCGTCGCCTGTTCGAGGAACGGCTGCGCGAGCAGAAGGAGCGGCACGACGGCGGCAACCGGTGGATTGGCACGGGAGGCACGTCGCCGTTCGGCAACAACGGCTTCGCGCGCGGGGGGATGCGCGTCGGGGGCAAGGCCGGCGGCAAGCAGGGCATGGCGATGATGCAGGCGGGGGCTCGCAGGTACGCGGGGTATCGCGATGACCTGGTGCTCGATACACGGCAGCTGGCCGTGGCGCTGCGCAAGCTGCGCGCGTTTGCTCGCGATGGGGCTCCGGATGAGCTGGACATCGACGAGAGCATCTCCGCCACCGCTCGCAACGCGGGAGAGCTGGAGGTGGTGACTCGGCCTCCGCGCAGGCCCAACACCCGCGTGGTGCTGGCCATGGACGTGGGCGGCTCCATGGACCCGTATGCGGCGGTGATGAGCCGGCTGTTCTCCGTCGCGAGCCAGGCGACGCACTTCAAGGAACTGCGGACTTATTACTTTCACAACTGTGTGTACGGGAAGCTGTACGCGACTCCGCAGCTCACGGGTGGAATGACGGTTCCGGAGCTGGTGGCGCAGGTGGGCCGGCACCACAAGCTCGTCATGGTGGGCGATGCATCCATGGCCCCGTATGAGCTGGCCATCCGCACGGACGCCGAGGGGCGATACAAGGCGGATGGACAGGAAGGGCTGACGTGGCTGATGCAGCTGGCCCAGCACTTCGAGCGCAACGTTTGGCTCAATCCGGAGCCCATGGGCTCCTGGCGCTCGGGGTCCATTGCGATGATTGCCCAGGTGTTCCCCATGTTCTCCCTGACGGTGGAGGGATTGGGTGAGGCGGTTGCGCACTTGACTCGAGGGCGGACCGTGAAGGGCGCGGCGGCGCGGCGCTGAAGTCACTCCCGCCCTCCTTGGGGGCGGGGAATTCCCGAGGCGCGTGGACTGCAGGACGGCGAGCAGGCGAGGACTCTCGTTTCGTGCGGCGCACCGGCCCCAGTTACGGCATGGTGCGCCCCACGAGAGGACCTCATGACGACCGACAATCAGCAGGACGTGCTGAGCATCAACACCATCCGCACCCTGGCCATGGATGCGGTACAGCAAGCCCACTCGGGTCACCCGGGGGCTCCCATGTCCCTGGCCCCCGTCGCCTACCAGCTCTGGCAACAAGAGCTCCGGTATGACCCGTCCCACCCCATCTGGCCCGACCGCGACCGCTTCATCCTCTCCAACGGCCACGCGTCCATGCTCCTCTACGCCCTGCTCCACCTGGCAGGCGTCAAGCGCGTCACCCGCGACTACAAAGTAGAAGACGCCCTCAGCGTCTCGCTCGAGGACATCCAGAAGTTCCGCCAACTCGACTCCGCCACCCCCGGCCACCCCGAGTACCGGTGGACCAGCGGCGTCGAAACCACCACCGGCCCCCTGGGCCAGGGTGTCGCCAACAGCGTGGGCATGGCCATCGCCAGCCGCTGGCTCGCCGGCCACTTCAACAAGCCCGGCTTCGAGATGTTCTCCCATGACGTCTACGCCATCTGCGGCGACGGCGACCTCATGGAAGGCGTCGCCTCCGAGGCCGCCTCCATCGCCGGCCACCTCCAGCTCCCCAACCTCTGCTGGCTCTACGACTCCAACCACATCTCCATCGACGGCAGCACCGACCTCGCCTTCACCGAGGACGTGGGCCGCCGCTTCGAGGGCTACGGCTGGCGCGTCCTCCGCGTCCCCGACGCCAACGATTTGACCGTCCTCGGCGAGTCCCTCCACGCCTTCAAGACCCTGCGCGGCAAGCCCACCCTCATCATCGTCACCACCCAAATCGCCTACGGCGCCCCCAAGCTCCAGGGCTCCTCCAAGGCCCACGGCGAGCCGCTCGGCGACGAGGAGATCAAGGGCACCAAGCGCAACTACGGCTGGCCCGAGGACGCGAAGTTCCTGGTCCCCGAGGGCGTCCGCGAGCGCTTCCAGGAGCGCATGGGCGCCCGCGGCAAGTCCCTGCGCGAGGCGTGGGACGCTCGCTTCGTCGAGTACCAGAAGCAGTTCCCCGAGCTCGCCGACGAGCTGACCCGCATGCAGCGCCGTGAAGCCCCCAAGGGCTGGGACTCCGAGCTGCCCACGTTCCCCACCGACGCCAAGGGCATGGCCACCCGCGAGTCCAGCGGCAAGGTGCTCAACGCCGTCGCCAAGAACTACCCGTGGATGGTGGGCGGCTCGGCCGACCTCAACCCGTCCACGAAGACGTACATCAACGGCTCCGAGTCCATGAAGCCCGGCGACCTCTCCGGCCGCAACATCCACTTCGGCGTGCGCGAACACGCCATGGGCTCCATCGTCAACGGCCTGTGCCTCAGCAAGGTGCGCGGCTACGGCGCCACGTTCCTCATCTTCAGTGAGTACGAGCGCCCCGCCATCCGCCTCTCCTCCCTGATGGAACTGCCCGCACTCCACATCTTCACCCACGACTCCATCGGCCTGGGCGAGGACGGCCCCACCCACCAGCCCGTGGAACAGCTCGCCAGCCTGCGCGCGATTCCGGGCCTCATCGTCCTGCGCCCCGCCGACGCCAACGAAGTCGTCGAGGCCTGGCGGGTCATCGGCCAGCAGAAGAGCCACCCCGTCGTCCTCGTCCTCACCCGCCAGCCCGTGCCCACCGTGGACCGCTCCAAGTACGGCGCGGCCTCCGGCGTCGCCAAGGGCGGCTACGTGCTCGCGGACGCCGAGGGCGGCAAGCCGGAGCTCGTCCTCATCGGCACCGGCAGCGAAGTGGCCCTGTGCATGGACGCCCACGACAAGCTCACCGCCGAGGGCATCAAGTCCCGCGTCGTCAGCCTCCCCTCGTGGGAGCTCTTCGAGCAGCAGCCCCAGGAGTACCGCGACAGCGTCCTGCCTCCCTCCGTGCGCGCCCGCGTCGCCGTGGAGAAGGGCGCCGCCTTCGGCTGGGAGCGCTGGGTCGGCTTCGATGGCGGCATCGTCGCCATGCGCAGCTTCGGCGCCTCCGCCCCCATCAAGGCCCTCCAGCAGAAGTTCGGCTTCACCGTCGACAACGTGGTGAAGGTGGCCAAGGCCACCCTGGCCAAGTCGAAGGCGTAGCCACCCGCGCGCTCCTCGAGGCGCCGCTGAAAAAGACAAGGGCCCCGGACCATCCCCCAACGGTCCGGGGCCCTTCTTGCTTCAGTCCTCTGTCACTCCCAGACCTTCGCCGACAGCGTCCTGCCAAAAGAAAGTGACTCGGACCATCCCCCAACAGCCCGAGCACCCGAGGCCCCTCTTAAGAAGGGCGTCGCATCAAGAAAAGGCCCCCGACTCATCCCCCAACAAGCCGGGGAGCCCGAACCGCGGCTCCCCTCCATGCACGGGAGCCGCGGTGTGCAAATCATCGCGGGTCCACGGGAGCCCCTTGCCCGACTCGAGGCCCCCCGGCCCCGGTCGCTCCCGCGTCCCACCCAAAAGTCCGCACCCTCTCGCCACCCGTCTCCCCGCCTCACCCCGGTGCGGTCGTCGTGCCACGGTGCCGCTCACTCCAGGACTTCATTGCATCGTGCATGCCGAGCTTCGGTGCACACGTCAGGTCCAGGTGGGCGGGTCGCCGGCCGACCACCTGGCCCTGTCGGAGATGGGGGCCTGATGAGCCCGGCCCCTTCCTCTCCACCCGGTCCCTATCACCGGGTGGTGTTGCTCGACTCGCGCCGCGGAAGTCAGGCGGCGATGAAGCGCGGGGGAGGACGCACCACGCTGAGCTGCTCCATCTCCTTCACCATCTTCTTGAAGTCGGCGTCCGGGATGCCCGTCTGGCCCTTGGCCAGGGACTGGGTCGCGTACTTCTCGTAGGTGTCCACCACCTTGCGCGCGTCCGGGCTGAGGCGGTCGTAGTTCTGGCGCGCCCACTTCTGGAAGTCCGCGAACTCCACCCCGGCCGCCTGGCCGTCGAAGTCACCGGCGCCCTTGTTGATGGCGTTCGTGAGGTCCTTGGCGGAGATCTTCCCGGTCTTCCCATCCAGCGTCTCCAGCGCGGTGCGCATCGAGTCATCACGGAAGGTCTTGTGCTGCGAGGCGTCCTTCACCATCGCGTCGAAGTCCGTCTTGTCCATGCCCTCGGGGCCGGCCGCCTCGGCGTGCTGCTGGTACGTCTCCATCACCTTCTGCGCCTCGGGCGTCAGCCGGTCCTTGTTCTTCTCCGCCCACTTCTGGAACTCGGCCAGCTCCTTGGTGGAGTTGCCGTCCGCGTCGCCCGCGCCCTGCTTGATGGCGCCGAGCAGGTCCTCACCAGAGATGGGCCCGTTCTCCTTGTCCAGCGTCGCCAGCGACTCGCGAGCGCTCACGTCGCCCACGCTCTTGAAGTCCTTCATCATCTTGGACCACTCGGTGGTGTTCAGGTCCTTGTCGCCCGTGGCCATCGCCTTGGTCGCGTGCTTCTCGAACTTGCCCATCACTTCCTTGGCCTCGGGCGACAGCTTGTCGGCGTTCTTCTTCGCCCAGTCCTGGAAGGCCTTCAGCTCGTCCGCGGTGTTGTTGTCCGCGTCCTTCGTGCCCTTGCGGATGGCCTTCGCCATGTCATCGCCGGAGATGGGCTTGGGCAGCGAGTCCAGGCCCGCGAGCGCCTTCTCCGCGCCCTTGTCGCCCACGCCCTTCATGTCGTTGATCATCTTCCGCCAGTCGCCGTCCGTGTGGCCGTTGGCATTCCTCTCCGCGGCGAACTTGGAGAAGCGGTCCATCACCTGCTTGGCCTCGGGCGTGAGGCGGTCCTGGTTCTTCTCCGCCCACTCCGCGAACGCGCGGTACTCGCCCTTCGCCGCCTGGCCGTCGTGGTCACCCGTGCCGCGCTGGATGGCCTTGGTGAGCTGGTCCGCGGTGATGGGGCCCTTCGTCTTGTCCAGCTTGTTCGTCTCGCTCAGCGCGCCCAGGTCCAGCGGGCTCCACTCGTTCGGCAGCGGCTTGGACGGGAAGCACCCACCCTTGTCGAAGGTGTCGGCGCCCGGGCGGCCCGCCTGCTGGTGCTGCGCGTGGTGCTTCATCACGTGGCGCAGGTCCTTCAGCAACTGGTGCTCCTTCACCAACGCACGCTCCAACTTGCCCTCGAGCTTCTCGAGCTTGGACTCGGTGCGAGCCAGGGTCTTCTGCACGGCGGGGTTGAACGTGGAGGTGATGGCCATTTGGGTTTCTCCGAGTAAGTCGTTGTGAGCACCCCTATTGCTCGCGGCGTGCCACACATCTCCCACGGTCACCCACTTCCACTTCCTTTATGTTTTCAAGGGGTTGCGCGAAGGCACTCCTGTCCTCGGGGGTGGTGACAACTGTCACCACCGATGACAACCGTCACCAGGGGGGAGGCCCCCCAGGTGGTGACTGGAGTCACCGGATCCGCTTGCGCGGGGCCTTCAGCGCCTTGCGCATGCGCTGCTTGCCCTGGGGCCGCTCGGCCGCCAACGCGAAGCCCTGTCTTTCAAAGAGCGGCACCGTGCCCGTGTACGCGGACGCATTGGAGATACGCGCGAGGCCCTGGGGGCGTTTCACCGGATATCCCTCCACGGTGCGCACGCCGCGTTGACGCATCACGTCCAGCGCGGACTTCAGCAGCACCGTGGCGACGCCCTCGCCTCGGAAGTCCTTGTGGATGAAGAAGCAGGGCACCGACCAGACGTCGTCCGCGTCGTCACACTTGAAGCTCGGCGCCCTGTCGAGGCGCGGGAAGCTCCGGCGCGGCCCCAGCGTGAGCCAGCCCACGGGTTGGCCGTCCACGAAGGCCAGCAGGCCCTGGGCCTTGCCCTCCTCCACCAGCGCCTTCATCCGCTGCTTCGCGTCCGGACCCTTCACGTCCGCGTAGCGCTCGCCCGCCTCCAGCCGCCAGAACATGCACCAGCAGCCCGCGCACGCGCCGTTCTTCCCGAACAGCGCCTCGAGCGCCGGCCACAGCTTCGGCGTCAGCTCCTGAATCTCGATGTCGAGTGCCATGCGCGGAAAGGTAGTGGGCCTTCGTGCGTGAGGCACCCCTTCGTCACAGGCCGCCGCGCAGCTCCTGCTCGCTCCACAACGCGCCGTCCCGCTCGCGCAGCAGGAACGTGAGCCGGCCCTGATGGAAACCTCGCACGGGCGCCTCGGGGTCCGGGAAGCCTGGCGGCAGGCGCCAGTCGGGAGGCAGTGTGCCACTCAGCGGGATGGAGCGCTCCCGGCGCAGTTCGCCCACCTCCAGGTCCGTGAGGGGACGAGCGCGGGCCCAGGGCAACAACGCGCGCCCGTGTGAGCCCACGCGCGTCGCCGGGGGCGGGTCGGTCCATGGGCCTATCGCCGTGCGCCGCAACGTGGACAGGTGCGCGCCACAGCCGAGCACTCGCCCCACGTCTCTTGCGAGCGAGCGGACGTAATAGCCCCCGCGACACGTCAGCGTCAGGCGACTGGAGCGCGGCAGGTCGTGCGAGAGCCACCGCGCTGAATGCAGATACACGCGCGAGGGCGGCAGCTCCACCACCTCGCCTCGGTGTGCCTTGCGATAGGCCGGCTCTCCGCCCACCTTCTTGGCGCTCGTGGCCGGCGGCACCTGCTCGTGCCAGCCCACGAAGGGCGCGAGCGCGGCGTCGAGCAACCCGGGCGTCAGGCGTGACACGTCCCCCTGAAGCACGGGCTTGCCGTGCAGGTCTCCCGTGTCCGTCTCCGTGCCCCAGACCACGTCCGCTTCGTACGTCTTGGGCACCGCGTGCAGCAGCTCGAACAGCCGCGTGGTCTGCCCCACCAGCACCAGGAGCAGGCCTTCCGCGAACGGGTCCAACGTCCCACCGTGGCATATCGGCAGGCGCTTGCCCGGCACGGCTCGCGCCTCTTCCAGGAAGGACTGCACCACCGAGAAGCTCGTGGGCCCCACCGGCTTGTGCACACTGTAGAGGCCCGGCGTCATGCGTGCTCCCGACGGAGAACTCGCGTCATGGACTCCGCGACGTGCTCAACCACCCCGGTCCTCTTCTTCCTCTTCCTCTTCCTCGACGAAGTCGGAGGAATCGCCATCCAGGGCTCCCTCCACCTGCGTGGCTCCGTCCCGCTTCACCAGATACACGGGCGAACAGCGTGAGGCCTGCGCCACCGTGCGCGCCAGGGGCTCCGCGTGCGTCGTCACCCAGACCTGGCTGTCCTTCGCCGCCCTCAGCACGAGTCTCCCCAGTGGCTCCAACAGGTCTGGATGCAGGCTCGTCTCCGGTTCGTTCAACGCGAGGAACGGCGGAGGGCGCGGACTCAAGAGCGCCGCCAGCAAGCAGAGGTAGCGCAACGTTCCATCGGACAGCTCGGTCGCGGCCATGGGCCGGCTCAACCCCGGCATGTGCATGAACAGACTGAAGCGCCCTTCACTGGACTGGACCTCCAGCCGAGCCCCCGGGAACGCATCGTCGATGCCCTGCTCCAGACCGCGCGTGTCGCCAATCCGGAGGATGGTCAGCAGCGCCGCCGCCAGGTCCGCGCCGTCATGCGCCAGCACCGGCGTCCTCACGCCCACGCGCGGATGCCGCATGGCCGCGTCCGGGTCCGTGCGGAAGTGGTGATAGAAACGCCACGCGGCGAACGTGCGCTGCACCTCCGACAAGCGCGGGAAACGGTGCGGCTCGCCCAACTGGTCCAGCACCGACTCCGAGTTCCAGAGCTGCGTGGGAAACGTCACCCGCTTCCCGTCGGCGTCCCGCATGAAGGCCGTGCGGTCCTTGCGCTCCATCAGCACCACCTTCCGCCCCCCGGACCAGGCCCACAGGTGCTCCGACTTCACCTCCGGGTCCAGCTTGAAGGGGTCCCCGGAGCGCTGGATGTGGGGGACGATGCCGCAGCTCAGCTCATACGCCAGCTCGCCCATCTCCACCTGCACCGTCAGCCGCACCGGCTGCTTCGCGCCCCGCGAACCCGCCCACAGCACGCTCGGCGTACCGCCCTCTTCCGCCAGGGTGCGCGCGAGCCTCCCCTCCGACGCCGCCACCAACAGGTACAGCGCGCGGTACAGGTTCGTCTTGCCACTGCCGTTGGCCCCGACAATGACATTCACCGGGCCCAGCTCCAGCGAGAGCTGACGCACCGAGCGGTATCCGGAAATCCGCAAGCGCTGGATGGGCATCGAGCACCCCACCCTAGCGCGCCCACCTCCCACCGCAACGGTGCTCTGGTGGTCCGTCACACTCGCGACGGACCAGGCACTCCACCCGAGGGAGCACGCCACGTGGACGCGTGCCCCTCGGGTCCTTCAGCCAGCGCGACGACTACCGACGACGCAGCTGCTTCTCGTAGCTCCGGCTCAGCTTGCCCTCGGTGACCGCGGGCACGTGCACCGGCGCATCCGCCCACTCGGCCAGCCGCTCGAAGTAGAAGGTGCGCTGCGGCTCGGGCAGCGCGGTCAGCGTCCCGTAGAAGCCGATGCCCGCCGGGTCCACGATGCGGTACGAGTCATTCCTGGAGCTCACGCCAAAGGCCGAGGCACTCCACGGGCTCAGCGCTCCGTCGACGATGAGCACGCGCCGGGCGTGCAGCCGCGTCCACAGCTCCAGCTTGAGCAGCGGCACCGGGTTGTAGACCTTCGCCACGCCCGTGGGCGGCAGGAACGTGGGCACCTGCCCGCCCGGGTAGCGCAGCAGGGGCCACAGCTCCGCCTCCGGATACAACGGCGCGCCCAGCTCCGTGGCGCACTGGTAGCTCTCCGGTCCCACCGGGCTGTTCAGCGCCTGGTCGGAGAACGTGTACGCGGGGCCCGCCACCAGGTCCACGAAGGCGAACAGCTCCTCGGCCGACACCGTGGGTCCCGGAATCGTGTCGCAGTCGTACGGCGCCAGCCCCATGTACTCCCAGAAGTTGAAGGGCAGCCGCACCACGCTGAACTCGAACGCCTTGTCCACGCCCAGCGTGTCGAAGGTGAAGCCCCACTCCACCTGCGCCGCCAACAGCGGCGTCAGCTCCGCGCGCCGCTCCAGCGCCGCGCGCTGCACCGCCTTCAGCTTGTTCCGGCACGCCGCGTCCCCCACGTTCGCCAGGAAGTGCGGCACGCGGACATCCTGCAACCCCAGGCTGTGCCGCTCCGCGTAGGGAATCGTTCCCTCCACGTCGTTCGGATAGAAGTAGCGGTGCAGCAGCGCCGCCGTGCCGCCCCGGAACACGCCCGTGGACAGCCAGCGCGCGCCGTAAATCGTCTTGAACACCTCCACCACGCGGTGCGCGTCCGCCGCGGACTGCCAGACATCCAGGAGCTTCCAGTCGCGCGAAGCGGGCGTCGACGTGCCGTAGAAGCGGTGCTCCACCGTCACCTGGTTGCCCTTCAACAAGTCCACTGGCTCCGCGGCGATGGGCTCCGCGAAGATTTCAGCGCCCTCCGTGTCGATGACCATGGGCGCCGTCACCGAGCGGTGGAACAGCGTCATGCGCTGGAGGAACTTCTCTCCTCCCGGGTTGCGGTGGTCCGCGGGCTGCTCGAAGTCGAGCGTGAAGAAGCGAAAGTCGTCGACGTACTCGTCGCCCAGAATCGTGACGCCCGGCAGCGCCTCCAGCCGCGCGCGGATGTCGTCGTCGATGGCGCGCACATCCGACAGCGCCTCGCCCTCCACTCCCTCGCGGCCCGCCCCCGACGTGTCACCACAGGCCGCCAGCAGCGCTACCGCCAGCGCTCCCACCACGCCTCGAAATCGATACGTCACTCCCCACATGTCTCGCTCCTCTCGATGAACCCAGTCACTCGCGTCCCTTCGGGACCAGCCCGGACATTCTCACAAAACGAGAATTATAGGCCATCCGAGAAAATACACCGTGGATGTGGCGCGCCGAAGGACCTCGGGAGAAGTCCTCCGGTGGGCCGGCGGGGGCATCTACGGGGTGGGAGGCTCCTGGCGGCGGTTCATGATGGGGCTGCATGAAGGCGGCACGGCGAAGCCGTTGATGGCGATGCCCCCGGCGTTCGTCGCATTGGAGCCCAGGCCGAAGGCGGCGAACGCGGTCCACATCCGGCAGACGTCCTCGCCGCCGTGCAGGGTGGTGGCGGCGCTGATGATGCCGTCGCGCACCTGGGGGAAGGTGGGGTTGCAGGGCGTGCGCTTCAGGCCCTCGGTGAAATACAGCAGCATGCGCTGGTTGCCCGCGTTGCCGGTGGCCGCATACAGGTTGTCGCTGAAGCCCCACTGCGTCACCAGCACCCAGTACACCTCCCACAGCGCCTGGGCGAACACGGCGCCCACGCCGTGCGGAATGGCCATGCCGTTGCTGCTCTCGAACGTCCACGTGTTGACGGCGGAGGACGTGCTGTAGCGCTGCGTGCGCAGGCCCGGTCCGGTGGTGGGCTGGTTCAGCGCGTAGGTGCCGATGCCTCGGCCCTGGGCGCCGGTGTCCGTCGCGCGCGCGGTGTAGACGAGCGCCAGGAAGTCACTGAGGCCCTCGCCGGGCTGCTGCCGGCTGGTCAGACACGCCACGTTGCTGGGGCCGCCAATCAGGCGGTTGGAGAGGCCGTGGCCGTACTCGTGGACGATGATGCCACTGTCCAGGTCACCGTCCTTGTCCGGGTCGGGTGACGTCCAGAGGTACAGCTGCATGCGCGGGCGGTAGCCGTCCGGCGGCGTGAGGAAGTTGGCGTTGTCGGTACCACCGCCGTCCTGTGCCTCGGCGCGCACGTCGTCGCCTCCGAGCCCTCCCCGGCCGTGGTTGTGGACCTGGAAGTTGCCGGCCAGTTCGTCGAAGCCGTACTGGTACTGCACGTCGTGCAGGAGGTTGTTCCAGTAGAAGAGGTTCACGACGGCGGCGGCGTGGTACGTGCCCGGCGCGTGGGTCAGGTCCAGGGCGAAGTCACACGCCAGCCCCACGCCGCAGTTCGGCTCGCTCGAGGGCGGCAGGTCATTGCCGTCGCGGTCCTCGTAGGCGTGGACGTTGTTGCCGCGCGGCGTGGTGTACTCGGGGCCCGCGACGCCGTTGGTGTCATGCCAGCCGAAGGGCGAGGCCAGCGGATGCGCGGGGTTCACGACGAGCGTCCGGCCATCCGCGGGAGGTGGCGGCGCGACATGGTGAGGGCTCTCCGCGGGCCTCGGGTACACGCGGTACGAATCCCCCGACATCCAGTCGAAGCGTGTCCACACCTCGCCCGTGCCCGCGTCCACCGTCACGTCGTAGGCATGCTGCGAATCCAGCGTGTGCACCTGGAAGCGCCAGACCAGCCGCGACTCGCCCCGGCGCAGCGGCAGCACCGCCAGCGCCGCGTCGATGGGCTCGCTCGACAGGCCGTCCACCTCCACGCGCGTGCGCCGCGCCTCGCCTGGCTCGACCTTCAGCGCGCGAGGTGGCTCGCGCAGCCGCACGCCCAGGTGCCTGGCCGCGCCCGCCACCGCCTCGGCCGCACTCAGCTTCGGCTCGCCGCTCGCGAGCGTGGACTCCAGCGCTGGCTGGAAGTCGCTGTGCACCGCCAGCACCCGTCCCTCCCGGTCCACGTTGACCTGGAGCTGCGCGTTGTACACGGGGAGACCCTGGTATCTCTGTCGCAGATACAAGTGCGTGGCGCCACTGACACGGGAGTAGACGCGGTCGGTCAGCTCCAGCCTCGCCAGGTCGGACTGCTCCAGGCCGAGGACCTCGCGATGGCGCTGGACGAAGTCCAGGCCCACCAGGAGCGCGTCTCCGCTCGCGGGTCCGGAGAGCGCCCCCACCAGGTTGACGAGCGAGCGCACCCGTCCGCTCGACGCGTCCACCTCCACGCGCAGCTCCGGCACGGACTGGCGCAGCGCCGCCTCCGCCTGCCGCTGCGTGGACGTGAAGTCGAAGTGCGCCCGCGCGTTGTAGGCAAGGCGCGCGTCGTGGTGTCGCTCGCCCTGGGACTCCGGCGCCGCAGCCAGGGCAAGGGGGGACAGCAGCCCTCCGGTGAGCGCTACCGCGTGGAAGAGGCGCCGCCGGGCGTGTCTTGGGGACATGTCGTGCTCCTGCGTCACGGACCACCCCAGGGATTGGGGCGTTACTCGGAACGAGGACACGTCCTGGGGGCCTGACTCAAAAGGGAGTCACGCGCGACCATCGACTTCCGGTCGCGCGCCGAGGCTCAGTCGTCGCCAAGGGCGCCCCATTGGTCATCACGCGTCTCGGGCTTGCCCTTGGGACGCAGGTGCGCGAAGGACAGGGTCATCTCCACGGCGAACTCGCGCTGCTCCGGCGGCTTGCCCAGGTAGATGTACTTGGTGCGGTTCTCGATGCAGGCGTTCAGCATCGCCACGGAGGGCGTGGGGGTCAGCTTGCCCTTGACGCCCTCGCCCTTCGCGTCGAACCGCGCCCGCAGCCGGAAGATACGGGGGATGCTGCCGTCGCGGAGGATGGCCTCCTTGCCGCAGTAGTCGTAGTCGCGCAGGTGCTTGGACAGCATGACCGCGCCCCACGCCTCATTCGTCTTGGGCAGCGGCCGCGGCGTGGGCTTCACGGGCGGCGGCATGATGATTTCGGGGGGAGGCGGCGGAGGCTGCGTCACGATGGGCGGGGGCGGAGGCACCGGGAAGATGACCGCGGGCGGCGGCCCGGGTCGTTCCGCCACGCGCGCGGGCCTGGGCTTCGAGTCCGCCAGCGCGAAGAAGGCGACCCCTCCGCCAATGCAGGTCATGAACAGGACGGACACCACGATGATGCCGAGCACGGGCCCCTGGGCCTGGGGCCTCGGCGTGGGGTTGACCTCCTTCCACCCCGGCTGGAGCGGGAGGCCCTGGGGCCGGATCCGCTCGGCGCCGCAATGGGTGCAGATGGGCTCGCGCTCCACCGCCTTGAGGAAGGGGGCGCCACAGTTCAGACATTTCTGACGGGTTCTGGCCACGACCCCGAGTCTAGTCGGTCCGCCGACACCCGTGGGGACGATATGGGACCAGGTGGTCAGAAGTAGGCATCACCGGGGCGTGCCCAGCGTCTTGAGGAAGAACAGTCCCACGTCGTCCAGGTAGTAGCGGGCGGCGGCGCCCTGCGGCGAGTGCGGCTGGCCGGGCATGAGGAGCAGTTCGAAGTGCTTGTCCGCGCGGATCAACGCCTCCGCCATCCGCATCGTCACCGAGAGCGTGGCATTCACGTCGCTGGTGCCGTGCATCATCTTCAGGGGGCCCTTCAGCCTGTCCGCGAGCGCGAGGTTGTCACCCACCGCGTAGCCCTGGGGGTTGACGCCCGGCAGGTTGAGGTAGGGCTCGTTGATGATGGCCTCTTCCGTCAGCGCGCCTGGTGCGCCGGCATAGCCCGCCTTGAAGAAGTCCGGCGCCGTCAGCATGCCGCGCAGCGTGAAGTAGCCGCCCCAGGAATGGCCGTAGAGGCCCAGGCGCTCCAGGTCCATCCACGGACGCGTGGACGCGATTTGCTTGAGGCCCGTGACGTGGTCGGGAATCTCCGTCTGGCCCACGCGCCCATAGTTCGCGTCCTGGAAGGCCTTGCTCCGCCCCGGGCCGCCGCGAGGGTCCAGCAGCACCGTGACGAAGCCGAGCTGCGCCAGGCCGCTGGCCGTCAACGACATCGCGTTGCCAATGTAGTTCCATGGCACCAGGTTGAAGAACGGGCCGCCGTAGATATAGACGAGCACCGGGTAGCGCTTCGCCGGGTCGAAGTCGCGCGGCTTGTAGAGCACGCCGTGCAGGGGCGTGACACCGTCGGCGGCCTTGACGACGAAGGGCTCCGGCCGCGCGTTCCCAAGGGCCTCGAGTTCACTCGCGTCCGCCGTGGTGAGGCGCACGCGCTTGCCGCCCTCCAGGGACACCAACTCCCGCAACCGGGGCTGCGTGCGGGAGGACCACGCGTCCACGTAGTACTGGCCCGACGGTGACAGGGTGATTCGATGCATCCCCGAGCCCGAGGACAAGCGCTTCAGCGCGCCGCCCTTCAGGCTGCCCCGGTAGAAGAGCTGCTCGTATGGCGCGCCGCTGTCGGCGGAGGCCAGCACGTAGAGGGCGTCACCCTGGGGCGCAACTCCCACCACCTCGTGCACGGGGAAGGCGCCGCGCGTGAGCTGCCGCAGCAGCTTCCCCGCGCGGTCATACGCATACACGTGCCGCCAGCCGTCGCGCTCGGACATCCAGAGGTAGCCCCGGCCGTCCGGCAGCGCCGTCACCTGCTTCGCCCAGCCGCCCGTCGCGAAGTCCAGGCCGGTGACGAAGGTCTCCGGACGCTCCTCGCGCAGCACCCGCCGACGCTGCCCCGTCCCGGGTGTCACCGCGGTGAGGTCCAGCCGCTTCGCGTCGCGCGAGAGGTGGAGGCACAGCGCCTCCGTGCCCTCGGGGTTCCAGCCGGCGAACCAGTCATACGTCTCGCCTTCCACGGGAGGGATGCGCGTCACGCGGCCCGTGGCCACCTCCACGACATGGAGCTCCGAGCGCGGAATCGGCGTCCCCGTCTTCGCGTACGGCACCGTCGTCACCTTCTCCAGTGCGTCCGAGTAGTCCACGACGGGCACCTGGTGCACGGCGCGCACGTCGTCCCGCCACACCACCAGGAAGCGGCCATCCGGTGACCAGGGGCGCTCTGGAATCCGCCAGTCCAGGTTCGTCTCCCCCGTGCGCTCCACCACGGTGGCGCCATCCGCGCCCAGCACCGCGAAGCCGCCCTGGCGCTGCACCGCGAGCGCACCTCCGCGCGGCGCGAGGAAGTGCTCCGGAGACAGCCTCAGCGCGGTCCTGTCCTCCGGCGACAGCAGCGTGATGCGACTTCCCGTCAGGCCCAGGCCGAAGGTCTTCCCCTCCCACCGGAAGACGATGCCCTGCTCATCCGGGGTGAAGGCGAAGTCGAAGAAGCGAGGCGCCGTGACGGGCTTGCCCAGCAGCGCGGAGAGCTGCTCGCGCAGTTGCTCGCCCGAGACGAGCGGCTTGAGTTCTCCTGTCCTCGCGTGCGCCAGCACCCACGTCCCGCCGTCCTTGCCCTCGCGCGCCCAGAAGACCAGGCGGTCCCCCTCGCGCAGCCAGCGGGGCAGGACGAGGCTGTCTCGCAGGAGGTCCACCCGCCGGGTGAACTGGTCCGCCACGTCCAGCTTCGCCTGGACGCTCGCCTCCGGGATGGGCTCGTAGGTCGTGACGGAGCGGGCGTCACCGTCGAGCGCCAGGACGGGCGCACCCGTCAGCGTCGCGAGCACCACGCCAAGGGGCATGAAAGGGAATCGCATGCACCGATGGTAGGGAGGTGCATCCTTCACGACCAATATATCTTTCGACCCCCATTGAGACGGTTATCGTCTCGATATGGAATTCCGTCAGCTCCAGCTCTTCATCGCCGTGGCGGAGGAGCTGCACTTCGGACGGGCCGCCGCGCGCATCGGCATGGCCCAGCCGCCGTTCAGCCAGCAGATTCGCCGACTGGAGGCCGAGCTGGGAGTCGAGCTGCTCACGCGCACCAGCCGCCACGTGGCGCTCACCACCGCCGGGGCCCGGTTGCTGGAGGAGGCTCGCACGCTGCTGGCCCGGCGCGCGGATGTCATCCACACCGTGCAGCAGGCGGCGAGCGGCGAGACGGGCACGCTGCGCGTCGGCTTCGCCGCGTCCTCGGCCTTCGGCGTGCTGCCGGACATCGTCCTGCGCTTCAGCACCCGGTTCCCGAAGGTGAAGCTGGAGCTGGATGACAGCGAGACGCTGAACGTGGGCGCCGCGCTCGCGTCGGGTGAGCTGGACATCGCCATCGTCCGGGCGCCCTTCCGTCACGAAGGCCTCACCGTCGAGCGGCTGCTCCGGGAGCGCTTCGTGCTCGCCCTGCCGGCGCGGCACCCTCGCGCCCGTCAGCAGGTCGTGGCGCTGGCCTCGCTGGCGAACGAGCCGTTCGTCCTCTTCCCCCGCCACTCCGCCCCCGGCCTGCATGACCTGGTGACGAGCATGTGTCTGGCCGCGGGCTTCTCCCCGAACATCCTCCAGGAAGCGCGCTCATGGCCCTCCGTCGTCGGCATGGTGGAGGCGGGCCTGGGATTGACCATCGCCCCCGCGTCCTCCCAGGCCCTGTGCCCCAAGGGCGTCGTGTTCCGTCCCTTGAGCGGCGCTCCCAACCACGCGGAGCTGGTGGTGGCCTTTCCCGGGCTGCGGCCCTCACCCGCCGCGCAGCACTTCCGCGTCCTCGCGCATGAAGCGGTCTCCCGCTCAGGCAGGGGTGCGTCGGACTGACTCGACGTCCTTGCGGCTCAGGAGGGCGTGGGCTTCCTGCTCCGGCGTCCCTTCCCGCGCGCCGCGGGCTCCGTGTCGTTCGCCGCCACCTGAGGCCCCAGGTTGAACCAGAAGGGGCAGAGCAACGGCGGCGCTCCTCCTGCCTCCGGTGGTGGAGGAACCTCTCGCGGACCTCGGTAGAGGCGAACCTCTTCTTCACCTCGCTTGCGTCGACTCGCTCTCGGCGCCATCAGCGACACCGCCCACACTGCCACCACGAATCCCCCGGCTCGTTGAAGCGTTGGCACGACAATGCGCCTCGGGGAGCGGGCCTGGGTTGGCTCGCTCCCGACGATTCCCTCATCGGCGTCGGCATGCGCACGAACTACCGAGATGACAGTTTCCTGTCAATTGAATCGGCCAACAAAGTACAGAACGCGCGTTCAGCGCACCCCTGCCTCCATCCGCCTCCTCCATGCGGCGGGTGTCACACCATGCACGCGGCGAAAGAGTCGGATGAAGTGCGTGACGTCCGCGTAACCCACCCGCTCCGCGACGATGTCCACCCGCTCGTCGGTGTGACGCAGCCGGCTGCGCGCCTCGGCCATCCTGCACTCCAGAATCCACTCGCCCACCGAGCGCCCCGTCTCCTGACGCACCACGCCCGCGACGTGCGGCGCCGAGCGCCCCAGCTCCCGCGCTACCTTCGCGAGCGACAGCGGCTCCAGACAGTGGGACTCGATGTAGGTGAGGGCCCGGCGGCTCAGCCCCATGGAAGAGGACTCGGGCACGGTGTCCGGGAAGGCCATCCGCTCCAGCTCCACCAACACCAGCCGGAGCAGCGAGAGGCTGGCCTCGTCACTGCCGCGCTCCTGACGCGCCTGCTCCTCCTCCATCAGCCGCATCCACCGCAAGAGCCGCCGACGCTGCACGGACGTGGGCCGCAGCACCGGGTGACACCCGCCGCGCACGCGCAACAGCGGCCCCAGCCGTGCCGCGCGCTCCTCCGCGTCCGAGGACACCGCCTCCGGATAGAAGCCGAGCCCCAGGCACTCCGCATCCGAGTGCTCACGGCCATGCGCATCCCCGGGCGGAATGAGGTGCACGTCGCCTGCGCGCAGCACCAGGTCGCCCGCGTGCCGCACCTTCGACTCCCCGCGCAGCACCAGCATCACGACGGCATACGAGTGCACCGCGGAGTGGGTGCGTGAGTGCCGCGACGCCAGGGGCCGCTGCGGGCCCACCCAGATGAGGCGCCGCTTCTCCTCGAAGTCCCGCTGGATGGTGGACCATGCGTGGTCGTGGTCGAGGTGTGCGGTGGCCATGGGGTCTTCGTAGCGCGGGGCTCGACCCGGCGTCACTTCGCGTGGCCGCCGCCTGGTGCCTCCAGGTTCAGGTGGTGGTTCATCACATAGGCGGACTGCGCACCCGCCGCCGCCGCCACCAGCGCGCCCTGCAGGCGCGTGGTGAGGTCTCCCGCCGCGGAGATGCCGGGCACGGAGGTCTGCTGCATCGGGTCCACCTTCACGAAGCCCATTTCATCCAGCGAGAGCCCCAGCCCCTCCACCAGCGCCACGTGCCGCTGCGGCGGACGGACGAAGAGGTACTCCTGTCGCACGCGCGTCCCGTCCTCCAACTCCACCGCCTCCAGCGCGCTCCCGTCCGCCGAGGCGATGAGCCGCTTCACCGGGCCCTCCACCAGCCGCACCTCCGCGCGCTTCAACCGCGCGCGGCGCTCTTCCGATATGGGGAAGGCGCCCTGCGTGTACAGGGTGACGTCCGCCGTCCAACCCTTCAGGAAGAGGGCGAAGTCCAGGTACAGCTCCGCCTCCGCCGCCGACCCCGCGAACACACCCCAGGCCCTGTCCTGGATTTCCCAGCCGTGACAGTAGGGGCACTGGAAGAGGGCCTTGCCCCACAGCTCGCGGTAACCCGGCAGGTCCGGCAGCACGTCCACCATGCCCGTGGCCAACAGCACCCGGCGGGACTCCACGACGACTCCGCCCTCCAGCGTCACCCGGAAGCGCGCGTCCCCCAGCCGCTCGATGCCGTTCACCCGCACGTCGCGCACGTCGACGTCGTAGGGGCGGAGCTGCTCGCGGCCGATGGCGCGGAACTCGCGAGGCGGCGTGCCGTCGCGGGTGACGAAGCCCTGGATGTGCTCGGCCGCCGCATTGCGGGGCGAGCCCGCGTCACACAGCAGCACCTTCTTGCGGCCACGCCCCAGCACCAGCGCCGCGCTCAGGCCCGCGGGGCCTCCGCCCACAATCACCACGTCCTTCGTGAGAATGTCGCTCATGGGAGAGAACTAAACGCCGGCCTCCGCTCGCGGGAGAGCGAGGCTTCAGGGGGAATCGGCGCATCGGCGGGTCGGGTGACGCGGGGCCTCCGAGCGGCTCCGGGGCCGCGGGCGAGCAGGCGGCCGCTCGACGAGGACGACCGGCCAGGTATGGCGCCCTTTGAGCAGGTGGGAACAATGGGCACATGCTCCGGTACGTGCGCCTTTGACCACTCGTGCGAAGGGTCGGCTTCCCGAAGAGGAAGCCGTGTTCCTACACTGAGAGGCGGGAGCACCAGGGCCGGTGTGCGGCTCCCCACCCAGGAGGTATGCGATGCAGCCCACGCGTCTCGCGTTGACGGTCCTGCTCGCCTGCGCCGCGTCCGGCTGCACCTCGTCGGAAGAAGCGCCGTGGGATGGACGGTATGCCCCGCTCGAGGAGCGGGGTGATTGGATGGACTCCGGCCCCCTCTCCGTCTGTCGCGTGCTGGATGATGCGGCCAAGGTCTGCGGCAGCCTGACGTCGTTCGACCTGTCCGGATGCAAACGCCGCTCGCTGGAGGCGCTGGAGCGCGAGGGGGTGTACCGCAGTGAACTGCGCTTCGACGCGCGCGGCACGCAGGAGGCCCGCGCGGCGCCCCTGGGCGGAGGCTTCAAGCTCAGCTCCGCGGGCATCCCCGAGCAGGTCCTCGGAGCGACCGCCGTGGCCGGGGTGTGGGACGCGCAGACGTTCCTCGTCTCCAGCCAGTCTCCAGACGGGCTGTTCACCTTCGTGGGCTGCAACGCGGTGGGCCCGCGCTCGCTGACGGGCTGCTTCTCGCGGTGTCGCGATGGAGCGCTGGTGGAGTCGGGGACGTTCCGCGCCGAGCGCGTGGCGCGCTTCAAGGGCGAGCACGAGGTCTCCGGCGGGCTGAAGCTGGTCTCCGAGCGCTGGGTGGACCTGGGCATGCCCGTGGACGTGCAGGTCATCGACGGCCACGCCTATGTCATCTCGCAGGACCGCGACGGACAGCGTGGAGGTCTCACCGTCTTCGACGTGAGAGCCCCCGAGGCCCCGGTGCGCGTGGCGCGGATGAGCCTGCCGGAGGACTCCGACTGGCGCGGCGCGACGTTCAAGGACGGGGTGCTGTACATCGCGAGCGCGAGCTCGGGTGTGGTGGTGCTCGATATCTCATTGCCCTCCGCGCCGGTGTTCGTGGGCAGGGTGCCGGACCAGCCCGTGAGCCTGGGAATGGTGAGCGTGGATGGGGACCGGCTCTACGCGGTGGCCACGGAGGCATCGGCGGGCACGCTGATGTTCGACATCTCCACGCCTTCGGAGCCGAAGTTGCTTCAGCGCATCGTCTCCGGGGCGCGCATCTCGGAGAACCCGTCGTCGCGAGGCCCCGTGAGCTACCAGGGCCGGCTCTATGTGAACCACCTGCGGGATGGATTGCAGGTCGTCGACGCGAGCTCCGGCGGAGGGGTCAAGATTCTGGGCCGGTACACGTACCCGTACGCGAACAGCCGCGCGAGCGCGGTGGGCACGTTCGGCGGGAGAATCGTGGCGTTCGAGAGCAGCCTGGGCGCGGGGGCGCGGCTGCGGGCGCTGGACGTCACTGAGCCGCGCGACATCGTGAAGATTGGGGAGTATGGGCTGCGGGGAGTCGTGTCACCGCGGGCGTTGGAGCTGCGGGGCTCGCGGCTGTATGTGACGTATCACCAGGAAGGGCTGCGTGTATTGGATGTGAGCAATCCCACGCAGCTGCGTGAAGTGGCGTACTTCAACAGCTTTCGCGAGACGGACCCGGGACGTGGGGATGCGCTGGAGGAAGGGGCCACGGGGCTTCAGGTGCCCGGGGATGGCCATGTGTATGTCGTGGATACGTCCCGGGGGTTGTTGGTGCTGACGGAGCCTCCGCTGTAGGCCGGGGCGCTCTCAGGGCTCGAATCCAGTGGCATCGTTCCACTGGTTCACTGGGACGAAGCGGAAGCCCTCGGGCTGAAGCGCCAGCACCTTCTCCACCATGGAGACGTGGAAGAGATACGTCGAGACGGACTCTGTGAGCACGAATACGCGGCGCAGTTCTTCTGGAACAGCCCGCAGCATCTGCTCGTCCAGCACCAGCTTGTCGAGGCTCACCATCACCAGCCCGCTGGGTGAGCGGCGGCAGAGGGAGCGCCGCGCATCGATGCAGGCCAGTTCGTTGAAAACGTGCATCAACCAGTACCTCCGCACGTCACCTGTGCTCACCCTGACATCCGCCGGCACGAACTGAACCCGGTGGAGAGATAGAGGCTCCAGTACGTTCCTGATACGCTCGGAGATGACAGGCTCGGGCAGGGTGTGGTGGTCCACCATAACGGGGTGACGAGGCACCGGCTGCCCCAAGCGCAGTCGAATGGGCTCGGTCACCGAGACCGCCTCGCCTCGATGGAAGGCACTGCCACTCTCGTCCCACTGAAGGAGGGGGTGACTGTCGTTCGCCGCCGCTTCGAGCACGAAGTACTCGGTCTGCATGGTTCATCCTCCCACACGAAGCACACCAAGCCCCAGGGACAGGCGACTGACGGCATGCACCAGGGAGTGCCGCCGTCCGTGTGGACACAGCCCCTGCCCTGGCTTCTGGCGGATGCTCTTGAGCCCGGCACAGCCCACACCGCCCGGCGCGTAGTCCAAGCCGTCACGGGTGAGCGTCCACCTGAAGCAGGCCACCTTCGCCAGAATCTCTTCGCTGATTCGGTCCAACTCGTCGAGCAGAGCCTCGGGCTTGGAGCAGAACGCCCCGCGCATCAGTGCGGCCTCGACGGCCTTCAACTGCTTCATGACGGCCCGCGGATAGGACAGCCGCACCTCGATGGCCAGGCCGTCCGCGTGGTTGCCTCGGTGAACAGGGACGAAGAGCTGACACGCCAATGCCAGCTTCATGGGCAGGAACACGCCATTCTGCTTCCGGTCTGGGTGGTAGCCGAACCGCGCGCAGTAGAGGGCCCAGTCCTCCTTGTCCAGTGCTTCCAGGCAGATGAGGTGATGGGCCGCCAGCGAGAAGGGCCCCGCGTACCAAGTGTGCGTCGCGAGAGCCTGCCCTTCCAGCATGTTGCGCCCCAGCACCGCTGAGCTGCCCTGGTTGCTGCCGACTCGGCCCTTCGTATCGAAGGGATGCTTCTCCTTGCCGCACCATGAGCATCGCTCGACTACCTGTGAGGCTGAGAGTTCGTTCACCTGCGTCGCGGTGGGAGCAGTGCCCTGGGGCTGGACGATGGCAAACGGTGGCACGTTCCGTTCGTTCAACGTGAAGAGGTCGAAGTTACGGACCACGGACCTACCTTCAATCTTCACGTCTGGCGAGAAGGTCACCGGATGCGCCCGCCCCTTCGTCGTGCCTGAGGAAACGCCGCCCAACGTCCCTGATTCGTTGCCCGTCGATGAGCCCAGGCAGGAGTTCGACAGGCACACAGCGGCGCCACCGATGCGGACTGTCCGGGAGCCCTCCTCCAAGTCCTCGCTCTTGGCGACGTTGGCATACGGAATAGGCACAGGGCCACTCGGGCTAGGCGTCAGGCACACGTCCGCGAACCCCACCACGGTGCCATCACTCTCCGAAGTCACCGGAGACATGCCGTTGATGAATGCCTCGTGCTTGCCGGGCATCGTGTTCCCCTGAGCTTCGCGCTCGTCCTTGGGAATTCAAAGGGCGGTGAGAATGAGCCCCTTCGATCACCTTGACGGAAACACGTGCGACGACATCCTGGGAGTTGCCCCGGAGGACAGTCTGGCCAGGAACCAACACCGCCCCACTCGCAAGCCACACTGAGCGAGTCATTTTGACCCGGATTGTTGGGTCCTGGCCATACCTTCTACACTGCCGGCCATGTCCACGAGCGGGGGCAGCGTGCGCAGCGTTGACGTAATCATCTTGACGGCAATTCCTCTGGAATACGACGCAGCTCGAAAAGTCGAGGCCGGCGCGGTCCAAGGCAGTCAGTGGGAAGAAGAGCGGAGACCCAACGGACTCCGAGTGTCGTTCCGCGCCTACGAAGGCAAGGCCAAGCGCCCCTTGCGCGTCGCTCTAGCACTCGCGGGTGGAATGGGGGCGGTCGAGGCTACGACCGCGCTGTTGCCCTTGGTCGAGGAGTACAGCCCTCGCTGCGTGGCCATGTGTGGCGTATGCGCAGGACATCCCAAGAAAACGAACCTTGGGGATGTCATCGCGCCTAATAGACTGTTCTTCCACGACACCGGGAAGCGCCACCCCACTGCCGTGCAGCAGGACCTCACAACCTACAACCTGCGTTACGACTGGGAGCAGGATCTCAAGTGTTTCGACTTCGTCGCTCGATTCAAGGACGAAACTTGGTGGCGGGCTCGACCCGTACCCTACGAGTGGCAGGAGAACTGGGCGCTCCTCAAACTCCATGAAGAGGTTGCTGAGCCCTGGAAGCATCCGGAATACCCTCGGCTCTGTCCCCAGTGGCGCCAGGTCATCGAGACCTTGAGGAAGTCAGGAGACATCCAGGCCAGCGGCTCGAAGCTTACCGAGCAGGGGCGCGCTCGAGTTGAGGACTTCTTGTTCCAGCATGCAGGCCTGTTTCCGGACCTCTCGCCTACGGGAGAGTTGTTTCCATTTCGTGTTCACACCGACCCAATGGGGAGCGGCAGTCAGGTCATCGAGGACGTGAACTATTGGGGTTCGGTGTCTTCGTATATGAGAAAGGCCCTAGGACTTGAAATGGAGGCAGCGGCCGTCGGGGCTCTTGCGCATTCGCAGCCGCATCGAAGACTCGATGCACTAGTGATGAAGAGCGTGATGGATTTCGCCAACGCTGGGCGTGATGACCACTTCAAGGAGTATGCCGCACGAGTATCAGCCGAGTGCTTGATGGCGTTCCTCCGCGAGCACGTCGATGTTGAGGTGGTGCCGGGAATTGATGATTTGCTGACGTCGGGAGCCGTTGAGCCTCCTCAATCCGACGACCTTCCATCCTCGCTCCTGAACGCGCGACATCAAGTCGTAGCCTTCCACGGACGCGAAGATGTCATCAGCGGACTTGACCAGTGGTGCAGCGAAACAACACCCGTATCGATACGACTTCTCCACTCCGAAGGAGGCGTTGGAAAGACGCGTCTCGCAATCGAGTGGGTCCGCCGCCGCAAAGAACAATGGTGGGTGGCGGGCTTCCTGACCAAGAACGTGCCCGCAGACTGGCTTGAACGGCTTTATTCACTAGGGCGTCCCCTCTTGATTGTAATTGACTACGCGGAGAGCCGACTGGGGCTTGAAACCTTCCTTGCGCGGCTCGCCCGCTACGCGAGACAGAATGGTGAAGCTCAGCTCCGTCACGTCAGGATCCTGCTCCTCGCCAGGAATGATGGCGACTGGTGGGCGTCCCTACGCAATCCGAACAACGAAATGGGCGCATGGCTCAGCAAAGCAGTAACTCAACATCTTATTCCACTCGCCTCTACCGAATCCCAACGCACCGAAGAGTATCACCGAGCGGCAGAGAAATTCTCGGCGCTTCTAGGGAAAACGTACTCACGCGCCCCGCCTATGCTTGACTTCGACGATCACCACTTCGAACGCACGCTCTATATCCACATGGCGGCGCTAGCCTCCGTAAAGAGCCTTGAGTTTCGCCCCAAGACCCTCATGGATGCGATCCTCGATCACGAGGAGCAGTGCTGGGAACAGCATGCAGAACGAACACGAGCTAGCCTCGTCAGGCAGCGGCACCTAGCGCGCCAGACCGTGGTGGCCGCAACGCTCCGAGGCGGCTTCGCAACACGCGGCGAAGCAGTTGTTATCGTCGAACGAATTCTGCGACGCAGACTTCATCCCGAAGAAGACGAGTTGCTTCAACAGTTGCAGTGGCTCTATCAGCACACAACGAACAACAACAGGCCATTTCTTCCAGCACTGGAGCCCGATCTGCTCGGCGAAGCCATGGTCATGCGGCTTGCATCACCAAGTCGCGAAACCAATGAGCGTGCACCTCCCGAGTGGGTTGTTCTGGTAATTTCACCAGACGATCCAGATGCCACAGTACGAACTGCCTTAGAACTCCTGAGTCGAGCATCTGCAGAGCATCCGACGGTCAGTCGTAGCTGGCTGGAGCAATTGCTTCCCGGCACACTTCTCTCACGCCGATCCGTTCTTGCGCTGGAGGCAGCTAAAGCCACCGGACAACAGACTGCATTTTCGGCAGTAGGAGACGTTCTGCTGGGACAACTAGTTGCCGCAGGCGGCATCAACGAAGCACGGCTTCTACACGAGGCCGGGATTCCAGAGCAGACAGTAATTCTTGCTGAGGTTGCTACGTGGGTCGAAAAGATTCGCCTCGAAGCACTTCCTATTGGAGTGGCCGACTCCGTATCCGAGCGCGCCGAGATTCTCAATAACTTAGGCACTCGGTATCTCGACGTGGGGCGCCAAAAGGATGCCTTGAAAGCATTGGAGGAAGCAACCTCTCACTACCGGTCATTGGCCCAGATCAACCCTAACTTCTTCCAACCCAGGCTTGCGGCAAGCCTCAATAACCAAGGGGCGGCGCTATATAGCCTCAATCAATACGACGCCGCCCTAAAATTGACACACGAGGCAGTGGACATCTATCGACAACTGGCAACACAGGACCCCGACAACTTCGAGCCCGACCTTGCCATGAGTCTCAATACACTAGGGACAATACTGAGCCACATGCACCAGACAAAGAGCGCGCTGAAGTCCATTGGCGAGGCAGTCACCATATACCTATCACTATCCACACGCCATCCCGGCACCTTCGAGCCCGACCTCGCAGGCTGTTTAAACAACCTAGGGAATGCATTGCGTGATTCGGGCTATCCTGAAAAGGCCTTAGACATCATGAACAAAGCAGTCACCATCAACCGGCACCTTGCCAAAAAACTCCCTGATGCATTCCAGCCCGACCTCGCCAGAAGCCTCAATAATCTAGGATCCCTTTATCGCGAAATGGGAAGGAGCCAAGAAGCCCTCAAGAACATCAACGAAGCAATCAGCATTCACCGCCCATTGGCTCTACACAATCCCGCATCCTTCCAACATGGCCTCGCAATGAGTCTTGCCAACCTAGGAAACATATTGAGCGATTTGACTCACCATGAGGCAGCACGGCAGGCCATAGGTGAATCAATCTCACTTTACCGAAACCTATCGTCGCGCAATCCTCAATCATTCCAGCCAGAGCTAGCGAGACAGCTTCATAACCTAGGAATAATACTGAAACACATTAAAAATCCCATAGATGCACTCAAAACCCTACAAGAAGCGACTGATATTCTCAGAACATTGGCCATCCACAACCATGCCCTTTTCATGCCAAACATCGCAGAGAATCTCTACCTTCAGGGGAAAATTCTTAGAGAAGAACGTAGAGAGGAAGAAGCGCTCTCGGCTTTCTCTGCGGCTGTCGAATGCATCTGGCCGTTGTTCTTTCGTGATCCTTCATCCTATGAGCAAAAGACCGGCGTCCTTCTGGCTTGTGTGGAGAGCCTCCACCAAGGTTTCCAACGCCCGCTTCCCTCTGAGTTTCAGGAGCGCATCGACACCTTCCTGCGTCTCATAAAAAAGGACGCCTGAGCCAGCGGCTCACACCTCGATGCGATTGCGCCCGTTCGCCTTCGCCCGATTCAACCGGGCATCCGCCGCGCGCAGCAGCTCCTCCAGCGTCGCCCCGTCCCCGGGCGTCTCCGCGATGCCGGCGCTCACTGTAATCCCGAAGGACTCGCCCCCGTCGCCGTCGAAGGTCATCTGCGCCACCTCCGCCATCGTCCGCGACAGAATCGCCTTCGCGCTCTCCTTCGTCTCCCCCAACAACCCCACCACGAACTCCTCCCCGCCCCACCGCCCTCGCACGTCCTCCCTCCGGAAGCGCGCCCCCAACAACCGCCCCAGCCGCGTCAGCACCCTGTCTCCCGCCAGGTGCCCGTACTTGTCATTCACCCGCTTGAAGTGGTCCACATCCAGGAAACACAACGCCAACGGCCGCTGCTGACGCTGCGCCTCCGACAGGCGCGCCCTCACGCCCTCGATGAACGGCCGCCTCAACAACAACCCCGTCAACGCGTCCCGCTCCGAGCGCTCTCGCGACAGCCGCGCCCGCTCCAGCCGCGCCTGCACCCGCGCCCGCAACTCCTCCTTCAACACCGGCTTGGAGATGTAGTCGTCCGCCCCCGCCTGGAACGCCGCCAGCCGGAACTCCAACCCCAGGTGCGCCGTTATCAACAACACCGGCAACTCCTGCCACGCCGGCGTCGACCTCAGAATCCGACACAAATCAAACCCGCTCGGCCCCGGCATCTGCACGTCCAACAACAACAAATCTGGCCGATGCTCCGCCAACGCCTCCATCAACTGGTGCGCATCCCCCAACCCCACCACCTCTATCTGCTCGCTCGCCAGCGAGTGCACCAACGCCGCGATCGCCTCCGGGTCGTCGTCCACCACCAACACCCGCGCCCGCTCCGGCCGCCGCGCCGCCACCATCCGCTCCGCCGCCGCCGCGAAGTCGGGCGCCGTGAAGGGCCTCGGCAGGAACAACGATGCCCCCGCATGCGCCGCCGCCACCCGGTCCTCCAACCCTCCCTCCCCCTCCATGAACCCCAACGGCAACGAGCCCAGCCCCTCCACTGACCTCAGCTGGTGCGCCGCCTGGATGCCCCCCAGCTCCCCACCCAGATGCATGTGGATGAGCACCCCATCCACCCACTGCCTGCTCGCCACCGCCACCGCTTCGCTCGCCGTCCGCGCCGGCAACACCCGCACCACGTGCGCCCGCCCCAGCCGCTCCGCCTCCGCCAACACCCCCGCGTCCTCGTCCACCACCAGCAACACCCCCTCCGTCGGCAACATCGCCGCGGGGGCCTCCTTGCGCACGGGCTTCACCGGCACCGACGCCGCACGGGCCAGCTCCCGGAACGTCGCGTCCACCTGCCCCCAGTCCATCCGCGCCGCGTCCTTCGCCGACCGCAGCACGTCCTCCAGCCGCCCCGCCGACAGGCTCACCTCCGTGAACCCATAGCTGCCCGCCGTCCCATGCAGCTTGTGGACGATGATGGTCGCCTCCTCCAGCGCCTCCCGCCTCCCCGCTCGCGCGTCACCCAGCAGCGTCTCCAGCCCGCCCACCTTGTCCTTCAGCCGCGCGCCGTACTCCTGATTCAACGCGACCAGGCTCGCCGCCAGCTCGTCGCGCACCAGGTCCACGTCCGCCAGCGCCCGAAGCCCCGGCGCCGGAGGCGGCAACGCCTGGGTGAAGACCTGGCTCACCCAGAGGTACAGCTCCTCCGGCCGGTAGGGCTTGTGGATGATGCGCGCCACCCGCAACTGCCGCGTGAGCAATTCGTGGCTCTTCAAGTCCTTCCAGAACGCCGAGGCGAACAACACCGGCAGCTCCGGCTGCGTCTTGCGCAGCTCGCGGATGAAGTCCGCCCCCGTCACCCCCGGCAACAACCCGTCCACAATCGCCGCGTCCACCGGCACCTTCGCGAGCAACGTGCGCGCCTCCGCCGCCGTGCGCGCCGACTCCACCCGGAAGCCCTTCTCCCGCAGGAACGCACAGACCAGCGTCTGCAGGTCCTTGTCGTCCTCCAGGAACAGGAGCGTCTTCGCCTCGTTCATGAAACAGCCCTCTTCCCCGAGTCAGCGTCCTTGCGGGACAACAGCTCATGCAGCAGCTCGCGCACGGAGGCCACCAGCTCCTCCTCCGACGAGCGCGCCTTGCTCAAGTGCCGTGTAATCCCCAGCGTCAACTGCCGCTGGTCCGCTCGCGACAAGTCTCTTCCGGTGAACACGATGAGCGGCGTGGCCCGCCCCCGCCCCTGCCGCAAGATGTCCACCACCTCGAACCCATCCAGCCCGGGCAGCCCCACGTCCAGGACAATCAGGTCCGGCGGCGTCTCGCGCGCCAGCTCCACCGCGCTCTCCCCATCCGCCGCCTCGAACACCTGCACCGTCCCCAGCCGCTCCAGCCGCGCGCAAATCACCCGCCGCGTGGCCACGTCGTCGTCCACCACCAACACCCGCGCCTGCCCCGGCCGCCGCATCGCGTGGCGCAGCGCGCTGAGCAGCCGCGTCTCCTCCAGCGGCTGCGACATCCAGTCCACCCACAAGGGCGTGCCCACGCCCTCGCCCTCCGCCGAGCGCCCCGACACCGCCAGCACCGGCAGCTCGTGCGTGCGCGGCTGCTCACGCAGGCTCCGCACCCAGTCCAGCGCCTGCCCGTCCGGCATCTGCGTGTCCAGCACCACCGCATCCGGAGGCGTCTCCTCCAGCACCTTCGCCGCCTCGGCCAGGCTCGCGGCCCGCACCACCCGGTAACCCTCTTGCGACAGCAACCCACGCAGCAACGCGGAAAGCTCCGCGTCCGCTGTCGCCACCAGCACGTTGTAGCGGGTGGAGTCCTTCACCGCCCCGCCCACCGCCGCATGCGAGCCCGACACCGCGCGCGCCGCGTCCAACGTGAAGGTGAACGTGGAGCCCTTCTCCAGCGCGCTCTCCACCTCGATGCCGCCGCCGTGCTGGTTCACGATGGCCTGGGAGATGGCCAGCCCCAGCCCCGTGCCGCCCTTGGAGCGCGTGTCCGAGCCGTCGAGCTGCTGGAAGCGCGCGAACAGCCGCCCCCGCTGCTCCTCGGGGATGCCCGGCCCCTGGTCCACCACGCTGAAGCGCACCCGACCCGGCGCCTCCGGCCTCACGCGCACCACCACCTCGGCGCCAGCGGGCGAGAACTTCACCGCGTTGGACACCAGGTTCGTCAGCACCTGGATGAGTCTGTCCCTGTCTCCCTTCACCCGAGGCGCGTCCTCCACCACCGCGCGCAGCGACACCCCCGCCACGTCCGCCACGCCGCGCAGGCCGTTGAACGTGGCCTCCACCAGCTCCAGCCCCTCCAGCGGCGCCAGCTTCAGCTCCAGCTTCCCCGCCTCCATCTTCTCCAAATCGAGGATGTCGTTGATGAGGCGGATGAGGCGCTCCGTGTTGGAGCGGGCGATGCGCACCATGTCCAGCGCCTGCTCCGGCAGCTCCCCGACGATGCCGCCCTCCAACAACCCCAGCGAGCCCCGGATGGACGTCAGCGGCGTGCGCAGCTCGTGGCTCACCGTGGAGACGAACTCGTTCTTCATCCGCTCCACCTCCTTGCGCTCGGTGATGTCGCGCACGAAGGCGGTGAAGCGCGCCGGGCCCTCTCCCGGCACCCGCGCCAGCGTCAGCTCCGCGGGGAACATGCTCCCGTCCGCGCGCAGGCACGGCGACTCCAGCCGCGTCGCCTGGCCCGACGTCTCACGCAGCGCCGCCGCCACCTCCTCGCGCTTGCCAGCGGGCAAGGATGCGGGCAACGCCAGCGCCAGGAAGTCCCGGCCCACCGCCTCCAACGCCTTCAGCCGGAAGACGTGCTCCGCCGTGGGGTTCAGCTCCAACAGCCGCCCCGCCTCGTCCACCAGCAGGATGCCGTCCGGCGCCGCCTCCAGGATGGCCGCCTTGCGCGCCTCCGTCGTGCGCTGCTCCTGCCCGGCCAGCAAGAGCGCCTGGCCCCGCTCCTCCACCCGCTTCTCCAGGACTTCGTTGAGCGTGGCCAACTCACCGGACGCGCGCGACAGGCGCACCAGCACCACCACCACGTACGCCCCCAGCACCAGCGACACCGCGAAGAACACGACGCGCGAGCGCTCGTTGCTCAGCTGCGCCCGCTCGTGCAACTGGAGGAACGTGGTGACCAGCCGCTCCGCCTGCGCGCTGGCCGAGCGCTCCAGCAACGCCTGCACCGCCACGTCCGCCTCGCGCCGCTCGCCCCGGGCCGCGGCCTCTCGCGAGCGCACGAGCAGCGCGCGGTTGTCCTCCAGCGCGCGCAGGTAGGCCTCCAGCGAGGAGGCCATCACCCCGCGCTCCTCCTGGGAGAGGAAGGACGGCACGTCGCGCAGCGTCAGGGCGCGGGCCTTCAGCGCCTCGAAGGCGGGCAGCTCCGACCCATGCAGCTCCGGCAGCCCCAGCCGCGCGCGCAGCACGTCCTGCTCCAGCTCCGCGCTGGCCAGGCGCAGCTGCTGCAGCCGCGTGCGGTAGCCGTCGCTCTCGGCCATCCCCCACGGACGGCCCACCACGAACAGGCCACACAGCACCAGCAGCGCCCCCACCGCCAGCGCCACCGAGCGCTTGGACAGGCGGGAGCCCGTCATTCCGGCACCAGCTTGAGAATCTCCTTGGGCAGCGTCATCGGGTCGAACGGCTTGCCGATGACTCCCACCGCGCCCAGCTCCAGGTAGCGGGCGACCTCCTGCTTCTGCACCTTCGCCGTCATGAAGATGATGGGCGTGCGCGCCGTCGCGTCCTGCGCGCGCAGCCGGTTGAACGTGGTGGGCCCGTCCATGCCCGGCATCATCACGTCCAGCAGGATGAGGTCCGGCTGCTCCTCCGCGGCCTTCGTCAGCGCCTCGTTGCCCGACGCGGCCAGCACCGTCACCCAGCCTCCCACCCGGCTCAGGCTCAGCTTGCCGATGGCCCGGATGTCCTCTTCGTCGTCCACCAGCATCACCTTGCGCAGTGTCGTCATGGGCGGACCTCCTGGATGTGGCGCACCAATGGTGCGTGGTATCTCACGTGCGGGGTGCACGGGCACTGGACGTCCGTCCAAGGCCCTGGCGGGCTGAGGCCCTGGCCGGGATTCAACACCGGCCTCCACCGCATTCCCAGCCCCCGGGAAGACGCCTAGCCGGTGGCCTTCGCCTTGCGGCGGCGCACCCCGCGCACGGGCTTCTTCGCTGGCGGCGCCACGGGCGGCATCACCGAGACGACGGCGTTCACCACGCGCGACACGGCGCGAAGCTGGGACGGCTCCAGCTCCCGCAGCTTGCGCGTCATCCGCCGCAGCTCCACCGGGTCTTCCCGCTCCGGCTTGCGCGAGGACACGGGGGTGAGGGACGCACCCCCGCGCCCCACGCCCAGCAGCGTATCCGAGGACACCTGGAGCGCGTCACACAGCCGCTTCAGCGTTTGAGCACGGGGCAACATCTTCCCGCGCTCCAGCCGGCTGTAGACCTCCATGGCCATGCCGACCTTGTCCGCCACATCGCCCTGGGTGAGGCCCAATCGCAGGCGGGCGACTCGGGCCGCCCCTCCCAGGATGGCCGCGAGCTTGTGGTCGACGGGCTCACGCATGATGGCCGGAAGCGTCGCACGGCCGCACCCTCGCGCAAGTTCATTTCCCGCGGCCCCCCGCCCGGGCAGAGGGCCCTTCAGCGGCGCAGGAGCCCCAGCGCGCCGTGGACCAATTGGACGACGGCCCGGAGCTGCTCGGGCCCCAGCGCGCGCAGCGCCCTCACCAGCCGGCGCAGGGCGGGCGGATCCTCGGCGCGCGTCGTCACCACGGCCCCGGGCACCACCAGCGGCGCCTCCGACAGGCCGAGCAGCGCGTTGGCGTCCATGCGCAACACCAGACACAGCCGCCGCAGCGTGGTGACGCTGGGCAGCACCCGGCCCCGCTCCATGCGGCTGTAGACCTCCATGGCGATGCCCACCCGCTCGGCCACGTCCGCCTGGGTGAGCCCCAGCCGGGCCCTCGCCGCCCTCGCCGCCGTGCCCACGGTGATGGCCAGTTCCTCGTTCATCGTCCTCGCGCCTCTCCCAAGTCTCCCTACCACGTCACCTGTCCCGAACCCTACCCCACACGGCACCAGACTACCCGAAAAGGCGTCCGCCATGCTAATGACCTCCAAGGTTCAATCGACAGGCAACCCATGCACTTCCATTTTGAAATTTTCCAAGGGGAATCCAACCTTGAGAGTCCACCCCCTCGCATGCTTCACGCGGGTCGGTCCGGCGGCGGGAGGACGGGGCGATGAGCGACCTCGAATCGATACACCCGCTGCTGCTGCAGCCCTCGGAGGAGCTGGGCGCGCTGCGCATCATCAAGAGGCTGGCCACCGGCGGGTATGGCGCCATCTACCTGGCGGAGACGCAGACGCGCGGCACCGTGGCGCTGAAGTTCGCGCTGGAAGGCCCTTCCGACGACGACGAGGCCCGGGTGGACGCGCGCACCCAGCGGGAGGCCCGGCTGCTGATGCACCTGGACCACCCCAATGTGGTGGAGCTGCTCGGCTACCTGAGGTGGCCGGACGTACGCCGCGGCTACCTCTACCTCATCCTGGACTATGTGGAGGGCCCCACCCTGTCGCTGTGGGCGGAGAGCCCCCAGGCCACGCCACGGCGGGCCACGGAGGTGTTCGCCTCGCTGGCCCTCACGCTGGACGCCATCCACCGCGAGGGCGTGGTCCACCGCGACCTCAAGGGCAGCAACATCATCATCCGCGCGTCGGACGGGCAGCCGGTGGTGGTGGACTTCGGCTCGGGGGACCATGCCTGCGCGCCCACGCTGACGGAGGACCGGCTGCCCCCGGGCACGCCCAGCTACCGCAGTCCGGAGGCGCTGCGCTTCTGGATGGGGCCTCGCGTCCCGGGCTCGCGCTATCACTTCGTGCCCACCGATGACCTGTACTCGCTGGGCCTGGTCCTCCATGAGGTGCTGACGGGCGGCTTCCCCTACCGCGCCCACCTGCCGCCGTCCGCGCTGCTGGCGAGCATCGAGTCCGCCGAGCTGAAGCCGCCCTCCGTCCTCAACCCGCGCGTCCCTCCCGTGCTGGATGCCATCGTGCTGCGCCTCTTGAGCAAGCACGCCGCGGGCCGCTACCCCACGGGGGCGGAGCTGTGTGGGGCGCTGAGCGCGGCGCTGGAGCAGGCGGACAGCACGTGGGACGTGCCGCTGTTCCCACCCCGTCCTCCCCATGAGGCCATCACCGAGGAGGACGAGGCGCTCTTCGATGGAGACGAGGAGGCCCGGGAGATGCGCCAGTGGATGCGCCGGGAAGGGAGGCCTGGGGCCGGCTCCGACACGAGTCCCCCGGGCACCCCTCCCACCGAGCCCGGCGTCCCCTGGCGGTCCTGGCTGCGCAGGCGGATGCGGGTCCTGGGCGACGCGCTGCGGCCGTGGCGGAAGCGGGACGACTGAGGCTCGCCTCCGTCCCCTGCCGCCGGGCATCCAATCCCAGAGGTCTTCCAGTTGTCAGTCAACCTCTGACATTCCATGCGGGATGCCTTTCGTGTTACCTCAGGCATCCTGTAGCAACCCAACCACTTCCCAGGTTCAAAGGCAGGCCATGACGACTCCCGACACGACGACGGAGGATCTTCCCGGAGGAGCGCGCCGACCCCGGGTGCTGTTCAACGTGGGCGGCACGGTGTTCGAGTTCGTCCGCAAGCTGGAGGTGCGCTCCACCGGCGAGCTGCTGATGCTCGCCCGGCGGCGCTACCGGGGCGGACAGAGCGGACTGGTGGTGGTGAAGCGGCTGCGCAGCCCCGCCACCTTCGTGGAGCGGCGGAGGCTGGTGGAGGAGGTGAGCCTGACGTTCCGCTTCAAGCACCCCAACATCGCCCAGGTGCACCAGATGAAGCTGTACCGGGGGGCGCCCCACGTGGTGATGGAGTACGTGGAGGGGCGCTCGCTGGACACGCTGCTGAACCTGACGGCGATGCGGCGCAGGCCGGTGTCGGCGGCGCTGGCGGCGTTCGTGGTGGCGGAGGTGGCGGACGCGCTCCACCACGCGCATGGGGCGGTGGATGACTGGAACCGGCCGCTGGGAATCGTCCACCGCGACGTGAGTCCCCGGAACATCCGCGTGGGGACCCATGGGGATGTGAAGCTGACGAACTTCACGGTGGCCGCGTCGCGGATGGAGGGACGCGAGGAGACGAGCCGTCCGCTGGTGAAGGGTGACATCGCGTATGCGTCACCGGAGGCTTTGCTGCGCGCGCCGGTGGATGCGCGCTCGGACATCTTCTCGCTGGGCCTGGTGTTCCTGGAGCTCTTGACCGGGCGGCATCCGCTGTCGGTGGAGGACAAGGTGCCTCCTCCGCTGCCGTCGGGACTCTCGCTGGAGGCGCAGGGCCCCACGTGGATGCCGGTGGAGGAGGTGGCCGCGCGGATGCTGAGCCTGGAGGCGGCGCAGGTGGCTCGGCTCGTGGAGAACGTGCCGGAGGGGCTGGGGGCGGTGGTGCTGCGCGCGCTGCAGCGGGAGCCGGCGGACCGGTTCCAGACGGCGGACGAGCTGGGCGGCGTGCTCCGGGGGTGGCTGAGTGTGCATGCACCGGGACACGGGCGGCATGCGACGGCGGAGGAGGTGGCCCGCGTGGCGGCGGAGGCGACCAGCCGGCGCAACCAGGCGGAGCTGCTCGAAGGGGGCCTGCATCCGGAGGACCTGACGGCGGAGGAGGCCTCCGTGCCGCTGGAGCCGGGCGCGGCGGGGACATCGGCGACGGAGGAGGTGGATGAAGCGGGGGTGCTGGCGGAGGAGGCGGCGCGGGTGTTCGGTGTGCCGGGGATGCGGGGTGTGACTCGCTCGTCCGCGGAGGATTCGGGCGGGCGGCGAGCGACGCTCGTGCGAGAGGTGCCCAGGCGCGAGGACGACGTGCCCACCGCCTCTTCACGTGGCAACGAGGTGCCTGCTGTCGCTTCGCGCGGTGAAGAGACTGTTGACGCGGCTTCGCGTGGCGATGTCCCGGCTGGTGACTCCTCGCGCGATAAAGAAACGGGGGACGCGGCTTCTCGCGGCGATGTCTCCTCGCGCGACAATGAAGCAGGAGCCAGCGCGACATCCTTGGACGACGACTCGTCCGAGCCGTGAGTGACACCGCGGCTGGACCTCGGAGGTCCAGCCGCGGCTCTCCGCTATCGCATGCCCGTGAAGTACAGCACCGCTATCAACACGATGAGCGCCGCCACGACGACGCCCAGCACCCGCCACGCGGAGATGGGCGACTCGCCGAAGACCAGCTCCGCGTCGTGCCCGTGCACCAGCACCCGGTACGGCTTGCCTCGATAGCGATAGGCCAGCACATACACGGGCAAAGCCCACCGCGTGGTGCGCAGGCTGGAGAGCGCCACCGCCACATGCACGTTGCGGAAGCGCCGCCCTGGGATGTCTCCGCTCTCCTGGACGTGCTCCCTCGCCAGACGCTCCACCTCCTGCAACACCGCCTTCCTCGCCCCCGAGCGCGTCGCCTCGAAGCGCTCCACGCTGGCCTCCTCCGGCCCCCGCCCCTCGTTCTCCCCCAACTCGAACCGATAGCGGGGCGTGAGCGTATTGCACTCCTCCACCTTCAGCCCTCGCGACGCCGGCACCAGGATGTTGGTGAAGTCCAGACGCGTGCGCCCCGCATGCGGCGCCCAGTCCGAGCGCCCCGAGCCCGCGTCCGAGTCCGCCGTCCAGCTCACCTGCACTCCCGCCTTGAAGACCCACGCCGGCCACCACAGCGGCTTCATCGACTCCAGCGCCGCCTCCTGCGCCAACCCCGAGGGCCGGAAGAAGGCCTTGCGCCCCAGGAAGCCCGCCAGCGCCTGGTTCGCCGCCTTCGGGTCCACGGTGAAGGGCAGCCAGCGCTGCGCCTGGTCCACCGGGTCCACCGTCATCTCCACATGCGTCACCGCGCCGCAGTAGTCACACCGTGGCGCCTTCGCCTCCACGGAGTACTCCACCGCCGCGCCACAGCTCTCGCAGCGCACCACCTTCGCCCGCTCGCGCGTCGCCTCCTCCCGCTCCGGGGGCGGCGTCGAAAGCCCGCAGATGGGACAGCGCAGGTCGTCCGCCTCCAGCTCGCATTCACATCGCTCGCACGGCGCCACCCTCGCGGCCTCGCTCACCCGACACCTCCCCGCGCATACAACACGCCGCCCAACACCAGCAGGAGCCCCACCAGCACCGCGATGAGCACCTTCCACGTGGAGATGGGCGCCTCCCCATGCACCTCTCCTGTCTGCCCATTCACGAGCACCCGCAACGGCGCCTCCCCTTCCGCGTAGCGCACCGGCAACACCCAGACAGGCAACAGACACACGTCCAGCGACTCCCAATCCAGCCGCGTGTCGTGGCTCAAGTCCCGGTGTGAGTCCCCCGGCATCAACCCCGCGAGCCGCTTCAAGACGCGCTCCCCCACCTCCGAGCGCGCGCCCTTCAGACAAGCCTCCCGCGTGAGCGACGGCTCCTCCGCCACCCACCCGGAGACGAGCGCCGGCGTGTAGCGCGCCAGCGCTCGGAAATCGAAGGGCTCCAGCGCCTCCAGCTCCTCGTTGCGCAAGCCATTCGACGCCGTGACGAGCACGTCCGCCACGTAGCCCTCCAACTCGCCCTGCAAGGGCCTCCACTCCGTGCGAGTCACCGTGCGCGTGCGCCGCACCGTCTTCCCGTTCTCCGTCGTCGTGTAGCTCTCCTGCTCCTGGTAGTCCTCACCGATGGTCGCTCGGAAGCTCGACTTCGCCAGCGCGCTGTAGAGGAACGCCGGCACGTAGACGCCATGCACGTCCCCCGGCTCCGCGCTCCGGATGCCGGAGCGACAGAAGAGGCTGCGCGAGCGCAACCACCGGGACACGTTCTCCTTCGCCGCGGCGTGAGTCAGCGCGAACCCCAGCGCGAAGGCGGGCTCCGGCACTCCGGGCCTCGGAGGCCGCTCCACCACGGCCGGCGCCGCGCAATAGGGACACCGCGTGGTGCGCAGCGCCGGCTCCAGCACCAGCATCGCCCCACAGGCCTGGCACCCCAGGTGGAGCCTGGGCTCCGTCAATGACGCGGTCGACTCGTCATGCCCCACGGCCATCGGCACGCTCCTTCTCCCGGGAAGCGCGGGCATGCGCTCCCCGCGCCTGCTCGCCTGCCCTCCAGACTCCGGCCGAGAACGATAGCCGGGTTGCCGTACGCATTCCCCGTCACGACCGTATCCAGGCGGAGGATTCCACCATGGCGAAGGACCAGCGACGACAGCCCGCTCCCCAACCCGCCGAGGACTTCTACGGCCGCCCCACCGGGCCCCGGCACCAGGAGGAGCCGAAGGAGGACACCCCGGCCCCACGCCAGACCTCCCAGGATGACGAGCAGCGCCAGGAGGACGAGGGCCCCCGGCGTGCCCAGCCCATGGACCCGACGGAGCGGACCCCGGGCGCCATCCTCGACGACATCCCCGACGGCGACGGTCCGCGCAGCGACGCCGGCACCAACCCGCTGCCGGACCTGTACTGGACGGCCTTTCCCGGCAGCCTCGAGGAAGAGAAGGACTGACGTCTGACATGGGGTCTCGCCGCGACTTCCTACCCGCGCGGTGAGGCCCCTGGTTTCAATCACTCACGCCATCGACGGAAATGTCAGCCCCCCTCTGTACTGTGTGCTCATTCGCCAGCATCCAGGGGGAGGAACTCCATGGCGGAAGTCCGTGAGCTGCCACGTGTGTCCGTGAACAAGTTGGGGGAGTACCTCATCGCGACCCCTGCTCGTCGCAAGCGCATCATCTACGACCAGAAGCACCCACCGGAGCAGCAGTACCTGCGCTACCCCGAGGCGTCTCACGCGATTACCGACTTCCTCTGTCGTGATTTGGACCCGGCCATCCTCCGCGAGCACCAGCGCCGCTTCGCGTGCAGCGTGCCGCAGTCGGAGTTCGAGGCGCAGCGGCTCCACCTCTGCTCGGAGGCGCTGGAGCGCTTCGCGGACGTGGTGCCGTGGCTCGGGCTGGAGGACACCATCGTCAGCGCCGTGGGCGCGGAGCCTCCGGTGCTGGAGATGGCGGGCGTCACCATCAGCGTGCGCCCCGAAGTCGTGCTCCAGCGGATGGACCGCCACGGCAACCCGCGCGTGGGGTTGATGAAGCTCTACTTCTCCAAGCACCACCCGCTGGACGAGCGCTCCGGGCAGTACATCGGGACGATGTTGCAGCGCTTCGCGGAGCAGCACCTGTGCCAGCTGGGGCCGTCGGACCACCGCATGGTGCAGGTGGTGGATGTGTTCGCGGGCACCATCTTCACCGCGCCTCGCGCGCACATCCGTCGACTCACCGACGTCGTGCTCGCCTGCGAGGAGATCGCGGAGCGCTGGGCGGTCCACTGACGTCGCCGTGCAGGTGAAGACAGACAGGTGACTTGGGGCGTCTGACTTCAGGGGCGCGCACGGTGTCGGAGGAAGCGGGGCTCGTGCCCGCTCGGACACCTGGAAGGCCGCCGGGCGATGACGCGAGACGTCTTCCGCTGGGGAACACAGGGCCCGTCGCGCCGTGTCATGCGGGCGGAGTGCTGGAACATTTCAGTGTGTCCGCGTGAGCGCTGAGACATGGCGTGACGTGTGACACGTGACACTTCCCGTGCTCCGGGGCAGGGCCTAGGCTGACGTCGCCGGTCGATTCGGCGGCCGGCTTCACCCCTCGACGGGAGACGCATCATGAAGAGCCACAAGGTGAAGACTTTGAAGGAGCTGTTCGTGAAGGACCTCGCCCGCATTCACGGAGGCGATGGGACCGCGACGTCCACCTCCTCCACCGAGACGCAGAGCACGGAGCCCCAGGTCTCCACCACGCTGGCCTGTTGCGAAGAGACGAACGACCCCTGCTGCTGAGAGGCGCCGTTCGACGTGTCGCTGTATCCGCGCGTGTCCTCCGTCCGAGGGCACGCGTTTTTCGTTGCGGGGATGTTGGCTTTGCGGCGGCGCGGATGTTGGCTCGTGGGTGATTGACGCCTGCTCGCGCCCGGGAGCGAACAGTCCAAGTGACTGGCGTGCGTGTGTTGGTTGGTAGGGCCTGGGAGCATCGCCAGCCTTCGCGGCATGGCGCATCGAAGCTTGGACAACGGCAAGGATGAGAAGCTGGGGGCTCCCCGGTCTGGACCAGGCACGGAGCCGGTGAGGCCGGCCGAAGCGGCGCCTCCGGGCTCACGGGAGCGGAGCGAGTCGGATGTGTCGGGCTGGAACCCGGCGCGCGACGAGTCGCCTTCCGTACGCGAGGGGCGCTTCTACCGGGCCGCTTCGCTGCGCATGGCGCAACCTCGAACGGATGTGGAGGACCGGGGTGGCGCGGAGTGGGCTCGCGGTGGGGTGCGCGGCGGGCCGTACGGGCGCGATGACCGGGATGACCGCTACGCCACGGGCATGGGGCCTCGGGCTCGGATGGGGGCGCAGGACCAGGAGCTGTCGCCCCAGCCCGCGGATTACCGCGCGTGGGACCGCACCGGGTACGGCGGCTCCGACTGGGATGATGAGGACCGGGCCCGGCGTGAGCTGCGTTCCCGCGAGGAGCTGCGGGCTCATGAGGAGGTGCGTCCCCGTGAAGTGGTGCGGGCTCGTGAGGAGATGCGGGTTCGTGAGGATGCGCGTTCCCGTGACGAGATGCGTGCTCGTGAGGAGATGCGTTCCCGTGAGGATGCGCGTTCCCTTCAGGAGATGCGTTCCCTTCAGGAGATGCGTTCCCGTGATGAGATGCGTGCTCGTGAGGATGCGCGTGGCGCGCGGCGGACGGAATGGGATGACGAGCGCTCTCGCGGGGAAGTGCCTCCGGGCCAGGAGTTCACCTTCGAGGCTCGCCCACGGCGGGACGTGCAGTCACGTCGCGAGCCCAGCGACTTCGCGGACCGCTCAAGCGGAGAGACGCGCCCCCCTCGTGAGCACGGCTCGCACGAGGACCTTTCATCGAGGGACGTGTCACCAGGTCAGGAGTTCAGCTTCGAGGCCCGCTCTCGGAGGGACACGCGCGTGCGCGACGAACGGACTCGCACGGCCGACCATATTCGCGAGGACCGCAGTCAGGACTTCCGCATGAGGCCCATCGCCGCGGCCGAGCGGCTGCGGTGGCAACGTGAGCCATTGACCGCTCGCGACGTGATGACTCGCAACGTGCGCACCGCGCGACGTGACAGCTCCCTGCGCGATGTCGCCCGGCTGATGAAGGAAGACGACTGCGGCGTCATCCCCATCGTCAACGAGGACGGCCGACTCGAAGGAACCGTCACCGACAGGGACCTGGCCATCCAGGCCTTCTCGGGCGGACAGCCTCCGGAGCAACTGCGCGCCATGGATGTGATGACCGGTGACATCCACGCCGTCACGCCCGACGAGAACCTTCACACCCTCGTCGACCTCATGGCCCGCGAGCAGATTCGTCGCATCCCCGTCGTCGAACGCGATGACCGGCTCGTCGGCATCGTCACGTTGAGCGACATCGCCCAGCGCGCCGACGGCGACGAGGAGCTTCAACGCGCACTGGAGCGCATCTCGTCACGCCGCTCGTTCTGGTCCCGGCTGCGCTGACGGCCTCCGCTCGCCTCGTCATGAAGCGATGAGGCGACGCAGGTCCTCGTCCTTGAGCCACCACGCGCTCGAGACAGGGATGACGTCGAACCCGTCGCCGGCCAGCTTGAGCAAGGCCGGCGGCACCCATCCGTAGACGATGCCACCATGTTCTCCCGTATCCTGGTGCGCGAACCACGTGTCCCAACCAGGAACGTCGTAGTCGTCCAGGAACCCGTTCGAGGGCACCGTCGCGGCGCCACAGATGTCGGTATTGAAGTCCGTCGCGAACACCCATCCACCGGCGAGCTCCCCGAGCGGAGGCAGCGGCATGTTCATCCGCGCCAGCGCCTCACGGCGTCTCTCGACGATGAAGTCCACGGCCTCCACACCCGCGTCGGGCGCGCGGAGGAGAATCGATATCAGGGTGTCCCCATCATGGCCGCAGACCGGCGGCATCAGCTCCGCCGTGCGCGTCGTGTCCCCTGCCCGAGCCGCCTCGGCGCGCGGCAGACACCAGGCGATGGTCTCCGCCAGACGCTGCTTGAAGTCGCGCGGCAGCGCTCCCGTCAGGTCCACCGGGAGTACCGTGATCCCCCGAGCCACCTCTTCGGGCAGCACCCACCGGGCGACAGCCTCCTTCAGACGCCGCTTGAAGTCGCTCGACATCCCGCCATCTTCCGTCCCGAGCGTGCTCGCGCTCAAGCCGGCGCCTTGACGAAGTCGAGGAAGGCCCTCAGCGCCGTGGGGAGCTGACGCCGGCTCGGGTAGTACAGGAAGAACCCCGCGTACGCGGGACACCAGTCCTCCAGCACGCGCACCAGCCGCCCCTCTTCCAGCAGCCGCGTCACCTGCGCCTCGAAGACATACGCGAGCCCCACGCCCGCCAGCGCCGCGTCCACCATCAACCCCTGGTCATTCAGCGTCAGCGGGCCCTCCGCCTCGACGAGCACCTCCTCGCCGTCCCGCTCGAACTCCCAGCGGTAGTACAGGCCACTGGAGAACCGGAACCGGATGCACGGCAGCCCCCTCAAGTCCTGGGGCGTCCTGGGCACCGGGTGCCGCTGGAAGTACTCCGGCGACGCGACGATGGCGGAGCGCTGCCGGGGCCCCAGCGGCGCCGCGAGCATGTCCGCGGCGATCTGCTCGCCGAACCGCACCCCCGCGTCGAAGCCCTGCGCGACGATGTCCGTCAGCGAGTCGTCCACCCGCACCTCGACGCTCACGTCCGGATAGGCCCTCAGGAACCGCGTGACGAGGGGCAGCAGCGCCAGGTGCGCCGACTGTCGGGCCGCGTTGAGGCGCAGCGTCCCCATGGGCTGTCCCCGGAACGCATTCAGGTCCTCGAGCGCATCGCGGATGTCCTGGAAGGCCGGCCGCAGGCGCGCATGGAGCCGCTCCCCGGCCTCCGTCAGCGCCACGCTGCGCGTCGTCCGGTTGACCAGCCGCACCCCCAGGCGCTCCTCGATGGCCTGCAGCGCGTGGCTCAGCGCCGACGGCGTCACCCCCAGCTCCCCCGCCGCCTTCCGGAAGCTCCGGTGCGTGGCGATGGCCAGGAACGAGGACAGCGAGGCCGGGTCGATGCGCTTCATTGGTGAGCTGAACTCACCAGCTCGGTGAGAGCGCGCGGGGATGAGCGGTCCCGCGCGTGCACCGGTGGGCCCACCGCGTCTGTCGCGGCGGGCCCGGTGCGGCGGCGTCAGGGGACGTACTTCTCCGTCGTGCGCAGCGCCGCCCCGCTGGTCGTCACCCCTCCCGTGACGAGCACCTCCCCTGAGTCCAGGAGAGTGGCCCGGTGTAACGAGCGCTCCTCCATCATGTCTGGGCCTTCCCTCCATCCTTCCGAGGGGCGGTAGAGCAGCACGGTGCGCAGCGAGCTGTCCTGGTCGGGGGTTCCTCCCGTGACCAGCACCTCCTTCGTCAGCAGGCGCGTGGCCGTATGCGAGCCCCGAGGCTCCGTCAGGGTGCCCGCATCCCTCCAGGTCCAATTGCCCGGGACGAACAACTCCGTGCTGGTGCCAGGGAACGAGGGCCCCAGGGACTTGTCCGTGCCCACCACCAGCACCTCTCCCGAGTCCAGTAACGTCGCGGTGTGGCCGACACGCGGCACCGCCATGGTGGACGGCACGGGCGTCCAGCTCCCGGCGCCCCGCTGGTAGATTTCCGCGTTGAGCATCCCCGTATCGAAGCCCCCCACGGCCAGCACTCCACCCCCACTCAGCTCCACGGCTGCCAAGCCGTTGCGCGTCCTCGACAGTGGCCCCGAGGTGCGGACCCAGCCTTTGCTGTCCGGGTCGTAGAGCTCGGCCGTGGACAGGGCGTCCTCGGTGTTCGCGCCGCCCCCCATGACCAGGACCTCTCCTGACGCGGACAACAGGACCGCGGCATGGTTGGCGCGCGCGTCGTTCAGGGTACCCGCCGCCGTCCAACCGCCCGTGTCGGGGTTGTACAGCAGGGCGCCAGCCACGGGTCCGAACTGGTTCTCTCCTCCTGCAATCAGGACCTTGCCATCCTTCAGCAACGTGGCCGTGTGCCCGGCCCGTGCGATGGGCAGGGTGCCCGCGTTGGACCATGTGTCCGTCTCAGTGTTGTAGAGCTGCGTCGACGCGGTGGCGATACCCCAGGTCTTGAAGCCCCCCACCACCAAGACCCTGTTGTTGCCCACGTTGGTGGCCGTATGGAGGAAGCGAGGCTCCGCCATCTCCGCGGTCTGCTCCCAGCTTGGCGCCGTGTGGCCACCGTCATCCACGCCGGGCATTTCATTCGCGTCAGGCACTTCGCCCGCGTCACCCGCGTCACCCGCGTCACCCGCGTCACCCGCGTCGCCCGCGTCACCCGCGTCACCCGCGTCACCCGCGTCACTGGCATCGGGCTGGCCTCCGCCTCCATCCGGAGTGCCCGCGTCGCCCACGTCGCAAATCCCCGGGTTCTCGCGGCAGACCTCCCTCGTCGCGCCCTCCACGTCGATGCACGACGCGATGCCGAAGAGCCCCACCGCCGCCAACACCGCCACTGCGCTGCGCATCAACGGATTCACGGCCACCTCCCAGCCACAAAGGCGGAGGTCCCATCCGTCCCCACCGTGAGCGCCAGCGGGCCCGGCTCCGGCGCCCCCAGCAGGTACATCCCCGTCGCCACTCCCAGCCCCACCGCCCCACCCACCCACAGGCCCACGCTCGCCGACTGCAGCGACCGCGTCCGCGAGGCGACCGCGCGCGCATCCGCCTCCGTGCGGATTTCGAAGGACACCGGCGGCTTCAGCCTCGACTTCTCCTTCGCGGCCATGAACCACACCACCCCGCCCCCCGCCGCCAACACCCCACCCACCACGGCTGGAATCCACGCCCGTGCCCTCAGCGAGGACTGTCCCTCCGCCTCCATCGACAGCTCCACGGGATTGCTCGCCACCGCGCGCGCGGGCTCCGGGGCCTTCACCTTCAGCGCGTCCGGTGTCTCACCGCGCACGGCCAGCTCCTTGAGCACCTTCTGCCGCACCGACTCGAAGCGCTCGCGCAGCTTCGGCGACACGGTCAGCGGCAGCTTCGCGTCCGGATTCAGGAAGAGGGCCGACTTGAAGGCCGCGTCCGACTCCGCCTGCCGCCCCTGGCTCAGCTCCGCCAGCACGACGCCCTCGTAGAGGGACACCGCCACGTCGTCCTCGGGGCCCTTCGACACCTTCTTCGCGCGAACAATCTGCTCCAGCGCCCGCTCGTGCTCCAGGTCCTCGATGAGCCGGTTGATGGACATCAGGTAGCGCCGCACGTCGGGAGAAACCTCCGCCCGCGCGGGCACTGGCAACACCAGCAGCCCCAGCAGCAGGCCCCACACCCAGGCCCCACGTCGCCAGGACAGCCTCGGACACAACCGGTTGGTCGGCATGAATTCCCTCTGGGAGACAAGAGGCCCCACCGGCGCCGACATCCCAAAAAACAAGGAGGGCCTCGCGAGTCCCACTCCCGTGGAACCCCGAGGCCCTCCTCGTCGACCCTCCCGAGACACCGGAGAGGGCCACACCTGGCGCGACCTACTGCACGCCCGACACCACCACCGCGTCCGTCGTCTCCGTCACGGTGAACTTCTTGAGCGGCAGCACTGCGGGGCCCTGCGTCACATCCCCCTTCGCCGTGAAGATGGAGTTGTGGCAGTAGCAGATGAGGTCCTGCTCCGCCGGACGCGAGGACACCTCACAGGCCTCGTGCGTGCACAGCGAGTCCACCGCGGACAGCGAGCCGTCCCCCAGCCGGAAGACGAAGATGCGCTTGCCGTAGCCGGTGGGGACCCCATCCACCACGCTGCCGTTGTCCTTCAACGTGGGGAACTGCGCGAAGGGCAGGCGCACCTCGCCATTCACCGCCGACGGGAAGCCCTCTTCGCCGGCGCGCAGGTCGATGCTCAGCACCTGCGTGCCCGCGTTGTACCGCGACGAGAACTTGCGCAGCCCCACCGTGGCCGGCCGCTGCGTCACCGAGCCGTCCACCGGGTTGAACTTGGACAGGTGGCAGGGGCAGACGACGTCGCGGCCGTCGAAGCCCAGCGGACAGGCCGCGTGGGTGCAGATCGACGACAACACGGAGAAGTCATTCTGCGCCGAGTGCGTCACCAGGAGCGGCGTGTCCTCGCCCGCCACGCGCACGGTGAGGGCCCCGCCCACGCGCTCCAGGTCCGGATAGCGCGACACCAGCAGGTCCACCGTGCCCGCATCACTGGCCGACACGTCCGTCACCGGAGCGGGGTTGATATCCGGCGCGCAGCCCGGCAGCGCCGTCGCCGCCGCGCCCGTGCCCAGGATGCCCTTCAAGAAGCCTCTTCGTGACGTGCTCACTTGCCCTCCACCTCGAACGCCAGCTTGGGCTCCAGCACGAGCTCGTCATCCACCTTCACCATCAGCAGCGAGGGACGCTCAATCTTGTAGGCCTCCAGGCTGATGGTGAAGGAGCCCTCCGTCGTCACCTCCGTGGCCGACTTGAACAGCACCGTCACCGGCACCTCCACCTTCTGCTTCACCCCGTGGAAGTCGAGCTGCCCCTTGAGCGTCACCGGCACCTTGGCTGGGAAGGTCGTGGGCAGCGTCACGCCCGTGGCCGCGCCCTTGAACTCGACGGTGGGGTACTTGGCCACCTCCGTCACTTCCTGCATGTGGATGTCGCGGTTCTGGTTCTCCGAGTCGAAGTCCTTCACGTTGGCGACCACCATCACCTGCAGCGTGCCGTCCGCTTTCAGGTTGGCCTTGCCCGCGATGGGCTTCGCCGTGCCCACGACTTTGTGCGCCGGGTGATTGAGCTTGTACGTGAGGGTGCTGGCGTCCTTCTTCAGCGCGTACGTCTTCGCCGTGCCCTGGGCCAGGGCAGGCAGGGAGACAAGCAGGGTGGTGAGCAGCGCGAGTCGTCGAACAGTCATGTCCATCTCCAGAAAATCGAAGTCAGCCCACCCGATGCCCAACGGCACCCGGGCGGAAAGATTCAGAAGAACAGCGTGAAGACACCCGCCGACACCGCGCCCAGGGTGGTGTAGCCGACGATCTGGTGCGCGGTGGCGAGGTCCGTCTCCGACAACCGTCCAAACCGGTCCGTCGCCATGATGCCGAGGATGACCTGCGCCAGCATCCCCGCCGTCGCGATGGACATGAAGATTTTGTGGAAGGTGATGGTGTCCCACTGGAACTCCTCCTTCTCCAGGGGCTTGGGCGCCAGGAGGCCCAGCAAGCCGACGGAGGCGAAGACGACGGAGGTGCCCACCGCGAACCCGCGGTGCAGGCCCAGCAGGTTGCGGTCATCACCGCCCCCGCGGAACGAGTCGTTGAACTGGAGCTGACCAATCACCGTCGTGGTGACGAGTCCCGCGGCCAACGCGAAGCCCAGGCCCTGATGCAGCTTGAGCATGGTGCGGCGGCGGTCCAGGCGTGCTTGCAGCTCCGGGTCCACCTGGGCCGCGCCCGTGAGTTCATCGGGCTCCAGCAGGTCGAAGTCCAGCGAAGGGTCCTCCGCCGGAGGCTGCTTCTCGGCGGGCTCCTCCGTCTTCGGTGCGTCTTTGGGAGGCGACTTCTGTTGGGCGCGAGCGGTGGTGGTGGACAACAAGGACAGGATGACGAGGACGGCGGCGAAACGGTTCATCAGTGGGTATCCGTGAGGGCGCGTGGCAGGCGGCCGAGGCGGACGGGCGGCGGGTGGGCCGGGCGTCCTCTGCGTCCATCATGCTGGCGTGACTCACGAAGAACCCGGGACCGATTGCGAAGTCTCCGCAACGGGAGCCGGCCAGGGGGTGGGCGTTCGTGGACGCGATGAAGGAGGGGGAGGCGACAGGAGACCACCTGCATGAGGGACCCGAACGAAACCTCCGTGCCAGTGATGACCTTGGAGCAGTGACTCCGAGGCCCAGCCGGAACGGTAGCGCCACACTCCGCGTAGAGGAAGCAGCATGAGAGGTGGGGCGCTCTGTCCGACAGCCACCTTCCTCCGGGCTCGGGGTCGGAAGTCGGCGGCCGGTGTGTTCACTGGCCGCGCGGAGGACTGACTGCCGCAGGACACTCATCCCGCCGGGGCCGGAAATCCGGCCTGGGATGCGTTTCAGTGCATGGGACTCGCGGCGTCACCTGCGCCGTCGGGAAGCGCGCGCATGGAGAAGCATTCGTCCGTCAGCCTCCGCTTGCCCCCACCCGCTGAAGGACAGGGTGCGGGAGTCGAATTGCTGGCGGAGAGCCGCCTCGCCCGCGCCAGCGCCGAGCTCGCCAGCTCCCGCATGCGCAGCCTCCAGTCCCTCACCCTGGCCCTCTCCGGCGCCCTCACCCCCGAGGACGTCGCCCGCGCCGTCGTCGTGGAGGCCGTGCGCACCCTGGAGGCCCAGACGGGGGCGCTCTACCTGATGAACGCCACGGGCACGTCCATGGAGATGGTCCACACCGTGCGCTGCCCGCCCGCAATCGAAGCCGCCTTCACCCACGTCCCCGTGAACGCCGCCCACGTGCCCGTCGCCGTGGCCGTGAGCACCCGCGCGCCCCTGTGGATAACCGACCTGGCCTCCATGGCCGAGCGCTTCCCGGAGGCCGCCGAGGCCGCACGCCCCGAGAGCGGCGACGTGTCCATCGCGTGCCTTCCCCTTTTCTCACGCGACAGGACGGTGGGGTGCCTGGCCTTCATCTGGGGCCGCGCGCACGACTTCGACGCCGAGGAGCGCGCCTTCATCGACATGCTCGCGCAGCAGGCCACCATGGCCCTGGAGCGGGCCCGGCTGCTCGCCGCCGAGCGCACCCAGGTGGAGCGCGTGGGACTGCTCCAGCACGCCACCGCGGTGCTCGCGACGTCGCTCGACTTGGGCCACACCCTGCGCGGCGTGGCCCTGGGGCTGGTGCCCACGCTGGGCGACTTCTGCATCATCGACGTGCTCGGGCCGGACCATGAGGTGCGCCGCACCTTCCACGCCGCCACGCCGGAGTGCGCGGGCCTGCTCGCCGCCAGCCGCTGGCACCCGCCCGAGCGCCCCGGCACTCCCATCTGCTCGCTCGCCAGCGGCCTGCCCTCCTTCCACCCCGACGTCGACGCGGCCTGGGTGGAGGCCACCGCGTGCGGCCCCGAGCAGCTCGCCCTGCTGCGCGCCCTGGCCCCCACCTCGTGGCTGTCCGTGCCGCTGGAGACGCCCGAGGGCGTGCTCGGCGCGCTGACGCTGGGCCACGGCATGTCCGGCCGTCACCACACCGAGGAGGACCTGGCGCTCGCCGTGGAGCTGGCCCGCCGCGCGAGCGCCGCCGTGCAGAACGCGCACCTGTTCCACCAGACGCAGCAGGCGCTCCAGCTGCGCGACGAGTTCCTCGCCATCGCCAGCCACGAGCTGAACACGCCGCTGACGGCCCTCAAGCTCCAGCTCTCCCGGCTGCGGCGCATGTCCTCCGACGGCGACGTGCGCGAGCGCACCACGTCCGCCGTGCAGCAGGTGGACCGGCTGGGACGGCTGGTGCGCGAGCTGCTGGAGGTGGCCCACCTGTCCGAGGGCCGCCTGCACCTCACCCCGGAGCCGGTGGACCTGGTGGACGTGTGTCGCGCGGTGATGGCGCGCTTCACCGAAGAGCGCGAGCGGGCGGGCGCCACCCTCTTCCTGCACGCCACCAGCGCGGTGCCCGGGCGGTGGGACCACGCGCGCGTGGATGGAATGGTGACGCACCTGGTGTCCAACGCCCTCAAGTACGGCCTGGGGCGGCCCGTGGAGGTGGAAGTCACCTGCATCCCCGGAGACCTGGCGCGGCTGGTGGTGAGGGACAGGGGCATCGGCATCCCCGCCGAGCAGCTCGCGCACCTCTTCCAGCGCTTCGGCCGCGCGGTGCCGCTGCGGCACTACGGCGGCTTCGGCCTGGGGCTGTGGTTCTCCCGGCAGGTGGTGGAGGCCCATGGCGGGCACATCCACCTGGAGAGCTCGCCCGGGCTGGGCACCACCGTCACGGTGGAGCTGCCCCGGACGCCCGAATCCCCCTGACAGCCGTCACGCCGGCGCGGTGGCGGGGACCTCCGAGCGCTTCGCGGTGTCGTTCACCAGCGCGGAGCCCAGGGCGTGCGGGTCGAAGTACGCGTAGAAGCGGCGGATGTGCTCGCCGTCCCACTCGATGATGGAGACACCTTCGTAGGCCACGGCCGCGCCGTTGTGCGCGGTGCCATGGGACTCCCACTCCAGCGCCACCCTGTCGCCGGCCTCAATCATGTTGCGGAAGGTGGACTTCACCTGGCGCAGCGTGGACTTGTACTCGCGCCAGAAATGCCGCGCGCCCTCCCGGCCGGAGAAGACGTGGGACGAGGCGACGTTGCTCACCTGCGCATCGTCGCTGAAGAGCTCGATGAGGCCCTCCACGTCGCCGCTCTCCTCCAACCTCGACAGTGCCTCCACGAACCGCTGAGCTCGCTCCATCGCCATCCGCTGCCTCACTCGACTGAAATGAAGGGTCGCTTCCGGAAAAAGGGTGGGCATGGAGAAGCCGCCCTGCCTCGTTTCCAGCCTCCTCGCTTGCTCGGCGGGGTGGCGCCAGGAGGGCCGTCCGTACGGTGGCCCTCAGGGCCCCTGTACCCGTGTCCACTCCTCGCGATTCCAACCGTTCCGCGCATACCGCTCCCGCTTGGACTCCGGCAGCGCGTCCCAGGCCAGGCCGCGTCCCAGTTCGGGAGGCTCGTCGAAGAGGCCCACGTGCTCGCGGTCCACGGCCTCCTTCGCGCGCTTCGCCGTCAGCCCCTGCAGGTCGAACCCCAGCCGCACTTCCGCCTTGTTCCCTGCCTCCTCCACCTGGGCGAAGACGCCTCCGCCAAACCGCGCCTCGTCCAGGTTGAGCGTCGTGTAGCTGCCAGCATGCTTGCCCACGCCGAGTGACACCTTCAGCTCTCCGTCCGAGGCCTGGCTCACCTTCACGAGCCCCAGGTCGAGCTTCACCTCCGACTGGAGCTTCCCCTTCGTGTCCGCCATCACCTTCAAGCCCACCGGCCCGCCCTTCAGCTCCACGCCGCTCGCGGCCTTCAGGTCCACCTTGCCGCGTGAGTCGACCTGCGCGTCTCCTCCCAGCTTGAGGTTGCCCTGGGTCAGCTCCGCCTTGCCCTTCAACGCGAGGGTGCCCCCCGCGCGCTCCCCGAGCAGCTCCCGCTGCTTCACGTTGACGGCCTGGTAGACCCACGCCGTGGACCCGGGCGTCCCCACCGCCTGCCGCCACTGCTTCGCGAGGTCCTCCCGCTCGGGGTCCCGCCTGTCCAGCCCCAGCACCGAGTCCGGCAGCCGCGCGTCCCTGGGCGCTCCGAGCTTGCGCAGCTCCGTCAGGCTCCCCGCGTCCTCCACGGCCTTCACGTACCGCCCCAGGTACGCCGCGTGGTCCGCGTGGAAGGCCCTGCCCGCGGCGACGGAGTGCTCGCGCACGGCGTGACGAAGGGACGCCGGCAGCGACGACTCATCCCGGAGGAACCCAGGCCTGCCCGGGTAGCCCAGCGGCCCCGAGGCGGGCTCTCCCGGGAGACGCTGGAGGACACCCTGGGACTCGGCCTGCTTGAGGAAGGCGTCACGGGCGCCGGGGTCCTGCTCCGAGAGGAACGTCTTCAAGAGTCCCCCGCGCTCCATCCACTCCAGCGTCGCCCGGTAGGCGGCGGGAGGGAGCTGGCCGAGCAACGCGTGCACCGTCTTCACGTCGGTGTCGCTGACGGCCCAGTCGCCGAGGCTCCGCGTCAGCCGCGACTGGATTTCCGACGCCACCTCCGAGGGGACCTCCGCGCGAGGGGCGCGCAGCTTGCCGCCCAGGGCCGCCAGCTCTCCGGCCGACACGCTCGGGCCCGTGACTCGCGGCGGGGTGTCCGTGCCTCGCGAGGACGTGCGTCCCGGGGAGGCACTCCCTCCATGGGCGCTCACCTCGTTGCGCTCGCGCGGAGGCGAGGCGGACGGACGTGACGGCGTGGGCGGCGTGGGAGTCGCGTCGGGAACGGTGTCGAGGGACAGCGGTGTACCGCCAGGGGCGTCGATTCGGGACATGGGGTGCTCTCCGGAAGGAAGCGCTGGCCCCAGTGCATCCGACACACCAACCCCGTGCTTCGAGGCGCGAGGACGCGCGCTCCCTCACGAGGCATCGCGAGTCCGGGACGTGGAATCTCCCGAGGTGGACGTGCCGCCCGCGTCACGCCGAGGGCTGATAGGGCGCCGCGTCCAGAGGCAGCTCCAGCGTGAAGGTCGTCCCGGAGTGCGCCTCGCTCTCGACGGTGACTTTGCCGCCGTGGGCCTGGGCACAGCCCCACACCAGGGTGAGCCCCAGCCCCCAGCCCTTCGCGGGCCCCGCCTGCGCGGAGCGCGTCCGCGAGAAGGGCTTGAAGAGCGTCTCCTGCTCGGCGCGCGCAATCATCCGACCCTCGTTGTGGACGGAGGCCCGCGCGCCGTGCTCGGTCCGAGCGACGGAGAGGGTGACGGGGGCTTCCGTCGAGCCGTACTTCACCGCGTTGCTGGCCAGGTTCCAGAGGGCCCGGCGCAGCTCGTCCGCGTTCCAGTTGCCCTGGACGGGCCCTGGCGCCTCGAGCAGGAAGCGCTCGCCATGGACGGTGCTCAGCTCCTCGATGACCTCGCGGGCAAGGGCCGTCAAATCACACGGCGCGAGCGGGAGCACGATGCGCTGGCCCGCCCGGATGCGGTTCGCGTCGAGCAAGTCCCTCACCATCCGGTCCGTGCGCTCGATGTTCTGGTCGATGCGCCGGGCCAGCTCACGCCGCTCATCCAACATCTCCGGGCGCCGGAGGAGCAGCTGCGCCCCCACCCTCGCCGCCGACAGGGGCCCTCTCAAGTCATGCGCCAGGACGGAGACGAAGCGCTCGCGCAGCTCGCGCTCGACATTGAGGGCCTCCAGCTTCGCTTGCAGGTTCGAGTACAGCTTCGCGTTGTCCAGGTGGACCGTCAGGCGCTCCGTCAGTGATTCGAGCCGCCGGCGCTCCCGGGCCGTGAAGTCGCGAGCCTCCGAGATGCCGATGCACATGACTCCTATCAGGGCATGCGGCGTGGCCAGCCGAATCCCGAGCAGCGAGCGCAGCCCTTCCTGACGGAGGGCGTCACCCACCTCGAGCACCGTGGCCTCGGCCTCCATCCCGGAGATGGCGTCCTGGGGGGTCACCGCCTCATCACGCGTCGCGAAGGCCGCCCGCGTGGCGAAGGACGTCGCGTCCAACGTGAGGGCATATCGCTCCAGGGCTTCCTTCGCGACACCCGCGGAAGCGGCGATGAAGAGTCCGTCCTGCTCCGATTCATTGAGGAGCAGGAGCGCGGCCTGGGCTCCCAGGGCCTCCATCACCAGCTCGAGGACCTCCGTGAGGCGCCCTCTCAGCGAGGTCGCATCCACCTTCAGTGACTCGGTGGCCACCTTCTGGATGAGCCGCAGGTACCGCTTCTCCGTCTGCTCATCCTCCCGCATGTGCTCGCTGAAGAGTTCGATGACGGCCTGGGAGGCGCCATGCAGCTCGGTGAAGAGCTGCTCGACGTCCGCCACATCGGGCCGCTCTTCTCGCGGAGCCGTGGCCCACATCGAGGAGATGCACCGCCCCAGGAGCATGAACTCCTCGATGACCTCGGCCACGTGAAACCCCTGGCGAAGCCGCGTGGCCACGTGGCTCTCGACGTGCCGTCGTCGCATGCTGTTGGCGATGCCCAGGGGTTCATCGCTGGCGAGCGAGGCCAGATAGGTCGGCATGATGTTCTTGAACTCAGGCTCCTCGAGTCCCCGTGCAGAGGCGGCGCGGGTCGCCTCCTCGGTCCACCGCCTGACGATTTCTCCGTGATTCTCACGAATGACCTCGGCAACGCTCTTCATGGCGGTTCCCATCGGTTCGAGGCTGGGGCGTCGCGTCGGTTGCATTCCTTGAGATGCGTCGGCGACCCCCTCCCAGGGAGTGGGTGGAAAAGCAGACCAGGGCCTGGACTCCCGCTCGCTGGTGCGTGGAGCCCTTCATCGCAAGAGGGACGCGGAAGGAACGCACGGGTGCCCGGTCCACCTGGCGGGCTCCACGCGCCCAGGACGACTGGTCCCGCGAGGGTGGCTCCGACCGAGCCGCCGTCCAGCCACCTGGCCTCGTGTGAGTGAACGAAGCCCGCGGCCCGTTTCGGGACGGGCCTGACAGGGTGATGACATGCCCGGAGGTTGAGCCGGTATGGTCTACCTCTTCTTCGCATCACATTGGACGCTGAGCGTGCTCTTCCAGAGCCTGTTCCAGCACCGCTACGCCGCGCATCGCATGTACACGATGCGGCCTCGCACCGAGCGCGCCCTCCACCTCTGCACCGCGTTGGTGCAGGGCTCCAGCTACCTGGACCCGCGCGCCTACGCCATCCTCCACCGCGAGCACCACGCCTACGCCGACACCGAGAAGGACCCGCACTCGCCCGAGCACCAGCGGAATCCGCTGCACATGATGCTCAACACGGCACGGCGCTATGAGGGCCTGCTCTCCCGGCGCATCCAGCCGGAAGCCCGCTTCCTCGGGGGCTATCCGAAGTGGCCCGCGCTGGAGAAGGTCTTCAACAGCTGGCCCTCGCGCGTCACCTTCGGCGCGCTCTACACGCTGTTCTATCGGCGTTTCGCCACGCGCCCGTGGCACTGGGCGCTGCTGCCCGCGCACTTCGTGATGGGGCCGGTGCACGGCGCCATCGTCAACTGGTTCGGCCACCGCTCCGGCTATCGCAACTTCGCGACCCGGGACGCGTCACGCAACACGCTGCCCATGGACGTGGTCTGCATGGGCGAGCTGTTCCAGAACAACCACCACGCCCGGCCCGCGAGCCCCAACTTCGCCGCTCGACGCTTCGAGCTGGACCCCACGTGGCAGGTGATGCGGCTCTTGTCCCGACTGAAGCTCATCCGGCTGGCTCGCGAGCCCGTGGAAGCAGCGCGCGTGACGCCCGTGGTCCCTCGGGCACGGTTCACTGAGTCGAGCCTCGCAGTCGGGACTTGAGCTCATCGGCCGCGTCCGTGTCGCGCAGCACGACGAGCGTCTGCACGTAGTACGCGAGCGCCCACAGGTTCTCCTCGGGGATGGCGCCCTTCCACGTAGGCATCGCCGCGCCTCCCACGCCCGAGGAGATGACGCGGTAGAGGTCCTCGCGCTGGCGCTCGGCCGTGTACGGGGCGCCATCCACCGTCCCGCCCACCGGCCACACCGTGCGCAGCGACTGGAAGAGGAAGTCCGGAGGCAGCACCTTCTCCGTCTTCGTGGGCTCGCCCTTCGCGTCCACCGCCACGGGGTGGTCCGACTCGCGGGCCAGGGCCGTGTACGGGTCCAGCTTGGACAGGTCCACGTCGCGCCCGAGCGCCTTCTTCAGCAGCGCGGCCAGCTCCGCGCGCGGCAGGTACGCGACGTGGCAGCTGGAGCACCCCGCGTTCCCCGCGCCCGAGACGTGGTAGGCGACGCGGCCTCGCTCGATGGCCTCCGCGTCGCGGCCCTTCCACGGGTCGGGTGAGAGGGCCAGGGGCTTGCCCGGGACTTCCTCCTTCCAGCGCGGGCTGAAGGTCTTCAGGTACTGGAGCACCGCCTCCAGGTCCGCGTCGGGCACGTCCCACGCGAACATCGGCGTGCCGTGCAGTCCTCGGCGCAGCGTGCGCTTCAGCGCCTCGTCCGTGGGCAGCTCGCCGACGGCGACGCCTCCGAACTTGAAGAGGCCCTGACGGAAGCTGCGCGGCACGGGCCGCATCCCACGCCCCGCGGGGCCCTGACCGTCGCCCTGCTCTCCGTGACAGGACGCGCAGTAGTACGTGTACACCGAGTGCCCGCGCGTCAGCGTCTCCGCTGGGATGACCCGGCCGTCCGCGAGCTTCAGAGGCTCGAAGCTGGGGGCGCTCTTGGAGCGACAGCCCGCGAGCACGAGCGGCAACAGCGCCATCAGTGCCCGCACGGTGCTGACACGGGAGGTTCCACGAGGAGTCGTCATGGGAGGTACACCGCCACGAAGAGGAGCACCCACATCGCCGTCACGAAGTGCCAGCCCAGCACGTGACGTCGCAGCGAGGGTCGCACGTCCGCGCCGCGCGCGTGGCGCCAGCAGACGAGGAAGAGACCAGAAGTCACCCCGAGCACATGCAGCGCATGCAGCGCCGTGAGCCCGTGGAACGCGGAGGCGGAGACGCCGCCCTCGGGGATTCGCACGTGCTCGGTCCACCAGGCCTGGTGTGTCCACATCGCCTGGAGCGCGAGGAAGGCCAGCCCCAGGGCCAGGGCACACCGCGCCGGCCACGATGACTCGCGCCGCTGGAGGCCCAGGTGAAGCACGCCGCTTCCTGTGAAGAGCAGGAGCCCCGTGAGGCCCAGTCCCAGCAGGGACACTGGGAGCGGGGGCCACGGCTCGCGCATCCTGTACCAGCCCACCGCGAAGGCGAGCGAGGCGAAGAACATCGACCACGCGGCGAGCCCCAGCACCGTGCCGAGCCACGCTGTTCCTTCCGAGTTCGCGGTCTCCGCGGCAGCGGACGACGTGCTCGCTTCGAGTGAAGAGGGCTCCGTGCGGGCGTCGCTCACGGAAGGCAGCGGCTTCATGCCGAGGGCTCCAGACGTCGAATGCGGAGTGGGGTCGACGCGCGTCTCCGCCTTGCCCCCCATCGGGTTGCGCTCCGCGCTCATATGGCGCACCTCGGTCCGTACACGGTGCTCGACATGCGGTTGGCTGGACTTCGTCCGTGCTCGCTCATGTCACGCTCCGCACGGTGGACACGGTGCCCTCGGAGGCGGGCACTGCTTCTTCAGTCGTGTCCTGTCGGGCCACTCCTGGCAGCACCTCCGCCTGTCCAATCCAGTCGCGGCCGAGTCGCTCCAGCACCTCGGGCTGCGACAGCGCATGCGGCCCGCGCAGCACCACGGGGACTTGCGTGAAGTTGCCTTCACCGGGCGGGCTCGAGGCGCACGTCCACTCGAGCGTGCCCACCTGCCACGGGTTCGCTTCCGCCGCGCGCCCTCGCCGCAACGTCCACACCAGGTTCACCACGAACACGACCTGGACAGCGCCGAGCAGGAACGCGCACACCGTCGTCCACTGGTTCAGCGGCAGCAGGTGCTTCAGGTACGTGTATTGGTACGGGTCATACAGCCGCCGCAGTTGTCCCGCGTATCCCGCCGCGAGCTGTCCGCCGAAGACACCGAGGAACAGCACCGCGCTCGACAGCACGTGCACCTTCGCGAGTCCCTCGTGCAGCGCGCGCCCGAACATCTTCGGGAACCAGAAGTAGAGGCCCGCGAAGACACCCAGGAAGCTGGCGGCTCCCATCGTCAGGTGGAAGTGCCCCACCACCCACAGCGTCCCGTGCAGCGGCACGTCCGTGGCCACCGCGCCCAACGCCAGGCCCGTGATTCCGCCCAACCCGAAGACGACCATCGTCGCCAGCGCCGCGAGCATCGGCGACGTCAGCCGCACGCTGCCTCGCCACAACGTCATCAGCCAGTTGAGGAACATCACCTCCGCAGGCAGGGAGATGAGCAGCGTCAGCACCATGAACGTGCGCCCGAGCAACGGCGACATGCCACTGGTGAAGAGGTGGTGCGCGTAGACGAGCCCGCTCAGCGCGGACACCGTCCCCATGGCTCCCGCCGTCAGCCGATAGCCATGCGCGGGCTTGCGGCTGAAGAACGCCACCAGGTCCCCCACCATGCCCCACGCGGGCAGGATGAGGATGTAGACCTCTGGATGGCCGAACAGCCAGAAGAGGTGCTGGTACACCACCGGGTCCCCACCACCGCCCACCGCCGCCGCGCCCGCGATGAAGAACTGTGTCCCCAGCAACCGGTCCATCAACAGCAATGCCGTTGCGGCGGCCAGCACCGGCACGAAGAGCACGTTCAACACCGAGGCGAAGAAGAGGCCCCACACCGTCAGGGGCAGCCGTCCCCACGTCATCCCCGGGGCTCGACACCGCGCCACCGTGACGACGAAGTTCAGGCCATACGTGAAGGCCGACGTGCCCGCGCACAGCACCGCCACCGTCACCAGCGTCTGTCCCAACCCGGGAGTGAAGGCCGACGTCGACAGCGGTGGGTACGCCGTCCACCCCGCGCTCGCAGGCCCAAGCCGCACCGCGAACGAGGCCAGCACCAGCACGCCCCCCAGCGCGTATATCCAGTAGCCCAGCGCGGAGAGTCTCGGGAAGGCGAGCCCTCGCGCGCCAATGGCCAGCGGCAACACGAAGTGCCCCAGCGCGCCGAAGAGCAGCGGCGTCACCGCGAAGAAGATCATCACCAGGCCGTGCATGGTGAAGACGGCCGTGTACGTGGGCGGAGTCAACGCGCCTCGGGACTCGGGCAGCGCCCAGGCGAGCCCTGGCACCGGCTGCCCCGGCCACGCCCACTGCCAGCGGATGGCCAGCGCGAGCAGTCCGCCCAGCAACAGGAAGCCCAGGCCGCTCCACAGGTAGCGCCGCGCCACGTCCTTGTGGTCGAGCGAGAGCAGGCTCACGGTGCCTTCCACTCCCAGCCCCAGTGGGCCGCGCTGTCATCCACGTCGTAGGCCTGCACGGCCTGCCGTCCCGCTTCGCGCAGCCACGCGGCATACGCTTCCTGGGACAGGGCGCGCAGCTCGCCGCGCATCCGATAGTGGCTGGTGCCGCAGTGCTGGTAGCAGGCCACTTCCCACGTGCCCTCGCGTGCGGCTCGAAACCAGGTCTGATTCACGCGTCCCGGAATCGCATCCAGCTTCACTCGGAAGTTCGGTAGCGAGAAGCCGTGCACCACGTCCGTGGAGACCAGCTGCACCCAGACGGGCACACCCGCGGGCACGCGCAGGTCGTTCCACGTCACCACGTCGTCGGGGGTGTTGAAGCGGTTGTCTTCGCCTGCGTAGCGCGCCTCCCAAGACCACTGATGCGCGTTGATTTCGATGCGCACCGTGCGCGGGTCCGTCGCGGGAACCTGGAGGTTCCACAGCACGTCCCGGAGGTAGCCCTCCGAGCCCACCAGCAGCGCTCCGTCCACCACGAGGAACGTGCTCAGCGCCAGGCCGAACACCCACGCGCGGGAGCGCTTCGTGCCACCGTCCGAGGCCGCTCGCTTCGCGTTCCGGAAGCGCCACACCGCGACCACCATCCACCCGAGCGCGAGCGCGGCCATCCCCGCCTCGAAGCGGTGACTCCAGCCCAGCAGCGCGTCGATGCGGTGCCCGTCGACACTCGCGTCCTCGGGGAGCGCCAGCGTCCTCGCGCTCGTGGCCGAGGGTGCGTTCGATGATGGCTGGGTCCTTCCCTCGACGGACGTGCGCTCGCCTGGCAGCGCGTCGATGCGAGGCCTGTCGACAGCAGCATCCTCGCGGAGCGCCAGCGTCCGCGCGCTCATGTCCGAGGTCATGCCCGACGACGGATGGGGGGCTGTCTCGGCGGAGGTGCTCACGCGCCATCCTCCCGAGAGGCCTCCCGGCCCGCGCGCCGCACCGCCCACAGCCCCACGCCCACCACCAGGAAGGGCGTGAGCATCAACCCGACCACCAGGAGCGCCGAACGCACCGCTGACTCGGGCTCGCGCAGGGAGCACGTCGCACAGGCGAGCACGTCCAGCGGCATGAGCGCCATGAGGAGCCCGACGAGAGGAATCCTCCCGAGCATCTTTCTCTCGGGGGCGCGGGACACGGCTCTCTGTCCTGAGCTGGAACAGGCGTCGCGAGTCACCTCGGTGACGTCCACGCCTGCGAGAGCCATGCGCCCCTCCATCGCTTGTCCCTGAAGACGGGATGCGGCTCGCCCACTTGAGCGGGTGCGCTCGCATGAAGCTTTCGTCGTGGCTGAGTCGCCATCGAGGGACAGGCTCCCTCGCAGCACCCTCATCGGAAGACGAAATGCGGCGTATCGACCCGAGTCGAGGAACTCGCCCATCCCTCGCTCCGGAGGAGTGGATGCGCCTTCATGGAGTGGCGGGCGCCCAGCCATTCCTCGCTCCAGAGAGCCGGATGCGCTTCCACCGGGGGACATGCTCCGGCGAATCCCTCGCCCCGGAGGGCGGGACGCGGCTCGTCGACCCGGTATGGAGCGCTCGCCAGTCATCACCGCCTTCCCGGCTAGCACGCGGCCCTGGTGGTCTCAAGCCACGGGCTCCTCGCGCGCTCCCTCAGGCCCGCCTGCCCTCGGGGCGGCCTGATGCCCGCTACAGCTCGCGAGTAGGCAGGTTGACCCTGGGCCGTCCGACGCGCTTGTGCCCTCCCGGGCCTTTCGTTAGGTCCGGGCCATGTCCGCCGACTCTCCTCTCGCGCTCCCCCCGGCCCGTCTCACGCAACGCCCTGGCTTCTGGGCCGGCATCGCCGTCGTCGCGCTGGGCCTCGCCGCGGTCGCCGCCGTCAACCTGATGCGCGCGGGCAGCGAGCCCCTGCCCCAGCTCGGCGCCCTCCCGGACTTCACCTTCACCCGGCATGACGGACAGCCCTTCGGCAGCGCCCAGCTCCGAGGCCACCCCTTCATCGCCAACTTCATCTTCACCCGCTGCCCCACCGTGTGCCCCGCCTTCACCCGGAAGATGGCCCAGGTGCAGACGAACACCGACTCGTTCGGGACGAACCTCCAGTTCGTCTCCTTCTCCGTCGACCCGAAGTACGACACGCCCGAGCGCCTCACCGAGTACGGCCAGCTCCACGGCGCCAACTTCGCGCGCTGGAGCTTCCTCACCGGCGACTACGACGTGCTCAAGGACACCATCGTCCACGGCTTCAAGGTCAGCATGGGCCGCGAGCCCGGCGCCGCCGAGGAGGACCTGCTCTCCATCTTCCACGGCACCCACTTCGTCCTCGTGGACTCGCATGGACAGATTCGCGGGTACTACGACAGCGCGGACAGCGACTCGACCGACCGGCTCCTGCGCGACGTGAAGCGGCTGGCCCACGAAGAGGGCTGACCCCAACTACCCTCCCTGAAGCCGGGCCGTGATGATCCACCCGGCCCACCGCGCTCTTCAGGGGAGTCGCTTCACGGACTCGCGACATCGCCTCTCGACGGCGTGATCCGCTGCCTCGGAAGCTGAGAAAAGCAGCCTCAAATCCGCACACTGAGTACGGCCCCAGTCTCATGTCGTAAGGATCACGATGGGTGCCGGACCACCCAGGTCTGGTTTCCGGCACCTCTGGGCGAGGCCGGCTTCACCATGACCGGAGGCGCCGCTGGGCTGCTTCCTCATGCGGAAGACCCGGGCTCGGCCATCGCGCCGCGAGTCCTCGGCTGACCTCGCAACGCCAGAGAGAGCTGCCCCGCATCGCGGAAGGCCGGCCCTCGGTGCCCATCCATCTCTGCCCGCCCCTGCCCTTCAACGCCAGAGGGCCAGCCCCGCTCCTGCGGAAGGCCAGCCCCAGCTCCTCTGCCCCGCAAAGCCGAAGGGCCGACCCCGCTCTCGCGGAAGGCCGGCCCTCGGTGCCGCATCATCGCGCCAGGGGCGCGAGAGCGCTTACTCGATGAAGGAAGCCTGACGCTGGGCGAAGATGTTCTGCACGTTCTGCTGGCCCAGGAAGTTGTCCGCGAACGCGTCGACCTTGTCGGCGCCCTTGCGAACCGTCTCGGCGACCTTGACCACGTCCTCGATCTTCGTGGCGGCCTTCGCCAGCGCGCCGATGCCACCGATGGGGCCCTCGCCGACCAGCGACGTGACGCCCTGCTTCATCAGGTTCTCCACCACCGGGGCCAGGAACTTGCCCAGGAAGGGGATCTTCTTGATCTGCTCGCTGATCTTGTCGGTGATGGGCGAAATCACCTCTTCAGCCGGCTTCTTCAGGAAGTCGAGGACCTTGCCGCCGATGTTCGCGATGCCGCCGGCGACCTTGCTGACCGTCTCCGCCGCCTTGCCGAGCAGCTCCAGGGGCTTCTGAATCAACTTGAGGGGGTTGAAGCTGGAGAACAGGCCCATGGCGCGATACCTCGAAGAGAAGAAAGGGGAGAGGAAGAAGGAAGTTTTTGCCGAAGCGAAGACTCAGAGTGATTCTCGGCGGAGCGGTTGATTTGTTTCCGCCGGAATTTCCGTCGGATTTTCTCCGACATTCCGCCCCGGGGTACGAACTCAGGCCCGGCCGCCACCACCGCGCTTGATCTGATCCAACATCGCCTGCCGCGCGGCCGCGTCCTGGGGACCCGCCGGAGCCGCAGGAGGGGCCGAGGCCGCGGGAGTGGCCGGGTCCGGCGTCGTCAGCGAGGGCTTCCCGCCGCTCGCCTTCTGCTCGAACTTGGAGTTGTCGAAGTCGGGCGCGGAGCCGGGCAGCTCCCCCTTCATCCCTCGGATGATGATGTCGGCGGCCTCGTCGGACGTCACCGGGGTGATGCCGTTCTTACGCAGCTCGTCATCCGGGACGATGTTCAGCTCGGGCTGCAGGTCCTTGTCCTGGGCGTACTTCAGGACCAGCTCCACGTAGTCCTCGAGCTTCATGTTCACGGCCGCGGCGATCTTCTTGGTGTCCGAGTCGTTCAGAAGCTCGGCGCGGACCACCTCGATGGGCCGCTTGAGCCCGCGCTTTGGCTTACCAGCAGCGTTTTCCTGAGACATGTGATGCTCCACGAAGAAAGGACGTGGGCGAAACTCTAGCCCAGTTTTCCTCGTTCACACATTCTCGCCCCCGGCAGCCCCCTGTAGCCCCGCGAGCGCGCGCTGATACGTCTCCAAATCCGCCTCCGAGAAGAGGACCACTGTCACCTTCTCAAGGTGTGACAATCGGGCGAGCGCCGCCTGGATTTCCCGGAGGGCCACGGGCGCCGCCTTCTCAATCGGGAAGCCGTAGATGCCGGTGGAGATGGAGGGGAAGGCCACCGAGCGCAGCCCCAGCTCCGACACCCGGGCGAAGACGCTCTTGTAGCACCGGGCCAGCGTGGCCTCTTCGCCCTGCGTGCCGCCGCGCCAGACGGGGCCCACGGTGTGGATGACGTGACGGGCGGGCAGGCGGTAGCCGCGCGTCACCTTCGCCTGGCCGGTGGGGCAGCCGTGCAGGAGCCGGCACTCGGCCACCAGCTCCGGGCCCGCCGCGCGGTGGATGGCGCCGTCCACGCCGCCGCCGCCCAGGAGCGAGCTGTTGGCCGCGTTGACGATGGCGTCCGCGTCGACTCGGGTGATGTCTCCTCGGATGAGCTCCAGCGACATGGGGTCTCCTCGCGTCTTCGAGTGGGCCGGGCGCCGACGGGCCCTCGCACCAGGCTCCACGCTCCACGCCTGACGGCGCGAGGGGACACAGTGCCCCTCGCGCGAGGAGCGCGCACGCGCGGACTTCAGCGAGGCGACAGGTTGCGGGCCGCCGGCTTGCGCGAGCTGGAGACGGACTTGCGCGCCTTGGGCAGCGTGCGAGTCACCGAGCCAGGGCGACGGGCCTCGGCGGCCTCGCGCTCCGACTCCGCGGCGGCCTTCGCGGCGGCGGCCTTCAGCGCGAGCTGCTCCGCCTGGAGCGACCAGCGCCGCCGCAGCAGCTCCCGCAGGCCGTCCTTCTGGAGGTCCACCTGCGCCTGGTGCAGCCGGTAGTGCAGGTCCTCCCGCAGCGTGCCGCGCGAGAGCGCCGCGTCCGCCGCGCCCGACACGCCCACCACCACCTTGGGGCGCTCCTCCTGCATCTGGAGGCAGCGCAGGATGAGCCCCTGCGCGTCACGCCCGAGCTTGGCTGCGTCGGGGATGAACAACACGCCGTTGCGCTGGCGAAGCGCCGCGGCCAGGTCCGTGGCCTGCTTCACCTCCACCAGCTCCACGTCGAAGTTGCGCGCGGCCTCCTGGGCCCAGCTGCGGCGCTCCTCCTCCGTGCCGCCGTGGATGATGAGCGAGGCACGATTGCAGACGAGCTCTTCTTCTCGGTAACCACTGAGCGTCACCGGCAAACCCCCTGCTGTGATGCGTGGTGCGGGGGATTCTAGCGCCCCATCGGGTCTTCCGTTCAACGGGCCAGGTATCCTGGCAGGTGGGGCCAGAATCGACCCACCTGAAAACCCTTTCATGTGTACCTGGGTGACTGCTGTCTCAAGAGCGTCACGACCCCGGAACCACCTCACGAGCCTGGAACCACCTCACGAGCCTGGAACCACCTCACGAGCCTGGAACCACCTCACGAGCCTGGAACCACCATGACGGGCCGGCGGCAGCGCGCCACCAGCTCCCGAGCCACCGCGCCGGGCAGCGCGTCCTGCTCTCGCGCGGGCCCACCCGAAGTCCCCAGGCAGACCAGGTCCACGCCCTCGCGCTCCGTCGCCTGGCAGATGGCCAGGGCGATGTCCTCGCCGGTGACGCCCTCCACGCTCCAGCGCAGCGCCTGGGCGCCCTCGTCGCGAGGCACCAGCTCCCACAGCCGCCGCAGCGTCACGTCGCGCTCGCGCGGAGGCTCGGGCAGGACGCCGTAATGGTCGATGTAATCCCCCGCCTCGCCCAGGCGCTTGCGGTGCACGTGCAGCAGGTGCACCCGGCCGCCCGGCCCCACCAGGGAGCGGGCCTGGGAGATGGCGCGCGCGCTCGCCTCGGAGAAGTCCACCGGCACCAGCACGCTGCGAGGCGGATGCGCGTGCCGGGGCTCATGCAGCACATCCGGCACGCACACCACGGCCTGCTCCGCATGCCGCAGCACCCCAGCAGACACCGAGCCGTGCCACAGCCGCTTCATCGCCCCCCGCGCGCGCATGCCCACCACGACGAGGTCCGCGCCGCGTGAGAGCGCCACGTGCAGCAGGTGGTCCGCGGGCCGACCGAAGCCGGGCTCCAGCACCACCTCCACGCCGCCCTCGCCCAGCAGGTCCCCCACCTGCTCGCGCACGTCGCGCAGCAGCACCGTCTCCACCGCCGCGTCCAGCGCCTCCATGTCCCGGGCCCGAGGCTCCAGCAGGTCGACATGGACGGGGGTGTGGATGCCCAGCCGCTCCCGCTCCTCCAGCGGCGAGCACACGTAGGTGGCCAGCACGTCGCACGGGCCCACCCGGCGCAGCTCGCGCAGGAAGGCCACCGCGGCGTCGGCCGTGGGGGACAGCGGATCCACGCCCACCAGGACGAGCAGCCTGCGCCGCCCTCGCAGCCAGTCCACCAGCGCCTCCGCGCGGCGCACCGCCAGCACCGGGCCGCAGCCCCGTCGGGCCAGCCGCTCCGGCAGCGAGGCGCGCCTCCAGGCCGACGTGCGCCAGCCCTCCGCCGCGGCCACCACCCAGCGCGAGTGCCGACACTCCTCGTCGGCGAGCACCTCGTCCGCGTCCGAGCGCACCCGGCAGCTCACCCGCCCCGGGGGGAGCTCCAGCCGCTCCGCCAGGGCTTCCAGGTGCCGCTGGGCCTCCAGACGCGAGGCCTCCGTCAGCGGCTCGCCGTCCATGACGCCCACGAGCAGGAGCGGCTCTCCCAGCCTGGCCGCCAGCGCCGCGGCGACCTCCACTTCCCGGGACTCCCGCGCCATCAGCGGGCTCGCACAGACGATGGCCATGGCCGCCCTCCTCGCGGGGATGGCCTGGACTCCATCCCTCCTCGGGACAGATGCGCACGATGCCACCGGGCGGGGGGCCCCTCCGTCACGTCAGGCTGTCCCGGGCTCGAGGTCCGGGGCCCATCGCACGCAGGCCCCCGGGTCGACCGAGGGCACGGCAGGACGGCTACTTCGCCTTCTCGGGCCGGGGGTGCCCGTCGTGGTTGGTGTGGTCCTGCTCCTCGCGGCTGCCACCCCGGTCGTCGCTCAGGCCGAAGGTCGCGATGAAGACCTGGTTGCCGTTGCTGGTGTACCGGTAGTGCCGCCCCCAGGGGTCCAGCGGCAGCGCCGGCAGGTACTTGGGCACCAGCAGGGGCTCCAGGTCCGCCTCTTCCGGCAGCGCGTTGCCGTCCGCGTGGAAGCGCGACAGCGCGTCCTCCAGCACGGCGATGTCCTGGTGGATCCTCTCCGAGTACACCGCCTTCGAGCGCGTCAGCGCCCCCACCAGCACCGCGCACATGAGGGCGAGGGCGAACACCAGCCCCACCCACAGCACGGGTGAGCGACGGGAGGGCGGAGGGCGGTCATCAGCGGACGGATTCATGGCCCCCACCCTACCGCCAGCGGCGGCCCAGGGTGGGGAAGACTTCACGCGGGACTAAAGCGCGCGGAATAGCGGCACCGGCTGCTGCTTACCCTTCAGGCGGACGGGCGGCAGGTCCTCGAAGGCCGTCTCGTTGGCGTCCACCAGCTCCCGGGTGCGCTCGCCCACGAGGATTTCCCCCGGGCCCGCGAGCGCGCACAGCCGCGCGGCGACATTCACCGCGTCGCCGATGCAGGTGTACTCGGAGCGCACCGTGCTGCCGATGTTGCCGGCGACGACGACGCCCGAGTTGATGCCCACGCCCAGTTCCAGCACCAGCGGGTGGCCCTCGCGTCCGTTGGCGGCCCACTCGGCCTCCGCCTCCACGCGCAGGTCCGTCATCGCGTCCATCATCATCTTCGCGCACTGGAGCGCGCGCAGCGCGTCGTCCGTGCGCGCCACCGGGGCGCCGAACACCGCCATCAGCCCGTCGCCGAGGAACTTGTCCAGCGTCCCACCGCACGTGAGCACCGCGTCCGACAGCCGGCCCAGCACCTGGTTGAGCACGCCCACCACCTGCTCGGGAGGCAGGCTCTCCGCGAGGCCGGTGAAGTTGCGGATGTCCGCGAACAGCACCGTCACTTCGCGCTTCTCGCCGGTGAGCACCACCGCGTCCGCGCTCTTGAGGATTTCGTCCACCACCGCCGCGGAGGTGTAGCGGGCGAACAGCTTGCGCATCCGCTCCGTCTCGCCGGTGCGGCGCACCACGCTCTCGATTCGCGCCGCCAGCTCGTCCATGGACGCGGACTTGTTGACGTAGTCGTCGGCGCCCGCGCGCAGGCCCCGCACGCGCTCCGCCTCGCGGTCATTCGCGGTGAGGATGATGACGGGCAGCCCCCGCGTGGGGCCCTCCTTGAGCCTGCGGCACAGCTCCACGCCGTCCAACCCGGGCATCTCCAAGTCACTCAGGACAATGGCGGGCTGAAGGCGGCTCATGCCCTCCAGCGCCTCGAACGGGTCCTGGAAGCAGAGGACCTCGTAGCCCAGGGCCACCAGCCCCTCCTGGACGAAGGCGCACGCCAGCGGGCTGTCATCCACGACGACGACGCGGCGGCGCCCGTCGATGAAGGGCCGCGGGTTCTCCTGCCGGCCGGCGATGCGGTTCTGCAGGCCGAGCGCCTCGTAGATTTGCTTGTACGTGCAGTGGCCCTGCTCCACGAGGATTTCGCCCAGCTTGCGGCCGTCGCGGCGCTGACGGGCGAGCGCCTCCTCGAGCTGCGCGAGGGTGACGTACTTCAGCCCCACCAGCAGCTCGCCCAGGGCGGGCTGCGAGGGCCCCTTGTCGTGATGCAGACCCAACGCCTCTCCCAGCGCGTCCTGAATCTGCTCCCGGGTGACGTAGCCGAGGGAGATGAGCGCCTCGCCCACGCGCTGGCCGGTGAGCGCCTGGAGGGCCAGGGCTTCCTGCACCTGCACGGGCGTGACGATACCCAGCTTGAGCAGCAGGTCACCAAAGAGGGGGGATGCGCTCATGGGGTCACCTCGGCGTCCGGTGGAGCCTTGGACGCGGACGCCAGAGTATCCCACCTCCCGACGCTCCGGGAGGACTCCAGGGACGGGACGAGACGAGGCGCCCACGACCCGCCCCTTGGTGGCACCCGCGTCATCGCCGGGGTGCGGGACGGGGGGACTTCCGGGAGGGCGGCGGAGGGAAGGTGAACTCCACGCGGCGATTGGCCGTGCGGCCGAGCGACGTCCCGCTCGACTCCAGGGGCTTGTCCGCCCCCAACCCCTGCGCCTCCAGCCGCTCCGTCGGCACGCCCTGCCCCTCCAGGTAGGCGACCACCGCCTCCGCTCGCGCCTGCGTCAACGCGCGCCCGGTCGTCGCATCGTCCCAGGCGTCGGTGTGTCCCTCGACGATGACGCGCTTCAGCTCCGGGTGCGCGAGCAGCACCCGGGCCACGTTGTCCAGCAGGGCGTGGGAGCTGGGGTGGAGCTTCGCCGTCTGGCTCTCGAAGGTGAGGCGCTCCAGCAGCTCCAGCTTGTCGCGCCGGAGGCTGACGCGCTGCTTGTCCTGGGCCGGGCAGCCCTGGTTCGCCCCCGGGCCAGACGTCGTGGGGCAGTTGTCCCGGTGGTCCGCCTGGCCGTCGCCGTCCCTGTCCCGCTCGGGACACCCGCTCAGGGAGGGGACGCCTTCGTCACGAGGACAGGCGTCGTCCTCGTCCGGAACGCCGTCGCCGTCCTCGTCCTTCTCCGGGCAGCCCTGTCGCTCCACGGGGCCAAACTCCTCGGGACACACGTCCGCGTCACCCTCCACGCCGTCGCGGTCCGGGTCGATGATGGGGCAGCCCTTGCGCTCCAACGGGCCGGCCTCGCGGGGACAGGCGTCCTTGTGGTCCTCCACGCCGTCGTCGTCGAAGTCCCGGGCGGGACAGCCCTCCCGGAAGGCGGGGCCCGCGTGGCGCGGACACTTGTCCACCGAGTCGTCCAGGCCGTCGCCGTCGGTGTCCTTGATGGGGCAGCCGCGCGTGGCGACGGGCCCGTGCATGAGCGGGCACGCGTCCTCGGCATCGGCCACACCGTCGCCGTCGCCATCGGGAGCGGGCCGGGCCTGGGGCGAATGGCCACAGCCTGAAGCGAGCGCTCCTCCCAACATCAACAAGAGGGCGAACAGGACTCCGCCGCGCGAGACTCGCATCATCACCGCGTCACCAGAGCGCACGGGGCCGAGCGCTGTCCAGGTGATGTGTCACGCCCAAGCCGTTCGCCGACGGGAGGCGCGGGCTCACGTCGGCAGCGTGCCGGACAGGGGCAGCTCCACGGTGAAGGTGGAGCCCTTGCCGGGCTGGCTCTGCACGCGGATGCCACCGCCGTGGGCCTCGACGATGCGCTTGGTAATCCAGAGCCCCAGACCCAGGCCCTTGAAGTGCTGCGCGGACTCCGAGCGCTCGAAGCGCTCGAAGATGCGCTCCTGGTCCTCCAGCGCCACGCCGATGCCCTGGTCCTTCACGGCCAGCTCCGCCACCGCGCCGCGCTGCTCCACCTGCACCGTCACCGGACGCCCCGCGCCGTACTTCGCCGCGTTGGACAAGAGGTTCACCAGCACCTGCTCCAGCCGCAGCTTGTCCCACTGCCCCACCACTTCCTCGTCCGCCAGCAGCAGCACCTCGCTGCCCGCGCGCACCAGCTCCTCGGACATGCGCGACACCAGCTCGCGCGTCAGCGCCGCCAGGTCCAGCTCCTCGCGGTTGAGCGTCAGCCGGCCCGCGCTGATGCGCGACACGTCCAGCAAATCGTCGATGAGCAACCCCAGTCGCTGTCCCGCGCGCGCCGCCTTCTCCGCGCGCTCCGCGAGGCCACTGGCCGCCACCGCGTCCTTCGCCATCCGCGCCAGCAGGTGAATCTGGAGCTGCAGGGCGTTGAGCGGCGACTTCAGCTCATGCCCCGCCACCGACAGCAGCTCATCGCGCGCCTTCACCGCCTGTGTCGCCGCGCCATACAGCCGCGCGTCCTCGATGGCCAAGGCCGCCCGAGCGGCCAGGCTCTCCAGGAGCGCGCGCTCCTCCGCCGTATACTCGCGCCCGCGCGCCTCGCGGATGACGCCCAGCGTGCCCAGCACCCGGCCTCGTGCGCCCAGCGGGACGATGATGAGGCTCTGCGGCCCGTAGTGCTCCAGGAAGGTGACGCCCTCGGGAGAAGGGTCCCCGAGCAGCTCCTCCGCGCTCAGCCGGGGCACGAAGAGCGTCTGCCCCGTGGCCACCACGCGGCCGGACAGCCCTTCGCCCACGCGCGCGGGATTCATCCGCAGCGACGACTCCAGCACGCCGCGTGCGACGGGGTCCGGGTGGTGCGCCGCCACCAGCTCCAGCTGCTCCCGGTCCTCCGCGAGCAACTGCAGCACGCACCCGCCGCCCAGCGCCTCGGACACCTTGCTCGCCAGCACGTCCAGCACGGTGGGCAGGTCCAACCCCGCCTCGGCGATGAGCTGGCTGACCTGCACCAGCACGTGCAGTCGCGCGGCGCCGCGGCGGCTCTCCTCTTCGGCCGCGCGCGCGGCGCGGAACAACCGCGCGTTGTCCATGGCCAGCGCCGCGCGCCGCGCCAGCTCCTCCGCCAGCGACAAATCCGTCGCGTTGAAGGGCGCCCGCTCCGCGTCCCGCACGAAGGTCAGCGCGCCCAGCGTGCGCTGCCGGGCGACGAGCGGCGTCAGCAGCAGCGCGCTGGTGCCCCACGTCGGCTCGCCTCCCGTCGCGGAAGGCACGCGCGTCCTGCGGGTCTCCATGCGGGATTGCCCGCTGGCCAGCACTCGCGCCAGCGTGGAGGGCTGGCCGGAGTCCAGCGGGAAGCTCGTCAGCTCCAGCACCCGCTGCGCCTTCTCCGGGTCCGCGTGCAGCACCGCCAGTCGCCGCACCACGCCCTCGTCGTACGAGTCCACCGAGCACCCGTCCGCGAAGTGGCCCAGCGCCAGCCGCGCCACGCCGGACACCGTCTCCTCCCAGCCCAGCGAGCCGGACACCAGCGCGCTCGCGTCCGCCAGCAGGCTCAGCCGCGCGCCCAGCGCCTCCGCCTCCAGCCGCGCGGTGTGCTCACGCTCGTACAGCCGCGCGCGCTCCAGCGCCTGGCCACACTGCCGCGACAGCCCGACGATGGACGTGCGCTCCAGCGCGGTGAAGTCCTTCTCCCGCTCGAAGCCGAAGGCCAGCGTGCCGAACACCCGCCCCTCGACGAACAGCGGCGCCAGCGCCAGCGCGCGCAGCGGCCCCTCTTCCATCAGCGCCGCGAGCCTGGGGTAGCGCGCCTGTATCGCCGCCAGCGTCTCCAGCCACACCGGCGCCTCCGCCAGCACCGCGTCTTGGCCCGGCAGGTCCTCGCCGGTGCGGGGCAGCACGCGCAAGGGCTCCAGGAGTCCCTCCGGCACCCCCACCGCGGCGATGAGCTCCGCGGACGCGCCCCCCTCGGGCGTCAGGTGCACCATGCCCGCCGTCGCGTCCACCGCCGGCAGCCCCAGGTCCAACACCACGTGGGCCACCTCCTCGCGGGTGAGCGTCTGGCCGAAGGCCTCCGTCACCGCCTGGAAGCGGCTCAGCCGCAGCACCTCCGCCTGTTCGACCTCCGCGCGGGCCCGCTCCACCTCCCCGCGAGTCCCCTCCACCGCCAGCTCCCGCTCCAGCGCCAGCCCCGCAAGGCGCGCGTAGAGGCCCAGGCGTTGGAGCTCCTCCTCCGACGGCACCCGCCCCTCGGCCAGCAGCGCGCCCAGCACGCCGACCACCCCCCGAGTCACGGAGGCGGACACCGGCAGCGAGACGAGCCCCACCGCGCCCAGCTTCCGCCGGGCCTCCGTCGCTCCCGCGAGCAGCGCGTCCCGCTCCAGGTCCACCGACAGGTACGGCAGGAGCGCCCCGTCGATGTCGCGCGTGCCCGCCAACAGTCGCTGGCCACACGCCTCCACCACGTCAGCCGGCAACCCGGGCGTGGCGAGCGTGTGAGGGACGCTTTCGTCCTCTCGCCAACAGAGGAAGACGTCGGACACGGAGAGGGCGGCCGCGGCCTCGCGCAGCAACGCCTCCAGCACCGCCCGCACCGGCGGCGCCACCGCCAGCCGCGCCAGGGACCGCGTCACGCGGTCCGTCGCGGCCAGGTTGCCCTCGGGCACCTTCATGCCCACACGTCCCCCCGGTCCGGGCCCACTGGGGCCCACCGCGAAGCGCCAGTGTCCCATGTCGGCCAGGGCCGCGAAACCCGCGGACCCCTGTCCTCAGGTACAGGGGGGCCTCACCGTTCAGTGGGCGAACACATTGAAGAAGGCGAAGAAAATCTCGAGGACGATGAGCAGGACGATGACCGCCTCCAGGGTATGGGAGCGGTCGATGTCCACGTCGCCCTTGAGCAGGCCATACGTCTGGGCGAGCAGCTGCTGCTTGCGCGTGACGGAGCCCTGCCAGGCGGAGATGCGCATGCGGCGCACCGCGCCCTCGTAGACCTTGGCCAGGTAGAAGTCGCCGATGATTTTCAGGCTGTTGTCCACGCGCTCGATGAACTCGTTGAGGTCCACCAGCGTGGTGAGCGTCTGCCGCGTCAGCGTGCGGTACGGACTGCGGAACAACCGCGTCCACCCGTGGCGCTTGGCCTGCACCTCGTCGTGGATGCGGGCGATGTGCTCGTCCAGCCGCTCGTCGTAGTAACGGAACTCCAACAGCTGCGCGTTGGCGATTTCGAGCAGGTCCGGGATGTCCCCGGAGCCCGACGGCTCGTAGACGAAGGCGCTGTTCCAGTCGATGACGACCAGGTCATTCACCGTGTAGCTGAAGCGCATCTGCGTGACGGCTTCACTCTCGCGGCGGGACAGCGGCGTCTGGCCGTTCTCTCCCAGGAGCAGCCGCGCCAGGTCCGCGCCCTCCAGCAGCTCCTCCGCGGACGGGTTGCCCTGGATGCTCTCCGCGAAGATGACGGTGTAGCTCTCGTTCTGGTCCCACAGGTGCGGCTCCTGCACCGCGGAGGCGATGGTGTTGCGCACGCCCTCCACCAAATCCAGCGCCAGGTCCTCCAGCGCCTGGCTGTCGTACAGCTCGTCCGCCACGCGGGTGAGGTGCTCCAGGGACGTGCCCGGCACCACCGGCACGCGCAGGATGATGGACGCGGCGCCATGGTCGAACAGGCGCGCCGTGGCATCCACCGTGACGGGCCCGTCCTTCAGCGCGAGCGGCCGGCGCCCCAGCTCATACGCCAGCGGCGGATTGGGGAGCTGGAGGTACTGGCCATTCTCGCGCGACAGCTTGAGGCGGCGGGTGTCCTCGGACACGGCCTTGCGCGCGCGCTCGAGGTTGATCTCCTCGGCGATGTCGAAGGTGCGGTAGCAGAGGATGTGGGCCTTCTCGAAGAGCAGGGGAGCCGAGGCAGCCATGGTGCGCGCAAGCCTAGCGCGCCCCTCCCCCACGCCAGGCCCTGCGCACCGACCCTGTCGACGAACCGTCAGTCTTGAAGCCAGGAGCGGGAGGCCCGGAGCCCGGGAGCCGACCACACCACCCGCTCGCCGCTCGCCCGCCCGGCGGACAGGGTGGCTTCCGACACCCGCCCATCCACCCCGTCACATTGTCGATGTTTCACTCGGGCGAAGCCTGTCAGCGAAGGGCCCCGCCATTCCTCTCAATTGGCCGCACGTCAAGACTGGGGCGCAACGCCTGCCATGACGGCCCCGAGCGCGCTCATGTCGACGGTTTATGAGCCCGGGCCGCGGGGGGTGCCAGCTCCGTGCGCACATCCCACAACTCCGGGAAGAAGCGCAAATCCAAGGCCTTGCGCAGGAAGGACACCCCGGAGGAGCCCCCCGTGCCCTGCTTGAAGCCGATGATTCGCATCACCGTCATCATGTGACGGTAGCGCCACAGCTGGAACCGCTCCTCGGTGTCCACCAGCTTCTCGCACATCTCGTACGCATCCCAGTGCGCGTGCGGGTCCTCGTAGATGCGACGGAACACCTCCACCACCGCCGGGCTCTTCACGTACGGCAGCCGCCAGTCGCGCTGGGCGTGGTCCTCCGGAATCGCGTGCCCCGTGCGCGACAGATGGCGCAGGAACTCGTCATAGAGGCTGGGAGACTCCAACAGCCGCTCCAGCTCTCCATGCACCTCCGGCTGGTGGCGGAAGGGACCCAGGGCGTTGGAGTCCTTGTTGCCCAGGAGGAACTCCACCGCGCGGTACTGCCAGCTCTGGAAGCCAGACGCGGGCCCGAGCGCGTCGCGGAACTCCAGGTACTCATTCGGCGTGAGCGTCTCCAGCACGCTCCACTGCTCGAAGAGCATCCGTTGGATGTTCCCCACGCGCGCGAAAATCTTGAACGAGGGCTCCAGCCGATCCGCCTGCACATAGCGGATACACGCGCTCAGCTCGTGGATGAGCAGCTTCATCCACAGCTCGCTCGTCTGGTGCTGGATGATGAAGAGCAGCTCGTCGTGATGCGGTGGCTGCGAGCGCGGAACCTGCGCCGTCAGCAGCCTGTCGAGCTGTAGGTAATCACCGTACGTGGTCCTTCCGGCCAGGTCGGTGATGATTCCAGGCTCCAAATCGCGTTTGTTCATGGGCCCGGGCATTCATGCCCCTGCAAGCCCCCGCGGGCAAGACTTCCCGTACGGGCTGCCCCCGAACCCTCTCCCTGCCAGGGAGCACGGTTGACGGAGGTGCGGTCACTGTCTGCCCGGGCCGGGGCCAAACGTGCCGCTGATTAACCGTTCGCTGCTTGGGCGGCGGCGGCCAGGGCCTTCGACGCGGCGCGGCCACGGGGCAGCTTGATGTCCTCCACGCTGTTGGCGGGCGCGTAGTCGACCCACGCGGACGGACGGCGGTTGGTCTTCTCCAGCATCCGCAGCTTCTGGTAGTGCGCGGCGCAGTAGCCCTTGGTCCGGCTGGGCTTGCCGCAATCGACGATGGCGCACTCGCGCGAGCCATCCGCCGAAGCCGACGGCTTGCGGCCACGGCGCTTGCCACCCGCCGACACCGACGCCGCCGCGCTCACCGCGCCACGCGCCGCCGCGGGAGGACGACCGACGGCCTTGCGGCCCGGCTTCGCCGCCGCGACCTGGGCGCCGAACAGGGGGCCCACGACCTCGGCCAGGGGGGCCAGCCGCTCCGCCACGTTGCGCAGTGCATCCAGATCCGCCGTCCCGGACTCCAGGCGGGAGACCACGTCACGCAGCGGCTTGAGCTGGACCTCGATTTCGTTACGGATCATGTCCCGAAACGCTTTATCCACGGACATTCGTTCAATCCTCGTCTTGGCTAGTCTGGTTGTTGAAGGTATGGAAGGGGGAGTTGATTTGTGATGCTGCTCATACCCATACCTTCCAATTTAGGATTTGTCTAAAGGAAGCGATAAAAGGTGTGACTGAAGGACGTATCACCCCCCCTACCGTACCGGTCGGGGTCCCATTCCAGTGGGGCGGGAACGGCGCTCAGCCGTCCCAGCGGAGGTCTTCCAGCAGGGGGGTGGACCCCGAGACAAAGGGCCCCGAGGCCAGGGTGCGCAGCTCTTCGCGAGCCAGCATCAGCTCCGCGCGCAGCTGTCGCTGCTCGAGCGGGTCCAACGCGGTGGTGAGTCTGGGCAACAACGCACTCTCTTCTTCTTGGAAATGCGCGACGGTCAGATCCTCGAGCGCGAACAGCCGGGCCTGCCAATCGGTGTCGCCCAGGGACAGCTCCTCCAACTCATCCATCAGCTCGCGCATGGCCTGATGATCCTCGGCCTGCTGATGGGCACGAGAGCGCCCCTCTACCCGGGCCACCAGCGGTTGCAGACAGCGCTCCTCCAGCCAGGTGTGCAGTCGCAACAGCTCCAGCAGCTCGCGCTGGGCGCTCGAGGGCTCCTCCTCCGCGCCGGAGACGAGCCGCTCGAAGCGCTCCTCCAGCTCACGGTGCTCCTCCACGAGGATGTCGAACGGGCCTCCCATGCCCTCAACCATCTGCATGGTTCAGCAGGCAGACAACCAAAGCTGCGCTTCACCCTCACATTATTGAAACTCAAACGACAGGTCGAGCGAACGTTCGGCGGGCTGAAACAACGACCCGCATCGTGCCCTGGTGGGCGGCTGAAAGCCCATGGGTGCGGGGGGCGAAGCGTTGCCTACTCAAAGCAACCTCCGGGGTGGGCAGGGCGAGTCCCCCCAAGGACGGTGCGTGGGTTTGCGATGACCGAGGGTGCGGGAGCGGGGGCCCGGCCGGCTGCTCGGGTTGGATGGCGATGGGAGGGGGCGTCTCCATCATGACTCCTCGTGGAAGCTCCGCTCGCCACCGTGCGCAGGGCCGTGTTCCACCTCGCCGAGCGGGGCGCGGCGATGTCCGCGCTCTATCACCGGGCCCGGCTGGTGGGCGTCGAGCATCTGCCGAGGAGCGGCCCGGTGTTGCTGGTGGGCAACCACGGCGTGTGGGGTTACGAGACGCCCGCCTTCTTCCATCTCCTGCACCGGGCCACCGGGCGTCCGGTGGTGGGATTGGCGGAGCGAGGCTTCTTCCGCATTCCGGTGGTCCGCACGGTGTTGCCCTGGCTGGGCGGCGTGGAGGGCACCCGGGACAACGCATTGGAGGTGTTGCGCGCCGGGGCGCTGGTCGTCTGCTACCCCGGAGGCGCGCGCGAGGTCTTCAAGCGTCCGCGCGGGCGCTACCAGCTGCGTTGGGAGCATGCGCTGGGCTTCGCGCGGGTGGCCTCGCATGCGGGGGTGCCGGTGGTGCCCTTCGGGGGCTTCGGCGTGGACGACACGTTCCTCTTCCCGCCGGGTGAGGCCCGGCTGGGGCTGCACCTCACCAATGGGGAGAAGTACCGCGTGCCGCTGCTGGTGGGACTGGGGCCGCTGCCGTTTCCGGTGCGGCTCACCTTCGCGCTGGGCAGTCCCCACACCCCGCCACCGGCGGGCGCCTCCGAGCCGCGCCTGCGCGCGTTCCGCGACAGGGTGGCCACCAGCGTGCACCGGCTGCTGGTGAGGGCCCGCCATGCTTGAGATTCCGCCTCGCGCCCTCGTGCCCGCGCGCGTCCCTGATGTGGAGGACGTCCCTGACGGCTACGCGCACCTGCGCTGTGAGGAGCGCGAGGTGAAGGGCACCTCCGTGCGGCTGTTCACCTTCCCCGAGGGCGACACCGATGTAGCCCGCACCGTGGTGTGTCTTCCGGGACTGGGTGCCAACGGACGCTCCTTCGCGCCGATGGAGCCGCTGGCCGGGCGGCTGCGCCTGTTGCTGTGGACGCCGCCGTTGCACACGCCCGCCACGCACACCCCGCTGCAGTGGAACCTGGCGGTGCTGAATCATCCCGAGGCGAGGCTGCCGGAGCGCTTCGCATTGGTGGGGTCCTCCTATGGCAGCCTCCTGTCCATCGCCTTCGCGCTGGCGCATCCGGAGCGGGTGAAGGCGCTGGTGCTGGTGTCTCCGGTGGCCAGCGTGAGGCGGGTGCGGAGGCTGGCGGTGACGCTGTCCACGCTGGTGCGCACGCCGCGTCCGCTCGCGTATGTCTTCGCGCCCACGGTGGCGAGGGTGCTCGGGGGCGCGAGGTTGCCGCCCGAGGGCCGCGCGGAAATCGTGCGCGAGGCGCGGCGGCTGACACCCGTGGAATTGCTGCGCCGGCTGCGCGACGTGCTGGCCGCGGACTTCCATTCCCGCCTCCACCAACTCCGCGTGCCCACGCTCGTCGTCCAGGGCGGCAAGGACCTGCTGGTGCCACCTCACGCCGCGCGCGACGTGGCTGAACACATCCCGGGGGCCCGGCTGGAGCTGCTGCGCGACGCCAGCCACCTGCCGTACATGAGCCATCCGGAGGCGTTCAACGCGGCAGTCGGCGCGTTCCTCCAGGAGTACGGCACCACCCCTCCAGGACTCACGTCATGAGCGATACCACCGCGCAGCTCTCGCGCTCCGCCCTGCTGTTCCTCTCGCGCCAGGAAGGGCTGAAGGACTGGGCCACTCGCATGGGGCCCCTGCGGCGACTGTCCCGGCGCTTCGTCGCGGGCGAGAGCCTGGAGGAAGCACTGGACGCGGTGAAGGCCCTCACCGCGCGCGGACTCTGGGCCTCGTTCGACCACCTCAACGAGGCGGTGCGCGACGCGGCGGAGACACGAGACGAGGTGCGCGAGTACCGCCGGCTGCTGGCGCGCATCGACCAGACGGGCGTGAAGGCCAACGTGTCACTCAAGCTGACGCAGTGCGGACTGCTGCTCGACGCCGCGCTGGCGCTGGAGAACGCGCGCACCGTCGTGGCGGACGCGCGGGCGCGAGACACCTTCGTGCGCATCGACATGGAGCACGGCGCGGTGACCCAGGCGACGCTGGACATCGTCCGCGCGCTGCACGCGGAGCACGGTGAGCGACACGTGGGCGCCGTCCTCCAGAGCTGTCTGCGCCGCACGGAAGCAGACGCCCGCGCGCTGTGCGCCGAGCGCGTGCGCATCCGACTGTGCAAGGGCGCCTACCTGGAGGGACCGGACATCGCCTTTCCAGACAAGGCAGACGTGGATGCCAGCTTCGTGCGGTGCATGAAGGTGCTGCTCGACAGCGGCGTGTATCACGGCATCGCCACGCACGATGAGCGGATGATTGACGCGACGCTGGAGCACGCCGCGCGCCGGGGCCTGCCGCGCGACGCGTTCGAATTCCAGCTGCTCTACGGCATCCGCGAAGACCTCCAGCAACGGCTCTCCGAGCAGGGCCACCCGGTGCGCGTCTACGTGCCCTACGGACGTCACTGGTACCCGTACCTCATGCGCCGCATGGCCGAGCGCCCCGCCAACCTCGCGTTCGTCGTGCGCCACCTCGTGCGGTGAGTCGCGACCCCGGCGCGCCGGGCGACGTGAGCGTGGGTGAATGGACAAACGTCCCGTCCGTGAGTCCCGGGCGCTCAGGATTCCCCCGCGCCGCGCGTCTTTCCCTCTCAAGAATATCGGGTCGGCCCGCGTGTCCCGCGCGGAGTCAGGCTCACCGGGCGGCGCTGTCGCTCGGAGGGGGAATCCATGTCCAGGCTGCCCATTCACCGCGGACTCCGGGTGTGCGCTCGGACCGTGGCGCTCATCCTCATATCGACGGGCCTCGCGTGCGCCTCCACCGGCTCGAATCGCTCCGGTGCGCACGAGCCCTTCGAGCACGAAGAGGCCCGACGTCGGGAAGCGCGCCAGGTGGCCCGACAGGTGGCGGTGCTGGCCGGGAGCGTGCGCGATGTCGACTCGCGGTTGGAGCTCACTTTCTGGGCGGAGCGCGGGGCCCTCACGCTGGTGGGCTACCAGTCGGTGGAGCGCGGCGGACGGGCCGGACGCACCGTCGACCGCGAAGACCTCCAGCGAACAATCGCCCGCGCGCTGATGTCCACCACCCATCACTCCGGGGGTGAGGTCGTCCTGCGGCTGCGGCGCGAGGCGGCCTCGTGGGCCTTGGAACCGGGCGCGTCCTTCGCCAGCGAGCGGCCTCTCCAGGCCCGTCAGGTCGCCGGACGACGCGAGGACGCGATGCCCGAACCGGCCGCGCTGGCGACGGACCTGCGGCGACTGCTCGAGCCGGTGCGCGTGCCCGCGAACGGCACCGTCTGGGCGAACGTGTCCGTGCACCTGCGCGACGGCCGCGTGGTGGGCTGGGAGCTGGAGGACTGGCGCGTGGTGCGGGCAGGCCGTGGGAACAAGACGCCCAGGCCGGTGTCACGCCGGGTCGTCGAGGAGGCCACGTCCGTCGTGCTGCTCTACGCGCCGGGCACCGGCTCGCGCTCGCTGCACCTGGGCCTGCGCCTCATCCATGAGGGCACCGCACCGGCCGCGGAGGGTTGGGTGGAGGAGACCCGGGTGCTGCCGCTTGCGCGTCCGAGCGGGGGCGTCAGCCGCCTCACCCTGCCCTGACGACGAAGCTCCGGCGCGCGGCGGAACCAGGCCCGCCGCGCGCCGGGAAAACAGACTCTAGAAGTAGCCGCCCACCGTGGTGCCGACGCTGAACGTCACGTCCACGTCGTCACCCAGGCCGATGGCCAGGCGAGGACCGGCGCCCACGAAGAAGTGGGACGTCACGTGGTACAGCACGGGCGCGTAGCCCTCCAGGATGACGGTGGAGGCCGAGCCGGTGCCGTCGGGCAGCGACAGGATGTTGTCGCCCACGAACAGCGTGACGATGGCCTTGGGCCAGAACGACAGCTTCTCCGAGAACGGGATGTTGTAGCCCACGCGCGCGTTGATGCCGAAGGCCGCCAGCGAGTCCCCTTCACCGAACAGCACGGACAGGTTGATGCCGCTTCCGATGGAGAGGTTCTCCTTCAGGAAGTAGTCCACGCTCGGCGCCAGCCTGAAGAAGCCGTACCCCGCGCCCTCCGTCGTGTAGCCCAGGTCCGCCGACGCATCCGAGCTGACGACAATCTGCCCGGCGTTGCCGAAAGCACCACCCGTCGACTGCGCGAAAGCAGTCGTCGACACCATCAACCCAGCCGCTACGGCCATGGCCTGCCACTGATTTGCCTTCATGAAGCGTCCCTCCGTTGCGTGTGCCCGCGGTCATTCCCGGGCGCTCGGCGGCCTCTTCTAGTCAATGAAGGCGGGCGCGCATCCTTTTTTCGTCGCCCCTGTGTCCTCTACCGCATGAGCGCAACTTGAGAATTCTCGCCGCGAGCCCGCGCCTCACGCGGGTTTCATCACCGGGAGACGCCGCGCGTGAGACATCGCTGAGACATGGACGGAAGCCCTGGCGCGGACACGCGGGAGGCCGTCCGCGAGCCCGGGCTCACGGACGGGAGGGGCGGCCGGGATGGAGGAGTCGAGGTCCCGGCCGGCCCTCCCATGCGCGAGGTACCGTGCCCCGAGCAGCCCTGAACCACTCGGAAGGAGCGCACGGTACGAGGACACCGGTAGCAAGCCCCACGCCAGACGAACTCCTGGTGAAATCAATCCCTTGTCAGCCGGAAAGACCCGGAATGCCGCCCTGAGCGTCCGAAGTCGGGACGCGCACGTCCCAGAAGCGAACAGAATTGCAATGATTGGCATATCTTCGCGTTGCCGCCTGTCCGTAGGATTCCACCCAACCCCGTCATGCGGCGCCCCACGGAAGGATGGTTGGGAGGACATGCCTCGTGTGCGCGCGCCCGCGGTGGCGGGCTCCTTCTACCCCTCCAGTCCCGCCGCGCTGGCCAGGCAGGTGGACGCGTGGCTGGAGCAGGCGCGAGGGCCGGAGGACGGGGTTGCCTCCGCGCTCATCGTCCCCCATGCCGGGTATGTCTATTCAGGGGAGGTGGCGGCGGCGGCGTACGCCACGCTGAGGGCCCGGCGCGGGGAGGTCACGCGCGTGTTGCTGCTGGGGCCGTGTCACTTCCACTCGCTGCGGGGGCTGGCGTACCCGGACGTGGACCTGCTGTGCACGCCGCTGGGTGACGTGTGGCTGGACGTGGGCCTGGTGCGCCGGGCGGCGGGGCTGGCGCGGGTGAGTGCCTCCACGGAGGCGCATGAGTCGGAGCACTCGCTGGAGGTGCAGCTCCCGTTCCTCCAACGGGTGTTGGAGCGCTTCACTGTCCTGCCGCTGGTGGTGGGCCGCGCGGACGAGGAGGAGGTGGCCCAGGTGCTGGAGGCGCTGTGGGACGAGGACGTGTTGCTCGTCGTGAGCTCGGACCTGTCGCACTACCTGCCTTACGAGGAGGCGCGGCGCGCGGACCAGGTGACGGTGGCGCGGGTGCTGGCGTTGGAGGGGCCGCTGGATGCGGGCAGCGCGTGTGGCGCGGAGGCCATCAACGGCTTGCTGCGCGTGGCGAAGCGGCGAGGGCTGCGGCCCAGGTTGGTGGGGCTGCGCAGCTCCGGGGACCTGGCCGGAGCGCGAGCCGAGGTCATCGGGTACGGCGCCTTCGTCTTCGAGTCGCCCGCGCGGGGCGTGGCCCGGTAGGGCTCAGTCGTCCCAGGAGAGGGAGTACTCGCTGTCGAGCAGGGACGTCTGACGGCCCTCGACGCGGATGTCCTGGGCGCCGACGGCCTGGAGGGCGCCTTCGAGCATGCCTTCGTTGTAGGCGACGGGGGTGAAGATGCGGCGCATGTGGATGCGGCCGGCGCGGTTGGCGGTCCACTCGACGTGCAGCTCGCCGAAGTCGATGGCCATGCGGTAGGCCTCCGGGAGCATGTTGACGAGCAGCTTCGGGTCTCCGCCGACTTGCTGGCGGACCTCGGTGCCGAACATGGAGCGGACGAAGGCGAGCGTGCCCTGGACGCCAATCTGGCGCATGGCCTCCTCGACGCCGCCGAGCTGGGGCGCGAGCAGGTTGGCGGCGGCGAAGAACAGCCGCATGAAGGGGGGGACGGGGTAGAGCTTGTCGGGGTCCAGGTCGGCGGGGAAGTCACCGGCGTCGACGATGTGCTTCACCGCGGGCTCACCGCCGAGGAAGCGCACGGTGTCGAGCACGGCGGCGAAGTGCATGCCGCGAATGTGCTCGGAGGACTGAACGAGGGCGAGCCGAGAATCCAGCTCCCGTTGCACTGCCTCAGGCGTGTTCCACGTCCCGCGTTCCATGAGCCGACCTCCACCTCGAAAAAGCGCGCGGAATGGTCGCACAGCTTCCTCGCGCGCGCGAACTCCTGGAGGGTCAGCATCGCCCTGGCGCGTTCCAATTCTGGGAACGCAGCCGATGCACTACGTTGGGTGAAATGACGACCTCGCGAACGCCAGAGCTGTCTCGGCTCCGCGCATTGACGCGACCAGTCTGGCTCGGGCTGGCCCTCGCCATCTCCTGCACGAGCGCTCGACGTTACTACCTTCCTTCCGAGCTGCCCGTGCTGGACGGCGACGCCTTCCTGTCCGTGGCACCAGGCCCATGGCCGGAGGTTCCCGTCGTGCTCGACGCCTCGGCGACCGTCCCGGATGATTTGGTCCTTCCCACCCTTCACGCACTGATGGCGCTACCTGGGGCGATGGATGCCTGCGACGCCCAGACAGGACGTCCCCGCCCTGATGCCACTGAGTACTGCGCCGCCATCTACCGCACGCCCGACGACTGGCGCGTGTCCTGGCCCGTTCGCGACATGGCGACCTCGACCCGTGCGTGCAGACCTCCATTTGGTGGTGTGGATGACGTGGACTTCGGAAGAGACCTGCCCATCTTCGGCTATGCCCACAACCATCCCTGCGGAGCGGAGGTCAGCGCCAAGGACCTCGTCGTCTGGCCCCTGGCGAAATCGGGAGAGGGCCTTTGGGTGATGATGGCCTATGCGACGACGCCGAGCGGCCGACTGGCCCGGGATGCGAAGGGACAACCCGTTTCGACCTGGGGATGGCTCGCCACGGGCCATCGAAGCGCTCCCCGCTTCTACAAGTGGAACCCGGCGGGCGAGGTCTTTCTCTGGGACGCAACCCAGAAGCACTGGAGCTTCCAGGCCACGTGTCGGCCGCGCCCTTCCAGCGCCATCAGGCCCCACGGCGCTCCTCCAGATTGCTCTTCCGCGGTGCACCCCTAGGCTGCTCGACGCCACGCCCATGCGACCTCGCACCACGTCACGCCGTCCCGATGCACGTTCTCCAGGTGCCACATGCTGAGACTGAATCCCCTGCTCCTGCTGGTCTCCCTGCTGGCGGATGGCGGCGCTCCTCCGCCCGCTTCCGACGCGGGGAGCACGGATGCGGGAGTCGCGAGACCTCGGCCCGCGACGTCGACACAGGATGCGGGGACATCGCTGGCGGCCACGGGGGCACGCCCCATTCAATGGCCCGAGGAGATTCACCCGCTGGCCACGCTGGATGGTCCCGCCGTGCTTGCCGCGCACACCGCGCTGCAAGAAGCCATGAAGCGCTTTCCGAAGCAGCACACTCATCAGTGTGCGTTCTCGCCCCGCTCCCTGGAGCTGCGCATCGGCTTCGAGGCGGGTATCTACTTCGTTCAAGTCGAGCGGCGCGTGGACAAGTGCCCTGGCTTCGGCCCCGGTGTCACGCTCGAGTTCGACTGGTTCGAGGTCTACGCCATCTCACCGGACGGGCGGTTCCTCGAACGCGCTCCGTATCACCCCTGAGCAGGGGCGCTCTCCTTGCGCAGCTTCGCGTCGAGCAGGAAGTTGCCGAAGGGCACCAGCGACGCGCCGAACGCCACCGCCACGCGCACGAAGGACCAGCGCAGCGCGATGGCCGCCTCCATCAACGCGAAGAGGTACAGCACGAACAACAACCCGTGCGCCATGCCCGTGAAGCGCACCGCCAACGGCATGTCCGCCGCGTACTTCAGCGGCATCGCGATGAACAACAGGCACACGAACGACAGGCCCTCCAACAGGGCCACCGCGCGGAACCGTCCAAGGGGGGTCTTCAACATGGCGCTCTCCCCCTCCTGTCTCCCATCCCCGGCCTCCGCCGTCCATGCGTCAGGGTGACGCACCCGGTCGCCCGCCCGCCTGGCTTCATTCCGCGTCACCCCTCCCACTAGAATGAGCCAGGTGAGGCTGGGAAACCCCGGCGCCACGACCCGAGGGGGGAGCACCATGTCAGGCAACGACAAGCTGGAGTCCACCATCCAGGTGCCACGCGAGGACCGCAAGGGCGCGAAGCTGGTGCTGGAGCGGCCCGCCGGAACCCTCAACACCGTCGCCATGCGGCTGGTCATCAGCGGGAAGATGCAGGGACAGGAACGCCGCCAGCTCCACGCGGACGTCTTCTCCGGCGCCGTCACCGTTCCCCTCCCCGATGACTTCCTTCCCACCGCCGCCCAGGGCTGGGTGCGCGCGGTGCTCACCGTCGCGGACCCGGTGGGCATGGGCGCCCAGTTCCTCCAGCGCGCGACGCTCGTCTTCGAGAAGGGCCAGAAGGAGGCCCTCTGGGACGACTTCTCCCTCCAGAAGGGCTCCGGAGCCGACTTCATCACCCTCACCTGGACGGTGGTGGAATGAGGGCGCTCCTCGCGCTGCTCCTCGTCTGCGCCTCCACCGCCAGCGCCCAGGACGGTGGCACCCCGGACGCGGGCACGGTGGAGCTGGACTTCCCCAGCATCCTCCGAGGTGGCTCGGAGACCGCCGCGGGCCTGGACATCGCCACCGCCGGCGAGGTCGTCCACCCCTCCAACCCCTCCGCCCTCGTCGTCAGCCTGCGCGGCGTGGGCGCGGTGCTCGACGGCACCCAGGCGTCCTTCGCCCTCCAGCTCAACCCCTACCTGCTCACCGACGGCTTCGAGCGCCTCTACTCGGAGGCCGTCGCCGCGCGCAACGCGTCCGTCGTCACCCGCCTGCTCCAGGACACCGCCATCACCCTCGGCATCGGCCAGGACACCCCCTACCCGGACGGCGTCCCGGAGAAGGGGCGCTTCGCCACGGTGATGGCGGGCCTGTCCGTGGATGTCCTCGGAGAGCGCAGCATCTACGGCGCCGCCTACAACGCGTGCATCCAGCGCGTCCTCACCGACCCCAGCCTCTACGAGTTCCCCGACAAGCCCCTGCCCGGCGACTTCGTGGACCCGGCCGACTTCGAGAAGGCGCTCGGCGACTACCGCCTCGCCATGGAGGCCACGCGCCAGGCGGGCATCGCCAAGATTCGCCAGGGCCTCCCCGCCTGCACCCGCGAGACGCGCCAGGCGTCCACCGCCCTCTTCGTCTCCGTGGGCGGGCGCTGGGTGACCCCCGGACTCAAGTCGCACGACGGCGACGGCGTCGCCATCCAACGCGGCTTCGGCGCGGCCACGGTGGAGATGTTGAGCAGCGCGGACTCCAACCTCGAAGCCGCCATCCAGGTGCGCGTGCTCCAGGAGCGCCAGCGCCCGGAGCTGTCCATGGACAAGTGGGTGGACGTCGGCCTGTCCTTCGGCGTCGCCTCCCAGCGCTTCCAGCTCAAGCTCGAAGCCACCCAGTCACTGTTGAAACTGGGAAACACGGACCAGAAGCGCGCGAGCGTGGTGGCCTCCACCCGCGTCACGGTGAGCGAGCGCTTCACCGTGGGCCTGGGCGTGCAGGGCCAGGGCGAGGACCTGGCGGATGCCGTCGGCCAGATTCGCCCCAGCCTCGTGCTCGACCTGGCGGAGCTGCCCACGCTGCTGCAGCAACTCCCGGCGCCTCGCTCCTGACGGCGCCGGGATGCACCGCGAGGTCCGCTAGCTGGGGACCTCGTAGTACAGCGACAGGTATTGGATGACCTGCGTCGCCTGCGGCAGGAGCTCCGGCAGGTAGCGCTGGAGCGCGTGCCGCGTCGCGTCCGCGAGCCGGGCCTGGCTGCCCAGGTGCTCGCGGACGTAGGGCTCCAGCCGCTGGATGAGCTCGTAGTTGCTGGAGAGGAAGAGGTGCTTGCCATCCGAGAGGGCGTGGAACGGAACGCTCCCCGCGGTGAGTCGCGCGGTGGTGGAGAGGAAGGGATTCAGCTCCTCGGCCGACAAGTCCTGGGCGGTCTCCTCGCGCCCTCACTTCTTGACGACGGGCATGCGCGTGGCGCCCGCCGTCGCGAAGCCGACCTCTTTGATTTCAGAGGGGAAGCGCAGGACGGAGGGCGCCTCCCGCCAGAAGTTGACGTCGAGTTCGCCCCGGTCCGGGTCGGGATTGTCGAGCGCGAGCACGGAATAGTGGATGACCCGCGCTTCATCGATGGTGAAGGCGACCACGGAGCCGTTGTGCCAGACCATGGTCGTGAATTGATAGGCGCGGTCGACATACGTCTTCATCAAACGTTGGTCTGGCATGAGCTGGGTCCTTGAAGACGGGCATCCGCGAGAGTCGGCGCGCGCTCCTGAACTGACACGTCAGCGTGAGCGGCGTGACGCGCGCGCCCTCGATGCGCGTTGCCCCGGGTCTGGAAAGGCCCTCCAGGCGAGACAATGACACCCATGCATGGAGCGTGTCTGACTTGGGTGAGGACTACTCGCCAGGCAGAGTCACCGCGTACCGCGTGAGGTCCTGCGGCGTGTTGACGTTCACCAGCGAGCGCAGCGACGGGTCCACGGCGCGCAGCGCGGACTCGGGCAGCAGTCGCGCGCGGAAGCGTGAGAGGAGCTGACGCAGGGACGGGTCTTCGGACAACGTGGCGCGCCAGACCCGGGCGAGCGCGGCGCGGTACACGGCCAGCAGGGGCTCCACGCGCCCGCCTGCTTCGAAGCACACCGCGTCCACGTCGTCACCGCGCGCGTCGAGCAACACGCGCAGGACATCGGGCGAGATGAAGGGCATGTCACACGCCACCGCCACCACCCAGGGAGTCCGCGCCGCGGACAGCGCCGCGTGGACTCCGCCGGGTGCGCCCTTGTCCGGCACCACATCCGCCACGGTGCGCAGCGCATAGCGGGCGTAGGGCTCCGGCGAGTTGGCGACGAGGAGCACCTCTCCGAAGAGGGGCGTCAGGGCGAGCATGCGCGCCAGCACGGTGCGGCCCTCGACTTCCAGCAGTCCCTTGGGCACGCCAGACAGGCGGCGGCCCTGGCCACCCGCGATGATGGCGAGCGTCACGTCCGGATACGCGGTGTCCATGGCTCGTGTCTCGCTCTCCCCTGGAACGTCGGCACTTGCCCCCGGCCGCGCGTGACGCCACACGTTCCATCCCGAGTGCCGTGAAGCAAGCACGCACGAGAGCCTTCACGGCAGGATGCCACACCTCGCGCGCAGAGGTGAATGCGGCCCCGCACTTCGAGCCCGATGCGGGGGGTAACGCGGCGAGTCCACGTGGAGCATCCGAGCACGGAAGCCCTATGCAGCGGGCCCAGGTCGCGAGTCCGAAGCAGGCACGGGCCTGAGCCATGAAGCCGATCCACGGGGTGGGGTCCGCAGTGGGGGCGGCGACTCGCCACGCCAGGCCCCGGCCCACCACCCAGGCCAGCAGCCGAACAGACGGCCTCCGGTCCAATGGACAATCGCCAGGGCGCACAGCGTAGTCTGCGCGCTCCCGATGCCGCTCACGTCCCTCTCCGCCGCCCGACAGGCCGCGCTCGAAGCCCTCGCTCCGGCGGCTCCCGAGCCCGTGCGCCTGCTCGACGCCCATGGCCGCTTCCTGGCCACGGACGTCCGGGCGTCGCGCTCGCTGCCGGGCTGTGACAACTCCGCGATGGATGGCTGGGCCGTGCGCGCGGAGGAGACGCGTGGCGCCAACCGGGACCGCCCCGCGCGGCTGCGCATCATCGACACCATCTATGCGGGTGCCCTGCCCGCTCGCGCGCTCCAGCCCGGAGAGGCCGCGCGCATCTTCACCGGGGCGCCCATTCCCACGGGGGCCGATGCCGTCGTGCGCCAGGAAGCCGCGCGCGCGTCGGACGACGGCCTCACGGTGGAGCTCTTCATCGGCGTGGCGCCCGGAAACGACATCCGTCGCACGGGCGAGGAGGTGCTCGCGGGCGCACTGCTGTTCCGCGCGGGCCAGTGCGTGAATGCCTCGGTGCTCGGGGTCCTCGCCTCACAGGGAGAGACCACCGTGCAGGTGCGGCCGGCGCCCCGTGTCGCGGTGCTCGCCACGGGTGACGAGCTCGTGCGTCCGGGTGAGCCCGCGCTCGCGCATCAGGTCTATGAGAGCAACCTGGTCCTGGTCGCCGCGCTCGCGCGTGAAGCGGGCGCACAAGTTCTCCACATGGCCCGGGCCCGCGATGACGAGGACGCCCTGCGTGAGGCATTGACGCGGCTCGCGCCGCAGGTGGACGTGCTCATCACCACGGGTGGCGCCTCGGTGGGGGACAAGGACCATGTGAAGCGCGTGCTCGCGGCGATGGGGGCGCGTTTCTTCGTCGACGGCGTGGCTTTGAAGCCAGGCAAGCCCGTGGCCGTCGCTCGCCTGGGCACCACCGCCATCGTCGTGTTGCCGGGCAATCCGGGCGCGGCCACGGTCGCCTTCGACCAGTTCGCGCGGCCGCTGCTGCTCAAGCATCAGGGCGTGCTCGAAGCGCGCCGCCGCGTCCGCGCGCGCCTGTCCGAGGCTCGCCACAAGCAGGCAGGACTGACCTACCTCATCACCGCCACGCTGGAGTACGGCGACGACGGCCTCCGCGCGCTGCTGCGCCCCCAGGGCGCCGGACAGATTCTCCAGAACGTCCAGGCAGACGGCTGGGCCGTCCTCCCTCCGGGCCGCGCTGACTTCAACGAGAACGACCTCATCGAGGTGGAGCTGTTCGACCGTCCCCACCACCACGCGGTGGACGCACCCTCGGACATCACGCCATGAGCCGCGTGCCCGCGCCCAGCGCCGTTGAGCAGTTCGGCCGCCTCGTGCACCGCGCCGTGAGCCGCGTACCCGCCCTCAGCGCCGTCGAGATGCTCGACCGTCCCCACCACCAGGCGGTGGACACAGCATCGGACACCTCACCATGAGCCGAGTGCCTGCTCTCAGCATCGTCGGCTGGTCCGGCGCTGGGAAGACGACGCTCCTCACGCGGCTGCTCCCACTGCTCGCCACGCGAGGCCTGCGCGTCGCCGCCGTGAAGCACTCCTCGGACGCACACGCACTCCACCGCGCTGGCAGCGACACCGCCCGCTTCCAGGAAGCCGGCGCGTGCCTCACCGGCTTCGCCACTCCCGCGGGTGTGCAGCTCACCACCGCCACCGCTCCCACGGAGGCCCTGCCCGAACTCCTTACGCGCCTCGCCGGCACGCTGGACCTGGTGCTCGTGGAAGGTTGGAAGGACGGCCCCCTCCCCAAGCTGGAGGTGTGGCGCGAGGGAATCGGCCCGCCGCTCTCCGCCTCACGGCCTGACGTCTTCGCGCTCGTCACGGACGCACTCACCACCAGCCCGTCCACCGCGCGCCTGCTCTCCCCGCTCGACACGGACGCCATCGCGGACGCCCTCCTCGAACACCTGCGCCCTCCCCGCCGCGCCCCCCTCCCTCCCGTGGATGCACGCGGCGTGGGCACCCGACCGGTGTACCGGTGGAACGGCGCATCCCTGCTGCCCGCCGAAGAAGACTCCATCGCCGTCGAGGAGCCGCTCGAGCTGCGCGTCAACGGCGATACCCTGGCCACCACCATGCGGACCCCCGGACACGACCGCGAGCTGGCCGTGGGCTTCCTCCTCGCCGAGGGCCTCATCCGAAGCGCGGAGGACCTGGGCACCCTCGCCCACTGCGGCCGGCCAGGCGAAGAAGGCTGGGGCAATGTGCTCGAAGTCACTCCGGCCCCGGGAGTCACCATTGACTCCGAACCCATCCGAGCCACCCGCCGAGGAACGCTCACCACCTCCGCCTGTGGCGTCTGCGGGCGGCGCAGCGTGGACGACCTGCTCTCCCGCTGTGTCACCCTCGCCCCAGGCCCCAGGCTCCCACCAGCCGTCGTCGCCCGCGCCACCGAGCGCCTCCGCGACGTGCAGCGCAACTTCGCCCGAACCGGCGGAGTCCACGCCGCCGCCGCCCTCGACGCGGAGGGCCAGCTGCTCGCCTCCTTCGAGGACGTGGGCCGCCACAACGCCGTCGACAAGGTGGTGGGCGCTCTCGTGCTGTCCGGGGCCATCCGCGCGGCCCCGGCGCCCGCCACTGTCTTGACGCGTCAGCCCACGGTGCTCGCGGTCAGCGGACGCGTCAGCTTCGAAATCGTCCAGAAGGCCGTCATGGCCAGAATCCCAGTCGTTGCGGGTGTTTCCGCCGCCAGCACGCTGGCCATCGATTTGGCCCTGCGTTCCAACGTGACGCTCGCGACGTTCGTCCGGAACGGCCGCTTCAACGTCTACACCCACCCTGAACGGCTGGAATTGGGCTAACCCCTTGAAACTCCTGACTCACAAAGCCATGCATCCAGCCCCGTCATCACCACCGTACTCTCCGCGTCAGACCGGCACCGTAGATGCAAAGTCTCCAGGACCGCGCCTCCACCCGGGGAAGTGAAGGGGCGGCTTCCGGTGTTCGCTGGGACCCCACGAGGTACGACGCGAGTCGCATGATCCAAAGATTTCACACGACGTCACGTCTTACTCACCGTGCGGGGGGTTGCAACGCGCCGCACAAGCATGGCAAAAAGCAGTTCTTTCCGACTTGAAGATTTTCAGCCTCAACGGCATCCTCTACCGGAACTGAACACTCAGCGAGCAGGTAGAGGGGGGTGGACACGATGAGCAGCGCAAGTACTGGTGCGGCGGTCGGTGCTCCTGGGTCGGCATCCGCTCAGGGCAACATGGGGGTCGCGGAGGAGTTGGTTCCCGGGCCGAAGCTGGCGCCCGGCTTCGCGGCGAAGCTCAACCTCACGGTGGACCTGGTCCTGATGTCGGCGGTGCTGGCGGCCTCGGCGTGGATGGACGGCCTGCTGCTGGCGCAGCCCGGCTGGCTGTTGCCCGCGTTGATCCTCACGTCGCTCGTCGTGTGGATCATCACCGGCACCGCGCTGTGTCTGTACGACTCGCGCTTCGCGGAGCGCAGCAAGCTGGACCACGTGGCCCTCGTGTCGGTGACGACGCTGGCCGTCGTCACGGTGCTGGCCGTGGTGCACCTGTCCCTGCCGGAGACGATGAAGGTCCCCGGCCTCGCCCCGCTGCTCATCGTCTTCTGGCCGGTGGCGCTGCTGCTCCGGCTGTTCGTCTTCCGCTCGGTGGCCTCGCAGGAGCGCCCCACGGACACGGTCGTCATCGTCGGCACGGGCGCCATGGGCCGCTACTCCGGCGAGGACCTGGCGCGCCGCGGCCGCCGCCAGCTCATCGGCTACGTGCGCTTCCACGACGACACGGGCTCCATCGGCGAGCTGCCCGCCAAGGTGCTCGGCACGGTGGACGACCTGGAGCACATCCTGCGCAACACCGCCGTGGACGAAGTCTATATCGCCGGCAACACGCTCAAGCAGGGCGAGGCGATGCAGGCGTCCATCAAGCTGGCCGAGCGCTTCGGCGTCCCCTTCGCGCTGCCCGCGCACAGCTTCCGCCTGGACCGCGCGCGCCCGGTGGACAGCCGCGCCGTGGCGGACGGCTTCCTGCACTTCGCCGCGGTGAGCCCCAAGCCGCACCAGATGGCGATGAAGCGCCTGTTCGACATCTGCGTGTCCGCCGTCGCGCTGTGGATGCTGCTGCCGCTCCTGGGCTTCGTGGCGCTCGTGGTGAAGCTCACGTCGAAGGGCCCCATCTTCTTCAAGCAGTACCGCGTCGGGCAGAACGGCAAGCCGTTCTACATGCTCAAGTTCCGCTCCATGGTGGTGAACGCGGAGGAGCTGAAGGAGAAGCTGGCCGCGCAGAACGAGCAGTCCGGCCCCGTCTTCAAGATGAAGAACGACCCGCGAATCACGGGCATCGGCCGCTTCATCCGCAAGTTCTCCATCGACGAGCTGCCCCAGTTCATCAACGTGCTGCGCGGCGAGATGAGCATCGTCGGCCCGCGCCCGCCCGTACCCAACGAAGTCGCCAAGTACGAGACGTGGCAGCGCCGCCGCCTCTCGGTGCGCCCGGGCCTCACCTGCATCTGGCAGGTCTCCGGTCGCAACCAGATTTCGTTCGAGGAGTGGATGTACCTGGACATGCAGTACATCGACCACTGGACCCTGACGAGCGACCTGCGGCTGCTCCTCCAGACGGTGCCCGTCGTCATCACCGGTCGCGGGGCCAGCTAGGCTTCCAGGCGGCCTGACTTCCTCGGGGGCGGCATTGACGTGCCGCCCCCGCTCGTCTTCTATGCACACGGGCTGTCCGGCCAATTGCCGGGAGGCCCGCTCCCACCGTGACGACCCACAGCGAATCCAATCAGCATGACGCCCAGGAGCGTGAGCGCTCCCACGAGGCGATGGGCGCGGTGCGCAACGGCCTGCAGCTCGGCGGTTCGCTGCTGGTGACGTACGCCATCGCCTTCGGCATCCGGCCCCTGCTGACGCACTACATGTCCCCGGAGGCCTTCGGGCGCTTCAACTGGGCGGACAGCTTCTCGGCCATCTTCTTCATCGCCACCAACCTCGGCCTGGAGATGTACATCCGCAAGGAGGTGTCGCGCCGGCCCGAGCACGCCAGCGACTTCTTCGGCGCCTCCATGCTGGTGCGGCTGGTGCTCACCGGTGTCCTCATGGGCGCGCTCGCGCTCGTCATGGGCTACCGGGACGACCCGCCGGAGATGCGCGCGCTCGTCTACGTCTTCGGCGTCGCGCAGCTGCTCGTCATGTGCAACGCGTCCATGGCGGCACTGCTGCACGCCAAGGGCAAGGTCGCGGGGCTGTCCATCTCCAACGTCGTCACCAAGGTGGTGTGGGGCGGAGGGTTGCTCGCCGTCGGCGTGCTGGGCCTGCCCTTGCCGTGGCTCGCGGTGCCCGTCGTCGCGTCGGAGGCCATCAAGCTGGCCATCGGCTGGCACCTGGCGCGCCAGCACATGGGCCTGGTGTTCCGCGTCGACTTCCCCGCCACGTGGCGGGTGTTCAAGGCGGGCCTGCCCTACTTCCTCACCGCCGCGGCGCTCGCGACGAACGGGCGCCTGGACATCATGATTCTGGGGATGCTCGGCAACCACGAGGAGGTCGGCTGGTACAGCGCCGCGTGGAGCATCTCCAACGTCACCTTCGCCCTCAACCCCGTGATGGGCTGGGTGCTGCTGCCGCTGATGTCCCGCGCCGCCGCGCGCTCCGAGGACGAGGTCAGCGCCATCGCCCGCCGCGCGCTGGAGGGCACGCTCGCCGTCACCGTCCCCATGATGATGCTCATCGTCATGGGCGCGCCCCTGTGGATTGGCCTGCTCGGCAAGGACTACTCGCTGGCGGTGAACCTCCTGCGGCTCCAGTCGCCCCTGTTCGTCCTCGCCTTCGTGACGATGACGTGCGGCGCCTGGCTCACCATGACGAACCGCGAGTGGTGGGTGACGGGCACCAGCATCTTCGGCAGCCTGCTGCTCAACCCGCTGCTCAACCTCATGCTGGTGCCGCGCCTGCACGCGGCCTACGGCGACGGCGGCGGCGCGGCGGGCACCGCCATCTCCCTCTTGCTGATGGAGGTGGTCATCACCGTCATCATGCTCGGCCGCATGGGCCGCTCCGCGGTGGACCGCCGGCTGCTCGTCATGGTGGCCAAGACCGCCGTCGTCTGCGTGGTCGTCGTCGCGTTGGACCGGACAGTGCTCTACTCGCTTGCGGACTGGCCCCGGCTGGGCGTGGAGGCCGCGCTGTATGTCTTCGGCGTGCTGGCGCTCGGCGCGATACGGCCGGGAGAAGTCCTGGCGGTGGTGAAGCTGGCGCGCCGCCGTGGCAACCCCGAATCGGCGCCGGCCGTCATCGCCGTCGCCCCCGCCCCCTAGAGGAAACCGTCAGAGCCCATGTCGTCCCCGCACCGCACCCATCGCCCCGCGCTCCACCTCCCGCCGCGCGTCCTCGCGTGCGCCGTGCTGCTGCTCGTGGCCTCCGCGTGCAGCGGGCTGGGCAAGTACACCTGGGTGGACGAGTACCAGGAGAAGCCGCCCCCGCTCGACGCGAGCTACCGCATCGCCGCGGGGGACTTGCTCAACATCCGCGTGTGGAACCAGGAGTCGCTCACCACGCAGGCGCGCGTGCGCGACGACGGGCGCATCAGCCTGCTCTTCCTGGACGACGTGGAGGCCGCGGGCCACAGCCCGGCCATGCTGTCGCAGCAAATCCAGACGCGGCTGAAGGACTACATCAACCACCCCGTCGTCACCGTGGCGCTGGAGATGGCGCGCCCCATCAAGGTGACCATGGTGGGTGAGGTCAACCGCATCGGCCCGCTGGAAATCGACGTGGGCGCAAGCCTCCTGCAGGCCCTGGCCGGCGCGGGCGGCTTCACCGAATACGCGCACCAGGACCGCATCTTCGTCATGCGCCACGAGGACGGACAGGGCCCGCTGCGCATCCGCTTCCGCTACCAGGACCTCATCCACGCCGAGGGGCGCGCGCCGACATTCCGGCTGCGCCCTGGTGACGTGGTGGTGGTGGAGTGAGCAGTGCTGGGGGCCGCGCTCACCGCGATGTGGCTGGAGGTCTCCTCCACCGCCATCACCTACACCGCGTCGGTGCGGGTGGACTCACGCGTGCGCTCCAACGAAGACGCCGCTCAGGAGGACGCGCCCTCCATCGCCGGTGACACCGACTTCACGCCGATAGTGGGCCTGGAGCGGCGCGAGGGGAACACCACCCTCCAGCTGGACTACGCCCCGCGCATCAGCCTGCGCGAAGTCACCGCCCAGGCGCGCACCGAGGTCCAGCACGTGGGCCGCTTCGCCGCCCTCTGGCGTCCCGAGCGCGGCCTGTCCTTCCGGCTGAGCGAGGAGTTGGTGATTGGCAGCGTCAACCTGCTCACCACGGACGCGCTGCCGGACTTCGACCCGGACCCGATAGACCCAGACGGCCCGCTGCGCCCGCCCGTGGGTGGCGGTCCGCTCCAGCCGCTCCCGGAGACGGACACCGTCCACTTCGTGTCGTCCGCCACCTCGCTCACCGGCGAGACGAGCTGGCTGGGCCGGCGCTGGCAGCTGTCCGCCACCACCGGCTTCTCCGTCAGCGGCGGCCTGGACGGCCCGGCCCGGGAGGCGGTGCCCCTGCAGTACGGCCCGCGCCTGGACACGTCGCTGAGCCACGCGCTGTCCTCGCTCAGCGCCCTGACGACGTCCGCCGCCGTCACGCACGCGCGCTTCTCCACCGGCGCCAACAACACCGTCGTGACGCTGACGGAGAGCTGGACGCGGCGGATGACGCGCAGGACGTCCCTGGAGGCCGGCGCCGGGGCCAGCATCGTCCGCTCCCTGACAGCGGCGGGAGTCGACCCGGACCCGGAGCCCGGCGGCGAGACGCCCGACACCGGGCCCCGCACGGAGCTGCTGCCCAACCTCACCCTCGCGGTGGGCCACCGAATCCCCTCCCGCACCGCGGACTTCGACGGGCGGGTGGGCGTGCGGGTGTCGCCCTTCACGGACCGGCTGACGGCGCGCGTGTACCCTCGAGCGGACCTCACCGTGACGGGGACGTGGGCCCTGGGGCCCCGCGTGCGCGTGGCCACCACGGGCGGCACCGCCTTCGCGGTGGGCGGCGCGACAGGCGACCGGCTGGTGTCCGGCGGAGTCACGGCATCCTGGATTCTCAACAGCTGGATGTCGGTGGATGCCGACACCCGGGGGACGTGGAGCCGCTCGCCCGAGCTACCGGCGGCCCGGTTCCAGTGGGCGGCGGCGCTGGGCCTGTCCCTGCGTCAAACTGGTATCCTCTGAGGCTGGACCCATGGCGAAGCTCATCCTGATGTCAGTCCTCTTCCTCACCATCACCCTTCCGGCCATCGCGGCGAGGGATGAGAACCCGATGAGGGGACTGAAGAAGGCCATCCTGTGGGTGATCCTCTTCAACGCGGCATACACCTACGGCGTCATCGTCTGGGTGCCACGGCTCGGCTTCGACTGAGCGTGACTGAGAAGAAAGGCTGACGACGGATGGAGCCCCAACTGCACACGGTTCTCCTGGTGGAGGACGCGCCCTTCTTTCGGAAGATGCTGGGCGATTACCTGCGTGCCATGGGATTCAAGAACGTGGTGGAGCTGCCCAATGGCCAGGCCGCGCTCAAGCACCTGGAGGCGGCGGCGCGTCCGGACCTCGTGTGCCTGGACCTGACGCTGCCGGATATCTCCGGCTACGACTTGTGCGAGCACATCCGGCGCAAGAAGGGCATGGAGGACGTGCCGGTGCTGGTGGTGAGCGCGAGGGATTTGCCGGAGGACAAGGCGCACGCCGAGGAGGCGGGAGCCAACAGCTACCTGGGCAAGCCCTTCACGCAGGATGAGTTCTCCCGTCGGGTGGGCCAGCTCCTGAAGAGCGCCGCTGCGAGGAGGACGTCGTGACGATGCCGGCCCCCGGGCCTCGGGGTCCGCAGGCCGTCCCTCCCCGCCCGGCGTATACGCCGGAGCGCGTGGAGACGAACGCGCCCTCGGACCTCATCGACTGGGGCTTCGCGATTGACGCGGTCTTCTTCGTGAAGAACGCGGTGCTGCGTCACTGGTTCCTGGCGCTGGTGGTGATGGCGGCGGTGTCGGGGCTGGCGGCGGGCGTCAGCAAAATCATGCCGCGCAAGTACCACGTCGAAACGCGGATGCTGACGCAACGCAACTTCATCATCGCCTCGCTGGCGAACCCGGGCCGCTCCATTCCGGTGGACGCGGACCAGCCCACGCGCGCGGCGTGGGAGATGGTGATGAAGACGGACAACATCAAGGCCATCGTCCGGGACGCGAAGCTGGTGGAGTACTGGGAGCTGCAGCGCTCGCCCATGAGCAAGCTGAAGGAGACGCTCACGCGCAAGCCGCCTCCGCCCATGTCGGAGGAAGACAAGCACGACGCGCTCACCGCCATGCTGGAGCAGGCCATGCTCGTCATGGTGGAGGGTGGCACGGGCACCGTCACCATCGGCGTGGACTGGAGCGACCCGCAGCTGGCGCTCAACATCGTGGAAGCGGCGCAGAAGAACTTCCTGGAGATGCGGCAGGCGGCGGAGATGGGCGCGGTGTCGGAGGCCATCACCATCCTCGACAAGCAGGTGATTGACGAGGGCGAGGGCATCAAGAAGGCCATCGCGGACCTGGATGCGACGGTGAAGCGCGTGGAGGCCCGGCGCAAGCGCGACGAGGCCAAGGCGGCGACGCGCGGCGGCCGCAACGCGCAGGCCCAGGCGCAGGCGGGGCTGGGCATCAACACCAACCACCTGCTCGCGCAGATGCGGTTCATGGTGCAGACCAAGCGCCGGGCCATCTCCGACGTGGAGGAGTTCCGCGCGCGGCGGCTGACGGAGCTGCGCAACCAGCTGGCGGAGCAGCGGGTCATCTACTCGCCGCAGCACCCGCTCATCACGGATTTGGAGCAGCGCATCGTCGCGCTGACGGAGGACTCGCCGCAGCTGGTGGCGTTGCGCTCGGAGCTCAACGAGCTCATCAACGAGTACATGCGCAGCGGTGGAGACCCGGGCGAGCTGGAGCAGGGGACGACGGGGCCGCTGCTCGGCGCGGCGACGTTCGGCGGGCCGACGACGGCGGACAACCCGGAGGTGTCGGTGGCGGCGGACCGGGTGCGCATGCTGGTGATGCGGCACCAGGAGAAGATGCGGCGGTTGGACCAGGCGAAGACGGAGCTGGAGATTTCGCGCGCGTCGATGAAGCACCGCTTCAGCGTGCTGGCGCCGCCTCAGTTTCCGGAGAAGCCGTCCAAGCCGAAGGTGCAGCTCATCATCGCCGCGGGCGTGGTGGGTGGCATCGCCATGGGCATCTTCGCGGCGGTGGCGCTGGACATCATCCGCAGGCGCATCCTGGAGAAGTGGCAGGTGGAGCGAATCCTGAAGCTCCCGGTGCTGGCGGAGCTGGAGCGGCGCTAGCGCGCGCTTAGGGGGAGAGACTCGTGACGGTGTGGACCTGGGTGGACCTGGCGCTGTGCGTGGCGCTGTTGCCGGTGGCGGTGGCGTGCGGCTACCTGCTGCTGTTGACGCTGCTGTCGTGGCGGCGCGCGGCGCCGGTGCCTCCCGCGCCCACGCGCAAGTTCGACGTGGTGATTCCCTCGCACAACGAGGAGCTGGGCATCGCCCGCACCGTGGCGAACCTGTCCGCGGTGGACTACCCCGCGGCGCTGCGGCGCATCCTCGTCGTGGCGGACAACTGCTCGGACGCCACGGCCCAGAAGGCGCGCGAGGCGGGCGCCACGGTGCTGGAGCGGCACGACACGGAGAAGCGCGGCAAGGGCTATGCGCTCGCGTACGCCTTCGAGTTCAGCCAGAAGGACGGCTTCGCTGACGCCGTCGTCGTGGTGGACGCGGACACGGTGGTGTCCCCCAACCTGCTGCACGCGTACGCGCGGCGGCTCGCGGACGGCGCGCACGCGGCGCAGGCGCACTACGGGGTGATGAACCCGACGGCGTCGTGGCGCACGCGGCTGATGACGATTGCGTTGGGCATGTTCCACAAGGTGCGCTCGCTGGGGCGCGAGGCGATGGGCGTGTCCTGCGGCCTGCGCGGCAACGGCATGTGCTTCACGCACGCGGTGCTGCGCGAGGTGCCGCACGACGCCTTCAGCGTGGTGGAGGACTTGGAGTACGGCATCCGCCTGGGCCGCAAGGGCCACCGCGTGCACTACGCCTGGGAGGCGGAGGTGCAGGGGGAGATGGTCTCCGCGGAGAAGCAGAGCCGCTCGCAACGCCAGCGCTGGGAGGGTGGGCGCAGCCAGATGCGCAAGCTGCACGGCTGGCCGCTCCTGAAGGACGCGCTGAAGCAGCGGAGCGGGCTGCTGTTGGACTTGTCCATGGACGTGCTGGTGCCGCCTTTGAGCCAGTTGGTGCTCGCGGCGGTGGGCAGCGCGGTGGCGGCGTCGGTGCTGGTGTGGCTGTCAGGTGGCACGGCGGTGTGGGCTTCGGCGCTGGCGGGCTTCGGGCTGATGAGCCTGGGCGCGTACGTGCTGCGTGGCTGGTGGGTGTCCGGCGTGGGGCCTCGCGGCCTGTTGGACCTGGCGTGGGCGCCCGTGTACGTGCTGTGGAAGGTGGGGCTGATGTTGCGCGGCCCCGGCGCGGAGAAGCGCGGCGAGTGGGTGCGCACCTCGCGCGAGGCCGAGCGCCCCTGAGCTGCTGTTGATGCGCCGGGCTCCTTGGGGGCCCGGTTCATGCGGAAACCATGATGGAGCCTGGAGCCTCGCGTGCGGTGCGAGGCACGGGCTCTCTGGATGATGGCCACCTCTCGAAACACAGGAGCGGGCCTCGTGAACGCTGTCATTCCCCGGATGCTGTGTGGACTCCTGGGGCTGTTCGGCTCGCAGGCGCTCGCGCAGAGCAGCGCCTTGGTCGGCACGGTCGTCGAGGCACGGAGCCTTCAGCCCATGGCCGACGTGGTCGTCACGGTGACGTCGCCCACGTTCCCGGGTGACCTCGTCGTCCTCACCGATGCCCAGGGCACCTATCGCGTCCCCGAGCTTTCGCCCGGCACGTACACCCTGGTGTTCGAGAAGGAGTCGTACCAGCCCTTCATGCGCGACAACGTGCAACTGCGGCTGAACCGCACCCTCCGCGTCAACATCACGCTGCCGCTCCTCCTCACCGAACCGGTGGAGGTCATCGGCAAGCCACCCCACATCGACGTGGGCGCCCTGAACACGTGCCTCAACGTGAGCGAGGAGTGGGTCAAGTGCCCCGACGCCGCCCGTCCAGTCACTCGCTGCCAGGGCAATGACTCTGGCACGTCCAGGTTCGAGCCCGAGGCCGAGGCCGGGCCCGTGACGAAGGAGCCCTCCGTCAGCGACACGCCCCCTCGGTACAACGTCTCCCCCGCCATGCCCGGGATGTCGATGACGCTGCGACTCCATCCCGTCCCCGGCGCCGAAGGGCCCAAGAGCCCCCGGCGCGGCCCGCCGCTGAGCCGCGCGCGCTTCCTTCTCCAGGCAGCACCGCCGAGTACCTCCGCGAGCCGTGAGGCCCCCTCCTCGAAGCGGCCTCACGCGACCGGCGCCAGGACCGCTTTGAGTCGCTCACAGCAGGCTCACGCGACCTGTCCCAGGACCGCTTTGAGTCGCTCACAGCAGGCTCACGCGACCTGTCCCAGGGCCGCTTCGAGTCGCTCACAGCGGGCTCACGCGACCTGTCCCAGGACCGCTTCGAGTCGCTCACAGCGGGCTCACGTGACCTGCGCCAGGACCGCTTTGAGTCGTTCGCTCCGCTGAAGCCTCGCGACCTCGCTAGTTCGGCTTCTCGCTCACGCGGAGGAGCGACACACGGCCGTCCGGGATGAGCGACACCGAGAAGACATGGGTGTCGGCGCCGAAGCGCACCAGGTACGTGTAGACGCGGTCATCGCCCACCACCTCCCGCTGGGCCAGCACCAGCGGCCCCGCGGGCCCCAGGCGCCTGAGCAGCTCCTTGAAGTGCGGCAGCGCCTGGTCCACGAGCCACTTCGGGGCGTATGCGAAGCGGGCACGGTCCACCGTCCCCGCCCGCACCTCCTCGAGCAACGTCGTGAGCTGGGCGGTGACCTGTGGCTCAGCGTCCTCGATGGGCGCGAGCTTCGGCACAGCGAGCGCGGGGTTGACGAGGGCGGCGATGCCCTCCGCGAATCTGGCGGGGCTGGCCCGGTCCGTGTTGGCCAGCACGATGATGGACAGCGAGTCCCCCAAGAAGCGGGAGTAGATGGCACGGAAGCCCTGCCACGCACCGCCATGCTGATGCAGGGGCTTGCCGTTGCGCTCCAACAGCTGCCAGCCAAAACCATACGGCTGCGTGGCGCCGCTGTTGAGCCGCGCGGGGGACAGGATTTCGCGCCAGCTCTCCTCGCTCAGCAGGGAGCGCTGCTGCACGGCGGCGTCCCACGCCAGCACGTCCTTCAAGGAGAAATAGAGCGCCCCATCTCCCGTGGTGTTGAGGGACTGCGAGACCCAGGTCTGGTGCTTCGGCTCGCCGCCCACCAGCCGATAGCCGGAGGAGCGACGGGGGATGATGTCGTCCTCGCTGATGCCGCGCGCCGTCTTCATGCCCGCGGGCTTGAAGACCTTCTCTCCGAGGACGTCGACGTAGGGCTTCCCCGCGACGCGATTCACCAGGAGGCCCAGGAGGACATAGCCGGAGTTGCTGTAGCTCCACCGCACGCCCGCCGGGAAGTCGAGGGGTAGTGCGTAGATGAACCGGGCGAACTCCTCGTCCGTGTAGTCCTTCCGCTCGTCGATTTGTCCCTCCAGGTCCTGGATGCCGGAGGTGTGATTCAGCAGGTGGCGCACGGTGATGGACGCCCACGCGGCGGGAGCATCCGGGAAGTACTTCGTGAGGGGGGCCGACAGCGAAATCCTGCCCGCCTCCACCTGGGTCATCACCGCCATCGCGGTGAACATCTTCCCCACGGAGCCCGACTGGAAGAGCGTGTCCGGCCCCACCGGGACGCGGTGCTCCAGGTTCGCGGAGCCATAGCCCTTCGCCAGCACGACGCGCCCATGCTGCACCACTCCCACCGCAAGCCCCACCACGCCCTGCCGCTTCTGCTCCGCGCGGACGAATGCGTCGATTCGCTCACGCAGCGAGCCCTGGGCCACCGCGGGCCCCGCCGTGAGCAGCCCACAGAGGAAGACGACGAACGCCGGGAAAGACCGCGAGCGACTCCGCATGAGAGCTCCTGCCGCCGAGAGGACGCCGCAACAGAGCATCCACGGCATCACCCGTGAAGCCTCGAAAAGGACACCCGGACAGGTCCTTGCCGCGTGAGGGTTGGTTGGAATGCCCCATGACCAAACGATGACGAAGCCACGAGGCGCGTGTGCGGTTCGCGAGGCGCGGCTCACGGACGATGGCCGCCTCTCGAAGCACCGAGGTGGACGTCATGAAGCTCTTCAATCGCGGGGCGCTGTATGGCCTCTTGCTGCTGTTCGCCCTGCCCGCGGTGGCACAGGCGGCCACGGGCACGCTCATTGGCACGGTCATCGACTCACGCAGTCAAAAGCCCGTCGTTGACGTGGAGGTGACCGCGACCTCGCCGCAGCGGCCGGGCTCGTGGACGACGAAGACCAACACCTGGGGCAGCTACCGGATGACCCTGCTGCCTCCGGGCGTCTACACACTGCGCTTCGTGGGCAAGCAGTTCCATCCCGGCATCCGGCACCAGGTTCGCGTCAAGGCAGGGCGCATCCACCGTGCCGACGTGAGCCTGCTCCCCGAGGACTCTCGCGGCGAAGGCGTGGAGGTCGTCAGCACGGCACCTCCCGGCGCACGGCAAATCATCGACGTGAGCAGCACGATGACGGGCGTCAATGTGGACCAGGAGTTCATCAAGCGCATCGCCGTCGCTCGGCCCGGAGGACGGGGCGGCGTCTCTCGCACCTATGATTCCCTCGCGGGCACGAGCAACAACGAGGAGTACGGAGTCCCCGTCGCCACCCCCGGTCCCATCTCCCCCAACATCCCGAACACCAGCTACGGCATCGGCCCCGCCGGCCTCGTCGAGTCCCGCCGCGCCTATGGCGTCAACGGCCCACCGCCAGGCTCGTTTGTCAGCCACGCTTCCGACCCAGCGCCTCCGGCGGCCACGCCCGTCGCCCTCCCCGTTCCGCACAGCCCGGCGCCCGAGGCCCCCGCGCCCCTCGTCCCACCGAACGGCGACCGGTTCCTCGACATGTACTTCAAGGGCCACGGGGTGAATCCCACGGTGAACACCGAGGAGGAGCGCTTCTCCACCTTCTCCGTCGACACGGACACGGCCTCGTACACGTTGACGCGCGCGTACCTGGAGCGACAGGCCCTTCCGGACGAGCAGGGCGTGCGCGTGGAGGAGTTCGTCAACACGTTCGACTACGGCTACGCGGACGCGCAGGACGCGCCGTTCGGCATCCACGTAGAAGGTTTTCCCTCTCCCGTGCGCAAGGGCTACCAGGTGGTGCGTATCGGCGTGAAGGCTCGCGAGGTGAGCGACGCACAGCGCAAGCCGAGCCACCTCGTCTTCGTCATCGACGTGTCCGGCTCGATGAACCTGGAGAACCGGCTCGGGCTGGTGAAGCGCGCGCTGCGGATGCTGGTGGAGGAACTGGATGAGCGGGACTTCGTGTCCATCGTCGTCTACGGCTCCCAGGCCCGTCAGGTGCTCTCGCCCACGAGCGCGACGCAGCAGGACCGCCTGCTCGCGGCCATCGACGGGCTCTACAGCGAGGGCTCCACCAACGCGCAGGAGGGCCTGGAGCTGGGCTATCGAATCGCCTCGGAGCACCGGATGAAGGGAGGCATCAACCGCGGCATCCTCTGCTCGGACGGCGTGGCCAACGTGGGCGTCTCCGACGCGGACGGCATCTGGGCGAAGGTGAAGGACTTCGCCGCGCAAGGCATCACCCTGTCCACGGTGGGCTTCGGCATGGGCAACTACAACGACGCGCTGATGGAGCGCCTGTCCCACGTCGGTGAGGGCAACTACGCCTACGTGGATGGACTGAAGGAGGCCCACCGCATCTTCGTGCAGAACCTCACCGGCACGCTCCAGGTGGTGGCCAAGGACGTGAAGCTCCAGGTGGAGTTCGACCCGAAGGATGTGTCCCTCTACAGGCTGCTCGGCTACGAGAACCGGATGCTCACGAAGCAGGCGTTCCGCGATGACCGCGTGGACGCGGGCGAAGTGGGCGCGGGCCACGCCGTCACCGCGCTCTACGAAGTCAAGTTGCGCGAGGGCGCGACGCAGGTGGGCACGCTGCGCATCCGCTACAAGACGCCGGAGGGCGGAGACTCGAAGGAGCTGGAGACAAAGCTGCCCGTCACCGCGCTGCGAGCCGACTATGCCCTGGCCAGGTCGACGACACGCCTGGCCTATGTGGCGGCGGCCTTCGCGGAGAAGCTCCGAGGCTCCTACTGGACGCGTCCGCTGACGTACGCCTCGCTGCTGGAGCTGTGGCAAGGCGTGGCCCTGAAGGAGCGACAGGACGTGAGCGAGCTGGGTGACCTCATCCGCAAGGCGGCGGCGATTGACCAGCGGCAGGACCGCTTCGAGTCACTCGCCCCCTTGAAGAGCATGGACTACGACCAGGCGCCCCCGGTGCTCTAGTCAGTGCCCTCGTGCGCGCAGCTCCAGGTAGCGGCGGATGAGCTTGAGACGGGCGCGCTCGAACAGCGCCCCGTCGTCGGGGATGGCCCACGCGTGGGGGATGAGCTGCTCGGCGACCTGTCTCGCGAACGCGGGGTCTCCTGCGTCACTCACCCGCTTCAGCCACTCGTAGTCCTGGAGGCCCTGGCGGATGAGCTTCAGCCGGATGGACGGCAGCGGCACGTCCGTGGTGCCTCCGATGATGGACGTCAGCCCCGGATAGAAGAGCGTGCCGTCGCCGTTGCCGTTGAAACGGAACTGCGTGGTCCACGCCGTGGAGAGCAGCCCCACCGTCTGGTAGTACAGCTCGCCGGTGGCGCCCATGCGGAAGGTCAGCCACTGCATGCCCCGCGCCTTCGCCGCCGAGCGGTCCACCATGTACGAGGGCCAGCCCTGCCCCGGCTGGTTCTCCGGAGGCGGTGGCTCGCCTTCCACACAGCCGTGGCTCATGCAACTCTGGTACAGCCACAGCTCACGGTTCGGCCGGGCCAGGAAGCCGTCGTACTTCGGCCGCTGGTTGCCCTCGTACGGGGGCTGCGTCCCGTCGATGAAGTTCACCAGGACGCTGAGGATGTCGATGTCCTCGATGAGCCCGTGTGACTCCGTCTCCGTCACGGTGGCGGTGAGGAACGTGCGCAGGTCCGGCGCCACCGAGCGCGTGAGTCGAGCCCGCTCGGCGACGGCCTCCCACGTCGTTCCATAGGGCGGCTCGTCGCCCACGTAGTCGAAGGAGCGGCGCAGCCAGCCTCGGGCGCGGGCCTCGTCCTGGAAGTCCGCGAGGTCCGGCGCGGTGGCGGGCCCGAGGTACTGGAGGCTCGTCATGCGCGCACCGCGCAGCGGGTTGGGCGCCGAGCCGTCGAGGAACGGGCCCCAGCGTTCATCGAAGGTGTCGTAGTCGGGCAGGTCCCACGTGGGCTGTTCGGGGAGCCGGGGGAACGCGCTCGCCAGGGTGAACCGGTGGGACAGCGCGAGCCGGTGGAACTGCTTGAGCAGGTGCACCTGCGTGTCCACGGGGCAGCTCGGGTTGCCGGTGAAGGCGCGGCAGACGTGGGGCGGCCACAAGAGGAAGGCCGTGCGCAGGGGGGACGTGCTGGCCAGGGTGGCGTCCACCACGGTGACGCGGACCTTCAGGTACTCGCGGAAGCCCTGGCCCGACACCTCGACGAGGCCGAGGTAGTGCCCGGGGCGTGCACTCTCAGGCACGCGCACATCCACCCAGACGGCGCGAGCCTCCTGGGCGGGGACGTCGAACGGGAAGGCCGAGCGCTGCTCGCCGACGACCTCGTCCACGTCGGGAATCAGCCCGTCCGGCCAGCGCCCCGGCTCGTCGGGCGGGGTGGGCCGGGTGATATCCAGGAGGGCCTCGCGGTAGAGGAGGATGTTCGCCCCGTCGATGCGGCGCAGGCCGTTCCACAGGGCCGGCAGGCGGACGCGGACGCCCTTGAGGCCCGACACGCCGCCGTGCAGGCCCACCTGGAAGGAGAGGTATTCGTTCCGGGCGCCGACCAGCTCGACCTCGCGTTCGACCCGAGGCGGCGTCTGGGGCCGTATCTTCACCATGGCGCTCTCGGCCCAGACCGGACCGGGGCGGGGATGGGCGGCGGAGACACCGGACCACAGCAGCGACAGGATGGACGCCAGGATGGGCAAGCGCATGGGACGGAAGGCTAGTGAGTCCCCGTCATCCGGTTGGAGTCGGTCCGAGCGGAAGGTCGGCTTTCGCACGGTGCGGCTGGCGCGAGGGTCGGGTGTTCCTGGCGTGGATCCGCCGCGCCGCGTCGGCAACCATGACGGAACCATGATGAAGCCGGGGGGCTCGTGGGGAGATCATCTCGGGGAGCTTCCAGTTGAGGGTGTCCACTCGATGCTTCGAGGTTGACCACGTGAAGTCCGTCCTTCGTGGAGTGCTGTGTGGACTCGTGTGGATGGTGGCGCCGGCTGCCTGGGCGCAGGCCGAGGATGTCCCCGTCGAGCGGAGTCAGGGGCCCGTCACGGACGTGACGTTGATTGTCAACGAGGGAGCACGGGCGGGTGAAGCGCGCACCCGGCCCACGGTGACGAGGAGCCCGAGCCGTCCCGTGGTGGAGCTCGATGCGGGGCGAGCCACCGGGCCCATCGAGACACTGGAGGTGGGGAGCAGCGGGCCGACGGTCGACGTGGGCTCCATCACGACGGGTGTCCAGGTGGACCAGGAGTTCCTCCGGCGCATCGCGATGGTGGGCACAGGGGTGCCCATCCGCATGGGGGCCGAGACGGAGGAGCGGATCAACGACGTCCCGGAGTTCGTCGACGTCATGAGCCTGCGCAACGCACCGCTCATCAGCCTGCGCACGTCGCGGGTGCCTGCGTCGGAGGTGATGCAGAGCCCGCGGTCCGACGCATCGGGCCCTGGAGTTCAAGGGTCAGCCTCGCGGCTTTCAGTCGCTGGCGGAGCTGGCGCCAGGGACGCCCGAGCAGCGCCTCCTCGACCTCGTGGAGGAGCACGCCTCACGGACGTCGATGTCGAGCATCACGAAGCGCTGAAGCGAAGCGATGCGCCTGGAGTCATGCGGAAACCGTGATGCGGTGACGAGCCGGTCGTGAGGCTCGGGGGCGGGCGCGGTCGGGAACATGGACACCTCGCTCGCGAGTCCGTCCGAGGTTTCCATGATGAAGCTCATCGCGCCCTATCTCTTGTGCATGTTGGTGATGTGGGTCGCAGTGCCGATGTTGTCGAGAGCGGAGAGTCTCGAGCGACCGCCACCCGGCGTGTTCATCGGGACTGTCATCGGCGTGAAGAGCCGCGAGCCCGTCCCGGACGTAGCGGTCATCGCGACCTCGGCGAACTTCATCGGTGAGTTCTCAGCGGTGACGGACGAGCAGGGACGTTATCGCCTGCCCCTTCTGCCCGCGGGCACGTACACGCTGCGGTTCGAGCACCCGGACTTCAACACCTACGCCCGCGCGGACATCCTGCTGCGCTCCAACCACACCGTGCGCGTCAAGGTGGAGCTGCTGGAGCTGCCACCCCCACCGCCCCCGGACCCGGTCATCGTGAAGCAGACCCGGAAGTGACCCGAGGCGCAGGCCCGTTCCGCACGAAACTCAAAGGACATTTTAGTTTCGTGCGGGCTTCCTGCCGACCTTGCACGAAACTCAAATCAGGTTTTAGTTTCGTGCATGGCTCGCAAGCGCGCCCGGACGCCGGACTGGAATCGGCTCTTCGACTTCGCCCTGGGACAGGCGGGCCTCTTCACGACGAAGCAGGCGGCGGAGGCGGGCTATTCGCCACAGCTCCTCGTGCACTATGTGCGCATCGGCAAGGTCGTCCGAATCCGGAGAGGGGTGTACCGGCTGGTGCACTATCCTCTCGCCCAGGATGAAGCGCTCGTCACCGTCTGGCTCTGGTCTGAGCAGCAGGGCGTCTTCTCTCACGAGACGGCACTCTCCCTGCATCAGCTCTCCGACGTGCTACCGAATCGAATCCACCTGACCTTGCCCGCGGACTGGAAACACCGCCGCTTCCGAGTTCCTCCAGGCGTCGTGCTCCACCACGCCGATGTCACCAGGGCGGAGCGCTCCCGGCCCGCCGCGATTCCGGTGACCTCGCCGCTTCGCACCTTGCAGGACTGCGCCCGCGCGCAGCTCTCACCGGAGCTGCTGCATCAAGCCATCTCCCAGGCCCTCGACCGAGGGCTCATCCGCAAGTCCGACGTCGCGCGAATCCAGGACGCCACTTCACCGACAGGACGCCGGAAGAGATGAGCACCCGCCGCTACCTGACGGGCGGCGCCTTCAAGAATGCTCTCGAGCAACGACTGAGGAGGTCCTCGAAACACGGGGATGACTTCAGCCGTCGGCGCCAGCTCCTTGTCTTCCATCGATTTCTCGCGCGCGCCGCTCAGTCCTTCGGCGATGCCGTCACCTTGAAGGGAGGATTGGTGCTGGAGCTGCGGCTCGAACGAGCACGCACGACGCGCGACGTGGACTTGCGCCTCACGGGAAGCCCGAAAGACCTCCTCTCACGCCTCAAACAAGCAGGGCAGCTCGACCTCGGCGACTTCATGCGCTTCGAGTTGCGGCTCGACCCGAGCCATCCCGAAATCCAGACCGAGGGCCTGCGGTATGACGGACGGCGCTTCCGAGCCGAGTGCCGAATCGAACGTGAGCTGTTCGGCCAGCCCTTCGGCGTCGACGTGGCCTTCGGAGACCCGCTGGTTGGAGAGCCCGATATCCTCGACGCGGAGGACGCGCTGGGCTTCGCGGGCATCCCTCCACCCCGGCTCCGCCTCTATCCCCTCGAGACGCATCTCGCGGAGAAGCTCCACGCCTATACCCTGCCGCGCGCGCGCCCCAACACCCGGGTGAAGGACCTCCCGGACCTGGCGCTGCTCGGGACGGTGAGGGCCATCGAAGCGAGCCGCCTGCGTGCGGCCTTCACTCGGACCTTCACCTTCCGGAAGACGCACTCCCTGCCCTTCTTCCTGCCATCCCCTCCCACGGGGTGGCGCGGGCCCTACCGCGCCATGGCCGAGCAGGACGACCTTCCCTGGAAGACCTTGGAGGTGCTCGGCGATGCGGTGCGCGGCTTCCTGGACCCCGTCCTCCTGGAGGACCACGACGCCACCTGGAGCCCCCAGGCCTGGGCCTGGAGGCACCGGAAGTGACACACGCCTCAGTCCGCCAGCGGCATGCCCCAGTCCGGCTTCTCGCGCTCCCTCATCACCCAGCGGTACACCTCCACCACCTGCTCCGCCTTCGCCTTCCAAGTGAAGTACTTGAAGATGCGCTCCCGCGCCCGCTCACCCATGGGGCGGATGACGGACGGGTCCGCCACCAGCTTCGTCAGCACCTCGCGCACCCTCGCCACGATTTCCTCCGGCGTGCCGATGGGCACCGCGAACCCCGTGGCCGGACTCACAATCTCCCCCGGGCCGCCGTAGTCCATCACGATGGGCACCAACCCCAGCGCCATCGCCTCGCACACCACCGCGCCGCCGAACTCGCGCACGCTCGGGAAGCCGAACACGTGGTTCTTCGACAGCCGCCCCTGCAGCTCCTGATGCTTCACCCACCCGGCGAACGTCACCCCGGACTCGATGCCCTCCCGCGCCGCCTGCGCCTTGAGGTTCGGCATCTCCTGCCCGTCGCCGATGTACTCCAGCACCACCTTGCCCTCACGGATGAGCGGCGCCGCCGCCTCCATCAGCATGGCCATGCCCTTGTACGGCACGAAGCGCCCCACGAACGCCACCCTCAAGGGCAGCTCCACCTTCCCCTCCGACTTCGACGTGCCGAAGCGCTTCGGGTCGATGGCGTTCTCCGGCACGTACACCGTCTTGTCCTGCCACGTGTCCGCCACCTGCCCCCGCGTCGCCCGCGAGCCGGTGATGATGGCCGCCGCGTTCTCCCGCGTGGACTTGTAGAAGGGCATCAGCTTGTACGCGTCCCGCACGTAGCTCAGCCACTCCTTCTCCCGCCGACGCGCCCCACCAAAGCCCTTGGGCCACGGCAACCCGCCGTTGAGCGGCCCCATCACGAAGGGCACCCCCGCCGCCTTGCAACGCCGCGCCAGGGTGCTCGGCGTCGTGGGGCTGATGGGCGTGTAGCGGTGCACCAGGTCGAACTCCTTCGCCTTGATGCGCGCGCCGAAGCGCTGCCACAGCACCTCCTCGAAGTAGTAGTACGGCAGCACGCTCAACGCCGTCGCCGTCGTCCAGCCCACCCCCGCCGTGCCCCGCAAGAGCTGCCCCACCTTGTCGAGCGGCTTCTCCACCGGCGTGGAGTCCAGCGCGGTGAACTGGGAGCCCTCCTGCACCCCCTGCTTCAGGATGTTCTCCCGGTTGCGCACGTGGGTGACGAGGTGCACGTCCGCCACCTCGGCCAGCGCGCGGTAGAGCGACCAGCCTTCCAGCGGGACACTCACCCAGTCGGGGTTGCACAGCTCGGCAATCAGAAGGACGCGTGGTCTGGGAGCAGGCATACGTGAGGCTTCATCTATCCCAACCGGCCCTCCAGATGTAGCCTCCACCGCGTCGTGACGTACGCCCCGGACCGCCCCTCCTACCTGCGCTTCGTGGCGCTGCTTGGCTTCCTGGTGCTCGCCACCGTGGGAGGGGCCCTCCTTCACCCTGTGGTCGCTTTGGCCCCAGCCCTGCTGGTGGGCGTCGTCTGGCTGATTCTCAAAGTCCCGGTCCGCTACCCGGTCCTCATTGTCACCTACCTGGTCCTCGCCGTGGACTACGTCCCCGAGCGCCCCCAGTCCGGCTTCTGGCCCTCACCGCTCCACCCCCTGGGTGAGCTGCTCTTCGCCCAGCTCAGCTACATCACCAAGATTGGCGCCCTGCGCTTCCCCCTGGTCGACGTGCTCATCGTCGGCCTCTTGGGGCTGGCGATGTACCGGCGGGTGACGAAGTCGAAAATCGACCCGCCCGCGCTGCCCATGCCCCGGCCGCTCATCGCCGTGGTGACGCTGTCCCTCATCGCCATCCTCTTCATGGAGGTGCGCGGGGTGATGCGCGGCGGGGACTTCAAGAACTCGCTGTGGCAGTGGCACCAGGCCGCGATGATGCCGTTCATCGTCGCCATGTATCACTATGCGATGCGCGGGCCGGAGGACTGGCCCATCTTCGCGCGCGCTGTCATCGCCGCGGGGCTGACCAAGGCCGCCATCAGCGTCTACTTCGGCGCCATCGTCGTGCCCTCCATGGGCGTCTTCGTCGAGTACACCACGTGTCACTCGGACTCGATGACGTTCAACTTCGCCCTGCTGGTGGCGACGATGCGCTTCCTGGAGAAGCCCAAGGGCGCTCACGCGCTGCGCGGGCTGCTCCTCATGCTCTGCATCTTCATGGGCATGATGTACAACGACCGGCGGCTCGCCTACGTCAGCTTCGTGGGCTGTCTCATGGCCGGCTACCTCATCACCCCGTGGCCCCCCATCAAGCGCACCTTCACGCGCGGCATGGTGCTGCTGGCCCCGCTGATGGTCGTCTACTTCGCGGTGGGGTGGAACGCGCGCGGCGGCGCCTTCGCGCCCGTGCACAAGGTCCGCTCGCTCATCGACGGTGAGGGTGGCGAAGGCAACCTGGACTACCGCGATATCGAGAACCTGGACGTCATCGCGACGTGGACCCAGTTCCCGCTGCTCGGCACCGGCTACGGCCATGAGTTCCTGGAGCCGATTCCGCTGCCCAACATCGCCTTCGTGTTTCCCCAGTACCGCTACCACCCGCACAACTCCCTGTTGGGGTTGTTCGCCTTCGGGGGAATGGTCGGCTACACGGGCGTGTGGATGTACCTGGTGGTGACCATCTACCTCGCGGTGCGCTCCTACCATCGCTCGAACGTCGCCGAGCACCGCACCGCCGCCATGGTCATCGTCGGCGCCCTCGTCTGCTACATCAATCAGGTGTTCGGAGACATGGGCATCATCTCGTACATCTGCACGTTCCTTACGTCGATATGCGTGGTGACGTCGGGGAAGCTCGCCGTGGCCACCGGCGCGTGGCCCATGCCGAGCAGCGCGCTGTTGCCCAGCACCCCCGCCCTCCCCGAGCCGCCCCCGGGCGTCATCGTCTACGAGAACCCGGACGACGCGGCGCCCGCGCTGGCGAAGCGGAGCTGACGGCCGCTACAGCAGCGTGCCGCGCAGGAGCAGCTCCGCGGTGGTGAAGTAGATGACCAGGCCGCTGACATCCACCAGCGTGGCGACGAAGGGCGCGGAGGCGCTCGCCGGGTCGAAGCCAAGCCGACGCAGGATGAACGGCAGCATGGCCCCGGACAGCGTCCCCCACGTCACCACGCCCAGCACGGACAAGCCCACCGTCAGCGCCACTCGCCCGGCGTGCTCGCCGTAGCTGTGGAACAGGTGCTGCCAGAGCGTGATTCGCAGGAAGCCCACCGTGCCGAGCACCGCGCCCAGCACCAGGCCGGACAGGAGCTCCCGCCGCAGCACGCGCCACCAGTCGCGCAGCCGCACCTCCGTCAGCGCGAGCGAGCGGATGATGAGCGTGGTGGCCTGACTGCCCGAGTTGCCGCCCGAGGAGATGATGAGCGGCACGAAGAGGCTGAGCACCACGGCGCGCGCGATTTCGTCCTGGTACTTGGACATGGCGGTGGCGGTGAGCATCTCCGACACGAAGAGCACCAGCAGCCAGCCGGCGCGCTTGCGCACCATGGCGAAGAAGCCCACCTCGAAGTAGGGCGCGTCGAGCGCCTCCATGCCGCCCACCTTCTGGATGTCCTCGGTGGCCTCCTCCTGGACGACGCTGACGATGTCGTCCACGGTGACGATGCCCTTCATCCGTCCCTGCGCGTCCACCACGGGAATGGCCGACAGGCCGTGCTCCGCGAACAGGTGGCTCACGCCCTCCTGGTGGGCATCCTCCTTCACGGTGACGAGGTCGGTGCGCATGATGTCGCGCACCGTCTTCCCAGGCGCGGCCTGGAAGAGCTGGCGCAGGGAGACCACGCCCAAGAGGTGCTGCTCGGAGTCCAGGACGTAGGCGGAGTAGATGGTCTCCACCTGCTCGCGGGCCTGCCGGCGCAGGTAGCCGAGCGCCTCGTCGATGCCCAGCTCCGGACGCACGCGCACGAAGCGCGGGTTCATCAAGCCGCCAGCGGCGTCCTCGGCGTAGGCCAGGAGCACCAGCACCTCGCGGCGGGAGGTGTCGTCCAGCAGGGCGAGGAAGGCCCCGTGCTCCTCGGCGGGGAGGCGCTGGATGACGTCCGCGGCGTCGTCCGGGGGCAGCACGCGCATCCAGTGGCGTCGCTCGCCGGGGGCGAGGGCCTGGAGGAGCCCGGCCTGGTCGTTGGTGGAGAGCGAGAGGAAGAAGTCGTCAGCGCTCGCCGGAGGCAGGAGCCGGAAGCCCTCCACCCTGTCCCGGGGCGCGAGCACGGGCCACGCGTCGCGCAGCTCGTCCTCGTGGATGGGGTCCGACTCGGGGGCCACGGCTCGCCTCCCTGCTCGCGCGGACGGGAACCCGGCCTCGCACCAGGGACGCGTTCAAGCACGGCCCCCGAGGTGGGGACACCTCAAACGCGGGATGGCGGACATCCGCGCGCCCGAGTGTGAGCCTCAACGCACGGGCCCTGTCCACGTGACGTCGGTGCCTTCAGGTCCCTCGGGCGGCCACCACGCCGGGCGCCGCCTGGGCCGTGCCAGGCGCGGCGGCGAGGTGCTCCAGCTCCAGGTCGATGTGCTTCGCCTCGGGGATGGCCTGACGGATGTCGGCCTCGATGGCATCGACCTCCTCGCTGAGCGAGCGAATCAGGTGGGCGGCGACGTCCTGGAGCGCCAGGGAGCGCTGCGCTCCGGCGATGGGCATGTTGGAGGGGATGGCCTCGGCCAGCCGCGTGGCGACGAAGGACTCGCTGAAGCGCACCTCCGCCTTGAAGGTGAAGGCCTCTGGAGTGAGCTGACGCGTCTTCACGTCATGGATGTCCGCGACGCTGCCGCGCGCCCGGACGATTTCCACGAAGCGGCGCTCGACGTCTTCGGGCACCGCTCGCCCCAGGAGCAGCGAGCGGTTCGCCACCATGAGGTAGATGGCGATGAGGCCCAGCAGGAGGCCCACGGTGAGCGAGGCCAGCGCGTCCCAGATGGGATTGCCCGTGACGTACGCCAGCCCGATGCCGGCCGTGGCCAGCACCAGGCCGAGCACCGCGGCGCCGTCCTCCAGGAGGATGGCCACGGCGGCGGGGTCGGCCTTCTCTCGCACGTAGCGCCCGAAGGGCATTCCAGCGGCGGCCTTGCGCATGCCGCGCACGGCGAAGAGGAGCACTCCGCCCTCGATGAGGAACGACAGGCCGAGCACGCCGAAGACGACGGGGCCCAGCTCCGCCGGGTGCGGATGCAGGAGGGACTGGAGGCCGTGGTAGACGGTGACGCCACAGCCGACGAAGAAGATGCCGGACGCGGAGAGGATGCCGAAGATGAAGCGCTCTCCGCCGTAGCCGTAGTGGAAGTCCTGGTCGCGCTCGCGAGCGGCGCGCTTGAGGCCCAGGAACAGCAGCACCTGGTTGCCCGTGTCAGCGGCCGAGTGGATGGCCTCCGACAACATCGCCCCCGAGCCGGACAGCAGGAACGCGGCGAACTTCACGACGGTGACGAGCAGGTTTCCGCTCAACGCGACGAGGACGGCGGTGACGGACGAAGCGGGGGCGGCCATGGTTCCTGACGGTGCGGAGGGGGGCGCAACCTACCATGCGAGGATCCTCTCCCCGGACGGAAGGACCCGAGGTCAAGGCGCGCACGAGCTAGAACCGAGAGGGCTGGAGATCCGCGGAACCTCGCCGGATCCGTGAAGCCAGTTCGGTCGTTTCACTCAGGTCACTTCAGCGCCACGGTTGAGCACCTGACTGCAATCAACTCCAGAGATGCGGCGACTGCCCCGTGGCCCTGGAGCCGCCCCCAAAGAAGTCAGAATCCATTCAATCTAATGGAAAATAGCCATGAATTGTGGCGATGAGACGCCTCGACGTTAGATTCCATTCGAGCGGATGGATTTTCGATTGAACCGAGGGGTCCGCAGGAGCGCTGGAAACCCATGCGAACGGATGGACCACCTGATGAGAACCCTTGGCTTCAAGTGCTCGCCCAAGCGGTTCGAACCCAGCGCAAGCGGCTGGGCCTCACGCAAATCGAGCTGAGCGACCTGGCCGGGTGTGGACCTGTCTTCATCTACGACGTGGAGAGCGGTCGCAAGTCGACCCTTCGACTCGACAAGCTTGTCGACGTGCTCAACGTCCTGGGACTCCAACTTGCAATCGAACGAGGAAACCAACGCCTGCATGTGAGCGAGCAACTGCGCGATGCGCCCCACTGATGTCCAAGTCGCCACCGTGTGGCGGGAGTCAACGCTCGTCGGGACCATCACCCGAACGACCCATGGGTCTGTCTTCGAATACGACGAGGCCTTCTTCGCACGGCACGGACAACAGCCGGGGGGAGCGGCAGTCCACCTTCCCTATCAGCGTCGACGTACCGAGACGCTGGGCACGAACCTCCACACCTACTTCGCGGGCCTGCTGCCCGAAGGGCTTCGTCTACGGGTGTTGCACCAGCGCGTGAAGACGTCGGAGGACGACCTGCTCAGCCTGCTGGTGGCCTCGGGGGCCGACACCATCGGCGACCTCTCGGTGGTCCCTCAAGGAGAGCAGCCATCAACGCAACCGTCGCCCATGGAGCGGCTGAACACGGAGGAGCTTCTCTTCTCTGAGTTGTTCGCACAGAGCCTCGCTCGAACAGCGGAGGGCCAGGAGGAGCCCACCATCCCCGGCGTCCAGGAGAAGGTCTCCGCATCCACAATCTCCTTCCCCCTCAAGCCAGCCGGGCGACATGCCTACGTCCTGAAGCTGAATCCTCCAGACAAGCCGCAGCTCGTACAGAACGAGCACTTCTTCATGCGCATGGCCCAGGACTGTGGCCTCAAGGTGGCCAGCACCCGACTCGTCCACGACAGGGAGAAGAACCCCGGTCTCCTCGTGCAGCGCTTCGATCGGGTCTGGCTGAAGAAGGAGAAACGCTTCCATCGCCTCCACCAGGAGGACGCCTGCCAGTTCCTCGACCGCTATCCCTCGGACAAGTACCGCATCCCCTGCTCCGACATCGCCGAGGGAATCCAGGACACATGCGCGGCGCCCATCCCCGACATGGCCCGCTTCCTCCTGCTCCTCGCCTTCAGCTACGTCATCGGCAACGGAGACCTCCACGCGAAGAACGTGAGCATCCTCGAAGACAGTCTGGTGGATGGCTTCCGACTATCTCCGGCCTATGACCTCCTGACCACGAGGCCCTATGGCGACACGCGCATGGCGCTGAAGTTCGAAGGCCGGGACGACAACCTCAAGCGGGCCCACTTCCTCGCGTTCGGTACTCGCTTCGGGGTGAAGGAAGGCGCCCTCGTGAAGCAGCTCGACAAGCTCTGTGCCGCCGCGACGCCATGGCTCGAGCGGCTCGATGAGATTGGCTTCGATGAACGGGAGACACGGCTTCTCCGGGAGACGATGAAGAAGCGACTCCAGGACCTCGCCGACGACTCCAAGTCCACCGCTGCCTCGTCCTGACCCTGGTTCGTGGGGCTCAATGGTACGCCCACCTGGGTCGCATCACCGAGCCGCCGGTTGAAGCCTCCTGGGACCACCGCGCACACCAGGTGCCAGCACCACGGAGAAGCCCTCCGTCGTCAGCGCCACTGACTCCACGCTCTGCAACGCACTGAAGGCGAAGCCCGCCTGCCCCTCGACGGCCGCCGCTGCCCGAGCCGACCCCGGCAACTCCGCCCCCTTCGCCGCCAGCCCCGCCGTGCGTCCCACCGCCGCGGTCGCCAGCAGCACGAAGACCCGCGCCGCGTTCTCCCCCAACACCTCTCCGTACGCCTCACCCGCCGCGCTCAGCTCCTCGAACGTGCGCGCCGCATCCACCCGCCGCACCATCACCACCCACGCATCCAACACCCGCCACATCGTGTCCACGCCCAGGTACGCCATCGCCGTCGCCGTCAGCAACGCCGCCATCCCTGTCGACAACGGCTCCGGCAAGGACCACAGGAGCAGGTACATCGCCACCGACGCCGTCAGCGTAGCGCGGACCGCGTGTGCATCCGCCAGGCCCTCCAGCGCCTCGCCCGTCTCCTCCCAGACCCCCTCCATCGCGATGGCCAGCGCGAGCGCGTACCTGCCATCACTCCCCAACAACGGCCCCTCCTCCAACAGGCGCAGACAGTCACCCCCCTGGTGCTCCCGCTCACACCAGCGCCCGTAGTCCCGCGTCAGCACCTCGTCCGCATACGACTCCAGCAACTGGGGCGAGGAAGCGTCGTCCCCATCCTCCCCCACCGGGACGAGCCTGCGGCCCTCATACAGATACACGCCGCCCCGCTCGGGAACGCCGAAGCGCTGCCGCGCCTCTCGCAACGGATGCGCGAAGGGCCTCACGTCCCGCGCGAGCCGCTCCACCGCCTCCGTGAACTCGTCCTCGTCCAGCTCCACGGGACTCGCGCCCTCGCTCGGCGTGTGGACCTTGGGCGAACCCGTGCCCGTGTCCAGACGCACCACCCGGGTCGTCGAGCAACCCGTCACCGAGAGCAACCCCAGACACACCACCAATACCCAACCACGACCCATCGCAGCCCTCCGGCACGGGCGCAAAAACCACCTGAGTGGTCATCACCCATACCAATGCGCTCCGACATTTCGGGCAGGGCACGGCTGACACGGCCGCGTCACCGCGCGGGCATCAACTCAAGGACCTCGGCAGCAGGATGTGGAGCGTGCTGCCCTCGCCCACGCGGCCCGCCGACTCCGCCCAGATGCGTCCTCCGTGGCGCTCGACGACGCCCCGGGCGATGGCCAGCCCCAACCCCAGCCCGCCGTAGGCCACGCCATGCGCGCGGCCGAAGCGCTCGAAGATGCTCTCCAGCCGGTCCGGGGGAATCCCCAGCCCATGGTCCTTCACCTCCACGTGCACCCACCCGGGCTCCGCTCTCGCGACCAGGTGGATGGCCCCTCCGTCCGGCGAGTAGCGCAGCGCATTCGACACCAGGTTGCTGAACACCTGGTCCAACCGCTCCCCGTCCGCCCGCAGCGACAGGCCCTCCGGTGCCGACACCTCGATGCTCCACCCTTCCGGCAGGGGCTCGAAGTGCTTCGCCACGTCGCGCAGGAGCACGCCCACGTCCACGTCGTTCTCGTCCAGGCGCAGGTCCCCCCGCTGCAGCCGCCCCACATCCAGCAGGTTCTCCACCAGTCGAGCCATCCGGCTCACGCTGCGATGGATGCCCTCCAGCGCCCGGTCCACGTGCGGCGTCAGCTCCGCCGCCGCCTTCACCTTCGCCAGGTCCGCATAGCTCCGCGCGGCCTGCAGCGGCGTGCGCAGCTCGTGCGCCGCCATGGTGAGGAACATGTCCTTCGCCTCGCTCGTCGCCCGCAGGGACTCCACCGCGCGCCGCGCGTCGTCGATGTCCGTCGCCGTCGATATCCACCCGACGAGCCGCCCCACCTCGTCCCGCTCCGGCAGCGTGCGACAGAGGAACCACCGGAACTCTCCGTCCGTCGCGCGGCGCAGCCGGTACTCCTGCTCCTTGGGCAGCCCCGAGCGCCGCAGGGCATTCCAGGTGAGCTGCACGCGCGCCACGTCCTCCGGATGGAAGCAGCGCAGGTTCTCCTCGCGCTGGCGAGCCTGCTCGGGCGACAGCCCCGCGTAGTCCAGCCAGCCCCGGTTGGCGTAGCTGATGGTGCCGTCCGCCAGCAGCGCCCAGACGAACTGAGGCATGCAGTCCAGCACCCGGCGGAACCGCTCCTCGCCGTGTCGCTCCAGCACCTTCCGCTCGCGCTCCCACAGCGCCGCCTCCTGCCGCTGCAAGGCCCGCTGCCTCAGGTGGAGCGCGACGAAGGACTCCGCCTTCCAGCGCAGCACGTCCGGATGGAACGGCTTCACGACGTAGTCCGCCGCGCCCGCCGCATACCCATGCACCAGGTTCGCCTCGTCGCGCCCATGCGCGGTGAGGAAGATGATGGGCGTATAGCGGGTGCGCTCCCGCTGCCGGATGATGCGAGCCGTCTCGAAGCCATCCATGCTCGGCATCTGCACGTCCAGGAGGATGAGCGCGAAGTCCTCACGCAAGAGCCACCGCAGGGCCTCTCTTCCCGACGACGCCTTCACCAGGCGCTGGCCCATCGGCTCGAGAATGGCCTCCAACGCCAACAGGTTCGAGGCATGGTCATCCACGAGCAGGATGCTGGTGCTGTGTGGCTCCACCTGGACGGGAGCGCGAGGGGTGAGCTGCTCAGTGCCTTCCAAGGCCGATCCTCCCTTCTCTCCCGAGGTCCCCATCGCAGTAATCAGCGGAGCCCCAAAGAGCAGTCCTCCACGACGCCTCGGCCCGTCTCGCCTCCGACGAGCCTGGGTCCGGTCGCCCGGTCGCCCAGCACTCGACGGAGCACGAGGACTCCGACGGTTCAGACACAAGGGTATGGAGCCAGGGACGCGTCGGCACGCTCTCCTGTCCGGAACATCGACGGGCGCGTGGCCAGGGCACGGGCGACTGAGCGGCACGGGTCCCCAAGGCCGCCCCCTGTCAGCCAGCGGCGCGGCTCCAGGAGGGCGCTCCCACGTCCCTCCGAGCCTCCCCGCCCGAGCCTGCCTCCTCGCGCGCCGGTGCACCCGCCCGCCGCGCGGCGCTGACTACACCACCGCGCGCTGGAGCATCAGCGCGAGCATGTCCGCGCTGCGCTCGCTGCTGAACTGCGTCTCCACCTTGCGGCGGCCGGCCTCGCCCAGGCGCTCGGCTTCCTTCGGATTCCGGGCCACCTGCTCCAGCTTCTCCGCGAGCACCCGAGGCTCCTGCGGCGGCACGAGCAGCCCGTCCACGCCGTCGTCCACCAGCTCCTTCACGCCGCCCGCGCCCGTCACCACCACCGGCGCGCGCATGGCCATGGCCTCCATGATGGCCACGCCCAGCGGTTCCTGGAGGCTCGCCAGCGCGAAGATGTGCGAGTGCTCGATTTCGCCCCGCACCTTGTCCTCGCCCACCGCGCCCAGCAGCGTCACCGCGTCGCCCAGCTTCGTCTCCGCGATTTTCGCCTCCAGCACCTTGCGGTACGTGGTGCCGCCCGCCTCGTCCTCGCCGGCAATCGCGAGCCGCGCGTCGAGGCCCTTCGCCCGCAGCATCCCGACCGCGTCGATGAGGTCCGCGTGCCCCTTGCAGGGGTTGAGGCGGCCACAGGAGAAGATGCGCAGCGGGCCCTCGCCCCGCCACGCCTCGTACGGCACCGAGCGGTTGAACTTGCTCAGCTCCACGCCCATGGGCGCCAGCTCGATGCGCGGGGGCAGGTGTCCGGCCAGCTCCTCGTTCACCTCGCCCAGGAGCTTCTTCGTGATGACGAAGGCGAACCTCGCGTGCCGCCACTTCTCCTTCTGGTTCGGCCCGTAGTCGTCCAGCGGCCCGTGCAGCGTGATGCTGTACGTCAGCCCCGACAGGAGATGGGCGAACATGGCCACGTGCGCGGCGTTGGCGCACGAGTGCACATGCACGTGCGACCACCCGCGCTCCCGCGCCAGCGACGAGAGCCGCCCGCCCATGACGGCGAAGGCGAGCAACTGCGCGCGCCCCTTCGCGTCCAGCCCCTCCGCGCGGGCGATGGACGCCAGGCAGCGGGCCCACCCCGTGGGCATGGCGCGAGCCACCTCCGCCGCGGCCTTGAGCACGCCCAGGGGCCCCGGAGGTGACAGGTACTCCGTGCGGGACATCGCCTCACGCGCCCAACTGTGCGAAATGATGCGCGCGGGCGGGGGACGGGTGGAGACCAGCTCCGGTGTCACGCCCTTGCCCGGCAGCGCCTGCAGCTCTCGCCAGAAAAAGATGTGGGTCTGTCCGGGAAACTCAGGGATGAGATAACCAATCTTCTGCACGAACTTTCCATAACACGCCCGCCCCCACGCCCCCACGCTCCCCGGGCGGCGAGCCCCGGAAATCACCGGGGGCAGGTCGATAGACACCCGCTCCCCTGCCCGCCCGGGCAGGTCGTTGGGCCGACGCCATGCGTTGCGCTATACCGGGCGGCGCTCCATGGCCGATTCCAGCGCACCCTCCACTCCCTCGGACGCCGAGGTTCCCGACAGCACCGTGCCTTCCCCGGCGCTGCAACGGCTGTGGTTCGCCCTGGAGCGCACCGGCTGGGCCTGGCTCACCGTGGTCCCCGCCCACCCGGGCGCCCCCGCGCTGGAGGCGGCCACCGCCATCCTGGAGGCCGGCGCCCCGTACGCGGCCACGCAGAAGATCCACCTGGAGGACGCCACCGGCATCTCCCCCGCGGACGCGCCTCGCCGCGTGCTGGAGCTGCGCGAGCGCGTCGCCCGGGGTGAGCGAGTCATCGCCGTCATCGACTCCGTCCTCACCCGCCCCGCGAGCCTCCCCCTGGCGCTCGCCTCCGACGGCGTCCTCCTGTGCGTCACCCTGGGAGAGACGGACTTCGGCTCGGCCCGCAAGACGATGGAGTTCATCGGCGCGGAGCGCTTCGTGGGCAGCGTCACCTTCCCTCGGCCGAAGAAGAAGGGCCGGGCCTCGTCGTCCAGGAAGAAGAAGCCATGACGTCTTCTGACGCCCCGTCGCCCCGTCTCAGCGTCGTCGTCGCCACCTACAACCGGCTCCCCCTCATCTCCCGACTGCTGGAGCAGTTCGCCACGCAGACGCTCGCGCCCGAGCGGTTCGAAGTCGTCGTCGTGGACGACGGCTCCAAGGAGCCGGTGAAGGAGCCGCTGCTCGCCCTCGCCGCGAAGCTGCCCTACGCCCTGCGCGTGGAGGTGCAGGCCAACGCGGGCGCCGCGGCAGCCCGGCACCGGGGCGTGCTGGCCGCGCGCGGGGAGGTCGTCCTCGTCACGGACGACGACATGCAGGTGGCCAACGACTTCCTGGAGCGGCACCTGGCGCACCACCCGGAGGGCTCGCGCCACGTGGTGCTCGGCCGCATCCGGCCGGACCCGTCCATTGGCGACATGCCGCTGTTCGAGCGCTGGTACGCGTACCTCAACCACCGCATGGCGGAGGAGCTCTCCGTCCCCGGAGCGCGCGCGCACGGCAACCACCTGTACACCGGCAACGTGTCCTTCCACCGCGCGGACTACGTGGGCGTGGGCGGCTTCGACAAGTCGCTGGGCCAGTCCGAGGACGTGGAGCTGGGCGTGCGCCTGGAGAAGGCGGGCTGCTCGTTCGTCTTCGCCAGCGACGCGTACGTGCTGCACGGCAGCGACCACGTGTCCTTCGAGCGCTGGCTCAAGCGCGCGCACCGCTACGGCATGTTCGACACGCAGGTGGCGCGCAAGCACCCGGACGTGCGCGGCGTGAATCCGTGGCGGCTCCTGTTCGAGACGAACCCGCTGGCGCGCCCGCTGCTCGCGGCCACCGTCGTCGCGCCCCAGGCCACTCGGCTGTTGACGGGCGCGGTGATGAGCGCGGCGAAGGCGGCGGACAGGCTGGGGCTGGAGAAGGCCGCGTTCGCTGGCACGTCGGTGGTGTATGGCATGGAGTACCTGCGCGGCGCTCGCAACGAGGCCGGTGGATGGACTGGCATCGCCCGCGAGGTTGCTCGCTACCTTCAGGGCGGAGGGAGTCGATGAACATCATGAAGTCGAAGCGCTCGATGCTCGGCGCGCTGATCTCCGATGCACTGGAGCTGGCGCAGGCCGCCAACGGCGACACCGGCGCGAAGTCCATCGCGCGGATGGTGCTCACCAGTGATTCGTACCGCATCACCGCGCTCAACCGCGCCCGCGAGGCGGCGCTCGACTACCACATCCCCCTGGTCAACCACGTGCTGCGCGTGGCGCAGACGGCGGTGATGGGGATTGAGATTGGCAAGGACGTCACGCTCGGCAAGGGCGTGTACTTCGTGCACAGCCTGGGCATCGTCATCGGCGGCGACGCGCGCATCGGCGACAGGGTGCGCTTCTACGGCAACAACACCGTGGGCACCGCCAAGGACAACGGCTACCCGACCATCGAGGACGATGTGTGGATTGGGGCCGGGGCGCGCATCCTCGGGCCGATCCGCATTGGCGCGCGCTCGCGGATTGGCGCGAATGCGGTGGTGCTCCAGGACGTTCCGCCGGACAGCGTGGCCGTGGGCATTCCCGCCCGCGTCTTCCCGCGCAAGGACACCGACGACGTGGTGCTGTGAGGCGCGCCTCAAGGCGGGCCCGGGGGAGATGACACTCATGGTGGACGGTGTGAAGGGTGCGCGGAGCAAGGCGGGCGCGGCCGTGCTGACGTGCGCGCTCGTGGCCGGTGGCTCGGTGGCGGTGGCGCGGGGACTCCAGGCTGACGGCACGGGTGGCTCCGGCGCGGAGCCCGCGGCACAGAAGACGACGGGCGACTCGAAGCCCTCGGCACAGAAGACGACGGGCGATGCGAAGCCCTCGGCACAGAAGACGACGGGCGACTCGAAGCCCTCGGCGCAGAAGTCGGGCGACGCGAAGCCCGCGGCACAGCAGGCGACGGGCGACGCCAAGCCCGCAGCCGGAGCGGCGCCGACGGAGAAGGCCGCCACGCTGGAGACGCTCTACGACGGGGGCCTGGGCACCGGGTGGAAGGACATCGGCTGGGCGCAGCGCGAGCTGCCTCGGGGCGCTCCGGCGCGCATGCGCCTGTTCAACTATGGCGGGTGGATTCTGTACCGCCCGAAGCTGGAGGGCTCGTTCGGCGCGCTGTCCCTGCGCCTCAGCGCTCCCGAGTCCTACGGCGAGTTCCTGGAGGTGCGGCTGGACGCGCAGGGCTCCACCTCCTTCCCGCGCATCCCGATTACCTCCGAGCTCCAGGTCCGCAAGGACGGCGAGTGGGCGGAAATCCTCATCCCCATGGAGCTGCTCAACCCGCGTGGCGAGGCGTTCGACCGCGTGGTGCTGCGCGCGTCCAAGGACGTGGGGCGCGACTGGGTGCTCTTCGACAAGGTGTCGCTGGTGCCGCTGCCTCCCGAGGTCGCCGCCGCGCTCGCCGCGGGCGGAGGACGCACGGGCAAGGGCACCGGTCGCGAGACGAAGCTGACCATCGACTGCACCGCGCCGGGCCACCGCATCAGCCCGCTCATCTACGGCATCGCCATGGATGGCCTGCGCGAGAAGAAGGACCAGCACCAGTACCGCATGGGCGCGACGACGCGCCGCTGGGGCGGCAACCCCACGTCCCGCTACAACTGGAAGCTGGGCGGCGCGTGGAACACGGCCAACGACTGGTTCTTCCAGAACGTGGACATCGGCCTGGGCTACCAGGACTTCATCGACTCCAACCGCAAGCACGGCATGATGTCCGCCGTCACGGTGCCGCTGCTCGGCTGGGTGGCCAAGGACACGACGTCCGTGGGCTTCCCGGTGTCGAAGTTCGGTCCGCAGCGCGGCGAGGACAACGGCTCCGGCAACGGCGTCACGCGCGACGGCACCCCGCTGAAGCCGGGCGCGCCCTCCCAGACGAGCACCGAGGCCTCGCCCGAGTTCGTCGCCGAGTGGGTCCGCACCATCCGCGAGCGGGACATCGCGCGCGGTGGCGAGCGCAACGTCCGGATGTACATCCTGGACAACGAGCCCATGCTCTGGAACTCGACGCACCGGGATGTCTTCCCGGAGCCGCTGACGTACGACGGGCTGTTGTCCCGGACGATTGCGTACGGCACCGCGGTGCGGAAGGCGGACCCGGACGCGCTCATCGCGGGCCCGGCCGAGTGGGGCTGGACGAACTACTTGTGGTCGGCCGCGGACTTCGCGCCGGGCAAGGCACCACACTCGGACCGCCGCGCGCACGGGGATGTGCCGTTGTTGCCGTGGTACCTGCGGCAGCTGCGCGAGCACGAGAAGAAGACGGGCGTGCGCATCCTCGACGTGGTGGACGTGCACTTCTACCCGCAGACGAACGTCGGCGTGGGGTTGGAAGGCAACACGGACCCGGAGACGAACGCGCGGCGCATCCGGTCGACGCGGGGCCTGTGGGACCCGACGTACAAGGACGAGTCCTGGATTGCGGAGCCGGTGCGCCTGTTGCCGCGCCTCAAGGAGTGGATTGCCCAGAACTACCCGGGGCGGAGCATCTCCATCGGCGAGTACAACTTCGGCGCGTTCGGCCACATGAGCGGCGGACTGGCGCAGGCCGAGGCGCTGGGTCGCTTCGCGCAGGAGAACATCTACTCCGCGTACTTCTGGCAGTACCCCACGAATGGCAGCCCGGTGTTCTGGGCGTTCAGGGCGTTCAGGGACTTCGACGGGCGCGGTGGACGCTTCCAGGACTACTGGGTGTCGGCGAAGGCGGAGGAGGGCACCAGCGTGTTCGCCTCGCGAGACGAGTCGGGGACGAAGCTGGTGGCGGTGGTGTTGAACTTCGACCCGGACCAGGCCGCGCAGGCGAAGGTGGAGCTGAAGGGTTGTGGGACGCTCGAGGGTGCGCGCGTGCTGGGGTATTCGGGCGCGCCGGGTGGATTCCTGGAGCAGACGGCTGGAAGCAAGACGGCGGGGACGCTGACGCAGCGGCTGCCGCCCTACTCGATGACAGTGCTTGATTTGACGGTGAAGAAGCCATGAGTGCCGCGACCCCTGAGACTCCGAAGCCGACGCCGTTTTCCACGGGCCGCCCGCGCCTGAACATTGGCAAGCTGGCCATCGACCAGCTCACGTTCGAGGACGCCGTGCAGCAGATTGGCCGACTGGTCGATTTGCACCAGGGCGGCTACGTGTTCACGGCCAACGTGGACCACGTGGTGCTGGCGGAGGACAACGCGCAGTTCCGCGAGGCGTACTCGCGCGCCACGATTTCGGTGGTGGATGGGATGCCGATTGTCTGGGCATCGAAGGCGATGGACGTGACGCTGCCCGAGCGCATCGCCGGCTCGGACTTGATTCTCCCGCTGATGAAGCTGGGGGCGGAGCGCAAGTGGCGGGTGTTCCTGCTCGGCGCGGGCCCTGGGGTGGCGGAGAAGGTGGCGAAGCAAGTGGGCGAGCAGTTCGGCGTGGAGGTGGTGGGGTGGGACTCGCCGATGGTGAAGACGGACGCGGGTGACGCGCAGAACGACCCGATTGTGGCGAGGATTCGGGAGAAGGACCCGCATCTGCTCTTCGTGGCGCTGGGGAGCCCGAAGCAGGAGGTGTGGATTTCGCAGGTGGCCGGGAAGCTGGGGCCCACCGTGGCGATTGGCATTGGAGCGGGGTTCGACTTCATCGCCGGCACGGCGAAGCGCGCGCCGCAGTGGATTGCCAATGCGGGCTTCGAGTGGCTGTACCGCCTGGTGAATGAACCCAAGCGCCTGTGGCGCCGGTACATCCTGAATGACTCGCGCTTCGCCACGATTCTGGTCCGTGAGTTCTGGCAGCGGACGGGTGGGAAGCCGGAGTAGCCACCTGCAATGAGGCAGCGGTGGCGTGCCGCATCCCCGGTGAGGACTCGTGCGTCACCCTGGCTCTCCAGGGTGATACCTGTGGCTGGAACGGAACTCCCAAGCAGCTCGTTCCACCCGCCCCGGAGCGTGAGCACGGATGAGCCGGTTCTTCTGGGTACGTGAGGACGACGAAGTCGCCGAGCAGCACGGAGGCGAAGTCCACGGCGCGCACAGGTGGAAGCTGCCTGGAGCGAAGTGCCACACCTGCGGCGTCACCTGGAGCGGAGCAGGCCACACGTATCCCTGCGTCGACCTCTCATCGCATCCCGAACAGCATGCCTACGGACGAGCCCGGCCCGAGCCCTTCATCGAGTTCGCACGCCTGCGTGAACAGGTCCGGTCTCTCGCACCCACGCACGCCCCGCTACCGCCCGGTACGAGATTCGGTCCGCTGGTAGGCACCGCCTCCGGCAATCTGGCCGACTTCGTGTGGCTCATCGACGTGCTGCTCCTGCACCGCGACGCGCTGGAACGACTCCAGGCGCAACATCCACTCGGGCTGAGGGGCTGTCGTACGGAGCTGCGCTGACGGAAGAAGAATCCACCCGAGCTGCTGGAGCTCCAGTTGGAGCCTCATGGCCGGCTGCACCCTGACTGCGTCCCCGCCGATGTCCTTCCTCCCTGTCAGACCTGCGGCCGGTTCGCCCTCTCTCGGCCAGCGGCCCCCATCCTCGATGTGACCTCACTTCCGACCGACATCGACCTATTCCGAGTGGGCAACTTCGCGACCATGGTCGTCGGCACCGAGCGCTTCGTAGAGGCGATCCTCTATCTGGCATTGACGGGCCTCACGTTCCGCGAGTTGCCTGCTCGATGAGACGAAGAGGTCCCGCGGGTCTCTTTTGCTCCAGGAGAGTCCTCCCGCATCCCATGTGGTCAATGTCTGACACACCCAGGTCAAACACCTCTTCCCCTTCCCCTCGTTTTCATTGAAGCGCCTCACACGTCGGCACTAGGGTCCGCCCAAACAGATGGACACGAGCCAGACGACGCGGGGAGAACGAGGTCCACGGGTCAATGACTCGCTGATCTCGACGCAGGTCAATGACTTCATCATCGAGGAACGCATCGGTGAAGGAGGCATGGGCGTGGTCTATCGCGCTGTCCATCCTTTGATTGGCAAACAAGTCGCCATCAAGGTGCTCCGCGCCGAGTACGTCGCCCAGCAGCAGGTGGAACGTCTGATTATCGAGGCGCGCGCCGTCAACTCCATCCGCCACGCGGGCATCATCGACATCTTCGGGTTCGGACGCCTGCCCGACGCGCGGCCCTACATCATCATGGAGCTGCTGCGCGGCCAGTCCTTGTCTACGTCCCTCAAGCAGCTCGGACGCCTGGACCCCAACACGACTGTCTGGATTCTCGACCAGATTCTCTCGGCGCTCGGGGCCGCGCACAAAGCGGGCGTGGTGCATCGGGACATGAAGCCCGGCAACGTGTTCCTCGCGGAGACCCTCGACGGCTCGCGCGCAGTCAGGCTCGTCGACTTCGGCATCGCCAAGCTGGTGCGGGACCACGACGGCCCCACCACCGTGGACGGAACCATCCTCGGGACCCCCGAGTACATGGCCCCCGAGCAGATTCGTGGAACCACCGTCTCTTCCGCGACCGACCTCTACGCCGTCGGCATCATGGCCTTCCAGATGCTGACCGGTGAGCGCCCATTCAAGGGTGAGCAGGTCCAGGTGCTCTTCGCCCATGTCGAGCAGCCACCGCCGCTTCCCTCCTCGCGGGCGCCCGGCATCCCTCCCGAGCTCGACACGATCGTGCTGCATCTGCTCGCCAAGGACCCCGCCATGCGCCCGGAATCCGCTGAGGCCGTGCGCGAGGCCTTGAGACGGGTTCCACCCACTGTCCTCCCTCCGCTCGGCACCGGCCCCACCGGCGTCCTCCAGCCCGCCGCCCGCGAAAGCGAGACGAAGTCCACCTGGTCCAAGGGGAAGCTCGCCCGCCCCACGGCACGACCCAGACGCGTCTGGATGGCGGTCGGCGGCGCGCTCCTCACCGCCGGTGCGGCGGCGACATTCCTCCTCTCGCCTTGGAAGTCCGGAGGCACCTCGGGCTTGGAGGCGACGCCTGTCGCGGCCACTGCCCACTCGGCGGATGCGCCACGTCAGAAGCCTCGGGAACACGCGCTCGTTCCAGTCCCGCCGCCTCCCACGCAGCAGGCCTCCGCGGACACCGCACCCGATGGCACTCCCACCTCCGCTCAACATCTCGCGGCCAACGCTCCGAGCCCCGACTCGCAAGGCGCGACTCCACCCACGCCCGCTGTCGTCGAGGAGCGCGCGCAACCATCGACCTCGCTCGCGCTCAAGCCTCCTGCTGCGCCTGCTGGCCCCGAGGGGAACTCACAGCCATCCGCCTCGATGGCGCTCAAGGCTTCCGCCACACCCGCAGTCTCCCATGGGCACGACTCCACCACATTAGCTGTGCAGAAGGCCGCGCCCTCCACGCCGCCAGCCACCTCCGTCGCGGACAAGCAGCCCGTCTCCGACGAGCCGTCCACCACGCCGAGGCACCCCGCCGCCTTTCTCCATCGCGGCACGACGACACCCTGGGACTCCAAGCTGGTCCAGCGCGTCTACAACCTCGAGGAGCGCTACCTGAAGCAGACCTCGGGCCGTGCCCCTTCCGCCGACTTCGAACTGGGGCTCAAGCTCGTCCACGCACGCGCTCTCCAGGCGGGAACGAAGGCCGAGAGCTCACGGGTAAGCTCGACCATCACCACGCTGGCCAAACAACTGAGCACACTCCAGACCTCCAAGCTCGCACCGCAAACCGCTCCGCCGACCTCCCCAGTCTCGTCAGCACAGCCAGTCTCGTCAGTGCCACCCATCTCGTCAGCGCAGCCAATCTCGCGAGCCGCCTTGCCGCCAGCGGACACGACTCCCGCGCCCACGCCGCCCCCTCTGCCCACGGTGACCCTTCGTGCGCCGGGGCCCGTGCTGGAGATGCTCACGACCCCTGCCCTGACTCCCAGCGACGACAAGCTGGCGCGACGATTCATCCACTTCAAGGCGGTGTACCTTGAGCGCTCGACCAAGCATGAGATCCCCTTGGCCATCGAGGAGTCGCTCGTCCGCCTCCACGGCCTCGCGCTGAAAGCGGAGACCGCCACGGAGCGCATGGACGTGCACCGGGCACTCGATGCCTGGAAAGCAGAGCTGGACCGCGCCGCGCCGAAGTGACCCGCCGGCCCTTCACGCGCCGACGCTCTATCAGCGATAGGCGTAGGCCCACCCAAGGCGCCCCCTACCGATGACCGCTCGGGACAACTCCCTGAAGTTTGAAGCCGCTCCGGCAGCCCCTTCCATCGACACGCTGCTTGGCGCCCAGGTGGGTGAATTCATCGTCGAGGAGCGCATCGGCTCCGGCGGGATGGGCGTGGTCTATCGCGCGACGCACCCGCTGATTGGCAAGCAGGTCGCCATCAAGGTCTTGCGAGCGGAGTTCGTGTCCCAGCAGCAGGTGGAACGTCTGCTCATCGAGGCGCGGGCCGTCAATGCCATACGCCACCCGGGCATCATCGACATCTTCGGCTTCGGGACCCTGCCGGACGGTCGTCCCTACGTCATCATGGAGTTGCTGCGAGGTGACTCGCTCTCCGCCTTCATCCGCCGACACGGCAGACTCGATGTCGAGACGACTGTTTGGATTCTGGACCAGATGATGGGCGCGCTGGGCGCCGCCCACCGCGCGGGCATCGTCCACCGCGATTTGAAGCCTGGGAATGTCTTCCTCGCCGAGCCCCTGGATGGAGGACCCCGCTCCGTCAAGCTGGTCGACTTCGGCATCGCCAAGCTCGTGCGCTCGCACGAGGGTCCCACCACTCTGGAGGGCTCCATCCTCGGCACCCCGGAGTTCATGGCTCCGGAGCAGATACGAGGAGAAGAGGTCAGCGCCGCGACGGACCTCTACGCGGTCGGCGTCATGGCGTTTCAGATGCTGACGGGCGTCCGCCCCTTCCAGGGTGAGCCGTTCCAGATTCTCTTCGCCCACGTCGAGCAGCCGCCCCCTGTCCCTTCTTCGCGAACCCCCTCCGTTCCGCCGGAACTCGACACCCTCGTCCTGCACCTGCTCGCCAAGGACCCTGCCCTGCGCCCCGAATCCGCGGAGGCTGTGCGGCAAGCCTTGCGACGCGCTCCCAGTCCCATACCTCCACCTGGGAGACCGAGCCCCACCGGGAGAGCCGAAGAACCCGAGGCAAAGACGGTGTCGCACCGACGCCCCACCCCGCCTAGACCCGCGCGCGGAAGATGGGGCTGGGTCGTCGGTGCGAGCGCTCTCGCTGGACTGGGTGGCGCCAGCGTCTATCTGTTCGCGCAACGCACTCCGGTCGAAGTCCACGCGGTGGTCGACTCCCCACCCACGCCCTCGCTTCAAGTCGCGGCGGCGCCCGTGCTGCCCACACCTGTCGCCGAGGAGCAGGCGCAGCCACCTCCGGACATCGAGATGGAAGCAGCGACATCGGACTCGTCGCTCCTCCTGGCTCCGGCGGCCGTGGTCGTTTTCCCCGTGACGCCAGGGAGCAAACCCAAGCTGTTGGCCACGGGAAAGCCGCGCGCCAGCAGAGCGCGCGTAAAGGATGAGCCACTGACGCTCACGACATCAGGCGCGATTGAGGAAGCTTCTATTCAAACGCTCGACGAAGTCCTGGCGCGGCGAGCCCGAGCCAGCGCGCCCGCAGCAGCATCAACGGCGGTGGCTCTCCCGCCAGTGGAGCACGCCTCCACCACACCACCAGCGCAGGTTGCCGCCACGAAGAGCGCGGTGGAAACACCACCTTCACCTCCACCCGCCCGGTTGGCCCCAGCGCCTCCCGACACCTTCCTTCCTCGCACTGGCGAGACCGCTGCGAATCGGTCCCTGCTCGCAAAGGTCTACGAGTTGGAGGCCACCTATCTGGCGACGGTGAAAGAAACGGGTGCCAGGCCCGAAATCAAGACATCGCTGATTCAAATCCACCAGCAAGCACAGCACAGCGACACCACGAACGAGGTCCGTGAAGTAGTACGTACCCTCAAGGCACTGCAACAACAACTCCTAGCGGCCCCCCCGGAAGATGAGCGGCTGAAGAAGGATCTGAGCGACCTGCAGGCGCGACTCACTCTTGGGAAGAACGTGTTGAGTCAACGCGCGGGAAACCATGCAGTCCCTCCGGCCGCGCTGAAAGAGTTGGCCCGCCTCCAGGAGCAACTGACGCGCGTCTGGAAGATGACGGGCGCGGAACGATTCACCTTCAGAGAGCAGATCTCTGAATGGGAATCCACCTATGTGAATCCCCAGGACGTGGCCCAGCCCCCCTGATTCCCAGTCCGATGTGACGTGGGGAGCGCTCGCCCGCGCTCAGACGCTCACGGACTGCATCATCTCCGAGGGCTTCATCATCGGCATGCCCGACGCGGATTGCATCGTGCTGTCGGACTGCATGCCGTTCGCGGACTGCGTCCGGCCCATCATCCTCTCCATGTCCGGCCGGACCTGCCCGCTCTCGTAGGACGACCGCGACTTCCCGTTGGGCCCGACCTCCGGATTGTTGCCGTACGGCGGCTTCTGCCCCGCCTCGCCCGCCGCCTCATTCGCCTTCTGCTTGGCCCTCTCCGCGCGACGGGCGGTCTCGAGCTCCTTCGCCGCGGCGGCCTGGTACTTCTCCTTCGCCTGGGCCAGCTTCGCCTCGGCCACCTTCTCCGCCGCCTGCGCCTCCGCGAGCGCCTTCTTCGAAGCTTCCCGCTGCTCCGGCGTCTGCTTCGGAGCATTCGCCTTCTTCTCCGCCTCTTCCCGCGCCCGCGAGGCCTGCGCCTCCGCCCTCTTCGCGGCCTCGGCCTGCAGACGCGCCTGCTTCGCCGCATCCTGCGCCGCCCTCGCCGCCTTGATTGCCGCCTCCGCCTGCTTGCGCGCCTCGTCCGCGCGCTGCGCGTCATCCGTCTTCGGGCCCTGCTGGCGCATCGACGAACGGCCATCCACCTTGGTCAGCGAATTCATGGGCGCTTCCTCCGAGAGCGATGAGGGACAGACACCCCTTCTTCGCCAGAAGCGCCCACACGGTTACATCCAGGATTACTTTTGGGAGGCCCGGCCCACACCCAGGCCCCCGCGCGCCTCACGTCACGGCAGGCTCAGCTTCAATCCGAAGGGAATGGTCTGGTCCTTGATGGCGCCAGGGTCCACCTTCACCTGGTCATCCCGCACCAGCGTGGCCGAGTCCGAGCCGTCGAACGACACCGCGTCATCCACCCCCAGCTTCACCAGCGAGTCGCGAATCTCCGCGAGCGTCTTGCCCGGCTTCTTGCCGTCCTCCTGCGCGACCAGATACGTCGTGCCCGTGTCCCGGTCGTAACCGACGATGACCTTCCCGACCTCGGTCCCCCGCTTGTCCTGCGCCTTGAAGCTCTCGTTGTTCCGCTGCGTCAGGTCGGACGCATACGCCCCCGGGTCTCCCGTGAGCGGCGCCGCCGAGGACGTCCCCGGCTTGTACTGATTCCCGTCGCCATACGGCGTGTTGTTGATGATGACCGGCACCGCGCCACCAAAGGCCACCTTCGAATCCGCCGGCGGATCTCCCTGCCCGAACTTCAGGCCACTCGACGTCCACGCCGCATAGAACCGGTCCGGTGACGACTCACCCCCAATCACCTTCCCGTTCTCAATCACCTGCCCCACCGGACTGTCTCCGAAGAGGGCGAAGTCATAGAAGCTGGTGTTGACGATGGTGTCGCTCCCCGGCTGCCGGCCCTCGCTCTGCGCCACGTCCGTGAAGGACGGCGAGGCCCCGGGCACATGCATCCGCCCACCCCCCAGGAAGTCGAAGGCACTGCCCCCGTGCTCGACGACGGACGGCGTGGCGTTCCGCATCGCCACGACGTGGATGCCATCGGCCTCGAACTCCACTGGCTGACGCGGATTCGCGTCGATGCGCTCCGTCACCGCCGCGGACAGCCGCTTGCCGTCCTCCGCCGTCGCCGGCAACTTCAGCTCCTGCGTCCGCGCCGAGTTCCGCGCCTCGCGCAGCAACACGTCCGAATTGGCCGCCGAGCGCCGCAACGTGATGTCTCCGTTGCCCGGCAACGCGTAGCCGTCCGTCTTCTCGCCGGGCAGCTCCGGATAGGACGCGTCGTCCACCACCTTCACCTCGACCCCGCGCGCATCCAGGTCCGCGAGCGCCTTCTGGCCCTCGGGCGTGGCGCCCAGCTCCTGCCGCAGTCGGTCGACAGTGGCCTTGTTCGCCTCTTCCTTCAGTCGCTGCGTCGTCGCGTTGTAGCCGTCGCGAATCTCCTGGCGCAGGCCCCCGTTCGGGATGTCCGTCACATCCGGCGGGCCCTTCTTCACGTGCGCGTCGTAGCGGTCCCACGCCTCCTTCTCCGGCGCGCTCGCGTCCGCGACCATCATCGACTGGAGCTCGGGCGACAGCTTCGCCCTGTCCAGCTCCGCGGCGCGCTCGGGTGAGCCGGGCGGCGTGTCGAAGATGCGCTTCGCATCCGTCGCCGACACCGTGCCCGCTTCCGTGTACTGCGGCTGCGCCTTCTTGTACGCGTCCAGCGACTCGTACGACTTGTTCGTCGTCGGGTCCAACACCTGCTCACCCTGGCGCACCACCACGTGCCCCGTCTGCCCTTCCGTCCCCGTCCGCTGGTCCTTCAGGAAGACCATCTCCGAGCGCCCCAGCAGCTCCGGCGACGCCTTGTCCACCCAGTCCGCCGCCGTATCCAGGCAGTTGACCTTGCCGTCCTTCGCGTCCTCCGTGAGCAGCGACGATGCCTCCGGAGGCGCCGACACGTTGCCCAAGAGCTTGTCGCGCAGCTCGGTGCTCGAAGCGGCCTCGAAGCTCGACGCCGACGTGTCCCGCACCGCATTGGACGTGACGCCCTTGAGGCGCTGCTCGTCATACGGTGGCGCCAGGCCCTGCGCGGTGGCTTGCGTGTTCGCCTCCTGCATGGCGCCCTGCGCACGCTGCGCGGAGCGCGCGGCCTTCTCCTCCGCGTCCTGCCGCGCCTCCTCGGCCCGAGCCGCTCGCTGCGCGGAGAGCTTCTCCGCCCGCTGCGCCTCCACCGCTTCCTTCCGGGAGGCCTTGGCCTCTTTCGGAGTCTGCCCGGGCGCCTCGGCCCGCGTCTTCGCCTTCGCCGCGTCCGCCTGCGCCTTCTGCTGCGCGCGACGCGCGGCCTCCGCTGCCCTTCGCGCCTCCTCGGCCGCTCGACGCGCCGCCTCCGCTGCCTTCCTCGCGGCCTCCGCGCGCCTTCGAGCCTCCTCCGCACGTCGGGCCGCATCCGCTCCCGAGGCCCCCGACGAAGTCGTCGGCGAGCCACCTCGAATCGCTGTCGTGCCGCCCATGCCTCACCCCCTGCTGGGAAATCGAGACCGTCCTTTCATTCTCGACTCGGGGACTTCCCAGATTCGCCGCGCGCGCGGGACGGGGCGTGTCTGTCACCCCGGAGACACCCGCGCGGCGGATTGCGGGACACTGACGCTCGCCTGCTCAGGGGTTTCCACCAGGTCGTGACGACGCAAGACGTGGCGAGTGCAAGCGACCCAGAGGAAACTCGTAGGGCTCAGGTGACGCGTCACCCCGCACGAGTCACACCAGGAAACCCTCCATGCACCGCAGACCTTTCTCCCGCCTTGTCTCCGTGGCCCTCTCGGGCCTCGTGGCCGTGGGCCTCCTCACCGCCGCCGACACCCGCGAGCCCACGACGCAGTGGCTGGCCCGCCCCAGCGAGGCCGCTCGAATCGCTCGCGTGGAGCAGGGCCTCTCTCCCATCACGATTCCCGGCGAGGAGCCGCGCAAGCTGTCGCTCACGCAGTGGATGGAGCTGTACGGCGTGCCCGGCGTGAGCATCGCCGTGTTCGACAAGGGCGCGCTCGTGTGGGCCAAGGCCTATGGCGTGAAGCACGCGGGCGGCAGCGAGGCCGTCACCGTCGACACGCTCTTCCAGGCCGCGTCCATCAGCAAGCCCGTGACGGCGATGGCGGCGATGCACCACGCGGAGAAGCGCAAGTGGTCGCTCGACGCGAACATCAACGACACGCTCGTCTCCTGGAAGGTGCCGGACAACGAGTTCACCACGGAGCAGAAGGTGACGCTGCGCCGGCTGCTGTCGCACAGCGCGGGCACGACGGCGAGCGGCTTCCGCGGCTACTCCAGCACCGAGCCCGTGCCCACCACCCTCCAGGTCCTGGATGGAGAGAAGCCCGCGAACTCGCCCGCCGTGCGCGTGAACACCGTGCCCGGCACGCTGACGCGCTACAGCGGCGGCGGCACCACCATCGTCCAGCAGATGCTGGTGGACCAGCTCAAGAAGCCCTTCCCCGTCATCATGAAGGAGACCGTGCTCGGGCCGCTCGGCATGAAGCACAGCACCTTCGAGCAGCCCCTGCCCAAGGAGCTGGAGCCCCTCGCCGCCAGCGGCACCTACTCCGGTGGAAAGAGCGTGGAGGGACGCTGGCACACCTACCCGGAGATGGCTCCCGCCGGACTGTGGACCACGCCGTCGGACCTGGCGCGCGTCGCGCTGGAGATGTCCAAGGCAACCAAGGGCCAGTCCCGCCGCGTGGTGTCCCAGGCGATGGCGAAGCAGATGCTCACCCGCCAGTCAGAGGCGTTCGGCATCGGCTTCATGCGTCGGCCCGGACAGGAATGGTTTGGTCACGGCGGAGGGAACGAGGGCTATCGCTGCTTCCTCATGGCCTTCGAGTCGGGCAGCGGCGTGGCCGTCATGACCAACTCGGATGACGGCTCGCACCTCTTCGACCGTCTCATCGCGAGTGTGATGGCCGAGTACGGCTGGAAGGGCTACACCATCACTCCCGACGGCATCGGCATGACGACGGACCTGCTGGCGCGCATCAAGGGTACCGACGCCGCGCTCGCCTGGTTCAAGACGCGCAAGAGCACCGCAACGAAGGAGGACACCCAGGTGACCCCAGACGTCCTCAACGAGCTCGGCTACAGCCTGTTGCACTCGGGCAAGGTGCCCGACGCGGTGAAGGTGTTCGAAGCCAACGTGGAGCTGTACCCCACCAACGCCAACGCTCACGACAGCCTGGCCGAGGGCTACGCCGAGGCCGGCCGGAAGGACGACGCCATCCGGCTCTACAAGAAGGCGCTCGAGCTGGACCCGAAGAGCACCAACGCCGTGAAGATGCTGGAGAAGCTGGGCGCGGCCCCGAAGTAGCGGTCGCCCCGCTCGCGGAGGATTGTTTCCCGCGTGGAAACAGTCCTCTGCCGAGCGCCCCGTTTTTCGCGGCGGCCCAAGTCTCTACTGTTCCTCTTGTCAGCAACGCACACCGCGACGACGCGGTGAACCCAAGAGGGAGCAAGCCATGAGCGCCACCGTCCAGAAGAGCCAGCCCGACACCATCGTCCTCGTCCACGGCATGTGGATGACGCCCCGAAGCTGGCAGGGGTGGATGGACCGCTTCACGAAGGCCGGCTACCGCGTCATCGCCCCGTCCTGGCCCGGCCTGGAGGTCGGCGTGGAAGCGCTCCAGAAGGACCCCACGCCGCTGGAGAACCTGCGCGTGAAGCAGATTGTGGACCACTACGAGCGCATCATCCGCGCGCTGCCCACCCCGCCCATCCTCATGGGCCACTCCTTCGGCGGCGCCTTCGTGCAGATGCTGCTCGACAGGGGCGTGGGCGCCGCGGGCGTCGCCATCCACTCCGCGCCGGTGAAGGGCGTCTACACGCTGCCGTTCACCACCATCAAGTCGACGGCGTCCACGCTGCTCAACCCCGCCAACGTCAACCGCCCCGCGCCGATGACGCCCGAGCAGTTCCACTACGCCTTCACCAACACGCTGACGCAGGAGGAGTCGGACGAGGTGTACCGCACGCAGTACGTGCCGGGCTCGGGCCGCGCGCTCTTCCAGGGCGCCCTCGCCAACCTGACGCCGCGCTCGGAAGTCACAGTGAATCTGAAGAACGACGAGCGCGCCCCGCTGCTGTTCCTCTCGGGCGACTCGGACATCATCCTCCCCGCCAGCATCCAGCGGGAGAACGTGAAGCGCTACGCGAAGTCGAAGGCGGTGACGGAGTACGTGGAGCTGAAGGGCCGCTCGCACTACACCGTGGCGCAGCCGGGCTGGGAGGCCGTCGCGGACCTCGCGCTCAACTGGGCCAGGGAGCACGCCACCGTTCGTAACTAGCGTTCCGCTGTCGCGCACCTGGGGAGTGTCCCCGCTCCCGTTCTCCCGAGCTTGAGCTTGGGTCGACGCTCCCCAGTGGTTGAGGTGCCGCTCGCGCCTCAGGATGATTCGAAGAGGTCGTCCCAATCAGGCCCACCCAGTCGGGCCACGAGCGTCTTCAGATTCGCGCGGGTCGTCTCGGCCTGCACGTAGTCGAACCGGAAGCCACAGGCTCCGGAGTCACAGGGCTCCAGGCCCTGGGTTCGGGGCGAGCAGCCTTGCACCTGGGCGCAGCCCGCCTGTCGTGTGGGGCAGAGCGCTCGCTTCGACAACATCGCCAACCGCAGGAAGGTCTCGAAGTCCTCGGGTGAGCGGAACACCTGCCGGGCCTCGGCGCCTGCGTCTCGGGCTCCGGGGGGAAGGAAGGTCGCGGAGCTCGCCGTGCCGAGCCACTCGGCGGTGGAATGACGCCGCCTCACGGGAATCTTGTCCTCCGCGAGGCTGAGCACGGGCGACGAGGCTCCCTCATGCCGCGCGACGCGGAAGTGCGCGTTGTAGATGCCGGGCGCCAGCGCGCTCACGTGGCCTTCGCACTCGGTCTCCGTCGTCATCGGAAACATCGCCACGCGCCAGTGCTTGCACTTCGGACAGGAGACATCGACTCCTGGAAAGGGCCAGCCTCTCGGCGGCGCGTGCACGGGGTCCGCCAGCACCGCGTCCACGTACTCCTGCGCATCCGTCACGTTCTCCTCGCGCAGCCCCTCCGCCTCCAGCACCGGGCGGTCCGCGTCGACGAGCAGCGCAGGGGCATAGAGCACGAGCAGCAGGTCCTCGTCCCCATGCGAGCCGATGCCGCGCTCCCGACGGAGGCCCACGAGCTGGAGCGCGAGCGGCGTCGTCCGCGACAACTCCAGCTCCTCGTCACCCCTCAAGTGGAACCGTCGGTGCTCCGGGTCCACCTTCCCCTGTCTGCGCAGACTCTCGCTCACATACTGGCGCAAGAGCCCCACCGCGCAGTCCGTGCATTGCACCTCGCGCAGCGTCGCATGGTGCGCCTCACGCTCCGGCGCCGTCGCCACCACCACCTTCCTCGGCGCCAGCTCCGGCGGGCCTCGCACCTTCGCCACCTTCGCCGTCATGACTCAGCTCCCATGCAACACCTCGAGCTGTCTCGACGTCTCCGCGTCCAGCCGCCCCGTGACGGCCAGGCCCGTGCGGTGCTGGAAGGCTCGGAGCGCGCTGCGCAGCTCCAGCGTCATCCGCCCCGTCGGCTCCAGCGCGTACCCCAGGTTGATGAGCCTCGCCTCCGCCCCCGCGACGCCGTCATCCGGCACATCCTGCATGGGACGCAGCGCGCCCAGCTCCAGCTCCCACCACTGGTCCTCGCACTCCAGCTCGGCACGGCTCGCGCTGAGCGGCACGCGCTGCACCAACAGGCCGTTGCCGTCCGTCTCCCCCTCCACCACCCGAGTCCCGAACAACAAGAGATAGGGCCTGCTCGCCAACGGCGCGCCCTCGTCGTCTCGCAATTCGAGCCGCAGATAGCGGGCGCTCGTCGCATCGAGGGTGAGGGGACGCGGCAGCCCGGTGTAGAGCGGCATCCGACTGGGGCGCGGCTCCGGAATCACCACGGTGTCCCCGGGATAGAGCACGCTCGGATTGGGCCGCTTGCGACGCAGCTCCGCATTGGCCGGATGCTCGTAGACCTGCCGGTAGTCCAGGATTCCGTAGCGCCGCGCGACCAACAACATGCACTCACCACGTCGGATGACATGGGTGGTGGACATGGTCTTCCCCCTCGTCGATGAAAGAGCCCCAACTCCTCCACCGCTCAGGAACGCTAGTCGAGGCCCGGCATTTCGCGGCATGCACCTCAGGGCATAGGGGCTTCCCCGCGACACACCCGGGTCCACACCGCCTACGTCCCCGCTTCGCTCAGCCTCGCCGCCTGCGTCAGCAGATAATTGCGCTCCGGCAGGCTCGTGGTGCGCTCAGCCGCCTTCCGGTAGTGCACAGCCGCCGCCTCGTGCCTGCCCGCTCTCTCCAGCAGATGCGCACGCACCGCGTCGAGCCGATGGCTCCCCTCCAGCCGCCCCTCCGCGTCGAGCTCCTTCAGCAGCGCCAACCCCACCTCCGGCCCCCGCACCATCGCCGTCGCGATGGCGTGGTTGAGCGCCACCATGGGATTGTCGGACAGGCGCATCAGCACCTCGTAGAGCGCCTGCACCTGCGGCCAGTCCGTGTCCTCCGCGCGCGCCGCCTCGTCATGCACGGCCGCGATGGCCGCCTGCACCTGGTACATCCCCAGCGAGCCCTTCGATAGCGTCGCGGAGATGAGCGCGATGCCCTCCGCAATCATCCCCGCGTCCCACAGGCTCCGGTCCTGGACATCCAGCGGAATCAGCTCGCCCTCCGGCCCCGTCCTCGCCTTCCGGCGCGCGTCCGTGAGCAGCATCAGCGCGAGCAACCCCGCCACCTCGCCGTCCTCGGGCAGGAGCGTGTGCAGCATTCGCGTCAGGCGAATCGCCTCGCCCGACAGGTCCGTGCGGTGCAGCTCCGGCCCGGAGGTCGCCGTGTAGCCCTCGTTGAAGATGAGGTAGAGCACGTGCAGCACCGTGCCCAGCCGCTGCGCGCTCTCCTCCGGCGTGGGCTTCTGGAACGGTACGCCCGAGCTCTTGATGCTCTGCTTGGCGCGGCTGATTCGCTGCGCCATCGTCGCCTCGGGGACGAGGAAGGCCTTGGCGATTTCAGCCGTCGTCAACCCGCCCACCGCGCGCAGCGTCAGCGCTATCGCCGACGCCGTCGACAGCGCCGGGTGACAGCACATGAACAGCAGCACGAGCGCGGCATCCCGCCCCGCCACCTCGTCGCTGTCCAGCGCGAGCACGAGCTGGAGCTCTGGTGGCACCAGGCTGACGACGAGCTCCTCGCGATGGCGACGGGCCGCCTCCGCGCGCACGTGGTCCGTGATTCGCCGCGAGGCGACCTGAATCAACCAGGCGCGCGGGTCGTCCGGCACGCCCTCGCGAGGCCACTGCAGGGCCGCCGCGAGCAGCGCTTCCTGGACCGCGTCCTCCGAGGCTCCGAAGTCTCGAAACTTCCGGATGACGGCGCCCAGCACCCGCGGCGCGTGCTCGCGCAACAGGTGCTCCAGGTGGCGTGGCTCCAACGTCACCCTCACACCCCGTCGGGAGGAGGACCGCTCATCACCTGCCGCACTTCGATGGACAGGTTGAGCGGCTTGCCGCCAGGCCCGGGGGCAGCGGAGGCCTCCGCGGCGATGGCGTAGGCGCGCTCGGGGCTGTCGACCTCGACAATCCAGTAGCCCGCGAGGAACTCCTTCGACTCCGGGAACACGCCGTCGGTGATGGGCTTGCCGTCCTCACCGGCGCGCACGCGCTTCGCCTGGTCGGGCCCCGCGAGTCCCTCGGCGGCCACCAGCTCACCGGCGGCTCCGAGCTTCTTCGCGAAGTTCATCATGAAGCCGATGTGCGCCTGGAGGTCCTTCTTCGGCCAGCTGGCGACAGCGTACGCACCGCCCGTGGGCGTGTTCATCATGAGCATGTACTTCATGGGGGGCTCCCTCTTTCTCGTGGCACCCGCGCTCCTTCATTGGGGCGCGTTCATCCGGATGTCGGAGCCAGGAGCGAGGTCTCGACATCCGCTCTGAAGATATTCGACCGACCTCCCAGGCCAGTGGAACAACCGCGCGCAATCACACGAGAAGCGCCCGGACTTCCGTGCACTGACGCGGCACGTCGAGCCGTGGGATTCAGAGCACCTTGCCTGGATTGAGGATGCCCAAGGGGTCCATCGCGCCTTTCAGGCGGCGGTGCAGGCGCAGCCCCTCCTCCCCGAACTGCCGGCCCAGGAAGGGCTGCTTCAGGGCGCCCACTCCGTGCTCTCCGGTGATGGTGCCGCCCAGGTCCAGTGCGGCGCCGAGGATGTCGTCGAACGCTCCTCGCGCGCGCTCCAGCGCGGCCGCGTCCTGGCGGTCGAAGACGACGGTGGGGTGCATGTTCCCATCCCCCGCGTGGCCGAAGGTGCCCACGAGGACGCCTCGGTCGGCGGCGATGCGCTCGACGGCGGCGAGCAGCTCCGGGATTCGCGACAGCGGCACGCCCACGTCGTCCAGGAGCGTGGCGCCCTGTCGCTCCAGCGCGGGGTACGCGAGGCGGCGCGCGGTGAGGAGCAGCTCGCCCTCGGCCTCGTCCGAGGAGTGGGTGACGAAGGTCGCCCCGGTGGCCGCGCAGCACGCCGCCATGGCCTCGATTTCCGCCACGCCCTGCTCGCCGCCCGCGTCCGAGCGCGCCAGGAGGAACGCGGCGGCGTCCACGTCCAGCCCCAGCGGCTTGTAGGCCTCCACGGCCCGACACGTGGGCTGGTCCATCAGCTCCAGCATCGACGGGCGGGTGCGCGCCATGATGTCCGTGACGGCCGCTCCCGCGCCCGCGAGCGTGGGGAAGGTGGCCACCAGCGTCGTCGCCTTGGGCGGCTTGGGGCGCAGCTTCAGCGTCGCCTCGGTGATGACGCCCAGCGTGCCTTCGGAGCCGACGAACAGGCGCGTCAGGTCATAGCCCGCGACGTTCTTCACCGTGCGCCCGCCCGTGCGCACCACCGAGCCATCCGCGAGCACCACCTCGAGCCCCAGCACCGCGTCCCCCGTCACGCCGTACTTCACGCAGCACAGGCCGCCCGCGTTGGTGGCCAGGTTGCCGCCCAGGCTGGAGAACTCCCAGCTCGCCGGGTCCGGCGCGTACCAGAGTCCATGTGCGGCGGCGGCGGCCTTCACCTCCGCGTTCAGCACCCCGGGCTGCACGACGACGAGCATCCCCTTCGCGTCGACCTCCAGCACGCGGTTCATCCGCATCAGCGACAGGACGATGCACCCGTCGAGCGCGTTCGCTCCGCCCGACAGTCCGGAGCCCGCGCCGCGCGGCACCACGGGGATTCGACGTGCCGAGGCGATGCGCATCACCGCGCGCACGTCCTCCGTGCACGTGGCACGCACGAGGACCTGGGGGACTCCGGCGGGAGCCCACTCGGCCTGGTCTCTCCGGTGCGCGTCGAGAACGTCCGCGTCGGTGACGAGCGCCTCGGCGGGGAGCACCGCCGCCAACTCTCGCAACAGGGTTGCGGTTCCGTCAGTCGTCACGGGGCGTTCTCCTGGCGTGGTGTGGCCTCCATCGGCACGGAGACAGACGCACGGTAGAAACCCTCGATGTGCTCGCGTAGCAGCGCGGCGGCGCGCGCGGCGTCACCTCGCTCCACCGCGTCCAGCATCGTCGCGTGCTCATCCGCGAGCCTCTGGAGTACGCCCGGCTCTTCCGTCCCCAGCGCGTCGAGCAGGTGCCTTGCCATCGCATCTCGCAGTGCGAGCATCACCAGGTGCATCGCCCTGTTTCCGGACGCCGCCACCAGCTCCACGTGGAAGCGCACGTCCGCTTCATGGAACGACTCCGCCGTGACGCCCGGCCGCCGCATCTCCTCCAGCGCCGCACGCGCCGCGCCCAGGTGCGTCCTGTCCGCGCGCCGTGCCGCACGCTCCAGCGCCGCTGACTCCAGCACGCACCGCAGATCAACGAGGTCCTCCAGCGACGCCAGCCGGAGCCGCACCACATGCGTCAGCGCCTCGCTCAGCAGCCCGCTCGCCGCCCGGGCCACCAGTCCCTTCCCCTTCCCCACCACCAGCCCCTGGGCCTGGAGCGCCCGGAGGGCCTCGCGCACCGAGGCCCGGCTCACCCCGAACTGCTCCGCCAGCTCCCGCTCCGGCGGCAGCGTGTCCCCTGGCGGCATCCCTCCACTCAGGATGGCCTCCCGAATCCGCTCCGCCACCTGGAGATACAAGGGGTTACGCACCACCGCCTGGAACGTCCGTCCGGAAACCATGGCGGACAGACTACCTGATTGACTGATGGTCAGACCAGCGGTGACGATGCGCCGGTCGTTCGTTCAGACCCCCATCGGAGGCGACATTCATGGCCAAGGTCCTGATGCTTGCAGGTGACGCGGCGGAGTCCCTGGAGGTGATGTACCCGTACCAGCGGCTCCTGGAGGAGGGGTACGAGGTCCACCTCGCGGCCCCCTCGAAGAAGAAGCTCCAGTTCGTGGTGCACGACTTCGTGGACGGCTTCGACACGTACACGGAGAAGCCCGGCTACACGTGGCAGGCGGACCTGGCCTTCTCGGAGGTGAAGCCGGCCGACTATGTGGCGCTCGTCATCCCCGGAGGACGCGCCCCCGAGTACATCCGCAACGACGCCGACTGCCAGCGCATCGTCCGGCACTTCTTCGAGAAGAACCAACCCGTGGCCCACATCTGCCATGGCCCGCGGCTGCTCACCGCGGCCGGCGTCCTCAAGGGGCGCAAGAGCGCCGCGTACCCCGCACTGAAGCTCGACGTGCGGGACGCCGGCGCGGAGTTCGTCGACTCCGCCGCCGTCGTCGACGGGAACATGGTCTCCGCCCGCGCCTGGCCGGACCACCCGGCCTGGATGCGCGAGTTCATGAAGATCCTGCGCGCCAAGGCGCCTGTGGCCTGAGCCGCCGTCACTGAAGAAGCGAAGCAGCCAGTCCTCTGGCACCTGGAGGCCTCCCAAGTGGGGGCCTTCTTCGTTTGCGGGGCAGGTCTCCGAGCAGGGGCTTTTCAGCCTGGTTGCTCCCTCATCGGCCTCACTTTTGTAATGATTTTTGGGGTGAGGGGGCGTTTTCTAACGATTTCCGCAATCATCTAACAACTTCATAGGGGACAGTGCCGGGTCCTATCGATTCTTCAGAGCACGGTGCGCCTGCAGTTCACTGCAACTGAAGGTCCTAGTCCTACCCGTATTTATCCTACACGTACTTGAAGGGGGACCCCATGTACCTGAACAAAGGCATCCCCATCGGGTACGCGAAAGCCATCGAGGATCATGGCCTCGATGTCGTGCCTCCCCATCAGCTCTCGGCCTGCGCGGGCTCGGTCAAGCATGTGCGGAGCAGCGACGGGCGCGAGTTCGTCACCTACCCGAGTTCATACGACCCGGGTCCAGCGCTTTGTGACCACTTGGAGTTCGCGCTCAAGCACGAAGGCATCTCCCTGGAGGTGCTCGCCGCATTGTTCCGCGCGGTGAAACAGGGGCCTTTCGAGGACGAGCTGTCCCGCCACATCCAGGCACGCCCCACCGGTCAGAACACCCGTCGGCTCTGGTTTCTCTACGAGTTCCTCACGGGACGTCGGCTTCCACTCGAGGACGTGACCACAGGCAACTACGTCGAGTTGCTCGACCCGAAGCACTACTACACAGCGGCGCCCATCAACAGCCGGCGCCATCGCGTGCGCGACAACCTCCTGGGCAATGTGGACTTCTGCCCCATGGTGCGCCGTACGCCCGTCCTCCAGGAGTTCGAGGCGAAGCGGCTCGCGAACGAGGCGGCGCTCATCGTGAAGTCCTACGACGAAGATGCCCTCCGCCGCGCCGTCGACTACCTCTACACCAAGGAGACCCGCTCCTCTTTCGACATCGAGTGGGAGACCCCCAGCCAGCAGCGCGCAGCGCGGTTCGTCTCCCTCCTGCGTGAGCTCCCAGCGTTGGAGTCCCTGAATGAGGCCGCGCTGGTCCACATGCAGAATGTCATCGTGGAACGCTTCGCGGAGAAGGGTTACCGCGAAGAGCAGAACTATGTGGGGGAGTCCGTCGGCGTGGGGGGACTGCGGCAGCTTGTCCATTTCATTCCGCCACAGCGCAAGATGGTCCCTCGCCTGATGGCGGGACTGCTGTCCTCATTGGACCGGATGATGGCTTCCAAGGTGGACCCCATCGTCCATGCGGCCGCCATCTCCTTTGGCTTCGTCTTCATCCACCCCTTCGAGGACGGCAACGGACGGCTCCACAGGCTGCTCATCCACTACATCCTCTCCAGGGCCGGGTTCACCCCCCAGGGGCTCATCTTCCCCATCTCCGCGGTCATGTTGCAGAGGAAGGACCAGTACGACGCCTGCCTCGAGTCCTTCTCCAAGCCGCTGATGAAGCTCATCGACTACACGGTGAATGAGAAGGGACTCCTGACGGTGAAGGGCAAGACGAGCGGCTTCTATCGCTACGTCGACTTCACGCGCATGGCGGAGGACCTCTACCGCTGGACGGAAGAAACCATCCGCACGGAGTTCCGCGACGAACTGGACTTTGTCGTCCGCTACCGCGAGGCCCGCCCGAAACTCGACGGCGTCGTCGAGCTGCCGGACACGCTGCGCAACCGCTTCGTCCAGTTCTGCCTCCAGAATGGAGGGCGCTTGTCCAAGCGGAAGCGAACCAGGTACTTCAGCAACCTGACCGACAAGGAAGTCCATGCGCTGGAGAAGGTCGTCCAGAAATACCTGATGCCTCGCCCCAAAGCCGCCCCCGCGACCTGAGCCGCCGTCACACAGCAGAACGCCGTGGTCCCTCTCCCGAGAGACCACGGCGTTCACCCCACCTGCTCTGTGTCTCCGTCCAGACTCGGGGCGCCTGCTCCACGAACAGGGCTTCACTCCGCCCGCTCGGCACGCCTAACGCGACTGGGCGTCGTGCTTCTGGCGGTGGATGCGGCGGTTGAGCTGGTTCTGCTCGCGCTGGATGCCCGCGCGCTCCCGGACATCGAGCCGGCCGTCATCCGCCCGCGCCTGACGGATGTCCCGCTGGAGCTCCCGGTGCTGGTACTGGAGCCGCACGGCCTCGCGCCCCGTCAGCTCCCCGCTCTTCACGCCCTGGACGATGCGCGCCTGCTGACTCACCTGACGACGGTCCGCCTTCGCCGCGCTCGCGGGCAGCGCCACCAACATCCCCAGCACCAACGTCCCCACGGCCCACAGGTTCTTCTTCATGGCAGTCCTCCTGTCGCGGGCCGGCCAGGCCGGCTCACGCTGTCTGGAGGTACCAACCCAGCACCCCACGAAAAGTCGCGCCGCGCCCTCCGTGGGCCACGTGGAGCCACGCTCGGGCGGGTGCGCTATCCTCGCCCGCCCGAGCCATGGCCGAGGACGCCCCCATCCCGCCCGCGCGGCGCGCTTCGTCGTCCGACGACCTGTCCCTCCCCCGGCTCCTCCTCCTCAGCGCCTGGAGCGCGGTGCTGGATGCGGTGAGCCGGGTGGGCGACCTGCTCGTGCTCGCGTGGCGTCCCCGGCTGGTGCCCGCGTACCTGCGGCTGTGGCTGCGCGAGGTGCGCGTCTCGCCCTACCGCCCGCGTCGCTCCTTCGAGTTGATCCGCGTCCTGCGCGCCAGCGGCCAGGACTTCCACGAGCTGATGTACGGCGAGACGCCCGTGCACACCGCGCTGTCGCTCTTCCGGAAGGCCGGCGTGACGAAGGGCTCCCGGCTGGTGGACCTGGGCGCGGGACGCGGGAGGACCCTGCTCGCCGCGCGCTGGCTGGGCGCGGAGGCGCTGGGCATCGAGCTGCTCGAAGAGCACGTCGCGCTCGCCTCGGAGCCCCTGGCCAGGACGGGCGCGGTGCTGCGCCAGGGGGACGCCACCCGGGAGGACGGGGCGCTGACCGAGGCCACCCACGTCCTGGTCAACTGGACGGCCCTCGCCCCGGACACCCGGGCCCGCCTCGTCGCTCGCCTGCGCGCCTGCCGCCCCGGCACCCGCGTCCTCACCGTCACCCGACCCGTGGAGGCGCCCGGCTTCACCGTCCTCTCCCGCCACCGCGCCCTCTTCACCTGGGGCGTCGAGTCCGTGTGGATTCACGAAGTCCAAGGAGCTGGCACTCCCGAGCCCGGGCCCGAGGGCCCGTTTTGAGATGCAAACACTCCCGCCCCCGGCGCGAGCGCATCCGGCGCAACGGTGGCTTCCGCTCGTGAGGGCTCCATGCCTAGGCTCGCCGGTTCGATGCCGGTGGGACGGGCGCGGTCCTTTCGGGCCCTTGCTCCCGCCGGATGAATCAGGTCCCCAGGTCCCCGGGGCACACAGGAGCAGACTCACATGAAGGCATGGATGGCCGTGGCGATGCTGGCGGTGGTTCCCCTCGTCGGGTGTGGGGGTTCGCGTGAGCTGAACCGCGCGAAGGCCGAGGCGAACGTGCTGCGCAAGGACACGGAGACGCTGCGCGCGGAGAACGAGGCCCTCAAGACGAAGGTCGGCGAGCTGGAGGGCGACCTGGCCAGCGTGTCCAAGGAGCGCGACGAGCTGAAGGTCGCCGCCGAGCAGGCCGCCGCGGCCGCCGAAGCCGCCGCCGTCCCCGCGTCCGGCAAGAAGCGCAAGAAGTAGAGCGTGACGCCGATGACCGGGACGCGCACCACGGCGGTCCATGTGCACGAAGGCTGTGACGTGTACGTGGGCCGGGCCTTCCGCGCGTGGGCGAAGCCGAGCCCCACCAACCCCGTGCCCGGTCGCTTCGGCAACCCCTTCAAGCCCGGAGGCGTCGGCACCCCGGGCGCCATGTGGAAGAGGTACTTCGTCCCCTGGCTCGGCGCGCTGCCGGAGGCGGAGCAGCAGAAGGTCCACGCGGAGGCCCTGCGTCGCATGGGCCCGGACGTGGACGCCTTCGAGTCCTTCCGCTGGTACCTGGAGCTGCGCACCCGGCATGACGCCGCCTGGCGCGAGGACGTGCTCTCGCTGCGGGGCAAGCGGCTGGGCTGCTGGTGCAAGCCCGGCCCCTGTCATGCCGACGTGCTGGTGTCCTGGCTGGACTCGCGGCGCTGACCGTCAGAAGGCGGAGCGCAGCCACGCGCGCCAGCCCACGACGGCGCGCACCCGGGCCACCGCGTCTCGATGCGCCCTGCGCGCCACCGGATGCGTCTGGTAGCCCGCCATGCCCTGCTCCGCCGTGCGCAGCGCCCTCCGCGCCGCGCGGGCGCCCGACGTCCGCGCCGCCTGCACCGTCCTGGCGAGGCCCAGGACGAGCTTCAGCAGGCCGTCCTCCGGCGAGTGCTTCACCTCCAGCAGCGCCGTGCCCGAGGCGTCCCCGTCGTCCCGCAGCGCGATGAGGAAGGCTCGCCACACCCGCAAGTCGTTGGCCAGGGTGCCCTCTTCCGACAGCGTCAGCCCCAGGGCCAGGGCCGCCTCGGCCTCCTCGCGGTGCCCTTGCGAGTAGCCGCACACGAGCACGTTCATCATCATCCAGTCGCGCAGCTCCCCGGTGGGCCGCGCCCGCCAGTCGCGCAGCCAGCTCCACGCCCGTGCCCGGCGCTGCTGCTTCATCAGCGCATAGCCCATGGCCCCCCAGGTCCGCGCATGCGCGCGCAGCAGGCCCGGGTACAAGCCGAGGAACAGCGACAGCAGGACGGTGCGCCCCAGCTCGCCCAACCGCTCCACGTACACGCCCAGGGCCTCGACCCCCACGGCGCTCCCGGAAGCCAGCGCGCGCAGCCGGCCCCAGGCCCGCCACGTCCACGTGCGCTCCGCGTGCTGGAGCGCCCAGGCGCGCGCCAGCGTCTCCGACGCCTCGCCTCCCTTCGTCGCCAGCGCCGCGTCCACCGCGCGCTCCATCACCGAGCTCCAACCCCGGGCGCGCATGGCCTCCACGCAGCGCTCCAGCGACCAGGTGCTGTTCCCCAGCGACGCCAACGTCAGCTCCACGTGCCGCCGGGCCGCCGCCGCGTCGTTCCGGGCGCAGGCCAGTTGCACCGCGCGCGCCTCCACGAGCACCTCCGGAGCATGGCCTCGCGCCGCGTCCAGCGCCTGGGCCGCCTCGTCCAGCCGGCCCTTGCCCAGCAGCGCGTCGAAGAGGTGTGTCGCCGCGTAGGCGTAGTCCGGCGCCAGCTCCAGCGCGCGCCTCCACCCGGCGATGGCACCCTCCAGGTCTCCCGCCTCCGCGAGCACCTCCGCCCACTGCACGTGCGCCACGGGTGAATCCGGGCTCAACTTCACCAGGGCCTCACGGGCCCGCCGGAGGAGCGCGTCGTCCTTGAGCGACTCGGCCCACTCGCCCAGCGTCTGCCAGCCCCAGCCGTAGAGGGGCTCCTCCTGGAGCACCGCCTCCATCGCCTTCACCGCGTCGCGCTGCGCGCCCTTCTCGAAGAGCACCCACGCGGCCCGGCCCCGCAGCGCCACGGGGACCGCGCCGCCGTAGGCCGCGGGGGCACAGGCAGCCAGCGCCTCGTCGAAGCGCCCCGCCTCCACCAGCGTCCGCGCCTTCGCGTCGTGCGCGTCATCCATGCGAGGCGAGGACTCCAGCGCCCCGTCCAGCAGCGCCAGTCGCTCCTCGCGCGTGGGTTCTCCCTCCGCCTCCAGCAGCTCCACGAGCGCCAGTCGCGCGAGCTCCTCCGGCATGGGCCGCGCGCAGAGCTCCCGCGCGAAGGCCACCGCGTCCGCCTTGCGCTCGCGCTCCTCCGCCCACTCCTGCAGCCGCGCCCAGCCCCACCCATAGGAGGGGTCCAGCCGCAGCGCCTCGAAGAGACGCTCCAGCGCCAGGTCGTGCTCCTCCGAGCGCCACAGCAGGTCCGCCAGGTAGCCTCGCGTCACGCCGTCGCGCGGATTCTCGCGGCCCACCCGCTCCAGCACCTCGCGCGCCCGCAGCGGCTCGCCCATGCGCTCCAGCAGCTCCGACAGCTCGCACGCCGGCCGCGTCCAGCCCGGCGAGTGCCGACACGCCGCCTCCAGCGCGTCGCGCTCTCCGGCCCTGTCCTCGCGCGCCCGGTGTACCAGCGCGCGCTCCAGCCACACCGGAGACAGCAGCGAGAAGCGCGTGGTGGCCTGCTCCGCCACGCGGGCCGCGGTGTCCAGCTCCCGCGCGCGGAGCAGGTGCCGCAGCCGCGCCACCCACGCCTCCCAGCAGTCGGGGTGACGCTGGAGCAGGGCCTCCAGACAGGCCCCCTGCTCCTCCATCGACAGCTCGTCGCGCGACACCTGCTCGAAGGCGAGCACCGTGTCATCGAGCTGGGCCATGCCCTCCAGCGCGTCGCGCACGAAGGTCAGCGAGGCCCGCCGCGCCTCGGGCGTCGTCGCCAGTCCCATCAGCGCGCGCATTCCAAAGCGCGAGGGCTGGAGCCGCATCGACTCGCGGTAGGCGAGCTCCGCCTCCGCGTTGCGGCCACACGCCTCCAGAATCTGTCCCCGGCTGTAGTGCAGCCCCGGGTTGCGAGGCTCCAGCACCTCCGCGCGAGCCAGCTCCTCCAGCGCCTCCTCGCGCCGTCCCTGCTCCGACAACAGGCCCGCGCGCTCACGCCGAGCCCACGCATCCTCCGGGTGCGCGGCGAGGAAGGCCTCCAGCGCGTCGAAGGCCGCCGACGGCTCGTGCTCCCGCGTCCACATGACGCGCAGCTGCAACAGGCCCGCGTGCTTCGGATAGCGCGCGCACGCCGCATCCAGGTGCGCCTTCGCCTCCGGGGCACGGTCCAAATCCGTGAGCAACCGCACCCGCTCCCGGTGCGCATCCGCGGGCAGCGGCTCCCGGGCGAGCACCTGCTCCCAGTGCGCGAGCGCCTCCGCCAGCTCTCCCCGCTGGGAGGCCAGGGCCGCGGCGGCGCGGTGCCAGTCCACGTCCCGCACCCGGCCCTCCGCCGAGCGCAGGTGGCGCGACGCCGCCTCCGCGTCACCCACGCGCGCGGACAGCTCCGCGGCGAAGAGGGACAGCTCACCATCCTCGGGCCGCGACACGCACGCCTGCTCCAACACGGCGCGCGCCTCCTCGGGCCGGCGCAGCGACTCCAGCGCGCGACACAGCGTGCGCGCGGGCCCTCCGTTGCGCGCCCCGAAGCGCTGGAAGCGGTCCGTCACGAAGGCCAGCGCGCGCGCCGTCTCGCCGCGCGCCTGGGCCGCCTCGAAGTAGCTCCAGGCATGGCCCTCGCTCAGCTTCTCCAGGCACGCCGCCGCGCGGTACAGCCGCAGCGCCTCGTCACGGCGAAGCTGCGAGTCCCACAGCCGCGCCAGCGAGCGATACGTGGGCGCGAAGGTGGGGTGCACGCGCAGGGTGCGCACCAGCAGTCGCTCCGCCTCGGCCTCCTCGCGCGCGTCCGTCATCAGCTCGGCCGCCAGCGCGTGCCACAGCAGCGGATGCGCCTTCTTCTCCCGGGCGCGCTCGCGCAGCACGGCGAGCAGCTCCTCGCGGCGCCCCAGCTCGTTCAGGCAGCCCAGCCACGACATCAGGTAGTTGATGTTGTCGGGGTACGTCTCGCGCAGCCCGCTCAGCGCCGCCAGCGCGTCCGGCGTGCTGTCGTCGTAGGTCGCGAGCGCGCGCTTCGCCTGCCACGTCAGCCGGTGGCCGGGAGCATCGCGCTCCATCGACTCCACCGCGCCCTTCGCCGCCGCCCGGTCATTGGCCACCAGCGCCGCATCCACCCGGTGAAGCGCGTCGTACAGCGCGGCCTCGGGCAGCTCCACCGCGTCCAGCCGCGCGGCCTGCGCCAGGGGCACCAGCGCCATGCCGCGCGGGCCACAGGAGGCGAAGTGCTCCAGCGCCTTCTCCGTGTCGAACTCGACGAGGTGCCGCGTGGACGGGTCCCTCACCAGCAGCGTGCCCCGGCGCTCGTCGTAGCCCACCACGGCCTGGAGGTGGCTGCTGCCCGGCTCCTGCGTGGTGAGCGTGAAGGCGATGCCCTGGTCCAACAGCGCGCGGGCGCTGTCCCAGGTGACGCGGAACTCGCGCACGTGCCAGCCCGTGGTCGCCGCCCAGTGGCGCTCCTGGTACGCGGGCGTCCCGTCGTAGCAGATGGACTCCGCCACCTGCAGGTGCTCCACCGGCACGTCCCACAGCGCCGCCACCGAGGCCAGCGTCGCGGGCGCGCACGTCTTGTGGTGCTGCCGCACGAAGCGCACGGGCAACAGCCGCCGGCGCCCCTCCGCGTTCGCCTCCATCCGCGCCGCCACCTGCTGGTGGAAGGGCGAGCCGCTCAGCTCGGACAGCTCGATGGCCCGCGCCACGTCTCCGCGCAGGTACATGGTGTCGGAGCACATCGCCATCAGCAGGCCGAAGTTCTTCGCCTCCAGCTTCGGCGCCAGCAGCACCGTCCGCTCCCAGCTCGCCCACGCGTCGTCGTACAGGCCCAGCTCCTCCTGGAGCCGCGCGAGCTGTCCCGACACCGCCGAGCACTCCAGCCGCGCCGACGCGGTGGACAGCAGCTCCAGCGCCTCCGCGTCCTGCCCCAGGTGCGTGAGCAGGCTCCCCGTCATGTGCACGGCGGGGCGGTAGAAGGGGTGCAGCGAGAGCGCGTGCTTCAGCGCGTCGAGCGCCTCTTCGCGCCGGTCCTGCTCCTCCAGCAGCGACGCGCGCACCACGTACACCCAGGGGTGCTCGGGCACGAGGGTGAGCGCCTCGTTCACCCAGCGCTCCGCGTCCTCGAAGTCGCGCAGCACGACGAGCGCCTCCGCGCGCGCGAGCAGCAGGTCCGAGCGCTGCTCCAGCGACGCGGCCTCCAGGTCCACCGGGCCGTCCAGGAAGTCCAGCACGGCCAGCGGACCCCTGCGGCGCTGGAGCAGCTCCGAGAAGTAGTAGCGGGCCTCCGCGTCACGCGGGGACTCCCGGCAGGCGCGCGTCCACTGGAGCCAGGCCGCGCGCGAGGCGCCGAGCTGATGCAGCAGTCGCCCCGCCAGCACCCGCGCCCGGGCCCCGGTCCACCGCTCCAGGGGCACGCCCGCTTCGGTCAACCGGTACGCCTGGAGGTAGAGGCCCTGCTCATAGAGGGCCCGCACCTGGGCGTACAGCTCGGGCGTCACGCCTCCAACGGGTTGACTCGAGAGGAACAGCGGGGCGGAGGAGGACACGGAGGACGGCATCGGTTCAGGGCGCATCGGCGGTTCAGGACGCCACGAGGATGACCGCCTGACAGCGACCTCCCAGCCCTCCTGGCGTGCTCGACATCCTAGCCCTGTCCGGCGTGTCGGCAGGCGGGACCCGACATGTCGAGAGCCGTGTCGGAGGTCACCGCGCCTGGGGATTCCCGGGGAGAGCGGCGTCGAAGTGCCCGGCACGCGCGCTGCACTGAGGGAGGGCACGGGGGGCAAGCAAGCTCGCGACGCCATCGCGCCGTGACGACGCCCTCTTCACCCAGGAGTGAGCCATGCCCGAAGTGAGCATCGACAAGCCGGCCCAGACCAAGCCATCTCCCGATTCCACGGAGAGCCTCACCGCCACCATCGTCAACCAGACGCAGGGCAACCTCGTGCTGGTGAGCTCGACCACCGACGAGCAGTGGACCATCCCGCCTCCGAGCACCATCGCCCCGGGCCAGTCCGGGCAGTTCTCCAGCCCTGGAGACTTCAGCAACCCCTCCGCTGGCATCGTCAAGTACCAGGCCACCGCGGTGAACAACGCCACCTTCACGCTCAACTGGACCATTCCCTCCGTGGGCCCCAATCAAATCAACTGGCAGACGACCCCGGGGCTGAACGCGCAGGAGAGCGGCTCGCTGAGCGGCTGGAACCTGTCCGCCTCCTGGTTCATCAGCGGCTGAGCACTCGCGTGCGCGTGGGGACTTGAGGGCGGCCCTGCTGGGCTAGCATGAGGCGCAAGGCCCACCACCAATGTCTCCCACGCTCGCCGATGTGTCCACCGCCGCCGTGCCGGAGCGTGGCGGCGGCCCACAGGGGCTTCGCCTCGCGCCGGCCCTCACCGTCATCTCCCACCCGGTGCCCCGGCGCGTCGGCGAGCGACTGCGACTCGACGCGCTCACCGCGGGCCGCCAGGTGTCCCTGTCTCGCAACGGACCGGACTTCACGCGCCCCGGCTTCGCGCTGGGACAGCCGCTGAATGACCCCTTCATCAGCCGCAAGCCCCTGGTGCTGTCTCCCGGTGGGAAGCCCGGGAGCGTGCGGCTGACGAGCCCCGACGGAGGCACGCGGGTGGCGCTCGCGGGCTCGGTGCTGGAAGGGACGTGGGAGCTGTCCGAGGAGGAGCTGACCACCGGTGTCCCGCTGGAGTTGGGCGGGCGCGTGGTGCTGCTGCTGCACCTCATGGAGCCGGGGGATGATGCGCCCGCGCCGGATGCGCTCGGCATGGTGGGTGAGAGCACCGGCGTGCGCCGCCTGCGCCGACACATCGAGCGCGTGGCGGACCTGGACGTGCCGGTGCTCATCCGGGGAGAGACGGGCACGGGCAAGGAGCACGTGGCCCAGGCCATCCATCAGCGCAGTCGTCGGCGCGAGGGCCGCTTCCTCAGCGTCAACCTGGGCGCCATTCCCAAGGAGCTGGCCGCCGCGGAGTTGTTCGGGACGCAGAAGGGCGCGTACACGGGAGCGACGCAGGGCCGCGACGGCTTCTTCCGCGCCGCGCACGGCGGCACGCTCTTCCTGGACGAAGTGGGCGAGGCACCGCCCGAGGTGCAGGTGCTGCTGCTGCGCGTGCTGGAGACGGGAGAGCTGTTCCCCGTCGGAGGCACCACGCCCATCGCCGTGGACGTGCGCCTGCTCGCCGCGACGGACGCGGACCTGGACGCGCGCATTCGCGACGGGAGATTCAAGGCCCCGCTGCTGCACCGGCTCGCGGGCTATGACCTCCACGTGCCCCCGCTGCGGGAGCGGCGCGAAGACCTGGGGCGCCTCTTCTTCCACTTCGCCCGCGAGGAGCTGACGACGCTGGGCGAGGCGCACCGGCTGGACAACGACGACGCTTACGCGGAGCCGTGGTTGCCCGCGCCGCTCGCGACGCGACTGGTGCGCTTCCCGTGGCCTGGGAACATCCGCCAGCTTCGCAACCTCGCCCGGCAGCTCGTCATCGGCAGCCGGGGACAGCCGTGTCTCCAGGCGGAGCCGCGACTGGAGCAGGAGTTGGAGGTCGCCGCGGGAGTCGCGCCCGGTGCCGCAATCCCGTCCTCCAGCGACGGGCCGAGCACTGTGGGCCAGGTCGAGGCCCCGGCCCCGCGCCGCAAGGCGTCCCAGGTGACGGAGCAGGAGCTGCTGGGCGCGCTGCGCGAGCATGCGTGGGACTTGAAGGCCACCGCCGAGGCGCTGGGGATTCCCAGGCCGTCGCTCTACGACCTCATCGACAAGAGCCCGAACCTGCGCACCGCGGGCGACTTGAGCGCGGAGGAAATCACCCGCGCCTTTGAGACACACGCGGGGGACCTGGATGCGATGGCGCGCGGACTGGAGGTCTCACGCAGGGCCCTGGGTCGGCGCTTGAAGGAGCTGGGCCTGACACCTCGCGCGGAGTGACTTCGCGTCGCTGCTCCGAAGCGCGCCGTGCATGCGTGGCACGGTGCGTGCTGCGGACACGGCGACACTGTGTCGATGGGAGGGTGTGAAACGTGAGGAACAGAAGCCTGGTCGTGGGGATGTTGCTCGTCGTGGGCTGGGTGGCCTGTGCGACGCGGACGCGTGAGCCGGCGAGCACGATGGAAGCAGGGCAAGCGCCCTTGGCGCTCGACGCGACGGATATCCAAGCGAGTGATGGCGGCTGCGCGGTCGACGCGTGTCCGGCGGATGGGGGCATGGGCTGCCTGGACATCACCGTCACGGCCACCTCCACCGGGAAGGGTTTCAACCCCAAGCCCGGCAAGCGAGGCTGGAAGATGTGCGCGGGACAGGGCCTGGTGCTCAGCTCGCTGACGGACCAGGGGCTCTGTGTCGACCTGCGCGACGTCGGCGCGAACGGTGATGGGGGCGTCATCGCGCTGACGAGCCTCACGGGACAGGGGAGCTGGGAGGACAGCTCGCTGGCCCCGGGCCAGTACTGCCTGAGCCTCTGTGACAACACGGGCAACGACTGCTCGCGGGGGTGCAAGCAGTCGGACTGCGCCGTCACGGATGAGCAGACCATCCGAGGCAACATCGACGTCGTCACCAAGGTGCCCGAGCCCCACGGCGCGCACTGAGTCGACGGCCTGCTTCGACGCCTGGGCGGTGAGGCACGTACCGCCCAGGCGCGAGTCCGCACGGAGGCGCTATCTCGCGACAGTCGAGGGATGACTCGCGGCGGGGAACAAGCGCCGCTGTTCGCGAGCCAGATGCACGTTGTCGCGGAGCGCGCGGGAGAGGGCTTCACGCGCCTGAGGGCCTGACTCCGGGCTCGCCCCGGCACGGGCAGGAAGCTCCGCCAGGGCCAGACTCAAGCGCGCGCGCAGTGCTCGGGCACGGGGCCAGTCGGGCTTCTCCACCAGCGCTTCGTCCGCGAGCACCACGCCTCGCTCCAGCAGCGCCGCTCCCGCTTCTCCGAGCGCCTGTCCCCACTCCAGATAGAAGTGCCCGAAGGAGACCCGGTGCTCGGGCTGAGCGGGCTCCAGCGCGATGGCCTTGGTGAAGGCCTTCTCCACTTCCGCGAGGTCCTCCGGCCGAGCATGTCCGGGTCGAGCCTTCGAGAACGCGTCGGTAGCCAGCGCCTCGCCCAACACGCGCCACGCCTGTGCCTGCTTCGGGTTCAGCTCCAGTGCGCGGCGCAGGGCCTTCATCGCCTCGCTCAACCCCGGGCCCGGTGGGAGCCCCTGTCCCAGCCTCCACGCCGCCTCCACGTGGAGCGCGGTGCCCAGGTTCATCCAGGGCTGAGGCAGGTCCGGCACCCGCGCCAGGGCGTCCTTCAACGCGACACGCGCCGCGCTCACCTCGGCCTCGGGCGACTTCCCCTCCAGCACGCGAGTCCCCGCGCGCCAGGCCTGGACCTCGCCCACGTTGTTCTGTCCGTAGCCCTGGGCTGGTGCCAGTGAGACTGCGGCACCGAACGCCTGGAGCGCCTCGCGCAGCAGCGGCTCCACGTCACCGCCTCGCTCCCAGCGCTGCTTCGCCTGCTCGAACCACACCGTGCCCATACCGTTGTGCAGCGGAGGCAGCTTCGGGTTGATGGCCACGCCCTTGCGGTAGGCCTCCAGCGCCCGCTCCAACGCCGGCTCCGCGTCCTTCCCCGAGTCCCGCAGCCTCGCGGCCCGAGCGAGCTGCACCTCGCCCAGGTAGAACCACGGCGCCACATGGTCGGGATTGATGGACGACGCGCGCTCCAGCGAGGACGCGGCCCTGTCCAGGTCCTCCGCCGGAGTCACGGCGCGCGGATGTGAGGACCGCGCCAGGTACTCGGTGCCCAGGTTGATCCACGCCTCGGCCCTGCGTGCATCCAGCGCGACGGCCCGCTCATGCGAGGCGATGGCCTGCTCCCGGTACGGCAGCGAGTCTCCTCCGGCACCCTCCTCGTGGTCCGCCCACACGCGGAACACCTGCCCCAGGTCCGCGTGGAAGTCGTAGTCGCGGGCCTCGGGAGCAATCCGCTCGAAGGCGGCGGTGGCCTCACGCAGGGACTCGCGAGGGTCCAACCCCTTCTCCTGTCGGAAGCGCGCTCGCTGCCAGTGGGCCAGGGCCAGCTCATGCAGCACGCGCGGCCGGGCCGGCGCCAGCTCCACCGCGCGCCGGGCCGACGTCAGCGCCTTGTCCAGCAGCGGCTCCACCTCGCCACCGTGTCGAGCATGGTGCTCGGCGAGCCGACGATGAAGCCCTGCCTCCAGCTCATGCGCCTCCGCGTCATCGGGCGCGAGCACGAGCGCCCGGGACACCGCCTCCACGCCCTTCGCGTAGTGCGCCTCCACATCGCCTTGCCCATAAAGCGCCACGAGGAGCGCCCACCCCTCCAGGTGCGCCAGCGCGCGATGCACGGCGGGCACGCTGCGGCCGATGTCCGCCGCGCGCGCATAGGCCCGTCGTCCCTCCTCGAAGTCCGCGAGCGCGCCCTGTCGATTCCCCGTGTTCCATCGGCTCGCCCCTCGCGTGAGCAGGATGTCTCCGCGCAGCAGCGGCGCCTCATGGAACCAGGGCAGTCGCGTGCCCAGCGCATCCAGCTTCGCCAGCGCCTCGTCCGACTTGTTCTCGAAGAAGGCGAGCAGCGCGGCGACGTACTCAGGGGCGGGGACCTCCGCGCCCTCGCTGCGACGCAGGAACTCGCGGGCCGGGGTGCCGAAGCGCGAGTCGGCCTCACGCAAGCGAGCCTCGCGAGCCCCCACGTCCCGCACCCGCTCCGCCTCCAGTCGCGCTCGCTGGTACAGATGTCCCAGCACCAGCGCCAGCGAGTACGCCACGCGGGGCTCCGTGGCGCCCGCCTTCCACGCGGCGTCCAGATGCACTCGCGCCTGTTCCTCCTCACCGAGCGCGAGGAAGCCGCGCCCCAGCGCATAGTGACCCGGCCCCTGAGCCAGAGGGCCCGCGTCCCGCATCGCCGTCTCCAGCTCCTGCATCCGCGCGCGCAGCGCCTGTCGGTCAGGACGCGTGTCATGCGCGGGCGACGTGCCCGAATAGCGAGCCTGCGCCTCGATGCGCTCCACCTGCTCCGTGAAGCGGCGGGCCAGGGCCTCGCGCTCGGAGACCTCGCGACGGGCGAGCACGCCCTGCCCCACCGCGAGCGTCACCACGAACAATGCCCCCGTGCCCACCGCCACGGAGCGCCGGTGTCTGCGCAGCCACTTGCGCGCGCGATAGCCGGGCCCGGTGCGAGCCAGCACAGGCGCGCCCTCGAGGAAGCGGTCCAGGTCCTCCGCCAGCTCACGCGCCGAGCCGTAGCGCGCCGAGCGCTCCTTCTCCAGACACTTGAGGGTGATGGCCTCCAGGTCCACGGGGATGTCGCGGTCCAGGGCGCGAGGAGGACGAGGCTCCACCGTGGCGATGCGGCCGAGCACCTCCAGTCCGTTCTCCCCGGGGATGGGAGGCGTGCCCGTCAACAGCGCATAGAGCGTGGCGCCCAGGCTGTACACATCCGCGCGCCGGTCCAACCGAGCCACCTCTCCGCGAGCCTGCTCGGGCGACATGTAGTGCGGCGTGCCGAGCACTGTCCCCGTCGCGGTGGCCCCTTCCTTCCAATCGCGCGCGAGCCCGAAGTCCATCACGTACGGAGCCAGCGTTCCGTCGAGCGCGCGCTCCACCAATATATTGGAGGGCTTGATGTCCCGATGGATGAGCCCGGCGCGGTGCGCGGCGTGGACGCCCTCGGCCGCATGGCGCAACACGCGGGCCTTCTGCTCGACGGACAGCGTCTCCACGAGGGCGTGCAGGGGCTGGCCCTCCACATACCGCATGGCGATGTAGACGCGGCCCTGGACCTCGCCCACTTCGTACACCTCACAGACGCTCGGGTGCGAGACGCGCGCCTGGGCCCGAGCCTCCGAGACGAAGCGACGGACCAGCTCCGGCTCATCGCCGCGCACGAACTTCAGCGCGACGTGGCGACGCAGGCCCGGGTCCCACGCCAGGAACACGCGGCCCATGCCGCCCTGCCCCAGGAAGCGCACGGGCGTGTAGCGCTCCCAGCCCGGCAGGGGAAACGCTGGCGCGTCCGACCCCACCGTCACGGGAGCCACCTCGGGCTCTTCCGTCGAGGGCCGCCCTCCCGTCGGAGGCTCCACCGGGTCGCCCTCCCTCCGCGTCAGCCGGAGCGCCGAGGCATAGGTGTCCTCGGAGATACGACCCCGCTCCCTGAGCAACTCCAGCGGACGGCGTCCCAGGCGCGCGGCCTCCAGACGCAGGGCGTCTGCCTCATCCCGGGAGATCAGCCCCTCCGCGAGCGCATGGCGCAGCTCGGCATCCTCTTGCTCGCTCACGGCACCTCCGTTCAGCGACGCGAGCGTACCGGAGCCCCTTCACTCCGTCGAAGCCGACGCCCCCTGACACGTCGGAGGGAACGACGGGTGGACATCCCACCCCACGTCACACCGGTATGTCCTTCCACGGCCGGATGGCCAGCGAGGCCCGGAACGTCTCGATGATGGCGTTCATCTCCCAAGGCGTTCGCGTGTCCTTCAGCGCCTCCAGGTACAGACAGCGCCGCGCCACGGCCGTCAAATCGAACCCCCAGTACATGCTCATCAGCGGGTTGATCCACAGCGTGCTGCCCTGGGTGCGCTCCGTGCGGTGCACGTCGCCATACTCCCCCTCCAGCGCCGCCACCACGGAGAGCGAGACGATGCTCGGTGAGCGGGACATCTGCTCGCACGAATACGCCACGGCTTCCTTGTACAGCGCCACCTCGGGCATCGCCTCCAGCAGCGCGGTGACTCCCAGGTAGGCGCCCTCCTTGCTCAGTGCCGCCACCGCCTCCAGGAAGTGCGCGTGACAGACGCCATGGTACGTGTCCACCCCGAAGCCCAGGCACACCACCAGCTTCTCGCGCACCGGCAGCGCATGCACCGCGCCCAGGCTCGCGATGTCCTCCTCGGGTGTACCCAGGCCCAGTTCATCCCCGCGCATCAGGATGTCCGTGCCCCCGTCCACCAGCACCACCGCGTCGAACCCCAGGTGCGCGTGCAGCGCGGCATACGCCTCGCGCAGCGGCGCCATCCCCGTCTTGTCGAAGCAGTAGACGGACACCTGCTCGCCCCTGCGCTCGAACCAGCGAGAGAGCCACCCCTCGGGGAAGTAGTACCCCCGCGGCGCGGTGGACGCGTCCACCCGGTACACACCGGGCACCGGCCGCTCGCACTCCAGCGCCTCCAGCCGGGTGAAGCTCAGGTTCGCCAGCGTCACCGTCTTCCCCAGCGCACGGAGCCGGAAATACAGCGGCAGCCCGCTGAACACGTCGAAGCCACCCCCTCCGCCCGCGATGAGCACGTGACGGGCCGACGCGAGCCGCTCCAACAGGGGCGAAGTGAACAAGTCCAAGGGGCGAAGTCCTTTCCCGAAGCGCCGCCGACACCGTGCTTACGGCGTCATCCCGGCCGCTCCGGTATATAGCGCCGCCATGTCCACCCTCATCCTCAGCGCGAAAGAGCTGCGCGGCCTCTACACCGTCGAGCTCGGCCTGGAAGCCGTCGAGCGGGCCTTCCGAGCCCACGGTCGTGGCGAGTCGCTCATGCCTCCCAAGGTGTACCTCTCCCTGCCGCAATACGACGGCGACTTCCGGGCCATGCCGGCGTTCCTCGACGGCGCCGCGGGCGTGAAGTGGGTCAACGCCCATCCCCAGAACCCCAAGAAGCACGGCCTGCCCACCGTGCGCGCCCTCTACATCCTCAGCGACCCGGACACCGCGTCCCCGCTCGCCATCCTCGACGGCACGCTGCTCACCGCCTGGCGCACCGGCGCCGCCGGCGGCGTCGCGTCCAAGTTCCTCGCGAAGCCCAAGCCCCGCACCCTCGGCCTCGTCGGCTGCGGCGTGCAGGCCCGCGTCCTCATCGACGCGCACCGCGCCATCTTCGGGGAGCTGGAGCTGCTCCTGGCCGACAACTCGGAGGCCGCCGCCAAGGCCCTCCAGGCCGAGAAGGGTGGCCGCGTCGTCAGCCTCCAGGAAGCCTCCGGCGCGGACATCGTCTGCACCTCCACGCCCTCGCGCACCCCCGTGGTGAAGCGCGAGTGGCTCAAGCCCGGCGCGCACATCAACGCCATGGGCGCTGACGCTCCCGGCAAGCAGGAGCTGGAGCCACGCATCCTCACCGAAGGCCGCGTCTTCATCGACGACACCGACCAGGCCCTCCACTCCGGTGAGGTCAACGTCCCCCTCCACGACGGCCTGCTGCGCGCCGAGCAGATCGCGGGAACCCTCGGAGAGGTCATCGCCGGCAAGAAGCCCGGCCGCACCGGAGACGAAGTCACCGTCTTCGACTCCACCGGCCTCGCGCTCCAGGACGTCGCCCTCGCTCGCGCCCTCTACGACGTCGCGCGCACACGGGGCGTCGGCCAGTCGCTCGACATCGTCGGCGGCTGAGCCGCACCTGACGACTCACGGGTCCCCGGCACACGTCCCGCTCCGGGGGCCCGCGCGCCACGTTCGTGATGCAACCGTGAAACTCCTGTTACGGACGACACAGGCATCGTGAAGGGAGCCGCACCGCAACCCGCCACGAAGCCCGTTTCCAGCCGGGCGGGTCTCCGTGACGCGGACTCAGTGAACCTTCGTGAGCTCATCGATCGGCGGGAGCTTGGGAATCCCAGCGGTGGCGCCCGCCTGGGTCGGGCCGGCGAGTGAGGTCTCCTCTTCGCGCGCCGACGCGTTCCCGGACTCTTCGCTGCCCTCGATCTTCTGGCCCACCTGCTCGCCGAGCCGGGAGAGTTCCTCCCGCGCGCGTCGCTTGGCGGGCTCGATGAGCCGACGCTCCTTGTTGGAGACAGGCAGCAGGCTCGCGGCGAGCATGCCCAGGGCCACCGCGCCAAGCGCGAGCGCAAGGGGCTGCTCATCGATTGCCCGACCGAACAAGTCGGTGCCGCGGTAGCGCAGGTCTCCCGCGGAGGGGACGCGCTCGCGCAGGTGCGACGCGCGCTCGCGAACATGGTCGGTCATGTCGTGCATGCGCCCGCGCACGTCGTGCGCCGTCCCGCTCACGGAGTCCTTCACGCTCTGGCTGGCGCTGCTCACGGAGTCCTTCGCGGAGCCCAGGGCGTTCGCCGCGCGGTCCTTCAGGCCTGGGCCTCCGTCATCGCGCTCGCTGTCGGAGAGGTACCCGGTCCCCTCGCCCACTCCGGTGGAGCCGCTCGCGGAAGGCGAGGCGCTGTACTCGGGGTAGGGAACGCCGCGGACGCGCCCGGAGGAGCGATAGGCACGCTCGTCCTGGTCGGTCCAGTAGCGCCCGTCACGTCCGTAGCGCACCGGCCCGTCACCGGCGTAGCGGTCGCCGTAGCGGCGCTCCTCGATGCGGGACTGGAAGGCTCTCTTCATCAACGCGGAGCCCACGCCCGCGCCCAGCACCGCGCCGAGCAGCCCAAGGCCTCGGGGCGTATGTGTCACTTCATCCGTCCAATCGTGTGTCTTGCGCATGGCTGTCTCCCTCGCTTGCGATTTCCAGTCGAGCACCTTGTCGCGAGCCTGCTGCTTCAGCTCCTCACCCTTCTCGTGGGCGAGCTGCTTCGCGTGCTCCTTCACCTCGTCCTTCTTCTCGAGCGCGAACTCCTTCGCGCGCGCCTTCAGCAACTCGGGGTTGGCGCGACGACCCAGCTCGTCCGCCAGCTCGCTCATGCGTGCCCGTGCATCTGTGATTTCGCGGAGCGCATCGTCGTGCTCGCCCATTGGCTGTCCTCCTTGAGGGTCTGGATGGTTTTGTGGGGTGCGTGGACCGCCTTCAGCCGCCGCACGCCGACCATGGCGGAGCCCGCACCCGCGGCGAGCAGCACCACGGTGACCAGCAACGCGCTGGCCCAGAGCGGCATCACGTTCGCCAGGACGATGACGAGGAAGGCGACGAGCGCCATGGCGCCCAGCAAGAGCACCAGGCCTCCCGCGGCCAGCATCCCGCCCCCCGCCGCTGCCTTCCTTGCTTCCGAGCGGACCTCCGCGCGCGCGAGCGTGAGTTCCGCGCGAAACAAGTGCCGGCCCTGCTCCAGGAACTCGGAGACCAGGGCTCCCAGGGGACGCTCGGCCGCTCCAGGTGAGACACGGTCGGCATCGCTGTCCCAGACCTGGGAGCGGCGGTGCTCGCTTCCAAAAGAATCAGTCGCCATGGGAGCCTCCTCAATCCTTCAAGAAGCGGGCGGCGACGAAGCCCAGCACCGCGCAAGCCGCGAGCGCCATTCCGGGCCGCTCCTTCATTCGCGTCTTCGCCTGCTGGATGAGGTCTTCGGTCGAGTTGCGATTCAGCGTGTCGGAAGTCCGGCGAACGAAGCCCACGGCACTGCCCACCAATTGCTGCGGAAACTTCGAGCCATCCCCCTGGCCGGCGATGGACTCCATCTCCTGGACCAGGTCCTCGAGCCCCTCCACCAGGGCGCCCTTCTTCGCGTCCACTCGAGAGAAGGCGCGCTGGCGAGTCATTCCACCCAGGCGCTTCACCTGCTCCTTCCCCTCCTGCTTGATGTCCCCCTCCCCCCCCCCACTGCTCGCCGACTGGCTCTGACCTTGGTTGTAGAAGCCGGACGTATTCGTCCGGTCCCCTTCGATGACGCTGCTCATTTTGGTCTCTCCCAGGGGTTGGTGTTTCCGCGCCACACCGCGGCGACGCATCACTGCCGCATCTCAAGCTATGCATCTGCACTGGGCTGTCTGTGATCCGCGCGGAGGGGTCGTCACGCAGGCGGTAAGGCATGCGGCGGTACGTCCAACCTTCGAGGGAATGAAGCGACCGGCCCAGGTCTCCCATGACCTCAGCCGGAAGCGCCGCGCTCTCGACGAGGGCGGGTGTCACTCAAAACCCCGTTATCACTGAGACTGTCCGAATTTCGGCTACTGGACAGTTTCAGCATTTATGGAGTATTTCAAGAATACGCGCTGCCTGTGGGGGGGCCACTCACTCTTTGGACACGCCCGTTCGGACCGGAAACCTGGGAGGGATTCCGGCGCCGATAGCGGCACGCCACGTCCCAGAGCCCCGAAAGGTGTCGCGCAGGGCGCCAATCGACTGGCGCCAGCCAACCACCTGCTTCGGAGCTCCATGTCTTCCCTTGCTACCTCGTCGCGGCGTTGCGCGCGGCGGCCGGCCCTCATCGGCCTGCTGACGCTCGTCGTCGCCTTCCTGTCCGCGCCCGCGTCGGCGCAGACACAGACCAACACCCAAGCCACCCAGCGCGCCATCAACTTCCTGAGCGCGGACGTGTCCAACTGGGTCACCGCCAATGGCTGCGCGGCCTGTCACCGCGTGGGCGCGACGACGTTCGGCATCGCCGCCGCGCGCGCCAACGGCTACGACATGAACGCCGTCGCCTCCAACGGGCGGACCAACCAGGTCAACCTGGAGTTCCTCGGCCAGCGCATCAAGAACGAGCAGCTCGCCAACGGCTCGTGGATTCACGAGGGCGTCTCGTTCCGCAACGAGAAGACGTCGTACTCCACGTTCGGCCTGGCCGGGTATGACCAGAACGTCTCCACGCAGTACAGCGCGACGCTGGTGGCCGCGGCCAACTGGGCGCTCGCCACGCAGGAGGCCAGCGGCCGGTGGGCGTCCGACCACGCCAGCTTCCCGGTGGACCACGGCAGCCTGCCCACCACCGCGCGCATCATGACGGGCATCGCCCAGGCGAAGCAGCGCGTGGACCCGGCGCGGGCCGCGCAGTACCAGGCCGCGCTGGACCGCTCCGCCGCGTACATCCGGGCCAACCTGGACAACGGCGACACGTCCGCCACGGGCAACGGCATGCCGTACACCTTCCAGGTCGCCTGGGCCGTGGTGGGCCTGAAGGCCGCGGGCCCCGGTCCCGGCAACGCGAACGTCACCGCCATCAACACCCTGGCCAACCGGCTGCTCACCCGCACCTCGCCCGGCAACCCGGGCTGGGGCGACTTGCCCAACGGCGCCGCCAACGACGTGGCCACCGGCAGCGCCATCTACGCGCTGTGCCTCGCCGGCCGCGAGCCCGCCACGGACCCGCGCGTGCGCAGCAGCATCGAGTGGCTGAAGACGCGCCAGTCCCCCGACGGCAGCTGGCGCACCGGCTCCGCGACCTTCGACATCCCCACCACCTTCGCGTCGCTGGGCCTGTCCTGCTACGGCGACTTCAGCGTGCACGTCACCGTGGTGGGTGAGGCTCGCAAGGAGCTGGCCATCGCGTCCCCGCAGGGGCAGCAGGTCACCTTCACCTTCAACGTGAAGAACCACGGCTACCAGGCGGACACCTATACGCTGAGCACCACGGGCGGCCTGCCCGGCTGGGCGTCGTCCCCCAACCCCGTCAGCCTCTTCCTGCCCGCGGGTGGCGACAGCAACGTCACCGTCACCGTCACCGCGCCGCCGGGGCTGATTCCCGCGCTCACGTCGGAGTTCACCCTGGTGGCCGCTTCCGGTGGCGCGCCGGGCGTGTCCGGCTCCGCGCGCGTCAACGCGTACACCCCGCCGCTGCCGCCCGTCACGGGCCTGGCCACCGTCACCACCATCCAGGCGCCGGCCGTCAACGCGCACATCACCATCGGCACGGGCAACGTGCTGTCCGCGCGCGTGCGGGACGCGAACAACGTCCCCGTCGTCGGCCCCACCAACCAGGGCGTCGTCACCTTCTACGTCGCGGGCGTGCCGGTGGGCGCGGACGCGGACCTGGATGGAGACGGCCTCTTCACCTTCAACTGGGTGCCGCCCACGGACACGTGGACGGTGACGGGCTCGCAGGACTTCCGCGCGGTGTACTCGGGCGTGGAGCGCACGGCGCCGCAGGTCAACCTGCTGGGCAGCACCGACGCGCGCACCGTCATCATCGACGCGTTCCCCCACGACACGCCGTCCGTCACCATCGGCAACCCGCCGGCCTTCACGCGCGAGACGACGCTGGACATCTGGGGCTATGCCACGCCGCGCGCGCCCGGCGCCGTCATCACCTACGCGGCCTTCATCATCAATGGCGCGACGACGATTCCCCTGACGCCCGGCAACGGTGGCCTCATCTACACCACCATCACCCTGACGGAAGGCCCCAACATCATCCAGCTCACCGCGCGTGACAGCTTCGGTGGCGTCACCACCAAGCAGGTCAACCTCACGGTGGACCGCGTGCCGCCCATCCTCACCATCCAGTCGCCCCTCAGCGGCGCGGCGCTCAGCGGCCTCAACGTCACGGTGACGTCGTCGGTGCAGGACCAGACGCCGGTGCGCGTGGAGACGCAGTGGGTGGCCACGTCGCTCCTGGAGTTCGGCAACGGCACGGTCGAGCACACGGTGCCCATGAACTACGGCGACCAGGTCATCCTGGTCCGCGCCACGGACAGCGCCTTCAACGTGACGGAGAAGCTGGTGTTCATCTGGGTGGACCCGGGCTCGCCCGTGGTGAGCACCAACCCGGGGGACAACCAGCTCTACGGCCCGCTGACGAACAACCAGCTGACGTACACCGTCAACGTGCAGTCGCTGTCCGCGACGACGGTGCGCATCAACGGCGGCGCGCCCATCGCGGTGAACCGGGGCGGCGGCGCGGTGCAGACGACGCTGACGCTCAGCCCGGGCGTCAACAACCTCTCCATCGTCACCACGAGCGAGACGGGCGTCACCACCACCACCACGCGTCGGGTGAACTACGACACGCAGGCGCCCGTCGCCACGCTGCTCGCCCCCGCCGCGGGCAGCACCGCCAGCGGCACCATCACCCTGCGCGCCCGCGTCACCGACAACTTCGGCCCGGTGTCCAACATCGGCTTCAGCCGCGACATGTCCGGCATCCGCCAGGGCACGCTCCAGCCCGACGGCAACTGGACGGCGCAGCTCGACACGACGGAGCTGCTCGACGGCGCGCACACCATCGACGTGTGGATGAGCGACGGCGTGGGCAACTCCACCGTCCAGCGCTTCAACTTCTTCGTCGACAACTGATGTTCCCCCGCGCTCGGGGTGGCCTCGAAGGGGAGGTCATCCCGGGCGATGGGGTTGTCGTGTGACACCCCGGGCTTCGGCTCCGCCAGCACCGTGAGCTCCCTCGCCCGCCCTCCGACTTCAGCACCCGGGCCCTGGCCCCTGGGCTCGTTCCATGATGACTGTCATTCGGGATTCCTCGGACTCGATGACGCGACTCGTGGATTCCTCTCCCCGGCACCCGCGCTGCCACTCCTTCCTGCTTTCAGCACCGCGTCATCCACGCTTGGAGCACGGTTCGACTTCACGTTCCGCCCTCGGGTGGGGAGGGGCCGTGGCGACTCGCCTCGGTTTGTTTGTGATTGCGTGCATCCGGGAGATGATTCGGTCCAAGGCGCCAAGGCACCTGGGCGTGAACCACGCGCGGCGGTCCGGCCCATGGGTACTCGACCGATGTCCATCCGCGCGCTGTCGCCTCGCATTGTCTCGCCCGCCTCGTTGGGGCTCGTGCTCACGCTGCTGTGGCTGTCCGTCCCGTCGGCGCGCGCGGCCACCAACGCGGAGGCCGCGCAGAAGGCGCTCGACTTCGTCAGCGCGGACGCGGTGACGTGGTCCGGCATCTTCGGCTGCACCGCATGTCACCGGCATGGCGCGGCGCTCTACGGACTGGCCCACGCGGGCGCGTCCGGCTTCGACCTGGACGCCGTCACGCGCAACGGCCGCACCAACCGCGAGAACATGGAGACCATGGCGCGGGAAATCCAGGAGCAGCAGGAGCCCGACGGCTCGTGGATTCACGAGCGCATCCACTACCGCAACGCGCGCTCCAGCTACGCGGCCTTCGGGCTCGCGGGCTACGACGCGAAGGTGGGCACGCGCTACTCGGACGCCCTGGTGCGCGCGGCCGACTGGGCGGTGAGCACGCAGGAGCTGAGCGGCCGCTGGGTGGAGGACTTCCCCTTCGAGCCCATCGGCGCCTCCAACATGGGCATCACCGCGCGGCTGATGACGGCCGTGGCCCAGGCCCGCGAGCGCGTGGACCCGGCCAAGGCCGCCCAGTACCAGCAGTCGCTGGAGCGCGCCGCCGCGTACCTCCGCGCGCACCTGGACGACATGACCGACGGGCCGCTGGAGGACAGCCAGCGCTACACGTTCCAGGTGGCCTGGACGGCCGTGGGCATGAAGGCCGCCGGCCCCGGGGCACAGGGCGAGAACACCGCCGCGCTGGAAGCGCTGGCCTCGCGCCTGCTCGCGACCCGGGCGCAGGGAGACTCGCCGGGCTGGGGCAACCTGGACGGCGCGCCCGCGGACGAGACGTCCACCAGCCTGGCGCTGTACGCCCTGTGTGTCGCGGGCCGCAAGCCGGGCACGGACGGGCGGATGACGCAGGCGCTCGAGTGGCTCAAGTCGCGGCAGACCGCGGAGGGGAGCTGGGGCGTGGGCACGCGCTACCCGGACATCCCGACGACGTTCGGCGCGCTCGCGCTCGCGTGTTTCGGGGACTTCAGCGTCACCGTCGCCGTGGACGGCACGCCACGCAGGCCGCTGGAGCAGGACCTGCCGCGGGCCCAGAGCGCCGAGTACACGCTCACCGTCCGCAACCACGGCTACAAGGCGGACTCGTACACGCTCGAGACCCAGGGCGGACTCACGGGGTGGACGGCGACGTTGGACCGCACCACGTTGGAGCTGGGCCCCGACGCGGAGGCCACCATCACGCTCACCGTGTCCGCGCCTCCCGGGCTCGCCCCGTCGCTCTCGTCGAGCGTCATGGTGGTGGCCACGTCGGACAGCACGCAGGGCGTGAAGGACTCCGCGCTCGTCACCACGTACACGAATCCGCCGCCCCCCACCGAGGGCCTTCCCACCCTCACCACCGTGGTGTCACCCGAGGACGGACAGCTCACGGTGGCGCTGGACAACGTGCTCTCCGCGCGCGTGACAGGCGCGGACGGCTGGGTGGCGCGAGGACCGGGCCTGGGCGTGGTGACGTTCATGGTGGCGGGCGTCACCGTGGGCACGGACAACGACGCGAACGGGGACGGCGTGTACTCGGTGGTGTGGCGACCGCGTGGGACGTGGGGCGTGCTGGGGCCGTCGGATATCCGGGCGGTGTACTCGGGGGTGACGCTCCAGCCGGTGCGAGACAACCGCCTGGGCAGCTCCTCCTCTCGCGCAGTGGAGATTCTGCCGTCGCCCTACCCTCCGCCCCTGGTGACGCTGTGCGGACTGCCCGACTTCACGAGCGACGCCGCGCTGGACGTGTGTGGCTACGTGACGGCCCTCGCCCCGGGCGCCACCATCGAGTCCGTGGCCTTCATCCTCCACGGCGAGCGCTACCCGGTGGAGCCGGACTTCAACGGCGGCTTCGTGGAGACGCGGCTTCCGCTGCGCGACGGCGCGAATGTCGTCCGGCTGGTGGCCACCGACACCTTCGGCGCGCAGGCGAGCCAGGAGGCCACGGTGATGGTGGACGCCACGGCGCCGGAAATCACGGTGCTCTCGCCCGAGGAGGACTCGATGCTGGCGGACGGACAGGTGGAGCTCCGCTTGCTGGTGCGAGACTGGTCACCGGTGCGCGTGGAGACGAACTGGATTCACACCACCGAGCTGCCCTCGGGCGGTGGCGTGGTGACGCACACGGTGGGACTGGAGCCGGGAGCGAACGAGCTGCTCATCATCGCGACGGACGCGGTGGGCCACGTGACGGAGCGCATCGTCCGCGTCTGGGTGGACACGCAGGCGCCGTGGGTGGCCACGGGGCTTCCGGACGGGTGGCTCGTGGGGACCCAGCCCGGGGACGTCCTGTCCTATGACATCGGCGTCTACGCGGAGTCGGCGACGCAGGTGGAGGTGACGCCCGGAGGAGGCACGTACTCGGTGCCGCGAGGCGGTGGCGGAGTGCAGGTGCTGCTGCCCCTGGTGCCGGGCGACAACGTCTTCACCGTGACGGTGACGGGCGAGTCGGGGCTGAGCACGACGCTCACGCGCACGGTGCGCTACGACAACGCGCCTCCGGTGGCGGAGTTGCTGATTCCCCGAGCGGACGGCACCTACAGCGGCGTGGTGATGTTGACGGCGCGCGTGACGGACGACGTCAGCGGCGTGAGGAGCGTGGCCTTCACGCGGGACGGCTCGGGCATTCGCGGCGCGACGCTGAACGAGGAGGGCCTGTGGACCGCGGAGCTGGACACGCGCGAGCTGGTGGACGGCGCGCACACCGTGGAGGTCTGGCTGGAGGACGAGGCGGGGAACTTCAGCCTCCTGACCTTCCCCTTCTCCACGGACAACGTGCCGTAGCGCGCTCGGTCAGGGGCGGGGCCGGGACAGTCGACGCATCAGCGCCGCGTGCGAGGGGTGCTCGGACACCAGCGACTCCGGGGTCGGCATCTCCCAGTCGGAGAAGTCGAAGCCCGGGGCCACCGTGCAGCCCACCAGCGAATACGCGCCCCGGGACTCCGCCGCCTGCAGCACGCCCGCGGGGACGACGAACTGGGGCTGCTCGCCCTTCGTCACGTCGCGCCCCAGCATCACCGTCTGCAATCGCCCGTCAGCGCCCACCAGGTACAGGGCGAGCGGCGCGCCCTCATAGGAGTGCCACACCTCGTCGGACGTGACGCGGTGCCACGCGGCGAAGGTGTCCTGGGTCAGCAGGTAGTAGATGGCCGTGCTCGCGGAGCGAGTCCCGCGAGGGGTCTCCACCTTCAGCGCCGCGCGGTACATCTCCTTGTAGAAACCACCCTCGGGGTGCGGCAGGAGGCCCAGCCCGCGAATCAGCTCGTCGACCATGGGCGGGAGTCTACGCGCCGTCAGCGAGGCAGCGGGGTGGCGACGTAGTCCGTCCCGTTGGCCGCGTGGCATCCATGACAGGTGTCATGCCCCCGGCCGTAGTAGTTGTCGTCGTAGTCCGGCCCGAAGCCCTCGTAGAACACCCACGTGTTCTTGCCCGAGCCCTCGGACACCTTCACGTCGAGCGCGTACCCTCGCACCGTCTTCCCGTCCGACTCGAACAGCTCCTTCACGGTGATGCTGCCCACCGGGTGCGTGGCGTTCCCCGCCCTCATCGACTCCGCCAGCGGCGCGTTGAAGAACACGCGGACCTTGTCCCCGTGGGAGTTCACGGATTTGCGCGGCGCGGGCTCCGCGAGCCACTCCAGGTAGCGCCCCGCGCGCACGAAGGCGGTGATGCCCGCCTCCGACGTGTCCAGCTCCCCCACCACGCCCAGCCCCTCATCCACCGAGGAGGAAGGGCCACAGGCGGCCAGCAGCAGGAGCACGGCGCACGGCGGAAAGCGCATTCTCACGGAGGGGACCTCGTGACGTGACGGCGGGCCCTGAGCCCACCGAGGGGTGTCGTCTCCGCTACGTCCGCGCGCGGCCCGTGGTTACAGCCCGGACGGGCATGGATTCCAGGAGGGTCCTCCGACCTCCAAGCGCGAACCCCTACCTGTTCCATCTTCCAACGTGGGGCCACCCTGTTAGGTTGTAACCCAGGAGGTCGTCACCCATTGCTCCAACCCAACCCCCGGGTCCCGTCGATGATTGCCCCCTTCTCCTTCCGCCCCGTTTTTCCCAGCCGTGCCCGCGTCGCCGTCACGCTGCACCGGAGGTCCCCATGACGACGGGCCATCCGCTCGCGCTGCGTCCGGGGATGAGGGTGGGCCCCTGGCGCGTCCTCGGTCGGCTGGGGCAAGGGGCCTTCGGCGCGGTGTTCCAGGTGGAGCACGGCGGTCGGCTCCACGCGCTCAAGTTCGCGCTGCGAGGTCCGGGCAGCGAGGACCTGGACCGCACGGACGCCCGTGCCATCCGCGAGCTGGCGTGTCTGCTCCACGCCGTGCATCCCCACGTCGTGCGCGTCTGGGCCCACGGCCGCTGGCCGGATGCGCGGACGGGCTACCACTACGTCGTCCTGGACTACGTGGAGGGCGCCACCCTGGCCGCGTGGGTGAAGCGCGAGGCCCCCTCCGCGCGTCGCGTGGCGCGCCTGTTCTCCCGGCTGGCCCGGACGCTGGGGGAGCTGCACGCGCGCAACGTGTTCCACCGCGACCTCAAGCCCTCCAACATCCTGGTGCGCGCCGTCGACGACGCCCCCGTCCTCGTCGACTTCGGCAGCGCGAACCACGCCGAGTCCCTGCCCCTCACCGAGGGCCCCCTCCCACCGGGCACGCCCCAGTACCGAAGCCCGGAGGCCCTGCGCTTCCATCGGGAGAACCACTCCCAGCGCACCGCGCGCTACGCCTTCCGCGCCACGGATGACCTCTACGCGCTGGGCGTGACGCTCCATGAGGTGCTCACGGGCGCCCCGGCCTTCTCGCCCACCCTGCCTCGCGAGGTGCTGACCGAGTTCATCGAGACGCGCATGCCGCCCCCCGCCTCCACGGTGAACGCGCGCGTGCCCCTGGCGATGGAGGCCATCACCCAGCGGCTGCTCCGCAAGCGCCCCGAGGACAGGTTCCCGGATGGCGGCACGCTGCACGACGCGCTGGAGGCGGCGCTGCACGACGCGACGTCCGACTGGGACCGCCCCCTCTTCGAGCGCCCGCCGCCAGAGCGGACCGCGCCAACTCCCCGACGCAACTCCGGTGAGCCCGCGCGGATGATCCGCGGACGGCCGAGGAGACTCACTCCACCCGGAGGCTCACGCGCTCAGGCGAGGTCCATGGCTTCGTCCGAGGAGGGAGGCACCCGGGCTCGGCCCCGCGAGGCCCGCGTCCTCCCAGACGCGCCCAAGCCCCCCCGGGAGCTCGTCATCACGCTCAAGCCCTGGGTGGTGGGCGCAGGGGTCGCGTTGATCATCCTGCTGACCTGGGCGCTCCTGGCCCTGCGCTGAACACGGGGTCTCCTACCCGGGGACCCTCGGTTCCAGCAGGAATCCCGGGGACTTGCGCGCCCGGCGGGCCAGGCCCGGAGGCCCCGTCGCCCGCTCGCGGCGGTGCATCCCCCACGCCTCCAGCGGATCCACTCCGGGCTCCAGCGGACCTCCACACCACCAGGTCCGCGAGCCCAGGACACGGCCCCCGCGCGCCTGGCGCCGGGGCCCGGGTGCCTCACTTCTTCTTCTGCTGCATCGCGGAGGCAACCAGGTTCATCAGCTTGAGCTGCACCGGGGACAGCTTGCGCAGGTTGCGCATCAGCCGCCGCATCTCCGGCGTGTCGTCCTCGCGAGACTTGCCGCCCGTCTTGTCCTTCGCGGGCGGCGGCGCGGCCAGGTCATCATCCAACCCCAGCAGTTGGTGGGGCGGCACATTCAGCACCACGCACAGCCGCCGCAGGTTCTGCACGCTGGGGAGCATGTGGCCTCGCTCCAGGCGGCCGTACACCTCCGACGCCATCCCAATCCGCTCCGCCACATCGGCCTGCGTCAGGCCCATCCGCACCCGGGCAGCCCTCGCCGCCGCGCCCAGCATGCTCGCCAGTTCTGTGTCCATGCGTGTGTCAGTCGTCCACGAAAGGAGGGCCCCGCTCCAGGCACCTCGGAAGCCCCTAGATAACCCTGAAGGTCGGGTACTTTCACCATACCTTCAGCGTTTTTTCAAACGCGCGCCACGCCTCGCGCGCCTCTGTCGCGGCCTCCACTTCACTCGCATTCGCGGCCTCGCGCGCCACCGTCACGTCACGGCGCGGAAGACACGCTCTCCTCCACATCCATCAGCGCGCGACGTCGCTCCGCCGCGGTGAAGAGCAGCGCCAGCGGCAACCCCAGGAACACCGCGTGCAACACGATTTGGGGAAACTGCGGCACGTCGAGGAACCACGGGTAGTAGCCGCGCGCGATGAACTGGAAGTCCACCAGCCACACGGCGATTCCGAAGAGCATTCCCACCGCGGCCTGGAACTCCCAACGTCCCCGTCCATCCGGCGGCAACATGGCATCGAGGAACGAATAGAACACGCCGACCAGCGCGGACACGGCCAGGTGGATGCCCACGCCCACCAACACCAACGTGCCCGCGGGGAAGCCCTCGCCGAAGACGCGAGGCCCCAACACCATGCCCGCGGACATGCGCACCGGCCGCATCGGACTGTCGCCCGCCGCCAGCGCCATCACCACCTCCGCCAGCCCCAGCACCACGCCCGCGACGACGCCGAACAGCAGCCCGTTCGTGGCAGACCAGGGGGTGTATCTGCGCCGTGCCGCCATGGCTTCTCCTTGTCTTGTCGGGGCCCAAGCCCTCCCCGTGTGTCAAAACGTGAGCACGCGAGCCCGGGGCGGGCAGCCAGAGCACAAGGACGGCTCGGGGTCCCGCCTCCCCCCCTGCCACGCGGGCGGGCCAGTCCCAGGCGCCCGGGCACCATGCCTCCTCGCACGCTCCCCCGCCCCACGCACGGGCAGAGGACCCCTCGACACCTGTCGTTTCTTCCGCCCCGCACGGGCGGTCTTCGGTAACTCCTTCAGACTCGAAGCATCTCCCCCGCACCCTCAGGGGAAGGAGGGGTGGATCCACGCGGGCACGGCAATCGCAAGGGAGCGACACGGAAAGGAACGTCGCCCCCGGAACATGCCGCAGTCCCGCCCCCGCCTCCCAGGACCGCACCGCATCCACTACTCGCCCCAGGCGTGGCGAGAGGTGGGCCGCATGAGCGCGGAGACGTTCGGCGCGCTCCAGGGCGCGCTGGAGCGGCTGGGCGACGGCCTGGTGCGCGAGCCGCGAAACGAGGCGAGCGGCACCGGCCGCCACGAGCTGCCCCGCCACGGGCTGGTCCTGGACTACGCGTGGGATGACCGCTCGCGCACGCTCACGCTGCTGTCGCTGGAGCGCGAGCCGTGAGCACCCGGTGCGCGCGCGGCGTCACTCACGCGGCGATGGGCAGCATGCTCCGCACCGCGTCCAGCAGCTCCTCCACGGAGAAGGGCTTGCGCAAGAGGCCATTGGCGCCCGGGGGAATGTCCGTGGTGACGGCGGTGAGCACCATCACCGGCACGTTGCGCAGCCGGGGGATGGCCTGGCGACGCGCGAGGAACTCATGCCCGTTCATCTCCGGCATCATCAAGTCGAGCAGGATGAGGCGCGGCACGTAGCGCACGTCGGAGAGCTCCTCCATCGCCTCGCGTCCATTGGTCGCGATGGTGACTTCGTAGCCCTCGCTCTCGAGAATCTCCGCGATGGCGGCACGGATGTCGTCCTCGTCCTCCACGACGAGCACGGAGCTGTGCTTCGCGATGCTGGCCATGGTGGACAGCATAGAGTCCCCCTCCCCCTCACGGCGACCCGGTGTCTCGCGCGACACGGCGATAGTGGACAAAACCGTGCGTGCTCACGGCCTTCGTCACGCATCCTCCCAGGGAGGACGCGCTCGCCCACGCCACCTGGCGTGCACGCGAGGCGTGGGCGGATGTCACGGGTGGGGTGGCGGCGAGGTGACGAAGCACCGGCCAGGTTGACCGCTCACCACGGAAACGTACATTCCCGCACGAGAGCCTCGCGCCCGAGGGGCCCGGGACTTTCCCGCGCGCCCTTCCACTCCCTAGCTTGAGGCGCCATGTCCCGCACGACGGACACCTCGATGACACGACACCTCCGCGGAAGTCCGGGGAGGACCTGGAAGGCTCGGGCCTGGGCCGAGCTGGAGACCGCGCGCGCGCGGGTGCTGCGCATGCTCTCCGGCCTGCCGGAGCACGTGCTGATGAACCAGCACTCGCCCTTGATGTCGCCGCTCATCTGGGACGTCGCGCACGTCGCCAACTACGAGGAGCAGTGGCTCCTGCGCGCGCTCGGCGCGCCCGCGCTGACGGACCCGGCCTTCGACGCCATCTACGACGCCTTCCAGCACCCCCGGCGCACGCGCGCCCTGCTGCCGCTGTTGCCACCCGAGTCCGCGTTCGCCTACGCCGCGCGCGTGCGGGAGGCCGTGCGAGCACACCTCGCGGACCACGTGCCCGAGGACAGCGACGCGCCGCTGCTCGCCGGGGGTTATGTCTACGGCATGGTGGCGCAGCACGAGCAGCAGCACGCGGAGACGCTCGCCGCCACGCTGCAGCTGATGACGGACGTGGAGTACCGCATCGTCTCGCCGCGGCCGCACCCGCATCCGGTGCCCATCTCCCGGCAGCCCGTCTTCATCCCCGGCGGCACCGTGCGCCTGGGCAGCGACTCGCCGTGGGCCTACGACAACGAGAAGCCCGCGCACGCGCGCGAGGTGGCGCCCTTCCTCCTGGACGCGCACCCCGTCACCAACGGGGACTACCTGGCCTTCGTCGAGTCCGGTGGCTACGACGACGCGCGCTGGTGGCATCCGAAGGGCTGGGACTTCGTGCGCGCGGAGCAGCTGCGCCACCCGCAGTTCTGGCTGCCGCAGCAGGGCGGCCGCTGGCTGCGCAGGCGCTTCGGAAGGGTGGAGCCGCTGCCCTCGAACGAGCCGGTGCAGCACGTGTGCTGGTACGAAGCGGACGCCTATGCGCGCTGGGCCGGACGACGGCTGCCCACGGAGGCCGAGTGGGAGACGGCCGCGCGCGGCGCGGATGGTGTCCCGCGCGAGCACCCGTGGGGTGACGACGCGCCCACGCCCGCGCACGCCAACCTGGGCGGTGACGGGTGGGGGCCGGCGCTGGTGGGCAGTCATCCGGAGGGCGTCAGTCGCGAGGGTGTCTGGGGCCTGCTGGGAGATGTCTGGGAATGGACGGCGAGCGATTTCCAGCCCTACGCGGGGTTCCGCGCCTACCCCTATCGCGAGTACTCGGAGGTCTTCTTCGGCGACGAATACAAAGTGCTTCGAGGAGGTGCCTGGGCGAGCGCGCCCGTGGCGGTACGCAATGGCTTTCGCAACTGGGATTACCCCATCCGCCGGCAGATTTTCGCCGGCTTTCGTTGTGCGTCAGAGGTGTGAGGTGAAGCGATGAGGTCGACAGTGCAGCCAGTGGAGACGACTTCGGGCGAGGGGACGCACGGCGTTCCCGGGGTGAAGGTGGAGGTGTATGTGAAGCCGGGCGACGCCAAGCGCGCGCTGCGGCAGGAAGCACTCCAGGGGCTGTGCAACTCACCCAAGGAGCTGTCACCCCGGTGGCTCTATGACGAGCGGGGCAGCCAGCTCTTCGACGACATCACCCGCCTGCCGGAGTACTACCCCACGCGGCGCGAGCGGGAAATCCTGCTGGCCCACGCCGGGGACGTGGCCCGGCTGAGCGGCGCGACGACGCTCATCGAGCTGGGCAGCGGCACCAGCGAGAAGACGCGCCTGCTGCTGGACGCCATGGAGGAGGCCGGACAGCTCTCGCGCTTCGTGCCCTTCGACGTGAGCGAGGCCTTCCTGCGCCGCGCGGCGGCGACGCTGGCGCGCGAGTACCCGGGCATCACCGTGCACGCGGTGGTGGGTGACTTCGAGCACCACCTGTCCCGGCTGCCCGCGGGCGGACGTCGGCTGGTGGCGTTTCTGGGAGGCACCATCGGCAACCTGAAGCCGCTGGAGCGCGCGCGCTTCCTGAGCGAGCTGTCCTCGGGCCTGCAGCCCGGCGACGGACTGCTGCTGGGCACCGACCTCATCAAGGACCGCGACAGGCTGTTCGCCGCCTACAACGACAGCGCCGGGGTGACGGCCGAGTTCAACCGCAACGTGCTGCGCGTGCTCAACCGCGAGCTGGGCGCGGACTTCGACCCGGACGCGTTCCAGCACATCGCGCCCTTCGACGAGCACAACTCCTGGGTGGAGATGCGGCTGGTGTCGCAGCGCACGCAGTCCGTCTGGCTGTCCTCCCTGAAGCGTCGGGTGGACTTCGCCGAGGGCGAGGTGCTGCGCACGGAGGTGAGCTGCAAGTTCGAGCAGGCGCGCGTCGAAGCGGAGCTGGACGCGGCGGGGCTGGGACTGGCGGCGTGGTGGACGGACAGGGCCGGCGACTTCGCCCTGTCTCTCGCGCTCAAGCGCGGCTGAGTTCCACGGGCTCGGACCTGGGGTCGGGCATCACCCGGCCACCAGGTCCGGCGTCCTTCCGACAACTAGCGTCGGGGGTTGCGACGGGACTGCACGCGCACGGGCACGAGCTGCGGCTGGGGCCGCGTCCAGGCGAACCACAGCGCGGCCAACACGGTGACGGCCAGCCCTCCAGCGGCGAACAGCCGCTCCCCCAGGGGGCTGAGGTCCACGGTGGCAAGGTGAAGAGGGAGCATTCCGGTGAACGACATGCGGGGAACTCCTTGGGGGGCGCTGCGTGGAGGTCCGGAGGAGGGGCTGGGGCGCAAGACCCACCACGGGCCGGGGAACGACAAGGTTAGGGACTCGCGAAGAATTCTGGAAGTCCCCGTGCGACGATGGCGACGCGGCGTGCACGGAAGTGCACCCCTCGTCCCGACTTCGGAGCTTTTCGCTCCATTCTCTCATCCATAATCAGATGGACGCCCGGCGCTCGCTGAATGTTCAGCACCGCGTCACGCCTGCCTGCTCTCGGAAGTCAGGCGCCACCGGGCTGACGCGCTTGCAGCACGTGCATCAGCTCCACCTTCATGCACCGGTCCTGGACCACGCGGATGCCGGCGCGCGCCAGCTTCTCCGCCGCGGCGTCATTGCGGATGCCCAGCTGGAACCACACGGCGCGCGGCTTCTTGGCGAGCAAATCCGGCACGTGCGCGTCGATGTCCTCCGGGCGACGGAACACCTGCACCAGGTCCACGTCCCCCGGGATGTCCGCCACGGCGGAGTACACGGGCCGGCCGAGGATGGGCTCCGTCTCGCCGTGCACCGACACGGGGACGATGTCGTAGCCGTGTTTCTGGAGGAACGCCGGCACTGAGTACGCCGGCTTGTGCGCTTGAGCCTCGGAGCGGATGCCCAGCACCGCCACCCGCCGGGACTGCTCCAGCACCTGCCGCACACCCGCGTCGTCCTCGACGAGATTCGCTCTCCAGTCGTCCATGGCGACCTCCTGGGGCAAACCTTGCCACGCCTGCTCCCGGTGGCGACCCACCACACGGGAGAACCGTGCGCGTCGCGCCACGAGGATGGACCTTGGAGGTCCATTGCCCGGGCGAGCACGACGGCACTGCGTGGGGACAGGGGTTGCTTCGAGGGCTCGGCGGCTCGCTCGCGTGACGAGGAGGCACCTCCCCATCAGTCCACCGCGAGGCGCCGCGCGACTACTTGGCTTGGACTTCGATTTCGCGGCACGCCTCGGTGGCCAGCCGGACGTCTTCCGGCGAGGCACCGGGCAGCGTGGCGCAGAGGAACAAGTCGTTGCCCACGCGGCGGGCACCGAAGAGCGCGGGAGCCTGGAGGCCGACGCCACCGTCTCCGAGCTTCGGGGCCATCGTCACGCGCAAGAGCGAGTACGTGTCCTTGGACTCTTCCTGGTCCAGTGACACCTCGAAGTTCTTCGACTCCTCGCGGACGCGGTCGGCCAGGTCATCCACGGAGGGCAGCTGCTCGCCCTGGCCCCGGCGCAGGTCCACGCGCAGCACCGGGCGGCCGGGCGGGCCCGCCTGGAAGCTGTCATCGGGAGCGACCTGCGCGGACCAGCCGTCCGGCAGGGGGACCTTCACGCCGGAGCGTGGGGTCTGCGCGCCGCTGTCCGCGGAGAGGGCGCCGGTGTCGGCACCCTCATCCTTGTTGCAGCCCTTGCAACCGGACAGCAGCGACAGCGCCAGCACCAGGGCTGGCGCGATGTGCGCGTGCCGGCGCACCTACTTCTTCGACTCGCCGCCAGGAGGAGGAGGACGCGAGGGCGCGTTGCCACCCAGGTTCTCCATCTTGAGCGAGCCCTCGAAGATGACCCCGCGGTCCATGGACAGCGACGGCGTCTCCAGGGTCCCCTTCACGCGGCCCGGGTTCTTCAGCTCGATGAGCTGCGTGGCCTTCACGTTGCCTTCGACCTGACCGTTGATGATGACGGTGCCGGCCTGGATTTCGGCCTGGACCTTGGCGCCATCCCCAATGACGAGCACGTCCTTGGTGATGATCTGCCCCTGGAACTTGCCGTCGATGCGGACCTGCCCCTCGAAGGTGAGCTTCCCCTCGAACTCGCTTCCCTTGCCCAGAAGCGTATGAACCTCACCAGAGCGCTGCGACACGGATTCCTCCTCCCGCTTGAACAGGGGCTTGCTGGGTGAATCGTCTTTCTTCCCGCCAAGGAGCGCCACGCGCTACTCCTTCCTGAGCAGCTTCAACAGCCGGTCCAGGTCATCGTAGGAGAAGAAGTCCACCTCGATGGTGCCCTTTCCGGGGCTTCGTTCGGTCAACCGGACCTTGGTTCCCAACCGACGTTGGAGCTCCTCCACCAAGGACTTCACCTGCGGGCTCTGTTTCGGCGGCGTCTTGCCCGCATCCTTCTTGCCGTGGGTGCGACTCTGCTGGACCAGCCGCTCCGTGTCACGCACGGACAGCTTCTTCTCGGCCACTTGCTTGGCCAGGTTTTGAAGCTCGGGCAGGCGGGGGACGCCCAACAGGGCGCGCGCGTGGCCCATGCTCAGCGAGCCATCCGCCACCATCAGCTTCACGTCGGCGGGCAGCGCGAGCAGGCGCAGCGCGTTGGCCACCGTGGAGCGCTCCTTGCCCACGCGCTGGCTGACCTGCTCCTGCGTGAGGCGGAACTCGTCCGTCAGGCGCTTGTAGCCCTCCGCCTCTTCAATGGGGTTGAGGTCCGCGCGCTGGAGGTTCTCGACCAGGGCCAGCTCGAAGGCCTGGACCTCGGTGACGTCCTTGACGATTGCGGGCACTTCCTTGAGGCCCGCGGCCTGGGAGGCGCGCCACCGGCGCTCGCCGGCGATGAGCTTGTAGCCGTCGCCATCCTTGCGGACGAGGATGGGCTGGAGGATGCCCTGCGTCTTGATGGATTCGGTGAGTTCCTTGAGCTTCTCCTCGTCGAAGTAGCGCCGGGGCTGGTCCTTGTCCCGGTGGATGGCTTCGATGGGCAGCTTGAGGACGCCGGCCTTGAGGGCGGCCTGTTCGGCGGCCTTGCCGGGAGCGGCCTGGGGGATGAGTGCGGAGAGCCCACGACCGAGGGCGCGCTTCTGCGTGTCTGCTTTCACCAAGTCATGACTCCAGTGCCGCGAGCGGAGGGCTTCACGCCACCCGCCGGCGGGGCGTCTTGGGAGTGTCGCGCTTCATCAGCTCGCGGCCGAGGGCGAGGTAGCTCTCGCAGCCCTTGGACTTGATGTCATAGAGGATGATGGGCTTGCCGAAGGACGGGCACTCGGACAGGCGCACGTTGCGGGGGACGACGACCTGGAAGACCTGCTCCTTGAAGTAGCCGCGAACCTCGTCGACGACCTGGTGCGCGATGTTGGCGCGCGCGTCGAACATGGTGAGGAGGATGCCCTCCATCTTGAGGTCGGGGTTGAGGCCCTGCTTCACCAGGTCGATGGTGTGGGTGAGCTGGGAGAGGCCCTCGAGCGCGTAGTACTCGCACTGGAGCGGGATGAGGACGGAGTCCGCGGCGGACAGGGCGTTGAGGGTGAGCAGGCCGAGCGAGGGCGGGCAGTCGATGATGATGTAGTCGAACTCGGAGGCCAGCGGGCGCAGGGCGTCGCGGAGGCGGAACTCGCGGTTGTCCAGGTTGACGAGCTCGACTTCGGCGCCGGTGAGGTCGGGCGTCGCGGGGACGACCTGGAGGTAGCGCAGCTCGGTGGGGTGGAAGAGCTCCTTCATGGGGCGACCATTGAGGAGCGCGTCGTAGATGGTGCCGTGGAGCTTGTCCTGCTTGAGGCCCAGGCCGCTGCCGGCGTTGCCCTGCGGGTCCATGTCCACCAGGAGCGTGCGGCGCTCGGCGGAGGCGAGGCTCGCGGCGAGGTTGATGGCGGTGGTGGTCTTCCCCACGCCACCCTTCTGATTGGAGATGCAGATGATTCGACCCACGAGCCCCATCCTCTCTCTTGCCCGGCGAGAGCCAGGCGCCGTGCGTGATGCGGTGCACGACTGCACGCTGATCCGCTGCTAGCACGCGGTTCGGTGTTGGATCAAATTCACGGCGCTCCCGGCGTGACGACTCTTTTCAAGGACGTCCGAGCAAGCCGGAAGGCCTGATTCCGGAGACTTGGACGCACGGTTTCCTACGTCCAGAACCCGGCCGACCGGGCGTTCGCATCCTGGATTCGGGTGGTGGGTGGAGGCTGCTCGGATGCCCTCCTTATAAGGAGGCGTTGGGGTGGGGTCCGGTCCATATGGAACGGGCCTGGGGTGCAGGTGGGCGAACGCGCTCAGGTGAGGGGTTGGTTTCCGTGCGTCCGGTTTTCGTGAAGCGGGCGGAGCGCTGTGACCTGTTCGGCCTGAAGGACGGTGCGTGTGCGCGGTCCAAAGTGGCGACTCTCTGGGGAGGGTGTCGGAGGCTCTTGCTTGAATCGGTTCGCCGCGGCTTTCGACCGTTCGAACTGGAGCGCGGGGGCCAACGGCGTACGACGAGGCCGACTGCCAGCTGGACTGCGCAGTTCCACGGTCCGTTCGACATGAGGCGCGGAGCGGCCACCCTCCCCTGCGGTGACCAGCTACCGCTGCGAGCCTCTACGCGAACCGGCTCGCCCCTGTCCGTTGCTCGTTCTCCATGAAGCGCGATGGCCTATCGGTGCGGCCTCCAACCGATGCCCTGTCATGGAGCGCCTCCGCACGAACCGGCTCGCCACCTCCATCGATTGCGCCATGACACGCGGTGGCCCAGCCAGCTGCGGCAATCCTCGATGAGAATTCCTCGAGGACCTCCGCTCGAACCAGCGCACTGCATCCATCACCCGGTCGACATGAGTCGTAGCGCGACCACTCAGCAATGCGGCGACCATCCGCTGATGCGTTGCCTCCCGTCCTTCGCAAGAGCGGACTCGCCACCTTCAGCATCCGTTCGACATGAGGCGTGGCGCGGCCACCCTCTCCTGCGGCGCTCATCGAAGCGTCATCATCGAGCCTGCACCTGAACGGGCTCACCACGTCCATCGCCTGCGCGCCATGAGTCGCTGCGCGACCTCCGTGCGGTGCCGCCCACCGCGGCAGCGTGAACCGGTTCGCCCCCCTCATCACCTGGTCGATGACGTGGGTGCATCCGTGTTCGCTGAGGCCCCTTCCTTGAGGGCCCTGTCGGAAGCACCTGCCTGAACCGGCCCGCCGATTCACCGGCCCGTTCTCCACACCCTCTGGTGCGCGGGCTCAGCGCTGGTGTGAACCGGTTCGCCATCTTCATCGCGCGCTACTTGAAGCGATGCACGGGTGTTCCCGCTGAGTGCCAAAACGCAGGTCGCCCTTTCGGCCTCCATCGAGACGCTGAGCCACGGACCTCGCCGGCATTCCACATGGCCCCAGCTCGCGCCGCATCCAGTTGGTCAGCCCATGGCGGGCGGCCTCGACCTTGAGCGGCTCCACATCCAGTGGGTGTCACGCACCACTTGGCACAAGGCATGAGCCTCACGTGGTGCCACTGCCGTGGAGCCATCGAAGCATCGTTCGGCACCAGCACTTGAAACCGCGGGCCACCGCACGGCCTGTTTCACGCCGGCGCTGGCGCGCAGGAGCGCACGGCGTCACCACCACATCCGAGGACCGACCGACCCAACGCGCGGTCCATGTCGAACCGGGTGCGGGACTGCGCCCCTTGAGTCCGCATCTCCACCATCAGGACTCCAGCCGGTCACTCCACCCGCTCCGCGCGAAAGGCGGCGCAGACTCATCGCCACCCAGGCGCGCGCATCAGCCAACGGTCCAAGTGAGCCCAGCGGCGACGACGCGTGCCGGTGCGCCCCAGGAACACGACGGCCGCGACGTCCGCGGATGCGACCCAGGAGCGCGGTGGCGGCAACGCATGCGGATGCGGCCCAGGAACGTGGTGGCAGCCGCTCATGCAGATGCAGCCCAGGCACGTGGTGGCGGCCACGCTTACAGATGCGGCCTAGGAACACGATGGCGGCCACGCATGCAGATGCGGTCCAAGAACGCGGTGGAAGCCACGAACGCAGGTTCGGTCCAGGTGCACGGCGGCGACAACGCGTGCCGATGCGGTCCAAGAACGCGGCGGCAACACGTGCCGAAGCAGACCACCGTGTTCGCGCCATGCCTGAGGTCCGAACCCATCGACCACAACACCCGTTCCACGTGGAACACGGCACCTGCTGAAGCGCGCTTCTTCTGCACACCTGAGGACCGCACCGGCGCACGCCATCACGGCGTTCTACGTAGCCCCCAGATGACTGAACAACGTCCGTCAGGCCAGGCGAACTCGCGCACGACCACCACGCGCCACGCATCTGCGGGTCCGCGACATCGGACCGAATCGTATGGCCCGCTGTCTTCGCGGATGCGTCCCAGTTCTTCCTGCTCGTGACCGCGCTCCACGTGGAACACGGCACGCGAAGCCCTCAAGCCACCGCGAGGGCCGTCACGTGAAGAACCTGTTCAACGGTCCTCAGCACCGCATCGATGAGGCCGTGAAGAAGTCGCGGTCATCACCACGCGGGTCGCTTCCGCGTTCCACGTGGACCACGACACCAACGCTCAACCCACCACCGTTCGACCGCTTTCGCGTTCCACGTGGAACACGACTCACGCCGCATCAACCGCGCGCATCGCCATCACCTGAGGCAGCGTCCCTGAGCTTCACCAACCACGGTCCACCACCACGCTGGTGAACTACTGGCCCATGGTTCACGGCTCCGCCTGAACTGCTTCGGCGTTCCACGTGGACCACGCGGGCATGAAGCACGCTGCCACCGCGGCTCTTTCGAACCCGTTCACGCACCACCTCGTTCCACGTGGAACACGGCATCGAGTCCGCCCAGATTTCGGCCGCTCGCGCTGACCGCTTTCGCGTTCCACGTGGAACACGATTCGCGTCGCCTCCAAGTCCCTCCACCTCATGCATGGCGCCAGGTGCGGACTTCGTGGCGCACTCGCTCACCACTTTTCGGCGAGGCCGCACCACGTGTCGCGCGCTGCCTCTTCGCTGTTCCACGTGGAACACGAACACGCATCCACGAGGCCCTGGTCGACACCGATGACTGGCGCTTCCCTCCAGTTCCGCGCCACCTCGTTCCACGTGGAACACGGCCACACGTCACGCACCCGCGAGCGTCTCCACCAGCGCCTCGCTTCGCGACAACACGTGGTGGTGTTGGACTTCTCGTGAGCACCCGGATGCCAGCCTTGGTCGTTCGCTGAGGAGGTGACGGCGTTCGGTCATCTCGACATGAAGCCAGGTGCGTTCCACGTGGAACACGGATGCGCGCAAGCGCACGTGCTCGCGAAGAAGTCATCGCGTCGTCAGGTCGCGCACCGTGGCCTCGCTTCTCCACGCATCACCGACTCATCGTCGAACGCGTTCCACGTGGAACACCGCTCATGGCATGCGCCGCGAACCATCAGTCACCGCCACCACGCAGCGCCTTCTCAGCCACCTCATCAAGCAAAGAGAGGATGGCAACGCGCACGCCTCCAGGTCGCTTCTCGTTCCACGTGGAACACCGCGCACGGCATCGGTGGACGGCCACGAACTGCCCCGCGCGGGCACGTTGAAAGAGACCTTCGCGGCGACCTCTTCAACCAGGTGAGGCGAGCACGCGGTGCTCATCCATGCCGCTCCTCGTTCCACGTGGAACACGGCATCGCTGGCTGACCCAACCTTCAAGCGAGGTGTCGGCCTGGGCACGCGAACCAACTTCTCGGCGTGCTCCTCAACCACATGAGTCCAGCACACGGCCCGCATCGAGCTGCTCCTCGTTCCACGTGGAACACGGCATCGCTGGCTGACCGGACCTTCAAGCGAGTTGTCCGGCATGCGCATGCGCACGAACTTCTCAGCGACCTGCTCAACCACGTGCGGCCCGACCCCGGCGCCCATCCGCGCCCCCTCTTCGTTCCACGTGGAACACGGCGCACGGCATCTCAAGCGGGTCGAGGTCTCACGTGAGGTGTCCCGGCAAGGAGCTGCGCGCCGGCCTCTTCATCCACGTACGGCCAACACGGCGCTCATCCGCGTCTCTTCCCGTTCCACGTGGAACACGACACGCGGCATCGCCGGATGGCTGAGGCTTCTCGCGAGTCGACATGCACGGCAACGCGAAGCGGCTTCATCGAACAGGTGCGGACTCCACGAAGGTTCGCCCAGCCTCGTCGCCGTTCCACGTGGAACACGGCGCACGGCATCTCCGGACGGCTGAGGCTTCACCCAAATCGGCATGAGCGGTGCCGCGAAGCGACTCCGACCCCGCGAGGCCAACACCGGGTGCTCATCCCTCCCCTTCGCCGTTCCATGTGGAACATGGCGCGCGGCAGCGCCAGGTGGCTCGACCTTCACGCGAGTCGATGCGCACTGGCACCGTGAAGGAGTTTCTCGGTGACCCCGCGGAACAAGGACGACGCGGCATCGGGAGCCGTGAACCTTGGGGGCACGGATGTGGATGGCCCCCACCCGATGCCACCGCGACTGCGCGACTTCGTCCACGTGAAGCAGCCGGCGCGAACACTCATGCCGGGCACACGGCTGAACGGGGCACCACGAGCACCACGGGTCGGCGACCTCTCAAGAAGAGCCAACGCGCCGCCCCACCCCCTGCACTCGTCTCCGTTCAGGGACTCAACCTCACGCGAGTCTTCATGGTCGGCGCGCCACCCAAGGCGCTGCTTCAGGAAACCGATGTGACGCCGGCACCGCAGCCAGACCTCACTCCATTCCCCAAGGACGAGGACGAGCACGTCCCCCTCCCCTACCAACCCAAGGGCCTCTTCACTTCGCCGACCCACGCAGTCCGCGGCACCTCGTGAAGTCGGCGCACCCGCGCTTCGCGCCGCCGAACGGGCTCGTGCTCGGCATCACTGGCGCAGGCTCCCTTCAGAAAACTGACCCAAAGGACTGGATGGCTCGTGGCCTCCATCGCTCGCGCATGTGGAGACGGCCGAAAGTGGAGGACGGCATCCGCTCCCCTGCCCCATCCACGCTCTTCATCGAAGTCCGCGACCGAGAAGCGCGAGGAACCCTCACGCGAACGGACATCCGGTGGCCACACGAACTGGTGCGTTCACATCCTCGGGCAACCGCGAGTGCCCCCGTTTCGCCCAGACCTGACCAGGTCGGCGGTCGCATCGAAGGCTCGCTCCAACTCCCGTCGCCGCGAGCCCTCAGCCTCCATCGCTCGTGCCTAAGCACCTGGACCGAAGCTCGGGCCTCACAACCAAGACCACCCGGCGCACGCGGACCTCGCAACGGAGTCCCAGTTCCCACCACGAACCATCTGAGTGCGGATGAATACGGACCCGGCACATGTGCTGGAGCACATGGAGTCCGCACCAGGGGCTCAAGTCTCTGGGGTGCGCATGTTGAACGGCCTTTCGGCCCGCGCTTCACGCACCAGGGAGTTCACGTCGCGAACTCGAAGGTCCCGGCTCCATGCCCAAGAGCGACAACCTCTCGCGCGCGTTCGAACAGGGTCCGGTCTCGAAGCCCTCACCTCACGACGACGACTTCGAACTTCGCGGTCGGGGCCCCCGGAAAAATGGCACCACGCCGGCCCTGTTCCACGTGGAACGAGCTTCAGCCAGGGCTCGGACCTCCGCATACGCAACGGACCTCACGTGCACCTGCCTGGAAGCTCGCATCAAGTCATGACAGCCGTGCAGGACGGAGCCCGCAGGCATGCTCCTCCTCCAACCTCGTGACCGACTCTGCCCACCAGTCTCCGGCACGCGGTCCTACGCGGAGCTGGGAACCGAGCAGACCGCTCCGCGTTCGTGAACCTCTTCAACCAGGAGCCTTTCGAACGCGGGGCCTCCTGCGGACAAGAGCGCTCAAGTCCCTGCGGATTCGACACCGCATTCGCCGCGAACGGTCGTCACGTCACACGCGCGCTTCGACACCAGTCGCCGCGAAACGCCGCGCCGCGCGCACCGAAAACTCCCGCGTGTTGAATGGCCACCCGACTTCACGCAACAGAGTCAGCGTCTGGTCCCAAAGCTCGACCCATCCGCCACCTCCAGCCCCGCGAGCAGCCAGGTCCACCCCTGGGTCCCTCGCAGGTCGAGTGAGCAACCCATCAAGCGAGTGCTCTCGCCCCGACTCCGTTCCGAAGCGATGCAGCCTCCAGTCCTCTCCCTCACTCCCACGAAGAAACCGCCAGCCCTCCAGTCCACCCAGCAACCTGCCCTCCCCTGCCCCCATACCGAGCCGGCTTCCGCGCGAATGGCAGGTCGAATCACAGCCCGGCGACCGTGACGCTCGAACCCTTGGGATGGTGCATGGCCGCACGACGACGGGCTTCGTGCCCACGCCACATCGCAGGCAACGTTCGCGACGACACACGAACCTCCATCACCGTCCGAAGGTCACTCCGTGCTCCCGCTCAAACGCTGGTTGTCCCCCGAAGAATCCGCCGAGGTGCTCCGTCCCTACGCGGCCTTCCGGCAACGAAGCGCCGGCAACGGCATGGATGTGGACCCCCTCGTCCTCTCCGACGGTTTCGGCAGCAGCGGTGCCGGGCTGTTTGCAGGCGGTCGCGTCTCGTCACTCAAATTGGAGAACAGCCGAGGCTCGACGTTCATCGACGGCGACCTGGTCGTCGATGGCTGGTTCGAAAACCCGGGCGGACTCGTCTTCGTGCGCGGCAACCTCATCGCGCACACGGTCTACACCTCCGAGTACCTCGTCATCCTCGGGGACCTTCGAGTCCGCCGCCTGTTCGGAGAAGACGAACCTCTGGGCACCTGCGTCTTCGGCGATGCCCATGTCGAGAGCGCCATCTTCAACCACAACCATCAATTCAACGTCTGGGGCACCGCCCGCCTGGGCGAGGAAGTGCATGACGAAGTCCACGGACGCGAAGCAGTGAAGCAACGACTCGTCGACTGGGGGCTTCTTTCCGACCCGCGCCTGGAAACACCGCTCGACATGGTCCGAATCAGTCTGCGCGGACTCGCCGAATCATGGGGTCCGCTCTCCGATGAACTGGCCTCGCTCCGCTACACGCCGAAGCCCTCCGACTTCGTCGCGGAGCCTCCGGTTCGACCGCCCCGTCCCAACGTCATCCTCGAGCTGGAGCAATGGTTCGCATCGACCCCGCTGCCCCAGCGACAACAGCTCGAAGCGCTGCGCACGCAGTGGCTCGCTCGACTCAGTGACACAGCGGTCCGCGAGGAGGCGGCGCGAGTGATTCGCAAGCACCTCAACTCGAAGAAGCTCATCGCGGACCGCGACGCGCTCCTGCGCGACCTGGATTGACTCCCACGGCGCACAGCTCAGCGCGTCCACTCTCCCTGGTAGAGCACGACGCGATATCCGTCGGGGTCCTCGAAGGTCTTTCCGTGCACGTCCCAGTAAGGGTTGTGTGAGCGCACCGGTTGGAAGCCCGCTTGCACCATGCGCTTCACTCGCGATTCCCACTCCGCGCGCCGCGGCACGTAGAAGACCAGCAGGTGTTCCGGCGAAGGGGCGCGAGGTGCCTCGTGTCCGCGCTCCACCGTGAACTCCAGATGGTACGGCGTCCCCACCTGGCCGAGCATCACCCCGTCGAAGCCCGCATGGTCCTCGAAGCCTCCCACGAGCTCGAAGCCAAGCCCCTCTCGATAGAACCGCACCACTGTCGCCAGGCTTCGCGTCGGTCGAGCGACTCGCAGCTTGCACATGTCCATCCCAGGTCCGTCCTCACCACGAACGAACCCGGAGAAGGCTCGCGCGTCTCACGGTCGTGACGCGTGCGCGCTCAGTGACGAGCAGCGCTCGGTGCACGATGAAGTCGCGGAAGCATCGCGCCATCCCCGGCGCGCGTGTTCACACACGGCAAGGCAATGGCAGAAGGCCAACGCGTCAGCGCCGTGGGCCGTCACCTCAGGCATTCAGCGGAGACACGGGCTCCACGAAGTACGCCTGTTTGTGCCGAGGCTCGGACTCGTACGCGGCGGCGAGCTCCCGCGCATGCCTCTCGTTCGGGAACACGGCCACCTCCGCCCGGTTGCCGTGCTCGTCCTGTCGAATCACCGCCCACCCCCGACGAGGACGGGGCTGCCTCACGGGCGGAGCTCCACGCGACTCCACCGCGTACCACTGCTTGTGCGCCCGAGCCTCCATCCGACGCGCCAGGCACTCCGCATGTCCTCGGCTCGTCATCACACAGACATCATGGCGATGCCCCGTGTCATCCTGCCGGTACACCGCCCAGCCATCCGTCAGCGGAGGTGCTCCAGGGTTGGCCCGCCACACCACCTCGTCGCGCCACCAGTCGAGATGCGCGAGCGCATGGCTCAGTTCCTCCTCCGAGGTCATGACATGGAAGTCGTCGGTGACCTTCAAATAGAAGACGAAGAACTGGAAGCCGCAGTCCGCGCGCCAACCCCAGTAGTCAGTGGGTCCGAGTCCGTCACCTTCCACGTCTCGGAAGTGCGGAGGTCCCCAGCGTTGCTCGAAGTCGGCGCGGGACGTTCGGGCCGCCGCGACTTCCGCTTCATGGGGCTCGTCGTCACCCCAGACCACCGGCCGGTCCGTCGGAATCGGCTGCATGCGAGGCACCTCCGGATTGAAGCTAACGCGGCCCCTCCTCGCATGCCTGCCCCTCACTCCCACGCCACGTCCACAACTGATACTGGATGGCAGTTGTCCGCATGGCGCCACGCGCGCACCTCCACGGTGCGCGCGCGAGCCCGCCCTCCCCTGCCCTACTGCTTCGCGAACACGGCGACCTGTCGCTCGGCGCCGGAGAACGGCAACCGGTACGCCCTCGCGGAGACCACTCGCAGCTGTCGCTCCTCGGCGCGCGCCGCCAGCTCCGCGTCCGACTGCGACTTGCCGAGCATCGCCACCACGCGACCGCCCTGCTCCACATATGCCGGCGCCAACGCCAGCCAGTCCGGCAGGTCCATGAACGCGCGCGCAATCAACAGCTCCGCACGTGGAATCCCTTCCGTCTCAGGCGTCCCCTCCGCGCGCGCGTGCAACCCGCGCACGCCCTGCAACCCGAGGCTCGCGGACGCGGCCTTGATGAACGCGACCTTCTTGCCCACCGTGTCCACCAACGTCACGCCGAGCGCCGGCAACGCAATCTTCAACGGCAGTCCCGGGAAGCCCGCACCCGCGCCCAAATCCAACAACGACGCCGCGCCCGTCACCTCCGGCAGCACCGCGAGCGAGTCCAGGAAGTGCTTCTCCAGCACCTCCTCCGGCGCCGTAATCGCCGTGAGGTTCACCTTCGCGTTCCACTTCAGCAGCTCCGCCATCAGCCGCTGCAATCGGGGCCCCACGTCCTCGCCCACCGACACGCCCAGCGCCTGGCAGCCGGATGCCAGCAGATCTACGAACCTCGTGTTATCCACAGCACCTCCACAGCCCGGAGGCCCATAACCCTCCGGAATCATTCAGGGGATTCTCATCCCCAAAGTTGTCCACACGTTGTCCACACCCCCTGTTCTGATCACTCCAGGGGGGTATTGCCTCCGCCCGAGGGGCCCGAGACGCGCTTGAGCGCCACCAGCAACAGCGACACGGCCGTGGGCGTCAGGCCTGGAATCCTCCGCGCCTGCCCCACCGTCGAAGGCCGGTGCGCGCCGAGCTTCTCCGCCGCCTCCTTGCTCAGCCCCCGCACCTCCGTGAAGCGAAAGCCCTCCGGAATCCGCCACCGGTCCGTCGCCTCCGACTCGCGCGCCGCCGCTCGCGCCGCCTGGGCGATGTAGCCCTCGTACTTCACCTCCACCTCCACCTCCTCGGCCACGTCCTCCGCCACCACGGGCCAGTCCGCCCTCCCCTCCCCCAACTGCCCATACGTGACTTCGGGCCGCTTCAGTCGCGCCGCCAGTCCCGTGCGCTTCAGCCGCGCCACCTCCCCGGCCACCTCGCGTCCCCGAGCCTCCGCCCGCTCCAGCGCCTCGCGCGGCAACAGCCCCACGCGGTGCCCGTGACGCGCCAGCCGCAGGTCCGCGTTTCCCTCGCGCAATCGCAGCCGGTGCTCGGAGCGACTGGTGAACATGCGGAACGGCTCATCCACGCCCTTGGTCACCAGGTCATCCACCAGCACCGCGCCATGCGCCTCGTCGCGGCCGAGCAGCAGCGGCGGCTCACCCTTCACCTGGAGGCCCGCGTTGAGCCCGGCCCACAGGCCCTGGAAGGCGGCCTCCTCGTAGCCGGAAGTGCCATTGAGCTGCCCCGCGAAGAACAGGCCCGCGACGGCCTTCGTCTCCAGCGTGGGCTTGAGCTGCGTGGGCGGCGAATAGTCATACTCCACCGCGTAGCCGTAGCGGACGACCTCCACCCGCTCCAGTCCGGGGATGGTGCGCAGGAAGTCGAGCTGCACGTCCGCGGGCAGGCTGGTGGACAGGCCCGCCGGGTACACCAGCGGCGAGTCCGGCCCCTCGGGCTCCAGGAAGACCTGATGCCGCTCGCGCTGCGCGAAGCGCACCACCTTGTCCTCCAGCGACGGGCAGTAGCGCGGCCCACGCCCGACAATCTCCCCCTGGTACAGCGGCGAGCGGTGCAGGTTGTCGCGCAGCACGCGGTGCGTCTGGAGCGTCGTCGCCGTCATGCCGCACGTCACCGAGGGCTGACGCGGGAACGGCACGCCGCGGGCCGACTCCTCGCGAGTGCGCCAGGAGAACGGACGCGGCGGGAAGTCACCGGGCTGCGGCTCCACCGCGTCCCAGTCGATGCTCGCGCGCGCCAGCCGCGCCGGTGTCCCCGTCTTGAAGCGGCCCAGCGTGAAGCCGAGCGAGCGCAGCGAATCCGACAGGCCGCGAGCCGCGTCGTCGCCGAGGCGTCCGCCGACCTCCTTCTTCTCCCCCACGTGCATCAGCGCCTGGAGGAAGGTGCCCGTGGTGAGCAGCACCGCCGACGCGGACACCTGCGTGCCGTCTCCGAGCAGCACACCCGTCACGCGCGCGTCCTCGACGACGAGCGTGGAGACCTCGCCCTCGAGCACGGTGAGGTTCGGCTGGGTGAAGAGGACGGACTGCATCAGGGCCGAGTACTGCTCGCGGTCGCACAGCACGCGAGTCGCCTGGACGGCGGGGCCCTTGGAGGCGTTGAGCGTCTTGAAATGGGTGCCGGCGAGGTCCGCCACGCGCCCCATCTGTCCGCCGAGCGCGTCCAACTCCCGCACCAGGTGGCCCTTGGCGGTGCCGCCCACCGCGGGGTTGCAGCTCATCACCGCGGAGCGCTCGCGCTTGAGGGTGATACCGAGCGTGGCCAGGCCCAGGCGAGCGCAGGCGAGCGCCGCCTCACAGCCCGCATGGCCCAGGCCCACCACGATGACGTCGTACTGGAGTCCCATCGCTCACGAGGGTCGCCGGAGGGCTTCGGGACCTGACGCGGCCCGCTCCGTCAGGCACCGAGCACCCTGGCTCCGCGCGCCGCGACCTGTGAGGTCCCCTATGTCTCCGGTGCGCCCCCTTGGCAAGCAAAGGGAAGGTTTACGGGAGCGCGCGAGGCGGGCAGTGGGAGGGGTTGAGGGCTGCCTGCCTCGCGCGCACCGGCCATCCTCCGGAAGGTCAGTCCCGTGCGACGGGCTTTCCCTCCGGCGTGGATGGCGATTCAAAAATGTCGGGCGAGCCCGAAGGCTTCGCCGGTACCTCGGGGCCGCACCTTCGCGCGGCGCCCCTTCCCCCTTGCGCGCGAGAGGGCCCCTGCCGCCTCGCGCGCTTTGACTTCATGGTGTCGCACACACGGAGGGCGGACCTGGGACCGTGGCGGTGAGGGCGCGACGGTAAACTCGAGCTCGAGACTCCGAAGGGTCCTGCACCCCCGTGTGCGCGACGGGGATATGAATAACCGGAGGGTCTGACATGCCGGCTTTCGGGCGGTGGGCCGCTTGGAGGTGCTTCGGCGTGGACGTGGGCAATTGTTCCCGGCGTGGAACGCTGCGTGGCGCCTCGTGGTGCTGGTCAGCCAGGGCCCGCGCCGCTATCCAGCGTCCACGATGATGAAAGTCCGGAGCACCTCCCAGGGAGTCGCCACCGCGCCGCTCGCGAGCGACCCGCCGAGGGAGCGTCTGCCCGGCATCTGGAGTCCGGCACGAACTCGCGCGCGCAACAGTGCGCGCCTCACGCCTGGGATGGCATGAACGCCCTCACGAAGAAGTCGCCCCCGTCGGGCACGTTGTCGCTGGAGCTGCTGCTGGGGATGCTCACCGCGTTCGCGCCGCTGTCCATCGACATGTACCTGCCCGCGCTGCCACGCATCGCGCAGGACTTGCAGTCGACGCAGTCCATCATCCAGCTCACGCTCGCGTCGTGTTTCGCGGGGCTGGCGTTGGGGCAGCTCTTCACCGGGCCGCTCATCGACCGGTACGGACGGACGCGGCCGCTGTACGCGGGGCTGGCGGTGTATGTGCTGGGCTCGCTCGGCTGTGCGCTCGCGCCCACGGCGACGGCATTGGTGGCGATGCGCTTCTTCCAGGCGCTGGGCGGCGCGGTGGCGTTGGTGGCGCCGCGCGCGGTGGTGCGAGACTTGTGGTCCGGTGCCGACGCGGCGCGGACGATGTCGCGCTTGATGCTCGTGGTGGGCGTGGCGCCCGTGCTCGCGCCGCTGCTGGGCGGCTTCGTGCTCCAGCACGCGAGCTGGCGGGTCATCTTCATCTTGCTCGCCATCATTGGCGCGGTGGCCCTGGTCACCACGTGGAGGGTGTTGCCGGAGACGGCGCCCGAGCACTCCAAGACCAAGGGCATGCGCGCGCGCCTGGGCGAGCTGCTGCGGGACGCGGACTTCGTGGGCCCGGCGCTCGCGGGTGGCTTCGCGTACGCGGGGATGTTCGCGTACATCGCGGGCGCGCCGTTCGTGTTCATCACGCTGCACGGCGTGAAGGAGCAGGACTTCGGCTGGTTCTTCGGCGCCAACGCGGTGGGGCTGGTGGCGCTGGCGCAGCTCAATCGCAAGCTGCTGCGCCACATCCCGCTGCACCGGCTGCTGCGTCTGGCATTGACGCTGTATGTGTTGACGGCGGCGGGGGTGATGGCCGTCACCTGGAGTGGGGTAGGGGGCTTCTGGGGGATTGCCGCAGCGCTGTTCCTCTTCGTGCCAACGCTCGGCCTCGTGGGTCCCAACTCGGCGGCCATCGCGCTGGAGCGGCATGCAGCGCACGCGGGCCTCGCGTCCGCGGTGCTGGGCGCGCTCCAGTTCACCGCGGCGGCCTCCGCGTCCTGGGCGGTGAGCGTGCTCAATGACAACACCGCGAAGCCGATGGGCGGTGTGGTGTTGGCCGCGGCCGTGCTGGCGTGGCTGTCTGGCTTCCTGGGCCACCGGGCACGCGCGCGCGCCGCGGACGCCGCTGTCAGTCATTGAGCGGCCGGCCCAGCAAGAGGGCAGGGGAGTCGACGCGAAGCACGGCGCGCGTGGACATGAAAAAGCCCCGAGGCGCCACGCAGGCACCTCGGGGCTGGGTGCTCAACCCGGTGAAGGGTGAGCCGTCACCGCGTCACGGCGCGGCCTGAGCCGGCACGGGGGCCTTCGCCTTCTTCTCCGCGGTGGCGAAGTCACCGGCCTTCACCTGGGTGACCTTCGTCCAGTCCAGGTGTCGCGACATGGCCTGGCGCACGTCGGTCGGCTTGAGCTTGGAGAGCTGCTGCTCCACACCCGCGTCGAAGGTGAGGGTGCGCCCCAGGTACAGGTAGCTGGAGAGCTTGCGCGCCAGGTTGCCGTCCTGCGCCCGAGCCGCCTGCCGGTACTCCAGCAGACCCGCGCGAGCCTTCTCCAGCTCCTCCGCCGAGTAGTCCTTCTGCAGCACACTCGTCACTTCCTCGCGCATCGCCGTCTCGAGCCGGCTCGCGTTCTCCGGCGCGTAGATGGCGTAGGTGATGAACGTGCCCACCGCGTCCAAGTCACCGGGGTCGATGTTGCTGGCGACGCCGTAGGACAGGCCGTCCTTCTGGCGGATGCGCGTGGCCAGCCGCGAGTTGAGGAAGCCGCCACCGAGCACGAAGTTGCCGAGCATCAGCGCCGGCCAGTCCTTGTCGTCCTCGCGCAGCTTGAGCGTCTGCCCCGCGTAGAAGTACGCGTTCGCCTTGTCCGGCGTCTCCAGGGCCACGGCCTTGGGGCCCACGTCGTTGAAGACCTCCGGCACGCGCTCGTAGGGCGCCGGGCTCTTCCAGTCGCCGAACAGCTTGCCGGCCTCGGCGATGATGTCCTTCGGCTCGAAGTCACCCACCACGGCCAGCTCCGCGTTGGCGCCGCCGTAGAACGCCTTGTGGAAGGCGCGGGCCTGCTCCAGCGTGGTGTCCTTCGCGCCGGCGATGCGCTCGTCGAGCGTGGGCACGTAGTAGGGGTGGCCCTTCGTGTAGTGGCCCGACAGCGTCCGCCAGAAGGCGATGCTGCCCTGCGTCTCCGGCTCGCTGCGCTGCGACTCCAGGTCCGCCAGCCGCGCCTGCTTGAGCAGGGTGAACTCCTTCTCGTCGAAGGAGGGCTCGCGAAGAATCTCCGCCACCAGCGCCAGCACCTTGGGCAGGCTCGCGCGCGGGCACTCGATGGACACCGACGCTCCGGCAAGTCCACCGTCCACGCCGACGCGCGCCTTCAGCTTGTCGAACTCGTCCTGGATTTGCTGCCGCGTGTGCTTCTTGGTGCCGCGCATCAGCATGCGGCCCGCGTACGACGCCGCGTCGGCCTTCCCGCGCAGCGCCGCCTCCGTGCCCCAGTGGAAGGACAGGGACGCGTTCACCATCTCACCGCGCGTCTTCTTGGACAGCACGGCGTACTTCATGCCGCCCGGCAGCTCCCCGCGCTGCACGCGCGCCTCGATGTTGGCGGGGGAGGGGTCGAACGCCTCGCCCTGCGCCACCGCGGCGCGGCCCTTGTAGCCGTCCATCATCTTCGCCATGTCCACCGGCGGCGGCAGCTCCGAGCGCTCCGGCTTCGCCGTGGGGATGAACGCGCCCAGCGTGCGGTTGGAGGCCTTGAGGTAGGTGGCCGCCACGCGCGTGACGTCCACGGGCTTCACCGCCTCGATGCGGTCGCGGTGCAGGAACATCAGGCGCCAGTCTCCAGTGGCGGCCCACTCGGACAGGCCGATGGCGGCGCGCTCGGAGTTGTTCAGCGTCAGCTCCATCATCTTCAGGAGCGTCGTCTTCGCGCGGGAGACCTCCTCGTCGGTGAAGGGGGTGCGCGCCGCATCCTCCACCGTCTTCAGCAGCGCCTCGCGCGCGGCGGCCAGGGGCTGGTCCTCGCGCATGTCCGCGCTGAAGCCGATGATGCCCGGGTCGCGGAACTGGTAGTTGTACGCGGACGCGTTCGACGCCTTCTTCGTCTCCACCAGGGCCTTGTAGAGACGGCCGGACGGGTGGTCGCCCATCGCGAGCGTCAGCACGTCGATGGCGGCGAAGTCGGGGTGGGCGCCCTCGGGCACGTGGTACACGCTGGCGAGCAGGGTGTTGTCGCCCACGCGGCGCAGCGTCACCTCGCGCTCACCGTCCTGGGTGGGCTCGGCGGTGTACGTGGCGGGCAGGGGCGTGGCGGGCTTCTTCAGCTTGCCGAAGGAGGACTGGATGTAGCTCAGCGCCTTCGCCTCGTCGAAGCGGCCGGCCACCACCAGCATGGCGTTATCGGGGCGGTAGTACTTCCGGTAGAAGGCCTGGAGCCGGTCGATGGGCACGTTCTCCAAATCGGAGCGCGCGCCGATGGTCGACTTGCCGTAGCTGTGCCAGATGTACGCGGCGCTGAGGACGCGCTCCTGGAGGATGCTGCCCGGGTCGTTCTCGCCGGACTCGAACTCGTTGCGGACGACGGTCATCTCGCTGTCGAGGTCCTTCTTGGCGATGAAGCTGTTGACCATGCGGTCGGCTTCGAAGGACAGCGCCCAGCGCAGGTTCTCGTCCGAGGCGGGCAGCGTCTCGAAGTAGTTGGTGCGGTCCAGCCACGTGGTGCCGTTGGGACGCGCGCCGCGCTCGGTGAGCGCCTGGGGCACGTTCTTCGTGGTGGGCGTGCCCTTGAACAGCAGGTGCTCGAGCAGGTGGGCCATGCCCGTCTCGCCGTAGCCCTCGTGCTTGCTGCCCACGAAGTACGTGACGTTCACGGTGACGTTGGGCTTGGTCGGGTCGGGGAAGAGCAGCACGCGCATGCCATTGGCGAGGCGGTACTCGGTGATGCCCTCCACGCTCGTCACCGGAGCGAGCGCCGAGCCCTTGGCCGCCTTCGCGGGAGCGGCCTTCGCGGCGGGGGTGGCGGAAGGGGAGGGGACAGGGGCCTGGGCCCAGACTGGAGTGGTGGCCACCAGCATCAGGGGGGCCAACAGGGAAAGCGGGGTACGACGCTTCATGCGGTCCTCGCGGGGGTCTTCAGAAAGTGCACGGCGCTTCTAACCCGGTACGGCGCATCCGCCATCCCGGAAGCCAGCACTTCCTCCAGACGGGCGTCCGCCGTGAGACAGGGGAGGGAGCACCCGGACCCGCCCCTCGGCCCCTCGACGCGCGGGTTCGTCTGGATTTCCGGGACGACCTCACGGGTTGTTTGTCTGGTTGCCACCGTGTCAGATTGGTTTGGTAGGGTGTCTTCAACCTTGGAAGCGGCATGGGGCCGCTCGGAGGGAGGCAGTCGGGATGGCGAGATTTGACGGTGGGGGAGTGGAAGCGGCGATCAACGACCTCTCGAAGGTCCTGGAGCGCACGCGAGTACGTCTGGATGCGCTCGACCGAAGTCACATGGAGCTCAAGGAGGCCATCCGGGACGGACGGAAGGCGTTCCGGGAGGTCACGCTCGAAGCAGGGGAGCTGCGACGGGAGGTTACGGAGTTCAAGCAGGACGTCGCGGCGTTCAAGCATGACGTCACGGCGTTCAGGCAGGACGTCGGTGAGCTGAAACACGATGTGAGTGCGCTCAAGCAGGATGTGGCCGCGCTCGACCAGAAGGTGGAGACCTTGGACGCGAAGGTCCACACCTTCGACCAGAAGGTGGAGGCTCTGGACAGCAAGGTGGATGCCCTGGACAGCAAGGTCGATGCCTTGGACAGCAGGGTCCACACGCTGGAAGACAAGTCGAAGGCCTCGGACCGTCGGTTCCTGGTCGTCGAGGAGAAGGTCGACGTGTTCTCCCGCGACCTCCAGGTGGTCCGCGCGGGCTTCGAGCAGGCCGTCGAGTCCCTCGCGAAGTTGAGCGAGCACACCTCGGAGCTGCGTCGGGGACTGTTCCACGTCAACGGGAAGGTCGCCCGACTCACCGTCGACCGGGAAGACACCGAGCGGCGGCTGCAAGCCCACGAGAGCATCTTGAACAAGCTGCTCAAGAACTGACTCCCGCGTGAAGTGTCGCGGAGGGAGGTCCTCGTGCCTCCCTTCGCGGCGGGTCAGTGCCGTACCGGTGTAGCGTCCGTCCCCGGCCTCGGGCCGCCACGTCCGAAGCGAAGGGATTCGTATGAGGCTGGTGCTCATCTCCGACACCCACAATCGGCACGAGGAGCTGGAGGTCCCCGCGTGTGACGTGCTCATCCACGCGGGTGACTTCTCTCGCCGGGGAAAGCAGCCGGAGCTGGAGTCCTTCCTCACCTGGTTCGGCAGCCGCCCGGCCCGCGAGAAGGTGTTCGTCGCGGGCAACCACGACTTCATCTGCGAGAAGGAGCCCGGGCTGACCCGGACGCTCGCGCACGAAGCGGGCGTGCACTACCTCAACGACGAGGAGGCGCTCATCCACGGACTGCGCCTCTGGGGTTCGCCCGTGACGCCGCGCTTCGGAAGCATGGCCTTCAACCGCGACCGGGGCGCCGACATCCTCACCCACTGGAACCGCATCCCCGAGGGCCTGGACATTCTCATCACCCACGGCCCACCCAAGGGCCTCGGGGACCGCACGTTCCTCGGCGCGCACGTGGGCTGCGCGGATCTGCTCGCTCGCGTGCAGAAGGTCCGCCCGCGCCTCCACGTCTTCGGCCACATCCACGAGTCTCCAGGCGAGCACGCGCTCCCAGACGTGCCCACCCGCTTCATCAACGCGGCCAACTGTCACCTCCACCCGTTCGGGATACGGCCCCCCGTGGTGCTGGAGTGGGAGCCCGAGTCCCTCGCGCCCTGACTCGCGCCAGGCGTGCGCGCCGGCCCGGGACGAGCGCCCCGTCCCCAGGCGGGGAGCCGGGAACGCCCTCCGGAGTGTCGCTCGGTCGGCGGGGAGGCCCGAGGGAACATGCAAGCATCGGCACCCTGGCCCGTTAAGTAGTAAGGACCGCGTGCCGGATTCGTGGCCCGTCTCCCAGGTACCAGGAGCTTCTTCGGATGAAACGATTTCTCATCGGCGCGCTCGCCTTCATTGGCGCGATGTCCGTCCTCTTCATGTTCGGCCTCATCGCCCTCATCGTGATGGCCTCCACGAGCCGCCCGGGTGTGCCGTCCAACCTCGTGCTGGAGATGGACCTGTCGCAGCCTCTGCCGGAGCACGTGTCGGGAGACTCGCTGGCCGGGGCCTTCGGTGAGGACCCGCTCACGGTGCGCGACGTGGTGGATGCGCTGGAGAAGGCCGGAGAGGACTCGCGGGTGAAGTCGCTGGTGGTGCGCGTGGGCACCAGCCCTGGCAGCCCCGCGACGACGCAGGAGCTGCGAGACGCGGTGAAGGCGTTCCGGGCCAAGGGCAAGAAGGCCATCGCCTTCACCGACTCCTTCGGCGAGGAGGGCAACGCCACCGGCGCGTACTACTTCGCGTCGGCCTTCGATGAAATCTACATGCAGCCGTCCGGCGCGGTGAACGTCATCGGCCTCGCGTTCGAGACGCCGTTCGCCCGGGATGCGCTCGCGAAGCTCGGCGTGAAGCCGCAGTTCGACAAGCGCTACGAGTTCAAGAACGCGGTCAACAGCTACACCGAGCAGGGCTACACGCCGGCGCACCTGGAGGCCACCGAGCGCTTCGCGGGCAGCCTCTTCGGGCAGATGGTGAAGGGCATCGCCGAGGGACGCGGGCTGACGGAGGAAGCAGTGCGCGCGCTCATCGACCGGGCGCCGCTGCTCGCGCCGGAGGCCCTGGAAGGCAAGCTGCTCAACGGCCTGCGCTACCGCGACGAGGTCTACGCCGAGCAGAAGGAGGCGGCGGGCGACGGCGCGGAGCTGCTGTATGTGAAGAAGTACCTGGAGCGCGCGGGCCGGCCACACACGACGGGGGAGACGATTGCCCTGGTGTACGGCGTGGGCGCGGTGGCGCGCGGCAAGAGCGGAGGCAGCCCGTTCGGCGAGGAGGCGATGGGCGGAGACAGCGTCGCGACGGCGCTGCGCAAGGCCGCGGAGGACTCGCGGGTGAAGGCCATCATCTTCCGCGTGGACAGCCCCGGCGGCAGCTACGTGGCCAGCGACACCGTGCGCCGCGAGGTGCAGCGCGCTCGCGAGGCGGGCAAGCCCGTCATCGCCACCATGGCCACGTACGCGGCCAGCGGCGGGTACTACTTCGCCATGGAGGCGGACAAGATTGTCGCCCAGCCCGGCACGCTGACGGGCAGCATCGGCGTGTACACGGGCAAGTTCGTGACGAATGGCTTCTGGGAGAAGCTGGGCGTCAACTTCGACACCGTGGCGATGGGACGCAACGCCACGCTCGCCAGCTCGGACGCGGACTACACGCCGGAGCAGCAGGCGCGGGTGGACGCGGAGCTGGACCGCATCTACACGGACTTCACCACGCGCGCGGCGAGCAGCCGGAAGCTGCCGCTGGAGAAGCTGCAGGGGCTGGCCAAGGGCCGCGTGTGGACGGGCGAGGACGCGCTGGCGAACGGCCTGGTGGACGCGCTGGGCGGCTACGCGAAGGCGCTCGAGCTGGCCAAGGAAGCGGCCAAGCTCCCCGCGGATGCCCGGGTGCGAGTCGAAGAGTACCCGCGCAAGAAGAGCCCCGCCGAGGTGCTCTCCGCCGCGCTGGGCGAGACGGGCGACAACAGCGAGGACACCTCCGCGACGACGTCGGTCGCCACGCCCTGGGCGCCGCTGGTGGAGGCCACGCGCGTGGTGCATGGCCTGGGTGTGAAGATGGGGGTCTTCGCACCCGAGCAGCGTGGCGCGCTGTACACGCCGCTGCCCGAGACGCGCTGGTAGCGCGGACCTTCCGCGTCCCTGCGTGTCTTATGGACGCAGGGGCGTGATGCGGGAACGCCGTGGATCCACGGGCTTGAGGGTGCGCTTCGCGCCTTCAGGCCCTTTTTCATGCCGTCACACCGCTGGACGCGCTCCGTCTCCCGGAGGAGACGTGACGACGCGCCACGGTGGGCGGGCACCCCGGGCCCCTGCCTTGCAGATGTCGCGGACGCGGAACCGTCTGTCGCCGGCGAGGAAGCCAGGACGGCCGGGGCGAGCGTAGAACTGTTTCAATTTTCCGGGACGAGTGCGTTCCCAAGGGTAGTGGCCGCAGTGGGGGGCCGGAGGAGCCGGGTCATGAAGAAGCGACTGGGGGACATCTTGCTGGCGCGCGGCGTGATTGATGCGCTGCAGCTCCACTCCGCGCTGGCGTATCAGCGCAAGTGGGGGGTGCCACTGGGGCAGGTGGTGGTGGATCAACGCTTCTGCTCGGCGGATCAGGTGTTGGCGGCGCTGGCGGAGCAGGTGGGGATGCAGACGGTGGACCTGGAGTCCCAGCCGCCCGAGCGCGGGCTGGCGCGGTTGATTCCGGAGCGGGTGGCGGAGACGCACCGGGTGGTGCCCCTGCGGCTGGAAGGACACGCTCCCAGAGACACGCTGGTGGTGGCCATGGCCGCGCCGGGCAGCCTGGCGTCGCTGGATGCGGTGAAGAGCGTGACGGGGAGGGCGCGGGTGGTGGCGAAGCTGGCCACGGATGCGTCCATCCGCCGCGCCATCGGCCGCATGTACCGGGGCGAGACGGACGTCGCCGTCCGGCGGCCCGGAATGGAGAGCTTCTCCCTGCCCGAGGCGGACGAGGAGATGACCATGGTGCTCGGCGCCAGCATGGTGGAGCTGACGAACATGGAGGCGCCTCCCGAGGAGGGCCTGCCGCTGTTGTCCTCGCTGGAGGAGGAGGCGGCGCGTCCCCAGCCCGTGGTGAAGGTGCCCGCGCCGCGTGCGCCGTTGCGCTCGAAGCTGCCCACGCTGACGGCGGCCCGTCCTGAGCCGATGGCCCAGGTGCTGGTGTACGGCTGGGGCGTGGACGCGGCGGCGGGGCTGGTGAAGGTGCTGGCGGCCGCGGGACTCAGCTCCCGCGTGGCGAGCACCGAGGAGCTGCTGGCTTCGAGCGAGGCGCAGGTGGTGGTGACGCCGCTGCCGTCGCTGGAGGCATTGGGCCGGAAGGTCCCCGCACAGGTGGTGGTGGCGGGGAAGATGCCCGAGGTGGACCTGCCTCGCGCCCAGGCGGTGGGAGCCCGGGGCTTCCTGGCCGCCCCGGTGGACCCCGACCTCCTGCTGCGTGCGGTGCGCAGGATGGTGTCGCCCTCGGGCGATGCCACGTTTCTCCGCCGCGCCAGCTGAAGGGCCTCAGGGCACCGCGGCCAGCAGCGAGCTCTCTCCTCCCAACGAGGACTCGTTGAGCCACAGCGACTCGAGTTCCACGGGGGCGGAGGAGAAGGGCTCGGCGCGCACCAGCGCGTCGGACTCGTAGCAGCCGGTGAGGAGCCAGCCTCGCTTGACGCGCTGGTACGTCTCCAGCGTGCGCGCGGCCGGGTCCACCAGCCAGACATGGGAGACGCCGTGGCGCGCGTAGAGGGGCAGCTTGCGCGTGCGGTCCAGGGCGGTGGTGGAGGGCGCGAGCACCTCGCACACCCAATCAGGCGCCAGGGTGAGGAAGGGCACGTCCGGGTCGATGGGGGAGGAGACGCGGTCTCGACGCCACCCGGCCACGTCCGGCACGAGGACGTCGTGGCCCAGCCGCAGTTCGGGGGCGCGCAGGAAGCACCAGCGGCCACTGCCACCCCGGCGGCGGTCGAGCTGCTCGCCCAGCTCCACTCCCAGCATGAAGGCGGCGCGGGTCTGCGCGGGAGTCAGCCTGGGTGAAGCGACGAACTCCTCGTCCAGGATTTCTCCCACCCAGCCCGAGGGCAGGGCCGAGAGCATCGAGTGGTTCGCCAGGTGGATGATGCCTTCCGTCACAGCGCCTCCGAAGGTGCGTCGGTTGAGGGCGGCATTCTAGGAAGGGGTCTGACACGTCCCCGGACTGCTCGGAACACGTCACTTTCCGATGCAGAAGCGCTGGAAGATTGCGTCGATGAGCGCCTCGGAAGCGGAGGTTCCGGACAGTTCGCCGAGGGCCTCCAAGGCCAGGGAGACCTCACCGGAGACGACTTCCAGGGTGGACAGGCGCGACGCGGACTCCGCGCGCGACAGTGCCTCTGCGGCGCGACGCAGGGCATCGGCGTGACGCTCGGACACCAGGGCGACCGCGGAGGGCGTGCCGCCACCCCACAGCCGTGAGAGGAGAGACTCACGCAGGGCGTCAACACCTTCACCCGTGAGCCCACTGACACGCGGACGCGGCGCGCTGCCGGGCGCCTCCGACCCCACGGCCACGTCGCACTTGCCGTCGACGACCAGCACGTCCGTCACGCCCGCCTCGGCCCGCCAGCGCTCCGCGTCGGCCTCCGAAGTCCCAGGCGGCAGCACGAGCACCGTCAGGTCCACGCCCGCCAGCAGCTCACGCGTCCGGGCAATGCCGAGCGCCTCCACGCGCCCCGGCGTCTCGCGCAGGCCCGCCGTATCGAACAGCGTGACACCCAGGCCGTTCCACTCGACACGAGCCTCCAGCGCGTCCCTCGTCGTGCCGGGCTCGTCGTCCACCAAGGCTCGCGCCTCGCCCACCAGCCGGTTGAACAGCGTGGACTTGCCCGCATTGACGGGGCCGAACAGCGCCACGCGCGCGCCCCGACGCACCAGCCGGCCGTGGCCCGCCTCGGAGAGCAGCGCCTCCGCCTGGGCCCGCAGCGCCTGGACCCGCGCCTCCGAGTTCTCGTCGGCGCCCTCGGCCTCGTCGGGGAAGTTGAGCACGCCCTCCAGGTCCGCGTGCAGCGAGCGCAGCGGCTCTTCCAACGCGCGCACCCGCTCGGTGAGCGCACCAGACAGGCCCGCCGCCGCCGCGCGCACGGCGGACTCCGAGTCGGCCGCCACCAGGTCCGCCACGGCCTCCGCGCGCGTCAGGTCGATGCGGCCATTCAGGAACGCGCGCCGGGTGAACTCACCGGGCGCGGCGGGACGCGCGAGACCGTCCTCCAGCGCGCGCGCCAGCAGCAACTGGAGCAGTCGCGGACTCCCGTGCGCCTGCAGTTCCACCACGTCCTCGCCCGTGAAGGACGCCGGCGCGCGGAAGTACAGGAAGAGGCCCTCATCCAGCGCGCGGCCCTGTGCATCCACGAAGCTCGCGAGGTACGCGTGACGAGGCGTGGGCTCCACGGGCACACCCGGCGCCAGGCGGCGCCCCACCTCCAACGCGGCGGGGCCGGACAGCCGGAGGATTCCCACGGCTCCAGCGGTGGGAGCCGTGGCCAGGGCGACGATGGTGGAGGTGGCTGACGTCATGTGGGCTGGGGAGCGGGTGCTCCCCTCCGCTCACGGGAACTCTAACGAGGCCCCATCGGGGGCGTGGAACCACGGGCGGCCTTCTCGACGGCCTCGCGATTCTCCTCGATGTACTTCTCCACCGCCCCGTCTTCGATTTCCAAGTCCCGAAGGACTCCGGGGTACACGAAGCGGAAGGCGGGAGACTCCTCATCCCCGCGCAGGCGGAAGCTCATCTTCAGCACCGCCGCGCCGTACAGCTTGTCCTTGAGACCCTTCGCCTTGCCCATGCACCGCCCTCTCACTCGTCGAAATCGTCCTCGTCATCATCCGGCAGCAAGCTCCGCTTGGGCAGCGGCGCCGGCTTCTCCGGAGTGAACACCACACGGCGGTTGCGACCCTCGCCTTCGGCCGACACCTTCAACCCCGCGACACCTTCTACCGCCTTCAAGACGCGCGCGCGGTCGTCCTGTTTCATCGCGGCGAGCGCGTAGAAGCGCCCCAGGCTGGCGGACTTCTCCGCGAGCTTCCGGACCGCCTCTCGCAACGCCGCATCCTCTTCCACGGCCACCGAGCGCTCATCCGACTCGCCGCCCGCGGCGCCCTTGGGTCCCGCGCCCCGAGCCGCCGGAGCCTGGGCCGCTGCCGCTCCCCGTGCCTGCTTCGCCTGTGCGGGAGCCTGGGGCTGTTGCGCCTTCTCCTGAGCCCGGGGAGCCGCCGCCGGAGCGGGAGCCGCCGCCGCGCCAGCCACGGGGGCGGGCGCCTGCGCGGGGGCCTGCTGCTGCGGTTCGCGACGCTGCCGGGGCTCCGGGTGCGCACCGCAGCCCAGCACCACCCAGCGCCGCTCGACGCCGGGACGGTGCAGCATCTTGTTGAGCAGGAACTGGAGCGAGTCCAGCACCTGACTGCGGCGGCCCTGCTCCACGCCGGGAGGAGGGCCCGCCTCGAAGTGCAGCGCGACGGACAGGCTGCCATCCGCCGCGTCCTGCATGTCCAGGCGCGCGGGGAAGCCCATCAGCCCGAGGATGTCACCGAGGAGCTTCTCCACGCGCGGCCGGAAGTCCGGGGCCGGAGTGCTACCCGAGCCCGGAGCGCCGCCCGCGGGGGCCTGCTGAGGAACCTGCTGCTCGCTCACTTGCGTTTTCCTCCCGCTGTCGCCACCGCCGGCGTCCCGCCACCCGCCTGGGGCTTGTTCTTCCGGTCCAGCCACTTCCGGAGCCCGTACTGCTGCCCGATGGAGAGGATGTTGTTGGTGAAGATGTAGAGCGACAGGCCCGCCGGGTACTGGAGCAGCGTCAGCGTGAAGATGCCGGGCACGAACCAGGTCATGATTTTGGCCTGGGTGGCATCCATCATCTGCGGCTGCATCTTCTGGGTGATGATCATCGAGATGCCCAGCGCCAGGGGCAGCAGGTACGTGGGGTCCTTGTAGGTCAGGTCCCTCCAGATAGGACCGAAGAAGGGCTCACCGTACAGGTCGAAGCTGTTGCGCAGCGCCGTGAAGAGCGCAATCCAGACTGGCATCTGGATGAGCAGCGGGAGGCAGCCGCCGAGCGGATTGACCTTCGCCTCCTGGTACAGCTTCATGATTTCGAGGTTCTGCTGCTCGCGGTTGTCCGCGTGCTTCTTGCGGATCTCCTCCATGCGCGGCTGGAGCTTCTTCACCTCTTCCATGCTGACCATGGAGCGGTAGGTGAGCGGCAGCAGCACCAGCTTCACCACGACGGTGAGCAGGATGATGGCCACGCCCCAGTTGCCCGTCAGGCCGTGGAAGAACTTCATGATGCCCAGCAGAATCTTGCAGATGACCGCCCAGATGCCGAAGTCGACGGTGTCCTCGAGCTTCGGGTGGAACACGGCCTCGCCCATTCCCGCGGCCTGACGCAGCTCAGGCCCTGGCACCACGGCCATCAGGTCCGGGTCCTTGGGGCCCAGGTAGCCGCCGAGCCGCAACGTCACGGTCTCACCGGCGCCCACGCTGAGCGGGAAGGCCGCCGTCACCTGCCGCGCGGTGGGCGTGGCGGTGAGGATGCAGTGACCGGGGCGCGGGCCGTCCAGCGGGTAGAGCGCGGACAGGAAGTACTGCTGGTTGATGCCGAAGAAGTGGATCTGCCCCTTGGTGTCCTCGGGCTTGTCGTCGCCCGGGTTCATGTTGTGGAGCTTCTCGTCCACCCAGCACGCGGAGCGGCTCAGGTTGCCCACGCCGCCGAAGAAGGACGGGGCGTGCTCGAAGTTCGGGTCGATGGCGCGGCCGTAGTGAACTTGAAGCTCGCCGTTCTGCGGCTGTCCGGAGGTGTTCTTCACCTGGATGGTGTACGTGAGCTCGAAGCCCTCGCGCGGCCACTGGAGCACCTTCACGACTTCCCACGGACCCTGGCGGCCGGTGAAGGTGATGGACTCGGACTCGCCGCCCTTCTTCTCCTCCACGGCGTAGGGCACGTTCTTCGGCAGGGGGCTCGAGCCCTCAATCGTGACGGACAGCGGCAGCGGCTCGTTGGGCACCGGCTGCGCCAGGTTCATCTGCGGCGCGGGAGGCACCTCCTTGCCCACCAGCAGCTGGAAGCCCTGGGACAGCGTGAGCGAGTGCTGCTCCCGCATCTTCACGCCCTGCAGTTGGGCCTCCGTCAGACCCGCGCCCTGCGAGGAGAAGCGGTAGACGGACTCCTTGCGCATCAGCTCCACCTGCCGTGCGGGCGGGGGAGGGGTGGCATCTGAAGGCGTGCCGGGGGGCGGCGTGCCCTCACCGGAGGGGGGGAGGACAGCGGCCTGGGCGGTGGTGCCCGCGTCCTGCGCCGCGCCGGTGGTCGTCACCCCCGCGTCGTCGGCGCCAGGGGCGGCCGGCGGGGGCGGGAAGAGGAACATCCATCCGGCGGTGACGGCGAAGGAGAGCAGCAGGGCGACCAGCAGCCGCTTCTGGGAGTCGTTCGACTGGGGCGAGAGCGGATCGTTCATAGAGGTCCCTCCCCTCGGGGGAGGGTGCGGCAAGGGGTGGAAGCCCCGTCACGGCACCGGGTCGATGCCACCGGGGTGAAAAGGCTGGCAGCGCATCAGGCGCCACACGGTGAGCCAGGAGCCCTTGAGGCCTCCGTGCTTTTCCAGCGCCTCCATGGCGTAGGTGGAGCAGGAGGGGTGGAAGCGGCACACCTTCGGCAGGAGCGGCCCGAGGAACTTCCGGTAGAACCGGATGGGCAGCGAGATGGCGAAGGCGAGCGGGCTCATCTGGGAGGCTCCTTCGGCTTCGGCTCGGCGGCCGGCGGGAGCCGCTGCAGCTTACGGGTGACACCGTCGAAGGCGCGGGACAGAGCCACGAAGGAGGCTTCCTTCGCGGACGAGCGCGCCACCAACACCACGTCCAGGCCCGAAGGCCATTGCATGCGGCGCTTGCGGAACAACTCCCGCAGCACCCGCCTCAGGCGCGCTCGTACCACCGCGTTTCCCACCTTGCTCGACACGGTGAGGCCAACACGGGAGTACGCCCGGCCATTGCGCTTGTAGAGAGCGAGGAGACAGTCGGAGGGGAGTTTCTGCCCGCCGTCCTGGACCTCGAGGAACTCACGCCTGCTGAGCAGGCGAAGGGCCTTGGGGAAGCGCTGGTCTGCCGGGCCCTGCTGCCCCGGCGTCGCACCCTCGGCCCTCACACGCGGACTCGCCTACTTCTTCGCAGCCGACACGACCAGCCGCTTGCGGCCCTTCGCACGGCGGCGCTTGAGGACATCCCGGCCGGACTTGGTGGCGTTGCGCTTGCGGAACCCGTGGGTGCGGTTGCGGCGCAGCTTCGACGGCTGGTACGTGCGCTTGGACACGGCTTGAACTCCTTGATGATGGGCGGCGCCTCCTGCTGCTCCGGCGCGACCTGAACTAGGGAAAGGGCCGGGGGCGTAACCCCATTTCCGGGGTAAGTCAACGGAGGATCACCTTCCGCCGCCCCATTTTCCCGATCCTGGGAACCAAACCGTCCTCCCCCGCCCGCCGAGGGAGCGTCCGGCTCCTTGAAGGGGTCCGGAAACGGAAGCCCGGGCCTCTCGGCGGATCGCAACCTGGGTCCCTCCGACGTCTCCATGCGCTTCCTATAAGGGGTGGCCACGGCCCATCGAAAACGCTCGCGCGCACGAAGCCGCGTCCTTTTGCATTCCGTACTCACAGTCAAGTCGGGACAGCGGGACCCCAGCGGTTGGGGGGAGTCGAGCGGATCCCCACAACGGCGCCGGAGCGGCATGGCCGTTGCCGATCATCCGGGCCTGGAAAAGATCCTTCAACGGCGCCGCTTTGGGTCGGTAGCTTGATCCACTTGGAAGCGTCTGTTAGCACCGCCCGACGCTCGTAACTCCCTCCGCTTTGCACGGTTGAGACACACTTGAACGCCCTCGCCCAGGTCGCACCCTCCATTCCAAGTGCCGGAATTCTCTGGAACAAGATGCTGGAGGCCATCCGTCAGGAGGGCCGTCAGTACGCGCTCCAGTGGCTGGACAGGGTGCGTGCGCTGGAGGTCCGTGACGGGGCCCTCGTCCTGGGTGTTCCGGACCGCTTCTTTCGCGACTGGGTGGATGACCACTACCGCGGATTGCTGGAGGGACACCTGGCGCGGCTGGGTGACGGATTGGTGTCCGTGGCCTACGAAGTGGTGGAGGGACTCGTCCCGGAAGGCCACTTCCCGCCCACACCCACGGTGAAGGTGAGCATCGGCCGTCCTTCGAGGCTGAACAGCCGCTTCACGTTCAGCACCTTCGTGGTGGCGGACAGCAACCAGCTGCCGGCGGCGGCGGCGCAGGCCGTGTCGGACAAGCCGGGCCACCACTACAACCCGCTCTACATCTACGGCGGCACGGGCCTGGGGAAGACGCACCTGCTGCAGGCGGTGGGCAACCACATCTGGGAGAAGGACCCCTCGCAGCGCGTGGTGTTCCTGTCGAGCGAGCAGTTCACCAACGAGTACGTGGAGAGCGTCCGCGAGCACCGCATGACGGACTTCCGCCGGAAGTTCCGGGAAGAGTGCGACGTGCTGCTCATCGACGACATCCAGTTCCTGGGCAAGCGCGAGGAGACGCAGAAGGAGTTCTTCTACACCTTCAACACGCTCTACGAGCTGGGCAAGGCCATCATCCTCACCAGCGACACGGTGCCCGCGGAGATTCCGGGCCTGGAGGAGCGGCTGCGCAGTCGCTTCACCATGGGGTTGATGACGGACATCCGCGAGCCCACGTACGAGACTCGGGTGGCCATCCTCCAGAAGAAGGCCGTGGCGGAGAACCTGGACCTGCCGGACGCGGTGGCGCACTTCATCGCCAAGCACATCCAGAAGAACGTGCGCGAGTTGGAGGGCGCGCTGGTGAAGCTGTCGGCGGTGCACAGCCTGACGCGCCAGCCGGTGACGGAGGAGTTCGCCGCGGAGGTGCTGCGCGACATCCTCCCCGCGCAGCACGTGGTGGACGTGGAAGCCATCCAGCGCGAAGTCGCCCGCTTCTACAAAGTCACGGTGGAGTCGCTGAAGGAAGACCGCCGTCACAAGGCGCTGGCGCATGCGCGGCAGGTGGCGATGTACCTGAGCCGCAAGCTGACCAAGAGCTCGTTCCCGGAGATTGCGTCGCGCTTCAGCAAGGACCACTCCACCGTCATCTCCGCCGTGCGCAAGGTGGAGGGACTTCGCGAGTCGGACCCCACCATGAAGCGGGAGCTGGCGGAGCTGGAGCTGCGGCTCGGCGGTCACTGAGCGTTCGGTGAGCGCGGGGGAGCGGAGGTCGGGGCACCGCGTCACGAGCGGCTGACGACCAGGAAGCGCGGCTGGCTCCGTATCCCCAGGAGCCGTGTCCCCTCACTCGAAGAACCTGGTGCTCCTCATCGCCTTGCTGGCGCTGGTGGCCCTGTGGAGCTTCGAGTCGGCCAGGGGATGGAAGCCTCCCGCGACGACCCAGGTCATCTCGGTGAGCCACCCCGCACCGCGCTCCGACGAGCCCCTTTCCACCGTTGTCCCAAAGACAGTCCCACCGGGGAAGCGCGGCCGTCAGCGCGTGCTGAAGCCAGGGCTGGAGCACCGGTATGCGTTCGATTTGGACGTGCGCTCGGCCGAGCACATTCCTGGCGCGGAGACGGGGCGCAACTGGAGGCACCTTGGCTGGAGTGGGGTGCTGGAGCTGACTTACCTGGGTGAGGAGGGAGGGCAGCACTTCTTCTCGGCGCGGGTGGAGCCCACTCGGGTGGAGCCGCTGAGCGATGAGGCTTTGAGTGCCTTCCGCTCGCGACTGGAGCGGCCCGTGTTCGTGGCCCAGGACGCGCGGGGGCGCGTGCTCTCCGTCCACTTCGAGGAGGAGGTGGATGCGGAGACGCGACGGTTCTTGCGGCTGCTGCTGGCGGCCACCCAGTTCGTCGCGGAGGACGGACGGAGTTGGAGCACGGAGGAGACGGACCCCACGGGGGACTACGAGTCGGAGTACCGCGCGGGGGGGAGCGTGAACACGTATGTGAAGACGAAGCGGCGCTACCTGCGGACGGAGCTGCCGCTGTGGGCGCCAATGGGGCCTCGGGGGCCGGGCGTGGTGGTGCCTCGGCTGCGTGGGCACCTGGACTTCATGCTCGATGAGGACGGGTTGGTGCGGGAGGTGACGGGCTCTGACGTGGTGGAGCAGGGAGGCCGCGAGACGGGGCTGCCCCAGACTCGCGCGGAGACTCGAGTGGCGCTGACCCGGCTGGAGACTCCGAGGCATACGGCGTTGTCGATGCGGACGTTTCGGGAGGCTCGGGGTCGGCTGCGTGCGGAGCCGCTCACGGGGCTGGAGACTCCGCGCGTGGGGGCGGTGGCGGTGGAGTGGGACCGGCGGCTGGTGGGGGACGCGACGCTGGATGTACTGCTCAGTGTGCTGGAGACGGAGACGCGAGAGCAGGAGCGGAGTCAGGCTCGTGAGCGATTGGCGGCGCTGTTTCGCTTGTTGCCAGCGAAGGCAGGGCTGGCGGCGCGGCGTGTGCGGCAGGGAGCGGTGAAGGAAGGCGTGGTGGCGCAGGTGCTGGAGGCACTGGGGAGCGCTGGCACTCTCGAGGCGCAGCGGGAGCTGGCGCGGTTGCTGGGAGAGTCGCGGCTGCGGGTGACGACTCGAGCGTTGGTGGCGACGGCGGTGGGGAAGGTGGCGCAGCCCTCGGCGGAGCTGACGCAAGCGCTGGCGCGGGCCGTGGGGGCGACGAAGGAGGGTGAGCTGAGGCGCGCGGTCGGGTTGGCGTTGGGTTCGTTGGTGAAGGGGATGGAGCGCTCCGAACCTGGGCGTGCGCTTGGGGTGCTCGATGGATTGATGGGGCGATGTGAGGCGAAGCGGTTGGATGCGGAGACGTGCCTGCGGGCGCTGGCTCGGGCGGGCTCGGCTCGGGGGTTGGAGTACGCGCGCGCGGCGCTGTCACACCGTTCTGTGGAGGTGCGCGTGGCGGCCACGGAGGCACTGGGGGCGATGGCCGGTACGGACGTGGATGTCTTGTTGGACCGGGTGCTGTTGGAGGACCCGGAGGCGCGGGTGCGCGTGCAGGCGGCGGTGATGATTTCGCGGCGCGTGGCCGGGCCTCACCTGCGCGCGGTGGCGCAGTCGCTGCGCATGGAGACAGAACCCCAGGTCCGCGCCGAGGTGGTGCGGATGCTGGGGACGCTGCTCACCGTGGAGCACGCGGCCGGTGAGCTCTTGCGCGACGTGGTCGCCCGCGATGACTCCGAGGACGTGCGCCGTCTGGCTTCATCACTCCTCGCGGAATGACACACGTCTGGTTCACACCTCCGGAACCCACAGCGCGCGCAAGTCCGCGGGGAGCTGGCCAATCACTTCATCCGTCTCGCCCTCGGAGACATGCTCGCGCACCGTGGCGAACACGGCCCTCGTGAGGCGCTCCGCTTCGTTCGGTGTCGTGTCCAAATCGTCGGCGACCATCTGGATGAACTCCAGCATCTTGAACTTGCGGGGAGGCAGGCCCTCGTGTCGTGGGCAGCGTTGCAAAAGGTCCCTGACCTTCTCGGGAAGCTGCGCCTCCAGGTCCTTCACCTCTCCGCCCATCAATCGCTGCTCCAGCGTGCACAGCACCGACTCCGCCGCCCGTTCCGCGAGCGGACGGTCGACGCCCGCCCTCGCCTCCAGGTCCTTCAAGAAGAACGAGTACGTCCGCGCCGTCCGCGACTCGTGCCGCTTCGCGCGGAGCTCCTCCGTCGACGTGCTCGGGCGCTCGCCTGCCTCTTCCCGTCCCTCGTTTTCATTCGCCATGTCGTGGCCTCCCACCTCTCACCGTGGGCACCTTGGCCATGGAAGGCACCACACCCCCCGCGCGCGCCGGGGCGGCGAGCCGGCACTCAGGCGGGAAGCCGCTCCAGCAGGCCCTTCATCAGCGGCCCCAGCACCAGCACCCACAGCGCCATCCCTCCCGCGCCCAGCAGCATGCCCGCCAGCGCCTGCCACCCCCGGCCGATGGGAGGCCTCGCCCGCGCATCCACCTTCCGCAACGCGAGAGCCCCCAGGACCACCGCCGGCGGACCGAACAACGGAAAGAAGAACGACGCGAAGCCCATCGACAGCGCATGCCTCGCCAACGGGTTGTTCACGCGCAAGTCCCACAGCCGCCGCAGCTCCTTCTCCGACACGTCCACCCGGAAGAAGAGTCGGCTCCTCGGGTCGAGGAAGATTTGCAACGCGGTGACGAAAAGCAGGAACCCACCCACCAACATCACCGGGCCGAACAGCGCCATGCCCACCAGGCCCGCGACCACCGGCGTGAACACCAGCGCCGTCCTCGCCCAGCGCTGCCCCAGGTAGAACGCCCCACCCACGCCCGCGGAGCCGAGCATCACCAGCGCCAGCCGCCACTCACCCTCGACGAACGCCGTCAGCACCCCCGCGAGCAGCACGAGCGTCCCGCCCCCCACCAGCCACGCGTTCGTGTCGCGCCGCCCCCAGAGCTTCAGTCGGAAGACCTCCAGGTAGTTCACCTCCGGGCGCAGCGAGCAGGCCGCGCAATACAGCACGCCCATCACCCACGTGGTGCACGCCTCGCAGACGAAGCCGCCGCAGCGCTGACACGTCGCCCCCGCGTCCACCTCCGGGTGGACCGCGCAGCGAGGCGTGACGCCGACAGGGGAAACCATGCACTCCAGTGTCTCATGGAGCGTCTCGCGCGGGGACACGAGTCAGCCGACACCTCGCCCCCCACCGAGGCGGCCCTCAACAGTTGTCACCCGCCACCCATTCCGACTGTCATTCCTTGCCCACCCGGCGAGGGACGCGTGCTAAGCGCGAGGTGAGTCCCTGGCACGGAAGCCCCGGAGGAACCTTGTCCCGAATGAAGGCCCTCGTCGCCGCAGCCCTCGTCGTCTTCGGGCTCCCGGCACTCGCTCTCTCAGCACAAGAGGCGAAGCCGCTGGAGCCCGGTCGCGAAGCGCTCGCCATCCCCTACGAGAAGTACACGCTGCCGAACGGACTGGAGGTCATCCTCTCCGTCGACCGCAAGCTCCCCGTCGTCTCCGTCAACATCTGGTACCACGTCGGCGCCTACCACGAGCAGCCCGGCCGCACCGGCTTCGCCCACCTCTTCGAGCACATGATGTTCCAGGGCTCGCGCAACGTGGCGGATGACGTGCACATCCCCATGCTGGAGCAGCTCGGCGCCACCGACCTCAACGGCACCACCAGCTTCGACCGCACCAACTACTTCGAGACGGTGCCCACCCACCACCTGGAGACCGCCCTCTGGCTGGAGAGCGACCGCATGGGCTTCCTGCTCGACGCGCTCACCCCGGAGAAGCTCGCCACCCAGCGCGAGGTGGTGAAGAACGAGCGCCGCCAGGGCACGGAGACCGCCCCCTATGGCCTCGCCCGCGAGGCGGCCTGGCACGCCCTCTTCCCCCTGCCGCACCCGTACCACGGGGACGTCATCGGCTCGATGAAGGACCTGGACGCCGCCACGCCGGACGACGTGAAGGCCTTCTTCCGCCAGTGGTACGCGCCCTCCAACGCCACGCTCGCCGTCGTCGGTGACTTCGACGTGGCCAAGACGAAGGCCCTCATCGAGAAGTACTTCGGCTCGCTGCCCAGCCACCCCAAGCCGACGAAGCCCGAGGTCGCCTCGGTGAAGCTCTCCAAGCCCGTCGTCCTCCGCCAGGAGGAGCGCGTGGCCACGCTGCCCCTCTTGTCCATCCAGTGGCTGACGCCCGGGTACTTCGAGGACGGGGACGCCACCGCGGACGTGGTGGCCACGGCGCTCGGCACCGGCAAGGCGAGCCGCCTCTACCGCCGCCTGGTGCTCGACAAGCAGCTGGCCCAGAGCGTCAACGTCACCCAGCAGAGCCAGGGCGCGCAGTCCGTCTTCACGCTCGACGTGGTGGCGCGGCCTGGCGTGTCCACGGACGCGCTGCTGAAGGAAGTGGACGCGGTGCTCGAGGACATCCGCCGCAACGGCATCACCCCGGAGGAAATCCAGCGCGCCCGCACCCGCTATGACACGCGCACGCTGGCGGGCCTCCAGTCCATCGGCGGCTTCGGTGGCAAGGCGGACGTGCTGCAGAGCTACAACCACTTCGTCGGCGAGCCCAGCTACGTGGCGCAGGACCTGGCGCGCTACGAGACGGTGACGCCCGAGTCCGTGAAGCTCTTCACCCGCGACACGCTGCGTCCCGATGCTCGCGTCATCCTCCACGCCGTGCCGCCCGCGCGGAAGCAGGCACCCGTCGAACCGAAGGAGCGCCACTGATGCGCCGCCTCATCACCGCCCTCGTCACCGTCTCGCTCGCCGGCTGCGCCAGCCAGCAGAAGCCCGCGACGTCCGAGCCCCAGGACACCTCCGCGCCTCAGGCCCCGAAGCCCGCGACGCCCGCAGACGCGGAGGCCTTCCGTGCGACGCCGCCCCCGCCTGGCAAGCCGCCGGAGCTGGTGCTGCCCACCTTCCAGAAGGCCACGCTCGACAACGGGCTCACCGTGCTGGTGAGCACCCGGCGTGAGCTGCCGCTCGTCTTCGCGGGCCTCACCTTCGCGGCGGGCAGCGCGCAGGACCCGGTGGGCAAGAATGGCCTGGCCGACCTGACGTACCGGATGCTGCTGGAGGGCGCGGGCACGCGCGACACGGTGGCGCTGGACAACGCCTTCGCGGACCTGGGCGTATCGCCCTTCCAGGAGGTGTCACCGGACGGCGCGCAGGTGGGCGTGCGCGTGCTGACTCGCAACGTGGACGCCGCGCTGGCGTTGCTGGCGGACGTCACCCTCCGGCCCACCTTCGCGCCCAAGGCCTTCGAGCGGCGCAAGAAGCAGCAGCTCGCGGACCTGGTGCGCCGCCTGGGGCAGCCCACCGCGCTGGGGCAGATTGTCTTCCTGTCCTCCGTCTTCGGGAACACGCACCCGTACGGGCACTCGTCGGTGGGCATGCCCGACTCCGTGCAGGCGCTCACGCTGGAGGACGTCCAGGGCTTCTACAAGAAGCACGCGGGCCCGGCCGCCGCGGCGCTCGTGCTCACGGGTGACATCACCCTGGACGAGGCCGTGGCCTTCGCGAAGCAGCACTTCGGCGCCTGGAAGGCTCCGGCGACTCCGCCGCCCGCGCCGCCCGCACCGCCCGCGCCCGCGCGACAGTTCGTTCACGTGGTGCCCAAGCCCGGCCTGGACCAGACGGTGATGATGCTGGGCCGTCCCGCCATCGCCGCGGGCAATCCGGACGAGTACTCGCTGGAGCTGGCCACCACCGTGTTCGGCGGTTTCTTCGGCAGCCGACTCAACATGAACCTGCGCGAGGCCAAGGGCTACAGCTACGGCGCGGGAGCGAGCACGGACCCGCGCCTGGGCGTGGGACCGCTCACGGCCTATGCGTCGGTGCGCGCGGACGCGACAGGACCCGCGCTCAACGAGGCGATGGGAGAGGTGACGGGCCTGAAGTCGCGGCCCATCACCGAAAAGGAGCTGGCCGCCGCGAGAGAGGGCCTCATCCGCGCCTTCCCGGGGGCCTTCGAGTCGGTGGAGGGACTGGGCTCCAGCGCCTCACAGCTCTACCGCAAGCGCCGGCCGCTGGATGAGTTCAACCGCACCGTGGAGGGGCTGCGCGCCGCCACCGCGGCCGACGTACAGCGCGCGGCCGAGAAGTACCTGGACCCGGCCACCCTGCAAATCATCCTGGTGGGAGACCCGTTGGTCATCCAAGAGCAGGTGTCCGGGCTCAACCTGGGCAAGCTGATGGCGGTGGAGCCCGACACGCAGCCGGGCAGCGCCAGCGCGCAGCCGTAGTCCGTGAAGAAACCCGGCGCGTCGTCACACAGACGCGTCGGGCCTCGGGTACGCAGGGCGTCAGTCCTCCTCTTCGACCTGGCGCTCCAGGGCCCGCTCGCGTCCCTGGCGCTCGCGCTCCAGTTCGTCCGCTTCGTCGATGGGGCTGCGGATGTCGGGCACGTCGCCGCCGACGGGGGCGTCGCTGTCGAGCGCGAACTTCTGCTCCTGGGTGCTGTGGATGGAGTCCGCGGCGTAGAGGGGCAGGGTGTCATCCGCCTCCAGGCCTCGCTCCACGCGGTCCTTCGCGAAGGACGGCTTGTGGCCGCCACCCTTCGAGGGGTCGTTCTTCTTGCTGCCCGTGGCCATGTCGCGCTCCTCGTCGAAGGGCGCGGAGTGCATCCCCACGCCGACTCCACACAGGGCTCAATGTCGGAGCGACGCCAGCGCGCACCAAGCTCCATGCGACGACAGCGGGGCCCGCCCGCATGGCCGCCTGGCGAGGTGGCGCCTCGGGACTAAGACAGCGTCGCGTCGAGCGGTGACGACTTCGGCGGAGGCTCCACCACCACCTGCATGGACAGCGACGTGTGCTCGGCCTCCCAGCGCAGCCACAGCTTCGGACGCGAGACTTTCGAGCGCGCGGGCTCCACCCTCAATGACAGCCAGTTGCGCTCGCGCAGGTAGCGGCTCTTGCCCACCGGGAGCATCTCCGTCTGCATGTATGACGGCAGGTCATCCACCGACTCCTCCGACAACAACCGCATCCCCATGAACTGGAGCATGTTCGGCGGCGGGTGGACGATGCCCGAGGACGTCACCTGCTCAATCGCCGCCTCCGCGAGGCCCGCGGGGATGTGCTCGGGGTTGCGCGAGCGGATGAGCCCTCGCGCTCCCACGTGCACGTCCCCGGACACCACCGTCACCGCGCAGCAGGACATCTTCGCGAGCTGCAGCAGGTCCACCATCAACCGGATGCGCTCGCCGCGATGCACGACGGACTCCCACTGGTCCAGCATGTCGTCGTGCAGCTCCGTGTCGCCGCCCACCGTCTCCACCGACGGCCCGAAGCGCAGGTGCACCAGCGGAATGGAGGACAGCACGATGACGTGCCTCGGCTTCGCCCCCGCGTCCTTCGCGTGCTCCTGTCGCCATGCATCCAGCGCGGCCCATTGCTCCGGGCTCATCACCTGGTGCGCCATCTTCCCGTTCACTTGTCGCCGGTACGTGCGCCCGCTGCGCAGGTCCAACGCCACCAGGTCCACGTCGCACTGCTCCCCCGCGAAGCGCAGCGTCTGGAGATAGTGCGCGTCACAGGGCTTGCGCCTCGCGGGCTTCTTCTCCTCTGTCTTCAGCCCGCCCAACTGGAAGGCCTCGAAGGCCAGCGCGGCGGCGCTGTAGAGGGACTCGAACCACTCGCAGGACTGCAGGGCCTCGTGCGAGCCCCAGCCGTCGAAGATGTCGTGGTCATCCCAGGTGAACAGGCCCGGCACCCGCGCCAGCATGGGCGCGATTCCCGCCGAGCCGCTCCACCGCTCGCAGTACAGCTCCACGTAGCGCGCCAGCATCTGCTCGTGGAAGCCCGGCGGCGGCCCGAAGTCCCTGTCCAACTTCTGCTCCAGCTCCCGCTTGCGGAACTCCACCAGCGGCTCATGGTCCAGGAGCGAGTCCGCGTACACCTGGTCTCCACCGCCGAGCAGCAGCTCGAAGCCGCCCTCCTTCGGCTCCTCGTGCTGGGCCAGCATGTCCGACCAGCAGCCGAAGGGCCGCTTCATCCGCATCACCGAGCCCCACGTCTTCGCGTCGCTGGCGCCGTTGCAGGAGAAGAAGGCCGCGCGAGGCAGGGCGCCCTTCGCGGGCACCACCACCGTCCTCACGTCCTCCCCGCTCCACGGCTTCACCGGGTTGCCGGGCGCGGCGAAGTCCACCTGCGACAGCGCGGGGCAGCCCTCTCCGGCCTCGAAGCGGTACGTCACCCGCGTGGGCGAGTCCTCGCGGGAGAGCGTCACCTCCCACCGCCACAGCACCCCCGCGGCCTGGCCCGCCAGCGCGGAGAAGTCCGCCACCGAGCGGGGCGGAGCCTGGACGGCCTCCGTCAGCTCCGTGCCGTCCAGGCGCTGGAAGCGAAGCTTCAGGGGCGGGGGGCGCGCGGGGTCCGAGTCACCGAGGTACAGGTTCACGAAGAAGGACCACGTGTCCCAGGACGGCTGGTTCCTCGCGTACAGCATCGGCCCGAGCAGCTTCTTCATGTGCTCCCCCCGTCTGCGCCAGGGCCGCAAGCCCCGGATTCGCGGACTCTAATCCGGAACCCGGAGGCCTGGAGCCCATGCGGGGAGTGTGTCTGGCGTCCCCAAGTTACCCACAGCCCCGGAGGGTGGGCGAGGCGGGCCTACTTCGCGAGGAAGTCGAGCACGGCGGCGTGGAACTTCTCGGGGGCCTCGAAGTGGGGGATGTGGCCCACGGCGGGCAGCTCCACCAGGGTGGCCTGGGGAATCGCCTGGGCGGTCTTCTTCCCCAGCTGGGGGTACTGGCCGAGCGTCGCGGCGACGGAGGCGGGCACCTTGCCTCGGCCGATGAAGGTGCGGTCCTCCAGGCCGATGACGACGAGGGTGCGCGGCTTCACGAGCGGGAACTCGTGGGACACGGGCTGCTCGTAAATCATTTGAGACGTCGCGGCGGCCACGCGGGCCAGGCGCGGGTACTCGGCGCTGAGCGTCTGGCGGTAGAGCACCTGGACCCAGACGTCGTACTCGGGCTTCCACTTCACGTAGTACGTCTCGTGGTACTTGCGCGTGGACGCCTCCGTCACGGCGAGCTGCTCGCGGTAGTACGCCTCCGTGGGCTGCCAGGGCACCTTCTCGCGGTAGTCCTCCAAGCCGATGGGGTTCTCCAGGATGAGCCGCTCGGTGGTCTCCGGGTACATGAGGGCGAAGCGCGTGGCCACCATGCCGCCCATGGAGTGGCCCAGGATGACGGCCTGCTTCACGCCCAACGTGTCGAGCAGCTGCTTCGTCAGCGAGGCGAGCGTGTGGAAGCTGTAGTGGATGTCCGGCTTGGAGGAGCGGCCGAAGCCGAGCTGGTCCGGCGCGACGACGCGGTAGCCCGCCGCGGTGAGGGCGCGGAGGGTCGCCTCCCAATACGCGCCGAAGAAGTTCTTGCCGTGCAGCAGCACCACGGTGCGGCCGTTGGCGCGCGCGGTGGGCTTCACGTCGAGGTAGGCCATGCGCACGTCCTGGCCCTCCACCGTCAGGGGGAGCAACTGCACGGGGAAGGCGGAGGGCAATCCCTCCAGCGCGGTGCCGAGCGGCTCGGCGCCTGTCTTCGTCTGGGCGAGGACGGGCGGGGCCGACAGCAGCAGGGCAGTCAAGGCCAGGAGGGAGGGACGGACGGACATGAAGAGGGCTCCTCTTGGGAAGGGGAGTCCGTGTGTAGCGCGCGAGGCGCGAGGGCGCAGGGCCTTTGAGACCTGAACCGACCTTCATGTCTGGAGGTGGACCTCGGGTACACCCTCATCGTGGAGGGCGCGGGCACGGCAGGTGCGGGAGGTCAGCTCGGGGAGCGCTCGAAGCTGCGCGGGCTGAGCAGGCGCAGCGTGAGCACCAGGGCGAGGAACAGGACGCTGGCGCAGATGGTGACGAAGCGCAGGCCCACGCGGTCCGCGAGCGCGCCCTGGGCCCAGACCCCCGCCGCGTACGCGCCGCCGAGCACCATGCTGTACAGGCTGCTCACGCGCGCCTGGAGCTCGCGAGGGACGCGCGCGGTGGCGAAGGCGTGCAGGCCGCTCATCAGCGTGAGGTAGTTGGCGCCGAGCACGAAGATGCCTGCGGCGGCCACCGTCAGCGTGGGCGACATCCAGTAGAGCGCTGACACGGCGCCGATGGACAGGGCGGCGAAGCCCAGCAGCTTGCGGTGCCCGAGCGAGTCCGCGAGCGTGCCCACGAGCACGGCGGCCACCACGGCGCCCGCGCCCTGGCAGGCGACGAGCAGCGACGTGGCGGCGGCGCCTTGTCCGAAGACGTTGATGGCGAAGACAGGCACCAGGCCGATGAACGGCGCCACCAGCGCGGCGACGAAGAGCGTGCCCCAGAGCACCAGGGAGATGTCCTCGTCCGTGCGCGCCACGGAGATGCCTCGGGTGATGCCGGCCCAGAGGCTCTCCACCGTGCGCGGGGTGTCACGCACGGGCATGCTCACGCGCGACAGCGCCACGAGCACTCCGACGAAGGACAGCGTGTTGACGAACAGCGCCCACGGCGGGCCGCCGGCCTGGAGCACCAGCGCCGCGAGCAGCGGGCCCATGATGCGCCCCAGGTTGTACTGCGCCGAGTTGAGGCTCATGGCGCTGTGCAGGTCGCGGGGTGGGACGAGCTCCGCGAGCATGGCGGAGAAGGCCGGATAGGTGAGCGTGTTCGCGCAGCCGTTGAGCAGCGTGACGACGCCGACGATGGGCACGCTGAGGTGGCCGGTGAACGCGAGCACCGTGAGCACGGCGGCCAGCGCGAGCTGCACGGCGGTGCCCACCGCCACGTAGGCGCGACGGTCGAAGCGGTCGGCGAGCGCGCCGCCCAGGGGCGACAGCAACAGCGAGGGAAGATAGGCGAGGGCGACGATGCCGCCGGTCCACTCCGCGCGGCCCGTCACCTGCGTGACGTACACGCCCATCGCCACCGTCTCCATCCAGGTGCCGATGTTGGAGATGAGCGCGCCCAGCCAGACCGCGAGATAGCCGGGATGCTCGAAGGCGCGAAGCGAGGAGAGCTGTGGCAGTCGAAGTGCGCGCACGGCGAGGTCCTTGTAACGCACGCGAGTGAAACGCGCCTCCGCGAGTCGCGTCATGATTGGTGCCGCAATCACGAGATCATCAGTGCGGCCAGCAGTCGGTCTTCAGCGTGAGTTCCGGTGACGCACAGCTCACACGCGCGGCGTGCGGCACAGTCGCCCGGGCATGTCCTGATACGGCGCATTCCAAGAAAGCCCGGCGATGAAACGCGTGGGCGTGGGTGTGCGGTTGTCGGGACAGCGGTGTTCTCGTGTGAAGGAGGGCGCGAGGTTCAGCGCGCGGAGACGGGGCCCTTGCCCGCGCGGCGGAGGGTGCCGTCCTCGGAGATGCGGGCGCCGGAGTCGGGGAAGTCCTCGGCGGTGAGGTCCTGCAGGAGCTTGATGACGGCGCCCTTCTCGTCGGGGACGGCGATGCCCTTGTCCACCTGCTTCGTGGCGAGGACGCGGCCGGCGGTGAAGTCACCCGCGCTGTTCAGCTCCACCTCCAGCACCATGCCGAGCCCCTGCGGGCCCTTGAGGTTGAAGCGGCCGTAGGTGGCGAAGTTGCCGAGCGAGTACGCGATGAGGCGGCCCTTGTAGAACTCCAGGCCGCGCACGACGTGGGGCCCGTGGCCGATGACGACGTGCGCGCCCGCGTCCACCACGGAGTGCGTGAAGGCGCGCAAGTCACCGCGGTCCTCGCCGAAGAACATCTCCCGACCGTTGGGGACGTGGAGCGCCTTGCCGCCCTCGGCGCCGCCGTGGAAGGAGACGATGACGATGTCGTGTTCGGCCGCCGCCGCGCGCACCAGCGCCGTGGCCGTGGCGGTGTTGTTGAGGTGGTTGCAGGAGGGCGACGTGTGGAAGGCCACCATGCCGATGCGCAGGCCGTTGCGGTCCACGGTGGCCACGGAGCCCGGGGGTCCGCTCCACGCGATGCCGAGCGCGTCGAGGGTGGCCTCCGTCTCGCGGCGGCACAGCTCGCCGAAGTCACCCGAGTGGTTGTTCGCGGTGGAGGCCAGGTCCACGCCCGCGTCCTTGAAGAACTGGCCGTAGGCGGTGGGCGAGCGGAACGCGTAGCAGTTGCCGGACGAGCGGCACTTGGTCGTCTTCCCGTTGTCGCAGAGGGGGCCCTCGACGTTCGCGAACGTGACGTCCGCGTCCTGCATCAAGGGGAGCACTCCCGCAATCACGCTACCGCCGCCATCGGGTGGCAGGTTGCCTTCGGGGATGGTGGTGCCGAGCATCATGTCGCCCACGGCGCGGATGCGCACCTTGGCGTCGGCGGGCGGGGGAGGACGGGTGCTGGGTTGCTGGGACTGGGAGAGCTTCGCCTGGAGGGCGGCCTGACCTCGGGCCTGGGCGAGCGCGGTGTCCAAATCCGCGTGCTCGGGGTCGAGCTTCTGGACCTCGGTCCACTGCGTGAGCGACTCCGCCCACTGGCCTTCGACGGAGTAGGCCCAGCCCAGCTCCCAGCGGCAGTCCACGCGAGTGGGCAGGGCCTTCACGCAGGCGGAGAGCTCGATGATGGCGGTGGCGGTGTCCTTCGCTTTGAGGGCCGCGAGGCCTCGGACATAGCGAGCCTCGGCTTCCTCGGGGGAGAGGACGAAGGTGGCGCCGGAGCCCAGTGCGAAGGCCGCGGCACGGAGGGCGCCCGCGCCGGCTCGGGCCGCCGCGTTGCCCAGGTCGGAGACGGTGCCCTGGGCGGGAGCGGGCTGCACGGTGGAAGGGGTGTCCGACGAAGAAGCCAGGGCCGGCTGAACCGTGGCGACGGGAGTGCCTCGAGCCAGCGCGGTGCCCGCGGCCTGCGTCCCCGTGCGAAGCGCGGTGGTGGCCACGGCGGAGGAAGACTCGCTCGCGGCGGAGCGCACGGAACCAGCGCCCACGCTCAACATCGCGGAGGCCACGTTCGAGTGAGCGGTGCCCACCACGGCCTTCACGGAACCAGCTCCCGCGCGCAACATCACGGAGGCCACGCTCGGATGATCCGCGCCCAGCACGGCCAGCGCGGATCCATCTCCCGCGCGCTTCGCGGCGCTCACGACCGAGGACTCCGTACCCAGCGCGGAGCGCACGGACTGGGAGCCGGCCGAGGTCAGCAGCTCGGCGCTCTCGGTGACGGACGCTGTGGAGAACTTGTGGGAGGGAGCGGGCTCGCGCGCCGGGGAGGAACCCGGCGAGGTGGCGAGCGCCAGCAGGACGAAGGCGGACGGAAGCATGGGCCCGCGCATCTTATGAGGCTCCAGGCCCTCCAGGGACAGCCCACATGTGCCCGCCCCATCAGCAGGCGGGCAGGCGACACACACACTCAGGCCCCGACGCTGGCATGTGCGTCACCGGGCACCCCCACTCCCCCTACGGGCCCCCTAGCCGAGCAGGTCCAGGAGCCAGGAACGACGCCGCTGGCGAGGCAGCAGCCTCAACCGACGCAGCTCCTTGCGCTTCACGCGCCCCTCCAGGGCGCTGTGCACCGACAGTTGCCCCGGTCCACGCAGCAGCAACCCGAGCGCGATGGCACACAGCGCGACGTTGAACTCGTACCCGCCCTTGGTGTTGTCGAAGCCCTTGGAGCCATGCACCTTCGCGATGGCGAAGGCCTGGGTGACGAGCACGGCCAGCGCGGCGGGTCGGGTGGCGAAGCCCAGGATGGCGCTCACGCCGGCGAGCACCTCCGTCACCCCCGTGGCCAGCACCAGGGGCCGGGCGGGAGTGAGCCCGAGCTGCTCGAAGAAGCCCGCGTGCTGCTCGGTGCCTTCCTTGCGCAGCTTGGCCAGCCCATGGACCACCATCGTCGAGCCCAGTGACAGGCGTGGAGGCAGCAAGGCCGCTGCCTTGAGGATGTCGGGTTGCTCGGTCAGCATCACCGCGTTCATGCCCTGTTCTCCTTGCTGGGGGGCCATGCATGGGCCCATCCGGGAAACCTGGGTACGTTGGGAACGGACTGGCCGAGTCGCACGCGCGGCCACATCCTCCTCCCTCGGTGACCAGGCGGGCTCACGGCCGCTCCACTCGACGCCTCACGGGTGGAGAGCCAGGCGGCTCGACCCGGAGCACGGCCGGCGCCAGACTGGTCCCTCCATGGCCCTCCGCGACGTGTTCCTGTCCCTGGCGTTGTCGCTGTCCGCCCCGGCCTTCGCGCAAGAAGGCGTCACCGTCAGCGTGCGCTGTACGGAGACGTGCACGGTGGTCTTCGACGGGAAGCGAGGGCGTCGAGTCAACGAGGCCCTCTGGGAGTTCCAGGGCATCACCCCGGGAGCCCGTCGGGTGGAGGCCACGGGAGTGCTCGGTCGCCCCCTGGCGAGCGGCTTCGCGGACATCCCCGACACGGCCCTGGCGACCGTCTACCTCGTCAGCAACCAGCGCATCGTCGTGCGCAAGGAGAGCACCACGTCACCCGGCACTCCCGAGTGGGTGGAGGGAACCGCGCGAGTCGCGCCTGGAGGCACCGAGAAGACCCCGAGCCCTCCCCCACCGCCACCGTCCACCGCGAAGAGCGTGGCCCTCGTGCGCTGCCTGGAGGCCTGCACGGTGATGCTCGACGAGCGCAGGGGAACACGGCGAGACGAACGGACCTGGGAGTTCCGGGACGTGGAGCCCGGCAAGCGCCGCGTGGAGGGCACCGCGGACCTGCTCAACCGGAAGCTCTTCGCCAGCTACGTCGACGTGCCCGCGGGCACGGAGGCCACCTACCAGGGTGACTCGAAGGGCCGGGTCATCCTCACGAAGCACAGAGCACTCGCGGACGTCGAGGAGGCGCGCACGCAAGCGGGACTCGCGGATGCATCGCGGCTCCATGTCCGCTGCCTCAAGTCCTGCGACGTGACGCTGGACGGTGCACGCAAGGGTGAAGAAGGAGGCTCGGGTGGACTCATCCAGGACGTGAAGCCAGGGCGGCGCGAGCTCGCGGTGACGTTCACCCTGGGCAAGCAGCAGCGCCGCATGACACTCGACGTGCCCTCGCGCAGCGAGGTGTTCATCACCGCGTCCGAGGGTGGCGGCCTCCAGGTGACGAACACGAAGCGCCTGGGCGCCGAGTAGCCGCGTCACCTGTCCGAGCCACCAGGCGCGCTTCGCCGCGTGACGCGGAAATCTCGATTGCCGACATGACGATATTCAAATATCGTCATGTCATCATGTCTGTCACCGCCTCGACTCTCGAAGTCCGTCCCCTGAGTCGGACCCTCAAGGCGCTGGGCGATGAGACGCGCCTGCGCATCATCGCGCTCCTGTCGCATTCGGAGCTGTGCGTCTGTCACCTCGAGCGCGCGCTCGACCTCCCTCAGTCCAACACCTCGCGGCAGCTCGCCGTCCTCAAGGCCGCGGGCCTCGTCGAGTCACGACGGGAAGGAAGCTGGGTGTACTACCGGCTCTCCCCTCAGTTGGATGCGCTGTGTGACTCCCAGGTGAAGGCCCTCGTCGCGGCCTTCGCTTCACGCGATGCGATTCGCCGTGAAGTGGCGCGACTCCTCAAGGCGTGTGGCCCCGATGCATGCACCTGAGGCCCCCATGAACTCGTTGACGGTCCCTGTCGGTATCGCCAGGAAGCTCTCCCTGCTCGACCGGCTGCTGCCCGTGTGGATTGTCGTGGCCATGGCGCTGGGCATCGGCCTGGGCCGAGCGTTCCCGGACCTGGGCACACGGCTCGACACGGTGAAGCTGGACACCGTCTCACTGCCCATCGCGCTGGGACTGCTGTGGATGATGTACCCGGTGCTGGCGAAGGTGCGCTACGGCGAGCTCGGGCAACTGAAGACGCGAGGCAAGCTCTTCGCCACCTCGCTGGTGCTCAACTGGGTCGTGGGCCCCGTGCTGATGTTCGCCCTGGCGTGGTTGTTCCTTCCGGACCTGCCCCACTATCGCAACGGCCTCATCCTCATCGGACTGGCTCGCTGCATCGCCATGGTCCTCATCTGGAACATGCTCGCCTGTGGAAGCAACGAGGTGGCCGCCGTCCTGGTGGCGCTCAACTCGGTGTTCCAGATTCTCTTCTACTCGGTGCTCGGATGGCTCTTCCTCACCGTCATCCCGGGGTGGTTCGGCCAGACGGGAGCGGTGTTCGACGTGTCGATGTGGAGCATCGCCCGGAGCGTGCTCATCTTCCTCGGGGTACCTCTCATCGCGGGTGCGCTGACTCGCGGCGTCCTCACGAAGTGGAAGGGCGAGGCGTGGTACGAGCAGCGCTTCCTCCCGCGCCTGGGACCCACCGCGCTGCTGGGGCTGCTGTACACCATCGTCCTCATGTTCGCGATGCAGGGCGAGAAGATGACGCGCCTTCCCCTGGACGTCGTTCGCATCTCCCTGCCGCTGCTCGTCTACTTCGCCATCATGTTCACGAGCGCCTTCTTCCTCTCGCGAAAGCTGGGCTTCAACTACGAGGAGACGGCCTCGCTCTCCTTCACCGCCGCGGGCAACAACTTCGAGCTGGCCATCGCCGTCGCGGTGGGTGTCTTCGGCATGGCCTCGGGCGAAGCGCTCGCGGGCGTGGTGGGGCCCTTGATTGAAGTGCCCGCGCTCATCGCCCTCGTCTATCTGTCGCTGTGGCTGCGGCGCAGACTCTTTCCGGAGGCCTCGACATGAACCTCGTCATCTTCGCCTGTATCCACAACGCGGGGCGCTCGCAGATGGCGGCGGCCTTCTTCAATGCGATGGCGGACCCCACCAAGGCACGGGCCCTGTCGGCGGGAACGAACCCAGGAACGCAGGTCCATCCCGAGGTGCGCGCCGCCATGGCGGAGGTGGGCATCGACCTGTCGACGGCTCGGCCCCAGCTTCTCACGGACGCGCTGGCGCAAGACGCCCAATGGCTCATCACCATGGGGTGTGGCGATGCGTGTCCTGTCGTCCCCGGGTTGAAGCGAGGCGACTGGCCCCTGGAGGACCCCAAGGGCAAGCCCGTCGAGCGGGTGCGCGAGATTCGGGACGAAGTCCGTGCCCGTGTGGTCGACTTCCTGTCCCGAGAGGAGTGGTCACGATGACTGTCACGCTGCGGCCTGCCCGACCCGAGGACCTGGGCCCTGTCGAAGCCCTGTTGAGCTCGGCGGGACTTCCACTCCAGGGAGTCGCACGGCACCTGCTTGGGTTCCTTGTCGCTGAACACGAGGGCGCCATCGTCGGGGCCGCCGGTCTCGAGGTGTACGCCACCGGCGCCTTGCTCCGCTTCGTCGTCGCCCCCGCGCGGAAGGGACAAGGGCTGGGCGCGGAGTTGATTCACCGGCTGGTCCAGAAGGCGGAGGCAGAGGGACTGGGCGCGGTGTTCCTGCTCACCACGACGGCGGAGGACTACTTCCCGCGCTTCGGGTTCACTCGCATCGAGCGAGCCAACCTCCCTCCCGAGTTCCAGGCTTCCGAAGAGCTTCGAGGCGCGTGTCCCGCCAGCGCCGTGGTGATGCGCCGCACCGCGCCTCCGGTCGGGTAGCCGCTCAGTCGCTCTCGCTCGGAGGCAGGGCCTGCTCCGCGAGGGGCGGGTCCATCAGCGCGGCGACCTCGGGCGAGTAGCCTCCAGGCCCGTCGCCATGGACGACGAGCGGCGGGCGCACGGTGAGGCCCCTGTCCCTGTCACGCAGGGCCTGCACGAGAAACCGTGTCGCGGGAGCATCCACGCGCGAGTGCACGAAGCGCAGGACGCGAGGATGCAGCTTCGCCTGGGCCAGCCACCCGAGCACCTCGGCCGCGCGCGCCGCGGGATACACCAGGCTCACCAGTCCCCCGGGAGCGAGCGCGTAGCGCGCAGCCGTGATGACGGCCTGGGCATCACAGGCCACCTCCGACTTGGAGATGGCGCGCTCGTCATCCGGGCTGCGCACTCCCGCGTCGGCGACTCGAAATGGAGGGTTCGACACGACATGGCCGTAGGCTCCACCGGAGACGAACTCCCGGATGCGACACAGGTCTCCGAGCACCGGCCGAACCCGGGCCTCACAGGCGTTGAGCGCCACGGCGCGAGTGAGCCGAGCGAACACCGCGGGCTGGAGTTCCAGCGCATCCACGGGCCCCAGGCCGAATTGTTTCACCAGGAGCAATGACACCACACCGCTGCCCGCGCCCAGCTCCAGGACAGGACTCGCCGGGCCCGTGGTGGACTCGGTGGCCGCGAAGTGCGCGAGCAGCACGGCATCCAGCGTGAACCGGTAGCCATTGCGTCGCTGAAACACGCGCACGCCCGCCGTGCCGATGGAGTCGAGCGTCTCGTCCGGACCGGGCTGGAGGTGGGAGGGTGTCACGGGGGATTCCAGCATGCTTGCATCCGCGTCGCACACGCGTCCACTCGGGTGGCCCTGCCGTCCTGTCACGCGCTCACGGGGACTGATAGAGATGAAACATGGGGCACCCGTCCACCGAGAACCGCACCCCCTTCATCTTCGAGCCCCTGTTCCTCACCGATGAGGTGCTGCGTCCCCTCTTCGTGCCCGTGGTGAAGGCCACGTTCGACTTGAAGCCTCGCGGCGCGCCGGTGCTCGCGGAGGAGCAGGCGCCCCTGATGGTTGCGGGTGAGCGCTGGGACGGAGAAGAGACGTCCAGCCCGCGCCTGGAGCCCGAAGGCGCGTTCACCAAGGTCGGCACGGACGTGGTGCTGCTGGGACACGCGCATGCGCCCAAGATGGGGACGCGCGAGCTGCTCGCGGAGCTGCATGTCGGGCCCATCCACAAGCAGGTGCGCGTGGTGGGAGACAGGACGTGGTTCAAGAGCCTGGGGGGTATCGGCATCACCCAGCCGCTCGCCTTCGAGCGCATCCCCCTGCGGTACGAGCGGTCCTTCGGGGGTTGGGACAAGAGCGGGCAGGACGCCGCGAAGCACACGTTCGAGCCTCGCAACCCGCTGGGCACGGGCTTCCGCGCCAGGGGGAGTCGATTCGAGGAAGGGCTGCGGCTGCCCAATCTGGAGTCGCCCGGTGAGTTGTTGAAGACATGGGGCCAGTGCCCGACGCCCATGGGGTTCGGCTTCATCGAGCCGCACTGGCAACCGCGAGCGTCCTACGCGGGGACGTACGACGACGCGTGGCGCAAGTCGCGCAGCCCGTTGTTGCCGAAGGACTTCGACCGGCGCTTCCTGAATGGCGCGCCCAAGGACCAGCTCGTCACGGAGTACCTGCGAGGTGGTGAGTCCGTGTTGCTAGGGAACGTGACGCCCGGAGGGGTGATGGGCTTCAAGCTGCCCGCGCTGACACCGCCACGAGTGCTGGCCCCGCGAGCACGAAACCTGGACGACGCGGACCTGGAGCTGAAGCTGGACACGGTCGTCATCGACACGGATGCGATGAAGCTGTTCCTCGTGTGGCGAGGCACGTTCGCCTTGCAGCGCGAGCCGACGGAGCTGCGCTCCATCCAGGTGACGTGTGATGGCGCGGAGGGGCTCGTTCCCGGGCAACCCGTCGGGACTGGGTGACGTCCGAGGGCGAGGAGAGACTCACTCGCAGACAGTCTCTTGGGCTGGGTGACGTGCGACGACGCGGCACGGTTCGTCCCCATGCAACCCATCGCCAAAGGTGACGCTGGCTACTCCGCCGGAGTCGTCTGGAGGGCCCAGTCGCCCGTGTACGTCACCGTCATGGGCACGCGGGCGAGGGGAGGGCAGTAGCGGAAGCTGGTGTCCTCGGGAGCGATGCCGGCGCGCTCGGCCAGCCTCAACAGGGCGAGTCCTTCCAGCCAGATGAACCGATGTGGCGCGAAGGACGTCACGGGCGTCGACTGCGAGCGAGCGCGCTTCTCGATGTCGAGGCCATGTTCGAGACACGCGGTGGAGAAGGCCTCGGCGAAGGCGGTCCGGTCCGAGGAGGCCAGGGCCCGAGCGACGGCGACGCGACTGGCGTAGGGCTCCTTGCCCACCTTCTCCAGGGGAACGAGCACGCGCTCCAGGGCGACGGGCGAGGCGGGTGGGGTGCGCGCGAGGAGCTGGAGGGCGGAGGCCCAGAGGAACTCGTCCTCGTACTCGGCGCCCTGTTGCCACTGGGTGCTGGAGGCGGCGGCGACGGCCTCGGCCAGGGGGAAGTGGCCCGCGCCGAGGGCACCCAGGAGGGGGGTATTGCGCCGGGCGGGGGGAGGAGGGAGGCCGCGAGCCTCAAGGAGGAGGTGGAGGCGGCGAGCGTTCTCGGCCATCCGGCAGAGGTTGAGGAAGAACCCCTGGGGGTTGCCATCGACGAGCAGGGTGGCGACGGCGATGACGTGCAGGTCGAGGGTGATGCCGTCGAGCCGGGTCAGGAGACTGGGGCGGTCGGCACCGGGGTCGAAACGGCTCAGTCTTTCACCCAGTGAGTCAGCCGCGTCAGCGCGAAGGGAAATCAGGCGAGCCATGGGAGAAGTGCGGGTGAGCGTAGCCTGGAAACGAGCCTTCGGGCAGCATTGACGTCACGGGGTGGCGACCTTGCGCCAGCCTCGCTCCAGGGTGGGTGTGCGCATGAGCAACCTCAGTGCGAACGAGATGAACACGGCGCTGTCGCAGCGCCTCTTGGCCATCTTCGAGCGAAGCCGGGACCGGAAGTACGCGGCGGCCAAGGAGGCGAAGAAGAAGAAGCCGAAGCCGGCGGAGGAATCCGCGGACGACGCCGACCATGTCGACAGCAACGCGCAGCCGCGCGGGGTGCTCGGCAAGGACAACTACTATGCGCAGAACGGCTCGGACTACATCGCGTCGTTGGACGGGCGCGGCGTGTACCGGGTGTTCGACCATCCCCACCTGGATGAAATCCGGGACATGGTGCGCGAGACAGCGGAGTTCCCGGGAGGACCGCCGGAGAACTTCAATCCGGGGGCGAAGGACAAGGAGAAGAAACCCGCGCTCCAGAAGTACCCGTACGCATGGGAGGCCCACCACATCCTCCCGGGCTCGGCGTTCTATTACGAGCTGAAGAGCGGGCCTGCCTTCACGTACCAGCAGCTCCGGCTGATTCTCCAGTCCGAGTACAACCTGAATCACGGTCACAACATCATCATGCTTCCGGACCAGGCATGGGCAGTGCCGGTCCATGCGCTCCTGCAACACCCGGGTGACCATCCCAATTACACGCAGCAGGTGATGCGGGATATGAAAACCATCGCACAGAGAATTCAGGAGAAGATTGACTCCAATAGCGACCACAAACTGCTTGTGGTCGACATCTTCACCAAATTGAAGAATTTGGAGGACGACTATTGGAGAATGCTCGTGAAGTTGAGCCGGGCCGTAGTGGCAGCCGTCACCCAAGGTAAAGAGTACAAGCACCACCTCGTGCGCTATGCCCCCAAGGATTTGAAGGCAAAGAGTCGCTACGAGTGGGGTTCGCTCTATTAACAAAAGGAACTACTCATCATGAAATATTTCGTATTCAAAATCTCAGCTGAAGAAGCAGGGTTCATTGACGAGTATCCTCGTGGCAGCCCAGCCGATTGGAAATTTGAGAAAGGCATCAGCCTTTCCAAGGATTTTCCCACAGGTGGAGACGTTTCTTTCTCGGACAACTATCCCGATGACCGGAACCTCTACGACTTCCAGCCCAACCTGATGAGCGACCTCCTGGTTTCAGGACGAGCCCGCAAACTCATCGACTCGCTGGCGGTCTCAAACGCTGAATGGCTCCCCGTCGTCGTCAAGGACCACAAAGGCAACATCGTGGGTCCCGACTATGCCTTCCTCAATTTGCAGGGCGCCGAAGATGCCATCGACATGGAGCGCTCCGATTACAGAATGGACGCTATTGCCAAAGACCAAATTGATCGAGTCAACAATCTTGTTCTCAAGCCTGGAACCATCAGCCCTCAGGCCAAGATGTTCCGCTGCAAAGGATATCTCCGCCTCATCCTCATTCGTGAGGATGTCCACGCTGCTTTCGAGCAAGCTGGATTGACTGGCTTCAAGGTCTATGACGCCGAGGGTTGGGACGGTTTCGAACTCTGAGCCACTCAAGCCCTACGGCCATCACCCCTATGAAATACTTCGTCTTCAAGGTCATGGCGGTAGAAGCAGGGTTCATCGACGAGTATCCCAAGGGGAGCCCTACTGACTGGAAGTTCGATGAAGGCATCAGCCTTGCCAGGGAGTTCCCCATGGGCGGCGAGGTGTCCTTCTCCAAGAACTACCCCGATGATCGGAACCTCTACGACTTCCAGCCCAATCTGATGAGCGACCTCCTGGTTTCAGGGAGGGCTCGCAAGCTCATCGAGTCGTTGGAACTCACCAACGCCGAGTGGCTGCCCGTCGTCGTCAAGGATCACAAGGGCAATGTCGTTGGCCCCGACTACGCCTTCCTCAATCTACAGGGCGCTGAGCCTGCTATCGACATGGAGCGCTCGGTCTACAGGATGGATTCCCTGGAGAAAGACCAAATCGGCCGCGTCAAAAATCTAGTGCTCAAGTACGACGCCATCAGCCCTCAGGCCAAGATGTTCCGCTGCACCATGGAGCGCCGCCTCATCCTCATCCGTGAAGACGTCCATGCTGCCTTCGTCGAGGCGGGACTGACTGGTTTCAAGGTCTACAACGCTGAAGGCTGGAACGGCCTGGAACTCTGAAATCACCATGTTCGAAGCCAATTGCATTGAAGAACAGCCCGCTGACATCGTCGCTCGGGTCCTTGAGGAACAAGTGCCCTGCTTCGTCACGGCGCGCGAGGGAGTCCGTGGGGTCCTGCTTCCCCTGGACGAGGTCTACACCGAGGTCCTGGAACTGCATTCTCGCGTCATCGACGCACGGATGAAGGACCTGGTCCGACCGGGCAAGGACATGGCCATGTATTGCATCCAGGTCAGCCTTTCGGACGAACACGACGCCATCCGCTTCAGTGATGAAGAGGGGGGACCCGTCCTCGCACTGGTGGGCGCCATGCGCTTCCTGCGATGGATGGAAGAGTCCGAAGAGGAAGCATGAAGCGCGTTCACCACCGAAGAGGGCGGGACTGTCTGTGAAATACTTCGTCTTCAAGGTCCGGGGTGAAGAAGCGGGCTACATCGAAGAGCATGCCAGGGGGAGTCCTACGGACTGGAAGTTCGATGAAGGCATCAGCCTCGCCAAGGATTTTCCCATGGGTGGCGAAGTCTCCTTCTCCAAGAACTACCCCGATGACCGGAACCTGTATGACTTCCAGCCCAACCTCATGAGCAACCTGCTCGTCTCGGGACGGGCTCGCAAGGTCATCGAGTCGCTGGAAATCACCAATGCAGAGTGGCTGACCGTCGTGGTCAAGGACCACAAAGGCAACGTCGTAGGTCCCGACTATGCCTTTCTCAATCTGCTCGGTGCAGAGGACGCCATCGACATGGAGCGCTCGACCTACGAGATGGACTCCATCGAGAAGGACCAGATCGGCCTCATTGAAGAGCTGGCCCTCAAGACAGACTCCATCCGTCCCCAGGCCAAGATGTTTCGCTGCACGCTGGAGCGCCGCCTCATCCTCATTCGCGAAGACGTCCTCGCCGCCTTCGAGCAGGCAGGACTCACCGGCTTCAAGGTCTACGAGGCCGAAGGCTGGAACGGCATGGAGCTCTGAACCCCGCCTACGTGCCGCGCTTGCGCCCCGCCGTCAGGTGGATGACCGCCCGCTCTCCCGCCTCCGCCGAGGAGAGCACCAGCACCACGGGCGCGGGCGCGTAACCCCGCTCCAGTGCCCGAAACGTCAGCGCCGTCGCCATGGCCCCAGACGCCACTCCCGTGTGCCCGAAGCTCTTCGCCGGCATCCACACCGCGCCTCGCTCGAAGCGGGCATCCGTGTCCCTCAGGCGCACCTGGAGCATTCCCCACTCGAACGCCCTCGCGTACTGGCCATCATGGTCCGACACGAGCAACGGCGCGGACGCCTCCGCCCCCATCGGCCCCAGCGCCGCGAGCACCTGTCGCGTCAGCTCCTGCCCATCCGGCGGCTGCTCCCCATCCATCGGCGCCGCATCACGCCCCTGCGCCACCCGCACAACCGCCAGGCTCGGCTCCACCGGCGCCTCACGCACCAGCAACAGCGCCACTGCGGCCTCTCCCGCCATCAACCCCGTGGCCATCCCCGGCGTCTTGAGCCGCTCCCGCTGGTGCAGCAATGTCAGCGTCTCCGGCGAGATGAAGCTGTCCACCGCGCACACCAACGCACGCTCCACCTTCGAACCTCGCAGGTCCTCTCCCGCCACCGCCAACGCCTGCGCGAAGGCCACGTTCCCCGCGTGGAACGCCTTCACCTGTCCCCTCCACGCCGGCAGGCCCAACGCCTGCCACGTCCCCTTCACCAGCCGGTCCACCAGCAACGCGATGCGCTCCGACACCTCGTCCGGGTCCTCCTCGAACGGGTCCTTCTGGGTCGTGAAGCCCCGCGCCTCCGGGTCCGGCAACACCAGGTAGAGCCCCACGTGCGGCCCCAGCGCTCGCAGGTCCTCCCTCGTCCCCAGGTCCACCAGCGCCTCCGCCAGCAGCGCCACCAGTCGCCCCACGCCGGAGAAACCCAGGGTGGCGTCTCCCGCCGCGTGCACCGTGACGGGGCTCGGCTCCTCATCGCCCTTCAGGAACACCTCGAAGTCGGGCGCAGCCGACGGCCAGGCCGTCCCTGCTCGAAACGCCGCCGAGGCGGGCCAAAGCCCCCCCAATGACGACGACATCCCCATCACCTGGACCCATCCCACCATGCGCGCCTCGGCCTCCATCGCCTGAAAACAGAGTCTTCCACGAGGCGTCACCCCGAACCACCACCCCCGCTCGTGCCAGCGCCCCGGGAGCGATACACTTGTCGCACGACACTCGAGGCCCGGCCTCGTCAGGAGTCACCCACCATGAGCGCGACCGTCGGTGTCAACAAGCTGTCCGTCGTCCACAAGGATACCGGCGGGAACACCATCGCCTTCCCCGACGTGTGCAAGACGCCCAGCCCCGCCGGCCCCATCCCCATCCCGTACCCCAACATCGCCATGTCCTCGGACACCGCGAAGGGCACGAAGAAGGTCTCCGTGGACGGCAAGCCCGTCTGCGTCGAGGACTCCAACTTCAGCACCAGCAGCGGTGACGAGGCGGGCACCGCAGGCGGCGGCGTCGCCTCCAGCAAGACCAAGGGCAAGGCCGAGTTCGTCAACTACTCCTTCGACGTGAAATTCGAAGGAAAGAGCGTGGCGCGGACCTTCGACCTCATGCTCCACAACGACAAGAACACCCCGCCCGCGCCGCTGCTCCAGGGGCCCGTCATCGCGCTCGGCCAGGACGAGATGAAGGCCAGGTGCCTGGTCTGCGAAAAGGAGCTGTGAACATTCGTCGGCCCACCGTTCGCTGGGAGCTGCTGGAGCATCACCTCGAAGAAGCCGAGTTCCTCTGGACGCAATGGGAACAGGCCCTCTGGAGTCCGGAGCTCACCCTCCCGGAGGTCTCCCAGGGAGACGAGGGACGGCTGCTCGCCCATCTGGATGCGCTCGTCCTGGGAGGTCCTCCCGCGGCCCGGCGCTTCCTGCTGCCTGCGCTCGCCTCCGAGGAACCCGCTCGCATCGCCGTGGCCACCTGGGTGCTGCTCTCCTCCGATGATTCGAGCGGGCACGAGGCCGTCTTCAAGTGCCTCGAGGCCACTCCCGAGGAGGCGGGTCCCGGCATCCTTCGCGCGCTGGAGCTGCTCGCGCGCAATGACCTCCACGCGGCCTTCCTGAAGCGACTGCCCGGACTTCCACCCGAGCTCCAGGCGGGAGTCATCCGAGCGAGACGACTCCAGCGGCTCGCCTTGCCCGACACGTTGACCGGCGATGACGCCCTTCAGGCCGAGGTCCTCCGTGCCCTGCCGTTCGCGCCTCGGACAGCCCTGGGCGACACCCAGGTGAAGCGCGCGCTGGGCCACGACAGCACCGTCGTGCGTGATGCCGCGCTGGAGGTGGGCATGATGTTCGGCTCACGTGACGCGTGGAACCTGGCGCGTGAGCGGGCCCTGTCTCAGGAACCTTCTCCGCGCACGGTGCTGCTCTCGCTGGCCGTGGCGGGAGACTCGAAGGACTTCGCGGATCTGGTGGGTCGGCTCGCGGATGAAGACGTCCGCGAGGAGGTCATCTGGGCGCTGGGCTTCAGCGGCAAGCTCGCCGCGGCGGAGGCACTGCTTACCCTGCTTCATGACGAAGACTGTGGGCTGCTCGCCGCGTCGTCCTTCGCCGCCATCACCGGCCTGCCGCTCGCGCCTCCCTTCATCCTGGAGGAACTCTCGGAGGAGGACTCCGCCGAGGAGGAAGAGGACGCTCCCGCGCCGGAGGACTTTCGCGAGACGCTGCCCGGGCCTCGGGTGCTGCCCGGTCGCGTGGATGCCCACGCCGTGAAGCACTGGTGGGTGGGGCGACGCGCGAGCCTGACGCAGACGGAGCGCTACCTTCGGGGCGTTCGCCTCACGGCCGAGAGCCTGGCCATGGCGCTGGAGACAGAGCCGATGCGACGCCGGCCCGCGCTCGCCTGGGAGGTCGCCCTGCGCAGCGGCGGCACGCTGTTCATCGAGCCCCGACTGTGGAGCCACTCACAGCGACAGCAGGCGCGGACCCTGGTGGCACAGCTCACCCGAGGCTGGAATCGCCTGCAGAGCCACTGAGCCCTCCACGCCACGGCGGAAGAGGGGACAGTGGAAACGCCACCGTCCCCTCCGTCTCACGCTACTGCGTGTACCCGACGGTGAGCACCGCGTTCGTCGAGTCCTTCAGGAACAGGTACTGCGTCCCCGTCTGCTCCAGGCTGAAGCGCAGCCGGAGCTGCGTCCTGCCCGTCTTGTTGATGGAGGACAGGCCCGCGCCGTTGAAGTCCGCCGAGGCCTTCGCCCCGCTCGCGAACCTGTCGATGCTCGCCACCGCGCTCGCACCGGCCGCCGCCGCCCAGTCCGCCACCTCCGTGGACGCGGCGTTGAACGTGCCCGCCTTCACATCGATGACCACCGTGTTCCCCGTCGGCGTCGACCAGGGGTCTCCCGAGCCCGACGAGTAGCTCACCGTGAGGTATGCCCGCGTCACCGTCGCGCCGTCCGGCAGGCTCGACGTGTCGAACGAGAGGAAGGAGCGGTTGTACTTCCCATCCGTCCCGCGCCCCAACGCCAGGTTCGTCAGCGTCCCCAGCGCCACGCCGCTGCCGTCCGCGTTCGCCTTCAGATATCCATCCTCCGCCGCGATGCTGGCGAAGGTGGCCGTCGTGGACGTCGGCGTCCCCGTGTTGTTCACCGTGACGCTGGTATCGCTGTCCGTCGCCTGGTTGCCCGCGGCGTCATATGCCCGAGCCCCCAGCGTGTGCGCGCCGTTGCCCACGCCCTGGCTGTTCCAGGTGAACTCGTACGGCGCCGCCGAGACCGAGGCCACCGCGCTGCCATCCACCAGCAGCTCCACCCGCGCGACACCCACCGCGTCCGACGCGCTCACCACCACCTTCACCGTGCCAGTCACCGTCGTCCCGCTCGCCGGAGACGTCACGTTCACCGTGGGCGGCGTGGTGTCACCGCTCGGCTCGCCACCGCCTCCGACGATGCCGAAGAACTTCGCCTGGTGGTACACGGCGCAGATGTTCATGTCCGTCACGAACCCGCCGACGGAGCCACACGCCGTGCTGCTGCCGGGGAAGTTGTACTGCGCGTCGAACGCCACCGCGTGACCCATGCCGGTGATTTCCCACGTCTCGACGAGGGCCCGGCCCGCGCCATCGCGGTAGACCTTGTGCGGGAAGCCCGACACCGTCTCCGTCGTGTCAGGCGTCTGGTCGATGCCGTGCACGTTGGTCCACTGCTCCATCGCCTCCGTGCCGTTCATCGGCCGGACGGTGAAGTCGCTCGTCCCGTACCAGATGGACACCGGCGGACGCGGCCCCGTGTAGCCGGAGTAGCCACTGCGCGCCAAATCACCCCAGGCCGCGGGCGTCTTGTCCGCGCCCGGGCTCATGCACGAGAACGCCGCGTTCATCGTCGTGGCGCACTTGTACGGCCCGCCCGCGTTGATGGCCCCCGCGGAGAAGACGTCCGGATACGTGGCGAGCAGCGCCGGAGCCATGTACCCGCCGGCCGAGAAGCCGACGACGTACACCCGCGACGCGTCGATGGAGTACGCCGCCTTCATCGCGTCCACCATCTGCTTGATGGACAGCGCCTCACCCGAGCCGCGCGCGATGTCACCCGGCTCGAACCAGTTGAAGCAGCTGGTGGCGTTGTTGCCACTCGATTGCTGCGGATACACCACGTAGAACTTGTAGACGTTGGCCGCCGCCGTCCAACCACTCAGCTCCATGCCCGTCGCGTTCTGCGTGCAGCCGTGGAGCACCACCACCAGCGGCGCGTTCGCCGGTACGCCCGTCGGCACGTGGCGATACATCGCCAGGTTGCCCGGGTTGCTGCCAAAGCCCGTCACCTGCGTCAGCCCCTGCTCGGACTGTCGTAGCTCGGGCTCGGACTGCACGGAGGGCTCCGCGTCGAGCCCGCCACCACAGCCCGACACTCCCGCGAACAACCACGCGGCCAGGGTGAATCGAGAACACGTCGAAGTGAAGCGAGGACGCTGCGAGGACATGGTGCCTCCCGGGCCGCCATGGGGGGAAAGGACGGCCACGGGCCGCAACGTGACTCCCCCGCACTCCCCGGGTTCAAGGCGCGCCGCGTCGCCTCGACGGTGAAAGATGAACCAGGATTCATTTTATGCACCGCGTCGAGGTTCCATGAAACATGAACCATTCTTCAGTTCACGCTTCGCTCGGGAATCCGGCACCGGACGCGGCCCTGACCGAAACGCCGAGCCAACGTCCTCCGTCCGGCGCGAAACAACCGACCTTCCGGAGGGAGACCCGGCGCTGCCCTGCGTCCGTCAGGCCGAGGGACGCTCGGCGGCGAGTCGCTCGGCCACGTCGAGCACGCGGGCCTCCACGCACACGCCATCCAGGTGGTTGGCCTCCACCAGGCCCGTGGGGCTCGTCACATTCACCTCGGTGAGGTAGTCGCCGAGCACGTCGATGCCCACGAGCAAGAGGCCCCGCTTGCGCAGCTCGGGCTTGAGCCGCTCGCAGATCTCCAAATCCCGCGCGGTGAGCACCGCCTTGTGGGGCGTGCCTCCGGCGGCCATGTTCCCCCGGTGGTCATCGCCGGACGGCACGCGCAGCACGCCGCCCACCGGCTCTCCATCCACCAGGAGGATGCGCTTGTCGCCCAGGCGGCTCTCCGGGATGTACGCCTGCGCGACGACGGCCTCGCGGCCTCCCTGGGTGAGCAGCTCCACGGCGGAGCGCGCGTTCCGGTCTCCCCTGGACAGGAAGAGGATGCCCTTGCCGCCAAACCCGTCGATGGGCTTGAGGATGGTGCCCTGCTCGTTGCGGGCGATGAAGTCCAGCAGCACCGGCAGCTCGCGGGTGATGCGGGTGTCCGGCATCAGGTCCGGGTAGCGCAGGGCGAAGAGCTTCTCGTTCGCGTCGCGGATGCCCGCCGGGTCGTTGATGTAGACGGGCTTGCGGCCCTGACACAGCTCCACCAACTGCGTGGCGTGGAGGAACTCCGCGTCGACGGGCGGGTCCTTGCGCAGGAAGAGTACGTCCAGCTCCGACAACGGCCGCGCCGCCTCGTCGAGCACGTCGAAGTGCCGCCCCGGCTCCCGGCGCACCGTGACGTGGCGCATGCGCGCCTCCGCGCAGCGGCCGTTGAACCGCAGCCACCCCTGCTCGAAGTAGAGCACCCGATGGCCGCGCTTCTGCGCCTCCAGCATCAGCGCGAAGGTGGAGTCATGGTCCACTCGCACTGTCTCGAGCGGGTCCATCAGGAAGCCAATGGTGAGCGCGGCCATAGTCTCGTCGCAGGTGGGTTGAAGGGGGCGCGACGATACCAGGACCGCGTGTCACATCCCCAGTGTCACCGCGCCGTGGTCAACCCTCGGGATATCCATCCAGCCGGAAGGCGGTGGTCTCGCCGGGTTTGATTTCCACCTGGAGGGGGTATTTCTTCTTCCTGGGGCCGATGATGCTCAAGGTGTGGGTGCCCGCCGGCACCACCACGCCCAGCATGGGCGTCGTCCCCAGCCTCCGCTTGCCCAGGAACACGTCCGCGCGCTGGCTGCCCACGATGAGGCTCAGCTTGCCTGTCGCACGCGAGGGCTTCGTGGCGGTGGCCTGCTCCGGCTTCGCGCCCGCGTCTTCGTCCTCGTGAGGCTTGACCTTCTCCGGCTTCTTCGTCGACGTCGCATCCGCGAGCGAGCCCGCATCCGGCTCCTGGTAGATGGGCAGGCCCGGGTCGAACCGCTTCAGCTCCGTCACGGGCGGCGTCGGCTCCACCACGGGCGTCATCGTCTCGTCCAGCGCGCTGCTCAAGCGCACGGCGCCATAGGCGCCTCCCCCGAGGATGGCGAGCAGCACCAGACCCCACAGGACGTTCGAGCTCCGGCGCTGTCCCGACGTGAGGTCCGTGTCCGCCGGGGGCTGACCCGTGGCGGGCTTCACCGCGGGCACCTTGCGAGAGGCCTTCTTGACGTCCTTGAGGTCCGGCACCGACGGGTTGCCCGTCCTCGGCGTGGCCGGGTCCTCGCGCACCGGCAGGTAGGGCCCGTCGTCCCCGCGCAGGGCGCGCTTGGCGGCCTCCAGCATCAGGCCGTTGGAGGTGCCGTCCGCGCTCTCCAGCAGCGCGCGCGTGGCCGCCATCCGCTCCGTGAACAGCTCCTTCATCAGCGAGCCGCGGTGGTCCGCGTCCTGAATCAGCTTGCCCGCCGCCGCTTCAATCGCCCGCGCCATGTCCCGGCCGTTGGCGAAGCGCTTCTCGCGGTTGCGCTCCAAGGACTGCATCACCACCTTGGCGACCTGCTCGGACACGTGCGGCGTGACGTGCGAGGGCCAGGGGATGGGCGCCTCGAGAATCTTCATCATCTCGTCGCGCTCGGTGCGCCCCGCGAACAGGCGCGCGCCGGTGAGCATCTCGTGCATCATCACGCCCACGGAGAACAAGTCGCTGCGGCCATCCAGCTTGTCGCCGCGCACCTGCTCCGGAGACATGTATCCGGTGGTGCCCTTCACCGTGCCGGCGTGGGTGCGCTCCAGACTGCCCTTCGCCTTGGCGATGCCGAAGTCGAGCAGCTTCACCATGCCGTCGTACGTCACCATGATGTTCTTCTGGGCGACGTCGCGGTGGATGACGGGGCTGGGCTCGCCCGAGGGCGCGGTGAAGGTGTGCGCGTAGTGCAGCGCCATGCAGACGTCGCGCGCCACCGACAGCGTGAAGCCCAGCGGCACCGGCTGCCGGGCGCGCAGGCACGCGCTCGTTATCTGGTTCAGGTTCTGCCCGGCGATGAACTCCATCGCCAGATAGAGGCCGTCCTCCTCCTGCCCCAGGTCAAAGACCTGCGCGATGTTGGGGTGGTTGAAGGCCGCGGTGATGCGCGCCTCGTCCAGGAACATCCGCTCGAACTGCTCGTTGTCCCGAGCGTCCGGCAGGATGCGCTTGACGACCACGTATTTACGGAAGCCACCCGGACCCGAGGTGAAGCCGAGGAACAGCTCGGCCATGCCACCCACGGACAGCTGCGTGACGACCTCGTACTTCCCGATGCGCTCGCCCCGATAGAAATCGATGGGTGCAACCTCCACGACAGCGCCCCGACACCGGAGCAGCACCGCGACGGAGGATAACAGGCTTGTAGGGCGCGGACGTGCGGTGAGTCTCCACCGTCACGCCCGGTCGCCCCCTCATCCACGGGAGACCTGTGGATGGCCTGTGGATAGCGGGGGTGGGGCTGTGGAGAAACGGTGGCGTGGATCAGCGCCTGTGGAAGGCCGGGGGAAACCGTCAGTTTACCCACATGTAGCATCGGCCGAATTCGTCAGTCATCCCGCGAGCTTGCTGACTTATCCCCAAATCCGAGCCCTCTACTGCTTCCACCATTTGATCAATACCTACATTAAGCTTTTGAAGAAGCAGCAGGCCGCTGGGGACAACGCCTGTGGACGGGTGCAACACGGTTGTAGACTGATGAGCCGTGCGCGCGTTGACCTTCTTGTTCTGGCTGTTCGCCACCCAGGCCTTGGGCGCGGAGCCGCCGCTGGTGCGCGCCGAGCAACAGTTCGACGCCCTGGAGTTCGATGCCGCCGCCGCGTCCTTCCTGGAGGCCCTGGAAGGCCCCGGGACGCGCGTGGAGCGCCTTCAGGCATGGCGGGGGCTGGCACTGGCTCGCGCCTTCATGGGGCAGCGCCAGGAGGCCCAGGAGGCATTCGAGGTTCTTCTCCTCCTGGAGCCCTCGGCGCAGGTGAAGGACTCGCTGGGGCCCAAGGTCCAGGTGCCGTTCCGCGCGGCGCGGGCGGCCATGGAGGGCCAGCGGCCCACACTCACGGTGACGCGGCTGCCGGATGGCCGGGTGTCGGCGGTGCTGGAGCAGCCCCGGAAGGTGGCCACGGAGGTGATGGTGGCGGTGCGCCTGCCGGGCGCGGCGGGCTTCTCCGCGGCGGTGGGCTCGCCATCGGGACCCGTGTCCGTGAAGGCACCTCCCGCGCGCGCCGTGGAGGCCTACGCGGTGGCGCGGGATGCCGGGGGGCTCGTCCTCTTCGAGCAGGGCAGCCCGCGCGCGCCGCTGCGGCTGGAGGCCACCGAGCACCTGCCGGCGGCGGTGGCCTCGGCGCGTGACGCGGCGACGTTCCCCACCGCGGAGACGGTGGTGGAAGAGGCACCTCGTGGCGCGCTCTGGCCCTATGTCGTGGGCGGGGTGGGCCTGGCGGCGGCGGGGGTGGTGCTGGGCGTGGTGCTGACGCGGCCGGAGGCGCTGGCACTGCCGGCGGCGGACCGCACGGAGCGGCTGCCATGAGGGCTCGAATGCCGCTGCGAGCTGTCTACACGAGTGCCCGGATGCCGCTGCGAGGGCTGTTGCCATGAAGGCCCGGATGCCACTCAAGGGATTGCTGCTGGTGGCGCTCATGGCACTGGCGGGCTGTGACAAGACCACCGCGCTGGTGCCACCCGACCTGTGCCAGGGCGTGGTGTGCCCGGACGCGCAGGCCTGCGTGGAGGGCAGGTGTCTCGCCACCATGTGCCAGGGCGTGGCCTGTGGCGCTGGACGCGTGTGCGAACTGGGTGCGTGCGTGGAGCCCTCGTGCCTGGGGACGGCCTGCGCCGACGGCGAGGTGTGCCGCGGAGGCACGTGCCGGCGCGTGGGCTGTGATGCGAACACGGCGTGTTTTCCCACCGAGCGCTGCCTCGGCTCGGAGTGCGTGAGGGATGGCTGCCTCGGCGTCGCCTGTCCCCAGGGCACGGTGTGTCGGTCCGGCGGGCAGTGCCGGGGAGTCCTGTGCACGGCGGACTTCGCCTGTGCATCCGACGAGCGCTGTGGCGCGGACGGCCGCTGTGTGTCGAACGCGGGGTGCTCGGCGGTGAGCTGCCCCGCGCAGCAGGTGTGTCGCGAGGGCGCGTGTCTGGCGCTGTCCTGCAACACCGTGGCGCAGTGTGGCCCGGGCGAGGTGTGCCGCGCCGGCGCATGCCTGTCCGCCACGGAGGCGTGCGCGGCCGCGGGCGCGTGTGCCTCCGGGCAGGTGTGCCGCGCGGGCGCATGCCAGGTGGTGGCGTGTGGCGTGGGCAGGCCGTGTCAGGGCTTGGAGGGCTGCCGCGCGGGCGCGTGCGAGGGCCCGGTGCGCGCCGAGTCTGGAAGCCTGGCGCCAGCGGCGGGGGTGCTTCCCAGCGGCCCCGGTTCAGTGGGCCTGGGCCTGGGAGGTCCTCCGGCGAGCGGACCCACTCACACGCTGCATCCAGGGGCCACGCCGTAGGGAGCGGGGCGGCTCAGGAGAGCGCTTCGCGCAGGCGGTCGAGGAGCCGGGGCAGGTGGGCGAGCAGCTCGCGGTCCGTGTGCTCCAGCGCGTTGCGCAGCACCTCCAGGTCCTCCGCGTCACGGTCCGCGTTCACCATCCGCTGCAGTCCGCGCAGGCGCTGGTTGCGCAGGACGAGCCGGGCCAGGGTGTCCTCGAGTTCCTCCCCGAGCGCGTCATCCAGCTCCAGGTCCCGACTGATGAGCTCACGCAGCTGCTCCACCAGGTAGGTGAGGTCCCAGGATTCTTCGTAGCCGGCCCGTCGAGACATCGTCGTTCACGTATCGCCGGGCTCAGCCCAGCGCTCGAGCGCGCGTGAGCCCTGCCAGGGTCAGCCGCGAGCGGGACGGGTCCATCTCCACGGTGACGTGGCAGCCATCCAGGTCCAGGTTCAACGCATACGGCTCCGACATGGGCAGCAGCAGGCTTCGTTCCTGGTGCGCCAGCGAGGCCATGCGGAACAGCTCCGAGAGCAGGGCCTGCCGCACATCCTGAGGCAGACCGTCCACGCTGCCTTGCAGCCCACGTGGGATGAGCACGGTGAAGGCCTGGGAGGATTGAGAGCCCATGTCCGAGACGGAGGTCATGCCGTCTCCTGATTGCTAGAACCGTACCCTTCTGTGATCCAACCATTCCGCGCGGTTGCAGTGGGTCAGAGACGACCATCTGAAAAAATCACAGGGTTTCGAGTTCCCCTGGCTGAAGTGTCTGCGGCCAGGCGGAGCTTGGGTGGGCTCGCTCGCCTCCATTCCCCGAGGGGATGATCATTCCGTTCGATGTTCAGCTCTCCGGTGAGGCTGCGACTTCTCGGCGATGGACGAAGTCAGGATCACCTGCGTGGTGACGCATCCGGCGCGGTGTCCCGGTGCTCACGGAATGCGGCAGCAGATGGCGTAGGCGGTGGGAGCGCTGGTGCTGTCCGCGTGGCTGCGGCAGCGGTAGCCGGGCACGCCTGGGGTCTGCGTGGCGCCGCTCTCCAAGGTGACGCCGGTGGGGTTGAAGGCGACGCCGGTGGGCCCCTCCTCGAGCCCGCTGCAGCCGCCGCCCATCAGCGTCTCGCCCGTCGCGCACCAGGCGATGGCGGCGCGCGTGTCGGACGAATCGTTACCGGTGGCACTCTTGTAACCGCATGACAGCGTGGGCCTGGCGTGCGTGTGGTCGGAGCGCGCCGCGATGCGGGCCGTGCCATTGGTGCCGCCCGTCGCGGGGAAGCTGACGCGCACGGCCAGGGGCGTGCCGGTGGCGATGAGGCCCTCTCCATACGTGGGCGCGGGCGCATCCAGCTTCGTCTTGTCGGCCGCGGACATGAAGCCCGCCGTCGTCGCCGTGGCATTGGCGTGGGTGTGGCTCACGGGCGCGAAGCTGTTGGCGGCGCGGCCCTCCAGTCGGATGCTGTCACTCGCGCGCAACGCGAAGGGCACCGAGGACATGCGGAAGCGCGGCGTCAGCTCCGACTGGCTGGCGAGCGCGACGCCCAGGTGCAGCTCCGAGCGCCGCACCAGGTCATCCCCCAGCCCCACCGAGGAGCCCAGCACCACCGCGTAGTAGCCATTCGTCACCGGCACGGCCAGGTGGTTCTCCTGCCACAGCGGGGAGCCGCCCACGGGCGAGGCGTAGAGGGTGAAGGTGAGGTCCTGCGGCGAGCTCTCCGGGGTGCCGTCCGCGCGCACCAGGCGCCCCTGGAAGGTCATCGTGCGCGGCACGTCCTGCGCCAAGGCGGGAAGGGCCCACGGCGCGAGCAGGGCCAGGACGAGCACGAGGGTGGGACGCGAGGACATGGAGGACTCCCGATGGAGGACGGACGCGAAGGAGTCTACAGGCGCGAGCGTTCAGCAGCCGAAACGGGCGCGTTCCCCGGGGCCCGTTGGAGGGCAGGTGGCCGACAGCGTGGCCAGGCGCACCCCTCGCATCCTCCGGGCCTCGGGACTATACGCGGGGGCAGGAGCACGGGAGGCACCCATGGCACGCGCGACGAGAGCAGGCGGGGTGGGGTGGGCATCCATCCTGTGGGCGATGGTGCTCGGCACCTGTCTGACGGCATGTCGCGAGGAGCCTCCTCTCATTGGCGCCGAGGGCCGGCTCCGGCTGTCGCTGTCCCGGCTGGACTTCCCTCCCGCGTACCCAGGCGGGGTGCGAGAGGCGGAGGTGCGGGTGCTCAACGCGGGGCGTGCTCCGCTGGACGTCACCTGGACCTCGGTGGAGGCGCCCTTCTCGCTGGTGGATGCGCTGCCCGCGCGCGTGGGCGCGAGCGAGGTGCCGGTGCGGCTGCGCTTCAGCCCCCAGGCCCAGGGCACGTACGAGGCTCGGCTCATCGGCACCGCGTCGGATGGAGGTCGCGCGGAGCTGGTGCTCGCGGGCGAGGCTCGGCCGACGCCGGAGTGCCAGGCGGTGGTGTGCGCCAGCGCGGTGTTCGACCCCGTGTCCGAGCGCTGCGTGGAGACTCGGCTGCCGGACGGCACCGGGTGTGACCCGGGCAATGCATGCCTCTCCATGGCCACCTGTCAGCAGGGCCGGTGCAAGGGCCTGGAGCGGCCGTGTGACGACGCCAACGCCTGCACCACGGACGTGTGCCATGCGCTGGATGGGTGTCGCGCGGTGCCCGCGCCGCCGTGTCCCGGGGCGGGGGCGTGTCAGGTGGGCACGTGCGATTCGAAGCTCGGCTGCGGCCTGGCCGATGCACCGGATGGCACCTTCTGCGGCACGGAGCGCGGCTGTGATGCCGCCGACGTGTGCATCGAGGGCGCGTGCGCGCGGCGCGACCTGCCGGACGGCTTCATCTGCGCGGCGGCCAGTCCGTGTCAGGCGGAGGGCCGCTGCCGGGGGCCGGTGTGCGAGCGCCCCGCCGCGGTGTCGCTGGAGCCGGACTGGATTCTCGACTCCAGGGCGCGGGGCATGAACCTGCATGACCTGCTGGTGGGGCCCGAAGGAGACGTGACGCTGGCGGGCTTCTACACGTCCGCGCTGCTCGACGCCGCGGCCCCGGTGCCCATGCTGAGCGGCGACGCGGCCCGGCGCTGCATGCTGTGGAATGACCGGCTCCTGTGCATGGACCTGCCGGACGACGGCACGGTGTCGCTGGTGGAGCGCTACACGGGCGCGCCCCGGTGGACCTTCACCCTGGCGCGGGCGCGGCCGGACATCGCGCAGCGCACGACCAGCCTCTTCCTGGCGCGGCTGGCGGTGATGGCCCCGGACCGGCTGGCGGCCCTGTTCGAGGCCTACCCCGCGGGGCTCAACCGCGAGACGTTGTGCCGCATGTACTTCCTGGTGGTGCTGGATGCGTACGGACAGATGGTGTCCGCCCAGGAGCTGAGCGACCCGCTGCTGTCCGAGTGCAACCACCCGCACCCCTTCGGCGTCGTCTCCGATGCGCTGGGGGACTTGTACATCTCCTTCTCGCAGACGGTGAACGTGGGGGCGCCACTCCAGGCGGGCGCGCCCTCGCTGATGATGGCCTTCTCGTCGGACGGGGTGCCGCGCTGGCGCAAGTCACAATCGCAGCGCGCCGGAGAGCTGGCGGTGGTGGACGGGCTGCTGTTCCAGGAGCGCGCGGCGCAGGCGTTGCTCACGGCGGATGGCTCGGTGGCGGCGAGCCTTCCCCAGCAGTTCGGCCGTCTGGTGGCCACGCGGGAGCGACTGGTGCCCAGCGCACCGGGCACCACCGTGAATCCGGATGAGGGAGGCGCGCTGCCCAGGGCCACGCAGCTGAAGGGCTTCGAGCTGCCCTCGCTCAATCCCGCGTGGACGTACTCGCTGCGCTCGGGACAGCAGCTCACGACGAAGGAGCTGCGGCTCGCGTCCTGGCCGGATGCGCCGGGCCTGCCACCTCGGACGCTGGTGCTCACGACGGCCACCAACAGCGATAACCACCCACTGCTGGTGGGCGTGGGCATGTCGGACGGCGCCGAGGCCTTCCAGTGCCGGCTCGACTACTCGGCGCGCACGACTCCGCAGTTGATGGAGCTGGCACCCGGGGGGCTGGTGCTGATGGACGGGGCCACCACCTGTGGCGAGTGTGACCCGCCCTTTGCCTACAGCCAGGCCCGCTTCCAGCGCTTCCCCATGCCGGGCCTGCTGCCCGCGAAGGAGCCCTGGCCGGGGACTTTTGGTGGCCCGGGCCATGACCACCACGAGGGGGCCGACCACTGAAGTCAGAGTGGGCGGGCCAGGAATCTGAAGAAAATAAAGAAGGCATGTCGAGGAACCGGATGTGGCTTCGACGTAGGGCAAAAGGCCGGCACCCTCCTGGTGCCGCCCCCTACCGAGGATGCCCCCATGAAGAAGATCACCCCGTTCCTGATGTTCAACAACCAGGCGGAAGAGGCGGCGAAGCTCTACACGTCGGTGTTCAAGAACTCGAAGATGGTCTCGGTGACCCGGGGCCCGGACGGCGCGGCCATGTCCGTCACCTTCGAGCTGGAAGGCGAGACGTTCCTGTCGTTCAACGGCGGCCCCCACTTCAAGTTCTCCGAGGGGATTTCGCTCTTCGTCGATTGCGAGACGCAGGCCGAGGTGGACGCGCTGTGGGAGCAGCTCGCCGCCGGTGGAGGAAAGCACAAGCAGTGCGGCTGGGTGGAGGACCGCTTCGGCGTGTCCTGGCAGATCATCCCCCGGACGCTGATGAAGCTGATGGCGGACAAGGACCCGGCGAAGGCCGGGCGGGTGGTGCAGGCGATGCTCGGGATGCGGAAAATCGACATCGCCGCGCTGGAGCGCGCCTACGCGGGCAACTGAGGCTCGCTGTGCTCATGAGGCACGGCGTCGACCTGGCGCCAGGCCTCGTAGTGGATGCGGGCCAGGGGGGCGCGACGCGACGCCGGCCCCCCGCCGCCGAAGGTCCCGATGATGTCCACGCGCTCCGTCGCATCCGATGCGGGGTGGATGCGGAACTCCACGCCGCGCCCGAAGGGCGGCAGCACCAGGCCGTGCCAGCGCAGCGTCCGGCCGCGCAGGCAGATGCCGCCATCCTCCAGGACCGACACGTCCAGCTCCAGGTCCAGGCCGTGCTCGACGAAGACCTCGTGGAGTCGGCCGTCGCGCAGGACGAAGTCGGAGTCGAACCGTCGCAGCACGCCGTCGCAGTACAGCTCCCGGACGAAGTGCATGGAGCCATCCACCCGGCGGAAGGTGAGGAAGCGCCCGGGGAAGGCACGTGCCCCGTGCTCGGAGAGCCCCTGGCCGGACAGTCGGGTGGCGACCCAGGCGAACAGCCGCGCCGTGCACGAGGAGAAGGTGACGCAGGCGCGCGCCCCCCACGCGCCCGGGTTGGCATAGAAGCGGATGACGCGTGGGTCCACGCGGCCCAGGTCCGGGCCCAGCACCGACGCGAGCAGGGGCCAGACATCCGAGGGCCGCGCGCGCTGGCCCCGGTGCACGGCCTTCACGCCGCGACGGTAGACACTGGCCGCCGTCCACGCGGTGACGAAGCTCGTGAGCAGCAACCACGCCGTGCGCCGCTCGTCGACCAGGCCCGCGTCATCGCGCCAGCGTGGCAGACACAACGCGCGCAGGGTGGAGAAGGCGTAGTGGCGCAGCAGGCTCCAGCTCGCGCTCACCATGCGCGACAGGGACAGCGCCAGGCCGTGGGCCATGGCCGTCTCACCCGGGACGGCCCCCGCGAGGGCGGGCTGGTCGAAGAGGCGCGCGCCGAGCGTCATCTCCACGTGCTGCACCAGCAGGCGCCACAGGGGCTCGTGTTCATGGGCGCGGGCTTCTTCGAGGAAGGCCGCCTCATGGCCCACCTCGCGAGACCGGGCCACGTCCCGCATGTGGGCTTCAATCCAGCGCTCGTCACGGACTTCGAGCGGGAGGTGTTCCTCGCAGGCGCGCGCGTAGGACGCCCACTCCCGAGTCCGGGGCAGGCCCCGCTCATCCACGGGCATGACGGCCGCGCCCAATCGCGCGAAGGGCTCCGACACACCCCAGAAGCGGCCGAGCGTCACCGCGCTCGCGGCCAGCACATGCACCCTGGCCATGCGGCACGGATGCGAGCGATAGAAGTCCGAGAGCAGAGCCAGCGAGCGGCGGCAGGCCCGGTGACGAAGCGCGAAGTCCCGCAGCTCTTCGGGAGGCGCCTGGGGCATGGCCGTCCGCGCCTCGTCGAGCTCCTCCGGGTGGAGCCGCGCCTCCGCGTGCACCTGGAGCAGGGCCTCCAATTGAGAGTCCCCGGGGTGGAGCTCTCCCGAATGCAGCAGGGCCTCCAACTGCGCATCCGCGAGCAGGGAAGCTTCCGAACGGAGCAAGGCCTCCAGTCGCGCATCCCCGCGCGGGAGTGCTGTCGTCGAGTCCGGCTGGGACACGGTGCTCTCCACGTGCGTTCCGAATCGAGTCCGACGCTGATGACCGGGATGAACCGCCACGGCGCCGTCGCTCATGACGACACCTCAACAAGTTCTCCACAGGGTTTTGAGGTGGGGGACGAACGCGCCGCGTCCGGTGCCGGAGTCCTGCCCAGCAGTCGCGCGAGGACGAACAGCCCGAAGCGCCAGCGCGAGCGGCCTCGTGCCGGAGCGAGCTCATCCCCCGCGCACCACTGCCGCAGCGTCTCGAAGCCCCACTCCGTGCCCAGCCTCATCACCGGACGGAACAGCAGCGCGTCGAGCACCTCCCCCACCACGCCGTACCGCGCGCGGTAGTCGAACACCGTCTTGAAGAACGTCCCCTGGGGCCTGCGCTCGTAGAGCCACACCCCACGGCCGCGGAGGATGAGGCTCCGCCAGTCCTCCGAGCCGAACTCGAACGTCGAGCGCACGTGCGGCGTGTTCGCCAGGTAGCGACCCCACCCGACGATTTCGAGCCCGAAGCCCAGGCGCGTCCGGTAGTCCATCAGGTGGAACCCCCGCTCGTCGGCCTCCGGCAGATAGCGGATGGACGTGAAGCGCACGTCCCACGCCGTGTGCAGCTCCGGGTCCTGCGTGCGCTCCCACACCACCTCGACGGGCGCGGGGATGAGCACCTCCACGACAATCCGTTGGAGCGACTGTTGTCCCAATGGAGTGGCCACGGGCCGCCGACGGAAGGCGAGCCACCGCGCCAGGTCCTTCACGAAGACGACCAGCGCCGTCACACCCATCACCGTCATCAGCGTGCGCAGCGCCACGGGCACCGCGGGTGGGTCCACGCGCAGGCCCGTGGGCAGGAGCCAGTCGCTCCACACCGCCTGGAAGGTGGCCATGAGGTACAGCCCCACCAGCACGCTCAACACCACGTGCATGAAGTACTCACCCCGGGGGACACCGCCCTGGAACGCCCGGCTGTCGCGCTCCTCCCAGACGTCCGCGAGCGCGACGAAGATGTCCGCGGCGTACAGCACCCCGAGCAACCCGAGCGCCCACCCCTGGAAGCGCACGTGCGGCACCCAGAGGAACTGGAGCGCGTAGATGAGGTGACGCGCGGTGTGCCAGAGCACCTCGCGCTGACACTCGGGACGCTCCTGGAGCCGGCCGCGCCAGAGGTGGAAGTAGAGGACATCGAAGGTCCCCAAGAGGCCGATGGCGAGCAGCAGGTAGAAGGGCACGTGCATGATGCACCGCCTCAGTGCAACGCCACGGCCAGCGCCTCCCGGGGATGCAAGCCTTTGAAGCGCCAGGGATTCAGCGGATTTGACGCAAGTCCCCGTCAACGGCGTGGACAGCCCTGACAACTCGCGTTGACGGTCCCCACTTCTCCACGAGTGCGTCATGCGCGGGCCAAAGCCAGCCCGGGCGCGCTGTCAATCGTTCCTGCTCGAATTTTTCCGGAAAGATTTCCAGGGCCTGCGGTGAATGCGACCCTCGAAAACCCAGCCTGACACGGCACACCCGGGGCCACTTACCCTGCGGGTGGACATGCACCGCGTACCCGATATTCTTCGGCCATCGTTGCGTTGAAAGACGTAGACGTGTTCCACGTTGCCCACGCGAGGCCCGCTCGGGATGCACCCCCTTGGTCCCGGCGCTTGTGTGGAAGGAGTGCGGTTGCCCGGACGACCTTGGAGGTCCGGCGTGCGGCGGCTTCGTTGCATCGTGGGGGGCCCGCTCGGGCCCCGGGGGGAAGCGCGTTCCCTGGGGCCCGAGTCACCTCGTCCGCTTCCCGCTGACTACGGCGCCGCTCGGGCCGCCGTGCCCGTGGGCGCCGCCGCCGCGAAGGCCTGCAGGTAGCGCAATTCGTCCCGAGTGCTCTCTTCCATCAGTTCTTCTGTCAGCGAGTTCAGCGGCCAGCGCTCCATCGCCGTCTGCTGGAATTGGGCGATGGTCTGCTCCAGCGCCTGGATTTGATTCAGCGCCAGCGTGCGGCCCGCGTCATCTCCCAGGTCTGTCGCACCGCCGCGCACCAGCTGCAGGCCCGTCATCCGCTCCACCATGGTGTTCTGCTTCACCATGCTCGCGCCGATGTCCCGGGTGATGCGGCCCAGGCGTTTGCGGCCCTCCTCGGAGAGCGCGCCTCGCGTCGCCACGTTGCGGGTGCGCAGAATCCACGTCCCACGCTCGTTGATGCCCCGCAGGGCGACCGCCATCGACAGCGCGCTGACATCCGGCACGCCTGCTTCCTTCAGGAGCTGGCGGGTAACCACGTAGCCGTCCCGGAACGACGTCTCCCGCCAGACGGGCAGCGCCGCCACGCGCTCCAGTGCGTCGATTTCCGCGGCGGTCAGCTCCGTGCCGGCCTCCGTGTCACCCAGCAACAGGAGCAACTGGAGCTGCATCGCGTTTGGGTGGGCCTTGGCCAGCGCCTCCAGCTTCTCACGGAACGTCTTGCGCGCCCGCTCGTGCTCGGACTCCGGCAGGGACTCGCCCCGCAGCGCGTCCCGCACGGCCAGGTAGAGGTCCGGGTTCTCCAGCCGGGGCACCTGCGCCAGCAGGAAGAGGGCCTTGTCCGTGTCCAGCCTGCGCGTGGAGAGCGCCAGCCGCAGCTTCACGTCGTCCGAGGGGGCCTTCTCCCACGCGGCCTTCTCCCAGTCCGACAGCGTGGGGTCCGGAGGCAGGGGCGTGGCGCCCGGCAACAGCTCGCTCTTGCGGAAGTCGGGGCGGCCCAGCTTCACCCAGGCCTCGCGGAAGCCCTGCTGCCAGGAGACACCCGGCGCGCGTCGCAGCTCGCGCAGCGTCTCCAACAGCTTCACCTCCAGGCTCCCCGGCTCCACGGCCTTGAGCTGCCCCAGCACCGTGGTGACCTCGGCGTCGTTGCCTTCCTCGAGCGCCAGACACGCGTGCACCAGCAGGGCGGGCGCGTGCTGGGGGGCCAGCATCAGCGCCTCACCGAGCGACTCGCGGGCCTTCTTCAAGTCCCCCGTGGCGGCGGCGCGCGCGGCGCGGTCCGTGTGGCGCAGCACCTCCATGGAGGCGGCGGGCTTCGCGGCGCGCGGCGCTTTCGACGGCTCGTCGGCGTGGGCGTGTTCCCCGGCCTCGTGCCCGTCATGGCTCGTCGCGCGGCCCGCCCGGAAGAACAGGGTGCCGCCGGCGGCGAGGGCCACCGCCAGCCCCACGCCACTCCACAGCGCTGCCCTGTTGCGTCCCGATGCGCCCTGCGAGGAAGGAGGAGGAATCGGGACCGTCATGGTGCGGCGTCTCCGGAGGTGGGGGGAGCCGCATTCCAATCGCCCCCGCGCACCGGAGCAAGGTGGCCCGAACCGACAAGGGTAGTGTCAGTCCCTACCCAGGGGGCTCCCTCCACGTCCGGTATGTCCCGGACACGTCACGGCGTGCTCAGTCCTTCAGGTAGACGACGCGGGTGCCGCCGCGCGCCTTCACCTCGGTGCGGGGCGGACGGGAGACGCACTGGACGGTGGTGCCGCCCGTGGCGTCCACGGACAGGCGCTCCGAGGGGTCCGCCTCCACGCGCACTCCGCCGCTGGCCTCGACGTCCAGGGACTTCACGCCCTTGAGCTCCATGGCCTTGACGACGGCGCCGCCGCTGGCCTCGACGTTCAGCTCCCGGGCACGGCCTTCCAGGTTGACGACGGCGCCGCCGCTGGCCTCGACTTCGACCTTGTCCGTGTCCATTCCGCGCACGGTGAGGGCCGCGCCGCCGCTGGCCTCCGCGGAGAAGTCGTCCGAGGCGGCGACCTCCGCCTCGATGTGACTGCCGCCGCTGGCCTCCACGCCCTCCAACTGGGGGCTGGAGACGTACAGGCGGACCTTGCCGCCGGAGAAGTTGTTGCCGAAGACGCCCTGGCGCTCGACTTCGGTGGTGAGCTGCCCGTCCTTCACCACCAGGCGCAGGCGGGAGAGCAGCTCCGCGGGGCCCTCGACGCGGACGGACTTGGGGCCGACCTTCACCTTGGCCTTGATGCCGTGGCCCACCGCCAGGCTGTCGAAGTCATCGACCTCGCGCGTCTCGCCCTTCTGGGCGTGTGAGTCCTCCGCGTAAGACACCCCCGCGAACATCAGCAGGGGGACGAGCAGGGACATCCGGGCGGTCTTCATGGCGCGCTCCCAAGGCAGGGGGCCTGGAAGAGGCCCCGTCATGGCGGGCTACGCACGGCGCTCCGAGCGATTGCCGCCCCTCGGGACAAACTACTGCCGGGACAGCATCTCCAGCGGAACTCGCACGGCGGTGGTGTCGCCAGGCTTGATATCGACCGACAGCTTGAGTGCCCTGCCGTCGTGGTCCACGAGCTTCAGCGTGTGCTTGCCCGAAGGAAGGCTCACCTTGAAGAGCGGGGTGTCACCCAGCGACTGGCTCCCCAGGTACACCTTGGCGTAGGGCTCCGTGACGAGGGTGAGGAAGCCCGGCTCTCCCGTGGGGGCCACCGGGCTGCTCTCGCTCGAGTCGGGCGTGACGCGGCGGCTGTTCCGGGTCGACTCCTTGGTGGTGCGCTTGACGGTGGTGCGCTTGACGGTGGTGCGCCCCGGCTTGTCCTCCACCTCGTCGATGGACGGGGCCGGCTCCGGTTCCGGCTCCGGCAGGGCATCCACCGTGTCGACCACCACTGGCGTCACCGGCGCCTGGGGCGGGACGTTCTTCTCCACGACGACGGGGGGAGTGCCGGGGCCCCTCCCCGTGTCGTCGGTGGGAGGCGCCTTGGCCTGCTCCTGAGGAGGCGTGGCGCGCGGCTTCGGAGGCACAATCGGCGTGGGCTGCGCCACCTCCGGGTCCTTCTTGTCGAGCCCCAGCATGGGCGCGGCCCAGGCGGACACGACGCCTCCATCGAGTCCCAGTCCGACGACTCCGGCGCCCACCGCGAAGAGGACGAGCACCCCGGCGAGGACCTTGCGCCAGACCTGGGACTTGGAGCGCACGACGGGGACGCCGCGCAGGGTGTGGACGTGGGAGTCCTCGTCGTCGTCATGGTGCTCGGGAGGACGACGGCTCTCCTGGAAGCCTCGGGAAGGCCTGGTGGTGACTTCGCCGTCGGGGAAGCCTCGGGAAGGCTTGGTGGTGGCTTCGCCGTCGGGAAAGCCTCGGGAAGGCCTGGCGGTGACTTCGCCGTCGGGGAAGGCGGCGGGGAGCTGGGGCTGCGGCCTGCGTCGAGCTGGTGCGCCGCGGCGGGAGGGGACACCCGCGTGGCTGCCGGGCTCCGCGGAGAGCGCGGGCACGCGGACCATGGCCGTCTCCTCGTTGCGAGCGGGCGGCGGCGGCGCGGCTGTCGCGGGGCGCGGGGTGTCCGTGGTGCGGCTGCGGGTAGGACGGACCTCGCTGCGGGGAGGAGGCTCCTCGGACACCGGCGCGGGGCGCGCGGAGGGCATCTGCGCGCGGACGGTGTTCTCGGAAGGAGGAAGCGCGGGCCGCCCCGGCTGGGTGCGGGCCATGTGCGGCGCATCCTGGGGAGGAGGCGGCGGGGACTCCGACGGCGGCGGGGGAGGACGCGCGGACTCCGAGGCGGCGCCTCGTCCCGCCAGGCGCTTGTGGGGCGGGGCCTGGAGCACGGCCTTGCGCGGCTCCGAGTCTGGAGGCGGCGGCGGGGGAGGCGTCGACGCCGGCTGCATGCTGGTGGCGCGCCGTGCCGAGGGCGGGGAGGGCGGCTTCGCGGCGGGCGAAGTCACCGTGGCGCGGCGAGGCGGCGGCTCCGGAGGGCCGGTCGTCGTGTTGACGGTGGGCGGCTCGGGCGCCTCCGGGGCGGGGGCCGGGGCCGCGTTCGAGCCGCCCATGGCGAGCATCGCCGCCACGCTCGTCTCGCCCGTGACGTCGCCGGAGGGGCCCGCCATGAGCAGCTGGCGCGTCTGCTCGCGGCGGTCGGCGAAGAGGCGGCGCATCACCTCGCTGCTCTGCTCGGGGTGCCAGATGAGGGGGCCCACCGCGCGCTCCAGGGCGCGGGCGAACTCCAGCGTGGAGGCGTAGCGGTCCTCTCGGCGCTTGGACAGCGCGCGCAGGACGATGGCGTCCAGCTCCGGCGGTATCTGCTTGTTGGCGCGGGAAGGCGGCGTGACGTCGCACTTCAGCACCGCGTTCATCATCGCCTCGGCCTGCTTCGCGTAGAACAACCGCATGCCGGTGAGCAACTCGTGCAGCACCACGCCCAGGCTGAACAGGTCGCTTCGCGCGTCCAGCGGCTCGCCCATGATCTGCTCGGGCGACATGTAGCCGCTGGTGCCCTTCACCATGCCCACCGCGGTGCGGCTGGCGCGCGCCAGGCTCTTGGCGATGCCGAAGTCCAACAGCTTGGTGACGCCCTCGTACGTCACCATGATGTTCTTCTCCGCCACGTCACGGTGGATGACGGGCGAAGGGTGGCCGAGCGGGTCCGTGAACGTGTGCGCGTAGTGCAGCGCCACGGCCGTGTCCCGCACCGCCATCAGGCTGAAGCCCATGGGGATGGGGTGGCTGGCCTGCCGGCACGCGCGCGCCACCTCCACCAGCGTGGCCCCCGGCACGAACTCCATGGCCAGGAACAGCTCCCCCTCCGCGATGTCCAGGTCGAACACCTGGGCGATGTGCGGGTGGTTGAACGCGGCCGTCACCTTGGCCTCGTCCAGGAACATCCGGATGAACTCTTCCTCGCCGCGGATGTCCGGCAGAATCTGCTTGAGAACCACCAACTTGCGGAATCCAGCCAGGCCCCGCTGGGACGCTAGGAAGATCTCCGCCATCCCGCCCGTGGATAGGCGGCTGAGAACCTCATACTTGCCCAGCGACCGGCCCTTGGAGGCATCCGGCGCGAGCGGCAGCGTCGTCCCACTCATCGGAAGGTGCTCAATCTACACCCTCACCTGGACGGACGCGAAAGTCAGGGTCGAAGAAAAGTCCACGAATATCGACATCTCTGACTTTGCCGTGAATTCACATTCTCAGTCCTCGGGAGAAGTGCGTCGCCGTGCGGGAGCCGCGGGGAGGGTGACGGCGAGGGCATTGAGGAGGCGCAAGTCCGCGCTGGAGAGGCCGCGGAGGTTCTTGCGGAGGTCGACGAGGGCGGGGGGCTCGGCGCGGGTGGGCTGGGGCGGGCGCTTGCGGCCGGGGGGCGTCTCGATGGTGGCGTCCAGCGCGAGCAGCGCGTGGGGGGGCACGCGGAGCACGGTGCACAGGCCCCGCAGGGTGTGGATGCTCGGGAGCATGTGGCCGCGCTCCAGGCGGGCATACACCTCGCGGGCCACGCCGAGCCGCTCGGCGACGGCGGCCTGGGTCAGTCCCAGACTCCTTCGGGCCGTGCGCGCGGACATGCCCAGGTGGACTCCAAGCTCGGTCTTCATTCGGTGCCCGTCGGGAAAAAGGGCCACCCTACTCCGCGCTCGTCTCGGGACGCACCCTCCGTGAAGAGAGTCTCGCGTGACGCATGTGTGACGGAGGTGTACCTGTGACGCCGTGGATGCGGGCCGGGGCGTCAGGAGCCCCTCGCGCGCTTCGTCCAGCGGGGCGTTCGCTGACTTCACGCGGTCCCTGGCGAGCACAGGCCACTCACTCGAGTCGGCCCCGGGACTGCCCCCTTTCACTTCACATTCCGCGCGTCCCTCCTGCCCGTCCCTCGGTGGACCTGGGCTAAGACGCGCTCCCAAGGTTCCCAAGATTCCATGGACACTTCTGTTTCTCCCCGCGCTGTCACCGGTCGTATCGACGTCCACCCCCGGGGCTTCGGCTTCCTCACCGTGCAGGCTCCCGGCACCCAAGAGGTGCTGTCCGCCTTCATTCCTCCCCCGGACCTCAACCCGCTGCTGGCTGGCGACATCGTCACCGGCACCGTGACGGCGGGCTCGGACGGGCGCTGGACGGCCAGCGGGCTGACGCTGGTGGAGCGACCCCGCACCCGCGTCTACGGCGAAGTCGTCGCCCGCAAGGGAGCGTTCTTCCTGCGCATCGACCGCGAGGTGGGCAACGCGGACTGGGCGCTCGACCCGGGCACCACGCGTGTCCAGCACGGTGACGCCGTGGTGGCGAGCATCCACGAGGGCAAGCTCACGCTGCTCTACAAGGTGGAGCCCGGGGAGGACCGCTCGCTGGAGCGCATCATCGCCCGGCATGCGCTGAACAAGGACTTCTCCCCTGAGGCGCTGGAGGACGCGCGAGTCGCCCGCGAGGTGCCGCACGAGGTGGGCGCGCGGCGGGACTTGCGCGAGGTGCCGACGGTGACGGTGGATGCGCCGTCCACGCGAGACATCGACGACGCGATTTCCGTGCTGCTCGCGGGGCCGGATGGAGCGCTGCGGCTCTTGGTATCCATCGCCGACGTGAGCGAGTTCGTGAAGGAAGGCACCGCGCTGGATGCGCAGGCGCGTGAGCGCGCCACCAGTGTGTACATGGCGGGGCGCGTGCTTCCCATGCTGCCGGAGGCGCTGTCCTCGGACTGGCTGAGCCTGGTGCCGGGCAAGGAGCGCCGCTGCCTCACGGTGGAGCTGCGCATCGACCCGCAGGGACGGGTGACGGCGGCGGACGTGTACGAGAGCGTCATCCGCTCCTGGGCGCGGCTGAACTACGACGAAGTCGCGGCCTTCCTGGACAAGGGCGAGGTGTCCGCGCCGATGGAGCCGGTGCGGGACGTCATGCCGTGGTTCCGGCTGGCGGCGGCCCGACTGGCGGTGGCGCGTGGCGCTCGCGGCGGCATGGAGTTCGCGCGAGATGAAGCGCGGTTCACCTTCGACGCGGCGACGGGCGAAGTCTCCGGCCTGGTGAGCGAGCAGCCCACGTCCGCGCACGGGATGATTGAGCGCTTCATGGTGGCGGCGAACGAGGCCATCGCCACGTGGATGTTGGTGCGCGGCCTGCCGGGCGTGTTCCGCGTGCACGAGCAGCCGGACCCGCTGCGCGTGGCGGACCTGAATGCCTTCGCGGAGCACTCGGGCTTCGCGGCGGGCTTCGGGCGCGAATTGACGCCGCTGGCGCTGTCGGCGTTCGACCGGCAAATCGTGGGCGCGGCGGCGGAGCCCGCGCTGCGCTCGGTGTTGCGGCGCTCGCTGGGCCCGTCGCGCTACACGGTGAAGCCGGGGCCGCACTTCGGACTCGCGGCGCCGCTGTACCTGCACTTCACGTCGCCCATCCGCCGGTACGCGGACCTGGCGGTGCACCGCACGTTGAAGGGCTACCTGCAGGGACGCCGCGACTACCTGGACGAGGACCCGGCGATGGAGACGCTGGCGGTGCATATCAACGCGCGAGCCCGCGCCGCGAGTCGCGCCGAGGCGGACCGGCACCACGTGCTGGAGGCGCGGTGGCTGGCGGGCCACGTGGGCAAGCAGTTCTCCGCGCGCATCGTCCGGGTGCGGCCCTTCGGCCTGGTGGCGCAGCTGGACGGCATGCTGGTGGAGGGGATGTTGCCGGCGGAGGGACTGCCGGGAGGAGGCCCCTTCCGTCCGGATGCGCGCGAGCTGTCGCTCGTGGGCAAGGAGCGGACCTTCACCGTGGGCATGCCGGTGAAGGTGAAGGTGGCCTCCACGGACGAGCAGCTGGGCCGGGTGGAGCTGGCCCTCGTCGAATAGGCGCGACTACCCGGCGACGGTGAGGCCCTCTGTCTTGGCCAGCAGCGTGTCCTGGCTCACCCAGCCGAGCAGCCCGGTGGAGGACTTCACCAGGTAGACGTAGGACATGAAGCGTCCGCCCTGCACGGGGACGGGCGCGGCGGCGAGCACGAGAATCTTCGAGGCCGCGGCGAGGGTGGCGACGGGCTTCTTGTCGGTGCGGGAGTATGTGACTGGGAAGCTCTCGCGCACGGTGGCTTCCTGGCCCACGTAGAACAGTTCTTGTGGCACCGGGCCGAGCTTGCCGGCCTTGGCATCCAGGGCGAACTTGTCGCGCCGGTTCCAGAATGTCTCCCAGGTGTCGGAGAGGATGATGCCGTTGCCCTTCACCTCGGTGAGGGCGTGGACGCGGCCCAGCTCCTTCAGGCTCTTTCCATCGAAGGCATAGACGAGGGTGAGCCGGTCGCTGTCCGTCATGCCCATGTGCACGGCGACCTCCTTGCGCTTGTCCGCGCTGTCGATGTCGATGATGGAGAGGCCGTGGACCTCCGAGTCCGTCTTGCCTCGCAGCGTGGCGGGGCCGGCGGTGAGGACGAACTCCGCGTCACCGTCCTTCCACTTCACCGCGATGGCCTCCGGCTTGCCGTCGCCGTTCAGGTCGGCGGAGGCGGACTGCGTGGGGAGCTCGTCACCGGCCAGGGCCAGCGGAGCGCCCAGCAGCGCGAAGGTCGTCACGGCGAGAGCGGGGAGCTGCGTCTTCATGGAAGGAGACCTCGTGGGGGCGCGGAAGCGGACGGAGGTCGCATCGTATCCACGCGGACCCGTGAGGTACCTGGATTCCCACGGACGTCAGCCGCGTCGGCCGAAGCGTCCCCGGAAGTGTTTGTCGAGGTAGTACTCGGCGCTCGCGTAGGCGTCCTGGGCCTTGGAGGACAGGGGTTGTTCGGGATGGGCCTTCGCGGCGCGGCGGGCGCGCTGCATCACCGCGCGAGGCTCGCCCGGAGTCGGGGGAGGCAGCTCGCGGGCGATGGCGTCCACCCATGCGTGGGCCTGGTCCACGATGCCGAGCGCCTCGTCGAGCGTGACTTCCTTCTCCGACAGCGCGGCGAAGAGCTGACAGTGGTAACGGCGGCAGCTCGCGGGGCGGTCCGAGTAGACGGTGCACGTGCGCCCATCCAGCGCGGAGCAGTGCTGCGCGAGCGCGGGCACGCCGTCCTCGCGCCGGTCGACGGGCACGCCGCGCCGCTCCAGGGCCTGGGCTTCCTCGGGCTGGAGCGAGACGTGGGTGAAGAGGGTTCCGTCGCAGCACATGCCGCAGCGCAGGCAGAGGGTGGACAGGGGCATGGGGCCTCGGAACGGGAAGGAATCCCTCCACTAACCCGCCGCGCGCCGGTGTTCCATCACGGCGAGCCGGGGAAGGCGCGCACGCTCCCTCGTTCCCTGCATGGGCGACACGCTTCTCGCGAGGGGGCCCTCGCTCGCGCGCCGGGCTGCACTACAGTGCGTCCCATGCGTGCCGCGTTTCGAGTCCTGACGCTCGCTCTGCTGTCGACGCTGCTCGCGTGCGAGAAGACGCCTGGTGGTGTCCACGTAGTGGTAGATGGGCCGCTGACGCCCGGCGTGGACTTCGACCGCCTGTCCGTCATCGCCTCCCTCCCCGACGGCACCCCGCTCGCCGCGTCCACGCTGGAGGGCGCGGAGCTCCGCCTCCCCGCCACCTTCAACTTCGAGTCCGGCCCCGCCACACCAGAGGGCACCCGCGTCTCCGTGCGTGCCACCGCCGAGCGCGCCGGCGTCATCCAATCCACCGCCTCCGGTGAAGCCGCTCTCAGCGCGGGCTCCGGCGCCAGGCTTTCCCTCACCCTGCGCGCCATCCCCGAGCAGCCGGACGCGGGCCCTCCCGTGGAGTCCTGCGACAACGGCGTGGACGACGACGGTGACGGGCTCGGCGACTGCGCGGACCCCGACTGCGTCGGCGCCAGTTGTCAGCCCGGTGGGCTAGTCTGTGCGAACAGCGTCTGCGCCTGTCCCGGTGGAATCACCGGCGTCATCTCCGAGCGCCCAGGCTTCGCGCGTCGCTCGGACCCTCTGGTCGTCGCGCCCTCCACCGGCCCCCTTGCCGGAGCGCTGGTGATGGTGGGCGGCCGCGATGACTCGGGCAAACCCGTCTCCACCGTGGAGATCTTCTTCCCCGCCAACGGCCGCTTCCTGGAGAGCGACCTCACCGTCCCCCGCGCCGAGGCCTCCGCGCTGGTGCTGGAAGATGGTCAGGTGGTGGTGCTCGGCGGCGTGCGCGAGGAAGACGCATTCGAGTCGAGCGGCGAGTGGCTCGACGCCGACGGCGGTACCACTCGCATTCCCTTCACTCCACCGCTGGGCCTGCGTGGCTCGCTCGCGGGTCGGCTTGAAGCGGAGGGGGTGATCGCCGGAGGAACCATCTCCATGGGCGTCACCCGACCCGCGACGGACACCGCGCTCCGCATGACGCTTCGCGGTGAGGACGCGGGCTCCTGGGAGCTGCTGGGCCGGCTGTCCTTGAGATGTCCCGCTGGAGGCGCGGTGCTGGGAGACGCCTTCGTGCTCGCGGGGAGCTGCGCGAGCGTCCCTTCCTCCGAGCGGACGGACGTCGTGGCGCCACCGGGGCTGCTCGGCGCGGGGCCGCTCCTGCCCACCTCACTGACCTCGCCCGCGGTGGTGGAGCTGAAGTCGGGACGGGCGCTGATTCTCGGCGGACGAGAAGCCGGCATCGTCCCGTCCTCGCGCGCATTCCTCCTGGAGCGGAATGCCGGGGTGGTCCGGGTGCGGGAGCTCACTTCCATGGACGTACCTCGCGGCGCGCCGCGCGCGGTTCGAGCAGTCAACGGTTGGGTGTACGTCGAGGACAGGGAAGGGGCGGCTGCCGCATGGTTCGACCCGGCCTCGGAGCGCTTCACTCCCGCCGCCTCTCTGTCGACACCCCGACGCGGACATGCCCTGGTGGGAGGTGTCGACGGACGGATTTATGTCGTGGGTGGAAGCAGACCCGACGCCGGTTCAGACGGTCTGTCATGGTTCATCGAGCCGCGGTGCCCTTGAGTCCCAGGGGTGTCGCGCGTTGGATGTGGTTCCGCCACGCCTGTACTTGAGAACAAGTTTCCAGACTCTTGAGAGTGCCCAGGCTATATGAACCCCGGTTCACCCTGGTGGTACGCATACCGGGGGACTGCTTCCTTTCGCCCGACGTCGTACAATCGTCTCCATTCACACAACGGAGCTGGCATGCAGGCGGACACACGGGACGGGACGCGCGGCCGGGAGTCGGTGCTCGGCTACCGGGTGGGGACGGAGCTGACCGCGGTGGCTTCGTTCGGCCACGGGAACAGCGACACGGCGGGCCGGCTGATTCAGCTCTCGCTGGAGCACCTGACGCTGAGCCTGGATTCGAACGCGATGCCGCGTCCGGGACAGGCCGCCTCGGTGGTGCTGGGCCAGGGCGAGCGCTGGGCGACGTCGCTGGACGCGGAGGTCATGGAGGTGCGCGGCGGAAAGCCGGAGGTCAGCCTCCGCTTCGTGTCGCCGCCGCTGGACGCGGGCCGTCGCATCGTCACGGTGCTGGAGGCGCTGCGCGACAACGGCCTGTTGCTGCCGCCGGAGACGCGGCCCGTCTGGAAGGAGCGCATCGACCGCAAGGAGCGCGTCGCGCGCATCTGTGAGGCGCTCGCGGGTCGTCAGGCGCGCGGCATGGCGCGCACGCTGGATGGCCAGAAGGTCGCCGTGACGGCGGTCTCCTTCGACGCGCTCCAGGACCGCATGGGCTGGCGCTTCGACGGGCCCATGCCTCGCGGCCCCTTCGTGGTGGAGGCCTTCGGCTACAGCAGCGTGGTGCACCTGGAGGTGACGGAGGCGCGCGAGGAGGACGGCTGGGTGGTGATACCGGTGCCCTCCGAGCTGGTGCGCTACCGCCACCGCTGGCTGCGTCGCGCGCCGCCGAGCAGCGCGTGCACGCTGTCCTTCAACCACCCCATGTGGCCGCAGGTGCACGTGAAGCGGCCCGTGCTGGACTTGTCCTACGAGGGCCTGGCCTTCATGACCGAGCCGGGCGAGGACCTCCTGTACCCGGGCCTGCGTCAGCCGGTGCTCGAGGTCGCCATGGAGGGACTGGCGCCGGTGCGGCTGCGCGCGGAGGTGCGCAACATCTCCGGCACGGCGGCGGGGCGTCGGTGCGGCATGTCCGTGCGTCCGCTGGACGCGGAGGGTGCCCGGGCGTGGCGCGCGCTGGTGGAGGCGCAGATGCACCCGTCCACCCGCGTGGAGGGCGACTGGGGCGACGCGACGTGGAAGCTCTTCCAGGGCTCCGGCTACTTCGGTCTGCCGGGCAAGTCGGCGGATGACTTCACGGACGAGCGCCCCTGGTTCGACGCCACGCAGGAGCGACTGGAGGGCCGCACGCGGCTGGGCTACCGGGTGGTGCGCCCGTCGGGTGACTCGCTGGAGGCCACGCTGTCCGTGGTGAAGCCGTACGAGGGCACGTGGATGGCGCACCAGCTGGCGCGTCAGGCCGTGCCCGGTCAGCGCTCCTCGGCGCGCGAGGCGCTGCGCGACATCTACCTGCGCGGCTACGAGCCCACGCAGGTGGACCCGGACGTGAAGTGGTTCATCGCCTTCTGCGAGGCGAACGTGCGCTGGGTGCGCTTCACCAAGTTCGACTTCGCCAGCTGGTACGAGCACACCGGCCAGGCGTCCCTCACGCCCTTCCGGCTGATGGAGGCGGAGGTGGACCGCCAGTGGGAGGTGCCCGAGGACGTCGAAGTCGGGGTGCCCACCGAGGCCGAGCGCGCGCGCTTCTTCCAGGAAGTGGAGCGCACCCGCCCTGTCGCCTACCGCGAGGCGCTCGATTTGGTGGAGGAGCGCTTCGACCTGTCGCGCGCGAGGACGAAGTGGGGCGAGGCGGGCCTGGGCCGTGAGCGCGAACTGCGCGTGGCCCGCGTCGACGGCCGCGCGGTGGCGCTGGCGGTGCTGGAGTCGGCGCAGCCGGGCCTCAACCTCTTCAACGTGCTGGACGGCGTGCGCCTGTTCCCGCTGGTGGATGACGCGCTGCCGGAGGCGCAGCGGGCCATGCTGGCGCTGCTGGCGCACGCGGCGGAGTGGTACCGGCCGCGCGGTCGCCGCGTCTTCGTCCACTACGTGGAGTCCACCTGCGTGGAGTACGTCGAGCGCGCCGCCCTGGCCGACCTGGGCGAGGGCAAGCTGTGGGTCATCTCCTCCGCGCTGCTGCCGGAGTTCCTGGAGCACCTGTGCGAGGCGACCACGCCCCGCGCGGCGTCCTGAGCGAGCCGCCTCCGAGCCCTCCGAGCTGGGGGGCCGACGAACCCGCTGGCCGTGACTGCGGCCAGCGGACATGAAGAGGCCGGGTGGCCCCAGCGGCTCCACCCGGCCTCATTCATTTCAGGCGACTGGCGAGCGGCTTACTGCTTCGCCACGCGCAGGTAGTACGTCACGCCGCCGATATCGCGGGTCTTCCCATCGGCGGACGGGTCCTCCAGCACGGCCGCGAAGTTGTACTGCTGGAAGGCCTCCGTCTGCTTGCCGGTGAACTGGTCGTCCTTGAACTCCAGGCCGACGTTGAACTCCTGCAGCGGCTGCAGGGGAATCTGGAACATCGCGCGGGTCGGGTCGGCGACGCGGAACTGCGTCTCGCCCACGCGCTCGATGCCCTCGGCCTTGCCGCCGGCGGCCTGCCACAGCGCCGTCAGCTCCTGGCCCAGGTCCACGAGGATGGTGCCGCGCGAGGTGAACGGGCGCTGCGCGTCCGACGTCAGCTCGCGGAAGCGCACGTTGAACATGCGTCCCTCGCGCAGCGTGTTGCGCAGGATGAAGGTGGCGTTGGAGAAGCCGAACGGCACCATGTTCACCACGTTGGTGTTGCGCCAGATGATGTTGTTGTTCTGGCGGGTGTTGTAGTCCGGGTTGCCAATCTCCACCGTCGTCATCGGGTCCGCCGGGGTGACGAGCCGCGCCAGCAGGCAGTAGTGGCCCTGGAAGGGCGGGTTCCACTGCACGACGATTTCGTCATCCGCGCCGCCGGCCAGGTACACCAGCGTCGTCTGGCCAATCTCCGTCCAGCCCGCCGGCCACGAGGTGCTGGTGGCCGCGTTGGTGCCGTACAGCTTCACGACGACGTTGTGCGCGTCCACCGCGCTGCGGTTGCGAACCTTCACGTGCACGTAGTTCGTCTGGCCGAACTCCGGGTTCTCGTGCGGGCCGGGGGTGGGCGAGTTGCGGACCCAGATGTCCTCGCTCTCCCACATGCCGTTGCCCGCGGTGGCCGCGTCCGGCTCGTTGCCGGTGTCCCACGGCTTGTCCTTGCCCCACACGTCCGTGCGGCAGGCGGTGGGCACCGCGAAGCCGTTGGTGGGCGAGGTGCTGTTGGAGGTGCCGGACACCGCGTCGGTGCCCAGGCCGAAGGCGGCGAACGCCGTCCACAGCCGGCAGACGTCCTCACCGCTGTGCAGCGTCGTCGCCGCGGCGATGATGCCGTCACGCACCTGGGTGAACGTCGGGCTGCAGGGCGTGTTCTTCAGGCCCTCCGTGAAGTACAGCATCATGCGCTGGTTACCGGCGGTGCCCGTGGCGTTGTAGAGGTTGGTGCTGAACCCCCAGCGGTCCACCAGCGCCCAGTACGCCTCCCACGCCGCCTGGGCGAACACGGAGCCCACGCCGTGGGGAACGGCCATGCCGTTGATGCTGGCGTACGTCCAGTTGTTCACCAACTGGCTGGTGCTGTAGCGCTGCGCGCGGATGCCCAGGCCCGTCGTCGGCTGGCCCAGCGCGTACGTGCCCATGCCCCGGCCCTGGGGGCCGGTGTCCGTGGCGCGCGCGGTGTAGACGAGCGACAGGAAGTCGCTGATGCCCTCGCCCGGCGCCTGGTTGTTGTTGAGGCAGGAGACGTTGCTGGGGCCGCCGACCAGGCGGTTGGAGATGCCGTGGCCGGCCTCGTGGACGATGATGCCGCTGTCCAAGTCACCGTCGCGGTTGGGCACGGTGGTGGTCCACCGGTACATCTGCATGCGCGGACGCTGGCCGTCCGGCGGCGTGAGGAAGTTGGCGTTGTTGGTGCTGGTGCCGTCCTGCGCCTCGGCGCGCACGTCGTCGTTGCCCAGGCCGCCGTTGCCGTAGTTGTTGACCTGGAAGTTGCCGCCGGCCTCGTCGAAGCCGTACTGGTACTGGATGTCGTGGATGATGTTGTTCCAGTAGAACAGGTTGGTGACGGCCGCCGGGATGTACGTGCCGGGGGCGTTGGCCAGGTTCAGCGGGAAGCTGCAGATGATGGACGGGCCGCAGTCAGGCTCCGTGAGGGGCGGCAGGTTGTTGGCGTCCGCGTCATCGTAGGCGTGGACGTTGTTGCCGCGGTGGATGGTGAACTCGGGGCCGGTGATGCCGTCCGTGTCATGCCAGCCGAAGGGGGAGGCCGTCGCGTTGGCGGGGTTGAGCACGCTCACCCGCAGGCCGTGGTTGGGGCTCTCCACCGGGCGCATGTAGACGGAGTAGGCATCCGAGGCGACCCAGTCGAAGCGCGTCCACACCTCGCCCGTCGTCGCGTCCACCGTCATGTCATAGACGTGCTCCTGGTCCGGCGTGTGGACCTGGAAGTTCCACACCAGCCGGGCGTCGCCCTGGTTGACGGGGAGCAGCGCGAGCTGCGCGTCGATGGGCGCGGAGGAGATGCCGGACTGCTCCACGCGGGTGCGCTGGCGGGGGCCGGCCTCCTTCTCCAACTCGCGGGGGGCGGTGAGCGACTTCAGGCCCAGGTGGCGCGCGGCCCCGGAGACGGCGGCGGCGGCGCCCAGGCGGGGCTGGGTGCTGGTGACGGCGCGGGCCAGCGAGGGCAGGAAGTCGCTGTGCACGCTGAGCACGCGGCCTTCGCTGTCCACGTTGATTTGGAGCTGGCCGTTGTAGAGCGGCAGGCCCTGGTGCGTCTGGCGCAGGTACAGGTGGGTGACACCGCTCTGCCGCGAGTAGACGCGGTCGGTGACCTCCAGGTTCGCCAGGTCCGTCAGCTCCAGGCCGAGCAGCTCCCGCTGCGCCTGGACGAAGGAGAGGCCCACGGCGAGGGCGTCACCGCTGCTGCGGCCGGACAGCGCGCCCACCGGGTTGACGATGGAACGGACCAGGCCCGTGGTGGCGTCGTGCTCAACGCGGAGCTCCGGCACGCTGCGGCGCAGCGCCGCCACCTTGTCCTGCTGCAGCGCGCTCACGCCCTTCTTCAGGCCGAGGTTGTGGGAGATGCGGGCATCGTGGTTGCGCGCGTCGCTCGTGTTCTGCGTGGCGGCGAGGGCGGTGGGAGCGCTCAAGGCTCCCATCAGCACCAGCGCCTGGGTGAGGCGGCGGCGGAAATGACCCTGTGACATTTGGACTCCTGCTCTGCGGTGAGGCCGGTGGGGGATGAAGAACCGGCTGCCCCGCACAGAGCAGTGGACGTGCCAACTGCGTCCTCGATGTCTTTCAGGCAAGACTTGAAAACAGTGTAGCGCCCCCCGTTACATTCGAAGGGCGCCCGTGGCGATACATGTCACAACTCACTTCTGTGACATTCAGCGCGATGTCTCAGAATTCTTCATGCCCGTGAAGAACTCCTGCTCGACTGAAATCAATCAATCCCGCGTGAGGGTGGGGAAGACCCAGTCTGGGTCTGCATTTGCTCCAGGCGCTTCCGGAGCAGCGACACGCCGTGTTTCAACACGCGGTAGACGACGACGCCTGGACAACCCCAGACATCGTCCGCCCGTGTGTTCTACCGGGATGCGCTCTGAGCGCTCACCACGGGCTCTCGCCTCCCCGAGGTCTGACTCAGGGGAGGCGAAAGCGGGAGCCAAGCCGCGACGACTGACGACTACAGCCCGTCGTCCTCTTCGGGGTCCGGGTAGGACTCGAGCTCGTCTTCAGACTCTTCGGTGTTGCGGCCCCGGCCCTGCTTCTTGCCCTTGCCCTCGGACTTGGCCTCGCTGCCACCCGCGAGGTCCGCATCCGGGCCCACGACGTACCACTGGCGGCCCTGCTGGATGCGGCGCAGTACGCCTTCCGTCTCCAGCGCGGCGAGCAGCTTGGCGAACGTGGGGAAGCCGTGCTCGCGCTCGTCGAAGTCCGGCTCCTTGCGGACGATGGTCTCCTTGATGAGCGAGGGATTGACCGGGCCGGTGGCGCGGGCAATCAGGTTCTGCACCACCTCGCGGGCAATCTCCGGAACCTCCGTCTTGGAGTCGCGCTTGCCACCCGACGGTGCGGCCTCCTTCGCCTCGGCCTTGCCGGCCTTGCCCGGCGCGTCGCGGCCATGGCGGCCCCGCTTGCCGTGCCCCACTTCCTCGGTGACGTGGCGACCCTTGTCCTTGTCGCCCTTCTCCGAGCGCTGACGCGTGGTGCGCAGGTAGATGAACTCGTCGCACGCGTTGACGAAGAGGGGAGAGGTGGACTCCTTCACCGCCAGCCCGATGACGGTGCGGCCGTTCTCACGCAGCTTGTAGGCGAGCGGACAGAAGTCGCTGTCGCCGGAGGCGATGACGAAGGTGTCGATGCTCTCCCGCGCGTAGCACAGCTCCAGGGAGTCGATGACCAGGCGCATGTCCGCGCCGTTCTTCCCCGCGCGCGTGGAGGGGGGCACGTCGATGAGCTCCACGCCGAAGCGGTGGAGGCCCATCTTCGCTTCGTTGAAGCGGGACCAGTCACAGTAGGCGCGGCGGAAGACGACCTTCCCCTTCTCCAGCAGCCGGTCGAGCGAGGGCTGGAGGTCGAAGTTGGAGGCGCTGATGCCGGTGTTGGTGACGAGGTTCTCGAAGTCGAGAAAAAGGGCGATGCGGTGTTCGTTGGTGCGACCGTTCACGTGCGGCCTCTGCGATAGGCGCCGGTGTCCGGCGCGATAAGGCGCCGGTGTGCGGCGCGGATGGAGCCCTGGCGCTTTTCCTCCGTCCGGAGGGCGCCCGCCGGGCCCTGCGGGTGCACCCTAGCCTGTTCCAGACGCCCTGGGGCGGTGGCGTTCGTCGGCTGAACACTCGGTGCCAGCGGTGGCCTGTCCTTCCGGGAGGTGGCCGGGGCGCGGTCCAGGCGTGAGCGTCACGTCGTGGCCTACCTTCGAAGGAGACGGGTCCAAGGACCCCCAGCCGGAGTACGAGTCATGACACGAAGAATGATGTCCCGCGGATGGAAGCGAATCGCCTGGGTGGCCCCGGCGCTGGCCGCGCTGCTGGCCCCCACCGTCGGCCTGGCGGAGCCCCCCAACGGGAACACCCTGGAGCAGCAGCGCCTGGAGCGCGACCTGGACACGACCGGCAACCTCGCCGGCTTCGTGCCTCCGCTGAACCTGGGCGGCATGATTGGCGCCGACGTCACGCCCACCCAGGGCATGGTCCGCATCGTCCAGGGGCCCGACGTGGAGCTGACGCCGGACCCCAAGCGCACCCAGGTGATAGAGGGCGACGTGGTGGCGCTGGAGGGCAGCGTGCTCTACGTCCAGCCCGACGAGGGAGCGGTGGTGCCCCTGAGCCTGGAGGCGCTCAGGCTGAAGCAGACGCCCAAGGAGGGCCGCCGCGTGGTGGCCGACTTCCAGGTGGAGAACGAGACGCAGAACATGGCGACCGCGCTGGCGGGAGAGAAGTGAGCTGGCGCCGCCTCCTGAAACGACTCGGGGGAGCCGCCACCCGGCGGGCCTCCCCCGAAACCTCCGACCCGACGCGCTACTTCTTCTTGGCGCCGACGACGGTGTCGGGGCGCGCGTTGTCGCCGAACTTGCCCGCGGTGTAGTCGCGCGCCATCTGCTCCAGCGTGACGTGCGGCACCTTCTTCGCGTGGCCCGCCTGACCGAACTGCTTCATGCGCTCCTCGCAGATGGCCTGCATGGCCGCGCGCGCGGGCGTCAGGTAGTAGCGCGGGTCGAACTCCTCCGGCTTGGCGAAGAAGGCCTTGCGGATGGCGCCGGTGATGGCGAGCCGGTTGTCGGTGTCGACGTTGATTTTGCGCACACCCGCGCGGATGCCGCGCTGAATCTCCTCCACCGGCACGCCGTAGGTCTCCTTGATGCGACCGCCGTTGGCGTTGATGATGTCGCACAGCTCCTTGGGCACGGAGCTGGAGCCGTGCATCACCAGGTGGCAGTTGGGAATCTTCTTGTGGATCTCCTCGATGCGGCTCATGGCGAGCACGTCGCCGCTGGGCTTGCGGGAGAACTTGTAGGCGCCGTGGCTGGTGCCCATGGCGACGGCGAGCGCGTCGATGCCCGTGCGGTTGACGAAGTCCACCGCCTGGTCCGGGTCCGTGAGGAGCTGGTCCAGGGTGAGCTTGCCCTCGGCGCCGTGGCCGTCTTCCTTCTCGCCCATGCCGTGCTCCAGCGAGCCCAGCACGCCCAGCTCACCTTCCACCGACACGCCGAAGCGGTGCGCCACGTTGACGACTTCGCGCGTGACGGCGACGTTGTACTCGTAGCTGGAGGGCGTCTTGCCGTCGTCCTCCAGCGAGCCGTCCATCATCACGCTGGTGAAGCCCATGCGGATGGCGCTGATGCAGGTCTCCGGCGAGTTGCCGTGGTCCTGGTGCATGACCACCGGAATCTCCGGGTAGAGCTCCACCGCGGCCTGCATCAGGTTCCGCAGGAACAAGTCGTTGGTGTACTTCCGCGCCCCGCGCGACGCCTGGATGATGGCCGGGCTCTGGGTGGCGCGAGCGGCCTCCATGATGGCCTGGATCTGCTCCATGTTGTTGACGTTGAGCGCGGCGACCCCGAAGTTGTTGGCGGCGGCGTAGTCGAGCAGGGGACGCAGGGCGATGAGCGGCATGACTGTGTCTCTCCGTGGCGGTTGTTTCGAGAAAGTGAAGGCGCCTCCAGTTAGCACGGACGCGCCCGAGGGCGCCGCCAAAAGCTCTCCGGGCGCGTTCCCCAGCCGACGCTGTCAGCGGGTGGGCACCGGGTGCAATTGGACCAGCGGGGGCAGGCGGTCCGCGCGCTCCAGCAGGCGGGGCTTGGGACGCACCGCGACAGGCACCCGGGACTCGGTGAGCAGCTCCAAATCGAACACGTTGTCCCCGAAGGCGGCATACAGGGGCCGCTCGGTGCGCGCTCTCAGACACGTCACCTTCCCGGGGCCGTAGGGGATGGGGGCGATGACGTCCGGCAGCACCGTGCCGCCCGAGGACTGGGGGGTGCTGGCGATGACGTGCTCGGAGGGGATGCCCACCACGCGGGCCGCGGCCTCCACGACGGCGAGCGGCGAGGCGCTCACCACGTAACAGGGGATGTCCTGCTCGCGGGCCCAGTCCACCACGCGGCGGACCTCCGGGTGGACGCGCTCGGCCACGCCGTGTGACTCCACCACGCCGCGAGCGAAGGCGCGCAGCTCCTCCACGCCCCAGCCGGCGAACAGCCACGTCGCCATCTCGCAGATGTCGTGCTCGGCGATGCGGCCGGCCTGGAAGGCGGTGAACAGCCGGCGGGCCAGCGTGCTGTTGCTGCCCTCCACCTCCAGGCCGTGCGAGGCGGCCACCCGCTCCATGCGGGGCCGGGCCTCGTCGCGCACGGCGTCGCGTCCCGTCACGGCCATGAACAGGTCGTCGCCGACGTCACCGCTCCACAGCGTGCCGTCTCCGTCGAACGCCAGGAGGCCCCCCGGCGCGGCCTGCGCCTCGCGAGCGATGCGCTCCAGCGTCTGCTCCACGTGCTCCATCTTCATGGCGAGACATCCTGGCCGGATGGCTTCGCGCGGCCAACCCCCGATGATTCACCGAAGGAATTTTCGAAGCTCCGTTCACTCTCCAGCAGCACGGGGATTTGAAACGTCCAAGGGGGGACGTTTCACGCCGTTGGGGGAACACGCTTGTCCAATCTCAACCTGAAGGTCCTCTCTGGGGAGGGGCCGGATGTACGAGAGGGTGCGTCCGAAGTCGCGTCAGCGGGGGCTCGCTCGTCCGGGGAGTTCGTGCGGGGGCGGGGCATCCGGTTGATCCGCGAGGATGGCACGGCCTTCCTCGACGCGGCCTCCGGCACCTTCAACGTCCCTCTGGGTTACGACCACCCGGAGGTGACGGACGCGGTGATGGAGCAGCTGCGGCGCATGGCGCACGCCAGCTCCTCGCTGATGGCGGGGCAGGCGAAGCAGGTGCTCTCGGAGCTGCTCGCGCATGCGCCCGCGCACCTGACGGCCGGGTGGATGCGAGACATCACCGGCTCCACCGCCAACGAGTGCGCGGTGCAGGTGGCGCAGAAGGCCACGGGGAAGACGGACATCCTCAGCCTCTTCCTCTCGCACCATGGACAGACGCAGTTCACCACGGCGATTTCGGGCAATGCGTTTCGTCGCAAGGGCTTCCCGGAGTCGGTGTCACCGCACTCGGTGAAGGTGCCGGCGCCGTACTGCTACCGCTGCTTCTACAAGGCGAAGTACCCCGGCTGCGGGATGCTGTGCGTGGAGCGCATCAGCGACTTCGTCGAGTACGCGAGCAGCGGCTCGGTGGCGTGCATGCTGGTGGAGCCCGTGCTGGGCAACGGCGGCAACGTCGTGCCTCCGCCGGGTTACTTCCAGGCGCTCAACAAGCTGTGTGAGGAGAAGGGCATCCTCCTCATCGCGGACGAGGTGCAGACGGGCATGGGGCGCACCGGGCACCTGTTTGCCTCGGAGGCGCTCGGCTTCAAGCCCAACATCGTCACGCTGGCCAAGGGCCTGGGCGGCATCGGCATCCCCGTGGCGGCGGTGTTGTTCGAAGGCGCGCTGGATGTGATGGAGAGCCACGAGCACTCCTTCACCTCGGGGTGCAACCCGCTGGCGCTCACCGCGGCGTCCGCGACGCTGAAGGCGATGACGTCCGGCCACCTGCTGGCCACCGTGCGACGCAACGGAATCGTGTTGGGAGAGCTGCTGAACCAGCTCGCCACGAAGTTCCCGTGTATCGGTGACGTGCGGGGCCTTGGATACATGTGGGGCCTGGAGATTGTGCGTCCGGATGGCTCGCCCGACGTGGAGAAGACGCTGGCGCTCATCCGTGTCGCGGGGGAGCGGCACCAGCTGGTGCTGCGGGGCTCCCGCTACAGCTTCGGCAACGTGGTGAAGGTGCGGCCTCCGCTCATCGCGACGCAGGACGACCTGGAAGAAATCGTCGCGCGGCTGTCTCGCGCACTCGCGGACGTGGGCTGAGTCGGGGACTCGAGGGGGAGCACATGAGGGCAGTGGTGTACACGACAGCCTGGGAGCTGGAGCTGCGCGAGCGCGCCGAGCCGTCCGCGCCCGTGCACGACGAGGTGCTGGTGCGCGTTCGCGCCACCGGCATCTGCGGCACGGACCTGGGCATCATCGGCGGTGAGTACGCGGCGAAGCCCGGAGTGGTGCTGGGCCACGAGTCCTCGGGCGAAGTCGTCGCCGTGGGACCCGCCGTGCGGCACGTCCAGGTGGGGGACCGCGTCGTCATCGACCCGACCTTCTTCTGTGGCCAGTGCCGGCTGTGCCGCACCGGGCGGCAGAACCACTGTCAGCGCAAGGGCGAGACGGAGACGGGCGTCAGCGCCGACGGCACCATGGCGCCGCTGCACAAGACGACGGAGCGCTTCCTCTACACGCTGCCCGCGCATGTGAACTTCGAGGAGGCGAGCCTCACCGAGCCCCTGAGCTGCGCCGTCACGGGCGCGAACCAGCTCCGGCTGCGTCCCTCGCTGCGTACGGTGGTGCTCGGCGGTGGGCCCATGGGGGTGTTGTACGCGTGGGTGCTGGCGGGCCTGGGGTTGACGGGGACGCTGGTGGAGCGCTCCGCCGCGCGGCGGGAGCTGTGTCGCGAAGTCGTGGACCGGCGCTGGACGGTGGCCGAGTCCCTGGACGAGGTCTGCGCGCGCCACGCCTCGGAGGCGACGCCGCTGGACGTGGTGGTGGACACCACGGGGCGGCTGGCCGGTGAGGCGCTGACGAAGCTGTCGCGCGGCGGGCAGCTGTTGCTGGTGGGACTCAAGCGTCACGAGGTGGCGCTGGACGTGGGGGCCATCGCGGACCGCAGCTTGTCCGTGCAGGGCTCCATCGACTCGCTGGACAGCAGCTTCGCCACCGCGCTGCACCTCATCAGCTCGGGCGTGGTGCCCGCGCGCCGGCTCGTTTCGCACCGGCTGCCGCTGGCGTCGTTCCGCGAGGGACTGGCGCTGGTGGGCTGCGACGTGGGGGCCCGACGTCAGGGCGCTCCCGCGGCCGCGCTGAAGGTCGTCCTCCAACCCTGAAGTCCGAGCGAGGCACTCACGATGATTCATGGACTGCTGATTGAAGGCACGGACTACGCGGGCAAGACGACGGTGTGCAAGCTGTTGGGCGCGCGCCTGACGGCGGCGGGGCTGCCGGCGCGGCTGGGCCATTGCTACGTGTTCGACATGCCCATCCTCGACCACTTCCTGGCCGAGGCGAAGCGCACGCCGGACCTGCTCCAGATTGACTGGTTCTACTCGGCGAACATCCTGTTGGACCTGGCGCGCTGTCATCGAGGGTTGCCGTCGGGCTTCCTCGTCCAGGACAGACATTGGCTCAGCCAGGTGGGGCGCAACCGCTTCTTCCATCCGGACGTCGCGGGGCTGCCCAGCCAGCTCATCTGGGATGAGCACCTGCCGTTCGCGTTCAACTACTACCTGACGTCCACGCCGAAGGCGAAGCGGGAGCGCGCGCTGCTGCGTCCCTCCAAGTCGGTGCGGGACACGTACCTGCGCGACAACCCGGAGCGACACCAGGCCTACGACGAGTTCCTCGTGTCGCTGCTGCCCGCGGAGGAGCGCTGGACGGTGGTGGACACCAGCGAGCTGCGGCCGGAGCAGGTGGCCGAGCGCATCGCCACGGACGTGCTGCGTCGACTGCATGCGGAGGCCCCGGCGCAGGTGCGGCCGGCGGTGGCTCTCTAGTGAGCGCGGCGGGCGGCAGGCGGAGCAGCGGGAAGGGGGAGGCCATGCAGGCACGGGAGGGCGCCATGGAAGTGCTCGTCATCGGAAACAACACGGTGGACATCGTCTTCTCCACGCGCGAGGCGCTGGTGACGGACGGCAAGGTGCAGGCGGACGGGCTGCGCTTCTTCGGAGGCGGGCAGGGGGCCAATGTCGCGGCGATGCTGGGCTCGCTGGGCGTGCGCACGCGCTACTTCGGCGTCTTCGGCGGTGGGGACTTCGGACGGCTGGCGCGAGGCTCGCTGGTGGAGTCCGGCGTGGTGGTGGAGGGAAGCCTCACGGTGGCGGACTGTCCGCAGCACTCGGCGGCCATCGTCGTGGACACCACGCACGGCACTCGCTCGCTCGTCATGCACAAGGACGCGCGGCTGCGCATGGATGGCATTCCGGCCGAGGCCGCGCCGCTGGAGCAGTGCGGCCTGGTGTACCTGGACGGGCACGAGCCCGCCTTCTCACTGGCGCTGGCGAAGCGCGCGCGCGCCCTGGGGCTGCCGGTGCTGGCGGACGCGGAGGTGGCCGAGGAGGCACGGCCGCTGTTGCCGTACCTCACCAGCCTGGTGGCGCCGGGCAAGGTGCTGCGCGAGTTGACGGGGGAGCGCGAGCTGTCCGCCGCCGCGCGGACGCTGCTGGCCGGAGGGCTGCGCGTGGTGGTGGGCACGCTGGGCGCAGAGGGCTGCGAGGGGTGGACGGCGCAGGGCGAGCACCACCGAGTCCCAGCGGAGCGCTGCGAGGTGGTGGACACCACGGGCGCGGGGGATGCGTTCCACGCGGGCTACATCGCGGCGGTGCAGGCGGGGCACGGCTTCGGCGAGGCGCTGCGCTTCGCGACGCAGGTGGCGGCGGTGAAGTGCGGAGTCCCGGGGCCTCGCGCGGGCGCGGACCGGCTGGCGCTGCTGGGAGTGGGACTGGGCACGAGCGGGGGCGAGTCTGTGTCGCTGCTGTAGCGGCGATGGGGACACGGGGGACCGAGCCATGAAGGTCATCGTCACGGGGGCCAGCGGATTTCTGGGGCGCAGGGTGATGCGCGCGCTGCGGATGGAGGGAGTCCAGGCCCAGGGCACCTGGAGCGCGACGCCGCGCCAGGGGCTGATGCGCCTGGACATCACCGATGCGCGTGCCGTGGACACCGCGTTCGCGGAGGGCCGCTTCGACGTGTGCATCCACGCGGCGGCGCGCTGCAATCTGGACGACTGCGAGCGTCACCGGTCCGCCGCGACGAACATCAACGTGGGAGGCACGGGCAACGTGGTGGAGGCGTGCCGACGCACGCGCACGCGGCTGCTCTACGTGTCCACCGACCATGTCTTCGACGGCGCGCCCGCGCGCACGTACGTGGAGACGGACGAGCCGCGGCCGCTTCAGCACTACGGCGTCACCAAGCGCGAGGGGGAGTTGCTGGCGCTGACGTTGGAGGACGCGTTGGTGCTGCGCGTGCCGCTGCTCTACGGCCTCACGGGGCCGGACGAGAAGGCGACCTTCGTCACGTCCACGCTGGAGCAGCTGGCCACGGGACAGCCCGTGTACGTGGATGGCGAGCAGGTGCGCTACCCGGTGCTGGTGGACGAGGTGGCGGGCCTGCTGTCGCGGCTGGCCGGGGGCGGAGTGCGGGGCGTGCTGCACTTCAGTGGAGGTGAGGCCACCACGAAGTACTCGTGGGCGCGGCGGCTGGCCCATGCCTTCAACCTGGACGTGTCGCTGGTGCGCACGCGCAAGGAGTCGTCGCTCGCGGTGCGTCCCCGGGACAACCGGCTGGAGTCCACGAGGCTGTCGGCGTTGGGCCTGAAGGCGCCCTTCTCCCTCTCGGAGGGACTGGATGTCCTCCGGCATCAGCGGGAGGCGGGCGTATGAGCACCGCGCGAGCCGAGGGTGACTGGCGCGGAGTGATGCGCGACGTGCGCGTGTCGGGGAGCCGCGTCACCAAGCGGGCCACTCATGGGCGAGACAAGCTGTTGCGAGAAGTGGCGTGGCTGAAGGCGCTGCCTCCGCGCGCGGCGGAGCGCTTTCCTCGGGTGCTGGAGGTGCGCACCGGCGCGGACTGGGCCGAGTACGACATGGACTTCTGTCCGTGGCCTGAGCTGTCGCGCGTGCTGGTGGACGGCACGCTGACGGTGGGCGAGGCCGTGGGGGGTACGCGGAGCATCGTCTCCTTCGCCTTCGACGTGCTCTATGCGGACCACCACCGTCCCGCGCCCGAGGGCTTCTTCCACGCCAGCTATGTGGACAAGTTCTGGAGAAGGGCCAGCGCGGGCCGGGGCCTGTCGGCGCGCTTCGACCGGCTGTGCGCGGCGGGGAGCCTGGAAATCAACGGCCGGCTTCACCGGAGCGCGGCCGAGCTGGTGCGCGCGCTGGAGCGGGACCCGGAGCTGCTCGCGCGCCTGAACCCGCCTCGGGTGGGCCGGTTCCACGGCGACTTCAAGTTCGACAACGTCCTCTTGGAGCCGGCCACGGGTCGCTTCCTGCTGTTGGACCCGCGGGGTTCGACTGTCACGGGGGATGCGGACAGCGACTACCTGGAGGACCTGGCCAAGCTGCGCACCTGCACGAGCGGCCTCTACGATTTGGTGCGCGCGGGCGCGGCTCGGGTGACCGAAGGCATCGACGGCCTGTCCTGGGAGTGGGCCTTGTGGGCGCGGCCCGCGCTGGAGCGGTTCGCCGCGCTGGATGCATGGCTGGGCGAGGAGCTGCCCGCGCGGGCGCTGGCTCGAGGTGACACCGACTGGCGCGTGCGGTGGGACTTCGTCACGCCGTTGCTGCTCCTGGCCAACGCGCCGTTCCAACTGGCGCCGGTGAATCCGCGCACGGAGGACATCGCCCTGGTGCTGCATGCCACGGGCGTGCGGCTGCTGGCGGAGGCGCTGGAGCGTCACGGCACGCGGAGCGCGGAGGCGAGGCCATGACGCGCGCTACGAGAAAGCGCTCAGCCCTCCGAGGCCGCTTCATGACGCGCGCCGCGAACAGCGCGTCAGTCCTCCGAGGCGGCGTGGAGGAAGCCGGGCAACACCGCGCGCAGGCCCGCGATGACGGCGGCGGCCACGAAAGCATGGCCCACGGAGACGAGCGTGGGGCGCACCGCGCGAATCAGTGGGGGCAGGTGACGCTTGTCCAGGTCATGCGCGGCATTGACGTCCAGGCCGAGCTCGCGAGCCCGGTCCGCCGCTCGCGCGAGTGCCTCCAGCGCGCGCTCCTGCGCGGGCGTGCCGAAGCCCTCCACATAGTCGCGGCAGTTCAGCTCGACGGCGGCGACGCCAGCGCGGGCGACCAGGTCCACGGCCTCCGGCTCCGGGTCCACGAACACGGAGAGGCGCGTGCGTCCGCTCAGCGTTCTTGCCCAGTGCGCGAGCCGGGACTGGTCATCCTCGGCGCGCCAGCCGCGCTGCGTGGTGAGGTGCTGGGCCTCGAAGGGCGTCACCACCCAGCAGCCGACGCCGGAGGTGCGCTCCAGCAGCGCGCCGAGGTCCTCGCGCAGGTCTCCGCCGACATGCAGCGTGGCGTGGCCCTCGCGCACGGGCTCCAGCGCGGCGAGCGCGGTGACGTCGTGGGGCTTCACGTGCCGGTGGTCGGACCACTGGTGGACCATCAGCGCGCGGCAGCCGCCTTCGATGAGCGTGCGCGCGGCCTCCGTCAAATCCGGCACGGCGCCGCCGCGCGACGAGCGCAGCAGGGCGACCTTGTTGAGTCCCACGCGCAGCAGGGGTGTCGGCACAGCGGCACGCATCGACGGACCTCCCAAGTCCAGGTGGCCATCCTCGCATGGCCGCCGGGTCGCGACACGCGCCGCGTGGCGTGAGCGCTCCCTCCCGAGTTCAGCGGCCCTCCAGTGGCCGCGCCAGGTGCAGCACGCAGCAAGCAGTGAACGAAGACCCATCAAGGAGCAACACCATGAACAAGCCCCGTAGCGTTGCCATCAAGCTGTCCGCCGACACCATGAAGTGCGTCGTCGGTGGTTCCATCTCCACCATCCCCGGCCCGGTCATCACGCAGCCGCTGCCCACCCTGCCCGGTCCCATCGTCACGGGCCCCATCATCGTGGGCCCGGGCCGCGTCTTCCCGGTGCTGTGATTCTCGAGTGAAGGCTGACCGCGTGAGCCGTTGAGGTTCATGCAGGGGAGGCGCGGGCCGCTCAACCCGGCTCGCGCCTTCCTTCCTCTTCTCGCTTCTGGTGTCGCCGCCCTCATGACTCAGCCCTCGCGTGATGAACTGATGACCCTGCTTGGCGTGGACCTTGGCCAGCTGCTGGCGCTCGAGTCGCTGACGCCCGCGGTCGAGGCCGCCGTGTTCCTGTCCGGCTCCCTGGTGGAGGGCATGGGCAATGCCTTCTCCGACATCGACGTGTTCATCGTCGGAGGGGGCGAGCCGACGGGCACCAGCCTGCACAAGGCCGGAGACGCGCTCTTCTCCGTGCACATGCTCGGCAAGCGCCGGGTGGACTTCGAGTACTGGAGCGAGGCGTCGGTGGAGGTGCTCGCCGCGAAGCTCGCCGCGTTGGACCTGAAGGAGGGCGGGCGGGACAACGTGATGATGGAGCGGCGAATGACGGAGGACGAAATCGTCTTCCTGCACCGCGTGCGCACGGGAGTGGCGCTGATGCACGACGGCCGGCTGGACAGGCTGCGCTCGCGCTTCGACTTCCGTCGCCTGTCGCGGTGGCTCCTGGAGGTGAAGATTCGCGAGGTCGACGACGCGCTCGAGGACCTCTACGGGATGATGGAGCAGCCGGACGTGGCGCTGATGCGCGCGCGGGAGTTGCTCAACTCCACCTGCGATGCCTTCTGCCACTACCGGGGGAGCACGAACATCCGCCGCAAGTGGCGCACGCGCATCCTGGGACAGCTCGCCGCGGGTGGGGACGAGGAGGCGCGCAAGTTCGAGAAGCGCTTCTGGGAGCTTCAGTTCGCGGACGGCGCGCGGCTGCGCGAGCGCCCCGAGGAGCTGAAGGCCTACCTGGAGACGTGCATCCGGCTGTGCAACCAGCTCACGGATGTCATCGAGGAATGAGCGCCATGGACCTGGACGTGCTCGTTCCCATCACGCATCTGCGGGTGCGGCGCCGTCGAGCGGAGGGGCAGGTGCACCTCATCCTCGACAACTACTACTTCGATTTGGACGAAGGCACCGACGCCGTCTGGCGCGCCTGTGACGGCGTGAGGACGGTGGCCGAGGTGGCGGAGGCGCTGCACCGCGAGCGGGGCTGGGCGCTGGAGCTGGCCCGGTCCGTCGCCCGCGAAACGCTGAGTGCCTTCGCCGAGCAGGAGCTCGTCTCGCTCGTCGCCCCGACTTCCACACGCAACCCATCCGCAGGCGGTGAAACCCATGAGTGAAAACAACGGACACCTTCCCATCATCGGACGTGCCTGGCATCCCTCCACCCGTGAGCCGGGACCGCTGTTGCCCGCGACGCGGCTCGCGCTGGCGAACTGGGTGAGGCCGGACGGACTGGCGCGACGCGAGCTGGTGCTCGGCGCGGCGGAGGGCGAGCCCTGGGAGGTGATGACCATCGACAGCGAGAGCGCCGAGCAGGCGTGGCGGGTGATTCACCTGCTCGACGGCAAGCGGACGCTGGCGGACATCGCGAAGGAGACGCGGCTGGACCTGGCGCTGGTGTCGTCGGTGGCGCAGGACCTGTATCACCGCGCGGTGCTGGTGCAGACGAGCGGGTTGGAGGTGGATGCGCTGACGTATTACGAGCACCTGCGCTCACTGGCGGGAATCGCGCAGCAGCGCTGGGGCCCGTCGTCGATGCTGCGTCGGTTCTGGACGGGACCGGTGTCGCGTCGGCTGGCGGTGGGCTACCTGCTGGAGAACTACCACTTCGCTGCGGCGGCCTCGTCGCACCAGAGCGCGGCGGTGGCGTCGCAGCCGACGGAGCGACTGAAGACCATCCTGAGCGAGCACCTGTCCTTCGAGTACTGGCACCACGCGTGGCTGAAGCGCGGGTTGCTGGCGGCGGGGCTGACGGAGGCGGACCTGGAGCACGCGTCGCCGCTCATCTCGATGCAGGCGCTCATCAATCACCTGCGTTGGTTGGGGATGGCGGATCCGCTGTCGTACTCGGCCTGCATCGGCGTGGGCGAGGGTGACCCGACGGCGTTGGCCACGGTGGGGAAGTTCTGGGAGCGCTTCACCGAGCACGGGGTGTTGCCGGTGGAGGCGTTCGGACCCTTCCGGGACCACGACATCGGCGATTGCAGCGACGACCACGACCAATTTGGTCGCGAGCCCTTCGCGGACGCGGGCCCGCTCACCGCGGCGGACCAGGCGCGCATCCGCCGCCGGCTCATCACCTTCTGCAGGCTGACGATGGCGTACCACCGCGAGCTGCTCGACTTCTACGGACCGGAGCAGGGGCCCACGGTCTTCTCCGTGGAGGACTGAGACAGCTCAGGCCTCGAACAGCAGTGTCATCGAGTCCGTCGCAGGAGGTGGTTCAAGTGCAAGCGCAAAACAGGACGGTACTCGCTTCGCGGAACGTGTCCCCGGGGACACGAGGGTCGAGCGCTTCCTCATGAGTGTGCTTGCCGACTCCATCGAGGTCTCTCCGCTGGACGCGCGTAGCGTGTCCGGCGTGCTGCGCGTCCTTCCGGAGGAAGTGCGTCGACACCTGGTGAAGACAGGGCGCGTGCGCGAGTACGTGCCTCAGGAACTCGTCGCGACTCGAGGGCAGCCCTGCGACACGGTGTGCCTGGTGCTGGAAGGCATGCTGGTGATGGGGCACCTGGGGGCCAGCCACGGGGCCTTCCTCCGGGTGACGCACGCAGCGGCGGGCGAGTTGTATGGCGCCCATGCGCGTGGCGACGGAGCAACGCACGGCTTCGACGTCGTGGCGGGTGGCGCGGTGCGCGTGTTGGAGGTGTCTGGCGCGGACTTCCGGCAGGCGCTGGCGCTGGATGAGACGGGTGGGCTGACGGCGCTGCTGTGTCCGGCGTTGCGCCGAGCGCTGCTCGACTTGTTCGTGGACGACGTGGAGCCGGAAGGGGTGCTGCGACTCGCGGCGTGCTTCCGGGAGGGCACGGTGCCGGAGGGCACGGTGCTGATGCCCGCGGGGGCGACGGCGGCGGAGTGGTGGGTGTTGAGACAGGGCTCGGTGCGCTATGGCGAGCGGGCACTGGGACCGGGTGAGGACTTCGCGCTGGATGCGCTGCTCCTGGACGCGCCGGTCTTCGCGGCGGCGACGGCGCTGGAGACGAGCACGCTGCTGTCCGCTCCGAGAGGTGCCACGGCCGAGGTGCTGCTGCGCTTCCCGGGAGTGCGCCGTGCCCTGGGGCGGCGTGTGGCGAGGAGCAGTGCGCAGTTCAATCGCTGGCCGCACGTGGTCCTCACGGACGTGAGTGCGCCTCCCGAGGCACCTCCGGAAGAAGAGAGCTCGATGGAGCTGCCGGAGCGGCCTTCTTCCGCGTCGCCGTGGAAGCCGGTGCCGTTCTATCGGCAGCAGGAGCACATGGACTGTGGGGCCGCGTGCCTGCGGATGGTGGCGCGGTACTACGGGCACGAGCTGGACTACCCGTCGTTGATGAAGCTCGCGGGTGTGAGCCGGTATGGCACCAGCCTGTTGGATTTGTCGCGCACCGGGGAGCAACTCGGGTTCATCACCACGGGCATCCAGGCGGACTGGGAGCTGTTGGGCTCGGTGGACCTGCCGGCCATCGCGCACCTCCAGGACCGGCACCACTTCGTCGTGGTGTGGCGAGTCACTCGCAAGGGTGTCGTGGTGGGCGACCCGTCGTTCTCCACGCGTTTCATTCCCCGGGAGGAGTTCCTGCGCTCCTGGCGAGGGGTGCTGCTGTTGCTCAAGCCGTCGGACCGGATGTCGACGGCGGGGGCGGCGCTTCCTCCGAAACAGAAGGAGCGGTCCGCGCTGGCGCGCTTCTCCGTGTTGGTGCGTCCGTATCGATGGGTCATCGCGGAGCTGGTGGGGCTGTCGTTGTTGTTGCAGGTGCTGGCGCTGGCCTTCCCATTGGGAAGTCAGGTGGTCATCGACCGGGTGTTGATGCGCGCGGATGCGCAGTTGTTGGACGTGTTGTTGGTGGGGCTGGTTGTCACTGCGCTGCTTTCGGGGGTGCTGGCCTTCGCGCGGAGCTACCTGGTGCTGGAGGTATCCACGCGCATCGAGCGGGACGTGGTGGAGACGCTCTACCGGCGGGTGTTGGACGGGGCGTCGGGGTTGTTCCAGCGCTTCACGACGAGCGACATCCTGAATCGCTTCATGGAGGTGGGGCTGATTCGAGGCTTCATCGTGGACAACGCCATCGCCATCACCATCGACGTGGCGCTGGTGTTGAGCACGGCGGCGGTGTTGTCGATGTACTCGACCACGCTGGCGGTGCTCGCGCTGGCGTTGATGCCGCTGCACCTGTTGGTGTCCGCGGTGGTGGGCCGCTGGGTGCGCAACCACACGGTGGCGTACCTGTCACAGCATGACCTGTACCAGACGCACCTGATGGACTCGTTCAAGGGATTCGAGTCGCTCAAGGCGCACGCGCTGGAGCTGCCGTTCCTGCGCACGATGCAGCGCTTGCTGGCGCCGTCGCTGCAACACGGCTTCAAGGCGGCGATGCACGGTGCGATTGGCGCGAGTGTGTCGCAGACGTTGGACCTGGTGGGCAGCGCGTTGGTGTTGTGGGTGGGCTCGCGAGCGGTGTTGCGAGGGGAGCTGACGGTGGGAGCGCTCATCGCGGCGACGCTGTTCGCGCGGCAGATGAGCGGGCCGGTGGTGCGGCTGGCGACGCAGTGGCGGGACTACCAGCGGGTGCAGGCGCACCTGGAGCGGGTGGGGGCGGTGCAGGACGTGGCGGGGGAGGGAGACAAGCGGGCGTCGGCGGTGCTGGAGCTGCCGCGGGTGAAGGGTCACATCCGGTTCCGGGGCGTGAGCTTCCGCTATGGAACTGGCCGCGAGTCCAACACGTTGGAGCGCCTGGATTTGGAGTTCGCGCCGGGTGAGGTGGTGGCGTTGGTGGGGCCGTCGGGGTGTGGGAAGAGCACGCTGGTGCGGCTGCTGTTGCGGTTGCATGACCCGGGGGAGGGGACGGTGTCGATTGATGGGTACAACCTGCGGGACGTGACGCCGGAGTCGGTGCGCGGGCAGATAGGGATGGTTACGCAGGAGACGCAGCTCTTCTCCGGGACGGTGTTCGACAACATCGCCTGTGGGCGTCCGGTGACGGAGGAGGCGGTGGTGCGGGCGGCTCGGCTCGCTGGGGCTTATGACTTCGTCACGGAGCTTCCGTATGGCTTCCAGACGTTGGTGGGGGAGCGCGGGTTGACGTTGTCGGGAGGTCAGCGCCAGCGGGTCATCATCGCGCGAGCGCTGGTGACGGACCCGCGCATCCTCATCTTCGACGAAGCGACGGCGGCGCTGGACCCGTTGGCGGAGCAGGCGATTCACGACCGGCTGCGCGACATCGTCCGGGGGCGGACCACGCTCATCATCAGCCATCGACTCCAGACGTTGCAGCACGCGGACCGCATCGTGGTGATGAACGAGGGGCGGATTTCCCAGATGGGGACGCACGAGTCGCTCATGTCCGCGCAGGGGAAGCTGTACAGCGCGCTCGCGCAGGCGACGCCGAACTGGAAGCGCCATGGATCGGAGGGTGCTCATGGCGGTGACTGAGGACACCTATCGGGAGTTGTTGCCGGTCCTGGACTTCCCTCGGACGCGACGCGTGCTGCGCGGGCTGTACGTGGTGTGCGCGGGGCTGGCGCTGCTGGGGTTCGGCGCGCTGTTCTTCGTCGAGATGGATGTGGTGGTGCGTGCCCAGGCGGTCGTGGCTCCGCAGGGGGAGACCGCGAGAGTGCAGGCGCCGCGCTCCGGTGTGGTGCTGGAAATCGCGGTGCGTGAAGGGCAGCAGGTGGAGCAGGGAGCGGTCCTGCTGCGACTGGACGATGCGCAGGTGCGCTCGCGGGTGAGGTTGCTGGAGCAGCAGGTGGTGGAGGCGCGCTCGCGAGTGACGATGCTGGAAGCGCTGGTGGCGTCGCGGACGGAGTCGTACGGAATGCAGGTTCGCGTGCGCAAGGCGACGGCGCTGGAGACAGCGGCTCGACTGGAAGCGGCGCGAGCGCTCATCCACGCGAAGGAGCGTGAGGCGGAGGCGCGCTTACGGGATGCGCGGAACGCGGAGCATCTTCGGGAGAAGGAGTTCGTCGCCTCGGTGGAAGCGGAGAACGCCTCCGTGCAGGCGGAGGTGGCGCGCTCGCAGGTGGTGGCGGCACAGGCCTCGGTGCGTGAGCTGGAAGCGAGCCTGGGGCGACTGGAGCTGGAGCAGCGTGGGCTGGAGGGCGACTCGCGGGTGGCCTCGCTCTCGGATGGAGCGGCCCTGTCGGCGGCGAAGGTGGAGCTGGAGCGCTACACGGGAGAACTGGAGGAGACGCGGTTGGAGACGGCGAGGCTGGAGGTGGTGGCGCCGCGAGCGGGCACGGTGCAGGGGCTGACGGTGTTCGACCGTGGGGACGTGGTGCAGGCGGGGAGTGTGCTCGCGCTGGTGGTGCCGTCGGAGGACGCGCTCGTCCTGCGCGCGGCGGTGGCCTCGGAGGGCATCGCGTTCCTGCGAGACGGGCAGCCGGTGCGCATCAAGCTGGATGCGTATCCCTTCCAGGACTTCGGCGTTCTGCTGGGGGAGCTGTCACGAATCGCGGGGGACACGACGCGGCGGCAGGATGACACGCTGGGAGCCGCACCCTATCGCGTCGACGTGAGGGTCCCCGGTGAGCCGCGTTCCACGGCGGGAGTGCCCGTGCGGCTGCGTCCAGGAATGACAGGCACCGCCGAGTTCGTGGTGCGACGCGAGCGGCTCATCTCCGCGCTGATGCGCCCATTGCGGGGCGTGGACAGCCTGGGACACTGACCCGCTACCGCTGCACGGAGAGGATGCGCCACCCGGTGACATCGATGGAGTAGGTGGCGCCGACGTCCAGCAGCGGAGGACCGCCGACGTCGCATACCTCCGGATTGGGAACGATGCTGACGAACACGATGCCCTGAGGACCCGGCGCGGCTACGACATCGTAAGCCTCACGGCGAGCGAGACACTGCTGAAGAGGGGTCGCCGCTCCGGGGAGCTTGAAGTCCCAGGGCAGGTAGTCCTCCATCGCGAGCTGGATGGCTCTCAGCGTCGCACCGGGGATGATCTGCCGCCCCTCTTCGGGAAGAGCGAGCGGAATTTCGACCTTCGCTGCCTCGGCCTGGGGCGCATGAACCGGACGCGGAGGGCGTTGGAAGAGAGCGCAGGCGGGCAGGAGGAACAGCAGGAGCATCAACGCGCGCGTCATGGAGACCTCGTGGCTGCGGTGCCTCTTGTGTCACAAACCTTCGTCGTCCGCACGGTACGATTTCAGTCTTGGTCCACTGCTGTGACGATGCCATATCGCTTGTCAGCAGGTCTGATGATGCCAACGAGATTCCACTGTTTCTCTCGCCGCACGTAGACCTCTCCTGGCAGCGAACTGCCCAGATGGGGGACCAGCTTCATGACGGTGCAAGCATTGTCGAACTGGATTCGGATGCTCCAGACCTGCGTTGCGGCAATCCGGTCTGTTGGAGACATGGGGGAAGGAGCCCATGGATGGCTGTGGAAGTCCGCGAGGACGACGGGGCGGTCCCGTGCATCGACAACGTAGCGAGGGGGAATGCACTTCTTCTGTTTGGAGGGACCGACAGGAATCGGCTCCCCCAACGGGGAAGGAATGCTCGCGTAGTAATTGCCATCACTCAGCGAGTAGATAGCTCCGCAGTACTCCTGGCCGTAGTCACGGTCGCGTGCGCGTGGTTGCGCCATGATAGCGGGACAGAGTTGGTCGATGACCTCGTCTACATCCGTAGATGGAGTGATAGCGGTCCAGGGCCCACGAACGTGCACATGGGGGCCTTCTCGCCAGAAGTCGCGTTCCCCGTCAGGAGCGGGCGCGCTTGTGGCGCAGCCCAGGAAAACGCCGAACGCAATGGCACATCCGGGTTGAACCCTCATGAACACCCCATGGAAGAAGCTTAGGCAGATCTTTCAACGATGGCCGGAATCGTACTCTTAACCTATCCCACCAGAAAGCTCCTGTTGTACCAGTCTGGCGGCTACCACCGTTCTCCACGCGGGGTGCTCATGGCAAAGCGTTTGACAGAAAGGTGTCGCTTTCACTACGACCCGCCGGACGAGCACCGATGATTGAACTCGTCGAAGGCAATCTCCTCCAAGCGGACGTCGAGGCGCTCATCAACGCCGTCAACACGGAAGGCGTGATGGGCAAGGGCATCGCGCTCCAGTTCAAGCGGGCCTTCCCCGCGATGTTCAAGGAGTACGAACGCGAGGCGAAGGCGGGCCGCCTCGAGACGGGCCGCGTCCATGTCTTCGACCTGGGCGCGTCGAAGGGCCCACGGTGGGTCATCAACTTCCCGACGAAGCGGAGCTGGCGTCAGCCTTCGCGCCTGGAGTGGATTCGCACGGGCCTGGAGTCCCTCGTCGAGGAGGTTCAACGCCGGGGGATTCAATCGCTGGCCGTTCCCGCCCTGGGCTGCGGAAATGGTGGTCTGACCTGGGCGGAGGTCTTTCCCCTCATCCAGGAGTCCTTCGCGCGAGTCCCGTCCGTTCGAGTGCTCGTCTATCCCCCGCCCCTGCCCGGGCATCATCCATGACCTTCAAGTACACACGACACCAGGTTCCTGGGGGAACACGCCCTGACGCGGAGACTATCGACAAGCTCTACCTGATCAAGAGCGTGTCAGTGCTTCGAGCGACCTATCAGAGCAGGCTCCTGGCTTTCAGGGCGGTGGAGATTCACAAGAAGCTCGTGCTGAAGGTCCCAAAGTCCTGCAAATTTCATCCTTCGCTCAAGGAACTGATTCGGGTGACCGGAAAAACCATCAAGCGAGAGGCTCTGTAGTGGGCCTCTATCTTTGTGTCTTCGAAGGTGATGAAGAACTGGAGGACGTCGAGGTCGGGCTCTATGCGGATTTCAATGCCTTGCGTGAATACGTCACTCGAGAAATCGAGGCAGGGAAGCTGGGTTCTCGATTTCCCACGCTCATCCTGCACTCGGATGGTGACGGTGAGTGGTCCGCTTCCGAATGCGAGAGGCTGCGTGATGAATTGGCGGTAATCGCCATGGAGTTGAAGGCGCGCCCGGCGGTCGGCTTTACGTCGGAGTGGCAACGAATCGTGGCGAAATCCGTGGGTCTCGTGCCTCGAAACGCGTTTGAGTCGTTCATCGACGTGGATGGCGAATTCTTGATTGAGCGTCTTCGGGGCTTGGCCGAATTCGCGTACAGGTATCAGTCCCCCATCTTGTTCCAGTGATTGATATGGTACGTGAAATAGATGACGACGCACAAACGCTGGAGCAACGGGCCCGTCGGGTCCTGGATGATCCAGAAACGGCGATTCCAGCCCTGCGAGCCGGCCGTTCATTACTTCGTATCTGGAATTACAGTTCGCGAGCCGACTATCGCTCGTGGCTGCTTTGGACCGAGCGGAGGCCGAAAGATACCCTCCTCAGGGTCCGACGCGTCGTCTGGATGCGTTCGTCATCTGTGTCTGCCCCACATGCAGGCGCACGTGCACATGAGGGTGATACAGCCGCCGCGCTTCGGCTTTCAGTCGCCGATGCGGACGTCCCTCAGGAGCCATGGCAGCAACTCCTTGCAGAGGCGGAAGGCTTGCGCCTTCCGGCGTTCTGCTTCGGAGGTTCCATGGTGGGGACCGACGGAGGTGTCTATGGGGTCGAGCAGAAGAACTTTCGACGGACCTTGCGCTACGAATGGTGGTGGAAGCCGCCCAAAGGATGGGAGGAACTCGCGGATTGGGTCGCGAGAGCCACCGACCTGTTCGAGGCAAGCCTTGAAACCACGGAGTGAACCAAGAAGGGCCGTTACCGGGCCGCCCTGCTCAGTTCTTCGCCCCGCCCCCGCGCGCCTCATTCAACGCGCTCAGGTCCACCAGCCCGCTGATGTCCGAGGTGGGGATGAAGCCCAGCTCCTGCGCATGCTTCGCCGCGGTGCTCAGCGCTCCAGGCACCGGGTCCAAGCTCGGCTCCAGTCGTGAGAACGCACCCTGCAGAATCGCCGGCTGCAGCGGCTTCTGCGTCAGCTTCCCGAACGCCTGATTCACCGCCGCGGTGAAGCTCGCCGGGTCCTTCTCCCACCGCTCCGTCAGCTTCACATGCGCGCGCAGCAACGCCACGATTCGCGGGCGCTGCGTCTCCAACACCTTGCGAGTCGTCACGATGACCGTGGTGGGAAACTTCCCCTCCGGCCACAGTGACTTCTCGTCCACGAGAATCTGCCCGCCACCCTCCGGCTCCAGCAGCATCCGCGTGCCCCACGGCTCCGGCACCCACGCTCCCTCGATTCCCCCGCGCAGGTACTGCACCAGGATGTCCGAGTTCGTCAGCGGCACAATCTGCACGTCGCCCTCGCCATCCAGGTTCGTGCTCAACCCCTGCCGCTTCAGCCAGTAGCGCAGCGCGATGTCCTGCGTGTTGCCCAACTGGGGCGTCGCGATTTTCTTCCCCTTCAGCTCCGCCGCCGACTTCGCCGTGCGAGTCACCAGCATCGCGCCGCCGTTCACCGCGCCCGCGATGATGCGCAGGTCACGCCCCGCCTTGAGGTACGTGTTGATGGCCGGCCCCGTGCCCACGTACGACACGTCCAACGAGCCGCCCACCAGCGCCTCCATGGCCGCGGGCCCCGCGTTGAACTGCTTCACCTCCAGCTTCCCCACGCCGGGCTCCGCCGCGAACGTCCCCTCCCCGTTGCCCACCAGCGCCTGCGCATGCGTGATGTTGGGAAAGAACCCGAGCCTCAACGGAGCGTCGGCACCACCGGACGACTCACGCTTGCAACCCACCCCCAGCCCCACGAGGCCGGCGAGCACGAGGACAGTCAGGGAACGAAAGGCGCGCATAGGCACCGAGAAGAGGGACGGCGGGTCAGGTTGGCAACGGGTGTCGATACACAAGCGTCGGGCGCTTCACGTCCCACGGTCTCACATCGCGCCTTCCAGCCCCCACCGACGCCGCAGCCGGCCCTCCACCGTCTGGAAGAGGACACGGTCCACGGTGATGCCGATGAGGATGATGGCCACCATCACCGCCATCACTTGAGGCACGTCCATCAGCTCACGCCCCACCGTGAGCAACTGCCCCAATCCTCCCGAGACGAACAGCAGCTCTCCGGCCAGCAGCGCGCGCCACGCGAAGCTCCACCCCAGCTTGAGCCCCGTGACGATGCCCGGCAGCGCCGCCGGCAGCAGCACGCCGAACTGGAATCGCAGACCGCGAACGCCCAGCGTGCTGGCCACTCGCAACAGCTGCGGGTCCACGCCCTGCACGCTGTCCTCGGTGGCGATGGCGATGCCCAGCACGCTGCCCATCACCACGACAAAGAGGATGGAGGTGTCCGTCAGCCCGAACCACAGCAGCGCCAACGGCAGCCAGCAGATGGACGGCAGCGCCTGCAGCCCCATCACCACCGGCTTCACCGCGTTGCGGAAGAAGGCCAGCCGCGCCATCAGCAGGCCCAGGGGCACACCGATGGCCACCGACACCAGGTACGCCCGGCCCAGTCTCCCCAGCGAGCGCAGCGTGGCGTCCAGCAGTCGCCCGTCGGCCGCCATGCTCCAGAGACTCTTGGACACCGTCACAGGGCCAGGGAAGAGGTACGGAGACCAGATGCCCAGGCGGGACAGGCCCTCCCAGAGGCCCAGCAGCAGCACCAGCAGGCCCAGCTTCTGCGCGTAGTTCTTCAAGGGGGCGTCGCGCTTCATGGCTCACCTCGCGGGTCGGGGCAGTCCCGACGCGGGCAGAGGGGGGCTCGACGCGGCGGGTGCGGCGGCTCGCGCGGGCATGGCTTCCGGCAGGGTGTTGCGCTCCACCTCCCGCAAGAGGCCCTGGACGTGGCGCACCATCTCCGTGAGCGCCGCGTCCTCCGGGTGACGCGGCATGGGCAGGTGGACCTCCAAATCCCTCACGATGCGCCCCGGACGCGGCGCCATCAGGACGACGCGGGTGCCCAGCATCAGCGCCTCGTGCACGTCGTGCGTGACGAACACAATCGTCTTGTGCGTGCGCATCCAGATGGACTGAAGCAGCTCCTGCATGTGGATGCGCGTCTGCGCGTCCAAAGAGCCGAAGGGCTCGTCCATGAGCAGCACCGTCGGGTCCACCGCGAGCGCCCTCGCCAGGCTGGCGCGCATCTTCATGCCGCCGGAGAGCTGGTGCGGCAGCGTCTCCTCGAAGCCCTGGAGCTGCACGCGGCGGATGTACTGGTCCGCGCGCTCCTTGCGCTCGGAGCGCGGCACGCCTCGGGCCGCGAGGGCGAAGGTGATGTTTCCGCGCACCGTGAGCCACGGGAAGAGGGCGGCCTCCTGGAACATCAGGAGCCGGTCCGGCCCGGGTCCGGAGATGCGCTGTCCATCAATGGACACCGTGCCGCCCGTGGGCTGCACGTGGCCCGCCAACGCGTAGAGCAGCGTGGACTTGCCGCAGCCCGACGGACCCAACAGGCAGACGAGCTCTCCGGAGCGGACGTTCAGGTCCACGTCCTGGAGTGCCACGACCTTGTTGCCGTAGCGGTGGCCCAGCTGGGTGACGGAGATTTTCGCGTGGTCGGCCTCCACGTGCGCTGGCCGGAGCAGGCGCAGCGAGCTTCGCCATCGGCCAAGGAGGGCACGCAGCATCGGCCACAAGCTAGGCACATGTGGGCAGAGCGGAAGGGGGCGGCGAGCCGCTTCGAGAGCGCACGCCGTCCTGCTTCCTCGCCCGGCGAGCAGGGAGGCCCCATCGGGGGTACGAGCACTTCGTGACCTTGGCCTCTGAAAACTAGGGACTCCGGAGGCGCTTGCTTCCGGTGCTCGCCCGTCCGTCCCGGACTGGAAGGCAGGCTCGGGGGTTCCCTTGGACACAGAGGTGAGGGAACCTGCCGGGCAATGCACGTGGGGAAATATCAGCTCGTCCGCAAGCTGGCGACGGGTGGCATGGCGGAGGTGTTCCTGGCGAAGGCGGCCGGGCCCGGGGGCTTCGAGAAGACGCTGGTGCTCAAGCGCATCCTCCCGCACCTGGCGGAGGACCCGTCCTTCGTGGAGATGTTCCTCGGCGAAGCGCGGCTCGTCGCGGGGCTCAACCATCCCCACATCGTCCAGATTTTCGACTTCGGCGAGGCGGAGGGCAGCTACTTCCTCGCGATGGAGCTCATCGACGGCCCCAACCTGCGGCGCTGGCAGCGACAGGCCGCGTCGAAGGGGCAGCCCCTGGCGCCCAACATCTGCGCGAAGGTGGTGGCGCAGGCGGCGGAGGGCCTGGCCTTCGCGCATGACTTCGTGGACCCGACGACGGGCCAGCCGCTCGGGTTGATTCACCGGGACGTGAGCCCGGACAACATCCTCGTGTCCCGGCAGGGCGCGGTGAAGGTGGTGGACTTCGGCATCGCCAAGGTGGCGGGACAGAAGCACCGCACCCAGACGGGCATCGTGAAGGGCAAGGTCGCGTACATGCCGCCCGAGCAGGTGCGGGCGGACCCGTTGGACCGGCGCGTGGATGTGTATGCGCTCGGCGTGGTGTTGTACGAGCTGCTCACGGGAAAGCTGCCGATTGATGGGGCGTCGGAGCTGGCATTGATGCAGGCCATCGTCTCGCGCGAGCCGATGCCGGTGAGCCGCTACCGCCAGGATGTCCCCGCCGCGCTCCAGGACATCATCACCCGAGCGCTGCGGAAGGACCGCGAGGACCGCTACCCGGACTGTCGCGCGCTGCAGGGGGACCTGGAGCGCTTCGTGCTGTCCGTGGGCGAGCCGGTGGGCGCGTACCAGGTGGCCCAGGCCGTCGAGCAGGTGGTGGAGGAGCGAATCGTTCCGACGCCCGCGCCCATGTCTTCACGGCCCGAGGTCCGTGAGGCTCGAGTGGAGACACCCGAGCGCACCGTGCCCTCGCGGCCCGAGGGCAGGGAGGCTCGGGAGGAGACGCCCGAGCGCACCGTGCCGTCGGGGTCTCCGCGCAAGCCGCCCGTCCTGACGGGAGAACCCGCCGCGGCGCCGGCCGTGTTCGAGCAGGAGACGCAGACGCGTCCCCGTGCGGAGCCGAGGAACGCGAAGCGGAAGATGCTCGTGCCGGCGGCCATCGCGGGCGCGATGTTGCTCGTGGCGGGTGGGGGCTACGCGCTGCTCAGTGGCGGAACTCCGGCAGAGGCTCCGACAGGCGCGTCCACGAAGGTGGCGGGTGCTCCCGAGGCTCCGACGGGAACGTCTGCAACGGTGACGGGTTCGCCCGAGACTCCGAAGGGCACGAACACGAAGGCCGCCGGTTCCACCGAGACGGCGACGGGCACGACCTCGAAAGTGGCTGGCTCCGCCGAGACGGCGACGGGCACGAAAGTGGCCGGCTCCACCGAGACCGTGACGGGCACGCCGACGAAAGAGGCTGGCTCCGCCGAGAACGCGACGGGCACGAAGGTGGCGGGTGCTCCCGAGACACAGACGGGCACGGCTACTCCGGCGCAAGGAACCACGGCCACCCCCGCGGAGGACCCGCAGGGCGAAGCCGCGCTGGAGGCGCAGCTCGCGGCGAAGCGGGGGCAGGGTGAGCTGGCCGTCGAGACGGATGAGGACAGCGGCATGCTCAGCTTCACGGCCGCGCCCGCCGGTGGCGCCCAGGCCCCGAGCGCGGAGCGGAAGAAGCCCGCGTCACGCGTGGTGAAGGGTGCGCTCGGCTCGGTGGAGTTCCGGATCCGCCCCTATGCCGTCGTGTATCTCGATGGCAAGAAGCTGGGCGAGACACCGCTCGCCACCATCGATGTCCCCGAGGGCATCTATGCCGTGACGGCCGTCAACACGCGCCTGGGGAAGAAGGTCACGCGCAGCTTCGAGGTGAAGGCCGGCACGGCCAACGTCTTCAAGCTCAACCTGCAGCAGGACTGAGCACGCCCCTCACTGCTTCTCGTTCGCGTCGGCGGGCGCGGGCGGAGTCTCGGGCTTGTTCTTCGGGCGGATGACCGTGTCCAGCGCGGAGCCCAGCGCCGAGCCGACATTCTTCCCCAGCGACGAACCCGCTTCACTCAGTCGCGAGCGCAGGCCCGGCTTCGTCTCGGACTGTGGCTCGGCAGTGGCCTCCGCCTGCTTCTCCACGGGCGCGGGCTCGGGCGCGAGGGCCTTCGGCTCCTCGACGACGGGAGCAGGCGTCTCCACGGGCGCGGCCTTCGCGGACGCGGTGCCTTGCCGGAGCTGCACCTGCTTGCGCACCGACTCGAAGTCCCGCTCCACCTTGGGGGCCACGGCGACGGGCAGCTTCGCCTCGGGCCGCAGCGTCAGGCCGGTGCGGAACTCCTCCAGCGCCTGCTTCCTGCGGCCCAGGTCGGCGAGCACCAACCCCCGGTAGACCGCCACCTCCGACTGCTCGTCGATGGTGGACGCCACCTGCTTCGCCTGCGTCAGCCAGTTGAGGGCCTTCTCGTACTCCAGCGCCTCGTACAGCGTCCCCGCGCGCTCGATGCGATGGCGGAAGAGCCCCGCCGGGTCCTCGGAGTCAGGCGTGTTGGCCAGGGCCAGTCCCGGAGCCAGCCAGGCGCACAGCACCAGCAGCCAGGCCCCCCAGCCTCTCGGGTTGATGGAAGCTTCCATTCCTCGCGAAGCTAGCATGGAGCCCCCGGACAGGAATCCACCCCCCGGCGCGAGGCCCGAGGCCCGCCGTACCGGGTACGGAGTGACTGTCAGGCCACTGAAGCGGTGCGCTCGGCGCGGCGATGGGACCGGGTGCGCCACGCCAGCCACGCGCTGAAGAAGAGCAGGGCCACGCCCACACCGGTGTACGCGCCGCCCACGCGCAGGGACGCGCGCCGGTCATCCCGAATCACCTCCAGCGGCCCCGCGCCTGGCGCGGCGAGGTAGCGCTCCACCTGCTCCTTCACGGCGGTGGCATCGCTCTCCTCGGTGGCCCACTGCGCGAAGAGGGGCAGCTTGCCCTGCGTCGTCTCGAGCCGCGGTCGGAAGATGGGCACGGACGTGCGGCGGGCGCTGCGGCTGCGCTCCACCGTGACGGCCTGAATCGCGTCCAGCGGCACCGTGGCCACCGGCTCGCGCGTCAGCCACCCGGCCCGAGTGAGCGTGCAGGGCCCTCCCGGCTCACAGCGGAGGTCCATCCGCGACTTTCCGTCCAGCAGCCACAGGCCGAGCACCAGGAAGGGCACGGCGAGGAGGAGGCAGGCCACGGCGCCAATGGCCGTGGCGCGGCTGGAGCGGGGCGTCTCGTCGGTGGGGGCAGCGGGAAGGGGCTCGCTCACGGGCTCCACTCATAGACCGGTCGCCCCCGGCTGGCAGCGGTTTCGTGCACTCGTCGACATCCGCCCCGGTCAGCGGGCGGCCGGGCGCTGTGTACCCCCCAGCCCTTGACCCTGGTGTCCCGGCCCCAGGGTGAACACCTCAACCAGGATTCGGCACTCGCAAGGGCAGGAGCCGCGCATGAAGGCCGTCGCCGTCTTTCCCGGGAAGAGAGAGGTGCGCGTCATTGACGCACCCGAGCCAGGGCTCCAATCCCCCACGCAGGTGAAGGTGCGCACCCTGGAAGTAGGCGTGTGCGGCACGGACAAGGACATCGTCTCCTTCTCCTACGGCTCGCCGCCGCCTGGCTCGGACTTCCTCATCATGGGCCACGAGTGTCTGGGCGAGGTGGTGGAGGTGGGCCCGGCGGTGAAGGGGCTCCAAATCGGGGACCTCGTCGTGCCGCGCGTGCGCAGGCCATGTCCGCATGCCACGTGCCCCGCGTGTCGCAGCGGCCATCCGGACTTCTGCATCACCGGGGACTACACCGAGCGAGGCATCAAGGAGGCTCACGGCTTCTGCTCGGAGCGCTTCGTGGAGGACGTGGCGTACGTGCACCGCGTCCCCGGGGAGCTGCGCGCGGTCGCCGTGCTCACCGAGCCGCTGACCATCGCCGAGAAGGGCCTGCGCGAGTGGGAGCGAATCCAGGAGCGCCTGCCATGGCGTCCCGTGCCGGGGCGCGCGGTGGTGCTGGGCGCGGGGCCGGTGGGACAGCTCGCGGTGCTGACGCTGCTGCGGCGGGGCTTCGCCACGACGGTGTACTCGCACAGCAGCAAGCCCAACCCGAAGGCGGAGGCCGCGGAGGCCGTGGGCGCGCCCTACCTCTCCACGAAGGACGTGTCTCCGGACGAGCTGGTGCGCAGCGTGGGAGCGCCGGACCTCATCTATGAGGCCACTGGCGTGGCGAAGGCGGCGTTCGACGCGCTCAAGACGCTGGCGAACAACGGCGTCTTCATCTTCACGGGTGTGCCGTCCGACCAGCAGCCGCTGTCTCTGGCGGGCGAGGAGTTCCTCAAGCAGGTGGTGCTGCGCAACCAGGTGCTGCTGGGCACGGTGAACGCGGCGGCCACGGACTTCGACGCGGCGCTGGAGGACCTGGCGCGCTTCCGGGCCCGCTGGCCGGGCGGGCTGGAGCGGCTCATCACCTCGCGCCATCCGCCGGAGGCCTTCCTCGACGTGGTGACGGGCAAGGCGGGCAAGGGCATCAAGCAGGTCATCACCTTCAGCTAGGGCGAGGTGCGTATGCAGGTAGGCAGACAGGCGGTGGCGGGGGGCTCGGTGCCCATCGAGGACCACGGCGTCATTGGCGACCTGCGCACGGTGGCGTTGATTGGCAACGAGGGCACCATCGACTGGATGTGCTACCCGCACTTCGACAGCCCCAGCGTGTTCGCCGCGCTGCTGGACCCCCAGAAGGGGGGCCACTGGCGCATCCACCCCAAGCCGGACGGGGTGCTGTGCAAGCAGTTCTACTGGCCTGACACCAACGTGCTGGTGACGCGCTTCTACACACCGGACGGCGTGGGGGAGCTCATCGACTTCATGCCCATGGGGCGCGAGGACGAGAAGGACGTGCGCGAGGTGCTCCGGCGCGTGCGCGTGGTGCGCGGGGAGATGGCGTTCGAGATGGAGTGCTTCCCGGCCTTCAACTACGCGCGGGACTCGCACACCACGCACCTCATCGCGGGCGGGGCCGCCTTCGAGTCGGAGAAGCTCCAGCTCACCCTGGCGAGCTCCGTGTCCATACAGCGCGCGGAGCGAGGTGTCACGGCGAGCTTCGTGCTGCGGGAGAACCAGTCCGCCGTCTTCTCGCTGAGGGACGGGATGCGGGTGTCGTGCGAGGAGCTGGTGCACAGCCATGACTCGGCGGAGGCGCTCTTCCGCTCCACGGTGGAGTACTGGCGCCACTGGCTGTCGGGCTGTCAGTACACGGGGCGGTGGCGGGAGACGGTGCAGCGCTCGGCGCTGGCGCTGAAGCTGATGACGTTCGCTCCGACGGGCGCGATTGTCGCGGCGCCCACGTGCAGCCTGCCCGAGTCACCCGGTGGCACCCGCAACTGGGACTACCGTTACTGCTGGCTGCGGGATGCGGCCTTCACCGTCTACGCGTTCCTTCGCATCGGCTTCAAGAAGGAGGCGGCGGCCTTCATGCGGTGGGTGGAGGCGCGGTGCGCGGAGCAGGGGGACGGGCCGCTGCCGCTGATGTTCTCGCTGGATGGCAGCCGGGTGCCGGACGAGGTGGAGCTGCCGCACCTGGCGGGCTACGGCGGCGCGCAGCCGGTGCGCATCGGCAACGGGGCGGCGGACCAGCTCCAGCTCGACATCTATGGCGAGCTGATGGACTCGGTGTACCTGTTCAACAAGTACGCGGCGCCCATCTCCTACGACTTCTGGCGGCACCTGCGGCGACTGGTGGATTGGGTGTGCGAGCACTGGAACCAGCCGGACGAGGGCATCTGGGAGGTGCGCGGGGGACGGCGGCACTTCGTGTACTCGAAGCTGATGTGCTGGGTGGCGGTGGACCGGGCCATCCGGCTGGCGGACAAGCGCAGCTTCCCGGCGGACCGACCGAAGTGGCTCGCGGTGCGCGACGCCATCTTCGAGGACATCATGGCCCGGGGCTGGAGCGAGGAGCGCGGCTCCTTCATCCAGGCGTACGGAAAGGACACGCTGGACGCGGCGAATCTGCTGATGCCGCTGGTGTTCTTCCTGTCGCCGGTGGACCCGCGGATGATCTCCACGCTGGACCACATGCGAAAGCCGCCGTCGCAGGGCGGGCTGACGTCGGACGGACTGGTGTTCCGCTACGACGTGGCGGCCACGCTGGATGGCATCGCCGGCAGCGAGGGCACCTTCAACCTGTGCAGCTTCTGGCTGGTGGAGGCGATGACGCGGGCGAACCCGGTGCGGCCGGACTTGCTGGAGGAGGCGCGGCTCACCTTCGAGCGCATGCTGGGCTACGCCAACCACGTGGGGCTGTACGCGGAGCAGACGGGCATGTCGGGCGAGTCGCTCGGCAACTTCCCGCAGGCGCTCACCCACCTGTCGCTCATCAGCGCCGCGTACAACCTGGACCGGACGCTGGGGCGCAAGGACTGACCCCAGGTCCTCTCCGGGCGCTACGCCCCGAAGAACTCCTTCCACGCCCCGGGCGTCACCACGCCGATGAGCTGCACACCCAGCTCGCCCTTGTGGCGTATCACCACATCCAGTCCGGTGAGCAGGCGCGGGTCGTCCGCGAAGTCGCGCTGCTTCTTGCGCTCCACCAGCAGCTCGAAGTCCTTCTCCATCAACTCACCATTCTCCCGAGGCATGCGCCGCAAGGTGGCGCGAGCCCGCTCCACCCAGCCCTTCTCCGGCTCCCACGTGTCCTGCACGACGGCGTTCCACGCGCTGAGCGCCAGGGCCAGGACGGTGAACAGCTCCTCTTGAGGACGCTCCGAACTCTCGATGTCCTCGAGAAGGGGCCGCGCGAAGTCGAGCAGCGTCTCGGAGACCTTGCGCTGGGGCAATTTGCGCGAAGCCTTGCCGGAGGCCTTGGGCGGATGGAGGGGGAGGCTCGCCAGGTCCAACTTGCCCACGTAGAAGCCCGTGAGCAGGGGCAGGGGCACCTCCAGCTTCACGCGCAGGTGGAAGTCCCCCAGGCGCAGCTCCACCTCCGTGGTCGCGTCCTCGGGTCTGGCCTCCGCCAGCGCGAGCGCTATCGCCGTCGAGACGCGCACGTCCTCGACGTCGCCGGGAAGCAGCTTGTTCCTCCGGACCCGGAGCAGGTCGGGGACGAAGGGGACGCCGGTGTGCTGCTGTATCGCCTTGCTCGCCCAGGCGGGGGTGTCATCGAGCGTCAGGCCCAGGGTGTCCGGGATGAGCATGTCCACTCCCGGCACGGCGGTACTGGAGCGGGCCACCCGGTCCGCCGACCCCATCCGGTCGAAGAGCGAGAAGCCGAACTCCGCTCCACCATTGCCCATGACGGACAGCTCACGCGTCCCCTTCACGCTTCCCTCCAGGGTGACGGTGAACAGCTCCCCGTTGGTCCACGTCTCCCACGGGGCCTCGCGGATGAGGGCCGCGGTGGCCAGGAGAAAGGCCTCCATGTCATCCGGAGGAACTCTCTGCGCCTTGCGGGGTATCCAATACGACTGCACGGCGAGGTGCGCACGAAGCGAGACGATGGATGGAGGCGTGGGCCGCGAGACGAACCCGAAGGCCGCGCCCGCGCGCGACAGCCGGCTCTCGCAGTAGACCTTCCGGCCCTTCAGGACTCTCGCCAGGGCCGCCAGTCCGTCCACGTCTCGCTTGACGCACTCGGGTGGCAGCACGAAGCCGCCCGCCTCCACGGCCATGTAGAAGGACACCCCTCCATCCTGGGCCGTGTCGATGGGGCCCAGCTTGAAGACATACGCCGAGCCCTCCTCGAGCTCTCCCTTCGACGCGGACCTCCTCTTGCGAGGCCGCTGTCCAGCGAAGTCCTGGAACGCACGGCGGCGGGGAGGAAGCAGCGACTCCGCGAAGGCCATGGCCTCTTCCTCGTCGAAGGAGGGCGCCTCCTCGGAGATCAACTCCATCACGCGTCGGAACAGGAACGGCCCCCGGCGACGTACCTGGCGTCGTCGTCCCGCGAGGTCCTCCAGCGGCGGCAAGGTGCCCAGCTCACGGCGTACGGAGTCGAGGAGGAGCGGGTGCTGGGACTCGGCGATGACCACCGTGCCACCCGTCAGCTCCAGGTGGTCCCCCGCCGGCATGGCCCAGGTCACGAAGACATCACCCGGCACCACTTGAAAAGTCAGGCTCTGCTCGCGAAACTCCAGCACCTCGTCGAGGAGCAAGTCCCTCAGTCGGAGGCTCTTGCCCAACTGGACGTCCTGGACCTCGAATATCGAGCACCATGAGGCGGCCAGGGCCTGCAGGATGGAGCGCTCCGCGCGTGACAGGTGCGTTCCCGCTGTCAGCAGTTGACGGTCCGCCGCGGTGTGGCCCTCCGCGTCCTCCCGGCCATGAAGCGTCCAGGCGAGCAGCGAGGTCTCCATCCAGGGGAAACGGATGGGGTCCCAGTGCTTTGGGAAGTCGGCGCGGGCCAGACGGGTGGCTTCCGGCTCGGCCTGAGCGAATTGCCTCAGCGCGGCCAGTCCCCGCGCGAAGGCATGGGCGGTCCAGGTCGTCATGAGAGGACACTACCCACGGAGCCCCTGTCAGGCCATGTCACTCACCAGGGGTGTTCAGACCTCGTCGCCCTGCTCTCCGCCGAGCGAAGTCACGACGGGCTCGGACCGCAGAACCGCTCGTCGGCGGCCTCCGTATTGAGGGAGAGTGAGGACCCACCGCGTCAGGTGGGCTCACCTCCCCGGTTCCCTTCATGGCCGCTCCGCTTCCGTCCCTCCCCGAGTCCTCTCCCGCGCCGGGCGCTCGCGCCTCGCGAGTCCTCAAGGGTGTCCTCGCCGTCGTGGGGCTGCTGGCGCTCGCGGTCCTCGGCGTGCGCCTGCGCTACGGCGGAGGCGAGCCGTACCCGGACGTCACGGGCATGCCCCTCCTGCCGGACAGCGCGATCGAGGAGGTGGTGCGCAGCGCGGAGCCCATCGGCAACGTGGCGGTGTCGTCGACGGGGCGCCTGTTCTACACGCTCCACCCGGAGAGCCGCCCGGAGGGCGCGAAATTGTGGGAGTGGGTGGACGGCAAGGCCGTGCCGTTCCCCGCGGAGGCCCTCCAGAAGAAGCTCTTCGACACCGTGCTCGGCATCACCGTCGACCGGCGCGACTGGCTGTGGACCATCGACCACGGCAACCACGGCCTCGGCGTGCCGCGCCTGCTGGCCTTCGACCTGGCCAACGGGCACCTCGCGCACGAGTTCGACTTCCCGCCGCAAGTCGCGCCGCCGGGCTCCTTCCTCCAGGACCTGCGCGTCGATGCCCAGGGCGGGACGGTGTTCATCGCGGACGTGGGCTTCTGGCGCCGCTCGCCCGCGCTCATCGTCTACGACGTGGCCGCGAAGCAGGCGCGCCGGGTGCTGGAGAAGCACGCGTCCGTGTTCCCTCGCGACTTCGTCATCCGCAATCCCATCAAGGACATGGTGTTCTTCGGAGGGCTCGCCGCGCTGAAGTGCGGCGTCGACGGCATCGCCCTGGACCCGAGCGACGAGTGGCTGTGGTTCGCCGCGATGAACCACGACACCATGTACCGCGTGCGCACGAAGGACCTGCGCGACGCCAGCCTGGATGACGACGCGCTCGCCCAGCGCCTCCAGGCCGTGGGCCGCAAGCCGCTCAACGACGGGCTGAGCGCGGACGCGGAAGGCAACGTGCTGATGACCGACGTGGAGCATGGCGCGGTGCTGCGCATGAGTCCGGACGGCCGGCTTCAGACGCTGGTGAAGTCCCCTCGCATCCGCTGGGCGGACGCGCTCAACCACGGGCCGGACGGCTGGCTCTACGTGGCCGACAGCGCCATTCCCCACCACATGCTCCAGTCCAAGGCGCACATCGCCGCGAACGGGCCCTACTTCATCTGGCGCTTCAAGCCCGGCATCGGCGGCATCGCCGGCATGTGAGGCTCGCGCGAGGTCCGTGAAGCCCCCCGCGCGCCTTGAGTCACGTCACTGCACGTTGAAGTGGTAGTTGTTGCCGAAGTTGGAGTCCCACGCCTGGCAGCCCCAGCGACTGGTGTTCTCGAACCAGATGGCCAGGTCGCCGCGCGTGTTGAGCGGAATGGACGGCGCGGGCGGGTTGGGCGTGGAGGAGAAGCCCGCCACCCAGAAGCTCTGCACCGGGCCGTTGTTGAACTGGTAGTGGCCGGTAATCGTCCACCCCGGCGTGTTGGCGTTGATGTTGCCCCGGCACTGCGTCAGCCGCGAGGCGTCGAACACGATGCTCGCGGTGGCGCCGAAGGGCAGCGGGTTGGAGGAGGCGAAGACATTCCAGCCCTGGGACGGGGACTGGAAGGTGATGCTCGGAGGTGTCTGGGACACGGCCACCGAGGCGACGAGCAGCGAGACAGCGGCCAGCAACCAGCGGGAGTGACGACGCAGCAAGGCAGGACTCCTTTTCATGAGGGGGTGCGGCACCCGGGATACGGAGCCCGAGGGTTCCACGGGCCACGGGCGACTTCCTCGCGGCTTTGCCCCGCGAGCCGCCCCGGAGTCTTCTACAGTCGGGCTCCCCCACTCCTTACGCTCCGCGCCATGGCCGACCCAAGACTCGCCTTCTACCGACTCGCCGTCCGCGTCGACGCCCGCTATGACGCGATGAGCCGGAGCCTGCGCCGCTCGCTGGGCATCGCCCCGCCGCTGCGCATCCTCCCCTACCGCGGCCATGGCACCTCCGAGCGCGCCGTCATCAAGGCCCGCGTCCTGGAGGACCGGCACATCCGCCCGCAGAAGCAGCGCCACACGCTGTGGAGCAGCGCCGTGGCCTCCTACAAGCGCTACATGACGCGCGAAATCGCGGGCGCCCACGTGGCGGTGCGCTGGGGGGACAAGCGCTGGGAGGGCACCACCGACGAGGAGGGCTTCCTGGAGCTGTGGGTGGCCCCGCCGGAGGGCGTGCGCTCCGGGTGGCACATGGTGGAGCTGGAGCTGCTGTCGCCGGAAGCCGCGGGAGTGCCCCGCGTGGCGGCTCCGGTGCGCGTGGCCGGCGCGAGCGCGGCCTATGGCGTCATCAGCGACATCGACGACACCGTCATCGTCACCGGCGTGACGGACCCGCTCAAGCGCGCCTGGGCCCTGTTCCTCACCGAGCACCGCGTGCGCCTGCCCTTCCCGGGCGTGGATGCCTTCTACGCCGCGCTTCAGGCGGGCTCGGAGGGGACCGGGGACAACCCCATCTTCTACGTCTCCAGCAGCCCGTGGAATCTGTACGAGCACCTGGACGAGTTCCTCGCGCTGCACCACATCCCCACCGGCCCGCTGCTCTTGCGCGACTGGGGCCTGTCCAGCCAGGGCTTCGCGCCCGGCGGCGGCCACGGCCACAAGCTGGACAAGATGCGCGGGCTGTTCGCGGACCTGGAGCACCTGCCCTTCATCCTCATCGGCGACAGCGGCCAGGAGGACGCGGAGCACTACCGCACCATCGTCCGCGAGTTCCCCGGCCGAGTCCTCTGCGTCTACATCCGCAACGTGCCCGGCCACCCCCGCCGCGCGCGCGAGCTGGAGCTCATCGCCGCCGACATCCGCGACGCCGGCAGCCAGCTGCTCGTCGTGGATGACACGACGACGGCCGCCCGCCACGCCGCCCGCTCCGGGTGGATTCAGTGGAAGGAAGTCCTGGAGGTGGAGGCCCATCGCCGCGAGGAGGTCTCCAGGGACCTTGGCGGCTGACTTACGAAATTACAGCATCATCGCCATTTTATGAGTAATGCTTGAATTCCTTCCTTCAGTTGTGGCACAGGCGCGCCTGATTATCCGGTCTGTCCCCTGTTTCCACACCCCTGAAGGAAGCGAGTCCTGCGTGGCCACCTGGTGCATTCGTTTCGCTGGACGCTCTCCGCGCTGGGTCCAGGCGCGAGGCGTATGGCGCGGTCCGTCATCGTCCCAGCAGGTCTGCGCGCCCAGGGCGCGTCAACGTCCGCCGCTGCGCACCCCGCGCCGCAAGGCGAAGTGCTCGTGGTGGACGACGCGCCAGCCCTCGTCGGCGCGTTGAAGAAGAGGAGGGCGGGGGCCCCCAGGGTTCGGGGCCCTCGCTCAGGGCAGGGGACGTCCGCCCTGGAACTGGGCCAGGCGGGTGGCGCGCTCCATGACTTCGCCCTGGGCCCAGCGCTTGTCCGCGCCCGCGGGAGGCGTCAGGCGGCGCCAGGTGCCATCGGGTTGCAGCTCCCAGGCGTGGGTGTTGTCCGCGAGGCTGCGCTCCAGCGAGTCCTTCACCTGCGCGGCCAGCGTCGTGTCCTCCACCGGCGCGAGGATTTCCACGCGGTGGTCCAGGTTGCGAGGCATCAGGTCCGCGGAGCCGATGTAGCAGCGCAGCTCCGTGCCGCGCTCGAAGATGTAGACGCGCGCGTGCTCCAGGAAGCGGCCCAGCGTGGACACCACGCGGATGTTCTCGGACATGCCGGGCACGCCGGGGCGCAGGCAGCAGATGCCGCGCACGTTGAGCTCGACTTTCACTCCGGCGCGCGACGCGTCGTAGAGGGCGCGGATGATGCCCGGGTCCACCAGCGCGTTCATCTTCATCTGGATGCGCGAGGGGCGCTCCAGCGTGTGCGCGACGACGGTGCGCTTGATGTGCTCCAGCAGGCCCTCGCGCATGGTGAGGGGCGCCACCAGCAGCTTGCGGAAGCTCTTGGGCCGGCCGAAGCCGGTGAGGTAGTTGAACAGGTCCGCCACGTCCGCGCCGATGTCCGGGTCCGTGGTGAACAGGCCCATGTCCGTGTAGAGGCGCGCCGTCTTCGGGTTGTAGTTGCCGGTGCCGATGTGCACGTAGTGCCGCACCCGCTCGCCCTCGCGCCGGACGATGAGGATGGCCTTCGCGTGTGTCTTCAGCGAGGGGATGCCGTAGACGACATGCACGCCCGCCTCTTCCAGCGCGTTGGCCCACTTGATGTTGGTGCGCTCGTCGAAGCGGGCCTTCAGCTCCACCATGCACACCGCCTGCTTGCCGTTCTCCGTGGCCGTAATCAGCGCGGGCACCAGCGGTGAGCTGTCGGAGGTGCGGTAGACAGTCTGCTTGATGGCGAGGACGTCGGGGTCCGCCACCGCCTCCGTGACGAAGCGCTCCACCGAAGTCGCGAACGAGTCATAGGGGTGGTGGACGAGCAGGTCCCCGCGCCGCATCGCCGCCATCACCGTGACGCCCTCGGGCGCGTCCGAGTCCGGGCGCAGCCGGGGCTGGGTGACGGACACCCACGGCGGGTCCTTCAGCTCCGGGAAGCCGGGGGCGAAGGCGATGGCCTGCACGTCGTTCAGGCCCAAGAGGCCCTGCTCCTCGTACACCTGGCGGGACTCCAGCCCCAGCGCCTCCACCAGCGGCTCCAGCAGCTTGGGGCTCATGCCCGCCTGCACCTCCAGGCGGATGACGTCTCCGAAGCGGCGCTGCCGCAGCTCCGTCTCCACCGCCTTGAGCAAATCCTCCGCGTCCTCGGACACGGTGAAGTCCGCGTCGCGGGTGACGCGGAACAGGCTCCAGCTCAGCACCTCCATGCCGGGGAACAAGTCACTCAGGTGCTGGGCGATGACCTCCTCCAGCGGCACGAAGACGTTGTTCTTCAGGGGCAGGAAGCGGGGGAGCAGCTCCTTGGGCACCTTCACCCGGGCCACGCTCTCCTCGCCCGCCTCCGGGTCCCTGAGCAGCACCGCCAGGCTGAGCGACAGGTTGGAGATGTACGGGAAGTGCCGCCCCAGACCGATGGCCAGCGGGGTGAGCACGGGGAAGATCTGCTCGCGGAAGCGCTGGTCCACCTGGGCGCGCTGGTCGGCGTCCAGCTCCTTCGCGGTGAGGATGCGCAGGCCCTTCTCCGCGAGCGCGGGCCGCAGGAGCTTCTCGAAGATGGCGCTGTGGCGCTTGCTCTGCTCGAAGATGCCCTCGTGCAGCTTGTCGAGCGTGGCGCCTGGAGACGCGCCGTCCGGCACCAGCCGCGCCACGTTGGCGCGCACCTGCTCGTGCAGGCGCGCGACGCGAATCATGAAGAACTCATCCAGGTTGCGCGCGTAGATGGCCACGAACTTGAGGCGCTCCAGGAGCGGCTCGTCCGCGGACTCGGCCAACTGGAGGACCCTGTCGTTGAAGGCCAGCCAGGACAGCTCCCGGTTGAAGAACATCCCCTCGTCCGGCTCCGCTCCCGCGGGCAGGGCGTCGCGCTCCAGGGGCTTCTGGGGGGTGACGTTGCGTCCGGCGGCGCCTCGCTTCGCCATTCTTTCAAATCTCCTGGTTCCCACCTTGGCGGGTGATGTAGCAGGCCAGCATCCCACCGATTGTGAACTCCGTTGTCACGAAAGGAAGCCCTCCAGCGCCAGACACCGGCTCGGGAAGTTGCCGGGCGGGCGTTACCGGGCGTGCGGCGTGGAGTTTCTTGCATCCGCGCTGTTGGAACGGCATGTCAGTCGACGTGAGCCCGACAGAGAACCTCCCGCACGCCTCCCTGGCCGCCGAGCAGACGGACGCTGGCAACCTCTTCACGGCCTATGACAAGGAAGACCAGAAGGCCGCCCGAGGGCGCTGGGCGCTGGCGCTCCTGGCCGCCCTGGTGCCGGTGGTGCTCGCGGTGGTCTTCTGGACGCTGGTGCGCGAGCAGCGCCCGACGTTCCAGGTCATCACCGACCATGGCTTCAAGTCCATGCACGGGGGGATGACGACGGACCAGGTGATGGCGCTGCTGGGCCGCCCCATGGCGCGCGAGACGGATGAGCGGGGCGCGGACTGCTACCGCCACGGCGCGCCGTCGGTGGAGAAGGAGTTCTTCCTCGTCTATTCGGTCTGTTACGAGGACGGGAAGCTGCGGGACGTGACGCAGCGGAAGTTCTCCGCGTGGTCCGTGGACCCGGAGTCGGGCAGCTTCCAGGCCCCGGCCGTCGACGCGGCGCCGGTGCCCGCGGGCACGCCGGAAGCGGCGGCCCCGTCGTCCACGGCGGGCTCGCGCTAGCCGCGGTCCGCGCCGTCCCGAGTGCCCGGCACCTGACGCCAAGCCGTCCCATGGACGGGGGTGTGGGTGCATGGCCAGCGGGGCCACCTTCCGGGCTGTGCCAGGCATCGGGCAGGAGGCCGGCGTCCTGGCGCGCAAGGGGGGTGGCGTGGGGAGGCCGTGGACCTACTCCCAGCGTGTCGGCGCTGGCTTCATCGCGTCCCTGCTGGTGGCGCTGGCGCTGGCGGTGACGTCGGCGGCATCGCTGTTGTCGGTGCGCTCCACCCACAAGGCGAGCCTGCTCGAGCTGTCCATGGACCTGCTGGAGGTGGAGCGCCTGCGCCGGGCCTTCAGCGACAAGGTGTCCAGCGAGCGGGGCTATGCGCTGTCAGGCGACGCGCTCTTCGCCGAGCAGATGGTGGCGACGCGCGAGCGCTTCATCGCCACCCATGAGCGGCTCAAGGCCCGGCTGGACACGGAGCCGGCGGCGTCGCTCCTGGAGTCAGTGGTGCGCGCGGAGCAGGAGCACGAGCAGGCCGTGCGGGAGCTGGTGGTGGCGCACGCCAGCAGCGTCCCCCGTGCGCGACTGGAGGTGCTCTTCGAGGAGCGGGTGGGGGACACGCGCCTGCGTGCCTATGAGGCGCTGCAGCAGCTGTGCGCGAGCGTGGAGGAGCGGCTCGCGCTGGGTATCCAGTCGGCGGTGGAGGTGGACGAGCGCGTCCTGGTGCTCACCTTGATTGCGGCGAGCCTGGGACTGGCCGTGGCCGGGGTGCTGGCGTGGGTGTTGTTGCGGCGGCTGGGCCCCTTGCGGGAGGAGGCCGAGGCGAGCACGAAGCGCTTCCAACTGCTCGTCGAGGGTGTGCAGGACTACGCGCTCCTGCTCCTGGACGAGCGGGGGCGGGTGGCGAGCTGGAACCCGGGCGCCACGCGCATCACGGGCTATCAGGAGGCGGAAGCGGTGGGTGAGCCGGTGGACCGCTTCTACCCTCCGGAGGCGGTGGCGCTGGGGCTGCCGGAGAAGGACCTGGAGCGCGCGCGGCGGGACGGGCGGCTGCGCACGGAGGGGTGGCGCACGCGCAAGGACGGCACGCACTTCTTCGCGGAGGCGCTCATCAACACGCTGCTCGACGACGACGGCGAGGTGCGGGGCTACGCGGCGGTGACGCGCGACATCACCGAGCGGCAGCGCGCCGAGCGCACGCAGCGGTTGTTCGCGGAAGCCGGCCGCGTGTTCCAGCAGTACCTGGACCCGGACCAGATGGTGGCGGAGCTGGCGAGGATGATGGTGCCGGAGGTGGCGGATGCGTGCCTGCTCTACATCCTCACCCCGGACGGGCAGCTGCGGCCCCGGGCGGTGAAGCACGCGGACGAGGAGAAGGAGCCCTTGCTGTGGGAGTCGGTGCGGCGCTACCTGCCCCCGTTGGATGCGCCCCAGGGGCTCTGGCAGGTGGTGCGCACGGGACGCTCCCTGTGGGTGGCGGACGTGTCGCCGGAGATGCTGGCGCAGGGGGCGGAGGACGCGGAGCACTTGCGGCTGATGGAGCGGGTGGGGGTGCGCTCGCTGCTGGCGGTGCCGCTGCGCACGGGGGAGCGGACGCAGGGGGTGCTGATGTTGATGATGTCCCTGCCGGAGCGGCGGCTGACGCTCGCGGACCAGGTCTTCATGGAGGAGCTGGCGGGGCGCGCGGCGCTGGCGATGGACAACGCGCGACTGTTGCGCGAGGCGCGCGAGGCGGTGGAGCTCATCGGCGTGGCGGCGCACGACCTGGGCAATCCGCTCAACACGCTCCAGTTGCTCCTGCGCAAGCTGCTGCGCACGGACCTCTCGGTGGAGCGGGAGAAGGTGCGCGACGGGCTGGGCACGGCGCTGAAGCAGACGCAGCGGCTGGGACAGCTCCTGCTCAACCTGCTGGACTTGTCACGGCTGTCCGCGGGGCGCCTGGTGCTGGACGTGGCGCCGGTGGACCTGGCGGACCTGGCGCACGAGGTGGTGGAGCGCTTCGCCGCGCATGCGGCGGAGGTGGGCAGCAAGCTCGTCTTCGACGCGGAGCTGGGGTTGGTGGGGCAGTGGGACCGGCTGCGGTTGGACCGGGTGGTGACGAACCTGGTGTCCAACGCGTTGAAGTTCGGCGCGGGCCATCCGGTGATGGTGCGGGTGGAGCGGGCGGGGCTGGCGCGGGCGCGACTGGTGGTGCGGGACTTTGGCGAGGGCATCGCCCCGGAGGCGCAGCGGCGCATCTTCGACCGCTTCGCGCAGGTGCCCTCGGCGGGCCGGCATGCGGGCTTCGGGCTGGGGCTCTACATCGTCCGCCAGCTGGTGGACGCGCACGCGGGCTCCGTCCACGTGGACAGCACGCCGGGCGAAGGCTCCCTCTTCACGGTGGAGCTGCCACTGATGGAACTGGGCGCGGAGCGGGAAGACGACGCGGGCGAGCGGGCACCTCCTCATGACGGAGGCTAGCGCCTTCCATGAAGCGAACAGGACGAGCGGCACAGGTCAGCGCGGAAGATGCGTCCGCGTGCTGTCCCAGATGACCCAGAAATGAGTCCGTGGATCGGCAAGTCATGAGCTGTGGTGGAGGGCAAGTTTTCGGCGCTTCGGCCCAGTAGTTGATTGAATCAGACCCAGGTGATCACGCGATAGAAGAGAAGGAGAGAAGGGGCTCACGAGCAACCTTCTTCCTGGAGCGCGGCGCGGTGCCGCATGCGCCCGTGCGGCTGCGCCGGTCCGGTGGTCTCGGATCGCCAACACAATCTTGGGTCTGGAAGACGGCAGACCGGCGGCCGTTCTCGTGGTCGCACCTGACCCCTCAATCGCCGGAACAGGAGAAGCTAGATGTCTATTCGTAAGTCGTCGTACCTCGACCAGCGCCCCAAGGCGTTGGCTGTTGAAGCCGTGTCGTTCCTCCGCAGTTGCTTCGAAAATGCCCAATCGTGCACCGAGATAGCCGCCATCGAGCATGCCGAACTCGTGCTTGGGATTTCGTTCCAATCCCAGGGCTATGTTGATGCCAAGTTGCTCGAGTTGTTCGAGTACTGGCGCAACCCGTACTTGAATCGTCCCGCCGAGGAGGTTTCTTCGAACTGGAGCGAAGAGACCTTCCGTGCACTGCATGAACGTACCCTCTGTGAGTTGGAGACTTGCGCCATCCCTCTCGACGAGGCACAGCGCGCCCGTGTCGAGATTACGCTCACGGCCTGCCATCGGGCTGCGGGCCATGGGAGTGATTCCCCTGAGTTCGCTCGGGGGGAGATTCACGACGCTGCATCTCGAGTGGTTCTCGGGCTGCTGCGCAAGGTCTTGAAGCTGAGCGCCAGCAGTGATCACCCGTAGCCAGTCACGGGTCGAGTGACTCGGGAGCGCGCCCCCATGGCGTTGTCGTGGGGGCCTCTCCGAGCGTCTAGACCCAATGCCGATCAGTTAAGGGCGAGAAGGATCATACTGCCGCGACCGCATTCAAGGAGGCGGTCGCGTGGGAAGAGGTCCATTCGGGTATTTGCCCTCTGCGGATGAGGGGGCGTTCGACCGGCTGTG
>NZ_JAKCFA010000013.1 GCF_024198215.1 Myxococcus qinghaiensis
CCAACGCGGCGCCCTGGACGGCCTGAGCCAGCCCCATGTAGCGATCTCCAAGAGCGAGATCGCCACACCCTCAACCAGCTTGGTAGCCCCATGCAAGGGCTACCTAACTGATCAGCATTGCGACTAGCGGAGGCCTTGAGTCAGCGCAGCGCTTCCATTTCCTCCAGCACGGCGAGCACCTGTCCGGGCTGCCGGGCCTCGTCGAGCCTCGCCGCCAGCCCGCGCGCCGCCAGCCGGGCCACGTGGGCCATGCGCGTGAGCCGCACGCGGCCGCGCTCGCCGTCCACCGCCGCCACCACCAGCCGCAGCGGCCGGCCGTCCGGGGTGTCCACCTGGAGGCCCTTCGCCAGCGTCACCAGCGCGGCCACCGGCGCCGCGCCCTGGAGGAAGACGTGGGGCACGGCGACTTCGCCGCCCACCGCGCACGAGGACTCGTCATCCCGCTGGCGCAGCCGCTCCGCCAGTCGCGCCGCGTCCATGCCGGGCAGCGTCGCGGCCAGCCGTCCCGCCACCACGTCCAGCACGTCCTCCCAGCCGCCGCAGGAGAGCTGGAGCACCACCCGCTCCGGCGCCAGCAGCGGCGCCAGCGCCGGCACCGGCGCGTCGGACAGGCCGCCCCTCACGGGGAACTCCACGTCCAGGAAGTCGCGCACCCGGGCCAGCTGTGACCCCGACAGGCGCCGCCGTGCCAGCTCCAGGAAGAGCGTCCCGGCGCCCGGCACGTCCTCCAGGTACTCGGACACGTACGGGCTCATCCGGTTCGCCACGTCCATCAGCAGCGCGGGCGGCACGTCCAGCTCGCGAGCAATCGCCGTCAGCCGCTCCGCCGTGGGCGGCGCGTCCACGCCGTGCTCCACCCGGCTGAGGTACGCGCTCGACACGCCGATGCGGCGGGCCATGTCCCTCAAGGACAGGCCCGCGTCCACCCGCAGCAGTCGCAGCGTCGCGCCCAGGTGCATGACGCTCAGCTCCTCGAAGCCACCGCGCGAGCGGCGGCCTGGGACGCGGCGGCGGCCTCCACCACGGGCTCCGACTCGTGCACCACCAGCAGCGAGCCCGGGGCGTCGCGGACGATGCGCTCGCGCTGCAGACCGAACACCCGGTCCTCCAGGCCCCACGGCGCGCCCACGCCCACCACCACCAGGTCGTGGCCTCCGTGGCGAGCCTCCTCCAGCGCGGCCTCCTCGGGCGACGCGTGCTGCACCACCTTCAGCCGCACGCCCGAGCCCTCCTCCGCCGGGAACAGCTCGTCCACCTGCGCGCGCGCGCCGTTGCTCTCCCGCGACGTCACGTGCAGCACCGTGATTTCCGCGCCGGACTGCCGCATCAGCCGCCGCGCCAGCTTCAGCGCCGCGCGGTCATGCCGGCTGCCGATGAAGGGCACCAACACCTTCTTGATGTCCGACAGGCCCCGGTCCACCAGCACCGCCACGGTGCCGGACGCGGCCTGCATCACCTCGTGCACCGTGCCGCCCAGCACCGTCTGGCTGAACAGCGGCTTGTGCCAGCCCAGCAGCACCAGGTCCGCGTGCTTCGCCTCCGCCGTGCGGCAGATGTCCTGCGCGGGCTCCGTGGACACGAAGGACAGGGGCCTCACCGCCAGCCCCAGGCTCTTGGCCCGACCCAGCAGCGGCGCGAGCGCGCCATCCCCCTCCGGCTCGTGCTCCGAGGCTCGGGGCTCCGACTCCGTGCGCAGCGACACGCGCTCCGGATGCACCAGGTGCAGCGCGTGCAACTGCGCGCCCTCTCCCCCGGACAGCGCCTTGGCGAGGCTGGCCATGCCGGGGCCCGCCTGCTGGTGGGAGACGCACATCAACACCGTGTAGGGCGTCGAGCCGGCGGGAGCGGGCGGGTCCATCACCAGCCTGTCCCGGGCCAGCTCCTCCGTCGGATAGAACAGCTGCAGGAGCGGCGTGGTCATGAACGTCGTCACCAGCGCCATCAGCACCATCATCGTGAAGAGCGTGGGCGAGATGACGCCCAGGTCCAGGCCCAGGTTGAGGACGATGAGCTCCATCAGGCCGCGCGTGTTCATCAGGATGCCGATGGCCCCCGCCTCGCGCCACCGCATGCCCGTCAGCCGCGCCGCCACCGCGCTGCCGCCGAACTTGCCCACGCAGGCCAGCAGGATGATGGCGCCACACGTGAGCCACGCCTCGGGCGTGTTGAGCAGACCAATCTGGGTGCGCAGGCCGCTGAAGGCGAAGAAGACGGGCAACAGCAGCACCACCGCCACGTCCTCCAGCTTCTCCGAGAGCGCCTCCGCCAGACCGCCCTCCTTGGGGATGACGGCGCCGAAGAGGAAGGCCCCGAAGAGGGCGTGGATGCCGATGAGCTCCGTGGCCCACGCGGACGCCAGCAGCAACAGCAGCGTGCCCGCCACCACGTTCTGCGTCAGGCCCTCGCGGCTGGCCACCCGGGCGCCCAGGCGCGCGAGGAAGGGCCGCACCGCCAGCAGCATGAAGGCGATGTAGCCCATGGCGAACGCCGTGGTGAGCCCCGCCTGCGCCAGGTTCGAGGCGCGGACGATGGACACCACGAAGGCCAGCAGGCACCACGCCGTGACGTCGTCCACCGCCGCGCAGGTAATCGCGATGGCGCCGATGCGCGACTGCAGGAGGCCGCGCTCGGTGAGGATGCGCGCGAGCACCGGGAAGGCGGTGATGCTCATCGCCACGCCCATGAAGAGCACGAACGACGAGAAGGGCACGCTCGGGTCGGAGAAGTCCTTGTACAGCCACAGCGCGGCCGCCACCGCGCCCAGCGCGAAGGGCACGACGATGCTGGTGTGACTGATGGCCACCGACGCGTGGCCTCGGCCCTTCAGGAGCTTGGGGTCCAGCTCCAGGCCAATCAGGAACATGAACAGCACCAGGCCCACCTGGCTGAGCATCTTCAGCACGGGCAGCGAGTCGGTGGGGAACAGCGCGTTCATCAGGTCCGGCGCCAGCCACCCGAGCAGCGAGGGGCCCAGGACGATGCCCGCCACCACCTCCGCGATGACCAGCGGCTGGCCCAACCAGCGCGTTCCACGCCCAATCAGTCTCGACACGCCGATGATGACGATGAGCTGCATCATGAGCAGCGTGAGCGCGTTGGTGTGCATCTGACCTCCGTCGAAGCTTGCGTGTTAAGTGGGCACTTACCAGCCCCCCTCGCGAAGCGTCAAACGGGCATTGCGCCTGGCTGCCCTGGGTGTGCCGGCATGTCGGAGAGCGGGCAGACGTCGCGAGCGCTTCAGGACGCCTGGTGCTTGCGGACGGCGTCCAGCAGCGTGTCCACGTCCACGGGCTTGCGCAGGTGTCCGCACGCGCCAATCTCTTCGGCGACCTGGCGGGCGTTGGCGGACGCGGAGAAGACGAGCACGGGGATGTCGCGCCACTCTGGCACCTGGCGCATGGCGCGGGCGAAGCCGGCGCCATCCAGGACGGGCATCATCATGTCGAGCAGCACCAGGATGGGGAGCTCGCGGGTGGCGCCGAGCACGTCCAGCGCGTGCTTTCCGTTGCTGGCGCCCATCACCTCGTAGCCCGCGTCGCGCAGGACTTCCTCCAGCGCCTCGCGCAGGTCCGCGTCGTCATCCACCACCAGCAACGGCCCAGTCACTCACTCGCCTCCTTGTCGCGGCAACCCGCCCGCGCCCGCTTGCACGCGCCCAGCAGGCCCCGTGCGACGCGCCACACCCGGACTTCTTCCGTCGAGCGTCGAGACTAGCGCGCGCTCCCGACGCTGGCGTCATTCCTCTCTCGTGAAACAGCCGCCGTGTCCCATGCCCGTTTCGTTCGGGCCGTGGGGTTGTTGAGCACTGGCCAATATGCGGCTCGGCGCGGGATTGCATCTCTGGATTCCAGGGAGCGACGGGTGGATTGAGACTCGCGATGTCTCAAGCTCCGTGATTTCGAGCGGAGCGACGGAGGAGGCGAGCGCTCCTGCTGGTGCTCGCGTCACGGTGGAGGGCCCCCAGCCCCTCGCCGCCCCCACATGCCCTGGAGTCACTCCCGGACGCCCGTGACGCGACAGTGTCCAGGTGCCACCCCGTCCCACTCCAGCATCCTGGAGCGGACTCCAATCCATTGACACGGTCCACCGACGAACGGGGGCCCGCCCCGGAGACCTAAGGGCCTCGCGCCGTGTGTCACGCGGACGCCGCCGTCGGCGATTCCACCGCGCGCCGGAAAATCCCCCTCCACACCTTCGGCGTATGCGCCCGTGCCGGGCTTCAGGGGGCGCCCGGCATCCACCACTTCCGACCGCCTCCTCGGATGGACCCATGACCGAAGAACTCTCTCGCCGTGCCGCTCTGAGACGCGCCACGGCCGCCGCGAGCCTTGGCCTCGCCACGGGCCTGCTCACCCGCGCCACTCCCGCCCTGGCCCTGTCACCCCAGGATGACCTCGCGCCCCTCAAGGCGCTGCTCACCGCTGAACGCAACGCCATCAAGACCTACGACGCCGCGGTCAGCGTGCTCGACACCGCCACCCCGACCGACCCGCTCTTCCCGTTCCAGGGCATCGTCAAGGCCATCGCCCTGCACTTCCGCCAGCAACACACCGAGCACGCCGAAAGACTCGCGCGCTACATCACCCGCCTGGCCGGCGTCGACGACGTGGGCGAGGGCACCGCGCAAGTCCCCGCGGACTTCGTGCCTGGCATCAAGAACGTCATCGACCTGGCCACCAACGCGGAGAAGGCCGCCGCCATCGGCTACACCGACGCGCAGAAGTCCCTCGTGCTCGCGGACAACGCGGAATTGGCCGCCGCCATCGGCGCGGTGGAGTCCCAGCACTTCGTCGTCCTCAACCTGGCCGCGAGCGGCTTCGTCACGCCCCCCGCCTCCACCGTCAACCAGCCCGCCGACGCGCTCGCCCCCGTGGCGGCCCGGTTCGTCCCCAGGTCCTTCGCCATCACCGTCGACGGCGCACCCGGCCTCGACGACGAGACGGACCTGCCCTTCTACGACGTCACACGGTGAGGAGCCCCACCCCATGAAGACCCAGAACCACCCCGACTCCGTCCTCGCCCGCCGCCAGCTCCTCCAGGTCCTCGCCGCCGCGACGGCCGCCTCCACGCTCCCCGCCTGCGAGGCCCTGGAGCGCTCCGACTCCCAACACCAGCTCGGCCCCATCGACCGCGCCCGCGAGGCCAGCGCCCTCAACACCCTGCTCGTCGCCGAGTACACCCTCCTCGACGCCTACGCCCAAAGCGCCGTCATCCTCACCGACGCGCGCGACGCCCCCTGGCGCCCCCAGGAGGAAAGGGATTTGGCCGCGCTCGCGCTCGCGCTCGCCACCGAGTTCCAGCAGGACCACGAAGCCCACGCCGCCCTGCTGTCGACCACCGTGACGAACCTGGGAGGCACCGCCGTCCGCGAGGACGACGCCCGGTTCACCCCGCCGCCTGGCTTCCGCCCCTCCGTCGGCAACGTCCTCAAGCTCGCCGCCAACGAGGAGCGCCGCGCCGCGATTGCACTCAACCGCGTCCTCAAGGGCCTCCAGACACCCGAGCACCGCTTCATCCTCGCCTCCATCGAAGGCGTGGACACGCAGCACTTCATGGTGCTCAAGGCGCTCATCGATGCCCTGGTGGACGTCACCCCGGCCCTGGACACGGCGCGGGTGGTGCCCCAGCCCTTCGTCTCCTCCACCGAGAGCCTCGGCGGCGGCAGCGGACTGGAAGCCCTGCCTCTCCTCGCCGTCAACGACGCGAACTGACGCCCTCGGCCTCCCACACGCGGCGCGCCCAGCTCACGGGCCGCCGCGGCGGACTCCCTGCTACCGCCAGGACAGCTCGTATTCGCTGTCCAGCAACGCCACCTGCCGGCCGCTCACCCGCACGTCGCGCGCGCCCACCGCCTCCAGCGCGCCGCGCAGCACGCCCTCGTGGTACGCGGCCGGCATGAAGTCGCGGCGCATGATGAAGCGCGCGCTGCGCTCACCCGTCCACAAGGGGTACCGCTCGCCGTAGCTCACCGCCATGCGGTACGCGTCACCCAGCGAGTCGAGCAACATGCGAGGACTGCCCGCGGCCTCCGCCAGCAGCTGCCGGCCGAACAGCGACGCCAGGAAGTCATTCGTCGCCTGCGAGCCCATCCGGCCCAGCACGCTCTCGAAGCCGTTGAGCTGCGGGCCCAGCAGCCGCGCCGCCGTGGACACCATCCGCAGGTAGCGCGACACCGAGTACAGGTGGAACGGGTTGATTTCCCACACCCCCGCCACGCCCTTGCACCGCGCCACCGCGCCGTCACCGCCCAGGTACGCGATGACGTGCAGGGAGCCCTGGAAGAACATGCCCCGCGCCTGGTCCTCGTCCGTCGCCGCCAAGCGGCGCTGCTCCAGCTCCCACGCCGCCCCGCCGCCACTGCTCGCTTCCGTACCTACGTACATGGTCGTCTCCCCCGAGGGGACTCGCACTGCCTCGACTCAGGGGACACGTCCGGCGTTTCCGATGGATTTTCAGATTTCGCCGGCTTCCCCCCACTTCCTAGATGCCAACCCTCTCATACTTTTCTACCCCTGTCGAATGATTCCAGCACGCCCCAGGGTCCGTGGAAGGGTTCATCCACCACACGAACCCCTTGGATTTCGGGCACATTTCACTCCCAGGACCCGAGAGGACACGCCGCGTCCAGGGTGCGGGGGACCCAGGGAGTGCGGGCTTATCGAGCGGTGAGAGAGGCCTCGGCGGCGGCGAGGCCCGCACCGGGCTCACAGCGATATCCCGCAGCGAGCAGGGCGCGCTCCACGGCCCCCACGGTGGTCAGCAAGTCCGCGGGGCCCACGCGGTTCATGTGGCCCACGCGGAAGTAGCGCGTCTTGAGGTCGGGGTGGAGTCCACCGGCCACCACCACGCCCTCCGCCTTCACGCGGCCCACCAGCGACGCGTCCACGCCGTCCGGGTAGTACACAGCGCTCAGCGTGTTCGCCGTCACCGCCTCGGACACCGGCAGCATGCGCAGGCCCAGCCCCCGCCACGCGGCACGGAAGGCGCGCGCCAGGCGCTGGTGCCGGGCGAAGCGGGCCTCCAGTCCCTCGGCGAGAATCTGCCCCAGGCTCACGTCCAGCGCGCACACGAGGTTGACGGGCGGCGTGGCGAAGTAGGCCGGCTTGCCCGCCTCGTACGCCTCCATGATGGGCAGCCACTCCGCCCAGTCGGAGTACACGCTGGCCACCGGCACGCGGCGCTTCCGCCACGCCTCCAGCGCGCGCGGCCCCACGGTGAGCAGCGCCAGCCCCGGCGGCACGCCCACCGCCTTCTGGCTCGCGGTGAGGTACACGTCCGCGCCCCACGCGTCCTGGTGGAACGCCTCGCCCGCCGTGGCGCACACGCCGTCCACCACCGACAGCACGCCCAATTCGCGCGCCACCCGCGACAGGCCCTCCACGGGCGTCAGCACGCCGGTGGACGTGTCCACGTGCGTGACAGTCATCACCTTGAAGCCGCCGCGCTTCAGCTGTGCCTCCACCTCCTCCACCGTCGGCGCGTCACCGGGAGGAGCGCGCACGTGCGTCACCTTCGCGCCATGCCGCTCCAGGATTTTCGCCATCCGGTCACTGAAGTAACCCGTGTTCACCACCAGGGCGGCGTCACCGGGCTCCACCAGGTTGGCCACCGCCAGCTCCATGGCGAGCGTGCCGGAGCCGGAGACGACGAAGGGCTGCGCGCCGGGGGCGAGGCTCACCTCGCGCAGCCGCTTCAGCGCGCGGCCGAAGATGGCGATGAAGGCCGGGTCCGTGTGGCCATAGGAGGGAGCGCCGAGCGCCTGGAGCACCTCCTGCTCGAACTCCACCGGCCCCGGAATCATCAGCAAATCTCTCACGGCGTCACCGCTCCTCGGCAGCGCTCCGGCCCGACGCGGGCCGAAGCTGTGGATGTCCCACTGTAACCCTGGCCTGGCCCGCTCACAGCCGCTCGAGCAGTTCGCGGAGGATGGAGAAGCCCTGGCGGAAGTCCTGGAGGTGCGCCTGCTCGTTGGGCGCGTGGTAGTACTTCATCTCTCCGAAACCCGTGATTTGCACGTCGCAGCCCTGACGCTGCAGGTCCCTCACCAGCGGCAGCGAGCCGGTGAGCGAGAAGGGCTGCGCGTCCACGCCCCGCACCTGCTTCATCGCGTCCTTCAGCGCCTGGAGGCCCGGCGAGTCCAGCTTGCAGGCGATGCCCTCGGTGCCTCCTCCCTCGAAGCGCAGCGACAGCGTGCCGCGCCGGCCGTCCGCGGTGCGCGTGCGCGGGAAGCCCGGCGGCACGTCGTCGCGCTCCAGCCGCGCGTCCAGCGCCTTCATGAAGTCCTCGGTGGCCCGCCGCACCTCGGCCAAATCGTGGAACGGCGTGAGGCGGATGTCGCCGCGCACGGTGACGTCCGAGGGAATCTTCGTCTCCTTGGCGTTGGCGGCCTCCACCACCGTGGACTTGAGGCTGGAGGTGGCCAGGAAGCCCCAGCGCTTCTCGTCGTCGGAGGGCGGGTAGCGCGCATGGAACCAGCGCGACAGCTCCAGCGACGCGGCCATGGCCAGCTCCAGCGCGTTGACGCAGTTCTGCGGCATGCCCGAGTGGCCGCCCACGCCCGTGACTTTCAGCGACCACAGGCTGATGCCCGCGGTGCCCAGCGTGGGGCCGAAGTTCGCGCTGTCCAGCCAGTACACCGGCTGCCCGGCCAGGTCCTTGAGCCGCCCCTGCTCCGCGACGTAGCCCAGGCCCAGGCCCGGCAAATCGGACGACTCCTCGTTGGCGATGAGCACCACCTTCAGCGTGCGGCGCGGACGCACGCCCGACTCCGCGAGCTGCGCGAGCAGGTCCGTCGCCACCGCGACATGGCCCAGGCAGTCCGTGACGCCGCGTCCGTAGAGCAGCCCGTCCGGGCCCTCGTGCAGTTGGAAGGGGCTGTGCTCCCAGCCCTCGGCCTGCTGGTCCGCGGGGACGACGTCGAAGTGCGCGCCGACGAAGCCCACCGCGCCTTCGCCCGTGCCCTTCACGGTGAGCACCAGGCTGGGGCGGGACTCGTTGCCGGCGGAGGCCAGGGACTCGGCCTGGATGAAGCCGCTGGCGATGTGCGGCCCCAGCGTGTCCAGCACCACCTGCGCGGCGAGCCGCTCTTCTGGCACCAGCCCCGCGCCCGGGTTGTTCTGCAGCTTGGGCGTCAGGGCGATGAGTCGCCGGAGCACATCCAGGAAACGGGCCTCACGGAGGGCGAGCGCTTGCATGGGCGCGGATTGGAGCCCAGGTCTCCGGAGGAAGTCACTGAAAACGACGACGCCGGAGCGTGATGAGCGCCCCGGCGTCGCGACTTCGTCAACGGCTGTCCAACACCCCGCTTCAGCGGTAGGTGAGGGCCTGCGAGTCCATGCGGGCCGACTGGCCGGCGGTGAACGTGTTCATGCAGGAGTCGTCGGTGTAGTCCATGAAGTTGGTGATGGGGTCGTTGCCCGTGGAGGAGCAGGTGTTGCGGCCCGTGGGGCAGCCGTACGCGGGAGAGGCCTCCGCCGGCGTGTCGCTGACCGAGTCACCCGAGCCGGAGCAGCCGCCCTGGAACGTGTGGTACAGGCCCAGCCAGTGGCCGACCTCGTGCGTGCCCGTGTCGCCCAGGTTGTACGGCGACGCGCTGCCGCCGGGGACGCTGGAGTACAGAATCACCACGCCGTCCATCGTCGGGTTGCTGGCGTAGCTGGAGGGGAACGTCGCCCAGCCCAGCAGGCCGCCGCTCAGGTTCGCGCTGTAGATGTTGAGCGCGTTCTTGCCGCCCTTGCGCAGCGCCGTCTTCATGGCGCGCTCGGCCGACGAGCCGGAGGCCAGATTGTACCAGGTGGTGTTGGTGGTGCGGTCCGTCGCCGTCAGCGTGAACTTGAACGGCGTGTTCGCGTACGCGGCGTTCAGCACGTTCATCTGGTTGGTAATCATGGCGGCGGTGATGTCGCCGTTCGCCACGCCCGTGCCCTTGTTGATGACATGGAAGTAGGTGGGGATGGTCACCGAGCCATTCGCGCGCGCGAAGTCAGACACCGCGCGCTCCATGGCGAAGCGGCCTTCCATCTCCGCCATCTCCTCGGCGGACGGATTCACGCCACAGCCACGGGCGTTGAGCACCTGCTGCGTGGGCTGCTCCTCCGTCGCGGGAGGCGTGGGCTCGCCCTGCGCCTCCGGAGGAGCGTTGGAACAGCCGGACAGCGCGGCGATGGTGCCGACGAGAACCGCGAAACGGCCGCCACGACGAGCAACGATACGAGACATTCCCGACTCCTCGGAAAATGCGGGGGAACCGGGATATTTATGAATGATTCCCCTTACGTCAAACGGGTCAGGAGAGCCCCTCCCTGTCGGACAAGCCATGTCTGGGTTGAAGTGGCGTCTTGCCGCGCGGCGACACACTCTTCGACGCAGGAGGCCGACATGAAACAACGTGAAACACTGGGGCGCAGGGCGAAAGCTTCACGCGGGCTGTTCGTGAAGGACCTGGTGCCCACACGGGAGCAGGCCAAGCCGGGTCCGAAGAAGCCCAAGCCCGGACAGATAACGACGATGGCGGTGGGCGAGGAGACGAAGGACGGAGACCCGGGCACGCGCGATTGACGCGGTGCATGGTGCTGGCGGCCCTGCGGGGCATCTGGTTCGCTCTCAAACCATGATGCCAGCGGCGGGGACAGGCGGGGTGGTGTTGGTGGGCTCGCGCGAGGACGCGCACGTCCAGGAGATGGCGCGGCGCCTGGGCGCGGAGGGCGTGGACAGCGCCATCGTCGACACGCTGGCCTTCCCCGACGAGACGCGGATATCGCTCACGGAGGCGTTGGACGGAATCCTCGTGGACGGGCGCGCCGTGGGGCGTCCCGCCGCCGTGTATCTGCGCGGCCTGCACGCGCACCCGCTGGCCTTCATGGTGGATGCCGAGGAGGCCATGACGGAGGACTGGCGCACCACGCTCACCGCGTTCCGTGAGAAGGCCGCGCTGCTGCTGGGGCTCATCGGGCGGTGGGAGCGGCTGGGCGTGCCGCTGTACAACCCGCCCTCCGCGGACTGGGTGCTGCACAAGCCGGCGCAGCTCGCGGCGCTCAAGGGCGCGGGGCTGCCGGTGCCTCGGACGCTGTGGACGAATGACGCGGAGGCGGTGCGCCGCTTCGCCGCGAACGGGCGCGTGGCCTACAAGCCCATCCTGGGGGGCGCCGCCACTCGGGAGCTGCTGCCGGAGGACCTCACGGAGGAGAGGCTCGCCGCGCTGGCCGCCGCGCCGGTGACGTTCCAGGAGCTGCTGCCCGGCGAGGACCTGCGTGTGTACGTGCTGGATGGCGAGGTCATCGCCTCCCTGCGCATCGTCACGTCCGCGCTCGACTTCCGGCAGAACGAGGAGCGGATGGAGCAGGTGGTGCTGCCGGCGGAGGTGGCTCGACAGTGCGTGAGGGCGTGCGAGGTGTTGGGCCTGAGGTGGACGGGGTTGGACTTGAAGCGCGGCCTGGATGGGGAGCTCAAGTTCCTGGAGCTGAACGGCTCGCCCATGTTCCTGGGGTTCGACGCGGGCGCGGGGACGGACGTGGCGGGACACCTCACGCGGACGCTGGTCCGGCATGCGCGGCGCGCTTCATCGCCACAGTGACGCGAGCACCGTGCGGGTTGCGAGCCACGCCAGTGCGCCAAGCACCACGACGAGCACGGCGGTGAACAGCAGCACCCGGTGCGGACGCGGGTGCATCACCGCGCGCAGCTCGTCCGTCATCACGGGTTCCTCGTCGACGTCGTCCACGTCATGGCCGGGCTCGGGCTTCATCGCTGCTCCATCTGGTTCTCGACGAGCGCGCGGTAGCGGCCGTTCGGCAGGACCACCAGCTCGTCGTGGGTGCCCTCCTCGACGACGCGGCCCTTGTCGAGCACGACAATCTTGTCCGCGCGGCGCACGGTGGACAGCCGGTGGGCCACGACGACGAGCGTGCGCCCCGCCGCCTCGCGCTGGAGGGCCTCGGTAATCGCGCGCTCCAGCGCCGCGTCCAGGTGGCTGGTGGCCTCGTCGAGGAACATCACGCGCGGCTGCCGGTAGATGGCGCGCGCGAGCTGGAGCCGCTGCTCCTCGCCTCCGGACAGCCGCACGCCCGCCTCGCCAATCCGCGTCTTCAGGCCGTTGGGCAGCGCGAGCAATTCGTCCAGGCACGCGGTGCGCGCGGCGTGCAGCAGGCGCTCCGGGTCCGGGGCCTCGTCCCCCAGCGCGATGTTCTCCGCCAACGTGCCGTCAAAGATGTCCGTCTTTTGGAAGACGAAGGCCACCGAGCGGCGCAGCGCCGTCGGCTCGAACGTCTCCAGGGGCTGGCCGTCGTAGAGGACGCGGCCCTGCTCGGGGCGATAGAGGCCGTAGAGCACCTGGGTGAGCGTCGTCTTGCCCGCGCCCGAGCGGCCGACAATCGCCGTCATCTTCCCCGCCGGCAGGGTGAAGCTCACGTTGTCCAGCACGGGCCGCTCGTTGGGCGAGCCATAGCGGAAGGTGACGCCCTCCAGTCGGAGCTCGGGGGCCTGGGTGAGCGCGCCGGTGACGGGGGCGGTGTCGTCGCGCAGCTCGGGCTGGGACTCGTAGACGATGTCCACGCGGCGCAGGGAGATGACGACGTCCTGGAGCTGGTGGATGAACATCACCAGGTTCTGCATCGGCGCAAGCGCGAGGCCGAGGATGGCGAGCGTGGCGACCATCTGCCCCAGCGTGAGCTGGCCCTGGAGCACGAGGTGGGCCTCGTAGACGAGGATGCCCACGTACATGGACTGGTTGACGAGCTGCGCGCCGGAGGTGTGGACGGTGTCATGCAGCCAGATGCGGCGCGCGGCCTCGGCCTCGCGGGCCTGGAGCTTCTCCCAGCGGGTGCGCACCTGGCGCTCGGCGCCGCAGGCCTTGAGCGTCTGGATGCCGCCGAGCATCTGCAATTCCAGCCGGCTCGCCTCGGCTGCCACCCGGAAGCGCTGGTGGTCCAGCACGGTGCGCCGGGGCATGAGCACCAGCGTCCACAGCGAGTACAGCGTCGCGCAGGCGGCGAAGATGCCGAACACGGTGGCGTCGTAGAGGAAGAGCACGACGCCGTAGCCCACGAGCATCACCAGGTCGAGCAACACGGACACCGAAGCGCCCTGGAGGACGCGGCGGATGCGCTGGTGGTCCTCGATGCGCTTGAGCAAATCACCGCGGTGGCGCCGGGCGAAGAACGTCACGGGCAGGGACAGCAGACGCTTCCAGAACCGCGCGAGCAGGAGGGCGGAGAAGCCTCGGGACAACAGGAAGAGCCCCGCGCCGCGAGCAATCGCGACGGCGATTTGAGCAACGAGCAGCACACCGAGGCCCACGCCAATGGCCGTGAGCAGGGACACGTTCCGGCCGCCCACCGCCTTGTCGACGAGCCCCTGGATGAGCAGGGGCTGCGCGAGCGCCAGTGCCTGGAGGAGCACGGTGGTGACGAACACCTGGAACAACAGCAGGCGGTAGCGCAGCAGCCCCCGGCCGAAGCGGCTCAGCGCACCGAGACGACGTGAAGGGACGGTGGCGACAGGAAGCGGCGCGGGACGAAAGAGCGCGTCGGTGGGCTCCAGCGAGAGGAGGATGCCGTCCCAGTACTCACCGAGCTTCGCGCGAGGGATGCGTCGGAGTCCCTGGGCGGGGTCTCCGATGACGGCCTCCTTGGGAGTGACGGAGTAGAGGACGACGAAGTGGTTGTCCTCCCAGTGGGCGATGCCGGGGAGGAGCGCCTGGCCTTCTTCGTCCTCCAACTCGGAGGGGTCCTCGACATGGAAGGCGCGGACCTTGAAGCCCACCTGCTCGGCGGCGCTGGCGAGGTCCGGCAGCGACGTGCCCACCACCTGCACGTGCGCGAGTTCCTTGAGCGCGGCGAGCGAGTGCGTGGCGCCGTGGTACGCGGAGACCATCTCCAGACACGCGGGGCCACAGTCAGCCTCCTCAAGCTGGTGGCGCAGGGGATACCGTTCCAGGGCGACGGCGAGCCGGGAGCGAGGCACACCGGAATCGCTATCACGGAGCGCGGTGTGCAACCAGCCACCGTCCGGAACGACGCAGGAAGACCTGCCCTCATCAGACCCGCATGCCACGCCGAAGGCGCGCAAGTGTGCATTCAGGTTTGGTTCGCGGTGCGCCCAGACTCATGACCCTGCTGGCATTACGGGCGCACCAGGCCTCGTCGGGCCCTCCGCGAGCTGCCCACCCGCTGACCCGAGCTACTCCGCCGCGGGCACCGGGGCGGGCGCCGCATCCACGGGCACAGGCGCGACCACGGGCTCCGCCGGCTTCGGTGCCTCGGCCTTGGGCTCCACGCGCTGCACCTTGCCCATCTGGTCCAGGTCCTTCCTGTTGTCCAACGAGAAGCGCACCAGCGCCCGGAGGATGCGGTTGCGCTTCACGTTGCCCAGCACCTCGCGCAGGTCCTCGTAGACAGTCGGGTCGCTGATGAGCCCGCCCAGCGTGCCCTCGCCCTTGGCCACCGTCGCCGTGATTTTCTTCAGGTCCTCCGCCGCGCTGCCCAGGTCCGCGAACATCCCGCTCGCATCGCCGTACACCAGCTGGTGCACCGCCCCGTTCGGGCTCTTCTTCGCGTCCTCAATCAGCCCCGCCAGCTGCCCCGCCGCCGAGCCCAGCTCCCGCAGCGCAATCGCGCCCTCGTCTCCGTAGATGAGCGCGTGCGCCGTGCCGTCACCCGTGCGCACCTCGCGCAGCAGCGCCTCCAAATGTCCCACCGCGCCGTCCACCCGCTGCGCCGCGCTCGACGCGTTCGCCATCAGCGTGCGCACCTCGCGCCCCGCCTCCTTGTCGTAGATGAGCGCATGCAGCACCCCGTCCCCCTTCTCCACCTGCTCCAACAACCCCCGCAGCGACGCCATGCTCCGCTGCACGTCCTTGGCGAGCTGGGGGTCCCCGTACGCGTCCACCGTCTTGAGCAACGACTTGCTGATGGCCACCGAGTTGTCCATCACCTCGCTGGCGCTCTTGAGCAGGTTGGACAGGTCTCCACTCGTGGAGGACGACAACACCCCGCCCGGCTCCACCGGCGGCGACGTGGGGCTGCCCAGCGAGATGTCCACCGCCTTGTCCCCCAGCACGCCCATGCTCGTGAGCTGCGCCAGCGAGTCCTCCTTCACGCGGTCCGCGTACCTCGACGCCACCTGAAGCCGCACCTCCAGCTTCGGGTCCTTCGGGTCCTCGGAGAAGTAGATGCCCGTCACCTTCCCCACCTCCAGCCCCCCCAGCCACACCGGGGACTGGTCACTCAAGCCCTGCACGTTGGTGAAGTACGCCCGGTAGGTCATCTGCCGCTGGAACAGCCGCGACTCCTGGCCGATGAAGAACACCACCACGCCCGCCACCGCCAGGCCGATGGCCACGAACAGCCCCGCGCGCAACGCCAGCCGCTTCTCGCCCGACGAGGACGTGAACAGGCTCATGACATGCCTCCGGGCTCCAGCTCGACCCGGCGCGCATCCAGGAACGCCCGCACCTCCGGCACCTTGGAGCGCCGGAACTCGTCCCGCGTCCCCACCTGGACGATGCGCCGGTTGGCCAGCATCGCCATCCGGTCCCCCACCGCGAACGCACTCACCAGGTCATGCGTCACGACGATGGAGGTGCAGCCGAGCTTCTTCTTCATCGAGTTGATCATCGAGTTGATGGACTGCGTCGTCACCGGGTCCAACCCCGTCGTGGGCTCGTCCCAGAGGATGACCTCCGGGTTGGTGGCGATGGCCCTGGCCAACCCCACGCGCTTCTTCATGCCGCCCGACAGGTCCGACGGCATCAGCCGCTCCGTCCCCGGCAGGTTCACCAACGCCAGCTTCTCCGCCACCCGCTGCCGCACCTCGTCCAGCGGCATGTCCGGGAAGTGCTCCCGCAGCGGATACGCCACGTTCTCCCCCACGCTCAACGAGTCGAACAGCGCCGCGCCCTGGAACACCATCGCCACGTTCCGTCGCACCGGGATGAACTGCTCCTCCGAGAAGCCCGTCACGTCGTGGCCCTGGAAGAGGATGCGTCCCGCGTCCGGCCGCTGCAACCCGATGAGGCACTTGAGCAACACGCTCTTGCCCGTGCCCGAGCCCCCCAGCACCACCAGCGTCTCCCCCGCACGCACGTCCAGCTCCAGGTCGTCATAGACGCGCTTGGCGCCGAACGCCTTCTGGAGGTGCTCGAAGTGGATGAGCTGCTCGCCCGGCGTGGGCCGGTGGAACTCGAACGTGGGTGCTTCCTTCTTGCGGTGGGAGAAGGCCATGTCGCGTCACAGGTACAACGTCACCTTGGTGATGAAGAAGTCCGCCAGGCACACCGCCACGGAGGTAATCGCCACCGTCTGCGTCGTCGCGCGCCCCACGCCCTCCGTGCCGCCCTCCACCGTCAGGCCCTTGAAGCAGCCCACCAGCCCGATGATGAAGCCGAACACCGCGCCTTTGAACACGCCGGACACGAAGTCCATCATGAACACCGCGTCCAGCGCGCCCTGGAAGAACAGGTCCAGCGAGATGGCGTACTGCGCGTTCACCACCAGCGCGCCCGCCACCAGGCCCACCACGTCCGCGAACACCGTGAGCACCGGCATCACCAGCAGGCACGCGAGCACGCGGGGCACCACCAGCTTGCGCAGCGGGTCCGCCCCCAGCGCGCGGATGGCGTCCACCTGCTCCGTCACCGTCATGGCCCCCAGCTCCGCCGCCATGCCACTGCCCAGGCGCGCGCCCACCGTGAGCGCCGTCAACACCGGCGCCAGCTCCCGGAACAGCGTGAGGACGACCACGCGCCCCACCGTGTACTGCACGCCGAAGCGCGCCAGGAAGTAGCCGAACTGCAACGAGATGACGAGCCCGGCGAACGTCGCCGTGAGCAGCGCGATTGGCAGCGAGCGCACCCCCAGCGTCTCCACCTGGAAGATGAGCGCGGCGCCGTCGAACGGAGGCCGCACCGCGCGGCTGAGCACCTGCCCCGTCATCTGCGTCATCGCGCCCAGCGACTCCAGCCGCTGCTTCGCGCGCTCCACCACGCTGGGGCGCTCCTGTGCAGCGACCTCCACCACCTCCGGCGCCTCCGCCTCCGCCGAGGGGCTCATCCGAAGTGCTCCGACTCGAAGCCCGCGAGCAACGCGTCGAAGTCCGGCATGCGCTCGGCCGCGAGCCCCGGCGGCGCCACGTAGGAGAAGTCGAAGACGCAGTTGTCCTTCTTCAACACCACCAGCTCCAGCTCCACGGGCACCCCGTCCATCTTCGCCAGGTAGCGGCTGCGCAGCGCCTCGCGCCCGTCCATGGCGATGAGGTGGCTGGACACCTCCTGGCGCTCGGTGAAGCCCATCAGCAAATGCCGCGTGAGGACCGGGAGCGGCGGGTCGTCGTGCCCCTTGCACGTCGCGTTGATGGAGACCGCGCGGCCCGTGCCCTCCTCGGCGAAGGCCAAATCGTTGTCCTCCAGCCAGACCCGGCGCCAGTGCTTGGGCAGCTCGCCCACGCGGTAGCGCACCTCCGGCTTGGACAACACGGAGTCCTCGAAGCTCACGCGGCGGCAGCCCACCAGGGATGCGAGCAACACGAGCAGCAGCGTCATCCTCGACATGGCACCGTTTCTTCGCGTCGGCACTTCCGGCCTTGTGCGGGCAAGTCATGCGACACCAGGAGCGGCGCCGCAAGGAATTCCGCGCGATAAAACGTCCACTATCCACCCCTCCCTCCACCCCAGGACGGCGGATGCTCGACACTGAACCTTCCAGGTCTCACGACCGAGCCGCCTGATATCGCCGTCTCGCCGCCGCATTCCCCGTCCGGAAAAGGGCAGGTCGAGTGCCCCGTCGACAATCAATTTCACCGGGCGCGAGCCCAGGGGGAGTCCCTTGGTGCCCCTCGTGTCCGCATGTTCCAGTCATCACCCCACCGGGACACGGCGACCCGCCCGTCCCCTCCTCCCGCTTCTGGGAGAAGTCACCACACGAGGAGGCGACACATGGATGGGGGACTCGCGATATTCGGCTTCGGCCTCTTCCTCCTGTCGATTGCCAGCCTGTACGCACGCACGGCCTACGGCGTGGCGATAGGGCTGCTCGCCATGGCGCTCGTGTCCATGGGCATGGCCTTCAGCGAGTCGAAGAAGCTGCGGGAAATCTCCCTGGGCCTGAGCCTGGGGCTGCTGGCCCTCGCCACTGTCGCGGTCGCCACCGGCACCGTGTGGTGGCTGAGCCTGGGGACCTTCTTGTTCGCGGTGGCCTTTGGAGTGCTCTGGGCCGAGTACCGCTTCGCCTTCTTCGAGCACGTCCGGCAGGAAGACCTGCCGCCCCGGCGCCCGCACCACGCCCGGCGGATGAACGTGCACTGGCCCTGGCACCGGCGCCGCTCGGCGCCGTGAGTCGTCAGCCCTCGACGGGGACGTCCGCGTCCCGGGTCGTCACCTGCCCCGCGTGCACGGAGAGCCACAGCGTGTCCTCCGCCGCGGCCCCGCGCACCAGCGAGCCATCCGTGGTGGACAGGAACACCTGCGCGCCGCTCTTCGCCAGGTAGTCCATCAGGTAGGCGTTGCGCTCCGGGTCCAGCTCGCTCGACACGTCGTCCAGCATGAGCAGCGGCAGGAAGCCCATGCTCGTCTCCAGATTCTCGATTTCAGCAATCTTCCAGCCGAGCACCAGCGCCCGCTGCTGCCCCTGGCTCGCATAGGCCCGGGCGCTGCGGCCGCCCAGCGTCACCGTCACGTCGTCCGAGTGCGGTCCCACCGAGGTGAAGCCCCGGTCCAAATCCCTGCGCAGGCGCTCGCCCAGCGACTCGCGCAGCGCCAGGGCCAGCGAGGCCTCATCCGCCGCGGCGAAGTCCCCGCCCAGGTGCGCCGGGTGATAGCCATACGAGGCCGGCTCCACCGTGCGACCAATCGAGGCGAAGGTCGCCTGGGCGCGCGGCGCCAGCTCCGCCATCAGCGCCCGCCGCCGCGCGTAGATGCGCGCCCCGGCCTTGGCCAGCGTCTCGTCGTAGGCGTCCAGGTAGGCCGGGTCCGCCGCGCCGCCCTCGCGCAGGAGCCGGTTGCGGTTCTTCAGCGCGCGCGCGTACTCGCGGCTCTCCCGGAGGTACGCGGGGAAGCGGTTGAACACCGCCCGGTCCAGGAAGCCGCGACGTGAGTCCGGCCCGCCCTTCACCACCTCCAAATCATCCGGCGTGAAGGCCACCACGGAGACGCCGCCGAAGTACTCCTCCAGGCTGGCCGCCTTCTTTCCGTCCACGAAGGCCTGCCGCGTGCCGCCGCCGACCTCGACGGCGATTTCGCGCTCGGCTCCCTTGAGGAGGAAGCGGCCGGACACGCGCGCCGTCTGGGTGCCCCAGCGCACCAGCTCCGACAGGCGCCCGGCGCGCAGCGGCTTGAGCGTGGCGAGGAAGTAGAGCCCCTCCAGCAGGTTCGTCTTGCCCTGCCCGTTCTGCCCCACGGAGATGGTGGCATGGGCGCTGGGCGTGAGCGTCACCTGCGCGAGATTGCGGAAGTCTTGGACGTGGAGTGCGAGGAGGCGCACGGCCCCCACCGTATACCCGCCTCCGCGCCGGCGCGGGGAGGTTATCTCGCGCCCGCGCTCACCGAGGGGCCGGGCGAAACACAGACACGCTCGAACAGGAGCCCTTCAGGACGCCAGGCTCTTGACGGCGACGGCGGGCTCCGATGGCCGCAGCGGCAACTCCACGGTGAAGGTGGCGCCCTCGCCCGGCCGGCTGTCCACGCGGATGAGGCCCTCCATCGCCTCCACGAGCGTGCGCGCGACATACAGGCCCAGCCCCAGGCCGCCGTAGTTGCGCTCGGACACCGCGCGCTCGAACTTGTGGAAGATGCGCGTCTGGGCCTCGGGGCTGATGCCGATGCCCTCGTCGCGCACGCGCAAGAGCGCCCGCTCCGCCTCCAACGCCACGGACACCCGCACGGGCCGCCCCGCGCCGTACTTGAGCGCGTTGGACACCAGGTTCGTCACCACCTGCTCCAGCCGCATCCGGTCCCACGCGCCCGTCGCGGACTCCACGCCGGAGACGTCCACTTCACACTCCGCCCGCTCCGCCTCCGGCTGGAAGCGCGCCACCACCTCCCGCACCAGCTCGCGCAGGTCCACCTGCTCGTACTCCAACCGCAGCCGCCCCGTGCCGATGCGCGACACGTCCAGGAGCCCGTTCACCAGGTCCGCCAGCCGCATCACCTGCCGCAACATCCCCTGCACCTCGCGGCCATGGCGCTTCGCCCAGGCGGAGTCCGGGTCCGAAAGCGTCGCGCGCGCGAAGGCCTGCAGCCTCAGGCCCAGCACCGTCAGCGGCGTCTTCAGCTCGTGGCTCGCCACGGACAGGAACTCGTCGCGCGCGCGGATGGCTTCCTGCAGCCGCTGCTCCACCGTCTTCAGGCGGGTGATGTCCAGGAAGGGCAGCACCGTCACCGCCGGATGCCCATGCATCGCGGGCAACATCTCCGAGGAGATGCTGAGCACGTACTCCCCGCTGTGCGTGTGCCAGACGACCTCCAGGCCCTCCAGCTTCTCGCCCCGCGCCGCGCGAGAGGAGGGAATCTCCTCCGCGCCCAGCCGCCGGCCCGACAGGTCCGTGAGGTGGAACAGCTCGCCATACTGCGACGCGGGCACCCGCATGGGGATGTCCCGGCCATGCAGCCGGTCCGCCGCGGCGTTGGAGAACGTCAGGTCCCCCGTGCCCGGGTCCGCCATCACCACCGGCATGGGCATCAAGTCCAGCACCGCCTCCAGCCACCGGTGCTGGCTCTCCACCGCCTGGCGCGCGAGCACCTGCTCCGTCACCTCGAAGGCGAACGTCACCAGTCCGTCCACCCGGCCCCGCTCGTCGCGCAAGGGCTCGTAGAGCAGGTTCCAGTACCGCGTCTCCACCTGCCCCCGGCCCGCGTAGTCGAGCGCCATCGGATACTCGTGGGCCACCACCCGCTCCCCCGTCTCCAACACCCCGCGGTACAGGCTCACCAGCTCCGGAGAGATATCCGGAATCGCCTCCACGAGCGTGCGCCCCACCAGCTCCCGGCCGCCCATCAGCGTCAGCAGCAGCGGGTTGGCGAACTCGAAGCGCAGCTCGGGTCCGCGCATCAGGTTGATGGCCACCGGCGCCTGGGTGAGCAGTTGATAGAGCCTGCGCCGCTCCAGCTGCTCCGCCTCGCGCGCAGCCAGCTCCGCCGTCACGTCCTTGTAGGCCAGGGCGATGTGGCTCACCTCGCCCGCGGAGGACGCGAGCGGGAAGCAGGTGCAGGCGATGGCGATGCGGTGCGCCTCCTTCACCTCGACGTGCCGCAGCTCCTTCACGTCGTACCAGATGACCGGCGTCTGCACCGTCTCGCCCGCGAAGGCCCGGCGCAGCAGCACGTCCAGCCCCAGCTTCGCCACCAGCTCGTCGCGAAAGAGGCTGTACTCCGGCGGCGGACTGGAGCCGAACATCGCCTCGTAGGCGGGGTTGTACAGCCGGCAGTGCCCCTGCGCGTCGAAGATGGCGTACGGCACCGGCGAGTGGAGGAACAACCCCTCCAGCAACACCAGCGGGTCCGTCGTCACGGAGGCCAGCTGCTCGCGCAGCGGGAGCGCGGAGGACGAGGACGCACGCGCGCTCCGGCCCCCACCGGAACCTCGCCCTGCCTCGACGTCTGCCTTCCCACCCCGAGGGCCCTGGCCCTTGCGCGTCGCCACGACCCGCAGGAGTAGCAGAAGACAGACTTCACTGGCAGCGCTGAAAGGTAGGACAGGGCTTGGACATGGCTTGTGGACCCCGTCACGAAAGGCTTTGGTCCGGCCCATGGCGGAGCCTCTCAAGACCTTCTTCGACGCCCGGCTGGTGGAGCGGCTGGGCACCGCGCTGCACAAAGCCCGGCCTTCCTTCCCCCTGGACACCTTCCTCGCGGAGGCACGTCAGGGATTGGAGGGGCATGAGCTCATCGGCCGCGCGCGTCACATCTCCCAGGCCATGCACCGGGCCCTGCCCCGCGACTACCCGAAGGCGGTGGAGGTGGTGGTGCGCTCGCTGGGCCCGCTGCGCGACACGGACCGGGTGGGCATGGAGGTCTTCTTCTACCTCCCCCACACGATGTTCGTGTCCGAGCACGGCCTGGAGCACTTCGAGGAGTCCATGCGGGCCCAGCACGCGCTCACCCAGCGCTTCACGGCGGAGTTCTCCATCCGCCCCTTCCTGGAGCGGCACCCGGAGAAGACGCTGAAGCGCCTGCGCGAGTGGACGAAGGACGAGAGCGTCCATGTGCGAAGGCTCGTGTCGGAGGGCACGCGTCCGCGCCTGCCGTGGGCCTCGCGCCTGCGCGCCTTCCAGCAGGACCCGCGTCCGGTGCTGGAGCTGCTGGAGCTGCTCAAGGACGACGTGGACCTGTACGTGCGCCGCTCGGTGGCCAACAACCTCAACGACATCGGCAAGGACCACCCGGACGTGCTGGTGAAGGTGGCGAAGGCGTGGCTGAAGGACGCCCCGCCGGAGCGGGAGTGGCTGGTGCGCCACGCGCTGCGCTCCGCCATCAAGCGAGGCGAGCCCGCGGCGCTGGAGGTGCTGGGCGCGGGCAAGCCCACCGGAATCGAAGCCCGGGTCACCGAGCTGCCCCGCGGCGCGAAGCTGGGTGGCGCGGTGGACGTGCGCTTCGTGGTGGCCAATCGCTCCAAGCGCACCCAGTCGCTCGTGGTGGACCTGGCCGTGCACTTCTTCAAGGCGCGTGGCGAGGCGCCCAAGCCCAAGGTCTTCAAGGTGCGCGCGCTGACGCTGGCGCCCGGCCAGGAGGAGACCCTGGGCAAGCGCGTGTCGCTGGCGCGGCTCTCCACGCGCCGCCACTACCCGGGCCCGCACCGCTTCGAGGCGCGGGTGAATGGCGTGGACCTGCCGCTGGGCGAGGTGGACGTGGTGGAGTGAAGCCGCTCGGGCCGCCTCCTCAACGCGGCCCGAGCAGCTTCACCAGCTTGTTGTAGACGCCCATCACCAGGAGCGGCGACACCCAGGAGCCGATGAAGCGGGCCGGCTGGCTGCGGCCCGCCAGCTCCAGGCCCAGGGACACGCCCATCGAGCACAGGCTGGCGAAGAGGAAGACGTGCGAGGGAATCTTGGCCGCCTGCTGCTCCAGCAGCCGGGTGAACGAGCTGTCGGCGTGTTCCGCGCGCAACACGGGGGGCAGCTCGTACTCATGCGTCGACGCGGCACTCGCGGGGTTGACGTCCAGGGTCATCGTGCTTCCTCCCCGAGCAGCCGGGCAGGTCGGCCGCTCATCCCCGCACTCGCGGGAAAGCCCCATGCCTCCCGGCGTCGCGGTCCCCATCATGGTGTGACCGAACCACGCGAAGGGCGAGAGGGTGGACCACGACAACACCACACCGGACAGGGCGGGCGGAGAAGCGGGAGGACTCCAGCTTCCCGAGACAGGCGCGGGCCCGCTCCTGCAACGCGACTACTGGGCCCTCATCCGGCACTGCCGCCACCGGCCCGCCGCCATCCTGGAATGGGTGGCGCGGCGGTTCTCCGAGTTCGCGCCGGAGGAGCTGTGTGTCTTCACGCGCGAGTCCCCGTCCCGCGAGGACCAGCCGCTGGAAGAGGGCGAGCTGCTCACCGTGCACATCGTCGGCGCGGGGAAGTTCGGCGTGCGCGTCATCCACAAGGACCGCCAGAGCCTGACGCTCGCCACCCTGCCGGGCCACCCGGAGGCGGGGCGCATCACCTTCGGCGCGTACCGCAACGAGTACGGGGACGTGCTCTTCCACATCCGCAGCCGCGCGCGCTCCGGCTCGCACATGCACCACTGGGGCTTCGTCACCGCGGGCGAGGCCATGCAGACCAACACCTGGACGGAGTTCGTCCTGCGCGTGGCCCTCTCCGCGGGCGAGGGCGTGGTGGGCGGCATCCACGCGGACACGCGGGAGCTGGAGGAAGAGCCCCGAGGTGGAGACGTGATGTCCGGGCCCACCTTCCTCGCACGAGGAGACGACGCCGATGATTGAGTGGCGCTGGTTCTCCGGCTGGACGGACGACGAGCTGGCCCCCCGGCTGGAGAAGGCGGGCGCGCTGGTGCGCAACTTCACCGCCGCGTCGGGGGAGATGACGCTGGAGGCGGGCTGGAACCAGGTGCACTCGGTGTCCACGCTGGGCCGCGAGCAGCCGGGCCCGCCGTCTCCCACGGGCCTGTTCGAGCGTGCCCGGGGCGTGCTGGAGACCTTCGACTTCTCCGACCCGCGCATCGTCCGCTGGCACTTCTCCTCCGACACGCCGCTGCATGGGCGCACGGTGCTGCTGGAGCTGAAGTCATTGGCCGAGCGGCTGCGCTTCCTGTGCGCGGTGCGCGTGGGCGACACGCGCCTGGAGATTGGCGAGACGTGCAGCGTGTATGGCTTCAGCTTCGAGACGCTGGACGGCCACCTCGAAAAAGGCAGGGAGTGGTTCCTCCTGCGCAAGCAGCACGACACCGGAGAGGTGCGCTTCGAAATCGAGGCGAGCTGGCGGCCCGGGACGTTCCCCAATGCGTGGAGCCGCGTGGGCTTCGCGCTCGTGGGCAAGCGCTACCAGCGCGCCTGGCACCGGCTGACGCATGCGCGCCTGCGCGAGCTGACGCGGAATCACCCGGAGTTCGCCGGCATGCCCGCGCATCACGGCAAGGTGGACCACTCCGGACACGAGTTGGGGGAGCTGGGCCCGGTGAGCTTCTACGCGATGCGCGCGCCGGGACGACTGAAGTCACAGCTGGAAGAGGAGGTGGACGCCGTGGAACGAGGACATTGGTTGACCCCCGTGGGGCTGGGAGTGCTCGCGGGCATGCGAAGTCTGAGTGCGCCCACGCTGGTGAGCCGCAAGCTGGCCCAGTCGCCGGAAGCGAGGACGGACCCGTTGTCCGTCGCCTTGTCGAAGCCCTGGGTGCCTCGGGTGCTGGAGGTGCTCGCGCTGGGCGAGCTGGTGGCGGACAAGCTGCCGATGACTCCCGCGCGCGTGAAGTGGGTGCCCATGACGGGCCGCATCTTCATGGGCACGGTGGCGGCGGCCTCGTCGGTGTCGGGGCAGACGCGGCGGCGCGTCGTGCTCGCGGCGGCGATGGGCGGACTGGCCGCGGTGGCCTCCACCTGGGCCTTCTATTCGCTGAGGAAGCTGGCCACGGGGAAGCTCCACATCCCCGCCCTGGCGGCGGCCTTCGCGGAGGACGCGCTGCTGGCGGCGCTCGCCACGCGGCTGATGCCCCTCGTGGACGACACGGCCACGGCGAGCTGAAGCGGCAACGTCCAGGCCTCCCGCGCTCATCCCTGGCGGGAGGCCGCGTTCCTCGCGGCCTGCACCAGCGCGGGCAGGTCCTTCACGTGGGTCATGTCCGGCCCCAGGTCGTCCGAGGCACGCGTCCGCGCGCGCGACGGTGAGAACAGCCGGGCCGGCGTCTGCGCCTTGCCATGCAGGATGATGAACAGGCGCAGGGCGTCTCGAAGCCGCTCCACGTCCGTGCCGCCCTCGTCGCGCGCCCGCTGCGCCGCGCTCCACAAGCGCGTCCAGGCGGCCTCCTCGCTCCAGGCTCCCACGGGACGCTCACGAGACAGGGTGGCCAATTCAGCCGCCAGCTCGAACAGGCCCGCGCGGCCCTCATCGAAGGCCTCGCCCGGAGCGAGCCTCGCCTCGGCCCCGCCGCTCGACTCGCGCGCGGCCAGCCACGGCAGCAGCTCCGGCACCTCCCGCTCCAACGGGAGGACGGGCGCCAGGCGGCTCTCCAGCAGCGCGCGCAACCTCGCCCGCGCCACGCCGTGCCAGAAGGCCGCGTGCAGCACCAGCTCCGGTCCACTGCGCGGCGCATGCAACGGCACGCGCGAGGCCCGGCGCGCCAGGAAGTCCTTCACCTTCCCGCTGGTGTCGAAGTGCTCCAGGCGTTGCCACAGCGAGGCCAGCGCGGACTCGGCCAGGGGCAGGGCGCGGCGCAGCTCCTCCGCCTCCGCCTCGTTGAAGGGCAGCACCCCCTCGGGCGTGGGGCGCTTGAAGACGCGCTCGCACACCTCCGCGGCGGCGCACGCGGCGCGCAGCTCCGGCAGGTTGCGCGGCAGCAACTCCACGGCCCGGGCCCAGGTGCGTCCGCCCAACAGCGGCCCCGCCTCCAGCACCACCTCCTCCAACCGCAGCAGCGCCTCGCCCAACGACACCGAGCGCTCCGCCTCCGGCAGCCGCCGCAGCGCCACGTGCTCGACGGCCGCGCGCAGCCGCTCCACCTCCGCCATCAACTTCATGGGCGCGGCCTCGCGCGGCCAGGCCTCCGCGGCGGCGCGGCGCTTCAGCGCGGCGAGCGTGGCGTCCACTTCCGGCTGCACCTGCGCCACCTCGCGCAAGAGCTCGAAGTGCGCGCGCACGCGGTCCTTCCAGAAGAACGCCTCCAGCATCCCTCGCAGGGCCACGTAGCGCAGGCGCGTGGCCTCCAGGAGGTCCGCGCGGTCCTCGAGTCGTGCGCGCAGGTTGTCCGGGTGCGTGGCCACGCCCTCACTATAAAAGCGGCCCCCGCTTCCGGCAGGCCCTCGGGCGCAATGGGCCCCGCGAGAGTGAACGATGGGTCGCCCAGGACTGTTCCACCCGACAGGCCCCCCGCTCCAACGGCGGCCCTCCCGTCCACCAGCCGGCACTTGCCGCGAGGGGCCCGGCTCCGTCGGCGCACCCGACGCTCCCACAAGGCCCGCGTGTCACCGGCCATGAAAAACCCATGCGACCCGGCCTGACGTGGCACGGACTCGCATGGGCTCGAGGACGACTCGGGAGGGCTTGGAGCTTGGGGCCCTCTGATGACTCACACGCGCATGGGCATGACGACCGCGGTGAAGGTGCGGTCACCGGGCGCGTGCAGCACGCCGGGGCTGTGCTCGTCACCCAGCTCGAAGCTCACCTCGTCCGTGTCCGTGACGGCGAGCACGTCCGTGAGGTAGCGCGCGTTGAAGCCCACGGTGATGTCATTGCCCTGGTACGCCAGCTCCACCACGTCGCGCGCCTCACCCAGGTCCGGGTTGCTCGCGGTGATGACCAGCTTGTTCGTCTCCAGGCCGATGCGCACGGCGTTGCTCTTGTCCGCGGACAACAGCGCGATGCGCTTGAGCCCCTCCAGGAAGCGCACCTTGGGGACGAGGACGACCTTCTCGCCCTCCTTGGGGATGACGCGCTGGTACTCGGGGAACTGCCCGTCGATGAGCCGCATCACCATGGTGAGGCCGGGCTTCTTGAACAGCGCGGAGTTCTCCGCGAAGCCCAGGTGGCACTCCGCGTCCGGCGCCTCGTCCAACAGGCGCTTGAGCTCCATCAGACCCTTGCGGGGGATGATGACGCCGCTCTTCAGCTTGAAGTCGCCCGTCAGCTCGCGCTCGATGAGCGACAGCCGGTGACCGTCCGTGGCCACCATGCGGACCTTGCCGGAGGCCTGCGGCTCGAAGAAGACGCCGTTGAGGATGTAGCGCGTCTCGTCGCTGGAGATGGCGAACTGGGTCTTCTTGATCATCTCCAGGAGCGTGTTGCCACCCACCTGCACCAGCGGAGCGTTCTCCTCCTTGGGCAGCTTCGGGTACTCCTCGGCGGCCATGCCCACAATCTTGAAGTGGGCCGAGCCGCTGGAGATGTCCACGTAGTTGTTGGCCAGCTTCTTCAGCGTCACCTGCGCGTCGGGCAGGTTCTGGACGATGTCGAAGACGTACTTGGCGCTGAGCGTGACGGCGCCCGGCTTGATGACCTCGGCGGGGTGCTCGGAGACGATGCCGATGTCCAGGTCGAACGCGGTGACGGTGATGCCGCCCTTCGTCGCGTTGACGAGCACGTTGGCGAGGATGGGCATCGTCGTCTTGCGCTCCACGATGCCCTGGGCGCGGTAGAGGGCCTTCTTCAGCTCGTCGGCGGCGATGCGGAATTCCATCGGAGGGCGTCCCGTCCTTAAAGGTCCCGGCCCCAGGGGCCGATCAGGGGGCCGATGTAACTGGTGGGATGGGGAGGGTCAAGGACGGGGGAGCCTCTGTCGTCGCGCTCGGGCCCCCACCCTGGCACTCCCAGTCGCGCTGCACGGGCATTCAGGCACCCTCCGTTCAACTGACTGGCGGTCAGCCAGGCTGACAGGGGACTGGCCCTTGCCCCGTGGGCGATGGACACTCCCTGTCTACTCGCCTTCCGGAGCTCCCCCATGAACGTCCGCCCGCTGTTGCTCGCCGCCCTCGCGCTGGGCTTCGCCGCCGGCTGCAGCAAGCCGTCCGCTTCCTCCTCGACGCCCTCGAACGAGCCCGGCACGCCGAGCGGCGACTCCCGGCCGGCCGCGGAGAACGCCGCGCCCCCCAGCGGAGACCAGAGCGGCACCCCCGTCGTGCCCCCTCCCACCCCCGGCAACGGCGGCGAGGCCAAGGCGGGTGAGAGCGCCGTCTACATCGTCAAGGACAGCGGCATCCGCTGCATCGCCCCGCCCTGCCCCAGCTACAACGCCGTCCTGGCGGACAAGCCGGACATGGACGCGATTCCGGTGCACGAGCTGGACCTGTCCGCGGTGACGGGTGGCAACGAGCAGCAGATGGAGTCGCTGATGCAGCGCACGACGGCGGGCGGCCTCAAGGTTCGCGGCTCGCTGGAGACGCGTGCCAAGGCGGGCCCCGCGGGCGACGCCACCGTGCTGCGCGCCAGCAAGCTGGAGTAGGCGCGCCGCTAGAAGTGCAGGCCGAGCTGGAGGCCGGGCCAGTGCTGGATGCGCTGGTCCGCCTTTGGCTGGCTCTGGCTCACGGACATGCGCGTCACCGACGCGAAGTCCGGCTGCCCCCACACGAACCACATGTTGTAGGTGGGGCCGGCGAACACGGCGAGTCGAGGCAGCACCTGGACCCCGAGCATCACCCGGGCCTGGCCCAGCACGTTGCCGCCGTCACCCTCCAGCGGCTTCTGCACCGGCTGCACCGCGCCGCCCGTCACGTCCAAATCCAGCCAGAAGCGGTGCGACAGCACCACATGGCCGCCCACGCCCAGGCCGAAGCTGAAGCGCGCCTCGTTCCGGCTGCCGGGTTCGATGCCCGCGAGCAGCGTCAGGTAGAGCGGACCTCCGCCCACCTTCACCGCGAGGTTGGCGAGCTGGATGTCGCTTCCCCACAGCTCCATGTGGACGTTGCCGCGACGCAGTCCGCGACGGACGCCGGGCGCGGGGGCTGCTTGCGCCGAGTCCTGGGCGAACGTGCCTTCACCCTCCACCAACGGGAGGGGGCGCACCGCGCTGACGTCCGCGGCCGCCGCCCCCGCCCACAGCCACAGTGCGAGAAGGGCGCAGGGTTTCATCACTCCTTACTTTTGAAGCGTGAAGGACACCTGCGTCAAGCCCTCGGGCAAGAAGAGGGACGCGGTGTGCGCGTCCGGGGAGGCCGCCAGCACCCGGGCCGCCTCCAGCACGGACTCCACCGCGAAGGGCTGGTCCGACGTCACCAGGAAGAAGCGCTCGAAGCGCGGTGCGTCATCCAGCTCGTAGGCCCCGGCGAGCCGCTGCGTGCCGGAGGGCGACAGCGTCGCGGCCTCCTGGGCCCCGTGCTCCGGCGCGTGCAGCGTCACCGAGCCGCGCCCGTCCACGGAGAGGATGACGCCGTGGGTGTGTCCCGCCGCCACGTACGCCAGCTGCACCACGTCGCCCGCGACGGCGGAGGCGCCTTCGGCGAGCAGTTCGTCCGCCTGGGCCCGCTGCCGGTGGATCTCCAGCCGGGGCGTCAGTCCCTTGGAGCGCGTGGGCTCCGGATCCAGGCCCGCCACCGGGCCCGTCGGCTCCGTACCGAGAGAGCCGGGGGCTCCGCCGGGGCCCGGGTCGGGCTGCGCGATGACGAAGAGCGCGAGCGCCGCGAGCACGGGCACCAGCCCCATCGCCGACGTCAGCCACGGGGAACGAGCCGGAGCCTGGCGCGCCGGAGCGCCGCGACGAAAGCGGGTGTCCACCTCGCGGGCCACGCGCGCGGGAGACAGCCGCTCCAGGGTGGCGCGCGAGTCGGCCTCCAGCGCGGCGAGCCGCTCCAGGCCCCCGGGCTCCTGCTCCAGCCGGGCGCGCGCGGCGGCCAGCTCCTCGGGCGGCAGCTCGCCCAGCGCGATTCGCTCCAGCAGCCAGTCCGGAATGCGTTGGGGGGAATTCATGCGGCCTCCAGCTCCAGCTCTTGCAGCGCCGACGTCAGCGCGCGCAGGCGCTTGCGCACGCCCGACACGGACAGGCCCACCTCGGCGGCCGTCTCCTCCAGCGTCATCCCATCCACCAGGTGCAGCACCGCGATGTCCCGGCTGGACGCCGGCACGCGGCCGAAGAGCCGGTCCAACATCCCGCGGGCGTTGGCGCGGGACTCGGTGTCCTCCGCGGAGGCGATCTGCAACACCAGCTCATCCTCGCGGTCCTCGGGCCTGCGCTTCGCCCCCCGCAGCCGGTTGAGACACACGGTGGTGGAGATGCGGTGCAACAGGCTGGACGGCGCGGCGTCCTTCAGCGCCCCCTGGTAGCGCAGCAACTGCACGAACACATCGTGCATGGCGTCCACGGCCTTCTCCTCGTCACGCAGGAGGAAGCGGCAGCGCCGGAGCACCTGGGGGCCGTAGCGGCGGTAGTAGGCCTCCACATCGATTGACACCGGCGTCGCGCCTCCCTCGTCCGGTGAAGGGAACACCGGGGGTTCGCGAAACTGTCACCGGCCGCTTCGCGATTTCGTCCCTACCCCGCTTCCCCCGGGTGGCCAAACCCATCCTTCCCCTGGGCCTGCAAAATCTACAGGGCGACCAGCGAGACAGGCGCTCGGCGTCGCCCTCGTCGAGTGTCGGGTTGTCGATGAAAACACCCCGTCTCGGTTGTACTCGACTGTAACGAAACAGGACCCCATCACTACTTTCCGGTACTCGACCTCCCCCCGAGCCCGTGACATCCGTGATTGAAGACACCCTGCCCCACCTTCGGGCGCGCTACCTGAGTGCGCAGCTCGCGGGCAACCGGAGAGAAGCCCTCCGCCTGCTCGTGGATGAGGGACTGCTCGTCGGCGTCCCCCTCCAGGTGCTCCATCTGGAGGTCATCCAGCAGGCGCAGTACGAGATTGGTCGCCTGTGGCAGGAGAACATCATCTCCGTGGCCCAGGAGCATCAGGCCACCGCCATCTCCCAGCTCGCGCTCGCCCACCTCTACCGTCACCTGCCGAGAGACCCGCCCAACGGCAAGCTCGTCATGATGTCGTGCGTGGAGGGCGAGCTGCACGAGATGGGGGCGCGGATGGCCAGCGACTTCCTGGAGATGGCCGGCTTCGACGTGCACTTCCTCGGAGCCAACGTGCCGCCCGAGCACCTGGCGCGCATGCTGCGCGAGGTGAAGCCCCACCTGCTCGCGCTCTCGGTGACGATGTCCTACCACCTGCCGGCCCTGCGCCGCGCCGTGGAGCACGCGCGCGGCGCCATGCCCGAGCTGCCCATCGCCGTGGGCGGGCACGCGTTCCGCTGGGCGCCGGGGCTGGAGCATGAACTCGATGTGAGCTTTCACGGCAAGGACGCGCGCGAGCTGGTCGCCGCCGCCTGCCGCACCCTGGGAGTTTGAGGAACCCGCATGGAGACACCGAGCCGCATGATCGAAGCGCGCGCCGATGCCCTCGCCAAGGCCTCCGTCGAGGCGATGTATCAGGACCCCTTCTGGGAGGCGCGCTACGGCGCCGAGCGTTCCCGCCGCTTCGGCGACGAGGATGCCCGCTTCCATGTGCGCTACCTTGTGCAATCCCTCGACGAGCACCGCCCCTCGGTCATGGAGGAGTATGCGCGGTGGCTTCGCACCTTGCTCGTGTCACGAGGAATGGCCACCCTCCACCTCGACCTGAATTTCGCCGGGCTGGCCGCCGTGTTGGAGGCCGAGGGTTGGGGCCCAGGCACCGAGCCGTACGAGCATGTACGCGCCGCCCGGGAGGCCCTGCGCTATCCGGAAGGGCCCTCGCGCGCGCTGCAAGATGACGCCTCGGAGTTGTCCCGAGCCGCCACCTCACGACTGGCCCTCTACCTGACGGCGGAGGACCGGCCCCGATTGGAGGATGAACTGCGCCTGCAGCTCTCATATCTCGCGGATGCACTCGCCGCGGGCAAGCCCGAGCTGATGGCGGACCACGTGCGCTGGTACGTGGGCTTCTGGCCGCGTCGGGGCTTCGGACTGCTGGCATTTCCCACCGTGCTGGGGATGCTGAAGGCGGTGCTCGGAGCCAGGCACCCCCAGGCCCGCGCGCTGCTCGCCACCGCCGGCGTTTCATGGGAGGAGACGCGCTCATGAGAATCTCCACCACACCCGACGACACTCCCGCGTTCGACGACCTGAGCCGCGAGGTGGCCCTGACGTGTGATGCCGAGGGGAAGCTCACCTGGGTGGATGCGCGCGCCCGGGAGGTGCTCGACGCGCGGCCCGGCAAGGCGCTGCGGGCCATGGCCGCGCAGGGCACCGAGGACAAGGTCGACAAGCTGCTGGTGCAGGCCCGCGACGAGCGCGTGAATGGCTGGGAGCTCATCCTCTGCCGGGGCGACGTGCCGACGACGTTCGCCTTCCGCGCGCGCCCGCACCAGGGCGGCGTGCTGCTGGTGGGCAGCCTGGTGCCGGAGGACTACGGCCACGCGCTGGAGCAGGTCAGCACCACGCTCAGCGAGCTGTCCGCGCTGCACCGCGAGACGGAGGGACAGCGTCGCGAGCTGAAGCGCCGCGCGGACGAGCTGGCGCGGCTCAACCAGGAATTGAGCGAGTCCAACCGGGGCATGCGCAGCCTGCACGCCGCGCTGGACGAGAAGGCGGAGGGGCTGCACCGCGCCGCCGAAATCAAGAACCGCGTCGTCGCCAACGTCAGCCACGAGTTCCGCACACCGCTGCACTCCATCCTCGGCCTGTCCAAGGTCCTGCTCAATCCCATCAACGGGCCGCTGTCCGCCGAGCAGGAGAAGCAGGTCACCTTCATCCGCAACTCGGCCGACTCGCTCTTCGAGCTGGTCAACGACCTCTTGGATTTGTCCAAGGTGGAGGCGGGCAAGGCCACGCTGCGCCACAGCCACTTCGTGGTGCATGACCTGCTCGCCTCGCTGCGCGGCATGATGCGTCCGCTGGTGCCCGAGGGCTCGCCGGTGGAGCTGCGGCTGGTGGAGCCCGCCGAGCCACTGGAGATGGAGACGGACGAGACGCGGCTGAGCCAGGTGCTGCGCAACCTGGTGTCCAACGCGGTGAAGTTCACCGAGGCCGGCCACGTCACCGTGTCCGCGACGCCGGGTCCGCGCGACACGGTCATCTTCACCGTGAAGGACACGGGCATCGGCATCGCCCCGAAGGACCACGAGCTCATCTTCGAGGAGTTCAGCCAGCTGGACAGCCACCTGCAGCGCAAGGTGAAGGGCACCGGCCTGGGCCTGCCGCTGGCGCGCCGGCTGGTGGAGCTGCTGGGCGGAACGCTCACCCTGCAGAGCAAGCTCGGAGAAGGCTCCACCTTCACCGTCACCATCCCCCGCGTGCACGTGGAGGTCTCCGAGATGGCGGGGCTCGCCGAGCGCAGCCAGCACCTGGAGCCCGGCCGCGCGCCGGTGCTGGTGCTGGAGGACGACCGGCAGACGCTGTTCCTCTACGAGAAGTACCTGGCGCGCTCGGGCTTCCAGGTGATTCCGGTGCGCAGCACGGACGAGGCGCGCAAGGTGCTCCAGCGTGTGCGGCCCGCCGCCATGGTGCTGGACGTCATGCTGGAGGGCGAGACGAGCTGGAACTTCCTCGCGGAGATGAAGAACGGCGAGGCCACGCGGGACATCCCCATCCTCGTCGTCACGGTGACGGACCGCGAGCAGAAGGCGCGCGCGCTGGGCGCCGACGAGTTCTGGCTCAAGCCGGTGGACGAGGTCCGCCTCCAGCGCAAGCTCCAGGAATTGGCGCGCAGCGGGCCGGTGGAGCGCATCCTCATCATCGATGACGACGACGTGCACCGCTACCTGCTCAAGCAGCTGCTCAAGGACATGCCCTACGCGCTGCTGGAGGCCGCGGGCGGCGTGGACGGCGTCCGACAGGCGCGCGAGCAGGTGCCGCAGCTCATCTTCCTGGACTTCATCCTGCCGGACATCACCGCCTTCGACGTGCTGGACGAGCTGAAGTCGGACCCGCGCACGCGCGAGATTCCCGTCATCCTCCACACCTCACACGAGCTGCGGGAAGACGAGCGCGCCCGGCTGGCCCACGAGACGTCGGCGATTCTCTCCAAGCACACCCTCAGCCGCGAGGTGGCCATCAGCCGCATTCGCGATGCCCTGGCCAAGGCCGGCCTCGGCTCCCACATCCCACAGGAGGGGAGACGTGGTTGAACCTCGCCTGGCCACAGTGCTCAACGTCAACGACGACGACGCCAACCGCTACCTGGTCAATCGCATCCTGGAGATGGCGGGCTACCACGTGCTGGAGGCCGCCACCGGCATGTCCGCGCTGCTCATGGCCGAGCAGCACCGGCCGGACGTCATCGTCCTGGACGTGAAGCTGCCGGACGTCAGCGGCTACGAGGTCTGCGCGCGGCTGCGCGCCAACCCGGAGACGGCGGGCATCGCCGTCATGCACACGTCCGCCACCTTCGTCACCTCCGACAAGAAGGCGCGGGGCCTGGACTCCGGCGCTGACGCGTACCTCACCCAGCCCTTCGACGCCTCGGAGCTGGTGGCCACGGTGCGCTCGCTGCAGCGGCTGCGGCACGCGGAGCAGGCCGCGCGCAGGCGCGCCGACGAGCTGGCGGAGATGGACCGGCGCAAGGACGAGTTCCTCGCCATGCTCGCGCACGAGCTGCGCAACCCCCTGGCCGCCATCATGACGGCCATCGGCATCCTGGAGCGCAAGCCGACCGAGGACACCAAGGAAGCGCGGATGCGCGGCATCATCCACCGGCAGACCCACCACCTGGCGCGCCTGGTGGATGACCTGCTGGACGTGAGCCGGATTACGCGCGGCAAGGTGGAGCTGCGCTCGGGCCGGCTGGACCTGTGCGCGGTGCTGCTCCAGGTCGTGCAGATCATCCGCCCCTCCGCCGAGGCGCGCGGCCTGGGGCTGGAGGTGTCGCTGGCGGACAGCCCGCTGTGGCTGAGCGGGGACGCCACGCGACTGGAGCAGGTCTTCACCAACCTCCTGGACAACGCCGCCAAGTACACCGACAGCGGCCACATCTCCCTGCGCGTGGAGCGCGAGGGCGTGGACGGCGCCGCGCAGGCGGTGGTGCGGGTGCGCGACACGGGCATCGGCATCGCCAACGAGGTGTTGCCGCGCATCTTCGACCTGTTCGCCCAGGCGGACACGTCCCTGGAGCGCACGCGCGGGGGCCTGGGCATTGGACTGACGCTGGTGCGTCAGCTGGTGCAGCTCCACGGCGGCCAGGTCACCGCGCGCAGCCATGGCGCGGGCAAGGGCAGCGAGTTCGAGGTGAGGCTGCCGCTGCTGCACCTCGTGGAGGAGCCCGTGGCCACGCCGCTCGCCCGGCGCACCCGGCCCGGACGCCACATCCTGCTGGTGGAGGACAACCCCGACGCGCGCCAGGCCATGCGGGAGCTGCTGGAGCTGTGGGGCCACCACGTGGAGGTGGCGCCGGACGGATTGCAGGGCGTGGAGCTGGCGGTGCGCGGGCGGCCGGAGCTGGCGCTGGTGGACATCGGCCTGCCGGGCCTGGACGGCTACCGGGTGGCGGAGGAGCTGCGCACGCGCGTGGGCAACGGCATCCGGCTGGTGGCGATTACGGGCTACGGCGGGCCGGAGGGACACGACCGGGCGCTCAAGGCGGGCTTCGACCTGCACATCGTCAAGCCGGTGAAGCCGGACGAGTTGGATCGCCTGCTGTCGAATCTGTGAGTGGAGTGGAACGAATCAGGCGCGGGCCGGCGCCCTTGGAGTGGGCGACGCGCTAGCGCCGGCCCAGGGCGTTGGCCACCAGCCCCAGCAACTTCACGTGAGGGGCTTCGAGCTGACGCACGGTGCGAAGCAGGCGACGGACTTCCGGTCGCTCGGGGGGTGCTGACGACGGCTCGCTGGTGCGTGAAGACGCGGTGCCATGCGAGGCGAGTCCCAGCAGCTCGTCCGCTGACACATGCAACTCGTGACACAGCTTCAGCAGCGTCTGCACGCTGGGAAGCATGCCGCCGCGCTCTAGTCGCCCATAGACCTCTGTGGCCACGTCGATGCGTTCGGCCACGTCAGCTTGTGTGAGCTCCAGCCGGTTCCGCGCGACTCGCGCAGCCGCTCCGATGGTGGTTGCCAGTTTCTTGTCCATGCCTTACCGACCCGAAACGTTTGGCCGCTGGCATAGGACGTATAGAGGCAGACAGACAGAACTTGTCGGGTCAGCCTCAGGTTGTTCACCCAGCGGGTTACCGTCCCAGAGGGAGACTTTCGGGGTCCCGAGTGCCTCCGCACCCGCCCCTTTTCCTCGACGGAAGACCCGTCTTCCAGGCACAACCCGGCCCCCCGAAATCAGAGGAAGAGGCCCTCTGAGCGGACGACCTGTGACGTTGGGCGGGGATTTTCCTACGGTGCCGGAGAGTCCTGCGACGAGGGCCTCCCCCCAAGGTTGTATCCCCTGTTCGCCGCTTCATCACGTCACCGGCCCCGCGCACCGCGCCGGGGGCCCATGGCCTGTCGCGGTGAACCCGCGCCGTGGTGGCTTCACCAGGCCCGCGTTGGCCCGCGGGCCCGCCCTGCCGCACGCGGTGTACGCAGCGCGGGGCAGGACCTGGGACCACCGGTGGCATTCGAGGGGCAGACGACCTTGGGAGTCGCGCGCGCCGGGGGCGGGGGGACTAGGCTTGGGCGGCGATGGCGCTCGGACGGAGCAACCTGCTGGTGAAGCTCTGCGTGGCGATGGGCGTGGTGGCCCTGCCGCTGCTCGTCGCCATCCTCGGCTATGTGCTGCCGCAGCTTCGCGCGCAGCTCCACGCGGACCGGGTGCGCGGGCTGCGGCAGGCGGTGGAGACGGCCTACGGCATCCTTCGCGAGTACGAGGCCCAGGAGCGCTCGGGCGCGTTGACGCGGGAGGCGGCGCAACGGCGGGCCGCCGCGCTGCTGGAGTCCCTGCGCTACTCCCGCGTGGAGTACTTCTGGGTGAATGATTTGGACACGCGGCTGGTGATGCACCCGCACCTGCCGAAGATGGTGGGCCAGGACATGAAGGGCTACCGCGACGTGCGCGGGCGGCCGGTGTTCGTGGACATCGTCACGCTGGTGCGCCAGCACGGGGAAGGCTCGCTCGCCTACGAGGCGACGCGGCCGGGCTCGCCGGAGCCCATCCCGAAGGAGAGCTACGTGAAGCTCTTCGAGCCGTGGGGCTGGGTGCTGGGCACGGGCGTGTACGTGGAGGACATCGACCGGGAGGTCGCCGCGGTGAGGCAGCGCATCCTCCTGGCGATGGGCGGCGCGCTGGTGCTGGCGGCGCTGGCGGGAGCGTACGTGTCGCGGCGGGTGGTGCGGCCGGTGCGCGCGCTCGCGGCGGCGGCCCACCGGGTGGCGCGAGGAGACCTGTCGGTGCGGGTGGAGGTGCGCACCGAGGACGAGGTGGGCCAGCTCACCCAGGCCTTCAACGACATGGTGACGGGCCTGCGGGAGGTGGTGGAGGCGCTGGTGGAGGCGGCGGGCGCCACGGCGGCGGACGCCGAGCAGATCCGCGTCTCCACCGACGGCCTGTCGCGCACGACGCGGGAGCAGTCGGAGTCGCTCCAGCGCGCGGCCGAGTCGGTGCAGGACATGAGCCTGCATGTCTCCCGGGGCGCGGCGGCGGCGCGGGTGGCGGCGGAGGCGGCGGTGGGCCACGGACAGGTGGCGCGCGCGGGCGGCGTGGCGGTGGACCAGGCGTCCCGGAAGATGGGGGAGATTGTCGACGTGGTGGAGCGCTCGGCGCGCACGGTGGAGCAGTTGCAGGAGTCCGGCCGGGCGACGGCGCGGATGCTCCAGGTCATCCAGGCGGTGGCGGACGAGACGCGGATGCTGGCGGTGAACACGGCGATTGAGGCCGTGCGCGCGGGGCAGCACGGCAAGGGCTTCTCCGTGGTGGCGGGCGAGGTGCGCAAGCTGGCGGAGCGCACGCACGAGGCCACCAGCCAGGTGCGCGAGCTGCTGGTGAAGAACGAGGCGGACACCGCGGCGGCGGCGGAGCTGATGCGCCGGGGCACGTCGAAGGTGAGCGAGGGCATGGGCCTGTCCTCGGCCGCGGGCGAGGCGCTGGCGCGGCTGCTGTCCGGGGTGAAGGAGCTGGGCGAGCGCGTGGAGACGATGGCGGAGCAGAACGCGCGCCAGTCCGCGTCGGGCGAGTCCATCGCCGGGCGCATCCAGGCGCTCTCGGTGCGCTCGGCGGAGTCAGTCTCGGGGGTGGAGCGCATCGCCCGCTCGGTGGACGACCTGCGGGCCAGGGCCTCGCGGCTGCGGGAGCTGGCTGCCCGCTTCACCACGTCGGGCCCGCGTTAACCTTTCTTCACACCCGCGCAACGCCCGGGACAGGGGCGCGGGGCAGTCTCCACCTCCACACGGGGGCGCGGCTTCTCGCCGTCCCCATTCGGAGGCAAGACACATGGCGCTGGCATTGACGCGGGCCCCCGGGCGCGAGCCCGTGGTGTTCGGATACGCGCTGGAGACGCTGCTGTCGACGGCGGCGCCCCTGACACCACTCACCCTGAAGGCGCTGGAGCGACAGGGCCTCTTCGCGCACCGCCCCCTGTACACCGCCTACCCGTGCGCGGTGTGGCCCAAGGCCATCCAGCTGCTGGCGGCGGCCAGCGGCTCGCCCCACACGGACCGCGAGGCGGCGGAGTACGCGCTGGGCCTGCGCTTCGGGGAGCGGTTCATCGACGCGCGCATGGGCACCGCGCTCCAGGACTTCGCCCAGGTGGTGGGCCCGGAGAAGATGCTGCTGCGCATGGCGCGCAACCTGCGCTCCATCAACAACTTCCTCGACGTGTCGGTGGCGCCTCGGGGCGACGACGGCGGCTGGGAGCTGAACCTCTATCCGGTGCGGGAGTTCGTGGACCACCCCCGCCGGCTGGCGGACCCGCCGCACTTCATGCGAGGCCTGCTCACCTTCGCGTTCCAGCACAGCGGCGCGCCCACGGCCCGAGTCACGCTCCTGAACCACGACGAGGCCCGGGCCGTGACGACCTTTCACGTCGGCCTGTAGTCAGCCCTCCAGGCGCGCCTCGCCGTGCGGCACCGGCAACAGGATGCGCGCCGTGGTGCCCACGCCGGGCCGGCTCTCCAGCGTCAGCGTCCCGCCGTGCGCGTCGACGATGCGCCGGGCCAGGGCGAGCCCCATGCCCACGCCACCGGTGCGCCGCGCGCGGCTGCGGTCCGTGCGGAAGAACGGCGTGCCCACGCGGGACAGGTCCTGCGGCTCGATGCCGATGCCCTCGTCGGCGACCTCCAGCGACAGCTCTCCGGGCGTGCCGGACTGGGCCCGCAGCCGCACGGCCGTCCCCGACTCGGAGTACTTGCCCGCGTTGTCCAGCAGGTTGTCCAGCGCGCGCCGCAGCAACACCGGGTCCGCCTCCAGCGTGGGCATGGCGCCGTCCACGCTCACCTCCAGCACCCGCCCCGGACGCGCGGAGCGGAAGCGCGAGGCCGCCTTCTCCACCAGGCTGCGAATCTCCACCTGCTCGGGCCGCAGCGACGGAGTCCCCGTGCTGGCGCCCTCCGAGGCCAGGTCCAGCTTCGCGGTGGTGAGCACGTCATCCACCAGTCGCTCCAGCTCGGCCAGGTCGCCGGTGATGTCCGTCAGCATCTCCCGCGCGGTGGCCGCGTCCCCCTCCTCCGCCAGGTCCAGCGCCACGCGGATGCGCGCCAGCGGCGTGCGCAGCTCGTGCGACACGTTGGCCAGCAGCTCCTTCTGCGAGCGCAGCAGATTCGTGATGCGTCCCGCCATCTCGTCGAAGGCCTCCGCCACCTGTCCCAGCTCGTCGCGCCGGCGGATGCCCGTGCGGGTGTCCAGCTTCCCCTCGCCCAGCGCGCGCGCCACCGCCGCCAGTCGCTGGAGTGGCTCCGCCAGGGTGCGCGCGAAGGCCAGCGAGGTGATGGCCGTGCACAGCAGCACCGCGCCCAGCACGAGCGCGGTGTTGGCCGGGGGCGGCTCGGGCGGACGGGTGATGATGGTGGCGTAGGCCTCCACCGGCCCGTCCTCGGGAATGGGCAGCGTGAGCGAGTGCGGAGGAGGCCCCCCGGAGAGGCGCTCACCGCGCTCGGCCAGCTGCTCCAGCTCCACGGGATTCAGGGCGGGCGACGGTGACGCGTAGTTGGTGGCGATGAGCCGCCCGGAGGCGTCCCTCAGCGTCACCCGCGCCTCCAGCAGTCGCGCGGCGCGGTCCAGCGACGCCTGGAGCGCCACCGGGTCTCCCAGCAGCTCCTCCCACTCGCGGATGTTGTACGCGGCGTTGCGCGCGAAGCCGTGCTTCAGCGGCTTGTCCAGGATGAAGAAGCGGGCGACGTAGAGCGTGGCGACCACCAGCACCAGCTGGGCGAGGCCCACCAGGTAGATGCGCAGCAGCAACCTGCCCGGGGGCCGCGGGCGAAGACTCACGACTCCTCACCCGTGGCGAGCATGTAGCCGGCGCCACGCACCGTCTTCAGCAAGAGGGGATTGCGCGGGTCCACCTCCAGCTTCTGACGGAGCCGGAAGATGTGCACGTCCACGGAGCGGTCGAACACCTCGTCCGCGCTGCCCTTCACCAGGTCCAACAGCTGCTCCCGGCTGAGGACGCGGCCGGCGCGCTCCGCCAGCACGCGCAGCAGGCTGAACTCGTACGTGGTGAGCTGCAGCGGCCGTCCATCCAGCGTGGCGCGGAGGCTGCGCGGGTCCAGGAGCAGGCGCCCCGCGTGCACCGGCTGCGAGGAGGGGCCCGCCTTGCCTCGGGCCCGGCGCACCTGGGCGCGGATGCGGGCGAGCAGCTCGCGCGACGAGTAGGGCTTGGGCAGGTAGTCGTCCGCGCCCGTCTCCAGGCCGAGCACGCGGTCGGCCTCCTCGCCGCGCGCGGTGACCATGATGATGGGCACGTCGGTGCGCCCCCTCAAATCCCGGCACACCTCCAGCCCGTCCCGCCCGGGGAGCATCAGGTCCAGGAGGATGACGTCGAAGACATGGCGGTTGGACTCCACCAGCGCGTCGGTGCCCGAGTGGGCCAGCGTGACGACGACGCCATGCTCCTGGAGGTAGCGGGCGGTGAGCCGGGCCAGCCGCTCGTCATCCTCCACGAGCAGGACCTGGATGGTGCCTTCCTCCAGGCCGGGACGATTGAGCTGCTCCATGCGCGTGCTCCTCCTGCTTCCGCGGACCTTCCGGAGGGGAAAGTAACAGCGGAGCCGTGGCCCGGGAGCAAGCAGGGAGGAGTCTGGCGCCTCGAAGGACACTCCGGCCGGGTCCGTCGAGGGCATTCACGCTCCCGGGCCACGCCCTGAGGGTGGCACCGGGATGTGTCCAGGATGCGTCCCTGGGATGACGGATTGTTACGGGAGGCCCACCCGGCGACCGGACAGCCGGGCGGAGCCCCTTCGGGCCCTTCACCTCAAGGGGCCGACGCCCTGCCTCAGCGCAGCGTCCACTTCTGGTTCGCGGTGCCCGCGCACTCCCAGATTTGCAGCCGCGCGCCGTTGTTCGGGTTCCAGTCCTTCACGTCGATGCACTTGTTGGCCTGCGGGTTGACCAGGTCCCCCGCGCCGCTGAGCACGAACCGCTGGGCCGCGTTGCCGTTGCAGTCGTGGAGCTGGATGAGGGCGCCGTTCTCCGTGGAGCCCCAGGTGACGTCCATGCACTTGCCGAACGCGCGCAGCGTGCCGTCGCCGTGGAACGTCCAGCTCTGCGCGGCGCTGCCGTTGCAATCCCAGAGCTGGATGGGGGTGCCGTTGGCGGTGTTGGAGTGGTCCACGTCGATGCAGCGGCCGTTGAGGCCGACGATGGCGCGTCCCCCGCCCCCGCCGCCGTTGGTCGTGAGCGACAGGCCGTAGACGGAGAGAATCTCGTTCACCGGCTGGTAGTACATGGTGCCGCCAGTGGAGCAGTTGCCCACGCCGCCGGACGTCACGCCCTGCGCCTGGTTGCCCGAAATCCACGAGCCGCCCGAGTCGCCCCCTTCCGCGCACGCGTTGCTGCGCGTGAGGCCGTACACGGGGCCGACGCTGTAGTTGACGGTGACGTTCTTCGCCTCGATGACGCCACAGCGCCAGCCGGTGGTGGAGCCGGAGCGACACACGGACGCGTTGATGCCCGCCTCGGCGGAGCCCGACACGATGACGTTGCCGCCCGCGTAGTTGTAGACCCACGGCTGCGACGCCCACGAGCCGTTCACCTGGACCCAGCCGTGGTCATCGCCTGGGAAGGACGAGCCGCGCACCGTGCCCTGCGCCGCGCCGTTGAAGCCCACGGTGCTGGAGTTCACTCCGCCGCAGTGGCCCGCGGTGACGAAGCCTCCCGCCACGGAGAAGCCGATGGAGCAGCGCACGTTGCCGTTGATGTAATAGGCGTCGCCCCCGCGCAGGTCATACATGGGACGCGGCTGCTCGGAGGACACCTCCACGCGCACCGCGCGGTCCGCCGCGCCGCTCTCCGCGATGAAGCGCTCGGCGTTCACCACCGCCGCGTCCTTGGCGAGCACCACCACGCTGTTGGTGATGACGTCCACGTACCAGCCATGGATGTCCTTGCTGGCCACGTCCGCGCCCTTGTCCAGCGCCGCCTTCAGCGCGTCCAGCTCGCGCTCCGTGCGCGCCACCCAGCGCGGCTCGGCGCCCGCCTTCAACACGGCCTCGGCGCCGGCGGCGGTGGTGACACCGACGATGAGCCGGTCTCCTTCCTCGCTCAGCCACGCGCCGCCGAACGTCCCGCCCAGCTCTCCGCGCAGCGTGGCTTCCGTGCGCGCCGCGAGCGCCTCCGTGACGAGCCGCTGACGCGCCTGCGCGGCCGTCAGGCCCAAATCGCGCTGCATCGCGTGCAGCACCTCCGGAGACACGTCCTGCGCGAGCGAGGCCTCGTCGGCGGGAGCGGCCCGCGCGGACATGGGGAGGACGGCGGCGCCGGCGAACAGCACCGTCGCGGTGGAGAGCGCCTGGAGTCTTCGGTTCATGGGGCTTCCTTTCGACTCGACACGGGGAACGCGCACCGGCGAACGGGCCGGTCCGCATGACCACGGAAGCGGGATTCAGGAGCCAAGTCAAACAATTCAAGTATTTCTAGAAAATCACGACACTTCTGCCGGACAAACAATAAAGTCGTCGACACAAGGCCCAATAGCCGCCTGTTGTACCCTGGAGTCATTTCTCCACTTGGTGGACCAAGCTGACCCGCCAGTCGCGCTCCCATGGCCCCAGGCAGGGGTTGCCCTGGTCTCGAATGACGTCTGCGTCAAGGCAGGACACGATGGAGGCCACCATGAATGTCTTGCGAAGGCTGTGTCTGGGAATCCTGTTCGTGTTCGCGCAAGGGAGCCTCGCGGCCCAGGACGACGAGGCGGGGACCGAGCCAGCCCCGGCCCAGCGGGTGCTCACCTGGAACGTCGAGGGCTCACGCCAACGGCTGACCGTCACGACGAACGATGCGCGCCTCTCGGTAGGAGAGGACCACTCCGTCTCCCTGGAGAGCGTCGTCGGCCCGATGGTCTCCACCCGGTTCTCCCAGACCTGGGAGGGAGGCTCGGGCTGGTACCTCACCGAGTACCTCCAAGTGGAATACCGCGGGGCGTACCGCTTCTCGTTGGCGAGCTACCTGGAGAAGTCGGGTCAGGGAGGACGTGTCCTCGCGGCGCTCCTGAAGGGACAGGCGAACCGTCCACCCAAGTGTCCACCCCTCGAGGAGGTACGCAAGGGGCCTTCGTTCACGAAGGGTCGCGAGCAGCTCCTGGAAGCCGGCTGTGGCGAGCCGCGCTGGTTCACGCTCGAGCCCGACGCCTTCTCCGTCCTGGACTGGGACGGGAGGGATGAAGTCCAGTTGGCCATCCAGCACTTCCATCCGGAAGCGGTGCGCACGGTGCTCACCTTGGAGCGGGTGAGCGTCTGGCTGAAGGCGCCCTCGGAATGGCGCCCCTGGCTCAAGGCGGCTCAGCGCGGACAGGGACTCTTCGAAGCACGAAAGTTCGAGTGGCTGAACCGCCTGCCGACCGACGAGCTGGCGGACCTGCGCAAGCGCGCGGCGAAGCTGAGGCCCACCGCTCGCCGCGAGCTCATCGCGGACAGCGTCTACCGGGCCCGTCAGGCACCGCTGAGCGCGGCGGAGCTGGTGGGTGAGCTCTTCCCCGTCACCGAAGGCGCCGCGCCAGACCTGGCCTCGCAATGGGCATGGTCGGACCGGCTGCTGTACCTGCGGAGCTTTCCCGAGCAGTGCCTCAAGGCCGCGGGCGTGCTGTTTCAACCCGGGTGGAGCGCCGAGCCCGCCAGGGCAGCCGCCTTCAACTTCACGCGCTGCACGGGCTGGCAGGGAGAAGACACGTGGCGGATGTGCCAGCTGACGGACGACCCGGTCGCCTGCATCAAGCCGGGGTATGAGCTTCGACAGGAGGAGGCACGGCGGTCCGCGAAGACGTCACCCGCCCAGGAGAAGCTCGACGGAATGATTCAGTAGCCCCCTGGAGCGTGTGCCCCGAGGACACCTCATGGCGCACCGTGCGCGGCGGCCAGCGCGCGGCGGTCCACCTTGCCGGCGGAGGTGCGCGGCAGGGCCTCCACGAAGCGCATGGAGCGAGGCATCTTGTAGCGAGCCAGGCGGCCATCGCAGAAAGCCAGCAGGGCCTCGGCGCCAGGTGAGGTGCCCGCGCGGAGGACCACGAGCGCGCGCGGCGTCTCTCCCCACTTCTCGTCGGGCACGCCGATGACGGCGACCTCCGCGACGTCGGGATGGCCGGCGAGGACGCTCTCCACCTCGGAGGGGTAGATGTTCTCTCCGCCGGAGATGATGAGGTCCTTGCCTCGGCCGACGATGCGGAAGCAGCCGTCCGCGTCGCGCAAGGCCAGGTCTCCGGTGCGCAGCCAGCCGTCGACGAAGGTGCGCGCCGTCTCCTCGGGGCGGCGCCAGTAGCCGGCGCACACGTGGGGGCCGCGCAGGAGCAATTCGCCCACGTCCCCCGGCTGTCGCTCGCCTTCGATGCGCGCCTCCACGTGGAAGAGCGGCACGCCGACGAAGCCCGGCTTGCGGCGCACGTCCGACGGAGAGAGCCAGAAGTTGTTGGGGCCCGCCTCGGTGAGGCCATAGCCCGTCTTGAAGGCCACGCCCCGGGTGAAGAACCGCTCGAACACGGACAGCGGACACGGCGCGCCACCGCTGACGAGCAGCTTGAGCCGCGAGAAGTCCACCGACTCGAAGCGCACGTGGCGCTGCATCTCGATGAACATGGTGGGCACGCCGAAGACGAGGCTCACCTCGCGCTGGTGGATGAGCTCGAACACCTGCTCCACGTCGAAGCCCTTGCACACCACGGAGGCGCCGCCCACGTACACCAGGGGCAGCGTGAAGACATTGAGGCCGCCGGTGTGGAACAGCGGCGCGTTGAGCACGGCCACGTCTTCGGACGTCAGGCCCCAGCTCACCACGGTGTTGGCGGCGTTGGCCGTCACGGAGCCATGGGTGAGGACCGCGGCCTTCGGGATGCCGGTGCTGCCGCCCGTGTAGCAGAGCATCCACGGCGCCTCGGCCTCCAGCTCCAGCGCGGGGAGCGGGGAGGGAGGGGTCGCATTGCGCTCCTCGACGAAGGAGCGCTCACCCGGGCCAGGCTCGGCGAGGCCCAGCCAGTGACGCACGAAGGGGGCGCGGGCGCGCACGGTGTCCACCTGGGCGCGCAGCTCCGGACCGTACACGAGGACGCAGGGCTCCGCGTCCGCGAGGATGCCGACGAGCTCCACGGCGCTGAGGCGCCAGTTGAGCGGCTGGAGGATGGCGCCCAGCTTGGCGCAGGCGAAGACGAGGTCCAGCGTCTCCACGCAGTTGTGCGCGAGCACGGCGACGCGGTCCCCGCGCTGGACGCCGAGCACGTGGTGCAGGTACTCAGCGGTGCGCGAGGCGGCGGTGTTCCACTCGCGATAGGTGATGCGACGGCGCCCGCCCCGGGTGGAGTCGACGAGGGCGGGGTGGTCTGGGTCCAGAGCCGCGCGGCGGGCCAGCCAGTCATGGACGATGGGCATGGCCCCGCACGCTAGCCGAGCGCCGGGAAGTGTGCCCGGCGCTCGTCACCAGAACGCTGTCTGGCTCACAGCTCCGGGAAGATGAGCAGGCCGCGCTCCGTGTCGACGACGTAGACGTAGCCGTCTCCCGGGACGCGGATGCCGATGGCGCCGATATAGGCGGACAAGCTGCTGTAGTCCGGCCCCGTATCCCGCCAGGTGTTGAAGTACGCCATCTCCCGGGGACGAGCAGGTCTGGACACGTCCAGGACGCGAACGCCGTGCTGGTAGTGGGTCAGATAGAGCCGACCGCCGACGAGCTCCATGTTGTGGATGGAGACCTCGGGCGACAGCTTGTACTCGCCGATGAGCGTGGGGTTCGCGGGGTCGTTCAGGTTGAGCACGCGCAGGTGCGCGCCCCAGCCCTCTCCGCCCTCGAAGGCGATGAGGTTGTTGTTGAAGTACGCCACGCGCGAGGTGTGGCTGCTCGCATGCGGCGGCGTGTACGCGCCCAGCCTCTTCACGTTCGCCGGGTCCTTCGCATCGAGGATGAGCAGGCCCGCGTTCCAATGACTGACGAAGAGCAGGTGGTTCAGGGAAGTGGCGTCGTGCGGGTAGGAGACGGCGCTCGGGCCCAGGCTGTCGTTGACATGCCCTCCCAGGCGCACCGGCTCCCGCGCGTTCGTCACGTCGTAGATGGCCGTCCCCACCGAGCCCCGGGTCGCCATGGCATGCAGCCGGCTGCCCGCCACGAAGACGGTGTGGATGTTTATGCGGCTGCCGCCAGACAAATCCCGGACGAACGTGGGGTTCGCGGCGTCGGTGATGTCGAACACGAGCACGCCCCGGTCCGAGCTGGCGACATAGAGCGCGTTGTCCTTCGCCCACACACCATTCCAGTAGCCGTCGCCTTCGAGCTGGACGGACTTCACCAGCCGGGGTGCCGCGCGGTCCTTCAGGTCGAAGACGGAGAGGCCACCGGCGTCCTGGGCATCATCGATGGACACGACATAGGCGTGGCCCTTGGCGACGTAGATATCCACGGGCATCCCCATGCCCGGACCGATGGACGCTTCGCCCAGCAGCTTCAGCCCGCCGGAGGACTCCTCCTCGCCCTGACGACGACGGACCCGGACGCCCTCATACGTCATCACCCTGGGGGCATCGTTCCCCATGCACATCACTCTGCATCCCGTCACTTGGTCCGTGCCCCGCGCCGAGCACCCCACATCATGAATCACGTTGAGCCTCCCGTCCGGGTAGCGGAGCTCAATCAGGTCGCGCATGGGGTGCTCCCCATTGGGGGGATTCGGCTCGACGTACAAAGACTTGCCCCACATTTCAGCGGACGCCGGGAGCGTGGCGGTCGCCGCCATGTGGAGGCGCATATTGAAGATGCCGGACGTATCCAGTCCGCGCAGGCTCTGGATGTCGCAGCCGGACAGGTCGAAGGCATCCAGCGAACGACAATCCTCGGGGGTGAGGACCGTGGGGCGGAGCGAACATGCGGCCACGGGCTCCGGGACCCAGTCAGCCGCGTCCTGAATGGGCGCACCCGGTGACAGGTCCACGGGGACCTCCACGACCTCGTAATCCCTGCTGTTGCAGGCCCCCAGCGAACCCACGCACATCAACGTCGCGACGACACCGCACGTCCACTTCACCATGAGAGCCCCCGGGGATGGGGCCGGCGTGACCTGGAGGCACGAGCAAAGGAAGACAGCCGACCCGGATAATCGCGAACGAAATGGAGCCAACTCCATATCGTGGCGAACCGGGTGGCGTTCAATCCAAGACATTCACCCTGACTTCAATAGACATCCCGAGAAGGAATCGAGAGGCCGGACAGCTCGACCAGATATAGACAGGCATCACGAAACGCGCCGCTCTCTCCAGCCGTGGAGGGCAGAAAGACGTCATAAGCGCGGTAGCCGCCATCCTGGGCCCCCTCCAGCAGCCAGCGCGAGCCATCCAGATAGATGGTGTACGTGCCCTCTCGCGCCGACTTGCGAGTCCAGAAGGAAAGGACCTCCAACCGGCGACGGAACTCGGCCCACTGGAGCGGGAGGAGCAGGCGGGACTGATTCACGTCAAGCGGGCTGGCACCGTCCGAGGATTTGGAGGGCAGCTTCAGCTGTTTCGCATGGAGCACCGCCACCGTGCCGTGCCGTTCCACGCGGATGGCGATGTCCTCTTCAAAGGAGCGCATCCAGGTGAAGCGGTAGACCTCGGAGCCCGTCGCCGAAGGCCACAGGCCTGGCTCCTCCATGCTGTTCAAGACCCTCGAGTACCGGCAGCGCGCACGCGAGTCCCTGCGGCGCCCATTGAAGACCGCCCGGAAGTCGGGCTCGTAGGAGACAGACAGCACTCCCTGGGGAATGAGGCTGGGCCAGGCAGCTTCCTTCTCCCAGTCCCCATCACAGAGCTGCCCCCAAGGAATGGAATCATCCTCGGGAGTCCGCACGGCACCTCCTCTCGAAGCACATGCCGCGGACAGGAGGACCAGACAGAGAGCGACCCGGCGCACCGAACTCGGAGACATGGCGACAGCCTGCAGGGCCATGCCCCCCGATTCCTCACGGCAGGCTCACGGTTCGCGCACGACACCGTGAGCCCCGAGCCCCCTTCCTTGAACAGCCGAGGTCCGCGAGGTAGAGAACGACCCTGCATCTCCGCAGGGGGCGGGGAGCCACCGGCGGGGACGGCCTTCTTCATGAACAATCGCGGCGCCGAGAAGGAATACCTTCAAGACGGACTGCGCAGCGGCCTCAAGCTCGACGCGCGCTTCGACGCCCTGGTGCCCCACCTCCACGTGGCGTGGATCTCCTGGGACAGTGGCTTTCGCGGCTCGGGCCTGCGCGTGGGCGACCGGGTCATCGCCATCGACGGCCAGCCCGTCGTCAAGCCACCCGACCAGGCCACCACGCAGCGCACCCTGCCCTTCATGCTCGGCCAGTACGCCGAGAACCAGACCTGGGCCAGGCAGGGGCGCAAGGAGGGTGACAAGGTCCAGGTGCGCATCACTCGTCGGCGCGAGCCCGGCGAAGGCTGGGAGGAGCACGAGTTCAGCGGCGCCCTGCTCCACGAACGCACCTGGAGCATCGTCGACACGACGCGGCAGATCATCGGCCCGGGCGGACCCGACCGCATGGGTCGCGACGGCTTCGACGGGGCCTGGATGTCCTGGCTCGAGAAGCGCGTCTTCGACTGGGAGCGCCTGCTCGACAGCACCTTCGGCGCCTGGCGCACCTCGCGAGGGACGCGCAGTGAGCTCGCGAACCACCTCGTACACAAGGCCCGCGTCGACTACCTCGTGGAGCATCACCCCGGCCCCTTCGCGACGGCGATGCGCGAGGACTGGGAGACGGTGCGCGCCTGTCTCGATGGAGACCTCGTCACGCTCCCGGCGGATGCCCTGGAGTTCCGCACCCGGGGCGAGGAGCAGGTGAAGGCCATCGGCCTCCAGGCCGCGGCGTCCTGGAAGGCCCTGCTGGCGGCGCATGAGGGAGAGACGCTCGGCGCCTTCCCCGTCGTCGACCCCTTCCGTGGCGACCGCTCGACGGTGACCGGCAAGCTGGTCTCACTGCCGACCGTGACTCAGCGCGAGTGGCTGGTCGACATGGGCAAGGGCTACCTGGCCTGGAACCAGTCGGGCGCGTGGGTCTTCTGCCCCGTCGATACTCCGGCCATGCAGAAGGTCTTCACCGCCATGCAGCGCTATCAGAGGCGCGTCGCGCCGAACGTGAGGCTCGACATCGCCGTGCTCGGCCGAATTCTTCCGGACCCGCGCCTGCTCGCGGGCTCGGGCCGCACCGCCGCCGGTCTGGAAGTGGAGCCCGTCGCCGCCCTGGTCGGCGGCGTGGTCTGCGTCGATGTCAGTGATTCGAGCGAGGGGGGACCGCGCTTCGCCGGAGAAGAGACGCTCAGCCAGGAGACCTCCGGCGCCCCGGCCGATGACGCGGGCCCGCGAGAGCTCCTCACCGCCATGATTGCGGCCGTGAAGCGTGGCGACCAGGAGACCTGGAACAGCCTCTTCGCCAACTGGCGCGCCGTGCCTGATGACCACCGGCCCATCTACTACCCGGTCTGGACCTGGAACGGCCGGGACAGCGAGTGGGTGCGCTCGCGGCGCCTCCTGCTCGACAAGGTGCTCGACGCACGGGTGCGCTGGAGCAGCGAGGCACGGGTCGTCATCAAGGGCGACGAGGCCCCGGGCCTGCCGCGCATCGAGCAGGTCGAACTGGAGGTGGACCACGTGGGCCTCTTCGAGGGCCAGACTCGCACCTTCAACTCGGTCGAGGTGCGGCGGAAATGGACGGTCCAACGCCGCAACGGCGGTCCCTGGCGCATCACCAGCGAGCAGAGCCTGTAAGGAGAAGTCCATGGGCTGGTACTCAAGCCGCGTCTCGGAACTCAACGAACGACTGACCCGCGCCTCCGAGGGCGCCGCCGACCCGGTGAAGCGCGCCCTGAGCGACGCCATCGTCAAGGTCGGCAACGTGGCCGACCAGGCTCTCTCGGCCATGCTCGATGCCAGCGAGCGCACCAGCGCCGGCAATCTGGGGACTCAGCGCAAGTGGCAGGAGCGCTGCGCCACGGCCACGGCCGACATCAGCCGCGCCTTTGGCGATGCCGCCCAGGACAACATGCTGTCGCCCTCCCTCCAGCTCTTCTGGTACCAGGCGCTGGAGCACGAGATGGCCTTCTTCGACTCCCTGGCCAAGGTGCAGACGCCCCAGCTCCACGACGACCTGCTGGTCCACCAGGACCTGCTCAACAAGATGCTCGGCGAGCTGTGGGACAAGTGGACCTTCCTGCTGTCCAAGGACGTCGTCTTCGAGAACGACCAGCGCCAGGTGGTGCAGCAAATCTCTCGGATGGCGCAGTCCATCATCGACGAGCTCGCTCCGGGAGTGCTCAAGCGCGCCAGCGAGGGCATCTCGCGCGCCACCTCGAAGTCGCTCGGAAAGGCCCTCCAGCTCGATGACAAGCTGCTGGGTGGCAAGGGCGTGGACATCGCCAAGTACGTCGCCGCGGTGTTCGATGTCGAAATCCCCGACGAAATCAGCCGCGACCTCCTGGACGCCATCCAGGGTGGCGCCGACGTCTACCAGGTGCAGAAGGGTCACTACCGCAACCTGGTGGCGACCTACCAGAGCCTGGTGCAGGCGGAGAAGGGCAGCGTCCTCTTGCTCTTCAATTCGACCCGGGCGGAGGTCGACGCGTACTACTCCAAGAATGACTTGGGGAAGGCCAGAGTCATCCTCGACCAGGCCAAGGGCTACCTCTCCGACTGGGCCTCACGCGTGCCCAGCTCGGCCCAGAAGAGCGAGGCCTCCACCTTCAAGGACAAGGTCTGCGCGGCCATCGACACCGACTGGAAGCTCACCGAGGAGCTCGACGGCAAGTTCCGCGACAAGTTCAAGGGCATCTTCATCCAGTCCCTGGGCAACGAGACCATCGAGCAGCTCGCCGAGACCTACCTCTTCCGCCAGCACCTGGAGGAGGTCACTCGCAAGGACGCCGCCGGCAAGCTCAAGGCCCTGCCGGCCAACATCCAGAGCGAGGTCGACAGCGCACTCGACAAGGGCCTGCGCCCCATCGACGACCTGGTCAACCGCGTCCCGGAGGAGGTGCGCGAGCTGGCGCGCCTGGGGAACGAGCGGTTCAAGGCGCACGTGCGCGCCAGGCTCAAGGAGCGCATCCAGGCGATTCTCCCGGCCATCCTCGAGCTGGCCGCGCTCTGGGACCCCAGCAACCTCTCGCGGGACTTCAGCCGCGAGGAGTTGGAGAAGACCCTGCGCTGAAGTGGACCGCGGACTCCTCCCCGCGGAGCCTGTCAACGCGAGTGGGACAGGAGCCGGGCGCCGCGGACCTCGACCGCTGAGACGGCTCCAGCCAGGCCCCTGTCTTTCTTCGACGGACAGTGGATTCGAACGCGCGCGCCTCCTCGGTGATGGGCCGGGAGGCGCGCTTGGGTCCAACCGGCGTTCACCCGCCTTCAGTACGGATAGAGCTCCGCCGCCGCCTGCGCGTCGCAAGTCGTGGTGGTGGCCGCGCACTGGGTGGGGCTCGAGTACATGATGGAGTTGCAGTTCCCATGGTGGGCCAAGCCGAGGCTGTGCCCGACCTCATGGATGGAGACGGTCTTCGCGTAGTGCGCACCCGAGTGGTACGAGTTGTTCAACTGGAGGGTGCTCCGGGTCATGCAGGCGCCCGACCAGGAGTTCGTCGCGTACCCGGCCCAGCCAGTGGCGCCGTACCAGGCCTCGTACACCATGACGTCCGAGGCGCCGCTGGCGCGCCAGTGGAGATAGAGGCTGTTGCTGATGCTCGTGTACATCCACGCGTTCATGGCATCTCCGACAGGCCAACGCGTGCTCGTGTAGTCCGTGAAGGTGATGTTCGCGGGCCTCCGGCACCACCTGTAACCGAAGCTCACGAGCCCGCACCAGTTCTGGGCGGTCACCGTGCCGGGGTCCGGCTTGAAGGTCTCCACGTGCGTGTCGGGTCCCAGGTACTGGACGCTGCGAGCGCGGGCCTCGACCCGTGCGAACAGCGCGTCGACCGGCCCGCCCTGCGCGAGGCCGTCCTGCACCAGGACCCGTCCCAGCGGCCCGCCAGTCACTGAGTAGAGCTCCGTCCTGGCGCTCGCGGCCACGGGCTTGTCGCCTCCCTGCGGCGTGAGGAAGTACACCGCCCGCTCCCCCATTTTCGGCAGCGGGTTGTCGGCCGGCGCGAGCATGCACCCATCAGAGAGCAGGCCGCCGGGGAACACGACGTCCACGGTGGCGCCCTGGGCGACCACGCCGCCCGAGGCGCTCTTGAGGCCCGCCGAGGCGCGCGCGATGTCGTCGATCCGCACGGTCGCGATGACCACCGGCAAATCGCTGTAGGCGCCGCTCGCCTCGCCGGTGGGCTGCCCCTCCACCTTGGATTGCGCGTGGGCGCGCATGACGTCGAAACGCGTGGACTCCACCTGGCCGCGGACAACCAACGCGGAGTGGTCGGTCAGGTCTTCAATCGAGCCCTCCTCACGGACCCAGTCCATCACGAGCGAATGCTCCGTTCCTTCAACGTGCGTGTGGGAGGGAGGGGGCGTGCCGGGCACCCACGCCGTCACCTGCACGTCCTCCTGAACGGGCGGGGCGGGTTCCTCGACCCCGTCGTTGGTGCACCCCAGCGCACCCAGGAGCGCCAGGGGCAACAGCCAGGAACGTTTGTGCCGCATCGTCATCGCCGTCTTCTTGAGGCTGGTTTCGCGCATGCGCTCTCCTCCGGGTTGGGACACGCCTGAAGGACGGGGACACGGGACGCTCGTCTCATGAGAAACAAGAAAAACCGTCAAGTATGGCTATGACGGAAAAGTCAGTCAGCCATGAACTCGCGAAGGCTGACGTCGAGCTGGCTGCGCACCAGGCGCAGCATGCTGTCCAACTCGTCGGGAGTCAGCCTCAGCCGCGCCGTCAGCTCCTCGCGGGTCAGTTCCATCAGCCGCGCGCGCGCGCGGGCAATCCAGCGTGCCACGGTGGAGCGAGGCGCCTGATACGTGGCGCTCACGGCGTCCATGGCCATTCCATGCACGTGGTGCAACCGCAGCAGGTTGCGCTCCTGGGCCTCCAGACGACCCAGCGCGGCGCGAAGGGCCACGCGAAAGTCCTCCTGATGCCGCTCACGGATGAAGGCCAGCTCGGGGTCCGCGCCCAGCCGCTCCGCGAGCGCCACCGGGGCCCGCTTCAGCAGCTCGCGCGGCGCGGCGCGCTGCTGGTCGATGTGGAGCCGCAGCGCCACCGCCCGCACCCATTGCCCGAGCGGACCGCGCCCGGAGTAGGAGGCCAGCTTCGGTGGTGCGCCATTCACCGGGACCAGCAGCCGCTGGCGCAACGCCTGCCGCAGTTCGTCCACGAGGGTGGGCGCCTTCCCTGGCAGCCATGTCCCCACCTGGGACAGCACGTGCGAGTCGAGCGCCTCGTGCGCCCTCGCATCCCCGCGCGCGCAGGCGAAGGCGAGGAAGACATCCGCCGCGTGCAGGCTCGCGAACACGTCGTGGGCCGCTCCCGTGGAGGGGAGCCGTTGCGCCACGTGCGCCACGAAGGACTCCGCGTCCATGCGCACCTCCGGCCACGCCTCGCGTGCCTCCCGCACCAGTGCATCAAGGGCCTCCTCCAGGCCGGGAAGTGCCCTCAGCGCCGGGACGAGCGCGTGCGGCGCCCGGGACAGGAAGGCTTCGGTCAGCGCGGACGTCACGGAGCGCCTCCACCGACACTCTCGCCCGCGCGGGTGGGAGCCAGACGGGGCGCCTTGGCCGAGGGGGCGTCGTGGGTGGCCAGCCAGGAGCGCACCGCGCGCGCGCGAGGAGCGTGGATGGGCGCGCTTCGCGCATAGGCCTTCTGGGCCTCTCGCGCCAGGGCGAGCGCCCGGGGCCGCTCCTCGCGTGACGGCCAGAGGACCCGGGCGAGCGCGAAGTTCGCCCGGGCCGACTCGGCCGGGGCCAGCTCCACCTTCTTGGCGAGCGCGACCGCCCGCTCCAGCGGCTCACGGGCTTCACGCAGCCGGCCGCCCTCCAGCAGCGCCTCGCCCAGCAGCCCGAGCGTCTGCGCCACCCGGGGGTGTTCCGCTCCGAGCGCCTTCTCGCGCACCGCCAGCGACCGCCGCAGGTGAACGAGCGCCGGGCGCACCCTGCGCAGGCACAGCTCCACGTGCCCCAGGTTGTAGAGCGCGCTGGCCACCTTCGGGTGGTCGGGGCCGAGCGTGGCCTCCCACAGCGCGTGCGCCTCGCCGAAGAGGGCACGTGCATCCTCCAGGCGGCCCGCGTCCATCGCCACTGAACCCAGGTTGTTGCGCGACAGGGCCACGTCCGGGTGCCGGGGCCCCAGCCGCGCCTCCTGGATTTCGAGCGCCGTTCGGTAGGCCGCCTCCGCCTGCGCGAGCTGACCCAGGTCTGCCCGTGCATTGCCCAGGCTCAGCAACACGGTCGCCACCCGCAGCTGCTCGCTCTCCTCGCCCTTGCGCAGGCTGGCCAGGGCGCGCTCGTAGTGGGGAATCGCCTCCCCCAACTGCCCCCGTCGCGCGAGCGCGTCGCCCAGGTTCACGCGGATCATGCTGGTGTTGGAGTGCTCCACGCCAAAGACGCGCTCGCTGTGGTCGAGCGCCTCGCCATGGCGCGCCACCGCCTCGCTCACCTTCCCCTGGAGCCGAAGCGCGGTGGCCACGTTGTTGAGGAGCACCGCGCCTAGCGGGTGCTCGCGGCCGTACACCGCCACGACGAGCGCCAGGGCGCGCGCATGGTGCTGCTCCGCCTCCGCGTGGCGCCCCAGCGCGTTGAGTGCCACACCCATGCCGGTCAGGACATCCGCGAGCGCCACATCCCGAGGCCCGCGCGCCCGCTCCAGGAGGGCCAGGGCCTTGCTGGCGTCCGTGAGCGCGCGCGCGTAATCGCCCTGCCGGTAACCGAGGCTGCTGAGGACGCGGTGCAGCTCCGCGGCCACCTCCAGGGAGGCTTCGGGGCCCAACCGCTCCAGCGCGGCCTCCGCCATGCGCGCGGTGCGCTGGGCCTCCTTGACCAGCCCCATGCCCTGGACTTCCGTATACAGGAGGCGATTCCACGCGCGCGCGGCCGCCTCGTCATCGTGCCCTGCCTCCGCTACGCGCACCGCTTCCTCCAGCGCCTCACGCGCGGCGGCGAAGCTCCCGGCGGTGCCTCGCAGCTCGCCCAGCAGGAGGAGGGCTCCCGCCAGCGTGGGCCGGTGCCCCAGCCCTCGCAGGTCCCCCACCACCGCTTCCAGCCGGGGCAGCACGCGTTCATGGAATCCGGCCGCGCCCTGCACGCGCAGCCCGTCCAACTCCTGGCGCAGGCGCGCCAGCTCCCGCCGGGCCTCGGGGGACTCTGGCAGCGGGTCCACGCGGGCGAGCGCGTCCCGGTTCTCGCACGCGGCCAGGGAGGGGAGCTGCCGCGCGGCCTCGGGCGCCCGCGTGAGCGCCTCTCGCTCGCCCCGCTCCAGCAGCTCCACCAACACCCGCAGCGCCTGGCGCCGGCCATCCAGGCACGCGGCGCGCAGGTCCATGAGCCGCTCGGACTGCGCCTGCCGCACACGCGTGTCCACGCACGACTGTCGCTCCTGGGTCACCAGCGCCTGGGCATAGGCGTCGAGCGCCCGCGTGGTGGACTCGAAGGCGTCCCCCGGCACCGGCGGCCCGCCCTGTCTGAAGCGCTGCTCCAGCCGGACCCGGTGCGCCTCGCCCCAGGTGTCCTCCAGCCGGCCCTCGAAGCCGGTGCACGCCCGCGCGGCGTCACCTCGTGCCAGGCCGAAGCCCGCGGCGGCGCTGGCCGCCACGCCCGTGGCCAGCGCCGCCGCGACCCAGCGCCAGCGCCGCGAGCGCGCGCCGGACTCGAGCCGGGCGAGGAGCGCGACCATGGAGGGGTGGCGCGAGGACGGCTCGGCGGCAAGGCCCCGCAGGACGGCGTGGCGCACGGCGCCGGGCACGCGCGAGCCGCGGGGCGGCGGTGCCACTCGCGCCTCACGCAGGGCCTGGGCGTGCTCGCGCGTCGTTGCTCCCGCGAAGGGCCGGTGGCCGAAGAGGGCTTCGTACAGCGCGACGCAGAAGCTGAACTGGTCGCTGCGGGCGTCCGCGCGCAGGCCTTGCCACTGCTCTGGGGACATGTACGCGGGCGTGCCCCGCCGGACGCCGGTTCGGGTGTCGGCTTGCGTCGTCGTCAGGGGCTGCCTGGCGGAGTCCTCTTCGGCCCACGGCTCCCGTGGCGTCAGGAGGATGGGCTCCGCGCGGGCAAGGCCGAAGTCGGTGACACGCACCTGGCCGTCGTCCCCCAGCAGCACGTTGTCCGGCTTGAAGTCGCGGTGCACCAACCCCACTGCGTGCGCGGCGGCCAGCCCCTGTCCCGCCAGGAGGAAGCGCGAGAGCACCTCGTGCCACGGCCGTGGTAGCTCCGCCAGCCAGTGGCGCAGCGTCCGCCCCCGCACCAGCTCCATGGCGAGAAAGACGGTGTCGCCGTCCAACCCCACGTCATGCACGGTGACGACATTCGGGTGGGACAGCCGGGCCAGGGCCTGCGCCTCCCGCACCAGCCGCCCGCGGGCCTCCGCGTCCGCCGCCGCCTCGGGCTTCACCAGCTTGAGCGCCACCTCCCGGTCCAGGTCCGGGTCATACGCGGCGAAGATGATTCCCATGCCCCCCTCCCCCACGCGGCGCAGCAGCACGTAGCGCCCCACGCGTGCTCCAGGCCCTGGCGGACCTCCCAGCCGAGGCGCCGCCAGGGGCCCCCCGCCTTCCGGGGAGGGGACTCCGTCTCCCCTGAGGCCCGCCACCACCGCGCAACATGCCGCGCACCCGTCCAGGTGGGTCTCCAGGCGGGCGACGGCATCCGCGGACAGGCGCCCCTGCTCCCAGTCCAGTAGCTCGTTCTCGTCAGGACACGGAGTCATGAGGAAGTCCGTCAGACCGACCTGGCCGGAAATCTATCCCACCCGAAAAGAGTACGTCGTCGGTGAGGCGAGCTTCTACCGGGGGCTCCGTCTCCTACGGGGACTCACGCGCGCCAGGCGCGAGGAGCACATCCAGGCGATTCTCCCGGTCATCCTCGAGCTGGCCGCGCTCTGGGACTCCAGCCACCTCTCGCGGGACTTCAGCCGCGAGGAGTTGGAGAAGGCCGTGCGCTGAAGCAGGCGCGGAATCAGCCACCCGCGCTCACGGCACCAGCACCAGCTTGCCCACCGTCGTTCCGGACTCCAGCGCCTTGTGCGCCTCCGCGACGGAGTCCAACGGGAACTTCGTCACCTGCGGCGACACCAGCTTCCCCTCCTCCACCCATGCCAGGAGCCGCGCCATGCTGTCCTCCAGCACGAAGCGCTGCTCGAACAGATACGACAGGTTGAAGGCCAGCACGCTCGTGTTGTCGTTCGTCAGCGTCAACGGGTCGAAGCGCGGCGTCCTCATCCAATCCCACGCAAGCTTCGCGTAGTTCGGCCGCCCGCCCGTGCGCGGCAGCATCGAATGAAACCCGTAGATGACCAGCTTCCCCGGTGACGCCAGGTGCCGGTAGCTGTCGCGCAATGTCGACGGCCCGTTCGCGTCCAGCACCACCTCGTAGCCCTTCGGTGACGCCGCCTCCGCCGCCTTCCACAAGTCCTCGCGGCTCTTGTCGATGACCACGTCCGCGCCCAGCGCGCGCGCCGCCTCCACCTTGTGCGTCCCGCCCACCACGCCCACCATCCGGCACCCGGCGATGCGCCCCAACTGCAACAGCGCGCTGCCCACCCCGCCCGCCGCCGAGTGCACCAGCACGTTCGTCCCCGGCCTCGGATGCGCCAGCTCGAACAGCGCGTAGTACGCCGTCAGGAACACCGCCGGAAACCCCGCCGCCTGCTCCATCGTCAGCTTCGACGGCAGCGCGAACACCTGGTGCCGAGGCACCGCCACGTGCGTCGCGTACCCGCCGAACCGCGTCACCCCGAACACCCGCGCTCCGGGCGCCAGGTCCTCCACCCCGGCGCCCACCGACTGCACCGTGCCCGCGAACTCGAAGCCGGGGGTAATCGGCCACCCCACATACTCCTTCGCGGAGGCGTACAGGCCCATGCGGATGACGCAGTCCGCATAGTTCACCCCGATGGCCTCGGTGGCCACCACCACCTCCCCTGGCCCAGGTGAAAGCTGATTCAGGTTTTCAAGTCGGAGCTGCTCGTACCCACCGGCTTTCGGGATGACGACCTTGCGTGCGCTCATGTCCCCGTGAGTATCACGCGACGCAGCGCGACAACGTGCGCGCACGTCCACACGGCGGACGACTCGCGCGCGAGATGTCTCTACACTGTGTCTCGCGCTCGATGACTTTCATTGGTCCGGGCGCGCATCCCCCCACAACAGATGGAGTCCTCCATGCGATTGCGGCATTCGCTGTTCCTCATGGCCCCCCTGCTCGTCGGCGCCCTCACCGGCTGCGGAACCGAGCTCGAGGAGCCCCTCGCGCCCGAAGCCCCCGCCGCCGAGCAGCTCGGCACGAATGAGTCCGCCGCTGTCTCCACCGCCGGCCTCACGCCGCACTTCCGTCAGTGGCTCACCGCCAACGGCTACGACAGCTACGACTTCCCCCGAGCCGGCCTCACCGGCGGCAGCTTCGGTGGCAAGGCGAGCAGCACCGACACCGTGGTGAACACGCCCGTCATCTTCATCCACGGCAACTCCGACAAGGCCGTGGGCACCGGCACCGCGGGCCAGTCGGGCTGGAACGCGTCGCTCGAGTACTTCCTCGCCAATGGCTACAAGCCGAGCGAGCTGTACGCCACGACGTGGGGCCCCGCGGACATCATGCAGACCGCGGTGCAGTACCACTCGAAGCCGAACATCATGAAGGTGCGCAAGTTCATCGAGGCAGTGAAGGCGTACACCGGCGCGTCGAAGGTGGACATCATCACCCACTCCATGGGCGTGACGCTCGCGCGCAAGGCCATCCTCGGCGGCGCGGCGAATGACTCGGCCAACGGTGGCGCGTACAACGTCGGCGCGGCGCTCACCAGCTCGGTGGACACCTTCGTCGGCATCGCCGGCGCGAATCTGGGCCTCACGTCCTGCTACCAGACGGGCCCCTCGACTCCGACGTGTGGCTCCACCAACGGCCTGTATCCGGGCTACCTCTACTTCGGCCTGGTGATGGGGCGCTCCACGTTCCTGGACAACCTCCGCTCCACCAGCGGCTACGAGGGCGCCTACCGCTACAGCATCTACTCCACGGCCGATGAAATCATCGGCTACGGCGGCGTCGTCTACGGCGAGTACACCTCCCGCATCCCCGGTCAGAGTGGGGAGAAGGTCTACTCGGCGTATCCCTACGGGCACTACAACTCCAAGGACCTGACGGCGGCGGTGCAGTACAGCATGGTGCGCAACCACACCATTCCGTAAGGCTCGCCACGGGCTCCCGGCACGCCGAAGTCCAGGCGCCGCCGGGAGTCACATCGACACATGAAGGGCGAGAGCACCTCGTCCTTCCACAGCACCGTGACAGCGAGGTTCGGCGCCTCCTTCACGGGAGGCACCGGACGACGGCCCATCCACGCCGTGGGGGAGTGGATGCCGCCGTCCTCGCGTCACGGGCTGGTGCGACGCGCCTCATCCGTACCGAGGATGAGGCCGTCCCGCGTCACGAGCACAGCGCGAGGACCTCGCATCCGCGCCAACGCCGAGCCGCCTCACTCCGCGAGCGCCGCACGACGACCTCGAATCCGCGCCAACGCCAAGGCCGCCTCACTTCGCGAGTAACGCGCCTCGTCGCGCGCATCGCTCGTGCCGCCGCATCCCACCGGGGAAGCGGCGGCACCGACGCTCACGGCCTCGGGCCATCCGACGGAGCCGGCGCATCGTTCTGCGCGGGCGTGGGCGAGGGCTGGTTCCCTGGAGCCCCCGGCACCGGCGCGGGCTCGCCCGGCTTGGGCGCCTTGTCCTTCGGCGCCTCCTTCGGGACGAAGGGCGTCGCCGCCGCCGGGTCCTTCAGGAACGCGAGCACCGTCTCGTTGAACGGCGCGGGGCAGTCGAGCTGCACCGTGTGGCCACAGCCCTTCATCGGCGCCAGCGCGGCGCCGGGGATGCGGGACGCGCCGTACTCCATGATTTCGCGCGCCTCGCCGCCGTGGAGGAACGGGTTGGGAATCAGCCGGTCATCCGTGCCGTAGACGATGAGCGTGGGCACCGTGATGTGCTGGATGTTCTCGCGCACGAAGTCGTTGTGCGCCAGTCCCCGCACCGTGCGGACGTTGGCGTAGGCGTACGAGTCGAACTCCGGCGACTTCGCCAGCCGCACGCGCTCCTCAATCAGCCAGTCGTGCTGAGGCCCCCAGTGCATGAAGTTGCCCTGGCGCACGCTGCCCCAGATGTTCGCCTCCGGCGCGTACTTGATGAACTCCGAGCTCATCACCCGCGCGAACCACGCCTTCTCCTTCCAGGAGAACTTCTCGAACCCGGCCGGAGACACCAGCACCAGCGCGCTGAGCGCCTCCGGATACCGGATGGCGTACGACAGCGACGTCTGCCCGCCCATCGAGTGGCCCGCGAGGATGGGCTTGTCCACGCCCAGCACCCGCGTCAGCTCGTGCACCACGTCGGCCATCGCCTCCATGGTGTACGGGAAGGTCGCCGGCTTGTCGGACTTGCCGTAGCCGGGCAGGTCCACCGCGATGACGCGGTAGCCCTGCGCCTGGAACACATCCAGCTGCGCCCGCCAGAACTTCAGATACGAGCCGAGCCCATGCACGAAGACCACCGTCTTCGCGTCCGGCGACGACGCCGGCAGGTCCACGTAGGCGACGTTCAGCTCGGTGGCCAGCTTGTAGCGGGCGGTGACGTCCGGCAGCGCGGCGCGGTGCACGGGCCAGGGCTGCTTCGTTCCCTCGGTGGAGTAGTCGAGGTCCTGGAAGGACAGCGCGGACTCGCCAGCATACGAGCGCACGCAACCGGCGGAGGACAGCCCCGCCGCGAGGAGCAACGCGGTGAAAGCGCGGGAGGAGCTCATGGTCAGAACGCGTACCAGGTGAAGGTGGTGAAGGCCGCCCACGGGTCGCTCTGCACGGTGGTCGCACCGTCGTAGAAGCTGCCGCGGAAGAGGTAGCCGCCGTGGAGACCCACGGTCATCAGGTAGCGGAGGTGGTAGCGCAGCTCCGCGTTGACCTCCGCGCCGATGAACCGGCCGCGCCGCACGTCAGCCACCCAGCGCGTCGGGTCCGCCCCCGCGTTGGCCAGGCCCGTGGCCACCTTGAGGTTGAGCTTGTTGGGGATGATGTCCCACGCCGCCGAGGCGATGCCCGCGCGCAGGCCGTAGCCCTGGTTGGAGATGTCCGTCACCGCGCCCGTGTAGTTGTTCACCGTGCTGGTGAACGGGAACAGGATGAGCATCTTGTGGTTGAACCACACCGCGCCCGGCAGGCCGTACTGGTTCAGCGTGAAGGCGCCCGTGTACTTGTCGTCCTCCAGGTTGTTGTCACCGGAGGAGAACATGCCCTCCACGGTGATGACGTCACCGGGGCCTCGGCCCCACTGGTACATGACCTCCAGGTTGGCGGACACGCCGGAGATGTTCAGCTCGTCGAGCACCGAGTTCTCCGGGTCGTCGCTCTCGTACTTGCCGCCGTTGTACATGACGAAGCCGGAGGCCCCGAGCCGGCCGTTGCGGAAGTCGATGTTGTGATTGAAGTGCGCGCCCGCCCAGAAGACGTTGCCGGTGGGACGGTTGATGTTGAAGCGCGCGGTGCCGGTGAAGCCGGGCAGGCCCGAGGACGACGGGCCGCTCTTCACCAGGCCCTCGAAGGCGTACGCGTCACCCTTGGTGTCGTCGTTCAGATACCAGAACGACGCGCCCACGTTGGTGTTGGGGCGCACCGGGTAGACGTAGTCCGCCATCGCCAGCCAGATGTACTTCAGGCGAGGGTCGTTCCGCGTCGCGCGGTCCGCCTGCGCGCTGCCCAGCGGCATCAGGCTCAGGCGCGCGTTGCCCTTGTAGCCGCTGAAGATGGAGAGGCCCGTCGCGTCGCTGCCGAGGAAGGCCAGCTTGTAGCCCGTGCGCGTGAGGTCCGACAGCGGCGTGCGCGTCGGGTCATAGGCGCTGTCGTAGACGGGCTGCGTACCGACGAGCAGCGTGAGCTGGCTGGGATTGCGCGTCGGGTAGATGGCGACGTTGACGTTCTTCGTCTGGATGTTCACCTGGTCGGCGTTGAAGCCGCCGCCCTCGTTCTGGCCAATGGTGTTGGCCGAGCGACCCCAGAGGAAGTCCACCTCGAACTGCGCCCGGAAGGACGCCAGCCCGTCGACGAAGAAGGGGCTGTACTCGATGACGGGAATCCAGCGCTGCTCGATGAAGTACGCGGAGCGGCCCGACTCGGTGCTCACCGCGCTGCCCACCGGCGAGCCGATGGGCCCCAGCGACACGCCGCGCAGGCCCGCCGGGTCACCGACCTGGTTCGTCATGGAGACGCGGGTGAAGAAGTAGTTGATGAGCGTGAGCTCACGAGGCTCGGCGTCCTCCTCGCGGTCCTTCGCCTCCATCCACTCGGCGTACAGCCCAGGCACCGGGGTGCTCTGCGCGGCGGCCGGCGTCGCCAGTCCCACGAGCCCCAGCGCCGCGAGCATCCTCGCGCCTCGCCGCAGCGACTCGCGTGCTTCAAACCCACTTCCCGTCATATCCACCTCGGCCCCGCGCGCGGGGCACTCCCGGTGCACCGGGCTCGGATGTCACCACTGTCGCTGGCGCTGCGTACGGCCGTGCTCCTGGGACGGGGCGGCGAGCGCCCGCGTCCAGTCCTTCGTCCGGAAGAGAGGGCGGGAGCGCGCCCTCCCTCCGGCACGAGGTGTGACTCGGGCCTACTGGATGGCGTACGTCTGCACGGCGTTGCCCGTGAAGGGCTGGCCGTTGAGCGTCACGGAGCTGGACGTGCCCACCGCGCCGTTGGCGCAGCGGCTGCCCGTCGACTGGTTCTTGAAGAAGAGCTCCAGCTTGAGCGTCTTCTGGTCCGTGGTGAAGCCGCCACGGCCCTCCTGCACCAGGCCGCCCGGGAAGGTGAACGTCACGTCGAAGCAGCTGCCGTCGGACGCCACGTTCTCGATGAGGACGGTGTTGGACGTGAAGGAGAGCGGGTTCTTCGGCGCGTCATGGTTGCAGACGTTGTCGGTGATGGTGCCCGGGACGCTGTCGACCTTGAAGTTGCCACCAGCCACCGACATGGTGACGCTCTGGTAACACTGGGACGACGCACCAAAGTCGATATCTTCGCTGAAGCCGTTGGGGTGGCTGGGGATGTTGGCCCCCGTCATCAGCAGCGTCTTGCCCTCGAGGAACGCGAGGATGTTGGCGGAGCTGTTCAGCTTGGGCGCCTCGACGGGCGGGTCCTTGTCGTCATCATCTCCGCAGCCTACGAGGCCCAGCGCGCAAACCATGACCGCGGACAGCAGCTTCTTCTTCATGTGAGTGCTCCTCTTCTCTCCGGCGTCACCGCCGGGATGTGACGACAGCCGATAAAAATGTTTCAGCGCGGCGCGTTGGACACGGAAGGGGTCATCGGCCCTCCGCATCGGCGGCGATGGCCGCTTCGCGCAGCTCGCGCTTGAGAATCTTTCCCGCCGCGGAGATGGGCAGGCGCTCCACCAGCACCACCTGCTTGGGCACCTTGAAGCGCGCGAGCCTCCCGCGCAGGTGCTCCAGCAGCGCCTCCGAGGAGCACGCCTCCCCGGGCTTGAGCACCACGAAGGCCCGACCGACCTCGCCCCACTTCGCGTCCGGCACGCCGATGACCGAGCACTGCTGCACGGCCGCGTGCTCGTAGAGGACCGACTCCAGCTCCAGCGGGTACACGTTCTCTCCGCCGGAGATGAACATGTCCTTCTTGCGGCCGGAGATGGTGAAGAAGCCGTCCGCGTCCTTGCGCGCCAGATCGCCCGTGTGGAACCAGCCGTCCGCGTCGATGGCCTCGCGCGTGGCGGCCTCGTCCTCGAAGTAGCCCGAGCACATGGAGGGCCCCTTGAGGAGCAGCTCACCCACGTCGCCCGTCGGCACCTCGCGGCCGTCGTCGTCCACCAGCTTCGCCGCGATGAAGTAGTTGGGGCGGCCGATGGAGCCCGCCTTCGACACCGCGAACTCGGGCCCCATGCTGAAGATTCCCGGGCCGAACTCCGTCATGCCGAAGCCCTGCTTGAAGGGCACCGCGTGCACGGCCTGCCACGCTTGAATCAGCGGCACCGGCAGCGCCGCGCCACCGCTGGTCATGAAGCGCACGGTGGAGAAGTCCGTCGTCGCGAAGCGCGGCGAGTCGAGCAGCTGCTGGTACTGCGTGGGCACCGCGAAGAAGAGCGACACCTTCTCGCGAGGGATGAGCGCGAGCAGCTCCTCCGGGTCCCACCGGCGCATGATGACGATGGTTCCGCCCGCGGTGAGCAGCGGCACCGAGTACACGAGCAGCCCGCCCGTGTGGAACATGGGCGTGTGCGTCACCGTGACGTCGCCGGGGCGCAGCTCGTGCACCAGCGTGTTGAGCGTGTTCCACGCCACCATGCGGTAGCTGATGCACGCGCCCTTCGAGCGGCCCGTCGTCCCGCCGGTGAAGAGCAGACACAGCGTGTCCTCCTCGGACACCGCGTCGTTCTTCACGGGCTCGGCGGAGCGGTGCGCGAGGACGTCCGCGTACTGAGTCGCGCCGGGCAGCCCCTGTGACTCCAGGGACACGAGGCCGAGCGAGTCGCCGATGCTCTCGCGCACCTGGGCCACGGCGTCGCGGAAGTCGTCGCCGAAGAGGAGCACGCGCGGGCGGATGGCGCGGACCAGGTCCGTCAGCTCGGTGGCGTGCAGGCGCCAGTTGTAGGGGACGAAGATGGCGCCCAGCTTGCCGCAGGCGTAGAGCGCATCCAGGTACTCGACGCCGTTGTGGGCGACGATTCCCACGCGGTCGCCGCGCTTCACACCGGCCACGTCGCGCAGCCAGCCGCCGAGCGCCTCGGCGCGCGTGTTCAGGGCACGGTAGGTGAAGCGGCCGGCGTCACCCTTGGCCGTGTCCACCACCGCGACGTGCTCGGGCCAGTACAGGGCGCCCCGCCCCATCCAGTCGCCGATGAACATGCGCGCCTCCACGTCTCAGGCCGTCCAGCGGTAGAGGGCGGAGGCCATGGCGAGACCGCCGCCGCTGGCACAGAAGGCCACGAGGTCGCCCCGGCGCACCTTGCCCTGGACGACGGCGTCATCGAGCGTCATCGGGATGCAGGCCGAGCCGGTGTAGCCCCACTTGTCCATGGTGTAGTGCGCCTTCGCCATCGGCTGGCCGAGCACCTTCATGGTGGCTTCGATGGTGCGCAGGTTGAGCTGGGTGAAGACGAACAGCTTCACGTCGTCCAGCGTCTGCGACTGCTTCTTGAGGAGCTGGTCCAACAGCATGGGCCAGCGCTCGGTGTTGAACGTGGCCGGGAACTTGCGGACGAACTGGACGGCGGGCTTGCCTCCGGTGAGAGGCAGCGTCTCCGCGGTGGCGGGACGGTGGGTGCCGCCGGTGTAGATGCCGAGCGCGTCGTGGTACTCGCCATTGGCCAGCAGCCGAGCGCCCATGAAGCCGGGCTTGTCGCCCGCGCCGAGCACCACCGCGCCCGCGCCGTCCGCGAACAGGGTGCAGGTCTTCTTGTCCTTCCAGTTCACATAGCGCGTCATGCCGTACGCGCCCACCACGAGGATGCGGTGGTAGGCGTCATCCGCGGCGAGGGTCTTCGAGCCCACGTCCAGCGCCGTCACCCAACCCGCGCACGCGCAGTTGAGGTCGTAGGTGCCGGCGTTGGAGGCGCCCAGCTTGGCCTGCACCACGGAGGAGGTGGCGGGGCTCAGGTAGTCGGGCGTGTCGGTGGCGACGATGATGAGGTCCAGCTCCTCGGGCTTCGTCCCGGAGCGCTCCAGGGCCTGGCGGGCGGCGGCGACGCAGAGGTCGCTGGTGGCCTCCGTGTCGGCCATGACGTGGCGCTCCTTGATGCCCACGTTCTGCTGGAGCCACTCGTCCACCGGCTCACCGAGAATCTTCTCGACGTCCGCGTTGGTGAGGACCTTCTCGGGGACGTAACGGCCAGTGGCGAGGATCTGCGCGTATCGCATGTGCGGTCTTCTCAGCTCCGGGCGCTCCGCGCCGGACGGCGCGCGGGACGCAGGGTGTTCTTCTTCTTGGCGGGGGCGGCCTTCGAGGGGCTCGCCTTGGAAGCGGTGGACTTGACGCTGTTGCGCGCGGGAGCGGCCGAGCGGGCGTCCATCCCGTGGCGGATGAGGCCCATGGCGGTGTCGAGCACGCGCTCCAGGCCCGGGTCCTCCTCCCAGAGCACCCAGCGCATGCCGAGGAAGTCGGCGATGCCCATCAGGCAGTAGGCGAGCGCCTCCGGGTCCATGCGGCGCACTTCGCCCTCGTCCATGGCGATGGACAGGCCGTTGACGTAGCCCTTGGCGAAGCGGTCGTAGTAGCGGCGGTAGCAGTCGGCGTCGACGAACTCGGCCTGGCGCACGACGCGGTAGAGGTTGGGGTGCTGGCGGACGAACTGGAAGAAGGTGCGCAGGCCCTCGCGCTCCACGTCCATGCGGCTTTCGCACGCGGCGGTGGAGTCACCGATGAGGCGGCGCAGGCGGGTGCCCAGGTCGTCGACGACTTCGACGAAGATGGACTGCTTGTCCGGGAAGTAGACGTAGAACGTGCCGAGCGCCACGCCGCCCTTGCGGGTGATGTCCGCGATGGAGGCGCGCTCGTAGCCCTTCTCTCCGAAGACCGACTCGGCGGCCTTCAGCAGCTTCGCACGCGTCCGCTGTCCTCGCGGCGTGACGGGTCCGGAGCGGTCTGGAGAAGTTGAAGGCCGATTCATGTTTCACCTAGCGGTAGCACCCGCTCGACGGGGTTGTCAAAGCACGGAGCATGGCTCCGCGCGTCATGGACTGTGGGCGACGCAGGGCGTCACCTGGAGACCGCATGTCTCGCTCGGCGGAGCGTACCCCGAATGGCGTGGGGGTCAGCGGGGTGGTCATCACCCCGGGAAGAACGTCCGTTCTGGCGAGGTGGCGCGACGCGCAACGTCCTCGTGGTGGAAATGGGTTCCTCGTAGCGTCGGAGATCCTCGCCGCTGAAGGGAGACTCATGGTGCTCCGTCGGGCTGGTGCCCTCCTGCTCGCATTGCTGACCGCCTGTGGGGGTGCGGCGCGTGTCCCGCGTACGGCCTCCAGCGAAGAGGCGGCGGACGCCTGGTACTCGCAGCGGGTCGTCCCGCTTGGCGGCTCGGACGCGGAGCCCGTGGAGTTGGACAAGGAGGAGTTCACCCGGGCCGTTGCGCGGCTGGCCCGTGAGGTGCGTCCCGGACGGGTTTCTCCCGAGGTCGTCCGACAGCTCCTCGCGCACGCACCGGACTCCGAGCCCGCGAGCGCCGTGGGTGGTGGGCCCATCTATCGGCTGGCTTCCTTGAAGGTGCGCCCGGAGACCGCGGAGGAGGCGGAGCTGAAGCGGGAGTACCTGCGCTGGTGTCAGCGCACGCAGGGTGGCGGGGACTGTCTGCGACTGTTGGTGGACGGGCCCGTGCTGGGCAGCGAGGACCGGTACGCGGTGGCGTTGGCGCTCGCGATGGGCTCGGTGCTGGAAGAGACGCGGCACTCGCTTCGGGACATGGCGGACCCCGCGGCGGTGCTGGCGCTCGTGGTGTGGTCCGCCACGCTCTACTTCGTCCTCTGGGCACTCCCCGAGCCGATTTCGAAGGGCGTGGCGGCGGCGCTGACGGTGGGCATGCTGGCGTGGCTGGGCGTCGACACCGTCTGGGGGTTGATGCAGGGCTGGACTCGGCTGATGGAGGAAGCGGGCCGGGCCACCACTTTCGGGGAGCTGGAAGACGCCGGGGAGACCTACGGCAAGGTGATGGGGGAGAACACCGCGCGGGTGCTGGTGATGCTCGTCACGGCGGCGGTGGGTGTTGGCGCGGGGAAGCTCTCCAAGAAGATGCCCGGGCTGCCGGGCTATGCGCAGGCCGCAGCGCAGGCAGAGGTCCAGGGAGGCACGAGGCTGGCGACGCTAGCCGAAGTGGAGTCGGTGGCGGCGACCTCCGAGGGCACCTTCTCCATCCTGGCACGCAGGCCCGGCGCGCAAGCCACGGTGCCTCCCGCGACGCCGAGCTCACCGGTCCGCGTCCTCGTCCAACACCAGGGAGGTAATCAGCAGGTGGTCATCAACGGGCAGCGCTGGCATGTGCCCGCTGGTAATCCGGCCAGCGCCATCCCCAAGAGTGACCCGGTCGGGGACCAGCTTCAGGCCGCGGCACTGCGCCTCGCCCAACGCTGGGGGCCCCATCAACTCTCACGAGAAGAGACAGAAGCTATTCGACAGGCCATCGCGAAAGGAGCGCACTGGCTGGCACGGCTGCTCGAACGAGAGGCACGCGGACGAAGCGTGGAGCGACAACTCCGCGACGAGTTCCCCATGCTGAAATGGAGCAAAAAGGGGGTGGACGCGGTTGATCCCTCCACCGGCTACCGCTACGAGGTGCTCTCCGGGACGGAATCCAACCTCGCGCTGCATGGTCGGCGACTCGCGGACCTGATGTTCCGGATGGTCACCTTCTGAAGAAGCCCTCCCAAGGCCCCTCATGATTCAGTTCCAGAACCGAGAAATCCAAGGCGAGCGGCTGGTGCTGAACAGCAAGACGGACCTCTATTACCTGGGACATGACCTGACCCTGAGGAACTGCACGGTCATCATTCGCGTGCCTGCTCGTGGCCTCGTCATCAGCAAGGTGCGATTCATTGACTGCGTCATCGAGGTCAAGCAGGAGCTCAAGAACTTTCGATGGAATCGAGCTTCCCTGAAAGGCTGCCGCTTCACCGGCAAGATGACCGGAAACGACTTCGGTCGCTGGCCCTTCGACGAGGAGGCGGTGCAGGCACTGGGCGGCATCGAGGACTGCGACTTCTCCGGAGCGCGGCTCAACGCCTGCCGATTCCTCAACTGCGACGTCGACACATTGAAGCTCCCGTCCTGGCCCTGCTTCACCTTCCTGGACCCCACTCGCAGGCGGCAGGAGTTGCTCGCCGCGCCCTGGCCCGGCACGAGCCGCATCGTCGCGGAAGTCCTTGTGGATTCACCTCCGGAGACTGTGGCCGCGACCGATTCTGCACCCGCTGTCGCCAAGCGCTTCGGCACCACCGAGGAGGCGCTCCGCGACGTCCTGCAAACACTCGATGGCGTGAGGTTCTGACGGGCAACCGCCCAGGGGATACACTCAACCCCATCCGCGAGGCCCATGTCGGCGGAACCCACTCCTACCCGTGCGATGCTCCTCCGGATGAAGCCTCTCCCCCTCTGCCTCCTCGCGCTCTCGCTGGGGGGCTGCCACCTCTCTCGCGCACGCCCTCAAGCGCCGCTCGCGCCCCCCGAGGTCGCCAACAGCATCCAGTTCCCCTCCTGGACCAAGGACGCCTCCATCATCGTGGAGGGCCACCAGCTCAAGGCGCTCCAGATCGCCATGGAGGACTTCCTGCATCCGGGAAAGCCCCCACCCAAGGGCGCCGACGCCATGACCCGGTGCCTGCTCGCCCCCGACACCTATGACGCCTGGCTGGTGCGCGGAGAGCGGATGACATACGTCCACTTCACACCCAACGAAGCAGAGCGCTGCGGCCTCCAGCCCGAGGTCATGGACCCCGGCGCGAGCTACGCCATCAGTGACGACGGCGTCATCCTGAAGCGGGACTGACCCGCGCCATCGCACCTCGACGCGACAGGCGCCCGGGTGGTTCGATGCATGGACACTCAAGGGGAAGCCCACGCCATGAAGCGCCCGTCGTCCCTGCCGCTATCCCTGCTCCTCGTCGCGCTGCTCGGCGCCGGCTGTGCCTCCACGCCCGCCGCGAGGAAGTATGTCCCCGTCGACTCCGGCAACGCCTTCCTGTGGGAAGTGAAGGACCCGCGCGGCGGCACCGCCTACCTCGTCGGCTCCATCCACATGGGCAAGGCCGGCGCCCTCACCCTCCCCTCCTCCATGGAGTCCGCCTTCTCCAAGGCCCAGGTCCTCGCCGTCGAGGTCGACACCACCCGCACCGACCCCACCGCGATGCAGAAGCTCGTGCGCGAGTTGGGCACCCTCCCCGAAGGCCAGAGCCTCTCCCAACGCCTGGACCCCAGCACCCGCGACCTCCTGAGCCGCGCCGCCACCCGCCTCGGGGTGCAGGCGCAGGGACTCGAACGGCTGCGTCCGTGGCTGGCGGGGCTGGTGCTCAACAACCTGGAGTTCGAGGCGGCGGGCTACAAGCAGGGGCACGGCGTGGACCGGGCGTTCCTGGACCGGGCTCACGAGGCGAAGAAGCAGGTGATGGAGTTGGAGACCGCGGACGGGCAACTGCGGATGCTCGCGGGCACGCCAGACACGCTCCAGGATTTGATGTTGAGGGACCAACTGCGGCGGGAACAGGGGCCGGGGGAGATTGTGGAGGCGCTCACGTCCGCGTGGCGGGCGGGGGACGCGGAGGGGATGGCGGGGCTGCTGCTCGAAGGGGCGAAGGATGAGACCTATCGGCCCGTGTACGAGCGGGTCTTCTTCGAGCGAAACGTGCAGATGGCGGACCGGCTGGAGGCGCTGTTGGGTGAGCCGCGCGTGCACCTGGTGGTGGTGGGCGCGGGGCACGTGGTGGGCGCGGAGGGCATCGTGGCGCTCCTCCAGAAGAAGGGGCACACGGTGCGGCAGCTGCCCCGGGATGCCTCGGTGGAGTGAGGCGCGGGGCGCGCTGGAGGGCAGGCGGCCACGCCTCGGGATGGGACGGGACGCGACAAGTCCTTGCAGCAGGACATTGGCCTCACCGAAGCGGATGAAGCGCCCCAGGGTAGACAACGACTCACAGCCCACATCCTCCGCCCTGACACCGCAATCCCTCACAAGACGATTTCTTGCCCCCTGCACCCCCTGCGCTAGGAGTTCCGCCATTCCTTGAGCAGAAGTGGGGGAGTCCAAGATGTACGAGTACCATGTGGATGCGTTCGTGCCGCCCGCGCCGGGCTGTGGCAGCACGGAGTCAGGCTGGAGCCCGCAGCGCTGCGCGGAGTTCGCGAAGTTCCTCAACAACTACGCGACCCAAGGCTGGAAGCTGCACTCCAGCGAGTACCGCGCGGTCACGACGAACAGTGGCTGCAATACCAGCAAGGGCTCGTGGCTGGTCTGCGTCTTCGAACGGCAGAGGACGGGATGACCCCGAGCCCCCGCTCCCGAAGCAGCCCCTGGGAGGGGAATGAATACTCCGCACTGGCGCGCTTTCCGCCTCCGGTGCGGAGCAGTCGGGATTCCGCCTCGCCGCCCATGTCGCGACTGCCCTGGTGGCTCAATCCCCTGGCCTGGCTCGCGGTGGGACTCATTCTGCTTTACCGGCACCTGCTCCCCAACGCATGGAAGCGTCACTGCATCTACACGCCGACGTGCTCGCTGTACGGCCTGCGCTCCATCCAGAGGTATGGGGTTGCGCGGGGAGCCGCGCGGACATGGGCCCGAATCCGTCGCTGCAATGGGGCCCTCTATCTAGGGGGAACGGATGAGCCCTGAGGGCTGCCCCACCCGCCCCAGAGCCCTCCAACACCTCTGGGCCCGCGAAGAGGCCTGAGGCCAGTCCTCCGCCGCGACGCGCAGCACCCGGAGCCTCCCGCGCGCCCGCCGTGGCGACCGCGCTCCCCATCCCCGCGCCCAACACCTGTCCGCCCCTCGGCACCACGCGTGCATTCAAGCCCGCGTGGCCCTGACTCCCCGTGTGCAATCCGCCCTCCGAGCGACCTTCCACGTCGTTCGGACTTGCACTTCCGCCCCACTTGCTTATTTTGGACGCCAAATTTAATTTAGCTGTCGAAACGTCCAGGGACTTATAAAAATAAGGTCCACCCCGCCCATGCACATGGATGAGCTCGACTTCCGCCTGGTGGACCTGCTGCAGCGCGACGGCCGCGCGACGCAGTTGGAGCTCTCCCGCGCGGTGGGGCTGTCCCAGCCCGCGGTGGCCGAGCGCATCCGCAAGCTGGAGGAGCGGGGCGTCATCACCGGCTATGCGGCGCGCGTCGACGCGACCAAGCTGGGCAAGGACATCACCGCCTTCATCGGGGTGAGCATCGAGCATCCGAAGTACTTCGAGGGCTTCGCCAAGAAGGTCCTCGCCCTGCCGGACGTGCTGGAGTGCCACCGCGTCGCCGGGCAGGACTCGTACCTCGTCAAGGTCAAGACGGCGAACACGCGGACGCTCGACTCGCTCCTCGTGGAGACACTGCGCACCATCGCGGGCGTCACCCGGACCCAGACCACCATCGTCCTGTCTTCCATCAAGGAGGACACGCATGTCCGCGTGCCTCCCGAGCTCGCCAAGGAGAGTGAAAGATGAGCGCCGACGCCATGAGCGCACCCCTTCCCCCGCCACCGGTCTGGCGACTCGCCCAACGCATGTCGCGCATCAAGACGTCCGCGGTGCGCGAAATCCTCAAGGTGGCCGAGCGCCCGGACATCCTCTCCTTCGCCGGAGGCCTGCCCGCGCCGGAGCTCTTCCCGCTGGAGGCCATCGCCGAGGCCCACGCCAGGGTCATGGCCGAGGAGGGCCGCGCCGCGCTCCAGTACAGCACCACCGAGGGCTTCGCCCCCCTGCGCGAGTGGATCTGCACGCACCTGGCCCGCTCCGGCCGCGTGTGCGGCGCGGACCAGATTCTCATCACCAACGGCTCGCAGCAGGGCATCGACCTGGTGGCCAAGGTGCTCCTGGACCCCGGTGACCTGGTCATCGTGGAGAACCCCAGCTACCTGGCCGCGCTGCAGACGTTCGGCGGCTACGAGGCGAAGTTCGCCACCGTCGAGAGCGACGACGACGGCATGCGCATCGACGACCTGGAGCGCGTGCTGGCCACGCACAAGCCGAAGATGCTGTACGTCGTCGCCAACTTCCAGAACCCCAAGGGCACCACCCTGTCGCTGGAGCGCCGCAAGGCCCTGGTGCGGCTGGCGCAGCAGCACCGCTTCCTCATCCTCGAGGACGACCCGTACGGCGAGCTGCGCTTCCGCGGCGAGCACCTGCCGTCGCTGGCCGCCTTCGACGACCAGGGCGTCGTCGTGTCGCTGGGCACCTTCTCCAAGACGCTGGCCCCGGGCCTGCGCATCGGCTGGGTGGCGGGCCCGCGCGACTTCGTGCGCAGCCTCACCATCGCCAAGCAGTCCACGGACCTGCACACCGCCACCGTCGCCCAGCGCGCCGTGGTGAAGCTCTTGCAGAACTTCGACTACTACAAGCACCTGGACTCGCTGCGCCCTGTCTACGGCGAGCGCGCCAACGCCATGCTGGACGCGCTCAAGGTCCACATGCCGGAGGGCATGAGCTGGACACACCCGGACGGCGGCATGTTCCTGTGGGCCAGGCTGCCCCCCGGCATCAGCGGCGACACCCTGCTGCCCCGGGCCGTCGAGCAGAAGGTCGCCTTCGTGCCGGGCAGCCCCTTCTTCGCCATGAACCCGCGCTCGGAGTTCATCCGCCTCAACTACTCCAACCGGCCGCCCGACCTGATTGCCGAGGGCATGCGCCGGCTGGGCGCCGTCATCTCCGGCGCCCTGTAACCCCGCGCTGACACTTCAAGGCCGTGCCGCGCCGCGTCGGACTCCCCGACGCGGCGTTTTCATTTCTACCTGAGTTGAATGTCGATTCAGGTTTCAACTTCATCGGCGCTGGCCAGGGCGGGCCGGGTTGCGTACCCTGCGCGGCGGGTTTCAACGGCGGCACGGAAGCCCCCAGGTTCCCCAGCCGCCCCCAACACACCGGAGAGACAGACACATGCAGCTCAAGGACCTGAAGGTGGTGGTGACGGGTGGTGCCCAGGGCATGGGCGCGCACTTCGCGCAGCGGCTGGTGGAGGCGGGCGCGCAGGTGGCGGTGGGCGACGTCAACGAGGAGAAGCTGGCGGCGCTGCCCGCGAGCATCCACCGCCGCAAGCTGGACGTGTCGTCCGAGGAGGACATCACGTCCTTCGTGAGCTGGGCGCACGGGGCCATGGGCGGGCTCAACGGCCTCATCAACAACGCGGGCATCCTCCGCGACGCGCTGCTGGTGAAGAAGGACCGGACCACGGGCCAGGTGAAGAAGCTGTCCACCGCCGACTGGAACGCGGTCATCGGCGTCAACCTCACGGGCGCCACGCTGATGGTGCGCGAGGTGGTGGCGAAGATGGTGGAGACGGACCAGGGCAACGGCGTCGTCGTCAACATGTCGTCCATCGCCCGGCACGGCAACCGCGGTCAGTCCAACTACGTGTCCGCCAAGGCGGCGCTCGCGGCGAACACCGTGACGTGGTCGCGCGAGTTCGGCCCCTTCGGCATCCGCGTGGGCGCGGTGGCCCCGGGCATGATTGAGACGCCGATGACGCAGGGAATGAACCAGAAGGCCCGCGACGCGCTGGTGGCCTCGATTCCCGTGGGCCGCATCGGCCTGCCCGAGGACATCTGGCTGGCCGTGAAGTTCATCCTCGAGTGCGACTACTTCAACGGTCGCACCATCGACGTGGACGGCGGCCTCAACTTCTAGGCCGCGACTCGGGACGCGTCTCCGCTTCATCCGGGGACGCGTCGCCGCAGCCAACCTACCTTCGGCTGACGTCGCCCACTTGAGTCTGGTGCAGCAGCACGGGCTCGCCCTTGTAGAGCAGCTTGTAGGCGCCGTAGCTGCCGAGCACGTGCTTCACGTACTCGCGCGTCTCGTCGAAGGCGATGTGCTCCACCCACTCGTCCAGCTCCGCCTGCGGCAGCGCCTGACGCCAGCGGTCCACCGCCCTTGGCCCCGCGTTGTAGGCGGCCACCGCGTACGCCATGTTCCCGCCAAAGCGGTTGAGCAACTGTCCCAGGTAGGCCGAGCCCAGCCGGACGTTCTGCGCGGGCTGGAGCAGCGCCGCCTCCCCCACCTCGCCCAGCTTCAGCGAGCTGGCCACCTGGCGCGCCGTCGCGGGCATGAGCTGCGCGAGCCCCAGCGCCCCCGTGGCCGAGCGCGCCTGCGGACGGAAGCGGCTCTCCTCGCGGATGAGCCCCTGCATCAGGTCCGGGTCCACCTTGGAGGCGCGCGCATAGCGCTGGATGACGTTCCGGAACGCCAGCGGCCACGTCGCCTCCCACACGGGACGCGACGCCGCGCTCAGGGGCCCCTGCACTTCCTGGCGCAGTGACTCGCGCGCCACCTGCCGCGCGGCCCGCTTGCGGCCCGTGCGCAGCATCGTCTGGTAGAGCAGTCTCGCCGGCGCCTCCGGCAACCCTCGCGAGTTCACCGCGAGCAACTCCTCCGCCGCGCCCGGCTGCCCCAGTCGAATCAGCTCCACACCCGCCGCGAAGCGCGCGTCATGGCGCAGCGGCCCGGGCGGCAGCGGCCACACCTCGTCCGGCGGCGGAGCATTGTCACCAGCCACGGGGGGCGGGGTCAGGCGCGTCAGCCGCTCCGGCGCCAGCAGTGCCAGCCGCGAGCGCGCCAGCATCCCGTACCAGGTCGCGGGGCGCTCGGTCGCCAGCAGCTCGTACTCATCGAGGGCCGTGGCGTTCGTCAGGGGCATCGGCTCCCGCACGCGCGCGCGCCAGTAGCGGGAGCGCCACAGCGCCTCGTCCGTGCGAGACGCCGCGGGCAGCTTCTCCACGGCCTCCAGCGCCGCCATCGCCGCGGCGGGAGCGTCCTTGCGCGAGTGGAGCCAGAAGGCCCGGAACAGCGCCTCCGACGCGAAGTTGCCCGCCGGGTAGCGCCGCGCCGTCTCCTCATAGCGCTCCAATGCGCTGTCGACCTGGCCCGTCCGTTGGAGGAGCCACGCCTCGAAGAAGAGCGCGTCGTCGGCATAGCCGTGCTCGGGATAGTCGCGCGCCAGCGTCGCATAGGTGGTGATGGCGGCCTTGGGGTCCACCACCGACTGCGAGTAGCCCAGCACATAGAGCGCCTGGGGGCGCTGCTCGGCGGACATGCACTTCTCCGCCACGGGCGTGAGGAGCTGGATGGCGCGGCGGTGCTGCCGGTCCTTGCGCAGCGCGCGTCCGTAGGCGAGGTGCGCGCGACAGGACAGCTCGTCGGGCAGGTCCACCGTGGACATCACCCCCCACAGCATGTCCATCGCGGAGGCGTGACGGTGCAGCTCCACCAGCGCCTCACCCCGACGCACCTTCCACTTGGTGGGCAACGGCAGGCCCTGCAACCGCTGACGCGCCCGCTGCGCCTCGCGCGACAGGGGGCTGGTGGCCCACACCTCCAGCAGCGCCCGGTGCTCCACGTTGTAGAGGCCCTGGGCGCGCGCCAGATCACAGATGGCCAGGAGCGCCTTCATCCGCAGCGCATCCGGCCCTCGCGCCTGTCGGCTGTCGATGAGTTCCTGGAGCGCCTGCAGCGCCCCGGGGATGTCGTTGCGACGCTGCAGCACGCGCGACAGGCTGAAGCGCGCCTCCGCGTAGAGCGGTGAGCCCGGGCTCACCTCGCGATACTGGGATGTCGCCAGCTCCAGCCGACGCAGCTTCTCGTTCGCCTGCGCCGCCCACAGCAGGCAGTGGTCCTTCAGCGGGACATAGTCGACGGCCAGCGCGGCGAACTCGTCCGCGGCGGTGGCGTAGTCGCGAGCGAACATCGAGCTCTGCGCGCGCAGGAAGCGGACCGGCAGCGTGGACTCCTCGTCCTTGAGCAGGGCACGCGCGCGGGCATGACGGCCCCGGCGCAGCTCGTCCCGCGCCTTGGCGAGGACACCTTCCGCGAAGTAGGGCGCGAGCTGCTCGGGCCCGAAGGACACCACCGACAGCTCCGCGCCAGAGGGCTGCTCCGCCGGAGCGTCGAGCAGCTGCTCCAACTGCTCCTCCGACAGCCCCTCACCCGGCCCGTCATCCTCGAGCGACTGGGCTCGAGCGGAACCCGCGCCACCCACCAGGCCCGCGCAGGCCACGCACATCGCCAAGGCACCCACGCGCAGCCGCCGTCGTCCATCCATGCATGCCCTCTTCCGCGATTCGGGCCACTGAGGATTTGCACGCAGGGCAGACTTGGGACCGGGCGCCAGGCACGTCGAGCGCACACGCGTCGTCCAGGCGATAGACGCGCGCGAAGTGTCCGCGCGCCACTGCTCGAAACACGACGGAACAGCGCGCTACACGTGGGTGCGACTGCGCGGGGGTGGCGCGGAAGACCACCCGCCACGAGGCCCCTCGGAGGAACGCGGACCGCCAGGCGCTCAGTGCAACGCGGGCACGGAGAGCCTGGCCTGCTCCGCCATCACCCGCTCCGCCAGCGCGCGGTTCAGCGCTTCATATGAGGGCTGGAGCGCCTTCAGCATGCGCCAGGCTGTCCTCTACCAACCGCCCCACGACGCATACATGCCCCGCGGGACGATTGCGGGATGACAGGAGAATCGCGACTTTCTACGCTAGTCAGGAAGAAGCGGAGAACCCGTGCGTTTCCCGAATTGGAAACGGCGACGTCCCTGCCCTTCTCCCGCGCGAGCAGCTCAAGGGCCTCGCGCACGGTGGAACGAACCACCACGGGCCGCCCTCCACGTCATTGGAGGGGAGCCCAGACCAGGGGTGCACGGCGAGGGGCACCCACCGCTAGTAGAGGTCGACGGGCATCATGGTGCCTGCCTCGAACTCCGGAGCACGCCGCAGCTGGTCCAGCACGCGCGGCGCGCAGCGCAGGTGGAGCATGGGCAACGAGCCCGGCTCGCTCACCGAACGCACGGAGCCCAGGAGGTGGTGCGCCTCGAGCCAGCGCATGAAGCTCTCGTGGAAGCGAGCGCTCTCCGCCAGCCCGGCCCGTTGGACCTCCGCCCGTGACAGGGGCGGAGGACGGGGAGGAGTGCGTCCACGAGCAGCCTTGGGCTCCTCGCGGGGCATCACTGTGACATCTATCCATTCAGGCTGCGTCCGCGCGCCGGCCAGGCCGGGCAACGGACGGACCGCCGAGGTGACACGGGACGAACCCGCCGCGAAGCCGTCCCCTGGCTCGCCAATCTTTCTGCTCATGGCCTCATCCTCCTCCCCCGGGCCCGGCGCTCCACTGGCGCCGACCCCGGCTTCAACCCGCCGTCACCTGAATACAGCCAGGCCCTTGCCTGTCCGGTGTCCGCCTGAGCGAGGAAGTTTGACCGCATTGGCCAAAATCAAATCCCGCACCTCGAGCGCCGTCAAGTCAGGGGCACGGCATCGGTAGAGCGCCGCGATACCCGCTACATAAGGCGCCGCCATGCTCGTGCCACTCATTCGCTCGTAGAACGCCTGATTGTTGCAGCGCCTTTCAGTGCTGGAATACACGTTCACCCCGTAACCCATGATGTCGGGCACGACGCGGCGCTCCACGACACCGCTGGCCGAGAAATGGGCCACGTTGCGCTCGAAGTCGACTGCACCGACGGCCAGGGACTCGTCAAAGGCGGCTGGATAACCAACCGAGTCGGGTCCACTGTTACCTGCCGCGACAACAGGCAGCACATTGCTGTCGAGCAGCCGACGAATCATCGTCTGCAGCGCGCGCTGGTTGAGCTTGTAGTCCGCCTCGGAGATGCCCGGAGGCGGCTTGAGCGGGAAGCCCAGCGAGAGATTGACGACGGCGGGACGGGTGACGTTCTGCGGGCTGCTGAACTGGTGCAGCAGCCACTCCATGCCGGCGGCCACGCGGCCCAGGCTGGTGCGGATGGTCTCCGATTCAATGACGGACGCGACGTAGAGGTCCACCTCCGGAGCGACGCCGTGGTGCGTGCCCGCGGCGATGCCGCACACGTGCGTGCCGTGACCATCCGGGTCGAAGCCGCGGATGTCGCGTGCCGGATTGTGCGGCGAGTTGGGGAACAGCGACACGTAGCGGAACTGGATGACCTTGGCGGCGTGCTCGGGGTGGTCGGCGTCCACGCCGGTGTCGAGCACGCCGAGCAGCACGCCCGCGCCGCGGATGCCCTGGGCGTGGGCCAGGGGCACACCGCTCTCTTCCGGCCACTCGCGCTCGGCCAGCGAGCTCATGCCCCGGTTGCGCGGACCGGACTGTCCCGCCGACACGGGGCCGGGGAAGGACAGGGGCACGACGTCGGGGATGAACTCGAAGTCGTCGGACAGCTCGCCGCGCGCCTCGCGCTCCGTGTCCTCCGAGTAGAAGTGGGCCATGGTGGCGCCGATGAGCGGCATGAAGCGGAAGCTGCCCGCCTCGCTGCCGGTCTGCTCCGTCACGGGCGCGCCCGGCAGCGGCACCGTCGTGGAGTCGGCGCCGCGCGTGGTGGGACGCTTGATTTTGGACCCCTTCGCCACGCGCTTGCGCTCCTCCTGGCCGCTGACGGCCGGCCGCGGGCCGGGCAGCGTGGCCGAGCGCAGGCCCAGCGACGACAGGGTGTCCGGTGCGCGGTTGGCGACCGCGAAGCGAAGGGCCGTGGTGCGAGGCAGCACGCGCTCGCCCTGCTGCGTACCGCGAGGCCCGACGCGGGCCTGCGTTTCGATGGACTCCTTGGGAACCAACAGGTAGGACTTCATGGGTTGTCTACTCCTTGAACGACCGTGCAACGCTGGCGGCGTGAGGCAAGGGCCACCGGCACCCAAGCTGCGTCCGCCGCGCCCGGAGCCTCGCGAGCCCGGCGGATGTGGATGGCGCGCGCTTCCGAGCGGCGCGAAACAGCCGGGTCCTCCTCCCCGGCGCACGAGACCTCCTTGCTGCATGGGGCAGCCCTCCGGCCCCCGACCCCCCAGGACTTCAAGGACGCCACCGCGTCCTCGCGCGCGAGCCCTCGTACACCCCGGTCCGTCGCCCTCACTGGCGTCCGACCTCCGGTGGCTGTGGCTCGCCCTTCCATGGCTTCTCTCTCCTCCAGGAATCCCCGAACCCATTGTGAGATTGGACAGGACGGGACTGACAATTAAACCTGGGATTCCTTGCTGTAGACGCACGAGCCCCCCTGAATCGGTCCTTACGGGACTTTCCGGAGCGTCGGGAAGTATGAAGGAGGTCCCCCAGACTGCTCGGAGCGTCACAAGAGCGGTGTCCGCCAGCCGACCCGGGGTGTCGGAAGGGGCGGGGAGCGAGGGGGAAGTTCGGGTCCCCACAATTGTTCGCCTACGTCGCCCGCGACGGATTAAGTGGGCGCAAGCGGTCCGTCCTTTGGAGCCATCGACGTGATTCCCTACTGGCATGCCCCTTCGCTGAAGCTGGGGCCCCTCACCATCGAGCCCTTCGGCATCTTCGTCGCCGTGGGCATCCTGCTGGCCGCGCGGTTGCTCGGTCGCCAGGCGCAGCGCCAAGGGTTGGACCCGACGCCGCTCGCCGACTACGCCCCGTGGGGCGTGGGCGTGGGCGTGCTGGTGGGCCACTGGGTGCACCTGTTCTTCTACCACCCGGAGGAGCTGTCCAAGGGGCCGCTCCAGATTCTGAAGGTGTGGGACGGGCTGTCGTCCTTCGGCGGCCTGGTGGGCGGCATCATCGCGGCCATCTTCTTCTTCCGGCACCGGAAGCTGCGCTTCAACGACTACGCGGACGCGTTCGCCCTGGGCGTGGCGCCGGGCTGGGCGGTGGCGCGGCTGGGCTGCTTCGCGGTGCATGACCACCCGGGCGTGCGCACCGACTTCTTCCTCGCGGTGGCGTTCCCCAACGGGGCCCGGCACGACCTGGGCATGTACGACGCCATCGCCCTCTTCCTCATCTCCGGCCTGCTGTACGCGCTGCGCGACGTGGAGAAGATGAAGGGGCGGCTGTTGCCGCTGTTGTCGCTGCTGTACGCGGCGTGCCGGTTCAGCTTCGACTTCCTGCGCGCCACGGACATGAACTACGTGGACGCGCGCTACTTCGGCCTGACGCCCGCGCAGTACGGCTGCTTCGCGCTGGTGGCCTATGGCCTGTGGGGGCTGCTGCGCCGCCGCGAGTCGAGCGCGACGTCAGCGCCACCCGGGAAGACGCTGGGCACGGCGCGGTAGGCAGGCTGTCGTTTCCCGAGGCCCTCGCGGTGGTTCGCGAGGGCCTTCTGCTGTCCGGAGTCCGGGCCGCGTGACTTCCTTCCGCGCGCGGGCGTCTTCCGGTTCATCCGCGGGGGCTCACGCGGGCGCGGGCATGCGCACGGCGGAGAGCTTGCGCCGCGTGAGCACGGAGTGGATGTGCGCGATGCGTCCATCCGCTCCCAGCTCCACGCGCACCACCGCGCGCGTGGCGAGCAGCGGATCCTTTCCAGGCGCGTACACCAGCACCAGCGCGGGCAGGCCGTTGAGCCACTGGAGCTCCACCGCGAGGGGCGGGCCGCGCTGCTCCATCAGCCGCGTCAGGAACGTCAGCACGCGCTTCGGGCCCACCAGGGGCACGTGGGCCGCGCGCACCTCGCCCCGGCCGTCCGTCAGGGTGAGGACGTCGTGGGCGAGCAGCGCCTCGGCGGCCGCCACGTCTCCGGTCAGCAGCGCGCCGAGGAAGCCTTCGAGCGCCGCGCGGGTGCGCTGTTGGAGGTCCTTCGTCGGGAGGCAGCGCGCGCCGTCGTACGCGGCCATGGCGGCGCGAGCGCGGTGGTGCACCACCTTCACGTTGGCCTCGGTCATGCCCAGGGCCTCGGCGACTTCGTGCACGGTGGAGTCGAACACGTCGCGCAGGAGCAGCACGGCGCGCTGCTTGGGCGTCAGGGCCTCCAGCGCCAGCAGGAAGGCGAAGGAGACACTCTCCAGCAGCTCGTAGCGGCCCTCCGTCGAGCCTCCGCCCGGCAGCCTCGCCTCCACCGCGGGCGGCACCTCCTCGTCACCAGTCTCCAGCGGCGAGGGCAGCCACGGGCCGATGTAGCCCTCGCGTCGGCGGCGGCGCAGGGAGTCTCGCGACAGGTTCACCGCCACGCGCGTCAGCCAGGGGCGCAGCTCCTCGTGACGCGCTGGAGGCGAGGTCAGCGCGCGGGCGAAGGTCTCCTGCACCAGCTCGTCCGCGTCCGCCGCCACGCCCGTCATGCGGTAGCACAGCCCCCAGAGGTAGCGCTCGTGCTCCCGCGCCGCCTTCGCCAGTGCTCCGTGCGACGAGTCCGCCATGGCTCAGGCTCCCACCGCGAGGCGCGGCTCCTCGTGGCGCTGGCTCAGCAGCGCGCGCTCCACCGACTCCGCGCTGGCGAAGGAGGCGTCGACCAGGAAGCCCTCGTCGCCCACCCAGTCTCCCACGCGGTACAGGCCGCGCAGGTGGGGCACCTCCGGCGACGGACGGCCCGCGAGCCCTCCTGACTTCGCCGTGGGAATCCGGTGGCTCACCACCAGCGAGGGCCGGAAGCGTCGGGCGACGAGGTGCGCGCGCCAGCCGGGTTGCAGCACGTCCATCACCGCCTCCAGCTCGGCTTCACTCGCCTCGGTGTCGGGCGTCGCGAGGTACTTCATCACGTGCACCATGGCGCCTCCCTCCGGCCCCAGCTTCGCGAAGGCCGAGTGCACGGAGACGTACCATGGACCATCGATGCCGAGCGCGAACAGCGCCTCGGGCCTGGGCAGCCGCGACAAGCCCAGCTCCAGCGTGGCGGCCTTCACCGGTATCGACTCGGCGGCCTCGCGCGCGAGCACCGTGTCGTCGGGCAGGAGGTGGGACACGTCACCGGGACTGCCGGCCAGCACCACCGCGTCCGCCGCGCGCACCGTGCCGTCGCCCATTCGCAGACCCTGGACCTGGCCCGACTGGATGACGACGCCGTCGACTCGCGCGGAGAGCTCCAGGGTGACGCCGGCCTCGCGCGCGACGGACTCCACCGACGAGACGAGCGAGGCCCAGCCGTCGTCGAGGTAGAGCACGTTCGCCTCCAGCGCGAGCTGGAGCTGCGTCACCACGACCTGCGCGCTCATCGCGTCGAGGTCTCCGCAGTAGGTGGCCACGCGGGCCAGCGAGGCGATGACGGCGCGCGCGTCGTCGCGAGACAGGCGTGTGTCCAGCCACTCGCGCAGGGACACGTGCGCCAGGGTGTCCGCGTCGATGCGGCGGAGGCTCGCGAGGAGCCGGGCCATCTCCAGCTTGCCGTGCAGGTTCAGCACGTCCGTCGTCATCAGCGACACGGGGCCGCGTGGCAAGGTGTGCAGCCGGCCCGCGCGCAGGGCGTAGGCCGCGCCCGACTGGCCGGGGGTGGCCCCCCGAGGCTTCACGCCGAGGCGGCCGAGCACCCGCATGCCGGCTCCCGCGCGGTACAGGGCATGCGGCCCCAGGTTGAAGCGGAAGCCCTCCACGTCCGAGGTCTGCGCACGTCCGCCGAGGTGCTTGGAGCGCTCGTACAGCGTCACCGCGCAGCCACCGCGCGCCAGCAGGGCCGCCGCCGTGAGCCCGCCCAATCCGCCTCCCACCACCGCCACCTTCTTCGCGTCCATGTCCGCCCTCCGTCGACTCACGCCCGGGAAAATCCCGAGCACTCGACGGCTCCACGAAAATGGGGGGCGAAAGGTTACAGAGGCTCGGCGAAGACCTCTGGACGCCGGGGTTCACACCTCCTTGAGCGCCAGTCCCGTCGCCCCGACACTCATCAGTGCAGCTCGAAGGTCCTCTGAGATGATGAGGGCTCCTGGCCATCCTTCCGGCCGAAAGACGCGGGCCTCACCCACTTGCGAGGCATCGATTCGCAGGCCCCGCACGGAGGCATACTGGCCCACCTTCTCGGGCACGCCGTCCTCGGGCAGCCAGCGCTGAATCCGTGAGGCCTTCTCGTCGATGCAGCGGATGAGGCGGGTGGCCACCAGTATGAGATACGCGTCCTCCTGCTTGTCGATGCCCACCGGGACGAGCTGAACGTCGCCGGGCGCCAGTTCCGAGAAGACCGTGGCGACCTTGACGTGTACCACCGGGATTCGCACTCCCGCCTCGGTGAAGTCGAGGGCGCGGCCCGGTACTTCGACAGGCAGTCGCAAGCGCCCCTCCAACTGGACGGGCGTGCCCACCCGGAAGCGCTCGGGCTCCTTCACGGCACGGCCTCGCACGTCGACGGGCATCCCCAGATGCCAGCGCCCAGGAACCTGGACATCATCATGCAGCTCGAAGAAGCGCCGGGACATGAAGGGAACCTACGGCTTTGCTCCGCGAGTGACGAGCAGGTTCAACTCCGTCCCTGGAGTAGCGACCTCCCGTGCGAGTCGCCGCAACGCGGCTTGCAGGGAAGCTCGGCAGGCCTTCACCGTTCGACAGGTCAGCGTCGCCGCATCGAGTTCCTCGAAGACCAGCTCGTGGTAGCGCTGAGGATGCGGCCCTCGATGTCCCTTGAGGGGCACGATGTTCTCTGGGTCCTTCAGCTCCATCCCCGCCTTCTGGAAGATGTGCCGGAACCTTGGAGTCCAGGGTCCTCCTCGGGCAGCGGAGATGTCGTTCTTGTCCGTGGCGAGATGATGTTGATGCGGACGCGAGCCACCTTGCGGCGCACGCGCGGCCATGGCCACCGCGGTAGGAACCAGCACCACCGTGAGCCCCGTGGTGGTTGTCGCAATGGACTGAACGCCACCCAGTGCGGCATACGAGAAACCGGCCTGCGACTCCACGGCGAGCGCCGCCTGCGCGGAGCCCGGCAACCCCACTGACTTCGCGGCCAACCCCGCCGTGCTCCCGATGGCTGCTGTCGCCAGCATGACGAAGACTCGGGCTGCGTTCTCGCCCAGCACCTCGCCATACTCGCCCGCCGCTTCGCTGAGCTGCGCGAACGTCCTGGATGAATCCACCTTCCGAACCAACGACACCCAGCCATCGATGAGGCGGAGCACCGTATCCACGCCCAGATAGGCGATGGCGGCAGCGGTCATCACCGCCGCGAGGCCCTTGCTCACCGGCTCGGGAAGCGACCACAGGAGCATGTACATGGTGACGGAGGCCAGGACGGTGGCTTGAAGAACGTCAGGGTCCACCATGCCCTCCAAGGCCTCGGCCGTCTCGTCCCACACCGCATCCATCGCAAGGGCCATGGCCAGCGTGTACTTGCCGTCACTCCCCAACAAGGGACCTTCATCCAGGAGGCGCAGGCAGTCCCCTGCCTTCCGCCTGCGAGCACACCACTCGCCGTAAGCGCGCGTGAGCTCCTCATCCGCATAGGTCTCCAGGAGCCGGGGGCCGTCCACCTCTTGTTGCCGCGGAACGAGGCGCTGGCCCTGGGGCTCGTACAGGAACGTCCCACTTCGGGAGAGAACGCCAAAGAGCGCTCGCGCCTCTCTCATGGGATGCCGAAAGGGCCGCACATCTCGCGCGAGCTCCGCGACGGCTTGCTCGAAATCATCAGCCCCCAGCTCCGCCGCCTTCAACTCCGCGCCTGGTTCCTCGCGGGGTGTGACAACGAATGAGTCCAGGCCCGTCTCGAGGCGGACGACACGTCCCGATGAACACCCCACCGCCACCAGCGCCAGGAACAAGGGGACCACGGAACGCAGTCTCATGAGCAGCCTCCTGCATCACCTTGAGCGTCGAGCCTCATCCACACCAGGACGCGGCGCGTCGTGCAGGGCGCAACACCATGCGGGTACCCCGGATGCGCCAGTTCCACCGCTCAGGTGTCATCCCCTCGCGTGCCCTCCCCCGCGTGACTTCATCCCGAGTCACACGGTCGGAAATCCCGGCTATGGTGCGGGCACTCGGGGCCGGTTGGAGTCACTCATGCGCCACGCCACCATCGCCATCGCCGTCATCGCGGGACTGCTGCTGAGCGGGTGTAGCCGCTGGTGGCTCTACCCCATGCTCCCCTCCACCCCGAACCCCAGGAGCCTCACCCAGCAGCCCGGCGGATGGGAGGAGGACCCCGTCCCGACCAGCGAGCCCGTGTACGGACCTGACCGCGCCTCGGATGCACCGGACGGGGAAAAAGAAGAGTCCAAGGCCGCCGACGAAGCCTCCTGAAACCTCCCGGAAGGGTCGCACGTACCAGGGTTCGTCACATGGCGCGCACGCTCGCGCCTCCCTGGACGTGCCGCCCATGCCTCTCCTCGCCGCCCCGCCACAGCCACTCCTCGCTCCGTCGTTCTTCCTGCTGGACCCCGCCCACGACGTCGAGCGCCCCCTGCTCCGTCACGGCCGCCCCACCCTCATCACCTTCCTGCGTGGCACCTGGTGCTCGTCCTGCCAGGCCTTCCTCGAACGCCTCTCGCCCCTCCACTCCACCCTCCAGGCCCGAGGCGTGGACCTGGTCGGCGTCGTCTGCCAGGGCCGGCACTGGGTCAAGAGCTGGCTCGCCCTCAACTCCCTCCCCTTCCCCCTCCTCGTCGACGAACAACGCACCGTCGCCAAGGCCTATGACGTCTACAAGGCGCTCGGCCTCGACGGCATCCACATCGCCCGGCCCGCCACCTTCCTCGTCGATGCCCGGGGCCACATCGTCTGGCGCTATCTCGGCGACGACCGCGATGACCGCCCCGCCAACGAAGGCCTCCTCGAGGCCCTCCAGCTCCTGCGCTGAAACATGTCTCACACATGATTTCGCCCGGATGAAAACCTTCCGCTCCGGCTGATGACAGACATGGCTTCCGGGTCTGTTTCAACTCGGGCCTGAGTGAATGGAACCCCACACGTCATGCCACGGGAGGCAATGTCAGAGGTAGGCGTAGAATGATGCGAGTCACGGCGGATATCCCGCCGGCCCTGAACAAGGCACGCCTCCATGAAGACGCTCCTCGCCGCCCTGCTCACGCTGCCCCTTCTCGCCTGTGGCCCGGCCTCCGAGCCCGCTCCCGCCGAGACTCCGGCTCAGTCCGAAGCGCTGACCGAGCAGTCCAGCGAGCTGTCCTCCACCGCCCCCCGCGAGCGCTCCGTCCGCCTGCGCACCGGCGTCACCCTGCGCTACGTGGAGCAGGGCTCGCGCAACGGGCCCGCAGTGGTCTTCCTCCACGGCTACACGGACTCGCACCACACCTGGGACTTGAACCTGTCGCTCTTCTCCCGCGACTTCCACATCTACGCGCTGGACCAGCGTGGACATGGTGACTCGACGCGCCCGGTGTGTTGCTACACGCAGCAATACTTCGCCGCGGACGTGGCGGCCTTCCTCGACGCCGTGGGCGAGCGCGACGCCATCCTCGTCGGCCACTCCATGGGCAGCTTCATCGCGCAGCAGGTGGCGCTCGACTTCCCGCGCCGCGTGGAGGCCCTCGTCCTGGTCGGCTCGGCGCCCACCGTCGCGGGCAACGAGGTGGCCCTGTTCCTCAAGTCCGTCGTCGACGAGCAGGTGGGCACCGTGGACCCCGTCTTCGTCCGCGAGTTCCAGTCGAGCACCTTCATCCGTCCCGTGCCGGCCTCGTACCTGGACACGCTCGTCTCGGAGAGCCTGAAGGTCCCCGCTCGCGTGTGGCAGGACACGCTCGACGGCATGCTCGCGGAGAACCACTCCTCGCGCCTGCACCGCATCCGCGTGCCCGTGCTCGTGGTGGGCGGAGACCAGGACGGCTTCTTCCCCGTCGCGCAGCAGCAGGCGCTCGTCAACGCGCTGCCCGATGCGCGCTTCATCCTCTACCCGAACACCGGCCACGCGCCCCACGCGGAGCTTCCCCAGACGTTCGTACGCGACGTGAGCCAGTTCCTGCGCCGCGTGTCCCGGTAACACCCGACACGTGTCTCAGGCCGGCCCCTCGGCCTTCGCGTCCTCGGGGGGCGGCAGGTTCTCCCCCGGCGTGTCCGAGCGGGCCAGCAGCACCGCGGCGGTGAGGATGAGCGCACCGCCGAGCACCTGACGCAGGCTGAGCCGCTCGTCGAGGAAGAGCGCGCTCAGCACCACCGCCGTCAAGGGCTCCATGTTGGACACCAGCGAGGTGTTCACCGGGCCGATGCGCGCCATGCCCAGGAAGAAGAGGAAGACGGCGGCCACGGTGGAGATGAGCGACAGCCCCACCACCGCGCTCCAGCCCAGGCCCGTGGTGGGAAAGGAAGGCCCCTTCACCAGCATGGCCAGGCCGAAGACAATCCCCGCGGACGAGAGGATGACGGTGCTGGAGGCCAGCGGCCCCGCCTTGCCCGCCACGCGCGCGCTGGTGACGACGTACACCGCGTAGAGCAGCGCGGACAGCAGCCCCAGGAAGACGCCCGTCGGCGTCACCGCGCCCTGCCGCAGGTCCGCCGTCAGCCCCGTGCCACACAGGGCCAGCCCCACCGCCACCCACTTGAGCCGGCCCAGGCGCTCGCGGAACACCACCACTTGCAGCAGCGCCACCAGCGCGGGGAACGAATACAGGAGCAGCGCCACCAGTCCGGCGGGAGCGAACTGGAGCGCGGCGAAGTACACGCCCGCCTCGCTCACGTAGCCCACCGCGCCCAGCAGGATGAGCCCCACCAACAGGCGACCCCTGGGCAGCGGCTGGCGTCCCACCACCATGAAGGCGGCCAGCACCGCTCCGGCGGACGTGAAGCGCAGGAAGAGCAGCGTGAAGACGTCCGCACCCGCCGCGTAGGCGAGGCGACCGAAGAGCCCGAGCGCGCCGAAGCACGCTCCGGACAGGGCCACGATGAGGAAGCCAGCGGTGCGATTCATGGCGGGAGCGGCGGCACGCTGCTCCAAGCCGCCCCCCATGTCACGCGCCGCGCGTCCGGCCCCTCCCACCCGGACAGGGGGTTACCAGTTGTTCACGGACCGCAGGTCGAACACGTCCGGGAAACCATTGGCGCGCAAAATTTGTGAGGCCACCGCGCTGCGGCCACCGGCGGCGCAGTACACCACCACGCGAGTGCCGGGCGGGCCCACCTCGGCGACACGCTGGGGCAGCTCCTGCACGGGGATGTTGCGCGCGGCGTCCGGGTGTCCTTGCTGGAACTCCTGGGGGGTGCGCACATCCAGCAGCACCGCGCCTTCCGCGACGAGCTGCCGGGCCTTCTGGGACAGTTCCTGGGGCGTCATGCGGAGCAGCATGCCTGATTCAGGGAGCAGGGGCTCGCGCATCCCACGAGCCCCTGTTGCCTTCACGGCGAAACGCGCCGCTCAGTCATCCGCCCCTCCCGCGTGGAGGTCCACCGTCTCCGTGAAGCCCTCCTCCGCCTGGACGATGAGCGTCTGGAGGCAGGGGAAGCGCGGCTTCACCAGGGCGACGAGCCCGTCCAGCCTGTCGCGGGCGTCCTCCTCCCGCGTGTACTCGAGGGTGAGCTGCGTCACGCTGTCCGAGCGCACGTCCTCCAGCTTCATCCCTCCGTCCATCTCCAACGTGAGGCTGCTCAGCCGGGGAAGAAACTCCACCAGCAGGCTCATGGCGGACTGCTGGGAGCCGAGCCTCAGCGCCTGCGTGGTGTCGACATGCACACGTCGGCGCCTCCAGGTGAAGGCGGGCATGAGGACGATGCGGGAGCGCGCGTGGCCATCCCACTCCGGCTCGAAGCCGTGCTTGCGCAGCGTCTCCACGACGACGCGGCCCACCTCCTCCGCCTGCGCTGACACCTTCGCGTCCTCTTCCTCCGACAGCTCGCCCTCCCTGTCGTCGTCCTCCACGTCGTTCACCAGGCCGTAGGCCAGGTACAGCGGATGCCCCTCCAGCGCGGAGTCCGTGTCCTGCTCGTGGAAGAACACCGTGCCCCGAATCGTCTCCCCCTGGGCCCGGCGCTCATCCGCCACGTCCCGGGACACCTCCCACCCGCCGCTCATCGTGGTGGAGGCCGACATCTCCGCGACGAAGCCCGCGTCCCGCAGCTCCTGGAAGGCCGCCTCCAACTGGTCGGAGGGGATGACCTCCGGCCACGTCTTCTCCTCCTCCGCCCGCGCCCGGATGAACGCGAGGAACCGCTCCATCACCATCCGTTGAACGCGGACATCCGCCACGTCGTCCCAGTCGGAGCTGCCCGTGTGGTCGAAGACCTGGTCCAGCGGATGATGGCCGTACTCGAAGACCCGAATCACCCCCTCCACCACGCCGGGCACCAGGGCCACCTCGTCCTCGGGCAGCTCCTCCTGGGGCACGAAGCCCATCGCCCCCAGCCGCTTCGCCAGGGCTTCCGCTTGCGACTCCAACCCCAAGCGCCGCGCCAGCCCCGGCATCGGCACGTCACCGTGCGTCGTGGCGAGCGCCTCGAAGCGGAAGCTCCAGTCCTCCTCGTCGAACGTCTCGATTCCCACCGCGAGGTGCCCGTCATCGAGCCACTCCGTCGCCGCGTCATGCCCCTCGGGCTCGAGCAGCTCCTGGCCGAGCGCGAGCGCCTTCAGCGACACCACGTCGTCGTCCGCGAGCGGCCCGGTGTCCAGGGCCCCCAGCCGCCGCGCCAGCTCCGTCGCCCGCTCCAGCAGCCCGCGCTGCCGCGCCCACAACGGAAACCTCACCTCGCCCCGCGTCGACGCGAGGAAGCGCGTGATGACGAGTCCCACTCTCTCATCAACCAGGTCGATGCCCACGAACGCGGTGCGGGAGGTCGGATACGTCGCGACATTCACATTCTCCACACCGGCCATCACCTCGGCGGAGATGGCGCGCACCCGCGCCTTCAGCTCTTCCTCGTTCACACCGGGCTCCTTCTCGTTGAGAGCATCGCGAAGACGCGGGCCACGTACCGGCAGGAGAACGAGAGGCCGCACGGGATGTCGCACCCCACCGGCCTTCATGCACAGGCCCGCTCCCATGGCCCGCACCACCGTGAACGCGCGGCCGAAAACTGGAGGTGTCACGCAGGGGCGCTACAGTTCTGTGCCATCATGTCACTCGACAAGCAGGCATTGATGCTGCAGCTCGCCGAGCGCCTCCAGCAGAGCGACAGGCTGGCCCACCGGGCCGAGGCCGAGGCCCGCGAGGCGGCCCGCAGTCTGGCCACCGAGTCGGAGAAGCGAGAGGACGGCCGCGCCGCGCTGGAGTTCGGCAGCCTTGCCACGGGCCAGGCGAATCGCGCCCGCCGCGTGCAGGAGGAGCTCAAGGCGCTCTCCAACTTCGGCCAGGGGCCGGTGCCGCGCTTCCCGCGCCAGGGGCCCGTGGGCCTGGGCGCGCTGGTGGATGTGAGCACCGAGGACGAAGAGGGCTTCGCCGAGCGCACCTTCTTCGTGCTGCCCGTGGGCGCGGGCACGGAGCTGACGGGCCCGGGCGGCGACGGCTTCCTGTCCGTCATCACCCCCGCCTCCCCCGTGGGCCGCGCGCTCATGGGCCGCAAGGCGGGCGACACCATCGAAGTGACGCTGGCGGGCGAGGTGCGCGAGTGGACGGTGCTCGAAGTCGCATGAGCCCAGGTGTCCCACCCACGTCGTCCGGGGTGTCCTGCCCCCGACGAAACACCAGCGAGCACTAGAACCCATGGGCCCCGACACGCGTGAATCCGGGAAGATGTCCCCACTTCCCGCACCGCGTTCACTCCAGGCGCCCTCCACCACCGCGACGCTGCTGCCGCTCACGTGGCCCGCCGCCCTCATCGGCCTGCTGTTCGGCGTGCTGATGACGTATGTGCCGTACGAGTTCCGCGTCGCCGCCTTCCGGCCGCTCTACCCGTACGTGCGCCTGCTCGGCGTCACCTACCTCACCGGCAGCATCTGCTTGATGGGCGCGCTCCTGTACCCGCGCGCGCCGCGCTGGCTGGACGTGGGCGGACGCGTGCTGCTGGGCGCGGCCATCGCCCTGTACTGGTGGGTGCTGAATGTCCTGCCCGGCAGCCTCACGGGCGTCGTCATGTACCCGCTGTTCTTCATGGGCCTGCTGCTGGAGGCGTGGCCCTCCATGCGCCAGCGGCCCACGCTGCGCGCGATGGTGGCCCTCACCGGCACCGCCTTCGGCCTGGCGATGCTCGCCGTGCCCGAGCGCTTCCCGCTGTCCGTCTACGCGCACCTGTCGCCGCTGCGTCCGCTGGTGGGGCTGCTGTTCACCGCGGGCGGCGTGGGACTGCTGCTGCCCTCGCGCTGGCTGCACCCGCGCATGCCGCCGCTGCTGCTGGCCACGCTGGCGGTGCCCTTCGCGCTGCTGGCCTACGCGCTGGCCCGGGGCGCCTCGTGGCTGGGCGCGGCCGTGTACACCGTGCTGGCGCTCTCCTGCGTCGCGCAGGCGCTGAACTGGCGTCCGCGCGCGCCGCGCACCGTGGGCTGGAAGCTCTTGCGCGGGCTGGCCTTCGCCGGGCTGGTGCCGCTGCTCGCGCTGGGAGGCCTCGCCGCCTACCTGGCGCAGAAGGCCATCGAGAAGCAGGTGCGCGACGACACGCGCTACGCCGCCGCGGGCGAGGCGGACTTCCTGCGGCGCTACCTGGATGACTCGCGCGAGTCGCTGCACCTGCTGCTGGAGTCCCCAGGCTTCCGCGCGGCGCTCGCCAGCGGAGAGCGCGAGCGGCTGGAGCCGTACCTGGCCAACCTGGCCGCCCGCGAGCGCACCTTCCACGCCGCGTTGACGATGGACGAGAACGCCCAGGTGCTGGCCACGTCCGAGGGGCCGGAGGGCTGGGGCTTCAACATCCAGGAGTACTTCCCCCAGCCGCCCGCGCCCGGCGAGCTGCCGCTGTCGCTGCCCTTCATGCGGCCCCACAACCATCCGCTGGTGGCGGTGGCCCTGCCGTTCGAGTTGGAGGGCTCGCGGCGTGGCGTGCTGGTGGGCCTGTTGTCCCTGGAGCGATTGAGCGAGGCCGCCACGCCCGCGTCCCAGCGCTTCCGAGTGCAGGTGATGGACCGGCGCGGACAGAAGGTCCTGCGGGACACGGCGACGGGCGCGCGGCTGCTGGGCGCGGCCCACCTGCCGGAGGCCCTGCGCGAGGAGCTGGAGCGCCCGGGTGGCGGCGTGCTGGAGGCCTTCGACGCGGCGGACCGGCGGGTGCTCGCGGCCGAGGCCCCGGTGGAGGGCTCGCCGTGGAGCGTCGTGGTGACGCAGGAGCTGGGCGTGGCCTACGCGGCGATTACGCGCATGAGCGCGGCGGTGGTGGGCCTGGTGCTGATGGGCGTGCTGCTGGCGCTGGGGCTCTCCCAGCTCGTCGCGCGCGACGTCATCCGGCGGCTCGGCACGCTGCGCGAGGCCACCGCCGCCCTGGCCGCGGGGGATTTGGACCGGCGCGTGGACGTGGAGGAGGACGACGAACTCGGAGAGCTGGCGCGCGGCTTCAACGAGATGGCGGACCGCACGGGCGCGGCGCAGCGGGAGCTGAAGGAGGCGGTGCGCACGCGCGAGGAGTTCCTCAGCGTGGCCAGCCACGAGCTGCGCACGCCGCTGACGCCGCTCAAGGGCTTCGCCGCGCTCACGCTCCAGCGCCTGGAGAAGAGCGGCGACTTCCCGGAGCGCGAGCGGCTGCTCAAGGCGCTGCGCTCCATGGCCCGGCAGACGGAGCGGCTGGCGCGGCTGGTGGATGACCTGCTCGACACCGCGCGCATCCAGGGCGGACGCTTCGAGCTGGAGCGCCAGCGCGTGGACCTGACGCCGGTGCTGCGCGAGGTGTTGGAGCGCTTCGAGCTGCGCGGCGAGGGCGGTGTCACCTTCGAGCTGCGCGTGCCCGAGCACCCCGTGGAGGGCGACTGGGACGCGCCCCGGCTGGACCAGGTCATCACGAACCTCGTGAGCAACGCCGTGCGCTACTCGCCCCAGGGCGGCGCGGTGTGCATGACGCTGGAGGAGGCCGGGGACCAGGTCCTCATCCACGTGAAGGACCAGGGCATCGGCATTCCACCGGAGAGCCTGGCCGGTCTCTTCAAGCCCTTCGCGCGCGCGTCCAACGCCACCGCGCGCCACTACGGCGGGCTGGGCCTGGGCCTCTTCATCTGCCGCGAAATCGTGGAGCGCCACGGCGGCACCATCTGGGCGGAGAGCCCGGGGCCCCAGCAGGGCAGCGCCTTCCACGTGCGCCTGCCCCGCGAAGTCGTGCCGCGCATCAGCGACGTGGCGGCCTGAGCGGACCGAGGAACCAAGACGCTCGGCTCACGGCGAGGGCTCGGGCGCGCCGTGCACCGACAGCCACTCCTCCGGGATGTCGCCGCGCGGCAGCTCCAGCACGAAGGTGGAGCCGCGCCCCAGCTCGCTGGTGGCCTTCACCGTGCCGCCGAACGCCTCGACAATCTGCCGGGTGATGTAGAGCCCCAGGCCCAGGCCGCCGTAGTGCCTGTCGCTCACCGCGCGCTCGAAGCGCTCGAAGATGCGGGGCAAGTCTCGGGCGGAGATGCCGATGCCGCCGTCCTCCACGGTGAGGCGCGCGGTGCGGCCATCCGCCTCCACGCTCATGCGCACCGGCTTGCCGGCGCCGTACTTCAGGGCGTTGGAGAGCAGGTTGGTCACCACCTGCTCCAGCCGCAGCCGGTCCCACCGCCCCAGCACCGGCACCGGCGCGTGCAGCTCCAGCGAGCAGTGGAGCTGCGCGGCAGAGGGCGCGAAGCGGTAGAGGATTTCCGCCGCCACGCTCGCCAGGTCCATCTCCTCCAGCTCCAGCTTCAAGCGGCCGGCGGTGATGCGCGACACGTCCAGCAGGTTGTCCACCAGGCTCGTCAGCTTGCGCACCTGGCGCTGCACCACGTCCAGCGTCTCCGAGACGCGCTCGGCGGACACCGGCTTGCCGTTCAACGCCAGCAGCTCCACCTGCCTCTGGAGCAGTTGCACCTTGAGGTGCAGCGGCGTCAGCGGCGTCTTCAGCTCGTGGCTGGCGATGCCCAGGAACTCGTCGCGCAGGCGCACCGCCTCGCGCGCCTCGCGCAAGAGCCGCGCGTTGTCCAGGGACAGCGCCGTGCGCCGCGCGAGCTCCTCCGCCAGTCGCTCGTCCTCGTCGCCGAAGCTCGGCGCCCCATCCGTGCGGTACAGCACCAGCGCGCCGATGATGCGCCCGCGCGCCACCAGCGGCACGCCCAGGGAGCTGCTCAGCCCCAGCGAGAGCAGCAGCCGCGCGTGCTCCGCGTCCCGGGCCAGGGCCACCTGGTGCTCCTCCGACAGCTGCGCCGTCCGCTCCGTGCGGCCCGTGAGGAACAGGGCGGGCAGCCCTCGAGGGTCCAGCGAGTCTGGCGGATACCGGCACAGCATCTCCACCAGCAGCACGTGCCGCTCCGGCTCCGCGTGGACCGCGGCCACGGCGCGCACCGACTCGCCGGACGAGCCCAGGAAGAGCACCCCGGCGTCCGCCAGCGTGGGCACCAGCAGCCGCAGCAGCGGCTCCATCTGCGCCTCGGTCTCCAGTTCGGCGCCCAGCAGCGCTCCCGCCTCCGCCAGCAGCTTCGCGCCGCGCGTCGCGTCCAGGCGAGGCAACAGCTCCTCCCGCGCACGCAGGAGCACCCCCGACGGCTTCACGCTCCCGTCCGGCCACACCGCGAACACGCTGCCTCGCAGCACCACCACCGTGCCGTCCGGTCGGCGAAGACCCCAGCGCTCCTCGCGGACCTGCTCCCCCGCGAGCGCACGCGTCAGTGGAGAAACTTCCAGTGACACGGACATGTTGTCGGCGCGCACCCAGTCGCACCCAGGCAGCCCGCCTCGCTCCAGGCGCTGCGGCATGGGGATGCGGAACTGGCGCCCCGCCTCGGCGTTGAAGAGGAGCACCTGGCCCAGGGCATCCATCAGGACGACGGCCTCGCCTGTCTGCTCGACGAGCAGGCGCAGGGCGGCGTCGCTCAGCCGGGCTTCCGCCCGTTCCGCGAGCACCTGATGAATCTTCGAAAGCGGGGCGCGGCCAGAGGACATGAGTTCAGGGAATTTCCGCTCGTGGCATGGTGGCATCCCGACCCGCCCGAAGGAAGACAACTCCCTGCCCTCGCTCAACACCTGAGAGGGCGCGGTCTGAATCCCAACCTTCCGGGGGTCAGGCCAGCCCCCTTGCCTGTCCTGCAGGAAATCCTGAATCGTTGGATAGTTGTACATCGCCCGGACTCCTCGTTCGGACGACGCGTCCACTTCCTCGAGCCTCAACATGCAGACGCCGCCCGCCAGGCCTGATTGGACTCCCCACGAGCGCCGGTATCGGCTCGTCATCGACAGCCTGAAGGAGGTCGTCTTCCAGACCGACGCACAAGGTGCGTGGACGTTCCTCAATCCGGCGTGGTCGGAAATCACGGGCCACCCGGTGGAGGACTCGCTGGGCAAGCACTTCTCGGAGTTCGTCTACGCGGAGGACCAGCGGCGCAGCCTGGAGGGGTTGCGCAAGCTGGTGACGAAGGAGCTGGAGTACGTGCGCACGGAGGTGCGCTACGTGAATCGCGGCGGCGGCTTCCGGTGGGTGGAGGTCTACGGGCGGCTGATGCTGGGCGAGGACGGCGCGGTGCTGGGCACGTCCGGGACGCTCAACGACATCACCGAGCGCAAGGCATCCGACGGCGCGCTGGCGCGGCGCGAGCGCTACCTCACCGCGCTGGTGGAGGTGCAGCAGCGGCTGCTCGCGGTGCGCGACGGAGGAGATTTGTACGGGCCGGTGCTGGAGCCGCTGGGCCAGTCCTCGGGGGCCAGCCGTGTGTACGTCTTCGAGCTGCACCCGGACCCGTCGGGTGAGCGGCTGTGCAGTCAGCGCGCGGAGTGGTGCGCGCCGGGCGTGCGCGCGGAGATAGACAACCCGGAGCTCCAGAACCTGCCGATGATGCCCACCCTGGACCGGTGGCTGAAGACGCTGTCGCGCGGCGACGTCATCGAGGGACTGGTGGAGACGTTCCCCACCGGAGAGCGCGAGCTGCTGGAGCCGCAGGGCATCCTCTCCATCCTCGTCCTGCCGCTGCGCGTGCAGGGCGTGCTCACGGGCTTCGTGGGCTTCGACAACTGCTCGGAGGCGCGGCGGTGGGACAAGCTGGAGGTGGACCTGTTGTCCGCCGCGGCGGGCGCCATCTCCGTGGCGCTGGAGCGGCGGGAGTCGGAGCGCGCGCTGCGCGAGCGTGAGCGGAGATTCCGCCAGCTCGCGGAGAACGCGTCCGACGTGCTGTACCTGTACCGCTGCGAGGCGCCGCGAGGCTTCGTCTACGTCAGCCGGGTGGCGCACGCGAAGCTGGGCTACGGGCCGGTGGCGCACTACGGCGACGCGGACCTGTGGTACCGGCGCGTGCACCCGGAGGACCGCGACGCGCTGGAGCGACTGCTGGAGGCCCCGCGCGCGTCGGCAGGCGCTCCGGTGACGGTGCGCTACCTGCATCCGGATGGGCGCACGCTGTGGCTGGAGCACGTCGTCGTGCCGGTGACGGACGCAATGGGGCGCATGGTGGCGGTGGAGGGCCTGGCGCGCGACATCACCGAGCGACGTCAGGCCGAAGAGGCGCTGCGCCTGTCCGAGGCCAGCTTCCGCGCGCTGCTGGAGGGCGTGCCGGACGCGGCGGCGATTGAGCGGGACGGGCACATCGTCTACGCGAACGCGGCGCTGGTGGGCACGCTGGGCTTCGAGCGCGCGGAGCAGCTGGTGGGCCGCCAGCTGTCGGAGTTCGTGAAGGACATGCGCGGCACGGAGGCGGTGAGGGCGGGCGCGCTCACCGGCGAGCGGCGGCTGGTGCGGCGCGATGGACGCACGCGCGTGGCGGAGGTCGTCTCACTGCCCCTGCGCTTCGACGGACAGCCCGCGGTGGTGTCCATCGCCCGCGACGTGACGGAGCAGCGGCAGCTCCAGGCGCGGCTGACGCTGGCGGACCGGCTGGCGTCGGTGGGCACGCTGGCGGCGGGAATCGCTCACGAAATCAACAACCCGCTGGCCTTCGTGCTGTCCAACCTGAGCTTCCTGTCGGACGAGTTCCGCCGCAACCTGCCCCCTGGCGACGGCGCGACGGCGCTCCAGGCCCGGCTGCGCGGCGAGCCTGACTTGGGCGAGTGGGTGGAGGTGCTGCACGAGGCCTGCGAGGGCGCGGAGCGGGTGCGGCAGATTGTCCGTCAGCTCAAGACGTTCTCCCGGCCCGATGAGGAGAACGTGTCGCCGCTGGACGTGCACGGGGTGCTGGAGTCGGTGGCGATGATGGCGGCGAACGAGATTCGCCACCGCGCGCAGCTCCGGCGGGACTACGGCGACATTCCCCCGGTGATGGCGAACGAGGGGAAGCTGAGCCAGGTGTTCCTGAACCTCGTGGTGAACGCGGCGCAGGCGATTCCGGAGGGCTCCGCGCACCGGCATGAAATCCGGCTGGCGACGCGGCGGGACGGACGCGCGCGGGTGGTGGTGGAGGTGCAGGACACGGGCGTGGGGATTCAGCGCGAGGTCATCGACCGCATCTTCGACCCGTTCTTCACCACGAAGCCGGTGGGCGTGGGCACGGGCCTGGGCCTGTCCATCTGTCACAGCATCATCCACGGGCTCGGCGGTGAAATCACCGTGGAGAGCGAGCCCGGCAAGGGCACCATCTTCCGCGTCAGCCTGCCCACCATGGAGCAGGACGCGCGCGCGGCGGCGGCGGCGCTCGACGTGACGCCCCGGCCCCTCGGCCAGCCCCGAGGGCGGGTGCTGGTGGTGGACGACGAGCCCGCGGTGGGGCGCGTGTTGCAGCGCATCCTCCGGGGCCACGAGGTGGAGGTGGCGTGCAGCGGGCGACAGGCGCTGGAGTTGCTGGAGCAGGGCCTGGAGCCGGACGCGGTGCTGTGCGACGTGATGATGCCGGACCTGACGGGCCGCGACGTCTACGAGTCCGTGCGGCGCGAGCACGCGGGGCTGGAGGGCCGCTTCGTCTTCGTGTCGGGCGGGGCCTTCACCACCGGCGCGCGCGAGTTCCTCGCGAGCATTCCCAACATCCTGTTGGAGAAGCCGTTCGACGAGGGACGCGTGCGGCGCGTGGTGGAAGACCTGGTCCGCTTGCGGCGTCCCACCGCGGAGGCGTGAGGGCTCATGTGGAATGACGTGGAGCTGAGGGACCTTCCGGCCTGCGCGGCGCGACTGCTGGAGGAGGTGCGCCAGGCGGACGGGTTCGCCTTCGTCAGCGAGCAGGTGGCCCAGGCCGAGGCGATTGACGAAGGGCTCGTCGCCGAGATGAAGGCGGGGCTGGTGAAGAGCTTCGGCATGTACCGCCAGCCTCGCTACCTGCGTCCGGAGGCCTATGCCTGGGAGGAGCGCGACGGCGTGCGCACGGCGCGCATCCGGCCGCTGTCCGCCCTGCTCCTCTTCTGGGCGGGCGGGGACGTGAGCCCCTACGTGCCGCAGGTGGTGTGGGGCCAGGGGCTCGTCGATTACCACTACGAGGAGACGGCGTCGGAGAACGTGCTGAAGTTCGGCGCGACGAACTTCGACACCTCTGGCGGCTTCGAGCTGGGCTCGCTCGGAGAGACGCTGGTGGAGCTGGCCGAGGACGAAGCGCTTCGCAAGCTGGCGGTGTTCAAGCCGCTCAAGAAGCTGCTGCTGGTGCGCACCCTCCAATGCGCGCACGCGGCCGTGCTCCAGGCCGTGAAGTCAGACGCCTTCCGCGAGCTGCCTCGCGTGGAGTCGTTCCGCTTCTTCGCCACGCCGGGACACGACGAGCCGACCTTCCTGCTGCTGCGACACGCGCCCTGAGCGCGGCCTACTTCACGCCGTCCAGCGGCAGCGGGCCGCTGTCCAGTATCTGCTGGCGCGTCAGCACCTGGCCGTACTCGGCCGTGCGGTACGTGAGACCCGCCGACTCCGTCGTCCCATGCAGGCGCAGATCGGCCGCCTCCGGCACATAGCCCACGCGCAGCCGCAGCTCGCGCACGGTGGACAGCTCGCGCGTCACCTCGGGCCCACTGGCGTAGGGCATCGACGTGCGCAGCGGCAGGGGCACCACCAGACGACGGGACGCGGTGGCGCCGGGCTCCACGCGGCTCAAGGCGGGGACCTCGGGGGCCTCCACGTCCGTGTCTTGTGGCACGGGCACGAGCTGACGCAGCAGCAGCGCGGTGTCACCGGAGAGGTCCACATAGGCACGCTCGGGCGCGAGGCCCACGTAGCCCGTGGGACCCCACTCCGGCAGCCCGTCCACCAGCAGCACCGCTTGGGAAGTGGCGTTGCGCACCGCGTACGCGACGGCGAGCCCCTCGGGCCCGCTCGTCACCGACTCCACCTTCAGCTCCACTTCCGCCTGGGCCACGCGTCCTCCCGGATTCGCGGGCTGATTCGAAGCCCGCGTGCAGCCCACGAATATCACCAGCGCCAGGCAGCAGGCGCCAGCTTGGAGCAGGGCTCTCATGCGCGACGGTGCTTAGTAGCGCGGCCGGGTCGGCAGGTTCAGGTCGTCGCGGAGGACGTTCTCACCGGGACGGCCGCCCTGCACCACGTCCGGCGTGGCCGGGTTCTGGTCCAGGTCGATGGGCAGGCCCACCGCGGACGTCTCGCGGTTGTTGGTGCCGTTCTTCTCGCCGTTCGCCAGCGTGCCGTTGGCGTAGTCGGACGCGTGCACCAGCTCGTGGAACAGCGCCACGACAGGCGGGCGGTTCATCCACTCCTCGTTGCCCAGGGAGATGCGCGAGGTGTTGTAGTTCACCGTGCCGTCGGTGCCCTTGCCCGGCGTGCCATCCGCGTTGAACCAGGCGTCGTCCTTGTTCGAGGCGGACGCCGAGTTGCCGCCCGTCGTCTCCTTGATGGTCGTCGAGTGGCCGCTGTCGTCCAGCGTGCGCAGCAGGTACTGCCCCGACGGCAGCGAGCGCATCGCGTCCAGGTCCGACTGCACGCGCGCCTGGAACTCCGGGCTGCCCTCCACCTTCACGGAGCTGCCGCGCTTGTCCGCGTCCTTCATGTCGACGATGGTCCGCGTATCTCCCGCGACGTCGTCGGTCTTCTCGTCCGCCTCGACGTAGAGCTTGTCGTCGCCGCCGTTGCCGCTGACGGTGTCCTTGCCCGCGCCGCCCGCCACCGCGTCGTTGCCCTCGCCACCCGTCAGCGAGTCGTCGCCCCGGCCACCGATGACCTGGTCGTCACCCGCGCCGCCCGTGGCGGTGTCGTTGCCCGCGCCCGCGTCGATGTAGTCGCGGCCCTCGCCGCCGTTGAGCAGGTCGTCGCCGTCCAGGCCGTACATGACGTCGCGACCCGCGCCGCCGTTCACCAGGTCGTTGCCCGCGCCGGCCTCGATGTAGTCGTCGCCGTCGTCACCGGAGATGGAGTCGTTGCCATTGCCGCCGATGAGCGTGTCGTTGCCCACGCCACCGGTGAGCGTGTCGTGACCCGCGCCACCCGACAGCTTGTCGTTGCCCGCGCCACCGTCAATCGTGAGGTCAACCGTGACGTTCGGATCCACGGTGATGGTGTCGTTGCCAGCGCCGCCCTGGATGATGGCGTTCTTGGACTGCTCCGGCGTCAGCGTCACCGAGTCGGAGCCGGAGGTGATGGTCAGCCCGCCGCTCCGGTTCATCGTCACCCGGGCATCGTTGTTGCCGGCGCCCAGGTCCACCACCGTCTGACCGTTGGCGTTGGTGCTGACCTGAGGGCCCGTGCCCGCGGCGGCCTGCTTGATGCTGTTGGCCACGGCGGCCACGGCCTTGCCCACCGTGGAACCGGGGCCGCTCGGAGGCCGGGCGCCCTCGAAGTCACTGCCCTGTGCAGACGCCGGACGGGACGCTGAGCCCGCGCGAGGGGCCGCTTCGAAGCCATCCTTCATCCGCTGGGCGACGGCCGTCTTCACCGCGTCCGGGCGCTGGGCCTGGGCGGTCTGCTTCACCGGCTCCGGCTTCGGCTCGGGCTTCACGGTGAGGGCGGGACGCGAACCGGACTTGCCAATCGTGGTCATGACGACTTCTCCCTGAGGACGAGGCACCCGGTACAGTCCCAGCGGCCAATGCCGGGGCGGACGAACGCCGACCTTCCCGATTATCGGGGTACGCCGGAGACAGTTGCGTCGTTTCTCGAAAGCCGGGAGCGGATCATCAGCCCCCATGGCGGCGGACCCCACTCAGCACCTGCTGGTGGGTCTGCTCTCACCTCTCTGGGGTGCCAGGTGCGACGGGCCCTGCGAATCCACCCTTTGAGGCGGTCGCATTCCAGCTCCGCCAGGCGAACTCCGTGGAGGAGCCGCAGCGAGCAGGGCGTGCGAATCCGTCCTTCGAGGCGGTCGCGCTTCGGCTCCGCCAGCCGAGCTCCGAGGTGGAGCGACGGCCGGCGGGCTCACGTGCCACGCGAGCGGCTAGTAGTGCGGCCGGGTCGGCAGGTTCAGCTCGTCGCGGAGGACGTTCTCACCGGGGCGGCCGCCCTGCACCACGTCCGGCGTGGCCGGGTTCTGGTCCAGGTCGATGGGCAGGCCCACCGCGGACGTCTCCAGGTTGCGCGTGCCGTCCTTCGAGCCGTTCGCCAGCGTGCCGTTGTTCATGTCGGACGCGTGCACCAGCTCGTGGAACAGGCCGACAATCGGAGGCCGGTTCATCCACTCGTCGGCGCCCAGGGAGATGCGCGAGGTGTTGTAGTTCACCGTCGCGTCCGTGCCCTTGCCCGGCGTGCCGTCCTTGTTGAAGAAGCCGTCGTTGAAGGCGGTGCCGGACGCCGTGTTTCCGCCGCTCGTCTCCGAGATGGTCGTCGTCTTGCCGCTGGCATCCAGCGAGCGCAGCAGGTCCTGGCCCGACGGCAGCGAGCGCATCGCGTCCAGGTCCGACTGCACGCGCGCCTGGAACTCCGGAGTGCCCTTCACCGACACGGAGCTGCCGCGCTTGTCCGCGTCCGTCATGTCGACAATCGTCCGCGTGTCCCCGGCCGAGTCGGCGCTCTCCTCGCCCTCCTCGACGTAGAGCTTGTCCGTCCCGCCGTTGCCGCTGACGGTGTCCTTGCCCTCGCCACCGGCCACCGCGTCGTTGCCCTCGCCACCCGTCAGCGAGTCGTCGCCCCGGCCACCGATGACCTGGTCGTCACCCGCGCCGCCGGCTGCGGTGTCATTGCCCGCGCCCGCGTCGATGTAGTCGCGGCCCTCGCCACCGTTCACCAGGTCATCGCCGTCCAGGCCGTAGAGCACGTCGCGACCCGCGCCACCGTTCACCAGGTCGTTGCCCGCGCCACCCTCGACGTAGTCGTCGCCGTCGTCACCCGACACCGCGTCGTTGCCCGCGCCGCCCAGCACCGCGTCGTTGCCCGCGCCGCCGATGAGCGTGTCGTTGCCCTTGCCGCCCGTCAGCTTGTCGTTGCCCGCGCCGCCGTCCACCGTGACGTCCTGGGTGACGCTCGCGTCCAGCGTAATCGTGTCGTTCCCGTCGCCGCCCTGGATGATGGCGCCCTTGGCCTGCTCCGGCGTCAGCGTCACCGAGTCCTTGCCCGACGTGACGGTCAGCGAGCCGTCCTGGCCCTGCGACACCGTCGCGGTGTTGTTCCCCGTGCCCAGGTCCACCACCGTCTGACCGTTGGCGTTGGTGCTCACCTGCGGGCCCGTGGCCGCGACAGGCTGCTTGGACTTGCCCGCCGCGCTGCCAGGCCCCACCGGCGCGCCCTCACCCCGAATCTCGGAGAGCACCGGACGGGACGCCGAGCCCGTACGAGGGGCCGCGTCGAAACCGTCCTTCATCCGCTGCGCGACGGCCGTCTTCACCGCGTCCGGGCGCTGGGCCTGGGCGGTCTGCTTCACCGGCTCCGGCTTCGGCTCGGGCTTCACGGTGAGGGCGGGGCGCGAACCAGGCTTTCCAATCGTGGTCATTCCCGATTATCGAGGCCCCCGGGTGGGAGTTGCGTCGTTTCTCGACTCCTGGGAGCGAATCGGTGGATCCACGGCGTCCCCAGGGGTTCACCCCAGCCACCGGCCACCGGGTACTGGACACCAAACCTGGGGCATGGACAGACGTCTGGGTTTTCCTCCACCCACGCAACGCCTGACATCGCTCCATCGGTCATCGGGGGGACCCTCCTCCCAGTGACCGATGCGAGCCGAGGCTCGAACGGGCGACTGTGCCACCCACTTCAGCCCTCACACCCCGAGGCCACACATGAACCGCACCCTGCTGCTGCTGTCCGCCGCTGGATTGCTCGCCCTGGGCGCGCTCTCGCTGGGCAAGCCCTCCCCGCCGCCGCCTCCTCCCGTCACCGACACCAGCCACACCGTGGCCCAGCCGGACGAGCAGCCCGCCACCGCCGTGCTGCCGCTGCTCGTCGCGCAGCCCTCCGACGGGGCCCTCACGCTCACCGGCAAGCTGTCCGGCTCCTATGTCCAGACGGGCGACAGCGAGGCCTTCGCGTGGATGGAGCTCAAGGCCCGCCCCGTGGAGGCCCAGCGCCGCGTCCCCGTGAACATGGCCCTCGTCGTGGACCGCTCCGGCTCCATGTCCGGCCAGAAGCTCGCGGACGCCAAGCGCGCCGCCACCGAGCTGGTGAACCGCCTGACGCCCGAGGATCGGCTCGCGTTGATCCACTACGGCACCGACGTGAAGGTCATCCCCAGCCGCCTGGTCACCCCCGAGGTCCGCGAGGAGCTGCTCGCCTCCATCGACCGCATCCAGGATGACGGCTCCACCAACATCAGCGGCGGACTCACCGAGGCGGCCTCCGCGCTGCGCGGCCACCTCTCCCAGTTCCGCGTCAGCCGCGCCATCCTCCTGAGCGATGGCCAGCCGACGGCGGGCCTGGTGACGGAGCCGGAGCTCTTCCAGCTCACCCGCCGCCTGCGCGACGAGGGCATCACCGTGAGCGCGCTCGGCGTGGGCGAGGACTTCCAGGCCTCCCTCATGCGCGGCATGGCCGAGCAGGGCGGCGGCTTCTCCGGCTTCCTCAATGACTCCTCCCGGCTGGCGGAGGTCTTCTCCCGCGAGCTGGACCAGGCCACCAGCACCGTCGCCCGCCGCGTGGAGCTGCGGCTCACCCTGCCCCCCTCCGTCCGCGACGTGGAGGTCATGGGCCTGCCCTCCACCCGCGAGGGCGCCGTCGTCAAGGTGCCGCTGTACGACCTGGCCGGAGAGCAGTCCGTCCGCGTCGTCGTGAAGCTGACGCTGCGCGCGAGCGCCACCACCGAGCCCCTGCCCCTGCTCGACGCCACCGTGCGCTACCTGGACGTGGCCAGGGACGGGATGGCGGAGACCACCCTGCCCCTCAAGGCCCAGGTCACCGAGGACGCCGCCCTGGTGCGCGCCCACCTGGACCGGGACGTGCGCGTGCACGCGGTGCGAGCGTTGGGAACCCAGCAGATGCGCGCCGCCGTGGAGGAGATGAAGCGCGGCAACCGCAAGGGCGCCGTGGGTCTGCTGGGCAACGCCCGGAAGCTTTTCGGCTCGTCCCCCGCCGCGCTGTCGGGGGAGCTTGCGGAGCTGGACCAGACAGAGGCAGCCTATGGGCGGGCGTCGAATGACGGTGACGTTCGCCGCGAGTCGCTGAACCTCTACAAGAAGACGATGAAGAACTTCGGCGAGAACAACGCCTATTAGTCAGGACGGTGTGCAGCCCATGGCCCTCTCCCTGCAGTTCCTCCACCGCGAGGAGTTCGAATCCCGCACCTTTCGCGCGCTGGGGGGAGGAGCCTGCATGGGCATCTTCGCGGCGCTCGCGTTGCGCGTCTGGGAGCCCTTCTCGCCCATCGTCCGGCTGACGCTGGAGCCGGGCTACTTCGCGGTGGTGGCCGCCGCGCTCGCCGCCGCGAAGCCCCTGAAGGGCTACGGGTGGGGCCTGCGCGCGGCGCTCGCCGTGCTGCCCGTCTTCCCCTTCCTCTTCTCCGCGCCCCACCCGCTGCCCCAGAGCCTGGCCGCCTGCATCGCCGCGGCGCTGGTGACCTGGCTGGGCAACGGCCGCGAGAGCGCGGGCACCTCCACCGCCGTCGCGGCGAGCGCCGCCGCCGCCGGCATCCTCGCCCCGGTGGGCCTGTACGTGCAGCAGGTGCTGGACGCCCGCTTCCTGGGCGACATGAGCCTGGTGTCCCTGGTGGTGGGCTTCGCCTGTGTGGCCCTGTTCTGGAGCATCGGCACGCTGCCCTCGCACCTGGTGCTGCACACCGACACGGTGGAGGCCCGGGGCCTGGCGCTCGGCGACACGCTCAAGGGCGAGGCCCAGGAGCTGGCCGCGCGCGCGCTCGGGCTGTACCAGCAGTGCAAGGCGGCGGTGCTGCGCATGCCCGCGAGCACCGGACGGCAGGAGCTGGTGGGCGTGATTGAGAAGATGGCCTCGGAGAGCTTCTCGCTCGCGGAGGCTCACTCGGCGCTCACCGCGCAGCTGGACTCCGTCGTCGCCCATGACGTGGACGCGCAGGTGAAGGAGCTGCGCGCGCGCGCCGCCGCCATCCAGGACACCGTGGCGCGCCGTCAGCTGGAGCTGGCCGCGTCCTCCCTGGGCGAGGAGCTCAACCACCTGGATGCGCTGAGCCGCAAGCGCGAGCGGCTGGTCGCCCAGCTCCACGCGCAGGTGGCGCTGCTGGAGCGCGCCCGCGTGTCCTTCATCGGCGCGCAGGGCCATGAGCTGGGTGCCAAGGGCGAGCAGGCCGCGCAGCTGGCGCGCCGGCTCAAGGGCATGGGCGAGGAGTCCGCCCTCCCCCCCGCCCCCGTGGATTCACACGAGGACACCCCGCGCCCCACCACGCCCGAGGCCACGCGCCTGCGGAGCTGAGGCGCCCCCACGCTTCTTCAGGCACTCGCCTTCTTCTTCCGGGCGGCGGCCTTGCGCCGAGGGGCCTTGGGCTGGGCCCGGGCCCTGAAGCTGCCGGGAGGCGCGTGCAGCTCGTCGGCGATTCTCCGCTCGATGGCCTCCCGCGTGTCCCGGGCGATGATGAGCGCCGCCTCGATTTCCTCACGCACCCGCGCCGCCTGCTCTTCCGCCGCCGCACGGTACTCCGAGGTGGTCCGACGTAGGGCGAGGGTGCCTCGGTCCTCCGTCTCCACGTTTCGTGTCGCCACCGCGACTTGCCCCCGGGCCCTGCTCCCTCGCGACTTGTTTTCCCCTGCCTTTTCCGCCATGGGAGCCTCCACGCGCTGATCCCCTCGTCGAAAGTGGGCCGTGGGTGTCCCTCGGGGAAGTCCGCATTCCGACTCGGCCCCCACCCAGGTAGGAGGGCAGGCGTCCAGTCGGCGGGCAGGCGAGCAGCGGAGCTTCTCTTGCACCGCAGAAAAACGTAAAAGCGGGCCTGATGATTGTGGCGCAAGGGTGCCGGGCCCCTGCTACTCACAACGACGCCGCATGGGCGGTCAGCGTCCAATCGCGAGGGATACCGTGGCGGTCAGCCAACCCTTTTCGTTTCTGAAGCACCGGAAGCACAACCTGGACCGGATGACGCTGGGTGACCTCGTCTATTCGTTCTTCACGTACTACGCCGTCGTGGCCTACATCGCCGTGGGCATCGTCAGCTTCGTCTACGCGGTGAAGTGGTTCGAGAACCCGGGGCGCATGCTGCTGGCCATGCTGGCCGCGAGCGTGGTGTTCCCGTTCGGCTGGTACCTGGTGCACAAGAACATCCTGCACAGCCGCTTCCTCTACAAGACGCCCTTCACCGCGGCGACGTGGAAGCGCATCCACTTCGACCACCACCAGGACCCCAATGACTTGCGCGTGCTCTTCGGCGCGCTGGCCAACGTGCTGCCGACGGTGGGCGGAGTGATTGCGCCCATCGGCTATCTGATTGGCGGCAGGTCGGGAGCGGCGGCGGCGCTGGGCTGGGCGATGGTGATTACGTGCTTCTATGAGTTCTGCCACTGCATCCAGCACCTGAACTACACGCCGAAGCTGGGCTTCCTGAAGGAAATCAAGCGCCTGCACCTGTCTCACCACTACCACAACGAGCAGGGCAACTACGGCATCACCAACTACTTCTGGGACCGCCTCTTCGGGACCTTCTATTCGAAGGCCGGTGAGAAGCCCAAGAGCCCCACCGTCTTCAACCTGGGCTACACCGCCGAGGAGGCCAAGCGCTACCCGTGGGTGGACAAGCTCTCCAATGGCACCCGCGGTGATGACCACCCGCGCCGCTTCTGGCAGGGCAAGGAAGGCCAGGGCACGCAGCCCGAGGACGTACGCGCTGGCGGCGAGCCGTAGAACGAAGCGCGGCGGGCCTTCACGCGAGGCTCGCCGCGAGACTTCACCGGAGGGCGCCGTGACGACGCCCTCCGCACGTGCCCGACGCGGCTAGTACTTCACCGTGCCGTTGGGCAGCATCAGCATCGAGTTGGACTTCTGCGTCGCCATCATCGAGCGCGCCATGTCCAGCACGAGCACCGCGCGGCCACGCACGGACAAGTCCCTCACGCGCGCCTCGAACGTCACGGGTGCCACCCGCGCATCCAGCTCCGACGCCTGCGCGCCATTGCGGGCGAAGTCACCCAGCGCGTTGAAGTGCACGGTGATTTGGACCTTCTCCACACCGGGCGGCACGGTGAAGCGCGCGGCCAGCGGAGAGTGTCCCGGCGTCGCCAGCTCCAGCATGTTGGACATCACCTGCACGGGCACGGGCTTGCCCTCGGCGGTGATGAGCACGTCGGAGACGGGCACCTTCATCGAGGTGTAGTCCGCCACGCCCTCGGCCCGCATTCGCAGCTCGAAGCTCTGCGTGGAGGGCGTCCCAGGGCCCTGACCGCCGGGCGTCGTGGGACCCGGGCCCTCGCCGCCAGGAGGGGTCGGTCCGGGGCCTTCACCGCCGGGAGTGGGAGCGGGGCCCTCATCCCCGGGGACGGGCGTCTCCACGCCCGGGTCTTCGTCACCGGGGAGCGGAGCGGGGTCTTCACCGCTGCAGGCGGCGAGCGCGAGGGCCGAGGCCCCCAGGGTGGACAGCAGGAACTTCTTCATGACGTGGCTCCTCGAAAGCTTTCAGTGAATCGATGTCTGGAAAGGGGATGTGACGGGGCTCACGGCAGGCAGCTGAGGCCCGTGGGAATGGTGAAGTCGACGGCGAGCGCCTGGGCAGCCGCGGGCGTCGCGGGCCCCGGGTCGAAACCACCGGGGAACGGCGCCGACTCACACGAGTTGTTGTACGTGTCCAACTGCGTGGCGAGGTTGTTGAGCGTGGTGCAGTTGACGGTGCCCAGCGCCGTCAGCACGAGCTCGAGCAGGTTGGGCGGCGTGGTGATTCCGCCAAACAGGCGCTGGTTGCAGGTGGCCACCAGCATCTGCCGCGCGGCCAGGAAGCGGACGCGGTCCAGCTCACTGCGCGGCAGGCCGGTGATGGGATACCTGTCCGGGTCACCCCAGAGGAGCCCCTCCGAGCCCGGCAGCGAGGCGGCGACGCCGATGCCGCCCAGCGGAATGGGGCCACCCGCCAGGCACTGCTGCACCGCGGGGATGTGGTTCTTGTAGAAGCCCAGCGTGCGCGTCGCGCTGGTGCACACGGTCGGCGGCGGCTGCACGCAGGTGACGCGCGCGGTGCACAGCGAGGAGCCCAGGTCGAACCCCGCGGTGAACACGTTGTCGATGTTGTTGTCCTCCAGCCCGTCGAGCAGCGCCAGCGTGCGGCAGTCGTCGTAGCTGTTGAACGTCACCGCGAAGTTGGACGTCACCGACTGGCCCACCGGAATCACCACCGGCGGCGGCGGGCTGAAGGAGAAGCCCTCCAGCGCCAGCAGCGGATCCGCGGCGGACAGCAGGACGGACGGCAGCAGCGGGTGGACGTTGTTGACCTGGTAGCTGAAGTTCGCCGTGAAGGGGTACGACGTCGCCTCCACGGAGGACTGCCCGTTCACCAGCTTCGAGCACGTCAAATCATGGGCTTCCGCCACACCAGCCAGCCCCACCGCGGCGGCACAAGCCGCCCCCATCCAACCGCTCAACGCCTTCATTTGCTTGTCCCGCCTTGCATCGTCTCAAGCCTGTATGGCTCGCGTCGGACGGGCCTTTTTCACCGGATGTGCCACGCGCAGGACCTGTCAGGTCGCCTCCGCCGCGACGGACCCACCTCCCCCAAGAGCGAGCAGGCGGGACGCGCGGGCACCTTGCGCGGAACCCGCGTTCCCTCAGGTGGGAACAACGCTTCCCGCGGCAAAAGGCGACAACTTCTCTTCCTGGGAAAAGCCTGGGAGCAGGCAGGCACGAAGGTGAGGCCTCGCGTTTCCAAGCTGGGAACTGGCCCGCACTTCCGGAGCGCATCCCACCTCACGCATGGCATCTACGAAGACCTTCGTTGACATCTACGAAGTCATTCGTATGATGAGTCGTGCATGTTGGACGCGAGGAAGCCATGAGCGAGTCGAAGCTGCCGCGCCCCACGGATGGCGAGCTGGCCATCCTGAGGGTGCTGTGGGAGCGCGGAGACAGCACGGTGCGCGAGGTGCACGAGGCGCTTCACCGGCGTGAGCCGGCGGAGGCCACGGGCTACACGACGGTGCTGAAGCTGATGCAGATCATGACGGACAAGGGCCTGGTGGAGCGCGACGAGTCCCAACGCGCGCACGTGTATCGGGCCCGGGCGACGGAGCAGCGCACGCAGCGGCAGCTGGTGACGGACCTGGTGGAGCGCGCCTTCGGCGGCTCTCCGGCGCGGCTGGCCATGCAGGCGTTGTCCTCTCGCAAGACGAGCCCGGAGGAGCTGGCCCAGTTGCGCCAGCTGCTCGATTCCCTGGAAGGAGCGGACGAATGAGCAGCCTGTGGATGGAGTCGCTGGGATGGGCGCTGGTGCACTCGCTCTGGCAGGGCGCGCTGGTGGCGCTGGGGCTGGCGGTGGCGCTGGTGACGGTGGGACGCCGGGCGGCCAACGCGCGCTATGCGCTGGCCTGTGGCGCGCTGGTGCTGACCGTGGTGCTGCCCGCGGCCACCGGGTGGCGGCACGCGACTCGAGCGCGCGCCACGCTTCAGGCGGAGCACGCCGCGGTTACCCGGGCCGTGCATGAGGAGCCGCGCCTCGCGCCTCGCGCTCAGCCCCGGTGGGCCGGGACGCCCCGCGCCGTCGTCTCCTCCGAGCGCGAGCCCACGCGGGCCACCATGTCCGAATGGACGCAACTTGCGCCGGCGAGCGTGTTGATGCGGCTGGTGGAGCAGGCTCGCGCGTCGCTGGACAGCCTGCTGCGGTGGGTGGTGCTCGCGTGGGTGGCGGGCGTGGGGCTCAGCTCCGGACGGCTGACGGCGGAGTGGGTGCAGCTGCGCCGGCTCGCGCGCCGTGCCCTGCCCGCGCCGCGCGAGTGGCAGGAGCGACTGGACACGCTGTCGCGACGGCTGGGCCTGACGCGCGCGGTGCGGCTGCTCCAGTCGACCGAGGTGGACGTGCCTTCGACGGTGGGCTGGCTGTCGCCGGTGGTGCTGCTGCCGGTGTCCACCCTCTGTGGACTTCCCACGCGCCAGCTGGAGATGGTGCTGGCGCACGAGCTGGCCCACATCCGCCGGCATGACTTCGCGGTGAACCTGGCGCAGGTGGTGGTGGAGACGCTCTTCTTCTACCACCCCGCCGTGCGGTGGATGTCCAACATCATCCGCGTGGAGCGCGAGCACTGCTGCGACGACGTGGCGGTGAGCGCCAGCGGCAACTCCGTCTCCTACGCCCGGGCCCTCACCGCGCTGGAGGCCCTGCGGGTGCTGCCCTCGGAGCCGAGCCACGCGATGTCCGCCCTGGGTGGCTCGCTGCCCGAGCGCGTGCGCCGCCTGGTCTCCCCTCCCGCGCCGCGCTGCTCCTCCCGCTGGGTGGCCGGAGCGTCGGTGCTCACGTTGGTCAGCAGCCTCGCGGTGGCCGCGCCCCTGACGTCGCTGGTGCTGAACCAGGGCCCCGCGTCCGACACCTCGTCCAAGGCCCAGCCGGGCGCCGCCGTCCCCGCGCCGTCCGAGGCGATGGAGCCTCCCGCGCCGCCGACCGCGCCTCGCATCTCCGTGACACCGCCGAGCGCGCCCTCCGCGCCCCGCGTTCACGTCGCGCCGCTGAGCCCTCTCGTCGACGTCAAGGTGAACGCCCCCATCAAGCTGGCCGTCGCGCCGAAGGTGAATGTGAAGGTGCAGGGGTTCTCCGGCCGTGACGACGCCGACGAGCGCACCCGGGTGGGCGCGGGGCAGCCGCTCTCCGTCGACCAGCTCGTCGCGCTGAAGACGGCGGGCGTCACGCCGGAGCGGGTGCGGGAGCTGGAGGCGATGGGCTACGAGCCCACCGTGGCCAACCTCGTCGAGATGGGCCACATGGGCATCACCCCCGAGTACGCGAAGCAGATGAGCGCGAGCTTCGGCCGCAAGCTGGACGCCGACACGCTGGTGGAGCTGCGCGCCATGGGTGTCACGCAGGAGTACCTGGCGGCGCTCAAGGGCGCGGGCTTCGACACGAAGGACCCGGACGACGTGGTGGAGGCGCGCGCGGTGGGAGTGAACGAGGACTACGTGCGCGGGCTGAAGGCCGCGGGCTACTCCGGCATGTCGCTGGAGGACATCACCGAGCTGCGCGCGGTGGGCGTGGACCCGGCGTACATCGGCGCGCTGGGCAAGTTCGGCCTGCCCAAGCTCTCCCCGGATGACCTCCAGGAGCTGCGCGCGGTGGGTGTCACCCCGTCGTGGCTGGAGCAGATGCGCGCGGCCGGCGTGGAGACGAAGGACCCGGACCAGCTGACCGAGCTGCGCGCGCTGGGCGTCACCCCGGAGTTCCTGCGCGAGCTGAACGCCGCGGGCCTGAAGAACCTCTCCGCCGATGAGCTGGTGCGCCTGCGCTCCGGCGGCGTGGACGCCGAGTTCATCCGGCGGCTGCGCGACTCCAAGTAACACCCGCTACACCGTCACATCCGTCACCGAGTAGCCCGGGGCGCATCGCTCGCTCCCCGGGCCCGTGACACCGCCTCTCCCCGCTTCACACACACCCTTCCCCACGGACGCGCCCACACCGGCGCGCGCTGGACGGGAGGGGTCCATCCAAGAACCGAAGGAGCCTCGCCATGCGTCGCCTGTCGTCGCTGTTGACCTGCTGTGTCCTGTTGCTGGTGGCCACCACCACCTCCGCCGCGAATGAGCTGCGCGGCACGTGGACGTCCTCCGTCCGCGAGAAGTCGTCGCCTGAGAGCTTCCACATCAACCTCATCCATCCCGACGATGAGGGCGGCGGCAAGGGGCAGATGGGCTTCACCGAGCCCCGCGCCTCCTTCCAGGGCCTGTCCACCGCGGACGGCCCGTCCACCTTCACCCTCACCCGCGAGGCCGGCGTCCTCTCCTTCACCGGCACCTTCCAGGGCGGTGAAGGCGCGGGCCACTACACCTTCGCTCCCAGCGAGGCCTACGCGAAGGCCATGGCCGCGCTCGGCTACCCGAACCTCACCCCTCGCGACCAGTTCCAGTTCGCGGCCACCCACCTCACCACCCAGCGGGTGAAGGAGCTGGCGGCCCTCGGCTACAAGGAGATTCCTCGCGAGCAGCTGCTCACGGTGGCCATCTTCAACGTGAATGCCGAGTACATCCGTGAGCTGGCGAAGGTGGGCTACGGGAAGCTGACCCTCGAGCAGCTGGTGCAGGGCCGCATCCACGGCGTCACGCCCCAGCGCGCGAAGGACCTGGCAGCCTCGGGCTTCCCCAAGCTGTCCTGGGAGGACCTGCTCGCCATGTCCATCCACGGCGTCACCCCCGAGTACATCCGCGAGGTGAACGCCATGGGCTACCGCGGCCTGGACGCCGAGAAAATCGTTGCCTTCCGCATCCACGGCATCACCACCGAGTTCGCCCGGGAGATGCGCGGCCTGGGCTTCAAGGACCTGGATGTGGACGAGCTGGTCGCCATGCGCATCCACGGCGTCACCACGCCCTTCGTGAAGGAGATGCGGGAGCTGGGCTTCAAGGACCTGGACGCGGACGACTTCGTCGCCATGCGCATCCACCAGGTCACCACGCCCTTCGTGAAGGAGATGCGAGAGCTGGGCTTCAAGGAAATCACGCAGGAAGAGCTGGTCTCCTTCCGCATCCACGGCGTGACGCCCGAGTTCGTGAAGAAGCTGCGCGACGCGGGCTACAAGAACATCACCCCGGAGGAGCTGGTGCGTCTGCGCATCCATGGAATCGACGAGACGTTCATGCGTTCCATGTCGGGAGGCGGCAAGGACGGCAAGTAGCACTCCCGGGCCACTCCGGAATCTCTGTCTCCACTCACGTTCTCCACCAAGGGAGCCCGGTGTCCCCGCTGCGTGGGGCACGAGGGAAGAGGGTCATGTCATTCGGTGTCAGAGGGGCCATCGCGCTCGGGGTGTCGCTGTGGAGTCTGGCGGCGGGCGCGGCGGTGGAGGGGCCGGGGAAGGAGCAGTTCCTCCAGGCGGCGCGAGCCACCCGCCCGGTCCAGGTGGACGGCAGGTTGGATGAGGACGACTGGGCGCGCGCGCCCGTGTTCGACGGCTTCGTGGAGCGCTATCCGGCGGCGGGCCGGGCACCGTCGGAGAAGACGGAGCTGCGAGTGCTCTACGACGAGGACATGCTGTACGTGGGCGTGGTGGCGCGCGACTCGGAGCCTTCGCGCATCGACAGGCGGCTGGGGCGGCGGGACAGCGCGCCGTACTCGGACACGGTGCATGTGCTCATCGACCCGACGCATGACCACCGCACCGCGTACAGCTTCTCCGTCACCGCCGGCGGCGTGCAGAGCGACGGGCTGTTCTACGACGACCGCTACTACACGGAGGACTGGAGCGGCATCTGGGCCGGGGCCGCGGGCGACGTGGCGGATGGCTGGGTGGCGGAGTTCGCCATTCCCCTCTCGCTGCTGCGCTTCCCGGAGGCGCCGGTGCAGACGTGGGGCTTCTCGGTGCGCCGCGACATCGCGCGCAAGAACGAGGAGCTGGAGTCAGTGGACAACCCGCGCAACCACAACGCCAACGTGTCGCGGCTGGGCCACCTGACGGGCCTGGAGAACCTCCAGCCGCGCGGGCGGTGGGAGCTGATGCCGTACCTGGCGGCGCGGGGCCTGGCGCGGCCCCAGTTCTCGGACGCGTCACGGCCGGCGCCGCGCCTGCTCAGCCCGTCCATGGACGTGGGCCTGGACGTGCGCGCCTCGCTCACCAGCGAGCTGGCGCTGGCGGCGACGTTCAACCCGGACTTCGGCGAGGTGGAGGCGGACGAGCTGCTGCTCAACCTGAGCACGTTCGAGGCGTACTTCCCGGAGCGCCGCCCCTTCTTCACGCAGGGCATGGAGCTGTTCCAGCCGGTGGGCATGGGCGTGGGTGACGCGCCGCTGGCGCTCTTCTACTCGCGGCGCATCGGCCTGGACACGCCGCTGCTCGGCGCGGCGAAGGTGACGGGCTCGGTGGGCGGCGTGCAGGTGGGCGTGCTGGACGCGCTCGTCACAGGGCCCTGGCAGGCGCGCGACGAGGCGAGCCCGGACAAGCGCCTGCGCTTCGACTGGCGCAGGCCGCTGCACCTGGGCGCGGGGCTGGAGCTGCCGGACGAGCCCTCCGCGACGACGCACTACCTGGTGGCGGTGGCACGCGGGAAGGTGGGCGCGGGCTCGCGCGTGGGCGGCGCGGTGGCCATGGCCAACCCGCTGTCGGGCACCTGCACCGCCGAGGACGCGGCCCTGGAAGGCGCGCTGCAACCGGCGTCGTGTCGGGGACGCGGCGGGCTCACCGGCGCGCTCGACTTCGACTTGAAGACGGCGGACAGCACCTGGGGCGTGTACGGGATGATGGTGGCGTCGCGCGTGGACGGCGGCCCACCGGAGCGCGTGCTCGCGGACGGCACGCTGCTGCGGGGCGGAGACTCGGGCGTGGGAGGTTACCTGCGCGCGGGCCGCTTCGGTGGCGAGGGCCTGCGTCCGGAGGTCGGCGTGGATGTCGCGACGCCGAAGCTGTCGCTGGTGGCCACGGGCTTCCAGCGCTCGCAGAACGAGGTGGCGCCCCGGGCCTCGCTTCGCTACGCGCGGCCCAATGGCCTGGGCCCGTTCAAGGCGCTGTTCGCCAATGCCCACGTCGGCGGACGGTGGACGGCGGATGACCGGAGCGAGCACCGGGTCACCTGGTTCAACCTCTTCGCGAGCGCCACCCTGCCCAGCTTCGACACGGTGAGCGTGGAGACGGGTGCGGACCTCAACGCCTACGACGTGCGGGAGCTGGGGAAGACGGGCGTCCCGCTGGAGCGGCCGGACCGGATGTTCGTGGCCGTCAGCGCCGAGACGAATCCCAACCGCCCTGTCTCGGTGGAGGGCTACGCGTCGGTGGGCCACCGCTTCCAGGGCGGACCGAGCGCTCCTGCCTGGGATTGGGGCGCGGAGGCCACGCTGTCGATGCGGCCGCACCCTTCGCTCCAGACGGAGCTCTCCGTGAGCAACGACAAGACGGACCACGGGCCGCGCTACGTGGAGACGCGGGCCGACGGAGGCTTCCTGCTGGGCGCGCTGGACTCGCGCTACCTGTCGCTCACGCTGCGCCAGCAGTGGGTGCTGACGCCCCGGCTCACCTTGCAGGGCTACGCGCAGCTCTTCACCGCGCACGGCACCTACGGCCCCTTCTTCACGGCGACGTCCGACGCGCGCCGGACGCGCATCCGGCTGGACTCGCTGACGCCCATCGAACACGCGGACGACAGCAGCTTCTACGACACCGCGTTGAACGTGAATGTCGTGGCGCGGTGGGAGTACCAGCTCGGCTCCACGCTCTTCGTCGTCTACTCACGCTCGCAGCAGGGCCTGCCGGAGCCGGAGGGAGAGCGGCCCTTCGCGACGCTGCGTCCACGGCGCCTGATGGCGGGAGCCGCCAACGACGCGGTGATGCTCAAGTGGAGCTACTACTGGGGCACGTGAGGTGGCGGGGGCCTCACGGCCCGGAGCACAGGCGGGAGATGGCGGAGCGCGCCTCGTTCACCGAGTCCTCATAGGCGGTCAGCGTGACGCCGGGGCCCACCTGTCCATCGTCCATCGCGGCGGCATCCTGCTCTGGGAGTGCCCGCGCCCGGGCGATGCGCGCATGCGACTGCGCCAGCACGTCCAGGTCCGCGCCATAGCGCCGCACGGCCTCTCGCAGCGCGGCGTCACTGACTCGCAGGGCCTTCAGTCGCGAGGACAGCTCCTCCAACTGGCTCGCGTTCAAGGCCAGCGAGTGCGCGTCATGCTGGCTGTCCCCCAGGCCATCCGTCACGCGCAGCTCCTCCATCACCAGGGCCTGCACGGCGGCACATGACTCCTCCCTGCGGTGCTGACACGCGGTGGCCAGCGCCAGGCACCCGGCGGCCAATCCCCACGCCATGGCACGGCGGCGGCCGGACTTCGCCGCGCCGCGCGAACCACCGCGAACTGGACGTGAGAGCGGGCGCACGCACCCACGCTCGGCGCGTCGTCCCCGAGAGTCAATTCGAGCCGGGAAGCGCTGTCCCACGGTGGAAAGCCAGGGGCCTTCCGGGACGGCATTCCACGGAGCCCTGAGAGCCGAGTGCCGGGTTCTGGAAAGTCATGAGCACGGCCGTCTCAGAGGCACGGGCAATCGAGGGCCCGCCGCCAGGGCTTGGGAGCGTTGGCTGTCGAACGACTCCGGCGGGCGAGTTCGTGCACGCGCGAAAGGCCGTTCCCACTTTCGCCGCGGGTGGCGTGGAGGAGGAGGGTGCAATGGTTTCGCTTCGAATCGCCTGTCTCGGGCTTTTGCTGACACTGTCGGCGTGTGCTTCGTCGAACCCGGCCGTGGTGCGGGCCCCTCGCGAGGAGGCTCCCGCTGTCGCGAGCCTCGCGGAGGACGGCAGCACCTACGGCTACCGCGCGGAGGACCCCGTGCGCGTGGGCTGGGGCAACCCGGGCGTCATGGCCTTCTTCGAGCTGCTGCGCGGCCCCCAGGGCCAGCGCGTCGCCTGGAAACGCCTGGGCCCGTGCTGCGACACCGGGCCCACGCCGTCACTCGAGTACGCGGGGCTGGAGGTGTTCGAGGTCGGCTACGAGGGCCTGACCGACCCGGTGCGCCTGTTCATCGACCCGAACCACGGGGCCGCCATCCGCGCGCCCCAGGGCTTCACGATTGAGGGCCTCACCGCGCGCGAGACGCCGACGACTCCGTCGGACGTCATCGAGCTGTAGCCCGTCGCGCTCACTCCAGCGACGGTGACTCGTCGTTGGGGATGAGCACCTTGCGCGCGAGCGACACCGGAAGGCCGAGCTGCAGGAAGCGGTCGTGGAAGTCCTTCAGGACGAACTTCTTCCCGCTCGCCTCCAGGTGCTTCCGGTAGTCCTCGCGCAGCTTCAGAATCTGCATGCGCCCCGCCGCGTAGTACAGGTACGTGGGGTTGGACGTGCCGCGCTCCACCTCGCGCATCGCGGGGAAGGGCTCGAAGTACGCAATCTCCGCGTAGCGCTTCGCCACCGCGTCCACCGGCTCGTTGTAGACGTGCAGCGCCAGCGCCGCGTACCACCGCGCGTGCCGCTGGAGCGCGCGCCGCAGCTGGCCCAGGCGCACCGACGGGTCACCCTCGCCCAGGCCCTCGTCCACCATCATCTGCTCGGCGTAGTGGGCCCAGCCCTCCACCACGGAGGCGGGGGTGAAGACCTTGCGCACGTCGGTGGGAATCTTGGACCCGTAGAGCAGCTGGACGAAGTGGCCGGGCATGGCCTCGTGCACGGTGATGCCCAACAGGCCCGCGCGGTTGAAGTACGTCAGGTGCTGCGACTTCTCCTCCGTGGACCACTCCGCCTCCACGTTGGTGATGTTGTAGTAGGCCTCCTTCGCCTTGCTCTCAAAGGGGCCCGGCGTGTCCATGGACGCGAAGCCCAGCCGCTCGTACGGCGGCGTCTCGCGCACGGACGGCAGCGCGTCCGAGGGCAGGGTCAGGATGTCCTTCTCGCGCACGAAGCGCTGCAGCTCCACCAGCTGGGTGCGCGCCAGGGGAATCAGCTCCTCGGAGGTGGGGTGGTCCTTCACCAGGGCCGCCATCACCTGCTCCGGCGTCTTCGTCGGGTCCACCTTCGCCGTCTCGCGCGCGACCCAGGCCTTGTACTCACGGATGGCGCGCTCGTTGATGTCGCGCAGCTGGTCCGCGTTCAGCGTGATGTGCTCCTCCAGCGCCAGCTTCTTCTCGAACAGCGCGCGGCCCATGCGGAAGTCGCCGTTCGCCTGGGGCAGCAGCTCCTCCTCCAGCCACTCGGTGAAGCCCTCCATCTGCCGCAGGGCGTCCGCGCGCGCGGCGTGGAAGGCCTCGCGCTCCGCGGGCGATACCTTGTCCAGGCCCTGGGCCTCCAGGGCCCGCGGCAGGTCCACGCGCAGATACACCTGCGTGCCGCGCGCGTCGCGGATGGCCTGCTCCGCCCACAACCGGGGCACGCCCTTGAGGTTCGTCTTCGCCGCCTCCAGGACGTCTGGGATTCGCGCCATGCGTGAGCGCATGTCCCGCATCCGCTCGCCCAGCGGCGCGAAGTCGCGCGAGGACAACGTGGACAGGCCGCCGGAGACCAGGCCCACGTAGGCGCCGGGGTTCTTCTCCCAGATGCGCTCCTCCTCCAGCTCAAACAACTCCGCGCGGATGGCGTTCTGCAACACCACGCCGTCGATGGCCTCGTCGCCCGTGAGCGCGGAGCAGTTCACCTGCTCCAGTCGCGTGAGCCAGCCGCGCAGCGCCTCGGCCTTGCGCTTCAGCGCCTCCTGCGAGACGTCCTGCAGGCGCGCGTCATGCGCATGGAAGCCCAGTCGCGTCGCGCGCACGGGGTTGGCGGCGGAGAACCAATCCAGGTACTCGCGGATGAAGTGCGAATAGGAGGCGGTGGCGGCGCGAGAGGGCGAGGGCAAGGAGGAGGATGACTCCGACCCGTCCTTCGAGCGCGACGCGCACGCGGAGAGACTGGCCAGCAAAATGACTGCGACACGAATGCGCATGAGGGCTCTCTTCAAGGATGACGGGCCGAAGTCTCGGCACTCGTGTGGGTAAGGGGTAGGCGGAAACAAGCGCGCTCGCAAGACGCCGTCGTGCGCTCAACCCGTCGGGTCGCCCCGGAGGTCCCCCTTGACGTGTGCTGACTCACCGTTGCGCGAACACGCGCGTGGGTCCGTCCTGAGTCGGACGCTCACGATGCCTGCTTGCCCACCCATGACGACGTGGCACAGGCTTGCGGGACATGACTCCGCGCGCAGGTCTCCTGTTGTCCATCGTGTGGCTGTTCACCGCGTGCGCCTCGCGTGAGCGCCTGCCGAGCACGGAGCTCCCCACGGGAGAGTACGGAACTCCGCACCCCTTCCTGCTCCAGGCCTCAGCGCCCGATGGACGGTGGCTGCTCGCGTGTCAGGTGCGCGAGGACACCAACCAGGATGGAGCCATCGAGGTCGAGGTGGACTTCCACGGTGAGCTCCTGGGTGACGAGGCCCGGCCCTATCTCTTCCTGGAGCCAGGAGCGGGCGTCGCCATCGAGGACGTGCTCGCGTGGGACACCTCGGGGCGACACCTGGTCCTGGTGCGCGAGGGCGCGCTCCGACTCCTCGACACCGTGAAGGGCACGGAGCAGGTGCTCGCCTCGTGGGCCGCCGACGACGTGGACTCGAAGTCGCCCCAGCCGCCCGTGCGCGCCAGCTTCTCGCGTGACGGCAAGCGCCTGCTCTATCTGCGGCGCGACGAGGCAGGGAAGACGGTGGCGGTGCTGCGGGACGTCGCACGGGGCCAGGAGCGCGTGCTGGACGCGGGGCCTGGGCTGCTCGGACAAGCGTTCCTGCATGACGGCGGGCGCTGGGTCCTCTTCGACGTGGTGGCGGAGGACACCAACGCTGACGGCACGCTGACCTGGCCCCAGGAACAGACCTCCCTGGCTCCCGCGATGTGCCGAGGTCCGGTCAGCTCCAGCACCCATGGCGGTTGGAAGGGAGACAAGCCCGTGCGCCGCCTCCAGCGCCTGGAGGGAGGTCCGCTCCTCGAAGGCAAGGACATCCTTCGACCCTTCGGTGATGGACTGATTCGCACCGCGCCGGATGGTGCGCTCGACTACGAAGACGAGCACGGGCAACGGACGACCTGGGTGCCCGCGAGCTGCCAGGCCCGGCTGTATGACGTGGACGAGCCCCGTCGGCTGCTCGTCGTGGGCTGCACGAAGACGGACTCGGAGGACACGAACCTCGAGTTGCACGGGCCTGAGCTGCACGTGTCACTCGAGCGCGAGGTGTCGACCCGCTCACTGATGAGGAGGCCCATTGAACCGCGACCTCGACTGCTGCCCATCTTCGTCCTGCACGACAAGGACACTTCGAGCACCTACGGCCTGCTCCTCCTGGACATGGAGCGACACGCCCTGGTGACCCCTCCCCTCCCAGACAGCTCATGGGTCCATGCCTTCGGAACCCACGCGCTGCTGGAGGTGAAACCCTCCCAGGACGGCGCGGAGCAGGGGAAGGCTCGACTGTGGCTGTGGAGCGCGGACACGGGCGACCAACGCCTGTTGGGCGATGAGGGCGAATACGCCCACGACATGGCGGGAGAGCGACTGCTGCTCTACATGGGCTGGCTGCTGGACCTGAACACCGCCCAGGTCCTGGGCACCGTGGAGGGAACCCCCCTGGCCATCGACACTCGGGGCAGAGCGCTGCGCTCCACCCATGCCGACCGCCTGGGCGTCCCCATCGGCCCCGTGAAGTGGGAGCCCGCGGTGAAGCCCTCCGTGAAACCCACGAGCCCACCCGTGAATACCCCTGTCGCTCCCCCTCCGAGCGGCCCCTGAGCCGCGCGTTTTCCGGGGGTTGAAGGCGACCTGAGGAGAGATAGCCCCTTCCTTCTCGCCTGCTCCGTGCGCACATCGAGCATGTTGGGTGGCTGGAGGCGCCAGAGGGCCGGCTGGCGCCTCCGTTTCTCGCCCTTGGGACGACCGGACGACCCCGCTCCAGCGGGGCGCCGTGCATTTCCACGCCCCTGCCCCCGTCCTGGGTGCAATGAGTCTTCCCGCCGCACGCAGGAGGTTCTCGCGCCTGACGCGTGCGGCAAGGCCCCGGCTGGGCTAAGCGTCACACCGCAGCCCAGGCCCCGCGCCGGGCCGAGTCCCGGGGCCCGCTCGCTGGAGGAGGTACCAAGCGATGTCCGACGTCGTGAAGAAGAAGCGCCGCTGGCCCTACGTGCTCGGAGGAGTCTTCGCGCTCCTCGTCGTCGTCGTGCTCGGGGTCCTCTGGCGGCTCGACGCCATCCTGCTGAAGACGGCGCGCGAGCAGGCCGCCACCTATTCACAGAAGCTGGGTCGCCCGATTGAAATCGGGGACATCTCCACCCAGCTCTTCCCCACCGTGGGCGTGGAGGTGGAGAACGTCTCCATCGGCGCCGCCGAGGGTGAGGACCTGCCGCTCGCGCAGATGGCGTCACTGGACATCAGCGTCGCGGCCGGGCCCCTGCTGTCCTCGCGGGGCAAGGACATCCAGGTGAAGAACGCCGAGCTGTCCGGCCTCACCGTCAACGTGGTGCGCCTGGCCGACGGCACCACCAACGTGCAGCGCCTGCTGCAGCGGCTGGAGGAGCAGAGCCCGAAGGAAGAAGAGAAGCCGCCCGAGGATGAGTCGCAGCCCACGGACCTCTCCGGCGTCCATGTCGAGCGCGCCGCGCTCACCGACGGCACCATCCGCTTCGTGGACCGCGCGGGGGGACAGGCCGCGCGCGAGCTGGCGGTGAAGGACCTGGATATCGAAGTGAAGGACCTGCGCGCCGGCAAGCCGCTGGTGGTGGACCTGGCCGCGGCGGTGCTCGCGGACAAGCAGAACCTCCAGCTGTCGCTGCACGCCGCGCCGCTGCCTCCCACGCTGATTCCCACGCCGGAGCGCGTGACGCTCAAGGCGCAGAAAATCGACCTGTCTCCGCTGGGGCCGTTCCTGCCTCCCGACGTGGGCCTCCAGGCCGGCACGGTGGACGCGGACTGGAAGGCGGAGCTGGGCGGCGCGGTGCCCGGGGGCAAGGGCCCCACGCGGCTCGTCGGCGTCATCTCCGCGCTGGGCCTGCGCTTCGCGGGCTCGGAGGGTGGCAAGGCGCTGGACGTGGTGCTGGACACGGACGTCGCGGGTGACATCGCCACCGGTGACTTGTCGCTCGACAAGCTGAAGCTGGACCTGGGCCCCGCGAACATCACCGGCAAGGGCCAGGTGAAGGGCCTGCTGTCGGACAAGCCGTCCGTGCAGGGCTTCGAGCTGGTGGGGCGCAACCTGGACCCGGCCGTGCTCGCCGAGTACTACCCGCCGCTGAAGAAGCAGCTCAACGGCATGATTGCCGGCCCCATCGGCCTGGAAGTGCGCGGCAGCGGTACGCAGGACGCGCAGGCCATCAACGTGGACGTGGACCTGACGCCGGTGCGCCTGCGCGTGCCCGCGCAGCTCGTGAAGAGCGCGGGCGGCGCCATGAAGCTCACCGCGAAGGTGACGGGCGCGGCGGCCAGCGGCGGGGCGTTGAAGTTCGACGCGAACGCGGACCTGTCCGGCGTGGACCTGCGGCCCGGCCTGCTGGTGGACAAGTCGCCCGGCCAGCGGATGGACCTGGCCGCCACGGGGACCTATGCGCCCGGCAAGGGCGGCGTGGGCATGAAGGTGGAGGTGCCCAAGATGACCGCGAACATCCTGGCGGACACGGTGACGGGCAGCGCGTCGTTCGCGCTCGCGGGGGTGGGCAAGAAGCAGACGACGACGTTCTCCGCGGACGTGAAGGCCCACAAGCTGGACGCGGACGCGCTCTTGTTCGACGAGGAGGAGCTGGCGGCGCGCAACGGCGGCACCGTGCCGGCGCCCGAGTCGGCGGAGCTGCCTCCCGAGGACCCCGCGCGCTTCAACGGCTACCGGGGTGACATCCGCTTCGCGGTGGGTGCGCTGCGCTACAGCAAGATGGACCTGAGCAACGTCACGGGCGTCATCAAGATGACCGACGACCTCATCACCGTGGAGAAGTTCTCCTCGGGCGTCTTCGGCGGCAAGGTGGCCGCGGACGGGACGACGATTCGCCTGGGCCCCGCCGCCGCGCAGCGCCCCTTCGAGGCGAAGGTGAAGGTGGACGGCGTGCAGATGGCGGAGGCGATTGCGCAGGCCACGCCGAAAAAGGTGATGACGGGCACGTTCAACGGGAACGTGGACGTGAAGGGCGTCGGCTACACGCCGGAGAAGCTCAAGGAGACGCTGCTGGGCGGCATCAGCGGCAACATCCTGGGCGGCACGCTCTTGGGCAAGGACCTGGTGGCGTCCGTCTCCGAGCCGCTCGCCAAGGCCCTGCCCTTCGCCTCCAAGGCGCTCAAGAGCGGCGAGGTGACGTCGCTGAGTGAGAACCTGCCTTTCGGCGTGCAAATCAAGAACGGCGTCGCGCAGCTCTCCAAGCCCATCACCTGGACGCGGCCGGAAGCGGCGATGAGCTTCGACGGCGGCATCAAGCTGGACGGTACGCTGGACCTCATCGGCTCGGTGGCGCTGACGCCTTCCACGGTGAAGACGTTGACCTTGGGCAAGGTGACGCCGCCCTCGGATATCCCCGTGGGCCTGAAGCTGACGGGCCCGGCGTGGAAGCCCGAAGTCACGGGCGTGGACGTGAAGCCGGCGGTGACGACGCTCGCGAAGCTGGCGGCCTCGTCGCTCGCGGGCAACCTCATTGGCGGCAAGCGCGGCGAGCAGGTGCAGCAGGTCATCGAAGGCGGCGAGGAGAAGCTGCGCGCCGACGCCGAGGCCAAGCGCAAGGAGCTGGAGGCCAAGGCCGCCGAGGAGAAGGCGCGGCTGGAGGCCGAGGCGAAGAAGCGCGCCGAGGAAGAGGCGAAGAAGCGTCTGCGCGGCATCTTCGGCAACAAGAAGTAGCCCAGCCCGCCTCACGGGTCCGCGGGCCAGGGAAGCTCCCTGGCTCGCATCCGGGGCTCGCGGGCCCACTCCGGCCCGCTGACGATGCTCGGGCCGGTCTGCGCCACCGTCATGCCCCTGACGTTTCATGAAACGCGCTGAAACGGTGTGAAACACCCCACGTTCCCGAGCGACATGCGTGTCGCCCTCGGGGACAATGGTGGCACGCGCCCTGCTTGAGGCCCCCTGTCTACGTCCCCAGACAGGACAGGAAGCGAGCGCGAGATGCCCCCAAGCGAGGACCGAGGCTGCACGGACCCAGCGGTGACGCCCATGCCCCACGTGGCACCCGTGAGCGAGCGTCACCGGGTCCTCATCATCGGCGGAGGCACGGCCGGCATCTGCGTGGCGGCGCGCCTGGCTCGACTGGGCCAGGAGGGCGTCGCGATTCTGGAGCCCTCCGAGCGCCACTACTACCAGCCACTCTGGACACTCGTCGGCGCGGGTGAGGCGCGCGTCGAGGACACCGTGCGCGACGAGGCCAGCCTCATCCCTCGCGGGGTCAAGTGGCTGAAGGACGCCGCGGAGGAGGTGGACCCCGTCCGTCGCGAGGTCCGCACGCGGGGCGGGCTGCGCGTGGGCTACGACTTCCTCGTCGTCGCGCCTGGCATCCAGCTGGACTGGGACAAGGTGGCCGGCCTGCGTGACGCGCTGGAGACCGAGCACGTCAGCAGCAACTACGATGTGAAGCTCGCCCCCAAGACGTGGCGGATGCTCCAGCGCTTCCAGGGTGGCACCGCCCTCTTCACCCAGCCCGCCACGCCGGTGAAGTGCGCGGGCGCGCCGCAGAAAATCATGTACCTGGCCGCCGACCACTTCCGCCGCACGGGGGTGAGCGAGCGCTCGGAGGTGGTGTTCGGCTCGGGCGCCAAGGCCATCTTCGGCGTGCGGCCCTATGCCCGCGTGCTCGAAGACGTGGTGAAGCGCTACGGCATCCAGACGCACTTCGAGCACAACCTCGTCGCCGTGGACGGCGCGCGGCGCGAGGCCATCTTCGAGACCACGCGCGACGGGCGGAAGACGCGCGTCACCCTGCGCTACGACTTGCTGCACGTCACCCCGCCCCAGAGCGCGCCGGACTTCATCAAGAACAGCCCGCTGTCCTCGCGTGAGGGTGCGTGTGTCGGCTGGGTGCGCGCGGACAAGTACACGCTCCAGCACCCGAGCTTTCCCGAAGTCTTCGCGCTCGGGGACGCCTCCGACCTGCCCACCAGTCGCACGGGCGCGGCCATCCGCAAGCAGGCGCCGGTGCTGGTGGAGAACCTCCGCGCCGTCATGGCCGGCCGCGTCCCCACCGCGCGGTATGACGGCTACGCGTCCTGCCCGCTCACCACGGGCTACGGCAAGCTGCTGCTCGCGGAGTTCGACTACGAAGGCACGCCCGCGCCCAGCTTCCCCCTCATCGACACGCTCAAGGAGCGGCGGGACATGTGGCTGATGAAGAAGTACGGCCTGCCCCAGCTCTACTGGAATTGGATGATGCGCGGACGCGCCTGAGTGCGAGCCGCCGCGCGCCGGGCTATGCACTGACGAATGCCCACGTCCCGTCCCCCACGCCCGTCCCAGCTCGCCCTGTCCGCGCTCGATGCGCTGTCGGGCGCCGTGCTGCTCGTGGATGCGAGCCGGCGCGTGGTGGGCCTGACGCCCGCGCTGGAAGCACAGCTCGACGCCGCCGTGCGCGAGGGGACTCCGCTGTCGGAGGTGCTGGTGCCCCAGGGCGGCGCCGAGCGCCTGGAGACCGTGCTCGCGACGGGCCGTGAGACGACGGCGCGGCTGCGCTCGCATGCGGTGCGCGTGCGCGCGGTGGCGCTGGAGAAGGAGGGCTGGGCGCTCACCGTCACCCGGGAGCCCACCGCGAAAAGCACCGAGGGCGCCGAGGTCTTCCACGGCCTGTGGACCCAGGACGCCGAGCTGCGGCGGGTCTTCCGCATCGTCGAAAAGGTGGCCCGCGCGGAGTCGAGCGTGCTGGTGCGCGGCGAGTCGGGCACGGGCAAGGAGCACATCGCCCACGCGCTGCATGCGCTGTCCACGCGCGGCAAGGGGCCGCTGCGCGCCATCAACTGCGCCGCACTGCCTCCGAACCTCCTGGAGAGCGAGCTGTTCGGCCACGTGCGCGGCGCCTTCACCGGCGCGGTGCGCGACAGTCCGGGCCACTTCCGGCTGGCGCACGGCGGCTCGCTGTTCCTGGACGAGGTGGCGGAGCTGCCGCTGGACCTCCAGGCGAAGATGTTGCGCGTGCTGGAGACGCGCACCGTCATCCCCGTGGGAGGCAGGGCGCCGGTGCCGGTGGACGTGCGCATCATCGCCGCCACGCACCGGGCCCTGCGGCGCGAGGTGGAGGCGGGCCGCTTCCGCGCGGACCTGATGTACCGGCTGCGCGTGGTGCCCATCTTCCTGCCCACGCTGCGCGAGCGCCGAGGAGACATCCTCCCGCTCGCCCTGCGCTTCCTGGGAGAGCTGCACCAGCGAGGGACGCGACGCGTGGAGAAAATCGCCCCGGGCGCGCGCCGGCTGCTGGAGTCACACGGGTGGCCGGGCAACGTGCGCGAGCTGCGCAACGTGATGGAGTACGCCTACGTCATCGGCGAGGGCGCGGTGCTGCGCGAGGCCGACCTGCCTCCGGAGTTCTCCGAGGCGAAGAACGCGCCTGCCGACAGTGTCACCCTCTCCCCGAAGGAGGCGGGCCCGCTCGACGCGCAACGGGTGCGCGCGGCCCTGGCCCGAGCCGGCGGCAACCGCTCCGAGGCCGCGCGCCTGCTCGGCGTCAGCCGCGTGACGCTGTGGCGCCGCCTGCGCGCCCTGGGCGAGGCCACGCGGTGAAGCCGTTTCGCCGGCGCGGCAACTGTTTCACCAGGGTGTTGCAGGTGTTTCCCGGGAAACGACTCGCGGCCCGAGCGGGGTCGTTCTCACGGGGCAGCGCAGTCCTGGCACGACGCTCGCAATATCGTCAGGCCAGCACGCACGACGGCCTCCTCAGGAGGGAAGTGGACCATGCTCTTCCGACAGCTCTTCGATGCGGAGTCCTCGACCTATACGTACCTGCTGGCGGACCTGGCGACGCGGGAGGCCGTGCTCATCGACCCCGTGCTGGAGCAGGCGGAGCGGGACCTGGGGCTGATTGAGGAGCTGGGGCTGAAGCTGACGGTGGTGCTGGAGACGCACGTGCACGCGGACCACATCACCTCGGCGGGCCTGCTGCGGGAGCGCACGGGTGCACGGGTGATGGCCTCCGCGCGAGGGGCGCCGTGTGTGGACAGGACGCTGGTGCACGGGGACCGGGTGCGCGTGGGCGGGCTGGAGCTGAGTGTTTTGGAGACGCCGGGGCACACCGACGACAGCCTCTGCTTCCTGTGTGACGGGCGCCTGTTCACCGGCGACACGTTGCTCGTTCGCGGCACGGGCCGCACCGACTTCCAGAATGGGGACCCGGGGCAGCTCTACGACTCCATCACCCGCGAGCTCTTCACGCTGCCCGACGCGACGGAGCTGTATCCCGGCCACGACTACGCGGGCTTCACCATCTCCTCCGTGGGCGAGGAGAAGCGGCACAACCCGCGCCTCGCCGGCAGGTCGCGCGAGGACTTCATCCGCTTCATGAACGAGCGACAGATTCCTCCGCCGCGCAAGCTGGACGTGGCCGTTCCCGCCAACCGCGCGTGCGGTCTGGACACCGAGCCCTCGGCTCCGTCATCCGCGTGACGTGACGTGCCTTCGGGCATGGCTGCGTCTCTCTGTTCTCCGTGTCGAACCGCCTCCCGCGAGGGAAGCGGAGCGGCACCTCATTGCCCGCGTTCCGTCACTGGCGGCGGACCGGGAAGGAGTCATCGTCTTGAGTCACCTCTACGACAGCGCGCACCCTCAACCCGCTGGCTACCGCGATGTGGACGTGCGGCCGCTCGCGACCGAGCGGCCCCCGGGCCTTCGCCTGGTGGATGTGCGAGAGCCTTCCGAGCTGGAGGGCGTGCTGGGGCACATCGAAGGCGTGAGCCCGGCACCGCTGGCCACGGTGCGCGAGGCGGTGGCCCCGTGGCCTCGGGACACGGAGGTGCTGCTCATCTGTCGCTCGGGGGCGCGTTCGGCGAAGGCCGCCGCGCAGTTGGTGGAGCTGGGCTTCACGCGGGTGATGAACCTGCGCGGAGGGATGCTCGCGTGGAATACGGAGGAACTGCCCGTGGTGCGGCTGCGCTCTGGCGAACCGCCGACCCTGACTGACGTGCGTGACACGCTGCGCGACCGTCTCCAGGAGGCATTGCCGCGAGAGTCCTCTCGAGCGGAGCCTGGCGCCGTGATGGACGCACGCCAGGCCATGCCTCCGCCGAGGCTGGAGGCACCGCCGCGAGAGTCCTCTCGAGCGGAGCCTGGCACCGTGTTGGACACACTCCTGGCCACGCCTCCTCCGAGGCTGGAGGCACCGCCGCGTGAGCCCTCACGCGCGGAGCCTGGCGCCGTGATGGACGCACGCCAGGCCACGCCTCCTCCGAGGCTGGAGGCACCGCCGCGAGAGCCCTCACGCACGGAGCCCGGCACCGTGCTGGACACACTCCTGGCCACGCCTCCATTGAGGCAGGAGACACCGCCACGCGAGCCCTCTCGCGCGGAGCTGACCGCCGCATTGGACGCGCTCCAGGCCTCGCCCCCTTCGGGGCTGGTGGACCCCGCGAGCTTCGAGCGGGCGCTGCGAGAGCTCAGGGACTTGCTCGCGGTCGCAAGGCCCGGGGGCACCTCGCGATGATGCTGTACGTGGGCCTCGCGGGCGCGTTGCTCGTGGGCGTGTTGTTGGGATTGCTGGGCGGCGGTGGCTCCATCCTCACGGTGCCACTGCTGGTGTACGTGCTCGGCGTGGAGCCCCGCACGGCCATCGCCATGTCGCTGGTGGTGGTGGGGGTCACCAGCGCCAACGGAGCGCTCCTTCATGCGCGAGCAGGACGGGTGCGGTGGCGCACCGCCATCGTGTTCGGCACGGGCGGAATGGCTGGCGCATTCCTGGGTGGGAAGCTCAATCCCCTCTTCTCGTCGAGCACGCTGATGCTGCTCTTCGCGGGCGTCATGGTCGCCGCCGCCATCGCGATGCTGCTGCGCGCGGAGACGACACGGGCGTCCATCGCGACGACGGGCACGGTGTCCACCGAAGTCGCCACGCACGCACCAGGACGCAAGGCGGAGAACTCCTCCACCGACACGAGCCATGCGGACGGAACAGCGCCCCCTCTCCTCACGCCGTGCGGCCTGTTCCACTCCACCCCGCGCGGGCTCGACGGGGACACACTCTCCGCGCGCCGCGTGGGACGAATCGTCCTTCAGGGCATGGGCGTGGGACTCCTGTCGGGGCTGGTGGGCGCGGGCGGCGGATTCCTCATCGTCCCCGCGCTCGCCCTGGTCGGCCTGTCCACGCCGATGGCCACCGCCACTTCGCTGGTGGTCATCGCGCTCCAGTGCGCCGCCGGGCTCGTCGGACACCTGGGCCACCTGGAGCTGCCGTGGAGACTCACCGGCGAGGTCCTCGCGGTGGCGCTGGTGGGAAGCGTGCTCGGAGGAAAGCTCGCGGGCCGCGTGGCGCCGGGCTCGCTGCGCAGGGGCTTCGCCGTCTTCGTGCTCGCCACCGCCACCTTCCTGTCGTGGGCCCAGCTCCCCATCGACCTGCGCGCACGACTGGGACAGGGGCTCTCCAGCGCGGGGGCCTGGCCGTGGCTGGCGATGACCGTGGGCGTGGGACTTCCCGTGGCCTTGCTGTGGCGGCTGCGCGTGGTCCGTCAACGCGCGGCGCGGTGACATTGACGCCGGCAAGGCATCCCGCGCACTTCCCCCGTTGACCCGTGGCGCCCGCGCGTCGAGAGTCCTCGGCATGACGCTGAGACCCATCGCAGAAGTGGGCGCCGAGCTGGGCCTGGCGCCCGACGACGTGCATCCCTGGGGAACGAACCGCGCCAAGGTGTCCCTCGGCGCGCTCGGCAAGCAGGCAGGTCGGCAGGGCCGGCTCGTGCTCGTCTCCGCCATCAACCCCACGCCTCCGGGCGAGGGGAAGACCACCATGTCCGTGGCCCTGGCCATGGGCCTGCGTCGGCGCGGACGTCGAGCCGTGGCGGCGCTGCGTGAGCCGTCGCTCGGTCCCGTCTTCGGCGTGAAGGGCGGAGGCACCGGCGGCGGACAGTCCAGCCTGGAGCCCGCGGCGGACATCAACCTGCACTTCACCGGAGACCTGCACGCCATCACCAGCGCCAACAACCTGCTCGCCGCGCTGGTGGACAACGCCGTGTATTACGGCCAGCCGGTGGCCATCGACTCCACGCGCGTGCGGTGGCGGCGCGCGATGGACATGAATGACAGGTTCCTGCGCAACGTCATCATCGGCCTGGGCGGCAAGGCGCACGGCGTCCCGCGCGAGGCCGCATTCGACATCACCGCCGCCAGCGAGGTGATGGCCATCCTCGCGCTGTCGGAGAACCTCAAGGACCTGGAGGAACGACTCGGCCGCGTCGTGGTGGGCCACTCGCCCGACGGCAAGCCCGTGCGCGCCCGGGACGTGGACGCGGCGGCGGCCATGGTGGCGGTGCTCAAGGACGCGCTGATGCCCAACCTGGTGCAGACGCGCGAGGGCGGCCCGGCGCTGGTGCACGCGGGGCCCTTCGGCAACATCGCCCACGGGTGCAGCTCCGTGGTGGGCACGCGGATGGGCCTGGCCTACGCGGACGAAGTCGTCACGGAGGCGGGCTTCGGCTTCGACCTGGGCGCGGAGAAGTTCCTCGACATCAAGTGCCGCAACACCGGCCTGTGGCCCCGAGGCGTCGTGCTGGTGGTGACGCTGCGCGCGCTGAAGTACCACGGCGGCGCCCCGCTCGCGCGCGTAGCCGAGCCGGACAGCGCCGCGCTGGCTCGCGGCTTCGCGCACCTGGAAAAACACCTGGAGTCGGTGAGCGCCTTCGGCCTGCCGGCCGTGCTGTGCGTCAACCGATTCCCGCAGGACACGGAGTCGGAGCTCGACGAGTTGCGCGCCTTCGGCAAGGAGCGCGGCGTGGAGACTGCCGTGTGCGAGGGCTTCACGCGCGGAGGAGAAGGCGCGCTGGACCTGGCGGACCGGGTGCTCGCGATGCTGGACGCGACGGACGCGGCCCCGCCGACGCCGCGCTTCCTCTACGACGTGAAGCAGTCGCCCGAGGAGAAGGTCCGCGCGATTGCCCGCACGGTGTACGGCGCGGACGACGTGGCCTTCACGGCGTCGGCGCGCAAGGACTTGGAGATGGTGCGCGAGCTGGGCGGCTCCGAGCTGCCGGTGTGCATGGCGAAGACGCACCTGTCGCTGTCGGATGACCCGACGAAGCAGGGCCGGCCGCGCGGCTTCACACTCACGGTGCGCGAGGTGCGCCTGTCCGCGGGCGCGGGCTTCATGGTGGCGCTCACGGGCGACATCCTCACCATGCCGGGCCTGCCTCGCGAGCCCGCCGCGCGGCGCATCACCGTCCACGAAGACGGCCGCATCACCGGGTTGATGCAGGGCGAGTAGCCGTCGCCCGGTACATCCCCACGAGCGCGGGCGGCCCGGACGTCGGGCCGCCACCCGCGCTCGGCTCAGACGCGGAACGACGTGGACAAGTCCTGGAGGCGGCCGAGCGTGGCGTTGATTTGAGTCACCGCCTCCTCCGCCGTCATGGTGGAGGTGACGACGTCCGCCATCATCGAGGAGAGCTGCGTCATCACCTCGGTCATCTGCGCGATGCCCGCGTTCTGCTGGGTGACGGAGGCGACAATCTGGCGCGCGGCCTGACTGCTCTCCTGCACCACCGTGGTGATTTCCTTCAGCGAGCTGGCCGAGGACAGCACCTGCTCGATGTTCTCCTCCATCTTCTCGCTGTCGCCCTCGGCAATCGACGTCGTCTGGCGGATGGCCTGGTTGATTTCGAGGAGAATCTTGCCGATGCGCTGCGTGCTCTGGAGCGACTGGCCGCTGAGCGCGCGCATCTCCCGCGCCACCACCGCGAAGCCTCGGCCCTCTTCACCCGCGCGCGCGGCCTCAATCGCCGCGTTGAGCGCCAGCACGTTGGACTGGTCCGCCAAATCCTTCACGCTGCTGATGATTTCGCCGGCGTGCACGGCCTGGTCGCTCAGGTGCGCGATGCTGCCCACCAGCGTGCCCACCCGCTGACGAATCTGCTGCATGCCCTCCGCGCTCTGCTCAATCGACCGCTGGCCCGAGGAGCTGAACGCATCCGCTTGCGCCGCCACCTTCAGCACCATCTCCGCGCGGCTGGCCGCCATGCTGGAGGTCTGCGCGATTTCGGCGATGGTGGTGCTCGCCTCGGTGAGGCTGCGGGACTGGTCGGTGAGGAAGTTCACCTGGTCCTGGCTCGCCTTCGTCAGCCGCGTGGCCGCCGAGGACAGCTCCGTCACCACGGACCGCAGCGTCGCGGGCACCTCACGCAGCCGGTTGACCATGACCTGGAGACTGCGGCCCAGGTCGCCGATTTCGTCCTGCCCGGCCGTGTCGATGGGTTGGGTCAAATCCCCGTCCTGGGCGATGCGCTGCGCCACCGCCGTCAGCCGCGCCATGGGCTCCGCCACCTCGCGGTGCAGCCAGATGGACAGCGCCACCATCAACGCCAGGCACACCAGCGACAGCGCCCCCACCAGCCACGAGGCCCCGTGCGCCAGCACCACCGAGAAGATGACCGCCAGGAACACCGCGGCGACGGCTGGAGACAGCATCACTTTCTGCTTCAGCTTCAATCGCACCGAACCCCCTGCCTCTCAGCGACCCTCAAGAGCGTGCTGCGCCAGCTCATGTCGCCATCCTTCCGTGGGGCCCCGTGGACCCCCTGAAGTTCGGACGGACCGGTGATCCGCCGAAGCACAGGATAGCCAACTGAACACTGGCTGCTAAGCCACCCCCAAAAGGTCATCCCACAGTGCCAGCCCAGGAGTTTCCACCAGTCTGGGTTGAAAAAGACACCACCTTTGGGTGGATCACCCCAGGGAGTCGAGGCGCCGGCAGCCGTCGATGCGGAGGACGAAGTCGGCGCCGAAGGCTCCGGCGGGGGTGAGGGCGCCCGGGGAGGGCTGGGCGAGCAGCTCCTCCACGGCGTGGAGGGAGGCACGGGCGGTGAAGACATAGCCCTCGGGGACCTCCAGCCAGGCCTGGGCGGAGCGGCCGTCGGGGGCGCGGGCCTGGGCCCAGACCTGGGAGCGTCCGGACAGGCGCATGTCGGCGGTGGGGCCCGTCACGCGGGACTCGACGAGCTTCATCAGGCCGTCGCGCACGGGGCCGACTTTCAGGAGCTGGCGGAGGGCGGGGTAGGTCCACCGCAGGGCGCGGGCGGAGGACGAGGGGAAGGCCATGTAGGTGGTGATGTTGGGGATGCCGGTGGTGCGGTAGGCGGTGGAGAGGTCGCCCCAGGGGATGGGCATCACGGTGCGCTCGCGGTCGATGAAGCGCTGGGGGCGGGCGCCCTGTCCCATGGGGTAGGGCTGGAGGACGCCGTCGCGGCGGACCCTGCCGCCCTCGGGGAGCTGGAGGAGGGCGGACTTGGTGGTGCCGGGGCTGGCCTGGGAGCCGGCGGCGATGGCGATGTCCAGCTCGGTGGCGCCGGGGACCTGGTCGGCGACGTAGCGGGCGAGGCAGTCGGTGGGGACGACGTCGAAGCCGACGCCGGACATGAGCGAGACGCCGCGCTCCTTGGCTTCGGCGTCATGGCGGAAGGAGCCCTCGAAGACGGGAATCTCTCCGGTGATGTCCAGGTAGTGGGTGCGCGAGGCGAGACAGGCCTGGCGCATGGGCTCGCTGGTGTGGACGAAGGGCCCGGCGGCGTGGAGCACCAGGGGCAGGCCCTCCATGGCGGCGGTGAGCTGGCGGGCGTCATCCAGGGCAGCGGGACGGACCTCCAGGCCGAGCGCGTCAGCGAGGGGGGCCAGCTTCTCCCGAGAGCGACCGGACAGCACGGGGCGGTGGCCACGACGCACGGCCTCCTCGGCGATGAGGCGGCCGGTGTAGCCAGAGGCGCCATACAGCAACCAGCGGGGAGTCGAGCTCGAAGTCGTCGTCACGGCCGGCGACGCTAGCAGGCGGGCCAGGCGCGGGCCGGCCCGGGTTCGGGCTGTGCTCGCTATCTGTCAGCGTCCTTGCTCCAGCCGCCCCACCCTCACCGGGCCAGGGCGACTTCGGACCGGTGATTCACGTGCGCGTCCTCGACGCAGACGAGCAGCGCGCGCAGGGCCGCCGGAGACGGGGCCGTCAGGAGCGCCTCGCGAAGCCGGGCATTGCGCAACAGGGCGCCGATGCGCGCCAGGACGCTCAGGTGCAGCCCGGCCGTGTCCGGCGGCGACACCATGCCCACGAAGATGCGCCCTTTCCCTCCGTCGGGCTGGCCGAAGTCCACGCCCTGGGGATGGATGCCCACGCAGGTGACGATGCGCGGCACGCCGACGAGCCGACAGTGCGGCACCGCCACGCCCCCCACCATCGCCGTCGAGCCCAGCTGCTCGCGCGCCAGCAGATGCGACGCCAGCTCCTTCGGGGACACCCGCGCCCGGGCCGCCATCAGCCCCGCCAGCTCGTGCACCACCCCCACCCGCTCGCGCGCCTCCAACGTCAGGCGGACAGCTTCGACCTCCAAGAAATCAGTCCACCGCAGCATGGCTCACCTCCTCGGGCCCACCGCCGCCTCCCGAGTCGGCGCAGAGATGTGTCCACCACCGCGATTCCGCATCCCTCTCCTGTTTTTCTTCGAGCCCACTACACACTTCTCTCGGGTTATTCGGGGTCAGTCGCTTCGACCCCGCCCCGCTCGCTTTTTCTCAACCTCGTCGAAGGCGACTCCACCGCTCACCGCGTCATCGAGTGAGGACCCTGAGCGCACCGGGAAGCGAGGCCCGCTTCCGCGCCCCGTCACACGCCCCGCCGTCCTCGGCCCGCTGTCCGTGCGCGACATCCACCTCGTCCTCCAGGGCAGGCCCTCACGGAGACAGCGCGAGCTCGTTGCGGAGCGGCAGGTGCGCTTCCTCCGCGCTGACGAGCAGCTCGTGCATCGCCCCGGCGGAGGGCGCGGCCCCAAGCGCCGTTCTCAGCCGCTCATCGCTCAGCAGCGTCGCGATGCGGGAGAGCACGTTGAGGTGCAGCCCGGCCGTGTCCGGCGGCGACACCAGCCCCACGTAGATTCGCACCAGCCCGTCCTCCGGCGCGCCGAACGCCAGCCCGCCCCGGTGGAGGCCCAGGCAGGTGACGATGCGCCCGGCGCGCGCATGGCGACAGTGCGGCACCGCGACGCCGCCCTCCATCGCCGTCGCGCCGAGCTGCTCGCGCGCCAGCAGGTGCACCGCCAGCTCTCGCTGGGGAACCCCCGCCCGGGCCGACATCAACCCCGCCAGCTCATGCAGCACCGCCACCCGGTCTCTCGCCGCCAGCGACAGGCGGATAGCCTCCACGTCCAGGAACTCGGTCCACCTCAACATGCCTTCCTCCCAGGGCGACACCACACCGCCCGCACCGCCACTCACCCGCGGGACGCTGGCGCGAAGCCCTTCGCGCGCGCGTCCCACGTCGGACCTCACCCCATCGCCGCCACGCGCTCGCGTCCGGACAGGACGATGCACGCGGCCAGCACTCGCGCCGTGAAGGCGTCCCGCTCGTCGTCGTCGAAGGCCCGCGCGAGCTGCTCGGGGTCGTCATCCAGGAACAGCGTGGAGCCCAGCCGGTCATACACATGCTCCAGCACGCCTCTGCAGCACGAGCACCGCCGAGCGCCGCTCAAGGCATGTTCAGCACGCGCCCGGGCCTCGACCAGTCGCTCCACGCCCAGCAGGCGGACCGCCTTGAGCGGTGCCTCACCGAGCGACGGACCGACCTCCTTGGCGGCCAACGCGTGGAACAACGGCAGTGACTTCACGAAGCGGGGCAGCCACATGGGTCCTCCGTGCCGGGCCCTCATGACCCGCCGCACGTGCCTTCCCATCGCATCCGCCGTGCCGCGCGGGACTGGCTCCAGGTGCCTGAAACCCCAGGCCTTTCCCGCACCCCGCCTCCGCGCCATCGTGCGGAGTGCAACCCGGGCCTCCTTCAAGCCCTTCAGGTCGCGACCCGCCCCGGGCTCAGCGCAGGGCACGCCCGTGTACCCGGGCCTGCTCTCGACACGCGCCCTGGCACTCGGGGAAGAGCAACAGGAAGCGGGCCTGCTCACGGCAGCGAGGCACCAGCCCGGTGTGCAGGGGGGCCGAGCACAGCCGCTGGAAGCCGGCCCACGCATCATCGAAGACGGCGGCGCGGTCCTCGGGCGCAAGCGTCAGCACGGCGCGACGCTCCGAGGCCAGCCAGCCAACCATGGCCGCCAGGGCCACCCCCAGCCCGAGCACCCACAGCAGGTCCTTCCACCAGGGACGCGCCAGCGAGAGAGGCTCCGGCCCGGTGCTGGAGTCAGGGACGGAGGACACGATGGACAGGGGCGGCTTGGGACGCATGACGGCGTCTCCAGGGGCAAGCCCCGTGCCGCGCGGTGGAGCAGGTCTCCCGAGGGACGCGGTCTCCGCGGCCATTGCATCCAGCAAGTGCGCACGCGAGCGGCCGTGCATCGCGCAAGCCTTCTCGAGTCGAGAGGGCGTCAGCGCACGGCGTTGCGCAGGGCGGGGGCCAGCTCCTGGCGACAGGCCTCGTCACACTCGGAGAAGCGCATGATGAACTCCGCCTGCTTCTGGCAGCGCCGCTGGAGGCGGGGGCCGGCGTCGCCCAGGCACATGAGGTGGAAGCTGTCGCGCGTCTCCTCGAAGAGGGCTTCGCGCTGGGCGGGGGACATCGCGTTGATGGCGCGGTTCTCTCCGCCCTGGAGATAGGCCCACACGCCGACGAGCACCAGCAGCACGATGCCGAGCATCACTCCCTGGCGCACGCGCTTCTGGTTGCGAGAGGGGGGCCTGTCGCGGGTGAAGATGTTGTCCTCGGCTCCCTCGTCGTTCCCGTTCAAACCCATAGGCCCCTGTTCCATCGCAAACCGGGGACCAACGCCAGCATTGGTTGCGTCGGGTGTGTTGCAGCCTGCACGAAAGGGCCGGGTCCGGGTTGCGGACCGCACGACAGGGGTGAAGGGGGCGGCGTGGAAGTCCCCGTGAGGACTCGTGTCGTGCGGTCCGCACGGCGGGGCGCGGGTGATGCACTTAGGATTGACGCATGGATGCAAGGCAGGAGCAGGACCCCGTCTCCGGGGAGCGCCCGATGCGGGTGCTGGTGGTGGACGACGAGCGCAACATCCGCCACACGCTGAGGGTGTGCCTGGAGGGGTTCGGCTGCGAGGTGCGGGAGGCGGCCACGCCCGAGGCCGCGCTGGCGGCGCTCGCCCAGGGGCCGGCCGACCTGGCCTTCGTCGACCTGCGGCTGGGCACCGCGAGCGGCTTGGATTTGCTGCCAAAGCTGCTCGCCGAGTCGCCCAACCTGGACGTGGTGCTCATCACCGCGTACGCGACGTTCGACACGGCGGTGGAGGCGGTGCGGCGGGGGGCGCGGGACTACCTGCCCAAGCCCTTCACGCCGGCGCAGATACGGCATGTGCTGGACCGCTCGCGGGAGCACCGTGCGCTGTCCTCGCAGTTGGAGAGCCTGGAGGGGCAGCTCGCGCAGGCGGTGCCGGAGGCGACGCTGGAGACGAGCTCGCCGGTGATGCACGCGGCGATTGGACTGGTCTCTCGCGCGGCGACGGCGGATGCGGCGGTGCTGCTGCGCGGTGAGAGCGGCACGGGCAAGGGAGTGCTCGCCAGGGCGTTGCACTCGATGAGCGCGCGGCGGCGCAGGCCGTTCGTCACGGTGAACTGTCCGACGTTGTCGGAGCAGCTCCTGGCGAGCGAGCTGTTCGGCCACGTGCGCGGGGCCTTCACGGGAGCGGTGAAGGACCAGCCGGGGCGGGTGGAGCAGGCGGAGGGAGGCACGCTGTTCCTGGATGAAATCGCGGAGATGAGCCCGGCGCTCCAGGCGCAGTTGCTGCGATTCCTGCAGGAGAAGCAGTTCGAGCGACTGGGTGAAGGCCGCACGCGCAAGGCGGACGTGCGCGTGGTGGCGGCGACGAATCGGGACTTGGAGAAGGACGTGGCGGAGGGAAGGTTCCGCGAGGACCTGCTCTATCGGCTCAACGTCATCGAGGTGAAGCTGCCGTCGTTGCGGGAGCGGCCGGAGGACCTGCTGTCGCTGGCGAGGCGCTTCGTGGCGTTCTTCGCGAAGACGGCGCAGCGGCCGACGACGCCGGAGTTGTCGCCAGCGACGGAGAAGATGCTGCTGGCATATCCGTGGCCGGGCAACGTGCGGGAGCTGCGCAACGCGGTGGAGCGAGCGCTCATCGTGTGGCCGGCGGGGGTGTTGGAGCCGCAGGCGTTTCCGGAGCGAATCGCCGCCGCGGCGGGCTCGGTGGTGACGCTGGGCGGGCCGCACACGCTGGAGGAGGTGGAGCGCGAGCACACCCTGCGGGTGATGACGTCCGCGCCGACGCTGGACGAAGCGGCGAAGGTGCTGGGCATCGACGCGTCCACGCTGTGGCGCAAGCGCAAGAAGTACGAGTCCGGAGGCAAGGGCGAGGACTGAGCTTGAGAGGCCGGGAGTGCGCTCCTGGGCCTTGAGGTCACGACATGAGGGGCTTCAACAGCCCCGCCTGGTCCAGCAGCTCGCGCACCGTCTCGGCCAATGCCACGTGCTCCGGGTTGCTGGCCGTGAAGCGCTCCGGGGTGAGGACAATGAGGGTGCCCTTGTCCTCCACGGGTTCGACGCGCACAGGGGCAGGCAGTGGCGGCACTGTGCCTCGATGACGAGCGAGATACGTCACCCAGCCGAGGTAAGGGGCCTTCGGAACGCGCCGAGACTCGACCAGGTCACGGTGCGAGTGCGACATGGCCACGCCCCAATCAGGCTCCCAGGCACTCGCGGTGGCTCGCAGCATGTCCGCCAACACGGACGCTGTCAGGACACGCTCTGCACTCGAGCCCCTGCTGGGCAGACTGAACACGCATCGATTGTTCGCACGTGCATGGTGGCCCCCACACCTGATGAGAAAGGCGCAATCTTCGTGGTCGTTGGGAGCACCGTTCCATGCCCCAAGACTGAACCCGAGATCATCGAAGGCAGGGTCCTTGTTCTTCTGAACGAACTTCACCAACTCTTCGCGAATCGGGCGCAGTGGACGCTTCAAGGACTCCTTCAGCGACTTTGCCGTTTCGTACCAATGCGCGAAGGACGAATCGACACGCGAAAGCCCGAGCAGGAAGTCCTCAAGACGCCTTGCACAACTGTCTGGAGGCTCCTTGCGAATCCCCCAATAGCTACCCGCGTAGTAGGTCTCGCTCACCTGGATGAACCTCAGAAGAGTGGAGGGGTGAAGACGACTTCGATGCCCTCCACCTCGTTATCCTTCAGCAGTTTCCGGATCGCATTGGCGGCCTTCTCTTCCGCGACATGCCAGCGGATACGCGCTCCATTCGCTGCCCTGAACTGCCTGTCCGCCTGCTCAACCAGAGCCTTCGCCCCCGTACTCTTGAACCAGCGTTTCGGGTCGAGTTCCTCGAAGAACCTGGCATATCCCAGCCCCTTCGCCTCCAGCAGGACGCCCTTTTCGAAACCATCGAACTTCACGCCTCCGCTGTCCCTGCCCACGCCTCCGACCCAGTATGCCTCGTCGGCGGAGTGGCCCGTGATTTGTTCCTGGTAGCTCCGTGCCCGGGGCTGCATGGACTCCTTGGCCGGTCCCCACTGTCCAGGGCCACTCGACGGCCCACCTTGCTTCGCTGCCGTGCTCGCTCGCTGGAGGATGATGGCCGCGCCAGGGCCACCGCTCAGCACCGCCGCCGCCCGTCCCACCGGCACGGCCACGACTCTCATGGCGAGCGCACCCTGTGCCGAGAGCGACAGCACCGGCACCTCGGCCATCCCGAGCGTCGCCCCTTGCAGCGTGCGCGTCGCGGCGGAGGCCGTGCCCCACGTGGCGAGGAGGTTCGTCACCAGCTTGGAGACGGCCTGCACCTGTTCGCCCCGCGTCATGTACTGGAAGCGCTCCACGTACTCGGGCGATGAGGCCAGCAGCGCCGCCACGGCGGTCGGCATCTGCTTCAACGCCCCGAGGTTGTCAGCGGGCGACGTGGAGACGAACTGTCCCACCGCCAGGGCCAGCCCGACGAACGCCTCCTCCGCTCCGTCCAGCGTGCGGCTGATGACGTCGGCATCGTCGTGAACGTCCGCCAGCGGGAAGCCATCCACCTCCCGCAAGTTCGCATCCAGCGCGCGGAAGACTCCCGTGCGCCCGTCATAGAAGCGGCCGACCTCGAAGCCGTGCGCGAGGAAGGCTCCGTCCTTCCACTCCACCGTGCCGACGCGCTGCTGCGTCCTCCCGCTGCGCACCCACGCAAGGCATCCATCTGGCCGGAGCACCGCCAGCGAGGTGAACCGCTCCACCCTCCTGACCAGCTCGGCCCGCGGCACCTCGCCCGCGCCCATCACCTCGCGCAGCATGAAGCCCACCGCGACACGTGCCGGGAACTGTCCCAGCGTCACGTCCTTGCCCAGCAGCACCCGCAGCAGCCTCGCTGCCTGTGTCGCCGTGAGCGAATCGCCCGACACAGGGCTCTCGTCGTGCGCTTCCAGCCCTGCGTCATGCAGCAACGCATCGAACGAGTCGCCGCGCGCGCCTCCAACGTGCCGAGCCTCCAGGAAGCCTCTCTCCAGTCCTCGCTCCCCCAACACCGAGGAGCGCTGCCGCAGCAGCCCGCCACGAGTGGACGGCTCAACACCAGCGCAGCCCGTGACGAGTAGCGCGGCGCACAGCATCCATAGGCCAGCACGCATTCCTCACCCACTTGCTTCCCTCACGAGAGGCAAGCGGCGTGAATGCTGGCATTCGCCCCTGACAAGGCGCGCGCCAACTCGCGGCGCGGAGGCCCCCCGACGTTGCTCCGACACACGCTCTCGTTCCGACGTCCCGTGTCCGCCACCAGGCAGGGCAAGCCCTTCCCATCCCTCCTGGCCGCCTGTCCGCGAGTCGCGCCCGGCCAGGCACCACCGACTGAAGCGCTCCCCTCCCCGCTCCCTCACGCCAGACATGGCGAGGGAGCTTGCGCGCCCATGCCTGTGATTGCCACGACCCTCATGCATGCGGACCGTTGTTCGGCGACCTCAACGACACAACAAGGAGCGCACCCGTGGACGTCATCGACCTCTTGATTCAACAGCACCGCGAAGTCGACGCGCTGTTCCTGGCGTTCCGCAACGCCTCGGATGACGAGAGCCGCAAGGAGCTCTGCATCCAGCTCGCGGAGGCCCTCATGCTGCACACCACCATCGAGGAGCGTTGGGTCTATCCCAAGGCCACGCGCATCGTGGGCGACGATAAAATCGAACATGCCGAGGAAGACCATCAGGAGATGACGAAGCTCCTGACCGACATCGTCGGCTTGCGCGACGACATGAACGCCATGAAGACCAAGGTCGACTCGCTGGAGCGAGTGGTGAAGCGCCACATCGCCGACGAGGAGCAGAACATCCTCCCGCAGGTCGCGAAGAACATCACCGAGAAGGAAATCGGAATGTCCTGCAAGGACCTCGTCCGCGAGGCCTCCAAGATTCGCCGCGAGGAGATGAAGGACTGGGGCGAAGCCTCCGTCTGACGCCGCGGGCAGACCTCCCGCCCGAGCCTCCCACGAGGAGCACGGGCGGGAGCGTCACGCCGACTCCACCGCCGTCGGCTGCGGCAGCGTGAACCAGAACGTGCTCCCCCGCCCCGGCGCGCTCACCACGCCCAGCTCGCCGCCGTGCGCCTGGACGATTTCCTTCGCGATGGACAACCCCAGCCCCGCGCCGCCCACGGGTGCCCCGGGCGCGCGGTAGAACTTCTCGAAGATGCGTCCCTGTTGCTCCGGCGCGATGCCCTCACCGGTGTCCCGCACCTCGAAGCGCACCCGAGTCCCCTCCCGAGCCACCCGCACCTCCACCTCGCCGCCCGCGGGCGTGTGCTTCACCCCGTTGCCCACCAGGTTTCCCAGCACCAACCCCAGCCGGTCCGGGTCCACATCCACCGACTCCACGTCCAGCCCCACCTGCTTCACCAGTCGCACCCCGCGCTCCGCCGCCGCCGCGCGCTGCGAGTCCAGCGCCGCATCCACCAGCTCCTCCGGGGACACCCGCCGCACCTCCAACCGAAGCTGCCCCGCCTGGATGCGAGACAAGTCCAACAGGTCATCGACGATGCCCTGCAAGCGCTCACAGTCCTCCCGCGCCGCGAACAACAGGTCCGCCTGCTTCTCCGTCACCGCGCCCACCATGCCCTCGGCCACCAGGTGCACCGCCATGCGCAGCGACGTCAGCGGCGTGCGGAACTCATGCGCCACCGTGGCCACCAGGTCGTTCTTCAGCTCGTCGAAGCGCCGCAGCCGCGTCACGTCCTGGAGAATCACCGTGGCGCCCACCACCTCGCCCGTCTCTCCGTACACCGGACTCCCACGCGGCAGGAGCCACCGGTCGCCATCCGCCAGCTCCACGCGCACGGCCTCCTCGTAACCCCGAGGCTGATACGCGCCCTTGCCGCCCAGCACATGGCCCCGCACGCGCTCCACCACCTCGCGCGCCTCCGGCACCACCCGGCCCAGCACGTCCCCGCCGCCCTCCAGCGACAGCTTCAGCACGTCCTCCGCCGAGCGGTTGACGTTGAGCAACACCCCATCCGCGCCGAACACGACGACCGGGTCCGGAAGGCTGTCGATGGCCGCCTGCGACGCGGCCTGTGCCTGGAGCAGCTCGCCCAGGCTGCTCTGGCGATACTGCTGGAGCGCCTCCGCCATCGAGTTGAAGTCCTGCCCGAGCTGCGCGATTTCATCCTTCCCCTCCACCACCGCGCGCACCGCGTAGTCCCCTCGGCCCAGTCGTCGCACCGCCTGGGACAACACCGACACGGGCCGCAGCGCGCGATGCGTGAGGGACGTGGAGGCGAACAACCCCACGCCGAAGGCCGCGAGCACCGCCAGCACCATCAGGGTGTTGACGCGGTCGCTCTGTCGCCGCAGCTCCTCGCTCTTGTGCACCATCGCGTCCTGGTTGAGCGCCAGGACGGCGGACGCCGCGTCCTTTACCTCGCGGAAGGCGGGCTCGATGCTCCGGAAGTACACCGCCTTGCGCTCCACCTCCGACGACTGCGCGAGGAACACGTCATATGCCGCCTGATAGCGCGCCCAGCCCGCGCGCAGCCGACGGGTGGACTCGGCCTCGCCCGGCTCGGTGACGTTGCTCTCTTGCAACCGCAGCTCCGACTCCAGCCCCTGACGCTGCGCGGCCTGCTGCGCCTGTCCCCGCTCCAGCTCGCCCGCGACGATGAAGAGGGCGGCGCTGTCCATCCGCTCCAGTTGCTCGGTCATCCGCTGCGCGGCGAGCACGCTGCGGTAGTTGTCCTGGAGGATGTGCTGCCCCGAGCGCCCCAGCCGCGCCAGCGTGACGACGGCCACCACGCCCACCAGCACGAGCGCCAGCGCCAACGGGGCCTGGGCCAGCAGCAGCCGCAGTCGCAGCGTCATGAGCGCTTCTCCTCGGGCGAGGGGTCGAAGGCCACGACGTGGATGTCGAAGCCCTCGCCCTCGCGCAGCAGCCGCACGTCCGCCGCGCGTCCCAGCGCCCGCTTCCACCAGGGCTGGTGCGAGCGGCCCACCATGATGTGGCCCACGCCATGTGAGCGCGCGAAGTCGAGAATCGCCTCCACCGGGTCCTTCGAGCGCAGCCGCACCACCTCCGCCCCCAGCTCCTTCGCCTTCTCGATGTTCGCGAGCAGGTGCCGCTGCGCCTCCGCGTCGATGAGGTGCGGTGCCTCGCGCGGCGTCTCCACGTACACCACGAACCAGTCCGTGTTCAGCCGGCCCGCCATGCGCGAGCCCCGGCGCAGCAGCGTCGCCGCGCGCGGTGGGTAGCTCGACAGCGCCACCAGCACCCGTCCCCACGCCGCGCCCTTCTGCGAGCCTTCATCCCCCGTGCGAGACGACAGCCCCGAGGTGGCACGGTCCAGGCTCTCCGCCACCTCGCGCAGCGCCAGCTCGCGCAGCGTGGACAGGTTCTCTCCCTTGAAGAAGCTCTCCAGCGCGCGCGGCACCTTGTCCTCCGCGTAGATTTTTCCCGCCTTCAGTCGCTCGTGCAGGTCCTCCACCGACAGGTCCAGGTTCACCACCTGGTCGGCGCCCTTGAGGAAACTGTCGGGAAGCGTCTCGCGCACGATGACGCCGGTGGTGCGCTCCACCAGGTCATTGAGGCTCTCCAGGTGTTGCACGTTGAAGGCGCCAATAACGTTGATGCCCGCGTCGAGCAGCTCCTGCACGTCCTGGTAGCGCTTGCGGTGACGGCACACCGGCAGGTTGGTGTGGGCCAGCTCGTCCACCACCGCGACCTGGGGCTTGCGCGCCAGCACCGCGTCCAGGTCCATCTCCTCCACGGTGACGTCGCGGTACGTGTGCTCCTTGCGCGGCACCACCTCCAGCCCGGACACCAGGTCCTCGGTCTCCTTGCGGCCGTGCGTCTCCACGAAGCCGAGCACCACGTCCACGCCTCGACGCTTCAGCGCGTGCGCCTCCTCCAGCATGCGGTACGTCTTCCCCACGCCGGCCGCGAAGCCGATGTAGAGCTTGAGCCGACCGCGCCGGCCCCGCTCCACCAGCTCCAGGAAGTCCTCCGCGCGCGAGCGTCGCGTCATCGTCACCCTCGGACCTCCACCGTGGAGGCGCGAGCGACAATGCCCGCGCCTCCGCATGAATGCATGAGGAGAATGGACTCCGTCACTCGGGAGCCACCGCGCCCATCGGCTGAGCGGGCTCCGACGCGAGCCGCCCGAACTGACGGTCCAGCGCCAGATTCAACAGCAGCACGTTGACGCGCGGCTCGCCCAGCACGCCGAGCGTCCTTCCCTCCACGTGCGAGGCCACCACCGCGAGCACCCGCTCCGGCGCGACTCCACGCGCCTTCGCCACGCGCGGCGCCTGCCAGCGCACCGCCTCCGGCGACAGGTGCGGGTCCAACCCCGAAGCCGACGTGGTGACCAGCTCCCCGGGCACGAGTCCTGGCGCGTCCGGATTCTCCCGGCGCAGGCGCTCGACGTCCGCCGTGACGCGCTCCTGGAGCTTGCGCGACGTCGGCCCCAGGTTGCTGCCCGAGGACGCCGCCGCGTCGTAGCCCGCCCCCGCCGCGGAGGGACGCGGCTGGAAGTAGCCACCCTGCGTGAAGCCCTGGCCAATCAGGGCGCTGCCGACCACGCGGCCCTGCTCGTCCTTCACGAGCGAGCCCTGGGCCTCGGAGGGGAACAGGAGCTGCGCCACCCCGGTGACGGCGAGCGGGTACAGCACGCCGGTGAGCACCAGGGTGACGACACAGGCGCGCAGGGCGGTGAGAAGAGTGGAGACCATGAGGTGAAGTCCTTTCACGTTCAGGACAGGCCCACGGCCGTGAGCAACACGTCCAGGGCCTTGATGCCGACGAAGGGAACGATGACGCCACCCAGCCCGTAGATGAGCAGGCTGCGCCGCAACAAAGCCGCCGCGCCGAGCGGGCGGTAGCGCACGCCGCGCAGCGCCAGGGGGATGAGCGCGATGATGATGAGCGCGTTGAAGATGACCGCCGCCAGAATCGCGCTGTAGGGCGACGACAAGCCCATCACGTTGAGCGGGGCAATCTGCGGGAACACGCCCATGAACAGCGCGGGGAGGATGGCGAAGTACTTCGCCACGTCGTTGGCGATGGAGAACGTCGTCAACGTGCCGCGAGTCATCAGGAGCTGCTTGCCCACCTCCACCACCTCCAGCAGCTTGGTGGGGTTCGAGTCGAGGTCCACCATGTTCCCCGCCTCCTTCGCCGCCTGCGTGCCGGTGTTCATCGCCACGCCGACGTCGGCCTGGGCCAGCGCGGGCGCGTCGTTGGTGCCGTCGCCCGTCATCGCCACCAGCTTGCCCTTGCCCTGCTCGGTGCGGATGAGCGCCAGCTTGGCCTCGGGCGTCGCCTCCGCCAGGAAGTCATCCACGCCCGCCTCGCGCGCAATCGCCGCCGCCGTGCGCGGGTTGTCGCCGGTAATCATCACCGTGCGGATGCCCATGGCCCGGAAGCGGTCGAAGCGCTCCTTGATGCCGCCCTTCACCACGTCCTTCAGGTGGACGATGCCGAGCAGCCGCGCTCCCTCCGCCACCGCCAGCGGCGTGCCTCCCGCGTCGCCGATGCGACCCGACGCCGATGCCAGCTCCTCCGGCACCGCGCCGCCCTGCGCCTGCACGTGCTTGACGATGGCATCCACCGCGCCCTTGCGGATGCTCCGGGGCTTCGGGTCCACCAGGTCGCACCCGCTCATGCGCGTCTGCGCGGTGAACGGGACGAACGTCGCCTGGTGCGCCAGCAGCTCGCGCGGACGCATCTTGTACGTGTCCTTCACCAACGTGACGATGGAGCGCCCCTCGGGCGTCTCGTCCGCCAGGCTCGCGAGCTGCGCGGCCTCCGCCAGGTCCTCCATGCGCACGCCCGGCATGGGCAACAGCTCCGTCGCCATGCGGTTGCCCAACGTAATCGTGCCCGTCTTGTCGAGCAGCAGCGTGTCCACGTCCCCCGCCGCCTCCACCGCACGGCCACTCATGGCCAGCACGTTCTTGCGCAAGAGCCGGTCCATGCCGGCGATGCCGATGGCGCTCAACAGGCCGCCAATCGTCGTGGGGATGAGGCACACCAGGAGCGCCACCACGGCCGTGCCCGACAGCGGCACCCCGGAGTAGAGCGCCAGCGGCACCAGCGACACACACGCCAGCAGGAACACCACCGTCAGGCCCACCAGCAGGATGTGCAGCGCAATCTCGTTCGGCGTCTTCTGCCGGGCCGCGCCCTCCACCAGCCCAATCATCCGGTCCAGGAAGGACTCGCCCGGGTTGACGGCGATGCGCACCACGATTCGGTCCGACAACACCTTGGTGCCGCCCGTCACCGCCGAGCGGTCTCCACCGGACTCGCGAATCACCGGCGCGGACTCGCCGGTAATCGCGGACTCGTCCACGCTGGCGATTCCCTCCACCACCTCGCCATCACCCGGGATGAGGTCGCTCGCCTCGCAGACCACCAGGTCACCCTTGCGCAGGTCAGACGCGGGCACCCGCTCCTCGCGCCCGTCCGTCAGCTTCCGCGCGGTGGTGTCCTTGCGCATCTTGCGCAGCGCACCGGCCTGGGCCTTGCCTCGCCCCTCCGCCACGGCCTCCGCGAAGTTGGCGAACAGCACGGTGAACCACAGCCACAGCGCCACCGCCACGGTGAACCACAGGGGCGCGCCATCGGCGTGCGGCGAGACGAGGTCCTTCACCACGAACACCGTGGTGAGCAGGCTGCCCGCCCACACCACGAACATGACGGGGTTGCGCGCCACGTCGCGCGGGTGGAGCTTCTTCAGGCTGTCCAGCAGCGCCGGCTTCAGCAGGGACGCGTCGAGGAGCGACGCCGGTTTGGAAGATGCGGAGCTCATGGCTCAGTAGACCTTTCCGGCCCCGGCGAGGAAGTGCTCGACGATGGGGCTGAGGGAGAGCGCGGGGAAGAAGGTGAGCGCACCGACAATGACGACGATGCTCACCAGCAGGCCGGTGAACAGGGCGCCATTCGTGGGGAAGGTGCCGGGGCCCGCCGCCACCACCTTCTTGCCCACCATGGAGCCGGCGATGGCCAGCGCGGGGACAATCATCAGGAAGCGCCCGCCGAGCATGGCCAGGCCCAGCGAGAGGTTCCAGAAGGGCGTGTTCGCATTCAGGCCCGCGAACGCGCTGCCGTTGTTCGCCGTGCCGCTGGTGAACGCGTAGAGAATCTCCGTCAGGCCGTGCGGCCCCGCGTTGTTGAGCGAGGACACGCCCTGAGGGAGCACCGCCGCCACCCCGGACATCCCCAGGATGAACACCGGGAAGATGAGCACGTAGAGCATCGCGAGCTTCATCTCCTTCGCTTCAATCTTCTTGCCCAGGTACTCCGGCGTGCGGCCCACCATGAGTCCGGCGATGAAGACGGACAGCACCACCATGATGAGGATGCCGTAGAGGCCCGCCCCCACTCCTCCGAAGATGACCTCGCCCAGTTGCATGTTGACCAGCGGCACCAGCCCGCCCAGCGGGTTGAAGCTGTCGTGCATGGAGTTGACGGCGCCGCATGACGCATCCGTGGTGACGGTGGCGAAGAGGGCGGACGCGGTGACGCCGTAGCGCACCTCCTTGCCCTCCAGGTTTCCCACCTGTGCCACGTGCGCGGAGGCCACGGCGGCGTTGGGCTGGGACTCGGCGGCGTACGCGGCGGTGACACCCGCGAGGAAGAGGACTGACATGGCCGCGAAGAGGGCCCAGCCCTGCTTCGTGTCCCCCGTCATCTTCCCGTACGTGTACGTCAACGCGGAGGGGATGCAGAAGATGAGCAGCATCTGCACCAGGTTGGTGAGCGGCGTCGGGTTCTCGAAGGGGTGCGCGCTGTTGGCGTTGAAGAAGCCACCGCCGTTGGTGCCCAGCATCTTGATGGCCTCCTGCGAGGCCACCGGACCCATGGCGAGCGTCTGCTTCGCGCCCTCCAGCGTCGTCAGCTCGGGGTACGGCGAGAAGTTCTGCAACATGCCCTGCGAGACGAAGAACAGGGCGGCGACGAAGCACAGCGGCAAGAGCACGTAGAGCGTGCCGCGCACCACATCCACCCAGAAGTTGCCCAGCGTCTTCGCGCCCTCCGGCCCCGCGCGACGCGTGAAGCCTCGCGCCAGCGCCAGCGCGACACCGAGCCCCGCCGCCGCGGAGACGAAGTTCTGCCACGCCAGCCCCACCATCTGCGTGAGGTAGCTCATGGTGGACTCGCCGGCGTACGACTGCCAGTTGGTGTTGGCGACGAAGCTGGCCGCCGTGTTGAACGACAGCTCCGGCCCCACCGCGCCCAACCCCTGGGGGTTGAGCGGCAGCACGTGCTGCATGCGCTGGAGCCCGTAGAGGATGACCATGCCCAGCACGCTGAAGGCGAGCAGCGCGCCGCAGTACTCCACCCACGTCTGCTCGCGCCGGGCGCTGGCGCCCGTCAGTCGCAGGAGCACGCGCTCCACGGGACCGAGCACGCGCGGCAGCGGCTGCGTGTCCCCTTCGAAGACACGGAAGAGGTAGAGGCCCAGCGGCTTCGTCAGCGCGAGCAGCAGGGCGAAGAACAAACCAATCTGCAACCAACCAATGAGGGTCATGGCGAGGTCCCTAGAAGCGCTCGGGACGGAGCAGGGCGTAGACGAGGTAGGCGGTGAGCAGCACGGCGAGCACGGCGCCAGCGGCGTATTCGAAAGTCATCGGGGGGACCTCACAGGCGCTCGCAGCCGTGGGCGTAGCCCCAGGCGAGCGAGAAGAAACCGAGGGTGACGAGGAGGAGGACGACATCCATGAATGGACTCCAGACTCAGAAGCAGGCGGTGGCTCCGAGGACGATGAGCGTCTCGGAGTCCTTCAGAATGGGGGTGCCTTCGTCGGTGGTGGCGCGGCTGGCGAAGACGTCCGCCGTCGAGCGGTCATGCCGCGCCTCCAGCTTGAGCGTGAGGTGCTCCACGGGCTTCACCTCCAGGGTGAGCGTGGCCCCCGACAGCGTCTGCTCCACGCCCGTCATCAGGCCGTCGGCGTCGCGATACGCCTCCACGCGCGCGGCCAGCGCCACGGGCTCGGTGAGCTGCACGCGGGCGTTGAGGCCCGCCGCATACCAGACCGCGCGGTCCGCGCCGGGAATCCGCTGCGTGCCCGCGTCCACGGTGGCCGCGAGCTTGAAGGACTCCGTCACGGCATACGTCGCCACCGCGTCCGCGAAGAGCCGCAAGCCGTCGTCGCCCTCGGGGCCTTCGTTGCCGATGAAGGTGTTGAAGGACGCGGACAACCGGTCGCCCGCGTAGGCCACCTGAGTGCCCAGCGCGAGGCCCCGGTTGTTGTCACCGATGGTCTGCCAGCCATTGAGGAGCTGGAGCTGCACGCTCCACGCCGAGTCCAACGCCCAGGTTCCCTTGAGGCCCGTCTGGTAGTAGGGCGACAGCTCGCCCATCCACGAGCGCGTGTACGTCCAGTTGAGCTGCGATTGGAAGGACTCCAGCCCGATGTGGCTCGGATAGAGCCCGGCCTCCAGCGCCAGCGGCCCGGTGGCGAAGGACAGCGAGGCCTGCTGCACGTAGCGCCAGAGGTCGGGCCCGGAGGCGACGCCCTCGGGCTCGGCCGCGTGGACCACCTCCGCGCCCGTGCCGAAGCCCAGCAGCACCTTGAAGCCCACGGGCTCCGGCGCCACGCTCACGCCGATGGAGGCCAGGTTGATGGCCACCTCGCTGTCGCGCTTCGCGGTCGTGCCGGTGCCGGGGATGAAGTTCGCCGCGTTCGCGGGCCGGTTGAAGTTGTGGCCGAAGTACACGTCGACGCCTCCCTCGGGCTTGAGCCGGGAGAAGAAGCCAGGGGCCTCTGTTTCGGCCCCGGTATCTGTGGGTCCCGGAGGAGGTGGCGAGGAGGCGTCGGCCTGCTGGAGCAGCAGGGAGAGCAGCACTGGAGGCGGGGTGAATGGCCACATAGAGATGTGCCCCCCCTTTGAGCACCGCTCGTACCAATCCACTCCCGCGAGGACCCTAGAGGTTCCAGGAGGTTGCGGACAGACCCGACGGGAGCGGATTGCAACCTGCACGACAGGCCCCTCCTCGTCGTGCACGTTGAGGGCTCTGGTGCTTGGGCGACGTCTCCCCGCCCCATGGCCGTCCCGAGCCCGCGTCACCGTGCGCCTTGCACGAGCCCGAGCCCGCCTCCTCGCATCCCGCACGGCAGGCGGGAGCGGCGCGGACGTCGGGAGCCGCTTCAAGTCGCCACACTTGCTGGGAAACGCGACGGAGCCTGGCGAAGGCACGCCGGCTGCTTCGCACCCGGGCATGTCCCCGACCTCTTCCCTTGCAAGCTGCTTCGCGGCGCGCTCACTCGCCGCCGCCAGTCTCCTGGCGCTGACACCTTCCGCCTTCGCCCAGGACGCCGAGCCTTCGACGACGACCGCGTCGAGCGAGCCCGCCACCGTCACGGAGTCCGCGCCCGCGCCCTTCGCGTGGGGCGACTTCACCTGGATGAACGGGCAGAGCCGACAGAAGGACTTCCCGCTCCAGCTCTCTTCAGCGGTGGTGCTCGGCCTGTACCTGGACGCCAACTACGCGTTCAGCCTCAACAACCCTCGCGACAACACGCTGACGGGCAGCGCGAGCGTGGGCCGGCACAACGAGTTTGAAATCAACCTCGCGTCCATCGGCATCGACTGGAACTACCGGAACGTGCTGGGCCGGCTGAGCCTGCAGTACGGCAACATGGTGAACATCGTCCAGGACCTCGACGGCACCGTCACGCGGGGCCGCTCGCTGACGGCGCAGAACCTGCGCTACATCCGCGAGGCGACGCTGGGCTACCACTTCGACGTCGGTTCCGGCCTCAACGTCGAGGGCGGCATCTTCATGTCGTACATCGGCCTGGAGAGCTACTTGCTGGCGGAGAACTGGAACTACACGCGCTCGCTCGTCTGCGACCACACGCCCTTCTACTTCCAGGGCGTCCGCGCCCAGTACTTCCCCACGCCGAACCTCAAAATCGAGCCGTGGGTGATGAACGGCTGGCAGACGTATGGAAAGTGGAACACCGCGCCGTCGGGGGGACTCGCGCTGCGGTGGAGCCCGTCGGAGGCGCTCAGCCTCTTCGGCAACTTCTACGCGGGCACGGACACCAAGGGTGTCTCCGAGCGCGTGCGCTTCCACCACGACCACAGCGTCCTGCTGCGCTACTTCAACGCCCCCGGAGCCAAGGGGCTGTCCAGGCTGGCCTTCAGCATCAACAACCACGCGGGCTTCGAGTCGGGCGGCGCGGGCCTGCCGGGCGCGTCGGACGCGTACATGCTGGGCACGTCCATCGCGCACCGCGCGTGGTTCTACGAGGACCGGCTCTCCTTCACCGTGCGCGGTGAGTACATGACGAACCCCACGCGCTACCTGGCGCAATACCCGCCGCCGGACCTGGCGTCCCAGCCGGGCACGGACCTGCGCGTGTGGGGCTTCACCGGAACGTTCGAGGTGATGCCCACCGACTTCCTCGGCCTGCGCCTGGAGGGCGTGTGGCGGCGCTCCAGCGTGCCTTACTTCGCCGGCCGCGGTGGCACCACGTCGGAAGATGGCTTCCAGGGCGGCCCCACCGAGGGCTTCACCGTGGACTCACGCCGTGAGCAGACCCTGCTGCTCGTCGCCGCGAACTTCAGGCTCTGAGCGTGCGCGGGAGTCCTCCGCTCACTCCCGGATGACCCGTGCATGGGCGGCAAGCGCCTCGCGCAGCGGCGCCCCGCCCTTCTCCTCGGCTCCCTCTCGGAATTCAATCCGGAGCCCCTGGGAGCTGAACCTCGCGGCGGCAAGAAGGACGGGCGCGACCTGCTGCACATGCGGTCCGCTGACGGAGGCCCGGATGGGGACCTCCGCGCCTCGGGTCACCTCGAGCCTCCAGGACCCCTCCTCTCCGGAGACCTTGAAGTACTCCAACTGGGAAGCCAGACGGGAGTGGGCACACCGGATGAAGAGGTCCGTCGAGGCATGGGGAATGGTCAGCCACGTCAGGTGGGGCAGGGCCGTCAGCGCATCCGCCAGGCCGTCCTCAAACGAGCTCTTCAACTCCAGCCGCCTCACGGAGCTGTTCGCGGACAGCAAGCTCGCCAGTTCGGGAGGAACCCACCGAGCCCCCAGTCGGATGGCGAGGTCGAACCGCTCGACCTCCGCCCCTTGCGTCGAGGGGAGCCGGGCCTTCAGCTCGCGAAGGGGCTCCACGTCATAGGGCGCCCCCACGTACATGAAGAGGCTGGAGAGCATGTTCAGCTCCGCCGGAGTCTCGGCTCCCGGAAGACGGACCAGGGCGAGCAGGAGTGGAATGATGCGCGGATCCGCGGGCCACCATCGTCGCAGCCGGTCGAGGTCCGTGGAGAACGCACAGCGCGAACGACGCGCCGCGCGCTCCCTCAACTCTCCCAGCACTCGGGGCAGGTCCGTGGGATGCCCGCGGACCTCCTCGAGCATCCAGCGCACGGGCACCTCGAAGAAGGCAAGCCCCGTGGCGAGGTGGTCCGAGAGCTGCTCGATGAGCGCGATGACGGGTTCGGCTCGACACGCGTTCCACGCCTCCAACAGAAGCGTGAGGGCCGCATCGTCCTCCCGTCGAGTGAGCGCCTCCTGCGCGCGTCCCAGCAACTCCCTCAGCAAGTGGCTCACCCGCACACCATAACCGGGTCCTCCGCGAGCCCGTTTCAATTCGGGCTCGACCCATACTCAAGTCGCGACTTGACTATCCGGCGCCTTTGCCGATACTCAAGTCCATGCTTAACAATGGTGCCGTCGACCGCATCTTCCACGCCCTGGGCGATTCCAACCGGCGCGCCATCATCGAACGACTGAGCCGGGGTGCGCTGTCGGTCAGCGCCCTGGCGAAGCCGCTCGACATCACGCTCGCCGCCGTCGTGCAGCACCTGCAGGTCCTCGAGGAGAGCGGGTTGGTGCGCACCGAGAAGCTCGGGCGCGTCCGCTCGTGTCAGCTCCACCCAGAAGGACTGCGCGTGGCGGAGGACTGGCTCGCGAACCGTCGTGGACTCTGGGAGCAGCGCTTCGACAGGCTCGGCGAGCTGCTCGATGGCCCCGTCCCCTCTCGAAAGAAGGCAAGAACATGAAGACACCTCCCGTCGTTCATGGCTCGTTCACCCTCGAGCGCACCTACAAGGCTTCTCCCGCACGAGTCTTCGCCGCCTGGGCGGACGTGGAGACGAAGGCGCAGTGGTTCATCGGTCCACCGGACCGCTGGACGCTCGTGAAGCGCGAGCTGGACTTCCGCGTGGGAGGCCAGGAGCTGCTGCACGGGCAGTTCGGCGGCAAGCACTCCGTTGTCTTCACCGCGCGCTATCACGACATCATCCCGGACGAGCGGATGGTCTACGCCTACGACATGCACGTGGGGGACAAGCACCTCTCCGCGTCCCTGGCCACGGTGGAGCTCCACGCCACGAAGACAGGTGGCACGCGGATGGTCTTCACCGAGCAGGCCGCGTTCCTCGACGGTGAGGACGGCACCCGCTCTCGCGAGGAGGGCACGGCGGCGCACTTCGACCGGCTGGCGCTCGTGCTGGAGGCCTCGCACGACATCGTCTCATCCCGGGCGTTCGATGCGCCCCGAGCGCGGGTCTACGAGGCGTTCAGCGACCCGGCGCAGCTGACCTCGTGGTGGGGGCCGCAAGGCTCGACGAATACGTTCGAGCAGTTCGAGCTGCGCCCCGGCGGCAGGTGGCGCTTCACGATGCAGAGCGCGGAAGGGGCACGCTACGCGATGGACAAGGAGTTCATCGAGGTGGTGCCCGAGGAGCGCGTCGTCATCCAGCACCACCAGCAGACCCATCACTTCATGATGCGGATGGACTTCGCGGACGAAGGCGCGCGGACGCGACTCACCTGGCGCATGCGGTTCGAGTCGAAGGACGAAGTCGAGAAGGTGCGCGGATTCGTGGAGGCCGCGAACGAGCAGAACTTCGACCGGCTCGCGGCCCACCTCGCCTCGCGACTCAGAGCCGCGCGGCCATGATTCGGGCCCACAGCTCCTCGTCGAAGTCGGACAGCGTCTCCGCCGAGCGAGTCCCGGCCTGCTGGCCCAGTCGCGTCACCACGAGGCCCAGCGAGCGGCTGACGTAGACCTTCTGGTCGTCCTTGCCCAGTCCGGCGAACACGTCCTGCGGCGCGCTGGGGATGAGCGGGCCGTCGATGCGCGCGCTCACGGGAGGTATCAGGGTGAAGGCCTTGCCGTTGAGCCAGAACAGGTGGCCATAGGCGGGGTTGAGCGTCTGTGAGGACTGCGTCGCGGTGTTGAGGTACGCCGAGGAGACGACGCGGGTCCCCGCCCACAGGCCATCCGCCTGGAGCAGCAGGCCGAAGCGCGCCAGGTCTCGCGCGCTCATCGTCAGGCCCCACAGGGGCATGCCCTTGCTGTCCGTCTCCGGGCGCTGCACCCACTCGCTGCGCGTGGCGCCGAGCGGATTGAACAGCCACGCCTGGGAGAGCGCCTGGATGCCCAGGCCCGTGCGCTGCTCCAGAATCATGCGCAGCCGGTGGTAGGCGTCGTTGTTGTACAGCCACGTCGTTCCCGGGGTCGCCTGGAGTCCGAGCGATGGGGTCAGGCCGCTCGTCATCGTCAGCAGGTGGCGCACGGTGATGCGAGCCTCGGCCAGGGCGCCCGTGTTGGACCAGCCAGCGCCGAGAATGGCGGAGACGCGCTCGTCGAGCGAGAGCAGCTGCTTGTCCACGGCGATGCCGATGAGCACGGAGACGACGCTCTTCTGCGCGGAGGCGATGTCGCGCATGAAGTTCGAGTTCACCGTCCAGTAGCGCTCGGCGAGGATCTTCCCATCCTGGAGGATGACGATGGCGCGGCTGTCGCGAGTGCCCGCGAAGTCGAGCGCGGCGTTGAGCTTCGCCACGTCCCAGCCCGCGGTGGCCGGGTTCACCGTGGGCCAGCTCGCGTCAGTCGTGGGGAAGACGAGGGGCGCTATCAGGGTGTGTGGGACGTCCCGGGGAGGCGCCACGGTGGCTTCGGTTTGAGGGGCGGGTGACTCGGGGGCTCCTTCTTCTGGAGAGGGCGGAGCACAGGCCAGGACGGCACAGACGAGGGGCAGGAGCAGGGCACGCATGGGCATGCGGACAGCAACACGAGTACTCCCGGAAAGTTGCGGAAGGTGGCGCGGGCGCGTTGAACGTGGGTTGATTCCGTCATGACAGCGCCCTCTCCCGCCGAGTCCTATCTGCTCGACTTCCACCGTCGCCTCGCCGGGGTGACCTCGCGCGAGTTCGGAGGGGCTCCGGTGCTGCGCGACGGGGAGGTGTTTGCCTCCACCTATGCGCTCCTGGAGGCGGCGGTGCCGCGAGGGGACTCGCCACGGGTGGTGCTCGACGTGGCCTGTGGGGATGGGTACCTGCTGGAGCTGCTGGCGCGGAGGAGCGAGGGCGGCCTCACGTTGCTGGGGCTCGACATGAGTGAGCACGAGCTGGAGGCGGCACGGGCTCGACTGAAGGGCGCGGCGACGCTGCATCAGGGACGGGCGCAGTCACTGCCGTTCGCGGACGCGAGCATCGACGTGGTGCTGAGCCATCTGGCGCTGATGTTGATGGATGACGTGGAGCAGGTGCTCGCGGAGCTACGTCGGGTGTTGAAGCCGACGGGGCGGGTGTCCGCGGTGGTCGGCGGAGAGCTGGTGAAGGGTGAGGCGTTCGAGGTGTATCTGGGCTTGCTCAAGCCGATGCTGGCGCGGGAGGCGCGGCCACCGCTGCCGCTGGGGGATGCGCGGTTCCGTTCCGTGGAGGGGCTGAAGGAGTTGTTTGGCGGCTTCACGGACGTGGAGCTTCGCCGGCTGGAGGTCCAGGCGGATGGGACTCCGGAGCAGGCGTGGGAGTCGCTCAGCACGACGTATGACGCGGACCGGCTCTCGGCGTCAGCGAAGGCCACGCTCCAGCAGGCCTTCCTCCAGGCCGTGGAGCCCCTGCGACGCACCGACGGCACCATCCCCCTGCGCTGGGGCATGCGACAGGTGACCGCGTCGGGACCACGGCCCCTGTCACGAGCGTGACGTGAGCTTCAGCGAACGGTGTGAGCCTGCGTCCCGCTCGCGCCAGTCCCCGTGGCGATGAGCGTCAGCGCTCCTGCCTGCGCCGCGTGGAAGTACAGCGTCGCCTCCTGCTGAGCCCCCGTCAGCGTCAGGGCCCACCCCGCGCCGGAGGGGGCCAGCGCTTCGGTGCACGCCGAATCCGCGTACAACCCCACCGCCAGCGCCGCGGTGCCCGTCGCCTCCACCACCAGGGCCGGCGCCGTCAGCGCGGACAGGTTGCCCAGCGCGTCCTGGCTCTGCACCACCACCGCCTCCGAGCACTGCCCCACCCGCGCCTCACGCTCGGGCGTCACGAAGTCCAGCCGCGCCGCCGCCCCCGCCACCACGTCCACGTCGAACGTCGCCCCGGGCTGCGTGTCTCTCGCATATCCCGGCCCGTCCACGCGGTTCTGGCTGATGAGGTTGGCACCGCCCAGGTCGGAGATACCCGCCTGATAGGGATAGCCGTTCGTCACCGGCCCCGCATGCGTCACCCTGTTGCGCGTCACCTGGAGCCGCGTCGGCGCGGGCAGCGGTCCACCGTTCGCCACGCCCTGCGACAGGTTGATGCCCACGTCGTTGTCCTCGAGCGTGTTCTCGAAGATGACGACGTCCTGACACAACGCCATCCCGTAGTACGGGCCGCCCGCGATGAGGATGCCCGAGCCCGTCGCCGTGTCTCCCGTGTAGGCATTCCCCTTCACCGTGTTCCCCACCACCCGCCCCGTCGCGCCATCGCTGAGCTGGATGCCATTGCGCGCGATGAACGGCACCGGGCCGCCGCCGTCCACCCGGTTGTCCTCCAGGCTCAGCTCCACCTTCCCCGTGCCGACGATGCCCGCCTTCTGGTAGCGCTCCACGCGGTTGCGCAGCACCTCCACCTTCGCCACCGACTCCGCGCTCAGGGCGTTGCGCACCTCGATGCCCACGCCCTCCTGACAGCCCCCCTCACCCGCCTTCTGATTCACGTCCAACACCGCGCTGTCGACGATGGAGCCGCTCGCTCCCTCGAACAGGATGCCGCGCAGCCGCGCCGAGCCGCCGTCACACACCCGCTCCGACAAGCCGCGCGCCGCCACCGTCACGGCTCGAACGTGCGCCGTCGTCCCCAGGCTGCTCAGCACCGCGCCTCGGAAGCCCCGCTCACGCGCGTCCACCGCCGTGAGCACATGCCCCGCTCCGTCGAGCGTGTACCCGTCCGGAATCCACACCGTCTGCTCCGTGGTGCAGTCGGCCGTCAGCGTCACCACTGCTGAGTCGTTGAGCGTCGCGGCACACGGCGGGTACTCGCCACACAGCGAGTCGCCCCACGCCACCGCGAACTCCCGCGTCGCGCTCAGGCCCGAGGCGTTCGTGACAGTCAACGTGATGACGGGAGCCGCGTCCGCGGGGAGGCACGACAGCGCCACCCAGTCCGCCGAGCCCGAGTCCCCCGCGCGCGCCGCGTTCCCCAGCAGGCCCGCGTTCGTCGTCCAGACGAAGGTGAGCGGCTCCCCCTGCGGGTCATTCGCCGTCGCGGACAGTCGCACCGGTCGCCCCGCCGTCGCGTCCTCCTCCGATTGAGAAACTTCGGTGATGGAGGGCGGCAATGGATTCGTCACGCACAAGTCCAGCGAGCGCTCGCGCTGCGCGCCAAAGCCGTCGCTCACTCGCAACGTCAGTCGGCAGTTGTCACACGCGGCGGCAGGGGCGACGCGAGGGGTGAAGCGCGTCACCGCCACATCCGTGCGCTCGAAGGTCCCTTCACACGTCGAGCTCCACGCGAAGGTCAGGGCATCTCCATCGTCGTCCACGCCCACCGCCTGGAGCGCCACCGGGACTCCCACGCGCGACTGGGACACGGGGTTGGCCCCCAGCTCCGTCAGGACGGGTGCGTGATTGAGCGAGGCCGTGTGCTCCAGGTCTCCGCCTCCCGCCAGCTCCACGTCCACCGAAAAGCGCAGCGTGCTCACCGCGCCTCGCGCGTTCGTCACCTCCAGCGTGAGGTTCACCGCGCCACGTCGCAGCGGCGCGGTCCACTCCGCGTCGACGGCCGTCGCATCGGCGAAGGAGCCGGAGCTCGCGCGCCATGCATAGGTCAGCGACTCCGACGCGTCGGCGGACCGCGCCAGCGCACGGAGTTTCAGCGCGGTGCCCGGAGACACCGACGCTCGCGAAGCCACCACCGCATCGATGAGGGGCGCCGTGCGGGTCGCCTCTGAATCCGTCTCACGCGGCACCAGCACGACAAGCGCGGCATGGTGTCTCGGCAGCTCCACGGCCGGGACTTCCACCTGCGCCAGCACCGCTCCCGCCGAATCGACCACCCGCGCCCCCACCGTTGTCCCCTCTCCCGAGAGCAGGCCTCGCAACAACCCCTGCCACGACAGGGTCTCGGAGCTGGCCAGGGACGCGGTGACGGCCGTGGCCCGAGCTGGTGTCGCTGACACGTCCACGCGCGCAACGGCGTCGAGCGGCAGGGAGCGCGGCAGCACCGCCACCACGCGCACCGAGCCCGCGGGTTCCACCTGCGCACCTGGCGGGTCTTCCTGATGACACCCCATGGCCGTCACCAGGGCACTGGCGAGCAGGGCCAGACGCAGTGCGTTCGCTCGGTTCATGGTGACGTCCTCTCGGCGATGTCGGGTGTCTCACGATAGCGGCAAGCCGCCATGCCCCCAAGCAACCGGCCAGACAGTCCCGGCTGTACGCCTGCCCACGACATCCCGTGAGGCAGCTTGCGCGTCGTGCGGACGACATCGGGCAAGCCGCGCGGTTGGGAAGCGGGCAGTGGGTCGGGAGTGTCGGCGCGAAGAGGACGCGCGGTGTTCTCCTGCCGCATCGTGCGAGCCCCCGAGTCACGCCGTCCACAGCCCTGGCCCATCCGCGTGGCCCACTGGGTCAACGTGCCGCTGCTCGTCATCATGGCGGGCAGCGGGCTGCAGATTCTCGCGGCGTATCCCATGCTCGGCGCGCAGGGGCGTCCATATGCCTGGTATCCCTTCCAGGGCATCCCTCCTCCCGCGTGGGCCCGACTCGGTGACTGGCTCGCGGGCGCGCGGAGCTGGCACTTCGCCTTCGGTGGGTTCCTCGCGCTCAACGGCTTCGCCTACCTGCTCTACCTGGCCCTCAGCGGCGAGTGGCGGCGGCGCCTCTTCTTCCCTCGCCGCGACACGCGCAACGCCGTGAGCACGCTCGCGTTCTACCTGCGCCTGCGCAAGGAGCCGCCGCCGCAGGAGCTCTACAACGGCCTGCAGCGGCTGGCGTACACGGGCGCGCTGGTGCTGGGAGTCCTCGCCGTGCTCTCCGGGCTTGTGCTCTACAAGCCCGTGCAGCTCGGTGCACTGGCCAGGCTGCTCGGCGGCTATGACACCGCGCGCGCCATCCATCTGCTCGTGCTCGCGGCGTTCGTGCTCTTCACCGTGGGGCACGTGATCATGGTGCTGCTGCATCCGCGCTCGCTCGGGGAGATGGTGACGGGCGGGAGGAGACCCGATGCGTAGGCTCCTGGTTCCCTTGCGACGTCCGGTGCTCCTCACGCGGCGCTCGGCGCTGCTCGGGGCCGCGGCGCTCACCGCGTCCGCCTGCGACAGCGCCCGTCCTCGCGCGGGATTTCTCGGCACCATGGAGCGCGTCAACCAGCGGCTTCAAGAAGCCCTCTTCGACGAGGACCAGCTCGCGCCGGAGCTGGCGCCCGAGGACGCCACGGCGCCCGGAGACTTCCCCCAGTACTTCGTCTCCGAGTCCATGCCGCTCGCGCCAGGAGGCTGGGCGCTCAAGGTGGGTGGGCTCGTCGAGCGACCGTCGGTGCTGTCACTGGAGGACCTGCGACGGCTGCCGCGCACGGAGTACCGCATCCGTCACCACTGCGTGGAGGGCTGGAGCGCGGTGGCGTCGTGGCACGGCGTGCGCGTGAGCGACGTCGCCCGGTACGTGGGCGCGGACCCGAAGGCAGGCTACGTGGAGCTGCGCTCGTTCGACTCGGGCTACTGGTCCTCGTGGGACAGGCCGAGCGCCTTCCACGCGCAGACGATTCTCGCCTACGGGATGAACGGGCAGCCGCTGACGCCGGCGCATGGCGCGCCGCTGCGCCTCTACTCGGCGGTGAAGCTCGGCTACAAGATGGTGAAGTACCTCACCGAGGTGAACTTCCTCCCCGAGCCCACCGGCGGCTACTGGGAGGAGCGCGGCTACGAGTGGTACGCGGGCATGTAGCCGCCTCAGACCTCTCTGAAAAAGTGCGGTCATCCACGGGCTGGACACCCCACTCTTCCCCCTGCGGAACAATCAAGCGGGTTGATTGAGAGCAACCCGCTTGCGGAATAGAGATGTCGCTATTACTCTACTCTGAGTAGAATCAGAGTGCTCTCCGATGCACCCCAGGGACGTCCTGAGCTGGAACTCAGTACTTTCCTACATAGGTTCCGAGTGAGGAGATAGGCATGCCACAAACCGAGCGACTACAGGCCTCGTTGCCATCCTTCTCCATGAAGGAACTCACCCAGTTGAGTGAGGAACTGGGCGTCGACAAGAGCATGGTGGTTCAAGAGGCGCTCAGCCTTTTCACGAAGGCAGTCCGGGAGGCCAGGCAAGGGTTCAAGCTGGCGTTCCTGTCTCCGACTTCCGAAAGAACCATTCGAGAATTCAGTACGCCTCTGCTCACGCACATGGAGCAGGCGGCCTATGCGGACCCCACGGAAATCGTTCTGCCTGATAAGGACTTCGACAGGTTCGTAGCGAAGCTCGAAAATCCTTCCCCACCTACGCCCGCGCTTCGAGCCCTCGTTCGAAAGCAGCAACGCTCTCAACGTTGATTGAAGAAACGTGGTGAGGAGGACTAACTGGCCTTCATGCCACCAGCCTCTTCGTCCAACCTCGTCCTTCCCGCCCCCATCACTCAAGCGGCGACCCGGAGCGACACGGGCAGTGGCTTCACGTGCGAGCACGAAGCCCTGAATCGCTTCTTCCGTGAGTCCGCTCGGCAGAACCAGGAGCGAGACATCAGTCGGACCTGGGTTCTCCGGCGCATCGCATCCGATGACCCCGCGCTACCGCTGGTCCTGGGCTACTACACGCTCTCGCTGACCACCATCCAACGAGAGACGCTCCCACCCGACCTGGGCAAACGACTGCCGAACTACCCTCTCCCGGCGGTCCTCATCGCGCGCCTCGCACGGGACTCTCGCGTCAGGGGGCAGGGCCACGGGGAAGTCCTCCTCGGTGACGCCCACCTCCGCGCGCTCGCCATCAACGAGCAGAGTGGAGCTGTCGCGGTCATCGTGGACGCCAAGGACGCCCACGCTCGCGACTTCTACAAGAAGTTCGGTTACGAGCCGCTTCTCCCTGAAAACGAATCGCCGACGTCCCCGTGGCCGCTGCGGCTCTTCCTGTCCATGGCAACAATCCGTGACATGTACTCTGCGGCGCCCTGACCCACGCGCGCCAGGGCCCCGCGCTCACGCCTTGCTGCCGACGAAGCCTCCGCCGAACGGAGACGACCCACGCTGACGCAGGGCCTCGCGCTCGGCCTTCAGCGCGGCCAGGGCCGCGTCGCGCGTGGCGTAGTGATTCACCGCCGCGCCGTTGATGGCCCCGCTGGTGAGCACGAACATCTGCGTCATGTCGTCCCCACCAAACCGGTACGAGCGATGCGTGAAGCGCTCCAACACCTCACGCCGCTCCTTGCCGAACACACGCCCCGCCGTGAACTTCACCACCAACCCATCCAGGTTGATGAGCAGGTCCACCTTGCCCGACCCCGCATAGCGCGCGAGGTGCGCCTCCACCTCCCGCCGCCAACGCAGGACGTCCTCCTCATTCACCAGGACGCAGTCGGTGAAGTACGCCGTCACGACGTCGTTCTCCGCGTCGTACTCGAAGGACATGTTCCAGGCCATCGTGCTGCCTCCCTCCAAGCCGAATCAGGCGGGCGCGGAACCCGCCAGGAAGGCCGACAACACCGCCGCCGTCTCCTGGGGATGCTCCACCTGCGGATAGTGTCCAGGGCCCGGGATGTGCGCCATGCGCGCGCGCTTGATGGGCGCCACCACGGCCTCACGCAAGAAGGCCGGCGGCAGGAAGTTGTCGTCCGTCGACACCACCAACGTCGGCGCCACGATTTTCGCCAGCCGCTCCGCGAAGCCGCCCTTCGTCCACGCGTCGAACGCGTTCTCAATCGACGCCGCGCTCACCGCGCCCGCGACCTTCAACAGGGACTCCAACGCCTCCGGCGACAGCTTCTTGCAGGCCAGGCCCAGAATCGTCTTCTGCTTCTCGCGGTCTCCCGCCGACGTCCGGAACAGCCCTGCGGCCTCCGGCGGCAACGGCAGCCCCGACGCGGGCACCGTGTTGAGGAGCACCAACCCCTCCACCCGCTCCGGCACGTGCGACGCAATCCACTGCGCCACCTGCCCACCCATGCTGTGCCCCACCACCGTGAAGCGCTGGGCCCCCACCGCCTCCACCACCGCCAGCACGTCCTTCGCCAACCCCTCCACCGAATGCCCGTCCGCCGACTGCCCCGACTGCCCCGTGCCACGCGCGTCCGGAATCACCAGCCGCAGCCCCGCCACGTCCAGCCGCTCCACCATCGAGTCCCACACCGCACCCGACATCATCCACCCGTGCACCAACACCACCGTGCGCGGCCCCTCGCCTACGACGCGATAGTGAAGCGAAGTCCCGTCAGATGCGGAAGTCGTGCTCATGTCGTCTCCTCAGACGAAAAGGATAAAGCAGTATTGAAGAAATGTGCAGGAGCGAAAGCAAGCCATGACACTCCAGCGAGTGCCAGGGGCCCATGTAGGAGTTCGCGGTGGGTATGAGTGGGGTTGGCCCTGAGCGTGCCAGCGCCCCGCGGGCTCAGGGCTCGGGAGGCTCGGCGGGGGTGCCGTGCAGGGTGCGGTGGGCCAGGCCGCGCACCAGCTCCAGCACGTCCGTGGGCACGGCGAACACCACCGTATTGGACGGCGAGGTGCCCAGGCCGTCCAGTGACTGGAGGGTGCGCAGCTGCATCGCCCCGGGACTGCGGGCCATCGTGGTGGCCGCCGCCGCGAGGTTGATGGCGGCCTCCTTGTCTCCCTCGGCCTTCGTAATCGTGGCGCGCTTCTCGCGCTCGGCGGAGGCCTGCCGGCTCATCATCCGCTTGAGGTCCTCCGGCATGTTGATGTCGAGCAGCCGGATGGAGTCCACGTGGATGCCCCACGCCACGCTGCGCTCCTCCACCGCCTGGGCGATGCGCGACTGAATCTGGTCTCGCTCACTCAAGAGCTCGTCCAGCGTCATGCTGCCGATGACGTCCCGCAGCGCCGCCTGCGCGTACTGGCCAATGGCGTAGCGATAGTCCTGCACCGTGACGACCGCCCGCTCGGTGTCCTTCACCAGGAAGAAGATGACGCCGTCCACCGCGACGGGCACGTTGTCGCGGGTGATGACCTGCTGATGCGGGATGTCCAGCGTCAAGAGGCGCGTGTCCACGAACCACGCGTTGTCGAACACCGGGAACACGAAGAGCACTCCCGGCCCCTTGATGCTGTGGAACTTCCCGAGCCGCAGGATGACGGCGCGCTCCCACTGCGCGGCCACGCGACAGATGCGACTGGCCCACCACGCGGGAAGCAGGGCGATGCCCATGGCCACCGGCAGCACCACGCCCGCCCCCAGCGGCCCGGCGACCAGGCCTCCCACCAGGGCGCCCAGTCCGGTGAAGACCGCCCAGGTGACGACGAAGATGACCGCGCGCAGCGGCTTGCCGAGCGACACATGCTCCGACCCCGAGCCCGGCTGCCCCGTCTTCTTGCGCCGCGCGTCCATGCCCGCCTGCGCGAGCTCCTTCATCTGCTTGAGCTGCTCGATGTCCATGCGGAACACCTCCCCACGGGCAGCTTGCGGCCCCTCGCGCAAGGGCGCGACTTCTCGTCCAGTCCCGACGACTCCGGGCTCCCAGCCTCCTCCGCCGTCGAAGAAGCCCCGGTGAACTCCGCGCTCCCGTAAACGCCCCTCGTGCACGGCCCGCGAGCGCCCCCCCCCCGCGCGCCCGAACGTCCTGCCTCCTCCAGCCGAGACGCGCGGCGCCCCGCTCTGGCAGAGTCCGCCGCCTCATGGCGGATGAACGGGACGGGACGGGCGGCACTCCACGCGAAGCCCAGCGCACGGTGCACTGCGAGGACGCGCTGACGTGGCTTTCAGCCCAGCCGGTGCTCGCGGGGTGCTCGGCGGTGGCGTCACTGCCCGACGCGTCCGAGTTCCCCTCGCTGTCCCTGCCGGAGTGGAAGGCCTGGTTCATCCGCGCGGCGGCGCTGGTGATGACGCGCGTGCCCGACGACGGCGTGGCCATCTTCTACCAGACGGACGTGAAGGACGAAGGCCTCTGGGTCGACAAGGGCTACCTCGTCTCGCGCGCCGCGGAAGAGACGGGCCTGGGCCTGCTCTGGCACAAGGTCGTCTGTCGCCGCACCCCCGGCACCGTGACGTATGGCCGACCCGCGTACTCCCACTTCCTGTGCTTCTCGCGCGGCGTGCGGCCTGACCTGGCGAAGTCCACCGCGGATGTCCTCGCGGACGCGGGCGAGGTGACGTGGACGCGCGGCATGGGCGTGGACGCGTGTCAGCTCGCCTGTCGCTTCATCCTGGAGAACACCTCCACGCGCACCGTGGTGGACCCCTTCTGCGGCCACGGCACCGCGCTGGCCGTGGCCAACGCCATGGGCCTGGACGCGGTGGGCGTGGAGCTCAGCCGCAAGCGCGCGCGCAAGGCCCGCAACCTGCGCGCGGAGTGGCGCGAGGGGAAGCTCGTGCTGGTGTCGAGCGACTACTCGGCGCAGTCCTTGTCGTAGTCCACGACCCGCTTCTCCACGAGCTTCTCCTCTTCGACGACCTACTTCACGGCGGACGACGCACGCACCGTCGGCCCAGCCCCGTCCGAGGACGCGATGACCTGGAGCGACAGCTCCTTCGCCACCACCGGCTCCAGCTCCGCGATGAACGCGCCGAAGAGGCGCTCCTCCAGGGCCAGCGCTTCGTCCAGCGACGCGCCCACCGCGGACAGGCGCTCCACGCACGCGTCCTCGATGGTGCGGCGGTGGCCCTGCTCCTCGGTGACGACGCGCCCCAGCTCCTCGCGGACGCTCGCGTTGCGCGAGGCCGCCTTGTAGAGCGGGTAGAGCACCATGGCGCGGCGCTCAATCGTCGTCGTGGTGAGCAGGTAGTGCAGGTACACGTCGGCCTTGCCGGTGTGCGCGGTGGCCCACGTCGCCAGCTCATGGTCCAGCGCCTGGAAGTAGCGGCCCGCCGCCTCCGGACAGAGGAACGTGGTGATTTCGCCGCCGGCCACCTCGGCCGACAGGCGCTTGAAGGCGAACGCGTGGCGCGTCTCGTCCGACAGGTGCCCGAGCACCTCCAGCGAGGGATGACGGTCCGCCACCGTGCGCGAAATCTTCCGCGCTCCGATGAACTCCATGAGGGACAGGGTGTGCAGCCAGCGAGCCTCGAGCTCGGGCGACTGGGCCAGCTGGCGGAGCACCGCCTGGATTCGGTCACGCATCCCGCGCCTCTAGCGCGACGACGGCCCGGGAGCGAGCGCCAACTTCCTCCCTCAGACGGGCGCCTCCGAGCCGAAGAGTTCCTCCGCCACCGAGCGCCGCGGCACATGGTTCACCGGCGCCGCCCTCTCCAGGAAGTCGAACAGCTCCATCGCCACCGCGTGCGGCGCGTCCCACATGAGGAAGTGCCCCGCCTGCGGCACCTTCACGCACCGCGCGCCGGGGATGTCCCACGCCAGGCGCTCGCCGAACTTCGCGGGCAGCAGGCCATCCTTCTCTCCCCACAGCACCAGCGTCGGCACGGCCAGGTGGCCCAGCTTCGACGCCAGCTCCAGCGTGTGGTTGGTGTTCAGCGCCACCGCGTCGCGTGACAGCGACACCATCCCCACCTCCGTCGCATACGGCGCCAGCAACCCCTCCAGCAGCTCCGCCGTCTGAGGCGTCGCGAAGCCCTTGCGCTTGAGCGCCGGCGTCAGGAAGCGCGTCAGCCGCTCCGGCGTCAGCCTGCGCGCCATCCCCGGCGTGCCCAGCTGCGCCATCAGTCCCTTGGGCCACGCGTCGTAGCAGACGCTGTCCATCAGACACAGCCGCCCCACCCGCTGGGGGAAGCGCACCGCGAGCTGCAATGCCACGCCGCCACCCACGTCGTGCCCCACCACCGTCGCGTCCACCACGCCCAGGCGGTCCAGCCACGCCTCCACCGCCTCCGCCTGCCGCGCAATCGACCGGTCGAACCTGTCCCGCTTGTCGGAGAACCCGTAGCCCAAGAGGTCCGGCGCCAGCACCCGGTTCGACACCGCCAGCCCCTGCGCAATCCCACTCCACAAGTAGCTCCACGTGGGGATGCCATGCAGCAACACCACCGGCGGCCCGGAGCCCCAGTCCACGTAGCTCAGGAACCGGTTGCCCAGCTCCGCCACCTCTTGTCGCTCCTGCCACTCGCGCCAGTTCATCGCAGCTCCTCCGCCGCCACCCAGTCCGGCACCAGCCGCGACGCGCCCGGCATCGGCTGCCGCAGCATGTCCGGCACGTCCTGCACCATCCGCGACAGGTTCAACAGCAGCGCCGGTGAGCGCCGCTCCAGCGCCTGCGTCACCTTCAGCACCGCGTCCGCGTCCTCCCCCAGCGCCGCCACCCGCTCGCGACTCAGCGCCACCGGATACGGCAGCGCCCGAGCCCGCCGCCGCGCGGACTCCAACAGCCTGTCGGCCTCCTCCTGGAAGTCCTCATCCTTCATGCGCGGCTTCAGCCGGCGCCACGCCGTCTCCAGATAGGAGGGCCAGCACGCCATCGCGCGGTACTCACCCGGCACTCCCGGCGGCCCCACCGTCTTCACGATGTCCGCGAACAGCGAGCGCAGCGCCGCGTCCGCGGGCTTCTCCGCCACCCACTCCATCGCCGCCATGCGCGAGGGGACGCCGCGCTCCAGTCGCTCCAACGTGCCCAGGGCGCCTGACTGCCCCACCACCTGGCCCTCCAGCGCCATCCGCACCGCGGACACCATCAGCAGCACCCGGGGCTGCATCGTCTCGTACAGCTCCAGCGCGCCGCGCGCGTGGAAGCGCTGGCTTGGGCCCAGCGTCACCGCGTTCCACGCGCCCAGCACCTCCCACTGCACCGTCGAGTCGAGGACCTCCTGCCACAGCCCCAGCGCCGCCTCCTCGAAGGCGCGCGTCTCCACGTTCGGCTCCATCGCCTCCCACATCGCCACGAAGAAGCGCGGGTACGCCGCCCACGTGCGCAAGGACACGTCCACGCCCGTCACGCGCATCGTCCGCCGCAGTTCGTGGTAGACGCGCTCGACACCGCCCTCCGCCCCGTGCTCGCTCACCTGTTTCACCCTGGCCATGCCGGCACCCCCGGCAACGGTGGGAACGGCGCGGCGGCGTGGACACCTCCCCCGCGCGGCCCGACCGCCCGGAAGTCCCCGCTCCCAGGGCAGGCCCCTCGCTGACAGGGCGTCGGCTCTCCACCACTCCGCCGTCCCGAGGGGAGGTGCCGTCGGACACTAAAGAACACTCGGGCCCAGGTCGGTTTGACTCCATCCTGGACGGCTCGCTTTGCTTCCTCTCGCGCGACGAAGGAGTCGCGCCTGCCTGGTTCGCGGGGGGGCAACCAGCATGTGGCTTCGACACCTGTCTCGTCAGGAGTCCACTTCGAAGCAGTCCCCCACGGGCGACCAGCCCCGCGCGCCACCATCGCCAAGAGGACGCCCTGCGGCGCCCGGGGGAGACGACATGAGCAGCGACAACGACACCTGGGGACCACGGCTCGTCAGCGTCCCCCTCGTCGGCGCGGTGAGCGACTACCTCCAACGCATCCAGGACCTGGGCGCCGTGGAGGGCCCGGGTGGCGCGGTGGGACTCAACCCCGCGCTGGAGCCGGTGATGGAGGCGCTGCACCACCTGCTCGCTGGTGGCGAGGTGGAGGTCCGCGTCACGCGGCGTGGCCACCCCCGGCTGGTCCAGGAGCTGCGCCAGCGCGTCGACGACGCCACCCGCGAGGTGAACGAGCTCCAGCGAGTGGCGGGTTGCACCCTGTCCACCACCGTATGAGTCCTCGCGTGGCGGGCGCCGCCGCCGTCATGGCCTCCTTCCGACGCTGGACGCGCGCCCAGGACAGCGCGGAGGTGCTCGCCGCCGCGAGCGTGGGGGCCTGGTGGGCGCTCACCACCGTGGTGCTGGCGGTGCTCGCCGCCGTCGCGTGGGCCCCGGGCGCGAGCACCCTCTTCGGCATCTCCTTCGCCGACGGCCTCTTGTGCGCGTCCCCCATGCTGGTCAGCGGCCTGCTCTTCTCCGCGGTGCACCGGAAGCGGCGCCACATCGAGACGTGGGGCTGGCTGTGGCTGCTGCTCGGCGTCACGTCGCTGCACTTCTTCCTCGCCGCGCTGATGGCGATGTCGGAGCTGCAGGGCGCCACCGTCATCACCTCCCTCTTCCTCTTCACCACCGCGTTCCACGGCCGGCTGCACCGGGTGACCCCCAGGCAGCCCTTCCTGGCGCTGGGCACGGCGCTGGCGCTGGTGGCCGCGCTGCCCCTGCTGGAGAGCCACGAGCACCTGGTGTTGTTCGGCGTCATCGGCCCCGCGGCCCTCACCGCGGAGCTGTACCTGGGCACCTTCGCCGTGCAGCACGACAGGGCCCGCGCGGAGGCGGAGCGCCTGCGCGCCGCGGTGCAGGCGCAGCTCTTGGAGCAGCAGGAGCAGGACGTGGGGCGGCTGTCGCGCGCGCTGGGGGAAATCCTCGGCTACCACCACGAGCTGGACAGCGCGCTCATGTCGGCGGGCACCGCGGCGGACATGCTGGCCGTGCTCGGCGTGCAGCGCAACGCGCTGGCCCGAGGGGACTTCGAGGACCTGGTCAAGACGCTCAACGACAGCCTCACGCAGATTCGGAACATGGTCTCCGAGATTCGCGCGAAGGGCCGGCGCTACGTCGGCTCGGAGCCGGAGCCGGTGGAGCTGACGCCGCTCTTGGAGGGCGTGCGCACCAGCATGGGCCTGCGCTACCCGGACGTGGACATCGAAGTGGCGGTGGAGCCGGGGCAGCCGCTGCGCGCGCTGATGCGCGGCGGGGCCACCACGCTGCGGCGGGTGGTGGAGAACCTGGTGCTCAACGCCTGCGAGGGAGACGGCAAGCAGGGCGCCTCGCGCGTGAGCATCCAGGCGCGCGTGGAGCCGCTCAGCGGAAGGCTGGAGGTGGTCATCGCGGACGACGGCCCGGGCTTCCCCGCCGCGCTCCTCGATGTCCCCGCCGAGGAGCTCTACACGTCCAAGCCCGAGGGCACCGGCCTGGGCCTGTACACCAGTGAGTGCCTGCTGCGCGCCAGCGGCGGAATGCTGTACCGACGCAACGCCCCGGACGGCGGAGCCCTGCTGCGCCTGTTCCTGCCCAGGGAGTACCGATGAGCGGAGGAGCCCTTTATCAGGAGGCCCTGCGGGTGCTGCGGCGACTGGAGCTGCCCGAGGAGTCGGAGCACGACGTGCTCGCCGCGCTGGAGGCCGCGCAGCCCGGCCCGCTGCCCCTGTTCTACGAGGCGGGCGCGGAGGCTGGACTGGAGCGCCCCGTGCTGACGGCGCGCGGCGTGGGCCTCTTCTTCAACTTCTGCGCGGGAAACCTCGCCGACGACCTCATCGACGGCGACTGCACCTACTACGACGCGCCCGTGCGCGTGGCCCCGTGCACGCAGTTCCTCCTGCAGAACCTGGCCTGGGCCACGCTGGCCGAGCCTCGCGCGCACGTGCCCCTGAACGCGCTGGAGGAGAGCGCGCGCCTGCTGGCCCAGGCGGCGGGACCGCAGGCGCTGGAGGTACGCGCCCGGGAGTGGAGCGCGCCCTTGTTCCGCCGGGTGGCGGAGGGCATCGCCGGGCGGCAGTGGGCCGCGTACCTGCGCGTGCTCTGGGCACAGACGCGGCTGGAGGAGCGCGCGGTGTCGGTGGGCATGAGCCTGGGCATGGCCGCGCACGTGGCGGAGGACATCCGCTCCCGGGACACGCGCTTCACCTCCATGCCCGCGAGCGACAGGCTCACGGTGGTGACGTGGGGCAGGCAGGCCGCGGAGGCGCTGCGCGCCGAGGACCTGCGCTGCCTGGACGCGGCGCTGCGGCGCATCGAACCGATACTTCCGGAGGTGGAGTCATGAGGGCGGAACCCACGCGGAGCGAGGCCCGTCATGACGCGGTGGCCGCCTACTACGAGGAGAAGACGGAGCGCATCCTCCGTCGCTACGGGCCCGGGCCCCGCATCCACTTCCACGTGGGACTGGTGGACGACGTGCCTCCCCCGGGCGAGCCGGAGCCGCTCGTGCGTGAGCGCGTCCACGCCTCGCAGGAGGCGCTGCTCGCGGAGCTGGCGCGCGCGGTGGGCCGCTTCCCGAACGGGGGCGACGTGCTGGACGTGGGCTGTGGCCTGGGCGGCGGCGCGCTGTACTGGGCCGCCGAGCATCAGGCGTGGGTGACGGCGGTGACGAACGTGGCCACGCACGTGGAGCTGGTGCGCACGTTCGCCGAAATCGAGGGCGTGGGCGCGCGCGTGAAGCCGCTGCACTGTGACGCGCTCGCGGTGCCGGGCCGCGCGTGCTTCGACGCCGTCATCGCGGTGGAGAGCAGCAGCTACCTGCCACGCGCGGAGTGGTTCCGCCGCGTGCGCACGCTCCTGCGGCCCGGGGGCGTGGTGGCCATCGCCGACTGCTTCCTCGGCCGCCCCGAGCTGGCCGCGCCCTTCGACCGGTACTGGCGCACGCGCATCGGCTCCCTGGATGAATACCTGTCCACCGCGCACGCCGCCGGCCTGGAGCTGGAGGTCCGCGACGACGTGTCCGCGCGCGCGGTGGGCTTCTGGTCCCTCACGCTGGAGCTGCTCGCGCACGAGCGCTTCGCGGCCCCTGGCCAACCTCCGTCACGCGTCCTCGCCCGGGGGGAGTCCCGCCGCGAGCACCTGCGACTCCAGCAGGCGCTGATGGATGGCGGACTGGAGTACGCGCTGCTCGTGCTGCGCCGCGAGGACTGAGGGCCGCCGAGTCGACAGCGCGCCTGTCCTCCGGCCCGGGGCTGACGAGGAGGCAAGCACCCCGGGACGACGTGCCTCGCGAGAAGCGCGACCCCAGCCTTGGGCCAGTCTTTAAAAGGGGAGGTACGCGCGATGAGGACTTTCACGCGATGGTTGACGGTAGCGGCGGTGGCGGCGGCCCTGACGATGACGGGGTGTCGGGAGCGGAGTCGGGAGGACAACTCGGGGGCCATGGGCGGCTCCGGTAACAACAAGGACGCCCTGAACCACCAGGGCACCGGCGGCTCCGGCCAGCCGCAGATGCAGGGCACGGACGCGGGCACCGTGCGGTAGCCCTCGCCGCGACAGGTGGGCTCCGGCTGTTATCCTGACGACTCGTCGTCGGACAGCCGGAGCACATCATGCGCGGGTGGATTGTGGGGGGCGTCATCGCTGGAGTGCTCGCGGCGCTCCTGGGGTGGTGGATGCTCGGAGGCACCGAAGCTCCGGAGCCCATGCGCGAAGTCGCTCCAGCGCCCCGACGTGTGCCGGTGGACACGCTTCCGCGCACGTCCGCGCCCACGCGCGCGGCGCAGGGAGCGGGACGGTCCATTCGCGGCACCGTGGTGGACTCGCTGGGTCGACCCGTGGCCGGCGCTCGCGTCTCCGCGTCGTGGCCGGAGGCGGGCGAGACGCTGTCGGAAATTCCCTGTCCCGACGAGGCCCTTCCCTCATGGGAGGCGCTGGTCGATTCGGACGCACCGCGGCGCAAGCTCCCGTGGTGCCTGCCGCAGGTGGAGGACATCCTCACCCCGCTGCTGCTCGCCCGGCGGGGCGAGGTCACCATCCACGCGGAGGCCGTGTCGGGCGAAGACGGCGCCTTCGTGCTGGAGGGACTTCCCGAGGGCCCTCAAACCCTCCTCGCGCTCTCCGAGAAGGGCACCGCGCTGCGCCCCGCCGTGCCCTCCGGCGTCCAGGACGTGGAGCTGGTCCTGGAGCAGCCGTGGTTCTTGACGGGCATCGTGCTCGGAGACGGCAAGCCGCTGGCGGGCGCCTCGGTGACGGCGGTCAGCATGCACCACACCCGCTTCTTCGACACGAGCACGGACGACCAGGGCCGCTTCAAGGTGGGGCCCCTTCCTCGACAGAGCTACCAGGTGCTCGCGACGAAGGAAGGTTGGCTGGCGTCGTTGGACCCAGACCGGTACGGCGACAACCCTCGGGAGGTGGTGCTGTATCGGCCCCGCGTGCTCCACGGCCGGGTGCTGTCCGACGGAGCCCCCGTGGCGGGCGTGGAGGTCCGGGCATCGCGCGCGGCCATGGACGACGGGGCTCCGGTTCCCCGGACGAAGACGGACGCGCAGGGACGCTTCGAGCTCGACCTGAGCACGGGCAAGTACGCGCTCACCGTGGAGCACGGTGGCCGGTATGCCTTCGCGCGGGTGGAGCTGGACTCGAAGCCTCCGCCCGAGGTCGTGCTGAAGCTGGGCGAGGCGCTCCACGTCGAGGGCACGGTGTTCGACGACGCGCGCGGTCGGGTGGAGGGGGCGCGCGTGAAGGCGCGCTTCTCGCGAGGGGGACGGGAGACATTGGAGACCGTCACCGAGGCGGACGGCCGCTACCGTCTGGGCCCCGTGGAGCCCGGCCACTGGGAGTTCACCGTCGAGGCTCGCGGCCATGCGGACCTGACGATGGGCCAGGAGCACGAGCTGGCCGTCGGCATGGGCCCTCGGGACTTCACGCTGAAGCGCACGCAGACCCTCACCGGTCGCGTCGTGGACAGCGCGGGCCGGCCGATATCGGGCGTGCCCCTGGCGATGGAGCCGCTGGGAATCGACAGTCCTCTGGACTACGAGCCGCAGGAGTCGGCCTTCTCGGACCGGGACGGCCGCTTCGTGATGGATGCCACCCGGCCCGGCTCCTACGAAATCACGGCGCGCAGCGAGGACTACGTCCAGGAGAGCGTGGTGGCGAAGGTCCCCGGCCGCGAGGTGACGCTCACCTTGAGCGCGGGCGCGACGGTGGAGGGGACGGTGACGGACATGAAGGGCCTGCCGCTGGCGCGGTTCATCGTGAACGTGCTCCCGAGAGACCATGACGACGACGAGGAGCGCTTCCTGGAGACGCAGGGCACCGATGACCAGGGCCACTTCCGCCGCAAGGGCATCCATCCGGGACGCTATCGCGTGGAGGCGAAGCAGAAGTCCTCCAGCGTGGACCGGAGGGCCTGGGCCGACGTGGAGCTGCTGGCCGACACGGTGACGAAGGTGGAGCTGCGGCTCCAGGAGGAGCACTCACTGGAGGGCATCGCCGTCGACACCTCGGGGCGACCGGTCCAGGGCCTCACCGTGCGAGCCCGGTCCCTGGTCAAGGACGACGGTCCCAAGTTCATCGAGATGCGAGAGGACAGCCACGAGACCCCGTTCGGGGTCCTCACGGATGCGGAGGGGCGCTTCGTCCTGCGCGGCCTGGGACCCGTCGACCATGCCTTGCGCACCATCAAACCAGGCCATGAGCTGCTGCCGGAACGTTGCTCGGGAATCGTGCCCGGAGACGAGGAGGTCCACGTCACCGCGGACACGAAGCAGGTGCGGCTGGTGTTCCGGCGCCACCCCCACGTCCGGGGACGGCTGCTCGGAGCGGACGGCGCGCCCCAGCGCGACTTCTCCGTCGGAGACACGCGGGTCCAGAGCGAGGACGGCACCTTCGCCATCCCGCTCCACGAGCAGCCCATCACCCGTCAGTACATCTTCAGCGTCTACGAGCAGCCCAAGGTGACGCGCGCGGTGAAGGGCGGCGTGGACGCGGCGGATGTCGACCTGGGAGAGATACGGCTGGAGGAGGGGCGCTCCCTCCAGGGACAGGTGTTGGACGCGGAGACAGGCGCGCCGGTGAAGGGCGTCACGGTCCGCATCGACGCCGAGCCTGACGAGGACGGGCAGCGGGGCCAGCTCGCGGGCGCGCGCACGAACGACGACGGCGAGTTCTATCTCGACAAGGTGGCCTCCGGCCCCCACACGCTCCGGATGAGCCACGAAGGCCACTACCGCGAGCTGCTCGTGCCGGTGTCCGCCACGCAGGAGAAGGTGACGGCGCGGATGGAGTCCGGCGCTCGGGTGAAGGTGACGGCGAAGAACCGCCAGGGCCGCCCGGTGGACGGGTTCGTCAGCTACCAGGGGCCTGGAGGCGCTGAAGGCCTGTTCGAGCTGGGCAAGGGCATGGCCGAGCTGCGCGGCCTGGAGCCCGGACGCTACGCACTCCGGCTGACGGCGCGGCTGCGCAATGAGCCCCTCCCGGACTTCCAGCCGATGAGCGTGGACCTGCCCGAGCGAGGAGCGCTGTCGGTGGCCTTCCTGCCCGCGACGGGTGGTGCCACGGTGAAGGTGCGCCTGCCCACGCAAGAGGGCGTGGGCCTGGGGCTGGTGCCCGGCGGTGTGCCGCCGCCCAGCACCTGGTCGGCGCTGCGCCACCTCGTCTTCCAGACCCTCCCCTGGACGTACAAAGAGGAGGACCCGGAGGTCACCTTCACCCATGTCCCCGAGGGCAGGGTCACCGTCTTCTTCTACACGTCCGCCATGCCCGGTCGCTTCCACACCGAGGAGCTGGACATCCCGGCGGGAGGGACGGTGTCACTCACCCTACAGCCGTCCTGGAGGAGGCTCGACGTCGCGTCGAAGTGAGCGCTTCTTGCCTGCCTGACAGCACGCGGGAGCTGCGGGGTGGAAAGCAGGCTCCTCGTCGTGCTTCGGGTACGGTGCGGGCCTCGTCATGCACTTCAAGTTCGTCCACGCCGCCGACCTGCACCTGGACACCCCCTTCCGTGGCGTGGCCGCTCAAGGCCCTCTGTTGGGGCGCTTCCAGGAGTCCACCTTCCGCGCGCTGTCGCGCATCGTCGACCTGTGCCTGCGCGAGCGCGTCGCCTTCCTCCTCCTGGCGGGAGACCTGTTCGAGGTGAAGGACCGCTCGGTGCGCGCGCGGCTGGTGCTGCGGCGCGAGCTGGGCCGGCTGCACGACGCGGGCATCGAGGCCTTCATCGTCCACGGCAATCATGATCCGCTCAGCGGCGACACCGGGACGCTCGGACTGCCGTCCTCCGTGAAGGTGTTCGGTCCGGACTGGGAGGAGGCGGAGGTGCGGCGCGAGGGACGACGGCTGTGCCGCGTGCAGGGCATCTCCTACCCGGACGTGGAGGTGCGCGACGACTTGTCCGCGCGCTTCCGTCGCACCGGGGACGGCTTCAGCGTGGGCCTGCTGCACGCGAACCTGGGCGGCGCGGAGGGCCACGCCAACTACGCGCCCTGCACGCCCGCGGGCCTGGGCGCGCGCGGGCTGGACTACTGGGCGCTGGGGCACGTGCACACGCGCGCCGAGCTGATGCTGCCCGGCGGTGGCATCGCGGTGTACCCGGGCAATCCGCAGGGGCGACACGCGCTGGAGACAGGCGAGCGGGGCTGCGTGCTGGTGGAGGTGGAGGACGGCGGCATGCGGCGGCGCTTCGTGCCGGTGGACACGGTGCGCTGGCATCGGCTGGAGGTGCCGCTGACGGGAGTGGCCACGCTGGATGCGCTGCTGGGCACGGTGGGCGAGGTGGTGGAGGCGGAGTGCGCGCGGGAGCTGGATGGCCACGCGGTGCGCCTGGTGCTGACAGGGCGCGGGCCGCTGCATCGCGAGCTGGCGCGGCCCGGAGCGCTGGCGCAGTTGGAGGCGGACCTGCGCGCGCGGCTGGCGCAGGGACATCCGCCGGTGCTGCTGGAGTCGCTGCGGGATGGAAGTCGTCCGGAACTGGACTGGGAAGCCCTCCAGGCCGAAGGCGGCTTCGCGCGCACGTTGTTGGAAGAAGCGCGCTCGCTGGAAGAAAACCCGGCCGCGCTGGCGCGACTGTGGGAGCAGGAGGCGCTGGGCAGTCTGGGCCAGCGGCTGAAGCGCCTGGGGGTGGATGTGCTGGAGGCGCCACGAATGGAGTGGGTCTCCCGCGCGAGCCTGCTGGGCGTGGAGGCGCTGCACGAAGAGGAGGAGGGGGCATGAAGCCAGGGTTGCGCATCGACACGCTGCGAGTGCGGCGCTTTGGGCACTTCTCGGACCTGACGTTGGAGCTGGGGCCCGGGCTACACCTGCTCTACGGACCCAATGAGGCGGGCAAGAGCACGCTGCTCGCCTTCCTGCGCGCCGTGCTGTTCGGCTTCGAGAAGCGCGGGAGTCCGGAGCGGTACGCGCCTGCCGAGGACGATGCTCCCTTCGGCGGAGACCTTCGACTCTCCACGGGCATGGGGCCGCTGCTCGTGCGGCGCATGGCGGCGCCTCGGGGACGGAAGTCGGAGACGTTGACGGTGCTCGGGCCGGACGGCGAGCCTGTGTCCGAGGAACGCCTGAAGGAAGCGCGAGGCCATGTCACGCGCGAGCTGTTCTTCGATGTCTTCGCCTTCCGGCTGGAGGAACTCGCGGGGTTCGAGCAACTCACCGAGGAGCGCGGCGCCTCCGAGGCCCTGGTCGCCGCGAGCATGCGGGGGGCTCGGCGCCTGCCGGAGGCGATGACGTTGCTGCGCAAGAACGCGGAGCAGCTCTACAAGCCGAATGGCTCGAACCCCGAGCTGAACGTGAAGCTGCGTGAGCTGGAGGAGGTGCAGGAGCAGCTCCGCGAGGTGGGCAACCGACCCGCGCTCTACTTCTCGAAGCGGGAGCGGCTGGAGTCGCTTGGCGTGGAGCTGGGGGGATTGGATTCGCGCGTGCGCGAGGACGGCCGCGAGCTGGAGCGACTGGCTCGGCTGGAGTTGGCGCTGGGGGATGTCTCCTCGCTGGCGACGACCCGGGCGGAGCTGGAGTCCCTTCCCTCGCTGGAGACGTTCCCCGAGGGCGGAGAGGCGCGCCTGGAGGATGCACTCCAACGGAGCGGGAGCTATCGGGCGGAGGTGGCTCGGCTCGCGGAGCGGCTGGTCTCCACGGAGGCGGAGCTGAAGCGGCTGTCCGCTCCTTCGCCGGTGCGAGGGCGGGAGGATGCGCTGCGGGCCGCGGTGGCGGCGTACTCGGAGCGCTCGGAGCTGGTGCGGGCGCTGCCGGCGCGGCGCGCGGCGCTGGGGATGAAGCGGCGTCAGGTGGAGTCGGCGCTGGAGGAGCTGGGGCTCGGCGTGGATGGGCCGGGGCTGGTGGCGCTGGACTTGAGCGCGGGGGCTCGCGCGGGGTTGGAGGCGCTGTCATCCCGGCTGGACGTGGAGGAGACGGGGCGGCGCGAGGTGGGTGGGGCGCTGGCTCGGGCTCGCTCGGAGCGGGAGCGGTTGGAGGGCGTGCTGACGCGCACGGAGTCGGAGCTCGCGGCGCTTCCTGACGTCCGGCCGGCGCAGGTGCGGCAGCAGCAGGCGGGGCTGGCGCGGATGCGCGTTGCTCGCGCGGACCTGGAGCGGCTGGGTGAGCAGAAGATGGAGGCTCGGCGGCGGATTGAGGGGCTGCGGGGGCCGGTGACGGAGCTTCCGAGTTCATCGAGCCCGGTGATTCCAGTGTGGCTGGTGCCGGTGGCGGCGGCCGTGGCGGTGACGCTCGCGGTGGCGGCGTGGTTGCTCGGGGGCACGGGGGTGGGCGTGCTGGGGCTCGTGGGTGGGCTGGTGCTGACGGGCCTGCTGGAGTTCGCGCGGCGGAAGGTGGAGTCCGCGCGTGATGCGGAGCGTGAGGGGCGGGAGGCTCAGCAGCATTCGCGGAAGCAGGAGGAGGAGCGGCTGCGCGTGGAGCTCGCGGGGTATGTGGCTCGCGAAGAGCTGGCGCGGCGGGAGCTGCTCGCCTCCGCGACGGATGCGGGGCTGTCTCCGGCGGCGACGTCCTCGGACATGACGGCCCGCGAGAGCGCGCTGGAGGAGACACTGGAGCAGGCGGGGCGACGTGAGTCGCTGTCGCGCGAGCGGGACACGCTGCGCGCCACGCATGACCTGGCCCTGCGTGATGAACGACAGGCGGATGAGCTGCTGCGCGGGCACGAGGCGCGACACGCGTCACTGAGCGCGGAGTTGACCGCGTGTCTGTCGGCGCGACGTTTCCCGGCGGGGCTCCCCGCGCAGGCGGCGCTGGCCCTGTGGCGAGATGCCTCGGCGCTGCGACAGCGGTGGCAGGACCTGGTCGCGGACGAAGCGGCGCTGTCCGCGGATGAAGCGGCCTGCGCGGACGTGGTCTCACGACTGCGAGCGTTGGCGGCGGAAGGCATCCTCCCCGAAGCTGAAGCGCCTGTGTCCCAGTCATCAGGGTCCATGGACCTGGTGGTCATGCGAGTGAACGCGGCCCTGGAAGCGGCGCGCGCGCAGGAGACGGAGCGGCGCGCGGCGGAGGAGCGTCGTCGCGAGCTGCGTGAGGAGAAGGCCCGCCTCGATGAGCTGTGTCGCACGGAGGAGGCCGCTCTCGCCGCGTTGCTCGCCGAGGGAGGCGGCGGTGACGAGGAGACCTTCCGTCGACGCGCCGTGCAGGCACACCGGTACGCGGAGCTCACCCACCGCGCGCGAGAGCTGGCCCATCGCATCGAGGCTCGCACGGGCCTGTCCGACACCGAGGCCCGCGAGGCCCTGCGCGCCCTGGGCGGAGAAGAAGGTCTGCGCACGGTGCTGAGCCAGGTGCGCGCGCGACATGCGGAGGCCCAGGAGAAATCGAAGGAGGTGCTCACCGAGCAGGGCGCCACCCAGAACCAGCTGGAGCAGTGGGAGAACGACGACCTGCTCGCGCGCCTGCGCATCCAGGAGGAGACCCTGCGCGCGAAGGTGGCGGAGCTCGCCACGCGCTACGCCGAGGACAAGCTGGCGCTGGCCCTGCTGGGCCGCGCGCGTCGGCGCTTCGAGGAGGAGCAGCAGCCGCGCGTGGTGCAGCTCGCCTCGGAGCACTTCGCCCTGCTGACGGAGGGGCGCTACCGCCGCGTGTTCATCCCCGCAGGTGACGAGCGTGAGCTGCGCGTGAGTGACGGGGCGCGGGACTGGAGCGCGGCCCAGCTCTCCCGAGGAACCCGCGAGCAGCTCTACCTCGCCTTCCGCCTCGCGGTGGTGCGCGACTTCGGAGAGACGCGGAGCGCGCTGCCGCTCATCGTGGACGACGTGCTGGTGAACTTCGACCCTGGCCGGGCCCGGAGCGCCATCCAGCTCCTGGCTCAGCTCGCCGAGCACCAGCAGGTGATTGCCTTCACCTGCCACCCCTGGCTGCGCGAGCTGTTCGAGGCCGAGGGCGCACAGACGCAAACGCTGGAGTCCAGAGACTCCGCCGCCACGCTCCGCGCCGTCTGACTCAAATACTCCCCTGAAGCGGGCATGGGAGTGCGCGGGTGAGGCCCCGCACATGCGCCCGTACCCCCGTCGTGCGACAGCACGTCGCAACAAAAACCATCGCCGCGCGAACCAAATCCCAACCTGGGTGTCAGTGCCCTGGCCACAGCCGTTGCTACAGTCGTGAGCGTGGCGAGCGGAGGCGGTATGCGGACGTCGCGGAAGATGGCGGTCACACTCGGAGCACTGGCACTGGCGGGGGCGCTGGGCATGTGGCTCTCGCCAAAGCCCGGGGATGCCCCATCCGCGCCCCGAGCTTCCGCGCCTCGCGGGGGCACAAGCCTCATCCTGCCTGCACCCGCGCCACGGGCCGAAGGCTCCCTGCGCATCCAAGGCATCGTCGTTGGAGATGAAGGTCCCATGGCCGGGGTCCGCGTCACGGCCACGCTCCCCGAGCCAGGTCAAACCCTCTCCGAGCTACCTTGCGCGCAGGTGCTGCGGCGGCACACCGACGGGAGTCACGCGAAGTTTCCAGCGTGCTTCTTCGATGAGGAAGACACCACCCTGGAGTTGCTCCTCGCACGCCAGGGCGAAGCCCCCGTGTACGCGGAGGCGCTCACCACGGAAGACGGTCGCTTCACCCTCGACAACCTGCCCGAAGGTCGTTTCACGCTCTGGGTCATCGGAGCGCGCGACGCACGACTCCAGCCGGAAGTCGCGGCGGGCACGGAGGGACTTCAGCTCCGGCTCGGAGAAGCCTTGTTCCTGGAGGGACAGGTCATCGACGAGGACCTCGCGCCCCTGACCCAGGTCCGGGTGATGGTCGTGCATGAAGAGTCGACCCGCTTCTTCGACGGGGAAACGGGAACGGACGGCAGCTACCGCATCGGTCCGCTTCCTTCCGGAGAATATGCCCTCGCCTTCGCGAAAAACGGCTGGCTTCCCACGTTGCAGAACCAGTGGCTCGACAATCCCCTGACACTCCTTCGCCCCAGACGCATCACCGGCCAGGTGTTGAGCCAGGGCGCCTCCGCTCCCAACGTGACGGTCTCCCTGCATGACGTCACCCGGCGGTACTCCAGGAGCCCTCCCACCGCGATGCGCATCACGGACAAGCAGGGGCGCTTCACCTTCGAAGACATCCCGCCCCATCCCTTTCAGCTCAGTGCCATCCAGAACGAGCAACACGCCCTGGCCGAGGTCGACCTGACGGTCCCTGAGACCTCGTCCGAGGTCACCCTGGAGCTGGGCGGTGCGGCCCTTCTTGAAGGAACCGTGCGGGACGAGGCTGGAGCTGGCATCGAAGGAGCCACCATCACCGTCAGTGACGTCGACCACAACGAAGCCGCGAGTGTGAGAACCGACGCCGCTGGCCACTATCGGACGGGTCCTCTGCCCCTCAGGCCCCATGAGGTCGAGGTCTTGAAGGGTGGCTACTTTCGCATCAAGCACGCCATCCCCGAGCTGGGTCCCCGCGCGAAGCAACTCGACTTCACGCTCCGCCCCACCGTCTGGGTCGATGGCGTCGTCCTCGATGAGGCAGGTCGCCCGATTCCGGACGTCACCATCAAGATTCACAAGGAGCCGCAAAAACCCCTCGACCCATCACTTCCCAGCCACCACGCCCAGTCGGATGGAGAGGGACGGTTCCACCTGGACTTCGCCTTGCCTGGCACCTTCACCCTGAAGGCCCAGTCAGAGCACTTCGTGGAGGACTCACTTCAGGTCCAGGCTCCCGACACGAAGGTCCGCTGGGTCCTGAAGAAGGGGACGAGCATCGCGGGGACGGTCTGGGATGAGCTGGGGACACCCTTGCCTGAAGTCAGCGTGAGCCTGTGGAGCAAGGAGTCCGATGCGTTCCCCGTGAGCGGAACCACGACGGACCCACAAGGCCATTACACGCTCGGGGGGCTCAAGTCGGGGCAGTACGTGCTCGAAGCCATCCACGCATCCGAAGCCGTGGAGCGCAGCGCCTCTCAATCGATGGAGCTGCGCGACCAGGAAGAAGCGCAAGCGGACCTGCGCCTCGCCGCGGGCTGGACGCTGTCGGGAATCGTCGAGGACACCGCCGGCGAGCCCATCGCGGGAGCCGCGGTCAGCATCCTCGAGACTTCGGAGCAGACGCCTGAATGGCGACGTCGTCAGACGAGCTGTGAAGGGCCGCCCTCCGCCAGTACGCAGACCGATGGACGCTTCACGCTGCGGAACCTCCAGCACCCAAGATTGAAGCTGCGCGTATGGAAGACGGGCTTCCGCTTCGCGCCCCACCTCTCCACGGGCGGCCACCACGACCTCGGGGATTTTCTCGTCCGCGAAGGTGACACCCACGTGCGCCTGGTCATGAAGCGGGAGGGGCGCGTCCTGGGGCGCGTCGTGGGCCCCGACGGAAAGCCCATCACTCACTTCAAGATGCCCTGGGAGGTCAAGCACCCACGCGGTGAGTTCTCCGTGAACGTGGACAGCCCAGGCTCACTCCGCCTCGATATCACGGCACGGGGCATGGCGCCGATATCCCGAGGCGTCGAACTGCATGACGCGTCTGAAGTCGTGGACCTGGGCGAGCTGCGGATGAGCCCTGGACGCCAGGTGGCCGGGCGCGTGCTGGACGCGGAGACGTCCACCCCCATCGAGGGCGCCACACTTCGCGTCGCTCCAGACCTGATGCGCGGAGAGCCACTCCAAAGTCTCGGGGCACAGGTGGAGACAACCCGGGATGGCTCCTTCTCGCTTCCCAACGTGGAGGAGCGTCCCCTCACCCTGTTCATCGAGGCCAGTGACTACCTTGTGAAGCAACTGACGTTGGCACCCGGTCCGCTGGACGGTCTCACGGTGCTCCTCGAGCGAGGTGCGCGGGTGGAGTTCTCCGTCCTGGATGCGCGGGGGCAGCCCACCGGTGCCACCGTCCACCTGGACCGCGATGGCGAGGCCATAGCCGCCTACCCCATCCGAATCCCAGAGAACGGCCAGCTCGTCGTGCGAGACCTGGAACCCGGCGATTACCAGGTGCGCGCCGTCGCTCGCCTCAAGCGTCTCGCCACCTACGCACCCCAACGCGTCCAGGTTCCAGCGAGCGGGAGGGTTGCCATCACCCTGAAGGCCCGGCACGAAGGGGCAACCCTGAAGCTGGGGGTGAAGACCGATGACAGCTTGAGCCCCATCCTCCTCGTGGGTGAAGTCCCTCTGCCAGAGAGCGCCAGTGACGTCAGTGGGCTGGAGAGCCGTGGACTGCCCAGCCAGCTCGGCGACTCCGGAGCCAGGGTTTTTCGAGACCTGCCTCCTGGCAAGGTGACGCTCGTCCTGATGAGGCCGAACCAGGAATACATCCACTGGGAACTCATCGACATCCCCGAGGAAGGCACGGTGTTGCGCGACGTGACGCCTGCATGGCAGCGGTTCAAGCGCCTCACCCCGTAGAGACTTGTCGAGTCTCACGAATCGCATCGACACACGACACGCACGTAGGTGAGGAGCCCGCGAGGTTCGCGTCAGCGCCCCGGGGGCCTCCACTGCTACGCTCACGGACGTGGCGAGTGGACGAGACATGCACAAGTGGCGACGGGTGGCGCTCATCCTCGGAGTGCTCACGCTGCTGGGCACGCTGGGAGTGCCCTACCTCCTGAGGTCAGGAGATGCGCCCACCTCTCGCCGAGCCCCCGCGCCTCGAAAGAGCACGGGCCTCATCCTCCCCGCGCCCGCGCTACGGGTCGAAGGTGCACTGCGCATCCAAGGCATCGTGCACGGAGACCACGGTCCCCTCGCGGGAGTCCGCATCTCCGCCACGCGCTCCGAAGCACATCAGACGCTCTCCGAGCTGACGTGTGAGGACGTGCTGCCCCACCGTCGCGGAGACCGTCACGACTTCGCGGATTGCTTCTTCACGGAACCCGCCACCACGCTGGAGCTGCTCCTCTCCCGACAAGGAGAAGCCCCTCTGTATGCGGAGACCGTCACGGATACGGAGGGCCGCTTCACCCTCGACCAGCTCCCCGAAGGAACCTTCACCCTCTGGGCCCTCGACCCGCGAGGTGCGCGGCTGCAACCGGGAGTCGTCGCGGGAACGGAGGGACTCCAGCTCCGGCTCGAAGACGGCGTGTTCCTGGAGGGACAGGTCATCGACGAGGACCTCGCGGCCCTGCCCCAGGTCCAGGTGACGGCCGTGCATCAAGGCTTCACGCGCTTCTTCGACGTGGAGACGGACGCGGACGGTCGCTATCGCATCGGCCCGCTGCCGGTCGGAGACTACGCCCTCGCCTTCTCCAGGGACGGCTGGATTCCCGACCTCAAGAACTCCTGGTTCGCCGAGCCCGTGAAGCTCCTGCGTCCCCATCGCATCGTCGGTCGAGTGATGCGACAGGGCGCCCCCGTCCCCCACGCGACAGTCCACCTGCGAGACATCACCTTCAACGAGCGGGGCATCGTCCCTCCCCTGCTGTCCTCGAAGCAGGAGACCACGGACGCCCAGGGGCGCTTCACCTTCGAGGCGCTCTCCATTCGAATGTTCCGGCTCGAGGCCACCCAGGGCGAGCATCACGGCAGGGCCGAGGTCCACATGTGGACCCACGACTCCAAGGAGGAGGTCATCCTGAACCTGAGCCCTGGGGCCATGCTGGAAGGCACCGTGAAGGACGAAGCCGGAGCCGCCATCGAGGGCGCACTCGTCCACATCCAGGAGCGCGGATTCCAGCCCCGGTACGTGAAGACGACCACGGATGCCACGGGCCACTATCGGCTCGGCCCGCTGGCCCTGGCTCCCCATGAGCTGGAGCTCACCTCCCCGCGACACTTTCCCACCGGCGAATCCCTCGCGGAGCTGAGCCCCGACACGAAGCAGCTCGACTTCACGCTGCGCATCCCACTCTGGGTCGACGGGGTCCTCGTCGATGAAGCAGGCAGCCCCGTCCCGGACGTGCGCATCACCGTCGACAACCCTCCTTCCGAGGACACCGACGACACGCTCCTCCTCGCGCCCTACGAGGCCACGTCGGATGAACAGGGCCGGTTCCACCTGAACTTCCCCACGCCGGGGTCCTTCCTCCTGAAGCTGCTCGACGAGCCTCGCTTCCGCATGGAGGAACTCCAGGTCCGCGCCCCCGACACCCAGGTCCGCTGGGTCTTGAAACGAGGAGCCACTGTCTCCGGCGGGGTCTTCGACGAGTTGGACACGCCCCTGTCCGGGCTCCTCGTGCGCCTGTCGAGCGAACCTCCCGAAGAAGGCACGACGAGCAGCCCCGGGCCGGACGTGCTGAGTGAGACTCGGACCGACGCACAGGGCCACTATGCGTTCGGGGGCATGAAGCCAGGACGGTACGTACTCGAGGCCATCCATGAATCCGGCGCCGTGGAGCGCTTCGTCACCCGACACCTGGAGCTGAGAGAGCGGCAGGAGACCCACGTGGACCTGCGCCTCGCGGCGGGCTGGACGCTGTCGGGCACCGTGGTGGACACCCAGGGGCAACCGCTCTCCGGAGCTGACGTCTTCCTCGAGCCTCCGCCGGACTCCACCCCCAAGTGGCGCGCGGGCTATCGCCACCACACCGTGGACCTCCTCACGCGGACCGGGACGGACGGGCGCTTCACGCTGCGCAACCTGCCGAGCCAGGACGTGGAACTGCGCGTGAAGAAGGAGTCCTTTCGCCTCGCCCCCCACCTGTCCACCGGCGGGAAACCCGGGCTCGACTCACTGCATGCCCATGAAGGCGGCCCCCCTGTCCGCCTCGTCATGTCGCGACAGGCGCGCATCCACGGGCGCGTGGTGGGCCCGGACGGCGAGCCCCTCACGCGCTTCCGGCTCATGCGGGAGGTCGTGGAGCATCCCCGAGGTGAGTTCTCATTGGACGTGGTGGGCGCGGGCTCGTGGCCCGTCATCCTTCAGGCGAAGGACCTGGCGCCGGTGTTCCGTCAGGTCGAGGTGCCTCACGACACGGAGGTGGTGGACCTGGGCGAGCTTCGGATGAGCGCGGGACGCAAGGTGGCCGGACGCGTGCTGGACGCGGAGACCTCTGCTCCCGTGGAGAGCGCCCTGCTCGTCCCGGACATGGAACACTCCGACAGCGTGAGGCTCCACCCCTCCTCAACCTGGACCCAGGCCTACACCGAGGAGGATGGGAGCTTCACCATCGAGCGTGTGGACGAGCGCTCCGCCACGCTGAACGTCCAGGCCCACGGCTATCTCTCCACGAAGCTGAACCTGCCCCCTGGTTCTCAGGAGGACCTCACGGTGCGTCTGGAGAAGGGCGCGCGGGTGGAGTTCTCCGTCCTGGACGCGAAGGGTCAGCCCACGAGTGCGACCGTCTTCCTGGACCGCGAAGACGAGGAGTCGCCCCCCTACAGCATCGAGGTCCCCGCCGAGAGCCCCTTCGTCGTGAAAAACATCGCGCCAGGCACCTGGCGGGTGCACGCCTCCGCAGGCGAAGGGCATCTGGAAAGCTACGAGTCGCGGCGCGTCCAGATTCCCGCGAGCGGTGGAGTCTCCATCACGTTGAAGGCGCGCTCCGAAGGCGCCACCCTGGAGCTGCGCGTGAGCAGCCCCCTGCTCTTCACCCTGGCGCTCGTCCCCAGTGAGGCCCCCTGGCCCAGACAGGGCTACGACCTCTCGTCACTGCGCGAACGCTCCCTTCCTCATGAAGTCAGCAAGGAGGGAACGAGGACCTTCCGGAACCTCCCGTCCGGAAAGCTGACGCTCATCCTCATCACCAACGACTGGCGCGGCAGCCATCGCGAGGACATCGACATCCCCGAGGCGGGCACGGTGGTGCGCGACGTGACGCCGACATGGCAGGCCGTCAAGCAGTGAATCCCGTTCGTCCGCCTCGCGCCCACTCAACAGGGCCAGGGAACGAACCAGACCTTCGTACAAGGGCTCGCATCATCTTCGAACGCGCGCGCAGGCCCTGAAACGCGCTCGACGTTGAGGACTCGGCATCCACGCTCGGGAGCACCGTCGCGCGGCGTGTCCGGACTTACCTGGCAGCGGAGCCGCACTGGTCCGCCGCCAGAAGAACGGAGAGCCGCCCCACCATGTCCCGTATCGCGAGCACCGAGGTCGTCACCCCCCAGTCCCTGTCCACCGAGCAGCGGCGACGCCTGACGGACGCGCTGTACGCCGTGCACCAGGAAATCTTCGAGGGAGTCGAGCGCGAGGGCTTCGCGAAGTACGTGGTGGACTCCACCGCCGAGCACACCTGGATTCAGCTCCACCGCAACGACGAGGGCACACTCGTCGGCTACTTCGCACTGCACGTCTTCGAGAAGCAACTGAACGGCGTGACGACGGCAGTGTTCCGCGCGGAGGCCGGCTCGCTGCGCGCCTACCGGGGTGGCAACACCAACACGCGCTTCGGGTTGTCCCTCATCCTCAGATATCTGCTCCGCCACCCGGGCCGCCCCGCGTACTACCTGGGCGCGCTGGTGCACCCGTCCAGCTATGCCCTGCTCGCGAAGTACTGCGACGAGCTGTGGCCGCGTCACGAACAGCCCGTGCCGCCCAGGCTGCGCGACTTCCTGGCCGAGCTGGGCACCCAGTTCGGACTGGCCCCTGTCGACGCGCGCAACCCGCTGCTGCGCCACGTGGGCTGGCGCACCCGCGAGTCCGAGGTGGAGCAGGACTACTGGCAACAGTGCGACAAGCGGTCCGCGCGCTTCTTCCTCGAAACCAACCCGGGCTACACGCTGGGGCATGGGCTGCTGACGCTCGCGCCGGTGACGATGGGCAACGTCCTCAGCGTCCTGCGCGTCATGAGCGGGCGCGTCCTGCGCAAGCCCGTGGAGCCGGCCATGAAGCTCGCATACCGGCTGCCCGGAGGCTCTCGCCTGCTGCGCTCGACGGTGGCCCGACAGCTGCGCGCCTCTCCGCTGTTCGCCCACTTCGACACGCGCGCGCTGGAGTCGCTCGCCGCGCGCGCCCAGGTGCAGGAGCTGCCCGCGGGCCACTTCGTCTTCCGCCAGGGCGACATGAGCGATGAGCTGTACCTGCTGGCGCGCGGCGCCGCCTACGTGCTCGCCACCCACGGCGCCGACGAGGACCTGGTGAACCAGCTCGGCAGCGGCACGGTGTTCGGAGAGCAGTCCACGCTCGCGGGCGGGCGGCGCTCCGCCTCGGTGCGCACGGCGTCGGCGTCCACCGTGGTGCGGATTCCGGGCGCCGCGCTGCGCGAGCTGCTGGAGTCGGACGCGGACCTGAGCCGGCGGGTCTGGGGCACCTTCGCGGAGCGCCGCTTCGACGACCTGGTCCGGGGCCGGCTCCGCTATTCCCACCTGGGCCGCAAGGAGCGCCGCGCGTGGCTGCTGCGGGGACAGGAGCACGTGCTCGCCCCCAGGAGGGAGCTGCTCCTGGAGCCGGGCTCCCATCTGTTCATGGTGCTGGGCGCGGTGGAGCTGGCGCATGCCTCGCCCCGGCTGACGGCCCGAGGGGCCCTGCTCCTGGAGGTGGAGCGCCCGCTCCCCGTCGTCACCCTGGAGGACACGCGGCTCGTCGTGCTGCCACGGCTGGCGTCGCCGGAGCTCCAGCTCGCCGTGGACCTGACGCGCCCATGGGCACGGCCACCCGCGAACACTCCGCACGCGCGGGCGTGACAACTCACTTCCCCACCCCTCGAAACCCTGTGGCACACTGCGGGCGCCATTCGACTCCTGTTCTCCATCCTCTTCTGGGCGTTCCTCGCGCTCTCCAGCGTGGTGCTCTTCCTCGGCGCCGTCGTGGTGTGGGCTGTCACCACGCCGTTCGACCGCAACGGCCGGGTGCTGCACCTGTACTCGTGCTTCTGGGCGCAGCTGTATTTCTACGTCAACCCGCTGTGGCACCTGCGGGTGGACGGCCGCGAGCACCTGCCGTGGAACAGCCCCGCGGTGCTCGTGGCCAACCACGAGTCGCTGGGCGACATCCTCGTCCTCTTCGGCCTGTACAGCCCCTTCAAGTGGGTCTCCAAGCAGGCCAACTTCCGGCTGCCGCTCATCGGCTGGAACATGAGCCTCAACCGCTACGTGCCCCTGGTGCGCGGCGACAAGCCGAGCATCATCCAGATGATGCGGCTGAGTGAGCGCTGGCTGGAGCGCGGCGTCCCCATCCTCATGTTCCCGGAGGGCACGCGCTCCGCGGACGGCCAGCTCAAGCCCTTCAAGGATGGCGCCTTCGCGCTGGCCCTGAAGATGCGCTGCCCCGTCATCCCCATCGTCCTCACCGGCACGGCGCGCGTCCTGCCCAAGCACGGCCTGGTGATGCAGACCTCCGCCCACTGCCACGTGCAGGTCATGCCCCCGGTGGACATCAACGGCTTCAACGACGTCGCCGTCCTGCGTGACTACGTCCGGGACCTCATCGCCACCGAGAAGGCCCGCCTGGAGTCGCTCCCCGCCCGCACCTGAGCCCCCGGCGACTTCGCCCCGAGCGCCCTGCTAGCCTGGGGGGCCAACGGGAGGGGTCCATGCGAAGGCCAGCCATGGTGGGGCTCATGCTCGGGGTGATTGGCCTGAGCTCGGTCATCGCCGTCATCACCTTCCGCGCGCCCTCCGACGGCGACGACGCGCCCTCCACCTCCAGGCCAACCTCCCGGGAGCTGCCCGGCCCCCGCGAGCCCTCGCCTCCGCCGCGCGGCGCGCTGTCCCTCCGGGGCCGCGTGCTCACCGACGAAGGGGCGCCCGTCCGGGGCGTGGAGGTCTCCGCGTCGCGAGCCCTGCCCGGCGAATCGCTGTCCGCCCTCCCCTGCGGCCAGGACGCCGAGACGCCCCTGTCCTCCTCGGCCTGCGTGGACCCCCAGGCCCTGCTCGCGCTGCGCGGCCTCATCGACGAAGGGCGCGGCGCCGCGCCCCTGCTGACGCGCGCCACCACGGCGGAGGACGGCACCTTCGTGCTGGAAGGCCTGCCCGAGGGCAGCGTCGCGCTGTGGGCCATGGGGCCCCAGGGCTCCGCGCTGGAGCTCGACGTGGCGACGAGCTCACAGGCCGTGGAGCTCATCCTCCAGCCGAGCGACGTGTTCACCAGCCGCGTGGTGGACGAGGCCGTGCGGCCCGTGGCGGACGCCAGCGTGACGCTCTTCCACGCCGAGCACTCGCGCTACTTCGAGACCCGCACCGACTCGGAGGGACGCTTCCGCGTGGGGCCCCTGCCTCCTGGCGACTACGCGCTGGTCGTCTCCAGTCCGGGGTTCTTGACGGCGCACCTGACGGACCTCATCGCGGAGGACCTCTCGGCCGAGGACCTGGTGCTGCACCGGCCCCGGCGCATCGTGGGCCAGGTGCTCCTGGACGAGCGCCCCGTCGCGGGCGTGCGGGTGCGGGTCCACGATGGCGAGTACGAGCCAGAGCCTGACGCCGAGTCCCCCTTCACCAGCATCACGGATGCCCAGGGGCGCTTCGTCCTGGAGGACGTGGCACCGGGCGACTACGTGTTGCGGGCGGAGCAGGGCGACCACCGGGGGCAGACGGAGACCACGCTCGCGGAGGAGCAGGCCGAGGCGGAGGTGACGGTGCACCTGGGCACCGTCGTCACGGTGGAGGGCGTGGTGCGCGACGAGGCGGGGCAACCTGTCCCCGACGCGAAGGTGACGCTGGACACCCACGGAGACGTGTCCATGACCACCCAGGTCGACACCGGGGCGGACGGGCGCTTCGTGTTCCACTCCGCGACGCTGGGCCACAACGACTTCTCGGTGTTCGCCGAGGGCTATCAGCAGCTCTCGGTGAGCGACGTGGTGGTGACACAGAAGCCGGCGCCGCTGGACTTCACCCTGAAGCGCGCGTTCGTCCTGGAGGGGCTCGTCACCGACACGGAGGGAAACCCGCTGACGGAGGCGGATGTCACCGCCATGAAGTGGCGCACCGGGCCAGGGCCGCGGCGCGACGGCACCCCGGACTCCGCCGAGGACCTGGACGACTTCGCCAACAACGCGGAGACGGCCTACGCCTCCACCGAAGAGGAGGGGCGCTTCGTGCTCAACCTGAGCGAGCCGGGGCTCCATCGCCTCAAGGCGCAGGCGCCAGGCTTCCTGGAGACGGAGTGGAAGGAGGCGCAGGCCCCCTCCCGGGACGTGCGCCTGGTGATGCGGCGGGGCGCGAGCGTGGAGGGCACCGTGGTGAACACCAGCGGCGCTCCGCTGTCGTCGATTCAAGTCTCGCTGTGGGAAGACGGCCAGGACTCCGCCTCCTCCGCCGAGGTCACCAGCGACGAGCTGGGCCACTTCAGCCTGCGGGGCCTGCCTCCGGGCCGGTACTCCCTGCGAGCCTTCCGCACCCGGGGGGGCCCGCCACGCGCGCGGCTCCCCGTCGTGCTCCAGGGCGCGGAGACGAAGACGGTGACGCTGAGCCTGGAGCCGGGGCTGTCGCTGTCGGGCCTCGTCGTGGACGAAGCGGGCAAGCCGATGTCCGGCGCCGACGTGCACGCATACGTCTTGAGCGAGCAGACGCTCCAGCCGAGGTTCCTCCACCATGGGCGCTACGCCCTGCATGACGGCTCCAGCGTCACCACGGATGCGCAGGGGCGCTTCACGTTCGACCACCTGTCGCCGGGCGCGTGCAAGCTCAGCGTCAGGAAGGAGGGCTTCGAGTTGATGGCGGAGCCGCTTCAGGACGAAGACGGGGCCCGCTCGCGAACGCCCCAGGTGCTCGTGGCGGCCGGGACGACGAACGTGAGGCTGGTGCTGCGCTACCAGGGCGGCATCCGGGGCCGGCTGGTGCGCGAGGACGGAACGCCCATCACCCGCTTCGACGTCAACGAGGAGTCCTTTCGCGAGCCGAACGGCACCTTCCACATCGCCGTGGAGGAGCCGGGCCGAGTGTGGGTGACGCTGGAGGCGCCGGGCCTCACGCGCGTGCTGCGGGAAGTCCAGGTGGAGGCGGGGCGGGACACGGACCTGGGTGACGTGGTCCTCAAGGCGGGACGCCGGCTGCGCGGCCGGGTGCTGGACGCGGCGACGTCCACACCGGTGGTCGGCGTGGAGGTGCAGGCGAACGTCGTCGTCCCCGCGTCCTCGGGCGAGGAAGACGCATCGGAGGAGACCCAGTCCCTGGCGCACGCGCGCACCGGCCCCGATGGCGCCTTCGTGCTGCCGCCCCTGGAGGCGGGCACCGCCTTCCGCGTGGAGCTCTCCCACCCGGACTACCTGCCGCTGAGCCAGCAGGTGGGCCCGGGCGAGACGACGCTGGAGCTGCGCCTGCTCACGGGCGCCCGGCTGGACGGCACGGTGAAGGACCACGAGGGCAGGCTCATCAGCACCTTCCTCCACCTGCACCCCCTGTCCCCCATCGGCTCGGACTCCATCATGATGGAAGAGGACGGGGGCGCCTTCCACGCGACGGGCCTGGCGCCCGGGGAGTACTCCCTCGTGGCCAGGGCGGCGACGTCGTCCCGGGGAGACACCCTCCGCTTCATGCCCCAGCGCGTGAAGCTGGGCCCTGGCGAGCGCAAGGAGCTCCACCTCCAGGCGCTGACCGGCGGCGCGTCGCTGAAGCTGCGCCCTCCGCCCTTCGCCGTCATGAACCCGACCTCCTCGGTGATGGCCGTGCGCTACCACCTGTTCTCCGGCACCGTGCCCGTCCCGAAGGACATGGGCGAGCTGGAGCGCTACTCGGACGCGCTGGGGATTGCCTCCGCGTCGGACTTCGACTCCACGTTCGAGCGCCTGCCCGCGGGCCACTACACCTACGTCGTGATGGGCAGGAACCACATGAGCCCGAGCTGGGTCATCCACCGAGGCGAGGTGGACCTGCCCGCCCAGGGCGCCGTCACGCTGGACCTCCCTCCTGTCTGGCTTCCCCTGCCGGACTCCCCCTGAGGTCCGAAGCGCCCCGTTTGCGTCCCGTGGGGGCGCCGCTTAAGGCTCCGCGACATGGGCAACAAGCCATGGGCCGGGAACGACGCGGAGCTGGAGCTGGACTGGGGCGCGCGCGCGCCGCGTCCCAAGGCGGATGAGCAGGGAGGCCCCCAGCTCCAGGAAGAGCCGCCCCAGGAGATGCTCGCCGGCAAGGGCCCTCCGGGAGACCCGCGCTACATGAGCGTGGAGCTGCGCCTGTCGCTGGAGGCCGTGCTGACGGCGGCCCAGGTGCGCATGCGCCAGTTCCGGGAGGCGCTCGAAATCCTCATCGGCTGGGAGGGGAAGAACCGCTACGAGGTGTGCGACGCGGAGGGCCGCAACACCGTGTACGTGGGCGAGACGGGCGAGGGCTGGGCGTCGCGGCTCAAGCGCAACTTCTGGCCCTTCTACCGCGCGCGGCTGGAGTGCATGACGGTGGGCGGCACGCTGGCCCTGGCGATGGAGCTGCCCTGGCACATCCTCTTCGCGCGCGCGGAGGTGACGGCGTGGGACGGCCGGCTCATGGGCACCATCGTCCAGCGCTTCCGCTTCTTCGGCCGCCAGTTCGACATCCTCTCGCCCGCGGGCGTGCTGATGGCCACCGCGGAGGGCCCCCTTTTCAAGCCCTGGACGTTCCGCATCCTCCAGCGCGGTGAAGAGGTCGCCGTCATCCGCAAGAAGTGGAGCGGGCTCCTGCAGGAGGCCTTCAGCGACGCGGACAACTTCAGCCTGGACTTCCAGCCCGCGTGCAACGACGGCAGGCTGCGTCAAATGGTGCTGGCCACCGCGCTGCTCGTGGACCTGACGTACTTCGACAGCCGGAAGAACCGCTCCATGTTCGGTGGGGGCGGAGATTTGTTCGACCTGGGCTCGTAGCCGGGCTCGGTGGCTCGCTGGCTTGGTGGACTCGCGGAACAGCCGAAACCGAGAACTCCCAGGCGCGAGCGCTCCATCGCTGTCCAGGCAGGCGGCTTGTGGTAAGTCCCCAGGCCCATGTCGACGAGCGATGCGCTGAACGCAGCAGACCTCGAGCGGTTGGCCCAGGCGGAGTCGCCGGACCTGGCCGATGCCGTGCTCGCCCTCCTCGAGCAGTCGGAGCCCGAGCCCGAGGAAGGCAAGGCCCCGCCCAAGGACGCCTTCACCTTCGAGAAGCTGCTGCGCTCGCTCTCCCAGGCGCAGGCCCGCTACAACTCCGCCAGTCGCCGCGAGGCCTCCGCCGAGGCGTGGCAGCGCTTCCAGGCGCAGAAGGACCTGCCCCAGCCCGCGCGGCTCGCGCTGGCGGACCTGCTCGTCTCGCTCTACGCGAAGAACACCGACGCCTCCCGCGCCGTCATCCTGGAGGTGGCGCGCGCGGCCGACCTGAAGTTCGGCCTGTGGGGCGGCCTCAAGCGCATCTACAAGCTGGCGGAAGCCAACCACGACGCGGAGCTGTTCGGCGTGCTCGCCTGGCGCTTCGACGTGGAGCGCCGGCAGGCGTACCGGCACGAGGTCTCCGGCGGCACGCTCCAGTACCTGCGCCGCCGCGCGTGGCGCTACCTGCGCCACCTGGGAGCCGCCGTCCCGGAGCTGTATCCGCAGTTCGCCGCGGAGGTGCTGCGTCACTACGACGAGGACACGACCTGGTACTCCGTCTGGGTGGCCCACCACATCTGGGCCCACGGCAGCGGCAGCTACACCGCCAGCAGCTTCGCCATCCAGCCGCCGAACGACACGCTGAAGCACCGCGCGTTCCCCGACGCGTGGAAGCGCTCGCCGGACCCGCTGATGCGGCTGCTCGACACGTGTCTGTCGGACCCGGCCGCGCGCTTCGCCATCCAGGGCCTGCGCAAGGACTTCCCGGAGACGCTGCGCAAGGTGACGCCCGCGTGGTTGGACCGGCTCGCGCGCAGGCCGCTGGGCAGCGCGCACGACTTCCTGGTGGAGACGCTGCAGGGCTCGCCGGAGTTCCACCAGGGCAAGCTGCGCGCGCTGGGCCTGCACGAAGCGGTGCTCGCGTTGCTGTTGTCTCCCAGTGGCAAGGCGCGCACGTACGCGATTGAGTACGCGCGGGCGCACGCGCAGGACCTGCCGGCGGACCGGCTGGCGGAGCTGGTGGCCCGGGGCGAGAGCGACGTGAAGTCCTTCGCCGCCGCGGTGCTGGAGAAGCGCAACCCGCGCGAGCTGGGGCTGGAGCTGCTGGGCCGGCTGCTGTCGTACAAGCCGACGGCGGCCTTCGCGGCGAAGTCGCTGGAGCAGTCGTTCGACCGCGCGGAGCTGACGTCGGGCTTCCTGCGGGACATGTACCTGGGCACCTCCGAGCAGCTCAACTGGGCCAAGGGCTTCGTGTCCTCCAAGTACGCCGCCGGGGAGATGCCGGTGGCCTTCTGGAAGGAGCTGCTCGAGGACCCGCGCCTGAAGAAGAAGCGCTACCCGGTGGAGGGGCTGGTGGTGAAGGCGCTGTCGGCCTACACGCCCGCGGTCATAGGTCCGGAGTGGTTGCTGGACAAGGCGGCGAACCCGACGTTCGGCGACCAGATGGCGACGTGGCTGAAGCGCGCGGACAGCCTGCCGGGCCTGGACGTGGAGAAGGTGAAGGGGCTGGTCTTCAGCGCGAAGCACCGGGAAGTGGCGCTGGCGCTGTTGGGCAACCGCAAGCTGTTCACCGCGCGGCAGCTCACGGTGCCCTGGCTGCTGGCGCTCGCGCGCCGGGCGGACCCGACGCTGCACGACTTCGCCCACCGCTACCTGCTGGAGTACGTGGTGCCGGCGGACTTCAGCGACACGGGTGACGCGGCGGCGGGCCTGGAGCGCCTGTTCGAGCTGGCGCTGGGGGCCAAGCAGCCGGTGCCCGTGCGCACGTTCGCCCAGACGTACCTGCGCTGCCACCACCCCGTCATCGGCCCGGAGCAGCCGGAGTCGAAGTCGTACGAGCTCAAGCCGAAGGCGCCTCGCAAGGCGTACACGCCGGAGAAGCTGTGGCCCGCGCTGTTCGACGCGCGCGACGACGTGCGCCGCTTCGCCCTGGCCATCACCCGCGCGGAGCTGCGCGCCTGGGGCTGGCACACGCGGGTGTACGAGCTGGCCGAGTCGGAGGCGAAGGAGATTCGCAACCTGGCCTATGACGCGCTGTTGCGCGCGGGCGAGGACGGCGCTGACGCCCGCTACGTGCTGCACCCGGAGGAGCTGGACGCGGTGAAGGTCTTCTCCCTCACGGAGAGCACCAAGCGCAGCACGCGCGAAGTGGCGGTGGAGCTCATCCGTCGGCACTACGCGCGGCTGGGCGGCGCGGAGCGGCTCGCGTGGCTGATGCAGAGCGCGGACCGCGAGGTGGGCCTGTTCGCGGTGCGCCTGCTCTGGGAGAAGCACCGTCCCACGCACCTGCCGGAGGGCTGGAAGCCGGCGGGCGCGAAGGAGGCTCCGTCGGCGGGTGGCGGCGAGCGCTTCGCGGACGTCGCGGCGCTGCGGGACTTCCTGCGCAAGATGCTGTTCGGCCTGCCTCCGGGCCGGGCGAAGGAAGCGCGCGAGGGCGAGGTGCAGAAGCGCCTGTCGGCCAGCGTCGCCAAGCGCCGCGTGATTGAGCTGGTGCGGGACTTGGGCCTGGAGGACGAGAACTTCGCCCGCGTCGTGTCGCCCGTGCTGGGGGAGTTCACCGGCTCGCTGGCGAAGGGTGAGTGGCAGAGCTGTCTTGCGTCCCTGGTCCAGCTGCGCACGGCGCATCCGAGCGCGCAGCTCGGGGGCCTCTGAGCCTCGCGTCACTTGCTCCCAACGAGCCTCGAAAGAACACCATGATTGTCCTGGCCATCTACAACATCGAGAAGCTCCGAGCCCTCGCGGCCACCCCCCGGGTGCTGCTGCTCGGCGGCGCTCGCGCCTCCGCCGCAAGCCACGTCACCGCGTTCGAGCCGGGCACCAACAAGGTGCTGTGGAGCACCGAGCTCCCCGCCGCCGTGAATGCCCTGGCCCTGTCGGGTGAGCGCTTCGCCGCCGCCTGCGCGGACGGCACGCTGCGCTTCGGCACCCACGCCGACGGCAACGTGCAGTGGCAGCTCGAGGGTGCGCACCCCGGCGGTGTCACCGCGCTCGCCTCCAGTCCGGACGGCAAGGTCCTCTTCAGCGCGGGCGCGGATGGCGTGGTGCGCGGCTGGGAGTGGGACTCCACGCGCAAGCTGCACGAGTGGAAGGCGTCGCCCCAGCCGCTGCGCGCCGTGGCGGTGGACCCGTCCGGGACGTATGTCGCGACGGCGGGTGACGACGGCGTGGTGCGCTCCTTCACGCGCGCCTCCGGTGAGCGCCGGGACATGGTGGGCCATGAGGGCGCGGTGCGCGCGCTGGCCTTCACGCCTCGCGACGGACGGCTCGTCTCCGGTGGCGACGACGGCAAGCTGCGCCTCTGGTACCTCGTCGGCGCGGTGGAGTTCGAGGTGCGCGGCGACAAGGACTCCGGCCATGCCGGCTCCGTGCTCGCCCTGCTCTTCCCGCCCACGCCCGCCGCGAAGGACGACGAGGAGCCTTCAGACCGCATCTGGTCCGCGGGCAGCGACGGCAAGGTGAAGGTGTGGCGGGTGGACGAGCGCCGCAAGCCGCGCACGTTCGACTGCGGCAGCAAGCCGGTGAATGCGCTGGCCTTCATGCCGCCCGCCAACCCGCGCGCGGCGCGCACGGCGCTGGGCTCCGTCTTCACCGCGAGCGACGACCGGCGTGCGTTCCGCTTCGGCATCGAGACGGACGGCAAGCCGGGCAATGACCAGGACATCTCGCAGCACGGCCTGGACCTCCTCACGGAGTCGGTGAAGGCCGGCCGTCCCAAGCGCGAGGCCGCCGTGCGCGAGGCCGCCGCGCTGGACGAGCCGGAGGCGCTGGAGTTCGTGCTCCAGGTGCTCGGCTCGGACAAGGAGGCGGAGGTGCGTCGCCTCGCCGCCCGCGAGCTGGCCGCCAGGGGCCGCACCGCCGCGCGCCCCAAGCTGCGCGAGCGGCTCAACGACGACCATCCCCAGGTGCGCGAGGAGGCCCTCAAGGCGCTCGACGTGCTGGAGACGGAGTCGCCCCTGGCCGCGCCCCGCGCCGCGCTGGACTCGCGCTTCGTGGACATGCGCGTGGCGGGCCTGCGCCGGCTCGCGAAGCTGGGCGGCACCTCTCCGCTGGTGCCCGGCCTCATCGCCGGCAAGCTGAGCGAGACCGAGGCCGCCGTGGGCCTGGCCGCCCTGGACGCGCTCTCCGAGGTGACACCGGGCGGAAACACCGAGCCCCTGCGCACCGCCTTCGAGCGCGGCCCCGCGCGGCTTCGCGTGGAGGTGCTCATCCGCGCCGCCGGAGCGGGCCTGTTGGGTCATCCGCAGCTCCAGCCGCTGGTGGCTCGGGCGCTGGACGACGCGGACGCGGACGTGCGCCGCGTGGCCTTCACCATCCGCGTGCTGGAGCGCCGGGCCTTGGCCCATGCGCTGGAGGCTCGCGACGAGGACTTCGCCCGCTCCGTCAAGGACGTGGCCCGGCGACTCGTCGCGCGCTCGCGCGGCCCGAGCGGCGCCGCCCTGACAATCACCGACGCGGACGTGCAGGCCGCTCGCGACGCGATGCCCGCGCAGGGCGCCGTCGGTGGCGCGCTGGCGGAGAGTGACCTGGAGCCGCTGCTGGCCGCGATGGCCTGCCGCACGCCGGACACCGCCGTGCGCGGTGCTCGCGGCCTCGCGCAGCTGGGTGACGCGCGGGCGCTGGGCGCGCTGCTCCAGCTCTCCCGCGAGCCGGAAGCCCCCATCCGCCGTCAGGCCGCCGCCGCCCTCCAGGCGCTCCAGGACGCCCGCGCTCGCGAGCGGCTGGTGTGGATGCTGGACGACGAGGACGCGGACGTGCGCGCCGCCGCGCTGGACGCGGTGGTGACGCTGGACGTGGAGGCGCCGCTGTCCTCCGCCGAGGCGGCGCTGCGCTCCGGCCACGAGGACGTGCGCGTGCGCGGCCTGGACCGGCTGGTGAAGCTGGGCGCGGCGACGCAGGGCGCGGAGCCGCTGCTCGGCGACGCGCTGGAGGACGAGTCCGCCAAGGTGCGCGGCGAGGCCTTCCGCACGCTGTGGGCGTGGAACGAGAAGGTGCCGGAGAAGGCGTTGGACCGGGCGCTCGCCGGCCGCTTCCCGGACCTGCGCGGCCGCGCGGTGGAAGTCCTCTCGCAGCGCGGCACCGAGGGCTGGGCGCAGGAGCGCCTGAAGAAGTCCGTGGAGGACCGCGACGCGGGCGTGGCCACCGCCGCGTACGAAGCGTGGGTGAAGCTGGTCGGCAAGGAGAAGCCGGAGCCGCACCTGGCGGCCCTCGCGTCCACGCACCCGTCGGTGCGCGTGCTGGGCGCCAAGGGCTCCGTGCACGCCCCGGTGGAGACGCTGCGCTCGCCGCTGCTCAAGCGCGTGCAGGACGAGGAAGTCGTCGTCGCCGTCGCCGCGCTGGAGGCGTTGGACAAGCTGGTGCCCGGGGAGAACGGGCCGCTGCTCGCGGGCATCGCCGCTGGCGAGTTGCAGGTGCGCGTGCGGGCCGCGGAGCTGCTCGCCCCGCGCGGCGCCGAGGACATCATCGAGCCGATGCGCGGGCTCATCACCGACAAGGACCTGGAGCGGCTCTACACTCCGGCGTACCTCATCCCGCTGCGCATCCGCGCCGCTCGCGCGCTGGCCTCTTTGGGCTCGCGCCGGCTGTTGTCGTTCTTCGCCACCGTGCTGGTGCCCAGCGAGCTGGGCGACCTCCAGGAGCAGGGCGCGCGAGGCCTCGCCACCGCCGGCCGTCGGGGCGACGAGGGCTACCTGCTGGACACGCTGGGCCACGCCAACGTGGCGGTGCGCTCGTGGGGCGCGGACGGCCTGTCGCGCCTGGGTGACGCGCGCGCGCTGCCCGTGCTCACCGGCAACCTGCGCCATGAGCACCTGCCCATCCGCCTGGGCGCCATCCTCTCCTTCGCGGCCCTGGGCCCCGAGGGCGACGGTGGCCTCCTGCACGGCCTGGAGGACCGCGCCCGCGAGGTGCAGGAGATGGTGTTCGCCATCGTCCTCGCCCGTGACTTGCGCGCCAGCCGTCGCGGCGAGCCGCCAGATTTGCTCGCCAGCGCCCTGTCCAGCGGCAGGCCGGAGGTGCGCTACGCCGCGGCCCGCGCGCTGGAGCTGCGCACGGAGACGGACGCGTACCGCACGAACCTCGTCGAGGGACTGTTGCCGCCGCGCCCTGAGAAGGCCGGCGACATGAAGGAGTGGCCCGCCGAGGAGGAGCGCGCGAAGCGCATGGTGGGGCTCGCCGAGGCCCTCTCCAGCGAGCAGCCCGAGCAGCGCTACGCGGCGGCCCAGGTGCTGCTGCTGCGCAACAAGCCGCTCGACTACTTCCGCGAGGCCCAGAAGGTCGCCCGCCCGCGCACGCTGGAGGCCCCGTGGAAGCCGGACACGGCCCCTGGAGCCTCGCCCGTGCAGGGCCAGGGAAAGAGCTGGCTGCGTCGGCTCTTCTCGGCGGTGAAGCCGGGGACGCCGGGCGCCTCTCCGGAGGCCGCCGCCAGCGCGGAGCGGCAGCACCTGCGTCGGCTCGCCTTCGGCGCGTACGTGGGCCTCTTGCGGCAGGTGTCCGCGGGTGACGACGAGGGACACCGCGTCCGCCGCGACGCCGTGGACCGCGTGGTGAAGCTCACGCTGGAGGGCTTCGCAGGGACTCCCGCCGCCGTCGCCGCGCTGCTGCGCGCGCTGGAGGACCCGCACCAGCTGGTGCGCAAGGCGGCCCTCACGGGCCTCAAGGAGCTGTTCCCCGCGGGCAGCGATGAGCCGCTGTCGCTCGCCCTGGCCTCGCTGGCGCCGGACGTGGCTCGTGCCGCGCTGGACGAGCTGGCCGAGCGTGGCGACGCCGCGAAGCCGCGCATCACCGCCGCGCTCAACTCGCCGCTGCCGGACGTGCGTCGCTACGCCTTCGAGCTGCTGGAGAAGCTCAGCCCGGCCGGAAGCCTGGAGCCGCTGCTGGCCGCGCTGGGCAGTGAGCACGCGGACCTGCGCGTCGGGGTGATTGAGCGGCTGGCCGGCGCCAACGACTCACGCGTCACCGAGGCGCTGGGCCGGGCCATGGCCAGCGAGCACGAGGACCTGCGCCTGCGCGCCTCGGAGCTCCTGGCGTGGCGCGGGGATGACCGCGCGGTGGAGGTGCTGGCCTCCTTCCTGCGCTCGGAGACGTCGGCCGTGGCGAAGCGCGCGTCGGAGGCGCTGGCCCGACTGGCCACGCCCTCCGCGGTGAACGCCCTGGCCGCGCGCGTGGCCGTCGCCACGGAGGCGAACGAGCGGCTGCGCCTGGTGGCCGCGCTGGGACAGACGAAGCGCGCGGAGGCGCTGGATGTGCTCGCGCGCCGGAGCGTGGAGGACGACACGAGCTCGGTGCGCGTCGCGTGTGTGGCCGCCGCGATGAACATCGCGGGCCCTCCGGACGTGAAGAAGCGGGACGCCGCGCTCGCGGTGCGCTTCCTCCGCTCGCCGGTGAAGTCCAACGACGTGGCGGTGCGGCTGGCGGCCCTGAAGGAGCTGGAGCACGGCACGGAGGCCGGGCAGGCCGAGCTGCTGGTGGGCCTGTTCTCGGACCGGGACGTGGCGGTGCGCGCGGAGGCGGTGGCGCTGTACTCCAAGCGCGTCGTCGAGCACGGCATCCCGGTGGGTCCGCTGGAGGACGTGCTGCGCGGCGGGACGCGCGAGCTGATGCTCCCGGCCGCCGAGGGCGTGGCGCACCTGCGCGGCGCCAGCGCGCTGCGGCCCCTGCTGCTGTACTCCCGGGCGGGTGAGGATGGACAGCGCGAGCGCGCCCTGCTCGCCCTGGGCACGCTGGGTGACCCGCGCGCGCTGAGCGAGCTGGAGACGGTGGCCGCGGGTGGCACGCCCGAGGCTCCCACCGAGCCGTCCATGGTGTGGGCGGCGCTGGAGGGCCTGGGCCGTCTCGCGGGCCGCCTGCCCGAGGGTGAGGAGCGCCGTCGCGTCGAGGAGAAGGTGGAGGCCGCCGCGGTGGAGGGCTCCACCTCCGAGCTGCAGGAGGCCGGCGTGAAGGGCCTTCGCGCCATCGGCGGAGAGCGCGCCCGCGTGAAGCTGGAGGCGCTGCTGCTCGACACGAGCACCCGCGACGAGGTGCGCATCACCATTGCCCAGGAGCTGGGCAAGCTGAAGGACGTGGAGGCGGAGGCCACGCTGGCCACCATCCTCGACGACGGCGACGAGGACCTGCGCCAGGAAGCGCGCAAGGCGCTGGACGCGCTCTTCCCGAAGGAGCGCACCCGCGTCGAGTTCCTCGCCGTGGCCAGCATCAGCGAGGACATCTCCGAGCCCGCCGCGGCGTACCTGTCGCGCGAGGGGGACCCGGCGCTGCTCGTGCCGCGTCTCGCCACGCTGACCAACGAGGAGCTGCGGCTGCGACTGCGCCGGGGACTCGCCCGTCGCGGCGCGCTGCCCGTGCCGGAGACGGTGGCCCTGCTGGCCAACGACAAGCCGGAGGCCCGGCAGGAAGCCGCGCTGCTGGTGGGCACGTGGACCGGTGAGGCGCGTCAGGCCGGTCAGGTGGACGTCGCCGCGCTGTCCCGTGCGCTGGTGACGGCCGAGCGGAAGACGGCGGCCGAATGGACGGCCTCGCCCCCGGGCGAGAAGCGCAACGTGCTGGCCACCGCGTGGGAGCGGCTGTTGTGGGCGGGCTCTCGACTGGGCGCGGCCAGCCTGGCGGACTCCGCGCGCGCCCTCCTCCAGGGTGGCGAGGCGGCGTCTCCAGCCACCGTGCGGCAGGAGGCGGCGCGGGTGCTGTCTCGACTGGGCACGGCGGGCTCGACGCTCAAGCTCGTGGGCCAGGACACTGGCGCCGTGCTGACCAACGCCAAGGAGCTCGCGGCCTCGGCCGAGGCGCTCAAGGGCGCGCTGGTGGACCCGGACGCGCGGGTGCGCTCGGCGGCGGCGGATGCCCTGGCGCGACTGGCGCCGGAGAAGGCCGCGACGTGGGCGCTGGAGGTGAAGCCCTTCGACCCGGTGGCCCTGGGCCCCACGGGCGCGAAGGTGCCCGCCGAGGCGCTCGTCACCTCCGAGGGCCGTCGCCTCGCCGAGCCCGCGCTGCTGGGCCACGGAGCCATCGCTCCGTTGAAGGCGTTGGCGCAGAATGCGAAGCCGGAGTTGAAGCAGGAAGCGTGGGCCGGCCTGGGTCGGCTCGGAAGTGACGAAGCGGCGAAGCTGCTGCACGAGGCCGCCTTCGACAAGTCTCAGTCCGTGGAGCTGCGCAAGGCCGCGTGGCGCGCCCACAAACGTGCACGTCGCGCCGTCGAGCGTGCGCGGAACCGGAAGGAAGGAACCCCGTCGTGACGACCGCCACCCGGCACCCCGTCGAGCTTCGCTACGCCACCGCGAGCGACGTGGAGTCCACGTCCGACGCGTCCCGCGTGCTGCTGGCCCTGGAGGGCTCGCGCGGCACCGTGGGCGTGCGCGGAAAGCTGAAGGACGCAGCCCTCTTCCGCGACGCGCTCACCGCCGCCTTCGGCATCCTCTCCAGCGACTTGCGCTACCGGGGCAAGGACCGCACCGCGTACCTCGCCTACCTCATGTCGAAGGGGAAGCGGGCGAGCGCGCAAATCTGGGAGGCGCAGAAGGCGTTCCTCGACAACGCGCTCGACGGTGAGGAGAAGCAGGACGAGGTGCTGGACCCCGTCCTCACCGTGGACCCGGACAGCGTGTCGCTGGAGGTCTTCTCCCGCGACGAGAGCGCCTACGCGCGCCTGTCCTTCGACAACAGCCTCTTCGAGGGCCGCGAGGCCGCGCACGGCTCCACCTTCCTGGACGTCCCGGCCAACCTCGCCACGCGGATGGACCGGCTGCGCACCTACCTGCCCGTGTCGCTGGAGGCCCACGTCGCCCTGCCCGCGAAGACGGCCCGCGAGCCTCGCAACGTGGACGTGCCGCACGCCTGGCTGCGCGGCTTCCTCCAGGTGCAGTCCGCCGCCACGCTGCCGGCCAGCTCCTGCGTGCTGGCGCCCATCGACCTCTACAACCTCCTCTTCGCGCTGCGCACCCGCAAGGCGAAGAAGGCCCCGCGCGCGCTGCGCTTCGAGTTGGTCCCCGGCGCCGCGCCTCGCCTCGTGTTGGAGCCGTGGGAGCTGGTGCTGGAGTGCCATGGCGGCACGTACAACGGCACCGCGCCCGCCGTGGTGAGGACGTTCGGCCGTCAGCGTCTGGTGGCGCTCGCCCGGCTGTTGCCCCACGCGAAGTCGGTGCGGCTCCAGTTGATGGGCCCCGGCCTGCCGGTGTTCTGGGTCATCGACATGGGCGCGGCCACGCTGACGCTGGGCCTCACGGGCTGGACGGAGAGCGGCTGGTCCTCCGCGGCGGCCTTCGATGTCCTCATGCCCCGCGCGGTGCCGGACGGACTCGCGGAGAAGCTGCGCGACAAGCTGCGCGCGGACGGCCCCCAGCCCTTCGACACGCTCGTCGCGGCGGCGGGCAGCGCGTCGAAGGAGCACGTGCGCGCCGCGCTCCAACTGGAGTGTCTGCGAGGCCGCATCCTCTTCGACGTCGCCAAGGGCCAGTACCGTCCTCGCGAGTTGATGGCGAAGCCGGTGGACGAGTCCGTCATCCGCTTCGGCAGCGAGCGCGAGGCGCGGGCCCACCGCCTGCTCGGTGACGGCGGCCCGGGCGCGGGCGAGGTGAAGCTGACGAAGGTGCATGACATCGTCGGCGAAGGCACCCGCATCCACGGCGAAGTGGTGGACCGCGAGGCGGTGCGCAGCTTCTTCCCGAGCTTCACGTTGGACCTCGAAGGCCGCGTGAAGGACGCGTCCTGCGGGTGTCCTCACTTCCGCCGCTCCGGCATGCGCGAGGGGCCCTGCGAGCATCAGCTCGCGCTGCGCCTGGCCTACGCTCGCCGCCGCGCCGAGGAAGAGGCACTGCGCAAGACGCCCGAGGGTCGCAAGCTCATCCGCGCGGAGACGCGCTCGTATGTGCGGCGCGACGCGGAGAGCGGACAGGAGCTGGTGTATCGCGTGTCATTGGACGGCCAGGTCGTCGCCGTGGAGTGGGGCCCTCGCACTGGCGAGGCGCGTCATCAGCGGCTCTGGTTCGACACGGACACGGAAGCGCGGACCGCGTATTTCACGCGCCTGGAGAAGCTTTCGGCTGAAGGCTTCATCGACGCGGCATCGGCGTTGGTGTAAACCCCCACTCACGGCTCGGCCGCTCACGCAGCGGCCGAAAGGGCAGGTGCGACGGAAGACACGATGAGACGCGCTTCACGCGCGAGCAGCCGAGAGAGGTCTGGAATTCATCAGCCTGAGCGCCTCGAGCGCGGGAGCGGCGTTGCGCCGCTCCGGTTGGAATGCAGGACACTCTCCGCAAGGTAGCCTGTTCTTGGCTCTCTCCCTCCTAGTCACTACGGCCGGGGTGGGCAGCGGAACCAACGACGCGACCGCCGTTTGCCCACCCCGGCCGTAGTGACTAGGAGGGGAGAGCCGGTGAGGCTACCGTGCACCAGGTAAGATGGTGGTGCTTTCCTGGCCTCCCTCGACTGCTCGCGATGACTGCCCGTCTTGTCCGACGCCGACGCGCCCCCTCGAGGTTCTTGAAATGACCGCCAGGCTGGAGTCGTTCGTCCCCGCAGCAGCGCCGCAGGTTGTCGCCACGCCCGCGCCCCAGGCGTCCACGGCCAACGCGGTCGCCCAGCGCGAGGCCCGCCACGCCGCGCACGAAGCCCTGCTCATCCGCTGGAAGGCCATCACCGAAGCGGGCGGCGCCGACGCGTGGGCCCAGGGCCAGCTCGTCTCGCGCGGCCTCGCCGTGGCGGACCTGGACTTCTCCGAGGCGTCCGAGAAGGAGAAGACGGCCTGGAAGGAGAAGAAGAAGGCCGAGGCCGCCGAGTTCCGCGCCCTGGGCCGACATGCCCATGAGGCCTGGAAGGCCACGCACATCAGCCACCTGGGCGCTGGCGTGCACTGGAAGGAAGACGCCGGCTCCGACAAGTTCGACGTGGCCCACCGCGAGGAGCGGGCGAAGGCCAACGGCCTGCCGGAGCTGGGCACCGTGGACGCGCTCGCCAAGGCGCTCGGACTCAGCGTCTCCAAGCTGCGCTGGTTCGCGTTCCACCGCGAGGTGGACACCGGCTCGCACTACATCAGCTGGGGCATCCCCAAGCGCGACGGTGGCACGCGCACGATTACGTCCCCCAAGCCGGAGCTGAAGCAGGCCCAGCGCTGGGTGCTGTCCAACGTGGTGGAGCGGCTGCCCGTGCACGGCGCGGCGCACGGCTTCGTCTCGGGACGCTCCATCCTCACCAACGCACTGGCCCACCACAGCGCGGACGTCGTGGTGAAGGTGGACTTGAAGGACTTCTTCCCCACCGTGACGTGGCGGCGGGTGAAGGGCCTGTTGCGCAAGGGCGGACTCCAAGAAAACACCGCCACGCTGCTGTCGCTGATGGCCACCGAGGCGCCTCGCGAGACGGTGCAGTTCCGAGGCAAGACGCTCTACGTCGCCAAGGGTCCGCGCGCGCTGCCGCAGGGCGCTCCCACGTCTCCAGGCATCACCAACGCGCTGTGCCTCAAGCTGGACAAGCGCCTGTCCGCGCTGTCGAAGCGCCTGGGCTTCATCTACACGCGCTACGCGGACGACCTCACCTTCTCCTGGACGAAGACGAAGCAGCCCAAGGCGAAGCGGGCGCAGGGCCCCGCGGTGTCGGTGCTGCTCACGCGCGTGAAGGAAGTGGTGGAGGCCGAGGGCTTCACCGTGCACCCGGACAAGACGCGGGTGAGCCGCAAGGGCACGCGGCAGCAAGTGACAGGGCTGGTGGTGAACAAGGCCCGCGACGGCGTGGCCACCGCGCGAGTCCCCCGCGACACGGTGCGCCGTCTGCGCGCCGCCATCCACAACCGCCAGAAGGGCAAGCCCGGCCGCGAGGGCGAGTCCCTGGAGCAGCTCAAGGGCATGGCCGCCTTCGTCTACATGACGGACGCGGACAAGGGCCGCGCCTTCCTCAAGGACCTGGAGCAGCTCGAGGCCCGCGAGAAGGAAGCTCCGAAGGTCGCCTGACGCGGAGTCGTCAGGGCACCGCAGGGGCCGCGCTTCCGGAAGCACCCTCCCCGCCCGCCAGCAGCGCCGAGTCGAAGAAGGCGCGCAGCCGGCGGGGATACTCCTGGGGCTCCACGTCACTGAAGCCGCCGTGCCCCGCGCCCTTTATCCGCCAGGTCTGCGCGTACTCGCGCACGTGGGCGAAGAGCTCGTCCGCGAGCGGCTGACCGGACTCCTCCGTGCCCATGACGATGAGCAGCGGCCGGGGACGGATGTGGTCCACCGCGTCGATGGTGCGCACCTCGTCGAGCGCGATTCCCCGACGCCAGAAGGGCACCAGCGCGCCGGACTGGGACACGAAGCCGAAGCGGCGGAAGTCATACGCCGCCGCCAGCCACAGCGTGTTGAACGGCGACAACAGCGCCACCGCGCGCACGCCCGAGTCCTTCGCGGCGACCTCCGCCACGGCGGCGGAGCCAATCGAGAACCCGAGCGCCGCCACCTTCTCCGCGTCCACGTCAGGGCGGGCTCGCACGAAGGCCAGCGCGGCGCGCACGTCCAGCCGCTCCTTGTCACCCCACGTGGACGTCTCGCCCTGGCTCTCACCGTGAGCGCGCAAATCGAAGAGGAGCACGCCGTAGCCCGCGTCGCGGAGGATGCGCGCCTCCGGCAGCAGGTCCGCGCGTGTCTGGGATAACCCATGCGCCATCACCACGGCGGCGCGGTTGCGCGAGGGTGAATACCAGCCACGCAATTCCAACCCATCCTCGGTGAACAGGCGCACGTCTTGCGCTTGCGCGAAGTCCGCGGGCCGCGCGGGGGGCGTGCGGGGATAGTGGAAGTACGCCTCCGAGTGACGCAGGGCCCGTCCGAAGAGGGCCAGGGCGACGAGCACCCCCAACACCAGCACGCCCGCGACGACTCGCCACCACTTCATGAAACACCTTCCCCGGGTCCTGCCCGGCTGCTCGTCCAGCACACGCGAGTCACCCGCGACACAGGGGGGCGTCCATGGTCAACCTCGCGCGGCCCAGCTTACACTGAGGTGATTCAACTCGCGGTGACGCGTACCGCGCACCCCCTTTGCACTCGCAGGGATGTCGTGAGCACGTCCAAGAAGACTTTCGATGCGGTGGTGGTGGGCTCCGGAGCGTGTGGCGGCTGGGCGGCCAAGCAGCTCACGGAGGCGGGGCTGAACGTGCTGGTGTTGGAGGCCGGGCGGAGCAACCGCGCGGACCGCATGCTCTGGGTGTGGCACCGCCTGCGTCAGAAGCTGCTCGGCTACCAGGCGGAGACGGACAGCGCGCGCAAGCAGCGCCAGTCGGTGCAGTCCACCACCTTCGCGTGGCCCTTCCATCCGCACGCCTTCGTGGATGACGTCGACAATCCCTACACGACGCCGCCCGACGCGCCCTTCGCGTGGATTCGCGCCCGGCAGGTCGGTGGGCGCACGTCGGTGAAGGCGCACGGCCGCCAGTTCTATCGGCTGTCTGACTTCAACTTCAAGGCAGGCGGGCAGGATGGCCAGGGCCCGGACTGGCCGCTGACGCTGGCGGAGCTGGCGCCGCACTACGAGACGGTGGAGCGGTGGATGGGCCTCTCCGGCAACGCGGACGGGCTGGACACGCTGCCCGACTCCATCTTCGCCTCCTCCATCGCGATGAACCCCGCGGAGCAGCACCTCAAGGCGCACGTGGAGCGCCGCTGGCCCGAGCGCCGCGTCGTCGTCCGTCGCACCGCGGGCGCCCCCATCACCATTCCCGCCGCGCTGAAGACGGGCCGGCTCACCCTGCGCACCCACGCGGTGGTGAACCAGGTGCTGCACGACGCGAAGACGGGCAAGGCCACGGGCGTCACCTACGTCGACACCGACACGGGCAAGACGCACGAGGCGCACGGGCGCGTGGTGATTCTGGCCGCGGGCACCATCGAGACGACGCGCCTGCTGTTGAACTCGAAGAGCGCGGCGTTCCCGGACGGGCTGGGCAACTCCTCGGGGCAGCTGGGCCGCAACCTGATGGACCACACGTACCTGCTCGGCATCGAGGCGAAGATGAACCTGCCGCCCGAGCAGCAGCGCGCCGAGCAGAGCTGGGCGTACATCCCCCAGTTCCGCAACGTCACGTCTCGAGAAGAAGGCTTCGCCCGGGGCTACGGCGTGCAGGTCTTCACCTTCGCGGACAGCTGCCACTTCGTCCCCTTCGGGGAGATGGTGCCGCGCGCGGGCAACCGCGTGACGTTGAGCGCCACGGTGAAGGACCGCTGGGGGATTCCGGCGGCGCACATCGACTGCCGCCACTCAGAGAACGAGCTGCGGATGTGCAAGGACGCCGTGGCGTCGTGCCAGGAGATGATGAAGGAAGCGGGCTTCACGGTGGAGAAGGTGAACGACACCCTGTCCACGCCGGGTATGGCCATCCACGAGGTGGGCACCGCGCGCATGGGCACTGACGCGAAGACGTCCGTGCTCAACCCGTGGAACCAGAGCTGGGACGTCCCCAACCTCCTCGTCATGGACGGCGCCTGCTTCCCTTCTCAGGGCCCCCAGAACCCCACGCTGACGATGATGGCCCTCGCCGTGCGAGCCAGCGCGCACCTGGTCGACGAGCTGAAGGCCGGCAGACTCTAGGCCTGACACGAGGGACGCGACCACCTCGCTGCACGTGGCCGCGTCCTCGAAGCCAGGCCTCATGCGTCGGGCTTTGGGGGCTTCTCGTGCTCCTTGGGCTTCTCGCGCAGGCTGGTTCTGGAGCTCCACATCGCGGGCGTCATCACCACGATGAGCAGCGTCAACACCACAGTGCCAATCATCAACTCCCAAATCATGTCCATGGTCTCGCTCTTCTGAAGTCGGGCTGACGGCGAGCCGGAGCGACAGACCTCGCGCACACGGCTCCTCGGTTGCGTTCAGGAGGCGAGGCCGCGCGCGCCCCAAGTCACGGGGACACAGGCACCTCGCCCAGGGCACGGGGCGACAGTCATGGGGCCTTCGACACGACACCCGTCGAGTCGAGGATGCACCACGAGCCAGCCTCGTACGCCGGAGCGCTCAGAGGAGCAGCGTGCGGATGCGGAGGAAGACAGGAGGCCCCTGCGACGGGGGCACGTTCCAGAGGGACAGGGAGCGACGAGGACCCCGCTCGGGCGCCTTGAGCGGCAGCCAGGCGACCGGCGGTACAGCCACAGGCGGCGCGACGAAGACACTGGCGCTGGAGACACTGCCTTCGAGGGGAGCAGGCAGGTCCCAGTGCGGCTCCTCGCAGCAGTCCCACTGGAGCGTCGGCTGGCCGTGGGAGTCCGCGTGGGAGGAGTCCGCTTTCGAGTGCTCATGACAGCGGCACTTGGAAGCGCGCGTCTGGACCTGCTTCTCGCAGTAGTGCCCCAGCCCCGCCACACCACTGGCGGCGACCTGCCAGCCGAGGAGCAGCACGAGCGTGAGGAGCCGAGACAGTCCGGACACGATGCCTCGGGTATACGCCCCGTCCGCCCCTGCCGCAACGCGGGCCGCCGGCACGGACGGCGCGGCGCTGACAGGGCCCATTCGAGAAGCTCGCGGCCTCAGTATCAGTAGAGCAGCCCGTCCTTGGGCTGCACGGGCTGGGGCAGCTCGTTCTCCCCGAGCATCTGCCGCAGGTTGATTTCGATGGTCCTGCTGAGGGCCGTCATCGGCGTGTCGCTGACGTCGTCCTCGAAGGGCGTCTCGATGTCGCGCCCGACAGCATCCAGTCCGATGAAGAGGAACGCGATGATGGCGGTGACGACGGGGGTGAGCCAGCCCAGCTCCTCCACGACACCGAGCGGCAGCAGCACCAGGTAGGCGCGGGTCATCGCGAACAGCAGGCTGTCGTACTGGCGAGGCAGCGGCGTGTTCTTGATGCGCTCACACGCGCCCAGCAGGTTGGTCAGCTCCGTCAGCGTCCGGTCCATCGTCACGTGGAGGAAGAGCACCTTCTGCGGGTCGGACACCTGTCCGTAGATGCGGCGCAGGCGCGTCGCCATCCACAGGAGAATCGCGGAGGGGACGTTGTGCTCCTCGCGCAGGGCCCCGATGACGTCGGGCCGGAAGAAGGAGACAATCTCCGGCAGCGGGTCCTGTCGGCGCAGGTGGCAGCGCAGCGCGTGCACGAAGCCCATCTGCGCGTACACCAGCTCGCGCGCGTCCTCGGTGATGTCCTCCACCATGCGGGTGATGACTCCGCGCGGCTCTCCTTGCTCCTGCAGCGGCGTGCCGAGCGCGGCGACGTCGGCCGGCGTGTCGCGGTCCGCGGCGCGCACCCGGGCCTGACCGAACCTGTCGCGGACCGCGCCGTCGCTCGCCCGGGTACCTCGCACCGCCAGCAGGGCACCGGGGCGCTCCACCGCGCTGCGCAGCAGACGCGAGGGCACGGCGGCCAGCTCCAGCTCCGTCATGGCGTCGCCCGGCTCGTGCCCGGGCCGGGGCAGCAACGTGAGCACCTGGCGTGAGAAGGTGCGCGACCAGTTCACCACGCCGCCCCACAGCGTGCGGGCCTCCCACCAGCGGTCGTAGGCGGAGTTGTTGCGGAAGGCGAGCAGCACGCCCAGCGCCGCGGCGAGCACGGAGATGGGCATCGCGGGCACCGCCATCCAGGACGCGTGGAACACGCGATAGCCCACGATGATGGCGAGGGCGAAGAAGACATGCACCGCGACGGGGATGCCCGTGTACCGCAGGATGATGTGCCACGACAGCCGCCGACCGACAATCATCGTGCGAGTGCTCCGCTCCTGAGTGAGGCGCCTCTGCGCGGAGCGTCTAGTGCCGACGGTGCGGGCCGACAACGGCCCACGTCAGGCCGTCACTCGGATGTGTCACGCAGACGCGCTGCCGGGTGACGAAGTGTCCTGGAGCGAGCAGAGCCACTCCGGAAGCCCGCCCCTGCCTCCGCCGTTGTCGCCACGTCACGGCCCGCGAGCAGCAGCACCGAGTCCGAGCCACGCGGCCCTGACGAACCACGCACGGCCTCGTCAGTACCGGTCGCTCCGTGAACCGAGCACCGCGCCGCCGAGCACCGCGCCACCCAACAAGGCCACCGCCATCATCAGCGCCACGGGTCCCAGCCAGTTGCCCCACATGCGCGCCAGGAAATGGCTCGCGGTGTGCCAGTGCACGCGCATGACGGCCGTGCCGCGCTGGCCATCGCCAATCTCCGTCAGGATTTCGCCCGTGTCGTCGATGAGCGCGGAGATGCCCGAGTTCGTCACCCGCACCTGGGGGCGGCGCGTCTCGATGCTGCGGAAGACCGCGTGCGTGAGGTGCAACCTGGGCCCGTGCGTGCCCCCGAACCACGAGTCATTCGACAGCGTGAGCAGCAGGTCCGCGACCTCCGCCTCTTCCGCGACGTAGGAGGGGAAGATGGTGTCGTAGCAGATGAGCGGCGCCACCGTGAGCATCCGCCCGTCGCGCCGGCGCAGCATCACCGTTCGCGGCCCCGGGCCCGGCGTCCAGCGCCCCGTCCACGGCAGCCACTCGCGCAGGCTCGGTGAGTCGATGAGCTCCGGCACCCACTCCGTCAACGGGAAGAGCTTCGACTTGCGGTACACCTTGCGCGTCGGGGCCTCGCCCTCCTTCTCACCCGGCGACAGGAACATGGCGGCGTTGAACTCCTGTCCGCCCTCCACGTCATACGAGCCGAAGATGAGCGGCACGTTCCGCGCGGCGACATAGGCGGAAATCTCCGCGTCCAGCTCCGCGCCCGCCTCGCTCTTGGGCACACCGAAGGGCGTCGGGTACACCGTCTCCGGCCAGATGAGCACATCCACCGGCGCCTCACGAAGCAGCGCGTCCGACATCGCGTAGTGCGTGTCGAGAATCATCCGCACCACTTCGTACGCGCCGTGCTCCGCCTTGAGCTTCTCGTAGTTCGTGATGTTGGCCTGCACCGCGCCCACCACCAGCGCGGACTGGGGGTTCCGCTCGTCCTGGTACTGGGAGAGGCGGAAGGAGCCATAGCCCAGCATCGCCACCACCAGCGCCACCGCCGCCGTCAGGGGCCTGAGCGCACCTGGCGCCCCGCGCGTCCGGAACGCGTGCCCCATCGCGAACAGGCACTCATTGACGACCAACAACCCCAGCGTGAGCCCGGGCGCGCCCGCGATGTCCGCGAGCTGCCGCAGTCGCGGCGAGTAGACGAACCCCTGCCCCAGCGTGTCCGCGAAGGGCTTGGGCGCCAGCCACTCCACGCCCACGTACACCAACACGCACACCATGGGCGGCAGCCACCGGGCCCGATTCCCTACCGCGCGCCGGGCCAAGTGTCGCGCGAGCGCCGTGAGGGGAAACTGGAGCTGGAACACCGGCGCCAGGAGCATCATCAACAACCAGCACAGCCACAGCGGCGCGCCCGAGTACGACTGCAGCGCGCTCGGAAACCACCCGAAGACCGCCGCGCTGAAGGTGACGCTGAGCCCCGCGCCCAGCAGCAGCGCCTCGCGCGAGGAGCGGGCCCGGTCCACCACCACCAGCCACGGCACGAAGGCGAACCAGCCGAGCAACGTCCACGGCATCCGGAGCAGCGAGAACGCCCACAACGCCACGGTGGTCGCGACGACGGCGCCCAGATTCCAGACGAAGCGACGGCCGGACGACGCGTCCTCTCGCCCCAGCAGCGTCAAGGCGAGTCCTTGGACTCGTCTGACTTGGGCAGCTCCAACATGCGCACCGGCATGCCCGGGGGAGCCAGCTCGGCGGGCACCACGCGATTCTCGGGAATCTCCAGCGGCTGCCCGTTCGCATCCACCGGCTGGTGGTCCGGATGGAACATCAGGATGGCCTCCACGCGCTCACCCTCGTCCGTGGACTGGTAGTGGCGCACGTAGCCGGGAGGCAGCTCGAAGCCCTCGGGCACGACGAGGCCGCGCTTGAGCGGCTTGGTGCCGGGGCGATAGAGCTGAATCCCCGTGGGGCCGGAGGAGGGCACGTCGGGCTCCGTGGCGGGCTCGGGTGGCGCGGTGGGCTCGCCCATGACAGGCGTGGCGTCGCCCTGCGGCGCTTGCCTCACGGGAGGCTTGCGCACGGGAGCGCGAGCCACCACGGGCGCGGGCTCGACGACGGGAGGAGGCGGGGCCTCGACGAAGGGCTCGCCCTCCACCGCCACGTCGGAGGCGCTCAGCCACGCGCTCAGCGCGATGCACAGCACGGTGAAGACGAGCGCGCCGCCCACCAGCCACCGCGCGACACCGCCTCCGGAGGAGGAGCGAGTCGGGGCGACATGGGTGACGCCGTCGCTGTCGACACGCCTTTCAGGGGATGGGTGCTGCGGCCGCATGCTCGCCGTGAGACCTCCGCGCTGCGTATGCTACGGACACCCTCTCGCCGAGGCAATGTGGCCTCTGCCGGCGACCCCTCCCCGCCCCTCGCGCCATGAGCTCCCCTTCCGTCGACACCCTCCCCGTCAGCGCGCCGCCCACAGCCGCGCCCACCGCCGAGCCCGAGCGCTTCACGCTCCACGCCTGGACCTCCGCGCGACGCGGCGTGGCGATGTCGGCCCGCTTCGTCACCGTGGGAAGCCTGCTCTTCTTCACCGCCTGGCTGCTGTGGGACATCATCGAAGGCGCGGAGACGCTCAAGGCCGAGCCCCTCGTGTGGAGCCTCGTCCTGGGCGGAGGCCTGCCCCTGGCCCTCGTCGCCGCGCTGCGCTCCCAGGCCCGCGCCACGCTGGAGGTCGGTGCCAGCACCCTGACGCTCACGCTGCGCGACGGCGCCCGGCTGGAGATTCCGCTCGACGCCGTGGAGTCCGTGCGCCCCTGGCGACTGCCGCTCCCCGGGCCCGGACTGACTCTGCGCCTGAAGTCAGGACGAGCGCTCGAGTACGGCCTGGAGGTCGAGGACGCGGTGCCGCTGCTGGTGGCGCTGGGGCAACGCGAGGGCTCGCTGGGCGCGGCGGTGGTGCATCCGCTGGTCCGCTACGGGCGCGCGCGTCGGGAGCTGTGGCGCAAGCGCTGGTATCACCTGGTGCTGAAGCTGGTCGTCTTCCCGCTCGTGCCCGCGGGCATCTTCTTCCGAGCGCACCAGTACATCGCCTTCGGCGGTCCGTTCGGCGAGTACCAGCTCAACGGACTGACGGCGTATCTGCGCTCGTTCGGTCGCTACTACGCGCCGGTGACGCTGAGCCTGCTGCTCATCGCGTGCTTCTGGCGCGGGGTGGCGGAGCTGGTGTCCTTGGCGGCGGCGCGCTTCGTGCCGTCGTGGACGCGCGGCGCGCGGCGGAGCGCCGAGTGGGTGTGCCGGCTGGTGTACTACGCGGGCATCATGGCCTTCACCGCGTCGCGCTTCCTGATGTGACGTGAGCGGCGCTGGAAACGAAGAGGCCTCCGACGCTGTGCGAGCATCGGAGGCCTCGAGGTGAAGCTCACCCGCCGAAGGCAGGTGCCGCGAGAATCACGGAGCGGCGGGGTTGAAGCGGGCGCTCTCCCAGCCCATGCGCTCGTGGCCCGTCTTGTTCCACTCGGGGTTCTTGCCGTCGACCACCTGGGCGTCCGTGAACTGGGGCGCGCCGGTGCCGGAGCCCGAGCCGGAGAAGATGCTCACGCTGATGGTGGTGCCGAAGTACGTCGGGTGGGTGTTGTCCGACTGGATGTAGTCGTAGCTGGTGGACGCGTTGACGAAGTGCGTGTTCGCGTCGCGCAGCGTGGAGCGCAGCGCGCCGGTGATGCGGGCCACGTACGCGTCCTCGGTCTCACCCGCGCGGTAGCGCAGCGCGGCCGAGTCCACCTGGCCGTCGCCGTTCGAGTCGTAGTCCGCGCCCATCATCTCCGCGAAGGAGTCCGCGCACTGGAAGCCGTACCGCGCCGCCAGGTTGCAGGTGCGCCAGTTGCTGCGGGCCAGCAGGGGGAGGAACTTCACCTGCTTGTTGATGGTGGCGCCCGTGGCCGAGTCACGGCAGGCCGTCTGGACGTTGTCCGCGGCGAAGCCCGGGTAGTAGATGTTGGAGACAATCTTGACCTTGGCGGAGGTCGCGTACTGGTTGATGGCCTGCATGGCCCTCTCCGTGTACGTGGTGCAGGCCGCCAGCGCCGCCTCCAGGCCGCTGTAGTTACAGGTGCCCGTCTGGTCCGTGAAGGCGCTGCGCGCCTGCAGGTAGTCGTTGCCGCACATCTCGAACATCACGGCGCGGGTGTTCGCCGTCTGCATGTACGAGCGCTCGGAGACAATCTTGTTGTTGTAGATGTCGTCGGCCTTCGCGCCGGACTTCGTGCGGCGGATGACCTCGATGTCCGTGTTCCACAGCTTCGCCAGGTACTCGCCCTGGACGACGGGGGCCGCGCGGCGCGCGACGCCGCCGATGCCGCCGTTGTAGCCGGCATAGATGGAGTCGCCGTACGCCACGACGCGATACTTCGTCGTGGACGTGGACCGGTCGATGGTCCACGACGTGTTCTGGTTGATGGTGCTCGCCATCGCGCTACCGCTCACCGTGGCGGCAGCGACAACGGCGGCGAAGGACAGCCCATTGCGACGGAAGGACATGCCCGCTCTCTTTTCTTCCCGCTGGGGGGATGTAGGGGGAAACCGAAGGCTACACGCCGTCGATTCACGAATCACCCGCAAACTGGAATAACGCGAGCAGTCAGAATTCGAGGATTGCATGGAACCCAAAGTGTCGCGCCCTTGGGGTGTCTGATTCCTGACGCGTCGCGACGTATGACGCGGTGTTTCACGATGTTTCAACAGATGGGGAGGGAGGCCGGGTGAGGTGGACGGGAGGAGCGCGAGTCCTGGGGCAGTGGTTGGTGCTGGGGGCGCTGGTGGGGGTGGTGTGCGGCGTGGCGTCCGCGGGGTTCCTGTGGCTGTTGGACGCGGCGACGCGGCTTCGGGAGGGCCAGGGGGCGTTGGTGTACGCGCTGCCGTTGGCGGGGTGGGTGTTGGGGGCGGTGTACGCGAAGTGGGGTGGGCCGGTGCGCGGGGGGAACAACCTGGTGCTGGAGACGGTGCACACGGGGGATGCGCAGGTGCCGCTGCGGATGGCGCCGATGGTGTTGGTGGGGACGGTGCTGACGCACCTGTTTGGCGGGAGCGCGGGGCGCGAGGGCACGGCGGTGCAGATGGGTGGGAGCCTGGCTGACTGGGTGGCTCACCGGTTCCGGGCGGGGGCGGACTTGCGGCGGGAGCTGCTGGCGGCGGGAATCGCGGGGGGCTTCGGGTCGGTGTTCGGGACGCCGGTGGCGGGGGCGGTGTTCGGGTTGGAGGTCGTGGTGGTGGGGCGGCTCGGGTACGAGGCGCTGCTGCCGGCGCTGGTGGCTTCGGTGGTGGGGGACTTGGTGACGCGGGGATTGGGGATTCACCACACGGTGTATCCGGTGCCGGGGGTGTTGCCGCTGACAGCGCAGGTGTTGGGGAAGTGGTTGGTGTTCGCAGTGGGTGTGGCGGTGGTGGCGGTGGTGTTCGTGGAGGGGCTGCACCGGGTGAAGGCGGTGTTGGAGCAGCGGGTGCGGTGGTTGCCTTTGCGGATGGCGATGGGTGGGACGGCGGTGGTGTTGCTTTGGTTGTGGGTGGGGACGGATGCGTATCTGGGGTTGGGGGTGCCGGGGATTGTGCGGGCGTTCGAGGACCCGGCGCTGCCGGTGTCAGCGTTCGCGTGGAAGCTGGCGTTCACGGTGGTGACGCTGGCCTCGGGGTTCCTGGGCGGAGAGGTGACTCCGCTGTTCTTCATTGGGGCGAGCTTGGGGAATGTGCTGGCGCGGGTGTTGGGGTTGCCTGTGGATTTGGGGGCCGCAGTGGGGATGGCGGCACTGTTCGCGGCCGCGGCGAATACACCGCTGGCGTTGTCCATCATGGCGGTGGAGCTGGTGGGCGCGGGGGTGCTGCCACACGTGATGATTGTGGCGACGGTGGCGTATCTGCTGACGGGCCACCGGGGGATCTATCCGTCGCAGCGGATTGGCCGGAGGAAGCACGGCGGGCCGCTGCTGGAGCGGTGGGTGCCACTGCGGGAGCTGGAGGACCCCGGGCCCCGTAGGCCCGGGGACTCAGGACCGGGAGGTCACGGCTCCGGGTAGTGGAATACGCGGCCGTCGTCACCGACGATCCAGAGTTCGCCTGTCGGGGTGATGGCGATGTCTCGTAGGGGAACGTTCGCTCGGTTCGAAGGCAACAAGTCCAGCGGCTTGGCCCAACCAAAGGGCGTCAAGCGGCGCAGCTTTCCGTTCGAACCCTTGTCCACGATGTAGCACTGGTCGTTCAATGGGTTCGACGTGTTCTGGGCGTCGTACCGCATCACCACGCTGCTGAAGTCGTCCGTCGTTCCCGACGATTCAGCCCTGTTCCACGTCGTCGCTCCGTCCCAGCGCCACGCCAACCCTCCATCCCCCACCGCACACGCCCTGTCAGGCCTCCCCATCCACACGGCGTTCGCAAAGCCGCTCCCCTTGTTCGGCAAGCTCGTGTGCAACGCAGAGGGATTACCATTGGCATAGGATAAAAACTCCTGCCCAGTACTGCCTCCCGTGCTCCCTCCCGACACCAGCAGAGAGTTCTCGCTCAGCCCGTGGAGTCCATAGACGTTGATGTTGTTGTCGTGCACCAGGGTGTGCTGCGGATTGCCACCCACCACCCACTTGATCAAACGGCCTGAGCTGTCAGTAAGGTAGATGGTGGTCACCCCTCCAGCCTCAAAGCCCACCATCCCCGTTAGGTTGTCAGTGGGAATTGTCACGGCGCCTGTGCCGCACGCGGCAGCAGTATCTCCTGTATGGACGGCCAGCAATCCCCCCTCGCCGCCCAGGAACACAGCTCCGTTGGAGTTCACCCAGGAGACTGTCCAATTCGCATTGCCACAGTTGTTGCTATTGGCCGGCAAGCTTCCATCCGGCGGCGTACCGGTCCCATCCCCAAAGCTGAAACTCTCAAATTTACTACCGGCCGTCCTGCGCACCGCCAATTTGCCTCCGCGACCGGCAATCCACACCGGATAGCCACTTGGCCCCGTCGACACCGCCCTCCAGTCGTGGGAACTCCCACCTACGTGATGATTGACCACATCCTTCAGCGTGCCACCACACGCCAGCGCGGTATTATCCAGAACACCGTCACAGTTGTTATCAATCGCGTCGCACACCTCGAAGAGACCCGCGCGCGCCGCAGGGTCCACGTCGTCACAATCGTCGTCATTGGAAACCGTGCCAGGATCCGCTGCGGCAGTCCCACACTTCAAAGTAGCGTTCGACCCAGCGGCGCCCTGCCCATCACCATCTTTATCTGTGTAATAGTACCGCCCGGGATCCTGACTGCATACCACGGAGTTGCCATCCCCCGAGCACACCGTCACGCCTCCACACTCGGCATTGCAAGTCGCCCCTACGGAGAAATATTCCTCATCGATAATGTTGTCACAGTCATTATCGACATTGTCGCACTTCTCTGAGTTCCCAGGGAACATCTTCGCCGCATCCGGGCCAAAGTCTCTGCAGTCGAACGGGCCTGCCGCAGAATACCGTATGTAATTACCACTTGGCGACGTGCATGACAAAACGAAGTCGGGCCCACGGGGCACTCCGTCTCCGTCCTCGTCCAGGTACCAGTTCTTGTCGAGCCCCTCGTCCGCCACTCCCGAGCAATTGTTATCCAATGCATCACAGACTTCGGGATTGCCCGGGAAGCGCAGTGCCGCATTCGGACCACTGTCGTCGCAGTCCGTGCCGCCCTTTCCGTCCCCTAGAATGGCGACGTACCCATCGCCATCCTCATCCGGAGTGTTGAGGGTCGCAGTGAGCGACTCCTTCTTTCCCTCGCCCGACAGGTCTGCGGCCAGCATCACCCTATCCACCTCCTTGCCCGCGCACGTCTGCTCGTGTGCTGTGATGGTCACCCGCACCCTGGTGCCCGAGTTCCCCCTGCGAAGGCCTTTGAGCAATACTGGAGGGGCAGTGTTCGCGAGGTCCGTGAAGGTCTGCAGGTCGGCGACGTTCGCCAGATTAGCCTCATCCTGGACCTGCATCGCGATACAGCCCGCCTTGAAGCTCGGCGAGTAATCAACCGTGACAGGGATACTTCGTTCGGCCTCGAGTTCTACGAGGCTCGGCACGGAACAACCTCCAAGAACCAGCAGGCCAGACACAACCAGGAACACCGTGCGGCTCATCGCGCACCTCCCTCGGCCACGGGCTCCTCGGCGAAGTCCATCAAGAGCCACGTCGCCAGCGCACCAACTGCGGCGGCGGTCGCCGTGCCGAAGAGGATGTTCGCCGTCCGGGCACTTCCCTGCGCACGTGAATGATTCGCCTCCAGGTCCTTGAGCTGTCCTGCCCGCGCATCGTCGACCTGACTCTGCGATGACAGCCCGAACACCGCCCCCACTCCACCCGCCGCGACTCCAGCCCCCAGTAGCGCCCAGCTCACCACCGGAACCCGGCGTCCCGCGATGCGCACGCCCTGGGACACGCGCTCCACATCCTCCGCCTCGGTACTTGTTGCCCAATCAGGTGGGGCTTTCTCTTCCCTGCTGGGAGGAGTCAGGTCCGGCCGGACCACCTCTGGCTCCGTGACCAGCGGCTTCGCGCCCACAGGCTCTGGCACGGTTTGGACCACCTGCGGCGTGGGCACTGGAGGCGCGGCCATTCGTCGACCGGCCGTGGCCTCACGCACCTTCGTGCGCTGCGCCTCGAACTCGCCACTCACCTTGGGCGAGACGTGCAAAGGAAGCGTCGCGTCAAGTTGGCGTTGGAGCGCCTCGCGGAAGTCCTTGCGCGCCGCCTCCCACCTTCCCATGTCCGCTTGGATGATGCCGCGCAGCAGGGACAGGGAGACTGCCTCGTCAGGGCCGTGCGGCAGGCGACTGGCGTGCTTCAGTCGCTCCAGAGCACGCTCGTATTCGAGGTCCTCGTAGAGGCGGATGGCCTCCTTGATTTGGCGCTGGACCTCGCCTTCGGCTCCCTGCGCGCGCAGCGGCATGGCCACTGACACGCAGACAAAGACCGCTAGGCATTCCCCCCACAGGCATGACTTGGACATGCCTGGACTCTAAGTCCGACCACGGAACCACGGAAAATTCAGACAGCCCTTTCCTGTCCAAGACACCACGCTCCGACCCATCAGGCCCGAAGCGTGGCAGGTCCCGAGCGACGACTACGGCTCTGGGTAGTGGAACACCCGGCCATCGTCACCAACGATCCAAAGGTCCCCGGTCGGGGTGATGGCGATGTCTCGCAGGGGGACGTTCGCCCTGTCCGACGGCAGCAGGTCCAACGGCTTGGCCCAGCCAAACGGAGTCAGCCGGCGCAGCTTGCCGTTCGCACTCTTGTCCACGATGTAGCACTGGTTGTTCAGCGGGTTCGACGTGTTCAGCACGTCGTACCGCATCACCACGCTGCTGAAATCAACCGTCGTCCCCGAGGATTCAGCCTGATTCCACGTCGTCGAGCCATCCCAGCGCCACGCCAATCCTCCATCACCCACCGCACACGCCTTGTCAGGCCTCCCCATCCACACCGCGTTTGCGGTGCCCTCCCCATTGTTTGGCTGGGTCGAGAGCAACACGGAGGGAATGCTATCGCTATAGGACTGAAACGCTTGGCCAAGATCCCCTGACGTGACTCCCCCTGACACCAGCAGGAAGTTTTCACTCAGGCCGTGGATGCCGTAGTAGTTGATGCTGCTATCTTCCACCAAGACGTGCTGCGGACTACCACCTACCACCCACTTGATCAAACGGCCTGAGGTGTCAGTGAGGTAGATGGTGGTCACCCCTCCAGCCTCGAAGCCCACCATTCCTGTGATGTTGTCACAGGGAATTGTAACGGCGCCTGGGCCGCACAAGGCAGCAGCATTCAAGGTACGGATGGCCAACGCTCCATTCTCGCCGCCCAGGAACACAGTACCTTCGGAGTTCACCCAGGAGACTGTCCAATTCGCATTGCCACAGTTGTTGCTGTTGGGCGGCAGGCTTCCATCCGGTGGCGTACCAGTCCCATCCCCGAAGCTGAAACTCTCGAATTTACTGTTGGCCGTCCTGCGCACCGCCAATTTGCCTCCGCGACCGGCAATCCACACCGGATAGCCATTCGACCCCGTCGACACCGTCCTCCAGTCGTGTGAATTCCCACCCACATGATGATTGACCACGTCCTTCAGCGTGCCACCGCACGACACCGCAGTAGTGTTGTCCACGGTCCCATCACAATTGTTGTCAATGGCATCGCACACTTCCGCAAGACCCTCGCGCGCCGCAGGGTCCGCGTCATCACAGTCGTCATCGTTGGAAACCGTGTCAGGATCCGCTGCGGCAGTCCCACACTTCAAAATACGGGTCGACCCAGCGGCCCCCTGACCATCACCATCTTTGTCTGGGTAGAAGTACCGCCCGGGGGCCTGACTGCACACCACGGCCTTGCCGTCCGCCGAGCACATCGTCATGCCTCCGCACTCGGAATTGCACGACTGGTTCCTCGGTGGGGCGAACCCTTCGTCGATACCATCCACACAGTTGTTGTCGATGTCGTCGCAGAGTTCTTCGTTGTTCGGAAATCGCTTGGCTGCATTCACACTGGTCTCATCACAGTCGAACGGCCCAGCTTCGGCATACCCTTCGATATAGTTCCCGGCGGGCTCATCGCACTGAGTGATGAAGTCAGGCCCCCTGGGAACGCCGTCGGCGTCCGCGTCCAGGTACCAATTCTTGTCGAGCCCTTCGTCCGCCACATCATTAACCGAGCAATTGTTGTCCACCTTGTCGCAGACCTCTGGGTTGCCCGGGAACCTCAGCTTGGCATTAGGTCCGCTGTCATCGCAGTCCGTGCCGCCCTTGTCGTCCGCCTGCCTGGCGACGTACCCATCACCATCCTCGTCAGGGGCGTTGAGCCTGTCCGTAGTGATCGGCGACTTCTCTCCCTCGCCTGCCAGGTCCACGGGCAACACAACCCTGGCCACCTCCTTGCCCGCGCAGTTCTGCTCATGCGCGGTCATGGTCACGTTCACCTTCGTGCCCCAGCCCACTGGAAGGGCAACCCCCAGCTTCAATGGCGGCGACCTGTTCGCGAGGTCCGTGAAGGTCTTCGTCTCGGTGATGTTCGCCGCGTTCGCCGCATCCTGGATCTGCACCGCGATGCAGCCCGTTTTGAAGCTCGGCGTATAGTCGATATTGATGGCGACGTTCGACTGTTCCTTGGAACAGGCCACGGCCAACAGGGGGAGCGCGAATAGGAGGAGGCGACGCATGGCGCGCACTCTACCCCAGCCTCTCTCCGGCGGCCTGTCCCAAGCCGCCCCGCCGCGCTGCCACTCCCCCCGCAAAACTCCCGCCCGGCCGTCCAGGCACACAGGCCCCCGCCCCCCTCTCCCAGCATCCAAGATTCCGAGCCCCCCACCCGCACCCAGGGACGCCAGGGGCTCCTCGCCCCCAGCATCCCCAAGGCTGACGCCTACTTACACGTGAAGGACCACCGGCACTCCCCCGACTGGCACTCGCGCCCGGAGCCGCAGGCCGCCCCGCGGCCCTTCTTGTTCTGGCACTTGCCCGAGTTCAGCCCCCAGCCACAGTACTGGCTCGCACCACAGTGCGAGTCGCTGTCACACAGGCAACTCCCCGTCGGATTCACGTAGCAGTCCGCGCTGCACCGGTCCGTCGTGCACTCGTTATCCGACTTGCACGTCTGCCCGTACGCCTTCGACCGCGGCGTGTAGCACCACCCCACCGTGTCCGCGCACCCGCCACACTCCCCCGACTGGCACTGCCCATCCCGACTGCACGAACTCCAGTCCGCCTTCTTCGGCACGCAGTCGTTGTCCGCCGGATTCCCCGGCGTGTCCTTCTGGCAGTACCCCACCCCTCCACAATCCTCGTCCCCGTTGCACACGCACCGCCCATCAAACGTGCTGCACAACACCGACGTGCACTGCTCGCTCAAGCACTCGTCGTCGAACCGGCACTCCTGATTCAGCTCCTTGCTGTCCGGCGAATAGGGCTTCCCACACACCGTCGGGTACGCCCCCTCGCGGTCCTCCGGCTTCACCCACGCCGCCACCCCAGACGTGTCGATATCCAGCGCCGCGTCCGCCATCCCCGTGCGCACCACCGACGTGCGCTCCCACATCCGGATGAACGTCTCCGCCGAGCCCGTCAGCCCCGCCGTGTTCACCCCCAGGTTCCGCAAGTCCTTCACCATGTCCGGCAACAGGCCCACGTGCGCCAGGCCCTGCTCGTCGAACGGCGTCCCCAACCGCCCAGGCCCCTGCAGAGTCTGTTGACGCGCCTGTGCATCCGCCTCCGCCTGGAACCCCGCCGAGCACGCCCCGTCGTCTCCAAACCGCGGCCGCGTCTGCTGGATGAACCCGTTGAAGTCCGCGCCAAACGCCATTGGCACTTTCAACCCCTGACGGCCAAACTCGTACGCCTGCGCGAACGAACGCGTGGACCCCTGGCAGTTGTTCGCGACTCCAGACTTCGTATACGTCCGAGTCTCGTCATGCGCCGTGCGCAGACCGAACATGCCACCCGTGCGCCGCAACATCTGCACCACCCACGCCGGCGTCGTCTTCTCGTTCTCCGCCAGCTTCCCGTTCATCACCTCGCGGAAGTGCCCGTGGCTCACATAGAGCGGGTAGTACTTGTTGCGCTCCGCCACCGAGTACGCATCCCGCACGCCCTTCTCCGACAGGTGCGCCAGGTCGATGAGCATTCCCTTGTCCATCATCGCCTGCATCAGCGACTGCCCCTCCGCCGTCAGGCCCTTCACGTTGCGGCAGCTGCCGTCCACGTCGAAGCCCAGCGTCATGCCTCCCACCGTCAGCCCACAGTCCGTGTCGATGTGACAGTTCTCGATGAACTGCGCCGCCTGGAAGATGGCGTTGTGCGGCGCCGCGCCTCCAAACCGGTTGTCCAACTGGTGCACCGGCTGCAACGTGCGCACTCCCAACCCGTGGAAGCGCTCCAGCTCCGCGCGCCAGTCCTTCGCGCCGAAGAGCTTGCTCGTCTCGATGGAGAGCACCATCGCCAGCTTGCCCTCGGAGATGATGCGCCGCGCGTCCGCCGGCGTCAGCGCCAGGTCCACCCAGTCCCGAGTCGCCGCGAACTCGCGCGCCTTCTGCAACTGCACCTCCACGTCCACCATCTCGTCACACGGCCGCGTGCGGTTCTGCGGCGGCAGCGCCTCACACAAGAAGCCGTTGCTCACCGCCGACACCACCACCAGCGACATGCCGCCCTGGTGCGCCTGCCGCAGCCACCCCTCCCACGACTGCTGGTGCGCAATCGTGTCCCAGCGCGGCCACTCCGTGTTCGGGTCGCGCCGCCCGTCGTGCAGGCCCGTGTCCCCCTCCGTGCCCTCAATCTTCCCCAGGAACTCCGAGCCCACCGCCCCCGCCACGCCGAACAACTGCGACAGCACCGGCACCCCGCGCAGGTCGATGTTGCTCGAGTTCGGACACAGGTTGAGCAGGTGGCTCAAGTCCATCCGCACCCGAGCGTGGTCGCTCTCCGGCCACCCGCCGTCACACCGCGTGAGCGCGTCCGTGACGGTGCCGTGGAACCAGCCCCCGCCAAACGCCTCCTCCGCGAACATGTGGTGGTGCAGCTCCGCGAAGCCCGGCACGCCCAGCGCCTGCTCCTCCGTGTCCAGGGGCTCGGCGGGCGCTTGTCCCTCCTCCTCCACCGGCACGCACGACAACGCCATGGCCAAGACCCAGGTGGAACACCATCGAAGACGACGCGAACGGGACATGGGGGACTCCCTGCAAGTGGAGCCCCCCACTTAGCGCCACCCGACACCCGAAGTTCAAGCCAGCCGTCGCCATTCAGTAACTGACGCAACGGTACCGCACCGCTACGGCGCCGTCTGAGTCGCCAGGCTCCGAGTCCCCGGCGCGGGCGGCACGAAGGCCGTGCGCTGGCGCAGCTGGGAGGAGGCCACGGCGAAGCCCTCGGGCAGCATGCGGAGGATGCGCGTGCGCCGGTGCTGCGAGCCCACGAGCCGCTTCTCCAGGAGCGCCTTCTCCGCGCGGGTCTCCTTGTCCAACGGCGCGGGCCGGGCCGCCAGCGCCGCGAGCCGCTCCGTCACCGCCTCCAGCTCCCGGTCGATGAGCACCGGCTGGATGTTGCGCCGCTCCTTGCGCTTGCGCCCCACCGCGTTGTTCTCAATCCACACCGGCAGCACCGCCACGTCCCCCAGCACCACCGGCGCTCCGGGCCCGGAGCGCGCCAGGGAGACTCGCAGCAGCATGGAGTCGCGCTTGTCCCCCGCCTCGCCCTTCTTGCCCGGCGCGTGGTGGTAGAAGCGGTCCTGGTTCGCCACCAGGTTGCCCAGGGAGAAGGCGATGAGGCCCTTGCGCCCGTCCGCCGTCGTGTAGCCCTCCAGCGGCTGGAGCACGTGCGGATGGTGGCCGATGACCGCGAGCGCTCCGGCGTCCAGCAGCTCGCGGCCCAGCTTGCGGTCCTCGGCGTTCGGCGCGTCGGCGTACTCGGTCCCCCAGTGCACCAGGACGACGAGCGCGTCACAGCGCGCGGCGACAGCGCGGACCTTCTCCACCGCTTCGTCGGTGGTGAGCCCCCGGTGCAGGCGGTATGCGGGGTACGGTACGTAGGCCACGTGCGGCGACTGCGCGTCCTTCGGATTGCTGAAGCCGTTCAGCAGTCGCGTGAAGGACAGGAAGCCCACCTTCATTCCGCGCACGCCCATGATGACGGGCTCCCACGCCGCGTCCCTCGTCGCGCCGGTGCCCGTGTGGCGCAGGCCTGTCGCGTCCAGGTGGCGCAGCGTCTCCACCAGCCCCGTGGGGAGCTGGTCCCTCGCGTGGTTGTTGCCGGTGGAGACGACCTTCACCCCGGCGGCGGCGAGCGCTCGCGCCATGGCCGACGGCGCGTTGAAGAGCAGCTCCCGCGTCACCGCCTTCTTGTTGTCCGTGACGGGCGTCTCCAGATTCAACACGCCCACGTCCGCGGTGCGCAGCACGTCCGCGATGGGACCGAAGACATGGTCCCAGCCCTCGTTGTTGAGCGACGGCGCCACTCCACCCGCGGGCGGCACCGCCCCGGTGCGCGCGTGCAGCTTCGCCACCGTCTTCACCTCGCCGTGCGGAATCACATCCCCACCGAACACGAGCTCGACATGCGAGGCGGGCGCGGCGGCGAGCAGCAGGGGCATGAGCAACAGCGCGGGCGAAGGCACGCCTGTCACCTTAGTCCACCCCCTCCACGGACACAGAATCCCTGGCCGTGGACACCCTGGGTGAGCGCCGCCCCGCCTCATGCTCGCGCCCGCGCAGTCCCGTCACTGGCCCACCGAGGAGACGCGCCGCGTCTCGGCCACATCCGACGGGGGCGCGCCGCGCTCGGCGACAGGAATCGTCGCTCGGCGCGACGCGCCTTGGCTCACGGCGCCTTGGCTCCGGTCAGCGCGCGCGGGGCCAGACACCCACCTCGACGAGCAGCGCGCCGGGGGCCTGGCAGTAGACCATCGTCCCCCGGTTGTTGCGGATGACGTCACTGACCTCGAGCCCCTCGGCGCGTGCTCGCTCCTGGAATGCGAGCACGGTGGCCTCGTCGTCGACGAGGAAGCCGATGTGGAAGCCCTCCGGGTACTTCTCCGCGGGCGACTTGAGGCGCTGGAGCACGAGCACCAGGCCCTCGCGGTCCGTGAGGATGGCGATGGCCGGGGAGGCTCGGTTGCTGGTGTGCTCGAAGTCGAAGTGGCGCTCGAAGAACGCCGCGGTGCACTGGACGTCGGGGACCTGCAGGTCGATGTGGTTCAGCTTCATGGTGAGACCCTCGGGGCATGGCGATGCCCTCAAGGCCGGGGGTTCTCATCCGTGAAGGAGGAACAAGCGCTCCCACCATGGGAGTGACCGGGGCTCACCGAACCGGTCCGCCGTTTTTCGACCGGTCCTGAGGATACGACAGGACTGCGCACCGAGGCGAGGCACTTGCCCGACGCCGCCCCGGCGTGCACCCAGCCGTCAGAACAGCTTCGCCACCACCAGCGTGACAGGGCCCGCGACGTCGGTGACGCCCCCCGCCGTGAAACATCCCAATGGATCCGTGTTGAGCAGCGTCAGCGTGCGCAGAACCGTCGCCCCCAGGAACCGGCCGCTCACCACCGTCCCGGTGAGGACGATGACGTTCTCCCCCGCCGGCTTCAAGTTCACCACGGTGGTGCCCGTCACGACGCTCACGGTGTTGTCACTCCACTTGATTTGAATCGTGGAGGTCGCCTGGCCAATCCCACAGCCGATGATGCCATCCGCCTCCGTGGTGGCGACGGCGGAGGGCAGGTTCAGCGGCAACCCCGCACACCCGTGGGTGCCAATGGCCGAGACGTGGGTTGGCTTGGCGGTGTTGGTGAGGCCCGGCTCGAATTCGGTGACTTCCGCCCCGACACACGTGAGGAGAACGGTCTGCGCCCGCGCCTCCGCCGTGACGAACAGGGACACCACCAGGAAAAACCCAGACAAGGACTTGAAGAGAACGGTGGACGTCATGACAACGGCTCCTAGCGAAGTGACGACACTTCACGGACGTGAGGCTCGTAACGGAAGCCTTCGGAGCAACACCCATCGCTCCGTCACTTCCGTCACTTCCGTCACGTAAAGCCTACGGAGCAGGCGCTGTTTCTTGCCCATCCGCCCTGAGTCATCGTCCGTTGATACACGCGCCAGCGACTGGTTCCGTTACCCCGTGGATGCTGTCCTGGTTCGAAGGTACAGGCACCAGTGCCCCGCATGTCCCCAGGGGCGTGGGAGCGCATGGGAGTCCACTCAATCCGGAGCTGCCGCGAGCACGCTTCAACGCTCATCGCGGCGAGGCCCGTCTGCCGCTCATGCGACCATGCAGGCCCGTCCTCTCAGGCGTCTGCGACCCAACGCCTCGAAAATCAATAGATTGGCTGTAAACCCATTTTCAGATCACTAGATTGGATCTGACCACGACATATGCCCAGTTGATTGAACCATGCCCCGACAGAACCTCACCCCCGAGACGACGCCCCTGGATGTGGTCCGCGCGGTCCGTCGCCTGGGGCAGAACATCATGCGAGCTCGCATCCGACGAGGCCTGAGGCAGGCGGACCTCTCGAAGAAGACGGGGCTCGCGCTCGGGACACTCCAGCGCATTGAAGCGGGCAACCCCACCACGGCGATCAGCGCCTACTTCGCCGCCTTGTGGGCGCTGGGACTCGAGCGAGAATTCGAGAACCTCGGCGCGCCGGACAAGGACGACGTGGGAAAGACGCTGGAGCTGGCGCGCCAACCGAAGCGAGTCCGGTCATCGGGAGGACTCGATGCCGACTTCTGAGGAAGCCCGCTGCTACGTCTATCTCCAGCTTCCGGGCACCCTGGACGTCGTCACCTGCGGGCTGTTCGTCCAGCAGGACAACGTCGGCCGCTTCGTCTACGGAAACAGCTACCTCGCCAATCCGCGTGCGGTCGAACTGGAGAAGTTCGAGCTCGCCCTGCGCTCGGGCACATTCGAAACGGCCAGGCTCGGCGGCATCTTTGGTGCCCTGCGCGACTCCTCACCCGATGCCTGGGGGCGCACGGTCATCGAACGGCAGCTCGGGCGCACGGCGCTGACCGAAGTCGACTTCCTGCTCCACTCCCCCGAGGACCGAGCGGGTGCGTTGTCCTGCTGGTGCGCCGGTTCGACCGGAAACGCCTTGAGGGCGAAGGCTACTTGCGGCACCGCATGGTCAGCGCCCTGACGGTCCTCCGCGCCGACGAGAATCCGCTGGACCGCTCGAAATGGTCATACATCCGACTGGCGGATGAGCTGAAGCGCTGGGTGGGCCATCCCGACGAGGACCTGCGCGAGCTGTTCTCTCGGATGGTCTTCAACGCGCTCATCTCGAACGTGGATGACCATCCCCGCAACCATGCGCTGATTGCCACCGGCTCGGAATGGAGCCTGTCTCCCGCCTATGACCTCACGCCCATGCCCCAGGCCAGCACCGAGCGGGACCTCGCCATGGAAGTGGGGAGCGCCCAGAATCGCCGCGCCAATCGCAACAACCTCTTGAGCGAATGCGGCCGCTTCCGCATGTCCCGCGAGGACGCCTCCCGCCTCATCGACAAGATGAAGGTCACCGTGTCCGCCCGCTGGCGCGACGTCGTGAAGGAGTGCGGAGGCACGGAGGCTGACCTGAAAGCCATCGAGCGCGCGTTCGACTACGAAGGTTTTGAGTACGACTGACCCCCGGTGGGCGCGCGGCACCCGGCTCGCGCGCCCACCGTGAAACCACCGTCACCTCACAGCGGGCAGTTCGTCCCGCCGCCGCTGCTGAGACCCGTCGGATACGTGATGGACCCGATGTACGACGGGTGGCACGGGTAGCACGCGGCCCCCACGTCGGGAGTGGTGACAGCCCCCGTGAAGACCTGGTCCGCCTGCCCCGCGCGCTTCACCGTCACCGAGTAGGGCACGGGGTTCTCCGACGACGCCGTCGGAGAGAAGCCCGCGGCCTTGAGGCAGATGTCATACGTGCCGTTCGGCGGCGTGTAACCCGGGTTCCAGACGACGTTCTCCGGCCCCCGCCGATTCGTCACGTCCTGCTCCAGCTCGCCCCCATCCGTGCTCGGCCCCGGCCCGCTGTTGTCGTAGTAGATGATTTTACCCGTGGGCGTCCGGACCACCAGGTCCGCATCCCCATCACGGCCCCACGTCGCGGTCACCTGCAGCGCGATGCCTCCGCCGCCGCCCGTGCACACCCCCGCCGTGCAGGTCTTCCCCGCCGCGCAGACGTTGCCGCAACCGCCGCAGTTGTGCTCGTCGGACGACGTGTCCACGCACTGCGAGCCGCACTGGACTCGCGGCGGCGCGCAGGTCGCCGGCTGGCAGGTGTAGCTCCCCGGCGTATTCACACACGTCTCGCCCGGCGGGCAGTGGGCCGTCCCATTGGCGCACTCGTCGATGTCCGTACACGTCCAGCCGTCCCCCATGTAGCCCGGCTTGCACGTGCAGGTGTAGCTGCCCGGCGTGTTCGTGCAGTAGGCGTTCGGCGAGCACTGCGCCGTGCCGTTGGTGCACTCGTTCACGTCCTGGCAGACGCTGGGCTGGCCCTGACAGGTGTACCCCGGCTCCACCGCGCACTGGGCGCTACAGCCGTCGCCCGCCATGCGGTTGCCGTCATCACAGCCCTCGCCCGTACCCACCATGCCGTCGCCACAGACCGCCGTGCCCACCATGCTCGTCGCCTCCACCGCGTCAATCTGGAGGAGCACGAGCACCCCGGCGCGCAGCCTCACGTAGCGGTAGGGCGTGGCGTTGCTGAAGGCCACAATCGTCGAGTGTGACCCCAACCCCAAATCCAACAACTGCGCCTGTCCCGTGGAGATGATGCTCCGGTCCGCGCGCAGGAACTCCACCTGCGCCACCACTGCCACGTTCAGCCCCTGGTAATAGATGCGCAGCGGCCCGGTCCCCTCTTCCCCCACGCCCATGTCCAGCGTGAGCGAGGCCCCCAGCAGACCCAGGAAGGTGGCCACGGTCCCGTTCGGAGCACCCACCGCGTTCTGGGGGTTGTTCACACCGAGCAGACCGTCCTGGAGCGCTGCATTGGCATACGGGTCGCCCGCGAACGCGGACACCTCGTTCGAAGTCTCAGCATCGAAGAACACTTCTTCATCAGGGCTGGCGCCACATGCACCGAACGCACCGACAACGACGAACGCCAGGGCCGCGCTCAACCAGCGCGTCATAGACACACCGCGACTGACTTTCATGTTCCGCTCCATTCCATTCAGCTGACGAGACGCAGCGCTCCGGCGAAACCATCCACCTGGAGCACCCGCCTTGCGTATGAAACGCATGAAAGGTTTTTCCCTGAGTTCCGCCCTCAACTTGCCTGCTTTACCCGTGTTCCAGCCGACACGCCCGTCGAGAAAGGTCGGCATTGGGCGAGCCAGTAAACACCCATCCCGCCAAAAGCATGACACGCTTTCCATGGGTGTCCTTGGCCCCTCGGGGTCTGGACAAGCCATGCGTCGGCCTCCACCCGGCACTCCGAGACAGGGTTCCCAGTGGACCCACCACCGGCCCGCATGGGGCAACATCCCCTCGCGGACCGGTGTCTGTCATTTCTCGTGTCTCAAGGATAGGAAATGGACCCGACGTATGCGGGCTCGGTGGGCAGGCACAGCTGGACGGACCTGCTCTGGGTGACGACGCCGGCGAAGTCGAGGTCCGGCTGGCCGGGGCGCCTCACTCGGACGTTGTAGTTCACGGGAGCCGCGGGGCTCGGAGACGGGTTGAAGGCGCCCACCCGGAGGCAGATGTTGTAGGTGCCTCTGGGAGGCGACCGGTCCGACGCCCAGAAGATGTTCTCCGGCCCGTCACCCGTCCTGTCATCCACGTCGAACTGGCCGAAGTCGGTGTCCTCGTTGGGGCCCTTGTTGTTGTAGAAGATGCGCTTGCTCGTGGGCGTAATCACGAAGAGGTCCGCGTCACCCTCGCGGCTCCAGGTCGCGGTGAACTGGAGGTGGCCCGCGCCCAGGCACACGCCGGAGGAGCAGGTCTTCCCCGCGCCGCAGACATTGCCGCAGGCGCCGCAGTGGCTGTTGTCGGTGTTCGGGTCGACACAGGCCTCGCCGCAGACGATGCGCGGCGGCATGCAGGCGGCATCCTCGCACTCGAAGCCTCCCTGCGTGTTGACACAGACCTCTCCCGGCGCGCACGTGTCCGTGCCCAGGGCACACTCGTCGAGGTCCACGCAGACGCTCGGCGCTCCCGCGCAGGTGTAGCCGGGCTCCACCTGGCAGACGCTGTCGCAGCCGTCTCCAGAGAGCGGGTTGTCGTCGTCACAGGCCTCGTCCCCGCCCAACACGCCGTCACCGCAGAAGGGCCGGAGGGACGTCTCCACCGCATCCACCAGGTAGAGCGCGCTCGGCACGCCTCGCAGGCGCACGTAGCGGTAGGGCTCGTTGCCCGAGTACCTCACCACCGCCACATGGGTCCCCGGGCCTGGCTCCACCATGCGCAACGGGCTGGAGCTGATGGGGGTCCTCCCATCCGCCTTCACGAAGTCCACCTGGGCCGCCCGCGCCACGTTCAGACTCTGGTAATGGACGCGCAGGTCGCCGGTGCCCTCCTCGCCCTGCCCCAGGTCCAGCACCAGCGCCGAATTGAGCAGGCCCAGCACCGTCGCCACCTGCCCGTCCGGTGCTCCCAGCGCTCTGCTCGGGTGGAGCACCGCGGCCGTGGTGCCCGACGCCACCGCGTCCGCATACGAATCCCACGCCAACGCGGACACCTCGCTCGAAGGCTCGGCCTCCAGGAGCGCTTCATCCTTGGGACCGACGCCGCACGCACCGAACGCACCGACAACGACGAACACCAGGGCCGCGCGCAATCCGCGCGACACCGAGACATCACGACGGGCTTTCATGGTTCGCTCCCTTCGCTCGACGGACCGGACGTGGCCCTGGGGTGAAGACCTCTCCCAGGGCCCTCCGTCGAGACATGGAACGCATGAAGAATTCATTCCGGCGAGCAGGGCCCCCTTCTCCACGGACCCGCCCGTGTCCCAGCCGACAGCGCATGCGTCATGTGTCGCGGAGGCGCGCGCCAGTCGACATCCGCGCGAGTGCCACCGTCAGGCTCGATACATGCGAGCCTTTTCGAGCGGACGTCCGCCAGTCCCGGGGGGCAGGGGCTGCCCCGTCCATCGACCACAGGCCCGCGCGGGGCGACCTCCCCTCGCGGGCCGGTGCCTGCCATTACGCGTGTCTCAAGGATGGGTCACGGAGCCGACGTAGGCAGGGTCGCCGGGAATGCAGCTCTGGATGTCCGGGCGCGCAGTGGACGTTCCGGAGAAATTGACATCCGGCTGGCCCAGAAGATGTTCTCCGGCCCGTCCCCCCGACGTGTGTCATCCACGTCCAGTTGGCCGAAAGTGGTTGCTGTCCGTGCGCGGGTCGACGCAGGTTTCGCCGCAGACGAGACGCGGCGGCTCGCAAACAGGCTCTTCGCACTCGAAGCCTCCGGGCGTGTTGACGCAAACCTCTCCCCACGTACACGTGTCCGTGCAGACGCTCGGCTGTCCCGCGCAGGTGTAGCCAGTCTCCACCTGACAGACGCTGCTGCAGCCGTCCCCCAAGAGCGGGTTGCCGTCGTCACAGACCTCGGCTCCGCCCCGCACGCCGTCACCGCGGAAGGGATGGATGGATGTCTCCATCGCGTCCACCAGGTAGACGGCGAGCAGCGGGCCTGTGCGAGGGCACCATGGACAAACATCCGCCCCCCATGCCTGTCATTGCCCGCACTGGCGCCCGGCCCGCATCCACGCTCCGATGCGGGCTCCCTCCGACAAAGACAGTCAGCGGGCGCGACGACGCCAGCCGCCCAGGAGCGCCAGCACCCCCGCGAGCGCAATCCCTCCCGGCGAGGAGGAGCAGCCCTCCGAGGACTCCTTCTCCGTCACGCACGACACGCTCGCGGAGACGACGAGGTCGCGCTCCTGGCCATCGACGGAGACGGTGAAGGTCTCCTCCTCGTAGCGCTCTTCCACGCCCCACATCATGGACACGGACTGTCCGCGTCCACCCGCGAAGTGAAAGGAGGCCTCCTCGTTCGGCTGGAGCACCTGGTCACACAGCCCGTCCGCGCAATCGACGAGTGGCCAGTCCACCAACGTCACGGGCGTGTCGCAGGCATTGCGGACCGTGCTCGCGCCACAGCTCGAATAGGCGGCGATGATGAGACATGGCATCTCGGACACCACGCTCTGACGGTCGGTGACGCAGTCACACGGGTCGCTCTCCGCGTGGGCCGCCAGCGCCCCACCCAACCCCATCAGCAGCAGCCACCCCAGCCATGCGGTCCCGTTCAGGGGCCAGAAAGTCTTCGCTCGCATCCCGCGTACCTCCGTCACGACGTGCTGGCCCCCGCGAGGCACGCATCCTGGCGTGCGACGCGGTGGAAGACCAAACCATCATTGACGGAGGCAACTACCCGGGCGCGGCTACTTGGTGCCGAAGAGCCGGTCTCCCGCGTCACCCAGGCCCGGGAGGATGTAGCCGTGCTCGTCGAGGCGCTCGTCCACCGCGGCGGTGTACACGTGCACGTCCGGGTGGTGCTCCCTCAGGTTGCGCAGGCCCTCCGGACACGCCAGGAGACAGACGAAGCGCAGCGAGCCGGGCTTGCTCTTCTTCAGCCGCTGGAGCGCCGCCACCGCGGAGTTGCCCGTGGCGAGCATCGGGTCACACACCACCACGTCGCGGTCCGCGAGCTGCCCCGGCACCCGGTAGTAGTACTCCACCGGCGTCAGCGTCTCCGGGTCCCGGTACAGGCCGATGTGGCCCACGCGCGCGGAGGGCACCAGTTGGAGCATGCCGTCGAGGATGCCCTGGCCGGCGCGCATGATGGCCACCAGCACCAGCTTCTTGCCCTCCAGCACCGGCGCCTTCATGGGCGCCATGGGCGTTTGAATCTCCTCGTCGCGGACCTTCAAGTCGCGCAGCGCTTCGTACGCCAGCAGCAGGGAGATTTCCTGGAGCAGCGCCCGGAAGGAGGCGGTGCTCGTCTCCGCGCGGCGCATCAACGTCAGCTTGTGCTTCACCAGCGGATGGTCCACCACGGTGCAGTTGGGGAACTCCATTGCGTCCTCCCTCTTTGGTCAGCGGTTGTCAGAACACCGTTCCATCGCTCTCCACGCGAATCGGTGGCACGCCTCCGGGACGTCGCTCGGCGGCGACCTTGCGGCCCGCCGTCCACGTCCCGCCTTGCAGCACCTTCGCCAGCGGCAGCTCCTCCGCGGTCATCCCCAGCCGGCCTCGCACCAGCGCTCCCACGCGGTCCAGCAGCGCCACCGTCAGCGCGCGCCACTCGACGATGGGCTCCTCGCTCGGGTGCAGTGCCTCCTGGGTGAGCCGCGCGTCCCTGGGCACCAGCACGCCCAGGTCCACGAAGAGGCCGCCGTTGCGGTACTCGGGCAGGCCGGTGAGGCCGTCCAGCTCCACCACCCGCACACCCGCCTCCGCCAAGGGCTCCACCAGCGAGTACGTCAGCCACTGCGACAGCTTGTGGAAGGGCACCAGCGCGTCCACGCTCTCCACCGGGCCCAGCGCGGAGTGCGGCCACACGTCGCCCAGGTTCACCGCGTCCACCATCACGCGGCCGGGCCAGATGGGGCCCAGCGTCTCCAGCACCACGCCGAGCAGCTCCGAGCCCCTCACGCTCCGCCCCTGCGCGGCGACGATGTCGTGCAGCGTGCCGGGCCGAGGCAGCACGCGCGACAGGCCGTGCATCAGGTGCAGCCGTCCGTCCAACCCATCCAGCGGATTCTCATCGGAGACCTGGAGACCTTGCGCCAGCGCCTCGCGCGACAGGCGCCCCAGCGCCTCGGAGTCCGCGCGCAGCGGCCGGTCCGGGTCCGAGGAGAAGACGCCGTCCATGAACATGCGGAAGCTGGCCACCGCCAGCCCCTCCGAGCGCGCCCACGTCGCGCCGCCCTGCTCGCGGTAGCTCCACTTGGGGCCGCTGCCCGCGTCCAGGAGCACGCTCACCACCGCCAGGTCCAGCTTCGCCCGCGCGCGCTCCTGCGGCGTGGCGTCCTTCAGCCGCGCCTCCAGCTCCGCCACGCGCTGGACGCCGCCCGCGTCGAAGTGGCGCCAGCGGCTGTGCACGGGGATGTCCAGCGTGGGGTACGCCTCGCGCGTCACGCTCAGCACGGTGTCGACGACCACCGGCAGCCGCGAGGGCTCCACCCGGAAGTGCGCCAGCTTGCCGGCCAGTCCCAAATCCAGGAGCTGGTGGCAGCGCTCGCGGATGGCGGCCGGCGTGCGCAGCCACGCCACCGCCGGAGACACATCCGCCCTGGCCAGCGGCTGCTCAGACATCGAGGCCACGCCCCTTCACCTGGGTCAGCGCCGTCGCGTCCGCCACGGGCCCCTTCGTGAAGTAGCCCGCCGCCTTCTTCGCCTCCATCTCCACCTTCGCGTCGGCGGGGACCAGCTCCTCCGGAATCGGCACGCGCTCCAGGATTTCGATGCCCGAGCGCACAATCGCGTCGTGCTTCATGTCGCTCATCGACACGAAGCGGTGGATGCGGGTGATGCCCAGCCAGTGCAGCACGTCCGGCATCAGCTCCTGGAAGCGCATGTCCTGCACGCCGGCCACGCACTCGGTGCGCTGGAAGTAGGTGGCCGCGGAGTCGCCGCCCTCCTGCCGCTTGCGCGCGTTGTAGACCAGGAACTTCGTCACCTCGCCCAGCGCGCGGCCCTCCTTGCGCAGATAGACGATGACGCCCGCGCCGCCCGCCTGCGCCGTGCGGACACACTCCTCGATTCCGTGGGCCAGGTAGGGACGACAGGTGCAGATGTCGCTGCCGAACACGTCGGAGCCGTTGCACTCGTCGTGCACGCGCACCGCCAGCGGGATGTCCTTGTTGGACACCGAGTTGATGTCTCCGAAGGCGTACAGCGTGAGCCCGCCGATGGGCGGCAGGAACACGTGCAGGTCCGGGCGCGTAATCAGCTCCGGGAACATGCCGCCGGTCTGCTCGAAGAGGCCCCGGCGCAGCGCGTTCTCCGTCATGCCGAAGCGCTTGGCGATGCCCGGCAGGTGCCACACCGGGTCCACCGCGGCCTTCACCACCTTGATGTCGCCGTTGGCGGTGAGCAAATCCCCGTCCGGCTTGAGGCGGCCGGCCATCACCGCGTCGCGCAGCTCCGGCAGGTTGATGTGCGCGCGGGTGACGGCGATGGTGGGACGGAAGTCGATGCCCTGCTCCGCCTGCGCGCTGAACGCCTGCGGCGCGATGGCGCCCCACGGGTCCAGCGACACAATCCGGTCCGGGTTGCTCCAGGACGGGTGCGGGCCAATCTGCGCGGCCGGCGAGGTGTTCTTCAAGTCGGCGCGGTGGTCCTGCGGCAGCATGCCGGCGGCCACGGCGAGCGCGCGATAGACGGCGTAGGAGCCGGCGTGCGTGCCGATGACGTTGCGGTGCGCGGGCTCGGTGAGCGTGGCCACCACGGGGCCTCGGCGCGTCGGGTCCGCCTCTCCCCAACGGATGGAGACGGCGTCCCCATCTGGATGCGAGGTGAGGCGGATGTGATTGACGGGCTTCTTGTCTGCCATGGGAGCGCCCTCCTTGCGGGCGCGTTTTTGGAGCTCGGGCGAAGCGGACTTGAGGGCGCGCGCTCAGCTCATCCAGGAGCCGTCGGTGCGCGCCGACCACTTGCGGGTGACCTTCTTGAGCTGCGTCCAGAAGTCGAGGCCGGACGGCCCGGTGATATCTCCGTGGCCGAAGCGAGACTCGCCGGTGCCGCCAAAAGAAAAGGGCTCACGCGGGACGGGGACGCCCACGTTGACGCCCACCATGCCCGCGCGCACGCCCTCCACCACCGTCTGCGCCACCGCGCCGCTGGTGGTGAAGATGGACGCCGCGTTGCCGTAGGACGAAGCGTTCTCCACCGCGAGCGCCGCGGACAGCGTGGGCACCCGGATGATGGACAGCACCGGGCCGAACAGCTCGCGCCGCGCGGCCTCCATGTCCGGCTTCACGTGGTCCAGGATGGACGGACCCAGCCAGTGGCCGCCCGCCCACGCCTCGCCCTTGGGACGGCGACCGCGCCCGTCGAGCACCAGCCTGGCGCCCTCCGACGTGGCCTTGTCGATGGCCGTCTCCAGCCTGTCCACCGCGCCCCGGTCGATGAGGGCGCCCATGCCCGGGCCCACTTCGATGTTGCCCGCGCGGCGGACGATATCCGCCAGCAGCGACTCCACGTTGCCCACCGCCAGCACCACGCTGCCGGCCATGCAGCGCTGCCCCGCGCAGCCGGTGAACGAGTCCACCACGGCCTGCGCCGTCAACTCAGGGTCCGCGTCCGGGGCGACGATGAGGTGGTTCTTCGCGCCCCCCAGCGCCAGCACCCGCTTGCCGCGCTTGCTGCCCTCCACATAGAGGTGCCGCGCCACCGCGGACGAGCCGACGAAGGCCAGCGCCTTCACGTCCTCGTGCGCCACCAGCGCGTCCACCGCCTCCTTGCCACCGTGGACGAGGGAGAAGACGCCGGGCGGATAGCCCGCCTCCAGCATCAGCTCGCCGAGCGCGCACGCGGTGAGGGGCACCTTCTCCGACGGCTTGAGGACGAAGACGTTGCCCAGCGTCACCGCGATGGGGAACATCCACATGGGCACCATCGCCGGGAAGTTGAAGGGCGTGATTCCCGCGACGACGCCCAGCGGCTCGCGGCGCAGCTCACACGTGACGCCCCGGCTGACCTCCATGTGCGCGCCGCTGTCCAGGTTCTGCAGGGACAGCGCGAACTCGCACACCTCGATGCCCTTGAGCAGTCCGGCGCGCGCCTCCGCCACCGTCTTGCCCGCCTCGCTCGCGGCCAGGTTGGCCAGTCGCGGCAGGTGCTGCTCCAAGAGATACCGGAAGCGGAAGAGCAGCTGGGTGCGCTCACGCAGCGACGTGGCGGCCCACTGAGGCGCCGCGGCCCGCGCGGCCTCCACCACCTGGGCTACACCCGCGGCGGAGGTGAGTGGAACTCGGCCAATGACGGTGCCGGTGTACGGACTGCGTACGTCCAGCAGTTGCGCGCCGTGCGGCACCAGCCACTCGCCGCCCACCAGGTTTCGACACGGAACGACGCTCTCGGGAAGCTCAACGAACGACAAGCGCACCCCCATAAAATTCGGGTGAGGACGTGCACCTCATCGTATCCGGGAATGCAGACAGATCGGCAACCCACCCCCCAGAAAGCCTGTCAGTCCTGCAGCCGAGTGTCCGGCACCCGAGCACTTCCCTGTCGGAAAGAGGACCCGCTCTCGCGAGGCTTCACCGCGCTTCAATGCATGGCGTCATGAAGGCCGCGATGCGTCATGGATTGCCAGGGGTGCGAGTGGACTCAGGTGGGAGCGCCAGGGCTCAAGCGCGGGCGGCGGGGCCGAGAAAGGCGCGCAGCCGGGTGAGGACGGCGGCGTCCTCGTCGTCGTGGGGGCGGCCCAGGGCGCGGGATTCCGCATACAGCGCGAGCGCGTAGTGGAAGCGCGCGGTGGCGGTCCGCGGGTCGCCCTGGTCCTGGTGCAGCTCTCCGTCCTCGGCCACCAGCCGCGCCAGGATTTTCACCCGCATGGGGTCTCCCAGCATCCGCGAGGTGGAGGCGGCGTCCACCATCAGCAGGGCGTCGTACTCCATGCCCAGCGTGTCCAACGCGGTGGAGCGGATGAGTCCCGCCGCCTCGGCGAAGCGCTTCTCCTGGCGAGCCTTGAGGAGGCGGGCCAGGGCGGCGGCGAACTGCTCGACGAGGCGCTCGATGTAGTCCTTGCGGATGGACATGGCGGGTGGAGGCTGAGGCCTGGGTGGGAGCGATGCAAGAGGTACGGGCATGTTGTGGAAACCCCGCGACAGGGCTCCAAGTCGGGGACTGGGGGGCCTGGCGAAATGCCATGCACCGACATGCCTTCGCGGAGAACACCTCCCTCGGGCTAACGTGCCGCGCCTTACTCACGGATGGGGCGGTGCATGAGTCAGAGCGGAAGCAGTGCCGAGGGTGCTCGTGTGCGGTGGTTGGTGGCGGGAGCGTTCTCCTCCACACCCTCGGGCCGTCGCTTTCATGTGAGCTCCGACACCTTCGCCAGCGAGCTCGCCAAGGCCGCCAGCCACGTGCGCTTCATCGTGCCGGACCGGCTGGGCGCCGAGGACACCCGCGCCCTGGAGCTGTCCTTCGAGCGGCTGCGCGACTTCGGCGTCGCCGACGTGCTCACCCGCATCCCCGCGCTGAGGGACTTGCACGCGCTGAGAGACCAGCTCACCCCCGCCCTGTCGCCCGAGGAGGCGGCGAAGCGAGTGGAGGCCATCACCGGCCCGGGGCGCCTGCCCGAGGCCGTGGCCGCGGTCCTGCGTGACGCGGCGCCTCCGCCGTCGCCCGCACCGGCGCCCCCGCCCGCCGTGCCCGCCGATGACGCGGCCCTGGTGGAGGCGCTGCTCAACCAGGCCGAGCCCCCCTCGCCCGCCACCGCGGCCCGCGCAGTGGATGCGTTCGTGAAGGCGCTCAACCCGCGCGCGCCAGCCTCGGGCTCATCGACGTCCGCGCCCGCCACGGCCGCGCGCAAGTCCGTGAGGGACTTGCTGGACGAGACGGTGCTGCGCTGCGCGAACGACGTGCTCATCGCGGAGCCCGTGGCCCGGCTGGAGTCCGCGTGGCGCGGCCTCAAGTGGCTGGTGGACCAGTGCCCCGCGTCCGCGGGCATGGCGGTGGAGGTGCTCGACGTGAGCCGGGGAGACTTGCTCGGCACGCTCGAGGATGCGCTCTCCGGCGAGCCGTTCGACAGGCCCGACGCCGTCTTCGTGGTGGACACGAACGATGACGTCGCGGTGCTGGCGCGCCTGGCCGCGATGGGCGAGCGCGCGCAGCTCCCCATCATCGCCGCCGTGGCCCCGTCGCTCTTGGGCCTGTCCCCGGACGAGCTGGCCCTGGGCCTGGAGGAGGGCCGGGAGCAGGTGTCGGAGTCGTGGACGGAGCTGCGCCAGGACGAGTCCTCGCGGTGGCTGTGCGCCGTCGTCAACCGTGTCGTCGTGGCCAGCGAGGCCCGGGCGAAGCGCGCGGCCTTCACCAGTCCCGCGCTCGCGGTGGCGGCGATGCTCGCGTCCAGCTTCCGCGACACCAGCGCCTTCGCGCGCATCTTCGGCCAGGCCGGAGGCGTGCGCGCCCCGACGACGTGGGAGATTCCCTCGGGCCGGGAGAAGGGCCTGTCCATCCCCACCGAGGTCTTCCTGCCCATCCGCGCGCAGGCGAAGCTGGAGGAGCACGGCGTGCTGGGCCTGGGCAGCGGGCGCAACGCGGACGCGGTGCTGCTGGCGGGGGCGCCCACGGTGTACGGCGGCGGCTACGCGGTGCCGCTTCCGGCCCAGGTGCTCACCGGCCGCATCGTCCGCTTCGCGACGTGGGTGAGGGACCAGCTGCCGCCCGGCTCGGGCAGCGCGGAGGTGGCCTCCATCTTCTCGCAGGCCGCGGAGGTGTTCCTCTTCCGGGGCGCCACCGAGGACGGCCAGCTCAAGGGCGAGGTCGTCCCTACCGGCAGCGGCCACGGCGTCCACGTCACCGCCACCGTCCGGCCCGAGCACGCCGGCACCCGCTTCCAGCTCGCCTTCACCCTGCCGCTGCGCGCCTGACGAATCCAAGACGTCCCGCACGGAGACAACAAAGCCAGACGTTGCGGGTATGGCGTCTGGCTTCAGGAGCACGCGGAGGCGGGCGGATGCATGTCAGGGGCTCTCGTCTCCCTGGCACCCGAGGGCCTGTGGATGGTGGCCTGACGACGTTGGCCATTCGCGCGTTGCGCGCGCAATAACAAGCCGTAACAAGGGATGTGATTCATTCCATGAGGGGGACGTACCCATTCCGGGTTTCATCCTGCTCCTGGGGGGAGCCATCCAATGAGAAGCTGTAAACGTGCCTCGCTGTCGTGGGGGCTGGGCGCAACGCTGGTGTTGCTGCTGGGCGCTTGCGGGGTGGAGCCCCTCGACGAAGGGGCAGAGCCTGGAAGTGATGAGGCATTGACGCAGGTGAGCCAGGAGCTCGCGCCGCCGTGGGACTTGTATGCGGACGCGGTGGCGCCGGGCACCACGCTGGCGGTGCTCAACCCCAACAGGGCGCTGGGCGCACCGGACGGGCAGCGGGCGACGATACCGGGTCTGCTCTCGACGCTGGTGCTGGACCTGGGGCAGGGCGAGGAGGGCACCGGAGACCTGCGCGTCTATTACCGGGGCCTGTCGGTGCTTCTGGTGGCCCACGTGGACTTCCTGAAGGCGGATAGGACGGTCGTCGCCTCCAGCCCGCTGCACATGGGCCTGGGGACCCATGTCGCGGTGGTGAGCTACCCCGGGAACTACCCCTATCGCTACGTGCGCCTGCGGGGCGCGTTGTTCGGGCCCTACCAGGTGGACGCGGTGGAGACGTCCATCCGGCCCTTCTGTGGTGACGGGGTGATTGCCGGGGCCGAAATCTGTGACGACGACAACCAGCTCTCCGGAGACGGCTGTAGCAGTGTCTGCGAGGTGGAGCCGGGCTACACCTGCACGGGACAGCCGAGCGTCTGCGACAACAACTCACCGCCCACCGTCGACGACGTCCACGCGACCACCTCCGAGGACACCTCGGTGAACATCACCGTCCCCGCGACGGACCCGGATGGCGACGCGCTGACCTTCTCCTACACCACGCCTGGCAATGGCACGCTCACGGGCTCGGGGGCCACGGTGACGTACACCCCGAACGCGAACTTCAACGGAGCGGACAGCTTCCAGGTCACGGTCTCCGACGGAAGCGAGCAGACAACGGCCACCCTCTTCGTCACGGTGACTCCGGTCAATGACGCGCCCGTGGCCGCCTCCGCCTCGGTGACGGTGAACCACAACACGTCGACGCCCATCACGTTGGTGGCCACGGACGTGGACGGGGACGCGCTCACGTACACCGTGACGACTCCTCCCGCCAACGGAACCCTGTCCGGGACGGGCGCCCTGTTGCTCTACACGCCGAACGCGGACTTCCAGGGGGCGGACTCGTTCACCTTCACGGCCAGCGACGGCGCGCTGACCTCCAATACCGCCACGGTCAGCATCACCGTCAGGGGGCCGCCTGTCTGTGGCGACGGCTTCATGGATTCGGGTGAGGTGTGTGACGACGGCAACCGCGTCGCGGGCGACGGCTGCCGAGCGGACTGCCAGGGCGTGGAGGTGTGCGGCGACGGCCTGGTCGACAGCGTGACGGGAGAGCAGTGCGACGATGGCGGTACGACGCCCGGGGATGGCTGCGACGCCACGTGCCAGTTGGATGCCTTCTCGAATGTGCCCCCCACGCTCATCAGCGGAACGCTGAACTGCACCACGGCCAACTCGAACACGGGGCGCAAGGCGGCGGTGGATGCACTGGGGCGCTTCTACGTCGTCATGACGTGTGGTGGCGCGGTCCATGTCAGCGTGAGCGTGGACCGTGGCCTCACCTGGGTGGGGCCCACGCCCCTGGGAATCACCAACGCGGCGGAGGTCGCGATTGAAGGCGGCCCCACGGGAGTCGCCTACGTCGCGGCCACGGCGAGCCCGGGCGTGCTGATTTTCACCCGGACCGTCGACTCGGGAGCCAGCTGGGAAGCGCCGCGAACCCTCAGCACGGCGGCCAACCCGACCCTCAGTCTGGATTCCAGAGGCGACGCCCTCTACATCTCCGTCTCACGAGGCAGCGTCGGGGTGCGCGTCCTCCGGAACTTCGCGCGAGGCGCGAACGACTTCATCGTGACGGACGTGGACCAGAACAATGCCTACTTCGACGTCCTCGTGGACAAGATCAGCGGAGATGTCTTCTCGGTGAGCGACGACCCCTCCTTCCGCATCCGCCGCAGCAGCGACCAGGGGACCACCTTCGGCCCGCTGAGCTCCCCGCCGGGGCAGGCCTTCTTCTCGGACTGGACGGGCTCCAACGGCTTCATCTACACCACGGGCTCCTTCGGGGACGACAACGTGGACGTCATCCCCATGTCCGCGCCGGGGACGAGCACCCAGGTGCCGGGCCTCCCCACGGACGTCGGTCCCGGTCCCTTCCGGTCGATTGACGCGGATGCGCTCGGCAACGGCTACATCGCCTCCCAGCGGGGGACGGGCAACGTCCAGTTGGACCGGATGCTCGTGGGGGCCACCGCGATTCTGGCGACGGATGCCAGGACCGTGGGGCCAGGCGCCTCGCCAGGAGTCGCCGCGCTCCCGTCGAACGGCGGAGCCCTGGTGGCCTACACGAACGGCACCAGCATCTACGCCTCGGTGGTGGTGTACTGAATCCCTGATGCGCGCCTCCCGTTTCGTGAGGGAGGCGCGCATCCCGTTCGCCGTGGGAGGGGCCACGCCCCGGTCGGGCTCCTGACTCCGAGGAGCCTGTCGACTTCTGGTCCTCAGGCAAGCAGGCGCTGACGCACGGTGGCGGAGAACTCGGGCTCTGGCGAGAGCTTGGCTACACTCCGCCCCGAGGTGCGCCAGACATGACGAGGAAAGACACAGGCGGGCGGGACGCGGGCACGGGTCCGGAGGACACCGGCACGCAAGACCTGGGCACCGGCCCCAGGGAGGACCTCTCCGGGACGGGCCCCGACGAGGCGCGCCGCGCCGTGCCGCCCTTCTCCCAGATTGGCCGCTATCTCCTGCTGCGTCGGCTGGGCCAGGGCGGCATGGGCGTGGTGTACGCCGCCTATGACCCGGACCTGGACCGTAAGGTGGCGCTCAAGCTGCTGCATCCGGATGGTCGGCATGACCACTCGGAGGAGGCCCGGGCCCGGCTCTTGCGCGAGGCGCAGGCCATGGCGCGCGTCTCCCACCCCAACGTCATCCCCGTCTTCGACGTGGGCATGTGGGGCGACCAGGTCTTCGTCGCCATGGAGCTGGTGGACGGCGGCACGCTGGCCTCGTGGCTGAAGGCGTCGCCGCGCTCCTGGCGCGAAATCGTCACGCGTTATGTGGAAGCGGGCCGGGGCCTGGAGGCCGCGCACGCGGCGGGTCTGGTGCACCGCGACTTCAAGCCCGCCAACGTGCTGGTGAGCCGCGCCGGCCGCGTCTACGTGACGGACTTCGGCCTCGCGCGCACCGTGGGCGAGTCGCCCCCCGAGGACGCGGAGCCCCTGCCGGAAGAGGCCCTGGTCTCCTCGTCCGGGCGACGCATGCTGGAGACGACGCTCACCGAGCACGGGTTGATGGTGGGCACACCCAACTACATGTCCCCGGAGCAGTTCCGGGGCGCGACGCTGGACGGGCGCACGGACCAGTTCAGCTTCTGCGCCGCGCTCTATGGCGCCCTCTTCGGCGCGCGGCCGTTCGAGCCCGGCAGCCTGCGGGCGTATGCCGCCTCCAGCATCACCGTCAACGCGGACTCCGAGCACACCGAGTCGCTGGGCGCGCAGCGGCCCACCGCGGCACCCAAGGCCGCGACGATGCAGGGGCCCGCCGTGCGCGAGCCGCCGCGCGACACCAAGGTGCCCGGCTGGGTACGAGACGCCGTGCTGCGCGGTCTGGCGTTGGAAGCGAACGCGCGCTACCCGTCCATGGCCGCGCTGCTGGAGGCCCTGTCGCAGGAGCATCGCCGCACGCAGCGCCGCAGGTGGGTGACGGCCGCCAGTGCCTTGACGGCGACGCTCGCGCTGACGGGCGGCGCCGCGTGGCAGCAGTCTCGCGTATGCGTGGACGCCGGCGCGCAGATGGACGCGGAGTGGTCTCCCACCGCGCGCGCGAAGCTGACCGCCGCGTTCCAGGCCACGGGCAGACCCTTCGCCGAGGGCATGGCCCAGAGCGTGTCCACGGCGCTCGGTGACTACGCCGACACGTGGAAGCTCCAGCGCGTGCAGGCCTGTGAGGCCACGCGGGTGCAGGGCGTCAAACCCGAGGAGCAGCTGGACCGGCAGCTCGTGTGTCTGGAGCGCCGCCGCAAGGACTTCCACGCCACGGTGGAGCTGCTGTCGAGCGCGGACGCGGCCCTGGTGGAGAAGTCCCTGGACGCCGCGCTCGCCCTGCCCTCGCTGTCGGAATGCGAGGACACGGAGGCCCTGGCGGAGCGGCAGCGGCTGCCCTCGGACCCTCAGCGTCGCGCGGAAATCGAGACGCTGGAGGAGAAGCTCTCCCACGTCCGCGCGCGGATGGATGCCGGCAAGCACCCGCAGGCGCTGGAGGCGGTGAAGGCGCTCGTCGCGCCGGTGGAGGCCACGGGCTATCTGCCGCTGCGCGCGGAGACGCGCTTCCTGCACGGCTGGCTGCTGGAGCAGGTGGGCGAGTCACCCGAGGCCGCGAAGCTCTTGTCGAGCGCGGTGTTCGACGCGGAGGCCGGCCACGCGGACCGGTTGAAAGTCACGGCCCTCAACAAGCTGCTCTTCGTGGAGGACGGGCTGAAGCACTACGAGCCCGCGGCCCGCTGGGGTGCGCTCGCGGAGGCCACGCTGGAGCGACTGGGCGGAGATTCGGTGCTGCTGGGCGACGTGCGCGTCAACCAGGCCAACCTCGCCATCTCGCAGAACCAGTACCCAGAGGCGAAGGCGCGCCTGGAGGAGGCCAGCGCCCGCTACGAGAAGGCCCTGCCCGCGCAGCACCCCAAGCGCACGCGGACGACGTTCCTGCTCGCGCACGTGGTGGAGACGCTCGGCGACGCCCCCCGCGCGCTGGCGCTGTTGGAGGACGCGCTCCAGAAGACCCGCGCCGCCCTGGGGCCGCGGCACCCGGACGTGGCCCGGCGCCATGGCATGTTGTCCTGGAGGCTGCGCGAGCAGAAGCAGGCCGACAAGGCGCTGCCGCATGCCCAGGCCGCGGCGGACATCGTCCAGGCCATCTACGGCGCGGACAGCCCCAAGTTCGCGGAGATGCTGGACGAGGTGGGCATGTGCCAGCTCGGCATGGGCCGCTTCGAGGACGCGCTGAAGACCTACGAGCGGGCGCTCGCGCTCAAGCGCAAGGCGCTGCCCGCGGACGACGAGAAGCTCCAGCCGTCCTACGACGGCGTGGGGCAGGCGCTGCTGGGCCTGGGCCGCGTGGGCGACTCGTTGGAGCCCTTGCGCCTGGCGGTGACGTTCGCCTCCGCGTCGCCGGATGCGCTGGCGGAGTCCGGCTTCGCGCTGGCGAAGGCGCTCGTCCAGTCGGGTCAGTCGCCAGCGGCACGGGACGAGGCCACTCGCGCCCGGGGTTGGTTCACCGAAGCGGGCATGGACGAGAGCGTGGGGGAGGTGGACACCTTCCTCGCGTCCCTGCCCGCGCCCGCACCCGCGAAGCCCGCCCGTGTGCCTGCTCGCTCTCGCAGGAAATGAGGCACGCGACTGACGGGTGGCGGCCTCCCCGGGCCGTGCTACCGTCCACGCCGTGTCAGTGCCGCCGGATGACGACGAGATGAACCTGGATGCCACGGCCACGTTGACGCGGGGCCGTGCCGGTCAGGTGAAGATGGTGCTCAAGGTCCTCTCGGGCCCTGACTCCGGCAAGGTGCACCCGCTCAAGCAGGGCGTCTACACGATGGGCAAAGCGCCCACGTGCGACATCGTCCTGGATGACAAGGCCGTGTCGCGCCAGCACCTCCGCCTGGAGGTGCATGACGAGCACGTGCTGGCCACGGACCTGGACTCGCACAACGGCTCCTTCTGCGAGCGACTGCGCTTCACGTCCCTGGAGCTGCGCCCCGGCATCGTGATTACGCTGGGCACCACCGAGCTGAAGCTGATGGCGGAGGACACCCGCGAGCGCTCGGTGCTCCTGTCCTCCAAGGACCGCTTCGGCGCGCTGGTGGGCAACAGCCGGAAGATGCGCGAGGCCTTCACCCTGCTGGAGCGCCTGGCCCCCGGCGGCGCGGACGTGCTCATCCAGGGCGAGACGGGCACCGGCAAGGACCTGTGCGCAGAGGCCATCCATCAGCAGAGCCCGCGCAAGAAGGGCCCCTTCGTCATCGTGGACCTGGCGGGCGTGCCCCCCACGCTCATCGAGAGCGAGCTGTTCGGCCACGTGAAGGGCGCCTTCACCAGCGCGCAGGGAGACCGCGCGGGCGCCTTCGAGCGCGCCCAGAACGGCACCGTCTTCCTGGACGAGGTGGGCGAGCTGCCCCTGGAGCTCCAGCCCCGCCTCCTGCGCGTGCTGGAGCGCAGGCAGGTGAAGCGCGTGGGCGGCAACGACTACCAGACGGTGAACATGCGCGTGGTCGCCGCCACGCACGTGAATCTGGAGCAGGCGGTGACGCAGGGGAAGTTCCGCCGGGACTTGTTCCACCGGCTCGCCGTGCTGCGCGTGAGCCTGCCGGCCCTGCGCGAGCGCCCGGAGGACATCCCGGTGCTCATCGACCACATGCTCCAGGCGTCGGGCCGTCCGCCCAGCGCGCTGTCGGACCAGACGCGCGCGCTGCTCGCCCAGTACCCCTGGCCCGGCAACGTGCGCGAGCTGCGCAACGTGGTGGAGCAGGTGATGAGCCTGGGCGAAGAGGCCCTGCCGGACCTGGAGTCCTCCGGAGAAGGGGGCACCAAGGTCGAGCTGGACCTCCCCTTCAAGGAGGCCAAGGAGCGGCTCATCGAGGGCTTCGAGCGCGACTACCTCAAGAACCTCCTGGAGCGCTGCGAGGGCAACATCTCCCGGGCCTCCCGAGAGGCGGACATCGACCGTGTCTACTTGAAGAAACTCCTGCGCAAACACGAGCTGGATGCGGGGCGGGACTCTTAACGCCGGGCCGGTTTCGAGGTAGGATGGGGGTCCACACTCCCCCTTGTGCCCAGGAGCCCCCCGTGAGTGTCAGCCTCCCCCCGAATCTGGTGCGGACCACCGTCGTCGAGCAGTCGCGCTCCGGTGTCCCGCGCGTGCCCGTCGCGGGGCAGGCCGAAGAGCTCCAGGAGCAGACCCCCTCCGCCGCGACGCCGGTGGAGGCGCCCTCGGACACGTTCGCCGCGCAGGAGGCCATCCAGCGCGCGTTGACGAACCTCTTCTCCGCCGCCACCGCTGCCTCGGGCGAGTCCGCTCCCGCCACGGCCAACCCCGTCGGCTGCGTGAGTGACTTGTCCAAGACGCAGGCCGCGCCGGAGATTGGCGGCTGGGACAAGGACGCGTCCGTGGTCGAGCAGACCAAGGACTCCAACTGCGGGTCCGCGGTGGCGATGATGCTGGGCAAGTCGCACGGCACCGAGACGCAAGGCGCCACCACGAAGGAAGCGGCGATGGACGCGCTGGAGTCGCGCTTCACGGACGGCGGCGGGACGACGGCGCACGAGCTGTCCAACATGATTGCGCACGAGGGCGCGCAGGTGACCCAGAGCGCCACCTGGTTCGACCGGGGCATGATGGACGAGGCCCTGAAGCGCGACGGCAAGGCCGCCGTGCTGGTGGACTCCAACAAGGTGGACCCGACGGCGAAGGACGCAGGCAAGGGCCGCGCGCACTGGGTCACCGTCGATGGCAAGGACGACCAGGGCAAGTACAAGGTGAAGGACCCTGGCACCGGCAAGACGGTCTCCCTGGAGGCGGGCGAGCTGGAGGACGCGGTGGGCACCAGCTGGCGCGAGCACCAGAGCGGCGGAATGCTCGTCGTCGAGAAGGCCGAGGGCACCACCGAGGCGCAGCGCGCGGAGCAGGGTGGCCAGAAGGCCGCGGCGCTCGGCAACACCGAGGGTGGCGGCTCCCGCGCCAAGGCGAACTTCGCCCGCGAGTCCTCTTGAGCTGAGGAGGACGCCGCGTCGACTTCAGACGTGGAGCATCGCCATGGCCTGCAGTCGCAGGAGCTGCTTGGCCAGCTCCTGCACGCGCTCCACTTCCGCGTCACCCAGCGGCTTGCGAAGCGCGTTCTTGAGGTCCGTGGCGGCGCGCAGCAGGAACTGCCGCACCTGCGCGTTGTTGAGCATCGGGTTGAGGCGGCGCAGGTGGCCCACCAGCGCGCCGAGCTGCTGCAGCGTCAGGCCGGCGACCATCACCTGCTTCACCGTGCCCTCCTCGGGAGACAGCGCGACGGCGAGCTGCAGCGGGGACAGCAGCAGCGAGCGGGTGAACTCCAGCTCACAGGGAAGCCGGAGACGGGCGCACTCGGCCACGAGCGGGCCGATGTCATGGCCGGAGATGACGGGCTGGATTCGCGCCGTCTCGTAGCGGGCCAGCACCGCCTCGTAGCCCGCGCGGGCCTGCTTGCCTTCAGGTGAACGCTGGAACTCGTCGAAGGCCGCGTGGACCTCCTCACGGAGCGTCATGAGCAGCGGCGCGTCGTCCATGCTGACGGGCAGGCCGAGCGCATTGCACAGGAAGCTCCGGTCATCGGCCTCGACGCTGACGAGCTTCCAGAACTCGTACGTGACGGAGCTCTCGCTGAGGACCACCGGGAGGGTGACGACCCCCTGGCGACCAGGGTTCTCCAAAAACGTGGCCAGCTTCTGTTCGACTTCGGTGAGCCCTCGCACGAGCCGCTCCACCACTGCGGCGCGCAGCTTGGCGCGGCCTTCGAGCGCGGCCCGGGCATCCTCGCTGGCCCCCTCCTCCGCGACGTCTCGCTCCCGCGGGGACTCGGTGGAGACGGTGGGGGCCTGACGCGCGAGCCTCGGGTCCTGGAGCTGCTGTGCCTGGCCGGGATTCGGGAGGGCCTGCGTGTTGAGCGCGGAGGGGGGAGTCTCCCGGGTGGTGCCGGGCGCCAGCCCTTCCGGAGTACCGCGCGCAGCGCCGCCGGCCAGTCCCTCCGTGGAGCCGCGCTGGGTGCCGGACTCCATCCCATCGCGATGGACTCCACCCTGGGCGCTGTCCTTGTCGCCCTCGGTGGGGCGAGCGCCGGCGCGTCCTCCGGTGGCCGGCTTCCCCGTGGCGGGGCCCTTCGCGGTGGGCTTGCTCGAGGACTTGGAGTCAGCGGGCTTCGCCTGCTCGCGAGCGGCTTCCTCCCTGGCCTGTCGGGGGGGGACCCCGGGACGGGGACCATTCTGGGGCCAGCGGACGCTCATGGGGGGACGCGGGGTCGACGCGGGGGCGTCGAGGCGGCTCAGGTGAGGTTCTTCAAGTGGACCACGATGTTGCTGTCACCGCTTCCCAGCGTGCTCGCGTCGTCCTTGGGGATGACGTAGCCCTGGTCCGCGCCGACGTGCTTGCGGAAGAAGTCTACCACCGACGGGTCCTGCACATCCGAGGTGGTGGTCTTCTTGATGCCGTACGCGGAGCCGTCCGGGCCCTTGGCCTTCACGGCGTCGGGGGCGGAAGCAAGCAGGTTGTCGAGCGTGCCGGACTTCCGGCCCCCGCTCTCCGGCGCCATCGTCATGGCGGTGTTGTGCCCCTCGATGTAGCTGACGTCGTAGTACGTCTGGCCGTGCCCGCCGTTGAACTTCACCTCACCGAGGGTGGCGTTCTTGCCGTCGCCGGTGTCGGTGCGGAAGTTGCCGGACCAGCCCTCGGGGAACTTCACGGTGCGGTTCTCACCGGGCTGGAGGGTGATGGAGTCGACGGCCTTCTCGCCCGCGTTGGGGGTGAAGTTCACCGTCATCGGCTTGTTGCCGTCGTTGTTGAGCGTGAGGGTGTTGCCGTCCTTCTTCACGCCGTTGGGCTGCGCGGCCTTCTGGCTCGCGTCGACAGGCGTGGCGGACTGCTCGGTGGGCGTGCCGGCGAGGGCCTTCTGAGAGGCCACGGGCGCGCCCGGCATCGGGGGGAGCATGCTGTCCGGGATGCTCGACTCGGCGCCCAGGTCGGGAACGCCAATCGCCTCTGGGCCCAGGTCCGAGAGTCCGGGGTCGAACGACGAGCCCAGGTCAGGGACTCCGCCGAACTCCGAGCCCTCCGCGCCCAGGTCCGGCACTCCGCCCTCGAACGAGGAGAGCCCCGCCTGCTGAGCACCGTCGAGGCCGCCCAGGCTCGGCGCCCCCTCACCCTGGATGCCGGGGCTGCGCACTCCGCCCACGCGAGGCTGGATACCCGCGTCACCGAACTTGCCCGGGCCGCCGGCCTTGTCGGCTCCGAGCGCCTGCGCCAGCTCGCCCAGGACCTGCACCTGCGAGGCGAGCATCTTCACGAGCTGCTGGAGTCCCTCGGCGCTCTTGAGGCCCCCGGCGGACTCGAAGCCATCCTTCTGGAAGAGGGACTGGGCCGAGGACTCCTTCGCGCGAGGGGGAAGCGCCTGCGACGACAGCTCCGAGCGGGGGGAGACCGAGGGAGCGGAGAAGGAACCAACGGGGCGGGAGAGGGGGGAGAGCGCCATGACGATGTTCCTCGGGGCTGGGTGTCGAAGGGACCGATGGGGTCGGCCGATGCAGGACCCTTGAGCACATGGTGTGCCAGGGTCTCCACGCGGGAGGCCGTGAGCCAAGTCCCTGGAACCACGGAGGAAACATGCGCGGCCCAGCCCGAAATGGGGGCGGGCCTGATGACAGACCTCGGGGGGCTGATGACCGCCGTCATCAGGGCGCGGAGGACTCGACGGGCCGCGGGAGCACGAGGCCCGGAGTCCCCGGAGCCGAGGCGCCGAGGCAGCAAGGAAGTGGAACCACGTCGGGCGCGGAGCAGCGAACGCGCGAGGCACCGAGCTCGGGAGCCCCGCGGCGCGCTCGCTAGTGCGTGGTGTGCTTCAGGCGCAGGACGTACGCCTCCAGGTACACGGAGGGCAGGTCCAGGTCGCCCCCGGGCTCGCGCTCATAGCCACGGGCCATGTACATGCGCGCGACTCCGGTCGCCCCGCGACGGACATGCAGACACACGGCGTCGACGTCCCAGCGCCGAGCCAGCGCCTCCGCGGCGTCGAGCAGGGGCTGCGCCAGCCCGGCGCCATGGAGCTTCACGGCGGTGGCCAGGCCGCGCAGGTCCGCGGCGCGAGGCAGCCAGGCCTCGGAGCCAGGGGCCCCCGGGGGAAAGAGGGCCACGGTGCCCACGACTTCGCCATCCAGCTCCGCCACCAGCAACGAAGCGATTTTGCGGCGAGAAGCCACGTCCCGCAGCTCCCGCTTGCGCTCGTCGGTGTAGACGACGTCGGGGAGCTTCTTCGCGTATTGCGTGGTGAAGGCCTCGACCAGCAGCTCCCCCACCGCCGCGTCATCCTCGGGCCGCACCTCGCGGATGACGGCCTTACCCACCAAGTCACGGATGCTCATGCGGGCAGCCAATAACACGTGAACCCGTGACGCGCTTCTGTCTCGCCTCCGCTCCGGGCCTCCCCTCGAGGAGGGGTGGGACGCACCCGAGCGGGTGGAGTGAGACTGACGGCGCTGTGTTTCACGCGGAGGCGAAGGCTCGGATGGCGCAGAGCCCGCCACCGGGCCGTCGCGGCGAGGCGAGGCGGCCTTCGCACGTGGACAGAGCGCTTCACAATCCGTACGCGCCAGGGGTCGTCACCTGTGGAGCCCCTCGTCCAGATGGCGGCCACCTTCCGCTTCTGACCTGACAGCACCGTCAGAGATAGTCGCCGATGAACCCGGGGAGCTGCTCGCCCAGGCGCTGCAACAGGCCGCGCTTGCGCCAGCCATCCCAGTGAATCTCCCGCGAGTGACGCAGGTCCTTCTCGAACGCGGCGGCGAGCTGGGCCGCCAGCGCCTCGTCCTCCACCACCAGCGAGCACTCGTCCGACGTGCTCAGCGCCAGCGGGTCCAGGTTCGTCGAGCCCACCACGGACAGGTCCTCGTCCACGAGCATCGTCTTCGAGTGCATCATCGACAGCTCGTACTCCCAGATGCGCACGCCGCCCTCCAGCAGCCGCGCATACGTCGCCCGCTGCGCCGAGTGCACGGGCGCGATGTCGTGATGACGGCCGGGCACCACCACCCGCACGTCCACGCCCTGCTTCACCTTCTCCAGCAGCATGTCGCTGATGGCCTCGGAGGGAATGAAGTACGAGTTGGCGATCCACAGCCGCCGCCGCGCCGCCGCGATGGTGAGCAGCGTCATCCGCCGCGCGTCGGAGAGGAACCGGTTCTGCGTGCTCGCGACGAAGCCCGCGCGCGCTCCACCCTGGACGGACAGCTCCGGAAACGCATCCACCGGCAGGAAGTCCCCGCCCGCCTCCTGCCAGTTCTGCGCGAAGGCCACCTGCATGTCCCGCACGACGGGCCCCTCGACGCGCACGCTCATGTCGCGCCAGTACTCCTCCCCCTCCGCGTCGCCAAGCCAGCTCTTCCAGATGCCGAAGCCTCCGGTGATTCCCACCGAGCCGTCACGCACCACCAGCTTGCGGTGCATGCGCGTCTTGATGCGCGCCGCGTCGAGTGACGCGAACGCGCCCTGTATCGGCCGGAAGATGCGCACGTCGCAGCCCGCGTTCGCCAGCGCCAACCCCACCGTCTCGAAGTTGATGCTGCCCAGCGGGTCCACGAGCACGCGACACGCCACCCCGGGGTGACGCTCGCGAATCGCGCGCACCAGCTGCTCGGAGGGCTCTCCCGGACGCCAGATGTAGCTGGCGATGTGGATGCTGGAGCGCGCGGCGCGAATCTCCGCTTCGAGCACGTCGAAGACGCGGCCGTTCTCCACCAGCTCCACGCCGTGCCCGGGAGACAACGGCACCCCGAGCGACTGGAAGAACGCGAGCGAGCGCGTCTCACCCGCGCTGGTGGGCAGCGTGCGCAGCCGGAGGTCATGCCGATGATTCGGAGCAGGGCACCCGGCGACGAGCAACGCGACGAGCACGGAGCAGGCCAGCTTCACCGCACGAAGCTAGTGGCTCTCCCGCGGGTCGGCACCTCCCATAGGACATTCCAGGGCGTCCATCCGCCAACACCTGGGGACGGGCACAGTGTGCGACGCAGGGCACTCGGGCCGGGTGCCCGGTGGAGCCAGGGCCCATGAGTGAGCACCCTCCCCCCGCGAGCCCCATGCCACGACCTCCTCCGAGCGCACGCATCCTCTTGAGTCTCTGGCCCCTCGCGCTCCTGCTGGGGACCACCTCCGCGCACGCGGAACCACCACGTCGCCTCGCCGCTGACGCACCGCTCCGGCGGACACTCCCGTCGAGGAGCGCCGAAGCCCTGCGCATGGACGCGCCTCCGCGAGCACTCCACAAAGTCGGCCTGCGACAAGCCGTCACCCCAAGCGACACCGCCACTTCGGCGCGACCTCCCGGCCGCACGAGCCTCACCCTCCGCGACGACACCACTTCGGCACGACGCTCCGACAGCGCGAGCCTCACCCTCCGCGACGACACCACCTCGGCACGACGCTCCGACAGCGCGAGCCTCACCCTCCGCGACGACACCACCTCGGCACGACGCTCCGACAGCGCGAGCCTCACCCTCCGCGACGACACCGCCACCCCAGCGGCGAGCCCCGATGGCACACGTCTGCCCGGGATGAGCGGTGTCCCCGTCCTCCCCACACGGGAAGACCTCCCGCTGTCCACGGGCGCCTGGGTGGCGCACGGAGGACTGACCCTGCTCCCGCTCGGCGGCGTGTGGGGCGCCACGCGCGTCGGCGGTGACACACGCCTGGGCGCCACCGCCGCTGAGTCCGCCGCCGGAATGCTCGCGGGCTACCTGCCCTCGCGCCTGCTCTTCATGCGACCTGTCACACCGGGCGCCGCGCGCTGGATGGACCTGGAGGTCGCCGCGTTCACCGGAGGCCTCCTCTTCACCCCGCCGCTCGCCGCGCTCGGAACCTGGGGCATGGGTGAGGTCGCCTTCGGACGCAGCCAGGACCAGAGCGACGCGTACCTCGGAGCCCTCGGCGGCGCGGCCACCGGCACCCTGCTCGCCGTCGCCGTCGATGCCCTGCTCACCGAGGTGGCCGAGCCCAGCACCCGCCTCAAGAGCGCCCGCTCCCTCATCGGCCTCGCCCTCATCGGCACCGGCGCCACCCTCGGCTACCAATGGGCCGGCGGTGGCCCTCGCGCCAACCAACACACTCGATAGTTACAGGCGCGCCAAATCACTCCGGCGAGCCGGAATGTTTCACTGCCGCGCTCCGTGCGAGTCTTTCCATCAAAACCACACGCACAGCGCTGCTCATGATTTCTTAGTTGTGATTAATTACATTCAATACCATTCTTGCCGGGCAGCACAGACACGCAGTCTGGAGACACACCCCATGTCGGCCTTCAAGACTCTCCGCATTGCCGTTGCCCTCGCCGCTGTCTTTGGTGTGACCACTGGTTTCACGACCGAGGCCCCCACCACGTCCGAGTGCGCCCCGTTCTGTTACAAGCACCCCATCACCGGCCAGCTCATCTGCACCGGGCCCTGCCCGTAGTCCTCGCGGCCTGAACGCGAGAAAGGGGCCCGGTCCGCGATATGCGGGCGGGGCCCCTTTTCATGGGACACACAGCGCTGACAGGTGGCGCATTTATTCCGTGCGCATCGCCTCCACGGGGTCCAGCTTCGCGGCGCGAGCGGCCGGATAGATTCCGAACCCCAGCCCCACGCCGCAGCTCATCGCCAGGGACAGCCCCACCGCCCAGGCCGGCACCTCGGTGGGCAGGCCGAGCACCCAGCGCGCCAGGTGCGCCAACCCTATCCCCAGGGCCACGCCCAGCACCCCGCCCGTCAAGGACAGCACCACCGCCTCCGTGGCGAACTGCGCGAGGATGCGCCGCTTCTTCGCGCCCAGCGCCTTGCGGATTCCAATCTCCCGGGTCCGCTCCGTCACCGCCACCAGCATGATGTTCAGGATGCCGATGCCGCCCACCAGGAGCGACAGCAGGCACACGCCGAAGCTGGCCACGGAAATCACCTGGGAGATGTTGTTGAACATCTCCGTGGAGCTCTCGTTGGAGAACACGAAGAAGTCGTCCGCCTCCATCGGCTTCAGCCCGTGACGCCGCCGCATCAGCACCGTCACCTCGTCCTGCGCCCGCTTCAGCACCTCCGCCGAGTGCGCCTGCACGCTCACCCGGAAGTTGCTCAGGCCGAACAGCGGACGGAACGCCGTCAGCGGCATCATCACCGTGTTGTCCTGGCCGCCACCGCCCAGGAAGCTGCCCTTGCGCTTCGTCGTCCCCACCACCACGAAGTTGCGGCCCAGCAGGCGGAACGTCTGCCCCAGCGGCTCCATCCCCGGCCACAGCGTGTCCGCCAAATCGGGCCCAATCACCGCGACGCGCCGGCCATCCAGGTACTCGGTGTCCGTGAAGGCGCGGCCCGTGGCCACCACCACGGAGTTCGTCTGGAAGTACTCCGGCGTCCCGGACCACACGCCGATGTTGGCGCGCGTCTCGCGGTGCTGGGTGGACAGCTTCTGCCCCCCCTTGGAGTCCTCGCCCGCGGCCGTCAGCACCGAGGGCATCTCCCGGATGGCGTCCAGGTCCTCGAAGGTGAAGCGCGGCCGGCGCGACAGCTCCGCCAGGGACAGGTTGCCCGCGCCGAAGGGCAGCCGCTGCACCTGGAAGCAGTTGGCGCCCAGCTCGGACAGGTTCTCGTTCACCTGGTTCCGCAGGCCCTCGATGAGCCCCATCATCGCCACCACCGTGGTGGCGCCGATGACGATGCCCAGCAGCGTCAGGAAGGAGCGCAGCGGGTTGGAGACGAACGTCCCGAACGCCAGCCGCAAGGTGTCCAGCAAGGCCATCATCGCGGCGTCTCCTCAGTCATGGCGGAGCGCTTCCACGGGGTCCAGGTTCGCCGCGCGCGCCGCGGGCCAGATGCCGAACAGCAGGCCCACCGTGGCGGCGAAGCCCACACCCGCCACCACCGTCAACGGCTCCACCGCCGCCGCCAAGGGCGTGATGAACGACACCGTCTTCGCCAGCCCCAGCCCCACCACCGTCCCCAGGGCGCCGCCCACGGCGGACACGCTGGAGGCCTCCAGGAGGAACTGGATGATGATGGTGCGCTTCTTCGCCCCCAGCGCGCGCCGCACGCCAATCTCCCGCGTCCGCTCGCGCACCGACACCAGCATGATGTTCATGATGCCGATGCCACCCACCAGCAGGGTGATGAGCCCCACGCCCGTCGCCGCGCCGTACAGCGCGCCGGTGAGCTTGGCGTAGATGTTGGCGAGCTGCTCGGGCCGGTTGATGGCGAAGTCGTCCTTCACCCCGGGCGGCGTTCCGCGCGCGCGGCGCAGCGCGGAGGTCAGCTGGTCCACCACGTCGAGCGTGTGCTCTGGCGAGTCCACCGACACCATGAGGTTGGGCGAGTTGCGCTTGCCGAAGTGCTCCTGGAAGGTGCGGTAGGGAATCAGCACCGTCGTGTCCTGATTCTCCCCGAGCACGGTGCCCTTGGGCTCCAGCGTGCCCACCACGCGGTACGGCCTGCCCGCGAGCAGGATGCGGTGGCCCACGGGGTCCAGCCCGGGGAACAACGTGCGCGTCAGCTCCGCGCCGATGACGACCACCGGCGAGCGCGTGTTCACGTCCGCGTCAGTGAGGAAGCGGCCCTTGTCCACGGTGTAGGAGGAGATGAGGGAGTAGTCCGCCGTCGTCCCTATCGCCGTCACGCCCGCCATGCGCCGGTCCAGGAAGCGCACCTCCGCCCGGTCGAAGAAGACGGGCGCCGCCGCCACCACGTGCTCCGAGGACTGGAGGATGGCGGGCAGCAGGTCCACGGACAGGTTCTTCCGGTTGCGGTACTCCCACCAGTCGCCGCCCATGGCCCAGGGGAACTTGGACACCTGGATGGTGTTGGCGCCGATTTGCGCGAGCTGGTCCGCGAAGGACTGGTTGATGCCCTGGATGATGCCGACGATGGCCAGCAGCGTGCAGACGCCCACGCCAATGCCCACCGTCGTCAGCACCGTCCGCAGGCGGTTGGCTCGCAGCGAAAACAGCGCGATGCGCCCGCCCTCCCACACGTCGACCCTGATGCTCACGTGAAACACCCTCTCGCGTCGGCGGTGGCGCCGCACCGGCGGCAGGCTCCGGTACCACGCCCTACGCCGGAAGCGGGGCGATGATTGCACGGAGTTTTCAGCCCGCCACCTGCCGCCACCCGCGCGCCAGCACAACCACCGCCCGGTCCACTTCTTCCTGGGTGGTGTCCGGCCCCAGGGACAGGCGCACCGCCCCCAGGGCGTCCGCTTCCGGGATTCCCATGGCCCGCAGCACCAGGGAGGCGGACTCGCCCCCGTCGTGACAGGCGGCCCCCGTGGACGCGGCCACCTCCGGCGTCGCCGCCAGCACCGCGCCGCCCCGGACGCCCGGGAAGCGGACATTGAGCGTGTTGGGCAGCCGCTGGGCCCCCTGCCCGCTCAAGGCCACCCCCGGCACCGCCTCGGAGAGCCGAGCCCACAGTCGCTCCCGCAGGGCCACCAGCGCCTGGCTCCCACCCCGCGCGAGCCGCCGGCCCGCCAGCTCACACGCGACGCCCAGCCCCACCGCGTAGGGCACGTTCTCCGTCCCCGGCCGCAGCCCGCGCTCCTGGCCTCCGCCCAACGTCACCGCGCGCAGCGGCGTGCCCTCGCGCACATACAGCGCGCCCACGCCCTTGGGGGCCCGCAGCTTGTGGCCCACCAGGGTGAGCAGGTCCACGCCGAGCGCCTTCACCTCCACCGGCACCTTGCCCACCGACTGCGCCGCGTCCGTGTGCACCGTGGCGCCGTGACGGTGGGCAAGCGCCGCGATATCCGCCACCGGCTGCACCACGCCCGTCTCGTTATTCGAGTGCATCAGTGACACGAGTGCGGTTTCAGCGCCCTCCGCGGCGAGCGCGCGCTCGGCGTCCTCCACGCGCACGCGGCCCTCGGCGTCCACGGGCAGCCACGTCACGCGCCAGCCGCGCCACTCCAGCGCGTCGCAGGGCAGCTTCGTGGCGGGGTGCTCAATCGCGGAGGTGAGCAGGTGGCGCCGCTCCGCGCGGGCCTCGGCGGTGCCGCGGATGGCCAGGTTGTTGGCCTCCGTGCCGCCGGAGGTGAAGAGGATTTCGGAGGGCTTCGCGCCGATGAGCGCGGCGACCTGGGCGCGGGCCGCCTCCAGCGCCTGGTGCGCGCGGCGGCCGTAGGGGTGGCCGCTGGACGGGTTGCCGAAGTGCTCGCGGAGGTACGGCAGCATGGCGTCCACCACCTCCGGGTCCATGGGGGTGGTGGCGTTGTGGTCCAGGTACAGCGGGCGCTCGGGGCTCATGGCCCCGCAGGATTACGGCAGCACCGTGACGGTGTCTCCCTCCAAGCGCACCGGGAATCCCACGGTGTTGGGGTGGACCGTTCCCTCCTCGACGATGTCGCGAGTGTCCACGCTGACCTGGAACGTGTAGGTGCCGTCCGCCACGTCGGTGATGTCCACCCACTGGCACGGCGTGTCGAGCGTGTAGATGTCCGACCAGCCCGGGGAGATACCCATGGGCTCGTAGAAGTTCCAGGGCGCCGCGTCCGAGCAGTAGCTCTGGATGTCCACCAGGTAGTAGCCCTGCTTGCGCCCCGTCATCACCGCGTTGCCTCTCGAGTCGCGCAGCTCGTACGAGGCGAAGTGGGTGAGGTGGTCATGGCCGTGGCACTCGTCGAAGACATACAGGTCCGGGTTCTCCTCGATGGGCGGGAGGATGGCGGCCTTGTTGCCCAGGTTCTGGATGGAGGTGCTGAAGCGCAGGAGCTTGCGGCGCCCCGGCGCGAGCACGCACTGCTCCTTCACCTCGCAGTCCTCCGCCCCGAAGTTCCTCCACACCACGTGCACCGTGCGCTCCAGCACGTCCTGGTCCACGGTGAGGTCCGGCTTGCCGTTCACTTCGTCCACCTGGAGGCCACAGGCCTGGGGCGACGGCAGGTGCGGCGGCGTCTCGGGCGTCGCGGGCACCTGACCTCCGGCATGGATGGACACCTCTCCCATGGGCACGTCGAGGACATCCCCGTACTCCGTGGTGGCCACCACCAGGTCATCGAAGCCGTCGCCGTTCAGGTCTCCGGGCACCGCGATGGAGTAGCGCCGGTAGGTCCCATAGCCGTTGGGGACCGAGTCCGCGCGCGGCCAGGCCCAGACGGGCCGCATCGCCTGGGAGATGCCGTCCTTCGGAGAGAAGAGGTACAGCCGTCCCGAGGCGCTCAGCACGAAGTCGTTTCGCACGCCGTCCCCATCCATGTCCCCCACGGAGGACGTGGCGCCGAAGCTGCTGACGTAGGGGAACGCGGGGTCGCCCTGGGTGGACCAGGCGGGCGTGGGGTTGAAGGTGCCATCCGGCTGGGAGAAGTGGAACTGGAACGGGCCCGCTTCCGAGACCGCGAAGGTCTCCGGATGTCCGTCACCGTTCAGGTCCGGGTGGAGGCCGCTGCGTCCGATGAGCGTCTCCACTCGCCACGGCTCCGCGGAGATGGGGCCCTCGCATGCGAAGGTGCTCCCAGGCTTGCAGCCCAGGAAGTAGCCCAGGTTGCCATCGCCCATCGACAGCGAGAGGTCCTCCGCTCCGTCCTTGTTCAGGTCTCCCGCGAACGAGGCGGAGAAGTACCCCGTGCGCGTGCGCGCGAGGGTGAACGGGCCGCCCTCTCCTCCTCCCGGCGTGGACAGGTAGAAGCGCTGCGAGCCGCTGTGATTGGCGACGAGGTCGTCGAGCCCGTCGCCATTCAGGTCCACCAGCACGCCCCCCACGAAGGTGCCATTGCCCGGCACTCGGAAGGCCGGCGTGGCCAGCATCGCCGCCAGGTCCGCCTGCCCCAGGAAGACGGAGACACCGTAGCGGCCATGCACGAGCAGGTCCGCGTAGGTGTCTCCATTCACTTCACCCGCCACCACGCGGAGCTGTTGTGCGGAGGCGTTCGGGTGCGTGTTCTGCCAGGTCAGCGCCGCGGACACGGCCTGGGTGGAGAAGTACTGCTCCTGGCCCACGAAGATGGACAGGCGCCCCGGGCTGCGAGTGCTGACGAGCAGTCGCTGACAGGCCTGCGAGGCCACCATCAGGTCCTTGCGCCCGTCGCCATTGAAGTCCGCGAGCGCCACGGAGCTGCCGAAGCACTCTTCGGGGAAGCTCGGGTCCGCCTTCACCTGCCACAGCGGCGTCTCAGAGAGCGTGGGCTTCGGCGCGGGAGGTGGCTCCTCGTCCTTGCAGCCAACCAGCGCGGACAGCAGGCACACGACGACCAGCGACCTCGAGGGCACACGCATGAGCGACTCCTCTTGTGGGGTACCGCGGGGAAAACACCTCGTGTCACGGGTCGGGCGCGCAGGGACTCCGCGCGCCCGCCCCTGCTGCCTCGGCGGACGGGGTCAGCGCACCACCGTCACGGTGTCTCCGTCGATGCGGACATCCAGCTTCACTTCGTTGGGAATCGCGTTCGCCTCTTCGATGATGTCCTTCTCGTCCACGCCGACGCGCAGGGTGTACGTGCCGTCGGTGAGGTCGGTGATGTCAATCCACTGGCAGGGGATGTCCGCGACGTAGATGTCCGACCAGCCGGCGGAGATGCTCATGCGCTCGCCGAAGGTAATCGGCGCGGCGTCCGAGCATTGCCGGTGGTAGTCCACCAGGTAGAAGCCCTGCTTGCGGCCGGTGACGACGTCCTTGCCTTCGGCGTCGCGCAGCGCATAGCCGGCGAAGTCCGTCAGGTGCTCGTGCCCGTGGCACTCGTCGAAGACATAGAGGTCTGGCCGCTCCTCGGACGTGGGCACGTCCGCCACGGCGTTGCCCAGGTTGAGGATGGAGGTGCTGAAGCGCAGCAGGCGGCGCTGCCCCGCGGCCGGCACGCAGCCCTCCAGCACCTCGCAGGCATCCGCCTTGAAGGTCTTCCGCTCCACGTACAGCGAGCGCGCGAGCACGTCTCCGTCCACGGTGAGGTCCGGCTTGCCATTCACCGGGTCCATCACCAGTCCGCAGCTCTTCGGCTCCGGCAGGTGCGGACGCGGCGCGGGCGGCGCGGGGACGTGCCCGCCCCCGAGGATGACGACGCGGCCCGCGGGCCCGTCCACGAGCCCCGTCGGCGGCGCGATGCCCACCACGAGGTCAGGGAAGCCATTGCCGTCCAGGTCTCCGGGCGCCAGCACCGCGTGGCTCATGAAGCCCTCGAAGGGAGAGGGCAGCGCGTCCGCGCGAGGCCACGCGAAGGAGGGCTTCAAGTCCGAGGAGATGGCCGCGCCGGGCGAGAAGAAGTACAGCCGGCCCATCGAGCTCGCGATGAAGTCGTGCGCCTGTCCGTCTCCGTCCAGGTCCCCCACCGGCACCGGTGAGCCGAGCAGCGAGAACAGCGGGTCCTCCACCAACTGCCACGTGGGCATCGGCCCATAACCGCCCGTCGACTGCGCGTCCGACAGGTAGAGCTGCCAGGTGCCACCGCCGAGCCCCGTGAAGCGCTCGGGCTGTCCGTCTCCGTTGAGGTCGGGGAACAAGCCCATGGCCCAGGCCTGCAGGGACCACACGGGCTCTGCCGTCAGCGCGCCGTCACACGCAAGCGCGCTGTCCTGCTTGCAACCCAGGTAGAGGCGGAACGTCTCCGCGCTGTAGGTCACCACGTCCTGCACGCCGTCGCCGTTGATGTCTCCCGCGCGACGCAGCGACGTGCCGAAGAGAGAGGCCGTCCGGGACACCAGGACGAAGGGCACCTGCCCTGCTTGCGCGCGATAGACGGACACGATGCCTCCCTTCGAGCTGACCAGGTCATCCAGGCCGTCGCCGGTGACATCCAGCAGCAGCGTGTTGCCGTACAAGCCACCGCCGGGCACCTGGAAGGCGACCTCGGAGAGCAGCTCCGACAGGACGGGGCGCCCCTTGAAGACGAGCGCGCCATACAGACCGGAGATGAGCAGGTCCGCGTAGGCGTCCCCGTCGATGTTGCCCACGGAGACCGTCATGCCATTGCCGGTGGTGCGCGAGTTGCTGTTGCGCCAGTCCATGGTCCACGAGGGCCCCTGCTTCGCGAAGTACGGGGCCTGTCCGGGGAAGAGGTACACGCGGCCGGGCTCACGCGTCTGGCCCATGCAGGGCGGGGCGCCGACGACGAGGTCCTTCTGGCCGTCGCCATCCAGGTCTCCGAGCGCGAGGGTGCGGCCGAAGCAACCCGCCGCATAGGTGGCGTCATGGTCCACCCGCCACAGGGGCACCTCGGAGAGTTCGTTGCCCGCATCGGGCGTCCCCGCGTCCGGCTCGCCCGCATCGGGAGCACCGGCATCGGGCTCGCCCGCATCAGGCGCACCGGCGTCGGGAGGCCCCGAGTCGGGAGCACCGGCATCGGGAGTCCCCGAGTCGGGGGTGGGGTCCGGGTCGTCGGGGCAGCCACACAGGAACACCATCAGCGCGGAGAGGGACAGGACAGCGGACAGACGCATCGTTGCAACTCCTTGTCGTGCGCCGAAGCGCACGAACCCCCGGCCCGGGATGAAGGGGACCGGAGGCTATTCCCAAGGCCTGCTCCCCCGGACAAATGCTTGTCACGTGACAAGCATCTACCCCGCGTCGTCCAGAGTGTCTGTCTTCGCACCCTGGGGAGCGGGCAGGGCCCGCCGCATGCCCGCGCGACACGCGTGCGCGACGTGGCGGACTCCCGTGGCGGCGCGTCGGATGTCCGCCGAGCAACCTGTCGTGCGGGGGCGCTGGCGCATCCACCGGGCAGGGCCCACCTTCGCGCGAAGGCATCCGCGCCGAAGGTCCTTCTCGCGAACATGGCTCCGTCCGCCGCGCCCACGTCATTCGAGGCAGCGCCCGCCGCGTTCCCCGCGTTCACCCGCGCACAGAAGGTCTTCACGATGCTGGGCGCGCTGCTCGGGCTGCTGCTCGCGGCGCTGGACCAGACGATTGTCGCCACGGCGGGCCCGTCCATCCAGGCGGACCTGGGAATCTCCCCCGCGCTCTACCCGTGGCTCACCACGGCGTACCTCGTCGCGTCGACGATGATGGTGCCCGTGTGGGGGAAGCTGTCGGACCTGCTCGGCCGCCGCGCGGTGCTGGCCGCGGGCATCATCGTCTTCCTGCTCGGCAGCTTCCTGTGCGGCGTGTCGCGCTCCACGGTGTCGCTCATCTTGTTCCGCGCGGTGCAGGGGCTGGGCAGCGCGGCGCTGTTCACCGGCGCACTGTCGGTCGTCGCGGACCTCTTCCCGCCTCGCGAGCGCGGCAAGTACCAGGGCCTGTTCGGCGCGGTGTTCGGCCTGTCGAGCGTGGTGGGCCCGCTCGCCGGCGGCTTCATCACCGACAGGCTCGGCTGGCACTGGGTGTTCTTCATCAACCTGCCCGTGGGCGCGGTGGCGCTCTCGCTGGTGCTGCTGCGCATGCCCCGGCTGCGGCCTGAAGGCATTCCTCGGGGGAAGCTCGACCTGGTGGGCGCGGTGCTGCTGGCGCTGGCGGTGGTGCCGCTGCTGCTGGCGCTCAGCCTGGGACGCGGCGCGGAGCAGGTGGCGCACGGGGGCGGCTGGGCGTGGAGTTCCTGGCAGGTGCTGGGGATGTTCGCGCTGGCGGCGGTGGGCACGGCGCTCTTCATCCGCGAGGAGCGACGCGCGCACGAGCCCCTCCTGGACCTGAAGCTGTTCCGGCAGAAGACCTTCGCCCTGGGCAACGTGGCGGTGTTCATCATCGGCGCGGTGTTCCTGTCGGGCGTCGTGTTCCTGCCGCTGTTCATGGTGAACGTGGTGGGGCTGTCGGCGACGCACTCGGGGCTGACGCTGACGCCGCTGACGCTGGGTGTGGTGGCGGGCAACGTGCTCAGCGGTCAGCTCGTCTCACGGCTGGGCCACTACAAGGTGCTGATGCTCGGCTCGCTCGTGCTGCTGATGGTGGGCTTCTCGGTGATGGGCTTCACGTTGACGCCGGACTCCACGCAGGCGGAAGTCACCGTGAAGATGGTCCTCGTCGGCGTGGGCCTGGGGCCCTCCATTCCGCTCTACACGCTGGCCATCCAGAACGCGGTGTCACCGCAGCAGATTGGCGTGGCCACGTCGGCGGCGACGTTCTTCCGGCAGCTCGGGATGACGCTCGGGGTGGCGCTGATGGGGGCGGTGTTCGCGACGACGCTGTCCCATGAGATGGGGACGCGCGTGGCCCAGGCCACCGAGGGACTCCCTCCGCACCTGCGCGCCGAGCTGGCGTCCGCCACGCCCGGAGCGGGAGGTGAAGGCGGCTCCGCGCGCACCGTCTTCCAGGCGGAGGAGGTGAAGCAGCGCGTGCGCGGAGAGCTGGAGGCCGAGCGGCAGCGGGTGAAGGCGTCCGACGACGCGGTGGCGCGCGTGGATGCACAGGAGCGGAGCGCGCTGGAGGCCGTGGACCGGACGAGCCGGGCGCTGAAGGAGTCCTTCACGCGCGCGGTGTCGGCGGTGTACCACTGCGCCCTCTTCGTCGCGCTGCTCGCGTTCCTGGTGACGCTGCGCCTGCCGGAGCAGCCGCTGCAGCGCGGACGCAAGCCCGCGCCCTCGGAGTAGTGACTCAGGCTCACGCGAAGGTGCGCGCGGTGGACTGGGCTTCGAGCGTGTAGATGTGCACGGGCTGGGACACGCCCTTGACGGGGTGGTGGCCCAGGTCCTTCACGCCGCCACGGTAGTGGGAGACGAAGGACTCGGAGAGCAGCACGGGCACGTTGAGGCCCGCGCACAGGCCGGCGATGCGGCTGGCCAGGTTCACCGCCGGACCGATGACGGTGAAGTCGAGCCGGTCCGAGGCGCCGATGTTCCCGTACATCACGTCGCCCACGTGGAGCGACGCGCCGAACTCGTAGGGCGTCAGGCCCTCGCGGAGACGGCGGGTGTTGTCGCGGGCGCAGGCGGCCACGGCCTCGTGGATGGTGCGCGCGGCGGCCTGGCACCGGGCTTCGACAGGAGCGCTCGCGTCGATGCGATAGATGGCAAGCACCGCGTCGCCCATGAACTTGAGCACCTCCGCGCCATTCGCGTGGAAGGCGGTGACCATGGTCTCGAAGTAGGCGTTGAGCAGCTCCAGCAGCGCGTCGCGAGGCAGCGCGTCCGACAGGGCGGTGAAGCTGCGCAAGTCGCTCAGACAGATGACGGCGGAGGTCGTCTCACCGTCGCCTCGGCGAATCTGTCCCTGGAGGATGCGCCGGCCGGTGTCGCGGCCCAGGTACGTGTCGAGCAGCACTCCGGTCATGTCCCTGCGCGCCATGATTTCCAGCACCAGCTCGAGCAGCGGGTGCAGGTCCTGGAGCATGGCGCGGTGCGCGTCGGTGAAGCCGCCAGGGGCGGAGGTGGCCCAGGAGACGGCGTGGCGCTGGCCGTCGCTGAAGCACACGGGCAGGGCGAGGTACTCGGTGAGGCCCTCCGCGCGCAGCTCGGCGAACATGGGGTAGTCGTCGTCAGCGAGCGGCGACTCCAGGCGGCGGTCGATGATGGACAGGCCTTCTTGCAGGGCCTTGAAGGGGCTGCGCGAGAAGGGAGGCAGGTGCTGGAGGCCGTGGGGGTGGACCTCCGTGGTGCCGCGCTGACCGGGGCGCCAGCGGAAGCTCCTCCCGTGGAGAAGCGGGTGCAGCGTGAAGTGGACGATGGACACCCGGGCCAGGGGCACGCCCATGGAGGACAGGCGTTCGCAGAGTCCTTCGAGCAGCGGAGCGGGCGTGGCCAGCAGCTTCGCTTCCGAAGTGAGCCAGCTCATCAATTCCGAGGCGGGGGTATCGCGGCGAGGCCGCGAGTCTCCAGCATTTACAGTCACGAGGCGCTCACCACTTCCCCGGCGGGCCGTGCCGGAGGAGCGTCACGCAACCATGGAGTCGCGGGGGCGTCAACGCCATGAGCCGGGTGGCGAGGAGGCAGGTGCTCGTCGTGCCGCTCCAGCGTGAGGACACGGGGGCCTACCTGCCAAAGATGTCCTGGAACAGGTCGACCACGGCCTGGGCGAGCAGGGCTCGCTCATCCGCGTCATGGCTGGAGACATACGTCAGGACGTCCTGGACGCCCTTCGAGTCCTTGTCCCAGAAGAGGAGCCGCAGCCTGGACTCGAGGGCCTGTCCATCGGCGCCTGCGGCTTGGAGCGAGGCACGGACGACCTGGGTCCCCACCAGCTTGACGTACACGAACATGTCGAAGCAGTCCTTGGACAGCTCGGGGCGATGCTCGCGCTTGGCGCGCTCCTTCATCGTGAGGAAGCCAGCGGCGTCGGGCAGCAGAATCGACAAGGACTTGCCGCTCACCTTGAGCGATACGCGCTGACTCCGACGAAGCGCGATGCGTGAGTCTGGCAGCGGCGTCATCCGCGTGAGGCGCTCGGAGACCTCGCTGCCTTCAGGAGCGAAGAGGTCCAGGTCCATGGTTTGTCCGCTCGGCAGGGTCTTCGACCAGCGGAAATCTCGGGCCTCCCGCTTGAAATCTCTCTCTCGGAGGACCTCCAGAAGCCGCTCCGCCATGAACTCCGTTCCATTGATGTCGAACAGCAGGTCTGGCTCGAAGGAGAAACCGCGCTCGACCACGGTGCCGGTGTCCGTCTCGACGAAGATGACTCCAGTGCCACCTTGCCGACGAGACTCCAGCGCGAGCACCTGTCCCCCGATGAGCATCACGCTGAAGGAGAGGTCGCCCAGGTCAATCAGGAACTCTCTCAACTCCGCCAGGATTTCATCGAAGCGCTCTTCGTCCGTCACGGTCCCTCCTCACGAGACAGGCAGCGCTCGTGCATAGCGCTTGAGGAGCTCCTCCGCCTGCTCGGGTCCCCTTCCACCACTGTGATGGAAGTCCACCGTCAGTTGGGGCAATGCAACGCCAGGGCCGTGCCGCCAGAGCCGCTGGGCGAAGTAGATGCCCCCTTCTTCCGTCTCCGCGGCGGGGTCCGCGCGATGAATCCAGAAGTTGTGCGGCGTCATCCTGCGCAGGCCGAAGGCACTGATGGCGGCGTCCAGTGCGCCGGAGAGATAGAGCCCATGCGGCACTCCCGAGACGAACCGCTCGTCGGGCGCCAGGGCGCTGGCCAGCGTGAAGACGGCGCGGATGCCCTGGGACACCAGCTGGAAGTACCCATCATGGAGTCGGTCCGGCGTCGTGGACGGCGCGTTGAACCCCTCCTTCGAGATAGCCGTCGGCCGACCGCTGTTCTTCCACTCCTTCAGCAATCCCGCCGGCTCTCTCAGCCTGAAGCCGACACCTCGACCGCCCTCTACATATCCGGACTGGATGAGCTTCTTGATGACGCCGTGGGCGTAGGAGTAGCTCGTCTGCGTCCGCTCCGAGAGCGCGCGCACCGTCCACGTCTCCTCCGGCGACTGGAGCAGGACGCGCACGATGCGGCTTCCCTTGCCGTGGAACACTGGCTCCCGGGGAGCGCGACTCGAGACCCCTCGCCCTTGAACCCGGACGAACGTGCTCCCGGTGCGCAGGAAGAAGGTTCCTCGCGAGTCGACCAGCGCGACCTCCGCCTCCGCGCAAGCATCCAGCACACGGGGAGACGCCGAGTCCGTGACGAGCATCGGCAAGCGGAAGGCGGGCAGCCCACGGCCCTCCGACTCTCTTCGCCGGAGCTGCTCACGCAGCTCACCCAGCCGCTCTTTCTGCGCCAGCACATCCACGGGGAACAGGGGTGCCCGGTAGCTCAACAGCACGGGCACCCGGGCCTCCGGCAGCCGGACCTCCGCGAGGTCATAGGTGGACTCGCCACCCGGCCCCGTTCGCGGAACGACCAACGCCTCCTGGCGCACCAGCTCCACGCCTTGCGGAAAGGCGGGCGGATTCTCCCAGAACTCTTCCCTGAAATGGGGTCGCTCAGGCCTCATTCAATTTTGTCGATATTGGCGGGTTTGACAGCATGCTGACAGCAGATTGACAGCAAACCGCCTGATATCGACAAAATTGAGTGCTTCCACCCGCAGCTGACCGCCGGGTCCCAGCTCAGTGCCCCGAGCTGGCCTTCGGGGGAGCCGCCCTGCAATCAACTGCGGGGCCCCTGCTCAGTGCCCCGCGCTGGCCTTCGGGGGAGTCGCCACGGGCGCTGAGCCGGGCTGCGGCGAGGTGGGCGCCTCCGGACGGACGAGCGTGTCCGGGGACTCGGCGAAGGCGTACGTCACCCACGCGGTGGCGGCGGTGCTGCGCGCCAGGTCCTGCGGGTCCACCTTGTCCAGCGTGTCCGCGTGGGTGTGGTGCACGTCGAAGTAGCGGCTGGAGTCCACCTCCACGCCGAAGAACGGAACCCGCGCCGGCACCAACGGGCTGATGTCCGCGCCCCCCGCCTCGCGCGCGGAGAAGTTGGCCGCGCCCAGCGCCACCAGCGGCGGCAGCCAGGGCTTGATGAGCTCCTGCCCACCCGCGCCCGAGCGCAAGCTCACGGACACCGGACGTCCACCGCCCGCGTCCATCTCCATGGCCGCCACGTGCCGGGACAGCTCCGCCGCATGCGTCTCCGCGTACGCACGGCCACCGCGCAGCCCGTTCTCCTCATTCATGTAGAGCACCACGCGCACCGTGCGCCGAGGCGCCTGCGGAAGCTTCGCGATGAGCCGCGCGGCCTCCATCACCATGACCACGCCCGCGCCGTCGTCATGCGCGCCCGTGCCCACGTCCCACGAGTCCAGGTGCGCGCTGATGAGCACGATTTCCTGCGGCTTCTCCCGGCCCCGAATCTCCGCGACGACGTTGTGCGAGTCCGCGTCCGGCAGCTCCGAGCACCCCAGCACCAGCTTCACCTTCACCGGCCCCAGCGCGAGCTGACGGTGCAAGAGGTCCGCGTCCTCCGTCGCGACGGACGCCGCGGGGATGCGCGGGCCCTCGTCGTCGAAGCGCGTGGAGCCGGTGTGCGGCGTGCGCAGGGACGCCGTCGCCAGCGAGCGCACCAGCGCTCCCACCGCGCCCGCCTTCGCCGCCAGCGCGGGGCCTCGGCCGCGCAGTCCGGCGAAGCGCCCGTAGTCCGCGGCCACTGTCATGGTGTGGTTGAAGAAGACAATCTTCCCCTTCACCGAGTCACCCAGCGCGGTGAGCCCCTCCAGCGACGTCACCTCCACCACCTCCGCCGTGAGCCCCTCCGGCGCCGTGGGAGGACTGCCACCCAGCGCGAGCAGGAACAGCGGATGGCCGCGCGTGCGCTCGGACGCGAGCACCTCGCCGCGCTCCTCGCCACGCACCCAGCGCGGCACCTTCACGGGCTCCGTCCACGCCTTCACCCCGTCCGCCTTGAAGCTCCGCAGCGCCCACTGCACCGCCGCGGCGGCGCCCTCCGAGCCCGACAGGCGCGGTCCAATCCCATCCGTCAGCTCCGCGAGCCGCGCATACGAATGGCCCTCCGTCAGCGCGGGCCCCACCAGCTTCTCCGCGACAGCCAGGGGCGGCGCGTAGGCCTTCGCCGAGGGCGCGGACTTCGCGGGCGCGGGCTTCGTGGCGGCCGGCGCGGCACCCGAGACGAGTTGGAGCGCGAGGGATGACGATAGGATGAACGTGGAGACGGCCAAGAGGACCTCCGGAAGAGGCGCCCACTCTCCGCCCGGCCTCGGGGCCTCGCAAGCGAGATGCTCTCCACGCGAGGTGCGAGCGCCGGATGCCTGCCTGGTGAGGACCGAAGGGTTCTTCAGGACTTGGTGGGGAATCCCAGGGGCCACCGCGCGCCGAGAGGGGGAACGCGGCGCGCGGGGCTCAACTGGGACTTCATACGGCGATATCGCTTTTGGGGGAGGCGATTACCGCCGCTGCGTCTCACTCTTTGGGAGGAAACGTGCCGGGCATGTTGAAGATCATTCGCAACGACGTCAAGCCCGGTGCCTCACTCAGCGTACAAGCGGGCATTATTTTCCAGGAAGTGGTTCAACTTTACAGTTACGACGGCATTAAAGGTAGGGAAGTGTACCCGACCTTGAATGACTGACTCGCATTGCGCAGACAACGGAAGACCTGTCCGACGCCGTGTTAGAGGCCGTCATTGGGAGATCCATGCCACCCACCCTGACGCGGCGCCCCCAAGCGACAGCCTTCAGCATCGAGGACCTGATGGACAAGGTCCAACGCGGCGAGGTGCGCATCCCTGCCTTCCAGCGCCCCCTGAAGTGGACCTCGGAGGACATCCGCGCCCTGTTCGACAGCGTGTACCGGGGCTACCCCATCGGCACCCTGTTGTTCTGGAAGCGCGAGGCGCCGGCGGCAAGTCTTCACTATGGTCCTGCGCATATCGACGCGCCTTCATCCTCTCAGGCCCTGTGGGTCGTGGATGGGCAGCAGCGCATCTCTTCTCTGACGAGTGTGTTGCTCCGCAAGGGAACCGGGGCCGAGGGTGGGCTCGACGACTTCTCCATCTTCTTCGACCTGGAGACGGCGGAGCTCATCCACCCCATGGAAGAGCAGTCGATTCAAGCGCATTGGCTTCCGCTGAATGTCACGCTGGACAGCGAGCACCTGCTGGATTGGCTGAACCGCTATCCGGGACGAGCCCAACACCCTGAGCACACGAAGGCAGCCATCCGGTTCGGCAAGGCCCTTCGAGAGTTCCAGCTCCCCGCCTACATCGTCGACGCGGATGAGGAACAGACCCTTCGTATTATCTTCAAGCGCTTGAACACCTCGGGAAAGCCTCTGACCCAGGAGGAGGTGTTCAACGCACTATATGGCAGCACGTCAGGGTCACGACAGCTCGACCTGCAGTCAATGTCTCGCGACTTGGAAGACATGGGATTCGGCACGTTCGACGAAGTTCTCCTGGTCAAAGCAGTCCTCGCAGTGCAGGGACTCGACTTCACCCAGGACTTTCAGACGCAACTGCGTGAAGATGACAACCTTACTTCGAGCCTGATTGGGACAGACAAGGCATTGCGCGATGCCATCATCTTCCTCAAGCGCGACGCGGGCATTCCCCACAGCATCTTCCTTCCGAGCATGGAGAATCCGATCCTCCTGCTAGCCCGCTTCTTCTATCTTCATCCCACCCCTTCACCACGCTCGCGAGAACTGCTTTCGAGATGGTTCTGGCGAGACCTCATCACTCGATCGTTCTGGCTGGATCCCACCCGGCCTGGACAAGAACTCGCGAAAGCCGTTGACACCAATGAAGACAGCTCAATTCAGCACCTTCTCAGCTCGATCCCCGGTTCACGTGCCTCAATAACCAATAACCTCCTAAAGGCCATTCATGAGCAAACTCAGAGGGGTGAATTCGTCGGATTCTTGTGGTCCATCATAGATTCCTGGGTCGCCTTCTCTCTACTAGAGTTCCATCCTAGACACCTCCTTACGGGAAGCATTTTGGACGCCGAACTACTCCTGAACGAGCAAGGAGAGAATGCTCTAACCCCCATTCTCCCACCTCATGAAACAGCCTCAGACAATGAGCGGGAGGAGTCCTGGCGCAAGAGCATCGTCAATCAGCTTTTCCATCCACAATTGCCTCAATCACCCATTCTGGATGTTCTTCGTTCGAATGAAGAACTCGAACCCCGAATACTCCAGAGCCACCTCATCACGCCGGAAGCACGCTCCGCGTTGCAACAGGGACGAGACGAGGCATTCCTCGAACTCCGAGCCCGATCCATCGCGACTCATCTCCACACGTTCATCCGAGCCAAGACACGCTGGGACGAATCCGACCGCCCCTCCATCCAGTCACTCGTCATCTCCGATGAGGACGACTGACATGGAGCCCACTGCCCCCCTCACCTCCGGCATCCTCGACGTCCACCTGGGCGCCATCCACGTCGGAACACTGACGCTGCTCGCCGACGAGCGCATCGAGTTCGTCCTCTCGGAGGAGTACCGCCAGCGCACGCCGCGGCCCGTGCTGGGGCAGTCCTTCGAGGACGACCTCTCCCGTCGGTACACCAGCCGGATGCGGCTGCCGCATTTTTTCTCCAACCTCCTCCCCGAAGGCCCCCTCCGCGAGCTCATCGCCGAGCGGGAGCAGGTCGCCAGACAACGCGAGTTCTTCCTCATCGCCCGACTCGGAGAAGACCTCCCAGGCGCGCTCATCGTCCGGCCCGCGACCACCCTCCGCTGGGACACACCTCCTCCCATCGAAGAGCCGCCTCCCACGAACGCCTCGACCGAACAGGAGCCCCTCCGCTTCTCGCTCGCGGGCGTGCAGCTCAAGTTCTCCATGCTGCGCAAGGACCGGGGGATGACGCTCCCCACGAACGGACAAGGGGGCGACTGGATTCTCAAGCTCCCGGACAACCGCTACGACCGCGTTCCGGAGAACGAGTTCTCCATGATGACCTGGGCCCAGGCAGCCGGCATCACCGTGCCGGAGATGAAGCTCGTGAAGGTCAGCGACGTCGAGGGACTCCCCGAAGGGATTCCCCTCCGCGAGGACCTGGCCTACGCCATCCGCCGTTTCGACCGTCCCGAGCCTGGCCACCGCATCCACATGGAAGACATGGCCCAGGTGCTCGGCCTCTACTCGGATGAGAAGTACAAGAAGTTCAACTACGAGACCGTCGCCAACATCGTCCTCAAGGTGGCGGGCCTGGACTCGCTTCATGAGTTCCTGCGCCGACTCGTCTTCATCACCGCCATCGGCAACGGCGACGCCCACCACAAGAACTGGTCCCTGCTCTACCCGGACGGCGTCAAAGCCACGCTCTCGCCCGCGTACGACCTCGTCTCCACGATTCAGTACATGCCCAACGAGTTGCTGGCCCTGAACCTCGCGAAGTCCAAGCGCTTCGAGGACGTCACCCTCGCCAGCTTCGAGCGGCTCGCACGGAAGCTGGAGCTGACCTCCGACGAGGTCCTTCGCGTCGTGAAGGCCGCCGTCAGTGCCACACTCGACACCTGGTCCTCCCTCCACCCACAACTCCCCCTGTCGAGCGAGAACAAACGCCGCATCGAGGAGCACTGGCAGCGAGTCCCCCTGCTCCAGGGTGGACAGTGACCCATAACGACTGAACGCCCCCTCGCGAGAAGCCTGCCGAGCATGGGAGCAGGCCCCGGCACAAGCACACCTGGAACCCCTGGCGTCTGCCCAAGCTTCAACGTTTCCTACGCAGTGGATTCGAGCCGCCGTCCAGGAAGACAGACGTGGAGTGCGGCCGACTTCCGTGCGAGCACCCATCGCGGTGGATTCCAACCCACCTCGACACGGTTCCTCGGAATGCGACAGGAATTGGCTGGCCTCGTCGACGCTCGCCCCCGTGGTTGCCCTGCACCCGGGCACACACTCGCGCGCCTGCCCCCAAGAATTACGGACATGCATTTTTTCCTGAAATGGTGTCTATGTCCTCGAAGACTCGTTTCTCCCCGTCATGCACCAAGCGACGTGCGGTTCCCTCCCCCCAGGGCCGTGGCGTCTCGCGCCCCTGGGCGTTGAAGGAACGCAATGTTGATGGAGCAGTGGGCTCACCGCTTCTTCGAGCTCTCCACCGAGCTGTTCGTGGTGCTGGGTTCCCAGGGCAGGATTCTGGAAGCCAATCCAGCCTGGACCGTGACGGTGGGTTGGTCTCCCACGGAGCTGCGGCTGGAGGGCTACCGGGGCTTCCTCCACCCGGAGGATGTCGCCGCGGTGGATGCGCGGCTGGAGTCGCTGGCGCGCACGACGGGCACCATGCGCTTCTCCTGTCGGTGGCGGTGTCGTGACGGGACGTGGGCCTGGCTCGTGTGGAGCGCGGCATGCTCCGCGGCGGGTGGGCCGCTGTACTGCACCGTGCGGAGGCTGGAGTCACCTCCCGCGCTCGACAAGAACCGGAGCCCCGTCGCCGACTCGAATGGACCGGTACCGCCGTGGGCGATGAGCGACAGCCTGCCCCTGGGCCTGTACGTGGTGGAGGTGCGCTCCGGCACCGTCCTCTACGCCAACCGCCGCTTCTGCCAGCTCTGGGGCATCGAGTCGCTCGAGCCCGCCATGCGCAAGGGCCAGGTCTCGCACGAGGACGTGCTGGGCCACTGCCTGCGCGCGGGCGAGGCGGCGTCCTTCCTGCGCCTTAATCCGACCACCACGGAGACGGACGCACCGCCGCCGCTGCACGGGGACGAAGCGGTGCTCTCCAACGGGCGGACGCTGCGCCGGCTCTCCACGCCCATGGGCGCCAGCGGTGACGAGTCGCGCTACCGGCTGTTCGCCTTCGAGGACGTCACCGAGCGCAAGCGCACGGAGGAAGCGCTGCACCGCTCCGAGCAGAGCTTCCGCAAGCTCATCGAGACGGCGCCCGAGGTCATCTTCGTCCACCGGGACCAGCGCTTCGTCTACGTCAACCCGACGCTGCTGCGCGCGCTGGGGTACGACCACGCCAGCGAGCTGCTCGGCCGTCCCATCTGGACCATCGTCCACCCGGACGACCTGGACGTGGTGCGCCAGCGCGTGCACTCCGTGGTGGCCCGGGGCGAGCTGGCCCCGCTGCGCGAGATTCGGTACATGCGCCGCGACGGCACCTGGTTCGATGCGGAGAGCGCGGGCCTGCCCGTCGACTTCGACGGCGTGGGCGCGGTGGTCGTCATGGCGCGCGACGTCACCGAGCGCAAGCGCATGCAGGCCCAGCTCCTCCAGTCGGACCGGATGGTGCTCGCCGGCACGCTCGCGGCGGGCGTGGGCCACGAAATCAACAACCCGCTCACCTACGTCATGGCGAATCTGGAATCGGCCATGGAGTCCATGCAGCGGCTGGGCGGGGAGCTGGGACGACTGCTGCCGGATGGCGCGCTCGCGCCCAACTGGTCCGGCTCGCTGAAGGACACCGGGGAGCTGCTCAAGGAGGCGCTCGAGGGCGCCACCCGCGTGCGCAACATCGTCCGGGACTTGAAGTACATCTCCCGCCAGGAGGAGGAGCGCCGGGAGCTGCTCGACGTGCGCGAGTCGCTCGAGTTCTCCCTCAAGCTGGCCTCCAGCGAGCTGCGGCCCCGTGCGCAGGTCGTCAAGCGCTACGAGGACGTGCCGCCCGTGCACGCGGACGCGTCCCGGCTGGGGCAGGTGTTCCTCAACCTGGTCGTGAACGCGGCGCAAGCCATTCCGGAGGGAGACCCGGCGAACCATCAGGTGACCATCTGGGTGCGTCCCGGCGTGCAGGGCGGCGTGGCGGTGGACGTGAGCGACACCGGCTCCGGCATGCCGCCCAGCGTGCTCGCGCGCATCTTCGACCCGTTCTTCACGACGAAGGCGGTGGGCTCGGGCACGGGGCTGGGGCTGTCCATCTGCCACGGCATCATCCGGGGGCTGGGCGGGGAAATCACCGTGCGCAGCGAGCCGGGCCGGGGCACCACCTTCACGGTGCAGCTGCCGCCCGCGCCCGCGGACGCGACGCCGCGCGAGGCGCCCGCGTTGCCCGCGCCGTCGTCGGAGCGCAGCGGTCGGCTGCTGGTGATTGACGACGAGCCCGCGGTGGGCCGTTCGCTGGCGCGCATCATCGGCAAGCGGCACCAGGTGACGGTGGTGGCCAGTGGCGAGGAGGCGCTGTCGAAGCTGTCCTCCGGCGGCCCGTTCGATGCCATCTTCTGTGACTTGATGATGCCGGGCATCACCGGCATGGACGTGTACGAGCGGGTGAGGGAGCGGGAGCCTGGGCTGAGCCTGCGCTTCATCTTCATCACCGGTGGCTCGTACACCACCCGCGCGCGCCAGTTCCTGGAGCGCATTCCGAATCCACGCATCGAGAAGCCCTTCGATGCGCAGATGATTCAACAAATCGTCGGAGAAGTGCTGGCGGTCGGCACCTGACGTCGCCGTGCCTGCCACGAATGAGTGAGACTTCACCGTGCCGGATTTCCCGGCGCGCACCCGAAGGGAGTTCCTGGTGATTGGCGGCGGCTTCGTCATCGATGCGGTTACGCATGCGTACAACCTGCACCCATCCAACTGGCGCGCGGGGAAGTACGCCGAGTCCCTGGCACAGCTCATCTTCGGACTGCACAGCGGGCTGTCCAACGACACGCACCGCGTCCCGCAGGCCGACCAGTTCATGAAGGACTGGTCCGTGGACGAGCTGGCGCACATCCTCTTCGTGGAGAGCGACATCGACCTGGCGGTGCACCATGTGCTGCCGCTGCAGACGCTCTACACGGATGGGCTGTGCTCGTACGAGAAGACGGTGGATATCAAGCGGCGGTTCCCGGACCGCTTCCTCGTCTACGCGGGCGTGGACCCTCTGCGGGGCACGGCGGCGCTGGAGGACCTGGAGCGCCAGGTGGAGGAGCTCAAGCCCACGGGCCTGAAGCTCTATCCGGCGGCGTGGCTGGGGGACTCATTCAAGCACACCGGCTGGCGGATGGATGACCCGAGCATCGCGTTCCCATTGTTCGAGCGGGCGCGCAAGCTGGGCATCAAGAACATCGCGGTGCACAAGGGCCTGCCGATGGGGGCGGTGCCGCTAGAGCCGTACAAGGTCGACGACATCGGCGGCGCGGCGGATGCGTTCCCGGACCTGAACTTCGAAATCGTCCACGGCGGCATGGCGTTCCTGGACGAGACGGGCATGCAGCTGTCGCTGTTCCCCAACGTGTACGTCAACCTGGAGGTGACGGGGGCGTTGCTGGTGAAACGGGAGCGCTGGTTCGCGGAGTCGCTGGCGGCGCTGCTCAAGTGGGCGGGCCCGGCGAAAATCATGTGGGGCTCGGGCACGGTGTTCAGCCACCCGCAGCCGGCGCTGCACAAGTTCTGGCACGACTTCCAGCTGCCCGAGGAGCTGGTGCAGATGGCGGGCATGCAGGTGACGCCGGAGGTGAAGCGGATGATTCTCTGCGACAACTACGCGCGCTACGCCGGAGTGGACGTGGAGGCGGTGAAGAAGCGCATCGAGAACGACGAGTTCTCGCGCAAGCGCGCCAAGGGCGACATCAGGCCCTACAGCTACAAGCAGGAGGCGCGGCCGTGACGACGGAAGCGGCGCTGCGAGAGCGCATCCAGTCGATTCCAGACCCGTGCAGCCTGGCGACGGGCGTGCCGCTGGGGATTGGAGAGATGGGGCTCATCCAGAGCGTGGAGCACAAGGATGGGAAGGTGACGGTGCGACTGCACATCACGTCTCCCATGTGCATGATGGCGGCGTACTTCATGCGGGAAATCGAGCAGCGGCTCACCGGCCAGGAGGGCGTCGAGTCGGTGCACGTGGAGTTCGACCACGACCTGAAGTGGACGCCGCAGGACATCCAGCCCGAGGCGCGTGAGCGCCTGGCCGCGCGACGCATCACCATGCTGGGTGGGCGCCTGTTGCCGCGCACGGAGGCACCGGCGACGAGCGGGAGCTGAGCAATACGGCCGCACGGCGGGCCCGAGGGCCCGCTGTCGCGGAGATGAAGGCCGGCCTCATGGAGCCCACTCGCGTGAGCTACAGCACCCGTCGCACGAGCTGCGGGAACACCTTCGACACCTTCCCCAGCAGATAGTCCCCGTAGGTGCCCTCGAACGCGTGGACACTCGCTCCGTCCCAACGCCGGGCACGGTCCTCATCCACATCCGCCGAAGCCACGTTCGGCAGAGGCTGGACCTCCGCCGCGAAGTCCGGGTCGAAGAAGAGCGGGAACGAGAGCCGGTCCCTCCCACTCACGTTCTTCACCCGATGCGGCGTGGAGCGATACCAACCGCCCGTCAGCCGGTCGAGCATGTCGCCGATGTTGCACACCAGCGTCCCCTGCAGCGGCGGCGCCTCCACCCACCCGCGCCGCGACTTCACCTGCAGCCCACCATTCGAGTCCTGCGCGAGCAGCGTCAGCAGCCCATAGTCCGTGTGCTCCCCCACACCCCAGCGCTCCTCGCCATCCGTGGGCTCCGGCTCCGCGGGGTAGTGGAAGACACGGAACAACACCGTGGGGTCCGCCGTGTACGTCCGGTGGAAGTAGTCCCGCTCCAGCCCTAGGCTCTCCGCCACGCCCTCCATCAGCGCATGCGCCGCGCGAGTGACACCGGCCATGTAGTCGAGCACCACCGCGCGCAGCCCCGGCACCTCCGGCGGCCACAGGTTCGCCCCGTGCAGCGGCCAGCCGGCTTTCACGCGAGGATGCTCGGGCCCCAGCTCCGTACCCAGGTAGAGCCCTTCCTTGCGGTCCGGCTTCCCTGACGTCAGCTCGCCCCCCAACGGGAACCAGCCACGCCACGCGGGCCCGCCGTGCGCCATGGCGATGGCCTCCTTCGCCTCACGTGGCAACGCGAAGAAGCGGTGGCTCTCCTCCTCCAGCCGCGCGAGCACCACGTCCGAGACGCCATGTCCGGAGAGATAGAAGAAGCCCGTGTCGCGACACGCCTGCTCGATGTCTCGCGCCACCTGCTTCCGTGCCTCGGAAGGGGACGCGTCGAACAGCGGGGACATGTCGATGACGGGCAGGCGCTCCGGCGCGATGGTGACTCCAGCCATGCCTGGAAGCCTACACCGAGCCGAACACGGGGCGCCCCTCCCGCCCCCTGCACGAGAGGCACTGCGCACTCATGGGCTCGGCGTTAAGCCTCTCGCACCCGCCCACCCCACACGGTGTTCCCTCTCACCGTGTGCTCACCAGCAAGCAGGCGTGACGCGACTCACGTGTCACTGGACCCGGGCGCGCTCCGGGCAGAGAGTGCGCGGCGCCTTCCATGTCGACACCCGCCCCTTCGGAACCGGCTCACGCCACGCTCAGCACCGGCCTGGTGGGCCTCATGGCCGCCGCCTCCGGCGCCACCGCCGCGAACCTCTATTACAACCAGCCCCTGCTCGGAGACATCGGCCGGGAGCTGAACGCCTCGGGAAGCTCGCTTGGCCTCGTGCCCACGCTGACCCAGGTCGGCTACGCGGCGGGCATGCTGCTCATCGTCCCGCTCGGCGACAGCCTGGAGCGACGGCGCGTCATCGTCACCATGTCCGCGCTGGTGAGCGTCGCCCTCGTCGGCGTCGCGCTCGCGCCTTCCCTCCCGTGGCTCGTCCTCGCCAGCTTCATCGTGGGCGCCACCACCATCGTCCCCCAACTCCTCGTTCCCTTCGCCGCGCACCTGGCCCCCGCCGCCCAGCGTGGACGCGTCGTTGGAACCGTCATGAGCGGCCTGCTCATCGGCATCCTCCTGTCGCGCACCGCCGCTGGCTTCGTGGGCACGCACCTGGGCTGGCGCTCCATGTTCTGGATTGCCGCCGGGCTGATGCTCCTGCTCGCGCTGGTGCTGCGCTTCACCCTCCCCTCGCAGCCGGCCGTGGCCGCCATGCCCTACCCGGAGCTGATGCGCTCACTCATCCACCTGGCGCGCACCGAGCCCATCCTCCGCCTGCACTCCGTACTCGGAGCGCTCACCTTCGGCGCCTTCAGCGTCTTCTGGTCCACGCTGGCCCTGTACCTCCAGAGCCTCCCCCAGCACTACGGCCCCCAGGTCGCCGGCCTCTTCGGTGTCGTCGGCGTCGTGGGCGCGCTGATTGCGCCCCTCGTGGGCCGCTACGCGGACTCGCACGGAGGCCGGCGCATCAACATGCTGGCCATCGGCGTGCTGCTCCTGTCCTTCGTGTTGATGTGGCCACTGGGCCGCTGGCTGTGGGGAATCGCCCTGGGCGTGGTGCTGCTCGACCTGGGCGCCCAGGGCAACCACATCTCCAACCAGACGCGCGTCTACGCCCTGCGACCGGAGGCTCGCAGCCGCCTCAACACCCTCTACATGGTGACGTACTTCGCGGGCGGCGCGGGTGGCTCCTGGCTGGGAACCACCATGTGGACCCACTTCGGCTGGGCGGGCGTCTGCGCCTCTGGAGCCGCCCTGTGCCTCATCGGGCTCGCCGTGCTCGGGCTGAGCCGACAGCGCGCTCAGCCCGGCGACGACAAACAGCTCCACCACCCCTGAATCGAGGGGACGGGCAACGGGCATCCGGAGCCCGAGCTTCTCAGGCCGGCGGCTCCTTCGGCTTCGCCTCCGGCGTGAGCACCACCAGCAGCTGCTTCGCTGACACCTGACCGCCCACCGAGGTATTCACCGCCTCGACGACGCCCGGGATGTCCGCCGCGAGCTGGAACTCCATCTTCATCGCCTCCAGCACGAGGAGGACGTCACCCGGCTTCACCACGTCACCCGGCTTCGCATCCACGCGCAGGATGCGCCCGTCCATCGGCGCGAGCAGTCGGCCCGTGCCCGCCCCCTCCGTCGACTTCGGCTGACGGAACGTCACGTCCGTGAGGCGGCGTGCCCCGACGCCCAGGTCCAGCCAGAGCGAGTCCCCGCTGCGCAGATAGCGCGCACGGCCTCGCGTCCCGGCGATGGAGTAGTCGAACACGCTGTCCGACAGGCCCAGCACGCCGACCTCCAGCGGCTCGCCGCCCGCGCTCACCTCGTACCGCGTCGGAGACACCGGCCGCACGGAGACCTTCGACTCACCGTTCCGGTCCTCCAGCTTCATCGCCACGGGATGCGTGTACGCCGTGTTCCAGTTCACCAGCGAGCCGTCCAGCCCGCTCCGCTTCGCGAGCGCCTGCGCCTCGTCGTGGAAGAGCGCCGTCGCCGCCAGCGCGCGCTCACGCGGAGTCGTCTCGTACAGCCGCGCCAGCGTCGCGCTGTCCGCGTGCTTGCCGATGAAGCCCGTGTCGTAGACGCCGGAGCGGAACGTGCCGTCCTCCAGCACGTGGAGCAGCAGGGCCTTGTTCGTGGTGACACCGAACACGGTGAGCTCGTGCAGCGCCTCCACCAGCCGCCGCCGCGCCTGCTCCCGGTCCGAGCCGTACGCAATCACCTTCGCCTGCATGGAGTCGTAGAAGGGCGGGATGTCCTGCCCCTCGCGCACGCCATGGTCGATTCGCACGCCCTCGCGCGAAGGCAGCCGCCACGTCAGCAGTCGCCCCGCTTGCGGCGCATACTGCTTCGCCGGGTCCTCCGCGCACAGGCGCACCTCGATGGCGTGCCCCGTCCAGGTGATGTCTTTCTGCGCGCGCGGCAGCACCTCGCCCGAGGCCACACGCAGCTGCCACTCCACCAGGTCCAGGCCGGTAATCTCCTCCGTGACGGGGTGCTCCACCTGGAGACGGGTGTTCATCTCCATGAAGTAGAACTCGCCGCTCGGCGCGAGGAGGAACTCGATGGTGCCCGCGCCCTTGTAGGCAATCGCCTTCGCCGCCGTGACGGCCACCTGTCCCATCCGCTCGCGCAGCTCCGCGCTGACGGCCGGGGACGGACTCTCCTCGACAATCTTCTGGTGACGCCGCTGCACCGAGCAGTCGCGCTCACCCAGGTGCACCACGTTGCCGTGCTCGTCCGCGAAGACCTGGATCTCCACGTGCCGCGCGTTGACGACGGCCCGCTCCAGGATGAGCTCGCCGCTGCCGAAGGCATTGGTGGACTCCGAGCGCGCGCCTCGCAGCGCGGCGCGGAGCTGCGACGCCTCGTGCACCAGTCGCATGCCGCGCCCACCGCCGCCGGCCGCCGCCTTCACCATCAGCGGGAAGCCGATGCGCTCGCCCTCCACCGCCAGCGCCTCGTCGTCCGCGTCGGACGCCTCGTAGCCGGGAATGCACGGGACACCGGCCGCAATCATCCGCAGCTTCGCCTGACGCTTGTTGCCCATCAGGGTGATGGCCTCGGCGTCCGGGCCGATGAAGACGAGCCCCGCCTCCTTGCACGCGCGCGAGAAGGCCGCGTTCTCCGAGAGGAAGCCGTAGCCCGGATGAATCGCCTGGGCCCCCGACGCCTTCGCCGCGCCGATGAGCTTGTCGATGACGAGGTAGGACTCCCTCGCGGGCGACGCGCCAATCGGCACCGCCTCGTCCGCCGCGAGCACGTGCGGCGCGCCCTGGTCCGCCTCGGAGAATACCGCCACCGTCCGGTAGCCCAGCCGCTTGCACGTGCGAATCACCCGCACGGCAATCTCACCCCGGTTCGCGATGAGGACCTTGCTGAAACGCTCCATCCCGTTCGCTCCTCTCACAGGCGTGCGACTCCGAAGCTGTTGGGATTGACCTCGCGTCGACCCGCCTCGCGGCAGATGGACAGGACGAAGCCGAGCACCCGCCGCGTGTCGCGCGGGTCGATGATGCCGTCGTCGAACAACCGCGCCGACGCGTTGAAGGGGTGCGACTCCTTGTCGAACTGGTCGACGATGGGCTGGGTGAAGGCGCGAATGGCCTCCTCGTCCACCACCCCACCGTCACGCGCGAGCTTCTCGCCGAAGACAATCGACATCACCTTCGCCGCCTGCTCGCCGCCCATGACGGCCGTGCGCGCGTTGGGCCACGCGAAGATGAAGCGCGGATGGAACGGCCTGCCGCACATTCCATAGTTGCCCGCGCCGAACGAGCCACCCACCAGCAGCGTCACCTGCGGCACCGTGGCGTTCGCCACCGCCTGAATCATCTTCGAGCCGTGCTTGACGATGCCGCCCTGCTCCGGCTGAGTCCCCACCAGGTACCCCGTGGTGTTCTGGAGGTAGACGATGGGCGTGCCCGACTGGCAGCAGAGCTGGATGAACTGCGCCGCCTTCGTCGCCCCCTTCGGGCTGATGGGGCCGTTGTTGCCGATGATGCCGATGGGCGCACCGAAGAGGTTCGCCCACCCGCAGACGGTGTGCGTGTCATAGGCGTCCTTGAAGCCCGTGAAGTCGGAGCCGTCCACGAAGCGCGCGATGATTTCGCGGCAGTCGTAGGGCTTGCGGTAGTCCGCGGGGATGGCGCCGCACAGCTCATCCGGCGAGTAGCGCGGCTCCTCGTAGAGCGTGGGCGCGGCCGCCGCCAGTCGCTCGTTCCAGCCGAGCTTGGACACGATTTCGCGCGCCATGCGGATGGCGTCGGCGTCGTCCTCGGCCAGGTAGTCCGCGGTGCCCGCGACGGTGGCGTGCATCTCCGCGCCGCCCAGGTCCTCGTCGGTGGCGACTTCGCCCGTCGCGGCCTTGAGCAGCGGCGGACCGGCGAGGAACACCTTCGCCTTCTTCTTCACCATCACCACGTAGTCGGACAGGCCGGGCAGGTACGCGCCACCCGCCGTGCTGGAGCCGTGGACCACGGTGATTTGCGGGATGCCCGCCGCGGACATCCGCGCCTGGTTGTAGAAGGTCTCCCCGCCCGGGATGAAAATCTCTTGCTGGTACATGAGATTGGCGCCGCCGCTCTCCACGAGCGACACCATGGGCAGCTTGTTCTGCAGCGCGATGGCCTGCCCGCGCAGCGCCTTCTGCACGCCCCAGGGCGACGCGGTGCCGCCCTTGATGGCGGAGTTGTTGACGAAGACGAAGCAACGCACGCCGGACACGTAGCCGATGCCCGCGATGCTGTTGCCACCCGCCAGCGAGCCATCACTGTCGTCGTGGTAGCCGTATCCGCACAGCGTGGACAGCTCCAGGAAGGGCGAGCCCCGGTCCAACAGCATCATCAGCCGCTCTCGAGGCAGCAACTGGCCACGCTTGTGGAATTTCTCGGTCGCCTTGTTCTCGGTGGCGCGGACCTTCGCCTCCACGCCCCGCAGCTCCGCGAGGCGCGCCAGCATGTCCGCGCGCTGTGCCTGGAACGACTCCGAGCCCGTGTTCACCCGCGATGTGATTCTTGGCATCGGCTCAACCCTCTCCTTCACGAAGCAGCGACTCGGGGATGTCCACGTGGCGCGAGCGGAGCCACTCCCCCAGCGCCTTGCCCTGCGGGTCGAAGCGCGTCGATGACGACACGCCCTCGCCCAGAATCCCGTCGACCACGAAGTTCACCCCTCGGAGCTGGGGGAAGTCGTGCCGTTCAATCGGATAGGCCGCCGTCTCCGGAAGCAGCTCGCGCAGCTTCTCCGCCGTGAGGAAGTGCGCCAGCCAGCGCCAGGCCGCGTCCGTCCGCGCCCACACGCCGATGTTCGCCGTGCCGCCCTTGTCACCGCTGCGCGCCGCGACGATGCGCCCCAAGGGTGCCCGCCGCGTGGGGCCCGAGGGCAGCGCCTCCGGCAACGCGGGCGGCTCGACAGGCGCCAGCTTCAGGGACTGCTCCGTGGGCGGGATGAGGGTGCGCGCGCCATCCGGCAGCACGGCGACGTGCTCCACGCGCTTCGCGTCGACATAGGCCGGCGTATAGACACCGTACGGCGCGCCATCCGACGGCGGCGCCGTCATGGTGAAGCCGGGATAGGTGCCCAGCGCCAGTTCGACGGCGGCGCCACTGAAGGAGCGACCCACGAGTTTCTGGTCGGCGTCCTTCACCACGACCCGCAGGAAGGCCGCGGCCTGTTCCTCCGTGGCGGCGTCCTCGCGGTCCGTGCGCACCAGCGTCCAGTGCGTCTCCTTCGGCTTGCGAGTGAGCGCCGCCTCCATCTGCCCGCGGATGAGCGCCGCCTTCTCCTCGATGTCGAGCCCCACCAGGATGAACGTCGCCTCGTTCTTGTAGCCACCCAGGTGGTTGAGACACACCTTCACGGTGGGCGGAGGCGGCTCGCCCTTCACTCCAGAGATGCGCACGCGGTCCTTGCCGTCATCCGCAAGGGTGATGGAGTCGAACCGCGCCGTCGCATCAGGTCCCGCGTAACGGGCTCCGGTGATTTCGTAGAGCAACTGCGCGAGCACCGTGTCCACCGTCACCGCGCCGCCCGTGCCCTCGTGCTTGGAGATGACGGACGAGCCATCTGCGTGCAGCTCCGCCAAGGGGAAGCCGGGCCGGCGGACATCCAGCTCCTTGAAGAAGGAGTAGTTGCCACCCGTCGCCTGCGTGCCGCATTCCAGGACGTGGCCGGCCACCATGGCTCCGGCGAGCTTGTCCCAGTCGTCCCGCTTCCAGCCGAAGTGCGCGGCAGCCGGGCCCACCACCAGCGAGGCGTCCGTCACGCGACCGGTGACGACGACGTCCGCTCCCGCGCGCAGGCTCTCCGCGATTCCCCAGCCACCCAGGTACGCGTTCGCGGTGATGGGCGAGCCGAGGCCCAGCTCGTCCGCGCTGCCGGAGAGGTCATCTCCCTCCACGTGCGCGATGCGCGCCTTGAGGCCCAGCTTGTCGTTCAGCTCGCGCAGCGCCACCGCGAGGCCGGACGGATTCAACCCGCCCGCGTTCACGACGACCTTCACCTTCTTGTCCAGCGCGAGCCCCAGGCACTGCTCCATCTGCCGGAGGAACGTCTTGGCGTAGCCGGTGGACGGGTCCTTCATCCTGTCGCGGCCGAGAATCAACATCGTCAGCTCGGCCAGGTAGTCGCCCGTGAGGACGTCCAACTGGCCGCCTTCGAGCATCTCCCGGACGGCCGAGAACCGGTCTCCATAGAAGCCCGAGGCATTGCCGATACGGAGGGGGGACTCGCTCATGCGCTCTCCACGTCCAGCCTGAATGCGGGCAGTGTGGGAGGGCGTCCTTAAAAAAGCAAGCGCGCTTGCTTTTTTCGAGGGTGCCTTTCAAGCTGGCTTCGTGAGCGAATCACCGCCCCCGGGCAGACAGGAACAGGAGCGCAGCCGGGTGACCCGGCAGCGCTTGATGGAGGCCGCCATCGGCGCCCTGTCGGAGCTGGGCTGGGCGGGCTCCACCATGACGGTCATCGCCGAGCGAGCGGGCGTGTCTCGCGGCGCCTGTCAGCACCACTTCCCCACGCGAGGCGACCTGGTCGCGGCGGCGGTGGAGTACGTGGGGCACCAGCAGGTGGAGGAGCTCAGTCGGAGAGCGGCCCGGCAGCCAGCGGAGGCACGGCGGACGGAGAGCATCCTGCACATGCTGGCGGGCTTCTACACCCAGCCCCTCTTCGCGGCGGTGGCGCAGCTCTGGGTGGCGGCGAGCGCGGACGCGGAGCTGCGCGCGCAGCTGTTGCCCGTGGAGGCGAAGGTGGGGCGAGAGGTGCACCGGCTCACGGTGGCGCTGCTCGGCGTGGACGACCGCGAGCCGGAGACGCGTGAGCTGATTCAGGCGACGCTGGACCTCATCCGGGGCCTGGGGCTCGCCAACCTGCTGCGGGACGACAGCGCGCGCAGGAAGAGGATTCTCCACCGCTGGTCGCTCACACTGGAGGACGCGCTGCGTTCCCGGCGGGGCCGGAAAGCGGGAGACTGACGCCGCGAGGCGTCCACGGACACCACGGGCCCTTTCGCCACGCACGGGGCCACTTCGGGAGACGACATGGGTTACCGCTCTGTATTCGCACCGGGTTGTTTCAAGGGACAGAACATCGTCGTGACGGGAGGCGGCAGCGGAATCGGGCGCTGCACCGCGCACGAGCTGGCGGCGCTCGGCGCGCACGTCGTCCTGGTGGGCCGCAAGCTGGACAAGCTGGAGAAGGTCGCCGCGGAGCTGCGCGAGGACGGCGGCGAGTGCTCGTTGGAGACGGTGGACATCCGCGATGAAGAAGGCGTGAAGGCCACGGTGGCGCGCATCGTCGCGGCGCGCGGGCGCATCCACGGCCTGGTGAACAACGCGGGCGGGCAGTTCCCGTCGCCGCTGGCGGCCATCTCCAAGAAGGGCTTCGAGGCGGTGGTGGCCACCAACCTCACGGGCGGCTTCCTGATGGCGCGCGAGGTGTATCTCCAGTCGATGAGCAACCACGGCGGGTCCATCGTCAACATGCTCGCGGACGCGTGGGGCGGGATGCCGGGGATGGGGCACTCGGGCGCGGCGCGCATGGGCATGCTCAACCTGACGCAGACGGCGGCGGTGGAGTGGGCGGCGACGGGCGTGCGCGTCAACGCGGTGGCGCCGGGCTGGGTGGCGTCGAGCGGCATGGACAGCTACCAGGACGAGGGCGTCAAGGCGCTCATCCCGCTGTTGAAGAAGGAAGTGCCGTTGCAGCGGCTGGCCACGGAGGCGGAGGTGAGCGGCGCCATCGTGTTCCTGCTCACGGACGTGGCGGCGTTCATCACCGGCGAGGTCATCAAGATTGACGGTGGCGCGTCGTGCAACACCAAGATTTTCCCGCTGGAGGAGACCTCCGCGTCCAAGCCGTACGAGGGCTTCCACCGCGCGGCGACGCCTCGCATCCTGGCGGGCGACGAGAAGGAGTAGCCCCAGCCAACCCGGGAACCAGCGCCAGAGTGGACGGGCATGCTTGAGAACGTCAGGTCGTGAGCGAATGCGACCTGCTCACCAGCGACATGCGCGTCGTTGGCCCATGATAGAAGCGTGATGAAGGAGGTCACGTGAGCCAGCAGCTTCCCCCCTTGGCGGTCAGGGATGCCACAGCGGAGGTCTTGCGCCAATTGAGCGAGGGGGCAAGTACCGTGGTGCTCTCGGGCCCGGTTGGCGCGGGAAAGTCGTCGACGCTGCGCGAGCTCGCCTCGCGCAAGCTGGCCGACATCAAGGACATCATCCTGATTGCACCGCCACGGGATGAACAGAGCCTTGACGCGGGCCCCGTTGCACTCGTCGACCTCGCGGCACAGCTTGACGACGACAAGCTCCTGAAAACGGTCAAGCGCAGCGACATCACGTGGAAGGGCAAGCTCCTCAACGTGGCCAGTCAGTTGACGTCGCGCGCGCCACGCACCCTGATTCTGTTCGACGAGCCCTTCCTTCCACCCGCACCCAGTCCGCTCTCCTCGGTCTTCTCCGACCGCGCGGCGGACTTCTCCCGAACCATCCTGGGCATCAAGGGACTCAAGAAGGTCGTCGCGACCTCAAGCTCCCTGCCCGAGGCACGAGAAGTCATGGTGGCCAGGCGCTCCACCCCGGAGGATGTCCTCGCCGCCGGAGCCTGGGGCGATGCGCTGTCATCCGCCGCGGAGCAGGTGCTGCGAGTCGGCGGTGGAGAGCTCGCGGAGCAATCTCCCCTGGAGCTTCGGCTTCGGGTGGGACTCGTGGCCACCGGAGCCAGCGCGGCCAAGGTCGTCTCCTCCCAGTATGCGCTCCACAAACTCCTCAACCAATTGCTGGGGCAGATTGGAGAGGGAGAAGCAGAGCTCAAGAAGGTCCTGGGGCGACTGGCGCTCCTTCGGACGCCTTTCGACCACGAAGCCCTCGACGACATGGGCGCGCAGCAGTTGCCTGCGCTCTGTCAGCAACTCTTGCGGCACGTCCTCCTCTTTGGAACGCCCGAGCAGCTCCTTCTTCACGAAGCCATCGCCCTGGAGGCGGCCCAATGGCAGTGGCTCACAGGTGGCGAGCGTCTGCAGGCCCATCGGAAGGCGGCTCGCTACCACGATGCGCGTTATGAGCACAGCAAGGGCAAGTATTGGGTCCGCAAGGCCGTGCGACATGAACTCGAGGTCATCCATCACCTGACACAAGCCGGGGATGCCTCACGCCTGATGGAGCGGTCTCTCTTCTTCGTCGAGCAATATGACGCCCTGGGCAGGGTGCTCAGCCAGCAGCATCGTCATGAAGAGGCCATCCATGCCTATGAGCGAGCGCTCGCGCATGACTCCGACGACGCCTACGCCAACCACTATCTCGGCTACAACCTGGACATCCTCGCGAGGGAGCCACAGCGCGTCGAGACGCAATTCAAGAAGGCCATCCACGGCAACCGCGAGCACGTCTGGTATCACAGCCGGTTCATCAACTTCCTTGTGACGCGCGGACGGGTACGTGAGGCTCGAAGCGCCTGGGAGTCAGCTCTCGCGGTCCTGCTCTTCTCGGGCTCGTCGACGAACGAGCAGCTCTATCGACAGCTTCATGGTGAACTCGCGCGCCTGCTCCTGCACCGAGGTCAGCTCGAGTTCGCACGCGAGGTGCTCGACGACGTCCCCTTGTCGATGCGTGAAGGACTACCCTGGTATCGAGCGCTTCAGCGACTCCACGCGGCGCTCCAGGTGGCGGCAGCGGGTGATGAGGTCTTCCCCCCCAACATCCCCCTTTCGGAGCAATGGAATGGACCCCATCTCCTCCACAGGGCGTCAGACAAATCCCGGGTGGAGCGATGGCTCCCGGGGCGCGTCGCAGCCGCCGCAACGGATGAAGTCCATCTCCGGGTCGCGCAATTACCCCACCGGGGAAACGAATCACCCTTCGCCTGGTACGACTTGAGCCTCGAGCAATACCGGAACCTGACTCAAGACTTGAGGGACCGCGAGGAGGTTCCCTCCGCGGGAACGTTCGTGGAAATCATCAAGCTCCAGGGCGAAGCGGAGTTTCTCCGGAGCCATCCTGTCGTCCCCTTCGAGGCGCCCGACCTTCCGTCACTGTTCCCGCCACCAGACAGGTATCTGAGACGTGGACCTTCCAGCACTTGAGGACGCTTCCCTTCAGCTCTTTGTCTTTGGTCCAGGCGTGGGTGAGCTGGTGGTGGTGCGAGCGCCCCCAGGAAGATGGCTGGTGGTGGATGGCTGCTCCGTGGGAGGGCGCCACTATGGCCAGCAGTTGCTGGACCACTATGGCGTGACCCCGGACTTCGTCATCCTGACGCACCCGCACCTCGACCACGCAAAGGGCGTCGCCGAGGTCATTGACGCCGCGACGACCGACCCAGACCCGAAAACCTGGCCGCGAATCGGTCTCGTATGGCCTCGCGACGAAACAACCCCCTCCGACCTCTCGCACCTGACTCACTATTACGACAGCGGCGTCGCGGAGCAGGCCGTCAGCGCCATCTTCGACCGTTGGGAGCGAGTTCCCTCCTGTCGCTTGAAGCTCGACCAGGGTGACGTCCTCCCTTTCGGCGAGGCCAGGCTCAAGGTGTTGTCGCCCGCGCCCGCAACACGCACCGAGGCAGTCCGGCGATGGACCGCGAAGCAGGACTTCGATTCGAATCGCCTCTCCACCGTGCTGCAGGTGGAATGGGCGGGGCTTCGCATCCTCCTGGGTTCGGACCTGGTGGAGATTCCGGGTGCCGGATGGACAGACGTCCTCGCGTTCGACGCCGAGGCGCCTCGACATGCCGCGTTCAAGGTGGCTCATCACGGCTCGACGAAGGCACAGCACCCCGCGGTGTTGACACGCATGGGGCCAGACGATGAACCCACCTGGGTAGCCACGCCCTACGCGACCAAGCGCCTCCCAGGGTTTCAACCCGGGGAAGGCGGGGCCGTCCTCTTGGGACACGTGCCGAAAATCCACCTCACCGGAGTCCCTCGGGCCTTCCAGAATCAAGGAGTGACGCCCTCCAGCTATCGACTCTCCGACCTCCAGGGGCCCGCTCAAGGGCTCAAGCGCGATCCCCCAGTCACCGGCTTTCCTGACTGCCTCGTCGCCCTGAGCTGGAAGGCCGGAGGCGGACCTCCAACGGTTCATCATGGAAAGGGAAGCCTCACCGTCGAACGAGGCTGACTTCATGCCCGGGCCTCACGCCTCCCTGCCCTCCCCTCGGCGCGTCTCTTCTCCTTCTCCTGGCGTTCATGCCAGAACCCCGCGCATGAACTTCCACGTTGTCTTCATGAGCCTGGTCCTGGCGCTCTCCACCGGCTGCGCTGGCTCGCGCGCGATGTGTCCGCGTGAAGGCGGGCGGCCCTGGACCGAAGTCCAGAGCGAGCACTTCCGCATCCAGACGAACCTGACGCCCCAGGCTGCCACCGAGACGGCGCTCGAGCTGGAGAAGCTCCGCCGCGCCCTGCTGCTGGCGTGGGGGACGGACTTCAATCCCCCCGGCTCCGTGGACGTCATCCTCCTGCGCAACGCCGATGAGCTGAAGGAGTTCATCCAGGGCAACTACGTGGGCTTCGTGGCACCGACGCAGCAGGGCACGCTGCTCGTCATGTCGGGCGAGGGCTATGTGCTGGACGACGGGCCCGAGCAGGAGCTGCAGACCCATGAACTGGCGCACGAGCTGAGCCGACACGTGCTGCTGCGCCAGTCCCGGTGGCTGGCGGAGGGGCTCGCCCAGTATCTGCAGACCACCCACGTCAAGGTCAGCACCCAGGAGGCCGTGCTCGGCCGGGCGAACAAGAACAGCCTGGACTATGTGCGCCAGCACGGCTGGCTGGATGTCGACGAGCTCTGGGCCTGGGACCAGAAGGAGTCGATGAGCGCCGCGGAGACCCAGCAGCACTACGCCTCCGCCTGGGTCTGGGTGCACTACCTCATCAACATGCACCCCGACCGCTTCGACGAGCTGCAGACCCGGCTGGCCCGCGCCGAGGACCCGCGCGGCGCCTGGGACCTCGCCTTCAAGGATTCGGGAGACCTGCGAGGGGACCTGCGCACGTTTGTCTGGAGCGGGCGCTCCGCCATCCTCACCTTGCCCCTGCCCCCCGTGCCCCGGGACGTCACCGTGCGCGAGCTGGACTCCGCGGATGTCCACGCCCTGCGCGGGCGCATGCACCTGCATGGCATTGGCGCACGGCCCCAGGAAGAGCGGCTCCAGAAGGCGCGCGCCGAGGTGGAGCAGGGCCAGAAGGAGGACCCCGTCAGCGTGAGCGTCGCCGTGCTCGCCGCGCAGCTCCAGCCAACCCCCCAGGAGCACCTCGCTCGCGCCCGCACCCTGGTGCAGGCACACCCCGACGATGGTCGCGCCTGGGATTTGCTGGCGGAGCACCTAGACCCGAACAGCGAACGCCAGACGCTCGAGCAGGCCCGACAGCGTGCCGCCGAGCTGCTGCCCAAGGACTCACGCATCCTCGCCAGCCTCGCCGCGCACTACCAGCAGACCCAGCAGCCCGAGAAGGGACTCCCCGTGGCCCGTCGCGCGGTGGAGCTCGCACCGGGAGACCCCTACGCGCTGACGCTCCAGGCGGCGATGTCCTTCCAGCTGAACCGCTGCAAGGAGGCGCTCGGGCTCCAGCGCCGCGCGCTGGACATGCTGCACGAGTCCACCCCGGACTCCTACCGCAAGCAACTGCGCGACAGGCTCCAGCTCTTCGAAGCGAAGTGCGGGGCCAACACCCACAGCGCCTCGCCCTGAGCATGACAAGCGCGGCCGCGTCAGCCCGTCTGACACGGCCGTCCTTCGTATTTCACTTCCACCGCGCGGTGGCGCCTCGCATCCAGAAGTAGCGCCTCGGACAGCGAGGAGCGAAGCGGGCAAGCCGCGCCCGACCTAGAGTAGGGCCATGGATATGCGGGACCTGCTCCGGCAGTCTTTTCCCAGCCATGGGCCTCACTGGGACGCCGCCATCGAGGCGGGCGTGGACGTGTCCCTTCTGCTACAAAATCTCGAGCTCACTCCGACGGAGCGCATCGAGCAGTTACAGCGAATGACGGAGCTGTACGAAGCACTCCGCCCCAAGGATGTGAGCAGCGATGCAGCGGACTCCTGAGATTCTGAGGCTGTTGCTCGATGCACAGGTTCAGTTCGTCATCATCCGCGCTGACTCCACCACTTCGTGAGACTCGCTCAGGTCATTCAGGGGGTCTGACAGGGACGTCGCAGGCGCTTCACGGTGAGCTTTGAATCCACCCAGCTCACCTCCCCGGTCACCTCGCACCGCCAGCCCTCGGACGAGCGCATCCGCCTGAAAATCTGCCCGGTGATGGGGATGTATTCGTGGAACCCATCACACGAGGGCATCCTGGCATTCCTCGCGATGGTGAGCGTGATGGAGAGCAACGCACGCGCACGGCCTGGCTCGCTCTCGATGCCGTGGCGCTCCCCCTCCAACACCATGAAGTTGAGCTCGTCCTCCGACAGCTCACTTCCATGGACACCGCTGTACAGGACCGTCGTGCTCCTGGATGACCCTGGCGGATAGCGCGGGTCATCCAGCCTCCACGGCAACAGGCAGCTCGTGCCCTGCCGTGACGAGCCCCCACCTTCCACCCACCCACATGTGTCGCCTCCTGCCGGCCAGGCCCACAGCCAGCGTGGGCACCTTCGACACCCGTGCCCTCGAGGCCGTTCCCATCCACGTCACTCGAACTTGACCACTCGTCCAACAATCGTTATTTGAACGAGCGTCCAAGAACGCGCGGCCCCTCGGGGCTCGCGAGGAGTGCGCATGGGGCGACCCAAGACTTTCGATGAGGACGCGGTGCTGGACCGCGCCATCGAGCAATTCTGGACGACCGGCTACCACGCCGTGTCGGTCCGGGATTTGGAGACGGGGACGGGCGTCCTGAAGGGCAGCCTCTACGCCGCCTTCGGTGACAAGCGCGCGCTGTTCCTCGCCTCGCTGCGCCGCTACGCGGACCAGAGCGCCGTGCAGATTCGAGAGCTGCTGTCCCATGGCGCCAATCCCCGCGCCGGCCTGGAGCACTACCTGCGCGTGCGCGGCAAGGGCTGCACGGGGCCGGGAAGGACGCGTGGCTGCCTGCTCGCCAACACCGCGGCGGAGGTCGCGCCGCATGACCCCGAGGTGCGTGCCGTGGTCGGACAATCCTTCGCGAAGCTCGCCGCCGCCCTGGAGCCCGCAATCGTAGAGGCCCAGGAGCAGGGACTTCTCAGCCGACGACATGACGCGCATGAGCTGGCCGCGCACCTCGTCGTGCTCGTGCAGGGAATGAGCGTGGTGGGCAAGACAGAGCCTGACTCCGCGCTCGTCCGCTCCTCCCTGCGCTTCGCCCTCTCGCTGCTGGAAAACGACGCTCCGGAGAAATCCCGATGACGCTTCAACTATCCCACTTCCTCGTCGACCCTCGTCCCGCCAACCGCTCGCTGTCCACGGGCCTGCTCGTGCTGCGGGTCCTCACCGGCGGGCTCATGGCCCTCCACGGCGCGGGGAAGATGGTGACGCCCTTCACGTGGATGGGAGAAGGCGCGCCCGTGCCTGGCGTGCTCCAGTTCCTCGGCGCCGCCGCCGAGTTCTTCGGCGGGCTGGCGTGGATGGTGGGCGTCGCGACACCGCTGGCAACGCTGGGCGTCGCCGTGACGATGCTCGTGGGAATCGTCATCGCGCACATTCCATTCGGTGACCCGTTCATCCGGCTCAGCGTCATGGGCGTCACCACCGGCCCCGGTGAGCCGTTCGGTGGGCTGCCCACCTGGCTCGTCCGCGCGGGAGGGCGCAGCGCGGGTGGCTCCGGCTCCTCGGAGCTGGCGACGCTGTACATCGCCGTGTCCGTGCTGCTGCTCACCGCGGGGCCCGGGCGCTTCTCGCTCGATGCGCTGCTGTCGCGCAGGCTCTCGGCTCGCGCCGCCGCGTGAGCCTTCAGCGGGGCGCCGCTCCCGCATCCGTACCGCCATCCGTCCACCAGGAGGGAACAGGCTGGAGCGGCTTGCCCCACGTCGTGTCTCCCACGGGGATGCCGGCGTCAGCAGACGTGCCCGCATCGGACTCCGTGCCCGCATCGGGCGTGGACCCGCCCGGCACCAACGTCTCCGGCTCTCCGTCGAAGCGCCGCCGGAGAATGCGCCCATCCATCCCGACGGCGTACGCCGCGCCACCATCCAACATGCGGGGCTCCGCTCCGCACGCGGTGGGGTTCGCGGAGATGCTCACGAAGAACACATCCCCCTGTCGGAGCACGCGATACAGGTACGACTCCTGCCGGTTCCAGCACGAGCGCTCGCGCGACTCCAACGGCAGGAGGTCATTGGCGGCAATCGAGAGCGCGCCGAGCATCGCGCCATCCAGGACATAGGGTTGTCCCTCCGCGGCCAGGGAGATGGCGTCCTGGCCTGGCGTGTCCGGGAACTGGATGGACGGGTCCCCTGGAGGATTCGCGGTGCGAGCCCCCGCGTGCCGGACACAGCTCGACACGAGCAGCAGCAGCAGGGGAAGGAGCAGATGTTTCATGGCGTCTTGCTCCCCTCGCACGGCGAGTTCTTCTTCTGCACGGTGAATGTTCGTGTATCAGCATCCGACCAGCGCACCGAGCCCGTCTGCTCGCACTGCCAGTTCGCCCCGCCGCGCGTCCACTTCAACAACTGCCCCGTCAACGGGATGTACTGGTGGAAGCCGTCACACGACGGCTCCGACGCGTTTCGAGAGAAGAAGGCGACGACGGAGAGCCGCAAGCGCCCATCCTTCGTCTCGCTCTCGAAGCCGTGCGCGAGCCCCTCCGAGACAATGAACCGGATGTCGTTCTCCGTCAGGCTGCTGCCATAGGGATGGTTGTGCAGGGCGTAGATGTATCGGATGGCGTCGGGCGGATAGCGCGGATCATCCACCCAGGAGGGGAGCAGACAGCTCTTGCTCCGCTGCAACGGGTCGACTCGCGACTGGTCCGTCAGCTTGCTCACGACGTATTGCTGGTCCGGCGTGTAATACATCCAGGCGCAGTACTCACTGGAGACACGCCACCGGACATCGAAGTCCTGGTGGTCCCGAGCGCCCGCGCTCGAGTTCGGCTTGGTGAGGATCTTCCGACAGGCCGCGAGCAGGGCGCTGGAGGGCGAGCTGAACGGCCCCAGCATCGGCCCCGGGAGCTTGTCCAGGAATGGCGCACCCGGCGCGGGACGGACGATATCGGGGTCCGCGACCTGGGGCGACGAACACCCGCCCGCCAGCAGCGAACAGGCCAGGGCCATCCCAAGCCCTTGAACTTTCACCGACATCTTCCACGGCCTCCCAATACTGCCCACGCTGCCCAGGCAGTTTAGGAGGGACTACACCTACATTCAAGACAAAGCCGACAATCCATGAATAAGCGGAAACTGCGGGACGGTGTCGAGGTGGCCTTTTCCGACGGGAGCGGCCACGGGCTCCGGGAGACACACGCCCCCGGAGCCTGCGTCACGTCAGCTGACGCTCAATCGCACTCGTGCGTATGCGTGTGCGCGGTGGCCTTGGGGCTCCAGCCCTCGTTGCCGTCCTTCTCGAAGAAGAACTTCGCGCGCTGGCGCTGCCGCGTCCCCACCTCGTTGAGCGTGGCCGCGTCGAACAGCCGCCCGTTCACCATGGTGAAGCGCACCGCGCGGCTGTTCATCAGGTCCTCCAGCGGGTTCTTGTCCAACACGATGAGGTCCGCCAGCTTCCCCTCCTCCAGCGAGCCAATCTCTCCATCCATGCCCAGGTAGCGCGCGCCACCCAGCGTCCCCGCGCGCAGCGCCTGCAAGGGCTTCATCCCGCCCTGGCCGAACATCGACAGCTCCCAGTGCGCCGCCAGGCCCTCGCGCTGTCCATGCGCGCCGAGCTGCACGCTCACGCCCGCGTCGTTCAGCTCGCGCGCCGTCCTCGCCGCATCCAGGTGGTTCAGCTCATCGTCCGGCACCATCGTCCGCCGGCGGCTGCGCGAGTCCACCACCCGCCGAGGCACGAAGGACAACAGCCGCTCGTCCTGCCAGACGTTCGTCTTCTGATACCAGTAGTTCTCACCCCAGTTGCCGCCGTACGCCACGCCCAGCGTCGGCGTGTAGCCCGTGCCGCTCTTGCCCCAGAGCTGCTTCACGTCCGCGTAGATGCGCGCCACCGGAATCGCGTGCTCCACGCCCGTGTGCCCATCCACCACCATGGACAGGTTGTGCTGGAGCAGCGAGCCGCCCTCCGGCACCACCAGCATGTTCAGCTCCCGCGCCGCCTGGAGCACCTTCTGCCGCTGGTCGCGGCGAGGCTGGTTGTAGCTCTTCACGCTGAAGGCCCCCATCGCCTTCATCCGCCGCAGGTGCGAGCGCGCATCGTCCAGCGTCTCAATCGGCGTCCGATAGCCCGCGCCCGCCGCGCCATACAGAATCGTCCCCGTGGAGAAGATGCGCGGAGACAACAGCCCTCCCGCGCGCCCCAGCTCGCTCGCCGCGAACACCTCCTCCGACGAGTTCGACGGGTCATGCAGCGTCGTCACACCGAAGGCCAGCGACGCCGCCTGCACCCAGCTCTGCTCCGGCATCAGCCCTTCCACGCCCATGGCTCCGTGCCAATGCACATCCACCAGGCCCGGCATCAGCGTCTTGCCCTTCACGTCGATGACCTTCGCCCCCGCGGGCACCTGCACCTTGCCCACGGGCCCCACCGCGACGATGCGGTTGCCTCGCACCACCACCACGCCCTGCTCCAGCACTTCATCACCCTTCATCGTGATGACCCGCCCGCCCACCAGCGCCACCGTGCCCTCCGGCACGTCCGCCTTCACCTGGAACGACAGGTCCACGCCCTTCTCCGGCACCGCCGGCAGCTTCTCCGGCGCACCCTCCACGAAGGTGAAGGACTGATTCAGCGCCCGCGTGAAGAGCTCGGGCCCCAGCGCCCAGTGCAGGCCCTTGCTGTCTCCGGACCAATGCAGGTACTCACCCGCGTCGCGGCTCACCTTCGCCACCGGCAGCGCCTTCGCCTCGGGACCCACCGTCGCCGCCTTCGCGCCCTTGGGGAATGGCGTGATGAAGGCGTTGAAGTTCTCCCGGAACGCCACCCACCGCTCGTCCGGTGATACGCGCAGCTCCGTCGCCTCCGCGCTCGACAGGTGCGAGCGCTCCTCGCCCCCATCCAGACCCACGCTCTTCAAGGAGCGCACGTCCTCCTTCTCCTTGTGCTCCACGTGCAGGAAGTACACGCGGTCCGAGCGCGCGCCGAAGTGCGGCTGCTCACCGTCGCGCGCCAGCCTGCGCGGCGTGCCTCCCGACGCGGACTGCACGAAGAGGCCCGTCTCCCGGCTCCACTGCCCGGGCATCAGGTAGCCATCCCCCGTCGCGCGGTACACCAGCGACTTCCCATCCGGGCTCAGCGCGGGCTCCACGTAGTAGCCCGGCTTCGACGTCAGCACCTTGCCCTCGCCGCCCGTCGCGGACACCACGCGGATGGCGCCCAGCTTCTCGTCGTCCCACGTCGTGTAGACGATGGAGCGTCCGTCACGGGAGAACGACGGGTAGAACTCCAGGTGGTCCTCCTGCTTCGTCAGCCGCTTCGGCGCGCCACCCGGCAGCTCCTTCACGTAGAGCTTGCCCAGCGACTGGAACACCACGCGGTCGCCCTTCGGTGACACCTGCACCCAGCGCAGCATCTTCGTGGCGAAGCGCTCCGGCGCCACCGCCTGCGGCGAGCGCACCGCCTCGAAAATCGTCCGCGTGCCCTTCACGTGGAAGGGAATGGGCGTCACCTTCTTCGTCGCCACGTCGATGCGCTGGAGCTTGCCGCCCGCCCAGAAGACAATCGCCTTGTCGTCCCGCGTCCACGCCAGCGTCGGGTACACGCCGTGGATGGCCCACGTCTCCTGCATGTCCCTGTCCAGCCCCTCATACAGCGGACGCTCCGCGCCGGAGGCCACGTCCGTGACGTAGAGCACCGACTTCGTCCGCACGCGGCGGATGAACGCGAGCTGCTTGCCGTCCCGCGACGGCGTCGGACGGATGGAGCCACCCGGCCCGGTGACGAAGGGGTCTATCTCCTTCGTCTCCACATCCAACCGCTGGATGGCGTAGATCTCGCCGTTGGGGTCCTTGTTGTATTCGAACGTCTTGCCCGGCGTGACGTCCTGGCTGAAGTAGATGTAGCGGCCGTCGGGAGAGAAGACGGGCTCGCCCAAATCCTTCTGCTCGTTGGCGCGCTCGGTGAGCTGCACGCCCTCGCCGCCGGAGCGGTGATACATCCACACCTCACCCGCGCCCAGCGAGCGCCGCGAGGTGAAGTGCTTGCGCGCGATGAGGAACTGTCCGTCCGGACTCCACGCGGGGCTGTTGAGCAGGCGGAACTTCTCCTGCGTCACCGCCTTCGCATCCGAGCCATCCCGCTTCATCACCCAGAGGTTGTCGCCGCCGCCCCTGTCACTGGTGAAGGCGATGGACTTGCCGTCCGGACTGAAGCGCGGCTGCATGTCCCACGCGACACCGGAGGTCAGCGCGCGCGCCTCGCCTCCCGCCAGCGGCAACACGTAGATGTCGCCCAGGAGGTCGAAGACGAGCTCGTCCCCGCTCGGGCTCACATCCACGTTCATCCACGTCCCCTCGGTGACGTCGATATCCACCTGCTTCGCGGGGAACCCCGGAGCGTCCACCTTCCAGGCGTCCTTCTCCTTGTCCTCCTTGGCGCTCGCCTCGGCGGACGGGGCGTTGGGGTCCACCTCCACGGCGCGGCCGGCTTCGCGCGCGGCCTCGTCCTTCTTCGGGGGAGCAGGCAGCGGGTCCTGCCGGGCGGCGGGAGGAGGAGTCGCCGCGGGCTGCGCGGCGAAGAGCGTGCCCGGTACCAGCAGGGCGACGCAGAGAGCGGAAGTCAGTCGTTTCACCGGAGGTCCTCGTGATGGGGGACTGCGCGAGACACGGCCGTGCGGGGCGGAGAGACTACCCGGCCCGGGGACGACAGGCTCGGCGCGCGTGAACAGGGGAGCGGGCAGGCCTCTTCCTGAGCGGCCGACAAAGGCTCGACGCGAAACGTCACGCGCCATCCGGACGTGATTCTGTTATCCGCTCCCCATGTCGGACTTCACCCTTCCCGAAGACAAGGCAGGGCGGCTGGAACGCTGCGCCCTGTTCTACTCGGACATCGTCCCCCACAACCACGCCCTGGGCCTGAAGCTCCTGGACATCGGCGACGCCGAGGCCACCGTGGAGCTGCCCTACGCGGACTTCCTCGTCGGCAACCCGGAGACGGGCGTCATCGCCGGCGGCGCCGTGACGACGCTCATCGACGCGGCCTGCGGCTCCGCCGTCATCCTCAAGCTGAATCGCATCCAACCGCTCGTCACGCTGGACTTGCGCATCGACTACCTGCGCCCCGCACGCCCCCACGTCCCCCTCATCGCCGTGGCCGAGTGCTACCGCAGCACGCGACAAATCGCCTTCGTCCGCGCGCTTGTGCACCAGGGCGACAAGAGCAACCCGGTGGCCTCAGCACAGGGCACCTTCATGCGGCTGGAGGAATGACATGAGCGACGCCAAGTCCCCTTCCGCCCTGGCCGAGCTGGTGCACCACGTGCGCAAGACGCGCGAGTACGGCCAGCTCACCGACGCCATCCCCTACACGCGCTTCATGGGCATCGGCGTGGAGAACCTGGCCGGGGAGATGCTCTGCCGGATGCGCTACACGCCCAAGCTCATCGGCAACAGCTTCATCCCCGCGCTGCACGGCGGCACGCTGGGCGCGCTGCTGGAGTCCTCCGCCATCTTCGAGCTGCTGCTCCAGGCGGAGACGCCGCGCGTGCCCAAGGTCATCTCCCTCACGGTGGACTTCCTGCGCTCGGGCAAGGCGCAGGACACCTTCGCGCGCGCCTTCATCACCCGCCAGGGCCGCCGCGTGGCCAACGTCCGCGTCGAGGCCTGGCAGGACGACCGCACCCGCCCCATCGCCAGCGCCCACGCGCTGTTCCTGCTCGCGGAGCCCTGACGTCGTCGGGTGGCAACCGGGGACGGAGCCCCCGTCCGCTCCCCTGGTGTTCCCTGGTCATGGGTGTTTCGCCATCGCCACCTTGTCACCGGGACGTTCACACCCGGGAGGCTGGCGATGATGCGATGGAACAGTTGGCTGCTGATGGGCGCGCTCGTGCTGGGCGGCGCCGCGGGAGCACAGGACAATCAGGGCGCGAAGGCTTCGGACACGCCGACGACCCAGGGCGACGGCACCGGCGACAGCCAGGGCATGATTCGCATGGGCGAGGGCGAGGCCATCGACCACGCCGAGGACATCCAGAAGGACCCGAGCGCCTGGCCCGGCACGGGCGGCTCCGGCCAGCCCGACGCGCAGGCCTCGAAGTGGATGAAGGACGGCCTGCTGCCCATCCCCACCGAGGAGAAGGCCTTCCTGGAGGAGCTGCACCACGCCAACCAGATGGAGGTGCGGATGGGGAAGCTGGCGCAGACGAACGGCACCTCCCAGGCCGTGAAGGACTTCGGCGCCCGCATGGAGCGCGAGCACGGAAAGGCGGATGAGAACCTGCTCGCGTACGCGAAGACGAAGCAGCTCCAGCTGGGTGAGCCGAAGGCGGACTCGTCACTCGCCAAGACGATGCAGAGCGCGGAGCACGCGACGATGGAGAAGCTGCAGGCGCTCCAGGGCCCCTCGTTCGACCGCGCCTACCTGGCCGCCATGGTGGGTGACCATGACGTGGACATCGCCAAGGTGATGGCCGGGCAACAGCAGTTCGCCGACAACACCGCGCTGAAGGCGCTGCTCGACAACCTGCTGCCCCAGCTCCAGCAACACCGGCTGAGCGCGTATCGGCTGCTGGGCCAGGAGACGCCGCGACAGGCGCGACAGGCTCCGCGCGGGCGCTGAGCTCCCAAAGCGCGTCCGGGGTGAACGCACCCGCGTTCCCCCGTTACGCGTGACATCGTGGGCAGGCGCCAGGACGCAGGGCATCGGGCGGAGGGGACCGTGGGCACGGTGGGTGCAGTCTCCGGCCCCCCTCCCCGCCTCATTCCGGAGCCCTGGCCCCATGCCCGAAGCCTCGCGTCCCAACATCCTCCTGCTGACGGTGGATCAGCTCATGTTCCCCCGGTTCGCCTACGGCCCCGAGGGTGGGTTCCTGCCGGGCATCAAGGACATCCTCGGCTTCATCGACGAGGGCGGGGACGACAATCCCTACCAGAAGTTCTTCCCCGGCTTCACCGCGCTGCGGACGAACGCCGCCGTCTTTCGCAACCACACCATCGCGACGTCGGCCTGCATCCCCAGCCGCGCCGCCATCTACACGGGCCAGTACGGCACGCGCACCGGCGTCACGCAGACGGATGGCCTGTTCAAGAGCGGCGACGCCGCGGCGTTCCCCTGGTTGGAGCCCGACGGGATTCCCACCATCGGACACTGGTTCCAGAAGGCCGGCTACCACACGCACTATTTCGGCAAGTGGCACGTCAGCAATCCGCCGGACCACTCGCTGAAGCAGTACGGCTTCGATGACTGGGAGCTGTCCTATCCGGAGCCGCATGGCTCCTCCGTCAACAACCTGGGGACGTTCCGCGACATGGGCTTCGCGGACCTCGCCTGCACGTTCCTGCGCAGGATGGCGCTGGGTCAGCCCTACAACCGCGCGCTCGCCCAGCAGTCCTATTCGGCGCCGCTCGCCGCCGGGCCCTCCACCGAGCCGCAGCCGTGGCTCGCCGTCGCGTCCTTCACCAATCCCCACGACATCGCGACGTATCCCATCCTGCCCCGGCAGCTGGACTCCGAGTCGCGCCCGCTGGGTCCGCTGCACGTGCCGTCCCAGACAGCGCGCTCCGTGACGCCCGTCGCGGGCAGCCTCTCCATCCTCCTCAACCCCCAGGACTTTCCGCAGGAGAACGCGCACCTGCCTCCCAACGTGCACGACTCGCTCGTCAACAAGCCGAGCTGTCAGCGCGACTACGCGTACAAGATGGGCCTGGCGCTCGCGGCCAAGACGGGGCTCGTCCTGCATCAGGCGAACGAGAACATCGACGCCGTCAGCGTCACCCTCAACTCGGGCATCCCCTTCCAGCTCACGGCCGCCCCGGATGTGTCCACCCTGCGCTTCGTGCAGTACTACACGTGGCTCATCCACGTGGTGGACGCGCACATCGCCCAGGTGCTGAAGACGCTGGACGAGAGCGGCCTGCGCGAGAGCACCCTCGTGATGTTCCTCTCCGACCACGGTGAGTACGCCGGCGCGCACGGCTACCTGATGGAGAAGTGGCACACCGCCTATCAAGAGGCGCTGCACGTGCCCCTCGTCGTCCAGTTCCCTCCGAAGAAGGACGTCGCGCCGACGACGCGGCAGATTGAAGCGCTCAGCAGCCACGTGGACGTGCTGCCCACGCTCCTGGGGCTCGCGGGCATCGAAGGCGTCGCGCTCGACGCGATTCGCACCGACTTGCGGCTGCACCGCCCGGTGCCTCCCTTCGTCGGCGCGGACCTGAGCCCGCTGGCGCGCGGGGAGACCACCACCGTGACGGAGCCGGACGGGACGCCGCGCGCCGGAGTGCTCTTCATCACCGATGACGAGATTACGCAGACGCTGCCGCACACCGGCGACCCGCACCAGGCGCACGACGACGCGCTGTTCAACGTGTTCTCGCGTGCAGTCGACGCCCTGCGCGAAGGCACCACGAAGGCGGGGAAGGTGCCGGAGCTCAAGCCCGGCGCGGTGTGCCAGCCGAACCACGTCCGGTGCGTGCGCACGCCGCGCTGGAAGCTGGCGAGGACGTGGGACCCTTCTGGTGAGTACGCCGACCAGTGGGAGCTCTACGACCTGCGGAACGACGCGCTGGAGCTGGAGAACCTGCTCGTGTTCGACGGGGCGTTCCCCACGGTCATCTCCACGCTGCCCAAGGGACTCACCCGCGAAGAGGTCGAAGCCGCCGCGCGCGAGACGCACGCCCTGCTCGGGAAGTACGAGCTGGAGAAATTGTCTCCCTGGCCCGCGCTGTAGTCACAGGCCCGTGGTGAGTGCGGAGCCCGCCTGTCCACCGTCGACATGCGGGCTTGCTTGCGTGAGCGCGGCCTATTTCTTCTTCGCCGCGCCTTCCGTCACCACGACGGAGTACGCCAGTCGCTCACCGTTGCGCTTCCACACCAGCAGCGTCGTGGTGCCCGCCGCCTTGCCGGTGACTTCAATCTTCCCCTTGCCGAGCGTCTTCACGTCCGCTGTCTCTGGGTCCCCCAACGCCAGCCGCGTCAGGTCCTGCAGGTCGAGCACGCGCTGCTCCCCCGCCTTGAGTTCGATGCGCTCCTCCGCCGCCGCGCTCGTGCCCACCAGCGCCAGCGCCATCAGCGAGAGTCCCACCAGTCCGTTCCGCATGGGGTGTGTCCCTTCCATGAGTGAGTCGAGGCACGTTCGTCGCGCCTTACTTCGGTGACACCCGCCGCCACCGGATGTCGCACGCACACCGCGAAATAGTGGGCCGGCCGACACGTCCGACGGGCCCTGGCGGATGGAAGCAGGCTTTCATTGTTACAGCGCGGGGCTCCTTTTCTACAGGGTCCCCCTTACGTCGCGAGCCTGGGTGCGCGGGTCGCCTCACCCTGGAGTCCGCGGAGGATGGTCGCCCGAAGACGCGCTTTCACGCCATGGACCAGTGCCGCCGGTGGGCAGTGGACCGTTCATGCAGACACGCGTGCCTCGGCATGTCCCCTGCTTTCCCCCGCAGGGCATCCGTTCCGGAGGACAGGACGATGAGCGAGCGCGCACAGGCCCAGTTGAGAGCGTTGAAGGAAGCCGCGCAGGTGTTGTTCGTCCAGGGGCGGTACGCCGAATGCGCGGAGGTGCATTCGCGCATCCTCCGCATGGTGCCCAAGGACCCGAACGCGCGCGTGCGTCACGCGGAAATCTGTCGTCGCGCGGGAGACAGGCAGGCCGCCATCGCGTCGTATCGCACGGCGGCGGAGCTGCTGCTCGCGCAGGGCTGTGAGGCTCGGGCTCGCGCGTCCCTTCGCGCGGCGCTGGAGCTGGACCCGAGGGACCCCGTGCTCCTCTCTGACTTCACGCGCATGGGACAGGCGACGCTGCCGCCCTCGACGGCGCTGGAGGACGAGCGACTCTACAGTCACGTCACGGTGAGCGAGGCTCCGGTGGCGGTGGCTCCGCACATGGAAGCCCGAGTGAAGACTCCGCCGCCCCCGCCTCCACCGTTCGTGCTGCGCGCGGCGGAAGAGACGCGTGTGTCCGGGCCGCTGCCCTCCGCGCCGGCCATCGCGCCGGTGCAGGTGAAGCCACCTGGGCCCGTGACTCGGGCACCCGTGCCCTCCGCGCCAGCGATGCCGAGCTCGTTTCCGCCTCGCGGTGCTGTCGCGCCACGACAGGTGGAAGCGCCGCGTACAGTGTCCCTTCCCGTGGTGAAGGGGACACTGGTTCCGGAGCAGACCCACGCGACTCCATGGCCGAGCGTGCCCATGGCGCCCGCCCAGGCACTGCACGCCACCGCGAGCGCGGGGGCTCCCGTTCCTCACGAGCTGCCCAAGGTGCAGGTGAGCGCGAGTCTCTGGACCACGGGCGCTCCCGTGACGGTGACTCCCGTGGCGGCCTATCGGCCGGAGCTTCGGTGGCTGAACCCCAACACCGTGGCCCTGAGAGCCTCGCCGCAGTCTCACTGGGTCATCATCCGCGCGGAGGGTCCGTTGTCCTTGAGCCGCATGGAGACGCTGCCCATGCCCGCTCGCGACGTGTCCTCACCTGCACCCGTGGCCTCCATCGAGGACAGCTCCCTGCTCATCGCGCACTGACGAACGCGGGACTCCCTCATCCATGTCGGCGACAACGGATCCGCGTGTCTCGTGGACCGTGCACGCGTTCCTCCGCGCTTGCCTCTCGTGGCTCGCCGAGGCCGTACGCTCGCAACCGCGCGGTGCGCCCACGTCAGCGGTGAGTCCCGGCCCCGGGACTTGCCCCGCGCCACGCCCTCCGACCACGATGGGCGTCCCTCCCATGACGCCCATCTCCCTTCGAGAGACGCTCGCCTTCGTCGCGCACTCCCTCTCCAGCCGCCGCCGGGTCCTGGAGGTGGGCTGCGGTGATGGCTCGCTCGCGGGCCTGCTCGCCTCCGCGGGCCATGACGTCGTCGCCATCGACACGCGCCTGCGCGACACCCCGCGCCCAGCGCTCGTGCGCTTCGAGCAGGTGGACCTGCTGCGCTTCACCTCGGCACAGCCCTTCGATGCCGTCCTCGCGGTGACCGTCCTCCACCACCTCACGCCGCTCGAGGCATGCGTGGCGCGACTGCACGAACTGCTCGTTCCAGGGGGCCTGCTCGTCGTCGATGACTTCGACCTGGCCGCCCCGGACGAGGCCACCGCGCGCTGGTACTACGACGCCCAGGACCTGCTCGCCGTCGCCGGACGCTTCCCCACCGACGCCGTCCACGGCGCCGCTTCCGAGCCACCCCTGGAGCGCTGGCACCACGAGCACGAGCACCATGACGAGCCACTCCACACCAGAGCCGCGATGCTCGCCGCGCTCGACGCAGGAGGCTTCGACGTCTCCGAGGTGACGCGCGGGCCCTATCTGTTCCGATATCTGGGGAGAGGCGTCACCGAGGCCCACGACGACACCGTCTCCGGTGAACGTGTGGCCGAGCACCTGCTCACCGTCGAGCAACGTCATCTGAAGGAGCGCGCGCTCCAGCCCGTGGGCCTGCGCATCCTCGCCCACCGTCGCTGACACGCGCCTGGCGGAGCGCCTCCGCGAAACGGGGGCGCCTCCAGCCTTCAGGCTTCACACCAGGACACGCGCCGCGCGCGGACTACATCGGCACGGACTTCTTCGGGTCGAAGCGCTTCTTCTCGTGCGTCGCCGGAGGCTGTGCGGCCTTCTCCTGCTCCGCCGTCTTCGCCGGCTCCGGCTCGCGGCTCTCCAGCACCGGGGCCTCCGCCGCCTTCTCCTCCGGCATCTGCGCCTTCACCGGCGCCTCGCAGTGCCCGCCCTTGCGGTTGGGATGGCAGTGCCGAATCCCATACACGTGGTGACAACCGCACGCGTCAACCCGCTTCTTCGCGCAGATCGACGGATTGAACACCGGCCCCGCCAACGAATCCGCCGGCACCGCCTGCAACGCAACCGCCAGGAACATCCCACCGAGGAAACCCATCGCCCACCCCCTGCCTGGATAGGTGATGGATGGGCCTGGAGCCGGAATGCGGCAAGTCCTTGGCCGATCCAATTCCCGCGCTTCGCACGCGAGCCGACTTTCGGTCGACCGTCCGGGTGTGCGCGTCAGGCCTCGGGGCCACCACGAGGATGCGGCGGCGACGTCGAGACGGCAACAACACCCGCCCTCCGTCGTCGTCCCCAGGTCCGGGGCAGGCACCACCCACGCACCGCGTCGCGCCCTTGCGCCCTGCCCCGTTCTCCGAGGGAAAACCCCGGAAATTCGCTCGCTTTCCCGCCCGCTCTCCCAGCATCCTCGAAACCCCGGGCGAACCCGGGCGCCAGAGTCAGCTTCTTTCGGACGCTCCCGTCCCTCGCGCGTGTTCACCCCTGTCCAGGGGCGTCAGGGGAGGCAATGCCATGAGCTGGAAGCAGCGGTTGGAGAAGACGGCGGAGGGCCACTACGTCCTTCCGAAGACCAAGAGCATGAAGGTCGACGCGGACCTGTTCCTGTCCGACAAGCTCCTCTGGGGCGAGGGCCCCGAGCTGCCCGGCCTGGAGGACGCCGTCTTCGACCAGGTGGTCAACGCCGCGTCCTTCCCCGGCGTCACCCGCGTCGCCGTCACCCCCGACTGTCACGTGGGGTACGGCGTCCCCATCGGCACCGTGGTGGAGACGGACGGCATCCTCCTGCCCACCGCCGCCGGCTACGACATCGGCTGCGGCATGGTGCAGTTGCAGACCTCCCTCACCGCGGAGGACGTGGCGGACCCCGCGAAGCGCCGCCAGTGGATCGACCAGGTCACCCGCCGCATCGCCGTGGGCGTGGGCGCCAGTCGCGTGCAGCAGCAGCGCAAGGTGTCCGACCGCGCCTTCGCGGAAGTCGTACGTCACGGCGCCAAGGCCCTGGGCCGGGGCTCCGCCGTCACCGAGCGCGACTTCATCCCCGTGGAGGACGACCGGGTGGACATCCCCGATCGGGCCTATGAGAAGCGCGGCCAGCTGGGCAGCCTGGGCGGCGGCAACCACTTCACCGAGATGCAGGTGGATGAAGCGGGCCGCGTCTGGGTGATGCTCCACACCGGCAGCCGGGGCTTCGGGTGGAACATCGCCAAGACGTTCTTCGTCAAGGGCGCCGCCCAGTTGGGCCTCAAGAGCCGCAGCGAGGACTTCGTCTGGCTCGACGCCGACAGCCCCATGGGCCGCGAGTACTGGAACCTGCACAACATGGCGGCCAACTTCGCCGTGGCCAACCGGCTCATCATCGGTGAGGCCGTGTGCGCCGCGCTGGAGGACGTCTTCGGCGGCACCGCGAGCGTCTATTACGAAATTTCCCACAACCTCATCCAGAAGGAGGCCGGGAAGTTCGTCGCCCGCAAGGGCGCCACGCGCGCGTTCCCCGCGGGCCACCCCGCGCTCAAGCGCACCACGTGGGAGGGCACCGGCCACCCCATCCTGATTCCGGGCTCCATGGAGACCGGCAGCGCCATCCTGTTCGCCGAAGAGGGCGCGTCCAAGTCCATCTACTCGGTGAACCACGGCTCCGGCCGGCGCCTGTCCCGAGGCGAGGCCCGACGCGTGCTGAATCAGGGCGCCACCGACGCGCGCATGGCGGAGTCCGGCATCATCCTCAACACCCGGCAGACGCCGCTCGACGAGTCCGGCCCCTGCTACAAGAACCTGGATGACGTGCTGGAGACGGTGGAGATGGCGGGGCTCGCCCGCATCGCCAAGCGCCTCAAGCCCGTGGCCTGCATCAAGGGCGCGGATTGACCCACCCGCGAGTGGGGCGTGGACTTCCCGGGGAGCCTGCTACAGTGGCGCCCCTCTGGAGTCCCAAGAATGACCTCGCCGCCCCCTGCCGCCCGCGTCCCCCCGTCGGGCCCCCGTGAGGCCGAGCTGGCTCGCGCCGAGAGCGAGCTGTCCGCCCAGGAGTCCCGCCTCGCGGAGCAGGTGACGCGCGCCCTCGCCGACACCGCCGCCCTCACCTCCCGACTGGACGGCGTGCGCGCCGCGCTGGCCCGGGCCCACCAGGAACCGGACGCCGACCCGCAGGTGGGTGAGCAGGCGGCCAGGCTCCAGGCCGCTCGCGTGCCCTCGCTGGACGTGGAGGCCGCGCGCGCGAAGGCACTGGAGGCTCGCGAGAAGGCGCTGGAGGCTCGCAAGCGGATGGGGACGGAGGTGCAGGCCGCGCTGCGCATCCAACAGGAGCAGACCGCGCAGGTGGCTCGCGCGGTGGCGGACGCGGAGGCCGCGCTGAAGCAGCAGGTGGAGTCCTCCGCGGCCAGGACGCGGGCCCGCCAGGAAGCCGCTGCTCGCGCGCGTCAGGCGGAGCAGGCCCAGGCCGCCGCCACGGTGAAGACGCAGGGACAGCCGCCCGCGGCCCCCACGCGCGCCTCGGACAGCGCGGAGGCCCGGCGCAACGGGCGGGTGCGGATGCACACGTCCATCGACATGCGCAGCGACTCCAACTTCTTCACCGGCTTCTCGATGGACATCAGCGAGGGCGGCGTCTTCATCGCCACGGTGGACGCGGTGCCGCGCGGCACGCAGGTGGAGCTGGACTTCACGCTGCCGGGCGGCCGGCCCATCAAGGTGACGGGGGTGGTGCGCTGGGTGCGCGAATCCAATCCCCGCATGCCGGACCTGATGCCGGGCGTGGGCGTGCAGTTCACCGGACTGCCGCACGAGGTGGCCTCCGTCATCTCCTCGTTCGTCACCACCCGCGACCCCATGTTCTATCCAGACTGAAGCCTGACGCGCTTCGTCGGGTAGTCGACCCAACCCCGCGCCCGGTTGTCCATGAGCGGCGCTGGGGGAATCAAAAGACAGACATCCGGCCCTGGCCTCGGGCATGGTGGCTCGCGGACTTCCGCGTCCCGACAGGAGAGCACCACGAGATGAGCGCGCCCCCCCGAAGCCCCATCGCCAGCAGCGCCCGCCCTCCCCGCTGGGACTCCGGCCGCCGCGGCGAGTCCGCCCCCGGAGAGGCCTCCACCAACGAGGTGAGCACCGACGTGGCACCGCCCTCCGTGGACAAGGTCAACCTGGCCCAGAAGCTGGCCCTTTTCTCCGAGCACTGGTCTCCGAAAGTCATTGGTGAGCTGAACGGCCAGCACGTCCGGCTGGCGAAGCTGCTGGGCCCCTTCACCTGGCACCACCACGACAATGAGGACGAGCTGTTCCTCGTCCTCCACGGCCGGCTGCGCATGGAGCTGCGCGAGCGCACCGTCGACGTGGAGCCGGGTGAGCTCATCATCATCCCGCGAGGCGTGGAGCATCGGCCCGTCGCGGAGGAGGAGGTCCATGTCCTCCTCTTCGAGCCGGCCACCACCCTCAACACGGGCAACGTCCGCGAGGAGCGCACGGCCGACACGCTGGAGCGCCTGTAATCCAGGGCGCCGCGCGGGCTTCGTGCCTGCGGGGACCTTGGACTGGAAGGACTCCCGGGCGGGCGAGCGAGCCTCGTCAGGCACGCCTGGGACTCCTCGCCCTCGTGGGACATGCCACCTTTGTGACACGGACCCGAGTGGCTCCTCGCCAGGAAACGTGTCGCCATGCGCATCCACCATCTGAATTGCACCACGATGTGTCCGCCTGGAGGCCGGCTCATGGACGGACGCCGGGGCTTCCGCGGACCCGCGGCCCTGACCTGTCATTGCCTGCTGGTGGAGGCGGCGAACGGGCTCATCCTGGTCGACACGGGCTTTGGATTGGAGGACGTCCTCCACCCGCATGCCCGGCAGAGTCCCCTGTTCCTGGACCTGCTGTGTCGCCCCCAGTTGTACGAGGGGTCCACGGCCATCCGGCAGGTGGAGCGGCTGGGCTTCAAGGCGGAGGACGTGCGCGACATCGTCCTCACCCACCTGGACTTCGACCATGCCGGAGGGCTGGATGACTTCCCGCACGCCCGGGTCCACCTGCTGGCGGACGAGTACCGCGCGGCCACCGCCCGCAAGTCTCCCCTGGACCGCCAGCGCTACCGCCCCGCGCAGTGGCTTCACGAGGCGCACTGGGTGACGTACCCCACCGGAGGCACGAACGAGCGTTGGTACGGCTTCGAGTGCGTCCGGGACTTGAAGGGGCTGCCTCCCGAAATCCTCCTGGTGCCCCTGACGGGACACACGCTGGGACACGCGGGCGTCGCGGTGCGCTCCGAGGACGGGTGGCTGCTGCACGCGGGAGACGCCTACTTCTTCCACGGTGAGATGGACCCGGACCGCTACCGCTGCACCCCGGGCCTGCACCTCTATCAGCGCTTGATGCAGAAGGACCGCCGCCAGCGCTGGCACAACCTGCGACGGCTGCGCGTGCTGAAGAAGTCACACGGCGAAGAGGTGACGTTGTTCTGCGCGCATGACTCGCTGGAGTTCGAGCGCATGGAGGCGCGGGAGAAGCGGACCGACGCCTCGCCCCTGGCCTCCTTCGTGACCTCCGAGCAGCCCCTCCAGCCCTCCCTCTGAGCGAAGGCCTCAGAGAGGCGCCGGCTCGCCCGCGTCGTCTTCCCGCTCCGCGCCCAGATCCACCGTGAAGGTGGAGCCTTCGCCCGGCATGCTGTCCACGTGGACGACGGCCAAGCCACCTCCAACAATATCAATAGGTTGGATTTGACTTGCCATAGCACGCCGGCGTCTGTACGTTTTTCGCGGAGAATCAATACAATGGCCACCCTGGTGCTCCCACCACTCGAGGCAGGACGGGTCTACCGCACGCGGGACTTCGAGCCTTGGAGCGCCAATCCGCCCAGGTACGTCAAGCAACTGGTCGCGAAGGGGCAGTTGGTTCAGCTCGCACGCGGGCTGTTCACCTCGCCCAAGCGGAGCAAGTTCGGCGTGGTGCCGCCGGGAGACGATGCGCTCATGAGGGCGTTCCTCGATGACAGCCCGTTCGTCTTCACCGGCCCTGAGCGATGGAATGCGCTGGGGCTTGGCGCGACAGCCGTGTTCACGATGCCCCTGGTCTACAACACGAAGCGCTCCGGCTTCGTCGAGTTCGGCCCTCGCCGCTTCGAGTTGCGAAGAGTCGCCTTCCCTACTCCCGCGCCAAGAGAGTGGTTCGTGGTGGACCTCTTGGAGAACGCCGACCGGGCGGGCACTTCTCGTACGGAACTGGGAAGCGCGCTGACACGTGCGATGGCACATGAATCCTTCGACCGGGAAACCCTCCGTGCGATGGCCCAGCGCTATGGGACGAAGTCCACACGGGACGTGGTCTACGCCGCGCTCAAGGCACGTGCCGATTGAGTTTCGTTCACGAGGATGAGGAGTTCGACGCGCTCCTGCGTATCGTCGCCGAAAAGCGTCACCTCTCGCTGGCGCTCGTCGAGAAGGACTATTGGGTCACCCACACGCGGTGGGCGCTCTACGAGGCCGGATTTGAGGTCTGGTTCAAAGGGGGCACCTCCCTATCGGGTGTAGTTCCAATCCTGAGCGGTGGATGAGCTGTCGGATTGGCAAGCAGCGTGTGTGCAGTGGAGCGCGAAGTGGTGCGGAGCTGGAGCAGCGAGACTGCTTGAGGCTTAACACCTTGCCAACTGCGGAGGCCCGCGTGCTGTAGCCAGCTTCGCAGGCTCAGAGGTCAGTCCCTGGTATTCCAGAGGGCGCTAACCCCACTGGGAGTTGTCAGGTATGCCCAGTCCCGACTCCTGCCGCCACACCGCACACAGGCGCACGTCCTGCGTAACAGCCCCGCCCAGTTCAATCGTGGCGTGCACTCCTTCTTCGACTCCTCCACCCTCGCGGCAAACGACGGGCTCTTCTCCTCTGGCTCCGATTCCTCTTGGGGGATCATCACCGCGATGACTCTGAACAGGATGGCCCACAGGAGGGCTTCGTCGAAGTCCCTTCCCTCCGGGGTATCGGCCTCGAAGACGATGGTGTGGAGGCGGGCGCGGGTAAGCGTTCAGGGGGGATGGGCGGCTGCAGAAGGAGCAGGCCAGCAGCCGGCGGGAGGCTTGTCGCTCGCTGACGCGGCGTGAGGCATGGGACACGACACGTCGTGGCAAAGGTCGACCCCAAGG
>NZ_JAKCFA010000014.1 GCF_024198215.1 Myxococcus qinghaiensis
ACCAACGCGTGGCTGACGCGCCAGCGGCGACTGGCTCGCGACTACGAGCGTCACGAGCACTCGTCCGAAACCTTCATCCACATCGCGATGACCGGCCTCATGCTGCGCCGCCTCGCGTAGCGCTCCATTTCAACAGGCTCTCAGCACTTGTGGGAGCGAACCGAACAGTGACCTCTGTTCGAATCGCGCTACGTAATCTTGCTGAACAGGGGGAGGTAAGCAAACTCGACTCGGACACATGGCGTGGGGTCTCCCTCTCAATACCAGTACAGAGGCCTAAAACCTCCGAAGGAAAGTTCACCGAAGAGGAGTTGCTCCGCGCTCGCGCACGCCATGGCCCAATTTCGAGTTGCCCCAAATGCAACAAGGTCGGCGACATCGACACATTCTTTGGATGGCGCAGGCTAAAGCCAGAAGACATCGATCTTGTGCCTCAGTCGTGGTGCACCGAATGCCGGTGAGCCGATAGTCCGCAGGAAACGCAAATGGCCTGCGCAATGACCTCCAAAGTGGCACGGCTCCCAAACCGAGGAGCTCGCCCTTACAAGCTGGTTTCCCAGTCTTTGCTGTAGGATTTCACTGCAGCAGATCCGCGCAAAATTCTGGTTCGACGGGAGGAAACAGTATAGCTCCGCCCCGGGAGCAAGCGACGCTCCCGGAGCGACGATGTGGACTCAGGTCCCGTCGATGAGGCGGGTGGCGAGGTCGGGGCTGAACTGGCCCGCCGGAATCGACGGCGCGATGCCGCAGTTCCCGTCGGAGTCCCCGGGCACCTTCACCCACAAGAGCATCTCCGCGCCCCCGCCCACCTGCGACAGCGCGCCCAGCTTGCGGCCCGCGGGGTTGCACCACTCGCCATTGTGGCCGTTGCCGTTGCGGCTGGTGTCCACCACGAAGGGTTTGGTGTAGCCGTAGCGCGTGTTGAGCGAGCTGTTCACCGAGGCCCCGAACGTCGTCGACTGGGCCGTGGTGTAGAAGTTCGACACGTTCAGCGCGAAGCCCCGGATGTTGCGGACCCCGGCGGACTCCAGTCGCTGCGCCGTGGTGTCGGCGCCAATCCAATTGGCGTTGCCTCCATCCATATAGGCCCACGTGTTGGGAGCGCGGTCCCTCAGCTGCTCCGTCGCGTAGCGCAACAGGCCGAGCCGCGTCTGCCGCTCCGTCTCATTGGGCAGACAGTCGAGCTGGGCGAGCGCATCCGGCTCGATGATGACGATGGCCGGGCGGCTGCCCAGGCCCGTGACGAAGGCGGAGATCCACGTCCGGTAGGCCTCGGGGCTGCCCGCGCCTCCTCCCGAGTGGCTGCCGCAATCCCGCCCGGGGATGTTGTAGGCCACCAGCACCGGCAGCTTGTCCGCCGTGTCCGCGGCGGTGACGAAGCCGGACACCGCCGAGGCGATGTCTCCACTCCAGTTGCCGAACCAGCGCGCCCCCGGCTTGCTCGCGATGGACGACTGGATGCGCGCCGCGCGCGAGTCCCCGCCGTTGTTGCGCACCCAGTTGGCGGAGTTCGAGTTCGGGTCCACGTAGAAGCCGCTCGTCATCCCCACCGGCCCGGAGCCAGTGCCCCCGTCCTCCGTGGTGAGCGAGATGTTGTCCAGGTAGGCGGAGAAGGCACCCACGCCGCCGAGCTGGAATGTCACCTGCCCCGCCGTCGTGGCCACGTTGGACGTGAAGGGGAACGTGAAGGTGCGCGGCGTGCCGTCCAGGGTGATGTACTGGTCCAGCGGAGCGGTGTACGGCGCGGCCCCCAACTGCACCGTCGCCCTCACCCTCACGCTCGCCGACGCGGACGCGGTGAAGGACAGCGCGTACGCCCGGCCATTCACCAGGACGATGTTGTCCTGTCCCATGGGAGCGTCCCAGGGATTGGCGGGGCTCCCCGTGACGTTGACGCGCAGCCGTCCGTTCTCCACCACGGACTGCGTATTGGGGCCACTCCACCACGGCGCCACCGTCCCACCGCTGAAGGTGCCATTGACGACCAGCTCCGCGAGCGGCGAGGCCACCACGCCCTCGGTCTCTGTCTCCGTCTCGGGCCGCGCGGAGGGACCGCACGCGGACACCAGGGACGCCACCAGCACCCAACCCACTTGTCGATGCAGTTGCACGAAAGGATTCCTCCTGCCCGCTACCGGATGACAGGGATTGACGACCGGCGTGTCCCGGGCCCTTGGGCGAAGCACGACACCCTGCCAGTTTTTCCCTGGTTTACCAGCTCAAATACACACAAGCCCCGGCGCTGAATTCACTGACAAAATTTGCAAGCAGCCTGAAACAGCGCCGTCCATCCGGAGTGTAGACCTCCACGCTCGGCGGCGACGCCAGGGAATATCCAACACTCCGTCACGGAAACCCACGCACGGCGTGCGCCACTACTCCGGCTCGGGTGTCGTCTCCGCGCCGTCGAGCCCATGCTTGCGCAGCAACCGACGAAGCTGGGTTCGGTGCAGGCCCAGTGCGCGCGCCGTCGCGGAGACATTGCCACCCTGCTGACGCAGGGCCTCCTCCAGGCGGGCCCGCTCATGAAGCTCGGGCGCCTCCCCGCGCGGCTCCGCCCTGGGCTCGGGGCCGCTCTGAGGGGTGGCGCTCCCCGGGCCGAATGCGGTCCCCGCGCTGGGGCTCAGGTGTCGAGCCTCCACGCGGGTGGCCCCCTGGAGCTGCGCGCTCTGGATGGCGCCACGCAGTTCCACCAGCAACTCGCGGATGTTTCCCGGCCAGGGCCGCAGCAGACACTGCTCCACCAGGGAGACATGGAGCCCGAGCCCCGGGGCCACGCGCTCCGCCTCGCGCTGGAGCAGCAGGGGCAGTTCCTCGGGACGCTGGCGCAGGGGCGGCACCACCACCTCCGGGCGGCCCATGCGGAAGTACAGGTCCTCTCGAAGGCCCCCTCGAGCCACCAGGGCGCGCAGGTCCTTGTTGCTCGCGGAGCACAGGTGCACGTCCACCGTCTTCGCCCTGGAGGCGCCCAGGGGAAGCACCTCGCGCGTCTCCAGGGCCCGCAGCAGCTTGGCCTGGACGGACAGGTCCAGCTCCACCACCTCGTCGAGGAACAGCGTGCCGCCATCGGCGGCCTGCAGATACCCGTGGGCATCCGCCTCCGCGCCGGAGTACGCGCCGCGCCGGACACCAAAGAGCAGCCGCTCCGCGATGCCCTCGGGAATGGCGGCGCAGTTGACGGCGACGAAGGGGCCCTCGCGCCGGGGGCCGTGTTGATGGAAGGCGCGCGCCAGGCCCTCCTTGCCGGCGCCGCTCTCGCCATGGATGTGGAGGGAGAAGCCCAGCTCGGCCGCGCGAGTCACCTCCGCGAGCAGGCGCCGCCCACCGGGGCCCCGCACAAAGCCGTCCACCAGCACGACGCCGTGCTCCTCCAGGGGTCGCACGTCGAGGCTCGGGACGAAGAGCGAGTCCCCCATCCGCAGCACTGTGCGCACCTCGCGGGGCGCGCCGGGAGGGAGCGGCTCCCCATCCACCCAGGTCCCGTTCTGGCTTCCCAGGTCGACGGCCTGGAAGTGCTTCCCATCGAAGCGGACCTGGGCATGGCGGCGCGACATCCTCGGGTCCTGGACCTCGCCGAGCCGCGGGCCTCGTCCCAGCTCCAGCCCCTCGGGCGGTATCCGGAGCGCCACGGCCAGCGCCGTGCCTCCGCCGAAGAGGCGCACGAGGCCGGGAACGCGCGCGGCGTCCAAGGCCCCCGGCCCTCCTCCTTCAGCACTCGGCCGGAGCGTCGACCCGTCATGTTCCATGCCGTGCCATCATACGCCCCAGGCCGTGGCACACGGTGCCAGCGTTTGTGCCAGCCCTGGAGCGCCGTGGGCCCCGGGCGAGGACGCGCTCCCGAGGACGACGGGAATGTCGGGGGCCCGTTCGACCATGGCACGGCGCTCGCTATGGGGCGCCCGCACCGGCAAGACACCAGGGGGACACCACACCATGAGGAACATGACTGACGAATTCATAGCGCCCGCACGGGGCACCCACCGGACCACCGGCCCCATCCTGCTCGCGACGCTGACGCTCCTCGGCGCGAGTGCCTGCCTCAAGCCCCTCCAGCTCCCTCCGGACCCGAACCCCCAGCGGCCCGACGTGGGGGACAAGTACGTGACGGACTCGGAGACGAAGCTGCCCGTCACCCCGTGCAAGGGCGAGGACTGTCCGCCGCTGACGCCTGACGCGGCATCGCTGGCGCCGATGGAGTGCCCGACGGGGCAGTGCATCCCGGACAACTCGAACGGCCAGGGCATCTACATCGTCGAGGGGAGCGACTTCTGCTTCAAGCAGGGCACGGAGTCCCGATTCTGTCCGGAGGCCTTCGTCAACCGCGGGCCCGGAGACGTGGTGCTCAAGGGGAGGGACCGCCTGGTGGGCACGTCCTTCTACACCCCGACGCTCCGAGGGGTGCTGCCGGGAGAGCTCCAGCGCACGCCGCAGGGGGCGCCCGCCAGCTTCGTGGCGATTCACAGCATCCAGGGCAAGGGGGACCAGCTCGTCGTCAATTACTGTCATTCACACGTGAAGTGCAGCAAGCCGGAGGACATCCTGACGCTCCAGGGGGCAGCGCTCGCGGGCTTCACGTTCGACGTGCTCTTCCGGAACGTGCCGGACGAGGAGACGTACTTCGAGTTGCAGCTCATTCCGGTGGAAGCCGACCAACTCCTCCCTCCGTTCCGGCTCCAGAAGTACGAGGTCCGACACCGGCTGAGGGACCCCAACGGCAATCATCCGGCATGGACGAATCCCTGCGGAGGGACTTCTCGTGGCAGGGTGGGCATCCTGCCGGGCCGGGTGGTGGATGACATGAATGCCGCCGTCACCGCTGACGACAAGGTCACGACGCTGGGGTGTGAGTCCGGCGCCATCGTCACGTGCCTGGATTGGGGTTACAGCCCCTGGGGCTCCCAGACGGGGGCGGCCGACCCTCGGCGCGAGTTTGTCTATGGGTCCTGTCTCCAGGCGAAGCGCGCGGCGTATTTCGTGGGCAAGGGAGACCTCAAGAGCTACACGCTGACGGGCACGCGCATCCTCAAGCGCGACGAGTATGGCTTTGGGCGGGACACGGAGGGAGGCATCGAGCGCACCGACTTCCTGGAGGCCCTCTGGAGTCCGAAAGGCGCGGTCTGCCTGAATCCCGAGCACCTGCGTCACCCGGAGATTCCCCTGCATCCCGAGCATGGCCCCCGAATCGAGCGCTGTGAGGCACCACCGGGACAGCAGGTCCTCTGGCGAGACAACGCCAAGCTCTCCACGGGATTGCCTCCTCGACGCTGACGCGGGTTTCAACATGAGCGCAGGGGGTTGAGCTGGACTACAGCCGCTCGGCCCCCAGTGCACGTATCAGCCCGGCGTATTCGCGACGAAGCAAGGGATTGAGCTCCAGGGCTCGCGCGAGCGCGGCGTTGGCCTGACGGAGGCCTTCCGCCTGCGTGGAGCTCGCGCGGGCCTCCATGAACAGCAGTCCGGCACGCAGCGCCTGTACCTGCGCTTGATTCGGGTCGAGCCGCATCGCCAGCTCCACCTGTTTCAGCCCCTCGACCACGGTGGCTCGCGCTTCCAAGGGAGGCTGCGCCTCCGCCAGCTTCCACGATGCCCGCGCGAGCGACACATGGGCCTCATGATACGGATAGAGTTCCACGGCGCGCCGGGCCTCGGCACGAGCGCGTAGGAGCGCCTCCATCGCGCTCCTGCCCTGCCGACGGGCCCACTCCGCGTCCATCAAGTCCAGCCGCGAGCCCACCACGTGGCAATCCGCGCAACGCGAATCCAGGCGCAGCGCTTCCTCCAGGGCCCGTCGCCCTTCCCCCAAGGCAGTCGCGGGAGACTGCCCGTCGCGCACCGCCTGGGCCGCCCGCGACAGGTGCACCGACGCGACGTGGAAGTGGGTGCGCCCCGCCGTCGCGTTGATGCGCAGTGAGCGGCCCAGCGCTTCGAGCGCGCGGGTCAACGCGGGACTTGCGTCCCCGCCCAGCTCGATGAGGTACGAGGCGCGGGTCAGCTCCGCCAGCGCCACCTCGTTCAGCGCCGAGTAGAAACGACCATCCAGCGCGAGCGCTCCCTGCCCTGCCTCCAAGGCCCGCTCCACGTCCGGGCCCGGGTCCTCGCCTCGTGACAATGCATACGTCGCCAGCGCGTTGTGCAGCTCCGCCAGGTTCGAGTGCGCGAAGAGATACTTGGGGTCCGTGCGAAGCGCGAGCCGCAGGTGCTTCCCCGCGGCCTCGTACTCGGGACGAGGGTCCAGGCCGTGCTCGCGCTGATGGTTGCCCTTCCAGCGGTGCACGAGCGCCAGGTCATTGTGTCCCCAGGGATAGGCCAGCTCCAGCTCCAGCGCCCGCGTGAGCTGAGCCATGGCATCGTCCCACGACGCTTCCGGGTCTCCACCCTCGCGCGCGACCAGCAGCCCTCGCAGGAAGAGACTGAAGCCCAACGTGTCGTACGCGAGGACGTCCCGGGGCTCCAGCTCGATGGCACGCGAGGCGGAAGCAATGGCCTCTCCCAGCAGTCGCTTCGGCTCCTCGTTCCCCGCCTGGGGAGTCGCCGCGCGATAGGCATTCATCAACACCAGGGCGCGCTTCGTGTGCGCGGACGCACGTAAGGGCGACGCGACGAGCGCCCGCTCACACGCCGCCAGCGCCCGCTCCAGTGAGTCCTTCCGCGAGCGACCCTGCTTCCGGTCCAGGTCCGCCAGTTGGAGCCAGGCTTCCGCGAGCGCCTCGTGCCCCCGTGCATCGCTGCGCGCCAGCTCCAAAGCCTGCTCGTACCGGCGTGTCGCTTCCAGGAAGCCCGAGCGCGCGGCCTCATGGTCCCCACGTCCCAGCCGCTCCATGGCCCGCGCATGAGCCACGTCCGCCGCGAGCATCCGAGGCTCCAGCATCCACGGAGTCTCGGCCTCCGCCTTCGACGCGGCGGCCTCCGCCGCATCCAGATCCTGGCGATAGAACGCCATCCATCCCGCCAGGAGCCGGGGCGACTCCCCCGCGGCGCCCTGCCCCCGCTCCAGGGCGCGGAGGGCGGGCTGGAGGAGGTCCGCGTCCAGCGTCCGCGCATGCTCGGCCACCCACTCCGGCCCGCCCCGGCGTCGCGCCGTCTCCATCGCCAGCAGGTACAGGCCTCCCAGCGTCTTCCCCAGCGCCAGGTGCAGCTCGGGGGAGTCCAGACCCAGCCCCGCCGCACGGGTCAGCTCCTCGCGAGCCTGCTCCAGCTCGCCCATCGCCAGATGACCGCGCCCTCGCGCGTAGTGCACCAGCGACTCGCCATGCGCGCCCAGCGCGTGCGGTGTCGACGAGAGCTGGAGCATCCGCTCACGCACCAGTCGCTGCTCCGGACGCGTGTCATGCAGCGGTGCCATCAAGGCCGCGCGCATCAGCCACTCCACGTCCTTCACCTGCTGCCCCAGGTGCTCCGCGAGGCGGGCGCGTCCCTCGGACTGACTCCACGAGCGCACGCCCAGGGCGGACACGACGAGCACGCTCACCAGCGACACGGCGGAGACGGCGACGAGCGCCCGGTGCTTGCGCGCCCGTCGCAGCCACCGCGCGACGAGCCCCGGCCGCCGCGCGAGGATGGGCTCCCCATCCAGGTACCGGTCCAGGTCCTCCGCCAGCGCGCGCGCCGAGGCATATCGGCGCGCAGGGTCCTTGTTGAGACACGTCAGGACGATGGTCTCCAGGTCCCCCGCCACCTCCGGCACGCGCAGGCGTGGAGGAGCCACGTCCTCGTGCAGCACCTGGTGCAGCGTGCCCACGGACGTGGTGTCCCGGAACGGCGGCGCGCCCGTCAACAGCTCGTACAGCGTGGCGCCCAGCCCGTAGACATCCGTGCGCCGGTCGACGGCGGTCCGGTCTCCACGCGCCTGCTCGGGCGCCATGTACGACGGCGTGCCCAGCACCGCGCCTGTCCGCGTGAGCCCCTGCTCCAGGTCCGCGTCATGGGCCAGGCCGAAGTCCATCACCACCGGGAACCAGCGCCGCGCCTCTTGCCTCTCCACCAGGATGTTGGCGGGCTTGAGGTCGCGGTGGATGACGCCCAGCCGATGCGCCTCGTGCATCGCCGAGGCGACCTCCCGCATCACCTGGACCTTCTCGGCCAGCGTCATGTCGGGCGCCACGCTGTCCAGCCGGGTGCCCTCCACGAGCTGCATCGCGATGAAGTCCCGCGCCCCCACGCGGCCCACCTCGTACACCCGGCAGACATGGGGATGGACGATGCGCGCCTGCGCTCGGGCCTCCTGGAGGAAGCGCATCGTCCGGTCCGGGTCCGCCTCCCGCACGAACTTGAGCGCCACGAAGCGACCCAGCCGCCGGTCCCTCGCCTTGTAGACCTCCCCCATCCCCCCGCGCCCCAGCAGCTCCAGTGAGTCGAAGCGCTCGCCCAACGACGTCTCCGCCGTCCCCAGGGCCGGAGCGTGCGCGCGGTGCTCCTCCAGCGCCTCGCTGCCGTCCATCGTGGGCCCGTCGTCCCCTGCCCGGCGCCCCGCGTCTCCCCGTTCCGACATGCCGCCATGCTAACCGGCCCCCGCCGTGCGCGGGCCCGTCCCGCCTCTCCAGCGTCATGCTCCGGGTGTAGGCTGCCCTCGCCCATCGCGGCGGGCCTGGCACCCCTCCGCGAGTCTCGGAGGTCTGGACTTGAGCGTCGCCCTCATCATCGCCCTCAGCACCACGCTGGCCCTCGGCACCGCGCCAGCGCCGGGCACCGCTCCGGCGACTGGCACCGCTCCAGCGACTGGCGCGCGCGAGCCGCTCGCGGACCTCCTGGAGCGCTTCCAGGACGTCGCGGGCCCGGACGAAGAAGAAGGCGAAGCTTCAGGAATTGACAAGGACAAGCAGGCCCTGGCCACGGCCATCCAGGCGTATGGCGCCACCGCCATTCCTCCGCTGCTCGCCATGCTCACCAGCGAGAAGGAGACCGTGCGGGAGCTGGCGGCCTACACCCTGTCCGAAATCGACGGGCTCACCGACGACCACCTGGATGCGCTCATCGAAGGTTGGGAGCGGGGCACGGGCTGGATTGAACGGGCCGTGGGCCGTGTGGGGACACCGCGCGCCCTGAGCGTGCTCGTGGAGACCCTCCATGAATATCCCTCCTCCCGGAATCAGCTCACCGGCGCCCTCGTCATGGCGGGAGGCAAGGGAGCCCTCGCGCTCGTGGAGTCACTGCGCGCCGCCAGTCCCCGCAAGCCGGCGTTCGTCGACAGCGCCTGTCAGATTATGCGGGAGATGGAGCAGGAGGCAGGTGCCGCCATCGAGCCGCTCCTCGCGGTGGCGGAGGCGGCGAAGCCCCACATCAAGAACCGTGGCCACGCCGTACGGCTGGTGGGATGCCTGGGCTTCATGGCGCAACCCGTGGCGCCACGGCTGGAGCAACTCCGCGCCAAGACACCCCGCCTGCGCAACGACATTGGCGCGGCGCTCACGAACATCGTCCCCGAGCTGAAGGCGGCGCTCTTCGCCCAGCACCTGCGCACCACACCTGGCATCCCCCTGTTGCGGGAGCTGGCGGCGCTCCGTGAAAACGGACGCGGGGCCGGCGCGGTCCTGGTCGAGCTGCAGTCCCACGCCAACTGGGAGCTTCGCGTCGCGGCGGTTCGCGCCATGGGCTACCTCCAGTACACGGAGGCGACCGAGCTGCTCATCTCCCTGCTCGAGGACACGAAGGACTGGCGGCGGGTCTTCGTTTCGGTCGAGGCGCTTGGAAGGTTCAAGGAGCCGCGAGCCATCGACCCGCTCGAACGGGTCGCGAAGACGCACTGGTATCCCTACGTCCGCAAGGCGGCGCTGCACGCCATCCAGGTCATCCGGGGCGAGGCCACGTACACCGAGCAGACACACTTCCCCTCGGAGTTCCTCGCCTACCGGTACTCGGAATACGACACACCTGACGCAGTCGAGCCGCCCTTCTTCCCGGGAAGCGATGAGCTCTCCGCCGAGGCCCTCAAGCCGCTGTCGTACACGATGAAGATTCCCGCCCGCGAGGACAGGCGCGCGTCCACCCAGAAGCTGGGGGCGGGCTGCGGCTTGCGTGTCGCCAACGGCTACCTGCTGGGCTCGGACCGGGGAGAGTGGGGAGGCGAGCTGGTCCACCAAACCGCGAAGGGCGCCACCACGGTGCTGCTGAAGGAGAACATCCGGTCACTCCACCGCATCGGCGACACGCTCGTCGCCGTCGCGGGGCTGGCCCACCTCTCCAGTCATCACGGCATGCTCTACCGGGTCATCCCCAAGGGAGACTCCTACGTGGCCGAGCCCTGGCGAACGCTGCCCGGTGCTCCCAAGGTGGCCGGGACGATGGAAGACGGCCGACTGTTCGTCTCCTGCGCGGGCGGCGACATCATCGTCACCGCTGACGGCACCCTGGAGATGTCGACGCGGGAGAGCCGACGCGCCAGGCCCGCGAAGTAACACGCACCCACGCAGCGCGCCGCCCAGGCCACGAAGCGAGGCAGACACACGCGGCCTGCGCTCCACCTCAGCGCAACGCGGCGCGGAGTCACACTCGCTCACGCGGCGCGCCGCCTCACCCGGGCCATCGAGCGAGGCGGACACACAGCCCGCGCTCCAGCTCAGCGCAAGGCAGTGACGTGGATGGCGGGAGTGCGCGCCTCCGTCGCACGCTCCACCACGCGGCCCAGGCGCAGCAGCAGGTGCTCCTCATACGGACGCCCCATGAGCTGGACGCCCACCGGCAGCCCCGCGCGGTCGAAGCCGGCCGGGACGGACAGCGCCGGGAAGCCCGTCAGGTTCCCCTCGCGCACGAAGCGCATCAGCGCATCCACCACGGGCAGGTTGGACTCGCCATCTGGCAGCGTCCCCTCCGGGATGAGCGGCGCGGTGGTCGCCGTCGACGGCGTGACGATGACGTCCACGCCCGCCATGACCGCCAGCAGCTCACGCGTCAGCCGGTGGCGGTGGCGCAGCGCATGAATCAGGTCCGTGGCGCGGAAGTGCCGGCCGATGGCCAGGTTGGTCCGCGAGTCGAGCCCGAAGTCCGACGCGTTGGCGCGCGAGTGCGGCAGCATCGACTCGGCCATCTCGCTCAGGATGATGCAGCTGTGCGTCCACAGCACCGTGTTCAAGTCCGGCGCGGGAATCTCCACCACCGTCGCGCCCGCGTCGGTGAGGGCACGCACCGCTTCCTTGCAGCGCGCCACCACGTCCGGCGAGGCATCCTCGAAGTAGGGCCAGCAGATGCCCAGCCGCACCCCTGTCAGGTCCGCGCGCTCGTAACCGGACAGGTGATGCGGCGGCTGCGTCTGGGCAACCAGATCCTTGCCATCGGGCCCGGCCAGCAGCGCATACATCGCCGCGACGTCGTCGACGGTGAGCCCCATGGGCCCGACGTGGCCCACGTTCCAACACAGCGGCGGTACGCCCGTCTCGGGGATGCGACCCCACGTCGCCTTGAGGCCGACGATGCCGCACAGCGCCGCCGGGATTCGGATGGAGCCTCCACCGTCCGCGCCAATGCTCAGCGGACACAGCCCCGCGGCGACGACGGCGGCGGAGCCACTGGAGCTGCCTCCGGTGATGTGTCCCCGGTTCCACGGGTTGCGCGCGGCGCCGTGGTGCGGATTCAACCCGATGGGGTTGATGCCAATCTCATTCATGTTGGCCTTGCCCAGCAGCAGCGCCCCCGCGGCCCTCAGGCGCGCGGCCACCGTGGAGTCCACCGTGGCCACCTGGTTGCGGAACCGCGTGCCCAGCGTCGTGGGGAAGCCCGCCAGGTCCACCTCGTCCTTGAGCACCACGGGCACGCCGTCCAGCACACTCAGTGGACGTCCGGCGCGCAGGCGCTCGGCGGAGGCCTCGGCGGCGCGGAGCACCTCGTCCGGCTTGCGCGCGATGAACCAGCCCGTCCGCGCCTCGCCGCGCTCCAGCCGGTCGATGGCCTCGTTCAACCGGCGCGCCACGGCGACGGGGTCCACGCCGCCCTCCCGGTAGGCGCGAGCGAAAGAGGCCACCGTCTCGCGCTCCGGCGTCACGGCCTGCGCGGCGATGGCGCGCGCGGCCTGCTCTTGAGGGGACTGGGCTTCCGTGGCGGGCGTGCCGTGCGGCAGCGGAAACTGGAGCGGCGGCGCGTCCCCCGCGGACAGCTCGCGCCACGACGAGATTCCACTGTCCCGCACCAGCTTCTCCAGCACGGGCGCGCCGACCCCACTCTCCAGGGTGTTGACGAATGCCTTGAGCGCCAGCCCCGACACGCGGGGCGCCTTCACTGGATTGCGTTGGTAGGCCATGCGTCCAGCCTACTCGGCCAGGCCCTGACGTGCGCGGCTCAGCCCGGCGGACGACCCAACCCGTGGGCCTCCGCGAGCCCCCTCAGCCGCTCGACAAGCGCATCCCGGTCCTCGTAGCGCAGGCCCTCCGTGCGAATCGCGGGCAGGAGCTCGACGCGCACCCGCCCCGGACTCACGCGCCACTCGCCATGCGGCAGCACCGCGCGCACGCCGTGGAAGACCATGGGGACGATGGTGGCCCCCGCGCCAATCGCGAGCACGGCCGCGCCCTTCTTGTACGCGCCCAGCGCGCCGTCGGGGCTGCGCCGTCCTTCAATGGACATGTAATAGCTGGCGCCCCGCCGCAGCGCCTCCTGGGCCCGGTCCACCGCGCGCCGCGCCTGCGCGTGCCACCGCCGCACCACCACCGTGGAGCCCTGCGCCAGCGGCACCCACCCCGCGAAGGGCAGCAATGCGAACCCCAGGTTCATGAAGATGAGAGAGGGTCTTGGAAGCGCCGGGGGAGTCACGAACGTCTCGCCCAGGCTGGTCTGGTTCAGTTGAAGGAAGACATACGCGGCATCGTCGTACCGGCCCGCGTTGTGGTCCACCACCTCCACCTCCACGCCGAAGACGCGCCGCGCCCAGAGGCACCACGCACGCATGAGCGCGTCCGACGCGCCCGGACTCACGGGCCCCAAGAGGAGCGCGGGGGTGAGCAGCGGTGGCATCGCGGCGCACGCCGCGCCCCAGCGCAGCATGCTCGTCAGCAGACCCGGGCGAGGAGGGATTGCGCTGGGAACATCCATGCCTCCCGCTATACCAGGGTGCACTCATCACGACAGGGTGGAAGCCGACCTCTCGCGCGGCCTCGCGTGGACATGGCAGGCTGCGAGGAAGTCCAGGCAGGCAGGGGGGCCCCATGGGAAGTCCACGCGTCAACGCGCTCGAGGAATACAAGGTCCTGCTCGGAAGACAGCGGACCCAGCCGCTCGGACCCGATGAAGAACAACGTCTGGAGCTGCTGCGCGACGTGCTCCTGGAGCTGGGCGCGCTGCCTCCCGAGGGCAGTCCCCTCCCCACGCGCCCCGCCCGCGCGGACGCGGTGCTGGAGCTGACGTTCGCCACGCAGGACGACGTGGTGCGCGCGTACAGCAAGAACATCGGCACGGGGGGACTGGCCATCCGGACGACGCGCGCGCTGCCGACGGGCAGCACCCTGGAGCTGCGCATCTCCCTGCCTGACTTGCCCCACCAGGCCCTGCGCGCCCTGGGACAGGTGGTCTGGTCCCGCGAGGACGCCATGGGCGTGGCCTTCTCCCAGCTCCCCCCGGACGCCGAGCGCCGGTTGAAGTCCTTCCTCACGCAGGACGACTCGCTGCTCAAGCGCGTGCGCGGCGTGCTGAAGACAGACGTGATGGAGCTGTTGACCAAGGACGTGCGGGAGCTGGGCAAGGGCCCCACGCCCCAGGCGGCCACCGCCGTGGAGCTGGACACGCGCGTCCCCGTGCTGGTGCGGCTGTCGGACACGCGGCTGATGACGCTCGTCACGGAGCTGTTCCATCAGAAGGGCCTGCGCGTCGTCACGGACAGCGACAAGCCCGCACCCATCATCGTGGTGGACACCGGCTCCGCGCTCGACGTGCTCAGCACCGCGGGCCGCCCGGGCTCGCGCACCGTCATGGTCAACGTGAGCGGACCGGACTCGCTGATGGGCCGGCTGTCCAACCTCAACCCCGCGGCTTTCGTGAAGAATCCGGCCAGCGCCGCCTCGGTGCTGCTCGCGGTGGAGCGCCTGCTGTCAGCGCCCCGCTGACGCGTCAGCGCCCCCGGCTGACGCGTCCACGGGTGTGTCAGCCCCTGGGTCCGCGGCGCCCTCATCGGGAGCGGGGCTTTACATTCGCGGACTTGCTCACGGATTCTTCGCTGGCCCGGCGACTGCACACGTGCACCCGCGAAGCTGGCGCTCCACCCACGTGGACTCCCCGTCACTTCAGGAACGTCATGGACGAAATCATTCTGCAGTTGAAGACCCTGGCTCTCGCGGAGGCCTTCCCCTTCATCCTCAAGGCGGTCGGGGCCCTGGTGTTGTGGTTCGTGGGTCGAGCCGTCATCAACACCTTCCGACGCGTGCTGAACCTCACGCTGCAGAAGCGTCAGTTCGACATCACGCTCATCCGCTACATCGAATCGCTGTTCGCCGGCTCCCTGACCATCCTCCTGCTGCTGGGCATCCTGGGGATGATGGGGTTCGAGACCACGTCGTTCGCCGCGCTGCTGGCCGCCGCGGGCTTCGCCATCGGCACGGCCTGGTCCGGCCTGCTCTCCAACTTCGCGGCGGGCATCTTCCTGCTCGTGCTGCGGCCCTTCCGCGTGGGCGACGAGATTTCCGCCGGAGGCGCGACGGGCATCGTGCAGGAGATTGGCCTGTTCGCCACCACCATCGACACGTCCGACAACCTGCGCGTCTCCGTGGGCAACGGCCGGCTCTTCGGCGAGAACATCATCAACTTCAGCCACCACCCGCACCGCAAGATTGTCGTGAAGGTCCCCCTGGTGCACGGCGGTGACATCCGGGGCCTCATGCAAGCGCTCGAGGAGCGCGTGGCGTTGGTGCCGGAGGTCCAGGCGAAGCCCGCCCCCGGCGTCGAGGTGGCGGAGTTCACCGTGCATGGGCCCGTGCTCGGCATCGGCGTGTTCTGCAAGCCCACCCAGGCCACCGCGGTCCAGGCCGGAGTCGCCGAGGCCGCCGCCGAGATTCTCATGGCCGCCGGCTACATCGTCCCGCCGCAGACCGCCGCCGCGTTGCTCGCCAAGGCGGGCTGACGGCGCAACGGCCCCAGGCCGCACGGCTGCTCCCTGGCTCGGCGTGCCTCGCGCCGAGCCATCGCCGAGCCCCCTCCCCCGCGCCACGCCGTCACACGTCCCACCGCGACACTCCCTCCCACGGGCGGAAAAAGGCATCCCTCCGCCCGGGGAGAGTCACGATGACGGACAAACGCAGACAGAATGCGGGCACGACGCGAGGCAGGAACCGGGCAAAGCCTCGCGTGGCGAAGGCGGAGCCGGCGTCCGGGCCCTCGGTGCGCCGGGGCCGCAAGGCGGCGCCTCGCGCGAGGACGGCGGGGAGGACGGGCCGCGAGTCACCTCGCGAGGCCACCCAGGCCCTGAGCTACGCGTACTGCGCGCTGCCGCGGGTGCCAGAGCGCCCGCTGCCTCCGGACCTGAACGCGCGGCGACTTCGCCTCATCCGCATGAACGAGCAGAAGTGGGCCAATGGCACGGTCCTCCACTACTACTTCTTCGACAAGGCCACGGATGGTGAGGAGGTGCGGCTGGCCAACGGCACCACGCGTTTCGTGCCCTGGACGACCACGGACACCGAGAAGGACGTCGTGCGCGCCGCCTTCGAGCGCTGGACGCAGGTGGGCCTGGGCCTGAAGTTCCAGGAGGTGGCCTCCCGCGACGAGGCCGAGGTGCGCATCGGCTTCATGCGCGACGACGGCGCCTGGTCCTACGTGGGACGGGACATCCTCGCCCAGGGGCCGGACGCGAGGACGATGAACTTCGGCTGGGACCTCACGGAGCACCCGCGCGAAATCGACACGGCCATCCATGAAATCGGCCACACGCTCGGCTTCCCGCACGAGCACCAGAACCCGCACGCGGGCATCGTCTGGGACGAAGAGGCCGTCTACGCCGCGCTGGCCCGTCCTCCCAACAGCTGGAGCCGCGAGACGACGTTCCACAACATCATCCGCAAGATTGCCGCCAGCTCGGTGGAGGGCTCCACCTGGGACCCGGACTCCGTCATGGAGTACCCCTTCCAGCCCGGCCTCATCAAGGAGCCCCTGGAGTACTTCCGCGGCGGCCTCACCCCGAAGGGCGGGCTGTCGGACCAGGACAAGGCATGGGCCCGGACGTTCTACCCGGCCCTGACCGAGCAGGACTACACGGCGCTCCAGCCCTTCCAGTCCGTGCGCCTCCAGCTCAAGCCCGGCCAGCAGCGCAACTTCACCTTCACGCCCCAGGAGACGCGCACGTACGAGCTGCGCACGTTCGGCGTCTCCGACACGGTGATGGTGCTCTTCGAGAAGAGCGCCACGGGGCTGCGCTTCCTCGCCGGCGACGACGACAGCGGCCTGGGCACCAACGCGGCCCTGAAGCTGAAGCTGTTCCGGGGGCGCGAGTACGTGGTCCGGCTGCGGCTGTTCTACGAGGAGCGCGCGGGCGAGTCCGCCATCATGCTGTGGTAAGCACCCGGCCCCCACTCCGCTAGAGTGGGCGGCCCGTCCGTGCACGCCAGGAGCCCCGAGCAGGTGGTGACAACCGCGATTCGCAGTCCGACTTCGGCGCTCCCCGACGTGACGCCCTCCCCGCGCGGAAGCGTCCCTTGAGTCCGGACACACGCTCGGACGTGGAGGGCCTCCGGGCCTGGGTGGCGCCCCTCCTGGCGGCGGCCTTCGGCCTGCTGTGGTACCTGGCGGTGGGCGGTGGCCCCACGCTGAATCCCACCCACCTGGACTGGCTGGGCGGAGACTTCGCGCAGCATGCGCTCGGCTGGATGCACTTCCGCGACGCGCCCTGGGGCTTTCCGCTCGGCGAGACGCCGGGCCTCTTGCGCCCGCTGCCCATGACGGTCGCCCTCTCCGACTCGAACCCGTGGGTGTCGCTCGCGCTCAAGCCCTTCTCGGGCTGGCTGCCCCGGGACTTCCAGTTCATCGGCCCGTGGCTCGCCCTGTGCTTCGTGCTCCAGGGCTGGCTGGGCGCGAAGCTGACGGGCCTCTTCACGCCCAACGTCCTCCAGCGCTTCCTCGGTGGCGCCCTGTTCGTCCTCGCGCCCGTGCTGCTGTACCGGACGGGGCACGACACGCTGTGCGCGCAGTGGCTGCTCACCGGCATGCTCTGGCTGAACCTGCGCCCGCGCACGAGCCCGCGCGACGCCTGGACGTCGCTGGCGTGGGCGCTCCTGCTCAACGCGCTCGCCTCCGGCATCCACCCCTATCTGGAGGTGATGGTCTTCGCCCTCGGCCTGTCCCTGCTCGCCACCGTGACATGGAAGGAGAAGTACCTGTCGCGGCGCGCGGCGGCCCTGGCGCTGGCCGTGCTGTGCGCGGTGCCGGCGACGCTGTTCGTCGCCTTCGGCTACGTGGGCCTGGGCGTGCGCTCGGGCTCCGCGGGCTTCGGCTACTTCAGCTCCGACCTGCTCACCCTGGTCAACCCCATGGGCTGGTCCCGCGTGCTGCCGGGCCTGCCCACCGGGCCCGGCCAGTACGAGGGCTTCGGCTACCTGGGCACGGGGGTCCTCGCCCTCGCCGTGGCGGCGCTCTGGAAGTCTCGGAGCGCGGCTCCCCGGGTGCGCGAGGAGCTGCGCGCCCGGGCTCCGCTCGTCATCGTGCTGTCGCTGCTCGCCCTGCTGGCGTTCTCCTCCGTGCTGACGGTGGCGGGCGTGACGCTGCTGTCGATTCGCAAGGTCGTGGCGCCGCTGCTGCCGCTGTTGAGCCCCTTTCGCGCCTCGGGCCGCTTCATCTGGCCCCTGCACTACGCGGTGCTGACGGGCCTGCTCGCCTTCACCCTGTGGCGCTGGCGCCAGCGGCCCGCCGTGGCCACGGGCCTGCTCCTGGGCGCGGTGCTGCTCCAGGCCCTGGACACCATGGACCTCTGGACGCGCAACCACTTCGCCCCCACGCCCTGGCCCCGGCTCAAGGCGCCCGAGTGGACCCTCATCGACGCGTCCTACCGGCACCTCGTCCTCGTGCCGCCCTACGTGCACCTCTCCGAGTCGCCGTGCGTCAAGAGCGCCTTCGTGGAGCGCGACTATGTGAGCTTCGGGGACCTGGCGTACCTGCGGGGCCTGACGACCAACAGCGGCTACCCGGCCCGGCTCAGCGAGACGCGCGTCACGGAGGTCTGCGAGTCGCTCCTGGCCGACGTCGCCCGGAGCCAGCTCACCTCGGACACGGTGTACGTCGTTGACCCGGCCCGGCTGGAGGCGTTCCAGCGCCTGGGGGACGCCGTCACCTGCGGCACGGTGGAGGGCTTCCACGTCTGCGTCACCCGGCGTGCCGGGGCCTTCCCGGACGCACTCTCCCGCGCCGCACCCTCCCCTCCGGGCACCTCGGGGGACTTGCCCCATTGAGGTGTCCGGCGGCTATGTCGTCGCGTTCACCGCCGCGTTGCGCGCGTTCCCCGCCGCGAGGGCGAACCGCTCGGCGATGGGCACGTAGCCCGGCGTGTTGACGTAGGGCGGCAGCGTCTCCTCGGACGTGCGCTCGTGGCGCATGTTGAGGGGCACCAGGTCCTGGGCGGCACAGGCCAGCCGGACGGCCCGCCAGGACAGCCCCGCCTCTTCCATGACGCGCAGGTAGTCGTCGAGCTGGAGGTTCTTCGCCGCGTTCGCCAGGTAGAGCGGGCGCATGGCCCTGGTCGCGGGCTGCACCGGCCACCAGTCCCGGGCCCGGCGCTGGTACTCCCGCTTCTGCTCGTCCCGCAGGACGACCAGGCGCTCGCGGAACCGGGCCTCATCGTCCAGCAGCCGCTCCAGGGCGGTGCGCCCCATCGTCGCGTAGAACATGTCCGTCGAGTCATCCGACCGGGCCCGCGGCCCGACGAAGTCGACGTAGGCCCGGGTGGCCGCGAGCAGCTCCCGCTCCGCGTCCTCCACCGACGGCACGGCCGGGGAGCGCGTCTCCTCCGGCACCGCCTCGAAGCACTCCTCGGGCTCCTTCACCTTGCCGTCGGGTCCCGGCCACGCGTGGACATGGCGGTACCAGACGTTGCGGTCCGGGAACACGAGCACCAGCTCCGGCAGCCTGGGAAGCGGCGGGGGCGGCGAGTGGAGGACCCAGTCGGCCGGCTCGTGGTACCCGAGCGAGCGGATGGCGACGAGCCCGCGGGCCTTCATCGAGTCGAACCAGGCATCGAAGGAAGGCTCGAAGCCCCCCTCCACCTTGAAGCCCCGAAAGGGCTCTTTCTGTCCGCGCTGGAAGACCCCGGCATACGGGTCCTCGAGCATCAGCGCCCGGAGCTCCAGACCTCGCAGCCGGGCGTTGCCGACAATCGCGGCCTGCCAGGCGTAGAACTGGACATGGAGGGTCATGCGCCCAGCCTAGCGCGCTTCCCCCACGGGAGGCAGCGTCCAGGCGGTTGGCATTGCCCGCAATGACAGTCGCCAGCGGGAACACAACCCCCGCCGGCGACTTACGTCTTATCCGGACACCGTGAGGCGTCCGACGAGAACTAGTTGAGCACGTCCGTCGTGGTCAGGATGGGGCCGGGGAACGGCAGGGTACCGCCACAGCCACGGGGACCGCCACGAACCTTGGTCTTGATCTGCATGATGAGCTCCTGGTGAAGACTGAGTGGAATCTACGAGGAACCGCCGAAGTCGTCTGGTGAAACCAGTCGACTACGGGATCTGCGAGAGGACGTCCGTGGTGCGCACGGGAATCGAGATGACGCCACCACCGCAACCACGGGGACCGCCACGAACCTTGGTCTTGATCTGCATGGGTATTCTCCGAGAGTGAAACGGGGTTGAAGAGAGACGACTACGGAATCTGGCTGATCACGCCGCCCGTGGTGCGCACGGGAATCGAGATGACGCCACCACCGCAACCACGGGGACCGCCACGAACCTTGGTCTTGATCTGCATGGGTATTCTCCGAGAGTGAAACGGGTGAAGGAAACGACTACGGCAGCTGGGTGGCCAGCACGGGGAGCTTGGTGCCGCCGCCGCAACCACGGGGACCGCCACGAACCTTGGTCTTGATCTGCATGGGTATTCTCCGAGCGTGAAACGGGTGGAAGAGACGGCTACGGGATCTGCGTGCGAACCGTGCCGGTCAGCACGGGGAGAGAACCGCCGCAACCACGGGGACCGCCACGAACCTTGGTCTTGATCTGCATGATGTGTACTCCTGGTGAGTGATCGCGATGAAGGAACAACCGGAACCGCCTGGCTTCAGCCAGGAGCGATTACGGGAGGGTGCGGACGATGACGGGAGACAGAACGCCACCACAACCACGGGGACCGCCACGAACCTTGGTCTTGATCTGCATGATGAGCTCCTTGGACAAACCAGCGTTCCAGAATGGAACACCGACCCTACGGACGACACCTGAAAAGGGATCTGCGTGTGCTTGTTTCCTGGACCGCGCGGAACAATAAGCACACCCCCCTGACATTCAAACCCTCGAGCCGCTCGCTGTCTCAACGTCGCCGCTGGATTTCCGTCGCGAACCTGGGCTCACCCGTCCCCTCGAAACCCTCCGCCCGGCTCGCTATTCCCAGACCTCCGGAACTACGCGGCGAGCCTTCCGCCATTGCATGCGATTCGATTCATCGCTTCGCGTCCGGAGTAGAATCATTAAAGACGGGTGTAATCGGCCAGTCAAGTCGTGCCGCGAAGATTGCGACGAAAGTCTTTGTAACCTGACACGCCACAACCCCTCTCAAACCTCGCGAAACAACGACACACGGCGAGAGGGCCCTCCAAATAGAAATCGCCAGCGAGCGATGTTCCGCCCGCTGGCGACCTTGTGTCCATTCCGAGCGGACTTCGCCCGGATGAGGACTACGGGATCTGCGTCAGCACGTCGTCGTAATAGATGCTGATGCCACCGGGACCGCAACCACGGGGACCGCCACGGACCTTGGTCTTGATCTTCATGATGTGCTTTCTCCTGTTGAGACCGCGTTCTCTCCCGGCCGTACAGGGGTGAGCCCATACACACCGGGAGTAGAATCATTAAAAATCGATGAAAAATCGGAGTCAAGCCTTCATCCGAAAAACCTGTCATCCCCTTTAGATCCGCATACTTGTAGATTTCACCCATTTTATTGAAACGAGAGAATGACCCTGGGTCCTGAAATCCCCCAGGTCGGGTATTTCTACAGAGTCCGGGCACGCGGGGCGCCGTGAGACACGCGCCGGGCGGCTCACGGTTCCATCTACGTGGAGGCCGCATCACGCCGCGCGTCGCAATACCTTTAAAACATGTTTTCACGCATGGGTTTGCCCTATCCCTTGAATTGGAATCACCGGCACAACCCTTGACTGGCCGGGGCGGCGCGTCACCGGACAGAGGGCTCCAGGTTCGGGAGGGCTGTGCATTCGTGGAGGAAAGCAAGGCCAGGCGGGAGGGCCCCGGCTCGCGGTGGTGCGCATGAATGGGAGTCGGCCGTCAGCCCGCCGGGTGATGATGGGCGACGGGTCGCCGGCGTCGCGCCGGGGCTGCTCGGGGAGTCGGTCGAACAACGGTGATGAGGTAGGCTTCGTCCATGCGAGTTGGTGAAGGAATGTTCCCGCGCACCATGCGCGCGTTGGTACGGGGACGAGGGCGCTCGGCGCTCTGGTTGTTGCCGGTGGGGTTGTTCATCGTCTGGGGCAGTTGGTTCGTCAGGGCGCGCATCACCGTCTACGAGCCCAGCGTGCAGGCCCGGCTGGAGGTGCACCGGGAGGTCTACGCCGTCGACGCGCCCGTGGAGGGGCGGCTGGTGAAGACGCGGGTGGAGCTGCACCGGCAGGTCACCGCGGGCGAGGTGCTCTTCGAGCTGGCGCATGAGCAGGAGGCGCGCCTGCTCGCGGAAGCCGAGGCCTTGCTCCAGGGCGTGGGGCCGCAGCTGGTGGCGGCGCGCGCGGAGCTGGACGCCGAGCAGAGCGCGCTGCAGTCCCAGCAGGAGCGCGGCGCGGCGGGCGTGGACGAGGCGCGCGCCCGGCTGGCGGAGGCGGAGGCGCTGGCGCGGCGGGCCCTGGAGGAGAAGACGAGCACCGAGCAGCTCTTCTCACGGCAGCTGGTGAGCGAGTCGGAGTGGAGCCGGGTGCGCACGGAGCTGGAGCGGGCGCAGGCGGTGGAGCAGGCCACGCGCGCGGCGCTGGCGCGCGTGAAGATGGACGGCACCATGCTGACCACCGAGCGGCGCATCCGCGTCGCGGCGCTGCGGCGGCAGATAGCGGAGCTGGAGTCCGGGGAGAACGTGGCGCGCGCCTCCGTGGAGCGGCTGCGCGACGAACTGGAGCGCCGGGTGGTGAAGGCGCCCGCGGACGGCATCCTCGGGGAGACCAGCTCGGTGCGCGTCGGCACGCAGGTGAGGGCCGGGGACCGCATCGCCACCGTCGTCGCGGGGGGGGACGTGCGCGTCGTCGCGCAGCTGTCCCCCGCCACGGCCCTGGGCCGCGTGCGCGCCGGCCAGCGGGCGCGGATGAAGCTGGAGGGCTTCTCCTGGACGGAGTTCGGCATGGTGCGAGCCACGGTGGTGGCGGTGGCGAGCGAGGCCCGCGACGGGCTGGTGCGCGTGGAGCTGTCCGTGGACGAGATGCCGGTGGGAATCCCGATGGAGCACGGGCTGCCGGGCACGGTGGACATCGCCGTGGAGGAGGCCACGCCGCTGCGGCTGGTGCTGCGGGCGCTGGGCCGGGGCCTGGAGGCGCCCGCGCGCTCGCGCCCGCTGCCGCCGCGCACGCCCCGGGAGCTGGAGATGTCGAGGGGTGGGAACTGAGCCATGGCGAGCACACGCAAGCTGCTCATTCCCGAGGTCATCCAGACCTCAGCCATGGACTGCGGTCCGGCGGCGCTGAAGGCGCTGTTCGACGGCTTCGGAGTGTCGGTCAGCTACGGCCGTCTGCGCGAGGCCTGCCAGACGGACATCGACGGGACGTCCATCGACGTGCTGGAGGAGCTGGCCGGCAAGCTGGGCCTGGACGCCACCCAGGTCGTCCTCCCCCTGGACCAGGTGCTCCTGCCGGAGACGAAGGCGCTGCCCGCGCTCGCGGTGGTGCGCCTGGCCGACAGCAACCTGCACTTCATCGTCATCTGGCGACGGTGGGGCAACCTGGTGCAGATCATGGACCCCGCGCTGGGACGGCGCTGGGTGTCCGTGAACGAGCTGATGGACCGGCTCTATGTCCACGCCCTGCCCGTCCCCGCCGAGGGCTTCCGGGAGTGGGCCGGCACGGAGGAGTTCCTCGCGGGCATGCGCCTGCGGCTGGGAGCGCTCGCCGACAAGGCGCTCTCGGAGCGGCTGCTCGCGGAGGCCCTGGCGGACGAGACATGGAAGGGCGTGGCCTGCCTGGACGCGGCGACGCGGCTGGTGCAGACGCTGGTGGACGGTGGCGGTGTCCAGCGGGGTGAGGCCTCCTCCCGCTTCCTGGAGCAGCTGTTGCGCGAGGTGCGCATCGCGCTCGAGGAGGGGCGCGCGGAGACGGTCATCCCCTCCTCCTACTGGACGGCGGTGGGGCCCGCCGACGCGGAGGAGGTCACCCTGCGCGGCGTGGTGGGCATCCTCGCCCGGGGAAAGAAGACGGAGCGCGGCGAGGACGAGCCACCCCTGTCCGCGGAGCTCCAGGCGGCCCTGAGCGAGCCTCCAACACGGCCGCTGAGGGAGCTGGTGGCGCTGATGCGCAAGGACGGCGTGCTGGCGCCCTCCGTGCTCGCGGCCATCGCCCTGACGGCCGCCGTGGGCGGTTTCCTGGAGGCGCTCCTGCTGCGCGGCATCATCGACGCGGGGCGCTACCTCACCACCCAGGAGCAGCGGCTGGCGGGCATCGTGACGCTGCTGGTGCTGATGGGGATGCTCTTCTCCATGGAGCTGCCCCTGTCGCAGGGGACGCTGCGGCTGGGCCGGCGGCTGGAGGTGCGCCTGCGGCTGGCGTTCCTCGACAAGATTCCCCGCCTGGGAGACCGCTACTTCAAGAGCCGGCTGGTCTCCGACATGGCGCAGCGCTGCCACGGCATCCACCAGGTGCGCAGCGTGCCGACCATGGCGGTGGGCGTGCTGCGTGCCACCTCGGAGCTGCTCGTCACGCTGGCCGGCCTGACGTGGCTGGCCCCTGGAAGCGCCCCGCTCATCATCATCGGCGGTGGACTGGCGCTCGCCGTCCCGCTGCTGGCCCAGCGCTCGCTCCTGGAGGCGGACCGGCGGATGCGCGACTTCGACGGCGTGCTGTCGCGCTTCTACCTGGACGCCATGCGCGGGGCGGTGGCGCTGCGGGCCCACCGCGCGGAGCTGACGCTGCGCCGGGCTCATGAAGAGCCGTTGCACGAGTTCGTCCGCGCCGCGCGCACGCTGCTAGGCCGGGGCATCATCACCGACACCATCGCCACCATGGTCGCCACGGGCGGCTCGGTGGCCATCGTCCTGCATGCCGTGTCCCAGGGCATCCAGCCGGGGGCGGTGCTGCTGCTCGTCTACTGGGCGCTCGCGGTGGCCACCCTGGGCAAGCAGCTCGCGGACGCGCTGCGCCAGTACCCCGCCGCGTCGTCGCTCACCGCGCGCCTGATGGAGCCATTGCTGACGCCCGACGAGGTGGGCGCGGGGCTGGAGACGGCCGCGGACGTGGACGCCAGGACCGCGACGGGAGGCGTGGGCTTCAAGCTCCAGCAGGTGGAGGTGAAGGCCGCGGGCTTCACGGTGCTGCAGGGCATCGACATGACGGTGAAGCCCGGGGAGCACGTGGCCATCGTCGGCCCCTCGGGGGCGGGCAAGTCGTCCCTGGTGGGCATCCTCCTGGGCTGGCACCGGCCGTCGTCGGGGCGGGTGGAGGTGGACGGCGCGCCGCTGGAGGGCCAGGTGCTGGCGCGGCTGCGGCGGCAGACGGCCTGGGTGGAGCCCGACGTGACGCTGTGGAACAAGTCGCTGGTGGACAACCTGGCGTACGGCGTGGAGACAGCGGACGTGCTGCCTCGCGTGGGCCAGGCCCTGCGCTCCGCGGACCTCATCGAGTTCCTGGACAAGCTCCCCCATGGCCTTCAGACGAAGCTGGGCGAGGGCGGCAGCCTGTTGTCCGGCGGCCAGGGGCAGCGGGTGCGCCTGGGCCGGGCGCTGCTGCGTCCCGGGGTGCGGCTGGCCATCTTCGACGAGCCGTTCCGCGGCCTGGAGAGAGACCGGAGGGCGGCGCTGCTGGAGCGCTCCCGCGCGGAGCTGGCCGGCGCCACGATGCTGTGCATCATGCATGACATCTCGGAGACGCTGACGTTCGACCGGGTGCTCGTCATCAAGGGCGGGCAGCTGGTGGAGGACGACCATCCGAAGCGGCTCGCCCAGCGCGAGGACTCCGTGTACCGCTCGCTGCTCGACGAGGAGGAGCAGATGCGTCGGGACCTGACGGGCCACGGCGGCTGGCGGCGCATGGTGCTGGACCACGGGCTGCTCAACGAAGAGCCCGCCAGCGAAGCGAAGGCGTCGCGGAAGGGGGCGGCGTGAGCGGCGTGGCGAAGGAGTCGACCCGGAGCAAGGCGGGGCCGCTGGCGGGCCGGGCCTGGCCGATGAAGCGGGGCGCGGAGGCGCTGGAGGCGCTGGCGCGCCGGGTGGGCCTGCCCCTGCCGCGCACCTCGGCGAAGCTGATGGGCGCGGCGCCGGAGGACCCGAACCGGCTGGGCGAGTGGCTGGACGCGGCGGCCCAGGCCCAGGGGCTGGAGCTGGACCTGCACTACACGCGTCATGGCGAGGTGGCGAAGGCCATCCAGCGCGCCGCGCCCGCGCTGCTGGACGTCTTCACCCCCGAGGGCATCCAGGTCGTCGCGCTGCTGCGTGTGTCGGCGTCCGGCGCGACGGCGCGCGTGCTCACGCCCGACGAGACGGTCCGCGACGTCCCCATGGACGAGCTGACCGCCGCCGTGCAGGCGCTCGTCGAGGGCACGCAGGGGAACACCGTGGACAAGGTGCTCGCGGGGACGGGGCTGCGTGAGCCGCACCGGACGCTCGCCCGCCGCGCGCTCCTGGGCGCGCAGCTGGCCAACACGCACCTGGTCGCCGCGCGCACGCTGCGCCTGCCACCCGGAGCCAGGCTGCTCCACCACCTGAAGGCGCTGTCGGCTCCGCCCCGCATCATGCTCCTCCTGGTGCTGGCGGTGCTCATCCAGGTCTGCGTGCTCGCGGGCTGGTGGCTGATTGGCCAGGGGGCCTTCGAGGGGCAGCTGGACCAGGGCTGGCTGTGGGCCTGGGCGCTGATGGGCCTGACGGCGGTGCCGCTGCAGGCGGCGCTGGCGTGGACACAGGGCACGCTGGCGCTGGACCTCTCCGCGCTCTTGCGCCGGCGGCTGCTGGCCGGAGCGCTCTCGCTGCCGGTGGACGAGGCGCGCCGGGGCGGCATCGGCGAGTACGTGGGGAGGACCTTCGAGAGCGCTGGCATGGAGCAGATGGTGCTGGCCGGCAGCTTCACCAGCCTGCTCGCGGTGGTGGACCTGACGCTGGCGGCCAGCGTCACCCTGTCCGGTCCCGCGGGCTGGCTGGGGCTTGCGGCGCTGCTGGTGTTCTGCGCGCTGCTGGGCGTGCTCATCGCCCGGCAGACGGCGCTGTTCCGGGGCTGGACGGAGGCGCGCGTGGTGATGACGCACGCGCTCATCGAGCGGATGCTCGGCCACCGCACCCGGCTGGCGCAGGAGCAGCCGTCGCGCTGGCACGAGGAGGAGGACCAGGAGGTGGCCCGCTACTCGGATGCCTCCGAGCGCTGGGACTCGGGCACCGCGCGAATCATGACGCTCGCGCGCCGGGGTGTGTTGCCGGTGGCCATCATCGCCACGCTGCCGAACGTGCTGGCCGGCGCCTCCACCGCGAGCATCGCGGTGGGCGTGGGCGCGGCGCTGCTGGGGGCGCGCGCGGTGATGTCCCTGGCGGTGGGCGCGCTGGCGCTCATCGGCTCGCGCGTGCTGTTCACCGGCGTGCGCCCCATGTTGGACGCGGCCCGGCTCGCCGGCGCCGTGGGCGCGACGAAGGACGGCGAGGACGGCGTGCCCCAGGTGGCGCCGCTCGCCTCTACCGAGGCACCGTCGAAGAGCCAGGCGCTGCTCGAGGTGCGCGACGTGTACTTCAAGCACCCGACCTCGCCGCGCGCGGTGCTGGAGGGGGCCTCGCTGTCCATCCGCCCCGGAGAGCGCGTGCTGCTGGAGGGGCCGTCCGGCTCCGGCAAGTCCACCCTCGCCTCCATCCTCACGGGCCTGCGGCGCCAGGGCTCCGGCGTGGTGCTGCTGCGCGGCCTGGACATGTCCACGTGGACACCGGACGGCTGGGGCGCGCAGATAGCGGGCGCGCCCCAGTTCCACGAGAACCACGTGGTCTCCGGCACGCTGGCCATGAACCTGCTCCTGGGCCGCTCCTGGCCTCACACGCAGGACGACATGAAGCTGGCGCGGGAGCTGTGCGAGGAGCTGGGGCTCGGGGACCTGCTGCAGCGCATGCCCGCCGGAATCCTGCAGATGGTGGGCGAGCGCGGCTGGCAGCTCTCACACGGGGAGCAGAGCCGCATCTTCGTCGCGCGCGCCCTGCTCCAGCGCGTCCAGGTGGTGGTGCTCGACGAGGCGTTCGGCGCGTTGGACCCGGTGACGATGCGCAAGGTGATGAACTGCGTCAACGCGCGGGCGCCCACGCTCATCGTCATCGCCCACCCCTGACGCGAGGCCTCGCCCGTGGGGCCGTCCAGGTCCCCGGGCGGGCGCTGCCGTCGCGGCGCGCCACATCCCGGAAATGACAACGGTCGCCAGCAGGCGGAAGCTCCGCCCACTGACGACCGAAGGACCAGCCATCAGCAATGAATCACAGCTCGGCGTACTCGATGCTGATGCCGCCGGGACCGCAACCACGGGGACCGCCACGAACCTTGGTCTTGATCTTCATGTGCTTGCTCCTGGTGTGAGTCGTGAAGCTGCGTCAGGGAGAACTACTCCAGCACTTCGTAGCTGACACCACCGGGGCCACATCCGCGAGGACCACCACGAATCTTGGTCTTGATCTTCATGTGCTTGCTCCTGGTGTGATGTTGAGATTTTCAGCTACGAGACTTCTCAGACGGCGAGGACGCCACCGCAGGCACGGGGACCGCCACGAACCTTGGTCTTGATCTGCATGTGCTCGCTCCTGGTTTTCGGGACAGCGACACCAGATGCGACAGTCACGACAACTGCCGCATCGGCGCTCACCGATATAAGTCGGTGAAACAAGTGAGTCAAGCTACCCGGACCTGAAACATGGATGAATGTTCCCAGGCCCGGGAGTGAAACGTTGCGTCATTTCAAGCAGCGACAGCGCGGGGCGTTCCGGGCGTGATTTTGACGGCCGACACATTGCTTTCGATGCCCACCCCCAGCTCCTCGCGAAAGACATCCAGCAGGTAGGGCAGCACGCCAATGGTGGCGAAACGCAGCCGGTGGTGGATGGAGAGGTCCAGGTTGGTGAAGTGCCGGTCCGGATGCTCTCGCTGGAGCAGCGCGTTCACCTCGCGCTGGACGTTCTCCAGCGTGCCCAGGGCGGAGCGTTCGATGGTGAGGTAGTCAGCCAGCGCCTCGACGACGGCGTCGATGAGCTCGGGACGTGAGCCCTCGGGCACCGGCGCGCGCTCGCGGAACAGCGTGCGCAGCGCTTCCACCGTCTGGGCGTGCATCGCGTCCTTCGGCGGAGAGAAGACGTCGCTGATGTTCTGCAGCTTCTCCTCGCTGAAGCCACGCAGGCCGCGCTGGGCGCGGTCATACATCTCCACGTAGCGGGCCTTGGCCCACTCCCGCTGCACCAACGTGTTCTGCCGGGTGGGGAGGATGACCTTCCAGTCCTTCTCGATGCGCTGGCGCAGCCGACCCCAGCCACTGTCCGCCGGGGCTTCGGCCTGCAGCACCGCGTCACGGATGCGCTCGTAGGTGGCGCACATGTGAGCCCACAGGGTGAACTGGAGCGAGTAGAGCTGCAGCCCGCGCAGGCCGTAGTCGATGGCGGCGGGAATCGCCTCCAGCCACGACGGCTCCGGCAGCGGCTCGCCCGCCATGGGCTTGCCGTCCAGCATCGTCGCGAAGAACTCGTCGACCATGTGCGGCGGGCCCGCGCAGACGCCACGCGTGGACAGGAAGTGGTTGTCGCGCTCCGTCAGGTGCAGCAGCGACGCCGGGTTGATGGGCGTCTCGTACGGCATGGGCTGCTCGGGCAGGAACATCAGGTAGATGCTCACCATGCGCACGCCGTCGGTGACGCGGAACACCGAGGACAGCACCGGGTCCAGCGTCCCGTTGGGGATGGGGTCCTTGCCGCGCAGCAGCATCGACGACGGCAACGCCAGCACCGCGCAGCTGAACGCGTGCAAGTCACCGATGCGCCACTGGCCGTCCGGCAGCAGCGGATAGCGCTTCAGGAACGCGTCGCGCAGGATGAGCATCGCCTGGAGCGTGGGCTTCCAGTGCTTGGACATGGACTTCAGCGCCGTCACGTTCATCAGCGCGTCGTCCTTGAAGCGGCTGCCTGGGTACGGGCACATGCGCCACTCCGTCTCCATCCGCATGCGCATGGAGTCCGGGAAGACGTTGTTCTCGCCGATGTGCCGCCCCTCGGCATCCAGCGCCGCGTGCGCCGCGCGGTGCACGGGCAGCATCGCCTCCAGGAAGCCGAACTCCATGGGCCGGCCCACCAGCTTCTGCAGCACCCCTTCCGTGTCGGGGTTCCACCACAGGGCCTCCGTGGGCGCGGGCCTGCGGGCCTCCGACTCCATCACCATCTTGTGGTAGTCGGTCTCCTGCGACAGCTTCGGCGCCTCGCGCGACAGGATGTTCTCCGCGAGCAGCTGCTCGAGCAGCTCCTTGATGCGCTCCCAGGGATACGGCTCGCCGTTGCTCCAGCGCGTGGCCATGGCCGCCATGAACTGGTCCTGCTTGAGCAGGTTCTCACCGAAGGAGTGCAGGTCCGCCTCCTCGATGGAGATCTCCTTGAGCCCGTAATAGATGCGCAGCTCGTTCGTGCCCTCGGGCGTCTGGACGTACTCACTCATGAAGCGGCGCCGCATGGGCAGGTACAGCGTCTCATGCGGGTCGATGGGCACGGCTTGCTCACTCATGCGACAACTCCTGGGAGGAACCTGTTGTTCAGACCTGACACCGAGGCCAGGAACTCTTCCACGGGGCCCCCGGACCATCAAGCGAGCCCCGGGAGCCGAGACTTCCATCCATTCTCGCGCGAGCCCTGACATCCCGCGCAAAAGGACAGAGCCACCTGGGGGGCTTGACGTGCCCCTCGGGTGGCTCTGATTCAGCACCAGCGTGGAGCCGGGCCTAGCGGCAGGCGCCGCGGCCACCGCGGCCCGTGGCGGGCAGCGTCTCGCGGTTGGGGAACGGCAGCTCCGGGTGGTCGAACGGCGCGCGGTACGTGTAGACGCGGCAGTCGGTGAGCGCGTTGGAGAGGAAGTCCACCAGCGCGGAACGGTCGCTCGCGCTGAAGACGCGCTCCTTGATGTCGAGCGACTTCTCCGGGTTGTTGAAGTCACCCCCGCGCGCGTAGAAGTCCACCACGTCGTCGAGCGTGGGGTAGCCGCCGTTGTGGAAGTACGGCGCCGTCAGGCCCACGTTGCGCAGGGTGGGCGTCTTGAACGCGCCCATGTCGAACGGGGACTGGCTGATGGAGTTGGGCACGCCGCCGAAGATGCCCAGGTCGCCGCGCGCCAGGTCGTCGTCGGTGGGGCGCACGCCGATGTTGTGGAAGCCCGTGTCGCCGCCGTCGCGGTTGAGCGGACCGGCGATTTCGTACCAGCTCATGGTGGCGTCGGACAGCATGGCGCCGGTGTGGCAGTTGACGCATTCGCCCTTGCCGACGAAGACGTTGAGGCCCTTGAGCTGCTTGTTCGTCAGCGCGCCCAGGTTGCCCTGCAGGAAGCTGTCGAAGGGCGTCTGGTCCGGGATGAGCGTGGCCTGGTAGGCCTGGAGCGCCTCGCCCCAGATGAGCGAGAAGGCGTTGACGGAGATGTTGGCCAGCGCGTCGCCGAAGGCCTCGCGGATGAGCTGGTCATACGTGCACGGCGCGCCGTTGCAGAGGAGGCCCGGACCGGTGGGGTTGGCCAGGTGACCCAGCACGCTGTCCGTGGTGGAGACGCGCTGGTGCTGCATCGGCTGGCGCACGGCCAGCTTGGCGCCCAGGCTGCCGGGGCCGAGCAGGTTGCGGCCCGAGCACGACTGCTCGGAGAAGTTCGTCACGGGGCCGGTGGCCTGGGACGCGAGCGACGCGTTCTCCATGCGCGCCAGGAAGCCCTGGGTGTTGTTGCCGGTGAAGCCCCAGATGTTCACGCCGTTGAAGAAGTGGTTGGCCTCGCCGCCCCAGAACTGGTTGCGGTAGAAGCCGGAGCCCAGGACGGTCGGGCTGTGACGCGGGCCCACCAGCCGGTGCTCGTGGAACGGGACGTCGGGCAGCAACAGACAGGAGTCCGCCGCGACGGAGGGGTCCGGGTTCAGCCCCAGGAACAGCGCGCGCAGCGGACCCTGGGAGCCGATGCGGTCATCGCTGGTGATCTTCGCCAGGGTGAACGTCTCGCCGGGGCCGGAGATGCTGTCGAAGACGTTGTCGACGCCCGGGTGCACGGTGTTGACGCGACGGTCATCCGCGCCGCCGGCGAAGTGACAGCTCGCGCACGCCGTCTGGCCGTCGCCGCTCGTCTGGATATCCCAGAAGAAGACCTTGCCCAGACGGATGGCCGCGGCCTTGTTGATGATGCGGCTGCCCACCACCTGCGGCACCGGCTCATGGGACAGCGGCCGCAGCGAGGACGCCGCCACGCGGTCGAGCAGCGCCTTCGCGTCGACGCCCACCTCTTCCGTTTCCACAGGAGCGGGCTTGAGAGGCTCGGCCTGTCCCGCCGGCTCACATGCCGAGAGGGATACCGCGAGAACAGACGAGAAAAGGCCGCGATTGAGCAGACGGACACCGCGGGACAACGACGAACGAGCCATGGGAATGCCCCCTTCTCAGAGCGTCAGGACCTGTATGAGGTTGGTGGAATCACCTGTGTCTCCGGTCTGACAGATAGTTTTATACCGGCTCCGCATTATTCCTGTCCAGGCGGCCTCGACCCAGGGCCCACCTTCCAGTCTCAACGTAAAAGCAGCGTTGTCCGCCCTTGGCCGGGAGAACAGACCTAGCAAGGAGGGCGCACAAAGCCCGATGGCGCGACTTGTCCAAATTCGCGGCCTCCACCATCTTGACAATGATTCTTGGAATCGGAATCACCCCATACCAAGACATGCCCGGGAACGCACCACACGCATGGGATGTGTCAATGTCACGCTCGGTCAATACGCTGTAGCATGAAACGATACATTCAACTCGGAGCTGTGACTGCACACGTTACAGAGGGGCGCGGGCGCATGGCTCAATTCCTTGCTGATACAGAGGAGGCGAGACATGCCGACAGGCGCTGGCCTGCGGGGTGCAAGGGGATGGCTCGCCGCCAGAAGGAGAGCATTCGGGCTGGGCCGGCACCGGATGCAGCGATCTCCTGGCGGAGAAGACCCCCCTATTCAAGAGGTAGGTAAATCCATGCGGTTGAAGATGATGGGCCATTTTTTCGCGGCGGCGCTTCTGAGCGTGATGTCGGGTTGTCAGGGCGAGGAGCCCACGACGGCGGACGGTGACGTGGCCACTCAGGAGGCTGGTGCGGAGTCGAAGTGCACGCAGCGCTTCGACGGTATCAACAGCTGCGCGCTGGGCAATGCCCGGCTGGCGTCGACGGAGCAGGGCCTGGCCGTGACGAACCTGCGCAGCGCGAAGACGGACGGTGTCTCCAGCACCTTCGCCCGCGCGGCGAGCTGGACGCAGGCGTCGGAGATCAAGTTCGGCAGCACCTCGGGCGTGCTGCAGCTGGACGCGCGCTCGGGCGACCAGGTGGTCAGCACGCTGCGCGTGACGCCGGGTCGTGAGGCGAACAGCGCGTTCATCACCCCGACGTTCAGCGGCGCGCCGGGCGGCTCCAACTACCGGATGAACGTGTACCGCGAGGGTGTGCTCCAGGGCACGTCCACCAACACGGCCAACCGGATGATCATCTTCACCAACTGGCGGGACTTCATCCGCTTCCTGATTGCGTACGCGGACTTCTTCGAGCTGGACATCATCTGGAACAAGACCGGCGAGGCGCCCACCGCGCCGGCCAACGTGGGCGCGTGCGGCTGGCGTCTGCGCACCGACGGCTCCACCTTCTCGGTGGCGCTGGATGACGGCAAGGTCCTCACCGGCGACTCCGTGGAGTTCATCGAGGAGATCGAGGACGGCCACTACCCGTACAACGGCTTCACGGGCATCGACGTGAAGGCGACCGCGCAGGGGATGAACATCCTGAGCGAGGGCTTCAAGCCCGCGGCGAAGTAGTCGTCCCGCCCGTGCCTTGAGCACGGGCGCCCCACCGGGCGGGAGCCGTCCTGTCCCGCCCGGTGTCGTTTCCCGCCTCCCTGGAGACACCCCGATGAGCCGGCGGCTGTACCTGTTGGGCATCCCTCTTGGAGCCCTGCTGCTCACCGCGGTGTGGGCGCAGACGGGACGTCGTCCCCTGCCCCCGCCCCTCGTCCTGGGACAGCTAGACCTGGCCTTGGAGCCGGACGAGGAGCTGCCCGGTGGCGCCGCCACGGTGACGGACGCGGGACGCAATGCCTTTGGCCGCTCGCCGCCGAACATGGACCGCTCCCGGTGGCCGGAGTTCCACCTGGGCAAGAGGGTCTTCGACCGCGACTGGAGCGACCCCGGCCATGGCCCCGGACTGGGCCCGCTCTTCAGCTCCAACTCCTGCATGGGCTGCCACGTGAAGGACGGGCGCGGACGCCCTCCCCTGTCGCCCTCCGAGCCCCTGGTGTCGATGGCCTTCCAGCTCGGCTCCCCCACGGGCCCCGGACCTCATCCGGTGTACGGCGAGCAGCTCGACCTCCATCAGCTCGGCCAGCCTCGTGGTGAGGGCACCGTCGAAGTCGGCCACGAGGAGCTGAGCGGCACGTTCTCCACCGGAGAGCCCTACTCCCTTCTGCGCCCCCGCTACCGCTTCAAGGACCTGACGCGCGGCCCGCTGGAGGACGGCACACCGTTCTCGCCCCGCGTGGCTCCGGCCAACTTCGGGCTGGGGTTGCTGGAGGCCATTCCCGAAGAGACGCTGCTGGCGCTGGCGGACCCCGAGGACCGCGACGGCGACGGCATCTCCGGGCGCGCCAACCAGGTGGAGGACGTGAAGGAGCGCCGCACGCGGATGGGCCGCTTCGGGTGGAAGGCCAATCAGCCCACGCTGCTCCAGCAGGTGACGCACGCGCTGGTGGCGGACATGGGACTGACGAACGAGGTGTATCCCCGCGCCCAGGAGCCCGGGGGCACACCCGCGGGCGCCACCCTGCCCGACGTGAAGGACTACGATTTGGAGCGGCTCGTCTTCTACACGCGGCTATTGGCCGTGCCGAAGCGAAGGGAGTGGGACACGCCCGGCGTGCTGCGCGGCAAGGCGGTGTTCCGCGCCATCGGCTGCGCCTCCTGCCACGTGGACCGGCCCCTGGAGACCGAGGAGGTCCCCGGCTTCCCGGAGCTGTCGCGCCAGCGCATCTTCCCGTACTCGGACCTGCTGTTGCACGACATGGGAGAAGGCCTCTCGGATGGACGTCCTGACGGGCTCGCCACCGGCCAGGAGTGGCGCACCCCTCCCCTGTGGGGCATCGGCCTGACGCAGACGGTGAGCGGCCACACGCGCTTCCTGCATGACGGCCGGGCCCGGAACCTCGAGGAGGCCGTGCTGTGGCATGGCGGAGAGGCCGCGCCCGCGCAGGAGCGCTACACGCGGCTCCTGCTGGAGGACCGGGAGGCCCTGCTCACGTTCCTCGGCTCACTCTGACCTTCCGCTTCAGCGAAGGTGCTTCACGCGTCGCAGCCCCAGCCACAGGGAGAGTGACAGCGCGGGCAGCGCCAGCAGGTCCGTGACATCCATGGTGTGAGCCACCGGCGCGACGCCTGGAATCACCCGCCCGGACAGCCAGGCCCACGCCGCGCGCACCGGCCACTGCAACGTGCCCAGCCCCCAGCGCCAGCAGTCACCGGCGGGCTCGGACACCTTGATGGCGGTGAAGACCAGCGCCGTCATCACCACGCACGTGGTCAGCACCGCGCGCGAGGGTTGGAACGACAGGCCCCCACGCGAGCGGGACTGCTCCCAGAGCCCCTGGAGCAGGAGCGGGAACATGGCCAGCCCGGCGACGTCCGACAGCTTCCCCGTCCACCACGACGGCCAGCGGGCCTTGAGCACGTGGTCATTGAGCACCAGCACCAGCACCGCGCCGAACACGAGCGGATGCAGGAGCGTGTCGCCCGGCACGGGCCGCGCTGTCCTGGCGGTGGGGATGGAGACAGTCACCGCTCAGCGGGGCCCCAGGATGACCTCGAGCCCATCCGGCGCCGAGTCTTCCGTGTCGTCGATGCTCACCTCGGCCACCACCCGCCACTCCACGTCCACGGTGCCCCGGATGTCCTTCTCGGCCGCGCCCTGCAGGGTCAGCTCCAGCGCCGCCTCCCACTCACACGGCTCTTCCAGCCGGCAGACATCCCCATCCGACAAGGCCTCGAAGCGCACCGCGCCCGCCTCTCCAGCGGCCATGGGCGCGGAGGTGGCCAGGGTGACGGCGCGCGGACCGAAGACGAGCCTCGCCTCGATGACGGGCTGCTCCTGAGCGCCCGCCTCGTCCGGGGTCCACTTCGCGAAGAGCGGCGCGCGCATCGTCACCCAGACCGTCTGCGTGGAGCCCCTGGGAACGTGCACCTTCACCGGGAGGACCGCGCGGGCGGTGGGAGACGCGTCCGACAATTGGAGCGTGCCCGGCTCGGACTCGACGACGACGGGGGACGGGCCCGACATGGACGTGGCCACCGAGGCGACGCTCGCCAACAGCAGGGCCAGGCGCGCGGCCCACGCACGGGCACGCGACGGATGGGGCCAGGAGGAGCTCGGAGGAGGTGGCGAAGCAGGATGCGCGGTCTGCATGACGATGACGGGCCTTCCCTCGGACACCCTCGGCCCATGGGGCCCGAGCCGGGGGGGCCGAGAGCAAGCCATGTACCAGGGCGAAGTACCAGCGAGGGAGTCTCCGGCCGTGCGCGGAATCACGACTTTCGTGTCAGCCCGAGGACGCCGGCGGCGCGAGTCCTCCTGGCAGGGCGAACCCGGGGGCGCCTAGGGTGGTGGCATGAAGAGCAATGCCACGTTCGTCTTCGCCGACGGAGCCTGCTCCGGCAACCCGGGCCCGGGAGGCTGGGGCACCATTATCGCCACGCCCGACGGCCATGTGACGGAGCTGGGCGGCCACGAGCCGGAGACGACCAACAACCGCATGGAGCTGACGGCCGTGGGCAAGGCGCTGCGCCACCTGGAGGCGACGCCGGGGCCGCTGCACATCCACACGGACTCCACCTATGTGATTCAGGGCGCCACGCGCTGGGCCTTCGGCTGGAGCAAGCGCGGCTGGAAGACGGCTGACGGCAAGGAGGTGGCCAACACAATCTACTGGAAGCGCCTGATGGCACTCCTGGCCCAGCGCAAGCAGACCCACTCGGGCGAGGCCGCCGTCGTGGAGTGGCACTACGTCCGCGGGCACGTGGGCGTGCCGGGCAACGAGCGGGTGGACGCCATCGCCGTGTCCTTCTCGCGCGGCAAGGGCATGCGGCTCTACAGCGGCCCGCTCGCCGGCTATGACGTGGACGTGTACGACGTGCCCGAGGACACGTCCCTGCCGCCGGAGAAGCCCCGGGAGGAGCGGGACAAGAAGGCCAAGGCACACTCGTACCTCAGCCAGGTGGGCCGCAGCGTGAAGCGCCACTCGACGTGGGCCGCGTGTGAGCGACGGGTGAAGGGCGTGTCCGATGCCCGCTTCAAGAAGACGAAGAGCGAAGAGGACGAGGCGCAGGTGCTGGCGGACTGGGGCGTCCAGCCCGAGGACGTTCAGGCCGAGGATTGACCCGGGCCGCGCACCGCCGTGAGCAGCAAGTCGTATTTACCTCCCAGGAACGTGCGGAAGCCGTGCTGGTGCAGGTAGCGGCGGTAGAACGAGAGGTCCTTCACCAACAGGGACAAGTCCGGCTCGCGCAGGTTGCGCACGCGGGCGCCGTAGATGACCTCCCCGTCGCGGAAGCGGGAGTTGGGGAAGCCGAGCACCAGCGTGGCCTCGGGCTCCAGGTGCTCCTGCACCAGCGTGCGCAGGAGCGCGTGGTCATCCACGCCGGGGCTCTGCAGCGTGCCCACCGAGACCACCAGGTGGAAGCGGCCCAGCCCCTCCGGAAGCGCGTTGAGGTCGGCGACGAGGAAGGAGTGACGCGCGTCGGGGAAGCGGGCCCGCGCCTCCGAGAGCGCGCTGGCGCTGTGGTCCACCCCCACGAAGGTGACGTCCGGCGCGCCCTCCAGCCAGGCGAAGGCCGCCAGCTCATCTCCGCGATTGACGCCCAGGTCCAGCACCCGTGCGCCGTCAGGCAGGCGGACCCGGCCCAGCACCTCCAGCCAGGGCAACAGGAAGCCCGCGTCCTCCAGCTTGCGCACGCGCGCGAAGGCGGAGTCCACGCCGTAGCGCTCCTGGAGTGACACCTCCCCGGCGGGAGTCCCGCCTGCGTGCCAGGAGGCCTCCGGGCCCAGCGGCTCGAAGGTGAGCGAGACATGCGTGGCGTCCACGCCGCGGGGCGTGAGCAGGCGACACGCCAGGCCCTCCGCCAGGTCACACCAGCTTCGCAGCGGACGGTGCACCAGCCCCTGCCCCGGCCCCACGCGCTCCCCTGGATAGGAGCCCCGGCCCAGGTCCGGGTCCGGCACCTCGATGCGCACCCCGCCCTCTTCCGCGAGCGTCTCTCTCAGGTGGCGCAGGATGAGGACGAGCGGCTCGTCATGGAAGCGGCGCGGGGGGACAGGGACTTCGGTGGGGCGGGCCATCTCCCCGCGAGACTACCCCCTCGCGCGGGAAGCGCCAGGACCCGCGCAATGACAGAGCGCCCCACCTTCGCCGCAATCCCATACACCGACCCCTGTCGAGCCTGGCGCCCATGAAACACGGCGCGACCTGTCCACTGTCTGACTTCTCCGCATGACGTACGCGCTCGACGAAGCGCGCATTGACGACGACACGGACTTTCCATTATTTCCGGTTGATATGCGAAAACTGATTTTCACGAGTCTCGGATTCCTGCTGTGTACGACGACCGCCTGCGGAGGTGCCAGCTCCCTCGACGGCGAGGACACGGCAGGAGCGCTGGCGACGCGGGAGCAGGCGGCCTTCTCCGGAGTGAATGGCGGCTACTGCCTGGTGAGCCCCTACAACTGCAAGCTGCAGGTGAGCGGGGGCAACCGCGTCCCCACCAACGACCCGGCGGACGACAACTGGGGCCTTTCGACAGGGGTTCCCATCCGGGACGGCAACGGCACCGTGGTGGGGACGAACACGCGCACCAGCGCCGCCTTCAACTACGGCCAGACGCGCACGTTCGCCGGGGAGCTGCACGCCTTCGCGGTGTCGACGTCCAACTCGAGCGCCGGGTGGCTGCCCATCTCCAGCATCCTGGGCCGCACGTCCTTCGAGCAGAAGGTCGGCCACGTCTCCGCCCTGGGCGCGGGCCTGGACAAGCTGGGCTGCTACGCCGTGCGCAACTCGCATGACCCGGTGCTGGAGCTCAAGAAGGTCGTCTACGACAGCGACGCGACGCACGAGCGCGCGGGAGACTACCTGCCGCTGGTGCGCGCCAACGGCGTGCGCTCGGTCAACCTGGCCTTCAACGTCCCGGGCATGGCGCTGGGCGGGCCGGCGGTGGACCACTTCCCCGCGGGCACGAAGTTCCAGCGCCTGGACGTGCCCACGGAGCATGGCGTTCCCTCCATCGACATCCCCCTCTGGGTCCAGGACAGCGCGGGCCGCTACCGTCAGCAGTCGGGGGAGATGAAGTTCCTGTATGGCTACGTCATCGCGGCCACCACCGGAACCAAGCGCAACGGGTGGATGGCCTACGACGCGCTCCAGGTCAGCTCCGGCTGTCCTTGAGCCACTCCGCACCGGGCCGGCGGAGCCCTTCCATCAGGAGGGCTTCCGCTGGCTCAGCGCGACGCTGCCCAGGATGAGCGCGCCCGCGACGGCCATGGTGAGCGTCACCGACTCGTCCAGCAGCAGCCACGCCCAGGCCACGCCGAACAGCGGCAGCAGGTACGTCACGGTGACGGCGCGAGGCGCGCCGATGCGCTGGATGAGCCGGTAATACAGCACATACCCCGCCCCCGTGCAGAGCACGCCGAGCGCGACGGCCGACAGCCAGGACACGCCCCGGATGGGCTGGGACGGCCAGGCGGCCACGGCGAACGGCAACGTCAGCAGCGCCGCGCAGCCCAGCGTGGCGGCCGCGACCGCACCCGCCGGAAGGCCGGTGAGGTACCGCTTCACCAGGTTCGCCGAGACGCCGTAGAAGAAGGCCGCGGACACGCCCGCCGCCACCGCGAGGCCCGGGCTGCTTCCGGCGATTCTACCGCTGGCGAGCACCACCACGCCGGCGAACCCCATGACGAGCGCCACCGCCCGCCGTCCGCCGATGCGCTCGCCGTAGAAGAGGAAGGCCACCAGGGCGGTGAAGAGCACCGTCATGCTGTTGGCGATGGCGCTGATGCCCGCGGGCGCGCGCTGGGCGGCGAAGGCGAACAGGGCGAAGGGCACCGCCGCGTTGAGCGCACCCACCAGCGCCAGCTTCGGCCAGAGCGAGGGGACAAAGGCCGCACGGTGGCGCAGGAGGAACGGCATCAGCACCAGCGACCCCAGCACCAGCCGCACCGAGACGAGCGGAACGGCCCCGAAGTCCGGCGCTGCGATGCGCATGAACATGAAGGAGGAGCCCCAGATGGCCCCCAGCAACCCCAGCTCCAGCGGGGTGAGCCAGGCGCCGGACAGGGTGGGAACGACGGGACGGACAAGAGTGGGAGAATTCATGGGACGGTCCACCAGGTGGTGACGCAAGGCACGAGTCTGACGCCGGTCTGCCCTCTTTCTGCTCTCGGCCCCCTCCTGCCGCAACCTCATGGTTTTGAGGGCAGCCACAAGTATGATTTGAGGCTCACATGCCCCTTCCCTCGGCCTGGCTCCCGGCCCTTGCGGCCTTCGAGGCGGCCGCGCGCCACCAGAACTTCGCCCATGCGGCGGAGGAGCTGCACCTGACGGCCAGCGCGGTCAGCCACCACGTGCGCAAGCTGGAGGGACTGCTCGGCGTCACCCTCTTCGAGCGGCATGCGCGCGGCGTGTCCCTGACGATAGAAGGCCGTCAGCTCGCCGACGCCGCGGGGGGCGCGCTGGCGGACATCGACGACGTGGTGCGGGAGTTGGGCAACACCCGGGAGGAGCGCCACCGCGTGCGCCTCACCACCATGCACTCGCTGGCCCACACCTGGCTCCTGCCGCGCCTGCCGGACTTCGCGTCGGCCCACCCGCACGTGCGCATCCGCGTCGACACGGAGATGGCGCTGACGCGCTTCGACGAGGGAGGGCCCGACCTGGGCATCCGCTATGGCCTGGGCCACTGGCCGGGAATGACCGCCCATCACCTGATGCCGGACGCCATGTTCCCGGTGGCCTCCCCGGACCTGCCCGGCGTCGAGCAGGTGTCGGCCCCGGCGGACATCCAGAAGCTGCCGCTCGTGGGAGACCTGGCGCGGCAGTCGTGGCAGGACTGGTTCCGCGCCGCCGGGGTGCACGGCGCGCGGCTCGACGTCCGCCACGAGTTCAGCGACACCACCAACGCGCTGCTCGCCTCCGCGCGCGGACTGGGCGCGGCGCTCGCGCGCGACAAGGTCTCCGAGCCCTTCCTCGCCAACGGGAGCCTCGTCCGGCTGCCGGGCCCCCCGCTGCCCACGCGCTACTCCTACTTCGTCGTCTACCCGTCCCACCGGCGGCTCCGGGCCGCGGCGCGGACCTTCGTGGACTGGGTGCTCACGCAGCCGGGGCGCCCCCCCGCGCCACCGGTCGCCAGGAAGCCACCGACGTTGTAGGAAGTCGCCCATGCTCCACCCCACCCTCGACGCGCTCGGCCTGACCGAGCACAACCCTGGCAGCTATCTCGGTCACGGCGAGTGGGCCGGCTCCGCCTCCGAGCCCGCCCTGGAGGTCTTCAATCCCTCCAATGGCCAGCGCCTGGCGACCGTGTCGTCCGCGAGCGCGGAGGACCAGGAGAAGCTGATGCACGCCGCCGCACAGGCCTTCGTGGCGTGGCGCGCGCTGCCCGCTCCCCGACGGGGCGAGGCCATCCGGCTGTGTGGCGAGGCCCTGCGCAAGCACAAGGACGCGCTCGGCTCGCTCGTCGCGCTGGAGATGGGCAAGGTGAAGGCGGAGGGCGACGGCGAGGTGCAGGAGATGATCGACATCGCCGACTTCGCCGTGGGCCAGTCGCGCATGCTCTATGGCCTGACGATGCACTCCGAGCGCCCGGGCCACCGGATGTACGAGCAATGGCATCCGCTGGGCCTCGTCGGCATCATCAGCGCCTTCAACTTCCCCGTCGCCGTCTGGTCCTGGAACGCGTTCATCGCCGCCGTGTGCGGTGACGTGTCCATCTGGAAGCCCTCCCCCAAGACGCCGCTGACGGCCATCGCCTCCACGCGCATCTGCAACGCCGCGCTGAAGGCCGGCGGCTTCCCGGAGGTCTTCTTCCTGCTCAACGCCGCGGGCACCGCGCGCGCCGAGCGCCTGGTGGAGGACCCGCGCATCGCGCTGGTGAGCTTCACCGGCTCGTCCGCCGTCGGACGTCAGGTGGGCGTGCGCGTGGCTCAGCGACTGGGGCGGAGCCTGCTGGAATTGGGCGGCAACAACGCCATCATCGTGGACGCCACCGCCGACCTGAAGCTGGCGATTCCCGCCATCGTCTTCGGCGCGGTGGGCACCGCGGGCCAGCGCTGCACCACCACGCGCCGGCTCTTCGTCCACGAGTCCATCTTCGACGACGTGCTGGGGAAGCTCACCGCCGCGTATGCCCAGGTGGAGACGCGCATCGGCGACCCGCTGGAGCCGGGCACCCTGATGGGCCCGCTCATCGACAAGGCCGCCGTGCAGCGCTTCGAGGCGACCGTTGCGCAGGCGCGCGCGGCCGGGGCCCGCATCGTCAGCGGAGGCAAGGCGCTGGAGCGCCCCGGCCACTTCGTGCAGCCCACGCTCATCACCGGCGTGAAGCCCACGGATGCGTGGGTCCAGACGGAGACCTTCGCGCCCATCCTCTACGTCATGCCGTACCGGACGCTGGATGAGGCCATCGCCTTCCAGAACGGCGTGCCCCAAGGCCTGTCGTCGTCCGTGTTCACCCGGGATTTGCAGAGCGCGGAGAAGTTCCTGTCCGCCTCCGGCTCCGACTGCGGCATCGCCAACGTCAACATCGGGACCTCCGGCGCGGAGATTGGCGGCGCCTTCGGTGGCGAGAAGGACACCGGCGGCGGCCGCGAGTCCGGCTCCGACGCGTGGAAGGCATACATGCGGCGGCAGACCAACACGCTGAACTACTCCGACGCGCTGCCCCTGGCGCAGGGAATCCGCTTCGACCTGTGACGGGGCCGTCCCCTATGCTCGCCCGGGGCCCGACATGGGCCACGCGGTTCCACCACGCTGCACACCACACCCAGGAGATTCGACATGTTCGGGAAGCTCGCCGCAGACGCGCTCGGCCTCAGTGATATCGGTTCCGTCATCGCCACGGCGGACTACGACAAGGTGGACTCCGACGACTATGTGATGCACGAGGACCAGGAGAAGATCTTCTTCATCATCAAGTCCAAGTCCGACGAGTACTGCTTCACCAACAAGGCGCTCGTCCACCTCGACGGCACCAGCGCCGCGAGCAAGAAGCGCATGCTGCGCCGCTTCACGTACAGCTCCAACCCCATCTCGAACGTGATGCTGGAGACGGCGGGCACCATCGACATGGACGTCGAAATCAAGTTCCGCCTGGGCGCGCGGGACTTCTCCATCGACGTGCACAAGAAGCACCTGGAGCAGGTGAAGGACCTCTACAAGGCCCTGTTCCGCATCTCGGAGCTGATGCACGAGAACGAGCTGGCGCTCAGCCACGCGAAGACGAGCCTGGAGGTCGCCTCCACCACGCTCGGCCGTGGACAGGCCGGCCCCGCGCCCATCGTCGAGTCCTTCAAGGAGCTCAACCAGGCCGCCTTCGCCTGGCTCGCCGGCGCGCAGCAGAAGTACTGGGTGAAGGACTTCGGCTTCGTCTTCGAGCGCTACATCAAGGCCTGAGCCGTCCGTCCGTCCGTCGCACATTGGCCGCCGGATGCCTGCTTGGACATCCGGCGGCCGGGCGCAGCACGCGGCGTCCTCACCCGCTACACCTGTTGTCACTCTCAAGACAGGTGCTCTCTGCAATCCAGGTACAACAGGAGCCAATCGACGGGAGGCTCGGACGGCCCTCTCGTATGTCTTGGGGATTCGCTCTACCCTGGAAGTCCTCACCAGGAGTGTTCGCGATTATCACCTCGTCCTCCCAGACCGCCCCCGCTGGCTGGCACGACATTCTCGTGCGTCACCTCGAACCCCTGCTCGGAGGCTTCACCGCGAAGATGGCCATCCACACGGCGGCGCTGCGCGCGCTGAAGCGCCCGCCGGAGCAGGTCACCCTCCAGGAACTCCCGCAACTGCTCGAAGGCCTCAAGCCGATGCTCAACACCTTCATTGGCGCGCTGCACGCCAAGGTCATCCTCGCGGAAATCGCCACCTCGCTGGAGAAGGCGCGATGAGCCCCGCTTCCTCTACCGCGCGCTCCTCCTCCGTCGCGCCGTGGTTCGGCGCCGTCATCGCGCTCCAGCTGGCCCACCTCATCGCCGTCGCGACGGCGGCGCCCGAGCGGATGGGGCTGGTGCATGACGTCGCGGGTTGGGTGAGCGGCCTGCTCGCCGTCGCCGGCACGTTCGCCGCGGCGAGCGCGTTCGTCTCCGGGGACTACCTGCGCAAGGTGTGGGGCGGGCTCGCCGCGGGGGCCGCCCTGTCCCTGGTCAGCGCGGCGCTGCGCAGCTACTGGCTGCACACGGTGCCGGACGTCCCCTTCACGGCGTCGCCGCTCTTGCCCTACCGCATGGTCGCCGTGGTGCTGGCCAACAACGCCACCGTCTACGCGCTCGTCCTCCTGGCGATGACCTACCGGCAGTCCGGCCTCCAGCCTCCGTCCAGCCCTCGCACGAAGGCGCTGTGGGCGGTGACGACCCTCGCCGCGCTGGCGGTGGGCACCCCCTCGCTCCTCACGGAGGTGCGCAACTTCGTCTCCGGCGCCATCTCCCTGCCCTCGGCGGTCATCGGCACGGTGTCGACGCTGGCGGACATGATGACCATCTTCCTGGTCGCCCCCATCCTGAGCGTGGCGTACATGCTGCGCGGCGGGAAGCTGGCCTGGGTGTGGTGGGCCGTGGGCATGTCCGGCGCCACGTGGCTGCTCTATGACGCGCGCGTGTGGCTGGCCCCGCTGCTCCCCGGTGACGGGGCATACGCCGCGGAGCTGCTGCGCACGCTGCGGACGTCCGGGCTCGTGCTGCTGGGCCTCGCGGGCTGGCTGCAGCGCTCCGCCCTGGGGCCCCAGAAGGTCGAGGCCCCCGAGGCCTCGCTCAACACCTCCGCCGGGATGTCCTGACGCCCAAAGGGGGCACGGTGCACCGTGCCCCCTCAGGCTGCCCCCAGGCTAGGGCCGGGGACGCGAGCCCGCCGAGGGAGCCTCCGGCACCGCGGGCCAGCCATTGGGCCAGGAGATGGCGTCCACGAGCATGACCCGCGCGGTGTGGGCACTGTTCCACGCGTGGTAGACCATGACCGTTTCGCCGCCCGGTCCGTTCACCACGGAGTTGTGGCCCGGCCCCACCCAACCGCCGCCCGTCGCGAGGATGGGCGCGCCCGCCTTGGTGTACGGGCCCAGCGGGCTGGTGGCCCGGGCGACTCCCACGGCGTAGGTGCTGTTGTAGTACGCGTTACCACTGTAAAAGAGGTAGTAGTAACCGCCGCGCGCCACCACCCAGGGCGCCTCCACCACGCCGCCTTCCCAGCCGAGGTTGTTGGTGATGAGCGTGCGGCGCGTGCCCACCAGCGACAGGCCGTCCGCGGAGAGCGCCTGGCCGTAGATGGGCGTGGGCTGGCCCACCGCGTTCCCGTCCGCCTTCCACACCAGGTACCCCGTCCCGGCGGTGTCCGTGAAGAACGTGGCGTCAATCATGCCCATGCCCGCGTCGTGGATGAGGGGCCTGCCCAAATCGGTGAAGGGGCCCAGCGCGCTGTTGGACGTGGCGGCGCCGATGGACAGCTTCCCGTCCGAGTGGCGCGCCGTGTAGTAGGCGATGAAGCGGCTGCCCACGCGGTGGATCTCCGGCGCCCAGAAGTCCCCAGTGGCCCATGACGGCCGAGTCCCCGAGGGGAAGATGGAGCCCGCGCCCGTCCACGTCACCAGGTCCGTGGAGACGCGCAGCGGGAAGGCGCTGGCCGCGCCGCCGGACGTGCACGCGGCCACGTAGCGGGTGCCGTCGTGGATGACGCCCGGGTCCGCGCAGTCCACGGCGACGACGGGGTTCTGGTACAGGCCGCCGCAGCCCGTGTAGCGGAAGGACATGCCGCACGCATTCGCGCCGGCGAAGTAGGGCCCCCAGCCGTTCGACAGCACGGCGTAGGAGTTGGGGGACGCGTTCACACACGCCCTGTCCCAATACACGCGGCCCCCGACGTCGTCGTACTGCGCGGGGTGGTTCGCCGGGTGCATCCAGGCGGCGCCGTACGTGACGCGCGTGGCGCAGGCCCCCGCGCCGGGACAGGTGGTGTCGAGCGCCATCACACAGCCGTTGTGGCCCGTGAAGTACGGCTTCCAGCCGTTGGAGAGCACGGCGTAGGAGTTGGTGCCCTCGTTGACGCAGACGCCATCCCACGTCACCAGGTCCGCGGCGACGTCATAGCCGGGGTGACCCGCGGAATGAATCCACCGGTCTCCGTAGGTGATGCGCGTGTTGCATGCGAGCGCCCCGGTGGCACTCGCGGGCGCGCCAACGTCGGGCGCCTCCGGACTCCCGCTTCCACAACCCACTTCGAGCAACGAGGCGACAACCACCACGGACCACCACGAGGACCGCTTCATCGGACGACCTCAGGACGCAAGGGCCAGCCTCGGCCGCATGCGTCGTGTGCACTGCGTGGGAACAGTCGGTCAGCGCTTGCTCGAAGGCGGCGCGGGACTTCAGCCGGCGTCGGCCTTCTTGTAGCGCAGCTTCTTCAGTGCCTCGAACCGCACCCTGTCTCGCGGGGGCGTCGTCGCCACCAGCCCGTCCAGCATCCGCTTCGAGCTGCGGAAGATGTCCTCGACGGCGACCTCGAACGCGTCCGCGTTCTGCTTGGACGGCTTGCGCGTCCCGGCGATCTTCCGGACGAACTGCAAGGCCGCCGCGCGGATGTCGTCATCCGTGGCGGGGGGCGAGAAGTTGAACAGGGGCTTGATGTTCCGGCACATGCGCGCAGGGTAGTCCAACTCCCCCGACAGCCACCGCTGGAGCGGCATCACCCGGGACGCACGGCGGCTTGCGCACGCCGGTCAACGCTTCGGCTCCAGGTGTCGCGGAAGATTGCCGCGAGACTACGCGTCCTGGCGCTCACGCCTCCTTGCGAGCGCAGGCGGCGGCGCGCTCCAGGAGCAGGGCCTGTTCGCGCGCGTTGCGCGTGAGCGTGGCCGCCCGCTCGAACTCCTTCCGGGCCTCGTCGAAGCGGCCCAGCTTGCGCAGCAGGTCTCCGCGCACGCTGGGCAGCAGGTGATAGTGGGCGAGCGAGGGCTCCGAGGTCAGCGTGTCCACCACCGCCAGTCCGGCGGCGGGGCCGTACGCCATCGACAGCGCCACCGCGCGGTTCAGCTCCACGATGGGCGACGGGGTGAGCCGCCCGAGCACCGCGTACAGCGACGCGATGCGCGCCCAGTCCGTGTCCTCCGGCTGGCGCGCCCGGGCATGACACGCGGCGAGAGCGGCCTGCAGCGCATACGGCCCCTGCGCCCCCCCCAGCTTCTCCGCGCGCTCCAGCGCCGCGAGCCCGCGGCGGATGAGGAGCTGGTCCCAGAGCGCGCGGTTCTGCTCGAGCAGCAGCACGGGCTGGCCATTGGGCCCCACCCGGGCCCGCGAGCGCGACGCTTGAATCTCCATCAGCGCGACGAGCCCGTGGACCTCCGGCTCCTGGGACGCGAGCTCCGCGAGGATGCGCCCCAGTCGCAGCGCGTCCGCGCACAGCTCCGGCCGCATCCAGTCGTCGCCCGCCGTCGCGGAGTAGCCCTCGTTGAAGACCAGGTAGATGACCTCCAGCACCGACGACAGACGGACCGCGAGCTCCTCGCCCCGAGGCAGCTCGAAAGGCACCTTCTCCTCGGAGAGCGTGCGCTTCGCCCGGACGATGCGCTGGGCGACGGTGGTGGACGGCACCAGGAAGGCGCGCGCGATCTCCTCTGTCGTCAGGCCTCCGAGCAGCCGCAAGGTGAGCGCGACGCGAGCCTCCGTCGACAGGATGGGGTGGCAGGCGATGAACATCAGGCGCAGCAGGTCGTCGCCCACCTCGTTGTCGAGCGCCGCGTCCAGGTCCGGCGCGCCGTACTCCTGGTCCGACTCCAGTTCGTGGCCCAGCTCCTCGTGCTTGCGCTCGACGCGCTTGCCCCGGCGAAGCTCATCGATGGCGCGCCGCTTGGCGGTGGCCATCAACCACGCACCCGGGTTGTCCGGGATGCCCGCCGTGGGCCAGCGCTCCAGCGCGGCGACCAGCGCGTCCTGCGCGAACTCTTCGGCGAGCCCGACGTCGCGCACCATGCGCGCCAGACCGGCGATGAGCCGCGCGGACTCGATTCGCCAGACCGCTTCGATGGCACGATGTTTCTCGGAGACCGTCACGCGGCGGAATAGAGCACCCTCGTCCGGCGATGCAAGGACAGCCCGCGCCCGCGTGAAGAGAACGCACACGGGGCCGACAGGTGCTCAACGGCCACACTGTGCCGTGGGTTGCGAGGGGTGCCCACACGGACAAGCTTCCCGTTGACTTCCGCAAGCCTGCGACCGGCCTCGCCCACCGGCCCCGACATGCGGACGAGCGAGTCCGACAAGCACGTGGGGTGACTACTCGTCCCGGCTGGCCTTGTCCTCGCGCCACCAGTGGCTCATGCGCTCGTGGATCTCCGCCTCGTAGCCCTCCTTGCTCGGGCGGTAGAAGACGGAGCGCTCCAGCGGCGGGGGCAGGTACGTCTGCCCCGGGGCGTAGTGGTCCTTGAAGTCCCAGGGCGGCGTGTAGCCCTTGCCGTGCCCCAGCTCCTTCATCAGGTCCGTGGGCGCGTTGCGCAACGGCAACGGCGGCGCCGCGTTGGGGTGCTCCTCCAGCGCGGCGAGCGCGGCGTTCATCGCGGCATAGGCGCGGTTGCTCTTGCGCGCGGTGGCCAGCAGGACGACGGCATGCGCGACGAACAGCCGCCCCTCCGGCATGCCCGTGGAGTGGAAGCCCTCCTCGCACGCGCGGACGATGGTGATGGCCTCCGGCATCGCCATGCCCACGTCCTCCACGGCGATGACCTTGAGCCTGCGCCACAGCGACACCACGTCTCCGGTCTGCAGCAGCTTCGCCGCCCAGAAGATGGCGCCCTGCGCGTTGGAGCCCCGGCAGGACTTCTGGAGCGCGCTCAGCAAGTCGTAGTGCTGGTCTCCGTCCTTGTCGTGCCGTGAGAGCCCCGTGCCCACCGCCTCGCGCGCGGTGTCCAGGGTGATTTCGCCGCCGTCCGCCGTCAGCCCCGCGGCCATCTCCAGCGCGCCCAGCGCCTTGCGCACGTCCCCTGCCCCGCCCCGGGCCAGCAGCGCGAGCGCGTCCTCGCCCACCGCCAGCCTGCGCTTGCCCAGCCCGCGCTTCTCGTCGGTGAGCGCCCGCTGGAGCGCGCCCTGGATGTCCGCGAGCGTCAGCTCCTGGAGCTGGAAGACACGACACCGGCTGACGAGCGCGGGGCGCACCTCGAAGCTGACGTTCTCCGTCGTCGCGCCCAGCAGGACGAACAGGCCGCTCTCCACGTGCGGCAGCGCCTGCTCCTGAACGTTCTTCGCCCAGCGGTGGATTTCGTCGACGAAGAGCACCGTGCGGCGCGAGTACTGGTTGCGCGCGCGCTCGGCCTCCGCCACGACCTCGCGGATGCGCGGAATGCCGTCCGACACGGCCGACAGGATGACCAGCTCCGCGTCGACGCTGGAGGCCAGCATGCGCGCCAGCGTCGTCTTGCCCACGCCGGGCGGTCCCCAGAACAGCGAGGAGACAATCTGCTTGCGCTCCATCAGCCGCCGCAGCGGTCCTCCGGGGCCCAGCAGGTGGGACTGGCCGATGAACTCATCGGGCGTGCGTGGCCGCATCCGCTCCGCGAGGGGAGCGAAGCGATTCACGTCGACGGAGGCGGAGAAGAGGTCGGGGCCAGCGCTCATCGCCCCGGAAGCTCCCCTCTCCGACGCGCGCGGTCAACCACCGAGGCACACCCTGCGTGTCGCGCGGTCTTCTCTCACCCATGGTGCGACGGCGGTCCACCCCCGTCGGATACCGGACAAGGAAATGCGGGCCGGTCCGCCCGAATGAAAAACGCACCGTGCGACTGGCGGCGAAGCGCTGGAGAGCGAGCAACCCCCCCCGCGGTGGCTCGACGGCATGTCACGGGGCTGGCGTAGAGTCGCGGCTCTCAAAAGGAGGGAGCGCGATGTCATTCATGCTGCTGATGATGGAGGCCCCGGGGAAGCGCCAGGCCCGGCCACTGGAAGAGGGCCAGGCCGCCTACGCTCGGATGATGGCCTTCCAGGAGAAGCTCCGGACCCAGGGCGTGCTCATCACGGGCGAGGCGCTCAAGTCCGACGACAACGCGGTACGCATCGAGAACCACGGCGGCAAGCGCACGGTGAGCGACGGCCCCTTCACCGAGTCGAAGGAAATCATCGGCGGCTTCTTCCTCCTCAACTGCAAGACGCGCGACGAGGCCCTGGAATATGCCCACGCGTGTCCCGCCAGCGAGTGGGGCATCGTCGAGCTGCGCGAAATCGCGAGCAGCTGTTACGAGTAGGCCCTGGCGTCGTATGGACGCGGGCTTCCCTCCCGCGTCCGGGGCGACCAGCAGAGCGCCTGCCTCCTCGCTGGCTCGGGTTGTCTGGAGGCCTGGCGCCGCCCAGCTTCATCCCCATGAGTCACTCCAGTGTGGCGGATGCGCTCGTCCAGACGCTCATCGACGCGGGTGCCGAGCGCATCTACGGCGTCGTCGGCGACAGCCTCAATCCCATCACCGACGCCGTGCGCCGCAGCCAGGGCAAGCTGCGCTGGGTCCACGTCCGGCACGAGGAGTCCGGGGCCTTCGCCGCCTCCGCCGAAGCGCAGCTCAGCGGCAAGCTCGCGGTGTGTGCGGGGAGCTGCGGCCCGGGCCACCTGCACCTCATCAACGGGCTCTATGACGCCCACCGCAGCTACGCCCCCGTGCTGGCGCTCGTCTCACACATCCCCAGCGACCAGATTGGCACCTCCTACTTCCAGGAGACGCACCCGGAGCTGCTCTTCCGCGAGTGCAGCCACTTCTGCGAGATGGTCTCCAACCCGAAGCAGACCCCTCGCCTGTTCCGGCTCGCGGCGCAGACGGCGCTGGCGAAAGGCGGCGTGTCCGCCGTGGTGCTTCCCGGAGACATCGCGGCGCTCGACGCCGGTGACGACGTCCCCTCCACCTTCTCCACCGTGCCCCCCGTGGTGCGCCCCGTCGACGCGGAGCTGGACAAGCTCGCCGAGCTGCTCAACTCCGCCTCGCGGGTGACGGTGTTCTGCGGCAGCGGCTGCAAGGGCGCCCACGCGGAGGTGCTCGCGCTGGCCAAGGCGCTCCAGGCCCCCGTCGGCCATGCATACCGGGGCAAGGAGTGGGTGGCGTACGACAACCCCTACGACGTGGGCATGACGGGCCTGCTCGGCTACGGCGCCGCGTATGAAGCCATGCACGCGTGCGACGTCCTGCTCCTGCTGGGCACGGACTTCCCCTACGACGCGTTCATGCCCGTGAAGCCCCAGATTGCCCAGGTGGACGTGCGGCCGGAGCACCTGGGACGCCGCTCGCGCCTGGACCTGGGCGTCTGCGGCGACGTCCGGGAGACGCTGCGCGCCCTGTTGCCCCGGCTGGAGCAGAAGGAGGACCGCCGACACCTGGAGAACGCCCTGGAGGAGCTGGCCAAGGCGCGGCACAAGCTGGACTCCCACGTGCGCAACGTCGGCTCGCACCGGCCGCTGCATCCGGAGTTCGTCGCCGCCATGCTCGACGAGGTGGCCGCCGACAACGCCGTCTTCACCGTGGACACGGGCATGTGCAACGTGTGGTCCGCCCGCTACCTGCGCGCGACGGCCGAGCGGCGCATCATCGGCTCCTTCACGCACGGCTCCATGGCCAACGCGCTGCCGCAGGCCATTGGCGCACAGCTCCTGTACCCGGACCGGCAGGTCATCTCCATGTCCGGAGACGGCGGCTTCTCCATGCTGATGGGCGACTTCCTCACCCTGGCGCAGTACGACCTGCCCGTGAAGGTCGTCATCTTCAACAACAGCTCGCTGGGCATGGTGAAGCTGGAGATGCAGGTGTCGGGCTATCCGGACACGGAGACGGACCTGGTGAACCCGAACTTCGCGAAGCTGGCGGAGGCCATGGGCGTCATGGGACAGCGCGTGGAGGCCCCCGGTGACGTGCGCGGCGCCTTCGAGCGCGCCCTCTCCCACCCGGGGCCCGCCCTGGTCGACGTCGTCACGGACCCGCACGCGCTCTCCATGCCGCCTCGAATCACCGCGAAGCAGGTGGCGGGCTTCGCCCTGGCGATGACCAAGCTCGTCTTCTCCGGCGAGGGCGGCGAGGTGCTGGACACGGTGAATGCCCAGGTCCGCCACTGAGCGCTTCACTCCAGGGTGGCCAGGAACTCCGCGCCGTTCGCCTCGCACCACTGTCGGTATGTCTCCAGCCGGGCCGCGGAGCCGACGCTCCGGGTGACGCGGCCCTCGGCGTCCAGGTACTCGACCGCGCCCCGCACGTTGATGAGAATCACCACCGGTTCCTCACCGATGACCCGCCAGCTGTCGGTGTTGCCCGCGGGCTCGTAGACGTAGCCGCCAGGCCCCACCACGTCGCCGGTGTCGAGCAGCTCGCGCTTCCCCGAGAGGTTGAAGGCGTGCACCTCTCCCGTGTGCCGGTGGCGGGGAATGACGGTGCCGGGCTCCAGCCGGAAGAGGTACATCCAGCCGGCGTCATCCTTGAAGAAGCGCAGCGGCTTGAAGGAGAGGCCGGGCGGGCCCATCGGCACCCAGGACATGCGCTCGGGGTCGACGGGGAGGGAAGCAAGCAGCGGCGTGGCGTGGCTCATGGGGCTCCAGGGCGCGGTTGAGAAGTGCCCCCAGGGTGCTCCACCCCTGGCCCTCCGACAGGTCCAGGTTTGACGAATCTCATTGGGCCAATCTATGGACGGCCCTGGCATGGACCTTCACGTCGACCTCAAGGACCGCAGGGACCTGGCGGGGCAGATATATCGGGGCCTTCGGGCGCAGATGCTCGACGGTCGCCTGCGCGGCGGAGAGCGGATGCCGCCCACGCGCGAGCTGGCCCGGCGGCTGGGCGTGTCGCGCAACACCGTGAGCGTCGCCTACGAGTGGCTCACCGCGGAGGGCCTGCTCGCGGGACGCACCCGGGCCGGCAGCTTCGTCCAGGCGCCGCCTCGGGAGCGCACTCCCCGAGGCAGGGCCTCCACCGGCGTGAAGCTTCGCCCTCGCGCCCTCTGGAGCGAGCTGCCCACCCCTCGCCCGCCCGAGCCCCCTGCCCGCCATGACTTCCGCGTCGGCATCCCCGACGCCGCGCTGTTCCCTTTCGAGGCCTGGCGCCGGCTGATGGCGAGGCAGCTCCGTGCCTCGGCGATGACTGCGGCCTACGCGGACCCGTCCGGACACCCCGAGCTGAGAGAGGCCGTAGCGCGCCACATCGGCGTGTCCCGAGGCGTGCGCGCCGACGCCACGGACGTGCTCATCACCCACGGTGCCCAGCAGGCGCTCGACCTCATCGGGCGCGTCCTGCTGGAGCCCGGGGACTGCGTCGCCGTGGAGGAGCCGGGCTACCCGCCCGCCCGCCTGTTGTTCCAGTCGCTCGGGGCGCGCGTCGTGCCCGTGCCCGTCGACGCGGAGGGGCTCGACGTGGGCGCGCTGCCGGACGACGCACGGCTCGTCTACGTCACGCCGTCCCACCAGTTTCCGCTCGGTATCGCGATGTCACCGGCGCGAAGACGGGCCCTGCTCGACTGGGCCCGCCAGCGAGACGCGGTGGTCATCGAGGATGACTACGACAGCGAGTTCCGCTTCGGCGGCCGGCCGCTGGAGACGCTCCACTCCCTGGACCGCTCCGGGCGCGTGCTCTACGTCGGCTCGTTCTCCAAGGTGCTGCTCCCCTCGCTGCGCCTGGGCTTCCTCGTCGCGCCGCCTTCACTCCAGCGGGCGCTGGGCCTGGCGAAGCAGGTGACGGACTCGCACAGCCAGCTCCCCGCCCAGGCAGTCCTCGCGCGCTTCATCGACACCGGCATGCTGACCCGTCACCTGCGCAAGACGCGACGCGAGTATGAACTCCGGCACGCGCGACTCACCGAAGGGCTCGCGCGTTACTTCGGCTCCGGGCTGCGCCTGCTGCCCTCCGTCGCGGGCCTGCACGTGAGCGCGACCTTCGCGCGGGGCGGCGCACGGCTGGAGAGGACGCTCACCGGGCAGGCACGGGCCGCGGGCATTGGCGTGGAGGCGCTCTCCCCCTACTTCGCCGGCACGCCGACGCGCCATGGCTGGGTGCTGGGCTACGGCGCGCTCACGTTGGACGGCATCGACGAGGGGCTCCGCCGCCTGCGCGCCAGTGTCGCCGGCACGCTTTGAGTCCCCGAGCGCTCCAACGCGACTCAGCCCCAGACAGTGGGTGGCGGGCCCTGGTCCGGGTTCTTCATCTTCACGATGCAGAAGCGGTGGCCCGTGGGCGCCTCCATCACCCACCAGCGCTTCACCCAGCCGATGCGCCTGGCGCCCAGCGCTTCCAGGCGCGCGGCCTCCGCGTCCTGGTCATCCGCCTCGATGTCCAGGTGGACACGCGAGGGGTGGGAGACCTTCTGCACCTCGATGTTCAGCCCCGCGGGAGCGTTCTGGAGGCCCACGTATTCGGCGGGGCCCTCGACCTCGAGCTCGCCCACGCCAAGGCCCAGCGCCTGGCTCCAGAAGGTGGCGGCGGTGCGCACGTCCCCGGTCTCACAATCGATGATGAAGCCCGCGAGTCGGCTGCGATGCGACATGACATCCTCCTCATGACGAAAGCCCCTGCAATCTGACGATGTCCCGAGCATCGGTCTACCCCCAGGGCTCGAATCCCCTTTCACCGGGCCCCCAGCCCCCTTGGAATAGATTCATGGGCCCTCAGGTCTTTCTCACGGCGCTGCTCGCCGCGACGCTCACCGCCGTGCCGCCGTGGTGGTTCGCGCGACGCCGTCCCGGCTACAGCCACCTGCGCCACACCATCAGCGAGCTGGGCGCGTCAGGGGCCCCCGAGGCGAAGCGGGTGGCGTGGCTCGGCTTCGCGCCCGCGGGGCTCGCTGTCATGGGCTTCGCCGCCGTGCTGAACGCGCGGCTCGCGTCGGAGGGTGAATCCATCACCGGGCTGGTGCTGCTGTCGCTCCTGGGCGTCAGCTACGTGGGCGCGGCGGTGTTCCCCTGCGACGAGGGCGCGCCATTCTGGGGCACGTGGAAGAACCAGATGCACAACCTGGTCGCCGGCCTGGGCTACTTCGGCGCGGGCGGCGGCCTCACCGAGCTGCAGCGCGTGTTCGAGGACCTGCCCGCGCTGGCGTCCCTCTCCACACCGACGGGCGCGGTGGGCAAGCTCGTCCTCCTGGGCATGGTCGCGCTGTCCTTCGAGTCCCCCGTGCGCGGGCTGATTCAGCGAACGGTGGAGGCGCTCGTGTTCGGCTGGATGCTGCTGGTGGGCCTGTGGCTGATGCTCGCCCACTGAGCACGCCGCTCGTACCCGAGGGAGGGGCGGGCACGCGGCGGAATGTTCCGGAGGTCCACGGTCTCGGTCCGCGCCGTCCGCTCGTGGACCCCGCCCGGGCCGAAAGCCCCAGGGCCCCTGCCCAACTCCGTCCGTCGTCACCAGTTCCCATGGTGATTGATGAGCGGAGTCATGGGGGGCGTGCATGTCGGAAGGGGTGGACGAGGGCTTTTCTCAATTCGAGCCGGGCACCCGGTGCTCCCGCATGCCAGGGTTCCACCGCCGCAGGGTGGAAGAGCGCTGGATGGAGCTGGCGCTGCGCGGAGACGTCACGGCGGAGGAGCTGCGGGCGCTCACGCCGCAGGGCGCACCGACCTTCGACATCGTCAACCAGATGATCGAAAACGCGGTGGGCGTGTTCTCCCTGCCGCTGGGCCTGGGGTTGAACCTCACCGTCAACGGGCGTGACCACCTGGTGCCCATGGTCGTGGAGGAGCCGTCCGTCGTGGCCGCGGTGTCCTTCGCCGCGAAGCTGGTGCGCGAGGCCGGCGGGTTCACCGCGGACGCGGATGCCTCGATGATGATTGGACAGGTGCAGCTCACCCGCTACGGCAAGCCGGAGGTCGCCCGCTCGCGAGTGCTGGCGGGCCGGGAGCAGATCCTCACGCTCGCCAACAGCTTCCACCCCGCGCTGGAGCAGCGGGGCGGAGGAGCTCGCGACGTGCAGGTGCGCATCCTCCCCGCGCCGGAAGGGCCCCACGGTGAGCCCGTCTTCGTCGTCCACCTGCTGGTGGACACGCAGGAGGCCATGGGCGCCAACCTCATCAACACCATGGCGGAGGGCATCGCGCCGCTCATCGAGCAGCTCACGGGGGGACGGGTCTTCGCGCGCATCCTGTCCAACCTCGCCGACCAGCGACTGGCTCGGGCCTCCTGCCGCATTCCCCTGGAGGCGCTGGCGGACTTCGGCCTGCCCGGCGAGGACATCGCCGAGGGCATCCTCCAGACGAGCCGCTTCGCGGAGGCGGACCCCTACCGCGCGGCCACGCACAACAAGGGCGTGATGAATGGAATCGACGCGGTGGCCATCGCCACGGGCCAGGACTGGCGCGCGATTGAAGCCGGCGCGCACGCGTACGCCTGCCGGCATGGTCGCTACGGGCCGCTGTCCCGCTGGACGCTGGAGCAGGGGCACCTGGTGGGCCGCATCGAGCTGCCGCTCGCGCTGGGCCTGGTGGGCGGCCCCATCAAGATACATCCCGGCGCGCAGCTCGGGCTCAAGCTCCTGCACGTCGACAACGTGCGCCAACTGGCCATGGTGTTCGCGGCGGTGGGGCTGGCGCAGAACTTCGCGGCGGTGCGCGCGCTGGGCTCGGTGGGCATCCAGAAGGGGCACATGGCGCTGCATGCCCGCTGTGTCGCGGTGACGGCGGGCGCGCGCGGCGTGGACGTGGAGCGGGTGGCGCTGCTGCTGGTGGAGCGCGGCAACGTCAAGGTCGATACGGCGCGGGAAATCCTCGCATCCTTCCAGGAAGTCCCCGCGCCATGAGCAACGCGACGGCGTCACCCTCCCTGTTCGCCCGGCTCGCCCGGGGCGTGCATCGGCACCGGAGCAGGGTGCTGGGGGGCGCCGTCGTGTTCCTGGCCCTGGCCATCTGGGTGCTGCTCCAGGGAGGACACCTCACCACCGGCACCATCGACGGAATCGAGGCCGCGCGCGCGGAGGCGCTGGCCCGGCCCGCCGCCGCGGGCTCGACGGACCAGACGCTGGCGGTCATCTTCCACCACGACACCTGGAAGACGGACGAGCCGCGCTTCACCCAGGCCGTGGCGGACGTGCTCGCACGTGTGCGGAGACTGCCGGAGGTCGAAGCCGTGGTGTCGCCGGTGGACGCGCCCGCGGAGTTCCGCGCCCGCTTCGTGTCTCGCACGGGCCACGACCTGCTGGCCCTGGTGCGCCTGAAGGGCGGCGAGCGAGAGGCCACCGCCGCGTTTCCCGCCGTGAGCGCCGCCCTGGAGGACCCGCGACTCGACACCACGCTGACGGGCAAGGTGGCCTTCCTCGCCGCGCTCAACCAGCTGCTGGAGCACGACCTGCTGCGCGCGGAGCTCATCTCCTTCCCGCTGGCGCTGCTGGTGTTGCTCTGGGTGTTCCGCACGGTGGTGGCCGCCATGCTGCCGCTGGTGGTGGGCGGGCTCGCCGTGCTCTGCGGCGTGGCGGGGGTGCTGCTGCTCTCGCGCGTCACCAACATGGCGCAGTACACGCTCAACGTGGTGTCGCTCATCGGGCTGGGCGTGGCCATCGACTACTCACTCTTCATCGTGAGCCGCTTCCGGGGCGAGCTGGCGCAAGGCCTGTCGACGGAGCAGGCCCTGACGCGCACTCTGGACACCGCGGGGCGCGCGGTGGCGTTCTCCGGCCTGGCCGTCACGGTGGGCCTGGCGGGGCTGCTCTTCTTTCGCGGCTCATATCTGAGCGCCATGGGCCTGGGCGGCGCGCTCGTCGTGGCCTTCGCGGTGCTCTTCGCCCTCACCGTGCTGCCCGCGCTGCTCTCGTGGCTCGGGCCCCGGGTGGACAAGGGCCGGCTGCCCTTCGGACGCGCCACGGGGCGCAGCGGCCTGTGGCACGCGTTGGCCCGGTGGGTGATGAAACATCCCTGGCTCGTGCTGCTGCCCACGCTCACGCTCCTCTTGGCCATGGGGCTGCCGTTCCGGCGCCTGGAGCTGGCCGCCACGGACATCACCGCGCTGCCCCCCGACACGGAGGCCCGCCGGGGCGCGGAGACGCTGGCCCGCTTGTTCCCGCGCGAGGCCGCCACGAGGGTGCTGGTGGCGGTGGAGTTTCCCTCGGGAGAACCCTTCACCCCCCAGCGGGCCGCCGCCCTCTTCGACGCGAGCCGGAGGATGGCGGCGCTGCCCGGCGTGGTGGGCGTGGAGAGCGCGGTGGACCTGGCGCCCGGCATGGACAAGGCCGCGTATCAGCAACTGGCCGCCGCGCCTCCGGAGATGCTGCCTCCCGAGCTGCGCGTCGCGCGGGATGCGTACCTCACGGGCAACGTGGCGGTGCTCCAAGTGCTGACGTCCGCGCATCCCAGCAGCAAGGAGGCGCGCGAGCTGGTCCGGACGCTGCGCGAGGAGCGCTCGGTGGGGGACGGGAAGCTGCTCGTGGGAGGGCAGACGGCCACGGACGTGGACGCAACGGCCTTCCTGAAGCGCTACACCCCCGCCGCCGTGGGCTTCGTGATGGGGATGACGTGCATCGTCCTCTTCGTGCTCCTGCGCTCCGTGGTGCTGCCCCTGAAGGCGTTGCTGATGAACCTGCTCTCGCTGGCGGGCTCGTTCGGGGCCCTCGTCTGGATTTTTCAGGAAGGACACCTGCACCGGCTCTTGCGCTTCGAGCCGGGGCCCATCGAGCCGTCGCTCCCCATCCTGCTGTTCTGCGCCTTGTTCGGCCTGTCCATGGACTATGAGGTGCTGCTGCTCAGCCGCATCCGCGAGGAGTGGCTGCGCACGGGTGACAACACGCACGCGGTGGCCGAAGGACTGGAGCAGACGGGAGGCCTCATCACCAGCGCGGCGGCCATCATGGTGGCCGTCTTCGCGGCGTTCGCGCTGGCGTCGGTGGTGGTGGTGAAGGCGATGGGGCTGGGCATGGCCATCGCGGTGGCGCTGGATGCTACGCTGGTCCGCGTGCTCATCGTCCCCGCGATGATGCGCCTGATGGGAGACCTGAACTGGTGGGGACCCGGACACCATGGGCACCCGCCGGCTCGACCGGCTCAGCCGGCCCAGGACGAAAGGACGGAGGTGCGGCCATGAACACGCGGGACGTGGCGTGGGTGGCGGCGGGGGCGGCGGCGCTCGGCGTGCTGGCCCAAGGACACCGGGGACTGATGGCGGGCCTGCGACGGCGTCCTGTCCCGGCCCCGAGGAAGTTCGAGCCGCCCTCGGTGACGGTCATCCGCCCCATCCGGGGCCTGGACGTGGAGGCGCGGCAGAACGTCCGCGCGCTGCTCGACCTGGACTATCCCGGTGAGTGGGAGGTGCTCTTCGTCTTCGACAGCGAGGAGGACCCCGCGTTCGCCGTCACCCGGGAGGAGCTTGGCGCCTGGCCGACGCGCGCGAAGCGGGTGGAGCTGCTCGTGGCGGGAGAGCCTCCGCGCGGCCTGACGGGAAAGCTCAATGCCATGCAAATGGGCGTGGCACGCGCCCGAGGCACGCTCCTGGCCTTCAGCGACTCCGACACGCGGCCCGCGCCCGGGGTGCTCACCGCGCTGGTGAGCGCGCTGCTGGAGGATGAGCGGACGGGCGCGACGTTCGCCCCCATCTACGCGGCGGCGGAGGCGCCCCTCGCGGGAGACGTGGGCTACGGGCTCCTGGTGAATGCCTGGTACGGCTCGTCGGTGGCGCGCGCGGCCGGGCCCGACGGTGCCCTGCCCTTCATCATGGGGCAGTTGATGGTGTTCCGCCGGGAGGCGCTCACGGACATTGGCGGCGTGGGCTGCGCCGCGGGTCAGTTCGTCGATGACATGTACCTGGGGCGCCGGCTGCACGAGGCGGGGTGGAAGAACCGCGTCATCCACACCCCCCTGCGCATCGTCACGGGACAGCTGGAGCTGCGCTCCTTCCTGCGCATCTTCCGGCGGTGGGTGCTCTTCTCGGAGGCGGGCCTCCCCTGGAACTTCGCGCGTCCCAACTGGGTGCGCGGGGTGATGGGCTGGCTCGCGTGGGGAGGGCTGGTGGCGGCCGTCACGCGGAGGAAGTGGGGGCACGCGGCCGTGGCGTCATTGCCCATCGGCTTCTCCGTGTGGAGCCAGCTCCGGCTCCAGCGGGAATGCAACGGGCCGCGCATCTCCCCCCGACACTACTGGGTGCCCGCGGTGCTGCCGCTGCTGGGCGCGGGCGTGGCGCTGTCGGCGCGGCTGTCGCGCGAGGTGGACTGGCGCGGCCGGAGCTATCAGCTGGATGCCAAGGCGCGTTTGGGTGAGGCCCTGCCCGAGCAGGCGAGCGTGTAGACAGGACGGCCGACGCGACAATGCCACCAGTTCCCCATCTGCTCCATCGTGGTCGACACGGCATCTCGCAGGGGCGGCCCGACCGAGCGCAGCAGCGGCACGGCGGCCCGGAGCCCCACCGGCTGCCGGCGCGACGGGCGGATGCCCACCAGGGCATGGCCGACGACGCAGAGGTACTCACGCGTCATCACCCGCATCCGCGACTCCTCGGACGCGAGCAGGGCCATGGAGGCGCTGGCTCCGCGCGGGCTGTGCTCCCAGTAGTGCAGCATCCCCTGGCGCAGCGCGCGCATGCCCTCGTCCTGTCCGGCGCAGGCCTCGTAGAGCGCGGAGGCGAGCGCGACGCGGGTGCGCTGGGCAGGACGCCGCGCACTCGCATAGCGCTCCAGCGCGAGGGGGAGGTCTTCCCGGTGGAGGCGCAGCGCGTCCTGGAGCGCGCGCGCGTCGTGGAAGCACGAGGTCATGCCGCTGCCGGTGAGCGGGTGGCAGCACGACGCGGCATCGCCCACCAGCACGGCGCTCCCCACGTGCACCCGCGCCGAGAGGCGGTCGTCATTGGAGGTCATGCGCGGTGTCCGGTCCTCCGCCAGCGCCCGACGGACCTCGGACCTCAGCGCGGAGGGCAGCGTGCGCAGCAACTCCGGCCGCTCCTTCAGCATCCCGGCGGTGCTGCCCAAGGGCAGGTCCACCATCACCCGCGCCACCCCGGCCTGGATGGGATAGGCCAGCGTGTGCAGCGGCCCCCCCACGAACTGGTGCCCATGGTCGGGGTATGGCAGGCAGGCGCTGTCCACGGTGAGGCCCAGCATGGTGGAGATGCGCGTGAAGTGCTCGGCGATGCCCAGCATCCGCCGCACGGGCGACGCGCGTCCGTCCGCCGCCACCAGCAGCCGGGCGCTCACCGTGTGCTCGACGCCTTCATGGGCGAAGCGCAGCCGCACGCCGCTCGCGTCGTTGTGCTCCACGGCCGTCACGCGGGCGCGGGTCAGCAGGGTGACGCCCGGTCGCCGGGCCACTGCTTCCAGCAGGGGAAGCGTCAGCGTGGCGTGCTCGAGCGACAGGCCGGTGTCGCCATGCCCATAAGGCAGCAGGACGGTGCGCGCGGGGGAGGAGAAGACGACCGCGAAGCCATGAACGGGCTGCGCCGGCCAGGCGTCCACGACGTCGCCGAAACCGAGCCCGCGCAAGGCCCGCACTCCCGCGGGGTGAAGCAGCTCCCCCGAGAGTTGCTTGTGGCGGTCCACGCCCGCGTCCACCAGCAGCACGGACAGCCCCAGGTCGGCGAGCGCCGCCGCCGTGGCGCAGCCCGCGGGGCCGCCCCCCACAATCACCACATCGACGTCATGCACGCAGGCCACCCCCATGACGCAACTACTGGTCATGGATACGACATGACGCAGCGGAGGAAGCCATGGTTGCTCTGGACGAGTCGTTCTGCCGAGCGGTGCTCCCCAAGGTCTCCCGGACGTTCGCGCTGAACATCCCCCTGCTGCCCGAGCCCCTGGACCTCGCCGTCACGGTGTCCTACCTGCTCTGCCGCATCGCGGACACGCTGGAAGATGAAGCCCGCCTGCCGTTCCAGGAGGAGCTGTTCGACGAACTGATGGGGCTCGTGAGGCTGGAGCCGGGCTGGGAAGCACGCGCCCCGGCCTTCGCCCGCCGGGCCACGTCGGCGCTGCGCGCGTCCGCGCCCGAGGCCGAAGTGGAGCTCCTCATGGGCATCTCCACGGTGCTGAAGACCCTGGCCTCGCTCCCCTCCTGGGTCCACCCCCACGTCCAGCGCTGCATGCGCATCATGACCGATGGCATGAGCCAGATTCAGCGACAGCATGGAGGCACCGGGCAGGTCCTGGGGCTGCCGGACCTCCAGACGACGCTCACGTACTGCTACTTCGTGGCGGGCGTGGTGGGCGAGATGCTGACCGGACTCTTCATCGACTACTCGCCTTGCGTCACTCCCGCCAGACAGGCCCTGCTCGTCCCGAAGGCCGTCGCATTTGGCAAGGCATTGCAGCTCGTCAACATCCTGAAGGACGTGCGCGAGGACCTGGACAACGCACGCTGCTGGCTGCCGCTGGACCGGATGGCGGCGTATGGCCTGGAGCCGGCCACGCTCGCCCTGCCAGGCAATCGCGCACGGGCGATGGCGCTGCACACGGAGCTGGTGGCGGTGGCGCGCCGCGAGCTGGATGATGCGCTCGAATACTCGCTGGCGCTTCCACCCGAAGAGCCAGGGCTCCGGCTGTTCTGCCTGTACCCTCTCTTCTTCGCGGTGATGACACTCAACGTGGTGGAGGGGAATCCCGCGGTGTTCGACCCCGCGCCGGTGAAGCTCGGCCGGGACGCGGTGCTGAATGCGATGCTCCTCACGCAGGAGCGGGTGGCCTCGGATGCGGCGCTCCGGGCGTTCTACGCGGAGTGCTCGCGTGTGCCCGAGGGGGTGGAGGCGATGCGATGACGCAGCGGGCCCGTGACGTGCTTGCCCGGACCCAGGAGGCGGATGGCTCCTGGAAGGGCGACTACAGCGGGCCCCTCTTCTTGAGTCCGGTCTACGTGGCCGGGCTGTATGTGATGGGACGGGCTCCGGACGCACGCACCCGGGAGGGGCTGGTCTCCTACGCTCGCGCCCGTCAGAACGAGGACGGCGGCTGGGGGCTGGACGTGGAGTCACCGAGCCTCGTCTTCACGACGGTGCTCAACTACGTGGCGCTGCGGCTGCTCGGTGTCGAGGCCGAGGACGAGGGCCTCGTCCGCGCACGGGCCTGGTTCCTCCCTCGGGGCGGACCGCTGGGCAGCGGCTCCTGGGGCAAGGCCATCCTCGCCCTGCTGGGGCTCTACGAATACGACGGGCTCGCGCCCACGCCGCCGGAGCTGTGGCTGTTGCCGCGCGCGCTGCCGTTCCATCCGTCGCGCCTGTGGTGCCACTGCCGCATGGTGTACCTGCCCATGGGCTGGCTCCATGGCCGCCGCGCGCGCGCCGCCGAGACGCCCTTGCTGGCCGAGCTGCGGCGCGAGCTGTATCCCCTGCCCTACGTGGACGTGGACTGGAAGGCGGCGCGCAACCGGGTCGCCGCCACCGACGTCTACACCCCGCGCGGCGCATGGCTGCGGGCGGTGAATCGCGTGCTCGGGCTCTACGAGCGGGTGCATTCCAGGCGGCTCCGCGCCCGGGCGCTGGAGGAGTCGCTGGCGCAGATTCGCGGCGAAGACGAGGCCACGCACTTCATCTGCATCGGGCCCATCAACAAGGTGCTCAACGCCGTGGTGTGGCACCTGGCCCGGCCAGACGGCCCCGAGGTGCGCGCCCACCTGGAGCGCCTGCCGGACTACCTCCAGCACACCCCGGAGGGAGTGACGGTCAACGGCTACAACTCCTCGCAGCTCTGGGACACCGCGTTCGCGGTCCAGGCGCTGGTGGCCTCCGGTCAGGAGGAGGCACGGGCCCCGCTCGCGCGCGCGGCCCGCTTCCTGGAGTCGGAGCAGGTGTTGGAGGACTCTCCGCGCGCCGAGCGCTTCCACCGACATCCGAGCCGAGGGGGCTGGCCCTTCAGCACGCGAGCCCACGGCTGGCCCATCAGCGACTGCACCGCGGAGGCGGTGAAGGCGTGTCTGTTGTTGGAGCCGCTGGGGCTCAACCGCGTGCCTCGCGAGCGACTGGCCCAGGCCGTGGAGTTCATCCTCTCGCTCCAGAATCGCGACGGGGGATGGGCCACCTACGAGCTGACGCGGGGACCCCACTGGCTGGAGCGGTTCAATCCCTCGGACGTGTTCTCCGGCATCATGGTGGACGCAAGCTACGTCGAGTGCACCTCCGCCTGTGTCCAGGCCCTCATCGCCTGGCGAAACTTCCAACCCGATGCGCCGGTGGGTCAAGCCATCTCGCACGGCCTGGACTTCCTGCGCCGCACGCAGCGGCCGGACGGAGGCTGGGAGGGCTCGTGGGGCGTGTGCTTCAGCTATGGCACGTGGTTCGGGGTGACGGGCCTCGTCGCAGGTGGCGCTCGAACTGGAGACCCCGCGCTGCGCCGGGCGGTCCGCTTCCTCGAGGAGCACCAGCGCGAGGACGGCTCCTGGAGCGAGACCATCCAAAGCTGCCGTGAGCGTCGCTGGGTGGACGGGCCCACGGGACATGCGGTGACGACGTCATGGGCGCTGCTGTCGCTCATGGCCGCTAAAGAGGCCGACTCGGAGGCCACGCGTCGGGGTGTGGCGTGGCTGCGCGCGCGACAGGAAGCCGAGGGCCGGTGGCCAGGCGAGCCGAAGGCAGGCGTCTTCAGTCGCACCTGCGCCATCCACTACGACACCTATCTGCGCATCTTCCCGCTGTGGGCGCTGTCACTCGCCGAGCATGAAGGACACCGAAAGCACCCAACCCTCGGCCTTGCACCTTGAGTACACCCTTGCGACATATCGCGGTCATCCTCGACGGGAATCGTCGTTGGGCCAGAACCCATGGCCTGGACGCCCAGGAGGGATATTCGCGCGGCGCGGCCAAGGTGCATGAGTTTCTCGAATGGTGTGACGAGGCGGGCATCCGCTGGGTGACCGTCTGGGTGCTCTCACTCGAGAACCTGCGTCGCAATCGCCGCGAGCTCGGTGTCCTGCTTTCCATCATCAAGAACCTGATTGATGAGCTCGCGGCGGATGGGCGTTGGCGCATACGGGCTCTTGGCGAAACCTCCCAACTGCCCCCCCCGGCATCGCGAACTCGCTGACCTTGGCGACCCGGCTCCCGGCGAAATCCGACAGCATGAATGTCAATGTCGCGATTGCCTACAGTGGACGGGATGAAATTGTCTGGGCCCTGCGCGCGCTGCTGGCCGAGCACGCCTTGAACGGCACACCCCTCGAGCAGCTCTCCTCCACGCTCTGCGCCGAAGACATCGCCGGGAAGCTGTTTACGACGGGCCAACCGGATCCCGATCTGATCATCCGGACCTCCGGGGAGCATCGCCTGTCCGGATTCATGTCCTGGCAGAGCGCCTACTCCGAGTGCTATTTCCCCCCGGTGCTCTGGCCCGACTTCACTCACGAGGACTTCCGTGAGGCGTTGGAAACCTACCACCATCGCCAGCGTAACTTTGGCGAATGACAGCTTCCGCTCAGATGTTGATGCGCGAGCTGACCGTCCTGATGTCCAGGCCCAGCGCGGAGAACTCGGCGGCGTGTGCGCGCAACAGCTCCACGAACCGGGGGTGCACGTCATCCTCCTCGTTCGACAGGAGGAAGCCGTAGTTCGTCTTGGACAACATCCACGAAATCCACAGCATCTCCGTGGCTTCCTCTGGTGAAGGCGCCACGTCCAGGTCCGCCTCCGTCGACAGCGCCCCACCCTTGCCCCAGCGCAATCCCAGACACGCGTACAGCACCTCGCCCGCGTCGTCCCACTGGAGGTTGTTGGCCCACGCGTGACGGAAGGTCGCGAAGAAGATGACATACCGACACAGCCGCTTGAGCGACTCCAGCTCCCCGGGCTGGGGAACGTCCGTCCACGTCACCGCGCTGACGGCCTTGGGCCCAGGCCCTTGTGTCTTCGCGTCCAGGTCCATGCGCTCGGAGCGCACGAACCACGGCGCGGCCTTCCCCGGCACCGTCGCCCGGAGGTAGCGACACACGAAGGCCGGCGCGGAGTGCGCCACCAGGTCGTCCGAGAAGCGCCGCACCTCGCGCCACTCGGCCTCCAGCGCCGCGCCGTGCTCCACGAAGAACGCGTCCACGTGCTCGCCCAACAGCTTCCAGAACAGCCCCGCTGCGCGCGCGTAGCGGTGTCCCTCACAGACGGGCGGCGCGGGCTCGAAGCCCTTCCAGTCGTAGCTGCCCAGCAGGTGCTGGAGCCGCGACTGCACGCCCCGCTCCGTCAGCGCGCTCGCGCGGGTGATGTAGCCCGTGGGCCCGACGAGGAAGCCGTTGGCGGAGCGGTTGATGAGCACCACCTCGCGCAGGTGCGGCATCAGCAGCCAGCGCAGCGGACTCTTTCGCAGGTTGCGATGCGCGGCGATGGCGTACTGCTCGACGTTGAAGTGACACTGCCCCAGGTGGTTGCCCAGCTCGGTGTCCAGCGTCGCGCTCACCCGCGCCATCCGCTTGGCGGCCTCCCAGCCCGCGCCATCCGCGGGAGTGAAGCTCCGCCGCGTCACCGGTGAGCCAGGGGCCGTCGCGCCAGGCTCACGCAGGCCCAGGATGATGCGCACCGGCAACAGCCGCTCCTCCACCAGCCGCAGCCGCACGTCCACATCCGGCAGACAGTGGATGCCATCCTGCTCATACGCGTTCCACGGGTAGTAGAGCCGGAACGCGTTCGCCTCTCCGGCCGCCTCCGGGTCCCTGTCGAGGACGCTGGAGAACATGCCGTTGAGCAGCCGCTCTCCGAAGAAGGCATCCGTGCGCGTGGAGCCCGGCGACTCGCGCTCCATCCGCACCGTCAGCGCCTCCGGATAGTCCGCTTGAATCTTGTCGAGCGCGGGAGCCTGTCCCAGCTTCCCCTGGAGCAGGTGCCCGCGCTTGACGAGCTCTATCGGCGCCACGGCCTTCAACATCGCCAGCGCGCGGCCCGGCGCATAGGCCGTGGGCGGCGTCCCCTCCTCTGTCACGAGCAGGCGGGCAAGCGGCGTCGTCGAATCGTATTCCCAATACGGCAGCCTCACCGTCCCGAAGTCGTGGTGCAGTCCCCCGTGGTCGTCCGGCCCATGCTCGGAGCCGATGCGCCTCCAGGTCTCCACCACCTGCCCGTCCGGACGGAAGGTGTGCTGCGGCTCGAAGAAGCGGACCTCCAGGTCCGGCAGGTCTCCCACGCCCGCGTCGGCGGGGTCGTAGCGGACCGAAAACCCACCCTCAGGGTCCGTGAAACCCACCCCGAGAAAGTCATCCGGCGCGCCGAAGTCCCGGTCCCACAGCTCCACCTTGATGTGATGCAAGGGGATGGGGCCATCCGCGCCGTCCTGCTCGAAAACCAGACGTCCCACCACCACCGCGGGCAGCGTGGAGGGGTCCCGCACGGTGCGACCCGCACGGACCCGAGGTGCGAGCTGACGACTCAGGGCCAGCCGCTCCTCGAGCTTCAGTCCCGAGTACCACCGCGCCAGTTCCTCGGCGTCCAGCACTTCATTCCCGCCACTCTCGCGTCCTCTGAACCCGAGAGCGCCCATCCACCGACGCAGCACCGCGAACATCATCCCCGTCCCCTGCCCCTGGCCTCGGGCCTGTCCGTGCCACCGTCTGTCATCAGCCCAACCTCCACGGGTGTCCCTCATTCATGACAGGGCCACTGGAACCTTCGCTGATTCCGTGCGCTGAGCGACGCCTGCATCCGTCCGCGGGGAGGGTACCATGGCTTGCAGCCCTCGCTTTCCCCGTCCTACGGTCTGCCCCGTTCCGTAGAGGGTTCCATGACTGTCGAGTACAAGATCAAGATTCGCACCAGCGCGAAGCTCGGCGCGGGCACGAATGCAGACATCTCCGTCACCCTGGTGGGCACGTTGGGGGAGAGCGGACCGCACGCGTTGGACAAGCGCTTCCACAATGACTTCGAGGCGGGAGCGGAGGATGTCTACTCCGTCAAATCCATGGACCTGGGCGACCTGGTCCTGCTGCGCTTCACCAACGCGGGAGGCGTCGCGGGTGACTGGTTGATGGACTGGGCCCACGTCACGTCGGAGGGAAGGCCATGGCGCTTTCCGTTCTTCCGGTGGGTGCAGGGCGGCGCCACGGTGGACGTGCTCGAGGGCTCCGCGAAGCTTTCGCGACAGGTGAACCACGCCCGCGAGTCGATGGCGCGGCGCGAGCTGCTCAAGCACCGTCAGCAGCTGTATCCCTGGCGTGCCGCCTCGGCCACCGAGGGGCTCCCCGGCGCGCTGGACTTGAGCGAGGCGCGGCCCCTGCCCAAGGACGAGCTGTACCGGGGGCTGACGGAGGGCAGCTACGAGGTCGTCATCGCCAAGACGCTGGCGTCCATCAAGCTGCACCTGCCCATGCTGTCCAGCGCGTGGAACGGGCTCGTCGACATCTTCGACTTCTTCAAGGGCCTGGAAGTCCCCCAGCTCTCCCAGCGGTGGAAGGACGACTACGAGTTCGCCCGGCAGGCCGTGCAGGGCATCAACCCGCTGCACATCACGCTCATCCCCAGCCTGCCCCAGGGCATGCCGCTGACGGATGACGACGTGCGCGGCCTCTTGTCGCCCGGCACCACGCTGGCGCTCGCGCTCGACAGCAAGCGCATCTTCCTGCTCGACTTCGAAATCCTCGACGACATCCCCATGTACCGGAAGGTCAACGAGGGGGGCGTCGAGGAGCGGCGCTGGGCGCCGGCGTCCCGCTGCCTCTTGTACCTGGACGACACCCGGCAGCTCCGCCCGCTCGCCATCCAGTTGGGGCGCGACCCCCAGAAGGACCCGGTCTTCACGCCGAACGACGGCGAGTACGACTGGCTGGCGGCGAAAATCTACGTCCGCTGCAGCGAGGGCAACACGCACCAGATGGTGGGCCACGCGCTGCGCACCCACTTCGTGGCGGAGCCCTTCGTCATGGCGACGATGCGCAACCTCCCGGACCCGCACCCCGTCTACAAGCTGCTGCGCCGGCACTTCCGCTACACGCTCGCCATCAACGAGGGAGCACGCAAGGGCCTGCTCGCCGAGGGCGGGGTGTTCGATGACTTCATCGCCACCGGGGGACCGGACAAGGGCCACCTCCAGCTCGGCAAGAAGGGGTACCAGCGCTGGAAGCTGATGGACAACAAGCCTCGGCCGGACTTCGAGCGCCGGGGCGTGCTGTCCCCTGACGTCCTGCCCTACTACCCCTACCGCGACGACGCCCTCCCCTTGTGGGATGCTTTCGAGGAGTACGTCGGCGGGGTGCTCCGGCACTTCTATCGGACCGACGCGGACCTCGAGGGCGACACCGAGATGCAAAGCTGGTGGAAGGACCTCACCGAGCACGGCCTGCCCGTCGACAAGCTGCCCTGCCAGGAGCTCTCCCGCGTGGACGACCTGGTCGACATGCTCGCCACCGTCCTCTTCACGGTCAGCGTCCAGCACGCGGCGGTCAACTACCTGCAATACGAGCACTACGCCTTCGTACCCAACGCGCCCCTGTGCATGCGCCGGGAGCCGCCCCGTCAGAAGGGCGTCCTGGGCCCGAGCGATATCGCCGCCATGATTCCCAGCAAGTCCCAGACCCTCTGGCAGGTGGCCATCGGCCGGGCGCTCTCCAGCTTCGGGGAGGATGAGGAGTACCTGCTGAACGAGTTCGGCTGGCGCGAGGAGTACTTCCAGGAGCCTGAGTTGTTGGCCCTGCGCGAACGCTTCCACCAGCGCATGCGAGACCAGCTGGCGGCGGTGAAGGCTCGCAACGCGCGCGCCGACGTGCCCTACACCGTCCTGCAGCCCGACAAGATTCCCTGCGGCATCACCGTCTGAGCAGCACCGGAGGCCTCCTCGTGCCGAACCTGCTCTCTCGCGGCCTGTTCAACCTGTTCTTCGGCGCCCGGCGAAAGCCCCTCGCCAGCCTGCCGGGGCCGACTCCGGGCCTGTTGGGAAACCTGGGGGACTTCCTGGGCGCCCAGCCGTGGGATGTCTGCGCCCGCTACGCGCGGGACTTCGGCCCCGTCACCGTCGCCTGGCTGGGGCCGTCCCCCGCGCTCATTCTCAATGACCCCGGCGTCATCCAGGAGGTGATGGAGACGCGCCGGCTGGAGTTCGAGAAGGGCAACATCGGCGAGCAGATCCGCCACTCCGTCACGGACGACACGCCGTTCACCGCGCAGCAGGGCGAGGACTGGAAGCGCAAGCACGGGATGGACCCGCTGGCGCAGCCGTGGGTCCGGGCATGGCAGGAGGCCCAGGTGCCGCCGCTGCAAGCGGCCATCGCGGAGTCGGTGGAGGCGCTGCTCCAGACGCCGTCGTTCGTCGACCTGACGCCCGCGCTGCGCAAGCTGACCTTCGATGCGTTCTGCGTGGCCACGGTGGGCGAGAAGCTCCCCACGTCCACGTACGACGACTTCATGCTGCTGGCCGCCGCGGCGGACGCGCGCATCCAGGCGAAGCTCCCCCTCAGGTTCGTCTCGGTGCCCAAGGGCTTCGCGGCGGCCAGGGAGCGCTTCTACGGGCTGTTCGCGGACAAGATTCGCGCCGCGCGCCAGGCCCCGGCCGCGCACCGGGTGGACTTGATGTCGTGGACGCTGCGCGAGATGCCGGAGCTGGATGACCAGGTCCACGCGAACCTGCTCGGCTCGTTCTTCTTTGGCGGCGTCTTCTCCTCCAGCACCACCCTGGTGGGCGCGTTCCACCAGCTCCAGAAGTACCCCGCCACCGGGGAGCGCCTGGCGCTGGAGTCCGCGGCGCTGGCGCAGGAGCCGCTGACCCATGAGCGGCTCCGCGAAGCGCCCTGGGGCGAGGCCGTCGCCTTCGAGGCCCTGCGAATCCTCCCCGCCGTGCGCGTCCTCATGCGCCGCTCGCCGGCCACCGAGACGAAGCTGGCGGGCGTCATGGTGCCGCCGGAGACCACGCTGATGATCTCCAACCAGCACCTGCACCGCGACGCGACGCACTGGACGAGCCCGGAGACGTTCGACCCGGAGCGCTGGCTCAACGGCGGCGCGGCCAGCAACCCGCTCGGCAGCGGCCACTTCTTCCCGTTCGGCCGGGGCCCTCGGGCCTGCGTGGCCGGGGACTTCGCCATGGTGTTCCTGCGCACCGCGTTGGCGACCCTCGGCGCCCGGGTACGCGTCCACGTCGATTCGACGGAGCCCTTCGAGGAGGGTTTCTTCTTCGGCGTGGTGCTTCCGAAGGGCGTCTCTGGAAAGCTTGTCCCGCGCGAGCGGCAAACCCTCTACCCTCCCCTGGGAGCCCGTCCCACCCCCGCTGTGGAATCCGCATGACCTTGTTCCGACATCCCAGAGACCGCATCCCCGTCCTGCTGTTCGCCACGGTGTTCGCCCTGGACCTGACGGTCTACTTCACGGCGAGAAACTGGTGGCTCCCCCTCCTCTGGCTCGCCCTCTGGGTGATTCCCAAGGGGTGGATCAGCGCCTGGAACCACCACCACCAGCACGTGCCCATGTTCCGGCACGCGCTGCCCAACCGCCTGCTGGAGGTCATCTTCGGCTTCCAGACGGGTGTGACGTCCCAGGCCTGGTTCCTCCACCACGTGGTCGGCCACCACCGCAACTACCTGGACCAGGAGAAGGACGAGGCCCGCTGGAAGCGCGATGACGGGTCCACCATGGGCGAGGTCGAGTTCTCCGTCATCAACACGCTGCAGGCCTACCCCCGGGCCTACGCCGTGGGGCGCTCACACCCGAAGGCCCTGCGCATCTTCCTGGCCATGGGCGCGCTCCAGGTGGCGCTGCTCGGCGTCCTGTTCTGGCACAACTGGTACAACGCCCTCTTCGTGTTCCTGCTCCCCATGGTGGCGTCGCTCTACGTCACCGTCTGGGCCACCTACTTCCACCACGTGGGGCTGGAGACGAAGGAGCACACGCAGGCCTCGTACAACATCGTTCACCGGGGCTACAACCTGATGACGGGCAACCTGGGCTTCCACACCGCCCACCACGCGAAGCACGGCGTGCACTGGTCCCAGCTCCCGGAGCTGCACGCGCAGCTGGCCAAGGACATCCCCAACACCCTGTACCGTCAGCCGGGCATCCCCTTCGTCTGGTCCAACCCCGAAGCGAAGATTGAGCCGGGCGAGACGGAGCTGGGCGCCATCGTCCAGTGAGCAGGCCCCTGCCTCGCCGCGAGCCCGTGACGTGAGGCTCGCGAGCGAGGAAGCAGGACCCGACGAGGCGGAGGGCCCCGCGCCTTGACCGCCTCGCCGCAATCCCCGATATCCCCCGTGGCGCGCAATTGAGATTGCGTCGCAAAACCAAGTAGTCCGGGATTGCGGATGTTCTCACCGGTCACCTCCCTCGCGCTGCTCCTCTCGGTGGCCTCCCCGGCCCCGTCCACGCCGTCCCCCTCGGAGGCGCCCGCTCCAGCCACGGCCTCGGCCACGGCGGAGGTCCCACCGGGCGATGAGGTCCAGGTGCCTCGGCGCCTCGACAGCGTCGGGGTTCCCTATCCTGAAGCCGAGCAGGCGGCCGGGCGCGAGGGAGAGGTCGTCCTTCGACTCACGCTCGATGAGCGCGGCACCGTGACGGACTCGGAGGTCGTCCGCTCCGCGGGCGCGGCCTTCGACGAAGCCGTGAGGACCGCCAGCTTCTCCTTCAAGTTCGAGCCCGCGCGCGTCCGGGGCGAGGCCGTGGCCTGCCAGATTGAGCTGGCCCACACCTTCAAGCTCGACGCGCCTGCCTCGCCTCCCGTCCCCGAGGCGCCCGCTGGCGCCGAGCCCACGGCGGAGCCTGGCGCGATTGCGGAGCCCACGCCGCCAGTCCCCGAGGAGAAGAAGCTGGAGACCACCGTCTCCGCGCGCTCGGACGCGGAAGCGCGGCGCCAGTCCGCCGAGGCCGTGAGAATCGTGAGCATCCAGCGCGCTCGCTCGCGCTCTGGAGACCTGGGCCAGGTGCTGGCCTCACAGGAGGGCGTGGAGGTGCGGCGCACGGGCGGGCTCGGCAGCACCGCGCTGTTCGCGCTCAACGGCCTCACCGACGACCAGATTCGTTTCTTCCTGGACGGCGTGCCGCTGGACCTCTCGGGCTATCCCTTCGGCATCGCCAACGTGCCCGTCAACCTGGTGGACTCCATCCAGCTCTACCGGGGCGTGGTGCCGGTGCGCTACGGCGCGGACGCGCTCGGTGGCGCCGTCAACCTCATCTCCGCGCCGCTGGAGACAGGCGCGCATGGCGCCGTGTCCCTCCAGGGTGGAGCCTTCGGCACCTTCCGCCTCACGCTCGGCGGCGGCTACAAGCCCGCGGAAGAGGGCTTCTACGCGCGGGCCCACTTCTTCGCCGACACCACGAACAACGACTACTCCGTCGACGTGGAGGCCGCGGATGACCGGGGCAGCCTCCGTCCCGTCACCGTCAAGCGCTTCCACGACGGCTACGAGGCGCTCGGCGGTGGCGTCGAGGCGGGCTACACCGGCCTGTCCTGGGCGGACCGCCTCGTCGTGCGCGCCTTCGGCTCCCAGCACGACAAGGAGCTGCAACACAACTTGGTGATGTCGGGCACGCCGTACGGAGAGGCCCGCTACGACTCCGACACGCTGGGCGCGCAGGTGCTCTACGCGAAGACGCTGTCGCCGAGCGTCCACCTGGACGTGCTGGCGGGCTACGCGTGGCAGGCCACGAAGCTCACGGACGTGGGCGAGTGGGTCTACGACTGGTTCGGCAACCGCGTCCGTCAGCGCGACGTGGCGGGGGAGCTGGGTGGGACCCCCGTCGATCAGACGGTCTGGCAGCGCTCCCTCTATGGCCGCGTCAACGTGGGCTGGGACGTGGCGGAGCACCAGACGCTGCGGCTCGCCTTCGCTCCGACGAGGACGGCGCGGACCGGTGAGGAGCGGCGCAAGCTCAGCCCCAGCGACCCGGACCGGCTCGCCCCGGAGCGCTCGCAGCTCACCTTCGTCACCGGGCTCGAATACGAAGTCGACCTGTTCGACGACGCGCTGGAGGTCATCCTCTTCGGCAAGGACTACGTCTACCAGGGCAAGGCCGAGCAGCCGATGGAAACGGGGGGCTGGCGGAACAAGGACCGCGAGCTGCATCAGCTTGGAGGCGGCACGGCGCTGCGGCTCCGGCTGGGCTCGCCCGTCTACCTCAAGGCCAGCTACGAGCGCGCCACGCGCCTGCCGCGCCCCGACGAGGTCTTCGGCAACGGAGTGCTCATCCAGGAGAACCTGGACCTGGAGCCGGAGCACAGCCACAACCTGAACCTGGGCCTCGCCTCGGTACCGCTGCGCACGAAGCTGGGCACCTTCCGGGGTGAGCTCAACGGCTTCGCCCGCTTCGCGGACAACCTCATCCTGCTCGCGGGGAGAGACCGGGACTGGAGCTACCAGAACGTGTACGCGGCCCGGATTCTCGGCGTGGAGGGCTCGGCCGGGTGGAGTTCACCAGGCGGCCTCTTCAGCCTGGACGCCAACGCCACCGTGCAGAACCCGCGCAACGTCTCCGGCCAGGGCACCTTCGGCGCCTTCGAGGGAAGCCGCCTGCCGAACCGTCCGTGGCTCTTCGCCAACGCCACGGCCCGCGTGTCCCTGCGAGGGCTGGCGCTGGCGGAGGACGAGCTGTCCCCGTTCTGGAGCACCCGCTACGTGAAGGGCTTCTTCCGCAACTGGGAGAGCCTGGGCACGGTGGAGTCGAAGGAGACCATCGCCACCCAGTTCGTGCAGGCGGCGGGAGTCGGCTACCGCGTCCGGCGAGGCAAGCTCACCGCGGGGCTCACCGCCGAGCTGGAGAACGTCACCGACGCGCGCGTCTTCGACTTCTACGGCGTCGAGCGGCCCGGCCGCGCGGCCTGGCTCAAGGGCACGCTCGAGTACTGACGGACGTGAAGGACGACGCGCCCGGCCTCGAACGAAGCCAGGCGCGTCGGGCACGACGGCTCAGCGCACCTTCACGAACTGGTACGCCCAGCCCAGCGTCTCGAAGCGCTTCACCGGCGCGCCGCTGACGCCCAGCTCCCAGATGGCCGTCTTGCTGTAGTCGGCCGTGGGCAGCAGCAGGAACGTCCGGCCGTCCAGCGTGAAGGAGTAGTAACCGCCCGCGATGAAGCCGAGCTCTTCAATGGGCGACGCCGTGCCGGCCTCCAGGTTCACCCGCCACAGCTTCCAGTGCAGGCCGCTGGTGATGTCCGTGGCCTTGGTGTTCTCGTCGATGGTCAGGTTCTCGTCGTGGAACACGGCGACGACGCCGGTGCCATTGCCCAGGTAGCGGAACGCCGCCGTCTGACGGCCGCCGACCATCGAGGAGAGCGAGCGCGTGAAGGTGGTGTCAATCTCCTGCGCCCCGGCCTTGATGCGCACCATGCAGGTGGCGGGCGCGGTCTCCTTGAGGACGGGCGCCGCGGAGCTGAACACCCAGTTGGAGAAGTAGATGTTGCCGGCCTCGTCCTGCGTCGCCACGTCGAGCCCGGGGCACGGCGCATCCAGCAGCTTCACCAGACTGTCATCCGTCTTCGAGTAGATGGCGATCTGCGAGGTGGGCAGGAAGTTGAAGTAGCTGCCATCCGTCCAATAGAACGACTGGAACACATACTCACCGCGCACCACGCGGGCGCGGTCATAGCCCGTCTTCACCACCAGGTCCTCGCGCTCGCGGACCACGCCCGGCACCTCGGCGGGACCGGAGATCTCCATCGTCGAGGGGTTCCAGATGATGCGCCGGGACTCCTCCAGCGACATGTACGCGCTGGTCGAGTCCACGAACTGATTGAAGTAGAGCGGCGAGGTGGTGAGGCCGTAGTTGGCGAAGCTGATGCGCCCCGCGTCCTCCAGCGTGCCGTCATCCTTCACCGTGTAGCGCGACACCTCGGGCGCCTCGCCCGCGCCAACGAAGAGCATCCCGTCAACGGCGCCAATCGTCGCGAAGCCGGAGTGCTCGCGGGCCTTCGTCAAATCCAGCGCGGTGATGTCCAGGGAGTTGAAGACGCTCACGTACGTGGCGCTTCCGGCCTGGGAGAAGACCGACGTGGCCAGGCTGTACACGGGCTCCTTGGTATCGGACGGGCCCGGCGTCTTCTCGTCGTCGTCTCCGCAGCCCACCAGGGCGGTGGTGAGCAGGAGCGAGGTGGCGGCGGATGCCGTGGCGAGACGGCGGAGGGTGCGCATGATGGACTCCGTTGAGGGGGGTGAGGCGTGGAGGGTCAGGTCGGCACGGAGGCTGAAGCGTCCGGCTCGACGGTGGAGGGAGAAGCCACGGGCGTGGGGCGCTGGAGGCGCCGGATGGCACGCGCGGCGCCCGCGAGGAGGAGCGCCAGCGCCACGAGGCCCAGCTCCGTCGCCAGCACGTGCGACGAGCCCGAGACGAAGGGCAGCCGCCCCATCCTCGCCCCGTCGATGAGTGGGACGACGACGAGCAGCGCGCTGGCGCCCAGGAGCAGGCGGCGCGCATACCGCGCGGGCTCGCCGTCGACGAAGGCGCCCGCGATTCCGAGCCCCCAGGCCGCGAGGAAGACAGCGTGCTCCCAGCTCGGACGCGCGGACAGCTCCGCGGGGAGCAGCTGGTTGGCGAGGAAGAGGCTGGCGACCGCCAGCGCGAGTCCCGCGCAGAAGCCGGAGGTCAGCATCGCGAGCACGCGGTCGAAGCGACTGGACGCCTTCGCGCGCCGCCGCTCCAGCCAGAGCAGGTTGCCCGCGAGGATGCCGAACGCGGAGACGAAGGCCAGCAGGGCGTAGAGCACCTTTGCGGGGAAGCTTGCCCAGGTGGCGAAGTGAAGCCCGTACAGCGGGTCCATCACCCGCGAGTAGAGCGTCCCACCGCCCGTGTCGCGGGCCCACAAGAGCTCTCCGGTCCTCGAGACGCGCACGTGGGTGAAGGCGTGCAGCGTGCCCTCGCGCTCCCCGGGGAGATGGACGATGCCCTGCTCGTCACCGAGGTTGTCGAAGAAGAACCAGGAGTGCTCCGACGCGGGGAAGCGCTGCTTCGCCAGGGCGAGCGCATGGGCCAGGTCGGGAGCACCCGCGGGCTTGCCTGACGCGGCGGGAGGAGCAGGCCAGTCCACGGCGAGCGCCTTCACCTGCGGGTCGCCCTTCATCGACGTCTTCACCACGGCGGGCTCGAACCAGTCGTCGAGCCAGAGAATCCCACCGGTGATTCCGAAGACGAGCAGGAAGGGCGCGCTGATGACGCCAATCACCTTGTGCGTGTCGGACCAGAACACCCGGCGCGCGGAGCCCGGACGGAACTGCACCAGCTCGCGCATCATCCTGCCGAGCTGGAGCAGCAGCCCGGTGCCCACCAGCAGGACGAGCACGGCCGAGGCGAGCCCCGACAGGTGCTGTCCGCCGGGTATCGGCTCCAGGAAGTGCATCGCGTTGAGGAACTCGCCCAGGTCGCTGCGCTCCCCGAGCTGCCGGCCGGTGACGGGGTCCCACCAGAGCGGATGGATGGCGCCGTCGGTCATCCGCCACAAGCGCAGCCACGGCTCCTCCGCGGTGGGCAGGGAGATGCCGAACCACACGGGTCGAGACGCGGCCTCCGAGTCCGCCAGCCGCTGCGCGAGCTCGACGGCCCGCGCCTCCGGGACGGCGATGGGCGCGCGGAACGTGGGCTCCTGCCAGGGCGACAGCTCCTCCGCGAAGAGAGCGAAGGCCCCCAGGAAGAACGTCACGAACAGGACCAGGGACGACAGCACGCCGGCCCACGCGTGGGCATCCCAGAGAATCTCGTAGGCACGGGCAGAGAGCTTCAAGCGAGCACCAGGACGACGGCCGCCACGGCGGCGACTCCGGCGGAGACAGCCCAGGCACGCGCGGCGCTGCGGGCAAGCAATGCCAGACACACGGCGGTGGCGGCGGCGGGCAGGACTGCGAGCACCGCGATGAGCAGCCTGACATCCGCCGGCACGGGTAACACCGCCGGTACGGCCAGGCTCGCGAGCACCGCGGCGCCGGGAGCACCCGTCACGGCGGCGGCGATACGGCCGGCTCCATGCTGGTGGGCCATCAGGCGCCTCCCCACCACAGCACCGCGAGCCCCAGCGCGCCCAGCGGCCACACATACCGCGTGGCGCGAGGCCACAGCGGCACCGCGAACGCGAGGAGGGGAACCACCAGCATCGCCAGCACGGCGGCGCAGGTCAGCCCCACCGCGAGCCCCTGGGCCTTCACGGCGAACCCCACGGAGGTGAGGAGGCAGAACGCCCCCAGCGCCCTCCCCCACAGGGGACGGCCGGTCAGCAGCGGAGGAAGCGCGACGCCACGGAGCACGGCGAGGCCCAGCACCATCAGCAGGGTCGATGTCGCCATGTCCTCCTCGGGAACCGCCAACTGATAATGATTCGCAATTGCGAATCGCGGGCAGTTCAACCGCACCCACGAGGTGATGTCAAGGCGAGCCGTGAGCCCTGCCTGGAGAGGCACCGTCAATGCCCGGAGCGCAGGTTTTCAGCGCCTGGATTCAAAGCAGGACGCCTGAAATCCAAGGCGTGAGAGAGCGGACGAGAGGGCGAGCGTGGCTCTCCCGCCTGGCGCCACTGGGGGCGATGGTGGCCCGCGCCAGCAGCGAAGTCCGTGCGCTGCGGGAAGGTCCGTGCCCACCCGTGGCACGAGGGCCAGGGCCTTCACCTGAGGTGCGGGCTGTGATTGGCGATTCTTGTCGTCCCCGCGCCAGGGTTTCCACGGTAGCGGCTCGAGGGGACGACTGTGCAACCAGACGTGGTGCTGCATCCGCGTGGTGCGACAGCGGACCGGGTTCGTGTCCCAGACGGGGAACCACGCCTGCAAGCCCTGCCTCGGCAGCAACGACTGACGCGGCTCAGGGCGCGTCGAAGAGGCGCGGGTCGCCCTGGCGGGAGCGGAACAGGTCGACGATGTAGTTCATGCGCTGGTCGAACTGGGACCAGTCATTGGCCGACGAGCCCTTCAGCGAGTTGGGCGTCTTGTCGTACTGGGACAGGAGCTTGTTCAGCTCGCCGCTCTCGATGGTGCGCAGGTGCTCGGGGAAGTCGCCCTGCGCCCCGGGCTTCACGTCGTCACCCAGGCTCAGGCTGCCCTCCGGCAGGCCAATCTTCATCATGTGCTCGGTGGCGAACTGGCGGAACTGCCCCGTCAGGCTGTCCACGACGCTGTCCACCGCCTTGTCGACCAGGCCGGCCGCCTTGGCGCCCTTGTAGGCGAGGTTCGCCGGGAAGGGCAGCGCATTGCCGGCCGCGTCGAGCGTGGCCTTCACGATGGGGGCGAAGGTCTCCTTGAGCGGGGCGTTGAGGGCGCGTTCGACTTCGCCCTGAATCAGGCTCTGCTCGTGGACGCCCACCCGGTCATTGGCGGAGAGCATCAGCTCCGCCTTCTTGTTCGGGTCCTGCTCGAACATCGCCTTGGCGTAGTCGGAGAAGGCGGCCTTGAGGTTCTCCTTCCCGGGAGGGAAGCCTTCCAGGTACTTCTCCACCTTCGCGGCGTCGTACTTCGTGTCGCCCTTGAAGGTCTCCGTGAAGCGCTGGAACTCCGGCGCGATGTCCCGGAAGAGCTTCTGGTTGCCATCCGCGATGGCATCACTGACGCGGTTCAGCGCGTCCCGGATGGGAATCTTCAGGGCCTCCGTCAGCGCCGGCGCCAGGGGATTGATAGCGCCCAGGCCGATGTTCGTCAGCGCACCGAGCCACTTGTTGTCGCCCTTGAGCTGGTCCATGAAAGCCTTCGGCAGGTCCTCCTGCCGGATGCTCACGCCCGCCTGCTTCGAAGCCCAGACACCGAAGGTGGCCCAGTTGGCGTTCTCCTTGCCGAGCAGGCCCGCCATCTGGTTGGAGAGCTCGTAGTAGCCCTGGGTGATGGCGTGGTTGCGGGCCACCGGGTCCTTGATGTTGGCGATGCCTTCGATGTCGACCTTGCCCGGCACCGGCGCCTTGACGGGGACCGTCGGATTCAGCTCCACGGGCGCCTTGGCCGGGGACCGGGACTCGAACCGCGACTCGTCGCGCAACAGGCGATTCGGGGCGGCCTCCTCGGCCTTCGCCGGAGCCTTCTTGGGCAGAGGCTCGGGGACGAACACCGGCTGCTGACGGCGGGTCAGGTCTCGAATGGCGCTCATGACAAGATTATCGAGAAGCGCGAATTCCAGTTGCGTGCCTGGGGTCGGAATCCTCCCCCGGGTCCAAGCAGCGCCATGTGAAGGACCCCTCGGGTTCCCCGTGGTCGCCGCGCGTCAATGACAGGGGAAGCCGAGCCATTGTAATTCGTGGCATTCCCAGGAGCAGCCCTTGACCAGACAGCCGTCCGTAGAACCCACGAGCCGCCTCGCGGCTTGCGTGGCAGTCCTTGCTCTCACAACGCTGAGCTGTGGTGGGCCGGAGAGTCTCCCCGAGCAGGAGCTCGAAGCCGCCACGACGCGGCAAACCCTCACGGCGACGAGGGTGCCAGAGGCAGTGGCCTCGGGTGGCTTTCACTCCCTCTTCTTGAAGAAGGATGGAGAGGTCCTGGCGTGGGGCCAGAACGTCGCCGGGCAGTTGGGGACGGGCAGCACCGGTGTGCCACAGGCGCAGCCGCTCAAGGTCAATGGGCTCCCGGCCATCAAGGCCATCGCGGCCGGCATCGCCCACTCCCTGGCGTTGGATGTGAGCGGCAACGTGTGGGCGTGGGGGCAGAACGCGAACGGACAGGCGGGACTCGGTACGGCCGGCGGGACGGTGCTGATGCCGGCGCAGCTGACAGCGCTCTCTGGCATCCAGGCCATCGCGGCCAATGGGAACTACTCGCTCGCGCTCGGCGTGGATGGTCGCGTGTGGGCGTGGGGGCAGAACACGGCGGGACAGGTCGGCACGGGGGCGACGAGCGCTTCGGTGGCCACGCCCACCGCCGTGGCCGCGCTTCCCACCATTCGAGCCGTGGCCGCGGGTCTGAACCACGTCCTGGCGCTGGATGCGGATGAGAAGGTGTGGAGCTGGGGTCAGAACACCTCCGGACAGGTGGGCACCGGGAGCACGGGGGCCACGGTGCTGGTGCCCCGGCGGATTGTGGGGATTCCGAACGCGAAGGGCATCGCCGCCGGCGCGGGGCACTCGCTCATCATCGATGAGCAGTTCGGCAATGTGTGGGCCTGGGGCCAGAACACCTTCGGCCAGGTGGGCACCGGGGCGGCGTCTTCCACGTCCGTGCTGACGCCGGGTCCAGTCAGTGGCGTGTTCGCGGCCACCGCCATCGTCGCCGGGCATAACCACTCACTGGCCATCATGGGCAACGGACTGGTGAAGGCCTGGGGCCACAATGCATTCGGTCAGCTGGGTGATGGCACCACGGTGAGCAGCGCTTCGGCGCTGGGCGTGACGGGCTTCGGGGACGCGAAGGCCATCGCCGCTGGCGCGCAGCACTCGCTGGCGCTGCGCCCGGGATGTCCCGTGTGGGGCTGGGGCAACAATGGGCAGGGGCAGCTTGGCACCGGCACTGCCTCCAGCACGCCGACGACGGTGGCCGGGTCCACGCTGATCATCGATACCTTCTACTTCGACACCGACATGGATGGGTACGGCAACGAGTACGTCTCCGAGCAGGCGTGCGAGCCGTCTCCGGGCTTCGTGGAGGAGCTGGACTGCGACGACTACACGTCCACGACCTATCCAGGCGCGCCGGAGCTGTGCAACGGGGTGGATGACAGTTGTGACGGGTTGGTGGATGACGGCAATCCCGAGGGCGGCGGTGGCTGTTCGACGGGGCTGCTCGGTGTCTGCGCGACGGGCGTCACCGCCTGCACGAACGGCAGCGTGGTCTGCCAGCAAACGCAGGTCGCCTCCGCGGAGCAGTGCGACTTGCTGGACAACGACTGCGACGGCGAGGCCGACGAGGGCAACCCGGGCGGGCTCGACACGTGCGACACGAAGCAGTTGGGCATCTGTGGAGCGGGCGTGACGTTCTGCAGCCACGGAGTCATCGCATGCGTGCAGAAGGAGCGCCCTGCCGCCGAGGTCTGTGACTCGGTGGACAACAACTGCGACGGCTCGGTGGACGAAGGGATGCCCACGCAGGCGTGGTACCGCGACGCAGATGGGGACGGAGCGGGCAACGCGAGCCAGTCCGTGCAGGACTGTCGGCAGCCCTCGGGCTACGTCGCGACGGCCGGTGACTGCGACGATGGCAACAGCGCCATCCGGCCCGGTGTGACGGAGGTCTGCGACTCCGTGGACAACAACTGCGACGGCACCGTGGACGAGAACGTCGGGTCCACTTGGTACCGCGACGCGGACGGCGATGGGCATGGCAGGCCGGATCAGTCCGTGGTCGCCTGCACCCAGCCCACGGGCTATGTCGCCAACACCACCGACTGCAACGACAGCAGCGCCGCCATCCGGCCCGGCGCAACGGAGGCCTGCGACTCCGTGGACAACAACTGCGACGGCGCGGTGGACGAGAACGTCGGGTCCACCTGGTACCGCGACGCGGATAGCGACGGGCATGGCAGGTCGGACCAGTCCGTGGTCGCGTGTTCCCAGCCTGCTGGCTACGTGGCGAATACCACTGACTGCAATGACGGCAGTGCCGGCATCCGGCCCGGTGCGACAGAGGTCTGCGACTCCGTGGACAACAACTGCAACGGCACCGTGGACGAAGACGTGAAGCTCACCTGGTACCGCGACGCGGACGGTGACGGCCATGGCAGGACAGACCAGTCCACGCTCGCTTGCACCCAGCCCGCGGGCTACGTCGCCAACACCACCGACTGCAACGACAGCAGTGCCGCCATCCGGCCCGGTGCGACAGAGGTCTGCGACGCCGTGGACAACAACTGCAACGGCACCGTGGACGAGAACGTCGGGTCCACCTGGTACCGCGATGCGGACGGTGATGGCCATGGCAGGTCAGACCAGTCCGTAGTGGCCTGCACCCAGCCCACGGGCTACGTCGCCAACACCACCGACTGCAACGACAGCAGTGCCGCCATCCGGCCCGGTGTGACGGAGGTCTGCGACTCCGTGGACAACAACTGCAATGGCTCAGTGGATGAGAACGTCGGGTCCACCTGGTACCGCGACGCGGATGGCGATGGCCATGGCAGGTCGGACCAGACCACGCGCGCCTGCACCCAGCCTGCTGGCTATGTCGCGAACACCACCGACTGCAACGACGGCAGTGCCGCCATCCAGCCCGGCGCATCGGAAGTCTGCGACTCGGTGGACAACAACTGCAATGGTTCAGTGGATGAGAATGTGACGCCCACCTGGTATCGCGATGCGGACGGCGATGGCCATGGCAGGTCAGACCAATCCACGCTCGCCTGCGCCCAGCCCGCTGGCTACGTCGCGAACACCACCGATTGTAACGACAGCAACAGCGCCATTCGGCCCGGCGCGTCGGAGGTCTGCGACTCAGTGGACAACAACTGCAACGGCACGGTGGACGAAAATGTCACGCCCACCTGGTACCGCGACGTGGATGGAGACAACTATGGGGTCGTGAGCAACACGGTCTCTGCCTGCACGCGCCCCGCCGGCTACGCTGCTGCTTCCGGTGACTGCAACGACAACAGTGCGACCGTCAACCCGGGAGCCTCCGAAGCCTGTGACACGATAGACAACAATTGCGATGGAGAAATGCTTGAGTATCCCGCGTGCAAGTGCCCTCCTGTCTACGATTTGACGTTCGAACCAGGCTGGGCGACGACGGAGTCCGCTGTATCAACATTGCCCCCGATCGAGTCTATTGACTGCAAACCGCGCCCTTTCCCGCTGTAATGCACCGGTGAGGCTGTGAAGAAAGGGCTCGGGACGCTGGTCCCGAGCCCTCGCTTTCATCCACGCCTTTGACGTCAGCTTTCAGCCGTCACGTCCACACCAGCCTCCCCACCGCGCCATGCAGGATTTCGAGCTGACGCGGCACCCGCTCCACCAACGGCCCCGACACCGGGTCGTTCGCGATACGGCGCAACGGAAGCTCCGGCATCGGCGGCGGCGTTTGTCCCTGATTCAGCGAGTCCGCGAGCACATCCAGCGTCCCGCCCGCCTTGTGCGCCACCACGTCCAGGACCTCCGACGACGGAATCACCGCCTTCTGCTCCCCCAGCGCCGTCACCGACGCGGCGAGCCTGCGTGAGTACGTCAGCAACGCCATCGCCGGCTCCAGCCGGTGCGCAGGTCCTCGATACTCCGCCATGAGCCGCTCGAAGGACGCCTCCGCGTCAATCATCGCGAGCCCCAGGTCCCTGCGCGCCGCGCTGACCTTCGGCTCGGTGCCGCTGCGGCTCGCCGCGACCTGCCTGAAGTAGTTTCCATCCGCCCGCAGCATCGTCGCCGCGGCGTCCGGGAAGCGCCTGCGCTCCGGATATGGCCACAACAGCCACACCCCCGCGAGCGCCAGCACACACGCCACCAACACCCCCAGCGCCCGGTTCTCCGCGACGCTCCAGTCCCCCGCGCTCAGCGTCGCCAGCAGCAGGAAGTCCGGCGTGAGCAGTATCTGGAACGCACCGAAGTTGAGCGGCAGCAACGACACGGAGACCGCCGTCAGCACCCCAATCACCAGAATCAACACCAGCGGAGACCCCACCCCCGTGGCAATCACCGCCGCGAGCGTCCCACCCAGCAACGTCCCCGTCACCCGCTGGAGCGCACGCTCCTCCGTGTTCGCCGAATAGGGCTGGAGAATGCCGATGGCGGAGAGCACCACCCAGTACGCCTCGCCCAGCCCCAGCACCCGCGTGAGGACCAGCGCCAGACAGGCGACCGTCCCCGCTCGCAACGCATGCCGGAGCACCACGGACCGTGAGTTCAGGTTCGCACGCAATGTCTCCAGCAGCGGACGCCGCTGGCTCGCCAGCAACATGGACCGCGGATGCCCCACGGCCACCGGGTCGCCACGCCGCATCGCCATGGCGGCTCGCTGCGCCGCGACGGCGTGCCCTCTCAACCGCGTCAGCAACTCCGTCACGGAAGCGGGAACCACCCGCAGCCACTTGCCCCGGAGCCCCAGCTCCTCATGGTGCGTGGGAAAGCGCGGCCAGTAGACAGCCGCCGTATCCGGCGCGAGCGACACCGTCGCCACCCGCTGGGAAATCTCCGCGTACCAGTCGCACGCCCGCGCCACCTGCTCCCGCACGGGACGCAGCCTGCGCTCGGGGCTCGCCACCTCCATCGCCTGCGCCAGCGCGAACAACACCCCCAGCACCTGCTCGCTCACCTCCAGGAGCACGAGCAGGTGCTCACCTCGCCGCGATTCATCGGAGCGCCCTACCCGTGTTGACGCCAGCGTCTGCCGGGCTCGCTCTATCTTCGCGCGCAGCGGCAGGTGCCGCGTCGTGCCCGCCGTCCACACCTCCGCGGGCGCCCCCGCGCGAGCAAGCGTGGCGAGGTCCCGCGCCCCCTCCGCGAGCGACGTGTACACATGTGCGATGGCCCGACGCGACGGGCGATAGGGATGCACCGGCCAGAGCACCAGCGACTGCAACATCGCCCATCCGCCCCCCAATAGAAGTGCCCCTCCCCGCGTCAGCGCCGCGTCCAGTTCCACCGCATGCGCCCCCAGCGACGCCACGAAGATGACCGCGAGCTTCTCTCCCACCGAGCCCGCCGTGTCGCCGTAACACCGGGCGAACGTCAGGACGAAGACTCCCACCAGGAGCAGAATCGCATCCACGAAGAGACGCCCGCCCGCCAGCGCGGCGATGGCGCCCACGAGCGCTCCAAGCACCGTCACTGTACCCATCACTCGCGCCCTGCCCCGATACGCCCCTCCTGGATTCGCCAGCGTCACGAGCAATCCGGTGAGCCCCAACCAGCCCGCGTCCTTGAAGCCCAGCAGCGTGGCAAGCGAGTACGGAATGGTGACGGCCAGCGCCGCGCGAACACCGGCCGCCCATGCCGGCCTGCCCGGCTGGAGTCGGAAGAACCTCCGGATGTGGCGCAAGAGACGATGCATCCGCGAGCCTCCCCTGTCCGCGATGAATGTCCTCATGTGCTCACGCACCGCGTCGCCCGAAAGCTCCCCCGCTCGCAGGGGCGCCCGGTGGGCGACGTGGGCGGGGAGGCATGCGTCCCCGGCACGCCGCCCTCGCGATGGAGAGGTGGGACCAGATGCCGCCAAAGCCCTTGCTGGAGCCGCCTCCTCACGTGAGAGGCTGCCCCGGCGCCTCACCCGCCATCCTCGGCCTCAGGAGCCACAGGCCTGGCTGGTGCGCGCGGTGAACCGCTGCCCCGGTGCCTCACCCGCCATCCATGGCTTCCCATCACCGCATGCGCCTCTCGCGTCGCACGGCCCCCGCGCATCACGCTCCGAGGCAGGCTCTCAACCTCAAGGCCAGGCCTTGATGGGCTCGGAGAGGACCCGTCGCAGCGCCGCGTCGCGCGCGGCCACGTCATCCCCCACCAGCGCGTCCAGAAGCGCCACCTGCTCCTGCCTTCGCTCGGGGTCATGCACCCACAGGCCATGCCTCGCCATCAACATCTCCGCGGCATCCAGCCGCACCGAATCCCGAGGCCGCTCGCAAAGGAGCCGCGCGAGGCGCGCACTGGCGTCGCTCGAAGGCAAGGCACGGCGCAACCCTTCCGACGCGATGCCCTTGGCCCACTGGTCCTCGAGCCGGGCCACCGTGCCTTCCAACAGGTCCAGCGCCATCGGCTCGTCCACGAGCACGACAAGCGCCGCTGCCGCCTCCAGCTCGAAGTACGTGGGCACCCCACCGGGCCTCCACGGCAGCGGGACGGCCTCGCGCAGCAAGGTGACGGTGGCCGGCGTCGGGTCCAGGACCGCCAGCGCCACCGGGGCACGCACCTCCCGTTGAGAGAGGAGCCGCGTCAGCGTGGCGCGCACCTGGACCTTTTCATCCGGACCGAGCTGTCTCAGGTTGCCCAACGAGAACCCGTCGAGCCGCTCCCGCCCCTGTGCATCGACCTCCCGCTTGAACAGCTCATAGGCCGCCGTCATCCCCGTCTCCCATTCTCACCCGCGCGTGGCATCGGCGGCTCAATAACCCACGTGCAGCCGGCCTGGAGGCAGCGCCGCCTCCAGGCGCCGAACCTCCTTCGCGGGAATCTTCTCCAGCCCCAGTTTGAACTGCTTGAGGCGCGCGAGCGGAGCGAGGTTCGCGGGCAGCTCCGCCACTTCGCCCTGGAAGAAACCGGAGTGCGTCAGCTTCGGCATCCGGCCCAGGCCGTCCACCAACATCTGAAGCTTCTTCGGCGACGTCTTGAAGAAGCGCCACCACCAGAGCTTCTTGAGCTTCGGCAGGCGCGTCAGCACCTCTGGGAAGCCGTCCAGCCCCGTGACATCCAGATACAGCTCCTCCAGGGACTCCAGCTGGCCGAACGCCTCCGGGAGGCGATTGAGCTTGTCGCAGTAGCGCAGGCTCAGCTTCTTGAGCGCGGGCAGCCGGCACAGCTCCTCGGGCAGTGTGCTCACCGGCAAGCGCTCCACACTGAGGGAGCGCAGCGCGCGCAACTCACCGATGCGCGGTGAAATCACCTCGATGGGATTGGAGTCCAACGTGAGGCCCTCCAAGCCCGTGAGGGAGAAGACCTCCTCGGGAATGGCCTTCAGCTTCTTGAGCGAGAGCCCGAGCCGAGGCGCTTTCTCCCCCTTCGTCACCTTCTCCTTCGCGGCGGCAATCGCCTTCTCCACCGGACCGAGCCGCGTGTCCGCCAGCACGGGCTTGCCCTTGCGCAGCTTCTCGCGGAGCCCCTTCCGGTCCAGCGTCGAGTCGACGACGCCATCCTCGTCCTCCTCTTCGACCGTGTAGGCCCCTCGCAGCAGCGCCTCGTGCGGCTCCAGTTTCTGGCGAGGCTTGTCCGGAGCGGTGAGCTTGCTGCCCACGAGGACGTCCACGTCGAGCGCGCCCGCCACATGGAGGTGGTGGTGTTCCTCGACGAGCGCCCGCGCCTTCAATCCACCCGCGACAGAGAAGACGTCGTCGCCGAGCGAGTCTCCGAAGAGGAGCCCTCGAATCCGGACGCTCCCCGCGATGAACATGGCGGAGACCGTCGCCACGTTCTCCACCTCCAGGTCTCCCAGCACGACGAGGAGCGTGTGGTCGGCCGCGTGTCCGTCCTCAAGCAGCCCCTTCAGCCGGACGCTTCCGGAGACGACGAGCGGCCGGGGCCCGACGACCAGCGTGTCCGCCTCCAGGTCACCTTCGTGGAGCAAGACCCCCTCGTCGGTGACACCCTTCCACCAGGAGGACAGCTGCTGCCTCCACTTGGGCGTCGCCGCCGACTCCACGCGAGTCCATGCCTCCCCCGCTGAAACCTCACGCCCCCAGTTCGTCACCGCCCCCTGCTTCGCCGCCATGTTCCAGAAACTCCCAGCCAGAGATTACCAGCGCCGGGCATCAGTTCACGAACGATGGCGGGCAGCAACTCCGCGCGGCACCAGCGCCCTGCTCATGCGTCAACGCCTCGCTTCACGGTTCCGGAGGCTCCGTCACGGTGGGTGGCGGACTCGACAGGCTGTGCAGTTTGAAGAGCTGGAAACAGGAGATGACGGCACAGAGAAGAATGAGAGCACCAATCAGGTAGCCCCCGAGGAGGAAGATGGCGACGCCGAAGAGGAGATCAATCGGGACGGCAATCCAACCGGGGATGGCGCTCCGCGTGAGCATCGCCAGCCCGGCGAGTCCCAGGACGGGGGACGCGAGACACAGGGTGCCCATTATCGGATAGAAGGGCTCTCCCTTGGGCGAGGCCATCGTGGACAGGGTGCCCATCACCACAACCAGCGCAGCCACGCCACATTGGGTGATGATCAGGTCCCGCAACAACGCACGACGGAGGACAGCGGGCTCCCTCTCTCTGTCGAGACAATCCGCGCAGTGCGTCCGCTCGGACGCGAGCGTCTCTGGCAGACAGGCCTCACAAAAGAACCCTCCGCAGCGCGGGCAGCTCTGGACCTCTTCCACCCGAGGGTGCCGGGGGCAGCGTGCCGTCGTGGCCTCCGTCGGCGCCTCGGTGGGGGTCGGGTCCATGCCGGCGGAGAGCGCCTCGAACACGGGCGGCGAGGACTCGCGCGTCGCGCCCGCGAGCGAGGCGAGACACCGAGGACAGAACTCCGCGTCGCGTGGCGCCACGGCGCCACAGGTGCAGCGCACGCGCGCGGCGTTCTCGGTCGCGTCCGTGGCCTCGGCCCAGCGCGCCGTGTCCAGGTCCTGACCGGGCTCCCAGATGAGGGTGCTGCCGGGCTCGGCGTCCTTCGTGAAGACGCCGGGCGTGACAGCGGCGATGAAGCCCTCCGGCATCGCGCGCGCCACATGACGCCGCGTCCCCGGCTCGGCGGGCCCCAGGCCCATGGACGGGGCCAGCGCAACGGCGAGGGCGGGAAGGCCAACGCCCGTGGAGGCAAACACACCGGCCCTGAGGAGCGTGCTCGACAGCGGGCGGGCCACGGGCTGGACCTCCACCTGCTCCAGCGTGTCGAACAAGCGCCAGGGAGGACGCACCCGCATGGCGTCCTCGGGGACAGGTGCCTCGATGAGGAAGAGCAGTTCCTTCATGTCGGCATCGAGAGTCAACGGCAAGACCCACCGCAGCACCCTCCCGCCTTCCAGCGAGGGAAGGCCCCCACGCCGCACCTCTCGCCGCGTCACGGCGTCGACGACGCGCAGGCTCATCGAAGGCGGCAAGGGCGCGAAGGCCGCCTGGAGCCAGATGACGGCGCGCGCCTCGGTGCCTCCAGGGGGCTGGAGGATGGGCTCCACGTGAAGCTGCACCGCTCCGAACTCCCGAGGCTGACGCCCGAGCGCATCCAGGATGTCCGGGTGAAGGCTTTCGTCCATGGACGGGAGGCAACAGCAGCCGCGCCCCAAAGACAACGGAGAACACCTGATACCCGCAGGCGCATCCGACCCGGACTCCGATGGCGTCCAGGCGAGCTCGCCCAAGTCCAGGTCTCGATTGACCTCGCCGAGGCGCGCGTCGCGATAACACAACCACCCCGGGGTGGTATGGACAATCCCTGTCATCCCGCCTGTAGTCCCAAGAGTCGCCGGGCTTGAGCCTTCCGTCGGCCGAAGCGGGACTCGAGAAGCTGGGGGGAAACACCATGGATGCGAATCAACTGCTGGACCTGGTGAAGCGTTATCAGGACAACAAGTCGTTCATCTCGAATGAGGAGACCGCCAAGCCGAGAACATCTACGAGGGGAAGCGGACAACGGTGGTGCTGGAGCGGCTCGGAGAGGTAGCGGAAGAACCGCGCTGCCGTCGAGACCACGGAGGAGGAGCTGGCGTTCTTCAATGTCATCCGGGACATCTGCGTCAAGAATGGCCACGCGGCGGAGGACATCCTCTTCCGGGACACGTCGAACTACTTCAATGTGTCCTTCAAGCGCCCGACGAAGTGGTTCGCCCGGTTCTTCGGCAACGGCAGACGCAAGAGCATCGTCACGTGGGTGCCTGTCGAGGAAGCCAAGGCGCTCACCGCCGACTTCGACGTGGAGGCGGCGCCTCCCGCCCTGGGAACCAGCCGCGTCTACCTCGAGAACGTTCCCCAGGTCTGGGCGCTGAAGAAGCTGGTGGCCCGCAGCCTGGAGCTGTCCCTGACCATCAAGGAGGAGACTCCCACCGAGCCCGTCACGCGCGAAGACCCCAAGTCCGCGCTCAAGGTCGTCTCCGGCCCCTGAGCCCCACACGGGAAGCGGGGGCTTTCTTTCGGGGCCTCCTCGCGCCGCAGGTGAGCGCGAGGAGGGACGTCGCCTCCGCCTACAGCCCCGCGTCGGGCGACACGCAGGTGTTGCTCAACGCGGTGGACCAGAGCTGGCCCGCGAGCGTCTCGTCATACGCGCCGAAGAACACGCGGGAGCCCACCTTGCGGAACCCGTAGGGGTAGGACGAGGTCCCCCCCACGCCGATGTTCTTCAGCCGTCGCGTCCCGCCCGGCGTGCCGTTGCTCACCCAGGGCTCCACGCCGACGTTGCCCAGCTCCAGCGAGCTGAAGAAGACCAGGTCATCCGACACGGCGACGAGCGGGGAGCCGTACTCGTCCGACAGGCTCAGGGGCCGACGCAGCAGGGTGGTCCCCGCCGCGGTGCCATCCGTCACCCACAGCTGCGTGTCACGCAGCCCCGGCCCCTCGGTGCCGATGTTGACGGAGAAGAAGAGCTTGGAGCCACCCGGCGCCTTGCTCACCTGGTCGATGAAGGGGAACGCCACCCCCTGCGAGGCGAAGTCATTGGGCAGGCTGACCACGGACGTCGGATTGCCGCCCGCGAGCGGGACGCGGTAGACGACCATGTACTGGGTGGTCACCGACGTGGTCGTGACATAGGCCCAGGAGCCCAGCGTCCCCAGGAGCTCCACGACGCGCGAGGAGCCGAAGGACGCCAGCCGCACGGTGCCCGCGGCGGTGCCGTCCGTCTTCCACAGCTCCTGCAGCCCGGAGGACTCACCCAGGATGAACAGGGTGCGCTCGTCCGAGGTCTCCACCGAGCGGATGAAGGCCTGCGCCCCGGAGGTGAGCTTCTTGAGCCGGACGGTGCCCTGCGTGGTGCCGTCCGTCTTCCACAGGCTGGTGCCCGCGCCGGACAGCTCGCGCACGAAGAAGAGCAGCGCGTCGTCCTTCTTCGCGTCCAGGTAGCTGACGTCCATCTCCGTGCCGAAGTCGCGCAGGCGCACCGTCCCCGAGGACGTGCCATCTGACCGCCACAGCTCGTAGCGGGTGTTCGGAGACGTGGTGCCGTCGTACGTCTCCTTGAAGAACACCAGCGCGTCGTCCACCGCCGTCAGGTGGCTCAGCGAGGAGTGGGCCGGGCCAGGTGTCAGGTCCTTGACCAACGCGGTGCCCGCCCCCGTGCCGTCGCTCGCCCACAGCTCCATCCCATGGGCCGAGTCCCCCGCCATGAAGAACAGCCGGGAGGGCGTCGCCGTGAGGCCCGTGACAATGGGCCAGAACGTCCCCGTCGAGTCAGGGAGGCTCTTGACCTGCGTGGTGCCCGCCTCGGTGCCATCGCTCTTCCAGAGGGCGCGGCGGCCGTCCTCGAAGTTCACCGCGAAGTGGAGCGTCCCCCGGAATTCCTCGAAGGGACCGGGGCCCGCAGCGAAGAGGGCGCTGCCCAGCTCAGAGGGGGGAAGGATGGCCTTCACTCGCTGGGTGCTCGCCTCCGTGGGGAGGCAATACGACGAGTCCAGCCCCTGCTCCACCTCCCCCGGGGAGCCAGCCAGCTCTTCCCCTGGAAGTGCTCCCCCGCAGCCCGCCCCCACCACCAGCAACGACACCATCCACCCACCGCGCCACGACATGCAGCCCCCTACAGGAAAGACTGGGAGGGAGGGTGTGTCCCGTGGTGCCCGGTGCAAAGTGGCCCCAAGACCTACCTTGCTCGCCTGCTTGGAGGGACAGCACGTGCGGTGGGATTCACACCTCCGCGTCAGGCGGGCTTCGAAGCTTGTCCACTCCACACGCGGGGCGCATAGCCCTGGGGCTTGTCCCCCACCGACACGCCGGCGTTGAGCAGCCAGGCCTGGTACGCATCGGTGAACATTCCGTAGGGGAACGGCGGGGGCCGCGCGCTGACCTCCTGGAGCGCCTGTCGCGCCGATGCGGGCAGCTCGAAGTCGAGCGCGGCGAGGTTGTCGTCGAGCTGCTCGGGCCTGCTCGCGCCGACGATGACGGAGCCCACGCCGGGCTGCGTGGCCGCCCAGTTCAGCGCCACCTGCGCGGGGCTGCGCCCCAGCTCGCGCGCCACCTGCTCGAGCACGGCGACGACGCGCCAGTTCTGCTCGCTGAAGTGGCCCAGCCGCTGGCCCGTGGCCTCCACGTTGAGCCGCCCCGCGCCCGTCGCGCCGGACGCATCCGGCCGGTACTTGCCGGACAGGAGCCCTCCGCCCAGGGGACTCCAGGCGGTGATGCCCAGGCCCAGGTTCTGCGCCAGCGGCACGAACTCCGGCTCGATTCCGCGCTCGATGAGCGAGTACTGGAGCTGGAGGTTGATGAGCGGCGTCAGCGCGTACGCCTCCGCCCACGTCTGCGCGCGGGCCGCGTACCAGCCCGGCACGTCCGACAGCCCCGCGTAGCGAATCTTGCCGGCCCGCACCAGGTCATCGAACGTGCGCATCACCTCCTCGGCCGGCGTCATCCGGTCCCAGGTGTGCAGCAGGTACAGGTCGATGTAGTCCGTGCGCAGCCGCCGCAGCGACGCCTCCACGGCGCGCATCATGTGCTTGCGGCCGTTGCCGCCCCCGTTGGCGTTGCCCGACTCCACGCTGTTGCTGAACTTGGTGGTGATGACCACGCGCTCGCGCACGCCCGCGTCCGCGATGAACTTCCCCAGCAGGCTCTCGCTCGTGCCCTTCGTGTAGAAGTCCGCGGTGTCGATGAAGTTGCCTCCCGCGGCGAGGTAGCGGTCGAACACGGCGCGCGACGTCTCCTCCGTGGAGCCCCAGGCGCCGAACGGGCCGTCCTTGCCGAACGTCATCGTGCCCAGGGAGATGCGGCTGACCCGCAGACCCGAGCGGCCCAGCAGATAGGAGTGGCTGACGGACATGGTGACACCAACTTTCTGGACAATTCAGTCCAAAACAAGGCGCGCGTCGATGCGCGCCGGGGAAGAAGGAACAACAAGGAGTTAGCGGGCCCTCAAGCCCGAGACGGTGAAGGACGCGACTTCACGGAGCGCCTCGGGGGAGGCCCCCGCCTTGGCGGTGACGCGCAGGCCCTGCAGGGCGGTGAGCAGGAAGCGCCCCGCCTGTCGCTCGTCGACGGAGGCGCGGACCTCCCCCTTGCGCTTGGCTTCACGGACGACGCGCTCGAAGGCCGCCTCGCAGGTCATCGCCGCGGCCCGGGACACCGAGGCGACCTCCGGGTCCACGCGCGCCAGCTCGGTGATGGCATTCACGCCCAGGCAGCCTCGGGCGCGCTCCGCGGGCGACTCGTTGGCGATGACCAGGAAGACCTGCTCCAGCGCGGCCAGGGGCGAGGGCTCCGAGCGAAGCCGCTCCATGAGCCCCGCCGCGTTCTCCGCCTGATAGCGCTGGAGCGCCTCCAGGAAGAGCCGGTGCTTGTCTCCGAAGGTGTCGTACATGCTCTGGCGTCCGATGCCCATCGCCCGGAGCAGGTCGTCCGTCGACGTGGCCTCGTAGCCCTTCTCCCAGAAGACGACCATCGCCCGCTTCACGGCCTCCTCACGGTCGAACTCCTTCGGACGTGCCATGCCCCATGGGTAACGATACTGGACTGACCTGTCAACAACAACGGACACGCGCGAGCATGTCCGCTTCCGGGAAACCCGCGTGCCACATCCGGACACCCGAGCCCGGACCCCGGTCCACCTGGCGGGCAAGCCGCCCTCGCTCCTCGCGGGGGAGTCCGTGGCGCTAGAGTTGCACCAACGCCACCGCCCCCATGCCCTCGTTCCTCCAGGAAGTTCGGCTGTCGCTGCGTCGGATGTCGCGCGAGCGCGCCTTCACCACGGTGGTGGTGGCCACGCTCGCCCTCGCCATCGGCGCGACGACCGCGGTGTTCAGCGTCGTCTATCAGGTGATGCTGCGCCCGCTGCCCTACACCGAGCCCGAGCAGCTGGTGCGCCTCTACCAGTCGAGCGCGCAGCGGGAGCGGCTGGGGGTCAGCCACCTCACGCTGCAAGCGTGGCGTGAGCATGTCCGCGCCCTCCAGCAGGTGGAGGGACTGGCGCTCTGGGACCGCACGCTCACGGGGGACGGCGCCGCGCCGGAGCGGGTGCGCACCGGCCGCGCGACAGCGGGGCTCCTGTCCATGCTCGGCGTGCAGCCGTCGCTCGGCCGCGCCTTCGGACAGGAGGAGGTGGCGGCGGGGCAGGACGACGTGGTGTTGCTCGGCCATGGCCTCTGGCAGCGTCGCTTCGGAGGAAGGCCGGAGGCGCTGGGACAGAGCCTGATGCTCGATGGCAGGCCGCACACCGTGGTGGGCGTGCTGCCGGCGTCCTTCCGCTTCGCACCCGACGTGGACCTGTGGAAGCCGCTGGTGCTGGAGCCCGTCTGGGAGGCCCATCATCCCGGGGACGTCACGCTGCGCGCGATAGGTCGCTTGAGGACGGGCACGCCGCTGGACACCGCGCGCAAGGAACTGGAGGGCGTGGCCGCGCGACTGGCCCAGGAGCCTGTGATGGCGGGGCAGGCGCCCGGGGTGCGGCTGGTGCCACTGCACGAGCTGGTGGTGGAAGGGGCGCGCGAGCGGCTGTGGCTCCTGTCCGGCATCGTCGCGCTGGTGCTGCTCGTGGCCTGCGCCAACGTGGCCAACCTGTTGCTCGCACGGGCCAGCGCGCGCGAGCGTGAGGTCTGCGTGCGCGCGGCGCTGGGCGCCGGACGGTGGCAGCTGGCCAGGCAGTTCCTGGTGGAGAGTGCCCTGCTCGCGCTGGCGGGTGGTGGCACGGGGCTCCTGCTCGCGCTGTGGGGCCTGGACCTGCTGCGCCTGCTCATCCCCCAGGGCGTGCTTCCTCCCGAGAGCCTGCGGCTGGAGCCGCACGTGCTCTTCATCGCGCTCGGCGTGTCGCTGTCCACCAGCCTGTTGTTCGGACTGGTGCCGGCGCTGCGCGCTGCGCGTGCGGAGGCCCTGGGTGCGCTGGGCGTGGCACGCGGCGGACAGAGCGCGACGGGCACCGGGCGACTGCGGGCGCTGCTGGTCGTCGCGCAGGTGGCGCTGGCGCTGGTTCCCCTCGTCGGCGCGGGGCTGATGCTGCGCACGCTGCGCGCGCTGCATGAGGCGCCGCTGGGCTTCGAGCCCCACGACGTCATCGCCACGGACGTGCTGCTCCCTGGAAACAAGTACGAGGATGACGCGAGGAAGCGGCTCGCGCTCGCAGCGCTGGTGGAGGACGTGCGGACGCTTCCCGGGGTGTCCTCGGCGGCGCTGGCCAGCACCGTGCCCCTGTGGGGGCGCAACGGGGTCAGCGCGGTGCTGCTCCCCGGCGAGTCACCGGCCGCCGCGGACACGCGCGAGCTGGCCACGTTCCGAACCGTGAGCGCGGGGCTCTTCGAGACGCTGGGAATCTCGCTGAAGGAGGGACGTACCCTCGTTGACACGGACACCGGGAGCGCGCCCCGGGTAATCGTGGTCAACGAGACCTTCGCGCGTCGGCACTTCCCGGACGGGCAGGCGCTGGGCAAGCAGGTGAAGCTGACGATGGACGGCGAGGACTTCCGCGAGGTGGTGGGCGTGGCGCATGACGTCCGCCACGGCTCCGTGGGCGAGGCGCCCCAGGCGGAGGTCTACCTCCCCATGAACCAGTTCCCAGCGCTGTACATGGTGCTCGTCGTGCGCTCCTCGACGCCACTGGACGCGCTCGTCCCCGCCCTGCGCGAGCGCTTCCGCGCGGTGGACCCGGACCTGCCGTTGGGCGCCGCGCGAGCGCTGGAGGACGTGGTCGACGCGAGCCTCGGCCCCACGCGTGTCATGGGAGGACTGCTGGCGCTGCTCGCGGGCTTGGGCCTGTCCCTCGCGGGCGTGGGGCTCTATGGCGTGGTGGCGTATTCAGTGAGTCAGCGGACGCGCGAGCTGGGCATCCGCATGGCCTTGGGAGCGACGGACTCCCAGGTGCTCCGGCTGGTAGTGGGCCAGGGAGCACGACTGGCGACCGCGGGCGTGGCGGTGGGCCTGGTGGGCGCCGCCCTGCTCGCGCGAAGCCTGTCGGGAATGCTCTACGGCGTACACGCCTTCGACGTGGCGACGTTCCTCACCGTCCCCGGCCTGCTGGGCGTCGTGGCACTGCTCGCGAGCTGGCTGCCCGCGCGCCGCGCCCTCCAAATCCCACCCAGCGAGGCCCTTCGCTCGGAGCAGTGAGGACCGAAGCTCAGATGCAGACCATGGCGTCGGCGCAGACGCACTGGCCTCCCATCATTCCGCACTGGAAGAAACAAGAGCAGTCCTCATTGGTGCAGAGGTTCTGACACAAGAGCGCGCCCGCCTCCGCCTGCGCCGGCTGAAGCACGCCCAACGCGCCTCCGACAACGACGCCCACGACAAAGACCCACTTCTGGAATCCCTTGCGCATGACAAGCCTTTCGATGGGGACGGCGGCGCCAAGGCTAACACAATCCAGACAGGCTCCCTGACGCCGAGCCACCGTCAGGGGTTTCCACGACCGCCGGACGCGCCATATATCTGGCCGGTGGTGTAGCTGGCCCCCGCGCTCGCCAGCTCGACATAGACACCCGCCAGCTCCGCCGGTTGGCCGGGGCGGCCCATGGGCGTGTCCTGTCCGAACTTGACCAGGTTCTCCTGCGTCTGCCCTCCGCTCACCTGGAGCGGCGTCCAGAAGGGCCCCGGCGCGACGCCATTCACCCGGATGCCCTGCTTCGCCACCTGCCTGGCCAGGGCCTTGGTGAAAATCATGATGCCGCCCTTGGTCATGGCGTAGTCGAGCAGGTTCTCCGACGGGTCATACGCATTCACCGACGTCGTGTTGATGATGGCCGAGCCTGGCTTGAGGTGCGGCATGGCGGCCTTCGTAATCCAGAACATCGCATACAGGTTCGTCTTCACCGTGGTGTCGAACTGCTCCGTCGTCACATCCAGGATGGAGTCCTGCGTCTGCTGCTTCGCCGCGTTGTTGACGAGGATGTCCAGACCGCCGAGCCCCTTCACGGCGTCCGCGACGAGCTTGCGACAGAAGGCCTCGTTCCGGATGTCTCCGGGCAGCGCCACCGCCTTGCGCCCCGCCTCCTTGATGAGCGCCACGACCTCGCGCGCATCCGGCTCCTCCGCGGGCAGGTAGTTGATGGCCACGTCCGCGCCCTCTCGCGCATAGGCGATGGCCGCGGCCCTGCCGATGCCGGAGTCCCCGCCGGTGATGAGCGCCTTGCGGCCCTGCAGGCGCCCCGAGCCCTTGTAGCTCGTCTCGCCGTGGTCCGGCCGGGGCTGCATCTTGCTGGCGAGCCCCGGCCACGGCTGGGTCTGCGAGGGGAACGGCGGCTTGGGGTACAGGGTGACGGGGTTCCGCAGGGGGACCTCCGGGCGCGCCGGCGCTCCCCCGTCCTGCTGGGCCGAAGCCGTCGTGGAGAACACGGCGGCAATCCCCGTGGCCAGACCTCCCATCACCTGGCGGCGGGAGGGCGTGTCGTTGTCGTCCGAGCTCATCGTCTTTCTCCTGTCCAGAGCCCGCAGCGGGCCTGGCACCGGAAGACTCGGGCCTCACGCGGCGAACCCGAACGACCTTTTCACGCCCCCTTTTGGGTGTGCCGGCTCATGAACACACATGAGCCATCCTCGCGCGACCCCACGGGAAACTGTCATCCAACACACGTTGGACGAGCCATGTGCGACAGCTCACACCCATGTATTGGATTGGGGCGATGCCGGTCTACGTATGATCCACTACTCCGGAATGAATGACTTCCCGTTGAGTTTCTGGCACAGTCTCAAGACGACGTTGAGGAAGCCAGCAACACGCTTCCGGTAGCGAGGGGGGGTCGACCGGTTTCACGCGTTTGCATTTGCCGCCACGGCATCAATTGCCGTCCTCCTCATACAGATGGATGTGACACAGCCGTGCGGGCGCCCCCGTGAACGTGGGAGCGCGCCGTGCGCTGGAAGGGCTCTTGCCTCGCGACCTGAGGGGCGGAGTTGACGAACCCGCAGAGGGAGGAGTCGTCCATGCCGGCAGCTCTCAGTTATCCGGGCGTCTATATCGAGGAAGTACCCAGTGGGGTCCGCACCATCAGCGGGGTGCCCACATCGGTGACCGCCTTCGTGGGACGCGCACAGCGCGGGCCGGTGAACGAGCCGGTCATCTGCAACGGGTACGGCGACTTCGAGCGCTCCTTCGGGAGCCTGTGGGAAGACAGCTCGATGAGCTTCGCCGTGCGCGACTTCTTCCTCAATGGAGGAGGCCAGGCGGTCATCGTCCGGCTGGACAACGGCGGGGCGGCGGCGGAGCTGGACCTCACCAACTCCGGCAACACGACGCTGGTGGCGGCGAGCCCCGGAGCCTGGGGCGGCAAGCTCAGCGTGGTGGTGGACCACAACACGAAGAAGACCGGCAACGCGTCCGTCGATGACCTGCTCTTCAACCTGACCGTCACCGACACGGCGACGCGCACGACGGAGAAGTTCATCAACCTCTCCATCGACCCCGCCAGCCCGCGCTACTTCCCCACCGTGCTGGAGCAGGGCTCCACTCTCGTCCGGGTGGGCACCCTGCCCTCTCCCGCCGTCCGTCCGGAGGCGGCCACGCGCGTCCCGGTGTCGCCCGACCTGGGAGGCGATGGCAACGCGCTGACGCGCACCCAGTTCACGACCGGCGCGGGGCTGCGCGCCGACAAGAAGGGGCTCTACGCGCTGGAGAAGGTGGATGTGTTCAACCTGCTGTGCATCCCACCGCACGCGCTGGATGGAGACATCGAGGCGGACCTGGCGACGGACGCCGCGGCCTACTGCGAGGAGCGGCGCGCCGTGTTCATCGCGGACCCGCCCGTGAGCTGGGACAGCGTGGCGGACGCTGTCACCGGCTTCAACAGCAGCAGCCTGCGCAGCAAGAACGCGGCCCTGTACTTCCCCCGCCTCATCCAGGCCAACCCGCTGCGCGAGAACCAGCTGGAGACCTTCGCCCCCTGCGGCGCGGTGGCCGGGGTGATTGCCCGGACAGACACCCAGCGGGGCGTGTGGAAGGCGCCCGCGGGGCTGGACTCGCTCCTGACGGGCGTGCCGAAGCTGAGCGTGCCGCTGACGGACCAGGAGAACGGCCAGCTCAACCCGCTGGGCGTCAACTGCCTGCGCTCGATGCCGGCCGCGGGCCGCGTGGTGTGGGGCGCGCGCACCACCCGCGGCAACGACCTGCTGGCCGACGAGTGGAAGTACCTGCCCGTGCGGCGGCTGGCGCTCTACGTCGAGGAGAGCCTCTACCGGGGCATCCAGTGGGTCGTCTTCGAGCCCAACGACGAGCCGCTCTGGTCCCAGATTCGCCTCAACGTGGGCGCCTTCATGCAGAACCTCTTCCGGCAGGGGGCGTTCCAGGGCCAGTCGCCGCGAGATGCGTACTTCGTCAAGTGCGACAAGGAGACCACCACGCAGAACGACATCAACCTGGGCGTGGTCAACATCGTCGTGGGCTTCGCGCCGCTCAAGCCGGCCGAGTTCGTCGTCCTCAAGCTCCAGCAGATGGCCGGCCAGGTCGCGGCGTAAGGGAGACCCATTCCATGGCTCAGTTCAGCGTCAACGCTCAGCGTTTCGACCCGTACAAGAACTTCAAGTTCCGCGTGAAGTGGGATGGCCGCTACGTCGCGGGGGTCAGCAAGGTGGGCGCGCTCAAGCGCACCACGGAGGTCGTCAAGCACCGCGAGGGAGGAGACCCCAGCAGCAGCCGCAAGTCCCCGGGCCGCAGCGAGTACGAGGCCCTCACCCTGGAGCGCGGCGTCACCCACGACACCGAGTTCGAGCGGTGGGCCAACAAGGTCTGGAACTACGGCTCCGGCCTGGGCACCGAGGTGTCCCTCAAGGACTTCCGCAAGGACATCATCCTGGAGGTCTACAACGAGGCGGGACAGCTGGCCATCTCCTACAAGCTCTTCCGCTGCTGGGTGTCCGAGTACCAGGCGATGCCGGACCTGGATGCCAACGCCAACGCGGTGGCCATCCAGACGCTCAAGCTGGAGAACGAGGGCTGGGAGCGCGACTACGACATCACCGAGCCCACCGAGCCCAGCTTCAACGAGCCCAACCCCTGACGCGGTGAGGCTCCATGCGCGCGCTGACGGCTTCGGAGCTGCTGGGCGCATGGGAGGCGGGCTACCCGCACTCCGCTCCCGGACGCGCGCTCGCGCTGTTGTGCGCGGCGTGGCCGGAGCGGAGTCCGGGAGAGCTGGCGCGGCTGCCGGTGGGCGCGCGGGACGCGCTGCTCCTGGCCGCGAGGGAAGGCACGTTCGGCTCGGCGCTCGTGGGGCTGGTGCCGTGTCCGCCGTGCGGTGAGCAGGTCGAATTGGCCTTCGAGGTGAATGACATCCGGGTGCCGCATGGCGCCTCCGCGCCGGAGGTGCTGGAGGTGGAGCGCGAGGGCCACGCGGTGCGGTTCCGACTGCCGGACAGCCGGGACCTGGCGGCGCTGGCGGCGGGACGAGGTGGAGCGGGGCGCGAGGGGATGCTGGCGCGGTGTGTGGTGGAGGCACGTCGGGAGGGGGCACACGTGGACGTGGGGGAGCTGCCGGAGGAGGTGATTGGCGCCATCGCCAACGCGATGGAGGCCGCCGACCCGCAGGCCCGGGTGGAGCTGACCACCACGTGTCCCGCCTGCGGGCACCAGTGGGCGGCGGCGTTCGACATCGCCGAGTTCTTCTGGCGGGAAGTGGAGGCGTGGGCCCAGCGCACCCTGCGCGACGTGCACACGCTGGCGAGGCTGTACGGCTGGTCCGAGGAGCACATCCTCGGGATGAGCCCCTGGAAGCGGCAGCGCTACCTGGAGCTGGCGGGGACATGAGCGACTACTTGAGCCACCTCGTGGCACGTCAGCACCGCCCCACCGAGGGTGTCCGACCGCGCGTCAGCTCGTACTTCGCTCCCGAGGCACGGGCCGTGGAGCGCGACGAGGCGGCTGTCCTCGACACACGGCACGAGCCCCCCGGCGCCCTGCCCCGCGCCCCCATTGGTCCAGTCCAATCCCGACGCGAACCTTGGAGCGCGCTGGGACAGGCTCTCATGGGGGCGCGGAGCATGGGCGACCCGGGGCCTGGTGACGCACGCGGCGCCACGGAGGCAGGGAGCCTCACGCGTGACGGGACGCGCGGGGCAGCGGGTCGAAGGCTCGACGTGGCGCAGGAGCCCGGAGTCGAGGAGGCCCAGGACAGCGACGTCGTGGAGCCGTCCCGCTCAGAGAGCGCGGGCACCGGGGCTCGGCGCGGCGGGCTCGACACGGACGTGGGTCGCGTGGAGCGGACGAGGGTCGTGTCCCCCGTTCCGTCGGAATCACTCGCGACTTCCGGAGGTCATGTCCTCCCGCGAAGCGGAGACGCGGCGTCACGGCCCCTCGGGCTCGCGGCGGATGCACCGGCTCGCATGGACCTCTCCGAGAAGCGAGGCCCGGCGGCTCCATCGCCACGCGGGCCCCAGGCTCCTCCGAGGAGCGCTGGCGTATTTCCCGCCGTGCGAGTGGAGCCTTCGCTGAATGAGGAGGCCCACGCGTCCACGCGAGGGAGCGCCGTTGCCCGGCCCGTGAGCCCATTCACCGAGTCCTCGACGGAACGGCAGGGTGTCGGCGTACAGCCGGCGAACGCACTCCCGGGGGCCTCGGTGGTTCGGCAGGGGGGCGGTGTCCTGCCCGTGAGCTCACACACCGATTCTTCCGCGGAGCTGGCGCGAGCACGCGCTCCCACCGCTTCGGAGCAGGGCTCGTTCGACGAGCGCTCCGTCCCGTCAGCGGTGGGACGAGCCCGGGCACTGGCCGTGGCGCTGGAGACGTCGGCCCCCGCTCCGGCGGCGCGGTCCTCCCCGGAGACAGCGCGGCGGGAGTCCGGCGGGGACACGGCTCCGGTCCACGTGTCGCAGGGCCCGGCGGCACCCGTCATCCAGGTCACCATCGGCCGCATCGAGGTCCGCGCGGTGTCGCCCTCCGCGCCCGCCAGGAGCGCGCCCTCGCGGGCCGCGCCGTCTCCGTCTCTCGAGGAGTACCTCGCGCGCCGCAACGGAGGTGGACGGTGAGCAACTCCCTCTCCATCGCGACGGTGACGGCGACCCTCCGCACCCTGCTCTTCAACCACCTCCAGGTGGAGACGCCGGACGTGACGGTGACGACGCTGCCCCCGGACAAGGCGCGGGCCCGCGACGCCACGCACCACCAGCTCAACGTCTTCCTCTTCCAGGTGAGCCCCGACGCCGCCCTGCGCAACATGGACTTCCCGCCGAAGGTGAAGTTCGGCGAGTCCGGCCTCCCGCCCCTGGCCCTGCGGCTGACCTACCTGCTCACGCCCTACGCGCCGTCCGACGAAGACGTGGAGAGCCACAAGCTGCTCGGCAAGGCGATGAGCGTCCTCCACGACCATCCGCTGCTCGGGTCCGAGGAGCTGCGCGTCGCGGTGCCAGGCAATGACCTGTACCAACAGGTCGAGCGCGTGCGCATCACCGTGGAGCCGCTGTCGCTGGAGGAGCTCTCCAAGCTCTGGACCATGTTCCAGACGCAGTACCGCGTCTCGGTCGTCTACCAGGTGTCGGTGGTGCTCATCGAGAGCACCCGTCCGCATCGCGCGCCCCTGCCCGTGCTGCGTCCGGTGCTGACCGTCCTGCCCGACACGCTCCCGCCCTTCCCGCGCCTCGAGGCCGTCACGCCGCCACAGCTGCAGGCCAGCGCGCGACTGGGGGACGTGCTGGTCCTCACCGGGCAGTACCTGTCCGGAGGCACCGTGGGGGTGCGCTTCACGCATCCGCTCTGGAATGCGCCGGTGACCCGGCCCGCCACGGACGTCACCGCGTCGCGGCTGACCGTGGCCATCCCCAACGACGCGGCCGGCTGGCCCTCGGGCACCTACTCGGTGTCCGTCGTCATCACCGATGCGAACGCCGTGGAGCACACCACCTCCGCGCTGTCCCTCACGCTCGCGCCCCGCATCACCCTCCTCACCCCCAACCCCGCGCCTCGCGGCCCCGGTGACGAGGTGACGCTCACCGTCACCTTCCAGCCTCGGGCCCGCCCGGAGCAGCGCGTCTCCCTGCTGCTCGGCGGCAAGGACATCCCCGCCCCCGAGCGCGCCGCGCCGGTGGACAGCATCAGCTTCACCACGCGGGACGTCTCCGCCGGGGATTACTTCGTCCGTCTGCGCGTCGAGGGCGTGGACTCGCTGCTCATCGACCGGACCCAGACGCCTCCGGTGTTCGACACGTCCCAGCGGGTGACCGTCACATGAGCAGCCCGCTCCCCCAGACGTGGCAGGCCGCGAACCAGCGCCAGCTCACCGCGGCGCTCTCGGTGGTGCGCGCGCGCCTCGTCCGTCATGCGCTCGCCCAGGAGCTGGAGCCCCCCACCGAGGGCGCGAACATCGACGCGGCCCTCGCGGCGCTCTCCGAGGCCGAGGCGGCGATGCCCGCGCCCTCCGCGTTGGAGAGCCTGTGCGACGCCTTCCGACTGTCGGCCTTCGAGCGCGATGTCCTGCTGTGCTGCGCCAGCCTGGACCTGGGCACGGGCTTCGGGCCGCTGTTCGCGGCGGTGAATGGGGACCCTCGCAGGGCGTGGCCGACCTTCGGACTGACGCTGGCCATGCTGCCGGAGGCGCACTGGAGCGCGCTGACGCCGGTGGCCCCCCTGCGCCGCTGGGAGCTGGTGACGCTGACGCCAGGTGAGCAGCTCACCACCAGCCCGCTGCGCATCGACGAGCGCATCCTCCACTACCTCGCGGGCCTCTCGTACCTGGACCGGAGGCTGCAAGAGTTCCTCACGCCGGTGTCCGTTCCCGGGGCCCTGCCGCCCTCGCACCAGGAGCTGGCGGAGCGGCTGCGCAGACTCTGGGAGCGCGAACCCACGGGCCACGCGCCCTCCCCCGTCGTGCAGCTCTGTGGCGTGGAGCCGGATGGGGCCCAGGCCGTCGCCAGCGCCGCGTGCGCGGCCCTCGGCCTCCAGCTCCATGTCATGCGCGCGGGACAGCTTCCCTCCGGAATCGAGGAGCGCGCCGCGCTCGCCCGGCTGTGGGAGCGCGAGGCGCTGCTCCTGGGAAGCGGCCTGCTGCTGGAGTGCGACGAGGGCACCAGCGCGGAAGCGGCCCGGCTGGCCGTGTCCTTCGCCGAGCGGCTCCAGGGCATGGTGCTCATCACCGCGCGCGAGCCTCTTCGCATGAGGCACCGGGCCTCGCTCCACGTTGACGTGAAGCGGCCCACGCGCGTGGAGCAGCAGGTGCTCTGGGCCCAGTCGCTCGACGCCGAGGCCGTCCCCATTTCGGGCGCGCTGGAGCGCGTCACCACGCAGTTCGACCTGCCCCTGCGCTCCATCCGCGCCGCCAGCCTGGAGGTGCGGGAGCGCGGTCCCTTCCAGGAGGAGGCCTCATTGGGCGCCGCGCTGTGGGCCGCCTGCCGCGTGCAGTCGCGTCCCCGCCTGGAGGAGCTGGCGCAGCGGCTGGAGCCCGCGGCGGGCTGGGACGACCTGGTCATGCCCGCGGACAAGAAAGCCATCCTCCGCGAGATTTGCGCGAGCGTCCGGCAGCGCACGCGGGTGTACGAGACGTGGGGTTTCGCCTCGCGTGGCACGCGCGGCCTGGGCATCAGCGCGCTGTTCTCCGGGGCCAGCGGCACGGGGAAGACGATGGCGGCGGAGGTGCTCGCGCTCGAGCTGGGGCTGGACGTCTACCGCATCGACCTGAGTCAGGTGGTCAGCAAGTACATCGGCGAGACGGAGAAGAACCTGCGCCGCGTGTTCGACGCCGCGCAGGAGGGCGGCGCCATCCTCCTGTTCGACGAGGCGGATGCCCTCTTCGGCAAGCGCACCGAGGTGCGCGACAGCCATGACCGCTACGCCAACATCGAGGTGAGCTACCTGCTCCAGCAGATGGAGGCGTACAGCGGCCTGGCCATCCTCACCACGAACATGAAGGACGCGCTGGACACGGCCTTCCTGCGCCGGCTGCGCTTCGTGTTGCAGTTCCCCTTCCCGGACGCCACCCAGCGCGCGGAAATCTGGCGGCGCATGTTCCCCGCCGCCACGCCCACCCAGGGCCTGGACGTGGCGCGACTGGCGCGGCTCAGCGTCACTGGCGGAAACATCCGCACCATCGCCCTCAACGCCGCCTTCCTGGCCGCCGACGCCAATGAGCCGGTGCGGATGGCCCACCTCCAGCGCGCGGTGCGCTCGGAGTTCAGCAAGCTCGACAAGCCCTTGGCGGAAGCCGAGGTCTCGGGGTGGACATGACGCCACGACGCATCTCCCTGCACATCGACGAGCTGGTGCTCCACGGCGTCTCCCCCGCTCACCGCGAGCAGGTGGGCGAGGCGGTGCGACAGGAGCTCTCGCGGCTGCTCGCCACGGAGGGACTGCCCCAGGGCTTCTCCGGCGGCGAGGTGGCCCGCCTGGACGCGGGCGCCGTGCACGTGACGCCGCACGCCGCGCCCCAGTCGCTGGGCGCGCAGGTGGCGCGGGCCGTGTACTCCGGCCTGGGACGGGGGAAGTGACGCCATGAGCTCGTTCCCACGCACACCCCGCACACAGCGCGGCGCCATCGTCGCGGTGGACCCGTTCAACCCCGTCGCGAGCCTGGTGGTGTTCCAATACAACCCGGACACGATGACGCGCACGCTGACGCCCCAGATGTCGGGCGACGGCGGCAGTGACCGCACGGAGGCGCTGCGGCTCGCGGGCCCCCCGGTGGAGAACATCCGGGTGGAGGTGGAGATAGACGCCACGGACCAGCTCGCCAACGGCGACGCCATCGCCGGCAGCCTGGGCATCTACCCGCAGCTCTCCGCGCTGGAGATGCTCGTCTACCCCAAGACGGCGCAGGTCATCCTCAACGCGGTGCTGATGCAGGTGGGCACGCTGGAGGTGGTGCCGGCCACCGCGCCGCTGACGCTCTTCATCTGGGGCCCCAAGCGGGTGCTGCCCGTGAAGCTCACCGAGTTCACCATCACAGAGGAAGCGTTCGACCCGAACCTCAATCCCATCCGCGCCAAGGTGTCGCTGGGGCTGCGCGTCCTCTCCTACAACGACTTGCCCCTCCTTCACCCCGGCTACGCCCTCTTCCTCACGCACCAGGTCGTCAAGGAGGCCATGGCCGTCGTCGGCAGCATCTCCGGCGTCGCCAATGCCTCGCTGCCACGCTGAGCGCCACGCCTCACGGGAGCTTTCATGCTCGACCCCACCAGTCGCTACGCCTCCCTGGAAACCGCCACCCTCACGCTCCCCGACGGGCGCGTGGCGGCCTACAAGCGCCGCCGCTTCATCCCCGCGGGCAATGCCCTGAAAGTCCTGGCCGAAGTCACCGTCACGGAAGGGGACCGGTTGGATTTGCTCACCCACCGCACCCTGGGAGCCCCGGAGCACTTCTGGCGCGTCTGCGACGCCAACGACACGCTCAACCCCTTTGAATTGATGCGTGAGACTGGCTCCCTGGTGCGCATCGCCATGCCGGAGTTCTGAGCGCGCGATGAGCCTGCTGGGAATCCACCTCACCCTGATGCTGGGCCCCACCGTGGCGGTGCCCGCGCCCGCGTCGTTCATGGAGGCCCTCCAGAACGTGGAGGTCACCCACAACGACGAGGGCCGCTCGGGCTTCCAGCTCACCTTCGGCGTGGGCCGCTCGGGCCCCATGCACCTGTTGGACTACGGGCTGGTGGGCCACCCGCTGCTCAAGCCGATGAACCGCGTGGTGCTGCTCGTCACCTTCAACGTGATTCCGCAGGTGCTCTTCGACGGGCTCATCACCCACCGCACCCTCAGTCCGTCGCAGCACCCGGGCGCGTCCACGCTCACCATCACAGGCGAGGACATCAGCACCGCCATGGACCTGGAGCAGAAGGTCCACGAGCACCCCGCCCAGGTGGAGCCCATCATCATCGCGCAGCTCGTCCTGAGCTACGCGCAGTACGGCCTGATTCCCGTCATCATCCCGCCGCCCTCGCTGGACGTGCCGCTGCCCATCTACCGCACGCCCGTCTTCCGAGGCACCGACTACGCCTACCTCCAGGAGATGGCGCGCCGCTACGGCTACGTCTTCCAAGTCACGCCCGGCCCCGCGCCGCTGACGAACACCGCCTACTGGGGCCCGCCCAACCGGCTGGGCATTCCGCAGCGGGCGCTGTCGGTGAACCTGGGCGCGCAGACGAACGTCGACACCATCGACTTCCAGTACAACGCGCTGGCCCCGACGACGGTGAGCGGCCAGGCCATGGCCTTCGGTCGCGCGCTCCCGGTGAAGACCTTCGCGAGCCTGCGCGTGCCGCCCCTGGCCAGCATGCCCGCGCTGCTGGCGCAGTCCAAGGTGCGCACCTCGCTCCTGGAGGACGTGCCGGACGGCGCGGGCTACATCGCGGCCTTCGCGAAGGCGCAGGGCCAGACGGATGCGTCCACGGACCAGGTGCTCACCGGCTCCGGCGAGCTGGACGCCACCCGCTACGGCGACATGCTGCGCCCGCGAGGGCTGGTGGGCGTGCGCGGCGCGGGCTTCGAACACGACGGCTTCTTCTACGTGCGCAACGTCACGCACTCCATCCGCTCCGGTGAATACAAGCAGCGCTTCACGCTCACGCGTGAGGGGACCGGGTCGCTCACCCCAGTGGTGCCGCCATGAGCACGTACTTCGGGAAGTACCGCGGCGAAGTCGTCAACAACATCGACCCGCTGATGATGGGCCGCGTGCAGGTGAAGGTGCCCACCGTGCTGGGCGACAGCCAGCTCGGCTGGGCCATGCCGTGCATGCCCTACGGCGGCAACGGCAAGGGCTTCTTCGCGGTGCCACCCATGGGCGCCAAGGTCTGGGTGGAGTTCGAGCGCGGAGACCTCAACTACCCCATCGTCGCCGGCTGCTTCTGGGGCGAGGGCGAGGCCCCCGCCACGCCCGGCCTTCCCACCACCAAGGTGTGGAAGACGGACTGCATCACCCTGAAGCTCGATGACCTGCCCGGCGCGGGCGGACTCACCATCGAGGTGAGCCCTCCGGCCGTGCCCATGCCGCTCAAGGCCACCTTCACGGCGACCGGCATCGAAATCGACCACGGGGGAACCGCCAAGGTGGTGCTCAGCGCCACCGGCATCGAGCTGTCGTTCGGCGCCGCCAACATCAAGCTCGGTCCCACGGGCGTCAACGTCAACAACGGCGCGCTGGAGGTCATCTAGCCATGGGAGCCTTCTTCCTCCACGTCGGTGCCACGGTGATGTGTCCGCATGGCGGCCAGGTGCAAATCACGCCCGGCAATCCGCGCGTCAAGGTGGGCGGACAGCCCGTGGCCACCATGGCCGACCAGTACATGGTGACCGGCTGCGCCTTCCCGCCCCAGAGCGGCGGGCCCTGCGTGCAGGTGAAGTGGCTGGTGCCCGCGGTGCGCGTGCGCGCGGGAGGCCAGTTCGTCATCCTGCAGAACAGCGTGGGCATGTCCATTGGCGCCGCGCCCCTGGGGCCGCCCCAGGTGGTGATGACGCAGGTCCGGGTGAAGGGAACCTGAGCCATGCACATCGCCTTCCCCTACCGACTGGATGGACGGGGCCGCACGGCGGACGCGGACCTGGACACGCACGTGCGGCACCTGATTGAACAGGTGCTCTTCACCTCGCCGGGCGAACGCGTCAACCGGCCCACGTTCGGCACGGGCCTGGGACAGCTCGTCTTCGCGCCCAACAGCTCCGAGCTGGCCACCGCCACCCAGTTCCTGGTGCAGGGCGCGCTCCAGCAGTGGCTGGGGGACCTCATCCAGGTGGAGGCCGTGGAGACGCTCAGCGTGGAGGCCTCCCTCCAGGTGACGGTGCGCTACGTGGTGCGCCGCACGCAGCAGCGCCAGACGGCCCAGTTCACGAGGGACCTCTGACATGGGCGCGCGCTACGTCTGCAAGAGCGAGCAGCGGCGCCGGCTGGTGGACGCCCACCCCACCTTCAACGGCATCGACTTCCTGGAGGTGCTCGACGAGGAGGCGGAGGCGCTCGGCCTGGAGCGCCAGCGGACGCTGTGGGTGCGCTGCTACAAACCGCTGCCCGCGACGTTCAACGCGGACAATGTCGCCATCACCGGAGGCGTGCGGCTCAAGGACATCGGCGTGGCCCTGGCCTTCCGCATGGACACCCCGCCGCCGGACCCGCTCACCACCGCCGCCGAGCGGGCCGAGTACGCGCGGCGCAAGCAACTGGACGACGACGAGGGCACGCACGAGACGGAGCAGACGTTGGTGGTGCGCACCACGTCCTCGGGCGACTTCTCCACGTACACGCTCGCGCTCCTCCGGGGCTTCCTGGACACGGTGCCGCCCGAGGGCTTCGACGGGCCCCTGTCCCGCGTGGACTTCACCTTCAAGGTGGAGTGCCCGAGCGAGTTCGACTGCGCCCCGCCGAAGCACGCCGACGCGCCCACGGGCGATGACCCGCCCATCGACTACCTCACGCGGGACTACGCCAGCTTCCGGCGCCTGCTGTTGGACCGGCTGTCGGAGGTGACGCCGCAGTGGAAGGAGCGCAACCCCGCGGACCTGGGCGTGACGCTGGTGGAGCTGATGGCCTACTCGGCCGACTATCTCAGCTACTACCAGGACGCGGTGGCCACCGAGGCGTACCTGGGCACCGCGCGCAAGCGCAGCTCCGTGCGCCGCCACGCGAAGCTCCTGGACTACCCCATGCACGATGGCGGCAACGCGCGCGCATGGGTGACGGTGCAGGTGGCCGCCAACGCGGAGGGCTGGCCCCTGCCCGGCCCCACCGAGGTGACGCCAGGCACGCGGTTCGTCACCTCCGTCGACGCGCCGCGCGTGCTGGATGCACGGCAGCTCCAGGCGGCCGTGACGGCGGGCGCGGAGGTGTTCGAGTCGCTCCACCCCGCCACCCTCCATGTCGGCCATGGCCGCATCGTCTTCCACACCTGGGGCGAGGACCAATGCTGCCTGCCCCAGGGAGCCACGGCCGCCACGCTCCTGAATCCGCCCGCCGACTTCGACCCGGCGCAGCGGGTCATGACGCCGAGCAACTTCACGCCCGGGTTGGTGCTCCTGCTGGAAGAGGCGCGCAGCCCCGAGACGGGACGGGTGGTGGACGCGGAGCCGTCGCGCCGTCACGCCGTGCGGCTGACGCAGGTGGAGTTCACCCGCGACGCGCTGATGGACCTGGACGTCGTGGAGGTGGCGTGGCACCCCGAGGACGCGCTGCCCTTCGAGCTGTGCCTGTGGAGCGTGGTGGTGCCGTTGGACTCCACGGGTGAGACGGAGGACCCGCTGGGACAGCCCGCGCCGGTGAGCGTGGCTCGCGGCAACGTGGTGCTGGTGGACCACGGGCGCACGCTGACGGAAGAGCTACCCGTGGTGTCCGCCGAGGGCCGCTATCGCCCCCGCCTCGCGCGCGGGCCGCTCACCCAGGTGTCTCGGGTGGACGGACGGCGCGCGGTGGACCCCACGGCCTCCGCGGCGGCGGCGCTGCGCACACCCGCTGAAGAGGCGCTGCCCGCCATCTGGCTGCGCGAGGCGGAGAGCGGGCGGGTGTGGACGCCTCGCCGCACGCTGCTCAACAGCGGCCGGTTCAGCCGTGAGTTCGTCGCCGAGGTCGAGGACGATGGCAGGGCGCGCCTGCGCTTCGGAGACAACGTGCTCGGCGAGCGGCCCGGCCCCGACGTGGTGCTCTCGGCCACCTACCGCATCGGCAACGGCACCTCCGGCAACGTGGGCGCGGAGTCCATCACCCACGTGTATTCGCCGGTGGGCGGAGACTGGCGCGACGCCATCCTGCGCGTGCGCAATCCGCTGCCCGCGCGGGGCGGCGTGGAGCCGGAGTCCGTGGAGCGGGTGCGTGTCAACGCGCCGGAGGCCTTCCGCGTCCAGCAGCGCGCGGTGACGGAGGACGACTACGCGGAGGTGGCCCAACGCCACCCCGAGGTGCAGCGCGCGGTGGGCAGCCTGCGGTGGACGGGGAGCTGGCACACCATGTTCGTCACCGTGGACCGGCGCGGCGGCTTCCCCGTCGACGCGGACTTCTCCGAGCGGCTCACCGCGTTCCTGGAGCGCTTCCGCCTCGCGGGCTACGACTTGCGCGTCGACGCGCCCCTCTTCGTGCCGTTGGACATCGCCATGACGGTCTGCGTGTCGCCGGGCTACCTGGCCGCCAACGTGAAGGCCGCGCTGCTGGAGGTCTTCAGCACGGCGGAGCTGCCAGGCGGCCGGCGCGGCTTCTTCCACCCGGACAACTTCTCCTTCGGCGAGCCCGTGTACCTGAGCCAGTTGGTCGCCACGGCCATGAAGGTCCCCGGCGTGGCCTGGGTGGAGACCGAGGACGCGCCGGGCAAGCCGCAGCGCTTCCGCCGCTTCGGCCAGGTGCCGCGCGACGAGTGGAAGGACGGGCTCATCGCCATGGAGCGGCTGGAGATTGCCCGGCTCGACAATGACCCGAGCCAACCCGAGAACGGGAAGCTCGACTTCTTCATGCAGGGGGGCCTGTGAGCACGTCAGCCAAGGGCTCGGGGGACTGCGAGGCGTGTGAGGACCGGGGCCCGCCGGAGCCCACGCCGCTCTACAACCGACCGGGGCAACCCGCGCTCGCGTATCGCATCGGCACGCACTCCAGCTTCCTCCAGCGCATGCTGGCGCGCCTGCCGAGCGAGTTCCTGCCGGACGGAGACTTCAAGGACACCCGGCCCCTGGCCTCGCTGTCCACGCGCAGTCCGGAGGACCTGTCCATCGCGTTGCTGGATGCGTGGGCCACGGCCGCGGACGTGCTGACCTTCTACCAGGAGCGCATCGCCAACGAGGGCTTCCTGCGCACCGCCACGGAGCGGCGCTCTGTGCTGGAGCTGGCGCGACAGCTTGGCTACGAGCTGAAGCCCGGTGTCGCCGCCAGCACGTACCTGGTGTTCACCGTGGAGTCGGCGCCCGGCGCCCCGTCGCGCGTGACGGTGCCCGTGGGCGTGCAGGTGCTCAGCATCCCCGGCCAGGACGCGAGGCCGCAGACCTTCGAGACGACGGAGTCGATGGAGGCCCGCGCGGAGTGGAACGTCCTCAAGGTGCCCAGGACGAAGCCCCAGGAACTGCTGCGCGGCGAGGACACGCTCTACCTCCAGGGCATCCAACCCGGCATCCAGCCCGGAGACGCCCTGCTGCTCGTGGGCGAGGAGCGCGAGACAGTTCCCGGCAGCGAGCAGTGGGATTTGCGCTGGGTGACGCGCGTCACCCGGGTGACGAACCCGACGGAGCCGGCGCTCAACCACACCGTGGTGCAGTGGGAGCCGGGGCTGGGCAGCGAGACACCTCGCACGGACCCGGCGGACCATCCGCGTGCCTACGTGCTGCGGCTGCGCGGCAACCTCTTCGGCTACAACGCGCCGTCCTTCAAGGCGATGCCGGAGGACATCAAGAAGCTCTACAACCCGGACTACAGGCCCGGCGACAATCGCTTCACCCAGTGGCCCCACTTCGAGAACCAGACGGCCGTCCAGGGCATCGTCGACCTGGACCGCGAGTACCCCACGTTGGTGCTCGGCAGCTGGGTGGCGCTCTGGAAGTCCAAGTACGTGGAGCTGTATCGCATCACCGACATCCAGCCCTGGGCGCGTGAGGACTTCACGATGAACGCCAAGGTGTCGCGCCTCACGTTCGACACCAACGAGCACCTGTCCTACTTCCCGCTGCGCAGCACCGTCGTCCTCGCGCAGAGCGAGGAGCTGCCCATTGGCGAGATGCCCAGGACGGACCCGGTGGGCGGCAACGACATCGAGCTGGACCGCGCGGTGGCGGGCCTGGAGCCGGGCCACGTGTTGCTTATCGAGGGCCGCCCCCTCCGGGAGACCTCCGAGTCGGGGGAGTGGGTCCGCGAGGTGGTGGTGCTGGACCGCGCGGAGCCGCTGGCGAATGGACGCACGCGCCTGGTGCTGACCGAGGACCTGTCCACGTACCTGGTGCGCTCCACCGTCAGCATCTACGGCAACGTGCTGCCGTCGACGCATGGCGAGACGGTGCGAGAGGTGCTCGGGGGCGGCGATGGCTCGCGCATGCTCCAGCGCTTCGTGCTGCGCAAGCCGCCGCTCACCCACGTGCCCGCGCCCACCGACACCGGAGGGGAGAGCACGCTGGAGGTCCGCGTCAACGGCGTGCTCTGGAAGGAGGTGCCCACCCTCTACGGCCAGGACGCGCGCGCGGAGGTGTACATGGTGCGCATCCAGGACGACGGCGCCGTGGTGGTGACGTTCGGCGACGGCGTATCCGGCGCGCGCCTGCCCACGGGTCAGGAGAACGTGACGGCGGTGTACCGCTCCGGCATCGGCCCGGAGGGCGAGGTGGACCGGGGGCAGCTCGCGCTCCTCAAGGTGAGGCCGCTGGGCATCCGCGAGGTCACCAACCCGCTCCCCGCCACCGGCGCCGCCGCGCCCGAGTCCCGCGACGACGCGCGCGACAACGCCCCGGCCTCCGTGCTGACGCTGCGACGCGTGGTGTCCCTGCAGGACTACGAGGACTTCGCCGCGACGTTCGCCGGCATCGGCAAGGCCCAGGCGGCGGACCTGACCAACGGCGAGCGCATCCTCGTCCACGTCACCGTGGCGGCGAAGAGCGGAGGACCGGTCGCCGAGGACTCCCAGCTCTACGAGAGCCTGGAGGAAGCCATGCGCACGCACCACGACCCGGTGCGCCAGTTCGCGCTCTCCTCCTACGAGCAGCTCTACTTCGCGCTGGAGGCCCGGCTGCGGCTGGACGCGCGCTACCTGGCCGAGGACGTGCTGGCCCGCGCGGAGGCCGCGCTGCGCGATGCCTTCTCGTTCGCGCGGAGGAAGTTCGCCCAGGCGGTGAGCGGCGCGGAGGTCATCCGCGTCCTCCAGGACGTGCCCGGCGTGGTGATGGTGGACCTGGAGCGGCTGCACCCCACGACGCCCACGGTGCCTGCGCAGAAGCTGTTCTCGCTCCTCCGGGCCCGGGGCGCGCGGTGGGAGGGCACGACGCTCCGGCCCGCCCAGCTGCTGCTCTTGGACCCGTCGCTCCAGGGTGAAAACCGGGGCGTGACGCTCGTCGTGGAGTCGGAGGTGAGCCCGTGAGCCCCTCGCCGCAGGACAGGCTGTACAAGCTGCTGCCGGCCATCCACCGCGCCAAGGACACGCTCCAGGGCGAGCCCCTGCGCGCGCTGCTGGCCGTCATGGAGCGCGAGTTCCTGGCGCTCGAGGAGGACATCGGCCAGCTCCACGACAACTGGTTCATCGAGACGTGCCAGGAGTGGGTGGTGCCGTACATCGGCGACCTGCTCAAGGTGCGCGATCTGGTGCCGGTGGACCCGGGCCTCTTCAGCCAGCGCGCCTATGTGGCCAACTCCCTGGCCTACCGGCGGCGCAAGGGCACCGCGGCCATGCTGGAGCAGCTCGCGCGCGACGTGACGGGCTGGCCCGCGCGCGCGGTGGAGTTCTTCCAGCGCGTGGGCACCACCCAGCACGTCAACCACCCGCGCCTCGCGAGCCTTCGCACCCCGGACCTGCGGGATTCGAACGCGCTGGAGCTGGTGGGCTCCCCCTTCGAGAACGCGACGCGCACGGTGGACGTGCGCCACATCGACAACCAACGCGGCAAGCACAACCTCCCCAACGTCGGCCTCTTCCTGTGGCGACTGGAGGCGTATCCGGTGGTGCTCGCGCCCGCCTTCCGGGTGCTCCCAGGCTCGGAGCCCGGTGCCTCGGACGCGGGCCTCTTCCGCTTCAACGTGCTCGGTTGTGACACGCACCTGTTCAACCTGCCGCAGTCGGAGACCACGCTCAGCTCGCTGGCCGGAGAGCTGAACGTGCCCGGCCCGCTGCGACGCCGGCCGCTGTATGACGAGCTGGAGGCCCGCCGCGCCGCGCTCGCCCAGGACAGGACGCCCGAGCAGTACGCCTTCGGGGCCGCACCCCCGTTCTCGCTCCACCGCGAGACGGCGCCGAACACGCTGGAGGAGGTGTCTCCGGACGAAATCGTCATCTGTGATTTGTCCACCTGGCACCGCCCCGCCGCCACCCTCCCCTATCCCGGCGCGGACCCGAACGCCCCACCGGTGAATCGGAACATCCTCGTCGCGGTGGACCCGGTCCTCGGGCGACTGGCCTTCGCGCAGGGCCGGCCCGTGCCCGACACGCTGTACGTGAGCTACGCGTACGGCTTCAGCAGCGAGGTGGGCGGCGGGTTCTACGACAGGCAGGAGACGCTCCTCCCGCTGGAGCAGCGAGACGTCTACCGGGTCGACACGCGGGCCGGGCCGTACAACTCCGTGGTGGCGGCCACGGGGGCGAGCGCCGCGAGCGCGAACGCGCTGGTGGAGGTGCTCGACAGCGAGCGCTATCCGCTGGCCACGCTGACCGTCGCCGCGGGCGCGCGCCTGGAGCTGCGGGCCGCGAACCTCCAGCGCCCCGTCCTCGACCTCCAGGGAGGCCGGTGCCGGGTGCGATTGGGCGAGGGGGCCACGCTGGTGCTCAGCGGGCTGCTGGTGCGCGGCGGCGTGCTGGAGGTCCACGCCTCCGACAACGCCACCCTGGACCTGCGGCACTGCACGCTGGTCCCCGGACAAGACCTCCTGCCCGACGGACAGCCTCGCACCAAGGCGCCGAGCCTGGTCGTGCGCGGCGCGAAGGACGGCGACTGCACCGTGCTGCTCAACCGCTGCATCACCGGGCCGATTCAGACGGGCCGCGCGTCCACGCTCCGGCTGGAGGACTGCATCGTGGACGGCCTGGGAGGACTGGCGCTCCCGTCGCTGCCGCCTCCGTTGGACGAGGGACCGCCCCCCGTCGAGCCCTACGAAGGCGCGGGCAGGACGGGCGCGCTGCACGTGCTGGCCAGCACGGTGCTCGGTGGCACGGAGGCCACCGTGCTGGTGCTCGCCAGCGACACCCTCTTCACGGGCCGCGTCGACGTGGTGCAACGCCAGGAGGGCTGCGTGCGCTTCTCGTATGTGCCTCCGGACTCGCGCGTGCCCCAGCGCTTCCGGTGCCAGCCCGCCTATGCGGAGGGCACGCCCGACGACGTGCGCCTGGAAATCGAGCGGCGCGTGAAGCCCGTCTTCACGTCGGACCGCTACGGAGACCCCGGCTACTGCCAGCTCCGGGATGACACCGACTCCGGCATCCGCCGGGGCGCGAGTGACGAGGGGGAGATGGGCGTGTTCCACCACCTTCAACAACCGCAGCGCGAGGCCAACCTCCGCGCCAGCTTGACTGACTACCTGCGCTTCGGACTCGAAGCCGGGTTCTTCTTCGTGACTTGAGGAGACGCCATGAAGGGCGATTTCAGCCGGAACACCTTCCGGCCCGCGAAGCACTACTCCGGCGTGAGGATGCAGCAGGGCCGCGTCCAGCTCGACGCCGACTGGAACGAGCACGTCGACATCCAGGGGTATCTGGACGAGACGGCTCGCAGGGACATCATCGGCGCCAGCGGCACGCCCCAGGAGCCGGGCACGCCCGCGGACATGACGGGGTTCGCCGTCGCCCTGATAGAGGGGCAGCTCCTGGTCCGCCGCGGCCACTACTACGTGGACGGCATCCTCTGCGAGAACGAGCAGGACGTCCCGCTCGGCGCGCAGCCGGACCTGCCCGGCGTGCCGCTGCCGGAAGCCAATGGTCGCTACCTCGTCTTCCTGGACGTCTGGCGGCGCCACGTCACCGCGCTGGAGGACCCGGAGCTGCGCGAGGTGGCGCTGGGCGGGCCTGACACCGCCACGCGCACCCGCACGGTGTGGCAGGCGCGGTTCTACCCGTTGACGGGTGACCAGGCCTCCGGCCCCGTGGAGGCGGTGCCGTGCCACACCTTCGGCACGTCCCTGTGGACGCCTCAAGAATTGACGAGCACCGGCACGCTGGCGGCGCGCGGCGAGCCCGAGCAGGCCAGCGACAATCCCTGCATCGTCGCGGCGGAGGCGGGCTTCCGCCGCCTGGAGAACCAGCTCTATCGAGTGGAGGTCCACCGGGGGAACACGAGTGGCGGACAGGCCACCTTCAAGTGGTCCCGCGACAACGGTATCCTCGTCACCCGCGTCGAGTCGGTCGACGTCGACGACCGGCTCCTCGTCGTGGCCGAGCCCGGCAAGGACGGCTACCGGCGCTTCCAGCCCAACCAGTGGCTGGAGCTGACCAACGAGGCGCGCGTGCTGCGCGGCGAGCCCGGAGAGCTGGTCCGGGTGGAGGCCGTCACCGGCAACCGCGTCACCATCGACACGGCGACGTGGCCGGCCACGCTGCCGGGCGGCGCGCTCACGGTGCGCGGCTGGGACACGGTGGGTTCCACCGGCACGCTGGATATCATTCCGGCGGCGGACCCGAGCAGCCCCGACAGCGGATGGATGGCGCTGGAGAGCGGCGTGCAGGTGCGCTTCACCGCGGGCCACTACCGCACGGGAGACTCCTGGCTCATCCCCGCGCGCACGGTGACGCGCAGCGTGCAGTGGCCGCAGAGTGGTGGCGTTCCCGTCTTCGAGTCCGCGCACGCCATCCGGCACCACTACTGCGCGCTCGCGGTGCTGGAGCGCACGAACAGCGGCTGGACGGTGCATGACTGCCGCAAGCTGTTCCCGCCGCTCACCGAGCACAAGACGCTGGTGTACGCCGGAGGTGACGGCCAGGAGGTGATGCCCACCCGGGCGCCTGCTCCTCCGGCGCGGCTGGCGCGTCCGCTGCGCGCGGGCGTGTTCAATGGCCGGCTCCCCGTCTACGGCGCGCGCGTCCAGTTCAGCGTCGTCACGTCCGAGGGCAACGGCTCGCTGGAGGACGTGAGCAGGCCGGCGAACAATGGCACCACCATCGTCGTCTACACCGACGTCAGCGGCATCGCCGAAGCCTGGTGGACGCCGCAAATCGACGGCTGGCAGACGGTGAACCACCCCCGGCACAGCCAGGTGGTGGAGGCGCGGCTGTTGGACCACGGCAACGAGGAGGTCCATGCCCCGCTGCGCTACAGCGCCAGCCTCAGCGTGGCCTCGAAGGTGGCGTATGCCCCGGACACGGCCCAGGAGATCCTCAACGAGACGCACACCGTCCAGGAGGCGCTGGACACACTGAGCAGGCAGCTGGTGCTCACGTACGAAGGGGGCGACGGGCAGGAGACGCTGCCCGGTGAGGTGCTCCCGCGTCCGCTGCGAGTGGGCGTGGCGCGTCACCAGCGCCGCGCGGCGAACCAGTCGGTGCGCTTCCGCGTCCTGGACAACGCGAGCGGGCAGTACAGCGGCGTGCGCCTCGCCGGCTCGGGCAACCCCTGGACCGAGAGCATCATCGTCACCACCGACGCAGACGGCATCGCGCAGGTGGAGTGGCTGCCGAACCCCAACGACGCCACCCAGCAGGTGGAGGCGCGGCTGCTCGTGGCGGACGGTGGCGGCAATCTCCGAGAGGTCCACCTGCCGCTCGTCTTCACCGCGCGCCTGAGCCGCGCGGACCGGGTCGCCTACCAGCCCGGCCTGTGCCAGACGCTCTTCACCGCGGACACGGTGCAGGAGGCGCTGGACACGCTGTGCCGTCAGCGCTCGTTCCTGTACGTCGGCGGAGATGGCCAGGAGGCGATAGCGGGCCAGCCGCTGCCGACGCCGCTCCTCGTCGCGGTGATGACGGGCGAGACTCCCGTCGTCAACGCGCTCGTCCACTTCCGCATCGTCCAGCCCACGGACAGCGCCCGCCTGCGCACCCTGGATGGAACCCAGGAGGGCGCCTCGCTGTTCGTGCGCACCGACAGCCAGGGCGTCGCCGGGGTGCGCTGGCACATCACCCTGGTGGAAGCACAGCAGGTGACGGCGACGCTCGTGGAGGAGTCGCAGCAGCCGACCCGGCATCCGCCCATCGTGTTCAGCGCCCGCCCCGGCCTGACGAGCGAGCAGTTCGGTCTCCACGTGTCCCGGGTGGAGCTGGCCGCCAACCCCCAGCTGGTGCTGGAGAACGATGGACAGCTCGGGTTCGACCCCTTCGGCGTCTTCCGACAGGGGATTCGCATCATCTGCTCGGAGGAGCTCGCGCCCTACATGGCCCCCACGGGCGCGCCCCTGGCCCTGCCTCCCCCTGTCGTCACCCTGTCCCTGGATGTCGTCTATCCACTGACGACTTCGGACGCGAGCTACTGGACGCAGCAGATGGGCCGCTACCCGGGAATCGTAGGGCACCAGACCTACACCCTGCGAGGCGAGGCGCGCATCTACGGCACGGACATCGTCTGGGTTCCCAGCGTGGAGTCCTATCGGTGGATGGACCTGCTGCGCTCGTACAACGTCGACAGCTACGGCAACAGTCGGATGCTCGCGAAGCTCGTCGTGCAGGGAGGCTTCATCCACTCACGCGACGGCTCCCGCGTCCTGGATGGCGAGGTCATCTCCCGCTCGCTCACCGAGCGCTTCGCCATCGGTTATCCCAACCGGGGCGACGGCAGACAGGGCGGCGACTTCACGCTGTGGTTCTGGATTCAGACCTTCACCGGCTCCCCGCCCAGTCCAGGGTTGCGCCCCGAGGGCACGCAGGTGCTGTCCGCGGCGCCCTCGGAGTCCCGCTTCACGTCGGGCCTGGAGCAGCCCTGGGGGCTGGCGCGGGATGCGAAGCACCAGGAACTGCTGGTGGCGGACACGGGGGCCAACACCGTGGTGCGCTTCAGCCTCGCGGAGCAGGACGGGACTCGCACCGTCGGGAGCTTGAGCGATGGCGTGGAGCAGCCCACCGCGCTGGTGCTGGACCCGGCTCGCGACGAGCTGTACGTGGCCAATGGCGGCGGAGACTCCGTGGCCACCTTCCGCCGCGATGAGCAGGGTGGGTTCCAGTCGTCGCGCGTGCTCTCCGGAAAGAAGACGGGGCTGTCCGGCCCGCTCGGACTGGCGCTGGACGCGAAGCAGCAGCGCCTCTTCGTGGCGGGCTCCGGCAAGGGACAGGTGACGGGGTTGTCGGCCGCGACCAAGGCGGGCCGAGGAGCCTTCCTCGCCCTGTTCGACGCGGCGGCACATGGCGACACGGCGCCGCTCGCACGGTGGACGGGAGAGCAGCTCAAGCTCAACCGCGCCTCGGGCCTCGCGCTCGATGCCTCACACCAGGAGCTCTTCGTGGCGGATTACGGCGCGGACGCGGTGGCCGTGTACTCGGTGGAGGTGCTGCTCGCGGGCCGGGAGAACGTGAAGCCGCTGCGGCTGCTCCATGGCAAGGCGACGGGGCTGGCGCAGCCGACGGGTGTCTCGCTGGATGCGTCAGGCGAGGAGCTGTGGGTGGCCAACGCCCGGTCCGGCACCATCACCGTGTATCCGCGCGACGCGCACGGCAACGCGGCGCCCCTGCGCACGGTGGACGCGCCCGCGGCGCCTCACAAGGGGCCTCGCGCCGTGCTGCCGTAGCCGCGCTCTCAAGGGACCCGGCATCCAGGCGGGCCCGTGTCGGCCAGGGCTCCGAGCGGCCCTCGTCACGCGCCGTGAGACATCCGGCGCGTGACGCCTCCTCCCTGGAGGAGGAATCACGCATGTCGCTCAAGAACTATGGAGTCCTGAAGGGCTCCGCCATCGCGCGCCGCCTGGGCTCCGGTCCCAGTCCCCACTACCAGGTCCGCCTCGTGGACCAGGGCGCGGACCACCGCATCGCCATCAACGTCAGCTCGAAGCTGCCGCCGTCGGACCTGGAGTACCTCGTCGACGAGAACTTCCGGCACCCCTCCACGGAGGCCCTGAAGGCCCTGCCGCTCGGCTTCACGCCGCTGCCGGGTGGCGGGGGTGGACGCGCGCTCGACTTCATCCGGGGCAACTTCTTCGACCGCTCGCTCATGAAGGCGCTGGCGCCCGACGTGCCCGGGCCGGACAACGACTTGAACGAGAAGCTGGACCACTTCTTCCAGCGCGCCATGGCCGACGAGCAGGCCACGGTCTACGCCTTTGGCGAGACGTGGGGCCCGGAGAGCGCCAAGGACAAATACTTCGGCTTCAGCCCCGGGCGCGGCATCCACGACATCCACATGAACCAGGGCAACCACCCTTCCTTCGCGGACCAGGATGGCGTGTGGCAGGACGGCGGAGTGCTCCTCCACTTCGCCCAGCCCGAGCAGTGGGTGGGCATCTTCCTCAAGTTCCAGTCCCAGGTCTGGCACACCGATGACCGCACCGGCCACGCCCTCACCACGCCCGTGCCCGAGCAGCACGACGGCCTGGTGCGCATCATCGCCGCGCTCGTCAACGACACCCACGCGCCCGAGCAGGAGACCGTCACCCTCCTCAACACGTCCCCCACGCCGGTGTCCCTCGCGGGCTGGGTGCTCGCGGACAGGAAGAAGCACCAGCAGACCTTGAGCGGAGACCTGGCCCCAGGCGCTGCCCGCGTGCTGCGCGTCCAGAGGCCGGTGGAGCTGACCAACCAGGGCGGCTCCATCAGCCTGCTCGATGCCCAGGGACTGAAGGTCGACGGCGTCTCGTACGTGAGAGAGCAGGTCCGTAGACCCGGCTGGACGCTCGTCTTCTGAGCGCTTCGGCCGCGTCGCCCTGTGTCGGCGGCAACGCGGCCAGGGCGCTCAACGCGCGCGGGGCATGGCCGCCTTCAGCTCGGCCACGCTGCGCTTCAGCTCGGCCAGCTCCGCCTTCAGCGCGTCGACCTCCGCGTCCCGGACGTGAAGCTCGCGCGTGCGGCGCTCCAGCGCCTGGATGGCGGCCATGTTCACCCCGTCGATGTCGAGCATGCCGATGCTGGTGTCATCCGTGCCCAGACCGAAGGCCGCCCGGAAGTCCTGGGCCACGGGCCCCAGGTGACGCACGCCCGAGGCCTCTTCCTTGTAGCGCCAGGTCTCCACGGGGAGCCGCGCCACCTTCGCCAGGAGCTGCTCGCCATCGACACGGCGGAAGTCCTCCTTCTGGGTGCGGTCCGACGTGCAGCTGAACACGCCCGAGCCCGCCGGCAGGTTGCAGCCCGTGGACAGCGAGGAGTTGGTCCGCAGGAAGACGCCGCCCGCGGCGCGCACCAGGAACTGGTTGTTCGCCGTATTGCTGGCGACGGTGGTGGTGGACTCGTCTCCCCAGATGAACGCGCCCGTAAAGCCCCCCGACGTCACCCGGTGCCCCAGCGCCGTGCTGTAGTCCGCATTGGCCGCGACGCGGTACCCCACCGCGATGGAGCCCTGCCCCGTGGCGCTGTTGGTGTAGCCCATGGCCACCGAGCCGAAGCCGCTCGCGATGGAGCTCGCGCCACTCGCGAAGCTCGCGGTGCCCGGAGCCTGGTTGTTCGAGCCGAAGCACACCGACACGGTGCCACTCGCCAGACACTGGTCGCCGAACGCGAAGCTGCCGTACGCGCTCGCCCGGGACTTCGACCCGCCCGCCCAGGAATAGAACCCCAGGTTGGCGTCATTCCATTCGTCGTCCGCATAGCCCGCGCGAAACGCGGCGCGCGAGGGAGTCCACATCAGCCGGTACCCCTTGCCCGTCATCGGGGTCGTGCCGATGCCCAGCTCGCCGCGCGCCAGCAGTCCGCCCGCCGAGTCCACGGTGAAGAGAGGGAACGCGTCCCACACAATCGGGTCGGCGATGGTGTTCGTGAGACGCAGGAGCGGTGCGGGAGTGGTGACCGACGCCGCCCCGTCGACGAACATGCCGGACTTCGCGGTGGCCGCGCCCGACAGGGACAACGACGCGTCCTGGGGCTGCGTCCCGTTCTGGATGTAGCTCCCATTGCCGGGCAGGGGTGCACGTGCGTCGGTGAGCCGGGGGTCATTGCCCTCCGCCACCGTCCCAGGCCCCGAGCCGTACGCGACGCTGACGACGTTGTCGTCATCCAGCTTGAGGCCAGAGCCCACCTCCCAGCTCTTCGCGGGGGGCGTGTCGGAGCCACAACCCATGGAACCCAAGGTGATACATCCCAGTGCGACAAACAGCGTCCCGGTCCTCATGCGGTCTCCCGTTTCCGATGGCCTGCGGCGGGTGAACGCACTCACCTCCAAGCCTTCGCGGAGGGAGGCATTATCCCACCTGAAGACAACAAGACACGCACTGCGGGACTCAGCGCGCGGGCGGCACGCAGCGGTTCAAGTCATACGGCCGGCTCCGCGCGCACCAGTCGGGCCGTCCCGAGGAAGACCAGGAAAGCACGAGGTCCGAGGGCCCTCCGCCTTCGATGGGTCCAGGCCAGGTCTCCACGAGCTGGAGTCCCTCCGCCTGGCTCCAGCGATACAGCTCCGGCGCGGACTCGGGCGTCTTTCCCTCCAGCGCGAACGCCAGGGTGTGCGCGGGCCCGCACAGGACGCGGGGCACGGCGCGCAGGCCCTTGTGGACGACGGCACGGCGGACCTCCGTGTCGCTCTCGAACCACACCAGTTCCACGGTGGTGCCCTTGTAGCCCTCCCCTTCGAAGTGCGCCAAGGGCGAGGTGACAATCAGCTCCGAGTCACCGCACCACTCGCGGACCTGTGAGAACACGGGGAAGCGGCTGTGAATCTCTCCGGAGCGGGTGTCGACGAGGATGGTGGTGCCGTCTCGCATGTCCACCATCGCCCGCTGCCCGGTGGGGCTGGGGGAGGCGTTGCCGACCTCCGGGATGCGCACCGAGCCGACCGTCATGACGGAGTCCGTCCGACAGGAGCCGCTCTCCCAGTCGAGCACCTCGCAGCTCCGCACGTGGGTGATGACCGCGGAGCCGATGGTCTCGCTGCGCACGGACTCGGTCCGTCTGCACCTGCATCCGGCAGCCATCAGGACGACGAGCAGGAAAGCCGCATTGCGCATGGAGCCGCTGTGTCGACGGGACGAGTTGTGGGGCACGCCGGTGACTCTAGCCGACGTCGAAGCAATAGAAGACCCGAGGGTGTCCGGAGCCCGTGAGCACGTCGGTGTGCAGCTCCAGTCGATAGCAGGGCTGCGCCCCCTGCTCCGAGGTGGGCCAGGTCGTGCGCTCCACCCGGAACGCGGTCAACAGCTCCGGCGTGCCTGGCCGTCGCAGCCGGAGGTGGCCGACATCAACGGAGTAGTCATGGACCAGGACCTGCTCCTCCAGGTCGATGCTCTCCAGCTCCCCTTCCCGATAGAACACCAGCCGGTCCGAGACGGGATACCAGTCGGGGTCCCTCAGCCACGTGGCGAAGGCCAGCCCCAGGCCCGCCGGGTCGAACAGCTCGCGCTCCGGGCGCGCGTCGTCCTCCACCCCCGTCTGGTCCTGCTCCAGCCGGGAGAGCGCCAGACGGACCTCCGCGCGCACGTCGCGCCGCGGCTCGGTGGCTTCCAGCGCGAGCAGCGCCGGACGGGCCGCCGCCGCCAGCCGTCGGCCGAGCGCACGCGCCGCCTTCAACCGCACCTCGGGCTCGGGGTCCGAGAGCGCCTTCACCAACGCCTCCTCCACCTCCGCGCCGACCCTGTCCGCGAGCACTCCCGCCGCCGCCGAGCGCACCCTCGGGTCCACATCTCGCGTGAGCGCCACGGCCAGGTCCGCGTCCGCCGCCGACGCCGCGCCGGTGAGCGCGAGCGCCGCCTGGGAGCGCACCTGCCAGTCCGGGTCTCCGCGCAGCAACCCGCGCAGCGGGGCGAGCGCCCGCGACGCGCCGACAATCCGAGGCCACGCCACCACCGCCGAGGTCCGCACGCGCGCGGACGCGTCCTGGAGCGCCGCCTGGAGGACCGACTCCCCTTCGCGTGCCCCCAGCACCCCGAGCGCGGTGACGAGGGAGGCGCGCTCCTCCTCGTCGGTGGCGCGGCGCGCTTCGTCGATGAGTCGTGGGATCGCCGCGCCACAGCCGAGCTGACCGATGGCGAGAATGGCCAACTTCCGGAGCTGCGGAGCCGGGTCCTCCAGCAGGGGAATCAGCGCCTCGACTCCCTCCGTGGTTCCCCGGCGAAGCAACGCCTGCAGCGCCCGCATCCGCACGGCGGGCGAGCCATCCGCGAGCAGGGCCAGGAACGGCTCCTCCAGAAGCGTGTCGCGCGGCGTGAGGGCCTCGACGGCCGCGATGCGCACCTGCTCGTCCACATCCTGGAGCGCCGCCATGAGCGCGCGGTCCGCTATCGGGCCCTCCACCGCCGACATCACCTCGACGGCCGCGACCCTGACGGACGGCGTCGCATCCGCGAGGCCCTGGCGTGCGAGCGGCAGCCACGCGGGCGTCGCCTCCTCGCTCGCGACCTCGAGCAGCGTCAGTCGCTCGGACTCCGTCGCGTGGGCAAAGCGCTCCGCCAGCAGCGCGCCCGCGGCGGACGTATCGATTCGCACGAGGGTCTCCAGTGCCTGGCGCCGCACCGTGCTGTCCACATCCGCCAGGGCCTGGACCAGCCGCCCCCAGGCCACCTGTCGGGGCGCGAGGGCGAGCCCTCCGGCCGCCATGGCCCGGACCTGCGCGGATGCATCCCCCAGCGCGGAGAGAATGAGGTCATGAGCCTCGCGAGCCTCCAGTCCCCGCATCGCGAGCAGCGCCAGGACCCGCTCCACCTCCTGCCCGCTTGAGAGCGCCGCGCGCGCCGCATCCACCAGGTCCGTGCGAGCCCGCAGTCGCGCGATGCTCTCGGTGAAACCACCGGTCTTCGCCCCTGCGAGCTGGCGCAGCAACTCCAACGTCGTCAGGGGCTCGCTCATGGTCCCCCCCGAGTGGGTCCACCGGCGGACGCTGGCCCGCACTCTCGCCCGGGAGGTGTTCGCGCTCGTGCCACATGCTCCCCTTGGCTCCGTGCTCTCCGCACGGGAGTGTAGCCGCTCGCTCCCTCGGCGGGACTCAGGGGTTTCCACGAGGCGGGAGGGATTCAACATCCGGCGCGTGAGCCCCGCACCCACCCAGACGCCGGTCGGGTGGGAGTCTGCCCCTCCGACCTCCCCGCCAGCGAGGACGCGAGCGCGCACAGCCCCGCACGTGAGCAGCAAGGGCCTCCCGCCCGTTAGGGCACTACAGAGGAAGAATGATGATTGATGGCACTGCCGCGCCTCTTCGCATGGCCGCAGATGAAGGCCTCCCCGCGCATCCGGCACCGCTCGTGTCGGAGGCCCTGCCCGCCGGCTTCACCGCGGACGTCCAGGCCATCGCGCGCATCGATGCCGTGAAGACGGTGCTGCGCGTGCTGCTGCAGACCACGGGGCTGCGGCTGGCCGTGGTGGCGCGTGTCACGACCCAGGAGTGGCGGTGCTGCGCCGTGCTGGATGAGATGAACTTCGGCCTCAATCCGGGCGACACGCTGGCCATCACCACGACCTTCTGTGACACGGTCCGCACCTCGGCGACACCGCTGCTCGTCAATCACGCGAGCGAGGACCCCCGCTTCGCCAACCACCCCGCGCCCAAGCTCTATGGCGTGGAGAGCTACATCGCCGTGCCCCTGTACCGCAGGGATGGCTCCTTCTTCGGCGTCATGTGCGCGCTGGATGCGAACCCCGCCCTGGTCGCCGAGGACAAGCTCGAGGTCTTCCGCCACCTCGGAGAGCTCATCGGCCATCAGCTCGAGAACCAGGAGGAGCTGGAGCGCAGGGAAGCGCAGCTCTTCAGCGCGAAGGAAGCGGCGATTCTTCGCGAGCAGTTGATTGGCATCGTCAGCCATGACCTCCGCAACCCGCTCAACGCCATCCTCCTCTCCGCCTCCACGATGGTGCGACGAACGGACCTGGACGAGCGGGCGCGCAAGGCCATCCGCCGCATCGTGGACTCGGCGGACCGCGCGCAGCGCCTCATCCGGGACCTGCTGGACTTCACGCAGGCGCGCATGGGCCAGGTGCTGCCCGTCAATCGCCGGCCCATGGACCTGCACGAGCTGACCATGCAAGCGGTGAACGAGGTGCAGTCCGTCATGCCGGAGCGGATGTTGGAGGTCGAGACACGGGGTGATGGAAATGGCTCCTGGGACTCGGACCGCATCGCCCAGGTGATTCACAACCTGCTCTCCAACGCCGTGCAGTACAGCCCGCCCTCCGCCCGCATCCAGGTGCTGTGCGAGGGAGGCCACCAGGAGCTGGTGCTGCGGGTGAGCAACACCGGGCCGCCCATTCCAACGGACGTGATTGCCACCCTCTTCGAGCCCATGCGGCGCGGCACCGAGGATGGAACGGAGCGGCGCAGCATCGGCCTGGGCCTCTTCATCGTGGACCAGATTGCCCGGGCCCATGGAGGCCACGTCGAGGTGGACTCCGCCCAGGCGCGCGGGACGACGTTCAGCATCCACCTCCCGCGCCGAGGCTGACCGCCCTTCCCTCGCGTGACGAGAGGGGCGGCACTTCAACGACTCAGGGGTTGAAGGTGATGCGCGTGCCGGCGAGGCGGTTGTTGTCCTCGAAGAGCTCCTGCGTCGAGTTACCCACGTCCGCGACGGCCCCCAGGTACCAGGCCCCCGGGAACGGGACGGAAGCGAAGCCGGGAGCCGTTCCCGTCTCGCACTGACCCGGCGCCAGGTTGAACGGAGGCGTGAAGCCCACGTGCAGGTCCGCACCCGGCGCGCCCGGCCCCGCGGGAGGCGTGATGACAGCGTCCTCCGACAGGAACAGCTCCAGGTGGGTGACACCCGGCTGCGTGCCGTGGTTGCACACCTGGAAGGACGCGGTGAAGGGAGCCCCGAGCGGGAGCGGGGTCGGCGCCGTCACCGACGTCACCACGAAGTCCGGCCGGTACCCCACGCCCAGGCGCGTGCCTGGCGTCGCGTTGTTGTCCTCGAGGAGCTCCACCTCCAACTGAGACGGGTCCACGACGGCGCCCAGGAAGTACGTCCCCTCCAGGATGCCGTGAGGCATGCCCGTCACGCTCACCGTCTCGCACGCGCCGGGGGCCAGCGGGGCCGACGGATAGGCGGAGCCGACGTACGCATCCGCCGAGGGCTGCGAGCCCACGCGGGGAGTAATCACCGCATCCCGGGACACGTACAGCTCCACCGCGCCCAGGCCCGGAGTCGTGCCCTGGTTGCACACCGTGATGTTCGCGGTGAGCCACTCACTGACCTGCACCGCGAGGGTGCCCGTCACCGACGTCACCACGAAGTCCGGCCGCAGACCCACGCCCAGCTTCGCGCCGCTCCGCGCGTTGTTGTCCTCGAGCAGCTCCGGGACGACGTTGCCACGGTCCACGAGCGCTCCCAGGAAGTACGCCCCCTCCGGGACGGACGCGCCCGACGCGAACGAGAGCGTCCGGCACTCCTGGGCATTGAGCGTCCCGAGGCCCACCTGCCCCAGGGAGCGGTCGGCCGCGGAGATGACCGCGTCGTCGGACAGGAACAGCTCCACCTGGCCGCCGCTCGACGGCGCCGTGCCCTGATTGCAGACCTGGACACTCGCGGAGAGCGGCTGGCCGGGCGCGACGCTAGGAGGACCGGAGAGCGTGCCCACCACCAGGTCGGGGCCGAAGCCCACGCCGAGCTTCGCGCTCAGCCGCGTGTTGTTGTCGGCATCCAGCTCGTTGAGCATGCGGGCCGGGTCGACGATGGCGCCCACGTGGTAGGTGCCGGGGGCAAGCCCCGAGGGCGTGCTCGTGAAGCTCACCGTCCGACAGGCGCCGGGCTCGAGCGGCCCGGTGTCCTGGGTGCCCAGCCGCGTGTCCGTCTGGGGGTTGGGCGGCACGTGCGGCGTGATGACCTCATCCGCCGTCAGGTACAGCTCCACGGGGGCCGTGCCCCGAACCGTGCCCTGGTTGCACACCTCCGCGCTGACCGTCAGCGGCTGCCCCGGAGCCACGCTCGCCGGCGCCGTCACGGACGTCACCACGAAGTCCGGCCGCAGTCCCACACCCAGCCGGCTGCCCGCCTTGGTGTTGTTGTCCTCGATGAGCTCGGACACCGCCTGAGCGGGGTCCGCGATGGCGCCCAGCGTATAGGCCCCCTCGCGAGCCACCGACGCCGTCACCGTCTTCGACTCCGTCTGACATTGTCCCGGCGAGAGCATGCCCAGGCTGACCTCACCGAGCAGGGTGTCCGACGTGGGCCGCAGCGGCACCTCCGACGTGATGACCACATCCGCGGACAGGTACAGCTTCACGACGGGCGCGCCCGGCACCGTGCCGACGTTGCAGGCCGTCACCAGCGCTGCGAAGGACTGGCCCGGCGCCACACTCGCGACGCCTGTCACCGACGTCACGACGAAGTCCGGAAGCGAGCCCACACCGAAGCTCGCGCTGGCCCGGGTGTTGTTGCTCCAGTCCGTCTCCAGGCCTCCACGCCGTGGGTTGACGATGGCGCCCAGGAAGTACGCCCCGGGGATCGACGCGACGGCCTGCACGCGCGTCGTGCGCGTCTGGCATCCGCCCGGCTGGAGCGGCTCCACGAAGAGCTGACCGAGGCGCCTGTCCGAGGCGGGAGTCAGCGGGACTTCCGCGGTGATGACCGCGTCCGCCGACAGGTACAGCTCCACCTCCGTGCTGCTCGAGGGGAGCGTCCCCTGGTTGCACACCGTCACGCTGGCATCGAACATCCCGCCGTCCTGGATGCTCGCGGGCCCCGTGACGGACGTCACCACGAAGTCGGGCACCGGGGCCCCGTTGAGCGCGGAGCGCTGCGCCTCCACGGGGGCGGACTCCGTGGCTCCATCGACCTGGACGGGCCCGGGTGCTTCCTCACAAGCGCTCACGGCCAGCATCGTCGCGAGCCCCGTCACTCCCCACACACTTCTCCTGGCAATCACGCATACCTCTCTCGAGAACCTCCGACCCGGCCCTGCTCGAAGACTCATGCTCACAGGCGCTCGTGGCGGACTCCGCCGCGTGACCTGTCGCACCACACACACCCGTCCTGGTTTTCGTGCGCAATTCCTCGCGAGGACCGCCCCACGCGACGACGTGCAAACGCGATTCGCGTCCAGGCGCGTGCGCTATAAGCGCGCCATGGAGTCAACGCCGGCCCCCCTCGCGCCCTCACCCACGGACCCCTGGCGGTTGCCTGTCTTCTGCCTGGCGGCGGCCGCGGTGCTGGCCCTGACGCTCCAGCTCACCAATGGCACGCTCCGCGAGGACTCCCTGCGAGGACTCACCCTGTGCCTGGGCCTGAGCCTCTTCGCGGTGGTCGGCCCGGGCCTGCGCCGTCCCTGGACGTGGGCGGAGCCGGTGCTCGCGCTGCTCGTGGGCGTCGCGTTGCTGGCGCAGCTCCAGGCCCTGCTCTCGGACTACCCCGCGTCCTCGCTGCGGCTCAATGGCCCCTGGCCCTTCGCGCCCTTCCATGAGCGCCTGGCCACCGCGGCGCTCGTCTCGGGAGCGCTGCTGGCGGGCCCGGAGCGGCTGCGACAGGTGGGAGTGCCCGTGCTGTTGGGGGTGTACCTGCTGCTGGGCGGGTGGATCCTCCGGCACTCCCCGGCGCCTCACATCGACGTCTTCGTGTTCCAGGTCCAGGGCGCGGACGAGCTGCTGCGCGGCGGCAACCCGTTCGCGATGACCTTCCCCAACATCTACGGCCACTCGCTCTGGTACGGGGACGGGCTGGCAAAGGACGGGCGCCTGCTGTTCGGCTTTCCCTATCCGCCCTTGAGCCTGCTGTTCGCGACGCTCGGGCGCGTGCTGGCGGGAGACCCACGCTACGCGCAGCTCGTGGCCACGGCGCTGGCGGCGGGCTTCATGGCCTATGCGCGCGGCGGACGGCTGGGCGCTGGCGCCGCCGCGCTCTACCTGCTCACCCCGCGCGGCTTCTTCGTGCTGGAGCAGTCCTGGACGGAGCCGTTCCTGGTGATGCTCCTGTCGGCGAGCCTCTTCTGCGCCCTGCGATTCCCTCGCGCCCTCCCCTACGTCTTCGGGTTGATGCTCGCCGTGAAGCAGCACACCGTGTTCCTGGTGCCGCTGGCCTTCCTCCTGGTGCCCGAGCCCCGGCGACTCTGGGGTTTGCTCTGGCGCGCGGGAGCCACCGCCCTGCTCGTGAGCCTTCCATTCGCGCTGCCGGACGTGAAGGCGTTCTTCCACAGCGTGGTGGCGCTGCACGTGCACCAGCCGTTCCGCACGGAGTCACTGAGCTACCTGGCGGCGTGGGTGGCCCGGGGCCATCCGCCCCCTCCGCTCTGGATTCCATTCGTCGCGGTGGCCGGCGTCCTGGGCCTGAGCCTGTGGCGCGCACCTCGCTCTCCCTCGGGCTTCGCCGCCGCCACGGCGCTCACGTACGCCACCTTCTTCGCCTTCAACAAGCAGGCGTTCTGCAATTACTACTACTTCGTCGTGGCGGCGCTGTGCGTGGCGGTGGCCTCCGCGCGGCTGCCTTCGTCTGAAGTCGCGGGCCGGTGACAGTTTCTCGCGGGCGCGGTGTTCCATCAGCGGCGCGTGAGCGCGCGAGACTCTCAACGGAGGCAGGATATGGGGATGCGCATGGCCGCGTGTGTGCTCGCGGCGGGGTGGCTTGCGGGGTGCAGTGACTTCGACGTGCACGGCAACGGCGACACCGTCACCGAGGAGCGCCAGGTGGAGGCGTTCCAGTCGGTGGTGCATGAAGGCCCGCTGACCGTCGTGGTGCGCGAAGGGGAGACGTCCAGCCTCAAGGTGACGCTGGACTCCAACCTCCAGGACAACGTGCGCACCTTCAAGGGCCCGGATGCGTCCCTCGTCATCACCACGGACGGCAACCTCCACCCCAAGGGCACCGCGCGGGTGGAAATCACCGTGCCACGGCTGGTGGGCGCGACGATGGAGGGCTCCGGCACCATGACGGTGGAGGGCTTCGCCGGACAGTCCGGCGAGCACGTGCGGCTCGAATCGACGGGCTCCGGCAGCGTGCGCTACTGCGGCGCGGCCCGCACGGTGGAGGCGAAGGTGGAGGGCTCCGGCCGGGTGGTGATGTGCATGCCGGAGTCCGTGCTCGTGGAGCGGGCGGACTTCTCCCTGTCCGGCTCCGGAGAGCTGAGCTGGCAGGGCGCCGCGAGCGACGTGCGCGTGGCCAGCGAGGGCTCCGGTCTGGTGAGACTCAGGGGCACCGCCTCCCGGCTGAGCGCGAGGATGGACGGCAGCGGCGACCTGGAGGCCCGCGAGCTGCGCGCGGGGGACCTGGACCTGGTCTCCGAGGGCTCCGGCGACGCGAGCGCCACCGTCGAGGGCGGCACCGTGAAGGTCTCACTGGACGCATCGGGCGACGTGGACCTGTGGGGCTCCGCCTCTGTGCGCTCCATCCGCGTCAATGGCAGCGGCCGGGTCAACTGGCACTGACGCCCCAGGCGTGACGGCGGCCCACCGGGCCGGGTCGCCCGTGCCTGCCGGCATCGCCCGCTCGCGGCCCAGGCACTGCGTCTCCTCCAGGGGACGACCGCCGGCGTCGAGGTCGCCAATGTAGGGCCGCCAAAGCGCCCGGGGAGGACCCGCACCGCGCCCGGGGCGGTGGCCCCCGGCGCCTTGGGCGGCCCGCTCGCCTCCTCCCCGGGCGAGCCCCCCGCCACCGCCGGCCTTTCTTCGCGGGCGCCTCCGGGGTATTCACCGCGAGAATGAAGGACGCAGAGACCTCGTCGCCCGCACTCCCCGCTGATACCGACCTCACGCAGCAACTCTCGCTGGAGGAGGTCCGTCGCTGCACCCGACTCCTCGAGGCCGCGGCGCAGGACCGCATCCTGCTCACGCGGCTCCCTGAGGAGGACAAGCTCGCCCTCCTGGTCGCCGCCGGCCGCCTGGTGCACCCGGACCGGGGGGCGAAGACGCGGCTGGAGAAGGCCCTGCGGCGTGAGCGCCGTGTGGAGAAGGAGACCAAGGACCGCGAGGTCCGGGCGTCCACCCGCATCCGGCTGATGCGCCGCGCGCCCGTCCTCAACGTGCCCCTGCTGCCGCCCCCGCCCGAGGAGAACCCGGGGCAGCTGCTGGAGACGCCGCGCAAGTGCTACGTCTGCAAGGCGGAGTTCCGGCAGCTGCACTTCTTCTACGACTCCATGTGCCTGGAGTGCGCGCACTTCAACTACGCGAAGCGGACCCAGCGCGCGTCCCTGGACGGCAAGGTCGCGCTCATCACCGGCGCGCGCGTGAAGATTGGCTTCCAGGCCTCGCTGATGCTGCTGCGCTCGGGCGCCACCGTCATCGCGACGACGCGCTTCCCCCAGGACGCGGCGCGGCGCTACGTGCTGGAGCCGGACTTCGCCAACTGGTCCCACCGGCTGCACATCCACGGGTTGGACCTGCGGCACGCGCCCAGCGTGGAGCTGTTCGCCACCTACGTGGAGCAGACGCACCAGCGGCTGGACATCCTCATCAACAACGCGGCGCAGACGGTCCGCCGTCCTCCGGGCTTCTACGCGCACCTGCTCGAAGGCGAGCAGCTCCGCCTGGACCAGCTGCCGGAAGCCGCGCGCCCGCTGCTCGCCGGCCATCAGGCGTGCATCGCCACGGTGGCGCCCGCGCTCGGCGCCGGCACGGAGCACGCGTCCTCGCTTGAGACGAACTGGCGCAGCAGCGACCCCGCGCTGGGCATCCACTCGTCCGCCGCGCTGTCGCTGTTGCCCTACGCCATGGAGCAGGAGGGCGACACGCGCGCCCTCTTCCCCCAGGGCCGACTGGACGCGGACGAGCAGCAGGTGGACCTGCGCGACATGAACTCGTGGCGGATGAAGCTGGCGGACGTGACGACGGCGGAGATGCTGGAGGTCCACCTCATCAACGCGGTGGCGCCCTTCATCCTCTGCGGCAAGCTCAAGCCGCTGATGGCACGCGAGCGCTCCTCGCCCGGCCACATCGTCAACGTGTCAGCCATGGAGGGCAGCTTCTCGCGCGGGACGAAGACGGACCGGCACCCGCACACCAACATGGCGAAGGCTGCGCTGAACATGATGACGCTGACGTCCGCGGCGGACTACGCCAAGGACCGCATCTACATGAACGCCGTGGACACCGGCTGGGTCACCGACGAGGACCCGGTGCAGTTCTCCGAGCGCAAGGTGCAGGACCTGGACTTCCAGCCGCCGCTGGACATCGTCGACGGCGCGGCCCGCATCGTGGACCCGGTCATCTTCGCGGAGAACACCGGCGAGTACGCCTGGGGCAACTTCTTCAAGGACTACCGCCCCACCGCGTGGTGAGCCCGTCGCCGCTTCGCCCGGGAGCAGGGCCCCCACCCGACAGGTGGGTACGCCGAGCCCGCTCCCAGGGCCTCGCGGCAAGGACGTAGCCCCCCGCCCGCTCCGGCACACCGCCCGCCGGAGCACCGGGTTGGGAGTGACACCTGTCACCATGCTACAACTCCGCCGGTTCCGGTGAAGGTGCGCGCAGGCGCCACCCACCGGCCGACGCGCGGGGTGAGCACGCATTGATGTCAGCACGACAAGGCATCATCGGCACGCGCGAGCCCCCGGAAGCTTGTGACGACGGCAACACGACGAGCAACGACGGCTGTGATTCGAGCTGCGCCCTGGAGCCCGGGTGGAGCTGCCCGGTGAACGGGCGCGCCTGCCAGGCCGCGGGGTGTGGCGACAACATCGTCGCTGGCGCCGAGGAGTGCGAGGACGGCAACGTCATCGTGAGAGATGGCTGCGACAGCGACTGCCGCCTGGAGCAAGGCTACAAGTGCCCTGTCATTGGCCGGCCTTGCAGCCACACCACCTGCGGCGACGCGGTCACCGAGGGCACCGAGCAGTGCGACGACGGCAACAACAACACCGGTGATGGTTGCTCCCCGCTGTGCATGACGGAGCCTCGCTGCGCCAACGGCATCTGTGAGGCCACGTGCGGCGACGGAGTGATGCTGCCCGGCAGCACCGCCGAGGAGTGCGACGATGGCAACCCCCGTGCCCATGACGGCTGCTCGCCGGCGTGCCGCCTGGAGCCGGGCTTCGTCTGCCAGTCCATCGAACAGGAGCCGCCCGACCTGGTGAGGCTCCCCATCGTCTACCGCGACTTCCGAGGCTACGACCTGCCGGCCACGGCCCCCCTGCCGCAAGGGCACATCGACTTCCAGAACAAGAACGGCGCGGAGACGGGCATCGTGAAGAACCTCCTGAATGCGTCCGGCAAGCCCGACTACGCCAAGGAGGGCGTGCCCTCCACCACGACTCACGGCGCCGCGACCTTCGCCCAGTGGTTCGTCGATACGGACCTCGTGAACAGGCCGGTGGTCGCGGAGCTGTCACTCCAGCGGCAGCCGAATGGCTCGTACCTCTATGACAACGCTGCGTTCTTCCCGCTGGATGACCTGGGCTGGGTGGCCGCCGGGTTGGAACCGCTGCGCAGCGACTCCGGCACGCCCATCCGGCAGCGGAACTTCAGCTTCACCAGCGAGACGCGCTACTGGTTCGAGTACAAGGGCACCGAGGTCCTCGAATTCCGGGGCGACGACGATGTCTGGGTGTTCGTCAATCGCATCCTGGCGCTCGACATGGGCGGCATCCACGGGGCCTCGACTGGCACCGTCAACCTGTCCGCCCAGGCCGCGCGGCTCGGACTCAGCGTGGGCGGCATCTACGAGGTCGCGGTGTTCCAGGCCGAACGCCACACCACCGGGTCCTCGTACCGCCTCACCCTCAACAACTTTGCCTCCCGCCGCACCCAGTGCCGGATGCTCTGTGGCGACGGCCGCGTTGACGCGGGAGAGCAGTGCGATGACGGAGTGAATGACGGCGGCTACGGCCAATGCGCGCGCGGCTGCGTGCTGGGGCCTCGCTGCGGGGACCACACCATCCAGACCGGCTCCGGCGAGGAGTGCGATGACGGCAACAGCCAGGACAGGGACGGCTGCAGCGCCACCTGCAAGCTGGAGATTGGCTGAAGCGTGAGCGCCACCGGCTCCGGAGCCCTCGTGCTCCGGAGCCGGACAGGCCTCACGCGCGGATGCGCCGGTACATCAGGTCCGTGCGCAGCGCGTACTTCAGGCCCGCGGTGACTTCCGCCCCCTCGTGGTACAGGTGGTGGTTGAAGAGCAGCGCGGAGCCCGTGCGCGGCGTCACGGAGCGCCCGAGGTAGAGGAAGTTCGTCGCGCCTCCGTGCGTGCAGTCGTTCAGGTACACCATGAAGGTGAGCAGGCTTCGCTCCTCGCGGTCCCGCACGAAGGCCCCGTCGAAATGCGGGGCGAAGTACTGCCCCGCCTCGTAGCGGTAGCAGCGCAGCCGCTCGTTCGTCCCGCACAGCTCCCACTCGCGCTCCAGCCGGGGCGGGACGTGGGGCTTGATTCGCTGGAACAGCAGGTCCGCCAGCGCGTAGTCGTCGAACATCACCCGGGTGTTGTTCCGGATGTCGGGCCGCATCACGAAGCCAGCGGCGGTGGTGATGGGCGCCGCCGTCGGCCCGGCCTCCTCGATTCGCGCCACCAGCGCCCCGCACTCGTCGCCGTTGAGCAGGTCATCGACGGTGATGACCAGCGGGTTGCGCTCATCCAGCTCTTCATCGGGGTCCGGAAGCAGGGGCGTCATGGACCTGGATGTGATTCCAGGCGCCGTGAAATGTAAACGTGTTCCGCGCCCCCTACATCCTGCCGGTGTCGTAGCTGGACGGCGCATCCACGTGGAAGGCGAGGTCCACGGCGCGCGCCTGCCCGGCCTCCAGCGTCACCCGGCAGGTGGTGATGCCATCGGCATCGGCGGGTGCGCAGTCCTTCGAGGACTCCGACTCCAGCTCCACCTGCACGTCCTCCAGCTCGGAGACAGGAAGGTGCTCGGACACCTCCACCGTCTCCGTGCCCGTGCCCAGGTTGGAAAGCAGGAAGCGGTAGGCGTAGCGGAAGCGATGCTTGCCGCCGAAGAGGCCCGCCCGCCCCACCTCCTGAATCAGGGTTCGCTTCACTCGCAGACCTTCCGCCAGACCGAAGGTCAGGTCGAAGGGCATCCCCCGCGCGATGCGCTCCATCGACTGGCTCCCCAGATAGCCCGTGTCACGGAAGAGGCTGACCTCACCCGGCAGCAGGGGGAAGCTCGTGGTGTTGGAGAGCCGCGCCACTCGAAACACCACCGGATGCAGCTTGGGCACCGTGCGCCAGGAGAACTTCGCCGGGAGCGAGTGACGCCCCAGCAGCACCCGCACCGCGGTGCCGTCCCCCGGCACCCGCGTCGCCTCCAGCGCCTCCCACTGCACGGACACGCCCTGGGCTTTCACGGACAGGCCCGCCAGGGACTCCGACGTGCGCGTCTCGCCAGCCGTCTCCACGTGCCGCGCCTGCTCCTCGCGCGGCACCAGCACCTTGCGCTCCCTCGGCTGCTTCGTGGCGTGGATGACCAGGGCCGACACCTCCGGAGGCGTGGCGTCCTGTCGCGGCAGGGCCGTGGAGAGAAAGAGCTTCGCGCCCGTCCACTCCTCCCCTGTCCGCTGCCGCACCGTGGCCAGCGACGTCAGCTCCACGAGCCCCTCCGCCTCGTTCGCCCGGGCCTCGTAGCTCGGCACCCAGGACGTGCCGCCCACCAGGTAGGTCAGCTCCACGCGGGTTCGTGCCCCCCGTGGACAGGACAGGCGCACCTCCACGTGGTGCTCGACCCGGGCTCCCTGCTCGCGCAGGCGCGCCAGTTCCACGTCGACCTCCGCGCGGCGCTGCCCCAGCTCTCGCCGCCGCTCCGCCAGGTCCCACGTCTCCTTCACCGCGCGCAGCCGCACCGCCATCGCCGCGTCGAAGGCGGCGGCCCACGTCCCCGTGTCGGGCCTGGGCCCGGTCAGCTCACGGGTGACGCGCGCCACGGCCACGTCCGTGTAGCCCTGCGACAGTCGAGCCAGCTCCGCCGCCTGGGCCCCCGCCGCGTCCAATACTGCCTGCTCGCGCCCGAGCGCGATTCCCCGCGCCTCCCATTTCTCCCGCTCGGGCGCGAGCTCCCTCTCGAGCGTCCGGCGCTCCGCGGTGAGGCCCTCCAAGGTGGCCCCCGTCGCGCGAGCACGAAAGCTCTCCCGGGATGCGGACCCGGGCACCCGCTCGAAGACGACGGTGGTGGCGCCCTGACAGGCCACCTCCGTCGAGCGGGTCACCTGGGCACGGTCTGGATGGATGACGACGGAAGACACCTGGGACACGGAAGCGAGCGCCAGGAACGCCCAGGGAAGCAAGGTCATCGGTGGCTCCAGTGGGACTGCTCCAGGCGCCAGTGCTGCGGACGGCGCAGGGAGTATTCGAAGGTGACGGTCTGCTTTCCGCCGGGCGGGACGACGACGCGCCAGCGCAGCTCTCCCGTGTTCGACACCGGCTGGACCTCGGGGTCGGCGCGCACCAGCTTCACCTCCAGCTCTCTGTTCCCGCTCACCGGCAACTGGTCCACCACCTGCGTCTGGAGCGGGAATGAATAGGGATTGGGAATCTCCAAGGTGACCTCGTAGGTGTTGATTTCATCCTTGGAGATGAAGCCCTCCTTCGACTGCACCAGCCGGACGTTGCGCGTGGTGCGCACCGCCGGGTCCACGCCGAGCGGCAGCGTGAAGGGCTCTCCCGGGACCACCACCTTCAGCGTCGCGGTGCCCACCGGCTCGTCCCCCACGAAGAGGTTCGCCGCGCCTCCAGGCAGCGCGCCGGACGACGGGCTCTTGAGCTGAGCCACCAGGAAGGCCTCCGACGCGAGCGCTGGATAGACGTGGCGCTCCACCTGGACCGGCCACGACTCGATGAGCAGGGGAATGCTCCGCTCGCCCCGAGCGCTGGGCACCGTCTCCAGGCGCGGCGCGGTGAAAGCCAGGTCATGGCCGCCGGCGAGCGCGGCGGGCAGGTCCGCTGACAGCGTTGGCGGCACGTAGCCCTGGGGCGGCGCGAGCCCCACGTAGCTGTCGACGACGGGCTCCTCCACATAGGGACGGCTGAAGGTCGGCGGACCGTTGAGCGAGATTCCCATGCCCGTGGTGGTGCTCCCCACGTCAATCGTAGGAGGTGCGCCGACGATTTCGACCACCTCGCCCAACGACTCGGGCAGCAGCTCCACCGGGACACGGAGCGCGCGTCCGGGCCCGAGCTGAACGTCGGTGCGGACGTAGGGTTTGAAACTCTCTCTTTCGAACCGCAGCGTGTAGTTACCGGGCGGCAGCCGCGTGAAGCGGTAGTCCCCCCGCGCATCCGTGACGACGACGTCCTCTTCTCCCAGCGCCGGGGATATCGCCGTGACGACGACGTCCGAAGCCGGCCCGCGCGACTGGGCATCGATGACGGTGCCATGGAGGGTGCCCGAACCAAACAGACGCGCACCTCCGCCCGTCCGTGACTCCGCGTCCGGCGACGGCGACGGAGCCGGCACCGGGGAGGAGCGGGCGACCACGGCCGGGTTCGAGCTCGGGCTCGGCGACGCGGCTGGAGTGCCCACCCTCGCCCGGAGTTGTCGACGCAGCGCCTGCTCCACGTTGGGGGCCGCGCGCTCGGACGGCAGCGGCGGCGGCGGGCCTGAGGACTCGGCCTTCCTCACCGGCGTGGGGATGAACCGCTCCACGCTGCCCAGCTTCCACGCGCTCAGCTTCGGCAGCGCGGTGGCCTGGGAAGGCAGGGCGGTGCTGAGCGTGAGCCGGGCATGCGACCAGTCCTCTCCTGTCTCCTGGCTGACGCGGCCGGAGAGCGCCACCTGGACGCGTTGCTGCGCGGGCTGCAGCTGCAACTCGTAGCGCGGATACCAGCGCACGGCCTGGGTGACCAGATAGGAGACGCGCACCCGGGCGAGCCCCGAGCCCGTGAGCAGGACCCCCACGTCGACGCCAGCCCCCCGACTCGGAGTGGCGAGCCGCTCCGCTTCGCCGAGCCGCTGCCGACGCTCCTCCTTCAGCACCAAGGCGCGCCCCTCCAGCTCACGCATGCGCCCCTCCAGCTTCGCGGCCATGTCGATGAGGAACGACGTGGCGGTGGCCCAGCTCGCCGGAGACACGGGCCGGACCACCGCGTCCTCCTCGCCCTGCTCCATCGGCTGGATGCGGCGGAGCGCGGCGACCTGGAGCACGTGGGCCGCGCGCTCGGCCTCCGTCCGCGCGAGGGCATCATCCAGCCGGTCCAGCGTCACGAGCAGCTTGCGCGCCTCCTGCTCGGGAAAGATGGGCGTCTCCGTCGGCTTCACCTCCACGGAGGCAATCCGGGCGCCCTCGGCCTCCACCTGGACGGAGGCCGGGTCCACGAAGCCTGGCAGGGAGGGCAACTCCAGGCGCTGGGTGCCGGAGACCTCGACAGAGGCGGTCCGCACCACCCGGGCCCTGTCGCTGTAGACGGTGACGCCGGTGATGGGCGCCTCGACGGAGGCGTGCAGGAGGTGGCTCGCGGCCCATCCGAGTCCAAGAAGGAGCATGGGAGCCAAGCTACCCGGCCCACTGTGCTCACATCTTCACGGAGTCATCACGGCACGGGCATGAATGGTTCAGCCCTGGCCCGTTCCAGGGGATACCGGGGAGCGGTTGGAGCGATGCCCCCAGTCCTCATCACCCAGGTCCCCTCCGGGACTGACGGAAAGGAAGCCATGCTACACATCACCAGCGCGAGTCAGGGAGCCCGGGTGCGCTTGGAGAACATCCCCACGGCCCCGCCGAAGAAGGCCCTCAAGGCCGACGCGAAGACGGAGTTCGACGCGCTCGGCGAAGAGCTGTTCGACCTCCAGGACCTGCTCTGGGGCGCGCGCATGAACTCCGTGCTCATCGTCCTGCAAGGCCGCGACACGGCGGGCAAGGACGGCACCATCAAGCACGTGGTGGGCAGCCTCAACCCCCGCGGCGTCAGCGTCGCCTCCTTCGCCGCGCCCAGCACGGAGGAGCGCGAGCACGACTTCCTCTGGCGCATCCACCGCCACACGCCCCGCCAGGGCGAGTTCTCCATCTTCAACCGCTCCCACTACGAGGACGTGCTCGCCGTGCGCGTCCATGACCTGGCGCCCCGCTCGCTCTGGAAGGAGCGCTACGGACACATCCGCGACTTCGAGGAGATGCTCTCCGAGCACGGCACCATCGTCCTGAAGTTCTTTCTCCACATCAGCCAGGAGGAACAGGAGCAACGCCTGCTGGCCCGGGAGGAGGAGCCGCGCAAGGCCTGGAAGATCAGCGCCGGCGACTGGGAGGACCGACGGCACTGGGGGGACTACACCCGCGCCTACCATGACGTCTTCGCGCGCACGTCGACGAAGAACGCGCCGTGGACCATCGTCCCCGCGGATGCCAAGTGGTACCGCAACCTCGTCGTCGCGCGCACCGTCGCCGCCGCCCTGCGGCCCTATCGCAAGCGCTGGCAGCAACAGCTGGATGAGGTGGGCGCGAAGAAGAAGGCGGAACTCCGGGCCTGGCGCAAGAAGCAGTAGCGCGACGTCGCCCGCAGCCCCGACACCTGGGCATGCCCCTCAGGGACGCCCAGATGTCGCGTGTGACGCGCTCCCGCGATACCCAACGCCGTACCTGTCGATTGGGACACGTGCCCTCCCGCGCGAATGCACTGCGCGGGAGCAGAATCAGCACTCCATGCATTCCATGGATTCCTGCATTTCCCTGAAAGGTCGACCCGACCTCGTGAGCTGTCGGCCTGTTGCATGGAATGGAGCGAGACATGGAGTTCAATCGAAGGGCCGCGCCGTGGCGCGTCCTGAGCGCGGTCTGGTTGGCCACCGTCCTGGGTGCCTGTGGAATCAATCCCGAGTCACCTTCTTCTGCTGACGTCGAGCCCGCGACGAAGCTGGAAGCGGAGGGCGAGGTCTCCGAGTTCGCGGTGGACCCCTATGCGGACGCGGTGGTCCAGGGGGGTGTCATCGCCGTCCTCAACCCGAACAATGCCGTGGGCGCGCCGGATGGGCAGGTCGCCAGCTTCATCGCGGCGTTGGGCGGCTCGCTGAACCTGGACATGGGCGAAGGCGAGGAAGGCAGCGGCCCGCTGCGCATCCACTATCGGGGCCTGACGGTGGCGGTGGTGGCGCAGGTGGAGTTCCTGCGCGCCGACATGACGGTCATCACCACGGGGCAGGTGCGGCTGGTGGAGCTGGGGCTCGGCACCTATACGGCGCTCGTCCCCTATACGAATGCCACGCCGTATCGCTTCGTGAAGCTCAAGGGCGGGTTGGCCGCCGTCTACCAGGTGGACGCGGTGGAGGCGACGGGGCCCTTCTGCGGCGACGGCAAGGTGGTGACGGGCGAGGGCTGTGACGACGGCGACCGCACGGGAGGCGACGGCTGTAGCGCCACCTGTCAGGTGGAGCCGGGCTATTCCTGTCAGGGCCAGCCCAGCGTCTGCACCGACGTCAATGAGTGCACCAACGGCACCTCGCAGTGCTCCACCAACGCCACCTGCACCAACATCCCCGGCGGCTACACCTGCGCCTGCAAGGCGGGCTACACGGGCAACGGCAGGACGTGCACGGACGTCAATGAGTGCACCAACGGCACCTCGCAATGCTCCACCAATGCCACCTGCTCCAACACGGCGGGCAGCTACACCTGTGCGTGCAAGGTGGGCTACTCGGGCGATGGCAGGACGTGTACGGACGTCAATGAATGCACCAACGGCACCTCCCAGTGCTCCGTGAATGCCACCTGCACCAACACGGCGGGCAGCTACACCTGTGCCTGCAAGGGCGGGTACACGGGCAATGGCAGGACATGCAACGACGTCAACGAGTGCACCAACGGCACCGCGCAGTGCTCCGTCAACGCCACCTGCACCAACACGGCGGGCAGCTTCACCTGCACGTGCAAGGTGGGCTACTCGGGCAATGGCAGGACGTGCAATGACATCAACGAGTGTACCAACGGGACGAACACCTGCACCCCGGGCCAGCGGTGCGTGAATCAGCCCGGCGGCTTCGACTGCGTGCCCGGGAGCTGCCCGCCGCCGCAGGTCAAATGCGCAGGCTCGTGCGTGGATGCGAACACGGACGAATCCAACTGCGGCTGCTGCGGCAACACCTGCGCCAGCGGGAAGACCTGCACGTCCGGCGTCTGCGGAGGCAGCATCGCTCCGTTCCAGCTCACCGCGACCTGGGAGCAGGCGCAGGACGCCCAGCTCCTCATCCGGACGCCCTCCGGCGAGCTCGTCAGCTACGAGGCCGGCATCACCGGCGCGCGGGTGGCGGGCGGAGAGGACGCGGCGCCCCAGCGTGGCACCTATGACGTCTGCCGGAGGACCACGAGCTTCGAGACGAAGCACGGCGACGACAGCCCGGTGCCCTACACCCTCACGGTGAAGCGTCCGGGCCAGCCGAGCCGCCTCCTGCGCGGCACCATCGTCGGCGCCGACGCGGAGGCCACGTGCCATCCGGGCCACCCGTCCTTCATCGAGTCCATCTCCTACCCTTGATGGCCTGAGTCGCGGAACCCCCTGGCGCGCGAGGAGCCGTCTTCCCCGCGCGTCACGCGAGGCCACGCGAAGGTCCGCGCGGCCTCGCGCATTCAATGCGCTGGCTGACGGGGCAGCCACACGGTGAAGCGGGTGCCGTCCTCGGCGGAGGACACGTCGATGCTGCCGCCATGGCCCAGGACAATCAGCCGGGAGATGTAGAGCCCCAGGCCGATGCTGCCCCTGCCCCTGCGAGCCTCGGGACCGCGGCGGTAGGGCTCGAAGAGGGTGGAGAGCAGTGACGCGGGAATGGGAGCGCCCTGGTTGTGGACCTCCAGGCACATGCCCCCCTCGTCCTCCCGGAGCACCACCCGCACGCGCGAGCCCGGCTCGCTGTGCTGAAACGCGTTGCCCACCAGGTTGGTCACCACCTGCGCCAGCCGGTCCTCGTCCGCGTCCAGGTGGCCGTCTCCTCGCAGGTCCAGGTGGACGTGCCGGTGGGGATGCATGAGCAGCACCTCGTCGACGACCTGCCGTATCAGCGCATGCAGGTCCATGGGACGGGGGCGGATGGGGATGCTCTCGCTGACACGCGCCTGGGTGAAGTCCAGCAGGTCGCGAATCATTCGCGTGGCCCGCTGGGTCGCATCGCGGATGCGGTCGATTCCCTTCACACCGTCCTCGGACAACCCGGAGCGCCGGAGCAGCGCGGCGGCCGTCAGGAGGATGGCATTGAGGGGATTGCGCAGGTCATGGCTCACGATGGCCACGACGTCCTCGCGCACCCGCACCGCCTCGCGCGCCTCCCGGTACAGCCGCGCATTCTCGATGGCCACCGCCGCGCGGTCCGCCGCGCCGCGCGCCAGCTCCACCAGCGCCTCCATCTCCGAGGGCTCGTGAGGCTGGGTCCACACCAGGTGGATGAGCCCCAGCGCGCGCCCGCGTGACACCAGCGGGACCACCGCGGACGACCGGGGCTGCAGCTCCTCCAGCAGCGCGCGGTGTGCCGCGTTGCTCGACACCGCATCCAACCAGGCCGGCGTCACCTGGGGCTCGGCGATGGACTCGGCCCTCGCCAGCGCCCGGGCCATGGGCGTGTCGCCCTCCACGCGCGGGGCGAAGGGCAGGAGGCGTCGAATCAGCTCCCGGCGCGACGGCTCCTTCGCGGCCGCCTCCAGCCGGACGAGCTGCCCGTCCCCGTCCAGCAGGTCCACGGTGCAGTAGTCGGACAGGTGCGTCACCACCAGGCCCACGAGGCTCCGGAGGGTGGCCTCCAGGTCCAGCGAGCCCGACAGCACCCGCCCCGCTTCCAGCAGGAAGTCCCGGGCCGCGTTGGTGCGACGGATGTCGGTGATATCGGTGGAGATGCCGCAGACGATGGGCCCCTCCCCGCGCGCACCGGGCAGGGGGAACTTCATGGCGAACCACGTGCGCAGGCCCTTCACCCCCGGGACCTGCTCGTCCGCCATCAAGGGCGCGTGAGTCTCACGCACCCGCGCGTCGTTCTCCCGGTTGCGCTCCGCCACCGAGGCGGGAAGCAGTTCGCAGTCCGTCCTCCCGAGGATGGCCGAGCGCGGAATCCCCATCGCCTCCTCGAAGCTCCGGTTGACGAGGACGAAGCGCCCCTGCGCGTCCTTCGCGAAGATGACGGGCGGCGCATGGTCGATGATGGACTGGAGCCACGACGGCTGGCTCACCGCGTCCACGGCCGCCTCCGCCAGCACCGTGCCCAGGATTCGCAGCTCGCGGACGGACACCTCCACTCCGGCCTCGTCGAGCAGCTCCAGCAGGCAGTCGTGAAACAGGGCGTACTCCCGCGTGAGCAGGCCCGTGTCCGAGTCCTGACGGGCGCGCCAGCGCTCCGCCTGCCTGACACGCAGGTCCTGGAGCACGCGGGGAGCGGGAGGAACCTGCGCCTCCCGGAGCGCTCGGCTCAAGGCGTCCAGGAGCACGGGGACCAGGTCCACCAGCCTGCTCTCGGCGAGGCCCTGCGGTCCGCGCTCCCGCTCCAGCCGGAGCGCATAGCGGGCCCTCAGCTCGCGCTCCAGCCCCAGGAGCAGCTCATCCATCCGACCCGCGAAAGCTTCCCCCTCCTGCACCAACGCGCGGCTCCTTCCTGAACGACTGACTGCACGACTGGAGCGGGCGAGCCGCCTTGCGCCTCGACGGGCGCCCCATCAGGACACCCTCCCGCCTTCCCCACACGAACCCCGTCGCCGTCCTGGACCTTCCGACGCGAGCACAGGACAACACTGCGCATCGCCTCCGCCGGGGCTCATGCGAGCAACCAACCTGGACGCTCGCGAGGGGAGCCGCGTCTGGGAATCGTCGGGCCCTGACGTCAGCCCTCGCGCCGGATGAAGTGCGCCACGAAGTGCATGCGGCGAATCATCTCCAGGCTAGGCGTGAAGGGCGTCACCCAGGTCTCCAGCCCGCGCAGCCTGCCGCCCATGAGGTAGGGGCAGCACGACAGGCCCGTGCGCCGCTCCACGGCCCCCGCGTCGGTGTACTCCAGCAGGTGGAACTCTCGCGGCCGGACGCGCTCCTGGAGGATCCACAGCCCGGCAGCCGCGTCACCCTCCCCCGCCCCGCGCCCCCGGGACGCCAGCAACGACGACCACTCGTCCTGGGAGAGGTTGCAGCCGAAGAAGACATCCTTCGCCTGGTGCGAGTCCGTCTTCTTCAGGATGAAGTCGCCCCGGTTGCGCAGCACCCGCTCCCGCGCGGCGCCGTCCAGCAGCGTCAGCACCCGCGTCCACGGCACCAGGGCGTCCACCGCGGCATGCTCCTCCGCCGTCAGCGTCACGGGCCGGGCGGCGGAGTCACTCAGCCACGCCAGGAACAGCTTGGACTCCAGGAGCGACAGCAGCACCGGCACGGTGCAGCCACGCACCACCGGCACCAGGTGCGCCAGCAGCGCGGCGAACCGCTCCCGGTCCCGGTTCACCGAATAGATGGAGCAGGCCCGGTGCAGCCAGGACGGGACATCCGTGCGCAGCGGCGTCAGCGGGTCCCCCGCGTAGTGGACGAGGTGCTCGACGCCGTGGGGGTTGTCATTGAGCGTGGCGATGAGCGGCGCCAGCTCCCTGCGCACCGTGTCGTCGTTCTTCATGGGCCAATGGACCTGACACGGCGAGCCCTCCGCCAGCTCCGCGAAGTAGTCCCGCATCCCCGCCAGGGGGCGCCCCGTCGCCAGGAAGTCCGGGGACGGAGTGAAGAGCTCGGCCGCCATCCTCCAGATATCGTCGGGCCGCTCCTGCCCGCCCACCGCGGTGTCGAAGTTCGTCTCCACCACCTTCGGACCGTCCGCCCCCAGCACGATGTCCGGACGACCGAAGAGCAGCCGCGTGACGTCGTCCGACAGCAGCAGCGACGGCTCCAGCGCCACATCCTCGCCCAGCACCGGCCAGTCCAGGGACTTCGCGCCCCCTCCGCGCTGCAGGCGCGCGTACTCCTCCCACGGCCCGCCCTGGGAGGCCCCCACCAGCAGCGCATGGAGCACCTTGCAGTGCGCGCGGAAGAGCGCCACCAGCCGCGCCTCGAAGCGCGCCACCGACGAGGCCGCCGACCACACCGGCGCCATCAGCGTGTCCGGCGTCTCGTGCGCCCAGGTCGTCCTCCCCAGCCGGGCCCGGTACGCGTCCAGCAACGCGCGCGCGTCGACGCCCGGCGCCACCGTCAACGGCTGGAGGACGGGGTCCATGGGACATCCTCGATGAGCAAGGGGGGCTGCATGAAGCCGCGCCGGCCCACGTTCGTCGTCTCCTCCACCGAGGTGCGGACGATGAGTCCGGAGGGCTCGCCCCGGAAGAGGAAGCACGCCAGCGACGTGAAGACGCGCGTGGGCGCAGCCCCCTCCAGGCGCCGCGTGACGCTCGGCTCGGCCAGTGCCAGCTCCTGGACGACATAGTCATCCCCCGCGGGCTCCAGGCGCGCGTCGGCCACCAGCCGCGCCCAGGCGTCCGCCTCAGCGCACTGACCGATGACGACGCTGCGGCCCCGCGTATCCAGCGAGCGCTTGAGCACGTACCGCTCGCGGTTCACGACGACCTCCGCCAGCTCCGCCGCGCTCAGGTGCCGCACCAGCCGCGTGCGCGGGACGATTTCCTCCAGCAGCGCCAGCTCCTCCTTCCCCAGGTGCTTGCGCAGGAGCGGACTCCACAGGAAGGCCAGCGTGCTCTTCTGCTCCGTCAGGTACATGCTCGGAAAGGAGTTGACCGCGAGCATCGCCCCCGCCTGGTAGGCGTCCAGGTACGCCTGGACCTCCGCGGTGGTGCGACTGAAGGCACACTCGTAGGCCTCCGGCCCCCGGGAGTCGTCGTACTTGTTGTACACCAGCGACACGGGCACGCCCTCCAGCGTCAGCCGGCCGTCCTCGAAGCGCAGGTCCTCCACGTGGCCGCGCACCGCGGTGCAGCCCTCCATGCGGAACTGCTCCGCGATGGAGTCCAGCTCCGTGGTCATCGTCAGGTAGCGGCTGTTGAGCACCGCCACGTTGCGGTGGCTCCGCAGGTAACCGGACTGCTCCGCCGAGGCCAGCATGGCCCGGGCGAACGCCCCTGGCTTCTCCAAGGGCGCCTGGAGCGGCCGAAGCCCCAACTCCCGCAGCCGCGCCAGCGTCTGGCTTCGCGCCAGCAATTGTCCGAAGTGGTAGGCATATGTCGCCGCCGCGGGCGCATGGGTGTTCAGCTCGTAGATGCGCGGCGTGCCGTCCGACGCCAGCGTGAAGTCATAGCGGCAGTACTGGATGCGAGGCCGCCAGGCCGCTCCCATCCGGATGAGCCGCTCGTGCCGGGGCTCGAACCGGAAGAACTCCCGCACCGCCGCGTCCTCCAGATACATATCGATGACGCGCTCCAGCACGCCAAAGAGCTGCTGGAACCGCTGCGTCATGCGTTCGAAGGCCGCCTGCGTCAGCACATACGGCAGCCCCAGGAAGGGAATGGGCTTCTGTTCCTGACGGATGCCCCGTGCATCCAGATACGCGGCGTGTCGTGCCTGGTCTTCCCGCAGCATCGCCTCGGGAACCAGCGCATCCACCTCTTCCGCCAGCACGTTGTAGCTGCCTTTGCGCCGCAACGCGTCCAGCAGCGGCTGCAAGCCGTTGTCAGCCGATTCAGTCACATGCACCCCCGCGATGAGCCTGTGGCGCAAAGCCTCTCCATGAATTACAGTTTTGTCAATTCTCGCAGGCCAAACACATCCGGCGGAAATATACACATGGGCACCATCCAGATACTCCAGAGCGAAGGCGCGGCCTTTCGGAAGGGGGCGGAGGACGTCGCCATGTTCGAGCCGCGTCATCGGACGCGAGGCCCCTTCGAAGGCAAGCACCTGGGCCTGGGAGATGGGCGCGCGGTGGACCTGTCGGGTCTGGATTACCTGGCATTGGGCTCGGCCCCCCGGGTGAAGCAGTTGATGGTGGAAAGCCTGACGCAGCACGACTGCGGCATCCCTGGCAGCGAGGCCATCATCCAGATGGAGCAGACCCACGCGCTGGAGGAGGCGCTGTCGCGCTACCACCTGGGTGGGGGCGCGGCGCTGACGTTCAGCGCGGGCTATGGCACCAACTTCTCCGTCATGGAGGCGCTGGGACTGAGGACGCGCAGCCACTTCATCCGGCTGCACCAGGACGTCGCGCCCATGCGCGCCACCACGGACGTGCCCACGCTCTTCTTCATGGACGGAGACCTGCACTTCTCCGCGCGGCACGGCATCCGCTTCGCGCGCAAGCTCCAGCCGGAGGCCTGCGCGGCGTACACGTACCGCACCGGCGACGCGGAGCACCTGGAGCTGCTGCTGCGCCAGTCCCTGGAGTCGCACGGGGACAGGGCGGTGCGCATCATCCTCACGGACACGGTGGAGTCCGCCACGGGCCGCGAGTTCGACATGGCCACGCTGTGCCGGCTGGCGGAGTCCTACGACTGCATGCTCTACGCGGATGAGGCGCACGCGGTGGGCGCGCTGGGTCCCCAGGGGCGCGGCATCACCGCCAAGGTGAAGGACTTCGAGCGCTACCGGGAGCGGCTGATGCTGATGGGCACGCTCACCAAGGTGTTCTGCCAGCCGGGCGGCTACGTGGTGATGCGCGACGCGGGGCTGGCCCGCCTGCTGAAGTTCTGCAGTCCGCAGCACGTCTTCTCCGCGCCCATCGCCCCGTGGGTGGCGTCCGCGACGGTGAAGGTGCTGGAGCTGGTGGCCGGAGAGCACGGCGAGCGCCGCCGCGAGCAGGTGCGCCGCGTGTCAAGACAGGTGCGCGAGCGGCTGGAGCAGGGGGACTTCGAGCTGGTGAGCCACACCGACACGCCCATCCTCGCCATTCCCCTGCGCAACGCGCGGGTGGGCACCCAGGTGCTGGAGTTCATGCGGCGCGAGGGCTTCATCATCTCCGTCTTCCAGGCCCCGCTGATGCCCGTGGGACGCGAGGTGCTGCGGCTGGCCATGCGCGCGGACCTGGACGAGGAGGACATGGAGCGGCTCCTCCAGGCCTTGATACACTGCCGTGAAACACTGCGCTTCACCGCCCCCGCCTGATTCTCCTCGAGCCCCCGCGCCATGAACACTCCCGACACCCCTGTCTGCCCTGTCAGCTCGTTCAACGAGTGGGACCCTCTGGAAGAAGTGATTGTCGGCATCGTGGACGGCGCCACCGTGCCGCCCTCGCACATCGCCCTGAAGGCGACGCTGCCCGAGGACCAGCACGACTTCTTCCGCAAGCACGCCGGCCAGCCCTTCCCCGCCGAGCGCATCGCCGCCGCGAAGCGGGAGCTGGACGGGCTGGTGCACCTCCTGGAGGCCGAGGGCGTGAAGGTGCGCCGGCCGGTGCCCGTGGACCAGCTCAAGCCCTTCGGCGCGCCGGGCTGGACGAGCACCGGCCTGTACGCGGCCATGCCCCGGGACGTGTTGCTGGTGGTGGGCGATGACCTCATCGAGTGCCCCATGGCGTGGCGCTCGCGCTACCACGAGACGACCTCGTACCGGCCGCTGCTCAAGGAGTACTTCCGGGGCGGCGCCCGCTGGAGCGCGGGGCCCAAGCCGGAGCTGCGCGACGAGCTGTATGACTATGACTGGACGGAGGCCCACGACGGCGGCCCGTTCCGCTCGGTCATCACCGAGTTCGAGCCCACCTTCGACGCCGCGGACTTCATGCGGTGTGGCCGCGACATCTTCGCCCAGCGCAGCAACGTCACCAACGACTTCGGCATCGAGTGGCTGCGCCGCCACCTGGGCCCGGAGTACCGCATCCACGTCTTCGAGTTCGATGACCCGCATCCCATGCACATCGACGCCACGCTGGTGCCGCTGGCCCCGGGCAAGCTGCTCATCAACCCGGAGCGCGTGACGAAGGTGCCGGAGCTGTTCAAGGGCTGGGACGTCTTTCGCGCGCCCACGCCCAGCATCCCCGCCGAGCACACGCTCTACATGACGAGCAAGTGGCTCAACATGAACATCCTCATGCTCGACGAGGAGCGCGTCGTGGTGGAGCGCCAGGACGAGCCGATGATTGCCGCCTTCAAGAAGTGGGGCTTCAAACCGCTGCTCTGCGACTTCCGGAACTTCAACTCCTTCGGTGGCTCGTTCCACTGCGCCACGCTGGACGTCCGGCGCCGGGGTGGCCTCAAGTCCTACTTCTAGGGACACCGGAAGGCGTGCCAGCCCGCGAGGGGTCCGTTAAAAAGGGCCCCCATGACGGCACTCGCTGACCTCTTCCCGACCGACGAACAGATTCCCTCCGGCGTGCGTCTCCCCGCCTATCTGGAGCAGCGCGAGTACCTGGTGGGAGGCGAGCTGAGGACCTGGGCGGGAGACCTCAGCCCCGTGCGCAGCCCCGTCTTCGTGAAGACGGCCGAGGGCCTGAAGCAGAAGGTGATGGGCGCCACGCCACTCCTGACGTCCCGCGAGTCGCTGGAGGCGCTCGCGGCGGCGGTGAAGGCGTACGATTTGGGCCGGGGCGTCTGGCCCACCATGAAGGTCGCCGAGCGAATCGAGGCCGTGGAGCGCTTCGTGGTGGCGATGCGCGCGCGGCGCACAGAGGTGGTGAACCTCCTGATGTGGGAGATTGGCAAGACGCAGCTGGACTCCGAGAAGGAGTTCGACCGCACCATCGACCTCATCGTGGAGACCATCCGCTCGCTGAAGGAGCTGGACCGGACCTCGTCCCGCTTCGTGCAGGAGCAGGGCATCATGGCGCAGATTCGCCGCGCGCCCATGGGCGTGGCGCTGTGCATGGGGCCCTACAACTACCCGCTCAACGAGACGTTCAGCACGCTCTTCCCCGCCCTGCTGATGGGCAACACGGTCGTCTTCAAGCCGGCGAAGTTCGGCGTGCTGCTCATCCGGCCCCTCCTGGAGTCCTTCCGCGACTGCTTCCCGCCCGGCGTCATCAACATCATCTACGGCAAGGGCCGCGAGACGGTGGGCGCGCTGATGGAGAGCGGCCAGGTGGACCTCTTCGCCTTCATCGGCACCAACAAGGGAGCGAGCGAGCTGAAGAAGATGCACCCCCGGCCCCACCGCCTGAAATCCGTGCTGGGCCTGGACGCGAAGAACCCGGCCATCATCCTGCCGGACGCGAACCTGGATGAAGCGGTGAAGGAGTGCATCACCGGCACGCTGTCCTTCAACGGCCAGCGGTGCACGGCGCTCAAGCTGCTGGTGGTGCACCGGAGCATCGTCGACGCCTTCCTGAAGAAGTTCACCGCCGCGGTGGACCAGCTCAAGCCCGGCATGCCGTGGGAGCCGGGCGTCTCCGTCACGCCCCTGCCGGAGCCGGGCAAGACGGACTACCTTCAGGGTCTGGTGGATGACGCGGTGTCCAAGGGCGCGCGCGTGGTGAACGCGACGGGCGGCCAGTCGGCGCACTCGTTCTACGCGCCCACGGTGGTGTACCCGGTGACGCAGGACATGCGGCTGGCGAGCGAGGAGCAGTTCGGCCCCGTCGTCCCGGTGATGGTGTTCGACGAGGATGAGGAGGTGGTGCGGCTGGTGGTGAACTCCCAGTTCGGCCAGCAGCTCAGCCTCTTCGGCCAGGACTCGGCGCGCATCGGCCGCTTCATCGACGCGTTCTCCAACCAGGTCGGCCGCATCAACCTCAACTGCCAGTGCCAGCGCGGCCCGGACACCTTCCCCTTCAACGGGCGGAAGGACTCCGCCGAGGGCACCCTGTCCGTCGCGGATGCGCTGCGCGTGTTCTCCATCCGCACGCTCGTCGCCACGAAGACGACGCCCGCCAACACCACGCTCGTCCAATCCATCCTGACCCGGCGCGAGTCGGACTTCCTGACCACGGACTTCCTCTTCTGACGACTCGGGCGGGACGCGCCTCGATGAGGCCCCCGGCGCGTGCGGCCCCCCCGCATGCGCCGGGGACACGCTCAGTCGAACTCGAGCGCCCGCTGGAAGTCGGCGGGATTGGAGGCGGCGCTCTGGGCGGTCTCCAGGGTGATGAGCCCCTCGCGGTAGAGCTGCGTCAGGTGCTGGTCGAAGGACTGCATGCCGAACATGTCGCGGCCCTTCTCGATGACGTCCTTCAGCTCGCTGGCGCGGTCATCCCGGATGTACTGCTCCACCGTCTTCGTCTGCACCATGATTTCCAGCGCCACCGTGCGGCCCTTGCCGCTGGCCCGGGGGAGCAGCCGCTGGGACACCGTGGCCTTCAGACAGTCCGCCAGGCGCATGCGCACCATCATCTGCTCCTCCGCGGGGAACACCGACACCAGGCGGTTGATGGTGCGCGAGGCATCCGTCGTGTGCACCGTGGAGAGCACCAGGTGGCCCGTCTCCGCCGCCTTGAGCGCGATGTCGATGGTCTCCGTGTCGCGCATCTCTCCCACCAGGATGACGTCCGGGTCCTGGCGCAGCGCCCCTCTGAGCGCCACCGCGAAGTTGTTCGTGTCCGAGCCAATCTCCCGCTGGGAGATGGACGACTTGATGTTCTTGTAGATGAACTCGATGGGGTCCTCGATGGTGAGGACGTGCAGGTTCTCCGAGCGGTTGATGTGGTCGATCATCGACGCCAGCGTGGAGCTCTTCCCGGAGCCCGTGGCTCCCGTCACCAGCACCAGCCCTCGCTCGTTGCTCGCAATCGTCTTGAGCACCTGCGGCAGGCCCAGCCCGTCGATGGTAGGGATTTCATCCGGGATGATGCGCAGGATGCACGCCAGCGAGCCCCGCTGACGGTAGATGTTGACGCGGAAGCGCGCGACGCCCGGCAGGCTGTAGGACGCATCGCACTCCTGAATCGTGTCCAGCTGCTTCTTGATGGAGGGGTCCGAGATGACGTGGAACGCCACCTGCTTGGTGTGGTCCGCGAGCAGCTTCTCCATCTTCAGGGGCCGCAACGCACCATTCACCCGGTAGATGGGCGGGTCACCCGGGCGGAAGTGGATGTCCGATGCGCCATTCTGCACGCCGACCGTGAGCAGCTTGTTGAGTGTTGCCAGATCCAGGAGAGGGCCTACCTTCAGCGAGGAGAGCCCCGGATTCTAGGGCAACGCCTCTCACCTGCCCACGGAGTGGGTAATGACCCTCGCGCCGCCCCTGGGTGGTGAGAGCCCCGCCCCTGGCCCCGGCGCTGCACACGCATGTGGACAAGCTGCACGGCAAGAATCCCGGCACGCGGTACGCGTCACTCGGCGGCAAGGACTTCGGGAGGGATGGGCGCCAGGGGAGCCAGGACGAAGTGCTGCACGGAGTTCGCCGTCATCATGCCCTTGGAGACCGTGGAGAGCTGGCCGGCGATGCGCCGCCAGCGTCCCTCCTCCACGAGGAACTCGCCGCGCGCCACGTAGGACATCTCCATCATCCCGGGGACCGACTTCTCCACCTCGCGGTGGGCAATCTTTCCGTCGTGCCGCTCCGCGAGCGTGAAGTCGATGACGGCCACCGTGCGGCCCTCGGCCTCATGCTCCAGCGCCACCAGCTCCACGCGGTTGAGCACCTCCTGCTCGCCCTGCCAGCTGCCGCCCATCTTCAGCAGGTCCGCGCTGTGGGTCCACACGTCGCCCACCGTGACGGGCTTCGACGGCAGCTCCACCATGAAGGCCACCAGGTTGCGCTGCTCGCGCTTGATGTCGCTGGTCACCAGGCCGGAGGGCGTCAGGCTGGCGCGAATCTGCACCGTGCCCTCCATGGACTTCATCGCCTTCGCCATCGCCTGCTCCTGCTTCGACGCGCCCTTCACCTTGGGCATGTCCATCTGCGTCACCACCAGCTTGGCGGCCACGTCGCCCGAGGGCTTCGGCGTGAGCACCAGCACCATGGCGGACTGCGTCGGCTCGCGAATCTCGAAAATCTGGCGGCGCTTGCTCGAGGGGACTCCCTTCAGCTTGAGGCTGGAGAGGTCCACGCGCAGCGAGCTTCCCTTCGGGTCCGCGTTCGCCATCGTGTACTCGTAGCCCAGCGACTCGGGAGGCACCTTCCACCGGAGCGTCACCGGAGGAGGCGCGGCGCCCAGCAGGAGCGTGGATAGCGAGAGCAACAGCACGGTGGGAAGCACATGGCGGCGGGACATGGCGGCATCATCAAGCGCCTGGCCGGCCGCGCGAAAGCCCCGCTGCGTGATGAACAGACGCAACCGCGTCCACGCCCGACGCAAGGGATGGCGGGCGCGTCGATATGTCATTCTCTTTTCAGGAGGTTGCCACCGCTCACGGCCAGGGGCCCTGACCTTGCACGGGCGGCAGCACCGTCGTCCCCTCCTCCAACCCCTGGGTCGTCCATGAGCGTCTCTCACACTCTCCTGCGTCGCTTGACGGTGGGCGGTGTCCTCGCCGGAGCCGTCATCGTCGCCTGTGCCGCCGCTTCGCCCGCCCCCACTCCCGTGGGCTCGACGGAGGCCCAGGAGCTTCCGCTTGGATGCAACCCGAAATCCCCCTGCGCCGGTTCGACGTGTGCCACCTCCATCACCCCCGCGCTGTCCGTGGTGCCGGCGGACGCCTGCCCCCGTGAAGGCGAGTTCCAATCCGACGTGGACGTCTACTCCTGGAACACGTTCATCGCGCTCAACTGGCCGGCGACGACGTCCTCGTGCACGCCGGATACGCAGGTCAGCATCCTCAGTGGCCAGGGGCCCACCGTCTGGGAGACCTACCCGGAGGACTCCGACATCTTCGTGAAGCCAGGCACCAGGCCCGGCGCCTGGTGCACGTTCGGCACGCCCGCGGCCGTGGAGGCGAAGCTGCGACGGCTGACGCAGCTGACCGAGCCCAACCGTCTCGCGGCCCTTGATGCGAATGTGGACAAGGTTCTGGTGAGCGACTCCAAGGCCTCGGCTGCCATCGCCGAGCGATTCCCTGACATCGAACAGGCCATCGGCGGGCCGCTGACGGACCAGAACGGCCGGTTCGTGCGCTACGAGAAGCGCCTCAACCAGGACGAGTACAACTACCTCATCACCAACAACCTCTGGAACGCCGCGGGGCAGAAGAACGCCACCATCTCCTTCCCCACCGGCCCCACCCAGCGCCCGGGGCCCTGCAATGGCCAGACGTGCGGTCCGGTGGGCGCCATGGAGGTCAAGGCGGCGTGGAAGGTGTTGTCCGCGCAGGAGATCTCCAGCAAGCGCTTCTACACGCGCGAGGCGTGGGTCTTCAACAACGACTCCGGCGCCCCGAGCCCCGGAGCCAACCCCGTCACCGTGGGGTTGGTGGGCATGCACATCATCCACAAGACAAAAAGCCAGTCGACGTGGTTCTGGTCCACCTTCGAGCAGGTAGACAACACGACGTCCTCCTTCTTCAACCCGCACTGCCCCAACTGCCAGCCCAACCAGCAGACGGCGCAACAGCCCTACACGGAGGTGGCCCCGGACGGCGGGCCGCTCAACGCGCCGGTGCAGGTCACTCGCACGACGCCCATCAAGGCCGACCCGAGCCTGAATGCGTACTACCAGGGACTGCTCAAGGACTCCGTGTGGGCGAACTACCAGCTCATCAGCACCCAATGGACCACGGGTGGAGCGCCCAAGGGAACGCCGCCGGTGCTCGCCAACACGACGATGGAGACCTACATCCAGTCGACCGCGTCCTGCTTCGGCTGCCACTTCAAGGCTCCCAAGGCGAGCGGCAGTGGGACAGCGGACTTCAGCTTCCTGATGATGGAGGCGCAGTAGGAAGGGCTCAAGGCATTGACACCACCGCATCGCGACCGAACCCTCTCATCAAGGGCCCAGGCCGCGATGCGGACCGCCCGAGCGACGAGGCGAGCAGCGCCTCGCCTCCCCACTCCGGACTGGAGGGTCGCCACGCATGGGCACGGCAGACGAGGCGGCCTATATCTCCACCGGGCACCTTCCCTCACCCGAGCAGGTCCGGGAACTCGTCGCCGAGGCGCACCGACGCTACCGGGACGACACCGAAGGCCAGTGCTCGGACGTCTATCCCGCGCTGGCGAGGGTCGAGCCCCAGCTCTTCGGAGCCTGCGTGGCGGGCATCAACGGAAGCAGCCACGGCGCCGGAGACGTGGACCACCCCTTCACGCTCATGAGCGTCTCCAAGCCCTTCGTCTTCGCGCTCGTCTGTCAGGCGCTGGGCCCGGAGACGGCGCGGCGCAAGCTGGGCGTCAACGCCACCGGATTGCCGTTCAACTCGGCCATGGCCGTTGACCAGAGCCCGGATGGGCGCACCAACCCCATGGTGAACTCGGGAGCACTCGCGACGACGAGCCTGGTTCCGGGCACCAGTCCCGAAGCCCGGTGGCGCTTCATCCAGGAGGGGCTGTCGAGCTTCGCTGGCAGGCGGCTGGTGCTTGACGAGGAGGTGTATGACTCCGCGACAAAGACGCACCACCGCAACCAGGGGCTCGCCTGGCTGCTGCATGGCCTTGGCCGCCTGGAGACACCGCCGCCCCTGACGACAGAGCTGTACACCCGTCAGTGCGCGCTGGCGGTGACGGCCAGGGACCTCGCGGTGATGGGAGCCACCCTGGCGGACGGCGGCGTCAATCCCGTGACGCGGCTTCGGGTGGTGGACGAGGAGGTCTGCCACCACGCGCTCGCGGTGATGGCCACGGCGGGGATGTATGAGACGTCGGGAGACTGGCTCTACGACGTGGGCATGCCCGGCAAGAGTGGCATCGCTGGCGGCATCGTGGCCGTCGCGCCGGGCAAGGGCGGGCTGGGCACGTTCGCGCCACGGCTCGACGGCGCGGGGAACAGCATCAAGGGCCAGCTCGCCGCGCGGTTCCTCTCGCGGCGGCTCGGCTTGAGCCTGTTCAGCTCCAGCCCCGACACCTGAGCCAGGACGCTCCCTGGCGGCCGGTCGACGCAGGGCTCGTCCTGGGGCCGCTGTGTTGGCGTCCGAACTCCCGTGACTACATTTTTCGCGAGTTCGACAGTCGGCGCCCCGCTGGCACAGCGCCCGAGGACACAGCCATGACGATGACGTTTCCCACGTTCCATGCGGAAGCCGTGTCTGACTTCCATCCCGCCCCCTCCGTGGAAGAGCTCGAGGCGACGAAGCTGCAGGTCTCACGCACTCCGCCCAAGGAGGCGGGAGTCCTGGGCATCCCGCTGGGAGTCGAGGGTGAGGTCCCTCGTGAGCTGGGGCTCAGCCGGGCCCAGCTCAAGGCCGCTGGCTTCGAGGGCAAGGTCGGCCAATCCCTCGTCATTCCGCGCTCGGAGGGTCCCGCGTTCATCGTCGTCGGCATCGGGGAAAAGGCAGACAGCGACCTGGCGTCCCTCCGGAATGCCGCGGCTGCCTTCGCACGGGCGGCGGGCCACTACGTCCAACTCGGCTTCACCCTGCCGGAGCTCGGCGATATCGCGCCGGACGTCGCGGCGCAGGCGGTCGTCGAGGGCATCCTCCTGGCGCGCTACCGCTATCGCCCGCTCAAGCGCACGTCCCAGCAGGAGCCGGCGCTCGAGGGCCTCACGCTCCTGTCGCCGTCGCTGCCCATCGAAGAGGTGAAGCGCGGCGTGGAGCGCGGCCGAATCACGGCCCGGGCCGCCGAGCTGGCTCGGGACCTGGCCAACGCGCCCGCCACGCTCCTCACCGCCCGCCGCGTCGAGGAGATTGCGCGCGTGGTGGCGGCGGCGTCGGGGCTGGACATCGAGGTCTACGACGAGAAGGCCCTCGCCAAGATGGGCTGCGGCGGCATGCTCGGCGTGAACGCCGGGAGCGCCGAGCCTCCCCGCCTCATCAAGCTGTCGTACCGGCCGAAGGACGCGCGCGGGAAGGCGCTGGAGCCCGTCGGCCGCGTCTCGTTGATTGGCAAGGGCATCATGTATGACTCAGGGGGCCTCGGGCTGAAGCCGAATGACCTGGTCCACGCCGCGATGAAGACAGACATGTCCGGCGCGGGAGCCATCCTGGCCGCCATGTCGACCCTGTCCTCGCTCGGTGCCAGGTCCGCCGTCACCGGGTACCTCATGTGCACGGACAACATGCCGGGCGGCAAGGCGATGCGGCTGGGCGACGTGCTGACGGCCCGGGGCGGGAAGACGATTGAGGTCCTCAACACCGACGCCGAGGGCCGGCTGGTGATGATGGATGGCCTGGTCCTGGCGACGGAGGAGCAGCCGCCCCCCGACGCCATCCTCGACATCGCCACGCTCACCGGGGCTTGCGAGCGCGCGCTGGGCAACGACAACGCCGGAGTCATGGGCAACCACCAGGGCATCGTCGACCAGGTGCGCGCGGCGGCCGAGAAGTCCGACGAGACGGTGTGGCAGTTCCCGCTCGACAAGCGCCTGCGCTCGGAGCTCGATTCGGAGGTCGCCGACCTGAAGAACATCGGAGGCGTGAACGCGGGGCAGATAACAGCGGGCCTTTTCCTGGAGGAGTTCGTCAACGGCATCCCCTGGGCACACATCGACATGGCGGGGACGTCGCGAGTCGAAAGCGACAAGGGCTGGCGCTCCAAGGGCGCCACGGGCTACGGCACGCGGCTGCTCATCGACTTCCTGCTCGCGTTCAGCGCGCCGAAGGAAACCCGCCACTGACGTCGCCAGCGGGCGCCTCACCCAGGAGGGGCGCCCGCCCGGCCTTCATCGCTGGAAGTGCGCCTTCGCGCGGGCCCGGGAGTCGCATGAGTGCTCCATCACGACTCCCGGACCGTGTCTCAGGGCGCGCTCAAGGCAGGCGCGTCAGCTCGTAGCCGATGTCGACATTGGAGATCTCTGGCTGACACAGGTAGTCGGCCGTGCCGAGCCACGCCTGCCAGCACAGGCTCTGCCCGCGGACAGCCGAAACATCCAGGACGCTCTCCGAAGTGCCCGCCCCCAGGGGCGCGGGGATGAAGGTGGGCGAAGCGTTGGGAAGACAGACCCCGTCCGTGCAGCGCTGGCAGTCGGGGGAGATGGAGTAGCTCGTGTAGGGATGGCTCATGTCCGAGCACCTGGGACCGAACGCATCCGACTTCGCCACCCTCACGCGCGAGACGAAGCAGCGCGGGTCCAGGTCCCGGGGCAGGGCGTCGAGTGAGGCACTGAACACGACTCCCGAGGGCTCGGCCCGCAGCTCGAACACGGCGTTGGCGAAGTCCCGGTCGCCGCCGCCGTTGAGGTCCTCCCAGCCCATCAGCCAACGGTTGGGATAGGAGGCCGGCGAGGCCAGGGCCAAGTGCGGCATGGCGCCGTTCGACGAGGCGGGGACGACGAAGTGCACCCCCGGCAGCGTGATGGCGCCGTACTCGGGCCGGTACAGCATGGCGTGCGCGGGCTCTTCCAGCCAGCCACAGAGCCGTCGGGTGGTGCCCGGCAGGACGCACGCGCCGCCCCCGTAGGGGTTCTGGCGGTCGCAGGTCGTGCGGTAGACGCAGCCCTGGTGGAACTCGGCCGCGGGACTGGTGCCCCGGGTGTCCAGGTCCAGGTTCCAGGAGGACTTGGAGAAGAACACGGAGACGGGCGTCTGGAGGAACAGGGAGCACCTGCCGTCCGGCGCCTTCTTCAAGCAGGGGAAGGTGATGCCAGCGTCCGCGGGCGTGTGCTTGCTTTCGTAGTAGGCGACGAGGAAGAAGACGATTTCGCGGTGACGCGGGATGTCCCCCAGCCGGATTCGCCGGTCACTCGGCGAGAAGCCGGGGTCCGGGTTGGTGGGTCTGCGCACGCCCTGCTGCGTGTACGCGGAGACGTCGTAATCGGGGATGCCATCCGGCGGGGTGAGGCGCGCGTCCGGGACGGCGCCCATCTGGTTGTAGGTGGTCGAGTTCTCGTCATCGTCCGTGAGGAGGACGACGAGGTTGCCCAACCCCTTGAAGTCGTTGTCCGGCAGGGCTGGCTCGAGCAGGTTGGGGATGCGCGGGTAGCGTCCCCAATCCGAGTAGCCATTCATGTTGGTGTCGGGCTCCCATTGCCCCACGACGTCCACGGCGTAGACGCTCTGGCCCTGTCCCGGCCGGGGGTCCGTCAGCGGCTGGCGACGAAAGGTCGCCTGACAGCCAGCGTTCGTCGCGAGCGCCGGGCTGCTGTACGTGAAGCCCCCGGAGACGAACGTCCGCGGGCACCGCGGCGTCACGCCGATGTAGGGCCGCGCCTGGGGGCCGCTGGGCGGCGCGAGGTTGTAGAGGTCTTCGTGGAGGTCGGCGATGCCATTGCCGTTCGTGTCGAGCAGCTCGTCGTTGGCGCCGACGTAGCCGCGCGCCACGAGGTCGTCGTGGTACATCCACCCCAGCGTGTGGCTGGCGTCGGCGCTCTTGCGCACCAACTGGACCGACAGCGACACGTTGTCCTCGAAGGCGATCCGCTCCGCGTTCAAGGGCCTCGGCGGCAGCGCCAGCCGCAGGGTTCCGTTCTGTGAGACGGTGACGCCGTTCATGTGGCTGAACTGGCTGCCCGCGAACGGCGGCTGGTAGTCGACGGACAAATCACCGCCGACGTTGAAGGTGAAGGCCACCTCGGACGTGAGGCCGTGCGCGTTGGTGACGGCCACCTTCACCGGCGCGCTGTCGGGGGGAAGGCAGTCGGGCGCGGTCCAGGTGACCTCGCTCGCGGTGGCACCGTGGACGGGTGGCGCCAGGGTCCCCTCCGTGGTGGTCCACGTGAAGGTGAGCGGCGAACCCTGGGGGTCGCTCGCCGCCACGCCGAGCACCGACGTGCCTCGTGACGGCACCTGCTCGGCGGACTGCGTGGTGCTCTCGATTCGGGGTGGCAGCAGCGCGAGCGCCGCGGGCTCGGCCTGGGCGCTCGTCGCGAAGAACAGCAGACAGCCCAAGGTCAACCACCTTGGGGCGGGGCGGGATTGCATGCGCATGGGGTCCTGGGAGCGGCGTGTCCGCGCACGGCGGCGCACGCGTTGGGAGCGTCACCTTCCGAAGTCGGTGACGGCCCAGTGACGCGGGGCTTTCCAGAAAATTCTAGGATGCAGGTTCGGCTGGTTTTCGCCCCGAGCGGCCCCACGAGTGCCTTGACGTCGTTGCCCGCGCCGGCATCCTGCCGCGCCCCATGCCAGTCCTTCGTGGTGCCGTCACCTTCTCACGTCAATCACGGCCCGGTCAGGAGCAGGAGCTGTCGCAGTACGGCGCGCCATAGGGCTGCGTACAACAGACATCGTGGGCGTACGGACACGTGTTGTTGACGCAAGACAGCCGGCACAGCCCCTCTTCCGTCGAGCCCGGCAAATAGGCACACGTCGTGCCCCCAGGGCACTCGCCCGTGCCGCTCTCGCACGCGAGCCCCTGCTCCTGGCTTCCGAGCGCATCCTCCGCGCCCGCGACTTCGGTACCGCACGCCATCAGCCCTGCTGCACACAGCGCCATGACAGACAGCCATCGCCACATGAGAGCCTCCTTCGGGGACCCGCCAACGATACGCTTTCACGACACCAGCGGGTGCGCCGTGCTCACGGCTTCGGTGCGCGGTCCACGCGCGGAGAGGGCGATGCTGAGCTGCGCGGCCCAGTACAACAGCATGATGGCGTAGCTGGCGCCCGGCAGGGGGCGCACGAAGAGTTTGATGGCGAGCAGTCCGTCACTCGCGGCGAACAACAGCGCGCCAGCGACCGCGGCCCGCTGCTCGAAGGGGGACAGGCCAGACGCCCCCAAGAGCGCCGTCGCACGCCAGGACATCGTGCAGATGACGACGACGTAGGCCGTCACTGGAAGCGCCATCGCACCCAGGCTCGGCCACAGCAGCACGCTGGCGCTCACGGCCAGCAACAGGAAGGGCAGCGCCCTCCCCCACTGGAGCCCGCGCGTCACGGTGAGGTACGCGGCGGTGTAGCTCACATGGGCCAGCAGGAAGGCGCCCAGGCCGGGAAGGAACATCCCCGGCCCTCCCTCCAGCAGCACGTCACCCAAGAGCGACAACCCCAGCCCGGCAAACACCCACCGGGCATACCGCTCCCGAGGCGGCCACTGCCACAACAGCAGGCAGAGCATGGGCAAGGCCTTGGTGACGAGCCGCAGCTCGGGGCGTCCCGTGTCCAGCACGAGGAGGAAACCCACCGCGCCCGCGACTCCGACTCCCCCGAGAATCCTCGTCCCACCCGCTGTCAGCATGCGCCGCACCTTGCCCACCGGACGTCCTCGGGGCCACGTCCGACCGCACAGACGACCTGGGTGCCACCCGCCTCGATGGCGCCGACGAGAACCTCCTGCCGCACCTCGTTCACAGCGAATCCTCGACAGGGCGCTCGGAGGTCACCTTCCACAGTTGCCCCGAGTCGTTGCAGCCTGTCTTGGCGAGGATGGGGATGTTGTTGGCCCTGCTGTCATTGACGATGTCCAGCGACAGCGCATCGCCCTGCGCCTGGGTCGTCAGCCGGTAGATGCCATTGGGCTCCGGAATCAGCTTCCATCGCTGCTCCGGAACAGCCGCCGACTTGACGAGGAGGGGGCGATTGCCGGCGGTGTTGGCCAGGGACAGGCTGGTCCCTCGCCACTGGGTCGTCAGTCGGTAGAAGCCGTTGGCCTCCGGCGTCAGCTTCCACAGTTGCCCCGTGTACCGGCCCGTCCTGGCGAGGATGGGGATGTTGTTGGCCTTGTCGTCCCCGAGAATGTCCAGCGACATCCCATCGCCCTGCCACAGGGTCGTCAACCGGTAGTAGCAGCGGGCATCGAAGGGGGCGGACACCGGCGACGGAGTGGATGTCGTGGGCGGGGTGGGTGTCGTGGTCGTGGGCAGCTGCCACACCTGCTGGAGCAGCGCGAGCATGCCCGGGTCATGCCTGGCCAGGTCTTCACGTGTGAAGGGATAGAAGTCGTTGCGGCCGAAGAGCGCCTCCGAGGTCTCCGCGAAGAACTCCCAATCGTCATTCATCGCATAGGCACGCTCGAACGTGGCGGGCACTTCGGGCCCACGCCAGCGCTCCACGCAGTCGTAGCTCTTGTTTTCAATCGCGCGCGCATAGGCTGCCATGATGCCGGCGTGCTCGCCGAGCACATGGTCGTAATAGGCATGGCTGAGCTCGTGGAGCACGAAGATGGGCATCCGCCTGGTTTCCTTCTCGAAGATGAGGACGTTCGAGAACTCGATGCTCTTCAGCATCGCCAGGTTGCGACCACTCTGGCGCAGCAAGACATCGCCAGCATGGTACCGAGCCACCGGCGGCTCGCCGGGATAGGGCGGCGACAGCCACAGCGTCACCTTGCGGAGCTGGGCCACGGGGCCCGCGGGGACAATCCGGACGACCTCCTTGAGCTGCGCCGCCAGGAGCACCAGGGCCTTGTCCGTCAGGGGCTTGTTCGCCGCTGCCAGCAGGCGGTCATCGATGCGAACCGTCCAGCCCTCCAGGGTCTGGGTCTGGTAGGTGGGAGCGGGGCTGGCCGCGGAGGCGACGCAAGCGAATACCAGGGCGGCCAGGAGGAGCCATCGTGGAGGGTGCATGCCTCACATCCTACGCCCAGCGCCGCCGCATCATCCTCCTGCGTCGCCCCTCCCCTGACATTTGTTGGAGGCCCCAGGCCGGTATGCGTGCTCACCCCGTGGCGAGCGGCTCCATGCGGAACCACCGGTAGCCGTACCCCTCCAGCGTCACCCGGTGCCGTCCCGCCTTGCCCGGCATGGAGTGCGCCTCCGACAACAGATGCACCAGCCTGGCCGGAGGTCCGCCGGGAGAGAAACCCACCTCACAAGCCTTGCCGGACAGGTTGTGCAGCACCACCAGCGTCTCGTCCTTCCAGTCGTAGCGCAGCGCGAGGACGTTCTGTTGCTTCACGCGCAGGAGCTTCCACTCGCCCCAGCCCAGCTCCGGGCACTCCTTGCGCATGCGCACCATGCGCTCCATCCAGTTGAGCAGTGAAGCGGGGTCCCTGCGCTGGTGCTCGACATTGACCTGGGGAAAGCCGAAGGGCGCCTTGGACACCACGGGCCGGAAGGGCTCGGGCGCCCGGGTGAAACCTCCGTGAGGCTCGTCGGACCACTGCATGGGCGTGCGCACGCTCTGCCGCTCATGCAGGGACAGGTCCTCCCCCATTCCCAGCTCGTCCCCGTACCAGAGCACCGGCGTGCCGGGCAGCGAGAGCATCAGGCTGAAGGACAGCTCCAGCCGGCGTCGGTCCCCCGCGAGCATGGGCGCCAGCCGCCTGCGCAGCCCCCGGCCATAGAGCTGCATCCTCGGCTCCGGGCCCAGCTCCGCGAACACGCGCTTTCGCGCCGCCGCGGGCAGCCGTCCCAAGTCCAGCTCGTCGTGGTTGCGCAGGAAGTTCGCCCACTGCGCCAGGTGGGGCAGCCGGGGCGCGGAGCGCAGCGCCTCCGTCAGCGGCGTCGCGTCCTCCGTCACCAGCGAGAGGAAGAAGTTCTGGTTGGCGGCGAAGTTGAAGACCATCTGCATCCGGTCTCCCTCCTTGCCGTAGAAGTTCATCACCTCGTCCATGGTGACGTTGGCTTCCGCCAGCAGGATGGCATCCCCGCTGCGCCACGAGAGGAACTCCCGCATCCGGCTGAGCAGCGCGTAGGGGTCCTTGATGCCGTGGTTCTTCATCCCCTTCAGCTCCACGAGGAAGGGCACCGCGTCCACCCGGAAGCCGGACACGCCCAGCTCCAGCCAGTAGCCCATCACCTTGAGCAGCTCCTCGCGCACGGCGGGATTGGCGATGTTCAGCTCGGGCTGGAAGGGGAAGAAGCGGTGGAAGTACCAGCGCTTCACCGAGGGGACGTGCGTCCACGTGGTGTGCTGCGAGCCCGGGAAGACCATGCCCTCGTGCGCGTCGCGCGGCTTCTTGTCGGACCAGACGTAGAAGTCATGGAAGCGGCTGTCGCGGCCCTTGCACGCGTCCAGGAACCACGGATGCCTGTCGCTCGTGTGGTTGACGACCAGGTCGATGATGACGCGCATGCCGCGCTGCTTCGCCTGGTGGGTGAACTCCACGAAGTCACCCGGAGTCCCCAGCCGGGGGTCCACGCCATAGTGGTCGGTGATGTCGTAGCCGTTGTCGCGGTTGGGCGAAGGATGGAAGGGCGTCAACCACAGGCAGGTGACGCCCAGGCCCGCCAGATAGTCCAGCCGACGCTGGAGGCCGACGAAGTCGCCCACGCCATCGCCGTTGCCGTCCATGAACGTCTCGACGTCCAGGCAGTAGATGACCGCGTTCTTGTACCAGAGGTCCTGAATCATCCGTCTCCCTGGATGCAGGGTGGTGACGACGCGCGAAAGGCGACACCGCGACGGCCCTCATGCGTGCGACACCTCACACTCGGCCATCAGCCAGACTCGCGCGGGTGAGAAGGCGACACCAACGTGCGCGCGCATGCTCACGCTCGGCTACCACGCCTCCCACGAGCAGTTTCCTCCCAGCGAGCTGCTCCGACTGGTACAGCGCGCGAACGCCGCGGGCTTCACGGCGGCGCTCAACTCCGACCACTTCCACCCCTGGAGCGAGGCCCAGGGACACAGCGGCTTCGCCTGGAGCTGGATGGGCGCGGCCCTGGCCACCACGAAGCTGACCAGCCTGGGCGTGGTGAACGCACCGGGGCAGCGCTACCACCCCGCCATCATCGCGCAGGCGCTGGGGACGCTCGCGGAGATGTTTCCAGGACGTGCCTGGGCGGCGCTGGGCAGCGGGCAGCTGGTCAACGAAGGCGTGACAGGAGAGCCCTGGCCGCCCAAGGACCTGCGCAACGCGCGGCTGCGGGAGTGCGTGGACGTGATGCGGGCCCTCTTCCGGGGGGAGACGGTGACGCACCGGGGGCTCGTCCGGGTGGAGGAGGCGAAGCTCTACTCACGGCCGGCCCGGCCTCCCCTGCTGGTGGGCGCGGCCATCACTCCCCACACGGCGGAGTGGGTGGGCAGCTGGGCGGATGGCCTCATCACCGTGAGCAAGCCTCCCGACGAGCTGCGGAAGACGGTGGAGGCCTTCCGTCGCGGCGGTGGTGAAGGCAAGCCGATGTTCCTCAAGGTGCAGCTCTCCTGGGCCCAGGACGAGCAGGCCGCGCTCCAGGGCGCGATGGAGCAGTGGGCGCCGAACATCTTCGCCAGCTCCGTGCTCACGGACCTGCGCCGCCCCTCCCAGTTCGAGGAGCTTGCGCGCACGGTGCAGCCCAAGGATTTGGAGGGCCACGTGCGCGTGTCCGCGAGCCTCCAGCGGCACGTGGACTGGCTGGCCCAGGACGTGGAGCTGGGGTTCAGCCACCTCTACCTGCACAACGTCAATCGCTGGCAGGAGCCATTCATCGACGCCTTCGCCGCGAAGGTCCTCCCGGCGCTTCGCTGAACCTCCGCCACCGACGGAACCGGGCCTCACTCGCACTGACACCCCTGTGAGGGATTCACGACAGGAGTGTCAGGAGTCCCACGATTTTCATCGCCCCCGAGGCCCTCGGGAGCGATGGGCCTGCGCGAGGCACTACCAGACCATGCGCCAGCCGACGCCCAGCGTGAAGTACTGCTGCTGTTCGTCCGTTTCGTAGGTGTAGTTGTAGAGGTTCCGGTGGAGCCGCGCGTCGAGGGACAGGCGCAGCCAGTCCGCGGGGCGCACCTCCAGCTCCGCGCCCAGGGAGTAGCCCAGGTTGACGACGGAGCCGTGGTTGTAGCTCACGCCGAAGAGGGCCGCGGGCTGGACGCCGCCAAGGTCGACGCCCCAGCGCGCCAGCCCACCGACCTGGACCAGGGGCTTGTTCATCAGGTTGTACAAGTGCTGCCCGCCATCGAGCGTGACCACCATCCGGGAGCCCGCTTTCGCGTAGATGGCGGCCTCCGGCCCCACGGAGAGGTAGCGACCCAGGTGCTTGAGCAGGTGCAGCCGAACGCCCACGCCGCCATGAGTCTCCCCCTCGAGGTCCTCGCCGCTGAACGCCGCGCCCACGCTCACGCCCAGCTCCAGGTCCGGGGGACGCGGTGCCTCCTGCGCCCATGCACTTCCGGCCACCAGCAGCCCCCCTGCGAATAACGCCTTCATTTCAAATCCTTCCACGAGACCCGGCCCAGACCGTGGAAGGCCCTGTACAAGTTCCAGGCCACCCTCACTCCGGCTTGGGTCCGCCCTGGGCTCCTCGCGCCCCGGCGCCACTGCCTCGGGGCGCGGGATGCGAACCCGCATGGGCGGGCTGTCCGTGGGCGGAGGGCTTGTTGCCTCGCCGTCGCCGACGACGTCGCTTCTGCGCGGCGCCTGGGCCCGCTGCGCCCCCCAATTCCCGGAGGACCGCGGCACGCGCGCCCGCGTCCAGTCGCAGCTCCTGGAAGAGCGCCTGCGCCTGCTGCGCGCCATGAGGATGACGCAGCGCTTCGGAGAGCCGCTCGACGACATCGATTCGCAACGCCACGGAGCCCAGCACCTCGTACCCGAAGGCTCGCGCCTCCCGAGGGCCGAACGCGGAGGACTCCAGCGTGACGTCTCGCGGCACGCCCTTGGGCACGGGCTTCTGGAGGAACAGCGCCGTCAGCATGCTGCGGCGCTCCATCGCCGGTGGGGCGAGTGCGTCGACCACGTAGAAGTAGCGGCGGCCCTCGCGGACCCCCAGCGACCTCAGGCGCTCCTTCGACTCCTCATCCATCAGGCCCCACTGCTCCCAGGCCTCGGCCAGGGTAATCACCCCCACCCCCTCCGCCAGGCGGTAGGAGAGGCCCCGCGTCACGGGAGAGCGCCCCGCGCCGGTGAGGGACTCGGCGGGAAAGCCGCCCATCGCCTCGGTGACCAGATCTCTCGCCAGCGCTTGCAGCCGTCGCTCGAGCCGCCGTCGCGCGCCGCCCGTCCAGACCTCCGGCTCCGCGAGCGCGAGCTGCGGCGAGCGACGGTCCGTGCCACGCACCAGCCGCGCCAGGGGCTGCCCCTCGAAGGAGATGCTGCCCAGCGCATCCACCTCGAACGTCTCGTGCGTGGCGTCGACGACGCGCTGGACGAACTGCTCCTCCGTCATCGCCCCACAGTCCGCGCCCGACACCTCGCCCAGCAGCAGCCCCAGCTTGGCGAAGGGGCTGTCGGAGCCGCTCGCGGCGGGCGTCGTCGTGGCCCGCACGAAGCGACGGGCGCTCCTGCGCGCGGCTCGCTGCACGAAGCGCTCGACGAGGCGCTCATGCAGCGCGTCCCCCAGCGCATCCTCGATGTGGCGCGTGCGCTCCTGCCACTGCTCGGCGTCATGCAGCCAGGACGAGCGCTGACTGATGTACGTCCAGATGCGGATGGCGGCCAGCCGGTCCATCAGCGTGTGGAGGTCTCCCGACACGTCGTCGAGCGGCGACACCTGCTTGCCGAGCCACGTCGAGTCCAACGTCCCATCCCCCGCGGAGAGCTGGAGGAAGGTCTCCCGCAGCAGCCCGACGTGCTGGCCGAACAAACCCTTGCGGAAGTCGGGAATCTGGCAGACCTGCCACAGCAGCTCGACTGTCGCGCGGTCCGTCACCAGGTCTCGGACGGCGGGAATCTGGGAGAGGTCCTTGAGCGCATCGAAGTCATCCGCGCGTTCCACCCGGACGAAGGCATTGTGGCGGGGCGCCCGGCACAGCGAGTCGAGCAGGGCCTCGGGGCTTTCGAAATCCAGCTCGGCGTTGCGCCAGATGAGGCTGCGCACGGCGGGGAACTGGTGGGACTCGATGGCGGTGACCACCCGGGGGGACAGTTCCGCCAGCGTGTTCAGCATGCCGAAGCTGCCGTCATTCAGGTGACGACCCGCGCGGCCGGCGATTTGAGCCAGCTCATCCGCGAAGAGGTCTCGCTGCTCGGCGCCGTCGTATTTGGACAGCGCGGCGAAGGCCACGTGGTTGAGGTCCAGGTTCAACCCCATGCCAATGGCATCCGTGGCCACCAGGTACTGCACCTCTCCGGATTGATACATCGCCACCTGGGCATTGCGGGTCCGGGGCGAGAGCGCGCCCAGCACCACGGCCACGCCGCCACGCAGCCTGCGGAGCGACTCGGCCAGTTCGTACACGCGGTCCGCGGAGAAGGCGACGACGGCCGAGCGTGGCGGCAGGCTCTTCAGGGAGCGCCGCCCGGCATACCGGAGCTGCGACAGGCGGGTGGCGCGCTTCACCGAGGCGTGGGGGATGAGCGACTGGAGCATCGGCCGCATCGTGTCCGCGCCGAGGAACCAGGTCTCCTTGCGTCCCCGCGCGTGCAGCAGGCGGTCGGTGAAGACATGGCCGCGCTCGCGGTGGGCGGCGAGCTGGATTTCATCCACGGCGAGGAAGTCGACCTTGCGGTCCAGCGGCATCGCCTCGACGGTGCAGATCCAATAGTCGGGGCGCGGGGGGAGCCGCTTCTCCTCGCCTGTCATCAAGGCCACCCGCCCCTCGCCCACACGGGCGGTCACCCGGTCGTAGACCTCACGGGCGAGCAGGCGCAGGGGCAGCCCCATCATCCCCGAGTCGTGTTCGAGCATGCGCTCGATGGCCCGGTGCGTCTTCCCCGTGTTCGTGGGCCCCAGCTCCGCCACGACGATGGCGGCCGAGCGGCTGGGCGGACTGGCGTTCATTGGGGGCAGTCTAACCTCAGGAGGAGCCCTGCGCCGCAGGCCGCGCCTGCGCCATGGACGTCACCCGAGGAAGCCTCCTAGCTTGCGGCCCATGACCCATCCCGTCAGAGACACACTCCTCGGGCAGCTCGACATCGCGTGGGCGCTCACCTGTTACCATCTCGAGGGATTGACCACGGAGGAGTGCCTGCGCCGCCCGGGCCGCGTGGGCCTCCACGTCCAGCAGGGCGAGGACGGACTGTGGCGCGCGGAGTGGCCCGAGCACGAGGGCTATGACCTGGGGCCCGCGAGCGTGGCCTGGCTGACGTGGCACCTGGGCTTCTGGTGGTCCATGGTGCTCAACCACTCGTTCGGCGATGCGACGCTGACGCGAGAGGCCGTGTCCTGGCCCGGCACCGCCGACGAAGTCCGCGCCTGGATTTCGCGGCTGCACGGCGAATGGCGGGGACACATCGAGCGGCTCGGCGACGAGGACCTGCGCTCCACGGAGCGAACGCGCTGGCCCCTTCAGGGCAAGCCCTTCGGCGACATCGTCGGCTGGGCCTCGCTCGAATTGATGAAGAACGCGGCGGAGCTGGGCTACGCGCGCTTCGTCCTCGCGGCCGCAAAGGTGCCCTAGTCGGCCCCCGGGTTAACCCTTACGCAATTCCTCGCAGCCCACGACAAAGTCAACCACCCACCAATCCCAAATCCGCAATCGCTTGCGTCTACGGACTTAAATAGTAAATCGAGATTAGCACAGAAAACACCAAATCCGTGCCCGAGTCCCTCTCCTCGGCCTTGGTGTTTCCGCGCGGCTGACAAACCCGATGGAACCCAAGGAGCAGGTCCATGAGCATCAAGACGAGCGTTGTGAGGCTGGGCGTCGCGATGGGACTTCTGGTCAGCGGCACGGCCTCCGCCGCGTGCTGGTCGTGGGCGTCCGGACCCACGTACGAGAACCGGTGGGTGGCCGGGCTGGACAACGTCACCGGGAGTGGGGATGACACGTCGGTGCTGACCGACAACGGGCTCTTGCGCGCCTACTTCCCAGCGCAGTGCTCGGGCGCGTACGGCTGCGACGTGGTCCAGTATTCCATCCAGTGGTTCAACGGCTCGTGGCAGACCTTCACGCCGGGCGTGAACGACGCCGACCCGGCGGGCTACGCGCGCCGGTCCTGGGCGTACTTCTACGACCACAACTTCCAGGCCACTGTCTGCAATTGAGCCAGCGAGCCTGGTGACAGGCACTCCCGCGTCCCGGCCCTCTTCCCGATGGGGGCCGGGGCGCCCTACGTGTCGTCCCGCCGCAGCACGAAGAAGTACGGCGCGGCCATCCCCCGGGCGTCCATCAATCCCAGCAGCGTGTTCGCGTCCACCTTCCTGAACACGTCATTCGTGGGCCAGTCGTCGTAGATCATCGTCGCGCTGACCTTGTCCCGGTACACCGTCAGGCGCAGGCGCGCCTTGAACTTCCCGGTCTCCACATCCGCCCGGTGCGGTCCCACGAGTCCGCGAATCGTCGGCGACGGCCACTTCCTCGGGTCGACCGGGAACACCGACGCGCGGTCCTCCGTGTAGAACAGCAGCGGGTGCACGCTCTCGTCGTCGATGAACCGCTTGCCGTACCACCCCGTCGCGCCGAGCATTCCATCCATCGGGTGCCCCGTCAGGAGCTCACTGCCCTTCCAGGTGCCGCGCATGAACTCCAGCTCCACCGCGGGCAGGCTGTCGAACAACTCGAGCGCCGCCTGAGGTTCCAGCCGCCCCGCGCTCACCGCTTCGTCGAAGGTCATCGCGTGCTTCCTCCGTGCATGCGCAGCACGGGCTTGATGACCGTGCGCGCTTCCATGTCGTGAACCGCGTCGTTGATGGCCTCGAAGTCGTAGGAGCGGCTCAGCTTCTCCAGCGGGAACCGCCCCTCCGCGTGCAACGCCACCATCCTGGGGATGAAGTTCTTCGGGTCCGCATCCCCCTCGATGATGCCCACCAGCCGCTTGCCGAAGAGCAGCCGCGTCATCGAGAGCGTCACTTCCGACGCCTCGGGGCTGGGAAGGCCCAGGAGGCCACACGTGCCCAAGGGGCGCGTCACCTCGAACGCCTGACGCAGCACCTGCGGGATGCCGACACACTCCAACGCGAAGTCCACCCCGCCCCGGGTGCGCTTGAGCATCGTCTTCGTCAGCTCGGGCTCCGTCGCCAGGTACGTGTCGGTGGCGCCCAGCTCGCGCGCCAGCTCCAGCCGGCCGGCGTCCAGATCCACCGCGAGGATGCTCGCCGCGCCAGCGACACGCGCCGCCATGACCGCCGCGAGCCCCACCGCACCCACACCGAAGACGGCGAGCTGCTGCCCCGATTGGAGCTTGAACGCTTCCAGCACCGCCCCGGCGCCTGTCTGGAACCCACAGCCCAGCGGAGCGAGCAGTTCGAGCGGCGCCTTCCGGTCCACCTTCACCGCGTTGTGCTGGTGCGCCAGCACGTGGGTGGCGAACGAGGACTGGTGGAAGAAGCCCGAGCGGATGGGAGCCCCACGCCACCGCATGGGGAAGGAGCCATCCGGTCGCGCACCGGAGAAGTTCCCCGCGTACCCGCGCTCACAGTAGGCGGGATGCCCCCGCTCACACGTGCCACAGGCTCGGCAGGAGTAATAGCTGAGCACCACCGCGTCCCCGGGCTCGAAGCCCGTCACGCCCTCCCCACCGCCTCCACCACCCCCGCGCCCTCGTGGCCGAGCACCGCGGGGAAGGGGAACCGCCCCGCACCCGCCCGGTAGGTGAGGTCCGTGTGACAGATGCCACTGGCTGTCACGCGAACCCGCAGCTCACCCGCTCCAGGGCCGTCCAGTTCGACCTCGTCGAGCACGAAGGGACCGCCCACCGCTTGTACCAGCGCCGCACGCACCGGAAGACCCATGGGGATGCATTATTGGCAGATTGCCAACGAAGGTGCCACCGAACTCAGCGTCCACACCACTCGCCACCAGCAGGGCTCACATTCCAGCCAGCCACGCTTTCCGACGCGTCATCGTGACATTCATCAACCTGGGCCAATGGCAGGCATTCGTCGGAGTCCCTCCTCCGAGTTCAATTCCGACTCACTTGCAGCATTTTCCGACAGTCTCCTATAGACGGAAATCGCAGAAAAACCCAAACCCAGGACACGGAATATGCATTTGACAAGAACACCCCACGGGAAGAGGACTTGGAGCGCGCGGCTGTCTGTCGCGGGACTGCTGGCGCTGTCAGCCTGCGGAGAGACCGCGCTCCCCATCGCCCCGGAAGCCGAGTCCCTGGGTGAGGTCGCCTCGGCGGCGAACGGCGAGTGCCAGGTCCAGCCGCCCTTCGACCCGAACTTCGAGCCGGAGCTGGAGTGGGCGTGGAGTTCGAGCACCGTCATGCCGACCCACGTCCAAGTCATGATGTCGCCCATCGTCGTGGAGGTGAACGGCGACGGTGTCCCGGACGTCGTCTTCAGCAGCTTCGTCGGCAGCAACTACACCACCAACGGCGTGTTGCGAGCGCTCAGCGGCGCGGACGGCAGCGAGCTGTGGACGGTGACGGACCCGGCCCTGCGCGTGCGTGCCGCGGCGAGCATCGCGGGCGCGGACATCGACGGTGACGGACTGGTGGAGCTGTGTGCCATTCCGGAGAGCGGCACGGGCCTGCTCTGTTTCGAGAACACGGGCGCGTTCAAGTTCCGGACGACAACCTCCCAGAACAACTGGGGCGGCCCGTCGTTCGCGGACCTGGACGGCGACGGCACGGTGGAGATCCTCAACGGCCAATACGTCTTCAGCAACACCGGCGTGTTGAAGTGGACGGGCACGGATTCCATTGGTGGCCCCCAGGGCCCCATCTCCTTCGCCGCGGACATCGATGGTGACGGCCTGCAGGAGGTGGTCAACGGCCGGTCCATCTACCGCCATGACGGCACGCTCAAGTGCCGGAACACGAGCATCGGCAACGGCCTGGCGGGTGTGGCCAACTTCGATGCGGACTCGAACGGAGAAGTCGTCGTGGTCAGCGGCAGCATCGTCTCCCTGATGGATGACGACTGCACCTTGCGCTGGAGCTGGGTGATTCCCGGTGGCGGCAACGGCGGCGCGCCCAACATCGCGGACTTCGACGCGGACGGCTCGCCGGAAGTGGGGGTGGCGGGTGCACGCAGCTATGTCGTCTTCGAGACCGATGGCACGTGGAAGTGGCACAGCTCCACCCAGGACCAGAGCTCGAACGTGACGGGCTCGTCCACCTTCGACTTCGAGGGCGACGGTCGCGCCGAGGTCGTCTACGCCGACGAGGTCCGCCTGCGCATCTACGACGGTGCCACGGGCGCGGTGCGCTTCGATGTGGCCCATGCTTCCGGGACGACCTACGAGAACCCGCTCATCGTCGACGTGGACGCGGACGACAACGCCGAAATCGTCGTCGCGTCGAACAACTACAGCAGGGCCGGCCCCACCGGCATTCGCGTGTTCCGTGACCGCAAGGACGGCTGGGTGAACACGCGTCGCATCTGGAACCAGCACGCGTACTCCGTCACGAACGTCAACGACAACGGTACCATCCCCGCGCACCCCGTCGAGAACTGGCGCACGCCGGGACTCAACACGTTCCGCGCCAACAGCCAGGGCAATGGCACCACCAGCCCCTACGCCGCCGCCGACGTGACGGTGACGGAGGTCACCTCGTCGTGCGATAGGACCACGGGCACGCTGAGCCTGCACGCCCGCGTCAACAACCAGGGTGACGCGGCCACCTCGGCGGGCCTGCGCGTGGCCTTCTACCAGGGCAACCCCACCTCCGGCGGCACGCTGCTGGGCGTGGGCATCCTCCCCACGGTGCTGAGCGCGGGGAGCAGCGCGGTGGTGAGTCTGGCGCTCGCCTCGGCGCCGGGTGGCACCACGGTTGTCTTTGCCAAGGCGGACGATGACGGCACCGGCGTCGGTCGCGAGACGGAGTGCATCGAGACCAACAACGCGGGCAGCGCGCCCGTCAGCCTCGCCTGCTCCACCAACGAGCCTCCCGTGGCCGTCTGCCGCGACGTGGCCGTCAACGCCAGCCCCACCACCTGCAACGCGGCCGCGAGCGTGGACAACGGCAGCTACGACCCGGACGAGCAGCCCGGCCCCTTCTCCGTGTCACAGGCGCCCACGGGGCCCTTCGGCCCGGGCACGCACTCCGTCACGCTGACGGTGTCGGACGGACAGGCCAGCGACACGTGCACGGCCACCGTCACCGTGGTGGACGTCACCCCGCCGGTCATCGTCTGCCCGCCCGAGCGCATCGTCGAGACCACCGGGCCTGACGGTGCCTTCGTCACGCCCGCGGCGGCCACCGTCTCCGACGCCTGTGGCGCGCAGGTCAGCGGTCCGGCCGCTGGCACCTATCCGCGTGGAACGACGGCGGTGACGTACACGGCCACCGACGCGGCGGGCAACAGCGCCTCCTGCACCACGGCCATCCACGTCGTCGACTCCGAGGGCACGCCTCCCAACCTCATCATGTGCGACGTGCCGCGCTACACGTCCGCCGCGCAGGTGAAGGCGTGCGGCTGGGCCACCGCCAGCCCTGGCGGCGCGCCCATCAGCGTGGTGCTGCTCTCCATCGACGGGGGCGCCCCCGTGCGCCTCACGCCGGACGCGGGCGGCGGCCACGTCGTCGAGTGGCTGAGCCTGGCGGAAGGCCACCACACCCTCACGCTCACCGTCATCGCCACGGACGGCGGCATCGCCACCGAGAGCCGGCAGGTGACGGTGGACCGCACCGCGCCTCTGCTCCGCCTCATCGCGCCGGACCTCGAGGAGGCGCAGCCGCTCACGGTGGACGTCGTCACCGAGGTGACGGACCTCACGCCCGTCCACGTGACGGCCAACTGGGTCAGCGGCACTGACGTCGGCGCGGGGACGAACCTGGCGACCACGCCCGTGACGTTCTCTGGCCCCGGCTCGCACCTGGTGCTCATCCGCGCCACGGACGCCGCTGGTAACACGGCCGAGCAGGTCATCCAGGTTCAGGTCCAGTAGCGAAGGTTCGGGCGCGCGAACAAGGCGTCAACGTGTTCGCGCGCCCCAGCGCGGCCAGTGCATCCACCGCGCCTACTCCACGGGCGCGTCGAGCAGCGACTGGATGTGTGAAGCATTGACAGGGTCCCTGTCCCGCGCGGCCCCCAGCGCCACGCGGCCCTGCTCCACCTCTCGAGCCAGACGCCAGGCGCTCCAGGCATTCGCGTAACAGACGCGCCGGTTGTGGGCCATGACGTCCCAGGCCGGCGCTCCCGCCTCCTGGAGCAGCGGCTCCGAGGCGCGCAGGAAGTCCCGGGCCGCGCTGGCGTAATCGCCCGCCTCGTAGGCGGCGACGGCCTGCTCGTAGATTCTCTCGGAGTCCTCCTGGCGCGCCGCTCGCTCAGCGGAGTCCGCATCCGTTCCGGTGGGATAACCCAGGCGCTCTTCCAGCAGGGGGTGCCCCATGTCGTCCTCCTTCGTCCGAGTGGCGCGGTGCCCCTGGCACGCCAGGACCGCGCAGAGCACGACGCCCAGCAGGGCCCGGAAGCGAGCGCGACTCACCGCGTGTAGTCGCCGTTCTGGAAGAAGTCGTGGATGGGCAGGTAGTTCGTCTTCAGGAAGGCCGGGTTCGTGAGCCACAGCGAGTAGGCCTCCGCGTAGAACTCCTCGGGACTGTGGGGCCAGTGGTCTCGTGCGTATTGCGTGAAGGGCACGATGTTGTGAGCCTTCACCACGTCCACGAAGCGCTGCAGTCGCAGCGAGCGTCCGCGAGTATGGGCGAACTCCAGGGCCGCTTCCCTCCAGGCATCCTGCGCGGCGACCACCGGCGCGAAGGCCGTGAGCGCCGGGTTCACCAGGCTCACGCCCATGAGCGCGTTGCGTGCGGCGGTCCGCGCGGCGAACGCGGCGAGCAGGACCTTGTCCAGCGCGTCCAGGTCGCTCGTCGTCGCGGCCTGCGTCACGTAGGTGTCAACGGCGGTGGCGGTGGCGGCAATGGCGGCCTGGTACGCGGCGCTTTGCGTCTTGGCCGTGGTGTCAAAGGCCACGGCGGCCATCGTCGCGGTGGCGAGCGCGGCATGGAATTGCGTCTTCTGGTTGCTCAACACCGTATTGAGCAGGGCAATGGTCGTCGCCGGAACCTGCGTGGCATCCAGCGCCGTCTGCCGGGTGCGGACAGTCCTCACGGCCCGGTCATAGACGCCTCGCTGCGCGAGCATCGTCGGCCGAAGCGCCTGCGTCTCTGACCGGCGTCCCGCGAGCCGCGCGCGCTCGTAGCGCGCCACCGTCGGATTCAGCACCGCGACGGCCTTGTTCTGGTCGACGATGGCCTCCCCGTGCAGCGTATTCAGCGGACGCACGGCCTGGACATCCACGGCGTGACCGACCTCGTGAAGGATGATTCCAAAGCTGGCGGGCCGGGGGCTCGCGCCCTCTCCCAGGAACCCGGCCGTCGCGGTGAACGCCCCATCCGCCAGCTTCAGCGTGGCACGCGTCGGCGGTGCCGTGGAGCCCTGCGGCACGAAGCCTCCTCGAGAGAACTCTCCCGCGCGCCCCTTGGGGAGCACCCGCATGCGCACCAGGTCGACGTCCTTCAACGCCGCGACGTCCGTCGCGGGCAACAGCGCCAGTGCCGCGGCCACGTCACTCAGCTCGGCGGGACTCCAGGGCTTGTCACCATCGACGACCTGGAGACCAAAGGTCGTGGCGAGGTGCGCACGCGCCGCCGGGTCCGCGAGCTGCGGGGACTGCGGAACCGCGGCCCTGGAGAGCAGCTCGACCCGGGCATTTCCCGCCGCGTCGATGGTGGCGCGCACCAGCCCTCGGGGCTGAGGAGTCGTGCTGCCCGCCGGCGGTGGCCACCCCAGCGGTACGGACTGGGTCAGCACCGTGTCCCAGCGCTCGCGGCGGCTCACCTGCCACAGGAAGTACTGGAGGAAGATGAGGGCCTCGCCACTCGTGCCAGCACCCGACACGGTGGCGCTGGTGATTTCCCTTCGCTTGATCTTCTCGTCGAGCCAGGCCCGGGTGCTGGCGACGGTATGGCCCGGAGACAGAGGCGAGGAGAGAAACTCCGTGAAGTCGAAGAGGGGCGCGCGCAGCACCACGGCCCGACTCCGAGGCGGCCCCGCGGCGTGCGCGAGCTCATGCCAGAGCAGCTCCCGGCCTGACGGCGTCTGAGGAGCGAGCTGCCCCGCACGGAAGAAGACATCCCGGCCGGAGGTGAACGCGCGCGCGCCCGCGGCCCGCGCCAGGCGGTGGGCTTCCGGACCGTCGTGCAGCTTCACCGACGTGAGCGAGCCACCGAAGCGGCGCTCCGCGTCGGCGCGCAGGGCCTGGGGCAGCGGCTGCCCGTGATGGGCTCGCAGCGCGCTCTCCAGCCCCGTGGGCGCCCGGGCCTCACATCCACCACCACCGACGGGAGGAAGCAGGCTCAGGCGGCCGAAGTCGTGCCCCGGCCCGGCTGGCGTGACGCTCGACGGCTCCAGCTCCGTCCGGGGCGCGGGGGGCGCCAGGCTCGTCCGGGGCACGGCCCTGGCCACTCCCGACGAGGAGCTCGTCGAACCCTCCCAGATCCTCATCGACTGGCGCGCCATGCAGAGGACTGTGGCACCTGGATGGATTCAGGCGCAAATCAATCACCCTGGAGGCTGAGTCGAGCGACTCCAAAGCCAGACATTCACGGGACTGACTTCAGGGCCGAGACTGCTTCCGCACCTGCTCCCACGCCTCGATGATGCGACGCGTCTCCTCCTGGGCCAGGGCCTGGAGCTTCGGCCCGAGCTGGGCGACCTTGTCCGGATGGTATTGCGCCACCAGCGCCAGGTACGCCCGCTTCACGTCGGGCAGCGGCGCACCCGGCGTGACGCCGAGCACTTCCCACGCGGTGGGAGGTGACTCCGCGCGCGGCGCGGCGGGCTCCTCGGGAGGGGCCTCTGCCTCCTCTTCTTCTTCCGGAGGCGAGCGCTCTTCGCTCACGGGCTCACGGCCCTCGCCACAGGTCGAGCACAGCAGCCGCTCCTGGGCCTCGCCGCCCACCTGGGCCTCGCCCCGGACATCACAGCAGTCGCCACACACCAGGTGGTGACACTGCTCACAGCGCGCGGCCGACGCGGCCTCATCCAGCCCCGCCCCACACCGGGGACAGTCGTCGGGCAGCGGCGCCTCTTCTCCGCAGCGCACGCAGAACGCCCAGCTCCGGTCGAGCTGAACCTCGCACTCGTCGCACGTCAGCGCGCCCTCGTGCTCCCAGTGCTTCTCCTCGCCACACCAGGGACAGAAGGGCATGAGCCACTCCAGCTTCCCCGCGCACTCCGGACCGTCACAGTCGAAGTCGAGCTTGTACCCCCGGGCGACGGGCCTCGGCGGGTTCTCCTCCTCGAACGATTCGCCACACGCCCAACAGCAGTTGAAGTCCCGGTGGGACGGCGCGCCACACGCCTCGCAGGCGGGATTGCCGTGCTCGCTCTTCCACGAGACTTCGTCACCACACGTCGGACAGAACGCCATGCACGGCTTCACGTCACCGTGGGTGCAATGCTCCCGCGCTTCCCGTCTTGCCCGCTCGCGCTGTCCCCGCGGCGCGGGAAACGGCGGTGTCTCACCCCGGTCCACCAGGACTTCCCACAGGCACGAGCGGCACACCCGCCCCTTCACCTGCTCCCCTGTCGGTGCAGGTCCGCCCGTGCGCGCCCGGAAGACACTCGCCTCCAGCACCTGCGCGCTGAGACACGTCTCACACACAGCGTCGCCACACGACTCACAGCGTCCCGCCAGGCGCCGGCTGCCGAAGCCGAGCAACCCGGCTGTCAGCGTCTCCATGCAGCACGGACAGGCTCGCATGCACTTCCTTCACCGGGAGAGGCCCCTGCCTGGAGCCCGTAGTGGACGGCCCTCCTGCATGCCCGAGTCTGATGACCTCGTCCAGAAAGCAACCCTTCGACACGACTCCGTGACGAAACATGGATTGTCAGCAAGCCATGCTACTGGTGTATGGGCATCCCCTCTCTCTCGTCGTTTCCCCTGAGGAGTCATCCATGCGTCGTCTCGGTTCAGCCTTGCTTTGCCTCAGCCTGATGGTCGGCTGTGGTCCCACCTCGCCCGCCGAGCCCTCCACTCCGTCCGAGCAGCCCACGTCCGAGGTTCCCGCGAACCAGGATGCGTCCCTCACGACGACGAACGTGGACATCGCGCCGGAGTGCCAGGGCATCCTCACCTTCGCGAACACGGCCGCGCCCGCGACGCTGGATGCGTACCTGCCCAGCGACCTCGTCCTCAACCTGGTCAGCCGCCGCTCGACGGCGCCGCTCACCACGGTGGCCCAGCTCTCCTCCGTCCACCTGATGGGCCCCGTCCGCCTGACCCAGCTCGAGAACGGGGCGCGCGCGCACGGCCTCATCACCAGCAGCTGCGTGGGCATCCTGGACGAGCTGGCGCTCTCCGCCGATGACGCCGCGGCGGTGGTCTCCCTGGTCAATACGGTGAGCAGCTCCGCGCTGTACGCCATCCTGCCGTACGCGTGGAACGGCGCGACGACGCTGCTCGCCCTGCGCCCCTTCACCTCGGTCCAGGCCATCTCCAACGCGAATGGCATCGGCGCGGTGAGCCTGCGCAACCTGCGCAACGCCGCCACCATGGGCTATGACCTGGAGGTCCTCGTCTCCGCGGTGAACGCCCTCCCGGAGGGCAACTGGACGGTGAAGATGGACCTCGCGTTCGACATCCAGAGCGTCATGAACGGTGAGTACGGAAATGACCGCCTGGCCTATGCCCAGTGCTTCGGCATCGACCCCGCCACCTTCCCGAACAACCGCTTCACCAACCGCGCGAACCTGGCCGACGCCACCGAGGTCCACAACTACGTCGCGAGCGCCGCCAACACCTACGAGTACCAGGGGCAGATTCCCACCAGCGTCATCAACGACGGCCTGGATGACCTGGACGCGCGCACCGCGGGTGGCACGTTCAAGGGCTGCCACATCGGCTACAACGACGGCCCCTGGGCCGGCATCCAGGTGCACTTCTTCGTCAACGTCACCACGGGCTTCCGCATCCTGACGGTCCAGCACTGGGTCGAGTGATTCACTCCGCAGGTCCCAGGCCTGGCTCACCGGGCCTGGGGCTTTCGTGCGCGGCTCGATTGCCCACGGCGCAGGCGGGGCCTAGTCTCCAGGCTTAAACCGCCTTCAAAGGAAAAGCCGTGAGAGCCTTCCCCCGAGCCTTCGTCGCGGCAGTCCTCGCCGTGGGCGCGACGCTGCCAGCGCTGGCCGTCGAGCCTCCCCCCGAGTTCGGCACGGATTGGGATGACCCGCGCACCGCGGTCCCCACGGTGGAGCGGCCGGCGACGGCGTCGTGCACCGTGCGAATCGTCGACGAGAAGTTCGACGACTTCACGCCCTTCACCGGCACCTTCACGCCGCCCGCCGGGTGCCCGGGGCCGTGGCACAAGGTGGTGCTGCGCATGGAGGGCAAGGTCCAGGGCGTCCAGTACGACCGGCTCGGCCATCTGGAGGTCGGCGGCGTCACCCTCTTCAAGACGTCCACGCCCGAGCCGTCCCGAGATGGAATTTCATGGTCGGTGGAGAAGGACGTCACCGCCTATGCCCCGCTGCTGCGTCAGCCCCAGCCCGTGTGGATGCTGATTGGCAATGTCGTCAATGAAACCTACACGGGGGTGCTGGACGTGCAGGTGTACCTGACGTTCTACGCGGCGCAGGGAAGGCAGACGCCACCAGCGAGGACGGCGAGCGACGTGCTTCCGCTCACCCACCCACGCCGCGAAGGCAGCGCGCTGGTGGGCGAGGTGACGGTGCCCCAGAACACCACGCGACTCATCGCGGAGGTCTACGCGACGGGCTCGGGCGGCGGCTGCGAGGAGTTCTGGTACATCACCGCGCCCATCGTCGTGCCGTACTCGTGCCCCGCGGACGCGGGCCCGTATCGCGAGGTCCAGATTGAAGTGGATGGAAAGGTGGCGGGCATCGCCATGCCTTTCCCTCATGTGTACACGGGCGGCTGGTCCAACCCGTTCCTCTGGTACGTGCTGCCGGCGCCTCGGGCCTTCAACATCCGTCCCATCACCTATGACCTCACGCCCTTCGCGGGCCTGCTGACCGACGGCCGGCCGCACCAGCTCCGGGTGAGCGTGCTGGGTGTCCCCGAGGGTCGCCCTGGCTGGGATTTGCCCACCAACGTGCTCGTCTGGCGGGATGCGAGCGCCGCGCGTGTCACGGGGGGACTGCTCCAGCACCAGGTGGGCGCGCTGACGAATGATTCTGACTATGCGCTCGTGGACGGCTGGCACCAGGTGGACACGCAGGGCGGGCAGCACCTGCGTGTGTCGGGCTACCTGCGGACGTCGCGAGGCTGGGAGCTGACGACCGTCGAGCAGAAGGTGTCCAACGCCAGCATGCACCGCTGGCTGGGGGACATGGAGAACCCGGACCAGCTCCTGGCCACGTGGAACGACACCAGCACCGTCACCGTGGTGGGGCGGGAGCTCTTTCCGACGGTGAGCCGCTCCGACAAGCGCTTCGTGCTCGACGGACTCATCAGCGTGACGCCGGAGAACCGGCTCACGACGACCATCACCCTGAACGACGCGGAGGAAGCGTTCGAGCTGCACGGCCTCCAGCCCCTGACGCACCGCAAGCTCAGCGACGTCTTCACCGGCGAGGCCGCGTACACGCTCAGCGTTCCGCGTGCGCAGCGCAACGCGGTGGGCACGTCCACGCACCGCTACAAGGTGACGGGCTTCCCGGGTGACTGCTACGACCGGAGCCTCTCCAGCCGCAACGGCTACATCACCGAGGACGTCCAGCGCTGCGACTGAGCGGTGCGCTGGAGTCCTCGCGCGAAGAGGGACGCCCCTTGCGCCACGGGGGGCGTCTCACTCCAGCTCGTTCGGCGTTTGAATGCGCCTGTGCTGGACCCAGTCGCGCGCCTTCGCCAGCGCGTGCTCGAACCAGCCGTCCGCGTTGGCCTCCAGCACCTCCTCGTGGGTGAAGCCGACCTCCGAGGTGGCGGGAGGTGGCTGCTGGCGCCCCCAGCGCGCGGCGACGGCGCGAGCCCACTCGGACTGGCTCCGCGCGAGCGCGAGCTGGAGGTACTTGGCGTCTCCCCGGTCCGATGAGGTGCTGGCCTGGAGGGCCGCGCTCAGCTCCCGCTGACTCCACGGCGTGTCCAGGACACAGAGGACGGCGGCGACCTGCATCCGGGCCATGGGCACGGAGGAGCGCAGCGCACGGCGCACCAACTCCAGGGCATGCTCGGGTGCGTACTCCAGCGCCAGGAGCGCGAACTCTCCCGCGTAGGGATTCCCTCCGTAGCCCTTCACCTTGTCCACCCGGGCGAAGGCGAGCGCCGCCGCGAGCACCCGCTCCCGCTCGAAGTCACGGCGCAGCAGGTAGCTGGCGGCGGCATGGAGCGAATGGGGGTGGTGCTCCTCGGGAGACATGCGCTGGAGCAGGCTGAACACCGCCGGACAGCTGGCGCCCCCCGGCAGCGCGTCCAGCCGCTCGATGGCCGCCCCCATGGCCGAGGAGATGGGACCGGAGAGGACGCGCTCACAGGTCAGGACGAACGCGTCGGGAGACACGAGGCCCTGGAGGGCCGCGAGCGCATCGCCCGCCAGGGAGGGAACGGTCGCCCGCGCGAGAAGCCATTCCCTGCGCGCCTCGCGGACCGCCAGGACCCGCTCGGCGAACACGCTGGAGTCCAGCGCCTCGAAGTCTCCGAGCAAAAGGAAGCTCCGCTCGCGTGCGTCTGGAGACTCGAGGTCCAGCGCGCCGGCCGCGTCCGCCAGCGCCTCCAGCGCGGGAGGGAGCCGGAAGACATGCTCGCTCGGAGGGTGCCGCAAGAGCCCCTGGGCTTGCAGCTCACGGATGCCGCTCACCACCAAATCCCTCCCCGGGAGCAGGGCCGCCAGACGCGCCTCGGGGAGGCCCGGCGCCTTGAGCGAGAAGATGCGGGTCGCGAAGAAGTAGGGGTCGATGGTGGCCCCTTCGTCTCCATGGAAGTCGACATCCAGGATTTCGCCCGCGCTGGAGAGACAGCAGCCTCTGCCATGGAACTCGTAGCTCCAGCCCGCGAGGCCCGGAACCTCTCCCGAGTCCTCATCCTCGTCGTCAGCCGCGTCCCGCTTCGGGGTGAGTCGCTCCTCGACGACACGGACGAGCCAGCGCTGGCGGACGAGCTGGCGCATCAAGCAGACGAGCAGCCACGCGGAGTCTGGACGAAAGGCAGGCGCGTCGACGCGGCTCGCGGGCGCGCCGCTCAGCAGGACACCAATCGCCTGGATGAGGTCACTCATGGAAGCTCTCGTTTACCCCACCTGGGCCCGCCCCGTGTTACGAGCGTGCCCATGTCGAAGACCCCACCCGTTGCTCGCCCCCGTGCCGTCCTCGTGGGCGTCCAGTTCCCCAGCGTGACGGACACGGAGCATGCCGCGGACCTCGCGGAGCTCAAGCGCCTGGTGCACACGCTGGGCTATGACGCCGTGGCCACGGTGACCCAGCGTCGAGGGGCGCTGGCCACGGGGACGGTGCTCGGCAAAGGGAAGCTCAAGGACCTGGCCGCGCTCACCGGAGGCCCCGGAGTCATCACCTCGGGTGCCCAGGACCGGACCTCCAAGGCCCGCGCGAAGTGGGAGGCCGCCGAGGACGACTCCGAGCAGACGGACGAGGAGCCCACGCAGGCCCCCGAGGCAGAGGACGCCGAGGTGGAGGATACCGACGCCGAAGCAGAGGGCACCGAGGAGGCGGCGGAGACCGAGTCCGACGAGGAGGAGGACTTCGAAGAGGATGACGAGGCCTCCGAGCCCGAGGAGGACGTGAGCGGCCCGCGCCCCACCGTGGTGGTCGTCGACCACGAGCTGTCGCCGAGCCAGCTCCGCAACCTCGAGAAGGCCACCGGGGCCCTGGTGATGGACCGCACGGGTGTGATTGTCGACATCTTCCATCGGCACGCGCGCAGCCACGAGGCGCGCATGCAGGTCGAGATTGCCCGGCTCAGCTACCTCGCGCCCCGGCTGCGGGAGTCCTCGGGGGGCCGGGAGCGCCAGCAGGGCCGTGGCTCCGGAGACTCCGCCGTGGAGCTGGACCGGCGGAAGATTCGAGACAGGCTCGCGGAGCTGCGCGCGGGGCTCGCCGCCATCCAGAAGGAACAGGACCATCGCCGGTATGCCCGCCGGGAGCAGCTCCGGGTGGCGCTCGTCGGCTACACCAACGCCGGCAAGTCGTCCCTGATGCGCGCGCTCACCGGAAGCGAAGTCCTGGTCGCCGACCAGCTCTTCGCCACGCTGGACACCACGGTGCGCGCGCTGCACCCTGAGACCCGGCCCCGCGTGCTCGTCTCCGACACGGTGGGCTTCATCCAGAAGCTGCCGCACGACCTGGTCGCCTCGTTCCGCTCCACCCTGGATGAGGCCCTGGAGGCGTCGCTGCTGCTCTACGTGGTGGACGCGTCCGACCCGACCTGGAAGTCGCAGCTGGAGGTCACCCGGTCCGTGCTCCGCGAGATTGGCGCGGACACGGTTCCGAGCAAGCTCTTGCTGAACAAGACCGACCGACTGGATGAAGCCGCGCAGGACGCGCTGCGCGCCGAGCACCCGGAGGCGGTGCTGCTCTCGGCCCATCGACCGGATGACGTGGCGAAGCTCCGTCTGGCCATCATCCAGTTCTTCGAGGCGTCGATGGTGGAGGCCCATCTGATGATTCCGTACGCCAGCCAGGGCCGCATCGGCGAGGTGTACGAGCACACCACGGTGCTGACCGAGGAGTTCGACGAGCACGGCAGGAAGCTCCGCGTGCGAGGCCTGCCCGCGGCGATTGCCCGCCTCACACGAGACTTCCAGGCGTAAGGCCCGCGGTGCTCCCCCCGAACGAGCACCGCGCCTGACCTGCCAGGCAGGGGCAGCGCTTCAATCCCTCCGGCCCCCCTGCCCCGCTGCCCCGTGAGCACGCCACCGGGGCGGCATCCGACGCCCCACCTGCGTTTTCCCCCGGCCTCGACATGTCCCAGGACAGCAGGGCCCCGCACCGAGGGAAGGCACACCCCGGGCATTCTTGAGACATGAATCAGGATTCAACATCATCCCTCCACGTCGACGCGCCCTGTTTCTCTCCCACGGCGCCTCACTGGAGCGGTCATGCAAGAGGTGCAGGCCTGGGTCCTTCATCGCGGAGAGAGGCAACGGGACGGCAAGAGCGTCCCGGGTGAGCTCGTCCAGGAGTCCTTCGAGCTTCCCGACCTCGGTCCGGAGCACGTGCTCGCGGAGCCCCTCTATGGCTGCTGGGAGGGCAACATGGGCCACGCCCTCCAGCGCGTGCCCGTGGACATCTGTCGGCTGCGCCGGGAAGACAAGGTGGTCATCGGCAACGCGGGCGTGGTGCGCGTGCTGGAGACAGGCAGCGCCGTCACGCGCGTGCGCCCGGGAGACGTCTGCCTCGTGTTCTGCAACGCGGAGCAGGACGAGCACGGCTACCCCGTCAAGGTGCTGGCCTACGACGCCAGCCACACCATGGGCCTCCTCGCCCGGAGGACGCGACTCCCGGAGCGGGTGCTCGTCCCCCTCCCCCGCGATACGCGCCACTCATTGAAGCAGTGGGCCGCGTTCTCCCTGCGCTACATCACCGCGTGGTCCAACTGGCGGCTCGCCTACGGCTGCTGGCGCCTGCAGGTCAGCGAGTCCGACTGCCCCGCGCCCTTCGTCGTCGGCTGGGGCGGAGGCGTCTCCTACGCACAGCTTCGACTGGCGCGGTACGCCGGGTGCCGCGTGGCCATGGTCGCGTCCCAGGACGAGCGCCTGCGGCACCTGTCGTCCGTGGACATCATCCCCATCGACCGGCGCGAGTTCCCAGACTTGATGCTGGACCCGGCCCTCTTCGCCGCCGACTCCGGTTATCGCCAGCGCTACACGCAGTCGGAGAAGCGGTTCCTCGCGCGCGTGAAGGAGGCGGGGCGCGGGCAGGACGTCTCCATCTTCCTGGACCACATCGGCGCGCCACTCTTCCAGGCCACGCTGAAGGCGCTCGGCCGCCAGGGGGTGATTGCCACCGCCGGCTGGAAGCTCGGCGCGGAGCTCATCGACCTCTCGCGCTCCACCGAGTGCACCAGGCGCCACCAGCACATCCACACCCACTACGCGCGCTACTCGGAGGCCGTGGCGGCCGTGGGCTTCGCGGAGGAGATGGGCTGGCTGCCCCCCGTGGACCATGAGCGCGTCTACACCTGGGACGAGATTCCCCAGCTCGCGCGCGACGTCGAGGAGGCACGCGTCGCGTCCTACTTCCCCCTCTTCCAGGTCAACCCCGAGGCGCCGGCTCCCGTCCACCAGGAGGCCGCATGACGCAGGACGCGACGGAGACGCTCGCCACCGCGAGGCAGCGGTTCAAACATCAGTCCCGAGCCTTCGGCGTCGCGCGCGTGCTCCTCGTGGACCTCATCACGATGGCGTTCGCGCTGCCGCCGGGCCTCGTAGCGTGGTGGTCCTGCCTGCTCTACCTGCGGTGGTGCTGGGACAGGCCCGGGTTCGCGGCGTGGGCGCTGCTGGCGCCTGGAGTCCTCGTGGGCGTCTTCCTGGCGACGTGCTGGCTCACGCGCCTGTGCATCCCTCGCATGCGGCCGGGCACCTACCCGATGGAGCTGTCTCGGGACTATCTCGCCTGGTACTCGGTGCTCTGCCTGGGTCACGCGGTGCGCATCTCCGGACTCCAGCCGTTCTTCTTCACCTTCTACGTCACCAAGTATCTGTACTGGCGGGCCATGGGAGCGCGCATCGCGTACGGGGTGAACTCTTCAATCTTCGCCATCCTCGCGGACTACCCGCTGCTCACCATCGGCAAGGGCTGCACGATGGGCGCGAATGTCTTCGTCCTCGGCCACGTGTTCCTCGGCGACAAGGTCCAGCTCGGCGAGGTGCGCATCGGCGACAACGTGTTCCTCGGCGCCGGCGCCATGGTGGGGCCCCGGACGACCATCGGCGCGAGAAGCTGGATTGGCATCGGCAACAAGCTCCTGAAGGACACGCTGCCGGAGGACTCGCGCCTGGAGAACTTCGCGTGGGAGCACTTCAACCCGGCCCGCGCGCCCGCCGAAGCGAGCCCGCCATGAAGGTGCTGGAGCCGCGCCTGGGCATCCAGGTGCTGGGACATGGCCGCTCGTGGCCCGGCACGCGCACCGTGTCCAACGCGGAGCTGCTCGCCAGGGACCCCGAGCAGCACGGCCGCTCCGCCCAGGCGCTGGAGACGCTCGGTCGCAAGCTCCAGGCGCGGCTGGGATTCGGGCAGCGCCATCTCGCGCGACTGCCCGGGGCGCTCCCGGGTGAAGCGCCCCCCGCGCCCGGCGACGAGGAGACCAGCGAGTCCCTGGCACTGACGGCGACCCGGCGTGCGCTCGGAGACCGTGGCGGCGCCGATATCGAAGCGCTGATTCATGGCACGACGACGACGAGCCGCTACACGGGCTCGCAGGCGGCGGCCATCCTGGGGCGGCTCGGCGGTCATGCCTCGGCCTATGAGCTCAAGGCGGGGTGCTCCACCTCGCTGGCCAGCCTGCACCTCGCCATGTCGCTGCTGGGCAGTGGCTACGACAACGTGATGGTGAGCTGCGCGGAGACGCTGTCCAAGGTGATGAACCGGGCCCTCAAGGAGACCTGGTTCATCCTCGCGGATGGGGGCGCGGCCCTGTGGCTGCGCCGTGAGCCTACCTCGCCTGACTTCGAGGTGCGCCAGTGCCTCTACGCCACGGACGGGGCGCTGGTGGACCTGTACACGACGCCCGGGAGGCTGCCTCCGGACCGGAGCGTGCTCGAACAGGGGGGCTACGCGATGACGGGCGACGGCACCCGGCTTCGCGAGGAGGCGCTGCGGAGATACCTGGAGATGCTCCGCGCGATGTTCCCAGGCGGTCGGGGACTGGAGCGGGTCCGCTGGGTGGTGGCCCATCAAATCAACCGCAAGCTCATCGAGCAGGTCTGCGCGGAAGGCGGGCTCCAGGCCCAGCTCGTCTGGAGCGCGGACCGCATCGGCAACATCGGCGGTGCCTCGGTCCTGTTTTCGCTGTCGGAGGCGCTGGAGCAGGGGCTGTTCGCGCCGGGGGACTCGGTGCTGCTGATGAGCGTGGGCGGCGGGCTGTCCTTCGCGATGCAGCACTGGGTGAAGCGGTGACGAGGGAGCGCCACGACATGGACCTGCTCGAACGCATCAAGAAGGCGCTGCTCAGCGCGGGCATGGAGGAGCTGCCCACGGACACCTCCGAGAGCCTCGTCACGCATGGCATGGACAGCCTGATGATGGTGCTCGGCGTCGCGGCGCTGGAGAAGGAGCTGTCGCTGCGCATCTCCGGCAAGGACTTCTCCGAGCAGGCGTTCCACAGCCTCGACACGCTGGAGACCTGGCTGCGCGAGCTGGGCGCCACATGAGGGTCCTCATCACCGGAGGAGGCTCCGACATCGGACGCTCCATCGCCCGGCGACGAGCGGCCCTGGGGGACGAGGTGTTCGTGACGGCGTCCTCGGAGTCCTCGCTGGAGCCACTGCTGGCGCGATATCGCGAGGAAGGACTGAAGGCCCAGGGCCTGGTGCTGGACCTCGCGGCACCTGGGCGCAGCGAGGAGGTCCTGAGCGGCCTGCTCGCGGGCGGCCTCCAAGGGCTGGTGCTGAATGCGTGGACACGGAGGCCTCCCTTGCACCGCTTCCACGAGCTGCCGCAGGCCGCGCTCGAAGCCGATGTCACCGCGAACCTGATGGGCAATGTCTGGCTGCTGCGCCGCCTGCTGCCGTCGATGCTCGAGGCCCGCCGGGGCCGCATCGTCTTCATCTCCAGCGTCTCCACCGTCAGCGGCACGGGGCGCTATGGCGCGTATATCTTGTGCAAGTCCGCGCTGGAGGGACTGATGCGCAACCTGGCAGTGGACTACGGCGCGTTCAACGTCCTGTGCAACACCGTGCGGCTGGGGCTCTTCAAGACGACGCGCACGAAGAAGTACTGGTCCCGTCCGCACTACGTGGAGCGGATGGGCGGCGTCATTCCGCAAGGGTCGCTGGGCGAGCCCGAGCACGTCGGTGAAGCGCTCGACTCACTGCTGTCCGAGCACCAATACATCAACGGCGCGGTGCTGGACGTCACCGGGGGCCTGCCGATGGTCCGACTGGAAGGAGTGTTGAAGCCATGAGCTTCCTGAAGCCCACCGCACCGGTGTACCTGCTCGGCCCGCGCTCGTGGTTGCCGGCGAAGGTGATGACCAACCAGGACGTGCTGGACTGGATGGGGACGCGCGCGCGGCCCAGCTGGATTACCCACCGGACCGGCGTCGAGAAGCGGCACTGGGTGGAGCCGGAGCAGGCGTGCAGCGACGTCGCGGCGGCGGCGGCCCTGCGGCTGCTGGAGGACTACGCCATCGACCGGCGGCGCATCTCCCAGCTCCTGCTAGCCACCGTGTCGGGAGACTTTCCCACCCCGCCGACCTCTCCGCTGGTGCTGCCCAAGCTGGGTCTGGATGGCATTGGCGTACTGGACCTGGTGGCCGCCTGCGCGGGCTTCACCAGCGCCGTCCATGTCGGCGCGGGACTCGCGTTGGCCACGGGGAGCGACCATCTGGTCATCGCCGCGGACATCCGCTCCAAGTTCCTCAACCGCGAGGACCTGGCGACGACGGCCCTGTTCGGCGACGGGAGCGCGAGCTGTCTCGTCACCCCGCGCCCTGAACAGGCCGACTATCAGCTCATCGCGAGCGAGCTGGGCGCGGACGCATCCATGGCGGACATCATCGCCATCCGCGCGGGCGGCTCTCGCCTGCCCCACCACTTGAACGATGACCCGACCAAGGTCTTCCTCAAGATGGAGCATGGGGCCACGCTGTTCATGAAGGGCGTGGACAACATGTCGGCGGGCGCCGCCTCGCTCTTGCGACGGCTGGGAATGAGCGTGGCGGACGTGGACTGGTTCGTTCCCCATCAAGCCAACCTGCACCTCATCCGAGCCATCACCGACAAGCTTGGGGCAGACCCCGCGAAGGTGGTGGAGACCGTCCAGTTCACCGGCAACACGTCAGGGGCCAGCGTGGGCATCGCGCTCGCGCACCTCCAGGAGCAGCTCCCGCTGCGCGCGGGGCAGAGCGTCCTGCTCATCTCCGCGGGCGCGGGAGGCGCGTCCGCCTGCGCGCTGCTCAAGCGCCTCTAGCCACGAAGGCAGCCCGTCATGAGCCCCACACACGCCTTCACCCGGGCGGATGACGCCCCTGCTCTCATCCTCGGAGTGGAGACGTGCTCCTTCGCCGCGCTCCGACGAGAGGTCGAGGCCCTCAAGGCGCGCCTGGCGGATGTGCCGTCGGGGCTCGCCATCCTGAGGTTCCACCGGTCGCTCGCGTTTGTCGCCCGCTTCCTGGCCCTCTACGAAGCAGGGCATCCATTGGCCGTGTTCGCACACGACTGGACGGACTCGGAAGTCGAGGCGCGGCGAGCGAGCCTCGGGGACTGCTTCGAGCTGGATGAGGCGCTGTCCGTCACCTGGCGAAGCGGACGGACCGAGCCACTCCGCCATCCGGAGACCGCCGTCGTCCTGTTCACCTCCGGGAGCACGGGTGCGCCTCGGGCCGTGCAGCTCTCCCGGAGGAACATCGACGCGAACGTGGCCGCCGTCCTCACGTCGCTCGACTTCGCCTCGGTGTCCCGCCAGACGCTGTTCCTTCCGCTCTCCTATTCCTTCGGGCTGCTCGGGCAGTTGCTCCCCGCGCTGGCGGCGGGCATCCCCACGCACCTGCTCGCAAACCTCGTCGAACTCAAGCGGCTGCTCGATGAAGGGCGGCTGCAGGGGATGATCAGCGGAGTCCCTTCCCACCACGAGACGCTGTTGCGACTGCTGGGGGACGGGCCCTCGAACACGCGGGACGTCACCCACGTCGTCTCCGCTGGCGCGGCGCTGAGCCTGGAGCTGCGCCAACGCCTGACACGGGCCTTTCCCGCGAGCCGCGTCTACACCTGCTATGGCCAGACGGAGCTGGCTCCTCGGGTGCTCTGCCTGCGCAGCGACCACCCGGCCTTCTTCTCCTCCGCCACGGGCTTTCCGGTCGGCGCTCTCGCCGTGAAGCTCACCTCCGCGGGGGAGCTCTGCGTGCGAGGCGAGCAGGTGATGTTGGGGTATCTGGGGGCACCGGAGGCCACACGCGAGAAGGTCCGCGAGGAGGGCTGGCTTCACACGGGCGACGTGGCGGAGCTGAGTCCCCAGGGACTGGTGACGCTCCTGGGACGCAACGATGAGCTGCTCAAGGTCGGCGGGGAACGACTGAGCCCGCTCGAAATCGAGGCCGTCCTGCGTGTCCTGCCAGGGGTGACGGACGCCGCTGTGACGGGCCGCGAGGATGCCTTGTATGGAATGACATTGACGGCCTTCCTGCAGTTCGAGCCCGGAGCGCCCGGCCTCCTCAAGCGCGAGCTGCGGCAGACCCTGCGCGAGCACCTGTCTCCACACAAGGTCCCCACCGAGTTCTACCGGGTGGAGCAGCTCCCACGGACCTCGAATGGGAAGCTGCAACGGGCCCGACTGACGGAGTGCATTCACCCTGAGCGGCGCCTCGGCTGAGCTTCCATCCCGTGTCCCTCCAGCAGCCAGTCACGCACCGCGAGGAAGCGGGCCGTGGGAGCAGCGGCGCGGCGCCAGGCCACCCAGAGCGTGCCCCAGGGCCGCCGGGGTGAGCGCCGGCCCACCTCCGGTGTGAGCGCCACGACGCGGCCCTCTCGCACCGCGGGGTCCACCAGATAGTCGGGCAGCACCGTCACGCCCACGCCCGCTTCCGCCAGCGCCAGCATCTCATCCAGGTTGGCGATGCGGCACACCACCTGCGCGGGCAGGGGCTCCTTCGGGCCCAGCGTCGTCCTCCACCAGGGGCCGAGCATCGCCAGGTCAGCGTCGAAGGCGATGAAGCGATGGGCCCCGAAGTCCCGGGCACTTCGAGGTGTCCCCCACCGCTTCAGATAGGCGGGAGAGGCCACCGCCACGAAGCGCTCCTGCGCCACCTGCCGGACCTCCAATCCGGGTGCCTCTGGCAGGAGCCCGACGATGCCCAGGTCCAGCTCGCCCTCCAGCAGTCGGCGGGCGATGCGGCTCGGCACATCGAAGCGCACCTCCAGCTGAAGCTCGGGGTGTCGCGACAGGAGGCCCGGCAGGCGCGGGCGCAGCCAGTGTCGGAAGAAGGGCCAGGGCCCTCCGAGCGACACCTCACCGCGCACGGTGCGCTGAGTCTCGGACGCTTCCTCCAGGGCGGCATCCAGCACGGGCAGGTGCTCGCCCAGGCACGCGACGAGCGCCCCTCCAGCGGGTGTGAGTCGAGCCCGGCGCCCCACCCGCTCGAACAGGGCCACGCCCACCTGTCGATCCAGCGCCTTGAGCTGCTGCCCCACCGCGGAGGCGGTGATTCCCAGCCGGGCTGCGGCGGCGGCATGAGTCCCCGCGCGGCTCACCTCCCACAGCGTCCACAGGGCTTCGCGATTGCCAAGCATGGCTTCACTTTATGCGAAGACCCTCTCGGTTTTCTGGGGATGGGCGAGGGAATACTCCTCCCCCTGTCGGCCCCTCATCCCGGGGCCTGGAGGAGTCGCGCCATGGAAGCCCTGACCGCCGTGAAGGTCCTGCTGATTGTCACCAGTCATTCGCAGTTCGGAGATACCGGGGAGCGGACGGGCTTCTGGCTGGAGGAGCTGGCCGCGCCCTACGCACAGTTCTCGCAGGCCGGCGCCCATGTGGACATCGCGTCGCCCCAGGGAGGCGCGGCCCCCGTGGACCCGCGCAGCGAGAAGGAGTCGACGGACGCCACTCGGGCCTTCCTCGCCGATGCCCAGGCCACGAAGAAGCTGGCGCACACGCTCACGCTCGCGGAGGTGAAGGACACCTACGACGCGTACTTCGTGGTGGGCGGGCACGGCGTGATGTGGGACCTGGCGAAGCACGTCCCCCTGCACAAGCTGCTCACCACGGGCTACGCGCGCGGCGCCGTCATCGCGGCGGTCTGCCATGGCCCTGCGGCGTTGGTGGGCGTGAAGGGCCCGGATGGCGAGCCACTGGTGAACGGCAAGCGCGTGGCGGCCTTCAGCAACGCGGAGGAGAAGGCGGCGAAGTTCGACGCCATCGTCCCCTTCCCGCTGGAGACGCGGCTGCGCGAGCTGGGCGCGCGCTACGAATCCGGCCCGTTGTGGCAGAGCTTCGCGGTGCGCGACGGACGGCTGGTCACCGGACAGAACCCGGCCTCGTCCGCGGAGACGGCGCGCGAGGTGCTCCGTGCCCTGAAGGAGAAGAAGTAGTCCCCTCACGACAGCGCGGCACGAGTCCACCGGCGAGACAGGGCCGGTGGATTCAAAGGCAGTCGCGAATGGGGGTGAGGAATGCGTGCTCGCCCAAGGCCGAGTCACCCACACGGGCCAGGCACGCGCGGAACCACCGCGGCCTGGCCCGGGATGAAGCGGACTAGCTCCCCGACGCGCGCACCGTGCCACCGCTCGCCCAGTGGTCCACGGAGGCGTGCGACGCGGTGGTGTCGAGCAGCTCCGCCAGCAGCTTGGGGCTCGACACTTCGTCCGGCTCGAAGACGCCCAGCAGCGCCAGCTCCGGCTTGGCGTCGCCGTAGTGCTCCTCACCCACGGTGAGGAAGCTCGGGGTGTAGCTCACGCCAATCAGGCCGCTCACCAGCGGGGCGATCTTCAGCGACGCGCCATGGGCGTGCACCGGCCCGGCGGGAGCGCCGTTGCCCTTGACCAGGCCGATGTCGTGGCCCAGGAACCGGACCTCGTACGCCCGCGAGTCATCCCAGTGGGGAACCTGCTCGATGACCAGGGACAGGCTGCCCTCGGACTTCGCTCCGGCGTCCTGGTTCGCCTTCTCAATCAGCCCCTTGAGGGTCTCGAAGACCTGGGGAGCGAGGCCCGCCCAGCGCTCGCGACGGGCATAGGCCGCCCGGATGTTCTCGTTGATGGCCTTCAGCGATGCTCCAGCGCTTTTCGACGACATTGCGACCCCTCGGGGGTTGTTGGAAGGCGGCGATGCTGCCTCCCCGTCGGCGGTCCTGTCCAGCACCCGACTCCCCTCTCGGCCCGCAGGGGCGCTCCTGTCCGCCGGCCTGCTCGCCTGGAGGGCAATCTCCCTTTGAAATTCGCGGCGGCTTCTCGTAGTTTCGCCCGTGACTTCGAGGAGTGTTGCGAGGCCCCAGGCCCCAGGCTCGAAGCGCGGTACCCAACGGCACTCACCTGGACGCGTTGCTTGCGAGGGTGGGTCCGCTTTTTTGGCGGCTCGGGAGTTCCTCGCCAGCCCGCGCCGCAACCATCAGCAGGAGCCATGCCATGACCGCTGTTCCCCAGACCCAGAAGCAGGACCACGCCGTCGCCGACCTGTCGCTCGCCGCGTGGGGCCGCAAGGAGATCCGGATCGCCGAGAGCGAGATGCCCGCCCTCATGGCCATCCGCGACGAGTACGCGAAGCAGCAGCCGCTCAAGGGCGCGCGCGTCACGGGCTCGCTGCACATGACCATCCAGACGGCCGTGCTGGTGGAGACGCTGCAGGCCCTGGGCGCCGAGGTGCGCTGGGCGTCGTGCAACATCTTCTCCACGCAGGACCACGCCGCCGCCGCGCTGGTCGCCGCGGGCACGCCCGTGTTCGCCCACAAGGGCGAGACGCTGAAGGAGTACTGGGACTTCACCCACCGCATCTTCGAGTTCGGGCCCGCGGGCAGCGACCACGAAGGTCCGAACATGATTCTGGACGACGGCGGTGACGCGACGCTGCTGATGCACCTGGGCAAGCGCGCGGAGAAGGACGCGAGCCTGCTGGCCTCGCCCCAGAGCGAGGAGGAGCGCGAGCTGTACGCCTCCATCAAGGCGAAGCTGGCCCAGGACCCGACCTGGTACACGCGCAAGGCGGCGAAGATTCTCGGCGTCACCGAGGAGACGACGACGGGCGTGCACCGCCTCCAGGAGATGTCCGCGAAGGGCACCCTCCTGTTCCGCGCCATCAACGTCAACGACAGCGTGACGAAGAGCAAGTTCGACAACCTGTACGGCTGCCGCGAGTCGCTGGTGGACGGCATCAAGCGCGCCACCGACGTGATGATCGCCGGCAAGATTGCCGTCGTCGCCGGCTACGGAGACGTGGGCAAGGGCTCCGCGCAGGCGCTGCGCGCGCTGTCCGCCCAGGTGTGGGTCACCGAAATCGACCCCATCTGCGCGCTCCAGGCCGCGATGGAGGGCTACCGCGTCGTCACCATGGACTACGCCGCGGACAAGGCCGACATCTTCGTCACCGCCACGGGCAACAAGAGCGTCATCACCCATGACCACATGGCGAAGATGAAGGACCAGGCCATCGTCTGCAACATCGGCCACTTCGACAACGAAATCGAGGTCGCCTCCCTGGAGAAGTACCAGTGGGAGGAGATCAAGCCGCAGGTGGACCACGTCATCTTCCCGGACAACAAGCGCATCATCCTGCTCGCCAAGGGCCGGTTGGTGAACCTGGGCTGCGGCACGGGCCACCCCAGCTACGTGATGTCCAGCTCCTTCGCGAACCAGACCATCGCGCAGATTGAGCTGTACTCGCACAGCGACAAGTACCAGGTGGGCAAGGTGTACGTGCTGCCCAAGCACCTGGACGAGAAGGTCGCCCGGCTCCAGCTCAAGAAGCTCAACGCGCAGCTCACCGAGCTGACCCCGGAGCAGGCGTCGTACATCGGCGTGGAGAAGAGCGGCCCGTACAAGCAGGACACCTACCGCTACTAGGTCCCCCCCCCGCTGGGGCGCGAACCCGTGGACGGTTCGCGCCCCGTCGAGGACGGATGATGGTGCACCCTGGCCAGCAGGGGTCTACGGTCCGCGGCCATGGCTTCCGTCGCCACCTCGACCGCGCTCGCCCTGGCGTGCGCGCTGCTCCTCTTCAGCCCACCAGCGAAGTCCCAGCCGTTGGACCCGGACGCCCCGCCGATTTCAGCGGTCTCCCTCACCGTGAGCGGAGGCGTGTCCTTGGGCGTGTATGAAGCGGGCTTCCTGTACTACGCGCTCGCCTCGTCGCGGGGGAGCCAGCAGGTGGACCTCCGCCTGCTCACGGGCGCCTCCGCCGGCAGCCTGAACTCACTGCTGGCGGTGATGGCCGCCTGCGGCGCCGAAGCGTCCTCTCCCGAGAAGTCCCTGTTCTGGCGCACCTGGATTCCCATCGGGTTCGACGGCCTCTTCCTGCGGTCCTCGACGTCCCCGCTGGGCATCTTCTCGCGCGAGGCGCTGGAGCAAGGCGCGGCCGGCATCGAAGAGGCCTGGAAGAAGGGCCTGAGCCCCTCGTGTGACGTGGTGCTCGGCGTCTCCACCACGCGCGCGGAGCCCCGGGTCCTCTGGGCCGCGAACGACCGCCTGCCGCTGCCGCGCATCGAAGAGAAGTTCGCCATCCGCATCCAGGGCCGGGGCCCCGGCAAGCCGCCGCGCGCCACCAACTACACGACGCCGGGAAGCCGCCGCATGGAGCCGCTGCTCGTCACGGATGAGCAGGGCGAAATCCCCTTCGAGCACCTGCGAAACCTCATCCTGGCGTCGATGTCGTTCCCCGTGGCCTTCCCGCCCCACGAGCTGCCCACCTGCGAGTCGAGCAGCTCCAAGGCCACTCCTCCGGTGTGCCCCCAGGAGAAGGCCAGGACGGCGCGGTACATCGACGGCGGCATCTTCGACAACGCGCCGCTGCGGCTGGCGGTGGGGCTCGCCAGGGATGGCCTGCGGGCCTCCGACGGCAAGCTGCGCTGGCGCGACGTCCCCACGCCCGGGGTGCGCAACACGCCCAAGGGCATCTCCTTCGCGTTCGTCGACCCCGATGCCACCGAGTACCCCGCCCTTCCGCCCGCAGAGAGCCAGTCGGAGGCGACGTCCCTGCCGGTGGAGCTGGCCGGGCTCATCGCCGCCCTCGTGGACACGGCTCGCTCGAAGGAGCTGGCCCTGCTGCTGGAAGAGGAACCCGACATCGCCCGCCACCTCATCCTGCCGCGTCGCCACTTCCCGGCGGCGAGCGCCCCGCTCTTCGCGTTCCTGGGCTTCTTCGAGACCGAGTTCCGCACGTTCGACTTCTACCTGGGCATGTACGACGCGCGCAGGATGCTGGAGGACGTGACGGACAGGAGCGCGCGCTTCGCGGAGCCCATCGGCGAGCCCACCGAGGAGCCCGGCGGGTGGGCGCCGTTCACCTGCATGCGCGCCGTCTACGATGGCGCCTCGGACGCGACGCGGGCCTGCCAGGGAGACACGCTGGCGGACTTCCGCGCGCTGCTCCAGGTGTCCCTGGACCAGCTCTACTTCGCCTGCAGCACGGCCAAGAAGGAGACCGAGGGCGCCACCTGGCGCAACCGGCACTGCGACCGCGCCATGGCGGGGCAACCTCCCCCCAAGGTCCCCGGCGTCGCACCGCGCCGCTGGCCTGACTGGAAGAAGGGCGCGAAGGAGCCGGAGCTGGACTATTCGATGCGGCTGCTCGGGGCCTATGGCTTCCAGTTCCGCGACCTCGGCGTGGAGCAGGGGCGCGGAGACCTGGCCATCGTCCGCATCCGCGAGTCCATTGGACAGGCCCTCCACCGGCTCAGTTCGGCGCAGTCCGGCGCGGACAAGCAGGTGGTCGGCTTCGCGGGGAAGCTCGCGGCGGACAGCGTGGCCTTCGCCCCTCCGGACACGGTGCTGCACTTCACCATGGGCCCCACGCAGAGCGAGGTCGGCCTGAGCCTGGGCGCCTTCGCCTCCAAGCTCCCCACGGGCCTGCGCTTCGCCAGCGCCGTCGGCTTCCGGGGACTCGAGGATGTGTTCTCCTCCGGAAGTGGCGAGTCCTTCTCCGTGGCGCTCGTGGGCGGACTCGAATACCGACCGCGCACGGACCAGTCCTTCCTCGCGCAGAGCCGCTTCGGACTGCGCGCAGGATGGATGTTCAGCGCCAATGACGGCTATGGGACGCAAGACTGCGAGGGACGCGGCGCCAGCCGGGTGACGGCCTGCTCGCGCCCCGTCGTCCAGGCGCTCGCGGGCATGGCCTTCCTGGAGCGCTTCCGCGTCCAGCTCGTGGGCGAGTGGTATCCGGGCTCTTCCCACCGCAAGACGCTCTGGTCGATAGCGCCAGGCCTTGGCGTGGAACTCGCGCTCTGACCCGTGGCACGCTCCGGCTCCCTTCGAAAGACATTCCAAAGGAAGCCACGCCATGCATTGGAGAGCCCTGCTCTGCCCTGTCGTCCTCGCCCTGAGCGCCTGCTCGGAGTCACCCGACCCCACGCCCACCCCTCCCCGGCCGCTGAAGGCGGTCCTCTTCCCCTACATTCCAGACGCCGCGGGAGATGGCTTCGCGAGCCTCAAGCAGCGGCTCGAGGCCAACTTCGAGCAAGAGCACACGGACATCGACCTGGACATCGTGTTCGACTCGAACCTGGACCTCTATGACCTGGACGACGGCGGCGCGATGAACCAGCTGCTCGGCCAGGGCACGGGCGCGGCCCAGGTGGTGGAGGTGGATACACTGGTGCTCGGCTCGCTCGCCTCGAAGGGCTGGATTCAGCCTCTGTCGTTCGAAGTGGGCCCCTCGTATCCCGCCGCCGAGGAGGCCGTGCGCCTGTCCGGTGCGAGCTACGGCATGCCCACCTACCTGTGCACGTACGTCGTCTACTCACACAGCCCCCAACTCCAGACGGCCACGGATGCGGCGTCGCTGGTACGCATTCTCAGTGACGTGGCGCCCGGCAAGCGGCCCCTCGCGACGAACTTCGACGGGAGCTGGACGCTGCCCTCCTCGTACCTGGATGCCTGGGCCGACACGCATCCGGGCGCGTCGCTCTCCACCGCCATCTCCCTGCCGCTGGACTCGCCCACGGTGACGGCCTTCAAGACAGTCGTCGACAGCTGCTCGCTGGAGCCGGGCGTCAACCCGTGCATGGATGGCACCTACGACAGCAATACCGTGGCGGAAGAGGCCTTCGCGACGGAGCAAGCCAATGGCTTCATGGGCTACACCGAGCGCCTGTTCTACATCCGCCAGGCCCGGCCCACCCAGCCGCTCCCGGGAGTCATCTCGGTGCCGCTGGGCACGGGCTCCGCGCCCGCGGTCTTCGTGGATGCCCTGGTGCTCAACGCGAACTGCACCGGGACGTGCGCGGAGGATGCCGAGTCCTTCATGACGTTCATGAGCGACCCCGAGGTGCGCCGACTCATCGCCTTCAGCGAGGACGCCCCGCTGGGGACATCGCCCCGCTACCTGCTCCAGGCCAACCGCGCCTTCTACCAGCAGGAGCCCGCGCGCTCGGACCCCATGTACCAGAAGTATGAGCCGCTCTTGAATGGCGCCCGGCCCTATCCCAACCAGGGCTTCCCCGAGAACAGGCGGGCGATGCAGGCCGCGCTGAAGGAAGACCTGCAATAGCATCCCCCCTTTTCCAGGAAGGCCCCATGAGACTGTCCCTGCTGAGCCTGCTCTGCCTCGTCTTCTTCGCCGGCTGCGGAGACGACGAGTCCGACGTACCCAACTCCTCGCTCGCCACCTGCTCGTTCACCGACAAGTGCGCGAGCGCCGACGAGGCCTGCTACGTCAGCCAGGTCTGTGGCCCGCCCGGTCCGGGTGAGCTCTATTGCCAGGAGGAGAAGGGCGACCGGAAGTGTCACCGCCGCTGCGAGGGCAATGAGGCCTGCGGGCCCGGGGAGACGTGCCAGGAAGTGGAGTGGGTCCAGCGCACGGACACGCTGGACAGGGCCTCCTTCTGCTTCAAGTCGCGGTAGCCACCCACCGAAGAGCGAGGCCGGGGGCGGTGAAGCCCCCGGCCCCCCACTCACGGCCGCTCAGGGCTGGCCGAGGTTCGTCCAGGTGTTGGTGGCGGGGTTGTACTTCTCGATGGAGTCGTTGAGGTTCGTCGCGAGCAGGTAGCCGTTCGAGCTGAAGATGCGCGTCGCCGAGCCGTGGATGGAGTTCCACACCGTGCCCGCGTACTTCATGATGAACGAGCCATCCGGACGCAGCCCGTACACGTCGCCTCCGACGGCGACGTAGCTCCGGCCCGAGCCGCCGATGGTGGTCCACGTCGAGCCACCGTCGTAGCGCTGGATGGCGTCCTTCACGTTCGTCACGCGGTACATGTTGGTGCCACCGCTCACCAGCTCACTGGCGCCCCCGCCAATCACGGACCACGACGTCCCGGCGCCGCTCCAGCGCGCGACGTAGGCGTCCTGCCACGGGTCGATGCCGAACACCTGCGTCGTCGTGGAACCGAAGCGCGAGCCCGGCCCGCCGATGGTCGTCCACAACCCCGTCCCCGAGTTGTAGCGCAGGACGTTGCCCGTGGCCGCGTCGGTGGCGCAGAGCGCGCCCGCGCACGCGAAAATCTGCGCGGCCGGGCTGCCGATGGTCACCCACCCGGCGCCCGTGAACTGGACCGGCTGACCGCCCCCCGGAATCTGGCCGTAGAGCGTGTTGCCCACCGCGACGAAGGCCTGGCCCGGGTTGCCCACCAGCGTCCACCCGGCGGCATCGCGCCGGTAGAGGTCACCCGTGGAGCGCTTGCGCGCGTATACCGTGCCGCCGCTCGTGCTGAGCACGTTCGTGGGGGCCTCGTAGAGCGACTGCGCGCCCTCCACGTCCCGCTGGGAGATGAAGTTCAGCGTGCGCGCCGGGTCCAACCAGCCCGGCTGCGACGGGTAGTGCATCGCCCCTCGGCCGTCGTAGCAGGTCAGCGGCCGGTAGCTGCTGGTGAGCACCATGCCGCAGCCCGCGGCGGTGTCGTGCTCGTGCACGAAGCCCAGCGAGTGGCCGAACTCATGCGTCAGCACCGCGATGAACTGCGCATCCGTCCACGTCGAGGTGGGGCCCAGCTCCAGGAAGCGCGTCGGCCGGGAGTAGGTGGGGAAGCCCATGCCGGCCTGGAGACCGGAGAAGGTGAAGTTGCGCTCGACGTTGTACTTCACGTTGTTGTTGAGGCGGTTGCAGCTCGCTGAGTCCTCCGCCACGACATGCACGAAGCGCACGTTGGCGGCGGCCTCCCAGCCCGACGCCGCGCGGTGCATGAACTCGACCACGCGGTTGTAGTCCGCGCCGAAGTCGCTCGGCCGGATGCAGTAGGTGATGTTCCAGCGGTCCGCCCGGTTCCAGGCGGCGTCCACGCCTCCCACCCGGAACACCGAGAGCGCGTTGGGGTTCTGGGTGATGCTCTCCCAGTACTGGCGCACCATCGCCAGGTCCAGCATGCGCATGTCGCCCTCGACCAGGAAGTGGCCGTCGGGCGTGGGGACCACCTGCTTCGCGCGCCAGGCCGCGAAGGCCGCCTCCGTCTGCTCCGCGGAGGAGACCAGCGCATCCTCCGGGTCCATCCCGGTCGACTCCGGACCGCAGGCGCCTGACATCAGGCCCAGCGACGCTACGGCCAGCGTGGTCATCCGCCAGCCATGGCGTCGAGTGTGGGTCTTGCTCATCATGTGACCTCCCCCTGCGCGCCGAGGCCAGGCCCCGGCGCGGGTGATGTGGTGTGGTTGCGCTTCAACGGGGCTGCGAGGCGAGAACGACCGGGGCCAGAAATCTTCCCGCCCTCGCGAGCACCAGCGCCGCCACCCCTCAGGGGCCGCAGGGGGATTGCATGTCCAATCCCATGTCCAGATAGGCGCGGGCGCCGCTCTTCCAGAACTTCTTCATGACGTGCTCGGCGTTGGGCATGGAGTGGCCCGAGCCACACACATCCACCTTGATGGCCCCCGAGTAGAGGTTGAAGTCAGCCTGGTCCAGGAAGTCCAGGTTGGTGTCCGTGGAGGACATGTGGCAGGTGCGGCAGTAGGGCTTCACCACGCCCCGGTAGAGCCCCAGCCCCTTCTGCTTGGTGTTCGTCCAGTTAGGAGGCACGTAGGTGTCATTGGCCACCGCCGTGACGTCGGAGACCAGCTTGGGCGCGTAGGTGCCCTCGATGAACTCGCGGATGCCGTCAGAGGGGCCTGTCAGGGTGACCAGGTGGTTGAGGCGCCGCAGGGCGTCCGCCTGGGCTGACTGGGTGAAGCCCGTGGCGGTGGAATAGCGGAAGCTGAAGACGTCGAAGGGGAGGAATTGCGCCCGCCCCACCACGGAGTCGGTGTTCGCGTCGTAGTTCGCCTTGATGCCATGGCATGACAGACAGTTGCCGGGCACGAAGGTGTTGAAGCCGGTGTTGTCGAGCTGCGCGGCGGGTGTCAGGAAGCCCGCGGCATCGTAGACCATGAACTTCACGCTGTTGGGGGCGTTGGCGGGGGGCGTGAAGGTCATCGCCACGGTGGCGAAGGAGTTCGTTCGGGCCACCGCGTCCTGGAGCGCGGACGCGGAGCTGCCACCGAAGATGGGCGCGCCGTCGAGCACTCCGTAGTTCTTCACGTAGCAGGCCAGGCCTACCTGGGACGGGGGGACCGCGAACGGCTTGCAATGCATCTCCCGGCCCAGCCCCAGGTCACCGTCGTTGTAGTAGGTGGCCGTGACGTCGCTCCCCGTGGTGAAGCCATAGTTGGAACGAAAGGCATCCAACGTCTCCGGCGCCTGGATCTGCTCGTAGTACTCCTCCGTCTCCGCGGTGCCCAATCCAGGCGACTTGCGCCCCAGGAACTCGGGCCGGTCCGCGACGGGCAGGTCCACGGGGTTGAGCCGCGTGGACACCAGCGCGGAGCGGTTGACGCCCAGGCCCTGGCACTCGGTGCCGAGGGTGTTCCAGGGCTGGGTGGCGTTCTGGGAGAAGCAGTCCGCGTAGGTGATGTCGTCGAACGTGTAGAGGACCGTCTGCCCATCCGGGTCCATGGCGACGGCGCGCACCTTCACCAGTCCTCCCGAGGGCCAGCGCGAGGAGAAGAGGAAGTTGGGGACGGGCGCGGCCGTGACGCTCCAGTGGTAGAGCGGCTCGGGGCGGTTGAAGGGGGTGGGCGTGGTGGTGGTGATGGCCGTGGCGAACTGCTGCCAGTTCGACGCCACCGTCGGGTCCAAATCAGGCTCCCTCAAGACCTGGAGGGACACGGGAGTGCTCGGCTCGGGGTAGTAGCCCTCGAACAGGAACGTCTCGCCAATCACCGAGTCCCCGGTGGTGGTGCCGTTGTGAGGCCCCGTCATACAACCCGAGGCGGCCAGCAACGCGAGGCAGGACAACACGAGGCGCCGGAACGAGAGCGGCGGCATGGTCGGAGCTCCTTCACGGAAGGCGCCCGAAATGGGTCGCTTCCCCCCGAAGAGAACGGGCAGGCCTCCGAAAGCCCCTCACCCCTCCGTGTCGAATTCTTCACGACCGGTGACACCGCGCGACGACGCTCGGGGCGTGCGCATCATCCTCGGGCCGTCGCCTCGCGTAGCCCGGGGACGCGCCTGCGTTGGCGCTGGACGCGACCGGCGGAGAGACAAGTCCCGTGCGGGCTTCCCACTGGCCCCCCGAGGCGCGGAGCGAGTCACGGGCACGGTGGCTGCAACGTGCGCCCGCGCGACGGCGACCCCGAATCACCGCTCCGTCGCGGCCCCTTCCCCCCCGGTGAACACGAGGCAGCATGCTCATCAAGTGCCAGAGGTGTCATCAGAACGCGTTCGTCTTCAGCTTCGAGAGCAGGAAGGTCTGCAGGAAGTGCAGCGCCCTCATCGCCGGGCGGCGCCCGAAGCAGGACGAGTACAAGTACCAGGGCAACAAGCTGGACCACCACAAGCGAAGGGTCGGTCAGGCCACCACGCGACTCACCGGCATCTCGAAGGGCCGGCACAAGCTGCGGCGCACCCAGTCCGCGCTGACGACGTCGGACATCTCGGAGGGAATCTTCGAGACGCAGATGGCCATCGAGACGCCCACCGTGGTCGACGACACGGCGACGTACGCTCCCCCCAACGTCCTGCGCATGCAATGCATGACGCTCTTCATCCCCTTCGATGCGGGCAACAACTTCTACCGGAACAACGCGAAGCAAGGGACCTTCCAGGCGGACTTCATCCCCCAGCGCGACAACTTCTTCGCCCCCAGCTCGAACCCGACGGCGAGCCAGGCCCTCTCGTCATTCAACACCAAGCCCTATCCCGGTCAGCAGGTCTTCGAGGCCAAGTCGACGCCCCTGGATGAAGACGAAATCCTCGCCGGCTACAACAACATCGTGCTCAAGCACATCATGGCGTGCACGAACACGGTGGAGTGGAAGCGGCTGCATGCCGCCAGCCCCATCGACCTGCACGTGCAGCTGAGCCGGCTCGTTCCCGAGGTCATCTTCCTCTCGGAAGAGCTCAAGGACGCGCCGTTCCCCTCCATGCTCCAGCCCTGCCCTGAGCTCAGGTATCGGAAGGTCGGCAGCATCCGCGCGCTGCTCGACCCCCAGGTCGACGCGAAGAATGAAATCGCCGCCTACGTGCTGATGGACGAGAAATACATCACCCAGGTCGTCTACCACGCGAGGACGCTTGTCCGCCCAGGCGTCAAACACGACGAGAAGTGGCTCTGCGTCCAGAAAATCGTGCCCGAGTTCCGCGTCTATTTCGAGGTCGCCGGCGTTCACCTGGACGCGGCCTACACGGGCTTCTCGTCCCCCACCAAGAAGCAGGATGCGCTCGAGGAGGTGGGCCAGTTCGCGCGGGAGAACGAGGTCGACGCGCTGCTGGGTGACCTGAACATGGACTCGTTCGAGCTGAACGGCGGGTTCTACCCCAACCGCTTCTCCTTCAAGTCCTTCTCCGACGACACCATCAAGCCTGTCTATACGCTGTCCCACTCCAACACCAACGCGAAGAACAACTACATGGGTGGGTTGATTGCCAACAGCGCGCAGGTCGAGACCGAGTCCATGAACCTGCGAGGCGAAGACACGGTGTCGCTGTCCCGCACGCTGGATGGGAAGTTCTACTCGGACCATCCCGCCATCATGGCGAACTACTTCAAGTCGTTCGCGTGAGGTCGCAGCGCGGATTGGAGCATCCGTTCAAGCCCGCGCGTGCTCGCGCCCCTACCCTGGCGATGAAGCTGTCACCAGGAGGACCTGCATGGATGCGCCCGATTCGCCCCCGCCCGCCGCCTTCCGCGTCGGGAGGACGTTGACGTGGTGGTTCGTCTCACTCGCGCTCGCCTGCTTCGCCGGCGCGTGCGGCTGTGCCACGACGCCCACCCGCCGCCTCGTCTTTCCCTCCGCGCCCCTGCCCCCCGCGGAAACCCAAGCGCCTGGGGCGGTGCTGATGGTCCTCTCCGCCGCCTCCGAGCAGAAGCTCGCGGATGGCAGCACCCGCGCGACGGGCGTCTTCCTGAATGAGTTCTACGAGCCCTACCGCGCGCTCGTCGACGCGGGCTACGAGGTGGTGCTCGCGACGCCGGGAGGGCAGAGGCCCGCGTTCGACCCGGAGGGCCTGAAGCCGTCGTACTGGAAGGAGCGACCGGAGGCGCTCGCCGAGGCCCAGACCCTGGTGGCGGGGCTTCCCCAGCTCCAGGCGCCGCTTCCCCTGGCAGAGGTCCGCACGCGCGCGGCGACGTTCCAGGCCCTCCTCATCCCCGGAGGACAGGGCGTCATGGTGGACCTGCTCGACGACGCGGAGCTGCACGGCCTGCTCGTCGACTTCGGGGCCAGCGCCCGCCCCGTGGGGCTGGTGTGCCACGCCCCCGCGCTCCTGGCGCGGCTGCCCGCGGAGCAGAGCCCCTTCTCGGGGCGGCGCGTCACCTCCGTGTCGGGCTTCGAGGAGTGGTACATCGAGACGTTCGTCATGGGCGCGCGCGCGCAGGTGCGAGGCATCGGAGACCAGCTCGACGAGGCTGGCTATGCCCATGAGACAGCGTTCCCTGGCCGCTCGCGCGCCGTGCGAGACTGCAACCTGGTGACGAGCCAGAACCCCTTCTCCGGCGCTGACTTCAATGCGCTCTTCCTCGCCGCGCTCACGGACTGGCGCAACGCGGGGCGGTGCGAGCCGGAAGCCAGCGCGGCTCCGGACGCCGCGCCCTGAGGTGGACCCGATGACCGTGGAGGACCAAGGCGTCATGACGAGCCCGGCCCTGAGCGCCGTGCTCAAGGCCGTCGTCGCGCGTGACCACCCGGGGATTCCCACCGAGGGTCGCGACAAGGTCGCCATCCTCCAGGACGTCATGGAGGCCCATGGGTGGCGCGCCGTGCTGGAGCTCGGCCGGGCGCTGCGGGCGCTGTCCTCACATCCCGTGCTGCGAGCGCTCTGCGCGGCACAGACGCCCCGGCACGCGGTGGAGCGGTGGAGCACGCTCGAGCGCTTCATGCACTCCCGGCACCGGACACGACTCGTCGGGCATGACGTCGCGCGTGCCCGGATGACGCTGCGCCACGTGGCCATCGACGGCGGGAGGATTCGCGTCGTCAATGACTTGTTCATCTGGGGCGTCCTCATCGCCATTCTGGAGACGGCGGGCTTCACGGGAGTGAAAGTGTCGCTCGCGTCCGCCTCCGGCGCGGCCGTCGTCCTCCACGGTGGGGCCTCCAGGCTCGCGCCCAGGAAGCTGCCCGCGGTCACCGACGTGGCCACCTTCTCGTGGAAGCCCACGCGGCGGACTCCCGCGCCCGTGAGCGGAGTGTCAGCGAAGGGAGCGACAGGACAGGTCCGAGACCGGCTCCAGCGACTCATGAACGGCGACCTGCTGCACCCCTGGACGCTCGTGGAAAGCGCGCAGCGGCTCGCCTTGTCCCGCCGCACCCTTCAACGGGCCTTGCAAGAGGAAGGGACGACCTTCTCGGAGACCCTGCAGCGCTCGCGGGTCGACGCCGCGCATGGGCTGTTGGGCGATGCGAGCCTGACGCTCACGGACGTCGCGTTCTGCACGGGCTTCTCCGACCAGGCACACTTCTCCAGGACGTTTCGCAGATACAACGACGTTCCGCCCTCCGCGCTGCGAGGACTGATGCGCTCCGCCGGCTCCAGGCGACGAGGCAAGCCACGACAGCTCCCGAGCCAGCGGCCGCGGCCCTGATGTCATATGCGAAGCAGGGCACGCGTCATGGCACGGCGCATTCCCCACCCGCACGAACCTCAGGAGCGACGCCATGACCGACCACCTCCGTCCCGAAGCCGGGCTCTTCTCTCGCAGCTCGCTGTCGTCCTACGAGTCGGAGGTCGCGCGCCTCCTGATTCCGGACGCCTCCTGGCGGCTGCTCCTGGTGAGCCTTCCTTCCTTCGCACCCGAGGAGGCGGTCTACCTTCGGGACAAGGGGCTCGGGCCCCAGGTTGTCGCCACACGGATGGAGACGAAGCTCTGGCCCATCCTGATGGGCTATACGAAAGGCCGGACCGCAACGCAGGACGGGCCCGCCGTCGAGGTGGCCAGGGCCCCCATCGCGATGCCTCTGCTCGAACAACTGAGCCAACTCTGGGTCGCGGCGCTCCTCAGGACGAGATTCCCGCGCAGGCCCGACCTGCATCTCGACGGAACGACGTACCACCTCGGCGCGCACTGCCGTCCGTTCGGAATCCTGACCGGGCACACCTGGAGCCCTCCGCTCCCGTCCCTCATGGCGGGACTCGTCGACATCGGCGCGAAGCTCACACGCTACGCCCGAGCTCCCGAGGAGCAGCGCTCAAGCATCGCCGATGCCCTGCTGCAAGAAAGCACGGACCTGCATCGACGGTTCGAAGCCGAGGATGCGTTCGGCGGGGTCTGAACGAGCAAGCACCCAACGGCCGTTGTCAGCGATAACGCCGGGCGAGGCGGAAGAACAGCACGCCAAAGAACGCAAAGGCCAGGCCCGCGAGCACGGAGCCATTCAGCCACCCCTTCGCCTGGGCATCCGTCGCTCCAGCCAGAAGCGACATGGCCGCCACGGCGAGCAGCATCGCGCCCACGATGCGATACCCCGACCCCGCCGCCGAATAGACCCCTGGCGACCGATTGAGGAGGGTGTTGAGGGCCTGGACCTTCTGCTCGCAGCGATTGCGACAGGCCAGACCGTCACCCAGGTCCGTCAGACATTCGAGACAGATGCCCCGCTGGCAGTTCTTGCAGAGGCCGACAGCCGCGACGGGTGCATGCTGAAAACAGTTCATGGCTCGACGCTATCATCCCTCACGGGCTCAAGATGGCGGCATCAAGGATGCGAGCATTCTCCGCGCAACCGTCCCGCAGGGCGCGCTCGTCCCCGGGAAGCACCACGTCCAATACCTCCAGCCGATAGTCGCGGTCCGCCAGCAGGAGGTCTGTGACGAAGTCGTGCTGGAGGCCCGGGTGGTGGCGAGGCGCCGGACCTGCTCGTAGCAGGAGTCTCCTCCGAGGGGTGGTGTGACGGGCTCCTGCTCGGAGTGACACGCGAGCAAGGCCAGGCACAACGCAAGGACCGCGCTCGACCTCTGCCCACCTGACTCCCGGTCCTCATCAATGGTGTCTCCCGGCGCGGTCCCAGCCACCTCGTCGGATGGCCGGGCTCGTCACCGCATCCGCGACACTCAGGGGGCACAGTAGGCGATGTGTTCCTGGGTGTAGCGGCCCCGCTGTTCGCCGAACTGGTTGAGGCTAGAGGGGCAGTCGCAGTACTCACGGCCGACCTCGACGTTGTTCACATACCAGTACCGGTTGAAGGCACGCGTCCCGTCACAAGCCCAGATGAGGGCCTGCTCGGTCGACTCGATGACCTCCGTCTCCTCCACGGCCAGCTGCTCGGGAGCACCACCACATCCCCCCAGGACCAGCGCGACGGCACAGACCAGCTTCACGGACTGCTTGAACATGCTCGGCTCCCATCCGATGAATCGAAAGTATCGCGGAGCAGTCCTATCACAGATGCAACGGTGCTCCGAAATCGAATGAGCCTGGTGAAACCAGCCCTCTTCAGCCTCACGAGACAACATCACTCACACCATCAGTCCCCGGGCGTACAGAGCCATGGGCCAGCGCGTGGCTGCCGCAGCGGAATGATATGACCCCGGTGCAGCGTCCCTTCCCTGGAGCCCTTCATGAAGTCTGCATTCGCGAAGTCGCTGTGCCTTCTTCCCTGGGTCCTCACGGCCGTCCTGGCCTGTGGCCCTGAAGCCGAGGAGGCCGCCTCTGGCCCCAGACTCAGGCCAGGTCAGCTCACGGACAGCGACCGGCTTGAGCTGGCCCAGGTGGAGGCATTCGGAGAGGAGGAAGCGCTGGACGTCCCGGTGGTGGAGCGCAACGGCCTGCTGCTGCTCGAAGGGGACATCCTCGTGGGCCGGACGTCCGAGAGCCCGAGCGCGCTGAAGCAGGCCCTGGAAGTCTCCCAGTTCAATGGCATCCCCCAGGGCAGCCTGCGCTGGCCGGAGGGGAAGATTCCCTACGTGGTGTCCAATGTCTTCACATCGGCCCAGGAGAAAATGATTGCCCAGGCCATGAAGGAAATCAAGGACAGGACCGGGGTGCGCTTCGTCCCCCGCACCGATGAAGCGGACTTCGTCAGAATCATCAAGACGAACGACGGTTGCTATTACGCCGCGGGCCCGGGCAGGAAGGGCGGCGCGCAGGAGCTGTCACTCCAGGACAACAACCAGGCGAGCTGCTTCTATCACGACATCATCATCCACGAGCTGCTGCACGCCGTGGGCCTGTGGCACGAGCAGTCCCGCTACGACCGGAACAAGTTCGTGCGCATCATCTGGGACAACATCCAGAAGGGTCGCAAGCCGCAGTTCCAGCGCATCCCCGCCTCGCGCTCCGACGTCTACGACACCGAATACGACTACCGCTCCGTCATGCACTACGACAAGAACGCGTTCGGCGTCACCTCCTCGGCCATCACCATCAGGCCCAGGGATGAGGACTACCTGAACGTCATCGGCCGCGTGGAGTCCATGAGCGCGACCGATGCCAGGAAGGTGAGGCGCATCTACCAGGACCTGCTCGAGCCCTGAGTTCCCATCACGCGGTCATCGCGTCGAACCCGCGACCGAGGCCGACCCGGGCGTCAGCCTGCGCCACTCCAAGACTCGACGAGTTCGTCGAGTCCGTCCTTTTCCTTTCGAGGTCGACACCGACAGGATGTCCAGACACCACGCTGGTTGCCATTGGACCTGGGTCGGGCATCCGTCAGCGGCCGCATGGTGCGAGGGAGTCAACTCCAGACACCGGCATGAAGGAGGCCGTGACGAAGGACCCGTCCTGAGTCCTCGCGCGCCCTACTTGAGCGGGAGACGCGCCTCGGCAGAGGGCTTCACGGGCGGAGCCTCCCGCTTGAAGGCAGCCCACGACAGGGAGACCTCCGCGCCGCTTTCATCGCGTCCGTGAAGGACATCCACGACCTGCTTCACCGTCGCCGCCAGCTCGGCCGGGCGAACCACGACGAAACCCCGGAAGCCCCCCTGGCCAAGCTCCTCCTCCACCGTGATGACCTGGCGCCACTCGCGCGTCACTACCTCCACCTGGTCGTCCCAGTGAAGGGTCAATCGCTCCACGCGCTCCCAGGTGACGACGCCCGGCCCCGGAACTCCCACGGACACCTCGCTCCGCCACTCCTCCGGGTCCCCGCGCGTGCGCGACAGCGTGAGCGTCGCTGGCGGCGGCTCGTCGGATGGAGGCTGCCCCCGCACACCGACGAAGGCGGTGGCACTCAGCCCGGCGCCCGCGCGTCGCCCGGCGGTGAGCCGCACCGTGAAGGTCCGGACGTCCAATGACTCCAACGTCCGGGTGTCGTAGGCATGCTCCACGTCCGGGCCGGAGGTGACGACGGTGCGTCCGTCACCGAAGTCCCAGGCATACCCGGTCAGCGACTCGGACTCCGGCGGGACGGCACGGAAGAGGAAGGCGCCGTTGGCGCGCTGGGTGACGGATATCTCAAGCCGGTCCACCTCGGGTTCCACGCCCCCCGCGCAATCACGCACCTCGATTCGGAGGACCTGCTCCGCCAGCACGCCTACGCGTCGTCCGCCCAGGTCCTTGCACACCTGGAAGCGCACGAAGTACGTGCCCGGCTCGGCGGGCGCACGCCACTGGAGCCGAGCCCCCGGATGCAGCTCCGCCGTGGATCCGCTTCCGGGCCACACCCACCGAGAGAGGGCCCCCGACTCCGGCGCGCCCCCCACCTTCCCCGCCAGGGAGACCTGCCCGCCAGCACAGGCCCAGGGCCGGTCCATCTCGAGTCGCTCGATGACGGCGCCTGAGGCGAGCACCACTCGCTCCTCGTTCAGTGCCGCCGCCAGGGCCTCTCCGGAGGCACTCGCGGGCATGGGCACCCCTGCCATGGGAGCCGTCGAGACGATGGCCGTCCGAGGCTCCACCACCGACGCGCTCGGAGCCACGGTCACCGGAGACATCGGGCGTCGTGACTCCGTCGCCGCGCCGTCACGCGGGGGGCACAGGAATGCCAGCCCCAGCAGCAACGACCCGGCGGCGCCCGCGACGACAGCCACGAGCGTCCCCCGACGACGGCGATGCGATTCGAGCGACATGCGCGAGCGCGTCTATGCCCCTCAGAAGCCGAAGTCATTGAGGTGCCGGCGATACCCCTTCGAGTTGGTCCGGTACCACTGGTCATCCCAGCCCTTGAAGTCGACGTCGTCGAGCAGCCGCTCCGTCTTTCCGTTCAGCACCACGGAGTTGATGAGCGGAACCGCTGTCGACCCCACGTTGCGCGACACCAGCGGCGTGGACGACGTGTCCAGGTACTGCGCCACATGGCGGCTGCAGTAGTCCTGGGCCAGGCAGCCGCTGTCACAGGTGGAGAGGTTGTTGTACGTCGCGTGCTTGTCCTCGGCCACGTACAACACGGGCCAGCCCCGGTAGGCATTGCGCGAGTCGCGCGTGTCGTATTCGAGTTGCTCGTAGGAATACCAGGCCGACGACTCACACACGCTCTTGCGGTGCGCCGACAGGTAGACCCAGTCCAGGTACCAGCGGCCCGCGGAGTAGTGGACCTCGAAGATCTGGAACTCGGGGTCACCGTCATGGCCGGTGGTGACGCCGGTGTCGTCGAAGAAGGTGTCCAGGTAGAAGATGCGCAGGGTCCGCGTCGCGAAGCCCTCGCTCTTCACCGCGTAGTAGGGACGGCGCTCGTAGCCACTCTCCCCGGTGTCGAACCAGAACAGCGGCATGAACCAGCGCGCGACCTGGTGCTCACAGTCGTCGTTCAGGCCATCCCGGTCCGCGTCCGCCCCCGTTCCCCAGCAGTTGTCTCCGTAGGGAATGACGGACAGGCCATCCGCATGCGCCTGAGCGGACGCGAAGGTGAGCAGCAGGCCCAACGACACGGCGACGCGATGCGCGGCGCGAGCACCCGGGCGCTCCGACACGCGTCGTCCACTCGGCATTTGGAAATCCATGAGAGACTCGACTTCATACACCTCCAGGAAGCGGAGCAACACATGGTTCTCACCCCGGGTACCTCTCGTCGTGTCTTCTCATGGATGAAGCTGGCCTTGCTGCTCGGAGGTCCCCTCGCGGGCTGTGGCGGCCCGCTTGAGCCCGATGACACGCTGGAGGCCCAACCCCAGGCCCTGGCCTATCCCAGCGGCGGCAGTCGAACCGTCGTGTCTCGGCGCGTCACCTACAGGAACGCCTCGGGGGCCTACCAGGCGGCGGCCGGCTTCGAGCCCTTCCGCGCGGCGGGGGCCTCCGATGACACGCTCCACAACATCCGCATCGCGGAGGTGGATGCGCCCGCCGTGCGCGAGGCGCTCGTCGTCATGTCGGCGGGACAGAAGATTTCGAGCAGCGGCCACTCCAGCGGCGTCACCGGCCAGTCCTCCAACTGGGATGCGTCCTGCGACGGCGTCTCGTGCCCCAACATCACCCTGGACGGCCGCTCGCTGGCGATGAAGCTGGACGCCCTGGGCTGGTTCCCCCGGGGAAAGACGTACCTGTCCGTGGTCAACGACAGCAACTTCGACCACCTGGACGACAGCGACTCGAAGCAGCGGGTCGTCAACGGATTCACGGGTTGGATTCAGGCGCAGGTCCGTCCGGAGACGCGCTCCATCTACCTGGCGGGCAGCTCGCGGGGAGGATGTCTGGTGATGCGGCTGGCCCAGGCGCTGCGCGCGAACCCGGCGCTCGACGCCATCACCATCTATGTGTCGTCGTTCGACGGCGTGTGTCGCAACAGCCAGGGCGAGCTGGGGACGTTCGACAGCAAGATCAACAACCCCGTGCGGCCCTGGGGCACGTTCTATGGCGCGTGGGCCACGAACCTGACGGCCCAGTTCCCTCGCCGCGACCGGCTCCACATCTTCCACGTGGTGGGAGGCCAGGAGGTCGCCCCCGCCACGGGCATCCGCGCCTTCTCCGGGTACGCCGGCACCTCACCGCCGTCGACGGGGACCCACCTCGACTGGGGCTGGTACAAGCAGACCTGGGTGAAGTGGAAGCACAAGGAGATTGGCAATCCGTACACCGAGCCCAGCTCCTCCGAGCAGGCCCAGGTCGTGGCGGAGACCATCGACGCCCACCTGACGTGGCTCGACGCGCGCGTTCCCTGAGTCGCGGCGCCGCTCGGGTGTGCAGCGGCTGGCACAGCCGCGATGCGCGACCTGCACACCCACCATGCCGGCGCCGACGTATGAACTCCCTCTCGACTGGCGCGTCTCCGCCTTCGCCGCCAACGCCGCGGAGGTGCACCCGACGGCCACGCCTGCCTTCAACGACTTCCGGGGGTCACCCATTCCGTTTGCTCCGCCGGACGGGTGGATCGGCTACTCGGGCGAGCTGCTGACGCTCGACCACGAATACCCGGGCGCTCCATCACCCCGGGCTCGCATGTCATCCAGTGGCAGCCACCGGCCTCCGGGTCGCCGAATGCCTACGCGGTGTACCTCTATCAGTTGCGCGCCTCCCCTCGCGGCACCCTGCTCTCCACCTCCTTCTACATGGGCGGGGACACCACCTCCATCCGCCTGCCCGCGGGCATCCTGCAGTCGGGGGCGTACTACCACCTCATCGTGGCTGCCTTCGTGGCACCGACCTATGACGTGGTGAACAGGCCGTTCAACCTGGTCGATACCCTGCCCAGGAGCTCCGCCGAGGCCTTCAGTGGCGTGCTGACCGTGCAGTAGGCGAGTCAGTCGAAGTTCGAAGGTGCCGGTGGGACGTGCGCGCCCACCGGCACCTCCATGCCAAAGACAAGTATGAGGCTCAGGGCTGGAGCAGCGCGAGCCCCGTCTGAATGGAGTCGCCCTCTCCTACCGAGAGCATGACCCAGAGCTTCCCATCCGCGGCGATTGTGAGCGCGGACCCCACCCACGTGATGGGAGCTTCGGACTCTGTTCGTGCGCTGAACTCCGGGTCGAGCTTCCCCGTGGGCGAGAGTCGCGAGACGAGTCCACCATCGCGTCCCCCGGTCTTGAACACCGCCCCGACATAGATGCGACCCGACGCATCCTGGGTGACCGCGCGGGGGCTGAACATGTCAGCGACGGTCCCCGTGGCCTCCTTGAGGTTCACCGTCCCGTTTGTTCCGAACCGCTCGTCCAGCGTGCCGTTGGGAAGATACGCGGAGATGCCTTCGGCACTCAGGGCGAGGAAGGTGTCGTCAGCACGCACGAGGAGGGAGCCCTCCACATCGGGGAGCATGCCCCCGTTCCCGAAGCTCGGGTCGAGCCCTCCAGCGGGCATGAGTCGGATGACCTTTGGCTGTGCGAAGCCGCCTGTCCACACCTTCAACGAGACCAGGATGCGTCCGTCAGACTGGACCGCGAGCGATTCCACCGTGGTGTTCTGCTCGAGCAGGAGAACGCCATCCGTCCCGAACTGGGAGTCTCGAGCGCCGCTGGCGGTCAACTGGACGAGGACGGCGGGCGAAGCGTTCATTCCCGCCAGCACCGCGCCTGAAGGCAGCACGATGACGGCCTCCGCATACCCCGTCGGCAGTCCGGTGACTTCGCTGCACGTCGCACCGCCGAATGATGAATCAACGGTCCCATCGCCAGCGTGGATGCGACACACCCGCATCCAGGAGCTCCCTTCGGAGCCCGTGGAGACGGTCATCACGCGCTGCTGTGAGTCCATCGCGATGGAGCCGGACGTTTGCACACCCCCGGCGCCAAGGACAGACTGTACGAGTTCACCCTGGTTTTCATACTCGACAAGTGCGACCTGGGACTTGACACCCCTTGAGTTGACGTACGGCTGCGCTATCCCCAGGACTCCTCCAGCCGCCAGGGGCACGAACTGCACCGGAAGCACCGTGGTCTTCTGAGGCCACCCCGGGAGGATATCGCCCGGTCGAGGAACGGAGGGCTCCGGCTCCGAAGACGAGCAAGCAGCGGTCAGGAGCAGCAGGGTTGGCGCCCAGTGGCGGAGGTGATTGAACAAGGAGGTCCCCGAAGGATGACAGGAATGAAGGCCCGAAAGAGCTTGCCTCGGGAGTGCGGCGCGATGCAATTCAAACACAGCCGGTCGCCTGCTCCAGGGAACGATTTGTCTGGCGGAACTCGCCTCAGGTGAGACATCCCCCCATACAGACAGTGCGGAGGGCAGCGGAGGCCTCGGTGGACCTGTCTCCCCAGGTGATACGGCTCACGCGGGCCATCGCGGCCCAGGTCCGAACTCGCCGCGCGCGCCTGTCCGAAATCCAGGCAGGGGACGCTTCCCTGGCGGGTGACGTGCACGCCGCGTCCGCGACACCCCTTCCCTCCGTTCCGGGTCGTCCACCTCCGACCGATGGACGCTCGCATGGCGCACCGGACTCGTGCTGGGCGCGACGCGTGAAGCACCAGACTGCGCCCTGAGCAACTCAGGTGGCGCCGCCTCCCAGTGACGTCGGCGAAATATCGAGACAGGCTGTAATCCAGCCCGACTCACGCCGAGGAACGTCAAGCCAGGATTGTGCATCGACTTGTCAGGGGGCCCGACACGCCATCCTCATGGGCACACATGACTAGTGGAAAAGACGTACAAGCATTGCGCCAGGGTCTATTGACAGTCCTTGCATGAAGTTGGTCAAGTCCGCCGCGCTGCGGAAGTGAGCACGCACCCATCTCCAGGTCCCGCGTCATTCCCAACCGTGCTCGGTGCCCCGAAGTCAGTCCAGGAACGGAGCGGAACGATGCACGCACGTCGCCGGAAGCTATCGTTGTGCCTTGCGCTGGCCACGCTCATGGCGACAGGGCTGTCCGTCGCGGACGTGGTCATCCTCAACCCCGGGGAAATCAAGGGTCAGGTTGCCTTCAACGACGAGACCTTCACCCAGTACACCGTGAGAGCCAGCTCTCCGGATGGACTCTCCGCCCAGAAGTCCTTCACCACGACGCCCTACTCCCTCATCGTGGAGAGTGGCCACCACTACGCCACGTCCATTGATGCCCGCCTGGTCAATGAGACGGCTCCGTACGCCCAGCTTCAGATCTACAAGAACAACCAGGTCCTGGTGGACAACCAGGTCGGGCCCACCACGGTGGATTTCTCGTTCCTCTCGACGAAACGCATCCAGCACAGCATCTCCGTGACGGGAGGTACCATCTCGCGGTTCGACATCTACGCGTCTGCCAGTGATGGCGAGGGCTCCTACTCCGCATACAACAGCCGCAGCATCGGGACTCCGCACCCCACCTCCATCCCTGGCTGGATGGCCATGGTGCCCGCAGCGCGCGTGACACTCTACGGGACTGTCTATCTGACCCTCCCAGATGGCACCCAGCTGTCGCGTTCGCTCGAAACACGAACCGTTGACCTGCTGCACCAGGCGCCGGCCAGCGTGAGCTGGCAGTTCGATTTCTCGAGCCGAGGACAGCTGGTCGGAGCGGTCCGTGTCGCGCCTGCCACCCGACTTGGCACGCACTCCCTCTCCTTTCGCGGCACCTCTCCCTCCTCCACGGGAATCAACGGCTCCAGGTCCGTGCCGACCAACGGCGACTATTCTGTCGAGTTGCCCTCCGGGACCTACGAGCTGATGCTCCGGACCTACTTCACCTCGCCCTCTCAATACTCCGACTCGAAGCCCTACTCAGTCACCATCACCCCTGGCACCCAGGCGAGACTCGACTTCACCGAGTCGTTGGGCACGGCGCACTCCGCATTGGACGTAGGTGGCTTCTTCAGCAATACGTCGCTCTCAAACGTAAGCATGCACCTGCAGCGAATGGAGCCTGGCGTAAACAGCTACGGCGGGGCTTGGAGCAGTGCCCCTACCAACGGCCAGTTCGTCTTCCAGCTCAACCCCGGGACCTGGAAGAAGCAGCAACTGACCTACCAACTCTTCGACACCACCCACCCGCTGGAGCCGCTCGGAGTCACCACCTATCGCGGCTACTACACCCAGGGCGGAGGGAGCCCGACCAACGTGCCCGCCGGTGCCACTGTCGGGCTGGAGACGGAGTCCGTCACGCTCGTCAGGTCCAAGGCCTACTTCGATGTGAAGGAAGCCCTGCCGGACTCACCCCAGATTCTCGTAAGCAATCCCCGCATCGAACTTTCCGGGACTGCGTACAACCCCAACGGCACACCGAGGGACAGTCTCACGACCATCGCCCAGGGCTCATCGACGCCCGCGAGCGTCTCCGGTCTCACCATGGCCGTCGAGCCGGGCGCCTACAACATGATTGCGTCCGCGACAGTCCTGGGAAGCGTGGTCCAGTTCGTCAACCAGCCCATCACGTTCGCGTCCCCCACCGCCGTGGGTGCGGGCGCGGGAGTCTCGACGACTCCCGTCGAGAATCCGGACCTCAAGGTCACGGTGAAGTTCGACGAGGTCGAGACGGAAGGCGTCATCTCCGTGGTCGAAACACCGCTCGGTCCCCTGCCACCTCAGGGATTGAAGAGCTTCTGCTCGGATGGAGCCAGCGCGGAGGGCATCGAGTGCAGTCCGCTCTACTATGACATCGACACCACCGCCGGATACGAAGGCGAGGTGACGGTGTGCATCCGCCGGAAGTTCCAGGGCGCCAATGGACTTTCCATGTTCCTGCGCCTCTACCACTTCAACTCGGAGGCCCCTCCGGCGGGACAGTGGGAGGAATTGCCACCCCCGCCAGGGATGGAGCCGGCCATCGACTGCGGGGCAGACCTGGCCGCCTGTGGATGTGTCTCCGAGGAGAGCTGCGGCATCGACTACAACGCGGACCCGCCGGTGAGCGTCATCCAGGTGTGCGGAGTGACGAGCAGCTTCTCCCCGTTCGGCATCTTCGAGAAGGACATCGAGTTCACCAACCAGGTGGATGGCCATACGTATGAAGGCCCCACCGGTCCGCCCGCCCTCCAGACCTGGAAGGTGCCCGCGACCGGCACCTACCGCATCACCGCCATCGGCGCGAGCGGCGCCACGCCCACCCAGGCCCAGGGTGTCACGGGCGGCTGTGGAGCCCGGATGTCCGGTGAGTTCTCATTCCAGGGCAATGAAATCGTGAAGATTCTCGTGGGGCAGAAGGGCACCGCCACTCCCTTGAGCGGGGGAGGCGGCGGTGGCTCCTTCGTGACCAAGGATGGAACCAACCCCCTGCTCGTCGCCGGCGGCGGCGGCGGGCTGCGCTCCGGCGCGACAGTCAACGGACGCCCCGGCGGAACGACTTTCTCGGGCTCGGCCGGCTCCGTCAGCGCCGCATATACCTCCGGCTTCGTCCCGGGCGGGGTGAATGGCCTGGGAGGCAGCCGTGTCGCGTCCTATGGCGCTGGCGGTGGCGGATGGGACGGAGACGGCGCAGCGGATGGCAACTATGGCCTGGGCGGCTCGTCCTTCAAGTCCGGCGGCAGCGGCGGCCTGGGGAAGACGTGCGGCGCTCCAGCCCATGGAGGCTATGGCGGCGGCGGCGCGGGCAATGGCTGCTACGGCGGCGGTGGAGGCGGCGGGTACTCCGGGGGTGGCGGAGGACGCGTCGGCGGTGGAGGTTCGTGGAATGAGACGGGCACCAAGCCCTCGAATGAGTCCAACGTCTGCACGCCGAGCGGGCATGGCCGGGTGACCATCGAGTTCGTCCACCCCTAGTCAGCCCAAGTCGAGAGCAATCACAGGCCGGGGCGCCCCATGAACCGGGGCACTCCGGCCTGGCACTGAGCTGAACCGCCGAGGGCACCTCCGCCCCGGACAGAGGAGGCGTGTATGCAACGGCAGACCCTGAGAGTCTTGGTGAGGAGCCTTTCCACGTTCGTCATCGCGCTGTGTCTGAGTTCAGGCTCGAGCGCGCTTGCCCAGGAGTACCAGCGCTTCGCCGGCAAGCTTTCAGACCGGACCAGTGGCGCCGCGCTGGTGGGCGCCATCACCGTCAATGGCGTGCGCCAGACGACCGGCGCGGACGGGGTGTTCGAGGTCTACGTCCCCACGGCGGCGCGCTACGTGCTGGACGCGGCGCTGAACGGGTACGTCCCCACCTCCCTCATCCACACCGACGCCCCGGACTACGTGGAGGTGAAGCTCCAGAAGGCGGAGGTCTACACGGTCAACCCGATGCAGGACTTCGCCGTCACCGACAGCCGGGGCACCCGCATCTCCATCCCCGCGAACTCTCTCGTCAATGCCCAGGGCATCCCCGCCCGGTCGCTGGTCCGGCTCCAGATGTACACGTATGACCTTCGCAACGACCAGATGGTGGGAGACATGAGTGCCGTGGACGCCAACGGGCAGCCCGTCTCGCTGTTGAGTATCGGTGCGTTCTCCGCGGAGTTCCGCGACGCCAACGGAAACCTCTACAACCTGGCCAGGGACCGCACCGCCAGCATCAGCCTGCGCGCGGACCCGAGCAACACGTTCAGCGGCTCGGTGCCCCTCTGGTGGTACGACCAGACCCGAGGCGTCTGGGTGGAAGAGGGCCTGGGCACGGTGGTTGACGGCATCGCCACCGGCCAGGTGTCCCACTTCACGGTGTGGAACTTCGACGTCAAGCTGGCCCAACCCGCTTGCATCCAGCTGACGTTCGACCCGGTGTACTTCTACTCACCCAAACCGGCCGGCCTGGGCGCCACGGCGACCATCACGATGAACCTCATCGGCTGGCAGCAGAGCCGCACGGGCACCGTCACGAGTCCGGGCCCCCATGCGCTCTACAACCTGCCCACCAATGCCAACGTTGAGATCAGGATCAACGGAGCCCCGTTCGCCATCGTCAACAGCGGCGCCGCGTGGGGTGGAACGGGGACTCCTCCGCATCCCTATGGCGTGTGCAACGGGAAGCTGCTCAACATCGCTGGCGGGCCGCGAACGGGCCTCGTGCAGGGCAAGGTGTTGCGCCAGCACCGCGGCAACCATGGTGGCGTCACGGTGGTGGTGAGCAATGGAGGCACGCAGTTGGGCACGGCGGTGACGGATGCCGCGGGCAACTTCTCGCTGCAGGTGCCCGCGGGCTCCGTGTCCGGGGTGACCGCCAGCAGGGCGGGATACCTGGCGGTCCAGCACACCAGCTTTTCGCTGGCCGCGGGGGCAACGGTGGACCTTCCCATCGTGACACTCTTCGCGGGCAACACGGATGGAGACAACGACATCGACTGGGCGGACTTCGCGGCCATCGGTCCGTTCGTGACGAACCCGCTCACCGCCGTGGGCCCGAACGACCCGCGCGACGTCAATGGCAACGGCTTCATCGACTGGGATGACCTCTCCAAGGCCTCCGCCAATGGCGGACTGACGGGCCCCAGGACCTGGTAGTCGTCGCTCGCGCTCGAGACCGCGCGGGGTCGGAATGCCTGACTTCCGACCCCGTTCGGCGGGCCCCGAGGACCACGCGACCGGGAACATGCCCAGACTGGAGCACGAACCAATCCTGGGAAGTGTCCATCCGACCTGTCGTCCCTACGAGCCCCACACGAGATGAAAGAGGGCGGGGCTTGAGTCCAGGGGAGAACCGAGCGCGGCGTCCAGCGCCCCGAGGCCATCGTGGCTCAACGGATCATCCAGCGGGAAGAACTCCAGGCCCAGGTCCTCCAGCTCCAACAGCGTCTCCACGGCTTCGGCGAGCGGAGCCGGTGAATCGAACGCGAGGACCTCGTGCTCACCAGTGGGAACCAGCGTTTCGACGAGGGCGGCGATAGCGCACCAGCGTGTCCTGGATGCGCGCGTCGAGGGGAGCGCGCGCCAGACACGCATCAAGCCAGTGGAGGTGACTGCTCAAGCTCTTGATGGAGACGGAGTGCTGTTCGCCCACGGACTGGCGCGTCTGGGCCCAGCGATTGTTCCAGCTCACTCCAGTCTGGCATGGGGGGTCGATTACGGCTGCGCGGGCACCACCTGCGCGTCGCGGACGTCCGCTGACGGGTGGGCGTTGAGCGCCGTGTAGATTTCGAACCACGCCAGATACGCGCGCCAGGACGCATCGCGCTGGTCGATGAGGGAGCGCCGTGCCTTGCCCAGGCGCTCCGGTACATCGAAGGGCATCCGCGTGCTCCCATTCGAGTGGAGCTGCGCCGCGAACCAGAGCACATCCAGTTGACCGGCATCGACGGGGGCATGGGTGCGCGCCACCAGCGTGTCCGCGTGCTCCAGCGCCTTGCCCAGCCACCGGGCCGCCAGCGCCGGGTCCTGCCGGTCCACCGCGTTCTCGGCCAGCCGCATCTCCGCCAGCGTCACCGCGCGGACGTCTTCGTCCCGGTCCAGTTGGGCGAACTGCTCCAGGAACAACTCGCGCCGCAGCTCCAGCGCACGGGCCGCGGCGTCCAGGTTCCCGAGCCGGCTCTCCGCGTTCGCACGCAGCCCCGAGGCGATGATGCGATAGGTGCGAATCACATGCTCCGGCGTGGAGCGTGCCCACTTCAGCGCGGCCCGCACCTCCGGAGTCGCCAGGTCGCGCTCCACCTGGTCCAGGTCCTCCAACGTCCGCTGGGGCTGCCCCATCCCCAACGCCGACGCGCACCGGGACAGCCGCACCACCAGCCGGTTGCGCAACCCCTCTTCATCCCGGGGACTCGCTTCGATGATGGGCAGCTCGCGGTCATAGAGCGCCAGCGCACGCTCGAACCGACCGGCGGCGAGGTTGTAGAGCGCCGCGCGGTCCACCACCAGCGTGGTGAAGCGGGCCAGCCTCGGCGTCGCGTCCACCATGGCCAGGGCCTGGTCCGCCGCCTTCGCCGCCTCCTCGTCGCGCCCGACGTGCAGGAGCACGCGCGCCCGCGCCAGGGAGACAGCCAGCCCCGCCCAGTTGTCCACGTAGGGCAGCTTGTCCCGCTGGTCCAGGTAGCCCAGGGCGATGTGGTAGTTGCCCACCTGGGTGTGCAGCATCCCCAACGCGCCGAGAATCATGGCCTTGTAGCGGACGTTGTTGCGCATCAGGTCCAGGGCGACCATGTAGTGCCGGTTGGCGCGCTCGGCGGCGGCGGGGGCGCGGCTGCGCAGGAAGTCCTCGTGGTGGATGGCGCCCAGCAGGGCCTGCACCGCGCGCTGGTTCTTGAGCTCCGGCCACGACAGGCGCAGCTCCGCCACGGCCGCCTTCACCGTCAGGGCATGGGCCTTGTCATCCAGCTTGGGGAGCTGGCGCGCCATGAGGTAGGCCTTCACGAAGTGCGCGAGCGGCCTGGCCATGCTCGCGGAGGTGGTGATGACCTCTTTCTCCACCACCTCGGGGCTGACGTCGGCGCGCAGGCGCAGGCTCACGGACTCGACAGCGCTCTCCAGGAAGCCCGTCCGCTTCGTCACGAGGTCGAAGTCGGCACGGGCCTCATCCCGGCGTTGCTGCCCCAGCCGGCGGTAGGCGCGGCCCATCATCGCGCGGCGGAACAGCCGCTCGGCCCGACGGCGCTCCTCGGTGCCCGCGGGAGCATCGTCGACATAGACGGTCGCCAGGGCCTCCAGCACGCCATCCGCGCCGAGCCCCGAGGCGCGCTCGACGGCGTCCTGCACCACCGCGCGCCGGCGGAGCGGGTCCGTTTGCTGGCGGTAGAACGCCATCAACGCATCCCGCACGGGACGCGGCGGGCGCTCGTCGTGCACCGCGTTGACGTGACGCCCCAGCTCCAGGGCGAACGCATAGGCGGAGCCAGCGGGGGCCAGCGCCTGGGCCTGGGCCATGGCGGCATCCGCCTCGGCGTAGGGGCGGCCCCGGTACAGGGCACTGACAGAGGCACGCGCGAAGTCGAGCTGGTCATCGGCCGGGAAGACCTTGTGCATGGAGAGCCGGCGGCCGGCTTCGACCAGGGCCTCCCGGTCGTCGAGCTTGCGGTACAGCGCGTCCGCCTTGTCGTACCAGGCCTCCAGGACCGCGCGGGGCGTGGTGTCTGCAATCTCCGCCGACTCCAGCTCCTTGCGCGCCAGCGTGAAGTCCCCAGCGGCCTCCGCCAGTTCGCTGCGCACCACGCGTTGGAGGACGGCCGTCGGCGGACTGGGCGCGTTGGCGGGCTCCAGTGCGGCCATGCGTTGCCGCTCGGCTTCGCTCAGCTCCTCCACCATGCGTCCGCGCTCGCGTTCCTTCATCGCGCGCCGGTGGTCGATGAGGATTCGCAGTGGCGCCTCCAGGCCCGTCGTCGCCGTGTCCTCCACCCGGCGCATCTGGTCGGCGTAGAACTCCGCCGCGCTGAAGTCCTCGGAGTCCAGATGGAGCCGGCTCAGGCGCATCATCAACAACCGGCGCAGCTTGGGCCGGGCCTCGAGCAACAGGCGGTGGCGGTAGAGCAGGAGCTGGTCGGCGCGCCTGCCCACCATCTTCAGCTCCTCGTTGAGCTGAGCCACCTCCCACGTGCTGGGGACCTGGCCATCCAGGGGCAGCTGATACACATCCAGCGACTGCGCCCGTGAGCAGGTCGCGATGAGGGACGCGGACGCAGGCGCGGGGTACTGGCAGTTCCAGGACGCGCTGGTGAGCTGGGTCGGGCTGGCGGCGGCGGCCAGCGCGGGCGCGTCGTCGCGCTCCCCCTCGAACGGCACCCGGAACAGCACCCCGGTGTCGCTGGCATCAATCACTCCATCCCCGGTGGAGTCGGTGAAGAACTGCACCACATACAGGAAGCGCCCATCCTGCGAGAACACCGGCTGCCCGGTCTGCCCCGGCAGGTCCAGGTCCATCGCGATGGGAGTTTCGCCTGGGCGGTCCAACCGCAGCGCCTCCAGGTGGGTGGCGGCGCGCGCGGCGAAGCCAGGGCCCACCTGCGTCACGGAGCGCTCGACGGGGACGTACACCAGCCAGCGCCCATCGGGCGTAAGCGTGGGGCTGGTCAGATTGCGCTCGAGCAGCGTCTTCACGCTCCACTCGCGCCCCAGCTCCACCCGCGACAAGCGCAGGTCTCCCTGGATGGTGGCCCGGCTCACCAGCGCGATTCGTGACGAGTCAATCCACTCCGCCTGCAGCGCGTTGGCCTCCTCGTCGAGGCAGCGACGCTCCTCCGCGCCGGGCAGCTCCCGCACGCACAACTGGCCCCCGGCCTGATTCCGGAACGAGATGTAGAGCAGGTGTTTCCCGTCGGGGCTGACGCGCGGCCACGTCACCTCGGCGCCTTCGTCGAAGAGGCGGCGCTCGCGGCCCTTCTCCAGGTCTTGCGTGTAGAGCTCGGTGGCGATGTTGCGGTTGGACGCGAAGATCAACGTGTTCTCATCGGGCGCCAGCTGCCCGAGGAACTGGTCGCCCACGCCCACGGTGAGCCGGGTCGGCATGCGCACGCCGCCGTCGTTCTCGTCATCCTGCGCGCTGGCGCCGCTCGCGACGAGCAGGGCCAGGAGCAGCAAGCACCGCCCCTGGGGCGTCAGCACTTCTTCTCTCCCCAGGTGCCGTCAGCGGCCTCCACCCAGCCACCGCAGACCACGCCCTCCGCGTGCATCTGATGCCAGCTCTGGCGCAGCGACTCCTCGGGCACGCCGGGGCGCACGGTCCGCATCCACTTCCAGAGCTGGAGCCGGGCCCGGTTCACCCGCTCCACCAGGGCGACGTCCTCGGTGGTCAGGCGCCCCGCCTGACAGCGACGACGGGTGTCGACGAGGAGCCCGTCCTTCCCCTCGCCCACGCAGTGGCGCCGCAGCAGCTCGTCGACGCGGTCCGCCTGCGTCCTGCCCAGGTTCTCCACCAGGGGCGTGGGCTGGATGCCCAGCTCCTCCAGTTGGTTGGGCGTGAGCGGCACTGGCGTCGGGCTCATGCCCGCGCGCGCGAGCCGCTGCTCCACGTCCTTGAACGAGCCCGAGGCCTGCTCCTCGAGCGCCGTCGCGCGGTCCACCATGACGATTTCAGGGGCGCTGATGCACCCGGGAGCGGCCAGCGCGGCCACCAGCAGCAACCCGCGGGGTTTCATGGCGTGGCCTCCAGGGAGGGGATGGACTTGATGAGCTGATCCACGATGGGCCCCATGGGAATGCCCCGGATGTCGTTGATGCTGATGAGCTTGGCCAGGCCGCCCATGGTGATGCTCAGGCTGCCGAAGCCGTGGTTGAAGCTCACGCGCACGTGCTCCGGATAGCCCAGGCTCAAGGCATAGCGGACCCGGTTGGTGGCGGGGTCCACGTGGCGCGGGTCCTCCAGGTCGAGCAGGTCGAGCAGGTGCCGGTTGCCGATGCGCAGGATTTCCGCGCGGCCGTTGATGCTACGGTCCTTGGCGGAGATGACCATGGCGGCGTTGCCGTCGAAGGGCTCGCCGTGCGACGACTTCACGCCAGTGGCTCGCACGCGCGCCTCCAGCGTCGACTGCTTTCCCTGCCAGTCCAGCAGCCACTGGCCGGTGATGCGCCCGCCGCGAACGCCCATCTCCAGTTGAGTCATGGAGACCACGTGCTGGTTGATGGCCAGGTTGCCCGCCAGCGGTGAGATGGAGACCTGCGGCGTGGTGATGCGGGCCGCCGACACGAACCCGCTGCGCGAGAGCAAGGGGTGCTGGTCGGCGAACCGCAGCATCGGGTACGGATTCACATCGATGTCGTCCAGGAGCCGCACCTGGCCCTCGGTGAGCTGGAAGTTCTCCGTGAGCGGGACGTTGCCATCGAGCGCCTCGACGGCGATTCCCTGCTCGGGCAGGCGGACATTCACGTTCTGGAGCAGCAGGCTGGAGAAGGTCCGGAAGGCCACGAGGTCGGGAGACGCCACCCGGAACTCGACCGCGACCTTGCCACTGCTCTCCAGGCGTCCGGACTGAGCGAGCTTGGACAGGTCCTGCGCCAGTTGTCCCCGCAGCGCCAGGCGTCGCCGCTCCTCGCTGAGGTCCAGCCGGCCTCTCACCTTCAGCTCGGTGCTCGTTCCACCGTTGGACAAGAACAGGTCGGGGACGTGGATGACGCCCGAGGCCTTGCGTCGCGCGGTGAACGACAACGTCAGGTCCTGCACCGGATAGGGCAGCGCCGGCTTCTGCTCCAGCGTGCGCGCCTTCAGGTTCTGCTTCACCTCGATGTCGTCCGCGTCCCACTTGTCCGTGAAGGTGAAGGTGGCGTCGTGGGACAGGTCGGCGAAGGAGAACCGACGGTCCCGCAGGCCGACCGTGAGCTTCTCCGCGGTCAGGTCTCCGTGGACGCTCCGCCGGGGTCCATCGATGTGCGACTCGATTCGCCAGTGCACCGCGGGGAGGTTGAGGGACAGGGCATCCTCCCTCCAGCGGATGCCGAGCGCGTCCATCACGGCCGTCCCCTCGAAGCCCACGCCCCGAAGCGGAGTGGGCATCAGCCGCACCTGGCCCTCGGAGGTGATGTCCTTGAAGACGCCGAACAGGGTGCCGTGCACGTCGAGTTTCAGCGCGAACTTCGACGCATCCACCGCCGCGGGCACATGGAACCGGGCCAGGAGCTTTGACAGGGGACCGAGAGGCGGGAGGTCCGCCGTCACGTCGCCGCGAAGCGCACGGGTCTTCCGGTCGAATGCCAGCGCGACATCGGCCCCGCCCTTCAGCCCCTCCTTGCTGGTGACGACCAGCCGAACCGCGGGCTTCCGGCGGTCGACGTCCACCGTCATGAACTGGTGCTGGGTGCCCACCTCCAGCTCACCCGCGCGCAGCCCTTCGATTCGAACGTCCAGCTCGCCCTTGTGTCGCCACACATCTCCCCGCGAACTCATCACGAGGGCGATGGTGCTGGCCGTCACATCGTCCCAGGCGGGCCGCGTCAGCCGCAGCTCCGTCCGGTGGTCCCAGCGGGGCGCGGGAGAGAAGAGCGCCGTCGCCGTGCCCTTGGACGTCAGGTCCACGCCCAGGTTCTTCCAGCCGAGACGCGCGGCGACTTCGTCGGGGAGGAAGGGCCGCGCGATAACGAGGTCCGGAGTCCGGGCGGTCAGGGTGTACGCCACGTCCTCCGTGCCCTTGGTGGCATCCAGGGACGCGTGCACCGCGCCGACCTCGAGCGTCACGCGGGCCCGGGCCCGGCTGCGCCGTGGCGCGTCGAGCAGCGGGAACACCTCCGACGCATCCAGCTTCACGTGCACGGGGCCCTTCAGCACCTCGCGCCCATCCGCCATGACGACCTGGAGCGCCCCCACGGGCACGTCCGCGCTCAACGCGAAGGGCGGTTCCTTGGCCAACGGGGCTCGGAGCTGAAGCCCCAGACGTTCGGCCTTCGCACGGACACCCGAGGCGCTGACGTCCAGGGCCTCCACCATGGCGGACAGCGTCGCCTCCCCCGCGAGCATGAGCGGAGAAGACGGCTCCGGCCGAAGCTGGTGCCCCTTCAGTTCACCCTGGGCCTTCGGAACTCGCAGCGTGGTGGGCCCGTCGACCGCGAGCCCCTGGAGCGCGAAGGCCAGTTGAGCCGACAGCCCCTGCTTCGCATCAGGCGTCGCGACCAGGGAGATGCGACCACTCCCGAGCGCCACCTGAAGCGCGTCCTGGGCCAACCGGACCTTCGTGACATCGACGTCCAGGCCCAGCTTGCCCTGGGCGCCCAGGGTCGGAATGGCGCTCAGCGTGACGTCCTGGGCGTCCAGGTGCGCCTTGCCCTGTTCGAGGACGAGCGGGCGCCACTCGGCGGGAACCGCTTGCAGCAACCGTCCGAGGTCCACTTCCGCCAGGGCACGCGTCACGAGCACGGGCACCTCCGCCGCATCCGGCAGCACCGCCAGGACTTCCACCTGGGCGCTGTCGGTCAGTCGCGTGCGCTCCAGCTCCAGGACGGTGTGTCGCTTCTCTGCGTCGAACCGCGCGGCTACCGCGCCGTGCAGCAGCGTGCTGACCGTGAACCGTGAATCGAAGGTCTGCCGAGCGACGTCCAGGTCCACCCGCGCGCGAGCGGCCTCGGCCCCTGCCTCCACTGAGAGCGCCAGCCCCAGCGCGGCCACACCCGTGGGAGTGGCGGGCCCTTCACGGCTCAACTCCAGGGGCAGTGGAGCGCCAGCCTGGCCCAGGTTCGCGAAGACCTTCCATCTCCCGTCCTGCTCCTTCAAGTCGAGCACGGCCGCGAGCCCACGCAAGGACCAGCGGTCCACGACCTCGCCGCGTTGGACGCGGACGTAGGCCACCGACAGGCCCGAGACTTCGACCTTCCCGACGGGAGGCGCCGAAGCCAGGAAGGCGGCGAGCTGCTGGGAGGTTCCGACGGGCACTTCAGCGGGCAGCGGCTCCGGGGTCGTCTCCGGCTGCGACAAGAGCGTGAGGGACGTGGGCCCCGCATCGTCGGCCACCAGGGTGAAGACCGCGTCCCGCACGGCCACCCGCTTCAGCAGCGTGGGCCCGTTCAGGAGTGAATCCGGCGACCACTGCGCCTCCAGCGTGCCGACGCGCAGCAGCTCGGGCGCGGCGGCATGAAGCGGTGCCGGGGTCCGCACCACCAGCCCCTCCAGTCGCAGTCCCGACAGAATGGCGACGTGGGCGGTCTGGTAATCCAGTTGCAGGCCGGTGGCCGCTTCCACCTGGGGGAGGATGCGCGGCTTCACCCAGGGGTGGTCGAGGTTGCGTAGGACAGCCACGGCCGCGAGCAGCACGAGCGCGGGGAGCACGACGAGCAACAGGAGCACACCCGCGAAGACTCGCGCCCACCGCCGACGAGGCCTTTCCGCTCTGGGGGATTCCATGGTGCTCGATGAAGGCGAGTGGCCATCATCTCGGGGAGCGTCAGCGAAGTCGAGCACCCGTTGCGGGCAAGCGAGCGGGCGCAGGAAGGCAGCGGAGGGCCGCTGGCGGGCCCCCAGGGGGAGCGCGGAGGAAGGGCCCGGATTCCGTGCGGCTATTCCGCCTCGTCTTTGGCGAGCAGCGAATCCGGGTCTGTGAACAACACATCCGCCCGGTCAGACAGCGCCATGCGCTGCAATCCCTCGTTGGCGCCTTCGCCCGCGAAGTCACAAGGGATGTCGCGCAGCAGGAAGGCCTTCTCGGAGGACCTGACCGATTCGGGCAGCTCACCGAAGGTGTAGTACGTGTGGTGGGGGATGCTGATGGGCTCGTTGGTGTTCTGATACCGGTCCGTCACCTCCGGCACCGCTTCCTCGGAATCCGCGCCCCTCCGACCGTAAGCGGCCTCTCTCATGTCGAAGCGGAGGAAGCACTGGTCCTCGCGCGTCGGCAGGAGGAGCTCATCGAAGCCGTAGGGGACGTCGACGGAGTAGAGGATGACAGTGCCGGACACGGGGTCCGTCAGCTTCACCTTGTGAGGGCCGCGACTGACCTCGAAGACGAGGTGGTCGCCGTCCGTGCTCACCTCCGGCGTCGGCTTTCCGTCCACGGAGAGTTCCACCGCGCTGCCCGCGACCGTCAGGACGTGAAGCCTGCCGACGCCGAGCGCACGGATGAGCACGGATGCGAGGCCCGCGCCGACGAATCCGACCACCACGACCGCGACGGCGATGATTTGAACCTTGCGCACCACGACGACCCCCTTGCCGGGTCCATCGGCGGCCCGTGCGCTCGGGACGATAGTCCATGGCCCCGTGCGTCCGTGGAAAAGGAGGGCCGCTCCGGCGCACTTCCAGCGCGAGCAAGGAGCAACTCCGTCACGGTCGCAATGGTCACTGGCGTATCGAAGCTGGGAACCGGCGGCTGGCTCCTCATCGTCGGCGTGAGCACCGCGCTCGCCGGTCGATTCGATTCCGCGGCCCCCGGGCTTCAAGCCTCGTGCGTGGCGCGGCTGAAGCATCCGAGGCGGCCTCGAGGCCTGTTCCCGGATGGCGAGTGGCTCGGCAGGACAGCAAGGAGGCGGCCAGGACCCCTGCGGCTTGGCGCCCCTGTGAGCCATGCGCACCCTGTCGCCGGGTGTCGTGGGAGGGAGACACGATGGGCGGCTGGCGAAGCTGGGGCGCGTGGGTGGTGGTGTGTCTGGGGGCGGTGGGCTGTGGCAGCAGCGATACGCCGCCTCGGCCGGAGACCTGTGAGGCCACCGACTCATGCGAGGGCGCTCCGGAGTTTGTGCCCGACGCGGGCGCACCGGATGCAGGTGGAGCTCCTGACGCGGGCTCGCCCGACGCGGGCGGCCCCCCCGGTGAGGGCGATGGCGGAACGCAACCGCCCCCAGAAGACGGGGGCTCCACGCCAGGTCCCGTCACCGCGGGTCAGACACTCTGGATGAGGCACGAGCCCCAGCCGCGCCATGACTTCGCCATCGGCGTGGGGGCCACGTCGGATGGGCAGGCCCTCTACACGGCCTCCGTGCACGGCTCGACGGGCTCTGCGCCCCACGCCATGGGGAACCAGTCGTCCTTCGAGGTGAAGCGCTACTCCGCCTCGGGTGTGCGCCAGTGGACGCGCTCCTATCCCCTGGTGCCCGCTCCGGAGACCGAGCCTGAATCCGATGTCTGGGGACGCGCGGCCATGAGCGTGTCGCCCACCGGTAAGCTCTACCTGCTCACGGAGGTCTTTCGTGGCTCCGTCACGCTGGGCGGTGGCGACGCGCTGTCCGGGCTCCACCTGTCCAAGCTGAACCAGGATGGCGGCACGGAGTGGTCCCTCCCTCTCGCCACGCTCGCGGAAGCGGGGGTGGCCGTCGTGGCGAGCCAGACAGAGGGCGCCTTCGTGAGTGTCCGCGCCAGCCATCCGTACTCCGAGGAGCTGCGCTGCGCGCCGATGGAGGGAGCGCTCTACCGCATCTCCAGCGGAGGGACTGTCGTGTGGCGCCGGCGGATATCGGAGCCCCAGTGCGGCAACTTCCGCGCGGAGGCGGTGAGCCTCTCGGCGCTGCCGGATGGCGGCGTGGCGCTGGGAGGCTCCTACTTCGGCACCATCCAGACACCGAAGGGGACCTTCAGCACGCAGGTGGAGTCACCCTTCCTCGCGAAGTTCTCCGCCGACGGGCAGATGACCTGGTTCAACGCCTTCCCCAGCAGTCACGGCCGGGTGACGAGTGTGGGCGCGAGCTCCAAGGGCACCCTGGTGGCGGCGGGCGTGCTGGAGACCGGAGGACTCCAGTGGGGCACGGAGACGCTGAAGCCTGAAGCGCGCTCGTTCCTGCTGACGGCGGAGGCGACGGGGACACCGCGCTGGCTCAGGAGCCTGGGCCGCTCCGAGAAGGTCGTCGTCGCCGTGGAGCCCGCGGGGCGCGTGGTGGTGACGGGGCTCTCCCGCGACTATCCCCACCCCTCCTCCGGACACACGGACCCGGCGCAGAACCCCCAGCTCTTCGCGCGGCGCTTCAACCTGGAGGGACGGGAGCTCTGGAACCGCTTCTTCTTGCGCTCGGGAGGGCCGTCCGACCTCTTCTCCGAGCAGGTGGCCTGCGCGGCGCCGTCCGGTGAAGGCAACGGCAACACCCTGCTCTTCGGCCACTTCTCCCACACGGAGGACTTCGGAACAGGCACCCTCGTGCCCGAGGCCACCGATACGTTCCTGCTCAAGCTGGGCCCCGGCTCGGAGTTCTAGAGGCTCCGCTACTTCCCGGCGCCTCGCGGCGACTCCTCGAAGGCCGCGAGGCGGGCGAGCTGCTCGCGTGCCGCGTTCAGGTTCGTCCCCGCGACAGCATGGGCCAGCCGCTGAAGCCACGCGGCCCCCGTGGGCCGCTTCGTGAGCCATCGACTGCCCACCACCATGAGGGCCAGGAACACGAGCCCGAAGAGCACGTTCGCCGCCAGATAGCCCGTCCCCAACGCGCGCCAGGCATCCACTCCCGCGACGCCTCTCAGTCCGACGATGAGCAGCGGCGTCCACAAGAGCGGCGACAGCCACAGCACCCACTGCGTCGTGCGGACCGTGGACAGCCTCAGCGACTCGACACCCGTCTGAAGCTGGGTGATGGGCGCCGCATAGTCGAGCGAGCCCACGCGAAGCCACTGTCGACCCGAGATGGCCGTGAGGACCAGCGCCACCCCATGAAGCAGCAGCGCGGGCACGACGAACCGGGGCTCACGCACGTTCGCCGCGATGAAGGCCCCCAGCGCGACCAGGCTGACCAGCCCCATCACCAGCTCGAACCCCAGCGACATTCGCACCCGAGCCATCGCCGTCCGCGTCCCCTCCAGCTCCGTCGCGCGCAGCATCCGGCGGTTGAGGCGAATCACCTCGTCCAGCCTCGCGTCATTCGCCTGCCAGCACTTCTGGAAGTCATCGAGCTCCATCGTCAGGTCTCCTTCGTCGTGTCGGTTGAGAGGCTCTTCATGTCGGCGCGCAGCCGGTCCTTCAGGCGCCCGATGCGCGTCGAGACATTGGCGGTGCTGATACCGAGCACCTCCGAGATATCCGCGTGGCTGTGGCCATCCAGGTACAGCATCGCCAGGGCCTTGCTCAGGTCATCGAGCCGGGCGATGGACTGGTACAAGAGCGCGAGGTCCTCCGACGGAGGCCCCTCCACGTCCCGCGCCACCTCCAGCATCTCCTGGCTCTCCGGCGCCAGATGTCGCTTCCGCGTCCCCTCCCGCCGCTGGAAGGAGATGGCCACGTTGAGCGCCACCCGGTACATCCACGTCGAGAACTTGAGCCTCTCGTCGTACCGGGGAAACGACTGCCACAGCTGGGCGATGGTCTCCTGGACCAGGTCGTCCGCCTCCACCCCGGGGCCGCCGTAGACGCGGGCGACCTTGTAGAGGATTCGCCGGTGCGCCTCCAGGAGGGCGAGGAAGCGGGCATGTCGGTCGGGTTCGGCCATCGCGGGTGTCCACAGGTTGCGAGGACGCGAGTGACGCGTCCATCGCCTTCACTCCATGGTTCGCCCCAGGGGGAGGAATCTCACACCACCCCTTCTTTTTCCGAGACGCGGCCGGAGCCACGCCTCCGGCCGAGGCCCCGACCCGGGCAGCCAGGAAGGCCACCGCTGAGCCACCCCGGCCCTTTAGGACAGGTGCGTACCCATCTGTGGGATAGGGTGCCCGGCCATGACCTTCTCCTCCCTCGGTCTCTCGGACGCGCTCGTCCGCGCGATGAGCGACCTCGACTGCCTCGACCCCACCCCTGTGCAGCGCGCAGCCATTCCGGCGGTGCTCCGGGGCGGTGACGTCTGGGCGTCGGCACCGACGGGCTCAGGGAAGACCGCCGCGTTCGTGCTGCCGCTCCTGGAGTCCCTGGGCATCAGTCCCGGCGGCACGCCCCGGCGGACCCGCGCCCTCATCGTCGTTCCCACCCGCGAGCTCGCCGCGCAGATTTCCGAGACCGTCGAGCAGCTCGGGCGCCACCTGCCCCGGCGACTGAAGACGTGCCTCGCGGTCGGCGGCGTCTCCATCAACCCCCAGATGATGGCGCTGCGCGGAGGCGCGGACCTCGTCGTAGCCACGCCGGGCCGCGCGCTGGACCTGGTGGACCAGAACGCGCTCCGTCTCGCCACGGTGGAGACCCTGGTCCTCGACGAGGCCGACCAGCTCCTCTCCCTGGGCTTCTCAGACGAGCTCACGCGCCTGCTCGCCCTGCTCCCCAAGCGCCGCCAGAATCTGCTGTTCTCCGCGACGTTTCCTCCCGCCGTGGGGAAGCTCGCCGAGGAGCTGCTGCACGAGCCCACCCGCATCGACATCCCGCCAGAAGCCCTGCCCGGCGCGGACCTCGTCATCCAGCGCGCCATTGAAGTGGACGCGGGGCGGCGCACGATGCTGCTGCGTCACCTGCTGGAGACCCACGGCTGGTCCCACGTGCTGACCTTCGTGGCCAGCCGGTATGGAACGGAGCACGTCGCGCTGAAGCTCAACCGCGCCGGCATCACCGCCGCGCCCCTGCACGGAGAGCTCAGCCAGGGCGCACGCACGCGCGCGCTCGCGGACTTCAAGGCGAAGCGCATCAAGGTCCTCGTCGCCACGGATGTCGCCGCGCGCGGCATCGATATCGTTCAGCTCCCCGCCGTCGTGAACTACGACCTGCCGCGCTCGCCCGTGGACTACCTGCACCGGATTGGCCGCACGGGCCGAGCGGGAGAGCCGGGCATGGCCCTGAGCTTCATCAGCGCGGACACCCAGGCCCACTTCCGGCTCATCGAGCGGCGCCACCAGCTCCGCCTCCCCCGCGAGCAGCTCCCGGGGTTCGAGCCCGTCGACGTCCCCACCCCGCCCCTGGACGTCAATGGCGGCGTGAAGGGGAAGCGCAAGAGCAAGAAGGACAAGCTGCGCGAAGCCGCCGCGGCTGCCGCGAGCCGCCCGCGAGCGCGCAAATAAAAGGGCCGTGAAACACAGGCGGGAAGATCCGCGAACGCCTTCGTTCCTCTGGGGCACAACCCGGAGGTTTCATGCAACGCGGTGCATTCCTGTTGGCCTTCGCCAGTCTCATCCCTACCTGGGCCCTGGCGGCGCCCCACGTTACGAGGCTTCCTCCCCAGAACGCGGCGGTCCAATGCAGTCCCGGCGCGAGGTGCGTCCAGCCCACGGTGGACGGCTGGGTTGCTCCCATGGAGTACGCCGACGGCAAGAAGTTCCCGCTGCAGGACTATGCGAACGGCGGCCCCAACGGCGAGCTGTACCTGCTCGTCAGTGACAACGCCGAGTACACCTCGGAAGAGTGCAACTTCGGAATGCCCCTCGCCGGCGGGATTCCCTCGGTCCAGACGAACCCCTGCCTCTCGCAGACGCTCTTCATCGGCATGCGCCTGCCCCGGCCCAAGGACGCCAACGGAACCTTCCTGGACGCGGCCGGCGTCATCGACGTCTGGCTCGACGCCCAGCGCGACGCCACCATCAACCAGGTCGTCGGGGCGAACCAGCCCCGCTCCGAGGACCGGCGCATTCAACTGCGCTACTCCACCGGTCCGAACGGAAATACCACGCTGTCGCAGCGGATGGGCAACAACACGAATGGCTGGACGGCCCTGACGGACCCCAACCAGGCCTGGGCCACCACCGCCTTGGTGTCGACCCCGAGCGCGCAGTCGTCCCGCGTGCACATCGAGTTCTCGGTGAAGCTGCGCACCAGCGTGCCGCCCATCACCGGCAGCGAGCCCCTGTCCGCCCTCGTCCGCAAGCTGGGCCTCGGCATCCAGAGCACCGTCTTCTCGGTGGCCGGCGCCACGCAGCGGGTCGGAGGCGGCATCTTCCCCAACGTGAAGAACCAGTCGCCCGTCGACTTCATCCCCTCGACCTGGGAGACGCTCGAGCTCAAGGAGCCCGTCTCCATCCCCCTCAGCTTCACCATGTGGAACGTGGGGCAGATGCCCGACGCGACGTTCTGGGTCCCCGACGGTGGCTCGGGCGAGATTGACACCGTCGCCGCCAAGATTTTCAGGAAGGAGGTCGCCTGCATCTCCGAAATCTGGATGTCCCATGAGCGCGGCGAGCTCATCGAGAAGGTCAACGCGCTGCGCGCCATCGAGCTGCTGCCTCCCATGCAGGCCGTCACGGAGCTGAACGACGACGTCCTCAAGCTGGCCACCGAGAGCACGGGCCTCGTGCTGCTGTCCTCCCGGCAGATTCTGGAGGGAGGCGTGCACCACTTCCCCTCGCACATGTGCACCGGCTCCGACTGCCTCCAGGACAAGGGCGTCATCTGGGCGCGCATCGCCACCCCCGCCGCGACCACGCCTGTCGTCGTCAATGACGATACCGGCGCGCCCAGGGTCTCCACGGCCACGGACTACGGCGAGTTCGTCGATGTGTTCTGCACCCACGTCAACGCGGGAGAGAATTCGCCGGGGCCTGACACCGATGCCCGCGAGGACCAGCTCTTCGACATCAAGGCGTATGTCCAGCAGGTGCGGAAGGGCGGCCCCCTGCACGCCAACACCTTCCCGTACCTGCTCGGCGACGACGACATCTTCCCCCAGGGCACGTGGCCGAGCGGCATGGACCGCCCCGCCTTCCTGCTCGGGGACATGAACACCCTGGGGCCCAAGGCCACCCAGCCCGACTCCAACTTCCCCCGCTATCAGGACATGGTGGGCCAAAGCTTCCTGGACATCAGCGAGCGCACCCAGTTCGAGAAGGCCAACAGCCTCTTCTCCGAGTCTCGTGATTTGGCGCGCACCTCGTCCGGCCCGGACCCGATGGCGACCGGAACGTGGTTGACCAACCAATGCACGGACCTGGTGACGGACGAGCTGGGCTCCAAGGACCGGCTCGACTACGTGCTGGTGTTCCCCGCCGAGGACACCCTGGAGTTCCCCACCTACGCGCTGCTCAAGGAGCCCACGGCGGACGTCAAGCCGCACTTCGACCCTGACTCCGGCATCCTCATCGCGAACCCGCAGCAGCAGTTCTTCCAGCAATGCCTGTCTGACCACGCGATGGTGGATGTGAGCGTGGCCTTGACGAAGGTGAAGGACGTCGTGAAGTACAACCCCGCCAAGCCGCACCGGATGGAGTACGCGGTGAAGCAGGTGACGGACTTGGAGACGGAGAGCGGCTGCTGCGCGGACTGGTTCACGCCCCGTGTCCACATGACAGCCAATGGCTTCTTCCGGGAGAACACCTTCCTGACCATCGTCGAGGACCAGACCATCTACCCGAACTGGCAGGTGCGGACCGGGCCGGACAATCCCACGCAGTTCCCGGACCTGCCCGCCAACTTCACCGGGGTGGTGAACATGACCTCCGCCATCTGGGAGGAGGATGTCGGCCCCAATGACCACTACGACTCCATCCCCGAGGGGGGAGCCGGAACGGCGGTGGACGAGCGGGACGGCCACTTCAGCTTCTTCGCGGCGTCGGGCCTGGTCCTCCGGGTGAAGGGCGAGGCAAATGCCAATGATTGGCTCAACGGGCTCGAGATGATGGGGAGCTTCTTGAATGGCTTTGAGAACGGCATGTCCCTGGAGACCGAGGGCAAGGACCATGACACGGGCGACAACGCCCGGGTGCGGCACTACATCCAACTGAAGGAGCTGGAGACCCCATGAGCGCAATGAATCTGAAGTACGCGGTGCTCGCGCTGCTCGTCGGGGGGACGGCCCACGCCGTCGAGCCGATGGTGCCGTACGACAACTTCAACCCGTCGGAGTCCAACCCGCCTCGCGCGACGAAGGTGCGCGGCATCGACCCGGCACGGTGGACGAGCCAGGAGAGCGGAAGCCGGCAGCAGGCGCTTCGTGAGCTGGCCTTCACCCGCCTGCGGCTCTTGAGCCGGTCCAACACAGGCACGGGACGCTACGGCCTGCGCTTCACACAGCCGTCGCTGGTGACGGCCATCGAAGCGAAGGTCCGCGTGAACAACGCCCGGAGCACGGGGTGCGAGCCGCCGGGTACCGGGGTCTCCCAGGCAGCGGCGGAGCTGTCCGGCCACTTCTTCAACGCCGCCACGCCGAGCCGGGCCAGCGCGAAGGATGACATCACCGCGTCCATCCGCATCGTCTCCCGGTCCACGGACCCGCTGGGCTCGCAGGACTTGCGCGTGGAAGCGAACATCGAGCGGTGCAGGGACGCGTCGTGCACGGGGCGCAGCTCGCTCTTCACGTCGGACCTGGGCCTGATCCACCAGGGCGAGCAGGCCCGCTTGCGAGTCCAGTGGGACGCGGCGAATGACCGCTTCGTGTTCCAGCGCGACAGCCAGCCCGAGGTGTACGGCGCCTACACCGTCACGGACACCGGGGCTCCCGGCATCGCCAACAAGGAGCTGGTCGTCACGCACGCCCTGCCTTCCTGCGGCAGCGGCAGCCCCACTCCACTGGGGTATGTGAATGCATACTTCCACGACGTGCTGGTGAACCAGTCAGCGGCCCCCGCGCCGTGAGGTAGCGCGAACCCTGGGGCAGTCCCACCACACCCGGCCTGGCACCGTGCGAAGCGGCGGCTGACAGGCCCGGGGGAGCCCCCATCCGCGCTGGCCGTTTGATATGTCGATGCCGATGGTGCTCCCAATCCCTGCGAGCGCCATACCCCGAAGGGGGAATCCACATGAGCATCGTTTCGAGAAGAGGCCGTGGCCTCGCCGCAGTGTTGGTCGGTGTGAGCGCGCTGGCCTCCGTCGGTTGCGGTGAGGGCCCGGACCCGCGGGAGGACACCCAGGCCCCGGTCCAACAGGTGAGCGCGCCCCTGGACAACCTCTCGGCGCCCACCGTGGCGCTCACCGCACCGGCTCCGGGGAGCTTCCTGCGTGGCACGGTCACCCTCACCGCGGACGCCTCGGATGACGTGGGCGTCTCCCGCGTGGACTTCTTCGACGGGGCCACGCTCATCGGCTCCGCCACCCAGGCCCCCTTCAGCGTGAGCTGGAACACGACGACGGTGGTCTCCGGCACCCATCCGCTGACGGCCCAGGCCTTCGACGTCGAGGACAACTCGGCCACCTCCAGCGCGGTGAGCGTCCTGGTGGACAACTTCGTTCCCATCATCCTGACCGGCTCGCCTCAGTACAATCCGCAGTCGCAGAACTACGTGCGAGGCATCGTCGGCCTGAGCTGGGCGGTGACGGACCAGAGTCTCTCCGGCGTGGCCCTGGTGGAGCTCCTCCGGAACGGGTCCTTCGTGGCCTCGCAGCCGGGCCACTCGGGCGTCACCTACAACTTCACGTGGGACACGCGGGTGATGGGCAACACCTCCTACTCCCTGACCCTGCGCGCGACCGACAACGCCGGCAACGTCCAGACGAACACCCGGACCCTGGTCGTCGACAACGCGCTGCCCTCGTCCGTCCTCACCGCGCCAGCCCACGGAGCCGTGGTCAGCGGCCTCGTCACGCTGTCCGCCAATGCCTCCGACAGCCAGGCGCTCATCTACGTCGCCTTCGAAATCGACGGCGTCCTCCAGTCGCCCTTTTCAGCCACCGCGCCGTTCACGAGGACGTGGGACACGACGGGCAAGTCGGGCACGCATGTGATTGTCGCCGTCGCCTATGACCGGGCTGGCAACAGCCGCCGGAGCAATGCGGCGACAGTCACCGTGCCCTGAACCACCCGCACGGCCCACCCCGGTGCCATGGGGTGGGCCGCTGCGAGGACCCGGCACCTAGCGACGGGTGAACACTCCCAGCTTGTCGCGGTTCCAGGCATTGATGGTCAGCGAGAGGACCTTCGTTCGTGGCGCGGCGAAGAAGGCCCCGGAGAACCCTGACTCGTTCTCTCCCGTCGTCTGGAAATAGAACTCGTCGCCGCTGTAGTGCATGAGTGCGAAGCGCTTTCCTGCGGGGCCCACGGTGAATGACAGCGCCCCATCTCTCAGCGTCACGGTGAGGTCTCCGTAGACGCGGTTGGGATAGGTTCCGACGTAGGCATTGAGGTTCCGCGCGGGAGTCGGGCTCACCGCGGGCTTGGAGTACTTCGTCTGGTCCGCGGTGATGGGCTCGGCCACGATGGGCCCGAAGAAGGCCAGCCAGTCTCGCGTGGATGCGCCGTAGCGGACGATGTCCACGAACTCCGCGGAGATGGCCTCCGGCACGCCTCGCGGGTCCGCGTTCGTCAGCACGGCGATGGCCAGCTTCTTGGACGGATAGACGGTGATGACCGTGGACGCGCCACGCCCGAAGGCGCCCGAGTGGCCCAGCCTCAGCTCGCCGGTGTCCTCGTAGCCGACGTTCCAGCCCAGCCCGTAGAAGCTCGTCCGACCTCCCAATTCCTCCGGCCCCTGGGTGACACTGACTGGCCGCCAGATGGTCTGAAGTCCCGGGACGTCCACCACGGGATTCGGAAGCCCCGGGTAGCCGCCTCCCGCGAGCAGCATCGTCAGCCACCGGGACAAATCCCGCACCGACGAGTTCGCGCCACCGGCTGGCGCCTGACCGTCATTGTTGGCCCCCAGGTCTGGCTTCCATTGGCCGTCCACCAACGTGTGCAGCGCCGCCCGGTTCTTGCTCGCCTGGAGGTCCGCGAAGGAATAGGAGCTGCTGCTCATGCCCAGCGGCGCGAAAATCATCTCCCGCGCCAGGTCCTGCCAGGAGCGCCCCGTCCCCGTGGCGAACGCCAGCGCTCCGGCTGTCAGCCCATAGTTGGTATAGGCATACGAGTCGCGGAACCGCGCCAGGGGATACAGCGCCAGCTTCGAGATGATCTGCTCGCCGGTGTAGCCCAGGTCCTCGAGCAGATCTCCCGCATGGTCCGGCAGGCCACTGCGATGCGCGAACATGTCGGCGACCGTGACGTGCTGCCCCACCCAGGCATCCGCGAGCGTGAAGCCAGGACGGAGGCTCTGGAGCGTGTCATTCCAGTCCACCTTGGCCAGGCGCCGCGTCAGCGCTGCGGCAATCACCGTGGAGCTCAGCGGCTTGGAGACCGAGGCGAGCTGGAACACGGTGTCCGCATCGACGTCCCCCACCACGCCCGCCTGGCGCTCGCCCAGGCCCTTGAGGTAGCGGACCACGCCGTCGTAGACCACGGCGACAGCGATTCCGGGCACGGTGGTGGCCGCCTTGTCCTTCTTGACGATGTCGTCGAGCACCGCCAGGGCTCGCGTCACTCCGTCCGCGGTGATCTGCCCCGAGGCCGCCGGCATCGCCGGAGCCGGGGTCCTTGGACCCGGTGCCGGCCCCGCCGCCTCCGCCACCGAGCCCGTCCCGGAGATGGCGGCGCCCACCCCCGCGACCCCCAGGCCCCGCAGCAGCGTCCTGCGCGCCATTCCCGAGTCCGCCGTCGGTCCTGAACCCTGCCCGTCGTCCTGCGCCATGACTCCCCCCAGAAGCCTCACGTCGAAGAGGTTTCGACGCACCCGCGGCGGGCACAGTGGGAGGGCCGTGGACGCACGCGCAACAGACCCGGGTGCCAGTGTGCCGTCGGGTCAACCTCCCCTCGTTCTCCAGCGACAGCGGGCCTGTCGGCATTCCTTGACATCACGGTTTCCCCACTTCAATACGACCTGAAAACGATAATGCGTATCGTTCTCATCCACGGATGTCCCCCTCACCGGGGCAGGCGCCATGGAAGGGCGGCGCATTTCCATCCCCCCCGTCGAGAGGCTGTTCCCATGAAGCATCCTGTTGCCTTCCGTTCCTTGCGATGGACCCTGGCGCTGCTCGCCCCCTGCCTCTTCGCGGGCTGCGGCGACTCGGACGAAGACGACGACAACGGGCCGCTGTATGCCGTCACCACGCAGCTGCTCGCCGACGACCCGGTGGAGAGCTACGTCGTCGTGACGAGCCAGGCGGAGCAGACCAGCACGCTGTCGCTGGACAACGCCATCAAGGTTCCCGGCCGTGCGCTCGGCGTGGGCGTCCACAAGTCCGGCACGCTCTACGTGGTGACGGACGAGAGCGCGGTCGTCACCCGCTACAAGCTCAATGACAGTCGCGGCCTGGACGAGGCGGGGACCGTGAGCTTTTCAAGCCTGGGTGTGACTTCGCTCGGTGAGTACCAGGCCAACTTCCACTTCGTCTCCGACACCAAGGCCTACTTCTTCGACGGAGCCACCGCGCAGGTCGTCATCTGGAACCCCACGGCGATGACTGTCACGGGCAGCATCCCGCTCCCCGCGCTGGTCATCCCCGACACCGTGCTGGCCTTCTCGGGAGCCGTCGCCCGCGTCGGCAATCAGTTCATCATGCCGGTCGGCTGGCGGCCGGTGTCTGGCATCGGCATCACCCGCAAGGCGGGCGTGGTCTCCATCGACACGACGACGGACGCCGCCACCATCGCCACCGATGACCGCTGTGGCTACACCCACGACATCGCCGTCGGCTCCGACGGCACGGTGTTCCTCGCGACCGAGGCGTACGGCGCCGCGGTTCGTCGGGTGCAGGGCGCGGACGCGCCGGAGCCGTGCCTGCTCAAGTTCAACCCGCAGACGCGCACCATCGACCCCACGTTCTACCGGTCTCTCGAAGGCCTGGTGGGTGGCGGCACCGCGGGCGCGCTCATCCCGGGCCCCCAGGGCACCGCGTACGTGCGCGTGCTGGACGAGAGCATCGCGCCGGTGCTCGAAGGCACCCACCCGCGCACCATCGCGAGCGGCACGGGGTGGCAGTGGTGGGAGCTGAACCTGGGCACGCTGGTCGCCACGCGGAAGTCCGAGTTCCCCTCCACCTCCGGCAGCATCTTCCTCTACGAGTCGGAGAACCAGACGCTCTACACCGAGTTCGGCGCGGGCGCCGCGTCGACGACGCTGCGGGTGCTGGGTGAGAGCGGCAGGCCCACGCTGACCACGCGGGGCCTCTCCTTCTCCTTCGTCCAGCTGCGCTGAAGCAAGCCTGTTCCTGCAAGTCCCCTGTCCCCGGTTCCAGACAGACGTGTGTGTGAAAGGAACCGGGGACAGCCCCCGTCACACCTGATGGTCCTCTTGGAGAATCGATGCGTCTTCTGTTCCGTCTCGCGGGCATCTTCGCGGTTTCGTCGCTGTGGTCCCTCCCGGCCTTCGCCACCAGCACCGGCATCACCGGGCATACGGGCAAGGACGGAGCGACGTGCAGCACGTGTCACAAAGGAGGCGCGCTTCCCACCGTCGCGTTCGAGGGGCCCACGAGCCTGGAGCCCGGCGCCACCGGCCAGTACAGCTTCATCATCCGGGGTGGCGCCGCGAGGACCGGAGGCGCGGATATCGCGGTGAGCAGCACCGAGGCCGTCCTCCAGGCGGGCGCCAACATGAAGAAGCTGGGAGCGGAGCTGGTCCACACCCGGCCCATGGAGTTCAGCGGCAACGAGCTGCGCTTCACCTTCTCCGTCATCGCGCCGTCCACGGACGTCACCCTCTCGCTCTTCGGCGCTGGCAACTCCGCCGACGCGGACCTCACCAGCGAGGGGGACCGGGCCGCGACCACGACGCTGTCCATCACCGTGGGCAAGGGCTCGCCCGCGGGTCCTGGCCCGGGGGACGATGATGGGGGCGGCTGCGCCGCCGCGGGCGGTGCCTCCCTGGGCGCGCTGGCGATGCTCGCCCTTCCCCTGGCACTGCGTCGTCGCCGGAAGAGCTGAGCCCCTCGCTCGAATGAAAGAGAGCCGCGCCCACCTTGGAGTGGAGCGCGGCTCTCGTGCTTCAGCGCTGACCGCGGGCTACTGGCAGCTGCCCGCCTGCAGGTAGTCGAGCAGCGAGCCACCGCCGCTCGAAGTCTCACGGCCCACCAGGCACTGGCCCGCGGAGACGGCCACGCTGGAGGTCCCGGCGGTGAGCGACAGCTCGCCCGTCACGACCTGCAGGCCGCCCTTGAAGCCGGTGGTGGTGTTGGCGCGCACCGGACGCAGGCTCGGGCCTCCGGTTCCACCGGTGAAGCGCACGCGATACGTCGCCTCCTCGTACGCGGACGGCACTTCCATCTCGGAGTCCGCCTTGAGCGGCGCCAGGAAGAAGCGCGCCACCAGGTCCACCTCCGGCTGCACGCGCACCAGCGGCAGCCCGTCATCGCCGCGCGACAGATTCAGGTCGAAGTGGCGGCCGGACTGGCTGTTGAGGTCCAGCGTGAAGAGCTTGTCGGCGCCCAGGCTCAAGAAGCTCTGCGCGTCTCCAAGCCCCACGTGGCCCACGGTGAAGTCCTTCTGGTTCTCCGTCGCCTCCAGCGTGAACGACAGGCCCGACAGGGACGCCGTCCAGTTCTTGCCCCGCAGCGCGGGCGCGACGCCCGAGTACGGCAGGCTCACCTCGGTGGTGTTCAAGTCGAGCAGGAAGCGCGCGCGCTTCGCCACGCCATCCGCCTCCAGTTCCACCAGCGGCACGGCGCGCGCCGAGGAGATGGCCAGGGTGCCATCCTCATCCGTCAGCTCCAGCCGCAGCGCCTGGAGGATGGAGCCGCTGACAATCCAGTGCTGCGCGCCCTCCTTCGTCACCTTCAGCTCCACCTGCCCCACCATCACCGTCGGCAGCGCGGCGGCCGCCTCCGCGTCGAGCTGCTGCACCGCGCTCTTCACGCCCCCCAGGTCCACGACCAGGGCGATGACCTTCGGCAGGAAGCGCAGCGACATGGGCTGGGCCTTCTTCGAACCGATGAGGAACGTCAGCTCCAGCCCGTCATCGTCCAGGGTCGTCGCGCGAATGCGCAGCTCGGACTGGTTCACGAACTTCACGCAGTCGGTGTCCGCCGCCTGGCTGCCATCGGTGCAGACATTCTCGCCCTTGAGCAGGAAGACGGTGGAGTCCCCCTCCGTCGACTCCACGTGCTCGGCGGTGAAGACGCGCTCGCGCAGATACTTCTCCAGGCGCTCGGCCTGGGCATTCGTCTCGGCCTCGTTGGAGAAGTCGGGGAGCGACGAGCCGTCCTCCTCCTCCGCCTCCTCGCTCGGGAGCGCCGGCAGGGGGACGCCCTCGAAGCCCGCGCTGAAGACGGACAGGGCCTCCTCCAGGCTGTCCACGGCGGGCAGGCCGTTCATCGTCCGTACGCTCGCGCTGACGCCTCGCACCATCTCCGCTGAACGGCTGGCGGTGACGTCCGCGACCTTCTGCGCATCGGGCGGGTTCTCGCTGTCGCATCCCGTGGCGACCAGTGCGAACACCGCGACGCCGGCGAGCCAGGACCTGGCGTTCCTCATGAACTGCTCCTTGGAAAGGGGTGTGGGTACATGTCCCCTCTTGAGCAATGCATGGGCCAAGGCCGATTCCAGATGTTTCGAGTGGTTACCTCCGTGACTGGGGGTGTAGCGCGCTGCACACCGCGACTCCGCTGTCACGGAGCCTTCGCACCTCGCGGCCTCGGCGCGCGCGTCGAGCCGGCATGGACGCACCGCGCCAATCGGCGGATTTGACTTAATATACAGCGTAAATTAATTCTCCTGGAGATGACCCAGACAGAGCGATGGCTTCTCCAAGGTGCCACCGTGGTGACGGGGGACCCGGACTTCGAAGACCTTCCGTGCGGCGATATCCTCATCGAGGACGGGCGCATCACCGCGATGGGCCGGGAGCTGCGCGTGGAGGGCTGCCGGGTGCTCCCGCTCGCCGGCAAGCTGGTGATGCCGGGGCTCATCGACACCCATCGGCACACCTGGCAGACGCCGCTGCGCGCGCTGGGCGGCGACTGGACGGTGCTCGACTACCTCGCGGCGGTCCGGGTCAAGCTCTCACCGGTCTTCCTTCCAGAGGATGTCCATGCGGGCACCCTCGCGGGGGCACTCGAGGCGCTCGACGCGGGCATCACGACGCTCGTCGACTACTCCCACTGCATCACCTCGCCAGCCCACGCGGACGCGGCCCTCCAAGGGCTCCAGGATGCGGGCATCCAGGCGCTCTTCGCCTATGGCCATGCGCAGGGCCCCTCGCCGAGTCCCGCGTTCCCCACCCCCGAGCATCGCTTCGCGGACGCGCGCCGGCTCCGTGAGGGGCCTCTCGCCTCCGACAGCGGGCGGGTGCGGCTGGGTATCGCGCTCTCCGAGATGCAGGTGCCGTGGGAGCAGAGTCGAGCGGAGCTTCTCTCCGCGCGCGAGCTGGGCGTGCCCATCACCCTGCATTGCTCGGCGTGGCCCGTCACGGGGCCGAGCGAAGTCGAGCAACTGGGCCGCGACGGACTGCTCGGCCCGGACCTCCTCTTCGTGCACTGCACGTTCAGCGGTGACGAGGACCTGGCCCGCATCGCCGACAGTGGAGGCTCCATCAGCGCCACGCCGGAGTCGGAGCTCCAGATGGGCATGGGGTTCCCCGTCGTCGGGCGCGCCCTGCGTGCGGGCGTCCGCACCACCCTGGGCTGTGATGTCGTGGCCAGCAACGGAGGCGAGCTGTTCACCGCCATGCGGCTGGCGCTCCAGTCCGAGCGAGGCCGTGCGAATGCGCTCGCGGGCCTGCCCAGGAGGCTCGACCTGAAGGCGGGCCGCATGCTCCGCATGGTGACGCAGGACGCGGCCGACGCCATCGGGCTCGGGGCCGTCACGGGCTCCCTTCGTCCCGGGAAGTGGGCGGACCTGGTGGTGCTCTCCGCCGACGCCCTGAACATGACGCCGCTGGGCCGGCCTCGTGATGCGGTGGTGATGCAGGCGCACGCGGGGAACGTCGAGTCGGTGATGGTTCGCGGCCAGCTCGTGAAGCACCAGGGGGTCCTCCTCGGAACGGATGTGGCCGCCGTCCGGCGGAAGGTCTTGCGAGCGCGTGATGCGGTGCTCGAACGCGTCGGTGGGCTGTCCGCGCTCCTCGCGGACCAGGCGGCGCTCCAGGAACACTGGAACCTGGGGGACGGACTCGCTGACGATGCGGGGTGAAGAACCCGTTTGCGCGTCTCGCGGAGCCGACTACGTTGGCCCGCGCCGTGGTGTGGCTCGCGCGGCGGCGGGAGGAGTGGGATGGCTGGTCGCGAAGCTCCGGAGGGACAGAAGGCGAAGAAGGCGATTGGCCGCCCCCCTCGGCTGTCCCTCCCGCTGGTCACCGAGGCCGCCACGGAGCTCGTGCGGGAGAGCGGGCTGAGGAAGCTCTCGATGCGCGCCGTGGCGGAGCGAATCGGCGCGACGCCCATGGCGCTCTACAACCACGTCGGCGACCGCGAGGAGCTGGTGTCGCGCGTGGTGGAGCACATCTTCGAGCAGCTCGTGCTTCCCGACACCACCCTCGCGCCGCTCGACTGGCTGCGAGAGGTCGCGCTGCGCGTTCGCATGCTCGGCCTGGCCCACTGGGGCGTGATGGACTACCTCCTGGAGGAAGGCCCGGCCGTGCACGGAGCGCTCCTCGTGCTGGAGCGCACCGTCAGCATGCTCCATGACGCGGGGGTGCCCTGGAGCGAGGCCGGGGACCTGCACAACACGTTCTTCTCCTGGCTCGCGGGCACCATCCGCCGCCAGGAGCAGTGGGCCGCCAGGGACAACGGTGCGTCCCCTCCCCTTCAGCGCTTCCACAGCGCGGCCCTGGCCCTTCCCGCCAAGGACTACCCTGGCGTGAAGCACACCCTGTCTCGCATGCGGGCGCTGGATGTCGATGCGGAGTTCGAGAACAGCCTCGACTTCATGCTGGAGGGAATCGGCCGACGCATCCAGCGACATCAGGACGAGGCCCGACCCGTGAAGAAGCCTCGCCGGAGATAGCGCGGCGGCGGTCAGTGCGTGCGGACGCGGGCGAGCCGGTCGGCGAAGAAGTCGAACATGCGCAGGTCCGTGAGCGTCCTGCCCAAGGGCTGGCAGTGGGAGTCCGCCCCTTCCTCGCGGGTGAAGCGGACGCGCTCCTTGTCGCCACGCAGCGCCTGGAACAGGGCCTCCGCCTGGCCTGGCCAGAACTGCTCGCCCTCCGGGTCGAGGACGAGCATGGGGGTGCGGATGCGCTCCACGACGTCGCGCAGGTGGTAGCGCAGCACCTGGGAGAACGTGTCGAACGGCGTCCCGGTGCCGTAGGGTCTGCTCCGGAAGGCCATGACGCGGGCCATGACAGGGTCCGCCTCCACTTCGCGCATCGCCTCGTTGAACGGCTCCCGCGCTCCCGCGTGCAGCAGCGCGATGAGCTCCGGCGGCAGGTGTGACGTCCACGACGTGGACACGTCCATCACTCCCGGGTCCACCACGGCGGCGATGAAGCGAGGCTCGAAGGCCAGGGCACGAGGAAGCCAGTAGCCACCCTGACTGATGCCGTAGGCCAGCAACCTCCGTGCATCCACATCCGGGCGGGACACCAGCGTGTCCACGACAGGAGTGAGCACCGCCTCCCAGTCCGGTCGGAAGGCAATGCCCTGCTCGAACAGCAGCGATTGCTGGCCTGGGCCGTCATACACGAAGGCATTGAAGCCCCGTCGCAGCGCTCCCGAGGCGCCCGTGCCCCACAGCGACGTGAGCGAGCCGTCACTGCCATTGGTCAGCACGAGCGTCGGCCGCGCCGCGCCCGAGGCATCTGGACGGAGGAGGTAGCCGGGCAGCGTCCCCTCCTCGTAGGGAACCTCCACCCGGAGGAAGCAGCCCTCGGAGTAGGCCACGACCGCGTCCCAGCACCGTCGATGGAGGGCGAAGGTCGGCGCCAGGACGCCGGGGTCCGCCAGGCCCGTGACGAAGGCGAGCGCGCGCGAGTAGGCCTCCGACGCGGCCAGGAAGAACCACCGAGCGCTCTCCTCATGTCCGGAGGCCGCGCTCGACTCCGCCTGGGCACGCAGCCGCTCCGCGGAAGCCTTCCAGGCCTGGAACCACCCTTCCGCGCTCCCCTCTTCGATGGACTCGAGCGTCACGAGCACGCCGCCGATATCGCCCACCCCCTGCGACGCGAGCCCCAGGGCCATCCGCGCCTCGAAATCGAAGTCGGGGTCCGCGAAGAAGCGCGCGGGAATGCCGCTGTCCCGCGTGCCGTGAGGCAGGGGCGCTGTTGTCTCCTCGCTCATGGGGTCCTCGCTCCCATCCAACCTGGACGGGAAACGTCATATCCCCGAGGACCGCATTCAAGCGGACGGCCCGACGGACGGGCGCCCGAGCTTCCAGGCGCCCGGAGCAGGTGCGCTCACGGCCGTCGGGCAGGCGCCTCCCTCAGTTCACGCACTCGAACTCGTCGTCGCCATTCCAGGACTGGAGCCAATAGCCGCACCCGGCGGTGACCCAGGCTCCGCTCGACGGCTTCGTCGTTGCGGGCCAGGGCCAGGGCCGGTGCCCCCAGCTCCAGCCCGCCGCGACGAAGCCGTTCGAGGTCTCTCTATCGGCCGTCAGAAGGCCTCGAGGGTGATGGTCGCCCTCGTGGGCTGCCGCGAGACGGTGAACGAGCTTCCGTCGCAGTTGTCGTCGTTGCCGAGCGCATATGCGCGGCCGTCGATGGCGTTGGCGTGCACCACGCGGGCGTAGTGATTCGTGAGGCCCTTCCAGGGCTGGTAGCTGTCCCGCAGGGTCTCCTTGCACGCCTCGGTTCCGCTGATGACGCCCAGACGGTCCTGCGCTAGCAGCACCGTTCGATTGAGCGCAGGGGCGAGCGCGCCTTGAATCTGGGAGCCGTGAAGGCCCCCGCCCTCCTGGGCGTTGACCTGGTTTGCGAACACCTGAAAGGTCGTCGGCTTCGAGAACGCTGGCTGCACGCTCCCGGCGACGGCCGCTTGCTGGAAGACAAACTGGCCCGAGGCCTCGACGGACCCGACGAAATACACCCCGGCTTCGACTTCGACCCCCAGGCGATGGGGGCCGCTGGCCGCGTAGTACTCCCATACCGCGTCGATGTACGGGTCGAAGTACGTCGGGCTGAACGCACCGTTCTCGATGCCGTGAAACGGCGCGATGGCGACGATGTCCTGCCCGCCATTCTGGATGACGAGCTTCTCCCACCCGGGGGTGGCCTTGAGTTCCGACAGGATTTTCGAGCGCGCGCCAGCCTTGAAGCCGACCTCGTCTCCGCCGGGCGCATCCTTGCCGTACACACTCAGCGACATGGGGAGGCCGACCATGTCCACCTGCGTGAGGTTCGCATTGAAGCCCGTCATCGGGTCCTTCGGCAGGTTGACGAACTCCCACCAGTCGAAGAGCGTTCCGAAGTTGTCGCCGTGGGTGCTCCAGCCGTTCGGCGTCGTGTTGTTGAAGTAGGGCGAGCCGATGATGCGGGCCGCCTTCATCTTCAGCTTGTCCTTGACCGAGAAGTACATGCGCGCGCCGCCGTTGAGCGCGGGCAGCAGCATCTTCCCCCCATCGGTTCCGGTCCCCAGGTTGATGCCGTAGTCGAGGAGTCCGTTCTTCTCGTCGCCCGGCTCAATCTGCTGGAGCGCGCCGGTCCTCGCGTCGGCCAGGCGATACCACGGGTGGAATCGCCCCTCTCCCGGACTGTCTGGCTGCTGCTGTCCAGTGGTCACGAGCCAGATATCGCTGTCCGCATAGGGAGTCTTGTTCACGATTTGAATCGGAAGTGTGTCTGCCATGAAGAGGCCCTCGCGAGAGTGGAATGGAGACGTCTCCGGCCACGTACCCACGAGCAGGCCAGGCGCGGGATTGTCGAGCGGCCTCTGAACAGGGTTCAAGGTGTGGGAATTCGCGGGAGCAAGCCGGCCTCCGAGGGCACCCGGTCCGAGGACATGGAGCCAATCCCAGGCGGTGGATGCACTGACAGGACCCTGAGTGGCCATGCGCCCGTGCGTTGGCGCGAGACAAGACTTCGGCGCGCTACCTCGTCAGAGGTGCGCGCGCACCACGGGACTGCCGTGACAAGACCACGGCATCTCGGCCCCCCAGGACGGCAACCTGGTAGCCTGGTCAGACCCCGGTGCCGTCCCTGACCCGGTGCCGGGTGCCCATGTCCCAGGACCCTGACTGGCCCATCCGTTTCGCCGCCATCAACGCCTTGCAGGAACGGGTGCGTCGACATGGCGACGTCCTGTCTTGGGACGTCATCAATATGGGCTTCTCCTTCAAGGGGGAGACGCTCTACTTCGCGAACCGGGCGCGCGGCATCTTCTGGCCTCGACAGATGCGCGAGTCCGCCCTCTCCATCAAGACCACGGTGCCGCGCCAGGGACGCGAGGCCCGATATGACGACCTGCCGTCGGACGAGGGATTCGACTACCGGTTCCAGGGAGAGGATGTCGAGGGGCGCGACAACCGACGCCTCGTGCGCGCCATGGAGCTGGATGCGCCTCTCATCTACTTCTACGGAATCGAACCTGGTCTCTACGCCCCCATCTGGCCCGTCTACATCTCAGGCGTGGACCTGACTGCCAAGTCCTTCACGGTGTCCTCTGGCCCACCTGGAGCACAGGTGCGAGCACCGGGGAGCTATGTGGCGGACCCGAAGCTGCTCACCCTGGAGCGTCGCTACACGACGGTAGAGGTGAAGAAGCGACTGCACCAGGTAGCCTTTCGTCAGCATGTCCTTCACGCCTACGAGCAGCGCTGCGCCGTCTGCCGCTTTCCGCGCAGGGAGCTGCTAGACGCAGCCCACATCCTCCCGGACCGGGACGTGCGCGGCCGTCCCGAGGTCGCCAACGGCCTGTCGCTCTGCAAGCTCCACCACGGCGCGTTCGACGCGGACCTGATGGGCATCCGCCCCGATGGCATCATCGAAATCGCGCAGCGATTGATGGATGAGCACGACGGACCCACGCTGGAGCACGGACTCAAGGGCTTCGCGGGCAAGCCGCTGGGAATCCTGCCCCTGCATCCCGCGCAGCGTCCTCGACCGGAGTACCTCGAAGAGCGCTATGAGCTCTTCCGCAGCACCCGGGACTCGTGACGGCGAGCACTGACTCCCTCCGTCAGGACTGAACGATTTCACCGTTCAATGCCTTTCCGCAGGCAGCTCCTCTCCGTCTCAAGCTCTCAATCTCAGTCAAGTCGAGACGCACGTGGCGGCCCGGCAGGCAGCCACGTGCGTTGTCGTGTCCGTGGGCCAGAACCAACATCCGCCCATGCGCGCGTATAGCCGTGGGGGCTCATTTCCACGGGTTTTTCCGGGTGCCGGCCGGATGCCCGCCCATGCACAAGCCATCATGAATGCCAGACTCGCACTCGCCGCAGGCGTCCTCTCCTCCTTCGTGTGGAGCGCGCCCGCGCTCGCCGAAACCACGACGGTGGACCTCATCTCGCCGTCCCACTGCACGATGGGGAACGGGCGCCTCAGCCGCTGCTCCATTCCCACCCAGACACTGACCGCCACGGACTTCGCCACCGCCGTCCCGCTGCGCACCATCCTCCGGCGCGTGATGACAGGGAACTGCTCCACGCAGTTCCCCCTGGAGGTGACGCTGACGCCTCCGGGCACGCCCGCCACCCGCTACACCTTCATGTCGACTCCGGAGGTCACCCTCCGGGATTTGGACCGGGAGCTGATTGCCTCCCTGGAGCTCAAGGACTCCTCCGCGTGGACGGGCACCGCCGCGTTCGCCGACACCTGCCGCGTCTCCCTCAGCATCACCTGGAACGAGGTGGACGTGGACAACGCCACCCAGGCCCAGGACATCCTCCAGGCGCTCCAGGCGGCGCTGACCACGAAGACGACGCAGCGCGACCACCTGGCCAGCCTCGTCGAGTACAGCGCCGCGTTCGACTTCATGAAGACGCTCGCCAACAGCTTCCTCGTGGACCTCACCAATGAGACGGCGCATGCCCTGCACGTCCAGGGACAGGAAGCCGCCCCCATCATCTTCAAGGCGGCCATGGGCTGCGCGGGCGTGCTCAACGACGAGGAGGCCGGCATACTCGCCAACTTCTACTTCGTCCTGGGCTCGCTGAGCGACCCGACGAAGTACCACCACCCGGATGGCTCGCCGAAGACGCTGGAGGAGCTCATCGGCCCCGAGGCGCTCCCCGTCATCCAGAAGCTCTCCGCGCTCTCCGCGGCCGGCGCGAAGGAGCAATACCAGGCGCAGTACCAGGTGGCCGCGCAAGAAGCCGCCGCCGCCCAGGCGAAGCTCGACCTGGCCCGGGCGCAGCTCGCCCCCTGGGTGACGCCCTGAGCGTCCCCGTCCTCAACCCCTCTCACCAAGACATCTTCCAAGGAAACACCATGAAACTCCCCATCCAGGGAATGGCCCTCTTTTGCCTGCTCGCGGCCACCGCGTGCGGCGCTCCTCCGGACGGCGGCCCTGAAGAACAGGCCCCGCTCGACACCACCACCCAGGAGCTCCCGTGCTCGACGTGCGAGCCGGTGGGAGACCCGCCTCCGCCCATCATCGTGCATGGCTATGAAATCAACCTGCCGCTGCTGCGTCCGGACATGATGCCGGCGGGCTGGTGCTACTGGGCGCTCGACCAGTACGGCGGCAAGTTCGCCCCGTGCACCGGCGCCAGCCGGGCCACCATGGACTGGCGCGGAGGCAACGCCGTCTTCAACGCGACCTACAACTCCTGGTACGACTCCTACTCCCTCTACTACGGCCGCGTCGACGTGCGAGTCGATGCGGTGGATGCCTTTGTCCCCATCGCACAGACGCTCGGCTACTACCAGCATCCGCAGGACGTGCCGGGCCTCGTCCGTGGCTCCGTCGAGCTGCTCATCCCCAACCAGCCGGGGATTCCCTCTCCGGCCCAGAGCGAAGTCCTCCTGAGCCTCCAGCGGCAGGATGGCGCCACCTGGGTGGACCTCGCGACCAGTCGCATCAACATCACCAACCTCCGGCAGATGCACGAACTCCAGGCGCTCGTGCTCCCCAACCAGAACGTGCGGTTCCAGGTCAGCGTCAAGGGACGGCCCGACCACCAGAACACCTACTTCCTCTGGAAGGTCCGGATGTTTGGCGCGCAGTGCTACCCGGACTTCGCCAACGGCGGAGGCTGTCTCTAGCCCGCGCTCCCGAGCGTGAAAGGACTCGAATCATGGGAGACCCAAGAATGACCCAGACACAGAGAAGCATGAGGAGACGCGTCCTCGGTGCGCTGATGCTCACCCTGGGCGCCACCGGCTGCGGCACGAGCGAAAGCGCTCCGCCCCCGCCTGAAACCCAGGCCCCCGTCGCCGACACCACCAGCCCCCTGGCCTCCGAGCAGGTCTGCGTGGAGGTCTATTTCTGGGCGAAGGGCAGGACGCTGTGCAAGCCCCGAGGCACCAGCATCGATTCGCTCCTGAGCGAGTTCAAGCCCACGCAGGAGGCCCTCTGCAACACCTTCACGGACCCGGAGCTTCACTCGCAATGCAAGTCGAAGCCGCCCTACGTCTTCGCTCCCGCTGGCGATAGCGCCAACCCCAGCATCTGGGTGCAGCGCACCGAGGAGGTCCAGGGCTACTTCCGGCTGTCCCTCGGCGCGTCCATGGCCATCTACGAGACCAGCCTGGAGAAGATGGAGAGCGTCGGTGAGGACATGGTGGGGCCCTCCCAGAGCGAGCTCGACCGCAGGAACAAGCGCCGCACCGATGCCCGCGCTCGCGTGGGTGACGGACTGAAGGCGCGGGCCACGGCCGAACAGCGCGCCGCCAGCGCGGAGCTGGCGACCCAGCGCGAGACGCTGGAGGAGTACAAGCACCACTTCGCGTCCTACCAGCTCGCCCTGGAGGCGCTGGAGCCGCAGGTCACCACCACCCTGGCCGCCTTCGTCACGTACCGCGACGGCGAGGCCGCTGTCTTCGCGCAGCTCGAGGACATCGCGACCCGCGCCTCCGCCGCGACGCTCGCGCAGTTGGGCGCGCTCCAGGTGGAGCTGGTGGACCTGAGCCGCACGGAGAGCCAGCGCCCGCAGCAGCTCCAGATGGACGCACGGCGGCTGGTCCATGCGATGGGGCAGATTCACGCCCGGCACCTGCTTGCCACCGAGCCCTTCGCGGCCTTCCTCACGCAGAACAACCTGCCGCGGGTGAACCTCACCGAGCGCTCCGCCATCGTCCTCAACAACATCTCCAGCTATGCGGATGCACGGTATGCCCGTGTCGCCACGGCCGTGGCGAAGCTGCTGGAGGGCATGCGGCTGCGCCGGGGCGCGCTCGTGACGTCCCAGGCGAACGCGGCCACCCGGCAGACGCTCGCCACCGCGGCGACGCTCAAGGCCTCCGAGGCCTTCCTGGCCAATGCCAACCAGCGGACCACCGCGCTGTGGCAGCTGCCGCCCCGCAGCAGGAACCTGAAGTACTTCTTCCTTGCGGGCAAGCACGTCGACTTCGAGAGCATCCTCCAGCTCGAGCCGCTGTGCGCCAACGTCTCCACCACCTCCACGCCCTGGATGGAGACGGGCTGCATTGCCCTGCGCAGGCAGTTCACCAGCGCCCGCAACTACCTGAACACGACGCTTCCCAACATGGTGCGGCTCAACGTCACCAACATGCGGAGGGCCGGTGTCTCCGAGGCGCTCCTCGTGGACGTGGAGACCCACCTCAACAACGCCAATCTCCGTCAGGCAGTGCTCGCGCATGATGTCGCGCTGCGCTCCTCGGACCTGTGAGGCCCGCCATGACTTCATCCATCCTTCGGGCACTCGCCCTGCTGCTGTCCTGGGCGGTCCTCGCGCCCGCCACCGCGCGCGCCGCCACCTACCGCGACTATCTGATTGCCTGGCAGTCCACGTCCTACCGCAGCGAAGGCAGCTGCCAGGACACCAGCCGGCTCCATCAGGAGGGGCAGGCCAACTTCTCCATCAACGCGATGCCGCTGCCGACCCGGACGATTCCCGGCCACTACCGGGTCGACTCCCACGGCAACGACACCAACATCTTCGGAGCGCCGTTCAACGCCACGCTGCTGCGCTGGGGTCCCAACCAGTTCTACTTCAACGTCATGCTCGCGCAGCCCGACCAGAGCTGCGTCATCACCGATGACATCGTGCAGCTGGAGACCGGTGGGCTGACGGCCCGGCCGCTCTTCCTCGTCAAGCGCCGGGGCACCGCCTATTCGGGCACCACGTCGGTGGCGCTCGACCTGAAGGAGATCAACCCCCGCCTGTCGGAGAACCTGGCCAACCTCGAGAGGGTGCTGGAGGACCGCAAGTGGCAGTTGTTGAGCATCCACGGGGACCTCGCGCGGGCCCAGGCGGAGCTGGACCTGCTCGCCGAGCTGAAGGGCGAAATCGACGAGCTGTCCAAGCGCCCGCTCGACTCCATCACCGAGGCGGACCTCAACGACATCCTGTCGCGCTACGGCGGCGTGGACCCGCGCGTCCTCAGCCAGCTCCAGCAGCTGCTGCGGGACTTGAAGGAAGACCTGGCGGCGCTCCGCACGGAGATCGACCGCATCATGTCCGACTTCCGAGGGCAGATGGGCGGGCTGGATGACTGGCTCGCCGGGACACCTCCCACGGGCTCGCCGGACCTGGGCGACTCGGGGACGTATGACCCGGACCTGGACCCCGGCTCCATCCCCGACGTGGAGACGCCGGACCTGGACGTGGGCGACGACTTCGACCCGGACAACGACCCCTACCTCGCCTATGCGACGCAGGTGCTGCAGCAACTGGAGACCACGCGGAGCGCGGGCGTGGTGGTCAACCGCAGCGGCTTCATGACCATCGTCCGGAGCTGGAGGCAGAACCAGGGCATCTTCGAGAAGGCCATCCAGAGCCGCGCCAGCGTGTCCATGGAGGAGGTCGGTGCGTTCATCAACGCCCGCGACATGGTGTGGAACGTCGTGCGCGAGTCCATGGACGAGGCCGGCTGGTTCCTCGACACCCCGGTGCGCCCGTCGACGAAGGCGCTCATCGCCTACCTGCGCAAGCGCCCCGAGGCCGCGCACCAGGCCGATGGCCTCCAGTCCAACCTCAACCTCTGGCAGGGCGACGCGCCGACGGCGCAGCAGAACGAAATCCTCAACACGCTCGACGGGCTCCACGGCGGCTGGCAGTCCGTGGAGGACGGCGCGGCGGTGGAGGACCCGAGCATCATCTCCACGCTGCTGAGCATCGGCGACTCGGCCCAGGTCATCATCAAGGAGGTGGCGCTCTTCGGCGTCGGCATGACGCCCGTCGGTGACTTCATCGACTTCTGCGAGGTCATCACCGGCTGGGAGACGTGCATGCCCAACGGGACGCAGCTGTCCACGGGCGAGCGCGTGTTCACCGCCATGGGCATGGTCGTCGGCACCGGCCGGTTCTGGCGCGCCGTCGGCAACGCGGTGACGCCGGTGGGCAAGGTCGTGGCTGACCGCTGCGAGGCGCTCATCAAGCGCTGGTACGACATCCCCGACAAGGTGAAGCGCGAGGAGCTGGTGGAGCGGCTGGGCCAGGAAGCCATCGACCATGTGGATGGCCTGTCAGGCAAGGACGTGGAGCGACTCCTCAATGGCCTGGGAGACTCCGCTGTCCAGCGCCTGGCCAAGCACCTCAAGAAGGCCGGACTGCTCCAGTTGGAGAAGCTGTCGATGCTCCAGATTCCCGCCGCGAAGAGGAGTCACGCGGTGGCCAACGGCGGGCACGTCAAGAGCATGGGCACCATGAAGGGCAAGACGGTGGCCCAGCTGGAGGCCGAGCTCCAGGCCCGGGGCTTCACGAAGAACGCGGACGGAAACTGGGTGCACGACGACTTCTCCGTGGTCCGCATCTCCCCGGGGACGTCGACGAAGCCGCCGTACTTCCGGCGGGAAATCACCACCGTGAAGGGAAACACCAACCGGGACGCCATCGCGGTCAAGGTGACGGGCGTCACCATCGAGGATGACCTCGGGAGTGTCGAGTACGTCTTCAGCCTGCCCGAGTGGGCGGACGACACCATCGGCGTGAGCAAGCAGATACGCAACTGGTTCGCGTCCATGGTGAACCGCAGCCCCAATGATTTGGACGAGTTCGGCCAGGAGCTGCTGGAGCTGGAGAAGTACTGGGGCAAGCAGACGCACTTCGACCTGGAGCCGTAGTGCATGATGACCGACCCGAGGCCACCTGGGAGCATGCGGGGGGCCTCGGGGTTTCGACGCGAGGTGGTGTGGTGATGAAGCAGGTGCTGCGTCCCGACAATGGCAACCGCTGGTCGCTCCTGGGCCGCTGGGGCACGCCCAGCCAACAGCGGGTCGAGTACCAGAAGGTCGGCTTCTCTCCGAGCGGCCACCTGCTGGTGACCCTGGAGCACCGGGGGGATGAGCGGCTGCGCTGGTGGCACTGGCGTGAGGGACGACAGGAGGCCCTGGCCGGAGAGGTCGTCGTGCCCAAGGGCGTCGCGATGCAGGCGCTGCCCGCGCTCGGGGGCATCGCGGTGACGAACACCCGCTTCGAGCTGGGCCTGTACGCCGAGTCCGGAGGCGAGCTCCTGCGTCAGGCGAAGCTCCCGGACCATGAGTCCTGGGGACTCGTCGCCAGCGCGGATGGGACCCGGCTGGCCATGCATGACCAGGGGAGCGGCGTGCTCCTCTGGGACACCGGGGCCTGGGCGTCCCTGGGCAGACTCGCGGGGCCGCAGCGGGAGGTCGTGGGGCTGGCCTTCTCTCCCGACGGGCAGTGGCTCGCCGCCGCCTGTCTCCAAGGGCGGGTCGTCCTCTGGAACGCCAGGACGGGCCAGCTCGTGCACGTCCACGAGGAGGAAGAGGAGCAGTTCGTGAACGTCACCTTCGACCCCTCGGGCACTCAGCTCGTCGCGACGACGACGGGTCCCGGCATCCAGCGCTTCCACGTGAGCGACTGGAGCCTGGGCGGGACGCTGTCGGGCCCCGTGCCGGGCTCACGCCACGCGGCCTTCAGTCCGGACGGCGGGCTGCTCGCGGTGACGAAGTTCGGCTTCCTCGTGCTCAGCGTGGACGAGGGTGCCCGGGTGTTCCGCTACGAGGTCGACAACGACTTCTATGGCAGCAACGCGGTCTTCAGCCCGGACGGGACGACGGTGGCCTGGGGCGAGCCCGACGGCACCGTGGGCTTGTGGGGCATCGCCTCGCCTGCCTGAGCGCTGACTCCCAGCCTCAGGCGTTCGAGGACCGTCAGTGCCAGCCGGGCCCTGGACCGCCAGGCAGGCGTGCCCCGCCCCCCGTCTCCAAGCGTTCACGCGTGGCGGCTCACCGCCCTAAAAGCGCGGCTCACCGACGCCAGGTGGGGCTTCGCAGATACGCCCTGCTCGTCGCCGGAGGCTCGGGAATCCTTCCGCTCACGGCGGGCGACTCAGCGCGCCGCTCGAGGAGCCCTCCCGCGCATGCGACTTCCCTATTCTCTTCTCCTGTTGGCCCTCGTCACCCAGTGGCTCGTGCCAGGAACCATCGCCAGTGCCCAGACGCCACGAGGCTCACGGGCCCAGCGTCACTCACGGGTCGACGCCATCTTCTCTCCCTGGAGCGGCAAGGCCACGCCCGGCTGCGCGGTGGGAGTCTCTCGCGACGGCGTGCTGGACTACGCGCGGGGCTACGGCATGGCGAACCTGGAGTACGCCCTTCCCCTCACTCCGCGCTCCGTCTTCAACCTGGCCTCCATCTCCAAGCAGTTCACCGCGTTCTCCGTCGGGCTGCTGGCGCAGGAGGGCAAGTTGTCGCTGGACGACGATGTCCGCAAATACGTGCCGGAGCTGCCCGCCTTCGGCAAGACCATCACCCTCGCGCACCTGATGCACCACACCAACGGGTTGCGCGAGCAGGGCCAGTTGCTGACCCTGGCCGGCTGGCGCGGCGACGACCTGAGCACCGAGGCGGATGTCTTGTGGGCGCTGACGCGGCAACGCGGTGTGAACTTCGAGCCAGGGACGGAGATTCTGTACGGCAATGCCGCGTACACGTTGCAGGCGGTCATCGTGCGACGCGTCTCCGGCAAGTCCCTGCGGGACTTCGCCAATGAGCGGCTCTTCAAGCCGCTCGGCATGAGCGACACCGGGTTCCAGGACGACCACAATGCCATCACTCCCAGGCGCGCCACGGGCTACGTTCCCAGTGAAGGTGGCTGGCGAATCAGCATGCCCAACACCGACAACTACGGCCCCGGCAATCTGCTCTCCACCATCGGTGATTTGCTGAAATGGGAGCAGAACCTGATGGACGGGCGCGTCGGCGGGCCGGCCTTGACGGCGGTGATGAAGACCTCCGGCAAGCTGAACAGCGGCATCGAGACGGGTTATGGCGGTGGCTTGCATCTGGGGGAGCATCGCGGCCTGCGCACGGTGCGACATGACGGCATGGCATCCGGCTTCCGCACGGAGGCCGTCCTCTTCCCCGACCAACGGCTGGCCATCGTCGTGCTGTGCAACGGCGGCTCGATTGATTCCACGGACCTCTCGTGGAAGGTGGCCGAGGTGTATCTGGGTGACCTGCTGAAGGACACGATGCCGCCCGCCGTCGCGCTGCCGGAGGCGGAGCTGTCCGCGCTCGCTGGCAACTACTGGAGTCCCTTGACGGACGAGGTCGTGCGCCTGGAGTTCAAGGACGGAGCGCTGCGCGAGGTCGGCTCGACCAAGGCCTTCGTCCACATCGGAGAGGGCGCGTTCCGCCCCGGCGAGTCGAAGCATGTGTGGCGCTTCGCTGCGCAGAAGTCCCAGGCCCCGCGCGAGCTGAGCATCAAGGACGTCTGGCCCACGACAAGGGACTTCATCCGCTTGAGCGCGCCCATGCCCGCGAGCACGGACCTGGCGGCGTTCGCGGGGCAGTACCGGAGCGAGGAGGTCGACATGACGTACACGGTGCGCCTCGCGGACGGAAAGCTGGCGGTGCGCTGGCCCCGGCGGGACGAAGTCGTACTGGAGCCCGTGGGCGGAGACCGGTTCGTCGGGTCGCTCGGAGCGGTGACCTTCACGCGGGCGGCGTCAGGGAGCGTCGATGGGTTCCTGGTCAGCAGCCGTCGTCTGCGTCGCTTTCGCGCGGAGCGGAGGGAGCCGCCCGCGAGCAAGGCTCCCTCCGTGGGCCGGTCCATCCCTTAGCTCACGCCTGACATGCGCCTCGGGAGTGCGACGGCGGCGACCCGGTCTTCTTCGGCAGGCCTCGTCCCCTCCCCGCATCCCCTGCTCTTGACCAGCGGTGAACGCGCTCGGCGCCGGATGGCGACGCCACGTGCCATCCGGGCCTGGCCGTGGAGGCTCAGGCGCGGAGCCGCTGGAACGGCTCCATCTGGGCCGCCAGTGCTCGCTGGAACGCGGGCCGGGCCTCACAGCGTTCCTTGTATGCCTTCAGCGTGGGAAATCCGTCGAGCAGGTCCGTGTGACGGAGGATGCGCAGCACCGTCACCATCATCAGGTCGCCCGCAGTGAAACGGTCCTCCAGGTACTCGCGCGTCCCCAGCCGCGCCGCGAGCTCCCCCAACCGCTCCTTCAGCGCCTCCACCACCCCGGGCCTGCGCAGCTTCGCCCACTCCTCGTTGGAGAAGAACAGGTCCACCTCCGCGAGCGGCTGAATCACGATTTCAACGGAGTTGAGCGCCGCGAAGAGCCACGTCACCGCACGCGCCTTGCCCACCGCGTCCGACGGCAGGAGCGCGTCACTCTGATTCGCGATGTGGAGCACGATGGCTCCCGACTCGAAGAGGACGAGGCCGTCCTCCTCGAACACCGGAACCTGACCGAAGGGCTGGAGCCCGCGATAGTCCGCCGAGGCCTGGTCCGCGCTGTCGATGAGCTTCACCTGGTACGGCAATCCCGCCTCTTCGAGCGCCCACCGCACCCGGAGGTCCCGCACCAGACCTTGAGCGAACGGCGGAACCCACTTGAATGCGCTGACAGTCCTCATGCCCCAGTGTCTCCTCGTCTCGATGAGCGTCCATCAACCACGCCCCACCGACACCGTCAACGCAGCCAGGCGCTCACTCATCGTCACCCTCGCGTGTCACGTCTGGTGCGGCTGACGCACCGCATAGACTGGCGACGGACTCCCAAGGCAGGCGACGCCCCGTTCGGCTCCGCCCTCTCTTTCGACAGATATGACACACATCGGCGGGTTCGATGCTGGGGATGGCCAGGAGCGGACACGGTGCGCCGCGCCCTTGAAAAGAAGAGCATCACTCCCGTCCCTGCTCACGCCCGCGGGAACGAGCACTCCACCGTCACGCAGGTCGCAGTCGCATCATCAACCGGGTTGAGCCCGTGTTCGAGTCATGGTCTAGGCCTCGGCACCATGCGCTCGGAGAAACTCCTTCCCATCATCGGCCTGTTGCTCATCGCTCCCATCCGCACCGTGGAGGCCCGCCCCACCGAGTCGGAAGCCCAGTTCTGGTACACCGTGTCGGCCCAGGGCGGCATCGGAGACCACTTCCTCTACTATCTGGAAGCGCAGCCGCGCTTCAGCAAGGACGACGGCCGCGCCATCCTCCGCTCGGCGGGCGGCGTGCGGCTGTTCCAGGACATGTCCCTGTGGCTGGGACAGGGCTGGATTCCACTCTGGGTCTGGGACGGAGACCCGGCCCTGCGGCAGGGAGAGAGCCGCCTCTTCCAGCAGTACCTCTACACGCCGAAGCTGGGCTCGGTGCGCGGCAACCTCCGGGCACGCCTGGAGCAGCGCTTCCTGGCCGGGACGACCGAGGTCTCCTGGCGCGCGCGCGTCATGCTCCGGGGCGCGCAGCCCGTGGCCGCGGAGGGGCGGCTGTCCCTGATTGTCTGGGACGAGGTCTTCTTCCACCTCAACTCGGTGGAGGGCGGCCCCAGCGCGGGCTTCGACATGAACCGCGTGTTCGTCGGCGTGGGCTGGAAGTATGGAGACCACTCCTCCGTGGAGGTGGGCTACCTCAACGCCTTCACCCGGCGGCCCTCGGCGGAGAGCAATCAGCTCATCCACACGCTCGCCGTCTCCATGCCATTCAACTACATGTAACTGTGTGGCAGGGGCGCATCCCCAGGGGGCCCTCCGAGGCCCCCCACCTGGGGTGGACTGGCCCCAGGGAGCGGGTGCCCGATAACCAGTCATCACTGTGTGGTTTCGAAACGCTTCGAAATAATCCGAAATTCACCTGGACCCACGCGGACTTACGCCCCCTCACGTCAACACTGTTTACACAGCGCCCCCGGATACATGGAGCACGGATACTCCACGTTATACATCGATTGCGGGTTTCTCGCTCTGCAAGACTCATTGGCCCATCAATTGCTCAAGGGCCCGGGAGCGCGGCAGCCGCTGCTGGTGGACACCAGGCGGATGACGCGTCCCCCCGTAGTCTGAATGGACGAGGAATCTCCGATGCCCGTGTTCCAGAAGATGTTCAAGGGAGCTGCTGTCCTCGCGATGACCGGTAGCGCGCTGCTGACTGGCTGCGGCACCGACGTGCAGGTTGATGAGTCGCAGGTCGAGCAGGAAATCATCTCCAACCTGGTTGAGGCCGGCTTCCCGGCGAACGACATCATGGTGGCGGACGGCAACGTGTACGTGGGCCGCGACGCTCACGTGACGCTCGAGGCGTCCCGCGAGATGCTGCAGCAGCCTGCGGAGACCATGGAGCAGTACCGCACGACCAACCTGGTCAGCTCCAGCATCACGCGCATCTGCATCGTCCCCACGTCCGCGTTCAACGGCTACGCCCGCCTGAGCCAGGGCCTGGACGCGGCCATCGCGAACTACAACGCGCTGGGCCTGAGCTTCACCATGGTGCGTGGCAACAGCGGCACGTGCAGCGCGACCATCAGCGCGCGGACCACGTCCGGCGCTGGCGGCTCGGCGGGCTTCCCCTCCGGCGGCCGTCCCTACGGCACCATCAACATCGGCACCAGCCTCAACACCTACAGCGTGGGCGTGAACGAGCACGTCATCACCCACGAGCTGGGCCACACGGTCGGCTTCCGTCACTCTGACTACTACAACCGCGCCATCAGCTGCGGCGGCTCCGCCTCCAACGAGGGCACCGCGGGCGTGGGCGCCATCCACATCTCCGGCACGCCGACCACGGCCTCGACCGGTGGCTCGCTCATGAACTCCTGCTTCCGCTCGACGGAGACGGGTAACTTCACGGCCTCCGACCGCACGGCGCTGACCACCCTGTACTAGTCAGCCCTGGCGCGACCACCCCACGGCGTCATTCCTGATGCCGTGGGAGTCGACCTCCCGAGCCTCCGGTCCGCGACTCACGTCCGGGCCGGGGGTTCGTGTCGTTTCAAGGCTCAGGTCGAGGCCGGCCGGCGCGCCCATTCCAGGGGCCGCGACGCGCTGTCGATGCCCACCACCTCCCCGGTGGGCCCCACCAGCTCCGCCGCGATGAAGCTCACGTCCCCCACGCCACAGCCGACGTCCAGGACTCGCATCCCCGGGCGAAGTCCCGCGCCGCGAAGCACCTGCTCCGTCAACGGACGATAGACTCCCGCCTGGAGCTGGAGCCGATTCATCTCGGGGTCCGAATGGCCGATTTGATATTCCGGGGTGCTCGCGCCCATGCATTGCCTCCGATGTTTGTCTTCCGGCGGCCCTGGAGCCGCGAGCGGGCCAGCCCGTGCGGCGAGGCGGTTGACGGTTGACGCCCCCCGTCTTCATGACCGAGGACAGGGGGATGATTGAACTGCCCCCTGACGCCTCCATGAAGGACTACCAGCGCTACATCCACGAGCTGGAGGCCCTGCATGGCTGGCTGAAACTGGACCTGGTCCACAACTGCTTCCTCATGGGCGAGGAGGTGGGCGAGGTCTTCAAGGCGGTGCGCCGGCACGAGAAGCTCTATGACGAGGGACGCGGCACCCCCACCGAGCAGGCCCGTGCGCAGGTCGGCGAGGAGCTGGTGGATGTCTTCAACTACCTGCTGGCCATCGCCAACCGCGTCGGCGTGGACCTGGAGCAGGCCTTCCGCGAGAAGAACGAGCGCAACCAGCAGCGCACCTGGAGCTGACGCCCGGTATGACAGGCCCGTTGGAGAGCAGGAGCAGGACGGGAACACATCTGGCAGGCATCATGGATGACCCTGGCGACGCGCCGTGCCACGGGCCCCGGCTCGCGGAGCAGCCACCAGGAGCCCAGCACGTGCAGGCAGACCCTGGCTGCGATTGCCAGACAGCGCAGCAGGTCCAGCTCCAAAGCACGGGTTCGGGTCGTCATGTCCAGCCTGGCGCCAGAGGTCAGCCCATTCCAGCCCACACGCCCCGACGGCGCGGCCCACCCCTCCTCCGTCAAGGCTGACGGTGCGGCGGCGGCCCCTGTCCGCTAGACTTCAACGCCCGGACAGACAACCACGGCCAGCGCTGCATGGACGTGGCTGACTCCCAACCCCACCGGGTGATGTGACTGCCCCCCGAAGGCGCCATGTTCGAACTCTTGTCCTCCGCCCTCCTCGGCCTGCTCGTCTCGCTGGGAATCATGCCCGCCTCCCAGCCGGAGCGCCTGGAGGCGCTCGCGGTGACGACGACCACCGTCGCGACGCACAACACCCTTCACGGAAGCGCGAACCTCAGACCGCTCGCGGATGTCATTGGCTGGCAGGAGGTGGACACCGACGAGGGCCACACCAAGCTCGGCGCGCTCGAGTCCTACGACCACTTCCGTCCCGGCGCGGAGCGACTCCACCCCAGCAACTCCATCGCCATCTCCTGGCGCAGGAACAAGTACGACAGGACGGGAGGCGGCTCGCGGCTCACGCACCCGGGGGAGGCGAATGTGACGCCCGCGCGCTTCGTGAACTGGGTGGTGTTGAAGAACAAGGAGACCGGCGCGAAGCTGGCGTTCATCAACACCCACTACATCTCCGGCGCCTGGAACGGTGAGCACCCCGAGCGCCAGGAGCGCTGGCGGACGCACAACGCCGTGGTGCGCGAGGTCGTCGCGGACCTGCGCTCGCGAGACCTGCCCGTCGTCCTGGTGGGCGACTTCAACCGGCCGCTCGCACAGGACATCCCAGGGATGAACCACCTGAATACGGCGGGCGTCGACGGCGTGCCCATCGACCAGCTCTACGTCACGATTGGCATCGGCACCGGGCCCGCCGAGCGCCTGGAGAAGTACGGCTCCGACCACTTCGCGTACACAGCGACTGTCAGATACTGACCTGCCGGCGGGAACCCGCGCTCCGAGGCTGGAACAGCCAGGCGGCCGCGAGGAACAGGGCGATGAAGCCCGCGTTGAGCGTCAGGATTTCGACGGGGGGACTCCACGGCATCCCCCAGCCGGAGAGCACCGCGACGACGGCGATGGCGGCCTGGGTGAAGGCCATCGCGACCAGCGTGCGGGCCATGCCCGCCGCATCCAGGCGCACGATGAAGGCACCGGAGAGGCCGACCAGCAGCACTCCGCCGTAGAGCAGGTTGGTCCGGTCTCCATCCGCGCCGATGATGCCGACGCCCAGGCTCAGCCAGACCAGGCTGAGCGAGGCGAAGAGCGTGATGCCAAGAGCGGCCCGGTACGCGGTGCTGGGAGTCATGGTTCGCATGGGAAGGTCTCCGTGGGAGGCCAACCCAATGTGGCACCCCCGCGCGAGGACGGCGGTCCTGTCGCTGCCAACGGTCGGAACCCGGCGCCAGACGGCTCCGCGACGCCGGGTTGCCGCCATCAACCAGCAGGGAGCGCCCATGCGTCCCGCGGCAACGCAACCGCGTTGCACCCGGACGCACCAGGTAGGCTCGCCCGTGCGCCCGCTCCAGGCCCTGTCCGAGCGTGGACAGTGAGCTGTCCGGTCTGGCGCATCCCTTGCTGTGCGCCTGTCGCATGAGACCCATGTATCAGTACGGTGCCGCGGACGTGCGTTATGGCCAGAGCATCTCACTTGGCACGTCGAGCCCTATCGACCTGAGCGGCAGCAGCTCCTACTCCATCGGGTTCTGGCTGAACCCGCGAGCCCCCGCTTACGACGGCTTCCTGCTGTCGTCCGGCACGTCCTATTACATCGGGCTGCACGGGCTGCTGCTCACCCTGAGCATCCCGGGCATGAACACGCCGCAGTGCTCTGAAATCGAGCTGCTGCCGAACCAATGGCAGTACGTCCTGCTCGTCTTCCAGTCCCAAGGCACCAACCAGGGCACCTACGCGTTGTCGGTGAATGGCACGCCGTTCATCGAAGGCTCCCTCTCCCGGGTCACCGCGACCGACAGCCTGTTCAAGCTGGGCCACACGTCGGACGCGCAGTTCATCAATGTCGCGTTCTGGTCCACGGCGCTGCCCGAGGGGGAGCGACTCCCGCTGTGGGACATCCCCTCGCCGAGCACGAATCTCGCCGCGTGCTACAGCTTCGCCGATGGCTCCAGCCATGACGTCTCCGGCCAGAACCGGAACGCGGCCACCTTCGCGGGCGGCGCGCAGGTCGTGATGGTCGCCCCGGCGCTGCGACTGCTCAACACGGGAGTCCAGCCCTCTCCTCGCGACGCGCTCACGGTGGTGGCGGACGGAGGCCCCTTCAGTGTGCAGGCCTGGTTCAACTGCGACGCACCCTCCGAGTTCCAGGCGGCGTCCCGGACCCTGTTCTCGTGCAGGGACCGCGACACCGGCTACGGGTGCTCCCTGGGGGTGATGTGGAACGGCGGTGGATTCAACCTCGAGCTCAAGCAGGAAACGGCGGGGGGCTCCGGCGGCTGGGGGAACAGCATCCAACTGCCCCCGGGCTCCTGGCATCACCTGGCGGCCACGTATGACGGGACCACGTTTCTCATCTACCTCGACGGAACGCATACCCTGACCGTCGCGTGCACCACGCCGGTGCTCGCGAACCCGGTATGGCTGTTCGGCGCCACGTACACCCCTGATACGGCCGGGTCCGCCGAAAACGAGCTCCAGGGCTACCTCCAGGCGGCGGCGCTCTGGTCCCGGGTGATTTCAGCCAACGAGGTCCAGCAGTACATGTCGGAAGACCCTTCCGACTCCGAGGGCTGCGTCGCGTTCTATGCCTGGAGCAGCCTCATGCTCGCCAACCAGGTGACGGGCCATCCACCGGTGCTCCTCAACACGGCCTTTCCCGCCACCGTGGTCACCCCGCCGTCCGAGTCGCCGCCCCCGTCCGGAAGCTCCAATCTCCAGATGGCGGTGGTACAGCCCTCCGCGCGGCTGGAGCCCGCCGTCCGCTGGTCCCCGGAGGAGGTGGCCTACCCCGCCAACAGCCCGCTTCCGCCCGACCAGGTCGAAGCCATCATCGCCGCCTATGAGCCGGTGCTCGCCTCCGTTCCAGGAGCGATGAAGGACCGGCTGCGCTCGCTGTTCCGCAACAACCTCTACCTGGGCCTGGCGAAGGGCAACGGCCCCGGAGGCATGCCGGTGGGCGCCATCGCCGGCAAGGTGGAGGGCGCCGCGTATGTCTTCTACCACCACACCGCCCAGGGGCCCGTGGAGTGCGGACGGATGGAGTTGACCGTCAACACGGAGTGCGTCGGCTGGGTCGTCTCCGTGGCCGCGACTTCCATCTGCCTGCTGCTGACCGTGGTGGGCCTGGGGTTCTCGGCGACCAGGGCCGTCTCCTCCTTGAGCAAGGTCATCGGGGAGAGCACGGCGCTGCTCAAGGACATCGGAGAGGCGGCCAAGGGCGCCACGAGCGGCAGCACCGTCATCAAGGTCATCAAGGCGCTCTACGTCGCGGGGACGCTGGGCAAGGTGGTGGGCGACATGTTGACCGGAAACTGGGTCTCCATCGGCCTCAACTGCGCGTCGCTCATCCTCATGGTCGTGGGCCTCTTCACCACCGGGGGCGCCTACCTCGCCGTCGTGCTGGCGCAGCTCGTCATCAACATCGCCGTGCTCATCGCCGTCATCGTCCAGAAGCCCAGCAACTGCTGCTGACCCTGGATGAAACCCGGGCATGGGTCATTCCATGCCCGGTTGACGCCGTGTGCAATGTCTCTGCTACACGGCGTCCATGCCCCTGAACCCAAGACAACTCGCGGGAAGGCTGTCATCCGCCTTCCTGCTCCTGCTGATACTCCATCTCGCCTGTGACACGGCGCCCCAGGCGCCGGAGCCTCCAGCTCCTGGCGAGGTCGGCACGCAGCAGGCGCCGCTGGACCCGCCCACCTGGTTCACCGACGTGGCCATGGTGGGCACCAGCGCGTGCTCCACCGGTCTCAACAACTACGGCGTCATCGACAACTGCTACAACGTTGAGAATCCGCAGCGACCGAGCATCTTCCGGGAGCTGTCCCCCGCGTGGCGGCCCTATCGCTCCACCTATTCGTCGCCGCTGACGCTGCGCCCGGCCGCGCTCTCCGGGGTGATGCAGCCCTTTCCGCCGAACGAGTACGACAACGGGTGGTCCACGCCCCGGATGCCGGAGAGCAGCGACGCGGCGAATGCCATCCAGGTGCTGCCTTTCAATCGTGGCACCAATGACGGACGCCTCTTCGTGCGCGGCGGCTGTCGTGGCTGCGCGGAAGGCTCCACGCTGTACACGTTCCGTCCGGAGACGCTGGGCCAGGACTTCCGCTACGACTTCGCCAGCAAGGGCGTCCGGTACGTGCAACCTCCGCACACGGTGGGCCTGCACCCCTTCACCTATTTCAACCCGATGGCCACCGGGCTCACCTCGAAGAACAACGGTGACTTCCCGGATGCCCTCCACAGCACCACCTGTGAGAACTCGATGTCCGCCCAGCTCCAGGGCAGCCATGGACGCAACCCCGTGGCGTGCACGGCCCGCTACGACGTGAGCTCCGCGCCCGTCCCTGGCGACTGTTATGAGATGTCGCTCGTCTACGGAATGGTCGCGTCCGACGGCAAGCGCTGGGAGCTTCGCTCGGTGGACCTCACGGTCTTCGTGCGCACGCCGAAGTCCACGGATGCGGGAAGGTCCCTCGACGGGGCAGGCACCGCGGGCTGGGGCCTCTGGGTCTACCCTCGCAACCCGGAGGGCGAGGTGAAGTCGCTGCCCACCTGGAACCTGCCGCCGTACCGCCCCTTCAACATTCATGACTCGCCGTGGGGCGACATGAGCGCGGGCTCCGCGTACAGCATCCCCGGCACGCCCGACACCATCGACTGGCGACGCCTGTTCACCACCAACCCGGGCTTCCAGTGCTACATCGCGGTGCCGGTGTGGCCGTACCCCACGCCCCTGTACGTGCGCAACATGTCCGGCTCCGCGCCCAAGTGGTGCCAGTTCTTCGACCGGCAGAGCTACCGCTCTTCATTCCAGGTCGAGGACGACGAGGACAGCGTCATCGGCAACGGCGGGACGTGGAATGGCGTGACGGGCTGGGGCACGAACGAGCGGCCCTATGCCCTGTTCGAGCCCGCGACGAGCGGTGACGGACGGCTGTTCGTCGTCAACATGAATGGCCTGTACTACGCGGCCTCCGACGACGTGTGTCGCGCCTCGAGCTGGGGGCACTTCAAGCCCATCAGCATGATGCCCATGGACCCGCTGGTGAACAGCCGCTACGAGCTGGCGAAGTCCCAGGTGGTCAACGGTCGGCCGCAGCCCTTCAGGGACACGCTGGGCAACGCCATGCCCTTCGGCGTGCGCAACCAGTGGGCCTACCCGTGGCTGGACCGCGAGGGTAAGAACCTGTTCTTCGCCGCGAAGAACAATCCCCATGACGGCTACTACGCGCGGCAGGTGCTGCGCGAGGACCGCTTCAGCACCTTCTCCCAGACGGATGTCACCTGGGGCCCGCCGTCGGATGCGACCCGCGCGACGTTCAACCCGGACCGGGCGCCCGCGCAGGCGGTCAGCGTGCTCGGCGCGTGGACGCGCGGCAAGGCGGTCATCCTGGACAACGGCCTGAGCATCACCGACCTGGCGGGCAACACCGAGGACCACTACCAGCGCACCTATGATTTGCGCCTGTACGCGGGCGCGGACGTGTCGCTGACGCCCCGGGGCAGCTCGCAGATCTTCTCCTTCGAGAACCAGCTCAACCACTTCGACGGGATGCGGCCCACCCTGCCCTTCGACGTGGTGTGGAACGTCCAGTCCAACACGCAGCGCAACAGCGAGGTGGCCTTCGACGACTACCTCAACAAGCGCGCCTTCGTCGTCGCGCACATGAACGCCGCCATGCGCATGGACGTGTCGCCGCACGGCCCCCTGCGCGCGGAGACCTTCCCCCAGGATGGCTTCGTGCCCTTCAAGGACGCCTGGGCCTACGTGCGCGGCGGCCAGCTCGCCGACTTCCGCTTCAAGCGCAACCCGCTGGCGCAGAACGCCGCCACGGGCAGCCCGCTGCTCGGCACGGATGGACCGCAGGCCCCTGCCTCCGTGCGGCTGCGCGGCGGCGCGCGAATCGAACCCGTGGCCCTGGGCGGTGTCAGCGGCAAGGGCGTGTGGCTGGATGGGCAGAACGACTTGATGGACATGGGCTATCCGGTCAACGGCGCCCAGCGCGACTGGCTGTTCGGCATCTGGCTCGACTCACGTCAGGACAACGTGCTCAAGCCCGGCGCGACGCTCGCGCGGAGCCTGCCTCGCACCATCTTCTACTTCTCCGACAACTCCTGGGTCGGGCTCGTGCAGGTGAAGGACAACACCGGCAATGTGTGGCACGAGCTCGCCGTGTACAACGGCGCGACGGGTTCTTCGTACACCGTCCACCTGGGCTCGCTGGTGCAGGCCGGGCGCTACTTCCACTTCGGCATGAAGATTCACACCGTCGGAGGCCAGCGGACCCTGGCGTTCTACATCGATGGGACGTGGCACTCGACGTTGACTGTCGCGCCGTGGGACGTGGGCTTCGACCCGATGTTCAACTCGATGAATGGTTGGACGTGGATGACGGTGAGCGACCCGGGACCGGCCTTCGTGCCGGGACAGGTGCGGCTGCCCTTCTACGGCTGGGTGGATGAACTGCGCATCTATGCCCTGGCACCGGGCGACGCGCAGCGGCCGTGGACCGAGGAGCTCCTCTGCAACCAGGCGCTCGGCACGACGGTAGACCTGTCGCGGCGGGAGCCGGAGCCGTGGACTCCGGCGCTGGAGGTGCTGCGCTGGCGCGCGACGCAGTACCCCGGGATGCGGCGCTCCCTCTGCGAGCAGATGCGGCTGGGCACCTACTCGGAGCCGCTCGACTACCCGGCCCAGTACGGAGAGCACCTCTGCATCGACCGGGTGCACAAGAATCCGCACCCCACTGCCGGCCTCGCCGCGCGGTGCATGCGCGCCGGGATGCTGGCCATGCCCGCACTCCATTCAGCGATGCCTCGCCCGGACACGAGCGGCAACGCGTTCTGCCTCTCATGCCACACGGGGACGGCCACGCTCCCAGGGCTGCGTCTGGGTGCGCTGACGGTGGGAACGGGGCCCCGATTCCAGGACCCACGGCGCCAGCCCATGAATGTCCCGGCGGTGATGGGCGGCGTCGTGCCTCCCTGGCTGACCACGGGCATCAACCAGTCGGATGGGACTCGCACCCTGGACCAGCACTTCGACCACTTCCCGGCGCCCTGACGGCGGTGAAGACAGACGCGCCCGCCCTGGCTTCACGTCAGGGCGGGCGCGCTGACCCTTCCGCGAACGAGTCCAGTGCGCGGCAATCAATGCCACCCTGCATTCGAGCGGGGTCGGAGCGTGGGCGAACACGAGACAGCATGGGATGGCGTGGACTCTCATGGGGCCCTCTTGGGACGAAGCGTGTCCTGGGACGGCACCTCTCCATGGCAGGTGGACGAAAGGCCACGCCCAGGGCTTGATGGAGGCTCACCGCCGGGGTCTCCGCCCATGTCCGCTGAAATGCCGACCGAGGTCCGCACGCTCCTGGACCAGCTCCGCACCATGCATTCCCGATTGCCGGTCCATCACTTCGCCCCGCTGACGGGACGTACGGCCGAGGGGGATGCGCTGCTCTATGGCATGACGGGCTATGCGGACGAGACGCTGTTCCTCTATGGCTACTGCGTGGGGAAGACCGAGTACTGCTTCCTCTACGACTCGCCATGGGACGACCTTCACCGCGGCATGTTTGGCGGTCCCCGCGAGTGGTACGACGACCTGGTGATGCCGCGTGCCTTTCGGATGCGCTACTGCGTCTCGGAGCCCCAGCAACACGAGGTCCTCGACCCGCTGCTCCAGCCGATGATGGAGCGGCCGCCCCGCTTCCTGGGGACGCGCGACTCAGTGCCCCACCTGCTCACGGCGACCGCGGAAGAGGTCCTCCGTGACATCGACCGCTGGGACGAGCGGCTGAGCTTCCTGCGGCGTGCCCGGTCCCTGGCGCCCGAGAAGGGCTCCCGGGTGGAGGAGTGGACGCCCGCGGTGGCCCGGTTCGGAGGGCTGGTGGGGCACGGCGAGGGGGAATATGCGCACTACCGCTACACGGTGGGGGAGACCTCATACGTGTTCGCGGTGAAGACCGAGGCGCCCCTCTCGAAGATGACCCCGAGCAACCACGCGCCCTACTCCACGAGGAAGGAGCGGCGGGCCCATCTTGCCCTGGCGCGCCAACAGCAACAGGGCTTCCGGCAACTGTCGAGCGGACAGGAACTGGGGGTGCGGTTCAATCCCCAGGACCCCGCGGAACACGTGCTCGGGGCCCCGCTGCTGGACATCACCTCCTCGACGGCGGCGTTCCAGCTCGAACCCATCGTGCTCGCCCGGTCGAGGTAGCGCCTCAGTAGTCGAAGCGCGCGGTGATGATGCCGTCGAGCCGATAGAAGGACTTGTCCACGTCGATGTTGTAGGGGCTCCCCACCGGGTTGCTGAGCCCCTTGGCGTAGCCCTCGCACTCATGGCACACGAGCACGCCATCGAGCGTCACATCCCAGAGGCCCTCCACCAGGTCGTCCGTCGGAGAGCCCTGCAGCGTGACCAGGTTGAGCTCGAGAACGGTGGCGGTGCCATTGGTGTTCACCGTTATCTTCGCGTTCGCGAACGCGGGCCCCGCCCCCTCCTGCCAGCTCACCACCGAGGAATTGAGGATCGGAGCGAAGAGGTCGCGCTTGATGATGACGGAGCCGCCCTTCTTCGACCAGATGCTGTGCACGGGCTGACTTGACGCCGCGACCACCAGCCCCGGAACCACGACGACCGCGAGAAGGAGGGCAACGACCGCCGGGCGAAACTTGTGCATGGACGCACCTCGAACCGCGAAGACAGGATTTGAAAGCGAAGGACGCACGGAGTGTTCGCCCGATGCCCTTCAATGTCAAACACACCCCTCGACAGCGTCAGGCCTCCGTGCCCCTCTCGCACGGCGAGGTGTGGCGGCCGCCCACAGTCAAGCCCCTTGGCGCGGTGCGTGAAACTGTGGTGGGGAGTCCACCCCACCGTGGCCTCCAGTCCCCGTCACCCGTGGCCTGAAAGACAGTCGGGTGTGGAGGAGAGTCCACCCTCATTCTCGCGGAATGACAGACATCTCTCCTCGTGATTTATCGCGTCAGCCGATGCTATTGTCTCAAGCATGCACTGGCACCTGCACCTGAAGAGCGCGGCCTTCGCGGCCGTGCTGTTCGCGATGTCCGGGCTCGTCGTGCCTGACGCGCACGCGCAGCAATGCGAACCCGAGCCGACGTCCCCCGTCGACCCGCCCCAGGACCAGATGAGCGACACGCGGCTGTTGCGGCGCATCGTGCTCGGCCTCACGGGGACGACCCCCACCCTGGAGCAGTACGAGGCCATGGCGGCGACGACGTCGCCCGAGGCGCGCGCGTCGCTGCTTCGCTCGACGCTCGATGAGATGCTCGCCTCTCCGAAGTTCTACGAGCGGATGCTGCGCTTCGGACACGAGTGGATCGCCGTGGGCGCCTACACCACGGGCGCCAACGGCGACGCGTACCAGGGCGACATGTCCGGACACCTTCACCGGTGCGCCGACAACACCGCGCACCCGGGGGCGTACTACGCGGTCAACGAGTTCGCGTCGGGAGACCCGGGACAGCAGTGCTCCGACAAGGATGGGGGCGGGAATCCCGCCGTGCCGGTGGTGCACACCGTCGAGCCCTGGTGGGCCCCGGGGACGACGGTCCAGGTGCTGGGCCTGGCGGGCTCCGACGTCAAGACCGTCACCGACACCACCACGGGGAAGGTCAACGACTGTGGCATCGCCTACGGCGGCTACTACGACCCCGGTCTGGTCCGGGGCTGCGGGTGTGGCCCCCACTTGATGTGGTGCTCGCCGCTCGCCGGCCTGGGCTCCACGGGCACCTCCAGCCTCAGTGGTCAGCGCCGCCACCCCTACGAGGAGCCCGCGCGCCTGTTCGCGCACCTGGCGTGGCATGACCGGCCGCTCTCGGACCTGGTCGTCGGCAACTACTCCGTCGGCACCAACTGGCTGCGAGCGCTGTACATCCGCTTCGGCCGGCAGATGGGCAGCAGCGCCGTGGACCAGAACTCCACGTGGTGGCGCCCGGACGTGGGCAATGCCCCGCGCGACCCGCTGCACCCGACACCGAACGACCCGCAGGCCTGGCGCGAGTTCGTGGTGGAGGAGCTGGAGCCCTTCCACCTCTCGCTCACCCCCGACAAGAGCCGCTCCGGCAGCATGGAGCGCACCTACCGCTTCGACCCGCGCACGACGAAGGACGCACCCCTGGGCCTGCCCGCCGCCGGGGTGCTCACCATGATGGGGTCCATGTCCTCGTTCCCGCGCGAGCGCGTCCGGGCCGCGCGCTTCCTGGAGATCTTCGCCTGCCAGAACTTCTCTCCGCCTCCCGCGGACGTGCACTTTCCGCCGCTGGAGATAGACCCGGCGACGGGAGGCACGTGCCTGCACTGCCACAAGACGCTGGACCCCGCGGCCATCGCCTTCAAGCGCTGGGACTTCACGCCGTTCCCGAGCTACTACGTGCCGTGGCCCTTCATCGGGGGCGTAGGCAACCAGCGCGTCACCGCGGAGTGGCTGTCCGGCAAGTATCCGCACATCGGCAATGCGCCGGGCCAGCGCTGGAAGAACGCCTTCGTGCCCAACACGGTGCTCACCCCCGTCACGCCGGAGGAGCTCAAGGCGAATCCGGAGGCGGTGCTGCTCGACACGATGCCGGAGTCGTACACGCTGCTGGGCGAACATGGCGATGGCACCATGGGCCCGCTGGGCTTCGGCAAGCTGCTCGTCCGCTCCGGTGAGTTCGACCGCTGCGCCGCGCGCAAGCTCTACGCGATGTTCATCGGCCGGGAGCTCAATCCGGCCACGGAGAAGGGCTTCATCGACAAGCTCGCCAGGGAGTTCGTCTCCAGGGAGCGCAAGCTGCGGCCCTTCCTCCGATATCTCTTCGAGCAGTCCGAGCTGCGGAGGGGCCTGTGATGCGCACGCTGAGTTCGTTGCTGGGAGCCGTCGCGCTCGTCGTGCTCGCGCTCAACCTGGGGGCCTGTTTCGGGGATAGCTCCTACCGGCAGGGTGACGATGACAAGCCGGACGCGGGCGACACCTGCGCCGCGTCGAGCGACAACGACGCGGTTCGCCTCGCGCTCGCGCCCGCCTGCGAGGGCTGCCACGTCAACGGCAACAAGCCCTTCTTCGCCTCGCTCGCCGCGTTCGAGAGCGGGCTCGTCTACGACGAGCGGTTCGTGAAGCGCGGAGACCCGGAGGGCAGCCTCCTCATCAAGATGCTCAAGGGCGTGGCGCCTGGCAGCTACGCCCAGATGCCGCCGGGACAGCCGTACGAGCAGCTCGTCGCCAACGGCCGCGTCACGATGACCATCGCCCAGGTGGAGGCGTGGATTCGCGACCTGAAGGCGCCGCCCGTGCAGTTGGAGACGCCGTCACCCGCGGAGTTCAAGGTCCGCCGGCTGGCCGCCGACGAGATGGTGGTGAGCTTGATGGACCAGCTGGGGCTGGTGCTGGAGGACTTCGTCAGCACGAGCGACCCCAACTGGCGCAACCAGGCGTACGTGGTGAACTGGAACAAGTTCTTCGTGTGGCCCGGTGACTGGGCGCCCGGCATCTCCGGCCAGTACGTCTCCGACGCGCGCGCCATCGAACGCTACGAGGCGCTCGGAGGCGGCAACTCCCTGGAGTACCGCAAGAAGGACCCGAGCTTCGGCCCCTCCGCCGGGCAGGCGCTGGTCCAGCTGTCCCAGGCCTGGTGCGGGCGCGCGGTGGACAAGCCCAACAACAAGGCGGTGCTGCGCTTCGCGACGCTCGCGGACACCTCCACCAAGAACCCGGACGCGGTGCAGAAGAACCTGCGCAACCTCTACCTGCGCATGCTGGGACAGCCCCCCTCGGACGCGGAGCTGAAGGCGCTGTACGAGCAGGTCTATCTTCCGCTCGAAGCGCAGAGCACGCGCCTGGCCTGGGTGGGCACCTGCGCGGCGCTCATCCGTCACCCGCTGTGGATCACCTACTGAGCCGAGGACCCCATGCCAATGACTTCTCGACGCACGTTGCTCAAGTGGGCCCTCGGTGCCAGCCAGCTCGGCCTCCTCGAACGCGCGGGGCTCCTCCGCTCTGGAGTCGCCCAGGCCGCGGACGCGGACGTCCCCTCCCGGCTCGTGGTGCTCTACGTCCCGGGCGGCTTCCGTCCGGCGTACTGCTTCACGCCGATGGAGGACTCTGAGATTCCGCTCTGCGTCCCGGGGCCCTCCGGCTTCAGCAGCGAGCCTGTCTTCTTCGAGGCGAGCAAGGTGGTGAACCTGGCGCCCGCCAACGGCCCGTACAAGCCGCTGCGGACGTGGCAGTCCTGGAATCCGCAGGACCCGGCGGCGCGCGGCTCCTTCAGTCCGCTCATGTATGGCTACCAGCACTTCGCGCTGCATGAGCAGTTGAGCGTGCTGCATGGCATCGACCAGGGCACCAATGACCACGCCAGCGCCTTCATCTCCGCGATGTGCGGCGTCGCGGGAGCGGACTACCGGGCGCCCGCGGTGCACTCGGTCATCGCGAACCACCTGTACGCGCGGCATCGGGAGACCCGGCCCCTGCCGTTCGTCGTGGTTTCGGGAGACCGGGGCGTGCCTTCCGGCATGGGGTTGCCCTCCCACGCCTCTCCCGTGGGAGTGCCGTCCATCGACGCGCTCAAGCCGATGCTCTCCGGCAAGCCCACGGACAACGCCTGGTGGACGGGGCTGGACGCGCGCACCGAGGGCCCGGAGCTGGATGCGCGAGGCAAGCCCACGGGGGCGGCGCTGAAGACGACCACGGTGGAGCGCTATTCGCTGGGGCGCGCACAGCCGCTCTTGGGCCGCTCGACGGCGAAGGTGGACAACTACCTGGAGGGCCTGCATGGCTCGCTGTCATCCGTCTCCCGCGTGCTGGCGACGGATGTCGTGTCCTTGCTGGAGGGCACCAAGGGCATCGACACGCTGAAGACGAACCGGCCCGCGTACCTGTCGAGCTACTTGAACGAGTCGTTCACCTACACGTTCGGCAACGCGAACTTCCACCTCGTCGGGTTGGACCCGCGCATGGACATGGCGCTGCGCCTGCTCAAGTCGGACCTGTGCACGTCGGTGCATGTCTCGCTGCGCATGGACTTCGACACGCACAGCGGCTCGGGGCATGCCTTCAGCTGCGCGCATGGCCGGGGGCTGATGGATTGCGTCGCGCGCTTCCTGGGCGAGATGAAGGCCACGCCCGCTCCGGGCAAGCCGGGCAAGACGCTGCTCGATGACACCCTGGTGCTGGTGATGAGCGAGTTCGGTCGGAGCTGGGCCTCACGCTCGGGGGATGGCAGCTACAACCTGCCGGATGACCACCACCCCTTCACCTCGGTCGTCTTCGCGGGCGGAAACGTGGCGGCGAATCGACAGGTCGGCACGTATACGACGCGCGGGCTCGGCGTACCGGTGGACATCATCGAAGAGACGGGACAGACGCAGAAGCGCGTCCCCCGGTCCGCGGACGTCGTCACCACCGCGCTGCGCATCATGGGGATGGAAGCTCACGAGTTCTTCATCCCCGGTGGCTACGGCGAGGTGGTGGGGCTCCGGAAGGGCTAGCCGGGGCTGAGCTGTCTCTGGAACGGAAAAATGCGTTATTCGTGACTTTTGAAGATTCGTGAATTTCCTGGGACAGTGGATGAACCGGCTCACGCTTGGGTGGTCCGGCCATCTCGTCATCGTGGAGACATCATGAAACTGCTTCCGAGGTCCCTGTTCGCAGGTGTCGCGGCGCTCGTGCTGGCCCCGCTGTCCGCGTCTGCCCTTCCCCCTGACTGCTCGCAGGACCGCTGCAATGCGAGCGAGCCCTGCTGGCTGGTCTGTGCCCTGCCGTGGAGCATGAAGGTCATCACCTGTGAGGAGTGGGTTACGGAGTATGAATACGGCACCTGTGACGCCTCGGCCCGCGCCGAGGAGGAGGACGAGCTGTCGTCGTCGGAGTCCTCGCAGGTGGCTCCCATCTGCGCGCAGCCGATGCTGGCCGCCCGGGCGGTGACGCAGTAACGCCGCTCCTTTTTGAGCGGTCGAGCCCATCCCTCGCATGCATGCGAGGGATGGGCTCCCGTCATCGAGTCCTGGGACCTTGGGGGCCTACGCCATGAAACAGATTGAGCAGCACCTCGCGGAAGGCGACTTCCTGGACGCACTCCGGTTGATTGAGGCGGAGCTGGCGCAGGCGCCCTCGTCGAGAAGCCGAACAGCTCGATGGATGTCGTCTGGGTCCCCGCCCTGATCCAGACGCTCGATGACCGCGCGTTCGAAACCCGCGTACCTTCGCTGTACCCCGGGACGGGCCTGCATGGCCACGCACCCGTCCGCCTGGGTGAGATGACCGTGTGGCATCACGAGCCCCATGGGTATGCCGTGGCCTTCGGCCAGCGCGACTTCAAGCTGACGCATGACGAAGGCGGCATGGGGATGGTGGGGCTCCTCCAGGTGACACGGATCGACTTCGAGGTGGCGAGCAAACCCTCGAGCGGAAAGCCAGCTCCCACGGAGAAGAAGTCTTTCTGGTCGAAGCTCTTCGGTTGAAGTGGAAGGTGCGCGGCCAGCGCCGTGCTCAGTCCTCCTCCTCCATCTGCCCCCTGTGCTTCTTGTTCACGGGCTCCGCTCCGCCTGGGTCCCCCGCCTCCTCGTCGAGCACCGCCTCGGCCTCCTCGACATCGGCGACCTCCTCCTCCCGCGCGGGGCCCCTGTGCTTCTTGTTCACGGGCTCCTCGCTGGCCTCCTGCTCTTCCTCTATCCCGTCCTCGTCGAACTCCTCGCGGGCCTCGTCTGCGCCCTCGTCGCGCTCGACGCGCGAGCGCTTGTTCTCCCCCGACGAGGTGGAGCGCTCGAGCGGCGGCGGCTTCTCGACGTCCTTCGGCGCCGTGCCCCTGGCCTTCTTGAAGGTGGATTCGTCTTCGCCGGGGACCCGCTCGCCCCATTCATCGGCGTTCTCGTCGACCTCGGCGGCCTCGTCCCCGTCGTCGCGCGGGCGCTTGTGCTTGTTCGGCCCTGAGCGGTCCTTGGAACCCGACTCCCGGTCGTCCCTCGTCGAGCGCTCGTCCTCCTCCATGGAGCCCGAGGCCGCGGCGACGTGCACCTCCTCGCAGCGCGCGCACAGGGCCTCCAGCCGCTCGCGCAGGTAGGCCAGCGTCTTGGGCGCATTCACATCGAGCCGGCCCAGCTCCGTGCCCAGGACGATGTGGTTGTCCTCGTCCCGGGTGAGCACGAGCCTGCGGAACTGGCCGCTCTCCACCCGCCGCGTGAGCTCCGCCAGGTCCTCGTCGAGCATGGCCTTGTTCTTCTCGTAGTCGGCGTCCGACAGGAGCCCCGTCTCCGGGGACGAGGCCCCGGAGAAGTGCAGCGTCCGCACGGACACGACGTTGGAGGCCCCCACGACACTGGTGCTGGAGTCGTCGCCCAGGGACGGCGCCTTCAGCATCGCGTTCGAGACCTCCTGCACGTGGAGGTCGGATGCATGATGATGCACCACCGACGGCACGAGCACGGTCGCATGCGGGACGACCAGCACCTTCCCCAGGTGCGCGTTCGCCCAGTCGATGAGCTCCTGTATCTTCTGCTGCAGGTATTTCCACAGCTGGGGCGCGCCCAGCGGCAGGTCGGCGATTCCCGTCCCGATGTCGACGGTCTTCGCCGTGAAGTCCCACGGCACGACGAGCGTCGTGTACGCGCCACTCTTGAGCAACTGGATGGCCTCGCCGCAGTCCTCGTCCATGGCGTTCTGGTTCTTGGCGAGGTCCGTGTCCCGCATGCCCACCCCTGGGAACCAGCACGTGCGAATCCCGAGCGCATTCGGGTTCATGCGGATGACGGCCTGGGTGGTGGGCTGGAAGTACTTCTTCTTCTTCGCCTGGTCGTTCTCCCCGAAGAGGAAGAGCGCCTGGGGATGATGGGTCGGAGTGTCGTGCTTGAAGAAGACGGTGCTCGGCCACAGGTGCACCGGGCCCTTCACCGCGGACGATGACGAGGAGGCCCCTGGCTTGGGGCTGGAGGTCGCCTTGGCCCCGCTCGGCTGGGCGGCTTGCGGCGCCCCTCCCTCGTCGCGACGGCGGAGCACGCAGAGGGGAACGAGCACGGGCGGCAGCTCCTGCTCCACGGGGAGCGGCGCGCCCACGAGTCCCACGGCCTCGTAATGCGTGTTCCTCCGGTTGGAGAGGAGCAGCGTCCGCGCGGCTTCATGTCCCTCCGTGCGCGGCACGAAGTCCACGAGGTCCGTCCAGTACGAGGCGTTGCTCGTCCGGGCATAGAGCTCGAAGCGCACCCCGAACAGATGGGAGGCCGCCGCGAGCGCCACGTGGTCTCCCCAGACGCCCTGCCGGCTCATCGCCCGGAGGTACTGGCGCCACTCGTCCAGCCCGGCGACGCGCCGGTATGCGAGCTGGTTCGGCCAGGCCGCGCGATGCCAGTCGAGCATCAACTTCATGTCCTGGCGGAAGGTCGCCACCGGGACGGGCCCCACCAGCCCCCCGACGTCCTGCACGGTCCCCGCGAGCAAATCCTCCAGGTGGTTGACCACCGCCTGGCGCACGGAGGCGTGGTGACGCTCGGTGCCGAAGAGGAGCTGGGAGAGCGTGCGGAAGAGACAGTCACCATCCCCCTCGTTGGGGACGAGCGTCAGCCCCAGGAACGCCAGGTGGGTATCCAGCGAGACGGCGGCGCCCTTGCCCTTGCCGCCATCCGACTTGAGGGCGGGCCGCTTGCCCCAGAAGTCCGCCGTGTCGAACCCCTCCGCCCGCAGCACGTCGAGCGTCTCGCGCACCTGCATGGCGTCCGCCACCAGCGTGGCGGCGCGCGGGTGGTTCGCTTCGGGGACCTTGGCCGCCGCCTCCAGGATGTCGTCGAGCCCCTTCGCCGCCTCCTCGCTGGAGCCCTTGGACTTCTGGAAGGCGAGGCACAGCGCCTCCAGCGCCTCCAGCTCGGGAGAGCCGGTGGGCCGAAGCAGCGCCTCATCCTCCTCGATGACCAGGGCGTCGTGGCCGGTGTAGACGAGCCGCAAATCCGAGACGAGCGGCATGTGGTCGCTCAGCTTCTTCGCGGCCACCATCAGCTTCGTCCAGCGCGCGTCGGCCGAGCCCCCGAGCTGCACGGCCGAGCCGCGAAGCTTGTCGAAGAGGCGCTCGTCCTCGGGCAGCGCCCCGTCCTCCGTCTGGATGAGCCGCCAGAAGGGCTGAAGGTGCGTGGGCAGCAGCTTGCCGTGGATGAAGAAGAGTCCTTCCTCCTTCGCGTCGGCGATGGCCATGGGGAACGGGATGACGAAGACCGAGGACTGCTCCAGCGTCCAGCCATCCGCGCGGGGCGAGTACACGAGAATCTTGTCGTAGCCGCTCGCCCCGTAGCGCTGCTGCGGCGGAGTGACGAACGACTCGATGTAGCCCAGCACATCCTCGCCGGACGTGAGCCGTGGCTGCAGCTCGCGCCCCTTCGCCGTCTTGGCGGGCGCGAAGACCGCGGGGTCGATGTGCTTGTTGAGCAGCGTGCGCAGGAGCTGTTGCGAGCCGCCGCCGAAGTCGTGCTTGCTGTTGATGGCCCAATCCTCGAACACGCTCTTGGCGAGGGTCGAGCGCTGGTCGGCCTGGGAATAGAGGTGACTGGCGTCCGCGCCCGGCCCCAGCACCGTCGCGAAGAACTGGTGGAACGAGAGCTTCGGGATGCAGGTGTCGATGTACGGCGTCTCGTCCGCCGCGCGGTCCTTCTTGGGCCTCGCGGTGTCGATGTTCAGGTCGGACAGGATGACCCCGAGCGACTTCTCCCGACGCTCGTCCTTGCAGTACTGGAGGAAGGTGGGGAAGTCCCTGCCCCGGGCCGCCTTGTTGCGGTCACCGGGGGCCGGCGGATGCCAGGCGACGACGCCCACGGCCGGCGCGTCCTTCACCTTGGCCAGCCGGACGGGAATCCGGAGGGGCTCGCGCTTGGAGAAGAGGCTCTTGACGGGGCGCGCCGTCGCCTCGTCCTCCTCCACCCCATCCTCGTCCACCGCTTCCTCTTCGACCTCCATCTTCAAGGACCCTGACTTCGAGTCCCGCCGCGCGACGTAGGCGCTGAGATAGGAGACCGCGGAGGCGTCCACCTCCACCTTGGACTTGCGCCAGAGGACCCCGTACGCCTCGTCCTGGGTATAGAGCCCCTTGACGGGCTTGTCGGGGACCTCGTCTGGCCACGACGCGTAGAGCTCCTCGCCGCGAGCCTTGCACTGGGCGTTGAGCGCGTCGCGGATGCGGATGAACTCTCGCAGGCCGGCATGCGTCTCCGGCGCGTCTTCCGTGTCGTTCTTCCGCTCGAGGTAGTCGGCGTACTTCGCCTCATAGACCCGCAACAGGTGCTCGTCGTTGGCGCGGTACAGGGCATTCTCGAGGGCAATCGGCCGGACCTTGCCCTTGGCCTTGCCCTTGACCTTGGGCTTGGGCTTGGAAAGCGCCTCCACGTCCACCCCTACGACGTGGGCCAGGAAGCGCTCGAACAGCATTCCGCCGTGCTGCCGCAGTTCAGAGACCGCGAGCTCCGCGAGCGTGTTGCGCTTCACCCGCTCCTCGGCGCCCGGCTCCCCCTTCTTCTTCTCTTTCGCGTCGTAGCGGGCGTGATAGGGCTGGAGCCAGTCGTAGTACCCCTCCTCCAAGAGCAGGCGCACACAGAGCAGGCGGAAGGCGGCGAGCTTGTGCTCCTTCTTCCCGTGTACGTCGATGTCGAGCGCGACGAGCCGCTCGGGAGGGTCTTCGTCCTCGTCCTCGTCCTCGTCTGCCTTCCCCGGCGGCTGACCGAAGGCTTCGATGAGGTCGGGCTCGCACGCGGCCCAGCCCTTCTCGATGTTTTCGTCGAGGACGGCCCGCGTCTCGCCGCCAAGGCCGGTGACCAAATCACTCCACCCCGGGTCTGGCGAGGACTCGGCGTCGAAGCCCGGCCAGATGGTCCGCCGCACCCGGGCGGAGAAGAACTTCGCCAGGTCGTTGAGGAGCGCCTCCTCCAGCCTCGCGATGCGCCCCACCGCGTCCCCGTCGGCGAGCCTGGCGTTGTAGCCCTTGGGATGGATGAAGCGATGGGCCAACTGCGTCAGCACCGCCAGCTTCTGGCCGCCGCCCGCGCGGCCAGCGTTCTGTTGCATGGGCTCCGGGCGCTTGGGCTCGACCAGGCGTGCGCCGCCCTTCTTCTTCAGCTCCAGGATGGTGGCGACATCGGGATTCGCCACGCGGATGACGTGGGCCAGGGCGGAGATGGTCCACGGCTTGCGCACGGGCAGCGTCCCGCTGGGGCCGCCGCCCAGGTCCGCGATGTTCCACAGGAGCACCCGGAGCGGGAAGCTCGGGGGGACCACGGGCCTGTCGGAGACGGTGGTCTCCTCACCGGGAGGGACCCAGCGCTCCTCGACGAGGTCCTCCTCCATCTGCCCGGAGGGAGCCTCCAGGGGCGGGGGGATGTCGTCGGCGGACGCGGCCCGGAGCGTCTCGTCGCGAATCTCGCCGAAGGAGAGGCGATGCGCGTCCTGCGAGCTCAGCTCCTCCAGGAGGGCGTCGTACTCGTCCCCCTCGAAGGGCTCGCCTTCCGAGCCTTCCTCCATCGCTCCCAAGCCGAGCTCCGGCTCGTCGTCCATCTCGATTCCCACATCATCTTCGGACACGGGCTCGGAGGAGACGGGGGCCGGCACGAGGACGGAGCCACACTCGGAACACCGAGGCGTGCCCGACGACGTGTCGATCATCATGTGGGTACCGCAGTTGGGACACACCATGGCGTAGGTCCTCCGGCGTCAGGAGCGGTGCAACAGACCCAGGGCAGCGCAGGTCGCTTCGTCCGCATCCCCGCTCGGAGGCAACCCGAGCGCGTACTGGAACCACTCGACGGCCAGACGTGTCTTCGGGCCGAGCTGGCCCCGCTCGCCTCCGCAGGAGAACCCCAGGTTCTCCAGGCGCTCCTGCAACCCCTCCGGTGCGCTCGTCGCCCGCAGCGCGGCGAAGCGCAGCACCAGCCGCCGCTCGTCGGCGCGGCCGGGGCCCACCGTCACCTCACCTCGCTCCGCGCGCTCCGGCAACAGCTGGACGACGCGTCCGTGGACATCCGTCACCCCCTCGCGCGCGGGGAGCTCTTCCCCATCGTCCATCCACAGCTTCAACAGATAGGGCTGGTGCGCGCGGGGCTGGTGGACGCCGTCGCGCAGCACGAGCACCAGGGACAGGGGGATTCCAATCCGGTGCACCACCTGCCGATAGCCCGTCTCCACCGTGGCCCACTCCGTGGAGAAGGGGCGCACGGCGATGCGCGTGCCGGGAGCCGGGGCCACCTCGCTCACGAGCGGCTGCCCGCTCCGGGCATCGAGCAGCCGCGAGGGCCGCACCCCCATCCTCGCGGCGAGGACCGTGAGCGACTCCGTTCCCTCGCACGTCCACGAGAGCGCCTTTGACTGGGAGACGGTCTCCCAGTGGGCGCTGGCCTTCGCCTCGCGGGGAGGCAAGGCGAGCCGGCCCAGCACCCGCCACAGCGCGGGCTCCACGTTGAGCAGGCGCAGGCGATAGCTGCCCTTCTCCAGCCCCTCGAACAGGGCGACTCCATGCTCGTCCGTGCGCAGGCGCAGGGCCGCGTCGCCCGTGGGCCGCGCCAGCTCCAAGGCCACGCCCGGCAGCGGCGTCTCGCGGTCGTCGACGACGACGACCTCCACCTGCCCCGGGGCCTTCTGGAGCGGACATGGGGCAACCGCGGGGTCCTGTCGGGTCGTCGTGGGGGGCATGGAGTCGCGCCTCGGGCTCAGGTGTCCTTCCCAGACGGAGCATGGCGGAGGCGGAATGCCTCGGCCTTCCGCTGGTTCCGCAGGGCGACGTCCTCGCGGCGGCGGCGCTCGCGCACCACCCGGTGCAGACGCGCGGTCGGCTCGGAGACAGCGGTGTCATCCAGCCACGCGCGCATCCAGGCGTGAGGACGCTGCTCCTCGAAGTCCACGCCCAGCGTCTGCGCGAGGCCGACGTACAGCCGCACGTCGTCGAGCGTGAGGACGCCGCGGGCCGCCACCCGGTGTACCACCGGCCGCAGCCGCTCGCGCGTCCAGGGGGGCTCCACGCGAGGCGAGACGGGCTCCAGCGACGGCGGCTCCTGGAGGAGCGCCTCGACCAGCTGGTCGACTCGAGCCTCCATCGCGGCGAGCCGCATGGAAGCCATCTGCGACTCTCGAATCCGCAACAATGTTGAACCCTGGCCCGGTGAACTCCCGCGGCACTATTTCCAGAGCACCGCAAAAAGACAAGGGCGCGTGAGGTAGGCTGGAGTCACGCCGCACTCATCCTCCGCGCCCGGCGCGAGAGCGACGGACCCTCGCGCGGCGAAGGGCTTCTTGTACTGCGCGAACATCGACGCGCAGGTGACCGTCAAGACGGGCTCCTATGCGGCGTATGGGGCGACCACCTTCGGCGGCGACCTGCCCAGGCCCTCTGGAGGCGCGCCGTGGCAGCACGACTTCTCACGCGGCATCCTCCAGCACGAGCTGCTGGGCCACGGCATCGGCCAGCTCACCGAGGAGTACATCCTCGCGGGAGACACCGGGGCGATGGTGCAGACGACCTTCGCACCGAACATGGACTCCATCGGCTGTCCCTCCTGGTGTGGCTCCGCGCTGACGGTGAGCCAGCTCATCACCCAGATGGCGGCGGACCCGAACGCCGCCTGCTGGTCCTACGATGCGACGACCTGCCGGGCCCGTGAGGCCCCGGGCAGCAGCCCTCGCTGCCTGACGTTGAGCGGCTTGAGCGACCCGGGCCTCGCGTGGTTCGGCGGGCGCGCCTGCGCCCCGGTGACGGTGACGAACTACAACATCGGCCAGTCCTGCACCGGGAACACCGGCTGCTACATCGGGAAGACGAATGGCGGCGTCATCGTGGTCAACGCGGCGCAGCCCGGGGGCGACATCATGGGCGCGGGGGGACGCTCGGCCTCGGCGGCCCAGGGCTTCAGCACCGCGATGGAGGCCCACCTCCGGGACATCATGGACTGCTTCTTCCCGACGACCTGCTTCGCCTACCCGGAGGCGCGCTGCCTGGCGTTCCAGACGAAGTGGAGCGCGGGCGGCAACCGCAGCGTCTTCGCCACCCGCGCCAACGCCTGCGAGAGCGGCTGGTATCGCCGCCGCTGAGGCAGCGCGTCAGCACTCACTCCAGGACACGCGCGGCGTTTGCGACCACGACGCAAGCGCTTCCACGGCGACCGGACGGCCAGGTTCTTCATGGTCCTCATCATCGCCTTCGTGCTGCTTCACCTCGGCATCCCCGTCCGCCCCGCCCCGCGCCTCCACGGCACGCCTGGCTGAGGAGGCCCGCTCAAGCACGGTCGAAGGCGGCACCCTGGTCGAGCGGTGCCGCCACACCTTTCCTGCCGTCTCATGCGCCCGGGGTGCTGGCGTCAGATGTCCAGCTGCCAGAGCTGGTTGTGCGCCGGCCCGTCGCGATGCATGGGGAAGGTGATGAGCCGCCCCGAGCCGTCTGTCTTTCCGCCCTCGATATCCAGCACGAGGCCGCTGAGCTGGCTCTGGATGAAGTAGGTGCCACGAACGCGACCGGGCACCAGCTGCCACACCTGATTGGACCCGCCGTGAGCCTCCCAGGTGACCACGCGGGTCCCCGCGGCCTTGTTGGCACCCTCCACGTCGAGCACGAGCCCGTTGAGCTTGCTGCGGATGAGGTAGCCGCCCCGCGTGGGCACCAGCTCCCACTTCTGGTTGTCATTGCCCTCGCGGTTGGACTTGGCCCGGTGGGCGATGAGCCCCGTGCCGGGCGAGCGGTCCGCGCCCGCGATGTCGATGACGAGTCCCGCGAGCTTGCTGCGGATGAAGGTGCTGCGCAGGGGACGCGTCTCTCCCCGACCATGGCCCCACTCCCCTCCGCCGTGGTCCCGGTCCGGACGCCCGGGCGGCGGAGGAGGCGGCGGCGTGGGGCGCGACTCGCCCTGGCACCAGCCCGCGGAGCTGCACGTCCGCGCGCCATCGCAGTGCGAGTCATTCTGGCAGCGGTTGGGCCCGGGGCGGTTGCGCGACTCGTCCCAGCGGTAGCCTGGCCCCGGCCCCGCGGCGGCCGTCAGCGGCAGGAGCAGCAGCGCGAGCGCCACCCATCCCCTGCTCTTCGCGGACGACCGGATTTCACGCGCACCAACACCCTCGGAAACACTCCGAACCGCCAACATGGGACTTCTCCTTTTTGAGTTCTCCAGCGGAGGGGCGACTCTCGCCGCCCGCTCACCCTGTGCTGTCCATGACGGGGGCCCGGGAATTTCATTCACCGACGGGCGCGTGCTCCTGGAGGAACAGTCCCACCAGCCCCCGGGCGAGCTGACGGCCGAAGCCCCCATCCCAGATGTCGAAGCCGTGCTCCGCGTACGGCAGCGTGAAGAGGGCGTGGGGAACGCCCGCCTGGACAAGTCGAGCCGCCATCGCGAGCGAGGCGTCGAGTGGCACGACGCTGTCGGCCCCTCCATGGACCAGGAGTGTGGGAGGAGAGCGAGGTCCGATGTGGTTGATGGGGGAAAGCAGCTCGTACAGCTCGCGGTGGCCTTCCAGCGGTACTCCCGTGAAGCCCTCGAGCGCGACAGGGTCGCTCACCGCGCGGGCCACCAAATCGCCAGGCGCGTAGAAGCTGATGATGGCCGCCACGGACGTGTCTCCGGGCGCGCAGGAGGACGGGAGGCGCGAATCGCCCTCGGTGTACCCCACCAGGGTCGCGAGGTGCCCGCCCGCGGACTCTCCGAACAGGACGAGCCGCTCCGGGTCGATACCGTAGGTGGCCGCGTGGTCCTTGACCCAGCGGATGCCACACTTGACGTCCCCCGGCGCCTTCAAGCCGGTGGCGGGAGGAAAGAGCCGGTAGTCGAGGGCGATGAACACATAGCCCCGCGCGGTGAGGAAGTCGGCCCAGGCGCGACCGTAGGCGCGCTCTCCGCCGCGCCAACCCCCTCCGTGAAGGTAGAGCACGGCCGGGCGGGCCCTGGATGCGCGGGCCTCGGGAAGGAAGACGTCGGCGTGCAGGTCGCGTCCCTCGACCACCACGAAACGAACAGTCTGACTCGGGACGGGGCGGGCTCCGACGAGGGGACGGAGATACTCCCGGAGGTCGAGCGGAATGTCGGCCGCCCGGGCCATCCGCCACGCGGAGGCGGCGGGCCACACCGCGAGGAATCCGACGAGCAGCGCGGCTGCGGCCGTTCCCCAGCGCAGCCACCTCCACGCGTCCACGTGAGCGCTCCAGCCAGCCACCAGCGCCGTGAGGAGCGCCGGCAACAGCATCACCAGGCTGTATTCGCGCAGGATGCCCTTGAGCAGGTGGACGAGCGTGGGCGCCCCGGCGGGAGCGAAGAAGACGGCCACGAGCAGCATGCAGCCCACGAGGTGAAGGAGGGCCAGGACGGTCGGCATGGAGGAAGCGAATCTCGCGGACCCTCATGACCTCGTCCACGAGGAAGAACTGGGATGGAGCCTTGAATGTGTCGCGGGCTACTCGATGGGAGGCGGGCAGGTGTGGGGGCAGTCGAGTCCGAACGTGCAGCCATTGCACGAGGGCGGTGCCATGACGGTGATGGTCAGGGGGAGCGAGCTCTGACCGAATGGCTGGTTGCCTTGTACGAGTCGCCACTCGAACGGGTAGGTCCCCGTCAGCGAAGGGGCGACAGCGGTGAAGACGAAGGTGGTGTCCTGACCTGGGCTGACGACCTCGTAGGGCATCAGCGGGACTCGGGCCACTCCCCAGGACAGGTTGTCCGAAGGGTTCTGGGAGCCCAGTTCGACAGGCGTCTGGGCACTCCAGCTCTGGGTGCCCCGGTTCTTCATCCGGACGGAGAACTGGAAGGTCTCCCCTGGGGCCACGGCGGAGGGAACCAGAACCTGCTCCACGAGCTCCGAGGCGAACGCGGGGGACTTCACGTTGACGGTGAGGGTCAGCTCCGGGCCGAACGCCACGCTGTTTCGCTGCATCCTCCACCGGTAGGTGAAGCGTCCTGGCGTCAGGGGCGCCGTGGGCGTGACGGTGAACGTCTTGTGCTGGCCCAGGAGGATGGCGTCACCTGGAGCGAGCACCAAGTCCTGTGCCCCATCGAGCGAGACTCCGTGCGTGCCGTTGGCCGCGCTCCAGAGCGTGGTGCCGGTATTGGTGACGGAGACCGAGGCGCTGAAGGACTGCCCGGCGACCACGGTGGGAACCCTTCCATCCAAGTCGCGCTGGAGGACGCCGAGGGTGGAGGTGTCCAGGAAGCCCCCCAGAATCCGCTGGCGGAAAGGGAGGAAGGTCCCCTTCTGCAGGTCGGAGATGAGGAAGCGGGGCTCGTCGGGCGGGGCGGTGGGGTCCGGGACTTCGTTGGTGTGGACGAAGGACGTCCGGATGGGAGGGAAGGTGCCGATGGCGCCTCCCAGGTCCGCGAAGCTGCTGCGGTTGTGGCAGCCGGCGCAGGACAGGGCCTGGGCGCGTGAGACCACCTGCTCGGGCGTCAGCGGGCTGCCGATGCGCTGGAGCTCCGTGGAGATGGCGGTGGCGAAGCGGTTGCCGGGAGGACCGAAGAGGAACTCGTTGAGGTAGTCGTCCGAGGAGAGGAACGACTGCGCGTCGCTCTGGGCGGCGTTGTAGATGTCGGGGACCTCGTAGTTGAAGCGGTTGATGTCGTCGACCGCGAGGCTCGCCACCTGGGTGATGAAGTGCTCGCGAAAGCCCACCGCGAGCGGGGAGGTGTTGAAGATGTTGAAGAAGTCGCCGCGGGGATTGGCCTTCACCGTGACGGGCACGAAGCGCAAGGTGCAGCCGGTGCCGCCGCACTGCCGCTTGAGCTTGAACTCACGGAGCATCCACGGGGTGGGCGGTCCCTGCTGGATGAACTGGTTGGTGCGAATCTGTCCCTCGCCCAGGGGGTTGTTGCCATAGTGATTGGCGTGGACGACAGGGACCTGACCGGGGCCGCTGGCGTCCAGGAAGAAGGACTTCACGAGGCCACGGCGGGCGACAGGGTCCGTGAGGGTGGAGAAAGCCGCCCAGGTCTGGGCGATGGGGCGGCAGCCCTCCAGGCCGAGTTCGCGACGAGGATTGGGGAGGACGGCCTCGAAGATGACCAGGTTGCGGTCCACGGGCGGGCGGGCGAAGACCATCCGGTACTCGCCGCAGTTGGCGCCGTCGGGAGGGGCCAGGTCGAAGCGGTTGAACAGACCGATGAGGTTGTAGCGGTCCAGGACGGAATCGGCGCCGAGGATGGCCTCCCTGCCCTCCGCCGGACGGCAGACATAGGGCGCCCCATTGAGCGTGTTGGTCTGGTCGCTGCAGTGCGCGCCCCCTGGGAGGTCGGACTCGCCCGGCGCGGGGTTCTGGGTGTCCCAGAGCTGGCGGAAGAGCTGCTCGGCGGTGAAGCCCGTGTTTCCAGCCTGCTGGACGAGCTGGTTCATCACCGTCCTGAGGGTGATGGTGGAGACGGTGGCGAAGTCGGTGATGGCGAGCGAGCGGCGCGGGTCCAGCACCGTGGCCGTGGTGGAGGGTTGGTCAGCCAGGGGCGTGGTCTGGAGCCCTCCACGCTCGGAGTAGGGAGAGGCCGCGAGGGAGGAGCCCAGGCTCGCGAGGAGCAAGCTGGCGCCCGCGAGACGCGAGGCGGTGAGCCACCGGAACGCGTGGCGCGGGGGAGGAACGGCGGAACGGGAGGGTGGATGATGCATGGCTGTGGCCTCGGAGACACCGATGTCCACGCGCCATTACGCCAGCAGGCGTCAACCTGGTTGATGGGGGCGGCTGGCGCTCGAAGCAGCTCGAGGCCTCCGCGGTACAGGGTCCCCACTTTCCATCCCGAGCCGCAATTCGTGGCAAAATCGCAACTGCATGTCTGTAGACAGAAACACCCAGACTGGGCATTCCACCATGGAGACCGCTCCGAGCTGCGCCGCGGATTGCACGACGTGCGGCAATGGCATCTGTGGTCCCCGAGAGAACGCCACCTCCTGCGCCTATGACCGTGGAAGGTGCGGCGGCGGCGTCTGTGGCCACAACGAGACTTCGCGGACCTGCGGTGCTGGCGGAGGCGGTGAGGGAAGTCGTCCCCTCACCGCCTCTGGTAACGGCCTACAGCGTAACGTCTGCCTTCGGCTCCACGAGTGGGGGCTGACCAGCCTGGGGGCACGGGTTGCGAGCAAACGAGCGACGTGCTCGGGTGGCCTACGGGAGCATCTCATCCGGACGGTCTCCCACTTCGAGAGAGGTCTCGATGATGGCGCCTGAACCGTTGAAGGTCGGAGACGTGGTCGTCATTCGGGGACGTGGCGTCGTGCGAGTCACGGCTGTCACCGCCACGCACCATGAGTTCGAGGTCCCCAGTGACAATGACCTGGTGACGCTCGATGCAGAGGATTTGCCGGTCCGACTGCGTCCGTTCATGGCTCCGCAGGTCGCGCGGCGGGTGATGGACATCCTGTCGCGGCAGGAGGGCGAGCCCGTTGGACGAAGCGGGGGCGCGCAATACATCGAGTTTCGGCAGACTCTTCGCGAGGGAGGTCCCGAGGAGCAGGCGGCGCTTCTCCATCGGCTCTACCGATGCGAGTTTCCGTTGGATGCCTCGCAAGAGCGGTTCGTTGTCGCCTACGAGGAGGCGTTGTTCTCCGAGCTGGCCCGCGTGCTTGAGACAACCATCGGGAGTCTTCGGAACCGACTGCATCAGGGCCAGCCCGCATTCGGGTACACCGCGCCTGAACGCGACGAATCCCCTGTACCCAAGCTCGAGAAGGCTCCGGAGGGATGGAAGTCCGAGTCTGCGTTCAGGCTCTACAGTGGGCTGTTGGTGGTCGGTGAAGCACCGCTCCGCGATGTGGATGACCTCGTCTACGAGGATGCTCGGGCGAACCTGCCGGTGAAATGTCGGAGGGGGCTCTGGTACGTGCTGCTTCGAGACATGGATGGCGAGCACTCGTGGGAATACGTCCTCATCCATCATGACGAACTGACGCGCCTCGACACCTGGCTGGCGTCGACTTCGGAGCTGGGAGCCATCCTCGTGAGAGGAGGTTCGCTCGCGGCAATCGATGATGAAGTCCGAGGGGATGGGCGCTACGAGCGGGCGCTGTCGAGGGGCAGCCCCCTGGGACGCGGCTTCACGGGAGACGGGGGCGGCTATGGTCGCTTCGAGGTCTTCGCCGCGCACGATGGGGACGACGCCGTGCTCATCCACATCCCTTACTGATTGAAGACAGTCCTTCAATGCGAGCGCTTCGGGCCCTTGGGCCCGCGTTCGATGCCAGGTTCCGGCAGTGACTGCTCGAATCGCGAGCATCCGGAGCCAGCCAACAAGTCGTTGATTGGATGGCTCCCAGGCAGTGCGGGACTGCACGTCCTTGCGGACACGGCCCCCGGCCCGACACTCCAGCATCGCAGCGACGACAGCGACACGAGCCTCTACCGGGCTATTTCCGCCGGGGAAAGCCGTACTGGTACAGCAGGGGGCGCAGCTCCGCGTACTGCTCCCAGGTCGCGAGCTGCTCGGTGATGTGCTCGGGGATGGCATCCAGTCGGGCCCCCCGCGCGAGCAGCACCGGCACCACCGGAAGGCCCTCGTCGAAAAAGGCCAGGGCCAGGGGGGTGAGGCCGAACTTGTCCTGCTGCTCCAGGGGCGCGCCCGCGTCGAGCAGCAGGTTCACGAGCTCCACCTTGCCCAGGCGTGCTGCCGCGTGCAGGGGCGCGAAGCTCTTGCTGCCCTGAATCCCGTCCAACGGGACGTTCTCGGCGAGCAGGCGCTTCACCACGGGGACATGGTCGTTCAGCAGCGCACTGAACAGGGGCGTCGTCTTCGCTCGACGCACCTCCGCCGCCGGGTCCGCGCCCGCTTCGAGCAGCAGGTCCACCACGGCCAGGTGCCCGTTCATCGCCGCGTGGTGCAGTGGCGTGTACCCCGTCGTGGGCTCCGCGCTGTGGGCCGGAACACCCCGGGCGAGCAGGGCCCGCACCGCCTCCACGTCCCCCTTCGTCGAGGCCACCTCGAGCCGCTGGGCATCAGCGTCGTAGGGCGCGGGCGCGCGCTTCGTCGCGGAGGACTTCTTTGCCCTCATGGGCTTCGCGGAGGAGGGCTTCTTCGTCTTCTGGGGCATTTCAGCGCTCTTGGTTCAGGGACCAAGGGGACCAGCGGCACGGGGGGACTGGATGCTTTCTCTTTTCAGAGCTTCGCGTCGAGCAGAAAGTGGGCTGCCAGTCCTCCAGCCTTCGCCGATGGCAAGCATCCACTTCGACACCACCGGCCTGATGACGACCAACCTGGTGTCTCAACAACCCGGGGCGGTGCACGCGTCAGCAACGCCCGGAAAAGTGTCAAGGATTGGGGGGATGCCCGTCTAAGGCAGCACGAGACTCCAGCGCTCTGGCCGTTTTCCGGGCAGCGCTTCGAGGACTGGGAGAGATGAGCATGCTGCGTCAAATGGCGGGAGTGATGGCCTTGCTGCTGGTGGGTTGTGGCACCGAGTCCGAGGTCATGGAGGACGTGCCCATGGAGGACACGCCCCTGCAGTCACAGCGGGAGGGCATGATTGTGGGCGGCAATGACCTCATCCCCGTGGCGGCGGATGGCTCGAACGTCCCGGCGAAGTACCGCCCGCTGCTGAATGCCTTCGGCCTGTTGACGATTGGCACGGGGGGCTTCTGCACCGCGACCCACCTGGGCAACGGCGTGGTGATGACGGCGGGCCACTGTTTCGCGGCGGGCTCCAGCGGACAGACGAACATCGCGTGTCCCGCGAACACCACCGTCTCCTGGGGAAAGCGCGCGGGGACAGGCCCCAATCTGGTCTCGAGCTGTACCCGCATCCTGGCGATGCAGAACTCAGGCGCCTGGGACTACGCCTTCATCGAGGTGAGCCCGCCACCCTCCGTGGCGGTGGGGTTCCAGTCCAACGCGGGCGGTGTCGGCAATCCGGTGGGCTCCTCTGCAACCATCTTCAGCCACCCCCAGGCCAGGGACCTCGAGTGGTCGCAGACGTGCTACGTCCCGCCTCTCGCCGCCGGCTTCCTCCACTCCTGCGATACGGAGTCCGGAAGCAGCGGTGCCGCGGTGATTGAAGACGACTCGCTGCAGGTGGTCGGGGTGAACCACTCGAACAATGGCATCCACAACCAGGGCATCTATCTGGACCACACCCCCATCGGGTGGCTCTGGCGGGCGCACTGGCCCACGGGAGAATTGAAGGCGTGGGGCGGCAAGTGCCTGGACGCGCAGGGCGGCGGCACCGCGAACGGCACCCCGTTCCAGCTCCACTCATGCAACGGTTCCTCGGCGCAGACGTTCCGGAGGGAAGGACTGGCCTTCGTCGGCAACGCGGGCAAGTGTCTGGACGCGCCCTCCGCGACAGTCGGCGCCACGACCCGACTCTTCGACTGCCAGGGGAGTGGAAGTCAGCAGTGGCGGATGGAGAACGTGGAGCTTCGCCACCTCTCCGGCAAGTGCGTTGACGTCCCCTATTCGCATGACGGCTCGGGGACCTGGCTCTTCGACTGCTGGGGGGGCCCCAACCAGAAGTGGACGGTGACGGATTCGGGCCTCATCCGCGCGCCGGATGGCCGGTGTCTGGATGTGCCGTGGAGCACCGCGAATGGCACGCCGGTGTGGGCCTATGCCTGCCATGGCGGCGCGAACCAGCGGTGGACGTTCAACCAGGGCGGGGAGATTCGCGGCCTCGGCGGGAAGTGTCTGGACCTCGCCGATGGGGATACGACCAACCGCACCCCCTTCCGACTCTGGGACTGCAATGGCTCGGCCGCGCAGAAGTTCCACCTGCGCGGGGAGATTCGGGGGCCGGGCGGGCTGTGCCTCGACAATCCCTGGAGCACGTCCGACGGGACGCTGCCGCTCGTGTGGACCTGCCACGGGGGTGACAACCAGAAGTGGGAGCACCGCTGGTAGCGCGCCCCGCCCCCAACGCGCGCCGGGTCGATTTCACCCGACCGGCCTGGAGAGCCTCGAGCCTCCGCTTCACCGACGCGGGGTTGGTACAGGTGTAGCCGTCATGCTGAAGTAGCGCGGCATGCGGGCATTCCACCAGAGGCACCCGGTCACCATGGGGTTGGTGGGACTGAGCCTCCTCCTCCTCGGGTCCGCCATCGTGAGCACCCAGGGTTCGAAGACTTCCGGCGGCCTCACCGAGCAGACACACGCCATGGAGTCCGCCGTCGAGGCGGCGCTCATCCTCGCCATGCTCGGACCTGCGCAGGGGCCCGATGAAGCGCTCGTGGCCCGGCACCAGTTGGAGTCGCAATACGGCCAGCTCGCGCTCCTGCGCCGCTACACGCTGGGAGGCGAGGGTCCCGGGGGCATCTCGGAGGAGGAGGCCAGCAGGCTGCTGGGATTGGAGGGCCTCGAGCCGGGCGAGCCTGTCGAGCTCACCGTCGACCACGCGCGCCTGCCGACCCTGCTCGTCCACCTCGTGGACCCGGAGGCCCGTGTGCTTTCGCGCGCGGCCGCGTACGCGGGCGTGGACGAGGCCGAGCTGCGCCAGGTCCTCCGGCGCTCGGGACTGGACCTGGAGGCGCGCACGCTGAACCGCCACCCGTGGGCCCGGATGCCCATGTCCCGCAACGGGCGGGGGTCCATCTGCCCGTCCTCCTAAAGGCGGGCGAGTCCACGCCATCCCTGGTGAAGGTGACAGCCATGTCGCGCCGCTGGGAGGAGCGCTACGGCGCCCGCGTCGCCTCCGTCCAGCCGGGCATCGTCGAGTGGGTGGTGGAACGGGCCCCGAAGGACTGGGACGACGCGCTGGCGCTCGCGCGCGAGCAGTTGGCCCTGACGCCCTCCGACGTGGGCACGGCCGAGCAGGAGGCCGCAGCGCTGATGCGGTCCACCACGTGGTACCTGTGGTGGGACTGAGGGCCGCCTACCGGCCCGCGAAGGCGCGCCGCGTGCGCATATCGGAGAGGGCCAGCCCGAGCACCGCGCGAAAAATGACAATGCAGGGGCTCGAAGCCGACGGCCAGTCCCTCCAGAACGCCCAGGTCTATCTCGGCACGGGGCCTCTGGAAGCAGTCACCCTGGGGCAATTCGAAGCGGTCCTGGCGGCGCGTGGCGAAGGTCAGACCCGCATCCTGCTGTTGATGAAGGGGCAGCCGCTGACCGTGACGCGGCTGGCCCCCGGGGCCTATACGTTGTGCGTCGTCCCAGTGAGGGGAAACCTGGATGACCCGACCTGGGCCCAGCGCGTGCGTGACGGAGCAAGCCCACTCCCCGTCTCCCGCGAGCCCGTGGAGACAGGCGCGCTGGCACGCCACGGCCGGTGGTTCATCGGCTGCCGCCTGTGCCGGGGCGCTGACCGTCAGCCCTCATCTAAGGAGAGCGGGTGCGGTGGCGCGGTTCGAGCCCTGGAGGTTGTTCGTGACGCGGAAAAAGAGGACTCGGCGGACCGTGGAGCAGGACCAGACGGGTCCGCTCGAATGTCGCGCGAACTCAGAAGGGCGCGCCCCCGGTCTGCACACTGAGCGCCTGACTGTTGATGGTGGTGAAGAGCCGACGCATGGCCTCGCGACGCTGGTCCGGCGTCATGTCGACGAGCGCGGCGCGAAAGGCCTGGGCATCCTCTCGCGTCCAGCGCCGGACCTGGAGCGCGGCGTCGATGAGCCGCTGTCCTTCCTGGACGGCCGCGAGGCTTTGAGGGGACGGCTCCCTGGGAGGCGCACCGGGTGCCTGGACGGAGGGCGCCTGGGATGGGGGCCCCACATCGCGGTGCACGTCTGGCACAGCGGAGGTCCGCGCAAGCAGCGTGTCGAGCACCGCGCGCTGACTCGCGAGCTCCTGAAGGACCCGCTCATTCGCATCCGGGGCGGTCTGCCGTCCGGCGAGGAACGCGATGGCGGAGGCTCCCAGGAGGAGGAGCGCGAGGATTGGCGTTGACGGAGGTGGCATTGAGGGAGGCTGCACGCGGGGATGCGCGCGATGGAGGCGCGCATCCCCGAGGTCTTCAGACTACGGCTGCTTGGGCGCGGCGGTCGACGCATTCGTCACATGGAGGGACGTGCAGCCAGACCACATGTCCCAGGTGAAGGTGATGTAGGAATCACCATTGATGGAGCGCGCTGTCGCAACCAGGTCCGCATTGGTCGAGGAACAGCCCACATAATTGCTGGAGGTATCCATCGCGAAACAGCCGACGGAGGGGGCGCTCCCTACGTACGTGGTGATGGCGCAGCCGATGAACTGCTGGGTGTCCGCGGTGTTTCGAGTGTCGCCCAGAGAGCCTGATGCGCTCCTCGCGCTCGTGTTGACGAGGACGGTATTGGTGTTCTTGGCGCCTGCCCAGGCCGCCGTCCCGAGGAGGGCCGTGATGGCGATTCCCACGAGCTTCGAGGCGTGCTTCGTCATGGATGTCTCTCCTGGAGGAAACGAGATGTCACTCCGCGCAGGAAAATGGCATCACCTCCGGTGAAGGCAAACTTTTCAAGACACTGGGGTCCCTGAGACACCCCGGGTCTGGATTGCATCGCCCGGGTCGCCATGCGTCTCGACTGGGATTGAGATTGCATTAAGCTCGCGGCCGTTCCACTCACCTGACGAGGCCTCTCATGAAGCATTCTCTTGCTGTGACGGCGGTGTTGCTCAGCCTCTCCCTGCTGGGCTGTGGCGGTCCGGTTTCCGAGCCTGCGCTGGAGCCAGAGGCGGTGTCCGAGAGCGGCGAGTCCTCGACGGTCTCCCAGTTTGGTACGTGCACGGCGCAGTGTTCGGGAGGTCAGACTGTCTCCTGCTCCGGCAGCACCTGTTCCCAGACGGACTACCAGGGCGTGACGTGCAACGGTGTGTTCACCGCCTGCCCGCCTCCCCCGGCGTGCACGGGCTACCCCTCATGCAGCACGCTGGTGGGCAAGCGTTGCTTCATCGAAGGCGAAACGCAGCCCTGCTGCGCCGGCACCTCGACCTCCCAGCTCTATTGCGTGTACTACAACGACAACAGATTCATCTTCGCGTACTGACGAGCCTCCAGGGACTTGGGTCCTCCTCCCCTTCCGGACCTGTCGAGGGAGCGACGGTCGTACCCAGCGCCGGTGACTTCATGTGACGGCATGGGGACAGTGCAGCCACATCGGGTCGAAGGAACTCGACCCGATGTGGCGCTCAGCAGGCCGCTCAGTAGAGCAGGTTGTAGTCCGTTATCGAGAGGCGCCAGTCGTAGCCGTAGGCAGTCCCCCCGTCCCAGCAGTGAACCCCGTCGCCCCGGTCCCCGGTCTTGCACTGGGAGACGATCCTCGTCGGCACCCCAGCACTCCAAGCCGCGGCGTTGACAGAGCAGCTCGGGCTGTTTTGCGTCGGGTGGGTGCTGACTCCATCGATGCCCCAGTGGAAGCCGCCGAGACGATCCACCTGGATCCAGGGCTCGGCGTTGCCCTCGAGGTTCACCAGGTTCTGCCAGGCGTCGAGATGGTTTCCGTTGAAGTTGTTGCGGTACTCATCGAAGGGGGCGCACGAGTGACTGCTCCCGCCCTGGTTGTGGAAACTCGCATGGGAGTGCTTGGCCACGTAGACGACAGGGTGGGCTCCGTCCTCGACCTGGAAGCCATTGTGAACCGCGGTGCGAGTGTAGTGATCTCCGTGCAGCCAGAAGGTGACGGCTGCGATCCGCGTGCGGTCCTCGCTCAGCGTCACCATGACGTGCTCCCAATCGCCGTGATGCTTTCCGTTGCCAAACACGTCACAGGCGCTCTGATAGCCATAGAACCACCAGTAGTGGATGCGGAGCTGGTTCGCGCACCAGGTCGTCTGGAAGTAGGTCGGCACCTGATGGGTGGCAACCAGGTTGTAGCTCGTGTTCTGCACCGGGAAGGGATTCAGCACCTGCACGGACGTCTCGAAGAAGGGCTGCGCGGACATCGGGTAGTCCGGCGCGGCGCCGTCGAAGCGCAGCCGCGGGGCGAAGGTCCTGGCCAGGAACGCAGGGTCCCCGGAGTGCGCGGGCAATGGATCGCCGGCGGTGATCACGACCTCGGCGAGACTCAGGACGCCGACGCCATCGAGCTGCACGCGGACATACCGGGCTGGGCGGTTGATGGAGAAGAAGGCCTTGGCCGGCGCGACGCCAGCCAGCGGATAGTCCTTCCAGTTCACCCCGTCTTCGGAGATGCGCACCCGGAAGTCCCTGAGCCGGTCCGCGCAGCAGTCGGTGCGGTTGTAGAGGACCACGGTGGCCAGGGACTGCGTGCGCTGGAGGTCGACCTGCCACCAGGGCTGGAACTCGGCGAGGGTGTGGGTCACGGAGCCCTGGTCAAAGTAGCCGCTGGTGTTCCCGTCCACCGCGCGCGACGAGACTCCGCCGGAGTCCGTGGACGACTGCAGCGTCGGCATGCCGTGCGCGAGGTTGTCGCCGGAGGGGAAGACCTGGACCTCGGCGAGGCTCAAGATGCCGCCGCCGTCGAGCTGCACCCGGACGAACCGGGCCGCGCGGTTGATGTTGAACGTGGTCTGCTCCGGGGCAGTCCCGGCGAAGGGGAAGTCATGCCAGGTCAGTCCATCCACGGAGACGCGCACCTTGAAGTTCGAGAGCCGTTCCGCGCAGCAGTCGGTGCGGTTGTAGAGGACCACGGTGGACAGGGGAATCGCTCCCTGGAGGTCGACCTGCCACCAGGGCTGGAACTCGGCGAGGGTGTGGGTCACGGAGCCCTGGTCAAAGTAGCCGCTGGTGTTTCCGTCCACCGCGCGAAACGGAACCCCGCTGGAGTCAATAGACGACTGCAGCGTCGGCATGCCGTGCGCGATGTTGTTGACGGCGGGGAAGACCTGGACCTCGGCGAGGCTCAGGATGCCGACGCCGTCGAGCTGCACCCGGACGAACCGGGCCTTGCGGTTGATGTTGAGCGAGGTCCGCTCCGGGGCAGTCCCCGCGAAGAGGGAGTCATGCCAGGTCCAGGCCTGTCCATCCTCGGAGACGCGCACCCGGAAGTTGGAGAGCCGGTGCGCGCAGCAGTCGGTGCGGTTGTAGAGGACCACCGTGGCCAGGGAGTAGACGCCCTGGAGGTCGACCTGCCACCAGGCTCCACCCTCGTTGGCGGTATGGGTGACGGAGTTCTGGTCAAAGTAGCCGCTGGTGTTCCCATCCACCGCGCGCGACGAGACGCCGCCGGAGTCCGTGGACGACTGCGACGTCGGCCTGCCGCGCGCGATGTTGATCGGGGCGCCCAGCGGCGCCGCCACGCTGGCAACGGCGCCGTCGCCGGGCAGCCTGGCGTCGGGGAGGTCCTGCACGGAGCACGCGCCGAGGAGCGCGGCGACCGCGAGGCATGTGCGTATTCCGGCGATGGTGAGCACCCATTCCAGCTCAAGCCGAGCAGCCGTTCCGGCCATGGCGAGCAGTCGGAGCGTCAGCGACGCTGGGACGTTCTCTCACTTCACCTGCTTGCGAGCCTTCGT
>NZ_JAKCFA010000015.1 GCF_024198215.1 Myxococcus qinghaiensis
ACAGCCGGTCGAACGCCCCCTCATCCGCAGAGGGCAAATACCCGAATGGACCTCTTCCCACGCGACCGCCTCCTTGAATGCGGTCGCGGCAGTATGATCCTTCTCGCCCTTAACTGATCGGCATTGGCCTTAGCCGTCGGCTTAATGGCTATGCGTGCCCGTCCACCAGAAAAATCAGAGGCGCTCGCGCGCGTCACTAAACCCTCTGGGTCGCCTCCTACTGAGAGTTTGGCATGGATGTGACTGGTGATGTACCCGTCCGGAGCGTCACTCTCCAGGCGGATGAGTGCATGCCGGTCAAGGCGGACTGGGACGGGCCTCTGGGTGTTCGCTATCCGGATAAAAGAGGGGTGTTCCTGTGTTGGCAGTGGAGTCAGTGGATCGCGGCTGCCCGGCTTGGTGGGTCGGCGCCCTGGCTCGGTACCGCCCTTGACCTTAGCAGAAGTATCCGCGCCCACTTTGAATCGGTCCATCAGCTTTGCGAAGCGCTGCCGCATCTTCTCGCGTTCGGCATCCGAGTGTTTCGACAGGAGGCGTTCCTTTCGCTCCTCGTCAAGGCGCGTTAGCGTTTCATCCATAGCAAGTGCGGCTAGGATGCGCTCGCGCATCTCGTCATAAAAGGCTGACTGTTTCAGTCGATCGCGCGTCGAGGACAGCAACTCGCGTCGAGCCTGCGACGTCAGGTGATCAAGCTCGACCTGGACGATAAGAAATTTGGCAAGATACGGCAACCCAAGCCGATCAGTGGTAAATCGCCGCTCTTCGGTGCCATGGGTCTGCCCGTTGAAAGTAAAGATAATAGGTCGCCATTGGTCTACATATGCCGCAATGGGCACCTCCGAGGGCTTGTCTGGATTGGGTTTGATTACCCAGTAGTTCACTCGGACTGATGTTTCTTTTTCTTGGTGCTCAATTGCAACAGTAACGCTGTTGGTCCATTCGACCTTGTCGTTCTTGTCGTCCATCAGGCGGGTGTAGTTTCCCGCGATGGTTCGCCCATCGCGCTGTTTTTCCTGCTTCTGAAGCAGGGAAAGGCGGCGATCCTCAGCCCACACAGGGAGAACTGGGTCGAAGAGCGTGCTTTGAAGCAGCCACCACATGCTGCCCGTCGGCGCGGTCATCAACGCACTGTACTGATCAATATTTAGGCTATGGTGAACAACAGACGTGCCGGGTGCAAAGTCGAAGCCCTCGTCCGGAGGAAGACCGACAACTCGGTTATTTGGACCGACAAGGTATTCGAACCGTCCATTCTTGTTTTTTTCGGGGCTGAGTTCGTTGTAGCGAACGAAGGTGACCGCGACCTCGTCCTTATCACCTTCGTCCAGGAGTTTTGGATCCCTGCGACTTACGATCGTGGTGCCTTGGGGAGAGAACGCGAGGGCAGTGGAGCCGCCTTGCCCATAAGCCCCGGCCAAGTAGGGCTTCGAGACCTTATTAGTTTCGTTCAGGCTCAGAATCGTCAGCGGAATGAGCCGAGGGGTAAGCCCAATTCCGTGGTCGCGGATTTCGACCGTCGGACGCTTCTTCTGGTCAGAGTCAAAAAGGATGATCTCTACATTGTGGGCTAGCGATTGCCTAGTCACCGTACCCTTGGGATGATCCTTGCGCGGCTCCTTGGGGAGATTGACCACCCGACCGCCCTTCACTCCAAACCAAGCCTCGACTGCTTCACGTGGCGAGGCAGGCATGGCCTTGGATTTCGCTTTGGGCTGCCGTCGGAGTGCCTCGCGCTCGATAATAGCGTCGACGGCATTTGTCACTCGCTCTACGAAGGCATGACCGGGGTCAGAACCCATCGCGATCAGGCCATAGTTACCCTCGCGGTCGCCCACTGGCCGCCATTGGAAACCATGGTCTCTCGCCAAGTCCGCTACGAAGTCGTGCGCCTCGGACAGGTTTCGTGTCTGGGCCAAACGGCTGACAAGACTTCTAGCGTTCTTGTTCATTGCTTTGAAAACCCATGAAAACCAGCTTTCCTGGTTCGAACCCTTAAAGAGGCCGGTTGTGCGATGCTAGCCCATCTCTCCGATGCCTGCACCGCTGGAATGATCCGCACATCGTGAGCGGGAGCTGCAGGCTGCCGCATGGGCTAGGACAAGGGCAGGTTGAGGGACTCGGGACCTACCACGTTGCGGTCGGGGAGTTTGCCCGGATTTCGTGGCTCTGCGCTCGTACTTCGTATGGGTCCCCCTGCGGTAGCAGGCAGACGCAGCACTCTGCCAGCCGTGCGAATACACCCTGGGAATGGAAACATTACACCCACTGCATGGGGGTCGGGTGAACCGGGTAGCGCTCAACGGATTGGACTCGACCCAGGAAGCACGTTCAAGTCCCGAATCTTGTATAGTGTGCCGGAGGGGGTTCGAGGGAGGAAGGCTCTTTGGCGGCATCAACCAGCGGCAGTGTCTGGGGTTGATTGCGCAGGGACCTATTGAGTTAGTGGTGGTCGTTTCAGACTCCGGTAGTTTTCAGGGCAACAGCCGAGATGAGGCGCAGCGCGATGGCACGGCCAGGGAATACTCCCACGGAGCGGATGCGGCGCGTCACCTCGCCAGGGAGGCACTCCAGCCGTTGGTGCTACGCAGGCGCCTCCAGAGAGCCTTAGGAAGGCTTTTGATGGTCACCAGGAATCAGCGCTCCCCGGTGAGCATCACAAATAGGGCGATGCCTAGGAAACCCGGGAGCATTACTCTCCAGCAACCGCGCCTTCTCGGTCAGTAGCTCATCGTTTATCATCAGCTCGCCTATCATGGTGTTGAACCGAAGCACCTCGTCGCCCGCAGACGCCGGCTTATAGCTCTTGAGGGTCGCCTCGACCCCAGCCAGGAACGTCTCTCATCACTCGCTCAGCACCGCTGCGGTGACGCCGATCTCCCGCGAGGATGCGTCGAGTTCTTCGTCCTTGAGCAATCGGAGCACAGCCTCCTTCTTCCGCATGGCTGTGAACCGACCGGACTCTGACATCCTGTCCTGACGCCACTGATTCTCCACATCTTCGTCACGAGGGAGGGCGTATCCTCAGAGAGACGTCTCATGAAACCTCGGGAGGAAAACTTGTCCAAAATACTGCGCCGAAGACAGAGGATGGTAGGGCTGGTGGTGAAGGCCTAAAACGATGCCTGTCACGCAAGGCTGAGAGGGCTACACGTGAACTATGCGTCGCACCTCGCCCAACCCTGCCTCATGTAGGTTGAAACGCTAGTCCCGGCCATTGCCCCGCCTGATGTGCTTCCACGATCTGCGGCGCATTACGCCCCTCTGACTACTCAGGTGGGCATCCTACTAGCAACCTGCAGTGTAACCTTTGCAACCACCACTCGACCCAGGCAGCACTTGGTGGTCTCGGGTCAACTTAAAGTGGGGATCCGCGAAGGTCTCGGATAATTCGTGTTCGGGTCGCGGCGCTAAGTCCCGCAAGCCACAGGCTCCGAGATCTCCCAGATTGCCCCCAGTCCGGTACCCCAAAAGGTGAAGGCCCTGGACTCCTCAGCTTTCGCCAAGGACTCCAGGGCCTTCGATGGTCGGGGCGACAGGATTTGAACCTGCGACCACTTGCACCCCAAGCAAGTGCGCTACCAGGCTGCGCTACGCCCCGAAAACCGCGGTTGCTGCCGCCGTCGTGAAACGGTGCGCCCTTATGCCCCTACACAACGCCCAGGTCAAGCAGGAGCAGCAGGCCGCGGTGGGAAAACTCACCCTTCTGAATCTTCCATTCCCTCTTCGTCGAAGTCCTCGCCCCGGGCCTCGGCCGCGTCCGCCGCGGCCTCCTCACGGGCGTCGATCTCCGCGTGATCTTCCGGCGGGGCCTCCCCGTTGAGGGCGCTCTTCAACACCTGGCTCGGCCGGAAGGTCAGCACCCGACGGGCCGAGATTTCAATCTCCTTGCCCGTCTGCGGGTTGCGACCCACTCGCGCCTTCTTCTGGCGCACCTGGAAGTTGCCGAACCCGGAGACCTTGATCTTGTCCCCACGCTCCAGCGTCTCCTTGAGCGTGTCGAACACGAGCTCCACGATTTCGGCCGACTCCTTCTTCGAGAAGCCGACCTTCTCGTAGACGCCCTCGATGATGTCCGCCTTCGTCATGCGAATCCTCGGGATGCCCCCACCCTCAGCACGGTGAACGCCCAAATACTGTGGCAGCCTTCCCGAAGCCAAGTCAACCCTCTGACTTCATTCAGGAATTCAGGCACGCAGCGAAGCACCCAGGCGCTGGTTCACCTCGCTGATGATGCGCTGGTGCGCCTCCGTGACCTCCACGTCGGTCAACGTCCGCTCCGCCGAGCGGTACCGCAGCGCGTACGCCAGGTTCTTCTTCCCCTCGGGAATCGGCTTGCCCGTGTACACGTCGAACACCAGCGCGTCCTCCACCAGCGGACGCCCCACCTCCAGGATCACCTTCCGCACCGAGTCGTTCGCCAGCTCCACCGGCACCACCACCGCGAGGTCTCGAAGCACCGCGGGGAACTTCGGCAGCGAGTGGTACTCGGGCACCAGCCGAGCCGCCGAGTACAGCGGCTCCGTGTCCAGTTCGAACACGAACACGCCCTCGGGCAGCCCCAGCGCCTTCACCACGCGCGGGTGCAGCTCACCCACATGGCCAAGCACCGTGCCGTCCGCCAACTTCACCTCCGCGCTGGCACGCGGGTGGTACGCCGACGGCCCACCGGGCGACCAGGTGACTCCCTCCACCCGCAGCGCCCCCAGCACCGCCTCCACCGCGCCCTTCGCATCGTAGAAGTCCGCCCGGGCATCCTTCTGCGTCCAGCTCCGGCCCCCACCCCGCAGGCCCCACACCAGGCCCGCCACGCGGTTCACCTCGCGCGCCGCCGGACGAGTCCCCTGCCCTCCCTCCGCGTCGCGGAAGTAGGCCCGGCCCGTCTCGTAGAGGCACACCGACTCCACCTGGTGCCGGACACTGCGCGACAGGTTCTCCAGCAACCCGGGAATCAGGCTGGTGCGCATCACCGACTGCTCGACACTCAGCGGGTTGAGCAGCGCCACCGGCTGCTCCTTCAGGCCCAGCACCTCCAGGCTCTTCGGCGCGACGAACGAGTAGTTCACCACCTCGTCCAGCCCCGCCCCCGACATCGCCTGCCGCAGCCGCCGCTCCGCTTCGGAATGCGCCGGCTCCGGCGCCAGTGACGCCAGTCCGCGCGGCAGCTTCGCCGGGATGTTGTCGTAGCCGAAGACGCGAGCGACCTCCTCCAGCAGGTCCTCCTCGCGCTCCACGTCCACCCGCGCCCTGGGCACCGAGTACGTCGCCTGCCCCGCGCTCTCCGCCAGCTTCTGGAAGCCCAGCGCCTCCAGGATGCGCCGCACCTCCGCCTCGGGCACCGCCACGCCCAGCACCTTCTCCACCCGCGCGAAGCGCAGCGTCACCTGACGCGGCGGCTTCTCGGCCGGATAGAGGTCGATGAGCCCCGGCGCCACCGTGCCGCCCGCCAGCTCGATGAGCAGCTGCGCCGCGCGCTCGATGGCGGGGACCACCGCGTCCAGGTCCGCCCCACGCTCGAAGCGGTGAGAGGCCTCCGTGTGCAGCGCATGACGCTTCGCCGCCCGACGCACGCCCGAGCCCAGGAAGTTCGCCGACTCCAGCAACAGGCGCGTCGTCTTCTCCGTCACCTCGCTGTCCCCGCCACCCATGACGCCCGCGAGCGCCTGCGGCCGGTCCCGGTCACAGATGACCAGCTCCTCCTGGTCCAGCGTCCGCTCCTTGCCGTCCAGGGTGGTGAGCTTCTCGCCCTTCTTCGCCGCGCGGACGACGATCTCCTGCCCGCCGAGCTTGTCCAGGTCGAACGCGTGCAGCGGCTGCCCGAACTCCAGGTTCACGTAGTTGGTGATGTCCACCACGTTGTTGATGGCCCGGACACCACACGCCTTCAGCCGGTCCTGCATCCACTGCGGTGACGGCTTGATGGTGACGTTCTCCACCACGCGAGCCGCATAACGCGGGCAGCGCACCGAGTCCTCCACGCGGACCTTGGCGCTCTGGGACGCCGGCGTCCCCGACTCCGTCAGCTTCGGCTGGGGCACCTTCAGCGCCGCCCCCGTCACCACGCTCACCTCGCGCGCCACGCCCAGGTGACTGAGCGCGTCCGGACGGTTCGGCGTGACGTTGACCTCCAGGACCACGTCATCCAGCCCCAGCGCCTCGGCGATGGGCGTGCCCGGCTTCAGGTCGGGCGACAGGATGAGCAGACCGCTGGACTCCTCGCTCAGCCCCAGCTCCTTCGAGGAGCAGAGCATGCCGGAGCTGTCCACGCCTCGCAGCGCGGCCTGTTTGATCTCCATCCCGTTGGGCAGCTTCGTGCCCACCGTGGCCAGCGGCACCTTGTCGCCGACCTTGTAGTTCTTCGCGCCGCACACCACCTGCACCAGCGCGTCGCCCCCGGCGTCAATCTTCGTGACGGAGAGCTTGTCCGCGTTGGGGTGCTGCACGGACTCCTTGATCTGCGCCACCACCACGCCTCGGAGCCCCTCGCCCGGACGCTCCAGGCCTTCGATCTCCAGGCCCGCGGCGGTCAACTTGCGCGCCAGCTCGTCCACCGACGGCGGCAGCGCCACGTAGTCGCCAAGCCACTTCACCGAAATCTTCACAGGTCCACCCTCTTGCTCTCGGGACGAAGACAGGAGCGCGGCCGCGCCACCCCGCCAGGCGGGAGGCTCGAGCAGCCGCGCTCGAAGGACTCAGACTGGACTCAGAACTGCTCCAGGAACCGAGCGTCGTTCTCGAACATCATCCGCAGGTCGTCGATGCGGTAGCGCAGCATCGCGATGCGCTCCACGCCCATGCCGAACGCGTAGCCCGTCACCTCGCCCGGGTCATACCCCGCGGAGGTGAACACGTTGGGGTGCACCATCCCGCTGCCCAGCACCTCCAGCCAGCCCGTCTGCTTGCACACGCGGCAGCCCTTGCCGCCACACGAGGTGCAGGAGATGTCCACCTCGGCCGACGGCTCGGTGAACGGGAAGAACGACGGGCGGAAGCGCGTGCGCGTGTCCGAGCCGAAGAACGCCTTCACGAACGCGTCCAGCGAGCCCTTCAGCTCGGCGAAGGTCACGTCCTTGTCCACCAGCAGGCCCTCCACCTGGTGGAACATCGGCGTGTGGGTGATGTCCGAGTCGCGGCGGTACACCCGCCCCGGCATCACCGCGCGGATGGGCGGCTTGCGCTGCAGCATGTACCGCACCTGCACCGGCGACGTGTGCGTGCGCAGCAGCACGGAGCTGTCCGCCTTCTTCGCGTGCCCCAGGGACGGCTCGTCCACGTAGAACGTGTCCTGCATGTCCCGCGCGGGGTGGTCCTTCGGGAGGTTCAGCGCCTCGAAGTTGAAGTAGTCCAGCTCGATTTCCGGGCCCGCGGCCACGTCGAAGCCGAGCCGGGAGAACGTCCGGACGATGTCCTCCATCGTCCTCGACACCGGGTGCCGGCTGCCGGGCGCCACCGCGCGTCCAGGCAACGTCACGTCCAGCCCGGGCCCCTGGAGCTGGGCCTCCATCGCGGCGTCCTCGGCGCGCTGCGTGGCCTCGGCGAGCAGCTTCTCCAGCTCCGCCTTGACGGTGTTGGCCACCTCACCCAGCGCCCGTCGCTCCTCGGGGGGCAGCTTGCCCATGCCACCGAGGACTCCGGACAGCTCGCCCTTCTTGCCCAGGTAACGGACCCGAAGCGCTTCCACCGCGGGCAACTCGGACGCCCCCGCGATCTCCCGCCGAGCGGCCTCCGCCAACGCCTGCAACCTGTCCCGCATGGCCTTGTCGCCTCCGTTGCACGGCCCCAGGGCACACCGCCCTTCGGGGCAAAAAAAAGGGCCGCCCTGGAGAGGCAGCCCGTTTACTCACGCAGGCGGGCGGCCCGTGAAGGCCACCTCACCCGCTCTGTCGCTGGCCCTCAGGGAGGGCCGGCGTGAATCAGGCCGCCTTCGCGATGTTGGCGATGGCCGCGAAACCCGAGGGGTCCGTGATGGCCATGTCCGACAGCACCTTGCGGTCCAGGCTGATCTTCGCCTTCGCCAGGCCGGCGATCAGCTTCGAGTACGACAGGCCGACCGTGCGAGCCGCCGCGTTGATGCGGACGATCCACAGGCTGCGGAAGTTCCGCTTGCGCTGCATGCGGTCGCGGCTGGCGTAGTCCAGGGCGCGCTCAACCGCCTGGTTCGCCCGACGGAAGCAGTTCTTCCGGCGGCCACGGAAACCCTTGGCCAGCTTCAGGATCTTGTTGCGACGGCGACGAGCCTTTACACCCTTCTTGACGCGCATGTTTCACTCACTCCGGACTGCGTAGGTTGTCAGCCCCCGCGCGGTGCCGGCTTCACGCCGCTCCGCCAAGGGCCACGAGGTTGCCGAGCCGAGGCTCAGGCCCCGTAGGGGAACATTTCCTTGATGACCTTCTTCGCATCCATGTCGCGAAGATGGCTGGTGCCGCGGTTGCCGCGCTTCTGCTTCGGCGTCTTGGCGTGAGTGAAGAGGTGCTTGCCGTAGGCCTTGCCGTGCTTGACCTTGCCGCTCTTCTTCACCTGGAAGCGCTTCTTCGCGCCACTGCGGGTCTTCAACTTCGGCATCGTCCTGATTCCTTCCTTACAGCGTGCCGTCAGCGTCACGGCCTCTGGAGTTTTCACTCAAGGCCACGGCGGGAGCCGGCAGCCTCTACCACTATTTCTTTTCAACGGGAATGGCTACCGCCGACCGCATGCCCAGCCGTCGACCCACCGTCCCCGCGCCCCCTGCCCTCCCGGGACGGGTGCGACGATTCCTACAAAAAGTGCCCCAAGATACTTGGGCATGACTGGGAGTCAAGACCTGTCCGCAAGGCCCGGACCACCCCAGGTTCAACCCGCTACGGCAGGGCCGCCTCCTTGGCCAACAGCGCCTCGAAGTCGGTCAGCTTCATGCTCTTGAGGTCCTCGCCCCCGTACCGGCGCGGCGCCACGCCCTCGGCGGCGACCTCGTTGTCCCCCACCACCAGCGTGAAGGGGATCTTCTGCAGCTGCGCCTCGCGGATCTTCGCGTTGAGGGACAGGCCGCGGTCGTCGAAGTCCACCCGGAAGCCCTTGGCCCGCAGCGTGTCGCGCACCTTGAGGGCGTAGTCCGCCTGACGGTCCGCCACCACCACGATGACCGCCTGGATGGGCGACAGCCACGCCGGGAAGGCCCCCGCGAAGTGCTCGATGAGGATGGCCGTGAAGCGCTCGAAGGAGCCGAAGATGGCGCGGTGGAGGACCACGGGCCGGTGCTGAGCGTTGTCCTCGCCCACGTACGTCAGGTCGAAGCGCTCCGGGGCCAGGTAGTCCAACTGCATGGTGCCCAACTGCCACCGGCGACCGATGCTGTCGGACACCGCGAAGTCGATCTTCGGACCGTAGAAGGCGCCGTCGCCCGGGGCCAGTTCGTACTCCAGCCCCAGCGACTCGAGCGCCGTCTTGAGGCCCGCCTCGGCGCGATCCCACAGGGAGTCATCCCCCAGCCGCTGCTCCGGACGCGTGGACAGCTTCACCGCGTACGTCAGGCCCACCGCCTTGTAGACGTGGTCCAGCAGCTTCACGAAGCGCTTCACCTCGTCGGTGATCTGCGCCTCCGTGCAGTAGATGTGCGCGTCGTCCTGGGCGAACTGGCGCACGCGGGTGAGGCCGCCAAGCGAGCCCGCCGCCTCGTTGCGGTGCAGCACGTCCTGGGTGTGCAGGCGCAGCGGGAGGTCGCGGTAGCTGTGCTTCTTGAAGCCGTAGAACAGGTGGTGCGACGGGCAGTTCATCGGCTTGAGCGAGAAGTCATGCTCCCCCGTCTCGTTGTCGAGCACGAGGAACATGTTCTCCTTGTACTTGCCCCAGTGGCCGCTCGTCTCCCAGAGGCCCTTGTTGAACATCAAGGGCGTCTTGATCTCCACGTAGCCGTCATTCGCCGTGAGCCGGCGCATCCAGTCGGAGAGCGTCTGGTAGAACGTCGTGCCCTTCGGGGTCCAGAAGGCGGCGCCGGGCGCGTACGGGTGGAAGTGGAAGAGGTCCAGCTCCTTGCCCAGCTTGCGGTGGTCGCGCTTCTTCGACTCCTCGATGCGCGTCAGGTACTCCTGCAGCTGCTTCTTGTCGAAGAAGGCCGTGCCGTAGACGCGCTGGAGCATCGGGTTGCGATGGTCTCCGCGCCAGTAGGCTCCGCTGGAGGAGAGGATCTTGATAACGCCGATCTTCCCGGTGCTCGGGGCGTGGGGCCCCAGGCAGAAGTCCACCCAGTCGCCGTGGGTGTAGAGGGTGAGCGTCTTGGCGCCGCGCTCGGCGATGTCCTTGACGATCTCCACCTTGAACTTCTCGCCCTTCTCCTCGAAGAGGCGGATGGCGTCGTCCATGGAGATCTCGGTCCGGACGAACGCCATGTCCCGCTTCAGCTCCGCGTTCGCCTCGGCCTCGATCTTCTCCAGGTCGTCGGGCGTGAACGGCTTCTCGCGGAAGAAGTCGTAGTAGAAGCCCTCCTCCGTCGCGGGACCGATGGTCACCTGCGTGCCGGGGAAGAGCTTCTGGACGGCGCTGGCCACCACGTGGGCCGCGTCGTGCCGGATGAGCTCCAGCGACTCCGGGCTCTTGGGCGTGAAGATCTGCAGCTTCGCGTCCTCGTCGAGCTTCCGGGCCAGGTCCATGTCCTGACCGTTCACCCGGGCGAACAGCGCGGCCTTCGCCAGGCCGGCACCGATGCTCTCCCGAACGAAGTCCGCGATGGTGGTCCCCCGCGCGGCCTGCTTCTGACTGCCGTCGGGGAGGGTGACCGTGATCATGTCGGACATGCGATACCTCGGAAAAACCGCGGGCGGCAGGGCTCTTGAAAGCCGTGCCGCCCGCTGGAGATCACATCAACTGTGTTGGGTCGTAGTGGGATCGAACCACTGACCCCTACCGTGTCAAGGTAGTGCTCTACCGCTGAGCTAACGACCCGGTGCTGAGGTGGCGCGGGGAATAACAGCGGGCTCCCGCAGCTGTCAAGCAAACACGCGAACGCGCATCCGATCTTCCCCATTTTCTCTGCGTCGCCCTACGGATCCGTTCCGATCAGCGCTCGGACCCTCGCCATCACCGCGTCGAACATGGCCGGCGTCAGTCGCCCCGTCTGCGTGTTCTGCTGGCTCACGTGGTAGCAGCCCAGGAGGATCCGCCCGTCCGGGAGCGCCAGCTCCGCCCCATGGCCGAAGGCGGGACGCGGAGACGCGAACTTCATTCCGGTCCGCTCCAGTGACGCGAGCGCCGCGTTCCACCCGATGGCCCCCAGCGCGAGCAGCACCCGGGCAGGCAACAAGGCCATCTCCCGGTCCAGGAACGGCGCGCAGCGAGCCAGCTCCTCGGGCAGCGGCTTGTTGTCCGGAGGGGCGCAGCGGGCGGCCGCCACGATGAACGCGTCCTTCAGCGCCAGCCCATCGTCCCGGTGCTGACTGGTCCCCTGGTTCGCGAACCCCGCCCGGTGCAGCCCCGCGAAGAGGAAGTCCCCGGACCTGTCTCCGGTGAACATCCGCCCTGTCCGGTTGGCCCCATGCGCCGCCGGCGCCAACCCGACGATGACCAGCCTGGCCCGCGCATCGCCGAAGCCCGGAACCGGCCGACCCCAATAGGTCCACTCGCGGTATGCGCGGCGCTTCACCCGGGCGACTTCCTCGCGCCACTCCACCAGCCGGGGACAGCTCCGGCATCCGGCGATCTCCTGGTGCAGCTTCTCCAGCTTCGTCACCGCGCGCTCCCGCTCACCGCGGCCTCCAGCCGCTCGACCCAGGCCCGGGCATAACCCAGCGACTCCGCGTCCGCGCCTACTTCGATCTCCAGCTCCGTGGCCGGCTCCTGGACGAACAGCGACACGAGGGCGGCCTCCTCCAGCAGCTCCCTCACGCGGATCCGCCGGACGACACCCGCGGGCACCCTCCCCTTCGGGTCGGCCCAGACCAGGCCCCTCGACGTCGGAGAGCTCCAGCTCCAAGGGCCGCCACCGGGCGCGGGCCCATCCAGCGCAAGAGGCCCCATCAGCTTCGCGCCCGGGAGCTGCACGAACTCGCCCCAGCCCGCCAGCGTCGCCTCCTCCGGCTTGGGGAACCACGCCACCCGCGAGGGCCTCACGGCCGACACGCGACGGGCGAGGTCTCCGTCGAGCGGCCCGCGAATCTCCACCGCCACGGGCCTGGGCCCCAGCCGATGGTGCCACCCAGACCTGTCGAGTGTCGTCGCGTCCACCCAGAGCCCCACGCGGGGAGCCCGTCCGAGTTGCAGCGCATGGGCCGCGACGAGCGGCGGACGGACCTGAAGCCAGACCTCGGGGAAGCCCTTGAGCGCCTCCAGCGTCGAGTCGCGCGGCATGTTCGAGCGGGTGCTCAGCCACAGCACCGTCCCGCTGCCAGCGAGGGAGCGCAGGGTGTCCGCGTCCACCGACTCGTCCACCAACAGGTTCAGGCGATACCGGGACAGCGTGAGGCTGGCGGGGCCTGGAGCCTGCGCCAGCACCGCCGCCAGCAACACCGCCACGCCGATCACGGCGAGCGAGCCTCTCCCGTGTACATCGAGGTCCGCTGGTAGCGCTGCACCACCACGCTCAGCACGACCTTGAGGATGGCCGCCACCGGCACCGCCAGGAGGATGCCCACGAAGCCGAACAGCTCACCGAAGGCGAGAATCGCGATGATGACCGCCACCGGCGCCAGGCCCACCTTCTCGCCGACGATGCGCGGGGTGATGACGAAGCCCTCCAGCATCTGGCCGAAGATGAACGTGCCCGCCACGACGCCAAGCTGCCACGGCCCCTGCCACGACAACATCAACCCCACGAGCGACAGCAGGATGCCCAAGCCCGTGCCCAGGTACGGCACCATGTTGCCGAACCCGGCAATCACCCCGATGACGATGGCCATGTCGATGCGCCCCACCGACAAGCCCGCCGCGTAGATGACCGACAGCAGGGCCCCCACCGTCAACTGACCACGCACGAAGGCGGAGAGCACCTCGTCCACCTCGGCGAAGCGGCGCCCCACCAGCCCCACCGCGCGACGCGGGAGCAGGTCCTTCAGCCGCCCCATCAGCCGCGGGTAGTCCTGCAGGAAGAAGAAGGCCAGCACCGGCACCACCGCGAGCCCCAGCAGCGTCACCACGAACCGCGCCGTGTTGCCCGCGAAGGCCGCCAGCAGCCGCGCCGCGGCGGGACCCGCGCTCTGCACCAGGTCCGACGCCTGCTGTCCCAGCTCCGTGGTGCGCTGCCGCACCAGGTCCGGCACCGAGCGCCCCAGCAACGCCTCCAGGCGCGGCACCACCTGCGTGCTCGCGCGACTGAAGAAGTCGGGCAGCTTCAGCGCCTCGTCACGGAACACCGGGACGAGATAGAGCACCGCGCCCACCATCAGCAGCGTCCCCGCCGCGAAGACGAGCGTCGTCCCCCACGTCCGGTCCAACCCCCGTCGCTCCAGGGTCGTCACGATGGGATTGAAGATGTACGCCCCGGCCAGCGCCAGCAGCACCGGCACCGCCACGCCACCGAACACCGCCAGCAGCGCGAACACCAACCCCAGCGAGCCCACCATCACCGCCGACCACCACAGGTCGATGCGCCGGGCCTCGACCTCCGTCAGCTCGCCCTCCGGCACCGGAGCCACCGTGGGCACCACGACGGCCTCCGCCTTCACGGCGTGCAGCACGGGCTGCGCCGGCGCGCGACTCACGGCCGAAGGGCTGCTCTTCTTGTTGTTGTTGCGGCGTCCGATGACCCACTCCTCTTTTCCGCGATACGTCCGCGGCCTACGGCTCCATCAAGCCGTCATTGCACATCCCGAAAGCGCTTCCCTGAGTCCATCCCCGACCCGCCCTCACCCGAGGGCCACGCCGGTCCACGGACCATCATCGCCCAGGCTTTCGGGGAAACCACGACGGCCGCGCCGATGCAAGGGAGCCTGGCTGGACGCGCGGCAGCCGAGAGGCCGGACCCTACGTCACGGCGTCGTGTTTCCCCCGGGCACGCTCTCCGAGGAGCGGAGCTGGATGGTCAGCCTCGCCCGAGCACCACTGGGCTCGTAGTACGTCGTGTAGGGCCAGTACCCCCGCTTCTTCACTTCGATTTGATGCAGGCCCGAGCCCAACGTGAGCCCTCGGGGACTGCCCGAGTAGTCGCTGCACAGGCCCTGGAGCACACCGTCCAGGTACACCTCGGCGTCCTCGGGGTCGCAGCGCAGGGCCACGTCACCGCTCGTGCTCTGGGCGCCCGCCATCATCTCGCGCGCCCGAGCCATCGAGTCCGGCTCCTTCCGCCCCGAACACCCCAGCCACAACAGCAGGAACACGCCCGCGCCAGGCCTCGACCTCCATCCCACCCGCGAACCGCTCACCGTGCCGACCTTCCTCGCTACTGCGTGACGATGACGACCCGGCCCTCGGACAGGAAGCGCGTGTTGACCTCGCCCAGCGTCTTCACGTCATCCGAGCCGAGCACCAGGTCAGAGCCCTTCAGTCCGGTGGCCTTCACCACCATGGGCTTCTCGCCCACCAGCGCGGCCTTCTTCGCCGCATCCAGGCTGCTGAACCACGCGGCGACGCCGGTGGACTCGCGAATCTCACTCGCCAGCGCGCCCGCGCCATAGAGCGCCTTGCCCGCTGCGTCCAGGAGCCGGGGCGCGAGCACGGGCTTGAGCCCCAGCCCTCGCGCGTCCACCACCAGCCCCGTGTACTTCTTGGCGCCCTCGCTGTTGAAGACGATGGTCGAACCCGGCGCGGGCACCACCAGCGCGGACGTAATCGCCGCCAGCGGAACCTCCACGTCCAACTCCACGCCACTGTCCGAGAAGAAACGCTTGGCGACGACCTTGTGGGCGCGGACCGCCGCCTCCACGCGCTCGCGCACCTCGACTCGCACCATCTCGTCGCCAACGCTGCGCCCCGCGCTCAACTGCAGCGTGCGCACCTGCTCGAGGAGGTTCTTGGACGCTTCCTGCCTGGCGGAGCGCTCGGCGCCCAGGCGTGCCTGGCCCGGATTCGCCGCCTTCAGGTCGGGAGCACCCGCCCCGGTCGCCCGAAGCACCTGCCCCTCCCAATTCACACCCACACTGCCCACCGGACGGACTACCTCGACGGTGGGGGCGGGCTTCGCCGCCTTGCCCTGGCCGAACGCCGACAGAGGCACGGCCAACAACAACCCCCATAGCGATTGCCTCACGGAGCTCCTCCCGTCTCACCCGATACCTTGGGTAGTCCCAGGGCAGAATGGCTGCCCATTCAAGGAGCCCGCCTCCAAGGAAGTCAAGACAACCTCCCAGGAGCAACGCGTCGCGTCAGTTCTCGCTGCCCGGGCGGCCGTGACGGTCGACGTAGGCGTCGATCATCTTCCGGTGCCGCTCGGTGAGGAGGGTGAACTTCACGCCGGAGCGCTCGCCCTTTTTGGCGGTGGACAGCTCCACCCACTCGCGGACGACTTCACCTTCCGCGTAGATGATCTCCTCGGAGCCCGGGAGCTGGAACTGGAGGCCCACGCGCTTCGCCTCGTGCTGGGGTTCAATCAACCGCGCCAGACTCACCCCTTCCGGGCTGATGTCAGCGGCCCGCGACATGTACGGCACGCCGCCCATGTACTTGTTCAGGTAGATGTCGAGGGGCGCCCGCTTCGCCTTGCGCTTGTCGCTCATCGCTCCGTCTCCTTCGCTGCGTGCAACAGGTTGCTCCGGGGTTGAAGCAACCTGGATGCAGGGTAGAGGCACGTGCTGAACTCGCAAGAAAACGACCCACCACTCCGTGCTGGGCGTGGGCTCGCGGGACCTATATTCCAGTCCTCATGATGAAAGGTGGAAGCATGCGAACGATGTGGATGGCGACCCTCGCGCTGGTGCTCGGCACCACCGGAGCTCACGCCCAGGCTGGCGGCGCGGCGAAGAAGTCCGAGCCCACCACCGCGAAGGCTCCCGCGGCCCAGACTCCTCCCGACGACCTCTCCGAGGACGGGAAGACCATCTACGCCCTCGGCCTCAGCGTGGGGAAGGACCTCTCCCTCTTCGCCCTCTCGCCGGAGGAGGTGAAGATCCTCCAGCGCGGCGTCGCCGACGGCATGGCCGGCACGTCCACCTTCGAGCCGAAGGAGTACGCGCCCAAGATTCAGGCGTTCGCGAAGTCGCGCCAGGCCCAGGCGGGCAACGCGGCGCTGGAGCGCGCGGCCAAGGAGCCCGGCGCGGTGAAGCTGCCCACGGGCGTCATCTACCGTGAGACGGAAGCGGGCAACGGCAAGAGCCCCCGCATCACCGACACCGTGAAGGTCCACTACGAAGGACGGCTGGTGGATGGCTCCGTGTTCGACACGTCCGCCAAGCGCGGCATCCCCGTCGAGTTCCCCCTCAACGGCGTCATCGCCTGTTGGACCCAGGGCGTCGCGCGGATGAAGGTGGGCGGCAAGGCGAAGCTCACCTGCCCCGGCGCCACCGCGTACGGCGAGCGCCCTCCTCCGGGCTCGCGAATCCCTCCCAACGCCGTCCTCATCTTCGACGTGGAGCTGGTGGAGATCCCCGGCGATACGTCCAAGCAGCCGTAGGCAGCGCGGCTCACTTCACCCGACGAATCCAGAAGCTCCCGGGCCAGTCCACGGGAGCGCCCTGGTACGAAGGGAAGGCCTGACGCAGTCGCTCCGGCTGCGTCAGGTGCATGAAGCTGCTGCCCCAGAGCACCTCGAAGCTGTCGTTGAAGGACAGGAACGCCTGGAGCAGGTACTGCTCGGTCCAGAAGCGGCGGTGCTCCAGCACCCAGGACCTCGGATACTCCGCGGGCAGGAAGATGTCGTGGATGTGCACCACCACGCCCTTCTTCAGCCGGGGCAGGAGCTCCAGGAACTCCACCTGGACATCACTGCCCACCTTCAACACGTGGCTGGAGTCGATGAAGAGGATGTCGTCCGCCTCCAGCCTGGAGACCTCCGACAACGGGATGTCCTGCGCCTTCATGGGCTCAAGGCGCGTCAGCCCGGGGAAGCCCTCACGCAGCACGTCGCTGGGATAGGGCTCGAACGCCACCAGCTCACACGAGGGCGAGCCTTCTGACTCGTTCTTCCGGCACGCCTGTGCGGACAGCCGCGTGGACCAGCCCGAGCCAATCTCGAAGAGCCGGCGCGGTTTCAACTCCCGCACCAGGCAATACAGCAGCTCCGCGTCCACCGTCCCGAAGGCGCTGTTGTCCAGGTGGAACTCGTGCGGCACGCCCGTGGGGCCGCGCGGGAAGGCCGTGTACTCGTCGCGATACTTCGCGGAGATGCGCTCCAGCAGTTCGAGCTGACTCGAAGCGCGCAGGTCCACGCCCACCAGCTCCGAGCGCGCGCCCCAGAGCGACTCCGGCAGCGAGCCCGTGTCGGGGATGGGCTGATAGAAGTGGTTCGGCGTGACGTGGTAGCCGCTGCGCTCGAAGACCTGGAACAGCCGAGGGTCGTCGAGCAGCCCGAGCCTCCGGCCTCCGTTCACCAGTCCTTGGGCCAGCAGCTCCTTGAGTCGACGCTTGATGGGCATGGCGGCGCGCAGACTACCACCGCCGGGGCCTACGGCTTTGCCTTCAGCGCGGCCTCCGTGGCGCGCAGCAACGGCTCCGCGCTCACCGGCGCGCCCGTCGCATGCGTCATCCACACGTCCGGCGTCACCGAGCCATACGTCGCCATCCGCTCGAACTCCGCGCCCAGCGGGCCCTTGCGCGACAGGTGCTCTTCAATCTGGAACGCGATGAGGTGCCCCAGCGGATAGTCCGGCAGGTACAGCGGATAGCTGATCATGTGGCTGTAGACGGCGAGCAGCGTGGTGCCCTCGCCTCCCAGCACCGGCGCGAAGTAGCGGGCCCACACGTCGCGGGAGATGGACACCACCGCCTCGCGCAGCTCCGCCGCGGTGGCCTCCGGATGCGCGTACAGCCAATGCCACACACCCATGTCCACCATCGCGATGCCCGAGCGCTCCCACGTCTGCCAGAAGTCTCCGAGCACCCGCTCCCGCTCGCTGGCCGCATCCGGCTTGCCCAAGCCCAGCAGCTCCAAGTCCCTCGCCTGGAACACGAAGGCCAGCGCCTCCGTGAAGGCGTTGTTGGGCACGCCCGTGAGCAACGTATGGTCCACGCCGTAGAGGCCAAAGGCCTGCTCCACGTTGTGCCCCAGCTCGTGCACCGCGATGTTGTAGCCCTTGTAGCTCATGCCCTCCTTCTCGACGCGCGTGCGCAGCCGAGGGAAGTCTCCCCGGCGCATCGCCTGCTGGGCATGTCCCGCGCCTCGCGAGGCATCCACGCGGATGTGCTCCGCGAGCCAGTCCGCCTTCTGCGCGCTGAACCCCATGCCACGAAGGATGCGAGGCAGGTCCTTCGCGAACGACTCCGCGCTCGGGTAGCGCTTGCGCGTCAGCGCATCCAGCTCCGACTCCGGCCGCTGCGCCCCCGGCTTGAACCCCGCGTACCAGACATCCTGCGGCTCCAGCTTCCGGCCCAGCCGTGACTCCATCTCCTTCGCCACGCGCGGCACCAGCGGAGACTCCAGCACCTGCGTCAGCAGCGCCTTCACCCGCGCCTCGGGCAGCTCGCGCCCCAGCTCGAAGGCCCGGGCGATGCGCGTGGGCGCCACCGGCACGTATGCATCCGCCTTGCGCACGGCCTGGAAGATCGCGAGCAGCCGCGCATAGCGCACGTCCTGCTCACGCGTCGCGTCCGCCTTCGCTTCCTTCGACGGCGCGTCCGCCTCCACCGTGTCCGCCGGAGCCACCGTCACGACGTTGGTGTACGGGTTCCAGTCCAGCCTCGGGTTGTCGATGACAGCCGCCGGAATCGTCTGGGTGATGATGCGCTCCATCACCTGGACAATCATGCGCTGCTTCTCGCGCCCTCGCGGGTCCGCGTAGTCCGCCTTCAGCTCGTCGCGCAGGTTCCAATGACTGATGAGCCGCAGCCCCTTCGGGAAGAGCCGCTCGCCGCGCTCGTCCACCAGGTGGTGCATCCACACGTTGTACTCGGCGATGTAGAGGTTCGCCGCCGCCACCGCTTGTGAGGACTCCTGCTCAATCTCCGCGGGCACCCGCATGGCGAAGCGTCCGGCCAGCCGCGCCTCCGCCCACTGCCTGCGCGTCCACGTGGGGCCCTTCTCCGTGCGCTCCGCCAGCGTCGTCAGCGGGAAGTTGAGCAGCACCACGAAGGCGACCTTCGCGCGGAACAGGTCCTCGGCGACGTGCGCGGCCGGGTCATACGCGGCCACCAGCGGCTCCACCGGCAACAGCGGCCCCAGGTCCAGATCCGTGTACCACTGCGTCTCGCGGCCCAGCTCCAGCATGTGCCCATCCAGCTGCTCGAACAGCCGCTCCAGCCGGGCGAACGTCGCGTCCAACACCCGCGCGTCCGACACGAACTGCTCGCGCACGAAGGCGGCCAGGTCCCCGTCCTCCGCCCTCCATTGCAAGGCCACCTGCGCCACGCCCCGCTCGATGCGCGCGCGCGACGCCTCGCCATGCTTCGCCACCAGCTCCGCCTTCACGGCGGACACGTCGTACGCGGGCTTCATGGCGCGGGCCTCCACCGGGGCTTGGGCCGACGAGGACGACGGCTGGGTCGTGGCACAGCCCAATGCCAACACCAGGGGCCAGGAACAGACGGCGGAAACGAGACGCGGCTTCGGAGAGGACATGAGGGCTCCAGAAAGCACGAAGGGCCCGACCTTGGCAGGCCGGACCCTCATGATGCATCCAGGAAGTCGTTACAAACGACGCCAGGAATCAGCCAGCGCGGACGTTCTGCGCCTGCAGACCCTTCGGGCCACGGGCGACTTCGAACTCCACCTTCTGCCCCTCCTGAAGGGTGCGGAAGCCATCCATGTTGATGGCGGTGTGGTGGCAGAACACGTCCTCACCACCGCCGTCCTGGGTGATGAAGCCAAAGCCCTTCGCATCGTTGAACCACTTCACGGTACCAGTAGCCATTCGATCTCTTCTTCTTTCGTCACGGACGCGAAAATCCGCCGTCCGGTCCTACCGAGCGAACCCTAAAGGACCCGGGGAATCTAGACGTCCTTTCCCCGGGAAGTCCACTTCAGCGCGCTACCAGCCGCACTTCTGACCCTTGTTCTGGGCCTTCAACCACTGACGCAGCGGGCTGAAGTAATCCAGCAGTGGAGTCGCATCCATCTTGCGCGTTCCCGTCACCACCTGGAGCGCGTCCGGCCAGGGCTTGCTCGCGCCCAATTCCAGCATCGCCTGGAGCCGCTTTCCGGCCTCCTTGTTGCCATAGATGGAGCACTCGTGGAGGGGGCCCTTGTGACCCGCCGCCTCACACAGCGCCTTGTGGAACTGGAACTGGAGGATGCGGGCCAGGAAGTAGCGCGTGTACGGGACGTTCGCCGGCACGTGGTACTTGGCGCCCGGGTCGAAGTCCTGCTCGGAGCGCGCCACCGGCGCCGCCACGCCCTGGTACTTCTGCCGCAGCGTCCACCAGGACTTGTTGTAGTCCGCCGGCTTCACGCGGCCGGAGAAGACCTCCCAGCGCCACTGGTCCACCAGCAGGCCGAAGGGCAGGAACGCCACCTTCTCCAGCGCGTCCTTCATCTGGAGGTTGATGAGGTTCTTGTCGTTCTTCGCCACTTCCTTCAGCAGGCCAATCTGCTGGAGATAGGCGGGGGTGATCGACAGCGTCAGCGCGTCGCCAATCGCCTCGTGGAAGCCGTCGTTCGCGCCGGCCTGATACAGCACGGGCAGGTTGTAATAGTAGGTGTAGTAGTAGTTGTGACCCAGCTCATGGTGGATGGTGACGAGGTCCTCCTCCGTGGGCTTGATGCACATCTTGATGCGCAGGTCGTTCTCGTACGTCACGTCCCAGGCGCTGGCGTGGCAGACGACCTCGCGGTCCTTGGGCTTGGTGAACTGGGAGCGCTCGAAGAACGTCTCCGGCAGCGGCTTGAGTCCCAGCGAGGTGAAGAACTTCTCACCCAGGCGCACCATCTTCAGCGGCTCGTAGCCCTGCGTCTTCAGCGCGGAGTCCACGTCCAGGCTGGCCTGACCGGGGAACGGCTCCACCAGCGGATAGATGTTGTTCCACTCCTGCGCCCACATGTTGCCCAACAGGTGCGCCGGAATCGGCTTGCCCGAGGGCACCTTGTCCGCGCCGTACTGCTTGGCCAGCCGGCCGCGCACGTAGCAGTGCAGGTCGTCATACAGCGGCTTCACCTGGCCCCACAGGCGCTGGGCCTCCTTCTCGAACTCGGCGGGCTGCATGTCGTAGCCGGAGCGCCACAGCGTGCCCAGGTCGTTGAAGCCGATGTCCTTCGCGCCGTCGTTGGAGATGCTCACCAGCTGCTGGTAGAGCGGACGCATGGGCTTGGAGATGGAGTGCCAGCCCTGCCACGCATCCAGCAGCGCGTTGTAGTCGCGGCTCTCCGCCATGACGTCGGACAGCACCTCCAGGTCGCGGCACTCGCCCTTGCCGTCGGGGCCGCAGTACTTGCCCTTGCCGTAGATGCCCTCCAGCTTCGCGGCCGTCGTCGCCAGCTCCGCGCGCTTCTTGGCGTCCGAGGGCGCCGGCAGCGCCTGCGACACGCGCAACAGGTGCAGCATTCGCGCGGTGTCCGCGTCGAGCTTCAAGCCGTCGAAGCGGCGCGAGTCCTTGATGGCGCCGTTGACGTAGCCGAGCACCTCTTCGTTGACGTAGGCGGCGTTCCGCTCGGTGTCGTCGGTGATGTACGTGGACTTGATCCACTCGGCGGTGGCCTGCTTCGTCCACAGCCGCTTGAGGTCCGCGTTCACCTTCTCGGCGAACTGCTTCGCCTCCTCGGGCGTGGCCTTGGCGGCGGGCGCCTGGGCGAAACCGGGGACGGCGGTCAACACCATGGCCGCGAGGGCCGAACGCAACAACGACTGCGGAAGTCGGGTCCGTTTCATGGGGCGGACCGTAGAGGAACCGCCGGCCGATGACATCTAGGAAAGTAGGCCTGCGGCACTCGCGCTCCCGTCCCACCACGTCGGCGTCCTGAGACGTCTTCCAGGTGACGCAACGCGAAAACAGCCACCGCCCTCATGGCGATGCAACGACAGACGCTGACGCGAGCGTCGCGCCGGGAGAACCGCCCGCCCCCGTCGGGCCCGCTCGTGGAGCAGGCGAGGCCCCTGCCCTCTCCCTCCCGAGCGCAGGGGCCGCGTTACAGCATTGAAGGCATGCTGCTCGGACACACGAAGGACCTCCGCTGGCCCGCCTCCGAGGAAGCCTTGCGCGCGGCCCGCCACTTCCTGGAGCAGCAGCGCGCGAGGCGGGTGCTGGTCGCGCCGCACGCTGAGGTGGATGGGCTCGCCTCGGGTGTCCTCATGGCCCACGCCTTGAAGACCCTGGGGGCCACGGGCTCCCTCCGCGTGCCCGCGAAGGGAGAGCTTGCTCAGTCGCCGGGGTTCCTGGAACGCGTCCGCGCCGCTTCGCCCGAAGCCCTGGTCCTGCTCGACACGGGCAGCCGAGCAGCGCCCCTCCTGCCCTCGGTTCCCACGCTCGTCGTAGCGCCTCACCAGGCCGACCTGCCTCCTGCCGAGACCTGTCTCCTCACCGCACCCGGCCAGGACCCCAGCGTCAGCACCAGCCTGCTCACCTACGTGCTCGTGTCACCCCTCGTCGTACCTGGACCGCTGGAGTGGCTCGCGGTGCTCGGCACGGTGGGCGCGTTGGGCCCCGATGCGTCCGTGCCGTTCCTCAAGGACGCGCTGCGACGCGCGAACCGCAAGGCCGTGGTGGAGGCGGTGTCCCTGATGAACGCCGCGCGACGCTCCGCGCGCTTCGCCGCCCCTAGAGCGTTGGAGGTCCTCCTGCGCGCGAGGAACGCGAAGGATGTCGCCGAGGGACGCGTGCCCGGCGTGGACGAGCTGCGCGACTGCCGCCTGGAAGTGCGTCGGGAGGTCGAGCGCTGCGCGAAGACACCTCCGCGCATCGCGACGAGCGTGGCGCTCCTGCTGTTCAGCTCCGAGGCCCTGGTGCATCCCCTGGTGGCCGTGAGGTGGGCACAGCGCCTTCCCGAGCACCTGGTCATCGCGGCCAACACGGGCTACCTGCCCGGGCGCGTGGACTTCGCGCTGCGCAGCCAGGCGACCCACGAGCCGCTGGATTTCCTTCGCGAACTGGCGCCATCCGCGCTGGGAGAGGTGCTCGAAGCGGGCCACGCCCACGCCACGGGTGGGAGCTTGTCCCAGCCTGACTTCGTTCGCTTCGCGGAGGCCATTGGCCTGCCAGGGCTGCGCGCACAAGACGTGGAGCGCCGAGGCGCGTTCCCTGGCTGATGGGATATGACGAGGGCCGTGCCACTCAAACACGCCCTCGTGCTTCCTTCGCTCCTCGCGCTCGTGTCGCTGTCCGCGTGCGACTCCTCGGATGACCCGGAGCCTCGCGGCTGCGAGCAGTACAGCTTCCCGCTCTCCGCGCAGACGTCGTCCGGCCACCTGGCCGTCTGTGACAGCCCGGTCTGCGGCAACGGCGAGAATCCTCCGAACTCCGGCCCGCACTGCGGCAACGTCGCGCGCTGTGGAATCTACAGCGAGCCCGTGTCTCGCTGTCTCTACGTCCACAACCTGGAGCACGGGCACGCGGTGTTCCTCTACAACTGCCCCGACGGATGTCCCGACGAGGTGGCGAAGCTCGAAGCCGCCGCGGCCAGCGTGCCCACCGGCGCCAACGGCGTCCGTCGAGCCCTGGTGGCGCAGGACCCGCAGATGCCCCAGCGCGTGGCCGCGTTGCTGTGGCGACGCACGTACCTGGCGGACACCGTGGACCCGGAGGCCCTTCGCTGCCTCCTGGCTCACCAGGACTCGGACGCTCCCGAGCCTGGCCTTGCCTGCCCGGGCCCGTGAAACCCGGCGCATGACTCCTCGCTCGGGGCCCTGGCGCGGCTCCAGCAAGTTTCACTCAGGGCAGGTGACTCGAATGCGAGGGCTCGTCCTCCTGCAGGGAGGGCGGGCGTCCCGACGTTGGGTGCGGGCAATCGGTATGTCGGCTGCCAGCCATTTGTAGTCAGGGGCATGAAACCAACGCTCCGACGAAACCTCGCCCTGCTGGCCGTGGCGTGGATGACAGTCACCGTGTCACCCGCGCTCGCCCAATCACAACCGCCCGGCGTGAAGGGCCCTGTTCCCACGGGCATGCCCAATCGCCTCGCCGTGGGACTCTTCGAGGAGGCAGGCCAGAACTGGATGCGAGACAGCGGCGTCCCCTGGGACGTGCGCTACCGCTATTTCACCAAGGGCTGGGTGGACAACTGGGGCTGGGGACAGCCCGATGGCAGCTGGGGAAAGACCTTCCTCGATGAGTCCAGGACCCAGGGCTTCATCCCCGCGCCCGTGTTCTACCAGCTGTTCGCCGAGCCCGGAGGCGGTGAGAGCGAGTCACTCGCCAAGGTGCAGAACGCCACGACGATGAAGAGCTACTTCGGCGACCTGAAGGTCCTGCTCCAGCGCGCGAAGGAGTTCGGCCGGCCGGTGCTGCTCCTCGTGGAGCCGGACGCGGTGGGGCTCCTCCAGTTCTATACGAACTCCAACCCCAACGCGTATGCCGCCGTCGCGGCCACGGGCATGCCCGAGCTGGCGAGCCTCCCCAACACCGTCGCGGGCTGGGGCCTCGCCTTCCTCCAGCTCCGCAAGTCCGTGGGGGCCAACAACGTCATCCTCGGCATCCACATCTCCGCCTGGGCCAGCGGCAAGGACATCTCATGCTGCTCCGTCACCGACCCGCTCCAGCCAGAGGTGGACAAGGTCGTCAACTTCCTCAAGCCCCTGGGCCTCGGCGCCAACTCGACGGGCGCCACGTATGACGTGCTCGTCGGAGACCCGCTGGACAGGGACGCGGACTTCTACAAGCTGACGCGCGCCCAGGACGTCTGGTGGGACGCCAGCGACAACGCCTCCATCTCCTCGCGCTCCTTCAACCGCTACGCGCAATGGCTGACGTTGATGAACCAGACCTCCGGCAAGCGCTGGGTGCTCTGGCAGATTCCGCTCGGCAACTCCCAGCACCGCAACATCAACAACGACGGCAGCGCTCGCGCGGGCTACCGCGACAACCGCACCGAGTATTTCTTCGGCGCGAGCGGCGATGCCCACCGCCGCAAGTTCGCCAACACGGGCGTCATCGCGCTCCTCTTCGGCGCGGGCGCGGGCGGACAGAGTTCGTATCCGAATGACCTGGGCTCGGATGGACAGCCGTATCTCAAGACGCGCGCCTCGCCGTTCCTCCTCGCGGGCGGATTGACCCTGCCCGCCACGGGCACGACGCTTCCTGGCGGTGGAGGCGGCGGCACCGACGCGGGCACCGATGGCGGCACCGGTGGTGGCACCGACGCGGGTCCGGATGGAGGCCCCCGGGATGCTGGCGTGGATGGCGGCACTCGCGACGCAGGTGCCGACGCCGGCACTCGCGACGCCGGCTCGGGCGGCACCGACGCGGGGACTCCCGACGGCGGCGGTGGCACGACGCGCGGCTACGGCTTCGAGTCCGGCACCGAGGGCTGGTCGTCCTCGGGCGCCCCCGTCAAGGCCGCGACCTCCTCCACCGCGCGGGCCCATGAGGGGACGCGCTCCCTCGCGGTGCCCTTCAGCGGAACCGCGGGCACGGGCGTCGTCTCCGTCCGCACCGCCCCGGTTCCTCGTGCTGGCACCGTGACGTTCCGCGTCTGGATTCCCAGCGGTAGCGGCATCACCGCCCTCCAGCCCTTCGCGCTGGAAGGTGAGACAGGCGACTGGCGATACACCGGGAAGTGGACGGCGATGAGCAGCCTCAAGCCGGGGACTTGGAACACCGTAACGGTGACCCTGCCCTCCAACAGCACCACGCCGCTCTACCAGCTCGGCGTCGAGTTCACGACGAACAGCGGCTGGACGGGCACCGTCCACCTGGACGGCATCACCTGGTAGTCCTCGCGGGGCCGAGGAGCCGGGCCCGGTGGTGAGCTCCCCCACCGCGCGCTCGCTCCCGGCCCCGGTTGTCTTCCCTCTCCACTCGACCTCATCCATTCAGCCGTTCCGGAATTCGCACCGGGGAGCGCAACTATTTCCGGACTTCAGTGTTTCGACCCTTGGGGGAGTCTTTTCCCCCTTCGCGAACCAACTGAAGGAGCACCTCCGGATGATTCGACGCCTCACTCTGACCCTCGCCGTGTGCGTGGCCGCATGCGCACCCGACGAGGGCCCACCCACACCCCACACCCCCTCCCTCGACGCGCCAGGACAACAGGAGCAACGCGCCGAGCCACTCGAAACGCCCACCGAACCCAACGCCCTGCGATTCCTGGAGCAGGCGACCTTCGGCCCCCGGCAGTCCTTTGGCGCTCCGACGCCGCCCATCGACACCGTCGAGCACGTCATGGCGGTGGGCATCCGTCAGGCCATCACCGACCAGATCGCCGCGCCGCGCTCCACCTTCGACGGCCTGGCGACCCAGGACCTGGGCTCGCAGTTCTTCGTCCATGCCATCCATGGACAGGATCAGCTCCGGCTGCGGGTGGCCTTCGCGCTGAGCCAGATTCTCGTCGTCTCCCAGAATGGCATCCCGAATCTCATGTCCACGCCGGAGTCCGAGCCGCGCGTGGCGATGGCCAGCTATCTCAACCTCCTGTCCCAGCGCTCGTTCGGCAACTTCCGCCAGCTCCTGGAGGACGTGACGCTGCACCCCGCCATGGGCACGTACCTGGACATGGCCAACAACCGGGCCTTCAAGCCCAACGGCCAGCCCATCGAGCCCAACGAGAACTACGCGCGGGAGATGCTCCAGCTCTTCACGCTCGGCCTCCACAAGCTGAAGGAGGACGGCACCCCGCTGCTCGACAACCAGGGCCGGACGACGCCCACGTACACCGAGGCGCAGGTCCAGGCGTTCGCCCACACCCTCTCCGGGTGGACCTATGACGCCCCCACCTGCCCCGTCATCGGCCGCACGAACCCGCCGACATACGCGGCGCCGATGATGGACTGCGTGGTGAACCACGACAGGACGTCGAAGGAGCTGCTCCGAGGCGTGTGGACCACCCCCAACGGCACGCCTCGCCAGCACCTGAAGGAAGCGCTCGACAATGTCTTCGACGACCCGAGCCTGCCGCCGTTCGTCTGCAAGCAGCTCATCCAGCACCTGGTCACCAGCAACCCCAGCCCCGAGTACGTGCAGGACGTGGTCAACATCTTCAAGAACAACGGCAGCGGCGTCCGGGGAGACCTGCGAGCGGTGGTCCGCGGAATCCTCCAACACGACGAGGCCCGAGGCCCCGTGCCTCCCGCCGCGCAGCTCGCGACGTTCGGCCACCTGCGCTCGCCGACGCTCCACGTCACCACGCTCGTCCGGGGCCTGAAGGGAACACTCGACACGTCGGGCGGGCTGAACCCCGGAGAGCTCCTGAGCGGCTGGAGCGAGTCCATGGGCCAGTCCGTGCCCCGTCCGCCATCTGTCTTCAGCTACTACCCGCCCAACGCACCCGCCCCGGGCGGCGGAGGACTGCTCGGTCCCGAGTTCGCCATCCTGGACACGGCCACCATCACCGCGCGAGCCAACGTCACGCATGACCTGCTCTTCGGCGGCGCCACGGCCAGCGACGGCGTCCTCATCGACCTGGACATCCTGCCCGCCAACTCCAGCAGCCTGGTGCAATGGCTCAATCGCTACTGGCTGCACGGCACCATGTCCACGGAGCTGCAGGACATCGTCCTCAACGCCATCTCCCACCCGGATGCCGGCGACACCCAGCGCAGGAAGAAGCTCGCCGTCTACCTCACGTCTCTCGCCCCCGAATTCCAGATCCAGAGGTAGCCCATGAGCTTCTCACGACGACAATTCCTCCGTGGCACCTCGCTGGGCCTGGGATATCTGGCGGTCTCATCTCCCATGCCCGGCTGGCTGGGAAACGCCGCCGCCGCGACGCTGTCTGGCTATGCCGGCTACCGCGCGACGGTGTGTGTCTTCCTGCTGGGCGGCAATGACACCAACAACGTCCTCGTTCCCCGGGACAGCATCAACCACGGGCTGTACCTCGACGCGCGGGACACGCTCGGCATCCCCCTGAACGAACTGCGGCCCATCAACCCCGTGGGCATGGCTCCAGGCGCCTATGGGCTCCATCCCTCGCTGGAGAAGCTCCAGGCGCTGTTCGAGCAGGAGCGCGCGGCCTTCGTCTGCAACGTGGGGCCGCTCACCCTGCCCATGCGAAAGGTGAACTACGAGTTGGGCAACGTGCCCCGGCCCGACAACCTCTTCTCGCACAGCGACCAGCAGGACGCCTGGGCCAGCGGCATCTCCAACCCCTCCTCCGTGGACCTGCCTCCGGAGCTCGAGGGCAAGGCCACCGGCTGGGGCGGACGCACCGCCGACCGCCTCCACACGCTCAACCCCGGCGACTACCCGGAGGTGACGTCCTTCGGCGGCAAGGCCCTCTACACCACGGGCGCCGAGCGACAGGCGATGATGGTGTCGTCCTCGGGAATCCTCGAGATGAGGGGGACGAACGACGGGGCCTTCAACACCCTGCGCTCGGAGGCGCTCGCGGACGTGGTGGCCGTCCACAACAACGTCACGCTGGAGGCGTCCTATGGCGGCGTCTTCACCACCGCGCAGACGTTCTCCGCCGCGCGCGCCGCCGCGCGACAGGCCGCGTGGGAGGCGCTGCCGCTGGCGACGCAGCAGTACATCGAGAGCCGCTTCGCCCCGCCGCAGGGCACGTCGGGCTGGACGCTTCCCAAGCAGCTCTTTCAAGTGGTCAGGGACCTCATCGCCGGCGCGGCACCGTCCGCGAGCGGTGGGCTCGGCGTGCGCCGCCAGATGTTCTCCGTGGGGCTCGGCGGCTTCGACACGCACGTGGGCCAGGAGGCCACGCAGAACGCCTTGCTCCTCCAGGTCGACTTCGCGCTGAACGCCTTCCAGGAGGCGATGACCCGCCTGAAGACAGAGGGCCTCTTCGGCGCGAATCCTCCCCAGGCCACGCTCTTCACCATGAGCGACTTCGGACGGACGCTGGCTGAAAACTCAGACAAGGGCTCCGACCACGGCTGGGGCAGCCACGCCATCGTCCTGGGAGACCGTGTCCAGGGCCGCCGCCTCCACGGCACCTACCCCAACCTGGACCTGTCCGCCGGCGCCATGAACAACCTGGACTCCGTCGACGCCAAGGGCCGCTGGTTGCCTTCACTCTCCGTGGACCAATACGGCTTCACCCTGGCGTCGTGGCTGGGACTGGGGGGCCAGGCTGATCGCGACCACGCCTTCCCCAACCTGACCGGCTACGTCGCCGCGGCGACCTCCGGGGGCTTCCCCGCCGCCGCACGCTCCTACCGGATTCCGTTCCTCCTGTCGGACCCCTGAGCCGCGGTTCTCAGAGGGGCGCGGGATCACTTTCACCTTCATCGACCCCGCGCCCCTCGACCTCGTGCGTCACCCCACTCCGGTGTCAACAATGACAGCCCGAAAATGGTAGGGCCCTTCCGTTGTTTCGGGCCCTACCTGATAAACCCTTGAAACCGGTGTGTTCGCTAACATACTGTGCGCATGCGTTCATGTTTCGCATGGGCGCACTCATTTTCACTTGAGGGGGACATTCCATGGCAGCCGACGCAGCGACGAACGTTTCCGACGCCCTGGCCACGGTGGACAATATCGCCATCCAGGTCGAGCAGGCGTTGTACAAACTGTATCTGGCCGTGAGCGGTACGGGTTTCAAGTCCATCACCGACAAGATTGCCGTCATCTGGACGCCGGTACGCAACGTGCTGAGCTCGGTGCTCAAACAAGTCGAAGGGCTCATCAAGCCGCTGATGGACCCGCAGGTCGTCACCTCCATCAAGGACGTGCTTGAGGCGGGGCGAGACCTGGTGAACTCCACGTTGGACTTGCTGCCTGACTCCGCGCGGAACCTGGCGCTGACGGGACAGCGCTTCCTGAACATCATCGTCGACTTCGTGGGAGCGGGCGTCGAGCACATCGTCGCCATCGTCGACCTGCTGCTCAACGTGGGCAAGGCGATCATCGGCGAGGTCTCCACGCTGGCGGCCGCCACCATCGCCGCGCTGCGCAAGACGGGTGTGCAGATTCCCGCCACCAATCCCTGATTCAACCCCAGTCGTCTGTCACAGCTGCTGGTGTGTCGCGGGCGTCTTGGCTCGCCGCCAGTGTATTCAGCGTGTCGTCACGGCCCTGCGCACGCTTTTCTCAATCCATTGTCTATGAATAGGACCGTGCCCCGCCAGGGGTGGGCGTGAGCCCAGGTACGCGGTCCAGGGAACCTGCACCCGGAGCAGGGTTTTCCACCCCCTCGCATGCGAGGGTCGGGGAGCGTATGGCCACAGGTCTCATCATTCCTGGTGTCCAGGTCACGGTCGTCAAGGAAGTGTTGCCCCAACAGCTTGCACCGTCTGGGGTTCTTGGAATCACAGGCTTCTTGGAGTCAGCCAACGGCACGGTCGTCCGCGCCAGCAGCTGGTCTCGCTTCCTCGAGGTGGCCGGGCGCGCGAGCGCCTACAGCCTCCCGGAGGCGCGCCAGGCGTTGGACAATGGCGTCTCCGAGCTGGTGATTTCGCCCCTCCCCGCCACCGCGGGCGCCACCGCGTCGATCGCCGTCGCGGCCGACAACAGCAAGTATCCGCCGGGGCACGTGGGCGACAAGTTCGGCGCGACCTTCATGGCGCGAGCTCCGGGCCTGTGGGCCAACGGAATCACGCTGAAGGTCACCTACCGGAACAACATCGACCTGACGGTGTCGTTCGACGTGGAGGTCACCCACCCCGCCAGCGGTTCGGTGGAGGTGCTGCGCAACGTGAACTCGGCGTCGCTGACCTCGACGCTGGACACCTCGTCGTTCATCAAGGTGGACACCACGAAGGGCGTGGGCTGGCCCACCGCGGGTACGTACACGCTCGCCACGGGCAAGGACGCCACGCCGGACGACTACGCCACGGCGCTGGGCCGGCTGAAGGACCAGCCGGACGTGGACCTGGTGCTCGCGGCGGTGCAGGACTTCTCCGACCGGGCCAAGCTCACGCGCATCTACGGCGACGTCATCAGCCACTGCAACACGCTGAGCGGCGAGAGCAAGGGTCGACTCGGCTTCGGGCAGGTTCCGCCCGCCGGGACGCTGGTGGAGAACGCCCAGCTCGCCTCCAACCTGGTCAGTGACAGGTTCGTGCTCGTGGCGCCCCACGGCACGGTGGGCGCTGTCGCCGGCCTGGTGGGAAGCCTGGCGCCGCACCAGTCGCCCACGTTCAAGCGCGTCTCCGGCCTGAACGAGACGCTGGTGAGCGTGGAGGACCAGAAGGCGCTGTTGCGAGCCTTCACGGTCCCCGTCGTCACGGAGCGTGGCCGGGGCACCATCGTGGTGCGCGGGCTGACGACGGACGGCGACCAGATCAACGTCCGCCGCGTGGCGGACCGCGCGGTGCGCACGTTGAAGATGGTGGGTGACCTGTTCATCGGGTTGCTCAACAACGCCGACGGGCGCAGTGCCCTGAAGCAGAAGCTGGTGGAGGCGCTGGTGCAGATGCAGAAGGACGGCGCCATCGTCCCCTCCACCGACGGGAAGGATCCCGCCTTCAAGGTGGAGGTCTATTCCTCGCAGGCGGACTTCGCGCTCGGAATCGTCAGGGTCAACATGGCCGTCAGACCCGTGCGCGCCATTGATTACATCTACGCGACCATCACGGTCCAGGTCTGATGAGGGAACGCACCGATGCCAACGGTATTCTCAGCCAACCGTAGCAGCATCCTCGTCGACGGAGAGGCCGTGGACGGCCTCCAATCCATCGCATTCCGTGTGGTCACCGAGCGCGAGGACATCCGCGCCATCGGCTCCAACGAGCGCGTCGACGTCATCTTCGGCCTGCGCACCGTCATCGGTGAGCTGGTCATCCGCTCCGCGGCCGTGAAGCTGGACACCCTGCTCTCCGAGCGCGGCAAGTTCCAGCTCGTGGCGAACCTCAAGCGCACCGAGGGCACGGACGACACGCGCACCCTGTCCTTCGACGACTGCTTCGTCGAGGGCAAGTCGTTCCAGATGGACGCGCACGGCAGCGCCGCCACGACGTACGCCTTCACGGCGACGCGCATCCGCGAGGAGTAGGCCGTGAGGGAGGCGCCCGCCAGCTCACGCACGGAGTCCGGTGCGGCGCCGATCTCCCTGGAGATCGACGGCCGGACCTTCCACCTCCACCCCGGAGTCAGCTCCGGGGCGCTGGAGGTGGAGTGCTCCACCGGCGAGCGTCTCGCACTCCATCCTTGGAGCTTCGAGGCGCATCTGCGGGCGCTCGACCTCCACGCGCGGCTGGATGGCGCGGGCCTGGCCTTCGATACGGAGGGCTTCGCCTTCGATGTGCTGCGGAACTCGGGGGTGCCGGAGTCGCTCCACGCGGAGCTGGCACCGCTCGCGCTGTGGTGGGCCGTGGGTGGGGCGAAGGAGCCTTCGCCCGGGACGCCGCCACCGGGTTGGGTGCAGGCGGGTGACGTGATGGCCCGGCTGCGGCCCTGGACGTTCTCCGAGCGCTCCCGGGCGCTCGAGGACAGCCTGACCTCACAGCCGGATGGCTCGAAGGAGCTGAGCCTGGAGCGCTACCTGCGCTCGATGCTCTCCGTGTCCGTCGTGGAGCGGCTTCCCTCCACGCCGCTGGAGTCGCTGGATGGGGCGAGCACCGCCGCGCTGCTGGAGGCCGTGGTCGCGCTCAACGCGGGGGACGAGCGCGCTGAAGACCGCACCCTGCAGGCCTCCGACACGGAGTCCCGCGTCCTCGCGGAAGTGACGTTGAAACTCTGTCGTGCCCTGGGGTGGACGCCTTCCCAGGTGTGGGCCACTCCCGCCGCCGAGGTGGACCGGTTGCTCGCGATGTTGCAGCTCACGGAGCCCCGTGCTCCCACCCCGGCCCCGACTCCGAGGCCGAGGGGACTCTCCGACTTTCCCGACGCGGTGGTCATTCAGGTGGAGGACGACTGATGCGCACGACGTTCACCACCTCGGAGCTGACCTCGCGACTCGCCCGCCCGGCGTTTCGGGCACTCGAAGGTGTCGCTCGACAGCTCGGCGTCAAGCTGCCCGCTCAGGCGCGGGACGCTGACTCGCGTGAAGAGTCCTCTCACGCCGCTCAGGGACCTTCCGTGGAGGAGACGCGGGCCCCGGCTTCGCATGGCCATGCTGCCTCGGGGCTGCTCTCGCCGCTGGTTCGGCCTGGGTCTGTCGGTGCCTCCCTGGCTCCCGCCGACACCTCGCCCAGGTCCGTCTCGTCCTCGCCCATCCCCGTCACGCCGAGTTCCCCGCGCGCTTCCGAGGTCAGTGCGTCCGTGAGCCGTGCGCCCGAGGAGTGGGCCGCATCGCCTCGCGACCTGGCTGCGTCCAAGAGCCGCTCCGGGATGTCCTCGTCCGACGAACTGGCACGCTCCACGACGAGCATCGCGCCCCTCTCGGCCAGCGAAGTGACGCCTTCCACGAAGAGCATCGCCCCCCTCTCGACCAGCGAGGTGGCGCCTTCCTCGAAGAGCATCGGGCGGCCCTTGGCCAGCGACGAGGCTCCTTCCTGGAAGAGCATCGGACGGTCTTCGGCCAGCGACCCGCGCGACGCGGGACTGGTGCACGCGGCCGACACGAGCGCCACGAGCGCTCAAGCGCTCCATCCGACGTGGCCCGAGACGGGCGCGCGGCACGCGTCCTCGTTGCCCTCGGACTTCTCGGCGGGCGCCTCGCGACGTTCGGAGTCGCCGGAGAGGGTCGCGCCTGCTTCGAGTCACACCGCTGAAATGGCGCCCGCGCCGTCACCGAACAGCGCTCTCGTGGAACCTGTCTCCACGAGCAACGATGCGGCCTCCGGGCTCCGCGTCTCCGTCAAGTCCTCGGAGCCACGACCGCTTCAGAAAAAAGTCGTCCGACTGATGCGGCCGTTGCCGCCTCCCTCCGAGGCTCCGGCAACCGAGGGCGGCCCCGCGCATCAGCGTGTCAGTCCGCCTACCGCACGCCTCGCGGACGCTCACTTGAACGTCCCTCGCCACGACGCTCCGGAAGCCGTGCAGTGGGCGCGCTACGAGAACGTCACCTCGACGGGCGCCACGCCGCGGCTCCCCGAATCTCCGGCCGAAGCCACCGACGAGGCGCACACGAGCGTCGCGCCAGTGCTCCCCGTCCTGCGCGTGCTGTCCGCGACGCCGGCCGCGGTCCACGCACCTACCGCCGCCTCGACGACGCCCACCGCGGCTCGCGCTCCGTCCGAGGCCGTGACGACGACGCCCGTGGTGCGCCCCATCGCGCCCTCGGGTTCACGGCCCAAGGCCCGGCTCACCTTCACCCCGCCCGAGCCCGTGGCTCCCTCGTCGTCGCCCGAGCCGGAGCGCGCGGTGCCTCCTGCGTCGCTGGCCACGTCGCAGGTCGCGCGGCAGGTCAACCAGGGCGTGACGCCCGTGCTCGAACGAGCGCAGCAGCTCACGCACGCGTCCCTCACCATCGACCGTTCCTCACACTCCACGACGACTCCTCCCAGCGCGGACTCCGGCGCCAACGCGGCGGTCCGCAACACGTTCAACGTGAACGTGCAGGTGGGCACTGACACGGCGACGTCGGGCATGGACCGGCGCACGCTGGAAGACACGCTGGTGGACATCCTTCGCGAGACGGCACGCCGTCACGGACTGGAGGTCTGAGCCCATGGCCGGCATCGGATACTCCGTGACCATCGGCTCGCTCCGCGCCTCCAACAAGGCCCGCCAGGGGCAGGCCTTCATCCGCTCCATCACCAGCGAGCTGACCATGGACGGCGCGGGCGGCCGGTGCACCGTGGAGCTGGTGCCCTCCGACGCGGGCCTCCCCACGCCGGGCGACAAGACGACCATCGAAATGGATGGCGGCAACGGCGCCGTCACCGTCTTCACCGGCGTGGTGCTGGAAGCCCGAGGCTCCACGGATACGTCCCTCGTCCTGGGCGGAGACGCCCTGGCGAAGCTCGCGCGGCTGGACGTGTCGGGCGCCTATGAGCAGATGTCCGCCGGCTCCATCGTCCGCGAGCTGGTGAACAAGGCGGGCGGCACGCCGGGCACCATCGACGACGGCCCCACCTTCCCCAGCTACGTGCTCCACCGCGGCCCGCGCGCCCTGCGGCACATCCTCCGGCTCGCGGAGCAGAGCGGCTTCGACGTCTTCACGGACGGCCAGGGCAAGGTGCACTTCACGGCGCCCAAGCAGGGCGGCGCGGACCACACCTTCGTCTACGACTCGCAGGTGCTGCGCACGCAGGTGGCGAAGCCGCTGCCCGCCATCGACGGCTTCGAGGTCTGGGGCGAAGGCGCCGCCAGCTCCCAGGGCGAGAAGAAGGCGCACTGGCTGGTGGACGACCTGGCCTCCATCCATGGCAAGGCCGCGCTGGGCACCACCGGCAAGGTGCAGGCGGGCTCCACGGGCAAGAGCTCGCGCGAGGTGAAGGACGGCTCGGTCCGCGCTGGAGCGGATGCGTCCGCGCAAGCCAAGGCCCGCGTGGGCGCGCTGGCCGCCCGTCCGCTGCATGGCTTCATCGAAGTGCTGGGGGCGCCGGCCGTGAAGCCTGGCGACCTCGTGAAGGTGGACGACATCCCGGAGGGCCACCCCGTGGAGGCCCTGCTGTCCGGGAAGGTGCTCCGCGTCCGCTCGGTGCGTCACACCCTGAATGCCCTCACGGGCTTCACCACCCGGATGGAACTCTGACATGCCCGTCCGTATCGGAAAAATCGAGCTCATCGGGCTCACGCAGATCTACACCGAGGACGCGCGCAACCTCGTGCAGCAGCGCGTGCCCGGTCAATCCGGCAGCGTCTTCCAGGACCTGGGCCGCGAGCCCGTCACCGTCGTCATGGAAGGCCTGCTGCTCGGCGACGACCCGCAGGCCGCATTGGAGGAGCTGCGACAGGCGCAGATGAAGGCGACGCCGATGTCGTTCGCCTCGGACGCCATCGCCGGCGCGGACCTCACCGACGTGCTCATCGCGGACTTCCAGGTCCGTCAGCTCGCCGGCCACCAGAACCGCTTCAGCTTCTTCCTGCGCGTCAAGGAGTACGTCGAGCCCCCCGCCACCCAGGACGCGGGCGTCGGCGCGGTGAACGACGCGGTGGCGGACGATGCGCAGTCCTGGGCCAAGGGCTCCACGGACGCCGCGGGCGTGCTCCAGAACCCCGAGTCGCTGATGGACGCCGTCGGCGAGAACCCGGACCTGCTCAGCCACCTGTCGCCAGATGAGCTGGGCTCGGTGGTCAACGGCACCAAGGGCTCGCTGTCGGGCAAGAGCTTCGGGAGCCTGATGGGCGCGCTCGGCAAGGTGAACCCCGGCGCCATCATCGGCTTCGTGCAGTCGCTCAGTCAGGCCGGCAGCCTGGGCGAGTTCATCGAGAAGCTCGCCACCGAGGGCATCAACATCCTGGAGCAGATGACGGGCCTGGACCTGGGCGCCGCGCTCGACATCGTCAAGGGCATCGCTGGCGCCGGAGACTTCCTCGCGAAGCTCCAGGCCGTGGGCAAGGAGGCCGGCGCCCTGGGCTCGGCCATCGGAAGTTTCGATCCGCTCGGGCCCTTCAAGGACTTGGAGAACCTTCCGTGAGCACGACCGCCGATATCGTCGACAGCATCACCCGACTCGTCATCGCCGTGGACAACCTGCTCAAGACGGACACGGTGAACGCCATCGTCAGCCTGGTGCGCAGGTTCGGCATCGGCGCCCCCGTGAAGGTGGGCGTGGACGCGCTGGGCAGCGCGCTGGAGCTCATCATCGGGTGGATCGCCAAGCTGGAGCAGGTCGCGGCCATCCCCGACCTGCTGGAGCAACTGACTCCCGCGCTGGATGGCCTGAAGGCCATTGGCGACAAGTCCGAGCAGGAGATGCGCGACATGGGCATGGAGGCGCTCGCCCCGCTCGCCGGCGCGGCCCACGCGGCGCACCTGGTCCTCGAGAAGCTGCGCGCCGGCGCCGTCGTCATCCTCCAGGGCTATCTGCCCAAGCAGTCCCTCGCGTCCCTTCGCGAGTCCGTCATCGCCGTCAAGGCGACGCTCAAGGCGCTCGGTGAGGCGCTGCTCGCCGCGCCGCCGGCCACGACGCCCGCCCCCTCGCTGGGCGCTGGAACGATGCCGCTGCTCGCGGGAGGCCTGACGTGAGCGACCTGGTCACCATCATCCGCTCCATCATCCGGGACGAGCTGGCCTCGCTGCGCCTGGGCGACCTGGGCGTGGTGACGAGCGCCTTCCCGCACGCGGACGGCGACGCGAACAACCACGAGTGCCACGTGAAGCTGCGCGAGAGCGGCCTGGAGCTGCGCCGCGTCCCCATCGCCACGCCGCACATCGGCATGGTGAGCGCGCCGCACGCCGGAGACCTCGTCGTCATCACATATCTGAATGGCGACCCCAACCGCCCGGTCATCACCGGACGCCTGTACTCGGACAAGCTCAACCCGCCCATCCACGAGGCGGACGAGTGGCGCGTCGTCTCGCCTCCGAATGGCAAGACGTCCATCGCCATCGACCAGGAGCAGTCGGTGGTCATCACCGCCGGCGAGACGGTGGTGACGGTGAAGCAGGACGACGTCATCACCATCAAGGGCAAGACGGACCTGACGCTGGAGGTGGAAGGCAACGTGCAGCTCAAGTGCACGGACTGCACGGTGGACGCGTCCGGGAAGATCGACCTGGGCAAGGGAGGCAGTGGCGTCATCACCGAGATGAGCCACAAGTGCTACTTCACCGGCGCTCCGCTCAAGGGCTCCAAGGACGTGAAGGCCAAGTAACCATGCCTGCACCGAGCGGAAGCGAAATAGGCGCCCTGGCGAAGAGCGCGATGCAGTCCGCGAGCCTCCGGGGAGAGAACGCCCCGGACCTGGCCACCGCGCTCGGTGATGCCTGCGGTCAGGCCTTCACGCTCTTCGCCTCCATGGCCATGGTGACGCCGGGAATCCCCGCCGCCGCGCCACCGCCTCCGGGCGCGGGCAGCACCGCCGGGCCCGGGATGATGCTGCCTCCGCCCGCCGGGGGCCCCGGGGCGTCGCAGATAGAGCCCATCGCCAAGGGGCTGCTCGCGTCGAACAAGATCAACGGCGAGCAGCGCGACGCGCTGGCGAAGGCGATTGCGCAGACCGTGGAGCAGGCCCTCATCCTCTTCACCACGCAGGTGATGGTGGCGCCGGGAATCGCCATCGCGGGCTTCGTGACGTCGTCGCCCGGCAGCCTCATGGGCGCCGCTCCCGCCAAGCCCATGCTCCAGCCGATTGCGTTGGGCTTCCTGATGGCCGGTGGCATCCGGGGCGAGAACGCGCCGGACCTCGCGGGCGCCATGGCCGAGACGCTGTCCAACGCGCTCACGCAGATGATGACGCGCCTCAAGGTGTCCCCGGGCATTCCCAGCTCGCCCGGGGCGACGGCGGGCCCGGGGAGGTTGCTCTGATGGCGGACGAGCTCAAGACGGACCTGCGCCTGAAGTTCAGCGAATCAGGCGGAGTGGACCTGGACTGGTCCACCGACACCGGCGCGACGACGGTGAGCGGCAAGGACAACCTCATCCAGGCCCTGACGATGCGGCTCATCGTCTACCGGGGACACCTGGAGCAGCTGGGCCACCAGCGCTACGGCAGCCGCGTGGCGGACCTCATCGGCGAGCCGATGGACCGCGCCAATCTGGATCTGCTGCGCCGCTACGTGCGGCAGGCCATCAAGGAAGACCCTCGCGTGGACGAGGTGACGCAGCTGAGCGTCACGGCCCGGCCGGATGTGCCGGGCGCGGTGGATGTGCGAGCCCGCATCAAGGCCATCACCGGTGAAGCGGTGGAGTTGGGACTGGCGCTCGACCTGGGTTGAGCGCGGCGGCGTGGGCAACGGGTACGGACACGACTTCGGGAGAGCGTGATGAACGGCAAGGAAAAGCAGGGCATGAACGGAGTGCTGACCCTCGAGCTGCTCAACCTGGATGGCTCGCTGATGGAGCGCCGTCGGGTCCCCAACCTCATCACCACCGCGGGCAAGCGGTTGGTGGCCGAGCTGCTGATGGGTCGGGTCAACGGGCTGCCCGTCAACTGGTCCATCGTCGTGGGCACGGGCACCGCGGCGCCGTCCACGGATGACATCGCGCTGCAGGACCTGGCGGCCGAGGCCGTGGACCCGGCGCCCAGGGTGGAGGTCATCGACCAGGGCGACAACCCCAGCCTGGTGCGCGCCAAGGTGGCGGCCACCCTGCCCGCCCTCACCGATGCCACGGTGCAGCCGCTCACCGAGGCCGGCATCCAGGTCACCCTGGGGGAGAACACGAAGATCCTCTTCAACCGGGTCCGCTTCGAGGAGGTCAATCGCGGCTCCAACATGATCATGAACATGACGTGGGAGATCTCCTTTTGAGCCTCATCCCTCCCGAGACAACCACCTTCAGCGCCATCGTCGAACGGCTGCTGGAGAACATGGGGCCGGGAACGGACCCCAACGCCGGCGGCATGGCGCGAACCCTGGCCGAAGCCTATGCACGGGAGATGGCGACCTTCTACGCCATGATGGAGCTGGCCCACCGCTCCGGCTACCTCGACACGGCGGAAGGCGCCGCGCTGGACAACGTCGTCGCCGTGCTGGGCCTGAAGCGCGCACGCGCCGGACGCCTCACCGGAGAGGTGGAGCTCAGCCGCGCCGCTCCCGCGCCGGAGGACATCGGCATTCCCGCGGGACGTCAGTTGACGGGCCTGGCGGCGGACGGCAAGCCCCTCCCCCTCTTCGAGACGCTCGAGGACGCCACCCTGCGCAAGGGCGACACGCGGGTCCTCATCCCCGTGCAGGAGATCCAGGACGACTCGGGCTCCGCCGCCGGGTCGCCTCCCGTCGTCAATCCCTTCCGGCTGACGCTGATGCCCAGGCCCATCCTGGGCATCGAGGCCGTCACCAACCCCGCGCCCCTGCAGCGCGGCTCGGACGACGAGACGGACGAGAACCTGCGCGCTCGCGCACGCACCGCGCTGCGAGATGGTGAGAAGGGCACGGTGGAGTCCATCGCCGCCGCTGTGCGCCAGCAGGGCGTGCAGCAAGTCACGGTGCGTGAGCCCGCGGACGCGCCTCCCGGCGTCGTCGATGTCCTCGTCGGTGACACCGACTTCGAAGAGGACGTCGAGGGCGTGGCCCGCGTCGAGGCCGCCATCAAGAAGACGAAGGCCGCCGGCATCCACGTCCGCATCCGCTACGCGAAGACCATCTTCTTCCAGTTGGACTTCCAGGTGGAGCCCACCGACGCGGAGATGGACGAGGTGACGTTCGACCGGCTCCGCCGCGAGCTCCAGCAGACGCTCTCGCTCTACCTGCGTGAGCTGCCCGTGGGCGCGTCGGTGAGTCGCCGCAAGCTGGAGGCCCTCCTCTTCGGCAACCCCGCGGTGCGCCGCGTGAGTGAGCTGCAGGCGAACACGTTTGTCTGGGGCACCGACTCCGAGACCTCCCTCCAGAAGGTCCTCGTGCTCGAGTCGGGGAGCCGCCTGTACGGCGCCAACCGCGACTGGAAGATGGAGCCCCTGGAGGCCGCGCGCATCGACCTGGATCTGAAGCCGCCGCGCATCACCCGCCTGCGCGCGCCGACGTGGCGGCTGAGCCTGGTCGTCTCGCTGTCCAGTGGCGAGGCTCGCACGCCGGAGCAGGTGCGCGAGGCCCTGCGAGGCGCGCTGGACGTGTACGCGGCGCGGCTCTCCGAGGACGCGCAGATGGGTCGCGAGGCGAAGCTCACCTTCGACTCCTTGCAGCAGAGCCTGAGGTCCCAGGCGCGCATCGAGGCGCTGCTGGGCTGCGACGTCACCCTGGAGACCGGCCTCACCGTGTCCCTGGTCGTGGCGCAGACGCCCGTCAACACCTTGCCCGCTCAAGTCACCCAGCTCGCGGTGCGGGCCGACGTCCGGCTGCTGTTCAGCGGGGCAGAGCTGGTGGGTGTCGGATGAGCGCGGACCAACGCAGCCGTCGCATGGTGGGCTACCTCCCGCCCGTTCTGCAGTCTGGAACGAAGATCAACCTCTTCTTCTCCACGCTCGCCCGCGAGCTGGAGCAGATGGAGGGAGGCCTGACGCGGCTGATGCGTTCGCGCTGGCATGCGCTCGCGCGGGGCTTCCCCGTCGGGGACTCACTGGAGGCCAAGGAGGGCTCGGAGCTGGGGCGGCTCGCCGCGCTCTACGGCTTGCTGCCTCGCCAGGGAGAGTCCTCCGAATACCTCCGTCAGCGAGTCGCCACGGTGGTGGAGCTGCACCGCACCGGCATGGCCTCCGCGCCCGCGCTGCTCCGGCTGGTGTCCCTGGTCTACATGGCACGGCAGCCTCCGGAGATCTTCTGGGAGGGAGACCTGGCGGTCGGCCTCTTCTCCGTGCCGCGCATGGACGGCACCTGGCGGACCATCCGCGTCGAGCTGGAGGACAACCCGGCAACGCCGTCGAGCGCGAGCTTCCGCAACGTGAGCGGTGGCCAGCGGGTGCTCGCCGCCAATGGAGGGCTGAAGGTCGCATCGCCGGCCATCTCCCTCAAGGCGACGGAGCGGGAGATCGCCGTGCCCATCCTCCGCCACGAGCAGGCCGGGCTCGACCTCATCTTCCTGGGCAGGGTGCCCCTCGGCTCCACGCTGCTCCTGCGGCATGAGCGACCGGCCTTCATCGACGGGAGCCCCGTGGCGAATCCCGTCATCCGGGCCCACCCCACCCGCTTCTCCAGCCTGGAGGACCCGGGCGTCCTCACCCGCTTCGACACCCCCGACGCCCGCTTCTCCGTGTTCGAGAACAACCAGCGCGTCCCGGACCTGGTGCTGGGCGAGAACCACTGGCGCTACGACACGTTGGACCGGAACCAGGTCGCCTCCTATCTGACCAGCTGGTCCACCGAGGAGCGCGATGCCGCCATGGCACACGCCCTGCCTCAACGGAACACGCCGCGCGCGGACCTGCGCCTGGACTGGACGGAGATAACGCCCGCGACCTGCACGCTGCGCATCCCCATCGACCATGTTCCACCGCATCTCCAGGTCCCCAACGAGGACCAGGTGGTGCCCGGGCTGCCCGGACTCGTGAAGGAGCTCGCGGCGGCACTGGAGTACGGCCGCTGCGCCGGAGTGCGCACGCGCATCGAGTTCACGCTCCCCCTGCCGTCCGAGACGCTCGTCCTGAGCGAGGGGCCCCTCCGGATGGAGGTCACCACGTCCTTCGCCGAGACGTTGGAGTCGAAGGATGCGCTCACCTCGTTCGGTTCCAGCATCGAGCTTCACGAACAGTTCCCCGAACCCCAGGAGAAGCTCGCCTGGGACGGCGTCTTCTCCGCGACCCGCTTCGATACCTCGAGGTTCCAGTCATGAGTGAGCCCTTCTACCCCGCGAAGTCCGGTGACCCCATCCTGGCGGACACCTGGAACAACATGCAGATCAAGACGCGCGACGAGATTCGCGCGCACACCCACCGCGGCGCCGACGACGGCCGGCAACTGGATGGCGACAGCATCTCCGCTACCTCCTGGCTGAAGGTGAGCCGGGTGGACGCGGCGGTATCGCTGTCCGTGGGGGGCGTGGACCTGGCCAGCAAGCTGAGCACCCTGGACACCCAGAAGCTGGCCCTCGCCGGTGGCAGCCTCACGGGCCCCCTGTCGGTGAATGCCAACGTCGGCATCGGAGTGGCGGCGGGGACCAAGCGGCTGCTCGTGGTGGCGCCGGGGAGCGGCAACCAGAACGCGCCCCTGGAGCTGCGCAGCGGTGGTGACACGGGCTGGGGCATTGGCGCCGTCATCCGGACCACCGGCGGCACGGAGGGCGCGGGGCTGGTGCTGAGGAGCCGCGCCAAGAGCTGGCAGCTCCGCGGTGAGCAGGGCGCCACCGCCACCGGCCTTCAAATCACCGAGGACGGAGGCGACGCGGACACGGGCTCGGGCCTGGGCACGCCGCGCATCCACATCAAGTCCGGCGGCAGCGTGGGCCTCAACACGACGGACCCGCAGGGCGCGCTGGACATCCGCCTCACGGGGGCCGCCGCCGGGTTCGACAGGTTCGTGGTGAACACGACGACGGACTGGGGCAGCGGCGCGGCGCAGGTGACCATCGGCGCCGGCGGTGGCACGGGCCTGATGATCAACAACCCCCACGTCATCTGGCACAAGACGGAGAACCGCGCGTCCATCCGCTACGGCTTGAGCGGCGGCGTCGCCACGGGCCTGTTCTGGGACGTGGGCGCCCGCGTGGGCAATGCGTTCTCCTTCAGCGTGAACGGCACCCAGACGATGTGGATGGGCGCGGACGGCAGCGTCGGCATCGGCACCGTGACGCCGGGCGCGCGGCTGGACATCCAGGGCGGCGGCCTGCGCGTCAGCGGCGCCATCATGCCCTCCATCGGCAACGCTCCGGGCAATGGCATCCAGTTCCCCGAGGACGCGTGGGGCGGCACGGGTGACGCGGCCTTCATCCGCTACTACCGCGTGCCCAACCCGCTGCCGGGTGAGGAGGAGAACGGCCGGCTGGTCATCGCCTGCACGAACGAGCCGGGCGACTCCATCATCTTCAACCAGGCCGGCGCGGAGCGGATGACGCTCGTCAATGGCTTCGTCGGCGTCGGGACGCCCCGTCCGTCCACGCCGCTGCACATCCTCCAGCAGGCGTCCAACTCGGGTCTGCGCATCCAGGAGAACACCTCCGGCCGCTTCATGGACATCTGCTTCGAGGGCCAGGGCACGTTCCACCTGTTCCACAGCAACGGCAACGGCCAGTGGATGCAGCAGGACGGAATCTGGCGTGGCCCGTCCGACGCGTCGCTCAAGGACAACATCACGTCCCTCCAGGACATCCTCCCGCGCGTGCTGGCGCTGCGGCCGGTGAGCTTCAACTGGAAGAACACCGGTGACCTCAACCTGGGCCTGGTGGCGCAGGAGGTGGAGACGGTGTTCCCGGAGCTGGTCAGCGAGCTGAAGCTGGAGTCCGCGGGCGGCAAGGTCATCAAGGGGCTGGCCCACCAGGCCTTCAGCGTGCTCGCCATCGCGGCCCTCAAGGAACTCAAGCAGCAGTACGACGAACGATTGGCGGCGCTCGAACAGCGTCTCCAGAACCAGGAGCTGAAGTCATGATGGATGCGATTGAAAAGCGCCTCGCGGAACTCCGGGCCGAGCACGAAGCAGGACAGAAGATGATGGCGGAGCTGGAGGCGAAGCGCTCGAACCTGGTGCAGACGATGCTTCGAATCGAAGGCGCCATGCAGGTGCTCCAGGAGCTGCTGCCCGCGAAGGCCGAGGGCGGCGCCGCCACCGTGACGGACATCAAGGAAGCCGCTCGCTGATTCCTCGCACGACGTCAGGACTTCCCCATGAGTGATACGCGCGTCGGTGCCACGCTGACCTATACCGGGACGGCCACGCCTCCCACGGCCGCACAGGTTCCGGTGGACACCGCCGGCCTCGTCGTCGCCCTGGACGTGCCGGCGGGCGTGGTGCTGGTGCGCGCGGCACTCACCGTCCGCGCGCCGTCGGACGACGTGACGGTGAACCTGGCGCCCACCGCCACGCTGGCCACCAGTGGCGGGCAGACGGTCCTGGACCCCGGGCAGCCCATCACCTGGCTCAGCCTGGACTGGGGGGCGCGGCGTCCCCTGTCCTCGGTGGATGTGCGGCTGCCGGCGTCACCCACGCAGGCGGAGAAGAAGGGGCGACTGAGCGTCGCGGAGGGGGGCGCCTGGTATCCCCCGACGCCGTCGGACACGGTGTCGGTGAACGCCGTGGCGCCGCTGCCGGGCATCCTCGCCAGCCGCTTGCTGGTGGAGTTCGTGGAGGCGAGCAGCACGCCCCCTCCCGTGGGTACGCCGAAGACGCTGGCGGCGACCCAGGTGGCGAGCATCGCCCTGCGCGCGCCCGCGCGGCCTCCTGACCTCACGGCGACCGTGGGCGTGGGCGCGGGCTCGCTGTTCTTCCACCATGCGCTGCCGCTGCTGCCCCGACAGGAGCTGGTGCTGGAGGATGCGTTGAGTGATGCGCTTCAGCGCGCATGGCCGGTGGACCTCAAGTCCGGCGCGGTGGCGGTGGCGCTGCGCTCGTCGGGGCTGGGCATGTTCGACCGCGTCCAGCTCGCCCTGGACACGCTGGAGGTCATCCAGCGCTGGAGCGACGGCGCGGAGAGCCAGGCGCTGGCGGTGGACACGGACAGCCTCGTCTCCGCGCGCGTCACCGTGCCCAGGGACCGCGCGCTCTCCGAGGTGCGCTTCCACGTGCGACATCAACTGCGCGACGAGGACCTTCCCCTCGCGCCGCGTCCGCCCTCGCTGCCCGCGCTGTCCCACCACTGCGGCTCCGGGTACTCCGCCGCGCAGGCCTTCCGCTCGACGCGCGCCATGGGCCCGCTCGCGGCCTTGGATCTCCACCTGCGTCCGCTGAGCCGGCGCGTGGTGGGCACCCTCGCCTTCCACGCGGATGTGCATGACCGGCCCGACGATGCGCCCCTGGCCGGCGCCTCCATCCCCCTGTTGCTGGAGGAGGAGGGCTCGCCACCGTGGGCCGCGCGCTGGGTGGCGTTCACGCCTGGCAAGCCGCTCGCGCTTGGAACGGGCCCGTGGTGGGTCGTCCTCACGGTGGACGAAGGGGATGTCCTCTGGAGCCTCACGGACCATGCGGAGACCGCCCCCGCGCCGGGCACGTTGACGCCTGGCACCGCGCTGCATCGCACGGAGGCCATGGGCCCCTGGCTGCCTCGGGAGCCTGGTCTTCCGGGAGCGGAAGAGGACGGGGAGGCACTCTGGGCCTGTGCGCGGCCACGCCTGCGTCCTCTCACCGCCGCGCCACCGCCACCGCCGCGCCTGCAGCTCCGCTGGGGCACGAAGGTGCTGGAGGTGACGGCGGGCAGTGACGGCACCGTCGCGCTGGATGCCAAGGCCCTGGCGTCGCTCACGCCGCCTGGAGGCAGCACGGGGAGTCCGCCGCCGCTGGAGGTCCTGGTCCAGTCGCGCGTGGCCGGCGACATCACCCTCTCCGCGCTCCAGGTGGTCATCCCCCGGCGGGACACCTACGCGCTCTTCCCGAGATAGCGAGCCCCCTACCCCATGCTCCTCGCCATCGAGTCCTACTTCCACGATGCCCTGCGCCCCGCCGTCCCCGAGACGGTGGAGGTCTCAACGGGGCCGTCTCGAGGGCCCGCCGCCGACGCGGAGGCGCTCGTCGAGGTCTATGCCTCTCGACTGAAGCTGGCGCTGCCCGAAGGTGATGACCTGACGGCGCAGCGGCAGCCGTCCTACTTCGCCCAGGTGCACCGCTGGGCGGGCAACGGGACGACGAAGGACTTCACGCTCCCGGCGAATGCGCGCGGACAGGTGGTCGAGGTGGAGTCACCCCCCGGGCACCCGCTGCGCCGGGGAGATGACTACGCGGTCGATGCGAGCACGCTGCGTCTCTATCGCGCTCCCGCCGTGGCCAACGAGGCCGTGGTCGCCTTCCTGAGAGGAGACCGCGCCGAGGGCTTCCTGGAGCGTCGCCGGTGCGAGCTGTCGCTCTCCATCCGCGCCTGGGTGAAGGCCCCGGGCAACGCCGCGCCGCTGCTCTCGCGCGCCCTGGCCGCGGCCCTGGCTGCCTCCGCGGACATGGGGAACCTGGAGGACGAAGACACGTATCCCGAGGAGTCAGGCGTGAGGATGCGCCTGCTCCAGCCCGCGGCGAGTCTGATGGACATCCAGCGCGCCATGGAGCCCGTGGGTGAGGCGCTCTTCAGCCGCGCCCAGGCGAACTTCATCGTCCGGGGCGAGCTGGAGCAGCTCATCTCCCTGGGGGCGCCGGAGCTGGAAGGCCTCATCCTCGAGGTGCGGCGGGAGACATAGAGGTCGAAGCGGGATGCGCGCGCCTTGACCACAGGCGGGTCAAGGCGCTGAGCGCGGTTCAGGTCAAAAGCCGTCCCCGCCCACCCTGGACAGCCATTTGGAGTTGGAGCGAGTACACGCCCCCATCCCCATGTTCGCTGCTTCGCGTCCACTGGGGCTGGCCTGTATCCGCCGCGAACGCCGCGAGGACCTCGTGGTAGGAGACGATGACCTGCCCTGCCTCCACCAGTACCACCGCGCCCGTGAAGGCCGGTGCATGGGCCGCCGCCACGCGCTGAGTCCAAAGCGGGTGTCCGCTCTCATGGTCAAGCGCGTGGACATCGAGGAAGACGCGCTTCTTCAACACACCCTCTGAGCCGGCCGCGAACACGAACACCCGCCCGTCATGCACCTCTACGTGTGTTGGGCGCGGGCGCACACCTGGGATTGACTTGCCAGGAACAGAGAAGGTCCACGTGGTGCCGCCACTCGTGCGGTCATAGGCGGCGACCAGGCCATTGAAAGCAGTGACGAGCAGAGCACTTGGCTGGGGCAGTGCGTTCATCCCTCCACCGTTACCACAGAATAAATCTTCTGAGCCTCGTGCCGCTCGTCGAACTCCTGTGCGGATTGCGTCCTTGCCCGGAGGTCACTCCACCTGTCGAATCCACTGACGCACGAGCGACTCGAGCGCCTTGCGCTGGCCTCGCACGGACTCGAGCGTGACGAGGCAGCGATCTTTCGCGAGCCATCGGCAGAGCCCTTCCGGGTCGTCGAGCTCGACGCCAGTCTTCGCGCTCTGCTTCACCTTCGCGCCGGTGTGGAAGACGAGCTGCACGCGGTCCTCGGAGCGAAGGTGCACCGCCGCGAAGAACTCGGTGGTGCGGAAGCTCGCGGTGTTCCACTTCACCGCCTCGGTGATGGAGGGGTCGACACCGAGGATGAGCTTCCGGACCTGGTCGATGTCCTCGCGCAGCGGATGCGCTCGCCCGTCGAGGAGCGCGGTGACCTCCGTCGAGCAGTCTTGCGTGGACTTCACAGCGCGCTTCGCGGCCATCTCGCGTGTCTCCTCTCCGACGGTTGAATCACGGCGCCGACCCTTCATCGCCGGACGGGCCCTGTCGAGCAATCACCTCGGAAACGGCCGTATCGGTCAGATGTCGTACCGGAAGAAAGGTGGGCGAAACTCCTCCATCCCACCTCCGATAAACCCTTTGTACGCAGCAATTCCAACCACGGAGAGACACCATGGGCCGAATCAACGGACCGAAGACGGGCGCTGTTGTCATAGTCGTTGGACAGGACGATGAACGCAGTCGCGCCCGAGGCCAATGCCGCCAAGAGCGTGGGCAACAAGAACCCGGCGCCCGCGCCGGTGAAGACGCCACAGCAGGTGCTGGAAAAGGTGGGCAGCCTGTCTGGCACGGCGGGCAACATCGTCAGCGTGGCGGACACCTTCGAGAGCGGTGGCCGCGCGGTGGCGAAGCTGGCGGGCGGCGTGGTGCCCACCTCGATGCCGACCACGTTCGTCGGCAAGACACTGGGCCGGTTCGTGCCTGGGCTGAACATCGCCAACGCGGTGGCCTCCGCCTCCAACGCGCACGGCGTGTTCAGCAACCCGGCGTCCACACCGGCGCAGAAGACCCGCGCCGCCATCGACGCCTCCTCGGCATTCGTCGCGGCCCTGCCCGTGCCCTTCGTCGCGCAGGGCGCCGCGGTGGTCAACACCGTCAACAGCCTGCTCACCCCAGCGTCAAAGTAGACATGAGCCAGGGGCTCCCTTCAGGGGGAGCGCCGGGCCTCATGGACAACCTCAGCGCTTGTGTTGTTTTGGATTGCGATGGGAGCTGACGACGGCGGGGCCGAGCGTTTCCATGGCGCGCGGGCCCGCTGCCCGTCAGGGGCAGTAGGTGCAGTAGAAGAAATCGGAGTGAGAGGCGTACGGCCCATCCCCTCCTGGACCAAAACACTCCGTGGTGCAGTCGTCGTTCGTATAGCAGGAGGCCACCCACCCCTCCTCGCTGTAGGGGAGCGAGTTGTAATAGGAGCTGTACCGGGGGCGGTAGAGCTGCACACAGGCCTGGGCGGACACCTCGCCAGCGGTGCCATCCCTGGGCGCTCCTTCCAAGACGGCCGGAGGGGCGGACTCGTCCGACGGCAGTTGGGGCTCCGCGCCACACGCCATCAGGAAGCCCGCGGCCAGCACGGCGAGACCACTCAGGGTGCGCTTCATGGTGTCACTCCTTCCACAAGGGGAGCCTGAATGAGAGCACATTCCCTCTCGGGCCTCGGTGTGGGAATGCGCCCTCCCCCTTCGACCCGTGGCGTCACACCCGTCCGGACAGCCATGTCCTTGTGAATTTCCCGTAGGCATGTGGCGACTGGAATTTGAAGAACGGATGCGACTTCGCCAGACACGCCCCGTTCAATCCTGGTGCGGCGGACTACTTGTCATTTGAAGGTCATCTCGCGCCCCTTCGACACCGGTCGAAATTGAGTCGCATCAGATTCACGATTGCAAGTACTCCCAGGCCCTCCGGGATTCCCCGGCTGGCGGCACGCGTGAGTGCCTGACTGACAATCATGGGAGAGAACATGGCGTCCCGTCTCGGTGATGCGTCTGTGAAGGGTTTGCGTTGGGGTGCGGTGGTGCTCGCGGGGCTGGTGGGCTGTGGGCCCACCACGACGAAGGAGCCCGCGACGAATCAGGAGGAAGTGCGCTCCATCGAGGAGCAGGCCAAATCCCTGACGCCTCCCCCGGGCTGTACCGAAATCACCACGGGAGAGCTGGCCAGCGGCGTGGAGCTGACGCCGGTGATGTACGCGCCGCAGCCGACGTACCGGGGCACCTTCAACAGCCTGGGCGACCCGGCCGTGACGGACCTGGCGCGCATCCGGCTGGATGTGAATACAGCCCCGGGGCTGTATGACCTGGCCGTGGGCGGGGGCAACACCTTCACGTGTGATCGCTGCGTCATCGCCAACCAGGACGTCGGCGCGCCGACGACGAAGCTCTTCGTCGCCGACTCCGGGACGATGCTCGTGGCGCTGAAGGTGTCACCCGAGCAGACGATTGGAGCGCTGGCGAACATGGTGCTCCGAGAGTCCGTGGACGCCCCGCCCCTCAACGCGCCGTACTGGGGCAGCGCCGTGGTGCCGGGCGGCGAGTGCAAGTGGCTCCGCTTCGCGACGTGGAACACCGTGCGCTCCGGAGGGTGCGATCCGCGCGAGGGCTCGCTGACGGCGAACCTGCCCGACACCACCTGCGTGCCCACCAACTCCGTCGCCAGCGACGGCACGCTGGAGCGCGCGCTGGGCACCAAGACGCATGGCCAGGCGTGCACCACCACCCCGGCCGCGAGCGAGTACGAGCTGGACTCAACGGACTGCGAGCAGGGCTTCACCTGCACGGACCTGCTCTCCGCCAGCGCCCAGTGCCTCAAGACGTGTGACTTCATGGCGGCGAACCCGGGCTGCCCCTCGGGCACCATCTGCGGCGTCTACGGCCTGTGCATCGAGCCGTCCGTGCTCCAGCCGCTCGGCTTCGACTTCGACCCCGCTCAGATTGGCGAGCAGTGCAGCGTGGGCTACGCCGAGTTCTGCGGCACCGAGGGCGCGCGCGGCGCGTGCCTGGACCTGGCCCGCACGGGCACGGCCACCTGCTACGCCTACGAGCGCGCTCGCAGCAACTGCGGCCCCGGCGAGGAGCTGGGCTACATGAGCTACGGCCGCGCCGGTGGCGGGTACGACCGCTCCTACGGCTTCTGCTACCACGACGGCCTGTAACAGCAGCACCCTCGCGGCCCGGGGCCCACCAGCCCGGGCAGCGGCGTTTTCAGCGCGCCGCGCGTCCACCGATGCGCGAGCCCGCGTCCTCGGGCAACCGGCTGAACAGGGGCCCCGCCAGCGAAGACACCACGCCCACCGCGAGGAACGGCAACAGGAAGCGGTCCGGGGTCAGCGGCAGGTCCCCACTGCCTCGCGCCAGGTGCAGCATGAGCGCGCCCAGGCTGATGCCCACGCTCAGCGCCATCTGCTGAGTCACCACCGCCACCGTGGAGGCCTGGCTCATCTTCTCCCGGGGGATGTCCGCATAGGCCACGGCGTTGATGGCGGTGAACTGCAGCGAGCGCACGAAGCCGCTGACCATCAGCGTGGCGACGATGAGCGGAATGGGCGTGGAGTTGCGGAAGAGCGCCGGCAGCGCCGTCAGCACCGCCGCCGCCAGGTTGGAGCCCACCAGCGTCGTCCGGAAGCCCAGCCGCTTGATGACCCACGGCGCCACGGGCTTGCAGGACATGGCCCCCAGCCCCGTGCCAATCGTCACCAGGCCCGCTTCGAACGGCCCCCACCCCAGGCCCACCTGGAGCATCAAGGGCAGGAGGAACGGCGTCGCGCCCAACCCCATCCGCACCAGCCCGCCGCCCGCCGTGCTGGCCCTGAACGTCGACAGCTTCAAGAGCCGCAGGTCCAACACCGGCTTCTTCATCCGCAGCGCGTGCGACACGTAGAGCGCAATCGAGCCCGCGGCCACCAGCGCCATGCCCATCTGGATGTGGACGGGCACCAGCCCCACGCCCAGCGTCTCCGCCGCGCCAATCGTCAGGGTGATGGCCACCGCGGCGATGGCATACCCCCGCCAGTCGAACGGGCCCGGGTGCGGCTGGGGCAGCTCCGGCACGTAGCGCGACACCGCGAGCATGCCCAAGAGGCCCACGGGGACGTTGATGAAGAAGATCCACGGCCAGTCCGCCACGCCGAGGATGAGGCCCGCCAACGGAGGCCCGATGAGCGGCCCCACCAGCGCGGGCATCGTGAACCAGCTCAGCGCCGACACCAGCTTGTCCCGGGGCGCCGAGCCCACCACGATGAGCCGCCCCACCGGCGTCATCAGCGCGCCCCCCAGGCCCTGGAGCGTGCGGAAGGCGACGAGTTGGGGCAGTGAGCGGGAGAAGCCGCACAGCACGGAGGCGATGAGGAACACGCCCATCGCCAGCATGAAGACGCGGCGGGGACCGAAGCGGTCGGCAATCCAGCCACTCGCGGGCGCGAGCACCGCCAGCGCCAGGATGTAGGACGTCAGCGCGAGCTTGAGGTGGATGGGGTCCGTGCCGAAGGCCACGGACAGCGTCGGCAGCGCGGTGGACAGCGCGGTGGAGTCGACGAACTCCATGAACAGCGCGCTCGCCACGGCGATCGACGCGAGCCGGGAGCCTCTGGTGGCGGACGCGGGCGGCGAGCCAGGTGGAGAGGAGCCAGGGGAGTCGGACACCTCTCTTCTATGCACATGTGGCGCAGCGCCTGTCACGCTCGACGACACTCCGTCCGGGGGCCCCCCTGCTCCCGAAGGAGCCAGGGAGGCGGGCATCGGACCCTGGCTCGCCGGGGGGACGGCCAGGGCGCGAGGGACTCGTCAGGCCGGTCGCTCCAGCTTCCCATCCGCGTGGCGAGCGAAGCGCCCTTCCTCCCGGGGATGCACCGGGTCGTCGCTCTTCCAGGGCCAGCCGCCGAAGCCCGTGCGCTGGTAGTCGCTGAACGCCTGCTGAATCTCCTGGCGGGAGTTCATGACGAAGGGGCCGTGCTGCACCACCGGCTCGGCGATGGGCCGCCCCTGGAGCATGAGCAGCTCCGTCTCGTCGGGGCCGTTCTCCAGCACCGCGTCCACGTCCGGGCGGAGCTGCACGACATGCGAGGCGGGGATGGCGCGCCCTCCGACCTTCAGCGCGGAGCCCTTGAAGAAGTACAGGAAGCGATTGCTCCCGCGCGCGGCGGCGGGCAGCGTCCAGCGCGCGCCCGGGGCCAGCTTCAGCGTCCAGATGGCCACGTCCGTGTCCGCCCGCGCGGCCCAGGACTTGGGAGGCGGCGGTGGGGCCTTCACGTCGCCCAGCGTTCCGGCGACGAGGGTGACTTCGGTGGTGCGCCCCGCATCGTCCCGCGCGACGTGCCGGGGGATGACGTGGTTCCACAGCATGGAGAAGTGCGGCGTCACCAGCTTGTCGACGCTCGGCAGGTTGAGCCAGATTTGAAACAGCTCCACCGGGTTGGGCTGGTCCTTCTTCAGGAGCGGGAACATCTCCGAGTGGAGCACGCCGCTGCCCGCCGTGAGCCACTGCACGTCCCCGCCGCCGAAGCGCGCCGCCGCGCCCAGCGAGTCCGAGTGGTCCAACAGCCCGCTGCGGACGATGGTCACCGTCTCGAAGCCCCGGTGCGGGTGCTGCGGGAAGCCGGGGACGACGGTGCCGTGATACATGTTCCAGCCGTCCCGGCCGTCGAAGTCCTGGCCGAGCTGGCGACCCGCGAGCGACACGGTGGGCCCCATCCGCTCGTTGCCCGTCGGGTAGGCGTCCACGTGGTGCACGCAGAACAGGAAGGGGTCTGGCGTGGGCCAGGGCATCCCCCTGAGCGGGCTCAGGGCCATGACGGCGGGTTGCTCACTTCCCTGCTGCTGACTCATCCCCTGCTCCTCTGACTTTCCGCTGCTCCTCGAGCAGCTCGCGGCCGACGTGGCCCCCGCCACCGCGAGCACCTTCAGCGCCGCTCTCCGACTGACCTCATCACCCAAGGGCCACCTCACGCATGACGCCGGCTCCAGGCTGTAATCCTCGCATGGACGGGGCGCATCCTTTCATGCCCAGGGGCCCGCCAGCCCGCTCATCCCTCCTCCCCATACACGCGGGCCCGGACTTGCCGTAGGGTGCGCCCGCCTTGAGCCCCTCTCCGTCCCTCCCCGTCTCCCAAGAGCGAGTGCGCGCCATCGACTGGCTGCGCGGCATCGCCGTGCTGTTCATGGTCCAGACGCACGCGCTGGCGCTGCTCACCCCGGAGCTGCGCAAGAGCGTCTGGGTGGGCCGCCTGCTCAAGGTGGACGGGCTGGTCGCCCCCGCGTTCATCTTCTCCGCGGGCTTCGCGCTCGCGCTCGTCATGGTGCGCAGCGCCGCCAGCGGACGCCTGCGCGAGCGCGTGCCCAAGAACTTCCGCCGCACCTGCGAGGTCCTCCTCGTCGCATCCCTGGTCAACTGGGCGTGGTTCCCCCTGCTGAGCGAGCCGAAGTGGCTCTTCCGCATGGACATCCTCCAGTGCGTGGGCCTGTGCCTGCTGCTCATGCTGCCCGTGGTCGCCGCGCTGGCCACGAGGCCTCGTGGGCTCGCGGGGCTGAGCCTGACACTGGCCTTCGTCGTCTTCGCCGTGGCGCCCCTGGGTGAGCACGTGCCCGAGCCCTGGGCCACGCTCACCAACAAGTCCTCCTTCGCGCCCTTCCCCCTGCTGCCGTGGATGGGCTTCGCGTGGCTGGGCGCGTTCGCCGGAAGCCTCGCGGGCGCGTGGGGCCGGCGTCCGCTGGCCGTGGCGCTGCTCATGCTCGTCACCGTGGGCGCCATCGCCGCGGCGTCGGGTGACTTCCTCTTCCAGCTCTACCCGCACCACCGCTTCTTCGTCTCCAACCCGTCGAACTCGGCGGCCCGCTTCGCGTGGGTCTGCGCCGTGCTGCTGGGGCTGATGGCGCTGGAGGCCCGGGTGGCGGGGGACCATGCGCCCTCGCGGCTGCGGCGGTTCATCGAGGTCTTCGGGACGTCGTCGCTCTCCGCCTACTTCTTCCACGAGATGCTGCTGTTCTACCGGATTGGGGGCGTCTTCTCGTTCCAGCGCTTCTGGGGAGACCGCAGCGGCTGGGGCCAGTACTGGCTGCTCACCGCGGCGCTCATCGTCGCCACGTGGCTGTTGTGCCTGGCGTGGGACCGGCTGGAGCACCTCGCGCGGACGGCGCTCCAGCGCCTGGGCAGGAGGCAGCGCCCGGCCGTCTCTCAGTGAGCGTCGGTGGAGAGGCGCTCGAACGCGGAGATGACCTCCGGCGGGGCCTGGACCAGCTCAATCAGCACGCCCTCGCCACCGTAGGGGAACTGCTCGTTGCCCTTGGGGTGCACGAAGCAGATGTCGAAGCCCGCGGCGCCCTTGCGGATGCCCCCGGGCGCGAAGCGCAGGCCCTGCGCCTCCAGCCACTTCACCGCGACGGGCAGGTCATCCACCCACAGGCCCACGTGGTTGAGGGGCGTCTCGTGGACCCGGGGCTTGCCCTCCGGATTGACGGGCTGCATCAGGTCCACCTCCACCTTGAAGGGCCCCGCGCCGGCGGTGACGATGTCCTCGTCCACGTTCTCCCGCTCGCTGCGGTACGTGCCGTGAGGCGTCAGGCCCAGCAGGTCCACCCAGAGCTTGCGGAGCGGGGCCTTGTCGGCGCCGCCGATGGCGATCTGCTGGATGCCCAGGATTCGGAAGGGTCTCGAGGTCTGCATGGACCTGGAACCTACCGGGAAAAATCGCGGGAATAGACCCATTTGTCAGGTCGTGCGTTTCGATGCGGCGCCTGTTGATTCCGTCCCCCGGAGAACACATGTCCCAGACCTTCCTGAAGCGCCGTTTGACCCAGTGGGGAAGTGCCCTGCTCGTCGCCTGTGTCCTGCCGGCCTGCTCCTCCTCGGCTCCGACCGAGAAGCAGGGACTGACGACCGCCGAAGCGCGCCCCGCCACGCAGGCCGCCGTCCGGCCGTCCCCGCCTCCGAGCGCCGCGCCCCAGGACTTCGCCGCGGACGAGGGGGGCGACGCCAGGGCGAAGACCGAGTCCGAGCCGTCCCGTGACGACCGGGCCCTGAAGGCGCCGCGAGGAATCGAAGCGGAGCTGCGTGAGGCGCCCGCCCCCGAGCCGATGATGGCCGTGGCTGGCCCCTCCAGCATGAAGGGAGGCGGCGCGGTGGCCGGTGGCGTCGTCGGCAGGGTGCAGGAGGGGGAGATGGCCAGGCGGGCCCCGACGATGAGCCCCAAGAAGATCGCCGCCATCCCCACGGAGAAGGACGTGGACGGGTCCGACACCGGTGGCCCGCAGCAGGGCAACACCTTCGAGGCCTGGAAGCCCAACACCTTCACCGAGACGAGCAAGGACCCGCTGTCCACGTTCGCCGCGGACGTCGACACCGCGTCGTACACGGTGGCCCGCCGCTACCTCCAGAACGGCAACCTGCCGCCCTCCTCCGCCGTGCGCGTCGAGGAGTTCGTCAACTACTTCAAGTACCGCTACACCCCGCCGGAGACGGGCGCCTTCACGGTGCACCTGGAGGCCGCGCCGTCGCCCTTCGACTCCAAGCGCCACTTCGTGCGCGTGGGCGTGCAGGGCAAGGTCGTCTCGCGCTCGCAGCGCAAGCCGGCGCACCTGGTGTTCCTCGTCGACACCAGCGGCTCCATGGCGTCGCAGGACAAGCTTCCGCTCGCCAAGGAGGCCATCAAGATCGCCGTGAAGAACCTCAACGAGAACGACACGGTGGCCATCGTCACCTACGCGGGCTCCACGCGTGAGGTGCTGACGCCGACGCCGGCCACGGACGTGAAGACCATCCACGCCGCGCTGGACACGCTCCAGTCCGGTGGTGGCACCGCGATGGGCACCGGCATGGAGCTGGCCTACAAGCACGCGGTGAAGAAGGCCTCCGGCAAGGTCGTCTCCCGCGTCATCGTCCTCACCGACGGCGACGCCAACATCGGCCCCACGCTGAGCCCGCAGGCCATGCTGGAGAGCATCCACAAGTACGTGGCCGAGGGCGTCACCCTCACCGCCGTGGGCTTCGGCATGGGCAACTACCGCGACGACATGATGGAGAAGCTCGCGGACAAGGGTAACGGCAACTGCTTCTACGTGGACAGCTACAAGGAGGCGAAGAAGGTCTTCGAGACGCAGCTCACCGGCACGCTGGAGGTCATCGCCAAGGACGTGAAGCTCCAGGTGGAGTTCAACCCCGCCGCCGTGCGCCGCTACCGGCTGATGGGCTACGAGAACCGGGACGTGGCGGACAACGACTTCCGCAACGACAAGGTGGACGCGGGTGAGATTGGCGCGGGCCACAACGTCACCGCGCTGTACGAGGTGGAGCTGGTGAAGGACTCGAAGGAGTCGCTCGCTACCGTGCGAGTGCGCGCCAAGGCGCCCAACGGCACCGAGGCCGCCGAGCAGTCCTTCCCCTTCGAGCGCTCGCTGCTGCGCGCTTCGGTGGAGGCCTCCTCGCCTGACTTCCGCTTCGCCCTGGCCGTCGCCTCCACCGCGGACATCCTCCGGGGCAACCCGGCCGCCGAGGCCTGGAGCCTGGCCACTGCGCAGAAGCTCGCCGAGGGCGCCGCCGCTGGAGACGCTGACCGCAACGAGTTCGTGAAGCTGGTGTCGCAGGCCCGCGCGCTGTCCGGCGCGTCCGCCCGCGGCGAGTAGGCAGGCCCAAGCAGGTTGCAGGGGGAATGGGGTGGAAGGCCCGGGGGGCGCCTTCCACCCCATTATTTTTCGGGCGGGTCCGAGGGACGCGCTCAGTACGCGACGACGGTGGGCGCAGTGGTGCTGGTGAAGAAGTCCGGGAAGGTGGCCACGTAGTTGCCGCCAGTGCCCGTCTCCCCGCCGATGCGGCCCGACTTCGACCCACCCACCGTCAGCGTCGTGCCATCCGTCTGGATGCTCAGATAGGACAGGAAGACACTTCCAGTGCCCAGGTACACCGCGAGGCCGGAGGTCCGCACCACGGTCATCAGCTCCGGGTCCACGTGCCGAAGGCCCACCGTCACGGGCGAGCTGCCGCTGTAGTTGTTCTTCATGGTGTACCCCACGGCCACGCCCAGGTCATTGGCCGCCAGCGCCAGGCTGGGAGTGACGATGACGGAGCTGCCTACCCACACACTCGCCGCGGGCCAGCGGCACGACTCCGTCGCGAGCCGGGACAAGGTGATGTCGTGGATGGGCGGCACCGTGCCCGTCCGCACCGCGGAGGTGAGCTCGAAGGTGCAGCCTCGGGACACCGCGGCCACCAGCGCCGACTCCCGGGTGCCGGCCCCCTCCTCCATCCCGCCCGCGGGCTCCTCGCCACCACACGCCGGGAGGACCACCGCCGCACAAAGACAGACAGCGCGTCTGAAGAATTTCATGACGTGACGACCCCCATGTTCGTTTGAAAGCGGCGGCACGCTAACAGTCCTGCAAGTCATTGCATGGACATTTCCGTGCAAGGAGGGCAGGCACCTCGTGGACGCGTTGCGGTATCCTTCGGGGCGTATGCGCCCATCCCACCTGCCCTCCCGACGTCTGCTCGTTCCCATGGCCACGCTCTTCCTCGCGTGTGGCGGATGCAGTGATGACCCCAGCGGCGGAGGCGTGCCGCTTGGAGAGGAGCAGAAAGGCATCGCGACGTACTACGACGCGACGGGCGCGGGGAACTGCAGCTACGACGCCAGCCCCAACGACTTGATGGTGGCCGCGATGAACACCCCGCAGTACGCCGACAGCGCCGCGTGTGGCCAGTGCATTGACGTCCAGGGCCCCAGCGGCAACGTGCGGGTGCGAATCGTGGACCGCTGTCCTGAGTGCGAGGCCGGCCACCTGGACCTGAGCCGCGAGGCCTTCGCCAAGATTGCCGAGATGCGCCTGGGCCGCGTGGACATCACCTGGAAGGTGGTCTCCTGCGACGTGGCCGGCGGCCTGGAGTACCACTTCAAGAACGGCAGCAACCCGTGGTGGACCGCCATCCAGGTGCGCAACCACCGCGTGCCCATCTCCAAGCTGGAGTGGCGTCGCGGCGACGGCGCGTGGAAGGACGTCCCGCGCCAGGACTACAACTACTTCGTCAACGACAGCGGCATGGGCGAAGGTTCCTTCACCGTGCGCGTGACGTCGACCACCGGAGAGCAGGTGGAGGACACCCTGCCCCGCGTCCTGGACGACGACACCTTCGAGGGCTCCGCCCAGTTCCGCTGACCCGGACCTCCTTCTGGAAGGCCGAGGCTCGACACACCGCCGAGCCCCGGCCTCGAAAGGTCCGAGCGACTACCGACGCAGCATGGAGCGCAGCAGCTCCAGCGCCTCGGTGACGTTCTGCCAGACCTGGAGCGACTTCACGTTCTCCCCCTCGCCCTGCACGGCGCGACGGGAGGCCCGCTCCAGGGGCAGCAGCACGCCCTCCACCAGCTCAATCTGCCGGCTCAGCTCCGCCGGTGACGGCCCGGCCACGGCGGCCCGCTGGAGCGCCTCCGCGGGCATCTGCGCCGACACGTTCACCGGCCGGTCCGCCAGCGCGGCGAGCGCCCGGGAGAGCTGCTCCATGTACGGCCCGAAGTCCTGGGCCGGCGCCTGCTGGACGACGGGCGCCTGGGAGGCGGTCGCCACGCGTTCGGTGAGCGCCTTGAGGAGCTGGGCCAGGTGCTTGAGGTACGGCGACAGGTCCGGCGTCTGCGCGAGCGGAGCAGGAGGCAGCGGCGGCGGCGTGTCCTTCACCTCGCGCCCCACCTTCGCCACTTCCAGCACCGCGTCGCGCAGGGCCTCCAGGTACGGCAGCGCCTCCGCCGTGGGGTCCTCGTTCCGGTCCGCCGAGCCCTGCTGCACCTGGGTGGCCGCCTGCACCACCGCGTCGCGCACCGCGCCCAGCTGCTCCTCGATGCCGCTGAGCTGGCCGGTGACACGCGCCACGGGGTCGTCCTCCTTGCCCCCCATGCGCTTGACGCGCGCGAAGCCCTGCTTGATGTCCTCCCACCGCTTCGCCTTCTCCGGCGTCAGGCGACCGCGCATCTCCGCCAGCTTGAGCAGGTTCTGCTCCGCCGCGGTGGTGAGCGTCTGGGACTCGCCCTGGTAGTGGTCGTCGATGAGCCGCTCCAGCTCCGCGTCCGTCATGGCCGCGACGAGCTTCTCCGACAGCTTGTTCATGTTGCGGTAGGAGCCCTGGAGCTTGAAGGCGGGCTCCGCGCGGAAGCGCTCGTCCTGCGCCGCCGAGGCGATGTACTGCATGTTCACCTTCAGCAGCACCGACTGCACCCGGAACATCCGCTGGAAGATGGCGATGATCTCCTGCAGCTCCGCCGCCGCGTAGCCGTGCTTCAGCTCGCCCGCGGGCACCTCCTCGCCCTGCGCCATGCGCAGCAGTCGGTGCGTGTCCGCCGCGTCGCGCGTGGCCAGAGGCGCCGTCACCGGGTTGGAGGTCAGCGCGTTCTCCAGATAGCTCAGCGCGAACAGGTGCTCCTTCCCGTCGAGAATCTCACCCAGGTTGTAGGTGTCCGCGCGGTTGGCGAGCATGTCCGGAATGCGGAAGCGCTCACCCGTCTCCGTGTAGGGATTGCCTGCCATGACCACGCAGAACTTCTTGCCGCGCAGGTCATAGGTGCGCGTCCGGCCGTTCCACACGCCCTCGACACGGCGCTGGCCGTCGCAGAGCGAGATGAACTTCTGGAGCAGCTCCGGGTCCGTGTGCTGGATGTCGTCGAGGTAGAGCATCACGTTGTTGCCCATCTCGAAGGACAGGTTGATGCGCTCCACCTCCTGCCGCGACGTGGCGTTGGGCGCCTCCGCCGGGTCCAACGACTTCACCGAGTGACCCAGCGCGGGGCCGTTCACCTTGACGAAGGTGAGGCCCAGCCGGCTCGCCACGTACTCCATCAGCGTCGTCTTGCCGTAGCCCGGCGGCGACATGAGCAGCAGCATGCCCATGCGGTCCGTGCGCTTGCCCTCGCCCGCCGCGCCCAGCTGCTTGGCCAGGTTGGCGCCGATGAGCGGCAGGTACACCTCGTCGATAAGGCGGTTGCGCACGAACGACGACAGCACCTTCGGCGTCAGCTCCTCCAGGCGCAGCTTGCGGCGCTCGCGCTCCAGCAAGTCGCGCAGCAGCCCCCGGTACGTCTGGTATTGCGGCACGCGGAGCTGACGGAACTCGCCCAGGCGCGCCAGGAACTCGTCCAGGCGCAAGGACAGCTTCCGGTCGTGCACACGCGGGTGGCTGCCCAACAGGCCCGTCACCTCGGCCGCCGTCAGCGCGCCCGCGGGCTCGCGGTCCAGCTTGCGCTCGGTGAGCAGCAGCACCGCCGTCTCCAGGGCGAAGTAGCCCGCGTCACCGGGGCCCCCTTCGCGCTGGGCCAGATAGGCCTCCACCCACGCCTTGGCGATGAGCAGCCGCGAGGACAGGTCCTTCTCCAGCCCGCGCAGGTCCTCCTCGAAAGCCGTCCGCGTACCCTGCCGCTCCAACTGCGCCAGGAACGCGTCGCGCAGCACCACCGCCTCGCCGCTCGTGGTGAAGCGGGGCCGGTCCACGGCCAGCTCTTCCACCAGGTAGCGCCCGGCCTGGCGCGCCTCCGCGGGCGAGTGCGCGAGCCCCTGCGCCTTGAGGAACGCCTCCACGGCCTCGCCCAGCGCGAGCCCCAGCTCGGACAGGCTGCCCACGGAGGAGAACGTCTGCCGCAGCCGCGCCAGGCTCCGCGCCCGACGGTGCAGCAGCGTCCGCGCGGCCTCCTCGGTGTCGAAGGCCCAGTACAGCGAGGCCCACGCCCGAGGCACCGGCGCGAAGCGCAGCAGGCCCGCGCCCTGGTGCAGCGTCAGGAGCTTCTCCAGCACCGCCGCCGCGTCCACGTCATGCACGCCGCGCTCGTAGCCCTCGTCGAAGCGGTCCGCCGCGTAGGCGCGCACCTTCTCCAGCAGCGTGCCGGCGATGACCGCCTCGTGCAGCGCGGACAGCGTCAGCCCGCCCTTGCCGTCCTCCGCGTCGGAGAGGATGCAGGAGGCCAGGTACTCCACGCGGTACACGTCCCGCGTCTCGGAGACCAGGTGCTGCTCCCAGAGGCCCTGGTGCTTGAGCAGCTCCGGGTCCTCCAGCTTCTGCGCGTAGTCGGAGCCGGTGAGCTGGAGGTAGAGCGCGCCGTCGCGCGGCACCAGCGTCAAGTCGAGCGGCTGCGTGTTGACGTTGAACCGGTAGGTGCCCAGCTTGATGAGCGAATCGCCGTCCGCGAACAGGTCCTGCTTGTCGCGCAGCGCCCGCAGCGCGTCCTGCTTGGCGGACTTGAGCCGCGACAGCACCTCGTCCGAGCGCACGCTGTCCTGGAGTCCCAGGAGCTGCTCGGAGAGCTGCCGCAGCTTGAGGATCATCGCGTCGGTGGCGAAGTACCCGTTCAGCTCGTCGTCCGACTTGAACGACTTGGAGCGGCGCTGCACGCCCTGGAGGATGCGCTCCGCCGCGCCGAAGAGGCTCTGCGCCCGGCGCTGCCGCTCGTCCACCAGCGTCTGCTTGCGGGCGCCGAACGCCTCCAGCAGCTCCTCGCGCTTCTGGGTGATCTGCCCCAGGAACTCGTCGAACTCGCCGAAGCGCCCTTCCAGCTCCTCCAACTGCACCGTGAGGCGCGACAGCCCCTCGTCGCACTTCTCCGGCAGGTCCGCCTGGGCCAGCGCGTTCTCAATCGCCTGCCCCAACAGCTTGAACTGGGCGCCGAACTCCGCGCGCTTCTCCCGGCTGGACAGCTCCTTGCGCTTGGCGGCGAGGCTCGCGCGCACGCGGTTGAGCCGACCGAACAGCTCGGAGATGCCCTCCAGGATGCGGGCGCGCGCCAGCGGGTCTCCCACCTGGAGCCCACCCACGACTTCGCCCAGCACCGTGAGGCCCTGCGCCGTCTTCTCGATATCCTCGCCCAGCGGCGCCAGCTCCACCGTGGTCTTCACCGGCTCCAGCTTCGCGAGCAGCTCGTCCAGGCGCGCGGCCAGGGGCTGCAGCGCCTCACCCTTCTGGAGGAAGTCCACGCAGCCGGAGCTGGTGTTGTCGGACGCCTCCACCACCGCCTTCTCCAGGGCGTCCACGCGCCCCAGGTCCATGTAGCGGATGTCCTTCAGGGTAATCAGGTGCCCGCGCTGCTGACGCAGCTCCGCCAGCACGTGCATGAACTCCTCGGCCGAGGTCAGCAGCTCCGGCTGCACGCGTCCCAACAATTTCGTCTGCGCCTTCTCCGCCTCCGCCAGCGACTCGGACGCGCGCTTCTGGAGGGCGAGCACCTTCTCGAACTCATCGATGATGAGCTCGGAGGTCTTGCGCAGCAGCTCCACCGGCTCCTGCAGGCCCGTCTCCGCGTGGCCCAGCCAGTAGTACGCATCCAGCGCGCGCGTGGCGGCGGCGACCAGGTCCTCGTACGTGCGGCGGTTGGGCTTCTCCGTCTTCGCGATGCGCTGGAGCGTCAGCGAATCGGAGATGCCTCGCACCAGCTCCGCGTTGCCCACCTTGCCCAGGTAGCCGGGCGCAGCCGGCACCGACGCCGCGTGCTCGTCTGAGACGAAGGGCGTCTGCCACACCTGCATCGGGTGCACGCGCGTGGGCTCCTGCGACGTCTCGCGGAACACCACCAGTCCGCCGTCCGCGAAGAGGCTGTAGCCGTTGCACACCAGCGGGTTCTGCACCTCCTTGCGCACCAGGTTGTACGGGAAGAGCAGGTACCGGCCTTCCTCGCGCTGATGGAAGATGTAGAGCACGTCCTCGCCATTGGGCGACTTGATGACGTGCTTGAACTCCATCCCCGAGCCGGTGGCGTCACCGTCGAAGACCTTGTAGTCGCCCGTCTGGAGGTAGTACCCGCCGGGGAAGATGATGCCCTGGTCCTCGGGCAGCCGGATGCAGGCCTGACCGATGGCGTCGATGCGCACCACGTGCTGCGTGCGCGAGTTGAACACCAGGTAGCGCTGGGCCTTCTCGCGGAAGGGCAGCACGCGGAGGAGGATGAGCGTGCCCACCTGGGCCCAGGCGAACCGCGCGTCGTCCAGCGACTGGTTCGCGTCCTCCACGGGCTCGCTGTAGATGCCCAGGCCAGACGAGGTGTTGTTCTCCACCTTGACGGTGAGGTCGCCCTTCACCGTCTCCACGAACACCTGGTCCAGCACGTTGACGTGCGGGTGCTGGCCCAGCACGTAGTTCTCGCGCGTGGCCACCGTCCACTCGAAGTCGTGGGACGGCGGGAAGACGTGGTCCTTCTCGCCCTGGTTGTCCACGTAGGTGGCGCGACCCTCGGTGTCCAGGTTGAAGCGGAACACCTTCAAGTCACGAGCCGTCTGGCCCGTCTGGAAGACGGCCAGCAGGCGCGCGTCCCTGCGCCGCAGCTGCAGGAGCTTCGCGTCCTTGTAGTACCGGTACAGCTCGCTGAAGTCCTTGATGAAGCGCGGGTCCGCCAGGAAGCCGCCCGCCTCCGTGTGCGGCACGGCGGACAAATCAAACCCGTCGGCCGTCTTCTCGAAGCGGTGCAGCGAGAAGACATCCGCGACGGACGTCTCCTTCTTCAGCCCGATGAAGACGTTGTAGCCGAAGAGCAGATACTTGCCGACGCTGACGATGTCGCGCGCCACGCAGTTGTTCTCGGTGCGCACCCGCTCGTTGCCGGTGACCGCCAGCTCCGAGCCGCCGAAGAACGCCTTGCGCCGCGCATTGAGGTCGTTCGCCTTCGCGCCCAGCACGTCCGCCTGGGCCAGCAGACGCGTCCGGATGACCTCGTAGCTGCCCCCCTCTAGCGCCGTCTCGCCCGTGGGCGCCGCGCCCTTGCCACCGTCAGTTGCCATGAGTGCTCACCGGAAATTTAGCGGGGACCCCGCCCCCGTCCCGCCCGATGGGAGGAACGCGCGCCCCGGAAGGCGCCGGGGCGAGGTCGTCGTGACGCCATGCCCGCCCTCGCGCTTCAGGCGAAGGCGGACCCTGTGCTGCTACCGCCCGAATCAGCCCTGCTTTTCGGTGGTGGACGACTTGCCCTCGGCGCCCACGAGCGCCTTCAGGTTCGCCGCCGGGTCCGTCGGGCCGGGCGTCATGCGGTGCAGCAGCGCCGCCACCGCCAGGTTCTGCGCGTCGTTGCTCAGGCCCGGCTTGGAGAGGATCTCCTTGAGGTCCGCCGGCAGGTCCTTCTCGCCGTTGAGGTAGCCCCCCAGCGCCGTCTTCAGGGCCTCGCCATGGTCCAACGCGCCGTCCACCGCGGTGCCGAACGACACCGCCTTGACGAAGCGCTCGAAGAACTGGCCGTCGCCACCGACGATGTTGAACTTCGCGTTGGCGAACGCCTTGGCCAGGACCTCGGCCTGCGCATGGGCGATGTCCTTGCGCACGCGGATGGACTCCAGCTCGATGTCGCGCTCCTTGTTGAGCTTGAGGCGGAACTCCTCGTGCTCGCGGCCCACGCCGTCCATCAGCTTCATGGACGCCGCCTTCTCCGCGAGGCCCCGGGCCTCGGCGAACAGCTTCTCCTGGATGGAAGAGGCCTCGGCGAGCTGCATCTCCTTCGTGGCGAACGCCTCCGCCTCGCCGCGCTTGTGGATGGCCACCGCTTCGGCCTCCTGCACGCGAGCCCGGGCGATGCCCTTCTCCTGCTCACCCGCGGCCTCCGCCAGCAGCCGCTCGCGGACGACCTGCGCCTGCGCGTGGCCCTGCTTTTCAATCGCGCCGGCCTCCGCCTCCTTCACGCGCACCTGCGCCATGCCCAGCTTCTCCGTGGCCGCGGCGTCCGCTTCCTTCACGCGGATGCCCGCCAGGCCCTCGGCGGCGGACTCGGCCTGGATGCCGTCGGCCAGCCGCATCTTCGCCTTCGCCGTCTTGTCGGCGGCCTCGAGGTCCGCCTCGGCGAGGGTGAGCTTCTCCTTCGCCATGAACACCGCCATCTCGCTGTTGGCCTTGGCGCCGTTCACGTCCTTGACGGTCTTCTCCTGCGCCTGGGCCTCGGCGTTGATGATGATCGCCTGCTTCTTGCGAAGGGCGTCGGACTCCACGCGCAGGTCCTTGATGCGCTCCTCCTCCTGCGCCACCGTCTTCTCCACGGCGATGCGGGCGCGCACCACGTCGGCGATGTTCTTCTTCTGCTCCTCGAGCGCCTTCTCCTTGTCGATGCGCTCCAGCTCCGTCTCACGCTCCCGGCTGATGGCCGCCAGCGAGCGGGCGCGCTCCACGTTCTCCGCCTCGACCCCCACTTCGCGCTCGCGGTGCTTCTGGGCCACTTCCACGTCGCGCGACTTGTTCTGCTCCTGGACGAGGATCTCCTGCTCCGCCTTGATGCGGGCGAGCTGCGCCTTGGAGTACTGCTCCTGCTTCACGCGCTCCGTCTCGGCGGACTCCTCGGCCTGCACCGTCTCAATGGCGCGCCGCTGCTTCGCGGAGGCCTCTTCACGCTGACGCTCCAGCTCGAAGATGCTCTGGTCGGCTTCCACGTTGCGCTTCGTCACCGCCTGGCGCTCCGTCTGCCGCAGCTCGTTCGTGACGATGTTCTGCTCGGTGGTGAGCTTGGTGATCTTCCGGATGCCCTCGGCGTCGAGGATGTTGTCCTTGTCGAGCATCTCCACCGGGGTCTGCTCCAGATAGTCGATGGCGCAGTCCTCCAGCATGTAGCCGTTGAGGTCCCGGCCAATCACCTCCACCACGTTGTCCTTGATCTCCGCGCGCTTCGTGTAGAGGTCCACGAAGTTGAAGTTCTTGCCCACCGTCTTGAGGGCTTCGGAGAACTTGGCCTCGAAGAGCTTCTCGAGCGTCTCCTGGTCGCTGGCGCGCACGCAGCCGATGGACTGGGCGACCTTGAGCACGTCCTCACGCGTCTTGTTCACGCGCACGAAGAAGGTGACCTTGATGTCCGCGCGGATGTTGTCCTGGCAGATGAGGCCTTCCTTGCCGCGACGGTCGATTTCAACCGTCTTCAGCGCGATGTCCATCACCTCGGCCCGGTTGATGATGGGGAAGACCACCGCGCCGGTGAACGTCACCAGGGGCTCGGTCTTCAAGGTGTTGACGATGAGCACCTTGCCCTGATCCACCTGCCGGTACAGGCGAACGATGGTGAGGACGATGCCCGTGAGGAGGATGACGCCTCCGCCGACGGCGGCTACCAAGGTGATGGGATCCATGGCCTTTTTTCCTGTGAAGTAATGACAGCGGGCCTTGTATCAGGCGCCAGAGATCCCCCGCGAAAGCCCTCTGGCGTCGAATCCATACACGGGCCGCCCCCCTGAGCGGACCGCGCCTCGACTCAATTCATGTACGTGCTCGCGAGCGGGCCAGCGCCGCGGCCCGCGTGGGGTCGCGAAGCTGATCCATCTCTTCCGGCAACAGCCAGTCCACGGGCTCCACCTCGTAGACATCCCGCTGGGCGTCGTACGACAGCACCAGCGCGGGATCTCCCCGCTTGAGCCCGTTCTTCTTCGAGCAGACCACGTTCAGGATGAAGCCCGCCTCGCCGTCCTCGAACGTCGCGTGGCCGTTGCGGTCCGTGACGCCGCCGCTGGAGATGGTGCACACCCGGCCCATCAGCGAGTCGCGCCCCGGCGCCTTGCGCGCCACGAAGACGGGGCGCAGGGGCCGCACGGCGACGCCCGAAATCACCAGCCCCGCGATGAAGCAGAGCATCCCCACCGTGCTGTTGAGCAGCCACGAGGGCAGCACCCCGCCGAGCAGCGCGTGCGCCGGAGGCGTGGCCAGGAGCGACAGGAACCACGAGAAGAACGAGACGAGGCTCACGGAGACCGTGAGCGGGATGCCCGCGAAGCCCAGCGTGGAGAGGATGCCGCCCTCCATGTGCGCGTCGTGGTCATGCGCGCCCATGGCCTTGCCGCCGCCCTGGATGGCCTCACCCGCCGCCTTCGCTCCACCTTCCAGCGTCCCGGCCAGGGCCTTGCCCCCGCCCTCGAACGCCGCGCCCAGTGCCTTTCCGCCAGATTCGAAGTCGACGTGACCGCCATCGAGCAGGTCGATACCCACCGCTCCGATGATGACGAACAGCCAATAGGTGAGCACCACGCCCATTGCCGTGGTGAAGATCGCGGTCGGAAACGCGAGGATGGCGTCGAAGAAGGGCGTCATCGTCGCCCGGGACTCTAATCGAGCCTGATTCCCTCCGAAAACCGCCCCCGTCGATTTCCTGGACGCCCGCCCGGCGAGCCACCGAGCGAAGCCCGCATTGCCTTATCGCTCCCGGCTGCACAACTCCTGGAGGGCCGGGCCTCGACGAGCCCGGGGTCCACCCTCACCCGGACGACAGGACGATGCCAGCCACCGCCGCCACGGCTCTCGCGCCCCCAGCCCCCGTCAAACGAAGGGGCCTCACGCAGCTCGAGCGGCTCCAGCGCGACGGGCTGCGCCGTCAGGGGACGGCGCGCCTGGGGTTCCGCTACGTGGACGCGGGGGGCAAGCCCGTGGACGCGAGCCAGAAGGCGCGCATCGAGGCCCTGCGCCTGCCCCCCGCCTGGCGCGACGTGTTCATCGCCGCCTCCGCCACCGCGCGCCTGCAGGCCATGGGGCGGGACGCGGCGGGCCGCTGGCAGTACCGCTACCACGCCGCGCATCGGCGGCGCGCGGACGAGGCGAAGTTCCGCCGCATCGTCGGCTTCGCCCGGGCCCTGCCCCGCCTGCGCCGGCGGGTGAACGCGGACTTGCGCCGTCAGGGCCTCGGCCGGGACAAGGTGCTGGCGGCCACCCTGCGCATCCTCGGCACGTGCTTCATCCGTCCCGGCAGCCAGCGCTACGCGGAGACCAACGAGAGCTTCGGCATCGCGACGCTGCGGCGCCAGCACGTGCGCGTGTCAGGGGACACGGTGACGTTCGACTTCCCGGGCAAGAGCGGGAAGCGTCAGCGCCGCCTGCTCGTGGACCGGCGCGTCGCCACACTCGTGCGCAAGCTGCTGAAGGTGCCCGGGCGCGACGTCTTCAAGTACGTGCTGGACGACGGGCACGTGGTGGACGTGCGCCGCCGCCACATCAACGAGTACATCCAGGAGGTGCTGGGCGAGGAGTACAGCGCCAAGGACTTCCGCACCTGGGCGGGCACCCTCATCTGCGCCTGCGCCCTGGCCCGCGCGCGCCAGCACGCCGCGAAGCAGGAGGTGCCGCCCGGGAAGCTGCTCAAGAAGAGCATGGTGGCCGCGGTGAAGGAGGCCGCGGAGCACCTGGGCAACACGCCCGCGGTGGCCCGCTCCTCGTACATCTACCCGTCCGTGCTGGCCCTCTTCGAGCGGGGCCAGGTGGTGGACCGCTACTTCGAGTCCGTGGACGAGCTCACCTCGTCCCGGAGCGAGCGCCTCCACTGCTCGGAGAAGGCCCTGCTCCACCTGCTGAAGTCCTCGGAGCGCCGGCCCGGCGCGTGAGTCGGAGCGCCGGGCCGTCGGGCTCAGGCGGGGACGACCTCCACCACGCTGGGCGGCATGTACGTCGGCAGCACGCGGTGGATGCGCAGCCCGGCCTTCTCCACCAGCGCGGTGTACTCGGTGCCGGTGCGCTCCTGGCCGCCCACGAGCACCAGCATGGCCATGTCGTAGAGGTTGCCGAAGTGCTGCACGTTGTCGCCCGGCAGCACCGTCTCCACGATGAGCAGCTTCGCTCCCGGGTGCATCGCCTGGCGCATGTTGGTGAGGATCTTCAGGCTGCGCTCGTCGTCCCAGTCATGGAGGATCTGCGACAGGATGTAGATGTCGTAGCCCGACGGAATCTTCTCGAAGAAGTTGCCCTCCAGCACCTCGGCGCGCGGCGCCACGCCCATGTTCGTCAGGCGCGCGGTGGCCTCCGCCTTGACGTGCGGCAGCTCGAACAGCGCTCCCCGGAGGCTCGGGTGGGCCTGGAGGATGTGCGCCAGCAGCGTGCCGGTTCCACCGCCCACGTCCACCACGGACTTCGCGGTGGAGAAGTCGTACGCGCCCACCACCGCCGGAGCATTGAGGCTCTGATACGCGGCCATGCTGCCGTTGAAGATGGCCGCATCCTCCGGATGCTTGGACATGTAGCCGAAGAAGCTGTCCCCCATGAACTTCTCCACGGAGGGCTGGCCCGTCTTCAGCGACGACACCAGGTCTCCCCACGCCTGCCAGGACAGCAGGTGGCCGTGGGCGCGCAGTGAGCCGTACACCGAGCCCGGGCTGTCCTTGCGCAGCATGTGGCCCAGCTCCGTGAGCCCGAAGCGCTCGCTCTGCTCGTCCTTGACCAGCACCCCCAGGCCGGTCAGCAGTCGCAGCATGCGTCGCAGCGCCGGCGCATGGGTGCCGCTGGCTTGCGCGAGTTCATCCACTGTCTTGGGCACCTCACCAATGGTGTCAGCGATACCGAGCTCCGCCATGATCTGCAGGGTGCGGGAGACCCAGAAGCCGTAGACCATCTGGGTCATCACGACCGCGGGCGGAGGAGACGAGCTGGGAGCGACAGGATCGGCGTTGACGGGACGAGGTTGCTGGCTCATGCAGGGGGGGACCTTGCGCGGGGGGAGTGAGACGCGCCAATTCTGAAACCTAAAAGGTAGGCTGTAAAAGCACTATTGGTCAGTTCCCTCGCAATCCCCGCCTTTTGTCGTGCGCGCATACATCACCCAACGTCAAGCCCTCCCGACCGTGGAGTTGGAGTCACTGCGAGACGCCCTGCTGGGCTCGCGTTTCGTGGCACGCAGCCCGCTCATGGGCACGTTCCAGGCGAGTCGGGGCTTCGCCTTCATCTTCACACATGAAGGTCGGAGCACCCTGGAGGCGCGCTTCCCGTTCCTGCGCGCATACCTCGCGCGGGTGCTGGCGCCGGACAGCGCACGGGGCCTGCTGCCGTGGCGGGAGCGACTGTTCGGCTCGCGACAGCCGACCCCCAACGCGTTCTATCTGAACCTGCTGTTGCTCGAGGCGGGCAAGAGCGTGGGCCGACACATCGATGCGACCTTGCAGGGCCCCAGTGGAGTGCCTGACGCGACGCCTCGCCACGTGAGCGTCCTGTATCTCCAGATGCCTCGCGGCGCGCACGGCGGCGCGCTCCGTCTGCTCCACGACAATCGCCGCGTGGGTGAAGTCCAGCCTCGGCCCGGGCTGCTGGTCCACTTCCAGGGCCACCTCCAGCACGAGGTGCGGCCCTTCATGGGTGCCCAGGACGACTCGCAGCGCGCGAGCCTCGTCTGCGAGCAGTACGTCTTCGCTCCGGACGCCCTCGCCCGCCTGCCAGCCTTTCGCATCCAGTCCAAGGCCGGCTTCGCCGCGTACCTGGATGCGCAGCGCGAGCGCACCGACAGCTGAGACAGACATCAGCGACGGACGCGACGAGCAACCAGGCGCCTGTATCACTGATTGTTCCTGTATTACTCGTCCTGCGCGCCGTGGGTGAGGCGGGCCCCAGTTTTGGGGAATACCGGGTCTGTCCTGTGCCGGGTTCACCGCACGGTGGGACTGAGGGACAATGACCTGCCGTCTCGATGGGGGCGGACGACCGATTCGTTTTCAGGAGGCACCGTGGCTGTCGATCCGCAGGGCACCGACGTTCAGCGCTTCATCCAGGAAGACCCGGGGGGGCCGCTGGTGATGATGAACCTGGTGCGGTTCAAGGAAGGGGGCCGGGCCTCGTTCGCGGAGTACGCGAGCGCCATCATGCCGTTCATGATCAAGGCGGGCGCGCAGCCCCTCTATGCGGGCGACGGCTCCACCGCGCTGGTCGCCGAGCCGGGGCAGACCTGGGACGCGGTGATGCTCGTGCGCTACCCGAGCCGCGCCGCGTTCCTCCAGATGGTGAACGACCCGGACTACCAGCGCTTCAGCCACCTGCGCACGGCCGCGCTGCACGAGGCGGTGATGCAGGCGACGCTTCCCTGGGTGGCCTCGCCTCCCTGAGTCTGGCGCGGACTCAACGCCCGGCGACGAGGCGCAGGTCCGCGGTGGGCACGAAGCCAGGCGGGCGTCGGTGCCGCGTGGCCTGCTCATAGGCATGAGCGAGCTTGAGCAATGTGGGCTCGCTCCATGCTCGACCGATGAACGACAGCCCCACGGGCAGGCCGCGCACGTAGCCCGCCGGCACCGTGAGGGTGGCATAGCCGGCGACGGCCGCGGGCGTGGAGCTGCTGCCCAGCCAGTGGTCGCCGTTCACCAGGTCGATGAGCCCCGGAGGCGCCTGCGTGGGCGCGACGAGCGCGTCCAGCTGGTGCTTGCGCATCACCGCGTCGATGCCCTGCTCGCGTGACAGCTTGCGACTGGCGGCCAGGGCCTTGAGGTACTTCGCGTCGGAGAGCGAGCCGCGCGCCTGCGCCTGACGCAGCAGCTCCTGACCGAAGTACGGCATCTCCACGTCCTGGTGCTCCTCGTTGAAGCGGATGAGGTCCGCGAGCGTGCGCAGCTTCGTCCTGTCCCCCAGGCTCGCGAGCCACGCCTCCGTGCCGGCCTTGAACTCGTACAGCAGGACTTCGAACTCGGGGTCATCCAGCTTGGGCGCGTTGGGGATGGAGGCCGGGTCCACGACGATGGCGCCCTTGGACTTCATGACCTCCAGCGCCTGCTCCACCAGCGCGTCCGTGGCGGCGTGGTAGCCGAAGAAGCGCTCGCGGGCGACGCCGATGCGCGCGCCCTTCAGCCCGTCCGCATCCAGGAACTTCGTGTAGTCGAGCCCCGTGCGGCCCTGGCTCGCGGCCGTCGCCACGTCAGCGGCGTCGACTCCCGCGAGCACGGTGAGCAGCGCGGCGGCATCCGCCACGGTGCGAGTCATGGGGCCCGCGGTGTCCTGGCTGTGGGAGATGGGGATGATGCCCGCGCGGCTGACCAGCCCCACCGTCGGCTTGAGTCCCACCAGCGAGCACGCCGCGGAGGGCGACACGATGGAGCCGTCCGTCTCCGTGCCCACGGACACGACGCAGAGGTTCGCGGCCGTCGCGGCGCCGGAGCCGGAGCTGGAGCCCGAGGGAGACCGGTCCAGCGCATAGGGATTGCGACACTGGCCGCCGCGGCCACTCCAGCCGCTGGCGGAGCGCGTGGAGCGGAAGTTGGCCCACTCGCTGAGGTTCGTCTTGCCGAGGATGACGGCGCCCGCCGCGCGCAGGCGCTCCACCACGAACGCATCCCGTGAGGGCACGGCGCCGACGAGCGCGAGCGAGCCCGCGGTGGTCTGCATCCGGTCCGCCGTGGCGATGTTGTCCTTGATGAGCACGGGGATGCCGTGCAGCGGACCGCGCGCGCCCTTCTCCTTGCGCTCCTTGTCCAGCGCCTGCGCGAGCGCGAGCGCGTCCGGGTTCAGCTCGATGATGGACAGCAGCGGCAGCGAGCCGGTGCGGTCCGTGGCGGCGATTCGCGCCAGGTAGCGCTCCGTGAGGCCGTGCGCGGTGTACTTCCCTGCCCCCATGCCCGCTTGAAGGTCGGCGATGGTGGCCTCCTCCAGCTCGAAGGGACGGGCGGAGGGCGCGGCCTGACCCTCCGGACTCCCGGAGGCGTCCAGCGAGGCCATGGCCGTGACAGCGGCCGTGCCTCCGAGGAAGGCACGACGACTCATTTCCCAGGAACGATGACCGGGAGGCGTGGGCTTTTTCATGGGGTCGTGCGCAGTACAGCAGTGGCGCATGGCTTGTCGCAAGCCAGGCGGGGCGCACCTGCGGAAGTCCCGCGCGACTCGCACGCTCCTGGTACGGTTCCAGACCGACATGGCCTCGAATCTGACGCTTCTGGCGGGACCTGACGCGCTGCGCCTCCTGCGTGCGCGCGGGCTGCGCGGGGACGATGTGGATGTCGTCCCTGGAGCTTCCGGTGGTCCCAAGTGGTTGGTGCTCGCGGGGTTGGACCGCGCCCTCTTCGGCGAGCTGTTCAAGGGGCGCACCCGCCCGCTGCACCTGATTGGGAGCTCCATCGGGAGCTGGCGGCTGGCGTGTCTGGCGCAGAACGACCCCGTGTCCGCTCTGCGTCGCTTCGAGGCGGCGTACATCGACCAGCGCTATCCGCCCAAGCCCTCGCCGGCCCTGGTGAGCGAGACGAGCGAGCGGATCCTCGACGCGCTCCTGGGCGACGACGGGCTGAAGGAGATCCTCCACCACCCCTGGGCCCGGCTGCACATCGTCACCGCGCTGTGTCGTGGACCCATGGGCGCGGAGCATCCCCGCGTGCAGTTCCTGGGCCTGGCGCTGTGCGCCATGGGCAACGTGGTGAGCCGCAAGAGCCTGAGCCTCCACCTGCGCCGAGTCGTCTTCGACACGGCGGGCGACACCAGTCCGTTCAGGACGCAGAAGGACCTGCCCTCCGTCCACCTGCCCTTGACGGAGGAGAACCTGAAGCCGGCGCTCATCGCCTCGGGCTCGATTCCGTTGGTGCTCAGCGGCGTGCGCATCCCCGGCGCGCATCCGGGCGTGTACCGGGATGGGGGCGTCGTCGACTACCACCTGGACCTGGACTTCGGTCCCGGTGAGGGCCTGGTGCTGTACCCGCACTTCTATCCGTACGTGGTGCCCGGCTGGTTCGACAAGGCCCTGCGCTGGCGGAGGGCGCGGCCGGAGAACTTCCGGAGGGCGCTGCTCATCTCCCCTTCCCCCGAACTGGTCGCGAGGCTCCCCGGCGGAAAGATTCCGGACCGCGTCGACTTCGAGCGGATGACGGACACCGCGCGCATCCGCGCCTGGAACCAGGTGGTCTCCGAGAGCGAGCGGATGGGAGACGAGCTCCAGGAGCTCATCGCCACGGGCCAGCTCGCCGAGCACGTACGGCCTCTCTGAGTCCGACGCCTCACGGGCGTGACGGTGGGGACTCGTCCTCCAACTGGACCTGGTCCACGTAGCACCAGCCCCAGTTCTCACCGGGCTCCAGCGAGCGGATGAGCGGATGCGTCGTGTCGTGGAAGTGCCCTGTCGCGTGCTTGTTCTTCGAGTCGTCGCAGCACCCCACGTGGCCGCACGTCATGCACAGCCGCAGGTGCACCCAGGTGTCGTGGAGCTTGAGGCACTCCTCACAGCCCTTCGTTCGGGCGCGCACGGGGCGAAGCTGGTCCAGGTGGGCACATGGGCCCGTGCCTTCCTTCGGATGGAACTCGAGGGTGGCCTGCGGGTCGATGAGCTCCGCCGCCGTGCGCGGCGCGGTGGGCGCGGGGGCTGGTGAGTCCACCTCGAGTCCCTCTGGGGGCGGTGCGCGGAACAGCTCGGCGCCGCGTTCGAAGACCGCGACGGAGCCCTTGAGGACCAGCTCGTCCCCTACCTCGAAGCGCGTGTGGGGACTGAGTTGCGCCAGCAGCTCTCCCTCCCTTCGCAGGGACAGGACCTGGAACGGGCCGTCCGCGCGCTGGACCAGCGCCTCCACCGTCATGCCCACGACGGGCGCGCCGGGGCGGACCGTCACGCGACGCGTGCCGAGGCAGTCATCCTCCAGCGCGCACACGAGCAGCGGTTTCTCCAGGGCGCCCGACAATCGCAGCGCCGCGTAGCCGGAGCGCCGCACGGCATCCTCGTGGTCTTCAATCTCCTCCGGCGACTGCCGGTAGTCCTCCAGCACAGAGGACAGCACGGCCACCAGGCTCTCCAGCTCCTCGCACACGACGACATCCGCGCCGGCGGTGCTCATCGGCTCTACGTCGGCGACGGTGCGGACGCGCGCCACCAGGCGCAGCGTGGGGTTCTCCATCCGCGCCACGGCCACCACGCGGTGGGCCATGGCGACCTCGTCATCCACCACCATGAGGAGCTTGGCGCGCTGGACGCCCGCGACGCGCAGCGTGCGCTGCCGCGCGTAGTCGCCGCGCAGCACCACCATGCCCTCGGCCTCCGCTTCGTTCGCGCCCTGGGGGCTCAGGGTGGTGACCAGGAACGGAATGCCAGAGCCGCGCAGCACGCGCGACAGCCTGCGCGCCCCGTCTCCATAGCCCGCGACGATGACGTGGTTCTCGAAGCGGGCGAAGGACTCGGCCGCCAGCGCCTCCGACTCATCCGTGGTGGGGCTCTCCTGCGCCAGCGCGAGGCGCCCCCTGCGGGTGAGCCGGCCGCCCGCCCAGGCGCCCAGCCGGGACAAGGCCGGCGTGAGCACCATCAACATCACCGTGGCCGCGATGAAGGCCTGGGAGCCTTCAGGGACACCCGCTGGAAACAGCCCCAGCCTGCGGCCGCTGCGCTCCAGCACGAAGGAGAACTCCCCCACCTGGGCCAGCAGCAGCGCGCTCTCCAGCGCCACGGGCGGACGATAGCCGAGCGCCAGCACGCTGATGCCCGTTGTCACCGCCTTCACGACGAGCACCGCGACGATGGCCAGCAGCACCGTCGGCAGGTGGGCCACGAGGAAGCCCACGTCCAGCAACATGCCCACGGAGACGAAGAACGTGGCGCTGAAGAGAATCTGGAGCGGGAGGATTTCTCCGAAGGCGTGCTCGCTGAAGCGGCTCTCGCTGACGACGAGGCCCGCGAGGAAGGCCCCCAGGGACACGCTGACGCCCGCGAGGCTGGTGAGGTACGCGGTGCCGAAGCACACGGCGATGACGGTGAGCAGGAACAGCTCTGGCGAGCACGTCCGGGCCACCACCTCCAGCAACTTGGGCATCAGCCGGCGCGCCACCACCAGCACCGCGATGATGATGCCAATCGCCTTGGCGAACGCCCACACGAAGTGGAGCGGCGTGTCCCCCTTCCCCGCCAGCACGGGGACGAGCAGCACCATCATCACCACCGCGAGGTCCTGGAAGATGAGCAGCCCCAGGGACACCTGCCCCACGTCGGACGAGGTTCCTCCCCGGTCTCCGAGCAGCTTGAGGACGATGGCGGTGGAGGACAGCGCCACCAGGAAGCCGGTGAACAGCGCGGGACGCCACGCCACGCCGAACAGCATCAACAGCCCCATCATCCCCACCGAGGCCAGCCCTACCTGGAGCCCTCCGCCTCCGAACAGGAGCGTCTTGAGGCGGGACAGCTTCTCCAGGCTGAACTCCAGCCCGATGCTGAACAGCAGCAGGATGACGCCCAGCTCCGCGGCGGAGTTGACCAGCTCCAGGTCCTTCACCAGGGCCAGGGAGTTGGGGCCAATCACCGCGCCCGCGAGCAGGAAGCCGACAATGGGCACCAGCCGGAAGCGGTGGCCCACGTAGGCCATCACCGCGCCCGCGGCGATGAGGATGACAATCTCCTGCAGGAACGGCGGCGAGGAGGCGGAGGCGAGAGGGAACATGGACGCAAGGGCGGCGGTCCGACCGGGCCACACGCGAGCCGAGCCTGCCCCAGCGCGAGAGACCGCCCGCGCGCCGCGCCGCGGATTCGTGCACCAGTCACCGTCACCGCCCCTCCAGCGGCGCCGGAATGAGCAACGGCCGACACCCTCTCGAGAGGATGCCGGCCGTCTGACTTCAAGAGCGTTCAGAACCGCTGAAGCGAGTGGAGTGCCTCCGGGTCCGGGCCTGTCAGGCACCCAGCCCCGGAAGTGAGCCGCCTCTCCAAGGAGAGAGGCGGCCTTCCGACTAGTTCAGGCGGCGACGACGGTGCAGCAGGCTGAGGAGCGCCAGGGCGAGCATGCCCGCCGGAGCACCCGCGCCCGTGGACGAGCAACCACCACCATCATCCGGGGTGGCCGTGGCCTCCACCGTGACGCTGTGGGTGGCACCCGCCGGGTCCTTCACCGTCAGCTTGAACGAGAACGTGGCGCTGTCGTCATCCAGCTCCGGCACGTCCACGCTGAGCACCGCCTTGGTCGACTCGTTGAGCGTGACGCTCGGGCCGCCCGTCTGCTCCCACTTGTAGGTCAGGGCATCGCCATTCGCGTCGGTGGAAGCCGAGCCGTCGAGGGTCATCGACGTCTGGCTGCCATTGAGGATGATGCGGGCCTTGGCCACCGGCGCGGTGTTCTCCACCGGCGCCGCGGTCACGGTGATGACCACCAGGGAGGCCGTGCTGCTCGCCGCCCCGTCGCTCACCACCAGGCTGAACACCAGGTCGCGCTCCGCCGTCACCGTCGGAGCGGTGAAGGAGGGCTGAGCCGCCGTGGCGTCGGACAGCGCCACGGACGGACCGCTGACCTGGGTCCACGCGTACGTCACCGCCGTGCCGTCGGCATCGCTGCTCGCGGTGCCATCCAGCGTCACGGTGGTGCCAGACTGGGCAGTGGCCGCCGCGCCCGCGTTCGCCGTGGGAGCACGGTTCACGTTGCGCACCGTCACCGTCACGTCCTTGGTCACCGTGGCCGTGCCATCGGACACCGTCACGCGGAACGTCAGCTCCGCGTTGGCATCCACCTCGCCCGCGTCGAAGGACGCGGTCGCGGTGTTGGCGTTCTGCAGCGTCACGGTGGTGCCCGTCAGCTGCGTCCACGCGTAGGTCAGCGTGTCGCCGTCCTCATCCGTGGCCTGGGCCACGAGGGAGACAGTGCTCCGCTCGTCGGCCGTCACCGCGGACGCGCTCACCACGGGAGCCCGGTTCGGGATGTCCGTCGGGTTGATGGTGATGACCACCAGGGAAGCCGCGCTGCTCGCCACCCCGTCACTCACGACCAGGCTGAACACCAGGTCGCGCTGCGCCTGCACCGAAGGAGCGGTGAAGGTCGGCTGGGCGGACGTCGCATTGGACAGCGCCACGGACGGGCCGCTGACCTGCGTCCACGTGTACGACAGCGCGGTGCCATCGGCATCGCTGCTCGCGCTGCCATCCAGCGTCACGGTGGTACCGGACACAGCGGAGGCCGCCGCACCCGCGTTCGCCGTGGGAGCACGGTTCACGTTGCGCAGCGTCACCGTCACATCCTGGGTCGCCTCGACGGTGCCATCGGACACCGTCACGCGGAACGTGAGCTCCTCGTCGGCGTCCACGTCACCCGCGTCGAAGTCCGCGGTCGCCGAGTCGGCGTTCGCGAGCGTCACCGGGGTGCCCGTCAGCTGCGTCCACGCGTAGGTCAGCGTGTCGCCATCCAGGTCGGTGCCCTGGGCGATGAGGGAGACGGTGCTCCGCTCGTCGGCCGTCACGTCGGACGCCGTCACCGCCGGGGCGCGGTTCACCGCGTTGACCTGCACGTTGACCGTGTCGCTGGCGGTGGAGCTGCCGTCGCTCACCGTCAGGAGGAAGGTCAGCGTCTCACCGGTCGCCGTCTCCGGCGCGGTGAAGGTGGCGATGGCCGAGGTGGCGTTGGTGATGCCCACCGGCGTACCGGCCGTCTGCACCCAGGCGTACGTCAGGGTGTCGCCATCTTCGTCGCTCGCCGAGCCGCTCAGCGTGGCCGTGGCGCGCTCGTCCACGGAGCCGTCGAGGCCCGCGTTCACCGTCGGAGCGCGGTTGATGTGGAGCACGTTCACCGTGACGTCCTGCGTGGCGTCGACCGTGCCATCCGACACCGTCACCCGGAAGGTGAGGACGGCGTTGGCGGCCACTTCGCCCGTGGCGAAGGTCGCGTTCGCGGTGTTCGCACCGGACAGCGTCACCGCCGGGCCGGACGTCTGCGTCCACTCGTACGTCAGCGTGTCACCATCCGCATCCGAGGCCGTGGCCGCGAGGGTGGCGGTGCTGCGCTCGTCGACCGTCACCGACGAGGCGGTGACGACGGGGGCGCGGTTCACGTCGTTGATGACCACGTCCACGGTGTCGTTCACGCTGACCTTGCCGTCGGAGACGGTGAGGCGGAACGTGAGCGTCGTGGCGAAGTCCACCTCGGGGGTCGCGAACGTGGCGGAGGCCGCCGTGTAGCCCGTCAGCGCCACCGGCGTGCCGGACACCTGCGTCCAGAGGTAGGTGATGCTGTCGCCGTCCGCGTCGCTCGCGGAGCCGGACAGGGTGTAGCTGCCACGCTCATCCGCGGAGCCGTCCAGGCCCGCGTTCACCGTGGGAACGCGGTTGACGTTGAGGATGCGCACCGTCACGTGGTCCGTGGAGGTCAGGGTGCCGTCGCTGACATCCAGGCGCAGGACGATGTCGCGGTCCGACGCCACTTCCGGAGCCGTGAAGGACACCGTGGCCGTGTTGGCACCGGACAGCGTGACCGCCGTGCCGGAGAACTGCGTCCAGGAGTACGTCAGGGTGTCGCCGTCGGCGTCCGTCCCGCTGCCCGTCACCGTCACCGCGGTGCGCTCGTTGACGATCTGATCCGCACCGGCGTTGGCGACCGGAGGACGGTTCACGCACACGTTGTCGTCCGCCGCCAGCGCGGTGAACGGGGTGTTGGTGATGCCGCTGAAGGACAGGTTGTCCAGCGCCCAGCCCGTGGCGCCGACGAAGTTGTCGGTGCCGATGCGGAAGCGGATCTGGACCGTCTGGCCCGCGTAGGTGGTGCCCAGGTTCAGCGAAGCGGCCTCGAGCGTGGGGAAGTTCGCGCTCGTGCCGACGATGGCCTGACGACCCTGCAGGGGGTTCAGCACGCCCGGAGCGGTATCCAGCACGCCGCCGTACAGGGGCCCGCCGATGTCGATCCACGTCTGACCGTTGTCATTGGTGAGCTCGATGACGGCGCCGTCGTAGTTGAAGTTCGCGTCGGCCTCGAAGTCGTGGGCGTGGTCGAACGTGACGATGAACGGCTCGGTGGCGCTCACCTGGAGAGGCGGCGTCCTCAGCCAGAAGTCCGTGGGGAACTCCCGGTTCTCGCCGTAGAAGGCGCGGTCGATGAACGCCTCGTCGACGTAGACGAGTCCGAAGTAGTACTCGGTGACGTCCGGCGACTCGCTGGACTCCAGCTCCCAGGGGAGCGTCGCGGGGTTCGACTGGACGGTCTCCGTGCGGCTGCTCGCCGGAACCTCGTCGTAGTTGGTCATCGCGGCCAGCGACGCGACCACGTCGCCCGGAGACGCCTGGTTCTCATCGCGGAAGGAGATGATGAACTCCGCGACGGAGTTCGGGGCGGCGCCCGTCAGCGTCACGGGCAGGGACACCGTCGTCTCGCCGAAGACGGCGATCTCCGGCAGCCGGACAAAGCCGCCGTTGGCGATGCTGACACCGCGGGTGGGCGAGAACACGGTGACGGAGCCATTGCGCGCGGGGTGCGAGCCGGTGTTCGCGATGGTGACGACGATGCGGCCCGTCTCACCATTGTCGAGCACGCCGTCGCGATCGCACGAACTGGTGGGCAGGTCGTCGGAGAGCGTCGCGCCCAGCAGCCCCAGGGCGGGACCCGTGCGGAAGCTCTGCACCACACCCTCGTGGGTGGTGGAGGTGTAGGGCGGAGCCACGGCGCCGACACCGGCACCGCGCTTGGCGAAGGCGACCCACATGCGCTGGGCATCTTCGGGGTCCACGGCCTGGGCACCCGCGAGGACGGCGTCACGCGCTTCCAGGAACGTGGGCGCGAACGGCGTCTGCATGTATCCCAGGACGATGTACAGCTTCATCCGGTCCTGGGCCTCCTGGAACGGGTGCGCACGCAGCAGCGAGGTATAGGCCTCCCACAGCATGGTGGCCCACACTTCACCGGAGTTGTGCACCTGCGAGTTCAGGCTGGCATTCGGGATGAGGGGCGCGGTGGTCGGCAGCGTGGCCGAGTTCGCGATGTGACCGAACGTCAGTGCGTTCTTCGTCATGTCCGACGAGTACGTCACGCGACGGATGCCGAAGAAGGCGCTGTCGGGAGAGCCGTAGCGCGGGGCGAACTCCGCCGCGCCGTAGGCACCGTTCCAGTTGGCGTTGGAGGGGACGTTGATGTCCTCCGGCCGGGTCACCATGAGCAGGGCGTGGAAGTCCGCCCAGCCCTCGCCCATCGCGCGACCCTGGTTGTTGACCAGACCGCCCGCGTCGAGGACGAGGCGGTTGCTGATGTAGTGCCCCCACTCGTGCGCGACGATGATGTTGTCGACGGTGCCGTCCGGGCCGATGCTCGGCTCACGGACCATGCTCACGTTGAGGCCCGCCTCGTTGCGGATCCGGTTGCCATCCGCCAGGGTGATGCGCAGCACGGGGATGGTGATGGCGGCCGAAGCCCCTCCCATGTCCGCGATGGGGCCGGCGACATTGTCGGCGATGATCATGCCCCGCGCCCCCGCGGCCTGGGCATTGGTGGCCTTGACGAGGAAGTCGCAGTTGCCGCGGTCGATCAGGGCGATGTTGCCCGCCACCGCCGCCGCGTTGGTCAGCGCGCTGCAGCCGTCCGTCGGGGAGACTCCAGGAGCGGTCACCCCGTCCAACGCGATGACGACGTCGCCCACCACGTCGAACACCTGAGGGCCCATGCCCGACGCGATACCGACGGTATAGTTACCCGCGACGTTGGCCGGAGCGTTCACCGTCAGGCGCGCGATGCGCGGACCGGAGAAGCGGTACATCTGCATGCGCGGCGAGGCACCATCCGCCGGCGTCAGCATGTTGGCGTTGTCGACGCCGCTGTAGTCCTGCGCCTGCGCCTGGATGGGGTCGCCGTCCTCGCCACCGCGCCCGAAGTTGTCGAGCTGCGCGTTGCCCGTGGACTCGTCGAAACCCGTGTCGTAGTACCAGTCGTGCAGCCAGTTGTTCATGAAGAACAAGCTGGTCGTCGCCGCGGCGATCTGCTCCGCGTTGGCGTTCGGCTGGATGTCGAACTGCATCGTCCGGTCGAACACGCCAGGGGCGGTGACGGTGGGACGAAGGTCGCCCGCGCTGTAGTAGTCCGGCGCCACGAGGTCCGCGTACGCGTCCACGTTGTTGCCGGCGGTCACCGTCGCGCCGGCCGGCAGCCACGGGTCATTCTGGCTGAAGGGCGCGTTCTGCAGGGTGACGAGAGAGGGAGGAACGAACGGGGGACGCCAGCCCGTCGGGGCTCCGTCCGGGTGCGGCGTGGCGTTCGTGCCCGCCGGGCCGTCGTGAGGCGTATACGGGGGTGTGGTGTCCGCGAAGACGCGGTAGCTGAAGGCGGCCTCCTCGCGCATGTTCTTGCGAGACAGCACTCGACCATCCACCGCGGAGATGACGTACGCGTACGCGTCCGAGTCGACGCTGTTGTCGCGCCCGGTGATGACCTCGACGTAGTACGCGGGCACCAGCGCGTTCGGCAGCGCGTAGTAGACCTGCTTGGAGCGAGCCGGCTCCCGGAGGCCCTCGTTCTGCGGGCGCGCGTACGAGGCCAGGGTGTAGCGCGTGTAGCGCCCCGTGGGCTTCGCGCTCTTCACCTGCGTCAGCAGGCTGCCGTCGAGCGCCGCGCCCGTGACGTCCTGGAAGGCGGCGGCGATGGCGGACTTCGCGGACAGCTTGAACTGCAAGCGCTCGGGGACCGCGCGCGTCGCGGTGACGTGCTCGGAGATGGTGCCGGAGACGGACACCAGCTCGTTCTGCTTGTTCAGGAGCAGCCGGAGGCTCTGGCGGTACACCTCGACGCCGGAGATCTCCTGCGCCACGGTAACGACCTTGACTCCCGCGGCCAGCTCCTTGACGCCGGAGACGCGCGCGCCGGCCACCTCGAACGACTTCACGCCGTACACCGTCGCGTAGTCGTTGAGCTGGGCGAGGGCCGCCTGCGCCGGCGCCATGCTGGCGTACTGCGCCTTCAGCTTGTTGTTCGTCTGAGCGCCACCGTTGGCCCAGATGAAGCGGGGGGCGCCGGTGTGCTCGTCGCGGTGGGTGACACGAACATCCGTATCGGCGTCCACCGGCTTGAAGCTCGCGGCGGCACGGCCCGCGGGCTTGGCTTCAAGGAATGCGTCGTAGTTCGGCAGCGTCCGGGCGAAGGAGCCGGTACCTGAAAGTACCAGCGCCAGGCCGGACAGCTTGGCAACCAACCTTCTCACGTGGGGGTGCTCCCATGGGATTGCGCGGGGTGGGAGCCGCCCGGGAGACCCGATACGTCGCTTTCCGGCAACCTCACCGGAAGTTCAGGTCTGTTCTGAATGGCTCCCAGGTGACAATTTGTCACCTGTCGGAGAGATTAGTGCCTTTACTGGTGTAAGTTGAAAGGCGACATCGCGGTTATTTCTACGATGGCGGGAGATTTCCGTATCCACGAGAGACCGGGTCCGAAAAATCCCCAGTCAAATCAAGCGGCTACAGTGTCCGCGAGCCACATTCCAGTGCTGACGGACCTACCCGGGCTTGCCCGTGTCAAGTCAGACGCGACGCGGAGTCCCAGCGCCCGTCGGGGCTCGGACAATCCACCTCGCCAGCGGCCGCCCTGCCCTGCCTGGAGCAAACCCAGTACGTGGGGCGGTAGCGTGCGGCGAGCGGAGGCACGAGCGCACCGGCGGAGTGCACCAAAGAGAAAACCCCGGCCACCATTGCTGGCAACCGGGGTCTTCAACCTTGCGGCGCTTTCGAAACCAGACAGGCATCGAAAGACACCAAGTTGCGGGGGCAGGATTTGAACCTGCGACCTTCGGGTTATGAGCCCGACGAGCTACCAGGCTGCTCCACCCCGCGCCATGTTGTGACTGCCTATAAACACCAGAGGTCCGGCTTTCTATTCTCCGGACCTCTGGCATTCCTAATTGCGGGGGCAGGATTTGAACCTGCGACCTTCGGGTTATGAGCCCGACGAGCTACCAGGCTGCTCCACCCCGCGTCAGCGGCGAGGGAGGTAGTACCGCCCCTCGCCGTGGACTGCAACATCTATTTCCTGCGAACCCGAACACGCTTCAAACGTGCTCGGGCGCGGTGAATCACTTGCCGAACTTGCTGAAGAGATCGGCGAGCGTGCCGAAGCCCTTCTTGCCAGCGGCGGCGCCCTGCGGCTGCTGCGTCTTCTGCCACTCCTCCACCTCGGCGCGCTCCTCGGCGCGCACCGCGGCGGTGACGGACAGACGAATCTTGCCGGAGGCGTCGATGTCGAGAATCGCCACCTTCACCTCCTGGCCGAGCGCGTAGTGCTTGCGAAGATCCGTGCCGCGCTCGGTGCCCGTCTCGCTCGCGGGGAGCAGACCCTTGCCGCCCGGGAACTGGAGGAACACGCCGTAGGGCTCGATGCGGTCCACCTTGCCCACCACGACCTGCCCCGCCTTGGGACGGGGCGCCGCCGGAGCCGACGGCGCGGTCTTCTCCGCCGCCACCGGAGCCGTGCGCTCCTCGGGAGGACGCTGCGCCTCCTCCTCGGAGATGCGGCGCAGGCCGATGCGCTTGTCGTTCACGTCGATCTTCTCGACGGCGACCCAGATGGTCTCCCCTTCCTTCACGACGTCGCGCGGGTGCGCGATGCGCCGGTCACTCAGGGCGGAGATGTGGACCAGGCCGTCCACGCCGGGACGCAGCTCCACGAAGGCGCCGAACTGCTGGAGGCGGACGACCTTGCCCTGCAGGCGGTCGCCTTCCTTGATCTCGGAGATCGCCTTCTTGAACGGGTCCTCCTGCCGCGAGCGCATGGACAGCGTGATGCGCTCCTTCTGCTTGGTCTTGTCGGGCGAGTTGGGCTGCGCGGGCTCCATGCGCAGGATCTCCACCTCCACCTCGTCGCCGGACTTCACCACGTCGCTGGGGTGACCCACGCGGGTGTACGAGAGCTCGGAGACGGGGATCATTCCCTCCACGCCGCCAAGGTCCACGAACACGCCGAAGTCGCGCACGCCAGAGACCTTGCCCTTGACGATGCTGCCCTGGGCCAGGTTCTTGCGCGTCTCCGAGGCCAGCTGACGCTGCTCGTCCTCGAGGAGCGAGCGGCGCGAGAGCACCACGTTGCGGTCACGCACTTCCGTGACGCGGAACTTGAGCTTCTCGCCGATGAACTGGTCCGGCTTCTCCACGTAGCGCAGGTCCAGCTGGCTGATGGGGCAGAAGGCGCGCTGGTCACCGATGGCGACCTCCACGCCTCCCTTGTTCACGCTCAGCACCATGCCCTCGACGGGCATGCCGGAAGCGCGAGCCTCGGCCAGCATCGCCATGGACGCGCTGCCCTTGGCCAGCGCGCGGCTCAGGACGATGCCCTTGGCGCCCACCTCGATGACGTGCGCCTCCAGGCTGTCGCCGACGCCGAAGCGCAGGATGCCCTCGTCGTCCTTGAGCTCGCGGAGCTCGATCATCGCCTCGCTCTTGGCCGAGCCCTCCAGCGACACGAACGCGGTGTCCGCGCCGAGCTGGAAGATGGTGCCCTTGACCTTCTCGCCCAGGCGCACGCCTCGACGACCCGGAGTGCCCCCCTCCTTGGCCTGCGCCTCGAACATCTCGGCGAAGGACTCGGACTCGGGCTGCTCCTCGTACAGGGCCGAGGAAGGCGCCGGCGTCGGCGCGACAGGGCGCGGCGTCGGAGTCGGCGTGGCACCGGAGGCCTCGGCGGCGGCCGTGGTCGCCTCCGCGGTCGCGGTCGCATCGGCGGGCTGATCACCCACCGGCCCCCGCGTTTCGATGGCACCCGACGCACGCTTCACGACGACCATGGGACCGGACGGACGGCGCTCGCCGCCACCACCGCCGCGGCTCGCGCCGCCTCGGTCACCCCCCCGCGGACGGCGCTCCTCGCCGGGCGCTCCTCCCTCGGGGCGCGGGGCCGCGCCGCGTCCCTGACCGGGACCGCCGCGCTCGCCTCCGCGACCACCGCCGCCGCCGCGACCTCCCTCGCCACGGCTCGCGCCGCCCGAAGGAATGCCGAGCATCACGTCGCCGAAGGTCGCCTTCGGCTTCTTGGGGCCCGTTCCGCCAGGACCGCCCGCATTGGAACCGTTCTTCTCGTCGCTCACTGCCGAGACCTTCCTGAGACGAAGTCAGCCCAGACTTCCCGTGAAGCCGGAGCCCATGAAAAAGGCGGCGCACTCTACACGCGCGCCCTGTCGGGAGGAAGCCCCGATGACACGCACGTGGTCCACACCGCTCCCTGGACCCTAACGAAGAGAGTCCCCTACGCCATCCCATCCGACACCTGATTGCACCCCCAATCAAAGCCTGCCTGCCCCGTCAGGAGCCGAGCAATGGCGCGGGCTTAGCGCTTGCGACGCAGGCGGCCAGAAACCTTGCGGAACACCCCGCTGGCCTCCGGCACGCCGAGCGCCGCGGCCACCGCGAAATAGATGACTCCCATCGGGAGGGCGACGGCGACGAATCCCAGGATGGGATGCAGCGCGGGGGGGGCGAGGAAGGCTCCACCCCACTCTTCTTGCACTCCCGGCATGGGACCCAGCACCGAGGCGAGCCCCAGCTTCACCCCCAGGGCCACCGTTCCGGCGATCACCGCCGCGCCCCACAGCCGGGGCAGCAGCCCCGAGGGCACGCCCACGCGGCCCAGCTGCTTGGAGAGCTTGTGGCGCAGGAGGGTCGACTCCAGCCACGCCACCAGGCCACTGGAGAGCGTGAGGCCGAGCGCGCCCAGGTGCGGAGGAAGCCCCAGCCACTCGGGCCCGTGCAGGCCCAGGAGCCACGCGCCCAGCGAGCCCAGCGCCACGCGGACGATGGCGAAGCGCAGCGGCGTCTTCGGGTCCTTCAGCGCGTAGAACGCGGAGGCGTAGAGCCGGCCCACGGTGGCGGCCACCAGCCCCACGGACGCGCCGATGAGCAGGTACCAGAGGTAGCGCGAGTCCGCCGCGCTGAAGCGGCCCGTCTGCAGCAGCGCCGCGGCGACCATGTCCCCCAGGAAGAAGAAGGCCGCGGCCGAGGGCACCACCCAGAAGGCGATGCGCCGCGCGCCCGCGTCGATGCGCGCCCGCAGCTTCGCGACGACCTCTTCCCGCTCGCCGTCCGCCGCGCGGGCCATCTCCGGCAGCTCCGCCGCGGACACCGCCATGCCGAAGAGGCTCACCGGGATGAGGTAGAGGGTCTGCGCATAGACGAGCGAGGACATGGCCCGCGCGGAGATGAGCGTGGCGAAGGCCGTGTCCACCCACGCGCTGAACTGCACCACGCCGCGCCCCAGGACGACGGGCCCGAAGCTCTTGAGCACCTGGCGCACGGGCGCGGCCACGGTGGAGAGCGACGGCATGAAGCGCCCCAGCAGCTTGAGGACACTGGGTACCTGCACCGCGAACTGGAGGAAGCTGCCCGCGACGACGCCGTAGGCGAGCAGTTCGACCAGCCGGCCCTCGGTATAGCGCCCGCCCAGCACCAGCAGCGTGAGGATGATGGCGCCGTTCCACACCACCGGCGCCAGGTACGACAGCAGGAAGCGGCGGTGGCTGTTGAGGATGCCCAGGCACCAGGCGCTCAGCACCAGGAAGCCGGTGCCAGGGAAGAGGATGCGCACCACGCGGATGGCCAGCTCGCGCGAGGGGCCCTCGAAGCCCGGGGCGATGAGGTCCACGAAGAACGGCGTGAAGAGCATGCCCGCGCCCACGAGCAGCGCGGTGGCCAGGGACAGCAGGCCGAACACCGCGCCGGCCACCCGGTCCGCCTCCTCCGTGTCCTTGCGGCCGAGCAGCTGCGCGTACACCGGAATGAACGAGCCGGAGAGCACGCCCTCGCCAAACAGGTTCTGCAGGAAGTTGGGGATGCGCAGCGCCGCCTTGAAGATGGCCGCCGCCGCCTCGTTCCCCAGGTAGTGCGCGAAGACGCGCTCGCGCACGAGCCCCACGAGCTTGGAGGCGAGGATGCCGGTGGCCACGAGCACCGCGCCTCGTCCGCTGGAGCGCTCGGACCGAGGGGACGAGGCGGTGGGAGGCGGCGGCGAAGGCTCGGGCACGGAGGCGGTCACGAGCGCCGGACTCTACGCGCGACGTCAAGTGGCATGAAGCAGGAAACCCACCGGGCCCTGTTTCTCTTGACGGTGCCCCCGGCGCATTGCAAGGGTCCATTCCCAATGGCCGATACCCCGGACAGCGACCTGGACGACGTGGCGCGCATCCGCCGCGTGCTGGCGCGTGAGCTGGAGACCATCAACGAATACGAGTCCTTCGCCCGGGCCGCCTCCCACCCCGAAGTGAAGGCGTTCTTCCTCCACCTGGCGACAGAGGAGAAAGAGCACGTGTCGGAGGCGGTCCACATGCTGCGCTTGCTCGACGCCAGCCAGGACACCCGCTTCACCAGTCCCATCGCGGCCGGGCACTTCCAGCAGGCCGTCGCCAGCACCGGCACGCCTGTCGCGGCCCATTCACCCTCTCCGCCTCCACCGCCGACACCGAACGTCATCAACGGCCGGTCCCCGGTGGAGCCGCTCACGTCCCTTCCCCCGCAGCGCCTGATGTACGGCCTGCCTGCTCCGCCGCCCGCCGTGGAGTCCCATCCCCTCACGGTGGGCTCGCTCCGCCGCAGTGGTGGCGGTGGCGGCAGCAATCGCTGAAGCGTTCCTTCCCTCTTCTCCTTGTTGAGTATCTGGAGACTGTTCGATGCCTGACTTCCTTGGACATGCCGAGAACCCGCTCCGTGAAGAGGAGTGGGCGCGCCTGAATGAGACCGTCATCCAGGTCGCGCGGCGCTCGCTCGTGGGCCGCCGCATCCTCGACATCTATGGTCCGCTGGGCGCGGGCGTGCAGACGGTGCCCTACGACGAGTTCCAGGGCGTGTCCCCGGGCGCGGTGGACATCGTCGGCGAGCAGGAGACCGCGATGGTCTTCACCGACGCGCGCAAGTTCAAGACCATCCCCATCATCTACAAGGACTTCCTGCTGCACTGGCGCGACATCGAAGCGGCGCGGACGCACAACATGCCGCTGGACGTGTCGGCCGCCGCGGGCGCCGCCGCGCTGTGCGCGCAGCAGGAAGACGAGCTCATCTTCTACGGCGACGCGAAGCTGGGCTACGAGGGCCTGATGACGGCCAACGGCCGGCTCACGGTGAACCTGGGCGACTGGACGGTGGCGGGCGGCGGGTTCCAGGCCATCGTCGAGGCCACGCGCACGCTCAACGAGCACGGCCACTTCGGCCCCTATGCCGTGGTGCTGTCGCCCCGCCTGTACTCGCAGCTGCACCGCATCTACGAGAAGACGGGCGTGCTGGAGATCGAGACCATCAAGCAGCTGGCCGCGGACGGCGTCTACCAGTCCAACCGCCTGCGCGGTGACTCGGGCGTGGTGGTGTCCACCGGCCGAGAGAACATGGACCTGGCGGTCGCCATGGACATGGTGGCGGCCTACCTGGGCGCCTCGCGGATGAACCATCCGTTCCGCGTGCTGGAGGCCCTCCTGTTGCGCATCAAGCACCCGGACGCCATCTGCACCCTCGAGGGCCCTACCGCGGCGCCGGCCCCCCGTCGTTAGTCCGGCCCTCCCGCGCCCTGCTCCCATGGCCAAGGTCCTGGTGATCGACGACGAGGCGAATCTCCGCAAGGTGCTCGCCGCGATGCTGCGCCGGGATGGCTTCGACGTCACCGTCGCGGAGAATGGTGAGCAGGGGCTCGCCGAGTTCAACAAGAACGGCGCCGACATCATCGTGACGGACCTGGTGATGCCCAAGGTGGGCGGCATGGAGGTGCTCAGCACCATCCGCGCCGCCAACCCGGACGTGCCCGTCATCATCATCACCGCGCACGGCACCGTGGACTCGGCCGTGGACGCAATCAAAGCGGGCGCGTTCGACTACATCACCAAGCCCTTCGACCAGACGGAGCTGTCCGCCGTGGTCGCCAAGGCCGCCAAGACGAACGAGAGCGCGCGCCGCTCCGTCCGGCCGGACCTCAAGGCGCGCGCCGCCATCATCGGCGAGTCGCCCCAGATGCAGGACGTCTACAAGGTCATCGACAAGGTGGCGGACACGCCCTCCACGGTGCTCATCACCGGCGAGAGCGGCACCGGCAAGGAGCTGATCGCCACCGCGCTGCACGGCGCCTCCAGCCGTCGCGACAAGCCGTTCATCAAGATCAACTGCGCGGCCATCCCCGCCACGCTGCTGGAGAGCGAGCTGTTCGGCTACGAGCGCGGAGCCTTCACGGGCGCCGTCACCTCCAAGCCCGGCCGCTTCGAGCTGGCCGACGAAGGCACGCTCTTCCTGGACGAAATCGGGGAGATTCCCGTCGAGATGCAGGTGAAGCTGCTGCGCGCGCTCCAGGAAGGCGAGTTCGAGCGCGTGGGGGGCATCAAGACGACCCGCGTGGACGTGCGCCTGGTCGCCGCCACCAACCGCGACCTCCAGGCGGAGATTGAAGCGGGCCGGTTCCGTAAAGACTTGTACTACCGCCTGGCGGTGGTGCCGCTCACCCTGCCGCCCCTGCGCGAGCGCCGCAGCGACATCCTGATGCTCGCGCGGCACTTCGTGGACAAGTACAACCGCCGCCTCAACAAGAAGATCGAAGGCATCGCCGACGAAGCGCTGGCGCTGCTCCAGAACTACTCGTGGCCGGGCAACATCCGCGAGTTGGAGAACCTCATTGAGCGCGCGCTGCTGTTCGCGGACGGCCCGCTCATCACCGCCAAGGACCTGCCGGACCCCGTCCGCCAGGGAGCGGGCGTCCAGCCAGGCCCCTCTTCGTCCACCCCCACGCCGAGCATGGATGTTCCCACGGGCGAGGTGGGCCTGAAGGACATCGTCCGGATGAAGGCGGCGGAGCTGGAGCGGGACCTCATCGTCAAGAAGCTCGATGAGACGGGGGGCAACGTCACCCGGGCCGCGCGGCTCCTGCAGATCAGCCGCAAGTCGCTGCAGACGAAGATGAAGGAATTCGGCCTGCGCGACTCCACGCCAGACGAGCAAGAGGACGGCCCCGAGGATTGACCCTCGGCAGGCGGAATTCCTCGTCGCGGGCGCTGGTTTTCGCGCCCGCCCACTCTTTCCATTCACGGAGCCAGCATGCGGCCGAACCTTCCCACCCTCGGTGCACCACCCAAGCGCAGCCCCATCGGGCCCGTGGTCGCCGTGTCACTCATCCTGGGCGGCGCCGCCGGGGGCGTGTGGTGGTGGAAGCAACGGATGGCCAGCGCCACGGGCGAGGCCGCCATTCATCAGCCTGTCGCGGAGGCCGCGGGCGCCGTCGATGCGGGCGCTGTCGCTGCTGCGGCGCTCACCGCGCCCGTTCCCGTGGACCCGGTGAAGGCCGCGGGCCTGGAGCGCGCGTCCATGCGCATCGAGGGCCCGCTGGAGACGGCCATCAACAACGCCGCGGGAGCGGACATCGGCCCGGCCCTGGCGCAGGTGGTGACGCGCACGCTGGTGTGGTGGGTGGCGGTGCCGGGTGAAATCCTGCGCGGCGACACCCTCGACATCCTCTTCCAGCGCCGCCCCAACGAAGAGCCCCTGGTGCACGCGGTGCGCTTCACCAGCGCCAAGCTGGGCAAGACGCTGAGCGCGTACCGCTACCAGGCGGGCACCGAGGGCGCCGCGCGGTACTACCTGTCCACGGGCGAGGAGCTGGAGCTGCGCCTGGAGAAGTCGCCGCTGGACGACTACGAGCAGGTGACGTCGCTCTTGCGCGACGGTCGGCGGCACAAGGGCGTGGACTTCCGCACCCCCGTGGGCACCCCCGTCAAGGCGCCCTTCGCGGGCGTGGTGAAGCGCAAGAACTGGAACTGGGGCAGCAACGGCAACTGCCTGGAGCTGGTGGAGTCGGGGGGCCGTGGCCGCCGCGCGCTCTTCCTGCACCTGGACGAGGTGGGCAAGGACATCCACCCGGGCACGCGCTTCAACGTGGGTCAGGTCATCGGCCGGAGCGGCAACACGGGGCGCTCCTTCGCGCCCCACCTGCACTATCAGCTGATGACGCAGGATGATCGGGTGCTGGACCCTTTCGACCAGCACAAGACCTACCGCCGCACCATGGCGGCCAGCCACAAGACGGGCTTCGATGACGAGGTCCGGCGCCTGGAAGGGCTGCTCGGAACCTCCGTCGCGGGGAAGTAAAAGCAACCCGATTCTTGACACTCCTTCGACGGCGCGGCTAGCTGGAAGCCCCCGGGCTTGCCGGAAGGCCCGGTCGTTTCGCCGTCGGAGGTCGGATGCACAGGCTTCGCGCCGTACTCGCCGCGCTTACACTGGGCGCGCCGTTCGCCGCCAGCGCGGCGGACATCACCCGGATCGCTTCCTCTTTCGAGGAAGACGATCCGTTCGACCTGTTCATCGACGTCGGGTTCGAACGAACGCAGACTCGCGCCAAGATTGTGCGCGAGCAGCTCGCGCCCGCGGGCACGCCCGATAACGAGGATGGCTCGCCCGCCACCCGCGGGGATGCCGCGGAGCTCTGGTACAAGGGCGTGGATGCCCGCCTCAACCTGAGGCTGGCCGTCGGTCTCTACAAGGACCTGGAGCTGTCCTTCCTGCTCCCGCTGGTGTTCCAGCAGAACGAGCGGTGGGACTTCACCTCCCAGTCGTCCCGGGAGACGTCCACCATCACCAACAACTGCATCAACGCGGATGGCTCGACCATCCCGGGATGCCTCGGAGACCCGCAGGCCCTTGGAGCGCCGCTCTTCGGCGTGCCGCAGGAGAGCTTCCGGGGCGGTCTGGGCAACCTCCACTTCGGTCTGGCCTACGCCTTCTTCAACCAGGCGAACGACGACACCAAGCCCACCTGGATTCTGGGCATCGACTACGAGGCCCCTACCGCGAAGGTGCGGGATCCGAGCGTGGACACCACGAATTCGGACGAGCGCGGCAACATCGGCGACCGGGTCCACAAGTATCAAATCTACACGGCGTTCTCGCGCCGCATGGGCGTGGCCGAGCCGTACTTCAAGGCCAGCTACACCATCCCCGTCCGGGGCCCGCTCTTCTATTCGAACTGCGACCAGCGCAACGCCAACCCGCCGAACCTCGGCGCGCCCGGCAACTGCGGCACGGGGCCGTGGAACCGCAAGGAGACGGGCATCAAGGCGCCCGAGATGCTGGGGATGATCGCCGGTGTGGAGCTGGTGCCGTTCGACCGGCCGCAGAAGCACCAGAAGTTCACCCTCGACCTCCGGGCCATCGGCAACTACGTGGGCTCCGGCCGGTACAACAACGAGCTGAGCGCGGCGCTGCGCAAGCTGCTCACCTCCGAGGACTACTTCCAGGTCGGCGGAATGCTCGGCGCCACGGCGAGCGCGTCGGACACCTTCAAGATTCGCGCGTCGGGCACGTTCCTCTACAACACGGACCACACGCTGACGAACGAGGAGCTGGGCCAGGACCTGGATGGCAACGGTCAGGTCGACACCGCGGTGGGCTCACCCGAGCTCAACCCGAGCTTCGACTGGCGCTACGACCTGGTCTCCCGCCGCTTCCGTGCCGTGGGCAGCACGACGTTCCGCTTCGACCTGAGCGCTTCGTTCAACTTCTAGCGACAGGCCACACCCGGGAGGCGCGGCATGAACCGCCTGCCCTCCCGGTGCAGCGACCTGGGCTCCAGGAACGAACGCTCCCCGTCCCGAAGCCCGCTCCGCTTCACCGCTTCAGCGACAGCCCGAGTCGGTAGACGTCCTGTCCCGACCAGCCCGCACGACGCGCCAGCTCGGTGCTCAGCGGCTTGAGCTTCTCGCCGCGAGCCAGCCCCTCCTCGAGCCCGCGCTTGAGCTCCTCCTCGGACCAGCGCCGCTCGCCGGTGCGGCCCTCCACGAGGACGACCACCTCGCCCCGGGCCTCCTCCGTCGCGTAGCGCGCGGACAGTTCCGACAGCGGGCCCCGCACGAACTCCTCGTGCAGCTTCGTCAGCTCACGGGCCACGCACGCACGGCGATCTCCCCAGGCCTCCTGCAGGTCAGGGAGCGTCTCTCCCAGCCGGCGAGGAGACTCGTAGAGCACCAGCGTCGCGGACAGCGCGGCCACCTCCTCCAGCATGGCGCGTCGCTCGGCGCCCTTGCGGGGCAGGAAGCCCAGGAAGTGGAAGCGCCCCGTGGGGAGCCCTGAAGCGCTCAGGGCCGCCACGAGGGCCGTGGCGCCCGGAATGGGCACCACCGTCAGTCCTCGCTCCAAGGCCTCGGCCACCAGTCGCTCGCCAGGGTCGCTGATGGCGGGACTGCCCGCGTCCGTGACGAGCGCGCAGTCATCCCCTTCCGAAATCCGGTCCAGGATTCGCCCGGCCCGCTGTCCCTCCGCGAAGGCCGGCAGGCTCACCAGGTCCTTGCCGCCGATGCCGAAGTGGTCCAGCAGCACGCGGGAGTGCCGCGTGTCCTCGCAGGCGATGAAGCGCACCGCGCGAAGCGTCTCCAGCGCGCGAGTCGTGATGTCACCCAGGTTCCCGATGGGCGTGGCCACCAGGTACAGCGTTCCAGCCATGCCTTCCCCTTACATGCCCGCATCGAAGGCGCCGGGAATGTGCTCCACGGTGGCGCGCTCTCCGCGCCCCACCACCGAAATCACGTCGAAGCGCATCATCCGCCCACGCAGGTCATGAGCGAAGAGATAGTGCAGCGCCGCCTTCACCACCCGACGCTGTTTGGCGAAGGACACGGTGTGCGCCGGGTCTCCCCACACGGCCGAGGAGCGCATCCGCACCTCGACGAAGCACACGGTGTCCTCGCGCTCCGCCACCACGTCCAGTTCGCCGTAACGACAGGGCCAGTTGCGCGCCCTCACCACCCAGCCCCGCGCCTCCAGGTACCGCACCGCCACCGACTCCGCCTCGTCCCCGAACTCCCGCCGCACCCCACGCCCCATCCCCATACCCCCACGGTCCTCCCCCACGGAGGACACCCTCCACATCGGACTACACGTTAACCGTGCCGTCCGACATCTGGGCGAACCCGGCGTGCGGGGTGACGTGGAGCACCTGCGTCAGCGTGCCCAAATGCTTCAGCATGCGGGCGATGAGCGGCAGCTTCACTTCCTCGACGCCGGCGAAGACATCCTCGAGGACGAAGGGCCGCTTCGCGCGGGCGCTCGCCTTCTCCACCACCGTCATCCGCAGCGCCAGGTAATACATGTCCAGGTCCTTGGGCGGAATCTCGCCCACCGGCACGCGCTTGCCGCTCGTGAGCGCGAAGGCCCGGCCCTCCTTGTCCCACTCGACGCCCTGGTACCGGCGGTCCGTGAGCGCGGTGAGGTACTGGACGCAGCGCTCCTTGAGCATCGCCTGCACGCTCAGGACATCGGTGGTGAAGACATCCGCGGCCAGGGCCAGCAGCGCGGGAGACGGGTCCTCCAGCGGCTCCGCGGGCGCGGGCGTCCCATCCGGCCCGGCGGCGGCGGGCGGCGGTGGCGCCTTCGCCATCGCGATGGACTCCTTCACGCGGCCCAGCTCGCGCTCCACCTCGCGCATGTCGCGCACGTAGGAGCCCTTCTGCGTGAGCTCCGCGTTGAGCGCCTCCAGCTGATCCTTCAACGCCTGACGCTGCGTGGACGCGGCCACGAACTCCGGGTCGGCCTCCACGGCCGCGAGCTGATCCTTCAGCTCCACCACGCGAGCGGCCAGCAGCTCCTTGCGCTCCAGCGCGGCGGGAATCTCATCCAGGCTCTCCACGCCGAGCGCCTTCTGGGCCATGCGCACCGGCGCGGCCTCGGCCTCGAACTCCTCGTGGATCTTCTTCTCGCGCGCGTCGAAGCGGCCTTCCTTGCTGCCACGCTGCGAGGTCTTCTGGATTTCGTCCACGTAGCGCAGCGCGAGCAGCGCGGAGAAGCCGAAGGCGGGGATATCCAGCAGGGCCAGGTAGCGGAACATGCTGTCGATGCCGAAGCCCAGGCCCACGCCCAGCCCCAGGAACAACACGCCCACGGCGATGCCCGCCCAGAAGCCACGGTCCTGCGTCAGCGGCTCCACCGAGGCCGGAATCTCCGCCGCGTCCGCGTCCCGGTCCGCCCCGAGTCGAACCAGCGCGTCGTCCCGCTTCGCCACCGCCTTGGAGAAGCGCTGCACCCGGTTGAGGATGTCCTGGGGAAGCCCCAGCGTCTGCGGCGTCGGCGCGGCCCGCCACGCGTTCTCCGCGTCGTTGATGGCGGCCTTCAGGCCCTCGGTGCCCTTCAGGCGCTGGTCCGCGTCGAAGATCTGCGAGGACAACCCATCCACCTTGAACTGGAGCGCATCCACCTCGCGCGCGGAGACGAGCTCCGCTTCCAGCGCGCGCACCTTCGCCTCGGACGCCGCGATGTCCTCGGAAGGCGCCACGGCGGACGCGGACGCCAGCGAGGGGAACTTGCCGGACGTCTTCGGATCCACGCCGGCCTTCGCCGCGGCCTTGCGCGGACGCCGGGACGGCAGCTGCCCCAGCTGGAGGCAGTAGAGCTGCTCGAAGGTCGTCCTCGGAGGAAGCCCCACCTGTCCCCGGAGGAACTGGTTCATCTCCGACGCGTCCGAGGACACCAGCTCCGGCTGCTGCGTCGTCTTGTTCAGACGGTGCAGCGTCCCCGAGCCGCCCAGCTCCCGCAGTACCCGGTACGTGGCGCCATCGACGCCCTGGAAGGTGAGCGCGGCCTTGCCGGACTTCGCACCGGGGGCCACGAAGGAGGCATCCCCGCCACGGCCGTCCGCATAGAACAGCGCGAGCAGGAGCCCCGCGAACGGACTCGCCTCGGCCGAGGGTGGCTTGAGGACAAGGTACCCGGACTTCAGCGCGAAGCGGCCCGCGGGACTGAAGCCCCGGACATTCTGGACGGCGACCTCGACGAATTGCATGGCCGGCGCATGTTACCGCGAATGAAAAAAGGAGCGCCCGGGATCGGACGCTCCTTCTCACGACGGCCCGAGGGCCGACGAGGACTCAGGCGCTCAGGAGGCCTTGGCGGCCTTGGGGGCCACCTTGTCGGGGTCTTCCTGCACGTCCACGCGGGCCGCCTTGCCCTTGAGGTTGCGGAGGTAGAAGAGGCGGCTGCGGTTCACGCGGCCACGCGACAGGACTTCGATCTTCTCGTAGCGGGGGCTGTGCAGCGGGAAGATGCGCTCCACGCCGACACCGAAGGACGTCTTGCGGACGGTGAAGGTGGCCCGGTGGTTGCCCGAGGTCTTGCGGATGACGGTGCCCTCGAACGCCTGCACGCGCTCCTTCTCGCCCTCCTTCACCTTCCAGAAGACGCGCACGGAGTCACCAGGACGGAACGAGGTGACGTCCTGGCGCAGGTACTTGGCCTCGACGTGCTGAATGGCGCTGTTACGCATGACAGACTCCAGTAAAGCGGAAGCTAACGCGACGATGAACGCGTGAAAGAGCGGGCCGTACTACCAGAGAGAGCGGTGTCGGACAAGCCCGCTGAAGCCCAATCCACTGAGAACCCCCAGGGTTACAGCTCTTCCTCGCGGCGGGCCAGCAGTTTCTGATCCGCCTTGGACAACTCCAGGCGGGAGTACAGGTCGGGCCGGCGCTCTCGTGTGAGCACCAGCGACTTCCACCGGCGCCAGCGGGCGATGCGGGCATGGTCCCCCGACTGGAGGACGGCGGGCACCTCGACGTCCCGGAAGACAGGGGGGCGCGTGTAGTGGGGATGCTCCAGCGTCCCCTCCTCGAAGCTCTCCGATACCGAGGACGCCACGTTGCCCAGCACCCCGGGGACCAGGCGAGCCACGGCGTCCACCACCGCCATGGCGGCGACCTCCCCGCCGGTGAGGACGAAGTCCCCCAGGGACAGCTCTCCGTCCAGGTGGCTCATCACCCGCTCGTCCACGCCCTCGTAGCGACCGCAGACGAGGATCAGCCCGGCGGTGTGCGCCACCAGCTCGCGCGCCGTGGCCTGCGTGAAGGTCGTTCCGCGAGGGCTCATCAGCAGCACCTTCGCGCCGGGCAGCCGCGACCGCGCCGCCTCGATGGCGGAGATCAGCGGCTCGGGCTTCATCACCATGCCCGCACCGCCCCCGTAGGGCGCGTCGTCGGTGACGCGGTGCTTGCCCTCCGCGTACTCGCGGATGTCGGTGATGGTGGTGGAGAGCAGGCCCTTCTCCTGGGCCTTGCCGAGGATGCTCGCGCCCAGATAGCCGGACACCATCCCAGGGAACAGCGTGAGCAGCTCCACCGGATACGGCGGGCTCACGACTCGGACCCGTCCGGGGCATCCTTGTCGGAGTCGGGGCGACCGACCACCACGTACTCAGGGGGGCGGATCACGATGCGCTGGGCGGCGATGTCCACGGTGGGGACGAACTCGTCCGCGAAGGGCACCACCAGCTCCTGACGGCCCGCGGCGCGGATGACCAGGTTGGGCACCTCACCGGTGGCCCAGATCTCCTCCACCGTGCCCAGGGGCGCGCCCGCCTCGTCCACGGCGGACAGGCCCAGGAGGTCTCCCTGGAAGAACTGGCCCTCCTCGGGTGGCTCCAGGTCCTCGCGGAAGACGAACACCGCGGAGCCCACGAGCGACTCCGCCTCCGTGCGCGTCTCCACGCCCTCGAAGGCGACGATGTCCTCTTTGGGCGTGGGCCGCAGCTCTTCAATCTTGAGGTCGCGCTCCACGCCCGCACGGGTGCGGATGCGGACCCGCTCGACGGTGGCGAGCGTCTCCGAGTTGGGATCAAACGGCCGCACGGCCACCTCGCCGCGCAGTCCGTGCGCGCGCGAGATGAAGCCCAGCTCAAGCAAGGGGGTCGGAGTCACCGCGACGTGTCCGGTGCGCCGGCGGGCTGTCCGCTGGCCGCATTGCGCCGGTCGTCGAGGATCTCCAGACGGACCTTCTGGCCTGACTTCTGGGCAGCGGCATTGAGCAGCGTCCGGAGGGCATTCACGGTACGCCCATCACGGCCGATGACCTTGCCGACATCCTCGGGGGCGACCTTCAGCTCGAAGAGCCGCGCGCCGTCCACCTCGGAGATGCGCAGGCCCACCTGGTCCGGTTGATCGACCAGGGCCCGCGCCAGATACGTGAGGAGTTGCTCCACGTCCGCTCAGTACAGGCGGTCGCGGATCAAGCCGCGGGGGTGGACTTGGGAGCCTTCGCGGCGACCTTGATGAGGTCGGCGACAGTCTCCGAAGGCGTCGCGCCCGTCTTCAGCCAGTAGCTCAGCCGCTCCTCGTTGAACTCCACCTTCGGGGGGGTGAGGTTCGGGTCGTACGCGCCAACGGCCTCGATGAACTTGCCGTCCCGGGGATTGCGGGAGTCGGTGGCGACCACGTGGTAGTAGGGCTTCTTCTTGGCGCCCGCTCGGGCAAGACGGAGGACGACGGCCATGGAGTGCTCCAACGAACAGGTTACGACGATGGAAACGGGGTGGCGCTCTTAACGCCGCACCCGCTGGATTGTCAAGGAAGCTCGGGACTTTATGTCGTGCTTTCGGCCGGACTGGCCTCGCCACGATTCGCGAGTTGCCCGCAGGCCCCCGCGATGTCCCGGCCCCGGTTCTTGCGGATGTACGCGGCCACGTGCCCATCCGACAGGATGGCCCGGAACTCTTCGGCCCGCTCTTCCGCGGTGGTCTGGAAACCCAGACCGGGGTTCTCGTTGTAGGGAATCAGGTTCACCTTCGCCGGAATTCCCTTCAAAAGCTGGATGAGACGATGGGCGTCCTCGTCCGTGTCGTTGAAGCCCTGGATGAGGACGTACTCGAAGGTGATGCGGCGCCCCTGGCGCAGCGGGAACTTGCGACACGCGTCCAGCAGCGCGGCGATGTTCCACTTGCGGTTGACGGGCATCGTCTTGCTACGCTGCTCGTCGGTGCTGGCGTTGAGGGAGATGGCCAGCTTCACGTCCGTCTCCTGCCCGAAGCGCTCGATCATGGGAACGAGGCCGACGGTGGACACGGTGATGTGGCGGTGGCTGAAGTTCGGCCCGTCCCCGGACTGCAGGATTCCGAGCGCCGTCTTGAGGTTCTCGAAGTTGTGCAGCGGCTCGCCCATCCCCATGAACACGAGGTTGGAGAGCGGCCGCAGCGTCTCGTGGCCCTCGTTCTTGCGGACCTCGCGATTCACCGCGTGGACCTGGGCGACAATCTCGCTGGGCGTCAGGTTGCGCTTGAGGCCCATGGTGCCCGTCATGCAGAAGCCACAGGCCATGGCGCAGCCCACCTGGGTGGACACGCACAGCGTCCTGCGGTCCTCGGAGGGCATGTAGACGGACTCGATGTAGCGGCCGTCCCGCGTCTTCCAGCGGTACTTGATGGTGCCGTCGATGCTGCGCTGCTCCAGGTCCTTCACCAGCGGGACGATCTCCGCGGCGACCTTGAGCTTCTCGCGCAGGACCTTCGACAGGTCCGTCATCTCGTCGAACGAGGTGGCGCCGCGCTGATGCAGCCAGCGGTAGACCTGGGGGGCGCGGAAGGCGCGCTCGCCCAGCTGCTCGGTGACGAAGCGGGTGAGCGCCTCCATCGACAGGCTGGCCACGTCCACGAGCTTCGCTGGCGCGGGCGCCGGCAGGGGCTCCGTGACGGGAAGAGAGGGGGTGGCGGAGGTGTCGGTCATCGTCGTCGCGCTAGTGAACGGTGGGGCCCGGGGCGTCCCTTCCCACACCTGGGCACGACAAGTCAAAGGAGCGCCCGGCCCCTGGGTCCTACCTCGGTTAACAGGGCCCTACACGGCCCTCCCCTGCCCCGCTGGCAGGCCGCCGGCCCGGTCAAGGGGGCTGAACAGCGACCACCGGCTGACGGCTTCACCACGTTCGCCTCCTCCCTTCGGTCACTTGAGGAGCACGAGCCTCATCTTCATCCTCGAGTCCCGGTCTCCGCCCGCGATGTGTCGCTCGCCGTCATGGTTCGTCCCCGCGCGAAGGCCATCCCATCCCGGAGAGAGCCTGAAGACGACGACGCGCGGCCGAGCGGGTTGGCTGCTGGGGCCGATAGCGCTCGGATTCAGCTTGGCGCACGGTGCTCCGGCGCGGCAACCAACGGACCCTGGCGAGGGTGGCGGAGCAACACTCTTCCAGAACGTGCGCGTCTTCGATGGTCGCGGAGGCGCGCTCTCCGGCCCCAGGAATGTCTTGGTGCGCGGCAACCGGATCGACCGCATCTCCCCGGAGCCGATACCGACGGAGCGCAGCGGGAACATGGTCGTGGTGGATGGCGGCGGCCGCACGCTGATGCCCGGCCTCATCGACGCACACTGGCACGCCCTGTTGGTACGGCCTTCCACCGCGCTGCTGTTGCAAGCCGAAGTCGGCTATCTCAACCTCCTGGCTGGCGCCGAAGCCCAGGCCACCTTGTTGCGCGGGTTCACGACGGTGCGGGATCTGGGCGGCCCTGTCTTCGCCCTCAAGCAAGCCATCGACGAGGGAACGGTGGCGGGCCCGCGCATCTACCCTTCCGGCGCGATGATCACGATCACCAGCGGGCATGGAGACTTCCGCTCGTCGTTCGAGGTTCCACGCGTGGTGGGGTCCCCCCAGTCCCGGGGAGAGAAAGTGGGGGCAGCCATGATTGCCGACAGCCCGGATGAGGTGCGCGTTCGAGTCCGCGAGCAACTGCTCCAGGGGGCATCTCAAATCAAGCTCACCGCGGGTGGAGGGGTGGCCTCACCCCACAGCCCGTTGGATGCCTCCACCTTCACGGAGTCCGAGCTTCGCGCGGCGGTGGAGGCGGCGGAGAACTGGGGCACGTACGTGACGGTGCATGCCTACACCTCGGCTTCCATCCGGCGCGCGATCTCCGCTGGCGTCAAGTGCGTCGAGCACGGCCACCTGATGGACGAGTCCACCGCCCAGCTCATCGCGACGAAGGGGATATGGCTGAGCACGCAGCCGTTCCCTGACGAGATGGCTGATGCGTTCCCGAAGGGCTCCGTCGAGCACACCAAGGCGCTCCAGGTGTTCGCCGGCACGGACAAGACCTATGCCCTGGCGAAGAAGCACAAGGTGAAGCTCGCCTTCGGGACGGACATCTTGTTCTCGTCCGCGCTCGCGCGACGTCAAGGCGAGCTGCTGGCCAGTCTGCTCCGTTGGTTCAAGCCCGCCGAAGTGCTCGCGATGGCGACGAGCACCAACGCCGAGTTGATGGCGTTGTCCGGCCCGAGGAACCCGTACCCGGGCAAGCTGGGCGTCGTCGAAGAGGGGGCCCTCGCGGACCTGCTTCTCGTCGACGGAGACCCGCTCGCCGACATCAAGCTGCTCACGAACCCCGAGAAGAACCTCCTCGTCATCATGAAGGACGGGAAGATCTACAAGAACTCGCTTCGCTGAGCTCCGCCGGCACCGCCACCCCTGCCCCGCTGGAAAGCCGACGGCCCGGGCCAGCCCCTCGCGGGTGCCGACACCGGGCCGTCAGTCAGGAGCCCCGCTGGGGGCCCCGCCGCCCTACTTCTTGGCGGTGTAGTCGTACGGCTGCACTTCCGTCTCGCGGAAGAAGTACGCGATCTCGTTCTTCGCGTTCTCCAGGCTGTCGGAGCCGTGCACCGTGTTCTGGTCGATGCTGGTGGCGAAGTCCTTGCGGATGGTGCCCTCAGCCGCCTGCGCGGGGTTGGTGGCGCCCATGATGTCGCGGTTGCCCAGGACGGCGTTCTCGCCCTCCAGCACCATCAGGACGACGGGGCCGGAGATCATGAACTGCACCAGGTCCTTGAAGAAGGGCCGGGCCTTGTGGACCGCGTAGAAGCCCTCGGCCTCCTTCTGGGAGAGCTGCTGGAGCCGGATGGCGACCGGCTTCAGACCCTTCTCCTCGAAGCGGCTGATGATCTTCCCGATGACGCCCTTCTGCAGACCGTCCGGCTTGATGATGGAAAGCGTACGCTCGATGGCCATTTTGACTGGCTCCTTGTTCCCTTGAGGGGGTGTTAGCGCTTCTTGGGGCCGCGCTTCACGGCCTCCTGGAGGGTGGTGCCCAGCTCGGCGGGGCTGGCCGCCATCACGATTCCCGCGGCCTCCATCGCCTTGATCTTCTCCGTCGCAGTGCCCTTGCCGCCGGAGATGATGGCGCCGGCGTGGCCCATGCGCTTGCCCGGGGGCGCCGACTGGCCGGCGATGAACCCGGCGATGGGCTTGGTGAACTCGCGAGCGACGTACTCCGCGCCCAGCTCCTCGGCGCTGCCGCCGATCTCACCAATCATGATGACCGCGTCCGTGTCCGGATCCGCGTTGAACAGCTTCAGCACGTCCACGAAGTCCGTGCCGTTGACCGGGTCTCCGCCGATGCCCACGGCCGTCGACTGGCCCAGGCCCAGCTGCGTGAGCTGGTGCACGGCCTCGTACGTCAGCGTGCCGGAGCGCGACACCACGCCGATGCGGCCCGCCTTGTGGATGTGGCCCGGCATGATGCCGATCTTGCACTTGGCGCCGGGGGTGATGACGCCCGGGCAGTTCGGACCGATGAGGCGCACGCCCGGCTTGCCCTGCAGGTAGCGCTTGGCGCGCACCATGTCGAGGACCGGGATGCCCTCAGTAATCGTGATGATGAGGGACACGCCCGCGTCAGCGGCCTCCATGATGGAGTCCGCGGCGAACGGGGGCGGGACGAAGATGACGGACGTGTTCGCGCCCGTCTGCTTCACGGCGTCGGCGACCGTGTTGAACACGGGAACCTTGCCCTCGAAGGTGGTGCCGCCCTTGCCCGGCGTGACACCGCCAACGAGCTTCGTGCCGTACTCCAACATCTGCTTCGAGTGGAACGAGCCCGCCGAGCCGGTGATGCCCTGGCAGAGGACCTTCGTGTTTTCGTTGACGAGGATGCTCATGGCGCTCCTTCAAAAAAGTGTGGGCGATGAAGCGCGCGGACTACTTCAGCGCGGCGACGGCCTTCTCGGCCGCCTGACGCAGGTTGTCCGCCGGGGTGATGGCGAGGCCAGAGTTGCGCAGCAGTTCCTTGCCCTGCTCCACGTTGGTGCCTTCCAGGCGAACGATGAGGGGGACCTTGAGCTGCACTTCCTTGGCCGCGGCGATGATGCCGTCCGCGATGACATCGCACTTCATGATGCCGCCGAAGATGTTGACCAGCACCGCCTTCACCGCGGGGTCGGCCAGGATGAGCTTGAAGGCCGCCGTCACCTTCTCCTTGCTCGCGCCGCCGCCCACGTCCAGGAAGTTGGCCGGAGAGCCGCCCACCAGCTTGATGGTGTCCATGGTGGCCATGGCCAGGCCCGCGCCGTTCACCATGCAGCCGATGTTGCCCTCGAGCGCGATGTACGCCAGGTCCCACTCCTTGGCCTGCGTCTCGCGCGCGTCCTCTTCCGCCAGGTCCCGGTAGTTCAGCAGGTCCTTGTGGCGGTAGAGCGCGTTCTCATCGAACGTCACCTTCGCGTCCAGCGCCACCACGCCGCCATCCTTCAGGATGACCAGCGGGTTGATCTCCACCAGCGACGCATCCGTCTCGATGAACATCTTGTAGAGCGCGGTGCAGAACTGGGCGAACTTGTTCACCGTGGGGCCCGTCAGGCCCAGCCCGAAGGCCAGGTTGCGGCCCTGGAAGTCGAGGAAGCCCACCGCCGGGTCCACCGTCTCGCGGAGGATCTTCTCGGGGTGCTTCTCCGCCACTTCTTCAATCTCCACGCCGCCCTCGCGGGACGCCATGAAGGTGACGCGGCTGGTGACGCGGTCCAGCGTCACGCCCAGGTACAGCTCCTGGCCAATGGCCAGACCTTCTTCGATGTAGACCTTGTGGACCTTGGTGCCTTCCGGCCCGGTCTGGATGGTCTTCAGCATCATGCCAAGCATCTGCTTGGCGAGTTCCTTCGCCTCGGCGGGGCTCTTGGCCAGCTTCACGCCGCCGCCCTTGCCGCGGCCACCCGCGTGGATCTGGGCCTTCACCACGACGACGGACGTGCCCAGCTCCTTCGCCGCGGCCTCCGCTTCATTCGGCGAGAGGGCGAGAATTCCCTTCGGCGTGGGCACACCGTACTTCCGGAAGATTTCCTTGCCCTGGTACTCGTGGATCTTCATCGAGGCTCCATGTGGAGACGAGGGGGACGACCCCTTACAGGCGTCAGCGCGTGGCCCTCATTGCGCAGAAACCGACGGATGGCAAGGCCGTTTGACCCTGCACACACCGCGGTGCGGCAGCGTGTGCACAGCTGATAACCAGGAATGTCCGCGTGGATGAGGCCGCCTTCACCTCACCCGGGCGACGGGGCGAACGCTCGAACGGCGACGGCCCATGCGGTATCCCGGAGGACACGCGCACGAGGCCGCTCGCACGTCACGGAAGTGACGGACGCGTCACCCCGGACCGCTGTGGCCCTTCTTCTCCTCTTCCTGCGAGAAGAGGTCCTTGATGACCAGCTTGGTCACCTGACGGTTCATCATCGCGATGGAGGTGGTGAGCGGAATCTCCTTCGGGCAGACCTTCACGCAGTTCTGCGCCTTGCCGCAGTCCTGCACGCCACCGGGCCCCATGAGCGCGCGCACGCGCTCCTCGGAGTTCAGCTTGCCCGTGGGGTTCATGTTGAACAGGCGGGCCTGAGAGATCGCCGCGGCGCCCACGAAGTCGTTGCCCAGCGTCACCTGGGGGCACGCCTCCAGGCAGCTGCCGCACGTGATGCACGTGGAGAGCACGTACATCGTGGACTGGTCCACCGGGGACTGGCGCGGGCCGGGCCCCAGGTTGTGGGTGCCGTCCGTGGGAATCCAGCCCTTCACCTTCTTGAGCGCCTCGAACATCCGGCTGCGGTCCACGGCCAGGTCCCGGACCACGGGGAACTTGCTCATGGGCTCCAGGGTGATCGGCTGCTCCAGCTTGTCGATGAGCGCCGAGCACGCCATGCGCACCCGTCCGTTGATGTTGATGGCGCAGCTGCCGCAGACCTCCTCGAGGCACGCGGCGTCCCACACCACGGGGGGCACGCGCTTGCCCTCCACGGTGACGGGGTTGCGCTGGATCTCCATCAGGCACGAGATGACGTTGGCGCCCTTGCGATAGGGGACCTTGAACTCCTCATAGCGGCCCGGCTGGTCCGGAGCGTCCTGCCGCCAGATGCGGAAGGAGATGGATTGGGTGCTGACGGCGCCTGCCTGTGCGGTGTCCATGTGGCTCGACCCTTCACTTCCAAGTCAGTTGCGGGGACCCGCGCTCGCGCACGGGCCCACCCAGAAAGTTTCCCGGTGACTCACGCGTACCAGCGCGGCTCGGGCTTCAACACCGGCGTCGGGACGTCCTCGTAGGAGATGTTCGGCCCTTCTTCCGCGTACTTCGCGATGGTCGTCTTCGCCCACCTGTCGTGGCGCGCCTGCCACAGCGCCATCCACGACGGGTCGTCGTTGGGGTCCTTCGTCTTCGGCTCGGGCAGCGAGAAGTCCGGCTTGTAGTGCGCGCCACGGCTCTCGTCGCGCAAGAGCGCACTGGTGGCGATGACCTCGCCCAGCTCCAGCATGTTCCAGAGCTGGTTGGTGTACGACAGCGACCGGTTGGACGAGTTGCCCGTGTCCAGGACGTTGACGTTCTTCCAGCGGCTCTTCAGCTCGCGGATCTTCTCCACCGTCTTCTTCAGGCGGTCGTTGTAGCGGACGACGGTGCAGTTCTCCGTCATCACGTCGCCCAGCTCCTGGCTCAGGCCGTAGGGGTTCTCCGGGCCGGCCATCTTCTTGATGGTCCCGAACCGGTCCTCCCAGTAGCGCTTCGCGTCCTGGAAGTACTTCTCCGGCATCGCCGCCGCGCTCGTCGTGTTGCTCTTGGCGAACGACGCCATGGCCGGGCCGCCGATCATCCCCGAGTAGATGCAGGAGAGCAGCGAGTTGGCGCCCAGGCGGTTGCCGCCGTGGAACGCGTAGTCCGCCTCGCCCGCGGCGTAGAGGCCCGGGATGTTGGTGGACTGGTTCTTCGGGCTGCCCTCGAGCGGCGTGAGCGTCTTGGGGTCCGCCTCGAACTGCACGTACAGGCCGCCCATCGAGTAGTGCATGCCCGGGAAGATGACCATCGGCGTGACGCGCGGGTCGTCTCCCACGAACTTCTCGTAGATCTCCATGACGCCCTTGATCTTGGCGTCCAGCGTCTTGGCCGGGATGTGCGTCACATCCAGGTACACGCCGTCCCTGCCCCCGATGCCCATGCCCAGGTCGCGGCAGACGATGAAGATCTCCCGCGTGGCCACATCGCGCGGCACCAGGTTCTTGTACTTGGGGTACTTCTCCTCGAGGAAGTACCAGCGCTCGCTCTCCGGGATGTCCCGGGGCCCGCGCGTGTCGCCCTTCTTCCGGGGCACCCAGACACGGCCACCCTCGCCGCGCACCGACTCGCTCATCAGGCGCAGCTTGTCCTCGCCCGGAATCGACGTCGGATGCACCTGGATGAACTCGCCGTTCGCGTAGATGGCGCCCTCCATGTAGGCGCGACCCGCGGCGGTGCCGGTGTTGATGATGGAGTTGGTGGAGCGACCGAACACGATGCCAGGGCCGCCCGTTGCCAGGCACACGGCCTCCGCCGGGAAGGTGCGGATCTCCATGGTGCGAAGGTCCACCGCCACGCTGCCGATGCAACGGCCGCCCTCGTCCTTCACCGTGCCGAGCCACTCCCAGTACTCGTACTTGGTGACCTTGCCCTCGGCCTCATAGCGGCGAACCTGCTCGTCCAGCGCGTAGAGCAGCTGCTGGCCGGTCGTCGCGCCGGCGAAGGCGGTGCGGTGGTGAAGCGTGCCGCCGAAGCGGCGGAAGTCCAGCAGGCCTTCCGGCGTGCGGTTGAACGTCACGCCCATGCGGTCCAGCAGGTAGATGATGCCGGGGGCCGCGTAGCACATGCCCTTCACGGAGATCTGCTCGGCCAGGAAGTCGCCGCCTCGCAGCGTGTCCTTGACGTGGATCTCCGGACTGTCGCCCTCGCCCTTGGTGTTCACCGCGCCGTTGATGCCGCCCTGGGCGCAAACCGAGTGCGAGCGCTTCACCGGGACGAGCGAGAGCACATCCACCTGGTGGCCCGCCTCCGCGAGCTTGATCGTCGTCATCAGCCCGGCGAGTCCGCCGCCCACCACCGTGAACCGCGCTGCTGCTGCCATCATCGTCTCCTTGACTGCCGGGATCCCGGACGCGCCAGCCGTCAGCCGGCTCGCCACGTTGGCGCGCCACGCTCCGGACATCCCCGTGCGAGTTCTACAGGCTAGTTAACTTGGCGGAACCGCGCCGCAACGGCGGCGTCGAAAGCGATAAGCCCGCGTCATCCGCGGCATCAGCCGTGAAGCCCGCCGACTGCTTCCGGCGGGCTTCACGGCTGGAACGGATTACAGCTTGACTGAGTCGACCGTCTTCTTCACCGACTGGAAGGACTTCTCCAGCTCGGCCTTCTCGGCGGCGTTGAGGTCGACGGTGATGACCTTCTCGATGCCGCCCGCGCCGATCTGCACGGGGGTGCCGAAGAAGTAGTCGCTGATGCCGTACTGGCCCTTCAGCAGCGCCGCGCCCGGCAGGATGCGCTTGCGGTCGAAGATGAAGCTCTCCGCCATGGCGATGGAGGAGGCCGCGGGCCCGAAGTAGGCGCTGCCCGTCTTGTACAGGCCGACCAGCTCCGCGCCGCCCTCACGGGTGCGCTTGACGATGGCGTCCAGCTTGTCCTTCGCGATGAGCTCCGTGAGGGGCACGCCGCCCACGGTGCTGTGACGCACCATGGGAACCATGTCGTCGCCGTGGCCACCGAGCACCAGCGCCTCCACGTCACGGATGGAGCAGTTGAGCGCCTCCGCCACGAAGCACTTGAAGCGGCTGGTGTCCAGCACGCCCGCCATGCCCACCACCATGTTGTCCGGCAGCTCGGCGATCTTGTGGAGCGCGAACACCATCGCGTCCAGCGGGTTCGCCACGTTGATGACGAACGCGCCCGGGGCGTGCTGCTTGATGTTGGCAGCCACGTCCTTCATGATCTTGAGGTTGATCTCGAGCAGGTCCTCGCGGCTCATGCCCGGCTTGCGGGGCATGCCGGCCGTGATGATGATCACGTCCGAGCCAGCGACATCCTTCCAGTCCGTGGTGCCGGTGACGCGACAGTCGTAGCCGTCCACCGCCGCCAGCTGGTTGATGTCCAGCGCCTTGCCCTTGACCAGACCTTCGGCCACGGGGATGTCGTACAGGAACACGTCACCCAGCGACTTCTGCACCGCCAGCAGCGCGAGGTTGCCGCCGATCTGCCCGCCGCCGATGAGGCCAATCTTCTTCTTGCGATTCTGAGCCATGGATTCGCCGTCTCCCATTTCCCCGTGAGGGGACTACATGTGCTTGATGATGGCCTGACCGAACTCGGAGCACTTCACCTCGTTCACGCCAGACTGCCCTTCCTGCTTCATCAGGCGGGCGAAGTCGTAGGTCACCGTCTTGGCGGCGATGGCGCGGTCCATGCCCTGGATCATCAGGTCCGCGGCCTCGTGCCAGCCCAGGTGCCGGAACATCATCTCACCAGAGAGGATGACGGAGCCGGGGTTCACCTTGTCCTGGTCCGCGTACTTGGGCGCCGTGCCGTGCGTCGCCTCGAAGACGGCGTGGCCGGTCACGTAGTTGATGTTGCCACCCGGCGCGATTCCGATGCCGCCCACCTGGGCCGCGAGCGCGTCCGACAGGTAGTCGCCGTTGAGGTTCAGCGTGGCGATGACGTCGAACTCGTCCGGACGCGTGAGCACCTGCTGCAGGGTGATGTCCGCGATGGAGTCCTTGATGATGATCTTCCCGGCGGTGACGGCGGCCTTCTGCTCCGCGTTGGCCGCGTCCTCGCCCTTGGCGGCCTTCGTCACTTCCCACTGGTCCCAGGTGTAGACCTTGTCACCGAACTCCCGCGCGGCCAGCTCGTAGCCCCACTTGCGGAAGGCGCCTTCGGTGAACTTCATGATGTTGCCCTTGTGGACCAGCGTCACGCTCTTGCGCTTGTGGTCCACCGCGTACTGGATGGCCGCGCGGATGAGCCGATCGCTGCCCTCGTGGGACACCGGCTTCAGGCCGATGCCGACGTCGGAGGGGAAGCGGATCTTCCCGAACTCCTTCGGGAACTCCTGCTTCAGCAGGGCCAGGAACTTGTCCGCCGCCGGGGTGCCGGCCTCGAACTCGATGCCCGTGTAGATGTCCTCCGTGTTCTCACGGAAGATGGTCATGTCCACCTTGTCCGGCGTCTTCACCGGGCTGGGCACGCCCTTGAAGTAGCGCACGGGACGCAGGCAGACATAGAGGTCCAGCATCTGGCGCAGCGCCACGTTGAGCGAGCGGATACCACCGCCCACCGGCGTCGTCAGCGGGCCCTTGATGCCCACCAGATAGGTGCGGAAGGCCTCAACGGTCTCATCGGGGAGCCAGTTGTTGACCGCCTTGAAGGACTTCTCGCCGGCCAGCACTTCGTACCAGGCGATCTTCTTCTTGCCCTTGTAGGCCTTCTCCACCGCGGCATCGAAGACAGCCTGCGAGGCGCGCCAGATGTCGCGGCCAGTGCCGTCGCCCTCGATGTAGGGGATGATCGGGTGATCCGGGACGGACAGCTTGCCGTTCTGGAGGGTGATCTTCTCGCCGGACGACGGGGGCGCCATGGACGTGCTCCTGGAAGGTGTGGCCGTGTAAGAATTGGCGCGGGATAGTCGAGAACCCGCCCCCCTCCCGTCAAGGAGTTTGGCCACCCCTCCAGGGTGCAGGACTTATCGGACCCAGCGGCGCGGCACGAGAGGATGTCCCCTCGCGCGCTCCACGAGCACTCGATGTCCTCTCGCCGGCCCGACTACCAGCAGGCCAGGCCGGGCGCGGGCAGCTCCACCGTCACGGTGAGCCCCTGCTCCACTCCGCGCGCCACATCCAATGTCCCGCCCACGGATTCCACCAGCTCCCGCGCGCGAGCCAGCCGCCGGTGCGCCGGCCCCACCAGCATGGGCGACAGCAACACGGCCCTCAGCTCCCGCTCCGACAGGTGCGCGTCCGGCGTCACCACCTGGAAGCGCGGGCCCTCGTCACCGAAGTCGTCCGGCGAATCCAGGCAGACGCGAACCCCGGCTTCCCCGGCGTGGTCCGCCGCGTGCGCCATCAACAGCAACAACACCTGCCGTGTGCGCCGCACACCCGTCCGCGCCAGCACCGCTTCCTCTGGAAGTTCCAGTTTCACCGCGATGCCGTGGATTCTGCGTGTGACTTCCAGCAATTCCTTGGATTCACGCATGAGCGCCGCCACATCCACCTGGTGGAAATCCGGCCCCTCCACCGACTCCAGGGAGGCCACGCGCACGGGGCGTCCGCCCTCGTCCGTCGCTTCACCCGAAGTGCTTCCCACCCAATCCCGTGCCGCGCTCATCGCTCACCTCATCTGGTTGGCGTGCAGGAAGGAGTTTACTGGAGCAATCCGACTCGCTCCATTTCACTACGAGAAAGCACGCAGAGCGTGGTTGACTGGTGACATTACAGTTGCGCGACATCTTGGCGGTGGCGTTGTCGGGTGCTGGGCATACAGTTCGTGAAACTTGGAGAAATGACCTGTCACGGTTGACCCAGTGACCTAGATTCCGGCCTTGACGAAAACAGCAAGGCTGCACAAATTCGATTTGACTGTTCCTGCCGACTCCGTATGATACGGACCCATAGCGAAATGCCGCCCACCGCAGCACCGCTGGAGCAGGGAGGAACTGTTGTGCTTGCAACTTCGCCATCCGCATCAGGCGTTCCTCACTACCGGAGAAGGGGGCTCCTGGACATGGAAGGGGGAAACCCACTCTCTGACCGGCGGACGGTCGAGTTCGATAGCCGAGACGCTTTCATCAATGTGATTCCGCTGCCGCCAGCGGAAGCCGCGCTGGATGACTCGGGATACTCGCTGCACGGTCGAGGCCCCAACGCCATCACCTGCTCGCTGGGTTCGCTGGACGGGATTATTGGCGAGGTGACGCGGCTGAGCCCCACCGTGGTCTGGGTGATGCCGCGAGGCCCCGTGAACCACGCCGAGTCCCCTACCCTGCCCGTCTTCCTCAAGGGCCGTGGCGTCACGATTGGTCCGCTGGTGGGTGCGTTCATCCGCACCGACTCCGAGACGGCCAGCGCGCCCGTGGGCCTGCAGCTCGTGGGTGTCACCGTGGAGCAGGGCCGGCAGATCCTCGCCATGCTGGCGGACGCCCTGCGCAACGGCGTCGCGGAGCCCGCGGCCTCGGCGCTCCCGATGCAGGACACCATCGAGCAGCCCGAGCGCATCCGCTCCATCCTCAGCGCCATCTGCGCGGCGGGGAACAAGGGCGTGCTGCGCCGCATGGGCCGCTCGGTGCAGATGGTGCTGGAGCGCTTCAACTCGGCGACGGCCCAGCTCGAGTGGCGCACGGATGAGACCGTCACTGACTGGGGCGAGGCGCCCTACGACGTGGACGTCATCGGCTACAACAGCGCCTACCGGATGCAGCTGGAGGCGGGCGGCACGGATGGAGATCGGCTCTTCACGCCGCTGCCGACGCGCATCTTCCGCATCCGTCACCGCTGGCACCGCCGCGTCCCCGCGCCCACCGGCGCGAGCGTGCGCTTCCACCACCCGCTCTGGCGGGAGCTGGGGGAGCTGCAGCGCGACGCGGTGGACCTGTCCTTCTCCGGCCTGTGCATCCGCTGCAAGCCGGAGGATTTGATGTTCCCCGGCCTCCTGCCGCCGCACATCGAGCTGGAGACCGGCGCGGGCCAGACTCTGACTTTGCGTGGCGAAATCCGTTACGTCACCAGCCCTCGCGCGGACGGCACCGTGCTGTGCGGCCTGAGCGTGCAGCCCTACTCCGTGGACGAGGCGCGCTGGGTGCGCTTCGTGTCACAGACGACGTCCCCGGCCACTCGCACCAGCGAGGACATGGAGGACGGACTGTGGGACCTGTTCACCCGCTCCGGCTTCTTCAGCCTGGCGGGCAAGTCCACCGAGGAGTTCGAGGAGCTGCGGCTGTCGTTCCGGACCATGGCGAAGCGCGGCGCGGAAGTCCCGCAGCTCTTCTGCCAGGCGGTGTGGCCGTCGGAGCGCGGGCCCGAGGCGACGCTGTCCTTCATGAAGCCCTACCGCCACGCGTGGATGGGGCACCAGGTCGCCAAGCGTCCCGGCAAGCCGCCTCCGAGCGTGACGGAGCCGGGGCAGATCATGCGCGACCTGTACGTGCGCACGTTCGAGCACCCGCAGAGCGACCCGGACTTCCGCTGGGTGGTGGCCTACGTGGAGGCCCTCAACCCGTGGATCGCCAAGGCGCACGTGCGCTACGCCGAGCGGCAGATGGAGACGGGCCAGGGCCTGGCCTTCACCCGCAAGGTGCACATGCTGGACGTGCTCACCCATGAGCAGACCGGCCGCACCCATGAGGGCATCCAGGTGGGGCTGGCCACGCCGCAGGAGCTGACGCTGCTGGCGGACACCATCGCTCGCACCCGCCCGGCCTGCTACGTGGAAGCGCTGGACTTCACGCGGGAGCGCATCGACATGCGCCCGGTGCAGGCGCGCTGGAAGGAATTCGGTCTCGAGCGTGAGCGCGAGATTCTGGTCGCCCGGCGGGGCGGAGTGCCCGTGGCCGCGACGGTGCTGGAGCTGGGTCAGCGGGGCACGAACCTGTACTGCCTCTTGGACATGGCCCGCCTGTTCTCGCTGACCGAAGAAGGACCGTCCACCTATGTCGCCTTGGTGGATGCCGCGCGCCGTTGGTATGCCGCGCGACGCCGCACCTCGTTCCACTTCCTGTGTGAGGACGAGGGGGGGGATTACGTGCAGGAGGCCGGCATCCACGGCGGACCTGATCCATTCATGTGGATCATCTCCTCCAAGCTGATTCCCGACTTCCTTGAGCACATCAGTGAGCTGACCATCGGGCGCCGTGGCGCCCACAACCCTCGCTAACACGCCCTAGAGGTTCGACATGAGCAACAAGCAACTCGTGGAGCAGAAGTACGTTCCCCACGTGGTCGAGGTGCGCGAGCGCCTCAAGTCCTCCCCCGCGCTCAAGACGCTGTTGGATCCGAACGTCGACCCCGCGCTCGTGGAAGGCTTCCTCATCCAGCTCAACTCGCTGGGCGTGTACATGACGGAGCCGGTGGACGGCTGGATTCGCCGCGCCGGCGAGGCCACCGTGAAGATGGGCCTCAAGGACGTGGGCGAGAAGCTCATCACCCACGCGAAGCACGAGGAAGGCCACCACCTGATGATGATCGAGGACACCAAGAGCCTCGTCGCCCGGTGGAACGCGAAGCGCGGCCCCCAGCTGGATGCGAACGCGCTGCTGAACCAGGTGCCCACGCAGGCCATGGTGGAGTACCGGAAGATCCACGAGGACACCATCGTCGGGCCCATGCCCGCCGCCCAGGTCGCGATTGAATATGAAATCGAGAACCTGTCGGTCGTCTTCGCGCCCGGGCTGATGGAGCAGGCCAAGCGCGTGTGTGGCGAGGACATCATGGAGGCGATGTCCTTCGTGAAGGAGCACGCCGAAATCGACGTGGGCCACACCGCCCTCAACGAGGTGATGCTCGGCAAGCTGCTGACGCAGGTGCCCGAGAAGGCGGAGGTCATCGGCAAGACGGGCGCGCTGGCGCTCGACATCTACCTGCGCTTCATGGGCGACTGCGTCGAGCGCGCCCAGGGTCTGCTCAAGCCCGCCGCGGCGGCCTGACCTCACCTGCTGGTGAAAAGCACTCCGGGGCGCCTCGGGCCATCTTCCGGCCCGGGCGCCCCGTCGTCATTTCACGCGTCCGACTGCCCTCGCCTCACCCGGCGCGGCGGACCTCGGTGGAGCCGCCTCGAGGCCGGGGACGGATGAGTCCGCGCAGCGAGCGGCGGAGCCCGTCCAGGCTGGGACCGCTCGCCGTGCCGAACACGTAGCGGTCCGGGCGCAGCACCACCACGTCCTTGCCGTGGTGCTTGAACCACGCGCCCAGCCGGCCCTCCGTGTCCACGAAGGCGTCCGGGGGTGGCTCGCCGATGCGCTCCGCGGAGAGCACCGACCAGGCCCGCGCGCCCAGCTCGGCCGCCAGCGCGCGCGCCTCCCGCTGCGTGTCCTGCGACGCTCCGGGCCGCGTCAGCACCACGAAGCCCTCGCCGAGCACGTGGTCCATCAGCACCCGCTGGCCCTCGGAGGCCTCGACGCGGGGCTGCGGGAAGTAGGTGCCCTCCGGCGCGGCCTTCGCCCGCTGCGCGCCGAGGATGAAGCCCTTCTCCAGCGCGAAGGCGGGCTTCACCTTGAACTGGCGGATGAACTCCCCGGTGACGGGCAGGCGGTAGAGAAGCTGGATGAGCACGTTGCGCGCGCGCGCCAGCACCTGGCCGCCGGTCATCATCGCCCGGCCCATGGCGTCCGAGCTCTTGATGACCTCCGCGACGTGGCCCCGGCGCTCCTGCTCATACGTGTCCAGGAGCGAGTCGTCCGCCGAGCCGTCGAGGACTCGCGCCAGCTTCCAGGTCAGGTTCGCCGCGTCGCGGAAGCCCGCGCACAGGCCCTGGCCCAGGAAGGGCGGCATCAGGTGCGCGGCGTCCCCGAGCAGGAACGCGCGCCCCACCCTCCAGCGGTCCACGAGCCGGCTGTGGTACGAGTGGACGTTGACGGAGCGGATCGTCACCGTCGCCGGGTCGATGTAGTGCGCGATGAGCGAGCGCACGTGGTCCGGCTGCCGCACGGCCTCCAGGTCCGCGCCCGGGTCGACAATCAGGTCGAAGCGCATCTCGTCCCGCGCGGTGCGCGCGATGAAGCCCCGACGGTTCGGTCCGCACAGGTAGCTGGTGTAGTCGGGCTCCGGCGACGTGGTGCTCACCGTGATCGCCAGCGAGTGCTCCAGCGCGGTGGTGCCCTCCAGCTTGAGGTCCAGCTTGCGGCGGATGGAGCTGTGGGCGCCGTCGCAGGCCAGCAGGTAGCGCGCGCGCACCGTCACGGACTTGTCGGTGCCGCACTCGCGCACGCGCACGTTGAGCCCCTCGCCATCCTGCACGAAGGATTCGACCTCGCGGCCCTGCCACAGCTCCACGTTCTCGAAGCGCGCCATCCCCCGCCGCAGCCCGGCCTCCATGCGCGGCTGCTGGAAGAAGGCCCCCACGTAGTGGCCGTACGGCTGATCCAACCCCGCGAAGTCCACCTCCGCGAGCGAGCGCAGGCGGTCGTCGAGGTAGCGCAGCGTGTGGCACGGATGGAAGCCCGGCCCCAGCTCGCCCTCCAGGCCCGCGGCCTGGAAGATGCGCTGGGCCTCGTCATCCACGCTGATGGCGCGGGACTGACCATGCGGGGACAGCTCCTTCTCCACCACCAGGGTCCTCACGCCTTGGAGCCCCAGCAGATTGGCTGCCATCGCTCCGACCGGTCCACATCCCACGATGATGACATCAACAGTTTCTGGAGCCACGTCCGCCCTCCGGGTGCCGTGCTTGTTGAGCTGCCTTTGATTCATCCCCCAGGCCAGGCCTTGGAATAATCAAGCCAGTACCACCGCTCCGCCTCGCCCCGTGCCTCTTGATTCAAAGAACGCCTGGGGGTGGATTCCTTGCCTGTTTGAGTTTCACCCCTCGAACAGAATTTCCAATCACTCCCGGATGTTTTCCGTTGCAAGCGGGGGGTGCTCCCTACCCGGCGGATTCCCGTCGTGGGCCGAGGTGGGCGTGTATTCCTCGTGAGCTACAAGTTTTGCGTCTGCATGAAATCGCAGTGTCGAGTAGCAACGGAGACCCTGTCGGGAAAGCAGCACAGACGTCGTGGGCAACGCGCGGCGTCGTGCTTTCGGGGATCGACGGATGCTTTGGTGGCGCTTCCCCCTCACGCGAAGTTCGCGAAGGAGCAGTCCGATGGAATGGCTCGAATTCTCCCGCTGGTCCCCCGAGGTGGAGCGACAGCTCGCGCTGCAGGCCGCGCGACTGGGCGCGGCGGCGGCCCGTGGAGCCTCGCTCACCCGGCGGGTGCGCGTCAGCGCCACCGTGGCGGCGGCGTACCGGCTGAGCGCGATGCTGCGTGAGTATCCGCGCACCAATCCCTGGGGGCACCCCGTCTCGGAGTCCTGAGTCGGGCAGACGCTCGCCGGAGGTCCCCCGGCTTCCGGCGTCACGTCCCCACCAGGAGCCCAGGCCCCGTCGTCGAGGGTGAGCGCGTGAAAGGTCCCTTCAAGGGGCCCCACGAAAGCTCCCTTCCGAGGGAAGGGCCCTGAGAAAAGCGGTTCGTTTCACGATTGATTGACACATCAATCCACTCCCACTTCAGACTACCGGGTTCCCGCTGCGACGCCCAGGGGCACGCAAGGACTTCGCTCAATGGCCCAGGCGCGGCGCAGGACCTGCGTGGGCGCTTTCGGCGGGCTGGCCCGGGTCCACGTCCCAGGGTATGCGTCCTGCCTCCTCCGGCGGTCACCTCGCTGGCGGCGGTGACCTGGAGAGAATGTCGGTGGTGAACAACACGGAAGGACGCCACGGGCGATGGGTGCCCTGGGTGGGCGCGCTCCTGGGGGTGCTCTGGCTCATCGCCCTGGGCGGCGGGCGCGCGTTGGACCCGACGTACCTGGAGTGGCTGGGCTGGGGCGACCTGGCGCAGCACGTGCTCGGCTGGATGTTCTTCCGCGATGCGCCGTGGGGCTTCCCGCTCGGCAGGACGCCCGGGTTGATGACCCCGCTCACGATGACGGTCGGCTTCTCCGACTCGAACCCGTGGGTTTCTCTGCTGCTCAAGCCCTTCTCCGGCTGGCTGCCCCGCGACTTCCAGTTCATCGGTCCGTGGCTCGCCCTGTGTCTGGCACTCCAGGGGTTCATGGGCGCGAAGCTCATGGCGCTGTTCACCCCTCGAGCCTCCCAGCAGGTGCTCGGCGCCGCGTTCTTTGTGCTGGCGCCCGTGCTCACGCATCGCATGGGACACGACACCCTCTGCGCCCAGTGGGTGCTCACGGCGCTGCTCTGGCTCCACCTGAAGCCTCGGACGAACTCGCAGGCGGCCTGGCGCTCGCTGGGCGGGGCGCTGTTGCTCAACGCGTACGCGGCCGGCACGCATCCCTACCTCGCGGTGATGGTCTTCGCGCTCTCGCTAGCGCTGCTCATCACCACGGTGCGCACGGAACGCTGGCTCACCTGGCGCCAGGGAGCGGCGGTGTCCGGAGTGATGAGCCTGGTGGTGCTCACCCTGTTCGTCGCCTTCGGCTACGTGGGCACGGACGTGCGCGGCGGGACGAGCAGCTTCGGCGTCTACAGCGCGGACATGCTCGCGCTCATCAACCCCATGGGCTGGTCGCGCGTGCTGCCGTGGTTGCCCTCCCGCGTGGAGCAGTACGAGGGGTTTGGTTATCTGGGCACCGGCGTGCTCGCGCTCGCCCTCCTCGCCCTGCTGGGGAGGCCCTCTTCATGGTGGCCCCAGGCGCGGATGCAGGTGAAGGCGCGGCTGCCGCTGGTGGTCATGGTGGTGCTGCTCTCGCTCCTCGCGTTCTCCACGCGGATGACCCTGGCGGGACAGGACGTGCTGACGATGCGCAAGGTGGCCGACCCCCTCATGCCCATCCTCGGGGTGTTCCGCGCGTCGGGACGGTTCATCTGGCCACTCCACTACTTCGCGCTCACCGCCATCCTCGCGCTCGCCATGTGGCGGTGGCGGCGATACCCGGCGGTCGCCACCACGGTGATGCTGGTCGCCGTGATTGCGCAGGCCGCGGACACTGCGCAGCTGTGGACGGGCGAGCGGTTCCAGCCCGCGCCGTGGCCCCGTCTGCGTGCACCGGAGTGGGAGAGCCTGGACTCCAGCTACCGGCACGTCGTGCTGTTCCCGCCCTCCATCCGTGACGCGGACGTGCCTTGCGTCAAGAGCACCTTCGCCCTGGATGACTACCTGCTCTGGGGAGACCTCGCATACCGCAAGCGCATGACGACAAACAGCGGCTATGCGGCGCGCATCAACGAGAAGCACATCGCGGAGGTCTGCTCGGCGCTCACGAACGACGTCGAGAACGGGCGCCTCGCGGACGATGCGCTCTACGTCGTCGACGCTCCGAAGCTGGAGCTGTTCCAGCGGCTGGGTGACCGTGTCACGTGCGGACTGGTGGAGGGATTCACCGTCTGCGTGACGGCTCGGGAGAGTCACTTTCGGGAGACCCTGCTCCGAACACCCGTCCGCGCGCCGATGCCTCCGACAGCGGGCAGCCCTCCGTGAGCCGGTGATGCTCGCGCTCCCAGCGGCGCGAGCTCACTCCCCCGCGGCCTTGCGCAACGCGCGGCGCTCCAGCTTCCCCATCGCATTTCGTGGCAGGGCCTCCACCTCGAGGAACCGCGCCGGCAAGTTCACTCCTCGGCGGCCTTGCGCAACGCTGGGCGCTCCAGCTTCCCCATCGCATTGCGTGGCAGGGCTTCGACCCAGAGGAACCGAGCCGGCAGCTTGAAGCCCGCGAGCGACTGGCGACACCATGCCTCCATCTCTTCCACCTGGGGGCTTGGCTGGCCCACGCGCAGGACAACGAAAGCCACGGGGACTTCGCCCCAGCGCGCGTCCCTCACGCCGACGACGGCGGCCTCCTGCACCGATGGATGATTGGCGAGCACCGCCTCCACCTCGGCCGGGTAGATGTTCTCACCGCCCCGGACGATGAGGTCCGTGCGGCGCGACAGCACCGTGAGGCAGCCTCGTGCGTCGAGCATCCCGAGGTCCTTCGTGTGCAGCCAGCCATCACGCAAAACTTCGCTCGTGGCCTCGGGCCTTCGCCAATAGCCCGCCATCACCGTGGGGCCACGGACCTCGATGTCGCCCTCCTGCCCCGGGCCTCGCACGTCGCCGTGTTCCCCGACGATTCGAACCTCCGTCCCTGGCAGCGGTGGCCCGGCGGTCCGCCCATCCGCGTCAGAGGGTCGCTCCGTCGTCACCTGTGAGCACGCCTCGGTGAGCCCGTACGTCTGGAGCGCGAGCAGTCCCACCGCGCGCGCCCGCTCCAACAAGGGCACGGGCACCGGCCCTCCGCCAATCAACGCCAGCTTGAAGGACTCCGGCACGCGACGCCCCGCTCGAACATCCAGCACCCGCTCCAGCGTGGTGGCGACGAGGCTCGCGTGCGACACGACCTCATCGTCGATGGCTCGACACGCGGCTTCCGCATCGAAGCGCTCGTGCAACACGAGGCAGCCACCCTCGTATGCCGTGCGCGTGAGCATCGCGAGTCCACCAACGTGGAACAGCGGCAACGTCCCCAGCCAGCGGGGTGCCCGGTGTTCTCCCAAGTTTGCCGCCGAGCCACGTGAGGACGCCCGGAAGTTCCCCTCCGTCAGCACCGCCCCCTTGGGCCTTCCCGTCGTCCCACTGGTGAAGAGGACGACGCGAGGCTCGCCCTCCTCCAGCTCCACGCACGTGTCGGACGAAGCCTCTCCCACGAAGGACTCCATGTCCTCCGCGCCGACCAGCCGCTCACGCAAGGCCCCCAGGGCAAGCGTCAGGCTCGGCTCGACATCCTGGGCCAGGGGCTCCAGCTCCGCGCGGGTGAGTCGCGCATTGAGCGGCGCCAGCACGGCTCCGAGTCGGCCCAACGCCCAGAAGAGGAACACGCAGGCAGCGTGATTCGTGGCCAGCACACAGACGCGATGGCCCGCGCCAATCCCGCGAGCCTCCAGCGCCGCCACCCACCGACGCACCTCTACCTCCAGCGCGCCGTAGCTCCACGAGCGTCCCGCGAAGGTGAGCGCCTCCGCGTCCGGGTGACGCGAGGCCCCTTCTCGAATGGGACACCCGAACTTCGTCACACCAACGCCCCGACATCCAGGCCCAGTCCAGGCGACTCCGGAAGACGAATGCGCCCGTGGACGGGCTGGTAGTCATGCCAGTCGGGCTCCTTCGCGAAGAGCCGCCCCACCGCGAGCCCCGAGGCCAGCGCACCCGAGGGCAGCGCGGCGGCCAGGTGCGCCGCGCCCGCTCGCGCCACCACGCCATCCAGCGAGCTCGTCACATACGCCTGCATCCCCAACCGCGCGGCCCGCATCGCCACCACGAGCCCGGGGAGCAGTCCACCCAGCACCATCGGCTTGAGCACCACCGCTCCCACCGCCGGGCCACCGCCCAACAGCGGGTCCACCGACAGCAGCGCGCGCAGCGTCTCCGGTGAGCCGAGCGACTCGTCCGCCGCCACCATGCACGGCGCCCTTCGCTGAACACGCCACAGCGCCGACAGGTCCTCCGGCGGCGTCGGCTGCTCCACCAGCTCCAGGCCATACCAACCCAGCTTGTCGAGCGCGCGCTTCGCCTCGGGCTCGGACCAGCCGCCGTTCGCGTCCAGCCGCAGCTTCACGTCCGGCCCCACGGCCTCGCGCACCGCCTTCACGCGCTGCTCATCCGCCTCCAACGAGCGCGTCGCCACCTTCAGCTTCAGCGTCCCATAGCCCTCGGCCACCGCGCGCCGGGCCTCCTCCGCCAATGCCTCCGGGGACTCCTCGCCCAAGAGCGCGTTCACCAGCACCTCGGGACGCGACTCCTCCGCCAGCAGCCAGCACAGCGGAACACCCTGGCGCTTCGCGAGCAGGTCCAACAGGGCCAGCTCCAGCGCATGCTCCGCGGCGGGCACGGGACCCGGAGGCGCGGGATGACGGGCCCGGACGCGAACACCCTCGCCACGCGCCACCGTCGGCGGGAAGGGCGACAGCGTGTCCTCGACGGCGCGCACCGTGTCGCCCAACAACTGGCCCTTCAGCGACGACAGCCACGCCCCCAGCACCTCGCCGCACACCGCCAGCGACTCCGTGCCGAACTCCGGCAGCGGCATCGCTTCTCCGAGCCCTACCCGCCCATCCTCGTCCTCCAACTGCACGAGGAAACCCTCGCGCGCGGAGTAGGAGCCTCGGGCTGTCTTCAAGGGCTGGAGCAGCTCCAACTTCAGCGGGGTCAGCGTCGCCTGGACAATGCGCATGAGCTCACATCATCGCAGGTACAGGCCCACCCCGAACAGCACTCCGAAGAAGAGTTGGAAGCGCGCCGTCCCGCCCAGCGCCGGGTTCAGCGCGGCCCCCTGCTCTCGCAGCACCCGCTTCAGCGGCGGCACGACCAGGGGCAGGCTCAGGAACGACAGAAAGACCCAGGGTCCCGCGAGTCCCAGTGCGAACATCGCCACCGGCGTGGCGAACGAAGCCCCGAGCAGCAGCACGTACTCAGCCTTGCCCGCCGTCGTCCCCCAGCGCACCGCGAGTGTGCGCTTGCCCGCCTTCACGTCCGTGGTGACGTCTCGCAGGTTGTTGACGACGATGAGCATGGTGCCGCTCGCGCCCACGGGAATCGCCGCCCACCACGCCGCCGGATGGACCGTGCCGGCCTGCACGTAGAAGGTCCCCGTCACCGCGACGAGCCCGAAGAAGATGAAGACGAAGAGGTCGCCCAGGCCGTTGTAGCCCAGGGGGAACGGCCCGCCCGTGTACGCGTAGCCACAGAGGAGCGACGCGAGTCCAATCGCGACGATGGGCCAGCCGCCCACCGCCACGAGGTACGCCCCCACCGCCGTCGCCAGGGCGAAGCAGATGGCCGCGCCCAACAGCACCGTGCCCGGCGCGATGAGGCCGCTCTGCGTGACTCGCACCGGCCCGAGCCGCTCATGCGTGTCCGCGCCCTTCTTGAAGTCGTAGTAGTCGTTGATGAAGTTGGTGCCAATCTGGATGAGCACCGCGCCCAGGAGCGCCGCCAGGGCCGGGACGATGCGCCCCACGCCCAGGCCGAACGCGAGCGTCGTCCCCACCAGCACCGGCACCAGCGCCGCCGTCAGCGTCTTGGGACGCACCGCCATCAACCACGTCTTCACCGTGGGCCGAGGCTTCACCATGGCCACCGGGGCTCCCGGCACGGACGTACTCACGGGTTCATCCTCTCGGGACTCACCGCCGCGGTGGCGGCCTCGAACTGGGGCGCCTCGTACCAGGGCGTCTGGAGGAACCCCAGCACCTCCCGGGCGTAGCCCTCCGGCGCCTCCAGGTGCGGCGCGTGGCCGCAATCCGAGAAGGCATGTCGCCACACCACCGGAAGCTCCGTCGCCATCTTGCGCGCCGTCTGCGTGAACTTCTCGTCCCGCGCTCCCGTGAGCAGCAACGTGGGTAGTCGCTGGTGGTGCAGCTCCGACCAGTAATCCGGTTGCACTCCGAGCCCCAGGCACTCCAGCGCCCCGGCGAGCCCCTCCGCGGTGCAGGCCCGACGGTGGGCGCGCAGCACGGCGCGACGCTCCTCGGGCATGGCGCGAAGGCCGTCGAACAGGGGCAGCGCCTCCCAGCGCTCCACGAAGGCGTCCACGCCCCGGGCGCGGATGAAGGCCGCGAGCTGCGCGTCCGCCTCACGTCGCGCGGCACGCTCCTGACGGCGGTGCAGCCCCGGCGAGCCGCTCTCCATGATGAGCCGGCCGAACCGGTCCGGCGCGCGCACGGCCGCGGCCAGCGCCACCCGCGCGCCCTGCGAATAGCCGAGCAGATCCACCGTGCCCGCGCCCAGCGAGTCGACCAGGGCGACCAGCGCGTCCACCGTCTCCAGGAAGCCGTCGCGGCCCTGTCGCGTGGGCAATGGCGTGGCGCCATGCCCCGGCAGGTCCACCGCGATGGCTCGCACGGAGCGCCCCAGCAGCGGACGCAGTCCGTTGAACGAGGCCCGGTTGCCGGTGAAGCCGTGCAGCAGCACGAGGGGCCGAGAGCCTTCTCCCCACGTCTCGTAGGCCAGTTTCATGCCCATGGTCCGTCTCCCAGTGCGGCTGCCATCCTCGTGAAGAGCTGCCGGTGGTCATCCACGTTCGCGGCCCGGTCCACGCGAACCTCCACGAGGTGCAGGCCGCCTTCGAGTCCTTCACGTACCGCCGACCGCAGCGCGGAGGGCGTCGTCGGCCGGTGCAGCCGCGCCCCTCCGAGCGCCGCCGCATGCGACAGGTCCACGCCGTGCGGGGTGCCGAACAGCGTCTCGAACTCGTCCGGCTTCGCCGCCTGGGCAATCGGCAGGAACGAGAAGATGCCGCCGCCGTCGTTGTTCACGGCGACCACCGTCAGCGGCACGCGCGAACGCGACGCCGTGACGAAGGCGCCCACGTCGTGAAGCAGCGCCAGGTCGCCGGTGAGCAGCACGGCGGGACGCGAGGCCGCGGCGGCCATGCCCAGCGCGCTGGAGATGATGCCGTCGATGCCATTCGCCCCACGGTTGGCCAGCACCCTCAGCGGCACCGGACCCGCCGGCGCGAAGGCGTCCACGTCGCGGATGGGCATGCTGCTGGACACGAACAGCGGAGCACCCGCCGGAAGCGCGGCCACCACCTCGCGGGCGATTCTCGGCTCGCTGAGCGACTCGGGCCGCTCGGCGAACGCGGCTTCGAGCGCGCCTCGCGCCAGTCGCTCCGCCGCGAGGAAGGCCTGCGCCCACCGACCCGGGCCTCGCGTCTGCCCCTTCGTCAGCGCCGCGCAGGCCGCCACCGCCGAGCCCTCCACCACCGTCGCCGCGCGATGCGTGGGGTCGAACAACGCGCCCCCATCACTGAAGAGGACGACGTCCGAGCCCGACGCCTCCAACCACTGCTGCGGCGACTTGGGCGTCAGCCCGCCACCGAAGCGCAGCACCAGCTCCGGCCGGTGCGTCTTGGCGAAGGGCGCATGGCGCAACAGCGCGTCGTAGTACGAGAGCGTGAGCGGCCCACCGCCGTAGCGCGCCTGCGACGTCGCCTCGGCGAGCACCGGGTAGCCCGTGGCCTGGGACAGCGCGGAGATGGCGTCCGCGAACCCGTCCGCCTCGTCACGGGGGCCACAGACGATGACACCCCGCTCCGTCGCGGCGATGCGCTGACGCAGGGACTCCAGCACCGAAGCGTCCGGCTCTTGCATCGGCGGCACGATTCGCGTGAGCGGCGCACCCGCGCGGCCCGCCTTCGACAGCTCGGACAGGCGCTCCTCGCCAAAGGCCTCGGTCACCGGAGCGAGCGGCTCGCGGAAGGGCACGTTGAGCTGCACGGCGCCACGCGGCATGCGCAGCGCGGTGGCCACGGCCCGAGCGGCGGTGGCGCGCAGGTGGATCAACGCGACGTCACTGGCCTCCGGGACTCCCACGTCCGTGAAGCTGCGCGCGTGCTCGCCATAGAAGTGCGCCTGGGGCACCGTCTGCGCCGCGCCCCAGCCCTGCAGCTCCAGCGGCCGGTCCGCCGTCAACACCACCAGCGGCACCTGCGACAGCGAGGCCTCGATGACCGCGGGATAGAAGTGCGCGCCCGCCGTGCCGCTCGTCGCCACGAGAATCACCGGCGCGCGGGACTGCTTCGCGAGCCCCAGCCCGAAGAAGCCCGCGCTGCGCTCGTCGATGATGGACCAGGTGCGCAGGCCCTCCGCGCGAGCACACGCCAGCGCCAGCGGCGAGGAGCGCGAGCCCGGGCACACCACGGCGTGCCGCGCGCCACCGCGAACCAGCTCCTCCACGAGCGCGCGAGCCCACAGCAGGTTGAGATTACTGTCGCCCGACATCCCCGCCTCCCAACGCACGCAACACGGCCAGACTCTTCATCTCCGTCTCCCGCCACTCCGCCTCCGCGATGGAGCCGGCCACGATTCCGCAACCCACGTACAACCGGGCCCGCGAGCCCCGCACGCGCGCCGAGCGCAACGCCACCATCAGGTGCGCACGCCCCGGCCCCACCCACCCCACCGGCCCCGCATACCAACCCCTGTCCAGCCCCTCGTGCTCCACCAGGAAGAACAGCGCGCGCTCACGCGGAGTTCCTCCCACCGCGGGCGTGGGATGCAGCGCCCCCACCACCTGCGCCGCCGACACGCCCTCGCGCAGCTCCGCGCGGATGCCCGTGCGCAGGTGCACCACGTTCTTCAACGCCAACAACCGGGGCTCCGCGTCAGCCCGCACGTCCTCGGTGGCCAGGCCCCGCACCGTCGCGAGGATGTAGCGAACCACCGCTTCGTGCTCGCGCACGTCCTTGTCCTGGCCCCGCAGCCCCTCGGCCAGATGCGGCGCGGCCGTCCCCGCGAGCGCCTCCGTCTCCAGCACCCGCCCCTCCACCCGACACAGCGTCTCCGGCGTCGCGCCCAGGAAGCACGTCCCGTCCGGCGCTCGAAACAAGAAGGTGGCGCAGCGAGGGTTCTGCTCCCGCAGCCGCGCCAGCACCTCCACCACGTCGAAGGGCGCCGGCCCCTCCACGTCCACGGCGCGCGCCAGTACCACCTTCTGGAGCTGTCCCGAAGCAATGGCTTCCAGCGCCCGCTCCACCCGCGCCTCGAACTCCGGACGCGACGACGTCAGCGACAGCGCGACCTCACCGCCCCGCGCATGTCGATAGGCCGCGGAGAAGCGCGCACGCACCCGCTCCAGCCGCGAGCGCACCAGGTCCTCGCCGCCCCGTCCCTCGGGCGCGAAGGCCGCCACGGACAGGCCGCTCGCGGTGCGCCACACCAGCACCTCCGGCAGCGTCCAGCGCGCCACGCCGTGCGCCGCCCAGGCCTCATCAGGAAGGCCCGTCGCGCCGAACCGGATTCCGCCGAACCAGGGACCCGGAAGGTTGTCGGGCACCTCGCCCAACCAGCGCAGTGACGTCGCGGCCAGCGTGTTCAGGACCTCGGGCACCTGCCCGGACTCCGACGCCACCACCACCGCCGCCTCACCCCACCCCGCCGCCGCTTCCCGCTCCAGGGGCCGCTCCCAATACACCGTCGGCACGCCCAGCGAATCCGCTCCGGAGAGTGGATCCACCGCCGCCAGGGGCATCATTCCGGCCACCCAGCGCTGGCCCTCAACGGGATTGAGCGTCTTCATCAGCGGTCCTCATCCGCGACTGCCCTGAAATCACCTTCGGTTGTCTTCTAAGCCATCTCGGCTATACATGCACCAAGGAGTTCAAAACCTCTTGAACTCGGTGGATGGGAGGGCTCGTGGGAGGCAAGCAGCCAGACGAATCCGTGCCGGCAAACGCCGGAAAGGACACGGGTGCGCGGCGGGTGCTCCGAGCATTCCGTCCCGAGGGCACGCGTGTCCGCGTGGGGACCGTGGAGGTAGGCGGCCCGGGGTTCGTCGTCATGGCTGGCCCCTGTGCCGTGGAGGGCGTGGAGCAGGTGGACCGGACCGCCGCGGCCGTCGCGCAGGCCGGCGCCCATGTCCTCCGGGGCGGCGTGTTCAAGCCTCGCACCAGTCCCTACGCGTTTCAGGGCATGGGAGAGCCGGGGCTTCACCTGCTGGCCGACACCGGGCGCCGGCACGGACTGCCCATCATCAGTGAAGTGATGGAGACCGCGCAGATTCCCTTCATGGCTGAGTCCGCGGACATCCTCCAGGTGGGCGCGCGGAACATGCAGAACTTCTCCCTGCTGCGCGCGCTGGGAAAGATTCGCCGCCCGGTGCTGCTGAAGCGGGGGCTGTCCGCCACGGTGCAGGAGTGGCTGCTGGCGGCCGAGTACCTCCTGGAGGGCGGCAACGAGCAGGTGCTGCTGTGCGAGCGGGGCATCCGGACGTTCGAGACGGAGATGCGCAACACGCTGGACCTGGCGGCCGTCGCCTGGGCCAAGCAGCGCACGCACCTGCCCGTTATCGTCGACCCCTCGCATGCGACGGGACAGGTGGAGCTCATCCTCCCCATGTCCCTGGCGGCGGCGGCGGCGGGGGCGGACGGGTTGTTGATTGAGGTCCATGCGAAGCCGGAGCAGGCGCTGTGCGACGGGGCCCAGGCCCTGACGCCGGAGCGCTTCCAAACGTTGATGCAGCGGCTGCCAGCCGTGCTAGACGCGGTGGGCCGACACCTTTGGCGGCCGGAGAGTCCGGCCCAGGTCGTGAGGGCGCGATGAGTACCGAAGTCCGTCAGATGTTCTCCTCCATCGCCACGCGGTACGACGTGACGAACGAGGTCCTGTCGTTCGGCATCCACCGCCTGTGGCGCCGCACCGCCGTGCGACTCAGCCGGGCCAAGGAAGGCGACAGCGTCCTCGACTGCGCCTCCGGCACCGGTGACCTGGCGCTGGTCTTCAAGCGCAAGGTGGGAAGCAACGGCCGCGTCGTGGGCACGGACTTCTGCCCGGAGATGCTGGAGAGCGCCCCCGCGAAGGCGGCCAAGGCGGGCCTCCAGGTGGACTTCCAGGTCGCCGACGCGATGGCCCTGCCCTTCGCGGACAACAGCTTCGACGTGGCCTCCATCGCCTTCGGCATCCGCAACGTGGATGACCCGGTGAAGTGCCTCAGTGAGATGGGGCGCGTGGTGAAGCCGGGCGGCCGGGTGGTGGTGCTGGAGTTCGGCCAGCCCAGCGGCGTCTTCGGAGCGCTCTTCCGCTTCTACAGCAAGACGGTGATGCCGGCGATTGGCGGCATGCTCACCGGCAACCGCGCGGCCTATGAGTACCTGCCCCGCACTTCGGCGGCCTTCCCCGCCGGGGACCGTTTCCTGACGCTGATGGACCAGTCCGGCGCCTATGCGGAGCGAAGCGCGCATCCGCTGACGTTCGGTACGGCGAACGTGTATGTCGGCACCGTCCGCTGAAGGCCGCAGAAGACTCGTCGAGCATGTCCTCAACTCAGTGGATCCCCGGCTCGCGCCGACACTGAGAGAAGCCGTCGCGCGTCCGGGGCCCACGCCCCGCCCGGACACAGGCCAGACGGTGGTGCTGTGTGGCCACCGCAGCGCGGGCAAGTCCACGCTGCTGCCCCGCATCGGCGGGCTGTTGGAGCGGCGGGGGCTAGACCTGGACGCCCACCTGGAGCACGTCCACGGACGCCCGCTGCGCAAGTGGGTCGCGGAGGCTCCCACGGAGTTCCGCGCCGCCGAGCGCCAGGCGCTCCTGGAGCTTCCCTCCGGAACGCTCGTGGCGGTGGGTGGCGGCTTCCTCTCGCACCACCCGGACGCGCTGGCGGGGATGTTCACCCTGCTCATCCCGGTGACGTTCGAGACCTACCGGGAGCGACTGCTCCACGACCGCACCCGACCTCGGCTGCGTCCGGCGGTCTCCCTGGAGGAGGAGCTCTCCTCCGTCTTCCATGAGCGCGAGGCCCTGCACGCCCGCGTTCCCACCGTCGCCCTGGTGGACTTCCTCCGGGGCTGCCTCCACCTCCAGGAGTCCCCGTGACGCCCGCACGGCGTGTCGTGACGCTGCCTCCCACCCTGCTCGGCACCGACGCCGTGCACTTCGCCCGGGAGTGCCAGCGTCGCGGCGCCGACGTGCTGGAGATTCGCACGGACCTGCACACCCCGGAGGCCGTGGACCCGGCGGCGCTCGCGGCCGTCCTCCCGCTGCTCGTCTCCGAGCGTGGCAAGCCGCTGCCCCCGTCCTGGGTCTCTGCCGCGTGGCGCGTGGACCGGGACTTGATGGATGCCACCGGGCACCAGGGCTCGCTCGACGCGCCCTCCGGCAAGCTGCTCGCGTCGCACCATGCGGACCGGCAGCTCACCACCGACGAAGCGCTGCGCCTGTGGGAGCGCGATGTGCCTCCCGACGCGCTGGTGAAGCACGTGGAGCCCATGGCCCATCCGGACCATGTCGGCACCCTGCTGGAAACCCAGCGTCGGCTGGCGGAGCGGTTCGGCGTGACGCGTGTCACGGTGCTCGGCATGGGCGCGGTGGCGCTGCCCGCGCGGGCCGTGCTCGCCCGGAACAACGTGCTCGACTACGTGGCGGCCGGTGGCTCATGGGCCGCGGCGCCGGGTCAGCGGCTTCTCGACGACGTCGTCCGGGAGTGGCGCGGCGCGGACCGCACCACGATTCCCGCCCCGCTGCGGCTGGGCATCTTCGGGATGTCCATCGCCCACTCACGCTCGCCGCGCATCCACCGGCAGCCGTTCGACCGCATCGACATCCCCGAGGACGGCCCCGTCGAGGCGCTCCTGGACTCGCTCCTGCCCCACTACGCGGGCTTCGCCGTCACCAGCCCGTTCAAGAAGCCCTTGGCCCGGCACACCGGCTCCTCGCTGGACGCCATCAACACCCTGGTCCGCCGGGGCACCCGGTGGGAGTCCTTCAACACGGACACCGAGGGCGCCCGGAAGGTGCTGGAGCGCCTGGGCTCGAAGGAGGTCTTCGTCCTCGGTGACGGAGGCGCCACGTCCGCGCTGCGCACCGTGGCGGCCGAGCGCGGTGAAGCCCTGCGCATCCTCCGCCGGGCCGACATCCAGGCCCCCCTCACCGGGGCGGGCGTCTGGACGTGGCCGGTCCAGGTCGAGCCGCCGGATTCCCTGCGATTCGAGCGAGCACGCGTCGCGGTGATCGCATACGGTGCGCCCGGCCGACGCATCGCGGCGGAGATTACGCGGCGCGGCGGCACCCCGGTCCTGCTGGGTGCGGCCTGGTTCGTCGCGCAGGCCCGGCGGCAGCGACAGCTTTGGGAGACAGCAACGTGAACACCTTCGGAGTCCTCTTCCGTTTGACGACCTTTGGTGAGAGCCACGGCCCCGCGCTCGGCGCGGTGGTGGATGGCTGCCCCGCGGGTGTGCCCCTCACGCAAGAGCGCCTCCAGGCCGCGTTGGACAGGCGCCGCCCCGGACAGTCCGCCCTCGTCACGCCTCGCAACGAGCCGGACCGGGTGGAGATCCTCTCCGGCGTCTTCGAGGACAAGACGCTCGGCACGCCCATCGCCGCCATGGTGCGCAACACGAACCAGCGCTCGGGCGACTACGAGCAGCTCAAGCAGGTGGACCGGCCCGGCCACGCGGACGCCGTGTGGCGCGAGCGCTACAAGCACCGGGACCACCGCGGCGGCGGCCGCACCAGCGGACGCGAGACGCTCTGCCGCGTCATCGGCGGCACCATCGCGGAGGCGTACCTGGAGCGGGACCTGCCCACCGTGCGCACCGTCGCGTACGTGTCCCAGGTCGGTGACCTCATCGCCTCCGTGCCCGCGCCGGGCCTCACGCGCGCCATGGTGGATGCGCACCCCACGCGCTGCCCCGACGAAGCCGTCCGCGAGGAGATGTCCCGCCGCATCCTCGCCGCGAAGGAAGCCGGGGACAGCCTGGGCGGCTCCATCGACATCCGCGTGGAGGGCCTGCCCGTGGGACTGGGCGAGCCCATCTTCGGGAAGATCAAGGCGCTCATCGCGCAGGCGCTCGGCAGCGTGGGTGCCATCACCGGTGTCGTCTGGGGCCCGCCGGACTTGCTCCAGCGCATCGGCCAGCCGGGCACCCAGTTCCACTCGGTCAAGGACGTCTACGGCGGCATCCAGGGGGGCCTCACCAATGGTGAGCCGCTCCAGGTCCGCGCTTTCTTCAAACCCCCAGCGACGCTGGCGGACCACGCGAAGGGTGGCCGTCACGACCCGTGCATCATGCCCCGCGCCGTTCCGGTGCTGGAGTCCATGGTGTCACTGGTCATCGCAGACCTCGTCCAACAGATGAACGCACGCCCCAACACCCTATGAGCCCCTACCCTCCCGGCGCCTACCGTCCTCCCAACGACCGCTGGGGACCGTTTTCCCGACTCGCCAAACGCCTCCCCGAAGGCAGCCTCGCGGTGGTGGACCGCACCGTGGCCCGCCTGCACCCGGGGCTCATCCCCGCGCTGGAGGCGCAGAATCCTCGCGCCATCGTCCAGCTGGTGGGCGGAGAGAGCGCGAAGAGCTTCAAGGCCCTGGAGAAGGTGCTCGCCGGGGGACTGTCCCTGCCGCGCTCCGGCACGCTGCTCGCCGTGGGCGGAGGCACCGTGGGCGATGTGTCCACCGTCGCAGCCCACCTGCTCAAGCGCGGCGTGAGGTTGGTGCAGGTCCCCACCACGCTGCTCGCCGCCGTCGACAGCAGCCTGGGTGGCAAGGGCGCGGTGGACCTCACCGTGAAGGGCCGCGTCGTGAAGAACCCCGCCGGCGTCTTCCACTACGCCGAGGAGTCGTGGATCTGCCCGGAGCTGTTCGCCTCGCTGTCGCCGACTCAGGTGCGCGAGGGCTCGCTCGAGGCGTGGAAGATGATCATCAGCCTGGATGCCGCGCTCTTCCGCCGATATCTGCGCAAGCCGCCGGCGCTCGAGAAGCTGGTGAAGGACGCGCGCGCCCTCAAGGAGAGCGTCTGCGAGCAGGACCCGTACGAGCACCAGGGCCTGCGCCGGGTGCTCAACTTCGGCCACACCTTCGGCCACGTGCTGGAGAGCGTGTCCCACTTCAAGCTGTCCCACGGTGACGCCGTGGGCCTTGGCATCCTCCTGGCCCTGGACGTGGGTCGCCACCTGGGCGTCACCCCCGCGCCCGTGGCCGCCGAAGTCGAGCGCGCCCTCATCGACGGCCCGGGAGTCCTCGGCCGCGAGCGGGTCGCCGCCCTCCTGCGCCCCGCGTCGCTCAAGGACATCGCCACGCTGCTCGACGCCGACAAGAAGGCGGGAGCCCGGGGCGAGCTGCGCATGGTGCTGTTGACCGCCATCGGCGCCACCGAGGTCCGCGACGTGGCGGCCAGCACGTGGCGCGAGCTGTGGCCGTCGTGGACGAAGGCGGTGCGCCCGTGAGCACCAGCACCCGTCGAATCCTCCTGGACCCGAGTGGCCTGAAGGCTTCGCCGCTCACCCCTCCCGTCTCCAAGTCGGACGCGCAGCGCGCCCTGGTGCTCGGACACCTCACCGGCGCCTGGCCCCTGCCCTCCGTCCAGGCCGAGTCGGACGAGGACCTCCCCGCCGACGTGCGCGTGCTGCGCCGGGGCGTGGAAGCCCTGCGCCTGCCCCCCGGCCCCGTGCGCGCCGTGGACTGCGCGGACGGTGGCGCTCCCTTCCGCATCCTCGCCACCCAGGTCGCGGTGACTCCAGGCGCGCGCGTGAGCCTCACCGGCACGCCCCGCCTGGGTGAGCGTCCTCACGGCCCGCTCTTCACCTCGCTGAAGGACGCGCTCGGCCCCGCCGGCCTCGTCCTCACCGAGGGAAGCCCGTGGCCCGTGGAGCTCACCGCGCCGACGGACACCTCGAAGGTGTCGCCCGTCTTCCGGGTGCCCGGCGACCAGAGCAGCCAGTACGCCTCCAGCCTGCTCCTGGGCTGCGCCGCGCTGTTCCTCCGGGAGCGCCGCGCGTGGAGCGTCGAAATCGAAGGCACGCTGACGAGCGCCGGCTACCTGGAGCTCACGCTGACGTGGTTGGAGCGCTTCGGCTTCGAGGTCCAGAAGTCCGACTCCCGATACACCGTCTCCAGCTACACGCCCCCACCGAGCGTCCCCTCTCTCCCCGGGGATTGGTCCTCATTAGGTTATCTCCTGCTCGTCGCCTGGAAGGCCGGCGGCACGGTGGAGCGGGCTGATTCGGCCAGCGCCCATCCGGACCAGGCCATCCTCCGCCTCATCGAGCAGGTGGGCCTGGGCACCACGCCAGCGGGCCCGGCACACACCCTGAAGGTGACGGGACGTCCCGCCGGAGGCCTGCGGGCTTCAGGCAAGGAGTGCCCGGACCTGCTACCCACCCTGGCGGCGCTCGCCTGTGTACTCCCCGCGCCCTCCACGCTGACGGACGTCGGAATTCTCCGACTCAAAGAAAGCGACCGGTTGGAAGGTATCCGAGACCTCGTGAAGGCCTACGGGGGCACCACGGAGCTTCAGGGGGAAATCCTCCACCTGACGCCTCCGGTGGCCCCTCCTGCCCGCTTCGAGATGGACAGCCGGGGGGACCACCGCCTGGCGATGACGGCCGCGACACTCAGCGTGCTGTCTGGAGCGACCCTCGTCCTGACTGGCCCTGAGTGTGTCGAGAAGAGTTTTCCCGGCTTCTGGCGGCAGTTGTCCCGCTCGGGAGCGCGTATTTCCGAGCAGCTGTAGGAAGCATCAGTGTCTCCCCATCCGACTCATCGTTCTTTTTTGTTGAAAGCGATCCGCGCCCTGTGAAATCTCCGCCCATGCCCAAGGACACGCTGACGATCACCGACAATCGGACCGGCAAGACGTACGAGGTCCCGGTCGAGAACGGCTGTATTCGCACCAACGCCCTCCGACAGATCAAGGTCGCGGACGACGACTTCGGCCTCATGGGCTACGATCCGGCGTTCCTCAACACCGCGAACTGTAAGAGCGCCATCACCTTCATCGATGGCGACAAAGGCATCCTGGAGTACCGCGGCTACCCCATCGAGCAGCTGGCCGAGAAGTCCAGCTACCTGGAGGTCGCCTACCTCCTGCTGAATGGTGAGCTGCCGACCCCGAAGGAACTGGACAACTTCGTCCACCTCGTCACGCACCACACGTACGTGCACGAGAACGTGAAGTCCTTCATGGACGGGTTCCGCTACGACGCGCATCCCATGTCCGTGCTGGGCTCCACCGTGGCCGCGCTGTCCAGCTTCTACCCGGAGGCGAAGTACACCAAGGACGAGCAGAGCCGCCGCATCCAGATCACCCGGCTCATCGCCAAGATGCCCACCATCGCCGCGTTCTCCTACCGGCACCTGATGGGGCTGCCCTACATCTACCCGGACAATGACCTGTCCTACGTCGCCAACTTCCTGGCGATGGTGAAGCGCGTCGGCACGGCGACCTACAAGGTCCACCCGGTGCTGGAGCGCGCGCTGGACGTGCTCTTCATCCTCCACGCCGACCACGAGCAGAACTGCTCGACGACGTCGGTGCGCACGGTGGGCTCGTCGGAAGTGGACCCGTACTCGGCCGTCACGGCGGGCATCGGCGCCCTCTACGGCCCGCTGCACGGCGGCGCCAACGAGGCGGTGCTGCGCATGCTCCGCGAGATTGGCCACATCTCCAAGGTCCCGGACTTCATCAAGTCGGTGAAGAGCGGCGAGGGCGAGAAGAAGCTGATGGGCTTCGGCCACCGCGTCTACAAGTCCTACGATCCGCGCGCCAAGGTCATCAAGCGCGTCGCGGACGAGGTCTTCGACGTGACGGGCAAGAACCCGCTGCTGGAGCTGGCCGTGGAGCTGGAGCGCATCGCGCTGCAGGACGACTACTTCGTCAAGCGCAAGCTCTACCCCAACGTCGACTTCTACTCCGGCCTCATCTACGAGGCGATGGGCTTCCAGGCGGAGATGTTCCCCGTCCTCTTCGCCATTCCCCGCACGGTGGGCTGGTGCGCGCAGTGGGAGGAGATGGTCCTCGACTCCGAGCAGAAGATCGCCCGTCCCCGGCAGATCTACACCGGCCAGAAGCGCCGCGACTACGTCGCCATGGACAAGCGCGCCGCGAAGTAGTCAGCGCGTCCCTCCGGGGATGATGTGAGAAGGGGCGAGGGACCGCGAGGTTCCCCGCCCCTTTCTCTTTGCGGGCTCCGGAAAAGGCCCCGCCAGCTCCGGAGACCTCCAGAGCTCAGGAGCCCCGGCAGCCGCCCGCACCGCCCCGCTTCAGCCCGCCTGGGCCGCGCCGCCGGGCTCGGCGTACATCGACTCGATGAGCGCGGCGTGCTTCTGCTCCACGGCCTTGCGACGGACCTTCAGGGTGGGCGTCAGGTCGCCCGCGTCCACGGTGAGGTCCGTCTCCAGGATGACGAAGCGCTTGATCGTCTCGAAGCGGGAGAGCTTCGGGTTGATGTCCCGGTCCAAGCCCTCCTGGATGAGCTGGCGCAGGCGGGCGTCCTGGGAGAGCGTCTTGAGGTCCGCCGGCCAGCCCTTCTCCTGGGCCAGGGCGCGGCACCTCTCCACGTCCAGCGCCAGCAGGGCCACCAGGAAGTTGCGCCGCTCTCCAATCACCACCGCGTGGCCCACGCCGGGCAGGGACTTGATGAGCTCCTCGATGTTGCCGGGCGCCGTCTTCTTCCCGCCGGAGGTGACGATGATCTCCTTCTTGCGGCCGGTGATGTGGAGGTAGCCCTCGCCGTCGAGCTGGCCCACGTCCCCGGTGTGCAGCCATCCGCCCTCCAGCAGCTCCTGGGTGGCCTCCGGGTTCTTGTAGTAGCCCATGCAGACGTTGCCGCCCTTGACGAGGATCTCCCCGTCCTCGGCGATGCGCACCTCCACGCCGATGAGCGGACGTCCGACGGTGCCCAGGTGGGCCGCCTCGCGAGTATTGACGGTGCCCGGGCCCGCCACCTCCGTCATGCCCCACACCTCGTGGATGAACATGTCGATGGAGGCGAAGAACTCCAGCACGTCGCGGCCGATGGGCGCCGCCGCCGTGGCGAAGAAGTCCACCCGCTCCATGCCGATGCGCGTCTTGAGCGGCTCGAACACCAGCCGCTGGGCCAGCTTGTACTGGGCCTCCAGCAGCACGGGGATGCGCTCATGGCGCTGGGCACGGGCATGCAGCTCCGAGGCGACGCCCCGGGCCCAGGCGACGATGCGGCGCTTCATGGGCGGTTGGGAGCGCAGGCCCTCCTCCGCCTTGGCCTTGAACTTCTCCCACACGCGGGGCACGCCGAAGAAGAACGTGGGCCGCACGTCCTTCAGGTTCGCCGGCATCGCCTCCACCGAGTCCGCGAAGTACACCTGGATGCCCAGCATCAGCGGGCAGTGCAGGGAGATGACCTGCTCCGCGATGTGGGACAACGGCAGGTAGGAGATGATGACCGAGTCACTCTTGTGCTTGAAGTCCACCGCGGTGATGAGCTGGCGGGACGTCCAGGACAGGTTGTGGTGGCTGAGCATCACCCCCTTGGGGTGGCCCGTCGTCCCAGAGGTGTAGATGAGGGTGCCCAGGGCCTCCGGCTTCAGCGCGTTGACGCTGTCCCAGTAGGGCTTGTCGTCCACCCCCGTGCCCTTCTCCAGGACGTCCGCGTAGCGCAGGACGCCCTCCGGCAGCGGCGTGGAGGGGGCATCCAGGATGATGATGTGGCGCAGCTTGGGCAGCCGCCCGCGCAGGGCCAGGCCCGTGCGCAGGTGCTTCTCGTTCTCCACCACGAGGACGGTGGCCTCACAGTGGCCCAGGATGTACTCGAGCTGGTCCACCGCGCTGGTGGTGTAGAGACCTACCGGCACGCCTCCCAGCGCCATGGCGGCCAGGTCCGCGACGTGCCACTCCTCGCGGTTGAAGCTGATGATGCCCAGGGGCTGGCCCTCCCCATACCCGAGCGTCCTCAGGCCCAGGGCGAAGCGTTTGACCCGCTGGGCATAGTCGAACCAGGAGGTGGGGACATACGAGCGTCCCCGGCGTGTCCAGAGGGCCGGCCGATGTTCCTGCTGCGAGGCCCGGTCATGGAGGGCATGCACCATCGTCTTCGGGAGGTCCATCCGACGAAGGTTAGCGGATGTAGGGGCGTCCCCACCACGTCCCCGATTCGCGGACGTTGACAGCTGGTTGGATGGCTTTGTATGCCGCGCCCGACCATGAGCATCGACTTCACCTGCCAGAAGTGCGAGGCAAGCTTCGAGCTTGACGTTCAAGACCTCATCGAGGGGACCGAGAAGATCGTCTGTCCCCACTGCGACGCGAAAGCGCCCGCGAATCTCTCGGAGGACTTCGTCGCCGCGCTCTCGGAGATGCGCGCGCAGATCGCCGTGCTCGACAAGAAGTTCGCCGTCTCCATGACGCTGGAGTCGGAGGACGTCGCGGACACCATCGACGACGAGGACGAAGAAGAGGATGAGGAGTCCGAGGACGAGGACGACGACCTCGACGAGGATGAAGACGAGGACGTCGAGGACGACGAGGACTACGACGACGAGGACGAAGACGAGCGCCCCTGACGTCCGCTCCCTTGCCCTCCGGGCGACCGTTTCCCGCCGTCCAGGGCAACCGGGCTGAACCGCTACCCTCCCGACAGGGTGGCGGGTGCGTAGTTTCAGGGTGTGAGAACACCCAACCGCGCCACTTTCTTCTTCGCCCCCCTGTCGGCGCTGTTGCTGGCGCTAGGGGGGGTCCTGATGCTCCCCGCCTTCAGCGCTCCGGGGGCCGCCGCGGCACCCCTTCCGGACGCCTCCGGGCAACCGTGCATCACCGAGCACGGAGGCGACCCCAAGGCCTGTAACGAGCTGGTGGAGCTCGAGGTGCAGGACGTCGTCCCCCTGGTGGAGGCCCAGACGCACGCCGTCGTGCTCACCACCAAGGACAAGCAGGTGGTCCTCCCCGTCTTCGTGGACGAGGCCTCCGCCGTCTCCATCGCCTTCCGGCTGGCGGAGCGCGAGCCACCCCAGCCGCTCGCCCAGGACCTGCTGGACGACGTCGTCGACCAGCTCGGCGCCAAGGTGACGGAGGTCCGCATCGATGACCTTCGGGACAACGTCTACTCGGGGCGCGTCTTCCTGGAGCAAGGCGCGAAGAAGATGACGCTGGAGGCCCGCCCGTCGGACTCCATCGCCATGGCCCTCACCAGCCATGCCCGCATCCGCGTCACCCGAAAGGTCCTCACCCTGGCCGGCATCAGCCGCGAGGAGATTGAGTCCCTCCAGAAGGGTGGCCCCGGCGTGGGCGGCAGCGGCCCTGGTGGCCTCATGGAGGAGCCCGAGGTGATGCCTCCGCCCGGGATGCCTGCCCCCGGTCACCCGCCCATCGAGATGGACACGGACGCCTTTCCCCTTCCGCCCGGCCACCCGCCGCTCGGCGCACCCCAGGGCACTGGAAAGAAGATCGACCTGTAGTCCCCGAGTCGGGGGCGAGCAGGCCTGACGACAGGTGCGAGAAAGCCCGGCCCCCCCTCCCTGGGAAGCCGGGCTTTCTCTCTCGAACCTCGAGCACTTCCTAAAGACGCGGGCGCGGCTCCAACCCGGGGGTCGGCGCCGTGCCTGAGGCAAAGAGTTAGTCTCCCGGGCGCGAGACTGTCAAGCCGCGCACCCCGCCGCCTAGGATGCGCGCGCATATGCGCAAGGCGAAGATCATCTGCACCCTGGGGCCGGCATCGAGCACGCTGGAGACGATTGAAGGCCTCATCCGCGCGGGGATGAACGTGGCGCGGTTGAACTTCTCGCACGGCACGCACGACGAGCACCGTCAGCGGGTGGCCCTCATCCGCAAGGCGTCCAAGCGGCTGAAGCTGCCCGTGGCCATCCTCCAGGACATCCAGGGCCCCAAGATTCGCCTCGGAAAGTTCGAGGGTGGACAGCTCCTGGTGCAGGCCGGACAGCGCGTGACGGTGACGACGCGCGCCGTCATGGGCCAGGGCTCCATCATCCCCACGCCCATCAAGTCGCTGCCGAAGGACGTGGCGCCCGGCGAGGCCATCCTCCTGGACGACGGCCGGGTGCGGCTGCGCGTGCGCAAAGTCACCGGCCAGGACGTCCTCTGCGAGGTGGAGATTGGCGGCCTGCTCAAGGACAAGAAGGGGCTGAACCTGCCGGGCTCGCCCATGTCCGTGCCCACGATTACGCCCAAGGACGAGGTGGACCTGGCGTTCGGCCAGGAGGTGGGCGTGGACTACGTGGCGCTGTCGTTCGTGCGCACGGCGGACGACATCCACCGCGCGCGCAAGCACGTGGCGAAGAACAAGACGCCCCTCATCGCCAAGATTGAAAAGCCCCAGGCCGTGGACCAGCTCGACGCGATTGCCCGGGCGTCCGACGGCATCATGGTGGCGCGAGGAGATTTGGGCGTGGAGATGCCGCTGGAGCAGCTCCCCGCCATCCAGAAGCGGATGGTGCGGGTGGTGAACCAGATGGGCGGCCTGGTCATCGTCGCCACGGAGATGCTGGAGAGCATGGTCAACAACCCGCGCCCCACCCGCGCGGAGGTGTCGGACGTGGCCAACGCGATTCTGGACGGCGCGGACGCGGTGATGCTGTCGGGCGAGACGGCCGCGGGGCGCTACCCCATCGAGGCGGCGTCCACCATGGCCCGCATCGTCGAGGAGACGGAGCGCGGCGTGGTGCGCCACCAGCACCACTCGCCCTTCGAGCGCTCGGAGGACTTGGGCACGGGCGTCGCGGCGGCGGCGGTGGCGGCGTCCGGGCAGCTCAACATCGAGACGATTGTCGCGTACACGGAGAGCGGCCACACCGCGCGCCTCATCTCCGAGTTCCGTCCCCACGCGCGCATCATCGCCCTCACGCCGAACGCGGCCGCGGTGAACCGCATGGCGCTGTACTGGGGCGTGACGGGGCTTCAAGTCCCGCGCGTGAGGTCCACGGACGCCATGCTGAGGCAGGTGCGCAAGCTGTGCCTGCGCGAGGGCATCTGCAAGGTGGGGACGCCCGTCGTCGTGGTGGCGGGCGTGCCACTCAACGTGCCGGGCAACACCAACCTGATGAGCATCCACCGCGTGTGAGCGCGGTGGACGCGCGTCACTCAGAGCACCTTCTGCTCGAAGTCGTAGATCTTCTCGACGGCGAGCTGGCGGTAGCGCTCCATGTTGAGGGCGCGGCGGGCGCACTCCCACACCAGCTCGTTGGACGTGCGCTCCGGCTCCTTCTTCTTGCGGCGCTTCACCTCGGCCTTGATGGACTTCACCGCGGCGCGCGGGTGGTAGCAGAAGGCGGAGGAGAACAGGAGATGCCCACCGAAGGGGATGAGGCGGGCCTCCAGGATGTCGCCCGTCTCCAGCCCGGCGATGTGGCGCCGCTCCGTCACGTCGAAGTCCTTGCCCGTGTACAAGTCACGCAGGCGAACCAGCCCCTTGCCCAGCTTGCGCACCTCGAAGATGCCGTGGACCGTCTCGGTGAAGCTGCGGAAGGCGTTGGCCTCCTCGGGCGGGGTGTTGGCCAGGCGCTGCTCGTAGAACTCCACGGCCGGCGTCTTGCCCGTGGCCGGCGAGACGCGGTCATAGAGGTAGTAGTCGAGGAACGACGCCATGCGCAGCTCGAAGAGCTTGTCGTCCTCGAAGACCTCGCCCGTCAGGCGGAAGTACTCCGCCTTGGCTTCGAGCAGGTCCGCCTTCCGCGACTCCACGCTGCCGAAGGCGATGAGCTGGTCCAGGTACGGCTGGTAGGAGAGCGGTGACAGCGGGGAGTCCATAGAGGGTCGGTCATCCTACCCCGCCATCAGCTTCGCGAAGCGGCCGAAGAGATAGCGTGCGTCATGAGGGCCGGGAGAGGCCTCGGGGTGGTACTGCACGCTGAAGGCCCGGGCGTCCGGGACGGCCAGGCCCTCCACCGTGCCGTCGTTGAGGTTGATGTGCGTGACGACGGCCTTGCCCTTGAGGCTGGCGTCGTCCACGGCGAAGCCGTGGTTCTGCGCGGTGATCTCCACCTTGCCCGTCGTCAAATCCTTCACGGGCTGGTTGCCGCCACGGTGGCCGAACTTCATCTTGTACGTCCGGCCGCCCAGCGCCAGAGCCATGATTTGGTGCCCCAGGCAGATGCCGAACACCGGCACCTTGCCCAGCAGCGCCGCCACGGTGCGGTCCGCGCCCTTCACCGCCGCCGGGTCTCCGGGGCCGTTGGCCAGGAAGACGCCGTGGGGCTTGCGGGCCAGGACGTCCTCGGCCGTGGTGTTGGCCGGCACCACTGTCACGCGGCAGCCCACGTCGACCAGGAAGTGGAGCATCGACTTCTTGAGGCCGTAGTCGTAGGCGACCACGTCGAAGCGCGGCTCGCCCTGCGGGTGGGCCTCCCCGATGCCGGTGAAGACATCCGGCGAGGGCGCGGTGAAGGTGTACGGCGTCTTCACCGACACGCCGGTGGCCAGGTCCAGGCCCTCCATGCCGTGGGCGGTGCGAGCGCGCTCCGACAGGGCGGCCGGGGACAGGTTCTCGCTGGAGATGACGCCCATCTGCGCGCCATGGGTGCGCAGGTGGCGCACCAGGCGGCGGGTGTCCAGGCCCTCGATGCCGGCGACGTTGTGACGCTTGAGGTACCCGTCCAGCGACTCGCGCGAGCGCCAGTTGGACGGCTGGCTCGCGAGCGCGCGCACCACCATGCCCACCGCGTGCGGCTTGCCGGCCTCTTCGTCCTCCGGCGTCACGCCGACGTTGCCCATCTCCGGGTACGTCATGGTGAGGATCTGCCCGACGTACGAGGGGTCCGTGAGGATCTCCTGGTAGCCGTACATGGACGTGTTGAAGACCACCTCACCCACCGTCTCGCCGACCGAGCCAAAGGCACGGCCCTCGAAGGTGGTGCCATCCGCCAGGGCGAGCACTGCCCGCTTCGTCATTACCGTGACTCCTTCACCTGGCCGTCGGAGAACACCTTCCGGCCAGAAACCCAGGTCTGCACCACGCGGCCCTTCTGCTTACGGCCATGGAAGGGCGTATTCCGGCTGCGGGAATAGAACCGGTGGGCATCCACCGTCCACTCCTCCGAAGGGTCCACCACGGTGATGTCCGCCGGGGCCCCGGGAGCCAGGTGACCGCCCGGCAGGCCGAACGCCTTCGCCGGGCCGTGCGTCAACAGCTCCACCGCCCGATTCGCGCCCAACAGCCCCGAGTGCACCAGCTCCAGCGTCAGCCCCAGGGCCGTCTCCAGCCCGACGATGCCGTTGATGCCCTTCTCGAACTCCACCTGCTTGTCCAGCACGCCGTGGGGCGCGTGGTCCGTGGCGATGGCGTCCACCGTGCCATCCACCAGCGCATCGCGCAGCGCCTCCACGTCCCGGTCCGCGCGCAGGGGCGGCGCCATCTTCGCGTGGGTGTCGTAGTCCCCCACCGCCCGGTCATCCAGGATGACGTGGTGGGGCGTGGCCTCGGCCGTGACGAGCAGGCCCCGGCGCTTCGCCTCGCGGATGAGGCGCACGCTGCCCTCGCAGGACACGTGGGCGATGTGCAGCCGGCCCTTCGTCTCCTCGAGCAGCACCAAATCCCGGGCCACCATGGCCACCTCCGCCGAGGCGGGGATGCCGCGCAGGCCCAGGCGCGTGGAGGTGACGCCCTCGTGCATGGCGCCCCCGGCGGACAGCGTCAGGTCCTCCTCGTGGACCATGACGGGCACGCCGAAGAGCGTGGCGTACTGGAGCGCGCGCCGCATCAGGGCCGCGTTCATCACCGGGCGGCCGTCGTCGGTGATGGCGACGCAGCCGGAGGACACCAGCTCGCCCGTCTCCGCCAGCTCCTCGCCCTTGAGGCCCTTCGTGATCGCGCCCGCGGGGTACACGTGGCACAGGCCGGCGGCGCGAGCGCGCGACAGCACCAGCTCCGTGACGAGCCCGCTGTCGTTGACGACCTTGGTGTTGGGCATGGCGACGACGGCGGTGAAGCCTCCGGCCACGGCGGCGCGGCAGCCCGTGAGGACGGTCTCCTTGCCCTCTTCACCCGGCTCGCGCAGGTGCACGTGCAGGTCGATGAAGCCCGGCAGCACCCAGCGCCCTTCGGCCTCCACGACTTCCGCGCCCGGGGGCACGGGGAGCGGCGCGTCGGAGACCTCCGCCACCTTGCCGTCGCGCACCAGGACGTCGCGGACTCCATCCACGCCGTTGCGCGGGTCGATGACGCGCCCTCTCCGGAAAAGCACCGTGGAGTTCATGACGCGCACACCTCGAGGATGGCCCGCCGCACGGCGACGCCGTTGGAAACCTGCTCCAGGATGACGCTGCGGGGCCCATCCGCCACCGAGGGCGCCAGCTCCAGCCCGCGGTTGATGGGGCCCGGGTGCATCACCAGCGCGCCCGCCTTCATCCGCTCCTCGCGGGCGGGGGTGAGGCCGAACAGGCGCGAGTACTCCTTCGTCGAGGGCAGGAACGCCTCGCCCATGCGCTCCATCTGCAGGCGCAGGCACATCACCGCGTCCGCGTGAGGCAGCACCGCGTCCAGGTTGTGCGTCACCTCGGCACCGAGCGACTCCAGGCCCGGGGGCACCAGCGTGGGAGGGCCACAGAAGACCACCCGCGCGCCCAGGGCCTTCAGGCACCAGAGGTTGGAGCGGGCCACGCGGCTGTGGAGGATGTCGCCGACGATGAGCACCGTGCGGCCGTCCAGGCCTCCCCAGTGCTGGCGCAGCGTGAAGGCGTCCAGGAGGGCCTGGGAGGGGTGCTCGTGCGTGCCGTCCCCCGCGTTGATGACAGCGCAGCGGACGTGCTTGGCCACCAGGTGGGGCGCGCCGGAGGAGCGGTGGCGCATGACGATGGCCACCGGGCCCGTCGCCTCGATGTTGCGGGCGGTGTCCAGCAGCGTCTCGCCCTTCGACGTGGACGAGCCGGAGGGGCTCCAGTTGAGGACGCCGGCGCCCAGGCCTCGGGCGGCCATGTGGAACGAGGTGCGCGTCCGGGTGGAGTCCTCGAAGAAGAGGTTGGCGACCACCTTGCCGCGCAGGGTGTGGGTGACGTCTGGACCACCAGGCAGGTGCGCGCGCGCCCTGTCGAGCACCGCTTCGAGCTCGTCCCGGCGCCAGCCTTCGATTCCAAGGAGGTGTCTCATGGCCGGGGCCGCCGCGTACCCCGGGCCGTGCGGCGCGTCAAGCACCGTCCGAGGCGCGCCGGCCCGCCTGCCCCTCGGGTGTGGGTCAGCGCACGGGCTCGAAGAACCGGTCCAACCGCAGGCCGGTGCCACCGAACAGGCCGTGCAGCAGGCCCCGGTGGCCCAACGAAGCCCAGACGACCATCGCCTTGCCCTTGATGTGGCCGTACGGAACGAACTCCGTCCTTCCGTAGCCGGTGATGCCCAGGCCGTGACGACTGTCGGCGCTGTTGTCCCGGTTGTCGCCCATGACGAACACGTGCCCCTCGGGCACCACGTAGGGGCCCTCGTGCCGAGGCATCCGCGTGGGTGTCTGGAGCACGCTGTGCGTCACGCCCCCCAGGTTCTCCCGGTACAGGGATTCCTGTTGGTCGTACCACTGCCCGTCGTCGGTGAGGTTGTGGACGACGAACGCGCTGTCCACGCTCTCGCGAGGCTGCGGCTGGCCGTTGATGTGGACCACGCCGTCGAACAGCTCCACCGTGTCGCCGGGCACGCCCACCACGCGCTTGGTGAAGTCGCTGGCCTCGTCGAGGGGGTTGTTGAAGACGATGACGTCGCCGCGCCCCGGAGGCCGGACGATGACGAACGGCACCACGTTCACGAAGGGGATGCGCACGCCGTAGATGAACTTGTTGATGAAGACCTGATCGCCAATCTCCATCGTGGGCAGCATGGAGCCGGAGGGAATCCGGTACGGCTCCACGAAGCACGACCGGAACACCACGGCGACGAGCATCAGCTTCGCGAAGCCCACCACGGAGTCCATGGACGACTCCTTGCGGAACGCGCCCAGGTGCTTCTCCGTGAGGACCTCCAGGGCCCCCACTTCGGAGCGCAGCGCCCCCAGGTCGCCTCGCACCGACGCGGCCTCTACCTTCAGGGCCTGCTCGGCGATGAGCTCGGCGACTCCCGGAGCCAGCTTCTCGCGCACGGGCTGCTTGGAGAGCACCCGCGCGTCCTGTTCGAGCAGGTCCGACGCGGCGAGCCGCGCGTCGCGCCACTTCGACGACACACGGCGCCCGACGAGGAGGGCGAGCCAGTACGCCACCAGCAGCAGGCCCAGGCCCTTCATCACCGGCTGCGCCTGGCTCGCCGCCGCGGGCACGAACTCGATGAGCAGCGTGTACGGGAGCATCAGCAAGGCGGCGATGCACACCGGCGCCCACAGGCTGGAGAGTCGCTCCCGCCAGAGCAGCCGGCGCCAGGCGCGCGCCTGTTCAGGGGTGCGCCGGGCCGCCATCATCGAGGACAACGACGCAGGAACGGACATGGAGTTCATGGAGGACCACCCCCTGTACGAACCGTACAGGAAACGATTTCCAGAAACTCCCTAGCGAACGGGTTCGAAGAACCGGTCCAACCGCAGGCCGGTGCCACCGAACAGGCCGTGCAGCAGGCCGTGGTAGCCCAGCGACAGCCACACCACCATCGCCTTGCCCTTGATGTGGCCGTAGGGCACGAACTCCGTCTTGCCGTAGCCGGTGATGCCCAGGCCGTGGCGGCTGTCAGAGCTGTTGTCCCGGTTGTCACCCATGACGAAGACGTGGCCCTCGGGCACCACATAGGGGCCCTCATGCCGAGGCATCCGCGTGGGCGTCTGGAGCACGCTGTGCGTCACGCCGCTCAGGTCCTCCCGGAACAGCGACTCCTGCTGGTCGAACCACCGTCCGTCGTCGGTGATGTTGTTGACGATGTACTCGGGGTTGATGCTCTCGCGCGTCTGCGGCTGGCCGTTGATGTGGACCACGCCGTCGAAGATCTCCACCGTGTCACCCGGCACGCCCACCACGCGCTTGATGTAGTCGGTGGCCTCGTTGACGGGGTTGTTGAACACGACGACGTCGCCGCGCCCCGGAGGCCGGACGATGACGAACGGCACCACGTTGGCGAACGGGACTCGCACCCCGTAGATGAACTTGTTGATGAAGACCTGATCACCAATCTGGAGCGTGGGCAGCATGGAGCCGGAGGGAATCCGGTACGGCTCCACGATGAACGTCCGGAACACCAGGGCGACCAGCAGCATCTTCACGAAGCCGCCCACGAAGTCCATGGGTGACTCCTTGCGGAACGCCCCCAGGTGCTGCGCGGTGAGCGCGTCGAGCGCCTTCACCTCGCGGGGCAGCCGCTCCATGTCCCCTTCGGCCGAGGCCGACTCCACCTTCAGCGCCTGGTCGGTGATCTGCTCGGCCACCAGCGGGGAGACCTTCTCGCGCACCTGCGGCTTCTGGAGGATGCGCTCGTTCTCGGAGATGAGCTCATGTGCCTCGTGCCGCATCCGGCGCAGCTGCTTCTCGCGGGGCGACACGTTGCGCCACACCAGCAGCGCCACGAAGTACGCCACCATCAAGAGCCCCAGCCCCTTCATCGCGGGCTGGGCCCACGCGGCCGCCGCGGGCACGAACTCGATGAGCATCGTGTACGGGAACAGCACCAGCGCGACGATGCACAGCGGGGCCCACAGGCTGGTGAGCATCTCCCGCCACAGCAGCTTGCGGCGCGCGCGCACCTGTTCAGGGGTGCGCCGGGCCGCCATCGCGGTCGCCAGCTTCGCGGGAGGATTGGCGGAAGGACTGGCAGCGTTCATGGCTACTGCTCCGACTTGAGGACCGCGAGGAAGGCCTCCTGCGGAATCTCCACCGTACCCACCTGCTTCATGCGCTTCTTGCCCTCTTTCTGCTTCTCGAGGAGCTTGCGCTTGCGGCTGATATCGCCACCGTAGCACTTGGCGAGCACGTTCTTGCGCATGGCGGAGATGGTCTCACGGGAGATGATCTTCGCGCCGATGGCCGCCTGGATGGCCACCTCGTACATCTGCTTCGGGATGACCTCCTTCAGCTTCGCGCAGACCTCGCGACCGCGCAGGTAGGCGCGCTCGCGGTGCACGATGACGCTCAGCGCGTCCACCGGCTCCCCGTTGATGAGGATGTCCAGGCGCGCCAGGTCCGCCTCCTGGTAGCCGGTCAGCTCGTAGTCCAGGCTGGCGTAGCCGCGCGACACGCTCTTGAGCTTGTCGAAGAAGTCGAAGACCACCTCGGCCATCGGCATCTCGTACGTCACCTGCACGCGCTGCCCGCTGCTGCCCAGGTACTTCATGTCCTTCTGCACACCGCGGCGGTCCTGGCACAGCTTCAGGATGGCGCCCAGGTGGTCGTTGGGGACGTGGATGTGACAGGTGAGGATGGGCTCCTCGAACTTCGCGATGTTCTGCACCGGCGGCAGCTTGGCCGGGTTGTCCACGAACTGGACGTCACCCTTGCCGCTGGTGATCCGGTACACCACGCTGGGCGCGGTGGTGATGAGGTTCAGGTTGTACTCGCGCTCCAGGCGCTCCTGGACGATCTCCATGTGCAGCAGGCCCAGGTAGCCGCAGCGGAACCCGAAGCCGAGCGCCGTGGACGACTCGGGCTCGTACGTGAAGGCGGAGTCGTTGAGCTTCAGCTTCGCGAGCGCGTCACGCAGGTTCTCGTACTGGTCGGATTCAATCGGGAAGATGCCGGAGAACACCATCGGCTTCACTTCCTGGAAGCCGGGGAACGGCTCCAGCGTCGGCCGGGCCTCCTCCGTGACGGTGTCGCCGACCTTCGCGTCCAGCAGCTCCTTGATGTTGGCGACCAGCACGCCCACTTCGCCGGCCATCAGCTGCTGGACGGGGCGGGAGAACGGGGTGAAGACACCCAGCTCCTGCACCTCGAAGACCTTGTTGTTGCTGAACAGCTTGATCTTCTGCTTGAGCTTGAGCGTGCCTTCCAGCACGCGCACCAGCGTCACCACCCCCCGGTAGTTGTCGTACCAGGAGTCGAAGATGAGGGCCTTGAGCGGCGCGTCCGGCGAGCCCGTCGGCGGCGGCACCCGCGCGACCACGGCCTCCAGGATCTCGTGGATGCCGATGCCTTCCTTCGCGGAAGCCGGCACGGCCACGGAGGCGTCGATGCCGATGACGTCTTCAATCTCGGCGCGGGTGCGGTCGACGTCCGCGCTGGGCAGGTCGATCTTGTTGATGACCGGGATGATCTCCAGGTCGTGGTCCAACGCCATGTAGACGTTGGACAGCGTCTGCGCCTCCACGCCCTGCGACGCGTCCACCACCAGCAACGCACCCTCGCACGCGGCCAGGCTGCGGCTGACTTCGTACGCGAAGTCGACGTGCCCCGGCGTGTCGATGAGGTTGAGGATGTACTGCTTGCCGTCCTTCGCGGTGTAGTTCATCCGCACGGACTGGGCTTTGATCGTGATGCCCCGTTCGCGCTCGATGTCCATGTTGTCGAGGAACTGGGCCTGCGCCTCGCGCTTGCTCAGCGTCCCCGTCTTGTCGAGGAGGCGATCAGCCAGCGTCGACTTTCCATGGTCGATATGGGCGATGATGCAGAAGTTGCGGATGTGCGCGTTTTCAGCCGGCATGTTCGTGGCGCTCGTCGGAAGAAGCGGGCGTGCCTAACATCGAACCGCGCGAAAATCTACGCGCGAACGCCCGCCAGACGAGCAACCCGCCGGGGGCGCCCGATTGTTCCCCAACCACCGTGTTCCCCTGAACGGACGCCCGGCCACCTGGGGACGACAGGACACGAGGCCCCGTCCGGGAGCGGCGACTTCCTCCCGGACTCCCCTGCCCTGCCTCCCGTCAGCCAGCCTCAGCCGTGGACGCGGACCGGCTCGGCCTTCTCGCGGAAGTAGGCGACGGTGCGGCGCGCCCCCTCGCGCAGGTCGGCGGTCGGCTCCCAGCCGAGCACCTTCTTCGCGAGCGAGTTGTCGATGCACGAGCGAAGCTGCTCGCCGGGCTTGCCGGGCGCATGGGCCACCGCGGCCGTGGAGCCCGCGGCCTCGGCCAGCAGCGCGTAGAGGCGGTTGATGTCGGTCTCCACGCCGGTGCCGATGTTGATGGCGCCCACGTAGTCCTTCTCGAAGGCCAGCCGGTTCGCCCGGGCCACGTCGGGCCCGAAGACGAAGTCGCGGGTCTGCTTGCCCTCTCCGAAGATGGTGCAGCCCTGCCCGGAGAGCAGGCGCTGGCAGAAGATGGCCACCACACCCGCTTCACCGTGCGGGTTCTGTCGCGGGCCGTACACGTTGGCGTAGCGCAGGGCGACGTACTGCAGGCCGTACTGGGCCCGGTAGTAGCCCAGGTACAGCTCGCCCGCCGCCTTGGAGACGCCGTACGGGGACACCGGGCGCGTCGCGTGGGACTCGGTCGCTGGGAACACGTCCTGCTCGCCGTAGATGGCGCCGCCGGTGGAGCTGAAGATGACCTTCTTCACGCCGGAAACGCGCGAGGCCTCCAGCAGATTGAGCATGCCGCGGATGTTCACGTCCGCGTCGAAGCCCGGATCATCCACGCTGCGCCGCACGTCCATCTGCGCCGCCAGGTGACAGAGCACCTGGGGCTTCTCCGACTTGATGAGCTCCGCGGCCTCGCGGCTGCGGATGTCATGGACGGCCAGCCGGACGCGCGGGTCCAGGTTCTCCTTCTTGCCGCCGGACAGGTCATCCAACGCGATGACCTCGTGTCCCGCCTTCAGGAACTCATCGCACACGTGCGAGCCGATGAAGCCCGCTCCACCCGTCACCAGGACTTTCACGCTTCCGTCTCCCCGCCACCCGGCCGTGGCCAAACTGTCTTTGATTCCAGAATCTCGCGGCGGCAACCTATGCCGGGGATCGCCGCACGGCAACCTCGCGGAACCACGCGATGGTCTCCCGCAAACCCTCTTCCAGAGGCACCTTGGGCTCCCAGCCCAGCAGCGTACGGGCGCGGGTGATGTCTGGCTGACGCTGCTTGGGATCATCCTTGGGCAGGGGCTTCTCGATGATGCTCCCGCCACCGCCCGCCGCCGCGCGCACGGCTTCCGCGAACTGACGGATGGTCATCTCCCGGGGGTTGCCGATGTTGACCGGGTTGGGCTCGTCCGACAGCGCGAGCCGGACCAGGCCGTCCACCAGGTCCTTCACGTAACAGAACGAGCGCGTCTGGCTGCCATCGCCGAAGACGGTGAAGTCCTCGCCCTTGAGCGCCTGGCCCACGAAGGCCGGGACCACACGGCCGTCGTTGAGCCGCATGCGCGGGCCGTAGGTGTTGAAGATGCGAACGATGCGGACCTGCACGCCCTTGCGACCGTAGGCCGCCGTCACCGCCTCCGCGTAGCGCTTGGCCTCGTCGTACACCGAACGCGGGCCAATGGGATTGACGTTGCCCCAGTAGTCCTCGCGCTGCGGGTGCACCAGCGGATCTCCGTACACCTCGGAGGTGGACGCCATCAGGAAGACGGCCTTGTTCGCCTCCGCCAGCTTCAGCCCGTTCTCCGTGCCGATGGAGCCCACACGCAGCGTCTCCAGCGGGAGGTTCGCGTAGTCGATGGGCGACGCGGGCGACGCCATGTTGAACATGTAGTCGAACGGCTCCTTCACGGGGATGCCGTCGACGATATCCGCCTTCACATAGCTGAAGCCCGGCCGCCCTTGCAGCGTGCGGATGTTCTCCTCGTTGCCGGTGATGAGGTTGTCCACGGCCGTCACGGCGGCCGCACCGTCATCCAGAAGGCGCTCGCACAGGTGCGAGCCCACGAAGCCCGCGCCCCCCAAAACCACCACTCGCTTGCCCTGCATGCTCTTCACGTCGCGCCTCGTCTCTCTCTCAAATCTCGTCGAAGGTCGCCTGCCCCGGCAGCTGCGCTTTGTACTTCTCCAGGACCAGGTCGATGCCCTGGCGGATGTACTCGGCCACGGGCACCTTCGTCTTCTGGTTCAGCGCCTTGAGGAGCTCGTTCTGCTCCGGGGTGATGTAGATGGTGGTGCTGATCTTCTTTCGGGCCATGGCGATATGTGAAAATATATGGAATGACGTGGCGCGCGAAAGCATCTCGTGCACACGACTCGGCGCAGAGGCCCCTGCGTCCCGGGAGCACTGAATGAGCCGCTGCAAGCGCTGGATTTTCCTCGGGTTGATGACTTCCGGCCTGCTCACCGGCTGCGCCAGGGACAAGTCCGCGGAGCGCGGCACCGGGACCCCGGGTAGCTCCTCACCCACCTCGTCCGGCTCGGCCGAGTCCATCCAGCCGGAGCGCTCGCGCGACGAGCACGTCACGCAGCTGGACGTGAACGGCGACGGAAAGCCGGACGTGTGGACGTACACGGTGGCGGACGCGGGCGCGAATGGCGAGGAGCGCTTCCGCAAGGTGCGCCAGGAGCTGGACCTGAACTGGGACGGCCGGGTGGACCTGACGCGCTACTTCGACGACGTGGGCGCGCTGATGCGCGAGGTGATGGACCTGGACTACGACGGCAAGGTGGACGCCACCTACTTCTACGAGAAGGGGGCCAACACGCGCCGCGAGCGGGACTTCGACGGCGATGGCCGCACCGACAGCGTCACCTTCTACGAGCGCGGCGTCCTGGTGCGGAAGGAGCGCGACACCAACTCGGATGGGCGCGTGGACTACTGGGAGTACTGGGAGGCGGGCCAGGTGGACCGCATCGGCGAGGACCTGGACGGTGACGGCACCGTCGACAAGTGGACCCGCAATCCCAACAACGCGGCCCGCGACTGAAGGGCGAGCCGCGCCTGCACGGCGCAGCGACTACGCCTTGCTGGTGCCGGTGCGACCGTAGGAGTCCTCCAACCGAACGACGTCATCCAGCTCGGGCGTGCTGACCTCGAGGATGTCGCAGTCGGTGAGGGCCACCATGCGGTGCTTGGTGAGGGGCTTGATGTGGTAGCTCTCCCCCGGGTTCATCTCCTTCTCGATGAGCCCCTGTCCCTCATCGACGATGAAGAGCAGCTTGCCGCTCTGGACGTGGATCGTCTCGTCCTTCTGGTTGTGGTACTGCAGGCTGAGCTTGTGGCCCTGCTTCACGTGCAGCAGCTTGCCCACGTAGCGCTCGGTGTGGGCCCAGATGAGCTCGTGGCCCCAGGGCTTCTCCACCCGCCTAGTCGTCGTCATGGTGCTTCCCGTCTTCCTCGCCCGCTCTCAGTTCGTGCCGGCCACGAACGCGTCGAGCTGGGTCTCACGCTTGAAGTCTGACAGATACCGCGTCGCAGCGTCCTTCGAGGCGAAGGTGCCCATGCGCACGCGGTACCAGGTGCCCTTACCTGCCACCTCCGCCGTGACGATATACGGGGCATAACCCCTATCACGCAACCGGGCCATGAACCGGTCGGCCTCCTGCTTGTCCTGGAAGGCCGACAGCTGGAGCGTGAACGCCCCACCCTTCACCGCCGGGTCCGGCAACTGCGCGGCGCGGGCCAGGGCTTCCTTCATCCCGCTGCCCCCCTCCTTCTGCGTCGTCCGAGTGGGCACGGCCGCCGTCTCCACCTTCCCCGACACCTGTGCGGGCTTGGCGGCGACAGTCGCGGGCTTCTCGGCGGGAGCGGCGGTGGGCTTCTCGGCGACAGGCTTGGGCGTCTCCGCGACAGGCGCCGGCTTGGGCGTCTCCGCGACGGCCACGGGCTCCTCGGAGGGCTCCTCCGGGGGCAGCTCGCCGGTGTCCGGATCTGGCGTCGGCGCCATCGCGGCCGTCTTCACGGGCTCGGGCGGCTTGGGCGCGGGCTTCTCGGCGGGAGCGGCGGCGGGCTTCGCGGGGGCGGGCTTCGGGGCGACGGCGACGGGCTCCGCGCTGGCCTTGCGCGTCAGCTCGTCCTGGAACGTGAGCGCGGAGTCCTTCTGCCGCACGGCCTGAAGCGCCTGGGCATTGGCATCCAGCGCGGAGAGCAGGTCGGGGGCGCTGGCCGTCTGCACGTCACCGGCGAGCTTCTTGCCCACCACGACACCCAACACGAAGACGGCGCCGAGCACGACGATGCCGGCGATCAACAGGCTCACAATCTGCCGGTTGTCGAGAGAGACGTCGAACTTCTCCTTCATCCGGTGGGCGTCTCGCATGACTCAGGAATCCTCGCGCGCGGACAGAGCGGGCCACACGAGTCCGTGTTGCGGCCTGTAGCGTCGGCGTCGAGGGGGAAGGTACGCCCCACCCCCCACCCGGTCAAATTCACGGAAGGCGGCCTCCAGGGCCGCGTTTGTCACCGCGCCACGGACGTCACCGGCACCACCGCCGAGGCGAGCGCCACCGAAGGGAGCACTGCCGCCACGGGCTCCTTTCGGGGCTCGGGGGCATTGAGCCGCGCGCGCAGCTCCTTGCCGGCGGCGAAGCTGAGCGTGCGGCGCTCCGGCACGGACACGCTCTGCCCTGTCTTCGGGTTGCGCCCCGTCCGGGCGCGACGCGTGCGCAGGGAGAAGACGCCGAAGCCTCGCAGCTCGATGCGCTTTCCCGCCACGAGCGCCTCCGCCATGCAGTCGAAGACCGCATGGACAATGGCCTCCAACTCCCGCCGCGGGACGTGGGGTGCACGCGCCGCGATGCGCTCGATGAGCTCACTCCTCGTCATGGGACACCTCCGCCGAGGGACGGTGGACTCTACAGAAGGCGCACCCGCGAGGACAAACCGGCCCGCCCTCTCCCTCAGCGCAGGCGCAGGTCCACGGGGCCTTCGACCTCCACCTCGGAGCCATCCTTGCCCTTCAGGATGACCTCCGCGCCATCCGGCACCAGCAGGCGGACGGTGCGGCCCAGGGGCACCTCGCGGCCCTCCAGGAGCACCGCGGTGGCCAGGTCATCCGTCTCCGCCACGGCGAAGCCATCATCCACCACCGCCACCAGCTCCCCCTCCCCCAGGTCCCCCGCATGGATGAAGGGCACCTTGGGACGGAACGGCGGCGCGGGCAGCGGCGTGTGAGGCCCCTCGTGCTCGGTGTCGGAGCCCATCCTCTGCAGGCCGTTGGGCGTGAAGAAGGCGACGAAGTACTGGGTGGACGAGTACGCGTCCTCATGCGCACTCTTGGGCGTCACCTGCACGTTGGTGTAGCGGGCGGCGACAATGCGCAGCGCGCGAGGCGCCTCCTGCACGGCGCCGTCCACCCAGCGGTGGGACGGGAGGTTGGAGCCGTGCAGCTTCGCCTCGTCCGCGTCGCCGACCTCCAGCGTGTCACCCTTCTCCAGGAACCTCAGGCCACCGCCGAAGTACTCCAGCACGGCGGGGCCGGTGGCGGTGAGCAGCATGTCCCCGGTGAGCTGGGCGCCGACGGCGACGGTGCGCTGCTCCTTGCCCTGCGTGCGCAGCACCGGGGCTCCGGCCGCGAGCAACCCGGCGATGGGCTTGTCCGAGCGCTCCTTGCAGGCGGAAAGCAGGCCGGCCGTCGAGACCACGAGCAGACATCCCATGAGACGCCGCGCCATTGTCCTGCTTCCTTCCTCAAGCCGACTCGAGCTCAGACGATCCAACCACCACCCAGCACCTTGTCCTGAGCGTAGACCACCGCGGCCTGTCCTGGGGTGACGGCGCGCGCGGGGGCATCCAGCTTCACCGAAACGAGACCATGGGGGGAGATCTCCACACGCCCCGAGGCCCCCGCGTGGCGGTGCCGGATGCGGACCTCCACGGGCGTCTCCGGCGACGGCGGCGCGTCAACCCAGTGGGGCTGGAGCAGGCCGAAGCGATCACGCCCCGTCTGCTCGGCGCTGCCCACCACCACGCGGTGCGTGTCAGGCTCCAGCCGCTGGACGTAGCGCACCTCTCCGCCACCCAGGTTGAGCCCCTTGCGCTGCCCCACCGTGTAGCGGTGGATGCCCTGGTGGGTGCCGAGCACGTTCCCCTCCGTGTCGACGACCTCGCCCGAGGGCTGGGGACCGGCGACCTTCTCCACGAAGCCCGCGTAGTCTCCGTCCGGCACGAAGCAGATCTCCATGCTCTCCGGCTTGTGGCTGGTGACCAGGCCGTGGCGCTCGGCGACGGCGCGGACCTCCGCCTTCGTCATGTCCCCGACGGGGAAGACGATGTCGCGCAGCTCGTCCTGGCCGAGCGTGAAGAGGAAGTAGCTCTGGTCCTTCGCGGCGTCGACGGCGCGGCGCAGGACGTAGCGGCCGTCCGTCTCCTCCACGCGCGCGTAGTGGCCGGTCGCCAGCCGGGCCCCGAGCGCCCGGGCGCGCTTGAGGAGGAAGTTGAACTTCACGTCGCGGTTGCACGCCACGCAGGGGATGGGCGTGCGGCCGCCGAGGTAGGACTGGACGAAGGGATTGACGACGCGGTCCTGGAAGATCTCCTCCGCGTTGGCGACGTAGAACGGAATCCCCAACGTCTGGGCGACGGCGCGCGCGTCATCGATGTCGTCCGGACTGCAGCAGCTCCCACACTTCGCCTTGCCCTCGTAGGACCAGACGCGCAGGGTGATGCCGATGACTTCGTGGCCCTGCTCCTTGAGCAGGGCGGCAGCGGCCGAGGAATCCACCCCGCCGCTCATCGCAACGACGACTCGCATGGTGCCCCTTCCTACACGCCCCGGCTTCCGGGCGCACGCGGCAGGACGCGGGGAGCTCCCCAAACCCGACCCCGGAGGCGGGTTGGGCACTCGGTAGAAGCTCGGTAGGGGCTCGGTGGAGGCTCGTTGGCAGCCCGGTGGGAGGGCGGCCCACCAGTCGGGCTCAGGCCCCCGCGCGCGCGGCCTGCCAGGCCTGGAGCCGCTGCTTGAGGCCCTCGGCGGTGTTCAGGGCCGGCTCGTCGAGCACCGAGTCCATGAGGAAGCGTGTCGCCTCCCCGACGATGGGAGACGGGCCGACGGCGAGGGTGGCCATGATGTCGCCCCCCGTGAGCGCCAGGTCCTTGGGCACCAGGGGCGGCTTCGCGGCGGCCAGTGCCTCCAGCCGCGCGAACAGGCGTTCCACCTCCGCCACCCGCTCTGGAGCGCGGACCTGGACTCGGGCCCTCGCCACGGCGACGAGTTGGGGAAGCTGGGGCGGCCCCACGCGAGCCAGGAGCCGACGCAGCGCGGGGTCCGCGTCCGAGACGCGCTCCTCCAGCTTCGCGGTCTCCACCAGCAGGGCGACGAGGTCCGCGACCTTGTTGGGGAACTTGAGCCGCAGGCCAATTTCCCGGGCCTGGGTGCGGTCGACGAGGTCCGCGAGCAGCGCGGCCATGCGCAGCTCGATTTCCGCTGGCGCGGCCTGCACGGCGGCACGAGCGAGCCGGGCGGCGTCCGGGGTGGCCTGGGCCACTTCGGGGAGGAACACGTCCATCAGCCCGGTGTCCTTGAGCAGCACGAGCCCGCCCTCCGCGCGCGGAGAGAGCAGCAGCTTGGTCAGCTCCTCGCGCACGCGCTCCAGGGCGACCTTGCGGAACACTCCGAGCGTGGCGGGGATGGCGTCTCGGGTGTCGGGGTCCAGGGTGAAGCCGAGCACGGCGGCGAAGCGGACCGCGCGCATGGGGCGCAGGCCGTCCTCGGAGAAGCGCTCCAGCGCCGAGCCCACGCACTTGATGAGCTGGGCCTGGAGGTCCGTCTGGCCGCCGAAGGGGTCCGCGAGGTCGCGGTCCAACGGGTTGTAGGCCATCGCGTTGATGGTGAAGTCGCGGCGGGACAGGTCCTTGACGATGTCGCGCTCGAATGCGACGGAGCTGGGCCGGCGGCCGTCGAGGTAGTCCCCTTCCGAGCGGAATGTCGTCACCTCGACGTGGGTGCCGCCCTGCACGACGGTGACGGTGCCGTGCTGGATGCCCGTGGGGATGACCTTGCGGAAGGCGCGCTGGACCTCCTCGGGGAGCGCGCTGGTGGCGACGTCGAAGTCCTTCGGGGGGACCTTGCGCACCATGTCCCGGACGCAGCCGCCCACCAGGTACACGGCGTGGCCCAGCTCGCGCAGCCGGGCAATGACGTCGAGCACGGGCTGGGGAATGTCGGCGTTGTGGAGGTTGGCGAGCATGTGTCCCTGGGCTGCGAGCGACGTGCCCGCATTCCCAGGTTGTACTTGCGTGCCCGCCCTTGGATCCAGGGCCACGATGAGAGACCCTGTCCTCGTTCCGTCACATCGACTCTTCGTCGCAGGGCGGCTCGGGGTTGTCCACCTGCGCGGAGGGCGAGGCGCACGCGATAATCAGGCACTCGGCCTTCGTCCCGCAGCTGCCGTCACAGCAGCGCTGCTGCCCGGTGGGACACGAAGAGCCGCCGTCGGCACAAGAGCCACAGTTCATGATCTCCCCACAGCCGTTGGAGACGCAGCCACAGAGGCCGATACAGGTGGACGGGTTGGGCTGACAGGTGGACTCGCACATGAACTGGGAGTTGCAGATGTAACCCGTGGAACAGGTGCCGCAGTCGAGCGTCCCGCCACAGGTATCCGAGGGAGTTCCGCACTGCCCTCCAATCGCGGGGCACGTCGTCCGCGGAACGCACCCCGTCGAGTACAGCTCGCTGGGCTGACGGGTCCAGGTTGTTCCACTCACGTCCCGGGTCCATCCGCCGTTGATGAGCACCTGATCGGGCGCGGAGCCGATGAGCGACACCTTGAAGTCCCGGCGCGCCCGCACGAGCGCCGGCATCGTCGTCCACCCGTTGGTGCCGATGTCGAACCGCGCCGCGGACGTCACCGGAACGCCGGTGGTGGGATTCAGACCGCCCACCACGAGCACGGTGCCATTGCTCAGCTCGACGGCGGCGTGGCCCGTGCGCACGAAGGGAACACTCCCCGAGGCGGACCAGGTGTTCGTCACCGGGTCGAAGAGGGAGGCCACCTGTCCCGGCACGTCATTGACCCAGCGCGGGCCCACCACCAGGACCAGCCCCGGGACGGTCTTCGTCAGCACGGTCGCGGAGTGGCCGGAGGCCAGCACGTTGTTGCTGTTCCCCACAGATGACCAGGTGTGGGTCGTGGGGTTGTACCGCTCGTGCTGGATGCGATTGCCGAGCACGAGCACGTCCCCCTGCTTGAGCAACGTGGCCGTGTGACCCGAATAGGTGTGGGTGGGCGCGGCCGTCAGGGCCCACGTTCCGGTGGCCGGGTCGAAGAGCTCCGCGGACGCGAGCCCCTGGGTGGAGTCAGGGTTGTCGCCGCCCACCACCAGCACCTTGCCGTCGGGCAGGAGCGTCTGGGTGTGGCGAGCCCGGGCGATCTGGAGCGAGCCCGTGGCGGACCAGAGGCCCGTGGTCGGGTCGTAGAGTTCGGCGCTCCTGCCAATGCCGCCAGGGGTGACGCCACCGGAGACCAGGACGCGGCCGTCCGACAGGCGCGTGGCGGCATGCTCGTGGCGAGCGGTCAACAGGCTTCCCGTGGTGCTCCAAAGCGTGGAGGCGCCTGGGGTGTACAGCTCACAGGTCCGGAAATCGCTGGGAGCCCCCTGGGCGGTACCGCCGGCGAGGAGGACCCGCCCGTCCGTGAGGACCGTCTGCGTGAAGCCCGTCCGGAGAAAGGCGGGCGAGGTCGTCAGGACCCGCGCCTCCTGGGACGCCAGCGCGGGGTCCTCGGACTTGGGTGAGCTGCACGCCACTCCCATGAACAGCCCCAGGAGCGCGGCGGCCCCTCTCATCCCACCCAGCTGGCTCAAGACGCCTCCGGAATACGGTCCGAGCTGTATACGAACCCAGCACGCCACTCGGGTCGTCGAGGGCCTTCCGGGTGTCGCCGCACCCCACCCCAGGTCGCCAGGGCCGTGACGGCTCAGCCGGCGCGTCTGTCCGACACGCGGGTCGCCGACAGCACGCCGGACAAGGCCAGCACGAGCACTCCTGCGATGGGCACCACGAGCAGGCCCACCCGCAGGCCCACCGCGTCGGCGACGAGGCCGACGATGGGAGGCGACAGGAGGAAGCCCAGGCGCATCAACCAGCTCACGAGCGTCAGGCCCGTACCCGGCCGCAACCCAGGCAGCTCGTCGGCGCCGTGCATGGCGGCGGGCACCAGCGTCGAGACTCCGAAGCCCGCGAGCGCGAACCCGGAGATGGTGGCGGGCACCGAGGGGAACAGCAGCGCTGTGCCCATGCCGAGCGCCGTGAGGGCCCCTCCCGCCCGAGCCACGGCGCGCTGCCCGAACCTGTCGACGAGCCTGTCGCCGAGCATGCGTCCGACGAACTGCGCGCCCACGAGCGCCACGTATCCGAGCGAAGCCACGGTGACACCCGCGCCCAGCGTCCCGGAGAGATAGACAGCCGCCCAGGTCATCCCGGCGTCTTCGACGAGCGCCCCGCCCAGGGCAATCATGACCAGCGCGGTGACGGTCAATCCCAGACGGAGTCGACCCGAGGTTCCACGCCGCGCCTGGCCGCCCTCTTCTTGAGTCGCGGACGCGGGTGGCTCGGTGGAGGCGGTGGGCTCGGGGCCGGGGAGCAGGAAGCGCAAGGCGGTCAGCGACACGGCGGAGAAGAGGAGCGCGGAGAAGCCCAGATGCAGGCCGCGCGGCACGTTGAGGCCCGCGGCGAGCCCGCCCATGAGTCCCCCGAGCACGGCGCCGATGCTCCAGATGGCGTGAAAGGAATTGAGGATGGAGCGACCGTAGAGCCGCTGCACCCGCAGGCCATGGGAGTTCTGCGCCACGTCGGTGATGGCATCCATGCTGCCCGCGAGGAAGAGCGTCCCGGCGAGCACCGCCCACGACGGTGCGATGCTGGCAAATAGCATTCCCAGTCCCGTGAGCACGGTCCCAGCCACGGCGACCCGAGACGAGCGGAAGCGGCGGATGAGCGCTCCCGCGGCCAGTCCCGCCATCAGAGCGCCGAACGGGAAGGACGCGACGGCGAGGCCGTACTGGGCATTGCTGAGCCCGAGGTCGGATTTGATCTGCGGATAGCGCGGCAACAGGTTGGCCAGGATGGCGCCGTTGGTGAGGAACAGCACCGCCACGGCGGCGCGGGCGGCTCGGTGCTCGCGGGGCACCGGGGGCCGGAGGGGGGAGGTCATGGTGAGGCGGCTCTAGGATGAGAGGAATCGGAGCACGGCGTCGCGAGTGACGTCGCGGCCATGCGGTGTGGCATCGAGGCTGACGTGGATGAACAGCCCTTCAATCAAGGCATCGAGCTTGTGGGCGGTCTTCGCGTCGACATGTTGTTCGAGCACGTCGCGGCTGCGGCGCATCCAGTCGTGGGTGATCTGCCGGAAGGCGGGCTTCCGGGCGGCGAGGGTGTAGAGCTCCAGCGTCAGCACCAGGTCATCGGGCCCCTCCACGAGGTCCGAGTGCACCAGGTCGACGATGGCCGAGGCGAGCTGGCTCGGATTGGACACCGCCGAGAGTCGCGCGGCGAAGCGCTCGCTGATGCGCTCGGCGAAGCGCGTGAAGGACTCGTGCAGGAGCTCCTCCATGCTGGTGAAGTGGTAGGTCATCGACCCCAGCGGCACCCCGGCGCGGTCGGCGACCCGGCGATGTGACGTTCCCGCCACCCCACCCTCCGCGATGACGGCGAGCGCGGCATCGATGATGCGGTCGCGTCGGTCTGGGTCATGGCGGCGAGCAGTCATGGAGGATGTGTACGTTCGTACATATCGACAAAGTCCGGAACGACTTTGTTCCCGAGAGCCAACGCCGCCTCTAGGACGAAGCCGTCGAGCAGGCAACCCGCAGCCCGCGCGACCGGCCCGCCCCGGGTCGTAGCCCAGGGTCAGACGCACTCCAGACGCGACGCCATTCATTACCACCCACGAATTTCCTTACCCCGCCAACCAACGTCAGGATTTGCCTCCCCTCGCGGTTCCAAGGCACGTCCATGACACCCAGGCTGTGTGCGGTTCTCCTCGCCCTGCTGGCCCTACCGCTTCACGCATCAGCGGAAACCTTCGACAGGACGTTCATCTACGAGGCAGAGACGGACCTGCCGCATGCCATGGGTTATGCCGAAGGCGCCGGCTGGGCCGTGAACACGGCAGGGTACACGCGTGGCACGCTCGTCTATGGGCCCTATGCCACGAACTGGGGCTCTGGCGCGGGCAAGGCTGTCTTTCGAGTCATGATTGACAACAACAACGCCAACAACGTCCCCGTCGCGCTCCTGGACGTGTACTGCTACGACAGTGATCGCCTCATCGCCACGAAAGAGGTGCGACGAGAAGACTTCACCCGGAACTTCGAATACCAGGACTTCGACCTGTGGTTCGACCTGCGCCTCTGCTCCGGCCAACGAATGGAGGTCCGCCTGCGCTGGCTTGCTCAGGCCTACATGAACATCGACAAAGTCACGGTTCACCTCGATGACTTCTCCGTGGGCGAGCCGCAGGTGAGGGACTTCACCGAGAGCTCTCCCGCGCACGTGCAGGCCCTGGTTCGAAGGGCCATCGAAGGGCTGGGGTTTGGAACCTATGACCCGGCCAACGCTCCGCTCCGGCGAGACGGACCGAACGCCGGGGACCTCGTCTTCGTCGGCAAGCACTACATGGCGTGGATTGATCAAACCGGCTTCTACGGAAAGATGAACGCGCTGTGGCTCCTCAATGGCGCCTCGGGAGATGCGCTGGCCTTCCTCCATGAGCAGCCCACCACCCGTCGTCCCGTGAGCTTCCTCGGCGTGGCCGAGGACGGAAATGGAGCGTGGATGCCGGGCTATAGCGGCGCGGAACATTATGAGCTGCCCCATGAGGTTCCGGAGCCCGGCGAGGACCCCAATGGGAACGGGCAATGCGACACCAACGAGGCCTGCACGGGCAGCGCCTGCGTCCGCACCATCTGCAACTGGTACAGCATCAACGAAGCGGCGCCCATCACCGACTCCGACGTGCCGCACTGGACGGCGTGTGGGCAGAACCGCATGGCCTGGGCCCGGCGGGTCCGCCCTACCCTCCAGGAAGAAAGTTCGACCTCGCTCCGCCTGGTCTACGAGGCCCCCATCACCAAGGAGTCCGATGCGGGGAAGGACGGCGCGAAGGAAGGAGATCGCTGCCACCAGGACTTCCTCTTCAGCAACGGCTCCCGGCGTCCCGTGTTCCTGCGGCTCGGCTATGTCCTGCATGGGGACAAGGCGTTCTTTGATCGGACGTACCAGTTCGACAATCCGGTTGGGAACCCGGCTTTCGGGCAGGAAGTCTGGTCCGTGATTGGAGGACTGGTCCTGTCGAAGCTGCCAGCGACGCAGCCGACCAAGGCGAACCTCTTCCATACAGTGCGGCCGGAGCTGCGCGCCGTGTCGGGGCCAGTGCCGCCCTATACGTTCCCCGCGGGCCAGTGGACCGTGCGCGGCCCGGCCACTTCGTCCACCGAGGACGAGGTCTGGGGCTGGATGGCGACCCCCATCTCCTGGAGCGCGCGGGGACGTGCTTCGCGGGGAGACTCGTTGAAGATGGAGTCCCTGGGCCCTGTCGACAATGACGACACGGGCTTCTGCCTGTGCAACGTCCATGGAGGGATGGAGGTCGGTGGTGGCGTGCTCCATCGCGGCATCTCACTGCCCATCGCGAGCGGAACCCGGTCCATCGAAACCACGCGACGCATCTCGTTTCCGGCGGAGTACACCCTCCCATTCGTCTACGAGGCGGAGGGCAGCTCACTCTTCAAGCTCGTGGGGCGTGCCGACGGTGACGGATGGTCCGCCAACACGGCGGCGGACTCGCAGGGCCGGCTCATCTACGGGCCCTATGCCACCCACTGGGGGGATGGCGCCAAGAACGCCGTCTTCAGGCTGATGGTCGACTCCATCACCACCGGCGGCAATGTGGTGACGGTGGATGTCTATGACGCGACGGCGGACCAGGTCATCGCGACGCGAGCCATCCCCCGCTCGTCATTCACCCAGCCCTACATGTATCAGGACTTCAGCCTGGGCTTCTCGCTGGACAACCGGCTGGGTCACGCCATCGAGACGCGCGTGTACTGGCATGACATCTCCTATGTGAAGGTCGACAAGATCTCCGTGTTCGACCAGTAGGCCGGCGGACGCCTCGTGACTCGACGCGGGGCGTCCCGACCGCTCCCTGGCCCATGAGGTGGGCGAGGGGGCGGTCTCTCGGACTCGCCTCTGTGCCCCTCGGACGGAGCCGCATTATCCTCCAGGCGTCAGAGCGGCATCAGACGGACGCACTTCATCAGGGCTTCGCTCTCGTTGCGCGCGTCATGGCACCTGCTATAAACCGGCCCAGCGCGAAGGGAGCCGCCGATGGTGGTAGCCCTTCACCTGAAAAGACGAGTGGTTCCGCAGACTTGGTCGCTTGACCTCGTAGCTCAGTTGGATAGAGCGGCGGTTTCCTAAACCGCAGGCCACAGGTTCGATTCCTGTCGGGGTCATTGCAGAACCCCCTGAAGTTACAGGGGAATTTGTTGGGCAGGGGGCGGTAGGCGACGTTGGCGTGGCGTCCACATGGCGTAAACGTGGAGCGGCGCCGCATCACCCCCCCGACCGCCGCCATCGTGCTGCTGCGCACTGCGGCTCCTCACGCACTGGGCCGGGAAGAAGACCCAGCCAAGCAGCGCACCACCTCGCGCGGGGGGCTTCCAACTGTCGGGGTCCTGAAACAGGAAGGCAGGATTCACGGCCGGAGGCGACGGGCGAGCTTCGCTCCTCGATTGCGAGCGCGCCGTACCTTCTTCGGGCGCCACGCCAGCCACTCGCTGGATTTCATGTAGACATCGGCCAGGGGACAAGCTGAGGGCCCTATGTGACGGAAGTCGGGAGTCGTGGACATCGGCTCCCCGTCCAAGAGCACCACGCCGCATCGCCTGCAGATGGCTTTTCGCGGGGGCTGTTCCTCGGCCATCATCCGTCCTCGCTCCCACCTACGCACTCGGCTGGGTTGCTCGCCCTCTCCCGCGCGAACACGAGTCGCGCGGTGACGCGGGGCCGAGCGTACCGGATAAGCCCCCCCGCGGCGAGGGTGACACGAAGCGCTTCCTCTCGGGTGCCGTGGACCATTCAGCTCGGCCGCGATGTCTCCACATCACTCACCCACGGATGCCGCCCGCTCGACCCCGGGTTCACAGGGCTCCCAAAACAACACAAGACTATATGGAGTGACCCGCCCCCAGCGCGTCAAGGGTTGGCCACAGCTACAGAAATCCTCACCGACCCGGTCGACGTATGTCTGACTGTAATAATAGTCAATCACATAGGTCACCGTGCAGAGCGGAACCACCTCCGGGAGCTCGACTCGAGCCTCGTCTGACCGGGTGCCGTCCACAACGCCTTCCCCTGTCCCCAACAGAACCCCCATCGACGTCACGAGCACAGCGGACAGCGTGGCCATGGTCCCTCCAGGGTAACGGCCACCAGCATGCCCCACCCCAACGCTTCGGACCATGAGGACGAACGAAGGCCGACCCCACCGGGCGCCGGCCTCCCATGGCATACCTATGCGCTGCGACGACGCTCTGGCCCCTACAACGCCTTCTGCAGCACCTGCTCCAGCTCCTGACGCGTCTGCCAGGTCACCGGACGGAGCCCGGAGACCAGCTCCAGCGTCCCATTGGAGACGGTGACGGAGGCCTGCGCATCCGTGCGCAACTGGATGCGCTTCACCTTCTCGCGCAGCGCGGTGCGACCAATCTCATCCTTGGCCAGGGACGCCACCACCTCGCGCACGCGCTCAGCCAGGAAGCCCAGCGCTCGCAGCTCCTCCGCGCTCGCGGGATTGACCCCGGGCGCCAGCGACACCTCCAGCGGGCCCTCCAGCACCGCGCGCAAGCGAGCCTCCATCGCGATGAGCTGGCGGCGCAGCTCCAGCAGCGACGGGACGGGCACGGAATCCCGCCTCAGCTCTCCAAACCACACCACATCGTGGATGGTGACGGACTCGATGGTGCCCGCGGGGATGATGGACACATCCTCCTGCGAGTAGCCGCCCTCCCGGGGAGTCTGAAGGAGGATGGCGCGCCCCTCGCGACGGTCCTCCAGCATCTCCCGGACGATGCCGGTGATGACCCGGCCACTGCGCAGCGACAGCGTCGCGCGGGGCAGGAACAGCGGAACCCCCGCCCGCTCTCGGGTGGTGATGCGCAACAAGGCGTAGAGCACGGCGTCCACGCCCTGGGCATCCGCCTCCAGGAAGGAACGGAGGGAGTCCCCCGTGTACGGATTCGGCAGCTCCGGGGCGGCCTCGAGCGTCTTGCGGATGGCCTCCTTCCGGTCATCCACCTGGTCCACGTTGGTGACGGGCTCATGGTCCAACGTGAGCACCCCGTCCTGGAAACTCGCGATGCTCGACGCGGACGAGTTGCTCGACGAGTTGCGGATGACGACGCGCTTGAGCGCGCCTCGCAGGAACTCACGACCCAAATCATCCTGTCCCAGGGCCTCCAGCGCGCCAATGAGCGGGGTGAAATAGACCTGGGGCCACGCCTCCGCGTACAGCTCCGCATACCCCTCCGCCGTGAGGCTGGCCCAGTCGACCTCCACGGGCACCTCGAAGCGCGCCGCGGCCTCCAGGTCCTTCTTCAGCTTCGGATAGAGCGTTTCCTCGAACTGCTTCGCGGCCTTGCGTTCGGCGAGTCCCATTCAATTCTCCGGAAGGAGGGTGTGGGCGAAGAGCTTCGCCCAGGCCCCCTGCAGACGCCCAGGGCCGACTGCTCGTTCCATCGCCCTGGTCCAGCACGACCCAGGCCATGGCCGTGTCAGCCCATCCTGGGTCGCCCCGGCATCACTGTGCCGGGTTTTCGGGCGCGGCTAGGCTTTCCCCCTCACCCGCGAACCAATCCCAGGAGCTCTCCATGTCGAAGTCATGGAACGTCGTCACGTGCAGTCTGGCCGCGCTGTGGATGGCCTGTTCAGGCGGCCTCGAAGAACCCACCCCGCCGGTCCTCTCCGGTGAGATGCGATTGTCTGTCAGCGGCCTGGCCGCCCAGCAGCTCGACAGCCTGGTCCTCACCGTACAGCCAGCCAATTTCTCTCAAGCCCTGTCGTACTCGTCGACGACCGATACCTTCGTCGGCTCGTTCATGTTGCCCATTGGAACGCAGACCCTGACGGCGCAAGGCTATGCCGACGATGGCGCGGGCAACCCCGTGCTCGTCGCGAGCGGCACCACCTCCGTGGACGTCGTCGCAGGCACGACGGTGACGGTCTTCATGAACGTCCAGGACGTCACGCCGCCAGTACCCCAGCCCGACATCGCGCCCTTCATCTACGGGGCGAGCATCAGCGGGTCGCCTCGCGTCAATGAGTTCATCGGCTTGAGCGTGACGGCCATTGACCTCGACGGAGACCCGCTGACCTACCAATGGACGAGCAACTGCCCGACGAGCGTGTTCACCCACCCGACCGCGTCCTACACCCAGTGGGGAAGCCGTGATGCGGGCCCCTGTCGCATCCAGGTGGACGTGACGGCGCGCGGAGTGACCGTGACCAAGGGCATCGACGTGCACGTCGCTGGATCCACGACGCCGCAGACCGGCGAGGTCGACGTGGAGGTCGAGTACATCGCCCGGCCCCTCATCACCGCCATCCACATCCAGGGCCCCGGCCTGAGCGCCCGCCAGTTCCAACGCCAGGACGCGGTGACGCGGCTCCCCTTCGTGGGCCCGAACCGGACCTTCCAGGTGGAGTTCTTCGTGGACTACGGCAACGGCCACGGCTCGCGCACCGCGAGCCTGGAGTCGACGTGCGGCACCGTGGTGCGCGGCACCGACACCTGCGCCACCACCCCCGCCCCCGCGACGTGCTCCGTGCAGTACGCGTGGACCACTCCCGCCCTGCCCAGCCCCACCTGTGTGGTGAAGGCCCGCGCGGCGAATGGGGCCCTGACGGACTCCTTCGCCGTTGGCACCATGGTGGACTGGGTCCCCTGACCGGCGCCCCCCCAAAAACCACATTCCTGGGATGGACCCGCCCGGGTCCACCCCAGGCACCGTGAAGACAGGCGCCCCCACCTACTCCGGCCGGATGCTCAGGCGGATGGTCCCGACATCCGTGTCGCTGTAGCCATCCACGACGATGGTGATGGCCTGCTGGGCCGTCAACTCAACAGGGACCTCCGTCGTCCCGCTGTACCGACTCCTGCCGTCGCAGGCCAGCACCGCCGCGGGCTCGCACGAGCGGGGATACACCGCGACCACCGTGCCGATGCTCGAACCCTCCGTATCAATCACATACCTCCCCGTGGCGGGCGCTACCCAGAAGAACACCTTCTCGGGTGCGTCGGACGGGTAGTAGCAGGCATCGACCTCGTGGTTGATGTGGCTGGGCCCCGACGTATTCGCTGTCGTCCAGACGGGGAGCGGGTCCGTCAGGTGGACGCCTTCGACCCCCTGGCAGTTGGCGCGCTCCGTCGTCCCCGAAGCCGACTGGCAGTCCGGGTCCAACGGGTAGTCCTCCAGCCCATCCCCGTCGTTGTCCACGCCGTCGAAGCACATGGGCGCCACGGGAGGGTCCACCTCGGATTCATCCTGGCGAGAGTCACACCCCGGCTCCTCGGGGTAGTCGACCCGCCCATCCCCGTCGTCATCCCTCCCGTTGCCACACGCGAACGGCAGCTCCACCGTCAGCGTGAAGTCGACCGTGGCCCAGCCCTCGATGACGGCCACCACCCGCTCGTTCGCCGCGAGCGTCACCACTCCCGTCGCGCCTCCCGGGTCGTCCGTGTCCTTGCACGAGGAGAGGACCTCGCCCAGGCACGAGGCCTCGCGCAGCGACAGGAAGAGGCGGGAGTCTTCGGGGGCGGTGTCCACCCGGAACCGATACGTCCCGGCGATGGGCGCCACGAAGTCATAGGCCCGTGCCTGGGCATAGCGGGAGTCACTGCACCCCGCCGACGCGGTGATGTCTTCGAAACGAGTCGTCCCCTGGATGACCATCGGGGCCAGCGGTAGGCCCTGGGTCGGGAGCAGCTCTCCGCAGGAGAGCTCGTCATCATCCGCGGCGCTCAGGCAGGACGGATCTCCCGAGCCCTGCTTCGAGAAGTCGATCAGCCCATCCCGCTGCCCCACGGGCTCACTGTCGACCTGGTCACCACAGGCAGGCGCCATGATGGGGTCCTGCTCGTCGTCATCCATCAAGTCGGAGCAGCCGGGGTCGTCCGGGAAGTCGTCCTTCCCATCCGCGTCCGAGTCATTTCCGTCATCGCAGCGAGGCGTGCGGCACTGGAACTCGGTATTGGACACCCCTCCGGCTCCCAGGTCCTTCGGACGGCAGAGCTGGTAGCCAGAGCACCGGAACCAGGGCTGCAATGGATCACACGCGGCATTCTCATAGAGGAAGCCAGACACCTCGAGCTGAGCCGTCCCCGTCCCCTCCACGACGGCGAAGAAGGTCGAGCCTTCACCCGGAGAGATGCTCGAGTAGACCCCGGACGACGGCACCTCCGTCGCATCACACGTGATGGGCTGACCATCGTCGGCGCAGACATCACGCAGGGAGACGCCGCTGACGCCCTCCTCCGCCCCGACGTAGAGGTATCCCGGCCCCGGCATGCGGATGCCCACGACGCGATCCGATTGATGCTCCGTCGAGCAGGTCAGCCGGTGGTCATCCACCGCCCCACTGAAGTCGAGTGAGAGCATGGCCACCTGGTTCAGTCCGACACTGGCCTCCCGCGTCAGGTCGATCGGCGACTCGCAGGCCTCGCCCGCTCCGAACTCCGTGTTGCCTCCAGCACTCGCACAGCCTGGATCGTGAGGCCAATCCACGAGGCCGTCCCCATCATTGTCCTCACCATCCGAGCAGCGCGGAGCCGTGGGGTCATCCATCTCATCGTCGTCCTCGGGAGACTCGCAGCCAGGATCGCTCGGGTAGTCCGTGACGGTGTCCCCATCGTCATTGTTCTCGCCGTCGTTGCACTGGGTGACCTGGCATCGGAACACCGGGGCGCCCTCCGGCGACTGCTCGCCCTCCTCTTCGCCGCACACGCCGTGGCCACACCTGAAGTTCGCGTCGCCCGGCGTGCACTTCGCGCCATCCCCGAGGACGGCCGCCATCAGCTTGATGCCCATGGTGTCGCTCAGGTACGGGACGAACACCTTCGCGTTCTTCGACATCGGGCCCGTCGTCATGCTCGATTCGAAGCCGGAGCGGCACCTCTTGTTTTCCTCAATCGGGGTGCAGCCGTCGGGCCCCTCCATGTCCTGGATGAAGATGGCCCACGGCAGCACCCAGTTGCCCGTCGTGCCCACCGTGACGCTTTCGACCGGGCCGTCGAACGGCAGGGAGAGCCAGGCCCCATCGCCGCTGAATGTCCCTCCCTCGGAACACGGCCAATCGATCGTCTGCCAATGCATCACCGGCCTGAAGCTGACGCCTTGAGGAATGGGGACCGCCGACGTACAGGTCGCCCCCGCGTTCGCCGCATACACGGGCAGCGTCAAGGGCGCGGAGGTCGCCGACTGGTCGAGGAGGTCGACCGCGGTCGCCGTGAACGACACCGAGCCTGCTTCCGCGGGAGTGTAGAAGTTGCGCAAGGGGAAGCCCGAGCTGGGCGACGCCGGCTTGTTCGCGCCGCTGTCCAGGACGGTCCCATCGGCCATCAGCGCCACCGACTTGAGCCCCAGCTCGTCGTAGGTGAGCGCCTCCACCGCCACGGGCTCGCCCACCAGGCCGTAGCTGGAGTTCGCGGTGAGGGAGAACCAGGGGGGACGGTTCGCCAGGACCACCGTCTCGTGAAGTTCGGTGACGCTCTTGCCACGGATATCCGTGGCCGTGGCCTCCAGTCGCAGCACGCCCTCCGGGAACATGCGAGGGCCGATCTTCACTTCGCAGCGCGCCGGCACGGCGCAGGTCGTGGACGACTCGACGACCTCTCCATTCGAGAGCGTCGCGACCACCGAGAGGGTCGCCATCCCGATGTCATCGGTGGCGATGGCCAGCAACTCGAAGGCCTGCCCGGTGACCAGTGGCCGCGACATGGGCCAGGCGCCATGGGTGAACTCCACGTCGGGCACCTGGTTCTCATCAATCCTCAGCTCAGCGTAGCGCCGCGCTTCGTGTCCCAGCTTGTCGGTGGCGACGAACATCACCACCAGCCGGTCCTGGCCTTCCAGTTCCGGCGCCCCCAGGAACGGCACGGTGAGGGAGCCGCTCAACTCCTCGCCGTCGTGACTCGCGATGAACACCGGCGCTCCCCCGCCCTCGATGCGCAGGGAGTTGACGAAGGTCGCGCCGTAGATGACCCAGGCGCTCACCGTGTCCAGGTCTCCATCGACGTCTCGGACACTGGCGTACACGCTTGTCTGGGCCCCCTCGCGATACGAATAGGGCACGTAGAAGCCCTCGAAGGACGGAATGGCGGTGGGCTCCAGCAACGTGAAGCGCTGCACTCCCGAATCCAGCCGCAGCCCCAACGTGTCTTCGACAACGACCTGCAGCGTCACCACGTCGCCCACCTGCTTTCCGGAGAGCTCCAACTCGTGGTCGAGCGTGTTCGGCGTCCAGCCATGGGGGCTGACGTTGCTCGCGATGACTTCCCCATCGACGTACAGCCGCAGGGTCGACGGTCCGTCATCCTCCGCGGACAGGTGAAGGACGTTCTTGCCGGGGCTCGCGAACAAGCGGCGCGGCATTCCCAGCAGATTCGTGGGAGGACTCGCCGAGTCCCTCACGGTGATGGGCACCTCCCCGCGCGTGCGCTGGCCCAGCGAATCGATCACGTCGACGTAGAGCATCTGGCTCTCCACCAGGTGGGCGGGGAGTCGGACCGAGCCGGCGTAGTCCCCTTCCTGCCCCAGCCTCAACGTCAACGTGCCCAGGGACACATCCTCCAGGCTCACCGTCACCGTGTAGGGCGGGCTGCCGCCATACACGCTCGCGGCGACCGGAACCGCCTGCCCCACGGCGAACTCGGCGCCCCAGTACGGTTCATTCACCCACAGCCCCAGGTCGCCCTGAGAGGGCGGAGCCGCGACGCGGATGACACGCTCCTCGGACAGTCCTTCCCCGCCACCGACCGCGCGGGCGCGCACCTGAAGCCGCAGCTCCGAGCCCGGCAGCGCCGTCGTGGGCACCCACCACTGACCCGCGACTGCTCCCGGCTCGAGGTGCGCGAAGGGCACCCCATCCACCAGCAACACCGCGTCATCCACGCGGGCACCTGACACCCGCGCATCGAACGGCACCAGCGTTCCCGGCGCCGCCACGAGCGGCGAAGCGGAGAGCAGCAACGTCGCCGTCGGAGACGCGAGCACCTGAGGCGCCGCGAACACCGCCACCCCCGTGAAGCCCTGCGCGACGACGACCTGGTCCCCCGCCAGCACCGCGTCCCTCGCGTCCTGAGCGGCGAACGTGGCCTTCAGCTCCGGCGTCGTGGTTCCGACATCCCACAACCGCACGCCCTCCTCCGTGGTGACCAACGCCAGACGCCCCGTCAACCGGATGCGCCGCACGGGCTTCGAGGTCGGCACCGTGCTCCGCGTCATCAGGCTCCCCGCGCTGTTCAACGTGAAGACGCGGAACCCGACCTCATTGCCCGCGAGCACCCACTCCCCCCCCAGCGCGACGGCGTTCGCCGGCTCGCTCACGAGGCTCTCGCGCCGCAGGATGTCTCCCGAGCGGTCCAGCTCCACCCACGTGAGGCCCGCGGAGCCTCGCGCGATGACGGCCCGGCGCTCGTCTCCCGCGATGTCGACCGTCGGCCCCTGCAGGTCCAGCTTCTTGACGGACAGCACGTCCGGCAGGCTGGCCGTCGCGACGACGCCTGCGTTCACCGTCCACAGCCGTCCCGCGCTCGCGTGGAACCGCTCCACGTCTCCGACCCCGGAGGACAACCTCGTCCCTCGCGTGGTGTCCGGACTGAAGGCCCCCGTGGCGTTCGCATCCGTCCACACGGACATCTTCGTTCCGTTGAGCAGGAAGGTGTCCCCGTCCACGCGCTCTATCTGCCGCACGGCCTTGGGCGTGGAGACTGACAGTTGCTGCAGGGGCCTGGCCGCGGTCGAGAGGTCCACCAGCGACGCTCCACCCGCCCCCGCCGCCACGACGACACCGCTCCTCGCCGGGGACAGGCCCACCGCCTCCATCGTGGGCAAGGTGGCCAGGGCCGGAGGAGTCGTCCCTCCAGACAGGTCCTTCAGCACGAGCCCCGCCTCGGTCGCCGCCAGCAGCACGCCACCCGACACGCGCAGCGCCCGCGCCGACAACGGCTCCTGGGCGAGCACTCGCGGCGCGGACGGCTCACGCACGTCCACGATGCGCAGCACCCCGTCATCCCCCGCGACGTAGGCCCGGCCCCGGCTCACAGCCAGCGCCCGCGTCCCGGTGCCCAGCACCGCCTCGCCCTGCGCCACCAGGCTCGACACGCCCATGGCCACCACCTGCACGCCTCGCGTCGTTCCCGCCACGAGCATGCCGCCGTCCACGTCGACCAGCCGGACGTTGTCCTGGAGGTCCGTGAAGAACTGCGACGTCGGTGTCGCCACCGGCCTCGCGTAGAGGCGTTTGGCCGATGCATAGAACAAGCGGTCGCTCGTCACCGCCAGCAACGGAGTCCTCACCGCCGGGCTGGAGCGGTTCGCCCAGGACTCCAACATGGGTGCCACGGGCTGGGACAGGAGCACTTCGTCAATCCAGGTCTGGTCCTCGAACGCCACGAAGGCTCGGCTCGACGCCTTTATCGACACCACCGTCGAGTTCTCCATCGCCCCGACGAGGCGTGGCTGCTCCGGTCGCGACACATCCACGACCTTCAGGCCGCCCTCCGCCATCGCCACCAGGACATGACGTCCCTGGACGGCCAGCGACAGGGGCGTGCCTTCCAGGCGCACCATCCCCAAGGGCGTCACACCCACCGCCGCCGCGTCACGCGCCAGTCGTCCCACGGCGACCCCCTCCGGAGTCGCGGCCACGACCAGCTCATCCAGCAGCGCGATGTCCACCACGCCCGCGAAGTCCCCGGCGACGATGACCGAGCCGTCGGACATCGTGGGAGAGACCACCTCGCGCACGCGGTAGTCCGCGGTTCCACCCTTGCTGACGTTGCCCTGGAGGTCCTTCGCCCAGCCCTCCACCAGGAGCACCGTCCCCGCGGGAGTCGTCACGGGTACCGTGTAGCTCAAGGGTGAGCCACCCGTGGCCACCAGCACGTCACCCAGCTTCACGCGCAGGCCCTGCTCCACCACCGGCGACGCCGCATCCGTCGCCGTCAGCTTCGCGGTCACCATCGAGCCCGCGGCCACCACCGCGCCCGCCGGAGTCACGTCCAGCGCCGAAATCACCGGGCGTGTCTCGTCCGGAACCACCAGCACCCGCGCCTGTGCCACGGACTCACGTCCGTCGCCGTCGACCAGCCGCGCTATCACCCACGCGCTGATGCTGCCCGAGCCCGTCGCGAGCGTCGGCATCCTCGGCGCGGCCACCTTGGCCGGCGAGGCGAGGACCAGTTGCTCCACCACCGTCTCTTCGAGCAGCCCCACGTCGAAGCTCACCGTGTACCGGGAGGGCACGGGCGCGTCGTCCTGGAACTTCACCGTCATCGACACCGGCTGGCCTTCCGTGACCTGGGCGACGCCGGGGATGAGGGTGAACGGTGTTCCCGTCGGGGCATCGTCCGTGAAGACGAGCACGGACCTGGGCGCGGAGATCGCCGTCTTGTCGCCGTCCGTCGCGGTCGCCACCAACGTGACGCCATGTCCCGTTCCGGTGCCCACCCTGGGAACCGACAGCACCGCCGACAAGGCCGGCGCCGTCACGGTGACGCTGTCGAGCTCCTGCTCACCGTCCATCAGCGACACCGTCACGGAGTGCACCCGCGCGGGGTCCACGAACCGGGGGACCACCGTCATGAGCGTGCCTTCCAGCACCTGCGCGGGCGCATCCAGGCCCACGAACTCCGGGCCAGACGCCGCCGCATCCAGGTCCACCACGGCCTCCGCCTTCTTGGAGTTACCAGCCTGGTCGTGCACCCACAGCTCCAGGTGCGCGCTCGCTCCCGTCAGCGGCAGGTCCACGGCGTCAGGCAAGCGGCCGTCCAGCACCTCCACCGTCCGGCCGTTCACCTTCAGCTCCGACACGTAGGCATTGAACGGGTCCACCTCGTCGCTCACGCTGGTGACCAGCGCGAGCCGGCTCCCCGCCACGCCATTCTCGGGCGCGCCCAGCGACACGACAGGCTCGTTCGGTCCGCGCCCCAGCGGCAGCCGCGCCACGCTCCGCGCGTCCGCGCTCAGGAGGTCTCCGGCCGTGATGACCGCCGCTCCCGTCAGCGCGGGGTAGTGGCCCACCGCCACGGGCCAGGCACCGCCCGACACAGGCTCCGAATGGACGTCGTGAACCCGCGTCCCCTGCGACGTTCCCACGACGAGCCACGGCCCGAACACCGAAGCCGACTGTGCCGGGACATCCAGCATGGCCGTCGTCCCGAGCTGCGTCAGGAGGGCACCCGACTCCTCGAAGCAACGGAGGCTCGTTCCGCCCAGCACGCAGGCCCGGTCCTCGCCCACGGCGACGACCAGGTCCGCTGCCGCCATGGCCACCGACGCCTTCTCCTTGGGCGCATGCGGCGTGGACACGTCCACCGACGTCAGGCTCGTCTCGGTCAGCACCAGCGCGCGCGAGCCGCTCGCGGAGAGGCCCTTCACGGGCTCGCCAGGCAGCCGGCCCGCGAGCTGGCCTTCGGCCGTGTACACCTCCAGGCCCTCATCCGTCCCCACCAGCAGCAGCGCACCGCGCACCGCCGCCAGCGCCGTGGGCACACGCCGCACGTCCACCGTCGTCACCGACAGGTCCGGCAGCGACAGCAGTTCGACGACACCAGCGCCTCCGGAGCGCACCGCCACCGCGAGCCGGTCCTCCACGAAGGCCAGCCCCACGCCGTGCCCCTTCACCCGGCGAGTGCCGGTGACGGCGAGCGTGGAGCGAGAGCGCAGCTCCACCACCGTCTCACCCACGGAGTCCTCGCGCAGCCCCGCCCACGCGTCGCTCTTCGCGGCCACGGTCACCACCGGCAGCGAGGGCTCCGGCTTCACGCTCTCGTCGGAGCGCGCGAACACCGCCAGCGAGCCCGTCTTCACGCTCGCCAGCCGCTGCGAGCCCGTCTCCAGGGCCTCCACCCGGGCCACCACCGGCGCGCCCTCCGGGCCGCGCGGCAGCGTGTACTTCCCCTGCGTCCCGGAGACCGCGACGCCTTCCACCGTGAGCGAAGGCACCGGTGTCATCTCTCCCGCCTGCGCCCCCACCTGGAGCAGCGAGCCCCCCAACCACATCGGGCCCACCGGCAGCGTCGCCACCTGGATGACGGGGGCGGGCTCCGAGGAGTCGTTCTCCACCTGGAACACCTGGGCGATGGGCTCGCTCTGGAGCCCATCCAGGTCCGTGGCCACCGCGCGCACCGCCACCCGATACGGCTTGTTGTTGACCAGCAATGGCACCCGGAAGCGATGGCTCCAGGGCTCGTGCGTCAGCGTCACCGACTGCTGGTCCAGCTCCAGCCGGACGGACGCCACGCCCGCGGGGGCGCTCACGTCCACCCTCACATCGACCTCGTCGCCTTCCCACAGGGTGGTTCCCACGCTCGGCGAGCGCAGACTCACCACCGGCTTCGTGGCGTTCGACACGGCCGCCAGCACGGTGAGGTCCACCGTCGACTCCGCGTCGTTGCCACGCGCATCCGCCGCGTATACCCGCAGCTTCACCTGCGTGTCCTCGGTGACGGACGGCGCCACCCAGCGCACCGGCCCGGGCACCCCCGCGAACGTGGCGAGCTGCTTCGGCGCGGTCGTCCCCATCAACTGGTGGAACGTGGTGCGCGTGACGCGGATGTCGTCGGACACATTCGCGCGCAGCACCAGGCTCGCGCCGGAGGGAGTCTTGGCGCCCGGGGTCGGCAGCAGCCAGGCCACCGTCGGGTCCTGGACGTCACGCTCCACCGTCACCTGCAGCAGCGCGGGCGCGGACGCCTGTCCACGCGAGTCCGTCGCCACGGCGACCAGCTCGTGGACCTGGCTCACCTCTCCGGTCAGCACGAGCGGGAACGCCTCTTCCAGCACACTCGTCGTCCCCGTCAGCCCGGTGACCCGGCGCAGCGGCTGACCGTCCAGGCTCAGCTCGATGGCGCTGAGCTGCTCGGGGTCTTCCGCTGAGACGCGGAGGGCGAGCGTCTCGCCCTCCTTGCCCTGCACCGCCGCCAGCGCGGGCTGCGTGAAGCTCACCGTGGGCAACCTGTCGTTGGTCAGGTGCACTGTCGCCGGCACCTCGGTGTCATTGCCGCTCCCGTCCACCGCGCGAGCCACCAGCGTGGACGTCCCCCCTGCCGGAATGCTCCGCCAGGTGTAGCGGAACTTCGCCTCGTTCGGCGTCACCCTCGACAGCGCCACGCCGTCGACGGAGAGTCCCAGGACCAGCGGTCCCGGGCCGGTGTCCGTGCCGGACACCACGAACGTGTACTCCGTGCCCACGCCCAGCGTGGAGTTGTGCACCGGCGTCGTGCGTCCCTCGAAGGCCAGCGCCACCGTGGGGTCGAGGACGTCCACGGCGTAGAAGGTCTGCGGCCGGGGCGAGGGCCGCACGTTGCCCGCGACGTCGTAGACGTTCGTCAGCGTCAACGTATAGCCCTTGGTGGACTCGAGGTTCGCGGCCCCCGTCGGTCTCGTGAAGGTCATCGTCGAGCCCGACACGCTCAGGGTGCCCGACAGCGTCGCCCCGGTCGTGACGTTCGTCAGCACGGCCGTGGTGAGCGGCTCGGGCGCGACACCCCTCCGCACGGGCTCGTCGAACGTGGCGCTGAACGTCTTCTGCGCGAGTGGCACGGCCCCCGAGGGCAGATATACGGGCGACGCGCTCGGCGGCGTCAGGTCTCCCCGGTGGAGCCTCCCCTCCACCACCAGGCTCGCGCCCGGCTGGGAGAGATAGAGCGTCACCGGTCCTTCTCCACCCGCGGGGATGCGGACATCCACGCGGTTCGCCGCGAAGTTCATGAGCTGCGCGGGAGGACCGTTCGGAATGAAGCGCACCTCCAGGCCGCGCGTGAAGCCGGTGCCCGTCAGCTGCACCCACCTTCCCGCGTTGTCGATGCGGTTCGGGGTGACTTCGGAGACGGCCAGCGGCGGGGTGTACACGAAGCCACCGGGCACCTCCGCTTCGTCGCTCCCACTGACCACGCGCACCAGCACCGGGCCCGCATGCAGCGTCGCCGGAGCGAGCACCCGCAGCTGGGTGGCCAGGGCCTCGTGCGTCGGGTCATCCGCGGCCGGCGTCAGCCCGAAGTACACCTGCGAGCCCGGCGCGAAGCCCGAGCCCTCCAGCGTCACGACAGTGCCACCCGTCAGGGGGCCGTGGTCCGGGGCAATCTCGGAGACGGAGACACCGGAAGCCTCCGCGCCGCCACGGAACGAGTACGTCCAGTCGCCGAGCACCGTGCCGCCCTTGTACTGCGTCTTCCCCAAGGTGATGCGCGCCGAGTAGTCCCTCCCGGACACGAGCGTGCAGGTGGGCTGAGCGCGCAGCGTCGAGCCCGACGGCGTCACCGTCGCCGGCACCACGCTGGTCTCCTCCAGCAGGAGGATGGACGACTGCGCCACCACGGACAGCGGCAGCTCGCTCGCGACGGACACCGACACGGGCGCGTTCAGCGGCAGCACGCCTCCGGGCAGGGGCGACACGTGGCGCAGCGTCGGGTACGGCAGCGTGTCGAAGAGCTGCGTGCGGCCCGACAGCGTCGTCACCAGCACGAAGCCGTCCCCCACCAGCGGCCTCGGCTGGTAGTTGGCGGTGTGCGTGAAGAAGGTCCGCTCGACGAAGGTCGGCATGACAGTCGTGTCGATCCACGATGCGCGCCCGGTGCCCGCGGCGACCAGCCACGGACCGGAGAGCGCCACGGAGCTCGGCGTGCTTCCGGGCTCGCCATGCGAGGTCCATGAGCCCACCAACTCCGGCGCCTTCGGGTCCACCGCCTCCAGGACGTACGCGGACGTGCCCGCCGCCACGGCGATGCGGCTGCCCTCCACGGACAGGTCCATGGCCGGCGCCGCCAGTCCGCCGATGAAGCCCTGAACCTTCAGCTCTCCATCCGTCAAGCTCCGGAGCTCCACGCGCGACACCTGGTTCTCGTCCAGCAGCACCGCCAGGGCATCCCCCACGACGCCCAGCGCGGCGATGCGCGAAGGCCACAGCGAGTGCTGCGACAGCACCATCAACCGCGCGCTCGGCTGGCCCGCCTCACGCATCTCGCCGAGCAGCAGCAGCTCACCGCCGCCCGCCACCGCCACCGTGCTGGCCCCATGCCCCACGGCCACGGACGTCAAGGGGGTGCCCGCCACCAGCGGGACACGGTCCAGCTCCACCGGCGCGCAAGGCACGCCCGGGCCACTGCCACACGCCCCCAGCTCGTACCGGACGACCACGTCCGTCCCGAGGAGGACCGCCCGGCTCCCGGACACCGCCAGCGCCATGGCACCGCTCACGCCCGGCACGCGGCCCAGCTCCAGCTTGTTGCCGGACAACGACAGGTCGATGGCGACCAGGTCGCCGCCCCGCGCCTGGAGCAGCGTCGTCCCCACGAGCGCGCTCGCGGGGCCACCGGCCTGAAGCTCCTCGCGCTGCGCCAGGGTGAAGGTGAAGCCACCCGCCAGGACACTGCCCACCGAGGTGCTCCCCGTGGGCGTCTCCACGCGCACGTCGACGGGCCCCACGATTCCATCCGGCACCGTGGCCGTCAGCACGCCCGCCACGTCCACCGTCGTCGTGCTCGCCGGCACGCCGGAGAACGTCACGCGCGAGCCGGAATAGAAGCCCTCGCCATGGAGGCGGACCTGCGCGCGGCTCATCGTCTCCGCGAAGGCCGGCTCCACCTTCGTCAGCTTCGGAACCGGCAGGTAGCGGTAGGCACCGAGCCGCGACACCGACAGGCCATCCGCGTTGCGGACCTCCACGGAGGCGGCGCCCGCGACACCCGGAGGCGCGAGCACCGTGATGACCTTTCCACCCTGCGACACGGCGCAGCTTCCCCCGGACGTCGCGCCCGCGGGCTTGCCGCCGATGAGCACGGTGCAGCCCGACAGGAAGCCGGTGCCATGCACCGTCACCGTCTCACCCCCCGCCGTCAGGCCGTAGGCCGGGCTCACCTCGCCCAGCGTGGGACGCTCGACGGTGGCCTGCGTGGCCGTCTGGAACCGGACCTCCGTGTCCGTGCCCAGCTCACCGCCCTGGAGGTCCGCCAGCGCGCCGCCCACCTTGAGCACGTAGCGCGTGCCCACGCTCAGCGCGGGCGACGGCGTGAAGGTGGCGCGAGCGCCGCCCTCGTCCGAGCGGGCCTCCACCGAGCCCGTCACCGTCTGCCCCGTGGACGTCTCCAGCCGGATTGCGTCCAGCGTGTTCGTCGCGGGCAGCTCCGACAGGAGCACCGCCGGCTTCGTCCCCACCGGCACCGTCTCGCCCTCGGACGGAATGGAGCCACGCACCTCCAGGTGGTCCAGCATCACCGAGGCGATGGTGCCCGCCAGCACTCCGTGCCCGGTGTCCGGCGGCTGCACGGGCAGCTCCACCGCGCGCCCGTTCTTGTCGAGCACCAGCGTCCCCACCATCAGGTACTTGTCCATCATCGCCAGCGTGTTGGCGTCTCCCTGGACCAGCGCATGCTCCAGCGCCGTGGGGCTCCCCGTGTGAGGCACCCGGAAGCGCTGCACCTTGCCGCCACCCGCCGCCACATAGGCGATGCCCGCGGCCACCCGCGTCTGCTCCGCGGAGACCCGTCCGTTGTTCATCACGTCCGCGAGCAGCAGCGCGCCCGCCAGCGACGGCTGGTCCGGCGTCTGGAGTTCGATGATGGTCACCTGCGCCTTGGCGCCGAGCGACACGTAGGCCCGCGAGCCCTCCGTCGTGATGTGGCGCGCGGCGCCGATGAGCGGGAACTCGCTCACCTGCTCCAGGTCGCCCCTGCGCGCGTCCAGCACGAGCAGCCGGGTGCCCCCCGCCCCTTGTGCCGACGCGAGCAGGTAGTGGCCATGCAGGGCCAGCGCCGTGACGCCGCCTGGGATGAGCCGCTGGTACGTCTGGCGCGGCTGGGGATTCTCCGTGGTCCGGTAGGCACGGATGCCCGAGCCGTCCGCCGCGTAGACCATGTCGCCCCCGGCCACCACGGCCACCGTCGCGCCCGTCCCCGGCAGCGAGTACGTCACCGAAGACGCGGAAGGCCGCGTCACGTCCACTATCTTGAGTCCGCCCGTCCCCGCCGCGACGTAGAGGACGTTGCCCACCTTGGCGAGCTGGTACGCCCCCGACGTCCCGCTGTCGCTGAACATCACCCGCGCCATCTGCCGGACCGCCGTCTGCTCGGAGAGGTCGGCGATGAACAGTCCGCCCGGGGACTGCGAGCGCAGCCCTCCGCCCTCGATGGCCGCGCCGTTCGGGCCGGTGACGTCCACCTCGCCACCGATGGAGGCGTAGAGGACACCCCGGTCCACCAGGACGTGCCGCAAGGGCGGCGTCTCCAGCCGCGCCGTCGCGCCCGCGCCATAGAGGAATGAATTGGCGCGCACGGCCTCGCGCTGCGAAGTGCCTCCGTCATGGGTGGGGAGCGTCAGGCGGGCCTTCACGTCCACCAGCCCCGCCGCGTGAGGCGGAGCCACCGCGGTGGCCTGACCCGACGTGCGCACGTTCACCGTGAAGGAGCGCGCGTCGTCGAAGAAGACCTCCATGCCGGGCAGGAAGCCCGCGCCCGTGAGGGCCACTTCCACGCCACCCTGCTGGCTCGCATGGTCCGGAACCGGAGCGCTCAACTGGAGCGCGTCGCGGTAGGTGAATGAGCCCAGCCGCGTCGCCTGCATTCCGTTCTCGTAGCCCACCTGCACCGCCGCGGGCCCCGCGACGGACGACGGCGGAATCCGCACGATGAGCGCGCCTTCCTCGGCGTCCCACACCACATCCCCCACGCCCGTGAGCGGCGTTCCACCCACGGACACCCCGAGTCCCGCGCCGTCCAGGTGCGTGCCCTTGAGGCTCACCGTCGTCGTCTCGGTCCGCAGACCGCTCGAAGGCGTGACGGAGGTGATGGCGGGCCGCAGGCGGCCAGCCAGGTCCACCTGGAACTTGAAGAACACCGACGTCGCCAGCGGACGCGACAGCCCGTCCTCGGACAGCGTGGACTTCACGCCGCCCGCGGCCAGGGACACCTCCACCCGCTCACCGGGCAGGAAGACCTCCGCCGGGTCGGGCGTGAAGAACAGCGATGAGGTCCGCAGGGCGGTCGCCTCCACCCGGCTGACTCCCGTCACCACGCGCCCGGCCGGGAACGCCGTCGAGAAGGCCTTCACGCTGAAGTCCGCCGGCACCAGCGAGTCGAGCGCCACGGGCAGCGAGAAGTCGATGCGGACGTCCGTGCCCACCGGGGCCAGCGAGTCCGGCTCCGGAGACGAGCCCACGGCCAGCAGCTCCGCCGGAGCGACCTCCACGACGGTGCGACCCGCGCCGCGCGTGGCCACCCACAACGAACCGCCGAACCACGTCAGGCCGGAGCCGTCCGCGTCCAGCAAGGTGGACTGGAGCAACACCGGCTGCCCCTCGTGCGCCGTCGTCACGTCGAAGACGTACAGGCGCCGGCCCACCGTGACGTAGGCGCGACCCGAGCGCACGGAGATGCGCGCACGCATCAACGGGTCCGTGGACACGCCCGCATCGACCACGACTCCGCCCACGCGCGCGCCCTGGCGGTCATGGATGGCCAGCCGCAGGCCATTGCCACCCGAGGCGTTGATGTTCGACGTGAGGACGTAGAAGCGGTTCGCCCCCAGGTCCAGCGCCAGGCCATCCTCCGGGTACAGCGGGATGGAGCGCACGAACACCGGCTGCGGCCCCACCAGCTCGAAGACCTGGATCTGCCCGCTGGCCGTGCCCGGCTGGGTGACGCTGACATAGGCCCGCGTGCCTTCGATGCGGACGCCCGTGGCGATGCCACCCGTGGTGGCGCGTCCCGCGACATAGGGCCGCTTGCTGTCCGCCGCGTCCACCACCGTCACTCCGGCGCCCTCCGCCAGCAGCACCAGGTGACCGCTCACGTCCAGGCTGTTGACGGGGTTGTCCGTCCTCACGCCCCCCAGGCGGATGGGCCGCTCCTCGAGCGTCACGTCGAAGATGTCCAGCCCCACCAGGTGGGCCTGCGCGCCAATGCCCACGTACAGCGTGTTCCCCGACAGCCGGAGCTCGGACACTTCCTTCGGGGGATAGCCAGGCAGCCCCAGGTTCGTGCCGAACGGCAGGTCATAGGCGAACGTCGCCACGTCCCATTCCCGCGTCTCGCCGGGGAGCACCAGGGTGACGGTCGCCAACCCCGGCACGTCCGCCTCGGGCACCGTGAAGCGCACCGTGCGCAGGTCGACGATGTCGACGTCATCCGCCAGCGTCGTCTCGCCGAAGCGGACCTTCATCCCCGGCTGGAGCACGGACTGGTCGAACACCAGCGTGGCCCGCGTCCCACCGCCCACGGGGCCGTGGTCCGGAGAGAGCGTCGCGTGCGCCAGGTCTGGGTCGTCGATGTAGAAGAGCGCGAAGACCAGCTCCGACTTCGGCCCGCCCGGATGCGTGACTGTCACATCCACGGGGCCCGCCTGCGGTGCCCCCAGCACGGTGACCTCCATCTCCGTGTTGTCGACATTGCGCGGGCAGGTGACAGGCGTGCACGTCACCGTGTTGGGGCCAATCTGGACCCGCTCCGTGCCCGTGAAGCCCGAGCCCTCGAGCGTGACGGTTCCACCGGTGGCGCGAGGCAGCGTCGTCGGCGACACCGACATGAGCACCGGCACCCGGCTGCTCGCCTTGCCCGTGGTGAACGTGGCGCGGAACGGCTTCAAGAGCCTCCCGCCCCGCTCGTCCGTCACGGCGGTGGTGACGAGCAGCGTGTAGTCCTCCTCCGGCCGCAGCGTGCCCTGCACGGAGGCCTTCACCGTGTAGGAGAGCTTCATGTCGTTGCTCTCCACGGAGAGCTGCACCGGGACGGGCAGGCCGTCCTCGCCCAGGAGCTGAACGGAGGTCGGCCCGACGTTGGGCGCGAAGATGGGGCGATTGAAGCGCACCGTCAGCACGGGGCTGTCGGGAGAGATGATGGCCCCGCGCTCCGGCTGCACCCCGGTGACGAACGAGAACGGAACCTGGAGCTCCGTCAGGCGGTCTCCACCCGCCAGCAGCAGCCGGTCTCCCGCGACCGCCACGTCCATGGCCGGCTCGGTGTTGCCTCCGCTCACCAGCTTGGGCACGCGCGGATTCGACACGTCCACCAGCACCACGCTGCCCTCCTTCGACGACACGAAGAGCATGTCCCCCAGCAGGCGCAGCCGCTGGGGCTGGCCAGGCGTGTTCGACAGAGACTCGTCGAAGTCGATGAGCGGGCAGTGCTGCGGGTCCTCCGCGTTCGTGCAGTCCAGCTCCACCGGCGCCTCGGGGTTGCTGATGTCGATGAAGCGAAGCCCCAGCTCCGCCGCCGCGACGATGGCCGTGTTCCCCACCACCACCACGTCCGTGATGCTGGCATCGAAGGGCAGTCGCGCCAGTCGCCTCGCACCCGGCCGCGCGGACTCGTAGATCTCCAGAGCGCCCTCGGGGCCCTCGTTCTTCCCGTGGTACGTCGTGCGCTGCCCGCCTCCGGCGCCACCTCCCAGCGAATACTCGGGCGGCGGCGGCAGCGTCCCTTCCGGGTTGTTGCAGTAGTGAGCGCCCTCATGCTGTCCGGTGGCGACGAAGAGCCGGCCCCCGTGCACCGTCATGCCGTAGGGCTCGCCGCCCGGAGACAGGCTCCCCACCAGCAGCGGGTCCGCCGGGTAGCGCGTGTCCAGCAGTCGCAGGATGCCGCCCTTGCCGGCCGCGGGCTCGGAGCCCGCGCAGGGCCCCGCGTTCGGCGGAGGGTTCGGCTGCATCTGGTTGAAGGCCACCCAACTCCCCATGGGCGTGGGCAGCAGACGCGTGGCGAACTCGGGCTCGCCCCAGCCTCCGAACTTCGCCCGCCCCAGCTCCGTCATCGAGCGGTCATTCGACGTCGTCACGGCCAGGCCGGCCGCGCCGTTGGCGATGAGCACCTGGCCCGGCAGCGTCGCCACGTCGAGCGAGTCCGGCGTCAGGTCGAACTCCGGCCACGGCGTGTCGCTGGGCAGGTAGCCGAACAGGATGGCCTGGAGCCGGTCCACCTTCTCGACCTTGGGATTGACGGTCTGCCCCACGGAGGCGACCGGCAGACCCGCGTTGCGGACATCGAACGTGCCCGCGGTGTACGCGTCGAAGTAGCGACCATCCTGGATGTAGTGGGCGTTGAGCTCCTTCGGCAAGCGGTTGCCGTTGATGGACGCTCCAGCCGACGAGTACAGGTACAGGGGCTCTTCGAGGTCCGCGACCAGGGCCTTCGTGCGGAACGCGGAGACGATGGCCACGCCATCCGTGGTCACCGGCGGGCCCGACGCCTGCGGCGTACGACCCCGCGCCAGCCCGTAGCCCACCTCTTCCCCGAGGCTGCTCTCCTCGGGCGGCTCCGAGCTTCCGCCCGAGCCGTGGTTGCCCGGCAGCGGAGCCGTCACGCGCACGACGGCCCAGCCATCCGAGCCGAAGGACCCGGGGGGCGCCGTCACCGCCAGCTCCTCAGTGGAGAGGACCTGAACGGAGGAAGCCGGCGTCCCGCCGACGAAGACCTGCGGTCCGCCCAGCGCCCCATAGGCCCAGGCCGGCAGGAAGCCGATACCGCGCACCCGCATCTGACTGCCGCCAAAGGGGTTGAGGAAGCGAGGCGTCGCGCTCGTGATGTTCAGCAGTGGCTTGTAGAGGAAGCCACCCGACCTGCGGTCCCACAGCCCCGAGCCCGACACCAGGTTCCCGCTCACGTCGAACACACCGTTGATGACCACCACGTCCGCGAGCCCAGGCGCTCCCCCCGGAATGGTGACCTCCAGTCGCGTCGAGGACGGAACCTCCAAGGGCAGCACGGTGGCCCGCTCGCCACCCATCAGGACGGTGACCGCCTGATCGAAGTTGCGTCCGAGGATCTGCACCCGCGAGCCGCCGGCCGTCGGGCCCACGCGCGGCACCACCTGGGCAATCTCAGGACGTGCTCCCGGCGCGCGCGCCGCATCGAACTCCACCTTGAAGGGCGACAACAGCTCCTTGCCGCCCGGGGTGAGCAGGTCCGTGGACACCGACAGCACCAGCTCCGCGCCCGAGGGCAGCGGGTTCTCCGGGCGGAAGCGGATGAGCACGGTGCTGACCGGCTCCGCCGCGCTCCCCGCCTCCAGATCCGCGCCCGTCGCGCCCGTGCCCAGCCACTCCGTGCCGTCCACCGTCAACGACACGGCCTGACGCGCGCTCTCCGGCGTCACCGTCGTGGAGAACGTGAGCAGCAGGGACGACAGGTCGAGCGGCACCACGTCTCCCGCCTTCACGCTCGCGGAGACCAGGGTCAGCTCCGCCGCCGGACCGAACTCCAACGCCCAGCCCGTGTTGCCACGATTCCGCGCGCTGACGATGCGACCTCCCGCCACGGCGACCCGCTCAGCGGAGCCACCGCTCGCTCCCGCGACGTAGTGCAGCAGCCGGGGGTTCAGCAAGTCACTCAGGTCCACCACGGCCACGCCCGCCGCGCCCACGGCCACGTAGGCGACATCCCCCACCAGCCGCACGTCCGAGGCGAAGCCCTTGAGCGTGTCGGTGCCCAGCGAGGCACCTCGGACAGGGTTCGCGGGATCCGACACGTCCACGAGCACCAGGCCCTCGGTCCCCGCCGCCACGACGGCCACGTGGTCCCGACGCAGGCGCACCCGCTGGACGTCCAGCGCCAACGAGCCTCGCTGCGCCGGCATCCGGTCCACGCGCACCGTGTGCAGCGTACCCCCGGTGAAGCGGTGGCCCGGGGTCCACGTGCCGGTGCCCACGACGGCCAACTCGTCCTCCACGGCCAGCGCGGTGACCTCGGGGAGCAACGGCGCCCCCAGGGTGTTCAGCAGGAACGCGGCGTTCGTGATGTCGAAGCTCCGCAGGCCCCCCTTGCCAGCGGCGGCGAGCAGCCGGTCTCCCCTCAGGTCCAGACCGAAGGCCGCGCCGTTGCCGGCGGTGGTGGAGCGAACCAGCCTGGGCGTGGCCGGGTTGGAGATATCCAGCTCGAGGACGGTGCCCGCCGTGTAGCCGTTCCCATCCCGACTGGCTCCCGCGCCGATGAAGAGGCGGTCGTTCCACTCGGACGCGTACGCGAGGGAGAGCAGGTCTCCTCCCAGGTAGTCAAACGTCCCGATGATGCGGTCATCGCGACGGTCCGTGTCCTCGTCGATGACCTCGTTGCGGCGCTCGGGCGGGATGGGCGTCCCCGCCAGTCGGCCCTTCAGGTAGAGCCCCGACATGTCGACGATGCGAAGGCCCCCGGCGCCCACCATGTAGATGTGCTCGCCAATGGTCAGCATGTCGCGAATCTCGCCCTGGAACGCCACCGCCGAGTCCGTCGGCTGGTCAAACGTGAAGGCGCCCGCGAGCGTGGCGCTCTCCTTGTCCGACTCGTCCGAGGCTTCCCACTGCGTCACCGTGACGGCCACCGGGCCGCGCAAGCCATTGGGCGTGTACGCTTCGATGCGCTCCATGCCCAGCACGCGCACGCGCAGGGCGGGCGCGGTGCCGAAGCGCACCTGGACGGTGCCGCTCGTCTTGAAGCCGGTGCCATTCAGCAGCACCTTCGTTCCACCCGAGGCGGGACCCCGGCCGGGAGTGACGGAGACCAGCGACAGGTCCTTCGTGTAGATGAACGCACCCGCGCGAACCAGCGAGCTGCCAGACGGGGTGCGAATCTCCAGCGACGCGGCGCCGTCCACGCTCGACGCGGGCGTGCGCACGACGAGCCGGGTCGAGGTGCGCGACTCAATCTCCGCGGGAGCACCGCCCAGGCGGACCTCCAGCCCAGACTCGAAGCCGCTGCCCGTCATCGTCACGAGCGTGCCGCCGGTGACGGGGCCTTCTCGTGGCGAAATCGAGTCGACGACGACCCGCCGCGCCACCGTGTCATCGGACGTCTCGAACTCCGTGACGAAGCGCCCGGGCATGAGCGAGCCGTCGTCGCTCGCGGCCTGGAGGCCGGAGATGACCAGCCGGTGGCGCGTTTGCGCCCTGAGCGTCAGGGTGGGGTCGATGACGAGCTGGTGGACCCCGGCTTCGCTCACCTGCAGCGAGGCCACGACGGTGAGCTCGTCACCTCGGGCAGAGCCATCCATCCGATAGAGCCGCGCGTTGACCGACGATACCGGGCGCACCGCGAGGTTGAGGTCGGCGACGAGCGTCTCCGTGGTGGGAACACCCGTCGCGGACGGCGCAGGACTCACGGCCATCACCATGGGGAACGGCACCGCGATGACGGCGAACCCGTCATTGGGCGCGGGCTGTCCAGGTGGCGAGTAGACGGTGCTGATGCTGGCCGCCACCACGCCCCGGTCGATTTCGACCTCGGAAAGCGACGTCGCGGGCCACAGGTCCACGGCGTCCACGGCGAGGGGCGCGGCCAGCTCGGAGAGCGCGGAGAGCTGCACCACGCCAGCGCCCGCGTTCGCCCCCAGGTGCGTGCCGAGCGCGGAGAGCGAGAAGCGCGTGCCCACCAGGGCCGGCACCTGCGCCACCTGACGAGGCTGCGTGGGAGGCGTCAGGGAGACGGTGGACGCCCCCACTCCGGACGACGACAGGCCTCGTCCCGAGTGGATGGCCAGGTCGCCCAGGTCCTGCGTCTCGCCCACCACGGGGAAGCCCGGACGCGCCAGGTCGACCACCAGGGTGGCCACGTCGTTCCCGGATCTGGCGCGTAGCACCGCATGACGGCCGAGCATCCGCACCTTCTCGATGGAAGGCGTCCGCACCGAGCCCTTCATCAGGAAGGACCGCACGGAGCCGAGCAGCGTGGGCCGCAGCGGCTCCACCAGCGAGAACACCGCGAGGCCGCTGTCGCCGGCCGCGACGAGCGCCAGGTCATCCACCACGGCGATATCGTGGGCCTTGCCCTCATAGGGCAGCGCCATGACGAGCCGAGGCTGCGTCCCCTGGCGGGCGTCCACGACGAGCAGCGACGGGCCCCCCTCGCCCACCATGTCCACATGGGTCAGCTCCAGGGCCTCGGCCGCCACGTAGGCGATGCGCTCACGCACCGCGAGCGCCCTGGGCAGATAGGGCGGAGGGAAGGACACGCCGCCCATCACCTCGGAGTCCTCCGGCACGGAGATGTCGACGATGGACAGCGCGCCCTGCGTGCTGCGCTTCAGCACCTCGATGACGTCCGCGCCCTGCTGGATGTTCGCATCCGCGAGCAGATAGGCGCGGCCCTTCTCGAGCGCGAGCGCGCCAGGGCGGCCCTGCGGCAGCCGACTCGAAGGACGACCTTCCGTCCCGTCGATGGCGGGCTGGTAGCGGCCAATCCGCTTCGTCGTCGCCAGGTTCGTGTAGAGGTAGGCGTTCTCCGCCATCGCCGTCTGCCCGTCCGGATTGCTGACGAAGATGTCCGCCGGCCCGAAGCCGCCCGCTGGCGTCGTCACCCGCATGCGGCCCGGAGACAGGACGATGGCCGAGGGGGCCAGACTGCCTCGCGCCGTCTGCGCGCCCTGCCCCCGGAAGTAGACCTCCGCGCCCTGCTGGAAGCCCGCGCCGGACAGCTCCACTTCCTGCCCGCCCGCCAGGGGACCGGAGGCCGGCGAGACGAAGCTCACCTGCAGGATGTCCATGTAGATGAAGCCACCCAGCAGGCTGCCTTGCAGTCCGCCCGGGTTGACCACGGTGACCTTCACGGGCCCTTCCACCTGCTGCGGCGTGCGCGCGGTGAGGACCGTCTTCGACTCACTGACGGAGACCTCCGTCGCCTCCGCGTCGGAGAAGTACACCCGGGCGCCCGGCTCGAAGTGGGCGCCGCGAATCGTCACGCGCGTGCCGCCGTCCACCGGACCCGCGCGAGGCTCCACGCGGTCCACGCGCGGCACCAGTCCCTCCGCCGTGCGGGTGCGGAAGCGCGACAGGAACCGCTTGTCCAGCGTCTGCTGGAAGGTGCTCCCCACCCCGGCCTCCACGGAGATGGAGTGCTCCTTGCCCCGCGCGAGCTTCACGCCCGCGGGCAGCAGCAGCTCGATGCGGTAGCTGTCCGTCGGGCTCACCCGAGCCTCGGTGGTCAGCACGCGGCCGTTGAGCAGCCCTTCGCGCAGGATGACGCGCGCCGCGCTCACCGTGGCCGGGTCCACCGGCTGGGAGAAGCCCACGGACAGCGCCAGCTCGGGCGCTTCGAGCGCCACCTGCTCCGCGCCGTTTCCAGGCGCGACGTCGGTGACGATGAAGCGGGGCAAGGTGAACTCGGCCACGCCCTGGTGGCCGAACAGCGTCAGCAGTCCGTCGCCCGTCATCGACACGTCCAGCGCGGCGGGCACGTTGGCCCGCACGGACGTCGTCGCGATGCCCGCGTCATCGATGAGGGAGGCCGTGAGCAGCCCCTTCACCGGCCGCGAGTCCTGGTCGATGAGCTGCACCGTGGACACCGACACGTTGCCCAGTCCCGCCACCGAGCGCTGGCCCGAGGCCAGCAGGTCCGTGCGCCCTGGAGCATGCGACAGCAGGGACACCACGCGCGGCGCGGCGCGCACGTCGACCACCGCGAGCGAGGCCGTGGCGCCCTGGCAGCCCACGTGGACGCGCTCGCCCACCACTTCCAACGTCTCCGCCCCACCCGGCACCGCCGCGTGGCCCAGCTCGCCCAGCTCCGGGTCCAACAAGTCCAACACCCGCAGGCCGCCCGTCCCCGCCGCCACCAGCAGCTTGTCGCCGAGCACCCCCACGTCACGCGCCGGCCCATTCGTGGGCAGCGTCGTCACCCGCTGCGGATAGTCGAGGTTCGACAGGTCCACCACCACGACGCCCTGGTCGCCGTTGGCCACGAAGGCCAGCTGCCCCGCCGCCACCACGCCGCCCACGTCATGGCCGGACAGCTCGATGGAGCCGCGACGCGTGATGTTGCCCGCGTTGCTCGTGTCGAACAGCACCAGCTCGCCGTTGCGAGCCGCCTGGTCATGGCGGACGCTGACGAGCGCCAGCCGCCCGTGGAAGGCCGACGCCACCGGCACGCCTTCCAACGGATGCGCGACCAGCGCCTCCAGCGGAGCATCCGTCACGCGGAAGAACTCCACGCCCCGGCGCACGGGCGCACCCAGCGGCAGCCCCGTGGCGCCCACCACGCCCAGGCCCGCGCCATCCACCGCCAGCGCGGACAGGCGAGTGCTCTCCCCCGAGCCACCAAACGGCCTGTAGGGCGTCCGGGACGGCCGCATTCCGGCCTCCACCTGGACGACCTGCGAGGACGTGGTGTTGCCGGACAGGTCCTTCGCGCGAGCGTGGAGGGTGATGGACCTGCCCGCCAGCGGCGTCGGCACCAGCCACGAGTAGCGGTACTGCGGCCGGTTCGCGGAGCTCGTTACCGCCACGGCCGAGGCCCCCACCTCGCCCGACACCGTCTGGCCCGACTCCGACGTGTAGCTCGCGAGGAAGCCCACGTCGTGGATGCCGGCATTGTCGGCGGCGAAGGCCGACAGGAGCAGCGGGTCACCTTCCGTCACGACATCCAGGTGCGGCGGGTCCACGAGCTCCACGTTCGGCGCCGTGGTGTCGGGGATGGTGCCCACCTTCCGTGCGGGCGTCTCCGCCTCCTGGCCCGCCTTGTCCACCGCCACGGCCTTGATGAAGAACTCGCGGCTGCCGCTGCCAATGGGCGCGACGAAGCTGGCCACGTACGCGTTGGGTTTGCCGGGGATTCCCGCCGGAGCCAGCGCCGTGGCCACCTTGCGGCCGTCCACGAAGAACGACACCGACTCGATGCCGCTGTCCACGTCGAGGGCGTTGGCTTCGAGGCGCAGCCGAGCGCCCGCGAAGACGGTGCCGTCGGGCTCCGGCCGCGTCAGCTCCACGGTGGGGAGCTGGTCCGCGACGACGTTGAACGCGATGGGCTCCGACTGCGCCGACTGTCCGGCCGTGTCCACGGCGCGCGCGGCGATCCACAGGCGCTTGCCCACGTCCGCGGGGTCCGCCACGTAGATGTGCTCGAACGGCAACTGGAAGCGGCGGCCCACCTCGGCGAGCGAGTCCCGCGTGGGGCCCACCAGGAACGTCACATGGGCCACCGCGACGTCGTCCCCCGTCTGCGCGTGGAAGCTGCTCGGCAGCTTCGCCACCACCTTGAACGGCGGGTTCTTCAAGGCCACCGTCGGCGGCTTGTCGTCGATGGCGCTCACCGTCACGGTGTCCGTGGCCGACCGGTTGCTCAGGTCCACTGCCCTGGCGGTGAAGCGCAGCGGGACGGGCGCGCCGCCATCGGCGACGAGGTCCTTGGGCACCAGGTAGGAGAAGCGGTACGGCGGCGCGGGGATGTAGGCCACTTCCTTTTCATCCCCCGAGCCCACCTGCACCCGGAACGACACGCCCGCCACGCCCACGTTGTCCTCGGCGCGGGCCTCCACATCCAGCCGGAGCCCCGTCACCCTCGCGGACCCGTTCGCCGGAGACACCAGCTTCACCACCGGGTCCTGCGTGTCAGCCTTCGCCAGCACCGTCACGGTCTGCGCGTTGACCGTCTTGCCCGAGGAGTCGCGTGCGTTCGCCCGGATGGTGAGGCTCCTCGACGCGGAGCCATGCGGCAGCGGCACGCGGAAGGCATACGGCCGCGTGGAGCTGGCGAAGCGCAGCATGCCGTCCACGCCGCCCTCCACTGTGACTTCCACGCGCTGGACGTCGACGTCGTCCTGCGCGGCCACCAGCACGGAGAAGTCGCGGCCCTCCGTCACGATGGCGCCATGGGCCGGCTGGGCGATGACCACCGTGGGCGGCAGGTCCTCCGCCACCGTCAGCACCACCGTCTGCGAGTTCACGATGTGCCCGAAGCTGTCCACCGCGCGCCCCTGCAGTCGCAGGGTGCCGCCCGTCGTCCCCGGCACGGGAATCAGGAAGCGGAACGGGGGCTGGGTCAGCGTGGCGACCGGCGTCGCCGAGCCATCCAGATAGAGCGACACGGAGGTGACGGCGACGTCGTCCTCCGCGGAGAGAATCACCGGCAGGAAGTTGCTCGCCACGGCCGTCGTCCCGTCCGCGGGGGACAGGATGGACAGGGCGGGCTCGCGGTCTCTCACGACGTCGATCTGCTGGTACTCCAGCTCACCCAGGTTGCCGGAGATGTCCCGGGCCCGGGTGGCGATGAAGTACGGCACGGAGTCCAGGCCGCCCAGCTCGGACAGCTTCGGCACCGAGTGCTGGAACGTGACCACCGGCGAGTACACGTCGAAGGGAGAGCCCGGCAGGCCGTTCTCCGACGGGAAGCCTCCGGCGACGTGGACCAGCTTGAGGCCCTCGGCGCTGGGGCCCGCATGGATTTCCACCCGGTCCACGAACGCGTTGTCATGCGCCTGGACCTGGATGAGCACCGGCGTGTTCTCGATGATGTCGCGGCCCAGGCTGGGGCGCAGCACGTTCGCCACCGGCAGGCCCGTGTCCTCGGCGATGCGAATCCGCCGCTCCACCGAGGAGCGGTTGCCTTCCAGGTCCGTCGCCTCGACGCGCAGGAGCACGAAGCTCTCCGTGCGCGTGGGGTCCAACCGGACGAAGCCCGGCGGCAGCGCGAGCAGGCCTCGGAAGATGCGGAAGCGGGAGATCTCCTCGGGCCCCACGCGCAGGGCCGTGAGGGTGTCGCGCACGGTGACGTCCGCGGCGACGGGGTTGCCTTCGGGGTCGAACAGCGTCGGCACGGTGGTGCCATCCCGCGCCTCCAGCTGAAGGGCGGGCTTGCCGTTGACGAAGAACTCCACGCCGGTGACCTGGGTGTCATCCGCGGCGAGCGCGCCCAGGCGGAGCTGGATGCTGCCTTCCACCAGGTACCCATCCTGCGCGGGCTCGAGGATGGCCAGCTGGGGCGCACGCGGCCTGCGGCTCTCGATGACCAGCCGCGCGCTCTTCTCCTGGTTCGCGGTGTCCTTGACGGTGAGGGTCAACACCGTGGGCAGGCCCTCCGGGCCCACCGGTGGAGTGAAGCTCACGGACAGCGCCCGGCTCCCCACCTGGGGCGGCTCGAAGGTCTGCGTCCGCGGCGCTTCCGAGCCGAAGGTCGTCGTCACCGACTGCACGCCCACGTCGTCCTTGACGGTGAAGTGCAGCGTCGCGGTCTTGTTCTGGAGCAGGCTGACGAAGCCTCCCTCCAGCTCCGTGCGGTACAGCGTCTCCCCCACGGCCACCAGCCTGTCCATCTGGAGGGTCGGCGGCGCGTCGGAGACAATCTGGACATACGCGGGCAGGGAGACCGTCTCGTTGCCAGCGCGGTCCCACGCCTGGGCATACAGCTCGGCGGCGCCCAGGGCGTCGCGCTGGAGGGTGACCTCCACCTCCTGCGACGTCCCCACCAGGAGCGTGTCCCCTTGGGGAGCACCATCCATCAGCAAGCGGACGCCAGACAGGCTCGCGTTGTCGGCGACCCGCAGGCGGACCTTGAACGGTTGATTGCGCACCGCCGTCGCGCTCTCGCCCAGGCCGACGATGGACACCGTGGGGACCACCGTGTCCGGCACCACCCGCAGGCTCCGAGCGTCCTTGGTGACCACGCCGCGCGTGTCCACCGCCACGGTGGTGAGGCGCACGTCGGGAGACGTCCACGACGCGGGGATGCGGAAGCCCACCTGACGCGAGGTGAGCTGGCCCGGATTGAGCGACGAGGACAACGGGTCCACCGTCAGACGCTGACCTCCCGCGGCGGCACGGACCTGGTACGGCTGGCCGGACTGGTAGCGCAGCGCCAGCTCCGACACGAGCACCGGACGCGAGTCACCCCCACGCGCCCGCAGCTCCACGAGGACCTGCTCCACCTCCACGGCATTCTTGGGGAACCCGAGGTCCGCCTCGTACCCATTGCCGGCGTCGAGCGTGAGCACGCGGGTCAGCGTGAGGTCGCCTGACGGGAACAGGGCCTTGAAGGTGTTCAGCTCCGCCTGCGCGTCCGGAGAGAGCGAGGCACGAGGGCGCAGATGATAGGTGACACGGGCCTCGGCCCCCTGGGAGTCCGCGCCGACCTTCAGGCGAAGGAAGCCGGGCGCGCTGTCCGTGGAGAGGGCCACTGGTGGCGTGACGCGCACGGCGCCGTCCTCGCCCGTCACGCTGAAGGTGAAGGGAGCACCTGCCGACCCACCGCTGCCCGGCTGACCACCGAAGGACAGCGTGGCGACCGGCACCGCGTGGTTCGCGAGGGAGAACGGCGTCTGGGGCGTGCCCACGAGCGCCGGCGCGTGGAGCGCGAAGTCGCTGGCCGTCGCCGTCTTCACCTCCGACGTGGAGGCCACCAGCCAGGCGGCCCGCAGGCCCACGTCGTCCTGCAGCTCCAGCGCGCCCTGGTAGCGCTGCTCTTCAATCAGGTCTCCGCTCGTGGGAGACACCCAGCGCGCGACGGGCGCCGTGTCGGCCACCAGCAGACAGGAGTAGGCTGAGACGGTGGTGCGCCCCTCGCTGTCCGTCGCCGTGGCCTCGAAGCTCACGGTGCCCGTCTCGCCGTTCGTCACCTCGGGAAGCGTGTAGGAGCCGCTCAACGACACACTGGTCGCGGGCAACTCCTGTGGCTTCTGCTCCAGGCCCGTGAGGTCAGCCCCTCCCTGGAAGCGCACGGAGAGGGACTCCACCCCGCTGTCATCCGACGCCTGGACCTGGAGCTTCACCTGCGAGCCGGCCACGCACGACTGCGCGTTGGGCACGCCATTGAGCGAGACGCGCACCACGGGAGGCAGCTTGTCCTCGGCGACGACGATATCGAACGCGACCTGGGACGTGTCCGTGGGGTTGCCGGCCGGGTCATACGCGCGGGCCCAGATGACATGCCGCTCGGGCTCCGTGTCGGCGGGGTCCACGCTGGTGCGCTTGATGGGCACCGTTCCGGAGAAGGTCCCCACGTAGCGCCGGCTGACGAGGATGTCGCCGGGCCCCTGCGGATTGGGGACGCGGACCTCCTCGAAGTCCTCCTGGCTCGCGCGCAGGTAGGCCTGCTGCGGCGCGGTCGGCTGGATTTCGACGCCATCGAGCACCACGGCGACCCGTGAGACGCGGACATCGTCCGAGACGTCGACGCGCAGACCGAGGCTGCTCCGGTTCGGCACCTGGAGCGGCTGCGTGGGCGTCCCCGGAATGGGCGACAGCAGGAGGGCCGTGGGGTGCTCCAGGTCGTCGATGACGTCGAGCAGCACGTCCTCGTGCCCGAACTGGGGCACCGGGCTGACGTCCTTGGCGATGATGCCCACCGTCCGCTCGGATGCGGGCGTGGACGGCGTGACGATGGGGGCGCGAACGATGAGCTTCTGCTGGATGGCCGTGTTGACGGGGCCGATGAACGGCTCCAGCGTCACGCCTCCGGAGCGGGCCGCGAAGCTGGCGACCCCTTCGTCATCCGAGACAGTGAAGGTGACGGTGACGTCCTGGCCTTCCTTCACCACGGTGCGCGGCGCGGGCAGCATCAGCTGGACGACGGGGGCTGTGTTCACCACGGCCTGGAGCACCAGGCGGCGCTCCGCGGTGCGGTTCCCGTCATCCGTGACGACGGCGCGCAGGCGCAGCGGCTTGTCCGCGAAGTCGGCGGGCACATCCAGGGTCCACTTGAAGACCTGGTACAAGCCCTCCTGCGTTCCGGTGATGGCGCCCGAGCCCACCGGCGTCTCCGGAGCGTCCGGGTTGGACGGCTGGAGCGGGTCCTGGAGGAAGAGCCGGGCGTTCTTGACGCGGACGTTGTCCGTGGCCACCACGACGACGTCCACCTTCCGGTTGGCGCCAGCGTAGACACGCGTGCCCTCGGCGGGAGTCCGGAAGGCCACCATGGGCGGCTCGTCGTCCGCCGTCACGTCGAGCGAGAGGGAGACGGTGCCCACGTTCTTCTCACCCGCGCTGTCGACAGCCTCCGCCAGCAGCTGGACGGTGCCGGGCGTCGACGGCAGCAGCAGGTCGAAGCGATACGGAGGAACCGTGGCGACGCCGACGGAGTGGCGCGTGCTTCCGCGAAGCTCGAAGAGCTCCACCCTGGAAACGGCCACATCGTCCTCCGCGTGGAGGACGATGGGAACGTGCGTGGCCGCCGTGCCGACGAAGCCGGGACTGGGGCTGAGGAACTCGACGGTGGGTGGCCGGTCGCCCTTGAGCGTGACGGTGTGGCTGGTTTCAGCGGAGTTGCCCGAGGAGTCGAACGCGCGCGCGGTGAGCTTGAGGGTCTCCTTGGGGAGCGGCCCCACGAAGAACTTCTCGACGGGGATGACGGTGTAGCTGATGTACGAACCGGAGACGCCCGCGTTGTCGCCGAGCGCGTCGTCGACGAAGACCGGGGTCTCCTCTTCATCGAGGTAGAGCTCGACGCGCTGGGGGGAGACCTCGTCGAACCCCGCGATGGTGACCAGCAACGCCTGGGAGTTCGGCACCTCCACCAGGTGCTGGGGCGTCAGGATGTTCACCGTCGGGGCCTTTGAGTCCCTGCGAATCCCCACGACGACAGTCCCGCTCGTCTGCTCGTGCCCCTGCGCGTCCCGGGCGGTGGCCGTGACGGAGAAGGTCCCATCCACCTCGACGACGGGTGTGCGCCAGAGCAAGCGATAGGGAGGCACGGAGGACTGCCCCACCGGGACGTTGTTCACCTTCCACGTCACCTGCGGCGGCTCACCGCTGTCATCCGACGCGGCGGCGGTGAGCGTGACGGGAGTGCCGCCCACGTAGGAGTCCGTGGACGTAGGCGTCTGGATGGCCACGTTGGGTGGACCGTCCAACCTGATGACGGCCTCGAAGCCGATGCGGCGCTCCAGCCCGCCATGGTCGATGGCCTGAATCTCGACGCGGGGACGCTTGCCCGCGCTGCCCGCCGGAGGCGTCCAGACGAGCTTGAATGCCTGGCCACCCTCGGCCGTGCCCCCCTGCCCTCCCTGGTCCAGGCGCGTGGTGGCCACCGCGTTGCCATCCACGAGCAGCGCGAGCTTCACGCCGAAGGCCATGGCGTCGTCCGCCACGGTGCCTTCGACGGAGAGCGGCACCTTCTCCGTCACCTCCACCGTGCTGCCCAGGGGGGCGCGGCGGGTGATGAGCGGAGGGGCGTTGCCGACGATGCGGACGAGGACGGTGGAGCCTTCCGCCGTCGCGCCCTGGCGATCCACGGCCGTGGCCTTGAGGGCGGCCGAGGTGCCCGCGCTGCCCGCCGGAGGCACGTAGCTGATCTCCCACAGGGGCACCGCGACAATCTCTTGAGGCGAGGTGTTGGGGACGGGGCGCAGCTCCACGCGGGCCGTCTGGGAGGAGCCGACGGGCGCGCCGTCCACGGTGAAGCGAACGACCTGGAAGTCGAGCGGCGACAGGTTGCCGGACATCCAGTCACCGCTCGTCACGCGAAGAATCTGGGGGAGTCCCTCGATGAGATTCGCGCCGGGGGTGGGCAGCTCGTAGACGACCTGTCGGGTGCTGGGACCGGCGGGCGGCACGACCTTGATGTCGAGCGTGGCCCGAGGAGACTCCTGGTCGCCGGAGTCCACCGCGATGGCGGCCACCTTGAAGCTGGCGCCCACGAGGGGTGGCGCCTGGATGCGCAGCGAGTACGGCGCGGTGTCGTCGATGACGGTGGGCACGCCATTGACCAGGAAGCTGACGTGCTTGATGGACAGGTCATCCGAGGCCACGGCGCGAACCTCGAAGCTGGCGCCCGCGGCGATGGATGTGGGGCCTGACAGGCGCACCGTGGGAACACCGTCTCGTGCCTCGACGCGGATGTCGTCCGTCCAGACAACCTCGTCGAGGGTGGTGTGCCGCGCGGTGATGGTCACGCTGCCCGGGCGGAGCGACGTCAACCTGCCCTCGGGGGTGACGTGAACGATGGTGGGGTCCTGCGAGCTCCAGTCCGTGCGGAGGGCCGACGGGGTCAGGTCGATGACCCGGCCTGTCTCGGCGTCATCCAGTCGGCCCTCCAGTTTGAGCTGGAAGGTGTCGCGCACGCGCTCCAGCGTGACGGTGTCTGGGGTGATGCGGACGCCGGCGATGCGCGAAGGGTCGGTGACGATGACCGGCACTTCCTTCGTGCGCTCGGCGTAGGTGACCTTGAGGGTGGCCTCGCCCTGGCCGAGCGCGATGACCTCACCGGATTGGGTGACGGCGACGGTGGCGGGGTTGCTCGACTCGTAGAGCACGCCCCGGCGTCCACCGGAGATGTCGACTTCGCCCGCGATGGCGAAGTTGCCGAAGACCTGGAGCTGCTCGCGGCGGCCCACCTGGTCCAACAGGAGGGACTCGGGCTTGGCGGAGATGGAGATGAGCGGGTCGAACGAGGTGGAGCTGGTGAACTCCACGGCGGAGGTGTGGACGGTGCGGCCGAAGGGGTCCTGGAGGGCGACGTCCGCGATGACGACACCGTCGGGAGGGACCTTGCCGTCGAGCGTGGGGAGGAAGAACTGGATGCGGCCCGGGGTGGAGACGCGGGGACGGCCGACGAGGCGACGGGCGGTGACGAAGGCCTGGGCCTCGGCCTCGCTGAGGTCACCGAAGACGGTGCGCAGGGCGAGCGCGGAGGCGCCCATCATGGACAGCTCGGCGGAGGAGACCTGGCCGGTGTAGCCGACCTCCAGGACGATGCCGCCAGCGTTGAGCTCGGAGCGGACGGTGACGGGCGTGGGGGCGAAGCCGGGGGGGCTGGCCTTGGCGTCGAAGGTGGTGCTGAAGGAAGCACCGGGCACCGAATCGGGACCGATGGGGACGGCGGTGACAGTCAGGGCGCCGTCGTCCGGGAAGGCCGCCTTGAGCGGCACGAGCAGGTGGAACGGGACGGCGCCGGCGAAGTCACGCTCGACACGGAGGTTCGTGACGGAGGCGAAGTTGCCCTGGGTGGCGGAGGTGCCCTGGATGGTGACGAGGACCTGCGACACCTGCTGCTCGATGTCGAAGCCGACCTCCACGCTCTGCGAGCCAGGACGCAGCGGCGCGAGGGGATAGGCCGCTGTCACCACGGGTGGCGCCGCGTGGGCCACCAGGGCGAATCCCAGGCACACCACCGCGAGCACCGCGCGAACACCGCTTGAGCTGAACTGACGCACTGCCCCTCCGACCTACGCCCTCTCGGGACGTACCGTGACCGCCTCAACGACTGCCCAAACGACACACCGCTCGCCCGACGCCCTGGGGAAACAGGTCTCGAAAGACCCGCCCCACAAGGCGCCCCCATCTCTTCGATACGAAGTGAATCGAACATTTCGGCAGTCCCGCCGGCAGATCCTCGTGCCAGCAGGGCCTGCCTCACCACGTCCGGGCCCACCGGGTGGGGGGCGGCGCGCCTCGGCGGCGGCCACTCTCCCCAGGCACCGGCTTACACGCCCTGTGTGGCCCCACAGACAGCAACGATGGCCCGAATCACGCTGCGTGGGAGATCTGGACGGCCGATATAGACGTCGTCCTCGTCACCCGGCGCCTCGTTCGCCTCCCGGGCGAACAGACAAACGCGCTCCCGCATCTCGGCGGACGCACCAGCCAGCACCGCCCCCACCTCATTCGAGAGACACAAGACAGCGACTTCACGCGCCGCCAGATCCTTGCTCAGCAACCCGAGGTCGCATTCAAACTCAATGGCCCCGATCTGATCGGCAATCGAAACCACATGCGGGCCCGGCCCTGAGTGCGAAGAAACGGAGGGATTGAACTCCACCTCATGTCGCCCGTCCCCCAACCTCCGCAGCTCCGCATAGGTCACCCCGTGAAAGTCCTCACCGGGCCACACCTCGGTCAGCTCGCCCCATTGCCTGGAATAGGAACTCATCACCAGGACACGACCTGCCTGGGACCGAATGAACAAGGTCTTCATCCAACATCTCCCAGGAAACACAGACACAACCAGGACAACGCGGACTCAAGGCGTCCCATTCTGACCTCTCATCCTCAAAACAAGGCAATCCGCCACGTCCCAGGCCTGGCAATGGAGGTTTCCTGGGTTCTTCGCGCGGATGTAGTCATGAACCTGTCGCTTGGTCAGGGATTCGTTCGGGCTTTCCGCGAACAAACGTCTCAAGCTGTTGAGTTCATGCATCTCATGTCCGAAGACGGCGACGATCTCCTCATCACTCTTGAGCACGTCCCGGTGGATCGCCACCAGAACCATCCCATCGGCGTCGAACAGCGGATCACCCTCTTTCAAGTCATGAACGAAGTTTTCCCAGGTCATCATGTCCTTCATTTCCTTCGGCTGGCGGGCCGGATAGTACTCCGCCCTGGCATTCTCCGCCCTGATGGTCGGCCTGGCCTGGAAGTAGATATCATCGGGGATGTCCACACCGTTCGCCCGGGCAATCTCGATGGCTTGCTCCAGGGTTCGCTCCTGCCCTGCGGGATTCGGCTTGAACTTGAGCCGTGTATCCTGCGCCGCCCCGACCAGGGACGTTTCGAGGGCATCATCCACATGGCTGACGGCGGCGGAGGCTTCCCGCAGCGCGGAGGCAGATGGGGCCGCCGCTTGCCTGAAGATCATCGCGCCAACCCCGGCCGTCAGCGCGTTGAAGGCCACCCCCTCCGGCGTGACCTCGCCGGAGATCCCGTACTCCATGGCTGTTCCAGCCCCTGTCTCGGCCAGCCACACCCCCACGGTCGCCGTCGTCGTGGAAACACTTCCCGCTTCGACGAGCACCAGGGCCAAGGGCGTGGCGGCGAGCGAGACACCCACGCCGGCCGCCAGGAACGCGCCTTGAACGCTCTTCTTGAGCTCCCGCTGACGCTCCTCCTCCCAACGCTCGTACTTCCCCCGGAAGGGCCGCAGGTCACCGTGGTGGAATTCAGAGCCTCTCCACCGCCCGGACAACGCGAGGCGCATCTCGCAAGCCATGCGACTTTCGCCACTGAAACAGGCCGACCGACCATCCGGATCCGTGAACCGCATCGGATTGGCATTGGCATACGCCCACGGCTGCATCCCCGTGGGTGATTTCAGATACGCCTCCGCCCCCACCGGGTCCTCGGACAGGAACCGTCCTGTCGAGGCGTCGTACCAGCGTTGCTGCGCGTAGGTGAGGCTGGCGGCCGAATCCCAGGAGTGGCCGGTGTAGCCGACACTGGCCTGGTTCTCGTCCGGAACGGCACCTGAGCGATATTCGCCCCAGGCATCGAACCTGGACGACGTCAGGTCCCCCATCCCGTCGACCCGCGCCACCCCGCTGCCCATGCCGTCATGGAGGATGCGGTCCTCTCCCGAAGCGAGCGTCAGCCCGGCGAGCACCTCTTGATGCAGGCGATTGCCGCTCGGAAGCTGCTCCTCGACGAGCGTGTCTCCAGCCCAGACGTACCGCGTGGTGCCGGAGTTCGTCTCGCGGGACCGGCGCAAGCCATCGAAGCCATAGCGATAGTGGGCCTCCGTCGTCTCCGGCGTACCTCCCGTGCCTTCCCGCTCCACTCGGACATGGGCCAACCGCCCCATCGCATCCCAGCCATAGTGAGTCTGTTCCGTCTCCGAGCGGACTTCCCGACGCACACGTCCCGAACCATCCGTGAAGTATGTCGCTTGACGTCGGGCGTCCTCCGCCAGGGCCAGGTCATCAATGGACTCCAAGCCACCTGCACCATTGAACCCGTAGACGAGACGCCGCTGCGCGCTGGCCGCCTGTTCGTACCCCTCCGAGGACAGCGAACCGGAATGACTCAAGGCATGGCGGGCGCCCAGGCGCGTCCCATCCGCAGCCAGCTTGTAGAGCACCGCGGCCCCACCCGGGTAGCGCACTCCCGTGAGACGGTCCGCCTTGTCATATCCGTATTCGGTTCTCTCGTTGACGAGCGCACCCTGGCCGTCGGGCACCTGAGCATCCTCACGGACCCGATTGCCGCGAACGTCGTAGGTGTATTGGAACGAGATCCGGGGCGTGCCAGCCGTCTGCTCACAGCCCACATCCAATTCCGCCGTCGTCGTCCGGATGGACTCCAGCCAACCGCGCCCGTCGTAGCACTTTCGCTCCACGTTGGAGCCGTCCGCGATACGCGAGAGCAGCTCTCCTCCTGGCTCCCAGGCCACGGTCCGCTGGGTGCGCACCTCGCCATCGCGAAGCGTCCGCACCACGTTGATTCGAGCCAGCGCGTCGTAGCCGAGCTCTTCCGCCAGGCGAACGCCGCCGGTCACCGGCCCCGACGTGCGACGGAGCGGTAGATCGCTCCCCGTGACGTAGGAGAACTCAATCCTGTCTTCCGTATCTGTCGCATGGTCCTTGCCACGCTCGCTCCACGCGGGCCGACCTCGCGAATCGTAACCGAAGCTGTTGAGCACGTTTCCACTGGTCCGAACCTCATTGGCTTGAACCAGGGCGTCCAGCGCGTCATAGGCGAAGTCAATCCGCTGGACGTCATGATGGGCCGACGAGGACGTCTCCGCGACGAAGGCTCGCCAGACAGGACGCCCCCGACCATCCAGCAGCGTCTTGACGACATCCTTGTCATTGCCGCCAGACAACACCGCGTTGCTGGGTGAGGTCACCTGCTCGACGCCGTTCACCCACGAGGTGACCCAGTCCGACGTTCCACGCACTCGGTGGGTGGGCCGCGACAGATAGTCATACTCAAAAGTCTCCGAAGGAACGCCGCCCGAGGGGCGCTGGATGGCCGACAACCGCCGCGCGGCGTCATATTCGTACGAGAAGGGGGATAGGCCAGGAGGGGTCACACGCCGCACCTCGCCCAACGGTCCATTCTCATACTCCCAGGCCTCACTGGGATTGGCGGAGTCCTTCCAGACCTTGGCGACGAATCCACCGGCGTCGTAGGAGATATTCGTCTCCTTCAGCTCGCCGTTCTTTCCGAACTGCTCCCGTACCAGCAGGCCACGCGGCCCGAAGGTGAACGAGCGCACCCGCTCGGCGGGGTCCGTGACACTCGTGAGGCGACCATCCAGCCGGTAACCCATGTGGGTGTGCTCCGGCGCTCCCCCATCACCTAGCGCGACATCGACCAGCAATCCCTGGTCATAAGTATAGACCTTCGAGGGTCGTCCCGCGGGCTTCTCCCGGGCAATCACTCCGAGCGCGTCGAAGCTCCAGGAATCCGTCAGCCCGCCCTGCGTCCGGGACACCATCTGGCCCAGGCTGTTCGTCTCCACGTCGAACTGGCGCGCCGGCAACACGACGGAGGGTGTCGCACTGACCGTCCCTGTCTGGAGGACGGAGACGGTGCGCCCGGTCCATGGAGCCTTCGTCACGTATTCATAGAAGTCCGAGCCTCGCTGCCAGTGCTCACGCGACTCCAGCGTGCGCCCCCGGTCATCGAACTTCTTCCGCTCGAAGGTCAACACCGACGGAGCTCCCTCGCCTCCTTCGGTCTTCTCTGTCGTCACCCGTTTCTGAAGCCAGGCTCCGGAATAGGCATACGTCGTGGTGATGGAGTTCCCGTCCGTGCCGGTCCCGCCCCCGGACAGCGGGCGTTTGTCCTCACGCACCTCCTTGAGGAGCTGGTGTCTCGCGTTGAAATAGCGGTACGTCTTGTAACCGAGCGGACCTATCTCCTCGGTCGCGGAGTCCGGCACCGAACCATCCGCGCCTGGCTTCCCGGTCAACCCGTAGCTGTAGGACCAGCGGGCACCGACGGTGTTCCCACCCGTGGCGACCAGCTCTTTGCTCTTGAGCTGTCCGAAGGCGTCATAGGTATGACGCCAATCCGCATCCGGGTGAGGTCCCTTCTGGCGCACGACGCGCCCCTCTCCATCCACGAAGAGTTCCGTGATGGCCGCCGGATTGGCCGCGTCCCCCGGTTCGTCCTTGCGATACAGATTCCCCGCGGAGTCGTAGTGATAGGTCGTGGTCTCCGTCGTCGAGGAATCAATGGGAGCCACTTCGGTAATCATCTGCCCGCGCGCGTTGTAGGTGTACTTCCACGAGGCCGGGTCTCCTCCGACGATCCGGACCCGCTCCACCAGCCGGCCCGCGACGTCGTAGAACTCCTCTTCGTTCTCCACCCGGGCAGCGCCATCCGGACGCCCGATGGTCCGGGTGATGAGAACCTTCCTGCGGCCCGTGGGAGGAGGACTCCCGTCCTCGTAGCGATACGTGACCTCGAGTTCCAGCGGGGCCGCGCCTGAAGCAATGCTCCGGGAATAGCGAGTCAGGCGCCCCAGTGCGTCGTGGTACTCGAAGTGCTCATCCGTCTCCATGACGTGGTCCTGCTGCCTCGTCACGCGGCCATGGTCGTCATAGTGCCGCTCGAACTCCACGCTGGTGACGACAGTTCCCGACAGGTTCGTTTTCGTGGAACGCACCTGACCCAGTGCATCCGGTTCGATGTCCAGCACATGGCTGGAGGCACTGTTTCCAAAGCTCCTGGCAACGACGTCGCCCTGGAAGTTGCGACGCCACTCCTCTGTACTGCGCTCGCCATTCACCACCGCGGCGCCCGTGTAATCCCAGTACACGGGCCGCCCCAGGAAGTCGTAGCCAATCCGGGTCAACAGCCCGTTGTGGTCCACCACGGAGCGGGCGCGGCCGTTGGAGTCGAAGTCCTGGTAGCGCAGCTCGTCGACGCCAGACGGTCCCGTGGTCGTTCCAGCGTTGACGATGCGAACCCCCGTCAAGCGCCCGGAGTCGTCGTAGTCGTAGGCACGTTCGACACCCACCGCATCCGTCGTCGACACCAACCTGCCATTGCGCTGGTGTTGCTTGCGGACCGCCACCGCCTCCTGTCCCGGCGGGCCGAACGGCGTGCGCTCTTCCACGAACACACCCCGGAGGGACTCGTCCCCTTCCGTCACCTCCCAAGTGTCCACCGTGCGAAGCGTGGCGGAGCCATTGAGGCTTTCCCGCACCGTCACCCGAAGGTTCGCGGGCGAGTACGAATAGGCCCAATCCTGACGCGGAGTGCCCTCGACGATGTGCCGGGTGACTCGACCGAGGCTGTCGTATTGCCACGACTCCTCGGAGCCCGTCTCCTCGTCCTTGCGATGGGTCATCCGCCCGAACGTGTCGTACGTCAGCTGGCGCGTCAGCGTCCCAAGTCCCAATGAACCCGCGTTCGGGTTCGTCAGGACGATGAGTTGCGGGAGCCCCAGGGCATTGAGGTCGCCATAGGTCTTTTGTTGGCCGAGTGTATCGATCTCCGTGAGCAGCACTCCGGAGCCGTCCATCTGGAACGTGCGGGTTCCAGTGTTCCTCGCCGTCAAGCCATTGCTGTTGGTGACGGTGATGCCTTCGATCTTCCCTTCCGGCGTGACACGGGTGTTGACGGATTGGGTTCCCTGAGTGGCCGGGGTGATGCGCTGGTCCGGAATGCCAAACTGCTTGTTCACCGGATTCGTGAAGGTTTGACGCACCAGCTCCGCTTGTCCGCCCGCCGGGACCGGACCTCGGAATCCCTCGCTGCTCGGAGGTGCCTGCTCCAGCTTCAGCGACAGCAACCGGTGAGACGAGTCGATGTCGTACTCGAGTTCGGCCTTGTTCGGGAGCGTCACGTGGAGCGGCGAAATCTGGCCGTCTGTGCGCCAGACCGTCTTGTGCTCATTCAACGATCCCACCGTGACGCTCTGCGCGCTGCCGTAGCTCGTCAGCGTGTACACGACGCTCACGCCATCGGAACGGGTCACCTGGCGGCGGCCAGTGCTCTCGTAGACGTACTGATAAGGCGCGGGCCCCTTGCCCGAGCTCGTCGACAAGTCGATGACCTCGGCGGGCTGGACATGCTCGTAGGTATGGGAGGTACCGGTGCTCGTGTAGTGGGCGACCCACTGGTCGAAGAACGTCAGGGGCGCGACATCCGGCGTCACCTGGTAGCGCGCGGTCCGCAGCTCATTGACCAGACGCCACCTGGAGTAACCAGACCCCGTCCCGGGGAGCGGCGCGTACTCGTAGGCCCAGGCCTGATGCGGCAGGCCCGTGCGGCGGAGGGCTCGCTTCAGGTTGCCCCAAGCGTCGTGAGCGAACTCCACGCGGTGGATGGCCTCGTCCGCGTCGGGCTCCTCCGTCGGGTCGTCGGGCAGCTTCGAGTTCAGGTAGAGGCCCACCGCGGACAGCAGCTTGAGTCCTTGCGTACGAGCCAGGAGCTTCAGCTTCTCCGAGGCATCCCCGTCGACCTCCTCGTATTCGAAGGCCAGCGACACGCGGCCCGGCGAGCGCGTCACGCGCAGCACGCGGTCCGAGTCCGGCGCATACGTCAGCGTCGTCCACCCCTGCTTCGGGCTGTCCTGCCCCAATCCATCCGAGTACTCGGTGAGCACCCAGCGGCGTTGCTGGGCGATGCCCGTGTCGAGCACGGACGGAGTCCTGAAGCGGTAGACCAGACCATTCGGCGTCCGGAACTCGGCTCCCAGACGGTCCACGGACAGGGTGCCACCGTGCGACTTGTCCGTCCGGCAGTTGCTCGCGGACTGGTCCACTGGAATCACCGTCTCGCACGACGGGAAGTCAAAGGACTGGCCGCTCAGGACGACGATGTAGCGTCCGAGTTCCTCCTCGACGATGAAGCCCTCGTAGTTGTGGGACCAGCCCACGCCCAGCGGTGACACCTCGTTGTTCTGGTTGTTGAACGTCCGGGAGAAGCTCACGGCCTCCGCGAGGTGCGGCACCGAGAAGTCCTCATGGGTGACGCTGAGGTGGCCACCCGCGAGGTTGACCCCCTCCACCACCGTCTGGCCCGCCGCCCGCGCGTTGACGAAGCTGTAGCGGCCCACGGGCTCGCCCAGCGCCATCTTTATCGGAGCCCTCGGCCCGAACAGGCCCGGCTCCGGCTCGATGACCAGGAACAGCTCCCGGCCCCGGGTCAGCATGTCCTGCATGCGTCCCAGGTCGTTCGTCAGCGGCAGCGCGAAGCGCCGTGCGCCATTCGCTCCAGGCTTCGTCAGCTGGATGAGCGGCTGTTTGACACGCGCATTGCCTTCATCGAGGTACCGGATGATGTCGTAGCCGCCGACACCCGTCGCCTGGTTCGGCATGTACCGGAGCTCCGCCGCCTTGAGCAGCGTGGACGCGTTGCAGTCCGGCCCTTCGCAGATGCGGATGATGCCGTTGGTCAGCGTGTCGGGCTCGATGGCGAAGTGGGCCATGGCCTTGACGGAGATGGGGCGCGCCACCGCGGGGGCGGTCAGGTTGTTGAGCGAAGGCGACGAGGGCGTCGACCTCGCCATGGAGCGCTCCAGCGTGTCCTCGCTGCCCGCCGTCACGAAGTCCGTGCGCGGGGAGATGCCGTGGAAGTTGAAGCGGTACAGGACGTTGTCCGCGTTCCCGCTCAGGTACAGCTCGAAGTAGAGGATGTCCGCCGCCGACAGCACCTCCGGCAGGAACTCGCCGTCACACGTCCCGGTGAGCCGGCCGTCCTCGATGACGATGGGGCACTCGATTCCGAAGTCATCCGTGCCCAGCCGCAGCCTGTACTCGCCGCTCACCGTCCCCGCGCGCCCCGGGAGGTCCGGCTCCTGGAGGCTGTCGATGAGGAACTGGTACGCGACGTCATCGTCCGTGGCCTCCGGTCGAGGCAACCCCGTCAGCACGCGTCCGGCATCGGCGCTGCCCGCGTCGGCCCCACCTTGGTCTCCCGTCTGCGCCGTGACGGTGACCTTGCCCAGCTCCAGCACGCGGAACTCGTGCTCACGCGCACGGTCATACCGCTCCAGCGCCGAGCCATCCGCCTCGCGGTGCCGGTAGACGTTCTTCAGGCCCACCGCCCACTTGGGCAGCTTGTCCGGATGCTCCTCCTCGGACTCCGGCTCGCCATCGATCTCCTGGCACTCCCCCGGCTCACAGAAGTTCGGCGGAGGGGCGTTGACCTCGTCGGGCTGCAGGAAGCCGTCGTCGTTCCTGTCTCGCTCGTACATTGGGTGTCCGACGACGTGCAGGTAGTAGTTCGCGCGAGACAGCGAGCTGAGCGACACCGTCGCCCCGGACTCGTTCTGGTACGTCAGCGACGCCTGCACGGAGGCCGTGTGGCGACCTGGACGCACCGGGAAGGCGACGACGACGGGCTGCTCCACCGCCGTCTGCGTCACCTGCACCAGGCGGCCCGCCAGCGGCGGCACACCGGTGGGCACATCCACCACCCGAGGCGTCCCCGTGTCACACCGCCCCAGCAGGCGCTGCGGTGACGTGGGCGGCAGCTCGGAGCAGAACAGCTCCAGCTCCTCCCCGGGCTCGCCACGGTCTCTCAAGAACCCGGGCTCGCAGATGCCACCATCCGGCAGGAAGCCGGCATCCGTGCACTCGGCCTCGTCGGAGCCGCCATCGGACGACACGGGCGTGCCCGCGTCCGTCGGCGTCCCTCCATCCGACGTCGGCTCGGGGAGCTGGCGCACGCGCCAGTGCGTGGCCATCTGGAGGAAGTCATCCCGCGTCGTCGCCGCGCCACCGTGGCGGATGAGGCTGGGGCGCGTGGGGACCTGGACGCCCTCCGGCGTCATGCGCCGGGCCACGCGGACATCGATTTCGGGCGGGAAGAGCTTCAAGTCCGCGGGGATTCCCAGCTCGGACTGCGTGCAGCGGGACAGCGTCATCGGCTCGCCGAGCTCCGTCACCTCCAGCGGTCCACCGGCCGCGTCGTCCGCCTGGCAGCCGCCCGTCTCCGTGCGGCTCACGCGGTTGATGGCCGGCACGGTGACGGACGTCATGCCCGAGTAGCCCGTGGCGTGGTTCACCGCGAAGACGACCAGCCGGTCTCCAGGGTTCAGCCGCAGCGTGTTGGTCCGGTTGTCGCGGCAGTTGCCGTCGTAGTACCCCTGGTCCTCCGAGCTCAGCGAGCCCGCATCGGACGTGCCGATCTGTCGCTCCAACTGCCGGCACCGCTCCCGCGCGGCCTGCCGGATGCGAGCCGCCGGCCCCGTGCGGACGCGCGAGTAGTAGCCGTGAGGCGTGTCCTCGGTCGGCGGTCCCTGGGTGCAGGCGAAGCCATTGGCGGTGCCCGCGGCGAACGTCGCGATGGGGTGCTCCAGGTCGTCCGCGCGGAAGAAGTGGACCTCCGTCGACTTCACGTCCTTCAGCGCGATGTCGGTGAACTCCCCGGGCGTCGTCGCCGCTTCGCTGTGCGCCTCCGGGTCGCAGTTGAGCGCCAGCGGCTCACCGTGACGGTTCACGAAGGTCAGCGAGCCGTACAGCATGCGCACGTCGACCAGGATGTCCGCGCGCGTGGTGGCGCCCGGGTACAACCAGAACGTCTGTGAGCAGATGGGGAACTGGTTGAGCGTGGGCGTGTAGTGCACCACGCCGTCCTCCCCCAGGCGCTCCACCATCCGAGGACCCGTGGGGACCTCCGTGCAGGAGATGCCCATCTCCCCGCCCATGAGCCCGGGCACCGGGATTCCGTAGCCTCCCGAGGCGCCCGTCGCCCCCGCGGAGCCACTGCCAGGCCCCGTGAGGGTGACTCGCAGGTTCTTGAAGCGCACGGGGCTGTGGACCGCCTCGTCCTCGCTCTCGTTGAACGTGTCCTCCAGCGTGCGCAGCCGCAGCGTCGCCGTCGACGGGCCACCATCCGAGGGCTCGGCGACGAGCTCCGCCTCGAACTTCATCAAGCGGTGCGTGGACTGCGACAGCCCGGACAGCGTCATCGTCGTCTTGCCGATGGGGAGCGCGACACGCGGCGCGAGCGCGGCCTCGCCTTCTCCCTGGGACTGCCACGCGCCCGCGGTGGGCTCGGAGAGCGGCCCCGAGGGCCCCTCCGCCGTCAGCTTGACGAGCACCGTCTCCGGGTTCGCCACGTCATAGGGGTCCGCCGACTCGAACCGGGAACGGAAGTCGAGCGCGAGCGTGTACGGCAGCGTGACGACCTGCTCCGACGCGGGCTGGCCGAACGGCGGCACCACCGGCGCGCGGACCTCCAGCTCCAGCTGGCGCTCCAGCGGCGCGCGGACCGAGCCCATCACCGCGCCGGGCACCGCCATCCCGAGCATCGTGTCGAAGGCGTTGTACGCCGCCATGTCCAGGCCACCGCCGAACTGGGCGTGGGCATCCGTCACCAGGAGGTTCGTCAGGAGCTTCTTCCACAGGGGCTCCGACGACAGGGAAGGACGCACCCGGTCCATCAACCCCTGCACTCCCTCGCCGTCCTCCTCCGAGCCCGCGTCCGGGTTCATCCCCAGCGCCGTCGCGACGGCGACATGCTGGTCCTTGTTGAGCGGCACGTAGCCGATGAACTCCAGCGACGTGAGGCCCAGGGGCGCCAGCGGCGTCAGCGTGACGCGGTCCTCATCCACCCGAGCGAAGCCCACGCGCTTGAGCACGTGTCGCTGCGGGTCATGTCCCAGCACCATGGCCAGGCGGCCAGCGGGCAGGTTGGTGCGGTTGGGGAACTTCACGGACACGGTCTTCTGCAGACGCAGTCCCGCCGGGCCAATCTGCCAGACGGCCCCCAGCGCCGCGCGCCCCTCCATGGGCAACGGCAGCGCATACGGCTGAAGCTCCGTCGCGGTGACGAGTCCCCGCGTCATGCCGTCCTCGAAGAAGAGGCCGTCCTCGGGCACGTCAAAGCCCAGGTCCGGGTGGCGGTTCGCGAACCGGAGCATCATCGGATGCAGCGCGTCCACCACCTGCGCGGAGGCCGTGTCCACGGCGGTGAGCACCAGCGGCGTGTCCAGCGTGTCGGCCTCCTCGTTGACGAACAGGCGGCGCCGCAGCGTGGGGAACGAGGCGCCCTCGGATGTCAGGCCGCCCTCGTAGCGCAGCACCACTTCCCCGCCCTTGGGGCTGAACAGGGTCCAGTTGCCATCCGGCCCCGTCACCGTGGTGAGGCTCGTCCCCTCCATCGCGACCTTCACGCCGGACAAGGGGCGGTAGTCCGCGTCCACCACGTAGCCGCGCACCCGCGTCAGCGGCCTGCGCACCGTGAAGTCGCTGGAGAAGTCGCCCCCCATTCCTGGCGGCATTTCCGGTGCCAGGTCCTTCTTCACCTCCACCGTCAGGCGGGCGCCTTCCGGGAGTGGGTCCCTCGCGATGAAGGACACGGTCTGCGAGCCTGGAATCACCGAGTAGCCACCCGGCAGCGGCGTGGACTGTCCCTGCACGCGGACCTTGAAGTGCTCCGACAGCTCCGTGCCCAGGATGGGCTTGTTGAAGGACACGCTCACCAGCGCATCGGGCTCCACGCCCTGCTCTCCCGCGCGGGGAGACACACCCGTCACCTGGAGCGGCGCAGCGCTCGCCTTCAGGTAGTGCACGGTGACGGAGGCCGAGCTCATCATTCCGCCGGCCTCCTCTTCTGGAACCAGGGTGTTCACGGCGGTGACCTGGATGACGTTCTCACCGTGCGCCAGCGGCACCTGGGCCGTGTACTCGTCCGTCGACGACGTCACCTCGTCCGTCCCGATGGTCACGACGCGCGGGCGCCCGCCGTTCTCCACGCGGACCCGCACCGTCGCCACCGGGGTCGGAGACTCCGAGCCCTCCACCGGCTCCAGGATGGTGATGCGCGGAGCGCTGCTTCGCAGCGTGAGCACCACGGTCTCCTGGCTGCGATTGCCCGCGACATCGAACGCGGTGACGACCACGGACTTGGGCGCATTGGCCGCCAACTGCACGTAGGCGCTGAAGGCGCCCGCGATGACTCGGGCCGGTACGCCATCGACCAACACCTCCGTCAGGTGCCGGTCTCCCGCCGTGCCGTGGAGGAGATAGGGAGCGCTGGAGAGGCTGCTCCACGTCTCGGGAGCCGTGGGTGGGGTGAGCACGATGTGCGGCGGCGTGTGGTCCACCGCCACCGCGCGGGTCTGCGCGTGGGTGCGCCCGCGTGCGTCCGTCACCTTGAACTGGAGCGTGTGGTCGCCATCCGCGAGCACCAGCGCGCCCGTGAAGTCATGGCCGTTCACCGCCATGCTCACGCCTTGCACCGTGACTCGCAGCGGTAGCGTCCCGCCCTCGATGTGACCGCTGACCACGAAGCGAGGGCCGCCGTACACGCCGCCTTCGAGCGGCGCGTCCACCACGAGCACCGGATCCGGCTCCAGCTCGGGCCCCGCGTCCTGCGTGCCTCCGGAGCCCGCATCCACGCCCACGCCGCCATCGCTCGTGGACCCGCCGCCAGCGTCCGGCCGCGAGCCCGCATCCGGAGTTCCGCCATCCGCTTCCGTGCGCGTCAGGGTGCGGACGACCTCCTCGGTCGCTCCGTAGCTGTCTCGCGCGACGATGGAGATGGACCGCGTCTCCCCGGCCGACAGCGACACGACGTGCGAGAAATCACCCGAGGGGGAGACCGTGACGGAGGTCCCAGCGACGGTGACGGTCACGGTGTCCTGCGGGTCCGCCGCCTTCGCGTTGCCGCTCACCGTCACGGTGGCCGCGCTGACGACCTGGTCTTCCGGGGGCGAGGTGACGACGAGCGTGGGCCGGCCACCGCTCGCGCGAACGGTGCGCGTCACCGTCTCGACATGTCCGAGCGCGTCCGTCGCCACCACGACCAGCGTGTTCTCACCCGAGGTCAGCGTCACCCGGTGGGAGAAGCTCCCGTCGGAGGCGACCGCAGCCGTCTGGCCATTGACGGTGAGCGTCACCGACGAAGTGTCCGAGACCCGCCCGGTGACTTCGGTGAACAGCACAGGGATGCGCGCGTTCTGCTCCGGAGCCGTGACGGTCAGGTTCGGCTTCTCCGAGTCGCGGGTCACCGTCACCGTGTGGGGCGTGACGTTGCCCGCCTCGTCGGTCGCGGTCAGCTCGAAGAGGTTGGTCCCCTCTTCCAGCGCCAACACGGTCCGGTGGCGGCCGTCCTCGCCTCGCGACAGCTCGGTTGAGCCCAGGCGCACCGTCACGTTCGACCAGGTGTCGGTGACCTGGAGCACCAGCTCCAGACTCGCCTCTTGGGTGACGGTGCCGTCGGCGGGACTCACCCGGGCCACGACGGGCGGGGTGCGGTCCACCGTGAAGTGAAGGGTTCGCGTGAGCGAGTTGCCCAGGTCATCCGAGACGGTGATGGCCAGGGTGTGCGGGCCTTCGGCCGTCACCGCGCTTCCACTGGTGAAGCTCACGGAGTCGAGCGTCGCGGACACGGACACCGGTCCTTCGTCCGTGGCGTTGAAGACGGGGACCACTTGCGCGGCCTTGGTGACGAGCCCGTCGGAGACACCGGTGACGGTGAGCGCGGGAGGCTCCGCATCCACGCGGAACGAGCGCTGGACCTCCGTCTGGTGCTGCGCGCCATCGCGCGCCACGGCGATGAAGACGTGAGGGCCGTGCTCCGTGATGGCCGCTCCGCTCGTGTAGGGCTCTCCATCCAACGTGCCCGTCAGCGAGGTCAGGTTCGCATCCTCGGCGGCGAACCCGATCGCCACCGGCGCGGCCCGGCGGCTGCCTTCTTCGACACCCGACACGGTCAGCTCGGGCGGGGTCCGGTCGATGGTGAAGATGTGCTCTTCACGCGCGGCGTTGCCGGCCGCATCCGTGGCCACGACGACGAGCGTGTGAGTGCGCTCCGCGGTGACGGGCGTTCCAGTCGTGAAAGGCAGGTCGTTGAGCGTGGCCTCCACCGTCACGGCCGTCAGGGTGTCCGTCGCAGCGAAGGTCGGAACCACCTGCTCCACGTCCACGACCTGGCCGGTCGGAACTCCCGACACCGTGAGGGTCGGCGGATGGAGGTCGAGGGTGAAGTGCACCACCTTTCGCGTGAGGTTGAGGAGGTCGTCTTCGGCGATGACCTCCAGCGTCTGCGCTCCCCCCGCTGTCGTGGCGCTGCCACTGGTGAAGGGCGCTCCATCCAGCGTCGCGCGCACCTGGACGGCTCCGCCCGAGTCATCCGTCGCGCTGAAGGTGATGACCACCGAGGGGCCCTTGGTCACGAACCCTTCATGGACTCCCGTGACGGTGATGACCGGCCCCAGGGCATCCACGGAGAACGTGCGCGTCACCGACGTCTGATGACCCAGCCGGTCCACCGCCACGGCGGTGAAGGTGTAGGCCCCGTGCGCGGCGATGGTCGTCCCGCTCACATAGGGCGAGCCGTTGAGCGTCGCCGTGACGGAGTCCAGGGTGAGGTCACTCGCGTTGAACGCCACGCTGGCGCTGGGATATCTGCCGCCGTTCGTCACGCCCGACACCGTCAACACCGGCCCCGAGCGGTCCAGCGTGAAGTGGACTTCCTTCTGGGTCTCGTTCCCCGCCAGGTCCGTCGCGGTGACGACCAGCGTGTGAAGGCCCTCGGCGCTCACCGCCGTTCCGCTGGTGAAGGGCTGGCCATCCAAGGTCGCCACCACCGAGGGTGAGGGGCTCAGGTTGTCCGAAGCGGCGAAGGTGGGCACCACTTGCGCGGTGTCCACCTCCTGCCCATGCGTGACGCCCGAAATGGTGACCACCGGCGGCGTCGTGTCGATGACGAGGACGCCTTCGGCCTGATTCGTATTCCCCGCCTTGTCCGTGGCGGAGACGACCAGCGTGTACTCACCCTCCAGATACAAATCCCACGGGGACGTTATCGGCTGACCGTTCAACGTCGCGGTCGCCACCAGGGGCCACAGCAGTCCTCCGGGAACGGTTCCCTCCGCGAAGAACTCCAGCGTGACGGGCACCTCCTTGAGGTGGTCCCCGTCAGCGAAGCCCGAGAAGCTGACATCCGGCAACGTCCTGTCGATGAAGAAGATGACGGTCCGCGACGCGGTGTTCCCCGCGGCGTCCGTCGCCGTCACCACCAGCACGTGCCTTCCCTGGGCATGGACGGGGGCGCGCAGCGTGAAGGGAAGTCCGTTGAGGGTCGCGGAGAGCGACACGGCGTCCACATCCATCGCCGAGGCATTGGGGAAGACAGCAGGTGCTCTGGAGTGTTCGCCGTCCTCGACGCCGGAGATGGAGATGACCGGCGCCGTCATGTCCACGCGGAAGGTCCGCGTCACCGTCGTGGACAGGCCCATGGTGTCCGTCGCACGGACGATGAGCGCATGCGGCCCTTCGGCCGACACCGTCACGCCGCTGGCCACAGGCTCGCCGTCCAGCCACGCCTCCACGAGCGTCGCGCTCTGGTCCGTGACGGTCCACGTGAGCGTGGGCGCGACTCGCACCGACGCGGCCTGTGCCACGCCGCTCACGGTGATGGCGGGCGGTGTCACATCCCCGGACACCGCCTGACGCACCTGCTCCTCGCGCGGCGCCTCACGCGTCGACGGGACTTCGGAACGAGACCGCTCCTGGCCACACCCCAGCCACACGCCCAGGAGCGCCATCACCCACACGCCACGACCGTTCATGGATGCTATTCCTTGCTTGTCTGGCTCGTGGCCAGGGACGCGGCGGCGCCCAGACGCTCCGGATGGGTCTTCACGGAGATGCGCTCACGAAGGTCCTTCATGAGCTGCGTTTGCGCCTCGCGACGCGAATCCGACTCCAGCTTGCCGCGCGCTTCCTCGAAGGTCGGCACCACCGTCTTCACGGCCTCCACGGCCTCGAGCAGGTGAAGGCCGTACGGCGTCGCGAACGGACGCGAGCGCTCACCCTGCGCGAGGCGCGCGGCCTCGGTGAAGAACACGTCGTCCACCTGGCCCTCACGTACCGGGCCCAGGTCTCCGCCCCGCGCCGCGCTCACCGTCTCCTCGGAGGCCTCGCGCGCGACCGTCTCGAACGGCTCCCCGCCCGCGAGCCTCGCGAACAGGGCATTCATGCGCGACTGCGCACCCGCCCGCGCCGCGTCGTCCGCACCCGGGGCCACGCGCACCATCAACTGACGGACATGCACCTCGCGACGTCCGAGCTCCTCCCGGGTCGCCGCGTAGCGCTCGCGCAGCTTCGCCTCGGTGGTCAGCTCCGACAGGCGCTTGTCCAAGAGGGCCTGGGCCAGGACTTCGCGCTCGGCGGTCCTCAACCGGGCCTGGACCGCTTCGTCCTCGTGAAGGCCCGCGCGCCGCGCCTCGTCGGCGAGCAGCGAGCGCTCCACCAGTGCATCCAACGCCTCGGCGGGGGGAGGACGCTCGCGCGAGCTGCGCGCGGCGAGATAGGCGGACACATCCGCCTGGGAGATTTCACGCTCGCCGACCTCGGCGACGACGCGCTCATCCCGGCACCCGCCGAGAGCGAGCACCAGGAGCGCGAACACGGGAAGCCGCCGCGCACGCCGGGAAGTCCGGAGCGCGGGCAGTGGATGAACTCCACCCTCCGGGCACACGACGCCATCCGCGGCGAAAACGCCGCACGAGCCAAAGTGATGCACAACCCCTCCCGCCTGCGCCCTCAGGGCGTCTCAGGCACGTCGATGCCCACCGAGCCCGCTGCACGCAGTCGGGCCAGCATTCCTTCGAGAACCTTTCGCTTCCACTGCGGCAGCGCGCGCCCCTCCACCTCCGCCCTCACCTCCTCGAACGCGGGGACCCTCGCGTCCTTGCGCTCCAGCAGTCGCACCACGGAGAACCCCTTCGCCTCCGCCACCACCCCCGTGGTGTCGCCGACCTTCTTCAAGGCGAACGCCGCCGTCTCCAGCTCGCGCTCCGGCAGGTCTCCGCGCGCCACCCAGCCCAGCTCGCCACCGCGTCCGCGCTCCGGGCCTTCACCGTCGGCGGCGACCTTCTCCAGGGCCTCGCCCGCCTTGAGACGTTGCGCCAGCCGCTCCGCCTTCTGCTTCGCCTGGGTGCGCTGCTGGGCCGTCGCCCCCTGGGGAACGAGGACCTGCACCCGCGCCAGCCGCAGTCGCTCCGGTTGAGCCAGCTCGTTCCGGTGTTGCTCGTAGTAGTCGCGCAGCGCCTGCTCGCTGGGCGTCCCGGCGGACTTCTCCTCGGCGGCGATCAACTCCTGGATGACCAGCCGCTCCTCCAGGGCCTGGACCTGCTTGTGGATGTCCGGGCGCTGATGGAGTCCATGGACCCGGGCCTCTTGAGCGAGCAGGCGCTTGTCGATCATCGAGCGCACGAACTCGCGCTGGCCGGCAGGGCGCTCGAACTGCTCCCGCAGTGGGGAGGGCAGCCGGGAGGACTCCTCGGTGAGCTCCTCCTGGGTGACGACGCCGCCGTCGAAGCGGCCGACCACCCGACCTCCACCGGTGTGAGCGGCTCCGGTGGGAGCCTCCGGCGCCGGCGTCGTGCAGGCGGAGCAGAGCCCCCACACAACCAGCAGGGCACGACTCATCCGTATCGTTCCTAGAGGAGACTTTCCCTGCTGCCCGTCCAGCCTGGTCCGAGGAACCACGGGATTCGCACCTTGCGCCATGTTGGATATACGATTCAGGCCCACTTTTTGGTTGTCGCTTCACGCGGTGCCCGCCGTCCCGGCTCGAAAACACGGCGCGTTCACCCCCCATGTGAAGCTCCCGAGGTTGATTTCACCCATGCACACGCCCTCCCTCCGCACCCGAGTCCTTTCAGCCGTCGTCGCCGCCCTCGCCCTCTCCGCCTGCAACGGTGGGAGTCCTCGTCCAGCGGAGGCTGGGCCCAAGGACTCGAGCCCCGTCGTCGCGGTCATCAATGACCGCAACGTGACGACCCAGGAGGTGAAGGCGAAGTTGGACGAGCAGCCGCTGTTCGTGCGCAGCCGCTACGCCACGTTGGAGAAGAAGAAGGAGTTCCTGGACAACCTCATCCGCTTCGAGCTGCTGGTGCAGGAGGCTCGCAAGCAGGGGCTGGAGAAGGACCCGGAGATCCAGGCGACGCTGGAGAAGGTGATGGTGCAGAAGCTGCTGCGCAAGCAGCAGGAGGCCGCCGCCGGAACCCTGACCGAGCCGGAGCTGCGCAAGTACTACGACGAGCACCTCTCCGAGTTCTTGAAGCCCGAGCGCGTCCGGGTGAGCCACATCTTCCTGGAGGCGCCGAAGGATGACGCCGCGAAGCGCACGCAGGCGCGGGCGACGGCGGTGAAGCTGCTGGCGGAGCTGAAGGCGAAGGAAGCGGGCCCGACGAAGAGCGCCTTCGAGCTGGCGGCGACGCAGCACTCGCAGGACGGGGCCACCAAGCCCGCCGGTGGAGACCTGGGCTTCCGCAGCCGGGATGAGCTGACCGTGGCGTGGGGCGCGGCCCTGGCGGAGGCGGTGTTCGGCCTGAAGTCGTCATCGGAGATTGGCCAGGTCGTGGAGACCGACAAGGGCTTCCACCTGGTGAAGCTGCAGGGCCGGCAGGTCGGCATGGACCAGACCTTCGAGCAGGCGAAGCCGCGCATCGAGGCGCGCCTGCTGGGTGAGCGCCGCTCCAAGGCGATGGAGGGCTTCATCGACGGGCTGAAGGCGCAGGCGAAGATTGAAGTGAAGGAGGCGGCGCTGGAGCAGCTGAAGATTGAAGGCGCGGAGAACAAGCCCGCCGCCCCTGCTCCGACGGCCCAGCCTCACCCGTAGGCGACTCGTAGCGAGGCACCGGGCCGGCGTACCGCTTCAAGGGTCTTCGCCGGCTCGTGAGCCCTACCATGGCCACAATCACAGACATCGCGAACCAGGTCCGTCAGCACTGGCTGACCCAGGGGCCTCGAGCCCATCCTGTTGCAAGGGATGAAATCGTGGAGGCATGGCGTTCGCTGCCTGGCGCGCTTCCCGACGAATACGAGACGTTCCTCCGCATCGCCGGGCTTCCCCCGGACGACGATCTCCGGGGGTTTCGTTTCTGGTGGCCCAAGGAGCTTCGCGCGACCGCCGACGTTCTCCGGGACGCGGGGTACCCATGCAACGCCACGGAGGCGTCGGTCATCATCGCCGACTTCCTTCAGGAGTCTTGGTGGTACGCGTTATGGGTGACAGGGCCCTGGAAGGGATACGTGTCACTCGTCCTGGGCAGCTACAACGGCAGCGATCCACAGTTTCCGCTGGGGAGCCTGGAGGACTTCCTGCTGGCGTACATCAAGGACGACGATGATGTGCTGTGTCCGAAGAAGTAGGGACTGAAAGGGTCCGCGCCGGCTCGCGCCACTCCCGGCGGGCTCACGCCACGCCACGCCGCAGCGGCATCGTCAGACAGCGCACGCTCCCGTTGCCGCTCTCGAGCGCGTCGATGTCGACGCCCACCACCTCCAGCCCGAGGCCCCGCGCCAGGTGGCGCAGGTGCGGCGCCGCCCCTTCCGAGGCGAGCAACAAGCGCGGCTCCAGGCTGATGAAGTTCGACATGAAGGGATGCGTGCTCCCTGGCTCGAACGCCAGCACGCGCCGGCCCCGCTGGGTGAAGTAAGCCTCGAACGACTCCCAGCACGGCGGCTCCCCACGCACGTACACGTGGAGGGGGCAGTGACGCAGGAAGGCGCGCGCCACGACGGCCTCGGTCCCGAGCACGTTGAAGGCCAGGTCCAGGTGGATGATGCCCAGGCTCTCGGGGATGCGGACGACCGCCACCTCCTCGAACCCCGCGTCCCAGGCCAGCTTCACGAAGTCGCTCACGGACCTCGGGTCACTGCGCAAACCCACGTTGACGAGCAGCCGCCCCTGCCCCAGCAGGAAGACGTCCCCGAACTCCACACGGGCCGCGGCCGCCCACTCCACATTCCCATCAGCCCGCCCCATCAGCCGTGACAGCGCCCCGTGCGCCACGTCGAACTCGGCCACCCTCGGCGGAAACGCCGCCGCTCCCCGAACCAGCCGGGCCCCCAACACCACCGCCGTGTCCCGAACGAACACCCGGTTGACCGTGGTGTTGCTGACGACCCTGTCCGCTGGCGACAGGAACTCCTCCAGGTCGATGGTCCGACAGCCGAACGACGCCAGCGTCTCCCGGAGCCGGCCAAACGCGTCATCGGCGGCCGCCCGCGTCACGACCCGGGCAAACCCCACCGCGGCCGCCTCCTCCTCTGAGGCGACGTCCAGCGCCGCGGGCCGGAACACGACGACGCTGTCCAGCCGGCCATCTTCCGACCAGCACTCGACTTCCCCGAACCCCATCAAATCGCCACCTGCCACACAGACGTGGCTAGACCTTAATTCACGTATTGTTGTAATAAATCAACAACACGATTCAAATCAACTAATTCAGATCTTGACAACTTTCGCTCGTTCATCCAGCCCGCCGTCCTCCGGTTCCCCTCGCACGTTCGAGCAGCTCGTCGCGTGGCTCGTCGCCGCCGTGGCCGAGGAAGCGGGTGTACCGCCCTCGGCGGTGAAGCTCGATGAACCCTTCGTCACATATGGCCTCACCTCCAAGGAGGCGGTCTTCCTCACGGGCGAGCTCGCGGACTGGCTGGAGCAGGACGTCTCCCCCACCGCCCTGTGGGAGCACCCGACCATCGACGCCCTGAGCCGGCATCTGGCCGGACGGCTCGCGCCTCCTCCTCCCGCCGCCGAGCCACCCGAGGCGGAGTCCTCCGGGGACCTGGACGACGCCATCGCCATCACCGCGGTGGCCTGCCGCTTCCCGGGGGCGCCCTCACCCGAGGCGTACTGGGCCCTGTTGCAACGCGGTGGCGACGCCATCATCGAGGTGCCCCCGAGCCGCTGGGACTCGCGGCGTTTCCACGGTGCCGGGCCGGGGGCGCCCGGAACGATGAACACGCGCTGGGGCGGCTTCGTCGAGGGGATTGACGCGTTTGATCCGCTGTTCTTCGGCATCTCCCCTCGCGAGGCGCACCGGATGGACCCGCAGCAGCGGCTGCTGCTGGAGGTCGCCTGGGAGGCGCTGGAGCGCGGCGGCCACGCCCCCAAGGCCCTCCAGGGCAGCCGCACCGGGGTGTTCGTGGGCATCAGCACCCAGGACTACTCGCGGCAACAGTTCAGCGACCCCGCCTTGCTGGATGCGTACGCGGGCACGGGCAACGCCCACAGCATCGCCGCCAACCGCCTCTCGTACCTGCTGGGCCTGCGGGGGCCGAGCATGGCGGTGGACACCGCGTGCTCCTCCTCGCTCGTCGCCGTGCACCTGGCCCGCCAGAGCCTCCGCGCCCAGGAGTGCGACCTGGCCCTGGTCGGCGGGGTGAATGCCATCCTGAATCCGGAGCTCACCATCGCCTTCTCCCAGGCGGGGATGATGGCGAGCGACGGCCGCTGCAAGACCTTCGATGCCGCCGCGGATGGCTATGTCCGCTCCGAGGGCTGTGGCGTCGTGGTGCTCAAGCGGCTGAAGGACGCGCTCGCCGCTGGTGACCCCATCCTCGCCGTGCTCCATGGCTCGGCGGTCAACCATGACGGCGCCAGCAATGGCCTCACCGCGCCCAGCGGCGCCGCGCAGCAGGACGTCATCCGTCAGGCCCTGCGACAGGCGCGGCTGTCCCCCGCGAGCATCGGCTACGTCGAGGCCCACGGAACGGGGACACCGCTGGGCGACCCCATGGAGGTCGACGCGCTCCAGGCGGTGCTGGCCCAGGGGCGCGACACGTCACAGCCCTGCTACATCGGCTCCGCGAAGAGCAGCATCGGCCACCTGGAAGCAGCCGCTGGCATCGCCGGGCTCGTAAAGGCGGTCCTGACGCTGCGGCACGGGGAGATTCCCCCTCAGGCCCACTTCCGTCAGCTCAATCCGCACATCGCGCTGCGGCAGCCCGCCTTCCAGATTCCGACGCGGCCCGAGCCCTGGCCCCAGGCACCAGGAGCGCGGTACGCGGGCGTGAGCGCCTTCGGCTTCGGGGGGACCAACGCCCACGTCATCCTCGGCGAGCCTCCCTCGCGTCCCCATGAGGCCACGAGCCCTCCCGCGCGCACCCATCATCTGTTGACGCTGTCCGCGCGGACCGCGCCGGCCCTGCGCGTCCTCGTCGAACACTATCGGGAGCTGCTCGCGTCCTCGGACGCACCCTCGCTGGAGGCGCTGTGCTTCACGGCCGCGACGGGTCGGGACCACTGGCCGCACCGGCTCGCCGTGGTGGCGGGCTCGCGCCAGGAGCTGTCGGAGCGACTCAGCGCGTTCCTCCAGGGAGAGGACGTCCCGGGCCTGCACCACGGCGAGGCGCGGCGAGAGGCGCAGCCGCACGTCACCTTCCTCTTCCCTGGCCAGGGCGCGCAGTACCCCGGCATGGCGCGCGCGCTGTATGAAAGCGCCCCCGTCTTCCGCGAGGCCATCGAGCGCTGCGACGCGCTGCTTCGTCCGCGCCTCGACGTGTCGCTGAAGTCGCTCCTCTTCCCGGGGCCCGGTGACGACGAAGCCCGCGTGCACCAGACGCGCTACACCCAGCCCGCCCTGTTCGCGGTGTCGCACGCCCTGACGGAGCTGTGGGCTTCGTGGGGCGTGAAGCCGAACGCCGTCCTGGGGCACAGCGTGGGGGAGTACGCCGCCGCGCACGCGGCCGGAGTCCTGGGGCTCGAGGACGCGCTGCGCTTGCTGGCGCTTCGCGGCAGCCTCATCCAGGCCTTGCCACCCACGGGGACCATGGTCGCCGTCATGGCGGACGAGGCGACGGTCCGCGCCGCGCTGGCATCCGAGCGCGCCGTGGAGGTGGCTGCCATCAACGGCCCCCGCCATGTGGTCATCTCCGGAGAGCGGACCTCGGTGGAGCGCGTGGTCCAGGCGATGGAGGCACGGGGCGTGGAAGCCCGCCCGCTCCAGGTCTCGCATGCGTTTCACTCGCCACTGATGGAGCCCATGCTCGACGCGTTCGAGCAGGCCGCTTCCGGCGTCGTGTTCCAGCCGCCGCGACTGGCGCTCATCTCCAACCTCACCGGAGCGCCCCTGGCCGCGGCCCCCACCGCGCGGGAGTGGCGCCGCCACGTGCGCGAGCCCGTCCAGTTCTTCCAGGGCATCCAGCGCGCGGCCACGGAGGCGAAGGGCCCCTCGCTGTTCGTCGAGCTGGGACCGCACGACACGCTCCTGGGCATGGCGAAGCGCTGCCTCCCCGAGGGCGGAGCCGAATGGCTCCCCAGCTTGCGTAAGCAGCGCGACGCCTGGGAGACGCTCCTGGGCACCCTGGGCGCCCTCTACGTCCGAGGCGCCCCGGTGGACCTTCGCGCGCTCCACGCGGGCCACGACACCACCCGGGTGCTGCTCCCGACCCATCCGTTCGAGCGCCAGCGCTACTGGCTGGACGCCACTCCCTCTCCTCAGTCCTCGCAGGCTCCCATGACCGCTCCCTCCGCCGTGCACCGTCAGGAACGCATCCTGAGCGAGCTGCGCGCCCTGCTGGCCCGACTGCTCCAGATGCCTCCCGAGCGCATGGACGCGCACGCCTCCTTCCTGGAGCTTGGCGCCGACTCAGTCATCTTGATGGACGCGGCTCGGGCGGTGGAGAAGCGGTTCGGCGTCACGTTGACCATGCGCCAGGTCTTCGAGGAGCTGACGACGCTGGACGCCCTGGCCCGCTACCTGGACCAGACCGTTTCCGCTGATGCCGTGCCCGCGCTCGCGATGCCCACTCCTGCCTCCGAGCCTCTCGCCACGCCCGCCTCCGCCACGTTCACGCCCACGGCCGGCGACGCGGGCCTGGAGCAGATCGTCAAGCTGCAGCTCCAGCTCATGAGCCAGCAGCTCGCGCTCCTGGGAGGAAAAGCCGGGGCCGTCGCCGCCATGCCCACGGGCGCCGCGCACGTGGCCCCCACTGCCACGCCCGCGAGTCTCGCGGCGCCCGGTGTCACGCCCACTGCTCGCGTGGCGCCCACCACCGTCCCCGCGCTCCCGTCCGCTCCGCCGACCAAGGGTGCCTCGCCCTTCGCCTCGGGCTCTCTCAAGGGCACGAGCGACAGAGCGTTGACGCCCACGCAGCGGAACCACGTGGACACGCTGGTGGAGCGCCACACTCGGCGGACCCGAAGCTCGAAGCAGCATGCGAGCGAACATCGCCCTAGGTGGAGCGATGTGCGCTGGCTGATGAACTTCCGCGCGGAGCTCAAGGAGGTCTGCTACCCCATCGTCAGCACCCGCTCACGCGGCGCGCGCTTCTGGGACGTGGACGGCAACGAGTTCATCGACCTCTCCATGGGCTTCGGCGTGCACCTGTTCGGGCACCACCCGCCCTTCCTGGTGGACGCGCTGCGCGAGCGCCTGGAGCAGGGCATGGAGGTCGGACCGCAGTCGGACCTCGCGGGCCGCGCGGCGGAGCTGCTCTGCGAGCTCACCGGAATGAAGCGCGTCACCTTCTGCAACTCCGGCACGGAGGCGGTGATGACAGCGCTCCGGCTGGCCCGCGCGGCGACGGGGCGCTCGAAGGTCGTGATGTTCACCGGCTCCTACCATGGCCACTCCGACGGGACGCTCGTCGTAGGGCGGATGGTCGACGGGGTGCCTCAGTCGCTCCCCATGGCCGCGGGCGTCACGCAGCAGGTCGCGGACGACGTCATCGTGCTGCCCTATGGCGAAGAGCGCTCGCTCGACATCATCCGCGAGCGCATGGGCGAGCTCGCCGTGGTGGTGGTGGAGCCGCTGCAGAGCCGCCGCCCCAACCTCCAGCCCCGGGCGTTCCTCCAGACCCTGCGCGAGATGACGCGCGAGGCGGGAGTGCCGCTCATGTTCGACGAAATCATCACCGGCTTCCGCCTCCACCCCGGCGGCGCCCAGGCGTGGCTGGGCATCGAGGCCGACCTGGTGACCTACGGAAAAGTCGTGGGCGGCGGCATGCCCATCGGCATCGTGGCGGACCGAGGCGGCTTCGTGGACCGCATCGACGGCGGGGACTGGAACTACGGCGATGACTCCTATCCGGCCGTCGAGACGACCTTCGCCGCCGGGACGTTCTGCAAGCACCCGCTGACCATGGCGACGATGGTCGCCACCCTCACTCATCTGAAGACCGAAGGCCCCTCCCTCCAGGAGCACCTCAACCAGCGCGCCGCCCGACTGGCGGAGCGCATCAACGAGGTCTTCCAGCGCGCCCAGGTCCCCGTGGAGCTGGTGCACGGAGGCTCCGTCCTCCGGTTCAACGTGGCCGGCAACTCCAGCTACCTCTTCCAGCCGCTGGAGATGGACCTCTTCTTCTGCCACCTGCGCGACCGCGGCATCTACATCTGGGAGGGGCGCACCTGCATGCTCTCCACCGCGCATGGCGACGCGGAGTTCGATGCCATCGTCCACGCGGTGGCGGACAGCGTCGCGGAGATGCAAGCGGGCGGCTTCTGGCCCCAGCCCCAGCCTGCCCCCGGCCTCCCCGTCCCCACCGCGTCGGAGCGGACCCTGCCGCTGACGGAGGCGCAGCGACAGCTGTGGATCCTCGCCACGGCGAACGAGGGCGGCTCCATCGCCTACAACCTGTCCATGACCCTCCGCCTGGAGGGGGCGCTGCGCGAAGACCCGCTGCGGCGCGCGTTGCAATACGTCGTGGACCGCCATGAAGCCCTGAGAACCATCATCGATGCGGGCGGCGAACGGCAGCACGTCCTGCCCGAGCTCCGCATGGCCCTGCCGGTGCTCGACGTGTCCGCGTTGTCCCCCGCCGCCCGGAGCGACTCCCAGGCCGCCTGGTACGCGAAGGAGAGCACCACCGCGTTCGACCTGCGGCGTGGCCCCCTGTTCCGCGCGCACCTGCTCAAGCTGGACTCCCTGGAGCACCTGCTGGTGCTGACCGTCCACCACGTCGTCGTGGATGGCTGGTCCCTGGGCGTCATCGTCCACGAGCTGGCGGCGGCCTACTCGGCGTTCGTGACAGGGGCCACTCCGGACCTGCCCGCGGTGAAGCAGTCCAGCGACCACGTCCAGTGGCTCAGAGCACAGGAGTCCACGGGCGCGCTCGCGGTCCACGAGCGCTATTGGCTGGAGCAGCGCGTGGAGCGAATCCCCGCCATCGAGCTGCCGACGGACTTCCTCCACCCCGCGTCGCGACGCTTCCGAGGTGCTCGGGAGACCGTTCGCCTGGAGCGCCCTGTCAGTCAGGCACTGAGGGAGCTGGGGCAGCGGCAGCAGGCCACGCCCTTCATGTTGCTGCTCTCCGCGTACACCGCCTTCCTCCACCGGCTGACGGGACAGGCCGAGCTCCTCGTGGGCATCCCCACCTCCGGGCGCGGGTTGGAGGGCGGCGAGGGGCTCGTCGGCTACTGCTCGCACCTGCTGCCCATCTCCAGCCACGCGCGCGGTGACGAGCCCTTCCCTGAGTACCTCCGGGCCCTCAAGCAGGTGCTCCTCTCCGCCTACGAGCACCAGGACTACCCCTTCGCCCGGCTGCTCAACCGGCTGTCGCTGCCTCGCACCACCAGCCACACGCCGCTCGTTGAAGTGACCTTCAACCTGGAGCGCCCGCTCGCCCTGCGCGACATGGGGGGACTGAAGGCGAGCTTCCACTCCCAGCCTGTCGCGTTCGCCGCCTTCGACTTGAGCCTGAACGTGCTCGATGTCGAGGACGGGCTGGTGCTGGACTTCGACTACAACACCGACCTGTTCGAGCCGGCGAGCGTCGCCCGCTTCGCGCGCGGCTTCCGAGCGCTGCTGCAAGGGCTGGTGGCCGCTCCCCAGAGCCTCCTCCACCAACTGCCGGTGCTCACCTCCGCGGAGCACTACCAGCTCACCTTCACCTGGAACGAGCGGAACCGCGCCGCCTACCCTCGCGAGCACCTGGTCCACCAGCTCTTCGAGCAGCAGGCCGCGGCACGGCCCGAGAAGACAGCGGTGGAGTTCGAGGGGCGGCACCTCACCTACGCGGCCCTCAACCAGCGGGCCAACCAGCTCGCGCATCACCTGCGCGCGCTCGGCGTCGGGCCTGGAGTTTTGGTGGGCGCGCTGCTGGAGCGCACTCCGGAGATGCTCGTCGCGCTGCTCGGCATCCTCAAGGCGGGTGGCGCCTTCGTGCCGCTGGACCCGGCCTACCCGACGGAGCGCCTGCGCTTCCTCGTCGAGGACTCCCGCGCGGCCGTGGTGGTGACGCAGGCCGCGCTCTCCGAGCGGCTGCCGACCCTGGACACGAAGGTCGTCCGCCTGGACACCGACGCGGCCGTGCTGGCGGCACGGCCCCTCGGGGACTTGGAGAACCTCGCGCAGGCCACCACGCCAGCCTACGTCATCTACACGTCCGGCTCCACGGGCGAGCCCAAGGGCGTCGTCGTGGGACACGGCGCGTTCGTCACCCACTGCCACGACGTCATCCCGCGCTACCGGCACACGGAGCACGACCGCATCCTCCAGTTCGCGTCGTTCAGCTTCGATGCCTCGCTGGAACAGGTCCTCCCGACCTTCATGGTCGGCGCGACGCTGGTGCTGCGCGGCCCCACGGTGTGGACGCCCGAGGAGATGGCGCGGCGCCTCATCGAGGACCGGCTCACGGTGGTGAACTTCCCGACCGCCTACTGGCGGCAGCTCGCCCAACGCTGGGACGAGTCCCCACCTGACTTCACCGGCCACCACCTGCGCCTGGTCATCGTGGGCGGCGACGCCGTGCTGGCCGCCGTGCTGGAGCAGTGGCAGCGCGGTGCCCTGGGCTCGGTGCGGCTCCTCAACGCCTACGGCCCCACGGAGACGCTCATCACCGCGACGACCCATGAGGTGCCCGCCGCCTCCCCCGGGCAGAAGCCTTCCGCGCGAATCCCCATCGGCCGACCGCTCTCCAACCGCAGCTTCCACGTGCTCGACCGGCATGGGGGGCCTGTCCCCATCGGAGTCGCGGGAGAGCTCCACATCGGCGGTGAACTGCTCGCGCTCGGCTACCTTCACCGGCCCGAGCTGACCGCGCAGCGCTTCGTCGAGGACCCGTTCTCCAGCTCACCTCACGCGCGCCTCTACAAGACGGGAGACGTGGTGCGCTACCTGCCGGACGGAGCCCTGGAGTTCCTGGGGCGCACGGACCACCAGGTCAAGGTGCGCGGCTTCCGCGTCGAGCTGGGCGAAGTCGAGTCCGCCCTCAGCCGGCACCCGGCCCTGCGGGCAGTGGCCGTCACAGTCCACCACGAGCCGGTGGAGGGAAGCGGTGGCTCCGACAAGCGGCTGGTCGCCTACGTCGTGCCCGACGCGACCGCGAGCGTCACTCCGGCGGACCTGCGCAGGTTCCTCCTGGAGACGTTGCCGGACTACATGGTGCCCGCCTTCTTCGTCCTCATGGACGCCCTGCCCATCGCGCCCGGCGGGAAGGTGGACCGCCACGCGCTCCCAGCCCCCGACCCGTCCGCGAACGCGACCCTGCGCCCCTTCGTCGCGCCACGCACGCCCACCGAGTCCACGCTCGCGGAGCTGTGGATGAAGGCCCTGCGCGTTCCGCGCGTGGGCATCCATGACGACTTCTTCGAGTTGGGCGGAGACTCGCTGCTGGCCACCCAGGTGGCCTCGCGACTGAGGGAGGCGCTCCAGGTGGAGGTATCCCTGGAGCGGCTCTTCAAGGCGGCGACGCTCGCCGACCTGGCGGAGCACCTGGACACGCTCCTCTGGGCCACGGGCCCGCGAACAAGTGACACCGCGCGCGAGGAGGGCGAGCTGTGAGCCTCCCCGCTCCGCGCTCCATCGACGAGGTGATGCGCCACCTGCGCGGCCTGGACATCCAGCTCTGGCTGGAGGGCGAACGCCTGCGCTTCAGCGCGCCACCGGGGGCGCTGACTCCGGAGCTGCAAGCCGAGCTGAAGTCGCGCAAGGACGAGGTCATCGGGTTCCTCCAGCGCGCCACGGTGAGCACGCGCGGCGTCGCGGAGTCCATCGCTCCCCGACCGAGTGACGAGGCCCCCCCGCTGTCCTCCAGCCAGCAGCGACTGTGGTTCCTGGAGCAGCTCGAGGGACCCTCCGGCGCCTACACCATGCCCGCGGCCCTGCGCCTCACGGGCGCGCTGGATGCCGACGCCCTGACGCGCGCGCTGAGCGCCATCGTCCGGCGCCACGACGTGCTGCGGACGCGCTACGCCTTGGATGGAGGGCGGCCCGTCCAGCGCATCCTGCCCGGCGTTGACGTGACAATGGAGCGGGTGGACCTGGCGTCGCTGTCCGCCGAGGCACGGCGCGCGGAGGTCCAGCGCCTGGCGGCCGAGGAGGCGCGCGCGTCGTTCGACCTGACGAAGGACTCGCCGCTGCGCGTGCGCTTGCTCCGACTGGAAGAACACGAGCACGTGCTGCTGCTCACGCTGCACCACATCGCCAGCGACGGCTGGTCCCTGGGCGTGCTGATGCAGGAGCTGGCCGCGCACTACCAGGCCCTCACCTCCGGTAGGGAAGCCACCCTGCCGGCACTGCCCATCCAGTACGCGGACTACGCGCACTGGCAGCGGCGGCGCGCGGAGGATGGGACCTTGAAGCCGCATGTCGAGTGGTGGCGAGCGCACCTGGCCGGCGCTCCAGAGCTGCTCGAGCTGCCCACGGACCGGCCCAGGCCCGCGGCGCAGCGCTACCTCGGCGCCACGCGGCGCTTCACCGTGCCCCTCGCCCTCGTCACGCGGCTCAAGCAGCGCGCCCGCGATGCGGAGGCGACGTTGTTCATGACGCTGCTGACCGCGTTCGGCGTGCTGCTGTCCCGCTACAGCGGCCAGCGCGACGTGGTGGTGGGTGCGCCCATCGCCAACCGGCCGCCTCGGACGGAGGCACTCATCGGCCTCTTCGCCAACACGCTCCCGCTGCGCGTGTGCCTGGACGGAGACCCGAGCTTCGCGGCGCTGCTCCGTGACGTGCGCCGCGACACGCTCGCCGCCTACGAGCACCAGGAGGTGCCCCTCGAACAGCTCGTCGAGGCGCTCCAGCCCGCGCGCGACCTGAGCCACCCTCCCCTGTTCCAGGCCCTGCTCACCCTCCAGAACACGCCTCCGGCCCCGCTGGCGCTTCCCGGGCTGACGTTGGAGTTGATGGAGGTGGAGAGCGGGACTTCGCAGTTCGACCTCGCGCTGTCGCTGGCTGAGACCGAGCGGGGCCTCGTCAGCGAGCTGACCTACAACAGCGACCTGTTCGACGAGGCGACCTCCGCGCGGATGACGGCGCACTTCCTGGGCTTGCTGGAACAGGTGGCGACCACTCCGGAGCGCGCGGTCTCACGACTGGCCCTGCTGTCCGAGACGGAGCAGGCCTCCCTGCTGCGCGATTGGAACGCCACGGAAGCCGAGCTCACGGGCCCGCGCACCGTGCATGCGCTCTTCGAGGCCCAGGCCGCGCGCCGCCCGGACGCCACCGCCGCCCGCTTCGGCGCCCACTCCCTCACCTACGCGCAACTGGATGCGCGGGCCAACCAACTGGCGAACCATCTGCGACACCTGGGCGTGGGGCCAGGGCAGCGGGTGGGACTCTTCCTGGAGCGCGGGCTGGAGCTGCTCGTCGGACTGCTCGGCATCCTCAAGTCGGGGGCGGCCTACGTCCCGCTCGACCCGATGTACCCGGCGCCTCGGCTGATGCACATCCTCGAGGACAGCGGCGTTACCGCGCTGGTGACGGAGCCGGAGCTGGCGGCCCTCATCCCCGACTGGCGCGGACGCACGCTCCGGTCCTCCGACGCCGCCCAGGCCCCGTCCGCCTCGGCGGGCGCGACCACCGGGGGCTCCGACCTGGCGTACGTGCTCTACACCTCCGGCTCCACGGGCTTGCCCAAGGGCGTGGCCGTCCCGCATGAGGCCGTGGCCAACTTCCTGATGTCGATGGGGCGCGAGCCCGGGATGACCGAACGGGACACGCTGCTCGCGGTCACGACGGTCGCCTTCGACATCTCCGTGCTGGAGCTGTTCCTGCCCCTGAGCGTGGGCGGGTGCGTGGTCATCGCCAGCCAGGAGGAGGCGGTGGATGGCACGCGTCTGATGCCGCTGGTGACGGCGAGCGGCGCCACGATGATGCAGGCCACGCCCTCCACCTGGCGGATGCTGCTGTCGCTGGGCTGGTCCGGCCTCCCCACGTTGAAGCTCTTGTGCGGCGGAGAGGCCCTGCCCTCCGAGCTGCTCGCCCCGCTGCGCGCGCGCTGCGCGGAGCTGTGGAACATGTACGGCCCCACGGAGACCACCGTGTGGTCCACGGTGTCGCGGCTGGAGGCGGGCGGCCCGATTACACTCGGCCATCCCATCGCCAACACCCAGGCGCACGTGCTGGATGCGTGGCTCCAGCCCGTGCCTCCCGGCGTGGTGGGCTCGCTGTATCTGGGCGGACTGGGCGTGGCCCGTGGCTACTTGAACCGTCCTGACCTCACCGCCGCGAGCTTCGTGCCGGACCCGCACGCAGGGCGTCCAGGCGCACGCCTCTACCGCACCGGAGACCTGGCGCGGCGGCGGGCCGATGGCTCGCTGGAGTTCCTGGGGCGCGGCGACGGACAGGTGAAGCTGCGCGGCCACCGCGTCGAGCTGGGGGACATCGAGGCGCAGCTCGCCCGCTACCCCGGCGTGGCGGAGGCCGCCGTACGCCCGTGGGGACCGGCCGGCGACCCGGTGCTGGTCGCCTACGTCCAGCCCGTCCCAGGCACCGCCCTCGACGAAGCGGCTCTGCGCGAGCACCTGCGCTCCCATCTTCCCGCGTACATGCTGCCCGCGCACTTCGCGGTGCTGGCGTCGTTCCCTCGCACGGCGAACAACAAGCTGGACCGCAAGGCGCTGCCTCCGCCCGCGACGGACTCGCGCGCCTCGGCCGCGTACGTGGCGCCGCGCACTCCTGACGAAGCGCGCCTCGCGACCATCTGGTGCGAGGTGCTGGGAGTGGAGCGCGTCGGCGTGGACGACCACTTCTTCGCCCTGGGCGGCCACTCGATGAAGGCCGTGCAGGCACTCGCGCGCATCCAGGAGGGCTGGCGCGTGGACGTGGCCCTGCGCGTCCTCTTCGAGCACCCCACCCTGGGCGCCATGGCGAAGCACCTGGAGATGCTTCGCCCCAGCGAGTCGCGGCCCGCGCCGCCCCCGTTGGTCGCACGCCCCCGGCAGGCGCGCCGCGTCCAGGCGGACTCGCGCGCCGAGCTGAACCTGCCGGACCCCTCCCAACACGATTAGCGCCGCCCCCTCTCGGGGCCGCCTCCACCTCTTCGCACCCAGTGGCCATGACCGCCGAATCCTTCGTCTTCCCCGTCTCGTTCGCTCAGCAGCGGCTGTGGTTCCTCCACCTCCTCCAGCCGGAGAACCCCAGCTACAACATCGCCGGAGCGGTGAGGCTCAGCGGGAAGCTCGACATCGAGGCGCTTCAGCGCGCCTTCGATGCGCTGGTGGAGCGGCACGAATCGCTGCGCACCACATTCGCGCAGGAAGAGGGCACCCCCGTCCAGGTCATCGCGCCGGAGGGCCGCGCGCCCGTCGTCCTCGTGGACCTGTGTGACGGCCCCGAGGCGGAGCGCGAGGAGCGGGCTCGACGGCTCGCCACCGAGGAGTGCCGGCGGCCGTTCGACCTGATGCGCGGCCCTCTGCTGCGACCGCGCCTCTTCAAGCTGGCCCCCACCGAGCACCTCCTGGTGATGACGCTGCACCACATCATCTCGGATGGTGGCTCGCTCGGCATCCTCATCCACGAGATGTCGAGCCTCTACGCGGCGTTCAGCGCGGGCCACGAGCCCACCCTGGAGCCGCTCCCGCTCCAGTACGCGGACTACACCCAGTGGCAGCGCGACTGGTTGGCGACGCCCGGGACGCTGGATGCCCACCTCGCGTACTGGAAGCAGCGGCTCACGGGCGCGAGCGTGCTCCAGCTCCCCACCGACCGGCCCCGGCCCGCGCTCCAGACGCAGCGGGGCGCGGCGCTGCCCCTCCATCTGCCTCCCCCCCTCGTCGAGGCGTTGCGGGCTCAGGGACAGAAAGAGGGCGCCACCCTCTTCATGACGCTGCTGGCCGCGTGGCAGGGCCTGCTGTCGCGCTACACGCACCAGACGGACATCGTCGTGGGCGCCCCGCAGAACAACCGCTCCCAGGTCCAGACGGAGGGGCTGATCGGCTTCTTCGTCAACACGCTGGTGTTGCGCACGGACCTGTCCGGCAACCCCACCTTCCGTGAGCTGTTGGTCCGCGTGCGCGAGGTGCTGCTGGAGGCGCACGCCCACCAGGACCTGCCCTTCGAGCGGCTGATGGAGCAGGTCCAGCCCGAGCGCAACCTCGCGTACACGCCGCTGTTCCAGGCTGCGCTCAACCTCCAGGTCGCGCCCACCCGTGAGCTGACGCTCCCCGGGCTCGTCTTGAAGACCGTCGAGTTGGAGACGGGCACCTCCAAGTTCGACGTCACGCTGGACCTGCAGGAAGGCCCCGACGGACTGCGCGGCGTCCTCGAGTACAACAGCGACCTGTTCGATGGCGCGACGATGGAGCGCCTGCGCGGCCACCTCCTGTCGCTGCTCACGGGCGTCACGGGCAACCCGGACCTCCGGCTGGATGAATGGCCGCTGCTGACGGCGCCCGAGCGCCACCAGCTCCTGGAGACGTGGCCGGCCCTGAAGTCCTTCGACCGCACGGGGAGCCTGCACCAGCGCTTCGAGGCGCAGGTACAACGCCGGCCCGACGCCATCGCGGTGGTCAGCGAAGGCGAGCGCATCACCTACGCGGAGCTGGACCGCCGCGCCAACCAGCTCGCCCACGCGCTGCGCGAGCGCGGCGTCACGCGGGAGTCACTGGTGGGCCTGTGCGTGGAGCGCACCGCCGCCACCGTGGTCGGCATCCTCGGGATTCTCAAGGCGGGCGCCGCGTATGTACCGCTCGACCCGACGTACCCCGCGGACCGCCTGGCGTACATGGTGACGGACAGCCGGATGACCGTGGCCATCACCCAGCGCCACCTCGCGGAGCGGCTGCCGACTGAAGGCGTGTCGCTGCTCGTCCTGGAGGACGCCGCCGAGCACCTCGCGAGCCAGCCCATCACCTCGCCCGGGGTCGACGTCTCGGAGGACGGCCTCGCCTACGTCATCTACACCTCCGGCTCCACGGGGCGGCCCAAGGGCTCGCTGCTCCCGCACGGGAACGTGCTGCGCCTCTTCGAGGCCACGAAGGACTGGTTCCACTTCGACGAGCACGACGTCTGGACGCTGTTCCACTCCTATGCGTTCGACTTCTCCGTCTGGGAGTTGTGGGGCGCGCTGCTGTACGGCGGCCGGCTGGTGGTGGTGCCCTACCTCACGTCGCGCTCGCCCGACGCCTTCCTCCAGCTGCTGCACGACGAGCACGTCACGGTGCTGAACCAGACGCCCGCGGCCTTCCGTCAGCTCAGCCAGGCCGAGGAGCGCCTGGAGTCGAAGCCGCCACCGCTCGCGCTGCGCTACGTCATCTTCGGCGGCGAAGCGCTGGAGCCCGCGAGCCTCCTGCCCTGGTTCCAGCGACACGGGGACGCGCGGCCCCAGCTCGTCAACATGTACGGCATCACCGAGACGACCGTCCACGTCACCTACCGACCGATGACGGCGGCGGAGGCCGCGCACACCCAGCAGAGCCCCATCGGACTCGCCATCCCCGACCTCCAGCTCTATGTGCTGGACTCGCGGATGGAGCCGGTGCCCATCGGCGTCACGGGCGAAATCCACGTCGGCGGCGCGGGGCTCGCGCGCGGCTACCTGGGACAGCCCGGCCTCACCGCCCAGCGCTTCGTGCCGCACCCGTTCAGCCGCGTCCCGGGGGCCCGGCTCTACCGGACTGGAGACCTGGCGCGCTTCACGCCGGATGGCCAGCTCGAATACCTGGGCCGCATCGACGACCAGGTGAAGATTCGCGGCTTCCGCATCGAGCTGGGCGAAATCCAGGTCGTCCTCAGCCTTCACCCCGCCGTGCGCGAGGCGCTCGTCCTGGTGCGCGAGGAGCCGCCGGGCACCCGCTCACTGGTGGCCTATCTCGCCACCGGCGACCAGCCACCGCCGGGCGTCGATGAGCTGCGCCAGTTCCTGCTGGCCCGCCTGCCGGACTACATGGTCCCCAGCGCCTTCGTCCTGATGGAGCGCTTCCCCCTCACGGCCCACGGCAAGGTGGACCGCAAGGCCCTGCCCACGCCCTCGAAGGAGCGCGCGGAGCCGGCACGGTACGTCGCGCCTCGCGACGCCTCGGAGACCGCCCTGTGCGCCATCTGGGCGGAGGTGCTGGGCGTGCAGCGCGTGGGCATCCACGACAACTTCTTCGCGCTGGGGGGCGACTCCATCCTCAGCATCCGCGTGCTGACGCTCGCCCGACGCCAGGGCCTGGACTTCACCCTCCAGCAGGTCTTCCAACACCAGACAGTGGCCGCGCTGCTCGAAGCGGCCGGTGCGACGCGAGAGCAGCCCGCGCGAGAGGTGTTCCCTCGCACCGAGCCCTTCAGCCTCATCTCCGAGGAGGACCTCGCGAAGCTTCCGCCGGGCATCGAGGACGCGTACCCGCTCGCCCGCATCCAGGCCGGGATGCTGTACCACATGCAGCTCGCGCCGGACTCGAACATCTACCACAACACGGACAGCTTCCATCTGCGGCTGAAGACGCCCGTGGACACGGCGCTGTTCGAGGAGGCGGTGCGCGTCATCGTCGCGCGCCACCCCGTGCTGCGCACGTCGTTCGACATGACGACGTACAGCGAGCCGCTGCAGTTGGTCCACCGTGAGGCGAAGCTCGCCCTGCGGGTCGTGGACGTGCGCCACCTGTCCGACGCGGAGCAGGAGGCCGCCATCCGGCAGCTGCTGGAGGACGAGAAGCGCCACCACTTCGACCTGGCGGTGCCGCCGCTGCTGCGCTTCTTCATCCACCTGCGCGGCGACCAGTCCTTCCAGTTCACGCTCACCGAGTGCCACGCCATCATCGACGGCTGGAGCCTCCACTCCACGCTGGTGGAGATCTTCAACCACCACCACGCCCTGGTGAACGCGCAGCAGCCTCCCCCCGAGCAGCCCACCACGCTGACGTACCGCGACTTCGTGGCCATGGAGCGCCAGGTGCTCGCGTCGGAGCCCCATCAGCGCTTCTGGCGGGACTTGCTGACAGGCGGCGCGGTGATGCGGCTGCCACGCTGGCGGCGCCCGCTCGCCTCCGGCACGCCGACCATCGCCACCGTCAAGGTGCCGTTGTCGCGAGAGCTCCATGACGGACTGCTCGCGCTCACCCGCGCGGAGGGCCTGCCGCTCAAGAGCGTGCTCGTCGCCGCCCACCTCAAGGTGATGGGTCTGCTGAGCGGTCAGGACGACGTCATCACCGGCATGGGCGTCAACAGTCGCCCGGAGGAAGGCGATGGTTCCCGGCTGCGCGCCATCTTCCTCAACACCGTGCCCTTCCGGATGCGGCTGGCCCCGGGGAGCTGGACGTCGCTGGTCCGAGGCGCGTTCGACGCCGAGCGCGCGCTGTATCCCTTCCGCCGCTACCCCATGGCGGACATCCAGCGGCAGTGGGGCCGCGAGCCCCTCTACGAAGTCATGTTCAACTACATGCACTTCCACGTCCTGCACGAGCTGGCGGGCACGCTCTCCCAGGTGGAAGCGCTGGGCATGATCCGCGCCGAGGGGACGAACGCCACCCTCGCGGTCCACTTCCAGACCGAGCCCCACACGCAGGAGCTGACGCTGGAGCTGGACTACAACGCCGTCGACCTGGAGCACGCACAGGTGGAGCAGGTCGGCGCCGCCTTCCAGCGAGTGCTGAGCGCGCTGGCCTTCCACGCGGACCAGCCTCACCACACCACCAGCGCGCTGCCCCCCGAGGAACAGCGGCGGTTGCTCGTGGACTGGAACGCCACCGCCACGCCCTTCCCCACCGAGGCGACGTTCCGGTCGCTCTTCGAGGCGCGCGCCGCGACCTCTCCGGATGCGGTGGCCGCGGTGAACGGCGCGCGGTCGCTCACCTACGCGGAGCTGGACGCGAGGGCGAACCAGCTCGCGTGGCACCTGCGCTCGCTGGGCGTGGGAGCCGAGCGACTGGTGGCGCTCCACATGGACCGCTCGCTCGAGTTGCTCATCGGCCTCTTGGGAGCCACCAAGGCGGGCGCGGCCTGGCTGCCGTTGGACCCTGCCTATCCGTCGGAGCGGCTGGCCTTCATGTTGTCGGACTCGCGCGCGGACGTGCTGCTCACCACGAGCGCCTTCGCGCCAGGGCTCGTCGACGTGGGTGCCCGCACCGTCCTCCTGGATGGGCCCTCGGACCTGCTCGCGGGGGCACCCAGTCACACGCCGCCGCCGACCGACGGCGGTGACTCGCTGGCGTATGTCATCTACACCTCCGGCTCCACGGGCCTCCCCAAAGGGACGCTGGTGACGCAGCGAGGATTGGTCCACTACCTCGACTGGGCACGGCGGGAGTACCAGGTGGAGGAGGGACAGAGCGCGCCCGTCCACACGTCCATCGCCTTCGACGCCACCCTCACCAGCCTCCTCACGCCCCTGTGCGCGGGCGGGACGGTGCACTTGCTGCCCTCGGGGCAGGAGCTGGAAGCGCTGGCGTCATCGCTGCGCGCGCATCGGCACGGGCTCGTCAAGCTCACGCCGGCCCACCTCCAGGTGCTGTCCAACCTCCTACCGGAGCCCGCCCTGGCCGAGCTCCAGGGCACCTTCGTCGTCGGCGGTGAAGCGCTGCCGGCGGCGACCGTGGAGCTGTGGCGACGACAGGCCCCCAAGGTCCGGTTGGTCAACGAGTACGGCCCCACGGAGACCGTGGTCGGCTGCTCCATCCACGACGTGAGCAAGACAGGCCTGGTGGACGGCATCGTCCCGATTGGCCGCCCCATCGCGAACACGGAGCTGTACGTCCTGGACGCGGGGCTCCAACCCGTGCCCGTCGGCGTCACGGGCGAGCTGTACATCGGCGGCGTGGGCGTGGCGCGCGGCTACCTGGGACGCGCGAGCCTCACCGCCGAGCGCTTCGTGCCCGACCCCTTCAGCGGGCGCACGGGCGCGCGGCTGTATCGCCCGGGAGACCTCGCGCGCTACCTGCCGGATGGCGCCCTGGAGTTCCTCGGCCGCCGCGACGGACAGGTGAAGCTGCGCGGCCACCGCATCGAGCTGGGAGAAATCGAAGCCACGCTGCGCCAGCACCCGACCGTGGGTGACGCGGTGGTCCTGGTGCGCGAGGACGAGCCCGGAGACCAGCGCCTCGCCGCCTACGTGGTACCGCACTCCGGAAAGGCGACGGAGCCGGGCGACCTGCGGGCCTTCCTCCAGCGGCGGCTCCCCGGCTACATGGTGCCCGCCAGCGTCACGACGCTCGAGTCCCTGCCGCTCACCCCGAACGGCAAGGTGGACCGCGGAGCGCTGGCGGCACCGCCGTCGAGCGCGAGCGGCGACACCCGGGCCCCGAGGAATGGCACGGAGGAGCTGGTCGCCAGCATCTGGGCCTCGGTGCTGCGCACGGAGCGGTTCGGACTCCACGACGCCTTCTTTGATTTGGGCGGCCACTCGCTGCTCGCCACCCAGGTGGTCTCACGCGTGCGCGAGGCCTTCGGAGTGGAGCTGCCCATCGCCACCCTCTTCGAGGCCCCCACCGTGGCGGGCCTGGCCGAGCGCATCCAGGCGCTGCGCGCGCGGGCCACGGGCGAGCCGCCTCCGCCCCCGCTCCAGTCCCTCCCGCACGACGGACCTCGCCCCCTGTCCTTCGCGCAGCAGCGGCTGTGGTTCCTCTACCGGATGGAGCCGCGGAGCCCCGTCTACAACATGCCGGCCGTGCTCCGGTTGTCCGGCGAGCTCGACGTGGAGGTGGCGCGCCGCTGCCTGGACGCGCTGCGAGAGCGCCACGAGAGCCTGCGCACGACGTTCCTGATGAACGGACAGACGCCAGCACAGCTCGTCCGCCCCGCCGAGCCCCAGCCCCTGGACGTCATCGACCTGACGGGGCTGCCGCCCGAGCACCGCGAGGCCCAGGCCCGACAGTTGGTGGACGAGGAGGCCCGGCGCCCCTTCGACCTGGAGCACGGCCCTGGCTTCCGCTGCGCCCTGCTGCGGCTGGGTGAAACCGAGCACCTGCTGCTGCTGACGCTGCACCACATCATCGCGGACGGCTGGTCGCTCTCCGTGCTGGTGCGCGAAGTGGCGACGCTCTACTCGTCCTTCAGCGCGCAGAGTCCCTCGCCGCTCCCCGCGCTGCCGGTGCAGTACGCGGACTACGCACGCTGGCAGCGGGAGTGGCTGTCCGGCCCCGCGCTGGAGCGGCAGTTGGATTATTGGAAGGAGCGGCTCGCGGGCGCCCCGCCCTTCCTGGAGCTGCCCGCGGACCATCCTCGCCCGCCCGTGCAGGGCTTCCGAGGCAGCACCCACCAGGGTCCGCTCCTCGCTCCCGACGAAGCCGAGGCGCTGCGTGTGCTCTGCCGTCGCGAGGGCGTCACGCCCTTCATGACGGTCATGGCCGCCTTCCAGGCCCTGCTGCACCGCTACACGGGCGCGACGGACGTCGTGGTCGGCACAGACATCGCCAACCGCAACCACCTGGGCACCGAGGGGTTGATTGGCTTCTTCATCAATCAGCTCGTCATGCGCGGGGACCTGTCGGGCGACCCGACCTTCCGTGCGCTGCTCCGCCAGACGCGGCGCTCGGCGCTGGACGCCTACGCCCACCAGGACCTCCCCTTCGAGGAGCTGGTCAAGGCGGTCAACCCCGAGCGCAGCGTGAGCCACTCGCCTCTCTTCCAGGTGAAGCTCATCCTCCAGAACGTGCCGGACACGGATTTGGAGTTGCCCGGCCTCGTGCTGAAGGAGGAGGTCAGCACCACGAGCACCGCCCGGTTCGACATGACCTGGGTGGTCACCGAGACCGCGCGCGGGCTGGAGTGTCTGTGCGAGTACAGCAGCGACCTGTACGAGCAGGACACGGTCTCGCGGATGCGCGAGCACCTGCGCGAGGTGTTGGTGGGCGCGGTCGCGAAGCCGGAGGAGCGCGTCTCGCGCCTTTCACTGCTGTCCGATCCGGAGCGGCAACGCCTGTTGGTGGAGTGGAACGACACGGCGACGCCGCTGCCCGACGTCTGCCTTGCCCATCGCTTCTTCGAGGCCCAGGTGGCGCGCACGCCGGACGCCATCGCCGTCAGCTTCGAGGGACAAGAGCTCCGTTACCGGGAGCTGGACGCCCGAGCCAACCAGCTCGCGTGGCACCTGCGCGCGCTGGGCGTGGGGCCCGAGGTGCGCGTGGGCCTGTGCCTGGAGCGCTCGCCGGAGCTGGTGGTCGGCATGCTCGGCATCCTCAAGGCCGGCGGCGCGTGGCTGCCGTTGGACCCCACCGCTCCCATGGCGCGGCTCGGGATGATGATGCGCGACGCGGGCGTCCCGGTCATCGTCACCCAGGAGCACCTCGCGGACGAGCTTCCCATCCAGTCAGAGCTGATGGTGTGCCTGGACTCGGACGCGGCGGCCATTGCCCGGCAGCCGGTGGAGCCGCCTTCGGTGGCGCTGTCGCCGGAGAACCTCGCCTACGTCATCTACACCTCCGGCTCCACGGGCCGTCCCAAGGGCACGCTGCTGGCGCACCAGGGCCTGTGCAACACGGCCCTGTCGGCCATCCGTGCGCACCGCATCCAGCCTGACAGCCGGGTGCTCCAGTTCGCGGCCATCGGCTTCGACGCCTCGGTGTGCGAGGTGCTCTCCACGTTGCTGGCGGGCGCGCGCCTGTGCCTCGCGCCGCGTGACTCGCTCATGCCGGGCGCGCCGCTCCAGGGACTGCTGGTGTCCCAGGCCATCACCGTGGCCACGCTGACGCCGTCGGTGCTGGCACAGCTGGACCCGGCGGGACTGCCCACGCTGGCGTCCGTCATCTCCGCGGGCGAGGCCTGCACGCCGGAGCTTGCGCGCCGGTGGGTGGAGGGCCGTCACTTCGTCAACGCCTATGGCCCCACGGAGGTGACGGTGTGCGCCTCCGCGCGAGAGCAGGTGGTCGCGGAGCGGCCGGACATCGGCCGGGCCTGGCCCAACGTGCGGCTGTACGTGCTGGACGCGAGCGGACGGCCCGTGCCCACGGGAGTGCCGGGCGAGCTGTACGTCGGCGGCATGGGCGTGGCGCGCGGCTACCTGGGCCGGCCGGAGCTGACGGCCGAGCGCTTCCTTCCGGATGCGTTCAGCGGCACGCCGGGCGCGCGGCTGTACCGCACCGGAGACCGCGTGCGCTGGTTGGCGGATGGCCACCTCGAGTTCCTCGGGCGCAATGACTTCCAGGTGAAGCTGCGAGGCTTCCGAATCGAGCTGGGAGAAGTCGAAGCCGCGCTGACGGACTTGCCCGAAGTGCGCGAGGCCGCGGTCGCCCTGGTCGAAGATGCGTCCGGGCGCGGGCAGCTCGTGGCGTGGCTGGTCACCGGAGAAGAAGCAGAAGAAGGAGCGCTGGACCCTGCGCCGCTCCGGCGCGCGCTGGAGACCCGGCTCCCGGACTACATGGTGCCCTCGGCCTTCATCGCGCTGAAGGCCCTGCCCCTGACGTCCAGCGGCAAGGTGGACCGCCGGGCGCTGGTGTCCGAGGCCCCTCGGCAGCGCAAGCCCAAGGACACCTACGTCGCGCCACGCACGCCCGTGGAGCGGACGCTGGCGAGCATCTGGGCCGCCGTGCTGTCGCACGAGCGGGTGGGCACGCACGACAACTTCTTCGAGCTGGGCGGCGACTCCATCGTCAGCATCCAGGTCATCGCGCGGGCGCAGGATGCCGGGCTGCGCATCACCCCCCGGCAGTTCTTCCAGCACCAGACCATCGCCGCGCTGGCGCTCCACGTGGGCGTGGCCGGAGCCTCCCGCGGCGAGCAGGGTGTGGTGACGGGCCCCGTGCCCCTCACGCCCATCCAGCGCTGGTTCTTCGAGTCGCGCCTTCCCCATCCGCACCACTACAACCAGTCCCTCCTGTTGGGCCTGCGCGAGCGTCCCAATCGAGAGCTGCTGCGCGAGGCGCTGAGCGCGCTGGTGGCACATCACGACGCGCTGCGATTGCGCTTCGAGGAGACCCCGGACGGCTGGCGTCAGGAGAACACCGGCCTGGAGCACGGGGTGGAGCCGCGAGAAGTGGACCTGTCCACCCTGGACGCGGACGCCCAGCGGACCGCGCTGGAGCAGGAGGCCCAGAAGGCGCAGTCAGGCTTCGACCTGGCGAAGGCGCCCCTGGTGAGCGCCGTCCTCTTCGACCTGGGCCCGCGTGGCACCCGGCTGCTGTTGGCCGTCCACCACCTGGTGGTGGATGCCGTCTCGTGGCGCGTGCTGCTCCAGGACCTGGGGACCGCGTTCCAGCAACTCCTCCAGGGCGAGCCCGTGGCCCTGCCTCCGAAGACGACGTCGTTCCAGGAGTGGGCGCGTCGGCTGGAGCCCCACGCCCAGGGACCCGAGCTGGAAGAAGAGGCGGCGTTCTGGCTGCGCCGAAGGGCGGACGTTCCGCCGCTGCCCCTGGACCTCCGAGGTGGAGACAACACACTCGCCTCCGCGCGAACGGTGCACGCCGCGCTGGACGCGGAGGAGACGCGCGCGCTGCTCCAGGAGTTGCCGAGGGCGTGGCGCGCCCGTGTCGACGAGGTGCTGCTCACCGGCCTGGTGGGTGCGCTCGCCGGATGGACGGGTCAGCGCCTGCACTGCGTGCAGTGGGAAGGCCATGGCCGCGAGGAGCTCTTCGAGGACGTGGACCTCGGTCGCACCGTGGGCTGGTTCACCAGCATCTACCCGGTGACGGTGGAGCTGCCGCCAGACGGCACGCCGGGCGATGGGCTCCGCGCCGTGCGGGATGCGCTGCGGCGGGTGCCTCGCAAGGGCCTGGGCCACGGACTGCTGCGATACCTCGGGCGTGATGAGGTGCGCGCGAAGCTCGCGGCCGTGCCCGAGCCCCAGGTCGCCTTCAACTACCTGGGACAGCTCGACTCCGCGTTGCCGTCCGACTCCCCGCTCGTCCCCGCCGATGAGGCCATGGGCGCGCAGCAGAGCGCGCTCGGGCGCCGCCGGCAGGTGCTGGAGGTGAATGCACACGTGTTGGAGGGCAAGCTGGAGGTGTCCTTCACCTACAGCGAGGCGCTGCACCAGCGCTCCACGGTGGAGACGTTGGCCCAGGGCTTCGTCCAGGCGCTTCGCGAGCTGGTGGCGAAGCGGGACACGGCGGACGCGAAGAGGCTGTCGCCCTCGGACTTCCCCCTGGCGGATGTGACGCAGGCCACCATGGACGGACTGCTGCGCGAACACCCCGCGTTGGAGGACCTCTACCCGCTGTCGCCCATGCAGCAGGGCATGCTCTTCCACGCGCGACTGGAGCCTCGCGCGGGGATGTACTTCGAACGGGCCGCGTGGACACTCGACACGGACCTGGACGTGGCGGCGCTGCGACGCGCCTGGCAGGAGACGATGGAGCGCCACCCCATCCTGCGCACCAGCTTCGCGTGGGAGGACATGGAAGAGCCGCACCAGGTGGTCCACCGCGAAGCCGTGCTGCCCTGGGAGGAAGCGGACTGGAGAGCCCTGTCCGACGAGCAGCAGCAGGCCCGGCAGGCCACGTGGATGAAGGAGGACGAGGCGCGGGGCTTCGACCTCGCGCGGGCACCTCTGATGCGGGTGGCGGTGTTGCGCCTGCGTGAGCGGACGTGGCGCGTGGTGTGGAGCTTCCACCACCTGCTGTTGGACGGCTGGAGCGTGGGCCGTGTGCTGAACGAGATGCTGTCGAGGTACGACGCCCGCCAGGGCCGTGAGCTGGCGCCGATGGAGGCGCCACCCCTGTTCCGCGACTACATCGGCTGGCTGCGCGAGCGGGGCGCGGCGAGGTCGGAGGCGTGGTGGCGGCGAGAGTTGGCCGCCTTCACCGAGCCGACGCCAGTCCCCTGCGAGCAGGGAGGTCGGGCCCGGAGCGCGACGCCGATGATGGGAGCGCGCAAGGTCCTGGTCCCCGCGGACGCGACGGAGCGGCTCCGCGCCTTCTCCCGGCGGCACCAGGTCACGCTCGGCACGCTGGTCCAGGGCGCGTGGGCGCTGGTGCTGGGGCGCCATGCCGGCGCGGAGGACGTGCTCTTCGGCGTCACCGTGGCGGGGCGTCCGCCGGAGCTGGCGGGTGTCGAGCAGATGGTGGGCCTGTTCATCAACACCGTCCCCGCACGGGTGAAGCTGCCCCCTGGGATGCGTGTGGTGGACTGGCTGAAGGAGCTCCAGGCCGCGCAGGTGGAGCGCTCGTCCCACGAGTCCGCGCCGCTCGTGCGCGTCCAAGGCTGGAGTCAGGTGCCTCGTGGCACGCCTCTCTTCGAGACGCTGCTCGTCTTCGAGAACTACCCGGTGGAGCAGTCGGTGATGCAGGGCACGAGCGCGCTGGACGTGCGCGACGTCACCGCCCAGGAGCGCACGCATTACCCGCTCACCCTGACGGCCCACGCCGACAAGGAGCTGCTGCTCCACATCGACTTCGAGTCCCCTCGGCTGGACGAGCGGGCCGTGGAGCAACTCCTGGAGCAGCTCGCCACCGCGCTGGTGGGACTCTGCGCCGTCGAAGCACGAAACCTGGGGGACGTGCCCATCCACTCGGAGGCGGCGCGGCACCGGCTGCTCTTCGAGTGGAACGACACCCACGTCCCCTTCGGCCTGGACGCCTGCGTGCACGAGCGCTTCAGTGCCCAGGCCCGCCAGACGCCAGACGCCATCGCCGTCAGCGCACCGGGGGGCACGTCGCTCACGTACGGACAACTGGAGGCACAGGCGAACCGCCTGGCTCACCACCTCCGAGCCCGCGGCGTGGGCCCCGAGGTCCTCGTCGGTGTCTATCTGGAGCGCGCGCCGGAGCTGTACGTCGCGCTCTTGGGCATCCTCAAGGCGGGCGGTGCGTATGTCCCGCTCGACCCCGCCTACCCCGCGGACCGCGTGGCGCTGATGGTCTCCGAGGCCCACCTGTCGCTGCTCGTCACGCAGCGCGCCCTGGAAGCCTCACTGAGCGCACCCGGCGTGGCGCGCTACCTGATGGACGGAGAGGCGCAGTCCCGCGCCGCGCTCCCCATTGAGCCCCCTTCCCCGCTCGCGGGTCCCGACACCCTGGCGTATGTCGTCTTCACCTCCGGCTCGACGGGAACACCCAAGGGCGTGATGGTCTCGCACCGGAGCTGGGCCAATGCCTACCTCGGCTGGGAGCGAGACTACGGACTGCGGGAGGACGGCTGCCGCAATCATCTCCAACTGGCGAGCTTCTCCTTCGACGTGTTCGCGGGAGACCTGGTCCGGGCGCTCCTCTCGGGAGGCCGGCTGGTCCTCTGCCCACGTGAGTGGCTGCTGGAGCCTGCGCGGCTCTATGCGCTGCTGCGTGACGAGGACATCCACTGCGCCGAGTTCGTCCCCGCCGTGGCGCGCGGTCTGCTCCAGTACCTGGAGGAGAGCGGGCAGCGGCTGGACTCCATGCGGGTGTTCATCGCCGGCTCCGATGCCTGGTACGTCGACGAGTACCACCGCCTGCGAGGCGTCATCGGCGACGACACGCGGCTCATCAACTCGTACGGCATCAGCGAAGCCACCATCGACAGCACCTGGTTCGAGAGCGACGGCCTGGAGGCGGCGGACGCACGACTCGTCCCCATCGGCCGCCCCTTCGCCAACGTGCGCATCCACGTGCTGGACGCACGCCACCAGCCCGTGCCCGTGGGCGTCGTGGGCGAGCTCTTCATCGCCGGCGAGGGCGTGGCGCGCGGCTACCGCCTCCGTCCCGAGCTGACCGCGGAGCGCTTCGTCCCCGACCCCTTCGGCGCTCCGGGAGCGCGGCTGTATCGCTCGGGAGACCGGGCGCGCTGGCTGCCGGATGGGAACCTGGAGTTCCTGGGGCGCGCGGACACGCAGGTGAAGCTGCGCGGCTTCCGAGTGGAGCTGGCCGAAATCGAGTCGGTGCTCGGCAAGGCGCCTGGCGTCGAGGCCGCCGTGGTCCTGCTGCGACAAGACCCCGGCGCGCCCGCTCGGCTCGTCGCCTACTTCGTGGGCGCGGGTGCACCGGACCTCTCCGCGCTGAGGGACTTCCTGAGGGCGCGGCTGCCCGACTACATGGTCCCTGCCCTCTTCCTGAGGCTCGACGCGCTCCCGCTGACGCCTAACGGCAAGGTGGACCGCCGGGCCCTGCCGGCGCCGGATGCGGGCCTGCGCGCGGTGGATGACCCGCTGGTCGCTCCCCGGACGGAGACGGAGGCGGCGCTGCTCGCCATCTGGCGCGAGGTGCTGGGGTTGGAGTCGCTCGGAGTGCTGGACGACTTCTTCGCCGTCGGCGGCCACTCCCTGCTGGCCACGCGAATCCTCTCCCGGTTGAACGCCACCTTCCAGGTGGAGGTGCCCCTGCGCGCCCTCTTCGAGCACACCACCGTCGCCGCGCTGGCCGAGCGCATCGTCCTCGCGCGACTGGAGGCCGCGGACGCAGCGGCCCTTGCGAGCGCGTTGGACGAGGTGGACGAGCTGTCGGACGAGGAAGTGGCGCTGCTGATGGGAGGCGCCAGCGATGAGTGACGCGCTCCAGAAGCGGCTGGCCGGCTTGTCCCCGGAGAAGCGCGAGCTCGTGTTGAAGAAGCTGCGCGAGCAACAGAAGACCGCGGCGCCTGCGCCAACACAGGGCCCGCCCCCCATCCTCCGCGCCCCACGCACCGAGCCGCTGCCGCTCTCCTACCCCCAGCGCCGGCTCTGGTTCCTGGACCAGTTCGAGCCAGGGACGCCGGCCTACAACATCCCCGAGTTCGTGAGGCTGCGCGGCCCGCTCCAGGTGGAGGCACTGACGCGAGGTCTCGCCGAGGTCGTCCACAGGCACGAGGTACTGCGCACCACCTTCGCGGCCGTGGCCGGTGAACCCACGCAGCACGTCGTCCCGCGACTGGCACTCGAAGTCCCCGTGGTGGACCTGACGTCCCTGCCTACCGACGAGCGTGAAGCGCGCTGCCGGGAATTGGCGCTGCGCGAGGCGGGCCGATCCTTCGACCTGGCGAAGGGGCCGCTGCTGGCGACCACGCTGGTGCGGCTGGGCCCTGAGGACCACGTCCTGTTGCTGGTGATGCACCACATCATCTCCGACGGCTGGTCCACCGGCGTGCTCGTGCGTGAGCTGGCGGCCCTGTACGACGCCTTCTCGCGCGGACAGCCCTCTCCGTTGACGGAGCTGCCCATCCAGTACGCCGACTTCGCGGTGTGGCAGCGGCGCTGGCTCCAGGGGGACGTGCTGGACGCCCAGCTCGGCTACTGGCGCCGACAGCTCACGGACGGCGACGCTCCGCTGAAGCTGCCCACGGACAGGGCGCGTCCCCGGGTGCGCACGTTCGCGGGAGGAAAGCGGACCTTCGTCGTGAGCGCGGAGGTGACGCGGCGACTGCGCTCGCTCGCGGGCCAGGAGAAGGCCTCGCTGTACATGGTGCTGCTGGCCGCGTTCCAGGCCCAGCTCCACCGCTACACGCGCGAGCCCCGGCTCAGCGTCGGCACATACATCGCCAACCGCAATCGCGCCGCCATCGAGCCGCTCATCGGCTTCTTCCTCAACACCCTCGTCATGCGCACGGACATGTCCGGCAACCCGCGCTTCCGCGAGCTGCTGCGGCGCGTGGTGGACGTGACGCTGGGCGCGTACGCACACCAGGACGTCCCGTTCGAGAAGCTGCTGGAGGAGCTGGCCCCCACGCGCGACACCAGCTTCCCGCCCTTCTTCCAGGCCATGCTGGTGCTGCAGAACACCCCCGAGGCCGAGGCCACGGTGGGGCCACTGCGGCTGGAGTCCTACTCCGTCCCGGGAGAGTCCTTCGCCCAGTTCGACCTCACGCTCTGGCTCGCCGAGGAGGCGGACGGACTGCAAGGCACGTGGGAGTACAACCGGGACCTCTTCGACGCCACCACCGCCGACCGCATGGTGGCGCACTTCCAGACGCTCCTGGCCAGCATCGCCGCCAGGCCCGACGAGCCCCTCGCCACACTGCCACTGCTCCCGCCGGAAGAGCGACAGCAGGTGCTGCACGGCTGGAACGAGGCCCGCCTGGATGTCCCGGCCGGCGCCTGTCTGCATCACCTCATCGCGGCCCATGCCACCAGGACGCCGGACGCCCTCGCCGTCGTCGACCCGGAGCGCCGTCTCACGTATGCCCAGCTCGACCAGCGCGCCAACCAGCTCGCGCACCACCTGCGCGCCCTGGGCGTGGGCCCCGAGCAGCGCGTGGGCATCTTCCTGGAGCGCTCCGTCGACCTGGTGGTGGCGGTCCTCGCGGTGCTCAAGGCCGGGGGCACCTACGTCCCGCTGGACCCCTCCTATCCGCCGGACCGCACCGCGCTGATGCTCTCGGACAGCCAGCCCGCGCTGCTCATCACCCGGAGGACGCTGCGCGCCAACCTGCCCGCGTCTCGCCCCACGGTGGTGAGCCTGGACGAGGACGCCGTCGCCATCGAGGGCCGTTCGGACACGGCCCCCACGGGAGGCTCGGGACCCGAGCACCTCGCGTACGTGGTCTACACGTCGGGCTCCACGGGGCGCCCCAAGGGAGTGATGGTGGACCACCGCGCTCTCGCGAATGCCTACTTCGCGTGGGAGCACGACTATCGGCTGCCCACGCTGCGCGCCCACCTGCAGATGGCGAGCTTCTCCTTCGACGTCTTCAGCGGGGACCTCGCGCGGGCGCTCGGCTCGGGCGCGGCGCTGGTGCTCTGCCCGCGTGAGTGGTTGCTGGAGCCCGAGCGGCTGCACGCGCTGATGGTGCGTGAGCAGGTGGACTGCGGTGAGTTCGTGCCCGCGGTGGTCCGCCTGCTGATGGCCCACCTCCAGGAGCGAGGAGAGCGCCTGGACTTCATGCGGCTGCTCATCGTCGGCTCGGATACGTGGGACATGCGCGAGTACACCCAGCTCCGGAGCCTGTGCGGCCCGGACACGCGACTGGTGAGCTCGTACGGTCTCAGCGAAGCGACCATCGACAGCACCTTCTTCGAGTCCGTCACGCCCAGCCCCAGCGAGCAGACCGTCCCGATTGGCCGCCCCTTCCCCAACGCGGAGATGTACCTGTTGGACGCGGCGCTGCAGCCCGTGCCCATCGGAGTCCCGGGGGAGCTGTTCGTCGGCGGCGTGGGGCTGGCACGAGGCTATTGGACGCAGCCGGGCCTCACGGCCGAGCGCTTCATCCCGCATCCCTTCAGCGCGGAGCCCGGGGCCCGCGTGTACCGGACGGGAGACCTGGCGCGCCACGCGGCGGACGGCACGCTGGAGTTCATCGGGCGCAACGACACACAGGTGAAGCTGCGCGGCCACCGCATCGAGCTGGATGAAATCAGGGCGAGGCTGTTGGAGCACGCGAGCGTGCGCGCCGTGGAGCTGCTCGTCCGAGGCGACGGGGCGGCGCGGCAGCTCGTCGCGTACCTCACGCTGACGTCACCCGACGCGGTGGGCGAGGAGGCGCTCCGTCAGCACCTGCGCCAGCACCTGCCCCTGTACATGGTGCCCTCGGCCTTCGTCCTCCTGGACGCCTTCCCCCTCACACCCAACGGCAAGGTGGACCGGCAGGCGCTCCCAGTGCCCGGGGACTCCCGGCGCGAGGAGGCGGAAGGCTTCATCGCGCCACGCGGAGACACCGAGCCGAAGCTCGCGGCGCTCTTCGAGGAGCTGCTGGGGACAGGCCCCATCGGTGCGAGCGACAGCTTCTTCGACCTGGGCGGTCACTCCCTGCTCGCCGTCCGGCTCGTGGCTCGGATACGCGAGCGCTTCGGCAAGGCGCCGTCCCTGGCGGTCCTCTTCCAGGGCCCCACGCTGGAACAGCTCGCGCGAGCGATTGAGCAGGACGGCGACAGCCCCTGGTCTCCGCTGGTGACACTCCAGGCCGGGGGCGAGGGAGCGCCGCTGTTCTGCGTGCCAGGCGCGGGCGGCAACGTCCTCTACTTCCGGGAGCTGACGCGGCGGCTGGGCAAGGCGCGGCCCCTCTACGGACTCCAGGCCCGGGGACTGGACGGCGCGGAGCCTCCGCACGCCTCCGTCGAGGAGATGGCGGAGTGCAACGTCCAGGCGCTCCAGCGGGTGCGGCCGCACGGCCCCTATCACCTGCTGGGCCACTCCTTCGGAAGCTGGGTGGCCTTCGAGATGGCGCGGCGGCTCCAGGCGCAGGGCGAGGAGGTCGCCTTCCTGGGCCTCCTCAACACCCCTGTGCCCAGGCACCAGGAGCCCACCACCAACGCGCCCGCGCTCGACGACGCGGACTGGATGGCCTCCGTCGCCAGCGTCGCGGGCCGGCTGTATGGCGTTGACCTGGGAGTCTCCGCCGAAGCACTCAGGCCCCTCTCCCCAGAGGAGCGATTGGCCCACGTCACCAGGCGGCTCGTCCAAGGGGGCCTCTTGCCCCCCGACGCGGACAGCCAGCAGGTGCGCGGACTCATCCAGGTCTACAAGCGCGCCTACGAAATCACATACATCCCTCCGGCGGATGCGCGCCCCGCCCCCATCACCCTCTTCCGAGCCAGGGAGCGGCACGAGGATGACGGTGTCCTGCCGGGCGACTTCAAGGAGGACGCCACCTGGGGCTGGAGGCATCACGCGACACGCCCCGTCCTCGTCGAGGACATCCCGGGCGACCACATGACGATGCTGGCCGCGCCCCATGTCGATGAGCTCGCGGAGCGCGTGCGCTGGCACCTGGAGCACCCGTCCACGGAGCGTGGCCCATGACGCCGGCCACGGTGGCGCCGGTGCCTGACTTCTCGCTCGGGCGCGCCCTGGCCCTGTGGCTGGGGCAGGTGGTGTCCCTGCTGGGCTCCTCGCTGACGAGCTTCGCCCTGGGCGTGTGGATGTACCAGACGACGGGAGGCGTGACGCGCTTCGCGCTCATCATGCTGTGCGCCGCGCTCCCGGGCGTCCTGCTGGGACCGGTGACGGGCGCGCTGGTGGACCGGTGGAAGCTCCGGCGGGTGTTGCTGCTGAGTGATTTGACGGCCGGCCTCACGACGCTGGTGCTGGCCGTGCTTCTCTTCACGGGGCAGCTTCGCCCGTGGCACGCGTACGTCACGACGGCCATCGTCTCCGTGGCCGGCGCGTTCCAGCAGCCCGCCTTCGCAGTGCTGGTCTCCACGATGGTGCCGCCCCAACACCTGGGCCGAGCCAACGGCATGCTCCAGTTGGGACTCGCCTGCGCGCAGTTGGGGGCGCCTCTGATGAGCGCCTTCCTGCTCGCGGTGGTCGACCTGGAGGGCATCCTGCTCATCGACGCGGTGAGCTTCGCCCTCGGCGTCCTGCCGCTCTTCGTGTTGCGCCTCCCGGAGCGCCCCACCACCGCCATGTCCGAGGCGGGACAGCCCTCCCTCCTCACCTCGGTGCGAGAGGGCGGCGCCTATATGAGAGCCACGCCTGGCCTGTTCGCGCTGCTCGGCTTCCTGGCGGGCAGCAACTTCATCACCGGCGTCGTCGAGGTGCTGGTGACGCCGCTGGTGCTGGCGCTCGCGGACGTGAAGGCGCTGGGCATGCTCACCACCGCGGGAGGCGTGGGGCTGATGGCGGGCAGCGTGGTGATGAGCGCCTGGGGCGGTCCCCGGCGCAAGATTCACGGCGTCCTGCTCTTCCAGCTCGCGTGCGGCCTGTGTCTCGTCCTGGTCGGACTCGGGACGTCACTGCCCTTGCTAGCGGGCGTGGCCTTCGCGTTCTTCTTCGGCATTCCCATCATCAACGGCTCCAGCCAGTCCATCCTCCAAAGCATCGTCCCCTTGCAGCTCCGGGGTCGCGTCTTCGCCATGAGCGGGGCCCTCACCGGGATGATGCTGCCGCTCGCCTACGCCATCTCCGGTCCCCTGGCGGACCTCGTGTTCGAGCCCGCGCTCCGTCCAGGCGGGGCGCTGGTCCCCCTGCTGGGGACACTCGTCGGCACGGGCGCGGGGCGAGGCATCGCGGTGATGTTCGTCCTCGCGGGCGCGCTGACCGTCCTGTTGACGGGCCTGGCCGTCTTCCACCGTCCCCTGCGTGCGCTCGAAGCCGAGCGCGAGGTGGCCCCTGGCCCACACGCCGGGATGCCGCCCATTTCCCCATCCTCTGAAGGAGCCACACCTTGAGCGCCGTCATTCCTCCGTCCATCGCCACGCTGAGCGAGCTGCTGCGGTGGCGCGCCAGCGTCCAGCCCGATGCGCCCGCCTACACCTTCCTCGTCAACGGAGAGGACGAAGAGCAGCGCTGGAGCTACGCGGAGTTGGATCAGCGCTCCCGGGCCGTCGCCGCCGCACTCCAGGAACAGGGCGCCGCCAATGACCGGGCCCTGCTGCTGTTCGCGCCGGGGCTGGAGTACATCGGGTCGTTCTTCGGCTGCCTCGACGCGGGCGTGGCGGCGGTGCCCGTCTACCCTCCCCAGAACGAGCAGACCCTGGCGCGCCTGCTCTCCATCATCACGGACGCAAGGCCGCGCTTCGCGCTCACCACGAGCGACATCCTGGAGAGCGTGAAGGCGTTCTCGGAGACGTACCCGCTGCTGAAGGAGCTGCGGTGGCTGGCGGTGGATGCGCTGCCCGCGGGCCAGGAGTCGCGCTGGAGGCCGCCGCGAATCACGGGCGACAGCATGGCCTTTCTCCAATACACGTCCGGCTCCACGTCGACGCCCAAGGGCGTCATGGTGTTGCACCGGAACCTGCTCGCCAACGAGGAGATGATTCGCCAGGGCTTCGGCAACGACTCGAGTTCAACGACCGTGGGCTGGTTGCCGCTCTACCATGACATGGGGCTCATCGGCACGGTGTTGCAGCCCATGTTCCTGGGCTCGCACGCTGTGTTGATGTCTCCCTATTCATTCCTGCAGCGTCCGGTGCGGTGGCTGCGAGCCATCAGCAAGTACCGGGGCGTGGTGAGTGGAGGCCCCAACTTCGGGTATGCGCTGTGCGTCCGGAAGGTGAAGCCCGAGCAGCGCGAGGGATTGGACCTGAGCTCGTGGAAGATTGCCTTCAACGGCGCGGAGCCCGTGCGAGCGGACACCCTGGAGCGCTTCGCCGAGTCCTTCGCGCCACAGGGCTTCCAGAGGGCGGCGCTCTATCCTTGCTATGGGCTCGCCGAGGCGACGCTCTATGCGACGGGAGGGGCCCGCATGGTCACTCACCGCACCCTCGGCGTCGACGCGGGAGCGCTGGAGCGCAATCGCGTGGTCGAGGCCGCCCCTGGCGCGGAGGGCACGCGGACGCTGGTGGGCTGCGGGAGGGGTTGGGCGGGAGGCCAGTTGCGCATCGTCAATCCGGAGACGTCCGAGGCGTGCGCCGACGGTGAGGTGGGAGAGATCTGGGTCTCCGGGCCGCACGTCACCCAGGGCTACTGGGGCCGTGACGAGCACAACGCGGAGACCTTCCAGGCGCGAGTCCGGGGCCACGAGGCCGAGGGGGGATTCCTGCGCACGGGGGACCTGGGGTTCCAGCGAGAGGGAGAGCTGTTCGTCACCGGGCGCCTGAAGGACCTCATCATCGTGGATGGGCGCAATCACTATCCCCAGGACATCGAGCAGACGGTCGAGACGCAGCACGAGGGCTTCCGGCTGGGCTGTTGCGTGGCCTTCTCGGTGGAGCGGGCCAACGAGGAGAAGCTGGTGGTGCTCATCGAGGTGGACCGTCAGTACACGCCCCCCGGAGACGGAGCGGGAGCGCACGTCCTGGAACAGGCGGAGGTGCTCAAGAAGGTGCGCCAGGCCGTCGCCGCAGCGCACTCTCTCGACGTCCACGAGCTCGTCCTGCTCCAGCACGGAGAGGTGCTCAAGACATCCAGCGGCAAGGTCCAGCGCCGAGCCTGCCGGGCGAAGTATCTGGAGGGTTCGTTCCAGCGCTGGCCAGACTGAAGAACACGCCTCCTCCGCAGTCCGGAGCAATAACCCTCCGATGACAGGAACCACGGGCCATCGAGTGTGACTCAACACGAAGAGTCGTATCCGTCCGCCGGACGGATACCTTTTCAGGAAGCCACGCAATCCTTGGCAGCCGGGACCTCCGTGCGCGGCTTTCAGATGGCGCGCGCTGCAGGGGCATCTGGCGAGCATCACCCGTCGGTCGGTTACGGACCAGTTGCTTCCGCACTGCTGGCAACCCTCCTCAGCCTCCGCTCCTTCCTCATCCTGAAACCACGCAAGCCTTGGCAACCAGGCCCTCCACGCACGGCTATCACGCTGCGCGGGGGGAAGCGTGCATCCGCTGCACGCCGGCAGTCGATCGGTTACATCAGTCCGGCACAGCGCTCACCGGATGGATCTGACAAGGACCCAATCACCCCCCATCCCCACTGGGGGACTGTCGCTTTGGCTTAATCTCGAGAGGCTGGGGATCCGCTTCATCTCCGCCTGTTTTCGAAGGGGCTCGGCTCGGCACTGGATCGGAGGAAACCATGCCGGGGGGCACAGGCTTCCATTCGGGCCAATCATCCTTGTGAATCGTCGTTCGCTCGCGTTCATAGAGTTCAGGATCTGCGCGGTATTTTTGCAGGAGCCCAATCTGAAGTTCTACAACGACCGTCTCATTCTGTCCCCGAGTAATGAGGCGCGAAGCTTCACGCTTCCATGGATCTGAATAAGGACCACGAACTCGGCAATCCGAGAAGATGCCATTATTCGCCACCCCAACAAAGCTATGTAACTCCAGGGCTGTCGAATGAACCAGGTACTCGAAACTGGTGATATCCTTATTCCAGGCGGGAACCAACAACAGGTCGATACGTCCAAGCAACTTCGATCTGGCATCAACCTCAAGCAGCTCACTACATATCAAGGGAATGAAACGACCATGCTCACTATGAAACACAGTAAACCGACGGTCTGTCGCGCGCGTCGCGAATTCAAACCTCTCCTTACGAAGGAGACGTGCCTCGTGGTGCGCTGGTCGACGCTTTGTCCAGATCCAACCCGCTGCAGACATATACGCACGAGGAACAAAGGCAACCGCCTCATTGTACACTTTATCGCCGACAACCTCATACTCGACACCAGCAATCAACGAAAGGGTCGGCTCATTATTACCAATATGCCGCATCACTTCGCGAAGCCAACGACGAGGCAATGAGAGCTCAGGCAGGACAAGCATCGTCGCAATGCCCCGTTGCTTCGCCCGCCCCGCTGCCTCGATTGCTTGATTAAGAACCCTGGAGAGCCGGCGTTGACGCTCCATGCTCAACACAGGCGCAGTGAGCGAGGGTTCCCACCATTTCTCCTCAGTACACAGATTTCCAAGAACCAACTGAGCCTCGCGCAGGCCGTCAGTAGAATGCCCCTGGGGGGACATGGCAACAACCGCAGCCCCTCCTTCGATCTCTTCCATTGCCGATGCTAAATAACTGGTTCCACGGACCGCGTTGACCACGTGAACAAGATCGACAAGGGGACGCTCGGCGCGAAGCCAGCGCAACATGATGTCGGAGTAGCTAGGTGGCCGAGCAAGCAGCAGCAACTCAATCTCACTTAGACTGGAGAAGATCGGGTCTCTTGTCTTTTCACAGGCCTTGCGGAACTCACTGATCCTCATCACTCTGTCGGAGTCGAACTGGGGGTCGATTGCCTCATGCTCCAGGGCAGCCAGCGCATCCAAAGGGCGCACGACTAGCGCGCAACCCATGTAAAAATCTGTCTCCCTATCAACCCATCGCAAGTCAGAACTGGAAAGCAACTGCGCATATCGCAAGAGCGTCTCAGGCAAGAAGACATTCTTCCTGAAGCTAAATCCGTCATCAAGGACTCGAACTCCTCGAGAGCTAAATCCCCGCTCATCAAATACTGCAGAACTACAAATGGTCTCTACGAGTAGTTCCGCAACCCATTCTTGCAACCTCCTGCGAGCGCGGGATGCCGCGATTCTGTTTGGGCCCCATTGGACCCTGATGGAGCGTCCGTGATCACCGGCCAAGCCAGTAACTCGACTCCACAGAGAGTCGAACACTTCATTAGCCGTCTTGACATCACCAGCAACGAGCGCAGCAGCAAGAATCTTGTTGGATTGATCTAGAAGATCGACCCACCGGGACCAATCGGTTGCTATTCGACCGACCCTTCCGAGGTGTGACCGCGAGAACTTGCTGGCATCTTCGCGCGACAGCATCGCCGCTGCAGTCATGACCTTCTCGCAAACCGAACTCACAGCAAGTTTGCGGAGATTTAGGGCATCTGCCTCGCGAAGCGCCCGAATTGGTTCTGCCCCAGGTGAAGCAGACACCAAGTGCTGCAAGTGCTCGCTTCGAGGATCAAGAAAGCGTCGACGCTCGCTGGAGACAAGATCCAACTCGCCTGCAACAGCACCTAGATACTCCAGTCCTTGGGGCCCTTCGAGATTGAATACTCTTAATTTCGATGCCTGGATTTCAAAACTGGAGCCAGTTCGACCGATGGCCTGCCCATCCAATACATATCGACCCACACTGCCCTGTTTCTGACTCAGCGGCAGAAGACTTGAGATGAACTCACGGGGAGGCAATGCGGGTGTTTTCTCTCGCCGCTGAACAATAAGAATGTCATCGACATAGCGACCATAGTAGGTGATACCTGGCCGTGCCGCAATGATATCATCAAAGTCACACAATGCCAGGTTCGCAATCAGTCGAGCAGTCAAGGAGCCGACAGGAACCCCTATGGTGGGCTCAACTCCAATTGAGTCTCCAACAAGCGCGCGGTAGCTCCCAAATGCGTCCAGCAGCCCCTGGGTTGAGTCAATATACTCAACTGAATTAAACGGGATTCCAGCCCAAGATGCGGCGCGCTCGATCTTGTGGATGAAGGACTCTTCAATCAAAAAGCGCGGATCGATGCAGTCAAAGTAACTAGTCAGGTCAAGGGCGGCCAATGTGCATCGGCCACTCTCATGCCCCAGCAACAAGCGCGCCTCGTCAAGTGCGGCTTCGCGAAAAGAGCGGTACGCAGGGACCCAGTACTTATATATTCTACGACCGGCGGCAGGTATTCGAGCTGGCGTCCCTCGTACGTTGAGTCGGTTTGCGAGACACGACGGCGTGAGTAAGGCATCAAGTGCTGGGCCATAGGCCCGGAGCCAGAGCACTTCGCTAATGGCGAATTCAGGACTAGGCTCTAGCAGGACTCGAACATTCAATCTCTCGATTCTGTGCTCAATCGGCTGTTCAGGGATCGAAATGAAGGAACTGTTGCTCTTGGGAGTATCTCGACGACCTATGGACTTCGGACGGATCCACACTCGCCCGATCTTCGCGGACCTGAATATTCGATCAGATGTCACCCCTCGCTCACCGATCGCTTTTAGATTGGCAGCTAGGTTTTGTTCGAATTGAGCAAAGTTGAGCCGACCCGTGCCACGGCGCTCGGCCGCCACTTCGAACTTGGCCAATCGATAGGACCAAAGCAGATGATCTTGAAGAATGGGCAACTCGGAGGCCATGCGTTTCAGGACCTCAGCAGGAGAATGCTAGGCCCTGGACAGGCCAACTCCTCCATGAGTGGATTTTCGGAAGTGTCCGCCATTCGAGAAGCAACTCCTTGTAACGGGTCGCCTAGCCCTCAGTGAGATTCTTTCTGGTCCGATCCATCTGTTGCCACTATCAGGCGCATGACTCAATGCTCACATGCTTCGTCCCCTGTGGAACAAGCATATTCGTACGCGACGACTGCTAGGAGGAGTCGTTCGAGCACCAGAGGGGTCCAATCCACCCCATTTCCGCCCTGGGCTTGATCTGGTTCGGTGGCTCTCCCGCACTTCATGTGGTTCCCCTCGGCGAGGTAGTCAGACGCAGAAGGGGCAGCGGGGCGATTACAGGCTGGGAATGGAAGCGTCGTATCCAATTCCCGGTGGTCGAATAGGCCGGTTCGCTCGCGGCAAGTCAGCGGATCCTGGGCCTGGACGATTGGGCGCTGCGCAAGGGGACGCACCTATGGCTCCATCCTTGTGGACCGGAACCTGTAAACGCGGATGAGATAGAGAATTCGTGAGAGTACTGCGCTCTTACTGCCAGAAGGTCGGAGTCTGGCTGGATAGCGATGGGCTCTGGCAGGTGCGCCTCGACGATGGCGGGGCTGCGGCTGAAGACGATGACCGCTACCCTGGACACGCATCTTCGGAACAGCGAAGCCTAGTGGAGCGATATGAGCGTCACCCGCACCGTGGCACTCCCTCACTTCGTGTGATTCCCCTCTGGGAGCAGGCAGACACGGCGAGCAAGACCAACGAGGTCCTGCAGGGCCTGCGATGCCTGGTTGGGCGAGGCTCGTGCGTGCGGGGTACGCGCGGTCGAAGCCTTGGCGAAAGGCCTCGAACAGGACGGAGATGCTGTCCGCGCCGCCCTGCCCTCCCCTCTGCTTTGCGTCCGCCGCTAAACGGCAATATCGTCACCTCCCGAGGAGGCCTCCTCCATGTTCACGTTCGACCGGAAGCCGCGTCCGTCTTCGGCGCAATCTCCTGCCCCGAAGCGTGAATCGAAGCCCGCAGCCGTCGGACGCTCCGCTTCGGACGCAGACGTGGGAGGCGAGTTGTCGCCACCGCTCGCGCCCGGTTCCCAGTTTGATTTCGCCAGCCTCCCCATCCTGCCGCCACTGACTCAGCACAAGCTGACGATCAGCTCCCCGGAGGACCCAGTCGAGCGCGAGGCAGACAAGGTGGCCGACAAGGTCATGCGGACGCCGCAGACGGCGCCCATCGGCTCGGAGCTGCACCGGGCAAAGGCTGAAGGGGGAACGTCGCCCGCGCTCGCGCCGCCGGTCGTCCATGAGGTGCTCGCTCGGCCCGGGCGCCCGCTGGAGCCGGCCGCGCGCGGCGCGATGGAAGGACGCTTCGGCGGCGCCGACTTCTCCTCCGTGCGCGTGCACGACGACGCTCGGGCCGCGGAGAGCGCCCTGGCAGTGGGCGCGCACGCCTACTCCGTTGGGAGCGACGTGGTCTTCGCCGCCGGGCGCTACGGGCCGGGGACGGCCACCGGAGACCGGCTGCTGGCGCACGAGCTGGCGCACACCCTCCAGGGCGGCGCGACCACGCTCCGCCGACAGCCGTCGGACACGCCACTCCTTGACGTCGGCACGGATGAGCCGCAGTCACTGACAGGCTCCATCGACGACTCGAACCCACAGGCAGTCCGGAGCGAGATCGCTCGGATTCGCCGCTGGCTGGCCCGGCAGCTCCCCGGGACTGACAACGCGACGACGCAGCACCTGCGCGAGGAGCTCGCCCGCCTGGAGGCTCGCCTGGGCCCGGCGTTACCCAGGACGACGGTGTGGGACGCGTTTGCCCCCCTCTTCAACAAGGAGTTCGCGGGAGTGCTGAACGTGTTCGGCGTGCCGCCGACCCCGCTGGCGCCCGCCAGGCTCCAGGCGCTCTTCACGGACACCCAGCGCCAGAAGCTGCAGAGCTTCATCATCTCCCGGCGCATCCCCGAGCGCCTGTTCAACAGCATCGACAGAGGGAAGACCACCGCGCAGCAGCGCCTCCTCCTCTCAGCCCACATCCTCGCGCACGGCATCTACCGTCCCGGCTCGTTCGACCAGCGGGTGCACGCGCAGTTCTGTTTCCACTGGGTGCAGATCGTCCACCACTATGCCGGCGCCACCCCGCCAGGGGCCGGCTTCTCCGGCGGGGTGATGGGGACCTTCGACCCGATGGGCGCCGCGGTGCTCACCACGGGGAAGGAGATTGACGTCTCGAACCCGAAGCGGGTCTCAAAGCCAGACCTCCCCACCGAGGAGTCTCCAGGCGTTGTCGAGACGCCTCCGCCCTGCGGCCCCGGACTGGAGGGGACGATGAAAGACGTGTCGCCGGGCCCAGCAAAGCCGCCGCCCGGCGGCTTGGGACCGCTGCACGAGGGAACAAAGCAGGCGGAGGCGGCGGAGAAGGCCGAGGCGGCGAACCCCGGCAAAGGGGCGAAGTTCTACCGGCAGCCGCATCTTCCTTTCGAGAAGCTCAACGAGATCCAAACGGGAGATTGGCTGTACATCTACAACGCCAATGCCTCGGAAGGCGGTGGACACAGCGTCATCTTCTCCCACTGGGAGACGGGGAAGGACCAGGTCCGTACGCCACCCGGCGCCCGCTTCCGAGTGGCCATCGTCTGGAGCCAGCCGCGGCCCGACACCGGCGGCGTGCGGCACAAGGCGCGCCTGGGCGACCGCTTCGTGCCCAACCCCGCGAACAACCTGGACCCCTTCGTCACTCCCGTCACGCACGTCTCGCGGGTGACACCCGATACAGGGCCCGCCACCACCGCGGCCGAGATGCTGCCAGGCCGCACTGGCGCGGCGGCAACGAAACTGTCGAAGGACAACGAGGACTTCCTCAAGGGGAAGAAGCTCAAGGGACCGGTGAACCGGAAGAAGCTCAATGCGTGGCTTCGGGATAAGAACCAGTCCTTCATGGCCTCGCTGGGGACACACCTGGACCCAGGACAGCGCGACGTGCTCCGCGACGTGAACCGGGGCGAAGACCTGGAGGCGCTGGTCCGCCTCTACCAGCGGCTGCGCACCCTGAGCACCAACGCCAGAGTGCTCGACGAGAACATGCGCGCCTACTACGCAAAGCGGGACCCGACGTACAAGGCGGCCAAGGAAAAGAAGGAGGCCGCATCGGCGACAGCGGCCAGGCAGCTGCGCGATATCGAGGTCGAAATCCAGTCGGTGGAGAGCGACCCTCGGCTGAAGGACCAGGCGCTGGTCCGCGAACTCGAGGCCGCCGCAGCCGAGATGCAGCGAGAGCTCTCGAAGCTGACGGACGGTCCGGAACGCGATGAGCTGAAGATGCGGCGGGAGCGCTTTCTGGATCGGGCCGCAGCGGCGCGCGGAGTGCAGCGAAAGAACGTGGAGCTGCGCGCCAGCCGCGACAAGGCGCTGAAGACGCGCGACGCGGCGGAGGCCATCAAGCTTCCCTTCGGTGTCGTCCACCCCGGAGACCTCCGGAAGGAGGAGCGGCGGCAATCCACCACCGGGAAGCTGGCGGATATCAACTCGGACATCGAGTGGGACAAGCTGGTGGATCCCGCCCCGGCCGTCCCCCCGACCGCGATACCCAAGAAGCCGTGAGCGCGAACCTGTGCCTACATAAAATTCGAGCGCTGCGTCATGAGCGGTTCAGTTCCGTCACGCCGCTGGGCTGTGCGCGCGGCCCGGTAGGAATGCCAGAGGTCCGCGGAGGCGATGCCGCAGCGCGATTCCAGGGCATGGCGCGTGGGCCCGGTGAATGTCAAGGTAGATGTCGCGTGAGAGGGTTCAACCGATGCGCTTCTTCTCCTTCCGCAGAGCCCACTGGAAGCGCCTTTGCAGCACCAACACCAACGCCATGGATTTCCTCCACGGCGAAGTCAAGCGCCGCGTCCGCTCTGTCGGTGTATTCCCGGACCGCGCCAGCGCCCTGCGCCTCATCATCACCGTCGCCCTGAAAGCCACCGGTCACTGGGAGGACGGCGACTATCTCAAAACAACCTTGCAGCAATTAGCCGCAGACTCTGCCGCTACTTATCGCTGCAATTGAGGTTTCTTCCTTACGCCCTCCTGGACTCACTACACAAGTCTCGATACTTGGCCCAATTGGCCACCGCAAAACTTCGCACCTGACTGCATGTAGTCATCCCAGACCCAGGAGGTGCTCGCATAACACAGGCCCGAACTTTGGGTAGGAGCAGGTAGCACAACATTGATGAACTCTCACGTGGCCTTTCTAAACATTACGAACACTGTGATAGCCTGCTCCAATGGTCGGGTTCAAGCCGCTGCTCCGGATACGGGAACGTGTCGAGGTCGGACGTGCCGACTCGGACACGACATTCTTTCACGATCTTATGTACGCGGCCGAGATGACCGCGAAGCTAATCGTGGCAGCGCTTGTCGCCGCAGTCGATGACGACAAGGACGGGTCGCGGTTTCGTCAAGTCTCGCAGCTTGTTCGAGCAGATGGCCTCGGAGAGTGGGCAGCTGTACTCACCGAAGTTCTGACAGGGCCTCCGTCGCAACATCTACTCCTCGAGGCCCGCACGGAGCAGCGCGAGCTGACGCAGAAGGTAGGTCCAGAGGGTTGGCAGTACCAAGCTGCTTACCTTTTGTACAGCTGCCTGGTTCTCGTGGATCCCGCCTGTGAAGCTCCGTCCGCTAAGGTCGATGGCCTTCGATGTATTCGCGATCTCGCTCGGCTCAGGAACAAGACGAGAGGGCACGGTGCCCCCAAAACGGAGGTGCTGAGCAAGCTCGCGCCCTCCCTTGAGCAAGCCCTAGACTTGATCATCAACAATCACTCCCTCTTCAAGCGGGAGTGGGTCTATCTTCACCGCAATCTTTCGGGCAAGTATCGAGTTACGAAACTCAGCGATACAGCAGCTGCGTTCGAACCACTAAAGCAAACTACAACGACCAATCACCCCAACGGCGTATATATTTTTTTTGGGAGGCCGGTTCATGTGGAGCTCGCTGGGTCTGATCCCGATGCGTCGGACTTCTATCTCGCGAACGGTGGCTTCAGCGAGAAACGATTCGAGATGCTTTCCTATGCAACGGGGAGCACGAGCCATGTAGATTCGGCACCTTACCTGAGCCCGTCAACTCCGCTTCCCGGTAGCGAAACGGAGGGATTGGGGGAACTTGATAGTATTGGCAACTGCCTGTCGAATCTTCCGGCAGCTCCTGCTGAATATGTGCGACGAGAGCATCTGGAAACTGAGCTGCTTGAGACGCTGCGAAACGATCGTCATCCAGTAATCACACTCGTCGGACGTGGGGGAATTGGGAAAACGTCACTTGCACTCGCGGCCCTCCATGGGATCGCCCACGAGAACCGATTTGAAGTGATTCTATGGTTCAGCGCTCGCGACCTGGACCTGCTTCCATCGGGGCCCAAACAAGTCCGGCCTGCCGTATTGACCGTGAAAGACGCTGCTGATGAGTTTGTTCGCCTGACTGCGCCACGCTTGACTAAGGAGAAGGGATTCAGGTCAACGGAGCATCTAGCCGAATCGCTTACGAAGCCGCAGCTAGGCCCGACGCTCTTCGTATTCGACAACTTCGAGACGGTCATCAATCCGGCCGAGTTGTTCAAGTGGATCGACACGTACATCCGATTACCGAACAAGGTGCTCATCACGACGCGCTACCGCGACTTCAAGGGCGACTATCCGCTCGACGTTCGCGGAATGTCAGAATCGGAGTGCAAACTACTTATTGATGCCACGGCAGGGAAGTTAGGGATTCAAAGTCTCCTGACGTCGGACTACCGACAAGAGCTAGTGCGCGAGTCCGAGGGCCACCCGTACGTGATCAAGATACTCCTCGGCGAGGTCGTGAAAGCTGGCAAGCCGGTGAAGGTTGAACGCGTTGTCGCCGGTGCGGACGACCTCCTTACCGCCCTATTTGAGAGGACATACGCAACGCTGACGCCCGTCGCACAACGCGTCTTTCTTACGCTCTGCAACTGGCGAACGACGATTCCGCAGTTGGCGTTCGAAGCGGTGCTCCTTCGCCCGGAGAACGAGAAGATGGCGGTTGCGGACGCGATCAACGAACTGGAGCGCAGCTCATTTGTCGAACTGCTTGAGTCCCAGGCGGACCACGAGATCTTCGTGAGCACCCCGCTCGTCGCTGCACTATTTGGGCGACGCAAGCTTGCCGTGTCGCCCCTGAAGAGTGCGATCGAGGCTGACACAGGAATCCTCCATCATTTCGGTGCCGGCCAGCGGAGCGACGTCCGACATGGCGTTGCCCCTAGAATCGAGCGTATGATTACCTCGATTGCCAAGCGCGCACTTCAACAAAAGGACACGCTCGCCGAGTACATGCCCATGCTCGATTTTATTGGGCGTCATTATCCGCGCACGTGGCTGCTGGTTGCCTCGATTTACGAAGACATCGGTAGTATTGAGGCCCTCGAGCAAGCAAAACGGGCCATTCGACAGAATCTTGAGCGAGCAGCTGAAGGTGCTGCTGTTGGCTCTTGGCGACGCCTCGCAGTCGTCTGTCAAAGGACGGGCGATGTGCTCGGAGAGCTCCATGCACTCGTAGAACTGGCTATCCATCCGGAGGTTGAGTTCGACGATGTAAGTAATGCCGCAAGTCAATTGAACTATCTGTTCGCTGAGAAACGGGCGATTCTAGACTCGGAAGAGAAGCAGATTCTCGTCCGGCGACTTGCCGCCGCAATGGAGGCTCGATCACATGAAGCCAACGCCACTGCGTTGTCGCGGCTTGCTTGGCTCTATCTCCACCTGAAGGATACGCCCAAAGCGCAGGAGCACGTGAAGCGAGGGCTCGCGCTGGATCCAGACAATGAGCACTGCCAACGTTTGGCCGGACGACTTGCCTACTCGCAGGGCACAAGCAAGTGGTGAACTTGAGCTGTGCCTACCCAAAAAAATTCGGCCGCTGCGTCACGTGTGCTTGCCCCCTGTGTCAGGGAAGAAGTCGCCTCGGCTGACGTGCCGAGCTGACCACCCGATGGGGGCGAGTGCAGGCGGTTGAAGTGCCGTACACAGGCGCATTCAAGGCGCAGATGGTGAAGCGGATGATGGGCCCGAGCGCGGTGAATGCCTCGACACTGGCCCGGCAGGTAGGAGTGTCCTAGCAGGCGCTGTCGCCGTGGTTGCGGGCGGCGAATAGGGTACACCGAGGTACTGGCGTCTGGCACGAAGGACATCGGGATCCTGTTCCTTCCATGCACACCACGAGGTCAACATCCGCTGATCTGCTACAAGCGATGCGGTCTATTCGGCAACAGTGAATTGGATACGATGTGCTTCTATTCCCAGCGTGTAATCGCCCAGCGGGACGCCTGCCGCGTCTGGCTACTTCGCCGAGGAGAACCACACGAAGTGCGGAAGAGCTACGGAACCGGGCTACGCCCACTGTATCGCCTTGAGGCGCCTCTCCTGGTACGCCACGGACTCTCGCCAGAGTCCCCGCCCTCCTCAGCCCCAACGGACAATGAAAACGGCGGCCTCCCCTGGGGAAGGCCGCCGCTCTCACTGCTTCGGACTCCGGACTACTGCGCGGTGGTGATGGTGCCCACCGCCACGTTGATGGCCTGCAGCGAGCCGGAAGCCGGCAGCGCGTGCGCCTTGAGGACACTCAGCGGCACCACGGTACCGGCCGGCGTCTCGGCGAGGGCCTCCACGGCCAGCGCCACGGACAGCAGCGCGCCGTCGTACTCATGCGCCGGAGCGCCCTTCTGGTACACGCCCACGCTCAGCGTGCGGCCCTTCACGCCCGACTTGAGCAGGTGGGGCGCGTCGCCGAGCGCGTAGCCACGGTTGGCCACGTACTCGGAGCCGTCCACGGTGGACCAGGACGCGGTGGCCGCATCCAGCCCCAGCGTCAGGTCCGCGCCGCGACCGGACTGGCCCGTGGGGCCCACCAGGTCCAGCACCAGCGTGTTGCCCGAGGACTGGCTGGCATTGCGCACCAGGCGCCAGCCCGTACCCGTGGGGTCCACGTAAGCCACCGTGCTGGCGACGGGCACGGTGATGACGGCGGAGTCCGTCTTCGAAGCATCCGCCACGCTGGTGACCGTCACGGTGTACGTGCCCGGCCTGTTCGGCGCGGTGTACACGCCCGTGCTGCTCACGGTGCCGTTGGCCGAACCGCCCTCGACGGCCCAGGTCACCGCGACAACAGAGGTGCCCGTGACTTCGGCCGTGAGGTTGACGACGGCCCCAGGCCCCACGGTGGCCGTCTTCGGAGTGACACTCACCGCCACCGTCGGAACGACGATGGGGTCCACGGTAAGGGTGGCCGAGTCGGACTTCGTCGGGTCCGCCACGCTGGTGGCCGTCACGGTGAACGTGCCCGCGCGGCGCGGCGCCCGGTACACGCCCGTGCTGCTCACGGTGCCGTTGTCGTCACCGCCCTCCACGGACCACTGCACCGCGAGGTTGTTCGTCCCCGTGACCTGCGCGGACAGGGAGAACGAGCCATCCTGCACCACCGTGCCAGTCTTCGGAGAGACAGTCACCGCCACCTCCTCGACGACGACAGGCTCCACCGTGATGGAGGCAGAAGCCTTCTTCGCCGGGTCCGCCACGCTGGTGGCCGTCACGGTGAACGTGCCCGTCTTCTTCGGCGCGCGGTACACGCCCGTGCTGCTGACGAAGCCGTTCGCGTCGCCACCCTCCACGGACCACTGCACCGCGAGGTTGTTGGTGCCGGTGACCTCGGCCGTCAGCTGGACGGTGCCATCCCAGGTGGTGCTGCCCGACGAGGGGCTCACCGTCACCACCACCTCCCCGACGACGACAGGCTCCACCGTGACAGTGGCGGAGCCCTTCTTCGTCGGGTCCGCCACGCTGGTGGCCGTCACGGTGAACGTGCCCGGCGTGTTGGGCGCCGTGTACCGGCCCGTGCTGCTCACGGTGCCATTCTCGTCGCCACCCTCCACGGACCACTGCACCGCGGTGACGGAGGAACCGGAGACCTCCGCCGTGAGAGTGGTGGCGGTCCCCTGGCCGATGGTCACCACCTCCGGCGTCACCTTCACGATGACCGTCGGAGTCTGGACCGCCTCCACCTTGACGGTGGCCGTGTCCTTCTTCGAGGTGTCCACCGCGTTGGTGGCCACCACGGTGTACGTGCCGGCCTCGGCCGGCGCGGTGTAGATGCCCGAGCTGCTGATGGTGCCGTGGGAGTCGCCTCCCTCCACCGACCACAGGACGCGCGGGTCCTTCGCATCCTTCACCGAAGCGCTGAAGGTCGCCTTCTCACCGGCCTTCACCGTGACGGTCTTCGGAGTCACCGTCACCGGCCCCGAATCGGAGTCGGAGCAGGCCACCAGCGCCCCCATCAGGAGCGGAACAATGAGTTTCATCCACGTTTTCATGGGGATTACCGTCCGAACTGGGTGACGAAGAGGGTGATGTCGCTGTCATTCACAGAGCCGACGCCGTCGAGGTTCGTCGCCTCGGAGCCGTTGGTGTCGTAGTCCTGCGCGAGCAGGCCCATGTCCTCTCCGTCCACGACGTTGTCGCCATTGATGTCGCCCGTGTAGACCCGGAAGGTCGCCACGGCCTTCGCCGTCGGCACCACGACGCTCGCCGCGGACACGTGGCACACGCCACGGACCTGCGGCGCGGCGTAGACGCCGTCCTCACTGACGGTGCCGCAGATGCGGCCCTCCGCCACGGACCAGCTCACCGCCGTGTCCACCGCGTTCGCCACGTTCGCCTGCAGGGCGACGGAGCCCCCCACCGGCACCACGTGCTGCGCCACCGCGAACTCCACCGTGACGGGATGCAGCGTGAAGGGCGTGGTCGCTTTGGACCAGTTGCCATAGGCGTCGTACGCCACCGCCTCGAGGACATGCGCCCCCGGCGCCAGCGGAATCGGGAACAGCGGCAGCGTGTACGGCTCGGACGCGCTCCTCCCCTTCAGCGCGCCGTCTACGTAGAACTCCACGTAGGCCACGCCCGTGTCGTCGGTGGCCTCGGCCCGCATCGTGTAGTTCTCGTACAGGCCCTCCACGCTGGCGGTGATGTGCGGCGCGCCCTGGTCCTGGATGGTGGAGTTGCGCACCTCGAAGGCCACCGTGCGCTCCGTCGTGTTGCCCGCCTTGTCCGTGGCCGTCGCCTTGAACTCGTGCGAGCCGTTGGACAGGGTCCTCGTGTCGAACGCCGTCGCGTAGATGCCCTCGGCGTCCGTGAACGAGTCCACCGGGGTGCCATCCACCTGGAACGCGAGGGTGGCCGTCCAGACGTTGTCGCTTACGGAGGCCCGGAGCTGCACCGTCCCGTAGCTGCCCTCGACCGCCGCGGAGAGCGTGGGGCTCTGGATGTCCGCCTGGGTCGAGGTGACCAGGCCGACGTCGTCCAGGAAGAACTGGGTGACTTCATCCGGGACCTGCGGGGCCGCCGTCTGGTCCACGTCGAAGAACAACTGCACCGTCTGGCCCCGGTACGCGGTCAGGTCGAAGCGGTGCTGGCGGTACTCCGCGTTGGTGTCATCCACGTTGGAGAGCGTCCTCAGCGTCGCCAGCTCGGTGCCGGCGGAATCCCGGACCTTCGCGCTGAAGGTGTGGTGGGCCACCGCGTCGGTGAACGCGGCGTTGTAGATGCGCAGCCAGAAGCTGAAGATGGCCGAGGTCGCCGTCGCCGGAATGGCCACGGACTGACGGACGGAGTGCCGCGCCGGCCCCGCGTTGGTCCAGAAGACGTACATGCGGCTGCCCGTGTGCGCGAAGGACGGGCTGCTGAAGATGCCCGCCGAGCCCGACAAGGTCGTGGCCCCCGTCCAGCTCGTGGAGGTCTCGAAGCTGGGATTGAGCACGCGCTGGGTGGCGGTGGTGTCCACGTAGAACGTCACCGAGGGAGAGTCCCCCGTGTTGCCGCCCGCGTCCGTGGCCCGGGCGACGAGCGTGTGCGCGCCAGCCGTCAACGAGGAGACGTTGACGACCCGGGCGAACGACCTGACCGAGTTGCCCAGGGACACGCCGTCGACGAGGAACTCCACCGCGTTGACGAAGCCGTTGTCGGACACCTCCGCGAGGTAGCCCACGCGCGTGCCGGAGAAGAGCACGGAAGCCCTCACCCGGGGCGCCTCGGCATCCGCCGCGTGCATGACGCGCAGCGCGAAGTCATCCAATTGGAAGCTGGTGGCGATCGAGGCGTTCTCGCGCCCCTCCAGGAAGATGCGCACCGTCTGGCCCGCGTAGGCCGTCAGGTCCACGCTCTGCTGCACCCAGCCTGGCGTCGCGTCCAGGTTGGACCACGTCGCCAGCGTCCCCAGCACCGTGCCCGAGGTGTCCTGGACCTGGAGCGTCAGCGTGTCGCGGACGGCGGTGGTCGTCGTCTCGGAGGTGAGGAGGTTGAGGAAGAAGGTCAGCGAGGCCTTGGTGACGCCGGCGGGAATGGTGACGTCCTGCCACAGCCGGTCGACGTGCGTCGATCCCCAGCCGTTGAGCCACACGTAGCCCTGGCCGGAGTGCGTACCGGAGGAGACCGGGAAGTTGATGTTCTCCGGCGGGTCCGCCATCCAGCCCTGGCCGTCCAGCTCGAAGCCCGGGTCGGCCAGCAGCTGCTCGAAGCTGTTGGAGACGGTGAAGCTCGCCGGAGCGGACGCGGTGGAATTGCCGGCCGCGTCGTACGCCACCGCCACCAGCTGGTGCGTGCCGTTGGACAGCGGCGTGGCGTCCAGCGGGCTCTGGTACGGCTGGACGGAGACGTTCCCCGCCAGGGCGCCATCGACGAAGAACTCCACGCGGGCCACGCCCACGTTGTCGTCGGCCTGCGCATGCAACTGGAGCGCAGGCGCGCTGCCAGAGATGCTCGCGGCGACGGTGGGGGCCGTGCGGTCGTCGTACGTGCCGGCGGTGTAGCCCACGTTGATGGCCGCGAAGGCGTTCTGCACCGCGCGGTACTCGTTGGACTGGGAGCCGAAGAGGTCCGCGGCGGCCTGGAGGCTGCTGGTGCGGGCCGACATGTAATTGGACGACGGGAACAGGTAGACGGTGAGCGCGCGGTACCAGATGGCCGCCGCCTTGTCGTTGCCGATACCCCTCATGCCCGCGGGCAGATAGGTGCTGGAGTAGTCGGTGCCGATGACCAGTGGCTGCGCGCCCTGGGACAGGAAGTAGAAGGCGCGGTTCATCGGGCCGCTGCTGAAGTGCACGTCGATGTTGCCGAGGCCGGGGTACCAGGCGTCCACGCTCGCGCCGTCCAGCGACGGGCGGAACATGACGCGCAGCGGGAAGGCGCTGAGCTGCTCGGCCATGAGCCAGTTGCCGCCCGTGTCACCAATGGTGCTGCCGCGGCCGTTGGCCACCCAGAACTCCGCCAGGGTGCCGAAGATGTCCGAGTTGGCCTCGTTGAGGCCGCCGGACTCGCCGTCGTAGATGAGGCCGGCCGTGTGCGAGGCGACGCCGTGGGTCATCTCGTGGCCCGTCACGTCGAGCACGCCCATGGACCTGAAGCCGCCGGCGGCCGGGAACGAGCCGTCGCCGTAGCTCATGCAGAAGCAGCCGTCGCTCCAGAAGGCGTTGTCGTAGAGGTTGCTGGCGTGCACCCGGTTGTAGGTGGGCGAGCCAAAGCCATCCACGCCGTCGCGGCCGAAGATCTTCTTGTAGAAGTCCCACGTCGCCAGCAGGCCGTAGTGCGCGTCGACGGCGGCCGTCTGTCCATTGGTGCTCAGGGTGTTGTTGGCACCGACGATGTAGTTCTGCCCGTCGCCCCAGACGTTGTCGGCGTCCGTGTAGAGGGTCAGCGTGGGAATGACGCCGTTCTGCACGGCGGCGTGGTTGACGTCGTAGGTCCGGATGCCCTCGCCGCCCGCGCGCGTGACATCGCGCAGCTCGAAGAGGCCCTGGGGGTTCTGGAAGACATCCAACGGCACCTCACCGCTGTACTGCGAGCGGCCGAGGCCCTTGGCGGCGGCCGTCTGGAGCGAGCTCCACTTCTTCAGCACCTCGCCCGAGTGCGCGTCGATGATGAAGTCGGTGTGCTTGACGCCGTCCTTCGCGTTCTCCAGCTCGGTGTGCACGTGGTACGCGAGCCGGTAGCCCACGACCTGCGTGTCGAAGTCCGCCGCGTTCTGCTTCGCGACGGGCTTGCCGGGGTAGCGGTTCACCAGCCGCGTCTGGGGATAGACGATGAGCTCGCTCTTCGGCGTGACGCCGAACTCACCCTTGGGTGCCAGCTCCTGGGTGGCCTTCGACACCGCGGACTTCGCGTCCAGCGTGGGCGTCACGTCCAGACGGATGCCCTTGCGCAGGCCGTCGGTGGTGATGCGGAGGTCCCTTGCGGACAGTCCCTGGTGGGTGATGGCCACGGCGCCCCACACGGGTACGCCCTGGTATGTCTGGGCGAAGCGTGCGTGCGTCTGACCAAAGGAGTCCGTGCTGGAGCTGGACAGCTGGAAGCCGTCCCGCGAGCCCAACCCGAGTTCGAGGCTTTGCGACTTGAGGCTTGCCAGGGATTCCGCCACACGGGCTGGCTCCTGGACCTGGAGCTGCGTCAGCGTGGGGAGGGAAACCGGCGTGAGTTTCTCAGCCGCGAGGGAAGAGCTCGCCGAGAAAAGGCTGGCGAGGAGCAGAGGCCACCGGGGCCACGGCTTGGGCATTGAATTGACTCCACACAGCGTTCAGGGGAACTCCCGCCGTCGGCGCCCGTGGTGGCGCGCCGTCGCCGGAAGGATCACGCTCATGGCGGAGGGGCCGAACAGCCTCGGACCTTTGCCCCGTGGGGTCCATGGTCAGCGTAATTATCTGCCAGCATACACTATCAAGGCCCCAAGAAAACAAGGGGGGCCCTGATGGACACAAACGGAAACAAGAACCACAAGGAGTTGCACCTGCTTCACATTGGGTCTTATAAGACCTGTGGGTAGAAAGGAAGACCTTGCCTCAATAGAAAGACACGAAAATCCCCCAACCACACCCGTCTGGCAGGAAAATCTAGTTTTGGAGCCGGTCGCCCACCGAGGACCCGAGAATCTCTCCTCAAGGCACAAGAGGCAGCACCACCAACCACGCAATCACTCGCATGAACACCCCATCCGGCGTCCTGTCGGTTGGAATAACGACCTCTCGGCTCAGCCCGCCCGAAGCACCGTGCCCAACCGACGAACGGCCTCCTCGATGCGCAAAGGCTCACAGTGCGAGAAGTTCAATCGCAGTCCATGTGACGCCGAGCGCCCGCCGCTCACCGCGAAAGCCTGCCCCGGAAGAAACGCCACCTGCTGCGACTCCAGCGCCCGCGCCAGCAGCACCGTGGTGTCGAACCGCTCCGGCAGCTCCACCCAGACGAACATCCCGCTCGTGGGCTTCGTCCACGAAGCCCCTTCCGGCAGGTGCTCCTCCAGCGCCCGCAGCAGCGTGTCCCGCCGCAGCCGGTACTCCCCGCGCAGCCGCTCCAGATGCGCGTCCAACCTCCCCGACTCCAGGAACGCGAGCACCATCCGCTGCGTGAAGGTCGCCGTGTCGATGTCGCTCGACTCCTTCACCGTCGCCAGCCTGAACACCATCGCCTCCGGCACCACCACCCAGCCCACCCGCAGCGCAGGCGCCAGAATCTTCGAGAACGACCCGACGTAATAGACCCACTGCGCGTCCAAAGAGCGCAGCGGAGGCAGCGCCCCGCCCTCCTCGTAGTGCAGGAAGCCGTACGCATCATCCTCGATGATGGGCATGCGGTACTCCCGCGCCAGTTCCACCAGGCGCTCCCGCTCCGCACGCACAAGGCTCGTCCCGAGCGGATTGTGCCCGTCGCTCATCGTGTACAGGAACGCCGGCCGCTCCCCTGACTTGAGCAGTGCCTCCATCCCCTCCAGGTCCAACCCCGTCCGCCCATCCCGCCGCACCGTGAGCCGTCGCGCCTGGAACGGGTCCAACACCTGCTGGAACCCCGAATACACCCGGTCCTCCAGCAGCACCGCCTGCCCCGGCTCCAGCAAGAGCCGCGTCAGCAGATTCATCCCCTGCTGCGCCCCCGTCGTCAGGAACACCTGACTCGTCGAGCAAACCACCCCGCGCTTCGCCATCAACGCCACCACCTGCTCGCGCAGCGGCTCCAGCGTCGCCGAGTACTGCAACGCCCCCACCTGCTCCGCCAGCACCCGCGCCGCCGCCTCCGCCATGCCTTGCGTGGGAAACAGCTCCGCGGCGGGGAGCCCCAACGCCAGTGAGAACACGCCCGGCCGGGTGATTTTCTGCAGCATGTCCTGGATGGCCGAGGGCGCCAGACGCCGGGCCCAGGACGCCAACGGCAACTCGGAGGAGGTCGAAGAAGCCGTCACGGGGAGATACCTCCGGACTCCGACGCGCAAGACATGCGCACCCTTGAAAGTCCGACGCAAGCGTAGCGCAGGGGAAAGCCCCCAGGGTGAAAAGCCGAGGCAGGGGGAGACTCCCCGTGTGTACCGAGGGCCCTCCCCCCCACCTCCAGCAGGCAGGCGATCGTCAACAGGGGCTTCCCTGTCTCCATGTCGTCCCAGATAATCGACGCTCGCCTGGAGAACCCGATGCTGGACCGACCGATGTACCTCAAGCCCAACGTGGCACTCGAGCCACTGTACAACCAGTGGTACGCCTGGTGGTACCTGCTGTCTCCCGCCACCGCGCCGCTGTTCGTCACGAACCTGCACCAGAAGCTGATGCAGTCCTTCGTCGCCAACCCCGACGTGCACGTGGCCGCGCTGAAGAACCCGATGTTGATGGGTGGCCCGTTCATCAACCACCCCACCGCGCGCGCGGGCAAGGTGAAGGAGTTGCTGGAGCGGAACCAGAAGGAACAGGCGCACATGCTCGCGTACACCAAGGCGGTGGCGGAGCTGGAGCAGCTGATGGCGCCGAACAACGGCGGCTCCCTGGAAGCCCTCTACCCCAAGGTGCCGGACCTGCTGCGCGGCTACGTGGAGCTCACGTATGACCTCAGCAACCGCGCCAGCGCGCGCTTCATCGAGCCGCTCCTGTACAAGAGCCGCTTCTATCAAGAGTCCGCGCAGAGCGTGACGCTGATGCAGGTGGACGGCGACTGGCGCCCGTACATCTTCAGCACGCCGCGCCTCGAGGAGGACATGCCCGTCCACCTCAAGGTGCCCTACCGCCACGAGGGCCTGGACGCGCTGTTCCGCATGCGCCACACCCCGGGCTCACCGGGCCAGGTGGCGGAGATGCTCGGCGTGCCGTCCTCGGCCGCCGCCGCGTTCGCCGACCTCTTCACCGACGTCGTTCCGCGCAAGGCGCCTCGCTACGACGGCGAGGGCGTGCGGGTGCGCTACTTCGGCCACGCCTGCGTGCTGCTGGAGACGAAGGAGGTCAGCATCCTCACCGACCCCGTCATCAGCTACGAGTTCCCCACGGACCTGCCGCGCTACACGCACGCGGACCTGCCCGACCACGTGGACTACGTCGTCCTGACGCACGGCCACGCCGACCACCTGATGATGGAGACGCTGCTCCAGCTGCGTCACCGCGTGGGCACCATCATCGTCCCGCGCAACAACGGCAACTCGCTGGCGGACCCGTCCCTGCGCCTGATGCTCCACCACACGGGCTTCAAGAACGTGGTGGAGATCGACGACCTCCAGGAGATCACCATCCCCGGCGGCTCCATCACCGGCCTGCCCTTCCTCGGCGAGCACAGTGATTTGGCCATCCAGGCCAAGACGGCCCACCTGGTGCGCCTGGGTGGCAAGTCCATCCTGATGGCGGCGGACTCCAACGCGATTGAGCCGCGCATGTACCAGCACCTGCGCGAAATCATCGGCCCCATCGACATCCTGTTCCTCGGCATGGAGTGCGAGGGCGGCCCGATGAGCTGGATGTACGGCCCGCTGTTGTCCAACCCGCTGCCTCGGAAGATGGACCAGGCGCGGCGCCTCAACGGCTCCGACTGCAACCGCGCCATGGAAATCACCAACCACCTGACGCCCAAGGAGGTCTACGTCTACGCCATGGGCCAGGAGCCGTGGCTGCGCCACGTGATGATCCTCGTCTACAACGAGACGACTCCGCAGCTCATCGAGTCGAACAAGTTCATCGACCACTGCCGCTCCAAGGGCATGCAGGCCGAGCGGCCCTACGTGCGCATGGAGCGCGTGCTCTAGGCGGCGCGCGGCGCCACGAGGCCCCGGGCCTGGAGCGCGGCCAGCACGCGCTCCAGCCCCACCTCCACCGCCTCCGAGTCCGAGCGCACCGTGACTTCGGGGGCCTCGGGGGCCTCGTATGGGTCCGACACGCCGGTGAAGTGTGGCAGCTCCCCCGCCAGCGCCTTCTTGTAGAGCCCCTTCACGTCGCGAGCGATGAGCGCGTCCAGCGGCGCCTCGATGTAGACCTCCACGAAGGGCAGCCCCACTTCTTCAGCCAGCCCGCGCACCTCCGCCCGGGAGCTCCGGTAGGGCGAAATCGCGGCGACGATGACGCCCACGCCGTGCCGGGCCAGGAGCCGCGCCACGTGGCCGATGCGCCGGACGTTCTCCTCGCGGTCCTCCCGCGTGAAGCCCAGGCCGCGCGTCAGCCAGGTGCGCACCTCGTCGCCGTCCATCACCTCCACCGGACGCAGCGGCTCCAGCCGGGTGCGCAGCGCCCGCGAGAGCGTGCTCTTGCCCGCGCCGGACATGCCCGTCAGCCAGAGGATGAACCCGGAGCCTTGCCGATTCATGCGCACCTCAAACAGCGGGGCCGTTGATCATCCCGGCGCCCACCGTCGCGTTCGTGGCTTCGTCAATGAGGATGAAGCTGCCCGTGTGGCGGTTGCGGCGGTACTCGTCGAAGAAGAGCGGCACCGTGGTGCGCAGCGTCACCCGGCCAATCTCGTTGAGCCCGAGCCGGGGACTCGTCTCGTCCCGGCTCAGCGTGTTCACATCCAGCCGGTAGTGGAGCTGCTTCACCTGGGCCCGCGCCGAGCGCGTGGTGTGCTTGAGCGCGAACCGGGCGCCCGCCTGGAGTGACACCCCCTCCGCCAGCCAACACACCATGGCGTCCAGGTCCTGCCCCACCAGGGGCGGGTTGCCCGGCCTGCACAGCATGTCGCCCCGGCTGATATCCAGCTCGTCCGCCAGCGAGACATTCACCGACATGGGCGGAAACGCCTGCGCCACCGGCCGCCCCGCCAGGTCCAGCTCGCGGATGCGCGTGGTGAAGCCGGAGGGAAGCGCCATGACCTCGTCGCCCGGCCGCAGCACGCCGCCCAGCACCTGCCCCGCGTACGCGCGGTAGTCCGGGAACTTCGAGGACATGGGCCGGAGGACGCTCTGCACCGGGAAGCGCACGTGGATGAGGTTGCGGTCCGACGCGATGTGCACGTTCTCCAGGTGGTGCAGGAGCGTGGAGCCCTGGTACCAGGGCATCCGCTCCGAGCGCGTCACCACGTTGTCCCCGCCCAGCGCGGAGATGGGGATGAACGACAGGTCCGCCACGTCGAGCTTCATGGAGAACTGACGGAACTCCTCGCGGATGCGCTCGAAGACGGCGACGTCGAAGCCCACCAGGTCCATCTTGTTCACGCACAGCACCAGGTGCGGCACGCGCAACAGCGAGGCCAGGAACGCATGGCGCCGCGTCTGCTCCAGCACGCCCTTGCGCGCGTCCACCAGGATGAGCGCCAGGTCCGCCGTGGACGCACCCGTCACCATGTTGCGCGTGTACTGGAGGTGCCCCGGCGTGTCCGCGATGATGAACTTGCGCTGCGCCGTGGCGAAGTACCGGTAAGCCACGTCGATGGTGATGCCCTGCTCGCGCTCGGCCTTCAGGCCGTCCAGGAGCAGCGCCAGGTTGACGTACTCGTCCCCTCTCGCGCGACTGGTGCGCTCCACCGCGGCGAGCTGGTCCTCCAGAATCGAGCGCGTGTCATGGAGCAACCTGCCGATGAGCGTGCTCTTCCCGTCGTCGACGGAGCCCGCGGTCGCGAAACGAAGCAGTTCCACTAGAAGTACCCCTCACGCTTGCGGTCTTCCATCGCCGTCTCGCTGAACTTGTCGTCCGCCCGGCTGGCGCCCCGCTCGGTGACTCGCGAGGCGACAATCTCGGTGATGACCTCCGACACCGTGACGGCGTCGGACTCCACGCACGCGGTGCACGTCATGTCGCCCACCGTGCGGAAGCGCACCGACGCCGTTGAGACCTCCTCACCCGGGAGCAGCGGCAGGTAGGGCGACCACGCCATCAGCATGCCGTCCCGACGGAACACCTCGCGCCTGTGGCTGAAGTAGATGGAGGGCAGGGCCACGCCTTCCCGCGCGATGTACTGCCACACGTCCAGCTCCGTCCAGTTCGACAGCGGGAAGACGCGCAGGTGCTCCCCCCGGCGGTGGCGGCCGTTGTAGAGGCTCCACAGCTCCGGGCGCTGGTTCTTCGGGTCCCACTGGCCGAACTCGTCGCGGAACGAGAACACCCGCTCCTTCGCGCGCGCCTTCTCCTCGTCGCGGCGCGCGCCACCGAAGACGGCGTTGAAGCGGTGCTTCTCAATCGCCTCCAACAGCGGCACCGTCTGCGCGCGGTTGCGCGAGGCGCGCGGGCCCTTCTCCTCCGCCACCCGCCCCCCGTCGATGGCCTCCTGCACGGACGCCACGTGCAGCCGCGCGCCCAGCTCCGCCACGCGCGCGTCGCGGTACTGGAGCACCTCCGGGAAGTTGTGCCCCGTGTCCACGTGCATCAGCGGGAAGGGCAGCGGCGCGGGCGCGAAGGCCTTCACCGCCAGGTGCAACATCACCGCGGAGTCCTTGCCTCCGGAGAACAGCAGCACCGGGCTGTCCAGCTCGGCGACCACCTCCCGGATGATGAAGACCGACTCCGCCTCCAGGGCGTCCAGGTGCGACAGCTCGTAGCTCACGCGAAAACGCTAGCACGCCTCGACAGGAGCCCTGCCAGTCCACTCATTCACGAATACCGAGCACTGACAGTCATCCCTGTATGATGGGCGGAAGTCTTCAACCTGCTCGAAGTGCCGGGGCCTTGACCCGTTTTCCTCGGCTGTGCGACAGAACCATACCGCCATGCCCAGTGCTCCCACCTCGAACCCGAACTCTCCCGAACGTTGGTTTCCTTCCCGGAAGGCGCTGCCGGACCCGCGCCTGCGGCTGTTCTGCCTGCCCTTCGCCGGAGGAAGCGCCTCCATCTACAGCGCCTGGCAGGGAGGTCTGCCGCCGGGCGTGGAGCTGTGCGCGGTGCAGCTCCCCGGCCGTGAGCGGAGGTTGATGGAGAAGCCCTTCGACAGCCTGCCCACGCTGATGGACGCGCTACTGCCGGTGCTCGCTCCGCTGCTGGACAAGCCGTTCGTCTTCTTCGGCTACAGCATGGGCTCGCGCATCTCCCTGGAGCTGACCCGCCGCCTGCAGGCGCGCAACGGGCCGCTGCCCCGGGGCCTCGTGCTGGCCGCGTCCGGCGCCCCCCGCGAGTCGGACCGCAAGCCCATCCACCACCTGCCGCAGGAGCAGTTCATCAACGAGCTGCGGCGCTACGACGGCACGCCGGAGGAGATCCTCCAGCACCGCGAGTTGCTGGAACTCCTGGTGCCCACCCTGCGCGCGGACTTCGCGCTGGCGTGGTGGGAGAACGGCCCGGTGCCCGTGAAGCTCGACGTGCCCATCTCCGTCATGGGCGGCACCGAGGACAAGCACGTGTCCCTGGCGCGCCTGGAGACGTGGCGCGAGGAGACGCGCAACCCCGACTTCCGCATCCGCCACTTCGAGGGAGGCCACTTCTTCCTGCGCAAGCAGCAGGACGCCATGCTCGCCGCCCTGCGAGAGGACCTCACGCGGTGGATGGCGGCGCCGGCCTGAGGCTCACGCCTCTTCGACGCGAGGCGGCCCGTCCGACTCCAGCGGCACGGTGAACCGCCAGCTCACGCGGAAGGGCCTGTCCCGGGCCCCCCGCATCGCCACGGCGGCCTGGTGGCGCGCGGACGGGCGCAGCTGCATGAAGCGCCACGTCTCCGGCGTGTCCACCATCCGCGCATCGAAGGAGATGCGCGGCTCCTTGCCGGCCTCCAGGTGGAAGGCGAACTGGTCCAACGGCAGGGACAGGCCCGCGCCGCGCGCCTTGATGTAGGACTCCTTGAGCGTCCAGTACTCGAAGAAGCGCCCGCGCTGCTCGGCCGCGGGCAGGGCCCGGAGCGCGGCGACTTCCGGCTTCGCGAAGAAGTGGTCGGCGATCTCCACCGTCTCGCCGTGTCGCTCCGCGTCCTCCACGTCCGCGCCCAGCTCCGCGTCCAGGCCCACCGCCACCAGCGCCATGCCGTCGGTGTGCGACAGGTTGAAGCGCAGGCGCGCGCCCCACTCGCCCTTTATCTCCGGCCTCCCGTACGCGTTGGTCGAGAAGCTCCACGCCGAGGGCGCCACCGGCGCGTAGCGCGACAGCGTCAACCGCACCAGCGCGTGACTCACCAGGTATTGCTTCTGGTGACGCTCGAAGCGGAAGCGCATCTGCTTGGCGCGCTCCTCCGCGTCCAGGAGCCCCCAATAGGCATCCAGGAGCTTCGGTTCCTGGATGCGCTCGGGCTCGACAATCCATACATGGACTTCGTCCGGAAGAAGCTCCAGCGGCCCCACGACAGTCGACATGCCTCTCCTCTACCACGGCGGACCGCACCCCGCGTAGGCTCGGACGTCCAAGTCCGGCCCCGCGCCGGGATGGGGGGAGCAACATGGATCCGCACGCCGCGACGAAGAAGCTGGAGACGCTGCGCACGCTCATGGCCGGCCACACCGACACCAGCGAGGAGCGCCGCATCCTGGACCTCCTGCGGGACGCAACCGCCTCCGAGCTGAACTACCTCCTGGCCAATGTCGACCTCGAGTCCCTGCTCGGGGACATGGACGACCGCGTCTTCGGGCCAGACCACCACACCGCCCTCCTGACGATGCTCTGTCGGGAGCGCGCCCCGCAGCTCGCCCTGCCCGTGCGCACAAGCCTGGTGACGGCGCTCCAGCGCGGCGGGACTCCGGCCACCGCCGAGCGGGCCCTGCGCGACATGTTCCTGAGCGTGAGCGGCCGCGAGCTGACCGCCTTCAAGAACCTGCTCGACGCGGGCAACAACCACCAGGACCTGGAGAAGCTCCTCTTCGACGACGTGGACGACCCGGCGCTGCGGGAGGAGATTCTCGCGCACATCCAACGCGAGGGAGAGGCGGCGCCCAGCGGGGAGAACAAGGTCCTCAGCGACATCGACGACACCTTCTTCGCCAACCTCAAGGACACGCGCTACCCGTCCAAGACGGTGTACCCGGGCGTGCTCGCCTTCTACGCGGAGCTGGACCGGGGGCCGGGCATCATCCCCGGCCGCGAGGGCGACCTCACGTTCGTCACCGCGCGCCCCATGGACCCGCTGGGCGCGGTGGAGAACATGACGTTCGACACCCTGAAGAAGCACGGCGTCCCGCCCCATGCCGTGCTCTCCGGCAGCCTCACCCACCTCTTGGGCAACTCCCGCATCGCCGCGAAGAAGTTCGACAACTTCCAGCGCTACGTGCGCGTGTTCCCGGAGTACGGCTTCGTCTTCGTCGGAGACAGCGGCCAGGGCGACGTGGAGTTCGGCGACAAGATGCTCACCGCCGCCCCGCAGGCCGTGCACGCCGTGTTCATCCATGACGTGGTGGACACCCCGGAGACCGCCCGCCGCGCCTGGCGAGAGAAGCGCATCCACTTCTTCGACACCTATGTGGGCGCCGCGGTGGAGGCCTTCGCGCTGGGCCTCATCTCCCGCGACGGACTGGCGCGGGTGGCCCTTGGCGCACGCGAGTCGATGGAGGGCATCGCCTTCACCTCCGCGGCCCAGCGGGATGCCCGCAAGGCGGAGCTGCTCAGGGACCTGCAGCGCGCGGACGCACTGACGTCGCCGTCGCCTCCCGCCGCGCACTGAAAGCCTCCCAAGGCGTCTCGCGCGCGAAGTCGAGGGTGCCCTCCGGGACCTGGGGCTGACGGGTTCCGGACGGCACCCGTGTCGCGATGACGCCTGGGTGGGCAATCCCCTTCCACCGTCCCTCGGGGCAGTTGGCGCGAGCCCACTCCCCGCCAACTTTCCCACCGCTCCCTCACGGGAGAATGGGGGCGGCGTCGGGGCCGCCAGGGGAAGGGGTGGCGGCGTGAGCGGGGACGGGACCTGATGGAGCTGTTTCCCATCCATCTGCTGTTCATCGTCGTGTTGATGAACCGCTACATCCTCGGTCCGTTCCTGCGGCGCCTGCGAGGGCCCAGCATCGACCGCGCGGACGACACGTACCGGCCTCGTGTCGCCATCGTCATCCCCCTCTTCAACGAGGGGAAGGGCATCTTCCACGCCGTCCGCAGCCTGCTGGAGCAGGACTACCCCAGCGAGCTGCTGCAAATCGTGGTGGTGGACGACTGCTCCAAGGACGACAGCTACGCGTGGGCGATGAAGGCCGCGGAGGGCCACGCCAACGTCCTCGTCATGCGCAACCCGGAGAACCTGGGCAAGCGCAAGGGCATCAACCGGGGAGTCCAGGCCGCGGTCGACGCGGAGATCATCGTCTCGGTGGACTCGGACGTCATCGTGGACAAGAGCGCGGTGCGCAACCTGGTGCGCCGCTTCGTCAGTCCCCGCATCGCCGCCGTGGGCGGTCGCACCTTCGTGACGAACCGCCACCAGAACTGGCTGACGCGCATGGTGGAGATCAAGTTCCACTTCGCCCAGCAGTGGCTGAAGGACTTGGAGCGCAGCTTCCGCCAGGTGATGTGCCTGTCCGGCTGCCTCACCGCGTATCGCCGCCACGTGCTCCTGGAGCTGGAGCCCATCCTGGAGGCGCGCGCCATCGCCGGCATTCCCATCAAGTATGGCGAGGACCGGTTCCTCACGCGGCAGATCGTCAAGCACGACTATGAGACGGTCTACACGCTGGACGCGTTCTGCTTCACCGCCGCGCCCGCGACGCTGGCCGGCTACTTCTCCCAGCAGCTGCGGTGGCGGCGCTCCAACCTGGTGGACCTGCTCGGCGGCCTGTCGCACGCGTGGCGCCTGCATCCGGTCATCACCGTCCACTACGTGTCCCAGCTCGCGCTGCTGCTCGCCTACCCCGTCGTCATCGTCCACAACGTCATCACCGGGGAGTTCCTGGACATCCTCTCGTTCCACTTCCTCGTCATCGGCCTCCTGGGAATCATCTACCGGCTGGAGACCCGGCACCTGCCCGAGGACCGGCGGGTGCATGGGGCGTGCTTCCTGCCCATGGCCCTGCTGATGCCGGTGACGTACGCGCTCTTCACACCGCTGGCGCTGCTGACGCTGGACTCCGGGAGCTGGGAGACCCGGGGCAGTCCCAGCGCCGCCCCGGCACCTTCCACCGCGGACAACCGCGGTGGGCTGCCGCCCAACCCCGCCGGAGAGGGTTCTCCATGAACCAACGCGTCGCGAACCGCATCAACGCCATCGCCGTGTCCACGTACAAGCTCCTGGGCTCGGTGCTCCTGGGACTCATCCTGGCGGCGCTGGTGTCCTTCCTGGCCGTCCAGGGCTTCTTCCTCTTGAGCCATGGCTGGGTGACGCCCACGGTGGTGTCTCCCACGGACCCGCAGATCCTCTCGCTCAACACGCAACTGGCGGCGCAGACATCCTCCAGGGACCACGTCGTCGCCGAGCGGCGCGCGGTGGAGAACCGCATCCACGACGCCGAGCGCACCGTGGCCGCGGAGCACGCGTTCCAGCAGCGCTTCCTCGTGGCCCTGCGAAGCGAGCGCGCATCCAAGGACCGCGTCGCGAAGCGCCTGGCCTCCCTGCGCCAGGAGTACAGCCGGGCGCGCGCGGAGATTCTCCAGTCCAACCGCGCCTACGCGGGGCTTTCACGCGCGCGCACGGATGCGATGTACGGCGCGCGGCTGCTCCAGCAGGAGGACAAGCTCACCATCAACCACCACCTGGCGCAGCTGGCGCAGAGCAACCTGTCGCTCGCGCAGACCACCGTAGATCTAGAGACGCGAGTGGACTCGCTGCACCGGGAGCTCGCGGGGCTGACGGCGGTGCAGGACGGGATGGGCAAGGACGGCACGCCGGCGGGCATCACCCCGGACGTGCTGCTCCTGGAGCGCGAGTACACGCACTCGGTGCTGGAGCAGGCGCGCGCGGAGGCGACGCTGCGCAGCCTGGAGAAGGACTTGAAGGCGCTCGAGGACGTGGCCCAGCGCTACGAGACGCTCATCGCGTCGCTGCGGGCTTCACCCTATCTGCGCGCCATCGAGAAGGACCTGACGGTGGCCTTCGTGCCGTACGAGAACCTGAACAACGCGGCGGTGGGCACGCCCCTCTTCGCGTGCGCCGCGAAGGTCGTCTGGTGCCGCGAGGTCGGCGTGGTGGGCCGGGTGCTGGAGGGCGAGGTCTCCATCAAACACCCCATCCGTCAGCACATGCTGCGCGGGGTGATGGTGGAGGTGAAGCTCACGGACTCCGCCTCGGCGCGCGAGGACCTGCTGCACCTGGGCCGCGCGCCCCTGGTGCTGTGAGTGCAGGCGCCCATGAAGACGTGGAGAAGCCCCATGCGGAAGACTCTCACTTGCGGCGTGCTGCTGTATCTCGCCGCGCGAACCCCGGCGGCCCTCGCGGCGCCCCCCGACGCGTCGTCTCCTCCCGATGCACGCATCGAAGAGCGCGCCGCGGGCTACTGCGACTGGGTGAAGGGACTGGGCGACGCGGAGGCCGCGCTGGAGCTGGCCCCGGAGGTGTTCGGCAGCTTCGGCGCGGTGAACACCGGCGAGGCCGAAGGTGGCACCGCGCTGGGCAAGCCCAAGCTGCGCGTGACGGCGGGCCTGAGCTACGACTTCGTGGGCCTGTACCGGGGAAACAAGATTCACCGACGCGCGGCGGCCGAGTGCCGTCGTCACCAGGCCCTCTCCTCGCTCCAGGCCGCCGTCCGCCAGGGCACCGGGCTGGGTGAGGACTCCGCGCTGGAGGCTCGGGCGCGCGTGCTCCAGGACGCGCTGCCCCGCGCGGAGGCGCTCGTCACGGCCCTGCGCGAGGACCTCCGGGATGGCCGGGCGACCCTGGAGGAGCTCAACGCGGTGCAGGTGCGCCTGGACAACCTGCGCTCCCTGAGCACGGACACTGCGCTGGCGCGAGAGCTGCTGGCCTCGCGTCCCGCCTTCCCCCAGGGCCAGCGGCTGGAGTCGCTGCTGGAGGAGCTGCGCGCGGCGGATGACGCGGTGGAGGTCGCCACCGGAAGCCTGCGCCGGGCCAAGGCGTGGGAGCTGAGCGTTCGCGGAGGTTATGACGAGGTCTTCGACGTGGACCAGGACGTCCCCCTCTTCGGGCAGGTCATGTTGACGTATGACCTGGGCCACCTGTGGCAGGGCAAGGCGAACGCCCGGGCGCGCGAGGGCCGCCGCCGCTCGACGCTGCACGAGGTGGAGGGCGTGCACCAGGAGGTCTCCGAGCTGCTGGTGGAGCTGCGCGCGAGACACCGCACGGAGGAGGCGCGGCTGCGAGAGGTGTCCGCGCTCGTGTCGGACCTGGAGGGCCAGCTCAAGGAAGTGGAGGCGCTCCAGACGCGAGAGATACGCCGGTTCCGGGACTACCTCCTGCTGGAGCTGGCGCGGCTGCGCGCGGAGCAGGCCTACCTGACGGCCCATGTGGAGGCGCTCACGGCCTTCCTCGGGACGCCCCGCCCCTGATGTCCACCCACGGGACCACCCGGAGTCGAGTCCTCGTGGCCTGTCTGGGCCTGGGCGCGCTGGTGGGCCTCGGGTGGGGGCGACCTCCGGCGACGAGGAAACCCATGACGACGCTCGCCCCGGTGCCCTTGTCGAAGCTGAAGGTGACGCAGGGCGCGCTGCGCGAGCGGACCGATGGAAAGCTCGACATGGATGGTGCGAGGTTGCGAGCCTTCGTGCCCGGCACGGACATGGCGGCGCGCGCCGAGCTGCGCTTCCTGCCCCGAGGACCCACCGGCGAGCAGCGGGCCTTGCAGTCCGGCGAGCAACGCCAACAGGTGGGCCTCAAGCTTCGCGCGCGGGATGGCTGCAACGTGTTGTATGTGATGTGGCGCTTCGCTCCGAAGGCAGGCGTCGTCGTCAACTACAAGCGAAATCCCGACCAGCACCGGAGCAGCGACTGCGGCAACCGGGGCTATGTCACCGTCACCCCCTTCCGACGCGGCGTGGTGAGCGCGCCCACGTGGGGCGAAGAGCACACCCTGCGCACAGAGCTGCGCGGCGTGACGTTGCGCGTGTGGACGGATGACGCGCTGACGTGGGAGGGCGACCTTCCCCCCGAGGCCCTCGCGCTCGAAGGCCCTTTGGGAGTGCGCTCGGACAACGTGCGGCTGACGTTCCAGCTCGCGGCTCCCCCACCCTGACGCATTCCTTCCAGACGCCAGACTGGTGTCTTGAAGAGACTTGAGGGCATCCTGCGCGTCCACGCAGGGACATGAAGAGGCCCGTATGCTCGCTGGACGTCTGGGTTCACTCCGCTGGCTCGTGTTGTCATCGCTGGGAGTGGGTGCGCTGGGATGTGGCGGTGCGCTGGAGGCCGTGGAGGACACGGCGCTCCGCGACACGGAAGCGTCCCTCGCGGGGCTCCAGGGCAACACGGTATATGGGCGCTGGCTCGGCTCGGGCGGCCGGAGTCCCACGCACCCCGGCAATCGCACGTTCATCGTCGACCACGCGGGCCCCACGGCGACGGTGACGTTCACCCTCACCTCGTCCGTGGACGCCTACCTCTATCTCCTCGACGCGAGCGGCAACGTGCTCGCCGAGGACGACAACAGCGCGGGCAGCCTGGGTGCGCGGCTCTCCGTCTCCCTGGCCCCTGGCACGTACAGGCTCGTCGCGGCGACGGCCTCACCGGGCCAGAGCGGGGAGCTCACCCTCGTCTCCGACAGGGCGCCGCTGCGCTTCAGCCAGCGACTGCTCCTCAAGGCCGTGTCCACGTTCCAGTGGGTCTACGACGACAGCGGCACGGGCTCGAACGACGACGTCTCCATCTGGCGCCCCAACCTCGCACAGTCGCCGGGCTACTACTCACTGGGCGATGTCGCGATGCCGAACGGCGGCGGAGGCCCCGCGCCTTCGACGGCGCTCGTGGTGCAGGGAGAGGGAGACCTGCTCGCGCGGCCCGTCGACTACGTCTGGGTCTGGGACGACAAGGGCTCGGGCGGAACCCATGACGGCTCGTTCTGGGAGCCCGTCGCGCCCGCTGGATATACCTGTCTGGGTGCGGTGGGCGTGCTGGGCTACGGCAAGCCCTCCACGGACCTCATTCGATGCGTCAAGAACGAGTACCTGGTCTCCGCCAACCCGGGCGCGCTGTGGAATGACAGCGGCTCCGGCGCGAACAACGACGTGGGGCTCTGGCAGCCGCTGGCCAGGGACCATCGGGGACTTCCCGCGACCACCTTCGTCGCGCGCCCCAGTCACTCCGACGCGGGAGGCAGCCGCTACTGGGCCATCAACAAGAGCGCGACGGCGAACCCCGAGCTTCAGGGGCTGCCCGTGAGCGCCGCTACGGCCGCGGCCTTCGCCCCTCGCGTGTGGATGCACCCGGGCGAGGCCTACTTCCCCTCCTCCACCGAGTTCCACCTGGCCAACGTCCATGTGGAGGGCGGTCATCAGGTGACGAACCAGGCGCTGGGCTGTGACTCCTGCACGGACCCGCAGTTCCTGGATGGACAGCGGCCGAACCAGACGCCGGTGCCTGTCTATGCGGAGCTCATCACGCGCACCGTCAATGGGCAGCCCACGTCGACCACGGACGTGGTGTATTGGATGTTCTATCCGTACAATAATGGCAAGCGCGTCTGCATCGGCTGGTACTCGCCCTGGGGCTGCGTGGGTGGGTACTCCACGTTTGGCAATCACGTGGGGGACTGGGAGCACGCCACGGTGCGCTTCGTGGAGGGCCGTCCGTCGCAGGTCTATCTGAGCCAGCACGCCAGCGGGCAGACCTTCACCTATGGCGACAAGGGCCTGGGCCTGTTGGGCTGGCGACCGGAGCTCTTCTCCGCCCAGGGCTCGCACGGCGTCTATGCGGATGCCGCGCGGCACATCTACCGGAACCTGCCCAACGGTGACTTCCTGGCGGATGACACCGGACGCGGCATCGCCTGGGACACGTGGAGCGCGCTGGTGCCCTTCGACTGGCGCACGCCGGGTACTTTCGAGGGCAGCCTGTCCTGGTTGAATCGCACCGAGCGCTGGGGCAACCCGAAGTCGGGCTGCGAAGTCTCCGAGCCCATCGCCGGCGAGTGCATCCTCAATGACGGGCCCACAGGCCCCATGTCGAAGAGCGCGTCCCGGCCGGACTTCCTACCCCTCGACTGACCTGCGGGTGCACTGCGGGCGGTGCAAGCCCCCCTCGAGTTGTACGCAGGCCGCGTCCGGCAAGGGGCGCAGCGTCACGATGGGCGACGACGAGCGACTCCAGAAGCGTCTTCGCTCGCGTCCCCGGCGCTCCAGGGCAGGCTTCCGACAACCTTGGAACACCCCGCGCGATTGCCATTCCCATCATCCACCATCCAATCAATCGCACCAGCCGTTCCGCCCATGCGTCTGACTCTTTTCCCACGCCACACAGTCACGACTGTCCAACCCACACACAAACAGGTAAATCTGGCTAGACCTCAATAACCAAGATGAAGATAAACCCTCCGGGAGACTCCGGCTCGCGGTCTCCGCATCGACCCCCAGAGCCTTCAAAGAGGTGCCCATGAAGAACAGTCTCAGAGGTCTGTGCCTGCTTGCGATTGGAGCAGTGCTTGCCGTGGGTTGTGGTGGCGTTCCCCAGGAAGAGACGCAGCCCCAGGACAGCGACTCGTCGGTGGCCATCCCTTCTGAGTACCTCGGCACCGAGGATGAAGAGGCGGTCCAGGGAGAGGTGGGAAGTAGCGCCATCTGCTGCAACATCAAGTGTTCAGGTAACTGGTATGGCCCCTACCCGTCCGTCCAATACAACAATTGCGCTGAGTTCGGCAGGTACAAATGCAAGCAGAAGGGCCTCTCCTATCAGAACTACGCCTGGAAGAACTGCTAGTCGTTCATCTTCAATCACTCAAGGACACCCCCATGAAGACCCGATTCAAGAGCGCATGGCTGCTTTCCCTGGCGACCACCCTCCTCCTGGCCTGCGGTGGCACCGCGAATGAGCCGCTCGATGGTGACAGCCCTGCGCCGACCACCATTCCCGAGGAGTACATCGGACAGGACGAGACTGTCTTCAATGAAGACACCCCCGTGGGAGAGTTCAAGGCCTGCTGCTACGCCATCTGCGCGACCGACACGGTGTGGAAGGGTCCCTTCCGGAACGTCGTGGCTGGCAACTGCGGGAACTACGGGAAGTACTACTGCAAGCAGCGTAACCTGGCCTACGCGGGCGCGAAGTGGGATAACTGCTAGGCCCTGTCTGACTCAAGCGCCGACGCCGGTTGTCGTCCTCCGCAGGGAGGCAAGCCAGCGTGATGCGCTACGAATTGAACGAGCGGCAGTGGAGGGCCTTGGCCCCTCTGCTGCCGCACCAGGTCCGGGGTGGTGCATGGAAGGACCACCGGCTCATCGGGCACTTCAAGGACCAGCGTGCCAGCCGTGCCCTTCGACCATCAATTGATGGGGTACGCGTGGACGAAGAGGAAGACGAGCATGCCCTGGAACAGCGCGCAGCCGAGCACCACGGGACCTCGCAACGCGGGGTGCCGGCTGAGCCAGGCGCCCAGGGGCAGGAAGGCGGGCCACACGGCCGCGCTGTAGCGCCCCAGGCCCACCAGCCCAATCGTCCACAACACGAGCATCAGCGGCAGGCCAAAGACAGCCAGCGTCCACCAGCGCCTCCGCATCGTGAGCAGGAGCGCCCCCACGCCGGGGATGAAGGACAGCGCCACGTAGAGGCTGACCTCGGGCGCCCAGTTGCCCTTCCACCACGTCACCAGCCCCGCCCAGGCCCCCGCCCACTCGCCCCCGCGCACCTTCCACCAGATCTGCGGGTCCCCGAACTTCCGCCAGAGGAAGACGAAGTAGAGCGAGGTCATCACCAACGGAATCGCCAGCGCGAGGATGTCGCGATGGAACCACGCCTTCAGCCCACCCCCGCGCGAGCGAAGCTGCTGGAACAAGAGGGACAGCCCCGCCACGAGTGACAGGTGGCGCGCCAGCCCTCCGAAGCCCAGCGCGAGCGCCGCCCACCAGTGCCGCCCCCGCAGGCTCAAGAGCAGCGCGAGCGCCGTGAGGAACACCATCCAGGACTCGGGGTAGCCCGCGGACTGGAAGAAGGCGAAGGGATACGCGGTGAAGAGCAACAGTGAGACACGGGCCGTGTCCTCGCCCTCCAGCATGCGAAACAGCCGATACAGGACGATGAGCCCCAGCAGTCCCGCGACATTCGCCACCAGCACCAGGGAGACCTGGATGCTCAGGCCCGTGGTGTCTCGCACCAGGCGCCCCAGCATCGGCAGGAGCGGGAAGAAGTTGGTGGCCTGGGGCCGCGCGTAGCCCTGCTGGGCAATCTCCGTGTACCAACCACAGTCCCACCGACAGAACGCGTCCAGCCCCGCCAGGCCCGTCTGCTGGAAGGGCGCGCGGTGGAGCCTGTTGTCGAACACCAGCGACACGCGCGCGAGCAGGAACAGCGCCAGCCGACTGATGAAGAAGAGCCCCACGGGAAACGCCAGCTCCGCCCCCAGCGCGCGCAGCCGCGCCCCCAGCGATATCGGCGACGGGGTCTCTCCTGAAACAGGGACATCGGTGGACATGCGGTGGCTGAATCCAGAGGTGCGAGAAGGGCGGACACCCTACCCTACTCCCTCGTCCTTCACAGCGAGGAACGGGCGGCCCCCGCCCTGCCTCGCGCTGCCCCGGAATGCTATCCTCCGCCCTCTCGCCTGACACCCGTGGCGAGAGGCCCGGGGAGGTCTACACCATGGGAGCAAAGGCGGGATGGGTCGCGACCGTGGGAGTGGTGACGGCGCTCGGGCTCGCCGCGCTGCTGCGCCAGCAATTGATGGCACCGCGCGCTGGACCTCCACCGGACTCCGCGATTCCAAGCACGTCCGTGCCTGGCGAGCCCGCCACCCGTCCAGCTGCGCCGAAGCCACCCCCGCCCCGGCGGAGTCCGCCCAAGGCCCCACCCTCGCTCAATGGGATGGGGGGCCTGGCCGAGATCCGGACGGAGCTGCTGACGCTGAACGCCTGACGAGCCCGCGCCACCCAGGGCGCGCGGCGAGGCCACCCGGCCCCGCGCGGCCCATGACAGGTGGAGCTTCGGGTCAGAGCACCGTTCGAATCGTCCGGTCCCCCGAGATGTATTGGTTCAACGTGTAGCCGAAGTCCGACGTGCAGCCGGAGTCGACCTTCCTAAGCAGCGCATACAGCATGCGTCCCACGGGGACGGCGTCGAGGACGGACCTCAGGCTGTAGTGCTCCTCATGAGCGGTGACCTTGAGGTCCTCGTCGAGCACGACCTTATGCACGGCCTGATAGGTGAACGAATCCCCCACCAGGAGCTGCCAGGGGCGCCATGCGAGGAAGTGCTTGAAGACCAGCGTGCACGTCACATCGGCCAGCACGACGTGCGAGCCATCCGGGCGGAGCGTCTCCGCCACGTCGCCGAACACGATGCGGCAGTCGGAGAGGAAGGTCCGGTTGACATAGACGAGCCGCCGGATGCTCTCCAATCCCTTCACCGTGATGAGCGGATCCTGGAAGGTCGCCTCGGGATGGTAGTGCTTCGTCGCGGCGGCCCGGGGCGGGCGTTCGTCGACGCCGTAGAGGATGGGCAGGATGCTCCGGACGAGCTCCGCGGCACTGCCACGAGACATCTGGAGAGACAGGGGGGACTGCGCGACATCCCTCATACGGGCTACCTCCAACGGGGGTTGGTGAAGCTGATTCCAAAAGAACCGCGCGGGGGAGCAAGCCCTGTCAGCGCCCCCAGGAGCAGCTCGCGCGCGCCCCTGGATATCGTCCCGAGCACGTCCTCCCTCAGGACGCCGTCGGCATGCTTGCGGCGGCGCGGGTGCAGCAGGAACGCCGCCGTCTGCGCCAGGTGCTCGCCATAGATGGCGAAGGCCAGCCGCTCCCCGGGCCCGTGCCGTCGCACCCACTGCTCCATCTCCTCGCGCGAGGGCGCCGTCTCCGGGGACTGGAGGAACATGAGCAGCATCTTGGTGTGGAGGGAGAGGTGCATTCCGCCCGCAGACCCGAAGCCCCGCTCGTGGCCACAGTTGTTGAAGAGCAGCGTCGGGTGGCCGGGAATCCAGCCGCGAAGGAAGAGCGCGGTGCCAGGACGACGCGGGTTGACGAGGAAGTCGTACGACGGCGGGTGGAAGCCCGTGGCCAGCACCACCAGGTCGGCGCCGAGCCGAGGCTCCGCGCCCGCATCCAACCCTCGCCACCGCGCGTCCCGCGTCAGTCGGGGATGAACGGCGCGGGTGAGCTTCACCTCCAGCCCGTCGCGCGCCCAGGCCCGGGGCTCGCCCTGGAGATACGACACCCTTCCCTGGCGAATCGCCTCCAGGAAGTCGCTGTTGCAGCACGGGTCCTGCACGCCGTACAGCGGGAAGCCAGGCACCAGCATGTCCAGCTCGCGGTAGAAGCCTCGCTGGAGCAGCCGCTGCGACAGGGAGCGCAGGGACGCGCGGGTGGAAGCGATAGAGCAGGGAGGAGATCTGCAGCGTGGACGTGGCATTCACCCGCGTCCAGATGCCGCCCACGCGCGCGTCCGCCTCGTACAGCTCCACGTCATGTCCCGCGCACGCGCACTCCACGGCGGACACGACCCCACCCACGCCCGCGCCAATGACAGCCATACGGAGTCGGCGGACGGGGGCTCGCCCTTTGGAAATGGCACGCATTCGGAGGCCGCGATGGTCTCCGGTCAGGCGGGGCCTCGTAATCGCCTGTCAGTCGCGGATGGGTGTCGGATGCTGGACGACGCCCCCCGTGTCCGGGAGCGGACGAACCCGAGCCCGCAGTGACAGGACTCCGGCGCGCGAGCACGCCGGAGCCCCTTTCACACGCGAATCAGGGCAGCGGCGGCAGCGTCAGCACGCCATTGCACTGGCCGGGGCTGGAGGGCACGCCGGTTCCGCCCCACGGAGCTCCCGAGTTCACCGTCACGCTGGTGCTGGGCGGCGGCGGGCAGCCAAAGCCAGAGGCCTGGCGCACGGTGAGGTTGACGTTGGCCGGGATGTTGTAGAGGACGTCCGTGCCGGCGCCCACGCACATGTTGCGCGTCTGGGTACCGCCCGAGGGAATCGGAATCTCGATCTCCAGGCAGATGGGCAGCACGGTGCCGGGCGGCAGCGACGCGGCGTTCACCACCACGCGGAGGCAGCCGGGGTTGGTCTTCTCGATGTCCGCGTTGACGAAGCCAATCTCGCTGGTGTTGCCCGCGAAGCCGCTGGAGGAGATGCGGGCGCAGTCGTTCGGATCACACGTCATCGTCTCACGCACGGAGCACTGCACCGTGTTGGGCGCGCGCGTGGCGGTGGCGGCCTGCTGGTTCCAGATGTTGGAGCCCGGGCCCATGGACCACAGCGCGATGCTGCCCGGCGCCGTGCCGGCCATGTCGTTGGTGAGCGGGATGAAGACGCGCGCCGTCGCGCCGGGGCGCAGCGTGAGCAGGCTGCCCTTGGAGTCACGCACCTCCGAGTAGATGGCGCCACGCGACTCCAGGAAGACCGCCTGGCCCGAGCGGTTGATGGCGGCATCCGCGCCCGGCATCGCCAGGAGGCCCGTGTCGATGTAGCGCACGCCCACCGTGAAAGGCGGCAGGGGCTGCGAGCCGCCCTGGCCCTGGAGCGCGCCCAGGTTCACCTGGATGGAGGCGCCGCTGCGCGGGTCCACCACCAGGGCCGTGCCGCCGCTGAAGGTCTGCGTGTGGAGCGTGTGGAGCACGAAGCGGGCCCCCAGCACGTTGCGCGTGACGGCGCCCACGTGCGGCATGTGCCCCGGCGCGGTGATGGTCAGCGCGGAGCCCATGGGGACCGCGGCGGAGACGGCGAACGAGCCGTCCGTGCCCGTCGTCGTCACGGTGCCACGCAGGTCCACGACCGCGCCCGCGACGGGCGAGCCCGAAGCCGTCGTGACGACGCCACAGACGGTGATACCGGACGAAGACGGGGTACAGGTGGCGAGCGGCCGCGACTGCTCCACGGAGGCTGGAGGCTCGACCTCGGTGTCAGGGGCGCCACAGCCGCCACCGAGCAGCGCCGCGCCTCCGAGAATTCCGCACAACCACAGCCACTGCTTTCCAGCGATTCTCGACAGAGACATCACGTACCTCGAAGTAGGAAGAGAGCGGTGACATCCGGAACGATGGCACCGTGCACATGGTATGTGATTCGTCTGACGTTTCCAGGGCCGACACAGGTGTTTCAATCCCGGCGTCAATATCCATTCAAACACAAACACGTCACCGGCGACCCAAGGCTTCCAGGACCTCGCGTGTGACATGAAGCGCTACAAACCAATGCCTCACGACTGGGTGTTGTGACCAGGAATGTCACAAGCCTCGGCCTGGAGCTCGGCACCTACGGGAATCCCGCAGGTGCCGGAGGAAGCGTTGCGCAGGCGGTCGCACCGGGCCGCGTCAGCGCAGCGCGGGCTTGCCGGCGCGGAGCAGCCTGGCCAGGTGCGTGTTCTCGTGGCGCAGCGCCTCCTCCTCGGGGGTCATCTCCCCCGAGTCCTTCCGGGTGACGTCCGCGCCTGCACTGAGGAGGACCTCGATGACCGGGCCCCGGTCCGTGAAGCACACGTGCTGATGCAGCGACGTCCAGCCCTCGCCCGCGTTGGGGTCGGCGCCCGCGTCGAGCAGCGCCTGCGCCACCTCCGCCGACTGCGCGTTGAAGAGCGCGGTTCGCCCATTCTCGTCGAGCGCATCCACCGGGACGCCACCCTTGACGAGCACGGGGATGCAGGAAACCGCGCCATGCTCCGCGGCCAGGTGCAGCGGCGTGCCTGACTCGCCGTCGACCCCGGAGGTGGAGAGGCCCCACTCGAGCAGCGTCTTCACCAGCGGCGCGTCGTCCACCATGGCGGACAGGTGGAGCAATCCCTGTTCATCCCGTTCCGGACCTCCAGATCCGCCCCCAGCGCGCGCAAGGCCAGCACCCGGGCCACCCGGCCCCCGCCGAAGCCCGGGCCGAAGAACGGAGCGGTGTCCTGCCCCGCCGCGAGCAGCACGCCGGCGTCGAGTTGCCTGGCCTTCTTCCCCTTGGGCCGCGCCGCCGGCTTCCGCTGTCGCAGCCACGCCACGAAGCCCTCGTCGGAGAAGGCGCCCTGCAGGCCGCTGAAGCACTCCGGGCCGTCGTCCTCCACGTCCAAGAAGCGCTGTTCGGGTGACGCCTCCACCTGGGCGAGCAGCGCCGGGTAGCCTTTTGCGGGGCCCCGCCGCACGGCGCGCCAGGCCTCGAGCCCCCGACGGGCGCGGCCATGGTCAGGCAGCGGGCGAAGTCCCTCCGCCTCCTCCAGCGCGGCCTCCACGGCGTCGAGCCGGGCATCCGTGGGGGCGCCGAGGACGATCTCCTCCGCCCACAGGCTCAGGGCCAGGGAGCGCGCCCGCTGGGCATCGCTCAGCTTGCCGCCCGGCTGGGTGCCTCGCGTCAGCTCCAGGATGCGGTCCCTGGCATTCCAGTGCTCCGCCTTCAGCTCCCGCTCCCAGAGCTGGGGAGCGGTGCGCCGCGAGGCATCCAGCGCCCAGCTCAGCGAATGCAGCGCCATCAGCCGCTCCGGCTCCACTTCCAACACCTGGCGCAGGAGCGGAACCGCGTCATCCAGTTGAGGCGGTGACTCATCGAGCAGCGCGTCCACCTTCTTCATCAACCGGGTGACGTCCACTCTCTTCGGGGGCTGTGGGGCACGAGGCATGTCGGGCTGAAGGTACCGCCCGCGCCGCGCCGGGGCTCCGCCTTCTTCGGCCTGGGTCCCCGAGAAATCCGCCGGCTTCCGCGAGCCCCCGGCTCCATTCCGAGACATAGACAGACATCCCCACGGGAGCCTTTCCGGACGTGGATTTCCTGCTTTCGGAAAAGAAGGGCTAGCGTCAATGCCGTTCACTTTAGGAACGGACGCGACGTAGGGGCCTGCGGGAGCGTGCTCGACGGACCGGGCGGGGACGCTTCCGTGGGTAGCTGCTCATCTTGATTTTCACCGCACGCGGATACCGTCTGT
>NZ_JAKCFA010000016.1 GCF_024198215.1 Myxococcus qinghaiensis
CGTTGCCTGAAACAGGCACCTACTCCATCTTCATCGACCCACCTGGTATTACGACTGCCTCACTGGGGCTACTGCTGTCTCGCACGGTGGAGGGCACCCTCATGGTGGCCGGCCCTGCCGTCACCTTCAGCACCAGCCGAGTGGGCCAGGATGGTCGCTACACCTTCACCGCCCAGGCTGGCGCCCCACTGACGCTGGTCACGTCGGGGAGCACTTTCGCCAGCTTTGTAGCCGTGAGGCTCTATGGGCCCGATGGAGGTTTGTATTTCAACTCGAACACTTACCCCAATGAATCCGTCACCTTCGATTTCACTCCAGCCACGACTGGCACCTACAGCATCGATGTTGACCCAGCCGGAGCTAGCATTGGTCAATTCGGCATACGCCTGGCAGCGGAGGCGACAGGCAGCATTGTCGTCGACAGTGCGGAAACAACTGTCAGCATGCAGGCCGGCCAGAACGGGCGCTATACCTTCTCCGGCACCGCGGGCGATAGGCTGGGCCTTGGCGTAACCAGTCTCACCGCCACGCCCAGCGGCCAGAATATCAGTATCACCATCTTCAAGCCTGATGGCGTCCGGCTCGTCAACTGCTCTGCCCTCACCGCCGCAGGCAGCTGCAATCTGCCCGCGTTGCCTGAAACAGGCACCTACTCCATCTTCATCGACCCACCTGGTATTACGACTGCCTCACTGGGGCTACTGCTGTCTCGCACGGTGGAGGGCACCCTCATGGTGGCCGGCCCTGCCGTCACCTTTAGCACCAGCCGAGTGGGCCAGGATGGTCGCTACACCTTCACCGCCCAGGCTGGCACCCCACTGACGCTGCTCATGTCAGGGGCGACATTCGCCAGCTTTGTCGCAGTGAAGCTCCATCTGCCGAATGGCAGTCAGTATTCACACTTGAACGTTTATCCCAGTCAGACGAACACTCTCAACTTCGCGCCGGCCACCACTGGCATCTACAGCATCGAAGTTGACCCGAACGATTCCAGCATTGGCCAAGTCAGCTTGCAGGTGACACCATGACCTCCATCTTCTCTATTGCCCCAACGAGTCGAAATGTGCCGCGTAGAAGTGGTTGCTCATTCGCCACATGGCTTCTCATTCTACTTGCCGCTTCGGGTTGCAATGCGGAGTCGCCGTTCGCCGAAGTCCCACCCGAACTCGTGCAGTCCCTCTCTAGGAACACCCCTGAAACCGCTGCGGGGCAGAGCGCAACACGCATGTCCGATGGGCGCTGGTTGCTTCTCGGGGGGAGTACTTCTGGCGCGCCCTCGGCCGCCGCAGCCATTCAGAATGGCGAAGCCGCACCCGAGCTTCTCGCTCATCATCTCGCCCACGCACGGAGTGGCCATACCGCAACGGTGGTGCCTGGAGGCCGAGTACTCGTGGTCGGCGGCCGGGGTGGCTCAGGACGTCTCATTGAGAAAGCCGAGTGGTTTGATCCCGAGCTGGATGATTTCGCGGTGGCCTCCGCGGCGCGCCCTGCCCCTCGTGCTCGCCACACCGCCACGCTGCTGATGAACGAACGAGTCCTCCTCACCGGTGGAGAGACGGAGAGTGGAAGCGCCAGTGACAAGGCCGAACTTCTGGATGTCCGCACGCTGCAGGTAACGCGGCTCTCCGCACGCATGCAGGTGCCCCGCATGGGACACACCGCGGTCCTGCTGCCAGACGGCCGGGTGTTGCTTGCCGGTGGGGATGCACCGGGTGCAGCTCATACTGCTGAATTGTTTGAGCCGCAGAGCAACCAATTCATCCGGCTCGACGTCGCCGAGCGCGATCGCCTCCTCCAGATGGGGAAAGAACTGAAGGTGGCTGACTCCATGCCTCGTGATACCGCGCGAGAGGTGCCCCTGACTCAACTGCTGCGCGTGCAGTTGAGCCATCCGGTGCTATCAGGCGATGGGGAAGCCATCGCGCTCGTGGGTCCAGTGGGAGCGGTGGAGGCGAACGTCACCTACGCAGAGGACGGCCGCCTTGTCTTCGTACGCCCTTCCCAAGCGCTCCTGCCGGCCACGGCATACACCCTCTATGTGCAGGGCTTGAGGGAGGCAGGAGGCCAGGTACTTCCCCTCACTACCATCAGCTTCAACACGGCCTCCACTACAGTGGGACAGGGAAGCCGCGACACAAGGCTCCCGCGCCCCCAGTTCGGACGTCCCGCGGCGCGGGCCGAGCCTGTAACTTCACTACGTCGTATCGAAGAGAGGCGGGATGATGGCCGCTATGCTTGGCGCGCCCCTGCGCGTCCATTCTTTGATGATGGGGAGACGTGGCTGCCCAGCCAGGAGAACTTCACCGGAAGTTGGCGTTCTCCCGAGCCTCAGGTGAGGGCCGTTGCGCCCCTTGAAGCGCCCGCTGGCGTTACAGCGCTGTCCGGCCGAGTGCTGCGCCTCACTGGAAAGCCACTGGCGGGCGTGCGAGTGGTGGTGCGTGGAAGGGCCTCGGAGACGGACCACGAAGGACGCTTTCTTGTGACCGGCCTGAGCCCTGGCGGCCAGACTCTGGAAGTCAACGGCCAGACCGCCAACCACGGCTCCACTCGCTATGGCCTCTTCTTCATGCATGTGGAAGTGAAGGAGGGCCGGACGAACGAGCTTGGCCACACGGTATGGATGCCAAGACTCGACCCGCAGGGAACCGTGGCCATTCCAAGCCCGACGACGGAGGAGGTGGCGGTAACGACGCCCGCCATTCCTGGCCTGGAACTGCGGCTGCCTCCAGGGACCGTGGTTCGGGACAGAGCTGGTAACATCCTCACCGAAATCAACATTACCCCTCTCCCCATCAATCAGCCGCCCTTTCCTCTGCCAAACCTGGAGATGCCGCTGTATTTCACACTCCAGCCAGGTGACGCTCGATTTGAGGGATTGTCGCCCGGATTCAGCGGGGCAAAGCTGTATTATGCCAACTATCGCGGAGAACTGCCTGGGGCGAAGGCGAACTTCTGGAACTATGATGCCAATGGAAGTGGTTGGTATGCCTATGGACTGGGCAGCGTCAGCGCGGACGGTCGCCAGGTAATTCCCGAGGAAGGCGTGGCGTTGTATGGCTTTGTTGGCGCAGGCTTCAGCAATCCAGACTCACCGCCGCCTCCCGTTGGCGCGGGGTGTAATGCTGAATGCTGTGGTGGCGGTGGTGGTGGCGGTGGTGGTGGTGGCGGTGGTGGTGGCGGTGGTGGCGGTGGTGGCGGTGGCTGCGGTGGTGGCTCTGCGGGAGAGCCGGGAAGCCTCACGGGCGGTGACCCGGTCATGCTTGCATCCGGTCAGCTTGTCACCACGGATGTGGACTTGGTCGTCAACGACATCATCCCCATTCGACTGGAGCGGACTTATCGTTCACTTGACGTTACCCGCCGGCAGTTTGGGGTCGGGATGACGTCCAACTATGAGAGGTATCTCTGGCGTCCGGGTCTTGACTTCACATTGTACCATCTAGTGAATCCTGATGGCACTCGCGTTTTGTATACCCGGACGTCCCCAGGTACAGGCTTTGGCGACGCAGTTTTTGAGACGCAGCAACCGGGGCCATGGGCTGGTTCGCGCATCTCCTACAATGAGAGACTGGTGGGCTGGGATTTGACGTTCCGCGACGGAGCGCGGTGGACGTTCAATCATGCGCACCGGTTGGCGGAGATTGTGGACCGTTACGGCAATACACTCCTTGTCACTCATCGAGATGGAGCTTCTGGTCCCATCATTCGCCTGGATGGTCCCAGTGGCCGATGGGTGAAGTTCACAATTGACAGCACGGGACTCAATCTCCCGATTCAGGCTAGGGACAGTGGTGGACGCACTGTTAGCTATAGCTATGATGCAGCGGGACGCCTGATGCAGGTCACGGACGCTGCAGGTGGCACGCGTAAATATTCCTACAATGCCTCAAACTACGTGGAGACGATTGTTGACGAAGAAGATCGCCTCGTCGTCCGAAACGAGTATGGCCCGAAGGGACGCGTTTCCCGGCAGGTGCTCGCGGACGGCAGTTCATTTGAGTTCACCTACGCATTGAATACGGTTGTCTCCTGTTTCCCGAGTGGTTTCTGCAATGTTATGGATGGCGAGCAGGTGGGTCGGGCAGAAGTGAAGGACCGGACGGGCAACATTCGGCGCGTGGACTTCTTGGCTGGCTACATCAGCTCGGACACATACCCCTTGGGGAAACCAGAGGAACGGGTAACTACATTTGGGCTCGCCGCGTCGACTGGTCGGCTCGATAGCGTAACCGATGCCTTGGGTCGTCGGATTGAGTACGTCTACGACACGCGCGGAAAGATCATCAGGGTGACAGGTCTGGCTGGAACAGCAAGTGCCGCTTCGTCAGACTACACGTACACGGAGCGGGGGCAAGTTGCCAGCATGCAGGATTCGCTCGGGCATAGAGGTGTTTTTCAGTACGATGAAACTGGAAGCCTTACAAGGTTCGAGGATGCCAGTGGCCGAGTGATTGATTATGTTTACGATGCGCAGGGGCGGGTGGTCCTGAAAACCATGGGGCTTCAAGAGTCACAGGCATCCAGCTATGAAGGGGCCGACCTCGTCGAGACAACGGATGCAAGCGGCCGGAGCGTGCGGTTCGTCCGTGACGGCCTCGGCCGATTGGTCACTCGTTATGGTCCTGGGGGGCAGACTGATCGCTATGAGTATGATTCGAGGGATCGCCTCCTTAAGCATACCAACCCGCTTGGGCACTCGACCTCCTTTCAGTATGACAAGACAGGTCGTGTCACACTCATCCGAGGCCCTAGGGGAGAAGAGACAGGCTACGCTTATAACGACATGGGCTTGCTCTCTGAGCGGGTGGACCCGCTGAACCGCAGGGAGGTTTTCAAATACGATGCAGCCGGGCGTTTGAAGTCCTTCCAGGACCGAAAGGGGCAGGTGAGTGGCAGGACTTTCGACGCCGCAGGGCAGGTCGTCATGCTGGGGTTCGGCGGGACATCGACCAATCCCGACGTATATGCGAACAGCATTACCTATGAATATGACCTTGCTGGGCGAGTGACGAGGGCCGAAGACAGTCTTGGAACTTCCGTTTCCCGTGTGTACCAAGACCTCAGTCGGTCCCATGTGGAAACTTCGCCCGAAGGAAGTATTTCGTATGCGTATGACGTCGCTGGAAGATTGACGGGGCTTGCTGTAACAGGGCAGGTGCCAGTTGCATATGCCTATGATGTGTCCGACAGGCTGACGAGTATCTCCCAAGGCAGTCGCGTGGTGGGTTTCGCATATGATGCGGCAGGCCGGCGTGCGACCACTACGCTTCCGGAGGGGCTGTCGCAAAGCTATTTCTATGGTTCGACTGGCGACGTCGAGCGCATTGAATACATGAACGCCGGAGTGATGATAGGAAACCTGACCTATGGATATGATGTAAATGGCAGTCGTACGGTTGTCGGAGGAACTTTCGCGCGCACGGGGCTCCCCGCCGCAATGTCTGGAGCCACCTATGATGCGGCGAGCCAGTTGCTCACCTGGCAGGGGCGTGCGGTGACCCATGATTCGAACGGAAACATCACGTCGGATGGCCTCAAAACCTACAGTTGGGACTCCCGCAATCAGCTCTTCGAAATGAGTGCCAGTTCCGGAATCCTTGCCGAGTTCGACTATGAGCCTACAGGAAGACGCCTTCAGAAATCTGTCGCGGGCGTTACCACAACCTATCTTCATAATGGGCTTAATTTCATTCAGGAACGGACCGGCGGGGTGACGAGCAGTCTTCTTGCGGGTATCGGTATGGATGAGGTGTACAGCCGCACGACGCCAGCGGGCTCACGACAATTCGTTACCGACGCTCTCGGATCGACCGTCGCCCTCTTCGATGACACGGGAAATTCTGTGGCTGACTATACCTATGAGCCTTTCGGTGCGGCCGAGTACACGGGTAATTCCGCTGGAAATACCCAGACGTTCACTGGTCGCGAGGATGATGGGACCGGACTATATTATTTCCGTGCGCGCTACTATGAGCCGAGTCTCGGCAGGTTCCTGCAACCGGAGCCAATTGCGGCTTCGCCTGAGAGTCACCTGCGCTATGCCATGCTGGGGCAGTCGCTCCCGATGTATGCATATGCTGCGAACAACCCTATTTCTTTGACAGATCCAACGGGACTTGATGTGTATATGTGCAAAAAACCCCTGGATGCGTTGCGCCCACTTGGTGGAGGGAGCGCTCCGAGCTCACGAAGGAGTTTCGACCAGATTTTTTTTATCAGCCTGTGGATGTCGAGCCCGTTCAACGATCTCTACCATCCGTATTATTGTGTGACGAGTCCTAGAGGAGATCTCGAGTGTTTTGGGAAAGTCCCCGATGGTGGTGGAGCGTTCGCTCCAGGTGTTCGAGCGAGCGATACGTTTAGTCCTCAACGATGCGACGCCGTTCCCGATACGAACGCGTGTTATGAGTCGTGTATGTATGAATTTGGGAGCGACGACTCGAACATCGGGAGTTATTCGTTGGGGATGAGGGATTGTCAGGAGTATGTTGGCTTCGCGAATAAGATGTGCCGAATGAAATGCAGCATGTGAGGCCGGCGTCATGACGCGTGTCCTGGGTTTGTGGCTGACGCTATTTGGGGTGGCTTGTGCCGAGAGACAACCGGGCCTTCGATGGGTGGTCCCCGAGCGATTCAATGGGTGCGCCTGGGTAGAGTTCCAGGTCGCCGGGGCCCCGCCATTGCCCTTGGAAGAGGGCAAGTACACCATTGTCGTGCCGGAACAGGGCGGAGCGCTCAAGACCTCGACTCGGCCGGAGTGGGGAGAGGGATTGCAGTCCGTGTTTCAGCGAGGCTCTGGGCCTGCACGCGGAAGCATAAGTACATCTTGCTACGTGGGGAGTACGACCTCTTACGTGGCGCGAGGGACGGTGGAGATAACTAGGTGTTTTGGAGAGGTGTCGGAAGTCGACTGCAAAAAGGCGCGAGGTGAGCTCTCAAGATAATGCTGGGTTGAATCTTGCGATGTTGAGTTGGCAAGACCTTCAGTTTGTGGTTGCCGACCAGGGTGCGTGCCTGACGAGCTTCAGGTTGCGGAGTTGAGGAGTTGAGGACAGACCGGAGTGAGCGAAGTAGGCGCGCAGGGTGTCGGGGCGGTGCTGAGTCCGCCGGAACTCCCTGCGCGCCTGTTGACGCAATTCCCTGATGCTGCTGGACAGGGCGTTGAACAGCGCCTCCTTCACTCTCACATTGCACTGCTTCTTGCGGTGAGCGTCAAGATTGATGTCGCGTGAGAGGGTTCAGTCGATGCGCTTCATTCTCCTGCACGGCCGGGGTGAGGTTCGGAAATGGGCCGAGACGGACGGGGCCTGCGGGCGTTCAGTTGCGCGTGACGCGGCTCCATCGTTCGGGGTGACGGGCTCGGGCGCGTTGATACACCCGGTGGCTTCGAGCCAGCATTGCGGCCTCGCGACCGAAGTGCCTGTCGTCGGGCGTGTACCGCACCGGATTGTTGAGACACCAGGTTGGTCGTAATCAGGCCGCTTGCTTCGACTGCAGCAGCGCTCGCCGGGCCTGATTCGGCGAGAGGAAGTTGTGGCGCTCCAGCAGCCAGTGCTCGTTGTACTGGTGGGCCCACTCCAGCAGGCCCCTCCGGAGTTCATCCACGGTGGAGAAGGTGCGCACCCAGAGCAGTTGCTCCTTGAGGGTGCGGATGAAGCGCTCGGCGCAGCCGTTACCCTCGGGGCTGCGGACGAAAGACGGACTGGACTCGGCTCCCAGGAAGCGCAGCTCGTTCTGGAAGGCGTTGGAGGTGTACTGGCTGCCGTTGTCGTGGCGGATGGACAGCCCCGTTGCCACGCCCTGGCCGTACGCACCGAAGCGAGACTTGACGCCCTGGCGGATGGGCTCGAGGGCCTCGAAACGGGTGCCCACCTTGGCCGCGTGGATGCCAACGCACTCGGCGGTGCCGTGGTCGATGGCGATGAAGACGGTGGACTGGCCCTCCCGCGTTGTGACGGTGCAGGTGGCGTCGGTGCCCCACATGAGGTCGGGCTTGTCGGTAATGATTGTGCCGTCGTGGTGGCGCGGCCCCAGCACCCGGCGGGCACGGCTCGGCGCCAGCAGCCCGCTTGGCGCATCAGCCGCAAGCAGCGGGCCTTCGAGGTGCGCACGCCCTGCGCGCGCAGCCGAGCCCATACCTTGCGGTGCCCTTCGCCCAGGAAAGGCGAGCCGGTCAGCACGCCACGGATGGCCTCCAGCAGCGCCTCGTCCGTCAGCGCCGTCTTGGGGCCGCGCCGGGCCGCCGGAGGGAGCGAGGTCAGCCGACGGGCGCGATGCCGGTACACCGTGGCGCGAGGCACGCGCCAGGTAGTCGTCACGAGCGCCGGTCCGTACGGCTTGCCGCTGGAAGGCGAGAGTTGGGCGCTCATCCTCTCGACTTCCTCCAGGGAAAACCGGGGGCGTTGCCCTCCAGCAGCCGCGCCTTCTCGGCGAGCACCTCGTTCTTCATCATCAACTCGCCCACCATGGCCTTGAGCCGCAGCACCTCGTCGTCCGCTGGCTCCGGCTCACGGCTCTTGAGGTTGGCCTCGGCTCCGGCCAAGAACTTCTCGCGCCACTTGCTCAGCACCGCAGCGGTGACTCCCAGCTCCCGGGACAGCGCGTCGAGTTCTTCGCCCTTGAGCAGTCGGAGTACGGCCTCCTTCTTCCGCTTCGCCGAGAACCGACCGCGCTCCGCCGTCCTGTGTCCTGCTTCTGCTGCTTCTTCACATCCACCTCACAAGGGGGAGGTTATTCCCCCAGAGAGGTGTCTCAAGAAATCCTGGGGCGGAGGAGGCGTGATGAAGCGGATGCCAGATTGGCGGCGCTCGGTGTTGTACCAAGCCATGAAGCGCGTCACCCAGTCGTGCGCAACCTCGGCGGACGCGAAAGGCCGCCGGGCGTGCAGTGACTCTTCGTGGAGGACGTGGACCGCCTGCTCCGGCTGGCGGTGATGGTGAACTCCGCGGCGCTCTGGTCCGTCCGCTCCACTTCCAATGCCGCCGTTCAGAGCCCCGGGTTGAAGTCTCCCTTGGGAAACGCCTGCTTCGCGAGTTCCTGCATCACCGGGAAGCCGTCCAGGAAACCCGCCTCGGCGCCGGGGATGGGTTTGCCGCTCGCGTCATGGAATGCGATCTCCCGACAAGTGAAGCAGACCACCGCGTCCGCCCACGTCGTGCCAATCCAGAAGCGGAAGGCGATGTCCGGGTTGAATCCACACTTTTTCGGAGGATAGGACGCGGGGTCCTTGGCGGAGACCCAGATGTCCGCCAGGGCCCGGCGTTGCCTCGAGCTCAGCTCGGGACCTTCCTGGGAGAGGAGGAAGTAGCCGCTGCGAGGGAGGGTGTCACCGCCCGCGGGCCTCATGTCCCACGCCTGGTCCATGTCCGCGAGGAAGATTTGCACCCGGTCCGGGCGGCGGAAGAAGTCCTCCGGAGTGGGAGGGGTGGAGCGCCCCGCGGCGGTACACGCGGTGGCGGCCAGGGAAGACACGAAGAGAGCGAGGATGGCGTTGCGCATCCGCCCAGCCTAACCCTGACCGCGTCAGCGGCGCACGACCTCTTGCCTGACTTTCCTATGGGGGCCAGCAAGCTTGATGCAGCTTCGTTGCGATACCCGAGGCGCCGCGCGTGTCATCCTTCGTGATTGACCTGCTCCCAGTCAATGTTCGAGGAGAGGTGAATACCCTGTGCCAGCCCCTGCGAGATTGACTGCAAACACAAGTGCCCTGATGACGACCCATCTGGTGTCTCAACCAGCCAGTGAGGTACAGAGTACCCCGCGCGCGGTCTTCACCACCTCTCCCCATCACCCCTGGAGGTTCTGATGTCCCCCGAGTCTCGCCCCCATCGCCGATTCTCCCGACGCTCCATGCTGCATGCCGGCGGCGTCGCGGCTGGCTTCGCCGCCTTCGGTGGGGCTGGATCGCTGGCCAGCATCGCCCTCGCCGGCGAGGTCATCATCAATCCGTTCGCTGGGTACCCGACCTCGGATGGATGGTGGGACCATATCAACCGTGGCTCCTTGGGCGGCATCGACTATGTGATGGGGGTTGGCACGCCGCTCCGGGCCTGCGCCTCGGGGCAACTCCTTATCGACTGGAACAATGGCACGGGTGGATACACCGCGACCATCGTGATGGCCAACGGCATGAGGAGCCAGTACCTCCACCTGTCAGGCTTCAACGGCGGCGAGCGCCGGGTCCAGCAAGGCGAAATCGTCGGGTACTCCGGCGGTGCCGCCGGTGCGCCCGGCTCCGGGTCGTCGACGGGTCCTCACCTGCACTGGCACCTGGTGACCTCCGGCGGCACCCGGGTGAACCCGCTCGACTACATCGGCGCCAGCAGCGGCGGCGAGCTGCCACTGGAGGACCGGCGCCTCGGTCATCTCGGCACCGCGGGTGGCTGGGTCCACATGCTCAGCAACCTTGTCCTGCCGGGCAACACGACCTACGGAGCGTTCTCTCCGGGCGCCGGGCAGTCGCCGCGCGCCATGGCCAATGTCGATGGCGTGATGAAGCTGGTCTACGCCGACAGCAGCGGCTGGACCACGATGAGCAGCGGCCTGGCGATGGCCCCGGGGGCTCCGCTCGCCGTGTTGCGGACCCCGGCCAATGCATCTGCCCAGATCTTCAGCCTCGAGGGCGGACGGCTCTGGCACACCTTCGACGGCGGTGGTTGGAAGAAGCTTCCGTCGTCCGTGACGGTGTCGGGCAACTGCACCTTCTCGATGACGGCCCAAGGGACTGCGCTTCATGGCCTGTTCAACGACAACGGTCGGCTGTTCCATGTCTGGGCCGACAGTTCCGGCTGGCACAAGGGGGACACCGGGGTGAACCTGCAGCCCGGCGCCGACCTGGTCGCTGTCATCCAGCCGGACGGCAGCCTGCAGGGCCTTTCGCTGGAGTACGGCCGGGTTCACCACATCTTCGGGGCGAGCGGGAAGTGGAACCGGATACCGACCCCGGCGGCCCTGCCGACCGGGACACCGATTGCCGGCCGCGCCGGCCACGGCTGGCCGCAACTGGTCGCCAACAACCAGGGGAGTATCACCCACGTCTGGGGCACCTCGTCGGGCTGGATGTGCGTGCCGACCGGAAGGACGGTGAACCCGGGACGGCGAATCAGTCTGGTCGACGATGTCGCCTCGGCCCCGTTGGTCGGCCTGACTCTCTGAGGCGCTCAACCCGAGAGGACGCCATCGCCTTCAACAGTTCCAAAGGGGTTGCGGTTACCCGGTCCAGCGAGCTGAAACGGGTCGAGCTGAAAGCGGGCAACGATGTTGTCTCCTCTGCTCCTGCTTGGGGTGCAGGTGCGCGAGCGGGTCGGCGCGAGTGTCGAGCTCGGCGCAGGTGGGCGAGAAGCCCCTGTCGACGTGCTCATAGGGTCGACCTGGGTATCCCGGACGAGGAACGCGGCGCGGCGATGCAGTTGGCGCGTGCTACCGTCCGTGGATGGCAAACCACCTCGCCTGCATCGGAATCCACGCCAACGACCAGGCGACCTTCGGGCGCGTCATGGATTCCCTGCTGAAGGACACCACGAGCGCGGGCACGGCGGGTGACCACGAGCTGAAGGTGTGGTCCGACGCTTCGGGCGCGAGCTACAGCTTCGTCTTCAACCCCGCGAGCAAGGTGGAGTGCGCCCTCCCGAGCTTCCGGGCGGAGTCGCGCCTGCGGGTCCGCGCCATCGGCTTCGCCTCCCACAAGAGCTGCCGCTTCTGCGACCCGCTGGAGGCCGAGGTGGTGGACGCCGAAGGCCACGTCTTCTACCCCTTCGCCACGCAGCTCGATGACATCGCGCTGGTGCGCGAGCGCATCCAGACTGGCACGGAGCTGGAACTGGCGCCGTGTGCCTTCGCCGAGTCGCTGCAGGCCTGGCCGGACGAGGCGGCCTATCAGGCCTCGCGCAAACCGGGGAAGGCGCTGCGGGTCTCGAAGGTCTTCGTACCCAACCCCGCCGCGCTCCTGTCCAAGGGCGGCCCTCCTCCGCCCGTCGCGCCCCGGGTCCACTTCACCGGGCACGTGGAGGCCGCGGACGTGCGCACCAATGGCGTCACCGGCCACACGTTCCAGCACGCCCTCGTGAAGACCTACGGAGGCACCTACGATGTCCTCGCGGCTGCGGACGAAAAGACTCCTCTGCTGCGGCCCGGCACCATCGTGAGGGGAAACTTCTGGCTGGTGGCGCGCGTGACGGCCGGGCTGGGCTGACCTCGACCGATGGGGCCGTCGTGGAGAACATGACGTATCGGCCTCGACTCATGTCGGGACGCGTGCGTGCCCTTCCTTCGGGGAAGCGCGCGTCCCGGGTTCAGGCATTACAGTCCTCCGCGTCACCAGGAACAGGAGGCTGCAATGCGTTTCATGCGCCACGTGGTGGTCGCGGTGGGGCTGTTGGGGTGCGGGGGTTCAGCACTGGACCTGGACCCGCCCGACGGGGTGGGGCAGGGGACGCAGGGAATCGTGGGAGGCATCGAGGCCTGGCCCTACTCCTGGCCGTGGCTCGTCAGCCTGCAATCCATCGGGTACCACTTCTGCGGTGGCAGTCTGTTGCGTGTGGGGAGCCAGCCCCGGACGGACATCGTCCTCACCGCCGCGCATTGTGTCGCGGATGATCGCATCCCCGAGTTCCGGGTCGTCGCGGGGGTGCACGACGTCCGAGGACCGGGGGCGAGGCAGGCCACCTCCCGGGTAGCGAAGATTGTCTATCATCCGGGTTACGACCCGGAGACTTCAGAGAACGACATCGCCGTCCTCAAGCTCGAGACGGCCGTCGAGTTCGGAAGCGGGACCTCGACGTCATGTGGACGAACCTCCATTCCGCACCGCTCCTCGCGGTCATCACGTCCTCCCGTCAGGGGTTGGCCGGTGGCCCAGCCTGTCTGTCTGCCTTCACCCGGGCAGCAGGTCCCCGTCGGTGAGCTTGCGTCCATCGCGGGCTGGGGGCTGACGAAAGAGGATGACTACGACACGTCCAGCATCCTGATGCAGGTGAGGGTTCCCCTCGTCAGTGATGAGGCGCTGGTCGTCGCCTATGCCCAGGAGCGGATTCCCATTGCTCCCGCGCTGATGTTCGGCGCCGGGTATCCGGAAGGGGGCAAGGACTCGTGTCAGGGAGACAGTGGGGGGCCCCTGGTCCTCGCCGAGCCGGACGGGGCCTATGTGCTCCACGGCCTCACGAGCTTCGGCCTGGGCTGCGGACGACCGGGACTGCCCGGGGTCTACACACGTGTCTCCCACTACCTCCCGTGGATCCACGCACGGATTCACGAGCTCAGCGGCGTCCGGTCAGAGACCCACCTGCCAGAGTAGCGTGTAGGAAGTCATCAGGCCCGAGCCAGAACACGTCACCCCGGTTGATTCGCGAAGCCCGCGGGGCCGTGGGTGTCTCTGATTTCGTCGTCACGGTCATATTCGTGGCGCGCCTTCTCACTCTTGGTGAAGGTCTGGCCTTGCACGCGGAGGTGTCCTTCAAAAAGCAGGCAGCATGACCAGACATGAGGGCTGCCTTCGTAGAGCACCTGTCCACCCGCTCGGGCGCGACACAGGCAAGCAGAACCTCCCCCTCATGACAGGAGAAGAATCCGTGCGTGTCACATCCTCCCTCGCATGCATCACCCGCTGGCTCATCCTGGGGTTGAGTCTCTTCGGCGCGAAGGCCTTCGCGGGCTACGTCTCCGCTCCGGATGGCTACATCCTGCTCGGCATCGAAACGTCGAACCGCTACTACGTGGCGGGCGGGGCGCGCTTCTTCATCCCTCCCGCGCAGCACAGCCTCTATTCGGGCCGCTCGACGGTGGCCCTGCCCCAGGCCACCATCGACTCGTATACCCAGGTGCCCATGGACGGCACGCTCTTCCGTCAGATTGGGACCAGCCCCATCTACGTCGTCGTCGGACAGCGGCCCTGGTGGATTCCCAATCCCACGGAGCTGGATGCCTGGGATGACTGGAAGGTCGTCCACGACATCCCGAACAGCAACTGGTCCGACCCCTTCATCGACTACACCTACGCCATGAGTCTCCTGGTCCAGGAGCGCACGACGAGTCAAATCTATCTGTGGGTTGCCGGTGCCAAGTACCTTCTCACCGACCCCGCGGACATCGCCTACTTCGGTGGCTACAGCAGCGTGAAGACGGTTCCGCTGGGCACGATGGCGAGCATCTCGAGCGAGCCGTGGTGCGGCGCTGTCCTGCGTGAGCGCTCCAGCTCCACCGTGTATGGGCTGGGGTTCATCAGCAGCCTCTCCGGCATGCGCAAGCACGTCACGACCCATCCGACGCACGGGGTGGTTCCGGATGGGGCGCTCTCGGCGTTCCCCACCATGTCCGTCAGCTCCCTGTCCTGCATCTGGTAGCACGTGCTCACGGGAGGGCCTGTCGCACGGGCCCTCCCGCGGTCTGCTTGCACGTACGGGGAGCCAGTGAACCGCATGCCAGCCCAGCCCTGCGCCAACTCCCCCAGGAGGACAGTATCCCCCTGGGAGAGTTCGAAGCATCGCGGAAGCATCCACCCTCCGCGACTGACTTCACCGGCCCGCCGCTACAGCCCGTACTTCGACAGGTTCGGCGAATTCAGATGGCTGATCTTCGAGAGCGCGGTGGCGCTTGGAGCAGGCCAGCGCCACCCGCTGAACACGGCGGTCAGATTCGTGTTCGCCGCGAGGCTGGTCGCGACGATGAAGTTGTCCACCGTCTGCTGCGTGGTGCTGGCGTTGGGCTGGTTGTCCGCGTACTTCCACACCAGCTTGATGAATTGCCGGTCCGGGTGGGCGCTGGCAATCCGCATCACGAAGGACGCGAACAGGTCAGCGCCCCCGTAGACGCTCGGGATGCCCTTGTCCTGGGCCAGGGTGTTGTTCCAGGTCAGGCTGGTGTTCGACAGGTACGTGTCCACCAGATCGTAGACATCCTGCTTGAGGGCGGGGAAGGACAGGCTCCCGAAGTTGGCACCGTCCACGCCCGCGGCCTCCATGGAGTAGAAGCGCATGGCGACCGCGTACCCGGTGACGACGCTGCCACCGTTGCCCTTCTCCTTGCCGTCAGGGCCGATGATCTTGTCCTTGTAGGCGAGCTCAGGGTCGAAGAGCCAGAAGTTGCGGCCCAGCTCATAGAAGACGGCCTGGTCGAAGGTGGGCCGGGGATACGTCGTCGGGTCGGCGAGTGAGTCGCGGACGCCCTTGTAGAGGGCCTCGTACGTCGCGTTGGACAGCTCGATGCCGGTGCTGCCCAGGCGCCCGCAGGCCGCGCCGCAGTTGGGCTCGATGACGGTGAAGGTGAGGCGGCTCTGGTAGTGATTGGCGGTAGGGGGCGTGCGGCCCGTCGCGTCCACGTACCAGTCGTAGGCTGCATCCAGGACCTGGACAATCTTCGCCATCACCGCGGGGTTGTTGTCCGAGGCGGCCGAGGAGTTGTAGTGCCCGTTGGCCCGCGGGGTCTGGATGGCGACCTTGCGGCCGGGCCACGGGTAGAAGGTCCCGCTGGCGCGCGTCGCCCCAGCTACGTCGGGCAGGTGCATGGAGACGTAGTGGAGCGTCTCGGACTGGGTGGCGGGCAGGCCCAGGTTGTACGAGGGCGAGCCCAGGTGGGTCGAGGCGGGGGAGGTGCGAGGCTTGCGGCAGCGCCACAGGGTCGACGCGTTGGTGCCCTGGGGAGCGCCAGCCACCTTCGCCTCGTAGCCGCTGCCTGCATAAGTCGAGCAGTAGCCGCCCAGGTCGGGCCCGTTCACCACCGTGGTGGTGGTGCTCTGGACCCAGCACGCCCAGGTGTACGCGTCATTCGCGTTCGCCACCCGCGCCTGGGAGTTGGCGTCGCGCATCGTGCAGGCGGTCTGCATCACCAGCGCCGACTCGTTGAGGGAGGCGCGGCACATCCACTTGCTCGCCGCTCCCGGACCCGTCTGCGGGCCATCGAGGAAGGGCGTCGCGGTCGAATGCCTGTCGAGGCAGGCGGCCTCGAGGTTCGGGCTGCCGACGCGCGTCCCCACGGCGACGGCGGGGTTGTAGCAGCCCCAGGTGTACGCGTCGTTGATGTTACTGGCGCGAGCAAAGGAGCTGGCGCCGTTCCGAATCTGGCAGGCGGTGTTCATGATGAGGGGCTGGTCGGAGTAGCCCGACTTGCGGCAGACCCAGTTGTACGAGGCATAGGAGCCAACCTGGGGGCCGTTCAGGGTGGGGTAGTAGCCCGAGCCCACCCGCTGCGTGCAATAGCCATTCAGGTCGGGATCCACCACCCTCGTCTCGGGCACGGAGGTCGTCCGGAAGCAGCCCCACGTGTAGGCGTCATTGGCGTTGGTGGCGCGCCCCTCGACACCCGAGCCGAAGTTCTTGGTGCACGCGACGTTCATGTCCAGTGTGTAGGTCTGGGGCTTGCGGCAGACCCAGTTGTACGCCGCATTCGTCGCGACCACCGGGCCCTTGAGATAGGGCTCGAAGCCACTGCCCTTCGTCGCGCAGTAGCCCCACAGGTCCGGCCCTCCTACGTTGTTGTCGCCCGGCCTGCGAAAACACTCCCACGAGAACGCATCGTCGGAGCCGCGGGCCCGCGCCTCCGCTCCGGCGCCGTTGCTCATGGTGCACGCGGTGGCCATGTTCACAGCGCCGCCATCGTCGAACGACGGGTCCGAGGCGACGGTGTAGACGGTGTGCGCCTGGCCGTTCCGGTCCTGCAGCGGGAGCTGGAAGCTGAAGCCCCGGTTGCCGGAGATGCCCGCCGCCTGCGCGGCGGCACTGAACTCGTTGGCCTGCACGGTGCCCAAGAGCGGCCCGGAGGGGCCGTCCAGGTAGAAGCGCACCTCGGCCGAGCCCGACGGGACGTTGGGGGCATAGGCCCAACCCCTCACGTACCCATCCGATGAAATGCTCTGCACAGCCCCCATGGGCGCCGCCGCCAGCGCGGCCCCTGGCAGGAGCGCCAGTCCCGCGCACAGCGTCCCCAAACCCAACCGCACACGTATCCCAGCAGGAACGCCCCGCAATGCGGGCGCCCGCCTCGTCTCGACTTGCTTCGTCATGTTGGAACTTCCCCCTCTGATGAGCACCCGGAACAGCTCTGCCGGGTGTTGTTTCATCTGACACTGTGGGATGTGCTGAGTCTAGAATTTCACAGGGAGTGTGAAAGCTTGAAGACCTGGTCGGTTGGGGTGTTCGTGACTTGGGGCGCAACGCGCGAGGTTGGGCTGGACCGCTGGGTTCAGCCCAACCTGGTGGGAGGCGCTGGCCCGGGCCCATGGGACAGGCCTCCTTGGCCATGCGACGTTCAGCCAGAATGGCCCGGAGCCGAGAAGGGCTGTCATGACCCCGCGCGAAGGGCACGGACGCAGGGCCGCTTTCGTGTTCAGAGATTGTCCACGCCCGGCGATTCCCACCACCGACACGCGGTGCCGGGTCCTCAAACCTGGGGCGGCGAGGCGGGTCGTGCAACGCTTGTCCAGGGACGCGCGCCCCAGGACGACCCCTCGTTGAGGGAGTCCGACACACGGTGCGGCTGGCCAGCCACACGGCGGGTCTCCGACTGTCTCGGGGCGCTGTCGTTACGCTGGCTTGCTCGAGGCAAGTGGGCTGGCCCGCGTGCTGCAATCGGGTGCGGCCATGAATGCCTTTCGCTCCACCTTCCGCTCGTGTGCTCTCGCCGTGGCGTTGTGGGCGCTGCCCTCGTTCGCGGACGAGCAGACGACCTTCCCCCCTCGCGCGGCCATTCCCGATGCGTTCCTGCGCGACGTCACGGATGTGGTCTGCGTCGAGTTCACCCAGGACACCACGAACGAGGTGCCGGTCTACACGCGCGGCCGTGATGGCTTCTCCTTCAGCGGTGTCATCCGGAAGGAGGAGACGCGCCCTTTGAGCCTCACGCGGGAGGGAAGCTTCTTCGAGGGGTACTGCTACCCGGCGGTCGAGCGCGTCGAGCTCGCGGGCTCACCGACGCAACCCGGGGAGGTCTATGCCCGCGTCACCATCGACCTCCGGAACGGGAAGCAGGTCTGGCTTCGAAGAGGCTCGCTGGACAGCCCCACGGCGGCGTTCGTCACCGTCGAGAGCCTGGGAACGCTCGCGGCCTTCAAGGACAGGGGCGTCGAGTTCCAGGCCCTCCGCCACGGCGACCAGAAGCAGGTGTTGCGCCAGGCCCCTGATGACTCAGCGGCCGTGGTGGACCGCATGCTCTTCGAGACGGTGGTTTTGGGGCGCCGGGTGGGCGACTACGCGGAGGTCCTGGACTACGTGCCCGAGGAGGCCCGGCCCGGGGTGGGCGCCTCGCGTCGGCAAGGCTGGGTGCGCGTGGTGGACTCGAAGGGCTTGCTGCTCATCTGGCCCCTCTTCGTCGACTTCGAGGGGTGCTGAGCATGAGGCAGTCTTCGGAATCCGTGCGCGGTCGGAGTGTATGTGGACATTCCGCTGCCCTCCCGGGCCACTGTTCCGGCATGACAGGGAAACAGAGGCGCCATTCCCAACCGCGCGGACACGATGACTCCTTCACGCTTCCTGGGACCCGGGGATGTCTTTGATTGGTACTGCGGGTGCAATCACCTGGCGACGGACATCGGGTCCAGGAGGCGCAAGTGATTGCGACACAGTGCGGGAAGAGATGGGGTTGGTTGCCCATCATGGGGATGGTGGTGGGATGTGGCGGCGCGGTGGTGGAGACCGCCGGGGAGGCGCAGTTTCAGGCCACGGAGGTGACGGCGGCCGCGGAGGCCTTGCCTCCCGGCTGTGAGGACCTGGGGGCCGAGTACACCCCGTCGTGGAGGCCCCTGGACGACACGTACGTCGCGCGGGACGCGCCTGACACGCCGCACGACACGTCCGAGGTGCTCCTCTCCGACGGCCCCCCCCCGGCAGGAGGCGTACTTGCGCTTCCGGGTCGATGTCGCATCGACCGTCAACATCCTCCAGGCGACGCTGAGGCTCTACGCCCAGGATGGCTCCAGCAACGGCCCCGCCGTCCATGCCACCAGCCCGGACTGGTCCGCCTATGCGCTGACGTGGAACAACCGCCCCGCTCCGCTCGGCGCCCCGCTCGCGAACGTGGGCGCCGTCGCCTCCGGCACCTTCGTGGAGTACGACGTCACGGCCCACGTGACAGGCAATGGCCTGTATTCCTTTGCCCTCCTCCCCGAGGCGGGGGACGGCACGGACTTCGTCTCGACCCGGCATCCCCGGTATGACCGGGGCCCCGTGCTTCGGCTGCGGGTGCGTGAGGGCCAGCCCCGGTGCCAACACCGGGGCACCGGTGGTGCCGTCACCCAGGTCCTCCGCCCGGATACGCTGCCCCGGGCCCTGGCCACGGACGCCAATGGCGGCTTCGTCACCGTGGAGACGTACTCCACGGACACCGCCATGGGGATGCGGCTGACCCGCTACGGGGCGAATGGCTCCCAGGCGTGGCTTCGGGACTTCCCCACGGTCCAGGGCTGGGCGACGTTCGGCGGCATCGAGCTGACGCCCCTGGGCAACGTCCTCCTGCACGGCAGCTTCATGGGCCCGCTGGACTTCGGCACCGGCCCCCTTCCTGGCACGGGGACCGGCATGAATGGCTTCTTCATCGCGAAGTTCAGTCCCTCCGGGCAGTTCGTCTGGGGCAAGGCCTTCCGCGCGTTCATCGATGAGCAGGGAACGCCCCAGCAGGGACATCCCGCGGCCAGCGGCATCGCCACCGACGCGAACGGCAGCATCATCATCACCGGCGGTTTCCGGGGCCGCATGGACCTGGGCGGAGGGATTCTGGACGCGGGGCCCTTCAGCCGGGAACCCACCGCCCGCCGGGGGATGTTCCTCGCGAAGTTCGCCTGGGATGGGACGCACATGTGGTCCCGTGCCTATGCTGCGGGCGCCGACTGAGACACGCTCGGTCTGTCCGTGGCGACCGACAGCCAGGGCGCCATTCTGGTGGGTGGTACCACGAGCGGCACCAACGAACTGGGCTCGGTGCCCTGGAACACGCCCTTCATCGCGCGCTTCCAGTCCACCGGTGAGCAGGGTTGGGTGCGTCGCCTCGAAGGGGCTCGGGGCAACATCACAGGGGTGGCGGTGCTGCCGGGAGATGCCGTGGCCTTCAGCGGCGATGTCCGCGGCACCTTCACCTTCGCGGGCACATCACTGACGAACGCCACGGAGAACTCCGACATGGTGCTGGGGGTGCTCGAGTCCTCCGCGGCGGACCGCTGGGGGCGCCTGTACGGCGGCATCTTCCGCGAATACGTCTCCGGCCTCTTCGTGGACGCCCAGGGCAACCTGGTGACGGGCGGTGTGTTCGATTACGAGACGGACCTGGGGGGCGGCACCTTGAATCCCTATCAGGCCAGCGAGGAGAGCCCCTTCGTGGTCAGTCATGGCCCCGACGGCACCCACCGCTGGTCCCGCGCCGTGGGAGAGGGTTTGAACCTGACGCTGCTGGGCGTGACGTCCTCGGGTCAGACGCTCTTCGGCGGTTACCTCGAGGATGGCGAGGTCATCCGCGTCGACCAGACGGAGTACTCCGCCGAGGGCGGCAAGGGCCTCATCCTGAAGCTGTCGCCCTGAGGTCGGGCTTCCGTCCACAGGCCCTTCCGTGAGCCCGTGGCGCCGTGTCGGGAGGATGGGGGCCCGACACGCGCCACGCGCTTTCATGAACCCACGTACCGGGTTCAAGAATGAGAAGTGCGGCCCCCCTCCTGCTGGCAAGGGCGCGGAACATGGTGGACCGGCCTGTGGCGCTCTTCGGGGGAGCTATGCATTCAGTGTCACACATACGAACAGCGGCTCGCGGAACACCGCCAACCGGAACGTGACGCTGTCCTATGGACAGGTCATCGAGGCGGGCACGTGCGGCGTGGGTCGGCATCGGGGCGGCGGTCCGCTACGCTGGCGAGGTGAGCAACATCCTGAACGACCTCCTGGCGCGCGCGACGGAGTCCTTCGAGCGACATGAAGAGGAGGAGGCACTCCAGCGGCTGTTGGAGGGCTGGTCTGAAGCCCGCGCGGAGCCCCTCATCGCGCTCGCGCAGCAGCTCTCGGACCGCCTCGCGGTCGGCCTCACTCCGCTCGACGTCAGCTCCTCCTGGTGGCAGACGCGCGAGCCGAGGCATCTCATGGACCTGCCAAGGGAGCTGATGGCGCTCCTGGCGCATGCGAGGCAGGGGAATCGGCAAGAGACCGCGTGGCGAATCCCGAAGTTTCGAGAGCGGGCGGCGGACCCCCGGCTCGTGCCTCCGCTGCTCGCCATCGCGCTCATGCCGGTGGCCGAGGACTCCGAGGTCCTGGACGCGCTGTGCGGGTTGCTCATGCACGTGGGGCCGCCCTACGACGTGAACGTCCTTCATGCGCTGCGAGGCAGACTCCCCGCCGGGCTGTCCTTCTGGGCGGAGAAGCTCGACATCGTCATCCGCATGGGGGCCGCATGGGTTCCTCCCATCCTCGACGAGGAGACGCAGGCCCGGTGTGAGGTGTTGCGGGAGGCCATCGATGCACGGACGGCCACGGAGCGTCGGGTCTCCTCCACGCGGGAAGCGCTGCTCGCCCGCATCCATGCCGTGCCGGAGGATGACTCCTCGCGGAGGGTGCTGGCCGACCAGTTGCTAGAGCTGGGCGACCCGCTGGGTGAATTCATCGTGCTCCAGTACGCCGAGGTGCCCGACGAGGACCGCATCCTCCAACTGCTGGTGGCGAACCGGGAGAAGTGGGAGGCGCCGCTGGGGTCCGTCATCGAGCGGGGGTGCGCACGCTTCGCACGAGGCTTTCCCGTGGCGGTCCGAATGAAGGAGTCCATCTTCGCGCAGGGCGAGCCCGTGCCAGGGCCGGCCTGGGGCACGGTGGAGGAACTCGACTGGAACGACGTTGCCGAATGGGCTGGACCCGCCGTGCATTGGAGTCGGTGGCTTACGCATCCGCACCTGCGTGGCGTGGTGCGGATGAGGAACGTGTCGGAGGCGCTGGCGCGTGAGCTGGGCGCCCATGCGCTGCCCGTGCGGCGCCTGGAGGTGAAGGGCGCGCGCGAGCCCAGGCTGTTCCAGGCACTGGCCGCGCTGCCGCACCTGACCTGGCTGGAGCTCTCCAGGGCCGAGCCGAGCGCGGTGGCCCTCTGCGCCGCTTCTTCCCTGGCGCCCAGGCTGCATCGCTTCGATGCCTCCCTGGCGGGAGCCTGGAAGCTTTCGGTGGACCTTGGCGCGGAGGTGCCCGTGCAGGCAACGCTGGTGAGTGAGCGCCACGTCGACTCGCTCGTGACAGTCCTTCGCGCGGCAGCCAGGTTCAGTGACCGGGGCCTTCGCCTGAGCTGCCAGCGAAAGCTCGATGCCGGAGCCATGGAGCGGTTGAAGGCCGCCGCCTCCCTCTACGCGCGAGTCGACTGAGCGGGCGCGCGGGGGGGACTCCGGGAGGGGCGGCTGAGTGGGCTCAAGGAACGAACTGCCCACGCTGCTACACGGCGCGGGGACGCCCCTTCCGCTCGGCGAGCGTCGCTCGAAGGCGAGGCGCCGCCAGCTCCACGAATGCGCGGACCTTCGCCGTGCGCGCGCTCGTCGCGGGATAGACGAGGTGCACCGGCACCGGGGGCGGCGCGAGTTCGGCGAGGAGCACCACGAGCGCGCCGGAGCGGACGGACTCGGTGACCTGATACGAGAGGACGCACGTCACGCCGACGCCGTTCGTCGCGGCACCTATCGCGGCCTCCGCGAGGTTGACGCTCAGCACCGGCGTCACCCGCACCTGCTTCCCACGCTCCCCCTCCCGACGCGCGCCGAACGTCCACGTGTCGTTCGGGGTGATGCCGGTGCAGACGATGCAGCGGTGCTCCGCGAGCGCCGCGGCCGAGGTCGGTCGCCCGTGCCGCGCGAGATACGCGGGGCTCGCGACGACGACGCGGCGCACGCTCCCCACGGTGGTCGCCATGAGCGCGGAGTCAGCGAGCTGGCCGATGCGTACCGCGACGTCGATGCCCTCTTCGACCACGCTGACGACACGGTCGAGCAGGAGCATCCGCGCGCGCACCTGCGGGTTCGCGGCGAGGTATTCATCCACGAGCGGGCGCACATGGAGCGAGCCGAACAAGCTGGGCGCCGTCACGGTGAGCAGCCCCTGCGGCTCGGCCGCCGCCGCGCCCGCGGATTTCTCCGCGTCGTCGAGGTCGGCCAGCACGCGGCGCGCCACGGTGAGGTAGCGCTCGCCCGCCTCTGTCAGCCGGAGCGAGCGCGTCGTGCGGCGCAGGAGCGTCGTCCCGAGGCGCTGTTCCACCGAGGCGATGGCGCGGGTGACAGAGGCTGGAGAGCGGGAGAGTGCTCGCGCGGCGGCGGACAGGCTGCCTCGGTCGACGGCGACGATGAAGGCGCGGAGCGAATCAAGGCGGTCCATGATTCTTCCAGAATACGCAAAAATGGATTGCACTGACTGCTCATTCTCATCGACGGGGCAGGGCGCCATGTTCCTGGTGTGGTGGCACGAACCGCCTCCACGGGGCGCGGGGACGGCTTCTCTGCCGTTCACCCCCACGCCTGCTGAGCACGAAAGGAGACGAACGATGCGCGGCTTTTCGGAAATCGCCTTCACTCCCCAGGTGAAGGCCGCCCAGGAGCGGATGGGGAGTCGTCGCTCCTACGCGCGTCTGGAGCAGGGCCCGAGCACCCCCGACACACTCGGCGAGGACGAGGTGGGCTTCCTCGGCGAGCGTGACAGCTTCTACATGGCCAGCATCGGAGAGTCGGGCTGGCCCTACATCCAGCATCGCGGTGGGCCCAAGGGGTTCGTGCACGTCCTCGACGAGCGGACGCTCGCCTTCGCCGACCTGCGAGGCAACCGGCAGTACATCTCTGTCGGCAATGTCGCGAGCGACGAGCGCGTCGCGCTCATCTTCGTCGACTATCCAAACCGCGCGCGACTCAAGGTCCTGGCACGCGCCACGACGGTGACGCGCGCCGACGACCCGGAGACCTTCTCCCGCGTCGCGGGAAACGCACCGGCCGAACGCATCTTCGTGCTGCATGTCGAGGGACTGGACTGGAACTGCCCTCAGCACATCACCCCACGCTTCACGGAGGACGAGGTGCGCGAGCTGACGAATCCCTTGATGGAGCGGCTCCAGTCCCTGGAGCGCGAGAACGCATCGCTTCGCGAGCGTCTGGGAAAGAGCGCGAACAAGAGCGGGCCGCCAGCGAAGACGCCGTGAATCTTGGTGAAGGTCACCTGTCGATTCGCTCCCAATGCCCCGGTGACTTGTAGAGGGCGAGGTCGGTCGCGGCCAGCACCCCCTGCAGCGCCTCTGCCTGCCCGCCCTCGTCGTAGTTCACCTGCTGGATTCCGTGGCCGTCGGCGATCTGCAGCTCGCCGTTCCAGGACACCACGGCCACGCGGATGCCCTTCAACTGGCAGTACTGGACCAGTTCATCGTCCCCGGCGTAGATGCCGGGGACCTCCTGCATCGAGGCGTAGACGTCGTTGGGGACCTCGTCGCGGTCGGCCATCAGCCGGTGCGCGGACGTGGTGGTTCTCGGCGTCTGATGGAGGGCGGCAATCATGTTCCAGGCGTTGATGTTGTCCCGGTCCTGAGGCATCTGCCGCCTCACGTCGGCGATTTGGCGCCGCAGCGCGAGGACCTCGGTGGCGTCCAGGTCGTGTCCCTCCAGGGCGTGGAACAGGCAGTCTCCGCCTCCTTCATTCCGCCTGAGAGGGAACTCGTCCGCCGGGAAGCCGCGACGAACGGATTCGGAGCCACCCTCCTGCTTCTTCGTCGCTGAATCGGCACCGACATGCATCAAGTCGAGGTCTACCTCGTCCCTGCCGTGCTCGTCATCCCGCCCGCCAAGGCGGATGGCGCGGGGCACGGTGTCGAGCAGGCTTCGGAACGCGTTCCACCGCCGCATGTGTTCCCTGCCATGCTCACCGGCGTCCCACTCCCCGTCAGGAACGGAGCCTCCCGCCACCTCGGACATGGGGACGAACCCGCCCGGCGTCATCAGGTCGAGCGTTCCGTCCACCGAGGTCGGGTAGTGGAACGCCTTGTAGGGAACGCCGAAGTTCTGCGCCACGTCCAGTGTCTCGTGGAAGGTGTGGACCGGCGTCAGGCCCTGGTTGTACGTGCGCGCCCAAAAGGCGAACAGCGCGTAGGCCACCGCCGTCTTCTCCTCGTCGGAGCCTCCCACCCGCTCGACGAGTTGCAGCATCCGCGCCGTGGTCATCGAGCGCCCGGCGGTGATGGGCGCTGACATGAGCCGCGCGAGCAGCGTGTCCGGGTTGTTCTCCAGCCGGGTGCCGACGTTGCGCCGCCCCTTGGCCTTCGACGACTTGTCGATGTTCCCGACGGTGACGCGCTTCAGCTTGTCCTTGGCGCGCTCCTGCTGCTGCGTCTTGAGGTAGCTGGCAATCATTCCGTAGGGCGGCAGCTTCTGTCCCTCTTCCACGCGGCCCTCCACGGTCTGCTGGGGCGTCTGGTTGTCGTTGAAGCTGAGCTGTCCGAGGCCCTCGAACGCGAGCCTGGCCTTGCGGGCCTCGATTCTGCTCTCCAGCTCGGCGATCTCCCGCTCCAGGTCCTCCTTCTCATCGGGGGTCGAGGCCTGCGTCACCGCCTGCCGCAGACGCCCAATCCTGTCGAGGGCCGCGAGCGACTTCTCCGCCGCGCGGATTGCCCGTGTGATGGTCAGGTCGAGCAGGACTTCGTCGCGTTCCTGTTGGTCCACCTTCTTGGTGGCTCGGTAGTGCCGGACGCTCGGAGGTTTGCTTCCGGTGAACTCGGAGCGGTCCTCATCGAGCATGGTGGTTTCGAACGCCTTGTCGGGCGCATCCGGCAACACCGGCACGACGCCGAGCGTCTCGTGGAGCTTCGCCGCCATGGACCCGGCGCCCGACGAGCTCCAGCGCTCCATCAAGTCATGCAGGAAGGTGATTTGCGCGGTGATGACCTGCTTGTTCTCCGAGATGGCCCCGGTGGGCTCGCGCTTGTCGGTGTCCTTGAACACGCTGAAGAGGCTGGTGACGGTCTTCTGCCAGGAATAGCTGCCGACCAGGCGACGCTCCAGCGGTTCGACGAGCTGTCGGAAGTACGAGACCTCCGCCCCCATGAACTCGTCGACCTTCTCCCGGAGGGATTCGAGTTGCGTCCTCACCCAGTCGTCGTTGTTGACGAGGTCGGCCAGCTGGCCTTCGAACGCCAGGTTCTTCTGGTATTGGGGATGCGTTTCATGCGCCAGGGCGAGCGCCAGCTCCTCGATGGACTCGAACTCCTTCCACTCGGCCCGCTCGTCGACGCCCGTGGTCGAGGCGACCGCCGTCGTATGCGCGCCAATCCAGCGGGCGAGGGTCCTCGCTATCTGACCTTCATTCTTGAGGGCATGTTCCTTCAGGCCCTTCCACGCGGCGACATTCTTGGAGCTGACTCCGTCCTCAGGGGTGGCCTTGTCCGGCAGTTCCAGGAGGTACGCCATCACCTTGGCCAGGACATCGTCGTAGTCGTCCATCGTCAGGAGCCGCTTCATCGTCGAGCCCGAGAACAGGTGGTACCAGGACGTGGGCGTCCTCCCCAGGATGACGGAGCGTTGCACCGTGCCGCCCGCGGATGCGACTCGCTGCGTGGGTTGCGCGTCGTTCTCCACCCTGCTGGAGGCGGCGCGCGCGCCCATGCGGTCCGCCTCCGCCTCCAGGGTGGCTTCGTCGTTCAAGGCGACGCCCTGGGTCTGCGCTGTCGGCGAGACACGCCCTTGGGCCTGCTGCACGACGTGCCAGGCCTCGTGAGGCAGGTTGCGCTCCTGACCGGGGGCCAGATGGATGTCGGTCCCCTGAGCGTAGGCGTGGGCCTGGAGCTGCGCGGGCTGGGAGGAGTTGTAGTGCACCTGGACCGCGTCCATGGACTTGCCGGAGAGCGACTCGATGCCGGCCTTGAGGGTGTCGGGCAGGCCCGTGCGGTTCTTCTTCCGCTGCACGGGTGGGGGTGACAGCGCGCTCGCCAGCTTCGCCTGGGCGGTGACGCGTGGACTCCGGTCGTACATGGACTGGAGTTGCATCAACGAGGCGACCCTCGGGCCCTGGGGCAGCGAGGGGCCCGCGGCGGTGCCTTCCGAGGGACTGTCGCTCACGCCGCTCCTGGCGGCGTGTTCGTGCTCGGGCCTGGTGTCCGGAACCCCCTCGGCTTTCGACGCGAACGTTTTCAAGCAAGGCCTTCCGGAGGGTCGAGGCGCGGCGAAGCACCGCTCCCTCAACGCCATTCTGATATCTGTGGGTGCGCCTGGAAGTGTGACAGCCCATGAGGGGCGCGGAAAGGAGCGGGGACGTCGCTCCCATGGGACTGACCTGCCGGGGGAGATTCGTCCACCGTTTCGAGCTGGCTGCCTGGATAGGCACCCGTGCAGTCATCTCACGAATTCGTTGTCACACCCGCGTTGACAGGTTCCGGACCCCTGCCTCAGTCCCTCCATCGCGCCAGGGACGGCATGAGCTTGTGCTCTGGCTCTGTCTGGAGTCCCGCCGCCTTCGCCAGACGAAGCAGGGCCAGTCCCTCAATGAAGACATAGCGCTCCGTATGGTTCTCCAGGGTAGGGGAGAAGCGTGTCGCCGCGAGTTCGTCGCAGCGCCGCTGGTGTTCGCTGGCTGCTTCCACCAGCGCGACCTCGAAGGCGTGGGCATCCCGCTCGAAGAGCGCTCGGCACAGGCGTTGGCGGGGCTCCCATTCGGGGTCCAGCCTGGCCATCCGGTCAAGCAGCGCCTCTTGCTGCTCCAGTCCTTGGTCGCCGTCAAGCAGCAGGGCGTGGAGGAAGCGGCCGTAGACGAAGTCCTCCTCGTACTCCTCGCCGGGTATCCATTGCTCCGGCGCCAGGCGCGCCATCTCCCGTGCAAGAGGGACTTGTCCGGCGACCAGCGCGTCGCAGAAAGGGTGGAAGTTGCCAGTCCCCGCGAAGCGTGTGGCCTGCCCGCTGTCCCTCGCTTCGCGCAACAGTCGGGCATGGGCCTCAGCCGACAGGGTCAAGTGGCTGAAGAATCCGTCGGTGTCCGCCTCCGCCAGCAGCAAGGCGATTCCCAGCATGCGTTCATGCCGAGAAACCTCGTGCAGCCGCCGCGCGTGCTGAGCCGGCGACGCTGCTGGCTTGCCCAGGGCCTCGCGCAATGGCTCCAACTCGAGGCTGAGGTTGAGGATGACGGTGCGCATGGGGCAGGTCTTGGACTCAGAGGTCGTAGTTGTCCTTGAGTCTGAGCTCCGCGCCGTAGTCCTCCATGGGCATGAACTTCATGCCCGTGCAGCCGGCATGGAGGATGGCGCGAGCCAGGTCCTCTCGGACGACGACCAACTCCGTGTTCTCCCCCAGCCGGAAGAGCTTCGTGTCTGGCCCCAGCCTGCCAGGGTCCAGCACCAGTCTCTCGAAGTCGCGGAGCCTGTCCTTGAACAGTTCGTTCACGGTGAAGACCGAGCGCGCCCGGTCTACGCACGACACCACGTCGAGCAGGTTGGCCACGTAGTAGGGCTCTGGCACGAGCTTCTTCTTGTGGTTGCGCAGCTTCACGGGCAGGAACTCGAAGCGGGCACCCGCGCTGGAGACGAGGATGTCCCGGAGCTTCTCCGAGACGATGTGCAGGCCCAGCACGTTGCGGACGGAGTCCCCTGGCTTCATGCCGCCATTGGGCGCGAAGTCGAAGACAACGTCGGAGGGGAACCAACTGCTCACCGGAACGCCCTTGGTGAGCATGTAGCTCTTGGCGTCGATCTCCTTGGGAAGCTTCATGAGCCTCACGAGGGAGTCGTCATCGTCTTGTTCGGTCCAAGGGTGGCAGTTCATGAGGGCACGGGGCTGCTTGGGAGCCTAGACACTATCATTCACCGTCCTGGCTCCCGCGTTCGCCAGCAGCTTCCAGTACTTCTCCTGAAGGGACATCAGCCGTTTGGTCGCCCGCGCTCGTGACATGCGGAGGGCCCTCACGGAGGCAGGAACACGTTCAGCATGAACGTCGCTGCCTTGGCATCCCGGTCACTGAATGCAAGGTCGATTGCCATGGCAACTGGGAGTCGAAGCATACACAGACACCCTGAGCGAGCCGGTCCCCGTGCCGTTGGCCTGCACGAAGCGGGTGTTGGCGCTGTCGAGCCGAGCGTAATCCCCAGACCCGTCGCCATTATTGAAGTCAGCCACGGCGGGGCAGTCGTGCGGATGGGAGGAGCAGAGGGCGGCGAGGGGATGAACAACTTCCCCCCAAGCAGGGATGAGCTGTCGTTGGAGGACCGCCCAGCCTTCGGAGCGTCCGGCGAGCCGCAAGAGGGCCCCTTTGCCGCCCTGCGCCATCGAGTGGGCGGGCACGAGCGACCCGGGGTGAATCGTCGACCACTCAACACTCACCTGTCCTTTCGGGCATACCCGGAGTGTGTGCTTCTTCACTTTTTCATTACGGTGTCCTCGCCGTGCCGGCCGGCGCCAGTCCTTGGTCCCCGGCCGCCGTAAACGCAGCCGAGGAGAACCTGTCATGACGATGAGGAATTGGTGTCTCGCAGTCCTGGCGCCCGCGGTGCTTTCGTTCGGGTGCCTTGAAGGTCCCGCGGTAGAGCCTTCGCAGAAGGCTCCCGGGGAGGTGCTCGAAGGGACGGTGTCGCAGGAGCTGGCGACCTTCACCGGCACCGTGGTGGACCCCAGCGGCCAGCCGATTGCCGGCGCCACGGTGGTCATCAACGGCATCAACCGGACCACGGACACGGCGGGCAAGTACTTCGTGTCCGTCACCAACACGAACGGCTACGTCATCAGCGTGAGCAAGTCGGGCTTCGCGCCGGATACGGACTACCTGAGCGCGAGCCGGCTCAACATCACCCACGTCCTGCCGCGCGCGCCCATCAAGCAGTTCAGCTCGACGCAGAACATCGTCATGGAGACGGGCGGCCTGGTGGTGAACATCCCCGCGGGCTCCCTGGTCAACGCCGCCGGCCAGCCGGTGACGGGCACGGTGCTCGTCTCCGCCGCCACCTACGGTCCGCGTGACATGCCCGGTGACTACACGGCGGTGAACCAGAATGGCCAGACAGTCGCCCTGGAGTCCGTGGGCGCCTTCTTCATCGGCGCGACCACCGCGGATGGCCAGGCGCTGAACCTGGCCAAGGACCGGACCGCCCAGGTCTCCATCCGCGTTCCTCAGGCGGCCGGCGGGGTGATGCCGGCCTGCGTGTTCACGGGGGCCTGCCGTGCCGCCGCGTGGCGGTTCGATGCCACCATCAACCGCTGGGTGGAGCAGCGTGCCAACTTCCGCCCGGACAGCTCCGGCAGCACCTTCACGCTCATCGGCGGACCGGCGTCCACGCCCAGCTCGGTCGTCCCCTCCAACGGCGGCCTCGGCACCTGGAACATCGACCTGGAGTTCACCAACCCCGCCTGCACCATCGTCGAGTTCGTGGGCTTCCCCGCGAGCTGTTACGACATCAAGCTGAACCTCGCGCTGCAGAACGCGAGCAACACCTTCGTGCCCTTCACGGACACGGTGACGCCGAGCATCCCCTTCGTCGTCCTCTACAACAGCCGCCCGAACGTGGACCAGGAGGTGGGCATCGAGTTCCCGGTCGGTGCGCCCGCGAGCTGCGCCGCCACGCTGACCATCTTCTCCAACCCCAACCCGTCGAATCCCACCTACCCCATCTACACCCCGACGGGCGGCTTCACCCGGTTCAACTCGGGCGCGCCGTGGCCGTGGCTCCCCGGCCAGGGGGGCTTCCCCAAGTCGACCGTCAACCCGGCGAACGACATCACCCTGACGGACGTGGTGAACGGCACCCATCCGTGCAACTCGACGGTGACGTTCATCTACTAGCGAGCTGAGCCGGAAACACCGGCGCGGCCTTTGACGGGGCCGCGCCGGGACTCACCCGTCACCTCAGGTCGGCGTGGTGCAGGTGCAGGTGCTGGCGGGCGCGTAGCAGGCGTTGCTGCTGGCGGGGACGATGGAGTAGCAGTGCTGGCGTCCCGCCATCACCTCCGTGTCCGTGTACGTGGTGCCGGTGACGGTGGCGACCTTCGCCTTGCCGAAGTTGCACGCGGCGAAGCCGTCGGACTTCATCACCCAGTACTGGTTGGCTCCGGCCACCGCGCTCCAGGACAGGGATGCCTGGCCGACACCCGGCGTCACCGCGAGGGTGGGCGCCGCGGTGGGGCCGCCCGAGCAGCCCGCATTGATGCGGGCCGGCGCGGAGCAGGCGATGTTGTGGCGGGCGAAGGCGGCGTGGATGGCCGACATGTGCGGCGTGCCGTCGACGATGTTGCCGTTGTCGTCGTCCGCGGCCAGCCACTGCATGTAGCCGTTGGTGGCGGCACAGCCGCTCGACGTGCCGAGCGTACAGTCACAGGCGTGCCAGGTGCCGATGTTGCCGCTGCCCTGGTAGAACAGCTTGTTGCCCATGATGTTGGCCGTGTTGGCGTCGTAGTTGAAGGGCGCGGCGCGCAAGTCGCGAGCGACCAGGTCCCACGCCGCCTGACGGACGGGAGACGCCGCGCAGTGGACCTGCCTGCCGCACGGTCCGCCGCCGCCGCCGCACCGGCCACAGACGAAGTTCTGCGGCGTGGCGGGCGTGTTGGGCACCTGGGCCGCCCAGTCCGCGTCACGCACGCCCGAGCAGCGGCTGGCGCACCAGGGCGCGCCCGTCTGGGCCTCGTTCACGTTGTAGCCCGTGCCGTCCGGCGTCATGCCGCAGCCCTGGTCCACGGTCTGGAAGAAGCCGTGGCCCACGCACGACGTGGGAAGCCGGTAGATGGCCGCGATGTCCGCGTAGGCCTCGCTGGAGTTCGACAGCGTGCCGGCGACGTCGTTGTCGTCCATGCCATGGCCCCACTCGTGGTCGAACACGGCGGCGATTTCGCCCGTGTTCCGGCACCCGCCGCCGCTGCGGAAGAAGTTGACCGTGGACCCGGTCCAGAAGGCGTTGCAGGTGCTGACGATGTTCATGTTGGAGGTGAGCTGGCCGTTGAGCCACGCGTTGGTGGGCAGCCAGCCTCGGGCAATCTGGGCAATCCGGTTCAGCTCGTAGAAGGAGCTGCGCGACGCGGAGGTGTTGCCCAGCGAGAAGCCCGGCGAGGCGCAGTCGTGCTGCGTCGTCACGCCGCCCAGGTCGATGGTGCCCGCGGCGGAGGCGGTGACGGGGCCGCAGTTGTCCTGGATGCGGATGTACTTGCCGTTGAGCGTGGTGGTGGTGGTGCCCGCCGTGTAGTTGAAGACGCCGGCGCTGTCCGTGTAGTCGTCCGGCGCCGCGAAGCCGGTGTCGGCCCAGGGCATGGGCGTGTTGGCGAAGCTCACCCCGCACGTCGCCGTGGCGGTGCAGGACTCCGTGTTGGTCAGCGGGAAGGCGCCGCCCTTGATGGTCTCGTCGAAGTAGTGGTTGTCGTCCTCGAGCGACAGCACCTCGCCGCGGGTGGCGTCGACGGTGACCTTCCAGCGCTGGTGCTCACCCGGCTGCTGGAAGCCGTAGCTCCACACGAGCTGGTGGCCGTAGGACTCGCCGAAGCCCGCGCCCTGGCGGGCCACGGGGACGATTTCGAGCGTGGGCTGCTTCCAGAGCGTCGGGGGGCTCTCATAGATGCCGAAGCGCTCGAAGCCCGTCATCATCGCCTGCTCGGCGGCGAGCAGCGGGAGGGGTGAGATGCCCACGTTGGCCCAGGACTCGGTGCCCATCAGCACCAGGTTGCCGTGGCTGATGGTGGCCGCCAGGCGGCCGTAGCGGACGGGGATGCCCTTGAGCTGCTGGGGGATGGAGACCTGCCACAGGTGCTCGGAGATCTGCTCGACGCGGGGCTCTCCCAACTGGAGCACGTCCACGCCGAGCGCGGCCTGGTTGGTGCCGACGAAGCGCAGGACCAGGTCCCCCACGACGGCGGAGTCCACCCGCGCGACGCCGCGCCCGAGCTGCTGGCGCACGCTCTCCAGCGTGAGCTTGTTGCCCACGCCGGTGCCCGGGATGAGGGGAATGGAGCCCATGACGTTGGCGGCCGTGCCCGTCTGGGCATCGACGTAGACCTGGAAGCCGCGGCCGTTGCGCGCGAAGAAGTCATCCCACGCGCTGGCGCTCGCGCGGCTCAGCTTCGGCAGCGCCTCCTCGAGCGACAGCTGTCCGCTGGGGATGGTGAGCTCGGGCTTGAAGAAGGCCTGGCTCGCCAGTGAGCCCGGCGCGGATGGCGCTTCCGGCTTGAACGCCCATGCGGGCGCCGCCAGCAGCGCGGTAAGGCAGACGGCGGACTTCAAGACATGGTGCATGTAATGGCTCCCTCGGCAGTGTTTGACTGTCTGGAACGAGGGACGACCGACGCCAGGGATGGCGCCAGTAATCCCCGAGTTCCTTATATTTTACACTTCACTCGGGGTGTGCCCTGGAGGGCGTGAGAAGTGTCGGCTGGTGGACAGTCCCCGGACGGGTTGTCCAGGTGGAGGGCTCGCACGGCGGGGAGCGCCTGGAAGGGGCGACAGCTTGGAGCCCGCTCCCAGGTCCGGCTAACCTTGGAGGTCGTACTTCACCGCCGATGGAGCTGGTCCGTCATGTCCGAGCAGAAGCCCCGCCTCACGCGTCCCGTGGAGAATGTCCGCGCCGAGCTGCTCGCGGACCCGGACACCCAGCGCATCGCCAAGTCGGTGGGGATGGAGCTGGCGGCCTACGTGGAGCTGGTGCTCGACTACGCGACGCACCCGGAGAAGGAGCCGGTGCTGAAGGTCGTCCCGGACGAGGCGCTGCGGGCCGCCGGGTATGATCCGCCGTCCATCCAGGAGGTGGGGGAGTTCTTCAAGAGCGCCGCCCGAGGGGAGCTGGGCCTGGGGCCGCCGTCCTCCTACTCCACGGGCTTCGAGGCGAACCCGTCCGGCTCCCAGAACAAGCCCTCCCTGCGGGGCGACGGGAATCAGCCGCGGGCCGAGGTCGATGAGGCCAAGGGCCAGGCCCTCCTCAAGGACCTGCCCCCAGTGCCTGAGCTCTAATCCGGCGGACGCAACTCTCCCGCCAGGTCCTCGATAATCAGGTAAACCTACATTTCACGAGGAAATCCCATGTCCGTCGGCGGCTCCAGTGGCGCGGGTGGTAGCAACGGCGCGAACAGCGCGAGCAACTCCGCGAGCAACGCGGCCAGCAAGGCCGCTGACGCCGCGAGCAAGGCCGCCAGCAGCATCAGCAACGCGCTGGGCGGGCTCGGCAAGGCGCTGGGGGGCCTGGGCGGACTGGCCAAGGGGATTGGCGACGCGCTCGGCAAGGTCTCCGAGGCGCTCGGCAAGGTCTCCGGCCTGCTGGACAAGGGGCTCAGCGCCATCACCGGGCCGCTGAAGGACATCGTCGGCAAGGCGCTGGACAACCTGCCGTTCGGCATTGGCCAGCTGGCAAAGCCTTTCGCGGACAAGTTCATCGACAACGGACTGTCCATGGTGGCAGGTGGCCCGCTGGCGGGCGTGAGCAGCATGCTCGGCCAGGCGCAGAACGTGGGCAAGCTGGCGGACACCGTGGAGACGGTCCGCAATGCCGCCACCGTGGCGGGCGACATCGCGCAGGGCAAGTTCAACGCCCAGCAGCTCGCCGCCTTCGCGCAGTCCCAGTTGATGCGCGGTCAGTAGGACTTGCCGGGAGCCCTTTGAGGCTCTCCGTGCACCTGGCCCCGGTGTTCCATGCTCTCGCATGGGGCCCGGGGCTTTTTCGTGGGCGAAGAAGAGGGCAGGGCGCGTCGCCGTCCCCTCTACGGGACCTGGCTCGGAGCGGCGCTGTTTGACGTTGAGGCGACATAGGTTCCGAGCGTCTTGTCGCCAACGGGTGTCTCTCGAACAAGCTCCAGGTTCATCGCCTTGACGGTGCGCTTTACAAGACGGGCTTGTGCTTGCGACAGGTTTTGGGGCCCTACGATGACTGTTTCGTCCCAGGCACGCTGGGCCAACATGATATCGCGTCCCAGATTTTCGGCCCTGGGCACATATTGAGAGAGGTTCATCTGGGTGAGGAGGTCCTTTGCTACGACCTCAAGTCGCGCTCGAGCCCTGTGCCAGGGGCGCTTGATGGTCTCTTCGTCGATGGGCAGGGAAAAGATGTCTGTTTTTTCCTGGTTGATTGACTGCATGCCGAGGTGGCGGATTCGAGCGATGCCGTGGCTGGGTGCTGCCGGTGCATGGCCTTCCAGGAGCGATGCAGCGAAGTGCGCCTCCTCACCGCAGAAGACCACCCAGCCCGCGATGCGTCTCAGCTCCTTCCTCAAGCGGTCAAGATTTGCTGTCTGTCTTATCTGCTGTCTTGAGGGCAGGGTGTCGCCATCCTGCTCGGAGTACATGACTCCGTCGTGGGCGTTGGTGATGGTCAATTGCTCGCGGGCAGGGATGTCGGGCACACCCCATTCCCGTAGTATCTCCAGGAATCGATGCAGGTTCTGCCCCGTGTCTCCGGCGGCGGGCCGTTTGTGGAATTGCTCCAGCCAGCCGGGGCAGGCGAAGACAAAGGCAATGTGAGTGTTGGTGCCTTTCTCGAAGTGGGGTGTGTTTTGGGGCCTTCCCAAGGTGCATCTCTCCTGCGGGATTCTCTGTTCACTCGACCAGCCCTTGATGGGCGGGCACGGCAGGCAGTGTGAAGGTTGCCTGCCGTGAGGGTTCTACCGCACACGATGCAAGGGGTTTCGCGCGTGCGTGGCTTGAATCACAGCGTCCGCGTACGCGGCCCCACGGTGGGCTGCACCGTCTTCGAAGGGCTGTTGCCGATATCGATGTCGATGACACCGAAGCCAGGCGTCGCGCCGCCCACCGCGCCATCCAACTGGGGCAGCTCGGCGGATTCGAGCGTGCGCAGGGTCTCCTTCTTGAGGGCGGGCTTCTTCGAGGGTCGGGTGCTCATGGCTGGGTGCTCCGGGTCGAGATGAGTGATGGCACACCGCACGCCCCACGGGTCGCACGGGACATCCGAGCCTAAGTCACGCAAAACAACAGCCTCAAGGAATAACTGTGCCGTTGCTGTATGGTGGAAACCGAGGGTTCCTTCTCCGAAACCACATCGGCCCGTCACATGCCTCCCCGACCTTCCCCCTCGTCTGACATGCGTGAGCACGCAGAGGGGCGGACGCGCCCCGGACGCGTGTCTCCCTTCGTCGCCGCGGACTTCTTCGTCCTCCGCACCCCGTTGCTGCCCTTCGACGCGCTCACGTCGTGGAGCGAGGGACTGGAGGGCCCGGAGGCCGCGCCGCGCGACCTTGAAGCGGCGCTCCAGAAAGACACGTCGCGGCTGCGCGCTCGCCTGCGCCAGTGGGTGGAGATGCCGCTCATCCAGGAGGCGCTCTTCATCGCGTCCCCCGCGCTGGTGGAGAGCCTGCACTACTGGCTGGAGAACGCCGACTCCGAGCAGGGCCGCAAGGTTGAACGGACCCTCGTGCGCTACTTCGCGCGGATGGCCGGGCGTGGCACGCCCTTCGGGTTGTTCGCGGGGCTCTCCGTGGGGCGGCCAGGCGCGGTGACACGGTTGCGCCTCTCGCCGCGTGAAGAGCTGCGCCGCCACACCCGCCTGGACATGGACTACGTCTGCGCGCTCGTGGAGAAGGTGCGGCAGGAGCCCGGTGTCCGCGCCCAGCTCTCCTACGTCCCCAACTCCAGCCTGTACCTGACCGCGGGGCGGCTGCGTTACATGGAGATGCGCCACACCGGACGCGAGCGCACCTACCACCTGGTGGCCGTGGAGCCCTCGTCGTACCTGGACGCCACGCTGGCGCGGGCTCGGGGTGGCGCGTCCCTGGAGTCGCTGGCGGAGGCGCTCACCCAGGATGACGCCGACGTCGGACTGGAGGACGCACGGGCCTTCATCGTGGAGCTCATCGAGTCCCAGGTCCTGGTCCCCACCTGGGCTCCGCCGCTCACCGGCCCCGAGCCCATCCCCGCGCTGCTGGCGTCATCCGAGGGCCTGTCCGCGCTGGAGCCCACGCGCACGAAGCTGACCGCCGCGCACCAGGCGCTGAGTCGCATCGACGCCGCGCCTCCCGGCGTCCCCATCGAGTCCTACCGCGAGGTGGCCCGCATGCTCGAGGGACTGCCCGTGCCCGCGGAGCTGCCGCGCCTCTTCCAGGTGGACATGCTCCGCCCCGCGCAAGAGGCCTCGCTCTCCCCCTGCGTGGTGGAGGCGTGCGAGCGCGCTGTCGACGTGCTCCACCGCATCTCCGTGAACAACGGGGCGGTGTCACCGCTCGCGCGCTTCCAGCAGCGCTTCGTGGCGCGGTACGAGACGCGCGCAGTGCCGCTCTTGGAGGCGCTCGACGAAGAGACTGGCGTCGGCTTCGCGGCGGATGGCGGCACGAGCAGCGGCACCGGCCCGCTCCTCCAGGGCTTCGCCTTCCCGCGCCAGGAGGGAGACTGGCGCTTTCCTGGTGGGGCGCACTGGCGCCATCTGCTGACCCGGCTGGAGTCCTGTTGGCGTGAGCAGTCGCGAGAGCTCAACCTCACGGAGGATGACCTCCGCGCGCTGGAGTCCAAGGACGCGCCGCCCTTGCCGGAGGCCTTCTCCATCGTCGCGACGGTGGTGGGCGCCAGCACCGAGCAGGTGGACAACGGCGCCTTCCGAATCATCCTGGAGAGCCTCTCCGGTCCCTCGGGCGCGGTGATGGTCGGGCGGTTCTGCCACGCGGACCCTGCGCTGGAGGCGGCGACGCGTGACTACCTGCGCGCCGAGGAGGCCCTGAGGCCCGAGGCCGTCTTCGCGGAGGTGGTCCACCTGCCGCAGGGGCGCATGGGCAACGTCATCTGCCGCCCCGCGCTGCGCGAGCACGACATCGTCTTCCTGGGACAGTCGGGTGTGCCCCTGGAGCATCGGCTCGAGCTGTCCGACTTGTGGCTCTCCGTCGAGCAGGGCCGCCTGGTGCTCCGCTCCCGCAAGCTGGGGCGAGAGGTCATTCCCCGGATGTCCCATGCCCACAACTACTTCTCCCTCGGGCTCGGGGCGTATCGCTTCCTGGGGCAGCTCCAGCAGCAAGGAGTCCAGAGCCTGGCCTTCTCCTGGGGGCCGCTGGCACAGGCACCGTTCCTCCCCCGAGTGACGCACGGCCGGGTGGTGCTGGCGCTGGCGCGCTGGCGCGTGGAGTCGGACACGCTCAAGACGTGGGGGGCGGCGCAGGGCTCCGCGCGCTACGTGGCGCTCCAGCACTTCCGGAGGCAAGCCCGGCTGCCTCGCTGGGTCTGTCTCCAGGAGGGCGACAACCAGCTGCCCATCGACCTGGACAACGTGCTGAGCGTGGACACATTCGTCCAGCTCGCGCGCAATCGCCCCGGGGGCGTGACGCTGGAGGAGCTGTACCCCACGCCCGAAGAGCTCTGCGTCACCGGACCGGATGGTCGCTACATGCACGAGGTGGTGCTCCCGTTCCGTCGTCGCGAGCCGCTCGCGCGGACGCCTCACGCTGCTCCCTCGGTCCCCACCGCGTCCGTGCCGCGCACCTTTCCGCCTGGCTCCGAGTGGCTCTACGCGAAGCTCTACACGGGCACCGCCACCGTGGACCGGCTGCTCACCCTCACGCTCGCGCCGGTCCTCCGACGACTCACCGAGACAGGCGCTGTCTCCCACTGGTTCTTCCTGCGCTACGGCGACCCGGACTGGCACCTGCGCCTGCGGCTGCATGGCGCTCCGGAGCGGTTGTACGCGGAGGCGCTGCCCATGCTGCAGGCGGCGTGCGCGAGCGCGCTGGCCTCGGGTGAGGGTTGGAAGCTCCAGCTCGACACCTACGAGCGCGAGGTGGAGCGCTACGGTGGCCCGGTGGGAGTCACCCTGTCCGAGAGGCTCTTCGCGGCGGACAGCGAGGCCGTGCTGTCGCTGCTGGAGGCCCACCCTGGAGATGAAGGGGCCAGCCTGCGGTGGCGGCTGGCGCTGCTGGGCATGGACACGCTGCTGGACGCGCTCGGCCTGTCGCTGGAGCAGAAGCTGGCCGTGGCGAGTCGCTGCCGCAAGGGGTTTGGCACCGAGTTCCGCGTCGACGCGCGCTTCGAGGACCAGCTCAGCCAGCGCTTCCGCAAGGAGCGCAAGGGGCTGGAGTCGATGCTCGACGCGGCGCCCACGGACGCGGGGCCCTGGAAGGCGGGGCACGACATCCTGGCGCGGCGCGGGGCCCTGCTGCGGCCCCTCGCGGAGCAGCTCCTGGCGGCCGAGCGCGAAGGCCGGCTCACGCTCCCCGTGGCGGGGCTGGCGGAGAGCTTCCTGCACATGCACGTCAACCGGCTGCTGGCGAGCGACCAGCGCGCCCAGGAACTCATCCTCTACGACTTCCTGGCCCGGCTCTATCGCTCGCGGCTGGCGAGGACCCGCGAGGGCGGCGCATGAGACCGACGCCTCTCTCCGCGAGCGGCCCGCACGGTGAGTCGACGAGCAGGCGTCATGGTTGGTCGGCCGCGGCGCATTCGCTATCGTCCCGAGCCGTCGGACCGAGACCGCATCCATGAGTGAGCAACCGCACCAGTCGTCCCTCTTCCGACAGGAAGCGCTCGACCACTACGCACGCCCCGAGGTTCGGGGGACCGTGCTCCTCCTCGACCCGTTCTGGGCGCGCGTCACGTACTGGCTCGTCCTGGTGTTGGCGCTCATCCTGGGCGTGGTCCTCACCGTGGTGGAGATCAACGACTACGCGACGGGGCCCGTGCTCATCCAGGTCCGGGGCCTGGAGGACTTGACGGTCACGACAGCGGGGCGGGTCAGCAAGGTGCTCGTGAAGCGCGGGCAGTACGTCCAGGCGGGACAGCCGCTGGTGGAGCTGCACTCTCCGCTGGAAGAGGCCGAGCGCAGTCGCATGACGCAGGAGTTCCGCTCGCAGCTGGCCGCGGGCCTGATGAACCCGCTCGACGCCAGCTCGCGGCAGACGCTCTCCTCGCTGCGCAGCCAGGTGGACCTGAGCGAGGCGCGGCTGTCGGAGCGCGTGCTCCGAGCCTCCGTCAGCGGACGCATCCACGACGTCCGCGTGCGGGAGAACCAGTACCTGAGCGCGGGGCAGGCGGTGGCCTCCATCCTCCAGGACGGCTCGGAGGTGTTCGCGTTGGCGCTCGTGCCCGGGCAGTACCGGCCGATGCTGGAGCCCGGTCAGCAGATTCGGATGGAGGTGGCCGGCTTCCCCTACGTGTACCAGTACTTCCAGGTGACGTCCGTCAGCGACGAGCTGGTGGGACCCGCCGAGGTGCGGCGCTACCTGGGCCCCGGCCTGGGTGACGCGCTGCCGCTGCAGGGCCCGCACGTGGCGGTGGAGGGGCAGCTGCCGGGCGCGACGTTCGACGTCGATGGACGCAGCTACTCGTATTACACGGGCATGCCCGGCGTGGCCTGGGTGCGCGTGCGTGCGCGCAACGGCTGGCTGACCTTGCTGCCCGTGCTCGAGCTCCTCGGAAGACCGCGTGGCTGAAGAAGACGACGACAAGGCAGGCTCCCTCTTCGACCGCTTCCCCGCGCTGGGCCGCATTGGCGAGCACCTGCGGCGCAAGCGCGTCCCCGTCGTGTCGCAGATGTCGGCCACGGACTGCGGCGCCGCGTGCCTGGCCATGGTGCTGGGCTACTGGGGTCGGCGCATCGACCTGGACGAGGTCCATGTCGCCACGGGCCTGTCGCTGCGAGGCGTCAGCGCGCTGGCCCTGCTGGAGGCCGGTCAGCGCTTCGGGTTGATGGGCCGGGCAGCGCGAGTGGACATCGACCAGCTGCACCTGCTGGAGCCCGCCACCATCCTCCACTGGGAGTTCCGCCACTTCGTCGTGTTCGAGCGGCTGACCTCCAAGGGCGTGGAGCTGGTGGACCCCGGCTTCGGCCGCCGCGTCGTTCCGATGGAGCAGTTCCGCAAGTCCTTCACGGGCGTCGCGCTGCTCTTCGAGCCGTCGGAGACCTTCGAGACGGGCGGCACGGAGCCCGGCCCCCGCCGCTACCTGCGGCTGCTCACGGAGCGCGGCACCACGCTCCGGCGCGTGGTGGTGATGTCGTTGCTCCTGCAGTTGTTCGCGCTCGCGCTGCCCTCGCTCACCGGCGCGGTGGTGGACCGGGTGGTCCCCAGTGGAGACACCACGCTCCTGGCCATCCTGGCGGGGGGCATGGGACTGCTGGTCGTCTTCCAGTTCGTCTCCTCGCTGGTGCGTGCGCATCTGCTGCTGCACCTGCGCACCTACCTGGATGCTCGGATGACGGTGGGCTTCCTGGACCACCTGGTGCGACTGCCGTTCTCGTTCCTGCAGCTGCGCTCGACAGGCGACCTGATGAGCCGGCTGAACAGCAACGCGACGGTGCGGGAGCTGCTCACGTCGGGGGCCCTGTCCGCGGTGCTGGATGGCACGCTCGTCATCGTCTACCTGGTGCTGTTGTTCTTCGGGAGCTGGCAGCTCGCCCTGCTCGTGCTGGGACTGGCGCTGCTGCAGGTGCTCGTCTTCCTCTTCGCGCGCAAGCGCCAGCGCGAGCTGATGTCGCGCAGCCTGGAGGTGAACGCCAGCTCGCAGAACTACGAGGTGGAGCTGTTCAACGGGATGCAGACGCTCAAGGCCATGGGGCTGGAGGACCGGGCCGTGCAGCACTGGTCCAACCTCTACGTGGACGTGCTCAACGTCTCGTTGGACCGGGGCCGGCTGTCGGCGCTGACCGACTCGTTCACCGCCATGCTGCGCATGGCCTCACCGTTGGCGACGCTGGCCGTGGGGACGTGGCTGGTGCTGGACCAGCGGCAGCTCTCGCTGGGAGAGATGCTGGCCATCAATGCCCTGGCTGGGAACTTCCTGACGCCCATCTCCAGCCTGGTGGCCACCGCGTTCCAGTTGCAGTTGGTGGGCAGCTACCTGGACCGCGTGGACGACATCCTCCAGGCCCGTCCCGAGCAGTCGGACGACACGCCTCGCCGCGCGCACAAGCTCCAGGGGGGCATCCAGGTATCCCACGTGTCCTTCCAGTATGGGAGCCGCTCCACGCCGGTGCTCCAGGACGTCAGCGTGGACATCCAGCCCGGGCAGTTCGTGGCGATTGTGGGCCGCTCGGGCGCGGGCAAGTCCACGCTGGCGAACCTCTTGCTCGGGCTCTACCTGCCGACGCAGGGGGACATCCGCTACGACGGCATCTCCCTGCGGGAGCTGGACTTGCGGGAGGTGCGGCGGCAGATGGGCGCGGTGCTCCAGAACCCCGCGCTCTTCCAGGGCGACATCCGGAAGAACATCGCCTACTCCGACCCCACGCTGCCGCTGGAGAAGGTGCTCGAGGCGGCCCGTCGCGCACAGATTCACGACGAGGTCATGGCCATGCCCATGAAGTACGAGACGGTCCTCAGTGACATGGGGCACTCGCTCTCGGGCGGGCAGCGACAGCGGCTCGCGCTGGCGCGTTCGCTGGTGCATGGCCCGGCCATTCTCCTGTTGGACGAGGCCACCAACGCGCTGGACACGAAGACGGAGCGGGCGGTCCAGGACGCCATCGCGGAGCTGAACTGCACGCGGGTGGTGATTGCCCATCGGCTGAGCACCATCCGCGACGCGGACCTCATCCTCGTCATGGAGCAGGGCCGGCTGGTGGAGCAGGGGACGCACGACGTGCTGATGGCGCTGCGCGGGCGCTACCACGACATGGTCGCCCAGCAGGACCGCGCCTCGCAGCAGAAGCTCGTGGGCTGAGGGGCGCGCGTTCAGGGCGTGTGCTTGGAGACCGGGGCGGCCGTCAGCTCCACCTCGGCCAGCAGGCCCGTGGCGAGCTGCTCGCGGACCGCTCCGTCGATGAGCAGCCGGGCCTCGGCCTTCTGGTGCCGCGAGGACGGGTCCACTTCGGGCGCGAGGCTCTCCACCTGGGCCTTCAGCGTCAGCCCCAGGGCGGGCAGGCGCACGAGGAGGAGCGTGCCCGCGCGGACCGAGGGAGCGAGGTGCTCTGGGACGGCGAAGCGCAGCTTCAGCTCTTCACTGACGAGCCGGAGGATGGGCGTGGCGCGTCCCACGAGGCCACCGGGCACCTGGTACAGCTCGGTGATGCGGCCCGCGAAGGGCGCGCGAATCCGGGCTGTCTCCAGATTCCGGCTGGAGGCGTCGAGCAGGGCCTTGGCTTCAGCGCCGCGCGCCTGGGCCAGCTCCACGTTCACCTTCGCCAGGGCGACCTCGGTCTCCGCCGTCTCCATGGCTTCGGCGGCGGTGAACTGTCGGATGCTCTGCTCTCGCTTCAGCCGCTGCTGTGCCTGGAGCAAGAGGAGTCCGGTGCGGCTCACCTCGGCCTGGGCGGCCTGGAGCTGGGCCTGTCGAGCGGCCGTCTCCAGTTGAAGCGGCTCCAGCTCCAGTTGAGCGACCACCTGCCCGGCGGTGACACGCTCACCCAGCCGCGCCTTGAGCACCTGCAGCCGGCCCTCTTGCTGTGAGGTCAGGTCCAGCGCGTAGCTGGCCACCACGACGCCCACGAGGGAGTCCGAGGAGAACGTGGGGCGCGACGCGGGCGCGCTCACGGCTGGCGGCTCCGCGTGGGCCCGGGGGCTACCGAGCAGGACGGCGCCCACCACGAGCAAGCAGCGACCTGCGGAGGCCTTGCGAATCAAGCGACGTGCTCTTCGATGAAGGTGACCCGGGCGTCCATGCTGACCGCGACGTTACACCGGGACCGCCTGCCCCTGAAGCGGCCCCGGCTCAGGCCGCGGTGGAGCTCTGCCCTATGCACGGTGTCCTTACGGCTCACCCCGAAAGAATGACATCCAAGCCTGGGATGACGCTCCACGCGCTCCCGCGCTATCCTGTCGTGCAGGGGGAGGCCACGGATGAAGCTACGCGCCGAACGAGGTCCTCGGACGAGTGCGCCGGGCAGCATGTCGGATGCCGCCGTATTCCGGCCCACTCCCGCCATGAGAGTGCATTCCGGCCTCCCTTCACCTGACAGCCCTTCTTCCCCGCACGTCCTCCGCTCGGGAGGTGTGGGAGAGCAAGCCCTGGAGTCCGCTGCGGACCGGACCGCCGCGACGCTCGGCTCAAGTGCCCCCGCGAGGAGAGGACCCGCGTCCATCGCGGCGGCCACCTCCGCACCGCCAGGGATGGGCCCAGGCCAGACAGTCCCCCGAGGCGTTCGCGCTCCCGTGGAAGCCCGCCTCGGGTTCGACTTCTCCAACGTCCGCATCCACACCGACGACCGGGCGTCCTCCTCCGCCAGCGCCTGGAATGCTCGCGCCTACACCCTGGGCTCTCACATCGTCTTCGGGCGGGGGAGCTACCAGCCTCATCACCCCGCAGGACGACAGCTGCTGGCGCACGAGCTGACCCACGTCACCCAGCAGGGCGGCACACCGCGCCTGTTGCGCAAGCAGGAGTCCCCTGGCCTCTCCGGCCCTCCTCGCGAGGGCAAAGACATCCGGAAGCTGGGCGTCGTCTCCAACGAGGACGGCGTCAACCTGCGGCAGACTCCCGATGGCGCCATCGTGAGACGGCTTCCCTTCAATACCTCGCTGTTCGTCAGCCGTGAGGTGACGGGCGACTGGTATTTCGTCACGCTCAACGACGGAAGCTACGGGTACGTCTTCAAGAACTTCATCAACACGAACCAGCCCGAGCCCCGCGCGACGCTGCACCGCATCCGCTCCGGTGAGAGCGCGCTGCGCATCGTGAAGCAATACTACAAGGGAGACGCCATCTCCTGGGGCCAGGACGAGCGCTTCTACGTCAACGTCCTCGTCCATGCCAACCAGGGCGACGGGCCGCGCGGCATCTACAAGCCGGGCGGCAGCAACGACTGGGCCGATACCCAGACGCGCGAGGGCTATCTCATCTGGATTCCCAGCCTCCAGTTCGCGCAGAGCCTCCGGGGCAAGGTGAGCTCGGGCTCCATCAGCTACGAGCTGTGGCAGGACGTGAAGTCGGCGGTGAAGGCCGCGGTGGAGTTCGTCGTCGGTGGCGCCGCCTTCATCGCGGGCCTCCTGCACGGCGCGCTCGAGTCGGTGTGGGACCTGCTGACGGGCCTGGTGGACCTGGGCGAGATGATCTGGAAGGTGGTGAAGAGCCTCTTCACCGGGAACATCCTCTCCGACGCGGAGGGGCTCTGGGACCTGGTGAAGAAGCTCGACGTCAAGCAGCTCGTGGCGGCGGGGTTGGACTCCTTCGTGAAGAAGTGGAACGACCCCAGCCTCCTCACCCGCTGGCACTTCCGTGGGTGGCTGGTGGGCTATGCCCTGGCGGAGATCGCCATGGCGTTCCTGTCCGGCGGCGCGACGATGCTGAAGTGGGCGGGCAAGGCGGGCAAGTTCGCCAAGCTGCTGTCCACGTTCCCCCGGGTCGCGAAGTTCGCCGACAAGGCGGCGGAGCTCGGCAAGGTGTTGCCGGATGCGTCTCGGCGGAAGCTGGCGACCAGCCTCTCGGCGACGCCCGCGGATGATGCGGCCCGCGCCGCGAAGCAGGGCCTGAAGAAGGTGGATGCCCCGAAGCACGCCGAGCAGCCCCGCGTGGCCTCCGGCGTGGCGGAGGACCCCGGCCCCGTGTTGCGTGGCGGGGTGCTGGATGCGCGGCAGGAGAACTTCATCACCCGGCTCGCCGAGGGAGGTGGGGTCGCGAAGATAGGCAAGCGCGAGGTGACCGCGACGGACCTCGCCGCGCTCACCCGGCACACCAGCCGCGAACATGCCCTGGTCATCCTCAAGGACAACACCCGCGCCCTGGTGGACCTGGGCTCGTACAAGGGCGGCTCGCTCCCCGCCAACACCAAGAAGCTGCTGATGCACTCGCACCCGGACGACTGGGGCTCCGGCATGGCGAAGTTCATCAGCAAGGAAGACGTCGATGCCCTGTTGTTTCTCAACCAGCGATACAGCTACATGGTGACCATCGACGGCACCGTCTATCGCTTCACCATGAAGACGGTCCCCATGACGGTGGGCGACGTCGTCCGCCAATTCCATCCCGTCCTCGGCTGGGTGACGCCGGGCACCTGAACAGGCCCCCATGTCCTTCTTCATCCCCGGCAGGACCCGCTGCGCCCTCTGCGACGAGCCCATCGCCCAGCGCGCCGACGCCGCGCAGCTTCCCTTCGTCTCGCCGACGGTGCTCCCGGAGTGGGCGAAGCTGTCGCGTGCCTTCGTGCTCCGCCGCTGCTGGGAGCACTGGCCCCACCGCGACACCTACGCCCGGGCGGCTCGCGAGCTGGTGCTGAGCGCACCCGAGCAGCCCTCACTGCGGAGACGCTTCGAGCACGAGGGCCTCTTCCTCTTCGAGGTGCCCGCGGTGAAGGGCTTTCGCATCCTGGACACCTGGGCGCCGCTCACGGTGGACGTGCCCGGCCAGGATGCGGCGCGGCTCGCCAGCGCGGTGGTGGAGGCGTTCGCCCGTCGGACGGCCCTGGCGCAAGACGTGGGGCCTGGCCGGTGGACGCTGGACCCCACGGAAGGCGATGGCTGGGTGCTGACACTCTCTCAAGAAGGCGAACCCTTCGAGCGCCTGCAGCTCCCGGCCGCGCGTCAGGTGCTCTGGACGGAGTTGATGACGGAGCTCCTGCGAAGCAGCAGCGCGGGCACTTCGCCCTGACGCCTTGAGCGAGCAGCGGACTGCGTGCGGCGCCTCGACAAACCGAGGCGCCGCGGCAGCGCGGACCGACAGTCCCGGTCAGCCGGGAAGGCACTGGCTGTAGAGGTCGGTGAGATACGTGCAGGTGAAGCCACCCTGGCAACACGTGGGGCCCGACCAGCCTGTCCCGCCGCACTGTCCGTTGGTCTGCGCGCACTCAGGGGGCGTGTAGCAGACCTCCAGCCCGGGTCGATTGCCGACGTCCGTGCTCTCGCCGCTGTAGAAGATGGAAGGGATGGAGACGGCCGTCGCGGCGGTGTCGAGCAGGAAGCCGTTGTTCGCGAGGCTGCCGGAGACCCAGTCGCTGACCAATCCCGTGACATTCACGTTCCGCACCGACAGGGCGGCGGGAGGGATGGTGGCTCGCACCGTGGGGTTGAACTGCTGATTGAAGCTGTTGAAGGTCACCGTGAATTCGTCCCAGGCGGCGGTGGCCGCATGCACCGTGACGGCGTTGAGCTGCGCCACGGCGAACAACTGGAGCGTGGCGGAGTTGACGGTGACGTTGGCCGGAATCGAGCTGAGGTCGAACCTCAAGAGCGCTTCCTGCCGGGAGGTGAGGAGGATGGGATTGAGGTAGTCCACGTTCAACTGCAGGGATCCGAAGTTCGCATTGGGAGTCAGCGAGGCAATCGTGGTGTCGGCCACCGTCCCGTTGACGCCGCGTCGGAACGTCACGCAGGTGATACCGGACAGGGATTGATTCGAGGAGTCCTCCTCGATGCTCGCCTCATCGGGCCCTGTTCCACAGGCCGACAGGAGTGGAATTGACAGCAGGAGCAGCCAGACAGCGGGAGAAGTGCCGGTGAAAACGTCTCGGTGAGAATGCATGGTCTTCCTCTCGGGTGACGTCCGGGAAGCCCTGGGTGCTGTATGGTTTTGGATGGCCGGATGTCGAAGCCATCATCGACGTGTCAACTCATCGGCAATACTGTCGACAAGGGTCATGGCTCTGTCTTTGAAGTGACAGATACATCGCCCGCAAGGAATCGTCGAACGGATGCCCATGCGGGCTGAAGCGAAGCCCGCGGGGGCGCCCGCACGGCTCCTGCCTTCACCAGCCCTGGTTGAACCCGCCCTCGGGGAACGTGCTTTTCGCGATGTCTTGCATCACCGGGAACCCGTCCAGGAAGCCGGCGTCGGCGATGAGATTGTTCTTGGCGTCAAGAAACATGAGCTGCCGGCAACCGAAGCAGGTCACCACGTCCACGAACGTCGTACCCATCCAGAAGCGAAAGGCGATGTCCGGGTTGAAGCCACACTTCCTCTCCCCGGCCCCACCATGTCCGCGATGAAGATCTGCACCCGGTCCGGGCGGCGGAAGAAGTCCTCCGGCGTGGGCGGGTCGGAGCGCCCGGCCGTGGCGCTACAGGATGTAGAAGCCGTGGCGAACAGGACGAGGGCGAGGAGCGCGGGTCGCATTCTCCCAGCCTGGCTCTTTCGGAGACCCCACGGACCTGGGATACCCCCATGCGCTTGCGTGACTGGAGGGGACATGATGACGAGCCGTTGGCTGCGATGGGTCTCATTGCTGTGTCTGGGCGCGCTGCTCCTCACCGGAGATGCCGGCGCACAAGCCGCCTCCACCACGACCTCCTCTCCGGAGGCGCTCCGCGCCGAGCGCCGGGTGCGCCTGGTGAAGCTGTGGGGCGACGTCCGGTTCCGCCATCCCCGGGCCTTCTCCATGCCCGCCGAGTGGGATGCCGCCTTCCTCTCCGCGCTGCCCAAGGTGGAGGCGGCGCGGGACGCGGAGTCCTATGCCGCCGCGGTCCAGGGCATGCTCGCGGCCCTGGGAGACCCGGCCACGCGGGTGGAGCCTGAGACTCCCCCCGCCGTCTCCGGCCCGGCCCCCACGCTTCGCGCGCTCAAGAGCTGGGAGAAGGACGTCCTCGTGCTCGACCTGCGCAACCTCCTGGGAGAGAAGGGACAGGCCTCGCTGCAGGAGTTGGAGGCGACGCTGGACGCGGACGCGGCGAAGGCTCGCGCGGTGGTGCTGGACCTGCGCATGCGCGGTCTCAAGCGCTACGGCCTCGCCTGGATGGTGGCGCCGGTGTTGTCCCACCTCGTCGACGGCGAGCTGCGTGTTCCCGGTCTGCGCAGCCTTCGCCACAATGGCCTGCGGCAGCAGGATGGCATGCAGGGCTTCTACCGCAGCGAGTTCAGCGTGCCCACGGACGACGTCATCACGGGCACTCCCGGCAAGAAGCCCGCGCTGCTCGTCTTCCTGGTCGACGGGGACTCCGCCATCGACCTGTCCGTCCTGGCCCTGCGCGCTCGCGGCAAGGCGCTCCTGGTCGCCGAAGGCCCGCTCGATGACGGCGCCATGAACAACCAGGACGACGTGCCGCTGGGCGAGGGATACCGCGCCCTGATGAGCATGGACGAACCGGTGCTGCCCCTCGAAGCAGACGTGAGTCGCCCCGCGCGTGTCCGTCTGGAGGGCCCGGATGAAGGGATGCGACAGGCGCTCCTGCTGGCCTCCCGCCCTCCGCCCAAGCCGAAGGCCTCGGCCGCGCTCCCCCGGCCCACGCCCCCCTGGCGCCAGGAGCCGAACTACCAGGACGCGCTTTATCCCTCCCGTGAGCTGCGGCTCTTGGCCGGGGCCAAGCTGTGGACGGTGGTGCGCTTCTTCTTCGCCTACCAGGAGCTGATGGACCAGCCCTGGGAGGGTCGCCTGCCAGGGTTGCTCGAGAAGCTGGAGTCGGCGAAGGACGCGAAGGCGTATGTGCTCGCGCTGGCCGAGGCGACCACCTGGCTCCAGGACGCCCATGCGATGGTGCGAGGCCACCCGGAGCTCCAGCGGTTCTTCGGCACCATCCCGCCGGTCTGGGTGACGGACCTCGACGGCAAGGCGGTGGTGGTGGGAATCACCGATGCGGCCTCCGCGCCGGGGCTCGCCCTGGGCGACGTCATCGAGAAGGTCGACGGGGAGCCCATCGACGCACGGGCGCGCCGGTTCGCCCCCTACGTGGCGACCTCCCTGGCCAGCTACCACAGGGACCTGACCCTGCTGATAGCGCTCGGCGGCGAGGCGGGCTCCACCGCCGTCCTGGGCGTGCGAGGTGCCCAGGGGCCCAAGGAGGCGAAGCTCATCCGCACGCCTCGGCGGAATCTGCCCCCCTCGAAGGCGGAGTCCTACCGATTGCTGGAGGGGAACATCGGCCTGGTGGACCTGGGGAAGCTGGAGGTCCAGGAGGTGCCCGCGATGTTCGAGAAGCTCAAGGACACGCGCGGCATCGTGTTCGACCTGCGCGCCTATCCACGCGGCACGATGTGGGCGCTCGGGCCCTACTTCGATGTGAAGGGCTCACGCCCCTTCGCCTGGTACCTGCGCCCTGTCTCGGGAGCAGCGTCGAACATCGGTTGGGTGAAGTACGTCGACTGGCTGCGGGAGTCGGACGTCCCCAAGTATCGGGGCCGCACGGTGACGTTGATCGACTCGCGAACCATCAGCCATGCCGAGCACACCGGGCTGATGCTGAAGGCCGCGGCGGACACCGTCTTCCTGGGCAGCGCCACCGCGGGCACCAATGGCGACGTCACCCAGGCGGTGCTGCCCGGAGACGTCACCTTCTACTTCACCGGTCAGCAAGTGCTCCACGGGGACGGCCGGCAACTGCAGCGCAAGGGCTTGGAGCCCGACGTGAAGCTGCGGCCCACGGTGGCGGGACTCCAGGCGGGCCGTGATGAACTGCTGGAGCGTGCCGTCCAACTCCTGCGCCAGGAGCCCGCCCAGAAGCCCGCGGCCTCGAACCGCTGAAGCCCATGCAGACGCTCCGCCCGCGAGGCCTCTCCGGGCGGTGGCGCTGCTCATGGCGTGCTCCCCATGGGAAGTCATTCACACCCAGGGGACACCCCACGCGGACATTTGAACTGGTCGGTTAAAAAGTGTTGACGGGGCGGCCTCGGACCCTGGATATTTTAACCGACCGGTTCATAAGTCGGGGTGTGCATGGCGGACTTCAGCGGCAAGGCGGCGTTGGTGACGGGCGGCACGCGGGGAATCGGCGCGGCCATCGTCCGGCATCTGGCCAGCGGTGGCGCGGACGTCGCCTTCACCTATGCCAACTCCGGGGAGAAGGCGGCGGCGCTGGTGGAGGAGCTCGCGGCGCTGGGCCGACGGGGCGTGGCCATCCAGGCGGACAGCGGTGACGCTCACGCCCTCCGGCGAGGCGTGGAGCGCGCGGCGGCGGAGCTGGGGCGCCTGGACATCCTGGTCAACAACGCCGGCATCTTCCCGTCCGGGCCGTTCGAAGACGTCTCGCTGGAGGAGATAGACAGGACGCTGGCGGTCCACGTCCGAGGGGTGTTCGTCGCCGCTCAGGCCGCGCTCGCCCACATGACGCACGGTGGCCGCATCATCTCCATCGGCTCCTGCTTCGCGCAGCGCGTGCCCTATGGCGGTGTCACCCTCTACGCGATGAGCAAGTCCGCGCTCGTGGGCCTGACGAAGGGCCTGGCGCGGGAGGTGGGCGGGCGCGGAATCACGGTGAATGTCGTCGACCCCGGGTCGACTGACACGGACATGAATCCGGCGGATGGCCCCCACGTCTCGGGCGAGCTGGCGCTCATGGCCGTCAAGCACTTCGCCCTCCCCGAGGACATCGCCGCCACCGTGGGACATCTGGCAGGCCCGAGCGGGCGCTTCATCACCGGGGCTTCCATCGCGGTCGACGGGGGCTTCACCGCGTGACACGTGTCAGTCGGAGGTGGTGATGGCGTGGCTTCTGTTGGTGGTGGCCGGGGCCCTCGAAATCGTCTGGGCGCTCGCGCTCAAGCGGGCCGAGGGGCTGACGCGGTTCTGGCCGAGCGTGCTGGGAATCAGCATCGCCCTGGCGAGCCTCGTGCTCTTGGGGCTCGCGCTGAAACACCTGCCTGTCGGAACGGCCTACGCGGTCTGGGTCGGCATTGGCGCGGCCGGTGTCGCGGTCTGTGGCATGGTGTTCCTCGGTGAGCAGGTCTCGGTGGCGCGCATCGTCTGCCTGGCGTTGATTGGCATCGGCGTCGCGGGCCTGAGGGCCATCGACGGATGACGACGAAGAAGCCGAAGCAGAAGAAGCCCGCCTCCGTGATGGGCCGGCCCCGGGGGTTCGACCGCGATGAGGCGCTCGTCGAGGCCATGCGCGTCTTCTGGGCCCGCGGCTACGAGGGCACGTCCATCCAGGACCTCGTCGAGGCGATGGGCGTCAACAAGCCCAGCCTCTATTCCATCTTCGGCTGCAAGGAGGACCTCTTCCGCGAGGCCGTGGAGCTCTATGACAGGACCGAGGGCCTTCACGTCACTCGCAGCCTGGAGGAGGCGACCTCCGCGCGCGCGGCGGTGGAGGACATGCTGCGCGCCAATGCGCGGGCCTATACCGCCGCCGACAAGCCGCGCGGGTGCATGATTGTCCTGGCGTCGCTCCTGGGCGCACCGGAGAACGCGGCGGTCCGGACGTTCCTCGCGGAGAACCGGCTGAGCGGTGAGCGCGCGCTGAAGCGCCGGCTCCAGCGCGGAATCGCCACGGGAGAGCTCCCCAGGTCCGCCCCCGTGGAGAAGCTCGCCGCGTTCTACACCACGGTGCTGGAGGGCCTCTCCATCCAGGCCCGCGATGGCGCCTCCGTCGAGAAGCTGAGCGCCATCATCGACGCCGCGATGCTCGCGTGGCCCGCCACCTCCCGGTGAGCCCCAGGGCGGCTCCACCCGCTCGCGGCGGTGGGCCCGAATCTCCGAGGGGGACCACTGATACACCCGGGAGTATAAGAATTCGAGATAAACGGATTGAGGCGCGGCGGGAAGGGTGGCGACCACTCCACCCATCCCTGAGCCCGCTGACCCGGTGGGGTGTCGAAGTCGACATGCCTCCCCGCCGGTGAAACATAGACCTGGATTTTGCTCACAGTGCGGGCTGGCGACGCGGGGCCTGGGATGAAACAGCAGTGAGCAACAGCTCCCGTGGCTCGCTGGATGCGACGCCAGTCGTACTTTGAGTGAATACAACGTGAGCGGAAGCGGGAAGGCGGGCGCCATGAGGCCCCCTCCGTCCCTCCGCGTCGGCCCCTTCCCTTGGTGGGCCGTCCTCTCTCGTGCTTGCTCCCAGAAGGCTCCCAGACTCGGTGGAAATCCCGTATAGGGCCTGCTCGCAACGTGCGCTGCACGCGAGCGCCCCAGAGGGGGGATTTGAGCCCCGGGGACTGCTCTGGAGGATTGGATGGAGTTGTCGAGTCTCGAGTCGAATTTCTGGGCAATCGCACCGGGTGTCATCGGCGCCGTGGGACTGCTCTTCTCTGCGTTCTTCTACTTCCGGGTCAAGGCACTCCCCGACGGCGACGCGACGATGAACCGCATCGCGGGCTACATCCGCGAAGGCGCGATGGCGTTCCTCGTGCGTGAGTACAAGGTGCTCGCGGTGTACTGCGCGGTCATCGCGGTGTTCATCGGCTGGGCACTCGGCGCTCTGGCGAGCGTGAGCTTCGTGGTGGGCGCGTTCCTGTCGCTGCTCGCGGGCTACATCGGCATGAAGGCCGCGACGTTCGCGAACGTGCGCACCGCGCAGGCCGCGCGCACCGGCTCCAAGCCGAACGCGCTCCTCGTCGCCCTGGATGGCGGCGCGGTGATGGGACTCGCCGTCGCCGGCCTGGGCCTGATTGGCATGGGCGGCGTCTACTACTTCTTCCGGGGCCACGCGCAGCTGTCGCCCATCCTCCACTCGTTCGCCGTGGGCGCCAGCTCCATCGCGCTCTTCGCGCGCGTGGGCGGCGGCATCTACACCAAGGCCGCGGACGTCGGCTCCGACATCGCCGGCAAGGTCATCGAGAACATCCCCGAGGATGACCCGCGCAACCCCGGCGTCATCGCCGACAACGTGGGCGACAACGTGGGCGACGTGGCCGGCATGGGCGCCGACATCTACGAGTCCATGGTGGCCGCCATCGTCGCCGCCATGGCGATTGCCCTGACGGCCAACGCCACGGAGCTCTCCCGCCTCGTGGTGGACTCCTCCGCCACGGGCGGCGCGAAGGTGGCCGGCGTGGTGCTCCCGCTGGTGCTGTCCGCGGTGGGCCTCATCGTCAGCCTGCTGAGCATCTTCATCGCGCGCGCCCTCAAGAAGATGAACCCCGCGCAGGTGCTGCGCAGCGCCCTCATCCTCCCTCCCGTCATCCTGGTGGGCCTGTCGTTCGTGATGATGAACGTGTTCGGCCTCTCCCAGAACATCACGGTGGCCCTGGCCGCGGGCGCCTTCGGCGGCGCCATCATCGGCCTCGTCACGGACTACTACACGTCCTCCACCCCGGTGCAGCGCATCGCGGAGGCGTCCATCACCGGCGCCGGCACCAACCTCATCCGCGGCCTCGCCGTCGGCATGGAGAGCGTGGGCATCTCCATGGCCACCATCGCGCTGGTGGCCTACATCGCTGACCAGGCGCTGGGCCTGTACGGCATCGCGCTGTCCGCGGTGGGCATGCTGGGTGGCACCGCCGTCGTGATGACGGTGGACGCCTACGGCCCCATCTCCGACAACGCGGGTGGCATCTCCGAGATGTCCGGCCTGGGCCCCGAGGTCCGCGCCATCACCGACGAGCTGGACGCGGTGGGCAACACCACGGCGGCCATCGGCAAGGGCTTCGCCATCGGCTCGGCGACGCTCACCGTCATCGCGCTCTTCTCGGCGTTCAACCTGGAGGTCAACCACACGCGCGTCGCGGCCGGTCTGCCGGAGATGAGCCTGCTGCTGACCAACCCGAACGTCATCGTGGGCATGCTGCTCGGCTCCATCCTGCCGTTCATGGTGGGCGCCTCCACCATGCTCGCCGTCGGTCGCGCGGCGGGCGCCATCGTCGAGGAGATTGGCCGTCAGTTCCGCGAGATTCCCGGCCTGATGGAGCTCAAGGCGGACCCCGACCCCAAGAAGATCGTCGACATCGCGACCAAGAGCGCGCTGCGCGAGATGATCTTCCCGGGCCTCGTCGCCGTCGTCGCCCCGCCGCTGGTGGGCTACGTGCTGGGGCCCAGCGCCCTGGCGGGCCTCCTGGCCGGTGCGCTCGTCGTCGGCGCCACCATGGCCCTCTACATGGCCAACGCGGGCGGCGCCTGGGACAACGCCAAGAAGTACATCGAGAAGGGCAAGTTGCCGGGCCACGCGAAGGGCTCGCATGTCCACAAGGCCGCCGTCGTCGGCGACATGGTGGGCGACCCGTTCAAGGACACCTCGGGCCCTGGCGTTGCCATCCTCATCAAGGTCATGAGCGTCGTCTCGCTGCTCGTGGCCTCCCTCATCGCGCTCCGCTAGTCAGCGTCGATGACGCGGCGCCTCCTGACCGGAGGCGCCGCGTGCGTATGTAGGACAGCCAACACCTTTCCAAGACATGTGGGATGGGGCGCCGGGAGCGGCGCGCGAGCACGTGATAGGCTTCACGGTGTTCCGCGACCGCCTGTGCGTCAGGCATTGGGAGCAGCAGACGCACGCGCGCTCGCACCCGCTGTTTCCGCTGTCAGCGAGGTGTCCCATGGTCCTGGAGCTCTCCGAGCAGCAGATTCGTCTCCTCCATGCCTGTCTGGCTGAGAGCATCGAGGAGCTGCACGACGAAGTCCTCCACACGGACATGCGCGAGCTGCGCGACGAGCTGCGGGGGAAGCTCCACGAGCTGCAGGCGCTCCAGCGGCAGGTGGATGTCCTGAAGCAGCGCGAGCAGCCCGCCCTCTGATGGACGTGAGCGTCGCGTCCGTGCCCCGCTGTCTGTCATGTCCTCGCAGGCCCTCGTCGAACGGGGGACGCCGGCCCCGGTATGCCGGAGCCGGGGGCGGCGCTCAGACGGCCGTCCAGCCGCCGTCGATGTCGAGCACCATGCCGGTGGCGTAGGCGCACGTCGCCAGGAAGTACGCGGCGTCCGCCATGTCGCGGGGGACGCCGGGGCGCTTCATGGGGACGTGGCTTGCGAGCGTGTCGAGGAACGCGCCCACCTGGGTGGCGGGAACGCCCCAGTCGATGGCGGTGTCTCGGGTGAGGCCCGGGGACAGGACATTCACCCGGATGCCCTTCGGGGCCAGCTCGATGGCGAGTGAGCGGCCCATGGCGTTGATGGCGCCGCACAGGCCCGCGCCGCCCGCGTAGTTGGCGAGCGCGGCATGGCCGGCGATTCCCGAGCACAGCACGATGGCGCTGCCTTCGGGCATCTTCGGGACGGCGTAGCGGACCGCGGAGAGCTGGCCGAAGAAGCGGTCATTGAAGAGGGCCTGCCAGGCGCTCATCGGCACCGTCTCCACGGGGCCGAACACGGCGCCGCCGGCGCACGTCACCAGCAGGTCCACTCGGGGCACGGAGGCCAGCAGGCGCTGGACCTGCGCTTCGTCACCCACGTCCGTCACCACGCCCCGGGCGCCATGCCCGATTCGCGAGAGGGCCTCGTCCATGCGGCCCTTGTTGCGTCCGGCGATGACGACCTCGGCGCCTTCGCTGGCGTAACGCTCGGCGATGGCCAGTCCAATGCCAGTGCTGCCTCCGGTGATGATCGCGACCTTCCCATCCAATGCGCCCATGGCTGCCTCCTGAAGTGAGGCCCTCAGGAAAGCATGTCAGGTCGATGAATGTCCGGGATGCGGACCTCCCCGCTCATTCCGGAAAAGCGACGCTGCCCGCAGCCAGCATTTCGTGGCGGTCCGTATCCCTTGCGGACCGAGGCTCTCACCGCCACTGACGCGCTGTCGGCGTCGGCGGGAGCCTGGCGGCTGCCGTGTCTTTCAACGTGAACCTTCGTCGCTTGCGCAGCCCGATGCGTCGCGCCCGTCCTGGGCGTCATCCTGGAGAACACTCACCATGCAGATGCGGAACTGGCTTGTCTCGACCGTGCTGGGCCTTGGCCTCGTAGGGGGTGCTGGATGCGGTCCCCTGGAGGACGGACAGGCTCCTGAAGCCGCGCCAGAGGCCACCCGGCCGGAGCCCTCGCAGGAGGAGTCCGGCGGGAATGTCTCCGCCATGGCCGCGACGGCCATCTCCTGGTCGGACTTCTCGGCGACGCACGTCGTCTATCGCTATGGCTGTGCGACTCTTGCCTATGCCCACTCGTGTACGTTCTGCGCGTCCGACATGTTCCTGTACTCCGCGGAGTACGCAGCCAGCGGCTGCAACACGAATCCAGGGGGCACGTGCTTCACCTGTGACAAGGCGCTCTTCCCGTTCACCGAGCGTATCGAGCTGCCGGATGGCGACCTCATCGATGTCACCATCGACCACGGCATCGCGGCCTCGAACGTCATCGAGTTCCGCCTCCAGTCCGCGTCGGGCATCAGCCGGTGGAAGGAAGTGACGCTCAGCAGCAGCAGCCAGCCCTGGAAGGTCTGGAACGAGTCTGGCAGCAGCTGGTGCAACTGGCCGTCGTCGTCGACCTCCAACTGCGACACCAACTCGGAGTGGTCGAGCATCGTGCTGGCTTCGGGGAGCAAGTTTGTCTTCAGCAAGTCGAAGGGTATCTTCGGCACCCATACCGACGTGTACGAGCTCTCCAACCTCTCGTCGATGCTCACTGGCGGAGACCGCGTGACGTTCCGCTGGGTCCAGGACTGAGTCGTCGTCATCACCGGGGGCAGGCCTTGTGCCCGCCTGTCCCCGGGTTGTTTCGGGCCCATGAAACAGGCGCGATGTGACACGGAGTATGGAATCCGGTGTACTGTGTGTCGCCCGACTCGCGACCCAGACATCCGAAGCCGCTCGCCGCGTCACCGAAAGGCCGCCCGCACCATGGACTCCTCTTCCTCGCCCAAGAACCCTCAGCGCGCCGTGGTGTGGTCCGCGATGAAGTCGTATGTGAACGAGGCCGTGTCGACAGCGAAGGCACGGCTCAACGAGCACGTTCCGCAGCTTGGCGCGTTGGAGCAGAAGTATCGGCGGTTCTGGTTCTCGCGCATCTACCACCACAACTTCTGGTTGGACGCGGAGTCACGTTCGGGGCCGGGCTCGACGCTGAAGGCGACGGAGTCCATCCGCCGGGAGCTGCCCGAGGTGCTCCGCAAGGCGCGCGCGCGGACGATGCTGGACGTGCCCTGTGGCGACTTCAACTGGATGAAGCACGTGGAGCTGGACCTGGACCAGTACATCGGCGCGGACATCGTCCCGGACCTCATCGCGCTCAATCAGCAACAGCACGGCAACGAGCGCCGCCAGTTCATGGTCCGAGACCTCATCCAGGATGACCTGCCGAAGGTGGACGTGGTCATGGTGCGGGATTTGTTCATCCACCTGTCGTACCGGAACATCTTCCGGGCGCTGACCAACCTGCGACGCAGCGGCACCGAGCACCTGCTCGCGACGACCCACGTGGGCCTGAGCCAGAACGAGGACATCGTCACCGGCATGTGGCGGCCCGTGAATCTGCGGCTGGCGCCGTTCAACTTCCCGGAGCCCCTCCATCTGGTGGAGGACCCGCACAAGGGGCGCCACATGGGCCTGTGGCGGCTCGCGGATTTGGAGCTGGGTCAGCCCACCGGCTCCTGACGCGGGCAGGCCTCGCGCGAGTCCTGGAGGCGGAGCGCGAGCGGGAGCGGGGCACGAAGCTGGAGGTGCTCGCCCGTGCGAGGGTGCTGGAAGGCGAGTGACTCCGCATGCAGCAGGTAGCCGCCGTCCCCGGGCAGCCCGGGGTTCTCCGCCAGGGGCAGTCCTCCCGCGGCGAAGAGCGGGTCTCCCACGAGCGGGTGGCCGATGAAGGCGAGGTGGATGCGAATCTGCTCGGAGCGTCCCGTGTGGATGTCCACCTCGAAGAGGGTGTGCTCGGTGCGTCGCTCCAGCACCCGGGCCGTGCTGTGTGAGGGCTTTCCTCGCGCACTGGCGCCATGCACCTCACCCAGCAGCGGATGGGGCACCAGGCCGATGGGCGCGCGGATGTCGTAGTCATCCTGGGCGGCGAGTCCCTGGGCGAGCGCGCGGTAGCGCTTGTGTACACGGCCCTCGCGCCAGTCGCTCGCCAGTCGCGCGGCGGCGTCGCGGGTGCGGGTGAAGAGCACCAGGCCCGACGTCGCGCGTCCCAGCCGGTGCATGGGGACGGCCTCGGGCCACCTGGCCTGGACGAAGGAGAGCAGGGTGTTCTTGAGGAAGCCTCCCGAGGGCAGGGTCGGCAGTCCGCTCGGCTTCACCACGACGACCAGCTCCGCGTCCTCGAACACGAGGTCGAAGGACTGAGGCGTGTCCGCCTCCTCCCACGGTGGGCGGTGCCAGCACAGCCACTGCCCCGGCTTCAGCGGTTCCGAGCCATCGGCCGTAGCGTCGTCGAGCGTCACCTCGCCCCGCGCGAAGCGCGCCCGCCATTCCTCCTCCGAGGAGTGGCGATACTTGTCCGTCATGTGAGCGAGCGCGCTGCTGCCAGGTCGGGTCCCGAGCTTCTCGCGGTACACATAGCCATCATTGAGCAGCACCCGCACACCCTACACCTCACGGGCTCGTGGAGGGAGGCGCGCCGCTGGGCTCACGGAGCCCTGTGGGGTTTGGCATCGCGCCGGGCGGTGCGTCGCTCGTAGGCCCGAATCCCAGCCCATGGTGCCATCCGCGAGCCTGGGCCCCAGGTTCGTTGAAGGAGGATTCCCATGGCTCGTTCCGTCAAACAGCCTGACGCGCCCTTGCCCCCCGGCACGCCCGCGCCACCCATCGATGTTCCGGTGTCTCCGGACCAGAGGCTCTCTCTCGAGCAGTTCCGCGGTGCTCCGCTGGTGCTGGTGTTCTACCCAGCCGACTGGAGCCCCGTGTGCAGCGACGAACTGGCGCTCTTCAACGAACTGCTGCCGGAGTTCGAGCGCCTGGGCGCGAAGGTGGTCGGCGTTTCCTGCGACGGCGTGTGGTGCCACCAGGCCTTCGCTCGTGAGCGCGGGCTCCACATGCCGCTCGCCTCTGACTTCCATCCCAAGGCCGCGCTGTCGCGCGCCTACCACGCCTACCGGGAAGAGGACGGCGTCTGCGAGCGCGCCCTCTTCGTCATCGACCCCGAAGGAAAGATTTTCTGGAGCTACGTCTCGCCCATGGAGGTCAATCCCGGAGCGGACGGAGTGCTGGATGCACTGGAGCGCCTCACCGGCACGTTCAGCTCCGACGCCGCCGCAGGCCAGCCCCAGCAGGAGGCGAGTCCATGAGCAGGCTGCGAATTCCCGTGGGTTCCCAGGACCACCTCATCGGTCCCCCGACGGCACGACTGACGCTCGTGGAGTACGGCGACTTCCAGTGCCCCTACTGTGGCGAGGCCTACTGGGAGGTGAACAAGGTGCTGGCCGCGATGGGCGACCAGCTGCGCTACGTCTTCCGTCACTTCCCCCTCACGGAGGCACACCCCTTCGCGATGCAGGCCGCCGAGGCCGCCGAGGCCGCGGACGCTCAAGGCCAGTTCTGGGAGATGCACCGGCTGCTCTACGAGAATCAGCAGGCGCTCGACGCCGAGTCGCTGCTGGCCTACGCGCGGACGTTGGACCTCGACATGGGGCGCTTCGCCAGGGACCTCTCCGAGCACCGCTTCCTCGAACGCATCCGCCGGGACTTCATGGGCGGGGTGCGCAGCGGCGTCAGCGGCACCCCCGGCTTCTTCATCAACGGGGAGAGCTACGTGGGTGACTTCAGTGCGCCCGCGCTCCTCTCCGTCCTCCAGGGCGGTGACGCCGGCGTGCCCGAATACTCCTGAGCCACGAACCGAAGCCCTCGGAGCCCTCGCCGCACGCCAGGGTTTCGGGGGCTCGAGTCCGTGCGGCTCATGACTGAACGATGACGCTCTCATGGCGGCGGACACGCCTTCGCGCGCGGGTGCCTGCGTACCTTGGCGGTCGGGTGCTCCCACCCGTTGTCACCCCTGGGGGCCTTCGTGGCCCCGCGCGCGAGGAGGCGCGTCTCCCACCCGCCATGCAATTCACCCTCCCAGGTCTGTGGGCCCACATGGGCCTCTTCGCCAGGCTCATCGTCATCGCGATGGGCGTCATGTCGATGCTGTCCCTCATCATCGTCGCCGAGCGCGCGCTGGTCTTCCGTGCGTCCCGCCGGCACTCCCGCAAGTTCGCCTCGGAGATGGGAGCACTGCTCGTGAAGGGTGACTTCGACTCCGCCTCCCAGGGAAAGCCAGGCGCGGACGTGGGCTACCTGGGCCGGACCATCCGCGCGGGGCTGACGGCCTACCGCATCTCCTCGGACGACAGCCGCGACGAGGTCATGGAGTCGGTGGCGCGCAGCCTGGAGCGTCAGGCGCAGCGCGAGGTCCAGAGCCTCAAGCGCGGCCTGGGCCATCTGGCCACCGTGGCCTCCACCGCTCCCTTCATTGGACTGCTCGGCACGACGATGGGCATCGTCTCCTCGTTCGAGCAGATGGGCGCGACGGGGACGAGCGGTCTGGGCACCATCTCCACGGGCATCTCCGAGGCGCTGGTCACCACGGCCTTCGGACTGCTCGTCGCCATCCCCGCGGTGATGGGCTACAACTCCTTGCAGGGTTGGGTGGACGCCCGCGCGGTGGACCTCGCCGAGGCAAGCAACGAGTTCCTTGACGTGGCGGCTCGGGCCCTCAAGCGCGCACGCGCCTCCGGGGTGGCGTGAGGCACGCAGCGCCTACTCGGCGATGAGCAGCACCTCGCGGCTCGTCTGGTTCGTGGAGAGCGCGTACTGGTAGTCCCGCGCTCTCACCGTGACTCTGCGCTTGTGGCGCTGGAGCAGCCGCTTCAGCTCCTCGATGGAGGGGACTCCATCCGAGCGATAGGACACGACAAGGATGCTGTCCTTCCATCGCTCGAACACCGCCTCGAAGGCGGAGGCGATGCGCCCAGGCTGGGTCCACGGCGTCTCCACGCGACGGTAGGGTTTGTGTTTGTAGCGGGCATCGAACCGCTTCGGCCAATCCCTGTACTCGGTCAGCCCTTCCAGGAAGTGATAGAAGCCCAGATAGTCCACGCCGACGCCCTTGGCTGAGACATAGGGCGGGTCGAGATACGCCAGGTCCGCCTTGCCTTCCAGGAGCGCCGCGTCCGCGCACGTCGCGAGGTTCGCCCGGCCGTTGTCGAAGACGGCGTCGCTCGCGACAGCGGCTTGCTTCGCCAGGTGGTCCGCGAAGGGCCTGTCCCACGTCGCCTTGTTGCCGAAGGAGCGCTCGACGGTCGCCTCTCGCATGTAGAGGTTGGCCCGGTGGAAGAGGTTGTACGGCCGCTTCGCGATGCAGGACTGGAACACCGCGTGGTACGCGAGCGCTTGCCGGTAGTCCTCCGTCAGCTCCGCCAGGTTCTGCGCCAGGACATCGAGGAGCTGGTTCTCCTCGTCCGGGTAGTAGATGCCGCCGAAGGTCCTCGCGATGAAGTCCTCGTAGGGCTGCTTCCGTCGAACGAGCAGGGACGCCACGTCTTCGGGCGCCAGGCGCGTCGAGGGGTTCTCGATGAGCGCCCTGCCGATGAGGTGATTGGAGCGAAGGCAGTCGTTGTAGTGGACCTGCTTGCCATGCACCTTGAAGAGATAGGAGACCGAGCCCGTGCCGCCGAAGAGGTCGACCACGGAGTCGAACTCCAGGGACTCAAGCTGCTCCCAGAGCCAACCCAGGACCTTGAGCTTGCTGCCCTGGTACCGGGTCGCCGGGAAGTTCTCGATGCCGGTCAACCTCCCTCCACCGGGGCGGGCCTGGACGGCTCCGTGGGGGGGAGCTGGTTCGCGGGAGCGATGGCGGGCTCGGACTCCGTGGCCTCCGGCGGCTCGTGTCCGCGCAGGGCGATGGCGGGCAGGGAGACGGACAGCGTGCCCACGTCCAGGAGCCCGTGGAACCCCTCGTCGTCCGGTGACGGAAGCATGCGGATTCCAGGCGGCGTCCCGGGAGGAATCGCGACCTGGGGGCCGGGCGTGAGGCCCATGACGTCGCAGAGCATCTCCCCATCCTGCTCCAGGTCGCAGCCCCACCGCCGGCCCTGCGCGTAGCCCACCTCCAGGACCTTCAAGTCCCGGGCGTTCTCGAGCAGGTGCTTGGACATGGGGACGAAGTCGTCGCGCCAGTCCGCTTCACCCAGGCGCGTGTGCGCATTGCCGGCGAGCACCAGGAACACGTCCTTCGGCCGCGAGGCGCGCGGGTTCAACACCTTGCGAGCCATGTGGGCATCGCGCGCCTTCCCATGATTCATGTCCGTGTCCATGGCCACCACGGAGACGGAGTGGCCAGCGGCACGCAGCGCGCGGGCCCGGTCGATGAGGTCCATCACCGCGCGGCTGCCTCGGCCGTCCTGCTGCAGCTTGCGCCAGAAGTTCCCCTGCAGCAGCGCATCCTGGTCCGCGGGCTTCCCGGCGCTGGAGAGATAGGTGTTGATGCGCTCCTGCTCCTTCTCCGGAATGGCGAGCGCCAGCGTGACGCCGTGCCCCGTCTGGGCGGCCTCGCACGCCAGGTCTCCCACGGTGGTGGGAATCTCGCGCGTGCCGAGCTGCTCTCCGATGAGCAACGTCAGCCCTGGCTTCAACAGCGCCTGGAAGCCCTGGACCTTCTGGGCGCAGGGCTCCTGCACCTCCTGCTTCCAGCGCTTGAGGTAGAAGGCCGGGTCCCTGGCGAAGGAGTCGTCGCGCGCGAGGCGCAGCGAGCCGGTGAGCGTCTCCAGCGAGGGGCGCGACTCCAGGCGCAGGGTGAGGGCCTGCTCCAGCTCCAAATCACGAGTGCCCTGGACGGCGCCGTCCATCTCCATCCAAGGCGCGTTGTCCCGCTCGCGCTGGGCCAGCTCCACGGGGGCGCCTCGCCTCACGAAGCTCTGCTCGAAGCGCTCCATCAACATGAAGCGCGAGTTCAATTCCCCCGAGGCCTCGGGCTTGATTTCGACGTCGTTGGCGAAGGACACGCGCTTCATGCGGAAGATGCGGATGACGGAGGCGCGCTCGGAGATCAGCTCGCCGGCCACCAGATAGCGTGTGGCGTCACCGTCGCTCTGCCAGCCCCAGGAGCTGTTGCCAATCTGCGCCGTCCTCCACTCGGTCAGCAGATATTTCGGGTCCTCGAGCGGCTTGAGCACCCAGCCCTTCTCCGTCATGAGCTTGGTGGCCTCGGCCAGGGCCTTCTCCACGGGCAGCATGAAGATGTGCTCGTAGCGGGGAGTCTCCGGTGCGGGGGACGCGGGAGGTGGAGCCGGGGCTTGCGCCACCGCGTCCTCCGGGGGCCGGGCGGCTGTCGCACAACCGACGAGGAACACAGCGAGACCGACCAGTGCTCGACGCATCGAAGAGCTCTCTTCCCGCGAGGTCCGACAAGGGGGCTGGAACGCTCGACGGCCCGAAGAATATCGCGAGGGACCAGCGAACGCATGCCCGGCATGCCGGTCCACGGTGAGGTGCCGGACGACTCGCCGCTGTCGCTCCCATGCCCGGTGACGGGTCGTGCGGACGAGCTGGTGGGTCGTTATGCAGACGCCCTACTTTCAGGTCAGGAGGAAGTGTCCATGAGCGGAACCTCGTCACGACCCGCCGAGCAGAGCGGAACCTTCAAGCTGGGCGGCGACCTGCCCATCCATCGCCTGGGCTACGGCGCCATGCAGCTCACCGGCCCCGGCATCTGGGGCCCTCCCAAGGACAGGGCGGAGGCCGTGCGCGTCCTGCGCCGCGCCGTGGAGCTGGGGGTGGACTTCATCGACACCGCCGACTCCTACGGCCCCTACGTCAGCGAGGAGATCATCGCCGAGGCCCTGCACCCCTACGCCAAGGGCGTCGTCGTGGCGACCAAGGCGGGCCTCGTGCGCACCGGCCCCAATGAGTGGCACCCGGTGGCCGCGCCCAAGTACCTGCGCCAGGAGCTGGAGCTGTCCCTGCGCCGTCTGAAGCTGGAGCGCATCGACCTGTACCAGCTGCACCGCATCGACCCGAAGGTCCCCGTGGAGGAGTCCCTGGGCGAGCTGAAGGCGCTCCAGAAGGAAGGGAAGATTCGCCACATCGGCCTGTCGGAGGTCTCCGTGGAGGAGATCGAGCGGGCCCGCAAGGTGGTGGACGTGGTGTCGGTGCAGAACCGCTACAACCTCACGGACCGCGTGCACGAGAAGGTGCTCGACTACTGCGAGAAGGAGAAGCTGGGCTTCATCCCCTGGTTCCCGCTGGCCACGGGGGGGCTCGCGAAGCCCGGTGGCGCGCTCGACTCGGTGGCGAAGAAGCACCAGGCCACGCCCGCGCAGATTGCCCTCGCGTGGCTGCTGGCCCGCTCGCCGGTGATGCTGCCGATTCCGGGCACCTCCTCCGTGAAGCACCTGGAGGAGAACCTCGCGGGCGCGGAGGTGAAGCTCGGCAAGGAGGAGCTGGCCGCCGTGGACGCGCAGGCGTCGGGGCGCTGAAGCCGCGATGCCCGGTAACGGCGAGCCGCCGTGGGCAAGTCGATGCCCACGGCGAAGCGCCTCACCTCAAGGCGTGCCGAAGTCCTGGGTCCAGTAGTGCCGGTAGGTGCTGCCGGGGGCATTGAAGTAGCCGATGCCGATGTGCACGAGCAGCGGGTTCATGATGTTGGTGCAGTGCCCGCTGCTGGTCATCCAGCCGTTGACCACCGCCGCCGGCGTGGAATACCCGGCCGCGACGTTCTCCGCGGCGCGCCGGTAGGTGTAGCCGGTGGCGGTGATGCGCTGCCACGGCGTGGAGCCATTCGAGCCGGTGTGGCTCATGAAGTTGTTGGTGCCCATGTCCTTGGAATGTCTGCGCGCCGCGCACCGCAGGCTGGCGTTGTGCGTGAGCGCGGGAGCAGGCGCGTACGACGTCGTTCCACAGACGGCGCCCGCGGCCCGGCGTTGGTTGACGAGCGTGAGCACCTGGTCCTCGAAGCTCGCCCACGCCGGGTCCCAGGTCGCCACGTCGTCACACACCGCGCTGGCCGTGACGTTTCCAGCGGCGGCGGCACCGGTCTCCGTGCGGACCGCGGGCACCAGCGCGCCTTCCTCCTCCGCGGTGGAGAGGGGCGTCTCGGGACCTCCACAGCCTCCGAGCAGCGCGGCACCCAGCAGGAACACGGGAATGGAGCGGGAGTTCATGTCGAATCCTTTCTCAACCAGACGTGTGGCCACCTCGTGAAAGGCGGTTCCCTCATCCTGGCGAGGCTCGACCCGATGTCGAGAGGGAAACCTGCGCCCGCCTGCTCGCGCGGTGCGCTGTGCACTCACCACGATGCAAATGTTACCGCGACGTCGTGGACCTTCTGGACCCATTCCTCACACGCCACCGAAGACGCCAGGGATGGACGCAATGTTCTGGTGTCCCTGGCCCGCACTCGTCTGCTCGCACAGCGTCCTGCCTCCCCACCGACTTTCCAGGCGACCTTGGCGACATCCGAGCCATGAAGCCCGCGTTCGGGGGTGGTCTGGGGTACACTGTAGGTTGACTCTCTTCAGCGAAGGCATGCCACCATGACCGCGCAGCTCCGCGACACCGTCGAATACCGCAAGCACGCCTTCGAGCTCGCGGGTGTCCGTGGCTCGGGCCTGTTCGAGCCCTCCGCCCACGGGTTGACGCCCCGGCCCATGTCGACGGCCTGCCAGCGCGGCTTCCTCTGCCTCTACCGCGTCGCGGACAAGCGGCTCCAGCTGGAGGAGCTGCGCATCGGCCTGACGGCGGAGGAGGAGCAGGCCGTCCAGGAGGGGCGTGGCACGCTGCTGTCCGGTCAGCTCCCCAGCTACCTCAGCGAGACGCATGAGCGGGTCGTCTACACGCGCCTGCGTGCCCCCGTGGCCTTCACCGGGGGGCTGCTGGTGGTGGACGGCTTCACCCGAGGGGTGCCCTACCATGACGGACTGCACCCCGCCTGGAGCAGCAAGCGCATCCAGGAGCTGCTCTTCGAGGGCGGGAAGCTGGTGGAGGAGCGCGACTGCGGCGAGGTGATGACGCGCGTGCGCGAGCGGGTGCGCGAGAAGTCGCTTCAGCTGGACCACGCGCCCCACCGGGCGCAGCTCGCGGAGTGGCTCACGGACGCGTTCCGCCTGGACTACGGCCTGGCGGCGGGGGCACCGCGCGGAGGATGAACCGGGGGAGCAGCTCCTCGCGGAACTTCCTCCAGAGGCCCACGTGGTTGTAGTTGCCCGCGGTGAACATCACCACGAGCTCCAGCTCGGGGACGACCATCACCAGCTGTCCGCCGTTGCCGCTGGCCTCGTACTCGGAATACACGCGGTCGCCCACGCGCAGCTCGTGGCGCCACCACGCATAGCCATAGGTCCTCCCTGGCTCCATCGTCGCGTGGAGTGCCGTGGAGCGCTCGACCCAGCGCTGGCTGACGATGCGCCGCTCGTTCCACACGCCGCCTGCGAGGTAGAGCTGCCCGAGCTTCAGCGCGTCGCGGGGCCGCATGAAGATGCCGCCTCCCAGGTACTGCTCCCCTGAAGGCATCAGGTCCAGGTGGTAGCCGCGCAGCTGGAGTGGCTCGGCGACGTAGCGGGTGAAGAACTCCGGTATCCACGTGCGCGTGGCCTTGCTCAGCACGCCGCCCACCAGGTTGATGTTCGCCGAGCAGTACACGCCCTTCTCGCCCGGCGCGCGCACCATCGGCAAATCCAACGTGTACTTGTACCAGTCGGGCACCGTGTCATCGAGCCGCTCCTCGTTGCCCGGAGAGGCCTCGTCATCGTCGTCACACGCGAGGCCCGTCGACATGGTCATCAGGTTTTCGACGGTGAGCTTGCGCTTGCGCGCGTCCAGGTGGGCGAGCTTCCCCTTGTACTCGGGGAACAGGGAGACCACGGGCGTGTCGACGGTGAACGGCGCGCCCTGGTCCAGGGCGATGCCCAGCAAGAGCGGCGCATACGTCTTGGCCGCGGAGCGCAGGTCATGGGGCCGCTCCTTGTCGAAGCCGTGGAAGTACTCCTCGAGCACCAGCTTGCCCCGACGCGCGATGAGGAGCCCCTGGATGGCGGGCGCCGCGTCTGGACCGGGCTGCTGGTCCAGGATGCCCTGCACGAGCTCGCGCAGGGGCTCGATGTCCATGCCGACGTCTCCGGGCGAAGCCGTCGTCCAGCCGTCCCGCTCCGCGATGGGCCGCTCATATACGTACGTGCCCGACGCCGGCGTGCGCGGGTAGAGGCCCACGGCCTGGTCGCGCCCGCGCGGGGTGAAGTCGAACGTGGCGTCCAACGGCGGGAAGAACAAGGACAGCTGTCGGGCCTGGGCGTCGAAGCGCCCCTCCAGGCGCGTCGTTCCCTTCGTGGCGACCAGCCTGACGAGGCCGTCCTGGACGCTGACGCGAAACAGCAGCCTGTTGCCGAAGTTGCGCTCGGGATTCTTGATGAAGGCGCTCAGCGTGCCGTCGGCCTCCTTCTGGACGACCAGGTACAGCGAGAAGCGGTCCTCCAGGGGCGCCACCGTTCCACGCCAGACCTGGGGCTGGAGGGCGCGCAGCTCCACCGGCGTGGCGAACTTCATGCCGCTGGTGCGCACGCGCGGCTGAATCCAGTGCCCGACGATGCGCGTCCTGTCCTCCGTGAGCCGCCCGCGCAGCTCGCCCTGGCCGCCGGGAAGGACGAAGGAGACGGTCTTCCCTTCCTCGCGCACCGGCACGTCGAAGCCCGCGATGCGCGCGCGCCAGGTGTTCTCCGAACGCGTCAGCGTCAGCTCGCCTCGGACCTGCGGCCCCAGGACCTGCTCACTCCCCCAGATGCCCACGAGGGACTCGGCCACCGCGTCAGCCGGCGCGGGTGCCGCGCCCATGAGCCATGGGAGCCAGGCGAAGAGGAACAGATGTGCGGAGAAATTCCTGGTAACCGAGTTACGGATGGAAGCCATGCCGCGAGGCAACCTACCATGGCGCGGAAGGGGCCCGCACATTGGACGACTGAGGGCTTCGGGGCGCTAGTAACTTGCCGCGCATGGCGAGCAAGAAGAAGTCCACATCGAGTGAATCCCCTGTGGCGGCCGCGTGGAGCCAGGTCGGTAGATTCCTGGGAACGGAGTGGCCGTCGTTCGTTGAAAAGCACTCGGCTGGAAAGAAGCCGTGGTCGCGCGGTGCCTCCATCAGCGATGCGCTCGCGTCCTGGGGGCAGCCCTTGCCCAAGGATTTGACCCAGCTGTTGAAGCCACTCGAGGAGCATGAGCCCCCGAGGCTCGCGGAGCTCACGCTCGGCTCTGATGCGCCGCGGACGACGTCCGGCAACCTCATGGAGCAACGCATCGTCGCGGCCCAGGGCTACCGGCCGCTCTGGAAGGAGCTCACGGGCGGGTTCGTGGAGATTGGCGCCACGTCCTCGGGAGATATCTGGCTGTATGCCCGCGAGCCCCAGCGTGGAAAGGCTCGCGCGCAAATCTATCTCTTCAATCATGAGACGGATGGAATCGAGACGCCGCAGGCCGTGGACCTCGACGCCCTCGTCTTCCGCGCCGCGCTTGTGCGCGCCCAGGAGCTGGGTGAGGTCGATGCGGAGAAGTTCCAGGCGGCACTCCAGACGCTGGACAAGCGCGTTGGACACCTGGGCTTCGAGGAGGCCCTGGCGGAGGTGAAACCCTACGTGGCCACGGAGGAGCCGGCCTACAAGAACGACCTCCGGGCGGGCTGGTTGGTGACGCTGCTCACGGAGGAGGGTGCGTCCGACGCGGAGCTGCGCGGGGCCTTCGACGTCGAGATGAACCCGCCGCTCACCGAGGAGCTGCTGGCCAAGAGCGCGGAGCGCTTCAAGGCGTATCCCCCCGCGGCCTTCTACTTCTGCATGGCGAGCTTCTTCGCCGGTGACGAGGCGCGGCTCACGCAGGCCCTGGAGCTGTGTCGGCTGAGTGATGCCCCCCTGGTGAAGGACCTGGTCGCGCTGATGGAGGAGCTTCGCGCGGGCCGCAAGCAGCTTGGCGTCATCTCCGACCTCCAGGCCCTGCGGCAGCGGGTGATGGGACTGGCGTTGTGGGACGAAGAGGCACGTGAGCGGGCGAGGGTGAAGGCGGAGGCGGAGGCGGAGGTGAAGGCCGCGAGCGCCGCGCGAGAGGGGAGGCTCGACGCGCTCGCCTGGGAGGCGGTGAAGGACCCCGCCATCGGCGCCGCCGTCCAGAAGGCCTATGCGGAGGACGCGTCCATGGCGCCCACCGTCACCCTCCTGTCGACGTGGAAGGACGAGGAGGGTTATCGCGACGAAGGAGTCATCCAGGAGCTCATCGCGAAAGGAGACCGCCGCGCCACGCCGCTGCTCATCGGACGGGTCCGGCACGGGCAGGGGGCCGAGGACCTCATCGCGCTGGAGGTGCTCGCGGAGTGGGCCGAGCCTCGTGCCGTCGAGCTCGTCCGCGACGCGGCGTTCGCCGAGGACCGCTTCCACTTGAGGCGCCACCCGTTCATCCGGCTCATCCAGGTCCTCGGAGACCGGGCGAACACGCGACACCTGCTCGCGCTCATGCGCGCGCATCCACCGAAGGATGGGGATTCGGAGCGCAACCGGATGCTCGGCGCGCTCGTCTTCGCGCTCGGCGAGCTGGGAGACCCGGCCGTGGGAGACACGCTTCTGCGGTACCTGGAGCGGAAGGCGGACGACAAGGGCAAGGAGGCACCCATCTCCTTCTCGGAGGCCGTTCGCTACGCGCTGGGCGCCGTGGGAGAGACGCGGGCGCTGGCTCCCCTGCTGGCCTCCTACGAGGAGAAGCAGTGGAAGCTCTCCGACTCGCCCGCGACGTGCTTCGCGCTCGGTCGGCTCGCCGGAGGCGCGGACCCCGCGTCGCGCGAGAAGGCGCTCGCGCTGCTCGAGAGCAATCGCGTCTCGAAGGGCTTCTTCATCGACCTGGACAAGCAGAAGCACCCGAACTCCATCGCCCGGCTCTTCCGCGACGTGGGGGGGCTGACGGTGGCGATAGCGGGCCAGGTCATGCTGGAGGTCGCGCTGGCCGGGCTCACCGAGGGCGCTCGGCGCGAGGAGGCGCTGGCGAACCTGCGCGAGCTGGTGACGGGCGTGCTGACGCGGTGGGAGGAGCGTGCCTCCCAGTACTGGACGGGCTACGAGGGGTACGCGCTCCTGGCCTGGGCGCTGCTGGCGCTGCGGCTCTACCCGGCGCCAGGCCGAGAGCTGGCGCGGCCGTTCGTCACCTCCGACGTGCCGCTGGTGCGCCTGCTGGCGAAGCAGGTCGTGGGCGCGTAGTCGTTCGGAGGTGGGGCCCCTCGGGAGAGGGGCCTACTTCGGCCCCTCGCGGAAGATGGCTCCCGCGAGGGTGGCCGCCACCGTCACGCCGGCGAACGCCACCAGCGCCGCGGAGACGAGCGCGAACAGCATGGGCAGCCCCGCGCCGAAGTACACGACGGCAACCCAGCCCACCCCCGCCGCGACGACCATGCGCGCGGTGCCCGCGAGCACGGGCCAGAAGACGCGCGCCACGCCCTGGGCGGCGAAGCCCAGGACGAAGCCCAGCCCCAGCAGGCCGTAGAACGGCGCGACGATGCGCAGGTACAGCAGGCCTGGCGCCAGCACCGCCTCGTCCTTGCTGAAGAGGTGCAGCCACACATTCGGCGCCACGGCGGCGAGGAGTCCAATGGAGCCCGCCACCGCGAAGCCCAGCCAGCCGCCCACCCACGCCGTGCGCCGGACGCGCTCGAAGTTGCCCGCGCCCGCGTTGGTGCCGACCATGGTGAGCACCGCCGTGCCCAGGCCGAAGAGCAGCGGCACGAGCAGGTAGTCGAGCCGGGACGCCATGCCGTAGCCCGCCAGCGCCTCCACGCCGAACAGGCCCACCGCGCCCGTGACGATGATGACCGTCAGGTTGGGCTGCACCGCGCTCAGCGCCGTGGGCAGGCCCACGCGCAGGATGTCCCGAATCAGGCGCGCCTCCAGACGCACCGGGGCCAGTCGCAGCGTGGTGCGGCCCGACGCCAGGTGTCGCAGCAGGAAGAGCGCGGCGCCCACGTAGAACAACACCATGGCCAGCCCCGCGCCCGCGATGCCCAGCGCGGGCAAGGGCCCGGCTCCGAAGATGAGCACGGGGGAGATGACGACGAGGATGCCCGCGCCGGCCAGCGTCACCGTCGCCGGCAGCTTGACGTTGCCCGCTCCCCGCAGCCCGGCCGCGAGCAGGTTGACGACCCAGAAGGGGATGGCGCCCGCGAAGAGGTAGTTCGAGTACCGGACCGCCGCGTCCAGCGCGCCCCCAGCGCCTCCCAGCGTCCGGTAGAGCAGGGGGCCGAACAGCCATGCGAGCAGCGTGGACGCAAGCCCCAGCCCCAGCGCCATCACCACCGCGTGCCACACCAGCGCGTCCGCGTCCTCGCGCCGGTTCGCCCCCACCGCCCGGGCAATCGCGGACGCCACGCCGCTGCCGATGCCGCCGTTGGACATCATCGTCATCAACATGAAGATGGGGAACACCAGCGACACCCCGGCCAGGGCGTCCGTGCCGAGGAAGCTCACGTACCAGGTCTCCGCCACCCCGACGAACGCCTGCGCCACCAGCACCACCGTGGTGGGCACCGCCAGCTTCAAGAGCGTCGGGAGGATGGGCGCGTGCAGCAGCGCCTCCCGGATGCCGCTCGCGCCTCCGGGGGCTGGGGGCGTCCCGCGCTCGCTGCTGGCTTCCGTGCTCAAGGGGACCGCGCTCTTCAACTGCATGGTTCAGCTCCCGCGTGACGTATGATGAGCGTAATATGGTGAGGCGGGGACTCGCAGTGAAAAACGCGCGAGGGCTCAGGTGAGCACGAAATCCTTGTCCGGGAGAAGGGGAGGAGGGAGCGGCTCTCCGGCCAGGTCCATGACCGAGCGCTCGATGGCGCGCGTCATGGCGTCCAGCGGCAAGTCATTGGGCTCGGTGCCGAAGGGGTCCTCCAGCTCCGCCGTCACCGTGTCGAGCGCGATGAAGGTGTAGGAGACGAAGACCGACACGAGCGGCGTGGACCAGCCCAGGGTGCCCGTCAGCGCGAAGGGCAGCAGCAGGGCGTAGATGTACACCGTGCGGTGCAGCATGACGCTGTAGACATAGGGGATGGGCGTCCCGGCGATGCGCTCGCACCCGCCGAGGACCTCCGAGAGCCGGTCCAGGTTGTCGTCGAACGAGGCCACGAGCAATTCGCCCAGGCGGCCCTGGTGCCGCAGGCGGGCGACCCACTCGGCGAGCCCCAGGACGACGCGGGCGGGACGGTGCTCCGCGGCGACCACGCGCTCGCGCACGCTGGCGGCCAGGGTGTCGAGTGGCACCGGGGTGCCGCGAAGCTGGTGGTTCAGCGTCACGGGCAGGGCACGGAGCAGGTCCGTCACCTCGCGCCGTTCCTCCAGCGAGAGCGCGGGGGAGGGGAGTGTGAGGGCCTGTCGCATGAAGGAGCGCGAGACAATCAGCAGCGAGCCCCACAGCTTGCGGGCTTCCCAGAAGCGGTCATACGCGGTGCTGTTGCGAAAGCCGAGGAAGATGGCCAGCGCCACGCCCAGCAGGCCCAGGGCGCCTTCCTTCAGGTTGAAGGGGTGGGGACCGGTGGCCACCGCCACGCAGGCGAGCACCAGGAAGAAGCCCAGTCTCGGAAGGATGCGCGGGGCCACCGAGCCGCGCCAGACGAACAGCATGCGAAGCCAGTGCATTCGCGGACGGACAATCATGCGGCCCCACTAACCACGGCCGGGAGCGCGCGTCGAGCAGCGCCCCCGGAGTCGGGTCAACGCACTTCCGGGCAGTCCCAGACGCGCTGCGTGCCGCCAGGCCCCGTGTAGAGCCGGCAGGTGCAGACGTAGTCGCTCCAGATTCCGTCCGTGCAGATTCGCGTGGCGCCCGTGCTGGTGCAGGCCGTCAGGTCCAGGTCCCAGCAATAGGGCGGCAGCGGAGGGATGGGCCGGGCCTCCGTCGACGTGTCCTCCTCGCTGCCGAGCTGCTCCAGGGCCTCGTCAGAGCGGGTCTGCTCCGCGCCCGCGAGGAACGGCAGGGCCAGCACCGCGACCAACAGGGTGTGCTTTCGCATGGGTTGCTCCCGGAATGGAGGGCCCCCACGGGGGCTCTCGGGGAGCAGGGATTCTCAGACAACAGACATTGAATGGAAAATGTACCTTGAATCGAGCGGACCTCGTGTGTGGGCCACTCGAAGGCGGGCGCCAGGGGTTGCCTTGGAGAAGTCAGGGCGTCGCGCGAAGTCGGACTGACACAGGGGGCGCTCGCCCGGTGGGCTCCCAGGTGTCTGGACGCCTGTCGCGTCGATGGACTGGGAGGTCGATGCACGCCGGGGTCGACCCTCCGAGGTCCCCTCACCGGGCTGTCAGCGGAGCGAGTCCCTGAGTCGGGCCTTGCTTCAAGGCGACCGGGTTCGCGAGCCCTGCTCCGGAGCGCTGGCGTTGCGGCCCCGGCGGAGCGTGGCCACGCATGTCCACCAGAGGTCACGGTCCATCCGTGGGCGGGGTGCGCCAGGCGGTTCATGGCGCGCGGCCCTGGGCCGACGTGGAAGCGCGACGGTTCGTCCTGGAGGTCGGCTCGTGATTCGTCTGAGCAACAGTACCCTGGTGTCCCTGCCTCCTGGCGTGGCGCGTCCCGCGTATGACCGCACCCGGGTGACGCCAGGCATCGCCCACCTTGGTGTGGGCCAGTTCCATCGCGCGCATCAGGCGCTCTACCTGGACCGCTGCCTTGCTCTCGCGGGGCAGGAGCGCTGGGGCATCGTCGGCATCGGCGTGCTGGATGGCGCGACGGAGCGCCACAAGGCGGACGCGCTCCATGCACAGCAGGGCCTCTACAGCCTGACGGAGTTCCCCGCGCGCGGACGTCCCACGGTGCGCGTGGTGGGCTCGCTCGTGGACTACCTCCATGCCCCCCGGGACGCGGAGCGTGTGCTGGAGCAGCTGGCGGCTCCGGACCTCCGCATCGTCACGTTGACGCTCACCGAGGGCGGCTACAACCTGGACGAGGCCGGGCACTTCCTGCTGGAGACGCCCACCGTCGCCAGGGATTTGGACAGTCAGGTTCCGACGACGGCCTTCGGATTGGTCACCGAGGCGCTGCGACGCCGCCGCGAGCGCGGCCTGGGCCCCTTCACGGTGCTGAGCTGCGACAACCTCCGCCAGAATGGCGACGTGGCGCAGAACGCCTTCCTGTCATTCGCCCGGGCCCGGGTGCCGTCGCTCGCGAACTGGATGGAGGAGCACGTCACCTTTCCCAACGGGATGGTGGACCGCATCACCCCGGGCGTGACGGAACACGAGGCGGCCCGGCTCAACGAGGCCAGCGGCTTGGATGACGCGCTGCCGGTGTACTCCGAGGCCTTCATCCAGTGGGTCGTCGAGGACAGGTTCTGCGCGGGGCGGCCTCCGCTGGAGCGCGTGGGCGTCCAGTTCACCGACGACGTCGGGCCCTATGAGCAGGTCAAGCTGCGGCTGCTGAATGCTTCTCACAGCCTGCTCGCCTTTCCCGGCCTCCTGATGGGCTACCGCTTCGTCGCCCAGGCCATGGAGGACCCCGCGCTGGTGTCCCTGCTGCGAGCCTTCCTGCGCGAGGACGCGGAGCCGCTGCTTCACGCGCCCCCGGGCCTGTCCGTGCGAGACTACGGCGACACGGTGCTGGAGCGCTTCAGCAACCCGGCCATTGGCGACCAGCTCCTGCGCATCGCCAGTGACAGCGCGTCCAAGCTCCCCAGCTTCGTCCAGCCCACGGCGCGCGAGGTGTTGCGTCAGGGCCGGGACTCCCGGCGACTCGCGTTCCTGCTCGCCGCGTTCTGCGAGTACCTGCGAGGCGTCGACGAGCGCGGCCATGTGTTCCTCCCCGTGGAGCCCCACCTGACGGAGGCCGAGGTGCGGCGCGCGCACGCCACGGACTTGAAGGCGCCGCTGGGCCTGGCGATGTTCCAGGAGTGGGGGCTGGCGGAGCATCCCGGCTTCGTGAGGGATTGCGTCCACTTCCGCAGGGAGCTGCGCTTCAAGGGCGTCTCGGCGACGCTGGCGGAGCTGGCGCGGTCGATGGAGGAGGCCTCCGCCTGAGCGTCGCGTGTGATGTCAGGCCCGTGCCTGTCCCACCATGACGCCTCCGGAAATCACCAGGGCGATGCAGATGAAGACGAGCACCAGCTCCTTGCGCGTCTTGTGCTCCTTCAGGAGGAAGACGCCGCCGAGCGTGGAGATGGTGACGCCCATCTGCGAGACGGTGAACCCCGTGGTGACGCCGACGCGCTCGTCCGCCAGCAGCAGCGCCAGGTTGCCCGTGGCCCAGATGAGGCCGGGGATGATGTTCAGCCAGGTCTTCTTCACGAAGGGCCGGCCCTCGCCTCGGAGCGCCAGCAGGAAGGCGCCCGTCACCAGCCCGATGGACTGGGGAAGGATGGCGTCCCAGCCGTTGATGCCGAACCACTTGGGAATGATGACGTAGGCCACCAGTCCCGCGCCGCACAGCAGCAGGGGGCCCAGGCTGGCGAACCGGGTGGACTGATGGGAGGTGTCCCGGTGCTCCTTGAAGGACGTCATCGCCACGCCGAGCATCACGATGACGAGCCCCGAGAAACCCAGCGTCATCTTCGCGGCGGTCCTCCACTCGTGGAAGACGAAGACGCCTATCAGCGACGTCCCCATCAATTGAAGACAGACGATGGCCGGCATGGCTGTCGACACGCCGAGCAGGGTGAAGCAGCGAAACTGATTCGTCTGTCCCAGCGCGCAGCACGCGCCGGACGCGAAGCCCGCCAGCACCACGGTGCGCGAGAGGTGGGGGGAGATGAAGCACATCGCGACCAGCGCCAGCACCAGCGCGCCGAGGGTGCTCCCCATGACCTGCTGCTTGGGCAGCCCCCCCACCTTCGCGACGAGCAACGGCTGCAGGCCCCAGCAGAGGGGCGGGATGAGCACGACCCAATTCCCCAGGCTCATCCGCGTCCTCGACTCCGTGGCCAGCGCCCCGCCCGGGTCGAATCTAGGACCGGAGCGCCGGACGGGAAGCAGACGGAAGGGAGGTGCCGGTGTGCCGCGCCTGACAGCGTGCTACTTGCTGTCGAGCGTGAAGACGCCGTCCCAGTTCTCGGGCGGAGGCGTCACGAGCAGGGCATCGCACCGCGCGGCGAAGCGCTGGGAGGGAGGGTCCTCGGGTGAGGCGAGGAACGCCGCGCGTGCTTCGGTGAAACGTTGGGACCGGTACAGCGCGAGTCCCTCGGCGAAGCGGGCGAGGTGCGGCGGGGGCACCGAATCCGCGGGGCCCACGAGCTCGAACACGCGGACGGGCTGCTGCTTGCCCTTGACGCGCAGCAGGTCCAGCTCACGCGCCAGCACCACGCCGCGCGCGTCGAGCAGCGTGTCCTCGGAGACGAGCGTCCGGGTGCCGTAGACCTTGGCGGCGCCCTCCAGTCGTGAGGCGAGGTTCACCGTGTCGCCGATGACGGTGTAGTCCTGGGCCACGCTGGAGCCCAGGTTGCCCGCCACCGCGTGGCCCGTGTTGATGCCGATGCGGCAGTCGAGTCGCGGCAGCCCGCGCGCCTCGAACACCGGAGACAGGCGGTCCACCACCGCGAGCAGGTCCAGCGCGGTGAGGCACGCACGCGCGGCGTGGTCCTCCAGCGGAAGCGGCGCATTCCAGAAGCACATGATGGCGTCGCCGATGAACTTGTCGAGCGTAGCCCCATGCAGCGTCAGCACGCCCGTCGCCTGCTCGAAGTAGGTGTTGAGCAGCGCGACCAGCTCTTCCGGGCTGAGCTGCTCGCTCATCGAGGTGAAGCCCACCAAATCACTGAAGAGGACCGTGAGCAGCTTCCGCTCGCCACCCGGCGCCGCCTTCTCCGGATGCTTGAGCAGCTCGTCCACCACCTGCGGCGCGAGGTAGCGCTTGAAGAGGCCCTTTATCTGGTCCCGCTGTCTCAAGCCGCTGACCATCTCGTTGAAGGACTGCGCCACCCGGCCCACCTCGTCCGTGCCGCGCACGGGCACCTCGACGGTGAGGTCTCCCAGTCGCACGCGCCTCGCCGCCCCCTCCAACTCCACCAGCGGCGAGGCCAGCCCGCGCGCGAGGAAGAAGGCCGCCGCCAGCGCGAACAGCGTGATACCCGCGGCTGGGAGCATCATCCAGCTCCGGAAGCGCTGGAGGATGGGCGTGATTTCCGCGTCGAAGTTCCGCAGGACGAACACCCGTCCCAGCGAGGAATCATCAGTCAAGCCCTTCAGCGACTCCTCGCGAACCAGGTAGTGCGTGCCGCCAAGGTACACGTCGCGCGCCTGTCCGGCTTCCAGGTCCGGGCCGTCCAGTTGCGTCTCCAGCAGGAGATGGGAGGCCATGGCCCCATCCTCCGCGCGCACGGCGAAGCGGGGCTGGGTGTCCGCTATCTGCGGGCCCAGGGCCTCGAGCGCCATCGAGTCCTGCAAGAGCACGTCCTTCACCCATTGGCCGGACAGCACCACTCCCACCGGCTTCTTGCGCGACGACCCGTAGGCGGGCTGGGCATGGACGAGCAGCAGGTCTCCCTCGCGCACTTCCTTGGGAGGGATGAACGTGAACGGCAGGGCGCGCAGTTGCGCGGGAGACCACAGCGCCGACGTGGGCCTGTTCTCCAGTGCGGCCTTCAGCAGGGGCAGCTCCAGCGGCATGTCCCCCAGTTGCTCCGGATCCGCGCGCGTGTGGACCAGCCGTCCCCTCGCGTTGAAGAAGGCCCACGGCGGCTCGCCACCGAACGCGTCCGTGTCCGCTGAGATGATGACCGCGCGTGCCTCGCGGATGCCGTCGGCCTCCGACGTCTCCTCCCCGAGCCCGGCCTGGGCGTCCTGGGAGTTGACCGAGAGGGACATCTCCCTGAAGGAATGGTCCATCGTCCGCGCCTCGGCCACGTCGCGAGTGCGCTCCTGGCTGGCGCGGGCGAGCCGCTGGAAGGCATCGAGCGTGCGCTCCAGGTCGCTGGCGATCTTCTGCTTCGCGGCGGCCTCCACCGCGAACGTGGTGAGCACGAGCGCCGCGATGAGCGACGCGCCTGCGAGCGCCATGAAGGCGAGGACGAGCTTCCGGGTCAGCGTCACCGCGGACGAGGATAGCCCCGCCCGGGCGCTTCCCGCGAGTCTAGGGGCCCTTGCCCGAGTAATCGGGCCGGGGGCCGTACTTCTTGCCGTGCTTGTCCAGGTGGGTGTCGTCCGTGCGCGTCTCGGTCAGCTCCAGCGTGGCCGTGGCCGTGGCGCCCGACTCCACGACGACCTCCACGCGGGCGATGTCGCTCTTCTCGTCCCGCCGGTGCATGGCGAAGAGGGGATGGCGGCCGGGCGGCACGCCGCGCAGCTCGAAGCGCCCGTCCTTGTCCGTCACCGCGAAGGCCCGGTTGGGCACCACCACCACCGTGGCCACCATCTGCTCGTGGATGTCGCAGTACACGTCGATGATGCCCGTCTTCTTGAACGTCTCCACGTACGTCTCGCCCGGCCGGCTCTTTCCCGCGTCGAACCTGCGCGCCACCGAGCGCGAGAAGACGTTGTGCAGCACCAGGTCCCGGTTGGCGAACTCGACCTTCTGGCCCGCGACGATGGGCAGCACCGAGGGGAAGAAGGTCTTGTCCCGCTGGCTCATCTTCGCCACCTCGGCGGGAGCCTCCTCCGTGTAGCCGGTGAGATAGACGACCACGCCGGAGCGGTCCGCCTTGGGCGTGGGCTTGCCGTCCGAGCCGATGACGAAGATGCGCACTTCGCCCCGCACGCCGCCCGGCCCGGCGCTGGCGAGGGGCGCGGTCAGCAGCAACGCCAGGAGAAGGAGCTTCACAGCGCGACCGCCCATATGAGCCTCGGCATGAAACGCGGGGTTTCATCGGCGATGCCCGTCAGCCCGACGAACGTGCCCGCCGTAATCCACATGCGCCCGAACGACCAGGCCACGCTCGGCCCGACGAAGAGGTGCGGGTCGCCGTCCACGTCCTTGAGTCCGAACTCACCGAAGGACTCGAACGACAGCCGCAGTTCGTCCGGGATGACGGGATAGGAGACGCCCGCGGAGTAGGTCCCCAGGATTTGGACCGGCGCGTCGCCTCCACGCAGCCCGGGGATTCCCACCTGTGCGCCCAGGTCCAGCGCCACGCGCAGCCCGCTGTCCCACTGGTAGGAGCCGACCAGGTCCGCGTCCACGCGCGAGGGACTCGCCTCGCGGATGGACTGGTGCCAGACGGCGCGGATGAGGGGCTGGAAGGCGCGGTCATCGCCTCGGGGGAAGAGGCGGTAGCGGAAGTCAGCCTCGAAGGAGTCCAGCTCCGTGACGTCCCGCGTGGCGCGCACCTGGAAGGGGATGGCCAGCTCCAGGTGCTGGCTCAAGCCGATGACGGGCGCCCACCATATCCAATAGACGGAAGGGCGGCTGGGGGACGCGGGAGCTCGGCTGCGCGCCCACAGCCACTGCTCCAGCTCGACGTCGCCCTTGGGCACGATGTCGGTGTCGAACGTCCAGATGAAGGGGCGGCGGCCGGCCAGGGCAGGCTCGGCCCACGTCACTCCCAGGATGCATGCCACCAGCGCCATCCAACCGACTGCTCGCATTCGCGCTCCCCACCCCGGGCGACGGGGTGCTCGTGCTGGTGCCTAGCACACCACGCCCGGGGGTGGGACCGACAGGCGGTTGCTACAGCCGGTCGCTGATGCGCTGCTGCAACAGCCAGTCGTAGAGCTCCAGGGTGGCGTAGGCGGTGTCCCACGTCGACCCGTTGTGGCCTCCGTTGGGGTAGATGGTGACGCGCATCTTGCTCTCACCCGGGGGGGCGCACTTCGTGTCGAGGTGCGTCTTGAGGTTCGTCGCGCGGCCCGGCGTGTCCTGGCCGCCGTGGAAGGCCCAGATGGGCAGCGGCTTCAGGTTGCAGACGTTCGCGTCGTTCTGGGGCGTGGAGGTGAACGCGATGGGGACGATGGCCGCCAGTTGACTGGTGAAGTACATGCCCAGCTCCAGGCTGGTGTTGCCGCCGCCGCTCAGGCCGGTGACGTAGATGCGGTCCGTGTCCACGCGGTAGTCCTTCTTGGCGTCCTCGAGCAGCGCGAGCAGCGCGGTCGCGGAGAACCAGCCGTTGCCCGCGTTGCTGACCGGGAGGCGCTGATTGGGCGAGATGACGATGGCCTTCATCGCCGCGCGGAAGCTGGCGGAGGAGAACTGTTTGGCCAGGCCCTCCGGATTGCTCAGCACCCCGGTGCGGTCGACGGTGAGCGTGGCGCCGCCCACGCCGTGCAGCGCGATGATGAGCGGCCAGCGGGTGGTGCGGTCATTGTTGTACTGCTCGGGCAGGAAGAGGGCGTAGTCGTAGCGGACGTTGCGGACCATCGTCTGCTGCCCGGCGGCGCACGTGGTGGGGCCGGTGGGCGCCGCGGCGGGCTTGCCCATGAGCTTCAGCTCGCGCAGTCGGCAGAAGGGCTGGTCCTTGCAGACCACCCGGACCTGGGTGGTGACGACGGGCGTGGTGAAGGTGAGCGTCTTCAGCGTGTTGTTGAGCGGGTTTCCCTCCACCACGGTGCCGGGAATGGTCTTCCAGCAGCCGCCATTCCAGGCCTGCAACTCGAAGGCGGACATCGCGTTGGTCGCGGTCGCCGAGTTGCCCAGGTGCAGCTCCGCGCTGAGCACCTCGTAGGCGCCCTGGAGGTCCACGTCGAGGTAGTTGTGCGTCTGGAAGTGATAGCCGGACTCCCACCGGTTGGTGAGGTTTCCGTCCACCGCTTTCGGCGGGGAGACGGCCTCGGAGGCGCTGGAACCCGCGGAGGCGGGCTTTCCGAGCGCGACATTGGTGAGCACGTCCGGCGCGGCCGTCACCGTCACACTCACGTCATCGGAGGCGGTGGCGCCATCGTCGTCGGTGGCGGTGAGCCGGAAGACGAAGACACCGGCGGACAGCCCGGCCACGCTCAGGTTGGCGGTGGTGGTACCGCTCAACGTCGCCGAGGGGCCGCTCACCTGCGTCCAGGCGAGCGACGTCACCGTGCCGTCCGCGTCGGTGGCTCCGCCGGCCAGCGTCACGCTGGTGGTGGGCAGCGTCAGCGCCCGGTCCGGCCCCGCGTCGGCGACGGGCGGGATGTTCACCTGCGTCGAGTGGGGCGTGCCGAAGACCCACAGCTCCTTCACCCGGCAGTTGTCCGCCAGCGGGTCCCTGCACGACAGGCGCACCTTCTTCGCCGTCACCGTCTGGGGAAAGGTGGTGGAGACCGCGATGCTCGTGTTGGCCGTCTGGCTGGCCCCAGGCAGCGGCTTCCAGCCCGTCCCGTCGTCGTAGAACAGCTCGTAGCTCTGGATGGGCCGGGTGTCGCGGAAGCCGGTGTAGAGCTCCATGCGGACCAGGTCGAACGTCCCCTGCAGGTCGATGTCGAGCAGGCGCGTCTGGTTGTAGATGCCCGGGCACCAACGGGAGTCATCGCCGGTGATGTTCCCATCCACCGCGTACTCGGGAAGGAAGCTCCCCTGGGTGGCGCTGGCCGTGGCGGGCTTGTTCAGCGTGACGTTGATGAACTCATCGATTCCGGCGCGCTGCCGCGCGGGCTGAAGGGCGTGCTCGTCGCCCTCCGGTGCTCCGCAGCTCACGAGCACACTCGCCACCAGCACACTGATGAGGGATTGAAGCCGTCGCAAGATGTCCTCCTCGGATGGTGAAGAGGGCATCTTGCATCAGTCACATGGTTTCAAAACAGCAAAAGCCGCTATTCTTGTAAATCAATCAATCGGGCGGAGGCCGTGGGCCACGAAGCCCAGCATGAGGATGGAGGCGGAGGGGGTGTCGTAGAAGCGGCGATATCCCGCGCGGACCTGCTCCAGCTCCGCGGGGGAGATGAGCCCTGCTTCCAGCGCGGGGCGCAGCCGCTCCGGGTCCAGTTGCCGTCGGAACGCCTCCAGACCCAGGGCGTCGCTGTGGTACGCGATGACATCCAGACGCACCCCGGTGAACCCGGCGGAGTGGAGCAGCCGCACCAGGTGGCGTCCGATGAAGCGATTTCCTCCGCGCTGGAGCTGAAGCCGCTCCGCCTTGCGGTGGATGGGCTCCAGCTCTGGAAGTGACGGCTCCGCCACGCCCCACAGCCCCGCGTCCAGCTCGCTGACCACCAGCCGCCCTCCGGGACGAAGCACCCTGAGCGCCTCGCGCGCGGCGAGCAGGGGCTCCTCCAGGTGTTGAAACACGAAGCGCGCCAGCGCCAGGTCGAAGCGCGCGTCGGGGAGCCCCGTGTCCAGGACGGAGCTCCGGTGCACCCTCGCGCGTGCGCCCAGGCGCGACTCCGCGAGCAGACACATTCCCGGGTCCCGCTCCACGACATGCACCGCGCCGGAGGGCACCAGCTCCAGCAGCTTGTCGGTGACGAACCCGGGCCCGCCTCCCAGCTCCACCACCGTCATGCGCTCCGTCAGCCCCAGGGAGAGCAGGAGCCGCTTCTCCTCCGGCCAGCTCAGCTCCACCTGCGACTGCAGCCTCGCCAGCTCCTCGTCGAGCCCTCCCGGGTTCTCCTCCGGACGATAGGAGCCGCTCATTCCGCGTCCCAGTGGCGGGCCCGCATCGGCAGTCCACCCGAGGGGCGCAGCGTCACCAGCGCCTCCGGCTCCACGCGGTGGCCCTCCACGTGCTGGAGCTGGAAGCGCTGGACGACCATGGCCAGGACGAGCCGGGCCTCCATCATCGCGAAGTTGCGGCCGATGCAGACGCGCGGGCCACCGCTGAAGGGGAGATACGCATACGGATGACGAGCCGAGGCGCGGCTGTCGCGGAAGCGCTCCGGGTCGAAGGTCTCCGGCTCGCTCCAGGAGTCCGGATGGCGATGGAGCAGATAGGGGCTGACGATGACCAGCGTGCCGGCGGGGAGGTGATACCCGCCCACGCAGTCGTCCTCCCGGCAGAGGCGCGACATCAACCACACCGGGGGATACAGGCGCATCGCCTCCTGGAGCACCCGTCCTCCGAAGTCGAGCGCGCGCACCTGCTCCGCCAGCACGGGCCTCGCGCCCAGCAGCGTCCGGGCCTCCTCGCGCACGCGCAGCCTCGCCTCCGGATGCAGGCCGAGCAGGTGCAGGCTCCAGGTGAGCGCCTTGGCCGTCGTCTCGTGGCCCGCCATCAGGAAGGTGAAGATCTGCTCGCGCAGGACTCGCTCGCCCGCGGGCCCTTCGAGCTGTCGGGGATGCGCGTCCAGGAGCAATGCCAGCAGGTCAGAGCCACCTCCCGTCTCGCGGCGCCGCGAGAGGATGCGCTGGACGAGCGTGTCGATGAGCTGGCTCGCCTCGCGGAACTGTCGCAGGCCCACCGCGTCCCCGGGGTCGAAGCGGGACATGAAGCTGTTGAGGCGCTGCACAGCCCCGGCGAAGTCCGCCGTCGCGTCCTCCCAATCACAGCCGAAGAGACAGCGGGTGACGATGCGCAGCGTGAGGTGCCCCAGCTCGCGCTCCACGTCGAAGGGGACTCCCGTGCGCGCCGGGTCCTCCCAGCGGCGCAACATGTCCTCGGTGCACTCCGCCATCACCTGGACCCAGGGCTCGATGCGGCTGTGCTCGAAGGCGGGACGGGCCACGCGGCGCTGCTCGGCCCAGGGTTCTCCCTCGGTGGTCATCAACCCCCGGCCCAGCATGGGCAGGAGCATCAACAAATCTGGCGTGCCCTGCTTGACGTAGTTGCGCGCGTGGCTCTGCAGGACGTGCTGCGCGTGGAGCGGATGGTTCACCACCACGGTGGACCAGCCCCCCGCCGTGTAGCGGAAGAGGCTCCCGTACTTGCGGGCGCTGTCGAGGAGGAAGCGCAGGGGCTGTGCGCGCAGCGCTCCCAGGTCCGGAGCATCCGCCACCAGCGGAGGCAGGGGCAGGGTGAGGTCCGAGAGGCTCATGGCGTCACCCGGGGCCCATGCTCCCCGTCCTGGAAGAGGGGGTGGTTTGCCGCGCGGTAGGACGCGGAGAACACGCCCTGGAGCTTGCGGTACTCCCGCATGAACTCCTCCCGAGGCATCCGCGTCCGCGTCACCGCGTGCTGCAGGTCGAAGTGCTCCCAGCGGGGCCGGCCATTCGGCTGTCGCTCCAGGAGGTGCTCGAAGGACTCGCACGCGGGCGTGCCCGGCAGCGGTGTGAGCAGGGTGAAGGACGGGTAGTCGACGCCGTGCTCCCGGATGAAGGCCGCGAGCTGGTCGAACTCCCGGGGCGTGTACTCCGGCTTGACGATGAAGCTGGCGAAGACGTGGATGCCCAGCTCCCGGGCCGCCTGGAGCCCCTGGAGAATCTGCTCGCGCGCCAGTCGCTTGTTGTAGTCCTTCAGCTCGTGGTCGAGCACCGCCTCCAGTCCGAAGAAGACCCGCCGCAGGCCGATGTCCCGCCACCGGCGCATCAGGTCCAAGTCCCGCAGGAACGAATCGATGCGGCAGTACGCGAAGAACTCCTTCTCCAGTCGAGCGGCCTCAATCTGCTCGGCCAGGGCCCACATGCGGCGCGGGTTGACGAAGGGCTCGTCGTCCACGAGGAAGACGTAGCGCTCGGGGATGGTCGCCAGCTCCGCGACGACGCGCTCGACGTCGCGCTTGTAGTAGCGGCCGTCCATGATCTTCCACAGCGAGCAGAAGTTGCACCGGAAGGGACAGCCCACCGTGGTGCGCAGGAGCGCGATGGGCTTCATCCAGTCGATGAAGTAGCTCCCCCGGTCCGCTGGCACCAGGCTCCGGTCCGGAAAGGGCAGTGCGTCTATGTCCAGCTTGGGCGGCTCTCCTCCGAAGCGGAACGTGCCTCCCGCGTCACGGGCCCAGGCGCCTGGGATTCCCCCGAGGCCTTCGCCCGCCTCCAGCGCCTGGAGGATGCGTCGGAAGGGGCGGACGCCCTCGCCGCTCACGACGCAGTCGACCTCGGGCTCGAAGAAGTCCTCCGGCATCAGCGTGGCATGGTGTCCACCCACCACCGTGCGGACGTGGGGCAACAACCCCTGGGTCTGTCTACAGAGCTCCAGCATCCGGGGCACATGCATGGAGTATCCCGTGACGCCCACCACGTCGGGCTCGAAGCTCCACAAGGTCAGCATCAGGTCATGCGGATGCAGGCGCAGGTCCAACAGCCGCACCTCGTGGCCGTCCAGGCGCGCCCCTGCTGCCAGGTATTCGAGCGCGAGCGGCTCCGCGATGGCGCCCAAATCTCCCCAGCCGATGAGCTCCCTGCGCGCATTGGGATAGAGCAACAGGACCTTCATCGGACGTCCTCCTTCGCTCGGGTGCCGAGCGCGAACTCACCCACCGCGCCCTCGACCAGCGAGGGGATTCCACTGGCGCGCGCGAACAACTCGGAGTCGCCGCCTCCCAGCGCGCACGGCGCCAGGTCCATGGCGGTCGCCGCCAGATAGAGCGTCTGGAACAGCACCCCCACGTTCTTGAGGATGAGCGCGTAGCCCATGGCCTGGTACTTCCAGAAGACGCGCGGGAAGCGGGCCGTGATGACGAAGAGCACCTGCGGCCGGCCCTCCCTCGCGAGCGTGTGCCAGGCCCCCTCCAGCAACTGCTCCACCTGGGGCGTGCGCGGCGTCAGCTCGCACAGCTCATGTTGCCCGGAGCGGTACTGGTACAGGCCGGACTTCAGCCCGGTGCACCGGTCCACGACGAGGTACAGCTCCAGCTCATACAGCGCACCACCACCCGGGTAGGTTCGCTCCCCCAGCTCGCCATGGTCCGTGGAGAGCACCCGCCGAGTGCGCGCCGCGCGGTACAGCAGCTCGCCAATCTGCTCCACGCTGATGGCCGGCTCGCCATACGTGCGCAGGGAGCGGCGGCGCTCCAGCACCTCGGTGAAGGTCGAGTCCTCCCGCGCGAGCCGCCCGAGGTCGGGCCGGGGGAGCGGCACCACCGCCTCGCTCATCCGGGGCTTCAGCACGGGCAGGGGCTCCATCCACTGCTCGAAGCGATAGGTGGCGCCGTAGGGGCTCGGCAGCCGCCCCAGCCGGCTGTGCGCATGAAACAACAGGTCTTCCGGCTCCCAGAGCGAGAGCCTGGCGTCCTCCTCCTCGGGGACGTGCACAGCCTTCGCGTCCAAGAGCATCCCCACGAGGAGGTCCACGGCCTTCAGGGGCAGCGTGGCGGCGCGCTCCGTCAGCTCGGGCAGGGAGCGCGGACAGGACAGCTCCAGGAGCAGCGCCGCCGCGCGCGTGTCGTGCAGCAGCACCCGCGCCTGGTACGCGGGCGCCTCCACCACGAGCTGGTGGTCCTCGCGGCGCACGCACGCGAGCCGGGAGAGGACATACTTCGTGTCGGGTGCCCGGGGCTGCGAGTGGCCGGGGGCCAGGCTCGGTTGCAGCGTGGCAAGCGGTGCCTCCTCCAGCAGCAGGGTGCGGCACAGGAAGTCGTTGCGTGCGAGGGATTGGAGCAGGTGCTCCAGCAGGACGCGCGCGGCGGGCCCGTCATGCGGCTCCGCGGCGTCGAGCAGCGCCTGCTCCGTGCCTCCTGTCTCCAGGCTCTGGAGCGCGGCGAGGGCGCCGAGGGACAGCCCTCCGAACTCCAGGCCGAAGCGAGGACTGGCGACGACGCGCCGCCCGTCCTCCAGCGCGTGGACCTTGATGCCGGGCGTGAGCCCGAAGGATTCATGGAGCCGCATCGCGTCCGTCCCTCAGAAGAAGATGCCCGTGGGGTTGAGCTGCTCTTCCCGAAGCGGCAGGGGGACCCAGCCCAGGCGCGCGGGCACGTCGTAGATCCGGCCCGGCCCGAAGCGCTTCCAGAAGTGGCGCAGGCCGGGGACCATCACCTTCACCACGGGCAGCCCCACGTCGGGCTGCGTCTGGTCCACCACCAGCGTCTCCAGGCCGGCGCGCCGCGCGTGCGCGACACAGCGCTCCACGTCCACCTTCAGGTCCCCCGAGGACAGGTCAGGCAACGCGCCCAGGCGCCGCGCGGCGACGTTCGGGTCCGGGCGCAGGTAGGGCTGGTTCTCCACCGTCGCCGTGCGCCACCAGTTCACGGCCTCCCGCTCCGGAAACCAGTAGAGCGTCCGTCCTTGCGCGTCCCGCTGCTGCACGGCGGGGAGGAACTGATTCACCTCCGTGAGCGCTCGCAGCAACGCGACGCGCGCATCCAGGTGCGCGCCGAAGCCCACGACGATGTCCTCCGCGGGTGCGTCATGTCGCCGTGACACCGCCGCGAGCGTGGGGATGCCCAGGTCCGCGGTGACGTCCAGCACCCACAGCTCCCGCTGGAGCCGCCGGTAGTGCTCCCGCAGCGCGTGCACGTACGGCAGGTCCACGCTGTCCAGGTCCACCGCGGGACGCCGGGTCCGCGAGTACCACCAGAGCGCCACCGAGTCGCGCTCCACCAGCTCCAGGAAGCCCTGGAGGATGGCCTCCTCCAGCGTGTTGCCCGCCGCGCAGCCATTGGAGTCGCTGGTGCAGAAGAACCACTTGCCCAGGTCCGGATGGCCGAAGGAGCAGTACGCGCTCGGCACGTGGCGGAAGCGCTCGTGCGTGAGGGACCACGCGCTCGTCCAGTGGATGCGCCGGTCCGGGTCGAAGTCCTCCGGGACATGGTGGAAGCCGGAGGGGTGCGCGGCGTTCCACTCCGCGCGCCGCGCGTACTGCGTGGGGCTGAAGTTCATCAGCGCGTTGGGCGGGACGGCCTCGTCCCGCAGCTCGTGGAGGCTCGCCACCCGGCTCCACTCCTCGCCCCGGTAGACGCCGGAGTAGCGCTCGATGGCCTCGCACAGCGCGCTCACCTTCGCCTGGGTGTCCGTCGTGCCCTTGCCCCCGCTGCGGCCGCGGAGGTTCAGCAGGACGAAGCGCAGGTCCTGTTGCATCAGCGCGAAGTTGTGGCCCGCCGCGTAGCTGTGCACCAGCCCCGCGCCGCCGTCCGCCCCCAGCGCTTCCAGATTTCTCACCACGCCGGTGATGGGGCTGACGTGCTTCTCCAGGCGCGCCAGGGTCTCCTCGGGAGACTGCGTGCGGTGGCCTCCGTCGCCGTCGAACCGCTTCGGGCACGGGCGGGGGATGACGGGCAGGGGCGCTCTCGACGCCGCCTCCTCGCCGGAGCACACCGGACACTGGGGCCTGCGCACGAGCGCGTGACGCTCCAGCTCCAGCGTCGTCAGGTCCAGCGTGACGAGCTGCTCTCCCAGCGGATGCTCGGGGCCGAGCACCAGCGCCTTGGCCACCTCCAGCGCCGCCAACTGGAAGGCCGCGCCCGTGCTGGCAGCCAGGCTCGCCGTGGGCAGCACCAGGGGATGGACCCGGCCCTGCTCCCGCTCCAGGAAGGACTCCAGCTGCCGGTTGGAGCGCAGCCGCTGCGCCAGACAGGCCCAGCACGCCGTCAGGGTGGGGCGGAAGACGGGCCCCAGCCAGAGCGTGCCGCCGACGGGCCTCGCCAGCATCCAGGGCCGCCGCGCCGCGAGCGCCTGGCGGTTGAGCGCGTCGAGCGCCGGGTGCAGGTAGTCGTCACAGAGCACCAGCTGGAAGCCCGCCTCGCCCTCGGTGCGAAGTCCCTGCGCGCACAGCGCCTCCCGCTGGCGCTCCTCCCACGCGCCGCCCAGGCACAGGACGGACACGGGCGTCTGGAGACCCTCGGCCACGGTGGCCATGTCGACCCCGAGCTCGTGCCAGAAGGGCGCCTCTGCCGGCGTATCGGCGCCGCCCTCGAGGATGCAGCCCTGCTCCGCCGCCACCTCCAGCGCGTGGGAGACCTCCACCAACGACAGGCGCGAGGAGAGCGCCGCGAAGACCTCCGGCAGCGAGTGTCTTCCATCCAGCAGGGGCACCAGCAGGGGAAAGGCGCGGCCCCTCAGAAGCAGGTAGTCCTTCTCGTGCAGCAGCAGCACCGTCGAATCGTCGACGCGCTCCACGCGGCAATGGCTCTTCCAGACAGGTCTCGACAGCATTCGTGACTCCCGGGACATGAAGCGTGGGCACCGCTGGAGCGGCAGGGGAACCGGAGGCCCGGTGGCGCGCGCCGCCGCCGAGCTCCGGGATGCGCGCGGCGCTCAGGTGCAGGTGCAGCACGGACAGCAGCAGCAGCAGACGGAGACATCCTTGGCCGCGGCGCCCGCCGTGCCGCCGGGAGTCACGGTGGGCTCCGGCGGAATGAACAGGGTGATGGCTCCGTCCTTGTTGCGGTCCCAGCTCTTCAGCTGCTCGTCGTAGCCCGTGGCCGTCGCGCCGCTGTACGCGTCGGTGAAGGCCACTGACTTGGGGACCGTGTCGAAGCCGTACACCTTCAACAAGTCGGGGTCCTGCTGAATCTGGTCCTTCTTGCCTGGGTTCGCCCAGACATCTTGGATGAGCTTGGAGTACGCCGTGCGGAAGTCCGCCATGGTCTGCCCTCGTTGCGAGTGGTGAGCGGCCCTGGATGAAGACGCCAGTACGCGAAGGACACGTTCGACAGGGCCGCCGATTCGTTGTGCACGACGCGCGCCAGGGGTGCGTGGATTTTCGGGCGTGAGTCCTGACGCGAGGATGCGCTGGGGCGGGCGTCGTGAAGGCCGTCCCGATGCTTGCTTGCTGCAAGCATTTGCTTGTAACGGGGACGCCGGCTCATGCGGCTTCATTCCAGACGCGTGCGTGAAAGATGTGAGTTGTTGAGTTTCTTGACTGGAGAAGGTTTTGCACGCCGGTGCGCCCCGCTTCCCTACCCTTGTTTGAGTTTGGAGCGGACGAATGCCGATGAGTCGAACCGACGCGTTTCTTCCGGTCATTGGTGAATCCATGTCCGGACTGATTGAGGTCCTGCGGGTCTTCACGCAACAGGAGGACACCATCCTCATCAGCGGGCCCACCGGCTCGGGAAAGTCGAGGCTGGCGCGGTGGAGTCATGAGCACTCGGGGCGGATGCAGGGGGCCTTCGAGGTGTTGGATTTGATGACGGTGCCGGAGGAGCTTCAGATGGGAGCGCTCTTCGGCTGGAGGAAGGGCGCCTTCACGGGGGCGGTGCAGAACAGCCCGGGCTGCCTGGCGCTCGCCAAGGGCGGCACGTTGTTCATCGACGAAATCGACAAGCTCTCCCTGCGCGCGCAGGCGGGGCTGCTGCATGTGCTGGAGGAGCGGACGTACCGGGTGCTGGGAGAGGGGACGCTGCACCGCGCGGACGTGCGCTTCATCGTGGGGACGAACGTGGACCTCCACGAGGCGGTGACGGCGGGGCGCTTCCGCGAGGACCTCTACTACCGGGTCAACGTCCTCCCCATCCAGGTTCCACCGCTGGACGCGCGTCGGGACGAAATCATCCCCTGGGCGCAATACATGCTGGACCGGCGACACCAGGAGCGGGAGCGGGAGGGCCGGGCGCTCTTGTCCCCGGATGCGCAGGCGCAGCTGCTCGGCCGCAGCTGGCCGGGCAACCTGAGGCAGCTCGACAACATCATCCGCCGTGCGTACTCCCTGGCGGTGATGTCCCAGGAGGGCGACGTGCTCCTGCTGCGGGACGCGCATGTGATGCAGGCGCTGCGGTACGAGGAGTCGCCCACGTCGCGCTCGCTCATCGAGGCGCTGCGCGTGGCGTCCGCGTGCTTCGTGATGGAGGCTCAGCGCGCCGCCGTGCCGTGGGACTTGGACCTGGCGGATGCCTTTCGCGGCTTCGTGCTCGGCACCGCCGTGCGCCAGGTGGGGCGGGAGGAGGCGTTCCTGCTGCTGGGCCGCAAGCGGCTGTTGAAGAATCGCAATCACTACAAGGCGCTCGAGCGGGAGCTGAAGAAGGTGGATGCCCTCGTGGAGGCGGTGGGCCAGTCTCCCTCGCCCTTCACGGACCTGGTGGACCTGACGCTCGGGAAGGTCTGAGTGCATACCGGGGGAGAGGAGTCGAGGGTGTCCGCGTCCGCCTCATTCGAGGCGCTCTGGCGTCAGCACCAGGCCGCCCTGCTGCGAGTCTGTGAGCGGACGCTGGGGGATTCGGATGCGGCGAGGGATGCGTTGAGTCGCACGGCGGTGCGGGTGTGGCTTCAATGGTCCAGGGCCTCCCAGGAGGACTGGCCCTGGGCGCTGCTGCGCCGGGTGGCCATCAATGTCTGTATCGACCTCCAGCGGGAGCGGCGGCGTCAGGCCTTGCGGTGGACGTCGCTGGACGAGCAACTGGGAGAGGGCGCGGACCTGGAGGCGGCGGAGCCTTGTGAGGAGCAGGAGGAGCAGCGGTTGCAGGCGTTGCTGCTGGAGCTGCTGGAGTCACTGCCGCCACAGCTGCGGGCCTGTGCGCGGCTGGCCTTCGTCGAGCAGCAAAGCTACGCGGACATCGCGGTGGCCCTCCGCCTGACGCCTGCGAACGTACGCAAAATCGTGGAGCGCTCCCGCAAGCGGCTCGTGAAGCCGCTGGCCCGGGCGGGGGTGATTCGCGATGAGGCCCGCTTCCATCGCTGGCTGTCGGGGCGGCGCAAGCGGACGGCGGACTGAGGTTCTTCGGGCCGGTCCCCATTCCGTGAAAGGGGATGGGGGCCGGCCCGGCTTCAGATGGAGACCTGGCTCACTGTCGCGCGGCGGAGACGGCGCCGCTGATGGTGGTGACCAGGGGCCCGATGAGCGAGGGCGCGGTGGTGACCAGGTGCTGGAGCACGTCCGACCAGCCCTTGTCGGGCGCGGCCATGACGGCGGGCTGGTAGCCCTTGTTGGCGGCGGAGACGGCGCCGCCGATGGTGCTCACCAGTGGCCCCAGGAGCGCGGGCGCGGAGGAGGCCAGCGACGCGAGCACGTCCGACCAGCCCTTGTCCGCGGCGGGCATGACGGCGGGCTGGTAGCCCTTGTTGGCGGCGGAGACGGCGCCGCTGATGGTGGTGACCAGGGGCCCGATGAGCGAGGGCGCGGTGGTGACCAGGTGCTGGAGCACGTCCGACCAGCCCTTGTCTGCGGGGGCCGTCGGAGCGCCGGTGGAAGTGCCCAGGAGCTGGGAGAGGCCCGCCAGGTTCGGCATCTGTGAATACGACGTCATTGTTTTGACTCCTTCATTCGACAAGGGGACTGCGGGAGCCGTGGGCGAGCCCAGCCCGAACGGCAGGCTGACCGGGACCACGGTTTTCGGCGCTGCGCCGAAATCGGTGTTGAGGAAGACCGAGCGGGTGCGAACCCAGGAGGTGTCGGGCGTCACCAGCAGCTCGGGCGTCTGCTGGAAGCCCAGGCCGGAGATGCGCGCGGCGGACTGCTGGAGGCACTCCGAATAGGAGACGTTCGGCGTCGCCCCGAGCACCTGGCCCAGGGCGAAGGTGAACACCGACAGGTTCTTGGTGAGCTGCGTGCCCGCGGCGGCCGTCTGCTCGGCGGTGCAGGCCGTCAGCAGCGTGCAGTTGGCCTGGGGCGGCTCGGACGCCACCTGCGCGTCGAACGCCTTGGTGACGGGCACTCCGGTGATGAGCTGCACGGGCCTGCCGAAGCCCCGGAAGGGAATCTCCCCGGAGCGCTCGTCGGCGCTGCGGTGCAGCCAGGAGCGCTGGTGCGCCTTCGCGCCGGGCTGGAACGCCTTCTCCCCGGTGGTGGCGCCGAAGTCGCGCGGGTCGATGTAGGCCTTCACCTTGGCCAGCTCGATGCGGCGGGTGGCGCCCAGCTGATGCAGCTTCCGGGCGAAGTCCGACGCGATGAACAGGTCCTTCTCCATGCCGCCGGAGTGGCACGCGTCCAGGACGGTGGTCATCACCCCCTCGGGGAGCTGCTGGGTCAGCTTGGAGAAGTCCTGGTCGAAGAAGAAGTCGTCGTAGAGCACCAGGCTCTCGCGCCACACCTCGTCTATCTGCACCCGGTAGCCGTGGCCGGAGAAGAAGAAGACCAGCGCGTCGTCCTCCGTGGCTCCGTCCATCAGCCACGCCAGCGACTCCTTCACGTTGCCGAGCGTGGCGTCCGCGTCCAGCCGGACCTGGATGTCCTTGGGCGAAAACCCATACTGGGTGCCCAGGAGGCTCACCATCAGGTTGGCGTCGTTGATACAGCTGGAGAGCTGATTGATTTGGGGCCGGTAGTCATTGATGCCCGCGACCACGGCCTTGCGGTTGCGAATCCGCGTGCGCGGCTCGGAGGAGCCGCGCTTCGTCGTCACCTCCTTGGAGGCAGGGGGCGGACCTCCGGGGGATTTGGGGGCCGGGTCCGTGCCGCTTGGGATGGAAGAGCTCATGGCGTGCATCGCCTCCTTGGGCGCTCCAGGCACCGCGGAAGCGCGGTGGGTGGTGCGCCTTGAGAACGAGCCCGGGCCGCTTGACGTGACACGGCTTCTGGTCGTCAGCCCCACCCCGCGGGGCTGTCACGAGCCCGGCTCACGCATCGTCATGAGAGGTGAAGGCACAAGGCGATTCGCAAAGGAGGCACGTGATGCCGAAGTACTGTCGGGAGAAGTTCGAGAACACCACCACGGGGCAGGAGGTCTGGGTGAGCTGGCAGCAGGACAAGCATGTCCATGACGCCACGCTCATCACGACGATTGCCCAATGGCTCGGCACGAACCAGGGAGGGACCTGGCAGGTGCGGGTCAATACCTACCAGAGCAACCAGTCCTCACCCGGGTTGAATGACTTGTCATATCCGACGTGAGGGCCCCGGGGTGGAGGGAGTCTCTCTCTCCGCTTCCTCCACCCCGGGTCTGTTCACTCGAGGGACGGGATGTCTAATGTGCGGGGATGCACCGTCCCGCGCGCCCCGCTTCCTCTGCCTCGGTCAAACCTGTCTTTCCAGGTCGGCAAGGCCTTTGCCTCCTCAGGCTCCCGGCGGTGGTGGCCCTGGTGGTGATGTGGGGCTGCTCCTCGGACGAAAAGCCGCCGCCCGCCCCCTCCTTCACGCTTCGAGCTCCGTCCGAGCCGACGCTGCGCTTCGCTCCAGAGAATGCGACGCCCCTCATCATCGAGGTGACACGTGAGTCGTCGTTCACTGGAGCCCTCTCCCTCACCCTGGAGGGGTTGCCCGCCCACGTCCAGGCGGAGGCCACGACGGTCTTCTTGTCGGGAGCGGACAGCACGGGCACGTTCCAGCTCCACGTGGAGGAGCTGGCGGCCTATGGGCGCTTCCCCATCCGGGTGGTGGGGGACGGCGGGGTGGGGCGCGTGGAGCTGTCGCTGACGCTGGAGGTCCAGCCGGGCCAGGCCGCGTTGGATCTCTCGTTTGGCTCGGGCGGTCTCGCGCTTCCGGCGCTGGGACGTCCCGTGGGGATCTTCGTGCGCATGGCGGTGCAGCCTGATGGGAAGTGGATTCTCGCGAGCTCCACCGGCGCGGCGGGCTCCAGGGACGTGCTGGTGGCGCGCTTGCTTCCGGATGGAACTCCGGACGTCTCTTTCGGCACCCAGGGAACGCGCATCATCGACGTATGTGGCGGTGAGGACGATGTCCGGGCGGTCACCGTGCTCTCGGATGGGCGAATCATGCTCGCCGGGAGTGCTGTCTCCGATACGAATGGGTGCACGGCGCTCAACCGGCAGAGCCTGCTGCTCGTACGGCTCACCGCCACGGGGGAACTGGACTCCACGTTCGGGACCGCCGGGGTGTGGACCTTCCAGCTCTCCAAGGGCACCGCCACGCTTAATTCGCTCACCGTGGATTCCCAGGGACGTGTCGTGGGCGCGGGAACGGTGACAGGGACGGGCTCGGACTCGGACCAGGTGATGGTGCGCCTGCTGCCGACGGGTCAGCTCGACACCTCCTTCGGCGCCGACGGGCTGGTCATCGAGGATTACGGTCAGCAAGACTCTGGGAGCGTCGTTCTCGCGCTCGCGGACGATGCGCTGCTCCTGGGAGGGACGACGAGGGAGCACGCCGATGGCCTGACGCTCCGGCGCTATCAGGTGAACGGGGAGCGGGACCTCACCTTCAACTTCGTCCCACGCGCCCTGGCCGCCTCCAAGCTCGGTCCCAGGAGGCTGTATTCGCTGGAGGGAGGCAAAGTGCTGGTGGTCGCGGGCTCCAACTCCGGCGAGCACAACACCGACAATGGGGTGTCTCTGGTCCAGGTCGACGCGACGGGCGCGGCGGATGCTTCCTTCGGCCTCCAGGGTCACCAGTACTACGAGACGCCAGGCACCAGGAATAGGGATATCATCGCGGGCTCGGGGCTGCTGCCGGGCGGCGAAATCGCACTGGCCACCTGGTATGAGGGCATGATGAACGACACGGGGGTGGGCACCATCCACGTCTCCTCGAACGGGGAGCGGCTGCGCAGGAACCGCGTGGACCTGCCTGGAAGGCAGCGGCCCACGGACGCATGGCTCGACGCGGAGGGCTACTTCCGGGTGGTGGGCCTGCACACCGCGCCGGGACAGTCCAATGAGGTTCTGTTCGTGGCGCGCTTCTGGCCCTATTGATCGGGCACCGCGCCGCAGCCCTGTCCCGTGAGCTGTCGAGCGGGCGGGAGGGCAGACCCGGACCGCGTTGACTCGCCTGGGGGCGCCTCCGAGAATGCGCGCTCCCCAGGACCCGTGGAGCCCCGCTTGAGCCTGCTGACCCGCGTGAAGAAGAGCCTCCGGCACCGGGTGGCCCACCAGGCCTCCCAGCCGCTCTCCAAGCTTCTCAGCCTCACCGGCTTCGGCCGCTATGGGCCCGGGCCCCAGCTCAAGAGCCCGGAGCCGCTGCGGCAGGCAGGCATCCCCTACGAGACGTTCCGCTTCGACGTGGCAGGGCTGGAGCGCTTCTGGAACGAGCTGCAGGCGGGCAGCGCCGTCCTCCGGCACTACTGCGCGGTCCAGCCCTACTGGGAGAAGCGCTCGCAGTACCACTACTCGTGGACGCAGCTGGCGCCGCTGCTGGCGCGCGAGGACGCCGTCTACGTCGACATCGCCTCCACGCTGAACAGCCCCTACCTGGAGGTCATCCGCGCCCTGGCGAAGACGCGCAACGTGTTCGTCCAGGACCTGGTGTTTCCGCCCGGCATCAACGGCCACGAGATTGGTGGCTCGGCCGCGGAGCTGCCGCTGGGCAATGCCTCCGTGGACGCGATGACGCTGCACTGCTCCTTCGAGCACTTCGAGGGCGGCGCCGACACGGGCTTCATCCGGGAGGCTGCGCGGGTGCTGCGGCCCGGGGGCCGGGTCTGCATCGTCCCGCTGTACCTGGGCGAGTATGCCTTCACGATGTGCGACCCCGCGTGGGGCCATGACATCCGCCGCGAGGCCGAGCCCGTCATCCACCTCTTCCCGGGCTGGGGAGAGCGGCACGGGCGCTTCTACGGCGTGGACACGCTGAAGCAGCGCGTCCTCGAGCCCGCGCACGCGGCGGGCCTCAAGTCCCGCATCATCCACTTCGAGAACATCCTCGAGCTGCACCCCACCTGCTACACGCACTTCGGCCTGGTGCTGGAGAAGCCCGCCGTCGGATGAGGCTCAGTCGAGGCCCGTGTTGGGGCGGCCCTTGTCCGTCTCGTCCTGGGTGCGGCTGCTGGGTTTGACCGTCCAGTCGAAGACCTCGGCGCCTCCAAGCTCGATGATGACGTTGCGGACCGCACGCTTGCGCTCCTCCTTGGCCTTCTGGGAGTGCAGCTTCACGTGATAGCCATTGAGGCCCATTCCTCCCTTGATGGCCTCCTGCTGCCGCTTCATGTGTCGGTCGATGATGGCCGCGGCCAGGTAGGGGTAGCGCCTGGCGAGGGTGCCCCCGATGATTCCAGTGATGGGCTCATAGTCGTTGGGCTTGGCGCGCCCGAAGGCGCCGAAGGCATGGTGCATGAAGGTGGCGGAGGTTCCGAAGCTGCCTTGGTACAGGCCCTTCTTGGTGAGGGGAGCTTCCTCGCCCGGCAGCGCGGTGAGTCCCTTGGGCTCCTTCTCTCCATCGCGCAGGAAGCCGCCCTGGATGTCCATGACCACATCCCAGAGGGAGAGATTGAGGTTCTCCCCATCCCGGCCGCCCTTCTTGATGGTGAGGACGAAGGCTTCATCGAAGAGGGCCCTCCAGACGTCCCTGAAGCTCGTCTTCAGCGCCGTGGAGTCATAGCGGTGCTTGAACTCGAACATCCGGCGGATGAAGTCGAGCTGGAGCGCATGCTCGTACTCTCCATGGAACAGGCCCGCGGAGACGTCGTGAAAGGGTCTGCCGACCGTCCGCATCTTCTTGAGGAAGTCGAGCTCCGAGGGCGCGGGCTCGAACAGCTTCGGCAGCTTGGAGCTGACCTGCTCCACCGACTCCTTGAACGTCAACACCAGGCTCTCCGTGGGAGTCCAGCCCAGGTCCTTGACGCGGTGCATGACCAGCTCGTTGACGAAGTCGAAATAGACATGCATCCGCGCCTGGTCGTTCAGCGCGTCATGGATGAACTGAAGGTCATCGAAGACATCTCCGTCCGGAAGTGAGCCCCCCGCCAACGCGTAGATTCTCCGGATGTTGTAGCACTGAAGGACTCGCGGCCCGGGGCCCGCGCGGCTGACCCTGACTGACGCGGGTTCGTCCGGAGCGAGTCTCTCCGGGGCGAGTTCGCCGCGTGCGAAGGCCGCGCCCATCCGCTCGGCTTGTGCCTCCAGGTCCAGGTCATCGAGCACGCCTTCTTCCAGCAGAGCTGTCTTCAGGGCGCGCTGCTGGAGGACATGCGTCAGCTCATGGGCGAGCAGGTGCCGACCCCAAGGCGTCCGCGGCGCGTAGAAGCCGGGGACGAAGTGGAGGTCCGAGCCCGTGGCGAACGCGAGCGCTCCATGCTTCAGCGCCTCCGTTCCCAGGTGGATGCGGACGTCGGAGAAGTCCGCGCCGAAGAAGCGCTCCAGGCTGCCCCGCACCGCGTCTGGGATGGGGATTCCCGGCCCCGTCCACGGCGTGGGCGTGGAGGAACCGCTGCGGGCGGCGTCGGACATGGGCACTCCTGGGGTGGATGGCTCAATCGCTCACAAGCAAGCGAGGTGCCACGTCGGCTTCCCCTGGGAGGGTGAGGCGGATGTTTCTGTTTGCGTCCGGCTGCGACGCGCCTGCTTCATGGCGGAACGCGGCCCTGAAGAATGGCAACCCTCCTCCCCGGGCAAGGCTCACCCGGGGAGGAGGTCGCCGCGTGTTACCGGTTGGGAAGCGCTTCCAGCGTCACCCACTCGCTGAGCTTCTTGCCGCTGTTGGTGTGGCTCTCCACGGCGTAGAAGAAGCGCCGGCTCGCGTCATTGCCGTCGAGGAAGCGCACCGCCGTCGTCGCGTCCAGGTCCTCGCTGGCGGAGACCTCGCCGATGGCCTCCATGTGGCCCGCCTTGGGCTCCAGGCTCCGGTAGACGACGTAGTGCTTGTGGTGGACGCTGTGCGGCCACGTCAGCTCCGCGTACTTGCCGTCGAGGGCGCGCACCGCGAGCTCCACCCGGTCCGGCTCGGCGTCCGGCGAGATGACGTCGATGTCGTACCGCACGCCACCGATGGGCTCCTTCCGGTCGTCCATCTCGAAGATGTTCATGGGGAACAGGCCCTCTTCGCCGTGGGACTTGAAGCGCACGTGGATGCGCTCGTCCAGGGGCTTGTCCGCCTTGAAGGCCAGCGCGCCACCGTGGCCGCCGAAGTACAGCGTCCGGCCCTCGACGCCCTCGAGTCCCTCGGCCTCCGAGCCCGCTTCCGCCCAGAGCGCGAACAGCGTCTCCGTCAGCTCCAGCGTCACGGTGCCCGGGAACGGGTCCGCCTCGGGACGGATGAAGAGCTTCGTCGCGGCGCCCACGGTGGGGCGCACGTCATACGTGGTGCTGCCCGTGCCGCCGGACACCATCCTGACGACGTCCACGTTGCGCCAGGCGATGTTGTTGTTGAGCTGGGTGTTGGTGACGGTGTCGGAGCCGATGTACTCCGGGTAGGTCATCGGGTCACCCTCGGAGACCCACCGCGCCAGCAAGCAGTAATGACCGGGCACCGGGACATTGGCCCAGTTGATGCGGATGTCACGCGTCTCGCCCGCGTCCAGGAAGATGCCGTGCTCGGTGTGGATGCGCTTCCAGCTCGTCGAACCCCAGGAGGAGTTGCCGCCCGACGCCAGGTAGTACAGGTGCAGCGAACCGCCAATGGGGCCGGTGGGGCGCAGCGGGCCGTAGTTGCGCAGCGTGACGAAGACGTAGTTGTTGGGCGTGCCGTAGACCGGGTTGGTGGAGGCGGCGCAGCCGTTGACGTTGTTGCACACCTTGATGTCGGGGCTGGTCCAGATGGCGCCGGAGCTGGGCTCCCAGCCGTTGTCGGCCGGCGTGTCGCGGATGAAGACGTCGGACGGGGTGCGGCAGTCGCTCAGGAAGTCCTGCACGGCCAGGTGCGCGTCCGAGCCGTTGGGCAACGTCAGCCGGTAGCCGCCCTGGGAGATGGTGGCGTAGTTCTGCATGATGCCCACCACCGTCGCGTCAGGCGTGCCGCCCGTGGGGACGTAGACGGCGTGAATGCGGATGCCCTCGTTGTAGGCCTCCTGGGCCTGGAGGCTGGCCAGGGCGTTGCCCGTGTACAAGTCATTGAAGCCGCCCGGCAGGTTGTCGGTGATGAGGACGACGACGCGGCGGGCCCCGGTGCGCCAGAAGCCGGTGAAGGCGCCGTTCTGGTTGGGACGGAAGGCGATGTTGTGGATGACGGTGTTGAGCGCCTCGTCGGACGCCTCCGGCAGGTTCGCTCCGCCCCAGGCGCTCAGGCCGGACACCGCCGCCGTCATCTGCGCGTCATTGCCCGCGCCCAGGTCCACCTGCACCGTGACGTCATCCTTGAAGGTGACCAGGCCCAGCCGATAGTCGCCATTGGACGATGTCTGGACTTGTGACAGCAGCGTGGAGAAGTTCGACTGGAAGGCCACCAGCGAGCCTCCCATGCTGCCGGTGTCGTCGATGGCGAAGACGACATCCAGGGGACCGCACTCGCAGGGGTCCACCTCCGGGGGCTTGGGGGCGGGCACCGGCGCGGGGACCTTGGCGGCCAGCGCGACGTGAGAAGACATGAAGAGGCAGAGGAGTGCCGCGCCGAGCCAGGTCATGGCTCGGGGGCGGAGCGTGTTTGGCTTTGACATGTAGTGGTTATCTCCTACGGGGTTTCCACGTCATGTCGGAGAGCGATTGGCGGGGCGTCGACGTGGCGAGCCGACGTGAGCAGGAAGCAAGCCATTGCAGGCATGCAAGTCATTCAGGTGGTTGCGGGAAGGCGCGTGACCGGATGGGTTACGCGTGAGGCGACTTTTGTGGAGTTTCCCGCTACACCCTGCCCGTGGCGCCGTGTCACAAGCCTGGGACGCGTGTCGTCTCGGAGGTGTGCGGTTGGGGCTTCCCGCCGCACGTTCTCCAACCAGCCGGGTGTACCGTGACTTTCAAGTTCCTGAAGCAGCCGAAGACGCCTCCTGACTCCAAGCTCTGTGGGTTCTATGCCCTGTACCACTTCACCGACGGCGGGCTGACGCGGGACCAGTTCATCCAGAAGGCGACGGAGCACTACGAGACCGCGCTCGGGCTGCAGCACAAGGAGGCGGAGGAGATGGTCATGGATGGCAATGACCCCTCCGTCCTGAGCCTCTATGGGCTGAGGCAGAGCAACGTGGCCGAGCTCGAGACGCAGGGCGTGGGCGTGATTGCGGACACCACCCGCGGCCACTTCTTCACCGTCCGCCGGGAGAACGGCACCTGGTTCAGCTACGACAGCTACAACCATGACGCGCCGCAGGCCTACCTCACCTTCGAGGCGCTCAAGAAGGCGGAGATTGGAAGCAGCCAGGTCTGGGTCTGAGGTCTGCCAGGGACAGCCACGGCGGGGCGTGCGAGATTGGAGCCTTTGACGAGGTCTCCGACTTGCGCGCTCGAATCTCTGCCTGGAGTGCCGTGCTGTCCCTGGCCGTCTTGTCCTCCGCGTGCGGCCATCGCCCGCCCGCTTCACTGCGCTGGGACTTCGAGGAGGGGCGGCTGCCCTCCGGCTGGACGCCTCACCGGGACGAGTTCGAAGGGCAGCTCGTCGTGGACGACACCCGGGCCCATGGCGGCAGGTATGCGCTGCATGCCCGCCAGCTGGTGGGCGGCCGCGAGGGCGGGCAGGGGGGACCGAAGAAGACGGTGCGCTATTCGCTGCCCGCCGACTTCGGTCCCGTGCTGTGGGGGCGGGTCTTCGTCTACACGACGCCCGTGCGCCCGGCCTCGCACGCGGGGCTCTTCAACGCGCGATATCCCAGGCCCGGGAGCGAGGACGGCGCGTTCGAGTCGCTCGACTGGTACGAGGTGGCGACGTACCAGGAGAAGTACATGGCCATCTGGCACCCGCCGGAGCCGCCCGGCTTTCCGGAGTGGGTGCAGGTCTCCGACACGCCGCTCGTGTTGGACAAGTGGGTGTGTCTGGAATGGCTCTTCGACGCGGCCAACGGCGAGGCCCCGGAGGCCGCCGAGCCTCGGGTCTGGCTCGACGGCGTGGAGCTGGCGTGGCCCCGGAAGTTCGTCTTCTCGGACCCGCCCACCGACACACCGCCGAAGCGGGAGAAGGCCCGGCACTTCACCGTGGTGGAGGCGGGGGTCTTCCTCTACCAGGGGCTCTCCGTGCCCACCGACTGGTGGCTGGACGACCTGGCCGTCGGTGGGCAGCGGGTGGGGTGCTCCTCCCCGTGACGGGACTCAGGCGCCGCGTCGGTCGGCGTGAATCCTCAACACATACAGGAAGTCCTTGATGGCGCGGCCCCGGCCGACGACGAGCCCGTCTCGCAGGATGAGGGTCGCCTCCAGCGGGTCGTGGAAGTGCGCCAGCGGCGTGGGGTCCTCCTGCCGATGGAAGCAGACCGGGTCCTCTCCGAGGACCTCCCAGAAGCGTCGACGGGTGACGTCGTCCGGCTCGGAGCCGCCCGGAAGCTCCGTGCGAAGCGTTCCCGAGGAGAGGTCGAACTGTCGGGTGCGCATGTCATTGGCCTGGGTGACCAGGAAGTGCTGGCCCACGGACACCGCGAAGGCGAGGGAGGCATGGGGCAGCTCGTACCGGAGCGCGCCCGTCGCGACGTCGAAGAGGCGCACGCGCCTGTCGCTGCCACACGCCGCCACGAGCGAGCCATCCTCGGAGAGCGCTACTGCGATGACTTCTTCGTTGCAGACCTGGATGAGCCGCAGGGAGGAGCCCGTCGTCAGGTCGTAGACCTCCAGCTCTCCGGAGGCGCGACCCACGGCGAGGCGGGAGGGCTGCGTCGCCGTCGCGTAAGAAGGCTGGGGCTCCAGCAGGGCGCGGGTGGTCAGGACATTCCTTCCGCCCTTCACCTCGTACACCCACAGGCGGGCGTCGTCGGTATAGCCACACACGACGTGTTCGCCGTCGGGGGTGAAGGCGACGAGGGAGACGAGGCCCTTGGCTCCCCTCAGCGTGTGCAGCAGGGCTCCGTCCACGACGCGCCAGACTCGCACGCACCCGGCCTCGAGCGCCGCCGCCACGAGCTGTCCGTCCGGAGAGAGGGCCACGGGCTGGGGCTGGGTGTAGCGCTTCTTCGTGTCCTCCGGATTCAGCGGCTTGGCGAACAGCGTCTTCACCGGCGTCAGGCTCTTCAGGTCGAGCAACCGGACGCCTCGCGTGGAAGGCGTCTCCATGAAGAGCTGGATGGGATACGCGGCCAGGGCGCCATCGGAACTGATGCTCCACGGCTCCATGGGCACCGCATCCGGGTCCAGGCGGTACTCACGAACGCCGCCCTGTGCGTCAATGGCGCATCCCCCGTCGTAGCGCTGGGCGAAGGCCGCCGCTCCCTCCGGCTCTCCCCACAGCTCATGGACGCGCTTGGGTTCGACTCGCAGCGTCGGGGGCGCGGGGGCGTAGAGGTCGCTCACCAGCAGGCCGCCATCCGCCGCTGTCAGCGCGAAGCGCTTGCCGTCGGGTGAGAAGGCCGCGCCGCGCTGATGGCCGTCGGAGGGATAGGGCCGGCTCCACAAGACGGTGCCATCGCGCACCTCCAGGACCTCCACCCTGTTGTACGCCAGCAGGCCCAGCCGGTGGGTGCCGAGCCAGCCCACCTGCGAATAGCGCCCCGCGCCGCGCGTGCCCGGAAGCCGGGTCCATGTCCGGGTGTCCGCCACGGCGATGCCCTCGAACACCGCCCAGGAAATCCATTCGCCATCCGGGCTGAACTCCACCGTGTCGACGTACCCATCGGAGTCGATGCGCGTCACCTGGGTCCACGTCGCGGTGTCCCAGATGCGCAGCGTGGAGTCGGACGCGCCGCTCGCGAGCCAGCGCCCCGACGGGTGGAAGGACAGGGCCAGCACCGACTGCTCATGTCCCTTCAGCGTCTTCACCAGGCGGCCCGAGTCCACCTCGAATACGTGTACCAGCCACCCCAGGTTGCCGCTGGCGAGCAGGCGTCCATCCGGACTGAAGGCGACCGAGGTCACCTGTCCCTCCTGTCCCGGAAAGTCCTTGAGGAGCGCCCCGGTCGCCACGTCCCAGATGCGCGCGTCGTGGCCCCTGGAGCCCGAGGCCAGCTGGGTGCCGTCCGCGCTCCAGGCGATTCCGCGCACCTCCCCTTCGTGGCCCTCCATCACCTGGACGCACTCGCCCGTGGCCACGTCCCAGACGCGCACGTTGTTCCCGTCGGACCAGGAGCCGGTGGCCAGCCGCGTCCCCGCCGGGTTGTAGGCCGCGCACAGCACCTGGGCGTCGTGCCAGTAGAAGGAGTCAGCGCTCTCCAGGGCACCGCGCAGGGGCAGCAGGGACTCCACCCAGGGAGCCGCGCCGTCCACGTCGCGCTGGCGCCGCCAGTGCTCGGCGAGCTTGAACAGGTGCGCGTCCGGCGCGCTCCAGGGGCCGGGGCCCTCGGTCTCGAAGTGCGCGGCGGCGTCGGGCGCGTCGTGCCAGCGCAGGCGGTTGTAGAGGCACTGGAAGAGGGCCTCGGGGTGCGCCTGGAGGAAGGTGGCGTCGAGCTCGACGGCCTTGCGCAGGACGCGCAGCGTGCGCGGGCCCACGGCCGGGCCGACCTCCTTGAGGACGAGTGCGTCCGGAGGGGTGCGTGAGAGCACCTCGTCCAGGGTGGCGAGTAGCGCCGTCACGCCCTGGGTGCTCACGAGGTCTTCGAGGGTGGACAGCTCGGTGAGGGACTGGAGGTCGTAGGTCATCGCGGGAGAGACTCTCGCACGACCTCCCGTCCCGATTGGAGCCGGTTCAGGCGTTCTTCCGTCCGCGAGCGCGCGGCGCCTTCGCCTCGGCCTCGCCGCCGGTGGGGCCCGGTGCGTCCTTCATGTCCAGGACGGCCTGGACGATGTGCTCGGCGTCGATGCCGGCCGCGCTCAAGAGCTCCTCGGGCTTGCCGGAGCCGGGCAGCTTTCGCACCGCCAGGCGCTTCACGCGAGGCAGCGGCGAGGCGTCGTCGGAGAGGGCCTCGAGCACCGCGTCCGCGAGTCCGCCTTCGGCCCAGTGGTCCTCGACGACGATGAGCCGTCCCTGCGTCTCCTTCGCGGCCTGCCGCAGCGTTTTCGCGTCCACGGGCTTCACGGAGTACAGGTCGATGACGCGCACGGCGACCCCTGCCTCCTGGAGCCGAGCATGGGCCTCCAGCGCTTCATGCAGGGTGATGCCCGCGGCGACAATCGTCGCCACGTCCTGGTCGGAGCGCCGGAGCACCTTGCACCCGCCGACGGGGAACTTCTCCGTGGCGGAGTAGAGGATGGGCGTCTTGGCGCGCGTGGTGCGCAGGTAGCTGATGCCGGGCAGGTCCACGAGCTCGGCCATCAGCGCGGCCGTCTGGTTGGCGTCGCTGGGGTACAGCACGGTGCTGCCCGCGACGGCGCGCATCATCGCCAGGTCCTCGAGGCCCATCTGCGAGGGGCCGTCCTCGCCGATGGAGCAGCCCGCGTGGCTGCCGCACACGTGCAGCGTCGCGTTGGAGACGGCCGCCATGCGAATCTGGTCATACGCGCGCGACAGGAAGGCCGCGAAGGTGCTGATGAAGACGCGCTTGCCCAGCACCGCCATGCCCACGCCGCTGGACACCATGTTCTGCTCGGCGATGTACATCTCGAAGTAGCGCTGGGGATGGGCCTTCTTCAGCTCCTCCGAGTACGTGGAGTTGGACACCTCCGCGTCCAGCGCGACGAGGTCCGGGTGCGCGTCACCCAGCGCCTTCAGGGCATCGCCGTAGACCTTGCGGGTGGCCACCTTCTCGTCGGTGGGGTAGTGGGGCAGCTTCAGGGGCGCGGCCGATTCCCGGGCGGCGGGGTGGGTGACCTCCGGCTTCTTCACCTCGATGCGCAGGTGGCGCTCGCCGCCCAGCCCCTGGATGGCCTCGCGCGCCTGCTCTTGGGACAGGGGCTTGCCGTGCCAGCCTTCCTTGTTCGCGATGGCCGGGTAGCCGCGGCCCTTCTCCGTCTTGAAGACGAGGCAGGTGGGCTTGCCCGTCGTCGCCAGGGCCTCCGCCAGCGCGCGGTCGATGGCGCCCAGGTCATGGCCGTCCACGGCCAGCGCGTGCCAGCCGAAGGCGCGGGCGCGGGCGACATAGGCCTCGTCGTTCCAGCCCAGCTCCGTCGGTCCGCTCTGGCCCAGGCGGTTCATGTCGATGAGGGCGCAGAGGTTGTCGAGCTGGTAATGCGATGCCTTGTCGAACGCCTCCCAGACCGAGCCTTCGGCCGTCTCGCTGTCACCCATCATCACGTAGGTGCGGAAGCGCCGCTGGTCCAACCGCGCCATCAGCGCCATGCCCACGCCAATGGCGAGTCCCTGGCCGAGCGAGCCGGTGGCCACGTCCACGAGCGGTAGCACGTGCGGGTTGGGGTGTCCTTCCAGGCGGCTGCCGAGCTTGCGCAGTGACAGCAGCTCCGCGTCGGCGATGGCGCCCGCCGCCTTGAACGCCGCATAGAGGACCGGGCAGGCGTGGCCCTTGGAGAGCACGAAGCGGTCATTGTCGGGCGACTTGGGCTGCTGGAAGTCGAAGCGCAGATACTTCTGGAACAGGACGGCGACGATGTCCGCCGCGGACATGGAGGAGCTGGGGTGTCCCGAGCCCGCCGCTGTCGTCGCTCGAATGCTGTCGATTCGAAGCTGTGCCGCGAGCTCTGCCAGTGTGTCTGCCATCGTCTCTCTCCAGGCTGTAGGGGACTTCCGTAGAGTGTTGATGGTGGAGTCCCCGGTGAAGCGAAGGCCCTCTCTTCGAGGAGCAGCCCGGCGGGGAAGCCCCGGGCCGTGGGCCTGCTCACACCCTGGAGGGCGTGGGCACATTGAAGACCAGGGGGAGAACGTCCCATGGACAATCCACTGCGTCAGCTCGCGGAGTTCGGCCAGGCCGTCTGGGTGGACAACCTCCAGCGGAGCTACATCACAAAGGGCACGCTCAAGAAACTCATCGACGAGGATGGGCTCAAGGGCCTCACCTCCAACCCGACCATCTTCCAGAAGGCGGTGTCGGGCAGCGAGGACTACGCGGACCTGTTCGCGGAGGCGCGCGCCAAGGGGCTCGCCGCCAATGACGTCTACGAGCACCTCGCCGTGCGCGACGTCCAGGGCGCCGCCGACATCCTCCGGCCCGTCTATGACTCGCTGAAGGGGAAGGATGGCTTCGCGTCGCTGGAGGTCTCCCCCCGGCTCGCGAACCAGACGCAGGCCACGCTCGAGGAGGCCCGGCGGCTGTGGAAGACGCTCGCGCGGCCGAACGTGATGATCAAGGTCCCCGGCACGGAGGCCGGGGTGCCCGCCTTCCAGCAGCTCATCTCGGAGGGCATCAACATCAACGTGACGTTGCTCTTCAGCCAGGAGCGCTACCGGCAGATCGCCGACGCGTATCTGAGCGGGCTGGAGAAGTTCGCCAAGGCGGGGGGAGACTTGAGCACGGTGGCCAGCGTGGCCTCGTTCTTCGTCAGCCGCATCGACGTGGCGGCGGACAAGGAAATCGAGCAGCGGCTCAAGGCGGGCGTCTCCGCCGAGCAGCGCAAGGCGCTGGAGTCCCTGAGCGGCAAGGTGGCCATCGCCAATGCGAAGCTCGCCTACCGCATCTACCAGGAGGTCTTCAGCAGCGCGCGCTGGAAGGCGCTCGCCGCGAAGGGCGCTCGCGTGCAGCGCGTGCTGTGGGCGAGCACCAGCACGAAGAACCCGAAGCTGCGGGACGTGCTCTACGTGGAGGAGCTCATCGGGCCCGACACCGTCAACACCATGCCCCCGGCGACCATCGACGCCTTCCGTGAGCACGGCAAGGTGCGCACCAGCCTGGTGGAGGACCTCGCTGGCGCCAAGGAGACGATGCGCCAGCTGGAGGCGAATGGGGTGTCGATGAAGTCCGTCACCGAGCGGCTGGCGGTGGACGGCGTGAAGCTCTTCGAGGAGTCGTTCGACGCGCTGCTGGGGGCGGTGGGGGAGCAACTGAAGAAGTAGCAGGCGCCAGCGCCTCGAAGGTCTTCCGGTGGGGCGTGCCCTGGAGGTAGTCCCACGCCTCGGTGTCCGTGAGCCGGCCTTCCGTCTGGGCGAGCAGCTCCAAGAGCAGCTTCACCAGCGTGCCCTCGTCGCGAGGGGCGGTGTCCTTCGGCGTCTTCCTCAGGGCGTGCTGGATGGCGAGGGCCACCTGCGCGGCATGTTCCTCCGAGGCGCTGGCCACCCGCGCGAGCGTCGTGGACCAGCGCTTGAGGTTGATGAGCCCCGTGGGGCGCAGCTCGCGCATCAGCTGCCCGAGCTCCTCGGCGGTGAGTCTCCCCGTGGCGAGCGCGGAGATGGCGGCGTCGACGCTCACGCCGTGCTCACCGGGCTCCTTCGTCGCCAGACCCATTCCGAGCACCAACCGGGCCATGGGGCCCAGGCGCAGCCACGGGTGAAGCAACTGCTCGTAGGCGACGACGTTGCTCCAGTTGGCCTCGCTCCAGTCGAGGTTCATGGCCAGCTCCTCCGCGCGGCTGGCGAAGAAGGCCTCCAGCCCCGAGGGCCAGAGCGTCGCCGCCCAGCGCGGGTAGGGCTTGCCTCCACCGCCGCGCTCCTTGATGAGCATCAGGCCCGGAATGTCTTGAGGCGAAAGCTTCTTGGGCGAGCCAGGCTTGGGCGTCGTCGAGATGGCCAGGTCGTGGAACGTGTACTCGCCGGAGCGTCGCGCCTTGATGGTGAACGTGTGCTCCGCCGGGGGCGCGTCACCCCGATGCCTTCGCGCCAACGAGACACTCACGTCCGCCGCGGCGGGTGCGCTCTTGCTCAGCCCCAGGGCCCAGGCGACGAGCTTGAGCGCGCTGCTTCGCGAGCGGCTCGACTGCTTCAGTGGCTCCAGGGCCTTCGCGTCTCGAACGGGGGCGAGCCGACACAGGGCGAGACACAGGTCCGAGAGCGGGGGCTCGTCCGCATCGGATGCGCGCGCCAGCAGCCGTGTCACCAGCGTCTCGGGGGCCAGCCATCCGCCCTCGTGGGTGGGCGTGGACAGCAGGCCCTCATCGCGTCCCGCGTCCAGGGCCCGGGCGAGGTCGGAGATGCGCTCGCTCAGCAGCGGCAGGAGCACCTCGTGCCCGGGCGTGAAGACCGGCTCGGGAAGTCCGCGCAGCGTGGAGAGGGCTTCGCCTGGGGGCGCGAGCCATGCGAGCGCGAGGCCCGCGAGGCGAACCGTCAGCGACTCTCCGTAGGGCTTCGCGCTCAGCTTCCGGGCGCGCTTCGCCAGGGCGGAGGTCCGCCGCGCGAAGTCGTCGGGGCGTTGCCGTCCCAGTCGCGCCACGCCATCCAGCACGCGCTCGACGTCCATCGGGTTGCCCGCGTCCTCGATGCACGCTGAGAGCACGGAGAGCAGTTCATCGAGATTCGCGATGGGCGTCACCGCGAAGCGCGCGTCCGTGGGAGATGCTGGGGCGCGAGGCTCCACGGAGGGCTTCTTCCCGGCGGGGGCCTTGGGCGGCTTCGCGGCGGTGGGAGCGGTGCGCTCACCGAGCCAGGCCTGGACCTGCTTCTTCAGCGACGCCGCCACTCCCTCCACCCGCTCTTCGACTGCCGCGCGAAGGGCCGCGTCAGGCGTCTTCGCCAGGGACTCCAGCGCTTTCAGCACGGCCTTCTGCACGTCCACGGCTTCGTGGACGAAGCCTGATGCCAGGGCCACCGTGATTCGCTCGTGGGACACGCCGGACTCACGCTCACCGAGTGTCTTGAGGAGCTTCACCGCCTGCTGCGCGGTCCCCTTGTGCCGGGCCAGCAGCACGGGCTCCAGGGCGGGCAGGACGGCGTCCACGGGCAAGGGCGCGCGAGCTTCCAGCGCGGTGATGACGTCGAGCGCGAGGCTGACCGTCGCGGGGATGGAGCTGCCCAGCAGGCGCAGATAGCGGTCGGTGTGGCGCGTCAGTTCCTCGGGAGTGGGCTCCAGTCGCTCGTGGAAGCGGGAGAACCAGCCCGCGCGAAACGCCGCGAAGTCTCGCTCCAGCGCGCCCAGCGTGGCGTCCAGCAGGCGCCCTCGCTCCAGCGAGCCCTGACGCATGTGTCGCAAGAAGGCGGAGGCCCAGGTCTTGTCCTCCGGGTGGGTGTACTTGTCCTTCGCCGCGAGGCTCAGCTCTCCGCTGCCTTCGACTTCGAACAGGCGCCACGCCTCGTACTCCAACAGTCGTGGGTCCGTGTCGAAGGGATGTGGCTGGAAGCGCGTGTCCACGAAGAGCAGGCCCGTGATGTAGTTGTCATGCGTGGGGCGATGGGACAGCCCCTCGCGCACGAGCATGTGTGCCACCCGGAAGTAGGCCGGGTCGTCCGCGACGAGCTGCTCGGCCGCGCCGTCGAGCCAGTCCGGTCGCAGCTTCGCGGCCAGGGCGGCCGTCTCCTCGGGGAGATGGTAGAGGATGCCGGGCTTCCACTTCGAAAGTGGAACGGTGAAGAAGACCAGGATGGCCAGCACCCGAAAGCACTCACGCCGGAGTTCCTGAGCTTCGCGCGCCTCCGGCCAGGGCTCATGCCAGAGCACCTTGTGCCGCTCGAGTACTTCGGGGCCGAGCTGCCTTCGCTGCGCCGGAGTCAGTCCTTCCAGCAGCGTGGCGCAGGCGGCGAGGCTCGGCGCGGCGAGCAGTGCATCGAGGGACGAGGTCGTCATGAGGCGTCGGGGTCCTCGGCGCGCTGGACGTGCAGTTGCGCCGCGAGAAGGTGTTTGCAGGGGCCGCGCTCCAGGGCGTGGCGGGAGAACCAGGGACAGCCACAGCGCAGCGGCTCGCCGTCCGCGTCGAGCACGGCGTGGTAGGTGACGTCAGCGCCGCGGACCCACCAGACGCCCGGAGTGGACGCGTCGGGCTCCAGCGCACCGGACTCCAGCAGCGCGCGGGCATCGGAGAGGCGGGGCGCGAGGGCCTCCACCTGCTCCAGGTCGAAGGGCAGCTCCCGGTGGAAGAAGGCGGCCGTCTGCGAGTCGAAGCCCACCAGCCCCCTGACGCCGAGGACCTGGAGTCCGTGCCACACGAGGTCCTCGGGCGCGGACAGCTTGCTCGCGAGCGCGCGAGGCTCCAGCACGGCCTCCCAGCGCAGCTCCGCGCGCAGCGTGGACAGCACCTGCTCCACGGCGGGGCGCTGCGCCAGGGCCGACAGCGTCTGCCCCTCTCCGGAGAAGCCGCGCCACACCTCGCCGGAGAGCGCGAGCGTGAAGCGCAGGGCCCCCAGGTCGAGCACGAAGGCGCTGGCCTGACCCCGAGGGTCCGCGTGCAGGACGAGTCGCTTCGCGAAGGGGACCAGGTCCTCCAGCACACGCAGGCGCTCCAGGCCGGTGAGGCGCATCGCGCCCGTCGCCGCCGTCGAGCTCAGTCGCACCGAGCGCCCCTGGGGCACCAGGTAGTGGGGACGCTTGTCGGTGCGCGTCCGAGGAAGGCCTCGCAGGAAACGCAGGGCCTCCGTGGCGGGCAGCTCCGCGAAGGGCGTGAGGCGGGACAGGTAGGCCTGCACCTCGGCGAAGCCCTTGAGCCAGCGCAAGGGCAGCGGCACCTTGCGCTCCACCACCCGGGCCTCGCCGCGCTGGAGCGCCACCTCCGCGTGGCCCACGGACAGCGCGAGCGGCTCCTCCGCGCGCACGGTGGCCAGCGCCGCGCGCATCGGCGCGTTGAAGTCCACGTTGGTGGTGCCGAACGCCGCGACGTCCCCTTCGTAGGCCTCTGGCGTGAGGTCCACGCGCGCATATGTGCTGGCGCAGCTGGAGAAGCCCTCGAAGCGGAGCATGCCCCGTCCGCACGTCACCACCGGGTCGGCTTCGAGCAGGATGCGGTTCAGCATGGCGGGAGGAATGTAGAAGCGCGTCCCCACCACGCGGGAGAGGGCGCGCAGCGCCTGGGCCGTCAGCCGGGGTTGGAGCAGGCGCCCCTCGAAGAAATACGGCCGGGGCGCGCCGCCTCCGGAGGTCATGAGGCGCAGCGCCTGTCCGCGCTCCACGGCCACGAGCTCCGACGGGCCGCTGTACTGGTAGGTGTGGCTCAGGGCCGTCACGTCGTCACCTCGTTGGGGCTGGGGAGACGCTAGCGTGAAGCCCCTCCATGTCCAGCGACGTCTGGTTCGCTTGGAGGGTGCGTGGGGTGGACCTGGATGGCATGGTGCCCTCCGCCATGACCCGACTCGCCGTGACGTTGCTCCTCTGCTGTGTCCCTTCGCTGGTGTTCGCTCAGGCTCCCGTGAAGGAGCAGTGGGTCGTCACGACGGACCTCTGGGGCAACCCGCTCTACCAGGCCATGACGCTGGAGCGGACAAGCAAGCGTCTGGGCGGAGAGTTCGACGGCGACGTGCTGGAGGGCGAGCGGACGGGGCAGGACGTCCGCTTCACCGTCACGGACTCCCGCAAGGCGCTCTCCACCTTCACGGGCAAGGTGAGCGGGGACACGATGCGGGGCACCGCGGACATGCCCGACACCAACAACGCGCAGGCGCGGGTGAAGCACGCCTTCACCGCCCGGAGGATTGCCGAGCGACCCTCCGGCCCTCCGCGCCGCCACGAGTTCAAGCCCACCACCTGGTCCAACGAGTTCTCCGCGACGCGCGAGCCGGTGCTGACGCTCTGGTCCGGCGACACGCTCAAGACAACGACGCTCGACTCGGGGGGCGTGGATGAGCAGGGTGTCACCCGGGCGCTCTACGGAAATCCGCAGACCGGGCCGTTCTTCATCGGGGACGCGCGGCCCGGGGACATGCTGGTCATCCACCTGAAGCGTCTGCGCTTGAACCGGCGCTCGGCGGACAGTCTCGACAGCATCGTCGGCAGGGCGATGACGCCCGTGCTGGCGGCGAAGGCGACGGGGCTGGGCAAGCCCGTGCGCTGGACGCTGGACTGGGAGAAGGGCGTCGCGCACCCGGAGACGCCGACGGAGAGCCTGAAGGACTTCACGGTGCCGCTGCGGCCCATGTTGGGAGGACTGGCGGTGGCGCCGGGCTTCGGGATGCCCGCCATCTCCACGGGGGACACGGGGCGCTTCGGCGGGAACATGGACTTCAACGAGGTGGTGGAGGGCAACACCGTCTACCTGCCCGTCTCCCAGCCGGGGGCGCTGCTCTATCTGGGCGATGCCCATGCCGCGCAGGGCGACGGAGAGACGTCGCAGTTCGCGCTGGAGACCTCGATGGAGGTGGAGCTGACGGTGGACGTCGTGCGCGGCAAGGCGCCGTCGATGCCCCGGGTGGAGTCGCCCACGCACCTCATGGTGCTCGGGCAGGCGGGCTCCCTGGATGATGCGCTGCGCCTGGCGACCAGTGGCCTGACGCAGTGGCTGGAGCAGGACTATGGGCTGACGCTCTCGGAGAGCGCGCAGGTCATGGGGACGAGCGTGCAGTACGTCGTCGCCAACCTCGCGGGGCGAAGCGTCGGTGTCGTCGCGAAGCTGGACAAGTCGCGACTGGTGAAGCTCCGCCCCACGGCGAAGTAGCGCGGCCCCACCCTCGCAAGCATGCGAGGCGTGACGCCGTGGATGCTCAAGGCACCGCGCGCCCGCCTATCGCTGGGAAGCGCTCATAGGCGCGGAGGAGCGCATCGAGGTGGGCGGGGTTGTCGAGATCGAGCGGTGCCTCTGTGAGCTGCACGAGCCAGCCCCCCGTCGCAGTGCGCCGCGCTCGTGAGAGCAGCTCTGCGTCGCGAGTGGGGTCTGGAAACCCGATGGCGTGAGCGGAGGCTGGCGACCAGTAGTTGATCCATCCCAGGTAGTACGGAATCGCAGGTGAGCCGATTTTCACCGCGAACTTGAGCGCCGGGAGGCCCCGGGGCGGAATCCCCGGCTTGTGCACGGGGTCGATCGTCTGCCGTGAGATCTCTACTCCCGCACGGAAGGGCGTCGCATGCCCCCAGAACGCCTGCGCCCCCTCCGCCACACTCTCAAGCACATCCACCGAGACCCCAATCACGGTCTTGTCGAGTGGCAATTTGGCATGGACATCCAGAAGTGGTTGGCCCCCAGGCGCCTGGCTCGCGAGGATCTGCAACCCCGAGATCGTCACGGGGAAGCTTTCGTCGCCATTGCATACCAGCGGGAATCTCCCCTTCCTCGTCTCTTCCGTGATCCAGGCATCGCGCTGAGGCAAGGGGAGAGGCTGCCCTTCCTTGGAGAGCCTCCACTCCAGACGTAAACCGGGAAACGCCCGTTCCATCCCCTGGACGATGGTGAGCGAGCGAGCATCGTTGTCCACCAGCGCGGGTGCGTAGACGATGATGGCGAGGGGGTTGCGCTGAGTCATCGCTTGCACCCCGTGACGACGATCTTGAGTTCGCGCGCCTCAAGCTCCAGCGCATCCTTGTGCTCTTCGGTGCTCACTCCTACGACGAAATCATACTCACAGGACGCCGCGATCGCGTGCTCTTGCCGCAGTTCCGCCACTTGATTCTCGACCACCTGCTCCTTGAGGAAGTCACTGTAGGTGTCGAATCGGTCGGTCTTGATCTCCCACAACACGCGCGCGCCGACTTGCAGGGCGTCGAAGTACTTGGTGTCAACGAGCACGTCCATCCCAGGGTAGCGGTTGGGTGGAAACCTGTCGGCGCACTGGTCATGTGCGTCGTCTCCACCTCGATGCTTGACCGGAATGGCCTTGCACCTGGGGTGACGCTCGCGCTCCATGGGCTCGGTTGGCACCGGGGGGAACCAGTCCTGCCCTGATGGTTCCAGCTTGGGATTCCGATTCGCGGAGAGGCCACTCGAAGTGGCCTTCGTTTGGGCCACAGGCTCTACCTCTTCCTGACTGCCTCCGCTCAGCTCGTATGCAGCCAGCGCTTCCTTGATGACGACTCCCACCACCACCGCGCCAACGATGATCACCGCTCCCACGGCGAATTCGGGAGCGGCCAGGATACAGAGGCCGACTCCCAGGACAGCCGCGCCCGCGGAGGCGACGGAGCACCTTCCGGTCGGGTCATTGAACCGGATCCGGTCATGGTTGATGGCTTGAAAGCACCGCTCCGCCAACACGGGCCATGGCTGGGAAGCCTCCCGGACGGCGCACCGTCCCCCGTCTCGCCAGGGCAGAGTGGCCGCTCGCTGGAGGTTGGCGAGCCGTGGGTTCCGGGACATGCGCTTCGTGGGACTCGGTGCAGACGTAGCGCACGCCGAGAGGAAGAGCAGAAGTGCCGCGCAGGCATGGAGTCGCAGGGCTGCGTCCTTTCGAGCTGGCGAGCCAGGGGGGACAACTGGCCAGCTCCGGAGTATGCCAGGGGCCGCCGGCGTAACTACTTCCAGATGCTCCCATCCCACGTCCGCTGGACGTGCAGGGTGCCGCCGTTCACGCTCTCATCCCAGGTCAGCACGGGGCGGTCCTCCGCGCTCCAGCTCAGCTGGGGGTTGAACGCCACCGAGTCGGGTGAGTCGACCTCGTTCAGCTCGTCGCCCATGGGCAACCACCGCTGTCCATCCCAGCGGGCCGCGCGCAGCACGACGTTGGGGAGGTGCACCGTGGTCCGCTTGAGCCACGCGACGATGGGGTAGCCCCGTGCATCCAGGGCGAGGGTGAACGTGCTGACGGCGCTCAACGGAGGCCCTCCCAATCGCACATCCACCGGGCCCACTCCATCTCCCAGCATGTGGAACACCGTGGTCTGGAGCTCGGGCCCCGCGCGCTTCACATACACGCGGTAGACATCCTCCGCGTAGTTCGAGTTCACCTCCACGCTCTCTCCGGTGTCGCCAATCCACGCGACGACGCAGCCGTCGAAGCCCTGGTCCGAGTAGTACGCCTGGAGAACCTGCGGCGTCAGATAGGTCCTGAGCAGCCGGCAGTAGGGAAGGTTCGAGCCCGCATCCTGGATGTCCTGCAACGTCAGCCCGACGCGCGGCGGAAGCGTGGTCAGGGCCTTCGAGGTGGAGGCGGGCCGTGCGCCGTCCCCCGGCACCGGGGACTCACCGCCACCGTCACCGACGCAGCCCGCGAACAGGCCCGCGCACAGCGTTGCCACCACACAGCTCCGGGACCACCGGCTCAGGACGAAACCCTTGTCTTGCATCTGGCCACTCCCATGGATATCGGGTGGCTCAAAGCTAGACACGCGGCTCGAAAGCATCAGGCAGGGCCGGCCGTCGATGTTCAACGGCCGACCCTGGTCGCACTGCTCACCCGCGACTTGCGTCAGGGAAAGAAGGGCGAGCGGTCACACGAGAGGCTTCCACCCGCGCGGTACAGCATGTCCTGGTAGACGATGGTGTTGTTGATGGGGAAGGCGCTCGTCACGGACGCCACCGTGGCGCCGCCGCGCACCAGCCGGAAGCTCGGCGTGCCCTGCTGGAGCGGGACGCGGAACGACTGGATTCCCGCCGCCACATTCGTTCGCTGCACGCCGCCCGCCAGCTCGATTTCCAGCGTCGCGGGCGCCGTCAGGAACGCGAGCAGCTCGATTTCGTTCGCCGCGGCCGCGCCATTCACCAGCCGGTAGACGGCGCTCTGCTTCGTCAGGTCCGGCGCCGCGCTCGTCGAGTGCCGCCGGTGGAAGTAATACAGCGCATCCCGGACGATGGGCGGCTGCACGCCTGTCTTGAACCAGGCGGTGTAATACGCAGTCAGGTCGAAGGCCGCCCACTGCGTACCGGAGGACGGGGAGAACTCCGTCGCCTCCGAATAGTCATTCCAGGTGATGAGCTGCACCCAGTCCGCGCCGCCCTGGATGGCCGCGCCCCACAGGGCCCGGAGCGCCTGCGAGTTGTTCGCCTCTGTGTAGACGAGGTCCTTGGGCCGCGAGTCCTGCAGCGCCACCGGCGCCATCCACTGGAGCCCCATGCCGTGCGCCGTGCCGGGGTGGGCCAACTGTCCCGAGGCCCCGGAGAGCGTCCGACTGCCCCAGGTGGACGTGCCATGCAGCGGCACCACCGCCTTGAGCGCGTTCGTCTGCGCCACCCACGGATTGACATACACGGGCCACAGCGCCGAGGGGATTCCGCGCGTCTGGAGGGCCTGAATGGCGGAGGCCCACCACTGCGGCGTGCGCTTGTCCGCGTAGTACGGCGAAAGCAGCAGCCGCCCGTCCTCCAGGTGGTACACCGCCGGGTGCGAGGCCACCGAGGCGATGGAGTTCACGAACGCCGTCAGCGCCTCCGCGTCGGTGCCCGAGTACGTGGAGGTCATGTCCGGCATGAGGACGATGCGGAACCCGCTGTCGACGTTGCTCGCGGCTTGCAACAGCTTCAGCAGGCGGTTCCAGTGCGTGCCGGTGTGGTTGAGGATGTCGTAGGTGAAGCCGTCCAGGCCCAGCGCCGAGGCGCGGCGCACCTCCAGCTCGAAGTTCGCCAGCTCGTAGTCCACGCCGGACGCTCGGGGCGCCTGGGGCAGGGGCCGCTGCTTGAGGAGGCCGCCGCAGTACGCGAACTTGGAGTTCTCCCCGGTGGGCACCAGGTAGTGCCGCGCGTAGTAGTCGACCGACGGCTCCCGGTTGTCGAGGGAGAGCGGGTAGGGCGAGAAGTAGTGCGCGAAGACCTTCTTCGGCGACGCGCGCAGCGTGCTCAGGGCCGGCAAGTCCAGCGGCCAGCACGGCGTGGCGGGCGCGGCGGCGAGGTCCGCCGTCAGCTCCAAATCGAAGCTCAGGTCCGACGAGTTGAGCGTGGACTGGTGCACCTCCACCGCGAGCACGTTGGTGCCCGAGGTGAGCGCCGTGGCGGGGACGGAGACGCTGTGCCATGTCAGCTCGGCGCTGTCGGCGATGACGGTGCTCGCCAGCGTCGACGCCGTCACCGCTCCGGCGGGCAGGTTGCTGCGAAGGACCTCCTGACCGTTCAGGTAGACGATGGCGCCGTCATCGCGCAGCAGCCGCAGCACCACGTTGCTCACCCGCGTCGGGTCCGCGACGGTGAACGTCTTGCGCAGCCACGTCGTCACGTAGCGCGACGACGTGCTGGGGCCGTAGGAGACCACCGTGGCCTCGTCGCCGTCACCGTAGCCGAGCTGCGCGGGGCCCTGCTTCCACGCCGTGTCCGCGTAGCCCGCGGCCGTCCAGCCCGCGCCCGGGTCCACGCCCGTATCGCGGTAGCGCCACACACTTCCTGGTGCGACGAGCGTGCTCAGTTGGAGGTGTTCCTCCGCTGTCATGGGAGGAGGCGGGGTTTCCTCGGGCAGGGAGGTGGGACCGCAGGCTCCAAGCAGCGGGAGGAACACGGCAAGCCAGACTGCTCGACGAGAGGGGGAGGAGAGCATGTTGGTGTTGTCTTCCAGGGGGTGTGTAAAAACCGGAAGACTTCCAAGTCACTGATAACAAGTGACTCGCTGCCCTGTCCCAAGAATGTCCCGAGCCCTGGCAATCCCACTTCCGGGCAGTGGCTCCCCCCGCGTGGACCCCTCATCGCGCTGCGACACGACGGAGGCCGCCCGCTAGGAAGTCGGGTCCTTGTCCATGAGGTTGTAGACCTCCTGCACGTCGCGCAGCAGCTTGGGGAAGTCCAGCTCCAAGTCCCTCAGCAGGCCGGTGCGCATGTCGAACACCCAGCCGTGCACGGTGGGGAAGCCCTTCTCCAGATAGGTGCGCTGCACGGCGGCCGTCTTGACGATGCTGAAGCACTGCTCGGTGACGTTGAGCTCCACCAGCCGGGCGTAGCGGGCCTCCGGGTCCGTGAGCGCGTCCAGCTCCGCCTTGTGGAGCCGGTAGACGTCCCGCACGTTGCGCAGCCACGGGTTGAGGATGCCCAAATCCCGGGGCTGCATGGCGGCCTTCACGCCCTGACAGCCGTAGTGGCCGCAGACGACGATGCGCTTCACCGACAGGTGGCGCACCGCGTAGTTGATGACCGACATCACGTTCAGGTCGACGTTGTTGACCAGGTTCGCGACGTTGCGGTGGACGAAGACATCCCCGGGCTCCACGCCCATGATTTCGTTGGCGGGCACCCGGCTGTCGGAGCAGCCGATGTAGAGGTACTCGGGGTTGTGCTCCGAGGACAGCCGCTCGAAGTACCGAGGGTCGTCCTTCGTCTTGTCTGCGGACCAGCGACGGTTGTTCTCGAAAATCTGTTCGTAGGAGGGCACGGACCGGTGGCATGCCCGGCCCGGTGCCCCGGCGTCAACGGGGGAATTTCGGTTCAGGTGCGCGGTGGCCGCTGCTCAACGGGCGAGCTGGAGGGGCACCCGCCGCGCCTGGCGCATGTCGACGAGGATGTCGTAGGCGCGCGCCTCCGGAAGGACCGCACCCGCGGCGAAGCGGTAGAGCGACTGGGGGTCTCGCTCCAGGGGGAAGCGCTCCCGGACGACGGTGGCGAGCAGCTCCTTGGCCACCCACTCGGTGTCGACCGACACGGAGCCGAACTCGTCCAGGTAGCGCTGGGATGCCGACGAGTCCCCCTGCCGCGCGGTGAGGACGAAGACGCGCGGCTTGCGCTCGGGGATGATGGCGGCGGCTCCCTGCCGCATCAGCTCCAGCTCCCGGCCCTGGGGCCGCGCGAACAGCTCCACGGACTGCAGGTGCGCGAGCAGGGCGCTCACCGCGACGAAGCCGCCCAGCACCGCCACCGCCACGCGAGGCCCCCGCGTGGGCCACCGCTCTCCCAGCTTCACCACGGCGGCGAAGAAGAACACGCTCCACACGCCGGTGAGGGCATAGAGGGTCCGGTACGTGGGCCACCGCTCGCTGGCGAGCAGGCTGGCGCAGTACGCGACGCCCGACAGGCCCACCAGCGCCATCACCCACGTCCCCACGCCCACGCGTCCCGCGCGCCGTCCCTCGACGACGAGCCCCAGCGTGAGCACCGCCAGCGTCACGCCCACCATGGGCCAGTAGCCACCGGAGGGCGCGGCGTCCGTGTCGTTGAGCGCGTTGAGCGCCAGCGCGTTGGGCAGCACCTGGGTGACGAACCAGACCGCCTTGTCCACGAAGTGCCGCTCCAGCACCATGCGCGGCGACGGCGTGAAGAGCCCCAGCCAGAAGGTCAGCCGGGTGATGACATAGGCGAGCCCCAGGCCCCCGCCCACGACGAACAGGTGGCTGGCGAGCCAGCGCGCCGGCGTCCGGACGTCGTCGAACCGCCGCGTCACCAGCGCCGCCGCGAGCAGCACCGCGTAGAACGGACCACTCGCTTGATAGATGAGCGTCGACGCGGCCAGGGCCACCACCGCGCCCACGCACCAGGGCCAGCGCCGCGTCCCGCTCGCGGAAGGCCCCAGTCCCCGTCGGGCCAGGGCGAAGGCCAGGGCGCTCGCGAGCAGCGCCACCGCCTGGGGCCAGCAGATGCTCCAGCTCGCCAGCACCTGCGCGGAGGGAATCACCGTGAGGAACGCGGCGAGCAGCGCGGCGTGAGCCCGTCGCCACCCCTCGGCCCGGAACAGCAGATGGAGCGTGAGCGACAGCAGGGCCAGCCCCAGCACGCCCAGGGCCCTGAGGCCGCTCAGGCCCTCCACGCCGTCCGTCTCCCGCGTGGAGCGCTCCAGGAGCCAGCCATACAGCGGACGGCCCATGGCGCCGCACACCCGCAGGATCTTCCCGGGCTCCTCGCGGGCCTCGCGCTGAATCGCGTAGTCGTCTCGCAGGCCGTAGGGCAGCGAGATGGCGCTGCCATAGACGACCCATGGCAGCAGGAAGAGCAGGGCGGCCGTACCCAGTGCCCGGAAGGCGCCTGTCGTGATGCGTGTGCGCAGGGGAAACCTCTGAAGGCGCGCGAGCCTAGCAGAGTGGGATGACGCGTCTCGGTATCCGTGTCGTCCGTTGTAAAAGTGAAACACCCCACAACGACTTCACGGCCCGGCCGCCCAGGCCCATGCGGCAAGTCGCTGTGGGCGCGCGGGGCCAAAGGATTGGCAGGTGACGCCCGGCAGGGCGCGCTCGTCTGCTCGTGCACGCCTGAAGGGCAGCCTCCTGGAAGCGCTCCTTGACGTTGTCACTCCACGCACGCACCTCCAATGGAGTGGAAGTGCTTGCGTGAAATTCGAATCCCGGCTGCCTGCTCACAATGTGACCATCGAGGGCTGGGTGGTGGAGTGGCTCGCGCTGCACTGGCAGATGCCCGCGGCGTCCATCGACACCCGGCGCCCCCTCGTCGAGCAGGGGCTGGACTCCCTGGGGGCCATCTGCCTGGCGCATGATTTGGAACAATGGTTGGGTTTGCCGCTCACCCTGTCCTTCCTCTGGCAGCAGCGCACCATCGAGGCCCTGGCGCGCGCGCTGGCCTCCCCCGACGCGCTGTTCGCCCTGTCGGCTCCGAGCGAGTCCGGAGCGGCGCGGGTGTCCTCCAATGAGACGCCGCCTGTGTCCCCGGGGCAGCAGCGTGTCTGGCGCCTCGACACCCTCCAGCGGGGCAGTGCGCGCTTCCACGTCCATTTCGGTCTGCGATTCGACGGTCCCCTGGACGTCGAAGCGCTGAGACTCAGCCTCCAAGAAATCGTGCGACGCCACGAGTCGTTCCGGACGACGTTCCGCGAGCAGGACGGGCGGCTGACGCAGGAGGTGGCGTCGTCGCTCCGGGTGGAGTTGCCCGTGGTGGACCTGCGCGCGGAAGAGGACGGCGGCGCGGAGCAGGCGCTGCGCTCCGCGTCCTTCCGGACACTCTTCGCTGCGCGGGGCCGCGCGCCGTTCGACCTCGAGTCAGGCCCGCTGATTCGCACGACGCTGGTCGTGCTGGCGGACCAGGCGCATGTCCTGCTGGTGACGCAGCATCGGCTCATCACGGATGGGCCGTCGCTCGGAGTGTTCAATCGGGAGCTGGCGTCGCTGTATCGCGTCTTCCATGCGGGGGTGCCGTCGCCGTTGGCGTCACCCTCGCGTCAGTGGGTGGACGTGGCGAGGTGGCAGCGGGACTGGCTGGACAGCGAGGCGGCGGCGCGGCAGCGCGAGTACTGGCGCGCGCGGCTGGAGGGGGTGCCGGCCCTGACGCTGACGTCGCGAAGGCCCAGGGCCGAGGAGCCGCGACAGGGCGGGCTGGTCTGCTTCGACGTGCCCGTGGCCCTGACGGCGGCCTGGAAGGCGCTGGCGAGGGGGGAGGGCACCACGCTGTTCACCGCGCTCTCGGCCGCCTTCGCCGTGCTGCTGCGCCGTCATGCGGGCCAGGAGGACCTGCTGCTGGGCACCGTGGTGGCCAACCGGGGGCGGCGCGAGCTGCGCGACGTGGTGGGCTGTCTGGCCAACACCGTGGCGCTCCGGTGTGACTTGACGGGCACCCCCACGTTCCGGGAGCTGCTCGCCAGGCACCACTCGCACACCACGGAGGACCTGAGTCATCAGGAGCTGCCGTTCGACGAGGTGGTGCGACAGGTCCGCGACGCGCGGGGCGAGTCTCCGGCGGTGCAGGTCGCCTGCGTGTTCGAGAACGCGGCCGCCTTCGAGGTGGCCATCCCTGGCCTGTGCTGCACGCTGCTGTCGGACACGCCGGATGCGTCGGTGCCGGGCACGGCGCGCCATGAGCTGACGCTGCTCATGCGCGAGGACCAGGGGCGCCTGCGAGGCGCCTTCGAGTACGCCTCCGACGTGTTCCAGCCCGCCGAGGTCGAGCGGCTCTCGGAGGACTTCCGGCGGCTGCTGGGGCGCGTGGTGGAGATGCCCGATGCGAGGCTGGATGCGCTGACGGCTGGGGACTTCGCCGCGATGACGGGGTGACTCAGGCGCTGGTGTCCGAGGGGGGAGCCCCCGCGGAGTGGACCTCGGGCACCGCCTCTTCCAGGGCAAGCCTTGCCTCGTCGAAGTCCCGGAGGGCCGAGTCCACGAGCGCGCCCAGTCGCTCAGGAGGCTCCCGCTGCGAGCGCGCCTCCAGCTCCTCACAGGTGCGGGAGAGGCGGGCCGCGCCGAACAGGGCCGCGCTGGAGCGCAGGCTGTGCGCGTGTCGCGTCAGCGCCTCCGCGTCCCGCTCCTCCAGGGCCCCGCGGAACGAGGCCAGGTGCTTGTCGGCGTTGCGCAGGAAGTCGCGCACCAGGGTGGTCAGCTCGCCCCGGTCCGAGCCGGTGAGCAGCTCCAGCCGCTGGAAGGCCGTCGTGTCGAAGGAGACGGCCGGGGGCGCGGGAGGCGGCTCGAAGCGCGGCGCCTCCGCCGCGTTCTCCAGCGCGGCCACGAGCAGCCCCACCTCCACGGGCTTGGTCACGAAGTCGTTCATGCCCGCCTGGAGGCACAGCTCCTGGTCTCCCTGGATGACACTGGCCGTCATCGCGATGATGCGAGGACTTCCATAGCGCCGCGCATCGGCGCGGATGCGCCGCGTGGCCTCCAGGCCATCCATCTGGGGCATGTGGACGTCCATGAAGACGACGTCATAGGACTCGCGCTCCAGCGCGCTCAGGGACTCCTCGCCGTTGCCCGCGATGTCGGCGTCGTAGCCCAGCTTCTTGAACAGGCGCAGGCCGACCTTCTGGTTGACGGGGTTGTCCTCCACCAGGAGGATTCGCAGCGGCAGGCGCTGGCCCAGGGTGACGTCCAGCTCGGCCGCGGGCCGGAGGGGCACCACCTGGCCTTCCCGGAGCACGACTTCGAGCGTGAAGGTGGAGCCGACCCCCACGGTGCTCTGGACGCGGATGGTGCCGCCCATCATCTCCGCCAGCCGCAGGCTGATGGCGAGCCCCAGGCCCGTGCCGCCGTAGTGCCGGCTCGTTGACGCGTCCACCTGGCTGAAGGAGCGGAAGAGGCGGTCCATCCGCTCGGCGGGGATGCCGATGCCGGTGTCCTGGATGGTGAAGCGCAAGGGCCGGCGCTTCGCCTCGGCGTCCGGGCCCGTGTCGCCGCGTGAGACGTGGACGGTGACACCGCCCTCGTGGGTGAAATTGAGCGCGTTGCCCACCAGGTTGACGAGCACCTGCCGCAGCCGCGACTTGTCGCCGAGCAGCGCGTCGTGTACGTCCTCGTCCACCGAGTGGCGCAGCGTGAGTCCCCGCTTCGCGGCCTGCGGGCTCAGCAGTCCCAGGCACTCCTTGAGGCTCTGGCGCAGCGAGAAGGACTGGCTGTCCAGCTCGAAGGCGCCGGCTTCAATCTTGGAGAAGTCGAGCAGGTCATTGATGAGGCGCAGGAGCGAGTCGCCGCTGGTGTGGATGACGTCCACGCACTCCTGCTGCTCCTCGGTGAGCGACGTCTCGCGCAGGAGCTGCGCCATGCCGAGCACGCCATTCATGGGCGTGCGAATCTCGTGGCTCATGTTGGCCAGGAAGCTGGACTTGGCGGCGTTGGCGGCGTCGGCCTCCGCGCGCGCGGCGTCCAGGGCCACGTTCTTCTCGCCCATGGCGGACAGCGCGTCCTGCGCCTCGGTGACGTCCAGGAAGGCCCACAGCCGGCCGCGCGCGGAGCCCCGGCGCGCGGGCACGCAGGAGACGGACAGCGTCTGGTGCGGGGACTCGAAGCGCCAGCGCATGTTGCGCAGCTCGGGCTGGCTGCCGTCGAACATGCGCGCCATCCGCTCATCGATTTGAGCGCGGTTCGTCGCGCGCTCGCGCAGGGCGGCCATGGCGCGGGACATGAGGTGGGCGGGCACCTGGCCTTCCGGCAGCCCCAAGAGGAGGGCGCCCGGCTTGTTCACCCAGGTCTCCACGCGGTTCTGCTCCAGGAAGACGAGCCCGCAGGGCACCGCGTCGGTGATGGCGTCCACGCGCGCGCGCAGCGTCTCCGTCGCGCCTTCCAAATCGCACTCGCGCGCGGCGGTGAGCAGCAGGCCGGACAGCGCTCGCAGCGCGGCGTGCTCGGCGGGTGTGAAGGGAGTGGTGCCATGGCGCAAGAGGAGCAGGGCGCCCTTGCGGTCATCGACGGACTGCCACGGCAGCACGGCCATCGCCCCGCGCAGCGGCTCCGGGAGGCCGAGGTCCTGGGGACTCGGGTGGAAGAAGCACCACTGCGTCTCTCCCAGCACGCCCCTGAAGAGGGCCTCTCCCAGGTGGGCCAGCCGGGGGCGCGCGGCGGGAGTGCCCGCCAGCTCGAACACGGTGACGGCGTCGATGCTGCGCAGGCTGACGGCCACGTCCGCGTGACACGCCTGACGCACCACCTCCAGCACCCGCGCGAGCTGTCCACCATCTCGAACCGACAGGGCCTGCACCGAGGCCACCATCAGCTCCGTCACCGAAGAATCCACGGGGGACGGTACGGAAGTCCCCCCGGGAGTGGACGCATCCTCCTCCAGCAGGCTCACGAAGCGGCGGCGAGTGCCTGGGCGATGAGCGCGTTGACCTCGTTGGGCGCCGTCATGTGCGGCAGGTGGCCCTGGTTGGGGACGTAGTGAAGCTGTCCCTTGGGCAGGCTCTTCGCCAGGTACTCGCCCACGTGGTTGGGGACGGCGAAGTCGTGGAGCGGCTGGACGACCCAGGAGGGGACGTTCAGTCGGGTGACCTGCTCGCGGAAGTCGGACTCGAAGATGATGCGAATCACGCCGATGGCGATGTCGGGCCGCAGGGCGATGAGGGACTCGGAGAAGGCCTTGACCACCTCGGGCGTGGCGGAGGGCCCCACCGCGGCCTGCGCGAAGCCGCTGGCCCACGCGTCGAAGTGCTTCTCGATGGTCTCGTAGAGCGCATCGATGTCCGGCCGCTCGAAGCCGCCCCGGTAGTCGGGGGCATTGATGTAGCGCGGGGACGCGCTGATGAAGACCATGCCGCGGAAGAGCTCCGGACGGACCAGTCCCGCGAGCAGGCCAATCATCCCGCTCATGGAGTGGCCCACGTAGAACACGTCGCGCGCCTGGACGGCCTCCAGCACTTCAATCAGGTCCAGCGCGTAGCTCTCCAGGCCAGCGTAGCGGTGCGGACTGTAGGCCTCCAGGTCCGAGCCCTGGGCGCCCACATGGTCGAACAGGACGATGCGGTGCGTGTCCTCGAAGGCACGCACCTGGTTGCGCCAGGCGGTCTGGTTGGTGCCGAAGCCGTGGGCGAGCACGAGCACGTCGTCGCCCCGACCGACGACCTGCACATTGTTTCGAGTGAGGACCGTCTTGGACATGGTCAGCGGATTGTAGGCCAGGCGCCCCACGCGCGAGGACCGGGCCCGCCTGCCCTCCGGTCAGCCACTCAACGAAAGCGCCTCGTGGACCCACCCCGCGTCGTGGAAAACCCTGAGTGGCTCCAGGTCAGGAAACGTGGGGTGCCGCCACCTGGCCGCGAGTGAGGACTCGCGCGGACGGGCCATGTCAGACATTCGCCGCGTCGGCCCTGGCACAGACGCGAGCGCCATTGTTCTCGGGCGCCCACTGGGCACGCGGTCAGGTTGAGAGGGATTCGGCGGGCGATGACAACCGGCGTGGGAGGAACGCGCTCATGGGGTTGGCAATCGTCCTGACGATGGTGGGAGTGATGTCCGTCACACCGGCGGAAGAAGAGGCACGTCGAGCTGGCACCACGGAGTGGATGCTGAGTCAGCCCGCCACGGGGGCCCAGCTAGAGGGGTACGCCGGTGCGACCAGCGTGCAGCGCGGAGAGTCCATCGACATCCATGTCCGGACGGACGGCGCGCGCCCGGTGCGCTGGGAGCTGTACCGCATGGGCTACTACGGGGGCACGGGCTCCCGGAAGCTGGCATCCGGAGGCCCCGTCACCATCGGCCCCCAGCCCACGCCCGTGGCGGACCGGACGACGGGTCTGGTCGAGTGCCGCTGGCCCACCAGCTTCACCGTCCCCACGCAGGCGAGCTGGCCCAGCGGCGTCTATCTGCTCAAGCTGCGGCGCGACGACGGGCCCCAGTCCTACGTCATCTTCGTCGTGCGCGCGGACGAGCGGAAGAACACGGGCGTCCTCCAGATTCCGTTCACCACCTTCCAGGCCTACAACGCGTGGGGCGGAGAGAGCCTCTACTCCACCTCCCTGGGGTTGTCCGGAGGCCACGCCAAGGTCGTCTCGTTTGACCGGCCCTATGTGGATGGCAATGGCGCGGGCGAGTACTTCTACGCCACGCACTACTTCGTGATGTGGGCGGAGTCGAAGGGCTACGAGCTGTCCTACGTCACCAACGTCGACGTGGACAGGGACCCTTCGCTGCTGCTGGGACAGCGGCTGTTCATCTCCGCGGGGCATGACGAGTACTGGTCCCGACCGGCCCGGACGGCGGTGGACGCGGCGCTGGCGTCGGGGGTGAGTCTGGCGTTCCTCGGCAGTGACACGAGCTGCTGGCTCATCCGCCTGGAGTCGTCGAGCGCGGGCGCGTCGCGGCGCAAGCAGGTCTGTTACAAGGACGAGGCCCGCGCGGAGGACCCGCTGGCCGGCACACCGCTCGTCACCGTGCGCTGGCGCAACGCGCTGCTCGGTGAGCCGGAGAACGGACTGGTGGGGGTGATGTCCGACGCGTGGGGAATCATTCCCCAGCCGTACGTCGTGCAGACGCCGGGCGCGTGGCCCTTCGCCGGTACGGGGCTCGCGCAGGGCGACTCCATCCCCTCCGTCGTCGGCTATGAAATCGACCGCGCGTGGACGAACGGCGCGGGGCCGCCCGGCTTCATCCCGCTGGCGCAGTCGCCGGCCATCAGCAACAAGGGCGAGCCCAACTGGCACACCTCCGGCCTGTACGCCGCGCCCTCCGGCGCGTTCGTCTTCTCCAGTGGTGGCATCTCCTGGTCCCAAGGGCTGTCCCATCCCCACTTCGCGGACCTGCGCGTGCAGCGCATCACCGACAACGTCATGCGCAAGGCGGGGCTGCTGCCCACGCTCGACGGGGATACGTTCGGCGCGGAGAGCCCCCGGCCGGTGGACCGCACGGGCCAGTCCGCGGGCGTCTCCACGTTCGCCGGGCGCGCGTTCCAGGAGGGCCTGGTGAATGGCCCCGCGACGCAGGCGCGCTTCCGCAGGCCCGTGGGCGTGGCGGTGGACGGGACGGGGACGGTGTTCATCGCGGACACGGGCAACCACGTGGTGAGGCGCATCGCCAACGACGAGGCGCGCACCGTCACCACCATCGCCGGCACGGGATTGCCGGGCGTGGGGGAGGGGCCGGGCGCGACGACGGCGCTCCGCTCGCCGCAGTCCATCGCCATCGCCCCGGACGGCACGCTCTACGTGGCGGACACGGGCAACCACCGCATCGTCCGCATCTCCCGGGGAGGAAGCTGGACGGTGAGCACCTTCGCCGGAGCGAAGGATGGCCGACAGGGCAAGGCCGACGGCGTGGGCACCGCCGCGCGCTTCCAGACGCCTGGCAGTGTGACGTTCGCTGGCGCGGACCTGTACGTGACGGACACCTTCAACCACCGGCTCGCGCGCATCTCTCCGGAAGGGAGGGTGAGCACGGTGATTGGCGCCCGGGGCTCCGGCAGCACCAACGGCCCCGCCAGTCAGGCCCGCTTCCACCGGCCAACGGCGGTGGCCTTCGGTGGGGGCGCGCTGTGGGTGGTGGACACGGGCAACCGGCTCATCCGCCGGGTGGCGATGGATGCCAGCTTCACCACGTCCACCGTGGCCGGCGCCGTCACGGGCGGCTTCGCGGACGGCGCGGGCGGCGCGGCGCTGTTCCTGCCCATGCTGGGCGCGGCGTATGTGGAGGGGAGGCTGCTGCTGACGGACACGGGCAACGAGCGCATCCGCGCGCTCGTCGGCGGACAGGCGCGCACCTACGCGGGGACGGGGGCGCATGGGGCGCGCGACGGCGCGGCGGAGCAGGCGACGTTCAGCCTGCCCACGGGAATCGCCGCGCTGTCGGGGGGAGACGTGCTCGTCGTGGACCAGGGGGCGTCGACGGTGCGCAGGCTGCGCGCGCCTTCGAGCAGTGGAGGACCGCGCCCCGTGCCGCGCATCACCGGCGGTCCCTTCTCCGGAGCCACCGCGCCGCTGGACGTGTTCCTCGATGCGACCACCAGCACGACGACGGAGCCGGGGAGCTGGATTCAGCGCTTCCGGTGGGAGTTTGGCGACGGCACCACGTCCGACGCGGCGTACCTGGAGCACCGCTATGCGGGCGTGGGCCGCTACACCGTCACCCTCACCGCCACGGATGCCAAGGGCGTGAGCGCCTCCACCACCCAGGTCATCCGCGTGGGCGTGCCCTGAGACAGCGTGGAGCCGTCAGGCCTTCACGAAGGCGAGCAGGTCCGAGTGGAACTGCTCCCGGTGCGTCACGCAGAGGCCGTGCGGTGCACCGGCGTAGACCTTCAGCGTGGAGTCCTTGACGAGCTTGGACGACAGGTGCGCCGACGCGCCGATGGGGACAATCTGGTCGTCGTCGCCGTGGATGATGAGCGTGGGCACGTCGAACTTCTTGAGGTCCTCCGTGAGGTCCGTCTCGGAGAACGCTTTGATGCAGTCGTAGGCCGGCTTGAGGCCGCACTGCATGCCCGCGAGCCAGAACGCGTCGCGCACGCCCTGGGAGACCTTCGAGCCCGGCCGGTTGGCGCCGTAGAAGGGCGTCGTGAGGTCCTTGAAGAACTGGGAGCGGTCGGCGAGCACGCCCGCGCGGATGCCGTCGAAGGACTCCAGCGGTAGTCCGCCCGGGTTGGCGGCCGTCTTCACCATGAGCGGCGGCACCGCGCCCACGAGCACCGCCTTGGCCACGCGCTTCGTGCCATGGCGGCCGATGTAGCGGGCCACCTCGCCGCCGCCGGTGGAGAAGCCGACGAGGATGGCGTTCTTCACGTCCAGGGTGTCCAGCAGCGCCGCGAGGTCGTCGGCATAGGTGTCCATGTCGTTTCCGCCCCACGTCTGGGTGGAGCGGCCATGGCCCCGGCGGTCATGCGCGATGCAGCGCAAGCCGTTGGAGGCGAGGAAGAAGAGCTGCTCGTCCCAGCTGTCGGAGCTGAGCGGCCAGCCGTGGCTGAAGACGACGGGCCGACCCTGGCCCCAGTCCTTGTAATAGATGCGTGCTCCGTCCTTCGTCGTGATGATGCTCATCGTGGCTCCCAGGGGATGACGGCGGTGGTGGCAATCTAGCCGCCGCCATCGTGCGCCTCCACGCCCTGGGGAGTGGGGCTGGAGCCCCCCAGACGGGGGAGGGTGGGCTCGTGGATGTCTGTGTTTGAGAGGGATTCCCCCGGGCTCGGGCGTCGACCTGTCGACAATCGTGCTGGTGGCGCTGTGTCCGATATGCGTCGAGCGAGGCGTGCGGGCCGACTCGGCCCGACGCGACCGTGGACCTGGCACTAGGGTCCTCGGCCGTGGAGACAGGGGATTCGGGTCAAGAACAGGGACACACGGGAGGGCTCCGCAAGGTGGGGTCCTGGTTCCGTGCGGGCGCATGGAAGAGCGCGGTGGCGCGCGTCGTCTTCGTGAGCGTGGCGTGGTGGGCCCTGTGTGACGGGGACCCGAAGAGCTTCACCTTCGGCCTGCCCGTCGTCCTGACGGTGTCGGTGGTGAGCTTCCTCTTGAGTCCGCCCCGAGGCTACGGGTGGCGGCTCACGGAAGTCTTGCGGTTCGCCGGCTTCTTCCTCGCGGGCTCCGTCCACGGAGGCTTCGACGTGGCGCGCCGCGCGCTGGCGCCGAGCCTGCCCATCTCCCCGGTGTTCGTCCGCTATCGGATGCGCCTGCCTCAGGGCGCCCCCCAGACGGTGTTCCGAATCACCCTCAGCTTGATGCCGGGCACGCTGAACGCGGATGTGCTCGGGGACGAGCTGGTGGTGCATTCGCTCGTGGACCGGGGCGAGGGCATCCACCACGAGCTCGAGAACCTGGAGTGGCGCGTGTCGCGACTCTTCGGCTTGGGGATTCCTCCCCCGGAGCCCGCCCATGCATGAGCTGCGCACGGGCCTGGCCTGCTTCCTGCTCTTGAACATCCTCGCCGGCATGGTGCGAGTCATCCGCGGACCCACGCTCACGGACCGCTTCATCGTGGCGCAGCTCTTCGGGACGACGGGCGTGGGCGTCCTCGTGCTGCTCGCGGCGGACGCGGGCAGGGACGCGCTGCGGGACGTGGCGCTCGTGTTCGCGTTGCTGGCGCCCGTCACGGTGGTGGCCTTCGTGCGCTTCGCGGTGGGGAATGAAGCGAACGGCGCCAGCGCGGCCTCTGACGAGGAGCCGCGCCCGTGAGTCCCTTGGAGCTGCTCTCCGCCGCGTTCCTCCTGGCGGGCGCCGCCTTCTGTCTGGCGGGGACGGTGGGCGTGCTGCGCTTCCCGGACGTGTATTGCCGGCTGCATGCGCTCACCAAGGTCGACAACCTGGGCCTGGGGCTGGTGGTGGCGGGGCTGGCGCTCCAGTCCGCCTCGTGGGCCACGGCGCTCAAGCTGTTCCTCGTCTGGCTCTTCGTCCTCATCTCCAGCGCCTTCACCTGTCAGCTCATCGCGCGCGCGGCGCTCCGCAGGGGCGCCGTGCCCTCCGGAGGGCGGCGGGAGCCATGACGGACGTGCTGCTGGATGGATGCCTCGCGCTGTGTCTGCCCTTGCTGGCCTGGCTGGTGCTGAGGACCGAGTCGCTGTCCCAGGCGGTGGTGCTCTTCGTCGCCTTCGGCCTGCTGTCCGCGCTGGGCTGGGCGCGGCTGGATGCGCCGGACATCGCGCTGGTGGAGGCCGCGGTGGGCACGGGCCTCACCGGCGCGCTGCTGATGCACACGCTGAGCTGGACGGAGGAGACGCCGCCGGATGTCCGCGCGCGAGCCCGGCGCAGGCCCTGGGCGCTGCTGGCCACGGCCGCGCTGACGCTCCTGCTCGGCTGGGCCGTGCTCGCGCTGCCGGCCGACAGCCCGGGCCTGGGCCCGGAGGTGGAGGCCCGGCGGGAGGACAGCGGGGTGAAGCACCCCGTCACGGCGGTGCTGCTGAACTTCCGGGGCTACGACACGCTGCTGGAGATCGCCGTCTTGCTGGTGGCCGCGCTGGGGGCCCGGGCGGTGAATCCGCGCAGCGAGCGGGCCTCGTCCGATGCGGCGAAGGACCCCCTGACGGGCGAGCTGTTCCGGATGATGACGCCCGCGCTGCTGCTGGTGGCGGGTTACTTGGTGTGGGTGGGTGACCACGGGCCGGGCGGGGCCTTCCAGGCGGGCGCCATCCTGGCGGGAGGTGGGGTGGTGGCGATTCTCACGAGCCGGATGGGAACGCCGCGCATGTCCTCGCTCCGGGTGCGCTGGGCGCTGCTCACCGGCCCGCTGCTGTTCATCGGCGTGGGGGTGGCGCCGCTGCTCTCCGGACGGCGCCTCCTGGAGCTGCCGGAGAAGCTTGCCGGCACGCTCATCTTCATCGTGGAGATGGCCCTGACGGTCACCATCGCCATGGTGCTGCTGATGTTCTTCCCGGGGACGCGTCCCTCGAGGGCGGGGCGAGGGGGCGAGCGATGAATCCGTGGGCCCTCTACGCCCTGTCGGGAGTGGCGCTGTTCAGCGTGGGGCTGGTGGGCCTCTTCTCGCATCAGCACGTGGTGAAGCGCATCCTCGCCTCGAACATCACCGGCTCCGGAGTGCTGCTCGTCCTGGTCGCCCTGGCGCGGCGCATGTCCTCGGGCCCGCCGGACCCCGTGCCCCACGCGCTGGTGCTCACGGGCATCGTCGTGTCGGTGAGCTCCACGGCGCTGGGCGTGGCCCTGGCGCGCCGCATGGCCCGGCTCCAGGCCGAGGCGACCCACCTCCCCGAGCACGAGCCCCGCTCCGACGGGGAAGGTCCATGACGAGCGTGGCGGCCTTGATGGTGTGGCCGGTCATCCTCCCGCTGCTGGGGGCGGTGCTGGCGCTGTTGGTGGGGCGCCCGGGCGTGCGCCTGGTCGCGGGCGTGGCGTCGGTGGCCACGCTCATGGCCTCCTCGATGCTCGCGTGGGAGGTGGCCCATCAGGGCGTGCTGCATCAGTCCATTGGCGGGTGGGGTGCCCCCCTGGGCATCGAGTGGCGCGCGGATGGCCTCGCCGCGCTGATGCTGCTCACCATCGCGCTGGTGGGGCCGCTCATCAGCGTCCACGCGCTGGACCACTTCGGAGACCGCGAGGACCGGGAGTTCCTCCCGCTGTGGCTGTTCGTCTGGTGCGCGCTCAACGCGCTGGTGCTGTCGGCGGATGCCTTCAACCTCTACGTCACGCTGGAGCTGACGACGCTGGCGGCCGTCGCGCTCATCGCGGTGCGCAGGGATTTGCCGGGGCTCGACGCGGGCCTGCGCTACCTGCTCTTCGCGCTGCCGGGCTCGCTCTGCTACCTGCTGGGCATCGCGCTGCTGTACGGCGCCCATGCCACGCTGGATGTGGGGACGCTCGCCCAGCGCGTGCAACCGGGGCCGGTGACGTGGGTGGCGGCGGGCCTGGTGACGGTGGGCTTGTGCCTCAAGACGCCGCTGTTCCCGCTCCATGTCTGGCTGCCGCCGACGTACACGGGCGCGCCCACGCCCGTCACGGCGCTCCTGTCGGCGCTCATCTCGAAGGGCTCCTTCTACGTGCTGTTGCGGCTGTGGCTGGAGGTCTTCGCGCCCGTCATGGACGCGCAGGTGGGGCAGCTGTTGGGCGTGCTCGGTGCGGCGGCGGTGCTGTGGGGCTCGGCCCTGGCGCTGAACCAGACGCAGCTCAAGCGCGTCGTCGCCTATTCGAGCGTCGCGCAGATTGGCTACATGTTCCTCGTCTTCCCCATGGCGACGAGCGGGGCCCGCGCGGGCGCCATCTACCTGGTCGTCTCCCACGCCGCAGCGAAGGCCTCCATGTTCGTGGCGGTGGGGAACATCCACCAGGCGGTGGGCATCACCGCGCTGGGCGGCGTGCAGGGGCTGGCCCACCGGATGCCCTTCACGTTCCTCGCCATGGCGCTGGGAGGCATCAGCCTGATTGGCATTCCACCCAGCGGAGGGTTCATCGCGAAGTGGCTCCTGTTGAATGAGGCCATCGGCACGCGGCAGTGGTGGTGGGGGCTGGTGCTGCTGGTGGGCAGCCTGATGGCGGCGGCGTATGTCTTCCGCATCCTCCGCGGCTCGTTCCTGCCGCTGCCGCCCGGGGTGACGGTGCGCTCCATCCCCCTGGGCAACGAGCTGGCGCCGCTGGCGCTGGCGCTCATCGCCCTGGTCCTGGGGTTGGTGCCCTGGTTCCCGTTGGACTTGCTGGCCATCGGGGCGTCGCGATGACGAACACCTGGCTGCCGCTGTCCGTGCTGCTCAGCTCGCTGTTGCCCGGGCTCATCATCTTCCTGCTCGCCGAGGAGCAGCGGCGCACGCGCACGTTGCTCAACCTGCTCGCGGCCGTCACCAAGCTGGTGCTCACGGGCGTCATGGCGTGGGGGGTGTACCAGGGGCGCCAGTACGAGACGCGGCTGACCTTCTTCCCCAAGGCGGACCTGGTGCTGAGGGCGGACTCCTTCAGCCTGCTCTTCATCACCCTGTCCGCCGTGCTGTGGTTCGTGACGACCATCTACGCGGTGGGCTACCTGGAGGGCACGGACCACCGCAGCCGCTTCTTCGGCTTCTTCTCGCTGTGTGTCGCGTCGACGATGGGCATCGCCCTCGCCGGCAACCTGCTCACCTTCTTCCTGTTCTACGAGATGCTCACGCTGTCCACGTACCCGCTGGTCATCCACCGGGGGACGCCGGAGGCGCTGCGCGCGGGCAACGTCTACCTGCGCTACACGCTGACCGGTGCCACGCTGCTGCTGGCGGGGGTGGCGCTGCTCTACTCGCTGGCGGGCGCGGTGGAGTTCACCGAGCGAGGCGCGCTGAGCGCCGTGGCGGCGCACCGCACCGAGCTGATTGTCGCCTTCGTGCTGTTGATAGGGGGGCTCGGGGTGAAGACGGCGCTGGTGCCGCTGCATGGCTGGCTGCCGGTGGCGATGGTGGCGCCCGCTCCCGTCAGCGCGCTCTTGCATGCCGTCGCGGTGGTGAAGGCGGGCGCCTTCGGCATCACCCGCATCATCTACGACGTGTATGGCGTCTACCTGGTGCATGACCTGGGGGTGATGCAGCCCCTGGCCATGGTCGCCGCCGTCACCATCCTCTACGGCTCGGTGCGCGCGCTCCAGCAGGGCGACTTGAAGAAGCGGCTGGCCTACTCCACGGTGAGCCAGGTCGCGTACATCGTGCTGGGCGTCTCCATCTTCGGGACGGCGTCCACCATTGGCGGGTTGGTGCACCTGGTGCATCAGGGCGTGATGAAAATCACCCTGTTCTTCTGCGCGGGGAACTACGCGGAGGAGCTGCACGTGCACCGCGTGAGCGAGCTGCGCGGGGTCGGACGTCGGATGCCCCTGACGACGGCGGCCTTCACCGTGGGCGCCCTGGGGATGATTGGCATTCCGCCCGTCGCCGGGTTCATCACCAAGTGGTACCTGGGTATCGGCGCGCTGGAGGCGCATCAGCCCTGGCTGGTGGTGGTGCTGTTGACGAGCAGCCTGCTCAACGCGGGCTACTTCCTGCCCATCGTCTACTCCGCGTGGTTCCAGGCCCCGCGCGAGGAATGGAAGCCGAGCCCCCGGCGGTGGGAGATTGGCTTGTTGTTGCTCCTGCCCACGGTGGCCACGGCCGTGCTGTCGCTCGCCGCTGGCCTCTTCGCCGGGGCGGAGCTGAGCCCGCTGGGCTGGACGCGGCTGCTCACCGAGCGGGAGTTCCGTCCATGAGAGGGGATGAGCTCGCCTCGCTCGCGGTCGTCGCGGCCCTGCTCGTGCCGCTGGTCCTGACGGGGGCGGTGATGCTTCCGCTCACCCGTCGCCTGGGCCTGGCGCTGGCGCCGTGGGCCGCGCTTCCGGCGCTGGGGCTGGGGTTGGGCACGGGGGTGAGCGTCCACTGGAAGTGGATGCTCCTGGGGATGCGGCTGTATTCGCCGGACCAGGTGACGCGGACGTACCTGCTCTTCACCGGGATTCTGTGGCTCTTCTCCGGCCTGTTCGCGCGCGGGTATCTGCGCAAGGACACGCGCCGCGCCTCGTTCTGGGGCTTCTACCTGGCGACGCTGACGGGGAACGTGGGCGCGGTGCTCGCGTGGGACGTGTCGAGCTTCTATCTGTTCTTCGCGATGATGACGTTCTGCGCGTACGGGCTCGTCGTCCATGAGCGCACCGAGGCGGCGGCGCGGGCGGGCCGCGTCTACATCAGCATGGCCCTGGTGGGAGAGGTGCTGCTCCTGGCGGCGTTCTTCCTCCTGGTGGGAACGCGCGTCAACCTGTCCTTCGACGAGGTGCCGCGCGTGGTGGCGGAGTCGTCCCACCGCGATGTCATCTGCGTGCTGATACTCGTCGGCTTCGGCGTCAAGGTGGGCGCCCTCCTCCTGCACATGTGGCTGCCGCTGGCGCACCCAGTCGCGCCCGCGCCGGGCAGCGCCGTGCTCAGCGGGACCATCATCAAGGTGGGTGTGCTGGGCTGGCTGCGCTTCCTGCCGCTGGGACACGCGAGCCTGCCCACGCTGGGCACCGTGTGCGTGGCGGCGGGGCTCACTGCTGCCTTCTATGGCGTCGCGGTGGGGCTCACGCAGCGGGAGGCGAAGACGGTGCTGGCCTACTCCAGCATCAGCCAGATGGGCTTCCTCACGCTGGCGGTGGGGCTGGCCCTGGGCGCGCCGGAGGCGGCTCCGGTGCTCATCGGCGCGGTGCTCGTCTATTCGGTGCACCACTCGCTGGCGAAGGGGTTGTTGTTCCTGGGCACGGGCCTCCTGCCCGCCACGGGGCGACGGGGCTGGCGGGGCGTGCTGGTGCTGGTGGGGTTGACGTGGTGCGCGCTGGAAATCGCGGGGGCGCCGCTGACGAGCGGGGCGCTGGCGAAGCTCTCGTTGAAGTCCGCGGAGGCCGCCGCGCACGCCTCGGAGGCCCTGCCGACGCTGCTGTCCCTGGCCGCCGTGGGAAGCACGCTCATCATGGCGCGCTTCCTGGAATGCACCGTGCCCAAGGCTCCGGAGGAGGGGAAGGCCGGCGCGGGAGGGATGCTGCTTTCGTGGGGGCTGCTGCTCGCCGTGGACACGGTGCTGCTCTTCTGGCCACCGGTGGGACGCGACGAGCTGCCGCACCTGCTCGAGCCGAAGTATCTGTTCTCGGCGGCGTGGCCCGTGCTCGTCGGTGGAGTGGTGGCGGCCGTCGTGTGGCGCTCGCGGCGATGGCGCACGTGGCGCGTGCCGGTGCTTCCGGCGGGGGACGTACTCTGGCTGCTGATGAAGGTGCTGTGGCCGGGCTGGCGCCTGCTGACGACGGGGGCGGACCGCGAAGAGGAGGAGAAGGCGAAGACGGCCGCGCGGATTCAGGAAGGGTTCGCGCGGCTCCGGCGAGCCTCACTCGACGAGGTCGAGAACGCCGAGGAGAGGCTGAGCCGGCTGAGCCACGTGGGCCTCGCGCTGCTGTTGTTCCTGGGGGTCTTCATCCTGCTGTTGGTCCGGTAGGGGAAACGTCACGCGCTCCTGCGCTCCCTGCGCGGCTCGGCGATGGACAGGACGGGGCGCAGCCGGGCGGCCTCGGCGAGGTGCCAGTCGCGGCGGGGCGCGTCCAGGCTCGCGAGCTGGGTGTGCGCGTCCGAGGCCTCCCACGGCATGCCCTGCAGCTTCGCGGTGCGCAGGGCGGCCTCGAAGCCGCGCCGCGCGGACCCGGGCCTTCCCTCGGCCAGGGCCAGTCTGCCTCGGAAGAGGTGTGCGGCTGGCAGACCGAGCGCGCAGCTCCGGGCACCTTTCTCCAGCGCGCGGCGGAGTCGATGGGCGTGCTGCCTCAAGTGCTCCGCGTCCTTGTCGCCGCGAGCCCGCGCCTCGCGCCAGAGCTCCAGGAAGGTCTCCGCCAGTCCGGTGTAGGAATACAGCGTCGTGATGCCCAGCGCGCTGTTCAGGACGGCGGACGTCTGCTGCTCCGCCAGCACCCGCGCGCTCGTGGCATCTCCCGCGCGCAGCAAGGCCAGGGCGATGAGGCCGGTGCTGGAGGGGTCGTGGTACGTCTCCGGGTTCAGGGACTTCGCCTGGAGTCCCTCCAGTGCCGCCTCGTGGTACCCCGCGAGCATCAGGAGGATGGCCCTGTCCTCTCGGACCCATTTGAGCGTCTGAGGGTCCTCCCGCCTGCGGCCCGACGCCTCCAGCTCCAGGGAGTGCTCCATGGCCTCGCCGGGTCGTCCCTGGAGCAGGTACACGTGAAACAGCAGGAGGGTGGCCTCGTCCGCCAGTCGTTGATTCCCCAGCCGCGTGAAGCCCGCGATGCTCTCCGTGAGCGACTCCTCGCACTCGCGGAAGCGCGCCGCGTTCAGCAGGTACATGGACAGCGACAGCCGCGAGAGGGCGACGGCCTGTCGGTTGTTCGCCTGATGCGAGAGCCTCAGGCTCGCCTGTCCGTAGGCGGTGGCCGCCCGGTGGAGCGGAATCGCGCCCAGCACCACCGTCAGCGAGGCGTAGGCGCGTGCACGCAGGCTGGCCGAGCCGGACTTGTCCGCGAAGCGGGCCATCTGGAAGGAGTAGTAGCCGACGCCGCGCCAATCCGCGGCATGGACGGCGAGCAGCGAGAGGTCCGCGCACGTCTCCGTCAGGTCCACCATCTCCTCGAAGCGCGTCCCGATGCGCATCACCCGACGCAGGCCCGGCACCCAGCCCAGCAGTTGCCGCAGGGCCGCCATCGCCGTTTCCAGGGCGCGCACGGCGGGCCGTGTGGGCACCGGGTGGCCCATCAGCGTCATGGCCTCAAGGAGGTGTCGCCGGGCTTCCTCCTGTCGGCCCAGCCACCGCAAGGCCCGTCCCAGCTTTCGCTCCCAGCGCGCGCGCCGCGAGGAGGGCACGAGCTCGGGACTCGTCTCGGCCAGCTCCAGCGCCCTCGTGAAGAAGGCCACCGCCTCGCTGGGCGCATGCGTCGTCATGGCCTGCTCTCCGGACCGCTCCAGCGCATCCAGGGCCTTGGCGTGCACGCCCGCGCGCAGCCAGTGGTACGCCAGTCGCGGGTGGTGGGGCGTCAGCTCCGTCGCATGACGTTGCTCGTACCAGCGGGCGACGGCCTCATGGAGCTGTCGCCGCTGGGAGAACAGGAGCAGGTTGTAGGCCACCTCCTGGGTGATGACGTGCTTGAAGAGGTAGCTCCGCTCCGGGGCATTCTCCAGGGGCAGCGCCAGGTCCTTCTCCTGAAGGCTGAGCAGGTGCGAGCCCAGCTGGATGCGCTCATCCGGCAGGGGGTGCACGTCTCGCAGGAGCGCGCTGGTGAAGGCGCGACCGATGACGCTCGCGGCTTTCAGCGTGAGCTGCTGCACGGGTGTCAGCCGGTCGATGCGGGTGGTGATGAGTCCTTCCAGCGTGGAAGGCAATCCCATGGACTCCAGGTCTCCCGCCTCCGGGGTGAGGCGGCACTCGCCTCGCTCGACGAAGAGCAGGCCGTGGTCTCTCAAGGTGTGGGCCAGCTCCTCGCTGTAGAACGGGTGCCCCTCCGCCTTGCGCTGGATGAAGGCAGACACCTCCGGCTGAAGGCGGGTCACCCCGAGCCGAGCGCAGACGAGGGCGTCGACCTCCTCCCCCGACATGGGGCCCAGGCGAAGGCCCTCGGTCGTCGCCTGCCGGCGCAGCGCCTCCAGCGCGGGCGGCTCCACCGGCAGCGGGCGCAGGCTCACCACGAGCAGCCAGTCCGGGAGGTCTCGCGAGAGGCGCCGCAGGAGCTCCCATGACGCGGAGTCCAGCCAGTGGCCATCCTCCAGCAGCAGCACCGAGGGGCCCGCCTCCCCGAGCAGCATCATCATGAGCGCCTGCGTGGTGTCCGCGCGCGCCTCGTCGTGAAGCTGCGTCGTGCGGTCTGTCTCCGGCAACTCCAGCAGGAGGACAGGGTTGAGGAGCGGCGCGAGGGCGGCGTTGCCGGGCAGGCGGGCCTTCACCGCCGTGCGACGGGCTTCGAGTGAGGCGCCCTCGGGCAGCCCGAGCAGCGCGGTGAAGAGGGTGCGCCAGGCGAAGTAGACCGTGTGGTGCTCCGCCGCGTCCGCGCTCCCCGACAGCACGCGCATCCCCCGCGCCTTCGCCCCCTCCGCTGCGTAGGCGAGCAGGCGCGACTTGCCCAGACCCGCCTCGCCTTCGAGGAGGAGGACTCCACCCAGGCCCCGCGTAGGGCGCTCCAGGAAGGAGTCGAGGGTGGCGCGCTCCCGCGGTCGTCCCACCAGGGGATGGACCCCGCGGTGGCCGCGCACCATGTCCAGGCTCCCCGGCCGGTACCGGCGCACGGGCTCCGCGACGCCTTTCACCTTCACGGGAGGCAGCCGCTCGGTCCACAGCCGCTCGCCCACGGCCTGGGCGGTGGGCTCGTCGAGGAGGATGTCGTCGCGCGCCTCCTGCATCAGCCGCGCGGCCAGGTTCACCGTCCTGCCCATCAGCGCGTATTCGTAGCGGACCGCGCCGCCCCGCGGGCCACAGCACACCCGCCCCGTCGCGATGCCGACGGACGCCTTCAGTCCCTGCGCCTGGAGCAGGGCCCGCGCCTGGATGGCCGCCTTCACCGCGCGCGTCGCGTCGTCCTCGTGCGCGCACGTGGGCAGGCCGAAGCCCGCGACGAGGACGAGGCCCTTGTCGTCCACCAGCAGCTGGTTGACGCTGCCTCCCTGCGCGTAGACGGCCTCCTGGAGCGCGCGTACCGCGTCCGACAGTCGGGGCAGCAGCGCCTCCGAGGCCCCCTCCGGAAGCCCATCCAGGCGGAGGAAGAGGACCGTCACCCGGCGCAGCTCGGCGAGCCACTTCCGGTCATGGACCTCCAGCGCCGCCAGCAGCACGCGCGACACGAAAGGGCGCAGCGCCGCCACCGCGTCCTCGCCGAGCGCGGCCGGGGGCAGGGGCCAGGGTTCGGGGGCTCGCAGCGACAGGATGCGGGCGAGGCCCGAGGGCGCGACGTCCCCCTGCACCTCTCCGCCCAGCAGCTGCCAGAGCGGAGGAGAGACACGCACCTCTCCGGGAAGGGTGGCGTGTTCCATCTCCCGGAGCTGCGTGAAGGGCGCTCCGCGCACCAGGGCCTGCCACCGCCCCTGGACGCCTCCGGCCATGACGGCCTGCACCTCGCCAGCGCCCAGCGCCACCCGGAGGGCCAGCGCGTGCTCCCGGAAGAAGGGCATGCGCATGGCCTGCTGCAGCGCCAGGCCACACGCCACCGCGCGACGCGCCGCCTGGGTGAGTGAAGTCTCCGCTTCCCTCAGCGGCCACAGCGCGAGCAGCGCGTCCCCCGGGAAGTGGAGGATGTCCCCACCATGCGCGGTGACGACCTCCACCAGGGGCGTGAAGAGCCGCTCCAAGAGCCGCGACAGCTCCTCCGCGCCCGCGGAGCCCTGCTGGGCCAGTCGCTCCGTCAGGGGGGTAAAGCCAGACACATCCGCGAGCAGCACCACCGAGGCGAAGCACTCCGACTCGGGGGCCACGACAGGGCGCGCTCCGCGACGTGCCAGCAGGGCCGGCACGCAAGGCAAGAGCTGCTGGGCGGTATCCATTCAACCTCGCGCTGAATCCAGACGTCCACACTACAGGGGCCGCGCGAGGTTTCGAAAGGAATGCCTGCTCACCCGGTGGACGGATGAGCAGGAGTTGGGGACCTCAGGCTCGCTCCACCCTCAGGCGCGCGGGCAAGCCATTGAGCTGGACTTCCTCCTCCTGCCCCGTGAGGCCCTCCGGACCCACGTGGATGGAGGTGGCCAGCGTCTCCCGGGCAATCAGCTCCCGGCCCTCTTCCGTGACGCGCTTCACCCGCGCGTCACCGTCCACCCAGAGGCGGATGCGGTCCGTGTAGCCCAGCTCCAGGTCCTTGCGAGCGCCCTGCACCCGCGCCAGCAGCTCGCGCACGAGGCCCTCGTCGACGAGCGCCTCCGTCAGCTCGGTGTGGAGCACCACCACCCCTGCGCCCGTGCCCGCCGCCGCGAAGCCAGGGTTGGCCTCCACCAGCGTCTCCAGGTCATCACCGGAGAACACCAGCGTCTCGCCCCCAAGCTGGATTGCCACCTGGCCCGTCTGGAGCAGCTCCCGGTGCAGCGCGCGGCCGTCACCTGTGTCGAACGCCTTGCGCACCGGCGCCAGCTTGGGGCCGAGCCGGCCGCCCACCGCGCGCAGGTTGGGGCGCACGCGGAAGCGCACCACGTCCGCGTCCGGGCTGCCCGGCTCCACGAAGCGCACCTCGTGCACGTTCAGCTCCTCGGCGAGCAAATCCTTGTACACGGCCAGCCGGTCCGTCATCTCCTTGCGCGCGAGGATGATGTCCGCGCGGGCCAGGGGCTGACGCACCTTGAGCTTGTTGTCCGTGCGCACCTTGAGCCCGGGGGACACCAGCTCGCGCAGGGCGGCCATGTCCACCGCCAGCTCCTCGTCGATGAGGCTGGCATCTACGCAGGGGAAGGAGGCCAGGTGCACGCTCTCCGGCTGCGTCTGGGGCCAGGCCTTGCGCACCAGGTTGCCCCACATCTCGTCGGCGAAGAACGGGACGAAGGGCGCGGACAGGGCGGTGATGGTGGTGAGCGCCTCGTAGAGGGTGAAGTACGCGTCGCGCTTGTCCTGCTCGAAGCCGGGCTTCCAGAAGCGCTCACGGCTGCGGCGCAGGTACCAGTTGGACAGCGCGTCCACCAGGGCCACCATGCGCTGGGCCGCGTCGTACACCTGATAGGTGTCCAGCGCCTTCTCCACGTGGCGCAGCGCCAGCTGCACCTCGGACAGAATCCAGCGGTCCAGCATCGGCCGGGCCTTCACCTCGCGCCAGCCCTGGCTCTTGCGCACGGCCTCCCAGGGGGCCTCGCTCGCGTCGGGGTTGCCCTGCGCGGGATTGAAGCCGTCGATGTTCGCGTAGATGGTGAAGAACGAGTAGACGTTGCGCAGCTTGACCTGGAAGTCCTTCTGCGACAGCCGCACGTTCGCCAGCGAGTGGCGCGTGTTGGACCAGGTGGGGCTCGCCGCGTAGAAGAACCAGCGGAACGCGTCCGCGCCGGGGGCCTTGGCGGCGGGGTCCTTCACCGTCACGCGCTCGGACGGGGCCAGGCGAGGCACCTCCACCGGCATGACGCCCGCGCCCTTCGCGGACGGCGCCACGCCGAGCGCCTGGAGCTCCGCGGGCGCCAGCAGCACCACGCGGCGCTTGAGCTTCTTGTGCGCCTTCACCGTCGCGGTGACGGAGACCTCCGGCCGGTCCGGACGGAACAACTGCACCTTGGTGCCTTCCTGCAGGTCCAGGCCCTCCAGGTCCTCACGCGCGATGAGCGCCACGCCCGCTTCGGCCGGCGCGCCTGCCTCCGTGGCGGACAGCACCGCGAAGTCCATGCGCACTTCGTCGAGGATGATTTCGGGCGGCGTGTAGTTGCCCTTGGACTTGGACTCCTTGCGGCCCTCCTTGTCGGAGACGTGGCCCAGCACGATGCAGCTCTTGTAGGGGTGCGGCCACTCGCGCTGGGGCGTCAATCCCAGCCGGCCTTGAGTCTCCTCGTCGAAGACGAGCGTGCTCACCATGAGCAGCGAGTAGAACCAGCCTCGCGTCTGGTCGATGGCCTCCGAGATGAAGTCGGCGGGGAAGGCGCGGTTGAACAGCTCATGCGAGCCGGGCGCGTGCGGGAAGCCCCACTGCGCGAAGGGCATGCAGCCGGAGTCGAACCACACGTCCACGACTTCGGGCACGCGGTTGAAGCGGCCCGGGGAGCCCGGCTTCTCGTACGTCACCTTGTCAATCCACGGCTTGTGGACGATGAGGTGCTTCGCGTTGGACTCGTGGGGCTTGCCCTTGAGGAACGCGGCGAGCTCCGCCTCCACGGCCGCCAGGTTGCTGCCGGGCTTCTCGCGCAGCGCCTGGAGTGAAGGCACGGCCTCGACTTCGCCCGTCTCCGAGTGAATCCAGAGCGGCAGCGCGGTACCCCAGTAGCGCTCGCGCGACAGGGCCCAGTCCACGTTGTTGGCCAGGAAGTCGCCGAAGCGGCCTTCCTTGATGTGCTCGGGCACCCAGTTGACGGCGCGGTTGTTCTCGATGGCGCGGTCCTTCACCGCGGTGGTGCGGATGTACCAGGCGGGGCGGGCGTACTGGATGAGCGGGTCGTCATCCGCGCGCCAGCAGAAGGGGTACTCGTGCTTGTACTGCTCGGTGACGAGCAGGAGTCCGCGCTCCTTGAGGTTGCGCTGGATGTCCTTGTCCGCGTCCTTCACGAAGCGCCCGGCGACGAGGGGGAACTCCTCGGAGAAGGTGCCGTCCGGCTTGACGGCGCAGAACAGCTCCATCGCCTCCGGCTGGGTGAAGCGCGCGCGGTCCTTGCGGTAGGCGTCGTAGTCGTCCTCGCCGAAGGCGGGGGCGATGTGGACGATGCCGGTGCCCGTGTTGAGCGTGACGAAGTCGGCGCCCAGCACGCGCCAGGCGCGGGTGTCGTCGCCGCCGTCGCGCAGCTTCAGCCGCGTGTCGCCTTCGCGCGCGAAGTACGTGTCGAAGGGCGGCAGGTAGCGCTGGCCCACCAGGGCCTGGCCCTTCTGGGTGGAGAGGACGGGCAGGTCCTTCTTGAGCTTCTTGGCCAGCTCCTCGCGCAGCGCGGCGGCGATGATGAGCTTGCGGTCACCGGCGTCCACGGTGACGTAGTCCACGCCGGGGTTGACGGCCGCGTACATGTTGGACGGCAGCGTCCACGGGGTGGTCGTCCACACGAGCAGCGAGGTGTCGGGGGCGTCGCGCAGGGGGAAGGTGACGTAGACGCTCGGGTCGTCCACCGTCTTGTAGCCCAGGCCCACTTCGGCGGAGCTGAGCGCGGTGCCGCCCTGGGGCCACCACCACACGACTTTATGGCCCTGGTAGAGCAGGCCCTTCTTGTGCAGTTCGGCGAGCGCCCACCACACGCTCTCCACGAAGCCGCGGTGGTAGGTGACATAGGCCTCGTTGAGGTCCACCCAGAAGCCGATGCGCTCGGTGAGGCGCTCCCACTCGCCGGTGTAGCGAAAGACGGACTCGATGCAGCGCTCGGTGAAGGGCTCGACGCCGTAGCGTTCGATTTCCGCCTTGCCGTGGATGCGCAGCTCCTTCTCCACTTCGACTTCCACGGGCAGGCCGTGGGTGTCCCAGCCGGCCTTGCGGGGGACGTAGTGGCCGCGCATCGTCTGGTAGCGGGGGAACAGGTCCTTGATGACGCGGGTGAGGACGTGTCCGTTGTGGGGCAGGCCGTTGGCGGTGGGCGGGCCCTCGTAGAAGACGAAGCTCTTGGCGCCTTCGCGTGCCTGGAGCGAGCGCTCGAAGATGCGGCGGTCCTTCCAGAAGGCGAGGATGCGGCGCTCCTCGGCCGGGAAGTCCATCTCCGCGGGCACGGTGTCGAACAGGGGGGCGGGCGCTGACTCAGGCATGGTGCGGTGCTTGATAGCACCGCGAGCCTGGGAGGGAAGAGCCCCGAGGGGGTGGGTGCTCAGTCCCAGGTGGAGCAGGGCTCCAGGGCGCCCTTCGAGGTTCCCTGGGCGGGGTGCCTGGCTGTCAGGACGAGTCCCACCTCACGGCCAGGCCGGGTGCGCCGTGCGGTCCGGTGGTGGGAAGGTGCTCGTCTCCCCGGCCTCAGCGCGGAGCGCGGACGAAGAGTCGCCGCGCGGTGCGCAGCAGCAGGTCCTTGTAGCGCGGCTGCGCATAGCCTCGCTCCAGGGTCAGGTGCTCCCAGTTGCGCACCGACAGCAGCGTCCAGAGCAGGTCAGTGGCCTCGCCCGGTGTGTAGTCGGGGGAGAGGGTGCCATCCGCCCGGAGCGCCTCGATGGCGGCGGCGCAGCCCTCGCGCATGTCCTCCATTCGCTTGCGCCAGGCTTCGGCGGCCTCTTCGTCGGTGTCGCTCATGGCCATCAGCGCCTTGGCCACGCCACGTATCTCCGGGATGTAGTCCGCCCACGCTCCGACATAGGCGTCCAGGCGCTCGACACCGCTCCGGGCCGTGCGACTGGGGACAAGGCGCGCTCGCACGTCCTTCAGCTCGTCCAGGTAGAGCGTGGTGGCAATCAACAGGGCCGCTCGCGTGCCGAAATGCAGATAGACGGCCTGCCGGCTGAGCCCGGCCTTCCGCGCGATGTCGCTCATCCGCACCGACTGACCCCGGCTGGTCTCCAAGAGGTGCAGGGCGGCCTTGAGGATGCGGGTTCGCGTCTCGGGCGCTTCACTTGACATGATGTAAAGTCGCGGATAATCAATGCCGAGTCAATTGACACGGTGTCAAGCGAGGGCGGCGATGCGGAGCAAATGGACGAAGGCGGTACTCGTGGTGGCGGGCGCCAGTGGGAGCCTGATTGGCGCGCCCCTGCTGTTCATCCCCAAGGTCTTCCATGGGTGGAGTGGCATCGACCTGGGCGGCCAGGTCAGCCTGTTGAGCGAGGTGCGCGCTCCGGGCGGGGCGTTGCTGGCCTGCGGACTGTTGATTCTGGCCGGCGCGGTGTGGGCTCGAATGACCTTCACCTCGCTGGTGGTGTCGACGACGCTCTACTTGTCCTATGGCGTGTCGCGCATCCTGAGCCTGGCCCTGGACGGAGCGCCCGCGCCCGAGCTGGTCGCTGCGATGGTCGCCGAACTGGTGCTCGGCGCCATCTGCGCGGCGCTGCTGCTCTCAGCTCCATCATCCGAGCCGGGAGCCGGGCGCTTCAGCCGAAGCGCTGGTCAAGCTTCGTGAGCTGGCTCTCGAAGCCTTCCTTCTGCATCTTCGTGAACTCATCGCTGTGCATCGCGTCCGTCGTGACCACCATCCGAACGCGGTCGCCATTCGGAAAGAAGCCCACGGCAATCCTGCTCTCATAGGTCGCGACTCCCGGAATGAAGTCGATGACGTTCGTGAGGACGAGCCGCGAGTGGGGCACCACCTCGGTGAAGCTGGAGCGGGTGGCATGCGAAATCGGCTGACCCGCCGCCTTCATCGCAGCAATCATCTCCGGTGAGTCGGCGATCATCTCGTACCGCAGCGCCCCTCCAGCGCGAGCGTCGAGCTCTTGAACCTCGGCGCGAAAGCCCTGCGGCCCCCACCACGACTCAAAGCCCTCCTTCGTGGTCCACAGCTCCCAGATATCCTGGATGCTCGCCCGGTACGTGCGCTCGATGACGACCTTCGCGCTACCGCGTGACGTGTTCTCGTGGCTCATTCCCGCGTACCCCTGTCTTTGACTCGACGAGTCTGTTGTTGCTTCTTCTTCTCCAGCGCGGCTTCGAAGCGTTCGAGTCGCGCCTCCCACAGCTGCCGGTACTGGGTCAGCCACCCGTCGAGCTCCTGGAAGGGCTCCGGCCTCAAGGCGTAGAGGCGGCGTTGCCCGTCCGGTCTCATCGAGACGAAGCCCGACTCGGAGAGGATGCGCAGATGCCGCGAGACGCCGGACTGGTGGATGCCGGCCTTCTCGACGACATCACTGACCTGCTGCTCGCCCTCGCGAAGGGTCTGGATGATGAGCCGGCGCGTCGGGTCGGCGAGCACCTGGAAGACATCGGTCTGCATGTTCGTGCATATACACATCGGTGCATATATACGTCAAGGCCAGGTCTCGAACCCTCGGTCCGGTGAGCAGGGCCTCGCTTCGATGCTCTTGAATGCGCCGGGCTCTCCCGGGGTCACATCGTGGGGGTGGGCACTCCCTCCTGGTGCCATGACAGACCATGCACCAGCGCAGCGCGTGACGGAGGAGGTCAGCGCTCCAGTTCCTGACTTCCTGCGCCGCAAGCTCCAGGACTTCGAGAAGCGGATGCAGCGCTGGGAGTCTCCGCGACACATCCTCGACGGCCTCACTTCCGGAGCCAGGGGACATCCTGCTCAACGGCAATGACTATCTCTGCCTGGCAAGGCACCCCCGCCTTGTCCAGGCCGCCGCGGACGCCGTCGAGCAGGAAGGGTTGGGGGCGATGATGTCGAGCCTGTTCCAGCGGGGCGCGCACCCTCGACACACGTTGGAGCGGGGGCTCGCGGCGCTGCTTCGCGCGGAGTCAGGCGTCCTGTGTCAGTCCGGTTACTGCGCGAACGTGGGCCTGCCGGAGTGTCTGGCGGACGAGCAGGTGCCTGTGTACATCGACCGGATGGCGCACATGTCTCTCTGGAGGGGAATTCGGAGCGCGGGGGCACGCCGTCAGAGACTGCACGCGAATGCCGCGTACCTGCGCGGACACCTCGAAGCACTGGGCTACGACCTGGACGGCGGCGCGGCACAGATTCTCGCTCTGCAATCCGGTCTGGAGGTCCAGACACTGCGCCTCAAGGACGCGTTGGAGGCGCGGGGCATCTTCGGCTCGGTGTTCTGCGACCCCGCGACGCCGGTGAAGCACTCGCTCGTGCGCCTCTCCGTCCACAGCGAGCTGTCGCGGGACGACCTGGACCATGTCGTCGACGCGTGCCGGGAAATCCGTGAAGAGGTCGGCCTGTCGAGCTGGGCCTCCACGCGTCGCCACGAGGCGCGGCACCCGGCGGCGCTTCCGGCGTAGTCAGATGATAGGTTTGTCCAGGATGGATTGATCAAACCACACGTCATCCACCTGGCCATCCGTCAGAAAGCGCCAGCCTGGCGGAAGGGCAAGGTAGGGCAGCACGAGAGGACACCACTCCTCCAGGTGCTCGACGTGCAGCGCCAGGAAGTAGTCCGCATCGGTGCTCAGCTCCCCCTGTCCGGCCCAGAAGAACCAGCCCACGCCTCCCGGTTTGGTTCTGTACCTCATGCCGTGTATCGGCATGGCTCCGGAGCGCAGGTCGCGTGCGACGGCCACTCGGGTGCCGGCGGGGATGGGCGAGAACTCGGCCCCTGCTCGATGGCAGATGTGCTGCTGCGTTTCGCTCAGAGTCATGGGAGGACGGCGTCGTGGACCTGCATGAGGCCGCACTCATAGGTTCCGGCGCGCCTTCGCGCAAGCGGCGGACAGCGCGGCTCACAGGTCCTCGTCGAGCCCATCGAACCGCCGCGCTTCCGCGAGCGCCGTCGAGGCCGCGTGCGCTACTGTCGCGGCCAGGGTCGGTCGGTCATGGACTCAAGCTCCGGCGTCAGGTCCGGAGCCCGGAGTCCCGCTGTTTCAAGGGTCGGGCGGAAATGGGAACCAAGGAGCAGGACGCCCGGGAGCGCATCCTCCGAGCGACCATCATCTGCCTGGAACGGGATGGCCTGGACGCCACGGGCATCCGGGAGATTGCGCGCGAGGCGCAGGTGAACAGCGCGGCCATCAGCTACTACTTCCGCAGCAAGGAGAAGCTGATTGCCCAGGCGCTCGAGGCGACGCTGGAGCAGGCCTTCGGGCACGTGCTGGTGGACTTCGACCGCCTGCGCGCCGAAGGCCTGGGCATCCGCGAGGCGTTCGAGACGCTGCTGGAGGACGTCATCGGCAACGTGGGGCGCTACCCGCGCATCGCGCATGCGCACCTGCACGACGCGCTCGTGCATCAGCGCTACGACGGCGCGGCCATCCGGGAGCTCAACGCGTTCCTGGCGACGCTGTCGGGCAAGCTCGCCCCGGACACCACGCACCTGACGGAGGAGCGGCGCCGGCTGGCCCTCGCGCAAATCTGGTCCTCCGTGTCCCTGCTGTCGATGATGCCGCGCGTGTTCGACCAGCTCATCCTCCTGGACTTCAGGTCGCTGGAGACGCGACGCGCGTGGGTGAAGCAGTCCTCGCGCCTGCTCTTTCCCGCCTGAGCCCGGACCGCGCGCTCCAATCCCTACCGTCCGGGTCGCCAGTCCTGTCGCTGCACAGCCGTCAGGGCAGGGGGTGTCGTCCTCCGCCACCCAGCCCTCCCGGGTCATGCCCTCCAGGGCGAGGTCCCCAACCCCAGCCGTCAGGCCATGGCAGACCGCGTCAGGATTTGCGCCGTGCGGGTACAGCATTTGTGTTCATTTGGAATCAAGGCGGTATGCGGGGTCTGGTTGGTTCGTTCCCGGGTGCAGGTAGAATTTCACTTTGCAGGCAATTCAAGCCCTGCTGACCAGGAGCGCGCATGCAACAGCTTCCAGCCCCGGCGTTCATCTTCAATCTCAGCACCGGATACTTCGCCCCCCGCTGTCTGCACCTCGTCGCTCAGTTGGGGGTGGCGGATGTCCTGGGCAATACACCCATGAGCAGCGAGGAGCTGGCGCGGGCCACGGGGGCGCACGCCGACTCGCTCCACCGGATGCTGCGGCTCTTGTCGGCGCATGGCGTGTTCGAGCGGCGGGGGGGCGGCTGGGCCCACAACGACTACTCCGAGCATCTGAAGAGCAATCACCCGCAATCGCTGAGGTCGCTGGTGATGATGTTCGGGGACGACATCAACTGGCGCTCGGCCGGGGCGCTGGGCGTGTCCGCGCGGACGGGCCAGACGGCTTGTGACTCCGTGACACCGGGGGGACTCTGGCCATACCTCCAGGCCCATCCGGAGGATGCGCGCGTCTTCGATGCGGCGATGACAGGCAAGTCGCACATGGCCATCGCCGCGGTGCTCCAGGCGATGGAGTTCCACCGCTACGAGCACATCGCCGACATCGCCGGAGGTCGGGGCCACATCCTGTCGGCGGTGCTCGACGCCACGCCTCGCTCCCAGGGCACGCTGTTCGACCAGCCGCATGTCGTGGAGAACTCCCTTCCGCATCCGCGCATGAAGAAGCAGGCGGGGGACTTCTTCGTGGGGCCGCTGCCGCGCGCCGACGCGTACATCGTCAGCAACATCCTCCATGACTGGGCGGACCCGCAGGCCATCTCCATCCTCCGCCAGATTCGCCAGGTGGCCCCGGCCCACGCGGAGCTGCTGGTGCTGGAGATGATGCTGCCCGAGGGCCCCGAGCTCCACCCCGCCCTGGTGATGGACCTGGTCATGCTGTCCCTGGCGGGTGGACGCGAGCGCACGCAGGTCCAGTACGACGCCCTGTTCGCCGAGGGCGGCTTCAAGCTGGACCGCATCATCCCCACCCACAGCCCGTACTCCATCATCGTGGGCAAGGTGGCCTGAGGCCAAGCCCGCTATTTCGTTGAAGATGTTACTGTGTGACAAGAGGCGACCCGGGGCGCCGCGCGCGAGACGCGCGGAGCGCTCGCGGAAATCGCGCTAGGCTTCAGGGCTCCTTCCCCTCAGGAGCCGCACCATGATTCGGAGCCTCTCCGTCCTGTGCCTCATCGCTTGTTTCGCCTCGGCGTGCTCGGGTGACTCACCCGAGGACGATGGGCCTGACGAAAGCCAGACGGACGCGGGCTCGGGAGATGGTGGCACGCAATCGCCGTCGGACGCGGGCGGCGACGGCGGCGCGACGCAGGGGCCGGACGGCGGGACGGGGCCCACGGACGGTGGCGCCCTGGCCGCGTGCGAGCCCTTCGGCCGCTTCGGCGCGCCCGGCAACACGCTCACGCTGCCCGGGCCCAGCGCGAACGGGGAGATGTACATCCCGGATGTGCAGGCGCGCTACCCGTCCACCAACTGGAGCACGTTGGACCGGCTCTACATCCCCGCGGGGAGATACACGCTCATCAACCTGGGCAACCTGCCCAACCGCCCGGCGAGCCGCCCGCTGGTCATCACCAACACGGGCGGCCAGGTGGTCATCCGCCCCAACCCGGGCAGCACCCAGGGCTACATCTGGTCCATGGGCGGGGGCTCCAACTGGGTGCTCACCGGCCGGTATGACGCGGACTCCGGCACCGGCCACGCGGACTTCCCGGGCCACCGCTGCGGCGCGTATGCGACGTCGCGAGAGCGCTACGGCATCCTCAGTGACGACATCTTCCTGAACGGAGGCCACATGGGGCTGGGCATCGGCGGCGCGCACAGCTTCGAAGTGGAGTACCTGGAAATCACCCGCGCGGGCTTCGCGGGCCTGCGCATCACCCGCTCCCCCAACGGCGACGGCACGGTGTCACCCATCAACGACATCAAGCTGCACGACCTCTACATCCACGACACCGCCAGCGAGGCCATCTACTTCGGCTCCACGCAGGGCGCGCCCACGCCGCTGGGCTCCAACCTGAAGGTCTACAACAACCGGCTGGTGCGCACGGGCACGGAGTCCCTCCAGGTTCAGAACCTGGGCGACGGCACGGAGGTCCACCACAACGTCTTCGCCTACGGCGCCATCGACTGGCGCGCGGCCTTCTCCATGTACCAGGACAACAACTCCCAGGCGCAGGTGCGCGGCGGCACCATCCGCTTCCACCACAACGTCTTCCTCGGCGGCGCGGGCGCGCTGCTGAACTTCTTCGCGCGGGCGGAGACCGGGGACCTTCCGCTCAACGTGGAGTTCACCGACAACTACTTCGCCGACACGCTGTCGCTGGGCATCTGGTTCGGCGGCACGTCGGGCGCGGGCGCGAAGTTCAACTGGGAGCGCAACGCCTTCCGGGGACTCGACTTCGGCTACCAGAGCGTCTACCCGACGGCCACGGACCCGGGCGTCGTGCTCAGCAAGGCGGGGACGATTACCGCGCCCATCACCCTCAAGGAGAACCGATGGGAGGGCAGCCGCAGGCTCATCTCCGGCCTGACGGGTGGCAGCGGCACGGTGGGCTCGGTGATTGCCACCGGCAACGTGAATGGCGCCGTCACCGCGCTCACGTTCGTCAACACGGGCCTGCCCGCCGGCACCCCGACGCGCCAGCTGGAGCGGTGGACGGCCAGGGCCACCCTGGCCCCCAACTCACCGGAGATGACATACGCGGCGGGCGCCCTGGTGATGCACGACGGGCAGCTCTACCGGGCGAAGGCCCAGAACACCAACAAGCCTCCGCCGGACAACACCGCGCAGTGGGAGCGCCTGCCCCTGCCCGTGGATGACCTGCGCACCGCGCCCGGCACCGAGTGGTCCCAGCGCGGCGTGGGCCTCCTCGACGTCGCGCCGTAGCGTGCCTTGAACCACCCGGGCGGAATCACGCACCTCCGCTCGGGTGGTTGTCATGGAAGTTTTCAGCAATGGCTGACATGTGGTGTTGAGCCGTCTGTTTTCTCAACCTGTCTCTCCCTTCTTTTCCCATTTCCTGAGATAGCAGCGCTCAAGGGCGAGAGGTCTCGCCGAGCAGCTCATCGGGAGATTGGAATGACATTGAAGGTCTTCAATCAGGGTGTTTCACGTTGGATTGTATCCGTCTCATTGCTGGCGCTGGGGGGCTGCGGTCCGCTGGAGTCCGAGTCCCCGGCGAGCGGCTCGGAGGCGGCGCCCGCGGTGGTGGGCGAGGCCCGGCAGTCGGTGTCCACGGTGAGCCACCGGGCGAGCACGACGGCGTGGGTGAAGGGCGCCACATCGCTGACCCTCAACAAGCCGGCCGGCACCGTCGCCGGTGACGTGCTGCTGGCGCGCCTCAGCAACCGCAACAACGTGGCGGCGGTGGCGACGCCTCCGGCGGGCTGGACGTTCCTGCGCTCGGACCAGAGCGCGTCCCAAATCAAGGCGTGGGTCTTCTACAAGGTCGCCGGGGCCTCGGAGCCGGCGAGCTACGCGTTCACCTTCGACGCTTCGTACTACCTCGCCGGCAGCATCTCCGCGTTCTCCGGCGCGAACCCCACCAACCCCATCGACGCGCACAGCGGCCAGAAGAACGGCAACCTGGCGACCATGGACAGCCCGGCCATCACCACGACCTCGGCCAACGGGTTGGCGGTGTGGTTCGGCACGCAGCTGTGGGCGGGCGCCACGTGCCCCACCAATCCGCTGACGCCTCCCACGGGGTTCACCGAGGCCTTCGAGGCCTGCCTCCAGTCGTCGGACCGGGGCATCCTCTTCGACATGGCGTGGAAGGAGCTGGGGGCGGCGGGCGCGCAGCCCGCGTTCAACGGCCTGTCGACGCTGCCCAACACCAACACCGCGCAGGCGGTGGCGCTCCGGGCCGCGGACGCGCCCACGTGCACCGTGGGTGACACCTTCGCCTCGACGTGGACGCTGATGGGCACCGTGTCGGCGCCGTTCATCGTCGAGCCCTCGGGCCTGGCCGCCAGCCGCGTCACCCCGGGCGCCATCTACGTCCACAACGAGGACGTCAACGACATCGTCGCCATCAGCACCGCCAACGCGGCGACGCTGGGCTCCTTCAAGGTGGCGGGCGTGACGCCGCAGGACTGGGAGGACGTGGCCACCGGGCCGTGCCCCACCGGCTCCTGCATCTACATGGGTGACATTGGCCGCTCGAGCGCGAGCCTGCCCATCCCTCCGAATACGTTCTACGTCTACCGCATCCCCGAGCCGAACATCGGCGCGGGCCAGACGAGCGGGGATTTGACGTCGGAGCGCTTCCCCTTCGTGTACCCGGATGGCGGCAAGGACGCCGAGGCCATCATGGTGCACCCGGCCACCGCCGACATCTACATCATCACCAAGTCCGGCTCGGGCTTGAGCAAGGTGTACAAGATGCCCAATCCGCTGCCGGCGCCGGGCGTCCAGTCCACGCTCATCTTCGTGTCCAACCTCCAGCTGCCCGTGGTTCCGGACCAGCCGAACTGGTCCTACACCACGTCCGCGAGCATCCACCCGTGCTCCAACCGCTTCATCCTGCGCACGTACAAGACGGTCTATGAGTTCCGCGCGGCGCCGGGAGCGGCCTTCGAGACGGCCTTCGCCGCGGCGCCCGTCACGCTGACGGACACCGTGGAAGGACAGGGCGAGGCGATTGAGTACGACCCGAGCGGCGCGAGCTATTACACGATGAGCGAGAGCCCCTCGCCCTTCAGGCTCAAGCGCGTCCTGCGCCAGTAGGTGTTGAAGCCAGGTGTCCCCGGAGCTGGCTTCGTCCGGGGACACCCGCGTGTCACCTGCTACCAGTCGATGCCGCCACGGCCCTGGCCGGCGCCGTCGCAGCGAATCCAGACGACATCAGGGCGTCTGGCGCACCTGGCTCACGAGCCAGGTCTGGGCGTCGGGCCGGCTCCAGAACTCATCCCAGCCGCTGTGCGCGCTCCCAGGCATCACCGTGACCTGGAGCTCGCCGGTGTAGCCAGGGCACGCCTGGACCTGCATCACCAGGCCGTTGGTGGGGTTGGTCCACCGCCAGGCGTTGAACACCCCGTCGCCCGAGTTGCCCGCGGCCCAGAGGGGGAAGTCCTCCAGGAGGCAGATGGGGTTGGGGCTGGGTGTGGTGTAGGCCAGCGGCATGCCGCCCGCGTAGGTGCTCCGGTACTTCACGAACTGGTCGTTCACCGCCGCGCCGCCCCAGGACAGGCCCGTCATCGTCACGCGGTCCGGGTCGATGTTGTAGAGGCTGATGGCCTGCTGCACCAGCGTGTGGGTGAGGTCCACGTGCCAGTAGCTGTCATACGGCGCGCCGATGTTGGGAGCGTGGGGCGCGATGACGACGGCGGGGTAGGTGTTGACCAGGGGCTTGCCGGGGATGAGCTGGCGGATGAAGCCCTCCGGGTTGCCGAGCACCTGGGTGTGGTCCGCGCTGAGCGTGCTGCCGCCCCGGCCGTGCAGCGAGACGACCAGGGGATACTTCTTCCCCGGAATCGCGCCGTACTCAATCGGGAGGAAGACGGCGGTGTCATAGCGGCCGCCGCGAGGCCAGACGTGAATCTTCCCCGCGCGCGGGTCCACCGGCGCGGTGCTCGGATGCACGGTGATGCTCGCGGTGTCGGACGCGGTGGCGCCGTTGTTGTCAGTGACGGTGATGCGGAAGATGTACGTGCCCGCCGTCAGGCCGCTGACGCTCAAGGTCCGCGTCGTCACTCCCGTCAGCGTGGCCGGCGTGGGGCCGAAGGCCTGCTGCCAGAGGATGCTGGTGACGGTGCCGTCCGGGTCACTCGCCGTTCCCGTGAGCTGGATGGAATTGGTAGGCAGGACGACGGCATTGTCATGGCCCGCGAACGCGGTGGGCGGCTGGTTGGCGAGGCTGACACCTCGCACCTCCAGCTCCCGCACCCGGCACAGGCCGTCAGCCGACGCGCGCTTGCACTGCAGGCGCACGTAGCGCGTCTGCACGGGCTGGGCGAGCGTCAGCGTCCAGGTGGGAAGGGTGTTGCTGGTGATGGAGGCACCGGTGAAGGTCTGGAAGCTGTCCGTGGCGGTGAGCCGGTGCTGGATGTCGAAGTCGAGCATCTGCTGTCCCACGGCGGTGTCGCGACCGGAGTGCAGCGTGAGGCTGTCGACGCGATGCACTTCCTGCAGGTCCACCTCCAGCCACTCGGGAGTCGTCGCCCCGGGCGCCGCGGCGGAGGCCCACCGGTCCTCGGTGGTGAGGAGGCCGTTGAACGCCTTCGCGTGTCCGTACTGCGTGGGATAGCCGTTGGCGTGCACAGAAGACGCCGAGGAGGGCTTTCCGAGCGCGACGTTCGTCACCTGCGCCCAGGCAGGCAGGGCCAGCAGGGACAGGACCGCGGCGAGGAGGGGGCGGGAGTTCCAATGCATGGGAGTCCTTTCGTGGAGGGGCTCCCAGGATTGGATGGGTTAATCAGGGTGTTAAGGGAAATCTTCAATGCCTTGTTTTTGCAAGGGATTGGCGTGCCACTTTGTTGCAAATGTACTCACGGAGCATAAGCCCCTTGGGGCTCAGGCGTTGAAGCCGCCGTCCACATCCAGGGTGGCGCCGGTGACGAAGGAGGCGCCGGGGCTGGCGAGGAAGGCGACGGCGGCGGCAATCTCCTCGGGCTGGCCGTAGCGGCCGAGCGCGGTGCCCGCCATCTGCGCCGGGGCGCTGGCGCCCGTGGCCGGGTTCATGTCGGTGTCGATGGGGCCTGGCTGGATGAGGTTGACGGTGATGCCACGCGGGCCCAGGTCGCGAGCCCAGCCCCGGGTGTACGCGGCGATGGCGGCCTTGGTGGCGGCGTAGTCACCCAGTCCCGCGAAGGGCGCGTGGCTGGCGACGCCGGAGCCGATGGAGATGATGCGTCCGCCTTCCCGCAGGAGTGGCACGGCGGAGCGGACGGCGGCGACGACTCCGTGGACGTTGACGGAGAACTGGTGGTCGAGCGCCTCGATATCCGAGGACGGGTCTCCGACGACGCCGGTGTGGAAGATGCCCGCGTTGTTGACGAGCACGTCCAGGCGGCCGAAGCGCCGGGCGACCTCGTTCACCAGGGCCTCCACCTGTTGGGGGTTGGCCTGGTCGGCCTTGAGTGCCTCGGCGCGGACGCCGCGCGCCTTCAGCTCCTCGACGAGGGCCAGGGCCTTCGCTTCGGAGGAGCCGTAGCTGATGGCGATGGCCGCGCCTTCATCCGCCAGGGCCCGGGCAATGGCCGCGCCCAGGCCGCGTGAGCCGCCGGTGATGAGCGCCACCCTGCCTTCGAGGTTCTTCCTTGAGTACGTCATGACGTGCCTCCGGTGTGCGGTTGCGATGAGGAAAGAGTAGGGACCTCGCCTCCGGGGAGAAACGCCGTGCTCGGGACAGGACTGTTTCCAATCGGGTAATAATCGCCGGGAGCCCGGGACTCTCCCTTCGGGCCCGCTCGAGGACGACTCCATGGATCAGCTCACCGCGATGCGGGTGTTCGCCCGCGTGGTCGAAGCGGGCACCTTCACCCGGGCCGCCGACACGCTGAAGATGCCCAAGCCGTCGGTGACGAAGCTGGTGCAGGGGCTGGAGGAGCACCTTCAAGTGAAGCTGCTCCAGCGCACCACCCGGCGGGTGACGGTGACGCCCGAGGGCGCGGCGTACTACGAGCGCACGGCGCGGCTCTTGGCGGACCTGGAGGATATCGAAGCGGATGTGTCGAAGGCGCAGACGCGTCCCAGAGGGCGGCTGCGGGTGGACGCGGGGTCCTCGGTGTCCAACTTCCTGCTCATCCCCGCGCTGCCGGCGTTCCGCGCGAAGTATCCGGACATCCAGTTGGAGCTGGGCGTGAGTGACCGCTCGGTGGACCTGGTGGGCGACGGTGTGGACTGTTCGATTCGCGGGGGTGTGCTGCCGGACCAGTCATTGGTGGCGCGGCGCATCGGCGAGCTGGAGTTCCTGGCCTGCGCCACGCCCGCGTACCTGAAGCGCAAGGGCACGCCCGCGCACCCCACGGACCTCCAGGAGGGCCACGACATCGTGAGCTATTTCTCCACGAGGACGGGGCGGCTCATTCCGTTGTCTTTCATCCCTCGGGAGGGAGAGCGGATTGATGTGATGGGGCGCTCCAGCGTGGCCGTCAACGAGAGCACCGCGCACTTGTCGGCGGTGCTGGCGGGGCTGGGTGTGTCGCAGCTCCCCGCCTTCGTGGCCCGGCCGCACCTCGACAGCGGGGCGCTGGTTCAAGTCCTGGACGCGTGGCAGGGGGCGCCGTTTCCCCTCTTCATCGTCTACCCGCAGAACCGGCACATGAGCGTGAAGCTCCGCGCGTTCGTGGACTGGACGGTGGAGCTGTTCGCGCCGTTCCGACCCAAGCGTGAAGTCGCGGAGCTGGCGGCCCGGCGGTGAGCGCGAATCCGGTAGGAGTTGCCCATGGCCCCCACCCTCTCCGCGTCCTCTGCTGTCGAGCTGGGAGAAGTCGACCTTCCTGAAGGCATCCTTGTCATCGTCCACCCCGGGCTGGGGCGGTGCTGGCGTCACGATGAGGCGCCCACGTCGCCGCGCGAGAAGGACCCGGAGCAGTGGAATTTGCGGCTCGTCGGACGAGACGCGGAGGCGGCGGGCAAGGCGTATGACCGCGAGTTCGACTCGCGCTTCCTCGCTGGTTTCCGGACCGGGGTCCGACGCTATCGCGTGGCGGACCTCTGCCGGGTGAAGGGCCTCTTCACCGCTGGCTTCCGGGCGGAGGGCTTCTTCGCCGTGGCCTTCTTTGCCGCGGCCTTCCGGGTGGAGGTCTTCTTCGCGGTCGTGGCCTTCTTCGCCACCGTCTTCCGCGTGGACGTCTTCTTCACCTTCGCGGAGATGGCCTTCTTGGCGGGAGCCGTGGCTCCGCCGGTCAGCGCCTTCGTCCAGCGCTGGATGTAGTCCGCGCGAGTCGCCGCGTCGGGGAGTCCTTCCGCGTGAAGGGCGACAGTGACTCCTCGCGCCGCCGGGAGGACGCGAAGCTGCGCGGTCCTCGGGCGTGTCCACTCGAGGCGATTCAGTCGGATGCGAAGCAGCGTCGGAGGCCTTGCGCGAATCACGACGACGTCCGTGTCGTCTTTGAGCGTGGTCAGGTCTCCCTCCTTGAACGACGCCCGCGCCGGCGCGAGCCATCGCCCCAGGCCCTTCGCGTCCGCCCAGTTGCGCCACGCCTCCTCGGCCGTCATGTCGAAGGTGTGGCGAGCTCCCGCCGCATACGTCCCATCCGCTGCAAGTCCGGTCGGCATGTGCTTCCTCCGACGCGGACGATGAAGACGCAGCAGCGTCCAGGCAACCAGGAAGTGACAACCCTCGCGCGGCCCGTGTCCACCATGGTGTAGAGGGTACGCCGTGAGCTCCACTCCGTCCCTCGCCACGCTGCTCCAGGAAGAGACCCGCCGCTATGTGCGCAGCTATCGCTCGGCTTCGCTCTGCGCGGGACTGACTTCGCGCGGCGAGCATCACGTCCAGGCCTTCAGGGGGAAGGGCGCACCTCCTCCCGACAATGCCTTGTTCTCCCTGGGCGGACTCACCCACGTCTTCACCGGCGCCTTGCTCGGCCTGCTGGTGGAGCAAGGCAAGGCCCGGCTCGACATGCCGCTCTCCGAGGTGATTCCCCGCTCGCTCCTCCCTGATGCCGAGGCGGGCCGAATCACCCTGGAGCAGCTCGCCACGCACACCTCCGGCATGCCCCACCTGCCGCCCAATCTGGACGCGGCCCCTCGCAATCCCGAAGACCCGTTCGGCCACTATTCCGCCCACCTCTTCGGTGACTTCCTCCGCACCTACCACCCCCAACTCCCACCACCGCGTCCCGTCTCCGAGTCCCTGCTCGGCATGGGCGTCCTGGGCCATGCGCTCTCCCGTCGCGCCGGGCTCAACTACGGACACGCGCTCCGCGATGGTCTCTTCACGCCCCTGAAGCTCAGCGACACCTCGGCGCGCGTGACGGACGAGCTGGCGCCGCGCCTCCTCGCCGGACACACCGCGCGCGGTCGGCCCGTGCCCGCCTGGACCTTCCCCGCGCTTCCTGGAGCGGGTGCCCTCCACTCCACGGCGCCAGACCTGCTGCGCTTCCTCGACGCGAGCCTCGGCCGCGCCGAGCAATCCCTCTCACGCCCCTTGAAGTCGACGTGGAGTCCTCGCACCGAGGGCGGCCCCGTGCGCATGGGGCTCGGCTGGTCCATCTCCCAGCTTCGTGGACACACCGTGGCGTGGTGCTCGTCGATGATGGGCGGTTACGTCGGCTTCCTCGGCCTCGCTCCCTCCGTGGACGCGGGCGTCGTCCTGCTCTCGAACCACGGCTGGTCCCTGCTCGCCGCGCTCCGAGGACGTGTGCCCCTGGAGGCCCCGGGCTTCGCGCTCCTCTCCCGACTGCTCACGGAGACGACAATTTAGCATTTCTTGAAAAGCTGATTTATCGGCTTGGGCCTGGAGAGCACGAGCGGGCAATCTGGTGTGCATGACCCCTGCTCCCGTGCTCCGGACTGGCCGCCGTTCTGCCTCACTCCCGCTGCCAGTGTTCCTCCTGGTGGCGGCGCTCGCCGCGTGTGGACCCGAGGCTCCTCGCGATGAATCCGAGTCACTGGCTCGAGGCGAGGACTCGCTGCCAGCGGGGGGTTGGCGGACGCTGATGGCGAGTGGTGGCGCGCCCATCCGAAGCATCACCCGTCGCTCGGATGGAGTCTTGATTGGCGGCGCGAGCGCGGGGACGCGCATCGACGTCTGGACGAGCACCAATGGCGGCGCGAGCTGGTCGCCCCATGGCTCCGTCGCGAACAACCCCGCGGTGCAGTTCGGCGACGTGACGATGCGAGCCATTCCAGGGACACGCATCATCTTCTGCGCGTTCCGCGAGTACGCCGGGGGCCAGTACCGCATCACCATCACCCGGAGCGACAACGACGGAGACAACTGGGTCTACGACAGCACCGTCATCGGCCCCGTCTCGCGCTTCGTCGGAGCGCCCTTCCTCTTCCAGCGCGCGAATGGAGACCTGCAGGTCTATTACGACTCCGAGCCGCTCGCCGCGCAGCGCGGCTATCCGGGCCACCAATGGATTGCCATGCAGGGACGCGCGGGAATCTCAGGGTCCTGGACGGCGTATGGCGTCGTCGCCGTGGCCTGGGACAAGCGCCCTGGCGCGCTGAACCGCGAGGGCATGCCCACCGTCGTGCAGCTCGGAGGAGACAGGCTGATGGTCGTCGTGGAGGGCGTGGAGGCATTCGCCACCGGCGGCGCGCGCGCCAATGTCATCAACGCCGTGCAATCGTGGGACGGCGGCAGGACGTGGGACGAGTCCTTGCGGCGCACCGTCTATCAGTCCCGCATCGACCCAGGCTCCGGGCGTCGCTACAACGCCTATGTCCCGTATGCCATCCGGGTGGGCAACGGGCCCGTCGGCGTCGCGTTCTGCACCGACGAGGACAAGGCAGGGCCGCCCGATTTGTCGAGCGCCCCGGTGGACCAGCGCAACTGCCACGTCGGCTACGTCAGCACGACGGTCAACTTCGAGTCGTGGTCGGCCCCGAGCCCCGTGTGGACCGCGACATCCCGCAACTACACACCGGGCCTCTACGAGCGCGCCCTCAACGACGTCATCGTCGTGATTGACGCGCTCGGCGGCAACCGCGTGCTCCAGCCCTAGGGGCCGTGGCGGAGGCCAGCCCTGCTCACGGGAGGAAGGGCTGGTTCTCCGCGAAGTACTCGAGCGTGTCCGCGTTGGTGAGCGCGAGCAGGGGGTTGGTGAGCGCCATGGCCAGCACCCGGACTCGCCCGTAGGCGTGGTCATGCGTGTCCGCGACGACGGTGAAGTGGCTCATCTCGTGGAGCAGGGTGCCGGCCTTGGAGTCCTGCCCCGTCGCGGGCGCCGGCCAGAACGCCTTGCAGACATGAATCGTGTACGGCTGATTCTTGTACACGTAGGCATACGCGGAGTTGTCACAGGCGCAGTTCACTGAGATGGCCTGCGTCTGGAATGCATCCCTGATTTTGAGGAAGTGGTTCGTCGCCCGGGTCCAGTTCCCCGGAGAGTAGAGGCCGAAGAGCGTCAGGTAGCGCGTGGAGAGCGCGGGCGTCTTGTGCGTGCCCAGGTAGGAATAGGCGGCGCTCGCATAGTCCTGGCCATTCCTCACGGCGTCGGAGACCGCGTGCTGCTGCTCCTGGGAGCACCCCTCGTAGGTGAGTGCGCTCGCGAAGGGTTCGCGCCGCGTTGCCTCTTCCTCGCGGCGGCTCTTGCGCCCTTCGATGAACAGGCTCACGGCGTTGGACGCGAAGCCCGCCAGCTCGCCATCCCGCTGGGGGTCCAGCAGGTAGCGGAAGGTGTAGGTGCCCGTGGTGGTGAGGTCGTAGTCCTCGGAGACGACGACGTCCCCCGTCAGCCGCTCTCCCGGGGCGAGTGTCACGAAGTCTTCCGCCGTCGGCGCGGGCCGCTTGTAGTGCGCGCCGATGTACTCGGCGGGCTGGCCGTCGCGAGTCACCTGGAGGCGGTCTTCCTTGTGGCCCGTGCCAGGCGTCTTCCACTGGAGCAGGCGCACCGGCCGGGTGGACGTGTTGATGAGGGTGACGGAGACCGTCACGTCCTCGCTCGCGACGAACGTGGTCCGGTTCACCACCAGGACCGCCGACACACTGCCCGGCGAGGAGCGCTGGTGGGTGTCGGTGTCAGGCGAGGTGTCGTCCTCGGGAGGTGCACCGCATCCGCCAGCGAGGAGCAATCCCACCGCGACGGCTCCACACCATTTCCCGAAACCACCCTGACGCATGCGGACTCCCTTTCATCCTGAAACCGCCCACCGGAAGGCACCTGGCTCGTTCCGGAGGGAGTGGATTTAGGGATGAGGGGAATCCACGCCAGGAGCCTGGAGGGGCAGGCTCCTGCTCAGGACCGCACGAAGGCGCTCGCGTCGGGCAGGCAGGGGGTTATCGAACAGGGGCTGGACACACCCCTGGCCCCTGCACGAAAAGGTTGCGGCACTGTTTCAAGCGCCGTGGCAGCCTACGGCCCCCGAATCCCATGGTTGAGTACGATCCGCATCGCTGGTGGAGCTACTTCCACTACCTCAAGGGCTCGATGGTCCGCGAAATCGTGGCCCGAGTCATGGTCTGCGTCCTGTGGGCACTGGGCGTCACCCTCTTCCATTCCCATGTCCGCTCGGTGGCGATTCCCCCCACGGTGCACACGCTGGCCGGAATCTCCCTGAGCCTCCTGCTCGTCTTCCGCACCAACTCCTCCTATGACCGGTTCTGGGAGGGACGGAAGCTGTGGGGCGGCATCGTCAACGAGACGCGCAACCTGGCGCGCGCCGCGGGCGTCTTCCTCCGCTCCGAGCCCGCCCTCTACGCCGCGCTGCTGCGGTGGACGGCCGCCTTCCCCTACGCGTCCGCGTCGTTCCTGCGCACCAAGGCGGAGCTGGGGCCCCTGGCCCAGGAGCTGCCGCCGGACGAGGTGGCGGAGGTGATGCGTGCCCAGCACGTGCCGTTCGCCGTGGCTCGGAAGATGAGCGCGCTGCTCGACACTGGTAGGCGCCAGGGCCTGTACTCCGAATACGTGCAGATGCAGCTGGACCAGGATGTCCACCTACTCGTCGACTACATCGGCGGCTGTGAGCGCATCCGCAAGACGCCCATCCCCTTCGCGTATGTGATGCACCTGCGCCGGGCGCTGCTCGTCTTCTGCTACACGCTGCCCTTCGCGCTGGTGGAGTCCTTCGGAGGGCTGACGGTGCTCGCCACGTTCATCGTCGCGTACATCTTCTTCGGCATCGAGGAGATTGGCGTCGAAATCGAAGACCCCTTCGGCCACGACGACAACGACCTGCCGCTGGACGCCATCTGCAACACCATCCACGCCAACCTGAACGCGCTGCTGCCAGCGGAGCCGCAGTCGCGCCAGGCGCCCCCCGCTGCCTGAGCCGGCCTTTCAGCGGCCGGACACGGGGGACTGGGGTGGCGCGTCGTAGGTGCACAGCCACAGCCCGTCCTCCGGCTGGCAGTGCGCGCCGCGAATCTTCTGGAGCCAGGCCACCCGCGAGGGGATGACCAGATAGACAGTCTGGGGATCCAGCCTGCCCGCGGCGATTTCGGCATCCATGCCCAGGCAGTAGGCCTGCGCCTTGGCATCGTCGATGCGCGCGACGTAGCCGCTGTTGAAGGTGAGGCCCAGCCGGTACGCGCGGTAGGCCCAGCGGTGGAAGTCCATGGGGCCCGCGCGGCAGCCCCGTCCGGAGCCGTCATGCATCTGCGGCGGGTAGAGCGCCAGGTGCTTGCGGCCCTTCGCCGCCTCCGTGAGCGCGGGCGACGGACGCGTGTTCCAGGTGCCGCCACTCACCTGGGCCCTCCTCCCTTCACCGAGGTTGAGGTCCAGTCCCTGGATGAGCAGCAGCAGCCCCGCCAGCGTGGGCGCGAGCGACGGGCGCACCAGCCGAGGCAGCGCGAGCGCGGCCCCCACGAGCAGCAGGTAGTGCAGGGGCCAGATGAAGCGGCCCGAGGAGCGGAACGCCTCCGCCCACTTGAGCACCGGGCGGTAGAGCGCTGACAGGTCGGCGACCTGTTGTCCCTGGAACTTGATGCGCCACGAGAGGGCGAAGAAGGCCAGGGCCAGCGCGACGAGGGTGACGGGCACCCATCTGCGCCACAGCGCGAGGATGCGCCGGGGCTCGCGGGCCATGAGCCCGAGCACCAGGGCGAGCGCGACGAGGCCTCCGGCGCCCAGGTAGCCGAAGCCCTCGTTCTGGCTGCCGTGCCTGGGCAGCGGAGGGATGAAGCGGGACCAGTGAATCTCGCCGTGGCCGATGCTGTTGAACAGCGTGGTCAGGTCCGAGGAGTAGTCGCCGAAGTCGGTGGCCCCCACGGGGATGCCGGTGCCCAGGTAGCCGAAGGCGAAGAAGAGCCCCAGCACGGACGCGAAGCAGGCCACCGCCGCGAGCGCGGGCCACGCGAAGGGGAGCTTGCGCTCCAGCGCCGTCCGCGCGCACAGGGCCAGCGCCAGCGGCAACGTCATGGTGGCGATGACGGGGTGGACGCCCGCGGCGAAGACGCAGAGCCCCAGGCTCACGCCCAGCGCCTGCTTCGCGTCGCGCGCGTCGCGCTGGGGCACCAGGTGCAGGCCCACCAGCAGCACCAGCAGCCAGTGCGCGCACAGGGCCTCGTGCGCGAAGGTCATCCGCGACAGCAGCACGGGCGACAGCACCAGCAGCCCGCCCACGCACCACTGATGCTGAGTCGAGGCCCCCAGGCGCCGCGCCACCCACGCCGCGGACGCGCCCTGCAGCATGAGGCACAGGCACATCCACGGGCCGATGTACTGGAAGTCCGTGGGCAGCATGAAGGAGAAGGGCCGCAGCAGCAGGCCCACCCACGGAATCGAGTCCGTGTACCCGAGCGACGTCCCCAGCGGATGGAGGTAGTTGGGCGTCGCCCCCAGCGGCAGGCCGAGCGGCGTCTCGCGGAAGAAGAGCCACCCCAACAGGTGCTGGCTGAAGTCGTCTCGGATGAGCCAGCCGATGCGCCGGGGGTCCAACGCGTTCGGCCCGAAGGTCGCCAGGAATGTGAGCAGGCCGACGAGCGCCGCACCCAGCGGGCCCGCCTGGGCCGCGCCCCACCGCACGAGCGACTCCCGGCCGCGACGCAGGCGCTCTCTCGCGGTGCGCGGCGCCGACGGTGTCTCGGTGGGGACGGGGAGGGAGGCGCTCGGGTCCGACATTCGTCGAGTGCTTGAGCACGGGACTTCCCGCCCCGTCAAGGCGGTGGCGCGTGAGGCCCAGGGGCTCGCCCGCGCCGACGCCTGGCTCAGAGTCCCGCGAGCCGCGCCAGGACGCGCGCGGTGTCCTTCTCCAGGAAGTCCACCAGCTCCGGCGCGCGCGAGTGCCGGATGAGCGGCGCGTTCTGTCCCGCCCACAGCGACAGGATGTCCTCGCGCCCCTGCCGGGCCGCCGCCTGTCGCAGTGGCTGGGTGAGCCAGTTCTGCACGGGGTAGGGCGGAATGTCCCGCTCGTGCGGCGTCAGCTCGCGCAGGAAGCGGTTCTTGATGCCGCGCGCGTAGCGGCCGGAGAAGACGCGTGTCAGCACCGTGGCGCGCGCGGACTCCTGGCGCAGCGCCTGGCGGTAGGCCTCACTGGCGTTGGACTCCTCGCACGCGAGGAAGGCCGTGCCCACCTGGACTCCCTCCGCGCCCAGCGCCAGGGCCGTGGCCACCGACCTGCCGTCAGCGATTCCCCCGGAGGCGATGACGGGCGTGCGCACCCGGTCCACCAGCTGCGGCACCAGCGCCGTCGTCGCGGGGGACTCCTCCGCGGGCCGCAGGAACGAAGCCCGGTGTCCTCCCGCCTCGCTGCCGGAGGCGACGATGAGGTCCACGCCCGCCCGCTCCAGCGCGAGCCCCTCGTCCACGTTCGTCGCCGTCCCCGCGGTGACGATGCCCGCGGTCCGGCACGCCTCCAGGATTCGCGCCGAGGGGATGCCGAAGATGAAGCTGAACACCGGCGGCTTCAGCGCCAGCACCGCCTCCACCTGTGCGTCGTAGTCCTGGGAGAAGGCGCTGGGATACGTGGGCAGGGGCAGCCCCAGCTCGTCGTACCAGGGCTTGAGCCGGGCGACGCCCGCCTCGAACTCCTCCGGCGTGGGGCGCAGCTCCCGCTCCCCCTCCAGCGGCACCCACAGGTTGATGGCGAACGGGCGCGAGGTGAGCCCTCTGAGCTCCCGGACGGTGGCCTCCAGCTGCGCCGCGCTCTGGTGGTGCGCGCCGAACGAGCCGAGCCCGCCCGCCTCCGACACCGCCGCCGCCAGTCGCGTCGTCGACATCCCTCCGCCGAACGGCCCCTGCACCAGGGGAAGCCGGGTTCCAAGCATCCGTGCCACACGCGTCTCAGTCCACATGGGAAGGCCCTCGTGTCGTCGTGCCGCGCCTGTCCTAGCGGCGAGCGGCCTGCCTCGCGACCCGATGTCCGGGCGGGCCGGGTCCCTGGATGAACGCGGGGAGAAGCCGCGCTTGTGGCCGCCCCCTCGTCACCCGGCACGCGGCGCTTGCCCCGGACAGGGGTGGGTGCCAGCGTGCCGCGCCGCTCCAGACCTCTCGGGGAACCGACCATGAATGCACCGGGACCGACGCTCGAAACCGCGCGCCTCATCTTGCGCCCCACGGCTCGGGAGGACTTCGAGGGCTTCGTCGCCCTGATGGCCGACCCCGAGTCCTCGCGCCACATCGGCGGCCTCCAGCCCCGCTCCGTCGTCTGGCGGGCCATGTGCTCCATGGCGGGGAGCTGGGTGCTCCAGGGGTTCGGCATGTTCTCCGTGCTGGAGCGCTCCACGGGCAGGTGGGTGGGCCGGGTGGGACCCTGGCAGCCCGAGGGGTGGCCAGGCACGGAGGTCGGCTGGGCCCTGTTGCGGGAGGCCTGGGGCAAGGGCTACGCCACCGAGGCCGCCACGGCCACCATGGACTGGGCCTTCGACCACCTGGGGTGGACGGACATCATCCACTCCATCGCCCCGGACAACGCGGCCTCCCAGGAGGTGGCCCGCCGCCTGGGCTCCACCCTGCGCGGCCTCGGCAAGCTCCCCGCCCCCTTCGAGAGCACCTCCGTGGAGCTGTGGGGGCAGGACCGGGACGCGTGGCGGGCCCGCCGCCGCGCTTCGTCCAATGGCTGACCCAGGGTGGGATTCCGGGGCAAGGAAGGGGCCCTGGTGTTATGTCCGCCGGTGGGCTAGTCCTCGCCCTTGGGACGTGTCTTCCCGCTTGCTCCCTTTCTCAGGGGGCAGGGGGGCGATTAGATTCGAAGTGTCGCACGGAGAGGCACGCACCGTGCGCGAGTGTCAGAGGGGCGGGCCGCCCGCCGTACGCATCGACCCACCCCATGCCGTAACTCAGTGACCTGCCCACCCTTGGGACAGCAGGTCCTTCCACCCTTTCGCAGGAGCGTCACATTCTTAGGGATCAAAGAGGCAACCGCGGCGGGAGCCGCGACCAGAGAACCAATCGCCGCATCCGCGCCCGTGAAGTCCGGGTGGTCGGCTCCGATGGCTCACAGCTCGGAGTCATGCCGCTCGAGGCCGCGCTCGACAAGGCCCGCTCGGAAGGTCTCGACCTCGTCGAGGTCAGCCCGATGGCCCAGCCGCCAGTCTGCAAGATCATGGACTACGGCAAGTTCAAGTACGAGGAGAAGAAGAAGGCCGCGGAAGCCAAGCGCGCCCAGCTCATCGTCCACCTCAAGGAAGTGAAGCTCCGTCCGAAGACGGAGGAACACGACTACGAGTTCAAGGTCCGCAACACCCGCCGCTTCATCGAAGAGGGCAACAAGGCGAAGGTGGTCATCCAGTTCCGCGGGCGTGAAATCACGCACAAGGAGCAGGGCACCGCCATCCTCGACGACGTGGCGAAGGACCTGAAGGAAGTCGCGGTGGTGGAGCAGGCCCCGCGCATGGAAGGGCGCTTGATGTTCATGATTCTCGCGCCCACGCCGAAGATCGCCCAGCGTGCCCGCGAGCAGGCCCGCGCCGCGGCCGGCCCCAAGCGGCCGTCGACGACCCCGTCGTCTCCGGAGAAGGCCGCCGCGCCCGCCACGGGCAGCGCCACGGAAGAGGGCGCGAGCCCCGCCGCGCCTCCGCCCGCGGACCCGACGGGCCCGACGCCCTGAGACCCACACCCCCCGCACGCGGTGGACCGCCTCCACCGCGTGGGGGGCCTCTCGGAGCCTCACCCCTTTCCGCTTCCCTGGAACGGGGTGCGTAGAGCCGCTGGCTGGCGAGCCTCCGAGGGCTTGCCTCCGTGAGCGTGGGTTCGCGGACGGTTGAGGCGCCTCGGCTGATCTCCCCGTCCCAGGCCGGTGTAGGCTGATAGACTGGAAGACCTGGAAATCGAACCAGCCCATGCAGCAGAAGCTTGCCGCCGACATGTCGACGACCGCCGTCCATACGAAGGGCAAGTCCGCGCAGGCCCCGCGGAGCGTGCCGGCCTTGACGGTCGTGTCGCATCCGCATCCCCAGCGCATCGGTGAGCGGCTGTTGTTGGAGGTGCTCGCGAGCGTGGGCCGCACGGCGGCCCTGTCGCGCAACGCGCCGGACTTCTCCCGTCCGGGAGGGCTCCTGGCGCTGCCCCTGGGAGACCCCTTCCTCAGCCGGACGCCGGTGCTCTTCGAGCCGGGCTCCAACGGCGGCCTGCGCCTGCTGGTGCCGGAGGACGGCACCCAGGTCTGCGTGGCCGGGGAGTCCGTGGCCGGGGGCCGGGAGTTCACCCAGGAGGAGCTCGTCGCGGGCGTGCCCCTGGTGCTGGCCGAGCGCGTGGTGCTGCTGCTGCACCTGGCCTCCTCGGGCGGGGACGTGCTCACCAACGACTTGGGGCTCGTGGGACAGGGCGAGGGCATCCGGCAGCTTCGCGAGGACATCCTCCGGGTGGCGGACCTCCAGGTGCCGGTGCTCATCCGGGGCGAGACGGGCACGGGCAAGGAGCTGGTGGCGCGCGCCATCCACGACAACGGCCCGCGCCGCGCGGGGCCCTTCGTCAGCGTCAACCTGGGCGCGCTCTCCAAGGAGCTGGTGGCCGCGGAGCTGTTCGGCGCGCAGCGGGGCGCGTACACGGGCGCCAGTCGAGACCGCGAGGGCTTCTTCCGCGCGGCGCACGGCGGCACCCTGTTCCTGGACGAGGTGGGCGAGGCGCCCCCCGAGGTGCAGGCGGCGCTGCTGCGCGTGCTGGAGACGGGCGAGGTGTACCCGGTGGGCGGCCACACGCCGGTGCCCGTGGACGTGCGGATGGTCGCCGCCACGGACTCGAATCTGGAGGCGCGAATCGAGGAGCGCCTGTTCAAGGCGCCGCTGCTGCACCGGCTGGCGGGCTTCGAGCTGCGGGTGCCCGCGTTGCGCGAGCGGCGCGAGGACATTGGCCTGCTGTTCCTCCACTTCGCGCGTCAGGAGCTGGAGACGACGGGCGAGACGTGGCGGCTGGCCTCCACGGATCCGCGCGCGCAGCCCTGGCTTCCGGCGGCCGTCGCCGTCCGGCTGGTGCGCTACGCCTGGCCGGGCAACGTCCGGCAGCTTCGCAACGTCACCCGGCAGCTCGTCATCGGCAGCCGGGGCCTGCCGGGCCTGCGCATCGACTCGCGGCTGGAGCAGACGCTGGACGCGGAGTCGCTGCCCGTGCCGGGCAAGGTGCTGGCCGTGCCCGCTCCGGGCGTGCCCGACGCCGCCGAAGCGAAGTCGTCCCGGCGCAAGCCGTCCGAGGTGGGGGAGAACGAGCTGCTGGAGGCGCTGCGCGCCTGCTCGTGGGACTTGAAGGCCACCGCGGACTACCTGGGCATTCCGCGCCCCTCCGTCTACGTCCTCATCGACAAGAGCTCGCTCATCCGCACCGCCCGGGACTTGAGCCCGGAGGAAATCACCCGCTGCTTCCAGGAGTGCGAGGGGGATTTGGACAAGATGGTGCAGCGGCTGGAGGTCTCCCGCCGCGCCCTGCAGCGTCGCGTGCGCGAGCTGGGCCTGTCTGACGCCTGAGTGGACGCGTCAGCCTCCGGGCGTGACACGTCGTTGACGCGTCCATTCCCCCCGGCGGTGCGTGGCCGGAGGGTGCTTCCGAGGGAGCCACACGTCGGCGCGCGCTGGTACGGTGCCTGCAGTCTGTTGCCACAGACAGTCAGTCCAACCCCCAGAAGGAGCCACGGCCCATGGCCAATATCGTCATCAGGATTCAGTCCACAGGACCCACCCCGGCAGAGGCCCGCGTCCGTCACGGCGACGAGGTGACGTTCACCCTGGATGGAGTCGTGTCCGCTGAGGTGAAGTTCCCCGGTGCGACCTGCCTCTCGAATCCCGGCCCGTTCTTCCTGAACAACGGCTCCCTGGCCGCTTCCAATTGCGAGAACAGCGTCACGCTGACGTGCTCCGTGGGCAACTACCCGTTCGAGGTGATTCTGCCCGATACGAAGCGCGGCCCGGGCAACCAGTACGAGACGAAGAAGGGCGGTCTGGACGTGACGACCGACCCGCCGGAAGACACCAAGAAGAAGTAGTCGCCGCGCCTCACGGCGGGGGAGGGCGGGCCGACAGCTCCGAGTCGGAGGTGGGCCTGCCCTTCCAGCCCGGCGCGAGGTGGGGGTTGCGCGAGAGCGCGGCCTCCGCGTCCTCGCGGGCCTGGACGCGCCACGCCTGCTGCTGCTCGGTGGGCGCGTTGTCGGCCAGCGCGAGCCGCAGTCCCGCGCGGAGCAGCAGGGCCCGCGCCCACGCCGGCCGCGCCGCCACGATTCGCGCGACGTGCTCCAGCCCTCGCGTCAGCATGGGCGTCGCGTCCTCTCCCTGCGCCTGCTTCCAGCGCCCCCAGGCGAGTTGCAGCTCTCCGGCCGCCAGCACGTACTCGTGCCGCCGGGGCGCCAGCTCCACCGCGTGCGCGAGCGCCTCCGCGGCCTGCTGGAAGTCCTCGTCCTTCGCGGTGCCTCGGCGGGCCTTGTCGCGAGCGCGCACGTCCAGCACGCCGCCCTGGTAGCGCCACGCGTAGGCCAGCTTCGGGTTGAGCTCGCGCGCGCGGGTGAGCGCCTCCTCCGCCTGGGTCAGGTCCTTGCCCACGTCGCGCCCGCGCGCCAGCGCGTGGGTGGCCCACAGCACGTGCACCCGCGCCAGGTTGGTCCACAGGTCCGCGTCGCCCGGGAGCAGCTCCAGCGCGCGGCGGTAGTCCTCCTTCGCCACCTTGAGGCTCGGGCCGGGGTCTTCCCCTCGCGCGACGAGGAAGCCCGCGCGCACCGCCTCCACCTCGCCCAGGTTGTTGTAGGCGAAGGCCTGCTGCGGGGCCACGGCGCGTGCCTGCTCGAAGGCCTTGCGCGCCTCCGTCAGGAGCGCCGCCACGTCCTTGCCATCCTCCCAGCGCTGCTCGGCCTGCCACAGGAGGGCTGCGCCCAGGCCGTTGTGGAGCTGTGGCAGCTTGGGGTTGATGTCCCGGCCCCGCCGGTAGAGCGCCAGCGCCCGCTCCAGGTCCGGCTCCGGGTCCTGGCCGTGCTCCTGTCGCCAGCGCGCGAGCTGCTCGGAGACGTCAGCGCCCTGGTAGCAGGCGATGACGTTGCGGGGGTTGAGGGTGAGCGCGCGCTCGATGGCCTCAATCGCCCGCGTCAAGTCGCCCGAGGCGTCCGGGGCGCTGAGGATGGCCGCCCGCGCGCGGTAGGAGTTGCCGAGATTTATCCAGGCGTCCGCCTGGTTCTCCCTCACGCGGATGGCGGCGAGGTACGCGTCAATGGCCTTGCCCTGGTGGTCGAGCGAGTCCTGTCCGTGCTCGCTCTCGTAGTCGGCCCACACCTGGTGCGTCAGGCCCAGGTTCGCGTGGAAGGCGTAGTCGCGCTCCTCGGGGCCCAGGCGCTCCAGGGCCTCGATGGAGAGGCCGAGCTGCTCGCGCGGGTCCTGCGACAAGCGCTGACGGTGGCGGGCCCACAGCCGGTGGATGATGGCCAGCTCCAGCGTGACGCGGTCGCTCGGAGGCGCCAGCTTCAGCGCGGCCTGGGCCGAGTCGATGGCCTGGCCGAACAGCGTCTCCACGTCGTCGGTGTTCTGGTTGGCGTGCTGCTCACCCAGGCGGCGGTACAGCCGGGAGCGGACGATGAGCGAGCGGTGGTGGTCCGGCGCGGCCTTGAGCGCGTAGTCCAGCGCCTCCAGGCCCCGCTGGTAGGGCGGCAGCACGTTGCCCGCGCCGTACAGCTCCATCACGAGCGCGGCCAATTCCAGGCGCCCCAGGGCGTAGTGTCCGTCGGGCTGGCTCTCCGCGGTGGCGATGGTCGCCGCGTACGCGCGCCTGCCGGCCTCCAGGTCCGCCTGCGCGCCGACGCCGTCCCCCTGGTGCCAGCGTCCCATGGCGCGCGCCATGTACACGTCGCCGCGCAGCAGCGGCGCCTCGTAGAACCAGGGCTGGGTGTTGCTCATCGCCTCCAGGTGCGCCAGCGCCTCCTCGTGGCGCCCCTCGTGGAAGGCGAACAGGGCCTTCACGTACAGCGGCGGCGCGGGGACGTCCGGCCCCTCGGCCTGACGCAGGTACGCCAGCGCGGGGTCTCGATAGCGCTGCTCCAGCTCGCGGCGGCGCAGCTCTCGCTGCTCGGGACTGCGGCGCTCGAAGTCCAGCAGCAGCTTCTCGCGGTACTGGTCACCCAGCACCAGCGCCAGCGCCCAGGCCGCGCGGGGCTCGCGGTAGCCGTGCTCCCACGCGGACTCGAGCTTGCGGCGCGCGCCCTCCACGTCCCCCAGCGCCAGCAGCGCGCGGCCCAGGGCGTAGTGGCCGGGGCCCACCGCGTGCTCGCCCGCCTCCTTCACCTCCGCCTCCAGCGCATCCATGCTGGCGCGCAGGGCGGCGCGGTCCTCGCGCGTGTCGTGCAGGCGGGAGAGGAACGAGTAGCGCGCGGCGGCTTCGATGCGCTCCACCCGCTCGGTGAAGCTGCGCGTGAGCCGCTCGCGCTCGGCCACCTCGCTGCGCGCCAGCACCGCCTGCCCCAGCGCCAGCGCCACCACGGTCAGCGCCAGCAGGCCCGCGCCCAGCGCCACGCGGTGCTTGCGCGCCTTCTTGCGCAGCCGGTACCCCAGGCCCCGCCGCGCCTGCACCGGCTCTCCGCCGAGGAAGCGCTCCAAATCATCGGCCAGCGCCCGCGCCGAGTCGTAGCGCGCCGAGCGCTCCTTCTCCAGGCACTTGAGGACGACGGCCTCCAGGTCCTGGGGGATGTCCCGGTCCACCGCGCGCGGCGGAAGGGGCTCCTCCGTCTGGAGTCGGGTGATGATGTCGTGCTCGTTGGTGCCGTGGAACGGCGTCTGTCCGGTGAGCAGCAGGTACAGCGTGGCGCCCAGGCCGTAGACGTCCACGCGCCGGTCCAACCGCGCCGTGTCGCCCTTCGCCTGCTCCGGGGCCATGTACTGGGGCGTGCCCATCACCACGCCGTGGAGGCCGCCCTCCTCGCGCCAGTCCCTGGCCAGACCGAAGTCCATGACGAAGGGCGCGAAGTCGCCGTCCTCCGTGCGCTCCACCAGGATGTTGCCGGGCTTGATGTCTCGGTGGACCAGGCCCGCGCGGTGCGCGGCGTGCACGCCCTCGGCGGCCTGGCGCAGCACGAGCACCTTCTGCTCCGGCGTCAGTGACGGCGCCAGCTGGCCCAGCGACTGGCCGGCCACGTAGCGCATGGCGATGTAGCCGCGCCCCTGCACCTCGCCGACCTCGTACACCTCGCACACCCGCTCGTGGCGCACGCGCGCCTGGGCGCGGGCCTCGGAGAGGAAGCGCCGCGCCAGCTCCGGGTCTCCGCCCTTCACGAACTTGAGCGCGACGTTGCGGCGCAACAGCGGGTCATACGCCAGGAACACCTGGCCCATGCCGCCCTGGCCCAGGAAGCGCACGGGCTGGTAGCGGTCCCAGTCCGGCACGGGGAAGGACGGGTCCACGCCCGGGTCCTCCGAAATGGCGGAGGTGGACGGTGGGGCCACCACGGGGGTGTCCGGGTCCAGCGTGGCGGCCTCCAGCGGGCCCTGGCCACGGGTGCCTCCCAGCTCCCGGGAGACCTCTTCGCGCAGCTCGCTCAGCGTGTGCTCACCCAGGCGCCCCTGCTCACGCAAGAGCTCCAGGGGACTGCGCCCCAGGTTGAGCGCCTCCTCGCGCAGGGCGGCCGCCTCCTCGGTGGAGACGAGCCCTTCGTCCAGCGCGAGGAGCAGCTCCTCCTCATACGTCTCCTGCTTCTTCCCCGCGATGTCCACGGCCCCCAGCATACGGGGTTGCGCGGCCATGCGGGGAGACCCGCCGGGAGGCCCACGAGTCCCCGGGAGGCCCGGGGACTGGGGGGAGGGACGTGGACCTCCCAGCGGAAAGCTTCGTTACCGGCGCTGCTTGCGGCGCAGGCGCAGTCCCAGCAGGGCCAACAGGGGCAGCCAGGACGTCGCGGGGGCCGCGCTGCAGCCTCCGCCCGCGAAGGCGCGCGTGTTCAGCACCGTCCACCGGTACTCGGCGGGAGTGGCGTCCACGTTGCCCGCGCCGTCGGTGGCGCGCACCCGCAGGGTGTGGTCACCGTCGGAGACGTCGTAGGTGTCCCGGCAGGCGACGAAGGGCCCGCCGTCCAGGCTGCACTGGTAGCTCACGCCGTCCTCGTTGGAGGCGTAACCGAAGGGGGCCTCCGGGTCGCCGGTGCGCGTCGGCGGATTGCGATTGAAGGACGTGTCGGGCGCCTGGGTGTCGATGCGGAACGTGTCGACGTTGGAGGGCGCGCTGGTGAGGCCCGTCACCGGGTCCGTGGCGTTGGCGACCACCGAGTGCGTCCCGTCCGCCAGCGGCGTGGCGGGCGTGCAGCTCCACGCGCCCGTGAGGTCGGCGGTGGCGGTGCACAGCACGGTGTCACCCTCGCGCACCGTCACCGTGGTGCCCGGCGCGGAGGTGCCGGAGATGGCCGGGGTGGACGTGTTCAGCAGCGAGCCGTTCGCGGGGCCGGTGATGACGGGCGCGGCCGGCGGCGTCCCGGCCACGGTGAAGGTCACCGGAGCCGAAGGCGTGCTGGTGTTGCCCGCGCCATCGGTGGCGACGGCGGTGATGGTGTGAGGCCCGTCCGTCATCGGCGTGGCGGGCGTGCAGCTCCAGGCGCCCGTGGCGTCGGCGGTGGCGGTGCACAGCACCGTGCCACCCTCGCTCACCACCACCGTGGCGCCCGGCTCGGACGTACCGCTCAGGGGCGGCGTCGAGTCGGACGTGGTGGAGCCGTTGGCGGGGCCGGTGATGACGGGCGCGGCGGGCGGCCCGTTGTCGATGATGATGTCCACCGGCGGAGCCGTCTCCGTGGCGCCCACCTCGGTGGAGGTGAGGACCACCGAGTGCGGCCCCTCGGGGATGTTGCCCAAATCGCACACCCAGTTGCCGTTGGTGTCGACGACGGCGGTGCACGCGGGGGTGGGGCTGCCATCCACGTAGACGTCGATGGTGGAGCCCGGCGAGCCGGTGCCACCGATGACGGGGTTGGACACGCCGCCCGGAGTCGGGTCCGTCAGCACGGGGATGAGCTGGCAGATGGACAGCGAGTCCACGCGGTAGGCCACCGCGGTCTCCGAGTTGTTGTTCAGCGCGCAGTCGGTGTCGATGAGCGCCAGGCGCACGTCGCCCGACGTCGCGTCGAAGTCGCGGCGCAGCGGGAAGCCCAGCTCCATGGCGGCGTCACGCGTGGTGGACGCGGAGCCCCCCGCCGGGACTTCGCCCAACGCGAAGCGCTGAGCGCCCGCGCCCGTGGCGTGGTTGAAGCCGAAGATGCCCGGGTACCAGTTGGTGCCACCGGAGTAGCTCACCGCTCCAGAGACGTAGCCGATGCGGTAGCGCCCCGGCACCGTCAGCGACGCCTGCACGGCGCCCGCGGGCAGCTCCGGCGCGGAGATGCTGGACACCTGGGTGCACTGGCTGCTGCCCTGACGCGTGAAGAACGCGCGCACGTTGGTGTTCTGGCAGCCATGGCCCGCCTCAATCGTGCAGGTGGCCGAGCAGCCGTCGTTGGCCGCCGTGTTGCCGTCGTCACAGGCCTCCGAGGAAGCCTTGATGCCGTCGCCGCACGTCACGGCGCAGACGGACGGGTTGCCGGTGCAGCCATGGCCCGCTTCAATCGCGCAGGTGGCCGAGCAGCCGTCGTTGTTGGCGGTGTTGCCGTCGTCGCACAGCTCCCCGTTGTCCAGCATCGCGTTGCCGCACACGTTGGCGGTGACGCAGACGTCCGTGTTCGGGTTGCAGGTGCCGCTCTCGCAGACGCCGGAGGCGCTGCAGGGCTGGCCGTTCGCCCAGAGGCAGCGAGGCGAGCAGGCGTCGCCGCTGTTCAGGTTGCCGTCGTCACACACCTCGGAGCCGGCCACGACGCCGTCGCCGCAGGTGGTGGCGCAGGTGGAGGGCACGCCGGAGCAGTTGTAGCCCGGCTCCCGGCCACAGATGCCGGAGCAGCCGTCACCGTTCGTCGTGTTGCCGTCGTCGCACGTCTCACCCGCGTTGATGACGCCGTTGCCGCAGGTGTTGAAGCAGACGTTGCCAGGAGGCGGGCAGCTGTAGCCGGGGTCCACGGCGCACGCGGTGCAGCCGTCGCCGCCCGCCGCGTTGCCGTCGTCACACGCCTCGGCGCCGGCGGTGATGCCGTCGCCGCAGAGCGTGGTGCAGGTGGAGGGCGCGCCGGAGCAGGAGTAGCCCGTCTCCACGCCGCAGCCCTGCGAGCAGCCGTCGCTGTTGGTGGTGTTGCCGTCGTCGCACGTCTCATTGGCCTCCAGCGTTCCGTTGCCGCAGGTCTGCGAGCAGACGGAGGGCCCGTTGGAGGGCCTGCTGCAGGAGTAGCCCGGCTCCGTGCGGCACTCGGTGGCGCAGCCATCGCCCGAGTTCAGGTTGCCGTCGTCGCACTGCTCACCCGGGTTCACCGTGCCGTCGCCGCACGTCTTCGCGCAGGGCTGGCCCACGGTGGGGCAGGAGTAGCCCAGCTCCAGGGTGCAGGCGTTGGAGCAGCCGTCACCCAGGTTCGTGTTGCCGTCGTCGCACAGCTCGCCTGAGTCCAGCCGGGAGTTGCCGCACAGCGGAGCGCAGTTGGACGGCTGGCCCACGCACTCGTAGCCGCTCTCGATGCGGCAGGAGTTGGAGCAGCCGTCGCCGGACAGGCCGTTGCCGTCATCGCACAGCTCGCCCGGGTCGACCGCGCCGTTGCCGCAGGTGGTGACGCACGCCTGGCCCGGGGTGGGGCAGGAGTGTCCGGCTTCGACGCGGCAGGACGCGTTGCAGCCGTCGCCCGCGGTGAGGTTTCCGTCGTCGCACTGTTCGCCCGAGTTGAGCAGGCCGTTGCCGCACGTCGCCGCGCAGGAGCTGGGCGTACCCGCGCAGCCATAGCCGGGCTCGATGCCGCAGCTGGAGCTGCAGCCGTCGTTGTTGGCGGTGTTGCCGTCGTCGCACTCCTCACGCAGGGACACCGCGCCGTCGCCGCAGCGGTCGTCGTAGGCGTCCACGAAGAGGTAGCGGAACGCATTGGGCGTCGATTCCGCGTTCTCGTTGCACAGCTCGATGCGGTTGAGGCCCGTGCGCCAGGCCGCCGTCGTGCCGAACTCCCGGATGATGTTCTTCTGCCAGGAGTTGCCCGCGGGCTCGCTCACGGTGACGGGCGTGAAGGGCACGCCGTTGACGGACGCGCTGTCGAACTCGTTGTCGTTGAACGTCGCCAGCCGCATGCGGAACTGGGCGACGTTCGTCGTCGAGGGGATGATGAAGTCCTGGTAGACGCACACAGGCGCGCCCAGCGGGGCCGCCATGAAGCGGGCCGTGGTGATTTCCTGCGGCCAGTCATTGGCGTTGCGCACGCCCGTGGCGGCGCCCGTCGTGCCACCCGTGTAGAACCAGTGCGGGTCCGCGCCGGACTCCAGGCGGCGGTTGTTCTGGTCCACGCCCGTGTTGAAGAACGCGAGGCCCGCCCTCACGCAGCGGCTGGGCGTTCCCGCGCAGGCGAAGCCGGGCTCCACTTCGCACATGCGGCTGCAGCCGTCGCCCTCGGTGCGGTTGCCGTCGTCGCAGATCTCCTGGTCGAAGTTCGGCCACTGGCGGTTGTTGAACGCGCCGTTGCCGCACAGCGACAAGTCGCACGTGGCGGTGCAGCCGTTGACGCCGGCGGCGGTGTCGCCGTCGTCACAGGCCTCGCCCGGGTTGACGACGTTGTTGCCACACAGCGAGGCCAGCGAGCACGCCCGTCCGGGGACGTGACAGATGTAGCCGGCCTCGATGGCGCCGGTGGCGGAACAGCCGTCACCGTTCACCGTGTTGCCGTCGTCACACTGCTCGCCGGGCTGGATGCGGCCATCGCCGACGACGGGGGGGGCCAGCCGCGACGTCAGCACGGCCTCCTCGACGGGAGAAGGAGTCGGGGTGTTCTGCTCGCAGCCGGTGAGGACGGTGAAGAGCGCGAGCGCGAGCGCGGTGGACAGGCCCGGGCGCCAGGACCTGGCGGGCTCCGGACAGAGAGGTTCAGGGATTCGTGGGTTCATGAGTGTCTGCCTCACTTCTCGATGGTGTCGGTGGGAGCGCCCTGCTTCGTCTCGACGCCCTCGGCGTCACCGACGATGCGGAACTCCACGCGGCGGTTCTTGGCGCGGCCGGGCTTGGTGGTGTTCTCGGCGATGGGCTTCGCGGGGCCGAAGCCCTGCGACTCCAGCCGCTCGCGGCTGAGGCCCTTGCCCACCAGGTACTTCACCACCGCCTCGGCGCGGCGCTGCGACAGGTCCAGGTTGTAGTCGGCCTTGCCCGTGTTGTCGGTGTGGCCCTCCACGCGCAGCTTCTCGATTTCAGGGTGCGACGCGAGGATGGACGCCACGCTGTCGAGCAGCTTGTGGCTGCGGGCGCTGATGACGTCCTGGTTGTTCTCGAAGAAGACGGACTCGAGGATGCGAATCTGGCCCTCTCCGATGTTCGCCAGCTGCTTCTGCTTGCAGCCGTGGTTCTTCTCCGTGCCCGGCTCGTCGGGGCAGTTGTCCAGCCGGTCCACGAGGCCGTCGCCGTCGCGGTCCTTGTCCGGGCAGCCGCGGTTCTCCTTCGGGCCCGCCTCGTTCATGCAGGCGTCGCGCGCGTCGGCCACGCCGTCCTTGTCGTTGTCCGGGTCCGGGCAGCCGTTGGCGTCCTCGAAGCCGTCCAGGTCCTCCGGCTCGCGCGGGCAGGTGTCCTTGGAGTCGGCCAGGCCGTCGCCGTCCGTGTCCGGGTCATCCGGGCAGCCGTCGGCGTCCTCGAAGCCGTTGAGGTTCTCCGCGTTGGCGGGGCAGCGGTCCGCCAGGTTCATCAGGCCGTCCTGGTCGTCGTCCGTGTCCGCGCAGCCGTTGAGCTCGGCGAGGCCCGGCGCCGTCGGGCAGCGGTCCGCCACGTTCTTCACGCCGTCGCCATCCGCGTCCAGGTCCGGACAGCGGTCCGCGTCGTGGGGTTTGCCCGCGACACATGACGCCACCTTCGTGGTGTCAGGGCCGAAGTTGACGCCGCCCAGCACGCGGAACTGCGGGGTGCCCGGCGTCTCGCCGAAGCCCGGGCCGCCCATGATGTAGAGCTCGGCGCCGCTCTTCGGCTGCGTGCGCAGGCCGAGCAGCACCTCGAGCGACTTGGGCGCGTCAGCGAAGGGCAGCGTGCCGCGCACGACGAGCTCCTCGCGCAGGCCGAAAAGGCTCGCGGTGAGGTTCACACCGCCGTTCATCTCCACGCCCATCTCGTCGCGCAGCGGATCCGCGCCGGGGGTGAGGGCGTACGTCTTGGTCCGCACCAGCGCGCCCACGTCGGCGCCCACGCGCCAGGTGTCGCCCAGCTTCTTGCCGAGTCCCACGCGCGGGGTGAAGACGAAGCCATCATCCTTCGTGAGCACCTCCTCGCTGCCAAAGGGCAGCGCCGCGCCCAGGTGCAGGCCCACGTCCAGCGGCCCGCCGCGCGACTCCGACAACAGGCCCGCGCGGGCCTGCAGCCAGGGGGTGCCCAGCGCCAGGGTGCCCGGCTTGTCGTAGCCGAGCGCGCGCGTCTCCGGGCCCCACTGCGTGACGACGGGCACCTGCGCGCCCACTTCCAGCCAGTCCGTCACCGCGTAGGCGCCGCTGAAGTGCACCGACACGCGGTTGGAGATGACGGTGCCCTGCACCTCGTCGTTGCGCAGCAGCACCAGGGGCTGGTGCTCGTAGTGCGCCGTGAGGCCGAGGCGGAACGTTCCGTCCGGCAGCAGGTCGCCGGTGGACAGCACGAGGCTGTCCTTCGCGCCTGGGTTGAGCTGCAGCCTCTCCAGCTCGATGCTCGGGATTCGCTGGGCCTGCGCCTGGGTCGAAAGCGCGCAGAGAACGGCGAGTCCTCCGAGCAGGGGATGACGACTTCTAGGATTCAAGGGTTCCTCCACATCCGCGCGGCTCATCAGGAGCGCGCGCGGCCTTCAGCCACCAAATGTGTGCGAGCGCACATGTGCACGCCCCGGGCCAGGGCGTCGTGAGGAGTCGGGCAGGCGTGGAGCGGCCTCCCTGACGTGTCAGGGCACGTCCGGACGCGAGCGCGCGTGCCGTTGACGTGTCAGGTCAGGGGCGGGTGAAGACAGACCCTCCCGAGCCTGCGTGGAGCTCGGGAGGGAGGAGCGCAGGGTCAGCGCAGCGGCAGGTCGAGCCAGGACGGGCCGCCGAGCGCGAGCGGCGCGCCGGTGGTGTTGGCGTCGAAGTAGAGCGGATCTTCGGTGTCGACGACGAGCGCGAGCTGGTGCCAGGCCGGGACGTCGTACGCGGTGGCGGGGAACACCAGGTCCAGGTCCAGCGGTGCGCCGGGCGTGGCGCCCTGCCAGCTCAGGGGCACGTGGGTGATGAGGCCGCCGAAGTCGCCGGCCAGGTCATACAGGTAGGCGACGACGGTGCCCGACGCCGTCGTCGGGGTGATGCGCAGCCGCAGCGTGGCCACGCCGCGGATGGAGAGGGCGCGCGTGGAGAGGGAGGAGGTCCACACGCCCGCGTTCAGGCGGTTGACGCTCGGCATCCAGACGATGGGGGGAATGCCGGTGAGCGCCTGGAGCCCGTTGGTGAGCAGCGCGACGCCCGCGTCGGCGGTGGTGTCGAAGCCGCTGAAGAGGGTGCGCGAGGACGTGGAGGAGGAGCCTCCCAGCGTCCCGGTGCCGTCGAGCAGGCGGATGGCGCCCAGCGCGTGGCGCTGCATGCCCGAGGACACGGCGGCCCAGTTCGCATAGCCCTCCACGTCGCCGTCATAGGTGCGCAGCACGACGGGGGCCTCGTTGCCGATGCCCGTGTCGATGCCGGCCACGTACTGGTCCATCCAGCGGTGCACGCTCGTCCACACATGGTTGTCCAGGCCGGCCAGGCCGGTGGCCTCGACGACGGCGTGGTCTCCGGGCGCGAGCTCCAGGCGCTTGGGGCCGGTGAGCTGGCCGAAGAACCCGGCGAGCTGGTTGGGGGGGAACAGGCTGTCGCCAAACGCATTCGCGATGAGGATGGCGGGCGCGTTCGCGTTGATGCGGCCCACATAGGTGGAGGCCGAGCGGATGCGGCCCCAGCTCTTGATGGCCTCGATTTCGCGGTTGGCGAAGTAGTTGTCGATGCTGGTGCGCAGCTCGGGACTGGGCCGGCCCAGCAGGCGCGAGGCGAGGTCCAGCAGGGCCACCGCCTGCGGCCTGCGCGTGTCACCGCCGTACAGCGACGCCACCAGGTCCGTCCAGCCGGAGAGCGCGGCCACGGCCTTCACGCGAGAGTCGAACCCGGAGGCGATGAGGGAGATGCCGGCGCCGTACGACACGCCCGCCAGGCCGATGCGCGCGCTGTTCGTCGGCGTGTTCGCCACCAGCCAGTCGAGCACGCGCGAGGTGTCGGCGATGTCCGCGGGCCCGCCCGTGTCGATGCCGCCACCCGAGGCCCAGAAGCCGCGCGGCGTGTACGACAGGGCCACATAGCCCTTCTGCGCCAGCGCCTTGGCCTGGGCCAGGTACTCCAAGTCATTGAGTCCCCAGCTCGCGATGAAGACGACGGCGGGGTGGGGGCCGGGCGTCGTCGGCGCGATGAAGTTGGCCTTCAGCACCACGCCGTCGCCGACGGGGATGTCGACGAACTGGAACGCGGTGGTCGGCACCGCCGCGAGCACGGCGCGCACGACAGGGGTGGGATGTGGAGCGGCGGCGGCTCCGGCGAAGGGAAGCAACAACGCCAGGAGGAGGGACGGCAGTCGGAGCAACCGGGGGGCAAGACGCTGCGCCATGGAGCACCTCGGGACTGCTGGGTAGAGGGGGCGCCCACCGTACCGATGGATTGATTCGTCAATCAATGTTGTCTGGGAGGACCTGTTAAACAGGGTTCAACGCCCGGGGAGGGAGTAGCGGCCTTCCTTGTGGAGCTCGCGGCTGATGCCGTGGAGGAGGTCCTGGGCGCGAATCTCCTGGGGCTCGCGGACGATGGCCCTGAGGCACGCGTGGCGGAGGACGTTGATGATGGCGCCGCCGGACAGCTCGTGCTCGCGGGCCAGGCGGGGCAGGTTCACATCGGACGCGAGGGTGAAGGGCTTGTCGCGGAAGCACGCCTCCCAGAGGCGCAGGCGCTGCGCGGGGCCGGGCATGGGGAAGTGGATCATCGACTGGAAGCGGCGCGCGAAGGCCTCATCGAAGTGGGTGCGCTGGTTGCTGGCGAGCAGGGCGATGCCCGGGAAGTCCTCGATGCGCTGGAGCAGGTAGGAGATCTGCTGGTTGGCGGCGTGGTCATTGGCGTTGCGCGACTCGGTGCGCTTGCCGAAGAGGGAGTCGGCCTCGTCGAAGAAGAGAATCCAGCGCTGGAGCTGCGCGTGGTCGAAGAGGCTGGCGAGGTTCTTCTCCGTCTCGCCGATGTACTTGGACACCACCTTGGAGAGGTCCACGCGGAAGACGGGCATGCCGGTGGCCTTGCCCAGGAGCGACGCGGTGAGCGTCTTGCCGGTGCCGGGAGGGCCGTGGAAGAGGCTGCGGTAGCCGGGCTTGAGCTGCTTGCGCAGGCCCCACGTGTCCATCAGCGTCTCCTGGTGGCGTGCCCAGGTGATGATGTCCTCCAAGTCTTCGCGCAGCGGGCCGTCGAGCACCAGGTCGTCCCAGTCCTGGAGCGTGGTGATGCGCTGGGCGGGGAACTCCGGGCCGAAGGGAGGCTGGTAGGTGCCTCCGGTGGTGAGGCGCTCCAGGTACTCCGGCGTGAGCTGGAGGGCGGCGGACAGGGGTGGCTCGTCCGGGTGACGGCGCTCCAGGCGCAGCACGCGGCGCGCGAGCAGCGGGTGCTCGGGATGGAAGAGGCGGTGATGGGACAGCCGCTTGGAGAGGTCCTCTCCGGCGAGGAGGAACAGCGCCGTCTCGCCGGTGGGGAGGAAGCCGCCGTGGGAGCTGCCCGCGAGTCCGCCGAACTCGGTGAAGCGGCGGTCCAGGGCCTGGTTGCGGATGAAGAGCGGGTCCAGGGCCGCGGGCTGGACATGGGGCAGGTACGCGAGGACGAGCAGCAGTCGCTCGGGAGGCTGGAGCTTCAGCTCGCGGAGGACGTCGGAGTAGGGCGTGGCCTTCTTGGGGAGGCGGGGAGGAGGGAGTGCTTCCAGGAGGTCGTCGTGGGGCGGCTCTCCGGCGTGCTGCTTGAGGCGGAGGTCCAGGAACTGGCTGAACCAGGCGACCTCGGCGCGGATGAACCTGGCATTCGAGGCGGGAGTGGAGGCGGGGGCCATGGCGCTACCAGGAGACATAGAGGGGCTGAGGCATCCACGGATGGGTGAGGATGGAGATGCTCCAGGGGACCTGGTCGACGAGCACGTCGAGCGTCTTGCGCTGCACCTGGAGCTTCCAGCGGTCGTCGAGATGCTCCAGCCGGCCTTCGCGTTGGAGGAAGGTCTCTCGCAGGCCGGCGACGGAGGTGTTGGCGATGATGGTCCAGTTGGCGATGAGGGCCTTGAGGAGCCGGTCGCAGAGGGACTGCTCGCGCTCGGTCAGGTCGATGCCGCTGGGGACGGGAGTGGGAACGGAGAGGCCGCAGAGGATTTTGTTGAGGACGAGCAGCGGCTCGGGCGCGGAGGTGCGGCCGTCGACGAGGTACTGGAGCAGGTGTACCGCGCGCGTGGCGGGCTCGGGGTCCAGGTGGGTTTTTCCCGTGTCGTCGACGCGTGACAGGCCGAGCTCCCGGAAGAGGTGAGGGAGGAAGGGACTGACGAGGATGAGGCCCGCGTTGTCGACGTAGATGGGCGTGCCGCCGTGCTTCTCCTCTCCGAGCTTGAAGGCGGTCCGACGCGAGTCCTTCGAGGGACGGGAGCGCGAGGTGCTGGAGCGTCGCGAGTCGGGGCGGGTGGTGGTGGTCCACGCGGTGACGAGGGCGGCTCGTCGTTGATGGAGCAGGGCGCCGAGGCGCGGGACGGCTTCGTGTCGGGCGAGCTCGATGGCGCGCTCAAGGAGGCGCTCGGCGGTGCTGCGCGAGTCCCGATGGCTGGGCTGGGCGGTGTGGAGGCGCGCGGAGAAGTGCTCGAAGAAGGCGGACACGAGCTGTTCCATCGTGAGGCTTCCACCAGGACGCTCGCCGAGAAGCTCCAGGATGAAGCGCCAGAAGGCGGACCGCTCCGTCAGCGCGGGTGTACCGGGAGGGGCGACCTCCTGCCACGCGGCGGCGAGCACTTCGGTGGCGGAGAGGAGCGCGGCGTGGACGTGGGGAGCGAGCACGGCGCTGAAGCGCGCGAGCACGGAGTCCGGAAGGCTTCGGGCCCAGTGTTCCTGGAGCCGCTTGCGGTGGGCATGTCGACGGACGAAGCCGCGGAGTACTTCTGGTGACTCATCCAGGAGGGACTGGAGCAGGCGCAGCAGTGCGTCGTCCGACAGGCCGGCGTAGCGGTCCGCGCTCTCCGCGAGCAGGAACGAGAAGAGGGCTTCGCGGGCTTCATGTCCCTGGAGATTCGTGGACTGGGCGGCGGAGTCGGGCGCTTCGTCGGAGCTTGGCTCTGGCGATGGACTGTTGCCTGGTTGGGTCGTTGAGGTGTCGCGAGGAAATGGGGTGGCGTGGACAGGCGCGGTGGTTGTTGGAGGCGGCTCGCGCGTGAATGCCGTGGGGCCGCTGTGTTCGTGCGAGGCAATTGGAGGACGCGTGGCCTCCGCAGTGGAGCCAGAGCCTGGATGGTGTGGCGCGGAGGCAGTCTGCGGTGGCTGAAGGCGTGAGTCCTCGCGGGAGGAGATGCGCGTGGGCCTGTCGCCTTGGAGTTCTGGACGCGCTGCTTCCGTCGAAGTGTTTGCCGCGTGCGAGGTGGCGCCGCGCGAATGCTCGCGATTCGTGGATGGCGACTGTTCGGCAGGAACAGTGTTGGACTGCTCCTGAGGAACGGAGGCTTCGGCCACTTCCGGCGAACGTGAATGCACGAGGCTCGCAGAGGGCGACTGCGCGACCTGGGCAGCGTCAGGGTGTGCCGGATGAGCGGACGCTTCTAGCGAACGTGAACGCCCGAGGCTTGCGGAGGGAGACTGGTCGGGCTGGGCAGCGTCAGACTGAAGCGGATGCACGGATGCTTCGGCCACGTCGGGCGAACGTGGATGCCCGAGGATCGCTGACGACTGGTCGACCGGGGTGGTGTCAGGCTGAATCGGATGAGCGGACGCTGTTGCCACGTCTGGCGAACGTGAACGCCCGCGGATTTTGGAAGGCGACTGCTCGGCCTGAGTAGCGTCAGGCTGAATCGGATGAGCGGACGCTTCGGCCACTTCTGACGAACGCGAACGTTCAAGATTCGCGGAGGGAGACTGCTCGCCCAGGACAACGTCGGCATTTCTCGGATGAGCGACTTCGTCCACCTCGGGTTGTTGTGAACGCTCCAGGCCCGCAGTGGATGGCTGCTTGGTAAGGGTAGCGTCGGGCTGCTCAGGCTGAGCGGAAGATGCATTCAACTCCAGCGAACGTGAACTCCCGAGATCCGTAGATGGCGACTGAACTGGAGCAGCGTCGGGCCATTCCCGATGAGGGGAAGAAGCATCCCCCTCCAGCGAACGTGAACGCCCGAGGTTCGTAGAGGGCAACTGTTCGGCCGGAGCAGTGTCTTGCCCCTCCAGATGAACAGAAGAGGCATTCACTTCCGGCGAACGTGAACTCCCGAGGTTCGTTGAGAGTGGCTTGTCGACCCGGTCTGAGCCGGACTGCTTCGGATGACTGGAACCTCCGTCCACCGCTGGCGAACGTGGACGTCCGAGGCTCTCGGTGAGTGAATCGGTAGGAGATGCGTGCTCCGCCAGAGAGGTGGGTTCCGCATCCGCGCCGGACGCAGGGAAGAGTCCGAGGCTTGTGGGAGGGAACTCGTTTCGATTCGCCGCCTCCGTCGCCTGGGAAACCAGTGCCGAGTCTGTTTCAGGAGCACGCTCTTGTCTGGAACGTTCCTGTATCGGCTCAACAAGCGCTGTATTCGTCCACTCCGGCGGAGCGACTCCCTCTCTTTCCTCGTGCGCGCGAGCAGGCTCGCGAATCGCAGGAGATGAATCGACAGGCCCTCCTGACGGCGTCGCCGACGAAGTCGTTGCGTCGTGCACAAGTGACGGCGTGAGGTCCTCGATTGAGGGCACAACCTGTCGTGCAGGAACTTGCACCCCATCCGCTGCGTGAATGCTCGGAGGCCCAAGACTCTCGGACGGTGAGTCGGCCTCGGTACCCACTTGCCGAGGATGCACGCGCTCCGTCTCCTCTTCCCTCGAGCGTGCAGGGTCCAGCTTCGCCTCCACGAGTTCCGCATCGACTTCGTGCGTGAGCGAAGTCTGGATGCTCCCGTTGGATGGCGAGTCCATCGTGTCCACGAACCGAGGAGCTGGCTGTTCCGCCTCCATTTCGTGGGTCCGAGAGGTCTGGAGGCTCGCGAGCGATTGCGGGACCTTCATGTCCACGCTCCGAGCAGGCAATTGCTCCCCCTCAATCTCGTGCGCGTGTTGCATCTGGCGGAGCGCGGCGGTCCGCGGGTCCACCGCGTCCACGTGCCGAGAACGGATGTGCTCCTGCTCGTGTGTCGCTGGTGACCGGAGTCCGACGGATGCCGCCTCAGTCAGGGCCGCATCCACGGAGGCGGCCGAGGGCGCGAACACCTCTGCTCCTTCATTCCCCCACTGCGCCCGATGGACCACGGTTGAAGGATGGGCAGGGCCTGCATCTGCCAGTGCACCACGGAACGCCTGAACCTGTTTCGCCGGCAACTGCCCCGCCGCCTCCCAAGCCATGACGGTCCGAAGGAGGAACTCACGGACCTCTCCCGGAATCACCGAGCCGAACAGTCGCTTCAACAACCGGCTGAACGCGCTCTGCGCCAGCGGAGCCGTCTCCCCCAGCAGCAACAGCTCGTGAAACACCTCCTGTCGAGCCCCCTCCCTGCCGCGTGGAAGGACTCGCTCCGGCAACGTATTCAGCGCCCCCAGCAGCGCATTCAGCGTGCCCGATTCACGGGGGCGCAGCAGGTCCATCGCTCGCTCAATCAGCTCCGGCTCGCTCTGTTCGACCAGCGCGGTCCTCAGCACCTCGACGTCGCGCAGCGCGAGCAGGAAGTGTCGAGTGTCCTCCGGAAATGAAACCAGCAGCGCAGCCAGCAACTCCGCCACGGTGGGCCCCGTCTGCCCTCCGAATCGGAGCCGACTCACCAGCGCCGACTTGAGCGCATGGGCCTCCCACCGGGACAGCTCCGCTTCAGGCGTACTCCGAGCCTCCGCGAACGCCCCCGCACGAGGCGCCGCCAGCTCCTCCAGGTCCACCGGCCTCCCATCCAGGAGCGCCGAAATCAACCGAGCGAAGAACTGCGGCTTGTCCTCCGCCCGAGCCACGAACACCGGCAGCGCCGAGCGCAGCGGACTCCCTTCATCGCCAGAAGGAGGCATCAGCCGCACGAGCAGCTTCGCCAGCGTCTCCTCCGGAATCCTCCGCACCGCGCGCACCAGTCGAGTCAGTGACCCTCCCGGCTGTTCCCACGCAAGCGCCCGTCGCTGAAGCGAGCGGGGCAGCTCCGGCAACGTCGCCACCAGGCGCTCCGCCGTCAGCTCCGGCATGCGCACGAGCGTGCCCCACGGCAACACCCCGTGCTGAAGGTAGTAGCGAAGCGCCTCCGTCAGCTCATACCGAGCCGACGCCGTCTCCGGCACCGTCAGCTCCTCCGCGTCGTACTCCTCCACTTCCACGGCTTCCGGAACAGGCGGAGGAAGCTCCCGCACCAGCTCCCCGATGACGAAGGACAGCGAGGCCAGCACCGGGTGTCGTTTGCGCACCTGCTCCAAGCCGATGCCCAGCGTGGTGAGCAGCTCCGGGTACTCCAGGCCCTGACTCTCGGCGACGCCTTCCAGGAGCTGCTTCAGCGCGCTCTTGCGGTTGAACTGTGAACCCGCCTCCTTCACCAGATAGGTCAGCGTCAGCGACCAGAGCAGGCGCGACAGGCCGCGGTCGCTCAGTGGCACGACGGGCTTGACCCGATGGAGCGCCTGGAGGCTGACGATGTAGTCGATGAGGAGCGCCGCGTGCTTCGGCTCCAGCAGCGTGATGAGCCGCTCCAAGGAGCGCTGGTCCAACTGGAGCACCAGCCGGTCCAGCACGTCTCCCATCGAGGCATGCCTGCCCACCAGTCGAACCAGGGCCTGGGGGTCGCTCATCGCCACCTGTGCGAAGAGGGCTCCGAACGAGAACCCCGCGCCACCGGGGGCCCAGTACGGCAGCGTGCCGTGCAACAGGTAGTGCTCGAACAGCTCCAGCCGCACCTCCGCCTCGGTCCGGGGCTGCTCTCCCGAAGGCGGCGCCATACGCCGGGCCAGCACCGCCTGCTCCACGACCTCGCGCAGCCGGGCGGTGAGCCGCTCCTCCACTACCTGCTCGAAGTTGTCGAGCGGCACCGTCCCCAGGTCCACATCCAACCGGTCGATGCGCAGGTGCAGGCCCGGCACATCCACCGCGTCGAACACCTGCTCGATGATGGCCAGCAGTCGTCGCCGGTTGAAGTCGCTCAGCCGAGGTTGAAGCTCCATCGCCTGGGCCTCCGACTCCAACTCCACGTGGAGCGTCTGCTTCCGGATGTGGTGCCGCGAGCCCGTCATGCGGGAGCCACCTCGGCCTCGCGCGTCGCCACCTCCAGGAAGTCCCGCAGTCGAGCCGAGGCCGTGGCCAGTCCCGACGAGTCCTCCTCGCGGAGCGCGTTCCTCCACGCCCAGTAGAGCCGCTCGAAGCGGGCCATGCGCGAAGGGCCGAGGAACAAGCAGTCCGCCACCACGAGCGCGGGCGCGTTGCTCCGGATGACCTCGCGAGCGAAGGTCTGGAACTCCGAGTCACTCCACTGCCGCGTCGCGGTGGAGATGACGGCCGTCACCGTGAAGCTGTAGGGGAACGCGTCCTCGCCGTCGCGACGCGCGGACCGCAGCAGCACGTGCTCCACGATGTAGAGCTGCGAGCGCTGCCGGTTGAGCGTGCCCACCTGGTCGACCAGCGCATGCGCGCGGGCCACGGCGCTGCCGGTGTCCGGGAACTTCCCCGCCAGATGCCACCCCTTCTCGGAGGGCGCCTTGCACACCAGCGCCACGGAGGAATCGCCCGGCAAGGTCCCCACGCGGAAGTTCTCCAGCGAGCCCGCGGCCCCCAGGAAGGCACCGCTCACCGCCTGTGCTCTCAACGGCGCGGAGGACGGGCTCTCCGGAGCAGGCAGGGAACCGACACTCGAGAAGCGCTCCTCGATGGTGTCCACATGCCGAGCCAGCGCGCGTCCCTCCGGCGCGGGCTCACCCGAGTCCGAGAGGTCGAGTCCGTGCTCATCCAGCGTGTCGATGAGCGGCCGCGCATCCGCCTCGTGCATCCCGAGCTGGATGCGGCTCTTGATGGCCATGCCCGCGACATTCCCGGGGCCCGGTCGCTCCAGGTAGTCGATGCCGCGCCCGCGTCCATGCGTGCTCTTGACCAGGTGATGGAGCAGCGCGAGCTTCGCCTCCATCAACCGCTCGGACTGCACCGCCTTCGGGCTTCCCTCCCAGGCGACGTCCACCACCGCGTCATCCTCGAGCCCCTCCGCGCAGAGCGCGAGCAGGACATCGAGGAACCGGTTGCGGCGCTCGGTGACGGGGTCCTGGCTCGCGACCAGCTCCTTCAAGCCGCGCGCATAGCCCGACGAGTCCTCACCAGGAGCCTCCCGCTTGAGCAGCGCCTCCACGTCGGGGACGGAGTCGGCGAGCGACTGCGAGAAGTACGTCTGACGCAGCTCCGAATCGCCGGAGAACAAGTCCCGGACGTGCGAGAGCTGCGCGAAGAAGTCCGCGAGGAGCTGCTCGAAGACGAGCAGGTAGCCCTTGAGCTGCCGCGCCTGTCCCTGTCGCGCGAGGGTCGCTCCTTCGGGCAGCCCCGCAGAGCCGATGCCGTAGACCATCGGATACTGCGTCTGGATGGAGGTGTAGCTTCGGAAGTCCTGGCGCTGCCCTTGGGGCATGGCGAGGTACTCCTCGTACTGCGACGCCAGGGGATAGGTGCGGCGCTGCTCGGCCCACAGGCGCTCCAGCTCCCGTCGCACGCGCGCGGGCTGGGGCTTCACCTCGACGCCATTGCGAAACAGGCGGATGGAGAACCCGCCCCGCTTCGAGTCCGTCGCCGTGTCCAGGACGAGCACCTGATTCAACGCGACGGGGAGCGCGCCGTCCGGTCCCACCGCCACCGCACCGTCCGCGCGCAGGCTCACGTTGCGGACGCTGGTGACGCCCGGCGTCTGGACCATCACCCGCGTGAGGTCCTGGAGGGCGATGGAGGTCGCCTTGGGCTGAAGCTCCGCGTCGGCGATGAAGCCGTTGTTCATCAGCGGCCCCTCGAAGATTTCGTCCGTCGTGCGGCCCGCATCGAGCAGGGACTTCAGCGACTCGCGGCGAGGCTCCGGCGCGAGGAAGTTCCCGATGTCGAAGAACAGCCCGGCGAGGATGAGCTCGGGCGTGCGGCTCTCGTCGATGCTCGCGTCGGCGGAGACGACGGCCTCCACGTTCTCCAACACGGTGATGTCCCGCAGGTCCTCACACAGCCCGCGGTGCCGGTGATAGACGCGGCGGACGGCATCGATGATGGCGTCGGGGGCGCGCTCGTCGGTGGCGCAGTCGTGCCCGCCCGGGGCGTAGATGCCCAGGTCATAGAGCCCCTGCACCTCGCCGGACGTGACGGGCGTGAGCCAGACGTTTCCGACGGTGGGCACCCGGTCGATGAGGAGCTTGCGATAGTCGCGCTCCGTCACCGGGTTGCACGGGAGGATGTCGCGCGCGGGGAAGAGGCCCTGTCGTGCCGGGTCGATGAGGCCCGTCACCGGATCCAACAGCAGGTCCGCGAGCGGAAACGAGGCCCGGTAGGACAGCTCCGTGAGCGCGTAGCAGAGCTGCTCCAGCGTGGTGACGCCCGGGTCGGTCTCGTTGTAGTCCGTCCAGATGTCGCCTGCGAGCTGCTGGATGAGCGCGGTGCCTTCCTCCTTGAGGGCCACGTAGTTCAGGCCCAAGTTCTCGGGCGGCTCGGCGGTGACGGTGACGGGCTCTGCCATGGAGGGCTCCACGAAGACGAAGGGGCTCAGTAGCCATCCGCCAGCGGCTCGGCGGCTGGCGCACCGGCGGCTTGCAGCTCATGCCGCGTGGCGGAGGTGAGGAAGTACCAGTCGGACTCCAGCGCCTCGGGCGGAGGCGTGTGCCCCAGCTCCAGCGACAGCAGCGCCTGGACATAGGGCCGCGTCTGGATGAAGTCGGAGATGTCGGCCTCGGACGCGTACTGTCCCTGCCGCGTGGCGCGCGAGGCGTCTTGGTACCAGGGCGACAGGTGCTCCACGAGCTCGCGGTCCAGCCGGTCGATGCTCGCGCCGACATCCTCACCCACGCGGAAGTCCACCAGGGCCTTCACCGTGACACGCACGTAGATGGGATTGACGACGCGTATCCGGGCGAAGGGACTGGCGCGCTCCTGGAGATAGCCCTGGATGCGCTCCAGCGTGTCCGACGTGACTTGCGGCACCGTGGAGTCCGCCGACGTCGTCCCATCCCTTCCGGGTACGACGACGACGAGCACCGCGCCAGGCACGCCGGACTGGAGTGGCGCGTGGCCCGGCAGGGCCTTCACCTTCCAGATGGACGGGAAGCGCTCCAGCACCAGGCGCTCGTAGTCCCACGCGAGCACGGCGCGCTCCTTGTGACGCAGCCGCTCAGAGGCGCGGGCCTCGAAGGTGCGAGGTGTCTCCGGCGGACGTCCGCCGAACGACGGCATCGGCTGGGAGATTCCGCCGATGTCGGGCAGCTCCTGCACGGACAGGGTGATGCTCCCGGCCGGCACCGGCGTCTCCACGTCCACGCCGGGCTCCTGCCGCGTGGCCAGCAACGCGTGCGGGATGATGTCGAGCGTCCGGGGAAACGCCTCCGCGTCGTCCGACACCGAGGCGCGCACCCACTGGAACTCCGACTCCTCGCCGCCGGAGGGCATCAGCGTGCTCTCTTCGGAGCTGAAGGCCGGAAGGCTCAGCGCGAGGATGCCCGTGCCCTGGAAGCCTCCCGTCGAATCGAAGAGGACCTGCGATGGCGCGAGCGCGCTCCACCCCGCCGCCGTGAGCAAATCCCATCTCACGACGGGCGGCGCCCCCTCGCCCATGAAGGTGCCGCTCAACTGGAACAGCAGCGTGAGCGTCTGCGCCGTGTCCAGCCCCGTGAAGGCGAGATACAGGTTGGCCGGCGCCTTGAATCGCGGCAGCAGCGACAAGGGGCGCCGCGCCTCGGGCGTCACCTGCTTGAAGCCCTCGAAGGGCAGCAGGTGGAAGAAGCGGGCGTCCTCCAGCGTGCAGTGCGCCGAGTAGTGGATGCCCAGCTTCTGGAGCTGGGGCAGCCATGGAGGATTGGGATACTTCAGGTCCTTGGGCTCCAGCGGGCTCAGCGGACTCTGGTCGAGCGGGTCCGGCAGCTCGGCCAGCACCGCGTTCAGGACGTTGAGGGTGTAGAGCGAATCCCCGAAGGCATACGACGGCGCGGCCAGCCGCAGCTCCAGCGCGCTGGTGGCGGGGTCGTAGTAGTTGGGGGGCGTGCTGGGGCTGATGTCGAACTGCTCCAACACCGTGTCCTTGCATAGCTCGCCCCTCACGGAGGGCGTGGGATTGGCGCAGTCGTCCTTCGTGCGGAAGAGGTAGCCGCGCACGGTGTCCCAGTCCTCCGCGTCCTCCAGCGACGTCACCGGGGAGAGCGGTGACATGAGCGGCTGCAACATCCAGGAGCCCGGCTGGAGCACGCGCAGGTCCGCCAGGAAGCTCTGGTTGTCGAAGAGGTCGGCCATGGGCTTGCCGTCCGGTCCCACCACATAGTCACGGTAGTAACCGTGAAACCCGTCCTTGTTGGAGGGCAGGTTGAACCAGTCCAGCGAGAGGCGCAGGGTGTCGGGCCGCTTGACGAACAGCTCCGTGTGGCGGATTCGCACGTAGGAGCCGACGACGGGCTCCGAGCCGAACAGGGCCCAGGGGACGCTCGGGTCCACTTCCCCCTGCGTGTTCTCCACGCTCACGCCCGTCAGGTCGGACACCCGCACGTGCAGCTCCAGCGTGGAGAAGTCCACCGCGTCCAGCAGCGACACGGGGTGCACCTCGACGCCGCCCTGCAGCGTGACGGGCTCGGGCTTCAGGAAGGCCCGGAGCATGGGCAGGTCCGGCGTGGGGCCGGTGCCATTGGGCACCACGGCGGGCGCGGAGGGCGTCAGCTCGAACCAGAGGCCGAAGCCCCGCAGCCCCGGCTCGACGATTTCCGCCTGGGGCGGAGGCGAGAGGAGGGGCTCGTAGTGCTCCACCGTCAGCCAGCCCTCGGCGGTGGAGACCTGGAGCGTGAAGGACTCGTGCAGCACCTGGCGAAGCACGCTCCGCGCATCCAACCCCGTCGCCGAGGCGAGCGCCGTCAACAGGGTGTTCAGCCGCTTCGCGGAGGCGGGAACGAGCGGAACGTCCAGCGTCACCACGCGAGTGCCCCCCGTCAGCAGCAGGTAGCGGGACGCGAGCGCGAAGCCGAGCGTCGCTGGCACCGTGACGGTGGTGGGCGTCACACCCTCTCGCACCGCGCCGAACGTCGCCCAGCCGGGAAGCCGCTCGTCGGAGGACGACTCCGCGTCGGTCTGCTCCGGCTCCAGCGGCATCTCCGAGGAGAGCACCTGCTGGACGACGGTGAGCGTGGCCTCCTCGTCCGCGAGCGGCGAGGCCAGCGGCAGCAGGGGGCCGCGCAGCACGCGCAGCGCCAGACGCCGGGCCACCGTGGCCGGCGTGACGCCCACCGAGGTGTCCGAGGCGAAGAGGATGTCCTGCCCATCCGGCCGCTTGCCTGCGGGGAACAGGGTGGCCTGGGGGACGGTCGCCTCGCGCACCTCCTCGTCCTCGGCGAGGGTGAAGGTGAGGTACGTGCTGTCGGGGAGCGCGGCGCGGGGGTGCAGGCGCAGCACGTCGCGGTGATAGAAGCCGGCGTACCGGCCCGACACCGTGTTGACGGTGTCCTGCGCGGTGCGGAAGAGCTGCACGAAGGACTGGTAGAGCGCCAGGTGCGGCGGATGGTTTCCTGTCGCCAGCGCCGTGGGCAGCAGCGTCGCCGTGAGGCCCTGGAGTCGGGACAGCGCATCGAGGAACGGGTCGAGCAGTGGCTCCAGCTTCGCCGCCGCCGCGCGCGCCCGCGCTTCCTTGGAGGCGCCCTTGTAGCTGGCGCCGTCCGCGGGCAGGTCCTCCAGCCCCCAGAGGGGCAGCATGCCTTCCGTGTCCAGCCGCACCGCGCGCCCGAGCGCCTGGGGCAGCCCCGCGCCCTTCGCCGCGCTCACCAGCGCGCGCAGCGCCCCGGACAGCGGCCCCTCCACGGCGCTGACCAGGCCCTGGCCGAGCAACCGGGACAGCTCGCCCTGCGCGCCCAGGCCCGCGCCCCTCAACCAGAGGTCGAAGCGACGGGCCAGGCCGAGGACGAGCTGGAAGGCGTCCGACAACGTGGCGTAGGAGCGCTCGAAGGTGCGGGCCGCGTCCACCTCGCGCACGGTGACGAGGAAGCGGTCCTCCACCGCGCTCGCGTCCAGCGCGTCGATGGAGGCGAGCACCATCACCGGGTCCGCGAGGAAGAACTCCGCCCAGTCTCCATCCGGCGTGTTCTTCAAGTCGTAGAAGTAGATGAGCGCGCCGAAGCGGGGCGCGAAGTCGAGCAGCTCCGAGCGCGTGCGCCCGTCCACCGGCGCATGGCCCGCTTCCAGGGCGCGCAGCCAGCGTCCCAACTGGCTGGGCGCGTCGTTGATGGCGACCTTCGTCTCGCGCGGGGCCATGGGCTAGGGCCCCTGCACCGGGATGCTGCCCTCCTGGAGATAGAAGGGGTAGACGAGGTTGCTGCGCGTGTTCGTCTGCGTGACGATGTACGAGACGGTGATGGACAGCATCCCGTCCACCGACGCATCCCGCTGCACCGTCACCGCGTCCACGGCGATGCGCGGCTCCCAGTAGAGGATGGCCTGCTGGACGTAGTCCTGGATCTGCCGCGTCAGCGTGGTGTTGATGCTGCGGAAGACCATCTGCCGCAGCTCGCAGCCGTAGCTGGGAAGCATCACCCGCTCCCCCAGCGAGGTGGACAAGAGCACCCAGAGGCTCTCGCGGATGTCCTGGTCATTGCTGACCATGAGCACGCCGCCGGTGCACCGGGAGAAGGTGGGTGGAAAGCTCCACCCGGTACCGAGGAAGGAGGAGGGCTGTTTCTCCATGGTGGCTCACCCTCCAATCATCACCGTGGGAAACCCCACGAGGATGGTGCCGCCGTGGGCCGTCTTGTCCCCGAGCCGCGCTGCGGGAAGTCCCATCACCTTCACCGTCGTGGAGCCCTTCATCACGGCGTCCGGTGGCCCCACGCAGATGGCCACATCACCCACCTTCGCGGCGGGCAGCCCGCCAATGAGCACCGTGGGAGCGCCGGGGCCGGCGATGGGGCCTCCGACGTGAGGCACCTGCACGGGGCCGACGGGGGTTGTCATCGGGCACTGATGGAAGTCCGTGACGCGGGCGGCGGGAGGCATGGGGCGCACCTTTCGGGGACAGCGCTCAATTGATTTTCACCAGCGAGCCGCGGACGGTGAGGATTCCACCGGACTTCACCTCGGTCTGGGTATTGCCGCTGGCGGAGAAGCTCACGGACGCCTTGTTCGCCACCTGCTTGCCGCTCACGGAGACATTGCCCGTGGCTTCCAGCGTCAGGTTGGCGCCGGCCGTCACCGCCACGTTTCCCTTGGCGGTGATTTTCACGTCCTTGGCACTGTCCAGGGCGATGCCGCCCTTGGACAGCGACACGGTGTTGCCGTTGCTGTCTTGAATGGAGATGGCGCCGGACGAGTCGTCCAGCTTCACGATGTGATTGCCGGGCGTCTTGATGACGATGACCTTCTTCTCGTCATCAAACGACAGCTCCAGCTTGGAACGGGTGACGACGGCCTTGCGCGTGTTCTTCTCGTCGGGGGGATACGCCGGCGCGCGCTGCTTGCTGTACACGGAGCCGAGGATGACCGCGTGGCGCGGGTCCTCGTTCATGAAGCCCACCACCACCTCGTCGCCGACCTCCGGGTAGAACAGCGCGCCCACGCCGCTGGACGCGTAGAACGTCCCCAGCCGCGCCCACACGCCCTTGCTCGGGTCCTGGAGCAGCGGCAGCCCCACCAGCACGCGCAATTCGCCGCCGGGGTCCTTGGCCACCTGCTTCACCACGCCCGTCTGCAGCCCCTTTATCGGCGGAAGCTGTCCGGCCGCGTCCGGCGCCGCGATGTCCGGGTTCTCCGCGGTGAACCAGCGCGGCGACAGGCCGAAGTCCGCCGTCGTCATCCAGCGCCCGTCCTCGATGTGGTGGTGCACGGCGCTGATGAAGGCGGCGCCGTTGAAGCGCGGCCCCACGCCCCCCAACTCCAGCATCTTCCCCACCTGCGCCAGCGCGCTGCCGTGGAAGCGCACCGAGCCGCGAATCTTCGCCAGCTTCGACAGGAGCAGCTCCGCGGAGGCCCAGTCCTGGAGGTCCGCGGGCTGCAACTCCGCGCCCGTCTGGAGCGCGAACTTCTTCGCGCCGAACACCTGCGCCAGCTGGGCGGAGGTGACGTTGCCCTGCTCCTTCACGGAGACGCTGCGCGGGCCGGACTCGATGAGCTTCTGCGCGCCCGCGTCCCAGGTGTAGCCCTTGATGGCGGACGCGTCCAACTGGGTGGTGGCATCCATCTCCACCTGGAGGTCCAGGATGGAGCGGCCAAAGGTGAGGTTCAAGACGGGCGTCTGCGAAGTCTTGGGCTCCGCCACCGTCACCTCGCCGCCGTCCGCCATGACGACCAGGCCGTTGAGCTGCGCCCGCGTCACCATCAAGTCCCAGTCGGTGGCGTAGTACTGGACGATTTCGTCGTGCACGCCCGTCGTGGCGGTGACGTCGCCGGACAGCCCGTTGCGCGTCAGCAGCGTCTTGATGAGCGCGCTGTCCTTCACCTTCTCGAAGAAGCCGCTCTTGCGCTCCAGCGTCATCTTCATCGCCGCGTCGGTCAGCTCCACCACCAGCTTGGAGCCGGAGGACTGGTCGATTTCCAGCCCCTGCCGGCAGACGACTCCCTGGAAGATGCGCGTGTTGTCCCCGTCGTAGCCGGCGGAGATGACCACCTTGGCCCCGGGGAGGAAGGTGTCCTGGCTGCTGATGGGGAACAGGCCCGTGGACGCGCTGCCGTCGAACAGCACCAGCTTCGCGCGCGGCAGCTTGTTGACGCCCAGCCACGTGTCCACGCTGATGACTTGATAGGTCTTGGGGATGACGGTGCCGTTCGATTCAATCGCGAACGTCGCCAGCGCCCCTTCGTTCTTCTCCGGAAAGGGCGTGGTCATGCCAGGGACTCCTTCAGCGGAGGAAACAGCAGCTTCGAGCCCACGGTGAGCCGCCGGAAGTCAGACAGCCCGTTGACCCGCGCCACCTCGAGATACAGCGTGCTGGTGCCGTAGATGCGGAAGCACATCAGCGGCAGCGTGTCTCCCGCCTGCACCGTGCGCACGTGCGTCAGGTCCGGCGAGCTCATCCTCGCCTTGAGCGCCAGCTCCACCTCGTCGTTGTAGCCAAGGAACGTTCCCTTGGCCCTCGCGCGCAGCGGTGTGCCGTCCGGCTTGAACAGCGTGTACGTCATGCTCAGCTTGGACAGCCGGCACTTGAAGAGGAAGGTGCCCCACGACAGCTTCAGGTAGTTGGGGCTGTGGATGTTCCCGTTGTAGGTGAAGACCAGGTTCTTGAACTTGGACACCTGCTCGGCGATGCCGTCGTCGGTGAAGGGCATCAGCCCCGGCAGCGGACTGGGCACCACGCCGGTGCCGTCGAACACCAGCTCCAGCTCCACCGTGTCCGCGGGAATCCGGTTGAAGTCCGGCGAGCCACCGGGGCTGCCCTGTGTCTGATTGTCGTTGTACTTGACGCAGTACGTCTGTGAGTACGACGCCGGGTTGATGTACACGGTGTAGCGGCCGACCTCCGACGTGAAGTCGGACTTCTGGTAGGCGATGACGTTCATCTTCTCGAGGCTGCCGGAGAACCCCATCGCTACCGCTCCTGTCGCGTCTTCAAGATTTGGAGGACGCGGCGCACGCAGTCGTCCACGAGCTTCTGGTGCGCCTGCTTCTCGTCGTCGCAGCCGCAGTCGCCCACGGGCGTGCTGGGCGTCTCCGGAATCGCCTCGCCGGAGCCGCCCCGCACGCTCATCTGGATGCCGACCTCGTTGACTTCCAGGGGCATGGCGCGCGCCTCACATCAGCCGGGACGTGAGCTGGGCCAGCTTGACGGCGACGGAGGCCGGGCTGCCCAGGTTCACACGCTCGAAGTAGTTGTAGGACAGCTCCAGCGACTCCGTGAGGATGCGGTTCTCCGTGGAGCTCATCGAAGACACCTCCCAGCGCAATGGCCAGGCGTTGATGAAGCCCCACGCCACCAGCGGCAGCCCATCCTCGTTGAGCAGCAGCACGAGGATGTTCTGCGGCAGGAGTGGCAATGACAGCCCCGAGCCCACGCTCTGTCCGAACCACTCCGCCAGGAACGAGTCCCGCGTCACCACGCCCCGCTTGAGCACCAGGTTTGCGTACTTGGCGGCCTTGGGCAGCTTGTGCGTGAAGCGGTTCTCGCCCCCTTCCGTGACGTCCTCCGTCTCCCAGTGGGCCTCGATGCCGGAGATCTCCTGGAACGAGGCGTCCAAATCGCTCGCCGCCGCGAGCAGGGTCGCGGAGCCGAGGACGGAGACGCTGAAGTAGAACGCGCCGGGCGGATAGTAGGGTTCGGACATGGCGATGACTGGGATTACGGGGCGGCGACGACGAGCGTCTCGAAGGCGACCTCGAGCGACTCCACGGCGACCTCGTTGCCTTCCGACTTGAGGTCCGTGCCGGAGAGCTTCGTGGGCCACGCGTTGTTCAGGGTCCACGTCATCTTCGGCGCGCCCTTCTCATCCAGCAGGGCGATGATGACCGTCCGCCGGGCAATCGTGTTCATCTTGATTTCGTTGTACCAATCCCAGAAGCGAGCATCGTTGATGAAGATGCCCTTGCGCAGCTTCACGTTGCCGACCTTGCCCAGGCCCGGCATCTTGATGGGAAAGAAGCTGGGGTTGTTGCCGTGCCGGTACTCGATGACTTGAGTCTCCGTCTCCAGGCCATCCACTTCCTGAAAGCTGACGGACGTGTCGTCCCCCAGCTGGACGGAGAAATAGAATTTCGGCAACGGCCAGATATCGTTTTGGACTTCTCCTGCCATGGCGGCTCCTCGTTGAACTCGTGAAGGGTGGAATCAGTCGTCGAAGTTCGGGCGGGCGCTACGCGCTGGCGCCTTCCATCTTCTGCTTGAAGGTCAGCTCGATGAACTCCGCCGGGCGGATCATCTGCAGGGTGACCTGGACGACCATGTAGCCCTCCAGAACGTCCTGCGCCGTCATGGTGCTGCCCAGCCCGCACTCCACGCTGAACGCATCCGACGCGGTGGCGCCCAGCAGGCCGCCCTGGGACCACAGGCCCTGGAGGAAGCTGGACACCATGGAGGTGACGGAGGCCCAGGTGTTGCCGTCGTTGGCGGCGAAGACGAAGCGGTCCAACGAGGCCTTGATGGACTGCTCCGCGTAGGTGAGGGTGCGGCGCACCTGGATGTAGCGCCAGTCATTGCTGTTGCCGTCCAGCGTGCGCGCGCCCCAGACGACGGTGCCCCGGCCCACGAACTCGCGCACGGCGTTGACGGCCTTGCCGTCCACCGGGACGTTGAGGTCCGCCTGCTGGTCGTTGTTGAGCTTGAACGTCGTGCTGGTGACGCCGGTGAGGCTGACGTTGGCCGGCGCGTTCCACACGCCCCGGTTGGCGTCGTTCCAGGTGTAGATGCCCGCCATGGCGCCGCTGGACGGCAGCACGTCGTCCTTGCGGGTGATGATGCGCAGCATGTCCGTCAGGAGCGGCAGCGCGGCGGTGAGGTTCTGGTTCAGCGCCTGGATATCCGCGGCGTCGGTGAGCGTGCCAATCTTGCCGATGTCCAGCTCCACCGCCGCCTTGCGCGAGGGCGAGTTGGCGTAGAGATTGGCGTTCTCCAGCGTGAGGATGGCCTTGAGTGTCGTGTCCGTCTGGATGTTGGTGTAGTCGAAGTCGCTCACCTCCTGCACCGTGGTGTGCAGGAAGGGGAAGTACGTCATGCCGTAGTTGAGGTACTTGCTGCCCAGCACGCCCCGGTAGTCGGAGATGACGGTGGACAGGGTGGCCTGGGTGACGGTGGCGGAGCCATACACATCCAGGACGGCGACGCGGTCCTGCAGCGTGCCGCATTGGGAGAGCATGGCGGTGGCGACATCCCCGTAGTCCGCCAACGTGGCCAGGTTCACCGCGTCGGGCACCACGAGCATGGTGGGGCCCACCTGCTCGGCGATGACCGCCAGCCCGTTGATGAGCGTCGCCTTGTCCAGCGCGCTCTTGTAGTCACCGACGGAGACGATGTACGCGCTGCCGCCGCCGTTGGCGTAGAACAGGCGCAGGCTGTTGAAGAGGACGTACTTGGTGCTCACCGCGGGGACCAGGTCGTAGTACTTCCAGCCCGGCGTGGCGGCGGTGCCGTCATACACCCGGAAGTCGTAGTCGCCCGACTTCTGCTTCGCGGTGTCGGTGACCTCGGTGAGGTCGAACGTCGGGTCCGGCGCCCCGCCGAAAATCTGCTGATAGTCGGCCAGCGAGTTGATGCGGACGGGCTTGTTGGGGATGGGCTTGCCGCTGAGCGTCGCCGTCTGGGTGTAGCCGATGAAGGCGGGCACCGCCGTCTGGATGCCGACGACGGAAGGCGGGAAGGCGTCCAGCTCGGTGACGTAGACGCCGGGAGTTTTACGGGTTTGCCTGATGGACATCGGGTCCTCTCTTCGCTGCGTGGGTGGGCTTCGGGGTTCAGAGGTTCAGGTAGAGGTCCGAGTAGTCCCGCTGCTCGAGCGGGGAGGGCAGGGGCGCTCGGGGGATGCCTGAGGGGCGGGTGCCTCGGAGGACACCGGGGATGGGGCCCACGCGGGGCAGCACCATCGCGGGCGAGGCCACCGGCACGTTGGACATCAGCGTGCTCTCGAAGCCGCCCTGGACCCGGCTCCCCGTGAGCTCGAAGAGCTGGTCGGGGACCTCCTGGAGCGGCAGCTCCCGGTCCGCGACGAAGAGATAGGCGTCACCCGCTCCGGCGACGGTGACGGGCACCGGACCGGAGAAGGTGACGGGCTGGGGCGAGCCCACGTCGAGCAGCCGCAGCACGTCGTAGCGGACGCCTCGGGGCGGCACGACGTAGTAGCACCAGCGGGTGCTCCGTCGCTCGAAGCGCAGCTCCGCCCGCAGTGGGACGATGCGCGTCTGCTCCGCGCCCAGGTGCAAGTCACACAAGGGATACAGGCCCGTGTCGTCGGCGCTGGGTTTGGCCAACACCAGGTCGAGGAAGCCGAGCGGCGTCGGGTACGCCTGGGTGTAGAGGACCGTGCTCTCGACGAGCGTCGCTCCGGCGGCGTCGAGTTGACGGATGGTGTAGAGGCCCTCGGGCAGCTCGGAGAGGTCCAGGTAGAGGAAGGCGCCCACGTGCTCTTCGCGGCCCAGGAGTCCGCGCGTCGCGCGCACCTCCTCGCAGGTGATGCGCGAGGGGGACTGCTTCTGGAGCAGGACCACCGGGATGCTGCAGGGCCTGCAGAGGACCTCCGCGCCGGAGAGGTCCAGCAGGACGACCTCGTCCGCCCCTGGCACGAGCGGCACCTGCACCTGCACCTGCACCACGCGCTGCCGGCTGGCCTCGGTGACTTGCTCTCCCGGGTTGAGCAGGACGGGCGCAGTCGCGGTGCCCGCGCAGTGGAGCTCCTGGTCCGCGGGGGAGGGCGGCTCGCCGGCGAAGTGGGCCTGGAGGTTGTTGAAGTAGAGGTTGACCTCCGTGGGCTGGAAGTCGCTGGGCAGGTCCGTGAAGTTGACGAAGTAGGGCGTGTCCGGGACGAGCACGAAGGACAGCCACGTCCACTGGCCCACCTTCTCCCGGCGCTCCATCGCCTTGAGCAGCTGCGCGCGGCGGTTGTAGTCGTAGAGGACGGTGAAGGACGTCCCCTCGTCGCGGAAGATGAGGCCCAGGTCCCGGAGCATCGCCGCCGTGGCCGCCGTGGGTCGGCAGACCAGGGCCGGGCAGCGGCCCTCGGAGCGATTGAAGTAGGTGTGCCGCAGGTCCACGCTCAACAGCCGCTCGAAGGTGTAGCGACGCGGCAGCGTGACGTCCTCGAGCGGCTCCGGCGTGGCCAGGCCCTTGGGTTCATGAGTCCGCGCGCCGTACCCGGGCCGCAGGGGCCCGCGCAGGGCCCGCTCGTTGGCGCGTCGGAAGCGGTTCATGGGAGCGCCTCGGGCTGGCCGGGCGCCTCGACGCCCTTGGCCGCGGGCACCTGGGCCTGCTGGGCCTCGCCCCGGTAGGGAATCATCCGGACCTTGTAGAAGACGGACGGCAGGTACTTCACACCCGCGAGCCCCATCAGGTGGTTGAGGCCCAGCAGGTCCAGGTCGACGAACTCGAACGTGAGCTTGTCGATGTCCGGGTCCAACCCGGGCAGGCTCTGCTGGGTGAACCACGGTGTCTGCTGGAAGAAGCTGATGACGTGGGAGATGGCCTCCAGCCCCACGGGGTACGCCTGGTCCTCGAAGTTGGCGTACAGCAGGACGAAGAGGTCGATGTAGAGCGGCGGCGCGACGATGCCGTATGTGTCCGCGGACACGGGCACGCTGCGGTTGTACGTGCTGACGATGGTCTCGTGCCGGATGTTCGCCAGGAACATCACCACCGCGTCGCGCGCGGGGGCCGCGGGGTTGCCCTGGTTGTCCGTCAGGTTGGAGAGCACCACCCAGGGCTCCTGCCGGGGCGCCGCCTCCGCGTTCCGGATGAACTCATCCAGACGCCTGCGGATCAGCTCCAATGTGCCTCCCAGCTTGCCCAAGACAGGCCTCCGCCGAGCACGCCCGCCGGGCGTGTCTGTGATTGATGTGGATGGTGAGACCCGGAGGGCCGCCGGGGTTTTTCGCGAGCGAAGATGGAGACGCCCACCGTTCGCCACAGCCGCTCAATGATTCACACGAAATGTTGATTCGTGGGATGGCCAGACAGTAACAGGGAAAACAAGTGTGTCAATGGGGGTGGGTCTGTCTGACTTGGCGGGGAGGATGTCTGTTGAAACCTCGCGCGTCTGTATTTGCCGGCCCCCGGGAGGGTGGATTCAGGCGGTGAGTCCTGCGGCGGGTTTTCGCACGTCGGACGTCCTGCCCCCCGAGGAGACCGGGTGCGTGGACGCGAGAGTCGCGCGGCTCACCTGGAGGGTTCGCGGTGGGGGACGTCCCGGACAGCGGGCCTGGGGTGGTGAGGCCCTGAGTCGACGGGAGGAACCGCCGCGACGCCGCGCGGGCCGGATTTTCGGCCTCGGGCGCGATTTCGCTCGGGGAGGTCGGGTGGACCCGGGGGGAGCCGGCCGGGGACGTAGGACCTGGAAACGAATGAGTCCGCCCTTCTTTCGAAAGGCGGACTCGGTGTGGGTCAGCGACTCCCGGTGAGGGAGTCGGTGGGTGGGGCGCTCAGGAGAGCGCGGCGGCGTCCAGGCCCGCGTCGGCCATCAGCAGGGCCAGCTCCGCCTTGAGCTTGTCCTTGGCGCGAATCTCGAGCTGACGGGCGCGCTCGCGGGAGAAGCCGAAGTGCTCGCCCAACTCGCTGAGCGTCATCTCGGAGTCGCCCATCACCCGGTTCTCGATGATGAAGCGCTCGCGCGGGTCCAGGCGGCGCAGGGCGCGCTGCACGAGGTCCCGGGTGAGGCCCGCCTGCTGGCGGTCGGCCACCTCGTCCTCGTGGGACGCGGCGGAGGACTCCACGAAGTCCAGGTGGGTGGCGTCGCCGTCCTCGCCGACGGGCGCGTCGAGCGACAAGTCCCGGCCGCCCATGCGCTGCTCCATCTCGCGCACCTCGGAGGCCTTCACGTTCAGCTTGCGGGCAATCTCCTCCGCGTTGACGATGCTCGCGTCACCGGCGCCCATGCGCTCCAGCTCGCGGCGGGTGCGCGCCAGGCTGAAGAACAGCCGGCGCTGCGCCTGCGTCGTGCCCAGCTTCACCAGGCTCCAGTTGCGCAGGATGCAGTTCTGGATGTACGCGCGAATCCACCACACCGCGTAGGAGATGAGGCGGATGCCCTTGTCCGGGTCGAACTTCTGCACGGCCTTCATCAGGCCGATGTTCGCCTCCTGGATGAGGTCCGACATCTTCAGGCCGTACGAGCGGTACTCGTAGGACACCTTCACCACGAAGCGCAGGTTGGCCGTGACGAGCTGGTGGCCCGCCATCAGGTCTCCCTTGCGGAAGCGGCGCGACAGCTCCTGCTCCTGAGGCTGGGTGAGCAGGGGGTACTTGTTGATCTCCGAGAGGTACGTGGAGAGGGAGTCCGGGGAGGCGAAGTTGGAGGTTTCCTGCATGGCGTCTCTCGGGGAAGGGGGCCGGTGGGAGCCGCGCATCGGCGGCACGGGACGGGTCCTTCGCAATGCATGTGCCACGGCACTTGCGGACCGTTTCCCAGTGAATGCGAGGGTTTGCATCACCGGGTCAGGGTGCTTAAGGGCGGTGCCCTTTCGTTTTTACAGGGGGCTGATCCGAAGACTCTTCCGACTGTTTTCCGGCCAACGGTGGGAGAGGGTGGGGCACCTGGAGGCATGCGGGCGAGCAAGGCGGCGGTTGTGCGACGCGTGTCTGCGGCCGGCCGCGTCGTCGCCACCTTGGGGGGATGGAGAACCTGTTCCAGCTCTTCGCGGTGTCGGCGGTGGTGATGGGGGTGTCGCAGACCATCGCCCGCGAGCGCATCTTCGCGTCGCTGCGCGCGCGGCTGGGTGGGAAGGACACGTGGTGGGGCTACCTGGTGTCGTGCCCCTACTGCCTGTCGCACTACGTGGCCTTCGTGCTGGTGCCGCTCACGGGGACGTACGCCATCGACGTGGTGGTGGGCGGCTGGCCGGGGTGGGTGCTGAGCTGGGTGTTGTCCTCGCTGCTCATCACCGTCATCGCCGCCTTCTATCGGGTCATCTTCTGGTTCGTGGATGAGAGCCAGGGCCTGGTGAAGCGACGGCAGCGGACGGAGGAGGAGGAGATCGCGACGAAGCGGCTGGTGAGGAAGCAGGTGGAGCAGCAGGTCTCCGCCGCTGACGAGGACTCCGCGCCGCCGGCGCCGCACTGATTTCGTGGGGCGTGCCCGGACCGGGCTACCCGTCCCCCTGCTCGGCATGCGAAGAACGCCTCCCTCCGAAGGGAAGCGATGGCGGACGAATCGAAGCAGGTGGTGGACGGCCCGAGGACGCGACGCGCCTGGGGGCTGCTCGCGCTGATGGTGCTGCCGCCGGTGGGGTTCTTCTTCCGGGCGGTCTTCTGGAGCGACGTCTTCATCGCCGGCGACACGCTGCGCGCCTTCTATCCGATGAGGGCCTTCTGGGCCGCGCGGGTGGCCGTGTTCGATGGGCCGGAGTGGTTCGCCTTCGACGGCTTCGGACAGTCCTTCCTGGGAATCTTCATCTCGGGCGCGTTCCACCCCACGACGCTGCTGCACCTGGTGCTGCCGCTCGGCGTGGCGGTGAAGGCCACCATCCTCTCCTGCTACCCCGTGGCGTTGCTCGGGACCTGGGCGCTGCTGCGACAGTACGACGTGCCTCGCGCCGGGGCCTTCTTCGCGGCCCTCTGCTTCACGTTCAGCGGCTACCTGGTCTGCATCACCAACAATCCGACCTACCTGCTCGCGGCGAGCGTGGTGCCCGCCGCGCTCTGGGGGGCGGTCCGCTTCCTGCGAGCTCCCTCGGTGGGGCGACTGGGGGTGGGCGCGGGGCTGCTGGCGCTGGTGGCCTTCGCGGGGGATGCGCAGGGTTTCGCGATGGCGAACGCGCTCGTCGTGCTCGTGGCCGCCGTGGACCCGGAGGTGGGCGCGTGGCGACGGCGGCTGGGGGGCTGCGCGGTGTTGGTGGTGACGGGGGGGCTTCTGGCCGCGCCGCAGTTGTCTCCGGCGGTGGGGCTGGTGCTCTCGGGTGAGCCCGGGGCTCGCTCGGCGGTGGAGGCGCAGCGGTTCTCGCTCCATCCGTTGCGCCTGTGGGAACTCCTGGCGGGGCCGTACCTGGCGGACAAGGAGGGGCTGCGCGGAATCCCGGAGTTGGTCGTGCGCCACCTGGTTCCGTCGGGAGGGTTTGGTCGCGTCTGGGTGGACTCCATCTATGTCGGGACCCCGGCCTGTGTGCTGGCATTGGGAGGGCTCATCGCCTCCGCGCGGCGTCCTCGTGCGTGGGTATTGGCGGGGGCGTGGTTGTTGTTGCTCGCGCTGAGCCTGGGGGATGCGCTGCCTGTCTATGGATGGGTGTATCAGGTGTTCCCGCCGTGGCGGCCGTTTCGCTACCCGGAGAAGCTGGTGCCGCTCGTGACGCTGGGGTTGGCGGTGGCGGCGGGGCTGGGGTGGAAGCGGTGTCTGGGAGAAGGTGGCAACCGCCGGGCCGTGATTGGCGCGGGTGTCTTCGTGGCGCTCCTCGGGGGAGGGGTGGCGCTGGGGGAGGCGGCGTCGGGGTGGTGGACGAAGAGCTGGTTGTTGCCCCGTTGGCCCGAGGTGCCTTCTCCGGTGGTGGGGGGCCTGTCTGGCAATGTCGTGTGGACGGGGGCGATGACGGCGGTGCTCGCGCTGGCGTGCGTGGCGCTGGTCCATTTCCAGGGGATGCGGAGGCTGAGTGGAGGGCTGTTGGTGGCGCTCGAGTTCGGCGCGTTGCTGTGGGCGCACGAGCCGCTGTACGTGCTCGCGCCCGCGGAGCTGCTCGACACGCCACCGCCTTTCGCGGAGGCGGTGCTGCGGTCGGTGCCGCCGGGGGAGCCGGTGCGCGTGGTCACAGCGGTGCGCAGCGTCAACCATGAGCGGAGCGTGCCGGGGCTCGACTATCACGGGAGGATGGGGCTCGCGTTCCTGACGGGGCTGCTTCCGGACACGACGACGCTGTGGGGCATCGAGAGCGCGAACGGCTACATGCCAGGGGAGAGCGTGCGGGTGCGGCGACTGCGCGAGGACCTGGCGCACTGGTTCGGCCAGGTCGCGCCCCGACTCGCCACGCCGTTCTCCGTGCACAGCGTTCAGGCCGGAGGCGGGCAGGTGTTGCCTCCGTCGTCGCAGGTGGTGGCGGAGGACCCGTTGTTCGGCACGAAGCTGGTGGTGCATCCGGAGGCGGTGCCTCGGGTGTTGCTGGCGCGGCCTCGCTGCGTGGAGGGGATGGAAGAGGCGCTGAAGCTCTTGCTGACGCCCTCGCTTCCTCCTCGTGACACCGCCGTCGTGGAGTGCACGGTGGCGCTGCCCGAGGCGTCGGAAGCCCTGACGGGCACGGTGAAGGTGGAGCGGCCCTCACCCGAGCGGCTCGTCGTGGACGTGGAGGCGTCCGAGGCGGCGGTGCTCGTCGTGAATGACGCGTTTCAGCCGGGATGGACGGCGACGGTCGACGGCAGCGAGGTGCCCATCCTTGCCGCGAATGTCGCGGTCCGCGCGGTGGCGGTGCCAGCGGGTCAACACCGGGTGGAGATGCTCTACCGGACGCCAGGGCTTCGCGTGGGGCTGCTCATCGGCCTTGGGACGTTGCTGACGCTGTGTCTGCTGGGGGTTGCGCGGCGCGCTCGCTGAGGCAGCGAGGTGGACTCGGCTCCGCTTGCTCCTACCGCTGCGCTTGGAGCGGCTTCAACAGCCCTGCCCGGTCCAGTTGTTCGCGCACCGTCTCGGCCAGCGCGAGATGCTCCGAGTTGCTGGCGGTGAATCGCTCGGGCGTAAGGATGATGAGGGTTCCCTTGTCCGCCACGGGCTCGATGCGCACGGGGGCGGGGAGTGGTGGCAACGTGCCCCGATTCCGTGAAAGGTATGTCCCCCATCCCACGAACGTGCCGGGATCCGCGCATTCCGATACGGCGTCCCGATGGTTGTCGGACGTGAAGACCCCCCATTCAGGGGCCCATGCCCGCACCATCGCGCTCATCACTTGAGTGAGCACAGATGCCGAAAGGACTCGCCCCGCGACATCCCCTTTGGCCGGAGGGGTCCAGACACAGAGGTCCACTGTCTCAGGCGATGGAGAGCCACAAGAGAAATTGACCACACTGCTCGCGTTCGACTCCCCATTCCACGCAGCGAAGAAGATCTCACCATCCGCCAACTGATACTTCTTCTTTGCAAACAAGCCGAGAAGGGTTTCAGCGCGCGGCACGAACTCGCCTTTGAGGGCGACGTCCCGCGATGCAGCCTGTTCAAACCATCTTGAAAGGATTGGGTCCACAGAGGACAGGCTCTGAAATAGAAGCGCTGCCCTCCGAGAGTACACTTCTAGCGGCTCGGGTCGCCCAGGCCAATACACGCCTGAATAATAGGTTTCGGTCATCCAGTGGGGCCCTCAGTTCGGCGGTGTGTGGATGACTGAGATTCTCCCCAAGCCATTTCGCTTGAAGAGAACTCGCACGTAGTCCGCGACCTTGCTCTCCGCGAAGTGCCACTCAATGGGGAATCCACGGGAGACACGCTGTTGACTCCTGGCCTGCTTGATCATGCCCATGAACCCCTCAAACCACGCTCCTTGCTCCACGGCCTGTCCAAGAAATTTCTCATAGCCTGGACCTTTGGCCTCTAGCAACGAGACACCATTGAACCCATCGAACTTCACATCGTCGATGTCGTAGACCTGTCCCTCGGGCGCAGAGGCAATCTGGGCCTGATATCTTCGTGCGGGCTCCTCCATGTGCTCATTGGCGGGCCGCCACCTCCCGGGCCCCTTGGGTGGCCCCCCTTGCTTCGTGGCCATGCTTGCTCGTTGGAGGATGATGCCCGCGCCGGGACCTCCGCTCAGCACCGCCGCCGCGCGGCCTGCTGGCACCGCGATTCGTCTCATGACGAGCGCGCCCTGGGCGGACAGAGACAGCACCGGTACCTCCGCGGTGGCGAGCGTCGCACCTTGCAGCGTGCGAGTGGCCGCCGACGCCGTGCCCCAGGTGGCGATGAGGTTCGTCACCAGCTTGGAGACGGCCTGCACCTGCTCGCCCCGTGTCATGTACTGGAAGTGCTCCAGATACTGGGGCGAGGAGGCCAGCAGCGCCGCCACTGCGGCGGGCATCTGTCGGAGTGCCGCGAGGTTGTCAGCGGGCGAGGTCGAGAAGAACTGCCCCACCGCCATCGCCAGTCCGACAAAAGCCTCCTCGGCTCCGTCCAGTGTGCGGCTCAGGTAGTCCGCATCGTCGTGGACGTCCGCGAAAGCGCCTCCTCCCGTCTCCTCCAATCGTGCGTTCAACTGCTGGAAGACACCGCCCTTGCCCGAGTAGAAGACGCCCAGCTCGAACTGGCCGGCCCGAAAGGCTCCCTCCTTCCACTCCACGGCGCCCACGCGCTGCTGTGTCTGTCCGCTGCGCACCCACGCGAGGCATCCATCAGGACGGAGGACCGCCAGTTGCGTGAATCGCCCCACCCGTCGCACCAGCTCGGCACGCGACACCTCGCCCGCGTCCAGCACCTCGCGCAACATGAAGCCCACGGCGACACGGGCCGGGAACTGCCCCAGCGTCACGTCCTTGCCGAGCAACACCTCCAGCAGCCGTGCCGCCTGCGTCGCCGTAAGAGAGTCACCTGCGACGGGGCGCGAGTCGCGGTCCTCCAACCCCGCGCCGCGAAGCAACTCATCGAACGCATCACTCCGCTGTCCTCGGGGATGCCGACCCTCCGGAGCCCTCTCCCCGAGGAGCCCGGAACGCTGCTGGAGCGTGCCCCTCCGCGTCGAGGGTTCAACTCCAGCGCATCCCGTGACGAAGAGAGCGGCGCACAGCATCCAGAGGCCAGCACGCATTCTTCATCCCCATGCCTCGCACCAAGGAAGGCGAGCAGACTGAATGCTGGCATTCCTGGCTGACAAGGCAGAGGGGAACCGACTGCGCGGTGGAGTTTCGCGGCATCACGCCGACATGCCTCGGAGCTCCGTCCCGTTGCTGAGCGTCACCGAGCGCGGTGTGGCGTGGCTTCTCCTGTCTCGCACCGCGCCATCGCTCACGGTGACGCGGCGCGAAGCTGCTTGAGGACCCTCTCGAGCACCTGTCGCTGGAGGTGTTTCTCGGGAATGGACGCCCGCTCCATCTCACCCAGGGCCTCCGTCAGCACGCGTATCGCCCGCTCACGTTCACCTCGTGCACTGAGGATGCGCGCATGTCCCGCGAGGACCATGCCTCGCGAAGCGTCCTTCGCGAGCGCCAGCGCGCGCTCACTGGCCGCCAGTGCCTGGTCCTTCCGCCCCGCCATCAGATGAAGCGTGGCCAGCCGCGCGGGTGGGTTGTAGTCCTCCGGCAGCTCCCGCTCACTGCGCTCCAATTGCGAGATGGCGGCATCCGGTCGGTTCAGCAACGCCACCGCCATCACCCGATGCGAGTCGAGCGCGGCCCGTTCCTCTGCACTGCCCGCGCTCGCGGCCTGCTGCTCCAGGAAGCGCCACCACGCCTCCGCCAGCTCGCGCATGCGTGCTTCATCCCCAGTGACTTCGTGGGCCTCGCACTCCACCTCGTACAGCGACGAGCGCTGTGCTGGCGTGAGCGTGTCATCGGGCTCCTCCCGCGCTCGTGCCGCCTCCCGCGCGAGCCGGGCCCTCAGCGTGCGCGCCTCCTCCGTGTCCGCATCCAGCGCGCAGCCCATGCCCACGTACAGCACCCGCGTGCGGTCATCCACGCGCGCCAGGCGCGGCAGTTCCTGGGTCGCCGCTCGCATGCAGCCGACCGCATCCCCCAGCGCGGCGAGCGACTTGAGCCAGGACACGACGACCCCGGCCCGACGCGGGTCCTCCGGCGTCCAATGCTCCACGGCCCGCTGATACGCCCCCGCGGCCTCCGCGGGGTTGCCCGCGAGCACGAGCGCATCCGCCCGTGCCAGCTCCTCACCGCCTGTGAGCCCCCGCCGGAAGGCCCGCTCACCCTGGTCGAGCAACCCCAGCACCTGGGGCACGGACACCGCGCCCAGCGAGCGCACCAGGACCGTCCCCTGCGCCGGCTCCAGGACGAGCACCGTGGGCCACGTGTCCACCGGATATCTCTGAAGAAAAGCCACGTTCTCCAAGGCATCCGTGTCGACGGCGAGCCAGACGAAGCGGCCCGCCTGCTCCCCCAACGCGGGCGAAGTCAGCACCGTCGACCGCATCGAACGACACGACTGGCACCAGGGCGCCCACGCCTCCACGAACACGGGCCGCTGTGTCTCCCGCGCCTCCAGGAGCGCCCTTTCCCAATCATTCTCGATGAATACGGGTCCTCCTTTTGTTATGCCGCGCTGCGTCGAAGGGCTGCTGGAAGCACAGCCCCAGAGCAGGAGCAGGACTCCAAGGACGGGTCTCATCGCCATGGTCTCTCCAGGGAAGGCGTCGCGCTGGCGCCCCAGACATTCCCGAAACCGGCCGGGTTCCCGCCCGTGACGCAACTTCCACGGGCCTCTGTGAGAAAATGACTGAAACGCCCAGCACCCCCATGGGCGGGAGCCCTTCATGAGCCCCATCGACCGCAACCGTCCCGCTTCCACGCCGCTCGCCTCGACGCAGACCTCGCGCACGGCCCTGAAGAACCCGCTGGGCGGACTGGTGGAGGCCGCGAAGAACGGCCTGAAGGAAGTCCCTCGCTTCCTGGAGCAGGGCAAGGACGTCTTCGAGTCCACGCACCTGAGCGAAATCAAGAAGCTGTTCGGCGGGGACTCGAAGCCGGACCGGACGCAGGACGGCAAGCTGATGGGCGCCAAGGGGCAGACCTTCGCGCCGGGCACGCCGCTCAAGGACATCCCCGGCGTCACGCCGCAGAACAATCCGAACCCGTCGAAGACCATCCTCTACGTCAACGGCATCATGACGCCGGCGGCCAACCAGCTCAGCGAGATGAAGTCCATCGCCGAGAAGGCGGATGCGCGCGTCATCGGCATCCACAACGCGACGCAGGGAATCGTGGCGGACCTGGCCCAGTGCGTGGGCGACAAGCTGGACAAGGGCACCAACCCCGCCGTGGACACGCTGGCGGACACCGTCTACGGCGAGCTGAAGGCGGGCCGCGAGGTCCACCTGATGGGCTACAGCCAGGGCGGCCTCATCACCGCGCGCGCGCTGTTCGACGTCGAGCGCCGGCTGCGCATCGAGGACGGCCTGTCCCCCGCGCAGGTCGAGAAGGCGATGAGCAAGCTGAGCGTGGAGACCTTCGGCGCCGCGTCCACCAAGTACCCGGACGGCCCGAAGTACGTGCACTACATCAACAACGCGGACGCGGTGCCCACGCTCACCGGCCTGGGCGGCAGCTTCGACCCCGTCGCCTTCGCCAAGGACGCCGGCAAGGGCGCCGTCGTGCACCGCTTCACCGACGGCAACCTGAACCTCATCGGCAACCACATGCTGGACACGATGTACATGAAGCACCGCGTGCCCTTCGACGAGGCCCGCGCCGGCAACTTCTAGTTCCTGACGGCGGAAAGAAGGTCGGCGCCACGCCGGGGCACGGCCCTGCCCCGGTGGAGTTCCCAGTCGGGGCGGCGCTAACCCTCTGTTTCAAGGTTCTGGACGACGCGCTGCAAGAGCTCCCGAAGGAGCGCCTTCTCCTTCTGCGTGAAGCCCGCGGTCGCCTCGTCCTCCCCGAGCATCAACGCCGCTTTCGCCTCGGGAAGCCGGGCGCGGGACTGGGAGGTGAGCGACGTGAGGCTCCCTCGCTTGTCCTCCGGGTTGGGCTCCCGCCGGATGACGCCGTCGCGCTCCATGCGCGCGAGCATCTCTGCCATCGTCGGCTGCTCCACGCGCGCCAGCTCCGCGAGCGTCTTCTGCGGCAACGTTCCCCCATCCTCCAGCGCAATCAACACGGGGAGCTGGCTCATGCCGAAGCCCAGCGGACGCAGCCGTGCCTCATGCAGCCGCATGAGCAGCCGTGACGCCCGGTTGATCCAATACGCCGACGTGGACTCGGGGTTCCAGGGACGTGCCTTGCGTTCATGTTGCATAGGGCCCTTTGTAATATTAGTTAGGGGCCTATGCAAACTGGAAAGCGAATTGGAATCGTGGGCGGAGGGCCGGGCGGGCTGACGCTCGCGCGAATCCTCTCGACGCAGGGCATCGGCTCCACCGTGTTCGAGCTGGACGAGCACCGGCAGTCACGTCCGCAGGGTGGCTCGCTGGACCTGCACGAGGGCTCGGGCCTGCTCGCGCTGCGACATGCCGGGCTCGAAGCGGGGTTCAAGGCGCTCGCGCGCTACGACGACCAGGGCGACGCGCTCTATGACCACCAGGGGACGCTGCGCTTCGAGCTGGGGGGAGACCCGAGCGGCGGGCGGCCCGAGATTGACCGCGAGCAACTGCGCACGCTCCTGCTCGACAGCCTTCCGCCCGGGACGATTCAGTGGGGGAGCAAGGTGCGCGCGGTGGAGCCCCTGTCGGATGGGCGCTATCGCGTCGCGAATGAGCGCGGCTCGCTCGGAGAGTTCGACCTCGTGGTGGGCGCGGATGGTGCGTGGTCCAAGGTGCGCCCGCTCGTGTCGAGTGAGGAGCCTCGCTACACGGGGGTGATGTTCGTCGAGCTGAGCATCGACGACGTGGACGCGCGGCATCCCGACGTCGCGGCGCTCATCCCGCGCGGCAAGGTCTCCGTGGTGGGTGACTGCCTGAGCCTCATCGCGCAGCGCAGCAGCAACGCGCATGTCCGCGTCTACCTCATGTTCCGCGTGGCCGAGGACTGGCACCGACAGGGCGAGGTGGACCTGTCCTCTCCCGAGCGCGCTCGCGCGGCGCTCAAGGCGCGGTTCGCCGGGTGGGCGCCTTCGCTGCTCCGGTTCATCGACGTGAGCAACGACACCATCGTCCCGCGTCCCATCCTCGCGTTGCCGGTGGGGCATCGGTGGACGCACCGGCCGGGCGTGACGCTGCTGGGGGACGCGGCGCATGTCATGCCGCCGTTCTCTGGCGAGGGCGTGAACATGGCCATGCTGGACGCGGCGGAGCTGGCGCTGGGGCTCGCCGAGGACTCCGACTGGAGTCGCGCGGTGGCGGCGTATGAAGCGCGCATGTTCGTGCGGGCCGCGGAGGCGGCGGCGGGCGCGATGGAGGGGCTCGACTTCGTGTCGGAGCACGCGCTCGCTCACACGCTCGAACACTTCGAGGTGATTCAGCGGATGGCGGGTGCGCCGCATCCCTGAGCCCGAAGGCGTCCTCGCCGTGGGCTTCAGCGCGCGAGCTTGAGGCTGACCACGGCCTTGTCCTCGACGGAGCCCGACAGGGTGAGGCGCAGCTCCCAGGCGCCCGGCATGAAGAGGTCCAGCTCCGATACCTCGAAGTCACTCGTGCCCTGAAGCGTGATGCGCGCGGGGCTGTCGAGCCCGTGTCCCATGGTGGGCATCCACGGCTGGAGGGCCAGCGCCAGGCTCGGGATGGGCTTGCCCGTGGCCACGTCGGTGACCCGGATGCGCAGGCGTTGAGGGCCTCGGCGCAAGGGGACCGCGTCGGCGAGCACTTCGATTCGCAGGCGCCCCGAGGTGCTCGTCACGGACGTCACGGGTGTCACAAGGGTGGCGGCCTTCTCCGTGGCTGGGGCCGTCGACTTCGGAGTCGGTGCGGCGCTCCACAGCAGGCACAGCAACATCGCGCTCTTCATTCATCCTCCAGGGCGGACCTGATGCGCGGGAGCTTGTAGCGACGTGCGACTCGCCGTGGCGCGCGGCAAGTTGCCACAGCGTGCTCGCGGTCCATTTGCGCGAGGGTGTGGACATGAGTTCTTCCTCTTCGCGTCCGTCGCGAGGTGTCACCCGGCTGCGCTCCTGGGCCTGGTGGTGCCTGGGCGTCTCGAGTCTCGCCGTGGTGCTCGCGCTCTGTGTCGCCATGTTGTCGGTGGCGAGGTTGCTGCTGTCGGAGGTGTCCTGGCTCCCTCCTGACACCGTGTGGGTTCCCAATCCCTTGCCCCTCCACGGACAGCTTCCCCGGTTCGAGCTCCGGGACGTGGACGGGGCGTTGGTTGGAACACGCCAGCTCCGGGGACGGGCGTATGTCCTCCAATTCCTTCCGGACGAAGGTCCATCCGGCAACCAGCACCTCGTGACGCGGCTGTCCTCGGTGGAGCGCGGACTTGTGGCCGAGCGCATTCCCTTCCGGTTCGTCGTGGTGGCACACCCTCCATTCACTCGGGACGAAGGACTGACGCGCGTCGAAGGCGAAGCGGGCGGGCGCGGCCGGGCGTCGTGGCACGTGCTGGCGGCGGACACTTCCTGGGAGGCGGAGGTGCTGTCGATGCTCAGAGCGGGCGGGCTCGTGGAGGGCGACTCGTCGGAGCGGCGGTCCACGTTGCTGTGGACCAGGCAGGCGGGCTTCGAGGTGTCTACGACCTGAGCGAATCCCCACGTGCCGTGGAGGCGCTGGTGGCGGACGCGCGACAAGTCTCCGAGAGCGGCCCGGTGCCCGCCCTCGCGGGGCTGCCCATGGACCATCCTCATGTGCTCGGCGTGGGCTGCGCGGGCGAGCGGGGGAGGTACTGACATGGCTTCCCCTGTCGTGGAACACCCCCGGAGTCGTCGCTGGACGGGATTGCTCATCGTGGGAGTCCTGGCGCTCGTCGCCGCGCTCGCATTCCCGTTGCTGCGCGAGTCGCGCGCTCGACTGCGGGCGCGGGGGCTGCCTGAGTTCGGTGCCCTGCCGACCTTTCGCCTGACGGACCAGACGGGACGCCCGTTCTCCGAGGCGGACCTGCGAGGCGCCGTCGTCGTCGCGGACTTCATCTTCACGCGGTGCCCCACCGTGTGTCCGCTGCTCACGGCGAAGATGGCCCGCCTCCAGCGACAGGCTCGCGAGGCGGGACTGTCTTCGGTGCGCTTCGTCTCGTTCAGCGTGGACCCGCGCTACGACACACCGGAGCGGCTCGCCGCGTACGCGAACACACGGAATCTGGACACGAGCAACTGGTCCCTGCTGACGGGGGAGTTGGAGGACGTGGAGGCCACGGTGCTGGAGGGCTTCCGCGTGATGATGGGGCGGGACGCGGACGCGGGAGACGACGACTTCCTCAGCATCTTCCACGGCGAGCACTTCGTCCTCGTGGACGCGGACGGGCGCATTCGCGGGTACTACCGCGTGCTGGATGACTCCGACGGACTGGAGTCGCTTCAGCGCGACCTGGGGGCGCTGGTGCACGCGGCGGATTGAGGGAGACCCGCTGAGCGGGGAGAGACGTCAACTCGCCGGGCTCGGAGTCACTTCACGAGCCCGGCGAGGGTATTGCGTGCTCAGCGGCCTGGGGGCTTGAGGTCCGCGGGCAGTCCGCCGCCCGGGGTGGGAGGCCGCTCCAGGCCCGCGGGCTGGGTCAGTCCCTGGGAGGGCAGGGGGCCCGACACGGCCGAGGGCGTCTTCGAGCCGCTGTCCGAGCACGCGCAGAGCGCGCACGCGGCGGCCAATGCAATCAAGTGGCGAGTCATGGTGGTCCCTCCCGCCTCAGTATTTGACCCAGATTTCGGTGCCCGGATGAATCTCCGTCAGCACGTCCGTGTCCTTGTCGGACTCGATGAGGTCCTTCGTCACCGGGTTGGGGCTGAACGCGCGGTTGCCGGCCCAGACAATCTGAGCGTCGCTGAACACGGCGAAGTCGTGCACGTGCTCCTCCACGGTGTACTTGTTCCAGCCCGGCGTGCGCTTGGGATAGACGAAGAGCGAGGGCGCGGGCTCTGCCTGAGGCGGGGTGCCCGCGTCCGTTCCACCGTGGTCATGTCCACCCGATGTGCCCACCCACTCCACCGTCGTCTCGGCGCCCTCGGCATTCCGGCACGTCTGCGTGGTGGGGAAGTACACCGTGGTGAAGGCCGCATCCGGCATGCGGGCGCGCAGCACCAATCGGTGCGCATGTGTGTCGGCGGGGAGCACCTCGGCGGCGCTGCTCCGCGTCCACGTGACGGACGTCACGTTGTTGTTCGCGTCCTTCTCCACCACGGCCTTGCCGAAGGTGGAGTCCAGGGGCCGCACGGAGGTGACGCCCGCGGGAATCGCAATCTTGATGCGGTAGGTGTCCGCGCCGCTGCACCCGTGGCCCACGGTGAACTGCGCCTCGTAGGACGTGCCGGCGATGGCGGGGCCCTGGCCGGAGACGGCGATATGGGCGTGGGCGGCGGTGCCGACCAGCAGGCTCGAGAATGCGAGCAACGTCTTGAGAGTGGGCTTCAAGCGGGGCCTCCAGGAGGGAATGACTGCGCCAGCACCTCGGCGTAGCAGACCGCGTCAAGCGCACCGATGCGGCCATTTGCCGCAGCACGGCGGGGCAGGTCCATCACCTCCGTCCGACAATCATCTGGAACCCGGAGGGTGGTCCGCGACAATTCGCCGCACCCCTCCGTTCACCACACGTCGTGTTCTCGCAGCAGGGCCCCCAGCGGCCGGGCGCCGCTGCGGTGCGAGTCGAAGAGCCGCGCGGCGAGCTGCCGCGTCGGGTGGGCCCAGCCCATGCGCTCGTGTCCCTCATGCATCACCGGTGCGCAGCGGATGAGCGCCGAGCGCAGCTCCTCCTCGGAGGCGAACACGGGATGCTCCAGGGGCAGCGGGTTCTGCGTGGCGAGGAACACCTGCCGCCCGGCCAGCTCGCGCAGGCTCGCCTCCACCCAGCGCGGGTGCAGGCCGTTCGCGGGCTCGTCCAGGATGGCGAAGTCCTCGTTGACGTCCAGGTAGTACAAGAGCGACAGCAGTCGCTTCTGCCCGAAGCCCAGCTCCGCCTGCGTCAGCTCGCGGCCGTCGCGGCGGACGAAGTGGAAGGAGAAACCGCCAAACCCCACGCGCCCGCCGTTGTCGAACGAGCGCTTCTCCAGCACCTCCACGCGCAGCTTCCCCGACTCCATCCCCGCCAGGCTCACGAAGCGCGAGAGGAATGAGCGCGCCAGCGCGTCGTGGCGCAGCTCCAGCGCGTCGACGAGGGGCTCCTGCTCCACGCGCTCCCTCAGCCATCCGGGCATCCAGCCGGGCAGGGCCATCAACCCCAGCGGGAACACCTCTCCGTCGCGCACCTCCATGGCGTAGCGGATGGTGCCCAGGCGCTCGAACATCCCGAGCGCTTCATCGAAGCGCTGCGGCGCCAGGAGGAACGTCCGCCTCAAGAGCTCCTTGAGTCGCTCCTTCATGCCCGCGTCGATGTACTGCGCCGTCATGAACAGCAGCGTCCACACCGAGCGGTCCAGGAGCGACCAGTGCATGGTGCGCGTCCACGCGGGTGCGCCGTCCACCTTGCAGTCGATGCCCTCCGCGTCCGCGCGCATGACGAGCCGCGCCGAGGGCGAGGACAGGAGCAGCTCCACCTCGATGAGTGGCTGGAGTCCTGTGTCGAGCGTGGGCGTGCGCAGTGGCAACAATCCCGCGCCCTGCCTCGCGGTCGGCTCCGTGCGCTCGGGCACGCGCGTGTCGTTGCGCGCGTACACGTGCAGCTTCATGCCGGGAAAAGCCAGCTCATATTCCAACGCGAAGCGCTCGTGGATGAGGCTGGCGAAGTCCGAGGCCAGGACGATGGAGATGAGCTCCAGCAGCGTCGTCCGCCCGGTGCCGTTCTCTCCGAGCACCAGGTTGAGTGACGGCCCGGGAGTCAGCTCGGTGCCGGGAGCGACGCTCCGGAAGTGGTGGACGGTGAGCCGGGTCAGCTTCATTCGGAATCCTCGCCCGGCAGCTTCGTCTTCCCGGGGTACGGCGGGAATACCTCGGTCACTGGAGTGTCTGGTGGCTCGCCCGAATCGTTTGGTGCGCGGGAGTCTCGTCTATACACTCCGCCCGCCTTCGCACCCCCCCATGCTTCTGTTCCGAAAGGATGATGTGAGGCCGATGAAGAACGTTGCCCTCGGATGTCTGCTCTCCGCGCTCGTGGTCCTGGTGGCCGCGCCCGCGTCCGCCCAGCTCGCGCTGCCCAGCCCCAGCCCCTCCGCCAAGGTGGCGCAGGACGTGGGTGTCACCTCGATTTCCATCGACTATTCCAGCCCGGGTGTGAAGGGCCGCAAGGTCTGGGGTGACCTCGTCCCCTGGGACAAGCCCTGGCGCACGGGTGCGAACGCGGCCACGAAGATTACCTTCAGCCACGACGTCACCTTCGGCGGCAAGGCCGTCCCCGCCGGCACCTACTCCATCGTCACCCTGCCCTCGCAGAAGGGCTGGAAGGTGATGCTGAACAAGGAGCTGGGGCTGTTCTCCACGCCGGCGCAGTACTCGGCCGCCAACGACGTGGCCACTGTCGCCGCGACGACGGCCGCCATCCCCAGCCGTGAGCGGCTGACGTACGTCTTCAGCAACACCACCGACGACAGCACCTCGCTGGACCTCGAGTGGGAGAAGCTGCGCGTCTCCGTCCCCATCAAGACGGACACGGCGACGTTCGCCAAGGCCAACATCGAGAAGACGGCGCAGCAGAGCGCCAGCGAGCACGCCCAGGCAGCCCGCTATGTGGCGGACTCCACCAAGGACTACGTCGCGGCGCTGAAGCTCGCGGACGCGTCCGTCGCCATCAACTCCAACTGGTACAACCAGTGGATTCGCGCGGACATCCTCGCGCGTGACGGCAAGTTCGCCGAGGCCCGCAAGGCCGCCCAGATTGCGTGGGACCTGGGCGAGAAGGACCCGAACTTCTTCTACAAGAACCAGGTCTCCAAGGCCCTCGCGGACTGGAAGAACAAGTAGTCGTCCCGGCGCGAGTGGGGCCCCTTCAGCGCCGGGGGGCTCCGCTCACGAGCCGGCGGTAGAGCGCCTCATACCGGTCCAGGGCCGGCTCCATCCTGAAGCGCTCGACGACGTCGGCCCGCGCTCGGACGGAGAAGTTCTTCCAACGAGTCGCGTCACGCAGCAGGCCGAGCACGTGGCCCGCCATGGCGCGCACGTCGCCCAGCGGGGCCAAGAGGCCCGTGTCGCCGTGGCGAACGACCTCCGGAATGCCTCCGACGTCGCTCGCGACCACGGGGACGCCGCAGCTGAGCGCCTCCAGCGCCGCGAGGCCGAAGCTCTCCTGCTCGCTGGGGAGCAGGAACACGTCGGACGCGGCGAGCACCTCCATGAAGCGCTCCTGCTTGCCGGGAAAGGCCACGCGGTGCGAGAGGCCCAGCTCGCGCAGCATCCGCTCCGCTGGGGCGCGCTCGGGGCCGTCTCCCACCATCACCAGCCGACAGGGAAGCTGTCGGTGGACCTCCGCGAAGACGCCCACCACGTCGGTGATGCGCTTGACGGGGCGGAAGTTGGAGACGTGGATGAGGACGGGCTCGTGCTCGCCCAGGTCCGGGAAGAGGGCGCGCAGGTGCGCGCGCTCCCTCGCGGGGGCGTAGCGCTCCGTGTCCACGAAGTTGGCGATGACCTCGATGGGGAAGCTCTGCGGCAGGCTGAAGCCGCTCCACGTCGCGTCGCGGAGGAACGAGGACGGCGTCGTCACCGCGTCGCTGCGCAGGATGGAGTAGCGCGTCATCGGCAGGTAGCTGGGGTGCACGCCCACCAGCGTGGTGTCGGTGCCGTGCAGCGTGGTGACGATGCGCGGCCCATGCTCACCCAGCACCTCGCGCGCCATCCACGCCGCCGTGGCGTGCGGCACCGCGTAGTGCACGTGCAGCACGTCCAGCCGCTCGCTGTTGGCCACCTCAATCATCTTGGAGGCCAGGGCGATGGGGTACGTGCCGGAGCGCTGGAGCGCGGGGTAGTCGCTCTCCGTCACCTCGTGGAACGTCACGCCCCGGGGCAGGCTTTCCAACCGCGCGGGCGGCTCTCGGGCGATGAAGTGGACGCGGTGACCTCGCTCGGCCATTCCCAGGCCGATGCCGGTGGCGACCATGCCGCTGCCCCCGAAGGTCGAAAAGCAGGTGATGGCGATGGAGAGGGGCGGGCTCATCGGCGGTGAGGAAAGAACAAGGGCTTCTCGAAGCTATTCCGGCGGAAGTGCTCCACCGGGTCGAAGAGGCCCAACGTCTCCCGGACGACATACGGCTCGCCGTGGGCGACGCCCACCTGGGCGCCATAGAACCTGTCCCGCGCCTCCAGCGAGGAGAGCGACAGCGGCGAGCCCACCAGCGTGGCGGGTGCGTCCGGTCGGGGTTCGACCTGACTCGCGTAGCAGCGCACGGCCGCTGACTTGCTCGCGTACACGGCCGACACGTCCACGACGAAGCTCGGCTCGGCCAGGTGGCGCAAGGGGTAGTAGAGCACCTGCCGAGGGGTGAACGGGGCGCCGGGCGGCTCGGTCTCGAACTTGCGCACCCCGGCGAAGAACAGCGCGCGAGTCACCAGCGCGCTGGCGGCCTCGTGGTCCGGGTGGCGCTCCTCCTCCCACGGGACGATGACCAGCTCCGGCCGCAGGCGGCGCAGCACCTCGACGATGCGGGCCACCGCGGACTCGCGGATGCGCTCGGGCTCGCTGGCCTCGAAGCCGGCCCACGGGTTGAGCCAGCCGTCGGGCAGGCCCAGGTTCTCCCTCACGGACAGGCCCAGCACGCGCGAGGCGGCCTCCGTCTCCGCCGCGCGTGTCTCCGGAGTCCCTCGCGAGCTCTTCTCGCCGCGCGACAGGTCGATGATGCCGGTGCGGTGGCCCAGGCCCGAGAGCTTCGCCATGAGCCCGCCGCAGAACAGCTCCACGTCGTCCGGATGCGGGCCGAAGGCGAGGGCCTCCAGCCCGTACGTCGCGCCGCCCGTGCTCATGGCGTCAAATCCCGGAGGTCGCCGGAGAAGGGGACACACGCGTCGAGCACCTGGCGCGTGAAGGCCCGGGAGCCGAAGCGGCACGCGTAGTAGGCCATGCCGTGGATGCGCTCCTGCGGAGCCCCGTCCGGGACGAGCATGGCGCGCAGCCGGTCCACGCGCTCGGTCGTGACTTCGTCGCGCAGCGCGAGCGCGCGGCCATAGCGGGCCGACAGTCGCGCCACCGCGGCGCGCACGGTGCCCCGGGTGCGCTTGAGCGCGTCGAGCAGCTGCGGGTCGAGCTTGAGCATCGCCTCGCCCATGCGGTCCAGCTCCGAGGCGAAGGCGCCGAAGAGCCGCGCCTCCAGCGTGCCCGCGGGCTCGTAGGGCTCCGCCGCGTCGCGTGTGGAGAGCCTCGTCAGCAGCGCGTCGCGGGGCTCGCCCACCTCGTCCGGCGTGAGGCCCAACTTGTGGAGAAGTCTGCGGGCACGGTCATCCAGCACGCGGAAGCGGGCGCGCGGCACCACCAGCGGCATGGGCAGGCCCGCGTGCTCATAGAGGGGAGACAGCTGCGCGAAGTAGGAGACCTCGCCCGGGCCGCCGACATAGGCCGCCGTCGGCAACCACGTGTCCTGGAGGAGCGGACGCAAGAGCGCGGAGGTGGTGAAGCGCAGCGGCTCGCGCTCAAGCCAGTCCAAGAGCTCCTTCGTCGTCACCGTGGCGCCGCGCGGGTGGCCCACCAGGGTCCACGTGTCGGGGCCCGCGGGGTCCATCCGGTAGCGCGCGCCCTCGATGCCGTCGGGAGAGAAGAAGCCGAGCGGCGAGCCGGGACGGATGTGGACCTGCTCGGAGAAGCCCGCCTGCGTCAGCGCCTCCACGCGACGCGAGAGCGCCGTGGAGATGGCGGAGGCGTCCTGAATCGCGAGCCGGTGGATGGGCGCGGCGAAGGGCGCGAGGCGCGCGTCCCTCGGGTCGATGAAGACCAGGCCCTCATCGGCGAAGAGGGTGGCGAGCACCTGGGTGAACGCCTCCGCGAGCGTCGCGTCGGGCTGGTAGGCGCGCGCGAGCAGCTCCAGATGTTCGGAGGCCTGGGGCTCTCCGCCCAGCTCACCGCGCAGGGCCTCCAGGGCCTGGGTGACTCCCGCCCCCAGCTTGCGGTGGGCGACGGGCGCACGCGAGGCAGCGGCCTCCGGAACGTCCAACGCCACGCGCTTCGCGGAGCCTCGCGGGCTCGCGACGAAGCAATGGTCCACCTCCGGCAGGTCGTGGTCCTCGGTTTGAAGCCAGAAGACGGGAACACAGGGCCGCCCGGTTTCTTCCCGAAGCGCGCGCGCGGCGCTGATGGCGGCGGCGGCCTTGTAGAGCGTGAAGAGCGGCCCGAGGAACAACCCCATCTGCTGGCCCGTCACCACGGCGATGGTGCCAGGGCGGGCAAGCTCCTTCAGATGACGCTCGCGCGCGGGGCTCGGCGCGAGGCGTGCGTTCTGGGCCGACACGACGTCGAGCAGGGCCGACGACATGGGGCGTGAGGCGGCGGCGGCCGCGGCCTCCGCGCGAGCGGCGCGGTGACGGAAGCGGTCGGGCAGGAAGGCGAGCGCGCGTGGGTCTCCCTTGAGCCACGCGGTGGGAAAGGAAGGCGTCACGGGGCGCGGTGATAACAGGTCATCTTCTTGTCGGCACGGAGAAGGACGGTGACTGTCACGCAACGTGAGGCCGTGGCTGGACGCGTCATGGGATGAAAGCCAGGCGCGCGTGGGTGGAGACCTTGTTGTAGGGTCCGCTGCGGATGCGAACCCTGCTCACCTTTGGCATGACGCTGGCCATGAGTCTTGGATTTGGGACTTCGGCTTTCGCCCAGGCACCTCGGCAACCCCACGCGGGGGAAATCGCGGCCGGACTCCGACGGCTCGGCGTGACGGGCAGCGTGCTCTACGTCGCGGCCCATCCGGACGACGAGAACACGCGCTTTCTCGCCTGGCTGGTCGGTGAACGCGGCCTGCGCGCCGGCTACCTGTCGCTCACGCGCGGTGACGGCGGACAGAACCTCATCGGCACCGAGCAGGACGAGCTGCTGGGGCTCATCCGCACCTATGAGCTGCTGGCCGCGCGCCGCGTGGACGGCGCCGAGCAGTACTTCACCCGCGCACGCGACTTCGGCTACACGAAGTCCGCCGACGAGGCGCTGCGCATCTGGGGACACGACGCGGTGCTGGCCGACGTGGTGCTCGCCATCCGTCGCTTCCAGCCGGACCTCATCGTCACGCGCTTCAATACGAAGCCGCCCAACCACGGACACCACACCGCGTCCGCGCTGCTCGCCGCCGAGGCCTTCACCGCCGCCGCGGACCCCAAGCGCTTCCCCGAGCAGTTGGACCTGGTGAAGCCGTGGAAGGCGGACCGGCTGCTGAACAACGTCTCGACGTGGAGCCTCAAGCCCGACGCGGACATGTCGGGCTATCTCAAGGTGGATGTCGGCGGATACGACGCGCTGCTCGGCCGCTCCTGGGGAGAAATCTCCGCGGAGAGCCGCAGCCAGCACAAGAGCCAGGGCTTCGGTGTCCCGGCCGAGCGCGGTCCGCTGCTGGAGTACTTCACGCCGCTCGACGGCACGGCTCCGAAGGCGGACGTGTTCGAGGGCCTGGATTTGTCCTGGCGCCGCTGGAAGGGCACGGAGGCCGTGGCCCGCGCGGTGGACGACGCGGTGAAGGGCTTCGATGCGCGCGCGCCGTTCCGCACCGTGCCCGCGCTCCTGCGCGTCCATGAGGCGCTGTCCGCGCTGCCCGCGGACCACCCGTGGAAGGCGCTCAAGCTGCGCGAGACGGAGTCGCTCATCGCCGCGTGCGCGGGGTTGTTCCTGGAGGCGAGAGCTCCGGAGGCCACGGGTGTGCCCGGCGCTCCGGTGGCGCTGAGTCTGTCCGCGCTGAACCGCTCGCCCGCGGCGCTTCGGCTGGTGAGCGTGACGCTCCCGGGTGGAGAGAGCGTGCCGGTGAACGCGGCGCTCGCCGAGCACACGCCCTTCAAGCTGGAGAAGAAGGTGACGCTGCCGGAGGACGCGGTCATCACCACGCCGTACTGGCTGCGCAAGCCCTTCGCTGGCGGACTCTTCGCGTTGGAGGACTCGGACCGCGCGCTGACGGGGTTGCCCGAGGGAGGCCCCGCGCTGTCGGTGACCTTCGTCTACGAGGTGGGCGGCCGGCGCATCAGCGTGGCGCGGCCGGTGGTGCATGTGTGGACGGACCCGGTGCGCGGAGAGCTGTACCGCGCGTTCGAGGTGGTGCCCGCCGTCACCGCGACGCTGGAGCGCGACCGGGTGATGTTCCCCAACGGGGCGCCGCAGGCCCTCTCCGTGGTGCTGGGCGCCGGACGCGCGGAGGCCACGGGCAAGGTGCGACTGGAGCTGCCGCAGGGCTGGCGCTCGGAGCCGACGGAGCACGCCTTCCAGCTCGCCGCGCGCGGTGATGAGCGCACCGTCCAGTTCCGGGTGACGCCGCCCAAGGGCGCCACGGAGAAGGGCCGCCTGCGTGTCGTCGTGGACAGCGGAGGCCGCTCGGAGTCGTGGCGCGTGCGCGCTGTCGCCCACGAGCACCTGCCGCCCCTCGCGGTGCGCCAGCCCTCCGAGGCGACGCTGATTCCCTTCGCGCTCGCGACGAAGGTGAAGCGCCTGGGCTACATCCCGGGCCCCGGAGACCGCGTGGCGGAGAGCCTGGCGGCGGTGGGCTACGAGGTGACGGTGCTCCCCGAGGAGCGGCTGGCCTCCGAGAAGCTGGAGCGCTTCGACGCCATCCTCGTCGGCGTGCGCGCCTTCAACGCGAACCCCCGCCTCGCTGTGCACCGCGAGCGGCTGCTCGACTACGTGAAGCAGGGAGGGCGCCTGGTGGTGCAGTACAACACCAACAGCCGCGTGGGCCCGCTGGCCGCCTTCGTCGGGCCGTACCCGCTGGAGATTGGCCGCGAGCGCGTGACGGACGAGACGGCGGTGATGACGCCCGTGTCCAAAGATGAGCCGCTGTTGCGCACGCCCAACCGGCTCACGGCCGCGGACTTCGACGGCTGGGTCCAGGAGCGCGGCCTCTACTTCGCATCGAAGTGGGATGACCACTACCGCCCGGTGTTCGAGCTGAACGACGCGGGTGAGGCGCCCCTGCGCGGCTCGCTGCTCGTCACCCGTCACGGCAAGGGCGTGTTTGTCTACACGGGCCTGGCCTTCTTCCGTCAGCTCCCCGCCGGAGTCCCCGGCGCCTACCGCCTCCTGGCGAACGTCCTCGCGCAATGAGTCCTCCCGTGAATCCGTCTCCCTCCCAGACGTCGCCCGAGAAGCGGCCCGAGCTGGATGACGCGCCGCCGCTCCTGGGCTCGTGGCGCAACGTCTACCTGTTGGTGTTCGGAGCCTTCGTCCTGTTCCTCGCGCTGTCGTCGCTGCTCACCTGGGTGTACTCGTGACCTTGCTCGACTGGGTGGTGCTCGTCGGAACGATTGCGTTCATCGTCATCTGGGGCATGTGGAAGTCCCGAGGCGCGAAGAACACCGAGGACTACCTGCGCGGTGCGCGCGAGCTGAAGTGGCCCACCATTGGCCTGGCGGTGATGGCCACGCAGGCCAGCGCCATCACCTTCCTCTCCGTTCCCGGGCAGGCGTACGAAGACGGCATGCGCTTCGTGCAGTTCTACTTCGGACTGCCGTTCGCGATGATTCTCATCAGCGCGGTCTTCGTCCCCATCTACTACCGGCTGAACGTCATCACCGCGTACCAGTACCTGGAGTCCCGCTTCGACTTGAAGACGCGCCTGTTGGGCGCCTTCCTGTTCCTGGTGCAGCGGGGCCTGGCGGCGGGCATCACCATCTACGCCCCGGCCATCATCCTCTCCACCATCCTCGGCTGGCCGCTGGAGCCCACCGTCGTCGCCATGGGTGCCCTGGTCATCATCTACACGGTGACGGGCGGCTCCAGCGCCGTCAGCCAGACGCAGAAGCAGCAGATGGTGGTGATGATGGGCGGCATGGTGGTGGCCGCGCTGGTCATCCTCTGGCGCCTGCCCAAGCACGTGTCGTTCGGCGACGCCGTGGACGTCGCGGGCGCGTTCGGCCGGATGAACGTGGTGAGCTTCGACTTCAACGTGCAGGACCGTTACAACTTCTGGTCCGGCATCACCGGCGGCTTCTTCCTGGCGCTGTCCTACTTCGGCACGGACCAGTCGCAGGTGGGCCGCTACCTGACGGGGCGCTCCATCACCGAGAGCCGGCTGGGACTGCTGTTCAACGGCGTCCTCAAGCTGCCGATGCAGTTCCTCATCCTCTTCGTCGGCATCCTCGTCTTCGTCTTCTACCAGTTCAGCACGCCGCCCCTGCTCTTCAATGACACGCTGGGTGAGCGCATGCGCGCGTCGACGCAGGCGGGCGAGTACGCGGCGCTGGAGGCGAAGTGGGAGCAGGTGCAGTCCAGCAAGCGCGCGGAGGTGGAGCGCTATCTGGCGGCGGGTGACGCGGGTGACGCCGCCACGCAGGCGGGAGTCCGGGAGACCCTGCGCGCCTCCTCGGGCGAGGCCAGCGCGGTCCGCAAGGAGGCCAAGGCCCTGGTGTCACGCGCGCTGCCCGGCGCGGAGACCAAGGACTCCGACTACATCTTCATCAGCTTCGTGAAGCGCTGGCTGCCCAGCGGGCTCTTCGGGCTGCTCATCGCCGTCATCCTGTCGGCGGCCATGAGCTCCATCGCCAGCGAGCTGAACGCGCTGGGCGCCACCACCACGGTGGACTTCTACCGGCGCGTGTTCCGTCCGGAGGCGTCGGACCGGCACGTCCTCATCGCCTCCAAGCTGTTCACCGTGTTCTGGGGCCTGGTGGCCGTGGGCTTCGCGAGCTTCGCGTCGCTGCTCGACAACCTCATCCAGGCGGTGAACATCCTGGGCTCCATCTTCTACGGCACGGTGCTGGGCATCTTCCTGGTCGCCTTCTTCCTCAAGCATGTGCGGGGACACGCCGTCTTCACCGCCGCCGTCATCTCCCAGGTCACGGTGATTGGGCTCTTCATGCTCAGCGACATCGGCTACCTCTGGTTCAACGTCATCGGCTGCGCGCTCGTCGTCGCGCTCAGCCTGGCGCTCCAGGTCGTCATGCCCCGCGAGCCGCAGGCCACTCCCGCCGCTGGAGTGTAGGGGGCCGGCGCGTGAGCCTCCACGAAGAGGCTCACGCCGACGTCGACCGCGCGGGCTAGCGCGGGCCCACGAGGTACATGCAGGCTCCCAACGCGGGAGGCGGGATGACCTGCGAGAACCACGCCGGGCAGCCCGAGCCCATGCTGCCCACGGTCATGGACGTACCCAGGCTCATCCCCGCCATCCTCCAGATGATGACCTGTCCCGAGCCCGGGTTGTGCCAGACGATGTCCGGGTTGCCATCGCGCGTGTAGTCCGCGGTGGCGCCCACATAGAAGGCCAGGGACATTCCAGGCAGGGAGAAGGCGCCGATGATGGCGGTGTTGTTCATGCGCCAGATGTCGTTCTGTCCCGAGGTGCGGTTGCGCCAGAGCAGGTCCGTCCTCCCATCTCCATCGAAGTCCGCCGCGCCCACGATGTACCAGGGCAGCGAGCGAGGAAGCGGCGTGGAGAAGCCGATGGGCGTGGCTCCGGACATGTATTGGTAGAAGAACTGCCCCGAGACGCGGTTGTGCATCACCAGGTCCGTCTGCCCGTCCAGGTTGAAGTCGCCGGATGCGGCGACGTACCAGTCCGGCGAAGGGAGGACGCCTGAGATGGGCGCCATGCCGAGCACGCTGAAGGTGCTGCTGAGGAAGCGGATGCCCTCGCCCGTCGACCCGAACGTGTGGAAGACGAGGTCCGGGTCCGACGTCGGTCCGCCGAAATTGGAGGCGGCCTGAACGACGAGCGACGGCGACACGGCGGGCATCACCGCCGTGGTGGCCAGTGAGGGGCCGGCCATGACCCAGGTGAGCATGTTGCCTGTGCCCTGGTTCCTCCACAGCAAATCGGAGTCCGCGCCGCCATTGAAGCTCACGACAGTGCCGAGGATGGCCTGGGATTGGGTGCCCTCCGGCGCGATGCCTTCGTCGAGCCCTCCCTCCGGCGCGCCACAGCCCAGGACACTTCCAGCAAGACACAATGTCAGCACGGTCTTCTTCATGTTCAGCTCCCCCACGGGTGATTTCTCTTCGGAAACGATGGGACTACGCGGCCATGGCCTCGGTGATGCTGAGCGCCGCCGGCGTGGTGACGATGCGCGAGAGCTTCAAGCCCGCCTGCGCGAAGAGCTTGCGGAAGTCCTCCTCCGTGCGCTCGCGACCTGGCAGCGAGGCCATCATCATCACGTCCAGCACCTTGCCTCCGTGCGGCGCGTTGCCGGGAGGAATCACGGTGTCGATGACGAGGACACGCCCGCCTTCGGCCATGGCCTCGCGGCAGTGGCGGAGGATGCCGACGCACGTCTCGTCGCTCCAGTCATGGAGGATGCGCTTGAGGACATAGGCATCCGCGCCCTTGGGCACGGACTGGAAGAAGTCGCCCTCCACCAGCGCGCACCGCTCCGCGAAACCCGCCTGGGCGATGCGCGAGCCGACGAGCACCTGGGCATGGTCGAAGAGGACGCCGCGCACCTGGGGCGCCAGCTTGAGCACCCCGATGAGGAAGCCCCCGTGTCCGCCGCCTACGTCCACCACGCTGCCCAGCCCCGTGAAGTCGTAGCTGCCGGCGATGGAGCCGTTCTCCATGTCGGAGAGGCTGGACATGCCCTGGTGGAAGACGGCGCCCTGCACGGCGTCGTGGTTGAGGTAGTCGAAGAAGGGCTTGCCGAAGATGCGGTCGAAGGGCGTCTGGCCGGTGCGCACCGTGTCGACCAACTCGCCGGTGGGTGCCCAGAAGATGCGCTGCGTGAGCATCCGCACGGCGCTGAGCAAGGAGCCGGGCGCATCCGAGCGCAGGTACTCGGCGGCGGGCGTCAGCGAGAAGAGTCCCGCCTCATCCTCGGAGAACACCTCCACGCTCGCGAGCAGGCGGAGGACCCGGTACAGGGACTGGGCATGCACGCCCAGCTCCTCCGCGAGCGAGGCGGCGCTCTTGGGCCCCTGGACCAGCTTGTCCGCCACGCCCAGCTCCGCCACCGAGGACAGCGCGCCAGAGAGGATGAAGCCAAAGCCCAGGTCGACGATGCGCTGCGCGGGATGAACGGTGGGTGAAGTCATGGCGCGCATCTTGGCCCAGGCCCCCGACACGAAGCCAATGCCTGCGCATACCCGCCGTCACAGGTCGGGATGTCTCACCGCGTCAGCCGCGCTGCTACAAGACCATGCTCGCGACATGCGCGGGGAACCATGCGGGCGCTTCGGTGGTCGCCGGGAACGGCGTCGTGGCTCCGAAGAGGCTCGGGTTCGCCGCGTTCACGACCTTGAGCATGACGTTGTCGTCGCCCCATTGCCACGCCTTGAAACGCCAGGCGTTGGTTGTCAGTGCCACGGGCTCCTCTCCCATCTTCGTCCAGTTCCAGCCGTTGTCCCTGGAGACGTAATAGGCGGCACGGATGGGGACGTCGTGTCTCCAGCGGAGCGTGACGGTTCCGACCTCGGTGGGAGGAACCGTTGGAAGCGGGAGCGTCACGTCGAGCGCGTCGGTGACCGTCAGCATCACGGTGTTGGTGGCGGCGTAAGGTTGGACGGTGTCCGTCACCCGCCACCAGGAGTATTTGGGGAGGTGCGTGGTGTCGAAGGGGTGGAACGGCTGGGTCGTCGTCTTCACCGTCCGCCAGTCCTGCGGGCCGTCCGGACGGTTGGCTCGCTGGACGAAGTAGGAGCCAGAGACCCCGTTGATGCCCACGATGGGGATCCGAAGTCCCCGCTGGACCTGGGAGCCTCCATTGTCGAAGGCGATGGTCGGCTTCGGGAGCGGATTGGTGATCCACACGGGAGCCAGCACCACGTCCGTGCCCATGACCTGCTCCAACCGGATGACATACACGGACTCGTAAGGCATCAGGGAGAAGGTCCGCTTCAGGTCCAGGAGCGCCGGGTCGTTGAACTCCTCGACATAGAGCGGCTGCTCGGGGCTGTGGGGGGACCACACCTCCAGTCGCTTCCACTGCGTTTCATCCCCGGGCTGGCTGTCCAGGGTGGTGGCCCAGACGGTGAATGGAATGGAAGACGTGGACTGCAACTCCATCTCGGTGCCCATGGGGAGCCCCCCACCCAGGAAGAAGCCCGAGCTGCGCGGGTGGGACGTCCGGAATACCCAGCGGTTGCGCAGGGCCGTCAGAAAGCTCTCATAGGACCAAGGCGTCCCGACAGGCAGGGCGACCCCCGTGCGGTTGTGCGCCCAGATTTTCGGCCAGACAAGCTCCCTGGGAACGCCCGGTTCCTCGAAGTAGGGCCTCACCCACGCGCCATTGGCCCGCTCCAGGAAGATGTTGTTGTCGCCATTGTCGTCAAACTCCACGGCCTGCCGGAAGTTGGCATGCAGGTCCGAATTGGAGGCGGGAGCCACCCGGAAGCCCAGCCTCAGAAACTCAAGGAAGGACGGGAGGCTGGTGTACTCGACCAGCTCGATGGCATCGCGGACCTTCGCGACGCCTTCCGCGCTCCACAAGTGTGACCTCTGTGGCAGACGAAAGTACGGGTTGAGATATTTGGGATGATTGAGTTGGACGTGGACGCTGTTGAGAGGATTCGCGGTGTAGCGGTCCAAAATCATCTCGTGCCACACGCCCATGTCGTTGGTATTCAGCTTGAGGAGGCGGTTGAAGCTGGTGGTGTGGGCGATGTCATCGGGCCCGACGTAATCCTCCGAGCCTTTCATCCCGAGGTAGTGAGGCTGACCGTAGCCGTCGATCCCTGGCCCATACTGGAACAGGCTGGCGTCCTCGTCCGCGTCACTCCAGGAGGTGGAGTGGTTGGTGATGGCGAGGAAGTCGAAACCGAAGAGATAGCCCGCCTGGTGCACCTCGGAGCGGTTCACATTGGGGACCACGAGCCCGAAGGTGTGGCCACGTGAATGCACGTGGAGGTCCCCGAGGAAGGTCTTCCATCCCCCGTTGCTGATCTCCGAAGCAAGCTGGTTCCGGTAGCTGTCCTGGCGGACCGAGGGGCGGGGGATCCGGTCCGAGCTTGGGATGTTGGTGATGTCCTGGGCATGGGCCCCTCCGGGGATGAGCAGGAGGGCGGCCGTGGCAGGGAGCGCGTGAAGGAGGTTTCGTCCGCGAGTGCTCTTCATTCCAGATGCTCCTTGGCCAGCGACGCCTCGGGTCCGATACGGGACCACGAGGGCGCATGGTAGCCCAATTGACTGACATTCCACACGCTCGATGGCGCATTTGAATGACTTCGAAGCTGGAATTGCATGACCAGCCTCTCTCCTAGATGTGGATGGCGACTGTCTGGGAATGTGTGTCGATACGCGGAGTGTTGGAGGGCGCGGGTGAGCGGGCGTGCGCCCGACTTCGGGGAAGTGGCCGACGCGTAACGTTCTCGTTTCGAATCTGCTTGCCCCGTCTTCGGGCGCGCTGATAGGTAACGAGTCGTTGACATATGAGTCCTCGCTCCGCCCACGCCCGCCTGCCCACGGCTTCAGGGCCGTCCTCGACGCTCGACGCGGTGTTCTTCGCGCTCGCCGACAGCACCCGGAGGGCGTTGCTGGCCCGGCTCCGAGGCTCCGAGGCGACCGCGGGGAGTCTCGCCACGGGCTTCGCGATGACCCGGCCCGCGGTGTCGCGCCACCTCCGCGTGCTGCGCCAGGCGGAGATGGTCCGCGAGGAGCGCCGGGGACGCGAGCGCGTCTACACCCTGGAGCCGCGACGCCTGCAGCTCATCAGCGATTGGCTCGAGGACTACCGCGTGTTCTGGCCCGCGCGGCTCCATGACCTCAAGGACTTCGTCGAGTCGATGCCCGACGACCCCGTCCCACCCCAAGACCCCGCGCCTCGCGCCCCACGTTCCCCCAAGAGGAGACCCCGATGAGCCCGTCGTTCGAGCACGAGTTCACCTTCAAGCTGCCGGCCTCACCCGAGCGGGTCTTCCGCGCACTGACAGATGCGGCCGAGCTGCGCCACTGGTTCGCCGAGCATGCCGAGGTCGAGCCGCGCGTCGGTGGGGCTTATCGTTTCTGGGGCAAGGCCACCCTCGGCGCGCCCGGCGAGCCTGGCCGCGACCAGGTACTGACGTCGCTCGAGCCCGGCCGCGGCCTCGGGTTCGGCTGGACGATTCAAGGTGTCCCGACCGAAGTGAACTACACGCTCCAGCCAGGAGAGGGCCCGGACACGAGCTCACTGGTGATTCGCCACGCGGTGCGAGGTCAGCTTCCATATCGCAAGCCGCAGCACGTGATTGACGACCTGTGGCGCATCCACACCGGCAATCTCAAGGACCACCTTCGAGAGGGCAAGCAAATCACGCTGCCCGACTTCACCAGCGGCGCCCCCGAGGTGCGCGCGTCGATTGAAATCGCCGCGGCGCCCGCCAAGGTGTACCGCGCCTTGCTTGTCCCCGAGCTGATGAACCGCTGGCTCTTTGGCGCCGCGCGCGTCGACGTGGACCGTGGCGAGATTTCGTACGGATGGAACTACACCTGCGAGGGCAGGGCCGTGGCGGGTGGCCCCATGCGCATCCTCGAGAAGGTGGAGAACGAGCGACTGGTCACCGATTGGACCGACTGGCGGGGCGAGCCGGACAAGCCGATGACGCGCGTGACGTGGCTCCTCGAATCTCTCGAGGAAGGGCGCCGTACCCGCGTCACCGTCATCCACGACCGCTTCGAGCTGCCGGTCGACCGCAGCGACTACCTGCAGGGCTGGGCCGGGTTCCTGGGCATGCTCGCCAAGGTGGCGACCGACGCGAGCTGAGCCCGTCGGCGAGTCTCGAACGCCGTCCGCACGCGGTTGCATCCCACGCGCGGACGGCGGTTTGCTGGGCGACGGCGTGCCTCAGAGCTCCGTGCAGTTGAGCGCAATCTTCCGGTGCTCCAGCGCCTGCCGGATGCCGCTGTAGACGACCCCGTTCGACGCGAGCCCGACATGCTCGACGAGGTTGTCCTTGCAGAAGTCCTGCACCGTCACGTTGCACTGCAGCGCCTCACCCGAGGGGCTCGTCCGGTCGCAGTTGTCCATCTTCCCGTTCGAGTTCGCCTTGGTGAACACGTCGTGCAAGGTGTTGATGTTGGTGTAGTAGATGGGGTCGTTCGGCGGGCGCGTGTTGATCTCCGCGATGAACGCCGAGCCCGCCTTCATCTGCTTGCAGGGCAGCGGGTCCGCCGCGGTGCCGGTGCAGTTGAACAGCAGGCGCGCCACCAGGGCGAGCAGCGGGTCGTCGTCGGTGCCCTTGTGGGGCGTGCCCAGGCTGATGATGCTCTCCACCGACGCATTGCCGGAGTCGCGCACGTACGCCCGCGCCACCGCGCCACCCTGGCTGTGGCCAATCAGGTGGACCTTGCTCGCGCCCGTCTGGAGCAGCACGTCCGCCACCTTGAACTTGAGCTGGCGCGCGCTCTCGTACAGGTCAATCAGGCCGCCGCTGGGCAGCTCGAAGAAGAAGCGCTGGTAGCCATCCCGGTCCAACCGGCTCTCCAGCGTCCAGTACAGGATTTCGCTCGCCAGCGTGCCGCCGACGATGAGCACCGGATTCTTTCGCGCCGTCGGGGTGGGCGTGGGAGTCGGCGTCGGCGCGGGGAGCGGCGTGGTGGCGGGGACGGTGGTGATGCCGCAGCTCAGCACGCTGGCCTGCGCGCTGCCCGGGTTGCTGATGAGCGGCGGGTCCGCGCCCCAGCAGGACCAGGCGCCATCCGCCTGGGGACCGTGCTGCACCATGAACTGCGCGTGCGCGGAGCCATTGCCGGCATAGGAGAGGTCGCACCCACCGCTGAGGACCTTGCCGGTGGCGGCGGCGAGGGCTCGGGGATAGGCCACGCCCGAGGTCTTCACGCCCTGGCTCACCGCGCAGCGCAGCGCGGGCTTCGGGGTGAGCAGGGCGGCCTGTGCGGGGTCCACCGCGAGCTGACACGCGACGAGTGACGCGGTGACGGTGGCGTCCTGCGGGTGGTTCGGCGGGTCCGCGGCCTGGCAGCGCCAGCCCTTGCCGTTCGCCGTGGGCTTGGAGACGACGATGTTCTCCGCGTGGATGGAGCCGTTCAGCGCGTGGGAGGAATCACAGCCGCCGGAGACGACGACATAGCCCTCGGTGGCGAGCTGCGGCGTGAGGGACACCTCGGCGAGCGGGTTGCGCGAGGGGCCCGTCTTCGAGCTGAGCGTCTTGCATTGCAAGCGCAGGCTGCTGACGTTCGGCGCGCTGGCCTTGCAGAAGGTGACGGAGGCCTTGGCCCACGCGGGGTTGATGACGAGCGCGGGGTCGGCGCCCTTGCACCGCCAGCCGAAGTCCCCGTCGGGCGCGTTCTGCACCATGACCGCGGCGTGCGCGGAGTCGTAGCCGAAGCGCGACACCTCGCACCCGCCGCCCACGCGCACGTAGCCCTGCTGCTGCTTCGCGAGCGGCACGGAGGCCACGGCCTTCGGATTGGCACCCAGGCCCGTGCCAGGGGCGCGCTCCTGGAGCGTCTGACAATCGAAGGTCACCTGCGCCGAGGCCGTGGTGCCCACGAGCAGCATGGCGAGCAGGCCAAGCCGTGTCATGCGGCGCACGGGCACGGGTGGGCTACTGCGAAGCGTCATCAAGCGGGGCTGCGTCATGGAGTCACTCTCCCTGCGGCAGCGAGCCAAGGCCACGCCGCGCGCGCGGCGGTGGTCTGCAAGCGCTGGACCCGCGATTGGAATGAACGTGTCCAAGAGCAGGGCGGAGCGATGTTCCTCACGCCAACAATCGAAGACAGTCAAAACGGACGCGTCAGGGGCACGACCGCCAGGCCGCGTGACACGTCAGCCCGGAATGAACATCCATGATTCGGAACAGAGGACTCCCGGTCTGCCTGGACCCAGCCCGCACCGAACCGCGCTCCGCGCAGGAGCGGGCCCCACCTTCGAGCCCGCTCCCGTGGCGAAACCTCAGCTGCCCAGCTCGACGTTCTCGAGCACTCCGAGCGCGTCCGGAATCAGGAGCGCCGCTGAGAAGTAGGTGCTGACGAGATAGGACGAGATGGCCTTCTCGCTGATGTCCATGCGACGCACGGACACGCCCGGCTCGACTTCGTCCTGGAGCCCCGTGCGGTGCAGCCCGATGACGCCCTGGTCCGACTCACCGGTGCGCATCACGATGATGGAGCTGGTGCGCTGCTCGGTGATGGGAATCTTGTCGCACGGCAGCATGGGAACCCCGCGCCACGCCATGGCCTTGGTGCCCTGCACGTCCACCACCGTCGGGTACAGCCCGCGACGGGTGCACTCCCGACCGAACGCGGCGATGGTGCGCGGGTGGGCCAGGAAGAAGCGCGACTTGCGGCGCCGGCTCAAGAGCTCATCCATGTCGTCCGGCGTCGGAGGGCCGGAGCGGGTGTGGATGCGCTGCTTCAGGTCCGCGTTGTGGAGCAGGCCGAAGTCACGGTTGTTGATGAGCTCGTGCTCCTGCCGCTCCTTCAGCGCCTCAATCGTCAGGCGGAGCTGCTGCTCCGTCTGGTTCATCGGCCCGTTGTACAGGTCCGCGACGCGGGTGTGCACGCGGAGCACCGTCTGCGCCACGCTCAGCTCGTACTCGCGCGGGGCCAGCTCGTAGTCCACATAGCCGCCGTGAATCGACGGCTCGCCGGAGTGGCCCGCGGCCATCGGAATCGCCGCCTGCCCCATCTTGTCCTGGGGCTTCTTCAGGCGCTCCTTGTACCGCTCCACGTGCGCCTGCAGCGCGGGCGACTGGAGGATGAGGGTCTCGAACACCTGCTGCGGCAGCGCCAGCACCGTGCAGGCCGTGGTCGCCTTGACGGTGAAGCCCCAGTGGTCGTTCGACTCCACCACCGCCTGGTCACCGAAGTGGTCGCCGTCCGCGAGCACTTCCAGCGTCAGCTCGTCCCCGTACTTGCCCTTGCCCAGCTTCTTCGCCTTGCCGTGGGCCAGGAGGAACACGTGCTCGGCGGGAGTGCCCGCCTCGACGATGGACTCCCCGGCCTTGTACTCCTTCTGGACGAAGCGGCTCGCCAGGGCCTGGAACACCGCGTTGTCACCCTCGAAGCCGCGCAGCAGCGGCAGCTTGTGCAGCTCCTGGGCGGGCACCTCCACCCGGGCGCCCACGTTGCCGAAGTTGAGCCGGTCGTCTCCCACCGCGTAGCTCAGGCGACGGTTGACGCGGTACGTGCCGCCCGTCACCTCCACCCACGGCAGCATGCGCAACAGCCACCGGGGGGTGATGCCCTGCATCTGCGGAACAGTCTTCGTCGTCGTCGCGAGCTGACGAGCACCCGCCGTGCTCAAGCTCGTCAGCTGCGAGTCCATGCCACCACCGCCTGGATTGATTGGATTCGTCATGGCGTGGGCCTTCCGTTACTCCGAGCGGCCAATCTCGACGCTCTCCAGGATGCCGAGCGCGTCCGGGATGAGGACGGCGGCGGAGAAGTACGCGCTGACCAGGTAGTTGATGATGGCCTTCTCGTTGATGCCCATGAAGCGCACGGAGAGGCTGGGCTCGATTTCGTCGGGGATGCCGGCCTGGTGCAGACCGACGACGCCCTGGTTCTTCTCACCCGCGCGCATCAGCAGGATGGAGCTGGTGCGGGAGTCGGAGACGGGAATCTTGTTGCACGGGAAGATGGGGATGCCGCGCCACGCGGGCACCATGTTGCCGTTGAGCTCCACGCTCGTGGGGTAGATGCCCCGGCGGTTGCACTCCTGTCCGAACGCGGCGATGGCGCGCGGGTGCGCCAGGAAGAAGGACGGGTCCTTCCACACGGTGGAGAGCAGCTCGTCCATGTCGTCCGGCGTCGGAGGGCCGGAGCGGGTGTGGATGCGCTGCTTCAGGTCGGCGTTGTGGAGCAGGCCGAAGTCGCGGTTGTTGATGAGCTCGTGCTCCTTGCGCTCCTTCAGGGCCTCCACCGTCAGGCGCAGCTGCTGCTCCGTCTGGTTCATCGGCTCGTTGAAGAGGTCCGCGACGCGGCTGTGAATCTGGAGCACCGTCTGCGCGACGCTCAGCTCGTACTCGCGCGGGGACGTCTCGTAGTCCACGTACGTGCCCGGCAGCACCGGCTCGCCCGTGTGGCCCGCGGCCAGCTCGATGGCGGCCTGGCCCGACGTGTCCTGCTTCTTCTTCGAGCGCGCCTTGAACTGCTCGATGTGCTTCTGGAGCGAGGGCGACAGGGCGAGCACCGCCTCGAACGCCGACTGCTGGAGCATCAGCACGGTGCAGGGCGTGACGGCCTTCGCGGTGAAGGTCCAGTAGTCCTGCGACTCCAGCAGCGCCTGGAAGCTGTAGTGGTCGCCGTCGGCGAGCACGCCCAGCACCGTCTCGTCGCCGTACTTGCCGGCGCCAATCTGGTTCACCTTGCCGTGGGCGATGAGGCAGATGGAGTCCGCCTCCTGGCCCTTCGCGGTGATGACCTCGCCCGCCTTGAACTCCTTCTGCTCGAAGCGGTTGGCCAGGGCCTGGAGCACCTCCACGTCGTCGAACCCGCGCAGCAGGGGCAGCTCACACAGCTCCTGGGGGATGACCTGGACCTTGGCGCCGGCGGTGGTGAACGTCACGCGGCCATCGCCCACCGCGTACGTCATGCGGCGGTTGACGCGGTACACGCCACCGGACACCTGCACCCACGGCAGCAGCTTGAGCAACCACCGGGAGGAGATGCCCTGCATCTGCGGAACGGACTTGGTCGTCGTCGCGAGCTGCCGCGCCGCCGCCGTCCCGAGGCTCAACAGCTGGTTCTCCGCTTCGTTACCGGGCTTGATTGGGTTCGCCATGAGGACACCTTGTCTTTCAGAGGTGGGAAGAGGTTGGGGTTGGGAACGAATCAGGATTGGCGCAGGGCGCTGAACATCGAGGCGATTCGCGCCGCGGAGGTGCCCAGCCCCGTGGGGCCGTGCACGTGAGGCATGGGCTTGCGGCTGCCCTGCAGCTCGAACTCCTTGTACCGGTCCACCGTCTGGTGCCAGATGAGCACGCCGGCCATCCAGTTCTGGAGCTTCACGACGTACAGGTTGAGCTTCTCCTGGGCCCGCGCATCCAGGTTGAAGTTGCGGATGAGCGACGGCAGCTCGGTGGCGACGGTGTGCTGGAACTGCTCCATCCGCGCGGTCATCAAGTCGTTGACGACCTCCACCGCCTGCGTGGGGGACAGGTCCAGGAAGCGCTGGACGACGAGGACGCCGTTGTTCAGCTCGCCCTCGTACTCAATCTCCTTCTGATAGGAGAAGACGTCGTTGGTGAGGCAGGCGTAGTCGGCCGCCGAGTTCTCCAGCGAGCGGATGGGCCGGGTGTGGAAGATCTCCGCCGGAATCGCGTCGCCATGGGCCAGCCGCGACAGGCTCATGGTGAGGTCCGAGCCGAACGTCTTGCGGCGCATCTCCACGTAGTCGACCGGGTCCGGGACGCGGTTCTGTATCTGATTGGCCAGCTCCCACAGCCAGCTCTCCGTCATGTCCTGGATGGCCTTGCGGAACAGGTTGCGCGCGCTCGGCGTCAGGTTGGCCGCGGTGCGCGCCCACAGGTCGGCCAGGCCCCGCTCCACCGGGTTCGTCGCGACGGCGGTGCTGGTGGACGGGTCATCCGGCATGAACGCCGTCAGCCGGGCGTTGAAGAGCTTCGCCCCGGCCATGTCCTTGGTGTAGCCGTAGAACGCCGGGAAGTAGTCGTCCGCGTAGGTGCCCCAGACGAGCCAGCCCGCCGTCAGGTTCAGCTCCGCGGCGGTGGCGTCCGGGTGGATCAGCGCGCCGCACAGCGCCACGTCCGCGACGTCGAACTTGTGGTCGTCCCAGATGTACACGCCGGGCAGGCCGGGCAGTGCGTCCAGCATGCCCATGCGCCGCGCCCACGCCTTGGAGTCCTTGCGCGCGCCGTCCAGGTGGGGACTGCGCCCCGTGGTGTACGGCATGTAGAACTTCGGCGGCACCAGGTGGCCCACCGGCTGGTAGGGCACGTGGGCGAAGCTCTTGAAGCGCTTGAGACCCAGGGCGCCGGGCGTCGTGGGGAGGCGCACCACGGAGGCGCCCAGGCCCGGGATGTTCAGCTCGGTGCCGGGGCCGCCCGAGGCGGGCTTCGTGTAGCGGCTGGAGCGCAGGTGCCACTCGTGGCCGCCGGACTGCCAGTCCTGGAGCCCCCGGAGGTAGACGAGCACGTTGGCCTGCTCCACCGGGCTGAGGCCGTGCTCCGCGAAGAGCGAGGGCAGCTCCGTCACCGCCGTGTTCTCGAACTGCTGGAGCCGCGAGGTCAGCACGTCGTTGACCAGGTGGGCCGCCGCCTGCGGGGTGATGTCCAGGAAGCGCTCCATGACGAGCACTCCGTTGGACAGCTCGCCCTCCTCCAGGATTTCCCGCTCGTAGGAGAACAAGTCATTGCGCAGGTGGACCGCGTCCGCGAACGAGTGCTTCAGCACCAGCATCGCCCGGCTCGCGGCGATGCGGTCCGGCACCTCGGCGAAGACGGCGTGCTCCACCAGGTCCGCGGACCAGGGCGCCCCGCCGACCTTGCGGCGCATCTCGATGTACTCAATCGGGTTGGAGACCCGCTGCTCGCTGATGTTGTCCAGCTCCCACGTGGACTCGTCCAGGAGCGCCTTGGTGCTCTCGAAGAAGCGCTTGCGCCACTCCACCGACTTGGAGGGCACCGTGCGCATCCACAGGTCCGCCAGGCCCGCTTCCACGGGGTTGGTGGGCTTGGGCATGGGCGTGGACAGGTCCACCGGCATGAACTGTGGCAGCCGGTCCAGGTATGCCTTGGAGCCCTCGCGGTCCTGCGGACGCTTGTAGATTTCGAGGAAGTGGTCGTCGAAGTAGAAGACCCAGACGTACCAGTCGGTGATGAGGTCCAGCTCCGGGCTCGGCGCCTCCGGATGGGTGTACGCGCACAGGAGCGCGTAATCCATTGCGTCGAACTTCCGCTCGCTCCAGATTTCCGGGGCGCTGCCGTCCTTGGGAGCGCCGATGATGCCCAGCTCGCGCGCCCAGGCCTTCGAGTGCACCCGGGCTGCTTCGAGGTTTGGATTCAGACGCGCCGGCCAGGGGACATAGAACTCTGGCAATACAAAAGGATGTTTGTCTCGCGCCTTGGCCATGGGTGCCCCTCGTTGTGACGGGCGCCTTGTAGAGTGTTCAAAATGATGAATCTACGAATTACGTGTTCAACAGATAAAATCGAAGGAACGCTGTTCTTCCTGAGTCTCCAGACAGGGTAATCCTGCACCCGGTGGGGTGATATTGATTGGCTCGTTTTCTCAGGAAGGGAGAGTAATCGTGAAGACAGTCATTGATGTTCATGGAAAAGTTGCTTGTGATTGCGCCCGGGCTGGCTTGGCTCGCGTCAAGGGACCGGGCTAGCGTCCAGGCCATGCTCCTCGTCACCCAGGGCCGCGAGCCGCGCCGTCAGTTGCTCCTCAAGCCCTCACCCGGGTCGAAGCAGGTGGTCTCCGCCGTGCACGCCTCGACCGTGACGGTGGAGACGGGGGGCACCCCGCGCCGCGCGCCGCCCACGCCCTCCACGCGGATGACCTTCATCATCCACGTCCAGTCCGTCTCGCCGGAGGGGGACACGCGCTATGACTTCACGCTCGACGCGGTGGACCTGCTCGTCCAGCCCGGCACGTCCGAGCAGCACGTAGACGAGGTGCGCAAGAGCCTCGCGTTCCTGCCGGGCCTCACCGGCGCGGGGGTGTCCGGGCGGCGGGGCAACTCCCTCGACTTGAAGCTGCCCGCCCACCTTGACGCGCAGCGACGCAGGGAGCTCCAGGATTTGGCCAAGGCGCTCCAGTTCGTGGGCAACCCCTTTCCGCAGGAAGCCATTGGCCTGGGCGCGCGGTGGGACCAGCCATTGTATGGCAGCGGTCCCGTGGGGACGCAGGGCACCGCCAGCTTCGAGTTGTTCTCCCTGGACGCCAGTCGGGCGGGGACGCGCTTCCTCATCCAGCAGACGTCGAAGAACCAGCCGGTGCCCGCCGAATACCAGACGCGCCCGGACGGCTCCGAGCGGATGATGATCCGCTCGCAGACGAAGGGCGAGACGGCGTTCCGGTTGGACAGGCTCTGGCCCGCCAGCAGTGAGATGGAGATGCGCGTCCAGGCGGACCTGTCCGCGGAGAAGGAGGAGCCGCCGCGTCGACTGAAAATCATCACCGACGTGAAGGTGCGCCTGGAGGAGAAGGACGCCTGAGCGGGACCTGGGACGTCTTGCTTTGACGGCCCGCCCTGCGGCCTCACACAACTCAAGCAGCGCCATCTCGGATAATCTCTATCGTAGGACGAGTGAAGCCGCACTGCGGGCTGGACTCGTGTAGGTCCATGTCCGCCGTGGCGGACTTTCGCGGAGTCGGGGGCATGCGAGTCAACGAGGGCGGTTCCACTCGGGCCACGGGTACAGGGGATTCAGGCGCCTCGAGCGCGGCGGCAGCGGCTGAGCGTGCGGCTCGCGCCGCGCAGCTGGCGGCGGAAGCGGCGGCCCGCGCGGCGGCGGAAGCGGCCCGGGCTCAAGCAGCACAGGCGGCCCAGGCCCAGGCCCGCGCGGAAGCAGCAGCCAGGCAAGCGCAAGAGGCCCTGAAGTTGGCGCAGGCGGCGCTCGCGGAGGCGAAGAAGAAGAACGCGCCCAAGGCGGAGCTGACGCGCGCGGAGCAGGCCGTGAAGCAGGCCACGACGTTCGCCCAGCAGGCCGCGACGTCCGCGCGCAATGCGGGCAACCGGGCCACCCACGCCAGCTCCTTCGTTCCGGCCAATACCCCCCAGGTGCCCGCGCAGCGGCAGACGCCCGCGGGCCCTCCGGGCGTCACGCCGGGCTACACCCGGGAGCAGGCAGCCAAGGACGCCACGGAGCTGTACCGCGCGACGAAGGGGGGCCTCACCGGCTGGGGCACGGACGAGGCCGCCATCTTCAAGACGTTGGACAAGCGCACGCCAGGGGACATCGCGCTCATCCGCCAGTCCTTCCGGGAGCACTACAAGGAGGACCTGGACTCCGTCCTGCGCAAGGAACTGGGCGGTGACGAGCTCACTCGCGTCAACAACATCCTGTCCGGCAACAAGGGCAATGCGAGCGCGGCGGCCATCCAGGAGCAGACGGGCTTCTTCGGGGACAAGGACGCCATCGTCAACACGCTGCGCGACGCCTCCCCCACGGAGCGTCAGGCGATTGCCCGCTCCTTCCAGCAGATGTACGGCAAGGACCATCCGAACCTCCGGGCCGCCACGCCCGAGGAGTTCATGAAGCAGGCGCTGGGCCCCCGCCTGGACGCCGCCCAGCGCACGCAGCTCAACAGCCTGCTGGACACCACCCGCGCCTCGACGCCGGAGCAGGTGACGCAGCTGGAGGCGGGCGCGGCGCGCTCCAAGGTGCATGACGCGCTCCAGGGCTTCTTCGGCGCGGACAGCGACAAGGTCTTCGACACGCTGAAGAACCTGCCTCCGGAGCAGAAGAAGGTCCTCCTCGCGGACGCGGCGCTCCAGTCGGAGCTGCGCGGCAAGTTGTCGAAGGAGGACTACGCGCGCGCCCGGGGATTGATGGAGGACAACCCGGCCGCCGCGAGCGCCGCGCAAATCAACAGCGCGACGCAGGGCTGGTTCGGCGCGGACGAGAGCGCCATCCTCGACGTGCTGAAGAGCACGAAGCCGGAGGACATGCCCGCCCTCAAGGCGGAGTTCCAGAAGCAGACGGGCCGCTCGCTGGAGTCCGAGGTCAAGGGCTGGGGCGGCGCGGACACGCAGGTGGGCCTGCGCTACCTCAACCCGCCCGCGGCCAACGACACGCTGGGCCAGGCCCAGGCGGCGGCCGAGCAGCTCCACCGCGCCATGGACGGCGCGGGCACGGACGAAGCGGCGCTGCGCGAGGTGCTGGGCGACAAGTCCAAGACGCAAATCAATGACATCACCGCCGCGTACCGCGACCTCTACAAGCGGGACTTGCGCTCGGACCTGACGTCGGAGCTGGGCGGGCGCGACAAGTTCGAGATTGTCGACCAGATGTATGACCTGGGGGCCATCGACCCCAAGGCGCCGGACGCGGCGAAGCAGCAGGTGGACCGCCTGCGGGCGCAGCAGCAGTTCGAGCAGAGCGGCGGCCTGGGCATCATCGACACCCTCCAGAACGTCACCAAGGGCGAGTCGGACTCGGAGCGCCTGGAGCGCAACCTGACGGCGGCGGAGACGGCCATCTCCACGGGTGACACGGCGGCGGCGCAGCGGCGCACCACGTACGCCACGGACGACGTCAAGGACCTGCAGGAGACGAAGGACAGCACCGCGGACATGGCGGCCACGGCGGCCGTCGCGGTGGTGACGACGGCGGCGGTGGTGGCCACGGGAGGCGCGGCGACGCCGCTGGCCATCGCGGGCTACGCGGCGCTGGGCGCGACGACGCGCGTGGCCACGCAGGCGTACTTCAAGGGCGACTCGCTGGGCATGGACGGTGTCGCGCAGCAGGCGGTGGTGGGCGCGGTGGAGGGCGGCACCGTCGTCATCCCCCTGCCCAAGGGCCTGGGCGGCGCGGGCGCCACGGCGGCCACGGAGACTGTCGAGCAGGTCGCGAAGCAGACCGTGGGACAGCGGCTGCGCAGCACGGCCATCCAGGGCGCCTGGGAAGGCGGCGTCGGTGGCGCGCTGGGCGGCGCGACGGACCAGTCCCTCCAGAGCGAGACGTGGAAGAACGGCCTGCTCCCGGGCCTCCAGCAGGTGGGCCAGCGCGCGGTGGTGGACGGCACGGTGGGAACCGTGTTCGGCGCGGGCGGCGGCGTGGCCATGGACGGGGTGATGCAGGGCGCCTCCCGCCTGACGACTCCGCGCGAGGTGCCGGTGCTGACGAACCCGGCGCTGGACGGCGGCACCGTGCACGTGCGCTACGGCGAGGGGCGGGTGCGAATCGAGGCGGGCCCCAACGCCACGCCCGCGCAAATCCAGGCGCACATGGAGACGGCCCGCACGCTCCAGAAGTACGAGGGGCCGCTCGGGCAGGTCCGTCAGCTCAAGGACCGCGTGAATCAGGCGCTCACCGGGCAGCCGGGCTACGGCACCCAGGGCTTCGAGTCCCAGCTCGAGGTGAAGAAGCTCAACGCCATCATCAAGGACCTGGAGGCCGTGCAGCAGCGCATCGACACGCGGCTGCAGAAGCTCAACGGCAGCGGCCAGGCACCGACGGCGGCGCAGCGCGAGGTGATGGAGCGCGAAATCGCGGACCTGCGCTCGCAGCTGGACACCCACGCGGCGCAGGTGGGCTCGCTGGCCCCGGCGCGGGGCTACGTCGCGGCGGAGCAGCTCAGCAAGGGGAAGACGGAGGCGCTCAATCGCGGCTATCCCACGACGGAGGCCGAGGGGCTGCCGAAGGACCACTTCTGGGTGGAGAACGAGAACGGCCAGCTCTACCTCCAGCGCAACTCCGTGGAGAGCGGGCCCCGGAAGCTGTACGAGCCGTCCGGCAGGGAGGCCGAAGGCGTCTTCGGGGATTTCACCGACGCGCCCCTCGGCTACATCGAGCCCAAGTTCCCCGCCGGCGTCACGCGCGAGGAGGCGTTCGACGCGCTGGGCGGCAACAACCCGAAGTCGCCGTTCGGCGCGTGGGTGAAGTCGCTGGAGGCCGAGGGCCTCATCAAGGACAAGCAGGAGCTCGTCGGCATGCTGCGCGAGTCGCCCGGAGGGCTGTCGTTCGGCACCGTGCGCCACGAGCTGAAGGACCAGTACTCCGACCAGCTCCTCTCGCGGATGACGGACCCGGCCCGGCTGCGCGCCACGCCCGCCTACGCGGAGGCGCTCAAGGTCACCCAGAATCCCGAGCAGGCGCTGGTCGCCGCCAGCCACACGGAGATGCTGCGCATCACCCGGGAGCTGGGGCCCGCGGACAAGGGCGCGCTCGCCCAGCGCTGGTATCAGTCCACCTTCGAGAGCACGCGCAAGGGCGTCACGGAGGTCAGCGTCAGCAAGCAGGCGGCGGCCGACCTGGGCATCACCTTCACGGGTGACCGTCGCATCGACGTGCTGGAGCCGGGCACGGTGCGCGAGCTGAAGAACGTCTCCACCAGGTTCGGTGAGCGCGAGCACGACCAGTTGATGGATTTGGTGAAGCTCTACGGCAAGACGCTCGACGGGACGGACACGCCGATTGAACAGGTCGTGGAGACCTTCGTGGACCCGCGCGGCGTGGTCGCCAACTCCAAGTTCCTGCACGACATGTTCGACGGCTCCGGTGGCCAGTACCTCAAGGTGGAGGTCTTCAAGGCCGACGGGACGACGCTGGTGATTGACGCCAACAACCGGGGTATCCTCAACCAGAGTCAGGCGGAGCTCGAGAAGACCCTCGGCATCACGAAGTAGCGGGGGCCAGGAGGTCTCAGGGTGTTGGAGACGGAGATGAAGGTGGGGCTGTCGGGTCCTGACCTGCCAGTCCTGGTGCGGGCGATGGTCAGCCGACTCCTTCCGAAGACGTCCCCGAGCGCGCTCTCGGTGGACTTCACGGACCAGGCGCCCGGCGCGGACTGGCTGGAGACGCGCATGCTGAAGGCCCGGCGGCGCGCGAAGGCCGTCTGGGCGGGCGACTCCTGGAACTTCCTCCTCGTCGAGTCTCCCGTGGCGCTCATCGCGGGGCCTCATGCGAGGGACGCGCGGCAGGTGCTCGCGGAGCTGGCGCCGCTGCCCTTCTTCCTGGCGTCGTTCGCCAGCCTGTATTCGGACTGGAAGGTCGACGGCAAGGCGTACGCCGCGCCCATCCTGGATGACCTGCACTACCCGCACGGCTGGGGCTGCGCGTTTCGCGGGCAGGGCCACGCGCGGCTGGTGTCGCGTCGGTGGCTGGAGTTCGGGCCGTGGCGCCTGTTGAAGGGACCGGACGACGTCTCCCTGGTCCAGTTCCATGACCTGGAGGCGGACCCGGCCACCGCGCTCGAGCAGGCGAAGCCTGGCCACGCTCGCATGGGCGCCAACGCGGAGGGTGGCGTCATCCGCTCGGGGTACGCGCGCAAGCACAGGCTCGACGGCTTCTACGAGCCGAAGGACCAGCTGCTGCGCATGGTCATCCACGGCCGCGACGTGTCCGCCAGCGAGATGCTGGATGCGTGCTCGCTGCGCCTGGATGGCGCGGTGGGCCCCGGGCAGCCGCTGACGCGCGTGGCGTATGTCTTCATGGAGCCGGAGCGGGCGCGCGCGCATCTGCACGAGCTGTGGCTGCGCGAGCTGGAGTGCTGGACCCTTGAAATGGGCAAGGAGGTCCGGCTGGACAAGGACTACCGCCCGACGCCGGTGAAGCCCGACTGGGTGAAGGCCGTGGAGGCCCGGGAAGCGGGCGTGTCGAAGCGCTGAGCCCGGCGCTTCCGCATTCCGGGCTTGCGTGGCTGCCTCGGGCTGGGAAACATGACTCGCATGACCCAGCCCGCAGTGCCTCCCGCCGTGTCGGATGTGTATGGGGTTCATGGCACGGACGGTTTCGTCATCTCCGACGACGCTGCCCGCATCGACCTGGACGTGGTGCATGGCTACCTGACGCGCTCGTACTGGAGCCCGGGCATCTCTCGCGCGCTGGTGGAGAAGGCCCTGCGTCACTCGCTCGTCTTCGGTGTGTATGCCGCGGACGGCGCACAGGTGGGCTACGCGCGCGTCGTCACGGACCGGATGTCGTTCGCCTATCTCTGTGACGTGTTCATCCTGGAGACGCAGCAGGGCAAGGGCCTGGGCAAGTGGCTGATGGAGGCCGTCTTCGCCCATCCGGACCTCCAGGGGCTGCGGCGCTTCCTGCTGGCCACGCGGGATGCCCATGGACTGTATGCCCAGTATGGCTTCACGCCCCTGAAGAGCCCGGACCGGTTCATGGAGCGGCATGACCCGGACGTGTACAGCCGGACGTAGTGGAGCGCGGTTGGCCCACGGTTCGCATTCGTCTCGGAGGACTCCGTAGACTGGAGTCTTCGCGGGAGGTGTGGAGTGGAGCGCGTTCAGGCCGTTGCGGCGCGGCACGAGGACGAGGCGGCGCCGGCGTGCGTCGTCTGCGAGGCCGCGTTGGAGGGGGCTCGCTGCGGCCATTGCGGCGCGGCCATGGCGCCGGGTGGGTATCGCGTCCTGCGGCTCATCTCGCAGTCTCCGCATGGTCGCGTGTACCTGGCGGTGGATGGGCAGGGGACGCGTGTCGCTCTCAAGGAATTGCTGTTCGCGTTGGTTCCTGGGGTGGAGCAGCTCGACGCCTTCGAGCGTGAGGCCGCCGTGCTGCGGTCGCTGGAGCACCCGGACATCCCGCGCTTCGTCGCGAGCTTCAAGGAGGGCAGCGGGGTGGGGACGCGCCTCTATCTCGCGCAGGAGCTGCTCGAAGGGGAGACGCTGCTCGAGCGAATCTCACGCAGCCGGCTGGACGAGGCGGAGGCGTGGACGCTGGCGGAGCAGGTGCTCCAGACGCTCTCGGCGCTGCACCGGCGTACGCCCGCGCTGGTGCACCGGGACGTGAAGCCGGCGAACCTCATCCTCAAGCCGGATGGCCGTGTGGCGCTGGTGGACTTCGGCGCGGCTCGCCACCTGGCGCGCGATGTGACGCACGGGTCCACGCTGGTGGGGACGTTCGGGTACATGCCGCCCGAGCAGCTCGGCGGCACGGTGGAGCCCTCCAGCGACCTCTATGCGCTGGGCGCGACGCTGGTCCATGCGCTGAGTGGACGCGAGCCCGCGGACCTCGTCGACGAGGGACTGGTGCTGTCGTTCGAGCAGCACCTCCAGGTCTCCGAGCCGCTGCGCGTGTTCCTGGGCAGGCTGCTCGCGCCGAAGCGCTCGGGGCGGTTCGCATCGGCGGTGGAGGCGCTCTCCGCTCTGCGGGCTTCGGTCGAGGCACTGGCCGCCGGGCGCTCCTCGCGGGTCGCTTCGGCTGCTCCGGACGAAGGCGCGAAGGCGTCGGGTGAAGGTCGGGGCGGGGCGCTTCCACGTGTAGAGGCCGTTACGGAAACAGCAGCGACAGGCGTCGGTGCGGAAGCAGGTGCCCTGCGTGATGCGCGGGGCAGGCCTCTCGAAGAGGCGGCCGTTGATGGCGCTTCCGTGCCCGTCGCTGGTGAGGCCGCCGAGGTCGCGCAAGTGCCGCCGTCGTCCGCCACCGAGGCCATGCACGAGGATACGAAGGCCCCGCGTCTGTCGGCGCGCCGGAGGAAGTTGCGCTGGGCGCTCGCCGCGCTGTCCGCGACGGGCATGCTCCTGGGCGTGCTGCGATTCGTGATGGCCCAGGGCGGCAGCGCGGTGATGGTCACCGACTCTCCCGACTGGGGTCGCCCTACCCAGGCCGCACCGCCTGCCCAGCCCGCGATGCCTCCAGGTACGGGCACCCACCGGAACTTCCGCACGCCCTGGTCTGGTGAATCCGGCTCGCGCTGAATCGGGCAGCCTCCGCGGGGCCCCAGACGCGACGCCTAGACGCCTTGCGAGCCCGTGCGGCCAGAGGCCCTCCCTCCTGAGTCATTTTCGTCTCGGGTGAGCGGCCAGCCAGCCGCGCGTGGGCGCTGACGCGTGGCTCCCCGCGCACGGGACGCGCGGTCATCGATACACAGTCCCCCGGTTTCAGTTCCACCCGGTCGTCGTGCTTACATCGCGACGCGGTGGCCCCGTGCTTGCTCTCTCGTCGGGCTGGCTCCCGCCGCCGCACGACACCCCATGTCCTCAAACGAATCCGAACCCACCCCGCCGAGACCTCGGCTCGCTCGCCGCATCGCTCGCCACCTCTTCGGTGAGCTTCGCTGGACGCCTCCCTCCTGGGCCGTCGCGCTGGGCCACGCCCTCGCCCGCTTCGCGCGCGCCTTGTTCGGGTGGGCTCGCCGCAATCCCAAGCGAATCGCCCTGTCGGTGGTCGCCCTGTGTCTGCTCGTCGTCGGGGCGGATGCCACCTGGCGCTGGTATCAGAGCCGGCCGCAGCCGGTGCGCTACTCGCTCAGCGCCACGTCTCCCTCGCTGACGCCGCTCGACGACGGCACGCCTCGGTGGGATTCGGTGCACGTGCGGTTCACCGGCTCGGTGGCCCCGCTGGACGCCATTGGCAAGCCGGTGACGGCGGGCATCACCCTCAAGCCCGAGCACCCTGGCACGTGGCGCTGGTCCAATGACCGGACGCTCTCCTTCGTCCCCGGTGCGGACTGGGGCGTGGGGCAGGAGTACCGCGTCACGCTGGACCGCTCGCTCTTCCCCGAGCACATCCTGCTGGAGTCCTACGAGACGACGTTCCAGTCGCAGCCCTTCACCGCGTCCATCAACAACCTGGAGTTCTACGAGGACCCGCGCAATCCGAAGGAGAAGCGCGTCGTGGCCACGCTGGGCTTCTCGCACCCGGTGGACCCGGCCTCGCTCGTGCGCAACCTCTCGCTGCGCTTCGATGTGCCCAAGGACGGCCTGCTGGGCTCGCGCTCGCCAGAGCACAAGTTCAACGTCACCTACGACAAGCTGAAGGGACAGGCCTACATCCAGTCGGACCTCATCCCCATCCCCGACAAGGAGGCCGCCATGGTGTTTCGGATGGCGCCCGACGTCCAGGCCGCGCGGGGAGGCAGGGGGACCGAAGGGATACAGGAGCGGCGGGTCACCATCCCCGGCATGTTCAGCTACTTCCGCGTGTCGGGCACAAACGTGTCGCTGGTGCGCAATGACCGCTACGAGCCCGAGCAGGTGCTCATCGTCAACTTGACGACGGGCGTCACCGAGGCGGAGCTGCGAAAGAACCTCCAGGTCTGGGTGCTGCCCAAGGACAAGCCCGCCACCCGGGAGGAGGCCGCAAGCCCCAATCATTCCTGGGGCGATGCGCGAGTCATCGGCGACGAGCTGCTCGCGAAGGCGGAGAAGCTGGCGCTGGACCCGGTGCCCACCGACAAGGAGCACGCCACGCTGCACAGCTTCCGCATCCGCGCGGACGTGGGTCGCTACCTCTACATCCGGCTCAAGAAGGGCACCCTCTCCGCCGGTGGCTATGTGCTGGCCGCGGAGTTCAACAGCACCGAGTCCGTGCCCCGCTTCCCCGAGGAGGTGAGCATCCTCCACGAGGGCGCCCTGCTGAGCCTCGCGGGCGAGAAGAAGGTCACCGTCCTCTCACGTGACGTCCAGGCGCTGCGCTTCGAACTCGGTCGTGTGCTGCCGGACCAGCTCAACCACCTGGTGAGCCAGACGGAGGGCCGCTTCGCGCACCCCAGCTTCAGCAACTACCGCTTCAACCAGGAGAACGTCACGGAGAGCTTCTCCGTGGTGCGCCCGCTGGAGGGCGTGGGCCGGGGCAAGGCGCAGTACGCCGCCTTCGACTTGACGGAGTACCTCACCCCCGCGAACAGCCCGTCCGCGCGTCGCGGCCTGTTCTTCTTCAAGGTGCAGAGCTGGGACCCGACGTACAAGCGGACGACAGGCAAGGAGGACTCGCGGCTCCTCCTGGTGACGGACCTGGGGCTGGTGGTGAAGGACAGCGCGGACGGCTCGCATGACGTCTTCGTGCAGTCGCTGGGCGAGGGCATCCCCGCGGAAGGCGTCACGGTGAGCGTGCTCGGCAAGAACGGCCTGCCGGTGCTCAGCGCCACCACGGACGCGGACGGCCACGTGGCCTTCCCCAAGCTGACCGACTTCACGCGCGAGCAGACGCCCATCGCGTACCTGGCGCGCAAGGGCGAGGACTTCGCCTTCCTGCCCTTCAATCGCTCGGACCGGCAGCTCAACTTCAGCCGCTTCGACGTGGGCGGCGTGACGAGCGGCTCCACGCCGGAGCGTCTGACGGCCTTCCTCTTCTCGGACCGGGGCCTCTACCGCCCTGGTGACACCTTCCACGTCGCCATGGTGGTGAAGCCGTCCGACTGGAGCCAGCCGCCCACGGGCGTGCCGCTGGAGGCGACCGTCACGGACCCGCGCGGCCTGGAGGTGCACAAGCAGAAGCTCTCCCTCTCCGCCACCGGCCTGGAGGCGCTCCAGTACATGACGGAGGAGACGTCCCCCACGGGTCACTACGCGGTGAACCTGTACGTGGTGAAGGACGGGCTGCGAGGCAGCCTGCTCGGCTCCACGCAGGTGCGCGTGGAGGAGTTCCTGCCGGACCGGATGCGCATCACCACGCGCTTCGACACCGACCGGCTCGAAGGCTGGGTGCCGCCCGAGGGCCTCAAGGGGAAGGTGAGTTTGAAGAACCTCTTTGGCATCGCCGCGGCGGACCGGCGCGTGTCCGCGGAGCTGTCCTTCAGCCCGGTGTACCCCAGCTTCCGTCAGCACCCCGGCTACACCTTCCACGACCCGATGATGGCGACGCGCACGTTCAGCGAGCGCCTGGAGGACTCCACCACCGACGAAGAGGGTGAGGTGGAGCTGGAGCTGGGGCTGGAGAAGTTCGAGAAGGCGACGTGGCGCGTGTCGCTGCTCGCGGAGGGTTACGAGGCGGAGGGTGGACGGGGCGTGTCCTCGGAGGCTTCCATCCTGGTGTCGCCCCTGCCGTACCTCGTCGGCTTCAAGCCGGATGGTGGGTTGACCTACCTGAGCCAGGGCTCGGCGCGCTCGGTGGACTTCATCGCCGTGGACCCGACGCTGAAGAAGAAGGCCGTGCAGGGGCTCAAGGCGGAGCTCGTCGAGCGACGCTGGGTGTCCGTCCTCACGCAGCAGCCCAATGGCACGTACGCCTACCAGTCCGCGCGCCGCGACACCGTGGTGCGCACGCGGGAGCTGGCCATCAGCGAGGCGGGCTTCAAGTACGCGCTGTCCACGGAGCAGCCCGGCGACTTCGTGGTGGTGGTGAAGGACGCGGAGGGCACGGAGCTCAGCCGCGTGGACTACACCGTGGCGGGCCACGCCAACCTCACGCGCACGCTGGAGAAGAACGCGGAGCTGGAGGTGAAGCTCGCCCGCCAGGACTACGCGCCTGGCGACGAAATCGAGCTGAACATCAAGGCACCCTACACCGGCGCGGGCCTCATCACCCTGGAGCGCGAGCGCGTCCACGCGTGGGCCTGGTTCAAGGCGGACGCCACCAGCACGGTGCAGAAGATTCGCCTGCCACCGGGCCTGGAGGGCAACGGGTACGTCAACGTGACGTTCGTGCGCGCCATGGACTCGCAGGAGATCTTCATGAGCCCGCTGAGCTACGGCGTGGTGCCGTTCTCCGTGAGCAAGGACAGCCGCGTCCTGCAGGTGACGCTGACGAGCCCGGAGAAGGCGCGTCCCGGAGAGCCGTACCGCATCCGCTACAGGGGCAACAAGCCGGGCCGCGCCGTCGTGTACGCGGTGGACGAGGGCATCCTCCAGGTGGCGAGCTACTCGACGCCGGACCCGCTGTCGCACTTCTTCAAGAAGCGCGCGCTGGAGGTGCGCACGGGGCAGATTCTGGACCTGCTGCTGCCGGAGTTCTCCGTGTCGAAGGCCGTGTCCTCCATGGGCGGCGACGACGAGGGCATGGCCGCCATCGGCAAGAACCTCAACCCCTTCAAGCGCAAGCGGGACAAGCCGGTGGCGTACTGGTCCGGCATCGTCGACATCGACGAGACGGAGCGCGAGCTCGTCTATCCCGTGCCGGACAGCTTCAACGGGGAGCTGCGGGTGATGGCGGTCGCCGTGGGCGAGGAGTCCGTGGGCGCCTCGACTCGCCGCGCGGTCATCCGAGGGCCCTTCGTCATCACCCCGAGCGTGCCCACCTTCGTGGCTCCCGGAGACGAGTTCAACGTGGGCGTGGCGGTGGCCAACAGCGTGGAGGGTGCGGGCAAGGGGAGCGACGTGACGCTGGAGCTGAAGACCTCCGAGCACCTGGAAGTGCTGGACGAGGCCCGGCGCACGCTGAAAATCGACGAGGGCCGCGAGGGGAGCACCACCTTCCGGGTGCGCGCGAAGTCCGTCCTCGGCTCTGGGACGCTGGCCTTCACCGCGTCGCTGGGCAAGGAGAAGGCGCGTCAGTCCGTGGACCTGAGCGTCCGTCCCGCCGTGCCCTTCCTGACGTCCGTGAAGGGCGGCTACGTGAAGGATGGCGAGGTGGACCTCGCGGTGTCCCGGAAGATGCACGGCGCCTTCCGCACGCTGGAGGTGAGCGCGTCGCCGATGCCGCTGGGCCTGGCGCGCGGCCTGTCCGCGTACCTGGAGAAGTACCCCTATGGCTGCACCGAGCAGCTCGTCAGCCGGGCCTTCCCGGCCGTGACGCTCAAGGGCCGCCGTGAGCTGCTGGGGCAGGGGCCGCAGGTTGCCGACGCCAGCTTCGCCGCGGTCATCCACACGCTGCGCACCCGGCAGAACGACGAGGGCGCCTTCGGCCTTTGGGCGGCCAACTCGTATGCGCCCGTGCTGCCGAGCATCTACGCGCTGCACTTCCTCACCGAGGCGAAGGAGCGCGGCTTCGCGGTGCCGACGGACATGCTGAACCGGGGCCTCACCTGGCTGGCCATTCTGGCGTCGCGCGAGCCGCGGGACCTCACGCAGGCGCGCAACGTGGCCTATGCGCAGTACGTGCTCACCCGCAACGGCCAGGTGCCGGGCTCGGCGGTGACCGTCCTTCGCGAGTGGCTGGACGAGAACGTCGCGGAGGAGTGGCCGGTGGACCTGACGGCGGCGTACGTCGGCGCGACGTACAAGCTGCTCAAGCAGGACAAGGAGGCCACGCGCGCGATGAAGAAGGTGCGCATCGGCGAAGAGCAGGTGGCCGACTACGCGGCGCTCTACGACGGGCTCGTCTACGACGCGCAGGTGCTCTACCTGCTCTCGCGTCACTTCCCCGAGCGGCTCTCCAGCATCACCGGGGAGATGCTGGTGGCGCTGGCGAAGCCGCTCGCCGAGGAGCGCTTCAACACGCTGTCCTCCGCTTACGCCATCCTCGGCCTGGAGGCCTACGCGAACGCGCTGGGCGAGCAGGGCACGCCGTCTCGCGCGGGCGTGGCGTTGCTGGAGAAGGTGGCGGACAGCATGCGTCCGCTGACGGTGCCGGAGGGCCTCTTCCCCAAGGTCGCCTTCTCCGAGCAGGCCACCGCCGTCCGGGTGAAGAGAGGGGCAAACGCGCCGCTGTTCTTCCAGGTGACGCAGGCGGGCTACGACACGCAGGTGCCCACCGTGCCCATCATCGAGCGACTGGAGGTGCAGCGCGAGCTGAGGAGCCTGGACGGCAAGGTGGTGACGGACGTCCCGCTGGGCGGCGAGGTGGAGGTGCACCTCAAGCTTCGCGGGCTGCAGGGCAACACGTCCCACGTCGCCATCACCGACCTGCTGCCGGGCGGCTTCGAGGTGGTGCTGGAGCGTCCCGCGCCTCCCGAGCCGGAGCCGGAGCCGGAGTCCGAGCCGGAGAGCGACTCCGAGTACAGCGAGGGCGACAGCTCCTCCGAAGGGGACGAGTCCTACGAGGGCGGGGCCGACGACGAGCCGCCGGACAACTCCTACCGGGAGCCGGAGCCCGCGCCCGTGGCCGGTGGGTGGCTGCCTCCAGTGGGCAGCGACCGCTCCAGCTTCAGCCCCGAGTACGTGGACGTGCGCGAGGACCGGGTGGTGCTCTACGGCACGGCGGGCACCACCGTCACGGAGTTCATCTACCGCATCAAGGCGACCAACTCGGGCCGCTTCGTGATGCCTCCGGCCTTCGCCGAGGGCATGTATGACCGGAGCGTCCGCGCTCGCTCGGTGGCGTCGCAGGTGACGGTGACGGCGCCGTGATTCGACGGGGGTGGCGCAAGGTGCTGGTGGTGCTGTTGGGGCTCGCGGCGCTGTACGTCGCGGTGCCCCGGCCGCCACTGCGCGAGGGGCTGGGCTTCTCGCAGGCGGTGTTCGACCACGAGGGTCGGCTGTTGCGCCTCACCCTGTCCCCGGACGAGAAGTACCGGCTGTGGGTGCCGTTGGAGCGCATCCCCGCCACCCTGGTGGAGGCGACGCTGCTCCACGAGGACCAGCACTTCCGCGCGCACCCGGGCATCAACCCCGTGGCCCTGGGGCGCGCGGTGTGGAGTACGTACCTGACGGGCGGGCGGCGCATGGGCGGCTCCACGCTCACCATGCAGCTGGCGCGCATCCGCTACGGCATCGAGTCGCGCACGCCCGGCGGCAAGCTCCGGCAGATGCTGCGGGCGCTGCAACTGGAGTGCACCTACTCGAAGGACGAGCTCCTGGAGGCGTATCTCAACCTCGCGCCCTACGGCCGCAACGTGGAGGGCGTGGGCGCGGCCAGCCTCGTCTACTTCGGCCGGGACGTGGCGCGGCTGACGCTGGGCGAGTCGCTCACCCTGGCTGTCATTCCGCAGAGCCCGGCGCGCAGGGACCCGGGCCGGGACGCGGGGGCGCTGACCGCGGCGCGGCTGCGCCTCTTCGAGCGCTGGCGGGTGCAACACCCCGAGGACGCGGAGCGCCGGCCGCTCCTGGCCCAGCCGCTCCCGGTGCACCAGCCGGAGGACCTGCCCTTCCTCGCGCCGCACTTCGTGGGCAGCGTGCTGCGGCGGGCTCCCGTGGGCGCGAGCCTGACGAGCACGCTGGACTTGCCGCTGCAACGGCTGCTGGAGCGCCACGTCCGGCAGTACGTGGAGCGGCGCCGGGACGTGGGCATTCGCAACGCGGTGGCGATGCTGGTGGACTGGCGGACGATGGAGGTGCGCGCGGCGGTGGGCTCGGCGGACTTCTTCGATGCGCGCATCGACGGACAGGTGGACGGCACACACGCGAAGCGCTCGCCGGGCTCCGCGCTCAAGCCGTTCATCTATGGGCTGGGCTTCGACGAGGGCCTGCTGCACCCGCGCACCATGTTGAAGGACTCGCCGCTGGGCTTCCGGGGGTATGACCCGGAGAACTTCGACGGGGAGTTCGCGGGCCCGCTCCCGGCGGTGGAGGCGCTGGTGCGCAGCCGCAACGTGCCGGCGGTGGCGCTGACGAAGCAGCTGCGCGCACCCGGCCTGCATGGCTTCCTGCGCAAGGCGGGCGTGACGGACCTTCGCGACGAGGCTCACTATGGCCTCTCGCTGGCGCTGGGCTCCGCAGAAGTCACCATGTCGGAGCTGGTGGAGCTGTACGCGATGCTGGGCCACGGGGGACATCTGCGCCCGCTGCGCTGGACGGTGGATGCCCCCGTGGAGGAGGGCGTGAAGCTGTTGAGCCCGGAGGCCAGCTTCCTGGTGCTGGAGTCGCTGGCCACGGCGAGCCGTCCCTCGCAGTCCTTTCGCTCCGAGTGGACGCGCGACACGGTGACGGTGGCGTGGAAGACGGGGACGTCCACCGGCTTCCGGGACGCGTGGAGCGTGGGCGTGGTGGGCCCCTATGTCGTGGCGGTGTGGGTGGGGAACTTCGATGGCCAGCCCAACCCGGCGTTCGTGGGGCAGACGGCCGCCGCGCCGCTGATGTTCGAGCTGGTGGACTCGGTGCGCTCGCGCGACCCGGACGTGCGTCGCGTGCGCCAGACGGCGCCCCCGGGCGTCAGCCGCGTGCGCGTGTGCGCGCTGTCCGGTGGGCTGCCGGGGCCGCACTGCTCGCGCAAGGTGGACACGTGGTTCATTCCGGGCACCTCGCCCATCCACACGTGCGATGTGCACCGCGAGGTGTGGGTGGACACTCGCACGGGCCTGCGGGCGTGTGGGCCGGGGCCCTCCAGCCGCGCGGAGGTGTTCGAGTTCTGGCCGTCGGACCTGCTGCGCCTGTTCCAGAAGGCGGGGCTGCCACGGCGGGTGCCGCCTCCGGAGGGGGAGGACTGCGGCCTGGAGCACAGCGCCAGCACGGGCACCGCGCCGCGTATCACCACGCCAGAGGAAGGCGTGGACTACAACCTGCGGGCCTCGTCGGAGTCCTCGCGCGCGGTGCCGCTGTCGGCGGTGACGGATGCGGACGTGCGGCGGGTGTTCTGGTTCGTGGACGAGCAGCTCGTGGGCACGGCCTCGCGGGGGGAGCCGCTCCAGTGGGACGCGAAACCAGGGACGTACGTGGTACGGGCGGTGGATGACCGGGGCCGCTCGGATGCCAGGACGCTGCGGGTTCGCCTCGTGCGCTGACCCAACGGGCACGGGCCGGGCTATCCTCGGCGGGACGAGGAGTGGCCATGGCGAACGGACAGAGGCGGGGCAGCGGGCCCGGCCGGAGCGAGGAGACGCGTATCGCGCCCGAGGAGGATGAGGACGCGACGCGGGACATCCCCGCTGCCTATCGCCCGGAGGAGACACGCCTGGCGCCACCGGAGCCAGCTCCTTCCGAGACGCGCATCGGCCCGCTCGACGAGCAGGCGGAGATCATCACCGATGTGCGCAAGGGCCAGTCCGCGGAGGCCCGTGGAGGCCGTGCCGCCACGGCCCGTCCTCCTGAGCCGCGCGGAGGCGGCAGGGGCGCCTCGGACGACCGGAGCGGCCGAGGTCAGGAGGTCATCCTCACCGAAGCGCGTGGGGCAGGAAGAGGTCAGGAGGTCATCCAGACCGAAGCACGCGGAACCGGCCGAGGTCAGGAGGTCATCCAGACGGAAGCGCGAGGCACCGGCCGAGGCCCCTCGGGGCGCGGTCAGGAGGTCATCGCCACGGAGGCACGAGGCGCCAGTCGTGGAGCCACGGGCGCGCGAGGACGGGGGCCCGACGTCTCCGCCATGGATGACGACGACGAGGACACCTCCGCGGCGGCGGTGAAGGGCGGCGACGAGGAGTACCAGCTCTTCACCACCGGCGAGCGTCGCGACGAGGACCTGTTGCCCTTCGCCACCGAGCTTCGGGGCAGTGGCGCTCCGGCCGTTCCCGCCACGGAGCTGCGCCCGCCCGCGCCTCCCGTGCTCCGGCCGGAGAAGGGCAAGGCCCCCGGGTCTCCGAAGCCGCCACCGCCCGCGAAGGGCACCGGCTGGCTGTCGAAGGGGGGCGAGAAGCCTCCCTCGCCAGGCCTCACCGCGGGCGTGGTGCGGCTCAGTCCTCTGGAGCCCGCCGCCGGCAAGGTGGCCGCCGCGGCGGAGGACGGCCCCGCGCTGCGGACGATGTTCGCCAACCACTCCGCGCTGCTCGCGGAGCAGCTTCGCGACGCCCTGGGGAAGAAGATGTACGGGCGCGGGCCGCACCGCGTGCTGCGCATCGACGACCCGGAAGGGCCGAGCACCGGCGGAGGCAAGCAGGCCCGTCAGTCCATCTCCCTGGTGCCGCGCAAGGGCACCGGCCCCTCCGTCGTGTGCGGCTGGGTGGACGTGTCGAAGCGCGAGGCCCAGCTGCGCGGCTTCGAGGGCGTGGCGAAGCGCTACGAGGCCCACCACGGCGAGCCCCTGGAGCTGGCGACCGAGGAGTACGAGCGCTTCCTCCATGACGTGGAGGACGTGCTCGTCAAGGCCGTCATCAAGGTCCGCCTCATCGTCCCCGAAGAGCAGGCCGGTGCGGGACTGGCGGCGCCGGCCGCGAGGGCCCCGGCGCGAGGCGGCGTCCCCATGATTCTGGTGCTGCTCCTCATGGGGGCGGCCTTCGCGCTGGGCCTCTTCGTGGGGCGGACGCCCGGCTGACGCTACGCCGGGGGCGGCGCCTCGCGCACCCAGTGGCGGTGCGCGGCGATGGCCTTGGCGAACATCTGCCCGAAGCCCCGCGTCTCGTTCTTCGCGCTGCGCACGACGCCCATCGCGTCATCCAGCCCCTTGGCCATGGGCTGGGACAGTCCCGCCGCGTCCAGCAGCGTGGTGGCCGCGCCGGACAGCGCCAGCGCCTTGCAGTGCACGTACGCCTCCCGCACGAAGTCCACCGCCAGGGGCAGCTTCTTCAGGGTGGCCACGCTCTTCTCCCCGCCCGGGACGTAGACGGCGTCGAAGAGCACGGAGGACGTGTTCTGGAACGTCTTCACCGGCGTCTCCTCGCCGCCGTCCGCGCTGGAGACGGGGGCGAGCGTGGGGCCCACGATTTCGACCAGGGCGCCCAGCCCCTCCAGTGTCTTGCGCACCTGGGACAGCTCCCTGCCCGCGAAGCCGTCCGCGACCAGCACCGCCACCTTGCGCGTCTTGATGGAGTCGTGCGGCGAGTTCTCCATGCTGAGTGCCGGGGACACCTTCGTCAGCTTGGGCGCGGGCTTGCCCGCCACCAGCTCCGAGGCCTTGGGCGGCTTTGGCGGAGCGACACCCACCGCGCGCGCCACCCGCTCCGCCATCTGCCGGTCGATGTTCACCAGCACTTGGTTCACCACGCGCTCGCGAATCTCCGGGCGCTCCACCTTGCTCACCTCGAACTCGAGCGCCGAGATGAGGTGCTCGCGCTCCGGCTTCGACAGGCTGTTGAAGAAGAGCGTGGCCTGGCTGAAGTGGTCCCCGAAGCTGCCGCTGCGCTCGCGAATCTTGTGCCCCTCCACGCGCTCCTGCCGGTGGACGAAGGCCGACTTGGGGTTGGCCAGCATCGGGCAGCCGCCGCCAAGGGAGTTGGGGTGGTAGTTGGCTCGGCTGGTGTTGATGGTCTGCCGTCCGAAGCCGTCCTGCTGGTGGTTGTTCACCGGGCAGACGGGCTTGTTGATGGGCAGCTCCGCGAAGTTGGGCCCGCCCAGGCGCGTGAGCTGCGTGTCCAGGTAGGAGAAGAGCCGCGCCTGGAGCAGCGGGTCGTTGGTGAAGTCGATGCCCGGGACGACGTTGGCCACGCAGAAGGCCACCTGCTCCGTCTCCGCGAAGAAGTTGTCCGGGTTGCGGTCCAGCACCAGCTTGCCGACCTTCAGCACCGGCACCTGCTCCTCGGGCAGGAGCTTCGTCGCGTCCAGCAGGTCAAACCCATACTTCAGCTCGTCGCCCTCGGGGACCAGCTGGAGGCCCAGCTCGTACTCAGGGTAGTTCCCCTGCTCAATCGCATCCCACAAGTCCCGGCGGTGGAAGTCCGGGTCCTTGCCTGACACCTTCTGTGCCTCGTCCCAGACGAGCGAGTGCGTGCCCAGCACCGGCTTCCAGTGGAACTTCACCAGCGTGGCCTTGCCCTTGGCGTTGACCAGCCGGAAGGTGTGGACGCCAAAGCCTTCCATGTGCCGGAAGCTGCGCGGAATGGCCCGGTCCGACATGAGCCACATCACCATGTGCGCCGTCTCCGGGACGAGCGAGACGAAGTCCCACAGCGAGTCGTGTGCGGAGGACGCCTGCGGAATCTCGTTGTGCGGCTCCGGCTTCACCGCATGGACGAAGTCGGGGAACTTGATGCCGTCCTGGATGAAGAAGACGGGCATGTTGTTGCCCACCAGGTCGTAGTTGCCCTCGGGCGTGTAGAACTTGGTGGCGAAGCCGCGCACGTCGCGCACGGTGTCCGCGGAGCCCCGCGAGCCACCCACGGTGGAGAAGCGCACGAAGACGGGCGTGCGCAGATTCGGGTCGGTGAGGAAGCGCGCCTGGGTGTAGCGCTCCAGTGACTCGTAGACCTGGAAGTAGCCATGGGCGCCCGCGCCGCGCGCGTGGACGGCGCGCTCCGGGATGCGCTCATGGTCGAAGCGCATCATCTTCTCGCGGAAGTGGAAGTCCTCCAGGAGCGTGGGGCCCCGCAGGCCCGCCTTCAGCGAGTTGTCCGTGTCGGAGATGCGGATGCCCTGGTCCGTCGTCAGCACCGTGTCTTCCTGGTGTGCGCGGTAGGCTTCCAGTTGTTCGTTCTTGCTGGGCGGGGGAGGGGTCGGCTTCGACGGAGTCCTTCGCGGCGGCATGAGCAGCTCCCAGGGGAATGGCGCCGGGATGCGGCGCGCTCGCGGTCTACGCCCGCCGCCACATGTCTGGGAAAGAGAGGTACAGGGGAAGCGCGCGAGCGTTCACCACCCGCCACGTCGGGTGCCCCGAGGTGTCAACGGTCGACACTGCGTGCGGCGGAAACGAAGACGCCCCCACGCGCGGACCGGGTGGACCGCGACACGGGGGCGTCGGGAGGACTGCCCGAGGCAGTCAGGCGGGGATGCGGCTACGGCGTGGGCTGCGCCGCCATGGCCGGCTGGATGCCAGCGGCGGCGGCAGCGGCCTCGGCGGCAGCGGCGGCCTCGGCGGCGACCCTCTCCGCCTCGGCCTTCGCGGCGGCGGCCACGCGCGCGGCCTCGGCCTCGGCTTCGGCGCGCTTCTTCGCCTCCGCCTCCACCACCGTCTTCAGATTGGCGAAGCCCGACTCGAAGTCCTTGCCCACCATCGCGTCCATGTCCATGAACATGCACATCGCCTTGGCGATGAAGCCGTTGGTGCCGCTCATCGCCCAGACGACCTCGGTGCCGGCCGCGGTGGGCTTGAAGGTGAAGGTGGTGACGCTGGTGGCGGCGAAGGGCTTGATGAACTCCAGCTTGATGCGGGCCAGCTCGGAGGGCTTGCTCTCCTCGAGCGTCATCCGCCCCTCGCCCACGTCGTCATTGCCCGTCCACCCATAGACGGCGCCCACACCGGACTCCGCGCCGGAGTACGTCCGCTTCATGTTGGGGTCCAGCCGCTCCCACGGCGACCACGCGCTCCACAGGTGGAAGTCATTCACCTGCGCGAACACGATGTCCGGGGACGCCGGCAGCGTCGCGGTGCGCGTCACGGTGAACTCCGAGGGACGCGTGGCGACGACGCCCGCGAAGAGGAGCAGCAGGGCGGCGAGGCCGACGAGAATCTTCTTGAGCATGGGGTGTGAAGTCCTTGTTCGGGGGGCCGCCAGCGGGGCGCCCTCCCGGAGGCGCGTCATAGAGGCTGCGGGCCATCCGACGCAAGGCACCCCACGTCACGGTCAGGACCTCCAGGGTTTCATCGGCGCAGAAAGGAAACGGGGCCCGACGCGGATGCGATGCGTCGAGCCCCGGGGAGTGTGTTCGCGCCTTGGGGGCGCGAGTGACTCAGTTGTAGGTGGCGGTGTAGGTGCCGGCCAGGGCGCCGTCGATGAACGCGAAGTCCACGCCCTTGATGGTGCGCGTCACCGTCGTCACGGCGGAGCCCGCGCGGGTGACGGACACCAGCGTGCGGCCCGTCGTGGTGCTCCGGGGCACCATGAGGGACAGGTTGCGCGCGGGGCTCGTCAGGTTGAACGTGAGCACCGTGCCGGTGAAGGCCACGGTGGACACCTGGGTGGCCTCGCGGGCGTCCAGCCACTCCAGGAGCTGCTTCGCGGTGATGACCGACACGCCGTCACGCTTGGCGGACGCGATGATGGCGGCCGAGCCGGTGGAGCCGGCCGACGGCTGCGAGTCCACGTGCATGTTGGCGTTGAAGGCGCCGTAGTAGCCCTTGGTGCCCAGCGCGTTGGCCAGCAGCGTGTCGATGTGCAGCGGATAGGACTGGCCGGACTCGTCCGTCATCTGCGTGGCGAGCTGGTAGACGTCCAGCGGGGTGCCGTCCACGTCCGCGAAGCGCATGGCCAGGCCGGAGCCGGTGAACATGCCCGGGCGGTCCTGCACCCAGTAGTCGGGCCAGTAGTAGTAGTTGGTGTCCATGCGGATGCCGTGCAGGCGCGACACCTTGGGCTGGGTGGCCCAGTCGCTGAACGCGATGCAGTGCGTGCGATTGGTGACGGGCGCGGGGACGGCGGGGAAGGCGGACGCGAAGCTGGCCAGCTGCGGGGTGAAGAAGTTCGGGTCCAGCGTGTTGGCCGTGTAGTCCGCGCAGCCGGTGTTGATGTGCAGGGCGTACTCGAAGCCCTGGGCCACGTAGCTGTTGGCCTGGGTGGTGCTCAGTCCGCCCACGTAGTCGTAGACGGTGCCGCGGATGCACGCCCAGTCGGCCACGTTGCACCCGGTGGTGCTGTCCGTGAGGTACTGGTTCCAGCGCTGGGTGGTGGCGCCGCCCGGGTGCCCGTCGGCCGTCATCACCACGACGGCCTTCTTCGAGCTGGGGAAGTACCAGAGGCGCGGCAGCGGCGTGGTGCTCGTCTGGTGCAGCACGTTGGCGAGCAGGCGCTGCTGCTCGTCCGCCTGGGGAATCTGGACCTTGGCCAGGTTCACCCAGTCCGGCTGCGGGTCGAAGGACGCGTTGCCGTAGAACATGTCGCTGGCGCGCGCTCCCGGCCCAATGGAGGAGCCATCCCGGTTCTGCCCCTGCCAGGCGGGGTTGCCCTGGCGCGTGTAGATGACGGACTTCGCCAGGTCATACATGAAGGCGGTGGCGGTGCCGGTGCCCACGGTGCGCTGGCTGACGGCGGTGAACGTCGTCGCGTTGGTGGCGTCCGAGTAGAGCGTGGCGACGGTGCGCGTGCCGGTGACGACGGTGCGCTTGTCCGCGAGGCCGTGGTACTGCATGGTCTCCGCGGTGATGCCCGTGCCCGGGGCCTGGGTGGCATTGACCAGGATGTAGCCATTGGCCTGCGTGCCTTGAGAGGCATTGAGGCCGAGCAGGGACTGGAGGTTCGCCGCGGGCCGCAGGGCGATGAGGCTGCCGCCGGCGGTGACCCAGTTGGTGATGAGCGTCACCTGGGCCGTGGTCAGCGTCTGCTCGCCGAGCACCAGCACCTTGTAGTCATTGAGGTTGACGGAGACGCCCAGGTTGCCGGCATCCGTGGTGGCGAAGGCGGCGATGCCCTCGGCCTCCAGGATTTCGCGCAGGTAGTCGGTGAAGGGATTGCCGGGAGAAGTGGCCACCAGCACGGGGCCCGCGCCCTGGACGCCCGGACGGGGCGGCGGCCCGTAGGTCTCGAAGACGACGTCCACCCAGTAGTTGGAGTTCTGGTAGCTGCCGTTGGGGAACGTGGACGTGGAGCCATAGACGAAGACGCCGTTGCCGCCCGGAGTCGTGGCGCCGGGCAGGGCGTGCAGCGGAGGGGCATCCGCGCCGGTGGCCAGCCCGTTGTTGTCGAACGAGTAGCCGCCGAGCGGCGCGAAGTACGACGCGACATACGTGGTGCCGGCGGTGATGGCGACGGGGGCGGAGAACGTCGCCTCCTGCCAGCCGACGGCCGTCTCGTTGGTGAAGGTGGCGGAGGCCAGGGGCGCGCCGGCGGCGCTCCACAGGTTGCCCACGTGGGTGCCGCTGTTGCCGCTGCCCTTGTAGAAGCGCACGCCCCTCACGAGGCCGTCCACGTCCGCGCGGAACTTCACGCCCACTTCGATGGCGGCGGTGTCATTGGCGGTGGCGGTGGCGGGCGTGGCGGTGGGGGCGAAGAGGCGGAAGGTGTTGCCCGGGGGCTGCGTCGGAGGCTGGGCGCCGGTGGCCTGGAAGACGACGTCCACCCAGTAGTTGGAGTTGCCAAAGCTGTTGATGGGGAAGGAGCCCGCGGCGCCGTAGGTGAAGACTCCGTTGCCGCCGCTGGTGCTGCCGGGCAGCGCGAAGAGGGGCGCGTTGTCCTCGCCGCTGGCGAGGCCGCCGTTGTCGAAGGCGTACGAGCCGACGGGGGCGTGGTACGAGGCGATATAGGTGGTGTTGGCGGCGATGGCGACGGGCGTGGAGAACGTCACCTGCTGCCAGCCGGTGGCCGTCTCACCCGTGAAGGTGGCGAAGGCCAGGCGCTGTCCGTTGGCGCTCCAGAGGCTGCCCACGTGGGTGCCGGTGTTGGCGGCGCCCTTGTAGAAGCGCACCCCCAGCACATTGCCGCTCACGTTCGTCTTGAACTTCACGCCCAGCTCCACCGGGATGGAGTCATTGGTGACGGAGGCGACGGCGGGCGTGGCGGTGGACGGCCACAGGGTGACGGGAGCGGCGGGGCGGAAGACGACGTCCACCCAGTAGTTGGAGTTGCCGAAGCTGCTCGACGGGAAGGTGCCGGCGGCGCCGTAGGAGAAGACGCCGTTGCCGCCGCTGGTGCCGCCCGCGAGCGCATGGAGGGGCGGGGAGTCCACGGCGGAGGCCAGGCCCGCGCTGGTGAAGCCGTAGGCGCCGCCGGGCGCGTGGTACGAGGCGACGTACGTGGTGCCGGCGCTGATGCGCACGGGCGTGGAGAACGTCACCTCCTGCCAGCCGGAGGCCGTCTCCCCGGTGAAGGTGGCGAAGGCGAGGCGCGCGCCCGCGGCGCTCCAGAGGCTGCCCACGTGGGTGCCGGTGTTGGCGGTGCCCTTGTAGAAGCGGATGCCGAGGATGTCGCCCTCGACGTCGGACTGGAACTTCACGCCGACCTCCACGGCGGAGAAGTCGTTGGTGACGGAGGGGACGGCCGGCGTGGAGGCCGGGGTGAACAGCGTGTACGTCGTCTGGGCGCGCGCGGCGGTGGGGAGGACGAGCAGGACGGCCGCGAGCAGGGCCAGCGCGTGGACGCGTGGCGTGCTCGTGACCTGGTGGGGTCGCGACATCGACGGTGTCATTCGGACTTCTCCTTGGGGGGCACGACAGGACAGAGGGGGACGCGGAAACCGCGGCATCTTGCTGTCTGTCTCTGACACCGACAATGCCGTGAGCACAGGTCTCACTTGCTGTTGCCGTCTTGCTCGATTTTTCCGCGTGCACGACGCGAAACGGTCTCCCCGCGTGGATTCCTCCGGGCCGTCTTCAGGCGTCCAGCATCTCCAGCGCGTGCGTCAGGACACGCGCTTCGCGCCGGACACGTCTGGCCGCCAGGAACCAGCGCAGGCTCACGCCGACAGCCAGCAGGGCCACGAGTCCCCAGAACTCGGGTGCCCCGGACATGAGTCCATGGGCCGCGAACATCGCTCCCGTCAGCCCCAGGAGGGTGACGATGATTTCGGGGTGCCACGCCAGCCGGGTCACCACCTGGACGTCACGCTCGGACACGCGCTCCAGCTCCGACTCGACGTGGTACACCGGGCGCCACACTTCGGCCGCGGGTTCCCACACCGGGATTTGTCTCTGAATCACAAGGCGAGGACCGTGCCGTCGGCCCGCATACCACTGAGGGCCGCTGTGCCCGCCAGGAGACGGTGGCAGCCTGAAGGAGCCCACCCAGGCGGTCAGCCGCTCGTCGATTGCCTCCGGGCTGGCCTTGAGCTGGACTGACTGCGCGACGCGGAGGGAGAGCGGTCCTTTCATCCCATGATTCTACCGGGTCTCGTGGCTCAACGGGCTCTGGAGTCACAGGCTCCAGAACCCGGTGGTGACGTCCGCGAGCCTAGTGGGCGGACTGAACGCCAACCGTGCGGCCGTTGAGCGGCTGCACCGGACGGTTGTTCGGGTTGATGTGCGGAATCCGCTCGAACGCGGCGATCTGCGCGTCGGACATCTGGATGGGATTCTTCATCACGAACCACTGGAGCCCCTCGCTGCAGGGGGGCGTGGTGAGCGAGCCCGCGTACTGGAAGAAGGCGCGGTTGAAGGGCAGGAGCGCGCTGGCGTTGATGAGCGCGCCCGCCGGAGCGCTCTCCTCGCCCTCGTGCCGGGGCAGGTGGCGGAAGGCGGTGAACAGCGCCGCGTTCAGGAAACCCTCCTCGATGAGGACGCCCACGACGGCCTTGGGCGTGCCATTGGCGTCCGTGTGCACCAGGTGCACCTCGAGCGGATAGCTCACGCCGTCCTTGGTGTGCTCACTGGGGGTGTGGAAGTGGAACTGCGCGAGCTTGTACTCGTTGGCGCCGACGGTGATGGTGCTGCCCGCGTCATAGTTGAACACCACGGTGTGGCCATTGTTGACCATGCGCACCCGGCTGGTGCCGTAGTGGAAGCTGGGCGCCGCCACGTTGGTGTGCGCGGAGCCCGACGTGGACAGCGCCACGGGGGACTGCTGCACGCCCGTGGAGCACATCGCCGCGCCGGCGACCTCGTCCCAGTGCTCGGGGCTCAGCGTCTGCGCATAGCCCCAGTGAGCCTCCTCGCTGCTCGTGGCGGCGGAGGATTGTCGATGTGTGTCATTGGCGAGAGCAGCCGAGCTCAGGCACAGGGAGGTCATCAACGCGCCCTGGAGGGCGCGCACGGAAACAGTTCGGATGAGTGACATGGGTGTGGATTCCTTGTTGCATACAGGCGTCCGACACCCGTGGGGCCTCTCCGGCTCACGCCAGATACGGCCCCAGCATCAAGCGGGGTTCATGGGTGTCGTGCCGTTGCCGGCACCTGCGTCTCGGGTTGGGTCCCGTAGTTAACCCATCCGGAATTATTCGGAATGTTTTGAAATAATGTGAAATGAAACAGCAATGTGACACCGCACCGCGCAAAGACTCTCATTTTCTCGTGGCGCGGTGCGCTGGCGGAAATGAAAAAGGGCCGCGGACACCTGGGTGTCCGCGGCCCCGCTGCTTCAGGTCGGGTGAGGCGGGAATGCGCTCAGGGTTGGAAGAACGCCGGGGCGAACGCGTCCGCGGGCGCGCTGTCCACGAGGTTCTTGTCGTCGAGCGTCACCGGCGTCGTGGTGTCAGAGGTCTGGTTGATGACCAGGTCCCTGACGAAGGCGGTGAACTCCACGCCCGCATCCGTTCCGGCATCCGTCCCGGCGTCGGTGCCGGCGTCCGTGTTCGTTCCCGCGTCCCGATGGGGCGGGAAGGGCGGCGGGTCGTGGTCGTCGTTGGTGCATCCCGTGTAGGCGAGGACGGTGCCAAGGACGGCGACACAGGCCACTGCTCGGAGCGTGCTCATGGGCTCACGTCCCGTCGCCGTTGGCACCCGCCTGGGGCGTGGTGAGGTAGGGGAAGACGGCGTCGAACTGGGAGGCATCCTGGAGCACCGCGTCGTGGAACGGGAGGTTGCGCGAGGGGGCCTGCGTGTCGTTCGCGAGCAGGTAGCCCATGGCCACGCGCAGCGCCACGTCCACCACGTCGTCGCCGGGCCGGCGACCGTTGGGGAAGCCCGCCGGGTCACACCCGGGGTTGTTCAGGGTGAGCTGGCCGTTGACGAAGCACGCGGCGGCGCCCAGGTTGTTCTGCCCGGCCTTCGCCGTGGCGGGCAGCGCGGTGTTGAGCCGCTGCATCTCCGCGGTGGACCCGTTCGCATTCACGTTGGCTACACCGGTGAGGAAGGCGGCCACCAGGTCCGCGCGCGGGAAGACAGTGGGCGCCCTCACGCCATCCTCCTTGAAGAGCAGCTCCAGGATGGCGGGCAGCGTGGGATGGGTGACGTAGTCGGCGAACTGGGCGTCGTCCTTCGGCTGGCTGGCGTTGAAGCGGTCCTTGTCCTTGATGCCGATGACGACCTCGTTGACCAGCGGCATGCCCAGGCGGCTCACCTGCGTCCACGCGCCACCCTCGCGGGAGGGCGCCGTGTACGAGGCAGTGGGGTTGATGGCGCGCGCCTGACGGACGCTGGTGGAGGTCCATGCGCCGATGACGTCCTGGGTGCCCGCCTTGAGGCAGGAGATGGGAATCTCGAGCGCCAGCGTGGTGATGTTCTTCTTCGCCAGTGGATTGGGCACGGCGTCGCGCTTGCTCGGGTCGATGATGACCGCCGCCGGCGCGTTCACCAGGTCGAACACGGGGCCCAGGTTCACCGCGAAGGGCTCGCGGCGCTGGCCCACGAACAGCTTCGCGGTGCCGGTGCAGCCGGGGATGTTGACGTTGTGGATGTGCTGGCGGGCGTAGGCCTCGTACGTGGCGGCGTTGCCCAGCGACTTGGTGCCCACGTAGTCCGCGGGCTTTGCGAAGACGGCGGCGCCGCCCGCGGTGTTCGTCACGTCCTGTCCGGCCGCCGCGCGGCGGGGGCCTCGGACGAGCTTGACGGTGTAGTTCTCCTGGACGGTCTGCGCGCTCCGGTCCGCCGCGGTGATGGCCCCCACGTTGGTGAAGGGCACCGACACGCTCTTGGTGTTGCCAGCCGGACCCACGTTCAGGGTGATGCCGTTGGCGCCGTTCAGGGTGTTGGTGAAGCGGAACTGGAAGGTGAGGTCCTCGATGGCGTCCCCGGTGTTGTCGACGTGGATTTCGTAGAGGGCGTCCGGGTCCAGCGAGAAGTAGTTGGGGCCGCCGTACGCGTCCTGGAGGGGCAGGTAGTTGGCGATGAGGGTGACGAAGTCCCCCCGGTCCGGCTCATAGCTGCGGAACATGTAGAAGTCGGTGGCGTCGACCTTGGGCATCCGGGTGATGAAGGGGGCTTCACGGTGGCTGGAGGCCTGGGCGGTGGGTACGAGAAGCGCCGCCGCGAGCGCCAGCGCGCTCGCGAGTTGTCGTCTTGGCATGCGTGTCTCCACACTACGTTGGGGGGCGAGTCCCACCGGCGGGCCCAGACGGCGCCGCGCATCCGGTGGTGCATGTATTACGGCGGTGCGAGGCGATTGGATGGGTCAGAGCGGCAGGACGCTGACGTCCAGGGCCCGCTCCGCGAGCCACACGCAGGCGATGAGGCCGATGGCCGCCGAGCCGCCGACGAGAATCGCGCGCCGATACACCGTCGCTCCGCGCAGCATGAAGGCGACGGGCAGGAAGACGGCGACACACGCGAGCTGCCCCAGCTCCACGCCCACGTTGAAGCCCAGCAGCGTCGTGGCGAGCCCCTCGGCGGGCAGGCCCAGGTCGGCGAGCACCGACGCGAAGCCGAAGCCGTGCAGCAGGCCCAGCGCGAAGGCGACGGCCCAGCGGGTGCCTCGGAGGTAGGGAAAGACGTTGTTGGCCGCCGCGAGGATGACGCTCACCGCGATGGCGGACTCGACGAGCCGGGAGGGCAGCGCCACCAGCCCGAGCGCGGCGATGCTCAGCGTGAGCGAGTGGGCCACGGTGAAGGCCGAGACGACCTTCACGACGTCCCGCAGCGCGGGGCCGAACTGGTCCACGGGCTCCCATCCGCCCTCGGGTGAGCGCTTCAGGACGGAGGGCAAGAGCAGCGCCAGCAGGAACAGCAGGTGGTCCAGGCCCGCCCAGATGTGTTCGATTCCAGAGAGCACCATGCCGCCGAAGTGGCTCCACGCGGACAGGTTCGCCAGCGGCACGTCCACGGTGTGGTGGGACGCGGAGAGCACGAGGGTGCCCTGGCCCTGTCCGCCGTCCACCTGGATGATGCCTCGGTGCTGCGGGTCGCGGTCGAACAGGAGCGTGTAGTCCAGCGTCAGCGCGGAGGGCTGGGTGGAGCAGGCCGCCTGGAAGTCGAGCACCGCATAGGCCCCGTCGGAGTGCCGCGCCACGCGAAGCTCGCCCTCGGGGGTGGTGGGGCAGGGCGCGCCGGCCGTGCCCACGGACAGCCGCGAGAGGACGTGACGGATGATGTCCTGCTGTCGGGTGCGCACCTCGCCCCAGGCCAGGGCGCCGTCTCCATTGGAGTCGAGGCCCAGCACCGCGTCGAGGTCCCTGAGCGCCACGTCCCAGCGGCCCGTGAAGCCGTGTGGGGCGCGTTCCAGGCGCAGGTAGCTGTCGCTCGGCTTGTGGGCCAGGGCCACGGAGGGGAGCAGCACGAGCAGGGCGAGGAAGCGATTCATGGCGCTGCCTCCTTGAGGCGCGTGGCGAGGGCGAGCAGTCCGGGGTCTTCGCAGGCGATGGCCTCGAGCCAGGCGAGGGCGGGCTTCGCCGCATCGGGTGCGCCGGCGGCGAGCGCGGACTCCAGCAGGATGCGCACGTCCCAGGGCTCGCGCTGCACCTCCCAGTTGGCCCGTGCGAGCGTCAGCGCCTTGTTCGCGTCCTTCTCCACGTGCAGCGCGAACCGCGCCTCTTCCCGTCCGTGCAGGGTGTCTCCCCGCAGCCGGCTGGCCGCGTAGCGCGAGGCCAGCTCGGTGGTGAGCGCCCCGGCCTCCGTCGAGCCCAGCGCCGTCTCGGCGAGCACGCGGCGCAGCAGGTGGCCGTCATCGGTGGCGTGGTCCTTCATCAGCCGCGAGGCCTCGGCCGGCCGGTTCAAGTCCAGCAGCAGGTCCGCGAGCGCCGCGCGGGTGTACGCATCCTCCGGGTCGGCCGCGAGCGCCTGCGCATAGAGCAGCTCCGCGCGTCGCGAGTCTCCCGAGCGAGCAGCGGCCTCGCCCAGGGTGGACAGCGCCCAGGCCTGCTCCTCAGGGCTGCCCAGGGCCCCGCGTCGGGACATGGCCTCGGAGAGCCGCGCATAGGCGCGCCCCGAGTGACCCGCGACGCTGTCCACCTGCGCGCGGCACACGGCGGCGGTGAGCGCTCCGGCGAGGGTGTCCAGCGGCGCGCAGCTTTTCTCCGCCTCCGCGTGCCGGCCCCGGACACCCAGCACCACGGCGCGCGTCAGCCAGGCCTGGGCGTCTCTCGGGTCCTCGCGCACGGCGGCGTCCAGGTCCGCGAGGGCCGCGTCGAACTCGTGGCGGCTCTGGCGCAGGGTGGCGCGCAGCAGGAGGACCTCGTGCGGCGGCTGGGGCTCGTCCCACCAGGGCGCGAGCGCGGCCTGAGCCCACCCGAGGTGCCGTGGGTCTCCCCGAGCGCGTCCCTCCTTCAGCTCCAGGCGAGCCAGCCGCACGGCCAGCTCCAGCTGACGAGGCCGGGCGTCCAGCTCCTGCCGCAGGGCCGCGCGCTCGCGAGCGCGGGCGTCGGTCGCCCGGGCGGGCACCTGCTCCAGGACCTCCGTGTCGCTTGGGGGCGTGAAGGGCGCGGACGCGGTGTCGGGTCCCCGGCTGCAACCACAGGCCAGTGCGAGCACGACACCCAGGACGCTGTGACGGGGCCGCATGACGGAGTGCATTGCCCCTCCTTACGGCCCTGTGTCGTCCCTGGATTTCACGCCGATTATCGGAGGGGTGCGCCGGAGGGCTCCGTGTCGACTGGGGCGGGTGACCGGGGACTCCGCCGCGCTCCGTATGCCTCATGGGCCCGCCGCTGCCCATGTGCCGGCTCTCGAGAGGGGGCCGGGTCCCTTGTCCTGGCGCCTTGTGTCATAAACGACGGCGCCCTGCCTCTTGGAGCTTTGTTCTTGAGACTCTCATCCCTCCTCGCCAAAGACGGCCTCCAGCGATTGCCCGCCCGTGTCCGAAGGCGGCTCGCTTTGGAGGCGCGGCGGCTGGTGATGATGGGTGTCACCAGGGTTCCGCCCCTGAGGAGCGGGCTGGAGCTGCTGAGCTTCGAGCTGTCGCTGCTGCTCGCCCAGAAGAGTCAGGACCTGTACGGCGCCAGCTACTACGGCGCCGGACGCAACCCGAAAGACCGCGAAGGCAACAGCGGTTACGAGCACTACCGCCGGGACTCCAGCCACGCGAACAAGGCCGCCTATCTGCTGTGGAAGCACTTCGACGTGCGCGACTCCTTGGATGCGGGCTGCGCGCTGGGCTTCACGGTGCAGGCGCTGCGGGAGCTGGGCTGGGACGCCAAGGGCAGCGACTTCAGTGACTTCGCCATCCACCATGCTCCGTGGGACGTGAAGCCGCACCTGTCGCTCGGTGACTTGTCCCAGCGGCTGCCCTTCGACGATGGCCAGTTCGAACTGGTGTCTGCCTTCGAGACGCTGGAGCACCTGCCGCCGGCCCTGGTGCCTCACGCGATATCGGAGCTGTACCGCGTGACTCGGGGCTTCCTCGTCGTGACGGCGCCGTCCTTCGGCCCGTGCGGCACGGGGCCGGACGGCTGGTTCGACGGGAAGGTGCGGCCGGAGCGGCTCGCGCACTATCAATCGCTCGGGCCCGACTACACGGGCCCGGTGCCGGAGGAGGACCTGGCGCGCGACGAATGGGGAAGGCCGCTGGAGGGACATGTCACGATTGCGTCGTTCGCCTGGTGGCGTCGCCAGTTCGAGTCCGCGGGCTTCGTGCATGCCCCGGTGCTGGAGCAGCGGATGTCCGCGGACATCGAAGCGCTGGGGCTCCGGGGCCTCTGGAACCTGTATGTCCTGCACCGGCCGGGGGTGGCCTTGCCCTCTCCGGACGTGCGCGCGCCGGAAGAGCAGGCGAGGCTCGCCCGGCGGTGGGACGTGCCGCTGCGCGCGGGCTGAGGGCCGCGCTATTCGAACAGGGACAGCTCGGAGATGGGGGCCATCATCGTGCTGGGCTGGGGGTCGCCCACGAAGTTGAAGTACACCGCGCGCAGCCGCACGTACCGCACGGGGCCCGCGTCCGCCGCCAGGGGAGCCTCCATGAAGTGGGGTCCCCAGATATGGGAGAGCTGCCCGTCGAAGGGGCTGTCCCACTGCGACTGTTTCTCGAAGCGCGCCCGCATCATCCAGTGTCGCGACACCGTGTCTTCCTCCGAAATCTTGCGCAACACCGCCAACCGGGTCCACTGCTCGGAGTCCTGACTCCCCTCCAGCACGAAGCCAGCGGGGGTTGCCTCCTCCGCGCCACGGACGACCACATGGCGAAGCGTCCGTGGCTCGGCGAGCGTGACGACCAGTGACTCCACGGGCTTTTCTCCGACAGGGACGGGGTCGAGCTTTCCATCCGTCCACGGACAGCCACCGGGAGGCGAGGGCTGGCACGCGGCGCCTCGACTGACAGGCACAAGCCCGCCCGAAGGCAGGGGCAGTTCCTCGGTGCGCCAATCCATGCGGAGCCAGAGCATGGAGGTCTTTCCCCCGAGCGGATAGAAGATGAACTCACCCAGCGACACCGCGCGAAGCATGACGGTGGGCTCGGCGAAGTCCTCCAGCACGTAGCGGCTCACAGTCAGGAGTGAGCTCGGGAGCCAGGTCCGGAACAGCATCTGTCCGCCACTCTGGATGAAGAGCGTGGCTTCGGGCGTCGATGGGAGCAGGGGGATGAAGTTCCCATCGGAGCCGACATCCGAGAAGTACTCGCCATTCATCGGGGCCTCCGGCAGGGGGGGCGGCGCGCCAAATGTCACCACGGCACCCTCTGCTTGCGGCGTCACGGTGAGCTGGGAGTCCCAGATGCGCAGCGTGGGGAGTTCCACATCGTCGTGAAAGATGAAGGACGCGAAGACACCCGCGCCGACCTCGTCCCTCCATGACGTGCGAAAGCGATAGGGCTGGAGTCCGAGGTTGGGGGTGACGATGGATTCCACGTCGCCGTAGCGCATCTCCAGGAAGAAGTCCCCGCGTGCCTCGGTGGAGACCTCCCCATAGGCGCTGAAGTCCGGCAGCTCGTACACCAGGTTTGTCTCGCCCTTGGGGTCTCGGTGGATGGTTCGCGCATAGGGAAGGACCCCGCCGCTGACGGGCGTGCCGTCGCGTTGCTCCAGGCGTCCGTAGACGAAGACGGGGTCATCCTGGAGACGCTCGCAGCCCGAGGCCAGCGGCAGGAGGGAGAGCAATCCCAGACAGAGGTAGGGGTGACGCATCTCAGTAGCTCCCTTTCAAACCGAGCATCGGCAGGATGACGGGCAACCCCATGGCCTCGCGGTGAAGCTTTCCGGCCCTTCGGTCGTATTCGTAGGCGAAGACCTCCTGCTGGAGGGAGAGGTTGAGGATGTCCAGATAGGCCTCGAGGTTGAAGTCTTCGTACGCCCAGGACTTCGCGGCGCGGAAGTCCACGCGAAAGAAGGGCGCCAGTCGCTCCACGCGGTCCGCGTCCTGTCTTGTCCAGGTGCGAAAGCCACCCTCGTTGACGACGGGGCGCTGGGTGACGGAGGAGACCTCTCCGGATTCCGGGCGGCCGGTGTTGAAGTGCACCACCGTCCCCACCGTCCAGTTGTCCGCGAGCTTGTAGCTGATGGCGGCGTTGAAGACGTGCGCCTGCTCGAAGGCGAAGGGCAGCTCGCCCTCCGTCATCTCCCGGATGGAGTTGTCATCGGCGTAGCGCGCGAAGCGCCGGTGGCGCTTGCTCTGGAGGAAGCTGTAGCTGACCCAGCCGAACCAGTCGCGGCCCAGCGGGTGTCGCGCCATCAAGTCCAGACCATACGCATGGCCTCGGGCCGCGGGAACTTCCTGCTGCTGACCTCGTCGCTTGCGGTTCTCCAGGATGTCCTGCACGTCGAACTCCACCGTGCGGAACAGGGGGTTGAAGTAGATGTCCGCGGTCACCTCGAGTCCCTCGGTGGCCTTCCACTCCGCGCCCACGTCGAACTGGGCGCCCTCCTGGACGCCGTAGCGCAGGCCCGACACGTCCAGCGCCGGCAGGTGGAGCAGCACGGTGGGGGACTGATGGTAGAGGCCACCGCCGCCCTTGAGGGTGAGGGACTCCGTGAGCTGGTGGCGCACGGCCAGCCGGGGCTCCACGACGACGTGCTGGATGCCGGGCACCAGGTGGTAGCCATCCACGCGAACGCCGGGAGACACCACCCACGTCTCCGAGGGACGCCACGTCGCGCCGACGAAGCCTCCGACGAAGGTGGCCAGGGCCGAGGGCTGCTTGAGGGGATGGGCGTCGTCCGTCGGCCGCCAGCCTGGAGGCCGCGCGGAGCCGGTGATGGCCGTGGCGACGCGCCGGTGCTCCACGTCCGTTCCCACTTGGAGGTCCAAAGTCTTCGCCAGGCTCCGCTTCCAGCCGGCCCGGGCGGCGAAGCTGAGCTGCTCCAGCGCGTACTTCCCCGCGAGCACCTCCTCGGGGGCTCTCCCTGGCACCCGAATCACGCGGCGATACCCCAGGAGCCCTACCTCATCCTTGCCCACGGTGACGCCCAGCTCGCCCTCTCCGCCGGCCAGGGGATGCGTGCCGCGCAGGTCCACGCGGTGGAAGCGGGAGACGATGGTGGCCCCCATGCTGTCTTCATAGGTGTCGGTGGCCTCGCCCGCGTCGTCGGAGCTGCCGAGCGCGAACAGGCGCAGTCGTCCCTCGCCCACCTTCTGCTCCACGCGGGCCTGGTAGTCCCAGAAGGCCGCGTGGATGGGATTGTCTTCGTGGGGCTTGAGGAGGGCGTAGGCCAGGGGGATGAGCAGCCCGGTGTAGCTGTAGCGCCCCGCCATGGTGACGGAGGTGCCTGTCTTGTCGAAGGGCACCTCGATGAAGCCGCCCGCGTTGATGAGGTCCGCGTAGGCGGTGAAGTGCGGCCTGTCCTCGCGCGGTTTGCTCAGCCGCCCTTCCACCGCGCCGCCGAGCAGTCGTCCGTACTGCACCGGCGGCGCCCCGGGATGGAAGTCGATGGTGTCGATGAACTCCGGATGCACCACCGCGGGCCCGAGCAGCAGGTGGTACAGCATGGGGACGCGCACGCCATCCAGGTAGTAGCCGGTGGCGCCGGGCTGGCCGCCGCGCACCACGGGATAGCCCAGGCCCGAGGCGACGCTGCCCACGCCCGGCATCAACATGATGACGCGGAAGGGGTCGCCCTGCGTGCCGGGCACCTCGCGCAGCTCCTGCTCGTGCAGGGTGATGCGATTGACCTCGGTGCGGGGGCGGTCATCCCTCACCACCGTCTCATAGGGATTCAAGCGGGTGGGCTGGAGCCGGTAGACGACGTCGAGTGACTGGCCCTGCTCGAGCGACTCCTCGAACGTCGCGGGCTGGTGGGCCGGGGCGCGCACCCGGAACGTGTGGGCGCCTGGAGCCAGCTCCAGCGCGAAGCGGCCGTCCACGTCCGTGACGGCGACCGGCTCCTCCGCGCCGTCCAGGAACAGGGCCGCGTCCGCCAGCGGCACGCGGGTGCCCATGGCGCGGACCTCACCGCGCAGTCGGGACTGGGTGAAGCGCAGGGCCGCAGGGGGCTCGAAATGGTAGGCGTAGGGCAGGCGCACCGACACCGGTCCCCCGCCCAGGCTCGGGGGGGTGAAGCGCAGCCCCCGCGCGGCGCGGACAGCGGCGTCCGTGAGGGGAGCCAGCATGGCCGGCTCTTTCACCGTCACGTCGACGACGAGGCCCTGCTCGTCAATCTGGAGGATGAGCTTCACCTCGTCCGGGGAGCCCTCCACGCCCTCGGGCCAGGCGGCGGGGGACTCCGTCACGAGCTGGGGCGTCAGGAGCGAGACGCTGCCTCCATCCGCCGCCAGCTTCAGCCGCTCGGCGTCCTCGGCGGAGACCGTGGTGCCCGCGTCCGTGGCCTGGACGTCGACCTCCACCGCGCGGGGCTCACTGGTGGCGGCCGGAGCGGCTTGTCCGCGAGCGGGAGCTGGAAGGCAGACAGTCCAGAGCAGGAGCAGGACGAGGACGGGTCGGGGGGAGCCCATGGTCCGACGTATACGAGGGCACCTCCCGGCGCTGGCTCAGGCGACCGCCGATGGGGGCCCAAGCACAGACAAGCGAAACTGTCTACCCATGGGGGCGGGTCCGGCACGGCCCCCGAGGGCCATTCAGCACTCCGGCAGACCGACGCTGAGGTTGGCGACCTCGAGCACGTTGACGGCGAGCCCGCCGCGCGCGGTCTCCTTGTACTTGTCCTTCATGTCGCGGCCGGTGTCGCGCATGGTCCGGATGACCTTGTCCAGGCTGACGAAGTGGCGTCCGTCGCCGGAGAGGGCCATGCGTGAGGCGTTGATGGCCTTCACGGAGGCCATGGCGTTGCGCTCGATGCAGGGCACCTGCACCAGGCCGCCAATGGGGTCGCAGGTGAGGCCCAGGTTGTGCTCCATCGCGATTTCGGCGGCGTTCTCCACCTGGAGCGGCGTGCCCCCGAGCACCTCGGTGAGCGCGCCGGCGGCCATGGAGCACGCGCTGCCGACTTCGCCCTGGCAGCCGACCTCGGCGCCGCTGATGGAGGCGTTCTCCTTGTAGAGCACGCCGATGGCGCCGGCCGTGAGGAGGAAGCGCACCACGCCGTCCTCGCTCGCCCCGGGCCAGAAGCGCCAGTAGTAGTGCAGCACGGCGGGGATGATGCCGGCGGCGCCGTTGGTGGGCGCGGTGACGACGCGGCCTCCCGCGGCGTTCTCCTCGTTGACGGCGAGCGCGTAGAGGTTGACCCAGTCGAGCACGGTGAGCGGGTTGGTGAGGCCCGCCTCGGGGCGGCTGAGCAGCCGCTGGTACATGGCGGCGGCGCGGCGCTCCACCTTGAGTCCACCCGGGAGGATGCCGCTGGACGCGCAGCCGCGACGCACGCAGGCCTGCATGACGTCCCAGATGCGCAAGAGGCCGGAGCGGATGTCCTGCTCGGAGCGCACCGTCTTCTCGTTCGCCATCATCAGGGCGCTGATGGGCATGCGCTCCCGCTCGCACAATTCCAGCAGCGTCGCCGCGGACTGGAAGGGGAAGGGCAGGGGCGTGGTGTCCTTGCGCAGCGGGTCCTGTCCGACGGACGCGGATTCATCGACGACGAAGCCGCCGCCCACGGAGTAGTAGACGCACGCGTCCAGCTCCGCGCCGTCCGCGCCGAAGGCGGAGAAGCGCATCCCGTTGGGATGGAAGGGCAGGCTGCGGCGGCGGTGCATCACCAGGTGCTCGCCGTCCTTGAAGACGATGTCCCGCTGACCGAGCACGCTGATGCGGCCCTCGGTGCGCCAGCGCGTGACGATGGCGGGGATGGCCTCCACGTCCACGGCCTCCGGCGTGTCGCCGCGAAGGCCGAGCACCACCGCCTTGTCGCTGCCGTGGCCCTTGCCCGTGGCGCCGAGCGAGCCGAACAGCTCCACCTTCAGGCGCGTGAGCTTCTCCAGGTGACCGCGCTCCACCAGTCGCAGCACGAATGTGCGCGCGGCTCGCATGGGCCCCACCGTGTGGGAGCTCGAGGGACCGATACCAATCTTGAAGAGGTCGAAAACGCTGACAGCCATCGCGGGCGCAACATGCCACGTTTCCACTTTTGTCCCAGCGCCTCGCGGCGTGACGTTCCTGCTCCATGTGAAGCGCGCGACTTCTTGGCGTGCCAAGGAGCTGAAGCTCGGCGAGGTGGCGAGCGAGCACGCCCGGGGGAATGCGCGGGTTCTTGCCGCGGGAAGCCATGGCGAACGCACTGCGTCGTGAGCGCTGGGCTGTTCTTCTCTTCGGAGACTGGAATGGGTGGAGCGAGCCCTCGCGAGTCGGGTTGAACGCGCGACGACCCGGTGGGGGTAGGGGTGCGGGGTGGCGGCTCAGGCGACGGCGCGCTCGGGGCGCAGAGGGGTGGGACTTGCGCGGCGCTCCTCTTCGGTGAGGGCGAGTGACTTGCGGTACTCGGCGGCCTCGGCGATGCGGGTCAGCTCGAACTCGCCGTGGTGTTCGCGCACGGCCTTGGCCACTTCGTCGAGCGTGACGCGGAAGAACTCCTTGCGCTCGTTGATGCGGTTGACGCGGCGCTGGGCGAACGTCCGGTGCAGGGTGGCTTCGAGCGACGGCGCGTCCGCGGTGCGGATGATGGCGTGGACATCGAACTCGAAGGGGACGGAGGCGTCGCCCAGCTCGTCGATGCGGTCCTGGGGGACGAGTCGTCGCGTCATGCCGACCTTGTAGATGTCCTCTCCGAAGGAGCCGATGTTGGAGATGACGTAGACGTGGCCGGTGCGGGTGAGCTGGGCCTGGGAGATGGCGCGCTGGCGTTCCTGGTCCTCGGCGACGCGGCGCTCCAGCTCGGCGATGCGTTCGAGGAGCTTGGATTGCTCGGCGCCCTTGCTGCGCTCCAGCTCCCCGCGGGCCTTGCGAAGGGCCTCTTCGTCACGCTGGGCTTCGCGCTCGGCCTCCAGCTTCGCGCGTTCGAGCTCTCGCTGCGCGGTCTCCTCCTCGCGCATCTGCTCGCGGATGCGGCGTTGTTCTTCCTTCTCCTCCTGGCGCTTCTCTTCGTATTCGTGGGCGAGGCGCAGCTCCTCCAGCTTCAGCTCGACGTAGTCAGTGGCGATGAAGCACTGCTGAATCTCGGTGAGGCCGCTGATGGCCTCGGAGGCCTTCTGGATGCGGGCCTCCATGGCCTTGATGTTCTTGTAGGTGACCTTGGCCACGCAGGCGTCCGCCTCGCCGTTGAAGGCGCGGAGCATCAACTTGAGGGTGCGCTCCGTCTGCTTCTTGCCTTCGGCCTTGCTGCCATTGACCTCCCATTGAATCTTGCAGAAGGCGGCTTGCTTGCCCTTGAGCATGGCCTTCTGTCGTTCGCGGAGTGTGTCGAGGCGTTGTTCGTACTTCTCCGAGGAGGAGAGGTTGTAGATGGGTTTGTAGAACCCGTAGGAGCGGAGGATGGTCTCCTCTTCGAGGGGGCGCAGCTCGGCGCGAAGCTTCACGATGAGGGGTTCGAGGCGGGCCTGTTCCTCGCGGGCGTGATTGCGGCGGGCCTCGACTTCGCGGACGGCGGCGTCCGCCTGTTCCCTGGCGCGGGCGAGCTCCGTGCGGCCTTGCTCGCGAGCGCGGGTGAGTTCGGTCTGGGCCTGTTCGCGAGCCTGGGTGAGCTCCGAGGCGATGCGGGCGCGTTCGAGGCGGATGGCCTGGTCGGTGGAGGTCCTGACCTGTTCCAGGTCGGCCTTCGCGCCCCGGATGGCGGCGTCCGCGAGCTCGCGTTCCCGGGCGAGCTCCGAGGCCACGCGGTTGCGCTCGGTGGCGAGCATGTGCTCGGACTCGGCCTTGAGGCGTTCGAGGGAGGAGAGGACGCGCTGTCGCTCGGCCTCCACGTCGAGCACGGGTTTGAAGCGGGCGCGGACGGCTCGGAGCTGGAGGGCGGTGCGGACCAGGAGCCCGGTCAACAGCAGGCTCGAAATCGCCAGGGCCAGGACGGCAGGCTGCATGGAGGTCTCCCCCGTGAGGTGTCCCCGCCGTGAGGTTCTGGCGTGGAGGAGGAGGACTGTGCGCCTGGGGAGGTTTGCCGGGGTATCACCCCTGGGGGGTATTCCATTCCCTGCACTACCGAGTACTCGCAGGGATCCCTGCTCTTTTGAGTCAAAGACAGGGGATGGACTGCGGGAGGGGCGGTTGGTCTAATTGCGCTGGAGAACTCGGCAGAGCGTCGTCGTCGAGTTCATGGTGTTGACAAGATTGGGGGGGTGGCCAAGCGGTTCGTCCTTGTGTCAAGCGGGTATCCGCAGTCGAGGGCCTCCGGCATAGCCCGAAGGGCGAAGCTCTATTCCAGCGCGCTGCACTCTTGGATCCGTCCTTACGAATTCGCCGACACCTAAGAATGGATCAGGCCTAAGTCATAAGGCACGTTCCCTCTTTACTGGCTATTCCAAAGAAGGCACGCTCCAACTGAACGGAACTGCACGTTCCACTCAAGGAATACTTCAGCAGAATCCTTCTGGCTGAGTCGATTTTGAACCACGGAAGCCCCAATGGCAACAAGCCGCTGAGAAGCCGATATGACCACAAAGGTGCTACTTCCCAGGTTGATGTCCTTCAAGGTCTCCGGTGCATCACCGGTATTTAAGAGCGACATTTCGAGAGAGGTCACAGCCGGCGTCAACTTCATTCTAGGCGGCAATGGCCTCGGGAAAACCACCACCATACAGGCCATTGCATATGCGCTTAGCGGCGGCATTACGAAGCAGTTTGAGCCTGACCGTTCATTCCGCTGGAACCACAAGTGGTTCTCCGGCCGCATTGACCCAGAAAAAGCGTCAAGTGCATTTGTTGAAATTGAGTTTCATCTTGGCCAGCGGCGTATTGGGATCCGAAGGCACTTTTCCTCCTCCAGCGTCTCCGCCGTAAAACTCACGGATTCAGACGAGTGGATCACGGATAGAAAAAAAGCGGCCTCCGTACTCGCGAGCGAATTGGAAACTGCAGGCTTCAGGTCGATAGATGACTTCGCATTCGTCGTACATCGGCTACTTTACCTTGCAGAAGATCGGCGCGCGATAGCCTGGGATGCCTCAGCCCAAGTGCGCCTACTAATGCTGCTTAGCCCTGAAGCAATTAGCGAAGAACAGTTTCGCAAGAGCAGGGAGAATCTAAAGAAGGTTGATTCAAGCCGGAGGCATGCACACGTGGCGGTGGGCAAGCTTCAAGGTATGCTTGGGCAAAAGGTGGAACGGCTCAAGCCTAGTGCCAGTGAGGTGCCACCGATAGCTCCTGGACCGGACGAGCAGGACGAATCCGGGACAAGCGCAATTGATGTACTTGAGGCACTCGAACGCGCAATTGGCGCACGAACAGTTGCCGAAAATACGCTACAGGATCTCGACCGTCAACTCGCACAGCGAAGCCACGATGTCGAGCAGCTTCGAACTAAAATTGATGCAGCGGAGGTTGCGCTTGTTCAGGAGTCACTAGGCGAGATCGAAACTGAGCGACGACTTCCGCTTGCAAAGCTGCTGGAGCGAGGACTGTGCCCTGCATGTGGATCGCACAGTGCGGAATTGCAGCGCCTTGCGCATAAACACGCCAATGATTCCCAATGTCTTGTCTGTGGGACGATGGAGGAATCCGGCGATTGGCAGGAACTCTCAAGTCTCCAGTCGCAACTCTCTGAGAAGCTACGCGCTCAACGTGTTCTCGACGACCGGAGGCGTGCCACTAAGGGACAACTACAATTAGCCCAGAGAGAGGAGGATCGCCTTTCTTTGCAAGTTACTTCCCGCGCGCTCAAATCGCCAGCGCGGATCGAGCCGTTGCCTTCACTCAATGATGGGAAGATTCGGCCCCGCCCCGCAGAGCTACGCCAACGGCTCGACGATGCTCAAGAAACAGAGGCCCAACTCCTGTCTGAAGTAAAGACTTATCAGAATCGACTCACGAGGACGTACTCGCGCTTTAAGACCAATGCCGATCAGTTAAGGGCGAGAAGGATCATACTGCCGCGACCGCATTCAAGGAGGCGGTCGCGTGGGAAGAGGTCCATTCGGGTATTTGCCCTCTGCGGATGAGGGGGCGTTCGACCGGCTGT
>NZ_JAKCFA010000017.1 GCF_024198215.1 Myxococcus qinghaiensis
TTCTGGGAGACGCGCGCGGGAGCGGACCTCACTGGCTCCACCGGCAGCCCGCAAGTTTTCGGTCTGCCTCGACTCCTCTCCAACTCACGGCAAGCCCCACGTCCTCGGCTCAAGCTCTGGCGCAGTGTCGACCTGGCCGACGAGAACGTGAAGTTGCCCCGGTTTCGTGGAGTCCCACCTGCTGTGCGAAAAGGGTCCCACGATGCCGAAGTCACGCCCCCCATACCCGCCGGAGTTCCGAGAGCGAGTCGTCGAGCTGATGAAGGCCGGCCGGTCCGGCAAGAGTCTCGCAAGAGAGTTCGGCTGCACCGAGCAGAGCATCCGCAACTGGAAGAAGCAGTTAGAGGGGAGCGGCAGTGGCGCCCCCAGCAGCAACGGCGAGAGCAGGCCAGCTCCCAGGGCGAGCAGTGCCGCCTCGGATGAGCGCGCCGAGCTCGAGCGGCTGCGGCGCGAGGTTCGGGTGCTGCGTGAGGAGCGTGACATCCTAAAAAAAGCTGCGGCCTGGTTCGCGCAGGAGTCCGTGGCGACGCCCAAGCGGCGTACCGACTCGTGAAGGCGAACCAGGCCGTCCACGACATCACGACGCTCTGCCGTGTCCTGGAGGTGTCCGAGAGCGGCTATCACGCGTGGCGGACGCGCCTGCCCTCGAAGCGCGCGGTCGCAGACGAGGGCCTCAGCGAGCGCATTCGCGCCATCCACGCGATGAGCGACGGCACCTACGGCGTGCCGCGCATCCACGCCGAGCTCGCGGCGGAGGGCGTGCACATCGGCCGCAAGCGTGTCGCCCGTCTCATGCGGGCAGCGCGCATCGAGGGAGTCAGTCGCCGCAGGTGGTGTGTCACCACGACGCGCGACGAGCGCGCACGCCCTGCGCCCGACCTGGTCGACCGCAAATTCGTGGCCCCTGGACCCGACCAGCTCTGGGTTGCTGACATCACGTACATCCCGACGCACGCCGGTTTCCTCTACCTCGCCGTCGTGCTCGACGCATGGAGCCGCAAAATCGTCGGCTGGGCCATGGCTGGCCACCTCAAGACGCAGCTCGTCGTGCAGGCACTCGACATGGCTGTGGGGCAGCGTCAGCCCCAGAGCGTCGTGCACCACAGCGACCAAGGGACGCAGTACACCTCGATTGGCTTCGGGCTGCGGTGCAAGGAAGCCGGCGTGCGCCCCTCCATGGGCAGCGTCGGCGACGCGTACGACAACGCGATGTGTGAGAGCTTCTTCGCCACGCTCGAGTGCGAACTGCTCGCACGCCGTCGCTTCACGTCTCACGCCGAGGCGAGGATGGCCGTCTTCCGCTTCATCGAGGGCTGGTACAATCCGCTCCGGCGGCACTCCGCGCTCGACTACGAATCACCCGCTGGTTACGAAAAGAAGCACCGCGCTGCCGCTTGAGGGAGAAAGCGCGGAACGCTCCGCAGAACCGGGGCAACTTCAACGAGAACGTAGGAGCGCAGGTCCACTCATGACCGGATTCCCGCGCTTCAACGAGAACGTAGGAGCGCAGGTCCATCCATGACCGGATTCCCGCGCTTCTTGGAGACCATCAACACGCTCCGCGTCCACCGTGTCGCGCGACGTGGCCGCGACGGGTGGCAGGAGGAAGTACCGAGCGTGGCGTGCCGAGGAAGGCGCTGAGCGCAGGGCGCGTCGTCCCAAGCACCGCAAACTCGCCGAAAGCAGCCCGCTGAGGGACGAGGTGGAGCAGTGCCTGGCCCGGCGCTGGAGCCCCCAGCAGATTGCCGCCAGACTGCGCTCGGACTTCCCCGAGCAGCCCCACATGCGCGTGTCTCACGAAACCATTTACCGCTCGCTCTTCGTGCAGGCACGAGGCGCGCTCCGCAAAGAGCTCGCCGCCTGCCTGCGTACAGGCCGGACCCAGCGCCGGCCCAGCAAGCGCAACGACATGGGCGGCCAGCTGCGCGACATGGTGATGCTCAGCCAGAGGCCACCGGAAGCTGAGGACCGCGCCGTCGCGGGCCACTGGGAGGGCGACCTCGTCATCGGCAAGGCAGGCAAGTCCGCTGTCGGCACCCTCGTGGAGCGCCACAGCCGCTATGTGATGTTGCTCGAGCTGCCGCACGGCCGGACGGCAGAGCGCGTCCGCGAGGCGCTGACAGCGCAGATTCAGCGGCTGCCCGAACACCTGCGCCGCTCGCTGACGTGGGACCAGGGCAAGGAGATGGCCGAGCACGCACGCTTCACCATCGACACGCAGGTCCAAGTCTACTTCTGCGACCCGCACAGCCCCTGGCAGCGCGGCAGCAACGAAAACACCAACGGTCTCCTTCGCCAATACTTCCCAAAGGGCGTGGACCTGAGCGCCCTCTCTGGCAAGCAACTCGACGCCATCGCGCATGAACTCAACGGGCGCCCGCGTCAAACACTTGCATGGCGAACGCCTGCCGAAGTATTCGCATCAGCTGTTGCGACGACCGATTGAGAGCGCCCCCTCAACAACCCTCCCATTCGTCCTATGCGTCGTAACCCCGCGAGAACACGGGACCGTAACTTTTGGGCGCGGGCCGGGTTCATGACTCCAGACGCAGACAGCCGGCACGAACCGGAGTGGACACATGAAGAAGCACATCCTGGCGGTGGTGATGGGTTTCGGGCTGATGGTGGCGCTGCCGGCGAGCGCGGCGAAGGCGGAGCGCCGGCAGGCGACCCAGCAGGCGCGCATCATCGACGGCGTGAAGAGTGGGGAGCTCACGGGGCGCGAGGCGGTGCGGCTGGAGCGTCAGCACCACGCCCTCCAGCGGGAGCTGCGTCGGGCGCGACGCGACGACGGTCGCCTGGACGCGAGGGAGCGGGTGCGAATCAACCGCGAGCAGAACCGGCTCGACCGCCGCATCGCCCGGCAGAAGCACGACGCACAGTCGCGGTAGTCGGGGGGTGCGCTAGCATTGGCGGCTTCTCGAGAAGAGGGGGGAGCTGTCATGCGTGCGTGGTTCATGGGCCTGTGTCTGCTGGTCGTGCTGGGGAGCTCCCGGGCGGAGGCGAAGAGTGTCGCGCTCATCTGGAAGGGGGCGAAGACGCAGGCGGACGCGGAGGCGCAGCGCTCGGCGTGGAGTGGTATCGAGGCGGTGCTGGAGAAGACGAAGCTGGAGCTGCCCCAGGGGTATCCGAAGCTGGTGCGCAGCGACACGCTCGCGGGGCTGAAGCCGGGCTTCTGGGTCTGGCTGGTGGGCGTCTGTGAGGCCGCAGACGCGGCGAAGGTGCTGGAGCACCTCAAGGCGCTGGCGCCGGATGCGTACTCCCGCGAGGTGGAGGTGGAGGCGGTGGACCGCCAGTGCCCCAGCACCGAGGGTGAGCCGCTGGTGGCGCGCGACGAGAAGCTGGCGCTGCCGAAGGGGTTGAAGCTGCGCGTCTTCACCCAGGACGAGAGCGGCGCGCCCGCTCCGGACGAGGAGTTCGGGGACACCTTCACGCAGACCCGCTACTTCTTCCTGCTGATGGGGAAGAAGGGCCAGCTGCTGGGCTCGGCGGACGCGGTGGGCGAGGAGGACTTCACCGGGGACGTGCGCCAGGGGCCGTCGGGGTATCGCTGCACGCTGGAGGGAGTGACGCGCTCTGGAGCGAGCTCGCTGGTGCTGACGCGGAGCTGCAGCGCGGGCGCGGCGGAGTGTGGCTCCGTGGCGAGCGGCGATGACGTCACCACGGTGACGGTGAAGGGCGACACGCTGACCAGCGTCACCAAGCGCCGGAACAAGCAGCGGGCGGAGTGCGACTGAGCCTGCTCGCGGGTGCGCGGTGAAGTACAGGGGACGCCGGGTGCTCGGGTGAGCGCCTCGGCGTCCCGGGTGTTTCAGGGGCTCAGGTCGCGGGGGCCTTGGCGCGGAGGAGCTTCATGAACTCGCGCATCCAGGCCGGATGGTCGGGCCAGGCGCGGGCGGAGACCCTGTGTCCGTCGACGACGGCGGCGGAGTCGACGAACTCCGCGCCGGGGCTCACCCAAGAGAAGGCGGAGCCGGAGGAGAAGAGCCCGTCGTTTGCCGCGACGTTGGAGGAGCCGAAGAAGGAGTGCACGCCACGATTGGACTGGGCGGGGCTGCTACGCAGGACGTTCGCGCTGGACGTGTGGGCCTGCGTGAGGTGTGGCGGCAGGCCTCCGGTGCTGGCGTACCTGACAGCCCCCTGTGGGGTGAGCGCCATTCTGGCGCACCTGGGACAGCCCTCTGAGCCTGCGAAGCTGGCCCCAGCACAGCACCCACCGCGGTTGGCGGGGTTGTGAAGCTCCAGCAGTCGCCCTGCTCCAGATGCTCACGCCCCTGCTGCCCCCTTGCTGGAGGGGCGTCTGGCTTGGCGTGTGCCCAAAGCAGGCCGCACCGCCTCTTCCTCGGCTTGGCGCACAGCTCGGCGGCACCCGTCAGCGGCCCTCCTCGACCCCTCTTCATCAGCACTCACCCTCAACAACCCTCCCATTCGTCCTATGCGTCGCGAACGGCAGCTACGCCACCATGCAGATGGAGTCGAATGACCAGACGGTGTTCGCCTCGCAGCACCTGCGCCCGGCCCTCAACGCGGCGGGTTTCAATGGGGTGAAGCGGCTCGTGTGGGACCACAACTGGCACTACGGCGCGGGCCCCGCGGGCATTCCGCATGAGGTCATGGCCTACAATAACGGTCAGGCTCAATCGTCCGTGGCCGGGGTGGCCTACCACTGCTACGAGAGCCCCGAGGGCAGCTACACGGTGCAGTCCGCCTTCCGCGACGCCTACCCGTCCAAGGAGGTCCACTTCACCGAGTGCACCGGCGGCGCATGGGCGACGAACGCCGCGGCCAACCTGGAGCGCTCCCTCCTCCGCTCCTGGTAGAGCATCGACGGAGGGAGGGTCATCGCAACCCCATGCAATTGCACCGCGCGCAACACCTTAAGGCAATTCGCTGCGTTGCGCCATCAACGCGAATACGCTCCTGGTCCGAACCAGCATTGACTGGGCGCAATAAATGCCATCCACTAAGCCCATACCCATTCCGGAAAAAGTCGGGCACCAAGTCATGCCAGATCAAACGGCCAACCCAGGTGATGTGGTCCCCCGAGAAAGCGCAAGTTCGGAGGCCTTGCGTAATGCCAAGCGTCCGGACGCACCGGTTCGGACCAGTAGCTATATCATTTACGTGGACCTACCAGGGAACAAGGACGAGATGCTCCTGGTCCACGGCTACTCGGGCGCCTATGACAAGGTGACCCGTCGGGTCGCGGACTACCTGCGCTCCCGATCTGGCGCCGTGCCCAAACCCCTCTTCGGTGAGTGGAAGGAGGAGCAGCCGCCCGCCGAGGCCCAGGTGGTCAAACCTTCCGAACAGGTCATCGAGGTGCTCAAGCGTCGAGGCTATCTCACGCAGATGACGCATGCAGAGGAGGAAGCCTTCTTTTCCAAGGTGGCCGGCAAGCTGCACCAGATGTCGGTCAACACGATGCCCAGCTACATCTTCATGCCGACGTACCAGTGCAACCTGCGCTGCCCCTACTGCTTCCAGGACCACATGCGGACGAACCCCGCCTTTCGCCATCTGCTGCGCATCATGCAGCCGGAGATGGTGGATCGGATCTTCGCCGCGCTGCCTCGAATCGAGGCCGGTCATGGCATCCAGCCAGGCTCGCAGCAGGCGCGCAACATCACCTTCTTCGGTGGAGAGCCGCTGCTGTCCGAGAGCCGTCCCCTCATCGAGTATGTGATGCGCAAGGCCCGGGAGCTGGGAAGGGCCAACTTCTCCGCCATCTCCAATGCCACCGAGCTGGATGCTTACACGGACCTGCTGGGGCCCGAACACATCTCTCATATCCAGATCACCCTCGACGGCCCACAGCGCGAGCATGATCAACGGCGCATCTACCCAGATGGCTCGGGCTCCTTTGAGCGCATCGCCCGCAACATTACCCTGGCCCTGGAGCGGGGCACGAAGATCGGTGTCCGCGTGAACGTGGACAAGAACAACGTCCACCAACTGCCGGAGCTCGCCGAGGAGTTCCACCGGCGGGGCTGGGAAGGGCATCCAGGCTTCTCCGCGTACGCAGCCCCCATCAACGCCAGCAATGGCAAAACGGACGAGAATTCCATCCTGGGTTCCTGGTTGCTTACCAAGACGCTGGGAGAGATGCGTGATCAGAACCCGCGCATGAACCGGTTCGGAGGCCCGGACGATGGCCTCAGGGAGAAAGTGCGGCGCATCTTCGAGCGGCACGAGAACCCTCTCCCCAGCTTCCGGACCGAATTCTGCGGCGCGCACAACCGCATGTACATCTTCGATGCCTTCGGGGACATGTACGCCTGCTGGGAGCGCACGGGCGACCCGAAGATCCGCATCGGCAACATCCAGGAGGACGGGAACGTCTTGACGAGCAAGACACAGACGGACCTGTGGCGGACCCGCACCGTCACGTCCAACCCCGTCTGCCGCCAGTGCCGCTTCGCTTTCTACTGCGGAGGAGGTTGCGCCATCCTCGCCGAGGCACAGAACGGCGAACTCCACTCGAACCACTGTGATGGATTCTCCAAACGATTTCGCGCGAGTGCCGCCGAGGCCTATGCCGCTCATGCTTCGGGCGCAGAGTCCGTGGGCAACTCAGATCGCGTCTGCGACCTCTGAGAAGTCCTGTCGCGCGTAAGGAGCAGTACCCCACAACGCAAGGAAAACGACCCCAACATGAGCGTGAAAGAGAAGCCCGACGTAGCCGTCCTGCAGGCCGAGGAGATCGAGAGCCTCAACGTCGACAACCTCGACATCGAGGAACTTGAGCGCCGCATCGAGCTAGCGGGAACGCTGCCGTTCGCCGCGGATTGCTATGTGAACTCCAGCCTCTTCGGCGGCTCGGCGCAGAGTTCCAGCCTGGTCAGCCAGGATACGACTGGTGATGGCGATGGTGGGTTCGGCTGCGGCACCTATGGCAGCAGCTGCGGGACCTTCAGCGGCTGCGGTACCTACGGAGGCAGCTGCGGCACGTACTCCTGATGCAGGCTCACAACCCGCTGTGTGAGCTTCCTGCCTGAAGGCGGGAAGCCGTCTCTTCCGCCGGGACGGATCCATCCACCGTCTCGGCGGCATCCAGGCTGTCAGGAGACCCCGCTATGAGTACGACGAAGCGCCCTTCCGCCTCTCAGGCGGACATTCAAAGCCTCAACATCGATGACCTCGATATCGAAGAGCTGGAGCGCCGCCTTGAGATGGCCTCGCTTCTCGCCCTGTTCTCTGACTGCTACGTCAACACGGGGACCGCGGAGCAGCAGGGCCTAGTCTACGACTCCGGCGGTGAAGCGGGCACCAACTGCACGACCTACTGCTGCCCCTCCAACACCGTACCGGTCAACCCCTGCCATACGTACTCGACCAACTGCTGAAACAGGAGCAGCGGAAGACCTGTTCCGGCTCCCACGCTCCCGAGCTACCAGCGTTGACGCTGGCGCAGCCCGAGCTGTGAGCTTCCCGCCGGAAGACGGGACCGCTCTCTTCCGCCGGAAAGGTACCGTCCACCATCCCGACGGACTTCCGGGCTGTCAGGAGACCTCTGCCATGAGCACGACGAAGCGCTTTGCCTACCGGGCGGGCATTCAGGGCCGCAATATCAATGACCTCGATATCGAGGAACGGAAGCGCCGCCTGGAGATGGCACCGCTCGTCACTCTGTTCTCAGACTGCTACATCCATGGGGGAACCGCGCAGCCCTTGAGACGGGTCCTCTACTGATATGACGGCGACCATCCTGCCGCCCTTCTTGCTGCAGCAGACGGAAGCCGCCGCCGCCACGGTCGCGGAGCTGGGCGAGTGCTGGCCGGAGGCGCTCGGTATGGGGTCGGGCCGACGCTCGAGCTACTTCGACCTGCCCTATCTCTTCCAGCCCGCCTTCCGGACGTTGGAACCCGAGCCCCTCCGGGCGATGGGGGCGTTCGTGCGGCTGATGGCCAGCGCCATCTTCCTGCACGACGAGTTGGCGGACGGGGATGTCCCCCAGTCCCTGGTGGGGCAGAGGACCCTCCGGCTCATGGCGCTCCAGTTCGAGGCCTTCCATTTGCTGCAGCACCACATCCCCGCCGCCGCGCCCTTCTGGGGACGACTCAGGGGCTACTTGGTGGAGCACGCGACAGCAAGCCTGGATGAGCAGCGGTTCAGCACCAGAGAGCGGCCCTGGAGTGAGTACACCGAGGACGTGGCGCTCGCCATCGTACGGGGCAAGAACGGCATGGCCCGTGTCGTCGCCGCGGGACTCGTGGCGCTGGCGGGAGACGAGCACCTGCTGGATCCCCTAGAGAAGACCATCGACGCCTTCAATGTGGCCTCCCAGATGTGCGACGACCTGATGGACTGGAGAGAGGACCTGCGCCGAGGAATCCCGTCCCTCTTTCTCTGCCGCGTCGTCCACGAGAGGCCACGGCCCGCCGAACCGGCTGAGTTGGAGCGGCAGCTGCAACGCGTGGCCAGAGAACTCTACTACCGGGGGCATGCCTCCTACGTCATCAGGACGGCGCTCGAAGCACTCGAGGTGGCGGACCGGTTCCGGGAGCATGTACCGGACGTCCAGCTTCCCTGGTACGCACTGACTGATGCATTGCGCCGGCAGTGCCTGAAGCTTCAGCAAGACATCCAGCGCATCACCGACGCCAATGTCCGGCGTTCCCTCGAGCAGCCAGAGCTGACGCTGGAACTGCCCGAGCCCGATGGTCCCTGGCAAGGCCTGGCCTGGGACGTCCTGCGCTTCCTTCTACGTCAGTGGCAGCTCGGCTTCGGCGAGCTCCGTGCCAGTGTCCAGGGGCAGAGCGGCGGCGACGCCTCCATGGATACGAGCACCAGGGCCCTGGTGCTTGAGGCTCTGTGCGAGGCGGATGCGCACCTGGGTGGAGCCCTCCAGGGTCTCCTGGCGCGAGAAGCGCTCCTGCTTCGCGACCAACTGGGCTTGCTACCGGACCCGTTGAGCCGGGCACGGCTGAGGCGTGCTCTGACGAGGGCCGGCGATGGCGCATGGGTCGAGACGCATGGCCCCACCCGGGACGAAACACGCCCCACCGGGGAACGCGATGACGAGGTGCTGGCGGAGCTGCTGTACACGCAGTGGCTCAAGGCCCCTGCGCGATGCACGGAATCCCTCCAGGGCGGCGCCGACTGGTTGGAGGCGCGGCAGCTTGCCGATGGAGCCTGGGAAGGCCGTTGGAACCTCGGGCCCTACGCCTGCATCCATGCGTGCCTGCGGCTGCTCACCAGGACGCGCCCGGGGTCTCCCGCCATCCGGCGCGCGCTGGGTTTCGTGCGCCGTCACCAGCAGGCTGATGGAGGCTGGGGCGTGGGCGCCCATGCCAGCGATCCGCTCAGCACCGCATTGGCTCTCCTCTGCCTCGCCACGGCCCGAGAGCAGGGCGGCGAAGCGGAAGACCTGGACAGGGCCGCGCGCGCGCGCGCCTATCTGAAGACGGCGCACGAGCCCGATGGAGCGTGGCGTGCCCAACCGCTGCTTCGCGCGGCCCCGGGGACCGAGCGATACCTGGGCAGCCGGACCTTGACCAGTGCCCTCGTACTCACCGCGACGCTGGAGTGGCACCGGCGTGCCGCCCTCACTGCGGATAGCGCAGACCTGGAGCCTTCCACATCATGAGATTCCTCTTCTGCCCCCTGGATACCCATGGCTTCGTGCATCCCGCCATCGGCCAGGCCCTGGCCTTGCGCCAGCTCGGGCACCAGGTCGCCTTCGCCACGGGGCGCTCCCTCAGCCCCCTCTTGGAGCGGCTCGGGCTGGAGCGCATTCCACGCGGCGAGAAGGATGGAGCCAGCTTCTCCGTGGAGAAGTGGTTCCAGCCTCTCGAAGTCGCCATACAGTACAAGCACATTGAGTACGCCCTGAAGCGGTTCCCTGCGGACGTGCTGGTAGGGCAGCCGCTTTCGCTGGGGGCGGTGCTGGTACGGGAGAGGATGGGCGTGCCACTGGCCAGCTTGGGGCTGCTGACCCACCTATGGCCGAGCTCGGAAGTATGTCCGGCCGAACTGACGGAGGCAGAGCGGCGATGGTGGTGGCGGCATGCGGACATGCTGCGTCACTACAACAACGTGCGTGAGCTCTTCCGGATGGCGCCCGTCCATCCAAACCCGAGGGAATCCCCCCTCTTGGGGGATGTCCTGCTGCTGCGCTCGGTGCCAGAGCTGGCGGGGCCGGAGGAAGCCTTCCCAGGGCAGGTCCACCTCGTGGGCGATTGCCTCTGGGAGCCACCCGAGGCCGACCCCGAGTTGGCGGCGTGGTTGGAGTGCGCCCGAGAGGAGGACAGGCCCATCCTCTATGTGCAGCATGGCCGCTCCTTCACCGGCCCCTCGTTCTGGACCCACCTGCAGGAGGCGCTGGGGGACCAGCACGTGGGCGTAGTGGCCGCCACGAGCCGCATGGACCACAGGCCACAGCAGCTCCCAGCCCACTTCTACGCCCGCGAGTTCATCCCCCAGGCCCAGGTGCTGGCCCATGCGCGGGCCGTCGTCTCCAGTGCAACCACTACGACGGTGCTGGGGGCTCTCACCCACGGACTGCCCAGCCTGTTACTGCCTGGGGGGAGCGAGCAGCCGGATGTCGCGGAGCAGGTCGCCAGCGCGGGTGCGGCGATATGCATGCCTCCGGCCAAGGCCACCGCCGAGACGCTGAGGAAGGCCGTCGAAGAGCTGCTCGGTTCCCAGTCCTATCGAAAGAATGCCCAGACGCTTCAACAGGCGTTCGCACGGATGGGCTCGCCGCAGCGTGCCATCGAGATCCTGGTGCAATTGGGGCAGACACGCCAACCGCGCCTCCGTGGCGACGTGCAGCCGACCCCACCCCGAAATGTCTCCCTCGCCGTAGGATGACCGGGCCCATGGACGCGGACCTGCTGGAGGGGATCGAGCAACGGCTCGTGGTCGACACCTCGGAAGCCCACCCCGTTTACCTGATGGTGAGCCGCAAGGGACGCTACCTGCGGCTCTCGGAATCCACCTACCAGTTGCTCCGGCAGCTCGCCCGTGGAGCAACCTTCGAGCAACTGGCCAATGCTATCCGTCAGAAGACGAACCAGCCCATCACCGCAGGAGAAGTGGAGGCCGCATACCGCCGGGTCGCCGAGAGCATCGAGAAGATTGACCGGGAGGCGGACAAGCCCGTCTCGGGGCACTGGATCCGGTTGAGCCTGCTTCCCGCCCCACTGGTGGCCAGACTGGCCTCATGGCTTTCCCCGGCCTTCCATCCGGCGGCCGCAGCGGCCTTGCTCATGGGAATGCTCGTGGTGAAGGTGCTCGTCGTTCCCCGGGTGGCCTTCCACGTGGCACCCGAAGCCTTCTGGATGGGCTATCTGCTGTTCCTCGGATCCTTACTCCTGCATGAGCTGGGGCACTCCAGCGCCTGCGCCTGGTTTGGTACCCGCCCGAGTGACATTGGTTTCACCGTGTACGCCATCTACCCGGCCTTCTACAGCGACGTGAGCTCCGCCTGGCGGCTCAAGCGCTGGCAGCGGGTGCTCGTAGATTTAGGTGGTGTGTATTTTCAGCTGCTCGTCGGCTCGGTCTACGCCATCGCCTATCTGTTTCACCCCTGGGACCCGCTCCAGGTGGCGCTCCTGCTCATCTGGGGAAGCTGCCTGTTCTCGCTCAACCCCATCCTCAAGTTCGACGGCTACTGGGTTGTGGCCGATGCCCTGGGTGTCACGAATCTCGCGCAGCAGCCACGCAGACTCGCAAGACGCATGTTTCAGCGCCTGCGGGGCCAGCCGGTCCAGCCCCTGCCATGGCCCTCGCACATCCTGGCGCTGCTCGCTGTCTACTCGGTGGTGAGCGTCATCTTCTGGGTGTATTTCGTCTCGGCCATGCTGCCTGTCGCATGGCGCTACGCCCAGCACTACCCGGTCCTGGTCACACAACTGGCAACAGGGCTGCGGGACAGAGCGACCGCGCCCGTTGGCAATCTCGTTGGCCACTTTCTCGCGTCTTCGTACATGCTCCTGCTGACCGCCTTGATGCTATGGCGGTGGGGGCATCCAGCGTTCCTGAAGCTCGTGCAACTGGCACGGGGAAGGACGAACTCCCCTGAGCGCGCTCCGGACGCTGTTGCTTCGGTGAATGGACAAGCAGAAATGACGCAAGAGCCACGAGGGCCGTCAGCCGCTGTGCAACATCCTCTGTAGCGCAGGCGCTGGCTGCGAGCCCCTGTGTTGGCGGTCATCGCGGAGCGCGGAAGTCTGGTCATCGCACAAGCAGTTCGGCCGCGCCCCCGACCGAGGAGGCGGGTCGGGAGAGCGGGGCCGACTGGTCGCTACGGGGCGCGGAGGAGCTGTGGGCATGATCCGGTTCGGTGGCTCTCCCGCACTTCGTGTGGACCGTAGGTTCAGACGGTGAGCAGCACTCGACGACGGAGCAGGTCGAAGTTGGCGCGGCCATACATCTGACGCTTGAGAAGCTTGAGCTTCGTGATTTGGCCCTCGGCCTGGGCGTTGCTCCAGGGAGTGGTCAGCGCTGCCCGGACGGCATCGCCGTCCTGTTCGAGGCCCTCCGCAAAGGTTTCCACCGCGCGGACCCCGCACGCACGCGCCTCGCTCAACCACGCTTCGAAGCGTCTACAGGACCGCGTCGGCCTTGCTCGTTGTGAAATGGGCGTGATTGGGCGTGATCCGCTTCAGTGGCTCTCCCGCACTTCGTGTGGTTCCCCTCTGGGGAATAGGCAGACACGACAAGCCGCCAGCGGAGCGAATACACCCTGGAGTGCGGGAGAGCCACGGAACCCGGAAACGCCCATAAACAGCCCCGTCTGGTCCTGATGACGCTCTTGAGAGGTGGGGTCGGGCGCGACGCCTCGGATGTCTCGAAAGACCGCGCCGCACTCACCTCAAGGCTTAAAATCCAAGCCATGTCGCCCTGCGTCTTGCATTCCTTTCCTCCCAAATGCTCTCATTTGACTTGCACGAGGCTGGAGCCAGAACGCGACAGTGGACTCGTGCGTTCAATCCACACGTAAGGGCTTGAGCCCTTGAGGGATGTCAATCCAATGCGGAAGAACAACGTGCTGCGGGGGATGCTGGCCTTGGTTGTCACCCTGGGCCTGGGAACGCTCGGGTGCGGCGGCGCAGAGGGCGCCGAGGCGACGGAACAGCTCAATCCCGGGCAGGTCATCACAGACCTTGGCCAAGGACCCGCCGCATACAAGTTGGCTCCTGGTCAGGACTTGAGCCAGGTCTCGGTGCGCACTCAGGCCGGACCGCTCGCCCGGCTGGACGAGCTGGTTGCCAAGAGCAGCAACGCCAAGGACCTGGACATCGGCAAAGTCACGCGCTGGGTGGTGACGAACTCTCACGAGAAAGCCGCACAGTTGTTCCCTGAATACGAGTCCAGGGTTCGTGACAGCCTCCGGACCGACGTGACGGCGTCCGCCGTGTACTGCGATGTCGTCATCATCATCTTCGACGATGGCTCTGGCGTCATCATCATCTTCTGCTAGTCCCGCCCGGGCGGATGCAGCGAGCATGGTCGCCCTGTACTGACGGAGCGCATCAACGCTGCCTCCAGTGCTTCGTACACGGGGTGCATCCACTTCTCGGCCAGCCGCGCGATGTCTCGCTGACAGCTTCGGCTTCCTGCTTCGTGTCGTCCTCGAAGCGGAGCACGGGATTCTTCGCGCCACGGCCGGAGCCTGTGTCAGCAATTCCGACTCGGCTCCATCCCACCTCGCACAGTCGCACGGGGACCCGCGCGCCGTACTCCTCCGTTGGGGTTTTGCGTGTCGGTGGCGGCCTGTGGCTGGAGTGCACGCGGAGGAGGCGGATGAGGCGCCGAGCGATTCCGCTGGGCGCTGAGTCCAGCGGCCAGGTCGGCGGCGAGCCGGCTGAGGTGGACCGAAGCAGGAGCCCCAAAAACGGAAACGGGCTGGAGATCCGCGAAGATCTCCAGCCCGTCATTCAACAATGGTCGGGGAGACAGGATTTGAACCTGCGACCCCTTGGTCCCGAACCAAGTGCTCTACCAGGCTGAGCCACTCCCCGATATGTCCGTCCGCCGGTGGGTCTTCTTCGGGACCGGCGAAAAGTGCGGGCGGTAATACCCGTGCCCCTCGGCTGAGTCAACGTCCTCGGATCACCTTTTCGTTCCTCGCCCGCTCGCCTGCCCTTCCACGCCCCCCTTCACACCCTTCCCCACCCCTTCCCGCACCCCCCCCCCTTTAAAACTCCCCGACATTCCGGTACTTCCGGATATATTCAGTGATTCCTCTGGGCCGAAAAAGGCAGTGGGCCGTGCAGGTCGAAACGAAAATGCCCCCCGTCGTCCTCATCTCCGATGATGAACCGCTCATCGTGTCGGCCCTCGCCCGGGAGGCGAAGCGGTCCGGCTTGACGTGCATCTCGGACACGACGTCGGAGCGCGTCCTGGAGTTGGCCCGCCTCCACCGCCCCGCCGTCATCATCCTGGACATCAACCAGCACCAGGACGGACGGGACTTGCTCGCCCAGCTCAAGCAGGACCCGTCCACCCGCGACTGCAAGGTCATCATCCTCAGCGGCGTCGAGGACCAGTTCACCCGCCACGTCTGCTTCGAGCTCGGCGCCGACGACTACGAGGTGAAGCCCTTCGACCCCACCTTCATGACCCGCGTCGCCCGGCTCGCCACCACCGTCGCTCGCACCCGCGCCTGAGTCACGGCCGCAGCGAACGGATGGCCGCCGCCCGGTCCTTCGCCCCGAAGACGTAGCTGCCCGCCACCAGCACCGTCGCCCCCGCCGCCACGACGCGCTTCGCCGTGTCGGCGTTGATGCCCCCGTCCACCTCGATGTCCGTGTCCAGCCCGCGCGCGTCGAACATCGCTCGCAGCCGGCGCACCTTGTCCACCGTCGCCTCGATGAAGCCCTGCCCGCCAAACCCCGGGTTCACGCTCATCAGCAACACCATGTCCACGTCCCCCAGCACCTCTTCAATCGAGGACAGCGGCGTGCTCGGGTTCAACACCACCGACGCCTTCGCCCCCGCGTGACGAATCTGTTGCAGGGTCCGGTGCAGGTGGGGGCTGGCCTCCACGTGCACCGTCAGCACGTCCGCCCCCGCCTTCACGAAGGCCTCCACGTACTTCTCCGGCTCCACAATCATCAGGTGCACGTCCAACGGCTTCGTGGCCGCTCGCTTGATGGCCTCCACCACCACCGGCCCTATCGTGATGTTCGGCACGAACCGCCCGTCCATCACATCCACGTGAATCCAGTCCGCTCCCGCGGCTTCGATGTCGCGGACCTCCTCGGCCAGACGACCGAAGTCAGAGGACAGCAGCGAGGGGGAAATCCGAACAGGGCGGCGGCTCATGGGGGCGCTACTTACCCGCTTCCCACCCTCTCCGGCACGGGCTGAATTCCCGGACGTCCACTCGAAAGCAGGAAACCGAGCAGGTCGGGGCTGAAGGCAGTCACCTGGCTGGGCATGTTACAACCTCGACGTCCTGCACAGCCGCAGGCCACGTCGCCCGGAGCCGCCCGGTGCTCTCACGTTCTCCCGCCGTTCCGCAGCCACTCCCCGACCTCAATCGCCGACTGGCGAAGCTCACGTCCATCCTGGACGTCGCCAAGGCCATGAGCGCCGAGCGCGACCTGGACCTGCTGCTCCCGCTCATCCTCTTCGAGGCCACCAAGGTGGTGGAGGCAGACCGCTGCTCGCTCTTCATCCTGGACCGGGAGACGAACGAGCTGTGGAGCAAGGTGGCCCAGGGCTCGAAGAGCGAAATCCGCCTCCCCGCGGGCAGCGGCATCGCCGGTCAGGTGGCCCACACCGGCACCATCATCAACATCCCAGACGCCTACGCGGACACCCGCTTCAACCGCTCGTTCGACATCTCCAGCGGTTACCAGACGAAGACCATCCTCTGCGTCCCCATGCGTGACGCGAATGGCGAAGTGACGGGCGTCATCCAGGCCCTCAACAAGCTCGACGGCCAGGGGTTCAACTCCGAGGACGAGGAGTTGCTGCTCGCCCTGGGGGCCCAGGCCGCCGGCGCGATTGAGAACGCCCTGCTCCACGAGGAGATCAACCGCCTCTTCGAGGGCTTCGTCTCCGCCTCCGTCGTCGCCATCGAAGCTCGCGACCCCACGACGGCCGGACACTCGGGCCGAGTCGCGGACCTCACCGTGTCCCTGGCCCAGGCCCTGGAGCACCTGTCCACCGGCCCCTATGCCCGGACGCACTTCTCCTCCACGGAGATTCAGGAGATTCGCTACGCCTCGCTGCTCCATGACTTCGGCAAGGTGGGCGTGCGCGAGAACGTCCTCGTCAAGGCGGAGAAGCTCTACCCGCATGAGCTCGAGGGACTTCGCGCCCGCTTCCAGCTCGCTCGCAAGGACCTCCAGCTCCAGAGCTACCGCCGCCGCTTCGAGGCCGTGAAGCACCGGGGCGACAAGCACCTGGCGGAAATCGAGGCCGAGGAGACCGAGCGGCTCGGCACCGAGCTCAAGCACCTGCACGAGGTGTTCGACTTCGTCATCACCTGCAACCGGCCCACGGTGCTCGCCCAGGGCGGCTTCGAGCGCCTGCACGAACTGGGACACCTCCAGTTCCAGGACGCCGACGGGGCCTCGCAGCCGCTGCTCCTGCCTCGCGAAATCCAGTCGCTCTCCATCACCCGCGGCACCCTCTCCTCCGAGGAGCGCCGCGAAATCGAGAGCCACGTCGAGCACACCTACCGATTCCTCACCCAGATTCCGTGGACGCGCGCCCTGCGCCGCGTGCCCGAAATCGCCTACGCGCACCACGAGAAGCTCGACGGCACCGGCTACCCCCGCGCCATCCCCGACCGCACCATCCCCGTCCAGTCGCGGATGATGTCCATCTCCGACATCTACGACGCGCTCACCGCCAGCGACCGGCCCTACAAGAAGGCCGTGCCCCACACCCTCGCGCTCGACATCCTCAAGCGCGAGGCCGACAACGGGCAGCTCGACAAGGAGCTGTTCCACATCTTCGTCGACGCGCAGATTCCCCGCCGCGCGCTGGCTCATCCGCCGAAGTAGCGGCCCCATGACGCACGAAGGGGAAGCCCCGACCACGGGCCTCCCCTCACGGTGCTTCGGTTCAACTCAGGCCCTGCCTTCGATTCGACTCCGGCTCAGCCTTCGATGGTGTGCAGCCGCAGGCTGTTGATCTTCCCGGGCTGTCCCACCGGCGCGCCGTACACGATGACGATGCGGTCGCCCTTGCGACCCAGGCCCCGCGCCACCAGCTCCTCACCCACGCGGCGCACCATCGCCTCGGTGTCCTGGATGGGCTCCAGCACTCGCGGCACCACGCCCCACAGGAGCGCCAGCCGACGACGGACCTCCTGGTTCGGGCTGAAGGCCACAATCGGCACCGACGGCCGGTAGTGCGACAACAGCCGCGCCGTCACGCCCGACAGCGTGAAGGCCGCAATCAACGTCGCGCCACTCGCCTTCGCCGCCTCGCACGCCACGCGCGCAATCACATCCGGGAAGTGCGCGGGCAATCCCAACGGCGCGTCAATGGTGCGCAACACCGGCTGCACCCGCTGCGATGACTCCGCCGCCAGGATGATGCGCTCCATCATCTGCACGGACTCGATGGGGAACTTGCCGCTCGCCGTCTCGCCCGAGAGCATCACCGCGTCCGCGCCGTCGAACACGGCATTGGCCACGTCGCTCGCCTCGGCGCGCGTGGGCCGAGGATTATCAATCATCGAGTTCAACATCTGCGTCGCCACGATGACCGGCAGGCCGCGCAGGTTCGAACGCCGGATGATGTCCTTCTGGACCGCCGGGACCTCCTCGGGCGGAATCTCCACGCCCAAGTCACCACGCGCCACCATGACACCGTCCGTCTTGTCCAGGATGGCGTCCAGCCGGGCAATCGCCTCCGGCTTCTCCAGCTTCGCGATGATGGGCACCGTCCGGCCCACCTCCGCCATCGCCTGCCTCGCCGCGTCCAGGTCCGACGGCTGCCGCACGAAGGACAACGCGATGAAGTCCACGCCCGCCTTGATTCCGAAGACGAGGTCCTCCCGGTCCTTCGGCGTCAGCGCATCCGCGCGCACCGCGACACCCGGCAGGTTGATGCCCTTGTTGTTCTTCAGCACACCGCCGTGGATGACCTGCGTCTTGATGAGCTTCTGCTTGTCCGTGTGGAGGACCTTCAGCTCAAGCAAGCCGTCGTCCAACAGGATGCGGTCGCCCGGATTCACGTCCGCCGCCAGGAACGGGTACGTGGTGGACACGATTTCGTCCGTGCCCGGCACCGTCTCGTCCGTGGTGATGTGGAACGTGCCGCCTTCCTTCAGCTCCGTGCTGCCCTTGGTGAAGCGGCCCGTGCGAATCTTCGGGCCCTGCAAGTCACCCAGGATGCCCACCGCCTTGCGCACCTTCAGCGAGGCCGCGCGCAGCTTGGCGATGTTCTCCGCGTGATTCTCATGGCTGCCGTGCGAGAAGTTCAATCTCGCGACGTCCATGCCGTTCTCCAGCAGCGCCTCCAACATCTCCTGGCTCTGACTCGCGGGCCCGAGGGTGCAGACAATCTTCGCTCGTCGCATATGGCTCGGGAGGATGGGTGGCCCTCACGAACGCGTCAAGCACGCACCACGCGTCGCTTCGCTCGGTAAAACGGTAAATGAGCCAGCGAGCAACGGAGCCATCAACCGCGCAACAGCACACCCAGGTTCTCTCGCTCCCACCGCAGCGCCGCCGCGTAGTGCGGGTACGTGCGCTCACGCTCCCGGAAGGCCCTCGGGTGGTGGACGCGACGGCCGCCTCGCCCCGTGCTCGGGAAGAGCTGATGCAGCATCTCGTGGTAGACGATGAACTCCACGAAGAAGGCCGGCACCTCGGGCCTGTCCAGCGCGGGATGGATGCGAATCTCCCGCGTCTGGTGGTCGTACACGCCCAGGCGGATGGACTTGCGCCGGCGCCTCGGAGGCATCCGCCCCCAGCCGATTCGCGCCTGGATGACGTTCTCGAAAAAAGTGGCGTTGACGCTGTTGTAAAGCGCCGTCAGGTCGAAACAGCGCCCCAACGGGTTCAGGTCCGCGTCCGATTCGCGCCGCACCTGGCGGATTCGCGGCTGCTGTCCCCGGATGTACTCGTCCAGCAGCACGCCCGCCGTGCGGTGGCCTCGGCCCGCGTAGTCCGCCACCGCGCGGACGATGGACTCGGGCGCGTCCAGGAACATGTGGTGCAGCCGCAGCTGCAGCGCGTTGCCCCCTCGACGGAAGGACACCATGGTGGAGCGGTTGTCCGTCACCGCCAGCTTCACCGGCATCCCCAATTCCGCGCTCAGCCTCCAGGCCAACGACTCCGCGCGGGTCCACATCTCCTCGCGGGGAGAGGGGACGGTGAGCATGCGAGGCGCTTCCTCGGGCACCCGATGCCGGGGCGGAGGCGGGCGCGGCACGGGCTCGAGTCGCGGAACAACCTCCGCTTCCAGGGCACGAGGCTCCGCGACCGCCGCCGTGGCCCGACTGGCCGCGGAGAGGCCGCGTGGAAACAGGGACATCTGACGGAAAAACTCGGAGGTCACTCGGGGCGCATCGTACCCGGCAACCTCCCGGACTCAAGGCCGCCGGCCTTTGCCCGCCTGCTCTCCGTCAGCCCGTCAACCGCGCCCCACCCCTTCGCGCGGGGGTTCACACTCCACGGGAAGAATTCGTCACGGAGCGGGCACCTCGGTATGACGGGACTTGAGCAGTCGCTCCAGCCGCTCCGCCTCCATGCGCACCACGAAGGTCTTCTCGCGCGTGTACGTCACCTGCCCCTGCGCCCCTCCCTTCACCTTGCGCACGAACTTCACCTGCACGTAGCTCACCTCGCCGCGCGGCTCGCCCTTCGCCCCGGAGTGGTGCAGCGCCAGGTGCGCCGCGTCCAAGAGCACCTCCTGCGTGGGCTCCTGTCCCTTCTCTAGGGGAAGCACCACGTGACTGCCCGGCACGCCGCGCGCGTGGAACCACAGGTACCAGGGCCGGGCCACCTTGAAGGTGAGCGTGTCGTTGTCCTCCGAGCCCCGCCCCACCCAGATGCGAGCGCCCGCGTGGCCCACGTACTCCTTGAAGGGCTTGCCCTCCGGCGTGGCCTCGCCTCCCACCGGCACATGGAGCACCTGCGCCTGCGCGAGCAGCATCGCCTCGTCCATCCGCTCCACCTGCTCCAGCGACAGCTGCGCGTGGGCGACCTCGCGCGCCAGCTCCGCCTCGCGGTGACGCGCCTGCTCCACGCCCCTCAAGAGCCGGCGGTACTGGTGGAAGTTCCAGTCCGCCTCCTCCTTGGGCGTGCGCTTCGGGTCCAGCTTCACCTGGACCTCCTCGGCGCCTGACTCGGTGTACTCGGTGAGGGTGACCTCGGTGGCGCCCCGCTTGAGGCGGAAGAGGTTCTGCGCGAGCAGCTCCCCCGTCCGACGGTGCTTCTCCGCGTCCGGCCCGCGCGCGGCCTCCGCCCTCACCTTCTCCAAGGTGCGCGAGGAGCGCTTGAGGCGGGCGCGGTACGGCTGCGCGAGTCGGCGGCGGATGGACTCCGCGCGGCTCGCCTGGTCCTTGGCGCCGAGCAGCCCCTCCGCCGCGTGGGAGTAAGGGAGCGTGTCCCCCTCGGCGGGCACCAGTCGCGAGGGCGCGAGGCGCGCCTTGGCCAGTGCGTCCGGGGGCAGCGGCTCCGGAGGCGTCCACGCCGCGCCCGGGTAGAGGTTGCGCCGGGGACCGAAGCCCTCGCCGGACAGCATCAGCACCCGGCCCTGCTCACTCAAGAGGAGCAGTCCACCCGGAGAGCCCAGCTCCATCACCAGACGACGGCGCACCTCCTCGCGCTCGAAGTCCAGCTCCACCACCCGCTCCGCGTCGCGAAAGCGCGCCGCCACCAGCTTCGCGCCGGTCAGCTCGTGCCGCAGCCACCGTTGAAAGGGCGCGGGCTCTCCGGGAGTGGGGAAGCGCGTCTCGGCGACGGCCACCCGGGAGAGGTCTCCCTCGGCGCACAGGCACAAGAGGAAGGAGCGCCCGGGGACTCGCAGCTCCAGGTAGGCCAGCCTCGGCAGCGGGCACCAGGCCTTCTGGGCCACCGCTCCCGTCAGCTTCGCACCCACCTCCGCCACCACCTGCTCCAGCTCCGAAGGACGCAGTGACATGGGCCAAACTCCTGTCCGGACAAAAGAAAAACGGCCCGGCGTGTTTCGCCGAGCCGTTCACCGGACGTCAAATACCGTCCGCGAATGACGACGTGCTGCTCAGGACTCCGGGGTCGCCGGGGCCGCCACCGTCTTCGCCTTGCTGCTCGCGCGCTTGCGGGCAGGGGCCTTCTTGGTGGCCTTACGAGCGGTCGTCTTCTTCGCCGCCGCCTTCTTCGCGGTCTTGCCAGCCGTCTTGCGGGTGGTCGTCTTCTTCGCGGCGGTCTTCTTCTTCGCGCTCTTCGCGGCGGTCTTCTTCTTAGCGGCCATCAGAACCCTCCATGTAATTGGCCCCAGTGAACCGAGGGCCTGCACTCTTCTTTTGATGGAGTGAGTGCTTGAAGTGAATGGTACGGGCGACACACCAGTGTGTCAACGCATGGTGATGTATTGCATCGCGCGGCGAGGCCGATTTTTCGGCATCGGGCGGCGCCGGAGGTCGCGAAAGGCGCTTCGCGGACACTTCCGAAGCGATGCGCGAAAACGCGCGCGAGGCCGAATTCTAGGCTCCGGACGCGACGGAGCCCTTCGCGCCTCGCGCCTCGGAGGCGCACTGTCGGGTGCCGCGCACTGGCCTTCGCGGCACTCCGAACTTTTCGCGAGGGAGGGCCGCGTCTACGGTGCGCGGCCACGATGAGGACCTCCGAGATGACCTTCCCCGCGGACTTCACCTTCGGCGTCGCGACCTCCGCGTACCAGGTGGAGGGCGGCATCGAGAACGACTGGGCCGAGTGGGAGCGCGCCGGAAAATTGAAGGAGCCCCACGCCCGCTGCGGGCGGGCCGTGGACCACTGGCACCGCTACGAGGAGGACTACGCGCTGGCCCGCGCCGTGGGCGCCACCGCCTTCCGAATCTCCCTCGAGTGGGCGCGAATCGAGCCTGTGCGAGGGCGCTTCGACGAGGCCGCGCTGGAGGCGTACCGGGAGCGGCTCCTGAAGATGAAGGCCCAGGGCCTGCGGCCGGTGGTGACGCTCCACCACTTCACCCACCCGACGTGGTTCCACCGGGAGACGCCGTGGCACTCGGCCGACAGCGTGGAGGTCTTCCGCCGTTATTCCCGCCGGTGCGCCTCTCTGCTGGAGGGCCTGGACGCGCTCGTCATCTCCTTCAACGAGCCGATGGTGCTGCTCTTGGGCGGCTACCTCCAGGGCGCCATCCCCCCGGGAATCGCGGACGGGGCGCTCACCATGAGGGCGCTGGAGAACATGGTCCGCGCCCACGCGGCGGCGCGGCGGGAGCTCCTGGAGCACCTGGGCCGGGTGGAGCTGGGCATCTCCCAGAACATGCTGGCCTTCGCGCCGGACCGCTGGTGGAACCCGCTGGACCGCGCGCTCGTGCGGCTGGCCTCACCCGCCTACAACCACGCCTTCCACGAGGCGCTCTCCACCGGGAAGCTCCGGGTCAACATGCCTGGGGTGGCCACCACCCGCGCCGACATCCCCGAGGCCCGGGACTCGGTGGAGTTCATCGGGGTGAACTACTACAGCCGCGCGCACCTGCGCTTCGTGCCGCGCCCGCCCTTCATCGAGTTCAAGTACCGCGACACCCGGGGCCGGGGCCTCACCGACATCGGCTGGGAGGACTGGCCCGAGGGCTTCCTCCAGACGCTGCGCGACGTGAAGCGCTACGGCAAGCCGGTGTGGATTACGGAGAACGGCATCGATGACCGCGCGGGCGCCCGGAGGCCCCACTACCTGCACTCCCACCTCTCGCAGGTGCTGGCCGCCCGGGCCCAGGGCGTGGACGTGCGCGGGTACCTCTATTGGAGCCTGCTCGACAACTTCGAGTGGCTGGAGGGCTGGGGGCCGCGCTTCGGCCTCTACCACGTCGACTTCGACACGCTGGAGCGCCGCTCGACGCCCGCCTGCGACTACTTCCGCGCGGTCGCCACCGGCCGCGTGCTCGTGCCGCCGGGCGCCTCGTCCCTGTAAGAACTTCCGCGCCGCGTCAGGCTCGGTGGCTCAGCCGAGCGCGGCGCGGTAGTCGACGTCCTGCTCCTCCGAGGAGGCACCGGAGCGGTCCGCGTCCGCGGCGGAGAAGAAGGCGCGCACCGCGTCCGCCACCGCCTCCGGGGCATCCAGGGTGTTGGCGCGCGCACGGAAGGCGGAGGCGCCCGCGAGGCCGTGGGCGTACCAGCCCAGGTGCCGGCGGAAGGAGCGCACCGCGTTGAGCGGCTCCCCCACGAAGGCCAGGTGCGCGTGGAAGTGCTCCAGCACCAGGGCGCACCGCTCCTCGGGGAAAGGCGCGTCCCCGCCGGCCAGCTCGCGAAAAATCCACGGGTTGCCCAGGGCCGCGCGGCCAATCATCACGTAGTCGCAGCCGGTGGTCTCCAGCATCCGCCGCGCGTCCTCGGGGGTGCGCACGTCCCCGTTGCCGAACAGGGGCAGCTCCGGGAAGTGGCGCTTCAAGTCGGTGATGACGCTCCAGTCCGCCTGCCCCGAGTAGCCCTGCTCCCGGGTGCGCGGGTGGATGGCGAGCCCCGCGCAGCCCGCCTCCTGGAGGGCTGCGGCCATCTGGAGGTAGTTGCGGCTCTTGGCGTCCCAGCCCGAGCGAATCTTGCAGGTGACGGGCAGGCCCGAGGCCTCGCGCATCGCCCGGACGATGGCGGCGGCGCGCTCCGGGTCGCTCAAGAGAGCGCTGCCCGCCCCGTTCTTCGTCACCTTCTTCACGGGGCAGCCCATGTTGATGTCCAGGAGCTGGGCGCCATGGGACTTGCCGACCGCGGCCGCGAGGCCCATGGCCTCCGGGTCTCCTCCATAGAGCTGGAGCGAGTAGGGCCTCTCCACCTCCGCGTCGAAGCGCAGGTACATGAGGGTGCGCTGGTTGGCCCGCATCAACCCCTGGGAGCTGACGAGCTCGGTGGGGCACAGGGCGGCGCCCATGCGGAAGGCGAGCACCCGGAAGGGCATCTCCGACACCCCGGCCATGGGGGCGAGGACAAAAGGATTCGGGAGGGAATAAGGACCGAGTCGCAGCATGGGGCGCGGAGAACCTACCGAAATGAAGAGGAAGCGGTTGCGGGATGTGCGCTACGCACTGCGCATCCGCGCCTCAACGGTTAAGGTCCGTGCCCATGTTCCGCTTTCGACTCGGGAGCATTCCCGTCGACGTCCACCCCAGCCACCTGCTGGTCTCCGCCGTGCTTGCCTACAGCTCGGTCCGCGCCGCGCAGGACGGCTGGCCCTTCCGCCAGGTGTCCGAGGCGCCCGCCCTGGGCCAGGCCAGCGCCATGGTGGTGTTCGTCCTGTCGTGGATGCTCATCGTCTTCGTGTCCGTGCTGGTCCACGAGCTGGGCCACGCGCTGGCCAGCCGCCTCTTCGGCTACCACCCCAGCATCGCCCTCGTCTGGCTGGGCGGGCACACCCTGCCCACCGACATGCCCGGCCCCCTTCCCTGGAAGCGGGATTTGGTCATCACCGCGGCGGGCCCCCTCTTCGGGTTGCTGCTCGGCGTGGTGAGCCTGGTGGGCTACCTCGTCTTCAACGGGCACTCCCCCGCGCTGGACTTCTTCCTGCGCACCTTCGCCGGGGCCAACTTCATCTGGGCCATCTTCAACCTGCTGCCGGTGATGCCGCTGGACGGCGGGCGCCTGGTCTCCACGCTGGCCACCCGGGTGCTCGGTCCCAGGCGGGGGATGCTCGCCTCCCAGGGCCTGGCGCTGTTGGTGTGCGTGGCCGTGGTCGTCTACAGCGTGAACATCGGGTGGCTGTTCCCCGCCATCTTCTTCGCCATGTACGGCTTCCAGGCGTTCCGTTCCCTGGCGGAGCTGATGAGCTCCGGCGGCGGCGCCTCCGGCATCAGCGCCGGCTCGATGGACCACCCGCTGGCGGCGAAGCTGCGCGAGGCGAAAACCTCCCTGGACGCGGGGCGGATGGACGACGCGCGGCGCCTGGCGGGCTCGGTGCTGGAGGGCGGCGATGGCCTCACCGCCGAGCTGGCCAGCCACGCCCACCACCTGCTCGGCTGGGTGGCGCTGAAGGAAGGCCAGGGCCGTCAGGCGCTGGACCACTTCTCCCAGGTGCAGGGACAGAAGGTGGAGCCCCACGCGGTGGCCGCGTCCTTCTCCCTCGTGGGCGATGACGCGCGCGCGCTGGATTGGTGGAAGCAGGCCTGGCAGGCGTCCTCGGACCGCACGGTGATGCACGAGTACGCCGGCACGTTGATCCGCCTGGGCCGCGCGCCGGAGGCCCTGAAGCTGCCCGGCGTGGAGCCCGCCGCGGCCTTCAGCTGCGCGGAGCGGGTGCTCTTCATCCGGGGCGTCTATTCAGAGGCCGCCGCCATGGGCGAGGCCGCGCTCGAGTACGTGCCGAGCGCCAGCATCGCCTATGACGCGGCGTGCGCTCATGCCAAGGCGCGCAACGTGCCCGACGCGGTGCGCCTGCTGCGCAAGGCGAGTGAGCTGGGGTTCAAGGACGGGGCCTATGCCGCCTCGGACGCGGACCTGGCGCCGCTGCATGGCCACCCCGCTTTCGAGGAGTGGTTGACGGAGCTGCGGCAATCCGCCGCCTCCTGACAGAGCGATGACAGGAGGGGGTGTTGATGCGGGGCGAGGCTGCGCACTTTCGGGTGCGCTCCTGCTCCAGCTCAAGAGGCTCCCTTGCAGACTTCCTCTCCTGCTCCCGCCCTGCCCTCGGACAACGAGCGCCTGAACTGGCTGTCGTCCATCCCCTTCTTCGCCGTCCACATCATGTGCCTCTTCGTCCTCTCTGTCGGGGCGAAGCCAGTGGACGTGGCGGTCTGTGTGGGGCTGTACATCCTGCGCATGTGGGGAATCACGGTGGGCTTCCACCGCTACTTCTCCCACCGGGCCTTCAAGACGGGCCGTGTCTTCCAGTTCATCCTCGCGCTGGTGGGCACCCTGTCCACGCAGAAGGGCGTGCTGTGGTGGGCGGCCAACCATCGCCACCACCACCGGACATCGGACCAGGCGGACGACATCCACTCGCCGGTGCAGAAGGGCTTCTGGTTCAGCCACGTGGGCTGGATTCTGTGTGACAAGTACGGGGCCACGCGCATGGAGGGCATCAAGGACTTCGCGCGCTTCCCGGAGCTGGTGTGGCTCAACCGCTTCCACCTGGTGCCGCCCGTCCTGCTGGCGGTGGCGCTCTACTTCATCGGCGGCTTCTCCATGCTGGTGTGGGGCTTCTTCGTGAGCACCACCCTCCTGTGGCACGGGACGTTCACCATCAACTCCCTGAGCCACATCTTCGGAAAGCGCCGCTACAAGACGACGGACACCAGCCGGAACAACTGGCTGCTGGCGCTCATCACCCTGGGCGAGGGCTGGCACAACAACCACCACTACCACCAGAACACCGCCAACCAGGGCTGGTTCTGGTGGGAGGTGGACTTCAGCTTCTACTCGCTGAAGGTGCTCTCCTGGTTCAAGGTGGTGGAGGGGCTGCGGCTGCCCTCCGACTCGGTGAGGTACGCGTACAAGAAGTACTCGGCGGAGGACCGCGCCGCGCTGGCCGTGCCCGCCCGCTTCTTCGGCGCGGGAGGCACGCGCGCGCAATTGGTCGCCGCGAAGGCGGCCGCCGAGGGCAAGGTTCGCGAGGCGCTGGCCGTCGCCGCGGACCACCTGCCCTCCTCGGCACCCACACCGCAGCCGATGCTCAAGCAGTAGCCGTCGCAAGTCAGGGCGAGGCGGAGGCGCACCCACCCGAGTCCCGGCCAACCGGCTAGAGTGGCTCGCGAGTGACTTCGCCTCCGCCGATGAAACCCGCCTCCGCGCCCGTGCGTACCGGAGACGACTCGGGGCGCGCCTCCGTCGCCCCCGAGTCCGACGAGGTGCTGATGGCGCGGTTCTGTGAGGGGCAGGCTCTGGCGTTCGACGCGCTCTTCCAGCGCCACTCCCGCCAGGTGCGCGGCTACCTCACCCGGCTGACGGGCAGCGCGTCCACGGCCGAGGACCTGGTGCAGCTCACCTTCATGTCCCTGGTCCGCTCGCGCGGGCGCTTCCTGGCGGGCTCCCGCTTCAAGCCCTGGCTGTACGCCATCGCCACCAACGCGGCGCGGGACTTCCAGCGCCGGGGCCGCCGCCCCGAGGAGCTGACCCCCGAGGGAGAGCTGCCCACGGGCGTCGCCGACGAGGGCCCTGGCCCCCGCGACGTGGGGCTGGAGCGCGCCGTGCGCCAGGCGCTCGACGCGCTGCCCGAGGGCCAGCGCATCCCCATCCTCCTGCACCGCTTCGAGGGCATGGGGTTCGCCGAAATCGCCGACACCCTGGGCCTCACCGAGAGCGCGGTGAAGGTCCGGGCCCATCGCGGCTATACGCGCTTGCGCGAGCTGCTCGCCACGCTTCGAACGGAGACCCTGGAATGACCCCCGAGTGTTCACGGGTGATGGACCGCCTGGGCGAGGCCCTGCCCCCGGACCTGGCCGCGCACGTGGCCAACTGCCAGGAGTGCCAGGTGGTGACGGGAGGCTTCGAATTCATCAGCGGACCGAGCCCCGCTCCCACGGCGCCGGCGTCCGCCTCCTCTGACGACGAGGACGACGAGGACACCCTTCCCGGGCAGTTCGACGCGCGGCGCTTCGCGCTGGAGACCCTGGCGAAGCAGCCGAAGGCGCGCCCCTGGTGGCATGGGCTGGTGCTGCTGGTGGGCGTCCACGCGGCGACGGTGGGCGTGGGGCTCATGCTGTTGAGCCGCGACTTCTGGGTGGGCAACGCGGCCCACTCCAGCATTGTCGTGGGCGTGGCAATCCTCATCCTCGCGCTGCTGGGCGCCGGCACCTATATCGCGCTGTCACCCCACCGCCGCGTCGTGCCCTGGGTGGCGGTCCTCGCCACCTCGGGAGCGCTGGGGCTCACCGTGGTGCTCACGGGCTCCGGCCAGCAGGGCCGGGCCTTCCTCGCGGGCCTCGTCGGCTGCATGGGCACCGAGCTGGCGGTGACGGTGGTGCCCCTCGCCGTCACGCTGGTGCTCTTGAGCCGCTCCGCCTTCCACCCCGTGCGCGCCCTGGCCGCCGGACTGTCCGCGGGCGCGGCCAGCCTGCTCGTCCTCCACCTGCACTGTCCCGACGGGACGGCGTCACACCTGCTCTGGGGCCATGTCGTTCCCTGGCTGGGGCTCGGGGGAATCGCCGTGCTGCTGCGCTCGCGCATGCCCACGAGCAGCCACGCGCCCTGAGGACAGGCGCCCCTCCGCCCTCCTCCTCGCTCCCTCCTCCTCGCCCTCTCGCGCCGTGCCTCCGAGAGGAGTGCCACCGGCCCGACAAGCCACTCCAGAACGTTGCAGCTTCCACGTTCGGGATGGGTTAGTGGGAGGACCAATGAATGTCGATGAACCTCCGCCTGGAGTGGTGACCCAGCGCTCGGCGTGGCTCGTGCGAGCCCGAGAACTGCTGAGCCGCTTCACCCACGCGGCGCTTCAAGCCTCCAACCGCCTGCGACTGCCCGGCCCGTCGGTGCTGCCGGTGGCGGGCGCGGTGGTGGGGCTCTACAGCGGACTTGTCGCGGGCATCTTCTCCAACCTGATTGGCCTCTTCAGCGGCCTGACGTTCGGCGCGGCGGAGCTGGCGCACACGCTGCGCCGCAGCCAGCTGCTGACGTTGATGGACGCGTTCGGCTCGGCGCGGTGGCATCTGGAGTACGCCATCGTCGGGGCGCCGCTGGCGTTGGGCGCGCTGATGCTGGCGCGGGTCATCGAGCCCGGGGGCCCTCGGGACGAGGTGAAGCGACGGCTGCGCCTCCTGGCGCTGCTGACGCTGGGCGCGCTGTCGCTCTACTACCCCCTGGTGGCGCTGGCCGCGCTCAACAGCGTCTTCGGCCACCCCCACTTCCTGGCGGAGGCGATTCCCCAGCTGCCCTGGTGGCTGATGCTGCTGGCGCCGACGCTGGGCGGCGTGGCGGTGGGACGGCTGCTGCGGGACAGGCCGGAGACGCATGGCCACGGCGTGCCGGAAGTGGTGCGCGCGGTGAAGAGCGGCGCCAACGTGGTGCCCGCGGACCGGGGCCTCTTGAAGCTGGTGGCGTCCGCCATCACCATCGGCAGCGGTGGGTCGGCGGGCCGCGAGGGCCCCATCGTCTATGGCGGCGCGGCGTTCGCCTCCAGCGTGGGCCGGGTGCTGGGCTTCAGCCGCAAGGAGCTGTCCATCCTCCTGGCGTGCGGCGCGGGCGCGGGCATCTCCGCGTCCTTCAACGCCCCCATCGCCGGCGCCGTGTTCGCGATGGAAATCATCCTCCGCGAGTTCGAGCTGCGCGTCTTCTCGCCCATCATCCTGGCCAGCGTGGCGGGCACCCTGGTGAGCCAGGGCGTGCTGGGCGAGGCGCCCATCCTGCGCAGCGTGCCGTACGAGCTGGTGAGCGGCTCGGAAGTCCTGGCCTACGCGGTGCTGGGCATCGGCTGCGGCCTGTTGGCCTTCACCTTCGTGCGGATGCTGCACGGCGTGGAGCACTTCTTCCAGGGGCGCATGGGCGGCACGCTGTCGCCGTGGCTGGGCCGCAAGTCGCTGCCGTTCCGCGCGGGCGTGGGCGGGCTGTGCGCGGGCACCATGGCCTTCGTCAGCCCCACGGTGTGGGGCAGCGGACACGACTTCATCAACCTGGCGGCGGTGGGAAAGCTGTCCTTCCTCTTCCTCGTCACCGCCTGCGTGCTGAAGCTGGTGGCGACGGCCATCACCATCGGCTCGGGAGGCTCCGGCGGGACGTTCTTCCCCGCGGCCGTCATCGGCGCCATGGCGGGCGGCGCGTTCGGCACGCTGGTGCACTACTTCTTCCCGGCCAGCACCGGCCCCAGCGGGGCGTACGCGCTGGTGGGCATGGGCGGCGCGGTGGCGGCGCTCAACCGGGGTCCGCTCACCGGGATGATGATGATGTACGAGCTGAGCGGGAACCACGACATCATCCTCCCGCTGATGGTGACGTGCACCATCGCCTCCGCGCTGTGCCACTACCTCATCGAGCGCAACGCGCCCAAGGCGCCCAGCGACGCGGACCTGCTGGAGCACACGCCCGTGAAGGAGCTGATGGAGCACATGGCGCCCGTGCCCGCGGGCCTGCCCATGCGCCCCCTGGCGGACCTGCTGCTCACCTCCGAGACGGGCGCGCTGCCGGTGCTGGACAACCACGGCGAGGTCTACGGCATCGTCCAGGTGGAGCAGCTGCGCGAGGTGTGGCGCGACGAGGCCATGTACCCGCTGCTGGTGGCGAGCGACCTGGCGCGCAAGCTGCCCGCCCTGGCTCCCGACACCGACCTGGCCCACGCGCTGCTCCTCATGGACCAGGAGGACGTGGACGCCCTGCCCGTCGCCGCGCCCGAGGGAATCGCCACCCGGGGCCTGCTGACTCGCGCCGCGGTGAGGCGCTTCCTCTTCGCCCAGCACGCCCGGGCACACGCGAGCGGCGACACCCCCGTCAGCGCCACGGAGACCTCCCACTGACGCCCCTGGGGTCCGGGCCAACCCCCTTTTACGAGGAAGGCTCGTCCTGTTCGTGGCGTGAAGGATGGGACATGCTGGGCGCCCGGAGGCGTCCGTGGAGCTACTCCGTGCGAGTCCAGCCGAGCACCCGCTGCTGCGAAACCTGTACCCGCTCTACCTGCATGACTTGAGCGAGTTCGGCGTGGAGTACCGCCTGGACGCGCAGGGCCAGTGGGTGCCGAACTTCCTGCCCACGTGGCTGGCGGACTCCAACGAGGTCCACCCGTTGCTGCTGCGCTGGGAGGGCCGCACGGTGGGCTTCGCCTTCGTGGCGCAGGCGCCCTTCCCGTACATGACGCCCGGGCGCGACTTCCGGATGAGCGAGTTCTTCATCCTGCGAGGCGAGCGGGGCTACGGCCTGGGCCGGCGCGCGGCCATGGCCGTGTTCGACCGCTTCCGGGGGCTGTGGGAGGTGTCCCAGCTCCCCGCCAACCACGCGGCGACCTCCTTCTGGAGGAAGGTCATCCGCGAGTACACCGGCGGCCAGTTCGAGGACAGCTACGTGGAGGACTCCCCGGCCCAGCTCTTCGACAACCGGGGACTGCCGCCGCTGCGCCTCAAACCGCCCAGGGACCGCTAGCTACGGCTTCGGCTTCGCCTCGGGAGCGGGCTGTTTCGCGGCGGGCGCCGGCGCTGCGGCGGGAGCTGGCGTCGCGCCGGGTTCAGGAGCCGCGGCGGGCTTGCCCTGGGAGCACGAGGTGATGGCGCCCGACGGGTCGATGGCGTCACCGCCCGAGTCCACCTTGAGGACCTTGCGCCCCTCGCCGACGACGAAGGTGTAGCGCTTGGACACCGTCACCAGCGGCATCTTCACGTCGTACGCCTCGACGACCTTGCCCTCGGGGTCCGGGATGAAGGGGAACGGCGCCTTCAGCTCGTCCTTGAAGCGCTTGAGCGTCGCCGCGTCGTCCGTGCTGAAGGCCAGGACGCGCCCCTGCAGCTTTTCGATATCCGAGTGCCGGGCCGTGTACGCCTTGAGCTCCTTGGTGCACCCGCCCGTGAAGGCCTTGGGGAAGAAGGCGACGATGACGGGCCCCTGCTTCACCAGCTCCGACAGGATGTAGACCTTGCCGTCGGTGTCCTTCACGGTGAAGTCCGGGGCGGTGTCGCCCACGTTGGGAACGGCGCCAACCAGCAGGCCTGCGAGCAGCACGGGAGCGAGGAGCATGCCGGCCATTTGAGCGGGCCCGCTCCTCCCAGGCAAGCGACGCAGGCGTCGCTACTTCGCCTCGGCCATGCGCGCCCACACGGCGGCGGCGGCCTCGCGCGCCTGCTCGGCCACCACGGAGGGGTTCACGGACAGCGGCCGGCGCGCCCACATGCGCCACACCCCGTCCACCATCACCGCCTCCACGTGCCGGCTGCCCAGGCCGAACACCACGTGCCACGCCAGGTTCTCCGCCGTCAGCGGCGTCGCCGGCAGGTAGTCGAGCACCAGCAGGTCCGCCAGCGCGCCCTCCCGCATCGGCCCCACCGGCACGCCGAAGTGCTGCGACACCAGCCGGTGTCCGTTGGCCAGGTAGCGCAGCACGTCGATGGGCTGCCCCGCCTCGCGCGAGCGCAGGTACGCCGCCTGCGCCTCCGCGAACAGGTCCGCCGACACACCGTCCGCCCCCAGCGTCGCGCGCGCGCCGAACTTCAGCGCCGGCGCATAACCCACCTCCAGCCCCTGGTTGGCGCGCGGCGTGTGGACAATCCACGCCCCCGTCGCAATCACCTGCGCCAGGTCCGCCCACGCCAGGTGCCCCACGTGCGCCAGCTGGCTGCGAGGCGACAACAGCCCCGCGTCCAACAGCCGGGGCACCTGCGAGGCGCCGTGCCGCTCGTTGGACAGCCGCTCATCCAGCGGGTCCTCCGCGAGCGGGATGTGCAGGCCGGTGTTCGCCGCCTTGAGCGCCTCGGCGAGGCCCTGGAGCGCGTCCGGCCCCAGCGTGAAGCAGGGGGCCGCGCCCACCTGGCCCCGGAACCTCCCCTTCGCCTTCTGCGCGAAGCCCACCGTCTCCTCCAGCCCCTCCTCGCGCCCCACCGCCCCGCCGCGGTCCGACACCGCGTAGGCGAGCACGCCGCGCACGCCCACCTCATGGAGCCCGCGCGCCAGCCGCACCAGCGAGCCCGACACCGCCTTGGGCGACGAGTGCAGGTTGCACACCGTCGTCGTGCCGCACTGGAGCGCCTCCAGGCCGCCCGCGCAGCCCGCCACCTGGACCGCGTCCAAATCCAGCGCGTCCTCGTAGGGCCAGAGCACCTTCTCCAGGATGTCCTGGTAGGTCTCCATCGCGGTGTTCGGCATGCCCCGACCCAGGACGGCGTGCAGCCGGTGGTGCGCGCTGACCAGGCCCGGGAAGACGAGCTTGCCGGAGAGGGCCACCACCTCGTCGTCGGACTGGGGCGTCAGGTCCGGCCCCCGCGCGACGATTCGCTCCCCTTCGACGCGCAAATCCACGCGTTCCACCACCGCGGGCTCCAGCTCGACGACGTAACCACCCTTGAGGACGGTGCCCAACATCCCTCCGAAGAACGAAGAACGAAGCGCGTGGCGGGTCAGCGCGCCGGGAGGTTAGCACTCCACCGGACCCATCGCGCGAGCCAGCAGATAGAGCGCCCACACCCCGCGTAAGGCCCATAGCACCCCGCGCACCAGGTTGGTCGCCAGCAGGCCACGGAGCGCCTCGAGGTCATACCCACCTCGGAGCACCTCATGCCGAGGCACCTGCCAGAAGAAGGTGGACAACCACACCCCCACCACCGCCGCGAGGCCCGCCCACGCCATCCATGCGGGCACCCCTGGAGGCAGCGGCGTCAGCACCAGCGCCACCGCGCACCCCAGCTCCACCAGCATGGGCACCGCGACGACGCGGGTGATGCGGCGGCCGTGCTCGGCGGCATAGGCGGCGAAGCCCTCCACGCCCACCCGGGCGAACAGCGGGTAGTGCACGCCCTGGACGACGGCGATGACGCCCACCAGGTAGAGGGTGGCCGCCGCGTGCGTGAGCCACAGCAGCGGCGCGCCTTGCGTCATGCGGGCCTCCGACCTTTCTCAGGCACGTGGAAATCCACGACCAGCCTGGGCCCGCGCGGCAGGGGGGCGCAAGCGCCGGGCGGCCGGGGCCGGGACGGAGACGGGCAGGCGTCCACCCTCGAACTTCTGAGGGGGGACGCGGGGAGGCTCTCCACATAGACTGGCGCCATCTTGGAGTCGGGTCCGAACACCTATTGGGTCGGTCGCTATCGGCTGTCCGCGCGCATCGCGACGGGCGGCATGGCCGAGGTGTACCTGGGGCGCCGCTTCGAGGATGACGGCGCGCGCGGGCCCGCGGTGGCGGTGAAGCGGCTGATGCCGCACCTGGCCTCGGACCGGCGCGTGGTGCAGATGTTCCTCAACGAGGCGCGAATCACCGCGCAGGTGCGCCACCCCAACGTCGTCGCCATCCTGGAGCTGGGCATGGAGGGCACCGAGCCCTTCATCGCGATGGAACTGCTCGAGGGCCGCTCCTTCGCGGAGCTGCGGCAGGAGGCCGCCGAGCGGGGCCAGCGCGTGCCCTTGGGCATCACCCTGCGCGTGCTGGTGGAGGCGTGCCGGGGCCTGGACGCGGCCCACCGCGCCGTCGACGAGGCGGGCCGTCCGCTGCGCATCGTCCACCGCGACTTCACCCCCGACAACATCCACGTGGGCGTGAATGGCGCGGTGAAGGTCATCGACTTCGGCATCGCCAAGGCGGACGCGCTCGGGTCGGGCACGGAGCCCGGCGTCCTCAAGGGCAAGTTCTTCTACATGTCGCCGGAGATGATCGCCGGCAAGCCCGTGGACCACCGCGCGGACCTCTTCGCCGCGGGCGTCATGTTGTACGAGCAGCTCTGTGGCCGCAGGCCCTTCACCGGCATGACGGCCGAGGAGGTGCTGGGCCGAATCGCGGAGGGGCGCGCGCGTCCCCCCACCGCGTTCGACCCGTCCGTCCCCGCCGCGCTGGAGCTGGTGTGCCTCACCGCGCTCCAGAGAGACCCGGCCGCGCGCTTCGACAGCCTCGAGTCCTTCATCGACGCCATCGAGGCCATTGGCGGCCAGGCCGAGGTCGCCACCGGGGAGCAGGTGGCCGCGTACGTGGACACCCTCTTCCCACCGGACCGGGACCCGAAGCGCCAGGCCCTGCGCCGCGCGCGGATGGCCGACCCGTCCCACGGCGGCACGCCGCCGATTCCGCGCGCCTTCGACCCCAACGCCGCGCCCCACGACGCCATGACGATGCCGGGCGCGTGGCCCCAGGTCTTCCTGCCCGACGTGGGCGCCACCCTCCACGGCGAGCCTCCGGACTCCGTGCGCCCGCCCCCGCCCGCGTTCCCGGGCTCCACCGAGGCCGCCACCGTCGCGGGCTTCCGCGCCAGCTCTCCGGGCATCTCGCCGCCGTCGCGACCTGACGCCGCGATGGACTCGACGCCGCCCACGCGCAATCCGGCGGACTCGTCGCCTCCCACGCGCAACGACTCCGGCATCACCCAGGGCGGTCCTCGACGTCGCTCACGGTGGGGCCTCGCCCTGGCAGGGGTGCTCGGGCTCGCGGCGCTCGGTGCCGGAGGGACGTGGTACCTGACGCGCACGGAGTCGTCGCCCACGGAGCGACTGGCGAAGGCCCAGGCCGCCGACACGCCCGCCGCGAAGGTGTCGCTGCTGTCCGGCCTGGGCGCGGACCCTCGCGCCACCGCCGAGGAACTGGCCCAGGCGGGGACGACGCTGTTGACGGCTCGCGCCCACCCCCAGGCGCTGGAGCTGGCGGAGGCGTACGTCGCGCGCTTTCCGAAGGACGTGGAGGCGCACCTGCTCGCGGCCCAGGCGGCCACGGAGCTGAACCGGGGCAAGCGGGCGGAGCGCGCGCTGGACGAGGCCCTCGCGCTGGCGCCGAAGGACCTGCGCCCCTCGCTGATGCTGGCGGACCTGCGCGAGCGCCAGGGAGACCTGTCCGGCGCGGTGGCGGCGCTGGCGAAGGCCTACGCCCAGAAGCCGGGCACCGCGCGGGTGGCGCCTCGCTACGGGCGGATGCTGTCGCAGAGCGGCCGGCTGGACGAGGCCGCCACGGTGCTGTCGGCCTGGACGCGCGAGCACGACGACGCGGCCAGCCTGGCGGAGCTGGGCTTCGTGCGCTTCCGGCAGGAGCGCGTGGACGAGGCCGCCACGCTGCTCAAGCGCGCGGTGCGCAAGGATGCCCGGCTGGCCGTGGCGCACTACTACCTGGGGGCCGTCCTCTTCCGTCAGGGCGACAGCACGGGCGCCGAGCGCGCGTACCGGGAGGCGGACAAGCTGGCCCCGGAGGACCCTCGGGCCCTGGCCGCGCGATGCCAGCTCCATGCCCATGGTGGCAATGCGACGGCCGTCGCCGAGGTGAAGCGTACGCTGGAGGAACGATTCCCCGAACGGGCGAACGTCCTCGCGGCGGAGTGCAAGACGGGGAATTAGCTTCCCGTCCATGTCTCGCGGCCCCCATCTCGTGCTCCTCGCCCTCGTCCTGGGGGCACTCGGCTGTTCGTCCTCGACGGCCTCACGCCCGGAAGTCCCCGGTGACACCGGTGGCCCTGATGAGCCCTCCGTGCCGGAGCGCACGTCCTGCACCGGACTGTCCGAGGGCCCGGGCACCCATGAATGGACAGTGACGCACGATGGGCGGGCGCGGACCTACCGCGTCCACGTGCCTCCCGGCTACGACGCCACGAAGCCCATGCCCACGGTGCTCGCGTTCCACGGTTTCGGCTCGAACCCCGAGCAGCTTGAAGTCCAGACGGGCCTGTCGACGCTCGCGGACACCGAGGGCTTCCTCGTCGTCTACCCGCGCGGGCTGAGCGCCCAGGAGCTCAACGGTGGCACGACCAGCAACCCCCGGGACAACACCCGGGGCTGGAACGCGGGGGCGTGCTGTGGGTCGGCCCAGGTCTCCAACAGCGACGACGTGGGCTTCGTGGACGCGCTGCTGACGGACCTGGACACCCGCGTGTGCGTGGACCCGCGCCGCACCTTCGCCACCGGCTTCTCCAACGGCGGCTTCTTCTCCTACCGGCTCGCCTGTGAGCGCGCGGGACGCTTCGCCGCCGTGGCGCCCGTCTCCGGCATGTCGCCGCAGAGCGGGTGCAACCCGTCCCGTCCGGTGCCGGTGCTGCACATCCATGGCACCGCGGACACCGTCATCCTCTACGCGGGAGGCAACAACATCCCCTTCGGCCGCGCCTACCCTTCCGCCGAGGACTCCGTCCGGAGCCAGGCCGAGCGCAATGGTTGCGGCGGCCCGGTGGTGGAGACGTACCGCCAGGGGGACAGTACCTGTAGCGCCTTCACCGGCTGTTCTCCCGAGAACGCCACCGCGTCGCTCTGCACCGTGCAGGGCGGCGGACACACCTGGCCTGGCAGTCCGGTCAGCGCGGGCAACCCCACGCAGGACCTGAACGCCACGCTCGAGGCCTGGCGCTTCTTCCAAACCCGGCCTCGTCCCTGATGCGCAGGAGAGTTCTTCGTGAGTACACGCGCCCTCATCATCAACGCCGACGACCTGGGGTATGACCCCGCCGTCACCCGCGGCATCCTCCAGTCCATGCGAGACGGCATCGTGTCGTCCGCCACCCTCATGGTGAACACCCCGTTCGCCGAGGCCTCCGCCCACGAGGCCCAGGGCCTGTCGCTGGGGCTGCACCTGAACCTGGCCCGGGGCACGCCGGTGTCGAGCGACTTCCCGCGCGAGATGCTCGGCGCCAACGGGAACTTCCTGGAGTCGCGCGCCTCGAGCATGACCGCCGAGGTGGTGGAGGCGGAGACGCGCGCGCAGCTGGAGCGCTTCACCGCGCTGACGGGGCGGGCGCCCACGCACGTGGACGTGCACATGCATCTGCACCTGCAGCCCCTGGTGCTGGAGGGCCTGTCCCGCGTCGCCCGGGAGCACAAGCTGCCGGTGCGCTCCATCGACTCCATCATGCGCCACGCGCTCAAGACGCAGGGCATCCCCACCAACACGCACTTCCTGGGCGACACGGGCTCGGACGCGTACTGGACGCTGGAGCGGCTGGAGGCGGAGCTGGTGTCGCTGCCCTCCGAGGGCATCGTCGAGCTGATGTGCCACCCGGGCTATCGCCCCGAGACGGTGAAGAGCAGCTACGGCGCCCAGCGCGAGGTGGAGCTGGCCACCTTCCAGAACCCGAAGGCCCGCGAGACGCTGTCGCGCCTGGGAATCACCCCCGTGGACTACCGGGTCCTGACGCAAGCGAGCTGATCCCCAGGCTCACGTCAGGGGTCCCCGCCTTGCGAGGGGGGTGGCCCCTGACGAGCCGGGCTCCGCGCATGCCCCTCAGAGTCGAGGGGCCGCGGGCAGGTCACCCACCGCGGACGCCACTCCAGAGGGCCGCCGCCGCTCCTGCATGAGCACGTTGCGCACGCGCGCCACCAGCTCATCGGCGACGTACGGCCGCGTGCACAGGGACGTCTCCTCCTGGGCCCACCACGGCCGCGCATCCCCGGCCAGGAGGATGGGCACCGGCCGCGCGCGCGGCAGCGTGGCGAAGGTCTCCAGGAACATCCCCGCCTTGCCATGCGTGACGGAGGTGGACAGCACGATGAGGTCCACCGGCAGGTGCGTGGCCTGGCGCAGCGCCTCTGCTCCGTTGCGCGTGGTGAACACCTCGAACCCCTCGGCGCACAACACGCGCTCCGCCAGGGCCTCCTGCGCGGAGTCCTCGTCGAGCAGCAGCACCCGCCGGGGCAGCCGCTTCACCTCGTGCGACGGCATGCGCGGCAGGCTCACCGTGAAGGTGCTGCCCTGGCCCTCCGCGCTCGCCAGCGACAGCGCGCCCCCGTGCAGCCTCGCGATGGAGTGGCTGATGAACAGCCCCAGCCCCAGTCCCCCGAAGTTGCGGTGCGACACGTTGCGCGCCTTGTAGAAGCGCTGGAACACCTGGGACTGGTCCGCGCCCGGGATTCCAATCCCATGGTCCTGGACGTGGATGCGCGCCTCGCCCGCGAGCCGCTCCACGCACACGGTGATGGGCTCGCCCGGCGGGCTGTACTTGTGCGCGTTCTCCAGCAGGTTCACGAGCACCTGCTCCAGCCGGTCCCTGTCTCCCCGCACCCACACGCGCTCGCGCGGCACGTCCACCGCGAAGGGCCTGTCGAAGGCCGCGCGGAAGTGGTCCACCACCTCCGCCACCAGCTGCCCCACCTCCAGCGGCGACAAATCCAGCGCCAGCTTCCCGGCATCCAGCCGCGAGGCGTCCAGCAGGTCATCCACCAGCCCCGCCAGCCGGTCCACCTGCCGCTTGGACTTCAGCACCGTGGCCAGCTCCAGCGGTTGCCCCGCCGTGAGCCGGCGCTCCATGGTGAACAGGCCCAGCTTCAGCGGGGTGAGCGGCGTCTTCAGCTCGTGGCTCGCGATGGACATGAACTCCTCGCGCACCTGGAGCGCCGCCTTCGCCTCGCGCAGGAGGCGCGCGTTCTCCACCGCCACCGCGAGCTGATTGGCCGCCGCCGTCCACAGCTCCAGCTCCCGGGCGGAGAAGGACGTGCCCTGTTCCTTGTAGAGGAGCAGCAGCCCCACCGTCCGGCGCGGCGCGCACAGCGGCACCGCGGCGAAGATGGAGCCCATCGAATCCCCATACCCCCGTTGGATGCCGAGCTGCGCCTGCCGCAAGGCCAGCGCCTGCCGGAACGGGTCCTCCTCCGGGTCGAACGAGTCCTCGGGAGACTCGCTCCCGGCCAGGTCCGACACCGCCGAGCGGCGCAGCTCCGTGCCGTCCTCCTCGCAGAGGTACACCTCCGCGCGCCGCACCTGCGCGCAGCGCACCAGCGCCACCACCGCCGCGGCGCACACGCTGTCCACCTCCAGCGTCTCGCCCACGGCCCGGGCAATCTCGCGCACCGCCATGGAGAAGGCGCCGTCGTCATCCACGCCGGAGGGCTCCACCACCAGCCAGGAGCCGGGAGACTCCTCCTCCCGTCCCGGCTTCACCTGCACGCGCACCTGGTGCAGCTCGCGGGTGATGACGTGGCCGGTGTGTGGACGGCCCTCGCGCACGGCCAGCTCCACCGCGTCCAGGCTCCGCCCGCGCTCCAATGCCTCCAGCAGGCTGGTGCCCAGCGGCAGCGTCATGCCCGTCTTGCGGGCGAACCCTTCCTCACACCACTGGACGCACAGGTCGGGTCCTACGCGCACCAGGGCCTGGGGGAGGCACGAGAAGGCTTCTTCGACGTCAGGGGGAAGCGTCATGTGCTCGCGAAGGTGGCGGGGGGCCTTCTCGGGATTATGAACCCCGCCCCGAGTGCGCAACCCGCCTGCCCCCCGCATTCCCCGCTGGTGGACGACCGCCGCGTTGAGGGGGTGACAAAACCCTCCAGGGGCAACCAGGCAGGCTTGGCGCCACGTCGTGGATGACACGTAGCGATGGTGTGGTAGACGACACCGCCATGCCTTCGCAGCCGACCAAGGAACTCCAGACCTTCCCCAACCCGGCCCCTGAGCGCGACTACGAAATCGCGTTCGACTGCCCGGAGTTCACGTGTCTGTGCCCGCTCACCGGGCAGCCGGACTTCGCCCGGTTCAAGATTACGTACGTCCCGGACCAGCTCTGCATCGAGCTGAAGAGCCTGAAGCTCTACATGTGGGCCTACCGGAACGAGGGGGCCTTCCACGAGAAGGTCACCAACACCATCGCCGACGACATCATCAAGGCCATCCAGCCGCGCAAGCTGACGCTGGTGGGTGACTGGTTCGTGCGCGGCGGAATCGGCACCATCGTCACCGTCACGCACGAGAAGAAGTAGCCGTGTAGCAACAGCCGGAAGCCGCGAGCGCCGTCTCGAGGGCGCTCGCGCCTCACTCCGCCTTGTTGAAGATGGCGTCGGCGTTCTTGTTCAGGTCCGTCTCGATGCGGTCGGCGGCCTTGTGCACGTTCTGCAGCCTGCGGGCGGCGGCGGCCTCCGGGTCCGTCTTGGCCGGGCGGTTGAGGACGTACCGGGCCGCCACGACCAGCACGACGATGCCCAAGATGAAAGTGACCATGCGTCCCATGGACTGCCTCCTCCCGCCTCAGCGGGTGAGCTGTTGCACGAGCGGCGCCCACTGCGCCTGGGTGAAGTAGAGGCCCGTCCCCGCCAGCGACGCGAGGGCGAGCGCGACGAGCGCCCACTTGAGGCCACCGCCGGAGCGCGAGCGCGAGGTGTCGAAGACCTCCACCGCCGCGTCCAGTTCCTGGGGCCGTAGGAGCTGCTGCGCCTCCGTCTCCGTCAGCTTCTGGCGGTGGCGCAGGAAGGCGACCAGCAAGCCCGCATGCGACACCTGGACTTCCTGGGCCAGGAAGACGTCCAGTTCGCGGCGCATGGCGGCGGCGTCCGGGAAGCGGTCCTCGGGCTTCACCTCCATGGCGCGCTGGATGATGCGCACCAGGGGCGAGGGCACGTTGGGGGCCACCTTGCTGAGCGGCGTGTACTTGCCGTCGCGAATCTTCGCGAAGACCTCGCCCGCCGTCTTGCCGTGGAAGGGCCGGGCGCCGGAGAGGGCCTCGTAGAGCAGCACGCCGAGGGAGAAGATGTCGGTGCGGCCATCCAGCGGCGCGCCCGTCACCTGCTCCGGGGACATGTACGAGGGCGTGCCCACCGCCATGCCCGCCTGCGTGAGCGCCTCCAGCCCGACGTCCTTGGCGATGCCGAAGTCCATCAGCTTCACGTCACCGGACTTGGTGAGCATGACGTTGGCGGGCTTCAAGTCACGGTGGATGATGTGGCGGAAGTGCGCGTGGTCCAGCGCGCTGGCGATGCGCGCGGCGATGACGCCCGTGACGTCCGGCGGCAGCGGCCCCTCCTTGATGAGCGTGTGGAGGGTGGGGCCGTCCACCAGCTCCATCACCATGAACATGCTGTCGTTCTTCTCCACCAGGTCGTAGAGCGTGACGATGTTCTGGTGGCGGAAGGCGGCCAGCGCGAGCGACTCCCGGCGGAACCGGGACAAGGTCTCCCTGTCCCGCTTGCCCTCCGGCAGCAATTCCTTGATGGCGACCTCGCGCTGAATCATCTCGTGGAGGCCGCGATACACGACGGCCATCCCACCTCGGCCCAGCTCTCCGAGCACTCGATACGCGCCAATCTTGCGATGACGGACTGCTTTCTCAGCGGCAGGCACGGGCGAAGGGTACAGAACTGGACGCGCACCGTCGATGTCTCACGTGGCCATCCCCGGTACCGGCGGGTCTGGACCCTGGGCTCCCCCCGATTCCGGCCCCCCTCACTCATGAACTTCCGTCTCTTCGTCCCGCTCCTCGCCCTCTGCTTGCTCGGAGGGTGCATCGTCCACCGCGACGTCCACGGCCACGGCTCGCATCCACCCAAGTCGAAGAAGTCCAAGCGCAACAGCAAGGATTGTCACCCGAGCCAGTACTGGGATGGCGACGAATGCCGTCACAAGGGCAAGGGCAAGGGCGCTCGCAAGCACGACGGGTGAAGTCCTGGGACGTGAGCCGGGCCCGCACTCACCTGGGGCGTGTCCCGCTCCGCCCGGGAGAGTTGTAGGGTGGGTGCGCTCATGCGCACCGAAGCCTCCCTCGTCCCGCAGCCCGCGCTCCCGCAGTCCCCGCCGTCACCGGGCCGGGAGCACGCGAGCGAGCACTGCACGCTGCTGGATGGCGGGACGGAGGCGTTTCCCCGGATGCTGGAGGCCATCTCCTTCGCCCGGCACCGCATCCACCTGGAGGTCTACACCTTCGAGCGCGAGGGCGTGGGCGCGCTCTTCCTGGACGCGCTGGTGGCGGCGGCGAAGCGGGGCGTGGTGGTGAAGGTGGTGGTGGACGGCTGGGGGAGCATCGGCGCCAGCAAGCACCTCACCCAGACGCTGCTGGCCGCGGGCGCGAAGGTGCGCGTGTACAACCCGCTCACGTCGCTGTGCCTGGGCCGCTCGTGGCGCAACCACCGCAAGATTCTCCTCGTCGACGACACGGTGGCGTTCCTGGGCGGCATCAACATCGGCGATGCCTACGCGGCCCGGGGCGACGTGCCCGGCTGGGCGGACCTGGCGGTGGAGCTGCGGGGCGACATCTGCCGGCAGTTGGGCGCGAAGCTGACGGCGGGCGCGGCGGCGCTGTCGGCGGGCGCGGTGAGGCTGTTCCTGTCCGGCATCGGCGGCGGGCACCGGCTGCGCAAGCGCTACCTGTCCGCCATCGACGGGGCGAAGCACGAGGTCATCCTCGCGCACGCGTACTTCCTCCCGGACACGCACTTCGTGAAGGCGCTGACGCGCGCGGCGCGCCGGGGCGTGAAGGTGTCGCTGCTGCTCGCTGGACGCAGCGACGTCATCTTCGCCCGGGCGGCGACGATGCGGCTGTACGCCACCTTCCTGCGCGCCGGGGTGAACATCCACGAGTGGACCGCCTCCACGCTGCACGCCAAGGCGGCGGTGGTGGATGGCAGGACGCTGCTGGTGGGCAGCTTCAACCTGGACCCGCTGTCGCTCGTGAATCTGGAGACGCTGGTGGAGGCGGAGGAGCCCGGCGTGGCGGCGCAGGCGGCCCTGTGGCTGGACAAGCACGTGGCCCTGTCGCGGCACGTGCTGCCCGAGCAGTGCGGCCGCTCCGGCCTCCAGCGGTGGCTGCTGGACGTCGTGGGACTGGCCGTGGCGCGCTTCGCGGAGCGCTTCGCCAGCTTCATCGGCCGGCGGCGCAAGCGGTGAGCGCGTCACGCTCGCGTCACGCGAGGGCCTGAAAAAGCCCCTGCCCGGCCGCAGCCCCCTCATGACGTGCTGCGCGGGCCACCAGGGCGCTCTACACTGTCGCACGTCCAACCATGCCCATTCGCCGCCCCGCCCTCCCGCCCGTACTCGCAGCCATCGATGTGGGGACCAACGCCGTGCGACTGGAGCTCGCCCGGCCGGACGCCGACGGGGCGCTCGAGACGCTCCATCAGGAGAGAGACCCCATCCGCCCGGGTGAGGGGGTCTTCGCCACGGGCACCATGCCGGAGGCCACCGCCGAGCGGCTCCTGTCCACGCTGCGGCGCTACTCCGCGCTCTGCCGTCGGCACAAGGCCCAGGTGCGCGCGGTGGCCACCAGCGCCCTGCGCGAGGCCCGCAACAGCCCGGACATCGTCCGACGCGTGCGCGAGGAGGCCGGCCTCAATCTCGAGGTCGTCAGCGGCAAGGAGGAGGCGCGCCTCATCTGCCTGGGCGTGCTGCACCGCAAGCCCCCGGGCACGCGCTCGCTGCTCATCGACATTGGCGGAGGCAGCACCGAGGTGGCCACCGCCGTGGGCGAGAAGCCCGACAACCTGTGGAGCCTGGGGCTGGGCTCGGTGCGCCTCACCGAGGTCTTCGAGGCCTCGCGCACCGTGACGACGAAGCAGCTGCGCATCATGCGCAGCTTCGTCCAGGAGGTGTTGGGCAAGACGCTGCCGGAGAAGCTGCCCCTGTTGCCCCGGGTGGCGCTCGGCTCGTCGGGCACCATCAACGCCGTGGTGTCCTTCGCCTCCAGCGAGAGCAGCGGCAACGCCACCGTGCGCCAGCTCACCCAGACGGTGGAGACGCTGGCGCAGATGCCCGCGGACCGGCGGCGCAAGCGCTTCGACCCCAAGCGGGCCGACATCATCGTCTCCGGCGCCGTCATCCTGGAGGGCGTGGCGAAGTACCTGGGAATCGACTCCGTCAGCGTCGTCAACCGGGGCCTGCGCGACGGCATCCTCGTGGACCTGCTCTACCGGCAGGACGCCCACCACCAGGACGACGACCACAGCCTGGCGGACGCCGCCATCGTCATGGGGCAGCGCTTCTTCTTCGACGAGAAGCACGCGCGCCAGGTGTCCCGCATGGCGCTGACGCTCTTCGACGACCTGGCCGCCCTGCACCAGCTCCCGCTGTCGGTGCGCCCCTATCTGGAGGTCGCCGCGCTGCTCCACGACATCGGCCACGCGGTGAACTACGAGCGCCACCACAAGCACACGTACTACCTCATCCGGCACGCGGACCTCCCCGGCCTCGCGGACCGTGAGCGCGAACTGGTGGCGCGAGTCGCCCGCTACCACCGGCGCAGTCCGCCGGAGCTGGCCCACTCGGGCATGGCGGGGCTGACTCCCACCGAGGCCCGCACCGTGCGCAAGCTCGCCACCCTGCTGCGCGTGGCCAACTCGCTGGACCACAGCCACCACCAGCCCATCAAGGACTTCAAGGCCACCAACGGCCGCGACGGTGTCGCCCTGCACCTGCACGCGCGCCAGCCGGTGGACCTGGAATTGTGGAACGCGGAGCACGAGGTGGCGCTCTTCCGCCGAGTCTTCGGCAAGAAGCTCTCCTTCCACGTCCACCACGCCACGGGCCGCTAGCCGCACGGCGCCCCGGCTGCTGGGCGGAAGAGGGGCCGCGCGCGCCCTGCCCGCCTTCGCGCGGATGCCCACGCTCCAAGTCGCACGGGTCCGTCGTCACCAGACGGGCCCTGCTCGACTTTGAACGTCAGGGCCCCCTCGGGGGTGAGAGGAGCGCGAGATGAAGGCCGTCGTATTCCATGGGATTGGGGACATCCGGCTCGACGACGTGGAGGAGCCGCGCATCGAGAAGCCGACGGACGCCATCGTCAAGCTGTCGGCGAGCGCCATCTGTGGCACGGACCTCCACATGATTCGCGGGACGATGCCGGGGATGAAGCCGGGCACGATTCTGGGGCACGAGGGCGTGGGCTACATCGAGGCGCTCGGCGATGACGTGCGCAACTTCAACGTGGGCGACCGCGTGGTCATCCCCTCCACCATCGCCTGCGGCAACTGTGTCTACTGCCGCGACGGCTACCATTCGCAGTGCAACGACGCGAACCCCAACGGGCCTTCCGCGGGCACGGCCTTCTTCGGCGGGCCGGCGCAGACGGGGCCCTTCCACGGCATGCAGGCGGAGAAGGTGCGCGTTCCCTTCGCCCACGCGGGCCTGGTGAAGATTCCGGACGGCGTGACGGACGAGCAGGCCATCCTCATCTCCGACATCTTCCCCACCGGCTACTTCGGCGCGGAGCTGGCGGAAATCAAACCCGGGGACACCGTGGCGGTGTTCGGCTGCGGGCCGGTGGGCCTGTTCGCCATCGTCAGCGCGAAGCTGCTCGGCGCCGGCCGCGTCTTCGCCATCGACTGCCACGAGGACCGGCTGGAGCTGGCGCGCACCCAGGGCGCTGAAATCATCAACTTCGACCAGGAAGACCCGGTGAAGACGATTCAGCGCCTCACCAACGGCATCGGCGTGGACCGGGCCATCGACGCGGTGGGCGTGGACGCCGTGCACGCGCACGCGGGCCCCGCGGCGAAGCAGGCCACCGCGCAGAAGGCGGAGCTCAAGCGAGAGACGAAGGAGACCGCGCCGAAGACGAACCCGGACGGCGACAACTGGGTGCCCGGCGACGCGCCCACGCAGGTGCTGACGTGGGCGGTGGAGGCCCTGGCCAAGGCGGGCACGCTGTCCATCATCGGCGTCTACCCGCAGCAGGTGCGCACGTTCCCCATCGGCATGGCGATGAACAAGAACCTCACGCTGAAGATGGGCAACTGCAACCACCGCAAGTACATCCCCCGGCTGCTGGAGCTGGTGCGCACGGGCGAGGTGGACCCCACCGCCATCCTCTCGCACGTGGAGCCCATGAGCGGCGCGCTGGACGCCTACCGCAACTTCGATTTGCGCAAGCCGGGCTGGGTGAAGGTGGAGCTGGAGCCCAACCAGCTCCAGTGAGCCCTCACGCGTCCAGCACCAGGCACGAGTCTCCGAACTCGTGCCCCAGGTAGCCGCGCTCCTCCGCGTGCGCGGTCGCCTCCTTCAAGAGGGGTGACGGCGCGAAGGCCTGGAGCAGCGCGTGGTGGCTGCTTCCAGGCTCGTGCATGCCCGTGAGCAACCCGTGCACCACGCGAGGCACGAAGCCGGGCCCCAGGAGCAGGTCCGTCACCGCCTCGCCCGCCACCAGTCGCCCGCCATTCATCTCCGCCCGCCCCTCCAGCGCGCGCACCACCGTGGTGCCCACTGCGACAATCCGGCCTCCCGCCGCGCGAGTGGCCTCCACCTGAGCCACCGTGGAGGCGGGGATGTCCGAGCGCTCGGGCCTCGGCAGCGCCGCGTCCAGCACCGCGTCTCCCGTGGAGGACAGCCCCGCCGCGTGGGTGAGCGATGCCAGCTTCACGCCCCGACGGCGCAGCGCCAGCAGCAGGTTCCAGGTGAGGGGCAGCCCCGCCGACGGCGCCTCGGTGGCCCAGGGCCGCGCGCCATACCCCGTCTGCACGTGCCACAGCGACAGCGGGGCCACGGTGTGTGCGTACTGCACGGGCCGGCCGCCCTGGTACAGCGCGGACCAGAGCGCGGCGCCGTCCTCGTCGAAGGCCACGCGCACGAGGCGGGGCGAGGGCGGCAGCACCTCCACGACTTGGACGGGCAAGCCGACGACGGTGAAGCGCGAGCCCACCGGCAGCACGGGCGGGAGCGGCCGGTCCTCGGTGCGCTTGCGCCAGTCTCCCGCGCCGAAGAGGACGGCGGTCCAGGTGCCGTCCTGCTCGCGCGCCAGCAGTCGCAGCTCGATTCGCTCTCCCGCCGCCGTGCGCCCCAGGAGCGAGGCGGGGAACGTGGCGGCGTCGTTCACCACCAGCAGGTCTCCATCCCGCAGGAGTGACGGAAGGTCCGCCACGCGGGCATCGGAGAAGCGACGTGCGTGGGGTTCGATGTGCAGGAGCCGCCCCTCCTCGGGGTGGTCCACCGGCCAGCGCGCGGGCTTCATGCGGCCTCCAGACTCGCCGCTTCCAGGCGGGAACCCGACGGCAGCGTCTCCGAGCGACGCTCCACCATCGCGACGATGCGGGCCGCCACGTCCTCGGGCCGCTCGAGCGTGGAGCGGTCCGCCTCCGGCATGGCGTCCGAGTGCATGCGCGTGTCCATCTCCCCCGGGTCGATATTCAGGAAGCGCACGCCCGTGCCCTCCAGCTCCGCGGCCCAGAGGCGGCCCAGGTGCTCCAGCGCGCCCTTGGACACGCTGTAGGAGCCCCAGCGCGGATACGCGGAGAGGGCCGCGTCCGAGCTGATGTTCAGCACCAGCCCGCCGCCTCGCACCACCATGTTGCCCACCACCGCCTTGGTGAGCCGGAAGGGCCCCACCAGATTGACCTCCAACACGTGCTGGAGGTCCTCGCACGCGGTGTCGAGCAGCAAGGGCAGCGGCGTGGGCCCCAGGATGCTGGCGTTGTGCACCAGCACGTCCAGCGGGCCCACCAGCGACGTGGCCACGCCCACCAGCCGGTAGATGGACTCCTTGTCCCCCACGTCATAGGCCACGCCGTGCGCCTCCAGCCCTTCCGTGCGCAGGGCCTCGGCGGCGGCCTCCATCTCCGGGGCATGGCGGGCCACGCCCACCACCCGGGCACCTCTTCGCGCGAAGTGCGCCATGAGCGCGCGGCCCAGGCCCCGACTCGCTCCCGTCACCAGGACCGCTTTTCCGGTCAGCTTCATGTGGAAAGTCCTCCTTGCTGGAAGGGATACGTCGGGCGCGTTGATGGAATGGCGTCGCGGCCAATCCTTTGGCAGATTGCCAACCCATGGCCATCGACGAAGAGGACCTGCCGAGCAGACTGGCGCGCAACATCCGGACCCTGCGGGAGACGCGGGGCGCCACGCAGGCCCAGCTCTCCAAGCTCGCGGGGGTGCCCCGGGCGACGTGGGCGAATCTGGAGTCGGGCACCGCGAACCCCACGTTGTCGGTGCTGCACCGCGTGGCGGCGGCGCTCCAGGTGTCGCTGGAGGAGCTGGTGGCGCGGCCTCGTGCCAGTGCGCGGCACTACCCGCGCGACAGCCTGACGACGCGCATCCGAGGGGCGGGGCAGTTGCGCAAGCTGCTGCCTGACCCGCTTCCGGGCATGGAGTTCGACCGCGTGGAGCTGCCCTCCGGCGTGCGCATCACCGGCGTGCCCCACACCCCCGGCACTCGCGAGTACCTGGCCTGCGAGTCCGGGGAGATGGCGCTGGTCGCCAGCGGTGAGCGCTTCGTCCTCAAGCCCGGAGACGTCGTCGTCTTCCGGGGGGACCAGAAGCACTCGTACGAGAACCCGGGGACGCGCACGGCGGTGGGCTACTCCGTCGTCCTGCTCGCGCCCCCGCTGTGAGGTGACGGCTCAGCCCGCGTCGCGGCCGTAGTACCAGGCGGTGAGGGCCAGGCGCGAGGCGTGGGCGGGCAGCACCTCGTGCTCGATTCGCTCGCTCAGGAAGACGACGAGCGTGTCGAGCACGGGGGCTACGTCCACGGGCGCGGAGTCCTCCGGATACAGCCGCAGCACGCCTCCGTGTTCGGGCACCCAGCCCGGGTTGGCGTACCAGATGGCGGTGGCGCGGCGGTTGGATTGACCTGGGAAGGCGTCGAAGTGACGCGCGTAGCGAGCTCCTCCGCCGGGGTAGCAGGCGAGCTGGAGGTCGAAGCGTCCCAGGCCGAGATAGGCGGCCGACGAGAGCGCGCGTCCCAGCTGGGAGAAGTGTTCCCACAGGACGCCGAGCCCTGTCCCGGGCTCCGGCTCTATCCAGCCGATGAGGTCGCCTCGCACGCGGGAGTCCAGGACCCGCTCGGCGCCCCGGCGGATGCCCGCGGCATGAAGCACTCCGGATTCAGCCCTCGCCAGCGCATCAGCCCGCGCGGCGAGGGCAGCCACATCTCCGAGGAAGACAGGGCGCGTGAAATAACCGCGCGCGCCCAGCTCCGTCACTTCCACATCGGTCAGCTCCACACGTGCTCCTTCCAGCAACGTGCCGCCCACACGCGCGCACCGTGCCCCAGACGCGCTCCGCGAGGAAGGGGATACACTGGGCCCATGGCGCACCTCTCGCGAATCCTGACGGTCCTCCTGGGTATCGCCGCCGGAGCCCTGGGCGCGGGCTTGCTCTTGCGGCCCACCTCTCCCGCCCTGCCCGACACCGCGTCCGTGGTGCAGCAGATGCGCGAGGTGGCGCGGCTGGAGACGTTGGAGGTCGCCCTCTACAAGAAGGTGTCCTTCTCTCCCGAGCCGCGAGCCACGGATGCACTGTGGAAGGACGTGGTGAACTGGGCGGCGTACACGCTCCAGAATCCGCACGGCCGCGCCATCGTCTTCGCGGATGCGCACCTGGGGTTCGACTTCCAGCGCCTGGGCCCGTCGAGCCTCCACGTCGCTGGCACGAAGGTCCACGTCGTGCTGCCGCCCCTGGACGTGCGCGTGGCGCTGCGGCCCGGGGAGACGGAGGTCATCGACTCCAACCTGGACAGCACGCAGACGGCGCAGCTGTTGGAGAAGGCGCGACTCGCCTTCGAGAAGGACGTGCGCGCCGATGCACGGCTCCAGCAGCGTGCCCGGGACTCCGCGGAGCGGTCCCTGCGCGCGCTGCTGCTCACGCTGGGATATCGCGAGGTGGTGTTCGTGGACCGGCTTCCCACCGGCACGGCGGGGTGAGGCGCTCTCGCGGACGTTCACTGCTCTGAGAGCAAGGCGCGTTCAGCGTCCTGGAGCCAGCTCTCGAACGCCTCGCGCTGGGCCTGAGCGTAGTCAGGGGCCTTCACCCGGATGTCCGCGTCGAAGAGGAAGTGCCAGACGATTTCCTCCACATTGGCGCTCTCTGGAACAGAGCGAAGTCGCAGGCACAGCGCGATGGACGCGTCCACCCACGCCTTGAGGCTCTTCTTGTCCGTGGGGTCACGGTCAAAAAGCCGCCTCATCTCCTTGACCGCGGCGGACCACTCGGCTGATGACACGGGTAAGCCTCCTACGTTTCCCACCGCTGGAGCATTCACTCCGGTGGCGCACCATGATGGAGCAGGATGACCGTATCGCCCTGGCGAGGGGTCCGAGCGCCCATTCCTCGTATGACAGGACTGTTGCCTCGGTCATGGCCACCTCCAACTCGACATGAATCAGTCCTCGGCGGCCGGGTCTCGGGTAAGCCCTTCGTCCGACAGGAAGTACAGGCCTTCGATTCCCTCCGAAGTCGGCTCCAGGTCCGCCAGCACTTCCCAGGCCGCTGCGTCGGACACCCGGGCCACGAGCGCCAGCTCACGTCGCACCAGGGAGCCGTAGAGGGGCTCGTCTCCCGCCTGCTCCGCCAGCAGTCGCCGCTGGGACGCGGTGAGCAGCCGCGCGCCGTCGAGCCCATCTCCCCCGGCCACCGCCCACAGGCCCGAGAAGGTCTCCGCGAGCCGGACCTCGCCCTGGTCGATGACCACGGGCCGCACGGGCGCGGGATGCGCCTCCAGGTTCCGCCACGCCGCCGCGTCCACCTGCGCCTCCGTCAATCCGGAGGAACGCAGGGCGGACTCGGGCAGGTAGCGCACGAACTCCGCATCCTCCAGCACGTAGAAGACCTCCAGTCGCGCCGGCCCCGGCCGGTGCAGCGCCCCCACCGCCTTCGCCGCGAAGTCCGCCGGACGCAGCACCGGCCGAAGCCGGGCCTCCAGCGATGCCCCCTCCGCGCCCAGCCCCGAGTCCAACCCACCCAGGCGCGCGGCCAGGGCCTCCACGTAGGCCGACAGCCCCGCTGAGCCAGGGGCCTCGCGATAGGCCGCATAGAGCGAGCCCAGGTCCACGCGCCCCACCCCGCCCGAGGCCAGCTTCACCAGCAGGTCCTTCCCCTGTCGCCGGAAGGCCACTCGCGCCCGTCCCAGCGCGCCCGCCAGCGCGGCGGTGAACTCCGGCCGGAGCACCTGCTCCTCCGGCGCGGCCTGGGGCGGAAGCTCCGCCGCCTCCAGCTCCTCCTTCAACAGCCGCGTCTCCGCGTCGAACGGGTCTCTGGCGAGCGCATCCTTGACGTACACCTGCGCCCTCTCCACCTCGCCCCGGCGCAGCGCCAGCACCGCGAGCACCTTGAGGACCTCCGGGTCCCCGGGCTCCTGCGCGCGCGCCTGCCGCAGCAGCGCCTCCGCGTCCCCGTGGCGCTCCAGCCCGAGCAGCGCCCGGGCGAGCCCCAGCATCACCGGCACGTCCCGAGGGAAGTCGCGCCGCAGCGCCTCCAGCAACGGCAGCGCCTCGCGGTCCGCCCCCGCGTTGATGAGCGCATGCGCCACCGCCAGCCGCGTCGTCGGCCCCTCACTGCCCTGCACCTGGGCGCGGAGCACCGCCAGCTCCGTGTCACTCAGGACCTCACCCGCCTCCACCTTGCGGCGGATGCGCTCCACTTCCAGCAAGCCGTTCACCCCCGCGACTCTAGACGCCCCGCCCCATTTCACGAATCCACCCCGCACCGGCCCCACGTTCCATTGCCAGACAAGCATTCCAACCCACCCGGACGCGCCGGGAGAACCCCATACACAAACACAGCAATAGACAACACTCACATACCCCGGAGGTGGATGGCCTGCACAAAACCCGGCAGGCAGGATGCGCCTCCTTCCCAGACAACCTCCTCAATGCCTCTCGAAAATCGAGGGACCCCCATGCCGGACGTGCCCGCCTCGCAGCCCCAGCGTTGGACCCGGGACTATCTCTTCGACATCCTGCGCATGCTGGAGATTGGCTACATCTTCGGCGTCCCGGGGACGAACGAGATTCCCATCATCGACGGGACGGAGACCGCCGAGAACAAGGGCAAGGTCCGCTACATCGAGTGCCTGCACGAGAACATCGCCCTGGGCGCGGCCATGGGCTACGCCCGGATGACGGGCCGCCCCGGCGTGGTGGAGGTCCACGTCACCCCCGGCATCGGCCATTGCATCGGCAATCTCTCCAACGCGTGGAAGTCCCACGTCCCGCTCGTGGTGCTGTGCGGCCAGCAGCAGAACGAGCTCGTCACGCAGGAGCCCCTGCTCGCCTCGGACGTCGTGCAGATTGCCAAACAGTTCACCAAGTGGTCCCACGAGCTGCGCGCCTGGGAGGAGATTCCCCTGGTCCTCCAGCGCGCCTTCAAGGAGGCGATGGCGCCCCCCATGGGCCCCGTCTTCATCTCCCTGCCCTGGGACTTCACCATCCGGAAGATTGGCCCCGACGAGCGCGTCCGGGGCGTCACCCGCATCCCCCAGCGCTTCACGGGGGATTCGGACGCCGTGGCCCACGCGGCCCAGCTGCTCGCGGGCGCGAAGAACCCCGTCATCATCGCCGGCGACGCCGTGGGCTACGCCGACGCGTGGAAGGAGGTGCAGGAGCTGGCGCTGCGCCTGGGCGCCCCCGTCTACCTGGAGGGCTTCAGCAGCCTGGCCAACTTCCCCAACAATGACTACCACTGGCAGGGTGAGCTGCCCGGGGACCAACAACAGACACAGCAGCGCCTGCTGCCCCATGACGTGGCGTTCCTCTGTGGCTTCGGCGCCCAGGCCCAGCTCGCCGTCTACAAGTACTCCGACGGGCCCCTCATCCCCACGTCCGTGCGGCAGATAGCCCTGGCCAACAACACGTGGGATTTGGGCAAGAACGCCTTCGCGGAGTCCGCCATCCTGGGCGACATCAAGGCCACGCTGCCCGGGCTGAACGCGCTGCTCGCCCAGAACCCGCCCCCGGGCGCGGACGCGCGCAACCAGCAGCTCCAGGCCGCCTCCGAGGCGCGGATGGCCGCGTGGCGCCAGTACGCCGCCCAGGCCCAGCAGGCGGAGCACATCTGGGGCGTGCTGGTGGCGGACAGCCTGCGCGAGCTGCTGGTGACGAAGAACCTCCAGAAGCGCTTCGTCTACGTGCACGAGGCGGTGTCCGACGCCGCCTCGTTCCAGATGATGCTTCCGCTGGGCGAGGGCGAAGCGCCCACCAGCTACTACTGCACCCAGGGCGGCTCGCTGGGGTGGTCCATGCCCGCCTCGCTCGGCATCAAGCTGGCGGGGCCGGGCACGCAGGGAGTCGAACCGGAGCTGGTCATCAATGCGGTGGGGGACGGCTCCTGCCTCTTCTATCCCCAGGTCTGGTGGACGGCGGCGCACCGCAAGCTGCCCATCCTCTACCTCATCATGAACAACCGGGAGTACCACACGCTTCAAGCGGGGCTTCAGCAGGTGGTGACGGCCTACGGCGATGCACCGGGCTTCGGCTGGAAGCCGGTGACGATGACGCCCGAGTACCTCACCCTGCGAAACCCCGAGTTCAGCTTCGTGGACGTGGCGAAGTCCTTCGGCGTTCCGAACGGCCAGGTGATTCACCGTCCGGACCAGGTGAAGGCCGCGCTGAAAATCGCGGTGGAGCACGTCCTGACCCGCCATGAGTCGTACGTGCTGGACATCCGCACGGCTCAGGTGACGCCGCCACCGCCTGCTGGGGCGGCCGGCAAGGGTCTCCAGGCAACGGCGGCCCCCGTTGCCCCTCCACCTTTGGACTTCTGGTTCCACCAGCAGCACCCCCAGCGTGTCGACGACGGCGACAGCCCCCTGCCGAGAGGCGCGCAGGTCGTCTTCTGAAGTGAAGCAGCCCCAATCACCCGGACGTGAAGTGGAGGCAGCACATGGCGGAGACGGTTCTCGATGTGGCCATCGTCGGAGCGGGTGTGTCCGGCGTGTACTCGGGGTGGAGGCTGCTGACCCACGGAAGCGGCGCGGGGAACGTCGCCGTGTTCGAGGCGAGCGGGAGAATCGGAGGGCGGCTGCTCTCCGTGTCCCCGCCGGGCATCCCCAACATGAAGGCCGAGCTGGGCGGCATGCGCATCCTCCCGGAGGTGCAGCCGCGCATCAGCGAGCTCCTGAAGCGGCTCAACGAGGGCGCGCCTCCCGCGCAGCAAATCGAGACGTTCGCCTTCCCCGTCGACAAGCCCGCCAACATCGCCTTCCTGCGCGGCGTGCACCTGCGGCTCGCGGACTTCGCCGAGCACCCGGACAAGGTGCCCTACCGGCTCAACTTCCTGGAGCACGGCCAGACGGCGGGCAGCATCGTCCTCAATGCGATTGAGCAGTTGGTGCCGGGCATCACCGCGAAGCACCTCACGGAGTACGAGCGCCGGGAGATGACGCGCGCGGCGAGCTTCGCCGGCAAGCCGCTCCACGAGCAGGGCTTCTGGCAGGTGCTGGCCCGGGTCATCTCCGGCGAGGGCTACCAGCTCGCGCTCGACGGCGGCGGCTACGAGTCCACGCTCAACAACTGGAACGCCGCGGACGCCATCCCCTGGTACCTGTCCGACTTCGGCGTCGACTCCGCCTATTACGGCTTCAGGAACGGCTTCCAGCAGGTGCCGCTCGTCCTGGCGGAGCGCTTCCAGGAGGCAGGAGGCACCCTCCACCTCAACAGCCAGCTCACCGGCTTCGACTGGAAGAACGGCCTGGCGGAGCTGCACTTCCAGGACGGCGCGCCGGTGCAGGCAAAGGCGCTCATCCTCGCGATGCCACGCCGGGCCCTGGAGCTCATCACCCCGGGCAGCCCCTTCCTCCAGGACGAAGAGGTGGTGCGGCTGGTGGGCAGCGTCACGCCGCAGCCCCTGTTCAAGCTGTTCACCACCTACAGCGACCCGTGGTGGAGACCCGCGGGCGTGGAGGAGGGGCGCACCGTCACGGACCTGCCGGTGCGGCAGACGTACTACTGGCCCACCCACGACGGCGCGCCGGCCAAGAGCGGGCCCGCGATGCTGATGGCCAGCTACGACGACGGACTCAACGCGGGCTTCTGGGACAGCTTCCGCCCCAAGCGCGGCCTGGGCTGGCGCAAGGAGGCGCGCAACGTGCCCCGGCCCAAGCGCTTCGTCGGCGAGCGGGAGAAGGCCGGCCAGGGCAAGGAGATGGACCCGGAGTGGCTGGCCAACGAGGCCCCCGAGGCCATGGTGGCGGAGGTGCAGCGGCAGCTCGGCCTGGTGCACGGCCTCATGTACGTGCCGCCCGCGCTGGAGGCGAGCTTCCGGGACTGGGGCGATGACCCATACGGCGGCGGCTGGAACAGCTGGAACATCGGCGTGAAGAGCTGGGAGGTGCAGGAGCGCATCGTCCAGCCGCAGGCCAACGTCCCCGTCTACATCTGCGGCGAGGCGTACTCCGACGCGCAGGGCTGGGTGGAAGGCGCCCTCCAGACGGCCGACATGATGCTCACCCGCATGGGCGTCCCCCCGCTCGTCACCGCGGGCCTGAAGCCGGGTCGCTGACGCTTGAGCCTGGCGCTCCGGGGCCCGCGCCCCGGGGGCCTTCAGTGTCGTGGCGACGTGTCGGGACTGTCGCTGGTCTCGGGCTCGGGCGTCTCTCCGGCGGCTTGCGCGGCCTCGCCGCCCGAGCCGCCCTCCGTCTGCGCGAGGAAGTCATCCAGCGCGCCCACGTCGATGGGCTTGCGGAACACCGCGTCCACCAGCGCGAGGTTGGCGCGGTTCTGCCCGCGCACGTCCATGCCGGTGACGATGGCGAGCAGCGCGTGGGGCGACCTCTCCCGCACCGCGCGCGCCAGCTCCCAGCCGCTCATCTCCGGCATCACCGCGTCCAGCAGGGCCGCGTCGAAGCGGCGCCGGTCCCACATGTCCAGCGCCACGCGGGGGTCATGGGCCACCTGCACCTCGTAGCCCTCTTCCCCCAGGACTTCCGCCATCATCCGCGCGTTGTCCAGGTCGTCGTCCACCACCAGCACGCGGCGCGTCTGCTGGAAGCGTCGAGGCGCCGCCGGAGCCACGGCCTTCGTCCCGCTCGGCGGGGTGCGCGCGGGCTCGTAGGTGGCCGACTGCTCGTGGACGCGCGGCAGCCGCACCACGAAGGCCGCGCCCTTCCCTGTCGTCGCGTTCTCCGCCGTCAGCTCGCCGCCCCAGCGCTGCACCTGCGCACGCGCCACCGCGAGGTACAGCGAGAGCTGCGGCGCCCCCGGGTCCCTGCGCAGCGGGTCGAACAGGTGCGTGAGTTCCTCGGCCGCGTACGTCGGGCCCTCGTCCTGGATGCGAAGGGTGAGCCAATCGCGGCCTTCCGTGCGCGTCGACAGCTTGAGGTGGCCGCCCTCCTCCATCCTGTCGCGAGCCGCCAGGAGCAGGTTCACCACCAGCTCGCGGAAGAAGGCCGCGTCCGCGCGCACCGCGCCCGGGTCGTGCAGCTCCAGCTCCACGTAGACGGGGTGCTCGCGCTGCTCCAGCTCGCCGCGCGCCAGCTCCAGCGACTCGCGCACCGTCTGGTCCACCTTCACGTCGACGGGCCGCTCCTCGGTGCGCTGGACGTTGAACTCCTGAAGCCGCGCCACCAGCTCGCCAATCTGCTGCACCGTCTTGTCGAGCGCCTCCAGGTGCTCGGGCTTGTACTCGCGCTGGAGCAGGGTGATGCGCAGGCGCAGCACGTTGAGGAAGTTGTTGAGCGCGTGCGCCGCGCCGCCCGCGAGCTGGCCCAGCGCCTGCTGGCGGGTGCGCTGGAGCAGCCGCCCCTGGAGCCGGCGCAGCTCGCTGTAGGCGCTCTCCAGCGCCTTGGTCTTGTTCGCGGACTCGGTGCGGTCAGTGAAGGTCTGGATGGCGCCGGCCAGTTCGCCTTCCTCCTCCCAGACGGGCGTGGCGCTCATCTCCAGCGTCACCTCGCCACCGCCGGGGCGCTCCACCACCATCATTACCCCGCGCACCGGGCCCTGCTCCTTGAGCGCGCGCACGAAGGGCATGTCGGCGACCTTGAAGGGCTCGCCCGTCAGGTGCCGGGCGTTCACCTGCGTGAGCACCGGGGACACGGTGTTCACCGCGCGCCCGCCCACCACCGCGCGCATGGGCACGCCCATCAGCCGGCTCACCGGCGGCGTGGCGAAGGACACGGTGCCGTCCACTTCAGCCAGGAGGATGCCCACGTCGACGTGGTTGAGCACCGACTCCATCACCGCCGCCTCGCGGAAGCGCACCTCCTCCGTCTTCAGGATGCGCGCGTAGGATGCCTGCGCCGCCGCGTCCCCTTCCCACACCAGCTCCGAGATGAGGCCGGCGACCTCCGGCTCAATCAGTCCGCCGTGGTGGCGCGCGTAGACGTGCAGCAGCACCGACTCCAGGGACTTGAACTCGCGTGTCAGGTCCTCGGGCTCGAAGTTCTGCGTGTACCGGTCCGCGCCATGGGAGCGGGCGACCTCCGGCCACAGGCGCACCGCATCCTCGCCCCGGTCCTTGAGCAGGCGCGCCATCTCGCCCACCAGCCTGCGCAGCGGGGCCCGCAAGTCCCGGCCCGGAATCTCCACCTCGTAGACTTCCGCGCGCAGGCGCTTGGCCCACAGGCGCGCCACGCGCTCCTGCTCTCCCTGGAGCAGCTCCGACAGGGCTTCGATGGGATTGAGTCGAGCCACGTTCAAGTCGCCAAGGTGCGCACGCCCGCCCGCCATGGCCACCCGGGCCCCCGTCTGGACGCCCGCTCCCGGGGCACGATGCCACCGTGCGAGCCCGGCTGCCTGGACGCTCACCAGGGAGGCGGGGTGTCCGCGCGGGCAGGTTCGTCGGGGGCGATCAGCCGGGCGAGCCGTTGCATCGGCTCGCGCCCCGGCCCACCTTCCGGGAACGGATGCCCCTCAACGAGCCCATCAAGAACGACCTGCTGGAGTCGCCCTGGCTGTCGCAGCAGGCCATGGCGCAGCTCTTCCGGGGCGAGCTGAGCCGCTCCGACACTTGGCGCACGCGCCTGGACACGACGACGAACTGGGCGCTGACGACGACGGCGGCGGTCATCTCCTTCGGCTTCGCGACGCCGCAGAGCTCGCACGTCACCTTCCTCGTTGGAATCTGGATGGTGGTGTCGTTCCTGCTCGTCGAGGCGCGCAGGTACCGCTACTACGACTTGTGGAACCGCCGCGTGCGCCTCCTGGAGGACGGCTGGTGGGCCCCCATGCTGCGCCGCGAGCCGGTGGACCCGGACGCCCTGCGTGAATTGGCGGTGGAGATGTCCCGCCCGCAGATTCAGCTCTCGTTGCTGTCTGCCATCTCCACGCGGCTCAACCGCACCTATGGGCCCATCCTGATGGTCCTGTTGGTGACGTGGTTCTTCAAGGTCTACAGCCACCCGAAGCCCCCGGTGGACTTCCTGGAGTTCGTCACCCGGGCCCACGTGGCGTGGATTCCAGGGCCCATCGTGATGTTGATCCTGGTGTTCATCACGATTACGGCGACGTACCTGTTCATCTCCTCGTTCTTCATCCGGGCCCCGCTGGGGGAACTGCGCACCCGGCCCCGGGGGCGACGCGCCGCGCTGTGGGAGTCGTTCTACCGGCCCTACGCCATCCGCAAGCGGCACCGGCCCACCCGGAGGCCCGCTCGGCGGCCAGACTCGGCGTCCGAGCACTGAGGGCCTGTTTCACCCGGGGCGCCACTTGAGGGCCCTGGAGGGGGGCCCTGACTCATGGACCCCATGCCTGGCCCTGTAGGTCGGAAGTTTTCGTCCTTTCGAGTCAGGGGGATTTGTGCTGTGAATCCGCACCCATGGCGAACACGCGCACTGTCACGGTCATCAATGGAGACGGCATCGGCCCCGAGGTGATGGCGGCCACCATTCGCGTCCTCGAGGCGCTCAAGGTTCCGCTCGAGTTCGAGCACAAGGACGCGGGCGCGGAAGTGGTGGCCAAGTACGGCACCAACCTGCCCCACGAGACGGTGGAAGCGGTGCTGCGCAGCGGCGTCGCGTTGAAGGGCCCCACGGGCACGGTGGTGGGTGGCGGTCTGCCCTCCGCGAACGTGGGTCTGCGCAAGCGGCTGGACCTGTACTCGTCGCTGCGGCCCGTGAAGAGCGTGAAGAACGTGAAGACGCGCTACGAGGACGTGGACCTCATCGTGGTGCGCGAGAACACGGAGAGCCTCTACGCCGGCCTGGAGCACATCATCGTCCCGGGCGTGGTGGAGTCGCTGAAGATCATCACCGAGAAGGCGTCCACGCGCATTGCGCGCTTCGGCTTCGAGTACGCCCGGAAGCACGGTCGCAAGAAGGTGACCGGCGTCCACAAGGCGAACATCATGAAGCTGTCGGACGGTCTGTTCCTGGACTGCTGCCGCAAGGTGGGCCGTGAGTATCCGGAGATTCAGTACGAGGAGGTCATCGTCGACAACCTCTGCATGCAGCTGGTGAAGGACCCGACGCGCTTCGACGTGATGGTGTTGGAGAACCTCTACGGCGATATCGTCAGCGACTTGTGCGCGGGTCTGGTGGGCGGCCTGGGCATGGTGCCGGGCGCGAACATCGGCGAGCGCACGGCGGTCTTCGAGGCGGTCCACGGCACGGCGCCGGACATCGCGGGCAAGGGCATCGCGAACCCCACCGCGCTGATGATGTCGGCGGTGATGATGCTGGACTACCTGGACATGGGCGAAGAGGCCCGGCGCATGGAGAATGCCCTCCACAAGGTCTACGGTGAGGGGAAGATCCGCACCGGCGACCTCGGTGGCAGCGCGACGACGCGCGAGTTCACGGACGCGCTCATCGCAGCGCTGTAGTCGGTTCGACGGCGCATGCCGTCACTGGAGCCCGGGTCGCCTCTCTGGAGGTGCCCGGGCTTTTTCGTGTCTGGGGGACGGGTCAGGAGCGAGTGCTCCTCGAGTTCGTTGAGTGCTCAACGCCTTCCGGCATCACGGCGAGCGGCGGCTCGAGCGCGCCATGACGTTGGCGGACCACTCGTGCTCAACGCCTTCCGGCATCACGGCGAGCGACGGGCCGACATCAGCGTCTCCTTCCTGTCGTGCTCAACGCCTTCCGGCATCACGGCGAGCGGCGGCAGCACCAACACGATGTACTTCCTCAACACCAAGTAGTGCTCAACGCCTTCCGGCATCACGGCGAGCGGCGGATAATCTCCGCGCCGCCTACGACGCCGCGAAGGGGGCTCAACGCCTTCCGGCATCACGGCGTACGGCGGCCCCTTCGCATCGAAGGCGCCACCACTGAGGAGCTCTGAGTGCTCGACGCCTTCCGGCATCTCGGCGAGCGGAGGCAGGAGTGGAGCAGCCCGTGGACGGGTGGTCAACGCCACCGGCATCACGCGAGCGACGGTGCTTCTGCTGCAGGCCGCTTGCAGGGGCCTCCATCCTCCTGCATCGCGGGGAACGACGGCCCCGTCTACAACTTCGGCATCAACCGAGAGATGAAGTGCTCAACGCCTTCCGGCATCACGGCGAGCGGCAGACCACAAGACGTACCAGTACTTCCCATACACGTTGTACTCAACGCCTTCCGGCATCACGGCGAGCGGCGGCTGGACACGACTGGAGTGCTTCGCTCCGAGGAGGGTGCTCGACGCCTTCCGGCATCCCGGCGAGCGGCGGCAGAGCACGGTGAAGGGATCACGAAGACATTCAAGTGCTCAACGCCTTCCGGCATCACGGCGAGCGGCGGTACGTCGACCTGCGCTACCGCCGCGAGAGCGACGGGTGCTCAACGCCTTCCGGCATCACGGCGAGCGGCGGTACACCGGGCGCCAGGTGACGACGTTCTTGTACAGTGCTCAACGCCTTCCGGCATCACGGCGAGCGGCGGGCAACCCCTGCAACTACTGGTTCATCACCGACCAGTGCTCAACGCCTTCCGGCATCACGGCGAGCGGCGGTCGGGCCTACTGGTGATGGATGATGCGGACCGGTTGTGATCAACGCCTTCCGGCATCACGGCGAGCGGCGGACTACGTTCGGCAGAACGCGCAGATCGGTGACCGGTGCTCAACGCCTTCCGGCATCACGGCGAGCGGCGGGCAGTACGCCTCTCGCATCGAGCGAGGGCGCGCCATGTGCTCAACGCCTTCCGGCACCACGGCGAGCGACGGTGTCCAAGTCGGACACCGACCTGTACATCCAGTGGGGATGCTCAACGCCTTCCGGCATCACGGCGAGCGGCGGGTGCGGAGACATCATGAGAGCAGGCGTGAATAGGTGCTCAACGCCCTCCGGCATCACGGCGAGCGGCGGGCGACACCATCGCCACGCTGTCGCAGGAACTGGAGAGGTGCTCAACGCCTTCCGGCATCACGGCGAGCGGCGGTCTCGGCCATGGACCCCGCGCTAGTGCGCGAATCCGAGTGCTCAACGCCTTCCGGCATCACGGCGAGAGGCAGCGGGGGGCCCTGGAGGACTTGAAGGGCCGGCTCACGGTGTTCAACGCCTTCCGACATCACGGCGAGCGGCGGTCGACATGCTCGGGGTGCCCAACCCCATCAAGCACCTGTGCTCAACGCCTTCCGGCATCACGGCGAGCGGCGGACCGTCGAAGCCGATTTCGCGTCCATCTACATCAAGGTGCTCGACGCCTTCCGGCATCACGGCGAGCGGCGGGGGCCATCGTCCTCGCTCGCTGCTCGGACATGTTGTGCTCAACGCCTTCCAGCATCACGGCGAGCGGCGGCGGCCAACGCCGAGGCCGAAAACGCGATGCGGCTGTGCTCAACGCCTCCCGGCATCACGGCGAGCGGCCGCAGCCCCACCCCGGCGCCGCGCTGCTGGAGCGGTGCTCAACGCCTTCCGGCATCACGGCGAGCGGCGGAGCTGTACCACGTGGAGCCGAAGGAGGAGTTGGCGTGCTCAACGCCTTCCGGCATCACGGCGAGCGGCGGTATCCGCAAGTATTACACGAAGTATCCGCCGAATGGGTACTCAACGCCTTCCGGCATCACAGCGAGCGGTGACCCACGAAGTAGGTGTACACCGCGCAGCACGGCGGCGCTCAACGCCTTCCGGCATCACGGCGAGCGACGGCTCGCTCCATCCTCGCCGCGCTGGCGTACGAGAGGGTGCTCAACGCCTTCCGGCATCACGGCAAGCGGCGACGCCCTCGGCAAGACCATCAGGCAGGTCGAGTGGCGGTGCTCAACGCCTTCCGGCATCACGGCGAGCGGCGGACCTCCGAGTGGGTGTCCGAGGCGCAGCAGATTGCGTGCTCAACGCCTTCCGGCATCACGGCGAGCGGCGGAATCCCGCTGTTGGAAGAGGAGCCCCGAAACCGGTGCTCAACGCCTTCGGCATCACGGCGAGCGGCGGTGGCGGCACCAACAACACGGTGACTGTCACCATCAAGTGCTCACCGCCTTCCGGCATCACGGCACGCGGCGGCCTTTCATCCCAAGGAATGGTCGGAAGAGCTTATGTGCTCAACGCCTTCCGGCATCACGGCGAGCGGCGGACGCCGCCTATGCTGCCTACGCCGTCGCCTACGCGTGCTCAACGCCTTGCGGCATCACGCCGCGCGACGGGTCCGCGACTCCTGGATTCACATCGTGGCTATGCGGTGCTCAACGCCTTCCGTCATCACGGCGAGCGGCGGAGGAAGACAGCCGTTGCGCTGGACCGCTACGGCAGGGTGCGCAACGCCTTCCGGCAGCGCGGCGAGCGGCGGCTGCACGACCGCATCCGAGAAGGAGGACTCAAGCGTGCTCAACGCCTTAAGGCATCACGGCGAGCGGCAGCCCCCATCATGGAGGGGGCCATGGTCCTGACGGGCTAGTGCTCAACGCCTTCCGGCATCACGGCGAGCCGCGGAGCATCCGCACCATCGCAATCGACGAGGCGAAGGGTGCTCAACACCTTCCGGCATCACGGCGAGCGGCGACCAACCGTGGGCAGGGGATTTATGGTTCTTCTGTGCTTATCGCCTTCCTGCATCACGGCGAGCGGCGGAGGAACTGACGCGCGAACGCGTACTACCGTGTTGGTGCTCAACCCTTTTCCGGCAACACAGCGCGCGGCGACGGGGCGAGTCCCATCAGCACACGCATATGAGCAGTGTGCTCAACGCCTTCCGGCATCACGGCGAGCGGCGAGCGACCAGGAGCGTGCGGAGGTCTTCGTGAGTCGTGCTCAACGCATTCTGGCATCACGGCGTACATCGGCGGATTCAGGACGACATGGGCGCATTCACGAACGTGTGCTCAACGCCTTCCGGCGTCACGGCGAGCGGTGGAGCCGCCCTATTCATGCATCTATTCATCTGTCAAAGATCCTCAAAACCGCACCGGGACTCTGCATTTCGCCCCGAATCCCTCCCATGCCTCCGCTACGCACCAGTACATGAAAGTCCAACACCTCACAGGGCGCGAGCCGGAGCTAGTTCCTCCGAACAGTCCTCCTGGGAACCGATAGCCCGCCCCCACTGCTCCACGCACCCGCCGCGCAGTCCTATCACCAGCAACACCACACCTGACAGCATGGCGGCGCGCCCCCTCAAGTCCACCCGTTACCGAAACAGGTCACGGCCCAATCCCCCGAAGAGCATCTCTCCCGCGATGACGCTCCTCGAAGGTCCTGCTCACGCGCTCCCCGTCAGGCGCTTTAGCAAGTCCTCACGACGCTCCTGAAGCTTGGGACTCTTCACAAACGCCCGAAGAGTCTGGGCACACTCCGCACGCGCCTCGTGCGCCAGTGTCGCCAGCCTGTCGAGCCACTCCGTCTCGAACGCTCCGAGCACCTTGCGCTGCTCCGTCTTAGCCACGCGCTGCGCCTCCACCCACACCTTGAACGCGTCCCGCTCCAGCGAGGGTCGTGACACCGCGCGCGGCGGCTGAACAACCACGCTCCCCTCGGGCGCCAGCCGCCCATAGCCCGCAGCCGTCTTGCCACCCACGCCCCAGTCGCGCAGGGCCTCGCACAACCGGTCGGCGGCCCAGCGCAACAACAAGAGCGTCTCGGCATCGGCCCCCGGGGCCACGCTCAGCGCCACGAGGAACCGTCCCTCGGGGCGCACGGACAGGAAGGCCACGGGGTTGGGCGACTCGTAGTCGTTGGGCCAGGACTTCGCGTCTCCGTACCAGCTCCGCTGGTGCACCGTGAGTACATCGCGCGCCAGCATCCTCGACTCTGCATCCGCCTTGCCACGGCTCGACACCCACGGCGCGTCATGGAAGATGACCTGCCCCACGCTCGCGGCCTGGCCGAGCCGCTCGTCCCCGGGCACGCCGAACAGCCGACGACACGCCTCCGCCACCTCGGCGGGCTCGAAGCTCGCGCGGAGGACGGCCGCGAGCACACCCTTGAGCGAGGAGCCTGGAATCACCGGCACGCCCCAGGTGTGGTGCAGCGTCAGCCCCACTCCCGTGGGTGAGGCATTCCCATGTCCCGCCAACAGCCGGCTCGTCGCCCGCATCGTCACGGAGGCGGTGTGCCATTGGGCCAGCGACTCACGCCAACGGCGGTAGGCCACAGCGTAGTCCTCAGGCTCCCGCGCCGCGTCCATCCAGCTCAGCCAGCGCCGCCACGGCGAGTTCTCCTCCTTCGCCTCGTCGTCCTTCTGGGGCGCATACCGCTCATGGGACAGCCCCGCGTGACTCGGACCCTTGTCCGTTGAACGGGGAAGCCCTCGCAAGTCGTCACGCATCGGGAGCCTCCTTGAACGTGGCCTGCACGGCGCGACGGAACCACACCACCAACCGCAACATCTCTCGCGTGGCCAGCATGTACTCCTCCAGCCCCAGTCCCCGCACCGCACCGGGCAGCGTGTCTCCCGTCAGCTTCGAGGGAAGCCCCGGCAGCCTCGCCTTCACCAGCACCACGGACAGGTCATGGAGCAGCAGCATCGCGGCGTTCGTCTCGAGCGGCTTCTCCTCCTTCTCGTCCTGCTCCCGCTCCAGGAACGTGAGCGCCGCGGCAAGACCGTCACGCAGCACCGACGCTCCCAGGCCGTGCACGCGCGGCTTGTAGTCCGCCCGGAGCCCTTGGGGGGCCGCCGTCACGCGGGCGTAGGCATCCGTGGCCCGCTGCTGCTCTCGCGTCACGCCGCTCATCGCTGAGCCTCCCCGTCACCGGCCTTCCACGACAACAGCCGGCACCAGCCGCGCCCCACCGTCGCCTTGCCCCCCAACTGGAGCATCGTCCCCTGCCCGCCGAGCGCCGCGTCCAGCACCTCGCCCGCCTCCAGCTTGCGCTCCGGATGCCAGGCCCGCGAGGCGGCCATCACTCCCATCAGCAGCGTCTCGGCCGGCAGGCTCTCCTCCGTCCAGAGCTGCCCCTTCGCGGCCGTGCCCGTCTCCGGGTCGATGCTCACGCGGGTGTCCACCTGCATCGCCGTCTCCCAGAGGAAGCTCATCGTCTCATCGTCCACCAGCACCAGGCGCCGCGTGAGCATCTCCCGCTCATCTCCGGGCAGCGCGCGCTGGAGCGCCTCCGCCCAGGCCCCGAGCGCCGCGTCGTCCTTCGCGTCCACCTTCAGGTCCAGGTCCTCCAGGTAGACCCGCGCCCCGTCCGCCTGCTGGTGAAGACAGACACAGGACTTCAAGGAGGCCACCCGCGCGCTGTGTTTCGGCAGTGAGGCCACCGGCGGAGGCGCCTCGCCGCCGCCACGACGGCCACCCCAGTCCCGGCGCGCCAGGGTCAGCAGCAAGGGCGACGTCACCAGCGCGAACGTGCCCACGAAGCTGCGCACCGGCAGCGCGAGCAGTCGCGCGTCCCCCACCACCAGCGCTCCCGCGTACTCACTCGGCTCGTCTCCCTCGGGCCCGTTCTTCTTGCGCCGGGGACCAAAGACCGCGTCGGTCCGGACAGTGTCACTCGCGCTCGCGTCGCGCAGCACGCCCTTGAGCGATGAGCCGGGGATGATGGGGATGCCCGTGGAGCGCATCCGCATCAGCGGCAGGTCGATGACTCCCACGCTCTGCCCCGTGCCCACGTGCAGGGGGGACAGCGCTTGCAGCAGATAGGCTCGGCTTTCCATGCTCACTCTCCACACTCCGGGGGCATTTCCCAGACGCCGGGCAACACCTGCCCGAGCGCCTCGTCGCGACCGCCGCCCCACGAGGCCAGCCACAACGCGCGCAGTTCCTCGGTGGTGAACAAGCCACCGTCACACCTCTGGAAGAAATAGACAGACCCCGCCGGCACCCACCGCCGCGTCGCCCGGGGCTCGCGCTTCACCATGTCCCACGCGGACACGTCCTGCGCCCGAGTCACCAGCGCCGCGCGCAGCACCACCGTCCCCTCCACGCCAGGCAACGTACCCACGTACTCGGGCGCGCCGCCCTGCGGACACCAGAAGCGATCCGGCAGCCACCCACGCTCGAAGCACGCGGGCGTCGCCAGCACCAACCGCAAGCCCCGCGACGGCTCGGGACGGAAGTCGTCGGGACAGGCGAACAGCTCCGCCGTCGAGCGCTCCACCTCCGTCAACCGCCTGCGGCCTCCCAGCCCCAGCACTCCCGAGGGGAAGCCCCGCACCACCTCGCCCTCGGGCTGCCTGCACCGCACTCCCAGCGCCCACTCCACCGCGACCGGCGCCTCCGCGCCCTCTCTCTTCTCCAGTCGCAGCAACTCCACGACCTGGCGCGAGTGCAGCATCGTGTCCTCCGCGGTCTGCGTCCCCGGCGCGATGGCCACATGCACGTCCGTGCGATGACCGGGTCCGGGCGTCGTCGGAGTCGGGACGTCCTCGCGCATCAGCCACGCGAGCATCCGCGCCTCGGACCAGAAGGCCGGCACCTCCGCCGAGGGCTTGCCCATCCTCCCTTCATGGTCGGGACGGGGATGCCACAGCGCCTCCCGGGCCGGGTCCTCATCGGGGCCGAGCGAGCTGGTGACGCCCTCGGACTCAGGCATCCAGGGACGCAGGCGCTCGACCCGCGCGGGATTGTCCTCCGCGCCGTCCACCACCACCGCGTCGGCGGGAGCCGGCCACATCCGGTGGCGCGTGGAGAAGGACGCCTCCCCCAGGTTGCGCCGCAGGGCGACGAACCCCGTCAGCGCGAGGCTCGCGGAGCGCGTCTCCCACGCCTCGGGCGTCAGCCGCACGCCCGGCTGACCCGCCATGAGGTCCTGTCCCCACGCGGCGCGCAGGGCACCTCGCACTGTCGTGGGCAACGGCCACGGATGCGAGTACCCGCGTCCCACTTCGCTCGTGTACCAGCCACGGCCGTCCTTCACGGACAGCCCGTCGCGCGGCAGCAGCGCGAAGCACTCGTCACTCATGCTCCACCTTCCTCTCTGAGCACCAGGTTCCGGCGCGACCGCTCGAGCGTCCCCGCCACCAGCATCCGGTTCACCCACTCGAGCAGCCGCGCGTGGACCTTCGAGCCACCGTCCACCGCCTCCGCGTCGAGCCCTCCCAGCCCCACCTCTTCCACGGACAGGCCCTTGGACTTCCCCGGCTTCGTGTCGGCCGGGTCTTCGGCCCGCCCCTCGGCGCGCGCCAGGATTCGAGCCACCTCGGCCACCAACACCCGCGCCTGGTCCCGAGACGACGCGCCCTCGACGTTCTCTGGGAAGCGACGCACCATCGCCTCCACCTCGTGCACCTTGCCCAGGGGTAGCCGGTCTCCGCCCAGCAGCGCCATGTCTTGATGCAATCGGGCCAGCGGCTCGGGGGTGTCACCCTTCGGGGTCCAGCGCGAGGTCCACAGCCGCTCGCGCCCCGCATGCTTCGCCACGAGGACCGCGAGCGCGGCGCGCCCCGACTTCTTCGCGGCCTTCTCCGCCCGACGACCCAGGTCCAGCAGTTGCCCGAGGCTCTCCATCACATGGCCGATGCCCAGCCCCACCGACAGCGTGGGCACCAGCGCATCCGTGCCCGTGACGACAGGCGCCAGGTGCTTCGAGAACGCGGTCGCCAGCGCCCGGGCACACGCGAGCGCGTCCGCCGGGCACACGAAGGCGAGGACATCATCGCCCCCCGCGTAGACGAGCATCCCTCGGTACCGCGACTGGACGATGTCACGCGCCTCGTCCGTGAAGCTCGCGAGCGCATGGGAGACTCGACGATGCGCCTCGACGCCCCCCTGCGCAGCCAGACGCCGGAGCAGTTCGCCCATCCGGTCCCCGTCGGCGACCAGGCAGGCCACGTAGGGAAAGGGGGCCACGGGCATGGCGTCGAGCAGCGGTCGGATGTGAGCGTCCGCGAACCGCTCGGCCTCCTGCTTCGCCGCGTCGCGGTCCTCGCCCTCGCGCCACTCCTCGAAGTACGGACGCCAGCGGTCGGGGAGCAGGAGCTGGCCGTCGAACGGAAAGGCGTTCACCCACGACAGGTCCGTCCGGTGGACGGACGTGAACCCCCGATGGTCCGCGCAGGCGCCACGCAGCGCGGAGAGCCTCGCGCCCTGCGTCTGGCTCGCCGTCGCCAGCCAGGCCGCCAGCCCGATGCTCGTCACCGGGACGAACTGGTCCGGCTGGCCGCCCGCGCGTTTGAGCAACCCGAGCGCATCCAGCTCCTCGCGCTCGCCGATGCGCAGCCGCTTCCAGTCTCCAGTCCGAGGACGCTTGCCGCGCAGCACGGACGCGCGTCCACCGTCGAGGCTCGACTTGTGCGTACCGGCGGGAGGAACCTGGGTCCAGGCCTTGAACTCCCGCAGGCCCCGGCGAGCCTCCAGCGCGGCCTCGGCTTCATCGAGGGCCTCCTGGTACCCGCCTTCGGCCATGGGTGCCCAGGCCGCGTGGAACTCCAGGAAGGTGTCGAGCTGCTCGTCCGCCCACGCGTCCGCGCCCTCCGCGAGCAGCGGCCCGCTGTTCTTGCGCACGCGCGCCCACTCGTTCCGGAGGGTGACTCGAGCCGCCTCGCGCGCGTTGCGGGCCACCTTGGCCGCGTCGCCCTTCACCACCGCGAGGACCTTGTTGGGGAAGCCCTTCACCGCCTCGGCATCCGCCAGGGCCTCGTCGGTCTTCGTGGCGCTCTTCGGCCGCGCGCCGGGCTTCGAGGCCGCCGCCTCAAGCTGCCCCGGGTGGGGGAAGATGAGCTCGGCGCCAGCGTCGCGGAGCGCGCACGCCATGGCGCGGCTCAAGCAGGAGAGCAGGTAGCTGCCAAACCAGAGGTCGCGCGTGCGACGGGCCTGGGCGATGAAGCCCTGCACCGGCCCGACCTTGAGCACGAGCACGTGTGATTGAGTCGTCATGGTCTACGCCTCCCGAGCTTTCTTCGTGTCACGCAGCCAGGTGAAGAACGCCTCGCGCAGCGACGTCGCGGCGCACAGCGGCTTGAAGAGGGGCTGGTCGTCGTTCGCGCGGAGCAGGTCGAAGTCCGCGCGCGTCGCGTCGATGGCGCGTTTCGACTGCACCAGGACGACCTTGCCGCCCTGAGGGTAGCCGCGCTCCAGCCACAGCGCGATGGGCTCGAAGCGACCGTTGGCCAGCGGCATCGCCTTGACGATGAGCGGCGAGGCCAGCCGGTCCTTCGGCTCGCGCTCCCGGTCGCGGACCCACTGGAGCTGCACGTTCTTGGGCTCCAAGGGCTGGTAGTCATTGTTCGAGTCCCGCCGCTTCTGCTGGAAGTGGACGACGATGGGCAGCCCGAAGCCCGCGCGCGGCCACGCGGGGGATTTCGAGTATGCCGAGCGCGGCGCGTGCTCCTCGGGGTAGGCCCGGAGCCCCTGCGCGGCCCGCGCGTGGTGACGAATCTTGTCCGCCTCCGGCCAGTTGGAGCGGCCCGCGCGATTGTCTCCGGTGGGGCTCGGGTTGCGAGGACGCTCGCCCTGCGCGCCGGTGGTGCCCTGACGGAATGCGCGCAGCCAGCCCAGCGCATCCAGCCACGCCTTGTTGCCGTCGAAGGACTCCTCTCTGGGCCACCGCAGGAGCCACGCGCCGCGAAGCAGGGGCAGGTCGCTCGGAGTGCCCGCGAGCTCGGGTTGGAAGAGGGGCAGGTGTCCGAAGAGCCGGCGCAGCTCGGCGCGGGCGGCGCTCTTCGGCAGCCATTGCTTGCACTGCTCCTCGGTGGCGAGCGTCACCGTGCCGCAACCACGACGGGTTCGCGAGCCATACCCACCGAAGAGCACCCACGCGCGGAAGGCGTGACGGACCTCTTCCGACAGCGCACCCCCTGGAGCGGAGACTTCCAGGGTGAAGCACAGGCCGGGCTTCCAGCGGGGCGCGGTGGGGAGCTCCCCCGTGTCGCGAGCGGTCCAGAGCGCATAGGACTGCTCCTCGCCCAGCGAGATGGGGCGGTCATCCTTCCCGGAGGCGGTGACGGCGCGCACGCACAGGTCCACCTGGGAGCGGCGGGGCTTTTCCTTGCCCAGGCTCATGCCGCCCCACAGCTCGCGCTCGCGCCGGGCGAGGTCGAGCCGCTGGGCCTCGCCGTAGGCATGGCCATACAACGCGCGCCACCAGAAGCGCAGGTGCCCACGCAGCGTGGGCACGCGGATGAGGTCCACCTCGGAGAGCTGACGTGGGACTGGCGCGCCTCCGAGGATGGGCGTGACGGTCTTCAGGTCCACGGTGAAGGTCTCGCGTCGAGGCCCACCGGGCAGGCTGAGCCTCGGGCTCGGGTCCTTGGGTGGCGGGGGCAGGTTCAGGGGCTGCATGGAGACACCTCGGCTCCTCCGCGACCCGCCAGGGCGGGACGGGGATGGGGGTGAAGACGCTGGGAGACTTCGCCGGTGGGCCGAGCGAGGGCGCGCGGCTCACAGCGCGCGAACGGACCCCAGGCGTCGGCTAACGTGACAGCGGGAGACCTCCGGGGAGGTCGCCCGGAGGCGGTGGATGAAGCGCGGGGATGGGCGTCGGTGCACATGTCCACCGAGGAAGACGCCAACGCCGCGCGCACCCCTCGCGGCTCCGTGCGTTTTTTCCGGGGTGGCCTGTCGCCACGGCCTGCGGCGATGAACGGAAGCCAGCACGGGTTGCCCGAGCCTCCGCGCAAGTGCCGTGAGCGCTGTTCCGCACCGGGGTATCAACGGGCTCACGAACGCGCCCGCCCTACCTGATGGATGTCAGACCCGTGTACTACCTCTCAGGTCCATCATGAGACCCATCTTCGACCTGGTGCTCCGTGGGCTCGTTCAGCGCCATCCGGAGCAACTGCTGTTCCTCCTCTTCGGCGAGGGTGCACCGCGCTTCGTGCGTGCCTCGGACACCAGCCTTCCGCAGTCCGAGCGACGCGCGGATGCGGTGCTCGTGGTGGAGACGACCTCGGAGCGCTTCGCAGTGGAAATCGAACTGCAGGCTCAAGCAGACCCGGACTTCGCCCGGAGACTCCTCGACTACACCGTGCGCGTCCATCTGCGCGAAAACCTCCCGGTGTTACCCGTGGTCATCCTCGTGGTCCCCGAGGCGGAAGGTGTCCGTCCTCCCTACGTCATCCGCTGTCAGGGACAACCGAGGCTCACCCTGGATTTCCTGGTGGTCCGTTTGTGGGAGGTGGACTTCTCGCAGCCAGCCCTCCAAGCCGCCACGCCGCTCCTACCGCTCTCCGTTCTTGATGCCCGGGCGGGGCCCGAGCGAGCGACCTGGGCGGAGGCACGTATCCGACAAGCCACCGACCTTTCCACCCACGAGCGGCTGGATTTGCTCGTCGTCCTGGGTACCCTGACATCACGCCGCTTCGGCAGCGCTCAGCTCACCCCATCGTTGAGGAACATCATGATGGATTCACCCTTTTGGGAAGAACAGCGCGCCCGAGAAAAGGCTCGGACGCTCATCACCTTCGCGCGCCTCCGGGAGGTGACGTTGCCACCGGAGGCAGAGGAGCGGCTGGCCTCGCTTGGCGCGTCCGCCCTGGACCAGCTCATCGTCCTCGCCTTCACCCAGCCGGACTCGGCGTTGGGTGCCCTGCGCGAGGCGGCCCGGTCCAGCTCCGGGAGAAGCGCATCCTCTTGAAGGGATGGCAGCAACTGCCGCTGGACTCAGAAAGGGCCGTGTCCTTGTCCGGCATCACGGCGAGTGATGGCTGTCCAAGCGGGGACGCTGATTCCAGTGACCTTGATGTGCTCAACGCCTTCCGGCATCACGGCGAGCGGCGGCCCTGTGCTCCGATGGCCGTCCTTCGTGGGTCCCGACGTGCTCAACGCCTTCCGGCATCACGGCGAGCGGCGGACATGCGCGAGCGCCTCGTGGACGAGGCAGCACTGTGATCAACGCCTTCCGGCATCACGGCGAGCGGCGGAGCCTCCGGGCTCATGTCCGACGCACGAGTCACGCACGCGTGCTCAACGCCTTCCGGCATCACGGCGAGCGGCGGATCCAGGGCGTCGACACGGAGCGCGAGTCCAGGTGCTCAACGCCTTCCGGCATCACGGCGAGCGGCGGTTCTTCCCCCTGGCCCCCCGGGTCGAGGACATCGAGTGCTCAACGCCTTCCGGCATCACGGCGAGCGGCGGTTCGACGAATCGCAATGCAGGCCCAGGGCGGAAAGTGCTCAACGCCTTCCGGCATCACGGCGAGCGGCGGCTGGCTCGCCGCCGTGTTCGTGGTGGCGTGCCTCCTGTGCTCAACGCCTTCCGGCATCACGGCGAGCGGCGGTGCGACTGCGCCCACGCGACGGAGTGCGACGAGCAGTGCTCAACGCCTTCCGGCATCACGGCGAGCGGCGGCCCCAAGCCGCTCACCGCCGAGCGCATCACCAAGTGCTCAACGCCTTCCGGCATCACGGCGAGCGGCGGGACCTCTCCAAGAACCCGTGCATGAACGCGCTGAAGTGCTCAACGCCTTCCGGCATCACGGCGAGCGGCGGTTCTTCAGGTGGCAGTCGCACTTCGGGTGCTTCGGGGTGCTCAACGCCTTCCGGCATCACGGCGAGCGGCGGTGCCGCCTGACCGACGCCATGTCCTCCGGGACCACCGAGTGCTCAACGCCTTCCGGCATCACGGCGAGCGGCGGAGCCGCCCCAGAATCCCAAGCAGTTCCAGCATCTTGACTTCCCCCTTTTCAAGCACCCCCACCCTTCTCGGCGCCATCTCCACCCGCGAGCCATTCCACATCATCCAACCTCCTGAATCGCCAAGCTTTTTCCCCGTTCAAGCACCTATTCACCTGTCAAAGAGCCCCAACCCCGCGTCACGCCAGGGCTTTCCGCCCATTTCCCCCATCCCCACCTCCGCCACGCCGAGGTGCTTGAAAGTCCAATCCCTCACACCCCGCTCCCGACGAGCCCGCACCCCACCGACCCCCAGAAACAAACAAAGCCCAGGCGTCTCCGCGCCCAGGCCCGCCTGCTCCCATCTCAAACCCCTACACCGCGCCCGCCACCCCCTGCTGCTCACGCGGCCAGGTCCCCACGCCGACGCGCAGGCGCGTGGGCAGGAACAGCCCACATCCCATGTGCCGCCTCCCGCCCATCCCCCGCTCCTGCAAGCGCACCGACGCACGCGGCGACAGGTTGCTCAACATCAGCCCGTAACCAATCACCTTCTTCCCCGCGATACCCACCACGCGCCGCCGCCCCACATGCACCGTGGCCTCGCACTCCAGCTCCGCCAGGGCCCGCTTCACCGCGCCGCGGAAGCTCGCGTCATCCACCGCGTTCTTGAACGTCACCATCCGCGCGGACAAGGACACCGGCGCCTCCAACGGGAACACCCGTGGCATCCCCAGCGCCACCTCCCCTCCCCCCACTTCAATCGCGGCGCCCCCCAAAGGCAGCCACACCGGCAGCGCCTCCGTGGGACACCGCACCCGCAACGTCCCGTGCCCCACGAGCAGACTCTTCCCGCGCGCCCGAGTCCCTCGCAGATTGAAGATGCCGACGTCCTGGCGCTCATGCAGCCCCGGCAGCCGGTGCGACAGCGCCGAGAACAACGCATACCCATGGTCCAACGGAACCCCACCGCCTCGCGCGGGGTAGACGAGGTCAATCACTGACATGTTCAGCCTCGATGGCCCCGCCTCGGCGGGACCGTCCTACGGGGAAGTCCTCGCCAAGACCCCTGACGAGGGCACAGAGGTGCCAGCCCCGCCAACGGCGGCGCGACGCCACGGGCCCACCCTCCCAGGAGGGGGCCCAGGCACGTCCGACACTCGGGGAGCAGGGGTCATCACGCATCTCCACCGGGGAGACGCCAACGCCGCGCGCATCCCTCGCGCCCCCTCACACATTTCTCCCCGCCCCCTCGCCTCAGCGACCTCCCTGCTTCGAGCGCCGCCCCTTCCTCTTCGCGCCCGCCGCCTCCCCCGCCTCCCCTGTCTCCTGGAGCGCGATGCGCCGCGCCACCTCCGCCGCCGCGCGGACCTGCGGCGCGAGCACCTCCCCGGGCGCCTCTCCCGCCCCCCACGACGCCGGCGCTCCCAACTGCCGCAGCACCGCCCCATGCACCACAGGCGCATCGAACGAGAAGCTCAGCGCCGGCAGCGGCGCGCGCGGCACGTCGTAGTCAGCCGGGGTCAGCTTCCCAGGCTTCACACCCGGCGCCTCCGACACGGGCTCCGCCACCGCCCGCGTCCCCCGCCTCCGCTTCGCCGGAGTCGACGGCGAGGTCGCGGCCGGACGCGTCTCGCCCACGCGCGCGGCGCGCAGACCGCCGAGCACCTGCTCCTTCGTCCTGCCGCGCAGCTCGAACAGGAGGAACGGGTCGCCGTCCAACGCCTCTCCGAGCACATAGTGCGTGGCGGCCACGTGCTTGCACGGGTCTCCCCAGTCCGGACACGAGCAGCTCGTCGTCAGGTCCTTCCGGCTCTGGGGGAACAGGCTCACCTTCGCCGCGAGGAACACCGCGTCGATCTCCTGGGGCATCGTCCCCGCGAGCAGCTCCGCGGCGTACCGTGCCTGGCCGGCCATCCCGGCGATGGCCTTCTCCCAGACGGCGTCGCTGAACTGCCCGAGCTTCAGCGAGATGGCATAGGGCCGAGGCCGTGAGCCCGTCACCTTCGCGGTGACTTCACCGCCACGGATGACCAGGTCATGCGTCCGCCCTGCCCGCGCATACGTCCGCCCCCGGGCCAGCCGCCCCGAGTCCCCCCCCAGCACGCGCTCCAGCGCCTCCAGCCAGCGCTGGCCCCACCACGTGGAGCCGGCCTTCTTCATCTTGATGCCGTGCTCGGGCGGCGGCTTCTTCGGCGCCGACTTCCAGCCCCAGTCGCTCCAGCGACTCATGACCCCACCTCCCGCCGACGCGCCCCTCGTCGGGGCGCGCTCCGCCGCGGGGCCTCCACCTCGCCCTCGCCCTCGTCCGCGACGGCACCCGCGGACAGCGAGAACAGCTCGCGCAGCGCGGCCGTGTCCAGCTCCGTCACCCAGTTCTCGCCCGCGCCCACGACGCTCTCGGCGAGCTGGCGCTTCTGCTCGAGCAGCCGGTCAATCTTCTCCTCGACGGTGCCCGCGCACACCAGCTTGTGGACCTGCACCGCGCGCTTCTGGCCGATGCGATACGCGCGGTCCGTGGCCTGGTCCTCGACGGCGGGGTTCCACCAGCGGTCGTAATGGAACACATGGCTCGCGGCCGTCAGGTTGAGGCCCGTGCCGCCCGCCTTGACGGACAGCACGAAGATGCGCGGGCCATGGGGCTCCTCCTGGAAGCGCCGCACCGCCTCGTCGCGCGCCTTGCGGGACGTTCCGCCGTGCAGGTACAGCACCTCGTGCCCCAGGCTCTCCGACAGGTGCGCCACCAGCTTGTCCCCCATCTCCCGGAACTGGGTGAAGACGAGCGCCTTGTCCCCCGCGGACAGGGACTCCTCGAGCATCTCCGTCACGCGCGCCAGCTTCCCCGAGCGCCCCGGCAGGGGCCCCGACTCGCCGAGGTACTGCGCGGGGTGGTTCGCTATCTGCTTGGTGAACAGCAGCAGCGCGAGCACCCGGCCCCGACGCTCGATGCCGTCGGACTCCTCGATGCGGCGCAGCTCCTCGTCCACCACCGCCTTGTAGAGCGAGGCCTGCTCGCGGGTGAGCGTGCAGACGACCTTCATCTCGTTCTTGGCGGGCAGGTCCGCGATGATGGTCGGGTCGCTCTTGAGGCGGCGCAGGACGAACGGGCCGATGATGCGCCTGAGCCGGGTGGCGGCCTCCTGACTGCCATGGCGTTCGATGGGCAGCGCCAGTTCGCGCCGGAAGGTCTCCAGGGGCCCGAGCAGTCCGGGGTTGGCGAACTCCAGGATGGACCACAGCTCCGCGAGGCGGTTCTCCACCGGCGTGCCCGTGAGGGCGAAGCGCTCGCTTGCGGGCAGCGCCCGGGCCGCGCGGGCGGTGGCCGAGGCCGAGTTCTTGATGTTCTGCGCCTCGTCGAGCACCACCGTGGCCCAGTCCACCTTCGCGAGCAGCTCGGCGTCGCGGCGCAGCAGGCCATAGGTCGTGAGCACGAGCGTGCCAGGTCCCCGGGGCACGTCACGCGCCCGGCGGGCGCGCTCGGAGCCATAGTGGGGCGTCAGGCGCAGGGAGGGCGCGAAGCGGGCCACCTCGCGCTCCCAGTTGCCCACCACGGACGTGGGCGCCACCAGCAGCGTGGGCCGGGAATCGCGGGGCGCGCGCTCCAGCCGTCGCAGCAGGAAGGCCAGCATCTGCACCGTCTTGCCCAGACCCATGTCATCCGCGAGGCAGGCGCCGAGCCCCAGCGAGGCCAGCGTGTCCAACCAGTGCAGCCCTCGTGACTGATAGGGCCGCAGCGTGGCGTTCAGGGCGCTGGGAGCCGCCTGGGCCGTGGCCCCGCCCGACCGCAGCCGCCCCAGGCGCTCCTCGAGCACGCCGGTGGCGAGGACGGTGACGGGGAGCGAGCCGTGGCGCGTCTCTCCGAGCAGGGCCACGCGCACCGCCTCGCTGGCCGACAGGTGGCCAGGCCCCTCGGCCAGGTGGCGCTGGATGGCGTCGAGTTCGTGGGGATCCACGGCGACCCACTCGCCCCGGAAGCGCACGAGAGGCGCCTTGCGCTGGGCGAGCAACTCGAGCTCGCGCGGGGTGAGCGGCGTGTCGCCCAGAACGGCATCCCAGTCCACGCGCAGGAGCGCGTCGAGCCCGAGGCCCGCGGCACCATCGATGACGCCGGCAACCTTCGCGTTCGCGCCCACGCGCATTCGAAGCCGCAGGCGGCGCCGGCCCGAGGTGGTGAGTTCCCCGGGGACGATGACGCCGAAGCCCGCGTCGGCGAGCCCGCGCGCGCCCTCGGAGAGGAACGCCCAGGCGTCGTCGGGTTCGAGCAGGAGGGCCTCGGGGCGGGGGCTCTCCAGCACGAGGGCGATGGGCGCGAAGAGCCGGGACGCGCGGCTGAGCGCCTCGAGCAGTGACTCCTGCGGGTCGCGGAAGGCGCGGCCGAGCTTCTCCAGGCGGTGCCCGCGGGTCTTCCAGACGTCGGTGGCGGACACGAGCAGGCTCGGGTCATCGGGCGCCTGGAGGTGGAAGCTCAGCACGAAGGGCTCGCGGTCCTCCTTCGGGGGCTCCAGCCGGAAGCAGGCGCGCAGTCTGTCCCTGGCGCCGAGCGCGGGCTCGCTCCAGCGCGTCAGCTCGTCGACGACGGAGCGTTCGGCGAAGCCCTCGGGGGCGAAGTCACGGCGCGCGCCCGAGAGCGCCGCGCGCCAGCGCTCGTCCCAGGACGCCGGTCGACGAGAGGAGGAGCGGGGAGACAAGGAGGGCCCGCCGCGCGCGGCGCGAACGAAGGCATCGACGGTGGCGTCGAGGAAGGCGCGCAGCAGCGCCTCCGGGGCCCAGACGGCGGAGCCTCGTTCGGGGTGCACGGGGACGGCGTGGGCGGCGGCGGGCATGCTCCGGGCGAGAGCGACGACGCGGCTGGAGTCCTCGGAGGCGGAGAGGGCCGCGGCCCAGCGCGCCTCGATGCGCTCGCTCCTTCTCAGGAGGGTGGGCACCACGCGCTCGCGCGCGAGCAACTCCAGCGCCAGCTTGCTGGCGAGCGTCCAGAGGGCGAGTGAGCCGGGGAAGGACTCGACCTCGGAGGCGGGCACCACCGCGAGCCGCTCGACGGTGGCGGCGAGCGGCAGCCCGCGGCCCTCGCACTCCCGGAGTCCCTCGGGGGTGACGAGCACGGCGGAGGCGCTCTCACCCGCGTCGCGCAGGTCGGAGCAGGCGGAGGGCAGCGGTTCCCGCCCCCAGAGGAAGAGCTTCTCGGCGTCGGGAAGGAAGACGAGGGGCATCGGACGACAATTTAGTCCCGGGTCCTCGGATGGATGGGAAATGAAGCGGGACGCCCGCACGAACGGTCTCCAGTGGACCGTTCGCCGCGACTCACCTCATGCAGCGCCTCGCTCAAGCCGCCCGAGAAGGGACCGCCTCAGCCCACCGTCACCTTGCGTACCCCACGCGCCTCCAAGAGCGCGGGCAGTCGCTCACGCTGGTCTCCCTGGAGCACCAGCGTGTCGTCCTCCACCACGCCTCCACACCCCAGCGAGTTCTTCAGCGCCTTGAGCCACACCTCACGCTGGGGCACGGGCAGCTCCAGGTGCTCCACCACGGTGACTTCCTTGCCACCCCGCCCCTTGCGCTCCATCCGCACCACCGCGCGCGCCGGGCCCTTAGGCTCCGGCTTGCGCACCGGTGCCGCGGCGGGCGTTGCGGGCCCCACCGGCAGCGCCTCCCGCTTCGCCGCCAGCGCGGCGAAGGGATTGTGGAACGGCCCTACCGGCGCGGCCGGCTCCTCCTTCTTGTCACGCTTGCCCATGACGAGACGCCCGCCGTCGCTCAGTGGTTGTGGCCCGCGTGGTCGTCCTGCGGCATCGCGCGCGGCGGAGGCAGCACGTCGAACGCGGGCGCGCTCGGATTCCCATCCGCCATCACCAGCGCGTACAGGAACGGCGCGGACGGCATCGCCTGCCGCCCGTTCACCACCACCAACGGCGTGCCCGTGAACTGGTAGCGCAGCGCATACGACGTGTCCTCCTGAATCTTCGCCGCCGTCGCCGCGCTGGAGATGCACGCATCCAACTGCATCCGCGACACCGAACCGGAGGAGGCAATCTCCAGCACCCGCTCCGTGTCCAGCACCGCCTGCGCCGCGAAGAGCTTCTCCCGCAGCGTCCAGAAGTCCGGCGCGCCCTCCAGGCAGATCTGCGCCTTCGCCGCCACGCACCGCACGGTGGGCGCATCCGGCCCGCGCTTGGGCATCGCCGGATTGCACGAGCCATCCAGCGGGAACTGCCGCGCCTCCAACGACAGCTTGCCCTCCGGCACGCGCTTCTTCAGCACCGCCAGCTCCTCCACCAGCGACTTGCAGTGGGGGCACTTGCTGTCCGTCCACTCGACAATCTTCACCGGCGCGTTCGCGGGCCCATAACGGTGACGCGCGGGCGCGGCGGCGGCCTGCGGCACGCCATGCCGGTACTGCGCCAGCGCGTTGGAGATGAACTGCTGCTGCGCCATCGGCAGCCCGCGCAGGTACGCCTCCAGCGACGCGGGCGTGGCCGCCTCCGTCGTGGACGACGAGGCCACGGGCAGCAGCTCTCCCACCTTGGGCTGCGGCGTGGACAGCGAGCGGCCCGGCAGCAACACGGCCATGAACACGACGACGGTGATGCCCACCGTCCACTGCAGTCCGGGGACCCACTCGCCCGCACCGGCCGGCAGCCCCTTCCAGGCGACCCCGGCGATGGCCGCCACCAGCGCGTACGTACCCAGGCACGTGGGGCACACCACGCCCGTCTGGAAGCTCGCGAAGGCGAAGACGAGCACCGACACCACGCCCGCGATGGCCGTCAGCCGCAGTCCCTGGGCCGCCGGACCCACCGGCTTCCCCGAGCGCGCACGCGCCAGATACAGCGCCGACAATGCCACCACCGTCAGGCCCCACACCAACCCCAGGCCCGCGACGGGGATGCCGAACAGCTCATGCATGCGGGTGGCGAACGGCGAGTTCCACACCGTCTCGCAGTTCACCGTGTCGGACACGCCGCACACGGTGGAACCACCGGCGCGCAGCGTGAGCAACTGGCTCCACTGGAAGACGGACAGGACGCTCGCGGCCACGCCCAGCACCAGCAACACCACCCCGACGCGGAAGGGGACGGGGGTGGCGGCTTTCTGGGGAGAGGACTTCGGACTCATGCGTGCTCCGGGGGCGGGGTCATCAAGACAAGCAGTCGGGCGGAGTCGGGGCCATCGTTGGCGACACCGTGCTCGGAACCCGAGGGGGCGAAAACCGCCGCGCCCACACCGTGGACCTCCTCCTCGGCGCCGACGCGGAAGCGGCAACGGCCTTCCAGGACGACGTAGACCTTGTCGGAGGTGGCGTGGTGATGCGGCTTCTGGGCCTGGCCAGGCGCCAGACAGTAGACGTCGAGGAAGAAGCGCTCGGACTGGAAGACGTTGAGCTTCCGGAGCTTCTCCGGGGAGAAGTCCTGGAAGGACGACAGGTGCTTCACATCCATCGTGGCATTCGCTCCTTCGCCTCTATATAGCGACGGACATGGAACCGCTGTCTCTGCATTTTCTTCACGAAGAAGCGGGGGCCCGCTTCATCGATGTGCGCGGCCGGGAAGTCGTGGCCGGGTATGGCAACGGCGAGGACGGCTACCGAGCCGCCCGGGAGGCCGTGGCCCTCCACGACGCCTCCTACCGTGAAATCCTCCGGATAACGGGGGAGGACAGGGCCTCCTTCCTACATGGAATGGTGACCCAGGAGGTGAACAACCTCCCCGTCGGAGCCGCCACGTACGCCGCCCTGGTGAATGTGAAGGGGGCCATGGTGGCGGATGCCCGCATCCTCAAGCGGGAGGCGGACCTCTTGATGGATGTGGAGCCGGGCCACGGCGCCAAGGTCCGGGAGTTCCTGGAGAAATACCTCATCTCCGAGGACGCCGAGCTGCACGACGCGACGGGCGAGTACGGCATCCTCCGGCTGCTCGGCCCCCGGACGGCGGGGGTGCTGGGCGATGGGTTCGCTCCCCTGGCGCACCAGGCCACCCGGGCGATGTCGCTCGCCGGGCAGGACGTCATCCTGGTGGGCAACACCTCGGTGGAGCCCCATGGCGTCGATGTGTGGGTGCCGCGCGCGGGCCTGGAGGCCGTGTGGCGGGCCTTGAGCCAGGCAGGCGCCGAGCTGGGCCTGAAGCCCCTGGGCTTCGAGGGCCTGGAGCTGTTGCGCGTGGAGGCCGGGGTCCCCCGCTACGGGCAGGACATGGTGGACACCACCATCCCCATGGAGGCCAACCTCACCGGGGCCATCTCCTACAACAAGGGTTGCTACATCGGGCAGGAGGTCATCGCCCGGGCCACCTTCCGCGGGCACATGAACCGCAAGCTGACGGGCCTGCTGCTGGGCGAGCTCGACGCCGCGCCGGGCACGGAGCTGCGCCGGGGCGAGAAGAAGGTGGGCTGGCTCACCAGCGTGGTGCGCTCGCCGGCCCAGGGACAGCGCGTGGCCCTGGGCTACGTGCACCGGGACTCGCTGGAGCCCGGCACCGAGCTGACGCTGGCCGGTGGCCCCGACACCGTGAAGGTGGCCCCCCTGCCCTTCAAGGCGTGAGCGTGACACCGCTGTCAGTGGAGCCGTGAGTCACTGACAGCCTTGTCGCCCGCACCTTGGGGTTCAGCCCCCACGGGCGTGGAGTTACGGGCTGTTGAGTATGGAACGGGCCTTGCTCTTCCGGGCCCCCGCTCATGAAGCCCTCTTCGCTGACGTGGTTGTCCTTCCTCTCCGGCGCCACGGTGATGGCGTCGGAGATGGCCGCCTCGCGACTGGTGGCCCCCTACTTCGGGAGCAGCACGCCGGTGTGGGCGGCGCTCATCTCCCTGGTGCTGGGAGGGCTGGCGCTGGGGGCGCACCTGGGCGGGCGATTGGCGGACCGCGCGGAGCGGTTGGAGCCGCTGCGCATGGCGCTGTGTGTCGCGGCGCTGCTGCTGGCCGCCCTGCCCTTCCTGGCGAGGGCCCTCTTGCCGGGGGCCACGACGGCGGTGATGACGGGGCGTCCGCTGGAGGCCATGGGGCGCGTGGGATTGGTGGTGCTGGTGGCGGTGCCGCCGCTGCTGGCGCTGGGCGCGGTGGGGCCGTTCCTGTTGAGGGTGGGGCTGGGCGGCGTGGCGTCGGCGGGGGCGCATGCGGGGCGGCTGTCCTCGGCGTCCACGCTGGGGAGCATCGCCGGGACGTTGCTGGCGGCCTTCGTCGTATTGCCGTGGCTGGGCACCGCGCGTGCGATGGCGTGCTTCGCGGGGCTGCTCGGTCTGACGGCGGCGCACGGACTCGGGTGGCGGTGGCGGGTGGTCGCGGTGGGCGTGCCGGTGGTGGCGCTGGCGTTCGGAATCCATGCGCTGCCGCGACATCCGCGCGCGCTGGAGGTGGCCGAGTCGCCCCATGCCTTCGTGCAGGTGCTGGAGTCTCCCGAGGGGACTCGGAGCCTGGTGTTCGACGAGGGCTTCGCGGTGCAGAGCACGTGGTTGCCTGGGCAGCCGGTGCGGGAAGAGGTCTTCGCGCACTACCTGCTGACGCCGGCGATGGGGCGCACGGAGCCTCGGGCGCCTCGCGTGTTGCTGTTGGGGCTGGGGGCGGGCACCAGCGCGCGTGGGCTGCGCGAGACGTATCTGGGGGCTCGGGTGGTGGGCGTGGAGTTGGACGCGGCGGTGGTGCGGCTGGCTCGGACGCACTTCGGACTGGGGGCCGAGGTGGAGGTGCACGTCGGGGATGCGCGCGCGTTCCTGGAGTCGGACTCGCGGCGCTACGACGTCATCATCGTCGATGCGTTCCGCTTTCCGTATGTGCCCTTCCATCTGACGACGCGCGAGTTCGCACGGAGCGTGGCGGAGCACCTCGTTCCCGGGGGCGTGGCGTGTTTCAACGTGGGCCGCTTCCGCGAGGAGCGTGGGGTGGTGGACGCGGTGGGAGGCACGCTGGCGTCCGTGTTCCCCCGAGTGCTCGCGGCGGATGCGCGCAACCACAGCAACACGCTCTTCTTCGCGGGCGAGGAGGGCATGGCGGAGCGACTGGCCGCGAGGACGGAGCGGCTCCCGCTCTCGCTGCGCCCGCTGGCGACACGTGTCGTCGGAGAGCTGCGTGCGGTGGCCTCGGGGGAGCCCCTCACGGATGACCGGGCCCCGGTGGAGCTGCTCACCGACGCCATCCTCCTGCGCGCCCTGGTTCGTCCGGAGGGGCTTCGGTGAAGGTGCTGCCTCGCATGCCGGAGTTCCTCTCCCCGCTGCCCCTGGCGGCCGTGGCGTTGATGGCGGTGAATGACCGTTGGCTCAAGCCCACCTTCCACAACACACTCACCGGCAAGCTGTCGGACGTGGCCATCTGCTTCTTCCTGCCGCTCTACGTGTCCGCGCTGCTCTCCCTCGCGACACGCTGGCCACGCGGTGTCCGTCTGTTCGTGGGAGCGGCGCTGACCGCCGTGCTGTTCACCGCGCTCAAGGTGTCGCAGCCCCTCGCGGACCTCTTCTGTCAGTGGCTGCGTCCCCTTGGCGCTCCGTTCGGACTTACCGGCTTCCGCGCGGTGGCCGACCCCACGGACCTGCTCACCCTGCCCTTCATCGCGGTGGCGATGCTGTACGGCCGCGCCACGCTGCTCTCCCGGACATCGGCCACGTCCCTCACTCCCCCCGGAGCCTTGCCATGAAGCCCTTGCTGAGAAACCTCGCCACCGTCGCTGCCCTGGCCACCACCGGGCTGCTGCTCGTCGCCGACTCGGCGCAACGCTGCGAGCACGGCGCGCTCAACGTCGCCTTCGACGTCAGCGGCAACACCTGCGGCACCAATGGCACCTTCCGAGTCCTCTCGGACGAGGACTCGTGCGAAATCACCACGCAGGGCGCGGAGGCGCTGGGCTTCCCCGCCTTCGGCAATTCGACCCAAGACTCCCTGAACATTCCCGAGGGCGAATGGTCGCTGCATGACCGCAACCACACCGTGCACCTGGGCCCGGATGGCGGAGTCGTGCGCGCGGACGCGGGCTCCACGACGACCGTCGCAGCCAACCGCCACTGCGAGAACACGCTCGAGGGCGAGACGCTGCGCCTGACGTGCATCGACCGGCGCAGCGACCTGTCCGGAGACGAAGTGGCCCGCTGCGAGGCGACGCTCACCCCACGCTGAGGCTCTTCACCAGCCACCCCACCGCGCCTCCGCCCAGCACCAGCCAGGCGGAGTTGACGCGGAAGCGGAGGAGCAACACGGCGGAGACAACGGCGAGCCCCACCGTCCACGCGTCCACCAGCGCCGCCCGGCCAAGCTGCCACGTCACCACGGCCATCAGCGCCAGCGACGCCACGTTGACGCCATCCAGGAACGCTCCCGCCGCCCAGGAGGAACGCAGTCGAGGCACCAGCGGCCCGCTGAGCGCGACGAAGAAGAACGCGGGCAGGAAGATGCCCACCGTGGCCACCACCGCCCCCGTCATTCCCCCGAGCACGTAGCCGATGAACGTGGCCGTGGTGAAGACAGGCCCAGGCGTCACCTGCCCCACCGCCACCGCGTCCAACAGCTGCGCCTCCGACAGCCAGCCCAGCCGCTCCACCAGGTCGGCGCGCAGGAAGGCCAGCAGCACGTAGCCGCTGCCGTACAGCACCGAGCCCACCTTCAGGAAGAAGAGGAACAGGCCCTGCTGCGTGAAGGGCACGGCCGAGGTGGCGGCGCCCAGGGGAAGCATCAGCGCCCACGGCGACACCACGGAGTTCGACGAAGTCCCCTGCTCCCGTCCGCGCTCCACCGCGCGCCACGCGAGGACCCCGAGCCCCGACAGCAACAGGAGCACCAGCTCGTTGACGCCCAGGAACGCCGCCGAGACAGCGCCCAGGGCCACGGCGGCGGCGAGCTTCGTCTTCACCACGGTGCGCGACAGCCCCCACAGCGCTTGCAGCACCACGGCGATGATGACGGCCTTCACGCCGGCCAAGAGCGCGCCCACGTCCGGCAGGGTGCCGAAGCGCGCATAGGCCCAGGCGAAGCCGGTGACGATGAGGAACGCCGGGAGGATGAAGCAGACCCCGGCGACCACCAGTCCTGCCCAGCCGCCGCGCCGGTGGCCGATGTGGATGGCCAGCTCCGTGGAGTTGGGACCGGGGATGAGGTTGGCCGCGCCGAGCAGGTCCACGAACTCCTCGCGCGTGAGCCAGCGCCGACGGCGCACCACCTCGTCCTCCATGAGCGCGATGTGCGCGGCCGGGCCACCGAAGGCCGTGGTGCCCAACCGGAGGAACAGCAACGCCAGCTCCCGCAGCACCGTGGCTCGGTCTGGCGGGGTGGACGGCGCGGGGCTCGCGGGCTCCAGGGAAGGCATCGTCACGAAAAGCTACCCCAGGAAGAGGGATGCGCCGTTGAAACAACCGGGCGACTTCCCACCCGCGCACGGGCCTTGTCACGCGGGCCCCGTCCTGGATTCATGCCCGGTATGACCACCCCAGACACCACGCTGCTCGCGGCGGCCGTCGTCGAGAGCCAGACCGGCTACACGCAGTCGATTCGCACCGGCAAGCACCACTTCCAGGCGGACGAGCCCGCGGCCCTCGGTGGCGCGGACCAGGGCCCCGCACCCTATCAACTGCTGATGGGCTCGCTGGGCGCGTGCACCGCCATCACCTTGAAGATGTATGCCGCGCGCAAGGGCTGGGACCTTGGCCCCCTCACCGTGAAGCTCAAGCTCTTCCGGGAGAACGGCACCGAGCGCGTGGAGCGCGTGCTCTCGGCGGGCCCCGCCGTGAGCGAGGAGCAGCGTGCCCGCCTGCTCGAAATCGCCGCGAAGACGCCCGTGACGCTCACGCTGTCCCGAGCCCTGGCCATCCACACGAGCTTCGCGCCAGCACCCTGAGCCGGCCCGTCCGGGCGAAACGGAGGGTGCCTCGACGTGCGCCATGTCTCGCGACTAGCGTTGAGACATCGCCAACTCGTGCAAGGGGTCTTCCGATGCTCGGTGGTACCGGCCGTGAACTCGCGGAGCTGCTGCATCCCATCACTCCGGAGGAGTTCCTCGCCGAGTACTGGGAGAAGAAGGCGCTCTTCGTCCGGGGCACGCCCGGGAAGTTCAAGGGGCTGTTCGACCGCGAGCGGTTCGACCGGGCCATCCTCCACGCGGGCTTCGACAAGCGAGCGCCCGCGTCGTTCGGCATCCACGCCTTCTGGCGCAACCGTCACGACCAGTACGCCGCCATCCAGATTGAGCCACAGCAGGTCCGCGAGGCGCTCACCTCGCGCACCACCGTCTGCGTCAACGACATCGGCGCGGGGGACGCGGGGCTCGCGCGCTTCGCGGCCGACATCAAGCGCCAGCTCCAGCTCACGAGCCCCGTCCGCTTCAACTGCTACCTGTCCCCGCCGGGCGAGGGCCTGGACACGCACTACGACGCGCGCCACGCGATGGTCATCCAGATTGAGGGCCGCAAGCAGTGGCGGTACTCGCGCCTGCCCGCCGCGAACTACCCGCTGCGCAACGCCATCGTCGAGCAGGACGGCCGAGTCCGACAGAGCGACGGCAAGCCCATCAAGGACGTGGCCTCCCCGGATACGAGCCAGTTCGAGGAGGTGCTCCTGGAGCCTGGCGACCTGCTCTACCTGCCGCCGGGCTGCTGGCACGACGCGAAGGCCAACACCGAGTCCTCCCTCGCGATGAACATGGCCTGCGAGACGGTGGGCTTCTTCGGCATCCTCGGCCCGGAGCTGGAGCGCGTGCTCCAGGGGCGCGTGGAGTGGCGCGCCCTCGTCCCCGCCTCGCTTGCCTCGCCCACCATGGGCGGCGCCATGCCCCCCGAGGTGCGGCGGTTCATCTCCACCCGGCTGGAGGAGCTGCAGTCACTGCTCGGCAAGCTGGCGGCGGATGACACGGAGCTGGAGCGCCTGTGGCGACGCGCCACCACCACCAGTCCTCAACCCGCCCCGGCGCGCCAGACGGCGGAGACACCGCTCCAGCCCGACGTCGTCCTGGTGCGCACCGAGCCCTATCCCCTCGTCTACGCCGCGCGCCCCGCCACGCCGGGCACCACGATGTCCATGGTGTATGTCTATGGCGCGAACACGGAGGTCGCCCTCGGTGGAGACGCGCTGCCCCTGATACGCGCCCTCTCCGAGCGACAGCGCTTCTCCCTGGCCGAGGTGGAGATGTGGACGGGCGGCCTCCGGCTCGAGCAGGCCCACGAGGTCCTCAAGGTGCTCGTGGCCCGGGGCCTGCTCCGTCCCGAGTAGGCGCTACGGAAGCCCGCCCGGATTGAGCAAGCCGTCCGGGTCCAGCTCCCGTCGCAGCGCCTTCAGCCGCGCATACGCATCACCGTAGAAGCGCTGCATCAACTCCGGCGTCAGTTCGTTGCAGCCATAGAGGTAGGGCCGCCCTCCCAATTCCAGACAGCGCGCCAGGAAGTCACGGTGCGCCTGTCGGGCCAGCTCCGCCTTCGCGTCCTCTCCGGGTTCGATGCGGTAGTAGACGCCGATGCCGTAGAGCCTCGAAGCCGTCGTCCCAATCGAGCGGATGTCGAACGGCCAGCGCACCTCGCCCCGCTTCAACGCCAGCATCCGCACCAGACAGTTGTCGTCCCAGATGCGCTCGCGCGGACCGGCCTCCAGGTATTGCACGAAGGCCTTCAGCCCCTCGTAGTCGAAGCAGTAGTCGCTCCAGTACTGGCGAGGCAGCGTGTCCAGGGGCCCATCGGCCCGCGTCCGCGCCTGGATGAAGTAGCCGGGGCGGACGAGCAGGTGTGTGCGCCGCTGCGCCTGCTTCTCCAGCGGCCCGGGGATGGGGGTGGACGCGGCCTTCGCCTCGTCCTCGTGACTGGCACCGAAGACACTCTGCACCTGCCCGCGCTTCTGCTGTCCGAAGAAGTGGTCCGGTGAGCCCCCGTCGAAGTCCGCCGTCCACGCCAGGGACTCCACCAGCGCGCCCAGCGAGTCGAACTCGTTGAGTTGCACCCGCACCGCCGGACGATACGCATGCGTCCGCATGACGACGCGCTCGATGACGCCCACCTGTCCGAAACCCCCGAGCGCGTACTGGAACAGCTCACCGTCCTCCGTCCGCGAGCACCAACGCGCGGAGCCATCCGGCAGGATGAGGCGCAGCCGCTCCACCTGGTCCAGGTGCGCGCCGTACTGCAGCGAGCGCGCGCCATAACCCGCGACGGACAGCGTGCCGCCCAGCGCCGTGGCCATGTGGTCCGTGAGCACGGGCGCGGTGCGGCCCACCATGTTGAGCGCCGCCTCCAGCTCGCCCCAGCGCGTGCGCGTGGTGACTTCCACCGTGCCATCCTCGTTCACCAGGATGTCGGGCTCGCCCCCCACGTTCTCCACCACGATGCCGCCGTCACTGAGCGACTGCGCTCGCAGCGAGTGGCCGGAGCCTCGGACCGTGACGGGGACACCGCGCTCGCGCGCCACCCGCAGCGTGTGGACCAGGTCCTGCTCGCTCCAGGCACGCACCACCACGGCCGGATGCCGCTGCTGGATGCCGCCGAAGTCGTGGCTGTAGGGCCGCAGCTCCAACGGTGAAGACAGGATGGGTTGTCTGACGCCGGCGCCGAGCGCCTTCACGAGTGCGTCTTTCTCTACCGCCGACATCTCCATGCTTCACACTCCGGAAGAACCCCGCGTCGCGCACCCGCCGCCACGGCGCTCGGCCGTAGCATGACCCAGGATGGCCCGAGACAGACAGGCCACCGTGAAAGCAGCGAAACAAGAAGCTGTTACAGTCGCTGGCAGTGCACCTGAGCGCCATGGGCGCCCCGAAGGACAGGCGATGCGCTTCCTCTTCACGTCCCTCACCAGCTACGGCTCCCTCGGTCCCGCCATCTCCGTGGCACTGGAGCTGCGCCAGCGCGGCCACGAGGTGGCCTTCGCCACCGGCCCCACCATGAGCCCGCTTTTGGAACGAGTGGGCCTGCGACGCATTCCTCGCGGCAAGGAGGACGGCCCCAGCTTCGTCGTCGAGCGCACCGCCAACCCGCTGGAGCAGGCCCGGCAGGTGAAACACATCGAATACGCCCTCACCGAGTTCTCCGCCGACGTGCTCGTGGGACAGGCCATGGCCTTCGGCGCGGTGCTCGCGGGCGCCCGACACCAGATTCCCTCGGCGGTCATCGGCCTGGCCGCCAGCATCCTGCCCACCGACGCCATGCTGGAGCGGATGTCCCCCGAGTTCCGCGCCTACCAGGTCCACCGGCTGGCCGGCACGCTCCCCTATGACGAGTTCCTCAAGGACCGCTACGCGCGGCTGATGGAGTCCTACGATTTGGGCCGTGAGATGTTCTGGCTGCCCAAGCGGGACGTCCCCTCCAGCCAGTCACCGCTGCTGGGAGACCTGCACCTGCTCCAGACTGTCGAGGAGCTCGAGGGCCCGCTGGACGTGCTGCCCGAAGTCACGCACCTGGTGGGCAGCCTCGGCTGGGATTTCATCGAGCCGAACCTGGAGCTGGAGCAATGGCTGGCGGAGGCGCGCGACTCGGGAGAGCCCCTCCTCTATGCGCAGCCCGGACGCGTGTTCAACTCCCCCGGCTTCTGGGAGGAATTGCGCGACGCGCTCGGAGACAAACCCATCCGGGTGGCGGCCTCCACCGGCCGGTTGGACCGCGAGGTGGGACACGTGCCCGCCAACTTCTTCGTGCGGCCCCATGTCCCCCAGGCCGCGGTGCTGCCCTTTGCCCAGGGCATCATCTCCAGCAGCACCACGGCCGCCGTGCTCGGCGCGCTCACCCATGGACTGCCCCTGTTTCTCATCCCAGGCGGCGGCGGCGGAGAGCAGTCTGATTTGACCCTCCGCTGTCTGGCCGCGGGCGTCGCCGTGCACCTGCGTCCCGAGGATGTCTCCGTCGCCCGTCTCGCGGAGCAGGTGGACGCGCTGCGAGACAACGCCTCCTTGAGACACCATGCGCGGAGGCTCCAACACGCCTTCGCCCAGGCCCCGGGAAGCGCTGGCGCAGCGTCCCTGCTGGAGCGGCTCGCCGTCGAAAGGCGCCCCCTCCTTCGCACGCGGACGCAACCCCCGGTTCATGAAGTTTTGTGACGAGAACTCCCTGAATTCCGGCAATACATTCAAGTATCAGTGAAAAATGATACCCCTGCCTTGCCGGCGGTTCGTTAGTCAACTCATACTGGGCTTTCTCGGGAGGCGAGCTGGCAGGCGATTCCCGGGTGCGTTGCCGCAGGTCCCTCGCTGTACTCCCGTTGTAAAGGAGAAGCCCATGTCTGATTCCGTCAAGTCTGAGATCATCCGTGCGTGGAAGGACGAGGAGTTCCGCAACAACCTGTCCGAGTCCGAGCGGGACCTCATCCCCGCCAACCCGGCCGGCATCCTGGAGCTGACCGACGAAGTCCTCGGCGTTGCCTCGGGCGGTCTGGCCGCGGCCAGCTGCGACTGGTGCAGCTGCTAGTCTCAATCAGGACCGTGCTTCACTGCCCACAAGGCAGTGGAGCCGCCTGAGATGTCTCGCGTTCTCACAGTGCCTCCAGTGCCCACACCCCTGGCGGGAGCCACCTTGGCGAAGGGCCATTCATGAGCGCGCCCCCCTCCTCCATCTTCCGCACGGGCGCCTTGGAGCGCTTCGTCCAGGGACGCTCCCAGTTGGTGCTCCCCGCGTTCGTCGCACCGCGCGCCCAGGCCCTGATGTGGTTGGCGCTCGTGCTGGTGTTGGGCTGCGGTGCCCTTGCATGGAGCGCCCAGGTCCCCCGCTTCGAGTCCGGCGTGGCCATCGTCGTGGAGGGCACGCGCGTCAGTTCCCTGGCCCGGCCGGGTGAGCCGCTGCTGCTCGTCTTCCTGTCGCACCAGTCGCTCCCCGCGCTCCGGCCCCAGCAGCCGCTCGTCGTGGAGCCCTCGTCCCCCGCCGCACGCCTGCGCGCGGAGGTGCTCGCCGTGGAGCCGCGACTGCTGAGCCCCCAGGCCGCGCGGGAGCGCTTCGGCGTGGACCTGGTGCCGTCGCGGCTCGACGCGGCTCCCTCCGCCGTCCTCGTCGCGCGGCTGAGCACATCGCCCGAGGGCCCGTCGCCGTCCGACTTCCTGGGCGGAACCTTCCCGGTGAGCGTCCGTGTGGGCTCGCAGCGACTCATCGAGCTGCTTGCGTTCAACCGTGACGCCGCGCGGAGCCACGGTCGATGAGCCTTCCGACCAGGCCCGCCGCGCCGCCCTCGGAGTCCACCGCACAGTCCTCGGCTTCGGCCACGGAGCCCACCGCGCCTCCCTCGGCTTCGGCCACGGAGCCCACCACACCTCCGTCGGCTTCTGCCACGCCGCCCTCGGCTTCCACCGCGCAGCCCACGGAGCCCTCGGCTTCTGCCACACAGCCCTCCGTGCCGCCCTCGGCTTCTGCCACACAGCCCTCGTCTTCCACCGCGCAGCCACCGGAGCCCACCGCGCCGCCCTCGGCATCCCCCGCGCCGTCGCCCCGGCTGTTGGACCGGGTGATGCGCCTGCTGTGGCCGCTGGTGCTGTGGTTCCGCCGTCGGCGCGTGCCCGTCATCCTCCAGCTCAGCACACGGGAGTGCGGTGGCGCGTGTCTGGCCATGGTGCTCTCGTACTACGGACGCCGCACCGCCGCGGCCGACTGTCGCGAGTGCCTGGACACCGGCCGTGACGGCGCCTCCGCGCTCGCCATCGTCCGCGCCGCACGGACGCATGGCCTCATCGCGCGGCGCTACTCCGTCACGCTGGCCAACTTCCACCGCATCCCCCTGCCCGCCATCGTCTTCTGGGAGTTCAACCACTTCCTCGTGGTGGAGCGCTGGACGCCGACCCACGTGGATGTCGTCGACCCGGCGCGCGGACGTCGCCGGCTGACGGCCGCCGAGTTCGACGCGGGCTTCACGGGCCTGGCCCTGTCGTTCGAGCCGAGCCTCCAGTTCCAGCGTCGCAAGCACTCGGGCGAGTCGTCCTGGCGCACGGTGCTGTCCTACGTGGTGGGCGTGCCGCGCTTCGGCGCGTTCCTGGGACAGATTTTCGCCGCCTCGCTGATGATGCAGGGCATCGGCCTGTCGCTGCCGCTGCTCACTCAAGTCGTCGTGGACCGCGTCCTGCCGTATCGCGCCGTGGATTTGATGACGGTGCTCGGGCTGGGGATGGGGGTGCTCGTGGTGGCGCAGGGGCTGACGAGCTACCTGCGCTCCGCGGTCATCATCTACCTGTACGCCCGCCTGGACTCGCGGATGATGCTGGGGCTGTTCGGCCACCTGCTCACCCTGCCGCTGCGCTTCTTCCAGCAGCGCACCACCGGCGATTTGCTCACGCGGCTGGGCAGCAACGTGGCCATCCGCGAGGCGCTCACCAGTCGCACGCTGTCCGTGGTGCTCGACGGCCTGTTGGTGCTCGTCTACTTCACCATCCTGCTGTTCCAGGCGCCGCTGTTCGGCATCGTCTCCATCATCATCGGCGCCATCCAAGTGGCCCTGCTGCTGAGCACCAACCAGCGCATCCATGGACTCACCCAGGAGAGCCTGACGGCGCAGTCGGAGTCGCAGAACTACCTCACCGAGGCGCTGATTGGCGTGGCCACCCTCAAGGCCTCGGGCGCAGAGCAGCGGGTGCTGGACCACTGGTCCAACCTGCTCATGAAGCACCTGAACGTGACGGTGCGCCGCAACCACCTGTCGTCGGTGCTGGACTCGGCGCTGCTGACCTTGCGCACGCTGGCCCCGCTGCTGCTCTTGTGGCTGGGCGCGCGCCAGGTGCTCGCGGGGGAGATGTCGCTGGGCACCATGCTCGCGCTCAACGCGCTGGCCGTCTCCTGCATCCAGCCGCTCGCGTCCCTCACCGCCACCGGCCAGCAACTCCAGATGGTGGGCGCGCACCTCAACCGCCTCATCGACATCCTGGAGGCCACGCCGGAGCAGTCGCTGCCGGACGTGAAGCCCATCGACAAGCTGTCCGGCCAGGTGGAGCTCAAGGACGTCAGCTTCCGCTACTCGCCCGAGGGGCCCGTCGTCCTCGACGGGATTTCGCTGAGCATCCAGCCTGGGCAGAAGGTGGCGCTGGTGGGACGCAGCGGCTCCGGCAAGACGACGCTGGCCATGCTGCTGCTCGGCCTGCACGAGCCCTCCACGGGCGAAATCCTCTACGACGGCCAGCCGATGCAGTCGCTGGACTACGTCATGCTGCGTGGGCAGTTCGGCGCAGTGCTCCAGGAGCCGTTCCTCTTCAGCGGCTCGCTCCGGGAGAACATCACCTTCAGCGACCCGTCCCTCCCATTGGAGCAGGTGATGGAGGCCGCGAAGCTGGCCGTCATCCATGACGACATCGAGAAGATGCCCATGGGCTACGAGACGGTCATCTCCGGCTCGGGCGGCTCCGGGCTCTCAGGTGGACAGCGGCAGCGGCTCGCGGTGGCCCGGGCGCTGGTGCGCAAGCCCGCGCTGCTGCTGTTGGACGAGGCCACCAGCCAGCTCGACGTGCTCACCGAGAGCACGTTGGACGAGAACCTGGGGGCGCTGTCCTGCACGCGCATCCTCATCGCCCACCGGCTCAGCACCGTGCGCGACGCGGACCTCATCCTCGTGCTGGACGGCGGCAAGCTCGTCGAGCGCGGCACCCACGTGGAGCTGATGGGCCGTGAGGGCCACTACGTGGAGCTGGTGCGCAAGCAGCTCTCGGAAGACGCCCCCGGCAAGGTGGCCGCCGAGCTCCCCCCTCACTCCCAGCGGCTCAGCGGCTGAGCTCCATCCCCGACACGCAACGAAGAGAGGCTCCCCCTGCGTCTGTCCATGGAAGACTATCTGCGGCTCGCCGTGCCGTTCGTCCCGCCAGCGCTCGTCTCGCCCGAAGCGCTGCGGCCCATCCTCGGCATCGCCCGGCAGCTGCCCCCGTGCGCGAGCAGCGGCTTCGAGTGCAGGCTGGGTGACGACGCACCGGTGGGCGACTTCCTCATCAACCTGCTCGCCGCCGATGGCACCCGCGCCGCCTTCGCGGGGCACCACCCCGACTACCACCCGCCCGACGCGTTCCTGCACAGCCCCGTCTGGCAGCGGGTGCGCGACTACTGCCGCACGTGGGCCAGTCCCACCTCGCCCCTGCACCGGCGGGTGAGGGACATGTGGCTGGAGTTCGACCTTCAGGAACTGGAGGGCGAGGTTCCCATCCCCGGCGTCTTCTTCGGGCCGGAGCAGCCTCCGGAGGACCTGCTCGACACGGTGCGCGGCAGCCTGGAGCTGCTGCGCGGCCCCGGGCGCGCGGACATTCCCCCCGCGATGCTGCGCTGTCTGGAGCTGCTGCCGGGCCCGCCCCGCATCGAGCAGGTGGGGATGATGTTCTCCCGGCACACGGACGCGCTGCGGCTGTGCATCCGCGGGCTGCCCCATCAGGGCCTGGGCACCGCGCTGCGCGACGCGGGTTGGCCGGGCGAGGCCGATGTTCTCGACGCGCTCCTGGAGGAGACGCGGCCCTTCGTGGACGACTTCACGCTCGACATCGACGTGGGTGATGGCATCCACCCCAAGCTCGGCCTGGAGTGCATCCTGGACCAGGACCCCAGCCCGGCCCGCTGGCAGCGGTGGTTGGACACGCTGGTGGCGCAGGGGCTGTGCACGCCGCTCAAGCGCGATGCGCTGATGACCTGGGCGGGCGTGCAGAGCTCGCTCACCCATCCCGGACAGTGGCCGGAGAACCTGGTGCGCGCCAGCGAGCGGATGCCCGGTCAGCACAGCGGCTTCGCTCGCCGCATCAACCACGTGAAGCTCATCCACCAACCCGGACAGCCGCTCCAGGTGAAGGCCTATCTCGCCTTCCGGCACTACTGGTTGCGCAACCCCTCCCGCCCGCTGGCCACCTGACGACCGGCGCGGTGCCACCCAGGTGGTCCCCTCCGAACGCGGCACTCCTCGACCTCCACCATGTCCCAGCCGCCGCCCGACCTCGCCTGGTACCACGCCCTCACGCTCACCGAGCGCATCGCCTCCCTGCGCGCCCACCCGGACACGCCGGGCGGCTCGGTGGATGCGGCCCTGGCGGAGCGCCGGCTCAAGCGCTGGCGTGAGAAGCCCCCGCTCTCCGACGACGCCCTCTTCGCGCAGCGGCTGGCCTCCGCGGGCATCTCCGAGGACACGCTGCGACGGCTGCTCGGTGAGCCCATCGAGGCCGTGCGCGCCCGCATCCCCGTCGCGCCCGCGTGGATGCACGACGTGGAAGAGGCCCTGGCGCGGCCCGCTCCCACCACGCGCCTGCCCTACCCCGCGTCGTATGTGAACAGCCCGAACGCGGCGCTCATCGTCGCCGCGGAGCCCTTCCTGCGTCAGGGCTTCGAGCGACTCCAGGCCGGAATCTCGGCGCTCGCCGCCTCGGGAGCGCCGCTGCCCTTCGACCCGGAGACGGTGGGCGCGGTGCTCTTCGCCTCGCTGCCTCCCACCGTGCTGGACTTGCTGAGCCGCACGCTCGTGTTGGAGCTGCACGTGGCTCGCCTGTCGGAGCTGCTCGATGGCCAGACGCCGCCGGAGCGCTTCCAGTCCTTCGTGAAGCGGCTGCGACAGCCCGACGTCCTCGCCGCGCTGTACCGCGAGTACCCGGTGTTGGCTCGCAACCTGGTGACACGTGTCACCCTGTGGGTCGACACGAGCCTGGAGTTCCTCCAGCGGCTGAGCGCGGACCAGGAGGCGCTGCGCCAGGTGCTGCATGCCGGCAAGGCGCTGGGGCAGCTCACCGAGCTGAAGGCGGGGCTGGGAGACATCCACCGGGGCGGCCACTCGGTGGCGCGCGTCACGTTCTCCTCCGGGCTCACCGTCATCTACAAGCCTCGCTCGCTGGCGACAGACCACCACTTCCATGCGCTGCTGGAGTGGGTGAACGCGCGCGGTGTCTCCACGCCCTTCCCGCTCACCCCTCGCGTCGAGCGCGGTGGCTACGGCTGGGTCCAGTGCGTGGAGGCCGAGACGTGCACCGACGAGGCGCAGGTCCACCGCTTCTACCAGCGCCACGGCGGCTACCTGGCGCTGCTGTACCTGCTGGACGGCACGGACTTCCACTTCGAGAACGTCATCGCCGCCGGTGAGCACCCGGTGCTCATCGACCTGGAGTCGCTGCTGCATCCACCCCTGCGGCTGATGGAGCAGGCGGACCTGTTGCTTCGCGAGCAGGAGGTGTTCGCCTCCGTGCTGCGCGTGGGGCTCCTGCCGGGCCGGGCGTGGGAGGACGCGCGCACGGCGGGCGTGGACATCAGCGGCATGGGCAACCCGGAGGGCCACGCGGGCAACCGCAACGCCCCGATGATGGAGGGCGCCGGCACGGACGAGCTGCACTACACGCGCAAGCCCCGCGCCTTCCGTCGAGGCCTCAACCGCCCCACGCTCAACGGCGAGGACGTGGACCTGTTCCACTACCAGGACAGCGTCGTGCGCGGCTTCTCGGAGGTCTACACGCTGCTGCGCCAGCACCGGGACTCGCTGCTGGGCGAGTGGGGCCTGCTGACGCGCTTCGCCCACGTGGAGGTGCGCACGCTGCTGCGGCCCACGTTCGTCTACAAGACGATGCTCATGGAGAGCCACCACCCGGACCTCCTGCGCAACGCGCTGGACCGGGACCGCTTCTTCGAGCGGCTGTGGCTCGACACGGACCGCTTCCCGTTCCTCGCGCAGGTCAACCAGGCGGAGCGCCAGTCGCTGGAGCGCGGTGACGTGCCGCTCTTCACCACGGTGCCCGACAGCACGAGCGTCTGGGGCGAGCCCGGCGAGGAGATTCCCGGCGTCTTCGACGAGCGGGGACTGGAGCGCCTGAAGAAGCAGGTGGACCGGCTGGGCGAGCAGGACTTCGAGAAGCAGGTCTGGGCCATCCGCGCCTCCTTCGCCACGCTGGGCATCGAAGCGGACCCGCTCCGGCTCGCGCGCCATGAGCCCGTCCCGGGCACCACCCCGCTCACCCGCGAGCAGCTGCTCGACGCGGCCCGCGCGCTGGGAGACCGGCTGGAGATTCTGGCGGTGGGCGGCCGTGAGGAGTGCTCCTGGTTCGGCCTGACGCTGGGCTGGAACCGGCAGTGGAGGCTGAGTCCCCTGGGACTGGACCTCTACGGTGGACTGCCCGGCGTGGCGCTCTTCCTGGCGACATTGGGCGAGGTGACGGGCGAGGCCCGCTACACGGAGCTGGCCTGGGGCGCCGTCCACACCATGGTGCGCAAGCACGGCGAGCCCCGCCATCAGCCGGCGTCGGTGGGAGGCTTCCTCGGGTGGGGCGGGCTGCTCTACACGTACACGCAGCTCGGCACGCTGTGGCGGCGGCCGGACCTGCTGGACCATGCGGCGACGTGCGTGGCGCGGCTGGAGCCGCTCATCGAGCAGGACGCGAACTTCGACATCCTGGATGGCGCGGCCGGATGCATCCTGGCGCTCGCGGCGCTGCACCGCACGGCGCCCTCCGAGCATGTGCTCGCGGTGGCCCGACGCTGCGGTGAGCACCTGCTGGCGAGCGCCCGCGCGCAGAAGGTAGGCGTGGGCTGGCACTCGCGGCTGGAGCCTGACGCGGCGCTGACGGGCTTCGCCCATGGCACCGCGGGCATCGCCCTGGCGCTGGTGGAGCTGCATGCGCTCACCGGCGAGGCGCGCTTTCTGGAGACGGCACGACAGGCGCTGGCCTACGAGCGCTCGTGCTTCGTGCCCGAGAAGGACAACTGGCTCGACTTGCGAGGCCGGCCCGAGACGCCGCGCTTCAAGACGTCCTGGTGCCACGGCTCCACGGGCATCGGCCTGGGACGGCTCGCGTCCCTGCGACACCTGGAGGACGGCGTGGCTCGCGAGGAGCTCGCCGCGGCGCTCCGGGATACCCGGGCACTGGGCCTGGGACGCGACCACTCGCTGTGCCATGGCGACCCGGGCAGCCTGGAGCTGCTGCTGGCCTCGCGCGAGGCGGCCGGCGGGGACGTGGCGACGGACGACGAGCTGGGGCGCTGGGGCGCCACACTGCTGGCGAGCGCCAGGAAGCATGGCTGGCTCTCCGGCGTCCCCCTGGGTGTGGAGACACCTGGCTTCATGGTGGGGCTTTCTGGAACCGGCTACGCGCTGCTGCGCCTGGCCGAGCCCCATCGAGTACCCTCGGTGCTGGTGATGGAAGCGCCGCGACAGGGCGCGCGACGGTGAGCGTGGGCGGCGGAGTCGCTCGAGGCGACCCGCGAGAGTTTTCGGAGGATGGAATGACGACGACGGCGAGCGGTACGCAGCCCCCCAGTGCCCCGGAAGCAGGTTTCCTGGCGGGCACCCCCGGCGTGGACACGGGCAAGGCCCTCATCACGCTGGAAGGGCTGACGAAGGTGTTCGAGACGGAGGAGGTGGAGACGCACGCGCTCTCCAACATCCACCTCGACATCCGCCAGGGTGAGTGGGTGGCGATTGTCGGGCCCTCGGGCTCCGGCAAGTCCACGCTGCTCGCCGTGCTGGGGTTGCTCGACACGACGACGCGCGGCACGTACCTGCTCGACGGCAAGAGCGTGCTCGACTTGTCCGCGTCGGACCGCGCGCTGGTGCGCAACCGGCACATCGGCTTCATCTTCCAGAGCTTCAACCTCATCGGCGATTTGACGGTGTTCGAGAACGTGGAGCTGCCCCTGACGTACCGGGGCATGCCCGCCGCCGAGCGCAAGCAGCGGGTCGAGCGCGCGCTGGACAAGGTCGGCATGGCGCACCGTGCGCGGCACATGCCGGGGCAGCTCTCCGGCGGTCAGCAGCAGCGTGTCGCCGTGGCGCGCGCCGTCGCGGGAGACCCGCTCATCCTCCTGGCGGACGAGCCCACCGGTAACCTCGACTCCAAGAATGGCGAGGCGGTGATGCAGTTGCTGTCCGAGCTGCACAAGGGCGGAGCCACCATCTGCATGGTGACGCACGACCCGGCGCACGCGCGAGTCGCCACGCGCACGGTGAGCCTCTTCGACGGCAAGGTCACCCTCGACGAGCGGCGCTGACGTGCGACGGGCTCCGACGACTTCACCGTGCACCACTGTTATCCTCAAGTTCTCCGCAACCCACGCATCCCCGGAAGGCGTCCGCCCGCCGGACTCCGGTGCCCGTCAGCTCCCTCCTGACGGCGCGACACGCCCAAGACACTGACCATGGACACCTTCCTTCAGGACATGCGGTACGCGGTGCGCGGGCTCGTGCGCGACAGGGCCTTCACGCTGGTGGCGGTGTTGACGCTGGCCCTGGGCATCGGCGCCAACACGGTCATCTTCAGCTTCCTCGACGCGCTGATGCTGCGGCCCTTCGACTTCCCGCAGCTCGACAGGCTCATCTTCCTCGTCGAGGCCACGCCGGGGTATGCGCGCAACCAGCTCTCCGCCGCGGTGGTGGATGAACTGCACCGCAATCCCCAGTCCCTGGAGCGCGTGTCCGCCTTCCAGACGTGGGACTTGAACCTCACCGGGACGAATGAGCCCGAGCGGCTCGTCGGCTACCGCGTCACGTCCGATTTCTTCGGCGTGCTGGGCGTGGGTGCCGCCCAGGGCCGCACGCTGCAACCGGATGAAGGTGAGCCCGGCCACGAGCGGGTGGTGGTGCTGAGCCACGCGCTGTGGGAGCGGCGCTTCGGCGCGGACCCCGGCATGGTGGGCCGCTCGGTGACGCTGGATGGTGAGCCCTACATGGTGGTGGGGGTGATGCCCTCCGACTTCCGCTTCCCCAAGGCCGCGCAGCTCTGGGTGCCCACCGCGCTGCCCGCCAACGCGCAGACGATGTGGAGCGAGCACTCCTACCAGGCCGTGGGCCGACTCAAGGAGGGCCTGTCGGTGCAGTCGGCGCGCTCGCAGCTGGCGCTGCTGGAGCCGCGCATGGCGGAGCTGGACCCGGGCCATCGGGTGTCCGCGATTCCCCTGCGGGAGTACGGCGATGGGCCGATTCGATTGATGCTCTGGGTGCTGATGGCGGCCACCGCGCTGGTGCTGGGCGTCGCGTGCGCCAACGTGGCGGGCATGCTGCTGGCCCGGGCGGCGCGCAGGGCCCAGGAGATGGCCATCCGTGGCGCGCTCGGCGCGGGGCAGGCCCGGCTCACCAGGCAGTTGCTCACGGAGAGCCTGCTGCTGGCGCTGCTCGGGGCCGGAGGTGGCCTGCTGCTGGCGCTGTGGGGCATCGGCCTGATGCGGGCGGGTGTTCCCGCGGACGTGGGGCGCTTCGTGCCCGGCTGGCACAAGGTGGGCCTGGATGGACGGGTGCTCGCCTTCACGCTGGCGGCGGCCGTCGTCGCCACGCTGGCCTTCGGACTGGCCCCCGCGCTGCGCGCCTCCAAGGTGCAGCCCGCGGATGCGCTGAGACGCGAGGGACGCGGTGGTGGCGCGGGCCGGCAGCGGCTGCGGCAGATGCTGGTGGCCGCGCAGCTGGCGTTCGCCCTGGTGCTCACCGTGTGCGCGGCGCTCAACGCGCGCAGCTTCGGCGCGATGATGGAGGCGCCCGCGGGCTTCGACCGTGAGCGGCTGCTCACCCTGAAGTTCGGAATGAATGAGCAGCGCTACACGGACCTCGCGTCGGTGGTGCGCTTCCAGGACGAGGCGCTGGCGAAGGTCGCCACCCTCCCCGGCGTGCAGGGCGTGGCCGCGACGAACAATCTCCCCCTGGGCCCCAGCTGGAGCCGGGGCACGCTGCAGGTGGAGGGCGAGGCGCCGCTGGCCCAGGGCAACGTGCGCTACGTCTTCTTCCAGGTGGTGACGGAGGACTACTTCCGCGTCATGTCCATTCCCCTGCGCGAGGGCAACTTCTTCACGCCGCAGGATGGGCCGGACGCGCCCCCCGTCGTCCTGCTCAGCCAGGCCCTGGCACAGCGCCACTTCCCGGACGGGAGCGCGGTGGGCCGGCGCATCTCCATGAACGACGTGGACGGCAAGCCTGTCTGGCGCACGGTGACGGGCGTGGTGGGCGACGTGCAGGTGGCGACGTTCGGCAGCGGCGCGGGTGACTTCGCGGCGGTGTACCTGCCGCAGCGTCAGGAGACGACGCGGGACATGTACCTGGCCGTGCGCACGGCGGGAGACCCCACGGCGCTCACCCCCGCGGTGCGGCGCCTGCTGTCCGAGCTGGACGGGGAGCTGCCGATGACCAACGTGAAGCCGATGACCCAGGTCGTCAGCGAGACGCTGCTGGCCCCCCGCCTCGCGGTGGTGCTGCTGCTCGTCTTCGCGGGCGTGGCGCTCGTGCTCAGCGCGGTGGGCGTCTACGGCGTCATCTCCTACAGCGTCACCCAGCGCACGCACGAGATTGGCGTCCGGATGGCGCTGGGCGCCAAGCAGTCGGACGTGGTGTGGCTGGTGCTGCGGCAGGGCCTGCAACCCACGCTCATCGGCGTGGGGCTGGGACTGGTCGGCGCCATCGGCGCGGCGAGGGCCATGTCCGGGCTCCTCTACGGCGTGAGCTCCTTCGAGCCCGTGCTCTTCGCGGGCATGGCCCTCTTCCTCGTCATCGTGGCACTGCTCGCCACGCTGATTCCCGTCCGTCACGCCATCCGCGTGGACCCCATCATCGCCCTGCGCGACGAGTAGGCCCGCGCTTCACGTCGTCCGTTTCACGTCGTCAATGAAGGACGGTTACTCCGCCACTCATTGACGACGTGCCCCCAGGCTCACGGGCCCGGAGGAGCCGGGCGAAGCTCAGGCCGGCGCCGCGTCGGGCTGCCGGTCCGGGTGGGACGCCTGGAACGCGGGAAGCTCCGCACAGGCCGCTTCGATTCTCAGCAGCGTGGGGTACGGCGTCATGTCCAGCGCGAACCGGCGCGCGCCGTACAGCTGCGGAACGAGGCACACGTCCGCCAGCGTCACCGTGTCGCCCACGCAGTAACGCCCGGCGGTGGGCTGCACCATCTGCTCCAGCGCCTCCAGGCCTCGGGTGCACCAGTGCGCTCCCCACGCCTTGTCGTCGCCCTTGAGCTCGTTCTTGACGCGCTGGAGCACGCCCAGGTTGTGCAGGGGCTGGATGCCGGAGTTGACGTACTCGGCCAGCATCCGCGCTCGGGCGCGCAGGTACGCGTCCTCCGGGAAGAACGACGGCGACGGGAAGCGCTCCTGCAAGTAGTCGAGGATGGCCAGCGACTGGGACAGCCGGCGCACGGTGCCGTCGGCCTCCGTCCACTCCAGCGTGGGCACCGTCCGCATGGGGTTGAGCGCGCGGTACGCGTCCGAGTGCTGCTGGCCGCCGTCCTGGAGCAGGTGCACCGGCACGTACTCGAAGTCCACGCCCTTGAGGCGCAGGCCCAGCCGCACCCGCCACGAGGCGGAGGAGCGCCAGTAGTTGTGCAGCCTCGGGGCCTTCATGACGTCTTCACCACCTTCTGGGAGATGCGACCGAAGACGCTCTGCCCGTCCTCGCCCGTCATCTCGATGTCGATGGTGTCGCCGGGCTTCATGAAGGGCGTCTTCGGCTTGCCCTCTTCAATCGTCTCAATCATGCGCTGCTCGGCGAGGCAGGAGATGCCCCGGGCGCGGTCCACGTTGGACACGGTGCCGCTGCCCAGGATGGTGCCCGCCGTGTAGCCGCGCGTCTTGCACAGGTGCTGGATGAGCTCGAAGAAGGAGAAGTGCATCTCCGGGCCCGCGTCGGTGTCACCCACCTGCACGCCGTTGAGCACCGAGCGCAGCCGCAGGTGGATGCGGCCCTCGCGCCAGGCCGGGCCAATCTCGTCCGGCGTCACCGCGAACGGACTGAAGGCCGTGGCGGGCTTGCTCTGGAAGAAGCCGAAGCCCTTGGCCAGCTCGTCCGGGATGAGGTTGCGCAGCGACACGTCGTTGGCCAGCATCAGCAGCTTGACGTGCTTCTCCGCGTCCGCGGCCTTGGTGCCCCGAGGCGTGTCGCCGAGGATGACGCAGACCTCGCTCTCGAAATCCAGACCCCACGCCTCGTCCGGCAGGGGGATGTCGGCGGTGGGCGCCAGGAACTCGCCGGAGCCGCCCTGGTACACCAGCGGGTCCGTCTTCAGCGTGGCCGGCGGCTCCGCGTTGCGCGCCTTGCGCACCAGCAGGACGTGGTTGATGTAGGCGCTGCCATCAATCCACTCGTAGGCGCGCGGCAGCGGCGCATGCAGGGCCGACTGCTCCAACGGGCGACTCTGCACCGCGCCGGCCTCCAGCTGCGCGGCGAGCGCGCGCAGGAGCGGCTCCTTCGTGTCCCAGTCATCCAGCGCCGCCTGCAGCGTCAGGGCGACATTGGTGGCCAGCGCATAGGCCGAGTTGTCCCGCTTGACGACGATGAGCCGCCCATCACGGGTTCCATCCTTGAGCGTCGCGAGCTTCAATCCCGGGCTCCCCGCGGCCCGGTGGAAAAAGCGGGGGCCGCCTCATGTGCTCGGCTTTTCCGCCGGGGCCCCCAGGGTGTCAAGCACAGGGCGCGAATGCGCCGCGGCAATCGTCACGGCGCGAAAAAAGTGTCCCCATGGCAGCCCCTGAAGCGACGGCATGTCCAGGCCGCTCAGAAAATGCGGACCGCTCGCGACGGAAATCTACCAGCAGCTGGAGCGTGCCGGCAGCTGCGCGAAATAGTTGTTGCCCATGTTGCTGTCCCACTGGCCATGGGACGTCGCGGCCAGGGAGATGTCCCACGCGTTCTGATTCCCGTTGGAGTTGAAGGCGTAGAAGAAGAGGTCGTTCTCCACCGCCGAGGGCTGCTGGCACACCCAGACGCCATCCTGGCCTCCGTTGGCGAAGTGCTCGGCGCACTGGGGCAGGTTCTGGTACTGCATGCACTTGATGCAGGCGCGCGGCCCCGCGTTCAGGAAGACATAGGCATCGTTGTTCGTGCCCGCGCTGGCGGCCAGCGTCTGCTGACGGCCGTTGAGCTGGATGTAGATGGAGATTTGATTGTCCGGGTACAGGCCGCGCAGATAGCCCCGGTACGCGACGGTGAGCGTCGCCAGGCGACCGGGCAGCCGGCGCGTGTGGCGGATGACCTCGAAGGGCCCCGTCGTCGCGGAGTCGTACACGCTGCAGATGGGGTAGTCCGGCGGATAGTCGGAGGCGCGCGCGGAAGAGACGGGGAGCAGCAGGGACAGCGCCAGCACGGCCAGGAATGTCTGCGAGAGCTTCATGGATGGGACCTTGAGCAGGTGCGAAGAGCGCACGGAGTTCACGCACCGGCCTAGCATGTGCCGCCCACGTGTCGGAAGACGGGGCGCCCGCCTCGTCGGCCGCTGGACGGGCAGGCTTCCCCGCACGCTCGAGGGGCAGGAGGGAAACGGAGCGCGCGCGGCTGTTGAAGGCTGAGTCGGCACACAGGGGACGTGCGTCGGCCCCTCCCCTTGGCGGCGTCCCGTCCGACACCCAACCTTGCCGGAAGGACGGAACGCGCGGCCAACCGCATCGCAGGGGCGCTGCGGAGGTGGAGCTCGAGGACACTGAATGGCTGAAGGCTTCCAATACGCCGGCGCCGTTCCAGGAGAGCCACAGTCCGGCCGCCGACTGGACAACCGGTTCGAGCTGGCCCAACGCCTGAAGGCCGGACGTGGAATCTCCACCTGGGATGGGGTGGACCTCCGCACCGGAGAGCGCGTCGCCATCAAGGTGACGTCGTCCACGGCGCTCGTCCCGGCGGCGCGGCACCGGCTGGAGCACGAGGCCGCCGTCCTCGCCCATCTGGACAGCCCCTTCATCGTCCCGGTGCGACACCTGGGCACCTCCGGGGAGTGGCTCTATCTGGTGACGCCCTGGCTCCAGGGCGAGACGCTGGAGGCCCGCCTGTCGCACGGTGTCCTGAGCGTCCCGGAGGCGCTCGCGCTGGGCCGGGACTTGCTGTCCGCGCTGGCCGAAGCCCACCGCCATGGCGTCCTGCACCGGGACGTGAAGCCCACCAACCTCATCGTCTCCGGCCAGCCGCTCTCCAGCGCCACGCTGATTGATTTCGGGCTCGCGCGCAGCGAGCGGTTGGACCCTTCGCTGAGGGATTTGCCGGTGGGCACCGCGCGCTATCTGTCGCCGGAGCAGGCCGGCCTGCTGCATCGACCGGTGGAGGCCACGTCGGACCTGTACTCGGCGGGCGTCGTCCTGTTCGAGGCCCTCTCCGGCGGGCCCGTCTTCGCGGGCGACTCCGTGGGCGAGGTGCTGCGCCAGCATCTGGCGGCCCGGCCCCGGCTGCGCGCCGTGGGCGTGGAGGCGCCGCGCGCGCTCGAGGAGGTCATCTCCCGCCTGTTGCAGACGGACCCGTCGGACCGCTACCAGTCGGCCAGCTCCGCGCTCGCGGACCTGATGGAGCTGGAGGAGGCGCTCGCGCGGGGCCAGGTGGAGCCCGCGCTCGTCACGGGCGCCAGGGATGCGCGACGCAGCCTGGCCGAGCCGTCCTTCGTGGGCCGTCACGAGGAGGTGGCCACACTGGAGCGGGAACTGGAGCAGACGCTGACGGAGCCGGGACGACTCGTCCTCGTCGAGGCCGAGTCGGGGGGAGGCAAGAGCCGGCTGCTCGACGAGCTCGCGGCCAGGGCGGCCCGCCACCATGCGTGGGTGTTGCAGGGCCAGGCGCAGGACCAGGCCGCGCGCCGTCCGTTCCAGCTCTTCGCCGGCGTGGCCACGGGCATCGCCCAGGTCCTCCAGTCGAAGCCGACCCTCACCGAGCCCCTGCGCGAGAGGCTCGCGGGACAGGAGGTCAGCCTGTGCACGGTGCTGCCGCAACTGGAGCCCGTGTTGTGCCCGACCTCTCCCGAGCCCGCGCGAGGCCTGGGGCCGGAGTCCCTGGGCGAGAGCCGGAGCATCTGGGCGCTCACCGCGCTCTTGTCGGCGCTGGGCACGCGGGATGAGCCCACCGTCGTGGTGCTGGATGATTGCCAGTGGGCGGATGAGCTGACGCTGCGGGCGTTGGAGGCCTGGTCTCAGGCGCGGCGACAGGGCAAGGGACGCGTGCTCGTCGTCCTCGCGTTTCGCGGCGAGGACATCGGCCCCACGCACCTGCTGCGCAGACTCGCGCCCACCGCGCACCTGAAGCTGGCCTCCTTCGGCGCCGCGGAGGTGACGCGGCTGGCGGAGTCCATGGCCGGCGCGCTGCCACCAGAGGCGACAGAGTTGGTGGCGCGGTTGTCCGAGGGCAACCCCTTCATGGCCAGCGCGGTGCTGCACGGGCTCGTGGAGGATGGCGTGCTCGTGTCCGGCGCCTCCGGGTGGCAGGTGCAGCCGGAGGCCATGGCGCACGCGCGCTCGTCGCGGCAGGCCGCCACCTTCCTCGTGCGCCGCTTGCGTTTGCTTCCCCTGGTGGCGCGGCGGCTCCTGTCGGTGGGCGCGGTGTTGGGCAAGTCCTTCGAGCTGGCGCGGGTGGCGGCGCTGTCGGGCACCTCGCCAGAGGAGCTTGGCGCCGCGCTGGAGGAGCCTCGCCGCCGGCACATGCTGTGGGGAGAAGGCACGCGCTACACCTTCGTGCACGACAAGCTGCGCGAGGTGCTGCTGGACATGCTGACGCCGCAGCGGCGTCGGGAGCTGCACCGGCTGGCGGCGCGCTCGGCGGCGAGCCAGTTGCCACAGGACTCGTTCGAGCTGGCCTATCACTTCGACGCGGCGGGTGAGTACGCACAGGCGCTGCCCCACGCGCTGGTGGCCGCGGAGCTGGCGCGCAGGCGCTTCGCGCTGGAGATGGCGGAGCTGAACTATCGCATCGCCGAACGGGGCGCGGCGGGCGCGGACGCGGGCACGCGCTTCCGCGTCGCCTCCGGCCTGGGCAACGTCCTCATGCTGCGCGGACGCTACGAGGAGTCGCGCCAGCAACTGGAGCGCGCCCAGGCCCTGGCGCGGGACAAACAGGAGCAGGCGCGTGTCCTGGGCCACCTGGGAGAGCTGGCCTTCAAGCGCGGCGACTTCGGTGAGGCGACGCTCGCGCTGGAGCAGGGCCTGAAGCTGATGGGCCGGTGGGTGCCTCCCGGGGGCGTGCTCACCGGCGCGAGCGCCGTCTGGGAAATCCTGGCGCAGGCGGCGCATACGGTGGCGCCGCGCAGGTTCCTCTCCCGCAGACCGCTCGCGGGCGGGGAGAGCGACCTCCAGGCGGTGCGCCTCTACAGCCGGCTCGCCTATGGCTACTGGTACCGGCGCGGACGCATGGCGGTGTTGTGGGCGCACCTGCGGGACCTGAACCTCGCGGAGCGCTACCCACCGACGCCGGAGCTGGCGCAGGCGTACTCGGAGCACTCGCCCGCGCTCACCACGCTGCCCTGGTTCCAGCGCGCCTTCGCGTACGCGGAGAAGTCCCTGGCGATGCGCCAGGAGCAGAGTGACGTGTGGGGCCAGGGCCAGACGCTGCACTTCTACGGGTTGGCCTGCTACGCGGCCTCGCGCTTCCACGACTGCATCGAGAAGTGCAACGAGGCGATTCGGCTGCTGGAGCGCACGGGCGACCCGTGGGAGGTGAACAACGCCACGTTCCAGGTGGCCATGGCGCTCTATCGGCTGGGCCGGCTGCGCGAATCGCTGGAGACGAGCCAGCGACTGCACGCGGCGGCCCTCGCGTTGGGAGACCGCTACTCGGTGCGCCTGGGCCTGGAGGCGTGGGCCAAGGCGTCCGGCGGGAGGCTTCCGGGCGCGCTGCTGGACGGTGAGCTGACCAACTCCGACCAGCCGGACCCGCAGAGCTACGCGGGCGTGCTTCAGGCGGAGGCGCTGCGCCGGATGCGTCAGGGCGACGCCGCGGGCGCGGTGGAGGTACTGGAGCGCGCCACGCGTCTGGTGGACGAGGCCCACCTGCGTCAGGAGTACGTGGCCCCCATCGCCCCCCTGCTGGCGACGGCGCTGCGGCTGCTCGCGGAGGGCACGTCGCCCCTGGCTGCCGCGCGCCGCGAGGCCCTGCTCAAGCGCGCCGACGACACGGCACGGCGCGCCCACGCGCTGGCGCGCACCTACCGCAACAACCTCCCCCATGCGCTGCGCGAGCGGGGACTGGTGGCCGCCCTGCGAGGACAGCCCCGCGCGGCCCGGCGCTTCCTGGAGCAGTCACTGCAAGTGGCCGAGGCCCTGCAGATGCGGCACGAGCACGCCCAGAGCCTCAAGGCCCGGGGAGAGCTGGGCCGCGCGCTGGGTCAGGCCGACGCGGCGGCGGACCTCGCCACGGCCACCCGGGCGCTGGAGGAGATGGAGGAGGGCCTGTCACCGGAGGTCGCCGCGCGGGGAGGCACCCGCACCCTCTCCCTGGTGGACCGCTTTCCACGCGTGCTGGAGGCGGGCCGCAGGCTGGCGTCCGCCCTGTCGCGCGAAGCCGTGTTCGAGGCCGCGCGACAGTCCATGCTGGAGCTGCTGCGCGCCGAGCACTGCGCGGTGGTGGACCCCCGGGACTTGCCCCACGACGAGGACGCGGACGCGGTGGGCATCAGCCGCACCGCCCTCGCCCGCGCGATGGAGACGGGCCGAATCACCACGCTGGGGCAGGGACTGCCCGGAGGCGTGAGCGAGAGCATGGAGCTACTCGGCGTGCGCTCGCTGCTCTGCGCCCCCATCCAGGTGCGCGGCAAGACGGTGGCGTGCGTCGTCGCCACGCACCGACAGGTGGGCGCGCTGTTCGGTGAGCTGGAGGAGCACCTGGCGGAGTTCGTCACGGTGCTGGCCGGCGCCGCGCTGGAGAACGCGGAGAACTTCGCGCGCATCGCCGCGCTCTCCGAGGAGCAGGGCCGCCTGTACCGCGCCGAGCAGGAGGCGGTGCGCCGCCGCGATGACTTCCTCTCCATCGCCGCGCACGAGCTCAAGACGCCGCTCACCTCGCTCCAGCTCCACATTCAGGGCCTCCAGGCCCAGACCCGCGCGACGGGGGGCCACCTGCCGCCGGAGAAGCTCACCACCAAGCTGGAGTCCGCCTCCGCCCAGACGCAGCGCCTGGGGCGGCTGGTGAGCGACTTGCTGGACATCTCCCGGCTCGCCCAGGGGCAGCTCCACATCAAGCTCTCCGAGGTGGACCTGGTGGCCCTGGTCCACGGCCAGCTGGAGCGCAGCCGCGAGGCGCTCGCTCGTGCCGAGTGTCCGGTGCGCCTGCTCGCTCCCGAGCACCGCCTCGCGGGCTACTGGGACGTCATGCGTCTGGAGCAGGTGGTGGGAAACCTCCTGTCCAACGCGATGAAGTACGGCGCCGGCCAGCCGATTGAAATCACCCTGGAGCAGCGGGGCGGCCACGCGCGACTGCGGGTCAGGGACTTCGGCATCGGCATCGCCGACGAGGACCTCTCGCGCATCTTCGGGCGCTTCGAGCGCGCGGTGTCCGTGCGCCACTACGGCGGCTTCGGCCTGGGCCTGTGGATTGTGCGGGAAATCGTCCAGGCCCTGGGCGGCACCATCGACGTGGAGAGCACGCCGGGCGAAGGCTCCACCTTCACCGTCACCCTGCCCTGCTCCGGGCCACCCTCGCAGCTGGAGCCACCCGGGCCGCCCGTGCACTGAAAGCGCACCCCCGAGCCCCAGGCTCAGCGGCGGGTCAGCTCCAGATAGATGACGTTGTCCTGGCTGTCGCGAAACAGCCGCACGGAGTCGATCAACTCCAGCGGCACCTCGGCGAGCAGGGCGCGCATGTCGTCCTCCTCCCGGTAGGTGAGCCACCAGTCCATGAAGGCCTCCATGTAGCCCGTCTCTGGAGGAAAGCGCGCGAAGTTGGCCACCAGCAGCCGGCCCCCCGAGCGCAGCATGCCGAAGAGCAGCCCCGTGAGCCGCGTGGCGACGGAGGCGGAGAGGTAGTCGTAGAGGCCCGCGGAGTAGACGAAGTCCAACTCGCTGAAGGCCACCTTGCCGGCGAGCAGCGCGCGCACCGAGCCGCAGTGGGGGCGCACCACGTCGAGCGGCTGGTGGTGCGATATCTCCGCGAGGCTCAGTGGGTCCTGGTCGAACGCGATGAGTTCTTGAACGCGGCGCTCGCGCACCGCCGCGGAGGACTCGGCCTCGCGCAGGTGGCCACACGCGACGGAGAGGATGCGCGCGCCCTGGGGAACGCGCTCGGCCGTCGCGTCGAGGGCGCGCGCCAGCATTTCACGGCGCTCGCGCACGCTGACCGCGCTGGGTTGCTGATGCATGTACCGGTAGACCTCACGGCCGGCGTGAAGCTCGTCCGCGGCCCGGTCCATGTACAGGTAGTCGATGAGGGCCGCGTCTCCCGCATAACCCCGGGGGCGTTCGAAGGCCCTTCGGGTGAAGGGACACTGGTGGACGAACGAGCGGAGCGGGTGCTTTCGCGCGGTGTCCATGCAGAAGGACTTCCAATCCTCCTCGCTCCAGCGGCGCCGCAAGGTGAGCAGGCCCAGGTGAAGCGAGTGCATGTCCTGGTGCAGCACCTCGTCCTCGGCGGCCATCATCCGCTCGTGGATGCCATCGAGCCACCCCCGGGCTTCCGCGAGCGCTTCGTGGGCTGGCCGCTCCGGGACGGGAAGGACCAGTTGGTTGCGCTGGACGGAGGGGACAGGCGTTGGCCTCGGCGGGCGGGGCATCGTCTGGGGGTCGTGCATCGTCCAACACAACCCGGGAGGGCCATGTATGCACTTCCCGCCTCGGGACAATCTCGCCAGCCCGGTCCTGGAGGCAGGCATCCGAGCGCGCCCCTGGAGCCCTCCTGGACTCGCTCTCACGGGAGACAGCCCCAGGCCGACTCGCGGCGGCAGGCGTCCAGGCAATGGCGCCCCGGGCCATTCGTGTAGAAAGCACGGGACACCGCGCCAGCGCCGCCGCGCGAGTGTCTCTCCTGCGCACCCCACTTCCCCCGGAGCCGTCATGCCGACCTGGTCTTCCCTGTCACGAGCGCTCACCGCCGTGGCCCTCGTCCCCACCCTCGCGCTGGCCGCGCCCAAGCCGGAGCCGACCGCGACGGAGAAGAAGCCGGGCGCCGCGCGTGAGACGGCGCGCCCGTCCAAGCACTACGCCATCGAGCAGTTCATGAAGACGACCCTGATTCGGGGCGCGTCCTTCTCCCCGGATGAGCAGCGGGTGCTGTACTCGTCCAACCAGACGGGCATCTACAACGTCTTCTCCGCGCCGGCGAAGGGCGGCAAGCCCACCCAGCTCACCCGCTCCACCACGGACAGCACCTTCGCCGTGGGCTACTTCCCCAAGGACGAGCGCATCCTCTTCACCAAGGACCAGGGCGGCAACGAGCTGCACCACCTCTACGTGCGCACGCCGGACGGACAGGAGAAGGACCTCACGCCGGGCGACAAGCACCGCGCGTCCTTCTTCGGCTGGAGCCACGACGAGTCCGCCTTCTACGTCCTCACCAACGAGCGCGACGAGCGCTTCATGGACCTCTACCGCTACGACGCCAAGAGCTTCGAGCGCAAGCTGCTGTACCAGAACGAGAGCGGCCTGGACGTGGGCGACGTGTCCCCGGACGAGAAGTGGCTCGCCCTGGACCAGACCAACACCACGGCCGACAGCGACGTGTACCTCCTCAACCTCGCCACGAAGGAGCGCAAGCACCTCTCCGCGCACAAGGGAATCGCCTCCTGGTCCTCGGCGACCTTCGACCCGACGTCCTCCGCGCTGTACCTCATCACCGACGAGGGCACCGAGTTCTCCCGCGCGGTGCGCTACGTGCTCGCCACCGGGAAGATGGAGGAGGTGGAGAAGACGGACTGGGACGTCATGTACACGTACTTCTCCAAGAACGGCGCGCTGCGCGTCACCGGCATCAACGCGGACGGCCGCACCGCCATCCGCCTGCATGACGTGAAGGCCGGCAAGCAGCTCGACTTGCCCACGCTCCCCGAGGGCGACATCACCGGCGTGTCCATTGGCCGCAGCGAGAAGCGCATGGCCTTCCACCACAACGGGGACCGCTCGCCCAGCAACCTGTACGTCTTCGACCTCGCCACGAAGAAAGTCACGCGGCTGACGGACAACCTCAACCCGGAGATCGACGCCAAGGACCTGGTGGACGCGGAGGTGGTGCGCTTCAAGTCCTTCGACGGGATGGTGATTCCGAACATCCTCTTCAAGCCGCACCAGGCCACCGCGAAGCAGCAGGCGCCCGCGCTCGTGTGGGTCCACGGCGGCCCGGGTGGCCAGTCCCGCAAGGGCTACAACCCGATGATTCAGTACCTGGTCAACCACGGCTACGTGGTGCTCGCCATCAACAACCGGGGCAGCTCCGGCTACGGCAAGACGTTCTTCACCGCGGATGACCAGAAGCACGGCAAGGAGCCGCTCCAGGACTGCGTCGAGGCGAAGAAGTACCTGGCCACCCTCCCCTACGTGGACGGCTCGCGCGTGGGCATCATCGGCGGCAGCTACGGCGGCTACATGACGCTGGCCGCCCTCGCCTTCCAGCCGGACGTCTTCAACGTGGGCGTGGACATCTTCGGCGTGTCCAACTGGCTGCGCACGCTCAAGAGCATGCCGGCCCACTGGGAGTCACGGCGTCAGGCGCTCTACCAGGAGGTCGGCAACCCGGAGACGCAGGAGGCGATGCTGCGCGAGGTGTCCCCGCTGTTTCACGCGGAGAAGATTCGCAAGCCCCTGCTCGTCATCCAGGGCGCCAATGACCCGCGCGTGCTGAAGGCGGAGTCGGACGAAATCGTCCAGGCCGTGCAGAAGAGCAAGGTCCCCGTCGAGTACGTCCTCTTCCCCGACGAGGGCCACGGCTTCACCAAGAAGAAGAACGAAGCGGAGGCCTACTCCCGCACCCGCGCGTTCCTGGACCAATACTTGAAGAAGCCCGCCAACGCCCCGACGAACTGAGCCGTCCGCGTCCGGTGCGCGCTCACGGGGGCGCGCACCGGCTCCGCTGCTTCCTCTTCCCCTCCGACGTCCCGCAGCGCCTCCAGCACCGCGTCCATGGAGGCGAAGCGCTCTTCGGGCTGCTTCTCCAGACAGCGGCGCACCACCGCCTCAAGAGCATGGGGGATGGACAGCTCCGGCCGCACCTCGCGGAAGGCCGGCACCGGCTCCTTGTGGTGCGCGAAGACCAGCTCCAGCGGGTCCTCCGACTCGAAGGGCGGGCGCCCCACCAGCATCTGGAAGAGGACGACGCCCAGCGAGTAGATGTCCCCGCGCGCGTCGGCGACGCCTCGGGCCCGCTCCGGTGCCATGTACGCGTGCGCGCCGTGGAACGAGCCGCTCACGGTGATTTCCGGCACCGACAGCCGCTTCGACTCCGCGGAGACGGGCCGCAGCCGACCGAACCCGCGCACCTTCACGAGCGAGGACTCGCGCCCGGACGCATCCGTCACCAGCGTGACGTGGGCCGGCGTCACGTCCCCGTGCACCACGCCCCGCTGGTGCGCCTGACGCAGCGAGCGCCCCAGGCCCCGGGCCAGCTCCACCGCGCGTGCCCACGGCAGCGGCCCCGAGGAGGCGAGCACCTGGGCCAGCGTGCGCCCCTCCAGCCACTCCAGGGCGACGTAGGGCGTGCCCGCGTCCGTCCTGCCCGCGTCGAGCACGGTGACGGTGTTGGGGTGGCCCAGACTGGCGGCGTCACGGGCCTCCTGGAAGAAGCGCTGCCGCGCCTCCAGGTCCTCGGGCGGCGACGTCAGCACCCGGAGGGCCACTTCCCGCTCCAAGGGGAGCTGGAGGGCCCGGTACAGCGGCGTGGAGTCGCTCTCGCTCACCGCCTCCAGCACCTGGAAGCGGCCGTGCAGCACCCCGCCCACGAGCGGGTCCACGCCCCACGGAGCGGATGCCAGCGAAGTGGAGGGGTGCTCGGTCTGCATGACGGAATCTCCTGGGGACACTCGCAAGCGCTCGTCACGAGGAAGTCGAGCGCCCGTGACGACACCGACAACACGGCGCGACACCTGGTGGGCCTGGGGCCCGGAAGGAACTGGCGTGAGGCACCGGCCCCAGCGCGCGGGGCCACGCCCCTCGACACAGCCAGTACCGGGTCGGCGGCAGGGACGTCACTAGCCGGGGGGTCTGACATTCCGGGCGCTTCCGGACAGGACGGGAGGACCTACCTCCCTCCAGGACATTGGAAGCGTCGGGTATCGGAGTGTCACCGGCTGAGGCTAGGATGCCGGGCCTTCGGAGCCGTCACCAGCCATGCCATTCCAGATCAACGTTCACGCGCAGGACCGAATCCTCGAGGTCGTCTACCCCCCCCAGGTCACCTCGGCCGACCTGGCCGAGTACCTCACGGAGGTGAAGAAGGCGATTGTCGCGTTCGCTGGGGAGTGGTCCGCGCTGGTGGACCAGTCCCAGTTGAGGGTGATGCCCACGGACGTCGTGGCCTCCATGGCGGGGCTCAATGCGTACGCGCAGTTGCATGGGATGCAGCGCTCGGCGCGGGTCGTCACTGACGCCCCCTCCGGCCTGCAGGCCTGGCGCATGACGAAGCGGGCCATGCTGACCATCCCCACGCGCACCTTCGAGACGCGGCAGGAAGCCCTGGAGTGGCTGCGCAATCCCGACGCGGACTGAGCGCCCTCACCTCGGAGGGCGGCTGCCCTTCCGCGGGCCGGCTCCTTTATAGTGGCGACCTGCCCGTCCCCGCGGCGGGCATCTGTCCCCCATCAGGAGTCGTCTCGACATGTCCAACACCCGGAATGGCGCCGCCCGGAAGTTCCTTGGCGCGCTGCTGTGTACTGTTGCCTTCACCGCCTGTCAGCCGGGCCCCGAGGCCGCGCCTGGCGAGGAGGCATCCCAGACTCCGGAGGCGGGGACCGGCGAGCAGCCCGTGGTCTACGGCAACGATGACCGCAAGGACGTGTTCGAGCACACCGACGCCACGCTGAGGGCTCGGGCGGAGCAGGCCACCGTGGCGCTGATGTCCCCCACGGACTTCAACGCCACCAACCCCGACAACGTCACCTTCAACGGCCCGAACCTGGGCACGTACGAGGCCCTCTGCACCAACCAGCGCTTCCGGGCGGACCCGACGGCGGCCTGGTGCTCGGGCACGCTCATCGACGACGACCTGGTGCTGACGGCCGGTCACTGCGTGGAGACGGCGGCGGACTGCCGCAACACGCGCTTCGTCTTCAACTACTACCGCACGTCCGCCACCGCGCTGAAGACGGTGACGACCGCGGACATCTTCTCCTGCCAGTCCATCGTCGTGCAGAAGCTGGAGACGACGGGCGGCCGCGATTTGGACTTCGCCATCCTCAAGCTGGACCGCTCCGCGGCGCCGCGCTTCACGCCCGCGCCCGTGCGCGCCGGCAACACGGCGCTGGCCTCTGGCGCCAACGTGGCCGTCATCGGCTCCGGCAGCGGAATCCCCTTCAAGATTGACTCCGGCGGCTCGGTGCGCACGCCCAACGCCAGCACGCTGGACTACTTCGTCGCGACGACGGACACCTTCGCCGGCAACTCCGGCTCGGGCGTGTACGAGACGGCGGGCCACACCCTGGCGGGCATCCTCGTGCGCGGCGACACGGACTATGTGCGCAGCGGCAGCTGCTACGTCGTGAACACCTGCACGGAGACGGGCTGCGGCGGCGAGGAAATCACCTATGTGAACAACGCCATCACCGCGCTGTGCCAGGCGTCCACCAGCGCGCGGCTGTGCGGCTCCGGCCCGCCGCCCACGGGCGGCAGCAGCTTCACCTTCTCCGCGAGCAACACCGCCAGCGCCACCACCAACACCACCAACAAGACGGTGGCCCTGACGGCCGGCCAGAAAATCACCCTGGGCACCTGCGGCGTCGCCGGCGCCTCCGTGACGGGTGACTCCTTCCTGCGCCTGTTCGGCCCCAGCGGCACCGAAGTCGCCAGCAACGACGACGGGTGCGGCGGCCGGGGCTCCAACCTGAGCTTCACCGCGACGACGGCGGGCAACTACGAGGTCCGCGCGGGCTGCTACTCCTCCGGCACCTGCTCCGGCACGGTGGCCTGGACGCTGGAGGGCGGCGGCACCGGCCCGACGCCGTCGAACGGCTCCTTCACGTACAGCGGCAGCGCCACCAACAGCGCGCAGACGGGCACCACCAATCGGGACATCACCGTGGCCGCAGGCCAGAGCATCTCCTTCGGCACCTGCACCGTGGCGGGCTCCGCCGGCACCGGCGACACCTACCTGCGCCTGTACAACAGCGCGGGCCAGCAGGTGACCAGCAACGACGACTCCTGCGGCGCGCTGTCCTACGCCAACTACACCGTGCCCGCGGGCGCGGGCGGCACCTACCAGGTCCGCGCGGGCTGCTACGGCAGCACCTCCTGCACCGGCACCGTGGCGTGGACCGTCCAGTAGTCCGAAGGTCCTGACTCCCAGTCCCTCGCGGGCGGTCCGGGAAGCCGGGCCGCCCGCTTTCTTTTTCCGGACACCCCACCCCCCACGTCTCGCACGGCGGGCCGCTCTCCTTCCCGGCCTTCGACACAGGGCCCGCAAGCCCCCTCACCCCGCGCTTGACAGCCTGGGGGCCGGGGTCTAACGCACGGCGACATGAGCACTGCCCGGTTCCCGCCGTCCCCGACGCGCCCGATTCTCAACGAGGGTCCGTTCCGCGCCCTGCTGCTGGAGAACATCCACCCCTCGGCCGAGGCGCTGCTGGCCGCCGAGGGCTTCGTGGTGGAGCGCACGTCCTCCGCGCTCAAGCCGGCGGAGCTGGCCGAGCGCCTCAAGGGCGTGCACCTGTTGGGCATCCGCAGCAAGACGACGGTGCCGGCGGAGTCGCTGGTGCATGCGGACGAGCTGCTCGCCATCGGCGCCTTCTGCATCGGCACCAACCAGGTGGACCTGACGTCCGCCAACACGCACGGCATCCCCGTCTTCAACGCGCCGTTCAGCAACACGCGCAGCGTGGCGGAGATGGTCATCGCCGAAATCATCGCCCTGACGCGGCAGCTGTTCGACCGCAGCCGCGAGGTGCACACGGGCCAGTGGCGCAAGGTCGCCACCGGCAGCCACGAGGTGCGCGGCAAGACGCTGGGCATCATCGGCTACGGCCACATCGGCTCCCAGCTCGGCGTGCTGGCGGAGTCGCTGGGCCTGCGGGTGCTCTACTTCGACGTGATGACGAAGCTGCCCCTGGGCAACTCGCGCGCGGTGGGCACGCTGGACGAGCTGCTGGCCGAATCCGACTTCGTCACGCTCCACGTCCCCGCGCTGACGTCCACGCACATGATGATGGGCTCCGAGCAGTTCGCGAAGATGAAGAAGGGCGCCTGCCTCATCAACGCCAGCCGGGGCACGGTGGTGGACATCCCCGCGCTCGCGGCGGCGCTGCGCTCCAAGCACCTGGGCGGCGCCGCGGTGGACGTCTACCCGGAGGAGCCCGAGGGCAACTCGGATGGCTTCGTCACCGAGTTGCAGAACCTGCCCAACGTCATCCTCACGCCGCACATCGGCGGTTCCACGGAGGAGGCGCAGGCGTCCATCGGCAGGGAGGTGTCCGTCAGCCTCTCCAAGTTCTTCCGCACGGGCGCGACGACGGGCTCGGTGAACTTCCCCATGGTGGAGGCGCCGCTCATCCCCGGCACCCACCGCATCCTCAACGTGCACCGCAACATCCCCGGCGTGCTGCGCGACATCAACCGCATCGTCTCGGACTTGAACGCCAACATCCACGCGCAGGTCCTCAGCACGGACGCCAACATCGGCTACCTGGTGATGGACCTGGACCAGGACGTGTCGCGCCCCGTCTGTGACGCCATCGCCGGCCTGACGACGGACATCAAGACGCGCATCGTCTCCTGACCCAGGGCGCGCGCGCCCGCTGCGCGCTCAGGCGTCCAGAATCTTCCCGGGGTTGAGCACGCCCCGGGGGTCCAGGGTCCGCTTGAGCGAACGCAAGAGGGCCAGCTCCTCCTCGGAGCGCGAGTAGCCCAGGTAGTCCTTCTTCAACAGGCCGATGCCGTGCTCCGCGGAGATGCTGCCCGCGTGCTTGCGCACCAGCTCGAACATGGTGGGGTCCGCCTGCTTCGTGTGGGCCAGGAACTCCGCCTTCTCCAGGGCATCCGGCTTCATCACGTTGACGTGCAGGTTGCCGTCGCCGATGTGGCCGAAGAGGCAGATTTCCCACCCCGGGTAGCGCGACTGGAAGACGGCCTCCAGCTCCGCGCAGAAGGCCTCCAGGCCCGCGACGGGCAGGGAGATGTCGTTCTTGTGGGGCAGGCCCGTGGCGGACAGGCTCTCGCTGATGCCCTCGCGCAGCGCCCACAGCTCCGCGGCCTGTGAAGCGCCCTGCGCCTGTGTGCCGTCCGTCACCAGCCCCCGCTCGAAGAGCGAGCCCAGCCACGCCTCCACCGCCGCCGCGTCGCGGGACTCCGCCTCCAGCAGCACGTAGCAGCCGCTGGGGGCCTCGAAGGGGGAGCGCAGCTTGCGGTGGCGCTGCACGCGCGCGAGGCAGCGGTCCGTGAAGAACTCGTAGGCGGAGATGAGGAAGGCCGTCTGCTGGCGCGCGTCCCGGAACAGCCGCAGCACGGCGGCCACGTCCGGCACGGCGAAGAGGAAGACGTCCTGCTTGCCGGGCAGCTGCGTCAGCTTGAGGGTGGCCTCGGTGATGACGCCCAGCGTGCCCTCGCTGCCGATGAAGAGCTGGCGCAAGTCCAGGCCGGTGTTGTTCTTCTCCAGCGCGCCGTTGAGCTCCAGCACGCGGCCCTCCGCCGTCACCACCTGGAGGCCCAGCACCCAGTTGCGGGTGAGGCCGTAGCGGATGACCTTCACCCCGCCCGCGTTGGTGGCGATGTTGCCGCCCACGGTGCTGGAGCCCTTGGAGGCGAAGTCCACCGGCCACGTCAGGCCGTGCTCGGCGCAGTGGCGGTGCACCGCCTCCGTCACCGCGCCCGCCTGCACGCGCACCGTGTTGCCGAGCAGGTCCACCGGGCCCAGGCGCGCCATGCGCTGGAGCGACAGCACCACCTCGCCCTTCGCCGCCACCGCGCCGCCCGCCAGGCCCGTGCGGCCTCCGGAGGGCACCACCGCCACGGCGTGCTGGTGGCACAAGGTGAGCAGCCGGGCGACCTCATCCGTGGTGCGGGGCAGCGCCACCGCGCTGGGGGCCGGGGCGTACACGCGCGTCCAGTCGCGGCCGTACTCCTTCAGCTCCTCCGCGTCCTGGGTGAGGAAGTCGGCGGGAAAGCCCTCGGAGAGAGCGCGGAGGAAGTCGGCGGGGAGCGGGGCGCTGGACATGCCCCAGGCGTATTGCAGGTCCCACCCCGTGACAAGGTGCGGCGAGGGCCCCGGCGCCTGGGAGGTCGCCCGGAAATCCCCCGGAAACGGACAGGAAAATGGGCTCGCTGCGTATACGCAGGCGACGCCCGCCGGCCTGCCGGGGCGTCCCCACCCCAGCTTCAGGATTGCCGAAGATGCACCCCAGCCGAGTCCTCCGCGCCGCCGCCCTGCTGCTCGCCTCCGTGACGCTGGCGCCCACCGCGCTGGCGGCGGAGACGCCCCAGCCCAACGTGCCCTACGTCTTCGTGACGGTGGACAGCTACTCCGTCGTCCACGCGAACGGCATCGAGGTCACCGGCATCCTCCAGGGGGAGAACACGCCCCGGACCCTGGAGTTCGAGTTCCCCTACTCGCCCACCTACTACGACGCCAGCCAGCATGTGTCTCGCTGTGACCGGATGGCCCTGCTGCTCATGAACAAGCCGGGGGCCTGGCTCTTCGAGGTGTCGTTCCAGTACCAGGGCGCGATGCCCCTCTGCAAACTCACCCGCCGCGCCGCGCCGCCGGCTCCCTGACGGAAGACGGTCTGCTCCATGCGCACGATGCGAGGAGTCTGGCTGGCGCTCGCGCTGGCCATGTCCGGACTTCAGTCCGGCTGCGGCGATGGCCTCACGCCAGGAAGTGAAGACTCGGACGGCGACGGCGTGGTGGACACCGTGGACTGCGCTCCCTTCAACAGGGCGTACTCGCGGAAGGTCTCCGCCTTCACGGACGTGGACGGTGACGGCTGGGGTGAAGGGGACTCGAGCGAGGTCTGCGGCTCCAGCGAAGCCCTCCCGCCGGGCTGGGCCTTCATGGCGGGCGACTGCGCTCCGAGGGACAACACCCGGTGGCTCACGCTCTCCAACGTGTATCAGGACCTGGACAGCGACGGCGCCACGGGGCAGAGCCCGATGGAGGCCTGCGTGGGAGCGACGCACTGGGGCTATCGCGGGCAGGCCGGCCCCAAGGACTGCGATGACGCGGATGCCCGCTACCAGGACACACGTGACGGCTGGCCGGACCTGGATGGGGATGGGGTCGGCGAGGGTGCCCGCGTGGACGTCTGTGCCGGCAAGCCGCCACCGCCGGGGTTCGCCATCGTGTCGGGCGACTGCGCGCCGCTGGACGCCACTCGCGCGGTGGCCCACGCCTATCTCTACCGGGATGAGGATGGGGATGGACTCACCGTGGACGCGCCGGGCACGCTCTGCCTCGCGCCCTCTCAGCCCCTGCCTCGCGGCTACACCCTCCAGTCTGGCGGCACGGACTGCGACGACCTGGACGCGACGGTGTGGTGGACGCGAGACGTCTACGTGGACTCGGACCACGATGGCTATGGCACGGGTGAGCCCCAAGCCCGGTGCGTGGGCGAGCTGGCCCCCCGGGGATACGCGCTCCAGGGCGAGGACTGCGCCCCCGCGGACGCCTTCCTCTGGCAGTGGCGCAGCTACGCGTACCGCGACGCGGATGGGGATGGAGACACCGTCCCCGAACAGGGCGTGCGGTGCAGTGGCGAGCTGCTGCCCCAGGGCTACGCCGTCCTCCCTCGAGGACTCGACTGCGACGACCAGGATGCCACCGTCCGGGTGAGCTGGAGCGTCCATCCCGACGAGGATGGAGACCAGGTGGGCGCGGGCCCGGCGGTGACGATGTGCGCGGGTGGCACGGTGCCGGCGGGTTACTCGACGTTCGGCAACGACTGCGCGCCTTCGGACGCCAGCGGGTGGCAGCTCCGGGAGTACCGCCATCGCGACGCGGATGGGGATGGCTACACGGTGCCGGAGTCGGGCGAAGTCTGCGGGGGTACGTCCCTGCCTCCCGGCTACGCGTGGACCGAGCAGCGCCGCGACTGCGATGACACGAGCTCCACTCGACACACGTCCCTCCTGTCCTGGCGGGACTTGGATGGAGATGGCGTGGGCGCGGGAGCGTCCGAGACGCTGTGCACGGACGGACAGGTGCCCGCGTCCTGGTCGACGGTGGGGACCGACTGCGCGGACGACGATGCGACGCGCTGGATTGGGCGCAACTACACCCACGTGGACCGGGACCTGGACGGCGCCACGACTCCGGAGCGGGGCGGCATCTGCTCGGGCAGCACCTTGCCGTCGCCCTACTTCACGAAGGCCACGGGCAACGACTGCGACGACGCGGACCCGGAGCGCACGCGCTGGCTTGTCCTCTATCCGGACCTGGATGGAGACGGCGTGGGCGCGGAGCCTCGACAGATTCCGTGCCTGGGCGCGGCGCTGCCTCCAGGCATGTCCATCTACGGCTACGACGTGGACGACCACGACCCGGAGGTGACGAAGTCCATGGAGGACGACCTCCACGTGGAGCTCATCCTGGAGTTGTGACTCGCATTCCCGCCCTCTGACGACCGGTGGACCCTTGCCTGGAGTCGGGGCGGGACTGCGTCACGACGTGACTTGCACTGGCAGGGGGGAGAGGCCATTCTCATCTCCGGCGCGGGAAACCGCGCTGTCCATGACCTCTTCTCGCTGACAGCTTTCGCTCCTCGAAGCGCTCCTCCTCGCCCTCGACGCCGTTCGTCCGAGGTGGCGGGTGAGACGTTCTTCCTGAGCGATTCCCACAGCACCGCATTCACGTCCCCACCGCACCTTTCCGGCGCGGAGCGCCACCCTTGCGCGGTGGGACTTCTCGAATCCGAGGTCCTCGTATGCAACCCCAGCAGCGCAAGCTCACGTACCACGTCGCCACCACCCTCGACGGCTTCATCGCCCGCGAGGACGACTCCTTCGACTGCTTCGCGAACGAAGGCGACCACGTCACCGACTACCTCGCCACGCTGCGCACCTACGGCGCGGTGGTGATGGGCCGCCGGACGTATGACATCGGCCTGAAGTTCAACGTCACGGACCCCTACCCGTACCTGGAGACGTACGTCGTCTCGCGCACGCTGAAGGCGAGTCCGAATCCCCGCGTGCACCTCATCTCCGACGACGTCGTCGGCGCGGTGCGCGCGTTGAAGGCCCAGGAGGGCAAGGACATCTACCTCGCCGGAGGTGGTGCCCTGGCCACCCAGTTGCTCACCGCGGGCCTCGTCAATGAGGTCCTCATCAAGCTGAACCCGGTGCTGCTCGGCGCGGGCATTCCGCTCGTCTCGCGGCTGGGCTCGCACCTGAACCTGGAGCTGCTGTCGACCAAGGTCTACCGGACCGGCGTCGTGCTGCTCCAGTACGCCGTCACGCACTGAGCCCTCGCGCTCCTGGGCGCCCCGGACGTGGAGGCACTCACTTCCGGGCGCGCTTCTGCTCTGGCGTGGCGGCGTCCGGCCAGGTGCGGAGAGTCCACTCGGCGTTGGACTGCGCGGACCACTCCACCTCTCCTTTCAGGACCTGCGAGCCGCGGCTGACGCGAAACACCTGCGTCAGGGGTGTGTTGTCCCGCTTCAACAAGGAGTCCTGGGCCGACCAGCTCACGCCTCCCGTGGCCGTCACCAGCTTCGTCAGCCAGGTGTCGAACTCCTCGCCGGACAACCAGCGCAGCTGCTCCACCACCTGGCCCACGTCCGGCGCCAGTGCGGACTTCTGCCCCGTCACCACCGAGAGCACCTGACGACCCGCTTCATCCGGAAGGAAGCTCACCCCGCCAGGACGCAACACGGCACACCCGTAGCGAGTCGCCTTCCCCTCCTCCTCCAGCGAACCGAAGAAGACCACCACGTCCCCGAGCCGCACCCCGGAGCGCACCAGCCCTCGCAGGGGTGGCTGGCTGTGCAGCTCCAGGAGCGTCGCGAGCGCCTCCGCGCCCACGAGCTCCGACATCTGGAACCGTGGCTCACCGTCCACCTTCAAGTCGAACGCGGGGCCCACCCCCAGGTGAACACCTCCAGGAACAATCGTGGACAGGGGGACGGACACCGCCTCTCCGAGCGCCGGCATCCACAACAGCCGCTTGCTCGTCATCCAGACGCGACCCGACCGGGCCCACAGCCAGAACACCGGAGGGAGCATGAGTGCGACCAGCGCCACCAGCGCCCAGCTCATCCCCAGCAGCAGATGGAGGAGCACATACGCCTGCGAATACAGCAGGAGCAGGAAGCGCGGGACCCGATGCCCCAAGGAGACCGGCAAGGAGCGGGCCGCCTGGAACAGCAGCACCTCCCCGGGTTCGAGCGACAGCCTCGTCCGCTTGCGCACCAACCTGTCCAGCCGCGCCAGCTCCACCTTCAGCACGGGAGCACCAGTCACCGACACCAGCAGGGACAGTCGCTTGCGCACCAGCGTCTTCAGTCCCTCCCGGCGTGCCTCCAGCTTCCGCAGCGTCGCCATCACCGGCAGCGTGTCGGCCCAGCCTTCCACCCGCGCTCGCCGGCTCGCCCGCTCCAGCGCCTCCTCGACGGTGGCCTCCTGCTCCAGCCACTCCTGGACGAGCATGGGCTGCTCGCGCCACCGGCGCTTCCACCCCGGGCCGCTCAGCACCGACTCCAGCATGGCGTCGCGCCGCAGCGCCGCCTCCAGCACCTCCACGCGGCCCTCCAGTTGGACACGAACGTCCTCGGGTGTGGGCCCTTCCGACGACCTCCTTGGAGTCTGGACGCTCTCGGTCATGACCCGCTGCCCACCTTGAGCGGAGCGTCATCACGCGAAGCCTTGGCGGCCTCCCGCCACTGGTGAACCAGGGGATAGGCGATGTCCAGCTGCGTCTCGTTCACCTGGCCGACGAGCACCTCCTCGCGCCGGGTGATTTGGATCTGCTGCTCCAGGGGGGTGCCCTGGGCCACCCGTGCATCCCGCGAGGACCAGGCCGCGCCCCCCGTCGCCGCCGAGGCCCTCACGAGGTACGCATCCAGCTCCGCCTCGGGCTGCCAGCTCAGTCCCTCCAGCACCAACTCCAGGTCGAAATGAAACAGCAGATTCCGGCCCGTCGCCGCGTGAAACAAGACCGCGCCTTGGTCGAAGTCCCGGAGGAAGAAGACGCCGCGACCTAGCAACACGGCCTTGCCGGAGATCCACGTCCCGTCGCGACGCAGCCGCGCCTCGAAGCTCACCAACTCCACCTGCCGGTCCACCCGGGCCGCTTGCGCCCGGATGCGGGCATCGCGAAACAGCTCCAGCAGGACGCGCAGCCGACTGGCTCCCGCGACAGTGAACCCCTTCAATCGGATGAACTGGTCTCCGCGCACGCAGACCGTTCCATCGGGTCCATCCAGCAGGACTCCATCGTACGCCAGCGAGTCCAACCGCACGGCCGCCGGGGGCTCATTTCCAGGCGCCATCCACACCAGGCGCTCCGGCGTGAGCCAGACGACGCCCAGGGAACTCCTTCGCAGCAACACCGCCTTCCCTATCACCAACCCGACCAGCGCCAGTCCGCCACCCACCAGCCCCAGACCCCACTCGCCGAGCACCAGCAGCAGGAACACCCCAATCATGAGGACCGACAAGCCCAGGAAGAAGGCGAGGGACACCAGTTGCTGCGGCGTCCCGTCCTGCGGGTCGAAGCGCAGCGAGAAGGGCTCTCCCGGCGTCCGCTTGAGGGAGACCTTCTGGGAGCAGACCTCCTCCAGCTTTCGCAGCCCGTCCTCCAGCGACAGGGACTCCGTCTCGAGGCTCCGGCGCAGCAGCACGCCCCGCACGCGCAGCGTCAGTCGCTCGCGGACCTCGCGCAACCGACTCACGGTCCTCGGAATCGACGTGCCCTCCAGCCAGTCCTCCTGTTCGCCTCGCCGCTCGGTGCGCTCCAGCGCTTCCAGCAGCGTCGGCTCCACCTCCAGGACGCCCTGAATCAGCGAGGGGTCTTTCCGCAGCGCCCGCCACCAACCGCGCGAGGCCAGCGTCCTGTGGAGCCTGCGATAGCGGCGGAGGGCGGACTCAATCAGCTCCACGCGCCCTTCCAGGCGGCGGCGCAAATCCCCCTCCGAAGGTCGCGACTCGGTCGCCACGGCGCCGGCTCGGTTGCGTTCGGACATTGCCCTCGCAGCATAACCCGCCGAGCCCTCCCTCCGGGAGCAGGGCCCGTGCGCCCCAGGACAGTCCCGACGGCGGCACGAGGGAATCCCCACCCACCGTGCCTGGGCTCGCCCTCACGCGCCGCCCGGGGCGCGCCTTGCCGGGGGGCACGGCATGGACCGCATGCGAAGACCCTTCCCCGCGCGGCTCTCCAGTTGGACGCGCACGTCCTCGGGTGTGGGCCCTTCCGACGACTCCCTCAGGGTGCGGATGCCTTCGCTCATGAGCCGCTGCCTGCCTTGAGCGGAGCGTCATCGCTCGAAGCCGAGACCTGGGCGACCTCCCGCCAGACCTGCGCCAGTCGATGGGCGCTCTCCCGCTGAGACAGCTCCACGCGGCCGACGAGCACCTCCTCGCCCCGGCGGATGTGAAGCTCCTGCTCCAAGGGAATGTCCTGGGCCACCTGGGCATCCCGCGAGGACCAGGCCGCGCCCCCTGTCGCCACCGTGGCCCGCAGGAGGTACGCGTCCAGCTCTGACTCGGGTTGCCAGCGGAGTCCCTCCAGCACCCACTCCAGCTTGACCTGGGACAGCAACGTCCGGCCCGTCGCCGCGTGCAGCAGGGCCGGGCCCGCGTCGGGGTCCGGCAGGAAGAAGACGCCCCGGCTCAGCAACACGGCCGTGCCAGGACTCCACGTCTTCTTGCGACGCAGCAGCGCCGGATAGGTCACCAGCTCCACCGGACGGTCCACCAGGGCCGCCTGCGCACGGAAGCGGGAATCGCGAAACAGGTCCGCCATGGCGCGCAGTCGCTCGGCGCGCTCGCCATCGAACCGCGGCAGCCGGATGACCTGGTCCGCGCGAAGGCTGAGCATCCCCTCCGTCTGCTCCCACCGAGGCCCCTCCTCCCCCAGCGCGTCCAGCCGCACCTCCACCGCGGGTTCGTCTCCCGGCGCCAACCACACCAGGCGCTTCGGCGTGAGCCAGATGGCGCCCGGGGCCTGGCTTCTGAGCATCGCCACCGTCACCACCAACAACCCGACCATCGCCAGCCCGCCGCCGACCAACGCCAGCCCGAACTCATTGATGAGCAGCAGCCAGAGAATCCCCACGACGAGGCCCAGCGCGGCCAGGACGAAGCCGAAGGACACCAGGTACTGCGGCGTCCTGGCCACCGAGCCCATGTGCAGCGCGAAGGACTCACCCGGCATCCGCTGGAGGGAGACCTCGTGGGCGCAGGCCTCCCGCAGCTCGCGCAGCTTCTCCTCCAGCGACAGGGACTCCGTCACCTGGCCCCGAAGCAGCAGCACGTCCCGCACGCGCATCTCCAGTTGCTCGCGGACCTCGCGCACCCGCCCCACCGTCCTCGGAATCGTCGAGCCTTCCGGCCAGCCCTCCTGCTCGCCGCGCCGCTCGGTGCGCTCCAGCGCCTCCAGCAGCCTGGGCTCCACCTCCAGGACGTCCTGAATCAGCGAGGGCTCTTCCCGCAACGTCCGTCTCCAGCCGCGCGAGTCGAGGGTTTCGTCGAGCCTGCGATAGCGGCGGAGAGCGGACTCAATCAACTCCACGCGCCCTTCCAGGCGGCGGCGCAAATCCCCCTCCGACGGTCGCGACCCGGTCGCCACGCCTTCGGTTCGGTTGCGTTCGGACATTGCGCTCGCAGCATAGCCCTTCGAGCCCTCCCTCCGGGAGCAGGGCCCGTGCGCCTCAAGACAGTCCCGACGGCGGCACGAGGGAATCCCCACCCACCGTGCCTAGGCTCGCGCTCACGCGCCGCTCGGGGCGCGCCTTGCCGGGGGGCGCGGCATGGACCGCATGCGAAGACCCTTCCTCATCGCCGCGCTGGTGCTGCTGGCGCTCTGCGTGCTCGTGGAGGTGGGCTCGCCCATCCTGCTGCCCCAGAAGTCACCGGACTGCTCGGCGCTGAGCGGCACGAAGCCCTGCGCGCCCGTTCCCGGGCTCCCGGAGGACTGCCGCCCCCTGCACGCCGCCATCTGCGACGGCGAGGACGTGGACCCCTCCGACGTGGTGCGCACCCAGAAGGAGAACCCGCCCACGCCGGGCCTGGGCATTCCGTACCTGGCCCTGGTGGACGCGCTCCTGCTGCTCACGCTCGCCCTGATGGGCGCAAGCCTCATCATCCCCGAGCGGGTGCAGGGGCGCGTGCAGGGCCTGGCCACGCTCATCGGCGCCATCGTCGCGCTGCTCACCGGCTTCGGCCTGCTGCTGGCCGCCATCGCCCTGACGCTCACGATGATTACCCTCGTGGCTTCAGTGCCCTTCGGCACGCTGGCGTATCTGGCCGTGTGGGGCTTCTTCAACCGGGGAGGCGCGGCCGGCACGCTGGGGCTCTTGATGACGCTCAAGCTCGCCGCGGGCGTGTGCCTGGTGCTCGCGCACCAGCGCTTCCTCCAGAACAAGGGCCTGGTGCTGCTCTACCTCACGTCGCTCCTGGCCAACGCCGTGGTGTCCTTCCTCCACGGGCTGGTGCCCATCATCCTCGTCAGCATCACCGACGCGGTGGGCGCCATCATCGTCGCCATCCTCGGCCTCATCTGGGCCGTGCTGCTGCTGGTGGGCGCGCTGGTGTCCATCGTCAAGGTGCTGCGCCTCAAGCGCGCGGCGCCGGCCTGAGGCACCCGAGGCTCACCGCAGCCCCAGCTCGCAGATGGGGCGCTGTGGAGGAGCCCCCAGGCACGTCACCTGGAGGTCCGCGCCCTCCTGCATGACATCCAGCTTCTTCGACTCCTTCAGCGGGTCGAACTTCGCGGGCACGGACGGCTTGCCCCGGGACACCAGCTCCACCCGGACCACGCCGGGAGGCCGGGGCGACAGCTCCAGGGTGCGCAGCCGCGTGTCGGACGCCTTCACGTCCACCCGACAGCCGCCTCCGCTCGGCAGCGTCAACACGCCCTCCTGGAAGGGACACGTCGCGGCCAGCTCCGTGGCCTCCACCGGCTTGGGCTTGATGAACCGCGCCCGGAGCTCCTGCGCGCTCTTCGTGGGACTCTCGCGGCTCGCGGACTCGTCCTTCGCGCCCAGGCCCACGCCCAGCACATAGAGCGCGACGATGGCGACGATGACCAGGATGAGCACGACGTGGATGGGCTTCAGCTCGGGCATGGCGCGCGCCTAGGGGACCTGCCGCTGGCGCAGCTCCTGTTGCAGACGCTGTTGTTGCTGCATCTGCTCCATGATTTCCGACTTGCGGGGGGAGACCTGGAGCATCTCCTGGTTGAGCACCGTCGCCCGGACGTTGACGCACTGGCCATTGCTGCAGACGGTGAAGTCGGGGCACGGGCCAGGGCATTGGAAGCCCAGCGGGGCGACCTGACACGTCCCCGCGCAGAAGCCGGAGAGGCAGACCTCGTTGGACCGGCAGGGCTGTCCATCCGAGAGCTGGCAGAGCTTCGTGGTGCCGCAGATGGCCGGCTGGCGGCAGTCCGCGTTGCTCTCACAGCGGCCGTCGTCCCGGCTGCACTTGCCGTCGGCGCGGCAGTAGAAGCTGGAGCAGTCGCTGTCGCGCTCGCAGTCCTGCAGGGATTCGAGCAGACACAGCCGGGAGCCGGGCACCTCCGTGCACTTCAGCGGCCCCGGGCAGTCACGCTGACTGGAGCACGTCTGGCCCAGCGCGAGCTGGCACTCGCCCCTCCTGTCGCAGAAGCCGGTGGAGCACATCGCGCCGCCGTCACACGCCTCGCCCGCGGACACCAGGCACGAGCCACCATCCGGGCTCGTGCACGTGAGACCCTTGTCGCAGTCCCCATCCGGACAGGGCTCGTTCAGCTTCGCGCCGCCCCCCGAGAGGAGGCCAATCACCGTCCCGATAATCAGGATGACTCCCGCAGCCAGCGCGACCCACATCCACGGGAAGGGCTTCTTGGGCGGAGGCGCGGCGACGACCTCGAAGGCGGTGGCGGGCCCTTCCGCATAGCGCTCGTCCGGGTTCGTCACGTCCACCACCAGCAGGTGGAAGGTGAAGCGGCCCGGCGGTGTCCCGGGAGGGACGCGCAGCTGCACGTTGAGCTGCTGGGTGCCGTCCGGCGCGAAGTCCCGCTCGTCACCGTTCGCGATGGTGGCCCACTCCGCCTTCGCGCCGGGGCCTGGGACGACGGAGGCGCGCGCCCGGATGGGGGCGCGCAGCGCGTTGGACACCGTGAAGGCCACCTCCCCTTGTCCCGTCGCATTCAGACGGACGGTGTCCGTCACGGCGGTGATGTCGAAGGCGCGGGGCATCAACTGGCTCCTTGAGGCGGCTGCGCGAAACGCAGCTCATAGGTGACGTACGCGGGTTTCTCCCGCTCGATGATTCGTTCCAGCAGCAGCCGATGGGCGGACACGGCCGAGGGCGCGAGCACCAGCACATGGAAGGGCCGGGGCCTGCCGTCGTCGCCGGGCACCGCGTCGTCCACCTGGAAGTCGGTGCGGCCGGTGGCGGTGGTGAGGAACAACCGCAGGCCGCGCGCGGTGCCGCGCCAGCGCGATATCTCCACCGCCTGCGCCACCAGCTCGCGCAGCCGTCCCAGGCCCGTGGACACGGGCAGGTCCATGCCCACCCAACGCGCGAGGAACGGCACGAAGCGGTCCGGAGCCCGGCGCGGGTCGAAGTGGGACTCCAGCCGCGCGAGCACGTCCTCGCTGGGCGCGTGCAGCGCCTCCATCACCACCAGCAGCGCGGTGAGCGGCGAGCCCGGAAGCACGGTGCGCTGGAAGACGCCCGGCAGGAGCCGCTGGATGTCAGGGCTCCGCATCGTCCGTCACCACTTCCAGCGCGTGCGCGCCGGAGCTGAGGAGCCACGTGGGCGGCAGCGTCACCTTCTCGGTGAACTCGCGCGTGGAGACGGGCTCATAGCGCTCACTGCCCTTGGGGCGCCGGAAGACGCCGTCCGGTCCTCCCGCGAGCAGCGGGGCGCCCGTGGGCGAGGACGCCAGCGCGAACACGGGCTGGAACAGGCGTTCCGCCTCGCGCAGCGGCAGGCCACAGCCCACGTCGGGACGTCGCCAGGAAGCGCCCGGGCGACTGGAGTCCACCCACAGCACGCCCACGCGGTGGCTGCCCGCGTACACGGTGGAGCCGCTGAACGCGAGCGCCAGACAGCTTCCGCCGTCCCAGTTCCTGTCGAAGGGGCGCCAGCCGTCCGGCGGGTCCGCGCTGCCCATCAGCTCCCAGCAGAGCGCGCCCCTGCCCGGGTCCGCGCCGCTGGCCGCGGCCAGGCCCGCCCAGAGGAAGGAGCGAGGCCCGTCCTTCTGGACCTCCAGCACGCGCACGTCCTGGCCCTTGGGGCCGATGGGACGGAAGGTGCCTCCGCGTCCACCGCCGCTCGACAGGAAGACGCCCCGCGTGCCCATGGCCGCCACCGCGACGTTCACCGCGCCGCGCACGTCCGTCGTCGCGGCCACCGCGTAGAAGCCCAGGTCTTGATTGGCGGGGTCCACCAGCACCTGGATGGGCGTGGCGCCCGGACGCGACACCAGCTCGAACAGGCCCACGCGCGTGGCCAGCAGCAGCACCGGCACGCCGTCGCGCTCCGCCCACGTCAGGTCCTCCACCGCGTCCAGCGTGTGCGTGGTGTCGTCCCACGTCTCGCCGCAGTCGAAGGACAGGTGGATGCGGGAGCGCTTCGCGTCCGCCGTCAGCCGCGCGCACACGGCGACGAGGCCCGCGCGCTGGGGATGCGCCTCCACCGCGTCCACGTCCTCGCCGGGGAACAGGCCCGCCCGCTCCCAGCCGTCCGCGTCGTTCACCGTGCGGAACAGCGTCTCGCCGCCGCCCGCGTAGAAGGTGCCCGGCTGGAAGCTGTCGGCGGCCAGGGTGCGCACCTCGCGGGGCACCTCGTCCACCAAGAGGCGCACCTTGTCGAGGTAGCTGACGCCCGGCTCGGCCAGCAGCGCGTCGTACACGTGCGAGGCCCGCAGCGCCTGGCCGAAGCGCCAGCCCTCCGGCTGCAGCGCCGAGGGCAGCGGCGTGAGCACCTGGTGGAGCCGCTCGGTGAGGCGCGAGCGCAGCGCCGCCGTGTCCTCCTCGCGGTGCGCCACCACGCGCGCCTGCACGCGCACCGTCTTGTAGCGCGCCCACTCCACATGACAGGTGGTGCCCAGTGGACGGCGCAAGTCGAGCTCCGTGTGGATGCGCGCGCGGGCCTCCTCTGTCTCGTGCTCGCGCAGCGCCGCCTCGGTGATTCCCTCGCCCGAGGCGCCGCGCACCTCCGGCGGCAGATGCGGGACGAGCAACACCTCCACCGTGCCCGCGGGGGCGTGGGACCAGAGCTGCGCCAGTGTGACGGCCCTGGCGCGCGCCACCGCGCCGGAGCTGCGCAGCGCCAGCAACTCGAAGTCCCCGGCGGTGACGGCGCGCCGCAGCGAGTGCAGCTCCTGGGGCCCGCGCAACAGCGCGTTCTCCAGCGTCTCCGCCACCCGGCCGCCCGTGGCGGGGCGAGGGTTGGTGACCTTCAGGCCCGGAATGGGCGCCTTGAGCACCTCCAGCGTGCCCGCCGCCACGTTGCCCGAGGCGCCGCCCCCGCGTCGGTACCAGACGCGAATCTCCCGCCCCACGCCGGGCACCGCCGCCAGCGTGCGCGGCTCGTTCAGCTCGCCCGCCTCGTTCGCCAGCCGCACCGAGGACGCGAAGGTGAGGGTGCCCGTCATCCGGTCCGCGACATAGGCCGGCTCGTCCGGGCCCAGCGCCGCGAAGTTCTCCACCTCGCGCCAGATGCGATAGGTGCGGCCGTCCTGGCGACGGGCCGGCGCGCGCGCATCCAGCTCGCCGGGCCCCGCCTCCACGCCCACGACGAGGTCCAGCGAGTCGCCCGTGGGCGCGACGATGGGGGGACGCTTCACCTGCACGGTGAGGCCCGGCAGGCCCGTGCCCACGCCCACCCGCTCTCCGTCCACCGGGTCGCAGTGGTAGGCGAGCACCTCCACCTGGGTGGCGCCGGGCGGAATCGTCACCGCGTCCGCCGTGTGGAAGACGACGGGCTCCACGCCCGCGCCGGCGCGCGACAGGGTGACGGGCGTGTTGCGCGGAATCTCCGTGGGACGCTCGGAGGCGCGGGCCAGCGAGAAGCGCAGGCGCACCGACGCGGCGGCGGGCGGCTGGAGGCGCACGCCGAGCAGCCGGAGAAACTCCACGTACGCCTTCTCCGGCAGCCGGTTGAGCCGGTACAGCATCGTCTCGGTGAGGTGGGAGAAGACCTCCACCAACACCATGCCCGGGTCATGCGGCGTGAGGTCCGTCCACTCGGGACACAGGGCGAGGATTCGCGAGCGCGCCTGCTCCACGAGCTGCGCGAAGCTCCGGTCGTCGAGCCGGGGTGTCGGCAGCGACGTCATGTCGGGCCTCCCGAGAGCGAATAGGGATAGGCCAGCCGCTCCGTGCGGCCGGTGGAGCGCACGCGGTACTCGACGGACACGTCCAGGCGAAAGCCGTCCTCCGGGCTCCGGGTGGCGTCCAGGTGCAGCACCTGGATGCGCGGCTCCCACCGGTCCAGGGCGCGGCGCACGTAGTGGATGGCGAGCCCCGCCGTGGTGTCGTCGTTGTTGGCGAAGAGCAGCTTGTGCAGCTCACAGCCATAGTCCGGGCGCATGACGCGCTCCCCTGGCACCGTGGTGAGCAGGAGCAGCACGGCCTGACGGATGGCGGCGTGCTCCTCCACCATCTCCACGCGGCCGGTGGGGGCCACGCGCAGGCCGGACTTCTCCGCCATCTCGAAGTCCGGGTGCGCGAAGCGCCAGGTGCGGAAGCGGGGCGCGCTCATCGCTCCTCCGTCACCAGCGTCTGGCCGGGCGCGTTGACCTTGTACTTCACGATGCCGGGCGGTGTGCCGTCCGTCAGCCCCATCAGCGTGTCCAGGCAGACGGGCTTGCCGTCGATGGTGACGAGCGTGGAGTAACCCTGCTGCACCTTCAAAGTGGTGGTGCAGGGCTTGATGGTGGGGCCGATGTTGGGACACCCACCGATAGGGCGTCCCTCCGGGTCCGCGCGCACGAGCAGCGGCCGGCGCTCCACCGTCACCCAGGGCTGCGAGTTCACCAGCCCCACGCGCCCCAGCTCATGGGCACACACCACCAGCGCGTCCACGGTCAGCAGCCGCATTCAGCCCCTCCGGAAGTCAATGGACCGTCCACGGATGACCACGTCCTGCCCCGGTGCCTCCAACTCCATCGCCACCTTCGAGTGCAGCCGCACCCCCTTCGGTGACAGCTCCAGGTAGCTGCCGGTGCCATCCTCCAGACGCAGTGTGCGGCTCTCATCGTCCAGCTTCAGCCGGTGCCCGCCCGTCGTCAGCAGCGTGTAGCGCCGCACCGAGCCGCCCTCGACGCCCGCGTCCGGCGGCCCGCCTCCGCCATACAGCCCGCCCACCACCACGCCGCGCGCCGGGTCCTCGCCCCCCAAGGCGAGCAGCACCGTGTCCCCCACGTCCGGCAGCAGCATCAGCCCCTTGCCGGAGCCGCCGCCCGCCGCCAGCACCTGCATCCAGTCCGTCTCCACGCCCCCGTACGCGGGCAGCGTCGCGCGCACGCGGCCCCGTCCATCCGGGTCATCCACGCGGCTCACCACGCCCAGCGTCACCGCGGACGCGCGAGCGCGGGGCCTTCGTGGAGGCGGCGCGGAGGAAAGCTCCGAGACGAAGCCCTGCCGCGCATCGATGCGATGCATGACGCGGGTGAGCACGTAGCGGCCCGCCACCAGCGCGGCCACGCCCGCCACGTCCACCCGTGCGCCCGGCCGCAGCCGCGCATCGCCCTCGGCCACGGCGGTCAGCACCACCTCGCGTGCGCCCCGGTGGTCCAGCTCCGCCTGCGCCGCGGCCTCGACGTGGGGGATGCCCTCCGCCGCCTCGTCCACCAGCGAGCGACGCGCCTCTCCACCCACGCGCTCCGGCGAGACTCCCGCCTCCACGTCCCGCCCCACGCGGGGCACATCGGCGCGCCCCGCATGCGCCTCCGCGCGCAGCACGTCCCAGCCCTCCGCGGACACCTCGCGACAGGCCGCGTCGCCATTCATCTCGATGGACGCCTCCAGCAGCGACTCGCCCAGGCGCAGCGACACGGGCGAGCCCTCGCCCTCCAGCGTCATCAGCCGCAGCGTGTCGCCATGGAGCACCGGGAACAGGCCGCAGCGGTCCGCGTACTCCACCAGCAACTCCAAATCCGACTGGCCATGCTGGATGAGGTAGCGCCACAGCGGCCCGGGGGACGCCGCCTTCACGGAGAGGCCCAGGCCGGAGACGAGCTCTCGCGCCAGGTCCTCCAGCGTCACCTGCACGTGCGCGCGCACCGGCTGCCGCTTGCGCAGGCGGTGCAGGACGTCGTAGCCGCGCACCCGCACCTCGCGCGCCCCGCCCCGCGCGTGGGAGAACTCGACGGCCGTCACCTCTCCCAGGAAGAGGTCCTCCAGCGAGGACGAGGCCGCCACGCGCAGCGAGGTTCCCGGCGGGAGGCCCGACGTGGCGAGCACGCCGCGCGGGTCGGTGAAGGTCAGCTCGCACTGCGTGGGCATCGCCAGTCGCTGCGACACCTGGATGGACGCGAGGGAGCGCAAGTCGGCCGTCGGCAGCGGAGCGCCGCCCACCTCGATGCGCAGCTCGGGCAGTCCCCGCACCTGGCTCACATCACCCTCCGGAGGGCCTCGGGCGTGGGCAGGCGCAGCACCTGGCCGGGGGGAATGTGCGAGGGGTCGTCGATGCCGTTGAGCGCGGCGATGAGGCGCCACATCGACGGGTCGCCGTAGCGCTGGTGCGCGATTTCATCCAGGCGCTGTCCGGAGGCGGGCGTCCCGTCCTCACCCGCCTGGGCCCCGAGCACCGTGTGCGCCTCGTAGTCCTCCGGCGTCAGGGCCGCGGCCACCGCGTCCGCGTCCGGCGGCTCGCCGCCCGTCACCGGCTCTCGCGTGCCCGTCTCGTCCTCCACGCGCACCAGCCGCAGCCGCAGCCAGGAGCGTCGCGGTGCCCCCGTCGCGGTGAAGTGCTCCAGTCGCTCCGCGACGGCGGCCACCACGCCGAGGAAGTTGAGCCGCTTGCCCCACACCATCCGCGCCAGCGAGGGCCGCATGCCGCCGTCCTCGCGCAGGCCGTTCTCCGCCAGGCGCCACAAGGGCTCGGTCAGCTCGCGCACGTCCTCCGTCTCCAGCGTGGAGCCGGACAGCGAGACGTCGAAGAGCAGGTCCAACGTCATCTCGGTGGTGCCGCCTCCGGTGAAGAGCAGCGGGTCGTCCCCCGGCCCGCCCCACGGCAGCGAGCCGCCCAGCGCGCGCCTCGGACGCAGGCCCGCCTCCCGGCGCAGGACGAGCGTCTCCGGGTTGAGCAGACACCCGATGCGCTCACCGCTCGGCTCGATGAGGAAGGCCACGCGCTCCATCAGTCACCCCGCTGCTCGCGCTCGAGCCGGCGCAGCCGCGTCCACAGCCGAAGCTCCTCGGCGACGTCCGGAGACTCCGGCGTCAGGGCGGAGGGGAGCTCCGGCCAGGAGGCGTGCTCGGACGGGGCCACATCCTCGGAGGCGCCCCGCGGCTCCTCTCCCACCGGGGTGGCGAAGCGCGAGGTGGACGGCTCCTCCTCCGCCTCCGTCCAGGTGCGAGGCGCATACGGAGGCGTGGGCTCGCGGGACACCTCCCGGCGCACCGCCTCGGCCTCCCGCACCTGGGCTTCGTCCTGTCCCCGGCGCACACGCCACGACTCGCCCTTGGACGAGGGCGAGGCACGCGGCGGAGGCGAGGGCACCGCGCTTGAGCCCTCGCGTTGCAGCTCCAGCGCCTGGGACGCGGAGATGCCCTGGGGAAAGCCGGAGGCGCACAGGCTCCGCTCGCGGTCCCCTTCACCCAGCGGAGGCACGCACACCTCCGAGGGCGACGCGGGCGTGGGCGCCACCATCACCGGGTTGGCGAAGGGCTGCCCTCCCATCATCGAGGGGACGGGCGTGACGGGCCCCTCGCCGGAGAGCCGTCCCGGAGCCAGGGGGACAGGCGTCGCGGGAGGCGACGCGAAGGGATGCGCCGGTGCCGGGGGCTTCACCTTCGAGGCCCGCGATGGCTCCTCCCGGGGAGCGCTCACGGGAGCAGGGCCGCTGACCTCGCGTCGCATCGACACCGGGGCTCCGGGCTCCAAGGGCGCGCGCGGCGAGGCGCGGTGGAAGGAGGGCTCGGGGAGCACGGCGGGCCGCGAGGCGTCGCGAACCGGCGCGGGCCGGTGGGCGGTGGACTTGTCCTGGTCGGTCGCGCTCGCGAGCAGCATCCGCGTGCGGAACGAGAGGTGGGCCTCGCTCACCGGGAGCTGCGCGTCCTGCTCCGCCAGCCCTTCCACGAGATGAGGGGCGACCTTGCGCACGCGGGCCACCCAGTCCGCGGGAGGCCCCTGGGGGCGCCGGCCCTGGACGTCGCGGAGCCAGTGCTCCGGCGGCCCCAGCCCCACGGGAGGCGCCGTCACCGTGACGGGCGTGGAGGTGGCGCGGGCACCGTCGGTGGAAGGGGGGCTCGAGCGCTGGGTCGGCACGCGCGCCTGGGCGAGCGCGGCGGCGAAGTCGCTCTCCTCCTCGGAGAGGACGGACTCCGCCCACGCCTTCATCTTCCGGGCAACGGCGCGCAGCCACGCGCCGGGCACGGGTCTGCGCGCGGGCTCAGCCACGGGTGATGGACTCGAAGACGAGGGTGAGTGAGTCGATGGCGATCTGCTGGCCGAGCGCATCCAGCGGCGCCGCCCGCCACTTCTTCGGCCAGGCCTCGTTGAGGTTCCAGCGCAGCTTCTCCGTCACCCCATCCATGTCCAGGAGCAGCACCGACACGTTCTTGCGCTGCGGCACGCCGTTCATCGACGCAAGGAACCAGTTCCACAGCTCCGGCGACACGGTGACGCCGTAGCGCAGCGTCATGTCGCCGTGCGTGACGGGCCCCGCCAGCCTGCGCGTCACCGGTCCCGCGCCGCCCTCGCGGTAGTGCAGCGCGGTGACCTCGACCTCCAGGCCGGTGCACTGGGTGAAGTGCCCCTCGTTCACCCCGTCGATGAGCAGCTTGAAGTTGTACGCGCGGAACGGGTCCGCGAGCGCGCCGGGTTGCGCGCCCGCCTCCTGCTCCGGCGGGGCCGCCTCGGGAGCCTTGGCTTCAGCCATTGGACACCTCCTCCACTTCCGCCCCGCCCGCGTGCTGGCCGATGCGGAAGATGATGAACTCCGCGGGCTTCACCGGCGCCAGGCCGATGACGGCGATGACCTGGCCCGCGTCGATGGTCTCCTGCGTGTTCGTCTGCTCGTCGCACTGCACGAAGAACGCCTCTTCCTTGGTGCGACCCATCAGCGCGCCGTCGCGCCACAGCCGCAGCAGGAACGCGCTCACGTCGCGGTGGATGGACTTCCACAGCGTGGGGTCGTTCGGCTCGAACACCGTCCAGTTGGTGCCCAGCGCGATGGACTCCTCCACGAAGTTGAAGAGCCTGCGCACGTTGACGTAGCGCCACTCGCTGGCGGCGTCCGCCACCGTGCGCGCGCCCCACACGCGGATGCCGCCGCGCGGGAAGTAGCGGATGCAGTTGACGCCCATCTGGTTCAGCTCGCCCTGCTCCTCCGGCGTCACGTCGCGCACCAGCCGCATCGCCCCGCGCACCACCTCGTTGGCGGGCGCCTTGTGCACGCCCCGGGTGACGTCCGTGCGCGCGTAGATGCCCGCGATGTGCCCGGACGGCGGCACGTTGACCATGGTCTTCCCGTCGCCGAGCGGGTCCGGCGTGGAGAACCACGGGTAGTAGAAGGCGCCGTAGCCCTGGTCGGAGGAGCGGCAGCGGATGCCCGCGCCCTCGTCGCCTGAGTAGACCTTCGTGAGGCGCTCCACCTCTTCGACGTCCTCGGGCGCATCGAGGATGGCGATGCGGTCTCTCATCTTCTCGCAGTGGGACAGGAGCGCGTCCCACGCCGCGGGGCTGGTGAAGCCGGGGGCGGCCACCATGGCCACCTCGCTGACCTCTTCCAGCACCGCCACGCCCTGACGCTTGCGCGCGTCGCCGACGAGGCTCTCGCTGTCGCCGATGTTGACGATGAAGCAGCGCCGGCCGCCGTTCTCGAAGAAGCCGTACACCGCGCGGGCCAGGGCCGTGCCCGGCGTGCCGGGGGGAGCGAACTCCTTCACGAACTGCGCCCAGCCGTTGACGGGCACCGCCTGATTCAGCCGGGCATCCCGGGCGGGCGCTCGGCCCACGAAGGCCGCGGTGGTGGTTCCCACGCCCTGGATGGAGCGTGTCCCGCTGGGAACCTCCTCCACATAGACGCCGGGCGTCAGGTAGTTCATCGGCACGTCAGTCCTCCTTCAGCGGCAGGCGAATGAGCAGCGGTTGAGGCTCGGAGGCGAGCGCCTCCGGCCCCAGCGCGAGCAACTCCCCCTTCGCTCGCACCTCCAGCCGTCCCAGCGTGGCCACTGGCGGCACGCGGGGAAAACGAAAGCAGCCATTGTCGTCGGTGCGAGTGACCAGGCTCAGCCCGGGCAGCTCCACCAGCGCGCCGGGGATGGGCACGTCACCGGGCCCGACGACGCAGCCGAGCAGCGCCTCCGCGGGCACCGCCTGGGTGATGACGGGGAAGCGCACGCGGTGGACGATGGGCTGCGGGCGCTCGCGTCGCACGGGCAGGCGCACCCGGAAGCCGGGACGCGGAGGAATGCGCAGCCCCGCCCAGACGGTGGCGGGCACGGGCGTGAGGTCCACCTCGAACTCCGACTCCTCCATGGCCGAGAAGACCAGCTCCCCCAACAGGCGGTGGGCGAGCTCGGGTGACTCCGCGCCCGCGGTGACCAGGTAGCAGACGGAGATCTGCAGCGGCACGCGGCGCCCGCCTCGCGCGGGAGGCGCGGGCCCCAGCTCCAGCAGGTAGAGACACACGCCTCGCTCGACGGCATCACGGTCCGGTGCACCCAGATGCACGGGTGCCTCGCCAGCGATTCGTCCTGCCCACGACTTCAAACGCAGATCGACTTCGTCGATCATCCGGTCCCCCGAGGTCCTGGGCCGGTGCTCACGTGCCTGCATCGCCAGTGACGTCCGGGCTGGCAAGGTGGCACCGGCTGCGGGGCGCGGTAATTGGTCCGAAGGATGGAACCGCCGTCGCGGCCTCAACACGCCGACGTGCGCGACACGTGCTTCGTCGGACGGAGCACAGAGCCAACGCGAACTCGTCAACCGAACGGGTGTGCCCCCCGCTCACCTCCACCGCGCGCGACTCCAGTGGGAGCGCATGTCCGTGAAGCACTTCCCGCACACGAAGCCACAAGAAGTCCCCGCCCGAGCGTTATCTTCGCGACCACCACGGTGGACGCGCGCAACGGCTTCACCTTCGTCAGCGAGCCGCTCGATGCGCCCGTGGAGCTCAGCGGCCTGTTCTCCGGCCAGCTCGACTTCATCACCAACAAGAAGGACTTCGACTTCAACGTGGTCCTCTTCGAGCGCACGCCCCAGGGTGAGTTCATCTACCTGTCGTAGATGCTGGCGCGCGCCAGCTACGTGGCGGACCGCACCCAGCGACGCCTGCTCACGCCGGGCGAGCCCTCCGGACCGCGCTCCTCACTGAGCGCGACCTCACCCTCAAAGGCGACGTTTCGAGTCCCTACCTGTCACGTGCGCCGTGACGGGTATGAGCCGACCCCTCGGGCCCTCGGCTGGCCCGCAGTGGAATGGTTGCCGTCCAGAAACTCCATAAGATTCCCGCTTCACCGGAAAATACCACCGGAATTGCCAACCTTGGAGGTCCTTGTCGCAACGCGTCAGATGACGCTATGTCGGAAATAGCGGGAATCAATGGTTCTGGGGGCCGACACACAGCGTCGAGACAGCCATGACATCTCATTCTTCATCCGACAGTACCCTTCCTGCCGAGCCGCGAAGCTGGCAACCCAGGACTGCCTGGAGCGTGGCCCAGGTCCTCGGAACGGTGGGCACGTATCTGCTGCTCACGGCCGCCAGCTACGTGGCCCTCGCGCACTCGGTGGCGGCGGGGCTCGGGCTCGCGGTGCTCGCGGGCATCACCCTGGTCCGGGTCTTCATCCTCCAACACGACTGCGCGCACCGCTCGCTGTTCGCCCGGCCCTCCGTGAATGACAGGGTGGGGATGGCGCTGGGGCTGCTGACGTTGGCGCCGCACGCGTACTGGCGGGCCATGCACCTGGTCCACCACAGCACGAGCGGAGACCTGGAGCGACGTGGCACCGGTGACATCGTGACGATGACGGCCGAGGAGTACCGCGCGCTGAAGCCCGCCGAGCGCCTGCGCTACCGCCTCTACCGTCACCCCGCCGTGCTGTTGGGCGTGGGACCGCTGTTCCAGTTCCTGCTGCGCTTCCGCATGCCGGGCATCGTCGCGAAGGAGCGCAGGCCGGAGCGTCGCTCCATCGCGGTGACGAACGGGGTGCTGCTCGTCATGCACCTGGCGCTCCTCGCCTTCGGTGACTGGCCGAGGTTCATCGTCGTGCACCTGGTCGTCACGCAGGTGGCCGCGGGCCTGGGCATCTGGCTCTTCTTCGTGCAGCACCAGGTGGAGGAGCCGTACTGGGTGCCGCATGCGCGGTGGACGTTGAAGGACTCCGCGCTGAAGGGCAGCAGCTACCTCATGCTGCCGCGCGCGCTGGAGTGGACCTTCGGCGCCATCAACCTGCACCACGTGCATCACCTGAAGCCGCGGGTCCCCAGCTACCTGCTGCGCGACTACATGGAGCGCCACGACTTGAGTGGCCACGGCATCCGCCTGGGCACCCTGGAGTCGTTCAAGGCGTTCCAGCTCAAGGTCTACGACGAGTCGCTGGGTCGCATGACTGGCTTTCCCCCCACCCCACCCCGGGGCGCCCACGCGCTCCTGACGGGCTCGTCCGCACCGCCTCCGGGCCGGATGGACCGCCTGCTCACCCTCTCCAGCGAGGAGCACTGAAAATGCCTGACTTCATCCATGTCCTCCTCGGCCTCGCGCTGGGCTACGTCATCTCGTCCTACGTCGAGTCCTTCATGCACGAGTACGTGTCCGACGCGCATCCGAAGGCGGTGCGTGCCTGGTCCCGCGCGCCGTGGCTGTTCCGGCCGCTCATCAACACGCACTTCTCCCACCACACCATCCACCACGTGAGGACGTTCCGGAACGACCACATCACCCAGTTCCGCAGCGAGGAGGAGAAGAAGAAGCTCACCGAGGAGCTCGTCCAACGCGGCAAGCACGGGCTCACCATCATCCGGGGCGCCTTCGCCACGCGGCTCCACGGCGAGGGGGCGTTCGTCTTCGTCTCGCCGCTCGTCATCTTCTTCCCGCTGTTCTACTTCACGCTCAAGCCCATCGGCTTCCTGGCCGGGTGCGTGACGCTGCTGCTGCCGCCCTTCATGAGCCACTTCGTGCATCCGTACCTGCACCGGCCCTTCGAGGAGGGCCAACGCACGGCGCCCCGGTGGCTCGCGTGGTTCCTGGGCACGCGGTATGGCCGGGCCATCTACCGCAACCACTTCCTGCACCACCGCTATGGCGGCGTGTCGAACTTCAACCTGGTGCTGGGCGCGGACTACGTGCGGGGACGAACGCGCGTGCTGACGCCCAAGGACCTGGAGGTCATGGCGAACATCGGCATGCCCCTGCCCGAGGACGCGGCGGTGCCACCGGCCGAGGCCCTCCGTGGCTGAGCACCTGAGCGACTTCCAGGCGCCCTGGTGGCTTCGCTCCTCGCACGTGCAGACGGTGGTGCCGCACCTGGACCCGCGCCGCTACGACGTGGCGTCCGAGCACGTCCGGCACGAGCTGCCGGACGGCGACTTCGCGGACGTGCACTGGCTGAATCGCGAGGGGACGGGGCCCCTGTTCATCCTGCTGCCGGGCATGCAGGGGACACCGAGATCCATCTACATCCGCGCCCTGCTGTGGGAGCTGTCCCAGCGGGGGCTGCGAGCGGCGGTGCTGTGCCACCGGGGCGGCGCGACAGCCAACCGGCGGGCGCCGTTCTACCACGCGGGCTTCACCGAGCATCTCGCGTGGCTCATCACCACCCTGCGAGAGCGCGAGCCCCACACGCCGCTGTACGCGGTGGGCTTCTCGCTGGGCGGCAGCATGGTGATTCGCTACCTCGCCGAGACGGGGCACCACAGCCACCTGAAGGCCGCGGCGGCCGTCTCGCTGACGTTCGACCTCTCCAGCACGGCCCGGCGCGCATGCGAGGGAATCAATCAGCTCTACCAGTTGCGCGTGCTGCGCTCCTATCAGCGCGTGGCGCGGCTCAAGGCCGACCTGCCGGAGTACGTTTCGCGCATGGACGCGCTGAAGGGGATGCGCGGCATCCGCGACTTCGACGAGGTCTTCACCGCGCCCCTGCACGGCTTCGGCGACGCGGAGGACTACTACCGCCGCTGCAGCAGCCGGCAATTCCTCGCGGGAATCGAGACGCCCTTCCTCATCCTCAACGCCGAGGATGACCCCCTGGTGGCGCGCGACACCCTCCCCTCCGCGAAGGAGCTGCGCGGGAATGTCCGCATGGAGCTCACGCCGCACGGTGGGCACCTGGGTTTCATGTACCGACAGCCTTCTGGCCTTTGCTACTATCCGCCGTCCCGCCTCATCTCGTTCTTCCTGCAGGAGCAGCGCGAAGCACATGAATCTCTATCTCAGGTTGTTGTGGGTCATGGTGTCTTCGCTGTGGAAGCCGGAGATGCGCGTGGAGTCGTTGACGAGCACGTTGGACCAGCGCGTGCTGCTCAATGACCTGGACGTGAACCTGCACATGAACAATGGGCGGTTCCTGACGGTGTGTGACTTGAACCGGGTGGACCTGTTCATCCGCACGGGCCTGTTGGCGCTGATGATGAAGAACAAGTGGGCGCCCATCATCGTGCGGCACACCATGGACTATAAGAAGTCGCTGCCGCCGTTCCGGAAGTACACGGTGTCGATGACGATTTCGCGCTGGGACGACAAGTACTTCTACGCCACGCACCAGTTCGTCTCGAACGGCAAGGTGGTGGCGGAGGGCGAGTCCACCGCCGTCATCCTCGGCAAGAAGGGCGTCATCCCGCCCGCGCAGGTGATCGAGGCCGTCAACGCGCGTCAGGGCCGCACCGAGGCGCTCCCGAGCTGAGCAGCGTCAGAGCGAGTGACAGACCTTGGGCTGGAGTGGCGTGGTCAGCAGCACGCCCTCCGGCAGGGCCGTCGCTTCCTTCCACGTCGTCACGCTCGCGGGAAACCGCCGGGCCTCCTTGTCGACCTGCACGATGAGGCCTCCTTCCCCCAGCGACATGAGCGAAGCGCCGCCGGGCCCTTCATGGACGCGCACGCGCTTGTTGTCGCGGGTGATGCGCTCCACGACATGGCGGAGGATGCTCGTCGGCTCCGGAGTCGAGGCGTCGCACCAGGACTCCACGGCCGACAGCCAGAGCGTGTCGCCCACCGTCACGGCCTGGAGGAAGCGGTGCTTCGCCGGCTCGGTGTTGTGCGGGATGCTCCGACGCGTCGACTCCTCGACGAGCATCTTCCCCTCCCTCACCCAGCCATCGGGGAGCCCGAGCAGCACCGAGCCCTCGGAGATGAGCTCTCCATGGACCGGCCCGGAGCGATTGCGCCAGTTGCCGTCGGTGGCCACGTCGCGCCACCCACTGAACTGGGGAAGCGTGGGGTTCGTCTGGTCACCGTTCTGGACGCGGAAGGCCCACTTGCCTCGAGCCTCGCTCCACTGGAGCGCCTCCGGGCCGCGATAGTCCGGGGCGGGGCTCCGCACAGGAGTCGTCGGGTTGCCTGTCACGGCGTCACGGAGGCTCACCTCCAGGTCCGTGAGCATCGACGTCAGGCCCAGCCCCAGGGTGCCCCGGACGAGCAGCACACTCGCGCGGTCGACCGACAGGCGCGCGAGGATGACTCCGGGTTCCTGAGGTCCCGTCGGCACGAAGCGGCGCTGCTTGGGCAGATAGACACCCGCGCGGAGCAACGCGGGAGGCGGCGTCGTGAACGCCTCCGAGTCGTCGCCCTCCTCGCTCCGTGGCGCGGCGGGCTTCCACCAGACCAGGGGAAGGCCCTGGGTCAGCGCCGTACGCCAGGAGGCCTCGAGTCGAGGCAATCGCGCCGCCAGCGCCCGTCCGGGCTCGCTGTCACGCAGCGGGGCGAGCCCGGCGTCTGTCGTCCAGAGGGAGACGAAGCGCGGGAGGTCGGCCTGGAGGAGCGCTTCGAGGTCCTTTGCCGCCGAGGTGAAGTCCTTGCGTCCGACAGCCGCGCGCACGGGCTGCAACGCCGACTCCGTGTCCTGGATGGCCTGGGTGGGGTCCACGCCGAGCAACAGCGGGACGTGAGCAGACGCGGTGGCGGATGACGACCCCATGGATTGCAAAGGCACCGCGCCCGCGAGGGGCTGCGCGGTCGCGGTGGGCGACGTGGACACGGGCTGTTGGGGAACAGCGCCCGCCACGGGGGTGGCATCGGGAGGCGACGTTCGCGCCGCTGACGGCTGAGCACCAGGTGCCGTCGAGGACAGCGCGGTGCCAGGCATCGCCACCGAGGACCGTTGCTGAAGCACAGGCACGGGCACTTCGGCGGCGGCGGCCCGACGGCAGGCCCCCGTCAGCAGCGGAAGCACCAACACCATCCACCCGAGCACCAGACGAGCCCCCCGGACTCCGGCCCCTCGCGAAGCAACCGCGCTCACCCGACGCCTCATGGACGACCTCCCTCGACTCCCGAGCAACGCGGGATTGCGTCGGTCCTCCGTCACGAAGCCTCTCGCCATGACGAGCCTCCCTGGCGGACACCGCTCGGACCGTTGACGTACCTCGCTCGCGCGCATGGAGCCCATCTTGGCACCGACCTCAAGGCGCGTGCAGATGGAGACGCATCTGTCCCAGCTCGGCCTGGAGCGTGGCGGACTCGGGGGTGACGGCCGTCAGGAGCGCATCCGTGGCGGCCGTCGCCGCGCGCAGCCGCGTCAGCCACTCCCGGCTGTTCACCGTCGCGTCCACCTGGGGCCGGGCCGCACCGTCGGCGTCCTGCAACATCTCCAACTCCACGGAGCCTGGGCCCTCGCGGTTGTTCAGGTACGTCACCACGCGCTGCACCGTCTGGAAGAACTCGAACCAGTTCGCCACCGTGGTGCCATTGCCGGGGCGCACATCCACGGCGTTCCCCGCGAGGTGCCGTCCCGCCCGGGCACTCAGCGCGTTGACCTCCACCGCCACGTGGCTCAACAGCACCGTGACGCCGTGCTGACGGTCGTTGATCATCTCCAGCGCATCCAGGAGGCGCATCCGGAAGCGAGTCGTCTGCTGCGGCGCCGCGGCCAGCGCCGTCAAATCACAGAGCCGGTCCACGGTGACTTCGTAGAGGTTGTCATTCCACCGGACCTCCGCGTACCCCTGCGTCGGCGTCACGGAGGGCACGGGGTTCACGAAGCGCACCACGTACCCGTTCTCCACGGCGATGGTGCTCGCCACCTGTCCGCGCGTCTTGTCCTGGGAGCGCAGAATCTGCTCGTGTCCCGCGACGCGCTCGTTCATCCACTTCATGAACACGAGCGGGTGCAGGTGCCAGACGTGCGAGTCGCCCAGGAAGGGCCCGACGACGGCCTCGGTGGCGCTCCCCTGCATGTCCGTGTGGAAGCACAGGGGCCGGATGTTCGCCTCCCACTGCTCGTGGGTGAGCGCCTGCGTCAGCGCCACCTCGACGGCCGGCTGCCCCACGACGATGGTCTGCGTGAGCTGCTCCCGCGTCTCCAGGCTCCACTCGCTGCGGAAGCGCACCGCCACCTGGCGCAAGTCGCTCACCGCCGTGCGGACATCGACCTGGGTGATGGGCGGATAGCCCCGTCCCTGGAGCCAGTCATCCAGCGCGGGCAAATCACAGACCAGGTCCTCCGTGGTGTCCTCCATCCGGTTGGCCGCATCCACCCACGGACTGTCGGCGAACCGGGACACGTCCGCGGTGGTGAAGACCTCCACGTGCACCGTGGGCCCATACACGGGCCCGGTGGCATCCAGCCCGGTGATGTACGTGCCCGAGTGGCCCACCAGGTCACTGAGCAGCACGGGCTGGTCGGGATAGAAGAGGTCGCCGTTGTCGGGCGCCCGGTCCGTCGGATGGTCGATGAGGTAGTGATTGAGCCAGTCCGGATGCGCCGCGTAGTCCACCACCGGCGCCCCCGCGGCGCTCCGCGCAATCACGTTCGGCCGCAGGTGCATGTAGAGCGAATAGACTGTCTCGGTGGAGTCCGCCCCGTAGTCGATTTCCCCCGCGCGGTTCGCGTCCTCGCGCACGTGCACCTCGTGGCGCACGAGCACGAAGCAGCGGCTGTAGCGAGGCTCGACACCCTGCACCAGCCCGTTGGCGACGCGCGCGGCGACGATGCGGCCGTTGGCCATGGCGTAGACAGGCCGCGCGTCCTCTCCAGAAGGCAGGTGGACGCCGCCGTGCCACAGGCGATTGAGCCCCACTGGGAAGTAGCCGCCGCCCGTGCCCTCGCAGGCGGTGAAGTAGTCCTCGCGACGGCTGGCGGCGTTGTACGCCGTCATCGCGATGTAGTCGGCGGAGCGCGCCGTCTCCAGGTAGTTCAGCGCTCGCGTCGTGTCGTCCAGGTTGACGGGGTACCACCACTCGTCGCTGACGCCGCGCTTGAGGCGGTAGAAGTCCATGGACGCGCCCGGGTCCGAGCGGTCCGCCTGGATGTTGTTGTGCCCGATGATTCCCTGGAAGGAGCGCACCCGCTCCTTGTTCTGGAGCACCGCGGGCGTGTTGAGCTCGATGAGGTCCTGGACGTCAATCCAGGGCTGCTCGACGCCGGTGGCCGGATGCAGCAGGAAGGCCTTGGGGATGCGATTCATCTCGCACATGCACTTCGCCCACTTCACCAGCGTCTGGTACTGCTCCTCGGTGAAGAGCACGTCCAGCGGGTACGTGGCGCGGTTGTCATTGCGCTCGTCGTCGAACGTCGCGACCTTGATGTAGTAGTAGGCGCGGTTGGCGCTGGTGTTCTGGAGCACCGTCCCGCCATTGATTTTGCCCAGCTTGAAGCGGCGCGTGCCGCCCGTCTTCGAGCCCGGGTGCATGCTGTAGTCGCACTCGTCCGGGAACGTCGCCACCGTCTGGAAGTCGATGCCGGGATAGCCATTGACGCTGTAGAGCGCGGGGCCCTGCTGAATCTTGCCGAAGCGCGCCAGCTCCACGCCGATGGAGGTGAGGTTGACGAAGCTGTACTGCCCGGAGAAGTCAGGCGCGCCGCCCACGTGGTTGGTGCGGACAATCATCTCCTCGCACTGGAACAGCGTCCCATCCAGGTCGATGTTGAAGGTCGCGCCGTACCAGTCCGTGGAGGGCGCCTGCCAGTTCCCCGCCACCCAGCCGTGGGTGTAGTGCAGGGTGATGGTCCGCGTGACGTTGCGGTGGCGCGTCGCCGCGTTCCACGCCGGGGTGCTGGCGGGCGGCTGCGGGTCTCCTACCGCGGTCAACACGTCGGTACGTCCGTAGAGTCTCAGGACTTCCGGAACGGGCATGGTGGCTCCACGCGAACCGAGGACGCGACGAGCGCCTCAGACGGAGAAGAAGAAGGTGTGGCGCGGGGTGATGGGCAGATAGCTGCGCTGGTAGCCGGCCTGGGCGCCGTAGAGCTGCGCGCCCGGAGGACTCTGGCGGGAGAAGTCCGGCGGCGGCTCCTCGAAGAAGACCAGCTCCACGCGGCGGTTGACCTGGGAGCGCAGGTTGTCCTGGCCCTGCCCTTCGATGGGCCAGTCCTCGCCGCACCCGAGCACCGCGGGCGTGGCGAAACTCAGCGCGCCCCTCGCGGCCTTCAGGTCCACGCGGCCCGCGACATACGTCTCATAGAGCTGGAAAACGGCCTTCCAGTCCTCCACGCCCGGCGCGCGCGAGTCCGGCGGCTTCGAGCCGTGCGCGGCCTCCACGCCCTTGCGGAACGCGGTGAGCGCCGCCGTGGTGCGCGAGCCGTGCTGGCCATCGATGCCACCCGGGTCGCAGCTCCAGCCGTACTCGTCCGCCACCCAGGTGAGGACCGTCTGATAGTCCTGCACGGTGTGCTCGGCGCAGGAGGCCGCCCAGCCCGCCTTGTCGCCCGTGAGGAAGTGGTGGACGTTCTCGGCGCGGGCCTTCGACAGGGCGCGGTTGGAGCCATCCCCTCCGACACTGTCGGTGTGCCCGGCGACGAGCAGCGTCTGCTTCTTCTCCAGCGCGTACTCGAGCGCGCGGATGACACACGTCAGTCCTCCCGTGTGGCCCTCGCGCCAGTTCTCACGCGCATGGGGCGCGGGCAGGAGCACGGCGCTTCCGGAGTGGAAGTTGAGGTCGTCCAGCTCCACCACCACGGCCGCGCGACGCTTGAGGACCAGGGTGTGGGCCTCACCCGTCGGCAACCCGAGGCCCGACGTGAGCTTCCGCGCGGTGACCTTGTTGTGAGACATCCTCGCCCCCTCGACCTCTGTTGGAAGCTGAACTCTAACCACTTCTTCACCGCGCGTGCGAGTCGCCGCGCGGGAAGTCGGGACACATGGGGGGTTCGCGCCCGCCTGCCCCGCATGTCACGGCAGCGCTCCGCTCCACCGGAAAACCCCGCGCTGGAAAGCCGGGGCTTTCCCTGCCTCGGACCCGAGGGCACATCATTTTCGTGCACGCGACTTCCGTTTCAGCGCCTGCCGCCGAATGATGGTCGACGGGCCGGACATCCTTCGTGGAACAGCACATGACGACGGCAACACCTTCGACGAGACGACGTGCGGCATCCCTGCGACGACATGGCACGGCCCTGGCTGGCCTCGTGGCGGTCGCCATCGGCGGCGCCGCGCACGCGCAGGAGACGGGGGGCGCGGAGCCCTACCGCCTGGGACTGCTGGTGGATGCGGGCGCGCCCCACGGCATCGGCCTGTCCGCGGTCTTCAAGCCCGTGCCCTGGCTGCGGCTGCAGGCGGGTCCCACCACCAACACGCTGAGCCTGGGCCTGCGCGGCGGCCTCAGCATCCTCCCGATGCAGACCTTCATCTCCCCCTCCTTCAACGTGGAGGGCGGGCACTACCTCGGCTCCGACTACAACGACGTGGCGGACTGGCTCGGCGCCACGCCCACGTCGGCGACGTCGGCCATCCGCGACATCAGCTACAACTACGTCGCTGGCAGCGTGGGGCTCGAAATCGGCGCCGCCAACCGCTTCAACTTCTTCCTGCACCTGGGCCTGAGCTACGTGCGCATGGGCGTGGACGACGCGAGCGCGCTCATCGAAGAGGCCACGGACGAGTCAGACATCACCGCGCGAAACCTCACCCTGCGCGCCACCATCCCCTCCGTGAAGGTGGGCTTCCTCTTCTATTTCTTCTGAGTCCGGAGACACACCATGCGAACGAATACCTTCCGCGCCCTGGTGCTCTCCACCTGTGCGCTGGCCGCTACCGGCTGCGACTCACTCTTCTTCATCGAGGCGGAGGCCGAGGAGATCTGCAAGGCCGAGCCCGACGTCGACTTCCCCGCCGCCCTCCCCGGCACCCTCAGCCTCCAGTACTCGCTCGAGTTCCCCCTGGGTGACTTCGACGAGGTGCTCCCGCAGGACACCGACGTGGAGACGGAGCTGCGGCTCAAGGCCTTCGAGGTGACGTCCAGCACGGACCTGAGCGGAATCGAGCGCGCGAGCGTCTCCGTGGTCCGCCCGGGCACCAGCGAGAGCATCCTCATTGGCGAGTACCGCCGCACCAACACGTCGCCCACGCAGTCCATCCGGCTCACCGGCAGCGGCGCGGTGAACCTGCTGGACATGGCCCGCGAGGACTCGCTGGAGCTGGTCTTCGATGCCCGGGGCTCGCTGCCCACGCGAGACTGGAACGCGCGGCTGGAGGCGTGCGCGGGCGTGCGCGCCAAGGCGAACTACTTCGACCTGGTCTTCTAGGCCCGGCTCACGGGTGCGCGGGGGACGCGGACGTCAGGCGCTCCCCCGTGCCCATGGGCACCACCGGTGTCGTCGAGGCCGAGGGCTGCACGCCCAGGTACTCGCGCCGCGTGCCCAGCAGGTTGTCGAAGAACGGGTGTGTCACGCACCAGTTCGCGTTCTGGTCCGTGCCCAGGTGGTGGTCGTAGTGCCAGGGCAGGTGCTCGCGAGCCCACTGGGGGTCCAGGTGCGCGCGGCGGTGGACGCGGTAGTAGTTCACCGCGCAGGCCCACACGGTGCCCACGAAGAAGGGAGCCACCGGGAACAGCGGCGCGTGCGCCAGGGCCACGGCGGCCAGCCCGAGCAGCTCCTTCGTCTGCGCGGACCAGGTCCACAGCGAGCGCAGGTACTGGTCATCCAGCATGTCGTGCTTGCGGGACGCCTGGTGGTGCTCGTGCCAGTGGAAGCCCCAGAAGCTTCCCCGGTGTCGTCCCAGGCCATGCAGCACGTACTTGTGCAGCGCCCATTCACCGAAATTGGAGTACGCCCAGCCCAGAGGGATGCCGATCATCTTCGCTCTCCAGGGGGGCGCCCGGCCGACGCCCCACCCTCAATATCATGACTATTTGGTCACTCTTTATCTATCACGCAATGAGTCGGAGCGCACGATGGTGAGCCGCGACGGCACGAGAGACAGGGGCGTGGAGGCGGACAAGCGGCCGGGGAGGCCGGGTGGCCGGAGGGAGACGGCGCGGCGGGAGCGGACGAAGGAGCTGGAGGACGCGGCGCTGCGGCTCTTCGTGGAGCGGGGGCTGGACGCGGTGACCATCGACGACATCACCCAGGCGGCCGGCGTGGCCAAGGGGACGTTCTACCGGTACTTCGTCGACAAGGCGGGGCTGGTGGAGGCGCTGTTGGAGCCGGTGCGGGGCGAGTTGCTCTCGGGGTTGGAGGCGTGCGGCCAGGCGCTCGGGAAGGCGCGCGGCGTGGAGGCGATGTTCGAGGCGTACCGGGCGATGGCGGCCGTCATCGCGAGCGCGTTGTTGCAGTACCCGGGGGTGGTGCGGCTGTACCTCCAGGAGAGCCGGGGGCCGGCGGTGGGGGCGCGGCAGAAGGTGGCGGAGCTGGCGCGGGAGGTGTCGCGACATGCGGTGGACATCACCCAGAAGGCGCACACGCATGGGCTGTTGAGGCCGATACGGCCGGCGGTGAGCGGGCTCGCGGTGGTGGGGGCAGTGGAGCGGTTGTTGCTCGCGGTGTTGAGTGAGGAGGACATCGGCAATCCGCTGGAGTTGCCGGATGCGCTGACGACGCTGGTGTTGGATGGACTGCGAGTGCCGCCTGGGACACGGGAGGGGCGCCGGAAGTTGGACGGGGGGGCCAAGCGCACTTAAGGGTGGGGAGTGGCGCGCAAGCGGGCCCTGGGTGGCTTCAGCATTCCGTGGTGGGCGTGGGTGGGGCTGGCGGCCGTCGTGCCGGTGGTCCTCATCAACGGGGCCATCTCGTGGCTGGGTGACACGCATGTGTCGCCGTTGTCGCTGTCGTTCCTGGAGATGAAGGTGAACGCGCTGGGCACGTATGTGGCGCACCGGCCGTCGTGTCTGCTGGACGGGCACGAGCCGCTGGAGCCGCTCATCGCGCGGGCGGAGCGGCGGCACGGGCTGCCTCCGGGGTTGTTGCAGGCGTTGGTGCTGGTGGAGTCGGAGGGGCGGGTGCACCGCATCTCTCCGGCGGGAGCGATGGGGCCCGGGCAGTTGATGCCCACCACGGCGGTGATGCTGGGGGTGGCGGACCCGTTCGACCCGGAGCCGGCGCTGGATGGGAGCGCGAGGTATCTGGCCGCGCAGCTGCGAAGGTTTCGGGACGTGAGGCTCGCGGTGGCCGCGTACAACGCGGGGCCCGGCTCCGTGAATGGGCGCGTGCCGAGGAACGGCGAGACGGAGTACTACGTGCCCAAGGTGCTCACGGCGTGGGTGCGTACGAGGCCGCCGGAGCCGCCGCGCCCTGTGCCCGTGGTGGCGGCGCGTGCGAGGCCTGTGACGGCCGTGGTGGCGAAGCCCGTGGCGCCTGTGCGGCCCGCTGTGGCGCAGGTGGGCAAGAAGACGGTGGCGGCGAAGCCCGTGGCGCCTGTGCGGCCCAAGGTCGTCGCAAAGCCGGTGGCGGCGCCAGCACGCACCACGGTGGTCGCCAAGCCCGTGGCGCCCAAGGCGAAGCCGAAGGCCGAGACTGCTCCCGCGAAAGCGCCCGCGCGCGCGACGCAGGCGAAGCCCGCTGTCACGGTGAACACGCGCCCGGGATGAGTGGCGCCGCGCGCCGCCAGTGATACGGAGCGAGGGTTCAAACCTGGCTCGATGACCGGACGATTTCGGGCTCGAACAATTCGCCGCGACGAAAACCAGGTTGCCAGGACTTGTGCTGTTGACCTGACAAGGGATTGCCGATAGCAGTGCACCCACGGGTTGGGGGCCGACCGTTCCATGTGAGGGATGCGTGAATCGCGTCTTGGTTGGAATTGGTGTGCTTTGGCTCTTCATCACGGGTGCCACGGGTTGTCGGCAGCAGGAGGCTGAGAGCGCGCGCGAAGCAACGCCGCGCCACTCTCGTGCCAGGCTCTCCGGGACGGGGACCGGCCTTGAGGGCCGCTACTATGACGATATGTCTTTCGGGTCCCTGGTCACCACCCAGGTGGACCCCACCATCTTCTTCGACTGGGGCTCCTCCATCCCCAGCGGGACGGCGCTGACGGACTCGGATACGTACTCCGTGCGCTGGACTGGCTGGGTGGAGGCACCCACCACCGGCACGTATTCCTTCATCACGATGTCGGACGACGGCGTCCGCCTCTGGGTCAACGGCACGCTCGTCATCGACAACTGGACGGACCACGCGCTCCAGGAGGACTCGGGCAACGTGAACCTCGTCGAGGGTCAGCTCGTCAGCATCCGCCTGGATTATTACGAGAACGACGGGGACGCCTTCATGGGTCTCTTGTGGATTGACCCGGACGACAACTGGCTCCCCATCCCCACGGAGTATCTCTATCCGCCCGAGACGACGCTTCCGGACGGAGGCAGTCTGCCGGACGCGGGCACCGAGCCGGACGCGGGCACCGAGCCGGATGCGGGCACCGAGCCAACGGATGCCGGTCCGCCCCCGGACACGACACCACCGACGTGGCCCGAAGGCCGCCGCCTGAGCGTCTCCGACGTGGCCGCGACGAGCCTGGTGCTGTCATGGCCCGCCGCGACGGATGACCAGGCCGTCACCGGCTACGTCCTCTACGAGAACGACGTGTTCCTCGCGCGGACGGGAGCCCTGGTCCGCACCTATACCCGCTCCGGGCTGACGCGCGGACAGGTCGCCACCTATCGGGTGGAAGCCGAGGACGCCGTCCCCAACGAATCCACCGACGGCCCCTCGGCCGTGGCGGCCACGCTGCCGCCCGACCCCGCCAATGTCGCGCCCCCGCTGAGCACCACGGGCGTCGTCTCCTTCAAGGAGGCCACGTCCTTCCTGTACTCCGGCCCGGACCCCGTCCAGTTCGGTGTCCAGTCCGGCGCCCACGTCGAGCGGCGGCTGGCCGTACTCCGGGGAAAGGTCACCTCTCGGACGGGCGCCGCGCTGCAGGGCGTCCGCGTCTCCGTCCTCCAGCAGCCGGAGGTCGGCTTCACGCTCACGCGGGAGGATGGCCGCTTCGACCTCGCGGTCAACGGTGGCGGCTCGCTCGTGCTCTCCTACGAGAAGGAAGGCTTCCTGCCCTCGCAGCGCGAGGTGGAGACACCGTGGGGGCAGTACCGTGAGGCGCCCGAGGTGATTCTCGTCGCGCTCGACTCGCGCGTGACGACCGTCGTCCTGGATGGCACGAGCACCGACACCCAGGTGGCCCAGGGCAACCCCGTCACGGACTCCGACGGGACGCGGCAGGCGACGGTGCTCTTCCCTCCCGGGACGCAGGTCTCCGTCGTCATTCCGGACGTGGGGACGCGGACGCTCGACTCGCTGTCCGTGCGCGCCACCGAGTACACCGTCGGAGCCTCCGGCCCCGCCGCCATGCCGGGCACCCTGCCCGCCGCGACAGGCTACACGTATGCCGTAGAGCTCGGCGCGGACGAGGCCATCGCCGTGGGTGCCTCGCGCATCCAGTTCGACCGCCCCGTCGCATTCTACGTCGACAACTTCCTGGACTTCCCCGCGGGCGACGCGGTGCCCATCGGCTTCTACGACCGCACGACGGGCAAGTGGGAGGCGGAACAGAACGGCCGCGTCATCGCCATCGTCGGCGTGACGGGCGGCGTGGCCCAGGTGGACATCACCGGAGACGGTACGGCGGAGGCGGACCCCGCCCTGCTGGCGTTGGGAATCACGTTGGATGAGCGCGAGCAACTCGCCACGCTCTACGCCCCGGGCAAGACGCTCTGGCGCGTGGCGCTGACGCACTTCACCCCATGGGACTGCAACTGGCCCTATGGCCCGCCCCTGGGCGCCAGGGCCCCGGACCGCCAGCGGCCCGAGCCCGACGAGTCAGAGGAGCGTCCCGAGTGCCAGAGCGGCTCCATCATCGAGTGCCAGAACCAGACGCTGGGAGAGTCACTGCCCGTGACGGGCACCTCCTATCAGCTCGTCTACCGCAGCGACCGGATGCCGGGGCGACGCGCCAGCCACACGATGCGAATCCCCCTGACGGGCCCGACGCTGCCGCCCGACGTCATCCGCGTCGTGGTGGAGCTGGAGGTGGCCGGCCGCAAGTTCCGCGCGTCCTACGCCCCCCTCCCCAACCTGGTCCATGAGTGGGCGTGGGACGGGAAGGATGCCTTTGGCCGCACGGTCTCCGGCAGTCAGGTCGTCGTGGGTCGCACGGGCTTCGTGTACCCGCTCATCTACCAGGAGCCCGCGAACTTCACCCGCTCCTTCGCGGCCATCTCCGGCGTGCCCTACAGCGCCGCCCGCGAGACTCGCGAGATGACGCTGTGGCAGTCCTGGTCGACGCCCATCACCCCGTCCCGGGCCTTGCTGCAGCCCGTCGCGGGTTGGTCGTTCGACCTGCATCACCAGTACGACCCGGACTCGCGCACGCTCTACATGGGCGACGGCACGCGCCGCTCCGCGGGCAACGTCGACGGGGTCCTCGTCGCCCTGGCGGGTACGGGCGTGGCGGGAGAGGGCGCGGATGGAACCCTCGCGCTCCAGGCGGAGCTCAACTATCCCACCGACCTCTCGGCGGGCCCGGACGGTCGCATCTATATCGCCGACTACGGAAACCACCGCATCGTCCGGCTCGACCCGGACGGAGTGCTGCGAGAGCACCACTCCCGTGGCTCGAGCTTCACCCCCGTCAACCTCAAGGTGGCTCCCAACGGAAATGTGTACGTCGCGGACTATGACTCGCACCGGGTCTGGAGCATCGACCCCTATGGATTCGCGGTGGTCTACGCGGGCACGGGCTCCTACGGGAACACGGGAGATGGCGGACGCGCCGTGGACGCGCGACTCGCCTACCCGGTGGATGTCGACGTGGCCCCCGACGGGACGCTGTACATCGTCGACAAGAACAACCACCGCGTCCGCCGCGTGTCACCCGACGGCATCATCACCTCCGTGCCGGGCACCTACTTCTATCCGGAGAGCATCGCGCTGGCACCGGATGGCAGCATCTACATCGTGGACATGAATGGACTCCACCGGCTGTCTCCCCACGGAGAGCTGACCTCCGTCAACGAGGTGATGGGGTGCTGCAACTTCCAGGAGACCACCATCGAGGCGCTGCCGGATGGCTCCCTGCTCATCATGGCCTCGCAGAACGCGAAGCTGTTCCGCCTCTATCGCGACGGGACGCTGAGCATCATCGCGGAGGGAGGCGGTTGCGCCACCCCGCTCTACACCCCGGCGAGCCAGGCCCAGTTCTGCCTGTCCGGCGTCGCCCGCTCACCCGACGGCACCACGCTGGTGGTGGACTATGCGTCCCATCGCGTGCGGCGACTGATTCCCGTCTTCCCGGAGCGCTCGTCGGAAATCCTGGTGGCTTCCGAGGACGGCGCGGAGTTCTACGTCTTCGACTCCCACGGTCGCCACCTGCGCACCGTGGACACGCTGACGCAGACCACGCTGCGCACCTTCACGTATGACACCGACGGGCGGCTGACCGGGTTGCTGGACCGCAGCGGCCAGCTCACCACCATCGACCGCGACACGGCGGGCGCCCCCACGTCCATCGTCGCCCCCCACGGCCACACCACGCTGCTGGACGTGGATGCGAATGGATACCTGTCCTCGGTGCAGGACCCGGCGGGCGAGTTGGTGGCGCTCGGGTACACGGCCGACGGCCTGCTCACGACGATGACGGACGCGCGGCTGGGCGAGCACGCGTTCACCTACGACACGGCGGGACGGCTGACCCGCGATGACCGGGCCTCCGGGAGCTGGAAGACGCTGACCCGCTCGGTGACGAGCACCGGCTTCGAGGTGACGCTGTCGACGCCGCTGGGTCGCCAGACGCGCTACCAGGTCTTGAAGCCCGCGACGGGCACGCAGCAGACGCGCACCACGACGACGCCCTCCGGGAGCGCCTCCACCACCGTCGTGAAGACCAGCGGCGCGGAGGTCCACACCCTGGCCAACGGGACGGTGGTCACCGTGAGCCGGGGGCCCGACCCGCGCTTCGGAATGCAGGTCCCCCTGGTCAGCCAGCGCACGGTCGCCACGCCGGGAGGCCTGACGTCCACGACGTCACACACCCGCTCCGTGACGTTCGCGCCGGGCGGCACCACCCTGGACCTGGCGAGCCTCACGGACACCCATACCGTGAACGGGCGCGCCTTCACGTCCCACTACGACGCCAGCACCCGCGAGTGGCTGATGACCTCGCCGCTCGGCAAGACGGTCCGCGTGCGGATGGATGCGCAGGGCCGGGTGGTCCGGCGCGAAGTCGCCGGCCTGGACCCCGTCATCTACGGCTACGACACGCTGGGGCGCCTGACGTCCACCCAGCAGGGCAGCCGCATCGGCACGTCGACGTACAATTTGGTGGGCCAGGTGAGCAGCACCACCGACGCGGCCGGAGGCACCGCCCTCTTCACCTACGGCACGACGGGGCACCTGGTGAGCAGTGAGTTTCCGGGCAGCCGGCTGGTGGGCTTCGGCTCGGATGCGCACGGCAACCTCACGTCCATCACCCCGCCGGGCCGCACGGCCCACGTCTTCACCTACACGCTGGCGGACGCGATGGGCAGCTACGCCCCGCCGAGCGTCACGGGAGGTGGCCTGCCCACGGTGTACGGCCATGACGCGGACGAGGCGACCACCAGTGTCAGCCTGCCGGACGGAACCTCGGTCACGTACGGCTATGACAGCGGAGGACGGCTCACGACGACCACCGCGCCCGGCATCACCCGCACCCTGAGCTACTTGAGCGGCAGCGGGCAGGTGGACCGGATGACGAGCGGGGGAGGCTCCAACCTCTCCTTCGTCCACGACGGAGCCCTCCTCAAGGACGTCACGTGGGACGGCGTCGTCGCGGGCCGCGTCAGCTACACATACAACGCGGACTTCCAGGTGACCGCCATGGCCATCAATACGAGCGGCGGCACCGTGGACTATCGCTACGACGGTGACGGGCTGCTCAGCGGCGCCGGCGCGCTGGACCTGACCCGGAACAGCACGAACGGGCTGCTCACCGGCACGACGCTGGGGACGCTCACCACGACCCAGGGCTACAACACCCTGGGCGAGTCGCAGTCCCTGTCCGCGACGGCGGGCGGCACCGCGCTCTACAGCCACACCATCACCGGGCGCGACGGCCTGGGACGCATCACCGACAAGACGGAGACCGTCCAGGGTGTGACGAAGTCCTTCCACTACACCTACGACGTCGCCGGGCGCCTGGAGACCGTCTCCATCAATGGCGTGCTGTCCGCGACGTACGGCTACGACAGCAACGGCAACCGCACCCTGGCGACGGAAGCGGGTGTCACGCGCAACGCCACCTACGATGCGCAGGACCGGCTGCTCACGTCCGGAGGCACGTCCTATGTCTTCGGCCCCAATGGAGACCTCCAGGAATCCCTGCGCACGGGGGACAGCAATCCCACGGAGTACACCTACGACGCACTCGGTGCCCTCCGGGCGGCGACGCTGAACGACGGCACGCAGGTGGACTACGTCGTGGATGCGCTCGGACGGCGCGTGGGTCGGAAGGTGAACGGCACCCTCACGCAAGGCTTCCTCTATGACGGCGGCCTGCGCGTCGCGGCGGAGTTGAATGGGAGCGGGGCGCTGGTCAGCCGCTTCGTCTATGCGACGCGGGGCCATGTCCCCGACTTCATGGTGAAGGGGGGCGTCACCTACCGCATCATCAGCGACCACCTCGGCAGCACACGGCTCGTCGTCAACACGGCCACGGGCGTCGTCGCGCAGCGGATGGACTACGACGCCTGGGGCCGGGTCACCACCGATACGGCGCCCGGCTTCCAGCCCTTCGGCTTCGCGGGCGGACTGCGTGACGGACTGACGGGCCTCACCCGCTTCGGCGCGCGTGACTACGACGCGGAGACGGGGCGCTGGACGAACAAGGACCCCATCCGCTTCGAGGGTGGCGACACCAACCTCTATGCGTACGCGGCCAATGACCCGATCAACCTCATCGACCCGTCCGGCCTGGACTGGAGCGACTGGCAGGACTGGGACCTGGCGGCTGCCGGCGACTTCGCGGCGGCCTTCGGCTCCACCTTGAGCTTCGGCCTCACGGACCTCATCAACAACGCCACGGGCGCGAGCGCCTTCGTCAACAAGTGCAGCGGCATGTACAACGCGGGCGAGTGGGCCGGGCTCGGCCTGAGCCTGGCCTTCGGTGGCGCCCACCTGGGACGCAACGCCGCCTACAACGGCTTCAAGCGGCTGTTCCATGACCCTCGCACGTGGGGTTCGGTCCGCAGGGTCTGGAGCCGTGAGGCCGGCGGTCTCATGAACAAGGGACAGAGCCTGCACCACTGGCTGATTCCCCAGCGCTGGGGCAACGTCAACGCCGGTTTCAACTACATGCCGCTGACCGCCAGCTTCAACAGCTGGATGAACGGCTCGTCGGCCCTCCGGGTCGGCGTGGAGTGGGGCTTCAAGGGTGTCGTCGCGGGCATCTACGGAGCGCCCGCGACCGCTGCCCTGAACGACCCCTGAGCATCCCGCTCCACCGCCCCGAGCAGGCGTCACCGCTGCTCGGGGCCTTCTTCGTCGTGACATGCCGCGCGGCCACGAAGCGCTCGACGCTCCGCGCGCGGCATGTTGAGTTCGAACCCTTCCGATGAAACGAGTCCCAGGTCGACCATGAAGCGAGCCACCCGCATCCGTCAGTCCGCGGTCCGCGTCCGCAGCGGCATCCGACTGGTCCTGTTCATGATGGCCCTGTGGCTGTGCGCGATGTTCTTCAACGTGACGTGGGCCGCGAAAATCACGGGGGCCCTGGCCCTCTTCTTCACGGCCACGACGGCCCTGGAGGCATGGAACGTGTGGCGCCTGCGTCGCCTTCCACCCGAGGAGCCGAAGCGAAGGTGAATCCCGACGTGAGCGGGAGGCCGCATCGGGCGGATGACCGACCTCCTCCCGTTGACCGACCTCGGGCGAATGACGGACGCGCGGCGTGAAGCACTCGTGCGACGAGTAGCTCACGCATGACGACTCCTTCCACGCCCCGAGGCTCCATGAGCAAGTCCTTGAAGGTCACCTTCACCCTGCTGTCCGCGGCGCTCGCCTTCGTGGCCGGAGTCACGCTGTTCGGCGACAACGTCCGCAAGCTCTTTGGCGCGAGCTCCGCGTCGCTCGGCGTCCCGGACGTGGCTTACAAGAAGACCCTGCGCAGCTTCGGAGAGAACTCCGAGTATGACGGCGCGGGCTCCTCGCCCTCCCTTCCCCGCAAGTCGATGCAGCACTTCAACCAAGGCGCGTACGCCGAAACACCCTCCTCCACCCCGGCCCACCCGGTGGAGCGCCTCGCCTCCAACGCCTACACCCGCACCGCGGATGACGCGCTCTCCACCTTCGCCGTGGACGTGGACACCGCCTCCTACGCCCTCTTCCGCCGCGCAGTGCAAGGCAACCGGCTGCCCTCCGCCGACACCGTCCGCGTCGAGGAATGGGTCAACTACTTCCGCTACCGCGTCCCCGAGCCCGCCCCCGGCGAAGGCGCCTTCCACGTCGCCCTGGAGGCCGCGCCCTCTCCCTTCACCCCGAGCCAGCACATCCTCAAGGTGAGCCTCCAGGGGCGCCACGTCGCCCAGGCCCAGCGCAAGTCCACGCACCTCGTGTTCCTCGTGGACACCAGCGGCTCCATGTCCGGCGCGGACCGGCTGGAGCTCGCCAAGACGTCGATGAAGCTCGCCGTCGCCGGCCTCAACCCCACCGACACCGTCACCATCTCCACCTACGCGGGCGACGTGCGCACCGTGCTGGACACCACCCCCGCGAGCCAACGCAAGCACATCGAGGCCGTCATCGACGACCTCTCCTCGGGCGGCGGCACCGCCATGGGCAGCGGCCTGGAGCTGGCCTATCAGCACGCCGTGCGCATGGCCGGCGCCAACCGCGTCTCGCGCGTCGTCGTCCTCACCGACGGCGACACCAACCTCGGCCGCAACCAGACGGCCGACTCCATGCTGGAGAGCATCAGTCGCTACGTAAAGGAAGGCGTCACCCTCTCCACCATCGGCTTCGGCATGGGCAACTACCGCGATGACCTGATGGAGCGCCTGGCCAACAAGGGCAACGGCAACTGCTTCTACATCGACTCCGAGCGCGAGGCCCGCCGCGTCTTCCAGGAGCAGCTCGGCGGCACCATGGAGGTCATCGCCCAGGACGTCAAAATCCAGGTGGAGTTCGACCCCGCCGCAGTGCGCGGCTACCGGCTGCTCGGCTACGAGAACCGCGCCATCGCCGACAAGGATTTCCGCGAGGACGCCGTCGATGCGGGCGAAATCGGCGCGGGCCACACCGTCACCGCGCTGTACGAACTGGACCTCACGGGCGAGGGCTCCACCGTCGCCACCGTCCGCGTGCGCGCCAAGAAGCCCGGCGGCTCCGAGGTCTCCGAGCAGCGCTTCTCCCTGCCTCGCGACAACGTGCGCGAGTCCCTGACGAAGGCGTCCTCCGACCTGCGCTTCGCCCTCGCCGTCGCCGGCACCGCGGACCTCCTGCGCGGCACCGCACCCACCGACGACCGGGGCTTCTCGCGCATCCACTCGCTGGCGGAGGACGCGGTGGACGGCCAGCCGGACCGCGAGGAGTTCCTCACCCTGCTCGGCAAGCTGCGCGAGCTGATGTCGCCCCGCGTCGCCAACTCGAACACCTACTGAGTCCGCGACGACAGCGCGCTCGCCGCGCCCCGGTCCAACCACACCTCCACGTCGCGGTGCAGTTGCAGGAAGGACGCGGGGCAGCGCGGAGTCACGGGGCCTTCCACCATGGCCTTCACCGCCTCCGCCTTGCCCTCGCCAAACGCCAGCAGCATCGCGCGCCGCGACTGGATGAGCGCCCCCATGCCCAGGGTCAGCGCCTCCAGCGGCACGCGGCTGGGGTCATCGCCGAAGAGCATCGCGTTGGCCTCGCGCGTCCCCCGGCTCAGCCGCGTCCGGTGACAGCGCGCCAGCAGGTGGTCCGCCGGCTCGTTGAAGGCCAGGTGTCCGTTGGCGCCGATGCCCAGCAACACCAGCCCCAGCCCGCCCTCGGCGACGAGCTCCGCCTCGTAGCGCGCGCACTCGGCTTCCGCGTCCGGCGCCGCGCCGTCGAGGAAGTGGATGCGCTCCTCCGACAGGTTCACCTTCCGGAAGAAGTGCCGCTCCATGTACGCGCGAAAGCTGCCCCCGTCGTCGCCCGACACCCCGCGCAGCTCGTCCAGGTTGAACGTCCGCACGCGCGACCAGTCCAGCGCCCCGCGCTCATGCAGCGCCACCAGCTCCCGGTACACGTTGAGCGGCGAGCGCCCCGTGGGCAGCCCCAACACCAGCGACGGATGAGACGTCACCGCCTCGCGGATGCGCGCGGCGCAGGCGACGGCCGCTTCCTGCTCGGACTCGAAGACTCGAAGGTTCAAGGAGGCTCCCGGTTCGCGAAGAAGGCGCGCACACGAGCATAGAAGCCACACCTCCAACACGAGCCCGGAGTCAGGAACGCGTTCACCGCGCGGCACGCCCGTGACAGCTGCGGCAACAGTCACTTTCCGATAGTGCACAAACGCGACGCGTCATGCCGCGGGCTCCGCGCGCGAGAGCCTCGGCGCTGAACGGCGGTAGAGTCGACAGATGGACCCCTTCGTCAGCCTCGACGCCACCGCCCAGGCGGAGCTCGTCCGCAGCGGGGAGGTCACGCCACTCGAGCTGGTGGACGCGGCCATCGCTCGCATCGAGCGCCACAACCCGAAGCTCAACGCCGTCGTGCACACGCAGTTCGACACGGCGCGCGCGCGGGCGAAGACGCCCCTGCCCCAGGGCCCCTTCACCGGCGTGCCCTTCCTGCTCAAGGACCTGCTCGCCGCGCAGGAGGGCTCCCCGCTGCGCTTCGGCTCGCGCTTCACGAAGGACTTCACCCCGGAGCACGACAGCGAGCTCGTCAAGCGCCACCTGCGCGCGGGGCTCGTCATGCTGGGCACGACGAATACGCCGGAGCTGGGCCTGTTGCCGACGACGGAGGGCGCGCTGCACGGCCCCTGTCGCAACCCGTGGGACGTGACGCGCTCTCCAGGGGGCTCCAGTGGCGGCGCGGCGGCGGCGGTGGCCAGCGGCATGGTGCCCTTCGCGCACGCGTCGGACGGCGGTGGCTCCATCCGCATCCCCGCGTCGGCCTGCGGCCTGTTCGGCCTCAAGCCCAGCCGAGGCCGCAACCCCACGGGCCCGGAGCTGGCGGACGGCGTCCACTGGCTGGTGGGCGAGCATGCCCTCACCCGCACGGTGAGGGACAGCGCCGCCCTGCTGGACGCCACCGAGGGCCCTGACGTGGGCGCGCCCTACGTCGCCCCGCCGAAGACGCGGCCCTACCTCATGGAGGTCGGCGCGCCGCCCGGCCGCCTGCGCGTCGGCCTGACACTGCGCAACGCCGTGGGCGCCCCCGTCCACCCCGAGTGCCTGGCCGCCGTCGCCGCCACCGCGCGCCTGCTGGAGGGCCTGGGCCACTCCGTCCTCGAAGGCAGCCTGCGGATACCGGGCGACGAGGAGCTAGGGCAGCACTTCATGACGGCCTGGGCCGCCAGCGTGGTGAACAGCATCGAGGGCCTGGGCCGGCGCATGCGCCGCACCCCGTCACCGGAGGACTTCGAGCCCTTCACCTGGGCGCTCTACCAGTTCGGCTTGAGCCAGGGCCTGTCGGCCTACCTGCACGCCCAGGCCGAGGGTCTGCGCTTCGGCCGCGCCTTCGCCCGGTGCTTCGCCGACGTGGACGTGTGGCTCCTGCCCACCGTCACCGAGCCCGCGCCCCTGCTCGGCTCGTTCGCCGCCCCACCCGACGAGCCGCTCGGGCCGCTGTTCCGCGCGGCGGCCTTCACGCCCTACTGCCCCATGGCCAACATGGCGGGCAACCCGGCCATGAGCGTCCCCCTCCACTGGAGCCCGGAGGGACTGCCCGTGGGGGTCCAGTTCATCGCCCGCTATGGCGACGAGGCCACCCTCTTCCGACTGGCCTCGCAGCTGGAGTCGGCGCACCCCTGGACGCACCGGCGCCCCGCGGTGTTCGGCTAGGGGTCGCCACGTCCGTCGGAGAGCGCTCGGGCAAACTTCGCGAGCACGTGTGGCGCCGGGCGCGATACAACCGTCCCCATGAAAGTCGCCGTGCTCACCGGCGGGGGTGACTGCCCCGGCCTGAACGCCGTCATCCGCGCCATCGTCCGCCGCGCCAACGCCCACGGTTTCGAGATGATGGGCCTTCGAGACGGGTGGAAGGGCCTGCTCGAGGACAACCACTTCCGCCTCACCCGGGAGACCACCTCCGGCATCCTCCACCGGGGCGGCACCATCCTCGGCACCTCCCGCGTCAACCCCTTCAAGGTCGAGAACGGCCTGGAGAAGGTCAAGCGCGCCATTGAACGCAATGGCATCCACGCCGTCATCGCCATCGGCGGCGAGGGCACGCTGTCCGCCGCCACGCGCATGTCGCAAGAGGGGCTGCGCATCGTCGGCGTGCCGAAGACCATCGACAACGACCTCAACGGCACGGACTTCACCTTCGGCTTCGACACCGCCGTGTCGATTGCGACGGAGGCCGTGGACCGGCTGCACTCCACCGCCGAGTCCCACAAGCGCGTCATCGTCTGCGAGGTCATGGGCCGACACGTCGGCTGGATTGCCACCTACGCGGGCATCGCCGGCGGCGCGGACGTCATCCTCGTCCCGGAGATTCCGGCCGACCTGGAGCGCGTGGCCGAGCACATCCAGCGCCGCCATGCGGGCGGGCGCACCTTCTCCATCGTCGTCGTCGCCGAGGGCACGCGAATCAAGCTGGCGGCGGACCAGAACGAGCAGCTCGTCACCAGCGGCTCGCTGGACGAAGCAGGCCGGCCGCGCCTGGGCGGCGTGGGCAACATCGTCGCGCACGAAATCGAGCGGCGCACTGGCTTCGAGACGCGCGTGTCCGTGCTGGGCCACATCCAGCGCGGCGGCGCGCCCACCGCGCATGACCGCGTGCTCGCCACCCGCTACGGCGTCCACGCCTGCGACATGGTGGCCCGCGGCGAGTTCGGGATGATGGCCGCGCTCAAGGGCAACGAAATCATCAGCGTGGACCTGTCCGCGGCGACGAAGGAGCTCAAGAAGGTGCCCAAGGAGTTCTTCGAGGTCGCCCAGGTCTTCTTCGGCTGACGCAGTGCAACAACAAACGAGCCGCATGACGCGGGGCGCTGGCTCGTGTGCGCATCCGGTAGCATCGGTGGCCTACCCCTCGCAGTGAAGGGACGGTGCCGATGCTTCCTGGACGCATGATGGACTTCCCGCTCACCCTGACGCACTTCCTGGAGCGCGCGCGGACGTACTTCCCGCGCTCGGAAATCGTCAGCCGCAATCCGGACAAGACGACGCACCGCTATACGTACGCGGACTTCCACCGGCGCACGTGTCAGTTGATGAATGCGCTGACGCGGCTGGGAGTGAAGGCGGGCGACCGGGTGGCGACGCTGAGCTGGAACCACTACCGGCACCTGGAGGCGTACTTCGGCATTCCGGCGATGGGCGCGGTGGTGCACACGCTGAACCTGCGCCTGCACCCGAATGATTTGGCGTACATCGCGCGGCACGCGGAGGACACGGTGGTGCTGGTGGACCGCTCGCTGTTGCCGCTGTTCGAGAAGTTCGCGGCGCAGGTGCCGAGCATCCGCCACGTCGTCGTCATTCCGGACGCGGGGCCGGCGCCGGAGGGGATGCTGGACTACGAGCAGTTGCTCGCGAAGGAGTCGGTGGACTTCGACTTCCCGACGCTGGATGAGAACAGCGCGGCGATGCTCTGCTACACGTCGGGGACGACGGGCAATCCGAAGGGCGTGCTGTTCAGCCACCGGTCCATCGTGTTGCACACGCTGGTGTGTTGCATGAAGGACCTGACGGGCATTGGCGAGGCGGACTCGGTGCTGCCGGTGGTGCCCATGTTCCACGCGGCGGCGTGGGGCCTGCCGTTCGACGCGCTGCTCACGGGCGCGCGCATGGTGATGCCGGGGCCGCACCTGGACCCGCCGTCGCTGTTGGACCTGATGGCGGCGGAGAAGGTGACGATTGCGGGCGGGGTGCCGACCATCTGGCTGGGAATCCTGGCGCTGTTGGACCAGGACCCGAAGAAGTGGGACCTGAGCGCGATGCGCACCATGTTGATTGGTGGCTCGGCGGCGCCTCCGGCGATGATTGACGGCTTCCGGCAGCGGCACGGGCTGGAGGTGACGCACGCCTGGGGCATGACGGAGATGAACCCGGTGGGCACCATGGCGAAGGTGAAGCAGGAGCTTCGCCACGCGGACGCGAAGACGCAGCTCGCGGCGCAGGGCTCGCAGGGCTTCGCGCTTCCGTTCGTGGAGACGCGGGTGATGAGCGAGGAGGGCAAGGCGTTGCCGTGGGATGGCTCGACGATGGGCGAGCTGGAGGTGCGCGGGCCGTGGGTGGCGGGCTCGTACTACGGCGGCGAGGGGCAGGACCGCTTCACGGCGGACGGCTGGTTCAAGACGGGTGACGTCGTGACGCTGGACGCGGATGGGTATGTCCGCATCTGCGACCGGAGCAAGGACGTCATCAAGTCGGGTGGCGAGTGGATTTCGTCGGTGGCGCTGGAGAACGCGCTGATGAGCCATCCGGCGGTGCTGGAGGCGGCGGTGTTCGCCGGGCGGCACGCGCGCTGGGATGAGCGCCCGCTGGCGGCGGTGGTGTTGAAGCCGGGGCAGACGGCGACGAAGGAGGAGCTGGCCGAGCACCTGGCGAAGCAGTTCGCCAAGTTCTGGCTGCCGGACGACTACCTCTTCATCGCCCAGATTCCGCGCACGTCCACGGGCAAGTTCCTCAAGACGAAGCTGCGCGAGGACTACGGCGACCACCTGCTCAAGAGCGCGCCCAGCGCCGCTGGGTGAGTCCACCGGACCTCCGGGCCCATCGTCCTCGCGGTGAGGCGGTGGGTCCGGCGCGGCGGTGCTCCGCGAACCTGAAAGTACGGCTTACAAGCTGCCGCCTCGATGAGTCCCCCTCTTCGCAGGGTCCGGGGCTCAGCCGTGCTGGTCGATGAGCTGAATCTTCCGGCTCCGGCACACATCCTCGAAGTCACCCCGGTTGAAGGTGATGAGAGCGTGCAGCCGGTTCTTCGGGTTGAGCAGCATCAGCCGCACCACCCGGTCCACCAGACTCAAGGCGCGGTAGCTGCCTCCCTGCTTCTTCAGCTCCTCGAAGCACTCGCCGAGCGCCTGCTCCCGCATCTTCCGGTCGAACAACATCGACAGCCGGTTGCGCTGCCGCAGGCGTTTCAAGTCCCGCTCCATCAGCCCCAATGAGTCACTGCGTCGGGCCATCCGGGTCGACACCGTTTCATAGAGGATGGGCCAGGGGATGACGAGCTCATGCGTGGCTGAGTCGAAGAGCTTCTCGAAGAGGGCCTCCGCGACACCGTGCAGACCGTCCCGCGAGTCGTACAGCGCGATGAGGAAACAGGCATCGACGCAGACCTTCATGCGTCGTCCTGCTCCTCTCCAGCCACCTCGGTGTAGCCGACCCAGGAGGCTGGACGCCTGCTGCCGAACAGCCACTTCCCGCTCCACTTTCCATCCTTGTCGGGCCCAATCAGATAGGCCCGCCCCTTCTTCCCGATGATGGGCTTGAGGGCGCGCTTGATTTGCGTGGGCGTCAGCGCCGTCGTGAAGGTCGCCATGCCATCACCACACTCGCGTGCCTCCAGCTTCGCCAGCCACCTGTAGAGGTCGTCGTAGTTCCCCCGGAGCCCCAGGTCGAACGAGAGCCAGTACCGTGTCATGCATCCTCCCTGACGAGGCCTTGCGCCCCCCTGACGAACGGGGGCCTGAACAGGCACGAGGTCCGAGCCCTGTTTCTCACCCTCCAGGTCGCGGCGTCTACTGCCTACCGGAGTTCGTGGAATCGGAGGAGGACGGGCCGAGGAAGTCACTTCGATGGAGGGGCGCATGCAGTCTCACTGGTTGGATGGTCCGCGCCCGTCAAGTGGGCGCGGACCGCGATTCCTGCAAGCAACACGCCCTGGTCAGGCGACTCCTGACGTCAGTTGGCGCCGAGGCAGACGCCGCCGCAGGTGGTCTCCACCTTGCCATCCGGTTGCAGGAAGAGGTCCACCTGCTCGCGGCCCTTCACGTTGCGCCGCACGCCCTCGTGCACCGGGTTGTCCTGCGCGGGCAGGTCCGCCACCGTGCCCGGCAGCGGTGAGGGCAGCCCGAAGTCGAACTGCACCAGCGCCGCGCCGTCGATCGCGCCCTCGAACACCGGCAGCTCCGGCACCCGCCACGTCGCCGGGAGCTGCTGCGTCAGGCCCATCGCCCGCGCGTGAAGCTCCGTGGCCACGTTGGGCACCTGCGCATCACCCAGCCCGTACTGCACCAGCACGCGACGCGACGCCGGTCCACCCGTGTACGGCGCCGTCAGCACGTGCGGCGCGTAGGTAATCGGGTCGATGCGGTCGAAGCTCGTCTGCGTCAGCGCCGCGAACTTCTGCTGATCCAACGCATCCGGCACCGCCGCCGCAATCGCCTGGAGGAACATCGCGAACGGCTTCGCGCGGAACATCATCAACGAGAAGTCCGCTCCACCCACGCTGAACACCGCCCGGGAGATGTGCGGCGACAGCGCCACGTACGTCCCACCCAGGATGTGCCCCTGGCTGATGCCGTAGAAGTACGTCTGGTCCGGGTCATACACGAGCACCCCGTTGTCCTTCAGCTCCGCCAAATCCCTCAGCGTCGTCCGTGCCGCATAGGTGACGGCCATCTGGTTCACCATGCCCTGGTGCACCCGGTCGGTGAAGCGCAGCGTCTGCGCGGGCTGCTGCGACATCGCGCCAATCACCCCCGGCGCATCCGCCTGCGACATCCCCCACCAGTCCACCGTCATCACCACCATCTTCGTCGCCTGCACGAAGGGCCGCACGAACGAGCCGTCCGACTCTCCCTGACTGCCGAAGAAGCCATGCCCGTATTGGAGGAAGCGCACCGGCGCCACGGCCTGCCCCCAGACGCTCCGGGGAATCTGGAGCGTGAAGGGCACCTCCGCCTCGCCATTGCGCTTCACCCGGCCCTGCTCGTCACGCGCCAGCAGCGCCCCCGCCTGCGCCGTCTCCATGAAGAGCGGCACCCGCAGCGTCCCCTTGATGCGGCGGAAGATGTTCGCGTCCACCTCGTCCTTCACCTCCGTCACCGTGACGACGGGCGGCGTGGCCTCCATCGCCTCCATCGCGAGCCTGCGCACGTCCAGCATGTCCCGGGTGACGTTCTCCTCCGTCTCCGTGGTGAAGTCCCACGCGAGCTGCAACTCGGAGCGAGCCACGCCCGCGGCCTCCAGTGCCGGGAAGATGTCCGCCTCGTACCGCGCGGCCAGGGGCGCGAGCAGCGGGTCTCCCGCCGTCTGCCCATCCCGGATGCGGCGGAAGCCCTCCGGCACCGTCACGTCCGTCCCGTCCTTCGCCTTCAGCCCCCGCAGCGCGACGATGTAGCGAGCCCCACCGCGCAGCCGCACCACCGGCCGCAGCAGCAACGCCCGGTGCGCATCATCCGGCGCGCGAGGGTCCAACTCCGCGAAGTGCAGCACTCCCGTGCGAGCCTCCGCGTCCAGCACCACCGTGGTCCCCGACGTCGCCGCCGTGGGCTGGGTCACCGTCGGCAGGTTCGTCGCGTCCACGCCGCCCGGGAAGAGCGCGAGCATCTGCGTCCCATGCGAATACCCATCCGCCGGATGCAGGTCCGTGAAGTCGAAGGGCGTCCCGTCCTTCATCTTCAACTTCGCCGCCGTGCTCAGCTTCACGCGGTGGCCCGAGGGCAGCGCCGCGTCCTCCTGCAGGAAGTAGTTCGACGGATACGGCAACAGACAGTCATGCTCCGACGCCAACGGGTTGCACCCCTCCGGCACCTCCAGCGCCGGCAGTACAGGCCCCGCATCCGGAGTCCCCGAGTCGGGCGTGCCTCCGCCGTCGGGCTGCTCCTGCCCCGCGTCCGGCGACGCGTCATCCTCTGAATCCGAGCACGCGGTCATCGCCAGCAACGACAACGCCAGCACCCACGCGCCGCGCTTCTTCATTCGCTCCCACATGGTCCGAGGACTCCTCGTGCGAACACAGATGTTTGTGTCACGAGGATGTAACCTGCGACGTCACCCGGACAAAGCCTTGTCTCACGACGCGGCGCACCACGCACAGCCACGACACGCCCTGCGTGCGAGGCCCCGCGCATGGCTGTCCAATGTCGCACACCCACGTCTCCCCAGAGCCGGCTCGGCTCCACGGAGAGTGAGAGGAATCAGGCAAGCAGTGCAACAGCGTCAGCCCGGGTTCCAGGCTGACGCTGTCTATCCACGGATGTTTCAGATTCCGCAGATATCCTCGGCCAGCGAGATGCACGCCGCGATGAACTGCGCGGTGGTGCAGCCGCCGTTCTGGGTGCAGACGATGTCGCCGGTCCCCGGCTCGCTACACCACTGGAGCGTCACCCAGCACGCGGCTTGAGTGACGGTCCGGTCTCCCTCGATGGCCTGCGCGCTCACGTTGCTCTCGCCCGACGCATCCCGCACCGTCACGGGCGTGCCGTCGCTGCGCGTCGCCTCGTAGCGCGGGCCCAGCTCTCCAGAGACAGCCTCGGGCGAAGCCGCCTCGGGTCCACACCCCGTGAGCATTCCGACAGCGAGCCCCGCGACCACCATGAATGACAGCGCCTTCATATGGTTCTCCTGGGTGATGGGACTCACCGACCTGAGCCCCACCGTCCATATGCAATGATTGTCTTTTCGCCTCCATCGTTGATTGCCACTATCTGAAATGTTTTCAGGCCCGTCTCAAGTCTGGGATTACAGTCCACTGCAATCACTGCGCATGGATTGAGCCTTGGAACGCTCGACGTGGAACCTTCCGTCCATCCTGGGCACGGGCACCCTCGTGTGCTCGAAAGGGAGCGTCATCTGGTGGACGACAGCCGGGGGCGCGCCGACGTCGCGAGCGTCCACCGGCGGCTCCGGGTTAAGTTGCGGCCACCATGCCGTCCGTGAAGCAACTTCGCCCGTTCGCCCTGGCAACCCTGGAAGCCTTCCTCGATGCTTCAGGGCCCGTGGTCCTCGTCCAGCAGCCGCCCGAGCCCGTCTTCCAGCAGGTGGCGATGCGGCTGGGTGAGGCGCGCACCGTGGGCATGGCCCATCGCAGCCGCCTGGTGGACCGCCTCTTCGTCATGCTCCGCGGCTTCGATGCGCTGGAGGTCCACTTCCTGCGTCCCGTCATGGATGGCCAGGAGCTGACGGTGGGGAAAATCGAGGGCTGCACGCTGCTCGTCCCGGACCCGTCGGTCTCCAAGCACCACGCCACGCTGAAGTGGCACGCGGCGCGCGGGGACTGCTCCGTGAAGGACGTGGGCTCGATGAACGGGACGTGGGTCAACGCCACGTCGCTCACCCCGGAGCAGGAGGTCCTCCTCACGGACGGGGACGCGCTGGGTTTCGGGGATGCCCAGTTCCTCTACCTGCGCACGGAGACGCTGCACGCGCACCTGCGCATGGCCAGCCCCGGCGCCCGGGGCTGATTCGCCCCTCGACGGGAATGTCGCCTCGGACTCCCGCGTAGGGAGGACTGCCCGGCGCTCGGCTGCTCCTGGCCGAGCCCGGGGCCCCTCTCTCCTACATCGAGCCACTTCGTGCGGCGGGGCCGGCGATTCGCCGCTATGACTCGGGCTCTCCAGCGCGTGGGAGTGTGTGGATGGTCAGGCCGTTGCTTCTCCTCTTGGTCTACGTGGGCGCCTGGGGCGTGCTGCGGGCGCTCTGGCCAGACCTGCTGCGTGGCTGGCGACGGTGGGTGCTGCTGGGCGGCTCGGTGGGCTCGCTCGTCGTGTGGCTGGTCCCCCTGCTGGCGGGATCCCAGGTAGAGGTCCCCGCCGCGCTCCGGATGTTCGCCGTGGGCTGGTCCGTCTCCGCCATCATCGTCCTGCTCACCGGCTCCCCCATCGCCCTGCTGCGCAGGTGGGTGGACCGGAGGGGCGCTGCGCTCGCGCCCTCCCTCCCGCTCGACTCCGACGTGATTGCCCCCATCACCCCGCCCCCCGCCCTGGGTGGGATGAGCCGCCGCACCCTGCTCACCAACGCGGGGCGCGCGGTGCCGTTGCTCGCGGCGGGGACGAGCACGGCGGGCGTCGCGGGCGGCTCCCTGGGCTTCACCGTGAAGTCGGTGGAGGTGCGCCTGCCCGGGCTGCCCCCCGCGCTGGAGGGGTTCCGCATCGGCCAGATTACCGACGTACACGTCGGCACCTTCATCGACACCCAGTACCTGCGCGACACCGTGGCGGCGATGAACGAGGCCCAGGTGGACCTCCAGGTGATGACGGGGGACCTCATCGACGACCTGGACCAGCTCGACGGCACCATGGCCGCGCTGGAGACGTGCAAGGCCCGTCACGGCATGCTGGCGGTGCTCGGCAACCACGAGCACTGGCGCGGCCTCGACGAGGTCGTCCAGGCCTATGAGCAGTCCCAGGCGCGCGGCGGCCCGGTGCGGCTGCTGGTGGACTCGTCCCACGTCCTGGAGCACGGCGGCCAGCGCGTGCGCGTCGTCGGCGTGGACTACCCCATGTCCGGCCGCAGCCACCGTGTGAAGGCCGAGCGGATGCTCCAGTCCGCCGAGAAGGCCTTCCAGGGTACCTCTCCCGACGAAGTCCTCCTCTGCCTGTCCCACCATCCCGACTTCTTCAACAACGCCGCGGAGCGCGGTGCCCGGCTCACCCTCGCCGGCCACACCCACGGCGGCCAGGTGGCGTTCTTCGGCGTGCCCGCGTTCTGGTTCGCCTTCCAGTACATGCTCGGCCGCTACCGGCGCGGAGACCATCAGCTCTACGTGTCCGGAGGCACCGGCCACTGGCTGCCCTTCCGCCTGGGCGTCCCGCCCGAGGTGACTGTGCTCACGCTGCGCGCGGCGTAGGCTTTTCAGGACGTCGCGGGCGGCGACTGCTGCCCGTACGTCTTGAACTTCTCCAGCACCCGCGCCATCTCCGCGTCGTCGAGCAGCACGGGCTCGCCCACCTGGAGCGCCCGCCAGTACATGGCCGCGAGCGTCTCCACCTCCACCGCCAGCTTGAAGGCCACGGCCAGAGTGCTCCCCAGCGCGAGCATGCCGTGGTTCGCCATCAGGCACGCCTTGCGGCCCTCCAGTGCCTCCAGGACGTGACGCGCCAGCGCGTCGGTGCCGAACGTCGCATAGGCCGCGCACCGCACGTCCACGCCTCCCGCCGCGCAGACCATGTAGTGGAAGGCGGGGATGCCCCGGCGCAGACACGCCAGCGTGGTGCAGAACATGGAGTGCGCATGCAGCACCGCGCCCACCTCCGGACGCGCCACCAGGATGTCCCGGTGGAGCTGCCACTCCGAGGACGGACGCCTGCATCCCTCGTGGCTCCCATCCAGGCGCATGAGGACGATGTCCTCCGGCGCCAGCGCGTCGTAGTCCATGCCGGTGGGCGTCAGCAGGAAGCCCTCCTCCACGCGCAGGCTCAGGTTGCCGGACGTGCCCTGGTTGAGCCCTGACGCGTTCATCTTCCGGCAGGTGGCAATCATCGCCTCGCGTGAGGCGAGGTCATCCCGGCCGCTCACGGCGCCCCCCTCGCGCGCTCCGGGAAGAGCGAGCGCAGGCCCTCCTCGTTGGCGGGACACACGCCCCGCTCGGTGATGAGCGCCGTCACCAGCCGCGCCGGTGTCACGTCGAACGCGTAGTTGGCGGAAGGACTGCCCTCCGGCGTCACGCGCACCGTAGCCACTTCACCCGAGGCCAGCCGCCCGGTGACGTCGCTCAGCTCCCGGCCGTCGCGCTGCTCAATCGGAATCTCCCGCACGCCGTCCCGCAGGCTCCAGTCGATGGTGGGCGAAGGCAGCGCCACGTAGAAGGGCACGCCGTTGTCCTTCGCCGCCAGCGCCTTCAAGTAGGTGCCAATCTTGTTCGCCACGTCGCCGTGCGCCGTGGTGCGGTCCGTGCCGACGATGCAGAGGTCCACCTGGCCGTGTTGCATCAGGTGGCCTCCCACGTTGTCGGCGATGACGGTGTGGGGGACGCCGTGCTGGCCCAGCTCCCAGGCTGTCAGCCCCGCGCCCTGGTTGCGCGGCCGCGTCTCGTCCACCCAGACATGCACGGGCAGCCCCGCGTCGTGCGCCAGGTAGATGGGCGACAGCGCAGTGCCCCAATCCACCGTCGCCAGCCACCCCGCGTTGCAGTGCGTGAGCACGTCCAGCCGTCCCTTGCGGCCCTTCTTCTCCCAGGCGGCCTCCAGCAGCTTCAGGCCGTGTCCTCCCATGGCGCGGTTGATGGCCACGTCCTCGTCGCACAGCTCGGCCGCGCGCTTCTTCGCGGCGCCCTCGCGCTCGGAGACAGGCAGCGGTTCCAACAGCCGGCGCATCTCCTCCAGCGCCCAGTGCAGGTTGACGGCGGTGGGACGCGTCGCGCCCAGGACGGAGAGGGCTCGGCTCAGCGCCGCGTCGGACGCGTCCTCGCGCAGCGCCAGCCAGACACCATACGCGGCGGTGGCGCCGATGAGCGGAGCGCCTCGCACCCGCATCTCGCGGATGGCATGCGCGGCCTCCTCCAGCGTGGCGAGCCGCGCGGTGACGAAGGCATGGGGAAGGCGCGTCTGGTCGATGATGCCCACCGCCTGCCCGTCGGGCTCCAGCCAGAGGGAGCGGGTGGGTTTGCCCTGGACCTTCATCGGCTCAGCACCCGGCCGGCCACGGCGGACAGCTTCTCTGCGAGCGCCGCATCCCGAGCCTCGGGCGCGGTGATGACCGCGTGGTCCAGGGCGCGCTGACAGCCCTGACGACAGGGCCCCTCGTGCCCGCCGAGCAGCGGCGTCACCTGCTTCACCAGCCCGCGCGCCTTGCCCGCGTTGCCCAGCAGCACGGACACCACCTGGTCCACGGTGACGGCGTCATGGTCCGGATGCCAGCAGTCGAAGTCCGTCACCATGGCCACCGTCGCGTAACAGAGCTCCGCTTCCCGGGCGAGCTTCGCCTCCGGCATGTTCGTCATGCCGATGACGTCACAGCCCCACGTCCGGTACAGCCGGCTCTCCGCGAGCGAGGAGAACTGCGGCCCCTCCATGGCCAGGTAGGTGCCGCCTCGTCGCGCGGCCACGCCCAGCGACTCGCACGCGGACATCACCGCGTCCCCCAGCCGTGAGCACACCGGCTTCGCCATGGACACGTGCGCGACGAGCCCCGTGCCGAAGAAGCTCTTCTCCCGAGCGAAGGTCCGGTCGATGAACTGGTCCACCACCACGAAGACGCCCGGCGGCAGGTCCTCGCGCAGGCTGCCCACCGCCGACAACGACAACAGGTCCGTCACTCCGCTGCGCTTGAGCGCGTCGACGTTCGCCCGGAAGTTGATGTCGCTCGGGGCGATTCGGTGGCCCCGGCCATGGCGCGGCAGGAAGACGACGCGCTGCCCCTCCAGCGTGCCGAAGCACAGCTCGTCGGATGGCTCGCCAAAGGGAGACGACACCTTCTTCCAGGTGACGTCCTTCAAGCCATCAATCTGGTACAGGCCGCTGCCACCGATGATGCCGATGACGGGTGCCGAGGCATGGGACATGGGCGCGTCTCCCGAGAATGAAAGGCACGCCAAGCGTACCAGCCTCCCCGCGCCCTGGAGACTCCGCTTCGCCGGTTGACAGTCCCGAGCGCGGGCCTATATTCAACCTTATGGTTGAACAACATGCCACCCAGCTCGACAATACCTTCCACGCGCTGTCGGACCCGACCCGGCGGGCGATGCTGCGCAGCCTGTCCTCGCACGAGCGCAGCGTGGGCGAGCTGGCGGCCCCCTTCCAGATGTCCCTGGCCGCCGCCTCCAAGCACATCAAGGTGCTGGAGCGCGCGGGGCTGGTGCGCCGCGAGGTGAAGGGCCGCATGCACGTGTGCCGACTGGACGCGAAGCCCCTGTCGGAGGTGCGCGACTGGCTCCACTACTACGAGCGCTTCTGGAGCGAGAGCCTGGACGCCCTGGAGGCGCTCCTTCGAGCAGACCCACCCTCTCCCGCCTCCTCCCCTCGCAAGAAAGGACGCTCGCGATGAGCACCGCCATCCCCATCCAGGTCCAGCTCGTCCGCCACTTCGACACGCCCGCCGAGCGCGTCTTCGACGCCTGGGTCGACGCGAAGCTCCTGGGCCAGTGGATGTTCGGCCCGCGCGTCCGTGCCGAGCAGGCCCTCCACCTCCACGTCGACGCCCGCGTGGGCGGCACGTTCTCCTTCCTCGTGCGTCGGGGGGAGACGGACATCGACCACATCGGCACGTACCTGGAGGTCGACCGTCCGCGCCGCCTCGTCTTCACCTGGGCCATCCGCGAGGACGTCATGGCGGAGGAGGACATCAGCCGCGTGAGTCTGGACTTCCGCCCCCGGGGCACCGGTTGCGAGCTGACGCTGACCCACGTCATGTCCTCCAAGTGGGCCGAGTACGCCGACCGCACGCAGGCGGGCTGGGCCACCATGCTCACCGCCCTCACCCGCGCGCTCGCCGCGCCCGACACCCAGGAGTCGCACCATGGCTGAGTACGGAGTCGTCACCGAGCCACAGACGGTGCGCCTGGAGCGCGTGTTGCCCGGCCCCATCGAGCGCGTCTGGGAGTTCCTCACGGACTCGGAGAAGCGCGGCCAGTGGCTGGCCGCGGGAGCGCTGGAGCCGCGCGAGGGAGGCCGCGTCGAGCTGCGCTTCCTCCACTCCACGCTCTCCCACGAGCCCCTGCCCAAGCGCTACGAGGTCATGCGCGATGGCCACCGGCACATCGGCCATGTCACCCGCTACGAGCCACCCCACGCGCTGAGCTACACCTGGGCGGAGCAGACAGGCGCCCCCTCCGAGGTGACCTTCGAGCTGAGCGAGCGCGGCACCGAGGTGCTGCTCGTCCTCACGCACCGCCGGCTCACCACGCGCACGGACAGGGTCAGCGTCGCCAGCGGCTGGGACACGCACCTGGGCATCCTCGACGACCGGCTCTCCGGCCGTGAGCCTCGGGGCTTCTGGTCCACGCACGCGCGACTCGAAGCCGAGTACGAGCAGCGACTCCCTCACGACTGAGGCCCCTCGCTCCGTCGCTGGCCAGTCCTCGAACCACGCCCCCGCATCCCGGGCCGACCGAACGGCGGACACTCGGGATGCACCCTGTCGCCTTCCGCGAAGAGGCCCACCTTCCCAGGGAGAGTCATTCGATTCGGGAGGCCGCCATGAACGTCGAAGAAGTCATGTCCGAGAACCCCGTCACCTGCCTGCCGGACACCGGCATCGAGCAGGCCGCGCGGTGGATGGTGGAATGCGACTGCGGGGCCCTGCCCGTCATCGACGTGGACAACAGACCCATCGGCGTCATCACCGACCGCGACATCACCTGTCGCATCATCGCCAAGGGGAAGGACCCCTACATGCTCAACGTGAGCGATGCGATGTCCACCCCCGCCGCCACTGTGTACCGCGACACCAGCCTGGAGGACTGCCTGGAGCTGATGCAGCAGAACCAGGTCCGTCGCATGGTGGTGCTCGACGACGAAGGCACCGTCTGCGGCATGGTGGCGCAGGCGGACCTGGTGAAGCAGCTGGGCGCGCAGGAGACCGCGGAGCTGATGCGCGAGGTGTCCATCGACACCGAGTCCCCCTCGCAGGTCCACTGAATCGAAGACACCCCCTCGGGGCGCGGAAGCGACACCCGCGCTCCGGGCCCGCCTCAGCTTCCGCCCAGGGCGAACACGGCCATGCGGCGCACGCGCTCCAGCCCTGACTGCTCCAGCACATCGTTGTGGCCCGCTCCGGGCACCGTCTCCACGGTGGCGTGAGGAAAGCGCGTGCCCAGCCGGCGCCCCATCTCCACCGGAATGAGCGTGTCCTGCTCCCCATGGATGATGAGCACCGGCAGGGTGATGTCCGGCGCCTTCGACGTGGTGTCGAAGCGGTCCCTCGCCAGCAAGGACACGGGGAGGAACGGGAAGGCGAGCGCCGCCACCTCTGGGATGGAGGTGTAGGGCGCCACCAGCATGATGCGGGAGCCATGTCCCCGGCGCGCCATCTCCACCGCGACACCCGTGCCCAGGCTGCGGCCACTGAGCACGGTGTGCTCCGGCGTCACGCCCTGCCCTCGCAACATCGTCAGCGCCGCCTCGGCCGCCGCGTAGATGCCCTGCTCCGAGGGCTGTCCGGGCGAGGCGCCATAGCCGGGGTACTCGACGGCCAGGAAGCCCAGTCCGTTCTGGTTCAGCACCGTGCCCAGGTCGTGCTGGTCCAGCAGTTGTTCGCCGTTGCCATGGAAGTGCACCACCGTCGGCGCGCCTGGAGGTCCCGGGAGCTGGAGCACGTCCACGTACGCCTCACCCGTCAGCGGCAGGCGCCGGAAGCCAAGCTGGGCTGGCAGCGGAATGGGGGCCTTCGGTGCCGGGTAGAGCATGGGTCGCTGGAGCGCGAAGGCCGCGACACACAGGCCCAGGTACACCACCGCGAAGACGGAGAGGACGATGAGGAGCACGCGACGTGGCCGGACCATGAGAGTCCCTCCAGTCTGCCCCATCCTGGCCCGCGCTACGCGAAGAGACCCAGCGACGGGCCCGGGGTGAAGCCAGGGAACACCCGGGTCAGGTCCACGCCAGGACGGCAGGCACGCAGCACCTCGGCCAGCGGAGCGCGCACGTCCGTCCAGGCGGGCACGTCCCGGCCATCCTGGAGCCGGTCCGGAGTGAGCGACTCGAAGCGCCCGTAGACGCGGCCACCCTTCACACCGCCGCCGAGCACCAGCATCGCGCTGCCCACGCCGTGGTCCGTCCCCCGGCTGCCGTTCTCCCGCACCGTGCGGCCGAACTCCGTCAGCACCACCACCGTCACCTGCTCCAGCAGCGGGCCCACGTCCCGCGCGAAGGCGGACAGCGCGCCCGCCAGCTCCGCGCACCGGTTGGCGAAGGTGCCCGTGGCCGCGCCCTGCGCCGCGTGCGTGTCCCAGCCGCCCATCTCCGTCGCCGCCACTTCCAGGCCCACGTCGCCCCGGATGAGCCGAGCGATATCGCCGAGCCGCTGCCCCAGCGGGCCGCGCGGATACTCCACGCCCGACGTGGGGGGCAGCCGCGCCAGGTGCTCCTCATCCAGTTGGGAGAGCGCATCGAAGGCGCCCTGGCCCGTGGTCCGCAGCGCCTGGTCCACTGCGCCCGCGTAGAGCGCCGCGAAGCCCCGCGTCGCCTCGGCGCCCCGCTTTCCCGCGCGGAGGCGAAACTCCTCCAGACGTCCCATCGCCAGCGCACCCGCGTCACCGAACAGCGCGCGAGGCAGCGTGGCTTGCAGGGCCACGGCCCGCAGCGGCGCGGCGGACTCCTCGGCGATGAGGGCGCGGTTGAGCCAACCGTCCGGCGTCGACTTGCGGCCCGGTGTGCCCGACTCCACGAAGTCCTGCGCGTCGAAGTGCGAGCGCACGGGCGTGGGCAGCCCGACTCCGTGCAGCACCGCGAGGCGGCCTTCGTTCCACAGCGGCAGCAGGGGCTCCAAGCGGGGATGCAGGCCGAAGGGCCCCGACAGCTTCAGCGCGGCGCCTTCGCCCGTCGCGCGCAGCGCCAGCGTGGGCCTCGCGCGGTGATAGGCCGCGTCCTCCACGGGAGGCACCAGGGAGAGACCATCCACACCGCCCCGCAGGAACACCGTCACCAGGGTGCGGCGCGAGGCCGGCGAGGCCAGCGCTCGGTTGGAGAGCGAGGGGGCGAAGGCCAGCCCCACACCGGAGAGGCCCAGGGCGCGCAGCAGGAGGCGTCGGGACAGCATCAGGCTCATGGGTTCCGTGAAGCTCCGGCGAGTGGAGAGAGGCTCCGTCCAGCGACACAACACCGGAGTCCGCTGGAAGTTACGAACGCCCCCATTTCCCTTCCTCCAGACATTCGCGAAGGACCCAACGCAGGTGCTCCTCGAGGTCGAAGGTGCAGCCCGAGACATCGGGCGCCTCATCCAGCAGCCAGGCCGCGAGGTCGAAGTCGTCGTGGTAGGCCTGGAAGATGAGCGGCCCGGTGTCACGTCGCACGCCCGGGTCGAAGGTGAAGTAGTCGTTCACATTCGAGTGGGCGATGTACTGGAAGGGAATGAACCGGCTGCGCACCTTGCGTTCGAGCACGGCGGCTTCCAGCTCGTCCTTCTCATCGCCGAAGCAGCCCTCGTCGATGAACTCCTTCGACCACGCGTGCGCCTCCAGCACCTCAGGGGCTCAGCATCCGTGAGCGCTCCTGCCCCTGGAAGTCCGTCGCGCTGAACAAGCCGTGCTCGGTGATGAACCAGAGGTAGCTCGCGGGCAGTTGCTTGCCCAGCTCGCGCTCCAGCGTGAGCAACTCCTTCGCGGAGACCGGAGTGATGCGGACGGATTCGAGAGGAAGCTCCTTCTCGCGCGTCAGGCGCGCGTTCAGTGCCTCGATGGTTTCGATGACCGTGGACATGCCCTCGAAAATACCCCGGCTGCTCGGCCGCCAGCGCCCCCTCGTGACACCTGCCTAGAGAATGGCCCTGACGAAGAGGGACGCGACCCACACGGCCCAGACGAGCGAGATGGCGAGCAGGACGGCGGCGACCGGGCGCACCCACGTCGGCGTCGGCGACTTGTCACGCCAGGGCAGGAGCATCAGGTAGCCGCCCGCCAGTGAAGGAATGGGCAGCAGGTTCAGGGACGCCATCCGCGCGCTCATGATGCCCCACGCTCGCACCAGCTCTCCGTCACGGAGCAACCCGACGAAGCGCTCCACGCGGCCCGGCAGCGCGGCGAGGTTGAACACCGCGGGGAAGCCCTCGGTGAACTGATGGAAGCCCTCCGCGGGCCCCAGGCACGCCATGGCGACGCCAATCTGCACGTACCAGGGCACGGCCAGGGCCAGCGCATGCAGTGGAGGTGGCAGCTTGAGCAGCCGACTCTTGAGCGTCTCCGTCGAGCCCTCCTCCGCCTCCGGCACGAACGACGCGGAGCTGCCCAGGGTGATGGGGTGCAGGCTCCAGCCGATGCCCGCCATGCGCCATGCCACCAACTGGGGCCCGTAGCCGATGCGCACCGCGAGCGGCCGTGCCCCGAAGGCACTCGCCACCACCGCTTGCGCCAGCGCCCACATCACGTTGACCGCGAGGAACAGCACCCACAGCCAGAAGAAGAGGGCGACTCTGTCCATGGCGGGAAGTCTATCCGCATTCCAGCGGGACTGGCTCCCGGGTCGGTCCGGACGCCGTGCGTCCTCTGTCTCGATAACGCAACAGGGCACGGCTCATGAGCGTGTGTCTTTAGCAATCTATTGCCGCTGGAACTCCGGAGAGCCGAGCAACAACCCGGCGACGAGCTGCACATCCACGGGGCTCGGTTCTCCTTCGGCGCTGGCGGCCTCGTTGCGCCTGGACAGCGCCGCGAGCACCGTGGCCCGTGTCTCTTCCGAGGGCGTCGTCCCCAACAGCGCGCGCCCCAGCGTGTCCACCCAGGCCTCCGCCGTGGGCGTCGACGGTGTGGCCAGTGACGCCAGTGACACACGTGCTCCCGGCAGTCGCCCCGACACCAGATCCAGACTGAAGTTGAGCCGGGCCACCAGCGCGCCACTGTTCACCCACGGCGCAGCCACTTCCGGAAAGCCCGTGGGCGCGGGCGCGCGGTAGAGGGGCTCCCCCATCCTCGCCAGCGCCTGCACCAACCTGGGACGCACCTCCACCTGGGCCCCCGTCGCGCGCAACGCCGACACGACGAACTCGAATGGCGTCTTCACCTTCGCCCCCCGTGCCTCGGGCGCCCAGAACTCCGGCGAGTCGATGAGCGCTCGGTACATCGTGGGCAAATCCCCCTCCGAGTCGAGGAACACCTTCGCCAACCGGTCCACCAACGCCGGCGGCGGCGTGTCCGAGACGAAGCGCCGCGCCAGCTTCGTCGCGAGGTGGCGCGCCGTCGCGGGGTGACGCGCGAGCAGGTCCAACACCCGCTCTCCATCCTCCTCGCCACCACGCGCGGGGATGACCTGTCCTAGGACCTCCTTGGCGTCCAGGTCGTGCGCCCGCCGCCGGAAGAGGAACTCCGGCGCGCGGCGAGGATGCCGGATGCTCCACCCCGTGAAGCTGCGTGCCACCTCTCGCACGTCCTGCTGTGAATAGCCCCCGTCCACGCCCAGCGTGTGCAGCTCCAGCAGCTCGCGCGCGTAGTTCTCGTTGAGGCCGGGCCTCGGCCCGGACACGGCGGGCTCGTCATCGCCGTCTCCGTCCTCCTCCATCATCATCGGTGCCACGCCGCGCCTCGAAAGGCGCTGCCCGAGCTTCGGCATGCCGTCGCGAGTGCTCCTCCAGTTGTCCAGATAGACGAGCATCGCCGGGTGGCGCGCCGTCGCCTCGAGCAAGTCCCTGAAGCGTCCGAAGACATGCGGGCGGATGGCGTCGCGCTCGTAGGACGTCACCATCCACCGCACCGCGCCTTTGTCCGCGGACACGTTGAAGTGGTTGAACCAGAAGTCCACCAGCACCTCTTCGAGCGGATTGGACCCCTCCACCGCCCGGAGCACCTTGGCGGCGGACAGCTCCAGGCCGATGCGCGCGGGCCTCTCCAACTCGCGGCCATCCAGCAGCGCCTGCTCCCGCTCCTTCTTCGCCGGGTAGTCGCTGAGGAGCTGACCCATCGACATCGTCAGGGTGGGAAACTCCTGCAGCTTCGCCTCCAACGCCGGAGACACCGACGCATCCTTCCGCGCGAGCCTCGCCTCCACCCAGCCCCGCACGCCCAGCCGGCGGACCTCCGCCAGGTCCCGCTCCGACGGCCCGAAGGCCCACCGCTGAAGCAGGTGCACCTCCGCCCCGGGGCCGTAATCCGGCGGCGCTTCACTGCGAGCGACAGGGTGCGGGGTGCTCGCACATGAGAGCAGCACCACCGCCAGGGAGCTGAGGGACACGAGGCGCATGACAGGAACATGAACCCTCGGAGTCCCCCGAAGTTACGCCGCGTTCATCGACGCTCGTCTGCCCTCCCCAGGGGCCGCCTCGACGAAAGCACTCGCGATGTCAACCATCACTTGCCGCGCGAGGACCGCCCCGGGACTCACCAATCGTTGCTTGAACCTGGGGCCAGGATACCTTTCGTATGCATTCCAACGATGGATGGGTGCCCCCCGGCACCAGGCCGGTCAACCATCGACCCGGACCTACATGAGCCCTTCACCCGACATGCGCGTCCCCGCGAGAGCGTCCCTGGGCGTGCTGCTCTCGCTGATGCTGCTCAGCGGCTGCGACGCCTTCAACTGGGACAACGACACGAGCGGCAGCTCGGACCGCCTCACCGCGCCCTTCGAACCCCATGTGAACCTGCTCGCGGACGTGAATCGCGATGGCACGGTGAGCGCGGCGGACGAAGCGGACGAGGAGACGTGGACCGCCGAGCGGGGCGCCATCTTCCTGGCCAACATCGACGACGACCAGAAGCGGTGTGCCTTCAGCATGTCTCCCTCCGCCATGAGCGATGACGTGCTGGAAGCCTGCAACGACGCGGCGGACTCGGAGGTCAACGGAGACGAGGACCTGTGGGACCTGGCGCGGCTGCGCGTGGAGCGCTGGGCGGAGGCCCCGGACTACGCGGTGGGCACCGTCTCCGTGGGAGGCGCCGCGAGCGAGAAGGTGCGCCTGTTCAAGCAGATTGGCGACGAGTTCTTCTCGTTCCGCATCCCCAACCTCCTGCCCCTGTCCGCGAAGGACTTGAGGGAGGGCGTGAGCATCGCCATCGAGGCGAAGGACATCGTGAGGGACCCGGACGTGTGGGACGGGTACGCGGACGTGGTGCTGACCATCTACCACGTGGACCGGCCGACGGAGCGCTTCCAGGACACGGTGCGCCTGCGCGTCGCGCCGGTGGTGATGTTCCACCACCTGACGCCGGTGCGGAACGTCTACGTGTCGCGGCTGGATGACGAGGACTCGTCGCGCTTCCGGCAGGAGTTGGGCGGGGCGCTCGCCGAGTCCGGTGAGCCCACGGCCTTCTCCGAGTTCGCGGTGGATGACCTGTGGGCGCAGGACTATTTCGAGCCCGCGTACATGTCGATGCCCAGGCTGGGGGGTCGGGGCGCTCAGCACGTCATCCAGGTCAACTACCGGGCGGCCAACACGAACTGGAACTCGTCCCGGGTTCCGCTGCGCGAGGCGGGCCGCATCGTCTACTGGCTCCGAGGCAGGGACCAGGCGGCGGTGTCGCAATACCAGCCAGGCCTGTCCGCCGAATCCCAGACGCTCAACTCCTTGGGCAACACGGAGGTCATTCCTCCCTATGAGAAGGACGGCGTGAAGTATCCCCTGGGGCGCATGTTGCGCGGCCGGGGCCCCAGCTCCGAGCCTGACTTCCAGCCCGACCCCAGCTTCACGAAGATGTTGGATGCGCAGGGCGTCCAGCCGGTGGTGTACGTGGACACGTCCTGGCTCGCGGTGGCGCACGTGGACGAGACGCTCAGCTTCCTGCCGGCGAATACACCGCGCGGCTGGATTGCGCTGGTGGCCGACCCCGCCCAGGCGCGGCGCATGTTGATGAAGGCCCTGGAGGAGGGACACGGCGAGGCCAAGCTCTTCCAGGACAGGCGCTGGCTGTACGACCGCCCCGCGGAGGTGACGGTGTCAGCGCTGCTGGACCATGCCGGGGTGATGGACACCAGCGCGCGGGCGGCGCTCGAAATCGACGAGCAGCTGCGAATCCTTCGCGCGGAGACGGGCCTCACCGACGGCGAGATTGTCCGCGTGCCCTTCCTCTTCCAGAGCGCGCCCAACGGCGCCACGGCGCTGCAACCCGGGACGGTGAACCTCCTGTCGGTGTCGCGCTCGCTGGTCATCGCGCCGGACCCGCATGGGCTCGTCATCGACGGGAAGGACATCTTCAAGGTTCAACTCGAGGAGGCCCTGGCCCCGCACGGCATCCGCGTGCACTGGACGGACACCTGGGACCTCTACCACGTGGGCGGCGGCGAGATTCACTGCGCGACGAACAGCGCGCGCGACGTGCCTTCAGCGAAGTGGTGGGAGAGCGGCCGATGATTCGCGCACTGACCTGGAGCCTGGGAGCCGCGCTGCTGTTGATGCTGTCCGCCCCTTCCGCCCACGCGCAGACAGGCACCGACGACGGGCTGGGCGCGCTCCGCGAGGAGGTGGCGCGCGCGCGCAAGGAGACGCCGGAAGCCTTCGTGCGCCTGGAGGCGGTCATCCCCCAGGTGACGGTCCTCGACGCGAGGAAGCGGGGCACGCTCGCCGCCGCCGCGGCGCTGTTCCGCGACTTGGGCGCACAGGGGCTGTGGCCCATGGTGGAGCGGCTCGCCTTCGACGACGCGGGGCAGGCGCCGCAGCCCGTGCGCGACTCCGCGAAGCTGGCCCTCCAGGTGGGCATGGTGGAGGCCACCGGTGACTTGCGGGACGCGCGCCTCCTGCCGCTGTGGAAGCGCCTGCTGGAAGGCTCGGAGACCCGGCGCCCCGCGCGCCGTGCCGCCGCGACGGCCCTGGCGAAGTTGGAGTCCCCTGAGGCCGCGGCGCTGCTCATCACCCTGTCCCGCCAGGAGGGCTCGCGCGGAGAGACGGTGCGCGAGGCCATGGGCCGGTGTCGCAGGCTGGTGATGGCACAGGCGCTGGCGGAGGCCCTCGCGCTCAATCCGGCGCCCTCGGAGGCGCGTCGGCTCGCCGTGGCGCTGGGCGACGTCGGCTCCTTCTGGGCGTGGAAGACCTCGCAGTCGAAGTCCCGCTCGGAGGAAGGCGCCGTGCGCCGCGTGGCCGCCGAGGCCCTGGTCAGTGCCTGGGTGGACCACACCGGCGACGTCCAGCAGGCCATCACCCAGGCCCTGTTGCGCGTGGATGCGCCGGAGACGGCGTCGCTCATCCAGGCGATGCGGGCCCGGACCGCGGAGCCGCGCCACGCCGCGCTGGAGGACCTGGAGCAGCGGATGCGGAACAACCCGCTGCGCTGAGACGCGTCAGGGCGCCTCGATTTCCATGCGGTAGCCCACGCCGCGCACCGTCTGGATGGCGAAGCGCGAAGCGCTGTTCCACCCGAGCTTCTTCTTCAGGCTGGAGACGAAGTTGTCCACGGTGTGCGGGTCCACGACGACGTCGCGGCCCCACACCGCGTCCAGGATGTCGTCGCGGCGCAGCACGCGCTCACGCTCGCGCACCAGGAAGACGAGCAGGTCGAACTCCGTGCGCGTCAGCTCCACGTTGGCGCCCTCGGGCGTCTCCACCTTGCGGCGGTCCAGGTCCATCCGGTAGCCGCCGAAGCGAACCTGCTTCGCCGGAGCACCGCCGCCCGAGCGGCGCACCAGCGCACCCACCCGGGCCAGCAGCTCGCGCAGGCGATAGGGCTTGCCCAGGTAGTCCTGCGCACCCGCCTCGAAGCCGCGCACGACGTCGTCCTCCAGCGTGCGCGCGGTGAGCATCAACACGGGCGACGTGACGCCCTCCTCGCGCAGCGTCCGGCACAGCGTGTAGCCATCTCCGTCCGGCAACATGACGTCCAGGAGGAGGAGCTGGAAGGTCCGTCGCGCCAGGTGCTCGCGAGCCTCGCGCACGGTGGCCGCCTCTTCCACGGCATAGCCGCCCTGGTGCTCCAGGCTGTCGCGCAGCGCGAGCCGCAGGTTCGGGTCATCCTCCACGAGCAGGATGGTGGGCTGGGTGGGGTTCATGGCGTCGCGTTCGGGGGGAAAGAGAGCTCGAAGGTGGTGCCCTCGGGACTGGAGGCCACCACGCGAAGGGTACCGGAGTGCAGGCGCATGATGCGGCGACACAGCGCCAGGCCCAGGCCACTGCCGGCGACTTCCCGGCCCTGTCCTGGCAGGCGCACGAACTCTCCGAAGACGCGCTCCCAGTCCGCCGGAGGAATCCCCACGCCGTTGTCGGAGAAGCGCACGCGTCCGCCGGGCAGTGTCTCCACGCGCAGACGCACGGGGCTGCGCGTGTTGTAGGCGCAGGCGTTGCGCGCGAGGTTGGAGAGCAGCAGGCGCAAGAGCTGGGCGTCGGCTCGCAGCGTGAGGTCCCCCACTTCCGCCTCCAGCTCCACGGGCACCTTCGACCAGGACTCCAAGTCCCGGCGCAGGAGCGACACGACTTCGTCCAGGCGCACCGGCTCCAACCGGGGCACCCAGCGGCCCTTGTCGATGCGGTTGAAGGACAGGAGGTTCTCCACCAGGAAGCCCAGGCCGTCCGCCTCGCGGACGATGCGCGCCGGATAGTCGCGGGCGTCGGTGCCCTCGGCGAGCCTCCACTCGAGCGTCTCCGCGAGCAGGCGGATGGAGGCCAGCGGCGTGCGCAGCTCGTGCGACACGGTGGCCACGAAGTCGCTCTTCAGCTCCAGGAAGCGGTACTTGCGGTGCTGCGCGAGGAAGGCCAGCGCCGCGATGCCCAGGGCCAGCCCCGCGCACAGCACCACCATGCCCGTCTTCAAGCGGTAGCGGCGCTCCAGCGCGGTCTCCGCCCGGGCCCACTCGGGCGTGGCCACCGCCAGCGGCAGCGCCTCCAGCGACAGCACCGGCGCGTCTCCGAGCAGTCGCACGCTGCCCTCTGAGTCCAGCAACCCACGCTCGCGCATCTCGCGGGTGAGTGACGCCAGCAACTCCGTGGCGTCCACCGCCACGCCGCGCACCTGGTTGCCACCGCGCGGCTCCAGGTACCACCCGGCGCGCACCAGGGCAGGGCTCGGGAGGGAGGCCGGCAGGGGCAGCGGGCTCGCCGTCAGCTCTCGGGCGCGCGACGCGAAGTCGTCCACCGGCGCGCCCACCCTCGTGGACAGCGCGGCCACCCGCTCCATCAGGAACTGGAAGTCCACCGGGGTGAAGCGCGAGCGGCGTGACAGCAGCAACCGCTGGAGGCCATCCAACCGGCCCCCCTTGCCGTCCGCCAGTCCGTCACGCACCAGCGCCTGCATGAGCTGCGGCACCGGGTCGCCGCGCTCCGCGAGCGACTCCAGCACCACCAGCAGGCCCGGCACGTCACGCGTGGAGGCGAGCACGTATTGAGAGCGATGTTGCAGCAGCGCCATCAACGCCACCGTGGAGGCCCGACGGTCTCCGCGCGCGAGCGCCAGCTCCACCGCCCGCGTCCGTGCGAGCCGCTCCGCCCACGGGTCCTCCAGGTCCTCCGCCACCTCGGTGCCCGCACGCAGCCGCGCATAGCGCTCGCGGGCGGGCGACACGTCACCGGTGTCGTGGAGCGCCAGGCGGGGCAGCACCTGGGTGCCGCGCTCGCGCAGGTACAGGCCCGTGGCGGGAGCGAGCGGGTCCGCCACCGCGGCCTCCAGGGCGGGCTTCGCCGCCTCCAGCTTGTCGTGCAGTGACTGCGTCAACGACGCGCGGGCGTACTGCTCCAGCGCCTCGCGTCGGGAGTCGAGCGAGAGGCGCGCGTCCTCCCGCTCGTTGGCGAAGATGCGATGGAGGTAGCCCAGCCCCCAGCCAAGGCCGGCGAGGCCGAGCACGAGGGCAACGAGCATGGGAAGCAACCTGCGGAGCATGCTCGCGGCTACCTTCCGGGGCCCGGGAGGTTGTCGGGGTCCATGTTGGACAGCGAGCCCGGGGGGCCGAAGCGGTCCTTGCGCTGGTCCAGCGCTCCCGCCTTCTTGATGAGCGTGCCCAGCTCCACCACGTCCGGGCGACTCGCCAGCGGCTCGCCAATCTCCTGCCAGAGCGCATGGAGCCGCGCCCAGTCGAGCGTGCGCGTCCAGTACGAGCCGCGCAGCTTCTCCGCGAAGGCGGCGGCCACGTACGTCAGCCGCGTGGAGGGCGCGACGCGGGTGGCGGACGAGCGCAGCACGCTGGAGGGCAGCAGCTTCTGCACGCGGCGCCACATGGTGTTCTCGCCCTCTTCGTAGAGGACGCGCAGCGTGCCGAAGGCGATGGCGGGGCCTATCAGCTTCACCTCGTAGACGGCGGTGACGGAGGCGCCCGCCGCCAGCGGCACGGGCACCGGCTCCGCGTCATCGTCGAACGGCTCCGGCGTGGCGGACTGGTTCTCGTACCCCACCAGGCGGTAGCGGGCCACGGCCTTCCGGTCGAACTCCAGCTGCACGCCCACGTCGGTGAAGGCCTCGCGGGCCCGCACGCTCACGCGCACGACGTGGTAGCCCTTGCGGCCAGGCGACGGGAAGCCCTCCACGTGGATGGCGAACGGCCCCACCACATCGCCGTCCTCGCCCGGCCCGAAGCTGTTGACGAAGTCCTCCACGCGCACGGCCTCCTCCGCCGGCAGGGAGTCGCGCTCCAGGTAGCCTCGCGTCAGCGCGTACGACGCCGTGCTCACCTGCAACGTGTACGTGGAGATGCGCTCCTCCTCCGTGTCGATGGTCGGATTGACGCCATGGCCTCGCGTGTCCGAGTCGCGCAGGGGCCTGCTGCCCGGCGTGAAGAGGCTCTGCATCATGCCCCCGTCTGGGCCGAGCACCGGTACCTGGGGCAGCGCCCAGGGCGGCGCCCGGTCTCGAATGTCTCCGGCCCGGGGGACGACCATCCACGCGACACCATCCGACTCCAGCCGCAGCGGCGGGGCGAACGGCGCCAGCGGCGAGAAGGCCTGGGACGCAGTGCCGCTCGCCACGGCGGGAGGCAGCGGCGAGGCGAGGGGCGACAACTCCACCGACACGGTGAGCGTCTGGCCCGCCTCCACCTTCACGTCCGCGCGCGTGGCGGCCTGGAAGGACTCCTTCTCGAAGCGCAGCGTGTAGAGGCCCGCCGGGAGCGAGGGGAGCTGGTAGTGCCCCCGCGCGTCCGTCAGCACGGTGCGCGGCGACACAAGGGCCGGGGACGCGGCGGAGACCTTCACTCCCGCGAGAGGTGGTTGGCCGCGCGCCTGGAGCACCGTGCCCGACACCGTCCCCGAGCCGCCCTGGGCCGACGCCGACGTGGCGAGGCACGACAGGAGGACACCGAACAGGGAGCGCAGGAGAGCGGTCTTCATCGTGGGACCAACGCGGACACCGGGCGGAGCCTTCCCTTCGGTTTCAGCCCAGCGTGCCGCAGGTGGCGCCCGGCTTCATCACGGTTCCATCATGGAGCCAGGGCACCTTGGACGCTCGGCGCTACTTCACCGGAGCGAAGGGCACGTCCAGCACCGGCCGGGACTTCGCATCGGGCAGGTCGTAGTGCCACCACTCCATGCGGTTGGGAGCGAAGCCCGCGCCCTCCATCGCCTCGCGCAACACCTCGCGGTGCTGGCGGGACGCCTCGGTGCCACCCGCGTAGCCGTGGTGCGCCGCCGGAGTGAAGGTGTCGAAGGGCGTGGGCATCTCCACTTCCTTGCCCTCCAGCGTCACCATCGTCAGGTCCACCGCCCCACCCCGGTTGTGGTTGGAGCCCTTCTTCGGGTCCGCCACGTAGCCAGGGACGGGCATGATCTTCCACATCTCGTACTGCACCGCGCGGGGCCGGTAGCAGTCGTAGACCTTGAGCCGGTAGCCCTTGGGCCGCAGCGCGTCCGCCGCCGCCTTCAGCTTGCGCGCGGACTCCGGCAGCAGCAGGCAGCGCGCCGTGTCCGGGTACACCTGCTTCTTCAGGAAGTTGTCCGCCGTCGCGTACTTCAGGTCGAGCGCCAGGTCCTCCACCACCGTCATCGCATCCACGAGCGGCGCGATGTCACCGGGCTTCGCGCTCTTGCCCGTCGCGGCATTCGACTTCCCCTTCGCCGTCGCGGGGGCTTGCTGCGCCCCGGCGTCCTGGGCCAGCGCCTCGCCGCCCACGCACAGCCCCAGCACCACCGCCAAACCCAGCCGCGTCGTCATGCTCATGCCCCCACCGTGTAGCGCGTCGGATCCGGGACTCCGGCCTCCTCGAAGCCCTTCTTGCGCAGCACACAACTGTCACAGCGTCCGCACGCGAGCCCCTGCGCGTCCGGGTCGTAGCAGGAGTGCGTCATCCCGTAGTCCACGCCCAGGCGCGTGCCCTCGCGGATGATGTCCGCCTTCGTCAGTCCGGACAGCGGCGCGTGCACCGTGAAGCTCGCGCCCTCGACGCCCGCCTTGGTGGCCAGGTTCGCCATCTGCTCGAAGGAGCGGATGAACTCCGGCCGGCAGTCGGGATAGCCGCTGTAGTCCACCGCGTTGACGCCTATGTAGATGTCCGTGGAGCCCACCACCTCCGCGAGCCCCAACGCCAGCGAGAGGAACAGCGCGTTGCGCGCCGGCACGTACGTCACGGGGATGCCGTGGCTCATCTCGTCGGCGGGCCGGTCCTTGGGCACGTCGATGTCCGCGGTGAGCGCCGAGCCGCCAATCTGGCGCAGGTCGATGTTCACCACCCGGAAGTCCTTCACGCCCATGGCGCGCGCGACATCACGGGCCCGCTCCAGCTCCACCGCGTGCCGCTGGCCATACGCCACGGCCAGACACACCGGCTCGAAGCCCTTCGCCTTCGCCATGGCCACGCACGTCGTCGAGTCCAGGCCGCCCGAAATCAACACCACCGCACGCTTCGCCATCAGTCCCTCCGGACTCCCTGCACCTTGTACGCCGTCTTGCACGTCGTGGGAGTACACGTACAGGAGCCCGGCAGGAAGACATCTGTCAGCGAACCGCACGCCAGGGACACGTCGTAGCCGTTCTCCGTGGGGGCCGGCGGGCTGGCGTCGGGGATGCCTCCGTCGAACGCGTTGCAGTTGCGGTTGAGGATGCCCGCCTGGCTGTCGCTGAAGAGGGTGACCTTGAGCGACTCCTCAATCTGCGAGTCCTTGCAGCCGGTGCCGCAGGAGGCGCGCGGCGCCGTCGCCTTGAGCGCGGAGTCGACAAGCTGCCCCTCGTACTTCGCCTCGCGGTCGAAGCCCTGCACGGTGAACCAGCCGGTGCCACCGTCATCGTTCTTGGAGAACGTGCCCTCGAAGCGGAACACGCCGCCGTCGTCGAGCTGCGCGAACTCCGGCATCGCCGCGTCGCAGGTGGTGTTGGCCGGGTCCAACCGCGCCTCGAACTGGAAGGTGCCCAGGAGCTGATTGCCCGGGTACACGGGGTCCGAGAAGCAGGCCATGGCCGTCACGAGCGCGGCGGCGGGGAAGACGGAGAGGGCGAAGTGCTTCAGGCGCATACGGCGCGGAGGCTACACGGCTACCCGGCGTCGAGCACGGAAAGGGCCACGGCCCGGAAGGCTCCCCCACGTGCGAGTACCGCGCCCACATCCACCCGCGCCGGGTCACTCCCTCGCACCTCGGCATCCAGCCGCGCCAGGACGCGCCCCGCGGCGAGCGAGGCGGGGACCGCTCGGAAGGCCGCCACCGCCGCCGCCTCGAAGCCGGGCACCTCGCCGGGACGCGACAGCTTCACGCCGTCCGCGCCCAGCACGAGGGCCAGCGCGCACAGGTAGCCCAGCTCCACCGTGCCGAAGCACGAGAGCGCGCCCGCGCCCAGCACCAGCTCCTCCGCATTGAGCAGGTACGCCTCCACGCCACCCGACGGGTCCACGCTCACCCGCAGGTGGCTTCCGCCCAGCGACGACAGCATGGGACGCAGCGCGGAGAAGAGTCGCGGGAAGCGCTCGGCCGTCACCGGCAGCGCATTCGGGGGCAGCGGATGCTCGAAGCCCGCGGGCATCGGCAGCGCGGACACGGTCGTCGCGGGCACCGTCGCCGTGCTGGAGGACAGGGCCGCGCCGATGCCATCCGCGCGCTCGGCGACGTCGCGACGCTCCAGCAGCCGCAGGGCCTCCGCGTAGAGCGTCCAGCCATCCACGTCCAGCGGAGCGGCGCGCAAGAGCTCCGGCCAGACGCGCACGGCGAACGGCGCGCCCTCAATCACCGGAGAGAGCCGCTCGCACGCGAGGCGGAGGACCTCGGCCGACAGGACTCCCGCGTCGAAGAGGCGCTCGGCGAGCCGCGCGGCGGGCGACACGAGCTGCTCTTCCAGGTAGCCCCGGAGGATGGACTCCAGCATCCCGGGTTCGTCGGTGAGCCGCTCGCGCAGCCGCAGCGCCTCGCCCGTGAGGCCGCGCTGCTCCGCCAGCCTCGCGCGGCGGGCCAGCCGCTCCTCGGTCTCCGGCAGCGCCTCCAGCTGCGCGACGGCGTCCGCCACCTGGCCCAGGGCCTCGTAGGCATCCGCCAGGCGCTCGCGATGAGGCGTGGCCGCGTCGGGCCCCTCCTCCAGCGCCAGTCGCTCCGCGAGCGACACGAAGACGGCGGGCTCCTTCGCCTCGTCCACCAGCGCGAGCAGGTTGCGCAGCGCGGGCAGGCTGGTGCCGTCCGTGTCCAGCGCGCGCTCGAAGGCGGCGCGGGCGTCGTCGGGCTGGTCCAGCGGGCTGAGCAGCAGCTCACCGTGCTCCAGGTGCAGCGCGGCCCGGACGCGGGAGTCCTCCTCCACCTCGATGAGCCGCGCCAGCGTGCGCGCGGCGGCGTCGAAGCGGCCCAGCCTGAGCTCCAGGGCATGGCGCTCACGCAGCAACGGCTTGCGACGTGAGGTCCACCCCTCGGCGGCCATCAACAGCGCTTCCACCCGCGCGGCATCCGACAGCACGCGCACCCGGCCGAGCACCGCTTCCGAGAGCGCCTCCGGGTGCTTCTCCAACCCCGGCAACAGCAGCGTGAGGCGGGTGCCGAAGTTCGCGTCGGACGACAGCTCTTCCAGGGCCCGCAGGCGCTGGAGCACCGGGGCATCCGCCGCGCGCAGGACTTCGTCACGCAGGGACACCGCGAAGGCCTCGTCCCGCGAGAGGGAGAGGGCCGCCAGCTCCAGCATTCCTTCCGCGTCGCGCTCGGCGCGCAGGCCGTCCGCGAGCGCGGAGGCATGGGCCGCGTCCGTGTCCGGCTGCGCGACCAGGGCCCACAGCGCCTCGCGCGTCCGCGCGGTGTCTCCGGCCTGCGCGGCCATGGCCAGCGCGTCCGTCAGCTCGCCGGCCGCCATGGCGGGCGCGAAGCCCACCTGGAGCGCGCGCGTGAAGGCGCCCAGCCGACCGAAGCGCTCCGCCAGCTCCGAAGGCAGGAGGATGTCCGGCGCCTCGGTGGCGATGCGCTCGATGACCTCCAGCGCCTCCCCGTGCTCGCCCGCCTTCTCCCAGAGGTCGGCGGCCTCCAGCAGCAGCGGCGGACGCTCCTCCGGAGAAGCGAGCCGCGCCGCCTGGAGCAGCGCCTTCGCGGCGCGAGGGGCCTCGCCCAGGGCGCGATGCAGGTGGGCGATGCGCATCGCCGCGTCCACGTCCGGCTCGGTCGCCACGGCGGCCTTCGCCGCCTTCAGCGCATCCTGCAACCGGCCCGCGCCCTCGAAGGCCCGAGACGCGGACAGGAGGAGCACCAGTCGCTCGCGACCGGAGACCAGCTCCGCGCGCGCCACCTGCACCTCGGCCCGACGCGCGGGCACATCGCCCAGCAGCTTCTCCAGCTCCTCCAGCGCGATGGCGTAGCCAGCACCCGAGGCACCGCGCTCGACGACGGCCTCGAGCGCCTCGCGGGCCTTCGGCGTCTGGTCCGCGTCACGGAGCAGGGAGGCCAGCTCCAGGCGCAGGACGGACGCCTCGTCCGCGTCCTCCAGGCGCGGCACCAGCCGCTCCAGCGCATCGAGGAGTCGCGTCGTCTCCCGCCGCTCACGCAGGCCCGCCACCAGCGCACGCAGCGCGGTGACGTCCTCGGGAGCGGCCTCGGCCGCGCGCTGGGTCAGCTCCCAGGCCGCGTCCACATCCGCGAGCGACTCGGCGGCCACGGTGGCGGCGGCCAGCAGCAGCTCGGCGGCGCGCACGCCACCGGCGGCCTCGGCGCCGGACTCGTACACCGCCAGCAGGTCGCCGTGACGGCCCAGCGCGCGCAGGCCCGCCACCGCCCGGTCGATGATGGACGCATCCGCCGGACGCAGCCGAGCCAGCGGCAGCAGCGCGTCGATGGCGTCCCTCGGGTCATCGAAGAGGTCCGCCGCGCGGCGGTACAGCACCTCCGCCGTCGCCGAGTCTTCCGCGTACCGCGCGAGCTGCAACGACGCCCGGTACAGGCCCGGCGCGTTGCCCGTGCGCGAGTGCACTTCCGCCAGCAGCGACAGCGCCTCACGGCCGCGCTCGCCCTCCGGCTCCAGTGACACCACCGACTCGAAGGCATCCGCCGCGTCGTGGTACGCGTTCGCGCCCAGCGAGGCATGGCCCAGCCGCAGCCACGTCCGCGCGCGCACCGTCACGGGCAGCGACTCGCCCCCGGCCGACAGCAGGCGCCGGTCATACGGGCGCGCGGCGGCGGGGCCTCCACTCTGGGCGGCGAGCTCGGCGCGCGCGGACAGCGCCTCCACGTCGTCGCCGGAGCTGGACAGGTACACGTCGAACGCCTCGGCGGCCAGCAGCGCCTCGCCCGCGTCCAGCAGTCGGGTGGCGCGCTCGCGCAGCAGCGGCAGCGCTTCCTCGGGAGGCAGGGCCGCGGCGCGCAGGGCCAGCAACTCCGACAGCCGGCGCACATCTCCGGCCGCGCGCTCGCGCACAAGCTCGAAGGCCTCCGCGCTCGCGGGGCTCAGCTCGAAGGCCCGGTCCTCGCACAGCAGCGCGCGCTCGCGAGCACCCACCGCGCGGAAGGCCCGAGCGGCGGCGAGGTAGCTGTCCGCGGCGTCGGCATCCGACTGGCGCTGGGCCCGGCGCAGCATCAACTCCGCGAGCGACTGCGCGTCCTGCGTCTCCTCCAGGAAGGCGCGGTGCCGCGAGAAGACGGGCTCGCGGAAGGGGTCGGCCTCCAGCAGCACGGCATCGAACTCGGCCGCGTCCGCGTGGCGCTTCACCTCGTGCAAGAGCTCCGCGGCCTGCGCGGTGAGGTCCAGGTCATCCGGTCGAGCGGACCGCGCGGCGATGAAGGCGGCGGCGGCGGCATCCGGGCGCCCTGCCCTGTCGCGGTACAGCACGGCCGCGCGCTGGAGCAACGCCGCGCGGCGCTCCGAGTCCGCCTCGCCCTCGGCGCACTCCTCGTACCAGGCGGCCAGCTCCGCCAGCCGTCCGTCGCGCTCCAGGAGTCGGGCCAGCAGCGTCTCGGCCTCGTCCAGCGAGCGGTCCTGCCGCAACGCTCCGCGCAGGAAGCGCTCGGCCTCCTCCGTGTCCGAGAGCACGCCCAGGTGAAGCTTCGCCAGCCGCAGTCGCAGCGCCGCCGCTTCCTTCGCGTCGTCCAGCAGGGGCAGCGCGCGCTCCAGCCAAAGGGCCTCGGCGTCGGCATCGTCCCGGCGCTCCGCGAGCGCCGCGCCCAGTCGCGCCGTGCCCAGGTCCTCCGCCAGCGAGAAGGCGCGGTCCAGCGCGCTCTCCGCGGCGGACAGGTCCAGCTTCACGTCGCGCAGCAGCTCCGCACGCCGACGCTCGCACGCGGCGGCCTCGGGTGCGCGACCCCGCGCCTCCAGCAAGTCCCGCGCATCCGCCAGCGCCCGGAGCGCCTCGTCCGCGCGGCCCGTGGCCTCCGCGAGTCTCGCCTCTTCGTCATACGCCGCGAGCGTCGCGGCCACGTCGCCCACCTGGAGGCTGAGCGCGGCCACGTGGCGCAGCTCCGCGAGCAACTCCAGCGAGCGCCCCGTGTCGCGGTAGAGCGACGCGAGCTGGAGGCGGAGCGGCAGCGGCGTCTGCGCCATCTCCGCCGCGCGCGCCAACAGCGACGCCGCCACACCCGCATCGGCGAGGGCGGCGCGCGCCTTCTCCGCGAGCACCACGAGCCGCCGCACCGTGTCCTCGGACGGCGCCAGGGCCCGCGCGTGGGTGACGAGCACCTCGAACGCGCCGCGCGGGTCGTCCTTCTCCAGCAGGGAGGAGAGCCGCTGCACGGCGGGCTCGCACAACGGCCGCTCCAGCAGCAGCTTCCGGTACGCCGCCACCGCGCGCTTCGTCTCGCCCGCGCTCTCCGCCAGCTCCGCCAGCCGCAGCCAGGTGGACTCGGCCGCGTCGGGACTCGCCGCGAAGTCCGCCGTCGAGGCCAGCGTCTCCTGGAGCGGCAGGGCCTCCAGCACCGCGCCGCGCAGGTAGAGCAGCTCCGCCAGCGACGCCAGCTCCGCGCCCCGCGCCGGCACCAGCGAGTGCGCCTTGCGCGCCAGCTTCAGCGCGCGGTCCAGGTCCTGGGCATCCCGCGCGTACGCGGCGCCCTCGCGCAGCAGCGAAGCGGCCTCGGACGTCGCGGCGCTCTCGGCGGCCGTCTCCAGCAGGGCCGCGGCCTCGCGCAGCTCACCGCGCCCGGCCACCAGCGACACCAGCCGGCGTCGCACGTCCGCATCGGCGGGAGCGAAGCGCAGTGACTGGCGCAGCGCCGCTTCGGCGGGAGCCGGCTGCTCCAGGCGCTCCAGGTAGAGCGACGCCAGCTCCGAGTACATCGCCGCCGCCTCGGACGGAGGAGCATGAGGCGCCTCCGCCGAGAGCAGCTCCGCCAGCGCGGCCCAGTCCTCCAGGGCCCGCAGCGCGCGCTGCAAGGAGGCGGTGGCCTGCGCATGACGCGGTGCCAGCGCCAGCGCGGCCTTGAGGCTCTCCCGAGCGTCCGCGAGCTGCCCGCGCGCTTCGAGCAACGTGGCGCGAGCGAGCAGGGCCTCGACCCGGCGGGCCGTGGGGCCCTGACGCGCGGCCTCGGCGAGCGCGGAGATTTCGTCGTCCGGACGCTCGTCGCGGTGGGCCAGGTCGGCCAGGGCGAAGTACGCGTCGCAGCGCTCGGCGTCCGTCGGGGACAGCGCCACGGCGGAGACCAGGGCCTCGCGCGCGAGCCCCCGCTCGTCCTTCTCCGCCAGCACGACGGCCAGGGCGAGCAGCCGCTCCCGGGCGCGCGTGCCCAATTGGGCATCGGCGACCACGGCGCGGCGCCACACTTCCAGCTCTCCCGCCTCGTCGCCCGACTCGCGCGCCAGCTCCGCCAACGCGAGCAACAGCGCCGCGGGACGACGGGACAGCTTCGCGGCCTCGGAGAAGTCCTCGCGCGCGGCGGGGATTCGGCCGGTGGCGCGGTGGAGCACGGCACGACGCGCGAGCAACTCGGCGCGGTCCTCGCCCGTCGCCGACGTCACCAGCGCGCCCAGCAACTCCAGGCGCTCGGCTTCCTCGTCCGAGGAGCCCGTGCCCGGCGGAGGCAGCAAGTCGAGCAGCGCCTGCGCCGCCCAGGTGTCCTGCGGCTCCTCCAGACGCAGGCTGCGCAGCGAGTCCACCGCCGCGCCAGCACGGCCGAGGACGAGGGACAGCTCCGCCAGCTCGCGACGGGCCGCGCGCCGGGGCTCGCCGGACAGGCGCGGCCACAGCTCCACCAGCAGGTCCGCCAGCGCCTCGCGAGCGCCGGCCTTGCGGTGCAGGTTGACCAACTCCACGCGGGCGTCGAGGTCCTCGGGAGCCCGGATGCAGTACTCAGCCAGCAGGCGGCGCGCGGAGTCCGTCCGGCCCGCGCGCACGGCGGCACTGGCGGCCTTGCGCGTGAGCGCCACCCGCTCCGCCTCGCGCGGCGCGTCCGCGTCCACCGGAGGCAGCGCCAGCACCGCCTCGAAGTCCTCCAGCGCGGCGCGCGCATCGGTGGGCAGCTTCAGCTCACCGCGACGCTGACGCGCGGGCGCGAAACTCGAGTCGCGCTCCAGGGCCTCGGCGAGGAACGCCTCCTCGCGACTGGTACCCGCCGCCAGCAACGACGCGCGGTAGAGCAGCTTCGCGCCGGAGCGGGCCTCCGGCACCAACACGGCGCGGCGCGCGTACAGCCGGGCGGCCTCCAGCTTCTCGCCGCGCTCCAGCTCCAGCTCGGCCAGCGACTCCAGCACCTCGGCCGCCAGCGGGCCCTGGGGACTGGCCTCCAGCGCGGCCGTCAAACGCAACAGCGCGGCGGCCTTCTCGCCTCGGTCCAGCAGGGCGCGAGCACTCTGGAGGAACAGCGGAGCGGCCTCCTCGGCGCGGTCGGCGCCCATCAGCGCCTGGGCACGACCCGCCCACAGCTCGGCCAGCGCCTGCGTCTCGCCGGCCTCTGTGTAGAGCGACTCCAGCCGCGCGGCCAGCGTGTCGTCCAGACGGCGCAGCGGCAGCGCCTGCGCATACGCGGCGATGGCGCCTTCGCGGTCGCCCAGCATCTCGCACGCGCGACCGAGCCGGGCGCGCACGTCCGCCAGCTTCTCCGGCGCGGCGGTGCGCGGCAGCGTGGACAGCAGTGACTCCAGCGCGCGCCGCGCATGCTCGGGGCGCTCGCAGCGCAGCGACAGGTCCGCCAGGTCCAGCAGCACGGCGGAGTCCGGGGCCAGCCGCGCCGCCTTCTCCAGCGACACCAGCGCGTCACCCACGCGGCCCAGGCGGGCCTCCAGCACCCCAGCCAGCTCTCGCAGCGCCGCCGCCGCGAGGCGCTTGTCGCCCTGTGCCTCCGCCACCCGCGCGCGCTCCTCCAGCGCCACGGCCAGCCCGGCCATGTCCGCGCGCTTGCGCTGCAAGGCGCACAATTCACCCAGCGCCGGCAGGTCATCCGGCTCCGCGCGCAGCACTTCCTGGAGGGAGTGCACCGCCAGGTCCAAATCGAAAGCCAGGTCGCGCGCGGCCACCGCGAGGCGGCGGTACTTCTGCGCGCGCTCCTTCGCGTCCGGCGCCAGTCGAGCCAGCGCGGACAGGCACCGCGTCAACAGCGGCCCATCCCGCCGCGCCTCGGCCAATGCAAGCAGCGACTCCAGCGCGGGCCGATGGTCCGCGTCCGCCTCCAGCGCGAGCAGCAACAGCCGCTCGGCCTTCTCCGGCTGCTGGAGTCGACCGCGATACAGCTCACCCGCCTCGGCCCAGGACGCGGCGCGCCTGGCCGGCTCGTCCATGAGCGCGGCGGACTTCTCCAGCGCGTCGGCCAGCTCCAGCGACTTCCCGGTGATGCGGAAGTACGGAATCAGCTCCTCGAGCGCCACCCCGTCGCGAGGGTCCAGCGCCAGCGCGGACTCGAGGTGCTCACGCGCGCGCGCCGGGTCTCCCAGACGGGAGCGGTACAGCCGCGCCAGCGCATGGTGGCTGGCGTGCGCCGCATGGCGGACACCCTCCGAGCGCGGCGCCGGCCCCGCCAGCTCCAGCGCCTGCTGGTAGCCCGCGAGCGCCTCCTGCAACCGGCCCAGTCCCTCCGCGACACGCGCGGCGGCGAACAGCGGCTCCGCCTCACCGGGCAGCAGGGACACCGCCTCGCGGTAGCGCAGGAGCGCGTTCTCGGGCTGCTTCAGGCCCTCTTCCCACACGCGACCGGCCATCAGGTCGGCGTGGCCCACGCGGTCCAACTCGTGCCGGGCCATGGACACTTCGCGCAGCCGGTCCAACGCCTTCAGCGCGCGCAGGTGCTCGCCGCCCCGGTGGCACAGCTCACCCAGCAGCAACAGCGCATCCGACTGGTCCGGAGACAGCCGCAGCGCCGCCTCGCAGTGCAGGCGCGCTCCGGCGATGTCGTCCTCGGTCTGCGCGCACAGCCGGGCCAGGTGCACGTGCGCGTCGGCGGCCTCATGCGGATCTCTCGCGAGCGCCGCCAGACGGCGGTAGGCCCGCACCGCGCCCGCCCTGTCACGCGCCTGGTCCGACGCACGCGCCAGCGCCTTCAGCGAAGGCAGGTGGTCCGGCTTCAGGCCCAGCAGCTCATGCAGCGCCTTCACCGCCACCTGGGGCGCGGTGTCGCGGGAGCAGCGGGCCGCGGCCTCCGCGGAGAAGAAGGCCGCGGCCTCCTCCGACGTGCGACGCGCCAGCGCGCACAGCGCCAGGTAGCGCTCGGCGGCGCGGGCACCCTCGCCCCGGCGCTCGCGCACCACGGCCTCGCCCCACAGCGCGGCGGGGCTGCGGTCCCGACGACGCTGGAGCGTGGCGGCCACATCCAACGCCAGCTCGTGCGCCTGAGGGTCCGCCACCAGCAGCGACAACAGCCGCTCGGCGGCGAAAGGGTGCGCCTCCTGCGCGTCTCCAGCCTGGAGGTATTGCTGCCGCGCCTCGGCCAGCCGGCCCTGGGCGATGAGTCCCTCGGCGTCCGCGAAGGCCCGCGCGCCCTCCAGCGTGAGGAGCAGCTCCTCGTCCGGAGTGGCTGGAGGAGGCAGGCCGCCGGCCGCGAAGCGCAGCTTCAACCCCGTGCTCGACACCTCGGCGGCGGACAGGCGCGCGGTGTCCAGCGACGGCATCTTGTAGCCACGGCTCACCGCCGCGAGCTGACACAGCGCGGGCAGCACGCGCGTGGAGAAACCAGAGGCGCCGCGCACCTCCACGTCCGGCACCAGCGCCAGCGCGCCCACGGCGGCGGACAACAGGCCCGGCACCTGCACCGACGGCGTGGAAGAGAACCCGTACAGGCGCACGTCGTAGAGATAGACGGCGAGCTTCTCGCCATCCGCGTCGAAGGCCACCTTGAACGTGAAGGGCGTGCGCTCCGGCGCGGGCAGCCGCCCCTGCCCTTCCAGGTAGCCGGGACGGAAGTGCAGCCGCAGCTCCTCCAGGCCCGCGAGCCGCCCCGCCAGCTCCGCCACCCGCCGCGTCACCAGATCCGCGTCGACGGACAGCTCCAGGAAGCCGAAGTGCAGCTTCTTGCGCTGATAACGCGTGGCTCCGGCGCTGACGTTGAAGGGGAAGCTGACGTCCGGAATCTGGAGCGCGAAGTCGGAGATGCGCAGCCCGGGGACGACTTCGAGCGCCGGGAAGCCCACGAACGCCCTGCGGTCCAGCAGGCGCAGCTCGGGTGTAGCGGCGCGCGCATCGGGCGCCGCGGTGGGCTTTAGGGAGTCGCTCTCGTTGGCCATCGCGGGAGCCTGGAAACTACCACGGCCTCCAAGCGCCCGAAATTTATGACAATCCCCCGCCCGGGGGGCAACCGGAGGGGCTTGGCGGCCCCAGGGCCGCATGCGTTGTTCGTCATGCGCGCCGGGGCGAAGTCGGACAATATGCGCCCCGCGTGCTGGCTCCCGACTCTCTCGTCCTCGACGGTCGCTTCCGAGTACTCCGTCCATTGGGTTCGGGCGGAATGGGCGAAGTGTACCTGGGTGAACAGGTCTCCTTGGGCCGCAAGGTGGCCATCAAGGTCCTTCACCACGACCTCCACGCGCAGCCCGGCATGGCCGAGCGCTTCAAGCGCGAAGCCCGCCTCCTCTCCGCTGTCGAGCACCCCGCCGTGGTGCACATCGTCGACTTCGGCGAATCCGGCGACCACGCCTGTCTGGTGATGGAGTTCGTGGAAGGCGAGAGCCTCTACGACGTGCTCACCCGGGGCCCCATGGCGCCGGGCCGCGCGCTGCCGCTGCTCCAGCAGCTCGCGGAGGGACTGGCCGCCATCCACGACAAAGGCATCATCCACCGGGACTTGAAGCCGGAGAACGTCTTCATCTCCCCCGGCGCGCGCGGCGAGCAGGCGCGGCTGCTCGACTTCGGCATCGCCCGGCTGGTGGAGCCGGACGCGCAGAGCAACGTCAGCCAGGTGGGCGTGGTGCTGGGCACCCCGGAGTACCTGTCGCCGGAGCAGGCGGTGGGCGCGAAGGTGGACACGCGCAGCGACCTGTACTGCTTCGGCGTGCTCATCTACCGCGTGCTGTCCGGACGGCTTCCCTTCGAGGGCCCGCAGGCGCGGCACTTCCTCGCGCAGCACGCCTCCCACGCCCCGCTCCCGCTGGACAGGGCGGCGCCCTCGCTGACGCGCTACATCGGCCTGTTGTCGCTGGTGATGCGCCTGCTGGAGAAGAACCCGGCGAAGCGGCCCCAGAGCGCGCATGAGCTGGCGGATGCGCTGGCCGCCGCGCACTCGGCGCTGTCCGCCTTCACGCCCGGCCTGGGGACTCCCGCCTACGTCGGCGCGCCCGCCACCACCACCACGCCCTCCGGCACGTCCGTCTTCGGCGCGGGAGAAGCGACGAACACCGCGGGCCCCAGCGGCACGTCCGTCTTCGGCGCGGCGGACGCGGCACCAGCACCTCTTCCAAGCCGCACGAGCCAGAGCACCGCCGCGTTCGGACTGGCGTCCTCGCCGGGCATGGACAGCGCGTCGCCCTCGGCCATGCGCACGGGCACGGCGGCCTTCGGCACGCGGCCCACGTTGTCCGGCAGCACGTCGACGGTGAAGCCGCAGAACCTGACGGTGATGCTCACCGACATCCAGGGCTTCACCGAGCGCACCAGCCGGCAGACGCACGAAGAGAACGCGCGGATGCTGGAGACGCATGACCGGCTGCTGATGCCGCTGGTGAGGGAGCACGAGGGACGGCTCGTCCAGAAGCGCGGGGATGCGCTGCTGGTGGCGTTCCGCTCGCCCACCGCGGGCGTGTTGTGCGGCATGGCCATGCAGGACCGGCTGTGGCGGCACAACGAGGCGCTGCCCGCCGAGGAGCGGCTGCACGTGCGCGTGTGCCTGCACGCCGGCGAGGTGCTGCTGACCGCCGACACCGTGCTGGGCGAGCCCATGGAGGTGCTGGAGACGGTGGAGCACGTCGCCGCCGCGGGCCAGGTGACCTTCACGGAGGCGGTGAACCTGGCGCGCAACCGCGCCGAGGCGGAAGTCGAACCCTGCGGCTCCATCACCCTCCCTGGCCGCGAGGAACAGCTCCAGCTCTACCGCTGCCAGCAGGCGGCCGAGGGGCCTCCCTTCGGCGCTCGCTTCGAGAAGCAGAACGCCCTCGCGGTGCGCCTGGCTCCAGCGGTCCAGCGGACTCGCGCGGCGATGGCGCCCCTCTCGCGAGGAATGCGCGCCATCTCCAGTGCCGTGCGCGCGGGCAAGGCGCGGCTGGGCACGAGCCTGACCCGCCTCAACGCGGTCCTGACGGTGCCGCCCGGTGTGAAGACAGGCGTGAGCAAGGTGGTGGTGCTGGCGCGTGCGAAGCCGCGCGCGGCGATGGCCGTGCTCGGAGCCGTGGTGCTCCTGAGTGGCGGAGTGGCCGTCGTGCTGCATCTGAGCAGCCCCGCCGTGCGCGCCATGGCCCTGCTCCAGGAAGGCAAGAAGGACGAAGCGCTGGCGCTGCTGAACGAGACGTCGAACGAGGAGCAGAAGCAGGCCCCGGTGCGGCGCGCCCTCGCGGCGACCCACCATGCCCTGGGCAACCACGACAAGGAGCGGGTCCTGCTCACCTCGCTGGACCCGGAGGGCCGCGCCTCGGTGGAGGACTCGCTGCTGGATGGGCTCGCGGAGGACTTCGGCCGCCTGGACAACGAGGACCTGCGCAAGCTCCTGGCCAACCTCCCGAAGGAGCGGGTGCATCCGTACTTCGGGGACCTCATCCAGGGTGAGTACTCACCGAAGCAGTGGGGCGCGCTGCGCTACCTGGACTTCGCAAAGCTGACGGACGGCGTGGACCTGGTGTCGGCCTACTCCAAGGCCCTGGAGTCGAAGGACTGCGGCGTGCGCAAGCTCGCCGCCAGACGGCTGGGCGCGCTGGGCAACATGGACGCTGTCCCCGCCCTCATCCGGCTCGCCGAGCTGAAGGATGCCAAGGCTGGCGACTGCGGCCAGTCCGAGGCGGACCGCGCCATCAAGACGCTGAACAAGAAGGGCGGCTGAAGCCCGGGCGGCGAGTCACCGCCCGAGCTCCGCACCTGCTCAGTCGTCGTGCCGGGCGTGGCCCTTCTTCTTCCCCTTGCCATGGCCGTGACGGTGGTCGTCGTCATCCCAGTCGTCATCATGCCGGTCACCACGCCGCGCCTTCACCTTCTCGTCCACCTTGAGCAGGTTGCGAGAGAAGGCGTCGTAGTCCAGATGCAGATGGCCTTGTGCCCCGGGCGCGGAGGCGAAGAACTTCACCTTCCAGACGTCGTTGCCCGTCCGGTGCGCCTCCTTGAGCCGACAGTCGAACCGGCGCGCGCGACACTCGCCGAAGCCCCGGTCCACCGCCTCCTTGTAGGACATGGCGGACGGACGCGGAGGAGGACGTGAAGGCGCGGGGCGGGGCGGTGAGCGCGAGTGGACGACACAACCCGACGCGAGCAACAGACCACCGACAAGCAGGGCGATTCTCATGCCCGTCATGACGCATCAACCGCGCGGTGCTTCAAAGCCACGCGGGGTGCGAGGCGCTGACTGGAAATCTACAGTCCGTCGGGAGACGCGAAGGCCACGAACAGCTCGCCCGTGAGGTACGCGCGTCCACCCTTCGTCGCAGGCCGCAGGAAGTCATTCACCACGGGTCCGCCCTGCGCGAGCTGGTGCTTCTCCGGATGCGACAAATTCATCCGGCTGCGGGCCACGCCCTTGCTACCCCGGTGGATGAAGGTGACGGTGCCGTCATCGCCCACACCCTCCACCACGCCGATGTGGGTCATCCCGTCATTGCGGCGGCCATCGCGGTTGCGGTCATACGTCTCGCGGAAGAACACCAGGTCCCCGGGGCGCGGCGCGCGGTGATGCAGCCGCTTGCCCTCCGTGGCGCGACGGAAGATGGCGGACACGGCGTTCTCTCCCGCCTGGAAGCCATGCGCCACCAGGTCGATGCCGGCGGAGAGGTAGGCCAGGCGCACGAAGCCGGAGCAGTCATTGGGCATGCCCCGGCTCACCTTCGCGAGGTTGCGCTCACCGACGAGCTGCATGGAGCGCGTCACGATGAGCCGCGCCAATTGCATCGGCGTGCGGTACGCATCCCAGAAGCCCGCCGCCAGGTCCGTGGACGGAGGGACGACGAGCGCGACGGCCTCCAGCGCGGCGGCGATGACACCCGTCACCAGCGGTCGCTCCTTCTCCTCGGAGACGACGGTGGCCACGACGCGAGGCCCCACCTCGGCCTTCGGCGCCGCTGGCGCTTCGGACTTCACCAGGGGCGTCTGGGCATTCGACGCGCCCTCTGACTCGGCGAGGACCGTGACGGACGGCTCGGCGGAGGGCTCCGCCACGACCTGCTCGGTGGGAGCCACCGCCACCTGTGGCACCCCCTCCAGGGCAGCCCCGACGTCGCGGGACTGCACGGTGGCACAGCCGATGAGGGCACACAGCGGAACGGTGGCGAGCAGGCGAAGACGGGACAACCGGAGGCCTTTTCGAAAGTTGGCGCCGCATTCAATCCCACGTTTTTGGGGGTCTCGCCAAGAACTCGAAGTGTCAGCCCTCCCAGGTGGACAGCAGTGCGCGGACCCGCGCGTACCTCTGGAGGAGTGCGGCGCGGTGGGCGCTGAGCAGCACCATGGTGCCGATGACGACGAGGCCCAGGACGAACAGCGACGCGGCCGCGATGCGGTGGTCCCGCATGCCGAAGCGCACGAGGTTCGCCACGATGCACGTCACCATGAACGCGGTGCCCAGGTACACGTAGGAGCGGATGCGCAGGGCGATGCCGAAGCCCACGCCCACCACGCAGAGGAACACGCACAGCAGCATGGCGCCGCCATCGTTGAACATCAGCGGCTTCCACGCCCCCGCCACGTAGATGACGGTGACGGCCAGCGCGCGCAGCCGTGCGTAGGTGTCCTCGTCAATGGCGCCTCGGAACACGCGCAGCAGCGCGAGCAGCGAGAGGCCCGCGGGGATGACGTAGAATTGCGGCTCACCGTTCCCGGTGCCCTGCCACACGAGGTAGAGCGCCACGTTGAAGGCCACCACCGACGCGAGCGAGGCCACGCCTCTGCGCGTCGGATGCGACGCGAGCGCGGCGAAGTGCGCGGCATGGCCCACGAGCAGCGCGGCCACCTGGAGCGGCTCGCTCCACGGCGCGGAGAACAACCCCGCAAGCGGGAAGAGGAACGCGCCCCACAGGGCGGGCCTGCTGAAGACACCCAGGCTGGAGCCCTCGCGCTGCACGAAGAAGTAGAGGCCCGTGAAGAGGGCGCCGCCCACGAGCGCCGCGAGGCTGTCCCCGGTGCTCGGGTGGGCACCCATGCCCAACAGGCGCACGGAGAGGTAGCCCAGCACGAGCACGGCCTGGGCGAGGAACGCCGCCGGCTCGTCCTTCGCCACGGCGGCGTGGCGCACCAGCGCGACGAACAGCACCGCCAGCGCCGTGCAGGCCACCAGCGCCTCGCGCAGCGCGTCTCCCGTCGCCCCCAGCATCGACAACCCGAGAAGGACCTCGGTGAGCGCGACGACGGTGAAGCCCAGCCCCACGCCCCGACGCAGCTTCGCGCCCGCAACGAACAGCGCCAGCGCGGCGAGCACGGCGCTGGCGGCGCCGAAGTGCGGGAGGATGAACTCCGAGCCGCGTCCGGACGAATACACCGCGCCCAGGTGCATCAGCGCGCCGTGCGCCGCGGCGAGCGATGCCAGCCAGCCCACCACCTCGCGCTCGCGCCGGCGCCACACCACCGTCCACGCGGAGGCGAGGCCGAAGAGGAAGCACAGCGGCGTCGCCAGGTGCTTCAGGTCATTGAGCGTGGCCAGCGACAACAGGGCCAGCACCCAGCCACCATGATGCAGCGAGGCCCCGACGCGAACCCCTCGCTCGTCGAGCACCATGCCGCTCACGCACAGCACCAGGCCCGCGCCGCTGATGACGGCGGGCAACCACAGCCACGGCACCGCTGCGACCAGCGAGGCCGCGAGCAGCCCGGTGGCCACGTTCGCCATCCACCGCTCGCGGGCGAACATCAACACCAGCGACGTGAGGACCGCGCCCGCCGCCACGGGCGGAGAGAGCGCGCCCGGCCCCGCATCCGCCAGACGCCCCAGGAGCAGCAGCGCCAGCGCTCCGGCGCTTCCCACCCACAAGGGCTCGCTCCAGGTGCCCTCAAGCCCGGGCGTCAGCTTCGACGCCACCGCGCTGAGCGCACGCTGCACGCCACCCGCCTGACAGACGGCGGACAACAGCCCCACCCCCAGCGCCACCGCGATGAAGGCGAGCCCCGTCTCGGGCCTCCACTCCAGGAAGCGATGCGCCTGCGTCTGTCCCACGGTCGCGAGCGCGAGCACCCAGACGGCGGGCACCAGCAGCCACCGGCGAGACAGCAGGAACGCGGACATCGCCACGACGGCCGCCAGTCCCACGAATCGCGGCTGCGAAGGCACGTCCAGCACCGGCACCACCGCGACGACCAGCGCGGTGATGACCGCGGCGCGCCGCAGGTAGACATCCGGCGGGCTTCGGAAGAAGGCCCACAGGGTGGACGGCGCATGGTGCTCGGCCAGCGCCACGGCCAGCAGCAGGACGGTGACGACGGGCCGCGCCTCCGGAATGACGAGCAGCAGGAGCGCGGCGCCACACACGCGCATGAACGGGCGCGGTCCGGGCATCAGCGCCAGTGACGCCGTGAGGAAGCACACGGGCACGGGCTCCATCCACGGCGACATCAGCATCAGCGAGGTGAGGCTGGCGAAGCCCACCTGCATCCACATGGACAGCGTGTCGGAGTCGTCCCGCTCCTTGGAGCGCATCAGCAGGGAGCTGAACGCGGGCACGTGCGCGACGGCTCGCGCCACGGCCAGCGACACCAGGGGCAGCGCATACGCCCAGGTCGGCGGAGCACCGCCCATCGCCAGGAAGCCGGCGAAGGCATACGGCACCGAGAGGCTGGCGAAGAAGGGCTGACGGTTGGCGCGCGTCCACAGCAGCGGAAGCAGCATGGCGCCCGAGACCATCCACGCGGGATGCGCGTCGTCCCAGCGCACCACGACGATGGCCAGCACCAGGGCCGACGCCAGCGTGGCCACCTTCGCGAAGCGCTTTCCGCCCGCGCCCACGGCCAGCACCGCCGGAACCTCCTCCGCCACGGCCAGCACCGCCAGCACGGCGGACAACCCCAGCAGCGCCAGCGGCCCCTGCGAATACAGCCCCATCGTCGCGTACAGCGCGGCCACCGCGACGCTGAACCCCGCCGGAATCGCCCGAGCGGTGAACAGGGCCGCGAACGCCGCGCCGAACAGGAACATGCCCTCCTGGGAGCTGCGCGCCTGCTCCACGGCGACCAGCGGGAAGACCCACGTCACCAAGGCGGCGGTGATGGTGCTCGCGCTGCGTCCCCAGCGCGCCGCGCAGAGTGAGGCGCCCAGGCCCCAGAGGATGAACAACCCCAGGGACATCCCCGGCGTCATCATCCCGTTCCAGGGCGCGTAGAAGTTCGAGATGTCGGGCAGCAGCGCGAAGGCGGCGAGGACCACCGCCAGGGGCCGGACGCCACGCAGCGTGCGCGACGCCACGGCGACGGCCGCCGAGGAGAGGAGCACTACCAAGCCCAGTCCGCTCACCTGACCGATGGCGCCCGCCACGAAACCGAACAGCGCGTAGAAGACGGCCACCGTGCTCAGCTGCCGCAGCAGCCTTCCGCGCTCGGCGAGCACCGCCAGGGCCAGCGCCACGAAGACCAGCGAGAACGCCATCGCGGTGGAGGACACCTGGACCGCGAACTTCGGAACGAGGGCCGCCACCAGCAAGGCGGCATAGGCCAGGGCGTACTCGTTCCGGAGCGTCCACGCGACGAGGAGCATGCTCACTGAGCACAGCACCGCGCCCGTCATGCCCAGGAAACCGAAGTCGCTGAAGAGGCCCAGGCAGAAGCCCGCGGTGGCCATCAAGCCCACGATGGGCGAAAGCAACGCGCGCGTCCGTGCCGTGCACACCGTGCAGACACCCGCGAGTGCGAGCGCCAGCAGACCGGACACGACAGAGGTGGCCGGATTCGAGAGCACGCTGAGGCCCAACACCGGCACCAGCAGCGACAGCAGCGCCCCGACGACCGTCAGGTAGAAGCGCTCCACCAGCAGACCGGTGGCCAGACACACGATGGACAGTCCGAGCGCGCTCCAGAAGGCCGGGCGCATGTCGGGCCCCGCCATGCCGTAGAAGCAGAAGACGACGCTCGCCACGGCGGTGGAGCGGAACAGCACCTCCGCGAAGGCGATGTCCCGCGCATTGCCCGTGCGCTCACCGCGCCACAGGCGCGACACCGCGAGCACGACGCCCGCGAGCACGAACGGGAGCGCCGTCAGGGCGCCATACTGCACGGGCAGCTTGTCCGCGACGGGATAGCCCAGGGAGGCCTTGAACGCCTCGAGCAGGCGCTTCAGGGGCCCCGGAACGAGCTGCCCGCTGGTGGCATAGGCGAAGTAGGACGCCGCATAGGCGGGGTACACCCACGGGAGGCGACCGATGGCTCCGCGCGCCAGGGACACCAGCGTCCAGGTGAGGATGGCGGCGGTGATGAAGAAGGTGGGCGGCGGCGCGCCGATGGCGGCCACCAGACACATCACCTGAAGCGAGGCCACACCCAGGGCGAGCGGGTCCGCCGCGCGCTCGGGAGGCAGCGAGCGGAAGCGCTGCGCGGCGGCGAGGACGAACGCGATGAAGGGAGCGTAGACGCTCACAGCCGGCGGGGTCCCGGCCGCGGCGAGCGCCACGTGGAGGCGAACGGCGTAGATGACGAGCAGGTAGAGCGACGCGCCCAGGGCGAAGGTGAGCGCGGTGCCCTCGCGCGGCTTCGGCACGGGCCGGGTGGACAGGAGGAAGAAGAGGACGCAGGGCAGGATGTTCAGCCACAGCGCGGCGCTCCCGAGCTTCGCGGCCAGCGGCGCCAGCCCCATCATCAGCGTGCTCGCGATGAGGGCCACCTGGACGAAGGGACGGGAAGGCGCGTCGTACGCATCCGCTGGCTTGCGCACGAGGAAGGCCGCGCCCACGGACCAGCCGAGCAGCAGCGGGATGAGCGTCATCGTGTTGACGCCCCCGAGATTCAGCGCCTCTCCGAACTCCAAGGGCCCCAGCGCGATGCCGACGAGCGGCGCGGACGCGGAGCCGATGAGTCCCAGCATGCGCCCGGCGCCGCGCAGCTCCTCTTTGCGAGCGAGGTACGCGCCCAGGAGGGAGAAGCCGGCGGAGGAGACCGTCGTCATGAGGAAGACGATGAGCGAGCGGTGCACGGAGGAGATTCCCGCCCAGCTCTCGAAGACCAGATAGACGGTGCTGGAGAGGATGAGGAAGGCACCGATGAACCACGGAATGCGCTCGTAGAGGAACGGCTTCCACACCGTGCTCCACGTGGAGACTTCCTCGACGAGTCGCGCCGTCGCGTTCCGGGGCGGAGGTGCCTCGAACGAAGGCTGCGCGGGATTCTCCGGCAACGGATGCGCATCCGCTCCGGACTCGGGCCGCGCCGGAGGCCGGACCCGGTTCTGGGCACCCTGACGGGCCTGCTGAGACTCCGCGCTCTTCCGCGAGTCGGAGGCCGGACCACGAGCACCCGACGCGGCACCACCTTGTGAGGACCGGGCCGCCTCCACGGAGGCCGCCAGCAGTCGTGCCGCTTCCTCGCCCTTGACCACCGAGGCGCCCGAGGCCGCACGCGCCGCGCTCGCTGCCGCGGCGGCTTCCCGAGCCGCGGCCTCCCGAGAAACCACCAACCCCTTCAGCCCCCCGCCCTGCGGTGAGGCGACGGAGGACTCCACGGCATCCGAAGCCGCGCGAGTCGTCGCATCCGCACGCGCCAGCTCTTCATCCGAGAGCACCGAGGCCGAGAGGTGCGCCGCATCCGCCCGAGTTACGTTCTCACCCGAGGCCAGATAGCCCGCGGCATCCGCCTGAGCCACGTCCTCACCCGAGGCGGAGAAGCCCGTCGCCTCAGCCCGAGCCACATCCGCACCCGAAGCCAGGTAGCCAGCAGCACTCGCCCTGGCCACGTCTGCATCTGAATCAGAGAAGCCCGCCGCACCGACCCGAGCCTCGTCCGCACCCGAAGCCGAGAAGCCCGTCGCACCCGCGTGCACCGCATCCACACCCGAAGCGCCTGAAACTGAGTGATGCCCCACGCCCGCGCGTTCCACCGAGGCGCCCGAAGCCGAGAAACCCAGCGCAGTCGCCCGCGCCGCGTCCGCGCCCGAAGCCGCGATGCTCGCCACACTCGCCCGGGCCACGTCCTCATCCGAAACGCTGACGCCCGTCCGCGCCACATCCGAAGCCGCGTGGCGCATCGCTCCTGCCCGAGCGGCCGCCTCGGCCGAGCCCGCCATCTCCGGCGAAGCCATCGCGGCACTCAACGCCTCCGTCCCCGCGACAGGCGCGGGCGACTCAGCGAGCACGGACAGGAGGATTCGAGACTGACGCTCGTAGCGCTCCGAGAGGAAGCGTCGGACGTTGGGGGGAACCTCCGAGGTATCCCAGCGGGTCAGCTCGGACAGGAGGAAGTGGACGTGAGCAAGCTCCGCTTCCAACTCGGAACGGGGGCGCGAGGTCATCGCCGTGCCGCACAAGGCGCACTGGCTGAAATGACCCAGGCGCTCCTGTCGGCAGTCAGGGCAGTACATGGGGTTCCCCCTCTACAACGGACATGCCACGCAGAATGCCCGGGTTCTCCGACGAGAGGAAACCGGGTCAGCGACGTCGGGTGCGTCGGTCGTGTGCCACCTGTGCAGCCGGGTGCACAACAGGTGCGTGCACCCCGACGCACCCGTCAGGCCCCTGGGTCCCGCTGGCCCTCGGCCCCCCTTCCATGAAAACGTCATCCCCGCATGAGCACGGACGAACTGCGACTGCGCCCCATCCAGACTGAAGACGACCCTCACGTCGCCGCCATCATCCGCGCGGTGATGCCGGAGTTCGGCGCGGATGGCCCTGGCTTCGCGCTGCATGACGCCGAGGTCGACACCATGACCGCCGCCTACGCGCGCCCTCGCCACGCCTATTTCGTGGTGGAGCGCGCGGGCAAGGTGCTGGGAGGCGGAGGCATCGCGCCACTGCAAGGCGGCGACCCCAGCGTGTGCGAGCTGCGCAAGATGTACTTCCTGCCCGAGGTCCGAGGACTGGGAGCAGGCGAACGCATGGTGCGCCGCTGCCTCGACTTCGCCCGGGAGGCGGGCTTCCAGCGCTGCTACCTGGAGACCTTCGCTTCGATGACCCAGGCCCAGAAGCTCTACCGACGCCTGGGCTTCGAAAAGCTCTGCGCCCCCATGGGAAGCACCGGGCACTTCGGCTGCGACCACTGGTACGCGCTGGACCTCACGAAGCCGAGCGCCTGACGCGTCCCCCGCCCCACCACCGGGCAGGAAGCACCGACAAGCCCTCGCGGCATCTGGCCCTCACCTTCCCTCGAACCCCAGGGAGGCGAGGGATGTCGACGGCACCTCGAAGAAATCGCAGGGCCCCGTCCAGCACGAGCTCGCGGACCGCACGCGAGAAGCCCCCCCAGGGCGTCGTCACCGAGCCCGAGCCGCGTCCAGACAAAATCCCGTTCGACATCGACGATGTGCTGGCGCGCGTGCGCGAGTCGGTGCGCGACTTCGCGGACGCGGCGATGTTCGCGCTCTCCGCACGAGGCCACGACAGCCTCTTCGAGCAGCTCGTCGCCTGCATCCTCTCCATCCGAACCTTGGACGAAGTGAGCCTGCCCGCGGCGCTCGCATTGCTTGAGCGCGCCTCCACGCCGGAAGCACTCGCGCGCATGAGCCCCGGCGACATCGACGCGCTCATCCGCCCCGTCACCTTCCACGAGGCCAAGGCGCACCAGCTCCACGCCATCGCCGTGCGGACCCGGGACGAATTCGGAGGCACCCTGCCCTGCGACGCCCAGGTGCTCCAGTCCTTCAAGGGCGTGGGCCCCAAGTGCGCGCACCTGGCGCTCGGCATCGCGTGCGGCCACGAGGCCATCAGCGTGGACATCCACGTGCACCGCGTGACGAACCGCTGGGGCTACGTGAAGGCCCGCTCCCCCGAGGCGACGATGGCGGCCCTGGAGACGCAGCTCCCGCGCAGGTACTGGGTGGAGCTCAATCGCCTGCTGGTGCCCTTCGGCAAGCACGTGTGCACGGGCTCGCGGCCCAAGTGCTCCACGTGCCCCGTGCTCGACTCCTGCCGTCAGGTCGGCGTGACGAACCCACGCTGACCGTCAGCGGTCATGGCCCACCAGCTGCGTGGCCCTGCGCGCCAGCCGTCGCCACGGGTTGGTGCGGCCGCCGTTCTCCAGGGAGATTTCCTTGGAGACACGCAGGTCCTTGGCCCAGCAGCGCTCCATCTTCCGCACGAACTCCGGGTCGTTGATGACGAGCGAGCCCTCGCCCAGCTTGTTGAGCGACAGCGAGTCCAGGTTGGTGGAGCCCACCACCGCGAGCCAGTCATCCACAAGCATCGTCTTCGCGTGCATCATCGACGGCTGGTACTCGTAGATGCGCACGCCCGCGTCCAGGAGGCGCTCGTACGTGGAGCGCTGCGAGGCGCGGATGACCTTCACGTCGTGGATGGGCCCGGGCCCCAGGACGCGAATCTCCACGCCCTGCCGGCACTTCTCCTCCAGCTGCTCCAGAATCTCGTTGGGCGGAGAGAAGTACGCGTTGGCAATCCACAGTCGCTCGCGCGCGGCGGCGATGACCATGCGCACCATGCGCTCCGCGTCGGTGATGCCCAGCTTGCCCGAGCTCTCCACGAAGCACGCCTCGGCGTCGCCCACGAGCATGGGCTCCGGGAAGGTGCTCGGCGGCAGCAGCCCTCCGCCCGCCTCCTGCCAGTACCGCGAGAAGGTGAGCTGCATCTCGCGCGCGGAGGGACCTTCGACGCGGACGCTCGTGTCGCGCCACTCCTCGGGGGCCTGGCCGTTGCCCTCCCAGACCCTCCAGAAGCCGAAGCCGCCCGTGTAGGCGATGCGCCCGTCGACGACGACCAGCTTCTGGTGCGTGCGCCCCAACAGCCGCCCCATCACCTTGCCCGCGAGCAGCCGGTAGTAGTGCACCTCCACGCCGGCCTCGCAGAGGACCTTCTCCACCTTCTGGTCGAAGTCCTTGTCGCCGCGGAGCTCCTCGCTGCCCACCGGGTCCACCACCACGCGGCACGCCACACCCGCTCGGGCGCGCTCCACCAGCGCCGCGACGATTCGGTCCGACACGTCACACGGTCGCCAGATGTAGACCATGATGTGGACGCTCTCCCGCGCCGAGCGGATGTCCTCCAACATCCGGTCGAAGACCGCGCCGTTGTCCAGGAGCTCCAGCTTGTGCCCCGGCATCAGCGCGGCGCCCGTGGACTGATAGAGGGAGAACGAGAAGCCCTGGGGCCCGGGCGGCAACACATAGGGGCCGTGCATCTCGTGCTCGCTGCGCTCCCGCTCGCCGTCGAAGCCGTGGGCTCCGGGCTGGGGAAGAATCTCGATCTCCGACTGGTCCTGGGACGCGTCCATGACGTGGCAAGCTAGGAACACTTTCCTGCCCTGGCATGCGGGGCCTGCCCGCCTGCCCGACAGCCGAGTGCTCTCTTCCATTGCCGCCCGGCGCCATGCTGGCCACACTGCGCCCGTTCCCTCGCCTGATGGAGTACCGACCATGGTGGAAGAGATTCGTCCAACCGCGAAGGAGCTGCTGTCGCTGCCGCGCCTCGCGCCCCTGGTGCCCATGCTGTACGTGGCCTGGACGGACGGGGAGCTGACGCACGCGGAGATTCGGATGCTCGGCACCGCCGCACGCGCCCAGCCCTGGCTGGACCTGCGCTCCACCACCGTGCTCGCGCGCTGGTTGGATCCGCTCCTGCCGCCCACGTCGAACGAGCTGGCGGTGGTGCGCGAGCACATCCGCTCCGCCGCCGCGCGCCTGTCGCTCAGCGCCCAGGACAGCCTCGCGGAGCTGGGCGCGAAGCTGGCCGAGCTGGTCTCCGGCACGAAGGAGCTGCCGCCGTCCGTCCCCGAGCTGGTGCGCGCGCTGGCGTCGGTGGAGGCGGTGCTGGGCGTCTCCAGCCGGGATGCCGTGCGCGCCCTCGTCCCCTCCGCCGCGCACGAGCCGCGCCGCATCGGCCCCACGGAGCCCACGTCCTTCGCGCCCGAGGCGCTGCGCGCGGTGCTGGACCGCAAGTACCCGGACGTCCGCGCCAAGGTGCGCGCGTGGCTGGAGGACCCGGCCTTCCGTCAGCAGCCCACGCTGGACACGGCGAAGCAGCGCGAGCAGACCTTCACCTGGCTCAAGCAGCTCGCGGACGAGGGCCTGGGCCACATCGCCTTCCCGGAGGGTGACGAGGCCGGCGCGGACCTGGGCGCCTTCATCGCCGCGTTCGAGACGCTGGCGCTCTTCGACATGAGCCTCGTGGTGAAGGCGGGCGTCCACTTCGGCCTGTTCGGCGCGAGCATCCTCTTCCTCGGCACGGAGCGGCACCACCGCGAGTACCTGCCGAAGGTCGCCACGCTGGAGCTGCCCGGCTGCTTCGCGATGAGCGAGCTGGGCCACGGCTCCAACGTGCGCGACGTGGAGACGGTGGCGCGCTACGACGCGGAGGCCGGCGACTTCATCGTCCACACGCCGACCGAGTCCGCGCGCAAGGAGTGGATTGGCAACGCCGCGGTCCACGGCCGCATCGCCACGGTGTTCGCGCAGTTGGAGGTCGGCGGCAAGGGCCTGGGCGTGCACGCCATCCTCGTCCCGCTGCGCGACGCGCGGGGCCAGCTGATGCCCGGGGTGCGCATCGAGGACTGCGGCCGGAAGATGGGGCTCAACGGCGTGGACAACGGCCGCATCTGGTTCGACCACGTGCGGGTGCCTCGGGAGAACCTCCTGGACCGCTTCGGCCAGGTGAGCGCCGAGGGCGAGTACACCAGCTCCATCCCCAGCGACGGCCGGCGCTTCTTCACCATGCTGGGCACGCTGGTGGCGGGCCGGGTGAGCGTGGCGTGCGCGTCGTTGAGCGGGGCCAAGAGCGGGCTCACCATCGCGGTGCGCTACGGAGATTTGCGCCGGCAGTTCGGCCCTCCGGGCGCGCCGGAGGTGCGGCTGTTGGACCACCAGACGCACCAACTGCGCCTGCTCCGGCCCCTGGCGAAGACGTACGCGCTCGACTTCGCGCTGGAGTACCTGGTGGAGCGCTACGTGAAGCGCACCGAGGAGGACTCCATGGAGGTGGAGGCGCTGGCGGCGGGCCTCAAGGCGTATGCCTCGTGGAACGTGACGTCGGTGCTCCAGGAGGCGCGCGAGGCGTGTGGCGGCCAGGGCTACCTGGAGGCCAACCGGCTGTCGGGGCTGAAGGCGGACACGGACATCTTCACGACGTTCGAGGGCGACAACACGGTGCTGATGCAGCTGGTCGCCAAGAGCCTGCTGACGGACTACCGGCAGCGCTTCGAGGACGACCGCGTCTTCGCGGTGCTCAAGCTCATCGCCGAAAGGGCAACGGCGGTGGCGGACCGCAACCCCATCGCGGCGCGGCGCACTGGCAGCGAGCACCTGCGCGACAGCGAGTACCAGCTCCGGCTCCTGCGCTACCGCGAGGAGGACCTGCTGGCCTCGGTGGCGAAGCGGCTGCGCAAGCGGATATCCGCGGGCATGGAGGCCTTCGCCGCCTTCAACCAGGTCCAGGCGCACCTGGTCGCGGTGGCGCACGCGCACATCGAGCGCGTGGTGCTGGAGCAGTTCCTCCACGGCGTGGCGACGGTGAAGGACGAGGGGCTCAAGGTGGTGCTGGGCCGGCTGTGCGACCTCTATGGCCTGTCGTGCCTGGAGTCCTCCAGCGGCTGGTTCCAGGAGAACGGACTGATGGAAGGCAACAAGGCCCTGGCCATCCGCAAGGAGGTCGTGAAGCTCTGCACGGAGCTGCGGCCGGACGCGGTGGCGCTGGTGGATGCCTTTGGCATCCCGGACGCCTGCCTCGCCTCGCCCATCGGCCTGGGGCACCTGTCGGCGTGACGTGAGGTGAACACTCGCGGGCCCTGGGGGGCTGACGGCCTGGGCAAGGCTGCGCAGCTTCCCAGGCCATGAAAAGCCTCGCGACGACGATGTGGCTCTGCATGCTCGGACTGCTGTCCGCGTGTGCGTCCGTGTCTCCGGTGGAGCGTGCGGCCGCGCTGGAGGAGCAGAACCGCCAGCAGGCGCGGCTCCTCACCGAGGAGCTCTACAACCTGCGCAAGCTGGACCGCGTCGCGGAGCTGTTCTCCGAGGACTACGTGGACCACTCGCAGGGCGCGCCCACGAATGTCGTGGGCCCCGCCGCCGTGCGCCAGCAGGCCGAGGCGACGTTCCAGGCCTTCCCGGACCTGCGCTTCGACGTCCTCCACGTGGTGGCGGACGGAGACCTGGTGCTGGTGCACTGGAAGGCCCAGGGCACGGATGCGCAGCACCCGGACGAGGCGGGCAAGCCCCGTCAGCTCGCGCTCAATGGCCACTCGCTCTACCGGATGCGCGACGGCAAGGTGGTGGAGTCGTGGGACATCTCCGACCGCCTCGACCCGCTGCTGCAACGCGGTTACAAAATCGTCCCGCCCCGGCAGTGACGCGGCGTCACTGGAGGACGGCGGGCGCCTGGAAGACCTCGCCGTCGCGGCCCTCCACGCGCAGGCTGGCCCCGTCGGACGGGCCCACCTTCAGCTCCACGCGCGGCTGACCCCGGCGGTCCACCAGCATCAGTCCCGGAGAGCCGTGCTCGTCCGCGCCCAGAATCGCGCGGGGCCGGCCATCCGCGTCCGCCAGCTCCAGTCGCGAGGAGCCGTCCACCTGGAGCCCCACCGCGAACAGGTCGATGCCGCCGGGCTTGGACAACGTCAGGCGCGGCGCTTCGTCCGAGTACACGGTGAGCTCGGCCAGGGACTCGCCCCCGGCCGTGGAGAAGCGCAGCCGGGGTGAGCCATCCACCGCCACGCCCAGCAAGGCGCGCGGACGCCCCAGGCCGTCATGCAGCACCAGCCCCGCGGCGCCCGAGTCATCCAGCCCCAGCGAGGCCCGACGCATTCCCTGGGCGTCGTTGAGCACCAGGCGCGAGGCCACCAGCTCTCCACCCAGCGTCGGCGCGGGCTTCAGCGCCGCGGTGCCCAGCCCCACCCCCGCCAGCGCGAGCGCCGCGAAGGTGAGTCCCTGCAACCGCCGACAGCGGCGCTCCAGTCGCTCCAGCCGCGCATCCACCGAATCCATCTCGAGCCTCCCGCCAGGGCCAACGGCCCCTGGACCCCCACAGCCTAGCGGAAAAGGCTCGGATGGACCGGCCACCGGTGACGTCAGATGTCGACGTCGTTCGAGTTGGCGTTGACGTAGTCCCGCGTGTCGCGGTTGATGGGACGACCGCGGCCGAAGAGGAAGCCCAGCTTGAACTGGACGAAGCCTCCGTTGAAGCCCGCTCCCAGCTCCGACTCGGAGTCCGTGGTGTTGAACTCGCCAATGACAGGAATGGAGACGCCGACCTCGGGCATCAGCCGGAAGCCCTCGGTGACCCGCAGCGCGTAGCCCACGGAGGCGCCCACGCTCAGCAGGTTCGCGGCCGCGCTGTCGGTGGAGCTGCCGCCCGAGATGCGCGTCGCGGACACCCGAGGCCCCAGCACCAGCTCCGACCCACCCGCCGTCTTGAAGCCCACCAGCAGGGGCACCGCCACGTTGACATAGCTGCCCACCGCGTCGTCGTCGCTGCCCAGGAAGACACCCATCACCGAGGGCGCCAGGGAGATGGCCAGGTTCGGGTCATCGGGGCTGGTGAGCAGGAACTTCGACTGGAGCTCGGCCAGCGACGAGCCGAAGCGCACGCCCAGGTCCACGCGCTCCGTCACACCGAAGCGCGCCGCCAGGTCGATGTGTGGATAGTAGATGCCCCCCGAACCCGTCTCGCTGTCCCCGATGACAGCGGCGCCTCCGACACCCGGTTCAATGGCGAACTGGAACTTGCCTGCGCCCAGCGTGTCCGCCGTCTGCACATGACTCACCGAAACACAGCCGGTCCCCACAAAGCCCGCGCACAGCGCGACAGCCACCACGGCACGACGCATCATCTGGATTTGCCCCACGTCCAAACGCCCCCTCATTGGAACGTTGCGAGGGCTCCAGACGTTGGGGGGTTCTGAACATTCACTGGGAATATCCAATCCAGACACCTTTTCGTCACAACCCGCGGCCCCCGGGGCTGACAGCGGGGTGTCGGCGACGCGAGAATGCGCGAATGAGACAGCTCGACCAGGAGCGGTTGCTGGGAGCCTACCGGGCGACGCGGTATGTCATTCGCCCGCATGGCTCCACGGAAGGCGTGGAGCAGGTGCTGCGAGTGGGACGGCTGCACCCCGCGCTCGACGCCGCCCTGGCGGCACGAGGACATCGGGAGTGGGCCTTCCTGACGGCCTGGAATCCGGGTTCCCGCCCTCGCGGCAAGGACGAGAACCAGCGCGCGCAGGAGCGGCTGGTGTCCCAGCTCATCGCGGGGGGCTGGGTGGTGGCGCCCGCCATCGGCGAGGCGGAGGACGGCAGCTGGTCCGAGCAGAGCCTCTTCGTCCCGGGCCTGCCCCGCGCGGAGGCGGAGCGCTTCGGTCGCGCGCACGGACAGGTGGCCATCCTGGTGGGGCGCACCGGCGGCCCCGCGGAGCTGCTGCCGTGCGGCAACGAAGCACCGCCGCCCGTTCCTTGAAGCGGGGCGACAGTCGCGCCCCCCTGTCTAGACGAAGTCGGGGCGTGAGCTTCACCGTGTCGCCATGAACTCGAGCCATCGTCCACGAACCAGGGTAGGTTCCGACTCCCTGCTCGTCGGAGTTCCATCGATGCCTCAAGCCACACCGCGCTCGCCACCTACGGGAGCGCGCCCTAGCGTCTTCCTTCTCGCCGGAGCGTTTGTCACCGGCATGTTCCTCTTCGCCCATGGAGGCTGCGGAGGTGACGAGTGCCAGGACGCCGCCGACTGCCGCTTCGACAACAGCGCACCGGCCGAGGGCAAGGAGTGGGTCTGCGAGGACAAGCGCTGCCAGCAGCACCCCGTCCAGCCGCCGCCCCCGGACGCTGGGACGACCGACGCGGGGACGACCGACGCGGGGACGACCGACGCGGGGACAACCGACGCTGGGACGCGCGACGCTGGGACGACCGACGCGGGGACGCGCGACTCGGGGACGACCGACTCGGGTCCCACCACAGTGAGCGTGCAGGTGCTGGCGTTCAATGACTTCCACGGACAGCTCGAGGAACCCGGAGGTCAGATTCTGATGGGCGTGGCCCCCGACGGTGGGCCGGTGCGGGTGAACGCGGGCGGCGTGACGTACTTCGCCCGGCACATCGCGGCCCTGCGGGCCACCAATCCGAACACGGTGGTGGTGGCGGCGGGAGACCTCATCGGCGCCTCGCCGCTGGTGTCGGCGCTCTTCCACGACGAGCCCACCATCGAGGCGATGAATCTAATCGGCCTGGACCTGGTCGCGGTGGGCAACCACGAGTTCGACGAGGGCAGCACGGAGCTGTTGCGCATGCAGTCGGGCGGCTGCCACCCGGTGGATGGCTGCCTGGACGGGGATGGCTTCCCGGGCGCGAAGTTCAAGTTCCTGGCGGCCAACGTGGCCACGGGCGTGGACCGCACGCTGTTCCCCCGCTACGACGTGCGCGAGTTCGAGGGCGTGAAGGTGGCCTTCATCGGCATGACGTTGGAGGACACGCCGGAAATCGTCACGCCCACGGGCGTGGCGGGGCTCACCTTCAAGGACGAAGTGCAGACGGTGAACGCGCTGGTGCCAGAGCTGCGGCAGCAGGGCATCGAAGCCATCATCGTGGTGGTGCACCAGGGCGGCAATCCGAGCCCGAACGCGCTGGTGAACGAATGCAAGGGTTCGGGCGCGGACGGCCTCATCTCAGGTGCCATCGTTGGCATCGCCAAGGGCCTCAACGACGCGGTGGATGTCATCGTCAGCGGCCACACGCATCAAGCCTACAACTGCGTCATCGATGGCAAGGTCGTCACGAGCGCCTCGTCGTTGGGGCGGCTCGTCACGGACATCGACCTGACGTTGAGCAAGGCGACGGGCGACGTCGTGGGGGCGCGAGCGAACAACGTCATCGTCACTCGCGACGTGCAGGAGGTCGGCGCGGTGAAGGAGCTGGTGACGAAGTACCAGGGGCTCGTCACGGCGCGGGCCAACCGGGTCATCGGCTGGGTGGCACAGGCGCTCAGATCGCAGTCGGATTCCGCGGGCCAGTCCACCCTGGGTTCAGTCATCGCGGACTCGCAGTTGGAGGCGACGAAGCCCGCGAACATGGGTGGGGCGCATGTGGCCTTCATGAACCCGGGCGGCCTGCGCGCGGACATCGCCCAGGGCGAGGTCACCTACGGCGAGGCCTTCGCCACACAGCCGTTCGGCAACAGCCTGGTCACCCTGACGCTGACGGGCGCGCAAATCGAGCAACTGCTGGAGTGGCAGTGGCGGCCGTCGGGAGCCACCCTCATGCTGTTGCCGTCGGCGGGCTTCACCTATGCGTTCAGCGCGTCGGCGCCCATCGGAAACCGCGTCAACCCGGCGTCCATCCGGATCAACGGCGTGACGGTGGACCCGGCGGCGAACTACCGCGTCACCGCGAACAACTACCTCGCGAGTGGGGGTGATGGCTTCGAGCTGCTCGCCGAGGGGACGAACCGGCTGGGTGGCGACCTGGACAGCGACGCGATGGAGGCCTACCTGAAGGCGCACAGCAGCGCGGCGAGCCCCTTGCCCGCCCCCGCGCTCAATCGCGTCACCGTGCTGCCGTAGCGGCGGCCTCCGGCTGTGTCAGGGGATGGGTCCGCGCCCCTGACCGCCGGCGGGCACATCCTCGCCCTGGCCGGGGACGTTCTCAGGAGTCGTGGTGGAGCCCGGGAGGATTTCAATCTCCTGGGCGCGCGTCACCCTGCGGGCAATCTCGTCGAACTCCAGCTCCACGCCCCGGCCAGGCTTGTCCTTCAAGCCGAAGCGGATGCGCCAGAGGTTGGGGCGGATCTCCACGGCCTCGCCGGCCTGGGCCAGGACGAAGCTGTTGTTGCGGGCGTATTCCTCACCAGCCTGGATGACGTCGCGCTCGCCCAGCTCCGCCTGCACGGAGGCCGAGGAGGGGGGAACGGGCGGGCGACCAGTGGGCCCCGCGCAACCCGCTCCAACCAGGAGGGCGGAGGGCAGCAGGAGGCGACGGAGGGTGCGCGAGCGAGGCCAGGACATGTGTCCAAGTTTGGGCATCGGCCATGCCACCCGCAGCCGAGAGGCCGGGCACGGCGGCGCGCGGAATTCGCGCCTGCTCGGTGCACCAGCTTGGGACTTGCGCGCGGCGGGTGGCGGGAATCAACGGGCGGGCTCGAAGTGCCCACCCGGCCCCCGCTCCGCCATGAGAGCGGGGGGAGGTGCGACGCGCTGTTACTTCGCGGGGGTGGACGACGGCGGCGAGATGAGGCGCTGCTTCTCCACCACTTCGTCGATGAGGCCGTACTGCCGGGCATCCTCGGCGCTCATGAAGTAGTCGCGCTCGGTGTCCTTCTCGATGCGCTCGATGGTGTGGCCCGTGTGCTTGACGATGAGGCCGTTGATGTAGCTGCGCAGGCGAAGGATTTCCTTGGCCTGGATGTCGATGTCCGTGGCCTGGCCCTGGGCGCCGCCGAGCGGCTGGTGAATCATGATGCGGCTGTTGGGCAGGGCGTAGCGCTTGCCCTTGGCACCGGCCAGCAGGAGGAGGGCGCCCATGGAGGCGGCCTGTCCCACGCAGATGGTGGACACCGGACACTTCACGTACTGCATGGTGTCGTAGATGGCGAGGCCGGCCGTGACGGAGCCGCCGGGCGAGTTGATGTAGAGGTTGATGCCCTTGTCGGGGTCCTCGGACTCGAGGAACAGCAGCTGGGCGACGATGATGTTGGCCACGTCGTCGTTGACGGGCGTGCCCAGCATGATGATGCGGTCCTTGAGGAGCCGGCTGTACAGGTCATACGCCCGCTCGCCGCGGTGCGTGGTCTCAATGACGAAGGGGACGTTCATGGCTCCCCTACCCTAATCGTCCTGTCGCGCTCGCGCCCGCTCGTTCTTGCCCCAGCGTGCGCTGGCCCACGGTTGGGACGGGGGAAGGCCCCCCGGATGCCCCTCGGTGGGGCGTCCGGGCGGGGTGTAGGACAGGGGGTGCCTACAGGCCGGTCATCTTCTCCGGGCGGACCCACTGGTCGAACTGCTCGGAGGTGAGCAGGCCCAGCGCCACGGCGACCTCCTTGAGCGTCTTGCCCTCCTTGTGGGCCAGCTTCGCGATTTTCGCCGCGTTGTCGTAGCCGATGTGGGGGTTGAGGGCGGTGACGAGCATGAGGCTGCGCTCCAGGTTCTCCTGGATGCGGGCGCGGTTGGGTTCGATGCCGACGGCGCAGTTGAGCCGGAAGCTGCGCATGCCGTCCGCGAGGAGGCGGCAGCTCTGCAGGAGGTTGTGGATGATGAGGGGCTTGAAGACGTTGAGCTCGAAGTTGCCGGAGGCTCCGCCGATGGAGACGGCGACGTCGTTGCCCATGACCTGGGCGCAGAGCATGGTGAGGGCCTCGCTCTGGGTGGGGTTCACCTTGCCCGGCATGATGGAGCTGCCGGGCTCGTTCTCGGGGATGGTGATTTCGCCCAGGCCGGAGCGGGGGCCGGAGGACAGCCAGCGGATGTCGTTGGCGACCTTGAAGAGCACGGCGGCCAGGCCCTTGAGGGCGCCGTGGGCCTGGACGAGCGCGTCGTTGGCGGCCAGCGCCTCGAACTTGTTGGGGGCGGTGACGAAGCCAAGGCCGGTGAGGCGGGCAATCTCCTTCGCGACGCGCTCGGCATAGCCCTTGGGAGCATTGAGGCCGGTGCCGACGGCGGTGCCGCCCAGCGCGAGCTCATGCAGGTGCGGAAGCGTCCGCTCCAGGTGGGAGCGCGCCAGGTCCAGCTGCGCGACATAGCCGCTCAGCTCCTGGCCCAGGGTGAGGGGCGTGGCGTCCTGGAGGTGGGTGCGGCCAATCTTCACCACGTCCATGAAGGCGCGGGACTTGTCGGCGAGGACGTCGCGCAGGGCCTTCACCTCGGGGATGACGTGCTCGACGAGGGCGGTGGCGGCGGCCACGCTCATGGCGGTGGGGAAGACGTCGTTGGAGCTCTGCCCCTTGTTGACGTCGTCGTTGGCGTGGACCTTGCGGCCTTCGCCGCGCTCTCCGCCGAGCAGCTCCGAGGCGCGATTGGCGAGCACCTCGTTGGTGTTCATGTTCGTCTGGGTGCCGCTGCCGGTCTGCCAGACGGACAGGGGGAACTCGGCGTCGTGCTTGCCGGCGAGGACTTCATCGGCGGCGCGGACGATGGCGTCGCCCTTCTCGCGAGGCAGGCTGCCGTTCTCCACGTTGACGAGGGCCGCGGCCTTCTTGACGAGGACGAGCGCGCGGATGAGGCCGGGGGGCATGCGCTCGGTGGAGATGGCGAAGTTCTGGAGGCTGCGCTGGGTCTGCGCGCCCCAGAGGCGGTCGGCGGGGACTTCGATGGGGCCGAAGGTGTCCTTCTCGATGCGAACGTTCTGGGTGCTCACGCGCGGGGCTCCTGGTGGAAAGTGTCCGTGAGCCCACGAATAACAGGCCGGAGCCCTCTGCACCTGGAAGGAGCGAGGACCGTCGGTCCGTGAGCAGTCCGGGAGTCAGCCGTGAACCCGCCGGCTGTCGTCGGGAGCCTGCTCGCGCGAGTGAGGTCCATAGTCGCGAACGACGGTGGCCACACGAAGGCGGTAGTCGGCGAAGACGGAGTCCCGGCCCCGGCTCTGGGCGGCGCGGTGTGCCTCCAGCTCACGCCATTGCTGGACGGCGGCCTCGTCGCGCCAGAACGACAAGGAGAGCAGCCGATCCGGAGAGGACAGGCTCTGGAACCGCTCGATGGAGATGAAGCCCTCGATGCGAGCCAGCAGGGGACGGAGCTCGGCGGCCAGGTCCAGGTACTCGCGCTGTCCATCCGCGTTGAGCCGGGCCTCGAAGATGACGGCGATCATTCCGGAGTCCTCAAGCCGCCGTGCACACCGGGATGGAGTGCGAGGCGGTGAGGCGCTTCTACGGGTCGCCGAGGACGAACGTTTCGGTGCTCACCGAAATGAGCGAGACGGTGTGCACGCAGGCCGCGTGACGCAAGGGAGCGGGACGGCCGGCGTGGGGGGCCCCGTCCGCTGACGGGGGGACCCGCGCCGAGCCGAGGGGCCCGCGAGCCGTGCCCACCGTGTCCGCGCCGCCACCGTGGTCCCGTGCCTCAGACCCGGCGCTCCATGCGAGGAGCATCAGAGGACTGCCCGAGTCCCGACAGCCACTCCATCGAGCGCTGCAAGGGAGCCCGGCCCACGGGGGACGAAGGAGTGAAGCCCCAGAGCAGCAGATAGACGAGGGGCAGCGTGCCGCCGGAGAACAAGGTGGCGACGACGAGCGCCACGCGGATCCACGCCACGTCGATGCCCAGCTCGCGAGCCAGCATCGCGCACACGCCCGTCAACGCCCGCCCTTCCACGCCCCGGTGAAGCCGCTCCGCCCGCGTCCCACAGCGAGGGCACTTCGCGGCCTCCGCCCTCATCTCCTCCGCGCATCCCGAGCACCGCTTCATCGCGTCCATGTCCTGCCTCCCCAGAGCGGGCAACCCCTTGGCGCCAGGCGCCCGCATCCCTACCTACGCAATCTGGCGTCGCTGATTGCCTGCCGCCCGGCCGTCGCCCCCTCCCCTCCAAACCCGCGCCACGTCTGTTGATTTACAGATTTAATCCGGCGGGTGTTGACAGCATTACAGCCGAGCAGGCACAAATTGACCGACACTTCCCTTCCTCCCTCGGAAGATCCATTTTCCGACCCGTTGAAGGTGATTTACAACGCAGCATGCCAAGGAGTTTTTGATGACCTCGGATGCCCCCTCTTCGAAGACCCCGGCCTTCAGCGCTGGCGTGGCCGTGAAGGGTCCGTGGCACCCCGATTACGCCGAGGTCCTCACCCCGGACGCCCTCGACTTCGTCGCCCGCCTCGCGCGCGCCTTCGGCGAACGCCGTGAGGCGCTCCTGGAGCGCCGCAAGACGGTCCAGGCATCCTGGCGCAAGGGCGAGCGTCCCCACTTCCTCCCCGAAACGAAGGCCATCCGGGACGGCCACTGGACGGTGGCTCCCCTGCCGCCGGACCTCCAGGACCGCCGCGTCGAAATCACCGGCCCCGTGGACCGGAAGATGATCATCAACGCGCTCAACTCCGGCGCGAACGTCTTCATGGCGGACTTCGAGGACGCCAACAGCCCCACCTGGGACAACGTCGTCCGCGGCCAGCTCAACCTCCGCGACGCCGTCCGCCGCCGCATCTCCTTCACCGCCGACGGCGGCAAGCACTACGCGCTCAACGACAAGCCCGCCGTCCTCTTCGTGCGTCCTCGCGGCTGGCACCTGCCCGAGCGCCACGTCGAAATCGACGGCAAGCCCATCTCCGGCTCCCTCTTCGACTTCGGCCTCTTCTTCTTCCACAACGTCCGCGAGCAGCTCGCGCGCGGCACCGGCCCCTACTTCTACCTGCCGAAGATGCAGAGCCACCTGGAGGCCCGCCTCTGGAACGACGTGTTCCTGCTCGCCCAGGACACGCTCGGAATCCCGCGCGGCACCATCAAGGCCACCGTCCTCATCGAGACGCTCCCCGCCGCCTTCGAGATGGACGAAATCCTCCACGAACTGCGCGAGCACTCCGCCGGCCTCAACTGCGGCCGCTGGGACTACATCTTCAGCTTCATCAAGACGCTCCAGTCCGACACCAGCGTCGTCCTCCCGGACCGCGGCCAGGTCACCATGGACAAGGCGTTCCTCAACGCCTACTCGCAGCTGCTCATCCAGACCTGCCACCGCCGAAACGTCCACGCCATGGGCGGCATGGCCGCGTTCATCCCCATCAAGGGTGACGCCGCCGCCAACGAGGCCGTGCTGGAGAAGGTCCGCGCCGACAAGCTGCGCGAGGTGAAGAACGGCCACGACGGGACGTGGGTCGCCCACCCCGGCCTCGTCTCGCTCGCACGCGACATCTTCGACGCGAACATGAAGGGCGCAAACCAGCTCTCCAACAAGCGCGACGACGTCCGCATCACCGAGGCCGACCTGCTCAAGGTCCCCTCCGGCACGCGCACCGAAGAGGGCCTGCGCCACAATCTCCGCGTCGGGATTCAGTACACCGCCGCGTGGCTGGGCGGCCTGGGCTGCGTGCCCCTCTACAACCTGATGGAGGACGCGGCCACCGCCGAAATCTCTCGCGCCCAGGTGTGGCAGTGGATTCACCATGGCGCCTCGCTCGACGACGGCCGCAAGGTGACGCCCGAGCTGTTCCAGACGCTGCTTCGCGAAGAGATGGCCCACCTGGACCAGGAAGGCGTCAACGCGAAGTACGGCGCAGAGCACGTCACGCGCGCCCGCGAGCTCTTCGAGCGCCTGTCCACCGCCTCCACCTTCGAGGACTTCCTCACCCTGCCCGCCTACGCGGCGCTGGATTCCACTCGCTGAACCTTCGTCTTTCTTCAACCCTTCACCGCCGCACCGAGGAGCCTGCGATGTACGACGCCACCACGACGACCCCGGATGCCACTCCCCACGCCAAGCTCCACGCTCGACGCTTCGAGGGCATCATCCGCAACTACACCGACAAGGACGTGCTGAAGCTGCGCGGCACCCTGCCCATCAGCTACACGCTGGCGGAAGTCGGCGCGAAGCGGCTGTGGGAGCTGCTCCACACCGAGGACTACATCAACGCGCTCGGCTCGCTCACCGGCAACCAGGCCGTGCAGATGGTCCGCGCGGGACTGAAGGCCATCTACCTCTCCGGCTGGCAGGTCGCCGCGGACGCCAACTCCGCCGGGCAGATGTACCCGGACCAGAGCCTCTACCCGGTGGACAGCGTCCCCACCGTGGTGAAGAAGATCAACAACGCCCTGCGCCGCGCGGACCAGATTGACCACGCCGAGGGCAAGAGCGACCGCTACTGGTTCGCCCCCATCATCGCCGACGCCGAGGCGGGCTTCGGTGGCCCGCTCAACGCCTTCGAGCTGATGAAGAGCATGATTGAGGCCGGCGCCGCGGGCGTCCACTTCGAGGACCAGCTCGCCAGCGAGAAGAAGTGCGGCCACATGGGCGGCAAGGTGCTGGTACCCACCAACCACTTCATCCGCACCCTCACCGCCGCGCGCCTCGCCGCCGACGTCATGGGCGTGCCCACCTTGCTCGTCGCCCGCACGGACGCCGACAGCGCCAAGCTGCTGATGAGCGACTCGGACGAGTACGACCACGCCTTCATCGACCGGAAGAATGGCCGCACCTCCGAGGGCTTCTACCGCCTCAACGGCGGCCTCGACTGCGCCATCGCCCGCGGCCTCGCGTACGCGCCCTTCGCGGACCTGGTGTGGTGCGAGACGAGCACCCCGGACCTGGCCCAGGCCAAGAAGTTCGCCGAGTCCATCCGCGCGAAGTTCCCCAACAAGATGCTGGCCTACAACTGCTCGCCGTCCTTCAACTGGAAGAAGAACCTGGACGACGCCACCATCGCCAAGTTCCAGCGCGAGCTGGGCGCCATGGGCTACAAGTTCCAGTTCGTCACCCTGGCCGGCTTCCACGCGCTGAACCACTCGATGTACGAGCTGGCCCGCAAGTACAAGGACCGCGGCATGGCGGCCTACAGCGAGTTCCAGCAGGGCGAGTTCGGCTCGGAGAAGGACGGCTACACCGCCACGCGTCACCAGCGCGAGGTCGGCACCGGCTACTTCGACCAGGTCGCCGAGGTCATCTCCGGCGGCTCCGCCAGCACCCTGGCCCTGCACGAGTCCACCGAGGCCCACCAGTTCTAGTCGGGCGCATTTTCCGCTGATCCATCCGAGGGCCGTGGACTTGGGCACCGTGCCCGTAAGTCCGCGGCCTTCGGTCGTTTTTCCGCCGGGCAGGCAGGCTCCGAGCGCCGGGACGCAACTTCTCCCGGGGCTGGGCGATAATGTGGGCAGACCTCCGAGAATCGCGCTTCGTGCGCCCTCGGACCGCCAAGGAGCGCACCATGAGCCGCATCAACAACCTCACGGGTCCTCGGGTCCAGGTCCCCACGCCGCAGGCAAGTGCCGCGTCCTCGCGCGCGGGCTTCGGCTCCGTGCTGCAGCAGCACAACAACAACATGCAGTCGGCGGCGAACCGCCCGGGTGACCCGCTGATGTCCACGGGTGGCCTCGTGGTGCAGTCGGCGCTCAACTCCGTGGGGGGCTCCTCGCACGGCGGGCTGCTGAACTCCTACCTGTCGGCCGTGGGCCGTCCGCCTGTCGCCAAGGACGCCAGCTCCGCCAACGGCGCGCAGGCCACGTCCACGCCGGCGGCGGGCTCCAAGGAAGCGGAGGAGCAGAAGGTGATGACGGAGCTGGCGGAGCTGTCGGCCGCGACGTTGAACAACTCCATCTTCCACATGGGCAACCGCATGAAGGTGTCGCTGGAGCGCGAGTAGTCGCTAGCGCTTCTTCGTGGGCTTGCGCTCGGCGCGCTTGAGGTACTCGGCGCGCTGGCCCTGCTGCAGGTCTCCCTCCCCGTCATACGGATGCCCGACCTCCGTGCGCTGGCCGCCGTCCTGGCCACCGACGTCGTTGAGGAACTCGGCGCGTCCCTCGGCGGGGACGTGGTCGCCATCCGCTTCCGGGTCCTTCTGCTTCTCGGGGTCCAGCGGAATGCCGAGTGACTTCTGGAGATATTCCTTCGGGTCCATGGGTGTCGCTCCTTCGAGTGTGGCTTCAGCCCGTGACTCGAAGGTGGGGATGACCGGACACTTCGCGCAGCGAGGGAGCCGGCGAGCAGGCCTTCGTCACCTCAGTTGAGGTACTTCGGGCGAGGCGGCGTCGCGGGCTGCTGACGCATCATCTCCAGGCCCTGGCGGGTGAGGATGAAGCGCACCACGCCGGAGCCGCGCTCCGTCTCGATATCCGCCTCGAAGGCAGGGCCGGCGATTCCGCCGAGCGCCACGTCCTTGCGCAGGTTGCGCACCTTGCCGCTCAGCATGTCCCCGGCGACGTCCCTGGCGCCTTCTCCGCGCTCGTGCAGCTCGTACGCCGTCTGGTGCAGCGTCATGGCGAGCGAGGGCGTCAGCGGCTGGGAGCTGAAGAGGACGGAGATGAGCAACCAGTAGGGAGGGGTCTCGTCGGAGGACATCGCGTTTCCATCCTAAGCGCCTGGGCGCTCGCGGGCCCGACGAAGTGACGCGAGGGGGACGCTAGCCCGCCCGGGGCCTGCGTCGCGAGGCGATGCCCTCCGCCAGCGCCACCTGCTGCTTCCAGTGGCCATACAGCCGCCCCTGGGAGGCGAGCTTGTCCAGCTTGCGCTGCGTCTCCTCATCCACCCGCCCCGGCGCGGCATCGCGATAGGGCGTGCCGGGCAGCGGCATGAAGGTGTGTCCGTGCACGCGCGCCCCCAGCTCCGCCAGCCGCTCCATGAGGACGACGGTGGCCTCCACGTCCTCGGGCTCTTCACCCGGCAGGCCGAGGATGAAGTCCACGTTGGGGATGAAGCCGCCCTCCACGGCGAGCCGCGTGGCGCGCACCACCGTCTCCACGTCATGCCCCCGGCGCGTGGCCTGGAGGATGCGCTCGGAGCCGGACTGGCCGCCGATGATGAGGTTGTCGTTGTGGACGTAGCGCTTGAGGACCGCGAGCGCCTCCGGCGTGACGTGCTCGGGGCGGACCTCCGAGGGGAAGGTGCCGTAGTACACGCGCCCGTCGGGAGCCATGGCCTCGCGCACGGCGGCGAGCAGCTCCTCCACGGCGGCCAGGTTCATCGTCTCGTCGCCGGTGCCGTAGGACATGGACGTGGGCGTGATGAAGCGGATGTCCCGCCGTCCCGAGCGCCGCAGCTCCCGGGCCCAGTGCGCGATGTTGGGCACGGAGCGGTGGCGGAAGCGCGCCTTGCTCATGAAGGGCGTCTGGCAGAAACGGCACGCGTAGATGCAGCCGCGCGTGATTTCGATGGCGCCGTACATGGCGTTGCGCGCGGCGAAGGGAGGAAAGTCGTCGAGCTTCACGCCCTCGCCCCGCCCGTGCTGCACCAGCTTGCCGTCCTTCAGGTGGGCCACGCCGTGCGTGTCACGCGGGTCCTCTCCGCGCCGCACGCGGCCGAGCAGCTCGCGCAGCGAGTACTCCCCTTCCCCAATCGCGATGAGGTCGAAGCCCGCCTGGAGCGTCTGGACGGGCTCGGCCGTCGCATGCACCCCGCCGGCGATGCAGAGGACGGAGCGGCCCTCCAGTCGCTCACGCACCCACGCGAGCTCCTCCGCCGAGACGGCGAAGCTGGCCGAGTAGAAGGACCACGCGGCCACGACGGTGTCCCCCGCGTCCGCGCGCTCCTTCACGGTGGAGAGCAGCGTCTCCCGGTCGCGAGGGAAGAACAGCTTCACGTCCGCGAGCGCCGGGTCCGACTCGACGGCGCCCGCCAGCACGGTGAAGGCGTACTTGCCCGGGTACTGATAGCTGAGGACGAGAGAGACAGGACGGTGCGGCACCATGAGCGCCCACCATGATGCCACACGCCCCAGTCCACGAGGACGCCGAGAGAGCAGGCGCTTCAGCGAGCGGCGGGCGTGGGCCGGACGAGGTCGAGCACCTTGCCGGTGAACTCGGAGAACTCCAGGACGTCCTCGGGAACGCGCCCGTCATAGTCCGACATGCGCACGGCCACGAGGTCGTACTTCGGCAGCACCAGCACGCGCTGTCCGCCCTGGCCAATCGCCGCGAAGCCGCTCGGCGGGCCCTCCACCTGCTGCTTGAAGCTGTAGGGGGCGGACTTCTCCAGGAAGTCTTCAAGCAGCGAGGCGTCTCCCAGCTTCTCCACGAAGGTGGTGAAGAACGCGCCCTGCGGAATGGGACGGTCCGCGATTTCACGCAGCCGGGCCACAGCAGCCTCGGGGAAGCCATTGCGACGGGCCTGCTCCAGCGCGTCGCTGCCGAGCGTGACGGACATGCCCTCCTCGTAGATGAGCCACCAGAGCAGTCCCGCCGTCGGCGTGTGCGGCTGCGTGGGAGCACCACCGAGCGCCTGGATGTACGACGCGCTCAGGATGCGCTGGCCCTTCCACGTGCCGCCCTGGAGCAGCATCTGGCCGACCTTGGCGAAGTCCACCGGATGCAGTTGCAAGCCCGACATGCCCACGGGGTTGCCAGACGGGTCCTTGTCCCAGCGGAAGTCACGGATGCCAAGCGGCGTGAAGAGCTTCCGCGAAAGATACACATCCATCTTCTCACCCGACGCGCGCTCCACGATTCCCGCGATGAGATTGGTCGCCTTGTTGTTGTACGCGTGCTTGCTGCCCGGCTCGTCCACCACCTCCGAGTCCAGCGCGTAGCGCACGAAGTCCTTGGACTCGTAGATGTCGTAGGCGGTGCGTTTCGCGGCCAGCCCCGACGTGTGATTGAGCAGGTGCTTCAGCGTCACCTTGCCCTTGAGGCCGCCCTTCCACTCGGGGAAGAAGGCGGAGACCGGGGTGTCCACGGACGGAATCTTCCCCTCGTCGATAAGCAGGCCGATGGCCAGCGACACCATGCCCTTGGTGGCGGACATGGACTCGATGCGATGCGTCTCGCCGCCGAAGTACCACTCCCCCACCAGCTTGCCGTGGCGCAGCAGCACCAGTCCCGCGGAGCCAGACTTCTCAGCGGCCTTCAGCAGTTCTTCCAACGCGGGCTCGGACAGTCCGGCCTCCTTGGGAGAACTCCGCTCCAGTCCAGCGCCCACGCCCCAAGCGCGCCGGGCCTCCAGTGCGTTCTTCCGAGCGCGCTCCACCAGCGCGTCGTACCCCGGCAGCGTGCGCAGCGGGGCCAGCCCCTCTGCGTGAAGCAGGCCCCCCGGGTTGGACAGTCCCTTGTCGAGGGCCCGCTCCAACCAGGTCATGGCCATGGCCGTGTCGCCCGAAGCTATCGCCATGCTCGCGGCGGCGCGAGCCACCTCCTCGAACTGGTGACCTGCCTCCCAGGCCTGCTGTAGCTCGGCATATCCCTTCGCCGCATCCCCCTCGCTCCGGGCCAGCCAGGCCCGCGTCATGGCGGCGGTGGCTTCGGGAGTGAGCTCCGCCGAGGCAGGGGGCGCTGGAGGAGAGACAGGCTGGGAGTGGGCACAGGCCAGCAGCACGCAGAGCGGCAGGAACAGGGCACGTCGTGACATGGAAGACTCCAGGGGAACCAGGAATGGGGTGTGGGGTACCGCGACCAGCAGCGGTGGCCTGGCGAGAGAACGACCCGCCTTCCGATGCATTTCATTTCGCCATGTAAAGGGACACACCGACGTGTCCCCTCGCACCGCGAACCCCTTGGCTCTGTTCCCGGAGGACGTCAGCCGACGGCGGAGGCGAGGAGCTCCCACGCGGCGCGAACGTGCCGCTCCTGCGTCGTCGAAGCCCCGATGGCCATCCGCAGCACGTAGCGAGCAGGTGTCCCCTCCACCGCCGGCAATACAGTGTGCGAGAGGAACACCTTGCCCGAGGCATTCACCCGCTCCAGCAGCTCCCGATTGCGCGCATCGGTGGCCTGGGGTGTCTCTGCCGGAAGCGGCTTCAAGCGGAAGCACACCAGCGACAAGGAGCGGGGCACGGCCACCTCGAAGCGCTCATCCTTCGAGACCCACGACTCGAAGCACTCGCCCAACCGCACATGCTCACGGATGTGGGCGCGCAGGCCCTGGGCACCATAGTGGCGAAGGACGAACCACAGCTTGAGCGCGCGGAAGCGGCGACCCAGCGGCACCTGCCAGTCGCGGTAGTCGATGACCGCGCCGCTCGTGCTCGCGGCGTTGCGCAGGTACTCCGGCGTCACGCTGAGCGCATCGAGCAGCGCCTTCCTGTCCCGCGTGTAGAAGGCATTGCAGTCGAAGTTGGTGAGCAGCCACTTGTGCGGATTGAAGGCGAGCGAGTCCACCCTCCCCAGGCCATCGAGCAGGTCCCGGTGCTCGGGGCACACCAGCGCCGCGCCAGCCCAGGCAGCGTCGACATGCAGCCAGGCGCCGGAGGCCCGTACGGGCGTGCGCGCCATCACCTCGCCCATCGCGCGAACCGGGTCCACGGCGCCGGAGGACGTGCTCCCCACCGTGGCGCAGACGAAGAAAGGCTTGCGCCCTGCCTCCAGGTCCTCACTGATGGCGCGCTCCAGCAGTTCGGGCCGCATCCCGTAGCGGGCATTCGTCTCGATGAGCCGCACGTGCTTCGTGTCCTCGGCGCCGTGCGCCACTCCACACAACATGGCCGCCTTGAGCACGGAGGAGTGCGCCTGCGTGGACGCATAGGCCACCCACTCGGAGTCGGCCGGCGCGCCGTGACGACGGGCTCGCTCACGCGCGGCCACCATGGCGACGAGCGTGGCCTCGCTCGCGGTGCCCTGGATGACGCTGCCTCCGGCGGCGGAGGTGGAGCGGAAGTCGTCGGGCAGGCCCGTCAGTTCCCCGAGCCAGTCGAGCACCCGCGTCTCCAGCTCCGTCGCGGCGGGACTGGTGGACCAGAGCATGCCCTGCACACCCAGGCCCGCTGACAGCAGCTCCCCGAGCACGGCGGGCCCGGAGGCATTCGCCGGGAAGTAGGCGAAGAAGGACGGTGACTGCCAATGGGTGAGCCCCGGCAGGATGATGTCCTCCAGGTCCTTGAAGATGTCCTCCCAGCCGGACTCCCCCGCGAGCCCCTCCTCGGGAGGATGCGCGGGCAGCTTCGACGCGACGCCACCGGGCGCCACCTGCGAGCGCACGGGGAAGGACTCCAGCCGCGCCTGATAGTCGGCAATCCAGTCCACCATCCGGTGGCCGAGCTTCCGGAACTCCTCAGGGCTCAAGTGGGGCACGCCTCCATCACCACCCGTCGAGTCGTCACGCATGCGCGGTTCCTGGCACGGGCCCCGTGAAGCTTCAAGCGCGACCCAGGGCACCCTCCTTTCGGGAAACGGACTTATTCACGTTTTCCACACATTGTTATGGAAAGACTCATGGTTTGCTCGGGGGCATGACTCCAGACACCACGAGACGTGCACCGATGTATCGATTGACTCGAGGGCTCGGCCTGTACGGCGTACTCGCGCTGACCTTCGTCGCGCTGTGCTGGCCCACGCAGGCCCAGGCGCAGGCGTGGTCTCTGACGAGCGCCCAGCGACAGGCGTTCCTCCAGTACTACGCGCCCGTCATCCTCAAGCGCGGCAACGGGAACGACGGCCGGCATGGCTACGACTGGGTGACGAACTTCGACTTCGACCGGGATGGGAACTTCTCGAACAACAAGCTGAACTGGAAGCAAATCCCCCAGTACATCGACGCGTCTCGCACGGGCCCCAGCGCGTATTCCGGCTGGCGCATCCGCCCGACGCTCTACACGTCGCTCATCGAGTTCATGGACGGTGGGAAGAACCTCGTCCTCATCTACCACGTGTATCACGCGCTCGATAAGAACGCGGCCGGGGACTACCAGCTCCACGACTGGGAGCGGGTGGAGATGCTCGTCCAGAATGTCGTCGGCAACCCGGGCAGCGGCGAGTCCGTCGCGTACGCGGTGGTGACGCAGCACAAGCGCAACGTAGTGCGCCGCGCGGGGCACGTGGACCTCAACTTCATGCAGACGGCCACGGGCAAGCATCTGCTCATCTGGCAGGCGGAGTGGTCCGACAAGCTGGCGGCGGCGCACGGGCAGGAGCTGCGCTTCTGCACGGACCCCTACTCGTTCTTCGCGGGCCGCATGGCGAGCGCGGGCAAGGCGGAGGCCGGGGTCAACAACGACGGCAGGAAGAACGTGCACTATGCCTTCGTGCCGGAGGGCTCCGCGGATGCGGTGACGGCGTTTGGCGCGCAGGCGCTCACGTATGCGACGGCGGACGCGCTGGCCAGCCGCTACGACAACGGGAAGTCCATCACCTGGCCCGGCGTGAAGCGAATCACCTACGAACTCCAGGACCTGGCGGACATCCTGCCCACGCACTGGCAATACGGCGGCTACACGACGCACTGGAAGGACACGTCCCCCATCGACTTCTGGCTGGAGAGCCCCATCGTCAATGAGGTGGGCCAGGCGGAGGTGAGCGCGGGGATGCAGCGCTTCTTCCCGCAGACGCGCGACATCGAGAACGAGGATGACCGCGAGGGCTACATCGCGAAGAAGTGGCTGCTCGGCACGTTCGAGCTGAACGACAGCGCCTCCGACTTCGGCGGCGGTGGCTCCAACGCGTTCCACGACAACGCCTATGCCAGCAGCGTGGCGGACTCACGCGGCCAGACGCGGGCGAGCGCGAGTGGCTACACCACCTCGCCGGGGGCCTTCTGGTGGCAGCACGACTACTTCGTGCACACGGGCTTCACGGACTCGAAGGACGGCGTGGAGCACGGCTTCTGGCTGCCGGGCGCGTGGTATTCGCCGACGAGCGGCGGCTTCGACGGGCGCTGGGTCCAGCTCTTCGAGGACCGCCCGGGCCTGGAGTCCGGGCAGCGCTGACACCGCGCCTCGCCCGTCCGCACGCCAGCACCTCGAACGCTGGCGTGCCCGGGCCGCTTCAGCGCAGGTCGAGCAACCCCACGTCAGCGTCCTGCTCCCGCGCGGTCCTCCTCACTCGGCAGGACACCCTTTCGCACCAGCTCGCGGAAGTAGCGCGCCGCCGGGTCCAACTGGGTGCGCTCGTGCCAGCACATGGAGATTCTGACGGAGTGTGAGGGATGGGGTGCGTCGACCGCCTGCACCGTGAAGCGAGTCCCCTGCTCCAGCACGAGCGACTCCGGCAACGTCGCGACCAACTCGGTCGCGGCGACCACCGCCGCCGCGGCGGTGAATGAGGGCACCGTCATGACGACCTCTCGGGGGATACCCGCGCGCGCGTAGGCGGCACCGACGGCGTCACGGAAGCTCTTGCCCGGCACCATCTCCACGCGGACATGTCGGAGTCCTCCCAGCATCCGCGCCGACAGTCGCTTGCCCAGCACCGGGTGTCCCCGACGCGCCACGAGCACGGTGCGCTCCGTCAACAACGGCTCGGTGTGCAGACCCGGCCCCTGTCCCGCGACGCCCAGGTGGAGATCCACCTCTCCCGACCCCAGGTCCCCCAGCGAGACGAGGGAATCGATACCGACCACGCGAAGGTGCGCATTCGGCAGCTCCTTGCTCACCAGCACCGCGATGCGGGGCACCCACGTGAGCTGTCCCGCATCGGCGGCGGCCAGGGTGAAGGTCTGCTTGCACCGCAGGGGCTCGAAAGGGACTTCATGGAGCGCGAGCTCCATCTCCCGAAGCCCACGGCCAATCGCGGGGGCCAGCGCGAGCGCTCTCGGCGTGGGGACGATGCCACGTCCCTTGCGAGTCACGAGCGGGTCTCCGAGCAGGACGCGGAGCCGCGCCAGGCTGTTGCTGATGGCGGACGGCGTGACATGGAGCCGCTCGGACGCGCGGACCACGCTGCGCTCCGCGAGCACGGTGTGGAGGACCAGGAGGAGATTGAGGTCGATGGCCCCTATCTGAATACTCATGATGCGTGAGGTTACTGCTCACGAACCATCACGGCCAGGAAGGTATCCCCGGCCACATATTGGGCGCATGCACAGACTGCTCGGCTGGCTCCTCACCGGCGCGCTCATCGCGTGCCACTCAACTCCCCTTGTCCTTCCCCAGCGCACGCCCATGCCCACCACCCACCAGGTCCCCGTCCTCGACTCCTTCATCTCCTATCGTGAGGAAGGAGCCGGCTCGCCCATCGTGTTCCTGCACGGCAACCCCACGTCCTCGTATGTGTGGCGCAACGTGACGCCAAAGCTCGCCGACCGCGGGCGCTGCCTCGCGCCCGACCTCATCGGGATGGGGAGCTCCGGCAAGCCCGACATCGCCTATCGCTTCGGGGACCACGCGCGGTACCTCGACGCCTGGTTCGACGCGCTCGGCCTGCGCGACGTCGTGCTCGTCGGCTACGACTGGGGTGGAGTGCTCGCGCTCGACTGGGCCTCACGGCATCCGGACCGCGTGCGCGGCGTCGTGGTCTTCGAGACGTTCCTCCGGCCGATGCACTGGAGCGACTGGTCGCCGGAGGGTGAGCAGATGTTCCGCGCGCTGCGTACGCCTGGCGTCGGAGAGAAGCTGGTGCTGGAGCAGAACCAGTTCCTCGTGCGCTCGCTCGGCCATGGCGTCAAGACGGGCCTCACCGAGAGCGCCCGCGAGGCCTACTACGCCCCCTATCCCGACGCGGCGTCACGGCGCCCCATGCTTCAGTGGCCGCGCGAGATTCCCATCGACGGAGAGCCCGCCGACGTCGCCGCCGTCATCGAGCGCTACGACGCGTGGCTCGCGCATCCGTCCGCGAAGCCAGCGCTCCTGCTGACCTTCGGCGATGCCGGCCTCAGCGCACCCGGAGTCATCGAGTGGGCACGCACCACACTCCCAGGTCTCGAAATCGTTCCGCTCACCCCAGCGGGACACCACGCGCCGGAGGACGCGCCCGACGACATCGCCCGCGCCCTCCAGGGCTGGCTCGACCGCCACGGTTGGTGACTCACCAAGCGCCGAACAAAGCCCGCTCGACCTCCGTCACGAGCGAGTCGCCGCCCAACGACATCGTCGCATCCCAGCTCCGTCCCGTGCGGTCCATGAGCCAGGACTCGAGATGCGCCAGGACGAGATTGGCGGTCTCCGTCCGGGTCAGCAGGCCTTCCAACGCGCACGCCCAGCCATCCTTCGCGCCGAACAGGACACGGTCGATGACCTGGTGCAGCTCATCGTCCGTCACATCATCGCCCCCAGCCTGCTCCGCCATGCGGCGCGCGCAACCCACGAGCGCCACCATGTCCGGAGCGGCTGGAGCATCACCCTGCGTTCCCATGGCGCCAACTATCTCCAGGCCCCGCTCCCGGGTCCATCTCGCGCGTCCGTGTCCACGCGATTCAGCGCACGTCGAGAAACCCCGCGTCGGTGACCTTCTCGAGGCCCGTCAACCAGGTGAACTCGTCCGTGTCGTTGTCATACACGCCGATGACACCGCCTCGCGCGTTCAGGATGAGGTTCCGCCCATCCTCGCTGAGGTCGTGCACCCCCTCCATGCCTTCAGCCTTCAGCTCACGGACTTCATCCCGGTCGAGCGAGTACTCGTACAGTTTGGAGACGCCGGTGGAGAAGTAGTGGCTCTGGATGAAGTACGCCGTCTTGCGCCGCGAGCTCGCCGCCAGGAGCTCGCCGCCGCTGCAGTAGGTGTCGTGGGTCCCCCAGACCTTCTCCTGGCCGGTGCGCAGATCGAGGCGACGATAGGTAGCCGAGTCCGCCCCCTCGCAGTTCAGGCCCTCGTCCTGCGTCCCCTCACGGTAGAAGACCATCGAGTCGCCCAGCACCATGGGCGACAGGAGTCCCTTCCGCTTCTGTTTCATGGGCGGCCCCAGCTTCCAAGGCTTCGTGCCCGTGGGGTCCATCGTCGCGATGCGCACGCCGCCGCGCTCGTGCCTCATCACGGTGCGCGACTCCCCAAGGACGAGGTCGTTGCTCGCGGTGTCCGTCACGTGAATGGGCAACACGTGAATGCCCTCGGGCTTGGGCCCGAAGCTCCAGCTCCACCAGTCCGCCGTGGTCACCGTCCCATTGGCGACGAGCACGCGAGAGCCGTCGGCCATGAACTGCTCGGGACGCTGCGAGCGCTGGATGTTGTTGCTCGTCCACTGCGCCGGAGCTCCGGGGGTGACCGCCACGACGCCCTCCAGGTCCCCCATCACGAGCAGGTTGCCCTCCTTGGCGCGGCCCGCCTTGTCGGTGGGCACATCCACCCTGCGGCCCGACAGCGTCATGCTCACCAGCCGGGTCGAACCGACATCCCCGCTGACCGAGACACCCATCGCCCAGCGGCCCGTGGGCGGGTGCACGGCGAGGTACCAGAGCGAACACGGCTCGGTCTCCCGAAACAACTTGCCCTTGTCGGGCCCGGCCAGCATCCGGCGCTCCTCCACCTGTTCGCAGTCCGCCAGGGTTCGGGAGCCCTGCGAATCGATATAGAGGACCTTCCCGGGGACCAATGCAATCAACGGCACTGGGGAGACAGGGGTCTTGGGAGCTTCGGGGGTTTCGGCCCACACCGTCGCGGACGTGGCCAGCAGTGCGGTCAGCACCGTGCTGCGCAAGATGTCGGGCATGCGCCTGATGACGCACGCTCCCATCCTGTATTCACCCTGCGTGTGGATTGTTCCATGGGAGCGGTGGAGCGCCGCTCCCGCGCGGGGAGCGGCGCCAGTCAGCTCGTTCGTACAGGGACGCTAGGCCTTCACCTTGCCCTCACCCTTGCCCTTCAACTCGATGCGCTTCGACTGCACCTCCGCTCGCTTCGGAGTCACGACGGACAGGACCCCATCCTTGAGCTCGGCCTGGACATGGTCGATGTCGACCCCGTCCGGCAGCGTGAACGAACGGGAGAAGCCGCCGTAGCTGCGCTCATAGGTGTAGTAGGTGTCTCCCTCGTCCTTCTTCTCCTCTTCGCGGCGTCCGGAGATGGTGAGCCGGCTCCCGGTGAGCGCGATGTCCAGGTCCTTCTCTTCGACACCGGGCAGGTCCGCCTTGAAGATGTAGGAGTCCTTCGTCTCCTTCACCTCGAATGCCGGCAGGAACTCGCCTCCCTGTCCGACGTCTCTCGTGCCTCGGGAAAGGGCGCTGAGCGGGTCCCACCGCATGAGGTCCTGCATCGCCTCGAACGGGTCCCATCCGCGTCGTCCCGTGATTCCTCTCTCCGACTCGCCTCTTCGAATGATTGCCATCGCGCCACCTCCGTGTGTTCCGACGTGCTCCGCGGAACCGACTGGAAAGGTGAGCGCGGGTGCCAGTTCGCGGAAGAGGCCAGCGGGCGTCCCGAGGGCACCGGACGCCGCCTGCTCCGGGCGGTGAGGACCGGGAGGATGCCCGCTTCCCCGGAGGAAGCCCTGGGTGAACTCCACCGCGAGGACCGGCGGGCCGCCGGGGTCACCGCGCGCCGGGCGGGTCCGTGAGCAACCGGGAGGCCAGACTCCGGCTCAGGCCTCGCTGGCTGCGTCAGCGTCCTGCTCCAGCGCCTCGCGAACATCCTGGAGCGTCGTCAGCGCGGTCTTCAGCGACGCCACGGACACCCGGCCTCCCACCTTGTTCGCCCACGCCAGTTGGCGCGCCTCCACCTCGCGCAGCCGCTCGCGCCCCTTCGTCGTCAGCGCGATGAGCTTGGCCCTGCGGTGGTGCGGGTTCTCCTGGTACTCGACCAGCCCCTCGGCCTCCAGCGCGTCCGCCGTCTGCTGCACGCTCTGCCGCGTCAATCCAATGGTGCGCGCCACGTTCGCCACCGGCGTCGGCTCATGGTCCACCACCCCCAGCACCTGCCAGCGCGCGCTCGTGAGCCCCGACGGCTCGGAGAGGAGCTCCCCCGCCGCGAGCAGCAGGCCGTTGTTCCGGAAGATTTCGAGCACCAGGTCGGTGAAGGTCGACCCGGCCGTCGTGTATTTCGCCATGGACAGAAGGCTGTCTGATTGACAGATGGCTGTCAAACAAACCTCCTCTCCCCGCACTCCCGAAACTCCCGTGAATTTCCGGGGACCCGTGGCGTCCAGGAAGCGCACCCTCGTCACCCGGAGCCCGTGATGCTTCGCCCCCTCGCCGGACTTCTCCCCCTGTGTCTGCTCGCCACCGGCTGCGGAACCTCGGCTCGCCATCAGCAACTGCTGGAACGCAGGGAGGCCATCCGCACCTCCAATGAAGCCTTCGCCATCGAGGAGCTCGCCAACTACCGGAGCAAGAGCGGGTTCCAGGAGACCCGTTGGGGCATGTCCTCCGACGAGGTCGCCGCGCTCTATCCCGGGGCCAGGGCGACGTCGTCCCAGGGCGACCTCCGCGTCGCCACCCGCGTCACGGACCGCCCGGCAACGGTGGACTTCAAGTTCACGATGAACAAGCTCGCCGCCGTGTCCCTGCGCTTCGACACCGACGCGCCCCTGCGCGAGGACTTCGATGCACTCGCGGAGCTCTTGAGCATCAAGTACGGCGCGCCCACCTCGCGGCACGACTCCGTCGAAATCGCGGAGCAGCGCCTGCGCACGGCGGAGTCCTACAACCGGAGCCTGGGCGAAGGCACGAGCCGCTCCAGGACCACCGGGGACGACCGCGCCTACGAGGAGCGGGTTCGCATGGAGGCGCTCGCCGCCAGGTCGGACTACGTGCTGGAGAAGACGTGGAAGGACTCGGAGACGAAGCTCCAGCTCTCCGCCTGGCAACAGCCCGACTCCAAGCGGCTCAGCCTGGACTACGTGAGCCGCTTCCTCGAGCCGCACCTGAGCAACCGGCCCGAGACCGAGGACGGGGACCTGGAGCGCAAGTACGAGCAGGCCCAGGAGCTGTGAGCTTGGGCCCCGAGACTCGGGAGCTTCAACGACAAGCCCCCAAGTCCACCTCGCTGAGCCTGGCGCTCCAGGACGAGCCTCACGAGCGCCGACGACGCGCTCGCGCCAGGCCCATCAACCCCAGCAGCGCGAGCCCCGCCAGCGGCCCACCGGAGCTGTTGCACCCCGCGGCCTCATCGTCCGAGCTGTCCGGAGACACCCCCGAGGGAGGCAGCACTCCACCAGGTCCCTCCTCCGGCGACGTGCCCGCATCGGTGCCAGGCGGCGTGCCCGCGTCCGTGGGCTCCTCCGGCTTTGGGTCGGAGCCCGCGTCCACGGTGGGCGTGCCCGCGTCCGGCGTGGGAGTGCCCGCATCCGTCGGCGTGCCCGCGTCCGGCGTGGGCGTGGGCGTCGTGTCCAGCACGTCCGCCAGCGTCGTCGCCTGGATGAAACCGTCGTGGTACAGCACGCCCACCGGCTTCACCGTGTCGCTGCGATACAGGCCCAGCTTCAGGTAGTTGTTCTGGCCCGCGTACATCGTCGCGGCGCTCCGCTTCGCCAGCACCTTCTCCTTGTTGTGCCACAGCTCCACGAAGCCCGTGCTCGCCTTGGCGGACCACTTCACGTGCAGGATGAACTCGTGCCACACGCCGCGCTGGAGCTTGCCGCGCCACGGAATGGTGGAGTCGGAGTTGAGCGCCATTCGAATCTCTTCCCCGCGCACGTAGAACTCCAGCGGCGGTGAGCCGCAGCACCCGTCGTGGTGCCACTGCGTGAAGAGCTGCCACGTGTCCACGCTGGGGAAGTCCGTCGCGAACATCACCTTCCAGCGGTAGTAGTACTCGGAGCCTTCCTTCTCTCGCCCCTGGTACACGAGCTCATTGCGATTGCCGCTGGAGTTGATGGGGTCGTCGCCCTGCTTCACCGTGACCTTGAGCGCGTACTTGCCCTCCGCCACCGGGTTCGTCACCACCAGCAGGCGGTCGGAGCTGACCACCTGCTCGCCTGAGTACTGTGAGCGGTTGCCCGTCTCGAAGTCGCCGCGCCACACGACTCCAGCGAACGCCAGGCTGGGAACCATCCACATCGCAAGCAATCCAGGAACAAAGACTCTCAAAGGCACGCGTCCTTGCGAAGGTTTGAAGGCAAACGGTCGACGCACCGTAGCCGAAACCCTTCCAGGCTTCATTCCCCCTTCGAGTTGTTCCCACTCGCCTGACAACAGGGCGAGCATCCAGGCAGGGGGTTGGACGTTTGATAAATGTTTCACCTCCGCGAGCCCCTGGAGAGCGCCACGCGAGCCTGCCAGGGCGGTCAGTTCACCTAATGACTCGACGCGTCACGAAAGGAAACAAGCGAGCGCGGGCTGACCGCCGAGAGGTGGTGTGGTGTATGGTCCCCACCCCTTCCGGCGCCCATTCCAGGGGCGTCCCGGGTGCACCCATGCTTGTCCTGCGTGACGTCCAGAAGACCGACCTGGCCGGCCTCAAGCGGCTCGCCGCCGTGCTCAACACGGTGAACCTGCCGAACAACGAGGAGACGCTCGAGAACATCATCGACAAGTCGGTGAAGAGCTTCGCCGGGAAGGTGAAGAACCCCTTCGAGCGGGAGTACCTCTTCGTCCTGGAGGACGTGCGCAACGGGCTCATCATCGGCACGTCGATGATCATCGCCCAGCACGGGACGTACGAGGCGCCGCACATCTATTACGAGGTGAGCGAGCGGGAGCACTACTCCGCCTCCCTGGAGCGGCACCTGAGGCACAAGGTGCTGTCCATCGCCTACAACTACGAGGGCCCCACCGAAATCGGCGGCCTCGTCGTCGACCCGCCCTACCGGGCCACGCCGGACAAGCCCGGCAAGCAGCTGTCCTATGTGCGCTTCCTCTTCCTCGCCATGCACCGGCGGCTCTTCCGCCCGCGCGTGCTGGCGGAGCTGCTCCCGCCCCTGCTCCCCGACGGGCGCAGCCTCTTGTGGGAGGCGTGCGGCAAGAAGTTCACCGGCCTGACGTACCTGGAGGCGGACCGCCTCAGCCGGCAGAACAAGGAGTTCATCAAGGAGCTGTTCCCCGCGTCGGACATCTACGCGTCGCTCTTCCCGGACCGCGTGCAGAAGGTGCTCGGCGAGGTGGGGCCGCAGACGCGCGGAGTGCAGCGCATGCTGGAGCGCATCGGCTTCCGGTACGTGGAGCGCATCGACCCGTTCGACGGCGGGCCGCACTTCGAGGCCAACACCGCGGACGTGTCGCTGGTGCGCAAGTACCGCACCGTGAAGCTGGCGGACGAGGACTTCGAACTGGAGGGAGACGACATCCTCGTCGCCTTCGAGCGGGAGTCCGGTCGCAACCGCTTCCGCTCGGTCCGCTGCCAGGCGCGGCTCGACAACCAGGTGGCCTACCTGCCCGCCCGCGCCAAGGAAATCCTCGGCGCCGACGCGGGCGCGAAGCTGTCCATCATCCCCTTCGAGTAGCCCGCTTCCGCGAGCGGGCCTCACCGTCGGCGCACCACCCGGTGCGCCCCGCGCAGGAGCGACAGCCACCGTGCCCCGGCCTCCAGCGCCGGGCCGCGCGCGTCCTCCAGCGCCACCGACAGGTGCGTGTCCGCTCGGACGTCATCCAGCGACGTGGGGTCCAATTCCAGCGTGCCCCCGCCCACCAGCGCCACGCGCACCCACGCGTGAGGCCGCGCCGGTCCGCCGTCCACCACGAGCAGCCCGTGCACCAGGGCCACCTTCACGCCCTTCTCCCGGGCCCAGGCCGCGAAGCGCAGCGCGTGCGCCAGGCAGCCTCCGGCCTCGCCCGCACCGTCCTCGCTCCAGTCCGCCGCGCCGGGTCCCTTCTCCGGAAACGCCGCGTGCACCCGCGCCGACAGGGCCCGCGCCGCCCCCACCGTCCAGGGCGTCATGCCTTCCAGGCGTGAGGGCACCTCCAGTGGCGGCACCAGGGCCAGCGCCCCCGTCTCGCCCTCCACGGGCAGCCCCTGGGCGAAGAGGTCCGGCGGGGCCCGCAGCCGCTCGCCCGGCGCCGCCACGGTGAAGCGCGACTCGCCCACCTCCAGCATGTCCATGCGCCCGCCCGCGTCGTAGCGCGCCCGGAAGGAAGCCCCGAGCAGCGTGCCCTCCACCCACGGCGCCGTGCCGCCCGTGACGCAGTGGGGGCCCTCGCGGCCGGACAGCTCCTCGCGCCCCGTCACGCAGCCCGGCGCGGGAGGCCCCCGCCACAGCCACAGCGACTGGGGCACCACCGCCCGGCCCGCCAGCCGACCCGCGGCGTCCACCTCCAACGTCGCCTCGCGCTTGCGCTCCCCGTACTCGCCTCCTCGCGTGTGCAGGTGCCGGCTCTGATACGTGAAACGTCCGGCGGCTTGCGTCAACGTCACCGTGCCCACCGGCACCCCGCGCCAGGAGAAGACGAAGCGCGCCTCCTCGGCCCGTGGGGGACGGGCGCCACCCCCGCTTTCAGGGCTGGCGGGATTCACAGGGAGACCGAGGACGAGGAGGGCGAGCAGGACGGACACGGGGCTCCCCAGTCTGCGGCGTTTTGCGGACCGGCGCGAGAAGGCGGGGTAGCCTCAGCCCTTCCATGGGCGCCAAACGGTACCTCTTCGCGTTCGGCCTGGCGGCCGGCCTGCTGTCCGCGCTCGTGTTGGGGGGTGTCCTCCAGTTGAGCGGTCAGCAGATGGTGGCGTCCTCGTGGCTGGCGCTCCTGCTGGCCACGCCCGTGCTGTACCTGACGGGCGGGTATCTGGCGTGGTTCCGCTGGGCGGCGCTGCGGCGGCTGGCGCGTCGGCGCGTCATGGCCCGGCTGGCGGAGGGAGACCTCACCACCACGGGCGGGCACAAGTACGAGGGGCACGAGGACGTGCGCCGCCTGGTGCTGTCGCTGCGCCGCGCGCTGTCCCAGGTGCAACGGGTGACGGCGAACCTGCACCGCACCAGCACGGACGTGAGCGAGCAGGCCCGCATGCTGCTGGAGGCGGCGCGGCGCCAGGGCGGCGCGGTGGAGCGCACGCTGCACTCCGTCAGCGGCATGGGCGGCAGCCTCCAGGTGGTGGGCAAGCGCGTGCACCAGTTGGAGGTGTTCGCCGTCGACACGACGGGCGCGCTCCTGGAGATGACCGAGCGGCTGGAGCAGGTGGTGGAGTCGCTGTCGCAGGTGAACGACTTCGCCAATCACACCACGTCGCTGATGCAGGCGATGAGCGAGCGGCTGGCCAACATCGCCTCCTCCGGTGACGAGCTGGCGCGCTTCGCGAGCGAGGCGGAGGACTTCGTGGCGCTGGTGGAGGGCGGCATCGACTCCGTGCGCCGCCGCGCCAGCGAGACGAACCAGCTGGCGCTCGCGGTGACGGCGACGGCCGAGCGCGGCGAAGTGCTGGTGGCCGACAGCGTCAAGGGCATGTACCGGGTGGAGGAGACGGTGCGCAAGGCCGCGGAGCTGATGGGCACGCTGGGCTCGCGCTCCACGGAGATTGGCCGCATCGTCGACGTCATCCAGGAAATCGCCGACCAGACGAACCTGCTCGCCCTCAACGCCGCCATCATCGCCGCGCAGGCGGGCGTGCACGGCCGGCCCTTCGGCGTGGTGGCCAACGAGATTCGCAACCTGGCCGAGCGCACCACGCGCTCCACGCGCGAAATCGCCGCCATGGTGTCCGGCGTGCGCGACGCGGTGCTGACGGCGGTGGCGCTGGTGCACGAGGGCCGCGAGCAGGCCACCGCGGGCGTGGCCCTGGGAGACCGCGCGTCCGAGGCGCTGGTGGAGATTCGCTCGATTACCCAGCGCACCTTCAGCGCCGTGGAGGCCACGGTGATGGAGACGCAGCGACTGGAGGCCCAGGGCGCCACGGTGGTGGAGGCCAGCCGCCGCGTGGCCCGCCGCGTGGAGGACGTCACGCGCATGGCGATTGAGCAGTCCGGTCACGCGCGCGAGCTGGTGCGGCAGACGCAGGAGATGGCCCGCGTGGGCCATGGCGCTTCACAGAAGGCGGAGGACCAGGCGCGCACGGGCCGAGACTTGTCGGAGTCCGTGGTGCGCCTGAGCGCGGCGATTGAAGAGCTGCGCACCGCCAACGTGGTGCTCACCAAGGCGGACTCGTCCATTCGCGAGGAGGTGGCGCAGGTGCGCGAGGACGCGCGCCGGGTCATCCGCATCGGCGACGGGCTGACGCGCACGGTGGACCAGCTGGGCCACGAGGCGCTGGGCCTGGAGACGGAGGTCTTCCGCTTCCGGCTGCCGGAGCCGCGCACGGGCGGCATGCTGCGCGTGGTGCTGCACCAGGCGGCCTCGCTGCGAAACCGCCAGGCGGTGGACCCGCTGTTCAGCGTGGAGAACCAGCTGTCGGAGCTGACCGCGTGCGCATTCTCCGGGCTGGTGCGCCTGGAGGACGGCGGGCTGGAGCCGGACCTGGCCGAGCGCTGGGACGCGGACCCCTCCGCGCGCCGCTACCGCTTCTATCTGCGCCGGGGCGTCACCTTCCACGACGGCGCGCTGCTGACGGCGGGCGACGTGAAGCGCCACCTGGAGCGGCTGCTGGACCCGGCGGTGCGCTCTCCGGACCGCAGCCTCCTGGAGGACGTGGAGGGCGCGCCCGAGTACACGTCGGGCCTGGCGCGCGAGGTGTCGGGAATCGAGGCGCTGGACGACGCCACGCTGGAAATCCGGCTGCGCGAGCCCAAGGCGTTCTTCCTGCACCTGATGGCGCTGACGCCCACGGCGGTGGCGCGCGTGGACTCGAATGGCAGGCTGGTGGGCACCGGCCCCTTCCGCGTCATGTCGCTGGAGCCGGAGCGCGTGGTGCTGGAGCGCAATCCGTCCTACTGGCGCACGGGCGCGCCGCTGTTGGACCGGCTGGAGTTCCAGTTGGTGAACTCGCGGCAGGAGGCGATGACGCGGCTGCGCGAGGGCGCCGCGGACCTGGTGTCCTTCCTCTCCGCCGAGCACGTGGAGGTGCCGGGCCTGGAGGCCTTCCAGGTGCTGGCCAGCACCACGCCCTCCACCGCCTTCGTGGCCCTCAACCTGCGCGAGCCGCCCTATGACGACGTGCGCGTGCGACGCGCGCTGCGCGCGGGCATGGACATCGTCGGCGCGGTGGAGCAGTTCCACCCGGGCGCCCGCGTGGCGCGCACGCTCACCCCGCCGGAGCTGATGGGCGGCGCGGAGGTGGGGCCCATGCCCGCGCCCGACGTGGCGCTCGCCGAGCAGCTGCTCCGCGACGCGGGCCTGCGCCGGCTGCGACTCACCCTGCACCACCCGGCGGGGCGGGACACGTCGGCCGAGGACGCGGTGCTCTTCCGCCCCTTGTTGCAGGCGGGCCTCCTGGAGTTGAAGCACGTGGAGATGGCGCCGGAGGAGTACTCGGCGCGGCTGCGCGAGGGACGCGTGCCGGCCTTCCGCACGCTGTGGCTGGCGGACTTCCCGGACCCCGACACGTTCCTCTACTTCCTGCTGCACTCCAGCGCGCAGACGGTGTACCCGCTGGGCTACCGCAACCCGGAGCTGGACCGCATCACCGCCGAGGCGCGCGTGTCCATCGACCCCGGGCTGCGTCAGCAGCTCTACGTGCGCGCCGAGCACCTCTTCCGCGACGACTGTCCGCTCATCCCGCTGTACCACGAGCGGGTCCACGCGGCGGCCAGCGCCACGGTGCAGGGCCTGCGCCTGCACCAGACGCCACCGCAGGTCCGCTACGAGGACCTGTGGGTGGACCCGAACAGCGCCGAGTGACTCACGGCGACTCGCGCCGCGTGCTCCCCGGCGTGCCGTGTCGCTGGGGCCAGCCGCGCGGCTCCACCTGGATGCCGGGGCCCATGCCGTAGGACTCCAGCTTCCACACGCCGTCGCGCTCCAGCACGACGAGCAGCTTGTCCTCGAAGAAGGACGCACCCGCCACCACCGTCGGGCGCCCCGGCAGCGGGCACATCCCCAGCTTCTGGCCCTGCGCGAAGAGCTGGAGCCACACCTGCCGCCCATCCGGCCGCTCCGTGTCCGAGAGCACGCCCACCGCGCCGCCCTGAATCAGCGCCGCGTCATGCAGCGTGCCGGGCTCCGTCGCGAAGGGCAGCACGTCCACCTCCCACGCCACCTGTCCCGTCGCCGAGTCCACCGCGCGCAGCACCGTGCGCTGCTCCTCGGGCGTGCACGGCAGGCCATCCACGCGGTCGCAGGACTGGGCGAACAGATAGCCCGGGGTGCCCTCCGCCGTGAGCAGCGCGGGCTCGGCCAGCGGCGTCAGCGTGCGCGTGCCCGCATCCCACTCCACGGCCTGTTGGAAGCCCCCATCCGCGACGTAGAACTCCCGCGCGCCCACCATCAGCCGGCCCCCCGCCACCGCGAGCGACGCGAGGCCCTGCGCCACGCCGCCATCCATCCCGAGCGTGGTGAGGGTCACCTGCGTACCGCCGTCCGGCGACAGGTCGGCGCGCTCCAGCCGCTGGTTCCCCGTGAAGCGAAAGGCGGTGTCCTCCACGTCGACCACGACGCGGGCCTCCCCTCTCCACAGGTCGACGGGCCCCGCGCGCACGAGCGAGCCCGCGTCCTCGCCACGTCCGGAGAGCCAGACCCACCGCTCGCGACTGGGCCTCGGAAGAGGCCCCACGCCGCCGTCCGGGTCCTCCTCGGGCATGGGACCCCAGGACACGTGCGCGACGACCTCGCCGCTCGAGTTCAGCGCGACCTGCCCCGCCGCGACATGCCCCACCCACGCTCCCGCGTCCACGTCAGCCCCCATGGACTCCCACGAAGCCTCCCACTGTCGAGCGCCCGGCCCGCGAGGGGCATAGGACTCCAGTCCTTGCGGAGCGAGCACCACCACGCCCGCATCCGACGCGGCCAGCAGCGTGCGGGAGCCTCCGTCGGGATAGGGCGACTCGTAGCGCAAGAGGCCGCCCTGCGTGAAGGAGACGAGCCGGCAGCCCGCGTCACCGCCGCACACCGAGGTGAACAGGGAGCCCTCCTGGACCAGCAGCGCGGGCTGGCCCACGGGCGCTCCGCCCAGGTCCTGGCTGAAGTCGACCGGAAGGTCTCCCGCATCGGGCTTCTCGCACTCGCCATCCTGACAGGTGCCTTCACCCTGGCACGCGGTGGCGGGCGCGCAGACCACGCCATCCGGCGTGGGCAACTCCTGACATGAGCCCCTGAAGCACAGGTTGGATTGCTTGCAGTCCACCGGGCCGCACGGGATGAAGTCCTTCGCGTCCACCTCCTCGCAGCCGTTGTCGCGGTCGCACACGCCCACCTTGCACGGGTTCTTCGGCACCGGACACGCGACGGGAGACGTCACACACCCCAGGGCGGGCGAGCACCCATCCACCGTGCAAGGGTTGTCGTCGTCACACGAGCGTTGAGAGCCCACGCACGCGCCCGACTCGCAGCGGCCGTTCGTCTGGCAGCGACTGGTGGGGATGCAGGTGGCGCCATCCCCGAGCGCCCGCTCCACGCAGGTGCCGGTGGCCAGGTCGAAGCTCGATTCATGACAGGGGCTGGAGGGGACGCAGTTGAGCGGCCTCACGCCGAGCCCCGTGAGGCGCACCGTCTCCGTGCGTCCCGCGCCCGTCAGCGTCAGCGTGCCCTCCGCCGCGCCGTTGCCCGCGAGGAAGTCCACGTCGACGGCGACGGTGCCACTGCCAGGCACCGTCACCTCGGCGACGTCCACCGTGAAGGGCGAGCCAGACGAGGCCTGCACCGTGACGCTGGCGCGCCCGGTGGCCAGCAACGTCACCTGACGCCGCGTCAGCGAGCCCTCCAGCGCGCGACCGAAGTCGACCGCTTCCTCCTGGGGACGGAAGCCCTGGCGCGCGCCTCCTGTGCCCGGGTCATCTCCACAGCGGCAGCCCGCCACGGACAGCACGAGCGCGACGAGCAACGAAGTCCCTGGGTGGATGCGCGAGGCCATGGAGGTGACTCAACCGCGCCGGACCGGGGCCACGCAATGTCGGCGTGGAAGGCAGTCCGCCCATGGACTCAAGGCCCGGGGGCGGGCGCCCGTCGCCGAGCGAACATGCGCACCAGCACCGCCACCACGCCCACCGCCACCAGGCCCACCACCGCGTACTGGTAGCGGCTCATCAGCGCCGTCAGCTTCTCGAGGTTGCCGCCCACCGCCACACCCAGCGCGAGCACCAGGCCCGTGTGCGCCATGGCCGACACCGCGCCCAGGCCCAGGACGTTGACGCGAGGCATGCGCGCGGCGCCCGCGGCGACGAAGATGAGGCCTCGGATGCCCGGCAGGAAGCGATTGGCCAGCAGCAGCCACGGCCCGTTGCGCCGCATCCGGGCCTGCACCTCTTCCAGGCGCGCGTGGGTGATGCCGAAGTAGCTGCGGCCCGGGTGCGCATCGAAGCGCCCCGCCAGCCAGTGGCCCACCGTGTAGTTGATGGCCGCGCCCACCACGCTGCCCGCCGTCACGACGAGGAAGACGAGGAGCCACGGTTGCGAGCCGCGCACCGCGTACACGCCCCCCAGCAGGGTGATGGTGTCTCCGGGGAAGGGTGGAACCACGTACTCCAGCGCCGCCGCCAGCCCCAGCACCAACAGCCCCAGCGGGCCGAGCGCTCCAATGAGCTGGTCGATGTATTCCACCATCCGCGCGAACAACCTCCTCCGGGTGCCAGACACCCGTCATAAGGCGGCCCCGGCGGAGGGGAAAGCGTTGGTGGTGGATGGTGAACAGAGCCAGGAGCGCGCGAGTGCCAGGACGTCGGCTATGCTTCGCGCCCATCGCCATGATTCTTCCGCGCCATTGGGACAGGCTCACCGCGGCCCTGCACGCCGTCGACTTCAACGGGAATCCCGAGGAGGCGTGGCGGTTCCTCGTCTACCAGGGGTTCACCGAGGACTCGGAGGACGGCCTGCGGTTCTTCGAGGACGTCGTCCGAAGGAACCGGGACATGGACCACCCGACGGGCAGCGGTCCGGTGAGCTTCATCTCCACGGAGCTGACGCACGAGCACCTCGTGCAGCGCATCCACCCGAAGGACCCGGAGGGGCGCGCCTCGAAGCGCGCGTTCCTCCTGTGGAAGCGCAGGAACACGCCCGCGTGACGCATGGCCCTACGGGGCCTCGGGTTCGTCACGCACCGCGAGCAGCGCGAGCGACGTGCCTCCGGGACGCAGACAGACGACACCCAAGCACGGAGTCCCTCGCGAGGGGTCGACCCGTGGCACCTGGAAGCGGTACCACCTGCAGCCCTTCAGCCGGGCCGACAGTGCCGACGCCTCCAGCGGTGCGTCAAAGCCACTGAGCCCCGCCAGCGTGCGCCACAGCGCGAGCCGTCCGTACGCCGCGCCCTCCGCGCCCTGCCACCCGCTCGCGCCCAGGGCCGCCAGCGAGAACAGCTCCGGCACCAGCTCAGCGGGCTTCGTCCGCTCACAGTCCACGGGCGAATCGCCGCGCAGCAGCTCCAGGTCCAGGTCGACGAGCAGCGAGGTGATGCTGTCGGGAGGGGCCAGGGGGAGCGCGGGGCGCAGCTTCAGCACGCGCTGCTCGACCTGACTGGGAAAGCCATCATCCCCCCGTCCCGAGATGACGGCGGCGAGCGCGTGAGGCACGGGCTCGTCTCGCACCACCAGCTTGACGTTGGGCGTGGTCATCTCGTCCTCGTCATCCTCGTTCGAAGCACCGGACATGGCAGCGGAGAGAGAGCCGACCGCATAGGCGAGGTCGTCGACGCCCAGCTCCCGCCCCAGCGCGGACTCCCAGGGCATGCGCGTCAAGGGAAGTACCGCCAGCGGATGCTCCTGGTCGGCGAGCGTCGCCCACAGCTCGCGCACCAGTGGCTCCTGGTCCAAGGCAGCGCCACGAAGGACAAGCTCCTGCACGGCGCAGGCGAACACCTCCCTGAGGTCGTCGGGGCCCTGACGTCGCGCCAGCAGCTCGACGAACGTCGCGGCGGAGCGGTGCGAGGCCAGCAGGTGGGCGAAGTCTCGGGCCCGTCGCGCGGAGGAGTGCCGTCCCTGGAAGCGCGAGTCGCGGGGCTGGCGTGCGAGCTCCAGCAGGGCCAGGGCACTCTCGAGCCGCGCGTTCCGGGCGAGCACCTCTTCCACCCGGTCGGAGAGGGAGTGCAGCCGCCAGCGCTCCTCGGAGGGCGTGGACTCCTGGCGCGCCTCGAGTCCAGCGGCGAGCGCCACCAGCGTCTCGAAGTCACCCTGCTCGCCCAGTCGCTCGACGCGCGCGAGCAATTCCCTCAGGCCGGAGGAGGTGCTGACTTCGTCGAGGAGCGCGCTCACCGTCGAATTCATGGCCGGGCAGCCTAGAGGAACAGGCGTCGGGGGTGGCGCGGAAAAGGAATGACAGCCAACGCTCGGGACTGCCCGGGGTGCGAGGCAACGCGCTGCACACCCCATCGCGGTGGGCCGGACATTCAATCGCGCACGTCGTGCGAGGTGGCTCCCTTGACGCACGGCAGCGTCATTGGGAACTCCCTGGCGAGAGGTAGACCGACATGACAGGGCCGTCTCCCCATTCCCCCGCGAGCCGCCCTGGTCAGGGGATGAACTGGCCAGCGATGGGGCTGCTGTCGGCCTCGGCCGTCATCAACCTGACCAACGTCGCGGCGATGGCCGAGTACGGGCTGGGCTCGGTGGTGCTGTACCTCATCCCCGCGCTGGTCTTCCTGCTGCCCGCGGCCTTCATCGCCGCGGAGCTGGGCAGCACCTGGCCCGGAGGTGTCTTCACGTGGGTCCATGAGGCCCTGGGGGAGAAGTGGGCGTTCTGCGCCGCATGGCAGCAGTGGGTGCAGAACGTCATCTTCTATCCCCTGCTGCTGTCCTTCGCAGCGGGCAACCTCGCGTACGTCGTCTCGCCGGAGCTGGCGCGCAGCGGCCCGTTCAATGGCGTCTTCGTGCTCGCGGGCTTCGGACTGTGCGCGGCGGTGGCCATACGCGGCGTCGGTCACGCCTCGCGGTTCTCCGTGTGGGGCGTGGTGCTGGGACTCGTGTTCCCCACGGTGCTGCTGACGGTGCTGGCGGCGCTGTACCTCCTGGGGGGCCACGCGTCGGCCACGCCGCTGGAGGCGAGTCACTTCCTGCCGCCGTGGTCCGGCATCGGCGGACTGGTGCTGGTGGTGGGCAACTTCCTCGCCTACGGCGGCGTGGAGGTGAGCGCGGTGCACGTCCGGGAGATGAAGGACGCGCGCCATGGCTACCCCAAGGCCATGGTGCTGATGGCGCTGCTCGCCACGCTCATCTTCGTGTTCTCCACGCTGGGCGTCGCCGTGGCCGTCCAGAGCAAGGACCTGGACTTGAGCGCGGGGCTCATCCAGGCCTTCGAGACGTACCTGTCTGTGTATGGATTGAAGCGGGTGGCGTCGGTTTTCGCGCTGCTGTTCCTGCTCGCCACGCTGGGCACGGTGCTCACCTGGATACTGGGCCCCAATCACAGCCTGTTGCTGGTGGGACGCAAGGGATTGCTGCCGCCGTTCTTCCAGCGCACCAACGTCCATGGCACTCCCACGGCGCTCCTGGCCACGCAGACCGTGCTGGTGGCGCTGCTCGCCCTGGCGTTCTTCGTCGCGAAGGACGTCAATCAAGTCTATTGGGCGCTCGCGGCCATGACGACACAGCTCTACATCCCCATGTATGGGCTGCTGTTCGTGTCGGCGTTGAAGCTGCGTCGCACGCGCCCCGACGTCCCGCGAGGCTACCGGGCCCCCGCCCTGCCCCTGCTTGCCTGGGTGGGAATCGTGTCCTGCACCCTGGCCTTCATCGTGGGCTTCGTGCCCCCCAAGCAGCTCCAGGTGAAACAACCCATCGCCTATGTGGCGCGACTCGGAGGACTCGTGTTCACCCTGGCCGCCGTGCCCTTCGTGATCTACGCGCGCAGACGGCCGGAGTGGCGACAGCCGCACCCGTAGTCCCCCGCTGAAACAAGACGCCTGCCTGGTCGCTCCTCGCGCGGTGCCGCGCATTCACGCGCATGGCGAGAGCGCGCGCACGCGCTGTCCCGATGTGTCGTCGACGCCCGCATCGACGGAATGTCACGACCCGGTTGGATGCGTCGCTGCGTATTCGCCATGGAGGGGTGCCCCCCAACCCGCATCCCTGGCCGCGAGTCTCTCCTCGCTCACCACGAAAGTTCTCCATGTCTCGAACTCCCGAGGCCCACGCATGGCCGTGGCGTCTCAGCACGTCTTTATTGACAGTGCTCACGCTGCTGGCCCTGGGACCCGCCGCCCTCGCCGCCCCCGCGACAAGCTCCGCCATCAGCTCCCAGCCGGAGGGGCCACAGCTGATTCCTCCCGAGTGCCCTGGCTGTGAGCCAGACCCCAACTGCGAGCCGGAGTACTGCGACGGGGTGGACAACGACTGCGACGGCCAGATTGACGAGGGTCTCAGGCGCACCATCTATCGCGACGCGGACGGAGACGGGCATGGCACGGGGGCAGGCCAGCAGGGCTGCCTGGAGCCGGGCTGGGCGCTCAACAACAACGACTGCAACGACTCCAACGCCGCCGTATGGCAGGGCGGGCGGTTCTACCGGGACGCGGACGGAGATGGCTACGGCGCGCCCGGCATTTGGGTGGACGCCTGTGGCCGCCCTGCTGGCTACGTCACGGATGCCACCGACTGCAATGACGGCAATTCCACCGTCAAGCCGGGAGTCAACAAGCAGTGTGGAGTAGGAGCCTGCGCCCGGAGTGTGCAGGCCTGCGTCAACGGCGTGGAGCAGGCCTGCGTCCCCTACGCGGCCTCCCCCGAGATTTGCGACAGGGTCGACAACAACTGCAACGGCCAGGTGGATGACCTTCCGCCCATCTCCTGCGGCACCGGAGCCTGCCAGCGCACCGTTCCGGCATGCGGCAACACTTGCGAGATGGTGGAGGTCGGACACGACAAGCCACCCAAGGAGGTGTGCACGTGGGGAGACAACGCCTGCGAGCCGGGCTTTCCCTCCACGGAGACGTGCAACAACACGGACGACAACTGCAACGGCACCGTGGATGAAGGCGTCCTGCTCACGTACTACCGGGACAACGACGGGGACGGCTACGGCGCCGGCGCTCCGCTCGGCAGCGCGTGCAGCGCGCCCGGCGGCACCGCCACCAACAGCCTGGACTGCAACGACGCGAACGCCGCGGTGAAGCCCGGAGCGATGAAGCAGTGCGGCGTCGGTGCCTGCGCCAGGAGCGTCCAGGCCTGCGTCAACGGCGTGGAGCAGCCCTGCACGCCGTACGCCCCGCATCAGGAGATCTGCGACAAGGAAGACAACGACTGCAACGGGCAGGTGGACGACCTTCCCCTCATCTCCTGCGGACTGGGCGCCTGCCAGCGAAGCGCGCCTGCATGCGGCAATCTGTGCGAGTGGGTCGAGGTCGGGGACGGAAAGCCGCCCAAGCAGTTCTGCGAGTGGGGTGAGTACGGCACGTGCACGCCGGGCACTCCGACTCCGGAAGCGTGCGCCAATGGCATCGACGAGGACTGCACCGGCGTCGCCGATGACTCGAGCGACAGCTCGAAGTGGTCCACCTTCTATCCAGACCGGGACCATGACGGCTACGGCACCCACTGGGACGCGACGACCCAGTGCATGCAGCCTCCGAACACGTCCAGGAATCCAGGCGACTGTGACGACACCCGGGCCGACACGAAGCCAGGTGCCGCTGAAATCTGCGACGGCATCGACAACAACTGCTCGGGGTCGCTGGACGAAGGAAATGTCTGCGACCAGTCCCTCTGCCAGTAACCCCTTTCGACTCATCCTGGTCCATTTCACATGAGACACGACTCACGCTCTCCGCGTCCCCCTGGACGCCTCAAGCGGTTCGCCGCGAACACCATGCTGCTCCTCTATGGCACGCAGCTCTTGAGCAGCTGTGTGCCTTCGGGCGCGCCCTCGGAACGCAATGGCGCCGTGGAATCCTCACGTGCCCGGTCCACCTCGACGGACAACATTCCCTTGGAGCTGCGTCCGGACACGATTCTCGACACCACCTCCGCCATCCCCGAGGCGCCCGGCATCACGCCCTTCACCGCGGACGTGACGGCCGATGGTTCGGCCGCCGTCTCGATTCCGCTCTGGACTCCCCCGGGACGCGCGGGCATTCAACCCTCGCTCGCCATCGTCTACGACAGCCAGGGCAGTGATGGGCTGCTCGGTCCGGGCTTCAACCTGGCGGGCCTGTCTCAAATCACGCTCTGCCCCAACTCGTTCGCGCGCGACGGAAGGCTCCAGGCCGCGGACGTCCGCCACTGGGTGCTGCCGTCGGGACCCGGCGCCTACGAGCGCGTCTATTGTCTGGATGGCGCGCGACTGGTGCGTCCCAGCACGTATGAGTTCAAGACGGAGGTGGACTCGTACACCTCCATCCGCATTCCCAGCGGCGACAGCCACCTCGACCCGGCGACCTTCGAGGTGCGCGGACGCGATGGACTCATCCGCGTCTACGGCAAGACGACCACGGTCTCCGGGACCCAGCGAGACGACGCGCGCATCCGGGGCTTTCACAGGGGCTTCAAGAGAGGCACCGTCGATGTCCTCGGAGAAACCTACGAGACAGGCAACATCGAGACAATCGACGCAAGTGTCGTGACCATCACCTGGGCGCTCGCCTCCATCAAGGACCGCTTCGGCAACCAGATGGATGTGTATTACGACCAGGCGCCCGCCGTCGACGCGAACTCCGTCGCCTGGCATCGCCCGTCGCGCATCACCTACACCAGCTTCCGCCACGAAGGCGTCAACCCGGAGACCCAAGCACCGGAGGTCGCCGTCGAGGACGCCCAACGTGAGGTCACCTTCGAGTACGAGTCCAGGCCGGACACCTTCACCGGCTACCTCTCGGGGGTGAAGGTCGGACGCGACTTCCGGCTGTCGCGCATCAACATGAAAGGCCCTGGCCTCGCTCCCGGTGCGAGCACGGTCTCCACAATCCCGCTGCGCTCCTACAAGCTGAAGTACTTCCCCGGCACCGTCAGCAAGCGCAGCCTGCTGACCGAGCTGCGCGAGTGCGACGGCCGCGACGTCTGCAAGACGCCCGTTCGCTTCGACTGGGAGCAGGGCTCCTGGGAGTTCGACTACCTGCCAACCATCAACGTGAGCAATGCCAAGGCGGGCGCGGGGCTCAGTGCCTTCGGCCTGGGCGCCGGCCGTCAGGGCCTCGCGTACTTCACGGGCTCCGTCCTCAAGGACGAGAACGATTACAACAATCCCACGGATTACACCGTGCAGCACTGGGAGGACCGGATGCGGTTGTTGCAGTATCCGGACGCCACCTCCACCACACTCACTCCCTCTGATAGCAGCGGTCACGTCGTCTGGTACCCCTACTTCAACAATGATGGGAACCCTGTCGGCGGCGGAAGCTCGAACCACTTCTGTGGCAATCGCGCGGACCGCAATCTCTTTCCCCTGGTGACGGACTGGGATGGTTCAGGCCGCTCCACCGTGGTCGGGCTCTCGTGTGGCTGGGGCCTGTTCGACGGGAGTCCCTTCTACACTCCCGTGTACGGCCACAAAGTCGATCCCCAGAACGATGCTCTCTATGTCGTCGGGACCGAGCTGAATCCCCAGTACTGGCTGGATGTGGATGGTGACCGGCGCAATGAGCGCGTGTGGGTGGGGCGCCACCAGGACGACCTCCAGAATCCGACCATCCCGGACCCTTCCATCACGCGTCGTGTCGTTGTCGACAAACCCATTCCCACCACCCTCCGGCCGCCCTCGGTGCAGACCAGCAGGGCGAACTCCAAGTCACCGACGGTCTACAACCAGAGTTCACGCATCGGCGTGCGCGTGGCGGACCTGGATGGCACCGGCAAGATGAGCCTGGTGGGCCTGGGCACGAACGGGAGCACGTACCTGGATGCGGTCAGCTTCCGGGAGGTCTCCTCGGGCACCTCCACCGCTGGCGAGCTGCACGTCGTACGGACCACGTTGCGCAAGCCCGCCAACTGGTCGCCGTTCTTCCCGAACCTGTTCGCGTTCACCTTCGACTTCATCGACGTGAATGGTGACGGCCTCCAGGACGCAGTCACGCTGGGTCAGCCCGTGGCGACCGACAGCAGCCTCAAGCTCCTGGTCCAACTCAACACCGGCAAGGGCTTCGCCGAGGTGCGGGAGACGGTGCTCCCCAGCAGCTTCACCACCGTGCTGCTGGGCGCCAAGACGGAGCACGGCGACTTCGACGGCGATGGCCGTGTGGACCTGGCCATCTTCCGGCAGGGTTCGCCGGTCCAACTGCTGCTGGCGGGTCCCCAGGGGCAGTTCACCCAGCTCATGAACCTGTCGATTGTCCCCAGCGGGGACAACAAGGAGTGGTCGCAGGTCGTCGACGTCAACAACGACGGTGTCCTGGACTTCACCTATCGCGTGGGCAACGAGCTGCGCATCGCGCGCCGTCAGAAGCCGGTGGACGAGCTCAAGCGGGTGCACGGCAACATCCAGCTCGCCACCTACCAGGGTTACTCCGGCCTGAGCTACTCGTTCGAGTACGCGCCGCTCTCCCAGGAGAACCCGCACGGCGCCGTCACACCGAGCGAGCCTTTCTACGCCAAGAGCTACACGGAGACGACGACGAAGCCGTGGCTGCGCCTGGCGCCCGAGTCGATGCGCGTCGTCTCGCGCATGTCCATCCACTCCAACGAGCAGCGCATGCGGAGCTGGCGGCATCTCTATCGCACCGGGCTCTCCGACACGCGGGGCCTGGGCTGGAAGGGCTTCGGTCAGCACATCGTCATCGACGAGGCGACGGGCACTCGCACCACGACGACCTACGACAACGTCTCCTCGGTGGAGGGGGCGGAGCGCAGGGCCATGGCGCCCCTGGCTCATCTTCCGACGGAGGAGCTGACCGAGGTGCCGCTCGACGCGAACACGCGGCTCGAGACGAAGCGTCAGTGGACGTACGCACGCACGACCCAACCCCACACCGCGAGCTACCAGCAGTACGCCACGCGCGTCGTCGAGACGGGTCGCGAAATCAAGAACGGCTCCGCGACGGTGGTCTCCGAGACGGAGACGCTCACCTCACTGGATGCCCACGGCACGCCGGTGTCGCAGACCGTGCTCACCCACGGCGCGGCGACGACCGAGCAGGTGACGTCCATCACGACGCCGAACTTCAACACCGCCGACTGGCTGTCCCAAGGCACCTGGGTCGTCACCACGTCCTGGATGTCCTGCGCCAGGGCACCCGGGGTCGGCTGCTCGGGACCGCCCGATGCCGCCAACGTTCGCACGCAGCACGTGGAATACGAGTCGCACGGTCAGGTCAAAAGCGCCGAGAACGAGCCGTCGTTCCTCGGTGAGGCCGTGACCGCCACCACCTCGGAGACGTACCTCAAGACGGTCTTCGACCGCGGCGCCAAGGGCCTCGTCGAGAAGGTCTCCCAGCACGGGGCCAATGGCATCACTCGCAGCGAGTCCGTGACCTACGACAGCCGCGACCAGACGCAGTTGGCCACCACCACGGACGCAGAGGGCCTCACCTGGCGCTACCTCTTCCATCCGGGCCTGGGCGTCCTCGCCCAGACAGCCGACCCGAACGGTGTCCACGTGCGCCTCCAGTACGACGGCTTCGGCCGTCAGCGCATCGTGACGCCGCTGTACCAGGGGCCCTCGGTGGCCCCCGCGAACAAGTCCATCGTCGAGACGTTCTACGAGTGGGGAGGCACGCTGCCGCGGCACCGGGCGCGGGTCGCCACCCAGAGCGGGACGGTGGATGAGACCATCACCCGGTTCGACACCCTGGGCCGTCCGGTGACGACCGAGTCCTCGCGTATGGATGGTCAGCCGGTGACCTCCTCGCTCACCTACGACGCCCTCGGGCGCGTGGTGAGGACGGAGAGCCCGCGGACCAGCTCCGAACAGCCCACCTGGGAGATCCACGAGTACGACGCGCTCAACCGCGTCACCGCGCGCCGCTTCGGCGATGGCACCACGGGTCTCTCCGGCAGGCTCGTCGAGAGCTTCAGCTACGTCTCGCCCGCGCCCTACGTCTCGCAGGCGATGTCCACGGATGCGCTCGGGCAGGTGAAGAAGACGCTGGTCGACTTCCGGGGACTGATGACCCAGGCCACCGAGGCCGTGGGAACCGCCAAGGAAGCGACCATGACGTACTCCTACGGCCCCTTCGGCCGTCTGGAGCACACCGACGACCCGGCCAATCACCGCAGCTCCCGCTTCTATGACGCCAAGGGGCGACTGGAGCGCACGACCGACCCCAACGCGGGGACGCGGCTCTTCGTCTACAACGCCTTCGGCGAACTCAAGGGCCACTCGGATGCTCCCGTGGGCGCGGCCGGTCGCCTCACGACCACGTTCGAGCGGGATTTGCTCGGCCGGGTCGTCGTGGCCACGAACGAGCAGGAGTCGCTCCGGTATTGGTATGACGAGGGGCCGGGCGGAAAGGGCCGACTGACCCATGCGAGCCGCACGCCGGTGGGCAACCCTGGCGGACTCGTCGACACCCGCTACCTCTACGACGCCTTCGGCCGCGAGACGGGCATCTCCCAGCAGGTGGGTGGCACCACGCTCGACCTCGGTCGTGAGTATGACGACTACGGCCGGGTCAGTCGCCTCACCTACCCCGCGCAGCTCAACGGCCAGCCCTTCTCGATTGGCTACTCGTACACGAACCAGGGTGAGCTCTCGAACGTCTATCGCCCCAATTACTTCACGAACTACTGGAGGGCCTACGAGAAGGACAGTGCGGGCCGGCTCAAGACGGCGCATTACGGCAACGGTGTCTCGCGTGCCTTCCGCTATGACACCCAGGGACGCCTGCGCTTCACCGAGGCCAAGAAGAACCTCACCGAGGTCCAGCGGCTGGCCTACGAATACACGGCCAATGACAACCTCGCCGCGCGTCATGACCTCGTGGTCGGCGTCACGCAGAAGTACACCTACGACGCGCTCGACCGCCTCGAGCACTGGAAGGTGCAGCAGAACTGCCAGACGCTCGACGTCCAGTTCCAGTACGACAAGCTCGGCAACATGCTCAGCCGCTCGCCCGTCTCCGGCTGGGAGCCTTCCGCGAACCTCCAGTACACGGGCGGAACCTCGGGTGGACCTCACGCCGTCAAGCAGGCCCAGCTCGGCGCCGAGTCCTTCACCTACGAGTACGACCACCGCGGCAACCAGCTCGCGACTCGCGATGCCCAGGGCGCGCTGGTGCGCTCGGTGCAGTACACCCCCTTCAACCTGCCCGGGAACATCACCTCGTCGAGTGGCACCGTCCTCTTCGACTACGACGCCTCCGGCACGCGGGTCCGCAAGCGCTCCGATGATGGCCTGGAGGAGACCGTCTACGTCGGCGGCCTCTATCAGCGCCGCAAGCAGGGTTTGACGGTCACCCACATCGTCAGCATCCCCAGCCCCGAGGGTGTCGTCGCCGAGCTGTCGTGGAACGAAGGCTCCACTTCCGAGTCCACGCGCTACTTCCTCAACGACCCACAGGGCAGCCCCGACACCGTCACCGACGCCTCGGGCACCGTCCTCGAGCGCATCAAGTACGAGCCTTTCGGTGGCAAGCGCCAGGCGACGAACCTCGCCCAGGCCTCCACGACGAACCACTCGGGCGCGCGCAGGGGCTACACCGGGCACGAGCAGGATGACGAGCTGGGTCTCATCAACATGCGCGGGCGCATCTACGACCCTCGCTTGATGAAGTTCCTCAGCGTGGACCCGGTCATCGCCGAGCCAGGCTCCACGCAGGCGTACAACGCGTACTCGTACGTGCTCAACAACCCCACCCGCTACACCGACCCCAGCGGCTTCACGCCCTATGGGGGAAGTCTGGTGAGCACGTGGGGGAGTGGCTGGACGGGAGCGCCCCAGTCGAACCAGAGCTTCATCATGAGCGCGCTGGAGCGGCACCTGTCCATGCCGGGCCCGTCCCTGTACCTGCCCAGCGTCGACTTCAAGGTGCCCAGCGTCCAGTCCCTCGACGACACGAGGACCCAACCCGATGCGCGTCACAGCAACGACATCGGTCAGAGCTCGGGCTCGTCCAGGTCCGGCCTGACGTCGCTGCTGACCACTGCCTCGGGCGCGATGAACACCATCGCGGACAAGGTCCCGTGTGGGTTCGACCTCAACTGCCGGCTCAGCATGTCCATGGCCAAGGGACAGCTCGAGTCGATGGTCGCGGCCTCGGAGGCCTATGACAGGTATGCGCCCGTCAGCAAGCTCGCGGCGGCCAGCTTCGCCATCAACGAGTTCATCCCGTTCGTGTCAGCGGGACAGAGCGTCCTGGATGCAAAGTCGGCATGCGGGAGCGGCGCTGTCGGCGGCTGCGTCGTCGCATCGGGGAAGGCGACCTTCTACACGCTCGCCTCTGGCGCCAGCATTTTTTCCGCCCTCGAATCGGGAGGAGGAATCGCATCCTCCCTTCGAGGCGCCGTAAGGACTGCCCGTGGTGGCATGGCGAAGGCGATGCGGTCCGCAAAGGGACTGTCGCTTAATAGCTCAAACCTCGCGATGGGGGTCGAACGCGCCTCGCCCGAGCTGATATCCAGCATTCGGAGTCAGGGCAGGACGGTCGACTTTGCTACCCCGGGGAGCGAAGAGCTTCGCTACCTTGACTACATTGGGGCCGAAGCGAACGTCGGCGGGCCCGACCTCACGCACATCCTTCTGCGCGAGAATCCTAGTAAAGCCGCCGTTCTCGAAGAGTTCCTTCATGGGACGCAGTGGCGGCTAGGCATCATTGAGCGCCTTGGCGTCCCAAAAGCTGAAACCCATGTGAAGAGCTTCATGATACGGCATCAGCGAATGCTCGGTCTCAGTGGACCGGATGTAGCCGCACTGCAGCAACTGATGGAGGCCGGTTTGTGAAGACTTCTCGCGAGATCTCTCCGTTCACGTTGAGCGTCGAAGACGTCTTCGTGCTCGGCACTGGCGTGATGGTGTTCGTGGGGCACCTGCAATCGGGATTGCCATCCGTGCTGGCTCCATGCGAAGCCGAACTATTCGTTGATGGGCACTCAAAAGGCGTTATTCACCTTGAGTCAGAGCGAATGGGGGGCAGAGGAAAGCCAGGGCTGCGGGCCGTAGAAGCCAGAGTTCCGCTCGACGCCGATGAAGTCAGAGGGAGGTCATGCCTCTTGGTGCATCGGTGAGCATTCTCAAGCACATTTTTACGGCCCTTTAACCGGGCGAGCCATTCACAGGGAGAAGGTCTTCTGGCTCCGCATGTTGGCCCCAATAGCGGGCTGATATGCGGAGCAGTTGCTTGAGTCAGAACAGGCGAACGGGAGAGCACGGACGCGAACGCGAAGGACCTCAAAGTCGAAGTCATCTCACCGACTCATAGGCCCGCCGTGTTACCTGTGAGGCCGGGTTCCAGTCGCGCGATGCGTTGCGCACGTGAGCGGTCGTGGCGCACGCGGTCCGCCCCATCTTGCCGAGATTCGGCGATGCCTACTTCGGGCGCTGGATCGGCGCATCAAGGAGGCCTGATGGCCCGGACGTTGCACGGAGTCATGGTGCCTGGAATATCCTGAGCTTTCTTACGTGAGCTGATAGCGCACCCATGCCACTTCACTTCGTCAAGAAGCCGGGAGAACTCCAGCCCGCCGGGGCGCATGTCGGACGCATCTCCGCCGGCATCTCGAGCAAGCAGCAGTTGATGAACGCGCTCGAAGCAGCGCTCCGGTTGCCAGCCTACTTCGGGCAGAACTGGGACGCGCTCTCGGATGCGCTCAGGGACCTCTCTTGGCTTCCCGCAGGAAAGATCTCCCTCCTCCACCACGAACTTCCCACCCTCTCCACCGAAGACCTCGGTGCCTACGTGCGCGTGTTGGAGGAGGCCTCCCGGAGCTGGCGGCCTGGGGAGGCCTATTCGCTGGATGTGGTGTTTCCGCGGAGCTGTCGTCACCGGGTCCTGGCGCCACTCGGCGACCTCCGTCCCAGATCTCCCTGGCGACGGCTCAAGGCGGAACTGGCCAGGGCTGGCGGCCTTTCCTATCCAGTCGAGCGTGAGTTCACCTCACTGAAGGCCGAGGGCTTCGACTTCGTGATGAGCATCGTCGAGCAGCGTGACGGGTCAACGCGTCAACTCGCAAATGCGCTCTCGATGGCATTCACGATGCGACATTGGGACCGGACACGTCTTGCGAGAGCACTCCCCAGCCTCTGCATTTACGAAGAGCGCGGACTGAGGGAGACTGCCGTACGCATCCTCCTCATCCTGCTCGACTTGAACAGGATGGCCCCCGGTGAACGAATCCCGTACGACGATGCTCGTTCGTGCGCGGCGCTCCTTCACAAGGCCCTTGCCTTGGGCGTCCAGGAGAATACAGAGGCCGTCGCGCGCAAGCACCTCGCGCGAATGTCCTGACCATCGCGCCTTCAGTGGCCCTTCGCGCGTGGGTGGCCGGCATCTTCCGACTCGGCATGCCACCCCTCTCCTGCCGCTCTGCCTGCCGGCCCGGAGCCAGCCTTGGATGAAGGCGGCGAGCCCGAACTCGCCAGACAATCCGCCGATGCGGCCTGAATCCCCGCCCTACCGGCCTGGCCTCCCGACGCGCATCCTCGAACAATGTCCCGCCTCCAGCGGGCTCATCGAGGACACGTCATGGCCCATGAACACGCCGAGCACTCCGCCCACCACATCGTGCCGGGCTTCGGCGCCGACCGCGCCGCCCACTACGACGCCCAGGCCGCCATCAATCTCGCCGGCGCCCAGGCCATGTATGAACTCGGTGTCAGTGCGCTGACCGCCCAGCTCGACGGGCAGGAGGCCGCCTCCCTGCTCTTCGTGGGCATGGGCACGGGCACGGAGCTGCTGCCCTATCTGCGCTTCGATGTCCCCGGCTGGCGCTTCACGGGAGTGGACCCGTCCGAGGCCATGCTCGATGTCGCACGTAGGCGCCTGGAGACCGAGGGCCTGCTTTCTCGGACGCACCTGCACGTGGGCGAGCTGAAGACCCTGCCTCCCGGCCCACTCTTCGACGGCGCGCAGATGATGGGGGTGCTGCACCACGTGGAGGGAGCGGATGCCCGCCTTGAGTTGCTGCGAGAGGTGACCCGAAGACTCAAGCCCGGAGCGCCCTTCGTCGTGGGTTGCCGCGTCGGCAATGACCCCGAGCTGACGAACGTGGAGTTCCGGCGGCTGCGGGCCCATGGAGTCCCCTCCGAGGCGCTGGAGAATCGGCGCAAGCGCATGGTGGAGATTCGCCCCATCGAGTCCGACGCGGCCATGTTCGAGATGCTCGCACGGACCTCACTGGTGGCCCCGCGCCCCATCTTCGTCTCATTGCAGTTCAAGGTCTTCCTTGCCCGCTTCGAGCCTGAGGCAAAGCGCTGAAGCTCTATCGACGGCGCTCGTGAGCGAAGGGCAGGCGTGCGCCGCAGGCCGCGCCTCCCACCTCCTCCGTGTCGACCTCCATATAGGGGTTCCAGGTCGAAGCACGTCCCAGCCCTGGACTCACGTGGGTATGCTGGTCGCTGGGGCTACAGGTCAGCCCTCGGGAGGAGCCCCTTGAGTCCCACCAGCGCCATCGAGACAGATGCCGTGAAGCGGCCCCTGCTGTTCCGCTGGAGGAGTCCCCTACCCGAGGACACGCTCCGCCACTGGGCCATGCGACACGGAAGTGTCCCACCGGACTTGCTGCGGTTCTGGTCGTCGACGGGAGGCGGAGAGGCGTTTGAAACGGAGACGCTTCTCTCCCCCATTGGAGAGCCAGCAACCGGAGACGACATCGACGGCGTCACCTCCAGTTGTCGGAGGGCAGGACTTCCGCCCGACTGGGTCGTCTTCCATGTCGGCCTCGGTCTCTCCGCCTTTCACCCGATTGACGGGCGCCTTGCCTGGTTCGGCCAGCGGACGGGTGAGCCAACTCAGGTCTTCGACTCGTTTGATGGCTGGTATCGAGGTACGCTGCGCCCCGAGTACGCGGACCGCTATGCGCTCTGAGCACCTCGCATGCAAGCTCCCGAGAAGCTACGGGTCCATCAACTCAACGTGAGCGCCAGCGAAGTGCGCCGCTCTCCTCTCCAAGTAGCCTCCGGTGTAGCCATGGCATTCATTCGCGGAAACAAGTGCGGCATCTGTGAGGAGGCCATCAATGAGACACTTGGCGCCTCACTCCCCCATTTCGTGAGGAATCGACTCCATTCGGCCCATGTGGCAGCCTGGCCACGCTTCGAGAAGCTCCGCACGTTGATAGAGGAACTCGAACACGCAAGGAGGTACGTAGGCCCCCCATCTGCGCCGAGGAGTCCTCGCTTCAATCTTCTCGTAGATGGCTCCCAATGACCGAAAAGAACTTGAGAGAGTATCGAGCAATCATCCTGCTCGGGGGCCGCGCTCAGACTCAGCCTGGTCTACCGGTAACCGTGATGGCAACCGACGGTGACGAGGCCTACGTGCTTCTCCAGGAGAAGTATGGCAAGGGCACCGTCTTCGACCTGTACAATGAAGAGGATGCAAACACGATTCGATAACCATACCGGCTGAAAGAGCAGCTCGGTACGGGGGACGACGGAGCAAAACCTGACCTCCCCGCCCAATGGCGTCGGTCGGCAATTCGCCGCATTTCCCTTTTACGCCCGAGGGGCACCACATTAAGTGTGAGAGAGGCACGAAGCCGGGCCACGCCCAGCCCGATACGCTCTCTACAAGGTGACGCTGGGGAGTATTTCCGCCATGGCACACTTCTTCTCGGGACACAGCATGTGTCGCATCTGTGAGCGCATCTTCAAGTCCACCAATGACTTGAGAATGTTCCCGGCCTTCATTCCACGCGGACATTCGCTGTGGACCTATTCCGATGGATGCTTCCACCTGACGTGCTTCGACAGCTGGGAGTGGCGCGCGACATTCCTGCAGCTCCATGGCGAAGCTCAGCAGCTTGATGCATCAATCCCGAAGGGCCTGACCCTGGAGGAGAATGAGGCGTGGCACTTGCGTCAGACCCTGGAGTGGCACCAGCGAATCCTGCGCGAGGACCCGCTGCGGTCCGAATCGTCACGCTGAGTCCCTCCAATCCAACCCGACGCCAGCCGACAAGACCCCCATGGCCCAAGAGACCCAAGATTCCATTCAGGGGTTTGAGTACGACTGGCTGGCCTGCGACCAGGAAGGATTCGTAGGCTTCTTCAGCACCGCGGGCGGTGGTTATGCGCCGGACGAGTTCCTCCAGGACGTCCACGCACACGACCAGGCGATTTCCGTCATCCGGTCCATGGCGCCGTGCACGGAGCCAGTACCTGAACCTGGGCAGCTCTCCGAACCTGGGGACCCTTGGCAACAGATGGCAGCGCGAGGGCTCTACGCCTTCGACTCCTCGTTCCACGGTGGCCTCTATCAACTCACCGCCGCACCAACGGACCCCGTGCGGCTCAGCGACCTCCCTGAAGCGGCGGCACGCGTCGCGGGGCAGCTCGTCTACCGGGGCCTCCGCTTCTCGGCGCTCAAGTCCATCAGTGAGGACCTGCTGCGGGCCCGGCCCGGACAGCCGCTCCCCTGACTGCCCGCTGGCAGCGCATTGGCCGTCATGAGCCATTCGTGCCCAGAGGAGCCAAGCTGATCTCAGCGTAGGTCTTTGCCCACCCAGCGCCGGCTGGATGCACGTCCAGCCCCGTGGACGGACTGCCCGCCCGCAATGTGGGCACGCGCCCCCAAGAGCTCTCGGCACGTCCATTGCTGAACACGTGGACACCGCGAGCGCATCTGGCGACCGCTGAGTCCTCCACCGGCGGGAGCCGGGCAGGTTCGGCCTGCAGCCAGACGTCTCGCGAGACGATTTCCTCGCCAGCTCTGAAAGCCCACCATGCCTCGAACCTCCTGTGCCGACACGCGGCAGTGGCACCTCCATGCCCGTCGGTTCGCACTCCTCGCCATCACCATGGCTCTTCCGACGCTGGCAGCGCAGCCAGCAGCCACACCGCTCTCACTGGATGCGGGAACGAGCGCGGTCCCCATGGGCTGCAACGGCTGCGAACCGCAGCCGGAGGTCTGCGAGCCCGAACGTTGTGATGGGCTCGACAACGATTGCGACGACCTCATCGACGAGGGAGTCACCCTCACCCTCTATCGAGATGCGGATGGAGACCAGAAAGGCGCCGGCCCTGGACGACAAGGCTGCCTTGCCCAGGGGTGGGTCACCAACAACAGTGATTGTGACGACAACAATTCCTCCCTATGGCAATGGGTGAGGTACTACCGCGACGCGGACGGCGACGGCTTCGGAGCCCCAGGCAACTGGAAGGATGCGTGCGGAAAGCCTGCCGGCTACGTCACGGATGCCACGGACTGCAACGATGGCTCGACATCCATCAAGCCCGGCGCCTTCAAGTCCTGTGGGATTGGAGCATGCACCAACAGCATCCCGGCATGCGTCAACGGTGCCGAGTCAGCTTGCATCCCCAAGCCCGCGACCACGGAAGTCTGCGACCAGGTCGACAACAACTGCAATGGACTGGTGGATGACCTGCCGCCGGTCTCCTGTGGTGTGGGCTTCTGCCAGCGAACCGTGGCGGCCTGCGCCAACCACTGTGAGTGGGAGGAGCCCCGCGATGGGAAACCGCCCGTTGAGGTGTGCACCTGGGGAGCAAATATCTGCCAGCCGGGCACGCCTCGAGCCGAGGTCTGCAACGGAGCGGACGACAATTGTAATGGGACCACTGATGAAGGCGTCCTGCTGACGCTCTATCGCGACGGGGACGGTGATGGGCATGGAGCGGGGGCTCCGATTGGAACCAGTTGCAGCCTGCCTGCCGGGACGTCCTCCAGCGGCCTGGATTGCAACGATGCCAACGCAGCGGTGCGCCCAGGTGCTCTGAAGCACTGTGGTGTGGGAGCCTGCGCGGCCAGCATCCAGTCCTGCGTCAACGGCGCCGAGCAGACCTGTACACCGCGTCCTCCCCAGACGGAGTCCTGCGACCAGGTCGACAACGACTGCAACGGGCAGGTGGACGACGTTCCGCCCAAGACGTGCGGCGTCGGTGCCTGCATTCGCAGCGTTGCCGCATGCGCAATGGGTTGCTGGGAGGAAGAGACCGAGGACGGCAAACCTCCAAGGCAGGTGTGCGAATGGGGAGACCATGGTGTCTGCGTTCCAGGACAGCCTCGTGCGGAGGTCTGTGCCAACGGCCTCGACGAAGATTGCAATGGCTCGCCCGATGACGCCAGCGACACGTCCACCTGGGTCCAGTTCTTCGCGGACCAGGACCATGATGGCCATGGCGCCAACTGGGAGCCCCTGAGCGCCTGTCGACAGCCCGCGAATACATCCCGGACTCCAGGCGACTGTGACGACACCCGGGCTGACATGAAGCCAGGCGCTGTCGAGGTCTGCGACGGAGTCGACAACAACTGCTCGGGGTCGCCCGACGAAGGCAACGTCTGCGACCAGTCCCTCTGCCAATAACCCGCATTCTTCTTTCGTGAACATCCATCATGAGACACGACTCTCAATCCCCGCGCCCTCCGGGACGCATCAAGCGCTTCGCGGCGAACCTCACGCTGTTCTTCTACGGCACGCAGTTGCTGAGCAGTTGCGTGCCCGCAGGTTCACCCTCGAATGAGGGAAACTCCGCGGAGGTCGTGCGTGCCCGTGCGGCGCTCGACACCATTCCCTTCGAGCTGCGCCCCGACACGATTCTCGCCACCACCTCCGCCACGCCCGAAGCTCCTGGCATCACCCCCTTCACAGCGAACGTGACGGCCAACGGCTCGGCCGCCGTCTCGATTCCGCTCTGGGTTCCCCCGGGACGTGCGGGAATCCAACCCTCACTCTCCATCGTCTATGACAGCCAGGGCAGTGACGGACTGCTCGGCCCAGGCTTCAATCTGGCAGGCCTGTCTCAGATCACCCTCTGCCCCAACTCCTTCGCGCGCGACGGCATCCTCCAGGCCGTGGACTTCCGCCATTGGCTGCTCCCGTCGGATAACCAGGTTTTCGACTTCTACAAGCGAGTCTATTGCCTGGACGGCGCGCGGTTGGCGCCTGCTGGCACTCGTGCATTCAAGCTGGAGCAGGATGCCTACGCCACCATCCGCATCCCCGACAGCAACATGCCCGCCAATCCAGAGACCTTCGAGGTGCGTGGACGCGATGGGCTCATCCGAACCTACGGGCGCGCGACCACGGTCCAGGGAGCGTCGCGAGATGACGCACTCCTCCGGGGCTTTCACAGGGGATTCAAGCGAGAGACCGTCGATGATGTCTTCGGTACAGGCATCTTCGAGACAGGCAACATCGAGACGACCGACTCAGGTGTCGCGACCATCACCTGGGCGCTCGCCTCCATCAAGGACCGCTTCGGCAACCAAATGGATGTGTATTATGACCAAGCGCCCGCCGTTGACGCGACGTCCGTCGCCTGGCATCGACCATCACGCATCGTCTACTCCAGCTTCCGCGGTGATGCCGTCGACCCGGAGCCCGGTTCGACGCCGGTCACCGCCGAAGACGGACGACGTGAGGTCACCTTCGAGTACGAGTCCCGGCCCGATACCTTCACCGGCTACCTCTCCGGCGTGAAGGTCGGACGCGACTTCCGGCTGTCACGCATCAACATGAAAGGCCCGGGCCTCTCTCCAGGTGGAAACACGGTCTCCACGGTCCTGCTGCGCTCCTACAAGTTGCAGTACCACCCCGGCGCCGTCAGTCGGCGCAGTCTGTTGACCGAGTTGCGCGAGTGCGATGGCCGCGACGTCTGCAAGACGCCCATTCGCTTTGACTGGGAGCAGGGCTCCTGGGACTTCGACTACATGCCGGCGTAACCGTTCAGGGGTGGTGTTGAGGCCGTCGTCGCGGTGTGCAACCCGTGGCGGATGCAAACGAAACCCACTGCGACGCTGGAATCGAAGATTGAACGACTGGTCCACGAGCACCTGGTGGAGCAGCAACGGCTGGTGAAGGCGGCGGTGGAGCGCGCGTTCTCGGTGTTGGCTCCCGCGCCCTCCGT
>NZ_JAKCFA010000018.1 GCF_024198215.1 Myxococcus qinghaiensis
TGCGCCGCTCGGCCTTCTGCCCCGGTGTATCGCTCGACGGCGGCCGGTTCGAGTTGCCCGAGTTGCGCCGCAACTGCTCCCGCAACTCCCGCACCAGTCGAGTCAGCTCCTCGACCTGTCGCTCGAGCTCCGCGATGCGCGCATCCTTGGGGTCGACCTCTGCCACGACGTGTCGTGTCCCATGTCCCACGCCCCATCAGCGAGCGACAAGCCTCCCGCCGGCTGCTGGCCTGCTCCTTCTGCAGCCGCCCATCCCCCCCTGAACGCTTACGTGCTTCGGATCAAGGAACGTCTCGACCACCCTGAGCGCGGCACAGAACCGCTTCTCCCAGATGCTGAAAATGGGCAACGCGAACGAGCGAGCCTCTTTCAGCAGATGCAACATCTGCCGGCGGCCCTTGGTTGTCGTCAGCATTCGCCCGCCCTTGAGTTCGGGCATCTCCATAGCTTCGCGGACCTTCTCGACTACCCTCGCGAAGCCGACCATGTTCGGCTCGCGTACTAGCCACCCCGCAAGGACGTGAACAGGCTGTTGCGGGTCAAGGTAGTTGGCTCCAGTGTTCCCAGACTCATCGAGGAACGCGGTGAGGGAGTGAGTCATTATCAGGTGGCGTCCTAGATACGAGTTCCGCGATGCAAGGAACGAAAGGCAGGCGAGGAAAAGCGAAGGGCCGGGAATAGTTAATGGGAGCGGACACCCCACGTATCTTCAAGACGCACCATGCCCTGCGGGTGACAGATCACACTTCAACGCCGGTTGGCGAAGCGGAATTCCTTCACGGCGAGGAGCCGGTGCGTCGCGACCCCGACGTATAGCGACCCTATGCACGTGACCTCTTCCCCGGTTCGGTAGGCCTCGACTGCGACCTCGTGTGCAGGGCCCCGAAGATCCATGCTTACGCGTCGAATCGACGTTGCATCGATGAAGCCCTCGACAACGACCGTCCCTTCGTTGGCGATGTCGCTGCGGCGCCGCAGCTCTACGACGATACCCCGGAGTGGGAAGTTCTCCATGGGCCGAATCTCCTTCAGCCGAGCTGCGCCCTCTCGAACGGCCCCCATCATCTTCGAGTAGAAGACGATGCGGTCCGGGACCTCTGCTGGCCGGGGCAGTTCAGGCGCCCACCGAGGTATAAAGGTGACCTGCCGAAAGTGGCGGCTACTTCCCAGCTTCGCGACCGCACGGCATAGGTTCCAACTCACCCCGAGGCCGATCCGCGAGGCGAAGGCTTCCTCAGTGTCCTCCATAGCCGCTTGCCTCACTGCCTCTAGCGCCAGAGCTACACGTCGGAAGACGCGCCGCTGCATTGGCTCGTGGTTCGCTTCTTGCGAAGCGAAGGCGAGCAGTTCCTGCTGTGGCGGCATCTTTGAGACCACGTTGATGACATAGCTGCCCTCTCTCGTCTGAGAGAAGAAGGTGTGGCGGAGGGCTTCGCTTGCAGCCATCGACAGGGTCTTCGGCAGTACGGCGTGCGCTTCGTGCTCGGCAGCAGCAGCCGACCAGAAAATGTCCTTGGTGCCCTGGAATGCCTTCGACCCGGCTGTAATCGGGATGAGGCCCCGAATGATGTCATCCCGCTCAATGGATGCTTCAAACTCATCACTAAGATAAAGCGCAGCGTTGAGGGCGTTGAATATCTCGGAGGCTGGCCGCTGCTCTAAGTTTTCCACCACGCGCAGAACGTCCGCAACTCTCGCCGCGTAGTCGCCCAGTTCCTGGTCGAGAGGGACAACGACCCGGAGTCGCCTGCCGGTCCTGTCGTCATGCCGTTCCCAAAGTGCGGCGAAGTTGGGCTGGCGCCTGACTTCCATCCATCCAGTACGGCGCAGGTAGTCTTCGACCTTCGACGGGGCAACAGAAGTGAGCGAATCCTTGTCCGAGAGCACCGGCTTCATGAGAACAACCCTTGCGCACGGGCTTCCTGCATTAGCTTGTGCAGGGCTTCGATCGTGAACGGCTGCTTGCGGAGAACCTTTACCGAGGTGGTGTTCTCGTTGTTCGTGACCGGATACCCCTTCAAGCTCAAATAATAGGCACAGCGGAAGAGGATGAGCTTTTCGGGCCCTTGCTCCAGCCAAGGCTCTCCAACAGGAGGCATGGTGACAACGACCAGATATCGCGGGTTAATTACGCGACGCCTCAAGTCGAGGTAGTTCTTCTGCTTGAGAGGGTAGGAAAACTCCTCCCCGTCCTTGAAGTCAAAGGAGTACCCCTTGACCTGCAGTTCTATCCTCGGTGCCCCCTCGATTTCGTCGGCCTCGGAGGCAATCCCCAGGTCAACGCTGTCGAGATCTGGGGTGGGCCTGTACGTCATGTACCCTGCCGCAGCCGCGATTGCGGAGACGTAGGCGACCCCGAACTCTCCTTTTCGGTTGTGGTCGTCCATCCAGTGCGCAGCCTCTTGCCCGCCCAATGAGCGCGCCGTACCACTTGGTGCTGACAGCGCCGGACGACGAGCATAGGTGGAGAATTCGAGGCCTTTCAAGGAGGACGGAGTCCGTTAGCAGCTTGGCATCCCGCCGGGGCGCACCTTCTGCACGCGTACGCAGCATTGACCGGATAGGGCCGCGTGGATGTTGTGGGCGGCGGAATCGCAATTCAGGGAGAAGACCTCGGGTATAGCCAGGCGAGGGGATAGAGCCGCAGCCGTACGAGGCGAACCCGACACCTTGACAGCGGGAGTTCGGTGACGAAGAAGGATCCGAGACCACGACTGAATGGGCTCTGCACGCCTGCAGCGCAATCGGCTCTGGCGGAGTACCGTCCTGAAATCATCGGACGGGGCGGCGGATCCCGGTGATTCAGTGGTCTCGGAGGCCGGTGGTCACAGTAGTTCATCGCGAATGCACGAGGGCGGGAGCAGGGGGGCGCCGGAAAGCGCTGGTTGGCAAAGACTTCCTTGAAAGTCGGCGCCGGCTGTCCGGTAGTAGCCTTTGGCCCTGTTCAGTACGACTTCAGCTGCATGCTGACGGCGAACCGTGATGTCCGGGAAACAACGCAAGGCCGAACAGCTTCAGCCCCAGATCTTGAATCTCAGGAAGAGAAGCAGCGTTACAGAGACAGCTTCCCCTGCAATCTGCACCACATTCGCGGCGATTAGCCACCCTTCACCGGGCCGCCGTGGTCCGATGACGTTCACCACAACGGTCGAAGCAGTCACGAGCAGCACCTGAATGCCTTCGAGCGCAGTGAAAACGACCGCGATCCAGAAACCGACCTTCGCTCCAAAGGACCAGATCCCTGAAAGCCACAACAGACCGAGTGTGCCGACGCTAGCCACGATCGCGTTGCGGACGGTGTTGCTGGCGACGGCGTAGTAGGCTTGGTAGGGCGTGAGTTCGGCACGCCCCGTGGCTGAATCCGCGCTCATGGGGCCCAAGCATACCAACCCTGAACGTGTGCTGGTGCTGACGTCGCTTGGCGAGGTCCTGTACTTCCATGACAGGCGCTTACGCACTTCTAACGCGGACTGGGTGGGCGAAAACGAACGGGGCTGGACGGTTTGCACCGTCCAGCCCCGCGTTCCTGCTTGTCCCCGACGGGATTCGAACCCGTGTTACCGGCTTGAAAGGCCAGCGTCCTGGGCCTCTAGACGACGGGGACGTCGCCACCTACATGAGTCGCGGGGGGATCGAACCCCCGACCCTCGGCTTAAAAGGCCGGTGCTCTACCATCTGAGCTAGCGACTCGCACTATTCTTTTGTCCAAAATCCACGTGCGGCCCTCCCGGCCCTCGGAGGCAGGCGCTTCCTACCCGAACTCCTTCGCGCTTTCCACTGGCGAGCGCACGTCCCCCATCCTGACGACGACTCCACGACTCCCGGTGAACGCCTGGGCCCCGTCCCCACGCCGTCGTCAGGCATCGGCGGTATACAGAGGACATGGCCCACCAGGACCTCCCCCCTGAAGAACACGAAGACCTGGAGGCCGAGGACGGCGAAGAGAAGGCCCCGTTCCGCCGCTACCTCACCCGCTCGGGCGCCGAGCGGATGCACCGGGAGCTCATCCGCCTGCTCAACGTGGAGCGCCCCAAGGTGACCGCCGAGGTCTCCGCCGCCGCCGCCCAGGGAGACCGCTCCGAGAACGCCGAGTACATCTACGGAAAGAAGCGCCTGCGCGAAATCGACCGCCGCATCCGCTTCCTACAAAAGCGCCTGGACACCGCCACCATCGTCACGCCTTCTGAACAGAGTGACCGTGCACACGTTTACTTCGGCGCCACGGTCACCCTGGAGGACGAGGACGGAGCACGCACGACGTACCAGATTGTCGGGTCCGATGAGATTGATGCCGCCGGAGGTCGTATCAGCGTGGAGTCCCCCATCGGGCGCGCCCTCTTGCGCAAGGGCGTGGGCGACTCCGTCGAGGTGCACCGCCCCCGGGGCGAAATCGAGCTGACCGTCATCGACATCCGCTACGACTAGGAGGCCCCATGCCTCGGACGCTGCCCATCAACACCCGCTACCGCCGCATCTATCAGCACCTGAGCGGGGCGGACCTGGCCACGCCCGAGCCCGAGGAGCTCTCCCTCGAGGACCTGGGCCTGGGCGACTCCCAGAAGACCCGCGTGGGCCTCCTCTTCGGAACCTACAGCCACCAGGGCCTGGAGCGGGTGCTCCGCACCTACGGCCTGCTCCAGCGCGCCGAGGAGCGCGTGGGTCCCATCGAGCTGCGCATCCAGGGCGAGGATCCGTTCCGCCCCCGCGTCATCCTGTGGAGCCGCCGCTTCTACGCCCCCGTCGCCGACTTGTCCCTGCGCATGGCCACCGGCGCCGAGGTCGGCCTCGGTGACACGCTCGCCACCGCGCCCCTGCTCTATGTGGACGCGCTGCTGCTCCAGAACCCGGGCCGCTCCTTCGACTGGCACCGCCCGCCGCTGCCAGGGCAGAGCCACCCCGGGCTCGCGCTCTCCGCGCCCCTGCTGGAGCTCCTGATGCTCATGGCCCGGCGCATCGGCGCGGAGGCGCTGGCCCTCACGCCTTCGACCTTCGCCGCCGCGAGCGTCTATGACCGGCGCTTCCTCTTCGTGGACGGCGCGGCCCAGGGGAGATTCCTCGCGCTGCGCGGCGCCGGCGGAAAGATGCCCCGCTGGCTGCTCGCCTGGGCCGTGGAGCTGGGCTGCATGCGCGACGCCGACGGGCAGCACCTCCCCTTCACCCCCATGCCCATGTTGTCGCCGCTCAGCCGCCGGTTGATCCGCTCATTCGACGCCAAGGCCTGGGCCGAGGCCCGCGAGCAGACCGGCCGGCGGGTGCTGACGCTCGACGAGGAGGCGCTCCAGCAGCGCTTCCCCTGGGAACGCATGCCCCCGGGGCCGCCGCCCGAGCGACTGGCGGAGCTGCTGGGGTACGACCCGCTCGCCCCCGTGCTCGCGCACTGAGCGCCAAGGCGTGGGGTTTCGAACAGCCCGCACCTCCGACGCAGAGCAGGCTGCTTCCGTCGGAGCCGCTGTCTATATTGGAGGAGGCGTCAGACTCAGCCACGTCGCACGGTCCCCAGCGGTCGCACCCGAACCAATCAGGTCGCGCGAACCCACGATGCGAAAGAACTTCATCCTCGATACCAACGTCCTCCTTCATGATCCGCGCAGCATCTACGCGTTCGAGGACAACAACGTCATCATCCCCATCTACGTCATCGAGGAGATTGATCAGTTCAAGAGAGATCTCTCCGAGCTGGGGCGCAACGCCCGCATGGTGGCGCGCTACCTGGACACGTTCCGCGCGGAGGGCTCGCTGAAGGAAGGGGTGCCCATGCCCCGGGGCGGCCTCCTGCGGGTGTGCTTCACGGAGCGCGACCTGCCCCTGTCCATGGCGGACAGCAACCTGATGGACAACCGCATCCTCGCGGTGGCCATCGACCTGATGGAGCAGGAGCCGGACACCCAGGCCGTCTTCATCACCAAGGACACCAACCTGCGCATCCGCGCGGACGCCCTGGGCCTCATCGCCGAGGACTACGACACCGAGCGGGTGGAGATCACCGAGCTGTACACGGGCTTCACGGAGCGGCTGGTCCCCAAGGAGCTGGTGGACCAGATGTACAAGCCCGGCGCGGAGGTGGAGCTGCCGGACGTGGACACGCTCTTCCCCAACCAGTTGGTGCTGCTCAAGGACGAGACGAACCCGTCGCACACCGCCATGGGGCGACTGCACGGGCTCAAGAACCGGCTGGTGCCGCTGCTCCGCCAGAGCAAGGAGGGCACCTGGGGCATCCGCCCGCGCAACATGGAGCAGGCCTTCTGCCTGGACCTGCTGCTCAACGACGACATCAAGCTCGTCACCATCGTCGGCAAGGCGGGCACGGGCAAGACACTGCTGGCCATCGCCGCGGGACTCCAGAAGGTGACGGAGGAGAACCTCTACCAGAAGCTCCTGGTGAGCCGTCCCATCTTCCCCCTGGGGCGGGACATCGGGTATCTGCCCGGCAGCGTCGAGGAGAAGCTCAACCCCTGGATGCAGCCCATCTTCGACAACGTGGAGTTCCTGATGAACCTCAGCCGCGCGGACAAGAAGGCCGGCCGCGGCTATCACGAGCTCCTGGACCTGGGGCTGATGGAAATCGAGCCGCTCACGTACATCCGCGGCCGGAGCATCCCCAACCAGTTCATCATCGTGGACGAAGCGCAGAACCTCACGCCCCACGAGGTGAAGACCATCATCACCCGCGTGGGAGACAACACGAAGATCATCCTCACGGGGGACCCGTTCCAGATTGACAACCCCTACGTGGATTCGACCAACAACGGCCTGGTGCACGTGGTCAATCGCTTCAAGAGCGAGAAGATCGCCGCGCACATCACCATGGCCAAGGGCGAGCGCAGTGCCCTGGCCGAGCTCGCCGCCAACCTGCTCTAGGCACCCGCGGGTGCCTGCTCGAAGAGACGCGTCATGACGACCGACGGCCCTGGAGACACCCCTCCGGAAGACGGAGAGAAGAAGCCCCTCATCGAGTACCCCTCGGTCTACACCTTCAAGGTGATGGGCCTGCAGGGCCCCGGCTTCGCGGAGCACGTGAGGGACTTGTTCCGGAAGATGATGGGCACCGAAATCTCGCCGGACTCCATCCGCGAGCAGCCCAGCAGCAAGGGCAAGTACCTGTCCCTCAGCGTGTCGGTGTACCTGCTGTCCGAGGAGCAGCGGCGCTCCATCTATGAGCAGCTGAAAAAGGACCCACGCGTCGTCTACTACCTGTGACGCCGGACGCGCGCGGCCTCCTCCCCCGGGTGGGGGGCCCGCGCCGTCTCTGGAAGTCCGGGCGGGGTTGGGTATATGAGGAGCCCATGAGCCCGGCAGATTCCTTTCCGCTGTACCACCCCGCGGACGCCCGGCGCGCGTTCAGCTCGGACGACGTGACTCGGCGGTTCGCCAAGGTGGCCCAACTGGAGCCGGGCGCTCGGGTGCTGGTGCTCGGGTGTGGCGCGGATGGCGCCGCGGCGCTGCTGCTGGCCCGGGAGATGGGCTGCTCCGTCGTCGCCGCCGACATGGACGAGGCCCTGGTCTCCTCCTTCCGCGAGCGCGTGCGCAACCTGGGCCTCACGGACCGCATCGACGTGCGCGGCGTGGCCCTGGATTCGCTCGGCCTGCCGGATGGCGCCTTCGACGCCATCCTCGTCCAGGGCCGGGTGCTGTACACCCTGCGCGGGACGCTGTCGGCCCTGAGGCCGCTCCTGGCCAGGCGTGGACGGCTGGGGATGACCTTCCCCGCGAGGGTGGGGCGCTTCCTCCCCAAGGCCGCCGCCGAGCTGTGGGAGCGCCGCCTGGGCGCGCCCCTGTTGCTGCCGCGCGAGCTGCTCCAGTCGCTGGAGCTGGGCGGCTTCGAGCCGGAGTCGGCGGAGTCGCTGCACGACGTGGAGCTCGACGACTACTACCGCGAGGTGGAGGCCAGTCTGAGGCCCACGTCCGGCCCCCAGGCGTCCCCGCTGCGCGAGGAGCTGGCGCTGCACCGCGAGAGCAACGGCAAGGCCAGCGTCAGCTATGCCTTCCTGATTGGCCGCCGCAAGGAGCCGGGCGAGAAGCCTCCGGCGTCACGCGACAGGGGCTAGGCGGAAGCAGGGGAGGGCGGAGGGCCCATCCCCTCGTGGCGCGGGCTAGTTCAGCGCGCCGTTGAAGTCGACCAGCTCGATGGACTCGGGCGCCACCGACAGCGACACCTGATCCCGATACCCGGCCGCGTCGCCGCCCACCTGGAAGGGCATGGGGCGCGCGAAGCGGATGGTGGCCTCGCGGACGTGGAAGTCGTGCAGGCCCTGCGGGAACCAGCGGCCGTTCCACAGCCGGGGGAGGTTCGCCAGCACCTGCGTGGGCGTCACCTGGCCCAGCCGCAGCTGCATGAAGCCGCGCCGGCCACACGCGAAGGGGAACATCCGGAAGCCGTAGCCGTAGAAGGGCATGGTGCCCGCGGCGGCCATCATCAGCTTGCCCCGGAAGAGCAGCTCGCCAGGGGCCACCGGCTCACCCACGGGCTGGCCGTCCGCGCCCAGGCGGTACGCCTCGCCGGCCTGCCCGTTGACGACCTCGCACTCCACCCAGGTGGAGTTCGTCAGGTAGTGCGGCACCGTCTTGCAGGCCACCGCTGAGAAGTAGCCGCCGCTGCCGGACAGCACGCTCTTGAGGAGCCCCTTGCCCAGGTTCTCCTTCACCCAGATGTAGTCGTTGAGCACCTTGCCATCCACGCCCAGCCCCGCGAAGGGCGCGCGCTGGCCGTCCACCATCAGCAGGTCCATGGGGCGGAAGCCCGGGACTTCACCCGTGCGGGCGCGCAGCACGTCGTTGAGGATGCCGTCGCCCCGGGTTCCGGAGGCGTTGACGTGGGCGGCGATGCCGTTGCCCGTGCCCAGCTTGAGGATGCCGAAGCGCGGCGCCTGCTGACCGGCGAAGCGGCCTCGGGGGCCGACCTGCTGGAGGACCTCGTTGACGAAGCCCATGAAGGTCCCGTCGCCGCCGCCCGTGAAGACCATGGGATAGCCGCGCTCCAGCACCGTCTGGGCGATGCGCCGGCCGTCCAACTGCGAGCGGGAGAGGAACAGGTCCTGCTCCGGCACCACGTGCGACAGGGACTTCACCACCCGGGCATCCACCTTCCGGGCATTGGCGTTGAGGAGCACCGCGACCTTGGGTTCGACGGACACGTCCGCCGACGGGGAGCGGCGGAGGTCCGGAGAGCGCAGGGGCTGAACCAGCATGGGGACAGGCTCCAGGGTAGGTGCGGGTGGGGGAACCCGACATCGACGCGCTGCCGCAATGTGCACTTTCATTGCCAACGGGTGACGCGGGGCGTCAGCAGGCGGGCAGGCATGTCATTCCAAGGGGTTGCAGCGTTGGTTGCAGTGCGGAAGGTCGCCCGGTTGCTACCTGAGGGTGGCGGGGGTGTAGAGCGCGTTACGCACCCGTGTCGTGAAGGTGGCGATGACGTGACGCGGCAGCCAGCCTCGTGCGCACTGCGCTACGCACCCGGGAGCATCACCTTGTGTCAGAGGGCCCGACGTCGCCTCCGGTTTGACACAGGGGGGTGGGTGGTTACGTTGGGCGTACATCAGGAGCTTTCGCAGAAAACGCAGTTATTTCCGGAGGATACGAACCGTGGGCAAGATTATTGGGATCGACCTGGGCACCACGAACAGCGTGGTGGCGATCATGGAGGGTCGCGAGCCCAAGGTCATCGTCAACGAGGAAGGCAGCCGCATCACGCCCTCGGTCGTCGCGTTCACCAAGGACGGCGAGCGGCTGGTTGGTCAGGTGGCGAAGCGCCAGGCCATCACCAACCCGGAGCGCACCATCTACTCCAGCAAGCGCTTCATGGGCCGGCGGCATGACGAGGTGACCGAGGAGGCCAAGCTGGTCCCCTACAAGGTTGCTCGGGGGCCCAACGGCGACGCGCGCATCGAACTGGATGGCAAGCAGTACAGCGCCCCGGAGATCAGCGCGCAGATCCTGCTGAAGCTCAAGCGCGCGGCGGAGAACTACCTGGGTGAGAAGGTGACGGAGGCGGTCATCACCGTCCCGGCGTACTTCAACGACGCCCAGCGCCAGGCCACGAAGGACGCGGGGGAGATCGCGGGCCTCACGGTGCGGCGCATCGTGAACGAGCCGACCGCGGCGGCGCTCGCGTACGGCCTGGACAAGAAGAAGGACGAGAAGATCGCCGTCTACGACTTCGGCGGCGGCACGTTCGACATCTCCATCCTGGAGGTGGGCGAGAGCGTGGTCGACGTGCTCGCGACCAACGGCGACACGCACCTGGGCGGTGACAACATCGACCAGCGGATCATGGACTGGCTGATCTCTGAGTTCAAGAAGGACACGGGGCTGGACGTCAGCAAGGACAAGATGGTCCTCCAGCGCCTGAAGGAGGCGGCGGAGAAGGCGAAGATCGAGCTGTCGAGCGCGACGGAGACGGACATCAACCTGCCGTTCCTCACGGCGGACGCGTCCGGTCCGAAGCACCTCAACCTGAAGCTCACGCGCGCCAAGTTCGAGGCGATGATCGATGACCTCATCGAGCGTTCGCTGGAGCCGTGCCGCAAGTGCCTGAAGGACTCGGGCGTGGACCTCAAGGACCTCAACGAGGTCGTGCTCGTGGGTGGTACCACGCGCATCCCGAAGGTGCAGGAAGCGGTGAAGCGGCTGTTCGGCAAGGAGCCCAACCGCTCGGTGAATCCGGACGAGGTCGTCGCCGTGGGCGCGGCGGTGCAGGCCGGCGTGCTCTCCGGCGAGGTGAAGGACATCCTCCTGCTGGACGTGACGCCGCTGAGCCTGGGCGTGGAGACGCTGGGTGGGGTGATGACCAAGCTCATCGAGCGCAACACCACCATCCCCACGCGCAAGTCGGAGACGTTCTCCACTGCGGCGGATGGCCAGTCGCAGGTGGAGATCCACGTGCTCCAGGGTGAGCGCGAGATGGCGAACGACAACCGGAGCCTGGGTCGCTTCCACCTGACGGGTCTGCCGCCCGCGCCGCGTGGCGTGCCGCAGATCGAGGTGACGTTCGACCTGGACGCCAACGGCATCCTCAACGTCAACGCCAAGGACAAGGCGACGGGCAAGGAGCAGAAGGTCACCATCACCCACTCGTCCGGTCTCGCGAAGGACGAGGTGGAGAAGATGGTCGCCGACGCCCGCTCGAACGAGGCGGCCGACAAGGAGCGCCGCGAGCTGGTGGAGCTGAAGAACCAGGCGGAGGCCCAGTCCTACGCCGCGGAGAAGCTCGTCAAGGAGAACAAGGAGAAGCTCACTCCGGACGTGGCGAAGGCGCTCGAGGACAGCGTGGCGGAGCTGAACAAGGTCCGCGAGGGCCAGGACAAGGACGCCATCAAGTCCGCGCTCGAGAAGCTCCAGGCCGCCAGCTACAAGGCCGCCGAGGAGATGTACAAGGCCACGGGTGGGGCGCCGGGTGGCGAGCCTCCTCCGGGTGGCGCTGCTCCCGGGGCTCAGCCGGGCGCGAAGAAGGACGACGTGGTGGACGCCGAATTCCGCCAGTCATAGCCCCCAGGGCCCCTTGAGGCCTGGGTGGTGAAGCAGAGGGCCGGTGCTCCCGCCACACGCGGGGGGCCGGCCCTTCTGCGTTTCCAGGGCCCGAGGCTTCCGAGCCGCTGGATGGCCGTATGCGAGGCGGGACGCGGGGTGGGCGGCAAGGGGTTGAGGGGACTGGGATGCGCGTTGGTGATGGGGATGCAACGGGGCGGGGCTCCACGTCTTCGTGTGAGGTGCCCGCATGACTCGCGTCGCGTCCCCGCTGTCCTCCGCCTCGTCCCTGCCTGTCGAAGGCGAGGTCGGGGCGGCTTCCCTCGACTCCGCTCCCGCTCGTGGTGCTCCGCCTTCGATGAAGGACGCTTCGGCCAGCACGCTGGAGGTGTTCCAGGGCCTGTGGCCTGGAAGCGCGGGAGGCTTCCTGGGGCCAGGGCCTCGCTGCGGCCCGAGGACGGGCGGGTCGAATGGCTTCGACTTCGCGGTGGGCGGCTCGTTTCCTCCTCGGCCCATGGGGAGCGTGCGGGAGCAGCTGAAGCAGGGCGCCTTCACGCTGGCGCAATCGGAGGCGGCCACCGCGAGCCTGGTGATGAGGGGCGGGAGCGTGATGGATGCCTATGCGCGGGGGCACCTGCGGCTCCTGGAGCCCAGCCCTCCCATCCAGGGGGCGCCCACGTCCCTGACGGACTACACCAGCGCGCTTCCAGGTGTCCCGCCCGAGGTGGCCTGGGCCTACTTCGTGCGCAACCCCGGGCCCGTGTTCGAGTCCTCAGGCATCCGCCTCCAGCCGGCCACCGGAGCGCTGGCGGACGGGGCGAAGGTGTTCCTGGAGGAGAAGGGGCCTCCTCCGGTCTGGGCCCCCGTGGTGTTCCAGCTGGAGGCCAGGACGCATACCGTCCACATCACCACCCTGGACGGGCACCCGCTGCGGGGGACGAACCGCTTCGTGTTCGAGGAGGACGGGGCGGGTGGAACGCGACTGCGCCAGTACTCGGCCTTCCAGGGCAGCTCACCCGCGACGACGGTGGGCCTCAAGCTGATGGACCCGATTGAGCGGCAGCATGACATCTGGCGCGGCGTGCATGCGCATCTGCATGACACGCTCGTTTCCCGCTGACATAGAACCCAGGGTGGAGGTGACGCGGATGGTGCTGAAGACGACGCCGCCGGGGAACGATGTGATCCTCTACGACGGGCATTGCCGCATCTGCAGCGGCGCGGCCCGCGAGTTCCAGAGGATGCTGGGGGGCCGGGGGACGCAGCTTCGCTCGTTCCGGGATGAGGGCGTGCTGGAGGCCTTCCCGGGCATCAGCGCGGAGCGGTGCGAGAACGCCATGCAGCTCGTCCAGGCGGATGGGCGGGTGCTGGAAGGGGCGGAGGCCATCGTCAGGGCGCTGGGCAGGCACCCCTTGGGGCGGCTGCTGTACGTCTACTACGTCCCCGGGCTTCGCCAGCTCTCGGACGTGCTCTACCGGGTCCTCGCCCGCTACCGGTTCAAGATCGCCGGAAGGGCCTGTTCGGACGCGGGTTGCGCGGTCCACTTCAAATAGACAGAGGGCGGCGGGTAGCATGGGTTCGTGCAAGCCCATCCGCCGCCCTATCTCCAGGCCGCTCGCGCCTTTCGCCACTTCTTCAGCGAGCTGCGGGACGTCTACCTGGAGCGAGAGACGCTCTTCACGCAGCTCGAGCTGGCCCTCCTGAGTCGGGAGCACGTGCTGGTGATAGGGCCTCCCGGGACGGCGAAGAGCGCCATCGCCAGCGCGGTGCTGGGGCGCATCATCGACGAGCACACCGGCCAGCCCTCGCTGTTCTCCAAGCAGCTCGCCGAGTCCACCGTGCAGACGGACCTGCTGGGCCCCGTGGACTTCAAGGTCCTGACGGAGACGGGGCGCACCGAGTACCTCACCGACGAGGGCATGCTGGGCTCGCAGCACGCGTTCCTGGACGAGATCTTCGACGGCCGGGACATGCTGCTGCGCTCCATCCTCAACGTACTGTTCGAGCGCGAGCTGAAGCACGGCCGGCGGGTGACGGCGGGGCGCACCGAGTGCGTCATCATGACGAGCAACCGGTATCTCTCCGAGGTGCTGGCGCGCTCACCGGAGCTGCTGCTCGCCTTCGCCGACCGGCTGAGCTTCATCAGCTTCGTGCCCAAGTCCTTCGCCCGGAAGGAGAGCCGCGCGGCCATGCTGCAGCGCTTCGCGCAGGGTGCTCGGGCGGACCTGCGGGCCCCGCTCTCGTTGCAGCAGGTGGACCTGCTGCAGGACGCCGTGTCGAGGGTGAAGGTCCCCAGTGAGGTGCTGGAGGGCGTGGAGTTGCTGGCGGAGGCCCTGGAGCGGGCGCTGACGGCTCAGGTCTCCAAGCTGCCCGACTACGTGCCCACGAAGTACTTCTCCCAGCGCTCCGCCGTGAAGGCGCTGTGGGCGCTGAAGGCCGCGGTGGTGAGAGATCAGATCTACCGGCGGCCGGAGCGACCGCTGGAGGCCAGCGTGGAGGACCTGGACGCGCTGCGCTGGTTCTTCCTGCTCGGAGGGCCCCCGTCCGCCGAGACGGAGGCGCTGCTCAAGTCGGTGGTGGACCCCCGGGAGCGGGCGCAGCTCGAAATCGTCAGGCTGGAGCAGCGCACCTTCGATGAGGTCATCGCGAAGGTCCGACAGGAGCTGGGCGGGGGACAGGAGCGCGAGGCCCAGTCGCTGGGCGCGTCCGATGAGGCGTCGGCGGTGGAGGCCCTCTCACGCAACTGGCAGCCGTCCATGGCGTCCACCTCGGCGCGAGGCCTGCTGACGAAGCTGGTGCCCGGGCCCCGTCATCCGCAGAACCGCGCCCCGCTGCTGGTGTCCGCCCGGGCGCTGGTCGCGGCGATGGACCAGCGGCTCGCGCGAGGCATGGCGGGACAGGGCGAGGGGCGGGGAGGGCTGGCCCTGCTGACCTCGTTCCAGGACGTGCTGGAGCTGTGCCGCGTCATCCCCGAGCTGAAAGTCGGTCTGGCTCCGTTGAGCGAGTCCACGGCGCGCTTCCTGGAGGGGGCCCTGGAGATGATTGCCCTGACCGCGGAGAGCGCGGACTTCGAGGAGGGCCTCAAGCTGGAGGGGCTGGTGGGGCTGGCGGACAACCTGGAGGAGGAGCTGTCCAGGACCGCCGACCTGGTGGGCATCCTCGGTGAAGGTGCCCCCGTGGCGGTGGAGCGGCTGCGCCTGGCGGAGGCCGCCGCGCGCAAGCGGGTGGTGGGCGCGTTGCGGCGCCGGGCGACCGTCGCATTCCAGGGGACGTCCGTGCGGAGCCGCAAGGAGCCGCTGGAGACGCTGGCCGCGGACTCGCGACGCCTGTCCCAGTTGGAGCAGTCGCTGGTCGCGTTGGACCCGACGCAACGGAGCTTCAAGGAGGAGCTGCTGCTGCCCCTGGGCCTCGCGTATGCGCGCGAGGTGCTGGCCTCCACTCCGTTTGATCGCATCGAGCAGTATGGGCGCGCGGTGCAGGCCGTGGCGGAGAACCTCCGGCGCGAGGGCCTGCCTGTCGACGTGGTGATGGGGGAGTGCCAGGGCATCCTTGACGGGCGGCTCCGCGAGCACGCCCGCCACCTCACGCGCGAGGGGGCGGCCCCGGCTCCTGCGGCCGCCGCCGTCCTCAACGGCGATGCCTACGTCTTCTACCGGGGAGAGTTCTCCGCCAAGGCTCCGGATGGCGAGCTGGCGGCGTTGCTGGGCCTGGATGGACAGCTCGCGTTCACCCGGGGAGGCTCGGCTTCGGCCTTCTTCTCCGAGAGCGCCCGCGCGGCGGTGGCCCAGGCGGAGCTCACCTTCATCCACACTCGCGTGAAGTACCTGCGAAGCTGGCTCACCCAGCTCCTCACCGCGCTGCCGACACCTGAGTCCTTGACGGAGCGGCCCGAGGTGGAGCGCACGGTGGACCGGCTGGTGCGCAGTCGCTTCCCGTTGCTGGCCCTGAAGGAAGGGGAGCTGGTGCGCCTCAAGGGCGTGCTGTCGCTGCTCGCAGCCATTCCAGGCGAGGTGGGGGAGGGCGCTCAGCGGCTGGATGTCCAACTGCGAGGTATCGACGAGGACTTCGGACGCTACAGCCGCCAGGTGCTGGAGCGGCGGTCCGCCGCGTGAGCACGTCCCCGTCGGATAGGGCGCGGAGAGGCGGCTGAGCATGCTCTCCCGGCGGCTCACGGACCTGCGACGGCGCCTGGACGCGCTCCGCCACCCGGCGCCCCCCGGGGGTGGGCCGCGCTGGTGGACGTTCGGGCGCAAAGTCACCGGGCCCGGCGACCTGGCCCTTCCCGTGCTCGCGTTGCTGGACCGGGAGCTGGACAAGGTGGGCGTCCACACCTCCGCGGATGCGCAGCTGCTGCGCGAGCTGGGGGCTCGTCGAGGGCTGGCGGGGGCCTTGTCCCAGGGGCTCCAGTCACGCGCCGGCCAGGCCCTGCAGGAAATGGAGGCGTGCGTGGAGGGCGTGGAGCGCGCCTGGCGTGCGGGAGTGATGCCGCCAGGAACCGTCACGGTGCTCGAGCGAGCTTTCGTCCAGCTCGCGCGGGCCGTGAAGGTGGCCGACCTCTTCGCCCGTCCGCCGTCGGCGCCCGTCGATGACGACGAGGACTTCGTCGCCTTCGAGCGCCCGGCTTCCGCGAGGAAGCAGCGGCCGCCCAGCAGCTCCCGGATGGCCGTGGCCGAGTACTTCGCGCTGCGCGCCCAGGAGAACGTCGTCGACGTCGTGCAGAAGCGCAGGGACCTGGACCTGGCCCACGAGATGTTGCTGCGTCTGGGCGCGGACCATGACCGCGAGCGCGGCCTGCCGTTGCGCCGCGAGGTGGCCGAGGCCCGCGAGCGCACGCGCGCCGTTCCGGCCGTGCGCTCGCTGGAGGAGTTCCTGCGCCACGTGCGTCACGCGGCCCGACATGACCCGCAGGCCGCATATCGCTCGCTGCGGGGCCTCTACGAGCGCGCGCTGGAGGCGGGGGACCTGGAGCTGGCGGCGTCCGCCCGCTCGGCACTGGAGCCCCTGTTGCCCTCTCGCGCCCACCTGACGGACCTGGTGGAGCGCGCAGAGCGAGATGCGCTGGCCCACTGGTTCGGTGAGTCCGCGCCCAAGGAAGCGCGGCCGGAGACAGCCGCGCCGCGCCCGGACGAGCTGCTGGCGGACCTGGCCTTCTCGCTGCGGCCCGAGCAGCTCGCGACCTTCGAGCTGGCGGCGGGGTGTGCCCGCTACTTCGACGTGGAGGATGCGCTCTCGGAGGAGATCGTCCTGGCGGAGACCCAGGTGTCGCGGCCCGTGCCTCGGCGCGTTCCCTATCCCACCCAGACGATGACCTTCGAGGTGACGGGCGGCCTGCACGAGGTGCACAACTTCGTGCTGACCGACCCCCGGATGCTGCTCAGGGACCTCGCGGCCAACCGGCAGCTGGTGCGCGCCTATCTGGAAGACGCGCCGCCTCCCCAGTCGAAGAAGGTGAAGCGCACCGCCGTGCGCGTCTATGTCTGCGACGCCTCCGGCTCCATGCACGGCGCCAGGGCCCGCTTCCGGGACGCCCTCATCATCGCCGAGCTGAACAACCTGCGCGTCAAGGCTCGCCGGGGGGAGACGTTCGACCCGCTCTACTTCAGCTTCTTCAACGACGTGCCCACCGAGCTGGCCCGCGTGGACACCGCCACCGAGGCCACCCGCCAGATTGAGCGACTCTTCCGGGACTCACCGGCGGAGGGCCAGACGGATATCTCCCTCGCGCTGATGTCGGCCTTCGACTCCATCCGCGCCGCGCAGGGACGAGACCCGTACCTCGCCCGCGCCACCGTGGTTCTCGTCACGGACGGCGAGGACCGCGTGGACCTGGACCTCATCCGCCGCACTCGCGCGCCCATGGGCTCGCTGGACATCGCCCTGAGCTTCATCTCCCTGGGCGAGGAGAACCCGGACCTCCGCTCGCTCGTCCGCGAGCAGCGTGCCTCCGGCATCCGCGCCTTCTACCACCACCTCTCCGACGAGGAGATTCAGTGGGCTCGCACCGAGTTCGACACGCCCTGGCGCACGCTGCTGCCTCGGGACGTGCCCGCGACGCCGGATGCGCTGGACAAGCTCGCGCCCCATCTGGAGGCGCTGGAGCGCGTCGCCACCGGGCGCAACACCGTGGCCCCCGTCGCCGTGGAGGCCTCGTTCGAGGCCCTCTTCCCCGAAGCTCCGCCGCGCCCCGAGGGCGGACAGGTGCCCGGCCCCGACGTCGTGGGGCGCGTGGTGGACATCCTCGGCGCGCTCGTCGAGGCCGCCTCGCTGGCTCCCGCCGACAAGCGCGCCACGGAGAGCGTGGTTCTCCTCCAGCACCTGCTCGCGGTGTATGGGCTGACCCCGGCGCGCTACCTCGCCGCGCTGTCCGTGGGAGGACCGTCGGTGACGGACGCGCTCACGCGGGTGCGGCTGTTGTGCCGGCCCTTCGGCTAGGCTTGCGTCCAACGCCATGTTCTTCGGCCTCTGGAAACGGAAGAAGGAGCGCGCCCGCCCGGCCGACCCGCTCGTCGCCTTCGACGAGCTGCTGGAGAACCTTGACCGACAGGCCGCCGAGCTGCGCAAGTCCGCCGCCACGTTGCTCGCCCTGAAAGGGGACCTGGCTCGCGCGGTGGAGCGCTACTCGCGCCGCCTGGACGAGCTGGCCTCGCGCCAGGCCACCGCCGCGTCGCGAGGGGACTCGAAGGCCGTGGCGGTGCTCACGAAGGACCGCACGCAGGCGGAGGCCCTGCTGGCCACCACCCGCGAGTCGCTGGAGCGCGCGGACTCGGACGGCAAGCTGCTGCTGGAGGCCGCCGCGGAGCTGGGAGACAGGGTGGAGGAGCTGCGCCGCGAGCGGGAGAGCGCCTCCGCGCGCCTCACCCTGGGCGGCATCGTCACCGACGCGCTGAAGGAGCAGGTGGCCCGCTTCGAACATGCGCTGGTGGTGGACGCCGCCCGCGACGAGGTGGAGCGCGCGCACGCGCTGGCGGAGGTCTACCGCGAGGAGCGCCAGGACAAGGTGGACACCGCGGACTGAGCTTCGTGCTTCAGGTTCGGCGCGCCGTCTGGTGCAGCTCCAGGACGATGTTGCCGCCCTTGAAGAGGCGCACCGCGCCGGACGTCTGGCTCACCACCAGCGCGATGCAGGCCGTGGAGGAGGTGATTCCCGCAGCGGCCGCGTGCCGGGCACCCAGGCCGAGCGGAATCTTCACCAGCTCGTCCTGCGCGGACAGGTAGCGCCCGGCTGCCAGCACCACGCCGTCCTCGCGGATGATGAAGGCGCCGTCCAGCACCGAGAAATTCTTGATGGCCTCCCGAATCTTCGGGTCCAACACGTTCCGCTCGGCCTCGGACAGGCCCTGGAACGGGTTGATGGTCATCTGCCGGCTCTTCTCCAGCACCGTCGTGTGGTCGCCGATGGTGATGATGGTGCCGATGGGATGGCCCTCGAAGCCCTCCTGGCCAATCTGGAGCGCCAACTGGATGAGCGCGTCGACCACCTGGGAGTTAAACTCCTCGCCCAGTTTCACCCCTTCAATCGCGAGCCGATCATCCAGCGAGCCACCAATCCGCATCTGCATCAGCGTGTCAGGCGCGCGACCCACACGGCCCGTCATGCAGAGCACCAGGTCGCCTTCCTTGAACGCCCCCTGCGAGAGCGCGGAGACGAGCGCCACCTTCACCCGCTCGGTGCGCGAGTAGTCGTAGGCGGGGATGACGAGCGCACGGACCTTCCGAAGCAGGTGCTCCTGTGCCAGCTTGTCCAGCGTCACCGCATACACGAGCTTCTTGCGAGCAGGCCGGCCCCGAAGTTCCTCGGGAGGGATGGGCGTGTCACAGATGTAGAGGAAATGATCCACATCGCTCTTGGCGGCCAGCGAGAGGGCCGAGCGCAGGAACTCCCGATCAAACTTCGTGTTCTCGCTCAACCGCCCTCCCGTTCACCCGCAGTCGTGACTGGGTCAGCTTGACACCGACAGCTCCCTGAATAAAGCTTTCGGGCCCTTTTTTTGGGGGACAGGGCCCAAAAACCCTCGCGCACTGGAGCGAAGGCTGTGAACCAGAAAGATCTCAAGCGTTACAAGAAGATGCTCGAGGACAGCAAGACGAGCCTGCTCGAGAACGCCAAGAAGACCCTGCTGGAGGAGGCGAGTTTCGACACGGACGACCTCCCCGATGAGATTGACCTGGCCTCTTCGGAGTACGCCCAGTCGATGCAGTTCCGACTGCGGGACCGGGAGAAGTTCTTGCTCACGAAGATAGATCGGGCGCTGGCTCGCATCGAGGACGGCACGTTCGGCATCTGCGAGCGATGCGAGGAGGACATCTCCCCCAAGCGGTTGGAGGCGCGTCCGGTGACGACGCTCTGCATCCGCTGCAAGGAGGAGCAGGAGAAGAAAGAGAAGTCCTACGGCTGAGCGCCGTGGGGGCCCTGGGCCGCGCGGGAGTTCCCCGTGCGGCCCGGGCGCGAGTGCCGGGAGGGTGCCGCTTCAGGCCAGCGGCGCCTGGATTTCGACCCGGAGCAGCTGCCGGCCGATGAGGTAGTGGTCCCCGTTGTCCACGAAGGTGGGGCCGGCCAGCCGCATGAACGTGCCGTTGGACGAGCCGACGTCCCGCACCGTCAAGCGGTCCTGGCGGACCTGCAGCACCGCGTGTCGCCCGGAGACGAAGCCGTCGGTGGGGAAGATGAGGTCGCCCTGTTCGCGTCCGAGCAGGTTGTCGCCCTCGCGCAGCGGATAGGCCCCGCCCCGCAGCCCGCCCTCCAACAGCTGGATGAGCCGCAGGCGGTAGCCGGGATCCGGCGAGCCCCAGATCTGCGTTCCCCCAGGGCCTTGCGTCGCGGTGGGGATGGGCTCCAGCACCAGCCGCTGCCGGCCGAGGCGCAGCTCACCGCCCGGGGACAGCTCCCGCTCCTGGCGCAGCCGCACGAAGACGCCGTTGGCGCCGCCCACGTCCTCGACCGCCAGCCGGGAGCCGGAGAAGAAGAAGCGCATCTGGACGGGCATGATGAAGGGGTCGTCCGGGAGGGAGATCTCCCCCTGCTGGCCGCAGGTGAGGGTGTCTCGCTGCATGCGGACGACGGACTCGGGGCCGCCGTCGGCCCGCACCACGCGGATGGAGACCTGGGGGCGCGTGGACAGGCTGGCCACGGCCATGACCATCGTCCCGGAGCGCAGCGGAGAGCCGCACGCTCGGCAGACGGTGGCATCCCGGGGGTTTTCGGCGTCGCAACGGGGGCAGTATTCCATCGCTTCCATGAGGGCTCCGCGTTTCTACCAGGGGTCAAGCGTGGTTGCTCGTCTTGCGAGCGGCTTGCTCATGACCCGAGCGACGTGGTGAACTCCGGACCCCACCCTTCGGGGACGTTGACTTGCACTGCCCCTCCTGCGGCGCTGACGCCCAAGAATCCTCCCGTTTCTGCCCGGCCTGCGGCGCGACACTCGTGCGCGCGCCGGATGCTGACGACTACGTCGGCCTGACGATTGCCCAGAAATACCGGGTCGAGGCCCTCATTGGCGAGGGAGGCATGGGCCGCGTGTTCCGAGCCCGGCAGATCTCCCTCGACAAGGTGGTGGTGCTCAAGGTCCTCCGGCACACGCTGCTGTCGGACGAGCGCACCGTGGCGCGCTTCCAGCGCGAGGCCAAGGCCGCCAGCCGGCTGAACCACCGCAACTCCATCAGCGTGCTGGACTTCGGCCAGGCCGAGGACGGCGCGCTCTTCATCGCCATGGAGTACGTGGCGGGGCAGGACCTGCACCAGATCCTCAGCCGCGAGTGGCCCCTGGGCGAGGGGCGCGTGGTGCGCATCGTCAGCCAGGTGCTCGGCGCGCTCTCGGACGCGCACGGCGCGGGCGTCATCCACCGAGACCTCAAGCCCGAGAACATCATGGTGGAGCAGCGGCGCAACGAGCCGGACTTCGTCAAGGTGCTCGACTTCGGCATCGCGAAAATCACCGACTCCACCGATGACGGTCCCGCCCTCACGCGCGCGGGCTTCGTCTGCGGCACGCCCGAGTACATGTCCCCGGAGCAGGCGCGCGGCGCGACGCTGGACCACCGCTCGGACCTGTACGCCGTGGGCGTCATCCTCTACCAGCTCATGACGGGCCTGTTGCCGTTCGAGTCGGACTCGGCGGTGGGCTTCGCCACCAAGCACCTCACCGAGGAGCCGCCGCCTCCCACGCGGCGCCGGCCCGACGCGCGCATCTCCCCGGCCATGGAGCGGCTCATCCTGCGCACGCTCTCCAAGAGCCCGGATGACCGGCCCGCCAACGCGGAGGCGTTCCGCGCGGAGCTGATGGCGGTGGAGAAGGAGCGGCGTCGCACGGAGTCGCCCTCGCGGAGGCCCCAGCCGTCGGCGGTGCTCGCGCCGCTGCCGCGCAAGTCGTCCACCGGACGCAACGACGACGCCACGGCGCCGGAGTGGGGCAATGAGATGACGGTGGAGGCCACGGTCCGCGCGCTGCCGGACGTGCTCTCACCGCTGCCCTCCAACGCCAACGTCATGCCCGCGACGCGGGAGAAGACCGACTCCATCATCCCCACGCAGCCCGGGGTGAGCGGCGGAGGACTGGGCTTCTTCTTCAAGTCGCTCACCGTGCTGCTGGTGCTCGGCGCGGCCCTCTTCTTCACCTACTTCTATTACTTCAACGGCGGCGGGAAGACGGGCCCCATCTCCCCCTTCGCCGTCCCGCGCAACGCGCCCGTGCCCGGCAAGGTGAGCACGTCGGTGGGCGACGCCGAGCAGCCGCTGTACGAGCAGCAGATCCTCGCGACGAACCGCAACCTGGAGGAGTCCCGCATGCACGTGCAGGCGGGAGACCTCGCGCTGGAGCGTGGAGACGCGGGGCTCGCCATTGCCAAGTACCGTGAGGCCTTCGAGAAGAACCCGGACCCGGAGCTGGCCCTCAAACTGGGCGAACTCTACTGGCAGAAGGATCAGCTCGAGGAGGCGCGGGGTTGGTGGTCGCGGCACCTGCGCGAGGTGGCGGACTCGAAGGCCCGCCCGGTCATCGAGCAGCGCCTGGGTGGCGCCGTGGCCCGCCCGTCCAGCCCGTAGCGAGCGCGCCGGGCGAAGTGCCCATGCGCTCACGCTGACCGACTAGCCGAGCGTCTCCACCTGGAGCACGTGCTGCCCCAGGCGCACGCGGTCTCCCGGGCGCAGGGGACGCTCCTCGCCCGCGGGGATGCGCACGTAGGTGCCCAGGCCGCCGGACAAGTCGCGCAGCAGTGCTCCCGTGGGAGTGGGGGACAGCTCGCAGTGGCGACCGGCGAGGCCCTCGTCTCCCGGGAAGCTCAAGTCACAGTGCGCCTGGCCCAGCGTGAGCAGCGGGGCGGCCGTCACCACCGCGCGGCCTCCCCGGCCACCAAAGATGACCTCCTCGACGCCGTACACGGCCTGGCCGAGCGGCACCGGGGCGCCGTAGACGAGGGGACGACCGGGCACCGGCACGGGCGTCTCCAGCCGGCCCGTGAAGCGGAACAGCCGCTGGCCCGCGCTGAAGTGGGTGCGCGCGGTGATGGCCTCCGTGCCCGCCACCGTGACGAACACGCCCGAGGCGCTGGACTCGTCACGCACGAAGAGCGCGCCGTCCTTCACCAGGAAGGTGGCGTGAAGCGGGGACACGAAGCCGTCATCGGGGAAGAGGATGGCGCCGCGCTGGCGGCCGACGACGCAACCGGTGACGGGCAGCTTGTAGCGCTGGCCCCGCGTCGAGCCCGCGATGACCGCCAGGCCGAACCGCGACGCGGCGGGGGCGGGGCGGGGGGCCGCGACGGGAGGAGCCGTGGCGCCAGCTCGGCCGGGCAGGGCGGCATCCGGCACCGGAGGCGGCGGTCGGGTGTTGGCGGGCCCCGCGGGCGCCGAGCCCCGGGGGGCCAGGGAGGGCGGAGTCGCGGGCGCGGGCGGGCGCGTGCTGGCGGGCCGCTCCACCATCAACCCGGCGGCGGCCGTGGGCGGCGGCGTCCGGGCGGAGGGGCGCATACCGGGAGGAATGGCGCTGGGCGGAGGCGGAGTGACAGGGGGGCTGGCGGGCTCGCCCGTCTTGGAGGCGGGGCCGGGGAAGGAGGCCACGGCGGCGGGCCGACCTCCCTGAGGCGTCGCGGCGGGGGGCCGGGTGGTGGCGGCGGGCTTCGCGGCGGGAGGCCTGGCCGCGGGTGCGTCTCCCAGCGCCTGGCCGCAGAGCACGCAGGAGGCCGAGCGCGGCGGATTGAACCCGTCACAGGTCGGGCAAACCACGGAGAGAGACGACAACAAGAGCTGTGACATGGGCGTAGGCGAATCTACGGGCGCGTAAAACGTCGGGTCAACGAAAGCGAACGCGATGGGTGGGACACGTCTGGAAGAGAAATACGACAGGTTCCGTGGGGCAACGTTGCCCCCCCTCCGGCACGAAGTTACGATTCCCCCTGCTTCGATGATCCGCCTGAACGACATCCTCCAACGGGTTTCCTCGTACCACCCGGACCCCGACCTGGACATCATCAAGAAGGCCTACGTCTACTCGGCCAAGGTGCATCAAGGCCAACTGAGGAAGTCGGGCGAGCCCTATCTCGTCCACCCGCTGGAGGTGGCCGGCATCCTCGCGGACCTCAAGCTGGACGAGGCCTCCATCGTCACCGGTCTGCTCCACGATACCATCGAGGACACGCTCGCCACCGCGGAGGAGCTCACGGAGCTGTTCGGCGCGGAGGTGGCCCAGCTGGTGGACGGCGTCACCAAGCTGTCCAAGTTCTCCGCGTCCGCCACGCTCTCCCAGGAGGAGAAGCAGGCGGAGAACTTCCGGAAGATGATCATCGCGATGGCGCAGGACATCCGCGTCATCCTCGTGAAGCTGGCGGACCGCACGCACAACATGCGGACGCTGGACCACATGAACGAGGAGAAGCAGGCGCGCATCGCCCAGGAGACGCTGGACATCTACGCGCCCCTGGCGAACCGGCTCGGCATCTCCTGGATAAAGACGGAGCTGGAGGACCTGAGCTTCCGCTACGTGAAGCCGCAGGAGTTCTTCGGCCTCCAGGAGAAGCTCAACAAGCGCAAGAAGGAGCGGGAGAAGTACATCGAGGACACCTGCGACCTCATCCGCTCCAAGCTCGCGGAGCGCGGCCTGAAGGGCGAGGTCTCCGGCCGCTTCAAGCACGTCTACAGCATCTACAAGAAGATCAAGTCGCAGGGCATCGACTTCGATCAGATCCACGACATCATCGCCTTCCGCATCATCTCCCCCGCAGCTCCCGCCTGCTACGAGGCGCTGGGCCTGGTGCACGAGATGTGGAAGCCGGTGCCGGGGCGCTTCAAGGACTTCATCGCGATTCCGAAGCCCAACATGTACCAGTCGCTGCACACCACGGTGATTGGCCCGCTGAGCGAGCGCGTGGAGGTGCAGATCCGCACGGCGGAGATGCACAAGATCGCCGAGGAAGGCATCGCCGCCCACTGGAAGTACAAGGAGGGCAAGGCCGTCATCTCCAAGGATGACGAGAAGTTCGCCTGGCTGCGCCAGCTCATGGAGTGGCAGCAGGACCTGAAGGACCCGAAGGAGTTCCTCGAGACGGTGAAGGTGGACCTCTTCACCGACGAGGTCTTCGTCTTCACGCCCAAGGGCGACGTGCGCTCGCTGCCGCGCGGCGCGACGCCGGTGGACTTCGCGTACGCCATCCACTCGGACGTGGGCAACCGGTGCGTGGGCGCGAAGGTGAACGGCAAGATTGTTCCCCTGCGCTACAAGCTGAAGAACGGCGACACGGTGGAGGTGCTCACCAGCCCGCAGCAGCACCCGTCCAAGGACTGGCTCACCTTCGTCAAGACGAGCCGCGCGCAGCAGCGCATCCGCGGCTTCATCAAGCAGCAGCAGCGCGAGAAGAGCCTGCAGCTGGGCCGCGAGCTGACGGACCGCGAGTTCAAGCGCTTCCAGCTCAACTTCAACAAGCTGCTCAAGTCCGGCGAGGTGAAGAAGGTCGCCGAGGAGCTGGGCTTCCGAATCGAGGACGACCTGCTGGTGGCCATCGGCTACGGCAAGGTGACGCCGCAGCAGCTGGTGCATCGCCTGGTCCCCGAGGAGAAGCGCCACGAGGCGGAGGCCACGCCCCGGGGCGAGGGCTCCGGCAACGGCGCGCCCGCGGGCGCCAGCTCCATGCTGCCCGGCCTGTCCCGCGTGACGGACCTGGCCAAGCGCCTCGTCGGCCGCAGCAACCGCAGCGGCGTGCAGATTGGCGGCGTGGACGACGTGCTCGTGCGCTTCGGACGGTGTTGCAACCCCGTCCCTGGCGACCCCATCGCCGGCTTCATCACCCGGGGACGGGGAGTGACGGTGCACACGGTGGGCTGCGAGAAGGCGCTCGCGACGGACCCCGAGCGGCGCGTGGACGTGAGCTGGGATGTGAAGGGGGACTTCAAGCGCCCCGTCACCCTGCGCGTGCTGACGGCGGACCGCACGGGCCTGTTGGCCGACATCTCCAACATCTTCTCGAAGAAGGGCGTCAACATCTCCCAGGCCAACTGTCGGGCCACGGGCGATGACCGGGCGGTGAACACCTTCGAGGTCATCATCTCGGACCTGAAGCAGCTGACGGACCTGATGCGCACCATCGAGCGCTTGAGCGGCGTCTACTCCGTGGAGCGAATCTAATCCGCCGCCTTTCGTGCTAGAGCGCCCGGGAAATCCGGTGGCCCGTCTCTCGAGGGCCACCCCAACCCTCGAGGTGCGCTCCATGGCTCGGAAGACCCTTCACTCGGACCAGGCTCCCAAGGCCATTGGCCCGTACTCGCAGGCGGTGCAGGTGGACGCCGGGAAGCTGACCTTCCTGTCCGGGCAGATTCCCCTGGACCCCGCCACCATGGAGATGGTGCAGGGGGACGTCGTCGCCCAGGCGGAGCGGGTGATGCTCAACCTGCAGGCCGTGCTCGCCGCGGGCGGGCTGGACTTCAGCCACGTGGTGCGCTGCACCATCTTCCTCACGGACCTGGGTGATTTCGCCAAGGTGAATGAGGTGTACGGCCGCTACTTCACCGGAGCGCCCCCGGCCCGCGCCACCGTGCAGGTGTCCGCGCTGCCCCGCGGCTCCAAGGTGGAGATCGACGCCATCGCCGTCTCCTGAGGCGTCGTTCCCCGCTGTGCAAAGCAAGAGGCCGCCGGACCTTGTCGGTCCGACGGCCTCTGGTGCTTCAGGGCTTCGAAAGCAGCCCGGTGGAGCGGATTACTTCCCGTCCGCCGCGACGACGCCGACCTTCTTCAGCTCCTCATCGATGACGCGCTTGAAGGCGTCCAGCGGCTGGGCGCCCACGAGCGTCCGGCCGTTGATGAAGAACGTCGGCGTGCCGCTGGCGCCCAGGCGAGAGCCCTCGGCGGCGTCCGCGTCGATCTGCGCCGCGAACTTGTTCTCGTCCAGGGCGGCCTTGAACTTGCCGACGTTCAGGTTCAGCTCCTGCGCGTACTTCTCCAGGGACGCGCGATCCAACGCGCGCTGGTTGGCGAAGAGCTTGTCGTGCATCTCCCAGAACTTGCCCTGCTCGTGCGCGGCCAGCGCGGCGGCCGCGGCGGCCTTGGCGTTGGCGTGCATGGGCAGCGGCTGGTTCTTGAAGGCGACCTTCACCTTGCCGCCGTACTGGTCCTCGATCTGCTTGAGCGTCGGGACGACGCGGCTGCAGAAGGGGCACTCGAAGTCGGAGAAGGCGACGATGGTGACGGGCGCGTTCTTCGGGCCCTTCACCGGGGCGTTGCCGACGTCCACCTTCTGCACGGGCGGCTCGGCGGGGGCGGCGCCCGGGGCAGGGGCGGCCGGGGCCTCGGCGACGTTCTGCGCGTTCAGCTTCGCGTACAGCTCCTCGGCCTTGGTGCCGGAGGCCAGCAGCTTGTCGGCCTTGGTGATCTCCTCGTCGATGAGGCGCTTGAAGGAGTCGAAGGGCTGCGCGCCCACCAGCTCACGGCCGTTGACGAAGAACGTCGGGGTGCCACTGGCGCCCACGGCGGTACCGGCGGCGCTGTCCGCCTCCACCTTCGCCTTGAACTTGCCGCTGTCCAGCGCGGCCTTGAACTTGGCGGTGTTCAGCCCCAGCTCCTGCGCGTACTTCTCCAGGGAGGCCCGGTCCAGCGCCTTCTGGTTGGCGAAGAGCTTGTCGTGGAACTCCCAGAAGCGGCCCTGCTCGTGAGCGGCCTCGGAGGCCTCGGCGGCCAGCTTCGCGTTGGCGTGGAAGGGCAGCGGCTGGTGACGGAACACCACGCGCACGTCCTTCGGGTAGTCCTTCTTGATCTGCGCCAGCGTCGGGCCCGCGCGGCTGCAGAAGGGGCACTCGAAGTCGGACCACTCGACGATGGTCACCTTGGCGGTGGTGGGACCGAAGGCGGCCGCGTCGGCCGGCACGTCGATCTTCTTCACGGCCGCGGCCTGCTGCTGCGGGGCCGCCTTGGGCGCGGCGCGCTCGGCGCCCTTCTCGATGATCTTCGCGTAGACCTGGCTGGCGGGAACGCCGCCCTTCACCAGGGCCTCCGCCTTGCCCAGCTCCTCGTCGATGAGGGCCTTGAAGTTGTCGATGGGCTGCGCGCCGGAGAGGAAGCGGCCGTTGATGAAGAAGGCCGGGGTGCCGCTGGCGCCGAGCTGGCTGGCCAGGGCCTGGTCCTTCTGGATGGCGTCGGCCAGCTTGGGGCTGCCCATGTCCGCCTTCCATTTGTCCAGATCCAGACCAATCTCCTGCGCGAACTGCTGCAGGGACGCGTCGTCGAGCTTCTTCTGGTTGGCGAAGAGCTTGCCGTGCATCTCCCAATACTTGCCCTGCTCACCGGCCGCGAGGGCGGCGAGGGCCGCCGGCTTGGCGCGGGGGTGGAAGGACAGCGGGTTCTGGCGCATCACCACGCGCAGCTTCTTGCCGTAGTCCTCTTCCAGCTTCTCCACCGTCACGTTGGCGCGGCTGCAGAAGGGGCACTCGTAATCCGAGAACTCCACAATCGTGACAAGGGCATCGGCGCTACCCCGGGTGGGGGAGCCTTCGATGGGAACCTTGAACACGGTGGGGTCCACCGGACGGCGCGCGGCGGGGTTGGCCTGACCAGCAGCTTGCGCGGCGGGCTTGGCATCAGTCTTCGAGGACGGGCCGCTGTACACACGGCCGCCAACGAAACCAAGCACCAGGCCGACCAGCAGGGCCACGATGATATTGGGCTTCATGGGTGGGTTCTGCTCCTTCGCCATAGGTCCGACTCCGGCCCCGAGCGTGGATGTACGAGAAAGATTGAGAGGGCCGGGGTACTTAACAGAGGGATTTCCAGACACGCAAGCCGAGTGGAGGCGTGCTCCGCTCGTCAAACAGTCCCCTCAGGGGCCCGGAAACTGGGCGCTTCTCGGAAAAATTCCGCACGCTCGGATCTGCGTGGTGTCAGAGAGAACAAACCCATGGAGAACGCAGTGCGTGTGGACACCTCTGGGGCGTATTGCCCCATGCCCATCCTGGAGATCGCCAAGGTGATGCGGCGTCTGCCGGCGGGGGCCCTGGTGGAGCTCATCTCCACGGACCGGGGACTGGAGGCGGATCTGCCCGCCTGGTGCGAGGCCACGGGCCACGAACTCGTCCGCCTGGAGCGCCGGGGGACGAGCTACGTGGGCTGGGTGCGCAAGGCGGGCTGAGCGGCCCGCGCTAAAGCAGCTGGAGGACGCGGTCCTCGAGGCGACGGCCCCGACTGATGCCGAGGATGAGCACGCCACTCTGGAGCAGGTGCGCGACCACGCGGCTGATGACCACCTCTGGCTTCGCCTGACCGCCGAAGCGCACCACGAGGATGCTCTCGCCCTCCATGCGCGCGTCGGTGACGTCGGGCAGGGTGGTCAGCTCCGGGGGGATGACCGTGCCGCTGGCAATCTGCACGCGGAACTCAGCGCCCTGGCCCGTCAGCTCGGACATGGAGCCCGCCTGCGCCAGCGTGCCCTTGTCGAGGATGGCCGCCGCGTCGCACAGCTCCTCCAGCTCCTGGAGGTTGTGGCTGGAGACCACCACCGTCTGTCTGCCCTTCATGTCCTTGATGACCTGACGCACCTGCGCGGCGATGCGCGGGTCCAGGCCCGCGGTGGGCTCGTCCAGCAGCACGAGGGGAGGGCGGCCCATCAGCGCCTGCGCCATGGCCGTGCGCTTGGCCATGCCGTGGCTGAGCGCCTGCGTCTGGACCTTCCAGGCGTCCATCAGGCCCACCTGCTCCAGCGCCTCACGGGCCTCGTTCTCCGGCGTGGCCAGGCCCGACAGCTTCGCCCAGTACGTCAGGAGCGCGCCCACCTCCCAGCCCGGGGGCAGCACCGCGTCCTGCGGCAGCGCGCCCACGCGGCCCTTGAGGGCCCCGGGAGTGGAAGGGTCCACGTCCATGACCGTGAGCGTGCCCTCGGAAGGATAGAGATAGCCACACATCATGGAGAAGGTGGTGGTCTTGCCGGCGCCGTTGGGGCCGATGAGGCCATACACCGCGCCTCGGGGCACCGAGAAGCTGACGCCGCTGACGGCGACCTTGGGGCCGAAACGCTTGGTGATGCCGAACAACTCAATCGCCAGGTCGCTCACAGGTCCCTCGCGCGCAGGGCGCCGTAGGCCCCCAGGAGAAAGAGGGTGGCGAAGGCCGCGTAGGCCGCGCCGCTCACGCCGAACTCGGTGATTTTCGGGTGCAGCAGGTCCCCCGCGTAGTTGGAGGGAGACAGGTAGCGCAGGAAGCGCAGCGCGCCCGTCTCTCCCGAGGCCCGACCCACCGTGTCCATCAGCCAGAAGACGAACAGGAGGATGAAGTTGAAGACCAGGCTCACTCCGGGCGTGCGGAAGACGCTGGAGCACAGCGTCGTGAGGGCCACGTACGCCAGCGAGAAGACGATGGCGGCCAGCCAGAACTTGAGCAGGTTGAGGCTCAGCGCGGCGAAGCCGAAGTCCGGGTTGGCGATGCGCGCGTAGACGAAGATGGCCAGGTCGATGACGAGCACCAGCCCCACCAGCAGCGCCGCCTGCGTCAGGAACTTGCCCATCAACACCGAGGAGCGCCGCGCCCGCACCGTCAGGTAGCGCATGGAGCGGGGGGCCACCTCGCCGCTGATCTGGTCGAACCCCATCAGCGCGACATAGGCGGGCAGGAAGAAGAGGGTGACCTTGAAGACGAGCAGCACCTCGATGGGGACCTGCGCGAGCGCCTCCATCATCGAGGTGTCGTTGCTGGTGAGGAAGCCCAGCACGCCCTTGCGCGTCTCCTCCATCATCCTCGCGGCCGACTCCGCGTCGGCGCCGGCACCGGCCAGCCGCTCGTTCATCGTCGCGCGCAAGTCGCTGGTCAGCTTGCCGATCACCAGCAGCACCAGCGCGGAGAACATGCTGTAGAGCCCGAGCAACACCACCGCGCGACCACTGCGCACGGCCCGGCGGAACTCGGCGCCCCAGATGACCAGGGTTTCTTTCAGTCCGTCCAAAGTGTGGGTGACCCTATCGGACTTGCACACTCCACCGCCAAGTTTCTGACAGGAGCGGCAACCAGGCGGACGGGGAAGCGTCCGTGGACAGCGAGCTTCCAGTCGGTAGGATTCGCGTGCTCCTCCCGCCCCCTCAGCCCCCCTCGCGCCGCACATGACGATTCGCCGCCGCCTCCTGTCCGCCGCAGCGCTGCTTCCCCTCGCCCTGTTGCTGGGGGCCCAAGAACCGGTGGCGGGAGGCGCCTCCGCGGAGGCGTCGGCCGCCAGTGACTCCGGCGCCGTGGCTCCCGGGACGGTGCTCCCAGGGAAGGACTCCCTCGCGGTCGTCTCCAGGGCAGAAAGCGTCGCCGACGGGGGCGCGGACGCGGGCCAGGCGCCGGGGGCCCATGCCGGTGGTGGCGGCACCCTGGCCTCGCCTGCTTCCATGGGTGGGGAGGATGGGGGAACGCGCCCGGAGGCCGACGCGGTGGCGGCCGCGGCGGTGCAGGGTGGGACGGACGCGGGGCTGACCACGCTGGTGACGGTGCCGGGGCTGGTGCCTCCCGCGCCGGTGCCCTCGCGGCTGACGGCCCCGCCCATGGCGAAGCTCCAGACGATGCCTCGCGCCGCGGACCTGCTGGCCCGGGCGAAGCTGCAGGGCGAGCGGCTGGTGGTGAAGGAGAAGGACGGCCACACGCGCGCGCTCACCGTGGACCCGGTGCTCCAGGCCTCGCTGACGAAGATCCTCCGTGACTACGAGACGCCATATGGCGTCGCCGTGGTGCTGGAGCCCTCGACGGGGCGGGTGCTGGCGCTCGCGGAGCACTCGCAGGCGCAGCCGGAGCTGCGGGGGCTGCCCTATCGCGCGGTGTTCCCCGCCGCGAGCATCTTCAAGATCGTCACCGGCAGCGCGCTGCTGGAGGCCGGTGTCACCCCGACGATGGAGGAGTGCTTCCACGGCGGCAAGCGGCGGCTCACCGAGAAGCACCTGGAGGACAGTGAGCGAGATGGTGCCTGCTATTCGCTGGCGCTCGCGATGGGCAAGAGCGCGAACGTCATCTTCGCCAAGCTGACGCAGAAGCACCTGAGCGCGGACACCCTGCGTCGCATGGCCGCGCGCTTCCACTTCAACCGCGAGATTGACTTCGTGGTGCCCACGGACGTGTCGCTCGCCGCCGTGCCGGAGGATGGCTTCGCCCTGGCCAACACGGGCGCTGGCTTCGGGGATGTCTATATGTCGCCGCTCCACGGTGCGCTGGTGGCCGCGGTGGCCGCCAATGACGGGCGGTGGGTGGACCCCGTGCTGGTGGAGCCGGAGCAAGGCTCGCTCTTGCCTCCCGAGGGCGAGCGCGTGCTGACGCCCGAGGCGGCCAAGGCGTTGACGGACATGCTGGAGGCGACCGTCACGCACGGCACCGCGCGTGGCATCTTCCGGGAGCGCAACTTCCGCGTGGACAGCGCGGTGGGCAAGACGGGCACGCTCGCGGACCGCAATCCCTTTCGGGACTACTCGTGGTTTGTCGGCTTCGCGCCCCGGGACAACCCGCGCGTCGCCGTGGCGGCGCTCATCGTCAACGACCCGAAGTGGCGCATCCGTGGCACGTGGCTGGGCCGCGAGGCGCTGCGGCTCGGACTGGAGCGCGTGCCCGCGCCCGTGGAGCTGACCGCGCCGGCCTCGGCGGCGGGCAAGCACTGAGCGGCTTGGAGGCTCGCGCCACTACCGCGCGGTGAGCTTCACCAGTCCCATGTCCACGAAGCCGTGGAAGAACTTCAGCGCGTCCAGCTCCTGCAACGGCGACACGTTGACGATGGCGGCGATGTCGCGGCGACCGTCGACGCGTGAGAGCAGGTAGCGCTCGGGCGCGGTGAGCTGGAGCGTCTTCAGGTGCGAAGGCGCCACCTGGAGCGCCGGCACCTTCGAGGCATCCATCAGCTCCCGGCGCAGCTCCTTCAGCAGCTTCTCCTGCGCCGTCTTCAACAGCGCCGCCGAACGGGGCGACGGGGACATCTCATGCGCCTGTCGCGCCAGGGCCTCGCCGTCGCGCACGTTGCCCGCGTCGATGAAGAGCTGCGCCGCCTGAAGCACCTCGTCCGACGACGACTCCGAGCCGATGACGCCCGCGTCCTCCGGCTTCTCCTCCTCAATCACCGCCGACGTCACGGGCACCGGCGCCTCGTCCGACACCTTCACCGCGTCCAGCCTGTAGAGCGCGTACAGCCGCTGGTAGAGGAAGAAGTCCGTGGCGTGGAGCGCCCGGGCCAGCCCGTCGATGCTCAGTCCGTCCTGGATGAGCTGGACGATTCGCTCGTCCATGCTGCCGGGCTTGCGCTCGGGCAGCTTGCGTTCATCCACGGACAGCCGCACCTCGCCCGAGGGGAACACCGCGCGGATGGCCTCCCACGCCGTCTCCCGGAACTCGCCCTCGCGGTGGATGTCCATCAGGTCCACCTCGACGTCGAGGCCGGCGATCTCCGGGGCCGTGTCCGAGGCCTCGAAGGTGAACTCGCCTTCCCGCCAATGGAAGGCATCCAACATCATCTCCCGGAACTTGTGGCTCAGCGTCGAACGCGCCGTCGCCTCCTGCACCACCCCCATCGTCACCAGCACCTTGCCCAGGAAGACCCGCGTCTGGGCCTGCGTGCCGAACGCCTTCTCCAGCTGGGCCTCCGTCACGTGCCCCATGGTGATGAGGAATTGACCGAAGTACTCCCGATGCTGATTGGAGCTGGCGCAAATCACCTGGCCATCGCGGAGGACCCATTGCTTGCGGACCTCTCCACGCTCCACCTTCAGCGAGCCGGTGGCTCGACGGTTCCCGAGGTAGACGACGAGGTCCTTGAGGGGCATCGTCGGTAAGTCACCAGTCAGACCGCGCATCGACCGTCCATCCTGCCCGCCATGAGAGTCGAGATCTACTCGAAACCCAAATGCTCCCTCTGCGACAAGGCCGCCGACGTCGTGGACGCCGTCCGCGCTCGCATCCCCTTCGAGCTGAGGCTCATCTCCATCCTGGAGGACCCGGCGCTCTTCGAGCGGTGGCGCTACGACATCCCTGTGATCGTCATCAACGACGTGCCGGCTTTCAAACACCACGTCACGGAGGCCGAGCTGGAGGCCCGGTTGCGTGAGGTCCAAGGTGGCATGTCCATTGCTAAAACCGGTGCCCAAGATGGGTAGCCGAGTGCCCTTCCCTTGGAAATTCGGGGGGATGAAGAGAGCGGGGAGGGGCTGGGGACTGTAATTCCGGGCACGTGCCGGGGGAGTGGTGGAGAAAATTCTGGTGGGGAGGCTGACGTGGTGGGCGTGAGACGCAAGCGGGTGGGGAAGGCGGCGCAGCCGCCCACCGTGCTGCTCATCGAGCCGCGGGCGGACGACCTGGAGCGGACCCGGATGCTCCTCGGGGAGGCCGGCTTCCGGGTGGTGCCGGTGACGCGCTTCGACGCGGCGGTGCCGCTGTTCGAGGTCATCCGCCCGGACGCGGTGCTGCTGGCGGTGCAGGCGCCGGACTATGGCGCCGTGCAGGTGGCGAGGAGGCTGCGGCAGATCAGCCGGGGCACCGTGCCACTGCTCTACATGGTGGACCCGCAAGACGTGGGGGCCTACCAGCACTGTCTGGAGAAGGGGCAGTGCGTGGACGTGGTGCCACGCTCGGGCAGCGGGTCGGAGCTGGCGGTGAAGCTGCACGCGCAGCTGCGCCTGAAGGCGGCCGTCCTGAGGGCGGCTTCTGGTGAAGAAGAGGACACGGCACTGGCGCTGCATGACCCGGTGACGGGCCTGTACAACAAACCCTTCCTGCTCTCGTTGCTGGGGCTGGAGGTGCGCCGGTGCGAGCGGTATGGCGGGTCCTTCTCCGTGGTCTCCGCGGAGGTCGGAGGCTGGAGCGCGATGCGCAAGGAGTACGGGCGCGGCATGGCGGAGCGTCTGCTGGTGTACAGCGCGGTGGTGCTGGGGCAGACGGTGCGGGAAGCGGACGCGGTGGCCCGGGTGGGCGAATGCCAGTTCGCGTTGATGTTGCCGGGGACTCCGGCGGAGGCGGTGCCGGTGATGCTGTCGCGGGTGGCCGCGCGCTTCGAGTCGGCGCGTTTCCAGGTGGACGGTCGGGTGGTGCGGACCACGGTGGAGCTGGGGGCTGTGAGCTTCCCGGACACGGTGGGGACGCCTCAGCAGCTTTTGAACGCGGCGCAGCAGGACATGCGGCGCACGCGTGAGTTTCGTCGGATGACCGGGTCCATGGCCCGGCTCTCGGTGTGAGGATGGGCGGAGGTTCGATGCAGAGGGCGAGCGGAGGCGAGGGGATGGATCGGATCGCGGTGCTGGTGGTGGATGACGAGGAGTCGGTTCGCACCTTCATGTCCGAGTTGCTCGGCAGCGCGGGCTATCAAGTGCGCTCGGCGGGGAGTGGCGCGCAGGCGCTGGAGATGCTCGCGGGGGGCTCGTTCGACGCGGTGTTGCTCGATGTCGTGATGCCGGAAATGAGTGGCCTGGAGGTGCTGCGTCGCTACCGGGCCCAGGGGGGTAATGCCCCGGTCGTCGTCCTCAGCGGCCTGACGGGCGCGGATGACGCCGTGCGCGCCATGAAGATGGGCGCCACCGACTATCTGTCGAAGCCCCTGGGTAATGACGAGCTGCAGGATGCCCTGGCCCGTGCGCTCGGCACGCGCGTGCCGGACCGTCAGGTGGTGGCTCCGCCCCCGGCGCCGCGTCCGGCGGCGGACCCGGCGGGGGATGCCCGGGTGCTCATCTCCTCGTCTCCGTCCATGCGACGGGCACGGGCGCTGGTGGAGCGCATCGCGAACGAGAACGTCCCGGTGCTGCTGCTGGGCGAGTCCGGCACGGGCAAGGAGGTCATCGCGCGGGAGATCCACGCGCGCAGCCAGCGTCGCGGTCGGCCGTTCATCAAGGTGAACTGCGCGGCGCTTCCCGGCGAGCTCTTGGAGAGCGAGCTGTTCGGCCATGAGCGCGGCGCCTTCACGGGGGCCACGGCGGAGAAGCCCGGCAAGTTCGAGCTGGCGGACCAGGGCACCATCTTCCTGGATGAGATTGGCGAGATGGCCATCCGCCTCCAGGCCAAGCTGCTCCAGGTGCTCCAGGACGAGGAGTTCTTCCGCGTCGGCGGCAAGAAGAGCGTCCGCGTGGACAGCCGCGTCGTCGTGGCGACCAACCGCGACCTCGAGAAGGAGATCGCGCTCGGCAACTTCCGAGAGGACCTCTACTACCGCCTCAACGTGGTGGCCATCCGCCTGCCGCCCCTGCGCGAGCGGCGTGAGGACGTGGTGCCGCTGACGGACCACTTCCTCAAGAAGTACGGCCGCCAGTACATCTCCGGAATCTCGGAGCTGCCCACGGAGGTCCTCCAGGCCTTCGCGGACTACGACTGGCCGGGCAACGTGCGCGAGCTGGAGAACATGGTGCGCCGGCTGTGCGTGCTGAAGGACCCGACGCTCGTGCTCGACGAACTCAACGCGGCGGGCCGCTCTCCGGCGAGCGCGCCGTCCCTGCCCACGTCGTACGCCGGAGACGACAGCGGCTACAACCACCGCGCGGTGGAGGAGCACGTCCGCGCGCCCGCGTCCTCGTCCGTGCAGGTGCTGGAGATGCCCTCGCGCAGCGTGTCTTCCACGACGGCGGCGGCGCACACCCAGGCGCATGCGGCCGCGGTGATGGAGCCGATGAACTCGGTGATTCCGGCGCCGCGCTACATCAATCCGTTCGACGTGCCGCAGCCTCCGCCTCCGCCGCCTCCGGCCGGGGAGCCGTCGCTGAAGGACATCGGCAAGCGCGCGGCGATGCTGGCCGAGCGCGAGGCCATCCTCGCCATGCTCCAGCGCACCGCGTGGAACAAGCGTCGCGCGGCCGGCAAGCTGCGCATCAGCTACAAGGCGCTGCTCTACAAAATCAAGGAGTGTGGAATCATCGACCCGCGCTCCAGCGCGGAGCTGTAGCCCGACGTCACGGCTTGCCATCGCCCCCCGGCTTTCGCTATCGCGGGGGGCATGACAACACCGCTCGTCCTCCTGGGCTCTGGTTACACGCTGACGCGTCTCGCGGTGGCCCAGGCCCGGGCGGGGCGCGAAGTCCTCGCGTCGACGCGTGACACCGCCCGACGCGAGGAGCTGACCCGCGCGGGTGCCCGCGTCGCCTCGCTGGAAGATTCGCTCCTCCAGACGCAGGGCGCGCACGTGGTCGTCTCCGTTCCTCCCGAGGCGGGGCTCGATGGCGCCATCGCCAGCGCGCTCGTGGCCCGGCCTCCCGCGCGGCTCATCTACCTGTCCTCCACCGGCGTCTATGGCAGCGCCCGCGGCGAGGTGGACGAGGACACGCCGGTGGATGTCACCTGGCCTTCGTCGCTCCCCCGGCTGGAAGCGGAGTCGCGCTATCTGCCGCTCGGCGCCATGGTGCTGCGCATCGCGGGCATCTACGGCCCCGGGCGCGGCGCTCACTCGCGACTGCTGTCCGGCAACCTCCGCCTGCCGGAGAAGGGAGGGCGCATCTCCCGCGTGCACGTGGACGACCTGGGCGCGGCCATCCTCGCGGCGCTGGAGCACGGCGCCCCCGGAGCGCTGTACTGCGTGGCGGATGACCGGGCCGCTCCGCTGGAAGAGACGGTCACCTGGCTGGCGCATCGGCTGGCCATGTCTGTTCCGCCACGGGTGCCGCTGGAGACGCTGCACGAGTCCCTGCGAGGCGACCGCGCCATCTCCAACGCGCGGCTCAAGGAGCTGGGCTGGCTGCCTCGCTACCCGGACTTCACCGTGGGCTTCGCCGCGGTGCTGAAGGAAGAGGGCCGCACGAGCGGGGAGGGCGACATCGTCATCCGCCCCGTGTTTCCCGACGAAGCGGAGGCCTTCCGGGCGATGCGGCTGCGGGCGCTGACGGAGCACCCGGAGGCCTTCGGGTCCTCGTTCGAAGAGGAGTCCCAGTTCGCGCTGGAGGTGTTTCGCGGGCGGCTGGAGGCGACGGATTCGCAGCGGGTGCTGGGCGCCTACGACGGGACGCGACTGGTGGCCGTGGTGGGCGTGCGGCGGGAGCCTCGGCTCAAGACCGCGCACAAGGCCTTCGTCTGGGGCATGTACGTCGCCGAGGAGGCGCGCTCTCGCGGGGTCGGCCGACGACTGCTCTCCGCCATCCTGGCCGAGGGCCGCAAGCTCCCCGGCGTCGAGCAGCTCCTCCTGGCCGTCGTCTCCGGCAACGCCGCCGCCCACACCCTGTACCGGTCCGTCGGCTTCCAGACCTATGGCGTGGAGCCCCGCGCCTTGAAGATCGGCGGGGCCTACATCGACGAGGAGCTGATGGTCCTCACGCTCTGAGCCAGCCTCCAGGCGCACATCGTCTCACCCTGGCACGGCGCTTCGAGTCGAGCCCTGGACGTCCGGTTTGTTTGCGCCACCTGACACGGGCGGGTGACAGATCCACGACGCCCGGGTGTTCCAGGCAGCGGAGGACGCGTCGGTGGCCTGGGTGGCCGTGCCGACCGCGCTGGAGGCTTCGTGAGCATGGCCCTGTGCACCCCTGACTGGCAGCTGGAGCGAATCGCCCTGGGCGAGCTGCCCTCGGACGCGCTCCCCGCCGCCCGCGCCAAGCTGGAGCAGGAGCCGCATGGGCTCGCGCGGCTGGCCCGGCTGGAGACGGACTCGGCCGAGACGCTGGCCCGCCACCCGCCCGAGGCAGTCGCCCGGGAAGTGGCCCGTCGGCTGCGGACCTCCGCGCACATCGAAGCCCACGCGGCGCGGCAGCCGGAGCGCCAGGGCTGGCATGGGCTGTCCATGGGCATGCCGGTGGCCGCGTGCCTCGTGCTGCTGTTCCTGTCCACCCAGCAGGAGCTGGCCGTGGAGCCGCCCTCGCTGATGCCCGTGCGTGTCGAACTGCTGGAGACGGTGGGCATCAAGGGCGATGCGCGGCTCATGGTGTATCGCCAGGACGAAGGCGAGCCGGAGCTGCTGTCGGACCACTCGCCCGCACGGCGAGGCGACCTGCTCCAGCTCAGCTATATCTCTGGAGGCCGCCGCCACGGCGTGGTGGTCTCCGTGGACGGACGAGGCGCTGTGACGCTGCATCACCCCACCACCCTGGTGGGACCCACGAAGCTTCAGTCGGGAGACGCGGTGTCCTTGACGCATTCCTATGAGCTGGACGACGCCCCGGAGTTCGAGCGCTTCTTCCTCGTCACCGCGGATTCACCGCTGGATGTGAGCAGCGTGCTGGAGGCAGCGCGCCTGCTGGCCCGTCACCCCACCGAGGCAAGCACCCGGCCGCTCCCGCTTCCGGGTACCCTGGCCCAGACATCCTTCACGTTGGAGAAGGTGCCGTGATGCCGCGGTCACTCCTGTTCCTGTCCCTGCTTCTTCCCTCGCTGGCCCTGGCGGCTCCCGCCACGCCCGCGCCCGTCGCCGTGCGTCGCTTCGCGCTGCTGGTGGGCGTCAACGATGGCGGCCCCGGCCGCGCGCGGCTCCGCTACGCCGTCACCGACGCGAGCTCCTTCGGCAACGTGCTGGAGGAGCTGGGCGGAGTGTTGCCGCAAGACCGGCTGATGATGCTGGAGGGAGACCGCGCGGCGCTGGAGCAGGCGCTGGCGCGCTTCAAGGCCATGGTCGCCGCGGCGAAGTCGCCCGGCGCGCGCACCGAGGCGCTCATCTACTACTCGGGCCACTCGGACGAAGAGGGCCTGCTCCTGCACAAGGACCGCTTCGGCTACCGCGAGCTGCGCCAGGCGCTGGAGCAGCTCCCCGCCGATGTGCGCATCGCCATCCTCGACTCGTGCGCCTCCGGCACGCTGGCGCGGCAGAAGGGCGGCGTGCGCCGTCCCGCCTTCCTCGTCGACACGTCCTCGGCCGTGCGCGGCCACGCCATCCTCACGTCCTCCTCCGAGGACGAGGTGTCGCAGGAGTCCGACCGCATCGGCGGCTCGTTCTTCACGCACAACCTGGTGTCGGGCCTGCGCGGCGCCGCGGACTCCACGGGCGACGGCCGCGTCACGCTCCACGAGGCGTACCAGTTCGCCTTCCACGAGACGCTCGCGCGCACCGAGCGCACGCGCGCAGGCGCCCAGCACCCCGCCTATGACATCGAGCTGGCCGGCACGGGCGAACTGGTGATGACGGACCTGCGCACCACGTCCGCCGTGCTGGTGGTGGGCGAGGGCGTCGAAGGGCGCCTCTACGTCCGCGACGAGCCCGGGCGCCTCGTCGTGGAGCTGAACAAGCTGGCGGGCCGCGCCACGGAGCTGGGCTTGCAGCCCGGCCGCTACACGGTGATGCGCGAGTCGCGCGGCGCCTCCTCCCAGGCGGTGCTGATGGTGGGCGACGGCGCGCGCACGGTGCTGGCCGATGCCGCCTTCGTGCCGATGATGGGCGAGCTGACCGCGATGCGCGGCGGCGCTCCGCTCGCGGGCGCGGGCTCGCAGCCGATGGTGATGCCGATGGATGGCTCGGGGCACCGCTACCGCTTCCTGAACCTGGGGCTCGTTCCGAAGCTGCAGACCAACGACCTCTTCGGCCCGAACGGCCAGGTGGACAACACCCTCTCCGTGTCGCTGGGCGTGGCGAGCCTGGGGCGGCTGGATGGCTTCGCGATGGCGCTGGGGGGGAACTGGAACTCGGCCTCCATCCGCGGCGTGCAGATGGCCATCGGCGGCAACGTGGTGCGCGGCGCGGTGGATGGCATGCAGGTCGCCGTGGGCGGCAACTGGGCCAGCGGGCGGGTGGGTGGCATGCAGGCCGCGGTGGGCGTCAACGTCGCGCGACAGGGAGGAACGATGGGGCAGCTCGCGGTGGGCGCCAACGTGTCCAGCACGTCCATGTCCGGTCTGCAGATGGCGGTGGGCTCCAGCTGGGTGGACGGCGACTTCGACGGCTACCAGGCCGCGGTGGGCCTCAGCATGGTGCGCGGCAACATGTCAGGCGTGCAGATGGCCGTGGGCATGAACTGGGCTGACTCCACGCGCGGCGCGCAGCTCTCGCTCATCAACATGGGCGGTGACGTGGAGGGCATGCAGCTGGGCCTCATCAACATCGCCGGGAAGATGAACGGCCTGCAGCTGGGTCTCATCAACGTGGCGCAGAACATGGAGTCCGGCGTCCCGGTGGGCCTCTTGAACATCGTGAAGAACGGCCAGTTCCACGTCGAGGCGTACGGCAGCGACATCAACTTCGCCAACCTCTCGCTCAAGGTCGGCAGCCGCTACCTGTACACCACGCTCGTCGCAGGCGTAGGTTCCGTGACGGACTCGCGCGGCCCAAGCCACTGGACGATGGGCGTGGGCATCGGCGGGCATGTGCCGCTGACCGAGCGACTCTTCTTCGACGTGGACGTGGTGACGAACAGCATCCACGAGTGGGGCGGCTCGTTCGAGGACAACCGACTCTTGCACCAGGCCCGGTTGATGGCCGGCTTCCAGCTCGCCTCCCGCTTCGCCATCATCGCGGGTCCTACCTTCAACGTCATGCACACCACGGACGGTGAACCCGTCACCGCGCTGAGCCGGTTCTCCAAGACGACCGACCGGGACATCCTGTTCTGGCCCGGTGTCCAGGTGGGCCTGCGCCTCTGACGGGCCGCCCGGAGTGGAGCGGATGGCTCCCATCAGCCGGACGAACTCGTAGAACCCCAGAACGCCTTTCCACCGGGTGCTTCCCGGTGAGAGGCTGGCCGAACGGCCGTTGGCATGGCCGGGCAACCCTTGCCCTGGGGGCACGATGTCCAAGTTGCTGTTCGCGGCATTCAACGAGGGCGCCAAGCTCTCGATGACCGGCCAACATGAAGCCGCGATCTCCGCCTTCGACAAGGTCCTCGCCGTGGACCCGAAGCACTTCCCGGCCCTCACCGCCCGGGGCTCCTCGCTCGCCCTGCTGGGCCGCACCGAAGAGGCCCTGCGCTGCTTCGAGCGCGCCATCCAGGTGGACCCGTCCGCCGCGGACCCGCATCGCGACGCCGCCCTCTGTCAGCTGGAGCTGGGCGAGCCCGAGGCCGCCGCGGAGTTGATGGAGCGCGCCGTCCAGCTCAACGCGGACCCCGGCTACCGCGAGGCCTCCGCCATCGAAGTCTACGAGCGGGGCAACGCGCTGCTCACCCGAGGCCCTCGCCGCCCCGACAAGGCCCGCTACCGGCAGGCCCGCCACACCTTCGAGCTGGCGCTGGAGCTGTCCCCCGCCTACGTCGAGGCCGCCAAGGCCCTGGCAGACGTCTGGGAGCACCTGGGCGACACCGCCCAGAGAGACCACTACGCCCAGCTCGCCCTGCGGCTGCGCCCCGTGGCGGGCTGAGCAGACGGCGGGACGGGGGGACGCGCCCTCCGACGTGGCCACTCGTACGCCTTCGCGAGGATATCGCGCCTCGCGGACGCATCGCCGCGTTCCCGCTGTTACCCCTCCGCGCGGACGTTTCGCGCTATAATTCAAGATTAGTCCGACAACACCGCCCGGAGAACCCAGAAGATGATTGTCATGCTCGAGCCGGACTCCCCCGAGTCCGTGGTGTCCGCCGTCCTCCAAGTCGCCTCCCAGTACAAGGGCGTGACGCCCCGTCCCCACGTCATGGCGGGTGCTGAGTACACCGTGACGGAGGTCTACCTGCTGGGCCCCACGGCGCAGGTGCCGACGGAGGTCTTCGAGCAGATTCCGGGCGTGCGGCAGGTGGTGCGCGTGTCGCAGAAGTACCGCGTCATCGGCCGGCACAAGGGCCAGCGGGCGTCGACGGGCTTCGACTACAACGGCGTGACGTTCGACGAGAAGAGCGTGCAGTTGTTCGCCGGCCTGTGCGCGGTGGACACGAAGGAGAACGTGGAGTCGATGATGGCGGCGCTCGCGCGCTGCGACATCCGCACCACGCGCATGGGGGCGTACAAGCCGCGCACCAACCCGTACGAGTTCCAGGGCCTGGGCGCCGCGTGCCTCCCGTGGGTGTTCGAGTCCGCGGGCAAGCACGGCATCAAAGTGGTGGCCATGGAGGTGACGCACCCCCGGCACATCGACGAGATTCGCGACGCGCTGGAGCGCTCCGGCAACGCCACGGGCGTCATGCTCCAGGTGGGCACGCGCAACGCGCAGAACTTCGAGCTGCTCAAGTCCATTGGCCAGCAGCGCGTCTTCCCCGTGCTCTTCAAGCGCGGCATGGGAATCACGCTGGAGGAGTCCCTCAACGCGTGCGAGTACATCGCGAGCGAGGGCAACCCGAAGATTGTCTTCTGCCTTCGCGGCGTGAAGACGCACCTGGGCGACCCGCACCGCAACATGGTGGACTTCGCCCACGTGCCGGTGGTGCGCCGGCTCACCCGCATGCCCGTGTGCGTGGACCCGTCACATGCCATTGGCCGCGCGGACGCGCCGCCGGACGGCCTGCCGGACATCTTCCACTCCATTGGCCAGGGCCTCATCGCGGGCGCGTCCATGGTGCTGGTGGACTTCCACCCGCACCCGGAAGCGGCGCTGTGCGACGGCCCGCAGGCGCTGCGGCTGGAGCAGCTGGCGTCGCTCCAGCGCTACACGCAGATTGTCCGCGAGGCGTACCTGTCCGTCGTGAAGAACGGCGACGGCAGCCAGCCCACGCCGGCGTAGCCGCTTCAGGCCACGCCGTAGCTGCCGAGGACTCGCAGGGTGATGCAGGCCGCCTGGGCGGCCTCCACCGCCTCGCGCACCCGCGGGTCCTCCAGCGCGCCGTCCACGTCCAGGCACCACACGTACTCCCACGCGCGGCGCTGGGGGCGGGACTCCAGGCGCGACACCTCCAGCCCCCGTCCGGAGAAGGCCCCCAGCACGCGGTACAGCGCGCCGGGCTCGTTCTGGACGGTGAAGGCCAGCGCCGTCTTGCGCCGCCTCCACGCGCGCGGCGGCGCGGTGCCCACGGTGATGAAGCGCGTGTGGTTGTCCGGCGAGTCCTCCACGCCTTCCTCCAGGACGGTCAGCCCATACAGCTCCGCGGAGACGCGGCTGGCGATGGCGGCCGTGCGCGGCGGGGCCTCTTCGGCGACCTTGCGCGCGGCGATGGCCGTGTTGGCCTCCGCCACCGGTTGGATTCCACGCCGCCGCAGATAGCCCGCGCACTGCGCCAGCGCCTGGGGATGTGACAGGGCCCGCTCCACGTCCTCCAGCGCGAGGCCCGGCGGCGCCACGAGGCAGTGGTGGATGCGCAGCGACAGCTCGCTGGAGACCTCCAGGTCATGCTCCAGGAGCAGGTCCACGTTCTCCGTCACGGGTCCACCCAGCGAGCTCTCCACGGGGAGCACGCCCGCGTCGGCGCGGCCCTCGGCCACCGCCTCGAAGACGGCGCGGAAGGTGGGGTAGGGGACGGCCTCCACCGCCGGGCCGTAGAGCGCGCGCAGCGCCTCCTCGCCGTAGGCGCCGTGTTCTCCCTGGAACGCGACGCGGCGCCGCTGGGACGACGGCTCAGCCATGGCTCCCCTCGGCGCGGCCGTAGGTGCCCAGCACGCGCAGGAACGACGTCAGCGGACGGATGTCCTCCAGCGCGGCCGTCAGCGGAGCGGAGGCGGCGTGGCCCTCCACGTCCACGTAGAAGCGGTACTGCCAGGGGCTGCCCGGAATGGGGCGCGACTCCAGCTTGCTCAGGTTGACGCCGCGCAGGGTGAGGCGCTGGAGCATCTCCCCGAGCGTGCCGGGCTTGTGCTCCAGCACCATCAGCAGGGACGTCTTGCACGGCACGCCCGGGGCCAGCGGCGTGGGCTCGCGGCCCACCTCCACGAAGCGCGTGTAGTCGAACTCCGGCTGCAGCCCTCGCGCGAGCACCTCCAGGCCGAAGCGCTGCGCGGCCGTCTCGCTGGCGATGGCGGCGACGGTGACGTCATTGCGCTCGCGCACCTTCTGCGCCGCGCCGCCCGTGTCGGCGTCCGGCACCGCGCGCGCCCACGGCAGCTTCTCGCGCAGGAAGGCCTCGCACTGGGTCAGGGCCTGCGGATGCGAAATCACCTCGCGCAGCGCCTCCAGCTTCGCGCCCGGCAGGCCCAGGAGCCGGTGGTCCACCTGGCTCACCAGCTCCGCGGTGATGACCACGCCGCCCTCGGCGAGCAAGTCGTACGTCTCGTTCATGCTGCCGGCGGTGGTGTTTTCAATCGGCAGCAGCGCCAGGTCCATCTCCCCGCGACGCAGCGCCTCCACCAGCTCTCGCGAGTGGTCGAACCCGGTGAGCAGCACGCCCCCGGCGCGGCCCGTGTAGCGGTGGCGCGCGGCCAGGTGGCTGTAGGAGCCCTCCACGCCCGGATAGCCCACGCGCAGCGGCGTCGTGTCCAGGCGCGTGACGAGCGCCTGCTGCCGCGCGACGGACATGTCGATGACCAGCCGCCAGAAGCGCTCCACTTCATGCGGGTCCAGGCCGTGCTCGGCCGCGCGGGTGCGGATGCGGCGCAGGAGGAGGTCCTCGCGGCGTTGGTCCCTGAACGGCGCGGCCGTGGCCAGCTTGGAGCGGGCCACGTCATCCGCCAGGTCCATGCGGCGGCGGAGCGCGTCGAGGATCTCCTCGTCGATGTTCTCGATGGCGGTCCGCAGCGCGTCCAGGTCCAACGGCGACGTCATCGCGCGCTCTCCGCGAGCTCCCGGGACATGAGGTGATGCGCGCCGATTCCCGGCAGCTCGAACGGCTCCCCGTGCTGGACGAAGCCCAGCGAGCGGTAGAAGCCCGAGGCCGTCGACCGCGCGTTGCACCACAGCTGCGTGCCCCTCTGTGTCACGGCGTGCTCCATGCAGGCCTTCAGCAGGGCCGCGCCCAGGCCCTGGCCCTGTCGTCCCTGCTCCACGGCCATGCCCCGCAGGCGCCACGCGGTGATGGCCTTCAGCGCGTAAGGTGGCGGCTCCCGGTACAGGGAGGCCACTCCGAGCAGGCGGCCTTCCGCATACAGGCCCAGGTGGAGGGTGTCCTTGTCGTCATCCCCTGGATAGACGACGGCCTCGGGAGGCTGGTGGGGGCGAAGCACGGCGCGGCGCAGCCCGCGCGTCTCCGCGGCTGGAATCCGGCGGATTTCTGATGAGCTCACGAATTCGAGTATGCCGGTTTCCGACCTCGTGCGTCCTCATTCAGTGGAATCCGTCGAGGAGGCCTTTGCATCGTGAAGGGTACCGCCATCCTGGAGGAGTCTGGAAATCCCGCGCCCGCCGTGGCCGCGTGGGATTTCGACGCGCTCCTGGAGGCGGAGCAGGCCGTGCTGCTGCGGCTGGCGCGACGGTTGGTGTGGGACGGGGAGGAGGCAAGGGACCTGGTGCAGGCCGCCCTGGCTGATGCCTACGAGAAGCGCCATTCGCTGAAGGACGCGAAGGCGGGCCCCGCGTGGCTGCGGCGCATCCTGGTGTCCCGCGCCATGGGCCACCTCAGACGGCGGCGCGTGTGGAACGTGCTGCGCGAGGCGCTGGACTGGGGCACGCCGCTGGCGCTCTCCCCAGAAGAACAGTTCGTCGGCGCGGAGAAGTGGCGCGCCCTGGGCCAGGCGGTGCGGGCGCTCCCCGCGAAGCAGTCCACGGCCTTCACGCTGCGCTACCTGGAGGGTCTGGAGTTGGATTCCATCGCGGAGGCCATGGGCATCGGACGCGGCACCGTCCGCATCCACCTGTATCGCGCGCTCAAGAAGCTCAAGGCCGAGCAGGCCCTGGAAGGAGACACGCCATGAGGTGCCACGACGTGGCCACCGTCCTCCTGGAGTCCTCGCCGCCGTGGACTCCGGAGACTCGGGCCCACCTGGAAGGCTGTGAGGACTGTCGCGCGCTGGCCCAGGGACATGCCTCGGCGTCCGGGCTGCGCCTGCCCCAGCCTCCGCCCCTGGCCCTGGTTCCTCGCGAGGCCGTGCTGCGCGAGGTGCGCCGTCGCAAGGTGCGTCGCCGCGTCGTCGCGGGCGCCGTCGCCTCCTGCTGTGTCGGCTTGCTGACGTGGCTGTCGGGCCCCGGCGCTCCGTCGCCCGCGCCCCAGGAGTTCCAGGAAGAGCACGCCGAGGTGTTCGAGCCCGACACCGCGCCGCATCCCGAGCTGGGCCTGCGGCGCGCCGAGGGAGCGGACGACGTCGACCTGGGCTCCGTGGCCCGGCTCGTTCGCGAAGAGCGGGGCTCGCTGTCGTGGCTCGTCACGGAGGTGCGCGGCTACTCGCGCCGCGACGTGGTGGCCCGCGACGACACCTACAAACCCTTCGGGACGATGGCCGCCTGGCTGCGTCCCCCCGATTCCCGCGCGCTGGAAAACCCGCCGTTCCGAACGGCGGTCCTCTCATTCGATTCACAGGAGTCGTTGCCATGAAGAAGACACGCGTCACCGCGCTGCTCACGGCCGCGCTGGCCCCGCTGCTGCTGTCGTCCACGTCCGCCCTGGCCCAGCCGGAGGATGACTTCGTCCTCCACCGCGCGCCTCCCGGTGCCACCATGATTCGCGTCGGGCCTGGAGGAGACGCGCTCCCTCCCGGACAGTTCCCCGCCGCCGCCCACGGCATCCCCCCGCACCTGGTGGAGAAGCTCGGCGTGCCGCGCGAGCTGGCGAAGCAGGTGCAGGAGCTGACGTTCGACGCCAACGAGGCCATCATCCCGCTGGAGGCGGACCTGAAGCGGGCGCAGATCCAGCTCGAGCGGCTGCTGAGCGCGGACTCCACCGACGAGAACGCCGTGCTCAAGCAGGTGGAGGAGGTGGGCCGCGCGGAGACGGCGGTGCGCCGCAACCGCCTGGGGTTGATGGTCCGCATCAAGAAGCTGCTGGGCCCCGAGCTGTGGCGCAAGCTGGAGGCGGAGATGGGCTCGGTGCGCATCCAGAAGCGCATCGAGATTCGCAAGGGTCCTCCGGGAGACGATGGGCCCGGGACGCCTGCTCCGCCGCCTCCGCCGCGCAAGCCGTAGCGTTCCGGACAGACGCGGGCCCATTCGACTTGCCCCTCCAAGGTGTCGCGGATGGGCCCGCGTATCCTGGGCGCCATGGCCAACCCGCCGGACCATGAGCGTCAGCTGGAGGAGGATGCCGCCCAGCTTCAACGACTGGGCTACGCGCAGCAGCTCTTGCGTGGCATGGGCGGCTTCTCCAACTTCGCCGTCTCCTTCTCCATCATCTCCATCCTCACCGGAGCGGTGACGCTCTACGGCCACGGGCTGCGCTTCGGCGGCCCGCTGGTCATGGGCGTGGGCTGGCCGCTCGTCGCTGTGATGACATTGGCGGTGGCGGCGAGCCTCGCGCAGCTCGCGTCGTCCTTCCCCACCGCGGGCGCGCTCTACCACTGGGCCGCGATGCTCGGCGGCCCCCGGGTGGGCTTCTTCACCGCGTGGCTCAACACCCTGGGCCAGTTCGCCATCACCGCCGGCATCGACTACGGCCTGGCCGAGTTCCTCGCGGACATGCTCGGCTGGCCCCGCGAGCGCATGTCGGTGCTGCCCCTGTACGCGGCCATCCTCCTGTCCCACGCGGTGCTCAACCACGTGGGCGTGCGCGTCGTCGCGTGGCTCAATGACTTCTCCGCTTGGTACCACGTGGCGGGCGTGGCGGTGCTCATCGGCGCGCTCGCGCTGCTGGCTCCGAAGCAGGACGCAAGCTTCCTGCTCACGCGCTTCAGCTCGGAGACGCCCTGGTATGCCTATGGCTTCCTCATCGGCTTGTTGCAGGCGCAGTGGACCTTCACCGGCTACGACGCCAGCGCGCACATCTCCGAGGAGACGAGGGACCCCACGCGCAACGCACCCTGGGGCATCTTCCTGTCCGTGGCCGTCAGCGCCGTTGCGGGCTACCTGCTCCTGGGCGCGGTGACGCTGGCCATTCAAGACCTGCCGACGACGGCCGCCGCTGCCAATCCGTTCCTGTATGTGCTGACGCAGGCCCTGGGCCCCGCGCTCGGCGGCGCGCTGGTGTGGGTGGCCATCGGCGCCATGTGGTTCTGCGGCCTGTCCTCGGTGACGTCCAACTCGCGCATGCTGTTCGCCTTCGCCCGGGACAACGGACTGCCCGCGTCGAAGTGGCTGGCCCGGGTGTCGCCGCGCTTCCGGAGCCCCGCCGTGGCGGTCTGGGTGTCCGTGGCGGGCTCGGGCGTCGTCGCGCTGTGGGCGGAGGCGTACGCGGCCATGGTGGCCCTGAGCACCCTGGCGCTCTATGCGTCCTATGCCTTGCCCGTCTGGGTGGGCTTGCGCGCCCGCCGCGCCGGGACGTGGTCCCACCGGGGGCCCTGGGACTTGGGCCGCGCATCTCCATGGGTCAACGGCGTGGCGCTGGCGTGGAGCGCGGTGGTGATGGTGCTCTTCGTCCTGCCGCCCAACCAGCTCGCCGGCTACACCTTCGCCGGCGCGCTGGTGCTGCTGGGGCTCTACTGGGCGCTCGTCCAACGCCACACCTTCACGGGGCCGCAGGTGACGCTGCTGCGGCCTCCCGCGGCCACGGCTACCTCGGCAGCGCCGTCTTCCCCATCTTCAGGATGAGCTTGAAGTGCGCGGCGGTGACAGGCGCCACGCTGAGCCGGCTTCGGGTGACGAGCGGGAAGTCCTTCAGCGTGGCGGTGGCCTTCACGGTGGCCAGGTCCACCGCCTGCTTGAAGGGAGTCACTGCCGCCACCTTCACGGAGGCCCAGTCCTCTTCGGGAGCCGTGGAGTCGGGCGTCGCCGAGGTGAGGACCTTCGCCACGCCCACCACGGCCTTGTCTTCATTGGAGTGGTAGTAGAGGCAGAGGTCGCCGGGCTTCATGGCCCGCAGGTTGTTGCGCGCCTCGAAGCTGCGGATGCCCGTCCACTCCGTCTGCTGGTCCTTTTCGAGCTGCGCGTACGCGTAGACCGAAGGCTCGCTCTTGATGAGCCAGTACTGGGGGGTCGCCATGGCGGCGCACCATAGAGCACGACGGGGTGGGGTGGGGCACCGGAGAATCGTGCGGAAGCGCCCGGACTGCGTTACCAAGAAACGCCTATTTCGAGAGGGAACGGATGGACCTGGATTTGAAGAACAAGGTTGCGCTGGTGAGCGGCTCCACGGCGGGCATCGGCCTGGCCATCGTCGAGGCCCTGGCCCGCGAGGGCGCCGAGGTCATCGTCAACGGACGCACGAAGGAGCGCGTGGACGCGGCGCTCGCGGAGGTCCGCCGCAAGCTCCCCGACGCGAAGCTGCGCGGAATCCCGGGGGACCTGGGGACGAGCGAAGGCGCGGCCCAGATGGTCAAGGCCGTTCCCCACGTGGACATCCTGGTCAACAACCTGGGCGTCTTCGAGCCCAAGCCCTTCGAGGCCATCTCCGACGAGGACTGGCTGAAGACCTTCGACGTCAACGTCATGAGCGGCGTGCGGCTGTCCCGGCACTACCTCAAGGGCATGCGCGAGAAGAACTGGGGCCGCATCGTCTTCATCTCCAGTGAGTCGGGCGTGCAGATTCCGGTGGAGATGGTGCACTACGGCGTCACCAAGACGGCGCAGATCGCCGTGGCGCGCGGAATCGCGGAGGGGCTGTCGGGGACGAACATCACCTCGAACTCCATCCTCCCCGGCCCCACGCGCTCGGAGGGCGTGGAGGAGTTCCTCAAGAGCCTGTCGAAGCAGCAGGGCGTGGACGTGGCCACGGTGGAGCGCGAGTTCTTCAAGAGCGCCCGGCCGTCGTCCTTGCTCCAGCGCTTCGCGCGCGTGGACGAGGTCGCCTCGCTGGTGGCCTTCGTGTGCAGCCCGCAGGCGTCGGGCATCAACGGCTCCGCGCTGCGCGTGGATGGCGGCGTGGTGCGCGCCATTCCTTGAAGCCGTCCTCCCGCCAGGGTTGACGTCCAGAAGACAAAAGGCCCGATGTCCTCGCGGGCATCGGGCCTTCTACTGACATCTCGAGTCGAAGCGTCAGGTCTGGTTCGCCATGCCCCGCGTCGCTTCCTCAGCCGTCTTGCCGCTCAACAGCGCGCTGCTCGCGTAGAGGGCCAGCCCCATCACCCCCAGCGCCGCCGCTTCCGTCTGGGTCGCGAAGGCGACGCCCATCCACGTCATCACTCCGGTTCCCATCGCGAACGCCGCCGCCACCGCCCCCGCTGCCTTCCTCATCCGCTCGCTCCCTGTCTGCCGGGCCTGGGCCCGTTGTGGAACCAAAACTCCTCTCCCTCAACAATCTTCAATTCGCGTGCCGCGCACACCCCGTGCGGAAAGGGAAGTCAGGCGCCCCGCAGTGGGAAAATGTCTTCCATCAACGGGCGGGAGACTGTCGAAAACACCAGTCCACCCCCCCGGCCGATGCCAGTAATTCTTCCCGGAGCGGGCGAGGTTGATCCGCTGGGCATTTCGTAACCCACGGAGAACCATGGGTTTTCCCTCCCAGGGTTGGATGGCACACCCGCTGCTATGGCAACCGCGCCGAGTAGGACGTGAACGGGCCCCGCGAGTGTGGGCGCCCGAAAGACATCCGCAGCGACGAGGGAGAGGACGATGGGCAAGACGAGCGCGGGGTTCTGGACGGTGTTGGGGGTGATGCTCCTGGGCGGGTGTGCGCACCAGCCGGCGGTGAAGGTGGATAACTCCGAGCAGCCCTACCGCATTGGACGGGAGGACGTGCTGGACGTGGCGGTGTGGCGCGACGCGGAGCTGTCTCGCACGCTGCCGGTTCGTCCTGACGGCTACATCTCCATGCCGATGGTGGGCGAGGTGCTGGCGGCGGGCAAGACGCCGACGGAGCTGGCCGAGGCACTCAAGACGAGCTTTCAGCCGTATGTGCAGGAGCCGCGCGTGACGGTGATTGTCCGCGAGGTCAACAGCAGCCGCGTGTTCGTCACCGGCGAAGTCACGCACCCCGGCGCCTATCCGCTGCGCGGTCGCGTGTCGCTCATCCAGGCCATCGCCCTGGCGGGCGGCTTCACCGACTTCGCCAACTCCGACGGCATCGTGGTGATTCGCAGCGACGGCAACGGCGGGCAGATTCCGGTGCGCTACAGCGACCTCATCTCTCCCGACGGTGGCCAGGACGTCATCCTGCGGCCCGGTGACACCATCGTCGTGCCGTGAAGCAGCGACTGAGGCTGGGTGAAGAGTCCATGGACGGTGGGTGGCGTAGGCGAGGGAGGACGACGGTGAAGGGCACCTGGAAGAAGTGGCTGCTGACAGGCCTCATGCTCACCGCGCCGGCCGTTTCGGCGGCGACCGTGTGGGAGCCTCGGCTGCGCATCTCCGCCGAGGAACGCTACGACGACGACCTGCGCCTGGGCGCGGGCGCCACGGGCGGCCAGCTGATGACGAAGCTGTCGCCGCGCTTGGGAGTGGAAGGCAAGGACGAGCGGCTCAACCTCAACAGCTACTACGCCGCGGACGTGCTGATGCGGCACGGCTCCGGCAAGGTGACGCTGGACCACCGAGGGGGGCTGGAGCTGCGACACCTCTTGTCGCGGCGGCTCCGGGTGGACACGAACGTGCGCGTCTTCCGCGTCACGGACCCCACCTCGCTGCCTCGCGACGGTCTGGCCCGCTCCACCTCGCCCACGTTCTTCACGCAGGCCCGGCTGGGGCTCACGGCCCGGGCGTCGGAGCGGGTGGACGTGCGCGTGGGCTACGGAATGGAAGTGGTGCGCATCCTCGAGAACGGTCAGGAGCCGGGCTATGCCCACACGCCGTCGCTGGAGGTGATGTACCGCACCACGCGCAGGCTGACCCTGGGGATGGAGTACCGCTACCAGGGCTTCTATTACGACAACACGCTGTCCCAGGCGCATGGCGCGGCGGCCACGCTGCGCTACCGCCTGACGCGGCCCACCACGCTCATCATGCGCGGTGGTCCGGTGCGCTACCTGGCCCCGGATGGTCAGGAGGGCGGATGGGTGCCTCGCGTGAATCTGGAGCTGGCGCGCGAGGGTGAGCTGTTCGATTTGGGCGTCGCCGTGGGGCACGACCTGGTGGGCGCCAGCGGCTTCGCCACGGCGCTGTGGGCGGACTACGCGACGCTGATGCTGGCGCGCAGGTTCGACCACCAGTTCTCGGCGTTCGGCGCGGCCAGCTTCTTCCGCAACGGGCGAGCGCCCTCGCGGGACTGGACGACGTTTGGCAGCACCCCCCTGGTCTCCCAGGGGTACGCAGTCGGTGCAGGGGTGGAGTACCGCTTCAACCGCCGGGTGGCGGCGCAGGGAGCGGTGGACAGGATTGCCCAGGTGGGCGTGGCGGAGTCGGCGGGCGCTGCGGGAGATCTGACGCGCAACGTATTCGCTGTCCGTCTCATCGTGACGGCGTGGTGACAACACGTGAGTGGGTTGGTGGAGGAGCGGATCATGGAGCGTGGGATGACGGCGGACCAGCTGTTGGCCTCTCTCTGGCGCCGCAAGGCGCTGGTTGGAGCCATCACAGCAGCGGTATTCGCGGTGGGAGCGGCCATCGTGATGACGCGGCCGAGCATGTACGAGGCGTCGGCGGTGGTCCGCGTGGAGCCGCAGCGGCCAGGTGAGGAGATGGTGCAGCGCACGGTGAGCGAGCTCATCGAGCAGCGACTGCTCACGGTGCGCCAGGAGCTCATGGCACGGCCCGTGCTGCAGAAGGCCATCGAGGAAATGAACCTCTATCCGGACATCGTGTCCGAGAAGGGCATGGAGTCGGCTGTCGCGCAGATGCGCAAGGATTTGCAAGTGCGCGTGGAGGGTGAGACGGCGTTCGAAATCACCTACGCCAACCGCGACCCGCAGGTGGCCGCGCAGGTGGCCAACCGGTTGCCCACCATCTTCTCCGAGGAGACGCTGAAGCTGCGTCAGGCGCAGGCGGCGCGCGCCACGGACCTCTTCAACGAGGAGATGGTCAACATGGGCAAGGCGGTCTCCAGCTGGGAGCGCAAGATTGCCCAGTTCAAGGTGGACCACCTGGGTGAGCTGCCCGAGCAGATGGAGATGAACATGCGAGGGCTCGAGCGGGTGTCGCACGAGCTGCAGACGAAGTCGGAGGAGCTGCGCGTGGCGGAAGCGCGTCGCTCGGACCTGGCGCGGGCTCGCAACGCGGTGGACAGCGAGGCCGGTCGCCTGGAGTCCGCGGAGAGCGGCCTGACGCGGGCCCTGGTGAATGCCAAGACGCAGTGGACGGATGACCACCCGGAGGTCAAGCGCATGCAGTCCGAGCTGGAGGGCATGACGACGCGCCGCAAGGAGGCGGAAGGGCGCCTGTGGGCGGAGCGTGCCGAGCGCGGCCGGGTGGCGTCGCTCATCGAGGGAATCCAGAAGGACATCGTCGACCTGCAGGGCAAGGCGGAGGCGTACCAGTCCCGGCTGAACAACACGCCGAAGTGGGCGCATGAGCTGGGTGTCATGAACCGCGATTACGAAATCGCGCGCACCAAGTACCAGAGCGTGGTGAGCCGCAAGGTGGAGGCGGAGATCGCCCAGGAGCTGGAGGCCAAGAGCTCCAAGAGTCTGTTCAACGTCATCTCCCCCGCGGGTGTGCCGGTGACGGCGGCCCGGCCGGACCGGATGTCGGGGCTGGCGATTGCACTGCTGGTGGCGCTGGGGTTGGGCGTCCTCACCGGGGCGATGCTGGAGATGCGCGACGACAGCCTGCGGGATGGCACGGAGGTCCGTCAGCGCCTGACGCTGCCGGTGCTCGCGGTGGTGCCGGACATGCAGGGCAAGACGGAGCGGCGCGTGCTGATGCCGTCACAGGGAGGGCGCAACAACGTGTCTTCCCCCACCTCGCTGAACTGACACCCACAGGAAAGGACGGAAACCGAACATGGACCAGACGATGGAGCGGGCGGGCAACTTCCTCCCCCGCGTGGATGAGAACGCGACGAACCCGAACGCGGTGGACCGGCGGGTGGTGACGCTCACGGCCCCGGCCTCGGCGGCGGCGGAGCAGTACCGCAGCCTGTATTACCGGCTGGAGCGGATGCGGGAGCTGCGCCCGATGAAGGTGGTGGCGCTGACGTCGGCGATGCCCGGCGAGGGCAAGACGGTGACGAGCGTCAACCTGGCGATGGCGGCGGCCCGGGCGAATCCGGACCGGCGCATCCTCCTGGTGGACGCGGACCTGCGGCGAGGCGGTGTGGCGGCCACGCTGGGGGTGCGCAACAAGACGGGCCTGGCGGAGCTGTTGTCGGGTGAAGTCGAGGTGCGGGACGTGGTGCGTCGCTTCGCCGCCACGCGCCTGGCCCTCATCCCCGCCGGCGCCACGCCGGAGGACCCCTCGCAGGTGCTGGCGAGCCCGCGGATGAAGCAGTTCCTCAAGGCGGTGCGCGAGGGCTTCGACGAGGTGTACATCGACCTGCCGCCGACGCTGCCGTTCGCGGACGCGGCCATCCTGGGTCACCAGGTGGACGGGGTGCTGATGGTCATCCGCGCCAACGTCACGCCGGGCAAGACGGTGCACCAGGCGGTGGAGCAGCTGGCTGGCGCGCCCGTGCTGGGGTGCGTGCTCAATGGCGCGGAGGTGCACGCGACGCCGTACCTGAAGAACTACGAGAAGCAGAAGTAGCCAGAGGGCGGTGACCTCCGCCCCTCCTTCCCGGAAACGGGAGTGGGGCGGAGGTGAGGATTCCAGGGGGCGGTCGTGAGTCGGGCGGGTGGGTTGGAGGGGCATGTGCTCCGGGTTTTTCACCATTATTTTTCTGCCAAGAAGCTGACGTTCTTCCTCGCCGAGAGCTCGGCGATCGCACTGGCCTGCGTGATGGGCGCGGCGGCCTGTGCGGCACTCTTCGCGCCTGCTGGGACGCGGCCGCCGCTGGCGGCACTGTGGCCCACGCTGCTGGGGCTGGGCGCGGCCTTCGTCGTCACGTTCCAGTTCACGCTGTACTTGTTGGACCTGTATGACTTGCGCGTCGCCGCGGAGGACAGGGCGCGGGGCTACCGCTTCCTGAAGGCCGCGGGTGTCACGGCGATGGTGACGGGCGGGGTGATGCTGGTGGCCCCGCTGGTGTTGCCCGTCGCGCTGCCTCCGGGTGCGCTGCTCGGTGGGGCCATGGGCGCGCTGGCTGGCACCCTCGTCGTCCGGGTGTCGATTCGCGCGCTGGTGGGGGCGCCGCACGCGGTCCTCATCGTCGGCGACGGCCTCAAGGCCCGCGCGGTGGCGACCGCCATCGAAGCGGGCGGCGAGGGCAGCTACCGCGTCGTCGCGCTGGTGGACCCTCGCAACACGAAGGAGCCCCTGGAGCACATGGCGGCCCGGATGGGCGCGGCATATGTCGTGCAAGCTGCTGACGACATGCGCGGGGCCAACTGGGTGGACTCACTGCTGAGCTGTCGGCTGCAAGGCCGCCGCGTGTATGACGCGACGGGCTTCTGCGAGCGGGTGCTGCGGCGGATTCCGGTGCAGTTCCTCCGCGCGAGCGACTTCGCCTTCGCGGACGAGCTGACGGTGTCTCCCTTGCGGCGGGCCTTCAAGCGGGCCTTCGACCTGGCGGTGGCGTCGCTGCTGCTCGCGCTGTCGGCACCGTTCCTGCTTCTGGTGGCGGTGGCCATCAAGCTGGACTCGAAGGGGCCCGTCTTCTACCGGCAGGAGCGCACGGGCCTGGGCGGGGTGACGTACTACTTGTGGAAGTTCCGCAGCATGCGGACGGACGCGGAGAAGAACGGCGCGGTGTGGGCTCGTGCGAACGATGACCGTGTCACGCGGGTGGGCAAGTTCATCCGCCGCACGCGAATCGACGAGATTCCCCAGGTGTTCAACGTGTTGATGGGGGAGATGAGCTTCGTGGGTCCGCGTCCGGAGCGGCCCGTGTTCGTCGAGCAGTTGAAGCAGCAGATTCCCTTCTACGGGCTGCGTGAGGCGGTGAAGCCGGGCCTGACGGGCTGGGCCCAGATTCGCTACCCCTACGGAGCCTCCGTGGAGGACGCGCGCAACAAGCTGGAGTTCGACCTGTACTACGTGAAGAACGGCTCGCTGTTCCTGGACGTGGGCATCATTTTCCACACCGTGAGGCATGTTTTGCTCGGGCGTGGAGCTCGGTAGGCACACCTCCCGTCGGCCTTCCCTCGAAGGGGGGAAGGCCGGGCGGGGACTCGCCAGGGGTGGCGGGTTTGGGCGTCGTGGATGGGGGTTGGGTCATGGTGGGCATGGACATGGATTCGCCGCTCCCGGAGTCTTGGGACGAAGCACGCGCCCGTCGGGAGCGTGAGCAGGAACGGGAGAGGGACCGCAACGAGCTGCTGCAGCCGCACCTGGAGCGGCCCACGCGCATCGTCGCCATCGGCGGCGGCACGGGGCTCCCCATGGTGCTGCGAGGGCTGGCGAAGCGCGCGCAGCCCAAGCCGGGCGACCCGGGCGTGGACATCACCGCGGTGGTGGCGATGAGCGACGACGGGGGCAGCTCCGGCCGCCTGCGTCGCCTGCACGGCGCGCTGCCTCCGGGTGACATCCGCAACTGCCTGGTCGCGCTGGCCGGCGGGCGCAGCGCCCTGAAGGAAGTTTTTCAGTTCCGCTTCGGGGGAGCCCGGGGCCTGGCCGGCCACGCGGTGGGCAACCTGCTCATCGCCGCGCTGGCGGAGCTCAAGGGCGACTTCATGGAGGCGGTGCGCATGTCCGGCGAGCTCCTGGGCGCGCGCGGCACGGTGCTGCCGTCCACGCTGGCCTCCGTGCAGCTGGTGGCGCAGATGCACGACGACACGGAAGTCGTGGGCGAGCGCAACATCTGCAAGGCGCAGGGGCGCGTGCGCAAGGTGTCGCTGAGCCCGCGTTCGCCGCCGCCGGTGGAGGGCCTGCTGGAGGCCATCTACACCGCGGACCTGGTGGCGATTGGGCCCGGCTCGCTGTACTCGAGCCTCCTGCCGAATCTCTTGGTGGACGGCGTGGCCCAGGCGCTGAAGGAGACGCGCGCGCTGAAGGTCATGGTGTCCAACCTCATGACGCAGCCGGGTGAGACGGACGGCATGTCGTGCCTGGACCACGTGCAGGCGGTGAGGGACCACGTGGGCCCGGTCCTGGACGCGGTGCTGGTGAACGGCACGCTGCCGACGCCGGATGCGATGCGGCGGTATGGCCGGCGGGGCTCGTTCCCCGTTGACGTGGACACGCGCGAGCTGATCGCCGCGGGTGTGGTGCCGGTGCGGGCCGACCTCCTCAAGGAGGGGTCGAGAATCCGACATGACAGCCGCAAGGTCGCCGCCTGCCTGCTGAAGATGGCTCGCAGCGGCTTGTAGCCACGCCTCCCCATCACCACCTTGGGCGCCCGAACATGGAAGCAACCCTGAGCAGCCCCGGGCCGCAGGTCGTCGAAGTCGGCGACCGCGCGGCCTTCATGGCCCTGGAGTCGGAGTGGAACGCGCTGGTGGAGGCCACCTCCAACGAGGTGTTCTACCGGCACGAGTTCCTGCGAATCTGGCTGGACAACTTCGCCCCCGGCTCGCGCCTGCGCGTGCTGACGCTGCGGGACGAGGACGGCCAGCTGAGCGCGGCGCTGCCGCTGTGGGAGGAGCGCACCACGCTGTACGGCGTGCCGGTGCGTCAGCTCTCCGGCGCGGCCAACGCGCACTCCTGTCGTTTCGACCTGCTGGCCCGTGAGCCGGACGTGGCCGCGGCCCTGTTCCTGGCGCACCTGCGCATGCAGGGCGGGTGGGACGTGCTGCGACTGACGGACGTGCCGGACGGCGGCGCGGCGTGGCGGCTGCACGGCGCCGCGCGCAGCGCGGACATGCCCGTGGGGGCGTGGGAGTCGCTCCAGTCGCCGTACATCCCGCTGCCCGCCACGCGAGAGAAGTACCAGGCGTCGCTCCAGGCGAAGTTCAAGGCGAACTGCCGGCGGCGGCGTCGCAAGCTGGAGGAGAAGGGCCGCGTCACCTTCGAGCGGGTGGACGGCGGGCTGGACTTGGAAGGCGCGCTGGAGGAGGGCTTCCTGCTGGAGCAGAGCGGCTGGAAGGGCGAGCGCGGAACGGCCATGGCGCAGGACGCGGCGACGCGAGGCTTCTACACGGAGCTGGCGCGCGACGCGGGCTACCGCAAGAAGCTGGCGCTGTACTTCCTGCGGCTGGACGGCAGGCCGGTGGCCTTCCACTTCGGGCTGGAGGATGGCGGGCGCTACTTCCTCCTGAAGCCCGGCTACGACGAGCAGCTTCGCGAGTGCAGCCCGGGCCAGCTCCTCATGGAGGAGGTGGTGGGGGCCTGCATCGACCGGGGCCTGCGCGAGTTCGATTTCCTGGGGCCCGACATGGTGTGGAAGCGCGACTGGACGGACCAGGTCCGGCGCCACACGTGGCTCTACATCTTCAATGACTCCGCCTTCGGCCGAGCGCTGTGCGCGGCCAAGTTCCGGTGGAGCCCGGCGGTGAAAGAGGTGGTGGCGAAATGGAAGCGATGACTCCCCCGGGCAAGATGTTCGTGCCGTCCCTGCCCACGCTGTGGCCTGGCATGTTGCTGTCCAAGCCCCGGCCCGGAGCACTGCCGCCGTTCTCCTCGCCCAACGTCCGCTACTTCTACTTCGCCCGCAACGCCGTGTGGCTCACGGTGAAGATGCTGGGGTTGGACAAGGGTGAAGTCCTGATGCCGTCGTACCACCACGGCGTGGAGGTGGAGGCGCTGGTGGACGCAGGCGCAACCCCGCGCTTCTACCGGGTGGGCAGCCGCTGGGACGTGGACCTGGAGGACGTGGCGCGGCGCATCGGTCCGAAGACGAAGGCGCTGTACCTGACGCACTACGCGGGCTTCCCGGGCCCGGCGGAGGAGATGCGCAAGCTGGCGGACCAGCACGGGCTGGTGCTGATTGAGGACTGCGCGCTGTCGCTCTTGTCGTCGGATGGCTCGGTGCCGCTGGGGACGACGGGCGACGTGGGCATCTTCTGCCTCTACAAGACGCTGCCCGTGCCCAATGGCGGCGCGCTGGTGGTGAACGGGCCGCGCTCCTACAGCCTGCCGGAGCCGCCGTCGCCGCCGTCCGCGTCGACCTTCAGCCACACGGTGTCCGCGCTGCTGCAGAACCTGGAGCTGCGCGGTGGGGCGGCGGGGCGCGCGCTGCGCGGCATGGTCCGCACGCTGGGGCATGGCACGGTGAAGGCGGCGAGCATCGAGCGCGTGGCCACGGGCACGCAGCACTTCGACCGCAAGCACGTGGACCTGGGCATGAGCCCGCTGACCAAGAAGATCGCCCTGGCGCAGGACCTGGAGTCCATCGTCGAGAAGCGGCGTCGCAACTACTTCTACCTGCTGGGCCGGCTGCGGGACGTGGTGCCGCCGCTGTTCAACCAGCTTCCGCCGGGGGCGTGTCCGCTCTTCTTCCCCATGGTGGTGCAGGAGAAGGCGGAGGTGCTGGCGCGGCTGAGGGCGAAGGGCATTGACGCCATCGACTTCTGGAAGCGCTTCCATCCGGCGTGTGACGCGGGGGCGTTCCCCGAGGTGGCGCAGTTGCGGCGCAGCATCGTCGAGATTCCGTGTCACCAGGACCTGACGCCGGAGGTGATGGCGGACGTGGCGCTGGTGGTGCGCGACGCGGTGCGCGCGGAGAAGCGGACGAAGAAGCGCGCGGGATGAGTGGGACGGTGGCGGTGGGAGGGGCGACGTTCCCCTCCGAGGAGGTGGGACGGTGATTCGCGAAGACGAGCTGAGGCAGGGGCCGCGTGCCGCGCAGCGGCTGGACGTGAGCGCCGTGGGCAGTCTGTCCGCGCTGGCGGGGATGCGCGCGGAGTGGAACGCGCTGATGGACTCGAGCCACGCGGGGCCCTTCAATGCGTGGGAGTGGCTGTACCCGTGGTGCCGGCGGATTGAGCCGGGCCGCAGGCCGCTGGTCCTCACCGCGCGCGACGCGGCGGGGACGCTGGTGGGGCTGTTGCCGCTGGGGTTGGAGACGCGGCGGGTGACGGGAATGCCGGTGCGGCGCCTGGGCTTCCTGGGCGAGACGCACGTGGGCAGCGACTACCTGGACGTCGTGGCCCGGCGGGGCCTGGAGCGCGAGGTGGCGGGGGCCTTCGCGCGGATGCTGGTGGCGCTGCGCGAGGAGTGGGATGTGCTGGACTTGACGGACCTGCGCGAGGACTCCGTCACGGTGGACGTGCTGCGGGAGGTCTTCTCCGGACAGGACGTGCGGCTGTCGGAGCGGTACGTGTGTCCGTATGACGTGTTGGACCCGCGCGAGCCGTTCGATGCGTTCCTCAAGCGCACGGGCCGGCGCGACAACTACCTGCGGCGGCGCAAGTGGTTGGAGAAGCAGGAGGGCTACCGCATCGAGCGCACGGAGGCGCCGGGTGAGCTGGCCGGGCCGATGACGGACTTCTTCCGGCTGCACTCCGCGCGGTGGGCGGAGGACGGTGGCTCGCAGGGCATCAAGGGCACGGGTGTGGAGTCGTTCCACCGGGACGCGACGCAGCTGCTCGCGGAGCGGGGACGGCTGCGGATGTACACGATGAAGGTGGGTGGGCAGGCCGTCGCATCGGTATACGGCATCGTCCACGGCGACCGCTTCGTGTACTTCCAGTCGGGGTATGACCCGGCGTGGCGCAACCGCAGCGTGGGCCTGGTGCTGGTGGGCGAGACGTTCAAGGACGCGATGGATGCCGGGCTCACGGAGTACGACTTCCTGCGCGGCACCGAGACGTACAAGTCCGACTGGGTGTCGAAGCAGCGGCGCACGGTGTCCGTGCGCGTGCACAGCGGGACTCGCGCGGGGGACTGGTTCACCCGGGCGGAGGAGCTGGCGCGCAAGGGGCGCAACGCGGCGAAGCAGTTGATGCCGGGCACGTGGGTGGAGAAGGTGCGCCGGTTCCGTCGTCGCCGCGCCGCGGTGAACTGAGGCTTTGTTCTCGAAGGGGGAGGGCCCTGGAAAGTCGCCCGGACGGGTTCTGGACGACGACCGTGGGCCCTCCACCCGGGAGCTTCAGGGGGCGCTGCTCACGTCGGGCGGCATCGCGGCGACGTAGGTGAAGCCCGTCTCACTGGGGCTCTGCCACGCCGCCTTGAAGTCCGCCCACGAGTAGACCTCCTCGCGGTTCTGATAGGGATTGTAGACGCGCACGTACGTCTGTCCCTGGGCGTTCTCGCTGATGTCGACCACGCTCGCCCAGTGGGTGATGTCGCGCTCCGACGTCGTCACCGACTCCAGCATTCCGTCATCGGCGCCGTCGATATTGACGAGGACCATCAGCGAGCCGCCGTCATCGAGAATGCGTTGCACGGCCTCGGGCGTGGGGTTCTGAGCGTGGTTGTTGTTGTACGTGTTGGTGGCGCTGAAGTTTCCGTCCAGGTCCTTCATGGTCGGGTCGTTCTCGGCGCCCTCCTGCTGACCGACGATTCTCCAGCCCTGGCTGGCGAGGAAGGTCTCCAGGTCGGTGGAGTTCGTCAGCATCTCGCCGTTGCCCAGGATGCCGCGATAGTTGGAGCCGAGCTCGGCGAAGCGGGTGAGTCCGTCCACGAGTCCGAGTCCCATGACGGAGAGGGCGGTCAGCTCTCCGCACAGGTTGCCATGGGTGTAGTTCTGGCCCTCGCCGTTGAGGATGGCGCCGACGTTCAGGTACTGGGCGATGGGGTCCTGTCCCGCGGCGTGGTTCGCGCTCCACTCGCCGACGCTGCCTTCGCCCCAGGGCCACCCGCGTGAGGTGCCGATGAGCGGAGTCTCCGCCGCCACGCCTGACTCAGGCAGGGGCCCGAAGTAGAGGGACATCTCTTCCTGGACCAGCGTGTCCCAGTGGCTTTCGGCCGTCGCGCGTTGCTGCTCGGGCGTGAGCTGGCTCCAGTTCTCCGTCAGCGGTGGCGGTGACAGGGACGGGTCGCGAATCCACGCGGGGGCCATGTCCTCGACGTGCTGGCTCCAATTCTCGCGGATTCCGTTCAGGACGCTCGCCTGGGCCGTCGCGTCCATATGGTGCCAGGCCAACCCCAGCCACGGTGGGGAGTCGCCCTGTTCGAGCCACTTGGGGACGGGGAGCGAGGCCCCTGAGTCCGCCACCACCATGTTCGCGATGTCCGGCGGGAGGTTTGCCTTCGCCAGCGCGGCCTGCCGCTCCGGGCCTGGGGGCGCGGAGAGAATCGTGTTCACCGTGCTGCCCGGCACGGAGCCCGCGATGGAGTATTCGGGATGCTGCTTCAGGTACGTCTCCGACGCGGTCCACTCGCGCGTCGTCGGGTCGTAGATGTTGTTGCCCTGGCGGATGACGACGTGGCCGGTGGTGCCCTCGGCGCCGGGACGGCTGTCCTTCAGGAAGAGGACCTCCGAGCGCGCGCGGATGACCGCGGGCGCCAGCGACAGGAAGTCCGCGATGGCGTCCAGGCAGTTCACCCGGCCGTCCTTCGCGTTCTCGTTCGCAAGCGTGGTTCCGGGTGCGGAGGTCCCATCCGTCGCGAGGTCCGGACCTCGTGTCTGGGGTTGGGCGGTCTTGAAGGTATCGGGCTTCTGGGTGGCCAGGCTCGCGGCCTGGGCGGCGAGCCGCGCCAGCTCTTCCAGCATGCGACGGGCGGCTTCTTCCGCGGCGCGTCTCGCGGCTTCTTCCGCGGCGCGTCTCGCGGCTTCCTCCGCGGCACGACGGGCCTGCTCCGCCGAAGCACTCGCGACGGGCGCTGCGTCCTTCGAGATACGAGTCGACATGTCTCCCCCTCTTCAGTCCCGGTGCTGCACTGCGGTCGCGATGTAACACTGTGACAGGGCGCGAAATCAACGTCGTCCCAGTGCCAATCACTTCCATCCAAGCGCCAGTGGCCCGACGTCGTGTCGGACCGAGCTGGGACTCTCTGCGCCTCTCCATCCCCAATCGGGGCCTTCACAGGAGGCGTCGATGTTCTCGCGTCGGAGCTGGGCCGTCGTGTTGCCGCTGCTGTTCCCGGGTGCGGGATGGGCGGAGGAGCGTGTCGCCCCTCGGCGATGGGAAGAAGTGGAAGCCGCCATTCGCGAGCTGGAAGAGGCCGTGACGCCTGAGTCCGCCAGCGAGGGCGAGGCGGCACAACCCGAGGAGGAGGCTTCGCCACCTGCCACGTCCGAATCGACGTCACCGTGGCCGAACGTGCTGAGCATGGAGGCCATGGCCTGGACGCTGCTGCCGCGAAGGGGCGCGGGTGGCGGCGAAGGCTTCATGCAGGTGGAGCCCAGGGTGGCCTGGGACCAGGGCGAGCCGTTTCGCCTCGACCTTGGGGCGCCGGTGCGGCTGCGGTTATGGGGCGGCGGCGATGGGGCCGGCTTCGTGAGGAAGGAGGACTGGGACACGCTGTCCGATTGGGGCCAGTTGGTGCGCCTCTTCACGGTGGGCGGTGACGCGCCTGATTCGGTGTGGGTGGGGATGATGGACGGGTACACCCTGCTGTCCGGGCACCTGGTGCGGCGCTACAGCAACCGAGCCAACCCCGACTACCACCCGGCCGGAGTGGTGGGGACGGGGACGCTGGGGCCGGTATACGCGGAGGGTTTCGTCTCGGACCTGCTGGGTGCTCGCCTGATGGGTGCGGAAGTCGCGTTGGACGTGCAGCACGTGCTCTTCGGCCGCCCTCCTGTTTCCGGCCGCTACACGCTGGCGCTGTCGGCGGTGCATGACTGGGGGAAGGCGGGAGGTACTTCGATGCCCATGACGCTGGCGCACCTGGACGGTACCGCCGTGGTGCTGCGGCGTCGGAGCAAGGACAAGGGCCTCGAGCTGCATGTGCTGGGAGGGTGGGGCGGACGCCCTGGTGAGGGTGGTGCGTGGGGCGCGGTGGCGGGTCTGGGAGTGGAGGCCGTGTCGCCGACGTTGGAGGTGCGAGCGCGCCTGGAGGGCCGCCTGCAACGCGGAGGATTCCGGCAGGGCGCTTTCGGACCGGACTACGAGCTGTCGCGCTTCCAGGTGGCGGGCCCGTCCGCGGTGCCGCTGGCGGAGGCGATTTTTCCCGAGGGAGCCTCGGCTTACGGGGAGGTGATTCTCGGTTGGGACGCGGTGCTCCTGAATGGCATGCGGCAGCGACTCCTCTTCCTCTCCTTGGGCGTGGAGACCTTCACCTGGGGCCGGGTCGACGTCGATGGGCGCGTGGAGACGCGAGTCCTCCGTCAGGACTTGAGTCTGGGACTGAGGGGACAGGCGACAGGCATGGGACAGGCGGGAGCGCGCTACCTCGTCTCGGGTGAGGCGCGGTGGCGATTCCTCGGAGGGCGGCTGTACGCGATGGGGCAGGGCGGCACGTTGTTGTTTCCCACGACGGAAGGGACGCTGCGGCCGGGGGCGTTCGCGGCCGTGGGAATGGGGGTGGACAATGCGCGCTGATCGGCTGCCGTGGCGCGGAGTCGGCCTGTCGCTGGCCATGGCGCTCCTCACCGCGGGGTGTGCCTCGCGGCCCGCTCGGAATGGGCCGGGGGCAACGCTCTCGTCCCTCTCGTCCCGAACGCCCATGTCGGCGCTGGGGAACAGCGCTGTCGCGAGCCTTCCAGCAGACGATGCGCCCGAGGACGTCTCCTTCGTGGAGGCCGAAGTCGGGCCGTTGTTGCACCGCCGTCGAGCCCCGTCAGTTGTTCCGGGAGTGGTTCGCAGTGGAGGCGAAACGTCGGCCTTGCCCGTCGTCGACGTCAGGTCTGTCGCCTGTGGAGAGGTGCCCTCTGGCTGGCCGCTCCTGTCCACGGACGAGGAGGTGCTGGCGCCCTTCCTGGGGTGCACCACGCCCGCGGCCTTCCTGGCCTTGCAGCGCACGGCGGACATGCCCCAACTGGTGGCGTCCCTCTCGGATTGGAATGCGGTCCGGCTGGGCGCGCTGGGCCCGTTGGAAGTGGAGGCAGCCAACGTCCTCCTCAAGAAGCGCGTCGTCTTCCTCGCCACCGCCGCCGAGAAGTACGGCCCGGGCCAGGCGGAAGTCCTCGCTCTCTTCGTCCTCCACACGGCCTTCGACGACGAGGTGCGGGATGTGCTGCGCCTGCTGGCCGAGGACAAGCTGCTGAAGCGTGCCCTGGGGGGCATGGAGGGCGTCCACGCGGAGCTGCAGTGGAGGGGCCTGGGCTTGGAGGCCTTCCCGGAGAGGGACTTCCGCGCCAGCGACCTCGCGCGGGGGCTGGGGAATGCAGCGGATGACGTCGCCTCGTCCATTCCTCTCGTGGGTGGAAGTCGAAGCGTGGATGCCTCCTCGTTGCATCGGCAGCTGCCGCCGCCGTACCGCGAGGCGTACTGGGCGGTGGAGAAGGCGCAGTACCTGGGGGCCTTCGCGCCAGGCAACGTGGCCTTGGCGTCCTTCGACCACCTCACCTTCGGTGTGCCGCTGGGCTTCTACTCGCTGGCGGCCGGGACGGCGCAAGGCGGGGCTTCAGTCGCGAAGGGAGAGTACGAGGCGGCCACGCGGCAGTTGGCACCGGCGGCCCTCATGGTCGGCTTGTACGCGGGAGGAACGGGCGCGCGCGCCTTCCGTGAAGCCGGCTTCGCTAGGAGGGAGGGGGCACGGCTCCAGGCGACAGTGTCTCGCGTGGAAGCGCTGAAGACCGTGCTCGACAGGTTGGAGGCGCAGGCGGGCGGGAGTGCAGTGAGCGAATTGGCCCGTCACGTCCAGCAAAGCCGGGAGGCGGCGCTCCTGGTGGCGGAGTGGGGCGAGGCTGGCGCGCTGGCCCTCCACGAGGCACGAGGCAATCCGGCTCAAGCGCAGGCCACTCTGGCCGTGAGGCACGGCGAGCCCGCGAGGGCCACTCCAACAAGGGGCGGAGGAGGGAAGAGCGGCGGCGGGCCATCGCTGGCACCCGAATCGGCTGGCATCCCCGCTGAGGTGGCGGAGGCGAAGTTCCGGCAGGTGGAGGCCGAGGCCGGAGGGGCACGCCTGTCGATGGACCTGGCTGCCCTGAAGAAGCATCGCGAGGCGCTCCTGAAAACCGCGCCACCTGCTGCCGAGGTGCATCCACTCTGGTCGGACTACTTGTCCTATCTGGAGAAGCGGGCCGCCGAAATCGAGCAGGGCACGGCGTCCAAGGGACCGCTGCCATGGTCCGGCTACCAGCTCGTGCGGGACCTGTTTGCGCGGGGCCTGACCTTTGAGCGAGACATGGTCGTCCTCCTGGAGGCAGATGCGGCCCTGCCGCGGGCGCAGCGGCGCTGGTTCAAGGACTTCGAGAAGCCCCGTATCGAAACGCACGTGGGAGTGGCGAAGGCGGACCTGCGCTTCTCGGACGTGCTCGTCATCGAGGAGCTTCGTCCCGCTGTCAAATCACCCCGCGTGGAGACGTTCAGCCTCAAGAGTCGGGACCTGCGAACACTGAGAGAGGACCCCCTGACGGCGCAGATTGTTGCGGACGCGAAGGCGGCTCTGGCCTACTACGGGGAGACACTCAGCATCCGCCGGCCCGGGCTGGAGATGGAGGTGCAGGTTGGGAGGGTTCGCCTCGTCTACGAAGCCACGCTCAGGCCTGAGAACCCAAAAACAGCGAAGGCCGCTGTCGACGCCGCTCGGGAAGTCGTCCCAGAAGTAGAGGTGCTTTTCCAATGACGGTTCTGGAGTTTCAAGACTTGCCTCGGGAGGATCGCCTCCTGTTCACGTTCGACGGAGGGTTTGACCAGCAGGCTCAAACCGAGCGTGAGTTGGAGCCTCTCGTCGCTGCGCTCGAGGCTTATGCCTGCGACTGGATGCCGGATGTCGTCAATGGCAAGCGCCAACGTCGATATTCCCGGGCGGCCGTCTGGAGCGCGTTGGCGGAGCGACGCGAGGCGAGGACCTCTGCAATCGGACTCTATCGTACGTCGTGGCCTGCGTTGGATATGACGCTGAGGCTCAGGTATCCGCCGCTTCCATCGAAGCTGCACGTCTGGATCAACATCCAGCCCATTTTCTTCTTCGCCGATGCGGAACGCTGTCGCGGATTTGTCGACATGGTTCGTGTCTGGGCCACCAGATACCCCGCGACTCATGCGACGGCGCATGGCATGGCCGATGATGAATTGTCGGGTTCACCCAATTTCGGTCGTGACGATGAGACCGAACGGCGAGATGGATTCGACAAGATCTACGAGCTGTATTGGCTCAATGTCTTCGGCCCGAGTTTGGTGGAGACGGTAGGTCGCGAGAGGATGCTTTCGACTCCCGCGCACCTCGTGGAAGAACTTCCGAACGGCTCCGTCCTCTTGGTGCTGTGGCCCACCGCCGCCGACTTCGCCAGTGACGAGGCCCGCGCGGTCCAGGCCCGCGCGCACGTCCACCTGAGACCGGACCTCGACTTCGACACGGTGCTGCGCACCCTGAAAGAGCGCAGCGCCACGCTGGCTCCAGTGGAACCTCGCTATCATGCGGATCTGGCCCCGCTCCTTTCGCGACTGCCCGACACGGTCGCCATCAGCGAACGGCAGCGGAAGATCGCTGAACTCAATGCCTTCAGGCCGCCCGTGCCGGAGGAGTGGCTCCCGGCCGTGCTTCCACCCGACGTGGAAGATCTGGAGCGCGTCCTCGGTGACTACGGTGACCTGTCTGAAAGCCTCGTGGCGGCGTTGCACACCCAGGTGCCTGGCATCTTCGACGCGACGCCCGAGTCCCTCACGGACCTCGACTTCTTCTTCTGGAAGGAGAACTTCCCGGAGCGCTACGCGCGAGACCTCCTCGACGAGCACACCGTGCCGGCCTTGGGAGCCTATCTGGGCGGCATCCTGGTACGGCGGCTGAGCGGAACATGGGTGCCGCGCCAGAAGCTCGAGGAGTCCCAGGTCCGCGTCGGCACGCGCGTCTGGTTGCCCTTCCTCCGAGCTCGTCGATACATGCAGTCACACAAGACACTGCTGGACTACTCGCTCACCCAGTTCTTCCGCGAGGCGGAAAGACACCGGGGCTGAACGAGCGCTTCTCTTCGTCCTGCCCACGGAACAGGATGCGGGAGGATGTCTGTCCCCGTCTTTCGTCGGCCTCGTTGTGACCGCTGCAACCTCTCGCAGCACCTGTGCCTCTGCGCCCAGATTCCCCGCGTGGAGACGCGCACCCGCATCGTCCTGCTCCAGCACGTCGTGGAGACGTGGAAGAAGAGCAACACCGGGCGCGTCGCCGCGCTGGCCCTGTCGAACGCGAAGCTGCTCACCTACGGCGCCCAGGACGAGTCCTTCGACACCTCCGTCCTCTCCGAGCCGGGCACCTGGATGCTCTTCCCAGATGGCCCGCCGGCACCGCCAGATGCTCCCGCGCCCCGACAGCTCGTCGTGCTGGACGGGAGCTGGTCCCAGGCCCGTCGGATGTCTCAGCGCATCCCCGAGCTCCGGATGCTGCCCAGGCTGGTCCTCCCCGCGCCGGAGTCCGGAATGCTCATGCTCCGCGAGCCCACGCACCCGTCCGGGATGTCCACCCTGGACGCGATTGCCCGCGCGGTGGCGATGCTGGAAGGGCCCGAGGCCGCGGCGGAGCTGGAGCGACTGGCCGCGCTGCGGGTGCAGCGCATCGCCGAGTGCGGCACGCTCAACTGACTCCGTCGCATAGAGCCCGTCCACTCACGGGCCCGAATCCACCGCGACTTGAACCCCGCGGGCTTCCCATGAGGAAGCCCCTTGTCCTTCACGGAACCGCGGCGATCTCGGAGCGCAGCTGCGCGATGGCGGCCCCGAGCTGCGGAGGCTGCATGTTGCGCGGCACCTCGACGGAGAAGCGCTCGAAGTGCTCCAGCGCCTTGGGCTTGTCGTCGCGGCGCAGCGCCAGGCTGCCCAGGAAGATGAGCGCCTCCTGCGCGTCGGGCCACGTGTTGACCAGCTCGGTCAGCTCGGCCTCGGCGCCCTCCAGGTCTCCGCGCGTGGCGCGCAGCACGCCGCGGTGCACGCGCAGCTCGACGTGGAACGGGTCCACCGCCAGGGCCTTGGCCGTCACCGTCGCGGCCTCGTCGAACTGCTGGCGGCGGATCAACTCGTGGCTGAGCATGGACGCGGCGTCCAGGTCGAACGGGTTCGTCTCCAGCCGCGCGCGGGCCTCGGCCATCTCCGCGCCTTCCTGCTGCGCGCCCATCGTCCCGCCCTGCTGCGCCTGCGCGGGAGCCCCTGGGGGCATGCGGCCCGTGGCCTCCTGGCCATCGGTGCGCGCCTGCTGCTCGGAGACGAGCAGGTAGCCCAGCCCGCCGAAGAACAGGACGATTCCGGCGCCCCACAGCGCGCCCGACAGCTGCGGATTGCGCGCCGACCAGCCCGTGGGCGCGGGCGCCTGGTGCGTCCGGGCCTTGGGCTCACCACCGCTGGTCGCCTTGCGCTTGAGGTGCTCGTCCTTGGCGCGGAAGGCCGCGGCGGCCTCGTGCTCCAGGCGGGACTTCTCCGTGGCGTACTGCTCGGCGGCCAGGTTGTGCTTGTCGGCCTCCAGCGTGCGGAGCTGGTCGATGAGCGACTGCGCGCGCTGGCTCAGGTCATCGAGCACGCCATCCTTGGGCTCGGGCGTGGAGAGCGCGCCCTTGCGGCGCATGAAGAGCAGCCACGCGGCGGCGGCGATGAAGGCCACGGCGAGGACGATGATACCGGGCAACCAGTTGGTCGGCTGTTGCTGCATGGCTTAGCGCTCCAGCTCCCGGCGCACGGCCTGGAGGTAGGGGTCGGCGTCATCCGCCGCGGTAGAAGTGCCCGGCGTGGGCGCGGAAGGCGTGGCGGGCGTGGCCGTGGTGGCGGCCACCTGCTCGGGCGGCCCTTGCTGGACCTGTCGCCAGATGACGAACCCACCCACCATCAGGAGCGCGACGGGGCCCAGCCAGACGAACCAGTTGAAGCCCTCGGCCTTGGGCTCCAGGAGCACCCACTCGCCGTAGCGGGACACGAAGAACTCGATGACCTCCTGGTCGCTCTTCCCCTCGGAGACCAGCTCGCGGACCATGTCGAGCTGGGCGCGCGCCATGGAGGAGGGGCTGTCGGAGACGGAGAGGCCCTGGCAGACCGCGCAGCGCAGCGTCTTGCCGAGCTTCTGGACGCGGACCTCGAGTTCGGGCGCAAGGGGTTCGCTCGCTCCCTGCTGGGGCGCGAACTGGCCGGTGATGAGGCCGAATGCAAGGGTCAGGGACAGCAGGGCGGCGGTCATCGGAACTCCCGGGAGCCGTCTCTACCTAGCGCTACCGGGCCTGTGTTGGACAGCGAAACCTGAGCGCCGGACGCCCGCCCCGCCGCCTGGGCTGTAGGTGGGCATCCGTCACGGCGTCAGCGCAGCTGCTCGAAGGCCGGTCCCAGCACCGGGTCCACCGTGAGCACATACGTGTCCCGGGCCGGGTACAGCTCGAGCGGCAGGGCCACCGGATGCCGGGGCGTCATGGGCCGCTCCTGCTTCGGGCTGGAAGGACTCAGCAGGCGTCCGTCCTCCAGCAGGATGGCCCAGAACAACGTCCCCTGGCGGAGGTCCTCCGGGTGGAACCGGGCGATGGCCGCGCGAGCAGGCGCGGGGAGCTCCGCCACGGACTTCACCCGAGGTGGCGACTCCAGTCTTCCATCCGGCCGGTAGCGCACCTGCGCGAGCATGGCCCTGCGCGGATGTTTCAACGACAGGGCGAGCAGCGCGACGTTGAGCCGCCCCGCCGAGTCAATCCAGAGGCCCGGCTCCGAGCTGGGCAGCGCGCTCAACCCAGGCAGGCGGGTGCTGGCCACGCGGGTAAGCCCGCCACCGGCTCGGGTGCGCACGTGGTGCAGGTCCAACCCCTCGGAGGTGTCATCGACGAGCACCACGCTGATGGCATCACCCAGGGAGTCGGGCTGGATGGTGGCGCGCGAGGCGACGGGGCGGGCCGGAAGTCGCACGCGTCCGACTTCGCGCCCGGGCGTGACTTCCGTCGCATCCACCATGGAGTGGAAGCGCAGCAGGCGAAGCTCGCGCCCGCCCGCGGCGATGACAGGGATGAAGAGCGCTCCCGAGGCCGTCTGGAGTGGTGGCCGCACCAGGTGCTCGGGGGGCGCCTCCAGGTCGATGCGGAACGGATGCTCGGTGGTGGCGGGTGAGGCCAGCGCCATGACAGAGGCGCCGTTGCGCCAGACCACCCAGTCGACACACGGCGCGCCCTGCGTGTTGTTGGACCACGGAGCCAGGGCGTCGCTGGAGCCGGGCTCGACGGGGCCGAGGATGGTGGCAGGGCGCCACCGCACACCCCACTCGCTGTCGTCTGTCGCGTCCGCGTAGACGCCTGCCACGAGCATCGGCCGACCCTCGATGTCCTGGATCCACGTGGCCATGACGCTGCTGTGATATCCGGCGGCCACGTCGCAGCCCAGCGACGCGGGGCCCGGCGTGGACGCGACGATGTCGAACTCAACGGGCGTGGACTTCACCGTGAGGGATGGCTGCTCCAGCCGCGCCTCCAGGCGATAGCGGCCAGGGCGCGTGACGGGGAGCCACTCGTGAAGCTCCAGCACGGACTCGAGCGCCTGTCCCACGCCGAGTCGCACGCGCGGGGCGGCCTCGGGCCCGACGGCGTTGTCTGGGTTTCGCAGGGTGACTTCGCGTCCGTTGGCGCTGCGGCCCTGGGGATACTCGGGGCCTGTCAGCGTGTATGTGAGCGTGGCATCGGAGTTGCGGAAGGGGTCCGCCAGCTCCACCGGCGCGGTGCCTTCGTTGCGCAGGGTGAGGCGCAGGCTGCGGTCCTCGATGGCGGTGAAGCGCTCCTTGGACAGCTTGAACTGGATGCGCACGGAGGAACCTCCGGAGGGAGTGCTCGGCGTGCCCGCGGCGGGGCGGGGCGGTGTGCTCGTGAGCGTCATCGACACGAGGACCATGTGGCAGGAAAGGAGAATCGGGCTCATGGCCGGGCGTTCCGACTTCCGATGCTGCTCAGCGCTTGTTTGTTCCAGCCCCGCAGTCGTAGCAGGCACATGCCACAGAACCTTCGCTCCACTGAAAAGTCGTAGCCCATCAGACAGTCAGTCCCGTCCTGGTCATGTTGTTCCACCATGGCGCCCGTGGGCACGCGGTGGATGGGGAAGGGGGCATGGGGCAGGAAGAGTTGATGGCCGACCTCATGGGCAATGGTCTGCACGAGCGAGTTGGCCCCGCCGCTGTAGTTCCTCGCGGTACCGCACTGCACGACGGCGCAGCGGGCGCGGTCCTGCGAGGGAAACTCCTGGGAGAATCCATTGACTCGGCTGCCCCCGGGTTCTGTCTCCAGGTTGTAGAGGCCGTCGAACTGCAAGAGCACGATGCCAGGCGTGTCACCGGTGGGCTCGTCGAAGGCCATGACCAGGATGCTCTTCGCCCAGTCCTTACAGAGACGATGGTACGCGTGTTCCTTGTTGTCCGTGCTCGCGATTGCGCCGGGCAGCAGCCAACGAGACACCAGCGTGCGACTTCCGCCGCGCTGCCGCTTCACTTCGTCGAGAAAGTTCGGGTACGTGCGAAATGTGAGGGCATGCGGACCCGCGGCGTATTGGTCCACGGTGGGGTCGATGGCGGCGCGGACCTCCGGCGACATGGCGGCGACGGCCCGGGCGATTCGTGCGTTGTAGGTGAGTGCGTCCATCGCGGTGACGCCACCGCTGCGGTCTTCCAGTCGGAGGAAGGCCCGGGCGAAGCGCTGTTGGACATCGCTCAAGCTGACGCCTGCGACACTCGGGTGTTTGCGCAGGACACGGGCGATGTGGACCTCGCGCCAGGACTCGAAGACACCGGTGCGGGCTCGCACGGCGGCGGGGAGGGGCGCGTCGTCCTCCACGTCCAGGACGACACCGCCATCCTTCCGCTTGTCGTAGGCAAGCTGCACCGTCACGCGCCACGCATCTCCGGCGATGCGCGAGGGCTGGAACAGCACGCCCGTGCGTCCCGCGAAGGCGCCGCTCGTCCACGGCAGGCTGTACGCCGCCCACTTGCGCTTCGTGCACGGGACGACGCGGAAGGGGAACTCGCCGTCCTGGGGCTCGGGGCGGGGTGTGTAACCGGTCTGCCTTGGAAACACCGTGGCGCTGGGTTGGCCTCGCTTGCCGCCGACGTCGCGGTGCGCGTTGTCGCCCTTGGGGCGCGATGTCTGGCATTGGCGCGCCAGCGCGTGCTCCAGGTAGGCGCGGGCCAGGGGCGAGTGCGAGGTGAGGTCCTCGGCCTCATCTTCCCAGTCCCAGAGGAAGCGCACCTTTCCGAGCGCGCGGGGGGCATCGACGCGACGGTTCTGTGAATCCTTGAGCCATGCGCGCGCGAAGATGGGGACGTCGGGCCCCATGCCCCAGGCGCGGCGGTACTGCTGGAAGTCGGTGTCGTCTCCCATCTCCGCGCTGCGCGTCTTGAAGAGGTTGCTGACGAGGCGTATCTCGGCGCGCTCCGCTTCGGCGGGAAGCCGTCCGAGCGCGGTGGCCACGTCGCGGTCTCTCTTGCGTGAGAGCACGCGGGAGTCGCCCAGCTCCAGCTCAATCCCATCCACCAGGACATGGAAGTACGTCCAGGCGACGGGGCACTCCGCGAGGCCCGAGCCCTGGAGCGTCAGCTTGAGCTTGTAGGGCGAGTGCTCCACGGTGACGACGCCGTCGGGAAAGGCCTCGCACGCGGTGACGGTGCCGTCCCAGGGCAGGCGGTGCTCGCCGCCCGTGAGCTCCTCGGCGGACAAGTCCCGGGTCCACAGGGACTTCTTCGCGTGGCGGGTGAACAACTCCAGTCGACCGACGCGCACGAGGTTGGCGTCGTTGGAGAGCTGGTACGTCAGCTCCGCGGGCTCTACTTCGGGCACGAAGTGGAAGTCATCTTCGGGAGCCTCGGAGGTGTTCGAAGGAAGCCCCGGGCGGTGGAAGCGCGACGTCGCGCCACCGGGGATGGAGAGCCGGAAGTCCGTGACGCTGAAGCTGGCGAGACGAAGCCGGTTGCGATTGCGTCCACTGGGAGGCGTGAGCGCGACATGGGCCGAGAGTGCGAGGCGTGCCATGGCGGGGGCTCAGGTGTCGTGGCGGCGAATCAGCTCGCGTTGCACGTCTGCGAGCTGCCCTGTCTCTGTCAGTCCATGGTGGCGCTGGAAGGCGCGCACCGCGGCGCGAGTGCGGGGGCCGGGAGCGCCGCGCTCGCCTTCGATGAGGAAGCCCAGGTTGTGCAAGCGCTCCTGGGCCGCCGTCATCGCATCCGCGTCGAACGTCGCGGGGGACTCCAGGTGCAGCGCCCAACTCAGCAGGTCGGGCGGGGACTCCGCTGGGGAGTGCGTGTCCATGAAGTCACTCGCGTGGATGGACGGGGGATAGCGCGGGGGCTGGCCGGGCCGGGTCGCCGCCGGAGTTGGTGGCTCATCGGGGCCAGGGGCAGGTGGAGGCAGGTGCAACAGCAGCTCGCCGGCGGCGAGCCCGGGGACCTCGTGCGAGATCGAGCCGTCGGGCGCAGTCGTGCCGCAGTGCTCGGTGCGTCCCACCCGGAGGACGTATTCGCGTCCCGCGTAGGGCCTCTCCCTCGGGTCCAACAGGATGATGTGCAGGCGCCGTTGCTTCAGCGTGAAGGTGCTCGTGTTGCCTGTCCGGATCGGTGCCGTCCTCGGACTGACCATGCCGCGTCCCCCGTGCTTCGACTCGCCCAGGTGCCGTCACCGTGATGCCGTTGTCGCCAAAATAAGCGCAGTGCACCTGAACCCGGAATCACGTGAGACTGAGGAATCCACAATTCTGTCGGTTGGGTGAAACCCGCCGTACCTGGCAGGTCATGGAGGTGACGTGCCCATGGCCCGGTGGGTAGGGCGAGTGATCGCTGTTCGACGGGATGGCTGCCCGGAGGAGGACGTGCCCGAGCAGGTAGGTCAGCTCGCCGCTGCCTTGCTGGCGGTGGAAGGCGCCGCGTCGGTTGGGGGGAGCGCTTCTTCTTGAGGCCGAGGGGGCTGTTGCCGTCCAGCGCCAAACACGGCGTAGAGGACAGGGAGGACGACGAGGGTGAGGAGGGTGGAGGAGAGGATGCCGCCGATGACCACGGTGGCGAGAGGGCGTTGGACTTCCGCGCCCACACCCGTGTTGAGCGCCATGGGCAGGAACCCGATGGCGGCCACGGCGGCCGTCATCAATACGGGCCGCAGGCGGGAGAGGGCCGCTTCCCGGAGGGCCTCTGTCAGCGCGTGGCCTTCCGCGAGCAATGCCCGCACGCGCGAGACGAGCACCATGTCTCCCAGCACCGAGACACCGGACAGGGCGATGAAGCCCACGGCGGCGGAGATGGAGAAGGGCATGCCCCGCAGCAGGAGCGCGAGCACGCCGCCCACCATCGCGAACGGCACGCCCGCGAAGATGCGCACCGCATCCAGGACGCGCCGATATGTGAGGTAGAGCAGGAAGAAGATGAGGGCCAGCGCCATTGGCACGACGATGAGCAGCCGCGCCTGGGCGCGCTCCAGGTGCTCGAACTGTCCGCCGAAGCGCACGTAGTAGCCGGAGGGGAGCTCCAGCTTTTCATCCAGGGTCCGGCGCAGCTCCCCGACGAAGCCGCCGAGGTCCCTATCGCGCACGTTGGCCTGGACGACGATGCGACGCTTGCCCCCCTCACGCTGGAGCGTGGTGGGACCGGACACCTCGCGGATGCGGGCCAGCTGGCCCAGCGGCACGCGGGCTCCACTGGGAGCCGTCACCGGTATCGTGGCCAGCATCGCCGGGTCGCTCCGATACTCCTCGGAGAGCCGCACGGCCAGGTCGAAGCGCCGCTCGCCCTCGCGCACCTCGCCCACGGTGCGGGTGCCCACCGCCTCCACCACGTCGAGCACCGCGCGAGCGGAGATGCCGTGACGAGCCACCGCCTCCCGGTCCACCGTCACCTCCAGCACGGGCTGCCCGGTGAGCTGCTCCACGGTGACTTCGGTGGCACCTGGGAGCGCCTTGACCAGGCCCTCCAGTTCACGGGCCTTGGCCTTCAAGATGTCCAGGTCGTCTCCGAAGAGCTTGATGCCCACGTCGCCGCGCACGCCGGCGATCATCTCGTTGACGCGCATCTCAATGGGCTGGAGGAAGGCCATTCGCATGCCGGGCAGGTCCGCCAGCTCCGCGCGCATCTCGGCCACCAGCTCGTCCTGCGACGTGGCGCGCTTCCAACGCTCTCGTGGCGTCAGGGTGATGAAGACGTCGGACAGCTCGATGCCCATCGGGTCGGTGGCCACCTCCGCCGTGCCGGTGCGCGTCCACACACGGCGCACCTCGTCGGGGAAGCGGGTGAGGAGCACCTTCTCAATCTGGGTGCCGTAGCGGACGGACTCGGTGAGTGACACCTCGGCCAGCCGCACGGTGTTGATGACGAGCGCGCCTTCGGACAGCCGTGGCACGAACTCGCTGCCAAGCCGCGTCGCCGCGGTGAGCGCTCCGACGACGAGCACGCCCGCGCCGATGAGGACCGCCCGGGGATGCGCCAGGGCCCGGTCCAGGACGGGGCGGTAGCAGCGCTTGAGGAAGGAGACGAGGCGCGGCTCGCGGGCGTGCCCTCCACCGCGCTTCAGCGCGAAGGACGCGAGCACCGGCATCAGCGTCAGGGAGAGCAGCGCGCTGCCCAAGAGGGCGAAGATGACGGTGAGCGCCATGGGGCGGAACAGCTTGCCCTCCACGCCCTCCAGCGCGAGCAGGGGCAGGTACACCACCAGGATGATGAGCTCACCGAAGAGGGTGGGGCCGCGCACCTCGACGGCGGCGTCGCGTACCACTTCGAGGAGGGAACGGCTCCGCTTGGCCTCGGCGAGTCTCCGCTCCGCGTTCTCCACGAGGATGACGGACGAGTCGACGACGAGCCCGAAGTCGATGGCGCCCAGGGACATGAGGGTGCCGGCGATGCCGAAGCTCAGCATCGCGTTGAAGGCGAACATCAGGGACAGCGGAATGGCCGCCGCGACGATGAGCCCCGCGCGCCAGTTGCCCAGGAAGCAGAAGAGCACGGCGATGACGAGCAGCGCGCCCTCCATGAGGTTCGTGCGCACGGTGCGCAGCACGTGGTCCACCAGCTCGGTGCGCTCGTAGACGGGCTCCACGGAGACGTCCTGGGGCAGGGAGCGCTTCACCTCTTCGAGCCGCCGCGCCAACGCCTGCGTCACCGTGTGGGAGTTCTCACCCACGAGCATGAAGCCCAGGCCCAGGACGGCCTCGCCTTCACCATCGGCGGTGGTGGCACCCCGACGGATTTCGTGGCCCACCTCCACGCGAGCGACATCCCGGATGCGCACCGGCACACCCTCACGCGCGGCGACGACGACATCCTCCACGCCCTTGCCGCTCTCCAGGATTCCAACGCCGAGGACGAGGCTCGCCGAGCCCCCGCGCTCCACCACACCGCCACCCACGTTCGCGTTGTTCTCCTCCAACGCCCGGTAGACGTCCTGGAGCGAGAGGTTGAACTGTCGCAGGCGACGCGGCTCCACCACGACGTGCCACTGCTTCTCCTCGCCGCCCCAGGCGTTCACCTCTGCGACGCCGGGCACGCCGCGCAGCCGGGGCGCGATGACCGCGTCGTGCAGCGTGCGCAGCTCCTCCAGGCTCTTCGTGCGGCTCTTGACCAGGTAGTGGAAGACCTCGCCCAGGCCCGTGGCCACGGGGCCCAGCGTGGGGCGCTCGATGCCCGGGGGAATCTCCACCCGGCCAAGCCGCTCGGCGACCTGTTGTCGGGCGAACCACAAGTCGGTGCCGTCGTTGAACTGGAGCGTCACCTGGGACAGGCCGAACTTGGAGATGGAGCGCAGCTCCCCGAGGCGCGGCAGGCCCGCGAGGGATTGTTCGATGGGGATGGTGAGCTGCCGCTCCACCTCGATGGGCGTGAGCGCCGGAGCCACGGTGTTCACCTGCACCTGCGTGGGCGTCGTGTCTGGGATTGCGTCGATGGGCAGCGCGCGGAAGGACAAGAGCCCCGAGACGACGAGCACCAGGGTGCCGATGAGGACGGCCCCGCGGTGCGCCAGTGACCAGTCGATGACTCGCGTCAGCATGGTGGCTACTGGCCCTCGGAACTCTCGCAGCAGCCCGCGCCGATGGACCCCTTGAGAATCTCCGTCTTGAGGAGGAAGGCGCCCGTGGTGACGATCTCCTGGCCCTCGGAGAGTCCCTTCACCACCTCCACCAGCTCGAGCGTCCTGGCGCCCAGCTCCACCGCGACGGGCTCATAGAGGCCCGCGCCCTTCTTCACGAAGACGAGCGTGCGGCCCTCCGCGCGCTGGATGGCCTCGCGAGGCACGAGCAACGCCGGGTGCTCGGCGGCCACCTGCACCCGGGCTCGGAGGAAGAGCCCCGCCTTGAGGGCGCCCCCGGGATTGGGCAGCTCCACGCGGGCGCGCACCGTGCGCGTGGCCGGGTCCACGGAGGCGCCCACGCGGGTGAGGGTGGCCTGGCGTGTCTGTCCTGGCATGCTCTCGAAGGAGAGGGTGACGGGCTGGCCCGCGCGCACCTGGCTGGCGTCCGCCTCGGGCACCTCCAACAAGGCCCACAGGGTGCTCAGGTCGGCGACCTCGAGGAGCGTCTGGCCCGCGCCCACCAGTCGTCCAGGGACGGCATCGCGGCTCACCACGGTGCCGGCGAACGGCGCGTTCAGCACGTGGATGCCTTCCTGCCCACGGGGGGAGGCTCCTGAAGCGACGAGAGAGACGGCGGCCGCGGCGCTTTCGGTCTCGGCGGCGACGAGGTCCGCCCGGGCCTGCTCCAGGTGCTTGCGCGCACTGATGCCGTCTGTGACGAGCGCCTGCTGGCGCATGAGCGCGGCCCTCGCGGCCTGGATCCGTGCTTGGGCGGAGACGAGCCGCCCCTGGTTCTCGGCCACCTCGCCGGACGTCACCACCACGAGCGGCTGCCCGGCCTCCACCTCGTCGCCGACGTCCGCTCGGACTTCGGCGATGCGTGCGTCGCCGCGAGTCGAGAGCTGGGCCCGTCGGTTGTTGTTGAAGTCGAGCTTTCCGACGACCTCCAGCGTGGGCGCGAAGGGCCGCTTCTCCACGCGACGGGTCTGGATGCCCGCCTCTCGCGCGGTCTCGTCCGAGGCGAGGCGAACGCGCGTGCCCGGCTCGGGAAAGACGGGAGGCGCCGCGCCCGCGGCCTTCACCAGGTCCGGGTGGCAATACGGACAGACGGACTCAGGGACGCCGTGCTCCCGGCAGTAGTCACCGGCCTCGATGAACTTCGCGACGAGGGTTGGATTGCACTTCGTGCACTTCGACTCGGGGACCGCGTGCTCCTTGCACCAGTCCTTCGGCGCGGCGGCCTGAGCGGTGAAAGTGAGGTTCGGGTTGCATTGGAAGCACTGTGACTCCGGCACTCCGTGTGCCGAGCACCAGTCGTCTTGCGACTTGAAGACGTCGATGAGGTCCGGGTTGCACCGGGTGCACAGCTCGGCGGGCACCTTGTGTTCACACAGGGGGACGTGCCGGACGGGCGTGGAAGCGCCTCCCGCGACGGTCCGCGCCGGGGAGGGCTGCTCCGCCACGACGGGTGGGGACTCCTTCGAGCAGCTCGCCGTGCTCGCGCAGAGCAGGGCGCACAGCAGCGGACCGACGCGGGAGGTGGACATCTACTTGACGCCCTTCTTGGCGAGGTCGGGGTGGCAGAGGGAGCACTGGGACTCGGGGCGCTCGTGCTCCGCGCACCAGTCGCCCTTGGCCTTGAAGACAGCGGCGAGCTTCGGGTTGCAGCGCGTGCACAGGGACTTCTGCACGCCGTGCTCACACCGGGGCTTCTCGGCCTCGGCGGTTTGCGACTTCTCGGGGGCCTTGGGGGCTTCTTCGGCCAGGGCAGGGGAGACGGTGAGCAGCGCGACGAGCACGAACAGGGGGTGCATTGAACGCATGAAAAGGCTCCAGCCGGGGCGTTCGCCCACGGCGCGGTGTTCCCGAGCGATTGAGCGCGGGAGGGATGGACGGACAGGGCTTCAGCCGACGAGCACGCGCGTGTGGCCGCGCGCCCTGAGGCATGCGGAGGGCACACGTCTCCCGTGAAGGGAGGCGTCAGGCTCTGGGCGGCTGGAAGATGTCGGCGGCCAGCCCGGAGAGGACCGGCTCGTCCACGCGGCCAGGAACGGGGAGCGGAGCGGGCACGGCGGCGAGGTCCTGCATGAAGGGAACCGGCGCCGGAGTGGCCCTCAGCGGACAGCATGGACACAGGACGCAACTGGGAGCGCAGTCGGTGCACTCGTCGTCCTCTTCCTCCGCGCAGTCGGCGTGCGTGTCCGAGGCGAAGGCCAGCGTCTGAAAGACGCCGCCCGTCATCAGGACCAGGAGCACGGCCAGGAATCGCAGGAGGAACCGCATCCACCCGCTGGCTTAGCCAGGACGGAGGGTCTGAGTCAATTCGCCGAGCCGGAGGCACGGCCCTCGGGAGGGAGCATCAGCTTCTCCAGGAGGCGCCGCATGGCCCGGGAGTCCCAGTCACGAGGGCCCGGGAAGCGGGCGACCAGCCGGCCTTCGACGATGAGGAGGCTGGTCGGGAGCAGCTCCACCCCGAATGAATGGGCGACCTGCTTGCCTGGGTCCAGCCGCACGCGCAGCTCGGGAGGCGGAGGGCCCTCGAAGAACGACTCCACGGCGGCGAGGTCCGTGTCGTGGCTGAAGACGACGACCTGGAGTCCCTTGGGAGGTGCCTCGGCCAGGGCTTGGAGCTGCGGTGTCTCCCTGCGGCAGGGCGGGCACCAGGACGCCCAGAACACCACCAGCAGTGCCCGTGCGTCCGGTGCGTCCTCGAGGGCCGGCGCGGCGCCTTCGACGCGGACGTAGCTGGGAGGTGGCTCGCTCCGGCAGGCCCAGGCCATCATGGCGAGCACACAGAGCGCCAGCGCCTGCCAGGGGGGATGGTTGCGCATCACGACGGAAGGTAGCGCGGGCCTGGGGCCCATGCCACGTCGGCACGCAATTGAAGTCGTCCCTGTTCGTGCCTGGGGGTGGATGTGGGTCTGGACCGACCAGTCCGGTCGGTGCTGGCGGTTCGAGTTTTCGAGGGAGCCCTGAATGAAGCGTGGATGGATGGATGTTGGAGTCGTCGCGGGACTGGCGCTGTTGCTCGCGGTGTCGTCGGCGGGGGCGGCGAGTCGGAAGGACTCGATTGATCGCCTGGCGGCGAAGTACACCGAGCTGAAGCAGTTCAACGGAGCGCTGCTGGTCGCCGACGAGAAGGGCATCATCCTCAAGAAGGGGTATGGCCAGGCGAACTTCGAGTGGCAGATACCGGTGACGCCGGACACGAAGTTCCGCATCGGCTCCGTCACCAAGCAGTTCACCGCCGTCCTCATCCTGAAGCTCGTGGAAGAGGGCAAGGTGGGGCTCGAGGACCCGATCACGAAGCACCTGCCGGACTACCGCAAGGACACGGGCGCGCGCATCACGGTGACGCACCTGCTGAACCACACGTCGGGCATCCCCAGCTACACGTCGCGGCCGGACTTCGGTGAGAAGGTCTCCCGCAATCCGTACAAGGTGGCGGACTTCGTGAAGCAGTTCGCCAGTGGCGACCTGGAGTTCGAGCCGGGGTCCAAGTACGAGTACAACAACTCGGGTTACTTCCTCCTGGGCGCCATCATCGAGAAGGTGACGGGCAAGACCTACGCGCAGGTGCTGCGCGAGCGCATCTTCGAGCCGCTGGGGATGAAGAACACGGGCTACGACGTGTCGGAGACGCTGCTGGCGAAGCGCGCGAGCGGCTACGAGCGCAACCCGGATGGGTTCGTGAATGCGGCGTACCTGGACATGGGCCTGCCGTACGCGGCCGGGTCGATGTACTCGACGGTGGAGGACCTCTACCTGTGGGACCGCGCGCTCCACGGGGACAAGGTGCTGCCGGCGGCGCTGAAGCAGAAGATGTTCACCCCGGGGCTGGGCGACTACGGCTTCGGTTGGAACCTGGAGCCGACCCAGCTGGATGACGGGAAGACGAAGGTCGCGACCACGAGCCACGGCGGCGGCATCAACGGCTTCAGCGCGTTTCTGATGCGCGTGCCGGAGAAGAAGGAGGTCGTCATCGTCCTGAGCAACGTGGGGCGCGGAGTGCGGGCGCGCAGCCTGGCCGCGGGAGTCCTGAGCGTCCTGCACGGTGTCACGCCCCAGACGCCGCTGAAGCCGATTGGCGAGGTGGTGTGGGAGTCGCTCTCCAAGGGAACCGCCACGGACGCCATCACCCAGTACAAGGCGGTCAAGGCGAAGAAGCCCACCGAGTACTTCTTCGGTGCGGGAGAGCTCAACAGCGTCGGCTATCGACTGATGCAGGGGGGGCGTCTGCCGGAGGCCATTGAGATCTTCAAGTTCAACGTGGAGCTGTTCCCGCAGGATGGGAACGTCCATGACAGCCTGGGCGAGGCGTATCTGGCCCACGGCGACAAGGTCCAGGCCGTGACGAGCTATCGCCGCTCGCTGGAGCTGGACCCCACGAACACGAACGCGGAGAAGGTGCTCAAGCAGCTCGAGCAGCCCGCGGCGAAGTAGCGCTGACGCAGAGACTCCCGCAGGGCCTGGTGGGCTCCGCGGGAGTAGGCTTCGTGTCCATGAGCGACTCGGTGCTGTACCGGCCCTTCGACATCGTCCGACGCCTCAGGACTGAAGTGGCCGTCATCTACCGCTGTGTCGAGGTGCTTCCCGGACGTGGCTTCATGGTCCAGAGCGCTGACAGGGTCTATTTGCCCGTGGACCGAGAGCTTCTCCGACGTCACGAGCAGCAATTCTGGGAGCTGTTTTGCGAAGAGGCGCCAGAGGTGAGGAGCGGGCTGTTCGCGACCGTTGAGCAGGCAATCGCTTCGTTCGATGCCGACTTCAACATCGAACACTGAGCGGTCGCCCAGGCGTCATGCGCGAGGATGAAGCGGAGGCGCGGGTGACGCTCCCTCGGGTTCAACGAGGTGATGAAGCTCGCTCGCGCGCGACGGAAGCCTGCTCGAACGACAAGCTCACCGCCTGCGCGGCTTCACTTCCTCTACCTCGTCGTCTGGCCCCATGTCGTCCGGGTCCGGCTCCGGCTCGTCGTCCGGGCGCGTGGCGTATGAGCCCGGCTCGTCGTCCGGCCCCATGGCATCCGGATCCGGCTCGTCGTCCATGCGCTCCGTCTCGTCCAGGCCGTCGTCATACGCGGGCACCGGGGCCGCGTGCGCCTGCAACTGCGCCTCACGCAGCTGCCGGAACGCCTGCACCCCCACCGCGCCCAGGCCGATGACGAAGATGATGGGCCCCGGCGACAGCCGGATGTGCAGCAGCGCCCAGAGCAGGCTCACCCCCACCACACCGGCGGGAGCGAAGCGTGTCCACGCGGGCCGAAACACCTCCGGCCGCAGCGCGAGCAACCCCAGGAGAGACAGCAACAGCAACTCCACCACCACGGAGCCGGACAAGTCCCACCCGGACAGCGTGGTGATGCCGGCGCCCGCCGTGTAGAGCACGTCGTCCGCGGCGCGCTGCGAGGGGATGACGTGCAACTCCGGAGGGCCCGCGGGCACCGGCGCATCCGCCACCACGGGCATCGTGCTCACCGTCGCCCATGGCGCGAAGAGCGTCAGCAGGCACAGCGCCACGCCTCCCAGCGCCACCACCTCCGGAACGACCAGCAACTGCCTTCCGTCGAAGTAGCGCGCCAGCACGCCTTCCGGGCCCGCAATCACCTTGCGGTACTGGTCATGGACGATGAGGCCCGCGCCCAGCAGCCACAGCACCGGCGTGAAGCCCAGCCCCAGCATCCGCACCGCCAGCGCCGTCAGCAGCGCCGCATACGCCGCCGGCACCTCGGCTCGATAGAGCACCGCGGGCAGGAGCTTCGTGAAGCCCGAGGCCTCGCCCGCCAGACGCAGCTCGCGCGCGAGCAGCACCACTCCGCCCACCAGGGCCAGCACCGTGCCCACCACGCCCACGCCGTCGAAGGCGGGGAGGATGGAGAGCGCCAGCGCGAAGGCCAGCACCGCCAGCCCCACCACGCTCTGCGAGTGCGCCGGCACGCTCGCCAACCACCGGGGACCGTCGTACCTGGGCCCCGTCTGTCCCGGGTCCGTGTCCTCCGCCGTGTCGGCCGCCGCCGTCGCTGTCACCTTCGACTTCGACTTCGACTTCGCCGCAGGCGCCGGCGGCACATAGTCGACGCCCAGGCTGTGGGCCTCCGCCTCGTCGATGATATCCGACGCGTAGGACGGCTCCTCCATCGAGCGCTTGACCCGAAGCGTGGGACGAGAGCCCGTGACGCCCGGGGGAGGCTCGGGCATCTTCGCGCCGCAGTTCTCGCAATACCTCAGCCGACTGTTCGAGGCTTCGCCGCACTCCGGGCACCGCATGAACCCACCTTGCTGTGCGGAGGGCGGGGGGAGGCCCTCTCGGTCCAGCGCAAGCCAAGCGATGATACGTCGATTCCACCGGAAGCGAGAGGCCTCCGGTGAAGCGTTACGGCCGGGCCGCTTCGGCGGGGGACGGAGCCTCCGCGGTGGCCGTCAGCTCGCGGATGCGCCGGGTCAGCGTCTCCGGGTCGATGGGCCCCACATGCTTGCCCTGGATGGTGCCCGCCGGGCTGATGAAGTACGTCTCCGGCACACCCGCCACGCCATAGCTCACCGCCATGCGAGAGCGGGGGTCCACCAGCTGCGGGAAGCTGTATCCCTGGCGCCGCAGGAACGCGCGCGCATTGTCCTCGGAGTCCTCGAAGACGACGCCCAGGAACACCGCCTGCGAGCCGTACTCCCGCTGCCCCCACTCCAGCACCGGGTGCTCGTACTGGCAGGGCCCACACCACGACGCCCAGAAGTTGATGACCACCGGGCGGCCCTTCAGGTCCGCCAGGCTCACCTTCTCACCGGTGTCCAGCGAGCGCAGCACGAAGTCAGGCGCCGGCTTGCCCGCGAGCATGAAGGGCACCTCGTGCGGATTGCGCCCGAAGCCCTTGGCCAGCACCACCAGCAGGCCCACGCAGAGGACGGCGAAGCCCAGCGTATAGCGCCACCGACGCATCAGGCAGCCCCCCGCTCCGCGTCACCACCCGGCAGGGGTGAAGCCCCCACTTCCGAGCTGGCCATCGCCACCGCCGCCCGCCGACGCGGCCACAACGCGATGAGCGTGCCCAGCACGAAGAGCGGGATGCACCACCAGATCCACCCCACCAGCGGGAAGACCCAGACATTGAAGCTCGCGTTGCCCGCCTGCTCGGAGAAGGCCATCAGGGAGATGTAGAGGTCCTCACCCGCCGTCTCGCGCACCGCGGGCGTGCCGATGGGGTCCGTGCTCCGCTCGTAGTAGTTCAGGCGGGGCTTCATTTCCTCCACCTTGCCGCCCGGCGTCGTCACCTCCACGCGCGCCGCGACGAAGGTGCGGTGCGGCTCCTCGCCGCTCATCAGCCCCTGATACTTGAGCTGGTAGCCGTCCAGCATCATCGTCTGGCCCTTCTTCAGCGTGCCGGACGTGTGCTTCACATACGAGGACGACGCGGACACCGCGACGATGAGCATCACGATGCCCAGGTGCACCACGTAGCCGCCGAAGCGCCGCTGCGCCTTGGTGGCGCTCGTGAGCACCGCGGTGAGCAGGCCCTCCTTGCGCTCCGTCATGCGGACCCGGATGGGCGACGCCAGCTCCCGCAGCGTGACGACGGTGACGAAGCCCGCCAGCCCGAAGGTGAGCAGCGGATACACGCCGCGCAGCCCCACCGCGAAGCAGATGGCCGTGACGAGCAGGCCCACCGCCGCGGGGATGAGGAACTGCCGCCGGAGCGTGGCCTTGTCCGGCGTACCCCACGGCAGCACCGGCCCCACGCCCATCAGGAAGAGCACCGCGATGCCACCCGGCACCGCCATCTTGTTGAAGTACGGCTCACCCACGCTGACGCGCACGCCGCGCACCGCCTCGGACACCAGCGGGTAGAGCGTGCCCAGCAACACCGTGAAGGTGATCGCCACGAACACCAGGTTGTTCAGCAGGATGCTCGCCTCGCGCGACGCCAGCGAGCTCAGCCGTCCTTCGGGCACCAGCAGCGGACCGCGCACCGCCAGCAGGCCCACGCACACCACCAGCAGCACGCCCAGGAACACCAGGAACGTGGGGCCGATGTCCGACTGGGTGAAGGAGTGGACCGAGTTGAAGATGCCCGAGCGCGTCATGAACGTGCCCAGGATCGTCAGCACGAAGGACGCGAGCGCGAGCGACAGCGTCCACAGCTTCAGCATCCGCTTGCGCTCCTGCACCATCGTCGAGTGCATGAACGCCGTCGCCGTCAGCCAGGGCAGGAAGCTGGCGTTCTCCACCGGATCCCACGCCCAGTAGCCGCCCCAGCCGAGGACGGCATATGCCCACCAGGCGCCGAGGATGATGCCAATCGACAGGAACAGCCACGCCACCAGCGTCCAGCGACGCAGCGGCGCCATCCACGCCTCGCCAATCTCGCCGCGCAGCAGGCCCGCCACCGCGACGCCGAACGGCACCGTCATGCCCACGTAGCCCAGGTAGAGGAAGGGCGGGTGGATGACCATCAGGATGTGGTTCTGGAGCAGGGGATTGGGGCCGGGGCCGTCCGCCGGAACGGGCGACACGGCGCCCCAGGGGTTGGCGGGGCCCGCGATGAGGAACGCGAAGAACACGCCCACCGCCAGCATGGTGCCCAGCGCCAGCTGCATGTAGCGCGCGTGCTCGCGGCGGTGCATCCACGCGAAGGCGGCGATGTACGCGCCCATGATGAGGCCCCAGAAGAGGATGGACCCCTCCAGCGCGCTCCACAGCGACACCACCGTGTACAACAGCGGCGTGTCCCGACTGCCCACCTGCGCCACGTACTTCACGCTGAAGTCATGCGTGATGAGCGCGTAGACCATGACGAGGTTGGCGGCCACCATGCAGCCGGCGAAGCCCCACACCGCGCGCATCACCCAGGGGAAGCCCGCTTCACTGCGGCGCAGCCCGGTGACCAAACCCACCAGCGCGCCGAAGGTCGCGAACGCGAGCCCTCCGAGCACCAGCCCGTATCCAATCGACCCGTTCACCGCGCCTCCGCGCCCGTCCCCGTGCTGGCCGTCGTCGTGCCCTCGGAGAGCGTCTCACGCCACTTGTTCGGATCCTCGCCCTCCTTGGGAGCGCGGTACTCGTTCGAGTGGTTCACCATCAGCCGGTTGGAGCTGAACACGCCGGACGCGTCGTAGGTGCCCTCCACCACGACGCCAATCTTGTCGCGGAACATCTGCGGCGGCGTCTCCGTGGAGCGCACCAGCACGCTGGCGGTGCCCTCGTTGGCGTCGTTGGCCACCCGGAAGTGCAGGGTGGTGTGCTCCGCGTTCCACTGGATGCTGCCCGGCTGCACCACGCCACCCAGGCGGATGGTGGCCGAGTACGCCTTCTCCCCCTGGGCCAGCATCTCCGAGGGGCTCCAGTAGTAGACGAGGTTCTCTCCGATGTTGCCGAAGGCCACGAAGCCCAGGCCAGCGCCCGCGACGAGCAGGGCTCCCAGGGCGAACAGTCGATTGCGAGCGACAGGCGTCATGACAGGCTCACTCCTTCGCGGCCTGGGGCCGGCGCAGCCAGAGAGACAGCGAGTAAAGCACGAGCGCCACCACGGTGATGCCGTAGCAGGCCCAGACGTAGCCCCACCCACCCTGGATGCGGCCACTTCCCACCTGGCCCGCGGCCTGGGCGAGGACTCCCAGCGTCGTCAAAGTCATCATGTTCAGGCCACCTTCGGGGTGTCGCGGACGGACGCCGCGGGGCCATGGCCGGGCAGCGCTTCCGGGAGGGCCACCTCCGCCTGGCGCTCGGCCATGGCGATGCGGTAGCGGTGAATCAGCATGGCGATGGTCAGCAGCAACAGACCGATGGCCGACACTCGCAGGCACAGCACCATCTGCGGATCCACCGTCTTGGGGCTCGACTGCACCTGGTGGAGGCTGCGCCACCAGCGCACGGAGAACCAGACGATGGGCAGGTTGATGGCGCCCAGGATCGCCACCACCGCGCTCCACGTCGCGCGCTTGTCCGGGTCCTCCACGAAGCGCCGCAGCACCAGGTAGCCAGTGTAGGTCACCAGCATGATGGCCTCCGACGTCAGGCGCGGATCCCACGACCAGTAGACGCCCCAGGTGGGACGTCCCCAGATGGCCCCCGTCACCATGCCCAGCGCGCCCAGCACCAGTCCGACCTCGGCCGCCGCCTCCGCCGTCGAGTCCAGCTTCCAGCTCGCCGTGGAGCGCACCAGGTACGTCACCGCCGCCACGAAGTTCAGGAACATGGCCAGCATGGCCATCCACTGAAGGGGGACGTGCACATACATGATGCGCTGTACGTCACCCATCTCCCGGTCCGGCGGTGCCCACGCCAGCCCCAGCCACCATCCGGCGGCGAGCACGCCCAGCCCCACCACCGGCAGGCCCCACTTGATGAGCTTGTTCATCCGTCAGTCCTCGATGATGCGCGGGAACAGCACGAAGCCTACGCCCCAGTAAATCAGATTGAAGCCCAGCAAAAGCCCCAGCCATGAGCCCAACTGATTCATGGGGTCGCCCTGGAGAACGAGCGAGGTCGCCTTGGCCAGGGAAAGCAGGGCAGGGATGACCAGCGGGAACAATAGCAGAGGGAGGAGGACATCCCTCGCGCGGGCGTTGCTGGAAATCGCGGCGTACACCGTCCCCGGCGCGCTGAGGGCCAGGCTGCCGAGCAGCAGGACGGTTCCCAGGTCCACGAAGCCGGTGGCGACCTTGACCCCGTAGAGGGCCACCATGACGGGGAGCAGCACGATGCCCAGGGCGATCAGCAGGAGGGCGTTGCCCAGGGCCTTGGACAGGTAGATGGCGCGCGCGTCCGCGGGGGCCAGTCGGATGCCGTCCAGGCAGGCGTTCTCGGACTCGACGCGGAAGGACTCGCCCATGGCCAGCACGCTGGCGAAGAGGATGGCGAGCCAGAAGTAGCCGCCCGCGTTCTTCTCCAGCTGGCGCGTGTCAGGCCCCAGCGCGAAGGAGAACATCAGGAGCGTGGCCAGCGCGAAGAAGATGATGGCGTTGAGGCGCGCGCGGGTGCGCCACTCGATGAGCAGGTCCTTGCGCAGGAGCGCCAGCGTGGCGCCGATGAGGCCGATGGGCCGCGGACGGGACGTGCTCACGCGTCCACCGCCCGACCGTCCTGGAGGTGCAGGCGCTCCTCGCACAGCGTCATGCCCTGCTCCACCAGGTGCGTGGCCAGCACCACCGTGACGCCGCCCGCCTTCAGCTCCGAGATGAAGCCTTCCATGTCGCGGATGCCGGCGGGGTCCAGCTCACCGAAGGGCTCGTCCAGGAGCGCCAGGTTGGGGGCCTTGAGCAGGAGCCGGGCGATGGCCAGGCGCTTGCGCATGCCCGCGCTGAAGCCACGCACGGGGTTGTCGGAGCGCTTCTCCAGCCCCACGCGCGTGAGCAGCGCGCTGGCGCCGTCCTTGGGCGAGGGGTGGCCCAGCAGGCGCGCCAGCACGGTGAGGTTCTGGTGCGCGGTGAGGTCCTCATAGAGGAAGCTCGCGTGGGACAGGAGCGCCACATCGCGCCGCACCGAGTCCCGGTCCGCCACGGCGTCGCGCCCCAGCACCTCCACCCGTCCGGCGGTGGGGCTCAGCGCGGTGGCCAACAGGCGCAGCAGGGTCGTCTTGCCGGAGCCGTTGTGGCCGGTGAGCAGCAGCGAGCGCCCGGGGGGGAGCGCGTAGGTCAGTCGCGCCAGCGCCCAGCGGCGCCCGTAACGCTTGCTGACGTCGTGCAACGCGAGCGCGGGGAGGGAAGGCATCGGGAAGCCGGTTCGTAGCCGGAATCCCGACTGTCATCCAGTGAAACCCGGGTGGCTGGCCGGGCAGGGACGGAGCGGGCCTGAAGAGGGGAAAGTTTTACCAATGGGTGGGGCATCGTATGCCCGTGGGGGCCGTCGATTTTCCACCGCGCGTCGTGTTTACCGGTGGCCACGCGCCCCGTACCGCCGGGCTCCCCCTCTGAAAAGACGGTTTCGGCCAGGATCCAGGTGTGGCATCCCGCCTGCAATACCCCTCGCGCGAATTGGGGAGTTCCCGTTGAGGAATGTGGGCCAGAGGAAGCTTTTCCGCGGAGGGGCGTGATGGCGACGGCGAGGGTCTTGCGGAGGGCGGTCAAGGCGGCGGCCGCTGGCGTGCTGCACTACAGTGGAATGCGCAGGGCGATGGCGGCTTATCGGAGGGTGCAGTCGGGGGGCCGGCGCATCCTCATCGTGAGCTACCACCGGGTGGTGAGCGACTTCACGGGGGAGCTCCAGCGCTCCATTCCCGGGTTGCTCATCAGCCAGGAGACGTTCCGGCGACATCTCGAGGAGGCCTCGGCGGCCGGCTTCGAGCTGGCGTCGATTGGCGACGCGGTGGATGTGATGTCGGGGCGGAGGGTGGCGAAGAAGGACCTGTGCGTCATCACCTTCGACGACGGCTACCGGGACGTGTACCGGTACGCGTATCCCATCCTGAAGCAGATGGGAGTCCCGGCCATCACCTACCTGCCGACGGCGTTCATCGGCACGAAGCGGCGGTTCAATCATGACCGCCTGTTCCACCTGCTGCGCCGGGCGCAGGAGCGGCACTACCACCCGGTGTACGCGGCGCTGCCGGAGGCGTCGATGGAGCTGCTCGGCCCCATCCTCTCCGGACAGAAGACGGTGTCGGCCGCGCTCGACGACTTCATCGGCGAGCACCCCACGCGGGTGCTGACGTCCATCATCGACGCGCTGGAGCAGCAGCTGGGGGGCGGGCAGGACCTGGTGCCGGAGCAGGGCGACGTCATGAACTGGGACGAGGTGCGCCGCATGGCGCGCGACGGCTTCGAGTTCGGCGCGCACACGCTGGGGCACACGGTGCTGACGCTGGAGCCGCAGGAGGTCGTGGAGCAGGAGATCCTCGAGTCCAAGCGGACCATCGAAGCGGAGGTCGGCATCCAGGTGCGCGACTTCGCGTACTGCAACGGGTGGTACTCGGACGAGGTCATCCGCGTGCTGGCGTCGCACGGCTTCCGCTCGGGTGTCACGACGGAGGACCTGCCCAACCGGATTGGGGGAGACCCGTTCACCCTCAAGCGCAAGGTGCTGTGGGAGAACTTCAGCCTGGGCATGTTGGGGGACTACTCGTCGCCGCTCACCGGATGCCAGTTGGATGACTGCTTCGGACTGCTCGGCATGAGCCACCCGGTGCCGGGCAGGAGGACCCACTCTTTTCGTGAGGGCCTGTTGGGCAACGTGCTGGTGACGCCAACGGGGGCGCCCTTGAAGGAGGCTCCGTGAGCGGAGGTGCCTCGTCGGCTGCGTCCGGGAGCTCATTCCTCGGACGCGCCGGCCCCCTGGTGTTGGCCCGGCTGTTCACCGCCGGGCTGACGCTGTCCATTCCACTCGTGCTTGCCCGGGTGCTGCACCTGGACGAGTACGGTACGTATTACCAGCTCTTCCTCATCGCCACGACGCTGTACTACGTGCTGCCTTTTGGCGTGGTGCAGAGCCTGTATTACTTCCTGCCCCGCACCAGCGAGAAGCGGCCGTACCTGGGACAGACGCTGTTGTTCATGTCCGGGGCGGGCCTGGTCGGCGCGTTGCTTGTGTATGTCCTGCTGGGCCCGGTGGCGGCGTGGTTCTCCAACCCGGCGCTGCTCGAGTACCGGGTGTCGCTCGCGGCGTATACGGCATTCCTCCTGGGCAGCTTCCCGCTGGAGGTGTCGCTCACGGCGCAGGGGCGCACGCGCGCGTCGGCGGGCGTGTATCTGATTTCGGACGCGGTGCGCGCGGCGGTGATGGTGGTGCCGCCGCTCCTGGGCGCCTCGCTGCACGGGATGATGGTGGCGGTGGCGGTCTTCGCGGCGCTGCGGTTCGTGGCGACGTGGGTCGTCTCGCTGCGCGGAGTCACCGGGCCGCTGGCGTCCGGGCCGCTCTTCCGCGCGCAGCTCGCCTACGCGGCGCCGTTCGGCGCGGCCATGCTGCTGGCCATTCCTCAACAGAACGCTCACCTGTACGCGGTGGCGGGCGCGGTGGCGCCAGCTTTGTATGCGTTGTACCGGGTGGGGTGCTTCCAGCTTCCGGTGGTGGATCTGCTCTACACGCCCACCAGCGAGGTGCTGATGGTGCGCCTGGGGGAGCTGGAGCGCGAGGGTCGCCTGGAGGAGGGCGTGGAGGCGTTCCGCGAGGCGGCCGGGAAGCTGGCGTATGTCTTTCTTCCGTTCGCGGCCTTCCTCTTCGCGGCGGCGCCGGAGTTCATCGGGGCGATGTTCGGCGAGAAGTTCCTGCCAGCGGTGCCGGTCTTCCGCGTCAGCGTGCTGGGCGTGGTGCTCTCCATCCTCCCCATGGACGGGACGCTGCGCGCGCGCGGGCTGACCCGGGCCATCTTCGTCTCCTATGCGGTGAAGGCGGCGGTGACGGTGCCGCTGGTCATCCTGGGGGTGAAGCACCTGGGGTTGATGGGAGGCATTGGCTCCTGGGCGGTGGCGGAGGTCGTGGGCAAGGCGATGTTGCTGGTGCGCGTGCCCGCGGCGCTGTCCACGCCTCGACGTCAGCTGCGGCTGGTGGACATCATCCCGTGGCAGGCGCTGGGGCGCTCCTCGGTGGCGGCGGTGGCGGCGGGCCTGGCGGTCTTCCTCTTGAGGGCGGGCGCGCAGGGGGCCTGGATGCAATTGCCCACGGGCTTCTTCTGGCGGGTGCTGCCGCTGGCGGTGGCTGGGGTGCTGTTCGTCGTGGGCTACGTGGGGGTGCTGTACGCCGCGGGCGTCCGGCCGCTCACCGTGCTCGCGGGGCTGCGGCCCCGCAGGACTGTCTGAAGAAATAAGGGGGGCACCCGAGGGCCTACTTCCCACTTGGGGGGGCGGTACCTAGGTTCCTCCCCGTCGCGCGGTTGGGTCAGGGAGGCGTGGATGGGTGTCGATGCGATGACGTTGTACCGGGTGGCTCGCGGCCTGCGGCTCAAGGGAGTTCCCTTGCTCCCGGCCTTGCTTCGGAAGGCCATCTACTACCTCCACAGCTCGTACGTTCCGGACGAGGCAGACATTGGCGAGGGGACGCAGTTGGGGTACGGCGGCATCGGCGTCGTCATCCACAAGGCGGCGAAGATTGGCCGGCACTGCCTCATCTCCCAGCAGGTGACGATTGGCGGGCGCTCGGGACTCGAGGGTGCTCCCATGATTGGTGACTACGTGCGGGTGGGCGCGGGCGCCAAGATTCTCGGCAACATCCAGATTGGCGACTTCGCCGTCATCGGGGCCAATGCCGTGGTGCTGAAGGACGTGGCGCCGGGCACTGTCGTCGCTGGCATTCCGGCGCGGGTCATCCGGCAGGATCCTGATCCGCTCACCACGTATCAGCGGGAGATGGGGCTGCTACCCCGGCGCTCCTCGCTGACGGCGGTGCCTCCCTCGGCGTCCGTACCGCGATAGGGCTTGTCATGCGCGTGCTCCTGGTTGGCGACCATCCGCCGCCTTTCGGTGGCGTGGCGATTCACGTTCAACAACTTCACCGCTTCCTGCGCAGCCGTGGGGTCGAAGCGAAGGTGCTCGATATCGGAAAGGGTGGCCGGCCGGTTCCGGACGTCCTTCCGATGCGAAGCCCCGCGCACTTCGGCCTCAGGCTGACCGGGTTTCTCGTCTCGGGGTGGACGGTGCATGTCCACACCAGCGGGAACAACCCCAAGGCCTGGCTGCTCGCGGCGGCGGTGGGCAGTCTGCCGGGGGCGCGTGCCCCCCGCTTCATCACCCTGCACTCCGGGCTGTTGCCGGACTACCTCGCGGCGGCGCCTTCACGGCGGGCCTTCGCGCGGGTGGCGCTGGCGGGCTACTCGCGCATCATCGCGGTGTCCGTGGCGGTGCGCGACGCGCTCGTGTCGTGCGGGATTCCCGAGGAGAGAATCCTCGTCCACCCGGCCTTCTGCGCCTCGCAGGTGCAGGCGGGCCCGGTGCCCGTGCGAGTCGAGGCCGCGCGCGCCCGACGCCGTCCGTTGGTGGTGATGGCGCACCATCCGTCACCGGTGTACGGGCGCAAGCTCGCGTTCCGGGCGGTGCGTCTGTTGTTGGAGTCCCGGCCCGGCGTGGGCCTGGCGTTGTTCGGTCCCGGCACGGACTCCGAGGACTTCATCCGCGACGCGCGTGAGCTGGGCGTGGCGGGTTCGCTGGAGCCGCTGGGCGAGCTGGAGCACTCGGCCGCGCTGGGGCTCATCGCCCGGAGCGACGTCTTCCTGCGTCCCACCACGCATGACGGAGACTCCATCTCCGTGCGCGAGGCGCTGGCGCTGGGGGTTCCCTGCGTGGCCAGCGACGTGTGTGAGCGGCCGGAGGGGACGCGGCTGTTCTCCGCGGGAGATGCGGCGGCGCTCGCCGCGAGCATTCGCGACGCGGTGGAGGCGGGGCCCGCGCGCGTGGCCTCTCCGGATGTGGGGCCCGTGCTGATGGACCTCTACGAGTCCTTGTCACCCCGTCGGCCTTCGCCGGCCCAGCCGGTGCCGGCGGCGTGAGCTTCGTTCCAAACCTTGCTCGCGGGGACACCGCGAGGTTGTTCGACACAGGAGAGAAGAGAGATGCGGCGCAGTGATGACATGGATTTGACGCGCCGGGCACTCCGGGGGCGCGACCTGGTGGTGTTCTCCAACGACTGGGATGGGGACCCGCTGTCGAAGGTCCACATCATGCGGATCCTCTCCCGGGACAACCGCATCCTCTGGGTGAACAGCATCGGCAACCGCGCGCCGAAGGTGAACGCGCACGACGTGAAGCGCATCTTCGGCAAGCTGGAGCGCTTCACGAAGGGCCTGCGCGAGGTGGAGCCCAACCTCCACGTCCTGTCGCCGCTGGCGATTCCGTTCTATGGCAATGAGATGGTGCGCGGGGCGAACCGGGAGCTGCTGCGGCTTCAAGTCCGCCGGGCGATGAAGCAGCTGGGCTTCCAGCGTCCCATCTCCTGGAGCTTCCTGCCCGCGTCCGCGCCCGTGTCGGGCACGCTGGGTGAGGAGTTCGTCGTCTACCACTGCGTGGACGAGTTCTCCGCCTTCGCCGACACCAACGGCCGTCACATCGCGGAGCTGGAGGATCGGCTGCTGCGTCGCGCGGACATCTGCATCACCTCCGCGGAGCGCCTGCGGGAGAACAAGTCCCGCGTCAACCCGCGCACGGTGCTGGTGCGGCACGGCACGGACTTCCGTCACTTCGTGAAGGCGTGCGACGCCACCACGCGCATCCCCGACGACATCGCGAGCCTGCCCAAGCCCGTCATCGGCTTCTTCGGGCTGGTGGCGGACTGGGTGGACCAGGAAGCCATCATCGCCACCGCGCGGGCGCATCCGGAAGGCTCGGTGGTCATCATCGGCAAGACGACGCCGGACTGCGATGACTCGAAGCTGCGGGCCGAGCCCAACATCCACATGCTGGGCCGCAAGTCCTACGCGGACCTGCCGGGCTACAGCCGGGCCTTCGACGTGGCGCTGATGCCGTTCAAGATCAGCGAGCTGACGCTGAACGCCAACCCGCTCAAGGTGCGCGAGTACCTGGCCTCCGGGCTGCCGGTGGTGTCCACGGACCTGCCGGAGGTTCGCAAGGTGGGGCTGTGCAAGATCGCCACCTCGACGGAGGACTTCGTGAAGAAGGTCGACGAGTGCCTCGCGGAGGGCCCTGGGCCCAACCGCGAGCGCGCCGAGAAGATCTTCAACGAGAGCTGGGATGCGCGGGTGGAGGAGATTCGCCACCACGTGGGCTCGGCGATGCTGGCCGCGGGCAAGACGCTCTAGGGTCGAGGGATTCGAAGCACGCGGCGGTGAGGGGCTCGGTATGGGGTCCGTCATCGCCGCGCGTGCGTGTGCCTCAAGCGCGGACGACGGACTCCCGGCCTGTCACGGCGCGCTCCAGGTGCGCGTAGAGACGGGCCACGCGCGCGTAGTCCGCTGGACGGACGGTGGCCTGCGCGAGCAGTCGGGTCAGCTCAGCCTTCGCCTCCAGGTAGTGGGAAGCGGGGATGCCGCCGCTCTCCTCGAGCTGCCGCGCGGCTTCCGCGTCGTCCAGGGCCGGGGAGATTCCCAGTCGCTCCTGCAGCCGCTGACGAAGCGCTCTGTCCAGCTCTGGAAGCAGGTCCTTCTCCACCTTCGAGCGACGCATGAGCCAGCCCATGCTGCGCACGTACTCCAGGGCGGAGCGGTGTTTCTCCACCAGCACCGGCCTGGGGGCGCCAAAGCGCGTGCCACGGGAGAGGGTGTAGACGCCTCCCACGGCCAGCACCTGCGCGACGAAGACCCAGATGCCTTGGGACAGGGGCGGCGGGGGCGCGAGCTGGTGGTGGTACTCGTCGATGACGAGCGGCCCGCGCGCGGCGAGGGCATTCCACAGGCGCGCGTTGTCCAGCAGCTCCAGGCGACGATTCTCCAGCAGGTCCGCGCCGGCGAGGACGTAGACCTCGCCCTTGCCGAGCGCGCGCCGCCACACGGCCACCGCGCCGCCGAGTCCCGCGAGGGGAATCGCGTCCGGGTGGTCCATGAGCAGTCCGCGGTCCTGGGCTGCTCGCAGGGCCGTCAGTCCCCGGAAGGGGCCCGCGCCCAGCCAGATGTCCAGCGTGGTGCCGCCCGCGTCCGCGAGGTCCGTGGCCAGTCCGCGCTCACTCGCGGGCAGCAGCGGCCCTTCCTCGAGCCGAAGCCACGTCTCCAGCGCGGCCTGGTGCATGCCCAGCTCGCGCGTGGACAGGTACACCAGGGTGCCGCCCTCCTGGACGAAGCGCTCGACGGCGTCCACTTCCTCCTGGGACACGGGCCGGCCCGTGGGCGCCGCGAGCACCAGCGTGCGCGTCCCGGAGGCGAGCGATTCCAGCGAGGTGAGCTGCGCGCTCACGGCGCGGCCGCCCTCGCGGAGGAACAGGTAGAGCGCGCGTGCGCCCTGAGGGCCCGGGTTGTCCACGGAAGGGACGGGCGAGTCGGGGGCCTCCTGGCGCGTGGACAGCCCCATCGCCAGCGCGAGCGCGATCAGCAGGCCGAAGACGGCGACGGTTCGCGTGTTCTTCATGACGCGAGTTCCTGGGGCTTTGGGACGCTGTCCATGACAGCGCGACGCAGCGCGCGCTTCGTGGCGCGATCTGCGTGCCTGGTGTCGCGTAGGGGTGTTGTCGAGGAGGCGCTTTCGGTGAAGCCCCGAGGTCGTGCGCGCTTCATGCCGCGACCTCTGTTCCCAGCGTTCCGTGGAGTCGCTCCACCGCCTCGACGAACCGCGTGGCCTCTGCCTCCGGCACGGGAGTCAGCGAGTAGAATGCCTGGTCGTACCAGGACATCAGTCGTTCGACCTCGCGAGTGACAGAGGCCGGGGCTCCGCGCGATGGCAGCTCCGCCGCAAGCTCGCGGTTGGTCTTCACCCGGTCTGGACGCGCCAGCCGTTGCTCCTCCAGCGAGGACAGCAGGCCCAGCAGGGCCTCGCGAATCGCCTCGCGCGCGTCCGAGGCCAGCGCCGTCCGAGCGCGCTTCAGGTGCTCCGGCGGAGCGTCCAACACCAGCGGCGCGCCAGCGTCGGAGGCTCCTGGGGCCACGGTGTTTCCGCGCAGGCGCAGGGAGCGCAGCTTCAACGCCCCCCACAGCACCAGCGCTATCGCGCACCCCAGCATCACCGCGCGCGTCGCCACCGCGAAGCCCTGGGCCTCACGCGACTCGAACAGTCCCTCCAGCCAGGCCTCCAGCTTGCGAAGCAGTTGTTTCACGACGTCGCCGTGGCGCTGCCGGGCGCGGGAGAACTCGGGCCTGTCGAGCACGTCCGTGAGGCGCTCACGCTCCTCTCCGGACAGCTCCTCCACGGCTTCCTTCGACGCGGCCTCCTGTTGCTCCAGCGCGCAGGCCTTCTCCAGGAAGTCCGCCACCTGTCGGGCGCGCTCGGGCGGTTTGGCGTCCGGCCACGCCGGCGGAAGCGGCATGCCGCCCATGCGCCGTCCCAGCTCCGCCACGGCTGGGGCCAGCTCTTCAGGACGCGCCTGCGCGGTCTCTTCCAACGCGCGCGTGGTGGCCTCGCGCTCGTCGCAGGGCAGGGTGGCCAGCAGCAGCAACAGGGGCAGGCTTGTCACGAAGAGGCTCGACGTCAGGCGGCGAGAGGCGACGACGGCTCCGCGCCCAACTTCTGCTCCAAATCCAGGGCTTCCCGGCGCACGCGCAGGTCCAGGTAGAAGAACGAGCAGACGACGAAGTTGACGGGGGAGAAGAAGGCCTGCGCCGCCACCTGGAGGATCTCCACGGGCACCAGAAGAAGCTGCGGCGTGCGCGCCATGGTGTCCGCCGCGAAGGGGTTGCCATAGGGCATCATCACCAGCCACGAGGGGATGCCGAAGAGCAGGTGCACCGAGAAGAGGATGAGGCTCACCACCGTGAAGAGAATCATCCCGCGCACCATCACCCGCCCCAGGAAGCCCGGCTCCACTCGCCCCGACAGCATCGCGCCCGAGCGCTTGAAGGCGCCCCATGCCCCCAGGTCCTCCATGGCCAGCGCGGGAGGCAGCAGCAGGAAGCGCAGGAAGTACCAGAGCACGGACCCGAGCAGTCCCAGCGTCAGCAGCAGCCCGCCCACCCCCAGCAGCACGATGCCCAGCACCTTCGAGTCCATCGCCGTGGCGACGCCACCTGCCGCCATCAGCACGGTGCCGGGGATGCTCGCCACCAGCGTCACCAGCGTCGACCACCCGAGCGACAGGAGGAAGGCCCCCGTCACCGCGCCGACCTTGGACAGACTCCGGCGCAGGCTGTCCGCCGGGCTCACGGGCGTGCCGAGCTGCGCGGACAGCACGTAGCGGGCGCTCGCCACCATGGCCAGCCAGTAGCTCCAGATGAGGAACGTGAACAGCCCGCACCAGAGCATCAGCGACAGGCCCGCCTGTCCCATCATCTCCAGCGGCGCCTCCTTGGAGACGGCGTCCTTGTCCGTCACGTAGAGCATGGGCGTCAGCCAGCGCGTCAGCTGGAGCGTCGCCTTGGTCGCGATGTAGTTGACCAGGGCGTAGCCGAGGCTCAGCACGAAGAGGGGCTTGAGGTGGCCGCGCCAGAAGGTGACGGAGCGGTCAATCAGCTCGCCCAGGGCGAGGGGGCGCAGCTCGGGGACAGAGGGAGTCGGAGTCACGGGACGCGCAGCATAGCCCGGGGCGCGCATGCGGCCAGCAGTGCTCGCGCCGCTTGGGCCGGGTCCGCCGCCTCCAGCACGGCGGAGATGACGGCGAAGCCCGCCGCGCCGGTGAGCCTGCTCGCCCTCTCCGCGGTGATTCCTCCGAGCGCGAACGCGGGGCAGGGCAGGTGCGAGGCGAGCACGCCGAAGCCCTCGGGGCCGAGCGTCGTCCGGGTGTCCCCGGGCTTGGAGCCGGGAGCGAACACAGGGCTCACCAGGGCCAGGTCCGCGCCGCGCGCCGCCTGGGCCTCGCGGGTGTCATGGACCGCCACGCTGACGAGCCGGCCAGCGGGCAGGTGAGGGCGGACGTCCTCGGCCGTGGGCCCTTGCGAGGGCAGGTGCAGGTGCGCGCCCACGAGGAGGGCGACGTCCAGCCGGCCATTGACGAACAGCGGATTGCCTCGGGCCTGGCAGAGCGCGGCGAGGACCCGCGCATCCTCGAGGAAGCGGCGGCCGGTGGCCTCCGGATGGCGATGCTGGACGGCGACGTCGGGCCCCGCCTGGAGCGCGCGGGAGAGCGCGCCGAGGAGTTGCTCGCGGGGCAGGCGCCAGTCGGTGATGACGACGAGCCGGGGAAGGGCGGGCGTCACCGGAAGGGACATGGGCCTACTGGACGATGCCTTCGAGCGGGCTGGACGCGGAGCCGTAGGCCTTCCGGGGGATGCGGCCGGCGAGGTACGCGTCCCGGCCCGCCTCCACGGCCTTCTTCATGGCGACGGCCATGCGCACGGGGTCCTGCGCGCCGGCGATGGCGGTGTTCATCAGCACGGCGTCCACGCCCAGCTCCATGGCGATGGCCGCGTCGGACGCGGTTCCCACGCCCGCGTCGACGATGACGGGCACCTTCACCGTCTCCAGGATGAGGCGCAGGTTGTGCGGGTTGCGGATGCCCAGGCCACTGCCGATGGGCGCTCCCAGCGGCATCACCGCCGCGCAGCCCGCGTCCTCCAGCTTGCGCGCGGTGATGGGGTCATCGCTGGTGTAGGGCAGCACGGTGAAGCCCTCCTTCACCAGGATGCGGGCCGCCTTCACCGTCTCCTCGACGTCTGGATAGAGCGTCTTCTCGTCGCCGAGGACCTCCAGCTTGACCCACTTGCTCATGCCCAGCTCCTCCGCGAGCCGGCAGGTGCGCACCGCGTCGTCGGCCGTGTAGCAGAGGGCGGTGTTGGGCAAGAGGCGCAGCCGCTCGCGGTCAATCCAGCGCATGAGCGAGGCCTCGCCCGTGGCCTTCAAGTCCAGCCGGCGCACGGCCACGGTGACCATCTCCGTGCCGGAGGACTCGTGGCAGCGCTTCATCACGTCGTGGCTGGGGTACTTCCCCGTCCCGAGGATGAGGCGGGAGGTGAAGGTCACCCCCGCGATGGTGAAGGGCTTGTCCTGGATGCTCATGGCCATCTCCTCGCTACCCGCCGCCGACGAAGGTGACGATCTCCACGCGGTCCCCGGGCTGGAGGTGATGCTCGGGGTGGCGGGCGCGGCGCACCACCTCGGCGTTCACTTCCACGGCCACGCCCGGACCGCCGACTCGCAGCGATTCCAGCAGCGCCGAGAGGGTGATGGCCTCCGGCACCTCGCGCGTTTCTCCGTTGACCCAGACCTGCACGGCGTCACGGCTCCTTGCGATGGGGACTTGGGGGACGCACTACAGGGCGCCCTACCGTGCTGTCAACGCACACTCCGGCAGTACGTTCGCCATCGTCACCGGTATACTCGACGCCATGCTCATGGCTCCCAGCAGGCTTGTCTCCATCGCGCTCATCGTCGCGCTCGGGCTGCCCCTCACCGCGCTGGCGGACGAACCGGTCGCCACGCTGGACGCTCCGGTCCGCGCGCCCACGCCCGTGCTCCACGGCCACCGGTATGCGTTCGTCGCCGGCGGTGTGCTCGCCCTGGGGGGACTGGGGCTGGGCTTCTTCGCGCAGGGCGAGGCCAAGCGCGCGCAGAGCCTGTCGTCGGCGCGGGATGCCAGTGAGACGTTGGACCGGGCCCGCTCGGCTTCCACCGCCGCGAACTTGATGTACGCCGCCGCGGGCGCCGCGGTGCTGTACGGTCTGGTGCTGGAGCTGCTGCCCGACGAGGCCGCCGACAAGGCGAGCCTCACCTACCACTTCTGAACGAGCCCCCCGTGGCCCTCCGCTCTCCTGTCCCCCTCCTGGCCTGCGGCGCCGTGCTCGCCGCCGTGGCCTGCTCCCTCAACGTGGATGACCTCGCCGGCAGGGCCTGCACGGACAACTCCGAGTGTCCCGCCGCCTATGCCTGCACGGCGCTGGGTGCCGACGGCCAGCGCACGTGCGAGGTCATCTACCCGCCGTACTACACACAGGCCGACGGCGGCGGCGCCGACGCGGGCCCGGTGCCCACGTACTGCAAGGACATCCAGCCCATCCTCGCCGCCACGTGTGTGAGCTCCTGCCATGGCGAGGACACCAGCGGGAGCAGTCAGCCTTCGTTCCGGCTGGACTACTTCGAGCCGACGGGCAACGGCCTCCCCGGCGCGCGAGCCAAGGCGCTGCGCATCCGGGTGCGCGCGTCGGACCTGAAGGACATGCCTCCCGCCGGAAGCCCGGCCCCCACCGCGGAAGAGCGCGCGCTGATTGCACGCTGGGTCGTCGGGGGCGCTCCGCTCTGCGACGCTCCGGCCGACGCCGGGCCCTGAAGTCCCTCGCCGTACCCCCTCGCTTTCAGGTTCCAGGTTCCAGGACGAGCCCCATCATGAAGAAACTCCTCGCGAGCGCGGCCGGCGTCGTTGCGTTCACCGTGGCCTGCACCATCGACGTGGCGGACTTCACCGGCAAGACGTGCGAGACGGCCAGCGACTGTCCCGACACGCACACCTGTGTCGCGGTGCGACAGGGTCAGGGCCGGACGTGCGAGGTGCTGGGGCTGCCCGGTATTCCCGACGCGGGGGATGTCGACGCGGGGCCGGTGCCCACGTACTGCGACGACGTGCAGCCCATCCTCGCCGCCAGCTGCGTGAGCAAGTGCCACGGCGCGGATACCAGCGACAGCGCGCAGACCTCGTTCCGGTTGGACTACTACGCGCCCGCGGATGGTGGCGCGGACGGCGGGGGCCTGCCGGGTGCTTTCGCGAAGGCCTCGCGAATTCGCGTGCGCACCTCCGTGTTGCAGGACATGCCGCCCGAGGTCAGCGTCGTCCCGCAACCCACCGCCGCCCAGCGCGCCATCATCGCGCGATGGGTGGAGGGGGGAGCGCCCTTCTGCGGTGACGCGGGCAGCGAGGCGTCGGATGGTGGCACCGCCGATGGTGGCCGCGGGGATGGCGGAGCCGACGCCGGGCCGTGATCCGCGCGAGGTGGGAATGAAGCGTGCCTGCCTGGGTACCTTCGTTCCCCGCGCGGGGTAGTACCGGGGATTGTTCCCACGGAGAGCGGCCGGGCGACCGGGGCCCTCGTGCGTAGATCGATGCCCCTGTGTCCTCCAAACGCCCTGCGCAAGCCCTGTGCAAGTGCGAGAGGAGCGCTCACTTTCTGCCCAACACCGGGAGACAGGCTCTCCCCAAAGCCTACCGAAAGGGGCGGAACAAATGCGCAAGCTCATGATGGCGGTCGGTGCGGTTGCGGCTCTGGCGATGGTTTCCGGTTGCAGCAAGCGCGACAACGTCGCGGAACAGCGCCAGGACGTCGCGGAAGCGCAGACGGAGGCCCGCCAGGAGACGGCGGAAGCCCGTCAGGAGGAGCAGCGTGACATCGCGGATACGCAGCGAAACGCGCAGGAAGAGATCGCGGAGACGCATCGCGAGGCGAATGAGGAGATCGCCAGCGCCCAGGAGGACGTCCGCGACGAGCAGAAGGACTTGAACGAGGCGCAGCGCGACCTCAATGAGGACCTGGCCACGGGCGGCTCCGGCGCGGCGGGGGCCACCATGGCCGCCACCAGCGTGCAGGGCCGCGTGCTTTCCACCAGTGGTGACTCGCTGACCCTGGTGGACACCACCAACAATCGTCAGCTCAAGCTGAAGACGAATGACCAGAGCCGCATCCTCCAGGACAACCGCGCCGTGAAGGTGAAGGACATCAAGGAGGGTGACCAGGTCCGCGCCTCGTACGTGCAGGACGGCAAGGACATGGTGGTCCGCGAGCTGAGCGTCACCAAGGCCGTGACGCCCACCAACCAGTAGTCCGCCATACGCGGTCGGTTCGTCTCTCATAGTGGATGGACCCGGGGCGGCTCCCACTTCGGTGGGGGCCGTTCCCTTTTTTCCCTGAATCCATTCCGAGGGGTTGGAAGGGTGTGTCGGACCTGGGTGGTAGGAAGGACGCGTGGGGTTTCCTCACGCCTTCCCAACCTTGGGGAGGACCTTCATACCCGGGAGCAGTCATTCGAAATGGGCACCCACCACCCTGCACAACCCCCTGCCAGGCCCTTCATCCTCTTCACCACCGGCGCCACGGCGTACGAACTCATCCGGTACCTGGGCGCGCGCGGCTCGGGAGAGCTGCTCATCGCGCGCAGGCACTACCTGGACACGCCCGGAGACCTGGTGCTCATCAAGCGCTTGCAAGACGCGGGCGACGAACTGGGACGGGCGCGGCTTCGCGAGGAGGTCAAACTGTTGATGCGGCTGTCCCATCCGGCCATCGCCCAGGTGTTCCTGGTGCGGGTGCATGAGGGGCTGCCCCACCTCGTGATGGAGTACGTGGAGGGGCAGAGCCTGGAGACGCTGGTCAGCTTCGCGGCGCTGCGGCGGCGGCCGCTCTCGGAGGCGTTCGCCGCCTACGTGGGCGCGGAGGTGGCGGACGCGCTCCACCACGCTCACACGCTGGAAGATGATCGCGGCCGGCCGCTGGGACTCGTCCACCGCGACGTCAGTCCCCGCACGCTGCGCCTGGATGTGAGAGGCCACGTGAAGCTGGCGGACTTCGCCCTGGCCTGGGCCCGGCTGCCAGGGCGCGTGGCCACCGAGGCCCACGTCGTCCGGGGAGACCTGGCGTATGCCTCGCCGGAGGCACTGCTGCGCCAGCCTCTGGATGGGCGCTCGGACCTGTTCTCGCTGGGCGTGGTGCTGCTGGAGCTGCTCACGGGGTTGCATCTGCTGGACCTGGAGGCGGTGGAGCGCGCGGCGCTGGCGGCCGGTCCGGCTCCGGACGCGGAGACCCTCCAGGCGGAGAACCCGAGCTGGCTGTCCGCGCCCCAGATGGCGGCGCGCATGGCGTGCTTCGCGCCGGAGCATGTGGACCACGCCACGCGCTCCGTGTCCTCACCCCTGCGGGCCATCCTCGCGCGGCTCTTGCGCCGTGAGCCGGAGGAGCGCTTCCAGACGGCGCTGGAGCTGCGGGACTCCCTGCGCGCGGTGCTGGGCGGGCGGGGCTACGCCTACGGGCCTTCGGAGGCCGCCCGTGAGGCGACCCAGGTGCGTCAGGACGCGCGCTCCCGCAGGCGCTCCGCGGACGTGTTGTCCTCGGACGAGGGGCTTCCCACGGCGTCGGGGCTCGGTGGCGCGTCCATGGCCGGGACGTGAGCGGAGTGTTGGCGGGGCGCGGGGCGTGGGAAGGGTGCTTGTCTGGCGCGCGCGGACAGGCAGACTGATGCGCCTATGGGCGACGTGAACGAACTTCACCAGCGCTGGTGCATCGCGGACGGGCACGCGGACTCCCTCATGTGGAACCGGGACTTGTGCGCGCGCTCGGACGAGGGGCACGTGGACTTTCCCCGGCTGCGGGAGGCGGGGGTGAAGCTTCAATGCTTCACCATCGTCACCCGGGGCTTTCCCTTCATCGGGGGCTTCCCGGTGTTCGCCGCGTGGCGCGGCTGGCCCCGGGAGGCGCGCGCGAGCGAGTGGACTCGCGCCCTCTGGCAGATTGAGCGCATGGAGGAGTTCTGCCGTCGCTCCGAGGATGCGGCGCGCATCACCACGACGGCGTCCATCCTGGAGGAGAACCTGGCCCGGGGGCGGCTGTCCGCGGTGCTGGGCGTGGAAGGCGGGCATGCGATTGAAGGACAGGTGGAGCGACTGGCGGAGCTGCACCGCAGGGGCGTGCGCTTCATGGGGCTCACGCACCTGTCGAACAATGACCTGGGAGGCTCCTCCTTCCCGATGATGGGCAACCGGGGCCTGACGTCCCTGGGGCATCAGGTGATGGAGGAGATGGCCCGGCTGGGGCTGAGCGTGGACGTGGCGCACGCCTCCGAGCGCACGCTGGAGAATCTCTTCACCCACCCCACGGTGCGGTTCTTCTGTTCGCACACGGGCGTGCGCGCCGCGGGGGGAGGGTGGCGCAACCTGAGCGACGCCTCGCTGCGCTTCATCGCGGACCGGGGTGGGGTGGTGGGCATCATCTTCGCCCCCGTCTATCTGGGGGGGGACGCGGTGGATGACGTGGTCCGCCACATCGAACACGCGGTGGACGTCATGGGCGAGGAGGGCGTGGGCTTGGGTTCGGATTACGACGGAATGGTGCCCCTGCCACGGGGGATGAAGGACGTCACCGACTTGCACCTGCTCACCACGGCACTGCTGCGCCGACATCCAGAGTCCTGGGTGGAACGAGTCATGGGAGGAAATTTCCGGCGTTTCTTCCAGTCGACACTGGGTGGTTGACCGGCGGCGGTCCGCTCGAAATATTGGCCGCAAGCTCATGAACCGCTCTCTCTTCGTCCTTGTGTCCGTCGTTGGCTCCCTCCTTCTCTCCGGCTGCGGTGGCGCCAGCGCGGGAGACGATTGTGATGAAGCGGGCAGCTTCGTCTGTCAGGAGAATGTCCTCGCGCTGGAGTGCCGCTCCGGGACGTGGCGGGAGGTCCCCTGTCGGGGGCCGCTCGGCTGCCGCGAGTCCGATGAGGCCGTGCGGTGCGACACCTCCGGGAATGCCGCGGGGGATGCCTGCTCCTCCAGCTCCGAGGGCCGCGGGTTGTGCCGCCAGGACGGCAAGGCCGTGCTGGAGTGCCGCCAGGGGACCCTGGTGGAGACGGCGACGTGTGCCTCCTGCGAGGTCGACAACTCCGAGGTGACGTGCCAGCCGTGACGCGCTGAAGGCGGGCGTCAGGACTCTTCGGGACGGGACGTGTGGTAGCGTCGGAGCCGCCGCTCGCGGGACTCCGATGCGACTTCCGATTCAAGCCTTTGGAGCCTGACACGCTGGTCGTTTCACTTCTCCCCGAGCGGCGCTCCTCTCTCCTGTCCGGAGGCAGTGCGCGCGATGGCCGTGGCCGCCGAAGTCCGCATCGAACAGGTCGCCCGCGAGGACCTGGTGATGTTCGTCAACGCGTGTTTCTCCTGCACGGGGCAGCGGGAGTTCTACGGTGACGCACGGGGGCAATCGGTCTCCATCGAGTTCCTGCACCAGTACATCCTCGGCAACTACCGGCGCCTGTACCGGCGCACGCTCGCCGCGGGCATCAACCACTTCAATCAGGCGCAGATCATCCTCAACCTGCTCGCCGTCGGCAGCCCGGCGGACCCGGTGGAGCGTCAGGAAGAAGGCGCGCTCATCGCCGCGGCGCTGCGCGGCCTGCCGACCCAGCGCGCCTTCCGGGTGCTGGAGTCCTTGCGCTCGCGGCACATCAACAACCGCCGGGCCCGGGCCATCGCCCGCGAGTACCTGGCGGGGCGCTCGAACCTGCCCTTCGACGCGGTGAAGTACCGCGCCAAGCTGCGCGCGGCGGTGGTGCATGGCCACCTGAAGCTGGACGGTGAGCTGGGCCCGTTCCTCTTCCGCGGCTGGAAGAAGCGCGTCTACACGCAGCCGTTGCTGGAGACGTTCCGCAAGGCCCACTTCGCCCAGGAGGCGCTCTACGAGCTGCCCTACACCGTGGCGGAGGGGCTGGCCCAGAAGCACGGCGTCCCCCGCGACGTGTTCCTCCAGCGAATCGAGCCCCGGCTCACCCAGGCGGAGCGACTGCGCCTCCAGGAGTCCGCCGCGCGAGAGGGCGCCGTGGAGCCTCAGGTGGACCTGTCGCGCGCTCCGCTGACGAAGCTGGCGCTCTATGTCCTGTCGATGAAGGAGGAGGTCCGCAAGGCGCGCCGGGACGAGCTGCACACCGCGCTGGAGCGTGCGTCGGCGCGGGTGCTGGCGCGGGCACCGGCCACGCTCGGGCGCGTGGCGGCGGTGCTGGACAACAGCTACTCCTCGTCGGGCTCGTTGCAGAAGCGGCGGCGTCCCCTGGGCGTGGCCCTGGCGTCGCACTATCTGCTGTCCGCCTCCGCTCGCGAGTACCGCGCCTTCTGGACGTGCCCCGTGGAGGAGCCATTGCTCGTCACCGCACGGGGGCAGACGGACCTCGCCACGCCGCTCCTGGATGCGCTGGCCTGGGGCGCGGAGCTGGTGGTCATCGTCTCCGACGGCTACGACAATGATCCGCCCAAGGCCGTGGCGGAGCTGACGCGGGTGTTCCGCGAGCGGTTGGACCCGGGACGCCGCACGGCGCTGGTGCACGTCAACCCCGTCTTCGATGCGGAGGAGTACTCGCCGCGCTCGTTCGGTGGCGCGGTGGCCACGGTGGGCGTGAGGGACGCAGAGGACGTGCCCACGGTGCTGGGTTTCGCGCGCTTCGCGGAGGGCACCGCGTCGCTGGCGGAGCTGGAGCGCTATCTCTCCGCGCGGGTGGCGTCCTGGCTGGAGCGTGACGCACGCAGGAACGCCAGTGCGGAGGCCAGCGTGGCACCGGGAGTGCCCGTCGTAGGAGTGGAGGAGGGCGAGGCATGACGGACACGCGACTCATTCAACGCCTGGATCCGAAGGGCCTGAGGCTGGCGCCGTCGCAAGTCTTCGGGCGCATCCGTCTGGTGCCGGTGCTGCGGGACGAGGTGAAGGGAGACCTTCGCTTCGCGCGGAGGGACTACTCGGACGCGCCGCTGTCGGTGGTGGCCCTGGAGGGTGCGCCGACGAGCCGCGGGCTCAAGTACGTCTCCTATATTCCGCACGGTATGGTGGTGAGCTGGGGCAACCGGCAGGCGGAGGCCGTCTACGGCACGCGCTTGCAGGCGCCCGAGGGCAAGAAGGTGAAGGTGGGCCCGTTCTCCGTGCGGTTGCTGCACCGGATGGTGCACCGCGAGGACCGCAACCAGCTGCGCATGCTGCCGCTGCACCTGGCCATGGAGGGCTTCCTGGCGCTGCACTTCGGCGGGCCGGATATCGCCTGGGCGGAGTACTCGCGGGAGGCCCTGTCCCACGGGCTGAGCCCCCGCGTGGAAGGCGTGGTGCCCGGGTGGGCCAGCTCCGCGCTGGACGGCGCGTTGCGCACCTTCGAGGTCCACGAGCAGCAAGTGGGACTGCTGCTGTTCAACGCGGACGAGCTGCTCTCCGCGTTCATCGTCGCGCACCCGGACGACTACCGCCTGCTGCACCGCACGCTGCTCGAGGACTTCTACGGGGACCTGCTGCTCCAGTACGGATATCTCCTGGAGGCGCCGGAGCTGGGCCTGTCCCTGGACGCGAAGCGCGTGTCCAGCATGGAGGACCTGCGCACGGAGGTGGCGCGCATGCGCGCGGACTGGGCGGCCTTCCACGGCTTCATGGCGGGCGGGCTGTTCGGCGTGGAGGTGACGTCCCGGAAGGTCTACGAGGCCGGGCCCTTCCTGCTCCAGCACTTCCACACCAGTCTGGTCCCCTCGGAGGAGAACCACCTGGGCGAGGCCATCATCGGCCCCGATGGAACCCTGGAGTACCTCAAGACCTACCGGCTCTCCTCGGCACAGACGCGCAGGGCGTATCTGCTGCAACAGCTGGCGGCCTCCTCGTGGAACCTGGAGGACACCGCGGAGGAGCTGGGCTCCACCAAACAGGAGCTGCTCCTCCGTCTCCACAACGCGGGCTTCGGCTATCTGCTCAAGGACCACGTGCTGGAGGAAGCCCGGCGCTCGAAGGCGCGGGGCTCCTGAGCCTCAGCGCAGCGTCGAGAGGAACGCGTCGAGCGCCGCGTTGACCTTGTCCGGCTGCTCCATGTTGGACAGGTGCGCGGCGCCGGGGATGACCTCCAGCTTCGCTCCGGAGATGAGGTCCACCAGCTGCTTCGCCTTCTCCAGCGGGGTGATGGCGTCGTGCTCGCCCACCACCACCAGCGCGGGCCCGGCATAGCGCGCCAGGATGTCCTTGCTGTCCGGGCGCAGTGCCATGCCTCGCTGGGCCGCGGCGATGCCCTCTCGCGAGGCCGTGCGAATCTGCGCCTCCACCGCGCGCCCTACCGTCGAATCCGGAGGCGAGGCGATGAGCTTGGGCATCAGGGCCTGGATGACGGCGTCGTGGCCCTTCTCCAGGGCCTCCTTCGCGGAGGCCTCCCGCTTCGCCTTGCCCGCGTCGTCATCGGCGGTGCACTGCGTGTCCATCAACACCAGGCCCGCCACCCGGCCCGCGTCCTCGCGCAGCAGGGCCATGGCCGCGTAGCCACCCATGGACACGCCGCCCACCACGGCCCGGTCGATGTTCAGCGCATCCAGCAGCCCCAGCGCGTCACTCGCGATGCGGGACATCTCGGTAGGGCCTTCACCGAGCTTGCTCTGACCGAAGCCTCGGATGTCCGGGACGATGAAGCGGTAGCGCCCGGACAGGGCCTTCACCTGGGCGTCGAACGCGTCCCCGTTGAGAGGGAAGGCGTGCAGCAACAGCACGGCCAGGCCCTGGCCCACGTCGCGGTAGTGCAGCGGGATTCCATCCACGGTGACGGTCAGCATGCGTCCTCCAAGCGGGCTCTCAGAGCCACTGCTTGCTCTTGAACCAGAAGAACAGGGCCACGGGCAGGGCGACAATCATCACCCACATGGCGATGTACGAGCCCCGACCCGACAGCGCATCGAAGTTCTGCCCGAAGAATCCGACGATGAACGACAGCGGCAGGAAGATGGTGGCGAAGATGGTGAGCTGCTTGGTGATGTCGTTCGTCTTGTTGGCCACCATGGACAGGTAGCCGTCCATGACGTTGCCCAGGATGTCGCGCCCGGCATCAATCTGCTCGTACAGGCGCACCAGGTGGTCATACACGTCGCGGAAGTAGAGCGTGGAGCGCTCGTCGACGTGGGGGATGCCTCGCCGCGCCATCAGCCCCACCACGTCCCGCTGCGGTGACAGCACCCGCCGCAGCTGCACCAGCATCCGCTTCATCTCGAAGATGCGCTGCAGGTGGGACTTCTCCGCCCGCTCGAAGATGGACACCTCCAGGTCCTCCAGCTCGTCACTGAACGTGTCGAGGATGGGGAACTGCGCATCCACCAGTCCATCCGCCAGCAGGTAGAGGACGAAGTCCGTGCCGCGGCCGAGCGTCGAGTTCGGATCCGCGCGGATGCGCTGCTGGACGCCGTCCAGTCCCGCGAAGGGCAGCTCGTGCACGGTGATGATCCACTCCTTCGCGAGGAAGAAGTGGTGCTCATGCAGCGTCAGCTCGCACACGTCCTTCCCGGCGGTGAACCCCTGGAGGACGATGAAGACATGGTTCGGGTATTCTTCCAGCTTGGGCCGTTGGTCCAGGTGGAGGCAGTCCTCGACGGCCAGCTTGTGGAGCCCGAAGCGCTCGGCCAGTCGCCCCATCACCGCCTCGTCGGGGTGGAGGACGTCAATCCACTTCCGGCCCTCCTCACCGAGCAGTTCCTCACCCCCGGTGAAGAGGGTTCCGTCCTTCAGCAGACAGACCTGAATCATCCCGTAGCGCTCCCGGGCCTTGCGGCGCGGCCCCGGTCCGAGTGCTAGAACTCCCCCGCGCGGAAGTCGAGCGCTAGAGTGTGCCTCCCGTGTCCGCTGACGCCGATAACCCGCAGACCTCCCTGACCCCAAGGCTCGAGGAAATCCTTCAGGCCCACCCCGACCGCGCCTTCGCGGGCCGGCTGCGCAAGGTGTACGCCGCCGCCGCCCAGGCCATTGGCCGGCTGAGTGACATGGACCTGGTGAAGTACGAGACGCCGGTGGTGGACTCCAGCCCGGACCTCTCGCTCTGGGAGGAGATGGCGCCCGTCATCCGAGACACGGTGATGGACGTCAACGCCCTCTTGAACGTCATCCGCGAGCAGTTCCCCGCCCAGTCCTCGGAGGGACTCGCGGACCTGATGAGGGAGATGGACGGCGCGCCCTCCAAGGACCCGGCCACGCTGCTCCGGGAGGCGATGTCGCAGCTCGCCCAGGGGGTCACCCAGCTCGGCGAGGCGATGCGCAACCCGTCCGTGGTGAGCGACAGGTGGACGCTGCTGGCTGAAATCCAGCGCTTCCGGGCGCGCTTCCGCGAGGAGATCAGCAACCTGGTCTTCGAGACGGCGAGCACCTTCGGCGAGGTGACGCGGGCGCAGGTGGTACCGGGGCACGAGGCGGAGGTGAAGGCGGCGGTGACGGTGCGCGCCATCACCGCGGACCTGGGCCGCATCCTCACGGCGCGGCACAACAAGGTCCGCGAGGCCGAGCCCGAGGACGTGCAGTGGAACGCCCAGCAGCTCCAGACGGAGATGGACGCCTTCGGCCGCACGGCCGCGTACCGGAACCTGCGCGCGCAGGACAAGCGCCACATCGTGGAGATGCGCGCGGAGGTGGGGCGGCTGGCGATTCTGCCCAACCCCTCCCGTGAGGAACTCATCAAGGTGGTGAGCGAGCTGGACGCGTTCGTCCGGGGCCTGTCCGCCGTGAATCAGCGCCAGGTGCTCATCATCCATGACCGCGAGGTGTGGGCCTCCTGCGGCGTGAAGCTGGAGCGGGCCTCGTCGTTGGCGGACTCGGACGCGCCCGTCTCCGCCCGGCTCCTGGCCGAGGCCGCCGCCAGCGCCCAGTCTCTCTACGGGCGGGCCTCCGACCTGGACGCGTTCCTGCGCAAGGTCCGCAAGCAGCCCCTGGTGCAGCTCGCGGGCCCGGAGCTGAGCGCCACCATCGAGGTCTTCCAGGGACTGTTGGCCCAACTGGACGTGATGTGATGGCGGCGTCCAGCAAGGTGGAACCGCGCCCGCTGCGCGAGGCGGACCTGTCCCGTGTCGAGGGTGTCTTCACGGACGTGGATGGCACCCTCACCACCGGCCACCGGCTGCGCGCGGACACCGTGCGAGCGCTGGAACGGCTGTCCGCGGCCGGTCTGCGCGTGGTGCTGGTGAGCGGAAGGCCCGCGGGGTGGGGTGAGGCGTGGGCGCGGCAGCTCCCGGTGGATGGCGTCATCGTGGAGAACGGCGGCCTGTTCTTCCTGCGAGGCAAGCGAGGGCTGCGCAAGGTGTACCTGGAGGCGCCAGCCGAGCGCGTGGCGAACCGGCGTCGGCTCGAGAAGGAAGTCGGGCGGGTGCTGAAGCAGGTCCCCGGGGCGCGGCTGTCGGTGGACAGTGCGTACACGGAGGTGGACCTGGCCGTGGACTACAACGAGGAAGCCCGCCTGGGTGAGGCGGGAGCGTCGCGCATCGAGGCGCTGCTGCATGCGCGCGGGGTGACGGCGGTGCGCTCGTCCGTGCACGTCAACTGCTGGCTCGGTCGCTTCGACAAGCTGACGGCGACGCGGCGCTTCGCGCGGGTGGCGTGGGGCGAGCGGCTGGAGCCTCGGGACGGCCGTTACGTGTATGTAGGGGATTCTTTCAACGACGCCCCGATGTTCCAGGCTTTCGAGCTGGGCGTGGGCGTGGCCAACGTGCGCGCGGTGTTGGACCGCATTGAAGCGCCGCCGGCTTTCATTACCCGGGCAGCCGAGGGGAAGGGTTTCGAGGAGCTGGCTCGGGCCCTCCTCGCTCGGCGGGGCCGTGGGGCTCGTGAGGAGTGACACCGTGAATGTCGTGAAGCTGGAGCTGGCGCGGGGACTGGGGCGCCACCTGCGCGCGGGACACCCGTGGGTGTTTCGCAAGGCGCTGGAGCACATCCCGAGGATTCCCGCCGGCAGCGTGGTGGACCTGACGGAGAACGGGAAGTTCGTCGCGCGGGGGTACTACGACCCTCACTCCGCCATCGCGGTGCGGGTGCTGACGCGTGACTCGCGGGACACGGTGGACTCGGGCTTCATCACCCGACGCGTGCGGCGCGCGCTGGCCGAGCGCCTGTCCCTCATCGACCTGACGGACACGGACAGCTACCGCCTGATTCATGGCGAGGGTGACGGGCTGCCCGGCGTGGTGGTGGACCTCTATGCCGGCTGGGCCGTGATGAAGCTGTACTCGGCGGGCCTGACTCCGTATCGCCCGCTCATCGTCGAAGCGCTCAAGGCGGGCATCCCCGGCCTCAAGGGCATCGTCGGTCGCGATGAAGTGGCGCGCGACGATGTGGAGGAGGACGAGGGACGCGGCTCGGGGCGCATGCTGTACGGGCCTGACGCGCCGGAGCAGATCGCCATCCGCGAGCGCGGCGTCACCTTCATGGTGGACGTGTGGCGCGGCCAGAAGACGGGATTTTTCCTGGACCAGCGGGAGAACCGTCACCTCATCCGGCGGCTGGCCAAGGGCCGGGACGTGCTCAACTGCTTCAGCTTCAGCGGCGGCTTCTCCGTCAACGCGGCGCTGGGCGGGGCGAACACGGTGTTCTCGGTGGACATCGACCCGGAGGCCATCGCCCTGGCGCGAGAGAACTTCACGCGCAACGGACTGCCCGCGGAGAAGCATGACTTCCTCGCGGCGGACGTGTTCACGGTCATCCAGTCCTTCAAGGAAGAGGGCCGCACCTTCGACCTCATCATCCTGGACCCTCCGGCCTTCGCGAAGAGCCAGCGCGCGGTGCAGGCGGCCCTGGATGGCTACGCGTCACTCAACCGTCAGGCGCTGGGACTGCTGCGGCCGGGAGGCCTGCTGGCCACGGCGTCATGCTCGGCGCGTGTGACTCCCGAAGACTTCATCGGCGCGGTGCGCGAGGCGGGCTTCAAGGCTGGCGTGGACCTGGCACTCGTCGAGGAGCGCTACCAGCCGCCGGACCACCCGGTGCGGTTGCAGTTCCCCGAGGGCAAGTACCTCAAGTTCTACGTGCTTCAGGCGGTGTAGCGCCGCCGCTCTCGTGGGCCCGGGATTTCCGCCCGGGCCCGCGTGCGAGACAGGCGCCCGTCAGGTTCCGCTGTCAGGTTCCGAAGACGCGCGAGGCCACGCGGTCCAACACCGTGGTGCCCCAGTCGAGGCTGGCCTTCATCAGCCGCTCCATCTCCTTCGTGAACTCGGCGCCCGAGGGCATCTGGGCGTAGTTCCGGCTCAGGAAGAGGCTCTTGTTCTCCGTCTCGAAGTCCACCGTGCCGCCGCCCGCGTCGGTGCCCTCCTGGGCCTCCTTGCGGAAGCCGTCGATGACACCGGGCTTGGGGTCTTCACGGAAGCGGTAGACGAGCGCGCTGCACTCCAGCACCTGCGTGTCCGCGTGGTGCTCGAAGTAGAGCTGCGCGCTGCCCACCATGGCGCCGCCCAGGCCGTTCTCGTTGAGGCCCTCGCTCATCCCGGCACCCTGCGTCTGCAGGTACCAGCGGACCAGCGCTCTCGCGGCCTCGCGAGTCATGGGGCCGCCCGGAGGCGGTGGGGGCTTGGCGAGGCCGATGGTGGCCAGCAGCCACTGGAGATGGCGGGAGAACGCGAGGGCCATGTCAGCGGGACGGAGTCGGGATGACCTTCGAGGCGACGCGCTCGAACACGGTGTCACCCCAGACGAGGCTCGCCGCCATCAGCTTGCTCAGCTCGGAGGCGAACACCAGGTCGATGGGGCGCGTCGTGTACGTGCGACTGAGGAAGAGGCTCTTGCTCTCCGACTCGAAGTCCACCGTGCCACCGCCCGTGTCCGTGCCGGCCTTCTGCTCGTCGCGGAAGCCGTCGAGGACGCCGGGGCGGGGCGCGTCGCGGAAGCGGTAGATGAGGGCGCTGCACTTCAGCTCGCCCGTGTCGGTCGAGTGCTCGAAGTACAGCTGCGCCTCGCCGACAACGACTCCGCCGAGCCCCTTCTGATTGAGACCGGGGCTCAGGGGCGCGCCCTGAGCCGTCAGGTACGACTGCACCAGTTGAGTTGCCTCGTCACGCGTCATGGTTGTCTATCTACCACGACTGACGGGAGGCTCTCAGAACTGGCCGGCCCGGGCCTGCTCGAAGGGCACGCGGTGGTTGAGGTACGTGTCCGTCAGCGAGTGGGCACCGGAGAAGACGGTGTCCTCGGAGAAGTAGTGCACCTGCGCGCCCTTGCCCGCGTGGCGGAGCAGGTCGCCGGGCGTCCAACCCTTGCTGCCCAGACCGAAGAGGGTGGGGACCGCGTCGCGGTTGTTGACGTAGTGCACGTAGTTGGGGCCGTCCGGGTAGGTGCCCGCCGCCGCGCCGAACGTCTCCACGTTCAGCTTGCTCATCGTCTGCTGGACCTGCGCGGGGGACATCCCATCTTCGATGCGCAGCCGGCGCGCCACGTCGGACAGCGCGCGCGAGGTGATGAGGCCGCCCTGGCTGTAGCCCACCAGGTGCACATCCCGGCCCGCCTTCAGCTCGCCGTAGATGGTGTCCGCCAGAGTGTCCACGGCGGGGTTCGTGCCCTTGTCCATCTTGTCCTTCACGCACTGAAGGATGTCGGAGATGGTGCCCTCGGTGGCGTTGTGGATGCCGATGGCGCGCATGCCCGTCCGGTCCGCCAGCGCCTGCAGCTCCCCGCCCTGCTTGTCCTTATCCGTGCGGATGCCGTTGGTGTAGATGACCGTGGCCGTCGCGTTCGGGTTGTTGCGCGGCGTGACGGCGGGGATGTCGCTCAGCGGCGTGCCGGGCTCGAACGTCTGGCCGTTCGCACCCACCAGCTTGCCGTCATAGACCTTGTCCTTCGAGCCGGCCGGAGCCGTGAACACCTTCGCGACAGACGCGGTGTTCGCCGCCTTGTTGTCGAAGCCGTCCACCACCGCGTTCGTGCGCTGCGCCGTCGGCTGCACAGCGGGCGTCGCCACCGTGTTCGTTTCAGCCGTGCGCGCGACGTTCGTCCGAGGGGTGGTGCCGACGAGGGTACGGCCGCGCTCGATGGTGCTCATGGTGGGGAGGCTCCAGCGGTCAAAATTGGGGGATGGAAGAAAAGTCCTTGCCCCATTGTCCCAGGAACCCACCTGAAGTTGCGCACAAACGCGGTAATTCGCTCCAAACGCTGAATTCCGACGCACTGTGTCAAAGCTCTCCGAAGAGGTATCGGCTCGGCGCGAGCCCTCTTAAGGTGTGGGAGACATGGTCCAGAAAGGTCAGTTCCTGGAGCGCTCCACCCTGGTTCCGGTGGGGTCGGTGGTGATGGAGGGCACGGCGCATCGCGGCAAGCGCGCGCCCCCGTTGCTCATCCTCCCGCCGAGGCCGGACGAGGGGGGAGGCATGGATCACGTCGTCGCGGCGGAGCTGGCCTGGGCTGCGGCCAGCGCGGGCTTCCCCACGCTGCGCTTCAACCACCGGGGCGTGGGCGCGAGTCAGGGGCAAAGGGGCAAGGACCTGGCGCTGCTCGAGGACGCCGAGGCCGCCATGCGGGTGCTGCTGGAGACCGCTGGGACGAGCGCCTTGGCGGTGGCGGCGCTGCACGGAGGCGCCCAGGTGGCGCTGGCGCTCCAGGCGCGGTTCCCAGCGGTGGGCGGGCTGTGCCTCGTGGCGCCGGCGGATGTGGACGCCTCGGTGCTGGGGCGGGTGACGTGCCCCTTGTTGGTGGTCCAAGGGGAAGAGGACCAGCTGATGCCCCGGGCGGCGGTATCAGCGGCGGTGGCGCGGGCCGGTGGGGACTTCGAGGTCATCGACGACGCCGGGGCGACGTTCCAGCGCAACCTTCCGCAGGTGGGTCGGGCGGTGTCCGCCTGGCTCCAGCGGCTCTCCGGCGGATGACCGATGCGGTGCAACCCAGCGGACTCCTTCACATTTCTTCAGCCTCCCGCACTTGCACGCCGGGAGAGCGGACGTACAGACTGTCTGTGCAGACCCAATCGTTTCGCCGTTCGTTCGTAGGGTCTTCCGGAAGCGTGCCTCGTTCCTCAAGGAGTAAGCCCGATGCGGATGGTGCGATGGACCCTTGGCGGCGCCGCGCTGGCCCTGGCCGTGACGGTAGCCCCTGCGTGCAAGTCCGCGGAGAGCGAGGCCGAGCGTCCGCCGGCGCCTCCCGCCTCGCTCGACAACCTGGCTGACGACGTGGACGTGGTTCCCCACGCCATCCTCGTGGACTTCAAGGACGGCACCACGCAGGCCGAGTTCGACGCCTGGGAGGCCGACTGGGGCGTGGACCTGGAGCTCAACTCCGTGGAGAGCGCCGACGAGGCCCTCACCCTGGCGGTGGGCGTGGACGACGTGCAGGGCGTGCTGGAGCGAATCCGCCAGCACCCCAGCGTCGAGGCCGCCGAGCCGCTGATGGAGGTCCGCGCCAGCTACACTCCGAATGATCCGGAGTACACGCGGCAGTGGAACCTGAAGATGATCGACATGCCCAAGGCGTGGGAGCGCAGCCGGGGCAAGGGCGTGGTGGTGGCGGTGCTCGACACCGGCATCGCGTATGAGGACCACGACGACTTCAAGCAGGTGCCGGACCTGAAGGGCGTGAAGTTCGTTCCCGGCTATGACTTCGTGAACGACGACGAGCACGCCAACGACGACCACGGGCACGGCACGCACGTGGCGGGCACCATCGCCCAGGCCACCAACAACGGTGAAGGTGTCGCGGGCGTGGCCTTCGAGGCGACGCTGATGCCGGTGAAGGTGCTCAACCACTTCGGTGGCGGCACCACGGCGGACATCGCGGACGCCATCCGCTTCGCGGCGGACAAGGGCGCCAACGTCATCAACATGTCGCTGGGCGGTGGCGGCTACTCGCAGGTGATGGCCAACGCGGTGGAGTACGCGCGCAAGAAGGGCGTCACCGTGGTGGCCGCGGCCGGCAACGGTGGTCGCGCTCGCGTGGAGTTCCCCGCGGCCTATCCCGGCGCGGTGGCGGTGTCGGCGGTGGGGCCCGAGGGCTCACTCGCGCCGTACTCGTCCTATGGCAAGGAGCTGGATATCGCGGCGCCCGGCGGTGACAAGCGCAAGGGCGACGAGGGCGGCATCCTCCAGAACACCATCGACCCGAGGGACCCGTCCCGCTCTGTCTACGCCTCGTACCAGGGCACCAGCATGGCCACGCCGCACGTGGCCGCGGTGGCCGCCATGCTGTACGCGGCGGGCGCGAAGACTCCGGACGCGGTGGAGAAGGCGCTGTATGCCGGCGCGGCGAAGGTCGCGGACCAGGCGTGGACCGAGCAGTACGGCCACGGTCTGCTCAACGCGGAGGCGTCGCTCGCGTCGCTGGGCGGCGGGATGTCGCGCTGGCCGCCGCTGTACTGGGCGCTGGGCCTCTTGGCCTTCGTGCTGTTGACGCTGCGCGGCCGTGAGCGCCCGGGCTACCTCAACGCGCTGCTGCGTCCGGCGTTCCTGGTGCCGCTGCTCCTGTCCACCGTGGGCGTGTACTTCGTGCGCACGTGGTTCGTGAGCTCCTCGGACGTGGCGGGGAACGTGGTGGAGATGGCGTCGCTGCCCATCCCCGACTGGGAGCGCATCATCTTTGGCCGGGGCCGCACGGTGAGCCCGCTGTTCTACAGCGCGCTCATCCCCGTGCTGCTGTCGCTGCCGGCCATCGGCTGGAAGGGCTTGCGTCCCGCGGTGGGCGGACTCGCGCTGGGCTTCGCGGGCTTCCTGGCGTACTCGGCCTGGGCCGGCGCGCCCGCCCTGTCGTGGATGCCCTTCACCTTCCTGGCGAAGCCGTGGCTGGGCTTCAACACCGTCCTCTGCATCGTCGTCGCCCGGGCCATGTTGAAGAAGGAAGACGCGCCTTGAAGCTCTCCGGGCGCGTGGTCTTTCGGGATGTGGAGACAGGCGTCTGGGTGCTGGAGGGTGATGACGGCACCACCTACCAGCTCGCCGGCGGCGACCGGAAGCTCAAGAAGGACGGCCAGCGCATCGAGGCCGAGGGCGACGTGGACCGCGACGTGCTCACCAGCTCCATGGTGGGCCCCGTGTTCAACGTCAGCTCGTATCGCTTCGTCTGAGGCTGGAAGGGGAGCGGCCCCACGCGCCCGTCAGGGCTGCTTGGGGCCCCCCGCCGCCTTGTGGGCGCTGACCTGACGCAGCCGCTCCTCGTGGTACGCCTCCATGGGGGCGTCGCCCCGGCGAGCGGCGGTCCGCAGCTCCTCCAGTGCCTTTCGCTCCGCTTGCAGCCCAGGCTCCGCGTCCTTCTTGAGCGGAGTCAGGGGATGGGCCACGTCGAAGAGGTTGAGGGAGATGCCGCGCCTGTCCACGACGCCCAGGAGGACCAGGGACACCGTGGCCGCCGTCACCCAGGGCAACATCAGCTTCGGCAGGGACGGCACGGGCCGCGTCTCCCGCGCGCGCTCGTCGCTGTGGGGCCCGCCCGCGCCCCACACGGAGGCATGGTGGCGCGCGAAGGTCATCAGCCCGAGCAGCACCACCCAGCCCAGTCCCGCCATCGCGAACACGGCGAGGGGCGAGGTGTCCGTGTCCGTCGCCTCCTGGCCCATCGACTTGGCCGCGAGGAACAGCACGGAGGACACCAGGTTGTTGGCCGCGTGCGCGCCAATGCCGGGCCACAGCGAGCCGGTGCGCAGGTAGAGCCAGCCGAACAGCAGGCCCAGCTCCACGCGCGCGACGAAGCCCACCGGGTCCAGGTGGAACGCGCTGAACACGACGGCTGAAATCACCAGGGCCTTCGTCGGTGACGTCGGAGGACGCGGCGTCAGGCCCCGCTGGAAGACGCCTCGGAAGAACAGCTCCTCACAGAAGGGCGCGGCCACCGTCACGCCCGCGAGGATGACGGCCAGCTCCACCGGCGTCTGCTGGTCGAAGAGGCGCGAGCCGTCGAACATCTCCGTCAGCCACTCGGGCGCGAGCTTTTGCGCGACGAACTGGATGGGCACCACGAGCGCGAAGAAGTTGGCCACGCCCAGAAGGAAGCCGAAGAGGGTGGGCAGTCCCGGCAGGGGCGTCAGCCCGGTGTAGAGCGCGGGCTTCCAACCGCTCATGCGCGGCAGCAACCAGCCCAGGGCGAGGAAGATGAACAGCTCGGTGAACCAGATGCCGAAGGCCGCGTTGAGGAACTGGACCGAGCCCCCCACCAGGATGAACAGCACCAGCGCCAACGCCGCCCCCGCCAGCGCGAGCCTCCGCGGGCTCCCCGGCTCGGGAGGCCCTGGAGGTGGTGGCTCGGACGGCCCTGTCGGCTCATGAGGCCGGGCGTCGCTGGGAGCGGAATCTTCCAATTTGACGTCTCCTTGGCGCGAAAAGCTGAACTGTCCGCACTTCGACTTCTCTATACTGGATGGACCTTGACGTCCTTCATCCTGGCTCGAACGGCGCAGCGGACGTGGTGGAAGCTCGCACAACCCCTGGGTGTGTTGTGCGCCCTGGGCGTGGGGCTGGGAGCGTCGACGTCGCACGCGTCGGCGTTCTTGGTGGAAGCGCGAACCGAGGCGCAGGCGTACCAGATTCGTGCGTGGCGTGGCAGCACACCGGATGACCCGGTGCTGCTTCCTCGACGGCGAATCGTCCAATACCTGGGACTCAACGCCTTCGAGCTCGCCACCGGGCAGGACCTGGGCTTCGAGTCCAACCTGCGCATCTGGGCGGACTTCGGATTGCCCAAGGGCGAGGCCGAGCGTGTCGACGGCCTGAAGTCCGAAGACGCAGAGCTGTTGCATGCGTACGTGCGCTACGCGAAGGGCGGCTTCGAGGGGCGACTGGGCCGGCAGCTCTACACCGACGTCTCGGACATCCTCGCGTTCGATGGCGTGCGCGCGCGCTACATGACCCGCCTGGGATTGGGCGCGGAGGTGTACGGCGGGCTGTGGGTGAAGGGCACCAGCTTCCTGGGCTCGTCCGTGTATCAGCTGGAGGGGACGCGGGAGAGCGATGAGCGGCGCCTGAGGGAGGGCGTGGTGGGCGCGGACCCGACGCTCGATGGGATGGAGCCCCTCATCGGCGCGAAGCTGTTGATGGAGGACGTGAAGGGCTTCAACGCGGCGGTGGGCTACCGCAAGGCGTTGTCGGACGGGAAGACGAACCTGGAGCGCGCCACGGTGGAGGCGCGCTATGGCCGGGGGCTGGGGCTGAACGCGCTTGCGGGCGTGGACTACGACGTGCTGCAGGGCAAGGTGGCCCAGGTGCGCACGCAGCTGCGCTGGGACGACACGCGCTTCTCGGCGACGGCGGAGGTGATGCGGCTGTCGCCCGTGCTGTCCGCGGACTCCATCTGGTACTACTTCGCGTGGGCGCCCCGGGACGAGGCGCGGCTGCGGGTGGACCTGTTCACCCCCGGCGCGCTGCGCTTCTACGTGCAGGGCCTGGGCAGCAAGTACAACGAGAACGTCAACCCGGACCTCGCGATTTCCGCCTTCGTGGACGGCGAGGGCGCTCCCGAGTCCACCAGCGTCGGCGGCTCCGCGGGCGCGGCGTATCGCTCGGGGGCCTTCCGCTCGGCGCTGGATGTGACGTACCGCACGGGCTTCGGTGGAGATCAACTCTGGGGGGACCTCACGGGCGGCTACACGTTCGACCGGGACCGGTTCACCCTGGACGCACGGGTGTCCTTCGCGCGCATCTTCGACAGCTTCAACGCGCGCCTGGGGGGCAACTTCTATGGCGCCCAGGTGTGGGCCAGTCGAGCGCTGACGCGCGCGACGCGGCTCTCGCTGGTGGTGGAGCAGAACTTCAACCCGTTCACCGACTCGGACACGAAGGGCTTCCTGCTCTTCGACCTGAAGGCGAGCCTGTAGATGCTGCCGCACCGCCAGAACCGAAACGCGCTGCTCGCCCTGGCCGCGCTCGCCACCATGGTGGGCGCCGGCGTCGCCTGGGCTGCCACGGCCCGTGAGCGCAGCCTCGCCGTGTATCCCGCGCAGCACGTGCCCCTGCGCTTCGACCACGCGCAGCACCTGGAGGCCGGCGCCGAGTGCGCCACGTGCCACGACGCGGCCCGCGCCAGTCAGTCTCCCAAGGACGTCAACCTCCCCGGGCACGAGGAGTGCGAGACGTGCCACGACATCGAGGCGGGGCGGAAGGGCAAGCCCACGGACCCGAAGTCGAGCTGCAACACCTGTCACCCAGGCTTCGACGCCACGGTGCGCAAGGAGCCCGCGAAGCTGTCCATGCCCGCCGCCAACCTCCACTTCAGCCACCAGCAGCACGTGGACAAGAAGGTGGAGTGCTCGGTGTGCCACGGCGAGATGACGGACGTGAAGCTCGCCACGCGCAATCAGCTCCCGAAGATGGCCACGTGCTTCAAGTGCCACGACGGCAACGTGGCCTCCAACACCTGCGCCACGTGTCACCCCACGGAGCCCACGGGGCGGCTGAAGCTCGTGTTCGACTCGGGCCTGCTGCGCCCCATGCAGGGCAACCCGCTGGGCCTGGACCACGGGCCGCGCTTCGAGTTCAACCACGGCGCCCGCGCGTCGTCGGACCGGATGACGTGCATGCAGTGCCACAGCGAGAGCTACTGCCAGACGTGCCACGACGGCATGCAGAAGCCGCTCTCCATCCACCCGAACGACTACATCACGCTGCACCCGGTGCAGGCGCGCGCGGGCTCTCCCCGCTGCGAGAGCTGTCACCGCGCGCAGTCCTTCTGCGCCGCGTGCCACGAGCGGGTGGGCGTGGGCATGGACGCGGACAAGTCGCTGCGTCCGCGCAACCAGAAGGTGCACCCGGACTACGCGGCGTGGGTGGAGCTGCCGGGTCCGCAGCACCACGGCATCGCCGCCTCGCGTGACTTGACGAGCTGCATCTCCTGCCACCGCGAGGAGTCCTGCACGAGCTGCCACTCCGAGCTTTCGACGCGGCGGCAGATCAACCCGCACCCGGCGGGCTTCGCGCAGTCGTGCAAGAAGCTGGCGTCCGCGAATGACCGGGCCTGCCTCAAGTGCCACTCGTCGGAGAGCCTGGCGCAGAAGGGGTGCCGGTGATGCGCGCGCGACGGTCCTTCGTGAAAGGCACGCTGCTGACGGCCCTGGCCGCGACGTCCCTGTCTGGGTGCCTGGAGCCGGGAGACGCCATCTACGACCGGCGCGACACGGTGCCGCCCAGGGTCATCTCCACCGACCCGGGTGGGGGCGGAGTGCTGGCGACGGGGGGGACGCTGCGCATCACCTTCTCGGAGGGGATGGACGTGCGCAGCCTGCGCCCCGGCATCGCCGTGTTCGCCGGGCGCGATGAAGTCCCGCTCACCGTCCTCGCACCGGAGATACCGGAACTGGAGCAGAACGTGGGGCGGGGCGACATCGAGTACACCGTGGAGGCCATGGTCGCCCAGGGCTCCACGCTGTCGCCGAACACGCAGTACACGCTGGTGCTGCGCGACGTCCTCACCGACTTCGAGGGCAATCCGCTGGCCACCGAGGTGCGGGTGGTCTTCCGCACCGCGCCGTGAGCCGACAGGGCCCGGCTACATCCGCGTGAAGTCGAAGTCCTGGGCCACGGCCTTGCCGTTCTCCTCGCCTTCGATTCGCGCGGTGAGGCGGTCCGCGGAGGGGCGCTGGTAGAAGATGCGCTTGGGGTGGTCGTTCTGGGGGTTCTCGAAGAGCGCGCCGCTGCTGTTGCAGCGCACCAGCTTGAAGTCCGTGCCCGGGCGACCCATGGGCTGGGCCACGTAGAAGAGCCCGTCGGCGCGCGCTTCGATGCGCATGTACTCGAAGAACACCGTCTTGTTGCGGACGATGGAGCGGCTCACGCCGAAGAGGGTGCCGCCGGCCGCGTGTGTCCAGTGCTCCTCCAACGCGGTGCCGGGCTTGTCCTGACGCCAGCTTCCGGACATCCAGGCGAGGTCGTGGATGGAGTCCCCGCAGGTGCGCGAGGGCGTGTCGCGCTCGGCTGGGGACGACTTGCAGCCGAGGCCGAGGAGCGGGGCGCCACAGAGGGCGAGGACGAGGAGGGAAGGGCGGACGAGCATGCCCTCCATCCTCACACGCCTCGCTGACAGGCCGCACCGTCGATGGCGACAGTGCGGCCCGTGGGCAGCGCGGGGCTTCAGCGCTTGAGGTACTCGCGGATGCTGTCGGCGAGCTGCCGACGAGCCTCCGCGTCCGTGGCCTGCGGCCCCAGCTTGAGCTTCTTGTCCTCTTCGACGAGGAGCTTCTGGTCCTGCAGGTACGTCACCGCGTTCTCCAGCGTCACCTTGGCCAGGGACTCGGCGGCGGTGATGCGGCCGGCGTGGTACTCCGCGCGGCCCGTCTCCAGGGCCAGACGGATGAAGGCCTTGCGGTCCTCGGCGACGCCGGTGGCCACGTCGTTGAGCGTCAGCGCCGCCAGGAGGTACGCCTCCAGGTAGTCGCGCAGCAGGTCGGCCAGGAACTCCAGCTCCGGCTGGGCGTGGGGCTCCGGGGCGACGCGCAGGGCCCCGCCCTCGTTGATGACCAGGCCCATGCGGACCAGTCGCTCCACCGTCTCCGCGAAGATGGTGTCGAACGTCGTGTTCACCCGGTAGATGAACTCGACCTTGAAGAGGCGCGACAGGAACAGGGCGCGGGCCTTCACCGCGTCGTAGGGCGCGGACGAGCCGGCGGCCAGGATGGCGTTGGCCACGAGGCTCCGCGCGGAGACCAGGTTCATCAGCGTGTTCTTGTAGAAGGACATCTCCGGGCGGCGGTTGTCCTCCACCTGGTAGATGACGTCGCCCTTCGCCTCCTGCGTGCGCACCATCTCGTCGTCGATGAAGGTGCGCATCGCGTCCTGGATGGGGCCCATCGTCTCCGGGTTGCTGGGGGCATTGCCCAGCTCGCGAGACTGGGGCGCGCCGTCCTCCTGGGCGATGCGACGCAGGATGCTGATGCGGTCCGCCAGCTCCCGCTGCGTCAGGCCCCGGCGGCGATGCGCCAGCAGGGACGTGCTCACCAGGGCATGCGGCGTCACGGTGGACACCTTGCTGATGCCGTACATGACGCGGTTGCCGAGCGCGCGGACCAGGCCCTTCTTCTGCTCATCCGTCACGGGCTCGTCGGGGTTGAGGCCGCGCTCCTTCATGAACTCCATGAGGGAGATGGGCTCATCGAAGCCCAGGTGGATGCGGCCGTAGCGCGCCGCGAGCACCTTGGGCGTGCTCAACAGGGCCTTGAGGTCCTCGGGCTTCTTCTCTCCGCCCGCCAGCTCCTTCGAGTAGCTGCCGGACTCGACGACCTTCTCGTAGTCAATGGCCACGGGCACGAAGAGCAAGTCGTTGCGCGCGCCCTCGAGCACGGACTCCACCTGCCAGGTGAACATGCCCAGCTTGGGCGCCAGCAATTTGCCGGTGCGTGAGCGGCCACCCTCGGGGAAGAACTCCTGGTGGATGCCGTCGTGCACCAGCTTGCGCACGTACGCCTTGAAGGACGCGGCGTAGACCTTGTCGCCCTTGAACGAGCGTCGCAGGAAGAAGGCGCCGCAGCGGCGGAAGATGCTGCCCAGGGGCCAGAAGGACAGGTTGGCGCCCGCGGCGACCAGGGGCACCGCGTAGCCACGGTTCCAGAGCACCCAGCTCATCACCAGGTAGTCCACGTGGCTCTTGTGGCTGGGGCACAGGACGATGGGCGCGCGCGTCGCGGCCTTGAGCGCGCGGTGCAGGCCCGCCTCGTCCACGTGCATGCCGTCGTAGATGCGATTGAACACCCACTCCAGCACGGGCGCGACGAAGGCCAGCGTCGTGGGGCTGGGCTTCGCGGCGATGGCCTCCAGGTTGCGGCGGGCCTCGCGCAGCACGCTCTCCGGCTTGCGGTTGGACTCGGCGGCCTGCTCGTCCACCACCTTGCGGAGCTGCCTGTCGCGCAGCGTCTCGTCGATGACGCGCTCGTGGGGCTTGGCCGGGGGGCCGAACACCGCGCGAGTCTCGCGCGACAGGTGCACGTGCAGCGTGCTGCGCACCTTGCGCGCGAGCACCTCGACGGAGTCCTTCGGGTTCTGCTCGGCGAAGGCCCTCAGGTCGATGGGCTCTCCCACGCGGAACTGGGCGCGCTTGTAGTTGCGGAAGAACGCCAGCATCGAGTGCAGGAAGCCCGGCGCCTCGGGGCTGCCGAACACCATGTCCACCCAGTTGGGCTTGAGCCGGGCGCTGCGCTTCTCCCAGACGAACAGCTCCGGCACCAGGTACACAGGCCGGTCCGACTTGCGCGCCAGCTCCACCAGCGCGGGGAAGGGGTCCTCGTGGGTCTCCTTCCCTGACGCGTGCAGGAGCGCGGTGCGGCGCAGGAAGACCAGGCCGCTGCCCCCGTTCTGCTGCGCGTACTCGAAGCGCTCGTGGAACGCGCCGGACTGCTTCGTCTGGCGCCACGGCTTGGTGAACCACGGGCGCAGGTTGGACACCGCGCGGATGGGCGGCAGCGTCCTGCGCACCATGGCCCAGGTCAGATAGAGGAAGTTCACCCAGGCCGTGGAGCGCATGACGTGCACCACGAAACCCTTGGCGTGCAGGTTGCGCAGCTCATCCTCGGCCTCGGGCGGGAAGTGCACGCTCTCCAGGTAGCGTGCACCCAATGCCCGGCCCATCGGGCCGAACTCGGCCTTCAGCAAGGACTCTCCCTGATTCGCAGACGGCGACAGCGCGGTTTCCAAGGCAGCCCCCGGGGCTACATGTTCTCGGGCGTCGGAATGCCCAGAAGTGTCAGACCCGCGGCGAGAGTAACCCGGGCCGCGTCCGTGAGGGCGAGTCGTGCTGAACGCAGTGCGTCATCGTTCTCGACGAGGATGCGCTTGTCCCGCTCCTGATTGCCCAGCGTGTAGTAGCGGCTGAGGGCCGCGGCCACGTCGAGCAGCAGGCGCGCCACGAGGCTCGGCTCGTACTGCTCGGCCGCGTCCTTGACGACCTCGGGCAGCCGCATGATCTCGCGCACCAGGGCCTGCTCCTCGGGGAGCGTCAGCAGGCTCGCGTCGTAGCTCGCCGGCGCGCCTCCGCCCTTGCGCAGCACGTTGACGACGCGTGCGTGGGCGAACTGTACGTAGGGTCCGGTGTGGCCCTCGAAGCTGAGCACCTCGTCCCAGTCGAAGGTGTAGTCGCTGGCGCGCTTGTGCTTGAGGTCGCCGAAAGCGATGGCGCCCAGGCCGATCTGCTCGGAGAGCTGGTCCGGGTCGTTCGTCTGGAGCCTGCCGGCCTCCTGGTTCTCCTTCACCTTGACGGAGGCGCGCTCCTTGGCCTCGTCCAGCACGTTGTTGAGCTGCACCACCAGGCCCTTGCGCGTGCTCATGCCGTGGATGCGGCCGAAGGGAACGTGCACGCAGCGGTCCGCCCACGGCTGGCCCATCTCGCTCAGCGTGCGGAACACCTGGCGGAAGTGCAGCGCCTGGTCCTGCGCGACGACGTAGAGCGACTTGTCGAAGTGGAACCGCTCGTAGCGGTCCTCGGCGGCGGCAAGGTCTCGCGTGGCGTAGAGCGTGCTCCCATCGTTCTTCTTGAGGAGGATGGGCGGCTCGTTCTCCGCGTAGGGCAGGTCGACGATGAGCGCGCCCTGCGACTCCTTCACGCCGGGCTTTTTGGCAATCTGCTCGATGACCGCGTCCATCTTCCCCTGGTAGCGGCTCTCGCCTTCGATGTGCTCGAACTCGATGCCCATCCGCGCGTAGACGGCCTTGAAGCCGCGGATGCTGGTCTCGCGGAACTGGTGCCAAAGCTTGAGGGCCTCGGCGTCACTGGCCTCCATGCGGCGGAAGAAGTCGCGAGCCTTCGCGTCGAACTCGGGCTCTTTTTCGGCGCGCGTGTTCGACTTGACGTAGACCTCCACCAGGTGGTCCATGTCGTCGATGCGGGCGGGGTCTCCGTACTCCTGGAAGCCCACGGCGACGAGGCCGAACTGCTTGCCCCAGTCGCCCAGGTAGTTGATGCCCTCCACCCGCCAGCCGAGCGCCCGGTAGATGTTGGCGATGCAGTGGCCCAGGAACGTGGTGCGGATGTGGTGGAAGGCAATCGGCTTGGCGATGTTCGGTGACGAGTAGTCGATGGTCACCGTCTTGCCGCGCCCCGCGTCCGCGTCACCGCCGTACTTCAGGCCCGCCGAGCGCGCGCTGTCGAGCACCTCCGCGGTGAAGGGCATGAGGGCGAAGCGGGCATTCACGTAGGGGCCCACCGCCTTGATTTCGAGCCCCGGCACGCTGAGCGTCTGGGCGAGTCCGGCGGCGATGGCGGGAGGCGCCTTCTTCTGGGCCTTGGCGAGAGGGAAGGTGGCGAAGCTCAGGTCGCCATGCGCCGCTTCCGCGGGCTTGACCTGGGGTTCGATGTCTGCGGCCGGCACGCCCAGGGCGCTGGCAAGGGCCTGGGCGAATGCGGCGCGGTGGCGGGAATAGACGGAAGAGCTCATGGGACGGCGCGGATACTAGCCAAGCAGAGGTGGCTTACGGCCACCTCTTGTTCGTTCCGCGGTCCATTCTTCCCGCTAGGGGACAGCCGGAGCCCGGCGGCTGGGCCGCACCACCGCCGCCACCGTGTCCAGGAGCTTGGGCAACTGGAGCGGCTTCTCGAAGAAGCCGTCGATTCGCTCCAGACCCTGTCCCGACGTGAGGGAGGCCACCTCGCTGGCACCCGAGATGATGTACACGACGATGTCCGCCAGCGACTCGTTGCCTCGGATGAAGCGGAGCACCGACTGCCCGTCCTCTTCGCTCAGCCGCAAGTCGAGCAGCACCATGGCCGGCCGGATGTGCGAGAGGATGGAGCGCGCCTCGGAAGCCCCCGAGGTGGCCATCACCCGGTAGCCCTCCTGCTCCAGCACCTGCTGCAGCACCTCGCGGCAGTCCGCGTCGTCCTCCACGAGCAGGATGCCGCCCGCCTTGGGGGCCGCCTGGTTCAGGTCCGGCGAGCTCACCGCCCCGGCGAACATGGGCAGCACCATCTCGAAGGTGCTCCCTTCGCCCAGCACGCTCTTGGCCTCCACCCGGCCGCCGTGCAGCGCGACAATCTTCCCCACCAGGGGGATGCCGAGCCCCGCGCCCGGAGGCCGAGGAACGCCCGGCTGTGCCCGGTAGAAGGCATCGAACACGTGCTCCAGCGCCTCGGCGGACATGCCCGGGCCGCTGTCCTTCACGGTGAGCGTGGCGAGTCCATCCTCGGTGGAGACGCTGACCTCGACGGAGTCGTCCGCCTCGCTGTGGTGGATGCCGTTCTCCACGAGGTTGTGGATGGCCTCGGCGATGCGCTCGCGGTCTCCTCGGACGAAGACCTCGGGGCAGGGCGGAATGGTGACCTGGACCTTGCCGTGCTCGGCGAGGACGCCCAGCGAGCGGACCACTTCCTCGGCCACGGCCTTGAGGCCGAAGGGGCGCTGGTTGAGCTGCATCTTCCCGGACTGGAGGCGGGACATGAGCAGCAGGTCATTCACCATGCGCAGCATGCGGTCGGAGTTCCGGTCGCAGATCTGCACCGCGCGGCGCTGGGAGTCGGTGAGAGGCCCCAGCTTCTCGCGCCCCATCATCGCCAGGTAGGACTTGATGGTGGTGAGCGGGTTCTTCAGGTCATGCGAGACGTTGCCGAGCAACTCCTCGCGGTTCTGCTCCAGGCTCTTGAGGCCCGCGATGGCCGTCTGGAGGTCCTTGTTCCTGCGGGCGCTGTCGTCGCGCAGGCGGGCCACCTCGTACGCGGCGGCGAGCTGCGCGGCCAGGGACTGGATGACGGTGTCCGAGACGGTGCGGCGAGCGCCCAGGACGACGAGGACACCGGTGACGCCGTGGGGGCTCTCGAGCGGGACGGCGAGCGTGTCCGCCTCGTGAAGCAGCTTCTTCTCGGAGAAGGCGCGTCCCACCACGCCCTCGCCCGGGACTGCGGCGACGACGCGGCTGTCGTAGCGCCCGCGCACGTGCTCGACGTGGAGCTGCTCCCGGGAGGGGAAGTAGCGGGCCACGTAGCAGACCTTGGGTTTGAGCAGCGTGTGGAGCGTCTGGAGGTGGGACCGCAACGCCTCGGTGGGGCCGGCGTTGTCGGTGAGGTGCCGCGCCATCTCCAGCAGGGCGCGCGCTGTGGCGTCGGAGTCCGCGGGAGGCGGCGGCTTCACGGCGCGACGGTTGGACTTCTTCGAGGTGTTGGGGCGCAGCGGCACGACTTCTGCCAGGGCCCCTTTCTTCTTCGAGCGCACGGTGGGAATCCTGCTTCAAGTTCCGAGCGCCTGGGAACGGCCCTGGTGTGCAGGGCCATCCGGAGGACAGTGGCCGTGTCGGCTGCCCGACAGGACAGCCCGGCTCAGGTCTTGCGCTGGATGCGGCCGTCCTTGTCCAGGACGAACGGCTCCACCAGCAGGGGCTCCACCTGGGTGCGGTGGCTCGCCACGCTGAAGCCCGCGTCCGCCAGGGCGGCAATCGCGGAGGTCTGCACCCGGCGGGCCGTCTCTTCGGCCGTCAGGAGCTTGAGCATGGGCTCGCGCGCCGGCTCGTACTTGAAGGAGGCGAGCGCCTTGAGGGCGGCGATCTTCACGTCGTCCGACATGTCCTCGAGGAAGGGGAGCACGGCGGGAGGCACGCGCGCGTCCTCGCGGCCGGTGATGTGGTGCAGGAGGACGACCTTCTTCTCCGGGTTCTTCGTGTACGTGGCGGACAGGTGCTGGAGCGCGTTGACGCAGGCGCCGGTGACTTCCTCCTCACTGAGCAGCTCGCCCAGCAGTCGCAGGGCCCAGGACGTGGCCTGCTCCGTCTTGCTGAGGAACTCGACGATGGGCGGGACGGCGGCGTCCTTGCCGAAGGCCTTCACCAGCTCGAAGGTGTGCTCCTTCTCATCCGCGTCCGTGGTGAGCGGGTCCACGGTGATGGTGAAGCGTGCGAGCAGGACGGAGACGGCCTCGGGGAACTTCATCTCCCCCAGCTCCTGGATGGCCTTCTGCCGTGTTGCCGGATCCCCGTACTTCTGGGTGACCTTGGGCTTGAGCTTGAGGGCTTTCTCGGGCCCCGAACCGCCCGTGAAGATGTCGAAGAGGCCCATGTGCGCGTGTGCTCCGTTTCCTGCGGCGACGTGTGAAGAAGGTAGAGGGGCCGTCTATGACGGGGCGGCGCCCAGGACAAGAGCCAACACCATCACAGCGTCAGCTCGCGACGTACATCCTCGCGGTAGGCCTTGGACAGGGTCTCCGCGGCGGCCCGCGTCTCCGGGGTGTCGACATCCGGCACCTTGACCTGGAGATGGAGGTACAAATCCCCGGGCGCTCCGCCCTTGAGGGACGGCACCCCACGCCCCTTGAGGCGCATCTGCCGACCTGTCTGGGAGCCCGCGGGAACCTTGACGGTGACCTCGCCCTGGAAGGTGGGGACGCGCACCTCCGCGCCGAACATCGCCTCGGCGACCGTCACGGGCAGGTCCACGTGCAGGTCGTCCCCCTCTCGGCGGACCAGGGGGTGCTCCAGCACTTCCGTCTCGATGAAGAGGTCACCGGGAGGGCCGCCGCGCAGGCCGGGAGCTCCCTGGCCCGCCAGCCGCACCTTGGAGCCCGTCTGCACGCCGGCGGGAATCTTCACCGTCAGGCGGCTCGTCTCGTCCGCTCCCGTGCCGCCGCGATTCGGCCGGGTCACGGACAGGGCGCGCTCGGCGCCGGTGACGGCTTCTCCCAGCGTGACGCGAACCTGGGTGGACAAGTCGTTGCCCCGCTCGGGGCCCATGGGGGGACGGCGACGACCCCGACCGCCGAACACCTCGCTCGGGTCGAAGCCTCCAGGGCCCGCTCCAGCGCCCGCGCCTCCCCGGCGTCCTCCGAAGAGGTCGTTGAAGAGGTCACCCAGGTCGAAGTCCTCGCCCCCGTAGGGGATGCCCCCCGCGCCTCCCCGAGAGGCTGCGGCGCGGTACTGGCGATAGGCCTCCGCCTTCTTCTCGTCGAAGCCGATCTTCTCCGCGTCCTCGCCGAACTCGTCGTAGAGCTTGCGCTTCTTCGGGTCCGACAGCACTTCGAAGGCGTTGCCGAGCTGCTTGAACTTCTCCTCGGAGGCCTTGTTGTTGGGGTTGACGTCGGGGTGGTACTTGCGAGCCAGCTTCCGGTACGACTTCTTGATGGCCTCCTCCGAGGCCGTCCGGTCAACGCCGAGGATCTGGTAGTAGTCGTCCGCCATTTGTTCCCGCCGGGGTGTACGCAACTGAAAGTAACCAGTCGGTGGGAGTGCGCCAGCAAGGACTGTTCGGCTGGTCTGGGATGTATAAAGTCGCCGAAAGATGAGGGAGGCCATGGCAGCGCCGCGCCGAGCGGGAACCTTGTGGTTGGCGGGCTGGCTCCTGGTGCTGCCGGTGTCCCAGTCGTGGGCCCAGGGCGCTCCCACGGAGGCCTCCAGGCGGGTGGTTGACCGGGTGGTCGCCATCATCGAGGGCCGGGTCCTGTCGTTGAGCGAGCTGGAATTCGAGGCCCGGGTGGCCCTCGTCCAGCGGGGCGGCATCCAGGCGCTCGGGGCGCCCCTCGACGAGGAGACCCTCCGAGGGGCCTTGGAGCTGGTCATCAACCAGCGGGTCCAGGTGCTCAATGCCGACCGGCTCCAGGCCTTCCCCGCGGAGCCCTCCGAGGTCGAGGCGAGGTTGGAGGCGTTCCGTGCCCGGATTGGCGGCCCCGCCCCCCTGGAGCGGTTCCTGGCGCGCAATGACGTGTCGTTGGAGGGGCTCAAGGCCATCCTGGCGCGGGGACTGCGGGCCGAGCGGGTCCTGGACAGCCGCATCCGGCTGAGGGCGCAGGTGGGCGAGACGGAGATCCGCCGCTTCTACGAGCAGCACGCGGCGGACTACCCCACGGACTACGAGACGGTGCGAGACGTCATCCGCGAGAAGCTCTTCCGCGAGCGCTATGCGGCGCTGGCGGTGGAGGAGCTGGCGCAGGTGCGGGCCTCGGCGCAGGTGCGGCGGGTGGCGCCATTCACGCGGGAGGCGAAGCGATGAGGCGGTTGAGGGAGGATGGAGAGCCGCGCGCGCCCCATGGCTTCCTGATCCGCCAGATGACGGTGGAGGACCTGGCCGCGGTGATGGCGCTGGAACAGGCGGCCTTCAAGAATCCGTGGTCCCAGGAGCTGCTCAAGCGCGAGCTCCAGCACGAGTGGTCCACCATCCTGCTGGTGGAGGAGGCCCAGGAATCAGGGCCGCCGCTGCTGCTGGGGCTGGCCATCTTCTGGATCGTCCACGACGAGGTGCACGTCCTCAACGTGGCCACCGCGCCCCAGCATCGTCGGCGGGGCGTGGCGCGGGCGGTGATGGAGGAGGTGCTGGAGCGGGGGAGGGGACGGCGGTGCAGCCTGGCCACGCTGGAGGTTCGCAAGAGCAACGAGGCGGCCATCCAGCTCTACCGCGACTTCGGCTTCAGGCCGGTGGGCATCCGGCCGAACTACTACGCGGACGAGGGCGAGGACGCCGTGGTGATGGTCCTCGACTTCTGAGTGCACGCGGAGTAGAGGAGCGACCTGTTGTACCCTGGGTTGTCGAGTCTCTGGGAGTGACCTCGCTGGCGCTGACCCGTTTGGGTCCGCGTCATGCCGTGCTTGACACGGTGGGGTCGGTCCCTATACTCGCGGCCCTTTTCAGTAGTCTGTAGGTAGATATGCGCCGCCCCGTGTCGTTGGGGGGAGGCCAACCCGAGGAAGAGGTATCAGTGCCGACCATTAGCCAGCTGGTCCGCAAGGGCCGCGAGAAGCTGAACATCAAGGGCAAGAGCCCCGCGCTCAAGGAGTGCCCCCAGAAGCGCGGAGTTTGCACCCGCGTGTACACCACGACTCCGAAGAAGCCGAACTCGGCCCTCCGCAAGGTGGCGCGTGTTCGTCTGACCAACGGAATCGAAGTGACGTCCTACATCCCCGGCGTGGGCCATAACCTCCAGGAGCACTCGGTGGTGATGATCCGCGGCGGTCGTGTGAAGGACCTCCCGGGTGTGCGCTACCACATCGTTCGTGGAACGCTCGACTCCGTGGGCGTGGCGGGCCGCAAGCAGAGCCGCTCCAAGTACGGCGCGAAGCGCCCGAGCTGAGAGCAGACCACCTTCGTTGTTCAAGAGTTTGGACGTTGAGCCCCGCACCCTGGGGAGCGTCCTGGTTGTTTTCCTTCAGCAGTTCAAGAAGCCCCGGTTTCATCAGCTCTCCATGGAGAGTGGGGCGTAAGGGAAGAGAGAAGAGATGCCTCGCCGTCGCGTAGTCGCCAAGCGCAAGATTCTTCCGGACCCGAAGTTCCAGGACCGGCTCGTCACCAAGTTCGTCAACGACCTGATGCGGAAGGGCAAGAAGTCCATCGCGGAAGGCGTTTGCTACGGAGCCTTCGCCCTCATCGAAGAGCGCGCGAAGGAGGACCCCCTCAAGACGTTCAAGAAGGCCCTCGACAACGTCAAGCCGGTGCTGGAGGTGAAGAGCCGCCGCGTCGGTGGCGCCACCTACCAGGTGCCCGTCGAGGTCCGTCAGGACCGTCGCGTCGCCCTCGGAATGCGTTGGATCATCACGTACTCCAAGGCGCGTGGCGAGAAGACCATGCAGGAGAAGTTGGCCGGCGAGATCATGGACGCCGCCAACAACCGCGGCAACGCGGTGAAGAAGCGTGAGGACACGCACAAGATGGCGGAGGCCAACAAGGCCTTCGCGCACTACCGCTGGTAGGTCTTTCGGCCTCGCGGTATCCCGCCCGGATGCAGAGTCTGCATCCGGGCGGTTTCTTTAGATGAAGCAGGTTCTCTGAAATCGTCCGGGTGGGTACGTGAGACGGGGCCCAGTGCCCTCCCGCCCTCATGGAGAGGTACCGACGCAATGGCTCGCGAGCATCCCCTGGAGCGCTACCGCAACATCGGCATCATGGCGCACATCGATGCCGGCAAGACGACCACGACCGAGCGGATCCTCTTCTACACCGGCGCCATCCACAGGATGGGCGAGGTGCACGAGGGGAACACCACCACGGACTGGATGGTCCAGGAGCGCGAGCGCGGCATCACGATCACCTCGGCCGCCATCACCGCCTTCTGGAATCGCGGTGAGCATCGCTACCGCGTGAACATCATCGACACCCCGGGGCACGTGGACTTCACCATCGAGGTGGAGCGCTCGCTGCGCGTGCTGGATGGCGCCATCACCGTGTTCGACGCGGTGAACGGCGTGGAGCCGCAGTCGGAGACGGTCTGGCGTCAGGCGGACAAGTACAAGGTCCCCCGCATCTGCTTCATCAACAAGATGGACCGCGTGGGCGCGGACTTCGAGATGTCCGTGGGCACCATCCGCGAGAAGCTGGGCGCGCGAGCGGTGCGGATGCAGCTGCCGCTGGGCGCCGAGGACAAGCACCGCGGCGTCATCGACCTGCTGACGATGAAGGCGCTGGTGTTCGTCGACTCGGAGCAGGGCAGCCGCTACGACGTGACGGAGATTCCGGAGGAGTACCAGGCGCAGGCGGAGGCGGCGCGCGCGGAGCTGCTTGAGGCCGCGGCGGAGCAGGACGATGCGCTGACGGAGAAGTTCCTGGAGGGTCAGGAGCTGACCGAGCAGGAGGTCCGCTCGGCCATCCGCAAGGGCTGTGTGGCGCTGAAGCTGTTCCCGGTCTTCTGCGGTTCGGCGTTCCGCCACAAGGGCGTGCAGCCGCTGCTGGACGCCGTCATCGACTACCTGCCGAGCCCGCTGGACATCCCGCCGGTGCACGGGAAGACGCCCAAGGGCGAGGACACCATCCGCGAGACGCGGGACGACGCGCCGTTCAGCGCGCTGGCGTTCAAGCTCATGAACGACCCGGCGTTCCCGTCGCAGACGCTGACCTTCCTTCGCGTGTACTCCGGGAAGCTGGAGGCGGGGACGGCGGTGTGGAACTCGGTGAAGGGCAAGCGCGAGCGCGTCAGCCGCCTGGTGCAGATGCGCGCGGACAAGAAGGACGAGCTGACCGAGTGCTACGCCGGTGACATCTGCGCGGTGGTGGGCCTGAAGCTGGCGAGCACGGGCGACACGCTCTGCGACGACAAGCAGCCCGTCATCCTGGAGCGGATGGAGTTCCCCGAGCCGGTCATCGACATCGCGATCGAGCCGAAGTCCACGGTGGACCAGGACAAGATCATCCAGTCGCTGCAGCGACTGGCGATGGAAGACCCGTCGTTCCGAGTGAAGACGAACGAGGAGACGGGGCAGACCATCATCGCCGGCATGGGCGAGCTGCACCTGGAGATCATCGTCGACAGGCTCCTGCGCGAGTTCAAGGTCGACGCGAACATCGGCAAGCCGCAGGTGGCGTACCGGGAGACCATCACCACCCAGACGGAGTCCGAGGGGAAGTTCATCCGTCAGACGGGCGGGCGGGGCCAGTACGGCCACATCTGGCTGCGGGTGATGCCCAACGAGCCTGGCAAGGGCTTCGCCTTCGAGAACAAGGTGACGGGCGGCGCGGTGACCAAGGAGTTCGTGGACGCGGTCCGCGACGGCGTCGCGGAGGCCCTGCAGAACGGCCCGGTGGCGGGCTACCCCATGGTGGACGTGAAGGTGGAGGCCTACGACGGCTCCATGCACGACGTGGACTCCAGCGAGATGGCGTTCAAGATCGCCGGCTCCCTGGCCTTCAAGGACGCGGTGCGCGCGGCCAACCCGGTGCTGCTCGAGCCCATCATGAGCTGTGAAATCGTCACGCCCGACGACTTCATGGGCGACGTGATTGGGGACCTCAACGGCCGTCGCGGCAAGGTGATGGGCATGGAGCCCCGCCCTGGCAGGCTGCAGGCCATCCAGGCGCAGGTCCCCCTGGCCGCCATGTTCGGGTACTCAACGGACCTGCGCAGCCGCAGCCAGGGAAGGGCGACCTACACGATGCAGTTCAGTCATTACGCGCCGGCGCCCAAGACGGCGCTGAACCGGTACTGACGGGGCACCCGGCAGCCCTGCGGGCGATTTCAGTTGACGTTGTGGCGGGTTTGGAGCAGGACGCAGCACCTTCGCAGTGAGTTTTGCGGGATTCGAGACGCGCCGGGTGGTTGACCGGCTCAGCCCCGGTTGAGGAGTTGTCATGGCCAAGGAAAAGTTCGAGCGTAACAAGCCCCACGTGAACATCGGCACGATCGGACACGTGGACCACGGCAAGACGTCGCTGACGGCGGCCATCACGAAGGTGCTGGCCAAGACCGGCGGCGCCACGTTCCTGGCGTACGACCAGATCGACAAGGCGCCGGAAGAGCGTGAGCGCGGCATCACCATCTCCACGGCGCACGTGGAGTACCAGACGAAGAACCGTCACTACGCGCACGTGGATTGCCCGGGTCACGCCGACTACGTGAAGAACATGATCACGGGCGCGGCGCAGATGGACGGCGCGATTCTCGTCGTCTCGGCCGCGGACGGCCCGATGCCCCAGACGCGTGAGCACATCCTGCTGGCGCGCCAGGTCGGTGTCCCGTATATCGTGGTCTTCCTGAACAAGGTCGACCTGCTGGACGACCCCGAGCTGCGCGAGCTCGTGGAGATGGAAGTCCGGGACCTGCTGAAGAAGTACGACTTCCCGGGCGACTCGATTCCCATCGTCCCTGGCTCCGCGATGAAGGCGCTCGAGGGCGACACGAGCGAAATCGGCGAGGGCGCCATCCTGAAGCTGATGGAGGCGGTGGACGCGTACATCCCGACGCCGGAGCGCGCGACGGACAAGCCGTTCCTGATGCCGGTGGAGGACGTGTTCTCCATCGCCGGCCGTGGAACGGTGGCGACGGGCCGCGTCGAGCGCGGAGTCATCAAGGTCGGTGAGGAAATCGAAGTCGTCGGTCTGCGTCCGACGCAGAAGACCGTCGTCACGGGCGTGGAGATGTTCCGCAAGCTGCTGGATGAGGGCCGGGCGGGTGACAACATCGGCGCGCTGGTGCGTGGTCTGAAGCGCGAGGACATGGAGCGCGGTCAGGTGCTGGCGAAGCCGGGCAGCATCAAGCCGCACACCAAGTTCAAGGCGCAGATCTACGTGCTGTCGAAGGAGGAGGGTGGTCGTCACACCCCGTTCTTCAAGGGCTACCGTCCCCAGTTCTACTTCCGTACGACGGACGTGACGGGAACGGTGAAGCTGCCCGACAACGTGGAAATGGTGATGCCGGGCGACAACATCGCGATCGAGGTGGAGCTCATCACCCCGGTGGCGATGGACAAGGAGCTGCGCTTCGCTGTTCGCGAAGGTGGCCGCACGGTGGGCGCCGGCGTTGTGGCGGAAGTGATCGAGTAGCAGGCCTCCTCCCGGCTCCCATGGACATCCCCTCGGGGAATTTCCAGGGAGCCGGAGGAAATCCAGTTGCATACACCGGGGCGGGATGGTAATCACCGCGCCCCTTCGTTCTGAAGAAACGGCTCTGTGACAACCAGGGGACGTCGGTCGTAGCGCCTCCCGGGGCGTTGGCACAAAGTTCGTTCTAAGAGGTTCTTGCGAATGGCGACACAGAAGATCCGCATCCGGCTGAAGGCATACGACTCGAAGCTCCTGGACCAGAGCGCGGGTGAGATCGTCGAGACGGCCAAGCGCACGGGCGCGAAGGTGGCCGGTCCGATCCCCCTTCCTACGCGCATCAACAAGTTCACGGTGCTGCGTTCGCCGCACGTGGACAAGAAGAGCCGCGAGCAGTTCGAGATCCGCACGCACAAGCGCCTGCTCGATATTCTCGAGCCCACGCAGCAGACGCTGGATGCGCTCATGAAGCTGGATCTGTCGGCCGGCGTTGACGTCGAGATCAAGTCCTAGGAAGCGGGTGGGCGTCCGAGTGGTTTCACTCCGACCCCCGCGAGGAAAGTGCCATGGCGAAGTTTGACGTTGTCGACCTCGATTTGAAGAAGGTGTCGGAGATTGAGCTCTCCGACGACATCTTCGGCGCTGAGCCGAACGCGCACCTCTTTTACGAGGTCGCGAAGATGCAGCAGATCAACCGGCGTCGCGGCACGGTGGGGGTGAAGAACACCTCGCTGGTCAGCGGCGGCGGCAAGAAGCCCTGGAAGCAGAAGGGCACCGGCCGCGCCCGCCAGGGCTCCATCCGCGCTTCCCACTGGGTGGGCGGCGGCAAGGCGATGGCCCCCAAGGCTCGCGACTACTTCTACCGCCCGCCCCGCAAGGTGCGTCGCGGCGCGCTGAAGTCGGCGCTGTCCCTGCGCGCCAAGGAGAAGACGCTCATCATCCTGAGCGGGTTCTCCCTGGACGCCCCCAAGAGCAAGCAGGCCTTCGAGGCGCTCACCAAGCGCCTGAAGCTGCAGAACGCCCTGGTGGTGGACGAGAAGAGCAACACCAACCTGCACCGCAGCGTGCGGAACCTGGCGAAGTTCGACGTGCTTCCTCCCGAGGGTCTCAACCTCGAGGCCGTTCTGAAGCACTCGCACCTCGTGCTCACCTCCGCGGCCGCGAAGACCCTCGAGGGGGCGCTCTCATGAATCTCAGCGACGTCATCAAGGGCCCGCTCATCACCGAGAAGCTCGACAAGGCCCGCGAGAAGTTCCGTCAGTACTCGTTCATCGTCGACCGCAAGGCCACCAAGCATGACGTGGCTCGCGCGGTGGAGACGTTGTTCAAGGTCACCGTCGAGGGCGTCAACACGAACGTCGTTCGCGGCAAGATCAAGCGCGTGGGTCGGAGCATCGGCAAGCGGCCCAACTTCAAGAAGGCGGTCGTCACCCTCAAGGAAGGCGACTCGATCGAACTCTTCGAGGGAGGGGCGGCCTGACGCTACGGCGTTGAGGTCAGCCTGAGGAACACACCATGGGCATCAAGAAGTACAAGCCGACAAGCGCCGCCCGCCGTCACATGACGGTGTCCGATTTCGCGGACATCACCAAGGACGCGCCCGAGAAGAAGCTGACCGAGCCGCTCCGGCGCTCGGGTGGCCGCAACGTGCACGGACACATCACCCGGCGTCACCAGGGTGGTGGTCACAAGCGCCGCTACCGCGTCATCGACTTCAAGCGTCGTGACAAGGACGGCGTGCCGGCCAAGGTCACCGCGGTGGAGTACGACCCGAACCGCACCGCCAACATCGCCCTGCTGACGTACGCGGACGGTGAGAAGCGCTACATCCTGGCCCCGGTGGGCCTGAATGTGGGCGACACGGTGTTCGCCGGCGAGACCGCCGACATCCGTCCGGGCAACTCCCTGCCGCTGCAGAACATCCCGGTGGGTACCGTCATCCACAACGTGGAGCTGAAGCCGGGCCGTGGCGCCCAGGTCATCCGCTCCGCGGGAACCTCCGGACAGCTGATGGCGAAGGAGGGCCGCTACGCGCAGGTGCGCATGCCTTCCGGAACCGTCCGCATGGTCCTCATCGAGTGCCGCGCCACCGTGGGCCAGGTGGGCAACATCGAGCACGAGATCATCCGCGTTGGCAAGGCGGGTAAGAGCCGCTGGCTGGGCATCCGCCCGACGGTTCGTGGTCTCGCGATGAACCCCGTGGATCACCCGCACGGTGGTGGTGAGGGTAAGTCCGGACAGGGTAACCCGCACCCGGTGTCGCCGTGGGGCAAGAAGACCAAGGGTCTCACCACGCGCACCAACAAGCGTACCGACAAGTTCATCGTGAGCGGCCGCCGCCAGGGCGCGCGCAGCCAGTAAGAGGATTCGCAAGCCATGGCTCGTTCGATCAAGAAGGGTCCGTTCGTCGACGACTTCCTCGTCAAGAAGATCGAGGACATGATCAAGACGAACAAGAAGACTGTCGTGAAGACGTGGTCCCGCCGCTCCACCATCCTTCCGGAGTTCGTGGGTCACACCTTCGCGGTGCACAACGGGAAGAAGTTCATCCCGGTGTTCGTCACGGAGAACATGGTGGGCCACAAGCTCGGCGAGTTCGCCCCGACGCGTACGTTCGGTGGACACTCGGCGGAGAAGAAGGTCGCCAAGGCCCCGGGCAAGTAGCCTGGCGCATTGCCTGAGAGCCTGAGGAGATGACCATGGAGTCGACTGCACATCTGCGTTTCCTGCGCATGAGCCCCCGCAAGCTGTCCGTCGTTGCGGCGCTCATCCGGGGCAAGCCCGTTGAGGCTGCCCTCAACATCCTGAAGTTCACCAAGCGCGCCGCGGCCCTGCCGGTGGAGAAGCTCATCAAGAGCGCCGTGGCCAACGCGACGGACCTGTCCAAGGGGCAGGTCGACGTGGACACGCTCTACGTCAAGACCATCTCGGTGGACCAGGGTCCTACCCAGCGCCGGTTCATGCCGCGCGCCATGGGTCGGGCCACCCCGATCAAGAAGAAGACCGCCCACGTCCATGTGGTGCTGGCCGAGGCCAAGAAGTAGGACCCGTCGGGCCCCGCCCGGACGTTCAAGGAGATTCACGTTGGGACAGAAAGTTCATCCGATCGGGTTCCGGCTTGGCGTCATCAAGACCTGGGACTCCAAGTGGTTCGAGCACAAGAACTACGCGCAGTGGCTCCATGAAGACATCCGCATCCGCGAGTTCGTGAAGAAGTCGCTGAACCACGCGGGCGTGTCCAAGGTGGAGATCGAGCGCGCAGCCAACAAGGTGAAGGTCAACGTCCACACCGCGCGTCCGGGTATCGTCATCGGCAAGCGCGGCGCGGGCATCGAGACGGTGAAGAAGGACCTCCAGCAGTTCACGAAGAACGAGGTCTTCCTCAACATCGTCGAGGTCCGCAAGGCGGAGACCGACGCGCAGCTGGTGGCGGAGAACATCGCCACGCAGCTCGAGCGTCGCATCGCGTTCCGTCGCGCCATGAAGAAGGCGCTTCAGACGGCGATGAAGTTCGGAGCCAAGGGCATCCGCGTGGCCTGCTCGGGCCGCCTGGGTGGCGCCGAGATGGCTCGCTACGAGTGGTACCGCGAGGGCCGCGTGCCCCTGCACACCCTCCGCGCGGACATCGACTATGGCTTCGCCGAGGCCAAGACGACCTACGGCAAGATCGGCTGCAAGGTCTGGGTCTGCAAGGGCGAGGTTCTCCCGGGCAAGGGCGGCGCGGCCCCCATGCCTTCCAACCGCTAAGAGCCCTCCCGCTTTGGGCGCTCTCGAGAGAGGGCGCCCGGGGCAGGGCAGTGAAGGACAGCGACGATGCTTCAGCCTGCACGTACGAAGTACCGCAAGATGCACAAGGGCCGCACGCCTGGCGCCGCGCACCGTGGCAGTGACTTGACCTACGGTGAGTTCGGCCTCATGAGCCTGCAGCCGGGGTGGATTACGTCCCGGCAGATCGAGGCGGCTCGTATCGCGATGACCCGCCACGTGAAGCGCGGCGGCAAGATCTGGATCCGAATCTTCCCGGACAAGCCCATCACCAAGAAGCCCGCCGAGACCCGAATGGGTACCGGTAAGGGTGGCGTGGAGTACTACGTCGCGGTGGTGAAGCCCGGCCGCATCCTCTACGAGATGGAGGGGATGACGACCGAGGTGGCCACGGGGGCGCTGAAGCTGGCGCAGGCGAAGCTGCCGGTGCTCACGCGTATCGTGACGCGCACGGACCTGAGCCTCTAGGCACCGCGGCGGGAGCCGCCCTCGGGTGGGCTCCCGCACGCATGTGGAGATAGCAATGGCGACTGCGAAGGAACTGAGGGAGCTGTCGGCGGACGACCTGCAGCGGCGGGCGACGGAACTGCGTGAGACGCTGTTCCAGGACCAGCTCAAGCGGCGGACCGGCTCGCTGGACAGCCCGGCGGAGCGGACCCTGCACCGGCGTGACCTGGCCCGTGTGCTGGCGGTTCTCGGCGAGAAGAAGAAGGCGGCGAAGGCCTGAGGGCCTGAGTCGCGATTCCTCCAAGCGCGCTCGCTCACGGCGGGTGCGTACGGCCATCCGGGAAGCGAGAGCGCCCGGGTGCATGAGAGACAGTGAGAACGAAGATGGCTGAAACGACTGAAGCGCCCAAGGCAGAGACCTCCACCCGCGGCCGTCCGAAGACGCGCGTGGGTATCGTCACCTCCAACAAGATGCAGAAGACGGTCGTGGTCACCGTCCAGCGCCGGGCTCCCCACCCGAAGTACGGGAAGATCATGAGCCTGCGCGAGAAGTACAAGGCGCACGTGGAGGACCACGACTATCCGAAGAAGATCACCATCAACGAGGGTGATCGGGTCCGGATCGCCGAGACCAAGCCCGCCTCGAAGGACAAGCGCTGGCGTGTGGTCGAGGTGCTGGAGAAGAGCAAGAACGTCTAGCACGCACCTCCACCTGCGCGGCCGTGAGGCGGTGTGGTGGAGTCACCGGCGATAGGAGATTCCCAGATGATTCAGATGACGAGCGTGCTCGACGTGGCGGACAACTCGGGCGCGAAGAAGGTGTTCTGCATCAAGGTGCTCGGCGGTTCGAAGCGCAAGTACGCGTCCATCGGCGACGTCATCGTCGTGTCGATCCGCGAGGCGCTGCCCAACTCGAAGGTGAAGAAGGGTGACGTGGCCAAGGCCGTCATCGTCCGCACCAAGCGCGAGGTGGGTCGGGCCGACGGCAGCTTCATCAAGTTCGATGGCAACTCCGCGGTCCTCATCAACAAGGACATGGAGCCCATTGGTACGCGCATCTTCGGGCCGGTGGCCCGTGAGCTCCGCGCCCGCAAGTTCATGAAGATCATCTCGCTGGCGCCCGAAGTCCTCTGAGAGGACCGCAGGCCGGACGGCGAGCAGCCAGAGAGACGAGGAAGCCATGCAGAAGATGAAAGTGGGAGACACGGTCCAGGTCATGGCCGGGGCCGAAGCCTCCGAGAAGAACCCCGCGACGAAGCGCGGCAAGGTGCTGAAGATCGACCGGGAGGCCGGCCGCGTGACCGTGGAAGGTCTGCGCCTGGTCAAGCGTCATCAGAAGAAGACGCCCCAGAACCCCGAGGGCGGCATTGTCGAGAAGCCCGGCACCATCGCCCTGGCGAATGTCCAGGTCGTTTGCGCCAAGTGCGACAAGCCGACCCGCGTGGGAGTCAAGACCGAGGGCGAGAAGCTCCAGCGGTTCTGCAAGAACTGCGACGCGCTGATTGACTAGGAGTCCCTGTTGGGGCATGTATGCGCGCCCTTCTGTCCGCCCTGGTGGGCGGGTAGGGGGGCGTGCAGGCAACGAGGGCCTGGGTAGTTCCAGGGCCCTCGCGGTGTTTTCAGTTTCCAGATGAAGGACTGATCGGACGCGCTGGGTTCACAACGGCGCCCCGAAGCAGAGGATACGACGATGGCTGACGAGAAGAAGCCGGACCAGAAGGAAAAGAAGGCGAAGCGGGGCAAGAAGGAAGAGGCCAAGAAGGTCGGCTTCGCGGCGAACATCGAGGAAGGCCTCGAGAGCAAGCCGGCCCGCATGAAGGAGCGCTTCCGCAAGGAAGGGGTGCCCGCCCTGATGAAGGAGCTGGGCCTCAAGAACCCGATGGAGGTTCCGCGTCTCCAGAAGATCGTCGTCAACATGGGTCTGGGCGAGGCGCTCGCCAACAACAAGATCCTGGAGTCGGCGGTGGACCAGCTCGCGGCGATCACGGGCCAGAAGCCCATCGTCACGCGCGCCCGCAAGTCCATCGCGAACTTCAAGCTGCGCCAGGGCCAGGCCATCGGTGCCGCCGTGACGCTGCGTGGCACTCGCATGTACGAGTTCATGGACCGCCTCATCACCGTGGCGCTGCCGCGCGTGCGTGACTTCAAGGGCGTGTCCCCGAAGGCTTTCGATGGGAAGGGCAACTACACGCTCGGCGTCCGCGAGCAGATCATCTTCCCTGAGATCAACTACGACCAGATCGAGAAGGTGAAGGGGCTCAACATCAGCTTCGTCACCACCGCCGCGAACGACGAGCAGGGGCTGGCGCTGTTGCGTCACTTCGGCATGCCGTTCCGTCAGTAAGCCCTCGAGCCAAGGACCTCAAGACAATGGCCAAGCTCTCCAAGATCGCCCAGGCGAAGCGCAAGCCGAAGTTCGCCGTGCGCCAGTACAACCGCTGCCCGCTGTGCGGTCGGCCTCGTGCCTTCCTGCGCAAGTTCAAGATGTGCCGCATCTGCCTGCGCAACCGTGCGCTGCGCGGTGAGATCACCGGCGTCACCAAGTCGTCCTGGTAGCCGGAAGGGCAGGGTGCTGAGGGGCTCGAATGGGCTCATCGGCACCCTGGGCGCGCTCCGGGAGGAGTTCGCTCAAGCGAAGTTTCAACCTCAGCAGTGGCGGTCGGCGCGAACCCCCGGGATGGGCCCGGCAGGCGCGGCGGCCGCGAACGCGAGATGCTCGATGAGGGCTCTTGCTTGGAAGGTAGCTCATGCCGGTCAATGATCCAGTTGGCGACATGCTGACCCGCCTGCGCAATGCTTCGCGCGCGCGTCACGACAAGGTCGTCATTCCCCACTCGAAGCTCAAGCTCGAGATCATCAAAGTCCTCAAGGATGAGGGCTACATCGGGGAGTTCGCCGTCGCCACCCCCGAGGGCTCGCCGCAGAGCGAGATCACCGTGCAGCTCAAGTACGGTCCCGACCGCAGCCCCGCCATCACCGGCATCCGCCGCGTGTCCAAGCCGGGCCTCCGTCGCTACTGCGGCGTGAGCGACATCCCGCAGGTGCTGGGTGGAATGGGTATCTCCATCCTCTCCACTTCGCGCGGCATCCTGGTGGACTCCGAGGCCCGCAAGCAGAAGGCGGGCGGCGAGCTGCTCTGCACCGTCTACTAGCCAGCTGCCAGGTGGCCGCGCCTCGCGAGAGTGCGCGCCCCGGGCATACAGGACCGAGGCAACCATGAGTCGGATTGGAAAACTGGCGATCAAGCTCGGCGACAAGACGAAGGCCATCGTCGCCGGCCAGCAGGTGAATTTCGAGGGCCCCAAGGGCAAGCTGTCCGTGAAGCTGCCCGCCCGGGTCAAGGTGGAGATCAAGGACGGTCAGGTCAGCGTGCAGCGCGAGGATGACTCTCGCGAAGCGCGCAGCCTGCACGGCCTGACCCGCACCATCCTCGCGAACGCGGCGAAGGGCGTGTCCACCGGCTTCGAGCGGAAGCTGGACATCCGCGGCGTTGGTTTCCGCGCCGAGGTGAAGGGCAAGGCCATCCACTTCGCGCTGGGCTACTCCCACCCGGTGGTGTTCAACCTGCCGGAGGGCGTGACGGCCGAAGTGGACAAGGCGGCCCGCACCGAGGACAGCCTCCCCACCGTGGGACTGACGCTCCGCTCGGCGGACAAGGAAGTGCTTGGCGCGACGGCGGTGAACATCCGCTCGCTGCGTCCTCCCGAGCCCTACAAGGGCAAGGGAATCAAGTACTCCGAGGAGCGCATCCGTCGTAAGGAGGGCAAGACCGGAACGACCTAGTCGTTTCGTCTGTCCTGAAGGTTCCCAATCCCGTCGGGCCCATGGGGTCCGACGGCATCATCCGGCGGTGGAAGTCCGCATCACCGCCGGAAGGACAAGGAAGCAGCCATGCCGACGAAGATCGATTCGCGTCTCAAGAGGAAGAACCGCATCCGCAAGAAGCTCTCGGGCACCACCGAGCGGCCGCGGCTTTCCGTTTACAAGAGCCTCAAGCACATCTACGCGCAGGTGGTGGACGACACCACTGGCAAGACCCTCGCGTTTGCCTCGTCGCTGTCCAAGGATCTGAAGGGCCAGGACGAAGGCGACAAGAAGGCGGACGCGAAGCGGGTCGGCGCCCTGATCGCGCAGAAGTGCAAGGCTGCCAACGTCGAGGCGGTGGTGTTCGACCGCAACGGCTTCCCCTATCACGGGCGCATCGCCGCCGTGGCTGACGCCGCGCGCGAGGCCGGGCTGAAGTTCTAGCTTTCGAAAGGATTTCCAAGTGGCAACTCCGATCAATCCGAACGATCTGGACCTCACCGACCGCGTGGTGAACATCAACCGCGTGGCCAAGGTCGTGAAGGGCGGCCGCCGGTTCTCGTTCGCCGCCCTGGTGGTGGTGGGCGACGGCGCGGGACACGTGGGCGTCGGCCTGGGCAAGGCCAACGAGGTCCCTGAAGCCATCCGCAAGGGTGGCGAGAACGCGAAGAAGAACCTGTTCCGCGTTCCGCTCATGGGTCACACGATTCCGCACGAGGTGCTCGGGCACTTTGGCGCCGGCTGGGTGCTGTTGAAGCCGGCCAGCGAAGGTACGGGCGTCATCGCCGGTGGCGCGGTGCGCGCGGTTCTTGAGGCGGCGGGCATCCGCAACATCCTGACGAAGAGCCAGGGTTCGCGGAATCCGCACAACGTGCTGAAGGCCACGGTTGCTGGCCTGAAGCTGCTGCGCAGCGCGGCTCAGGTGTCGCGGCTGCGTGGCAAGGACGTCGAGTCGGCGAAGCTCGCCGGGGAGCAGAGGGGCTAGCCATGGCGCTCAAGGTGAAGCTGACGAAGAGCTACGCGGGCGCTTCCGAGGACATGCTGGCCACCATCCGTGGCCTGGGTCTGAAGAAGTTCGGTCAAGAGCGCCTGCTCAAGGACACCCCTGCCATCCGTGGGATGGCGTTCAAGGTGAAGCACCTGGTCTCCCTGGAGACGGTGACCACCGAGGCGCCGGCGCCGAAGCGCCGCAAGCCGCGCAAGATCGCCCTGCGGGATCGCGCGCGCGCCTACCAGGCCAAGCAGACCAAGGCCTGAGCACGAGAGGACTGAGACAATGAGCACTCTGCACGATTTGAAGCGTCCCTCGCGCTCGTGGCACCGCAAGAAGCGGGTGGGTCGCGGCCAGGGTTCTGGCCTGGGCAAGACGGCCGGCCGTGGTGGCAAGGGTCAGAAGGCCCGTTCCGGCAACATGCGGTTCGAGGGCTTCGAGGGCGGTCAGAGCCCCCTGCAGCGCCGCCTTCCGAAGTTTGGCTTCAACTCCCCCAACCGCACGGTGTACGCGGTGGTGAACCTGTCGGATGTGGACACCCACTTCGACGCGGGCGCCACGGTGGATGAGGCCTCCTTGAAGAAGGCCGGTCTGGTCAAGGGTCGCTACCACGGCGTGAAGCTGCTGGGGCACGGCACGCTGACCAAGAAGGTCACCATCGTGGTCCACAAGGCCTCCGAGGCCGCGAAGTCGGCGGTCGAGAAGGCGGGCGGCGCGGTGGATGTCCTTCCGCTGATGGCCCACAAGCCCGAAGCGGCCGCGAAGGCCCATGCTGGCAAGGGCGTCAAGGCCCCTCGGCAGCCCAAGGCTTGAGCATGTTCGGCGCGCATCACTTGTCGGTGGTGCGCGCCATTTCGCTTGTGTAGGCTTCTGCGCCCCTTTCCCGTCCGTGGAACAGGGGCGTTTTGTCGTCCTGGCAGAACCCTCACGAAGAGGATGGCTACCCCGTGGCTCTCAATGCCTTCGCCAACGTCTTCCGCATCGCGGAGCTGCGCAGCCGGCTCGCGTACACGCTAGCCCTGCTGGCCGTGTACCGCATCGGCATCTTCATCAATACGCCAGGCGTGGACCGGGCTGCGATGAACGCCTTCATGGACGCCCAGAAGCAGTCGGGCGGACTGGTGTCGCTGTTCAACCTCTTCTCCGGCGGCGCGCTGGAGCAGATGTCCATCTTCGGATTGGGCATCATGCCTTACGTCAGCGCCTCCATCATCATGCAGCTGCTGGCGGTGGTCATCCCCAGCCTGGAGCGACTGCAGAAGGAGGGCGCGGCGGGGCGGCAGAAGATCAACCAGTACACCCGCTACGGCACCATCGTCCTCTCCGTCATCCAGGGTATCGGCATCTCCCGGTGGCTGGCGTCCCTGGGGCGCTCGGACGCGGGGCAGAGCGGCTTCAACCAGGTGGTGGTGCCGGACGACAGCGTCTGGTTCACCTTCATGACGGTCATCAGCCTGACGGCCGGTACGGCCTTCATCATGTGGCTGGGTGAGCGCATCACCGAGCGCGGCATCGGCAACGGCATCTCGCTCATCATCTTCGCGGGCATCGTCGCCGGTGTGCTCCCGGGCGCCAAGACGCTGCTGGACCTGACGCGGCAGGAAGTCATCGCGGTGGCCGAGGTCCTGGCGCTGCTGTTCTTCATGCTCCTCATCATCGCGGTGGTGGTCTACGTGGAGCGCGGCATGCGCCGCATCCCCATCCAGTACGCCAAGCGCATGGCGGGGCGCCGGATGTTCGCGGGCCAGGCCACGTACTTCCCGATGAAGGTCAACACCGCGGGCGTCATCCCGCCCATTTTCGCGGGCGCGGTGCTGTCGTTCCCGGCCACGCTGGGCACGTGGTTCCCGTTCCTTCAGGACGTGCAGCGCGCCATTGAAGGCAACCTGTGGATCTACAACGGCCTGTTCGTGCTGATGGTCATCTTCTTCGCCTACTTCTACACGGCGCTGACCTTCCGGCCGGATGACGTGGCGGACAACATCAAGAAGCAGGGTGGCTACATCCCCGGCATCCGCCCGGGTCGTCAGACGGCGGAGTTCATCGAGCGAGTGCTGAACCGGCTCACGTTCGGTGGCGCGCTGTACCTGGCGGTCATCTGCGTGATCCCCTCCGTCATCAGCGGCCTGCTCAACGTGCGCTTCACCTTCGGCGGCACCGCGCTGCTGATCGTGGTGGGCGTGGCGCTGGACACGGTGCAGCAGATCGAGGGTCACCTCATCAGCCGCAACTACGAGGGCTTCGCCGGGCCTCGTGGCCCGCGCATCCGCGGCCGGGTGCGCGTGGCGGCCTGAGTCACGACGTTCACGTCCCGGGCGCCTCTCCCCGTCGTGGGGAGGGGCGCCTCGTCGTTCCGGGCTGAAGTCATTCAAGATATTCGGTGGTGCACATGGGGGGCGCTTGGAAGCTTCGTGGCCGACGACTTCCGTGCCTTCCTTGGGAGCTGAGAGGAGCACATGAACCTGATCCTGTTGGGACCGCCGAACGCGGGGAAGGGTACCCAGGCGAAGAAGCTCTTCGCCGACTTCCACATCCCGCAGATCTCCACCGGTGACATTCTCCGCAAGGCAGTGGCGGAGGGGACAGAGCTGGGGAAGGTCGCGGGTCCGTTGATGGCGGCGGGCCAGTACGTGCCGGACGAAGTCGTCATCGGTATCGTCGAGGAGCGCTTGAAGCAGTCGGACGTGGCCCGGGGCTTCGTGCTGGATGGTTTCCCGCGCACGCCAGGCCAGGCTGACGCGCTGGACAGGATGCTGGGGCGGCTGGGCAAGCAGCTCGATGCGGTCGTCTCGCTCGAGGTGCCGCACAAGACGCTGGTGGAGCGTGGCTCCGGCCGGCGGGTGTGCCCCACGGATGGCAGCGTCTACCACGTCGACCAGAGCCCCCCGAAGCGCGCGGGGTACTGCGACAAGTGCGGCACGGGGCTCGTGCAGCGGCCGGACGACATGCCGGACGTCATCGAGAAGCGTCTGCAGAAGTACGACGCTGAGACGGCGCCCCTGAAGGCCTTCTACGCGAAGAAGGGTGTGCTCACGAGCGTGGACGGCGTGGGCTCCCCGGATGGAATCTACGAGGAGATCAAGAGCGCCGCGGGCAAGGGCAAGGCTTGATGACCGGACGTGCTGGCGAGCGGACGCGAGGCGCTTGCGGCGCCCGCGGAGGCTTGCCACCCGTTCTCCGTGCGCTGGTGGAGCGCATGGACCGCCCATGAGTCAGGTGGAGATCAAGTCCCGGGAAGAAATCGCCCTCATGCGCCAGGCCGGGCGCATCGTCGCTGACGTTCTGGACGCGCTGGAGAAGGCCGTCGTCCCGGGTGTCACCACCTGGGAACTGGACGCGCTGGCGGAGAAGCTGACGGCGGAGCGGGGTGCCAGGCCGGCGTTCAAGGGCTACCTCGGCTTCCCGTGTGTGTTGTGCGCCTCCATCAACGACGAGGTGGTGCACGGCATCCCCAGCAAGCGGCGGAAACTGGCCGAGGGCGACCTGATGAAGCTCGACTTCGGTGTGTCCTACAAGGGGTGGTTCGGGGACGCGGCGAGGACGGTTCCGGTGGGGAAGGTGTCCGCCGAGGCCCGATCGCTACTGGAAACGACCCGGGAATCGCTCCAGAAGGCCATCCAGGCGATGAAGCCGGGCAACCGGCTGGGCGATATAGGGCATGCTGTCCAGCGGCACGTGGAGGCCAGGGGGTACGCCGTGGTCCGGGATTTCACCGGCCATGGGATTGGCCGGAAGCTCCACGAGCAGCCCCACGTGCCCAACCACGGGCAGGCGGGGGCGGGGATGAAGCTCCGGGCGGGGATGGTCCTCGCGGTGGAGCCCATGGTCAACCAGGGCACCCACGAGGTGGAGATCCTGGACGACGACTGGACGGCGGTGACGGCGGACCGGAAGTTGTCCGCCCATTTCGAGCACACCATCCTCATCACGGACGGTGGCGCCGAAGTGCTCACCCGAGGGGCGTGAAGGCGGGCGGGACGGCGGGTGAAATGCGAAGATGTTACGGTGGGTTGGTAGGAATCCGAGTTTTCCCGCGCGGGACGCTTGCCACTTGCGGACCAAAGTGCTATCCCGCCGCGCTTCCAAGAGGTTCGTGGTCCGGGAAGAGGGTTTGACGCTTGCCGAAGGATGATTCCATTGAAGTAGAGGGGACGGTGATGGAGCCCCTCCCCAACGCGATGTTCCGCGTGGTGCTGGATAATGGCCACAAGGTGCTCGCGCACATCTCGGGCAAGATGAGGATGCACTTCATCCGCATCCTCCCGGGAGACAAGGTGAAGGTCGAGCTGTCTCCGTACGACCTGACGCGCGGACGGATCACGTACCGGGCGAAGTAGAAAAGGGCGCCACTCTGGGACTAGGGTGGCGGCCCTCATGACTTTTCATCTGTTCGAAGGAAGGAAGTTCGCTCCATGAAGGTTCGGGCGTCCGTCAAGAAGATCTGCGACAAGTGCAAGGTTGTTCGCCGCAAGGGCATCGTGCGCGTGATTTGCGCTTCCAACCCCCGGCACAAGCAGCGCCAGGGCTAACGGCCGGCAGGCCGTTGGCTTCAGACCAACTCCATTCAAGAAGGAAGACCGAAGATGGCTCGTATCGCCGGCATCGACCTGCCGCCCAACAAGCGCGCCGTGATCTCGCTCCAGTACATCTACGGGATCGGCAACAAGTCCGCGCAAGACATCATCGAGGCGGCGGGCATCGATCCCACCACCCGGACCAAGGACCTCACCGAGGACCAGGCTCGCAAGATCCGTGAGATCATCGAGGCCAGCTACAAGGTCGAGGGTGACCTCCGGCGTGAAGTGACGATGAACATCAAGCGTCTGATGGATCTGGGCTGCTACCGGGGCCTCCGTCACCGCAAGGGCCTGCCTGTCCGTGGCCAGCGCACCCATACCAACGCGCGTACCCGCAAGGGTCCGAAGCGTGGCATCGTCCGGGCGAAGCCTGCCGCTCCGGCTCGGTAAACCGCAGCGCCGGCCCGTGAGGTGCCGGCGTCGATCACCTCCTCTCAGGAGCAGCAACTCACATGGCTGACGAGATCAATACTTCGGCTGCGGCGCCTACGGGCACCGAGGGCGAGGCCCCTGCCGCGAAGAAGGCCAAGCGCAAGGGCAAGAAGAGCATTCTCAATGGCGTGGTCCACATCCAGTCCACGTTCAACAACACCATCATCACGATCACGGACGTGTCCGGGAACGTGATCTCCTGGTCCTCGGCCGGGGCGCGTGGCTTCAAGGGAAGCCGCAAGTCCACCCCGTTCGCCGCCCAGGTGGCCGCCGGCGATGCCGCGGCGAAGGCGATGGAGCACGGACTGAAGAACGTGTCCGTGTTCGTGAAGGGTCCGGGCGCGGGCCGTGAGTCGGCGCTGCGCGCGCTGGCCGCCGCCGGTCTGAAGATCAACCTCATCCGCGACGTGACGCCCATCCCGCACAACGGGTGCCGTCAGGCCAAGCGCCGCCGCGTCTAACCCCTTCGTCCGGGCCGCCCTTCGCGCTCGCGAGCGTGGGGGCGGCTCCAGATCACCTTTAAGGAGAAGTCTGTGGCCCGTTACACCGCGAGCGCTTGCCGTATCTGCCGGCGCGAAAACCTCAAGATGTACCTGAAGGGCGACCGCTGCTACACGGACAAGTGTGCCATCGAGCGCCGCCCGTATCCCCCCGGCCAGCACGGCCAGGGCCGCGTGAAGTTCTCTGGTTACGGCGTGCAGCTGCGCGAGAAGCAGAAGGTCAAGCGCATGTACGGCCTGCTGGAGAACCAGTTCCGCGGCTACTACCACCGCGCGTCCGCCGCCAAGGGCAAGACGGGTGAGAACCTCCTGCAGCAGCTGGAGCTCCGCCTGGACAACGTGGTGTTCCGCATGGGCTTCGCGGATACCCGTAACGAGGCGCGCCAGCTGGTTCGCCACGGCCACTTCCAGGTGAACGGCCGCAAGGTCAACATCCCCTCGTTCTCCATCAAGCCCGGCACGTCCGTCGAGGTGGTGGAGAAGAGCCGCAAGGTGCTGCGCATCTCCGAGGCGCTGGAGACCGTGGACCGCCGTGGCATTCCGCAGTGGATCGACCTGGACAAGAAGTCGTTCAAGGGCACGGTTCGCACGGTCCCCAACCGCGAGGACCTGACCATGCCGATCCAGGAGCAGCTCATCGTGGAGCTCTACTCCAAGTAGCCCCCGCGCCAGGCTGCAGCTGGCGCCTGGACGAGTTACTCAACGCCCTGGCCGACGAGGCCGGGGCGTCGTGCTTTATCCGCAGTCCCCTACGTGGCCATCCTCCCGCCGTCCCGGTGGGTAAGTCGGTGGTGGCGCACGTCTCGAGGAGTCGTACACCATGGCTGATACGTACATTGCGAAGAACTGGCGTGACCTCATCAAGCCGCGCCGCATGGAGGTGGATCAGGACAGCCTGACCCCCACCTACGGGAAGTTCATCGCGGAGCCGCTGGAGCGTGGCTTCGGCACCACCCTGGGCAACTCGCTGCGCCGGGTGCTCCTGTCGTCGCTGCAGGGCGCGGCCATCACCTCGGTGAAGATCGAGGGCGTGGACCACGAGTTCACCACCATCCCCGAGGTGTCCGAGGACGTCACGGACGTGGTGCTGAACCTGAAGGAAGTCCTCCTTCGGATGCACACGAACGAGCCGAAGACGCTGCGCATCGAGGCGGAAGGGCCCAAGGAAGTGAAGGCGGGTGACCTCATCACCGACGCCGACGTGGAGATCCTCAACCCGGGTCACCACATCTGCACCATCTCCGAGGGTGGCAAGCTCCGCATGGAGCTGCAGTGCCGCCGCGGCCGTGGCTACGTGCCGGCCAACTCGAACAAGGTGGTGGGTGCGCCCATCGGCACCATCCCCATCGACTCGCTGTTCTCGCCCACCCGCAAGGTGAACTACCAGGTCACCAACGCGCGCGTCGGTCAGGTCACCGACTTCGACAAGCTGTCGCTCGAGGTCTGGACGGACGGCTCGGTGTCCCCGCAGGACGCGGTGGCGTACGCGGCGAAGATCATCAAGGAGCAGCTCACCGTCTTCGTGAACTTCGACGAGACGGAGGAGCCGGTCATCGCCGAGGCGCCGAAGGAAGAGGCGAAGCTGAACGAGAACCTGTTCCGCTCGGTGGACGAGCTGGAGCTGTCGGTGCGTTCCGCGAACTGCCTGCAGCAGGCGAACATCAAGACCATCGGCGACCTGGTGCAGCGCACCGAGGCCGAGATGCTCAAGACGAAGAACTTCGGCCGCAAGTCGCTGAAGGAGATCAAGGAGATCCTCGCGGAGATGGGCCTGTCGCTCGGCATGAAGCTCGAGAACTGGCCCCCGAAGCAGGCTCCGGCCCCGGCGGCGCCGAAGGCGTAGAGTCTTCGTGGTACTTTCCTCCGCGCCCGCGACATGGCGGTACGCGGCGCGGAGGGAAGGGGTCCAGGGCGGTTGACCGGACCCGACCAGCAGTGGCGAGCCCCGTGTCGGGCTCACCCTTCCCACCCGGTACCTGATACGGCCGGAGTGGTGGCCCCTGACGGGGACCCGGAGCACGACGATGCGTCACAAGGTCGGACAACGAAAGCTGCACCGCACCACGAGCCACCGGCTCGCGATGCTCAACAACATGGTCACCTCGCTGCTCGAGCACCAGGCCATCCGCACCACCGTTCCCAAGGCCAAGGAGGCCCGGAAGATGGCGGAGCGCATCATCACGCTGGGCAAGCGTGGTGGGCTCTCCAACGTGCGTCTGGCGGCTCGGATCGTGAAGGACCGCGACGTGCTGCAGAAGGTCTTCAGCGAGTACAAGGACCGCTACGCCAACCGTCCCGGTGGCTACACCCGCATCATCCGCCTCGGCTTCCGCCGGGGTGATGCCGCGGAGATGGCCCTCCTGGAGCTGGTGGACCGGCCCGAGAAGAAGGCCGCTGCCGCCGAGGCTCCTGCCGCCGAAGAGACCAAGGCCGAGTAAGGCCGTCATCCGCACGCCCCTTCGCGAGGAGGGACGGGTGGAAACGCAGAGGGCGCTCTTCCCAACCGGAAGGGCGCCCTTCGTGTTTGCGGGGCTTCGAGGGGCTCGCTACTTCGGGCCGAGGAGGCGCTTCCACTCGTTGCGCAGATCCTCGGTGAGGTTCGCGCTGTCGTCGCTGCTGCGCATCTCCAGCGTGTCGAAGCGCAGGTCCGCGGGCGCGGCGCCACCCGTCCCCATGAGCTGCTTGGGCGTAATGGTGATGAACTCCCCGGCGCCCACGGAAGGCACGGCCGCGCGGTACTGGCCGTTGACGATGAGCGTGACGTCCTTCCACGCCTCCTTGCTCTCGTTCCAGATGGTGATGGAGGGCCGGTCCAGCTTGTCGCTGAGCACCAGCCGCGCGTCCATGTCACCCGTCTGCATGGAGCTGCCAGGGCAGGCGATGACGAAGCTCGCCACCGTCAGCGCCAGCCACCCGGCGATGATGGAGGCCTTGTACTTGAAGAAGCGGTCCCGCTGCCGGAAGTCCCCCGCGAACTCCTTCAAGATGGAGAGCGCGTTGAGGGCCTGGTTGGAGGCCTCGCCCGCGAGCCGCTTGCCCAGGGCACCGTCCTGCTTGCCCTTCTGGAGCGGGGCCGTGCGCGCGGCCGACATCACCCGCAGCGTCCCCGGGTCCGTCGGCGTGCGAGGCATGCCTGGACTGCTCGGCGTCCGGGGCTGAGTGCCGGGATTGGTTACCGTGCGCGGAGACTTGCGGCCATCACTCATCGGGCGCGAAGTGTAGAGGGCACGAGCCGGTGGTGGCTACTGGCCCTTGAGGGATTGCAGCGCGCGCGAGGCCACCGCGTTCTCCGGCTGCGCCTCCAGCACCTTGGAGAGCCAGCGCTCGGCTTCCTCGGCCGCCGACTTCCTCACCTGCGGGCGTGTGGACTTCATCGACTGCTCGGTGAAGAGCAGCCCCAGCCGCAGCGAGAACTCCACGTTCTCCGGGTCCTTTTCGACCACGTAGCGCAGCTCGCGCTCCGCGGCGGGATAGTCGGCCTCGAGCTGGTACACGAGCGCCAGCTTGCCCCGTGCGGGGATGGAGTCGGGCGACAGGGACACCGCCACGGTGAAGGCCTCGCGGGCCGCGACCAAATCTCTCCGCTCCAGGTGCAGATCTCCCAGCCGGAACCAGGCCGCGTCGAGCAACGGATGCAGCGAGACGGCCTTCTCGAACGACGCACGCGCCGCGTCCGGACGTTGCCGGGAGGCGTACAGCTCGCCCAGGTAGAGGTGGTTCTTCCCGTCGCGCGGAGCGCTTTCGATGGCCTGCTTGAACTCGTCCACCGCGCGGCCCGCGTCGTCCAGGCGCTGGTAGGCGAGGCCCAAGAGCGAGTGCAGCACCGCCAGGTCCGGGTAGTCGTGCAGCACCTCCTCGAAGGCGAGGATGGCGTGCTGGGGCGCATCCAGGTCATTCAGGTAGCGCAGGCCTTCTTCCAGCTTGGCCTCGGCCGCCTTGGGGATGCCGCCGAAGGGGTCGCTGACCTGCTCCATCAACGCGCGCGCGGTGGCCACGTCGGCGGGGGTGGGGCGGCCTCGGACGACGACACCCAGCGCCTCGACAGCGCCCGCGGAGTCACCGGTGCGGTGCAGCGCCTTGGCCAGGGGCAGGCGCCAGGCGGTGCGCTCGGGGGCGAGGGCCGCCGCGCGACGCAGGGGCTCCACGGCGGCGGCGTACTGCTCGGACTCCAGGCGGGCGACGCCCAGGCGGTGGTGATACTCGGCGGTGTCCGGGGAGAGGGTGATGGCGCGCTCGAAGGCCGTCACCGCCGGCGCGCCGGCGTCCTTGGCTCGCGAGAAGAGGGCGAGCCCGAGCATGTACTGGTCCACCGCGCGCTCGCTCGTGGCGATGCGCCCCTGGAGCTCTTCAATCCACGCGTCCGTGCGGCCCGCCTTCACCTGGGCCTCCGTCAGCGTCCGGGCCACGTCCAGGTCCTCGGGCGTCTTGGCGTGCAGCTCCTTCAGGAGGCCGAGCGCCTTCTGCGGCTGGTTCTCCTCCAGGTACGCCCGCGCCCGGGAGCGCTCGTCGGTCGGGCGGGGCGCGCCCGTGGTGGCCGAGGTGGTGTGGCCGCAGCCGGCGGCGAGCAGACCCAGGCCGAGTACGGCGGCGCGGACCCAGGGGCGAAAGCGGAAGGCGGGAGTCGTCGTCACGGGAGAACGTCTCAATTCGTGGAGGTGGCGCGGGCGGCGCTGATGCCTTCGAGGCCCGCGGCGGCGACGGAGTCCTCGGGGTCGCCACCCTTGCCGCCCAGCAAGAGGCTGTCGGCGATGATGACCTCCCGCACGGCGCGGGCGAGGCCCTCCCGGTCATTCTCCGCGAAGCCCGTGGTGTCGATGGGCTTGCCGATCTTCACGCGGATGGGGCCGGGGGTGATGTTCCAGCTGTCCTTGGGCATCAGGTCGCCAGAGCCCTCGATGGTGACGGGGCAGATGGGGACGCGGGCCTTGAGCGCAAGCGCGAAGGGGCCCTTCTTGAAGGGCAGGATGCGGCCGTCCGGTGAGCGGGTGCCTTCGGGGTACAGGAAGATGCTCGTCCCGGCGCGAATCTTCGCCGCGGCCACGTCCAGCGAGGCGATGGCCTTGGAGCGGTTGCTCCGGTTGACGAAGACATGGCCGGCGAGCGCGAGATACCAGCCGATGAACGGCACCCACTTGAGCTGGCTCTTGGCCACGTAACGGAAGGACACCGGCACGGCCATGAAGTGCGCGGGGATGTCGATGGTGGACTGGTGGTTGGCCACGTAGATGGTGGCCCGGTTGGGGTCCACGTTCTCCTGGCCCAGGACCTCCAGCTTCGCGCCACCGGCCCAGAGCAACACTGGAGACCAGATCTTGCGAGCCACCCAGACGGAGTTGGCCGGCCTCAACGTCAGCACCATCGCCAGGATGGCCAGCACGAAGCTGATGGGGGACCACACGCCCGCCGTCACGACACAGAAGAGCTTACGCATCATCCCTCAGCCCCCTCCTCGGGGCCGGTTCGTCGGGCGGGCGGAAGGCGCGGCCCGAGGGCAGCCCCACTGCGAGATGTCCTGTCTCGGACGGCCGGACAGGCGGCCGCACCCCGGAAGGTGGCGACGCCCAGGGGGGCGTGGCGAGAGGGACGGCACGGGGGCATGCACTTCTTCTACCACGAGCCTTCCTTACCTTGTTGCTGGTGCGCGCAGCTTGGCGGGGTTACAAGCAGGGGTGGCGTGGCCAGGAAAAAGTTTATCGCCATCGCGGGCAACATCGGCGCCGGGAAGACGGAGCTCACGTCCTTCCTATGCCGGAAGTACGGGTTGACCCCGTCCTTCGAGCCCAATGACCAAAACCCCTATCTCGCGGACTTCTACAAGGACATGAAGACGTGGGCCTTCCGCTCACAGCTCTTCTTCCTGACGCACAAGTTCCGCCTCCACCGGGAGTTGGAGCGCACGCCCGGTACCGTGTTGCAAGACCGCACCCTCTACGAGGACGCGGAGATCTTCGCCAAGAACCTCCACCGCCAGCGGCTCATCGACAAGCGGGACTGGAAGACGTACTGCGAGCTCTACGAGACCATCTCCGAGTCGCTGCGTCCGCCCGACCTGATGATCTACCTGCGCTGCCCCGTGCAGACGCTGAAGGAGCGCATCGCCCTGCGCGGCCGCTCCATGGAGAAGGACATCCCCACCCGCTACCTCCAGCGCCTCAATGCCCTGTATGAGGAATGGTTCGGTGCCTACCGGTTGTCTCCAGTCCTGGTGCTGGCCACCGACAAGCTCGACTACCTGACCGACCTGGTGGACCGCGTGGACCTCTTTCAGCAAATCGAGAAGCACCTGTGATGGAGGTCTACCTCCTGGCGACCGAGCAGGAAGGGCCCGCGCCGCTGGATGCCCTGCGTGCCTCGTTCGCGACGGACGAGGTGGAGTTCACCCCGGACGAGGACGGCCAGGGCTTCGTGCTCCGGGCGGACAGCTCGGAGGTCCATGTCCGGCTGACGGTGGGGCCCGACGGCCTGCCCAAGTTCAACAAGGCCGCGTACAGCGGCAGCCCGGAGGCCTTCTTGCGCCTGGGCAAGGCGAAGGCCTACTACCACCTGTCGCTGGAGCCGGGCGGCGCGCAGCCCACGTTGCCCGTGTTCGAGGCGCTGTGGGCCGTGCGCACCCTGCTGGAGCATGTGCCCGGGGTGCTGGTGGACCTGGCGGCCTTCAAGCTCCACGAGCCCGAGGACGTGGTGGAAATCACGGAGCTGGACTTCGACATCCGGGACCACGTCCACCTTCACGCGGTGGAGGTGACGGAGGGCGACACGCCGCTGTGGGTGCACTCGCACGGCATGGAGAAGTTCGGCGCGCGGGACTTGGAGATCTTCCACCTGGCGGAGCAGGACCTGCTGCCGGCGGAGAGCTTCCTGCACGAGCTGTGCACCGACCTGGCCTTCGGTCAGGGGCCCGCGCTGCGCTCGCAGGTGGGCACCAGTGAGGGGCAGCCGTTCATGGTGCTGCCTTCCGAGGAGGCTCGCGCCAACCTGCTCGGCGTGCCGCTGGAGACCTTCGAGGGACACGAGGGCCTCTTCCTCACGGTGGTGTCCCCCCTGGGGCGACACAACACGTCACAGCTCCTGGCGCCGTACCGGGAGCGCTTCACCCAGGAGCCGGAGGAGCAGACGGAGTCGATGCGCCGCGAGGCCCAGTCGCTCCTGCCCTCCTTCCTGGCGCGCTTCCAACGCCGGGGGCTGATGGAGCCGCTGACCTTCCTGGTGCGGGCTCCCTTCGACACCCATCCGGATGGGAACACCGTGGTGGAGAACCTCTGGCTGGAGCTGATGGCCCGGGACGACGGCACCCTCGTGGGCAAGCTGGTGGATGGCGCGGTGCACACCACCGAGTGGCGCAAGGGCGCCCACGTCGAGGTCGAGGAGACCCAGGTCAACGCGCTGGCGCTCAGCCGTGAGGGGAGAGCCCTGGATGAAGGGGAAATCCGGGCCCTGCTCAACGCAGAACGACCGATGTAGGGCGACGGGCGGCGCTTGCCCGTGTCCTCCGGGACGCTAGGCTCCGCGCCCCATGCCCGCACTCCTGCTGCTCACTGGCCCGTCCGCGGGGCGCCGATACGAGGTGCTCTCGGACATGGCCATTGGCCGCAGCCCCTCGTGTGAAATCCCCCTGCGGGATGACCAGGTCTCCCGCAAGCACGCGCAGCTGACGGTCCACGAGGGAGAGGTCCGGTTGACGGACCTGGGCTCGCGCAACGGGACGCTGCTCAACGGCGTGCGCATCAGCGGCGAGGTGGTGCTGCAGCCCGGAGACCGCGTCCGGTTGGGCCTGACGATGGCCGTCTTCGAGCCGCCCCCGGTGACGCTGGTGGAGGGGGGCCCCACGTCGCCGGGCCATGTGCCGATTGAAGAGGTGCTGCCTCACGTGGGCGCGGCGGCGGCGCTGTACTCGGCGGGCACGGCGCTGCTGGGGGCCACCAGCGAGGCCATGGTGCTGCGGCGTCTGGCGGACGAGGTTGCTCGGGCGCTGAGCGCGGACCGCGCCGCCGCGCTCCTGGGGAGCAACACCGGGCTGCTCACCGCGGCGGTGTCGGGCGCCGAGTCCATGTCCGTGCCCCGCTCGCTGGCGCAGGTGGCGCTGGAGCGCAAGGAGCTGGTCCAGGCGGAGACGGAGATGTGCGTGCCGCTCGTGGCCTCCGGAGGCATGCCCTTCGGCGTGCTCTACGCGACGCGCGCGGATTCGGCGTTCACCGGGGGCGAGGGACAGCTTCTCGCTGCGCTCGGGCGGCTCGGCGGCGAGGCGTATACGGCGGTGCGCTCGCGGATGGAGGCGGAGTCTCCCGCGCCCGTGCTGCTCGGGACGTCCAGGCCGCTGCGCGCGTTGGTGGATGGGGCGCGCCGGGCCGCGAACAGCGCCGCGCCCGTGGTGCTGTATGGCGAGCCGGGGACGGGCAAGACGCTGCTGGCCCGGGTCGTCCATGCGCGCTCGCCCCGGGCGCTGGAGCCGCTGGTGGTGGTGGACTGCCGGCAGCCCGCGGAGGTTGTCGAGGAGGTCCTCTTTGGCCGTGCCAGTGCGCCGGGGAATCCGCCTGGAGCCTCCGCGCTGCTGCGCGCGGACCGGGGCTCGTTGCTGCTCCAGCACGTCGATGCGCTGCCTCGGAACCTGGCCGAGCGGCTGGCTCGATTGCTGGCCCGGCGCGTGGCTCCGGCCCGGCAGGGCGGCGAGGAGCCCGTGGATGTGCGGTTGCTCGTCACGGCCTCGGTTCCGGTGGCCCTGTTGGGGACTCGGGGCGAGGTGGATGCCGCGCTCGCGCGGACGCTGATGGGCTTCGAGCTGGAAGTGCCTCCGTTGCGAGAGCGCCGGGCGGATGTGCTCACGCTGTTCGATGGGTTCCTGTCGCGCGCGGCGCGGCGGGTGCGAAAAGAGCCTCCCGCGCTGGGCGTGGATGCCCGGCGCCTGCTGGCGGACTACCCGTGGCCGCACAACGTTCGGGAACTGGAGCTCGTGGGGGAGCGGCTGGGGTTGCTCTATGCCGGAGGCCGGGTGGGGGCGCTGCAGCTTCCGCCGGAGGTCCAGCAAGGTGGCCCGGCCAGTGACAGTCAGACGCTCCAGTCCCGCGTGGGCCGGCTGGAGCGCGACGCCATCGCGGAGGCGCTGCGGGAAGCCGGCGGGAAGAAGGTCCGTGCCGCCGCGCTACTGGGCATCAGCCGCCCCACGCTCGACAAGAAGATAGAGGAGTACGGCCTCGCGGTGGAGCGAGGGCGGCGGGGGGAAGACGGGCGCTGATTCAGTGCGGCCCGCGTGGCCCTGCAACACACCTCGTGGTGGATTGATGGCTCGTCGCGGTGGACCGCCTCGCGTCTCGCAGAGGGATTTCCACGGAGCAGGCCTGGGACGGCGTCATGCCTCGCGGCGAGACAGGCGCCGACACGACTCGGGCTGGTTTTCGTGCCCGTCGAGCGGTGGTCAACACGGCTCAGCCGTAGCCCGGCGTCACTTCCTGCGACTGAGCAGCACGCCGGCGAGGATGAGCGCGGCGCCGAGGGCCTGCAGCAGCGTGGGCTTCTCTCCCCGCACTCCCCAGGCGGTGAGCGCCGCCACGACAGGCACTCCCGTGTTGTAGAGCGAGGCGCGCGCGCTGCCCACCTTCTGCACCGTGCGCCCCCAGATGAAGTAGCTGAGCACCAGTGGAATCAGCGCCGAGTACACCACGCCCGCCCATGCCCCCGCGCCGATGCTCCCCACGTCCAGCGCGAGCACCGACGGCACTCCCGCCAGCACCACCCCCGGCGCTCCCGTCAGCATGGTGATGGCGGTGATGCGCAGCGCCGACACCTCGTTGCCCAGCGAGCGGATGCCCACGGTGTAGAGGGCCCAGCAGACACAGGCCACCAGGATGAGCCCGTCTCCCAGCCTCGTGTCCGTACCCAGCGAGGGGCCTCGCGCCGCCACCACCAGCAGCATTCCCACCACCGCCAGCGACATGCCCATCACCAGCGGCCGGTTGAGCCGCTCGACTCCCAGCGCCGCGCCCAGGGCCGCCACCAGCACCGGCGTCACTGCCACCAGCATCCCGCTGTTGGCCGCCGTCGTGTTCGACAGCCCCAGGATGAAGCAGAGCTGGTACGCCGTGTTGCCCACCAGCCCGAGCACCGCGAGCTTGAGGAACACCGGCCTCGACAGCGGCTTCCAGCCCTCCACCGCCAGCAGCAACCCCGCCATGGCCACCGAGGCCACCGCGAAACGCACCGACATGAAGGCCAGGGGCGGAATCGTCCCCAGGGCCTCCTTCACCACCGTGTAGTTGGTGCCCCAGACAATCACGACACCGAGGATGGCCAGGTCGGACGCCGAGAAGGCGCGGGGCGGCGCAGCGGGGACACTGGCGGCGGTATTGGACACGGCGCGCGAGGGAATAAGGCCCGGCGACTCTTCGTGCAAGCCGACGTTTCCCCGCCGCTCGGCTTGTCCCCATGCCGCGCCGTGGCTTAAACGCGCGCCATGGACCTACGCTTTTCGGACGAGGTGCGTCGTGCCCTCGACTCGCGGCAGCCCGTCGTCGCCCTGGAGACGAGTGTGGTGGCCCAGGGGCTTCCCTACCCGGACAACCTCGCCGCCGCTCGCGCCTGCGAGGAGGCCATCCGCCGCGCCGGCGCCGTGCCCGCCGCCACCGCCGTGGTGGACGGTGTCGTCTGCATCGGCCTGGAGGACTCGGAGCTGCGCCGGCTCGCGGAGGGCAAGGAGCCCCTGCTGAAGCTCGGCTCTCGCGACCTGGCCATCGCCGTGGCCACCCGTGCCTCCGGCGGCACCACCGTCAGCGCCACGTGTGAGCTGGCCGCCGCGGCCGGCATCCGCGTCTTCTCCACGGGCGGCATCGGCGGCGTGCACCGAGGAGCGTCGGAGCACTGGGACATCTCCCAGGATATCGCCGCGCTGGCCCGCTTCCCCGTGGCCGTCGTGTGCGCGGGCGCGAAGTCCGTGCTCGACCTTCCCAAGACGATGGAACTCCTGGAGACCGCGGGCGTTCCCGTCATCGGCGTGGGCACGCGCGAGCTGCCGTCCTTCCACAGCCGTGACTCCGGCATCACCCTGGAGCACAGCGTCAACGACGTGGCCACCGCCGCCCGCATCGCCCGCGCCCGCTTCGAGACGCTGGGGCAGGGCGGCGTGCTCTACACCGTGCCGCCGCCGGAGGAGACCGCGCTGCCTCGCCATGAGGTGGAGCTGCAGATTGCCTCCGCCCTCGCCGAAGCGGAGCGACAGGGCATCAAGGGCAAGGACGTCACGCCCTTCCTGCTGCGTGAACTCGGCCAGCGCACGGGCGGCAAGACGCTCAAGGCGAACCTCGCGCTCCTCGTGAACAACGCCCGCTTCGCCGGACAGCTCGCCGTGGCCTACGCGCGCGGCGACTGACGAAAGTCATCCCTGGGACGCGGGCGGCTCGTGCCTCCCGCGCCCTTGGGGCTTTCGACACCGCGTTACTGTTGAAACCAGCGCATCATCGACTCGAGCTGCTGACGGTCCAGCTCGTCGAAGGCGCTCTTGCTCGCGGAGTCGATGTCCAGCACCGCGATGAGTTCGCGGTTCTTCCCGTACACCGGCACCACGATTTCAGACGCGGAGCGCGCGTCACAGGCGATGTGCCCGGGGAAGGCATGCACGTCCGCCACGACCTGCGTCTCACCCTTCGCGGCGGCGGTGCCGCAGACGCCCTGGCCGAACTTGATCTCCAGGCACCCCAGCGTGCCCTGGTAGGGGCCCACTCGGAGCAGCTTCCCCGGAGTCACCACCCGGTAGAAGCCCGTCCACAGGTGGCCGAAGGCGTGGTGGATGAGGCAGCTCATCGTCGCCATGCCGGCGATGGGGTCGTCCATGCCGGCGAGCGCCGCCTGCACGTGCTGCTGGAGTTCCTCGTAGGCCTGCGCCTTGGGGGCCGCGCGCAGGTCCAGGGTGATTTCAGCCATGATGGGGTCCTCGAGTCAGGTCTCCGCACCCACCCGTCAGGGCCCGGCGCGGTCATCGTCGTCCCACGCTTCATATCCTGAATCCCACGCCGCACAGGAGGCACCGTGGAAACGCTCCTTCTCGATTCGAATACCTGGCTGCTCGTCCTCACCGGCGCGGGAGTCTCCGCCGAGAGCGGAGTGCCGACCTTCCGAGGAATGAACGGGCTCTGGGAGGACCAGCCCGTGGAACAGGTGGCCTCGCCCGAGGGCTTCGCGAAGGATCCGCTGCGGGTGTGGCGCTTCTACTCCCAGCGGCGGGCAGGGGCCGCTGGCGTCTCGCCCAACCCCGGCCATGACGCGCTGGTGGCCTGGGAACGGCACCTGGGCGACCGCTTCCTCCTGGCCACGCAGAACGTGGACGGCCTGCACTCGCGCGCGGGCAGCCAGCGCGTGGTGGAGATGCACGGCAACCTCTTCAAGACGCGTTGTAGCAACGACGAGTGCAAGCGCGCGCCCTTCGAGGACACCACCGTGTACGCGGAGGGCACCGTGCCCGGGTGCAAGGACTGCGGCAGCCTGCTGCGCCCGCACATCGTCTGGTTCGGCGAGTACCTGGACCCCACGGACCTGGAGCGCATCCAGGACTTCTCGCTGCGCGCGGCCAGCTCCGGCGGGCGCTTCGTCTTCCTGGCGGCGGGGACCTCGGGCGCCGTCTACCCGGCGGCCGGCATGGTCGACCAGGTGCGCGGCGCGGGCGGGGAGACGTGGCTCGTCAACCTGGACCCTGCGGAGAACTCGCGGCGCTTCCAGCACTCCGTGCAGGGCAAGAGCGGTGAAGTGCTCCCGAAGCTGGGGCGACTCGTCTGAGGGCGGGGAAGGGCGGCTCCCGAGTGGATGGGAGCCGCCGAGCGCCTACTCGAAGACGCTGATGTCCTGGCCGGAGTTGGTGGGCCGGGGCGGCTTGGGCTTGGGCGGCCCCGCGACGCGGATGGGCTCCAGCGTCACGTCCACCGTCTGGCTGTCTCCAGCGACGCGGCTGAAGTTGAGCGAGCGCTCCTCGGACTTGTGGTTCGCGAGCCGGAAGCTGAGCTGGTGGGACTTGTCTCGCGGGAGCATCAGCTCAATCGGCGTGGTGCCGATCTGCTCGTCGCCCTCGTAGATGGCGGCCCCGGACGGCGTCGAGTTGAACTTCACCCGAAGCGCCTGAGGCGCGGCTTCGGTCGGATTCGAGGGCACAGTCGTCCCCGCCGGATTCGCCGGCCTGTCCCGAGGGACCTCGACGACCTGGGTGGCAGGCTGCTTGGAACCGCCCTGGCCTCCTCCTCCCAACACCACCGCCGCGCCGATGCCGAGCAGCACCAGCGGCACCGCGACGAACGCGATCTTCTTGCCGGTGGACATGCCCTCCGGCTCGGGAGGGGGAGGCGGAGGAGTGGGCGCGGCCCGGCCAGGAGGCGGACGGACGCGGCTGGGGGACGAGCCACTTCCTCCCGGTGCTCCCGCCTGACTGCGCGCGATGACGACGTTGGACGGCGTGGAACCTCGGCCCGGGGACGGGCTGGCGCGCGAGGAGCGCACGCCACTGCCGCTGCCTGCTCCCGGACGTCCCGCGCGACTGCCCGCGCGACTGCCGCTGCCACGGTCGCTGACGCCGGAGCTGGAGCCTCCGCTGGGCATCGCGTCGAACTGCTCGGCGCTGACGTCCGCGACCGACTCTATCATCGCGTCGATGAGCTCCTGCGCGGTCTGGTACCGGTCCTCCTTCTCGGGGGACAGCGCCTTGCGGAAGAAGGCGTCCAGCTCGGCGGGGACGGGGGCGCCCTGGCGCTTGGAGTTGACGGCCGGCACCTGCTGCGTGAGCGACGCGGTGAGCGCCTTGCGCACGGTGTTCGCGCCAAACGGCGAGCTGCCCGTGAGGCAGAAGTAGAGCACGCCCGCCATGGAGTACAGGTCGGAGCGCTGGTCCACCGCCTCGCCGCCGGCCTGCTCCGGAGGCATGTACTGCGGCGTGCCGAGCACCTGGCCCGTGGAGGTGAGCTGCTCCTCCTCCTCGGCCTCGAGCGCCTTGACGAGGCCGAAGTCCAGCACCTTGACGAAGTCCCGGCCGCCCAGGTCCTGCACCATGATGTTGTGCGGCTTGAGGTCTCGGTGGACGCAGCCCTCCTGGTGCGCGTGCGCGAGCCCTTGCGTGGCCTGCTCGATGAGGCTGGTGGCGCGGCGCAGGGACATGGGCCCCTCGCGCTTCACGACCTCCTTGAGGCTTTCGCCCTGGAGCAGCTCCATCACGTAGTAGCAGGTGCCGTCGGGCGCGCGGCCGAAGTCGAAGATGGTGATGACGTTCGGGTGGCGCAGGCGGCTGGCGATCTCCGCCTCGCGGCGGAAGCGCTCGAAGAACTGGGGCGCGGCGGCGAGCGACGGGTTGAGCGTCTTCACCGCGACGGGGCGCTGCACCGAGGTCTGCGTGGCGCGGAACACCATGCCCATGCCGCCCTGGCCGAGCACGCTCTCAATCTTGTAGCGGCCATCGAGCACCTGGCCGATGAGCTGGAGGCTCTGGCCTGAGCAGAGGTGGTCGACGCCGTCGGTGCTTCCGCAATGGGGACAGGGGGCAGCCATGTGGGGCCGGAGTATAGGCAGGCCCCGGCCGGGTCCGGAAAGGGGACGTTGGCCCCCAAGGTCTCCAGGCAGGCATCTGAGCCATTTCCCGAGGGCCCCAGGGCTGTTACATCCCCGCCCGCCATGAGCCTCGTCATCGCCCAGGACCTCAGCCTCTCCTATGGAAAGAAGGTCCTCTTCGACAGCGACAGCTTCACCCTCGGCCCCAAGGACCGTGTAGGCCTCGTCGGGGCCAACGGGACGGGGAAGAGCACCCTGATGAAGATCCTGGCCGGCGTCGCCCAGCCGGACTCGGGGACCTTGACCTACCGGCGGCGGGCCCGATGGGGGTACCTGCCCCAGGAGATCGCCGGGCTGCCGGAGGGCACGGTGGTGGAGGCGGTGATGAGCACCGTCCCGGGGCGCGACACCCTGGAGTCCCGGCTCAAGGAGACCGAGGAGGCCCTGGCGGCGGCCACCGACGAGGAAGACCTGCTCGAGTTGGCCCAGTCCCTGGCGGACCTGCACGCGGAGCTGGACGACTTCGAGAACCGCTTCGGCCGGCACCACGCCGAGCGCATCCTCAAGGGCCTGGGCTTCAAGGACAACGACCTGGCGAAGCCCACCTCGGCCCTCTCGGGCGGCTGGCGGATGCGCGCGGCCCTGGCGGGTCTGCTGCTCCAGGACCCTGACTTGTTGCTCCTCGACGAGCCCACCAACCACCTGGACGTGCCCACGCTGGCATGGTTCGACGGCTTCCTGCGGCGCTCCAACAAGGCCCTGGTGCTCATCTCGCACGACAGGGACTTCCTCAACCGGCAGATCAACCGCGTGGTGTCGCTGGAGCTGGAGGGCGTGCGCGAGTACGCCGGCAACTACGACGACTACAAGCGGCTGCGCGCCGAGGAGAAGGTGCTGCTCCAGGCCCGGGCGGAGAAGGTGGAGAACCGGCGCGCGGAGCTGCAGGGCTTCATCGACCGCTTCGGCGCGAAGGCCACCAAGGCGAAGCAGGCGCAGAGCCGCGCGAAGATGTTGGAGAAGCTGGAGAAGGTGCAGGTCCTGGAGGAGCGCTCCACGATGAAGTTCCGCTTCCCGGAAGTGGAGCGGAGCGGGCGCGACGTGGTGTCGCTGGAGCGCATCACCAAGCGCTACGGCGCGCAGACGGTGTACGACGGACTCACGGGCCGGGTGGAGCGCGGCCAGCGCATCGCCGTGGTGGGCGCCAACGGCGCGGGCAAGACGACGCTCCTGCGAATGGTGGCGGGGGAGCTGGTGCCGGACTCCGGCACGGTGACCATCGGCCACAACGTGGTGGTGGGCTATTACGCGCAGCACCACGCGGACAAGCTGGACCGGCAGAACACCATCATCGAAGAGGTGCGCCCGCTCGCGGCGGACAAGCCGGAGAGCTACGTGCGCGGCGTGCTCGGCGCCTTCCTCTTCAGCGGCGACGACGTGGAGAAGCCCATTGGCGTGCTCAGCGGTGGTGAGCGCGCCCGCGTGGCATTGGCCAAGCTGCTGCTGGTGCCCTCCAACTTCCTGCTGATGGACGAGCCCACCAACCACCTGGACCTGGACTCGGCGGAGATGTTGATTGAAGCGCTGAAGCTGTATGGCGGCACGCTGCTGTTCGTCAGCCACAGCCGCAGCTTCATCAACGGGCTGTGCACCCAGGTGTGGGAGGTGGCGGACGGGAAGCTGACGCCGCACCCGGGCAACCTGGACGACTACCTGTACCACCAGGAGCAGCAGCGACTGAAGGCGGAGGCCGCGGCGGGTGGCGTGGCCCGGGCCGACAATGCGTCCTCCGTTGCGTTGACGGAGAAGGACCGCAAGCGGCAGGAGGCCGAGGCGCGCCAGCGGCGCAGCGTGGTGGAGGGTCCGCTCAAGAAGGAGATCTCCAAGCTGGAGGAGCAGATCGCCAAGGTGGAGACCGCGCAGAAGGAGCGCGAGGCGCAGCTCGCCGACCCGGTCCTCTACAACGACTTCGCTCGGGCCAAGCCGCTGATGGAGGCGCACCGCGAGGGCAAGGACACGCTGGAAGACCTCTATGCCCGGTGGGAAGCCGCGCAGGAGAAGCTGGCTCAGGCGACCGCGACGTTGAACTGAGTTGGACGCCAGGTCCCTGCTCGCATGACCGCGCGAGCCGTGGGCTTCGCGTGGCCTCGGCGTGCTTCAGCTCAGCTCACTGTCCGAACACGCGCTTGAACAGCCACATCAGCGCGGAGCCGGTGGCGTCGCCCGTGTATTGCGCCGTCATCGCCCCGGTGTAGCCAGAGGCATGCGGGGTATCCAGCTCGGAGGAGGGGGCCGCCTTCGTCAGCTCCTCCGTGAAGGGCGCGGAGCCCTCGGGCGCGCAGCTTCCGCAGTACAGCGCCTCTTCATAGACGAAGCCGTAGCGGGGCTTCACCTCGCGCTTGCACTCCGTGCAGGACGTCGTGCGCCCCATCTTGAGCTTGGGGCGCACGTCCAGGGGCTCGTTGCGGTGCTGCTCCGCCGCCTGCTGGAGCTGCTGCAGCTCACCCGGGTCCAAAGCCACGCCCGCGCAGTCCGAGCACACCTCCACCGTGACACCCAGCACCTGCACCACGGGCAGCGGGGCCTGGCCGCACCGGGGACAGCTGGGCGCGGCGGTTCCGCAGCTCGGACACTCCGGGACGTACTGGAGCTTCGCCTGACAGCCCTTGCACATGCCCGCGTGTCCCTTCGCGCGGCGCATCAACGCATCGGAGATTGAACCGCCCATCACCTTCGCCAGCGCCTCGCCCTCGAACCAGACGGAGCCGCAGTGGCCACACTCCTCGCGGGGCAATCCTCCCAGGAAGGTGGGCCGCATCGTCTTGTGGCAGAAGGGGCAGGCGCTCATGGGCAGACAGCCTAGCGCCAATCCCACTCAGCTTGCTCGTCGCCGCCGCTCGCGCTTGGGCTTGGGCTCGGGGGCCGACGGGGCAGGGGGCTCGCGCAGCTCCTCCGGCACGGGGAACGACTGGGAGATGCGCGTCGCGGGCGGCGGTGTGCCCGTGCCCTCCGCGAGGAGCCCCTCCGCGGGCTTCTCCGCCGGCAGCGCCGGCAGGCGGATGATGAACGTGGTGCCCTCGCTCGCCTTGCTCTGCACGGAGATGCTGCCGCCATGGTTCTTCACGATGCGCTGACAGATGGCGAGGCCCAGCCCCGTGCCCTTCTGCTTCGTCGTGAAGAAGGGCACGAAGATGTGCGGCTGCTGGTCCGTAGGGATGCCCGGCCCGTTGTCGGAGACTCGCACCTCCAGCACCTCGCCCCCCGCGTTGCGGAACTCACCGAAGCGCTCCGGCTTCTCCGTGCGCACGGTGATTCGGCCCTCGCGCGTGTCCAGCGCCTGCACCGCGTTCTGCACCAGGTTGATGAGCACCTGCTTGAGCTGCTCGGCGTCTCCATCCGCGCGGGGCAGCAGCAGGTCCAGCTCCACCGCGAGCTGGACGTTGGCGGGCACGTCGTTCTGGATGAGGCGCATGGTCCGCGTCACCACCTCGTTCAGGTCCGTGGGCCCGAAGCTCTGCTTCATCGGCCGCGCGTAGTCGAGGAACGCCGTCACCACGCCGTTGAGGCGGTTGACCTCCTCGACGATGACCTCCAGGAACTCGCCGTCCTCGCCCGGCAGCCGCCTGGGGTCCAGGCACTGCGCCGCGCCCTTGATGGCTCCTAGCGGGTTGCGAATCTCGTGCGCGAGGCCCGCCGCCATCTCACCCAGCGCCGCCAGTCGGTCTCTCTCTCGAATCTTCTCGTAGAGCTTCGAGTTCTCCAGCACCGTCGCCAGCTTCTCCGCCACCTCCAGGATGAGGGCGATTTCGTCGGACGCGTATGCCTCCGGCACCCGCTCGTCCCAGAGGTTCAGGAAGCCGATGACCCGGTCATTGCCCACCATCGGCACCGTGATTCCGGCCTTCATCTGCACCAGCGCGGCGCGCGTGTCGTTCAGCCGCTTCAGCTCGTCGCGGTAGCGCCGTCCCTCCACGGACTGCAGCCGCATCGTCGCGCCGCGCCGCTCCACGTTCTCCAGCAGCACCGCCTTCTGTCCGCTGGCCACCGCGAACAACAGGCCGCGCGCCGCCGCCGTGTCCAGGAACGACGCCGGCAACGGCCCCCGCGAGTCCAGCAGCCGATACCCCGGCCGGTCCTCCGCGAGCAGGTACACCGACGCGTGCGTCACCCGGCCCGTCTCGTGGAGCGTGTCCAACACCAGCCGCGCCAGCTCCGAGATGTCGATGACGTTCGCCATCCTCGCGCGCAGCATCCCCAACGCGTCGAGCAGCGCGAAGCGCTCGCGGAAGAAGATGCGCACCACCATCTCCTCCACCTTCGCGCGCAGCGGGTCCAACAGGATGAGGATGACGAAGGCCGCCACCACCGTGTTGAAGACGAACAGCCCCGTGTCCTCGTCCACCCACGCCGTCAGCACCGTGAAGACGGCGGCGAGGATGACCGCGAGCACCGTCTGCGAGGCAATCTTCCCCAGCAGCTCGTGCAGGTCCATCAGCCGCAGCCGCAAGAGCGTCTGCGCGAGGAAGAACAGGTACAGCGTGGTGAAGACGGGCCCGAGCGTCGGCAGCGGGATGACGGTGCCCAGGAAGTCGAGCGCCGAGAAGAGGATGCCCGCGCCCGCGCCGATGGCCAGGTACATCAGCCTCAGCTGCTCGATGCGGGACTCGTTCGTCCTGACCCGGTGGAGCAGCAACGACACCGAAGCGAGCAGGGAGCCGAGCACCCAGACGCCCATGGCCACGCGAGCCCACACCTTGTCGGCCAGGGGGGTGACGGCCACGGCCAGGCCCAGGAAGACCGACAGGAGGGCGAGCCGGCGGCCGACCTGGTGTGTTCCCTTGCTGACATCCAAGAACTCGAGGAAGAAGCCCACGGCCGCGCCCGGTACGAGGGAGGCGACGAGCACGGTGATGCCCAGGGTGATGCGCGCTGCCCAGGGGTAGGTCGCCGCGGGAAAGAGGCTGTGGAAGAAGAACGAGAGGTAGTACCCGGCCACCGTCAGGGCGAAGACGGAGTACAGGGTGAGGACCTTCGGCCGGGCCGGGCGCAACAACATGGACACGCCCAGCGCCAGGCCGATGATGGATGCCAGCAGAGCGCTCTGAGTCCGGATGTCCATGGGCTTGCGGACAGTCTAACCTGTGTCCATCTCCGGAAATTTTCCATGCACTCCCGGTTGTCATGGGGCGAGCCCGCGCCCACCTCCCAGGGTCCCCAGCCCCGCGTATGAAGCCCTTCCTGCCCAAGCTCGCCGTCGTCGCCTCCGCGCTCCTGTTGTCCGCGCAGGCTCCCGCACCCCAGGTCCCCACGCCCACCGCGACGGAGGCCCCCGCCGTGACGGAGACGCCCGCCGTGACGGAGGCGCCCTCGTCCCATACGGAGAACGCCCCTTCCGAGGCCCAGCTCTCGCCGCGTCCTGACGCGGAGAAGACGCAGCAGCCCGAGGGGTTCGTGGAGGTCCTCAATCCGGCCTTCCCCAACGCCGCGCCGCCCGCGCCCGTCGTCCACCGGGGCCGTCGCTACGCGCTGGAGGACCTGGCGCCGTACTTCGGCGAGGGCAAGAAGAAGGAGGCCCGGGCGGCCTTCGACAAGGGCCACTACAGCCGGGCCCGCGAGCTCTTGAAGGACGAGGGCGACAGCCCGCCGGTGCGCTACCTGCGCGCGCTGGCCGCGGTGCGCTCCGGGGATGACGAGACGGCCGCGAAGGAGCTGGCCGCGCTGGCGCCGGACTACCCCGCGCTGCAAGACAGGTGTCTGACGCACGCGGGCGTGGCCCTGGAGGGGCTGCGCCGCTTCGATGAGGCCGCGGTGCTGCTGGCGCAGGTGTCGCCGGAGTCGCGGCTGTACGTGGACGCGCGGCTGGCGCTGTCGCGCGTGCTGCGCAAGAAGAAGGACGCCGCTGGCGCCATGGCCGCGCTGGAGCCGCTCACGTCACGCGCCGCGCCCAGCTGGGGACGCAACGTGGGCGCCGAGGCGCTGATGGCCATCGCGGACATCGCCGCCGAGAAGAAGGACAAGGCCGCCGAGCGCGCCGCGCTGTGGCGCCTGTGGGGCGCGCATCCGCTGTCCGCGCTGGCGACGCAGGCGGAGAAGCGCCTCAAGGGACAGACAGCGCCCCTGGAGGCGAAGGTCGCTCGCGGCGAGGCGCTGGTGGAGCTGCACCGCAACAAGCAGGGCCTGACGCAGCTGGAGCCGATGCTGGCGCAGCTGAAGCTGCCGGAGCCGCTCGCGTGCCGCGCGCACTTCGCCTACGGCAAGGGCCTGCGCAAGGAGCGCGAGCACACGCGCGCCATCCAGATTCTCTCGCAGGTGGCGGAGAAGTGTGAGGACCGCGACCTGCTCGCGCGGGCGCTGTACGTGCTGGGCTCGTCGCGCTCGATTGTCGACTCGGCGCGCGGGACGGACACGTACGAGCGGCTGGCGCGCGAGTTCCCGGACCACAGCTTCGCGGACGACGCGCTGTTCTACGCGGCGGACCTGTACGTGAAGACGGGCCGCCCCAAGGAGGCGATGGCCCGGCTGGACGAGCTGTCGAAGCTGTACCCGCAGGGCGACTTCCTGGGCGAGGCGCTCTTCAAGGCGTACTGGATTGCTCGCACGAGCAAGGCGGAGGACGCGGGCCTGTCCTTCCTGGACCGAATCGAACAGCGCTTCGCGCAGGCGGACGAGAGCTACGATGTGGAGCGCGCGCGGTACTGGCGGGCGCGGACGTTCCAGGAACAGGGCAACATCCAGGGCGCGGCGGAGCTGTTCGAGAAGGTCGCCGTGGAGCACCCCGCGACGTACTACGGGCTGATGGCGCGCTCGCAGTTGACGACGGTGGACCCGGCGCGGCTGGAGCGCATCTCCCCGGACATCTTCGCGGTGCCCGAAGCCGCCAGCCCGTGGCCGCTGTTCGCGGGGCCGGTGGGCGACGACCCGCATTTCCGCGCGGGCATCGAGCTCTTGCGGCTCGGCTTCCCGGAGGCGGTGTCGTCGGAGCTGCTCGCGGTGAACCGGACGAACCAGCCCGCGGAGGCCGTGCGCCTGCTGGTGCTGGTGCTGCACGAGGCCGGTGACGAGCGCGCGGCCCACGCCGTGGCCCGGCTGGTGCTGCGCAAGGACTTGAGTGGCCGCATCACCCGCGAGACGCGCGTGGTGTGGGAAGTGGCCTATCCCAACGCGTTCCGAGACCTCATCGAGAAGCACACGGCCGTGTCGGGCGTGGAGGCGGACCTGCTCCAGGCGCTGATGCGCGAGGAGAGCGCGTTGGACCCGAAGGCGCTGTCCTGGGCCGGAGCGCTGGGCCTCACCCAGCTCATGCCCTCCACCGCGAAGGGCGTGGCCCGGGAGCTGAAGCTCAAGCGCTTCACGGTGGACCAGCTGCTCCAGCCGGACCTCAACATCCGCTTCGGGGCGCACTACCTGGGTGGGCTCTTGAAGAAGTTCGGCGGACACACACCGTACGCGGTGGGCAGCTACAACGCGGGCCCGGGCGCGGTGAATCGCTGGCGCGCGGACAAGCCGGACCTGCCGCTGGACGCGTGGGTGGAGGAGATCCCCATCTCCGAGACGCGCGGCTACATCAAGCGCGTGCTGCGCTCGTACAACACCTACCAGCTGCTCTATGGCCGGGCGCCCAAGCTGCCCGTCATCAAGAGCGCCGCGCGTTAGGGGACGGAGCAGCCGAGGGCAGGACTGTTTCTCCCGCCCGCGGCGCTGCCTCGTTCGTTGCGGGCTGCCTAGGAGAGCGGCCGGATGTTCTGCGCGTTCAGCCCCTTGGGCCCCTTCGTGACTTCGAATTCGACCCGCTGGTTCTCCGCGAGCGACCTGAAGCCGTCCGCGTTGATGGCGGAGTGATGGGCGAAGACATCCTCGCCTCCGTCATCCGGAGTGATGAAGCCAAAGCCCTTTGCGTCGTTGAACCACTTCACGATTCCCGTCTTCATGCTGCTGTCCTTGTGACCACGCCTGGGGACATCCAGGTCGGTGGTAGTGAAGCTAGGAACGGTGGAGGTAAAGCCATCCTGGCCTGGAGCGGAGCGTTCCCTGGACCGCATGCCCTGCTGGGGGCGGAGCAGGGTGGCCTTCGAACAAGCGAGATGCGGTGAGCGTCGTGCAAGCAAGCACAGCGCCACGAGCATCATGAGCAGCGGCGTCACGGAGCCCGGAGCGGCGCCGCAGTGGAAAGCTCCAATCTGGAGCCCGGGGGCGCTGACCGGCATGTCTGCTTTCTCGACCTGGATGCTCACGGTGCCTGTTGAAGTCAGCCCCGTGACGTCGGTGACGGTGAAGGTGAATGACACCTCACCCTCGAAGTCTGGCTCCGCCTGGTAGGTCAGTGCGGGCGCCTCGCCGGACAGCTCGCCCGAGCGGGGGCGGGTGCTCACCGCGTAGGCCAGTGCGTCCAGGTTCGCGTCCCGGGCGTCGAGTACGAAGGAGCGGCGCTCGCCCGCCTTCATCTTGAGCCGCGTGTCGCGTGCGATGGGCGCATGCTTCACGGGCAGGATGTTCAACGTCACCGTCGCGCAGGTGGTGTGCTCGCCATCGCTCACCGCGAACGTGAAGGAGTCCTCGCGTGAGGCGCCTGCTCGCGGCTGGTACTCGACGTGGGGCCCTTGAAGGTTGAGTGTTCCTTGCGAGGGGCCCTCGAGCAGCTCGAAGGTGAGGGTGTCTTCCTCCACGTCCCTGCCTTCCAGCTCCAGTTTGAGCACTGCCCCCTCGGACACGTCGGCCTCGCGAGACATGGCCACGGGGGCATCGTTGACCGGCCTCACCGTGAGGAGCACCGCGGCGGAGTTCGACTCTGTCTCCCCATCACTCACGCGAAAGGTGAAGTGGTCCTCACCGTGAAAGTCGGGGTGGGGCGTGTAGACGAGAAAGGGGGCCGTGCCCGAGAGCCGGCCATGGCGAGGCAGCTCCACCAGGGAGTACTTCAGCGTGCCGGCCTCCGCGCTCGTGCTCTCCAGCTGAAGCTCGCACGAGCCGTCCTCCTCGAGCACTTCGATGCGATCAATCGCCATGAGCTCGTTCAGTTCCAGGGCGAGCCCGCACGTCGCGTAGACGTAGCCCTCCTCTCCGTGGAGATCCTGCACGCTGAAGTCATGTCCCGTGTCTTCCTGGAGGGAGAGCGACCTGTCGAAGTCCATGCTCGAGTCCGCCCAGGCGGGACTCACACCCATGAGGCCAAGAGTCAGGGCGAGCCAGGCGAGGCCTCGTGTATCCATTCGAGGAAACGACATGATGACCTCTTGGAGAGGGGAGTCCGGTCCGGTGGGCCGCCAGGGACGCGCGGCTCCGCAGCGGACTGGGACAGAAGACTCCGTGAGGCGTTGTCGCCGCATCACGGAGTCATCACGGCTTCCTCATCCCTGGCGCATTCGCACTCGCGTTCGCAGCACCAGCACGAGGAAGGAGGCCCACCAGGAGCGGCGCCGAGTCGCCCGGTGAAGTCGAACAGCCTCCCTTCGGGCGCTCCTCGGGAGGGTGGGTTCCTCAGAATCCTCATGCCCTGCTCTTGGTGCGGAGCACGACGGCCTCCGAGGGCCGAGGGTGGGGTTTCCCTCGGCCGCGGAACTGCTCCTGCGAAGGGCGACACCGCCTAGATGTGCCTGACGTTCGCCTCCATCTTGCCCTTCCGCTCCGTCTTCACCTCGAACTCGACCTTGTCGTTCTCACGGAGCGTTCCGTTCGTGGGCGGGTCGAGGCCGGAGACGTGCACGAACACATCCGAGCCTCCTTCATCCGGCGTGATGAAGCCGAACCCCTTGGTCTCGTTGTAGAACTTCACGGTTCCAGTCTGCATGCCGTTGGCCTCCTGTGCCTCGCCTGGGGTATCCAGGTCGGTGGTAGTGAATGAATGGAGATGGGCGCGGAGGGGTGCACAGTGCGCCACCCATCCTCGGAGTGGGGCGGAGCGGGCTCGCATGTCCTGCGGGGGGCGGTTCAGGCCGGCCTCCAGAAAACAGGTGTCACATCAAATCGGTGTCACATCGCCTGGTGCATTTCTTCCAATCCCCGGGCACGCACCATGGGCAGACTGCGGGTATCCACGCTTGAACCAGGAGGTTCGTGATGAAGCCAGACCCCACGGCAGCCAAGAAGCAGGACGTGTCCCCTCAGCCTCGGCTGGGCATTCAGTTGGTGATGAAGAACGCGACCGCCGCGCTCACGTTCTATTCGCAGGTCTTCGGCGCGGAGGAGCGGATGCGGCTGGTGGAGCCCTCCGGACGCCTGGGCCATGCCGAGCTGCTCCTGGGCGGAGTGGTGCTGTCCATCGCGGACGAGTATCCCGAGTACGGAATCGTCGGTCCTCAGAGCCGGGGAGGGGCGACCAGCCTGCTCAACCTCTCGGTCGACGACGTGGACGGGATGGCCCAACGCGCCATCGCCGCCGGGGCCGTGCTGGAGCGTCCCATCACCGACGAGTTCTACGGAGACCGCGTGGCCCACATCCAGGACCCGTTCGGCCACCGCTGGTCGCTCTCCAAGCGCATCGAGGAGGTGTCTCCGGAGGAGATGCAGCGGCGCTTCCTGAAGATGGTGGGAGGCTGAGCCCTATACTCACGTATGATTGCGGCTCCGTTCGCCGCCATGACAAGTTCCTCCCATGGGCGAGGACGCCGTCATCCACATCATCGACGACGACACCTCCCTGCGGACGGCGTTGCAGTCGCTGTTCCGCTCGGTCGGGATGAAGGCCCAGGCCCATGACGCGGTCCGCGCGTTCCTGGACGCGAAGCGGGAAGATGCTCCCGGATGTCTGCTGCTCGATGTCCGGCTGCCGGGGATGAGCGGCCTCGTGTTCCAGGACCAGCTCGAGTCGTTGGGCATCGACCTGCCGGTCATCATGATGACCGGCCACGGGGACATCCCCATGTCGGTGCGGGCGATGAAGGCGGGAGCCGTGGACTTCCTGCCCAAGCCCTTCCGCGAGCAGGACCTGCTGGATGCCGTGGCGTTGGCGGTGGAGCGTCACCGCCGGCAGCGCGCCCAGCGCGAGGACCTGGCGGACGTGAGGAGGTGCTTCGCGAGCCTGACTCCGCGTGAGCAACAGGTGATGACGCTGGTGACGGCCGGACTGCTCAACAAGCAGGTGGCCGGCGAGCTGAACCTGCGGGAAATCACCGTCAAGATCCACCGGGGCTCCGCGATGCGGAAGATGAAGGCGGACTCGCTGGCGGACCTGGTGCGCATGGCCGAGGCGCTGAAGCTGCCCAGGACGCCGCCTCCCCCCGCACCTCAGGCGCGGAAGCCCTAGGCCCGAGCCATGTCGCCCGACTCCCTCATCTCCGTCGTCGACGACGACGCATCGGTGCGCACCGCGGTGGTCAGCCTGCTGCGCTCCTGTGGCTGGAAGGCGCTGGCGTTCGACAGCGCGGAGGCCTTCCTGGAGTCAGGTGAGCTGGCGCGCACGCACCTCATCATCACCGACATCCAGATGCAGGGAATGAGCGGCATCGACCTCAAGCGGGAGCTCGACGCGCGAGGCTCCTCGGTGCCCGTCATCATCATCACCGCGAAGACGGACGCATCGGTGATGGAGCGCGCGAAGGCCTGCAATCCGGCCTGTCTCCTGCGCAAACCGTTTGACAGTGAGGACTTCATCGCCTGCGTCGAACGCGCGCTTGCGTGAGCCGCGCCTCGAAGGTCTGCTGCGGAGCTCTCCCTGGACCCAGGTCGGAGCGCGCGGATGCCCGAAGCGAACAAGTCGCAGGCCACCGAGGCGTGGAGGGGCTCGCCAGGGCTCCTCGAGGAACTGCTCGAGGGCGTCTCCGAGAGCGTCATCGTCCGTGACGTGAGCGGCAAGGTCCTCCTGTGGAACAAGGCCTCCGAGGCGCTCTATGGCTACTCGCGCGAGGCCATGGTGGGCAGGGACCTCCACGAGCACCTGGGCAGCCACCATCCGACGATGCGGGCGAGCCTGGAGCGGCACCTGCTGGAGCAGGGACACTGGGAAGGGGAGTTGAAGCGGACCACGGCTTCTGGCGAGATCCGGCGCATCGAGGTCCGCTGGAAGGTGCAGCCCGCTCCGGACGGGAAGCCCGTCTCGATTGTCGAATATGGCCGCGATATCACCCGCCTGAGCGACATCGAGCTGGAGTCCCGGCTCCAGGCGCACCGCTACCGCAACCTGTTCCAGGCCATGGCGGCGTCGTTCTGGGAGCTCGACTTCTCGGTCGTGCGCGGGATGCTGGCGGAGCTGGCGCAGCAGGGCGTCGAGGACTTCCGTGGCTACTTCGAGTCCCATCCCGAGTTCATCGACGCCGCCATCGACGTGACTCGGGTGGTCGACGTCAATGACAAGACGGTCTCCCTGTTCGGCGCGAAGAGTCGCGAGGAGTTGGTGGGCGGCACGGTGGCCGCGTTCTGGCCCCGGGAGAGTCGCGTTGTCTACGCGGAGAGCCTGCTGGCCGCGGTGCGGCGCCTGCCGGGACTGTCGCGGGAGACGCGCCTGAGCACGCTCGACGGGAAGCTCTTCGAGGCGCTGTTCACCGTCTGCTGGCCGCCCGGGCACCATGGCCGTGGCCCGGTCCTCGTGGGCGTCATCGACTTCTCGGCCCGGGTGGCGGCCGAGCGGGAGGTGCGGGCCCTGCAGAGCGAGTTCGCGCACGCGTCACGCCTGTCGGTGCTGGGCGAGCTGACGGCGTCCATTGCCCACGAGGTGAACCAGCCGTTGGCGGCAATCGCAACCAATGGAGCGGCGGGCCTGCGCTGGTTGTCGCGGCCCGTGCCGGACCTGGACGAGGTGCGCGCCATCCACGCGAACATGGTGAGTGACGCGAAGCGCGCCGCCGACATCATCGCCCGCATTCGCTCAATGGCCTCGAACAGGGGCTCGGAGGCGCGCCGGTTGTCGCCCAACCAGGTCGTCGAGGAGGCTGTCCAGTTCCTCCGCCATGAGCTGTCGGCGCATGACGTGGACCTGCGCTTCGAGCTGGGCGAGGGCCTGCCGGACATCGAAGCGGACCGCGTGCAGCTCCAGCAGATCATCGTCAACCTGGCGCTCAATGCCATGCAGGAGATGACGCGCGCGGGGTGCCCTGGGCCCACGATTCACCTGCGCACGTTCGCGAGGGAAGGGGAGCTGCGCTTCGAACTCGAGGACTCGGGGCCGGGCATCCCCGTGGAGCACCACGAGCGACTCTTCCAGAGCTTCTTCACCACCAAGGCGAACGGGCTGGGGATGGGATTGGCCATCTGCCGCAACATCGTGGAGGCCCATGGCGGACGCATCTGGGCGGAGAACGCAGCGTCCGGCGGGGCGCGCTTCTGCTTCGCGCTGCCCCTGGAGACGCCCGCGGCTAGCCCTTGATGAAGAGCAGCAGGTCCTCGTTGATGACGTCCTTGTGCGTCGAGCACATGCCGTGGGGGAAGCCCTTGTAGACCTTCAGCTGCGCGCCCTTCACGAGCGTGGCCGTGAGCTTCCCTCCGCCTTCGAAGGGGACGATCTGGTCGTCATCGCCGTGCATCACCAGCGTGGGCACGTCGAACTTCGCCAGGTCCGCTCGGAAGTCCGTCTCCGAGAAGGCCTTGATGGTGTCGTACTCGGACTTCAGGGAGCCCAGCAGGCCCTGGAGGCGGAAGCTCTCCCTCAAGCCTTCGGAGACCTTCGCGCCCGGCCGGTTGAAGCCGTAGAACGCCATGCTCAGGTCCTTGTAGTAGGTCGAGCGGTCGGAGCGCACGCCGGCACGGATGTCGTCGAAGACCTTCATCGGCAGCCCGTTCGGGTGCCAGTCCGTCTTGAGCATGATGGGAGGCACGGCGCTGATGAGCACGGCCTTGGCGACGCGCGAAGTCCCGTGGCGGCCGATGTACCGGGCCACCTCGCCGCCGCCCGTGGAGTGGCCGACGTGCACGGCCTTGCGCAGGTCGAGCGCGGCGGTCAGCTCCGCGAGGTCATCCGCGAAGTGGTCCATGTCGTGGCCTTCCCAGGGCTGTGACGAGCGCCCGTTGCCACGACGGTCATGCGCGATGGTGCGCAGGCCCCGCTCGGACAGGAACATCATCTGGTCTTCCCAGGCGTCGGCCGAGAGGGGCCAGCCGTGGGAGAAGACGATGGGCTGTCCGTCCTTGGGACCCCAATCCTTGAAGTAGATCTGGGTTCCGTCGCGAGTCGTGAGGTAGCTGCCCTGGAGCTTGCTGGCTTGAGTGGCCATACGGGGTCGTCCTCGGGTCAAGGGTGGGATTCACTGGCTGCGAATATGTGCCTTGTGGCCCCGTGTCGCCCGGCTGGCGGCCGGGCCAGCGCTCGGGAGATGACATCCGGTGACTCGAATGGATGCACGGCCAGGCGACGGTGCTACCCTGCGCCGCGATGAAGAAACTCCTCGTGGGTCTGGCAGTCGTCTTCGTGCTGTTGGCGGTCGCGGGTGCGGGCGCGTTCTGGTGGGTGGAGCAGGCGGCGCATCAAGCCGTCGCGGCCCCCGGCGCGGCTTCCGTTGAGTTCACCGTCCCCAAGGGCACCTCCGGAAGAGGCCTGGGCGCGTTGCTCGCCAACCAGGGCCTCATCCAGGATGCGCGAATCTGGCGCTGGCACCTCTTTCGTCGCGGCGCGTTCTCGCCCAAGGCGGGACGGCACCCGGTGAGCCCGTCCATGACGGTGGCGGAGCTGGCCACGGCGCTGGAGGGCAACCCGCTCCCCGACGACATCCCGTTCCTGGTGGTGGAGGGCTGGCGCCTGCGGGACACCGACGCGGCGCTCACGGCGGCGGGCTTCATCACCGCAGGCGCGTACATCACCGCGGCCAGCAATCCCAGTCGCTTCACCGCGCCGTTCCCCCTGCCCACCACCACGCTGGAGGGCTACCTGTATCCGGAGTCCTACGGCGTGATTCCGGGGAAGTTCGACGTCGAGGACTTCATCCAGCGCCAGTTGAATGCCTTCGCGGAGCGCTTCTACACGCCCAACCGGGAGGTCATCGCCAAGAGCGGGCGGACGCTCCACGAGGTGGTGGTGATGGCCTCCATGCTGGAGCGCGAGGAGCCCGTGCCGGCCCAGCGCCCGCTGGTGGCGGGCATCCTCTGGAAGCGCGTGGACAAGGGCTTCCCTCTCGGCGTGGACGCGACGTCGCGGTATGTGCTGGCGCAGTGGAATGACCGCAAGGCCTTCCTCCAGCGCCTGCGAGACCCCGAGGACCCGTACAACACGCGTCACCGCAAGGGCCTGCCTCCGGGCCCCATCGGCGCGCCCACGGTGGAGTCGCTCCAGGCCGCCATGGCGCCGACGCAGAGCGAGTTCTGGTACTACCTGCACGACGCGCAGAAGACGCTGCGCCCCTCGCGCAACGCCGAGGAGCACGAAGCGCTGCGCAAGAAGTACAACGTGTACTGACGAACGCTCCCAGTGCTCGCTCCCTCGCCCCCTGTGCGGCAGGGGGAGCGCGCCGACCGGGATGGCGTGACTGTTGCTCATCCATCGCACCCTCTGGTCACAAGGGAGCGGTGGCGTGAGGCGGACGACGGTCGGGGCAGGGTGGTGGGGCTGGGGTGTGGCGCTCGCGCTCCTGAGTGGGTGCGGGGCTTCCCAGGGTGTGCAATCCAGTTCCACCCCGGAGGTGGTCGCCACTCCGGAGGCGCGGAACGAGAACCTCACCACGCGCACGGTGACCTTCGCGGCGGCGGCGGACACGCACGTCGTGGCCACCTCTCCGACGACGAGCTTCGGCTCCTCGGAGACGCTGGTGCTTGGCCGCTCGCCCGACGCGGAGGCGTACCTCAAGTTCCTCATCCAGCCCTTCGAGGGGACGATGACGGCCGCGCGGCTGCGTCTGTACGTGCTGGAGGGCACGGCGGACGGGCCCACCGTCTATGACCCGCCGGGAGTCCGGACCTGGAGCGAGCAGACGACGTGGGACACGCGTCCTCAGTGGGGTGGGTACTGGGCGCTCGTCAGCGCGGGCCCCGTCGCCAGCGGGACGTGGATGGAGCTGGACGTCAGTGACTTGAACGTCTCCCGGAGCAGCTATCTCGACATCTTCATGGGGGGGGACAGCACGGATGGGGTGACGCTCGCGTCCAGCGAGCATCCGGACCCCGCGCTGCGTCCCCAGCTGGTCCTCACCGTCGAGTCCGCGAAGGACCATCCGCCACCGCGCCCCGAGCCCATCCCCGTTTCGGGGACGCCCGTGGCCTTCGCGCCGAGCGCCGACACGTTCGTCTCCGCCGATGCGCCGGCGTCCTCGGCCGGTGGCGTGTCGGAGTCGCTTCGCATTGGAAGCACGCCCGAGAAGGAGGCCCATCTGCGCTTCTCCGTGCAGGGGCTGACGGAGACGGTGCAGCGCGCGGTGCTGCGCCTGCGAGTGACGGAGGACGGCACGGAGGGCGGGCCCTCGGTCTTCGCGACGCAAGGCGCCTGGAGCGAGTCGAGCGTCACCTGGAACACCCGCCCGTCGAAGGTGGGCGGCACGTTGGACCGTGTGCCGTTCCTCGCGTCGTCAGGCTTCGCGGACTACGACGTGACGGACCGGGTGCGAGGCAATGGAGACGTCACCTTCGGCCTGTATGCCAATTCCAGCGATGAGGTGTCATTCCACTCGCGCGAGGTGTCCTCGCTCGAACCCCAGTTGCTCGTCTGGACGGGCACGCCCCGGACGCCTCCGACGGATGAGTGCCTGACGCGCCAGGAGCTCCTCGCCACGACGGTCCTCGCGTCGCAGGACACCTTCGTCACGCCGGAGAGTCCCACGCTGTTGCATCACCGGGAGGCGTCGCTGCGTGTGGATGCTTCACCACGCGCGGAGAGCTACCTGGAGTTCGACGTCCAGCTCGGGACGGCGCCGGTCCGCCGCGTGTTGCTGCGCCTGTATGCGCTGGATGCCTCGGGGAACGGGCCCCGGCTGTTCAAGGCCGAGCCGTTCGATGAGGCGACGACGGACTGGTACAGCAAGCCGGCCATCATGGGCGGCGTGGTGGGGGACCTGGGGGCGCTGAAGAAGGACCAGTGGGTGGAACTGGACGTGACGGACGTGGTGACGACGTCGGGGCGCCACGCCTTCGCGTTGCTCGAAGGCTCCGAGGATGGGATGCGCTTCGCTTCGTCGGAGATGGAGGAGCGAGGGCTGCTCTCCGTGGCGCCGCGACTCGTCGTCATCACCGACAGCGAGCCGTTCTGTTCCTACCAGGGCACGCCGCCGTCGGGGACGACGGCCTGGGTGACGCAGTCGAGTGACGCGGCGGCGGAGCTCTCGACGCACACGGCGCCCGCGCCCGACGGCGGCTTCGCCGTCCTCAGCAGGGTGGAGCCGCCTCAGGCCAGTCCTCCGTCGGCCGAGCGGACGGATGTCGTCACCCTCCACCGCGCGGACGGGAGCGTCGCGTGGAGCCGCTCGTTCTCCCAGCCTCAGGTGTACTTCGAGCGGGTGGTGGTGACGAAGCAGGGCAACGTCCTGGTGGCGGGGGGCTACATGGGCGCTCCGGACCTGGGCACGGGCGCGCTGCCACGGGGGCGGGGCATGTTCGTGATGAAGCTCACGCCGACGGGCGCGGTGGACTGGACGCGCGGCTTCAAGGCGTGGTTCCAGAATGCGAACGAGACCCTCGACAACCCGATGCAGGTGTTCGACCTGGCGACGGACGCGCATGGCAGCGTGCTCGTGGTGGGGACCTTCTGGGGCTACACGGACTTCGGCGCGGGGCCTGTCTATTCCGGCAAGCCCTTCCCATATGACGACACGTATCCGAACTCCTTCGTCCTGAAGCTCCAGTGGGATGGCGCCTATCAGTGGGCGCGCACGCTGACGTCGGACCTGCTCCGGGGCGCACAGGCGACGAGCGTCGCCGTGGACGCGGAGGAGAACGTCACCGTCGGCGGCTGGGCGGGAAAGGGCACGGACTTCGGAAGTGGTGCCATCACCCAGAGCGGCGCCTTCGTGACGCGCTGGGATGCGAGCGGGGCACCGCGCTGGTCCCGAGTCATCCCGGTCTACTTCAGCGTGTTGTCCACGCTGGCGTTGCTGCCCGACGGTGGCGTCGTCTTCACGGGGGACTTCGGAGGCCGCTTCACCTTCGCCGGGCAGGAGTACGCCAGCCGCGGGCCGGATGAGTACGACGGAGGGCTTCGCGACACGATGCTGGGGCGCTTGAGCGCGACGGGTGCCGAGGTGACGCTGCGGCAGCTTCGGGACGTGTCCTTCGCTGACCTGGTGGTGGACGCCTCGGGGAACATCGTGACGTCGCAGCTCGGAGGCGGAAGCCGCCTGGGGCTCGGGGACGTCGGCCCGACGGAGGAGGGTGCGGCGCTGCGCCCGACGGTGGCGGGCTTCGGCGTCGACCTGGAGACGCGCTGGGTCCGCGTGTTCGACCCGCTCCAGTCGCAGCTCCTCCTGTCCCCCGTGGGTGATGGCCTCGTGGTGACCGCGGATCTCAAGACGCCCTTCGAGCTGGAGGGCCACTGGTACACGCCCCGCGAGCGTCGCTCGGACCTGCTGCACTTCAAGCTCCGTCCGTGAGCGGGGCGGGCTCGTGTGGTGACCGCTCGAATACTGTCCGAGCGGTCACCACGCGACACACCGACACTCTCACGGGTTGGCGCACCTGTTGCTCACGCATCGTCCTGGCTGGACCTGAAGGAGAGATGACGTGAGACACGTGACAGGCGGAGTGGTGGGTTGGAGTCTGGGTATGGCGCTCGCACTCCTGAGTGGGTGCGGGTGTGCCCAGGATGAAGTGTCTGCTTCCACGCGGGAGGAGGCCCCGGAGGGCCAGCGGCGTGACGAGCTGGTGACGCAGACCGTCACCCTCATCGCGGCGGCGGACACGCACGTGGTGGCGACATCACCGACGACGAGCTTCGGCTCGTCACCGACGATGGAGGTGGACCGGTCGCCGGAGTCGGAGGCGTACCTGCGCTTCCTCATCACTCCGTTCGAAGGACGGCTGACCACGGCGCGGCTGCGGGTGTACGCGCTGGATGGTTCCTCGGATGGGCCCACCGCGCATGACCCCCGGATTGAAGGACGCAACTGGAACGAGCTGACGACGTGGAACACACGTCCGACCCAGGCCAACAACATCCTCGCCAGCGCCGGAGCCGTGACGAGTGGCACCTGGATTGAGCTGGATATCTCCGACCTGGCCATCTCCCAGAATGCCTATACCGACGTCCACCTGCGGCCGGACAGCACGGACGGGGTGACGATTGCGTCGAGCGAGCATCCCAACGCCGCGCTGCGCCCGCAGCTCGTCCTCACCGTCGAGTCCGCCGAGGACCATCCTCCGCACCGCCCCGCGCCGCTCCCGGTGTCGGGTCCGCCCACGCTCTTCAACGCGAGCGCTGACACGTATGTCTCCGAGGCCGCGCCGGGCTCCTCCGCCGGAGGCACGGCGCAGAAGCTTTGGGTGGACAATGGCCAGAAGCGAGAGGCGTACCTGCGCTTCTCGGTGCAAGGCCTGACGGAGACGGTGCAGCGCGCGGTGCTGCGCTTAAATGTCTCCGACGAAGGCACGGCGGGCGGCCCCTCCGTGTATGCGATTCAAGGGGCCTGGAGTGAGTCGAGCGTCACCTGGAACACGCGCCCGCAGCGGGTGGGCGGCGTGCTGTCCTACGTGCCGTTCCTCTCGCCCCTCGGCACCGTGGAATACGACGTGACGGACCTGGTGCGCGGCAATGGTGACGTCTCGTTCGGGTTGTATGGAAACTCGAGCACCCCGGTGACGTTCGTCTCCAGGGAGGCCTCCACCTCCGGCCTCAGGCCCCAGCTCCTCGTCTGGACGGGGGCGTCCAGGGGCGCGCCGGGGGATGCCTGCCTGACGCGTCGGGAGATTGTCTCGACGACCGTCTACCCGCTGCACGACACCTATATCGACCAGTACCGTCCTGACTCGACGTTCCACCGCGAGGCGTCGCTGAAGGTGGACACGCAGCCGGGGTTCTACAGCTACCTCGACTTCGACATGCAGTTGCCGGCCGGACAGGTGGTCCGCCGCGTGTTGCTCCAGTTGTACGCGCTGGAGGCCTCTGACCGTGCGCCCCGGCTCTTGAAGTCCCATCCGTTCGACCCCACGCAGACCACCTGGTCTCATCCGCCGCCCTACGTGAATGAGGTCATCGCAGACGCGTGGGCGGTGAAGAAGGACGAGTGGGTGGAGTACGACGTGACGGCCGCCGTCACCACCTCGGGCCGGCACGCCTTCCACCTGTATCCCTACTCGAACGACGGGCTGAGCTTCGCGTCGGTGGACGCGGCGCGAGAGGGCATCCTGGACGCCGCGCCCCGGCTGGTCATCGTCACGGAGAGCGCGCCGTTCTGCTCGTACCGGGGCACGCAGCCCGCGGGGACGACGGCGTGGGTGAAGCAGTCGACCAGCGCCGCCACGGAGCGCTCCCGTCACACGGCCCCCGCGCCGGACGGTGGCTTCGCCGTGCTCAGCGCGGTGGAGCAGACGCAGGATGGGCCTTACTGGGGGGAGCAGACCGACGTCGTCGCGCTCCACCGCGCGGACGGGAGCGTCGCGTGGACGCGTGAGTTCCCCCAAACGCAGGTGGAGTTCAGGCGCGTGGCGGTCACCAGCCTGGGCAACGTGCTCGTCGCGGGCGAGTACGCTGGAGCGCCGGACCTGGGCAAGGGCGCCCTGCCGCAGGGGCGGGGCATGTTCCTGATGAAGCTCACGCCCGCCGGCGCGGTGGACTGGACGCGGGGCTACCGCTCCTGGAGCCAGGGGCCGGATGGGCCCGAGGACAACCTCATCCCCGTGTACGACCTGGCGACGGACGCCCATGGCAGCGCCGTGGTGACGGGCGGGTTCTGGGGGTATGCCGACTTCGGAGCCGGGCCTGTCTACTCCGGCAAGCCGCGTCCCTATGACGACGAGGGCCCCAACTCCTTCGTCCTGAAGGTCCAGTGGGATGGGGCCTACCAGTGGGCTCGGGTGCTGGCCGGCCAGGCGCTGCGTGGCACCGAGGCGCTGAGTGTGGCCGTGGACGCGCAGGAGAACGTCACCGTCGGCGGCTGGGCGGCCCCGGGCACCGACTTCGGCGCGGGCGCCATCACCGACCGGGGCCCCTTCGTGGCCCGATGGAGCCCGAGTGGCGCGCCGCTCTGGTCGTGGCTCCTGCCCGCGCCCTACGGCCACTATGCGGACGTGTACGACGTGGGGGTCCTTCCGGACGGGGGCGTGGCCTTCTCGGGGTCCTTCGACGGACGGTTCACCTTCGCGGGCACGTCCTACGCGAGCCTGGAGCCGGACGACTCCTATGACGGACAGCGGGATGCGATGTTGGGCCGGCTGAGCGCCACGGGCACGGAGGTGGCGCTGCGGCAGTTCCAGGACGACCTGGGGCGCAGCCTGAGCCTGGGCTCGCTCGTCGTGGACGCCTCGGGCAACATCACCACGGCCCAGTCCGGGTGGGGGCGCCTGTTGGGGCTCGGCCCCGTCGGCCTGCCCGAGGACGTGGCTCCCGACCGACCCACGGTGGCGAGCTTCGCGCCCAGCCTGGCGACGCGGTGGGTGAGGGTGCTGGACCCGCTCCAGTCGCGCCTCCTCCTGGCTCCCGTGGGGGATGGGGTCGTGGTGACGGGGGACCTGGCCGCGCCCTTCGAGGTGGAGGGGACCTGGTACACGCCCCGCTTGCGCCGCTCGGACCTGCTCCACCTCAAGCTCCGGCCCTAGGAGGCGGGTCGCACGCTCAGGGAGCGGGATTCGTACCGGGGGCCACACTCGCGGTCGATGGTGGCTTCCCCGGGACCGGATCTGGGGTATTCACGGCAATAGACATGACTCAGCTCCCCAAGAAGCTCCAGGACCACGCCGATGCACTCGCGGCCGCCGACGAGAGGCTGACCGCGCTGGACGAGGACGCGCTGCTCGCGGCCCCCGTCGATATCTCCGCGATGCTGCGAACCGGCATCGAGCTGCATGACGAGTTGACGGACCAGTCGCGCACGCTGGAGTCGCGCGACTGCGTCGTCGTCATCGGTGACATGGACGTGGAGAAGTTGGTGGTGAAGGGCCCCGGTGGGCTGCTCGTCCTCGGAGACCTGAAGGTCGGCTCGGCGGAGCTGCACTCCACGGTGCTCGTGCTGGGCAACTGCGAAATCGTCGACCAGATTGTCGGCGAGGGCGAGCCGAACACGTTGACCGTCCTGGGTGAAATCCAGGGCGGACGCTGTGAGATGCGCAAGCAGTTCATCATGCAGTTCCTCGGCGGCGGCAAGCTCACCTCGCTGAAGGACAGCGAGGGCGGCGCGGCGGAGCTGCTGGAGCTGCTCAGTGGCGCGGGCAGCGAGCTGGAAGTCGACGAAGTCGACGCGTAGTCACAGCGCGGACACGGTGCCGGGAGCGCTCCTCCCGGCCCTGTGCCCCGTTCCCTCAGCTGGCGACACCGAGCATCTCGCGAATCTGCCGCAGCATCTCGATTTCACTCGGGTGGATGTGGCCGTCGCTGGAGATGAGGGCGTGGGTCGCCTCGATGACCGCCTTGGGATTGGAGCGGAGGACGCCCAGGTTGGGCGCGGGCAGCGGGACGCCGTTCTGGAGGCACTTCGCCAGCTCGGCCAGCTCCGGCAGCGGCACGCTCATGCCTCGCGCGGCGTCCATGATGTGGTCGATCTCCGCGCGGCTCACGCCTTCGTCGCCACTGGCGACCTGGAGCAGGAGCTTGAGGACTTCAATCTGGAACCGGGAGTCGGGGCTCGAGGGGGTGGACATCCGTGGTACATCCTCCAACAAGGTGGCTCGAAGGCTGACGTGGCCGGACACTTCCGTCCGGGGTTGCCTCGGGCTTTGCCGGGAGAGCTTCGCATGAAAGTCCTGGAGACGGAGCGGCTCATCCTGCGTCGGGTGACGCGGGAGGATGCGCCCTTCATCCTGGTGTTGGTGAATGAGCCGGCGTGGCTGCGCTTCATTGGCGACCGGGGTGTGAAGACACTCGAGGACGCATGGGGCTACGTCACCAATGGCCCCCTCGCGAGCTACGAGCGCCATGGCTTCGGCCTGTACCTGGTGGAGCGCAAGTCGGACGGCGCGCCGCTGGGGATGTGTGGCCTGCTCAAGCGCGACTCGTTGGAGCACGTGGACATCGGCTATGCGCTGCTGCCCGCGTACTGGGGACAGGGCTATGCCCAGGAGGCGGTCTCCGCCACGCTCGCCTACGCGCTGAAGGACCTCGGCTTGAAGCGCATCGCCGCCATCGTGTCGAAGGACAACGCCAGCTCCATCAAGGTGCTGGAGCGAATGGGGCTGCGGTTCGAGAAGTACTTCCGGCTGCCGGGAGCCGCCGAGGAAATCAGCCTGTACCTGACGCCTGCCTGAGTCGAGCGCGGAGCACCGCGTTGCACTCGGGCGCGAGCGAGCCGTCACCTGCATGACACCTCCCCGTCGTTTGGAGATTGGGTGCCACGTCTCCTAGACTCGGAGGCGTGGGACCCCCGTCGAACAACGTAGACGGCGGGAAGAACGCGCTGTTGCGCGCACTCCCCTCCATCGAGCAGCTCCTGCGGCGTCCCTCGCTGGAGCCACTGCTTGCGGGTGTTCCCAGGGCCCGGGCCGTGTCCGCGCTGAGGCTCGCGGTGGAGCGGGCCCGAACCCGGCTGCTGCAAGGCGAGTCGCGCGCCTTCGACGACGCGGACGTGGGCGAGGCCTTGAGCACGTTGTCCACGCCGGGCCTGCGTCCCGTGCTGAACGCGACGGGGGTGGTGCTGCACACCAACCTGGGGCGCGCGCCGTTGGCGCCGGAGGCGGTGGCGCGGGTGGCGGAGGTGGCGCGGGGGTACTCGAACCTCGAATATGACTTGGACGAAGGCGAGCGCGGCAGCCGGTATGCGCCCGTGGTGGGGCTGTTGCGCCAGCTCACCGGCGCGGAGGACGCGCTCGTCGTCAACAACTGCGCGGGAGCGGTGCTGCTGGTGCTGGCCGCGCTGGCGGGTGGCCGCGAGTGTGTCGTGTCGCGCGGGGAGCTGGTGGAGATTGGCGGCGGCTTCCGGGTGCCGGACGTCATGCGCCAGTCCGGGGCGAAGCTGGTGGAGGTGGGCACCACCAACCGCACGCGCCTGGCGGACTACGCGAGCGTGGTGGGCGCGGAGACGGGCCTGTTGTTGAAGGTGCACCGCTCCAACTTCGCGGTGGTGGGCTTCACGGAGGAGGCGAGCGTGGCGGAGCTGGCCGGGCTCGGCCGGCAGCGCGGGGTGCCCGTGTTCCAGGACCTGGGCTCCGGGGCGCTGGTGCCCATGGTGGGAGAGGGTTTGAGCCAGGAGCCCACGGTGCCCCAGGTCGTGGCCGCGGGGGCGGACATCGTCGCGTTCTCCGGGGACAAGCTGCTGGGCGGGCCGCAGGCGGGCGTGGTGGTGGGACGCTCGGCGCTGGTGTCGCGCATCAAGGCGCATCCGCTCACGCGGGCGTTGCGTGTGGACAAGCTGACGGTGGCGGCGCTGGAGGCCACGTTGGAGCTGTACCGGGATGGCAGGCCGGAGGCCGTCCCCACGTACAGGCTGCTTGCTCAACCGGCCGAGGAGCTGCGTGCCCGCGCGCTGCGGCTCCAGGCCTTGCTGGCCGAGCGAGGTGTGAGTGCACGGGTGGACGGGGTGGTGGGACAAGTGGGCGGGGGCGCCATGCCGCTGGCCCGCTTGCCTTCCTTCGCTTGCAGCCTCACCGTAGGTGCACCGGAATCATTCCTCGAACGCCTGCGCGGCGGCGGAGTGCCGGTTATTGGCAGGGTGGCGGATGGCGAGGTGGTCCTCGACGTCCGCTGTCTCGCGAAGGAGGAACTCGCGTCGGTCGCTGAAAGCGTGGCGACCGCAAGTCCCGGGAAACCACCATGATCAACAGCGCCGTCCTCGTACTCAACCGGTACTACCAACCGGTGCACGTCACGTCGGTGAAGCGGGCGTTCTCGCTGCTGTATCAGGGCGTCGCCAAGGCCATTGACCAGCAGTACCGACTCTACGAGTTCGCTGATTGGGCGGCATTGAGTGCCACCAACGATTGCATCACCACCATCAACCGGACCATCCGCGTTCCCCGGGTGCTGGTGCTCAGCGCGTATGACCATCTTCCTCGCGGGAGGGTGCGCTTCTCCCGGCTCAACATCTACGCGCGCGACGCGGACACCTGTCAGTACTGTGGAAAGAACCTCCCTCGCAGCGAGCTGAACCTGGACCACGTCATGCCTCGCACGCAGGGGGGCAAGACGACGTGGGAGAACGTGGTGTGCTCATGCGTGCCGTGCAACCTGAAGAAGGGGGGCCGCACGCCGGAGCAGGCCGACATGAGACTGCTCAAGAAGCCGGTGCGCCCGCGCTGGACGCCCCTGTTCCGCGGTGCCTCGCGCAAGGTGACGTATCAGGAGTGGCTGCCCTTCCTGCACCTCGCGGACGCGTCGTACTGGAATGTGGAGCTGCTGGACGAGTAGGGCGGCACGCTCGCCTGGCTGTTCACTGGTCAGCCATGCGAGCCCTGTAATTCTGGGGGTCGTCTCCTCTGACGGGTGTGGGGGTTGATCCACGAAATGGCCGGGGATTGGCGGGGAGTCGACTCGGGCGGTAGGACGGGCTTTGATGCGACTGCCCATGTCCAAACCTTCGCGAGCACCCCAGGCCGATGCCCGTGCCCTGGGGTCCCCGTCCTCCGAGCCGGTGCATGCGGGACCGCCGGGATTGGGACGTCGTGAGCGGCCCCGTCGCATCATCGCGGTAGGTGGCGGCAAGGGCGGCATCGGCAAGTCGATGGTGTCCGCCAACCTGGGCGTGGCGCTGGCGCAGTCCGGGCTCAACGTGCTGCTGGTGGACGCGGACCTGGGCGGGGCGAACCTGCACACGTGTCTGGGGGTAGGGCAGCCGGAGGCGACGCTGTCCGACTTCCTGCGGCGCAACAAGGCGCGGCTGGAGGACGTCATCGTCCCCACGGGCGTGCCCCGGCTGTCGCTGATCGCCGGCGCGCAGGACGCGCTGGATGCGGCCAACCTCAAGTACGCGCAGAAGCAGAAGCTGTTGAAGACGCTCCTGGGGGCGCAGGCGGACTACCTCATCCTGGACCTGGGCGCGGGCACGAGCTTCAACACCATCGACTTCTTCATCATGGCGGACCATGGGTTGCTGGTGGTGCTGCCGGAGCCCACGTCGGTGGAGAACGCGTACCGCTTCGCGAAGGCGGCCTTCTTCCGGCGACTGCAGCAGATGGAGGCGCAGTATGGCATCCAGGACCTGGTGGACAGCGCGCTCACGACGCGGGAGGGCTCGCTCAGGACGCTGCATGACGTGCTCGAGCAGGTGAGGCGGAAGGACCCGGTGGGTGCGGAGCGACTGGAGCGGGAGCTGGCGGCCTTCCGCATCCGGCTGGTGGTGAACCAGGCGCGGACGGACGCGGACCTGAACGTGGGAACAGCCGTGGCCTCGGCGTGGAAGAAGTTCTTTGGGATCGACATGGATGACCTGGGGGCCATCCGGTATGACGATGAGGCGTGGCGCGCGGTGCGAAAGCGGCGCCCCGTTCTCATCGAGCGGCCGGATTCCCCGGCGGCTCTGGCCATTCAACGCATCGCCTCGCGCTTGCTCGCAATCGACGGAACCCCCATTCCCGCCACGCCATGAAGCCCTTCGCGCAGCAGACCTATTACGAGCTCCTGGAGGTCCCCGTCACCGCGCAGATGGAGGAGATCCACGCCGCCTATTCGCGGTTGATGGAACTCTACGCGCCGGACTCCATCGCGGTGTATGCGCTCGTGGACGCGGATCAGGTGGACGCGCTCCGAGCCCGGATGACCGAGGCGATGGAGATCCTCACGGACGCGGACCTGCGCGTCGAGTACGACAAGGACCTGGGCCTGCCGGCGAGGAAGGTGGCGGAGGCCGTGACGGCGCCCGCGCCCGTGCCCGAGGTCGGGCCCACGCAGCGCGCGGCGGAGGCGCTCGCGAGCGCGGTGGAGGCGTCGGCCTCGACCTCGCCTGTCGCGACCGCGGAGGCGGCAGGGAAGGGGACGGAGGAGCCGGAGCCCGAGCTGAGCGGTCCGGCGGCGTTCCGGGCCAGCTTCGTCAGTGGATATTCGCTGTCCTACGTGACGAGCTCCCTGCAGACCGCGCCGTTCGGCGGTGGGTTCGTGGGCATGCCCGCGGCGGGCAGGATGGATGGGGGCGCGGCGAGCTCCGCCGCCGAGTCGGGTTCGAGCGCGGCTCCCATGGCCTCGGACTCCACGTCGGTGGAGGCGGGCACGGAGTCGAACGCCGCTGCCGTGACGGTCGCTGCTCCGGCCAGTGTCGTCGCCGAAGCCCCGAGCCCCGCTGCTCCGAGCAGTGAGAGCCCCGTTGCGGCCCCGGTAGCATCGAGCCCCACTGCTCCGAGCAGTGAGAGTCTCGCCGCGGCCCCGGTGGTGTCGGGCACCGCCACTCCGAGCAACGGGAGCCCCGTGGTTGCCGCTGTGGCGACGACGGTTCAGCTGGAAGCATCGAGCATCACTGCGCCGAGCAGCGAGAGCCCCAGTGCGGCCCTGTCGCCCTCGGACACGGCCAGTCCCAGCACTGCGGACGCGAGCGCGGAGGCGCAGGTCGCCCAGAGTCCCGTCGCCACCGAGCCGGAGCCCTCCGTCCCCGAGGAGCCCGTCGTCGCGCAGGTCCCGCCCGCTCCGAGCCCCGTCGAGGACACTCCCGTTCCGTCGGTGGCCGCCCAGCCGCCCGTCACCGAGCCGGAGCCCCCCGCACCGCCGTCCACGTCCATCGTCGTCTCCCCAACGCCGAGCCGTTCGACGGGCACCTCCCGTCCGACATCCCCGGCGGGGGCGTCCGCGCAGACCCGGGGCCCGGGGCGCCAGCTGGGCGACGCGCAGGTGCTCGCCCAGGACGCGGCCATCGCCACGGCGGAGGCCGCCATGGCCCAGGTCTCCGCCCGCGTGCGCGAGGTCCGTCCGCGCCTCCCGGACATCCCCGCCGATGCCGAGTTCAACGGTGAGCTGCTGCGCAGGGTCCGGGAGACTCGGGGCTTCACGCTCCATCAGGTGGCGGATCGCACCCGCATCTCCTTGCGTCATCTGGAGAACGTGGAGGCGGACCGCTACACCTTGCTGCCCCCGCCCGTATACCTGCGCGGAATCCTCATGAACCTCGCTCGCGAGCTGGGGTTGGATCCGCTCCGGGTGTCCAGGAGCTACCTGGGCTTGGCTTCTGAGAAGTCGGGCAAGAAGTGATGCTGACCCGGGGAGCTGCCAACCGGCGCTCGAACCACAAGGAAAGTTGACTCCCCTCTGAGCGGTGCCTATGTAGGGAGGACGATGACGGACGAGGAAAAGATCAAGGCGATGCGGCTCGCCCGTGCGATTGCCTCGGATATCTCGCTCTACAACGAGCAGAAGATCATCAAGGGTATCGAGCAGGACAACCTCTTCGAGGTCCTCAAGGAGGAACTGGAAGAGGGACGTGAGCTCTACAAGAGCCGCGTCAGCCAGGATGTCTACACGAACGCGAACTTCTTCGAGCGCGCCATCAACGACATCGTGTTGCGCTCCAAGGCGCACGTGAAGTCGAAGATCTGGTAGTCCGCTCCTCGTGGCAGCGCCAGACACCCGAGAGCATCGCTCCCCGCCCGAGGCACGCGGAGAGCGCATCGACCAGTTCCTCGCCACCGTCTTCACCGACCTGACGCGCTCCCGCATCCGGGGCCTCATCGACGACGGGCATGTGCTCGTCGACGGCAGGCCCGTGAAGGCGGCGATGCGCCTGCGCGGCGGCGAGCTCCTCAGTCTCCACGTTCCCGCCCCCGTCGCCGCGTCCCCTCAGGCCGAAGAGCTTCCGCTCACCGTGCTCCACGAGGACAAGGACCTGGTCGTCGTGGACAAGGCCGCGGGCATGGTGGTGCACCCGGGCGCGGGACATGCCTCGGGAACGCTGGTCAACGCGCTGCTCCACCGCGTGAAGGACCTGGCCGGCGTCGGCGGCGAGCTGCGCCCGGGCATCGTCCACCGCCTGGACAAGGACACCACGGGCTGCCTCGTCGTCGCGAAGAACGAGCAGGCCCTCGTCGCCCTCCAGAAGTCCTTCAAGGGTCGCGAAGTCACCAAGACGTACCTGGCCCTGGTGCACGGCGTGCCGCCGGCGGAAGGGCGCATCGAGACGCTCTACGGCCGCCACCCCGTCAATCGCCAGCGCTTCACCGGCAAGGTGCGAGAGGGCAAGCCCGCCATCACCGTGTACCGCGTGCTGGAGGTCTTCGACGGCGCCGCGCTGGTGGAGGTGGATCTGCTCACCGGGCGCACGCACCAGATTCGCGTGCACCTGACGGAGGCGGGCCACCCGCTGCTCGGTGACACGCTCTATGGCGCCGGGCGCAAGCCGAAGGGCGAGGCCGGGACGGCACAGGAGCGGATGGGGCGTCAGGCCCTCCACGCGTGGAAGCTGGCCTTCGCGCACCCGCGCACGGGCAAGGCACTCTCGCTGGAAGCGGCGCTCCCCGAGGACTTCACCGCCGCGCTCACGCTGCTGCGGGGACCCCAGGCTCCCGAGCCCGAGCCCGCGTCGAAGGCAAAGGCGAAGGCGAAGAAGGCCCCGGCGCGGAAGAAGGCCGCCGCGCCGAAGAAGGCCCCGGCGCGGAAGAAGGCTGCGCCCAAGAAGCGCGCCGCGGCGACTACAAGCCGGAAACGCTGAGCGACTGCTGGCGCTTGGACAGCACCTTCACGGGCTGGATGGCCATGACGCGCATGAAGACCTCGAGCAGCTCCGGGTCGAACTTGTTGCGCATCTCCGTCCACATCAGCATCAGCGCGACTTCCGGGCCGTAGGCGTCGCGGTACGGGCGCTTGGAGGTGAGCGCGTCGTACGCGTCGCAGATGGCGATGATCTTCGCGTAGGCCCCGAGGTTCGTCTTCGGGATGATCATCTGGATGTTGCCGCGCGAGTCGCGCACCGCGGTACCGAAGTCCGTCTTGTGCTCGAAGGTCGTCACCACGCGCAGCAGGGTGGAGCGGCTGAAGCCCTTCTCCATCAGGATGTTGCGCACGGAGATGAGTGGCGCGCGCTGCACCGCCACGCGCTCCTCCGGAGTCAGTGCCCCGCGCTTGGTGGCCAGCTCCTCCGGCAGCGTCGTCATGCCCGCGTCGTGGAAGAGCGCGATGTAGCCCAAGTCCCGCAGCTGCGGCTTCGTGAGCCCCAGCTCCGCGCCGAAGACGATGCAGCTCAGGCACACGTTGACCTGGTGGTACACGAGGTAGTCGTCCTCGCGCCGCATCGTCGTCATGCCCAGGAAGTGGGTCTTCTGCTCGTAGCTGATGTCGACGAAGTCCTGCACCAGCCGCAGCGCCTTGGAGGCGTTGATGGGTTTGCCCGCGCGAACGGACTCCAGGTACTTGGTGAGGAAGAACACGGAGCGGGCATAGACGGTCATCGCGTACTTCTTGCGATCGACCTTCTGGTCGCCCACGTTGTTCATGTCCTTGTCGAGCTTCTCCTTGAGCTTGGAGAACTTGGCCACCCGCATGTTGAGCAGCTTGCGGCCCGCGAGTCCGTCCTCCTCGGAGGTGCTCGACTGCTCCTTGCTGAAGATCCAGATGAAGTTCTTCAGCTCCGGCACCGTCACCGGCTTGGTGAGCGTGAAGCCGCCCACGTCCTTGGCGCGCATCTCCGTCAGGAGGTATCGCTGGTTCTCGATGGAGTTCAGGTCCACCTTCACCAGCATGCTGTTCAGGTAGAAGGAGTCCTTGACGCCCGCCAGCTCCAGCCGGCCTTCCTTGCCGATGATTTGATTGATGATGTCCTGGAGCTGATGCAGCGGCTTCTGGAAGACGCCGTTCTCCGGGTCATACATCTTCACCGAGCGCACCAGCATGTAGAGGCCGGCGACCATGGAGCGGGAGAGGGCCTGGAGCTTCTCGTTGTGCTCGCGGCCGAACTCGTTGGTGCTCTCGTCCTGGTTCTGGGTGATTTTGAGGTTCTCAGCCATGGACCTATGCCTCCTCTGGGAGCGCCGAGTCACCGAACAGCGTCTTGCGGGTCTGGTACATCGCCTTGCGCGCCGCGGTGAGCAGCTCCACCGGCAGGGTGCGGTCCTCGACGAGGGCCTGCAGCATCTTGTAGCTCTGGATGGAGCAGGCGCCCTGGAGGCCGGCGATGGCCAGCATCTTGTCTTCCAATACGCGCTTCTTGTTGAGCAGCGAGGGCTTCACGGAGAGCAGTTGCTGCATGTGCGAGAGCGCGCCCGGCGTGCCCGTGGCGCCGACGGCCATGTAGAAGGCGGTGCGCTCGTCGGGCGTCTTCTTGTCGAACGCGGGCTCGCGAATCAGGCGCATCAAGTCGGAGAACGCCTTGTCCCGGTCGAACTCCGGCAGCATCCGGGCCGCCACCATGCGCACCTGGGAGACGGGGTCCGCGAGCGCCTCGAAGATGAGGCGGCGTGCCTCGCCGGTGCGGCCGCGGCCGATGATGTTGAGCACCTCCAGCTTCACCACCAGGTTGGGGCTCTTGAGCACCTGGCCGAACATCTTGATGCGCTCGGGGTGGTTGCTCTTCTCCAGGACGTACACCATGTCGCGCACCGTCTGCGGACGGTCTGAAATCAGCCGCGCCACGAAGGGCTCCGGCAGCTCCCGGGCGACGACGGCCAGCGCGTCGCACAACAGCGCGCGGTTCTCCTGGATCTCCAGCGTCTCCAGCACGGTGAGCAGGGGGATGACGGAGTCGCGGCCCAGCGCCTGGAGGTAGCGCGTCACGTCCGCGGGGTGCTTGGGGCGTGCGCCCTTGAGCGACTCGCCCAGGCGCATCAACCGCTGCTCCTCGCCCATCTTGTGCAGGAAGGACTCGAGCAGCTTCTCGAGCGGCGCGCCGCCTTCCTTCTGCGACAGCGCGCGCAGCTTGAGGACAATCTGGTTGATGGTGCCGAAGTCGTCCTGGAGCAGCAGCATGTCCAGCAGCTGCACGAAGATCTCCTCGAGCAGCGCGCCGTCCTCGACACCGCCTTCCACCACCTGGAACACGGCGCTCACCAGCTTGGGGAACAGCCGCGCGCCTTCCTCTTCCGACACCTCGCGCTGGAGCTTCGCCTTCAGCTCATCCGACGCATGCCGGCCGCCGATGACGAGGCCGCGAATCTGCTCCACGCCGTCCAGCTTCGCGTCCAGGTCCTCCGCGGACACGCGGGCGAAGCGCAGGTAGTCGTCCGAGTTCGTCTGGAGGCGCGCGTAGAGGTAGCCCACCACCTTGTCCACCTCGACCTGCACCTCCTCCTCGCTGGCGTTCTCCATGGAGAAGCCTTCCACCACGACGTACTCGACGTGCTCCATGCCCGCGCGCCACAGCTGGGCCAGCACGTCCTCGGCGCCGCGCTCCGGCTCCGACAGGGCAATCATCGTGAAGGTGACCAGCTCCTCCACCGCCAGCCCGGGCCGGAAGATGAGCTGGCGGATGCCGTCGCGGAAGAACTTGTACGGGAGCGGCGTGTCCTCGGTGAAGAGCGAGTCGTTGTGCAGCGTCAGGTTCTGCTGCTCGACCTTGAGGGACAGCGGCCCGTACTTCTCCGTGTACTGGGTGATGGACTCCAGGGCCTTGGCGAGGAACTCCGGGAAGCGCGCATCATTGTGGCGGTACATGCCAATCTGCTTGATGCCCTTGAGCAGGTGGAACGCGAACGTGCGCGCCAGCTCCACCTTCTCGCGGATCTCCGGAGTCTGCTCGGGCTCCGTGCTCGCTTCCTGGGTCTTTTGGGGATGGGCCATGCGTTTGCAACTCTCCGCTCGGGCGGTAGCACCAGCCTACCGCGAAATCCGCTGGGGCCCCAGCCGGCGGCGGTTGGAAGTTCGCGGACTTGGATGACATGGGTCTACCTCGACGCCTTCGCACGGGAATTACCGGGTATCGTGCGCCCGCCGCCGTACCGTGAGGAGTGTCGAGCGCATGCTGCGAGTCATGGCCTGTGGGGTGTTTCTGCTGGGGCTGCCGGGGTGCTTCCGGATGAGCGTGCGGACGGGCGCCCCACGGGATGGGCTCCCCGAGGCGCGCACGGGGGTGAGCCTGGTGTACGGGTTGTCGACGGCCAACGTGTCGGCGTCGGAGTGTCGCCACGGGGTGTCGCGCGTGGACGTGTATTGGCCCTGGTGGGGCGCGCTCGTCTACGTGGGCACGGTGGGCTTCGTCACGCCGCTGCGCACGGAGTACGTCTGCGCGGAGGGCACCACGTCCACGCAGGCGGCGCCCGAGCGGGAACAGGTGCCGGACTCCATCGCGCCACTTTGACGTGAGATGTCAGACGCCCTCTCTATGGTTCATTTCAAGGGGCCGGAAGACCTGGCCTCTATTTGGAGAGGAATTCACATGAACCATGTCTTGAAACACGCAGCTTCGGCGGGTTGTCTCGTGACGCTGCTGGCCGCCCCCGCGGTCTTCGCTGGTTTCCAGACCGAATCCGCGAACTGCTACAGGAACGCGGATGGCTCTGGTCGGTGCCACGGCAGCCTCCTTGGCTTCCGCAACCACGCCGGCGCCAACACCGTGGCGTCCTTCACGCGGGTCAGCAACGGCGCGCCGTACTTCTCCGCGAACCTCACCTCGGGCGCGACGACGACGTACTACAACTGCCTGGCCGACGCGGCGACGGAGGCGCAGTGGAGCAAGGCCATGAACCACGAGGGCTTCTTCTCCATCTACTGGTCGGCCTCGGGTGAGTGCTATTCGCTGTTCCTGATCAACGGCAGCCAGTACTCGCATTTCTGAACCCCTCCATGACAACCCAGGTCTTGCGTGGCTGGCTTCCAAGTCTGACCACATCCGTGGGGTGCGCCGTGGGGTGCTGGCTCGCGGTGAGCCAGGCTCAGCAATCCCAGACGCAGCGAATGGAGCAGCTCACCGACGAAGTGGGTTCGCTGCGCCAGGCGCTGGAGTCCAGCTCCCGTGCGACTGGGGCGAGCCCGGTGGGTACCGCCACCCTCCTGGCACCGCGGGAGAGTCGTCTCTCCGTCGAGGACCAGGAGGCCATGGCCTTGCGGGTGGCCACCTTGCTGAAGGAGTCGGGAGGGCCCGTCGTGGGCTCTTCCGCGCCGGAGGCTCCCGTTCCCACCGCGCCAGAGCCGTCTTCGGAGCAGCGCGAGGCCGTGGTGCGTGCGGGCACGATGGTGGACCGGGTGGTCTCCAGCGGGCGCATGACAGCCGAGGACGTTCTCGAGATTCGACGTGAACTCGTCCACCTTCGAGGTCGCCCCGAGGCGGACGCGCTCCGCAAGCAACTCGTCGTCGCCATCAACCAGGACCGGCTCATCCCCGCGCCGGGTTTCGATGGCTTGCCGTAGGTCTCACTTCCCTTTGAGCAGTCGAACGTCGCACGGCTCAGGAGTCACAACATGAAACAATTCACTTTGTCCAAGCCCCTTCTCCGCGGGGTTCTGTTCCCTGGGGTGGCGCTCGCTGTCCTGGGGCTCGCTCCCGTCGCGTGGGGAGGACTCCAATCACAGACAGTCTTCTGCCAGAAGAACGCGGATGGCTCGGGGCTCTGCTACGGCAACTTCATCGGTTTTCGTGAGGACGCGACGTCGACCTCTTCCGCGTCCTTCCGTGATGACCTGGCCGGCACGCGCAGCTTCGACGCGCGGACCACTCCCCCGGGTGGCACCAGCCCGGTCCTCTACACCTGCATCCCCAACGCCGCCGTCTCCGCGCTCTGGGAGCAGGCCCTGAGCTCCCGGGGCTTCTTCCGGGTGAGCTGGGACGCGAGCGGCACCTGCGACTACCTCAGGCTCGTCAACAGCTCGCAGAACACGAACTTCTAAGGTCGCGAGCCGCTTCGGAGTTCAACGGTGACCGGAGGGACGGCGCTCCCAGCAGGGGAGCGCCGTCACCTCACGGGCCTACTTGCCGGGCGGTGGTGACACCGCGGCGCTGGGGCCCTTGAGGGCGGAGCGCAGCAGGAACAACGTCAGGCCGCCGAAGAAGAGCAGGCCCCAGAGGTTGGACCAGAGGGGGTGCGCCAGCTCGCTCTCGCCCACCGCGTTGAGGAAGCCACCGAAGGCGCCCTCGTGGCCGAACACGGCCGGCAGGTTGATGGCGCGCGAGCCCGCGCCGTCCGTGGCGATTTCGAGGAAGGCGATGAGCACGCCGGCAATCGAGCCACCGGCGATGTAGCCGGAGGAGAGCAGGGTGCCCGGTGAGAAGTCGGACTCGCTGCCACCGCGCAGGCGGTCCACCAGGTAGCGCACCATGCCGCCGACGAAGAGCGGCGCGCTGCTGCTGATGGGCAGGTACACGCCCACCGCGAAGGGCAGCGAGGACACGCCGCACAGCTCCAGCATCAGCGCGATGAACACGCCCAGCAGCACCAGGTCCCACGGCAGCCGCTGCGTGAGGATGCCGTCGATGATGAGCGCGAAGAGCTGCGCCTTGGGCGCGGCGTAGCGGGTGAGGGCCTGGCCCTCGTAGCTGCTGATGCGTCCGCCGATGCCCGGGTCCACCACGTACTGGATGCTGCCGCTGTCATCCACCAGGTACTTGCCCGCGGGCACCGGGGTGTCCGCGCCGCGCACGTAGCCTTCCTTGAAGGTGCGCTGGGGGCCCTCGGTGATGGCGCCCAGCTCGGACACCTTCACCTGCGAGCCGCCCGTGGGGCTCAACGTCACGCCGCTCACGCCCTGCGCGCTCACCTGCCGCCAGCTGTGCAGCACCAGCGCGCCATCCTGGGAAGCCAGGTCATAGCCCTGCGCCCAGGCCGCCTTGCGCAGCGCGGCCTCGTCCAGCCCGCGCGACGTCAGCGCCTGTGCGGACACGGCCCACGGGAAGGTGTACTGGGTGCGCGTCTCCTGGGTCATCTCGGTGACTTGCACGCCGGGGTGCGGCTCCGGAATCGTCACGGTGGCGCCCTTGTTCAGCGTCACCAGCACCAGGCCGATGAACATCGCGCTGGTGAGCACGCCGACGAAGAGGGCGATCTGCTGCTTCTTGGGCGTGCCGCCGACGAGGAAGGCCGTCTTCAAGTCCTGCGCGGTGGTGCCGCCGTTGGAGGCGGCGATTCCGACGATGGCCGCCGTGGTGAGGGCCATGAAGCGGTCCTGCGAGCTGGTCCACCCTGCCAGGAGATACACGAGGCAGGTGACGAGCAGCGTGGCCACCACCATGCCGGAGATGGGATTGGAGGAGCTGCCAATCTCACCGGTGATTCGCGCGCTCACCGTCACGAAGAAGAAGCCGAAGATGATGATGAGGACGGCGGAGATGAAGTTCACCTCCAGCGGCGGCGCCAGCCAGATGGCGAGCACCAGGGCCGCGCTGCCCACCAGGACGACGGTGATGGGGAGGTCCTGGTCCGTGCGGAGCAGCTGCGGCCCGCCGCCGTGCCCGCGCGAGGCCTTGAGCGACTCCACGCCGCGCTTGAACGCGCCGATGATGGTCGGCAGCGAGCGGATGAGGCTGATGAGTCCGCCCGTCGCGACGGCGCCCGCGCCGATGTAGAGCACGTACGCGTTGCGAATCTGGTCCGGGGACATGTCCCGGATGAGCTGCCCGTTGTGCACCAGCAGCGGCTGCTCCAACCCCGCGCCGAAGAAGGAGATGGCGGGGATGAGGATGAGGTAGCTCAGCACGCCACCGGCGAAGGTGATGGCCGCCACGCGCGGGCCGATGATGTAGCCCACGCCGAGCAGCTCCGGGCTGACCTCGGTGGACAGCGTGGCGCTCTTGAGTCCCTTGAGGGGCGTGCTCAGCACCTCGCGGAACAGCTTCATTCCGGAGTAGGCGAACTTGTAGATGCCGCCCACCAGGAAGCCGATGATGACCGTGCGCGCGTTGGTGCCGCCCTGCTCACCGACGATGAGCACGTCCGCGCTGGCCGTCCCTTCCGGGTAGGGCAGCTTGCCGTGCTCCTGGACGATGAGGCCCTGGCGCAGCGGAATCATCATCAACACGCCGAGCACGCCGCCCAGCGCCGCCACGAGGAAGGCGTGCGTCAGGCTGATGTCGTAGCCCAGCAGCAGCAGCGCGGGGAGCGCCGCGGCCACGCCGAAGGCCAGCGATTCGCCCGCCGAGCCCGTCGTCTGGACGATGGTGTTCTCCAGGATGTTCGACTTGCCCACCGCCCGGAAGATGGCGATGGAGAGCACCGCCACCGGAATCGACGCGGACACCGTGAGGCCGACCTTGATGGCCAGGTACACGGACGAGGCGGCGAACACGATGCCCAGGAACGAGCCGAGCACCAGGGCTCGAATCGTCATCTCCGTGGGCGACTGCTCGGGTGGGACGTAGGGCGTGTGCTGGTGGAGCGACTGCATTTGCGCGATCGGGACGCGCTCGTCGACGACCGGCGGGGTACCGTGGGCCAAGCGAAAGGCTCCTTACGAGGGAATCGGGCCCCTTCTAGCAGGGCCCCGCCCGCGACGCGAAGTGATGCCCCGCAAATGACAAGCGCCCCCACCCCGAGTGGGTGGAGGCGCCTGGCGAGCTCTCGTTCCAGCGGGCCCGACCCGCCGCGTCAGTCCGGCGGGGGCTACTGCTGCATCGCCGCGGCGTCCGGATCCACCTCGGCCATCAGCGCCGCCAGCTCGGTCTTCAGCTTGTCCTTGGCGCGGATCTCCAGCTGACGGGCGCGCTCGCGGGAGAACCCGAAGTGCTCGCCCAGCTCCTTGAGCGTCATGGGGCGCTCGTTCATCACCCGCTGTTCGATGATGAAGCGCTCGCGCGGATCCAACCGCATCAGCGCGGTGCGGACGCGGGCGTTGATGAGGCCCGCCTCTTCCTTGTCGGCGAACTCGTCATCCTGCGGCGCCGCGGCGCTGACCACGAAGTCCACGTGGCTGTTGCCGCCGTCCTCGCCCATGGGCGCGTCCAGGGACAAGTCCCGGCCGCCCATGCGCTGCTCCATCTCCCGGACCTCGCCCGGCTTGACGTGCAGGCGGCGGGCAATCTCCTCCACGTTCACCACGGCCTCGCCGTTGCCAAACTTCTCCAGCTCGCGGCGCGTGCGCGCCAGGCTGAAGAACAGCTTCCGCTGCGCCTGCGTGGTGCCGAGCTTCACCAGCGACCAGCTCTTGAGGATGTAGTTCTGGATGTACGCGCGAATCCACCAGACGGCGTAGGAGATGAGGCGGATGCCCTTGTCCGGGTCGAACTTCTGCACGGCCTTCATCAGGCCGATGTTCCCCTCCTGGATGAGGTCCGACATCTTGATGCCGTAGGAGCGGTACTCGTAGGCGACCTTCACCACGAAGCGCAGGTTGGAGGTGACCAACCGGTGACCCGCCGCCAGCTCACCGCGGATGAAGCTGCGCGCGAGCGCCTGCTCCTCCTCCACGGTGAGGAGGTTGTAGTGGTTGATCTCCGAGAGGTACATCGCCAGGGAGCCGGAGTTGGACGACTGCTCGGTGGACGCCTGCATGGATGGTTTCTCCCGACGTGGGGCCTCGCTGACGAGGCCGCTAGGTTTTCGGACCGCTTGACGACTGAACGAAGGCTGTCAGAGCAACCGCGGTGCCAGCGCGATGTCCCACACCTTCCCCAATGTCTGCGGGGGGTTGGCGGATGCGGAGCTCATGTACAAAGACAAAGGGCTGTAACGGTTACGGCCGACCAGGGAACTCGCCGCGACTTCACGGCTGTAGAATGTGCCCCTCTGTGCACGACATGCCTCCCGCGAGGAGCGTCCGGGTTCTTCACCCGGGACGCGAAGCGAGCATGGGGCCCCCAGCAGCCAGGCAAGGGAGCCCCTGGCGACAGGGCCGCATGGGCCGCTGTCGTCTTCCCGTGAAGAACGGCTAACGACGGCGGGGGATGCTGTCCGGGAGCATTTTCCGCGCGAGCAGGGACGCCCGAGGGGCATCCGGACACGCGAGCTTCAGGACGCGCGAGCCCGGGGCTCCGCCGCCGCCGCGCGAGCTCGCTGGGCCTCGAGCCGCACGTGCGCCGTGACGGCGCGCTGGAGCGCGCGAATCAGCTGCTCCGCTTCGCCCTGGCGCAGGGGACGCCCACCGAAGCGGGCTTCCAGGTAGCGCCGGGTGGCGGGGGCCAGCGCGGGCGCCAGCGGATGGCCCTCGCGCGCCAGCCGCGCGTCCAGGTCCTCGAGCGTCTCGCCCTCGGCCCGGAACAGCCGCGCCGGGAGGAGCACCGCTTCCACCAGGTCGACGAAGCGCGTGGCCTCATGCGGGCGAGGGCGCCCCACCAGCCGCGTCACCAGGCGCCACGCGGCGTAGACGACCATGCCCGCCAGCAGGGCGGCGCCCCAGGCGCGCGGAGGAGGCAGGCGGCTTCGCTCCGTGCTCTCGGAGCCCTTCGGCGGACGCACCAGCGCGCGCGCCACGTCCACCTGGTCCCGGAAGGAGTAGTCGACGACGGAGTTGCGCCACCGCGACTCCAGCGCTTCGTACAAGCCCAGCAGCCGCTGGAGCAGCCGCGAGCCCTGGCTGGGGCGGTGGGCCGGAGGCGTCGCGTCCACGGTGACGAAGCCGCGCTCGGGCACCAGCACGTGCGTCCACGCGTGCGCGTCGCCGGCCCGCAGGACGTAGCCGTCATTGACGCGCTCGCCGCCGAAGAAGCCCGTGGCCAGCCGCGCGCGGATGCCCTGGGTGCGCAGCATCAGCGTGAGCGCGGTGGCGAAGTGCTCGCAGTGGCCGGCCTTCCGCTCGAAGAGGAAGTCCGCCAGCGGGTCCTCGCGCTCGCCGCTCAGCTCCAGCGTGTACGCGTGCTCGCGCTGGAGCCAGGCGGCCAGCTTCTGCGCCGCGGCCAGGGGCTCGCGCTCGCCGTTGAGCACGCGCGCCGCCGTCTGGGAGACGCGAGGGTCCAACGCCTCCGGCAGCGCGAGCAGCGCGTCCTGCTCCACCGAGGGCAGGCGCCGGAAGGTGTCGCCGCTGCCGCCCGGCGGAAGGCTGTAGGCCTCGTAGGAGTAGGAGAGGCCCGCCTCCAGGAAGCGCGCCTCGCCGCCTGCCAGCTCCTGGAGGAAGGTCCGCCGGCTGCCGGTGCTGCCGTTGGCCACCGCGTTGCCCAGCCGCGACGGCGTCTCCAGGGCGATGAGCGTGCGGCCGCCATATGCGGGCAGCAACTCCACGCGCTGGTGGATGAGGTTGTCGCCGCCCGGGCGCAGCGTGAGGAGCGGCTCGCGCTCGCGGCGCACGCCGCCCGCGTTGGTCCACTCCAGCCCGTCGAAGATGTCGTAGGTGCGGCCCACCCAGTAGGCGTTGAGCGCGTCCCCCCCGGGGTCCGGGCTCAGCGTCGCGCGCAGGACGATGCGAGGGTTGTCCTTGATGGTCCCCGCGCCGCCCAGCCGCACGGTGTTGGAGAAGCCCGTCGTCGCAGGCCCCAATCCCGGCGCGGCGCGCGGGCCCGTCATGTTCCAGTTCAGGCGGGGGAAGAGGATGAAGAAGGCCATGGCCCCGGCCACCGCGAAGGTGACGCCCGTCGCCAGGGGACGCAGCACCGCGCGCACCGGCACGGGCTCGCCCTCCGGCACCGCGGCCTCCACCACGCCCAGCGCCATGGACACGCTGGACAGCACGCTGAAGGCGACGAGGAACAGGCCGTAGACGAGCTCGCCCGACAGGGCCGCGCCACCCGCCACCATCAGCAGGCCAGACAGGTGCACCTGTCCATCCGTGGCGGCGTCCGGCGCGGACAGGAGCCGGTGCGCGGAGATGAGGCCCGCGAAGGCACACGCGGCGACCACGAGGTTGAGGGCGCCGGACGTGACATTCACCGCCAGCACCGCCGCCACGCCCAGGAGCAGCAGCGCCGTGAGCTTCGCGCGTCTGGCGAACAGGCGCTTGCCCGCGAGCGCCGCCACCAGCGCGACGCCATAGAGGCCCAGCGTCCACAACGGAAGCTGACCGGACACGGCCATCGACGCGAAGGCGCAGCCGGAGGCCACGTCCCGCAGCACCAGGCGCAGCCGCGAGCCCTTCGTCATGCCGCCTCCTCTTCTTCCTCGCGAGCGCCCTCGAAGCCCAGCCACGCCAGGGCCCGGAGGATGCGCTTCTCCTGCGCGGAGCCCGCCCCGGAGCGCAGCCGTCGGTCGGTGGTGTTGAGCCCCACCTCATGGCCCTCGTCGAGCAGCCGGTGCGCCAGCGCCGCCACCTCCTCGCACCGCCGCTCCAGCGCGTCGCCCGCGAGCCCCGCCTCCACGGTGAGCACCCACGTGCGGCGCTCCTCGCGCTCGCGCTCCACGCGCAGGAGCTTCCCCGTCGACGCGCTCTTGAGCCAGTGGATGCGGCGCGCGTCCTCGCCCTCGGCCAGCTCCCTGAGGCCCGTCACGTCGCCGCTGCCGTCGTTGCGGCGGGGGTTGCCCGAGTCGCCCACCGGTCCGCGCTCCGCGTCCCCGGGCTCCTGACACGCATAGGTGCGCTTGGGATAGACGAGCAGCAGGCCCTCCAGGGGCAGCACGCGCGTCTTGGCGAACAGGCCCAGGGGCCACGTCGTGGTGACGCGCACGCCTGTCATCCGCAAGGGCCCCCGGCGTGGCGCGGTGAGATTGGCCCGCACCACGTGCTCCACGTTCGCCGGCAGGTAGCCCACGCCGCCCCCGCCCAGCAGCGGAGAGTCCGCCTCCGAGAAGGTGAGGGCGAAGGCATGGCCCTGCTTGCGGGACACGGCCCAGCGGAAGGCGAAGGGCTCCCCGGCGAAGGCCGCGTCCGTGCCCACGCGCCGCACGGAGATGTCCCGGATGCACCGCTCCGACAGTACGCCGGACACCACCACCATGCTCAAGAGCAGGCCCAGCAGCAGGTACAGCAGGTTGTTGCCGGTGTTGAGCGCGCCCAGGCCCACGCCGAACGTCACCACCAGATACGTGCGGCCAATGCGCGTCACCTTGAGGGTGCGCGGCGGCCGCAGCCAGGCGCGGAGGCGCGCCCGACGTTGCTTCAGGCGGAGGTTCACCGCGGCGCCGGCACCTTTCGCGTCAGCTCCTCCAAGAGGTGCGCCGCCTCGTCGCGCGCGGCCACGCCCTGCACGGCGCTGCGTAGGAGCACGCGGTGCGCCCAGCACGGCACCAGCACCGCCCGCACATCCCCGGGCGTCACGAAGTCACGCGCCTCCCACAAGGCCTGCGTCCGGGCCGCGGCGCCCAGCGCCAGCACCGCGCGCGTGGAGGCGCCTCGCTCGATGTCACCGTGCTCGCGTGTCGCCCGCGCCAGCCGCACGACGTAGTCGGCCACCGTGCCGTCCAGCCGCAGCTCCGAGGCGAGCGTCCGCAGCATGTCCACCTCCTCGGGGCTGGACACCGTCTGCACCGCATCCAGCGGCGGCGCGCGTCCCCGGGTGGCCAGGAGCTTCGCCTCCACGTCCGGGGCGGGGTGCCCCAGGGACAGACGCAGCATGAAGCGGTCCAGCTGCGAGTCGGGGAGGGGATAGGTGCCGGAGAAGTCCACCGGGTTCTGGGTGGCCACCACGGTGAAGGGCGAGGGCAGCGCGTGCGTGCTCCCGTCCAGTGACACCTGTCCCTGCGCCATGGCCTCCAGCAGCGCGGACTGCGTGCGGGGCGGGGCGCGGTTCAGCTCGTCCGCGAGCACCAGCTGACGGAAGAGGGGACCGGGGCGGAACTGGAAGGTGGCCGTCTGGGCGTGGAATATCTGGGCGCCGAGGATGTCGGCCGGCATCAGGTCCGCGGTGAACTGGACGCGCGCGAAGCTCAGCCCGCACGCCCGGGCCAGGGCCTCCGCCAGTGTCGTCTTCCCGACACCTGGCACGTCCTCCAGCAACAGATGCCCGCCGGAGACCAGGCACGTCGTCACCAGTCGGGCCTGGGCTTCCTTGCCCTGGACGGCCCGGCCCAGCTCGGCGGAGATGCGCTCCATCGCCGTGCGCGCGGTTGCGGGAGAAGGTGCGGCGGCGGCGAGAACGCGGGCGGGCTGGTTCATCTGCCCGCCACTCTAGCCGACTCCCCCGGGGGCCGGCACGCCAGTCTCCAGGGCGTCCTCCGGGGACGCCCGCTCCCTCGTCACCTCAGAGGGAGAGCACATCCTCGGGCGTGTAGTAGGGCCGGTGGGCGACGACGCTGGCGCCCACCCCGAAGTAGCGAAACATCCGCTCGTGATGCGTGGCCAGCCCTTGCAGCTTCACCGAATTCGCCATGTTCCGCGTCAGCACTCCCACCGCGCTGTCCTTGAACTCGCGCAGATGGGTGAAGTCCAGCACCACCTCACAGCCCTTCAAGGAGTCCAACGACAGCTGGACCTCATGGGCCGTCTTTCCGTCCAGAACCCCTTCCAAACGCAGGGTGATGTGACCTGCGACGTCCTCGCGGTGGATCTGCAAACCCGCCATTGCTGTGCTCTCCCGTGGATGGTGTGTGCGCGCCGTGCCAAAGTCTTGGGCACGGCGGCAGGAGCACATTCCGGGCCAATGTCTCACCCGGAAAACCCATGGAAAATCCATGGGGTGCACTGCCCGGCGCGAACACTGCCTCGGATGAGGAAGGAATTTCAGCCCCGGATTCGTAACAATGACGCGACTGTCAGGTGCCGGGCGCCCTGGGTGTCGCCTGGCGATCAACCCTGGCGGTCAACCGTCTTCTGCTGATCGGCCAGGGTGAGCTGACGCTCCTGGTAGGCCTTCAGCTTGCGGAACTCCTTCACCACCTTGGTGGGGTAGCCCGCCATGAACTTCGTGCGCGACTCCTTCTTCGCCAGGATGCGCCGGGCCAGCCCGGGGCCCGCGTTGTAGGCGACCAGGGCCTTCTCCACGGAGCCGAAGCGCTCGATGAGGTCCGCCAGGTAGGCCGTGCCCAGGGCCACGTTCGTCTCGGCGTCGAACAGGTTGGTGCTGCGGCCCAGCCGGAAGCCGGCCTTGTCCGCCAGCCACGTGCCCGTGTCCGGCATCACCTGCATCAGCCCCATGGCGCCCACGTGGGACACCGCGTAGTTGTTGAAGGAGCTCTCGCACTTGATGACCGCCACCACCAGCAGCGGGTCCACGTTGTTGCGCTGAGCCTCGCGGACGATGGCCACCGACAGCCGACGCTGCTGGTGCACCGGCAGGCCCGACGCCTTCACCAGCTCCACCACGCCCAGCCGCTCCGCCTCCGCGTGCAGCGCCTCGTCCTCGTACACCTGCAGCTTCGCCAGCGCCGCCCTCAGCTCCAGCTCCCGCTGCTCCAGCTGGGTGCGCAGCTGCGTCACCTCCGCCGGCTCACCCTGGGGGCCCGAGGGCACCTGCACCGGAAACGCCTGAGCACCCGCTCCCACCAGCATCGCAGCCGTCGTCACCGCCACCGTCCAGCCCCTCATCCCGCCCTCCCCAGTTCGTTCGACTCCGACGGGGAGACACCCAAGCAGGCGCCGTGCCAGAGCCCTATGCGGGGGTTGCTTCCCTCTATCTCCTTTAGATCTCTTGGAACTCCGACGGATTCATGAGGCGCGCGGTCTCTCACGGGTCGGAAAAAATGCCCGGAGAGGGAACTTTGCTTCCTGTGAAAAGCACATGGGTTGCCTGGGGGCCCGCGCGTTCCTAGCTTGCGCCGGTCCGGCTAGGGGACGAGGGGAGGTGTCGCGTGTACTGGACGATAGGGATGATCCTGATGGTGCTGTGGGGACTGGGCCTGACGGCGGGCTCCACCGAGGGGTACTGGGTGCACCTGTTCCTGGTCTTCGCGCTGGTGGCCTTCGTGATGGGCGTGGTGTCGCGGGGCCGGCGGACGGCGCTGTCATGAGTGGCCCGGGCCTGGAGGCGGAGGGCGTGGAGCTGCCTCGGGACACCGCGGGCTTCACGCGCCGCGAGTGTCCCAGCTGCATGCGCCCCTTCAAGACGCGACCAGGCCCGCACGACGCCCGCGCGCTCTTGCACAAGCTCCAGGCCTTCTTCGCGCTGGAGAACGCGCACGAAGGCGAGGAGGGGCTGCCCGTGTGGCGCTGCCCCTACTGCGGCAATCGCGCGGAGGCGGACGGCTTCCTCACCCCCGCGCAGCAGACGCATCTGGAGTCGGTGGCGCGCGCGTGGGCCAACCACGTCCGCTACGAGCAGCTCGCGCATGTCTCGCGCACGCTGTCGCTCAACCCCCGTCCCACCTTCGTCGCGGTGGCGCCGGAGGCGCTGCCGGGGCCCATGGAGCCGGAGCCGGATGAGCTGCTGCGCGTGATTCCCATGCTGTGCTGTGGTGAGGACGTGAAGCTGCTCTGGGAGTGGGATCAGCTCATCTTCTGTCCCCGCTGTGGCGCCCGGCATGGGGGCTTGAGCGGTCGGCAGCAGATCCAGCTGGAGGTCATCCCGGAATAGCCCCAGGGCCGGTGGACGCGGGCCGCCCGGGACGGCAGGCTCGCGCGCCATGACGAAGTTCCCCTGGAGAGGGCTGCTCGCGGGTCTGTGGCTGCTGTCGAGCGCCGCCTCCGCCCACGACGCCGACATCCTCTACACGCAGGTGCGCCGCGCCGGGCCCGCCGAGCCCGAGGTGCGCCAGGTCATCACGCTCACCGCCGGCACGCTGGCCCTGCTCGTCCCCGCGGACGCGGACGGAGATGGGACGGTGTCCCAGGCGGATCTCGACGCCCGCCGGACCGCGCTCGAGGTCGGCGTGTGGGACGCGATGCCGCTCACCGCCGGAGGCCAGCCCTGCGCGCGCGCCTCCCACACAGCGCTGCTCCGCCAGACGTTCGTGGAGCTGTCCGCCACCTTCACCTGTCCGGAGGGGCCGCTCCAGCAGCGCTACACCGTGCTGTCGGTGCTGCCCGCCGGCTATCGCGTCATCCTGGGCAGCGCGGTGGACGGGGAGCTGCCCGGGGCGCTCTTCGCGGACGCCACCCAGCCCTCGCTCGCCATTCCCGGAGCAGGGCAGGGGACCTCGTCGGCCGTCAGCGGCTTCTTCGGCTGGGTGGGGCTGGGCCTGCGCCACATCTTCGAGGGCGTGGATCATCTCGCCTTCCTGCTGGCGGTGCTGCTGGTGGGGGGCGGGCTCAAGCGGGTGCTGCTCCTGGTGACGTCCTTCACGGTGGCGCACTCGCTGACGCTGGGGGCCACCGCGCTCGGCTGGATAGTCCTCGACGAGGGCCGGGTGCGCTGGGTGGAGGCCGCCATCGCCGCGTCCATCATCTATGTGGCGGTGGAGAACCTGGTGCTGAAGGAGCACCGCCACCGCGCGCTCATCACCTTCCTCTTCGGGCTGGTGCACGGCTTCGGCTTCGCGAGCGTGCTGGCGGGCTATGGCCTGGGAGACTCGGTCGTGAAGTCGCTGGTGGGCTTCAACCTGGGCGTGGAGCTGGGGCAGGCGATGGTCGTCGTGGTGCTGCTGCCGCCGCTGCGCATGCTCCAGCGCAGGCCCGGGCTGCACCGGGGGGCGGTGCGAGTGTTGTCCGTGTGCATCCTCGCCGCTGGTGGTTACTGGATGGTCGAGCGCGCACTCGGTTGAATCCGGAGACACCCATCCCTACGTTGGGCTCGAAGTGGGTAGGGATCGGGGGACGTAGATGGGTGCGAGGCATACCCGGCTGGCCGCGGCACTGGCGGCCGCGTGGGAGGCGGAGGTCGTCTCCGCCCGGCGGATGACGATGCTCGCCGAGCGGATCATGGACGCAAGGGTCCGCGCGAGGCTGATGGTGCTCGCCGCCTTCTGCCGAGCGCACGCCTCGCGGCTGCTCGCGCGACTGGCGGCGCTGGGACGGGGGCCCCTGCCGGTGCCCCCCGAGGAGATCGAGCTGGATGCGGACACGCTCAAGGAGCTGCGGCGGGAGGGCGCCTTCGCCCGAGCGTCCGCCGCGCGCTACGAGACGACCGCGGAGCTGGCCCGGCAGCAGGCGGACCTGTCCTCCGCGTGGGTCTGCGAGCTCAACCGCACCGAGGAGCAGGACCGCGCCCGGGAGCTGCTCGCCCTGGCCGAGGGACCCCTGGCCGCGACCACCATGGCCAGCTCCACCGCCGCCGCCGCGCCCGCCGACTCCTGAAAACGAGCGTCGGGCGCTCGCTCTCCCGGTGACAGTCCCCGCTTTTTGGGCGTAGAAATCCGCCCATGGCGAAGGAGAGCTACGACGATCTCATCTTTCAGCTCGGCGACCTCGCCCGGGACAGACTCCCGGGCAAGCCGAACTGCCCCCGCTCCATGGACCGCGTCTACAAGGCGGAGGAGGCGGTGGTGGCGCGCCGTGACGAGCTGGCGGCGTTCGAGCAGGAGATGAACGACGAGGACGCCGCCTATCAGGCGTTCCTCGACGAGCAGGAAGCGGAGAAGGTCGGCCTCCAGGCCACCGTCCGCAAATGGAAGAAGGCCGTGGATGCCATCGACGGCAAGGTGAAGGACCTGCGCAAGACGCTCGCCACCAAGCGCGCGGAGCTGCGCTACGCCGCCGACGGCCTCATCAAGCTGGAGGCAAAGATCGCCGACATGGAGCTGACGCGGCAGGATGTCTCCCGCATCGACGTCGCTCGCACCAACCTCAAGAAGAACCGCCTCACCCAGATGCGGCTCGGCCGGGAGGTCGAGGACCTGGACGAGCGGCTGTCCACCGCCCTCACGCCCGAGCCCGGTCAGCCCGGCTCGGCCGGCATCCTGGCCCACAAGCGCCTGCTGGAGATGGAGGACGAGGCCGAGGTCCGACTGGCCGAGCACGAGCGGCGCATGGCGGAAGTGGATCAATCCATCGCCACGTTGGAGGAACAGGTGAAGGCCGCCGAGGATTATCTGGATCAAGCGCTGTTCCTGTTGGGCGAGGACGTGTACGCTCAACGAATCGCTGATGCGCAGCTCGCGGCCTTCTACCCAAGGCTTGATCGCGCTCAGTGAGGCGCTCCCCCGCCCGTAGTGCTTGACGTAGGGGGTATGTCTGCTACATTGCGCCGCTTCCTGGGGACCGCAGTCTAGTTCGCGGGCCAGATCATTGATTTTATTGGGTTTTTCCGCGCCTACGCGCGCTGGCAGTGTGAGGACGACGTGAAGGGTCTGATTGGCAAGAAAATCGGGATGACCCAGGTGTTCAATGACGAGGGCAACCTCGTTCCCGTGACGGTCATCGACGTGAGCACCTGCCAGGTCGTGGGCAAGCGTACCCCGGAGAAGGATCAGTACTCCGCGGTCACCCTGGGCTTTGGTGAGATTCGCGAGAAGATTCTGAACAAGTGCGAGCGGGGCTTCTTCAAGAAGGCCAACGTCCCGTACCGCCGCCACGTGAAGGAGTTCCGCGTCACGGTGGAGGAGGCCACCTCCTTCAACGTCGGCGACGCCATCAAGGCGGACCTCTTCTCCAAGGGCCAGCTCGTGGACGTCACGGGCGTGACCAAGGGTCGTGGCTTCTCCGGCGTCATGCGCCGCTGGAGCTTCAAGGGTTCGCAGACCAAGACGCACGGTACGCACGAGTATCAGCGTCACCCGGGCGCCATCGGTCAACGTAAGACGCCGGGCCGCGTCTACCCCAACAAGAAGATGCCGGGTCACTACGGCGTGGAGCAGGTCACCACGCAGAACCTGACCGTCGTCGAAGTGGACCTGGAGAAGGGCCTCGTGCTGGTCAAGGGCGCCGTCCCCGGCCACAACAACGCCATCGTCTTCCTGCGCCCCAGCATCAAGGTGGCGATGCGCGAGCAGCACAAGGCCGCGCGCCGCGGTTGATCCGCTGCTGAGCGTCTTCTCCTGAAGCGCTCCTGACGCCCCGCATCCGGGCCCGATTCGTCGGGCATCCGGGCGGGGCGTTTCCTTTTGCGGGCTTCGCTGCGGCCGGAGTGGGCACGGGTGTGTCCCCGGTGGGAAGCCGTGGCCCGTGTCGTGCCCGGACGTGGGCGTTTCCCGGCCCTGAAACGTTGACCGGTGGGCGGCGCGGGTGCCCGAGGGTGAAAATAATTCCGCCTCGTGGCCCGAATGCCTTGTCGTGAGTGGAAGCCGTGCGCACATGGATGCGCCACGAAGGGACCTGGCGTCGGGTGACGCAGGCTCCCTGGATGGGGGAGGCTTTGAACTCCCGCACACGGCGGCCCATCCCCTTGGGCCGGGCAGGAACCATGAACGCACGCATGCTCCGCGTCTTCGCTGCACTGCTGGTCTGGCTGGCGGCCACTGGGGCCGCCGCGCAGGACGACGAGGCTGTCCTCGACAACGTCGTTGTCCGCAATCGGCTGTACGAGCCCGGTGGCCACCTGGAGGTGTCGCTGGGGGTGGGGCTGCCCGTCCAGTCGCACCTGACGGCGCACTACTTCTTCACCGGTGGTGTCGCCTACAACCTCTTCAACACCTTCGCCATCGAGGCGCGCGCGGGCTATGCGGCCAGCCGCCACACGGGCCTGGCGCGCTCCATCTCCGAGAGCTTCCTGGCGCGCGAGGACAAGCGCGTCACGGACGAGCTGGAGGACCTCTGGGAGATGAACTTCCACGGGGTGGCCGGCATCCGCTGGGCGCCCATCTACGGAAAGCTGAGCCTCGTGTCGGACCTGCCGGCGCACTTCCAGGCGTACGTCTGGGCCGGGGGCGGCGTGGGCAGCTTCCAGCGCAACTCCGTCATCCAGTGCTCGCAGGTGGTGGACCGCCAGCTGGGCGTCTGTGACAACCGCACCTCGCTGGAGGACCGCGGCTCCGCGTCGGAGAACTACTGGGTGCGCGAGACGCGCATGGCGCCGGTGGTGTCCGCGGCGGTGGGCTTCCGCTTCTTCATCCTCGACAAGCACGGCGTGCGGCTGGAGCTGCGCGACTGGGTGTTCCGCGACAACTACCGCGTCAACCTGGTGCGCGACGACTGGGAGGCGGGGCGGGTGACGGGTGACGTCGCCTCCAGTCCCGGCCTCACGCACCTGGTGCAGTTCGACCTCGGCTACACCTTTTCCTTCTAGGGACTCCTGAAAACCATGCGACCGATTCTGTCCCTCGCGCTCCTCGTCGCGGCGGCGGCCCAGGCCGCCCCACCGCGCTTCCCGCCGTCCGCCGTCGTGCTCGCCCAGGCGGAGGAGGCTCCGTCCGTGCCCGGGCCGGGCGCGGAGACGTCCGTGCCTCCACCGCCCGCGCAGCCCCCGGAGCCGAAGCCGGAGGTGCCTCGCGCGCCGACTGCGCGTCCGGAACCCACCGTCCCCTCGGAGGCCGCCAAGGCGCCGAAGGTGGAGCCCGCGCTCGCGCCCATGGACGACGACGCGCAGGACGAGCAGCCCGTGGTGTCCGAGCCCGAGTCGGTGCCCGAGCGCGACGTGGACGCGCCGGTGACGCCGGACGACGCGCCGGTGCTGGCCTCGTCGGACGAGGCGCCGCGCACCACGGACGCGCGGGAGCAGCGGCTGGTGAATGGCGCGCCGCTCTACAACCCGAACGTGTCGCTGCACATCGTCCAGAAGAAGCGCTTCGCTGACGAGAGCAAGCACGAGCTGGCGCTGTACCCGGCCGTCGTCCAGGTGAACGGCAAGTACACCAACCACGCGGGCACGGCGCTGCACTACATCTACCACCTGCAGGAGAACTTCGGCCTCCAGGTGACGGGCCAGTACAACTGGCACACCAACGAGAGCGACTTCAACCTGGAGCTCATCGACAAGGTGCGCGAGCAGGCGCAGGCGGCCTCGTCGCTGCTGCTCGTCTGGGGCGCGCAGGCGGGCGTGGAGGTGACGCCGCTGTACGGGAAGTTCGCGTTCCTCGACGACAAGCTGGCGCAGTTCAGCTTGGTGCTGAGCGGCGGCGCGGGCGTGGGCTCCACGCGGCACCTCATCCGTCCCGAAGTCTCCAACGAGGTCGACGGGCAGCGCTTCAACGTCCCGGCGCGCTTCGGTGACACCGGCACCAAGTTCCTGGGCTCGGTGGGCGGCGGGTTCCGCCTCCAGTTCGGTGAGTCGTATGCGCTGCGCCTGGAGGTGAGGGACCTCATCTACACGGCGCGCGTGGACAAGGTGGACGGCTGCAACCTGGCGGACTTCGAGCAGTTGGAGGCCGCGCGCGCCAGCGGCCAGGAGTTCGGCTCGCTGCCGCTGAGTGGCGGCTGCAAGTACGAGAAGTTCGACGGCGTGGACCCGAAGACGAAGAAGAACTACCGCGAGGACATCATCCTCGGCCGGGATCTGGTGGCCGAGCCGTCCTCCGACGTCCTCAACAACATCAGCTTCTACGCAGGCTTCTCGTTCCTCTTCTGATTGCGCCCATGAAGGCACGACTCGCCATGAAACGACTGCTCCACATCCTCGTCGTCCTGGCGCCGTTCGCGGTGGCCGCCCAGCAGGACTCGGGTGGCTACAACCGCGCGCTGGCCGCCTTCAACGCGGGGGACTACGACACCGCCGCGCCGCTCTTCTTCCAGGCCTCGGAGTCCGGCGGTGACGCGGACACGCAGGGCAAGGCGGAGTTCTTCCTCGCGCAGTCGCTGGCGAAGAAGGGCCTGCCCGTCTCCGCCTTCATCTCCTACGCGGCCATCGTCAACGCCGGGCCCTCGCACCCCTCGTACCTCAAGGCGGTGGAGGGGCTGGTGGACATGCAGCAGCAGCTGGACGAGCAGAACCTCATCCCCAGCATCCTCAACCAGGCGTACTCGGAGGAGGTGCGGGACAAGTGGGTGACGCTGCCCAAGGAGGTGCTCGCCCGCATCAACTACCTGGTGGGCACGGTGAGCCAGCGCCGCATGCGCTTCGAGGAGGCGCGCTCGCTGCTGGAGGCGGTGCCCAAGGACAGCCGAGTCTACGCGAAGGCGCGCTACCTGCTGGGCGTGGTGCTCGCGGACCCGCGCTTCCCGGGGCGTCCCGGCGAGGGCGAGGCGCTGGACAAGGAGGCGCTGGCCGCCTTCAACGCGTCGCTGTCGTCCAAGGAGCCGCAGGTGGAGCTGAAGGCGACGCAGCACCTGGCCCTCATCGGCCTGGGCCGGCTGCACTACCGCCGGGGCGAGTACGCCGACGCCACCGTCGCCTACGAGCGCGTGCCTCGCTACACGCGCTACTGGGACCAGGCCCTCTTCGAGAACGGCTTCGCGCGCTTCCAGAACGAGGACTTCGGTGGGTCGCTCGGCAGCCTCCAGGCGCTGCACGCGCCGCAGTTCGCCGGGGCCTTCCAGCCGGAGTCTTGGATCCTCAAGTCGACCGTCTATTACTACTCGTGCCTCTACGACGAGGTGAAGACGACGCTGGCGGCCTTCGACGAGCTGTATGGCCCCATGGCGAAGCAGTTGGAGCCCTTCACCGCCGAGGACGGCGACCTGGTGCAGGCCTACAACCTGGTGGCCGCGGAGAACCGCCGGCTGCCGCGCCCCGTGTACCTGTGGCTGCGCAACAACGAGCGCATCCGCGAGGTGATGCGCGTGCTGGCGAAGCTGGACGAGGAGAAGAAGGACCTGAGCGGCGGTGCGTGGCGCGGCACGCCGTTGGCGACGCAGACGGTGGCCTCGCTGGAGGACGTGCGCGGCACGCTGCTCCAGGTGGGCGGCACGCTGGCTCGCAGCCGCATCCGCGAGGCGGCGGACAACCTGCGGACCTTCTCCGACCAGGCCGAAATCATCCGCGTGCAGACGGCGCTGGACGAGAAGGACCTGCTGCAGGCGGGCGTGGACCAGAAGGCGCTGCTGACGCGCCAGTCGCTCTACCGGCCGAAGATGCCAGGCGCGGCGTGGAACTACTGGAAGTTCCAGGGCGAGTTCTGGATCGACGAGATTGGGTACTACCAGTACACGCTGAAGCGCGGCTGCCCGGCGAAGACAGCCGAGCAACAACAGCCGTGACGCCATGGGCCGCGGCTGCCCTGACATCGTCCACGAGGGGACCTCCTTGGCGCACATCAGGTGCCGGGGTGGTCCCCTTCGTCGTTGTCGGGTGCGTCCACTCCGTCGCAAGAGGCGTTCCACACCACTTCTCATTCGTGGAGTGCGCGTCTACTTTCGTTCGTCCCTCGTGCCCGGGCGAACGGCTGCTCGGTGGTCGGGGCGGCTTCACAGTCGGGAGCTCGCATGAAGGTGGTGCTTCGTTTCGGTGCGCTGGCGGTGGGCGTTGCGCTCGCTACTGGCGGCGGGGTGGGAGAGGCGGCGGAAGCGCCAGCGCGCAAGGCGGCGAAGAAGCCCGCTGCGACGTCGGCGTCGAAGACCTCCGGTGCGGCGGAGAAGGGCGGCGGCAAGAAGGGCGCCCAGGCGAAGAAGGCGGAGGCGGCGAAGGAGGCCCCACCGCCCGGTGTCGCGCCGGAGGACGTGCGGCGCGGCCCGGCGCGCGTGAAGCCCGCCACCGCGAAGTTCGCCGACATCCCCCGCATCGCGGACTCGCGGAAGAACGCGCTGGCGGACAAGAAGCGCGACGAGGCGATTGAGGCCTTCAAGCGCCTCATCCCCAAGCTCCAGGACGGCAACCCGCAGAAGGCGGAGATGCTCTACCGCCTGTCGGAGCTGTACTGGGAGAAGTCCAAGTACCTCTACCAGCTGGAGATGGACCGCTTCCTCGCGGAGGAGAAGAAGTTCGACGCGGCGCAGGCGCGGGGCGAGAAGGGCGAGGCCCCCAAGCAGGACCATCGCGAGAGCGAGCGCTACCGCACGGAGACGATGGGCATCTACGAGGACATCCTCCGCGGCTATCCGCAGTACCCGCAGCGCGACGAGGTCCTCTTCTCCATGGGCTACAACCTCTACGAGCTGGGCCGGCGCGACGATGCCGTGGCCCGCTACGAGGAGCTCATCAAGGACTTCCCCCGCTCGCAGTTCGTGCCGGACGCGTACATCCAGCTCGGCAACCACTACTTCGAGTCGAACAAGCTCATCCCCGCCAAGGCCAACTATGAGAAGGCCCGCGACTCCGGGGTGCCCAAGATCTACGGCTACGCCGTCTACAAGCTGTCCTGGTGCGACTACAACACCGGTGACTACGACGCGGGCCTGAAGAAGCTGCACGAGGTGGTGGACTACGCCTCGAAGCAGCCGGAGCTGGGCGACCTGCGCACCGAGGCGCTCAACGACCTGACGGTCTTCTACGTCCAGTTGGATCAGCCCAAGCAGGCCATCTCCTACTTCCGCGAGAAGGCGCCGGCGAAGCGCCAGGGCCGCCTCATCGCGAAGACGGCGGCGGGCCTGGTGGACGCGGGCCACTTCGACAGCGCGATTCTGCTCTACCGCACGCTCGTCGACGACGAGCCCATGAGCGTCAGCGCGCCCGAATACCAGCAGGCCGTCGTCCGCGCCTTCGAGGGGCTCCGCCAGCGGCAGCAGGTCCGCAAGGAGATGAAGCGGATGGTGGACCTCTACAGCCCGGGTGGCGAGTGGTGGAAGGCCAACGAGGGCAAGGCCCCCGTGCTGCGCAACGCCTTCAACGTCACGGAAGAGGCGATGCGCGTCATGGTGACGGAGTACCACCAGGAGGCGCAGAAGACGCGCCAGGTGGAGACGTACCGGCTCGCGCGCGACATCTACAAGCAGTACGTGGACGCCTTCGCCTCCAGCTCCAACCCGGAGTACGTGGCGGACTCCGCCTTCAACCTCCGCTTCTTCTACGCGGAGATTCTCTGGGCGCTCGAGGAGTGGCAGGCCGCCGCCGCCGAGTACGACGCGGTGGTGGCGTTCAAGATTCCGGACCGCGACTCCGCGCGCGAGGTCTCCAGCGAGAGCTACCGCAAGAGCGCCGCGTTCAACGCCATCCTCGCCTACGACAAGCTGGTGAAGATCGAGCGCGGCCAGCTGGCCAAGAGCGACCTGAAGGACGGCCAGAAGGTCGACGAGAAGAAGGACAAGGGCGACGTCGCGCGGCAGAAGATCGTCAAGCGCGACGCGAAGGAGAAGGAAGAGGAGTCGCTCACGAAGTTCGAGGAGCGGCTGGTCTCCGCGTGCGACACGTACGTGAAGCTCTACCCGGACACGCAGGACGAAATCGACCTGCGCTACCAGGCGGCCGTCATCCTCTACGACCGCAGCCACTTCGTGGACGCGGCGCGGCGCTTCGGCGAAATCATCGAGAAGTTCCCCGAGGAGCGGCGCTCGCGTGACGCGGCGGACCTCACCATGTACGTGCTGGAGAGCCGTCAGGAGTGGCTGGAGCTGGCCACGCTGTCGCGCAAGTTCCTCGACAACAAGAAGCTGTCCAAGCCCGGCTCCGACTTCGCCGCCCGCGTGGGCCGCGTGGTGGAGGGCAGCCACTACAAGTGGGTGGACGAGGTCGTCTACAAGCAGGAGAAGAACCCGAAGAAGGCCGCCGAGGAGTTCCTCAAGTTCGTCAAGGAGTTCCCCAAGTCGGAGAACGCCGACCGCGCGCTCGTCTACGCCATGTCCATCGCCCAGGAAGCCGGCGAGCTGGACCGCGGCATCGAAGCGGGTGAGCGCGTGCTGGCCGAGTACCCGCGCAGCCCCTTCGAGCTGAAGGCGCGCTACACGCTGGCCGGCCTCTACGAGAAGGTCGCCGACTACCGCAAGGCCGCCACGCTGGCCGAGTCCTTCGTCGCCGAGTACGACGCCGCGCTCAAGGCCGGTGAGCCCGAGGGCAAGAAGGCGAAGGACGCCCGCGCGAAGCCGACGGCGAAGAAGGGCGACACGCCGGGAGGAGAAGAGGACGCGGACTCGCGTCGTACGCAGAAGGCCGCCGAGCGCAAGGCGCTGGTGGCCGAGGCGGGGGCCTGGGTGGCGGATGCCCAGTTCAACGCGGGCGTGTGGTGGGAGGGCGCTGGCGAGGCCCAGAAGGCCGTGTCCGCCTACAACGCGTACGTGGCGCGCTTCAAGGAGCGCAAGGACGTGCCGCAGGTGGCCTACTCGGCCGCGCTCGTCTGGGAGAAGGAGCGCAAGTGGAGCGATGCGGCCCGGGCCTTCGGCGCCTTCGCGGACGGCTACAGCCGCGACTCACGTGCGACGCCCACGCAGCTCTACCTGGCGCGCTACCACGAGCTGCTCGCGTGGCAGCAGCTCAAGAACGCGCGGGAGCAGGAGCGCGTGCAGGCGGAGCTGGTGCGCGCGTACGCCAAGCTGCCCGAGGCGGTGCGCAAGGAGGACGCGACGCTCAACGCGTATGCCCACGCGCGCTTCCTGGCGCTGGAGCCCTCGTGGAAGCGCTACTCGGACATCCGCTTCACGCGGGTGAGCACCATCCGCCGGGATTTGACGGCCAAGCAGCGCGAAATCCAGCGCCTGGAGAAGGAGTACCTCGCGGTGCTGTCCACCGGCTCGGGTGAGTGGGGCATCGCCTCGCTGACGCGCATCGGCCTGGCGTACGCGGACTTCGCGCGCAACATCATGGACTCGCCGGACCCGACGGGGCTCGACGAGGACCAGCTCGGCATGTACCGCTCGGAGCTGGAGAACCTGGCGCTGCCGCTGGAGGACAAGGCCAACGAGGCGCTGGAGAAGGCGCTGGAGAAGTCCTACGAGCTGGGCCTCTACGGCCCGTGGACGCTGGCCGCGCAGGACCAGGTGAACCGCTTCCACCCGGGCGCCTACGCGCAGGTGAAGCAGGTGGGCTACCGCGGCGGCGACTCGCTCGTGGCGGCCGAGCTCGCCAAGGAGCCGGGAGGTCCCGCGGGCGCCACCGCCACGCCGGCGACGAGCCCGGAGCAGCCCGCCGCTCCCGCCGAGCCCCAGGAGGACGGCGCTCCGAAGCCGCCCGCCTCGGACGATAGAACGCAGGCACCCACGGCCGCGGTGCTGGAGGTGCGGCCATGACTTTCGACACTTCGAAGATCTCCACGGGAAAGATGCCGATGAAATGGTTCCGCTCGCTTGTCGTCGGCTCGCTGGCCTTCACCGCCGGCTGCGCGACGGGTCCTCAGCAGAAGCCCTCCGCCATGCCGGAGACGCAGGCGCCCTCCGCGCCCGTGGCCTCGGCGACGCCCTCCAAGCCCGCGCCGACGGAGGCCAACGCCACTGACACGTTCGCGCAGGCCATCCAGGCCTACGAGGCTGGAGACCTGGACACCGCTCGTCAGGGCTTCGAGAAGGTGCTGGCGAAGTCGCCGCAGAGCCTCAACTCGCAGTTCAACCTGGGCGTCATCGCCGAGCGCCAGGGCCGCGTGGACGACGCGCGCACCGCCTACGAGAAGGTGCTGCTCTTGGAGCCGGCGCACACGCCCTCGGTGGTGAACCTGGCCAACGTGTACCGCGCGCAGGAGCGGGGCGATGACGCGATTGCCCTCTTCGAGAAGGCGCTGAAGGCGCCGGGCCGCGCGCATGACGCCGCGCTGCTCAACGGCCTGTCCGCGACGTACCGCCACCTGGGCAAGCTGGACGAGTCGGAGGCCACCGCGCGCAAGGTGCTGGAGCGCAACAAGGACCACCCGGGTGCGTACAAGAACCTGGCCTACGTGGCCTATGCGCGAGAGAAGTACCGCCAGGCGGAGCTGCTGGTGGGCACCGCGCGCAAGCACGCGGAGAAGGACCCGGCCCTCTACAACCTGCTGGGCATGGTCTACCTGAAGCTCGATGAGCGGCCGCGCGCGCTCGCGCAGTTCCAGAAGGCCGTGGCGCTCGACGAGAAGTACGCGCCGGGCTACCTCAACCTCGGTGCGCTGGCGCTCAGCTACCGCGACTACGCCGGCGCCGAGAAGGCCTTCGCCCGCGCGCTCGAGCTGGAGCCTGACTCCACCGAGGCGCACCTGTCGCTGGCCTGGGCGCTGGATGGGCAGAAGGGCCGCGACTCCAAGAAGGGCATCGCCGCGGGCGAGGCCTTCGAGAAGGTGCTCGCCAAGCGCGCGGAGCTGCCCGAGGCCGTGTGCGGCGCGGGCTGGGCCTTCGCCTCGGACCGCGCGGGCTGGGAGCGCGCCGTGGCCTTCCTGGACCGCTGCAAGACGCTGGAGTCCACCACTGAACAAGAGCGGCAGATGATCACCGCGAAGGTCACCGGCCTCCAGAACATGCTCAAGGCGCCACCTCCCGAGGCCGCCACCGCGGGCGCGGAAGGCGAGAAGAAGGACGAAGCCACCGGCGGCGCGGGCTCCATGCTGAACCAGCTCCCGCAGGACGCGAACGCGCCCCAGGACGCCGCCCCCACCGAGGGCGCGCCCACCGAGGAAGGCGCCGAGTCCGCCGAGGGTGCGTCGAGCGAGCCCGCCGAGGGCACGCCGGCCGCGCCCGCTGGCAACGTGCCCGCGGAGGCCGCGCAGCCGAGCGGTGAGGGCACGGGTGCGCCTGCTCCCGCGCCGGTGCCTGCTCCCCAGGGGGCGGCCGCTCCGACGCAGCAGGGCACGGCTCCCGCGCCCACGAAGTAGGGGGCAGAGATGACAGGGCTGGGGGGAAGTTTTTTCCATCCTCCAGCCCCCCAGTTGGAAGGCGGCGAGCAAGTTCCATAGGATTCAGGGACTTGGATTTGGATCGCCCCGTGCAAGGACTCGCGGGAACCTCTTCGAGAACCCGCTGTCACACCCGAGGAAGCAACAGGAGGTTGGGTATGAGGCGTCTGGCATCGACGGTGACGGTGGTGGGGCTCTTGTTCATGGCGCCGGCTGCGGTGGCGCAGGAGCAGGGCCAATCGAAGGACACGGTGAAGGTCATCCAGGAGGAGGACCGCACGGTCTTCCGGAAGAAGACTGTGATTGATTTCACCGATGTCGCGGTGGAGGGCGAGCTGACGAAGCCTGAAGGCTCATACGTGCTCCACCGCAAGAAGACGGACTTCCAGAGCCTCATCAAGGTCCGGGAGAACTTCGACCCGGAGCTTCAGAAGTCAGTCGACAACCTCTAGCGGCGGCGGTCAGGCGTTTTCGGGAGCGGAAGGGAAGAAGGAAGAATCCTCATGGCGGCGGCGAAGAAAAACGGCTTGACCCTTCGAATCACGGGGCCTGATGGCTCCACGGTGGAAACCGTTTCGGAGGCGGAGAGCGTTATCGTGGGGTCGGGCGCCCAAGCGGCGGTGAAGATTCAGGATCCGCGGGTCTCCAATCTCCATGTAATGCTCAAGGTAGACAAGGATGGCTCGGTAACGGCCATCGACCTCGGGAGCGAGGGTGGCACGGAGGTGAGCGGCCAAAGGCTGGTCATCCCCACGCCGCTCAAACCCGGGGACGTGCTTCGCGTGGGCGGCACGCGGGTGGAGGTCCTCTTTGGAGGCGACCCACCCGAGCGCCAGGCTCCCGCGGGGGCCAAGGTATCGGGACCGCGCTTCCAGGGCTCGGTCACCCAGCGGGCGCCGACACCGGTGCCCATGGCGGTGCCTCAGGTGGTGACACCTCCCTCGGCGGGGGGCGGCACCACGCAAGGAGGGTTCGTCTTCACGAGCCCTCGCCCCAATCCAGCCCAGTCCGTGGGCGGACTGCGCACCGAGCGCGTGACACCGCCCGCGGTGAATCGCGTGGGACCTCCACCTCCGCCTCCGGCGGCTCGCGTGGAACGTCCCGCTCCGGTGCCGCACGCGCCGCCCGTCACCGTGGCGCCCCGGCGCGCGGTGCTTCCTCACCTGCAGGAGCAGCTCCCGCCGGAGGCGATGCCCACGGTGAAGGAGAAGGTGCTCCAGGTGTCGATGCTGTGGGGCGACACGCTGTTGTCGGTGCAGCACTTCAAGGACGGCGTGCCCGTCACCATCGGCGAGGGGAAGAAGAACTTCTTCCACGTCTATGCGCCCTCGGTGGGCAAGCGGTACGAACTGGCGGTGAGCCGAGGGGACGTGCTGGAAGTGCACGTGCCGGCGGGCTCGGGTGCCATCGTCACCGAGCGTGGGAACGTGAAGTCGAAGGACGCGCTGCGCGCGGCGGGGCAGCTCACCGGGACGGCGGAGGACAAGGAGCAGGTCTTCAAGCTGGGCCTGTATGACCGCGTCGAGGTGTCGTTCGGCACGGTGGCCTTCGTCGCGCGGTACGTGAAGCCGTCGCCGGCGATCGCAGCCAACGCGCTGGTGGAGGCGGACTACACGTTCTTCAAGATCACCACCATCTGCCTGATGGCGGGCGTGGCGGTGGTGCTGGCCATGGCGTTGACGCCGCGCGCGGAGCGGGCGCCGCACGACGACATCTTCGAGTCCCAGCAGCGCGTGGCGAAGTTCCTCGTCACCCCGGAGAAGAAGCTCGAGGCGAAGAAGCTCCAGCTCCAGGGCGTGGAGGAGGGCGCGAAGGCGAAGGACGAGGAGGGCAAGTTCGGCAAGGAGGACGCGAAGCAGGCGGAGGCGGCTCCCTCCAAGCCCGGCACGCCCGTCGTCGACAAGACGAAGAAGGAGAAGGACCGCCAGGTGGTGGGCAAGGTCGGCCTGCTGGGCGCGTTCAAGGGCATGAAGGGCGGCGCCTCGGACGTGTTCGGCCCCGGCGGCTTCGGCACCGGTCTGAACAACGCACTGGGTGGCCTCAAGGGTGGCGCGGCCATGGGTGACGCTCAGGGCGTGGGTGGCCTGGGCTCGCGTGGCTCCGGCACCGGCGGTGGCGGAACGGCCATGGGCATCGGCGGCCTGGGCACCAAGGGTGACGGACGCGGCGCGGGTGGCTCGGGCGGCATCGACCTGGGCGGCCGTGGCAAGTCCATCACCAAGGTCATCCCTGGCAAGACGACGGTGGTGGGCGGCCTGGACAAGGACGTCATCGCCAAGGTCATCCGGCGCCACCAGAATGAAATCAAGTACTGCTACGAGTCGGAGCTGAACAAGGATCCGAGCCTGGCGGGCAAGGTCGCGGTGGCCTTCACCATCGACCCGGCGGGTGCGGTCTCCGACGCCACCATCTCCGAGTCGACGCTGGGCAACTCCAAGGCGGAGCAGTGCATGATTTCCCGCATCCGTCGCTGGAAGTTCCCGGAGCCCAAGGGCGGCGGTGTGGTGGCGGTGACGTATCCGTGGATGTTCTCGCCGGCGGGCTCCGAGGGCGAGGGGTAGCGGACGCGAGCGCTGTCGAGACGGACTGACTGTCTCTCAAGTGGCGTGGACGGAACGGTCCACGCCACTTTCATTTCAGCCCCGGATTGCCGAAGTGAGGGGGGCATCATTAACGTCCTGCGCCGCTTCCGGTTGGACCGGGAGGGCACCGCGTGGGGAGGACCCGTGAAGAAGTCCCAGCTGGCTGCCGCGCTTGTGTTGCTGTCGTCTCCCGCTCTCGCGGCCACGCCCCTGGAAGGGGTGGAGTTCCAGCCGCGCCGCGGCTTCTATACCGACACGAACATCGGCGTGTTCTTCACCGTGGGCGGGGAGAACGCCTACTCGAACGCGCAGACCTACCTGCAGCTCGGCGTGGGCTATGACTTGACGGAGCGCATCTCGTTGGGCGCGCACTTCGGCATGGGCTCGTCCGCGCAGAACTGCTTCGCGGGCTACCTGCCCGGCACGGAGACGTGCGCGCTCTCCGACAACTTCACCATGCAGTTCCTGGACGTCACGGCCGCGTACCACGTGCGGCTGATGGACCGGCTGTACCTGACGCCCAAGCTCGTCGCGGGCTACACCCGGATGGACCCGGCGCCGGTGGATCCGGATGAAGGGGACCCGGGCCGCGCCGTCAGCTCGCCCAACGCGGGCGTGGGCGTGGGGCTGGAGTACGCCACGGGCATGGACCACTTCTCCGTGGGCGCGGACCTGCTGGCCCGCTACGTCATCGGCCCCAACATCACCTCCTTCGCCATCTTCCCGAAGGTGAAGTACACGTTCTGAGCGCGGCCTCCCGGCGCGGAGCCTCCTGAGCCCAGACGCACGAAGGGCCCGCTCCCAGCTGCTGGGGAACGGGCCCTCGGTGTTTCTACACCGGCCTGGGGCCGGCGTCGGGACTACTCGGCGTCGGCCGCGCGCTCTTCACGCTTGCGGTCACGCTCGGCGCGGTAGCGCTCGCCCACGGCCAGCGCCTTCTTGCGCATGCGCACGGACTTGGGCGTCACCTCGACGAGCTCGTCGTCGGCGATCCACTCCAGGGCCTTCTCCAGCCCCATCTCGCGAGGAGTGGTGAGGATGACGTTCTCGTCGCGGCCAGCGGCGCGGATGTTGGTGAGCTTCTTCTCGCGGCAGCAGTTGACGTTCAGCTCGGACTCGTGAGCGTGCTCGCCGATGATCATCCCCTCGTACACGGTGGTGCCGGCGGCGACGAACAGGGCGCCGCGCTCCTGGATGCTGAACAGCGCGTAGGGCACGGTGTCGCCCAGGCGGTCCGACACGATGGCGCCGCTCTTCCGCTTCGGGATGTAGCCGAACCACGGCTCGAAGCCGTCGAACTGGCTGCTCATGATGCCCTCACCGCGCGTAATCGTGAGGAACTCCGAGCGGAACCCGATGAGGCCACGCGCGGGGATGCGGAACTGGAGGCGGGTGCGCCCCGAGCCCAGCTGCGTCATGTCCGCCATGCGGCCCTTGCGAGGCCCCATGCGCTCCGTCACCACGCCGACGCTGTTCTCCGGCACGTCGCAGAACACCAGCTCCATGGGCTCGTGCAGCACGCCGTCGATGTGCTTGGTGATCGGCTCCGGGTTGGAGGCGGTCAGCTCATAGCCCTCGCGGCGCATGTTCTCGATGATGACGGCCAGCGCGAGCTCGCCACGACCGACGACGCGGAACGCGTCAGGCGTCTCCGTGTCCTCCACGCGCACGGCCACGTTGCGGTAGGCCTCGCGGTACAGGCGCTCACGCAGGTTGCGGGAGGTGACGAACTTGCCTTCCTTGCCCGCCAGCGGCCCATCGTTGACCTTGAAGATCATCATCATCGTGGGCTCATCCACGGTGATGCGCGGCAGCGCCACGGGCTTCTCCGGGTCGCCGAACGTGTCGCCGATGGACACGTCCTCGATGCCGGCGATGGAGACGATTTCGCCAGGACCCGCGTCCTGGATTTCCACGCGCTTCAGGCCGGAGAAGCCGAACAGCTTGACGATCTTCCCCTGCTCGACCTTGCCACCCTCGCGCACGACGGCGACGGGCATGTTCGGCGTGAAGCGACCGGCCTGCACGCGACCCACCGCGAGGCGGCCGACGTAGTCGTCGTAGTCCAGGTTCGCCACCAGCAGCTGCGGCGTCTTCTCCTCCGACGCGGCCGGGGGCGGGATGTGCTTGATGATGGCGTCGTACAGGGGCTCCAGCGTCTTGCCGGGCACCTCCAGCGACGTGGACGCCTGACCCTGACGGGCCACGGTGTACAGGACGGGCATCTCCAGCTGCTTATCGTCCGCGCCCAGGTCGATGTAGAGCGAGTAGACCAGGTCCAGCACTTCGGGAGCGCGGGCGTCCTGACGGTCGATCTTGTTGATGACCAGCACCGTCTTCAGGCCCATGGCCAGCGCCTTGGTGAGCACGAAGCGCGTCTGGGGCAGGGGACCTTCGGCCGCGTCCACCAGCAGGATGACGCCATCGACGAGGCGCAGACCGCGCTCCACCTCACCACCGAAGTCGGCGTGGCCCGGGGTGTCGATGATGTTGATCTGCATGCCCTTGTAGCTGACCGCGGTGTTCTTCGCGAGGATGGTGATGCCCTTCTCGCGCTCGAGGTCGTTGGAGTCCATCACCCGTTCGGCGACGTGCTCGTTGCTACGGAAAGTGCCCGCCTGCCGCAGCAGGTGATCGACGAGCGTGGTCTTGCCATGGTCGACGTGGGCGACGATGGCGACGTTACGGATGTTTTCGCGAGGAATCATACGAACCAAACTGAGGTGAATGGCGGGGGGGAAGCCGCGTTGTGGACAGGTCTCCCGATCCCCACCGGAACCCGGAAGGCGGGGGCTTATATGCCGTGAGTGCGGCTCCTGCAATGAGCGCGGACGCTCCCCGGACGTTCAGCCAGGGGGTACACCCCTCCCGTCAGGCTAAAGGCCGGGTATCCGGGGCATCTCGTCACCCTGGCGTCACTCTAGGAACCGGCCCTGGTGGAATTCCGGGCCTTGCCACCGTCCAGGGGGCTGGCGGTGGAGGGCATGCCCAGCCGCTCGCGGAGGAAGCGTTCGACCCGGACCTCGACCAGCCCCGGGGCCTCCAGGGGGGCGGTGTGGGTGCCTTCGGGGATGAGGACCAGCTCCGCGTCGGGAATCCGGGAGGCCATCTTCCGGGACAGCCAGCCCGGGGTGAACTTGTCGCGCTCTCCCGCGACGACGAGCGATGGGACGTCCACGTGGAGCAGGTGGTCCCAGGCGGAGTGCTCGGACAGCGAGTCGAGCGTCCGCACGAAGACGACGGGGTCCATGCGGGCCAGGTGCTCGAAGTAGGGCGCCAGATCATTGCGGGCGATGCGCTCGCGGTTCATCTCCAGGGTGATGGCCAGCTGCACCGCCAGCTCCGTGCGCAGCGCCGCGTGGATGAGCCGGGCGGACTGCTCGGGGAAGCGCTCCACCACCCTCCGGAGGGTGGGGAACATCTTCTTGAGCACGGTGGAGTCGTGGAAGGTGTCCAGCGGGTTGCCGTAGCTGCCGCACAGCAGCACCAGGCCCTGCACGCGGCTGGCGTAGCGGCGGTGGAACTCCAGCGCCACCTGCACGCCCATGGAGTGGCCGAAGAGGACGGCGCGCTCCATGCCCGCCGCGTCCATCACCCGCTGCAGGTCCTCGCAGGTGTACAGCATCCCGATTCGCTCGCGGTCCTCGGGGATGCCGGAGCGGCCGTGGCCCCGGTAGTGCCAGCGCAGCACGCGGTGGTGCCGGGACAGATAGGGCGCCAGGTACTTCCACGCGAAGCCGTCGCAGCCCAGGCCGTCGCACAGCACCACGCCCGGCTCGCCGTCGCCGGTGACCTGGTAGTACAGCTCCGCGCCGTCCGGGACGTGCAGGTAGTCCTGGTGGAAGTAGACGGCCTCCGCCTTCATGCCTCCGCCTCCGCCTCTTCGTCCTCGGGCAGGCCCCGGTCCAGCCCGTAGCGGGCGATCTTCAAGATGAGGTTGGAGCGGCTGATGCCCAGCTCCCGCGCCAGCCGGCTCTTGTTGTTGCGCGTGCGCAACAGGCCCTGGTGGATCATCTCCCGCTCCAGCGCCTCCACCGCCTCGTGCAGCCGGCCGTGCGCGCGCGGGGGAATGAACGGGCCGCCGCCGGGGATGACGGCGTCGCGGATGCGGCTGGACAACAGCTCCGCGGGCAGCATCTCCAAATCACCACCGAGCACCAGCAGCCGCTCGATTTCGTTCTCCAGCTCGCGGATGTTCCCCGGCCACGCGTACGCCCCCAGGATGGCCAGGGCCTCGGTGGACAGGCCGCGCGTGCGCTGGCCCTCGCGGTGGTGCTTGCGCAGGAAGTGGTCGATGAGGACGGGCAGGTCATCCCGGCGCTCGCGCAGCGGAGGCAGCTGCAGGCGGATGACGTTGATGCGGTAGAAGAGGTCCTCGCGGAACTCGCCCCGCTTCACCATCTCCCCCAGGTCCTTGTGCGTGGCGGCGACGACGCGGACGTTGACCTCCTTGTGGTGCGTGCCGCCCACGGGCAGGAAGGTGCCCTCCTGGAGCACGCGCAGGAGCTTCACCTGGAGGGCGGGGGACATGTCGCCCACCTCGTCCAGGAAGAAGGTGCCGCCGTCGGCCACCTCGAACAGGCCCTTCTTGTCGCGCAGCGCGCCGGTGAAGGCCCCTCGCGTGTGGCCGAAGAGGGCGCTCTCCAGCAGGTTGTCGTTGAAGGCGGAGCAGTTCTGCACCACGAAGGGCTGGTCCTTGCGCGGCCCGTTGTGGTGGATGGCGCGCGCCACCAGCTCCTTGCCCGTGCCCGACTCGCCGTTGATGAGCACGGTGGAGTCGGAGTTGGCCACCTTCTCCATCAGCCGGAAGATCTCCATCATGGGGCCGGAGCGGCCGATGATCTTCTCGAAGCGGTAGCGCTCCAGCGCCTCTGGAGACGGGGGCGGAGCCTGCTCCTCGCGCCGCGCCAGCTCCGATTCGTGGGTGGCGATCTCCTGCGCCGCGAACTCCAGCAAGTCGGACAGCTTCGCCAGCTCCGCGCCGTCCAGCACCGGCACGCGCTCGTCGGCGCGGTCCAGGTCGGAGAAGGGCGGGGCGAACTGGAGCAGCCGCGAGCGCAGCACCTCCACGTCGCGCGCGTTGAGCAGTTGGCGGGCGAAGCCCTCCACGAAGAGACAGCCCGCGTACTCGTTGTCCACGTAGAGCGGCGCGCCCACGATGCTGAAGTTGAGGTGGCAGTCGTGGAAGAGCGAGCGGCGCATCTTCTTGTTCCCGCGGAACTTCTCGTGCAGCACGCGGACCGACTGGCTGCAGCGCCGCAGGCCTTCCTTCGAGAAGAGCGAGATGCGGCAGAACGGGTTGGGGGGGGCGGAAATGTCCCCACGTTGCCACTCGTGCACCACGCCGTGCCGGTCCGCGAAGAAGAGCTCCATCTGCCACCACTTGCGGATGACATCTCTCAGCATGATGATGGTCTGCAGGCTCTGGTGCTTTTCGAAGTCCATCCCTACCTCCGTCCGGCCCGCGCACCGGGGAGGGAACCGGGCCGTCGGAATCGTGTTTCACGCTTCTCATACCTCAGGACTGGCCTGTATCCGCACTTCTCTCTCCCGTGACTACCTCCACTCACACTCGCGGGGCAGGACATGGGCATGACCACGACCACGGGCATGACCATGGCCACCATCATCACGGGCATGGGCACGGGCATGGGCATGGACCTCGGAAGGGTGGGTTGGCGGAGGAGCGACGCAAGGACCGCAGTCGGCTCATTTTCGCGCTCGTTCTGACAGCGACCATCGCCCTGGCGGAGGCGGTGGGAGGATGGCTCACACAGTCGCTGGCCCTGATGTCCGACGCGGGCCACATGCTGACGGACGTGTCGGCGCTGGGCCTGAGCCTGGTCGCCCTGTGGTTCGCGGGCAAGCCGGCGGACGTGAAGAAGACGTACGGCTACTACCGGATGGAGATTCTGAGCGCGCTGCTCAACGGGGTGCTGCTGCTGGGCATCACCGGCTTCATCCTCTACGAGGCCTGGGAGCGCTTCCAGACGCCCACGCCGGTGAAGCTGGGGCCCATGGCCATCGTCGCCACGGTGGGCCTCTTCGCGAACCTGGGCGCGCTGGGCTTCCTGCACCGCACGCACTCGATGAACGTCCGGGGCGCGTTCCTGCACGTGCTCGGGGACACGCTGTCCTCGGTGGGGGTGCTGATTGGCGCGGGCATCATGGCGCTGACCGGCTGGTTCGTGGTGGACGCCATCATCTCCGCGGTCATCTCGGTGGTCATCGTCGTGGGCGCGGTGCGGCTGGTGCGCGACGCGGTGGACGTGCTGATGGAGGCGGTGCCCTCGCACGTGGACATGCCGCAGGTGAAGGAGCTGATGCTGCGCGTGCCCGGGGTGACGGCGGTGCATGACCTGCACGTGTGGACCATCTCCAGCGGCGTGTACGCGCTCTCCGCGCACCTGGTGGTGCTGGACCCCATGGTCTGCAACAACGACGAGATTCTCTCGGCGGTGAAGCACGACCTGTTCGACCGGTTCGGCATCGACCACACCACGATTCAAATCGAGAGCGAGACCTACGCCCACCTGGGCGAGGTGCACTGAGCGGGCGCTCGGCTGACCTGCCCTCGCGGGTGGGGGCCGCGTAGCGCAACGGACGCTCCCTCAAGCTTCACCTTGCACTGGGACGTGTGCGCGGACGATTCTCCGCGCCCCATGAGCGTGCTGGACAAGGTGCTGTCATTGCGACCCGGCAACACGGTGGCCCGAGTGGGTCCGGGCTCGCGCATTCCGCTGCTCAACCCCCGCGAGCCGCTGCGCGCACTGGAGCGCGTCCCGGTGGCGCTGCCCTGCCTGCCCGTCCAGGCCAAGGGCGCGCTGCCCGGGCTGCTGCGCGCGGCGCGCTCCGAGGACACCGTCCTGGGCCTGGCGTGTCCCCACCCCACGGCGGACCGGGGCGCGGCGGAGCGCTTCGTCGCGGCGGTGCACGAGGCGGCGGTGGAGGCCGAGCACTCCCGGCCGCTGTTCCTCCAGGCCGGGCCCGTGCGCGTGGTGAAGGCGGACGAGGACTCGCTCGGTCCGCTGCGCGAGGGCATCTTCCGCGTGGTGGACGCGGGCTTCTCGCTGGTGTCGCTGGACCTGTCGCGGCTGGACTCCTACGCCGCGGTGGAGGCCGTCAACGCGCTGGCGGGCCCCGTGACGGAGCGCGAGCTGTCCCTGGAGCTGAGCGCCCCTGCGCCGGGCCACGGCGGCATGCTGGACGCGTACCGCTCGCTCCTGGAGGGCCTCAAGCAGTGGAAGGTGCCGGTGCGCTTCGTGCGCGTCTCGGAGCGGGATTTGGGCGGCGGCGAGCCCGACGTGGGCATGCTGCGCTCCGTGGTGGACCTGGCGGCGGAATACGGCGCGGTGGTGTGCGTGGGCGACGTGCGCGAGGGCTTTCCCCGGACGCTCCCCACGTACGTCGCGGCGGGCGCTCGCAAGGTGGACTGCATCGGCCCCTTCGAGCGGCTCGCGCTCGGCTCCTGGTCCGCGGACCTGCGCGCGAGCGTGGAGGAGAAGGCGGCCGCCTCGGGCGTGGCGGCGGGGGAGCTGTTGAGCGTGCTGGAGGACAGCCTGCCGCCCCTGGAGCCCAAGGCGCGGGAGCGGCTGGAGGCGCTGTCGTTCGCGGAGGCCTCGGAGGTCTTCGCCGCGCTGGGCGCGGTGGGCACGGGCGGCTCGGTGATGCGCTTCCTCGCGGAGAACCGGGGCGAGTAGCCGCCGCGCGGTGTAGAAGGGCCGCCTATGCGAATCGTCTCAGGCTCCGCGAAGGGCAGGGCCATCGCCGGTCCCAAGTCCTCGTCGCTCCACATCCGCCCCACGGCGGACCGCGTCCGGGAGACCATCTTCAACGTGCTGGGCCAGTTCCTGGACGGCCAGAAGGTCTTGGACTTGTACGCGGGCACCGGCGCGCTGGGCCTGGAGGCCGTGTCCCGAGGCGCGGGGAGCGTGGTGCTGGTGGACCAGGACCGCGAGGCCCAGGCCCTGTGTCGGCAGAACACGGACGCGCTGGGCTTCGCCAGCCAGGTGGAGCTGCTCGCCCAGCCCGTCGTCCGAGCGCTCGAGTCCCTGCGCCGGCGCAACGAGCGCTTCGAGCTCATCTTCGCGGACCCGCCCTATGCCGCGCGCGTCGTGGAGACGGTGCTGGAGGGGGTGACGGGGGCGGCGCTGCTGGCACCGAGCGGGATGCTGGTGGTGGAGCACGACAAGCGGGAGGCCGCTCCGGACGCCCATGCGGGGCTGACGCTGGAGGACCAACGCCGGTTCGGCGACACCCTGGTGAGCTTCTACCGGGCGCCCTGACCATTGCTTGACCGGCATCCGGGGCCGTTCGACACTCCCTGACACATGCCGGTCGCCATCTACCCAGGTTCGTTCGATCCGCTCACCAACGGGCACCTGAGCCTCATTCAGCGCAGCCTGAAGATGTTCGACAAGGTCATCGTCGCCATCGCGGTGAACCCGAAGAAGACGCCGCTCTTCACCGAGGACGAGCGGCGCGACTTGATTCGCGACGCCGTGAAGGACCCGAGGGTGGAGGTGGACGCCTTCCACGGTCTGCTGGTGGACTACGTCAAGCGCCGAGGGGTGAGCGTCATCGTCCGTGGGCTCCGGGCGGTGTCGGACTTCGAATACGAGTTCCAGCTCGCCAACATGAACCGCAAGCTGGCGCCCACGGTGGAGACCGTCTTCATGATGACGGGGGAGGACTACTTCTACATCTCCTCCCAGCTCGTGCGAGAGGTCGCTTCGTTCAACGGCGACGTCACGGGGCTGGTGCCGCCCAATGTGCACGATGCGCTGAAGGCGAAGTTCGCGCGGAAGACGTAGCCCGCATCGAGGCACTTGTCGGGCCGGCGCCGCCGCGCTACGCATTCGCGCATGAAACTCGCCCGTCGGCTCCAGGCCATCAAGCCGTCTCCCACGCTCGCTCTCAACTCCCGCGCCAAGGCGCTCGCGGCCCAAGGCGTGGACGTGGTGGCCCTGGCGGCCGGCGAGCCGGACTTCGACACGCCGGACTACATCAAGCAGGCGGCCATCGACGCGCTGAAGGCCGGCTTCACCAAGTACACGGCCACGGCGGGAATCCCGGAGCTGCGCGAGGCCATCTGCCGCAAGCTGGAGCGCGACAACGGGCTGCGCTTCACGCCGGAGCAGGTGCTCGTCACGTCCGGTGGCAAGCAGGCGCTCTACAACTTCTGCCAGGCGGTGCTGGACGAGGGCGACGAGGTCCTCATCTTCTCGCCGTACTGGGTCAGCTACCCGGACATGGTGCGGCTTGCGGGAGCCACGCCCGTCATCGTCGCCACGCGCGAGGAGGACGGCTTCGCGCCGGACCCGGACGCCATCCGCCGGGCCCTCACCCCGCGCACGCGCGCCGTCTTCATCAACAGCCCGGGCAACCCGACGGGCGCGGTGTACTCGCGCGCCGCGCTGGAGGGCATCGCCGAGGCCGTGCGCGGCCACGACTGCCTCATCGTCACGGACGACATCTACGAGAAGCTCCTCTACACGGGCGAGCGGCTGGGCATCAGCGACGTGGCGCCGGACCTGGTGCCCCGGCTCGTCGTCGTCAACGGCATGAGCAAGGCGTACTCCATGACGGGCTGGCGCATGGGCTATGCGGCGGGGCCTCGGCCGGTGCTTTCCGCGATGCAGCTGGTGCAGGACCAGTCCACCTCCAACGCGTCGTCCATCGGCCAGAAGGCCGCGCTGGCGGCGCTGCAGGGACCGCCGGACACGATTGCCGCCATGGTGACGGAGTACCGCGCGCGCAGGGACTTCTTCGTGGGCGGCCTCAACGCGCTGGACGGCGTGCGGTGCCGGATGCCGGAGGGGGCCTTCTACGCGCTCGCGGATGTCCGGGGCCTCTACGGCCGGCCCTACAAGGGCAAGGCGGTGACGGGCTCGCTGCAGTTGTCGGAGATCCTCCTCGACGACTTCCGCGTCGCCGCCGTGCCGGGAGATCCGTTCGGCGCGGAGGGGTACATCCGCATGAGCTTCGCCACCTCGCGCGAGGTGCTCGGCAAGGGGCTGGTGCGACTGGGCGAGCTGGTCCAGGCGCTGCGCTGAAGTCCCGGCCTGTCTCCCCGGCGGGCCCGAGAGGGTGTCGCCGGGGTGGAGCTCAGTCCGTGTAGGCGAAGGCGCGGTACTCGTCGCCGTACGGCTTGTAGACGAAGACGCCGGCGCGGCCGGAGAGGTTGCCCACGGCGACCCAGATGTCCTTCATGTTGCGCAGGTCCAGCCCGAGCCGGGCGGGGGCCTTGCCGTACTTCTTCTCCATCTCCTCCAGCGTCATCACCTCCACGTCATAGAGGGTGACCAGGTCCGTGCGCTTGAGGCGCAGCTGCTTCACCCACGCGGCCACCAGCTCCTCTGGCGTTCCGAAGCGCTTCTCCTCGAGCTGGAACGGGTAGAACAGCTCGTTGGCGGTGCTGCGCACATCCCCCGTCAACAGGCACTGGAAGAGGAAGCGCGCGCTCGTCTTGATGTCGCTCACCTTCACCTCCGTCGCGGACATCGGCGGCGTGTCCGGGACGGGAGGGCGCACCACGACGTCCGCAGGATTGGGTGCCGGGGGTGGAGCGAGGGTGGGCGCCGTGGCCGTCGCGGGCTTGGGCGTGGGAGGCGCCTCGGCGGGCCTTGCTGGAGCAGGCGCCTTCTCGGCGGTGGGCCTGGGCGTGGGCGTCGGCGCCTCGGCGGCGGGTTTGGGCGTGGGCGCCGGAGTCTCGGCGGCGGGCTTGGGCGTGGGCGCCGGAGTCTCGGTGGCGGGCTTGGGCGCGGGAGGCGTCTCGGCGGGCCTGGCCGGGGCGGGGACGCTCTCGGCGGGCTTGGGGACCGGGGCGGGAGGCGGCTCGGCCTTCGCGGGGGCCTGCCCAGCGGGGGCCTGGACGGCGGGCTCCGGAGTGGGCGAGGGCGCGGCGGCGGGCTCGGGCGTCTCCGGCGCCTGGGCGAGCGCGGGGGCGGAGAGGGAGAGGATGAGGGCCAGGGACCAGCGACGCATGCGACCTCCGAGGAGGGGCGGAGCGTAGCAGAGCCTGGGCACCGGGCGACGGGGAGTCGGCTGGGAGAACCGGGCGTCCGGGCGGACGGACGTCACGTGCCACATAACATCCGTGCATGCGGAGTCAGACGTTGGTATTGGGGCGCCCCGATGCCTAAGCGTACCGATATCCGCAAGGTTCTGGTGATTGGCTCGGGCCCGATTGTCATCGGCCAGGCCGTCGAGTTCGACTACTCCGGTACTCAAGCCATCAAGGCTCTCCGGGATGAAGGCGTGGAGGTGGTGCTGCTCAACAGCAACCCCGCCACGGTGATGACGGACCCAGAATTCGCCTTTCGCACCTACATCGAGCCCATCACCGTGGACGCGGCGGAGCGAATCATCGCCGCCGAGCGGCCGGACTCGTTGCTGCCGACGATGGGAGGACAGACGGCGCTGAACCTGGCCAAGGCCCTGGCCGAGCAGGGCATCCTGGAGAAGTACGGGGTGCGCCTGATTGGTGCCTCGCTGGAGGCCATCAACAAGGCCGAGGACCGGAAGCTCTTCAAGGCGGCCATGCAGAAGATTGGCGTGGCGCTGCCGAAGAGCGGCTACGCGACGACGCTGGCGGAGGCCATGGCGCTGGTGGAGGAGATCGGCTTCCCGGCCATCATCCGCCCCTCGTTCACGCTGGGTGGAACGGGCGGTGGCATCGCGTACAACCGCGACGAGTTCGAGAGCATCTGCCGCTCAGGCCTGAAGGCGAGCCCCAACTCCACCATCCTGGTGGAGGAGAGCGTGCTCGGCTGGAAGGAGTACGAGCTGGAGGTGGTCCGCGACACGGCGGACAACGTCATCATCGTCTGCTCGATTGAAAACCTGGACCCCATGGGGGTGCACACGGGTGACTCGATTACGGTCGCGCCGGCGCAGACGCTGACGGACCGCGAGTACCAGCGGATGCGGCAGGCGTCGCTGGCCATCATCCGGGAGATTGGCGTCGACACGGGTGGCTCCAACATCCAGTTCGGCATCCATCCGAAAGATGGCCGCATGGTGGTCATCGAGATGAACCCGCGCGTGTCGCGCTCCAGCGCGCTGGCGTCGAAGGCGACGGGGTATCCCATCGCGAAGATCGCCGCGAAGCTGGCGCTGGGCTACACGCTGGACGAGCTGCGCAACGACATCACCCGTGACACGCCGGCCTCGTTCGAGCCGACGCTGGACTACGTGGTGGTGAAGATTCCGCGCTTCAACTTCGAGAAGTTCCCGCACGCGGACCGGACACTGACCACGAGCATGCGCTCGGTGGGTGAGGTGATGGCCATTGGCCGCACCTTCCCCGAGGCGTACATGAAGGCGCTGCGCTCCATGGAGCTGGGGCGCGTGGGGCTGGAGCCGCCCGAATTGCCCGCGGAGAAGGAGGAGCGCGAGAAGGTGCTGCGCGAGGCGCTGCGGATTCCGCGCCCCGAGCGGCCCTGGTTCGTGGCCCAGGCGTTCCGCGAGGGCCTGACGGTGGAGGACGTGCACGCGCTGTCGCACATCGACCCGTGGTTCCTGCGCTACATCGAGATGTTGGTGCGCGAGGGCCAGTCCATCCAGGAGTACGGCCGGTTGGACCAGCTTCCGGACGAGGTGCTCCGGCAGGCGAAGGCGCACGGCTTCTCCGACAGCTACCTGGGCAAGCTGCTCGGGTATCCGGAGGAGGAGGTGCGGGCGCACCGGCACGCGCGCAACATCCGTCCCGTGTTCAAGCGGGTGGACACGTGCGCCGCGGAGTTCGAGGCCTTCACTCCGTACCTGTACTCGACCTACGAGGAAGAGGACGAGGCGCCGCCGACGGACCGCCAGAAGGTGCTCATCCTGGGCAGCGGGCCCATCCGCATCGGTCAGGGCATCGAGTTCGACTACGCGTGCGTGCACGCGGCCTTCGCGCTGCGCGAGGCCGGGTACGAGACGGTGATGGTCAACTGCAACCCGGAGACGGTGTCCACGGACTACGACACGTCGGACCGGCTCTACTTCGAGCCGCTGACGATTGAAGACGTGCTGGAGGTGTCTCAGCGCGAGAAGCCGGTGGGAGCGATTGTGCAGTTCGGCGGTCAGACGCCGCTGCGAATCTCCGTGCCGCTGGAGAAGGCGGGCCTGCCGATTCTCGGGACGTCGCCGGACGCCATCGACCGGGCGGAGGACCGCGAGCGGTTCAGCAAGCTGATCGAGAAGCTGGGGCTGACGCAGCCGGAGAACGGGGTGGCGCGCAGCCACGCGGAGGCGTTCAAGGTGGCCGAGCGCATCGGCTACCCGGTGATGGTGCGTCCCTCGTACGTGCTGGGTGGGCGCGCGATGGAGACGGTGTACGACGCGGCCAGCCTGGAGCGGTACATGCGCGAGGCGGTGAGCGCGTCGCCGGAGCACCCGGTGTTGATTGATCGCTTCCTGAAGGACGCGATTGAGGTGGACCTGGACCTGGTCGCGGACCGGACGGGTGCGGTGATGATTGGCGGGGTGTTGGAGCACATCCAGGAGGCGGGTGTGCACTCGGGTGACGCGGCGGCGACGCTGCCGCCGCACTCGCTGCCGCCGGACCTGGTGGAGCGGATGAAGGACCAGGCGATTGCGCTCGCGCGGGAGCTGGGCGTGGTGGGCCTGATGAACGTGCAGTTCGCCATCCAGGGGAAGACCATCTACATCCTGGAGGTGAACCCGCGTGCGAGCCGCACGGTGCCGTTCATCTCGAAGGCCACGGGTGTGGCGATGGCGAAGATCGCCGCGCTGTGCATGGTGGGCAAGACGCTGAAGGAGCTCAACGCGACGTCGGAGCCGGAGATGAAGCATGTCGCGGTGAAGGAGAGCGTGTTCCCCTTCGCGCGCTTCGCGGGCGTGGACGTGATTCTCGGGCCGGAGATGAAGTCGACGGGCGAGGTGATGGGGCTGGCGCAGGACTACGCGTCGGCCTTCGCCAAGAGCCAACTGGCGGCGGGAGTGAAGCTGCCGAAGAGCGGCAAGGTCTTCATCTCGGTGAAGGATGACGACAAGCCGGCGGTGGTGGACCTGGCGCGGCGGCTGCGGTCCATGGGGTTCTCGCTCATCGTGACGGCGGGGACGCACAAGTACCTGGCGACGAAGGGAATCGAAGCGCAGGTGGTGCAGAAGGTGAAGGAGGGCCGGCCGAACATCGTCGACAAGATTGTCGACGGGGAGATTGTGTTGGTCATCAACACGACCTTCGGCAAGCAGGAGATCTCCGACAGCTTCTCCATCCGTCGTGAGGCGTTGATGCACTCGGTGCCGTACTACACGACGGTGCAGGCGGCGCGCATGGCGGTGGGCGCGCTGGAGGCGCTCAAGCGCACGGACCTGGAAGTGAAGCCGCTGCAGGAGTACCTGGGCATCACCAGCACGGTGCCGGGCAAGACCCGACGGTAGGACGCGCTTCGGGATGTACTGGACGGCCCCGTTCCCCTTGTGGGAGCGGGGCCGTTTGCGTTTCGGCGGGGCTTCAATTGAAGTTTTTAAAGGCAAAGCCAATCTGGCGGGAGTTCGGGAGGCGAATGACAAGCGTCGTGTTGGCGCTCCGGGTAGGGGATACTGGAGCGCGTGCGCCCCTTGGTTCTTTCCTGCCTGCTTCTCGCGGTTGCCTGTAACGACCGGACGCCGGTGGCTGTTGCGCCACCCTCGCCGCCCCCTCCGGTTCGTTCGTTGAACTCCGGGTTGGGAACGTTGGTGTCGGTCGAGCCTGTGCGAATCATGGAGGGGTTCAGGGTCTGGCGAGACGGTGTGGAGGTCACCATCAAGGATGGGCTGTTGATTCGCGTCGACGGCCTGAGCCCAATGACTTTCCTTCCACGGTCCATCACCCCGCCGTTGTTGGTGCTGGGGGACAGCATGGGGGAGATGCTGCTTTCTCCTCTGGGAAACGAGGGGCAGGTGGTGCTCCTGATGGACTCACCTCCGCCCGATACGGAGGTGGCACTCTGGATGACCTCTGAAGGCGTGTCTCCAATGGACCTCAAGGGGGCTGACCTGAAGTCAGAACAGGCCAAGGCGCTGGCCGCCGATGCCCACTCCGGCATCAACATCCGCACGCCGCCAGCCAACGAGCCCAGAGCCACCTATCAAACCGAACAAGACCTGATGGAAACCCTGACCTCGATCAGGTTCTCTCCCGAGATCTGCGCGAGCGTCGGCAAGGAGTGCGGCATCGTGCCTCGGACGGTCTTTGGTCGCATGGACTGTGGGAATTGTCGGTTCGGTCAGGTCTGCACGGCGAACAACTTGTGCTGCAAGCCGAAGACCTGTGCGTCGCAGGGACTCAAGTGTGGCCCCTCGACGGATGGGTGTGGCGGTGCGCTCGATTGCGGCCAGTGCGTCAAGTGACGTGGCTGACCGATGACCGAGAAATGTGAGTGCGCGGTCCTACCTCTCCCTGGGCGTATAGAGGGACAGGCCGCTTGGATCTCAGCTCAGCGCGCCCGTGCGAAGGTCAGGGTCAGCGACGTGACGGCGGGAGGCATGGACAGGGAGAGGGTCCCTGCCTTGAGCTCTTCCCGACTCAGGGTATGGCTGAACGTAGTGACTTCGTCATCGAACAGGGTGTCGATGTCGAAGACCTTGATTTCGATCGGGTGGGTGAGCAGCAGCTCCGCCGACACGCTGCTACCGGACGGCCCCGTTCCCCTGTGGGAGCGGGGCCGTTTGCGTTACCGGGTGCCGCGCACCACGGCGTCTGGAATCCCCAGAGTGGCCGCGGTGGCAATCCTGTCGAACATCCACCGCGACAGCGGCTCTCCCACTTTCAGCAGCCCCTTCAATTCAATCCGGGCTGTGTAGAGCAGCCGGGTATCTGGCCCCTCGGGTGAGAACTGGAGGTGGTCGTGGTAGCGCAGGGTGTTCGTCTCTCCGGCCAGCGCGAGTTCCCGGGACGGCTGGTGGACGACGATTTCATACGGCAACCGTTGTTCACCCAGGAGGACTCGCGGCAGCGTGACGCCACACACGCGCGTGTCGTTGGGGAAGAGCCCTCCCCTCAGCATGAACCTCGTGCCGAGTCCGATGGGGCCCTCCGTCAGCTTCGTGGCTTCATACGTGCGCGGGTCCCACGTCGTCGCGTGACGGAAGTCACTCACGAATGCGAAGGTGACCTCGGGATTCCGACGAACGAGGAGCGAGGCTTGAAAGAGAGCCATGAGCGGTCCTTCGGCTTGGGTTTCAGCGCTACTTCGCGGCGCGGCTCATCACGTCCCAATAACTGTGCAAGCCACGGATGTGATTGCCACCGTCGACGGATATCGTTTCGCCGGTGATCCACGCGGCATCCTCGCCGCACAGGAAGGAGACGACGCCCGCGACGTCCGCCGGCATGCCGCAGGCCTTGCCCAAGGGCGTCCGGGCGAGGAACTCCTGGCCCATGACCTCGATGAGCCCCACGCTTTCCGCCAGCGGCGTGCGGATGACGCCAGGTGCCACCACGTTCACCCGGATGCCATGACGCCCGAGCTCTGACGCGGCAACCTTCGAGAGGTTGGCCAGTCCTGCCTTGGATGCGCAGTAGTGGGCCAATCCATCCGTCACGGCGATCTGGTTCAGCGAGGAGATGTTGACCACCACGCCGGGCTGCTGGGCCTGGACGAGCGCCCGTCCGAAGGCCTTCATGAACAGGAAGGGCCCCTTCAGGTTGGTGGCCATCACCTGGTCGAAGTCCTCGTCCGGGAGATCGAGCAGCGGCGCCAGTGTCGCCGTCCCGGCGTTGTTCACCAGGATGCCCGGCAAGCCCAGCTCGCGCGTGGCGACCTCGATCCCCCGGGCGACATCCTCCGCCCGGCTCACATCACCCTCGAAGGGCACGGCGCGCGTACGCCCCTCGGAGATGCGGTTGAGGTCCCTGGCTGCTTCCTCGACCTTCGCGCCCGTCCGGCCAAAGAGGAGCACGTTGGCCCCGTCTCGCATCAAGCGTTCGGCGATGCCCCGGCCAATGCCCTGTGCGGCCCCCGTCACGATCGCGCTGTTCGATATGAGCTTCACGTTGTCCCCTGATTGGTTGTTGAATTTCCAGTGTAGGCCGGAATTCGTGACTCGTGGCCAGTGAGTGGAAAAGCGAAGCGGGGCGATTCCCAAACACCAGTCTTCCGCAATGGCTGGCATCAAGGCCGGCATTGACACTGCATCGCGGTTTGCTTCTCCAGGGCGAGGGATTGCGCTGGGTCCCGAGGACCCCTGCCTTCTGGCCGTGGGGCCAGGCCCCACACGGTTGGTGCAGGTCCGGGCGGCGAGGCGGAAACGCTTCCCGAGGTCCCCTCTGGCGGCTACCGTTGACGCGTTGCTCCGTCCCCCCGTCTGACGCCTCGTCCGAGGAGCCCGCCGCATGTCGTCGTCCTTGCCCCCCGCCTTCAATCCCGCGTCCGTGGACGTGGAGGGTTTCCACCGAGAGCTGAAGGCGTTGCGGCAGGAGATCGACGCGAACCTGGGGGAAGCGGACGCGAAGCACCTTCGTAAAATCGAGCGCTGGGGCCGTGTGAGCACGCTGCTGGGCATCGCCACCTGCTGGCTGGCCCCCAACCCGTTCAGCGCCGCCGCGCTCAGCCTGGGCCGCTCGACGCGCTGGCTCCTGATGCACCATGTGGGACACCGGGGCTATGACCGTGTCCCGGGCCTCCCCGCGTCACGGACGGGCAAGGGCTTCGCCAAGGGCGGCCGGCGCTACCTCGACTGGCTCGACTGGATGCTGCCCGAGGCGTGGGTCTTCGAGCACAACGTCCTGCACCACTCGCACACCGGCGAAGACGCTGACCCGGACCTCCTGGAGCGCAACGCGGAAGGCACGCTGCGCAACCCGACCCGGCCGCTCGCGCTGCGCTACCTCCAGCTCACGCTGCTGGCGCTCACCTGGCGTGCCTCGTACTACGCGCCGGAGACGCTCAGTGCCCTGCGTCGCAAGGGCCGCCGCGACGGCGGAGCCCTCACGGGCGCCGAGTGGAAGGAGCTGCTCCTCCAATGCTACCTGCCGTACGCCGCAGTGCAGTTCGTGCTCTTCCCCGCGCTGTTCCTCGTCATCGGCCCGTGGGCCGCGTTCAGCGCGTTCTGCAACTCGTTGATGGCGGACGTGCTCACCAGCGTCCACACCTTCCTCGTCGTGGGCCCCAACCACACGGGCGAGGACCTGTACCGCTTCGACGACAAGCCCGCGAACAAGGGCGAGCGCTACATCCAGCAGGTCATCGGCAGCGCGAACTACCGGACGGGCGGAGACCTGAACGACTTCGCGCACCTCTGGCTGAACTACCAGATTGAACACCACATCTGGCCCGACCTGCCGATGCTCAAGTACCGCGAGGTCCAGCCGAAGGTCCGCGCCCTGTGCGAGAAGTACGGCGTCCCCTACGTGCAGGAGAGCGTCTGGACGCGCGTGCGGAAGATGGTCGACGTGGTGGTGGGGAAGCGGTCCATGCGCAAGCTCGCGCCCCGGGAGCGCTCGGAAGCGCCCGTGGCCTCCGAGGCGGAGCTCCAGGCCCACGTGGCCTGAGCGGAGCTGTTGCTCGTGAGGGGCGTCGACTCCCGTGGGATTCGACGCCCTGGCCTTCACGGCTTCAGCTCAGGGACGGCTGGAGCCCTCGAGGATGTGGAGCACGGTGTCGTACAGGGCCTCGGGTGAGGAGTCGTTCCTCAGGACAACGTCGAACGAGGATCGATCTCGCTCCTTGAGTTCCATCTCGGTGCTGTGTCGAGCCAACGCCCCAGGAGCTCCAGCCCCTGGGCGCTCGATGAGCCAGATGGAGGCACCCAGCTCCCGTGCCATCTTCCATTCCGCCCGGGTTCTCAAGTCCGTGCAGACCACACGCCCTCCTGAACGAAGGATGGCTTCGACTCGAAGCCGGAAGGGGCGCAGCCAGACTTCGGAGTCCAGCTCCACGCAGGCCTGCCCGAAGCGTTGATAGAGCTCCCGAGGCATCCGTCCGAACCGAGGGTCGACTTCATTGCGCCGCTCACCCCAGAGCTGTGCGGGGTCGAGCTGGAGCAGGCCCATCAACGTCCATTTGATCGGGTCCGCGAGGGCCACTCGCTCGTAGCCATGCTTCGTCGCGAGAAATCCACCCAAGGTGTCCTTGCCCGCTCCAGAGACTCCCGCGAGGCAGATGAGGCTGGGAGGCGTGCTCATGACTCACCTCGGAAGTCATAGGCGCCGTTCCGGCCCTCGAAGCGCTCTGGGTAGAAGCGAACTTGAGACCATGCGGCGTCGAGTCCTCGATGAAGGATGGGCTCGCTGTAGTGATGTCCACCGTCGACGTTGTCGAAGAAGCGACCGGCGGGATCAACCATCGCGTAGCTGCCACGCATGTCCTCGTTGTCTTCCGGGACCAGGAAGATGCCGTCGTGCTCCAGTAAGCGGTGACGGTCGACGAAGGCGTTGAAGTCCTCGAGGTCGCAGCGAAGTTCCTCCACCTTGCCCGAGTTCTGTCCTGCGACGCTGAGCACACGCAACAGCTTCCAGCGCTCGGGCTTCAGCTTTCGCAGGAAGGCCACCTGGTCTTCGCCCGCGTTCAGGCTCGTGACGACCGTGTTGACCTTGAGGCGCATTCCCGCGTCGCGGACTCGCTCGGCGATCAACTGGTACTCCGCGGGCGTCAGCGCCTTCCCATGGACTGCCCGCCCCATGGCGGCATGAGTGTCGGGCGACACGCTGTCGATGCTCAGCGTCACCCAGTCGACGACACCCCGCAGGCGCTCAATGGTGGCGGCGTCCAACTTGCTGCCGTTCGTCACCAGATTCGTGGTCGCGCCTTGTGCCTTGGCGGTGGCCGCGAGCTCTGGCAACCAGGGGCAGAGCAACGGCTCGCCTCCCGCGAAGGTGATCTTCTCGAAGCGGCTCGCCAACAGCTCCACCACTCGCAGCGCCGCGCCCTCTGGGAGATGTCCCTTGGGAAGCACGTCCCTGCGGACGTCCTTGAAGGTGGCGAAGCAGAACCGGCAACGCATGTTGCACGGCTCCCACAGGTGGAAGTTGACGGTCGGCGGCATCGCCTTGGGGGCGGCCGTGAGCGCGAGGGACTGTGTTGCGGAAGATTGCGGGTCCATGAAGCCTCCAGAGGACGCCCGCGTCGGCGGGTCATCTTGTGCTCCACTTCCTTCAGCGAATTAAGTGTGACCCGAATTCGTAAGCTACTGACATCTCTGGAGAAATTCGGTCCTTAATTGGTCCCGAGCGCGCTGGACGCGTTTGCGCGCCGCCGCATGCGTGATGTCCAGCCGGAGACCTATCTCGGTTTCGTCCATTCCTTCGAAGTAGCGCATGCGGAGGACGTCCTGCTGTTCCTTTGGGAGGGCGCAGAGTGCCGCCCGGAGCGCGTGATGCGACTCCAGCTCGACATACTGGTCGTCCGGTCGGATGTTGCAGGCGGGCTCCGGCAGCGACTCCAGTTCGCAGGCCCTGCTCACCTGGCCGAATCGTCTCCGCGCGCCGAAATCGACCGCGCGGAGGAAGTAGGGCTCGAAATCCAGGGGCGGCTCCCTCCTCATGCAGATGTTCAAGAGGATGGCCTGGACGAGGTCCTCCGCGTCGGCGCTGTTCGTGACGATACCCCGCGCGATTCGATGGGCCTTGGCCATCATCTCCTGTTGCTGGAATTGCGTTTCCAGACAGGCGTGCATGTTGCTCGCGGGCGCGGACCCCAATGCACCGAGGTGGGCAACGGATACCTCGCCTGCGCTGTTGTAGGTGGCTGGGATCGCGCCGGTCCTGCGGGCTCCCGCGCCCAGGAGCGCCTGTCGCGAGCATTCCCACGAGGCCGAGTCGCAGGGCGCGGGCTGGGCGTTTGCGATGGCTCGAGACTCGGACTTGAGAGCTTTGGCGAGAGGAACCACCGCCAGCGCCAATGCCGTCGCGGCGAGCGCTCCCAAGGTCAGCACTCCGGCGCCGAACGGCGAGGCCCTCGCGAGGCGCCAGGAGAGACGAAGGCCGCCCACGCTCATCCGAATGATCAGCGCGCTGATGGAGAGAACGGCCCAGACAGAGAATGCGATGACCAGCGCGCCAGGCAGCACGGGCAGCGCACTGCGTTGGTTCCCCTCCGGCAGGGCCCACTGGCATGAGAGGAACAGAAGCAATCCCAGCAGGAGCCAGGGCCACCGGAGCAGCGAGCGAGGATGCCCGGCTCGCCCCGCCATCCGCTGGTATCCATTCCAGGCGGTGACGGCCGTGAAGGCAATCAAGGTCATCGAGAGGAAGATGACGGACAACTGGGCCGCGCCTTCGAACACGCCTGCGGTGAGCGCACCAATCCGTTGCAGGACCGTGGCTGCGCCCGTGAGCCCGATGAGGCCCGTGAATCCAATGCCAACGATGACGCCGGGCACGACGACGTTGGTCGCGAAGATGGCAAGCGCCAGCGCGACCAGCGCCAGTTGCCAACCCGAGGTACGCCGTGGCTGCGGTCCTGGCTCCCCCACCTTTGCCATGCGACCTTCCTTCTCAGACCTGCCCGACATCGTACGGGCTTGTCTGGTGAAGGGGAATCCGCCAACTCGGGACGGTCAGTTCGCTCGGTTTTGTTTCCTGGAGTCCCGGTCCTCTGTGGGGTGGACCGGTGTCGCCATGAGGGAGGGACCCGCCTCGGGCGCGGTGACCCGTAACGGCGCCTTTCGCCGGAGGAGCCCCTGGCCCAGAGCTTTCAGCGCGGTGCCGCGCGGCGCTGTCTGGGCAGGGCCGCGCGCGCCAGGGTCTTCTCCGGGACGCTCTCCTTGTCCTCACGGCTGAGGACCTCGACGTCGACGACCCGGGCGCCGTCGGCGGAGGCCGGTGGGCCGAGCGTGACCACGAGCACCCGGTAGGCCTCCTCCAGCCGCTTGTGCAGTTTGATGAAGTTCACCTGCGCGGTGCCGGGCATGTCCTCGGTGTACGTGAAGTACCAGCGCAGCTCGTCCAGGTTGCTGTAGTACCGGTCCACCACGGCCTGTTCCTGCTCCGGCAGGTGGATGAGGTTCTCGAACGCGCCGTCGGCGTAGCGCGAGGCGATGGTGTCGAGCAGCGGCTCTCGACTGCGCAGGCGCGAGAAGAGGGCGAACATCTCGTCACGTCGAGCTTCCAGCCGGCGCATGATGCCGGCGGCGTCCATTGCAATCAGATTGCGGACGCGAGCGGCCATCTCATCGGCCTTCTTGCGGCGAGCCATGGCGGCCAGCCTAGCCCCCCAACCCGAGCCGAGCCAATGGGGGGCCGGTGGGTCAGTAGACCCTCAGGAGCTTGGGCTGACAGACGAAGCGCGGGTTGCGGAAGTCGACGACCTCGATTTCGCCCGTGGTCTCCTCGAAGCGGCCCGCGAGGACTCCCGCGGCCACCGCCGACGCGATGTAGAGGCTGTCCTGCCCCTGGAGCTCCTTGAGCTTGCGGAAGTAGACGACGCGCCCCTCCACGGCCCAGAGCGTGTGGATGCCCGTGGCCTTCACGCCTCGCGCCCCATCGGGAGGTGCCCCGAGCTTCGCGAGCGAGGACGGCACGGCGTTCAGCACGAAGGCGTCGTAGGCCGGATTGCCGCTCAACGTCACGAGCCTGGCGTCGCGCAGGGTGCCATCCGTGTCCTGGTGCAACTCGAGGGTGACGATGAGCTTCGCGCCTCCGCCTCCCGCGAGCTTCTGCAGTTCGTCGCCCGCCTGGACGCGAGCCCGCAGGCCCTTCATGGAATCGTCACCCGCGCGGTTCTGGAGGGCCTGGAGTTGCTCGGAGGCGGTGGGCGCGTTGGGGACGGGGCCTCCCGGGTTGCCCGTGGCGCCGAAGTTCTTCGACTGAGCCGCCCACGACGTCTTGACCTGATTGAGCAGGCTCGTGCCCGGGAACACCGGTGCGTTTTCGAGGCCCTTCTCGAGCGCCTCGCGCAGCCGGCTGAAGTACGGGTCTATCAACCCATTGGCCACGCGCAGGGTGGCCTGCTGGTCGTCGATGACGCCTTGCACGCGCTCCCCGACGCGACCGCGCTCCTCGGCCATGAGGGCTTCCCGCGATGGGCCCACGTCTCCCGGGCGCAGCGTGCGTCCGCTCTGGATGGGAAGGCCCGAGGGACGGGAGCCTCCTCCGGGCGTGAGCGCGGAGGGCAGGGGGAAGAGGTGGTCTCTCGGTTGGCGAGGACCGAGTGGCGTGGTCTCTCCCGCGAGCAGTCCCATGGGGGTGTCCGCGTGTCGCGGCTCGGGCTCCACGGGGGCTGCGACAGCAGACGCGGGACTTTGCGGAAGAACACCGGCGTCCGTGCCTCCCATCGCGAGAGGGAGTGACTCGGGCCCGTCCTCATGAGGACTCGTGGTGGACGCGGTCGGCGACGTTTCCTGTGCGTCTTTCGAGTCCGGCCTCTCGTCCGGAGCCGTGGGCACCGCGTCTGGCCTTTTTCCTGGCGCCGAGGCGATGGCGTCTGGCGCGGATGCGGGCGCCGTAGGGGGCTGGGCCGCCGGCGTTCGCGGGGCCGTTTCGGTTCGTTGAGGAGGTGGCTTCGCCAACGGAACGGAGGGCCGTTGTGGTGGTGTGGGAGGAGGTGGCTGCGTCGTGGGCGGTGGGGCCGAGGAAGGCTCGGACCGGGGCGACGTGACGACCTCCACGAACATGGGCGCGGGCCGACCGGGAGTGGGGCGCGGACGCACCGACGGCGTCTCGTCCCAGAGCAGGAAGAGGAGGGCCGCATGGATGGCGAGTGAGGCCAGTGCGGCCCACCCGAAGCGTCGAAACCGCCGCATTGCGACTCCACGAACGCGTGGAAGGCCCACCCATGACGCGGTGGATGACTCCAGAGCCGGCCCTCTGGCCTCGAAAGTCTACCTGCCTTCAATCCCGAGGTCGTGAGCCCCTACGAAAGGGAGGCTTCGGGATTGCGCGCCCCTGTCGCCACTCAGGCGCGAGGCGTGCGGTGCAGAACGCTTCCGTGCGTGACGCGGGACGCCTTGAGGCCTGGGGATGCGGTGGGTTGATGGGCGACAGGTCTCTCTTTCGCGCGGCGTCGGCGCGAGGGGCCCTGCTACGCTTGCGTCATGGTGCTCAAGATCGTCCAGGCAGGAGAACCCGTGCTTCGGCAGAAGGCGCGAGACCTGACGCCGGAGGAGATTGCCAGTCCCGAGGTCCAGCGGCTCATCGTGTTGATGCGCGACACGATGCGGGATGCGCCGGGAGTGGGGCTCGCGGCGCCACAGGTGGGAGTGGGCCTGCGGTTGGTGGTCGTCGAGGACAGGACCGAGTACCAGGCAGGGGTGTCGCCCGAGGACCTGTCGGCGCGCGAGCGGACGCCGGTGCCGTTCCATGTGCTCATCAACCCGAAGCTGACGGTGGAGGACGCAACTCCCGCCGAGTTCCATGAGGGCTGCTTGAGCGTCGCGGGTTTCGCGGCGCTCGTGGCTCGGGCTCGGGGTGTTCGAGTGGAGGCCTTGGACGAGCAGGGCCGGCCGGTGACGATTCGGGCGACGGGGTGGTACGCGCGGATTCTCCAGCACGAGCTGGACCACCTGGACGGGACGCTCTACGTGGACCGGATGGAGGCGCGCAGCTTCGCGACGGCGGAGAACCACCGTCGGTATTGGGCGGGGCGCACCACCGCCGAGGTGCGGGCTGTCCTCGGGTTGCCGGTGCGTGGCACGTCGTCGACCTGAACGGAGGAACACGCAATGTCTGTCGCACGCGAAGACGTCACCACGCCTGTCATCGTGGGTCGCTCGAGTTCTCACTTCACGCGCATCGCGCGGATCTTCGCCGCGGAGCTGCGCGTCGACTATTCCTTCCGCGTCCTGAGAGACCTCCTGTCCTCGAATCCAGAGGACTACGGTGGCAACCCCGCACTGCGGATTCCCGTCATGCAGACGCCCCGAGGTGTCTGGTTCGGGGCGCTCAACGTCTGTCGTGAGCTCCGTCGGATGTCGAGCCTCTCGCCCCACGTGGTCTGGCCCGAGGACCTGGAGGCGCCGGTGCTCGCGAATGCGCAGGAGCTCGTCCTACAGGCGATGTCGACGGAAGTGACGTTGATCATGTCCAAGCTGGGGGGCACGGGGGAGAGTGCCCATCAGTCGAAGATGCGCACGGGGCTGACCAACATGATGTCGTGGCTGGAGCAGAACCTGACGACGGTGCTCGCCACGCTTCCGTCGCAGCGGGACTTGAGCTTCCTGGAGGTCACGCTCTTCTGCCTGGTGAGACACCTGGAGTTTCGGGAGGTCCTGCCGATGACCTCCTACGAGGAACTCAACGCGTTCTGTCAGCGGTTCGAGACGCGGGCCTCGGCCATGGAGACGACTTTTCGTTTCGACACGTGAGTTCGGCGTGCCTCAATCGAGGAAGCGACGCTCCCAGCGAAGCAGTTCGTCCTCGGAGAGCCCCAGGCTGTAGGGATGTTGCTCGCGAAAGAGCCACGGCTCCAGGACGCGGGCCAGCTCGCGGTAGGCGGGCAGGGTGTTTCCGTTCAAGGTGTCACCGGCTTCGGGCCACGTGCCCAGGGTGATGACGGCGCTGTCTCGGGAAGGGCCTCGACGGTGGTGCCTGGGGCGTGGAGTTGCTCCCGGAGTGCTGACACGCCGCCGAGCCCCGCGAGTGCCGGCTGCCCGAGGAAGGTGAGCCAGGCGGGTCCTCGTACGCGGGTGCCAATCTCCCAGGAGACGTGCATCAGTTCGAGGAGATCCAGTCCAGGGTAGCGGAAGCACACCTCACGGACCTTGGCCATCATACCGACGACGTCCAGTTCACCATTGAAGGCGAGGCCCGCGTGTCCCGAGCAGAACGGCAGGAGGCTCGCGAGCTTGAGTGCCAAGCCTCGTACTTCGTCGGGACCGTGCTGCTCCAGGTACTCGGTCGGAAGCCAGCAGCGCACCGCACAGACAGGGCGGTGTGCTTCAGGGGCCATTGCTGCGTCGGGCGGCTTGCCGCAGTACTCAAACCGGTATTGATAGAGTGCGTCTTCAGTATCGTGCAGCAGGAGCAGCGGTGCTCTTCGCTTGAGCAGCTTCTCGCGTACGAATGACCACTCCTGTTCGTTCAGGTCGATCCACTGTAACCGTTCAGGGGTGGTGTTGAGGCCGTCGTCGCGGTGTGCAACCCGTGGCGGATGCAAACGAAACCCACTGCGACGCTGGAATCGAAGATTGAACGACTGGTCCACGAGCACCTGGTGGAGCAG
>NZ_JAKCFA010000019.1 GCF_024198215.1 Myxococcus qinghaiensis
TTCCTCCTGAGCGCCATCGCTCGGCTCCCTCTCCTCAACCCACTCACGTCCAGGCTCGCGACCACCGCCGAGCACAACTCCCGTCCGCCCTCAACCAGTCCGGCACGGCGTTCACCGGACGGATACGGACCAAGAGGCGGGGCTCTGCCTTCGAACGCGTCGCACTCCACCCGACTTGGCGCCAACATGGGGGCATGTTGCTGCGGCGGGGGCGGGGCTTAGCGCTGGCGGCAGGAGTCAGGCACCAATGTCGTCGCACGCAGGTGCTGAGGGCAGATGGCTGCTCAATTCGCTATTGGTCTGTTCTCTGCGGGCGTGAGAAATACTGCCGCGCGACTATACCACGGGAGGGGTCAGGTCGCACCCAGCGTGACGCCACTTGCGAACAGTAGATATGTTCCTGGTATTTCACTTTTCCATTGGGGGAACCTTTGGTCGATTTTACAAAGTACACGGATGAGGAGAGTTCGCTTGATGTCTCAGACCCACTGGCACTCTTTGCCTCCCTTGATAGAAAAACCTCGCACGTCGGACTAAGAGAGCCTCAAAAAGAAGCTTTGATCGCTCTCGCCGAACGGAGAGGAGCCCGCGATGTTGTTCTAAAGATGAGCACCGGCTTTGGTAAGACGACCGTTGCGCTCGTGCATCTCTTTTCTTACATGGAGGAGACGCGTCGCCCGGTGGTGTATCTTTGCCCGACCACGCAACTTGTCGATCAAGTGATTCAGGAGGCGGAGAATCTCGGGATCAATGCCGTTGCTTATCGTGCGCGCGAAAAACATCCCGCGACTGCTGCAATTGCGGGAAAGGCGATTATTGTATGTACTTACGATAAGCTTTTCAATGCTCGCTCCACTTTTGGGCGCGATGACGTCGACCTGGTTCCGCATGCGCTTGTTCTTGATGATGCTCATTCTGGAATCCAAGAGGTGAGAGATAGTTTTACGATCCGCATTGAGCGGCTTGAAGAGGAGTCGCTGTTTGATGATGTGCTGGGGGTTTTGCTCGCGCCGTGTAAGGACTATGCTCCAGGTGTGTGGCTGGGGATTGAGCGTGGGGACAGTGAGGCAGTGTCTGAGGTCCCTTTCTGGATATGGGCGCAATTGGTGACGCAGTTGCGCGATACGTTGGAAAGTCATGCTGGTGATGATGAGCTTAGGTTTGTTTGGGGGTATCTGAGAAATAATCTCAGGTGGTGTCGATGTGTTGTGTCGGGTACGGCCATTGAAATCTTCCCGGACATTCCCGCCGTGCACCTAGTCCGCCAATTCGCTGAGGCCAAGCACAGGCTGTTCATGTCGGCCACGCTATCTGATGACTCTGCTCTTGTTAGAGAGCTTGGCTGCGACCCTGACGCGGCGCTGGATCCAATTGCTCCCCCGTCAGACGGTGGCGTTGGGGAGCGCATGGTTCTTGCGCCATCGCTCGTTGACCCAAGCTTGGATCGTGAATGGGTGATGAAGTGGTGTCGAAAGATGGCCAAGCGCTATCGGGTGGTCGTGCTTACTCCGAGCGAGAAGGCGGCAAGAGAGTGGGAAGAAGTTGGGGCTACCGTTGAGATGGGGGAAGAAGTAAAGGCCACTGTCGAGGCGCTCAAGAAAGGAACTCTGTCGTTCGTTGCTTTTGCCCAAAGATACGATGGAGTGGATCTTCCGGATGATGCCTGCCGGGTTCTTGTCCTTGATGGAATGCCGGTTGGCCAAGGTCTCGGTGATGACTACGACAGGAAGGTTCCTGGCCGTCCGGGAGGAGCCTATCGGCGATGGATCTATCGCGTTGAACAGGGTATGGGGCGGGCTGTTCGGTCTCAGGCAGATTATGCTGTGGTGGTTCTTACTGGCCCTGATTTAGTGAACTTCCTTGCTAAGCGCGATGTAGTTGAGTTGATGGGCGCTACGACGCGGGCGCAACTGCAACTTTCGGAGCGGCTTACGAAGATTGCATTGGATCAAGGGGGGACGCTGACTGCTGCTGTTGAAAACATGGCGAGTCAGTGCCTCACGCGCGACGCGGGCTGGAAGTCATTTTATGATAGTGGAGTTAGAAGGAAGCTTAAGAGCCTGGCGGGCCAACCAGAGGATCTCCAGATTCGCTTGGCCGAAGCTGAGCACCAAGCCCAGTATGCCGCGCTTACGCAGGACTCCGAGCGCTCTGCCGAGATCATTCAAGAGGTAATTCACCGGACACAACAAGGCAAGGCGCCAGCACTTAAGGCCAAGAAGGAAAAGCCGACCAAATCGAGACAAGCCCATGATCAGGACGGTGTGAGGTCTTCTATGGGTAGTGCTCCAGCTGAAGAGCAGGTCGGCTGGCTTCTGCAGAGAAAGGCAAATTATACGTACGAGTTTAATCAGGCAGAAGCCCTTCAGATCCAAAAGACTGCGCGCGATAAAAACAGTTACATGTATGCGCCGCCGAACGCTGTTGTTATCCGCCGCACGAAGCCCACGTCTGCCTCAGCCTCTGTGGTGCTTAGGTGGTATGCTGGTTTCTCCAATCCGAATGGAGCGCTGGCTGAGTTGATGGCGCTAAAGACGAAGTTGTCGTTTGATGCAAAGCCGGAGATTTTTGAGCAGGGACTGCTGGACTTGGCTGTGTTCTTCGGTGCTGCAGGGGAACGTCCAGAAAAGCTGTATCTGCGTGGTCCCGATAATCTCTGGGAGTGGCCGGAGTTCTCCTGGGTCATTGAGGCCAAGAACGAACGCATGAAGGACCTGCCCAAGAGTGATGGGGAGCAGCTCTTGGCCGCGATGGAGTGGTTCAAGCACAGGGACCCGGAGCGCGCCGGGATTCCTGTTGTTGCTGCACGCTCAACCTCACCGAGACATGATGCTTTCTTCCCTGAGGGTACGAGAGTGTTGACTCCTGAAGGGCTTGGAAAGCTCCTCAAAAGCATTGAACAATTTCTAGGGGCTCTCGTGAAACAGCCCCCGCTCTTCTGGAAGGTCGAAGATGTCAACAAGATGCTTGAGGGAAGTAGGTTGACAGCAAATCATTTTGAGAAGACGTATACTGTTCCGCTGACGAAGTCCAAGGGAGGGTAGTAGGGATGGATAGCGGTGCGTGTTGGCAAGCGCGTCTGGCTGCCCTTCCTCCGGGCCCGCCGGTACATGCAGTCCCGCCAGTCGCTGCTGGACTACTCGCTCACGCAGTTCTTCCATGAGGTGGAGCGGTACGTACAGGCCCTGATGGCGGCTGCTGGGGGCTCTGGGGCGCGAGGCAGAAGCAGGAGGATCGAGGGCGCGTCGGCAGGCGCGCCTGTCGGCTCCTTCCTGCCGCACTCGCAGGTGTATGCAGTCCCGCCAGGAGCTGTTTGGACTACTTACTCGCTCACCCAATTCTTCCATGCGGTGGAGCGGTACCGGGGTTGAGTTCCGCTGAGTTGACTCGGTACCATTGGGTCACTCATTGGGGACTCGCGTTCGGTGAAGTATGTATTGAAGCTGCCGCTTCACGCTCAGTTGCTGGTGCATTAGCGTCGGCCTTGCGCGATTCGTTTCTCCAGGATACGTAAGAGTTGTTCTGCGCAGGCTTTCGCCCCTGAGGGAGTTGAGCAATCGGTGGCTGGTATGCGTTCGATCTTGGCACCCTCGTGGTCAAGTGGCGAGAGGCGCCGATATGCATCGGTAACGCTTTCGCGGTGGTAGGTGTCTCCATCGACTTCGACAACCATGAGGACACCATCTTTGAGCAGTACAAAGTCAGGTTCGAGGCGAACATAATCTCTGCCGCCTCGAAGGAAGACAGGTAGCGGCGCAAACGTGACGCCGAGGGATTTTAGGGCGCCGTATAGGTGGATTTCGGGCTCGGACCGGAAGAGCAGTCCATCGCATTGGCGCGAAGCGATATTGTCGCTACGAACCCGCCCTTGGTTACTGATTCCAGCGCCAGCTAGGTATGCGGATGCGTCCGTTCTCCATTCAGGATTCGTGACTGATTTTGGTGTAATGAGAACTAGGCTTAGGTTGTGGTTGTCGAACTCTCGGAAGAACTGGCGCCCTAGCTCAACAATGATCTCTTCAGCGCGGTGTCGCTCGGGTTCGGAAAGTCGACTGAAGAGGCCGAGGTCAAGGCCGAGCCGAAGCCCCCACCCATACGTTCCTCCGTTCCAGTTGTCGTAGGACTCGCGGTAGGCATGCGCGTTGGCGTTCACGAGGATGGCAATCTCGCGCGCTGCTCCTTGCTCCTTGAGCATCTCGAAGATGGACGCGAGCAGATGTTCTATTTGAACGGGAAAATCCTCGTCAGCTGATGACGTCACGTGCCCTCCTAAAATCGGTATCCTGGCAGTCTGGCGCTAAGGGCAGCTTCCTTCAATATTTCCGAGTAGTTCGATGTGTGCAAGTTTAGTCCTACAGTCGCAGGCACTGTAGGGCCCCTCGTGCTCGGCAGTGGCATGGACTGGTCCCCGTTGTTCAGTTCGGGTGAAGATTGAGCGAGCCCTTGCGGCTTGGCGTTGGGTTGGTTGTGAGGAGGCGCGAGCAGGTGGTCCGCCCTCTCGGGATCTCCTGGCGCTAGCGTCGTCGGGATGTTCGGAAGGACGGCACCACAGAGGAGACGCCCTACCACTGGCGACAAAAACTCGGTGGGACGTGGGGGCTGCGCGAGAAGATGGAGGAGTTACAGGTGCGAGCGGGCAAGCGCGTCTGGCTACCCTTCCTGCGCGCCCGTCGGTACATGCATTCCCGCCAGTCGCTGCTGGACTACTCGCTCACCTAGTACTTCAAGGAGATCGAGCGGTACCGGCTATGAGTCAGCTCAAGGCGTTTGAGCAGTAGTGGACGGTTCTAGGTTCTGTTGCTGATGTCGGGACGCTATCTGCGGCTTCGCAGTCGGTAGGTTTCATCCCGACGCATCCAGTGGTTTGAAGACGCCATGCCCGGGGTAGAACCGAACGAAGAAGCTGTGAAGTTGATTGCCGCCCGGTTGATGCGCATTCCGGACGTCCTCCCTCCAGAGGGTTGTGCGTACCACATCATCGAGGCACAGACTGCTGCCGGGGAGAGCGCTGGTGGGTTGTGGATGCCTGGGACCGAGGGTGGCATCCCAGTCTTCGAGAGTCGAGAGTTGGCGACTGAAGCACTTCAGTTCATTCCCCCGCCGCAGGTGCTTGGGTACTCCGAGGACGCAGTGGGTTGGGCGGTGCATGCTCTGTCTGCCGATGAGTTTCGCACCTTGTTCATCAATCCAAGCCTGACGCTCTATGTTGTCCTCAGGGTGAGCGACTCGGGCATCGAGGCCCAGCCGCTAACAGATCCGCGAAGTGCGACGTCTCTTGCTGCACCCACTGGCGCGGGCGGCCCTCACGCGACGCGGTCCGGTTCGGAGTCAGCTCCGGCGCAGGTGACTGGAGGGGGCGCGCGGAATGCTGAGACGCGCCTTACCCGAGCAAGCGTCGAGGGGCTTCCTCTTGGCGAACGTCTTTGGCGGCTCATGGAGCCCGCCTCGGGCTATGACACGAAGGCGGGGACTCATGGCCAACAGGTGCTGGCCCTCACGACGTTCTTCATCCGAGACGTGGATAACGGAGGGCTGGACCAGGCGCTGTAGAACTCCGCCCCGGCCGAGGTGGACTTCGTGCTGCCTGGGCGTTCGGCCTCGGCTCCGCCCCCGCTTGAGGGCGCCCGTTGGAGAGCCTGAGCCAGGAGTGCGGAGAGCGGCCCCCTAAAGCGTGCGTGCCGGGTTGACTCAGGGCAGGTCCAGGAACGAGTTGTCGTTCCTGCTGAACGAAAGGCTTCAGGGACTGTCACGAACAGACCCGTCAATCAGCGAATGAGCGAAGCATAGATTTGAACAACAACTCAGTCGGTCGCAGCGTCGTCAGCAGGTGCAACTATGGCCGGGCGTCCGATGAGTGTGCGGCACGTGCTCAAAGCAACAGGCTCACGACCATCAGTTGAGCCAACCCCGATATTGCCGCTCTTGTCCAGAAGAGGGCCGAGCCCACCGCCGCCAGGGCAGTTCTCAGCACCTCCTTTCCATTCTTATACTCCGCGCTTCATTCCTTGCTGGTGTGCAATGGCTGGCGTCACAGGACCTCCTGCACGTTGATGAGGCAATCCGTGCTGAGCACGTCGTTGACGAGGGCCAAGCGATGATCATGCCCCCGGCTGTCCCTCAGATCGCTTCGCCCACGGCCCCGGCCGCCCCGGCTCTCTTCACCGCGGCCACAGGCGCGCGCGACAGCTTGAACGACGCGTTCTACGCCGACGAGCGCAACACTACGCAGCCAAAGGAAAACCACCCGGTGAAGTCGTTCTACAACGTCTTCACTGGGTTCATGGCCTCCCCGCCCAGCTACGCCAACGCGGTCCCCGACACATTCAGCATGAACCTTCCCAACCCGCTGAACTCCGACCCGGAAGCTGCACTCATCGCTGCCGCCACCGTCCTGCCCCAGAAGTACGAGAAGCTCCGCATCAAGACCCCCAGCGCCCGTATGCATTTCAGCGAAAAGAGGACCTACTTCGTCTTCGTGCCGAAGAAGCTCAAGGACGCCTTCGACGCGCAGCCCACGGGAAGCAAGCCGAAAGCGCGGGTCAGCCTGTTCTTCGGCGTCGGGCCGGAACTCAACCTGTTCGGCCTGCGCCGGTTCTTCGCCGAGTCGGACGACGGCGTCCTCATCACCATCCCCGGTGTCGAGTCCGCCTGGGAGGGATACGGGCAGGCCTGGGGCATCGGCATCACCCAGGCCATCATCAAGGACTTGCTGAACGGCGCGGCCTTACCCGGTATCGACTTCACCATCGAGGTGATGGCGGGCTACAGCACCGGCTACCGAGGCGTCAACCTGACCCTCATCAACAAGCTCGTCCCCCTTGGGAATCTCAAGCGGGTGATCTACTACGACGCCTTTTATAATCATGACGACTATCCTCTTCCTGCTGGCCCCCATCCGTTTCAAAACAAGCTCACGCGCTGGGCGGTGAAGGAGGCGCTCACCGCCAGCGGCGCGGAAATCCACATCTACGCCTACACCCACTCTATTGACGCCTCCGGCAAACACGGAGGCGGCGTGCCGCGCGTGAAAGGCGGCTCCGTTCCGGTGGGGCCTCTCGATTCGCTGCTTCAGGCGCACGGCGCGAAGATTCGCTTCTTCGATTTCGAATTCAAACACCAGGGCAAGCCGCTCATTGCCGACTCCCTGGAGAAGATCTGCCTCGCGCGGCTGATTCAAGGCGCCATCGACGACTATGTGCAGGAAAGCGCCATCGGGGCGGATATCCTGGCGCTCATCCGGCTCTTGCCAGAGCGTGGCAGCTTCGGCATCAGCGGGCGTACAGGGTTTACTGATCTCTACGCCTGGGTCAAGGACGCGCCGCAGTCAAACGCTCTCCTGGGCTTTCCCATCACGCGTGCGATCGGCCTCATCACCAAGCACATCCTCTTGAGCCCCGGTTGGACGGCCGCCGACCACTACGAGTTCCGCCATCGCACCTTCGTGCAGGAAATCGGCAAGGAAGGCCTGCTGCCCTAGCGATTATTGGAAAGGTAACCCCTCAATGTCCAGGACATATATCGTCGCTCCAGGCGACACCTTGCGGTCGATCGCGGCACGGTTCTACGGCGATGCGAGCCGCTCTCCGCTGATTGCCGAGGCAAATCAGTTGTCGAGCCCGGAGCAGCTCGACGTCGGAACCGAGTTGACGATTCCTGATGTTGACTTGACGCCCTTGCCGGTATTCAAAGGCAGACCCGCGACTGAGTTCAAAGGGGCGCTCCCGTACGCAACCGAGGTCTTCGGCGTGTATCAGCCGATGGCCGGCTGGTTCGGCCGGCGCCCCACACTTCGTCTCGTCTCGGGAGTCATTCCGCCCAATCAACAGGATGTGTTCAGCGGGCGCTCCGCCCGGCAGCTGGCCGACCCCTTCTACCGGAGGTTGGTCGAGCAGTTCGGGTCAAGGGCGCAAGCAATGCTGTCGCCAGTCGGCCTGGTCACGCTGTTCCGCCAATATTTCTTCGAATTTGACACGTTCCTTGGTGTGCCAACCGGTCACCTCTGGATCAGCCCGGGCGGAACGGTGGAGGTCGTCGAGAGCAGCACGCGACGCACGCTGGTGGAGAGGACGGCTGAACAGTCGGAGGAGGCCACCCGCAAGTCCGAGGAGTCCCTTACTTCGCAAGAAGACGTCGCCGACGCCATCAAGGAAGACAACGCCAACGACACCACCCTCGGCGCCAGTGCCAGCGCGGGAGCGAAGTTCGCTGGCATATACCATGCGGACGCTAGCGCCAGCCTCAGCGTCAAGAATACAATCAAGAAGAGTTCCGAACTCACTCACAAGCACGCTCGCACTCAAAGCGCGAAGGTGAGCAGCGAGATCCACAGGAACTTCAAGACCACCTTCAAGGTCGTTACAGAGACCACCGACACGAGCAGCCGCCGCTACGTCGTCCAAAACACTACCGCCGAACTGGTCAACTATGAACTGCGCCGCAAGATGCGAAAGGTCGGCGTCCAGGTTCAGCACATCGGCACGAGACTCAGCTGGCAGGTCTTCCTGGACGTGCCTGGAAAAGACTTGGGACTGGGAGAGCTTGTCCATGTGGTACCCGCGCCAGACTTGTCCTCCATCAAGAAACCCGAGGTGCTTCCACGACTGGAGCACAAGTTCGTCCCGTTCGCGGGCACATTCCCGATAACCAAGGTTCGGGGCACCGCCGTACCTCCCAACATCAATATGGATTTCATAGACCACGCTCCCAACTCGACGACAATACTCGATGCCGCCAGAGAGATGCATATCGTTGCCAACATCATCTTCAACTCACCACCGCCGGCGCCTGGCTACACGCTTGCCTCGGTAGGCCTCGTGTCGGCCAAGTCCCAGGGGAGTGACATCACCTTCGTGCCACAACAGCCTATCGAGATCATGGACCGGGACACAGGCGTCTTCCAGGTCTTCGCCGACAGGCTCAACACCGGAAACCTCTCCCCCCTCCAATTGGCGTTCAGCCTGACCTGGGACCCGCCGGCCGTCGATCCGGCGAAGGCTCAGTACGATGCGGACATGTCGGACTACAACGCGAAGGTGGCTGAGGTCTTGCGTGCCGCCTATGCGGGCGCGGTGCGCGATCGCCTGAAGTGGGTGAGCGGGGTGCGTCTGCGCCCCTCCGAGGACTTGCGCAGCGAGGAGCGTCAATCCGTCTTCGGCAACTTGATACGCAGGCTTCGGCTGTTCGAGGACCCCCACATCGACTCGGAGCTGATCCGCCAGATTTTCGACGTGGACGAGATGCTCTACTTCGTGGCGCCCGAGTACTGGCGTCCAAGCGCCTCTGACCTGCCGATGACAACCCAGGCGACGCAAGGCAAATACCCGGTCCCGAGGCCGCCATCCGGCGGCGAGATCGCCGCCGACCACCTCGCGGGCGACACCGTCGTAAGCTGGTACTCCCACACCGCCAAGAACAACGCGCTTGACCAGCGAAGGGTGGCGAGCGACGAGTGGCGCGTCAACTACCTGATCACCGAAGACACCCACCCCGCGCCCAAGGGCAGCTCCTTGGGTTGGCTCATCCAGATCGATGGCGACGAGCGCCGCAACGAATTCCTCAATGCGGCCTGGGTGAAGGCAGTCCTGCCCATCCGACCCGGGCATGAGCTCGAAGCACTCGGCTGGCTAGCCCAGGCCAATGTGGAAGGCGAGGCAGGCCTTGATCAGCCCTACCTGATGCAGCCGGGCGACCCGGATATCTACCAGGGAAAGACACTCGGCCAAGTGCTCACACTCGTGGCGACGGAGCTGCAAGCCTCCAACACCGACATGAGCAATACGCTTGCCACGGAAGAGGTGTTTGAGCGCGGCTTCGACCCCCTGGAAGGTGGATTCCGGCCCGCCGAACCCTACGAGGTTTTCGACCAGTGGCTGGAGGTCCTACCCACGGACCAGGTCGTCGCTGTCGCGGTCAAGTACGATCCCAAGACGGGCAAGCAGCTCTGATGGATGGTGATGCCGGGGGCACGGCAACCGAGACCTCGTGCCGGTGGGAATGCCGCTTCGCTCGCGAGGCGGAGCTGCTCTTCGCGCATCCACCACCCCGGCATCCCCATGCCTGGGCTCGATGCTCTTGCGCTCCCCATCGAGCAGCAGGCCCGCCACATAGGCCTCCATGGCACGCCTGCGCTCCAGCCGCCCCATTCCCGCCACCATCTCCTCATGAAAGCCGCAAAGCATGTGAGGGGCGAAACCGGAGAGCGGAGAGAGTCGCCCTCCTGGAAACTCTAGAGCGGAGAAATAGGGACTCTCGGAGAGTGGTGTTAACCGCTGTCCCAATGGTTAACAGCACCTGTTAACCGCTCTCGGTTGCTCTCTCCCCAGATTGGACGAAAGAGAGCTCCAGAAAGCCCAATCTGCGGCCGAAGGGATAGGCAATCGCGTTCTGAGTCGCAGAGCGTCGAGCGTGTTCTCTGAATCGTCGCAGGGTGAAAACCCTTGTAGTTCAGGGGCTTAAGCACGAGTGTCTAGCGCAATCCATCGCGCGACTCGTGTTAACCGAAAAGGCCCTGCCAGTTTGCTAGGCCTTTCAATCAGCTCCCCGAACGAAGCCCTGCGCGAACTTGTTCTCGGCCTTCTCTCCAGAGACTGCGACGAAAAACACGAGAAAAATCCTGGGGTTAGGCGAATTCGGGAAAATTCGGGGGCCGATTGAGTCTCCGCAAACTTCGGTGCGGCTACCCCCGACTATCGCGAATTGGGGATGGCGTCCAGAATCCTCTGGGTGCGATGATGTGGGATGTTGGAGCCGCATGGGGCTGGAGGCCCTGGGTTTGTGTCCACCCCTTTCTCTTCTGACGGCTACCTCTGGGGGGATTGCCCCGCCCGTGCCCGACGCGTACTGCGCGCACGGGGGAGCCCCCGTGCGGATGTGGCTGACGCAGTGACCGGATTTGGGTGGGCACACGAGGTCGAGGGGACTGCCGCCAGTCGTTCGCCCCGACGGCAGTTGCCCGAGGACCTCAGGGCTTCAAGCTCCGGACCCGCTTGGAGACCTGCTTCGCCTTCCGGGTGATTTCGCGCCGGTACCGCTCGCACTCCCTGTTCGACATGCCGAGGTGACGTGCCGCCTCCGCATAGCTGCCGCCCTGCAGGTGCTTCTCCCAGAGTGAATACGCCTGGGGCGTGAGCTTCTTCTTCAGAGCTGCACGCACGTGCTCGAGCTGTTCGTTTCGCGCGATGTCGTGGTCTGTACGATGCCCCGTGATGTTGCTCCGCAGGAGTTCGCCCGATGCCTCCTCTTTGATGTCGCTCGGCTGGAGTGCGTCCGGTGCCTCCTCGTTTTCCTGGTTCGACGCGCCCGCCTCACGCGGAATGACCTGGGCCGTCATTTCGAGGCTGCGACGCCGCGGCGGACGCATTCCGTATTCGTGCGAGCTGGGGTCCTCAGTCGGGTGATTCCTTGCCCGCCGGACGAAGTTGCGGAGCTTCTCGGCCGGGTTCCGCTCGGCTTGCCATGGCTTCTCCACGAGGGCAGTACCGAGGCGGAAGCTATCTCCCTGCCGGAGCTTCAAGGAAAGCGCACTTCGGGCGAGCACCTCGACGGCGCCGTAGTGATTCTCCTCGTGCATGCCCCTGAGGGCGAGATGGCACCCGTAGTGGACGCCCTGGTGCTTGAGGTAGTCTTGAACGGACTCTCCGTGGGCATCAGCGTTCATCTTCACTTGCACAAGCCAGCGCGCCGTCGGGCTATCGGCGAACTCGGTGATGGCCGCATGGACGCCGAACAGGAAGTTGCCGAGCTTCGTCCCGAAGGCCTTGACGTCCGGCGGAATGATGTTGGTAGACGATGGGGGAGGGCTGTCCACCTGCTGGCCCGCCTCCACAAGCCGACGGGTGTAGACCTCGTTGGCTACTGCGGCTGTCGCGTTCACCAACTGCGCAACGCCCTGCAGGAACCCCGCGAAGACTTCGAGCGGATGCGGGGCAGCGGGGGAAGGACTCGTAGACTCACTCATTTGACGTCTCCAAAGGTGGGTGAATGAGGGCGTACGACAGTCCAAGCTCTGCCCTCATTCTCCATCGGCACGACCCGAGTCGGCTGGGACAGGTTTTTTCACCACTGCCTGCCGTACCGCTCCGCCACCCTTACGCTCCGCATTTAGGGTGTGGCGGCTTCTGCTAAGGAGTAGGTGTCGGGGCGCTCTATGAGGGTCCCTTCGTTCTTGCTGCAAGCATCCATCGCTGGCCTCGATATTCTGCTGAACGTGGAGCTAATGCGCCACTCGTGACGCCGCGACCGAGTTCTGGGTAGGTGGAGAGCAAGGCACTGCGGAGGCCGCCAGCTTCGACCTCCTGGCGCCCGGTCACTGTGCGAGCGTCCACTGCACATGTCGGCGGGGCACCTACCGCAGCATGGCATGGGCCTTCCGTGGCTTCGCGATGTAGGTGGCATCGGTGTCCGCGTCCGAAGCTTCGGCGGTCGGTGTCGAGCCGGCCGCGCTTCGTTGCCGCTGCCCCAACTCGGCGACTGCATGTTGGGTGGCCCGGCCCTCTCTGCTGGGCAAGGAGGGCTTTTCGTCGGGCGCCACGTACTTCGAAAAAGTCCCCTGGGAGACACTGCTCCCGAGGGGCTCCTGGACGGACGCGCGTAGCCGAGCCCAGCCAGGAGGCTACCCGTTATGCTGAGCGTTCAGAGCCATCCTGGCTCGAAGAGAGGGGTTCGTAATGTTGACAGCGATGAACGTCACGCTCGAAGGCAAGGAGTACTCGCTCTTCGTGGACGGGATGAGAGTGCCGAGCAATCTCGACAAGCTGGCCGTCACGATGCCAGACGGTCGTGAATTGGTGGTCAAGGTTGAGAGTGCATGGGCCGGCAGCGCTGAAGCCCAGCCTCCCAAGGGCGCCCTCCGCGCTCGCTTCGTGAAGTGAGGCTCCATGCACTCGCTTTCGATTGAAACGCGCAGGCTTCTCGAAGAACACTTGAATGAGGTCGATGTCGAGACGGCCGCCGGCCAAAACGCCGTTAAGCAGGTCGTGGGGAGACCAGGCGACCCTCACCACGAATTTTATAAGAAGCTCCTCGTCTCGCTCCCTGCAACGCTGGCCGAGGTCGGTGCTCTCCGCACGCGGCTGACGAAGGAGACCGACCACGAGGCGATGCTCCGCGACGTATGGAAGGCGGCAGGCGAGACGGACGCCGATATGAGGGACGGCGCGTCCGCAACACAGGATGTGTCTCGGGGGAGGGCTGTTGTCCTTCGCCGGCTCAGCGTCGTGCTTGTGAGGAGGTTGAAGGAAGAGGTTCCTCACGAGACCTACGTGCGCATCTTCGGGAGCCTCTCGTCGTAGAGCGCTCGTCCGGTGTCCTACTAGGCTCGCCCCGAGAGAGCTGACGGGTGATTCGCTCGCCGGTCCCCCGCCAGTTAGAGGCTCGTCGGAGCTTTCGTTCAGCCGCGTTCACCGCTGACGACTACCTCCGTTGGGTGATTGCCCCGCCCGCGCGCCCGACGCCTACTGCTGGCGGAGGAGGAGGCCCTCCATGCGGATGCGCTTGACGCGGGATGTGGAGCTGGAGGACGACGGCCAGCGGGAGCTGATGGTGGAGGTCTTCGTCCACGAGCGGCGCGGCGGCGTCGCCGAGCTCCGACCCGCAGGCGCTGAGTGGTGCGTGCGGTGGTTGCGTGGGACGGCGGACCTCAACCGCCAGGGCAGCGGCACGGCCACGGTGCGGGTGACGGCGCCGGGGCTGTACCGCGTGCGGAGCGTCGCGAGTGCCCGGCGTGCCCGGGACGCCTACGTCGAGGTGTCGGAGGCGGAGGGGGCCCTCCACGCTACCGTCCTTGGAGTGGACGACGAGGTACCACGCACGACGGGGCCCGTGCTTCAGTCCCTGGAGGCGCGTTTCGGCATCACCTCTGCCCGAGCCGAACGCGCGGCCCAGCGGCGTGATGCGGCTGACGCGCTCGCGGACCAGCTCGAGGCGGGCTGTGTATACGTCGTCCTGCCGCACGTGGTCCTCACAGTGGAGGGGCTGGAAGTTCCGCCCCTCAAGGCCGTCAGCGACAAGCAGCTCGCCTACGCGCGCGCTGTCCGCGCGAGTGCCGTCCATCGCTTCCTCAGTGTGATGCTGGCGCGCGGCGCGAAGCTGCCACGCTCCAACGTCGAGGAGCAGATGCCGATGCTTGCTGGCTGGATGCAGAGCCACCTGCGTGCGGAGACGGAGAGCCACTACTGGCTGGACGGCCAGGTGCGCGCGGCCCCGGACATCGGCGTGCTGGGCGACGCCTTCCGCGCAGCACGAACCGCGAAGGTGGAGATGCCCGCGGATCCGCTTCTCCACATCGACTTGGCGTGGCCATGAGCCTGACGATGATTTCGGACCTCCTCGCCAAGCTGACGCCCTGCCTTGAGGCTACTCGTCCTGCGCGACGACCTGCGCCTCGGGAATGGCGCCAGCAGGAATCTTGATGACCTCGACCGTGAGGGAACCGCTGTTGTCGCCATACTTCGTGTCGTAGACCTTCACCTTCACCGAGCCGGTGTTCTCGTCAGCCACGAAGTAGGCCTTCTTGCCGACTTGGATGTTCCCCGATTCTGCGCCCACCTTCATGACGAGCATTCCGTAGCCGTTGCCCGGGGCCCCGTTCGCATCCACCGCGCCAGTCCACGAGCCGACCACCACCTGGCCCGCAGCCTTGATGAGTAGGATGTCGCCTTTGGCGACCTTCAGGTCCACCGACGTCCACTCATCGTTCTTCCCGCTCACCGTCACCTGCTTGCGCACAATGGCGTCGGCGGCAGGTTCGGCGGCGACCACCAAGGCGGGGCTCATCAGAAGTGCGGCACAGAGGGTAGCCGTGAGACGCATCAAGGAATCCTCCAAAAGTATGGTTTCCTAAATCGCAGAAGGCGATGTGGGGCGCAAGCCCCACTGCTGTGGCCGCCGTTGTAATGCAAAGCCTCCAGCAAGTGGCTGTTGAGTCCATTCGAGTGTGTCGCAACGAGTGCGGCTAGATGAATGGTATGCGCAACATCGGCATCAGGGACTCGCCGGGCTCGTGCAAGCATCGCTTGCATTGACGGACCTGCTTTAGGTCGGCTCAGTCTGTCGGGCAGGGTCTTGACGCACCCATGACACGAGGACCGAGTCTGTGGGGACGCGCGCGCTCTGGTGGTGCTGCGTTGGGACGATGGGGGGCGGTGATGTAGCCTACATCAGGGGGCTCTGCTGAAGACGAAGGGCTTCGCTCTCCCTGGAGGTTGGGTCATGGCTGACGAGAACGAACGGAACGCCCGGACAGGTGGGGCGCAGGCCGCCGGGGCTCAGGCAGCGAAGGCGGGGGTTAAGGCGGCGGGCGACGCGGCGAGGCACAACGTGAAGGCGCATCTCGCCAACGAGCAGCTCGCGTACGGAGAGAAGGTACTCAACCAGATTGGCAGCAAGTTCGCGAAGGCTTCGGACGCACAGCTCGGAGGCCGTGCGGCGGAGGCCGCGCACGCTGCAACCTTCAACGCCGATGCCGTGATGAAGGGGCAGCCCCTGCGCGCGCGCACAACGTTCGAGGCAGGATGCTGCCTGGATACTGCTGACGTGGAGATTCTGCGTAGAGGAAAGGTCGTCGACAACGCGCAGCTCAAGTACCACTCGACTCCCGAATCGACGGCGAAGGCGCTGTCGCGACCGAAGTACACGGGGCAGCAGAAGGTCGCGCCTTCGGACCAGCTCGGCGGCGTAGAGCAGACGGCGCACAAGGAAGCGCTGCGCAACCAGGTGAGGCGGCCTGCTCAGGCGGCGAACTATAAGGACACGGCGCGGCGGGCCAGCGACCGGGTGAAGAGCGGCGCGGTAGAGAGCAAGCCGCTCGATGTGAAGGGAGCGAAGAAGCTCGGACGCGCAGCGCGCGCTGGTCAGGCGAAGCTTGACCGTGTCCCGACGCGCTCGGTTGCGATGGAGATTGGCTCAGCGGCGCGTGAAGCGGCCGTGGCGGGTGGCCTCGCGTCGGCTGGCGTTTCCGCGATTGTGAGCGGCGTGGGAAATGCGTTCGCCGTCAGCCGTGGCGAGATGAGCGTGGGGCAGGCGCTCAAGGCTACTGGCAAGGACACCGGCGTGGCCGCGCTCGACGGTGCGGCGAAGGCGGCCACTGGTGCCGCCCTGAAGGCGGGGGTCACGGCAATCGCCAAGAGCGCCACCGCGCAGGGCGCCAAGGCGGTGCTGGGTTCCGTTGCGCGCTCGAACGGTGCTTTCGCCGTAGCCGCGGTTGTGGTCGACGCGGCAGCTGGGGGCTACAAGGTGGCGACCGGCGAACTCTCGGGCGGACAGTATGTCAAGCGGGTGGGTAAGTCGGCGAGTGGCGCGGCCGGCGGATGGGGTGGGGCGTCCGCAGGCGCCGTGCTTGGGTCGGCGGTTTTTCCGGGGGTAGGCACCCTTGTAGGCGGCGTGCTGGGTGGTATTGCAGGCGCCGTTGGCGCCAGCGCGGCTTTCGACAGTGTCGTCGGAGGTGACGACTGATCCTTGTCGAGCCCAAGACGAGGGCGAAGGTGCAGTGTCCAAAGTGGACGGTTGTACGCTCTGGGGAGGCCTGTGGTGTCGCCTCCCCAGTCGAGTCTGAGGAATGGTGGACCGCCCAGCTCTTGAACGACGGCTCGCGTCGAACGGAGCATCTGGGGTAGCAGGTCGAACGTCCGTCGGGGCCTACTCATCGTTGAAGGGGCGCGATGAACAGTGCCCACAGGTGCTCTGCGGCGCCTTCGTGCGATAGCTGCTCTCCGCGCGACTGGCCAAAGGACTGCAACCCGGTCGCTTTCAGATAAAGCGACTGGGAGTCGTTATCGACATTCATCATCTCGTTGATGCCACCACCGCCGGATCGGTCATACGAGAAGGTGATGGAGCGCCCGAAGCCGCCACCGCCCAGGCAGATGGAGCATTCCGCCAGCCGCCTCCCATTCCTGTAGACGTGGGCGGCGAAGCGGCGCGCATCAAGTCGCTCGAACCGGGCTTGGATGTCGGAGTTTCGCTGCTGCAACTCGTTCACCGACCCCTCGAAGAACTTGGCCATGTACTCGAAGGAGTCACGCAGGAACTCGTCCACGTCGAGCTGCGAGAACTCCTTCGTCAATCGCAGGTTGCTGGAGCGTGGCCGGCCGGCAGTCGCCGCTTCAGGCCGGAGCGTGCTGGGAGCAGGCATGGCTGGCTGTGAGCGAGGAGCACTGGCGGCTGGGGCCGTGCCCAGGGCTTTGACCGCGTCGCGGACCTTGACCGCGACATCGGTGAATGCCTCGTCCTCGTTGGGCCACATCGTGATGGCCTTCCCATCTCTCGGAGCGGCCAACAACTTGCTGAAGGGAGCTGTGTGCCAGTCGCAGGGGCGCAGAATCACCGGGATGACTCGCGCCTTGCGCGCTTCATGGCGCTCCAGCGCACGCATCATCTCCGTCGAGTAGCAGTACTCTGATGCCAGGAAGTCAGAGCTGACGAGCAGCAGGATGACGTCTGCGGCCTCAATGTGCTCGCTGATGGCGGCGTCGAGTTCGCTGCCTGCCGTGATTCGTCGGTCATGCCAGGACTCAATGAGTCCCTGCCGCCGGAGCATGGAAAGGTGGGTCTCCAGCTTGTTGCGGAGCACCTCGTCCTGGTGGCTGTAGGAGAAGAAGAGCTTGGCCATTCAGTGGATCCTCAGGGAAGTGCCTTGAGAGATACCAGCAAAGGATGCGGGGCGGGATGCCGCAGATGGTGCAGCGAGGAGGAGTGCCTCATTCGCGGCGGGCATGCTCGTTCGGTCGGTTCCATGAATGCCCGCCACTACCCCCAGGCAGGTGTCCGAGTGCTCGGACGGGCGAGTACGGGTAGCTCGCGAGGTGGCATCCAAGAAGTCTGTAGGGCTGCACGGCTTCGGCACCGGCAACATGTTGGCCAGAGGACCGGCCGCCTGGTGCCATGCCTGGAAGGCTTGTGCCTCGATGTGCACCCGTGCTGGAGTTCCAGCCCCAGTTTGTTGGGGGGGCATCTGCATGCAGGGACCGAGGACACTTGGTGTGGAGGAGCGCATCGCTCTCCTGGAGGAGGTGCTCAGGAGCGAGGTGTTGCTAGGGGGGCGCGTTGAGGGCCGAACTGGTGTCTCCGCCACGGTCTCTGCGCGTGGTAGGCGCGTGACGCTCGCCATCGACGAGTCCGGCCAGGTCCTCGTAGACGGAAAACCTGCGAAGCCTGCGCCGGGCGTGCCCCCCGCTGGCCCTCCACGGCCCGTTCCTCGCGGGATAAGCATGGATGAGCGAAAAGCCATCCTGGACCGGGTGCTTCAGAATGAATCGTCGCTCGGCGCTATCATCGAGAGTCAGGACGGAGTCTCCGCGCGGCTTGCGCGTGGGCCTCTGCGCGTCGTGCTCTCGATTGATGAGTTCGGCCAGGTCCTCGTTGATGGGCGACCTGCGCGCCCCGCGGCTCCGGTTGGTCAAGGGCGGGGCCCTTCACCCGAACCTCACTCTGCTTCGTCTGAACGCAATAGCGGCCTCTTCGGTCTCCTCGAGCGCAACCGCCCCGTGATGTTCTTGTTGGGGCTTTTCCTCCTCGTAGGGGTTGCTGCGATCCTGACGCCTTCGCGGTCGCAGGGCATCCGTGCCACACAGATGACACGAGACCACGAAATTGAGGCCAGCGCGTTCTTGTCACAGAGCGCCGGGCCGCTGACGCGCGAGACGATTCGGAAAGCACCGAGGGGCAACTCGGCTTGGGCGAAGTACGCGGCGGCTAGCCATCCTGGAATTGAGATTGAGGTCCAGGCACGGTGGGAGGGGCCAGAGTTCGACCGGATGATTTCGGCTGCTGATGGTGCGCCCGACGAGGTTGCGGGACGGCGCGTCTACATGAGTGGCCCAAATGTGTACGACCAGTTCAAAATTCGCTGGGCCGACAATGGGTGGCAGTTCTATGTGCGCGCGACGTACCAGAATGATGCTCAGCGTGCTGGGGCGGAGAGTGTTGCTCGCTCGGTGGCGGCCGACATCATCACCCGGGGCTCGAGGCTCAAGACCTTTATGGATTGATGGTTTCGGCTTGAGGTTGTTGCCCGGGATGTGAGGCAGGAGGCCGACGGCCGGCGGGAGCTGACGGTGGAGGTACTCGTCCACGAGCGGCGGGGCGGCGTCGCTGAGCTCCAGCCGGCGGGCGCTGAGTGGCGCGTGCGATGGCTGCGTGGGACGGCGGACCTCAACCGCCAGGGCAGCGGCACATCCACGGTACGGGTGACGGTGCCGGGGCTGTACCGTGTGCGGAGCGTTGCGAGTGCCCGGCGTGCCCGGGACGCCTACGTCGAGGTGACGGACGAGGACGGTGCCCTCCACGCCACCGTTCTCGGGGTGGATGAGCAGGTGCCGCGCACGACAGGGCCCACGCTCCAGGTACTGGAGGAGCGATTCGGAATCACCTCGGCCCGAGCCGCGCGCGGCTCAGCGGCGTGATGCGGCTGATGCGCTCGCGGACCAGCTCGAGGTAGGCTGCGTTCACGTCATCCTGCCGCACGTTGTCTTAACGGTGGAGGGGCTGGAGGTGCCACTTCTCCAGGCCGTCAGCGACAAGCAGCTCGCCTACGCGCGCGCCGTCCGCGCGAGTGCCGTCCATGGTTTCCTCAGTGGGATGCTGGCGCGCGGCGCGAAGGTGCCGCGCTCCAATGTCGAAGAGCAGATGCCGATGCTCGCCGGCTGGGTGCAGAGCCACCTGCGAGCGGAGACGGAGAGCCGCTACTGGCTGGACGGCCAGGCGCGCGCGTCCCCGGACATCGGTGTGTTGGGCGAGGCCTTCCGCGCAGCACTAGCCGCGAAGGTGGAAATGCCTGCGGACCCGCTTCTCCACATCGAGCTGGCATGGCCTTGAGCCTGATGATGATTTCGGACCTCCTCGCCAAGCAGGGACGCGCGAAGCCTGCGCGCCTCGCTTACTCGCATTGACGCGTTGCTGAATGTGTCGGTGACGCGCTCATGATGCGGTGACCGAACGCTAGGGGGCGCAGGAACTCCAACCCGCACTCACCACCACCTCCACTACATGACGCGTTCACGGTCGAAAGACCACCAGTTACTTCCGCAACGCACAGGGCTCTCTGGAACGGTTGCGCCAGCCGTGACATATTCCCTCGGATTCCTCCGACACGCAGCGCAGGACCCGAATGGCCATCCTGAGAATCGACATCGAAAGGGCCCTTGATGAGATCGCCTCTCAAGAGGAGGGGATGCGCTTTCAGGGACTGGCGGTAGTTCTCGGCAAGATGCGCTGGCCTGAGCTCATCGCCCGCCAGCGCAAGAAGGATTTCGGCCTGGATGCCTACGCTCCCCAAAGCCTGACGCCGGAGAAAATTGGCAAAGGACTCGCCGCCTCTATAACACCAGCGCTGAGGAAGGTTTCTACCGATGCGAAGACCGCCAAAGAGGACTTTCCAGACCTAAAGATGCTCCTCTTCGTGACACCCGCCAAAGTCGGCAACGCCGACCGAAAGCGGTGGGAGGAGGCAATTCGGAAAGACCACGGCCTCGAACTTCACATCATCGAACGCGAGGAGATCATCACGCAGATGATGATGCCGGAGAACGCCTCGCTGCGTGCCAGCTTTCTCCATCTCGATTTCGATGTCGAACCGCAAGTCGCAGGCGTCATTGAGAGAACAAGGCGCGCGGCCGACGCTGTCACGCGGACCTGGGCTAGCAAGACAAAAGGACATCCGCTCATCGACCTTACAGCCGTGCGGCTTGACCCGAATGGAGCGGAGACTTCCGATGTGCTGTCGCTTGAGCAAATTGACCAAGCGCTGTCGCAGAGCCGCCGCATCGTTCTCGAAGGGGCCGCCGGCCGCGGAAAAACCACAACGCTGATACAGCTCGCGCAACGCATTCGCACCGTCGGCACACCGTTCATGGTCGAACTTCCGTCGTGGGTGTCATCGCGCCGGGGAATTCTCGAATATATTGCCGGAATGTCTGCGGTTCAGGCCGAAGGTCTCACTCCCGCCGACCTTGCGCGTGTTCAGCAGACCGAACCTTTCCTGTTACTTCTGAACGGCTGGAATGAAATTGCGCAGTCGAACTCCACGCAGGCGGACTACGTACTCCGGGAACTCGAACGGGCTCTTCCGAGCGCGGGCATTATTGTTGCAACCCGCACGCACCACTTGAAGCCGCCGCTGCCCGGTGCATTGCTACTGCGGTTGTTACGGCTTCGACCTTCGCAGCGGGCAGCTTACCTAACGGCCCGCTTGGGCGTCCAAAGCACTGAACTGCGCGCCCGCATCGCCGCCGACCCGTCCCTCGACGAGCTGACTCGCACGCCGTTCATCCTCTCGGAAGTCGCTTCGCTGTTTGAAGCGAGCGCTGAAATTCCCTCCACAAAAATCGGCGTCCTCGCCGAGGTTCTCCGTCTGCAAGAGCAACGAGACGAACACAGAAACGCGCTGCAATCAGTGCCGATATTCGGCCTGCAAACTGATTACCTGAAGGTCCTCGCAACTGAGATGGTCCGCTGTGGCGCGGTAGCATTGCCTGAGGCTGATGCTCGCACTGTCGTTGCTGTCGCCGCACGCGAGCTTGCGAACCGCGGGCAGACCGATTCGGTAGGAGCGCCGGCGGTCCTTGAGACGCTCACGGCCCATCATGTTCTTGAGCGCGTTGACTACCCGAAAACTGCATTCCAATTCGAGCATCAGCAGCTTCAGGAGTACTACGCTACGCTCGACGTCAGGGCGCAGCTTCTCGCCCTGCGGGACGAGGATCTCGCCGGGACCAGATGCTTCACGGCCGACTACGTGAACGAGCCGGCATGGGCCGAGCCGCTGCGCATGATCGCTGAGACGTTTGCCGAGCAGGCCGGTGATGGCAGAACCGACAAGCGAAACACCTGCGCCGGTGGGAAGCTGGTGATGATGGCGCTCGCCGTCGACCCCGTATTCGCTGGCGAGCTTGCACAGCTTTGCGGTGCCGCCATCTGGAATGAAGTGCGCGCGGCCGTCGGCGAGCGCTTCCGCGCCGCCTACGCGAGCCGCGACGGTAACTATCGGCAGCATGCCCTCGCCGCGATGCTCGCCACTGGTGCGGACGACTTCAGCGACATAATCGTGCCGCTTCTTTCGGGGCAAGATCGGCAAGCGCGGCTTAGTACGTACCGGCTCTGGCCGGGGATTCAGGTCTCGTCGCTTGGGTCGGACTGGCGCGAGCAGGTGCGCGGCTGGAGCAACGAGGCGCGAGCGGATTTCGTCTCCGAGCTGCTTCATCATCATACCGATGGCGAGGTCGCGGCCTTCGCTGCGGAGGACAGCAGCAGCGCGGTAAGGTATGCTGCGGCGTTGAGCCTTATGTGGACCGGGTCTACCGACGCGCTGACCCGTGTTCTTGAGTCGATGGATGAGCAGGCATTTGAGGATGTTGCTCGCAAGAATGCAGACCGAATGCCTGCGGCGCTTAGACCCAAGACCATCGCCGCGATGCGGAAATTTATCGAGAGTACCACGGATTGTCCCGCGCGCCTGCGCACCACGCTCGCTTTGATAGAACTCGGCGAGACAGGCCTGGACGGCGTCGTCAAGGATGCAATGGCGGCACTTCCCGGTGGTGACCTGAATAATCTAGGTTCGCACTCTATCCAGCCGGCGCTCAAGTATCTGCGCAAGAGCGATCCTGCCTGGGCGAGCCAGTGGGTGGCTATCCAGATTGCCGAACGCGTCCTCTACGACCACGAGTACTGGTTACCGTTCGCAACCGCTATTCCTGACGGCCTTGTGGAAGAATACCTACAGCGCCTCGAGACCGAAGACTTCAAGAACGCGAGCATTGAGGGCATGACTGCAGTGATCGCCGCTCGCGCGGATGCAAAGCTTGCGGCACGCATTTTTGCGAAGCTGCGCGAACTGCGGCGCAAGGAGGATGCGGAGACAAGGCCGCGGCACGAATTCGAGTGGCAGGTGATGCGCCAGCTGGAGGCCGTGTTTCGCCGCCTTCCCGGCGATGTTGCCGCAGCGGGTGTCCTCTCGTCCGTCACCGGCGGCGACCCCCTCGACCTCAAAGTCGCTGCAGACCTTCTCAGCAGGGTCGCCCGGCCGGACGCGGAGTCGCTGCGCATAGCCGACGACGAGCTGAAGGCAGGCCTTCGCGCATACCTGAAAAGCAGCGTCGATCTCGTGCTGCGCCAGGACGACTTCAACGGCGACGAGAAAGCCAACCTGGCTTCGGCGATTGCTCAGGTCGGAAAAACCGAAGACATGGCGGACATGGTGACGCTCATTCGCGCCGACATCGAAAGGATGCGCCGCGGCCGGGCCGCGCGCGCGGCCGGCGACCAGGGACCTTGCGGCAATGGCGGCTACATGAGCTACGCCCGCTGGCACATAGCCGCCGTCATGTACCTAGACTCGGCCGACGCCGAGCACGTGCTCATTACCCTACTTCAGGAGCCAGAATACCTCTCCGACGCTGCGGCCGCTATGGCGCGCGACTGCATGCCAACGACGAAGCACTCCTCCAATCGGATGTCCCGCTATGGCTTAATGTGGGCCGCGCGTGAAGGCTGCGTTCCGTCGGCCGGCGACGACCAGCGGCGCAAACGGTTCGCCATCGCACTTAACTCCGAAATCAAGCGCCTGCAAGAGCATAGCAAAAACGGCAAACCCGCCGCCGGCTTGAAAGAGCTCGCAACGGCTCTTGCCGCGATAGACGGTCGCGACTCCGCTGCAACGGTGCTCGGCGTAATTGCCATTCCCGGACAATGGGACCAATCCATCTGTCTCAGCGCCGCCGAGCGCTTGTTGATGGCGGGGAGCGTCTTGCCTGCGGCCACTGCGTTCGCTCTGGTTGATTCTTTCCTTGAGCGGACAGATAAATGGATGCAGGATTCAGACAAATACCTTTGGCCTCGCATTCTTGCTCTCTGCCCCATTGTCGACGACCCTGCGGCAGGGATCGCCAAGGTGCGCGACGTACTTGGCACGCGACGGCTCTGGGGATACAACCTACGCGAGCTTGTCACTGCTCTCGGCGAGAGCCGCTCGGATGCTGCCGTCGACCTCCTGTGCGAACTCGCCTCAGCCCCGCAGACGTTCAGTCAATGCGAGGATAGTTTCATAAATGCCCTCGACGCGCTCGATACTCCGAGAGCACGCGAACTGCTCTTGAGCTTTGTCGATCCGGACATCCGCGGCATCGTGGTGACGAGCCGCCTTCACCGCGAGGATGTGCTGAGTGCGCGCCTTATGGAGCAGGCCCAGCGTCGGCCTGAGGTGGCCACGCGGCTTCGGGAATTGTGCGAACGCGACCTGCCGGAACTAAATCGGCACGTTCTCGCGAACGTCATGAGCATGTTCGGAACGCCTGAAGCGCTCACTGCAAATCTGCTCCTGATTGATGACACCAAGCCCCGGCCAGTTCCGCAAGGCATTTGGGACCAGCTCGAGAGCGCTTTCGTTGAGCGACGGCCCTATGGGCAAAGTTCTAACGTCTTCACGCAACATGCGCGCGCCGCAAGCGAACTGCGTGCTCGAATTTTCGGAATGGCGACGGAAGACGAGAAGCGACGGAAGTCAGCCGTCATGCTGCTCGGTCAAATCGAGGTATGGCGCTTGGAGCATGGCAGGCCGATTGGTGAGCCGCGTCACCCCGATCTCGCCTCTGACCAACCCTGGCCGGGGATTGAGTGGTGACCTCATTCGCTGATTCACAAAGACAGTTGTCCGCTGTCGCTGGCTAATCCCCAGCTGCGCGGCCCCGTGGCTGTCCCAGCGGCATTCCCCGAGGCTGACCCCGGCTGGCGCGGCGCGGTGGCACGCTAGGCGCATGGGGACATCAAGCGCCAGCGCCATGGTCCCTGGCTGTCCCTCGCCCGCTGGTAGTACGTCTCGACGTGCTCCATGTGGCGATGGGTGCGGCCGGCGTCGTAGGGGCGGCTCGCCTTGCTGTGCGCATGCGCCCCTCCAGTCGCACAGCAGAGAGGGCCGCCTATCTCGCCCGTGGAGCACTCGTCGTTCATCGGGCCATTCGCCGGATGCTCTGCCGAGACGCACGTGGGATGTAGCGGCCAAGTCTTGCGACGCATATGTGTCCAGCCAGTTGCCTCACGGGCCGTGGTAGTCCTCAATGAAGTCGGGGTGGTACCACTCGGCGACAGGCATGAATTTGAACCCCTCTGCCTCCCAGCCTCGCAGTTGGTCCACCAGGGACGAGTGGAGGAGGATGGTGTAGAGGAGTTCGCCCAGTCGGAAGATGAGCCGTCTCTCCAGGGGAATGGCTGCGAGCGCATGCTCATCGAGCACGAGCTTGCCAATCGCCAACATCTCCCGAGGGGAGTAGAACAGGCCCTTCGTGCGCTTCTTGTCGACGCAATAAATCGAGCGACAGGTGTGGAGCCACCAGAACCTCTGGACTTCCCCGCTCTCGAAGGAGACGTCAGCCGGGAGAAACTGAAGGTGGCTGATGGCGAGAGGCTCAAGGAGGGACTTGGCCTGGGCGGAGAGTAGGGGCGTACAGGAGCCCTCATAGGCAGGGAAGGGTTCTTTCGGGAGCACTCCCGTACGGATGCGCAGTTTGATGGGGTTCGCCACGAAGACAGGGCGCTGTCGCCAGTTTACTCCTACGAGTTGCTTCTCGGGGGGCGGACCTTCGCGCGTCATCCATTGGTTGAGCGAATCGCCCATGAGCATGAAGTAGTCGTTCTGCATATCGGCCTGTGGCTCGTCGAATCCATCGAGCTTGCGGCCGAGGCGAGCGTCAAGCAATTCCGAGGTGCGGAGTCTGACGTGATGGTCTAGTGGACTAGACCTATTGGGTTGTGTTTGTCGGTGCAGGCGGGAGATTTCCCCTGAAGGAACTTGCCGCCTTGAGGCGGGCGTAGCTGTGCTGCGGCCCTCCATGTCCGACTTCCGCGAGGCCCTTGAATCGATTCTGGAAGCCCAGTGCTCCGAGCACCCAGGCTTCTCTGCCGCTATCGCCTGTGCTCGTTGCGGCACCTTCACGTGTGCCTTCTGTGCCTCGTCCGGGGCGGGCCTGTGCCTTCGGTGCCTTCATGCGGCTCCAGAGCTGGCGACGCGCAGGGCCCGGCTCGCGGCCTGCCTTGTCGATGGTGCTGCGCTCCTGCTCCCGTCCCTGTTCCTGGGCGTGCTTCGGTGCCTGGCCATTCCGGACGAGGCGGCGATGAAGGCTCCGGTCGTCTACGCCCCGGCGCTCCTCGTGTTGCTCGTGCAGGCGAGCCTGATTCGAGGGACTGGGGCGAGCCTCGGCAAGCGGCTCCTGGGGATACGCGTCGTCCGCGGAGACGGACTTCCAGCGGAGGTGTGGCGGATCGCCTTGCTGAGGAACGCGCTCCCGATGGCGCTCTGCGGCTACTGCGTCTGGCTGGGCCTCGTGGACGCGCTCTTCCTCGTTGGGGAGGAGCGGCGATGCCTTCACGACTGGGTGGCCGGCACCCGCGTCGTGAAGGCTCCTCGAGCGTAGCGCTCCTTCGCTGCGCGGTTCGTGACTGGCTGAAGCGTTGGGTTCGGAGTCCCTTCACAGCGAAGGGAGAATGAGAGGCGATGACATGGAGGGAGAGGTGAAGTCCGGGCGTCCCCGCTGGCTGGCTGGGCTTGTGTGCGTGGTGGTGGCGCTGTCCCTGGGGTGTTCCCGGCCATGGAAGCGGGAAGACATCAGGACATGGGAGGGCTGCTGCGATGGGGCTGACGCGTGCCTTGCGCTACTGCAGGAACTCCACGGCCCCGACACGGGGGCGAAGTGGCTGCCGCCGGAGCAGGCGTGTGCCTCCTGGAAGTTGGGGCGCGCGGGGGAGGACGTCGTCCCTCGGCTGATTTCGCTGCTTCGGCATTCGGACCGTCGCGTGCGCGGCGGTGCAGCACAGGCGCTGGCGAAGATGGAAGAGAAGGCCACGGGCGCTATGCCTGCGCTCATCGAGGCGTATGAGCGGGAGCCCGGTGGGCTGGCCCTGCACGCGCTCTCCTCACTCGATGACGAGAGAGCAGCGCCAGCCATTGTGCGCCACCTCCTGGAGTCGCCCACGTCGGCCCTGGAGCACCTCGGCCCGACATTGGCCCCGGTGCTCGTAGAGGTGCTGGAGAATCCGGAGTCGAGCTGGGAGGCGCTGGTGCTGGTGCGCCGCGTCCTCGCCCGGCGCCCCTCCATGTACACGGAGACGTTCGTTCCGCGCCTGCGGACGCTCCTCGCGCGGGAGCTGGAGGAGCCCACTCTCCGGCGCCCACCAGGGACGTCCTGCCCGTCGGCGCCTGCGCCAAGCTGCGAGGCGGTTTTCGACGCGTGCACCCCGCGAGCGGCCTACGTGGCGTCGGCGTTGGCGGCCTACGAGCGCCGAGGCGCGAAGGCCGCGCCCGAGGTGCTCCAGGCGCTCCAGCGGGCGGACGTGCGCCTCACACCGGTGGCGCTGCAGGCGCTGGTGGCCTTCGGGAGTCCTGCTGCGGTGCCCGAGGTACTCCAGCAGCTCGCCGTGCCTGAATGCCGTGCCCGGGCCCTTGCGAGCCTCGTGTCCCTGGGGGACGTTGCGCGGCCAGCCGCGACGGAGCCGCTGCTGCGGCTGCTGGCCACGGGGGAGGAGGGCTGGGTGCGGGCGCGGGCCGCAGAGGCTCTTGGAGGCGTGGGAGGTGCAGCCGCCCTCGAGGCGTTGCGCCAGGCGGTGTACGCGTCGCACAGCGAAGTCCAGGCCGCGGCTGTCGGGGCGCTGGGCAGCTACGCCTTCCGGACGCATGCGGAGGAGCTGGTGCCGTTGTTCCAGCAGGTGGTGGCGAAGCACGCCTCTCCGATGGCGCGGAGCCACGCGAGGTTGGCCTTGGAGGGACTCTCCGGGCAGGAGGTGCAGCCTGCGGCGTCCATCGACTGCGCCCGCATCAGTCCAAGACGCGCCGGAGGGTGGACGTTGCGCGAGGGGCACACCTCTCTCCAGTTGCACTGGGACAAGCCGAAGGCGCCCCCACTAGGGAGTCCGTGTGCAGCCGTGCCTGGAGGGGACTCCGCCGCCGTCCTCGAAGCCATGGGCGAGGCCTGCCTCGTCGGGTGGGACGACGGGGAGTTTGGGGGCACGCTGGAGGTGCATGAGGCCGGGCGGGTGACGGTACTGGAGGAGCCCCACGCCAATCCCCTGCATGTCGTGCGGATGCACGGCGCCCTCGTGGTGGTGGAGTGCCTCGCGCACCTGTTTGGCGGCGCGGGGAGTCTGGTGCGTGTCGACGCGTCCGAGGGGCGGTGGCGTGCCATCCCTTGGGTGACTCTCCCAGGTGCGCCGATGGCATACGCGCTGGACGAGGCGGGAGACCTCGTGGTGGGGATGTCGGACCAGCGACTCGACGCAGTCGCCTGTGGCCGGGCTGGCACCTTCGCACCAGCCCACGTGGTGCGCGTCACGAGGGACGGGCGCCTGGCCCCCGTCGAACCGGACGGGCGGCCCTGACGTCACCGCTCGGGAAGGGCACCCCTCCTGGGCAGGAGGGGGCCTGGCGCGGGCGAGGCCGCTTCAGGCGCGCCGCTTCCCCGAGCGGAACTCGCTGGCCCAGCGCTGGACGGTGGCCTTGGCGCGCTCCTGCTCCGAACTCGCGTTGGGTTGCCTGGCCGGCGTGGGCGCCCCAGGGCCGGCGGTGCCGTCCGCCCCCGTTGCCCCCTTCTTGCGCACCCACATGCGAGGGGCAGGGGCGACGGCGGGAGCCGGCGTAGTAGGCGCGGCGTCAGCCCTGGGCCTGCGCCCGCGCGGCAGGATGACTTCGGGGATGCTGTGGGGCGCGGCGTTCTCTACCCAGGCGGCATGCAGGCGGCCCGTGGCCAACATGAGGCGCCGCTTCTGGTAGTGCGCCGCGCAGTAGCCCTGGCTGCGGTGGGGGCGCTTGCAGCCGATGACGGCGCATGCCCTGGCTGTAGGAGTGGGAGGCGGGAGCGGAGGCCGGTGCTGTTGTTGCGCGGGAGGCGGGAGCGGGGGCCGGCGCTGCTGTTGCGTAGGGGGAGGAGGCCTCGCGTCGCGGCCTGGGCGCTGGCTCGACACTTCCTGCTGGGGCCCCGGGGCGAGGTGCTTCGCCACCTGGACCAGTCTCGCGACGAGGCTGGCGAGTGGGCGCGCCAACTCGTCATCGAGGGCGGCGCGGAAGGCCGACTCAAAAGAGGTTGCGAACGTCGGAGCGAACGGGCGGAGCGGCTCCCTCGTGGAAGGGGACGAGCCGTGAGCCTTCGAAACAGGAGTGCGCGGGATTTTGGGCATGTGAGGCTTTGTCCGCATTGCTGTGTATTTGGGGCGAATGCGCGTGGGGGCGGCGGGTGATGATTACCATCCTTTGGGCATGTGTCGTAGTCGAGCAGTGCTCGAGTGGAGGCGTGGAGCGCTCGCCTCTGGCGGCAATACCCATCGACCTCACGGGAATGGTTGTTGGCTCGAGCCACCCTGCGGGCTGGCACATTGCGTGCTGTGGGGAATGCGAATGACGATGAGCGAGCGGGAGGCCCTCGCAGAAGAACTGCGGCGGGTGGAGGTGGCGTTGCAGCGAGCGTACGCGACGATGGACGGGAGTGCCGAATCGCGGACGCGGATGGCCAGGGCGAAGGCGGAGTACCGAACGGCAGAGGCCGCGGCGCTGCACGCGCTGGGCGCCGAGGATGCGTTGAGTCTGGTGGAGGCGAATGACTCGGCGTGCGCTCACACCCCGGAGCAGGAAGCACTGCGGGAGTGGGTTGTTCGCGGGGCGAGAGAGTTGCCTCTTCACAGTGGCGAGCACCACGCATGAGGTGCGCGCCTCCTGGACGTGTGTGAAACATCAGGTGAAACAGGACGCTTCGGCCGGCGGACGGGCCCGGGCCGCATGGGCATACCCTGAGAGGCATGCCATGCCGGCCCGGCTCACCCTCGCGTCGCCAGGCCCTCGCGCAGCATTTCATCCACGAGGGACGCGGCCTTCTCCTCGGCGGTTGCGCCCTGCACGCGCAGCGCCACGGACTCGAAACGCTGGGTATTGGCAACCACCCAGTCGATGTACTCGGGAATGGAGAGGCGCTCCACGCCGAAGGCGATGTCCTGCATTCCCTTCACGATTTGGACGGCCGTGCCCTGGAAGACACGTCCGTCGCGCATGATGATCATCATGACTTCTTCTCCTTCAGGTGTGTGCGCCAGCAGCCGGACTCGATGATGGGGCGGCCAGCCAACCGCCCCTTGGGAAACAGGTATGCCTCGACGCGGCCGGCACCGTCGAGGGCAATGGGACTGCGTTGGTAGAAGTGGGGGTGGCCCTCGAGCCTGTCGAGCGCCGCCAGCATGAGCGCGTCGACTTCGTACAGCTCCCCTGCGACAGCGTGCCTGCCTCCGGAGGCGAGGGTGGGGAAGGGCCCGTAGTCGTAGAGGCTGAAGCGGGGCTGCGTCCGCGCTGGGCCGATGAGGCGTGTGCCGCGCAGGAGGCGGTGGTTGGGCTCGCCGGACAGCAGCGTTCCGTAGACAAAGATGCGCGTCGGGGTGCTTGCGGCGGCCTTCATGCCGCACCTCCGAGTGCATCCTCCAGCGTGGTGCGGTTGAAGCGCAGCTTCCCGTACGCGCGCCAGAGGATGTGGAAGTAGTGGGCTGTGGGCGGCCAGCTTGCGAAGTCGTCCTCGGGCTGAAGGTACACCTGTGCGCGGTGACGCTTGCCTGTACTGTCTGTCATCAGTCGAGTGGTGCGTCGGTAGGTGACGGGATGTCCTTCATACGCATCGAGGGCTTGCAAGTCCTCTGTGTCGAGGCGGTACAGCAGCCCTTCGACGTGGGCGCCGCGCACTCGTTGGAGGCTGGCGACGCCACCACCCCAGCGCCGGCTGAAGCCGCCAAACACCAGGGTGTAGCCGGGCAGCGTCGCGCGGGCTTCGACGGTGGCGCCAGGGCAGCGCGTCCGCATTTGTGCCCTGTCGAGGTTTGAGCCGTAGGCGAAGTAGAGCATGGGTTTCTCGTGTTGGAGACGGGCGTGCGGCCCGCCGATGTCATTGCCAGCCAGGGCGCCCGAAGGGCCCTGGCGTGAAGGCCGCTTCAGGCGGCCAGAGCCTCGTTGCGTTCGCCGCCCACGTCGCTCCCGTTGCCGCCCTGCGCGCCCTCGCTGCCAGGAGTTCCGTTCCCACCCGGGCTGCGCCTGTCGCGGCGCTGGCCCTTCCAGGCGGCGCTGCCCTCCAGCTTCTTGAGGAGGTGGGTGCGGGCCGTCTTGAACTCCTCGCCGATGAGGCCCAGGTGGAGGAGGAACACCCGGAAGTCGTACTTGGCGGTGGCGGGGTTGAAGTCGCGGCGCTTGCTGGAGGCTGCCTTTGAAGCCAGGGCTCGGGCCGCGAGGGCCAACACCAGTTGGACGTAGGCCTTCACCTCGCCCGCGTGCACCGAGCCGTTGAAGTAGCGGAATTCAATCGTGCCCCGGAAGAAGAGGCTGTTGAGGTTGAGGCCGTGATATCGGCTGGAGTCGTAGCGCTGCGGCGCGAGGTTGCGGCGCCCGTACCAAGCCTCATTCACCTCCTGCAGGGTGCGCGGGCGGCGGGCCTCCAGCCGCTGGATGAAGGCCGCGTCGATGGGCCGGCAGTATCGGGCCAGTCGCGTCGCGCTCACCCCGAGGGCCGTCTCCAGGAGGCGCTCCTGCTTGTGCACCATCTTCACGAGGTTGGTGACGCCCTTGGCATCGAAGCGGCTGCCGTCGACGTGGATGTGGATGCCGGTGGAGGCGTCTGCGCGGGCGCCGGCCTCGCGCGCGGCGCGCACCACCTGCTGTAAGGCTTCCATGTCCTGGTAGGTGAGGATGGGGGAGACGATTTCGCCGCTGTACTCGCCCCCGCTCAGCGAGCCGTCTGGCACCACCTTCCAGGTGCGGCCCTGGGTATCCGTCACCTGCCAGCCCTGGTAGTCGCCGGAAACGTGCCCGCCCACCGCGCCCTGAATCGCGTGGGCCAGTTTCTGGCGGCTGGCGCCAACCGTCTCAATCTCAATTCCAAACCGGAGCGTCTTCATGGAGTTTGCCTCTCGCATTCGCGCGGGGCTGTGGCGCCCGTCGCGAAACACATACACGCTCTTGTGTGTGAATGAAGCAAGTCCACTTCGACTGCCGAAAGGGCGGATTTGGGCGTCTGGAATGCTCGCGAGAATACGCGGGGTTTCACGCCCGCCCTCGGCGGGTGGGGCATGTTCGAGGTGCCTGGGTTGCGGCGGGCGGGGGGAACCCCAGTGTGTGATTGCCTCGGCGGGGGAGAGCCGGGGGGCGCGCCGCACGCGGCGCCCGCGAGCGTCTTGCGAAGTGCCTCAGGTCGGAGGGCTTCGGGGCCCTGTTGCTTCGTCGCCGTGGTGGGCCTCACTCCTCTTTGGGAGCGAAGAGCGCGGCGGCCTCGGTGGCGCCCATGGCCGCGAGTTCGCGGTGCACCGCGCGGCGGAAGAAGCGAGTCCGGCTCGGCAGGCCCGCGTCGCGCCAGGCCTTGTCCAGGACTTCGAGTTCTTTCGCGTCGAAGGAGAGAGGGATGACGCGCTTGCCGTCAGCGCCCACCTTCACCTCGCGCTCGGGGCGAGGGCCCACCGGCACGCGTCCGGCCTCCGCCTCCCGAATCTTCCAGTGGAGGTAAGAGGGGTTGCTGCTGCCCGTCGGGCGCCCCACGGCTTCGCGGTACTTCGCCTGCAGTTCGCCAATCGTCATGGAAGCGAAGCGCCCTCGCTGGCGGGCCGGCTGCGTGCCCTCGGACGAGGCGGTGGCCTGCGCCGCAGGGGCCGAAGGCGCGCTGGGGGCCGTGGCCGTCGCCCGGTGGGTGGGGCTTCTCCGCTTCTTCGCGGCGAGTGCCTCCTCGATGCGGCGGATGAGGTGCGTCTTGTTGGGGCTGCGCGTCTCCTCACCGACGACTTCGCGGTACCGGGCGCGCAGCTCCGTCAGGTTCATCGTCTCCAGCTTCTTCGTCTTCGGTGCGGTGGTACGGGGCATGGTGGTGTTTTCCTTTCCGGGCCGTGGGTACACGTCTGCCGTTCACGAGGGCGGCCCGGCGGCCCTCATGCGCGGCTGCCCCGCTGCGCGGGGCGTGGGTGGTTGAGAGGAGGCGCTACTCGCTGCGGGCGTTGCTGGCGGCGCTCAGGCCTGCTTGGTAGGCCGCTTCGAGGGCATCCCTCAGTTGCCACACCGCCACCTCGTAGAAGTCGAGGCTGCCGCTATTGCGTGTCTTCAGCGTTTCGATGTTCATCTCCTCGCGCACAATGCGCTCGAGGGTCTCTGCGGGCGCCTGGGCGGGCTTCGAGGCATTGGCGGGGCGGGGCTTGCGGGATGTCATTGTTTTGTCCTTTCGTGCGTCTTGGGCGGGCGTGTGAGGCATATGCGCTCTGGTTCGCGCGTATGGCAAGTCATTGTGCGCTGGGATTGCGCAGGTGCGCGAAGCACTCCAAGTCGACGGCGCGCGGGTCGACATGCACGAAGGAGGTGGTGCTGTCCGGGCGAATGGGAGCAGCGTCGATGCAGTCCTCGGCAGTGACGCCTCCGAGGCGCGCCAGCTTCTCGTCGTCATTCACGTAGTAGTCGTCCGCGTCCGGGGTGGCGTCTGGGCGGAGGCCGCCGCGCAACACCGCGAAAATGCGGACCTTCTGCCCCCGGAGGCCGGGGATTTCGTTGCCGAGGTAGGTGGTGTCGGTGCCAATAATCATATGTGTCTCCCTGGCGCGCGGTGGCGCGCGAAGGCATACACGCTCTGTCTTCGAGATATATCAAGTCGAAGAGAGAGGGATTCGGGACGCCCCTGGGCATGGCTGGCGCAGGGGTATTTGCTGGCAGTGTATGACTATTGACTGGATTCCCCCGGGACGCGGGGCTGCTCGTCGGGGGGCACCGCGATTCGGAGGCCTTGGGGGAACCAGCGCTCGCGAGTCTCCTGCGACAGGGGCCGCACCACCACCTTGCCGGCACCGCCCCCCTTGGGCTTGAGCCCCGTGTGCAGGCGGCCGCGCTGGACGAGCTCCGCGTGGATGTGGCCGACGAGGAGTCGGTGGAGATGGCCGAAGCTGCCTGGCGCCGGGTGCTCCGGCTCACCCTCGGCCGCGCGGATGAGGAACTCGGTGGAGCGGCAGGCGGGGCACGGCGGAAGTTGGACGAGGCCGTCGTCCACGTCTTCCCGACGGGCGACGCCGACCTCCAGGGAATTGAGGGAGAGGCGGTTGCCGCTGCCGCACCGGGCGCAGCGTTGAAGTACGTCCTCGCTGGTGACTTCGTGAATGGCCATGGGGGCGCCCTTACGCGACAGCGGTGTACGAGCCGAACCAGTACGTCGCGGCGAGGCCTGGGAGGTTTTGGTGGCTGTAGAAGGCGAAGCCGTCTCTGTCCGGCACCATGACGGTGGGGTTGCCGACGAAGCTTCCGCTGGTGGCGTAGGGGCTGAGGGTGATGGAGGAGGGCGCGGTGGGGAAGCGACTGCGGAACGTCACCGAGCCGCCTCCGGCCAGGCTGTCGTGAGCGACGGTGTCGCTGTTGCTGTACTGGAGGCCGAGCCGGCCCACCTCGCGCACGCTGCCCGCCAACTCGAAGGAGGTGTTGCTGGCGGTGCTACTCAGCGGGAGTCGCAACGTGCGCGTCCAGGAGGCGAAGGTGGCGGTGAGGCTGGCGTCATGGAGGAACTCGGCCTCGTTGCGTGAGAGGCGGAAGCCACCTGCAGCGGCCCCGGTGGTGTCCCGGGCCCAGGCGCTTCCATCCCAGGCGGCGTTGAGGGTGAACCACACCGAGTCGCTGTCGGCGTAGAGACGCAGGCGCGCGGCTGCGCCGCCCGCGCCCTGGGTGTCGAGGAGAAGGACACGACCGGCGCCGAGGACGGGCTGGAGGATGGCCTTGTGCTGGCCCGCCGACGTCTCGTTGCCGCGGAAGTGCCCGCCGCTGAAGGCCCCGAGGACTTCGGCGAGGGCGGCTTCCAAGGTGCCTGCCGTGAGGAGGTCGCCCGTGTCCGCGACGGAGACGGCGGAGGCCGCGTGGGCCCCCGCTCCCTGGGTGACGTGCCCGTTGAGGAAGCCCAGCAGCGCGGCCATCTGCTGCCGCAGGCTGCTGGCAGGGAGGGAGTGGGGCGCCCCGGCCAGCGCGTCTCCTCCGACACGAGAGGCGCCAGGACTGTTTGCCGTCGTCTCGCCGAGGCGGGTGACGACCTCCTGGAGTTGAGCCTGCACGCTGGTGCCGCTGATGTAGCCGTGGGGTGTGGCGCCAATGGCGCTGGCGTGGTGTGCCCCGGTGGCCGCGCCTTGGTGGGCGTTGACGAATCCAAGCAGCGAGGAGAGCTGCGCGTCCACGGTGCCCGCCGGCAGCAGGTTGGGCGTGCCGGGCACCGCGTCCGCGCCCACGCGGGAGGCGCCCGGCGTGCCAGCAGCGGCCGAGGAGAGCTTGTCGACGACTTCGTCCACGGCCGCCTGCACGGTGGTGGCGCCAACGAAGCCATGGGGCGCGTAGTCCACGGCGCTGGCCGCGTGCCTCCGGGTGGCGCCGGAGAAGTGCCCGGCCAGCTCGGCGTCCACCTCGTCCAGTGTCGCCTGCACCGTCTGGGCGCTGGGGCTCAGGACGTCCCAGGTGCCGCTCTCCACGGCCACCGAGGTGCCCCTCGCGAAGATGAAGGCCTGCCGGCGAGAGGTGTCCAAGTCCGCGGCGAGAATCTGCGTCTGCCCGGGGCGCCGCCGGACGTCACACAGCAGCAGCTCGTCGGGCTGGAGGGCGGGCTTGGGCGCCTGGCCGACGGGGCCCTCCGGCGCCTGGCGCACCACCAACTCGAAGGACTCGTCGCGGCGGAAGTACACCTGCTGGGAGTTGCCGTCCGTGCGCGGCTCCGACAGCAGGCGGGTGAAGCGCAGGAAGATGCCCAGCCACCGCTCGCTGCCGGAGGTGGAGACGTCGGTGGGAATGCCCGACAAGTCCACCGCGCAGTCCACCGTTTGCCCAGTGCCGACGAAGATGCGCTGGCCGAGGTTGTCGTACGCGCGGCCCGGGGCCGTCAGGTCGACGGAGAGGTTGGGCACGGGGGAGTGCGGCGCGGGCACTGCCCCGGAGATGACGCCGTGGACGCCCAAGTCCGAGGCGAGGTTTCGGTCCGCCTGCTCCAACTGCGCGAAGGCCAAGTCCAGCTCGGCCTCCGTCACCTTCTGCCTGAAGTGAAAGTCCAGCCGGTTGCTCATGCCTGCGCCCTCCAGAGGAAGGCAAAGGCATGGCGCGAGAAATCGGGGACATCGCAAGTACGACGGCGAAGGAGGTTCGTTCTAGCTCGTATCCATGCGGCTACGCGCTGGGCATCTGCTCAATGCCGCTGTCCTCCCCGGCTCGACCGCCAGGAGCCTTGCGGCTCAGCGCCCGTACTGGCGATTGAAGCACTCGGCTATCCACCGCTTCACCTCCTCTCTGTCATGAGGGGTGCGTGGGCTAAGAGAGGTGGTGCCAATCTTCTCCCGGAGGCGAGCCATCTCCGATGAACAATCCCGGGTCTGCACCAGTGTTCCGCCCTCGAAGAGCAGTTCGTACACCCTGCGGAACTTCCACACAGGGTGAAAGCCCATGTGCACATAGAGCTCCCGGACGAAGTCGGCCGCGAGGAGGAGCCCTCCGGTGAAAGGGACGGGGGCAGACAGATTGCGATAGGCAATGCAGTGGAACTGCTCAGAGTAGACGGGGAGCTGCTCGAACAGGGACGGCCCCTTTCCGTGCCGAGCTGCTATTGCCGCCGGGGGCGGTAACCCAATGTGGAGTTGCTGGAGGCGCAGCGACTCGGCGATGACCTCGTAGGTGCACCAATAGCCGCGATAGCATGCCGTCGAAATCATCTCAGGGGCGAGGCCGTGCTGTGGAGGCTCGAAGAGGCCCTCGCCGCTGGCGGCGGCGAGGACGAACTCTTGTTCTCTGAAGATGAGGGTGTCGCTGATTTGTGCGGTCATGGTGCCTACAGGGTATGCGGGTGCCATTTCCTGACGACAACCCCCCGGTGCAGAGTGCCGCCCACCGTGGCACCAGATGGATGCCAATCAGTGCAGCGTCGTCGTCTCGCCCAACTCGCTGAGTCCCAGCTCCCAGTGCTCCGGGAGAATGGGCGGCAGGGGCTCCACCAGGTCCACGAAGTGCGTGTGCGCGGGCTTGAGGTACTCGACGAGGGTGCGCAGGCGCTGGCGCTCCGCGGGCGAGAGGAGACGCTCCACCTCGACGTTGAAGGCGTAGCGGGCGAAGCGCTCTGAGGGCCCCAGCACCCAGTCCACGCCCAGCTCGGACTCACCCAGCACGAGGGTGTCCGAGGCGAACGGGGAGATGGCCCTCACCTCGATGCCCAGAAAGAAGCGGATGGCGTTGCGCAAGCCCAGCGCGGTGCCCTTCTGGCGGTACATGTCCACGAGGACGGAGGCCAGCCGGCGCCGGGCGAGGACGTCCAACTCGAAGGCGAAGGGGTTGCCCAAGTCCTGGAGGATGGCGTCCAGGAAGGACTCCGGCGCGCGCTCCAGGTCAAAGACGTCGGGGAAGGCGTCCAAGTCGGCGAGGAGCAGATCCGTCACCTCCTGGAGGCAGGAGATGAAGCGGCGCAAGTCTCCCGTCACGTCGTCGCGGTGGTTGTGGCGGGGCAGCATGTCCCAGAGCTGAAAGCTCCGGGAGGGCGGCCGGGCTGGCCGGAAGCCAGGAAAGGTGGCGCGGTGGTAGGGGGCGAGCACCGGGTTGCCGTGTGCGTCCGTCACGCCCTCCACGCGCACTTCATACACCACGTCCGGCGTCAGCTCCGTGTCGAGGAAGAGGTGGACGAGGGGGCCGTCCGCCGCAGCCTCGAGGGAAGCGACTGGGACTGCGGGCGCACCGCGAGGTGTGAAGGTGAAGCGCGCCGAGGGCGGCACCCGGACGGACTCGTCGAAGGCGAGGCGCACCGACTTCGGCGCCAGGGACTGGGCGCCCACGAGACGGGGCGCTACCCTGTCCTCCACGGTGAAGGTGTACGTCTCGTCGAGGAGGTGCGCGGCGCCCGCCGTGGCCGAGACGACGCGGACGGAGACGGCGGCCTGGCTGGCCAGCGGCACCGCTGGGTGGAGCACCACGCGCAGGGTGTCCGCCGTCTGCGTCACCTCCGCCAGAGGCCCCGCGAAGGCGGGTGTCACCTCTGCGCTGGCGCCGCCCTCGAATGCGAGGACTCCGCCCACCCAGACGCGTGTGGCCGCCCGGGCGATGCCGTCCACGCCGACGTCCACCAGCTCCAGCTCCAGCACGGAGTCGACGGGGACGTCCTCCTCCCCTGGGCCCGGAGCGCGGTTGAGGAGGAGGGGGCGGCGCGTCTCGGCGAAGAGGGAGACGGTGTCGACGTAGAGGGTGGGCAGCTCAACCGTGGCCATGGCGACACCTCATGGGGAAACGAGCTCCAGGCGGACGCCTACCGTGTGGACGCCGGAGAGCTTCGAGACGTTGGCGGCCATGTCCCCGAGGAGGCGCTCGCGGCCGGGGCGCCCGAGGCAGCGGGCGTACTTCACGTTGTCGACGACGAGGGACGCCTCCCAGGCCAGGCCCGCCGGGGCTGCTGAGGGCACACGGAGGCGCAAGGCGGCGCGGACCAGGTCCACGCTGGTGACGTCCACGGCTTGCGTCACCTCGGCGAAGTCCCCGGGGGCCAGCTCGAAGCGGCGCCCAGGCTCCTCGTCGCCGAGGACGAAGAGGTACTCGCCCGAGGCGGGCGTGCCCCGCTGGGGCCGGATGCGTCCCTGGCCCAGGCCGAGGCGGCTGGTGAAGGCGGTGAGGGCCATGGCTTCACACCTGCCGGGAGAGCTCGAGCGAGTCGAAGTAGGCCCGGCGGGTGACGTCCCGCACGGCGAAGCCGAAGCCGCCCCGGCCGGAGGTGAGGGGCTGGCTGCCGGAGTTGATGCCGAGGGCGTCGTCGATGAAGTGGGCCATGCCCGGCACAAGCTGCCAGTCAGGAGGCGTGCCGAGCGGGTGCGCGGCCAAATCGTTCTGGAGGGCCTTGAGGACGACGTCGCCGTTGGCGTTGACGACGACGTCCAGCCGCAGGTGCAGCCAGGTGCCCTGGGTGAAGCTGGCCGAGGACTTCAGCAGGACACCGGGCCCATCCGCGTCGGGCAGGCCCGTGGCCACCGCGCCCTTGCGGAGCACCACCCGGTGCGGCTCGTCGTCGGAGAGGCCCAGGAGGTAGGCGCTGTCGTTGACGGAGGTGCCCTGCCCGCAGAGGAAGAGGAAGGGGGAGAAGCCGGTGGGGCCGCCACCCGGCCCGCGCTGGAGGCAGCCGCGGATGCTGCCTCCCTTGGACATGGGGGCGAAGTCGGGGAGGTTGGCGAAGAGACCCACAGCGCCCTGCGCGGCGGCGAGGGAATTGAAGGCGAAGAGGAAGTTGCCGCCGCCCGGGGGACGGGCAATGCCCGCCGTCACGCCCCTGTCCACGGTGGCGATGTCCAGTCCGCCGTTGAGGTAAGTCCAGTCTGCGAGTGCCATGGTGTCCTCACTGTGTGGCGGCCAGAGGCCACCCGGTGCCGAAGTCCTCGGTGGGCTGCGTCGTGTTGAAGAGGGCCCCGCGCGCCGTCACGTCCTCCCAGCGCCATGCGTAGGCCTCGTTGGTGTGCCAGCGCAGCTCGAAGTCCTCCCGCCGCGAGTCGCTGAAGAGGCCCGACACGGAGGTGACGTCCGCCCAGTCCGTGAGGAAGGGCCCCTGGCCCCACGTCTCGACGGCCTGCTCCTCGAAGCGGTGCGGGACGAGCTGCGCGGGCGGAAGCTCGAAGAGGAATCCGTCGTTGTCCCAGCCCCGGGAGAAGGACTCGAAGCCCTCGCGCTGGCCAGAGAAGAAGGCGAGGGCCACAGGGACGTCGGAGAGGGCGGCGCGCCACACGTACCAGTGCTCGAAGTCCTCGCATGACTCCTCGGGCACACCGAAGCCCGCCAGGGCTTCGAGGCGCGTCACCGTCGTCAGCGCCCAGTGCTCCGCCTCGCCGGGCCGGGCGCCGGCGTCCTCGAAACTGGGGTTGAGGAGAGGCATGTCAGAGGAGCCCTCCGGTGTCCCCGTCCTGGAGCGTGACGCTCCCCAGTACCGGCAGCTCCCGCACTGTCAGCTTCACGTCCGCAGGCAGGCCGTTGAGCGTCAGGTCCAGCCGCGCATCGCCCAGCTTCCGGACGCCTGACACGTCGCGGATGACGTTGAAGACGTCGGACCAGGCCACCTCTCCGGCCGGGAAGCCCTGGGCGTCCTTGAGGTTGAAGCCGAAGTCGATGCGCGGGTTGGGCGTGCCGTTCGGCTCGCTGACGCGGAAGTAGGCGGCGAGCGCCTGGCGGACGCGCGAGGCGACGTCCCGGGCCGAAGCGCCCTGGCGCAAGAAGAGGCGGGCGGAGACGTCCACGCGCCGGTACACCGGCTCCTGGACGCTCACCTGGAAGGTGAGGGTGCAGGGGTAGACTTCGGTGACTTGCCGCAGCACCTGGGCCTTGAGCGCGGGCGTGGGCACCCCGCCGCCTTGGGGCACCACGTAGAGGATGCCGGCATTCTCGGCAATGGTGGCGTCCTCGTTGGACGTCAGCATGAGGGCGCGGGCCACTCCGGGCAGGCGCCGGGCGTTGATTTCAAAGTCTTCGCGGGCGACGGTGCGCGTCAGGGCCCGGAGACTCTCGGGGGCGAGCAGCTTCGCGGAGGCCACCGTCTGCCTGTCCGCGCCGCCCGAGGCGGGGGAGGGGTTGTGGACGGACACCTGCACCGCGTGGCCGTGGGCGTCCCGGAAGCTGCCCTCCACGACGACGAGGCGACCCGCATCCACGTTGCCCGCCGCGCCGCCGCCCGTCTTGTACACCGCCGCCACGGTGCCAGCGGGTGGCAGGCCGTTGGTGCCGGTGCCGAAGCGGACGGTGGCCTTGTCCCCCTGGTCGACGCTGACGAGGAAGTGGGCGTCGGAGGCGCGCGAGTTGAGGAAGGTGTCCACCTCGCTGAAGGCGCCCTGGGCGGTGGACACGCGGGCGGAGCCGTCGAGGTAGGGCGCGAAGTCCAGGTGCACGTCGAAGTCGGCGAGGCCGCGGGCGTCGAAAAGCTGGGTGTGTGTCTTCGAGTGCTCGGCCACGGCGAGGACGCGCGGTGGGTTGGCGCCGGCCGGAATGGTGGCGGGCGCCAGCAACTGGAAGCGGACGGCCTCCGTCACCTCCTGCGTGCGGACGACGGTGCCGGAGAGGAAGGTGACGGGGGCTGCGGGAGGCTGGGCCAGGCGCAGCTCCACCTCTGCCGTGGCAGCCTGGGCACCATGAAGCCGGTAGCCCAGCATGCGCGCCAGGGCGATGACGTTGCGGCGCTGGGTAGCGGTGGAGAGGCGCGACTCGCGGGCGAGGTTGTCCTGGTAGAAGCCGAGGACGTCGCCGATGAAGGCGTACATCTCCAGCAGGACATTGCCGAAGCTGGCGACGTCGAAGTCGCTCCAGTCAGGGAAGACGCTCTTCGTCAGTGCCACGAGGCGCGCGCGAAGGGCGTCGAAGTCTCGGTGGGTGTAGTCGGTGGACGCGGGAAGAAGTGGCACGTCGGCGAAGGCCTCCACCGGGAGACAAAGGCCTTGGACCCACTTCTTCAGGGGACATGGGGATGGCGATTCGAGTCGGGAGCCGCCACGCTACTCCTATGCGTGGTTCGAGCACTTCAGTACCTATCCCGATTCAATAAAGTCCCGTAAGTCAGCAGCTTGCTGTCGCTCTACGCCTGCGAACAGGCGGAGGATACGTCGTGGACATAAAGCCGAATGGCACGATCCACTTCAAGCACGTTTATGCGACGGACATGGAAGAATGGGGCGTTCTAGGGGCTGTCCTTGATCGAGGGCCCTCGGCGTTGAGCAGGCATGAGCCGGGGAGAAAGGCCGCCCCCTCGTTTTTGCACTGACGGCGGGCCAGCGGCACGAGACGCAAGCCTTCCCTGCGCTGATGGCGGGTGGAGGCGTCCCGCGTGCGCATACGCCGGGGGCGCCGCGCCGACTTCCGGATGCCCTCGTAGGCGACAGGGGCTACAGCCACAACAGCCTGCGCGCTTGGTGCCGAGAGCACCGCGTGCAGGCTGTCATCCCTACCCGTTCCGACCAGCGGCGCCTTCGCTCCTTCCGCCACGCGGCCTACCGCAAGCGCTGCCGCGTGGAGTGTCTCTTCAATCGCTTGAAGCAGAACCGGCGCGTGGCGACGCGCTACGAAAAGCGTGCCGCCAACTACCTGGCGATGGTTCTCATCGCCTCCATTCGTCTCTGGCTCTAAGCTGCGGACACGCTCTAGCCGGCCTGTTCGCCGCCGTCGATAAAGTTGCGCAAACTGGTCTGGGCCAGCTTGCCGAGCGTGTCGTAGGCCATCTGGCGGTGCTTGGGCAGTTCCTGGCTGAGGTGGGTGAGCATGGTGGTCATCTCGCCCGTGGCGTTCATGCCCTGCATCGCGGCCATCACCTTGCCGATGGCCATGTCATGCGCGCCCACCTGTCCGGCCATGTAACAGGAGTCGAACGGCGCGCCCTTCAGCGCCTGGAGCTTCTCCATGTCCGCCCTCTCCGCCGCCATGGCCTTCTTCTCCACGTCGTTCATGGGCTTGGGTATGTCCGCGAGCTTCATCTTCTGGCTCTCGGCATAGGCCATCAGCTTCTGGTCCGCGTCCGTGTGCATCTTGATCATGGTGTCGGCGTAGCTCGTCACGTCCGGGTTCTGCGAGCGCGTCCGGGCGAGCTTCGCCTGCTTGATCTCCGACTGGTGGATGTGGTGAAGGCGCTCAAGGAAGGCCTTCGGATCCGAGGGCGCCATGAAGCCCTTGTAGTCGAGCATGCCGCCCTTGGCGGTGGCGGCCGACTTCGTGGCGGGCAGGGTGCTGGGGGCGGCGGTCTGGGCCAGGGAAACGCCGCCGGTGAAGAGGACCGCGGCCAGGGTGACACCGTGCAAGGTGCGCTTCATGGTGTGCTACTCCTTTTGGAGTGGAGCATAATTCCTCTGACCGGGAGAAGCTTGGTGGGTCATAGCCGAACCTCGCCCGGGCCTTCGGCACAGTGAATCGCCAGCGGATTCGGAGCTGCTGGCGGTTGGCCCAACGCTCCCAGGCGGCTGTTTCCTGGTCGAGTTTGTCGAGGGTGGGGATGCGCCGATTGCCGAGGCACTGACGAGAGAGCAGGGAAATCTCTACCTCCGCCTGATTGAGCCAGCTGCCGTGGACAGGCGTGTAGTGCACGCTGAAGCGGCGCCAGAGTCGACGACCTGCTCGCACCCCGTACCGTACCTCCAGGGCGCGGCAGCTGTGGGTGCTCAGGTTGTCGAGCACCAAGTGGATGGTTTCTGCATTCGGGTAGTGATTGGCGACGTCCCGCAGCGCTTCAGCGAATGCCTCACTCTTTCTGTTGGGCGTGGCCTTCACAAAGTGCCAGCCCGCCTTGGGCTCCACTGCGCAGAAGAGATTCGCGGTGCCACAACGAAAATAGGCGTAATCCTGGCGTGCTTCTCGTCCAGGGCGGGCAGGTGATGCAGGCCGCACCCACTCTAGCAGTTGCACGGGCCTCTCATCAAAGCACACGACAGGTTCAGCCGAGCGCAGGGGGCGCGCGTACACCTCCAGCACGTCCTCCATGCGCTCGATGTACCGGGAGTCCAGTTCGGGCACGCACCACATTTTTTTCCCGCCACGGCTTCAAGTCATGCCGCAGGAGCATCTCGCGCACGGTCTCCCGCCCCACCTTCGGTACCAAGCCCCTGCGCGCCGCCTCCTTAGCAATGAGTCGCACTGTCCAGCGAGCGTGCCCCTCCGGCGGCGGCGCGCACACCATCGCCACCACCTCGCTGGCCTGCTTCTCCGTCAGAAGCCGCGCCGCTCCGGGCCGGGGCCTTTCATGCAGCGCAGCCCCCAGCCCTTCCTCCAAGTAGCGGCGACGCACAGTGCGCACCGTGGTCTGCGTGACGCCTACTGCCTCGGCCGCCATCACCACTGTCCAGCCTTCGGCAAGCAGTTGCAGCGCTCGCCCTCGCTTCAGCACCCTCGCCGACTCGCGTCCGCGGTGGGTCAGCGCCTCCAGCGCTGTCCTGTCCGCCTGCTTCAGCTTCAGTCCCCGGCTCCGCGCGTGTGACCTCATGCATGGAGAACACGCGGCAGGTCTCGCGTTAATCTCCTCCCGGTCAGAGGGTAGGATGGGGTGCAGCAACTGGCGTGCGAATTCCCTTCGACGTGAGGAGTCCTTCCAGCATGGATGCAGCGTGGTTCTGCCCGACGTTCGACTTCCGACGCCACACGCCTGACGAGGTGCTGCTTCGGGGAACTCGCCTCCTGATTGAGGACATCGGCACCAAGCACGCCGACCAATGCTTCTGCGGACGGTGTGGCGTGCCGGTTTACAGGTCGCCCACCGACGGGCCTCGAAAACTCGGTGGAATCGTCCCGCGCCTGTCTCACTATCCTGGTTACGAGGATGTTCCGTGTGCCGAGCGTCCGTCGAAGGCCAAAGCCACTGCGCACGGTGCCACTCCAGTAGGGCGCCCGTCCTTTGTTTCTGGACCAGAGACGACGCTGGTACCAGTTTGGCTCGCAGCTCGCGAAGCGCCGGGCGGAGTTGCGGGAGAGGCGAGCTTTGCTCTCCACCATGAACGCAAGATGGTTCGGCCACGAGTCGCTTCAGGAGTCGCACGCTCGCGCTCGAGCGCCCGGGTCACTGTTCAGCAGATCGCGGACAGCCTGCCCTCCTTGCTCGAAAATCCCTTCGCGACAGGGGGGCGACTCCGCGACTTCATCCGTCCCATCCATCGGATTGACGGTGCGGACGATGGAAGCGAACCAATGCTGTGGTGGGGTCGTTTACATAGCGTCAGCCATGGCAATGCAATGAATTGGCTCAACATCCGCACGCGTGACCGCTCCCCTGCAGCTTTCTGGGTGAAGCACAGCGTGGTTCCGAAGTTCCGCTCCGCATGGGAGGAAGACCGGGTTGTCCTCGCCTATGCCTCCTTCGTGAGGGAGACCAAGAACGGGCGTCCGAAGCTGCGCTGGGACATTCACGACAAGGGGCAGATCGCCCTCGTGCCTGAAGGACACGAGTCGTGTTTGACGAGCATGTAGCAGGACATGAGCAGCGTTTTCGGCGTGAGGTGGACGCACGGCTGCTACTCGCGACTCAAGGTCCCCGCTGGAGGGGAACGTCGAAGTCCGCCGTCGTGTCACCCTCGCGCACGCGTACACGAAGCGTCAGTGCGGCTGCGTCCTGCTCGACGCGGACCTGCACGAGCTGAACGCCAGGTAGCCAGCGCGCGAGCGCGTCACGGACGTACACGCGCGCCAGTTCCGCCAGCACCGTATCGTTGCGCTGGTGGCGAAGGCGCGAGAGGCCCGCGCCGAAGCTGGTGCGCCAGGGCAGCTCGCCGGTGGAATGAGGCGTGGCGCCTTCCGTCAGCAGCACTTGCCGCACCTTCGAGGCGAGTAGCTCGGCCCCGGTGCCCGTGGCGAAGTCGCGCTTTCGGTCTCTGCGAAAGGGGACGAGGAGATGCTGGGGCGCTCGACTCACGACGTTCTCCTCATGGAATGGGGATGGCCGCGCGCACCTGCTGCAGCGTGCGGACGATGGCGTCGAGGGGCGCAACTGCCTGTTCCAGCGCGCTCCCCTCAAGGCTGGAGAAGTCCGGCACCTGGGGGCCGCCCACCAGGCCAAGGAGGACGTTGAGGAGGGCCATGAGCTGGGAGAGGGCGGCCAGGGACTTGCCGACGTTGGCGGCCTCCTGCGCGACGTTGGCCTCCGCACAGCCAGCCACCGCCAGGAGTCCCGCGTCTCCAAGCTGGGCGGCTCGCAGCCGGGCCTGCGCGACGCTCGACAGGCGCAGTTGCAGGTGGAGGAACTGGCCACGGGCATGGCCCAGTTCGCCGAGGACGATGTCGATGACACCCACCACTGCAAGTGGCACCGAGAGCTGGGGGACGAGGCGGAGCAGCTTGGACACCTTCTCCGCCAGCTTCGGCAGGGCCGCGGCGATGGCTGTCGGGTCCGGCGGAGGGCCCAACGCGTCAGGTATCGCCTTCACGACTTCGACGAGGGCCAGCACCGCGCCGATGATGTCGAAGAGGGGCGTGAGCGGCGCCAGCGCTGGCTGGACGGCCTGCAGGAGTTGGTGGTGCTGCAGGGTGGCGCCGCCGGGCAGAGTGAGGGTGGGCGCCTCTGGCAGCGGGGGGATATGGATGCAGATGGGCAGCGCCATGGGCTTCCTCAAATCGGCTCGGCGATGGGGCGCACCACACGCCCGGCGATGGTGACCTGAGCCGCCTCCAGGGAGATGGCGCCCACTGCGCGCAGGGTGAGGGCGGTGGTGGCCTCCAGGGTGACGGTGTTCTCCTCCGCGTCGAAGGTGAGGCAGTCGCCCGTCTTCCGGTTGGTGAGCTTCAGCTTCCTCTTCCCCGCGGACTCGTTGAGTTCGACACGGAACGTGGGTGTGGCGAGGACGCGGTTGTCGGGCGGAGACACCTGGGCTTCTTCGGGCACTTCGCTCTGTCCGCCCGGCTTCCCCCAGTGCGCGCTGAGGTAGTAGGGGGCGTCGATGTCGCCCTGGTTGAAAAAGACGGCCACCTCGGCGCCCACGTGCGGTACAGCGAAGAAGCCCGTGTCCTTGGCGCCGCCCCCGGAGGTGCCCAGGGGCCAGGCCCAGGCGGACTCGGGCTCGAGGACGCCGGGGATGCACACGCGGACGCGGCCGAGCTGTGCCTCGTCGTCGCGGCTGGTGACGTAGCTCACGTACATGCCAAGCAGGCGTGTGTCATGGGCGAGGATGTCGTCGTCGAAGGTGCTCATGGTGGCTCGCTACCTGGGGAGACTCATTCCGGCTTCGGGGTCCTCGACACCGATGGGCTGTCCGTCACGGCGGTACTCGATGTACCGGGTGCCGGTGTCCCTCTCGAATGCCTCGACTTCCTTCAGTGCCCCAGTCGTCTCGGGTGCACTGGTGTTGGGCTGTCCGCCCTGGGCCTGGCCCTGCTTGTCGGCGCTGCCTTGCTGACGCTGCCCCGTGCCGTCACGCGACAGCTTCAAGTCGGTGGTGTAGCCGGAGGAGGAGAGGACGTGCTTCGCCTCGGTGACGTAATACTTCCCGGACAGGAAGCTGGAGATGCCGCGCACCTCCACGACGGACTTCGCGCGCAAGCTGGGGTTGCCCACCACCTGGAGGGACAGCTTCACCGTGCCGGCTTCCGCGCGTCGGAAGCGGGCCTCGGACTCGCGTTGGGCTTGGGCAGGTGTCGATGCCGAGGTGGGCTGGACGCTGGTGGTGCTGTTGCGGAGCTGCAGCGACGTGGTGCCCGTGCGCTTGTCCACCACCTCGAGGAAGTCCGCGAGGGTGGTGCGCTCCACAGTGGCACTGCTCGCCTGGGCCTCAATGTTCTTCTTGGCCAGAGCGTCCCGGCCACGCACGTCCACCTTGCCCACTCGGCGGCCCAGCTCCGACTCGACGTTGACCGAGAGGATGTCGCCCCGGCCTGCGTCGGCGTACCACCACAGCACGTGGGTGGGCGCGGCGGCCTGGTTGCGCGGGCCGAAGGTGAGGCCCCTGTCGTCGACGTGGAACTGGAACTCCTCCCGCGCGGCCAGGCGCCGGAGAAAGCGCGCATCCGTCTCCCCGGCCTGGTGGATGGTGTCGAAGGACTCGCCGGTGTCTTCGACGTGGATGGAGTCCTCCTCGTAGCCGTGCTCGGCGGCCACCTCGCGCACGACCTGGGCGCGCGTCTTGCCCTTCCAGGTGCGCGTCTTCGCTTCGCGGTGCATGAGGGCGCTGAGGGCCTGTCCCTCGACGGTGAGCACCTGGAAGCCCTTCAGCTTCTTCACCACCACTCGTCGCGGAGGCGCCATGAGCCCCGGGTAGCCCCAGGACACCTCCAGCGCCGTGCCGCCCACCAGCTCCGCCCTGTCGAAGAGGGCCAGGTCGAAGTTGTCCAACTGGAGGGACAGCTTGTCGGCCTTCGTCGCGCTGTCCTCGAAGGTGAGACCCAGGACGCGACCCTCAAGGGAGAGGGGCTCGCCGCCGCGGGCCCGCTCGTGTGCCAGCAGCGTGAGGCGCACGCCAGGCGCAGTCCTGTCGAGGGGCCGCGTCACTCGCTGGCCCTCCGCCTCTGCTCGCTGAGGATGACGTCGGTGAGGACGCGCAGCGAAGGAATGTAGAGGCGCCGCCCGGCCTCCAACTCCAGCGTCGCGTCGATGATGGGCTCCGGCTGGAAGTCGGCGATGGCCCACCAGAAACCGCAGGCGCGCGGCAGGGGCGTGAAGTAGCGCCCGGCCAGCCCCCAGAGGGAGTCGCCCTGGGCGACGAGGTGGACGCGCGTGTCCGCGTGCGGCTGGTAGCTGAAGGGGGCTCTCTCGCTGAGGAAGAGGTGGCCGCCCTCGTCCCGGAGGCCGAGGGAGAAGGAGTAGCGGCTGCCGGCGTGAGGGGCCACTACGGCACCTCCTGGCGGAGCTGCTCGGAGGTGACGCGCGTGTCCAACACCTCCTCGAAGGTGACGGTGGCGGTGTAGACGAGGACGCGGCCGTCGACGGCGAGCTGGCGGTACTGGAACTCCACGCTGGCGACGACGCACTCCACGGTGAGGACGCCGGGCCAGAGGACGAGGACGCGCGGGGGGGCCGTTGCCAGCACACCCTCGGTACCCGCCGGAGGCACGGTGAGCGCGCGCAAGAAGGCACGGAACGCCATGATGTTGGACGTGTCGGCCTGCTGGGTGGCGAAGAAGGCGTCCAGGTAGAACTCCACGCCCGAGAGCTGCCGGTTGGAGGTGCCCTGAAACTGGAGCACCTGGTGCGAGAGGCCCGGCACCGCCAGGCGGTTCCAGTTCACCTGGAGCTTCTCGGTGAGCTGCGACGGGTTGAAGAGGCACTCCATGGCCTCGCCTGTGAGGACATTCACGAGGTGGCAGCGAGGAGGACGGGCGAGGCCAGCAGCGATGGACACGTAGGGGCCTGCCTTTCAGTAAGACGCCATGGGGGAGAAGCTGCGGGAGGCGGCGTCCCTCTCCGCGCGCGCCGTGGCCTGGGCAAGCACCTCTCCGTCCACCTGGACACTCACGAGGACGGGCGCGGCGGGAGGCACGTCGGGCTGCGAAGAGCGCACCTCGGGTTGGGGTAGCGAGGCCTGGAGGGCCGCCACCGCTGGCATGGACGAGGACTCCAAGGGCCAGTCCACCGGCGAGGTGGAGGCCGTGGAGGCGACGGGCGCCGGGGCCGAGCCGGGGGAGTCCTCGAGGCCGAAGGCGACGGACAAGTCCCGGTGGAGGGTAAGCCGGGCCGTCCGCAGCGCCTGCTGGAGGCCGGTGTCCTTGCCGAAGAGGCTCGCTACGGCGTCCACGACGCCGAGGATTGCGCCCACCAACTCCAAGAGGACGCCGGAGATGGCGTCCACCACCCCGAAGACGATGAGCTTCAGGCCCGTCCACGCCTCGGCCCAGTTGCCGGTGAGGGCTCCGCTCAGCGTCAACACCACGCCCCAGAAGACGTCGAGGATGCCGGAGAAGGCCGCCAGGGCCGCGTTGAGGATGCCCCCCACCACCGACACCACGAGGGAGACGGCGGACACCAACACGCCCACGACGGTGGTGATGTTGCCGATGGCAAACCCAAGGGCTTCCCCCATGAGCGTCCACCCACTGGTGCCCTGCTGCACAGCGGAGGTGGTGCCAAAAAGGCCCGAGAGTGCCCCGCCGAGGACGCGGCCCAGGTGCGCCAGGCTGCCCAGGAGGACGTCGACGCCGGCCTTCATGTAGTGCCATTGCCCCGCCAGGCCTTCCGCCACCTCTGCACCGGCCGTCATGCCCATGACGACGAAGTCGAAGACGCGGGCGAGGGCGCGGCCCACCGTGGCCCCCGCGTCGCCGAAAGCGGCGAACTTCGCCGCTGCTGTGGCCGCGTCGTCCCTCTCGGAGAGGAAGCCCAACGCCTCGCCCACTCGCCGCAACGTCGCCTGGAAGGCATCGAGGGTGGGGCGCGCAGCTTCGAGTCCGGAGGAGAAGCCGTCGGCGATGCCCGAGAAGAAGCTGTGGATGCGATGGCCCCACAGGTAGACGTTGATGAGGAAGTCCTTCAGCCCGGCATTCTCAGCGCGGCTCAGCTCCTCCCTCACGGCGCCGGAGAAGCCGCCGTCCTCGAAGAGCTGAACGAGGCCGCGGAAGGCGAGCGTCACCTGCTCCTGCACACGCCGCGCGAAGTCGCCCAGGCCCCCGAGGTTGTGACGGAAGGCGTAGGCGAGGCCGGCCACGGCGACGCCCAGGAGGACGACAGCGCCCACGGCTGGAAGCACCGTGGCCAGGAGGCCGCCCAGCGTGAAGCCCAGCACCTTGAGGCCCACCACCAGCAGCGCCAGGCCCACCTTCGCGGCGATGACGGCGCCGACAAGGGTGATGATGCCGCCAGCTCCGAGCGCGAAGACTGCGAAGGCGCGCTTCACCGGGCCGGGCAAGGCCTGGAAGACACCCAGCACCTGCTGCACCGCGCTGGCGACGAGGGTGACGAGGGGTTTCAGCACCTGGCTGAAGGGCTCCCCCAGGACGATGGCCAGCGTCTCCAGGTTGCCGGCCAGCAGCGTCTTCTGTCCCTCATAGGTGTCCAGCATCTGCTTGCGGAACGCCTCGGCCGTGCCGCCCGCATTCTTGAACGCACCGCGCAGGTACTCGAGGGCCTCGGCGCCGCGGACGACTTCACCTGTGTCCTTGCGGATGCCGTTGGTGAACTGCGTGAGGATGGCATTCACACCGCCGAGGGCTTCGCGGCCGAACGCCTTCAGAAGGAAGGCGCTGCGCTGCGCCTCCGTCATGCGGCTGAGGGCTGGCGACAGCTTGTCGAGGATGTCGAGGAAGCTGAGGAAGTTGCCGCTGGAGTCGGTGACGGCAACGCCCAGGCCACGCAAGTGCTTCTGGACCTCTGGGTCCGCCATCCGCTCCATGGCGACAGCCACGGCGGTGGAAGCGCGCTCCACGCCGGGGACGACATTCTTCACAAGGCCCAGGGCGATGAGTGTCTCGGGCAGGGACTGATTGAGGGCCTGCGCGCCACGCGCGGCGGTGCCGAGGGCCAGGGGCAACTCATTGGCGCTGAGGGCGAAGACGTTGACGGCCTGGAGCATCTGGTCGACGGAGAGGGCGGCGCCGTCCACGGAGATGCCGAAGGCCTTCATCGCCTGCGACGCGAGGCCCGCCGCACCTTGGGGCGTCAGCTCCCCCAGTGAGCCCCCGGCCAAGTCGAGTACGGGCTCCAGCAGCTTCATGGCCTCAGCGGCGCTGAAGCCGGCCTGGGTGAGTTCGCGCAGGCCCAGCACGGACTCGGTGGGCGTGAATTGCGTGGCGAGGCTTGCCTTGATGGCCGCGTCACGCAGCTGCCCAAGCACCTCGGCCGAGGCGCCAGAGACGGCGGCCACGCCCGCCACGGCCTGCTCGAACTCACCGGCGGCGTTGGCCAGGGACAGTGACGCGCCGATGGTGACGGCACCGGCCGTGAAGAGGGCCATGGCGACGCCGAGCCGTTGGAAGGCGCCCTCGATGCGTGCGGTGCCCAACCCCACGCGCCTGTCGAGGCTCATGAAGTTGCGCTCGACACCTTGGAAGGTGCCAGAGGCCAAGTCTCGTGCCGTGAAGACGAAGCCCAGGCCGACGTTGTTGAGCATGCGCTACCTCCGCTTCGCGGCCTTCTCCAACGCCTTCGCCTCGTGGGCGCGCTGCTGGCCCATGCGCTCGACGAGCCAGTCCCTGTCCGAAGTGGGCAGCTCCAATGCGTCACCGAGGGGAGCTGCGAGGCCGCTGCCGCCGTGCTGGTGCCAGCACAACTGGAAGAGGCCCTCGCGCCACGTCTCCAGCGTCACGCCGGGGAAGAGGTGGAGCGCTCCCGGCGCCTCGTCGTCCGCTGCTTCCCCGGAAGGAAGAAGCCCCGGTCGAAAGGGAGTTCCACGTCCTGGCGCATGAGGCACTCGGGGCACTCGACTTCGAGGGTGGTGTCCACGCCGCAGTCGACGGCGTCAAACTCGTCGACGAGGAAGTCCGCGTCGCGCAGGCTCAAGTCCTCGAGGAAGCGGCGCTTGTCGCGCGCGTCCACGCCGTCAACGTCCAGTACCCGGTAGGCGAGGACGGAGGACAGCAGCTTCTCCGGCGCCGCGCGCTGGAGCTGCGGCAGCCGCCGCTCATCCTCACCCGTCAGAAGCTTGAAGCGCACGCGCTTGCCGGCGTCGGGCAGGCTCGTCTCGAAGCGGTTGCCGGCCATGAAGGCCGCGCGGCTGGCGTCCGAGAGGACGCGCACCGGCAGCTGCGTCAAATCCAGCTCCCAGTCGATGCGGGCGCGGCAGGCGGCATTCTGGCAGGGGACGGCGAAGACGTACTCGGGGCCGTAGGTGTGGACGCGCACCTGGAGCAGGGCGAAGAAGCGGTCCCCCTGCAGCACCTGGCCCCAGTCCACCTTCCCGTCGGCGAAGGCGTAGGGGCCTGCCTCCAGCAGCTCCTCCCAACATGCGGAGAGCAGCTCATCCACCTGGCCGCCGCTCTTCGCCAGCTTGCGGTCAGCGAGGACCCGCTCCTCCCGCACCTTCATGCCGCGGATGCGGCCCGTCAGCCCCGAGGGGCATGAGATGATGTTCGCCATGTCCTTCCTCCAGGAAAGACAAAGGCCTCGAACTACAAATCGGGGACATCTGACGAGTTTGAGCGATACCACTCCGTTGGGAAGGGAGCCCTATGGCACAGAAGAAGAGCCAGTTTGAGATGAAGGCGTTCGAGGTTCATGGTCCATTCGAAGTGCCATTGGAGCCTGGAAAGCATGGGAAGATGGTTGCTCGCGACCTGTCTGGGTTTTGGACTGGAGTCGGCGATGTGCGGTGGATGCGAGGGGTCTACGTGTTCGCAATGCGCGCCGGTCGCGGCTATACACCTCTCTACGTTGGCAAGGCCGCAGAGCAGTCTTTTGAAGACGAGACTTTTGCTCTTCACAAGCTTGCCCACCACTATGGACCGACGCTCCTGGACTACAAGCGTGGCCAGCCGGTCATGTTTTTCATCGCGCACCCCTTAAGCAGAGGCGCAGTAAACAAGCGGCTCATCGACCAGGTTGAGACCTTCATGATCGACGCCGCTTCGGCAAAAAATCCAAGCCTCAGTAACGTTCGTAAGAAGCAGGTCCACAAGTGGCGGGTATGTGGGGTTGTTCGTGGACGGCGCGGCGAGGCGACTCGCTCGACTGGTGCACTGAAGAAGGCAGTGGGGCTCTGGTAGATATGTAGCCTGCCGTTACGTGGCCAGCTCGAAGAAGTCGTAGGTGAGGACGACGCTTTCGATGACATTTTCATCGGACTCGTTGTCCCACTCGCCCGCGACGAACTTCACGGGCCATGCGCGGGAGAGGCTCCACCGACGCAGCGTAGTGCCGTCCCTGTCCTGCTGGACGATGTCGAGGTTGCGCTTGTAGAGGCTGTCCGGCAGGCCCAGGCCGCTGGTGGTGTGCACGACGTCCTGGAACCAGTCGAAGAGTTCGTGGTCCTGCGTGGCGCCTCTCTCCAGGGTGACGTCCGAGAAGGTGAGGCGCCCTGGGGACTTGTTGGGGATGAGGCTGCCGCCCTCGAAGTATTGGACGTTGGCGACCTCGACGGACAACTCGCTGCACTTCTGGAAACCGGAGTGCCCGAGGCCGTCCACCTCGCAGAGGAATTTGAAGCGCTTATGGAAGCTGCGCGGCTGTCCGATGATGGCCATGGCCAGGCTCCTTACAAGCCCGCCGAAGCCAGCTCGGCTTCGAGGGCGCGGGTGTCCTGGGCGATGCGCAGGACAATGAATTCGGCGGGCTTGTTGGTGGCGAGCCCGATGCGCGCCACCAGCTTTCCGGCGAAGACGACGGACGGTGGGTTGAGGGCGTCTGAGACGTCGGCGAAGAAGGCCTTGGCGGGCTCCTGGCTGCGGAAGGCCCCGTTCTTCATCTGCGCGAGGAGGAAGGCGGCAATGGAGCGCCGCACCTGCGCGCGCAGCCCCTCCGTGTTGTTGCGGTGCCTGGCGAACTGCAAACCGGACTTGAGGCTGCGCTCGATAAAGGACACCCCGCGCCGCTCGGCGACGTAAGGGAAGTTCCCGCTGGCCTTCAGCGTGCGGCTGCCGTCGATGAAGCGCGGCAGGCCAGGCCCGGTGGTGAGAGGGTTGATGCGGTGGGGATAGACGACGTCCCGCTTCTTCTCTTCCAGCGTCTCTTTGGACTCGAAGCCCAGGACGCCGAACATGCGCCCGGCTTCGATGCCCGCGGGCGCCTCATACACACCACCGGGGCGCGCGCCGTCGTTGCGCGCGAAGACGCCGGCGATGATGCCGGAGGGCGGGACAACGAGCTGCTCGACGTTGCCGAAGACGCCGCGGGCGGGGTTGAGCACCGTGACGCGGGGCCAGTAGAGGGCCGCGTGCTCAGAGAGCCCTTCGAGGGCGGCCTCCTGCGAGACGTAGGAGACGATGTCCGTGGCGCTGTAGCCCGCGGGCGAGTCGAGGACGGCGAAGACGAGGCCGTCGCGCGCCACCTCGCAGTAGCGCACCATGGCGTTGTGGACGGCGGGCGTGGCGCGCCCGGGCACCAGGAGGAGGGAGAGGTCCTGCACGGCGTCGAGCGCGTAAAAGGCCGCTCCGGCCGGCCTCGGAGCCGATGAAGTCCGTGTCGTCCAGGCCGACGAGGCCGTCCGCACCACCCGAGAGGGCCACCGTCTGCACGTCCGGAATCGCGTCCAACACCATGAAGGCCCGGACGTAGGTGGAGCCGGTGCGCTCGTCATTGAGGACGCGCTCGACGTAGCGTGCGTCGCCCTGGGCCGAGGAGAGGTTGGGGAAGGACTCGCGGTAGGCGCCGTCCTCGAGGACGAGGACGTCGAAGGTTTCGGGAGCTCCATTCGTCGGGGGCCGCACCTCCACCTCGAGGCGGTTGGCGTAGGCGCCTGCATCCCTGGCCTCCAGGTGGAGGACGTCGGTGGCGCCGGAGGCGTCGCCCGTGTGCAGCAGCGCGTCGAGTCCGAGGCCGGAGCCCGCGTCTCCCTGCACACGCAAGGAGGCACCAGGCCCCGTGGACTGGGTGAGCAACTGCAGGGCCCCCAGGGAGGACGGTGCCACTCGGACACCCGCCACCGCCGCCTCCACAAGGGCGCGCACCTCGGCCAACTCGACGGCGCGCAGTCTCTGGACGTTGCCGCTCCCCACCTGCGGGCCGCCCGCGAAGCCGAAGACGGTGTTGGCCACCGCGTCGCCCACCTCCAGGCGGCTGGAGGCGCCCTGGGTGTCGCTGGCGATTCTCAGCACACCGGCCTCCACGGTGGCGCGTCCGCCGATGAGTCCCGCGTTGAGGACGGCGGCCACCTCCTGGGCAGTGGCCTGGGCGATGTCGCCGAAGTCCTCCTCGCTGAAGGGGATGAAGACGTCCCGCCCGTCGTCGACGCGCACCCGGAGCGACTGCCCGGCGGTGAGGGTGTAGGGGCCGGGGCGGCCCGCGGAGACGGAAGCCGCGGTGCCGGAGAAGACGACGTCCACCGCCTCGGCGCCGTTGGAGGACACCTCCAGGCGCTGGCCGTCGGCCAGGGTGAAAGGGGGACGCAAGGTGCCGCGCACGACGGCGGGCGTGGGCCCGCCGCCCGTGGTGAGGGCTGCCGCAGCAGGCGTGGCCGTGTGCGACTCAGGGTTTGAGGCGTCCTCGTAGTGGGCGGTGCGGACCGCCCACAAGTGAGTCCCTCCGTTCTCGAAGAAGCCCATGGCGGCGAGGGCCAAGTCGGCGTCCGGCGTGAAGCGGCCGAAGGTGGCCTGGTACTCCTCGAAGGAGGTGCACAGCACCGCCTGGCCGATGGGGCCGCGCTCCGCCAGGCCCACGGCACCCGCCACGGAAGTGGGCGCCGAGGGAATGCCACGGACGCGCGGCTCCTCCTCCTCTACGACGATTTTCGACGACAGCAACTCACGACTCATGAGGCACCTCGCTTCTTGCGGGACGCGCGCGCCGACACCTCCGGCGCGTCAGAGGGTGGCGACGACGGCGGGGCCGTGGGGGCTTGCCGTTTCAGGGCGACTTCGCCGCGGCGAATGGCAGCAGCCACCGCGGGCACGCAGAGAGTGGCCTCGGGCACGTCCTCCAGCGACACACCCGTGGCCAGGGTGAGGGAGGAGGGCAGGCGTCGGCCGCCACGGCCTGGCTGCACGCCGCAGGCGCACTCGCCGCGCGCGACGCAGTACGACTCATGGGGCAGGAGGAAGGTGACGAGCCTGCCCAGGGCGTTGGTGAGGGTGACACTCATGAGGTGCCTCCAGAGAGAGAGTCCGTTTCGAGGTGAGTCCCGGCGACGGCCTTGCCGAGGTCGAGGGGCAGGCCCGAGTCCACGTCGAAGCCGCGCACCACCAAGCCCCAGGTGAAGGCGCGCACGTCGTCGCGGCTGCCGAGCTGCGTGCGCACCTCGCCGTCCGCGTCCATCTCCCAGCGGACGGTGCCGCGCGAGGCGTCCTCGGCGTCCCTCGGCATGGCCAGCCAGCGGTTGCGGTTGAGGAAGGTGGCCACGGCGGCCATGAGGTTGAAGAGCTCGGCGGTGCGCTCGGAGGCCGCCGTGAGGGTGAAGGCCAGGTCCACCGTGTACGCGGGGCGCCTGCGCACCAGCTCCGCGCCGGAGGGGCCCTGCACGACGTCCTCGTGCAACACGTTGGTGGAGTAGCGACGACTCTCGCGCATCGTGGGGCCTGACAGCACCACCGAGGGCAGCGAGGCCATGGCGATGACGTTGAGGTTGCCTGCCACCGTGTCGTCGTAGTCGACGGAGACGCTGGCGCTGACGTTGGCTACCACCTGGCGCTTCAGCTCGCGCAGCAGCGTCCGCACGAGGCGGGTGAGGTCCGCTTCCTTCGCGACGCGTGGGCGCAGGTAGCGGTACGCCCCCGAGAGGACGGCGGCCTCGCCTGGAATGGGGAGTCCGTCCGCGGAGAGGTTGAGCAGCTCCACGTCGACGGTGCCCACCGCGTGGGCCGGCGTCCTCACGTCCGCGAAGTGGGTGCCCGACTCCACACGAAGCGACAGCACTTCGGCGGGCACTCCTCCCAGGCGCACGGCCACCCGCGCGGCGAAGCCAGTGCCGGCGAGCCGGAGAATGTCTCCGCCGCTGGTGGGGCCCGAGGAGGGCGTCACGGAGGTGAGGGAGGGGAGGGCCACTACCCGGGCCCTCCGAGGCCCAGCTCCTTCGCCACTCGCGCGAGGAAGCGGCGGCTGGCGCCCTGGCGAAACCGTGCGAAGGCCGGCCGCAGGAAGGGCCGCGCTGGCGTCTGAGTCACAATGACGCTGCGGCCCCTGCCGCTGTTACGCGACTCGCCGGCCAGGCCGGCCTGGCGCAGCAGCGCGAAGAGGAAGCGCCGCATCTTCGGCGTCATGGGGATGACGACGGGCGGGCCTCCGTACTCCTGGAGCTGCGCCACGTCGACGAGGGACTCGCCGTCCGGGCTCTTCGCCGAGCGCGACACGCCGATGAAGGCCTCGTCGCCCTCCACGACGACGGAGATGGAGTTGCGCAGCGCGCCCGAGACGAGGAGGGACTTCGTCCCGCTGAAGCCCGCGAGCTGGCGCGCCGCGAGCGTGAGGGGCGAGGGCGGGCGGAGCGGCTCGCCACCCGGTGCCTGCTGGGTGAGGCCCTGCACCACCTCCTTGCGCAGGGCGTGCGCCTCCTGGCGCAGCGCCGTCTGGAGCGCACCCTCAAGACGCGACGAGCCCGCCGCCAGCAGTTGGCGGGCCCGTTCCCAGTCTCCGGTGCGCGAGACGGCCATGGACGCCTCAGCCCTGCTTGGCCCGCAGGTGGGGGACGTGCGAGTTGAGCCACTCCAGGGCCACGTTCGTGGCCTCACTCACCACCGCGCCGTGGCGGACGGACACGGAGGTGAGGGCCAGCGTGTGGGCGGCGACTTCCACGTCTTCCGGCCGGCAGCCGTAGTTCTTGAGGCCCTCGGCGATGGGGCGCACGGCGGGCAGGGTGCCGTAGCGCCAGGAGTGCAGCTCCAGGTTGCAGGTGTACGCCTCGGCCTCGTAGCGGGCGCGCGCTGCGGAGCTGGTGAGGTAGGCCAACTCGTAGCTGGGGCCCTCCTCGTCGTGCTGGACGACGTGCTGGTGCTCGTGGACGCACACCACCACCTGGGCCCACAAGTCCCAGCCCCCCTTCGGCACGCCCACCTCGAAGGGCAGGTAGAGGGTGCGGCCCACGGTGGTGGCGTACTTCTCCAGGAAGCGCTGCCTGTCGAGGATGCCCATGCGCTGCAGCGCCTCGGCCGCCAACTGCATTTCAAGGGAGTCCGACTTGCGCGCCGTCTTGGTGCGCAGGCGCGTCTGCATGTGCTGGTAGAAGGCCCACACCTCGGCGGGCTGGATGTCACGCTGGAAGAGAGTGCCCACGCCAGGCAGGGACTGGAGGTAGCCCTTCACAGGACACCGCCTTCCTCGGAGCCAGCGTCGACGGTGCCGGCGTCCACGGTGGTGGGCAGGCACGTGTGGCCGGTGACGCCCTCCTCGTTGACGTAGTCGCAGGTGAAGGCGGCGTTGCTGTGCTCGCTGACCGCGTCGCAGTCGGCGAGCACCTGCCAGTTGCCGTCGCCGTTGCAGATTTCGGCGACATTGCCGGCGCAGCGCGTGGACACCGGCGCGCAGCCGTCCGGCGCGCGGCAGCGGGTGAGGAGGGCGGTGGCAAGGAGTGGGGCGAGAAGCAGTGCTTTCATGCGAGTCCTCGGGCTTGGGGCCTGTCGTTGAAGGTGACGAGAAGGAGGTTTCTGCGAGGCCTCCGGCGGTGAAGTCCGAAGCCCGTGGGGCGCGCCTCCGTGACGTACAGCCCAGGAGGTGTTCTCACGGCCTGCACGAGGGCGCCCGCGACGTCGTAGAGGGCGCCCAGCCTGTCGCTGGGGCGGATGAGGGCGTCGCCAGTGGCCGCGTCGACGAGGCCGAGGCGCTCCAAGTCTCGGAAGTGGAAGACGAGTTCGAAGCTCGTCCGGGGGCTGTTGCCGGAAGGGGCCATGCGCAATGACTCAAAGGCATCCGGCTCCACCTGGCAGGGGACACGCACAGGCGGAAATTCGCGGCGAAAGGCTTCGGCCAGGCCGTCGTCGTCCGCGTCCACCAGCACCGGCTCGCGGAAGTCCGCGTCGTACCCGCTGGCATGAGGACCCGGGCCAGGTGCCGCCATGGCGGCGGTGTCCAAGCGGTACAGCTCCGCCAAGAAGGGGTAGATGAGTCGGCCTCGCACTACGCGGCCCCGGGCAAGGAAGGCTTCACATAGGGGGCGAGGAGGGTGTCCACCTCCGGCTCGCCGGTGAGAGGCCGCACCGCAGGGCGGACGCTGTCCAGGCGGTAGCTCTGCTCGCGCGTGCGCTCCTCCACCACCCGCCAGCGCGTTCGCTCCTCCAACGAGTCTTCATCCGCCAGGGGCGAGAGGCTGCGCAGGACGAGGAGCATGCAGGCGCGGCGGATGGCGAGCGGCGTGCGCCCCTCCGGCGTCCCGTCCGTCTCCGTGTAGCCCCAGCTCGCGCCCACGGTGACGTTGCCCTCACCACGCGGGAAGACACGGCCATGGCGGAAGGTGAGGCGTGGCCCATCGAAGCCCGGGCCCACCGGGGCACCCACCACCACCAGGTGCGCCCGCGAGAAGGACACGTCCTCCCCGTGGAGCGCCAGGCGATAGAGGCGGATGGGCGGCACCGGCAGCCAAAGGGAGGGAGTGCCGCGCCCGTCGAAGTGCAACGTCGCCGAGCGCGGCTCGAAGTGCCACCCCGTCACCTTGTCGATGGTGCGCGTTGCCTCGTCGACGAGGAGTTGGAGACGCGCATCGCTTGCTGTCGATATAGTCACTCCCTCCGCTCGCAGGTCGGCGACTACTGCGTAGGCCATTTCAGGACGATTCTTTCTGGTGAGGAGGGTTACGAAATGAAGGTGAGCATCAAAGACTTGGCTGTAAACATGGACCTTGGAAACACCGGCGTGACGTTAGATGTCTACGACACGGACGGGACGTTCCTGGGTGACCTTCGAATTGGAAAGGCCAAGATTGAGTGGTGTAAGGGAAAGACACGGCAAGGCAATGGAGTGACGGTCAGTTGGAAGGACCTCATTGGGTGGTTCGAGTCTGACTGAGCTGAGTCATTCCTTTTCTCGCTTGCTACGCCGGCCGTCCCTCTCCTCGGGCGTGTGGACGGCCTGCTTCGGAATGTCCTCCGTCGTCAGCGTGCCGGCGGGCCGCGCTGGACTCAGCTTCAGCTCGTCGCTGGCGCTGCGCTTCACCTTGGCTTCATCGGCCTCGGCCGCGTCGAGGGCCCGCGCTTCGGCCTCCGCGCACACGTCGAAGGCGAGAGGCGAGTAGGTGTCACCGGGCAACTGGTGCACGGTGCGCAGGTAGTCCGCCACCGGCTTCTCCACTCGGTACCAGCCGCGCTCCTCCTGGAACTTGATGCCGGCATACGTGTAGCGCCGGAGCACGTGGCCGCGGCGCGCGTCGTAGGCTTTGAGTCGGACGAGATAGGAGTTGTCCATGGTGAGCCTCACAACTGCACGTTGATGGCCTTGGCCGTGCCGGACTCCTCGGCGAATTTCGCGTCGAAGCGCAGCGTGGCCACCACCTTCAGCGTGCCCTCGGAGATGTCGCGCGCCGACTCGATGCGAATCTGCCGCCAGATGCCGACGTGGATGTTCTTGGGATTGGTCAGCAACACCGCCGTGCGGTCATTCGTCGCACCGAGGTTCTCCGGCCAGAGGGGGATGGGCCGCACCGGGACGCCCGAGTAGAGGACCGGCGCATCGCCCTCGAGGAACTTGTCGCCGACCGCCGTGGCCCGCTCCGCGAGCGAGTTCCGGTAGTCCAGGTCCGCGTCTACGCTGGTAAGAGGAACCCCATGCTGCTCTTGTCGCGCAGGTGCTCCGAGGGCAGCGACTTGAGCAAGTCGCCCAGGACGTCCTTGCTGATGGGCGCGCCGGCCGCGTCCACGACGTTGCTGGTGGCCTGCTTCAGGACGCCGTCCAACGTGGCGAGGAAGGGGTCCGCCGAGGCCGTGTCCCCGTTGACGAGGATTTCCTCCATGTCCCTGGAGATGGCGTCCGCGAGCATCTCCATGAGTGTCTGGCGCAGCTCGCCGCGCTCGATGCTGTCTTCGAGCACTTCGTCGGAGAGGCGCACCTCGCCCTTGAAGAGCTTCGCGTCCAGCTCCACCTGGGAGAGGTCCGGCTTCACGCGCTGGGCGGCGGGGACGGCGGTGGCTTCCTGGCCCGGGCGCAAGATTCGGCTGCCGAACTTCAGCTTGGAGAACTGTTGCTTGGGCGCCGCCATCGGGACAACGGTGCACTGCTGCAACAGGACGGACTGTTTAATCAGCAGGCGCATGAACTTCTGCGCCTGCGCGGGCTGGAGAATGCCGCCGCCCGCCGTGAGGTCGGCGAGGGCCAGGTCGGCCTTCTCCAAGAGGGCACGGTTATCGATTCGACTCATGAGGGCTTCCTTCAGCGTTGAGGCTTTCTGGGGGCGGGTGGGACGTCAGACGTCGTGGAAGGAGAGGGCCTTGTCGACGCTCTCCCGGTTGAGGGGCTTGTTGAGGTCGAGGGGCCAGCCGACGTCCTCGACGGGGGGCTTGGGCGGGCGCTCCGCGGGGGCGCCGCTGTTGGGCAGGCCGTGCTGCTTCTCCACGCGTCCCAGTCGCTGGTGCTGCTCCTTCACGGAGCCTTCCAGCGCGCGGACGGCGTCGGTGAGCTTCGTCAGGCCTTCCATGACGCCGGAGGCGTCGGGGCCCGGCGTGGGCGCGGGCGGAGCCGGCTGAGGAGCCGGCGCGGGGTTGGCGGCTTTGGCGCGCGCCTCGACATCCTCCTTGTCCTCGGAGTCGTCCTCGCTCTCCTCCAACGCGTCGGCCAGCGCGCGCAGGTGTTGGGCCACCTCCACCACGCGCACGCCGTCGGCGCCGTCCGCCGAGGCCAGCGCCTCGACGAGGGCCGTCACTGCTTCGAGGGCCTGCTGGGCCGTGGCGAGGAGTGCGTCATCGGCCTTGGCGGTGTCCGAGGCCGTGCTGCTCGCGCCCTCGGCCGGCGCGGTGTCCTGGGGAGCGTCGTGCATGGTGTCTCCGTCTCGCTTCACGAGGAGGAAGCGGTGCTTGTTGGCGGCCCTGTCCACGAGGGACACCTCCTCCACCACCATGTCGACGAGGCGGTGGACGGACGCGGGGCCTTGGGTGGTGCTCGTCATGCAGCCTCCGGCTGAGAGTCAGCGGCAGGTGTGTCGGAAGGGGGCGTCTCGGTGGCCGGCGCGGCCTCGGGAAGGCGGCGCGCGGTGCCGCCAATGGAGAAGCCCGTCAACTGCCCGTCCTTCACACGCCCCCAGAGCTCGTCGGAGAGGACGCGCACGGCGAGAAGCCAGGTGCCCTTGCGCACCTGCACCTCGCCCAAGACGAAGTCGACGGGGGCCAGGTAGCTCTCCAGCACCTTGACGTGCCCGTTGACTCGCATCTGGTGCATGAGCCCCAGGCCGCCGAACTCCTCCATGAAGCGGTGCGCGGCCTGCCGAATCTCCGCGGCGGAGTAGAGGTCGCCCTGCGCGTCCACCGTCTCCGGCTCGAGGACGACACCCAAGACGTACCGCTCGTCGTCGGGCTCGACGCCCTTGAGGAGGGACGTCGTGGTGGCGAAGGGGGCGGTGCCGGGCGGCTCCTCCGGTTGCCAGTCGTCGAGCGTGAAGTCCCCGTCACTCTCCAGCGCCTTCGCGGCGGGCTGGTAGTTGCTGACGAGCAGCTGCGTCAGCACGGAGGAGCCGCCCACGCCGCGCATGGCTGCAATCGTGCGAGGCGTGCGGATCCGCTTCACCACGAAGCCGGAGTCCTTCAGCATCCCGGGCAACTTCCCCCGGATGCCATACGTCATGAGCCAGCGACCCTTGAGTGACTTGAGGACGCCGTAGAAGCGCTCCTCGTCGAAGTCACCCTCGCCGACGTCGACGTTGTAGCCAGGGTACGGAGGGTCGAGAAAGAGGACGGTGTCCTTCCCGTCGTACTTGCGGACGACCTTCTCGTAGTCGCCGCCGTACACCTTCACGCGCTTGAGGCGCGGGGCGTGCTGCTCGATGCGGGCGAGCGTCTTCGCCTCGACGCCCATGCCGTTGGGGCTGACGCTGCGACCGCGCAGCTTCCCGTAGGAGAAGTGCGTCAGGTAGAGGAAGCGGTGCAGGCGCTCCACGTCCCCCTTCGGCTTGGAGTCGAAGAGGCTCTTGAAGGTCTTCTCGTCGCCGACCCACGGCAGCTTCTTCAGCTTGGCGAGGCCCGCTGGCGTCAGCTTCTGGATGAGCCGGTACGCGTCGGCGATTTCGGGGTCCGCGTCGTTGATGGCCTCGACGTCCGAGGGGGCCTTCTCGAAGAGGACGGCGGCGCTCCCGGCGAAGGGCTCCACGTACGTCTTGTGCGCGGGCAGCATGGCCACCAGGCGCTTCGCCAGGCGCTTCTTGCCCGCTGGGCTCCCCCAGATGGTCTTCTCCACCGGCTCACCACCCTGGAGGGACTCCAGGACGTGCCGGGCCCGGGCGAGGGCCTTCGAGAGGGCGTCACCCATCCTGGAGGCCCTCCGGGTCGAAGCCCCACGTCAGCTCTCCCGAGGTGGGGAGATTCAAGTCGCGGGGCCAGACGAAGGGCGTCTCGATGGCCTTGGCCGTGGAGGTCGACTCCTGCGTCGTCGTGTTGCCCTCCGGCGTCGGAGGTGAGGTGGGGGTAGTTGTCGAGGTGGCCTGCATGGCGTTTCGTCTCCGAAAGAGACAAAGGCCTGCGGCGCGAAATCGGGGACATCACTTAAGTGACGGCGAGCGTCGTGGTGCGGCAGAGGCCGTGGTACGGCGGAAGCCCACCCCACCTACGCTTCCACCGGTCGGGGCAGTTCTCTCGGCCTCGCTCAGCTTTGCAACCTCATGCATGCGTCGTTGTCGTTGGAGGCAAAGCTGTCGCCCGCACGCAGCGGGGACGTACTGGGGATCGACACGGGAGAGATCGGCCCAGTACCGTGATGCACAAGAGCGGAGCCAAGCGTCCGCCTAATGCGGAGTGCACCGGTCGATGCCCAAGAACGAAATCGAGCTGTCCGAAGGAGCTAAGCTCGTCATCACGAAAGACGAACATGGTCCTCAGGAGGTCTACGACCGTCTGCCAACGGCAAGCACGGCCTTCATCGTCACCTACAATCTGCCAAAGGCGGGCGGCCCGCTCCTGACTGCGCTAGAGGGCGCGACCCAGCTCGAGTCCCTCCGGCTGGTCACGAACATTCCAAACTGGTGGGCGTCGTATTGGCGGGATGGGCCGAAGTTGAAGGCGCGTGAAGCCATCAAGAGTTCCATCGATAGACTCAACACGCTGGCGACGCGCCCCGGTGTCGAAATCTACTTTACGCGAAGGAACCACGCGAAGGTTTACGTCGTCGACGACATTGGCTACGTCGGTTCGTCGAACTTCAGCGACGAAAGCGCCTCCAACGTCGAAGCGGGTGTGATCCTGGAGGACGAAGACGTGCTCGCCGAGCTTCGCGAGAAGTCGTGGGACCTCCTGAAAGCGGACGCGCTCCTTCACCCTACCCTTGCGTCAGCAGTTGCCGCGAGCCTCGAGGACTGGCTCGTAGAGGAGCTGCAGTTCGAGAGTATCTACGACGCAGTTCACGACTCGGACTCCGCCCATGCTCAGGACGAGTTCACGAAGGCGGTGCAGCGTCTTCTTGATCTCGCGCATCGCGCCGAAGCCGTCTTGGATGACGCGCGCGATCCAGCTTGGGCCGAGCCCCTTCAGGCGGTAATCCGTGAGGCGACGTCGCTCGACGAAATCGGTGACGTGCTCGGCGACCTTGAGTACTCGTATGGGAAAATCCAAGCCTGCATCGGATTTTCCTTCGACGGCGCTATCAATCAACACATCGTTGAGAACTGCTCGGAGGAGGAAAATCTGGAGTGGTGGCACGAAGAAGGAGTGCGGGTGGCCGAGGAGCAGTGGGAGGATCTACGGGCTGAAGCCCTGAAGGATCTCCGACGCGTGGTCGATGCACTTGAGAAGATCAAGAGCAAGCTGCTGACACAGCTTCGTCAGCTCCAGCACCCAGTCGATAACACCCGGACGTAGGCGCACACGCCTCACACGACCGCGAGCGTCGTGGTGCGGCAGAGGCCGTGGTACGGCGGGAAGCACACGCCCGCGTCCGCGAGCTGCCTGTCCGAAGCGAGCGAGCGGAACTCGCCGACGTCGTCGCGGGTGCCAGCGGCGGAGCGGAGCACCTCGGCCAAGCGCGTCTGTTGGCCGCCTCGGTTGACGTAGAGGACGGCGCGCCCAGTGTCCGCGTCGAGGCGCTCCCTCACCCAGGGTAGCTCCTGCTTCACGTCCTCCGGCCGTTCGAGTGACTCGACACGCTCGAAGCGCTGGAGGGCATCCGCCACGGCGAACGTCTTCCCGTGGAGGAAACGGCACACTTGGGTGGTGGCCTCGTCGAGGACGGCCTCGATGCGGTAGCGGCGGATGCCGGCCTCGGCGTAGCTGCTCACCTGGGCGAAGGAGCGCCCCTGGCCAATGAAGTGGCTCGCCACCACCTCCCAGTAGAAGGGGGCTCGCTCGATGAGCGCGCCGCGCGCGGCCCTCTCCAAGGACTCGGCGATGTCGCTTCGCCCGAGGCCGCCCTCCAGCCCCTCGGCCACGAGCCGTCGAGCCTTCTGGCCGAAGGCGTCCAGCCGGCGCCCGTACTCATCCCGCACGAAGTTGCCCTGGGTGCGGACGATGTGTTGGGCCACGCGTCTGTCGACGGCGTTGAAGCGGGCGGCGAGGGCGAGGCCCTGCTCGCGGCGGGCATGGCTGCGCGTGGACGCCACCACCTCTTCGGCTGCGTCACCGAGGGGCGCTTGGATGCGGGAGGGGATGACGGCTGTCCGCCGGCCCGCAGCCTCCAGGGACTGGGCGACGAGGCGCCTGCGCTGGGCCGCCGTCGTCTTCCTCCAGTCCACGTCGAGGACGGCCACCGCCTCTCGCATGGCGTCCACGTCCGCGCGCCCGACGGCGCGGCGAAGGCGCGCGGCGAGCAGGGCCACGGCGCGGTCCATGCCTGCGGCGGTGCCGACGTCCAGGGCCTTGGCCACCGGCAGTCTCAGGACGTCTCCCAGGAGGGCGTCCGCCACCTCCCGCGCTTCGTGCAGGAGGAGGAGGCTGTCAGCGAGGGCCAGGCACATGGGGGGCCTCCTGCGTCACCAGATCCACGGGACTGCGGCGTCTGGCGCGCACCTCGACGCCGGCCGGAGTGGGGGAGAAGACGACGTCGTGGCTGGCCGCGCACCTGTCACACAGCGCGAAGACGAGGAGGCCGTTGCGCCACAGCGTCGTCGTCTCCTCCAGGGGGCCGCGCCTTCGGCACATGCGGCACTCCAGGACACCGCGCTCGGCGTCGGCCTGGGCTTGGAGCACCCACGCGCGCTGGAGCTGCTCGGGCGTCATGACTCCCTCGCCGAGAACCACCTGTCGAACTCCTCTCGCGGAACCGGGACGTGCTCGGTGTCCATGTACCGGCGGGCGAGCGCCAGGCGTCCTTGGGCCAGGCGCTCCTCCTCGGCCCGAAGCTCTTCTCGCAGCCCCAAGAGGCGGTTCGCCTCGCCCAGCAGTGAGCCCTTGTCCTTCTGGGGCTTCAGGTCTTCAACGCCCGTCTGAATGCCCGCCAGCGTGAGGGTGATGGGGCGCTTCACCCAGTCGTCTGCAATCTTGCGGAACTCCCGGTGGAAGATGTCGCCGGCCAGGTGGCGGCCCTCCTCGGGAGTCAGCACACCCACGCGGACCAGGCGCTCGACCATCTCGGTCATGCGCTCCGGGTCTCTGGTGGCCGTCGTCTGGCTGCGGAAGCGCCAGAAGCGCACGCCCATGTCCGCGAGCACCTTCCGATTCAACAAGAAGTCGAACTCGTCGCGCTCAGGTTGGAAGACCTGGTCCTCGGCGAAGCGCAGCTGCGCCTCGGCCACCGAGCGGTTGAAGTCCCGGCCGTCTCCGCGCAGCAGCGGGGGCAGGCGGAAGGCGCTGCCCACCTTGTCGATGTTGCGCTGGTCGTACTGTTGGAAGAGGGCGTCCTGCTGCTGGGCGTCCGTCAGGGGGCGCAGCTCAATCTTCGCGCGGCCTCCGTCGCCCGTGCCGGCGCCGTCCGCCTCGAGAATGAGGATTTTATGAAAGTTGGCCTTGCCCTTGAGGTTCTCCTCGATGAAGCGCTCGATGCGCGGCACCGAGGCGTCGGAGAGCCTCCCTCCAGAGACGAGCAGCGCGAGGGGAGGGACGGACTTGTTGGAGAAATATAGGTAGTTGACCTCCTCCATCTGCCGGGAGCCGAGGACGGACAGCAGGGTGCCCACCCAGCGCGGAATGCCATAGGGCGAGCGCGGCGAGTGGATGGCGAAGTGGATGAGCTCCGTCGCCGGGCCGTCTGAGGCGTCTGCGGCCTTGAGCGCGGCGACGTCTTTGAATGTGCGGCCGGTGAGACGGGAGATGACGCGTGGGTCGCCGAAGGACTTGAAGTACACCCACTCGCTACCCTGCACCTGAATGTAGCGGCGCAGGCGCCGACGGGTGCTCACCGTGTCGAAGCTGACGGCGGAGATGCGGACGCGCTCGCGCACCTCGACGGCCTCCTTGTCGAGAGGGAGGAGCCGCACCGTGTACGAGGGCACGTAGACGAAGCGGGCGATGTCGCCCTTCCCGTCGCGCAGTACCTCCCAGTAGGCGTTGCCCGTCACCTCCAAGTCATGGCGGGTGCGGCGACGCAACTCGACGAAGCTGCCGTCGAAGCAACAGAAGTCGAAGAAGGATTCCAGGCGAGCCTTCTCCACTCGGGCCTGCTGCCGCACCTCCTCGGCGTGGGTGGAGACTTCCTCGTCCGTTGGGCGCAGAGGCGTCCCTGGCGGCAGCGTGCCCGAGTCACGCGCGGCCAGGCGCTCCAAGGCCATGGCGTCGGCCACCTTCTCCCGGGCCCCGTCGGCGTCGAAGTCGATGGAGGGTTCGAAGCGATACCCGAAGCCATCGATGTTGGTCGCGTAGGCGTCGACGTTCTGCCGCAACGAGTTGGAGTGCTCGACGAGGAGGCAGAGGGCCTCTGGGTCGTAAGGGGGCTGGAGGGCGCCGGCCTCGCTGAAGGCCAAGGCGTCCTCGCCCCAGGGGCGGCTGGCGGGCTCGTCGACGCGGGCGCCCACCACCACCGCCTTCAGGATGGACTGGAGGCGCTCCTCGGCCTGGTGGACTTCCACAGGCACCGTCACGGACGGTCCTCCACGTAAGCCAGGAGGCCCGTGGGGGTGTGAGAGACGGCGCGCACGCGCTGGCCGCGTGCCGCCAGCTCGGCGTGGACTGCCCCCAGCAGTCCGTCGTGGGTGGAGGCCTCGACGGTGAACTCCGGCCCGGGGTGTGGCGCGCCCGAGGGGGAGGCGAGGACGAAGACTCTGACGACGCTCTGCACACAGGCCTCCCGGACCAAGTGGAGGCAAGGCGCGCGGTGGGAGGGGTGCCCTCGATGTGCGAGGGCGTTGGGGGCCGCGCGCCTCACCTCCAGCGAGGACAAAGGCTTCGGGCCCAATTTCGGGGACATCCGGCGCGCGCTTTTCGCTCAAGGCCCGCGCCTCAATGAGTTGCCTTCGTCGGGGGACAGAGCGCTATTGGCGACACCTGCGGCTGACGCGGGAGCCCGCGCGCGAGCCGAAGCGCATGCGTGAAGGTGCCTCCTGCTGCTGAGAGTCACAGAGACGATTGGGAGGGCTGCTGATGAATCCAAACCCGGAGTGTTTGATGCGAGAAGAGGACGCGCGCGGCATCGCGCCCGTCGGTGACGTTGCGGCCACGGCGGACGACGTGACGACGTGCCCATGCGAGTGCCCGGAGCGTGAGGAGGAGACGCATCATCCGAGCGACTACCTCGTGACGGCCGAGGAGTACCCCGAGCACCCTGCGGCCCAGGCCGGCTATGTGGGGTGGGTGTTCTGCATCCACTGCGGCGCGTGGCGCGCCGACGACGACGACGCGCCCGACGCGGACTGGGTGCCCTGACGCGCGCTGCGCCCGCGCGAAGAGTGGGCCGCACGAACCCGGCTCCTCATGGCAGGACCGGCTCTGTCTCTTCGTCCATGGCGAACACGTTGAAGCCCCACTTCGACGTGGAGGAGACACCATGGACACCTACCGTGTTGCGAGACTGCCAGCGCGCCTGCGCGGCTTCGCGCTGCCGGACACGAGCACGCAGCCTGGAGGCTATGTCGAGGCGGGCGACTATCTCGTGCTCGAGGAGAAGTCCCGCCACCCCACGCCCGACACTGACTACGCCCGACTGCTGGTTCCGAAACTGAGCGCGCTCGACACCTGGGTGTGCACGCGCTGGCGCACCCAGCGTTACGCAACGTTCCTCTCCCAGGAGAGCGCACCTGCCATGGCCCGGCTGTCGTTCGACAGCGAGCCGCTGGCCGTCCTGGAGGAGCGGCTCACCACTCTCCTGGGGGCGTTCCTCGACTACAGGTACGACGCGAGCCGGGCGTACTACCCATGGGCGCTCCCGGGCGTCCGTGTCCCGCTGGCGCCGCCCAAGCTGAACAACTGCTGCACCTTCGTCGAGGCCCTGCTGGTGAAGGCCTTCTCCGAGGCGCATGGCGCGGCTCTCTCGTGGGACGCGCGTCGCCACCGGCAGATGATGATTGCCTCCACCCAGGACTACTTCTCCCCCGTGACGGCGGCTGTCGAGTCCGGCATGGCCCTGCCGGCGCCGTCGGCGGACGTGCCTCCCCACCCCTGGACACTCATCCAGGGGTGGGGCAGCCAGTGGGGCTCGGGGCACACCTTCCTCGTAGTGGACTTCCACTCGGAGACGGACAAGGTGTTGGTGCTGGAATCCAACGCCGCCTTCCGGCTCGACGGCGTCGGCTACCGTGGCCTCGGCAACCTGCGGGACGTCGGCCGCCAGCCGCCTGCGGACTGGTGGACGCGGAGTGAGGTGTGGACGTGGCGCCGCATCTGCTCGACGTACCCCTTCCGGCGGCAGGCATGGCTGAAGGTCAAGGAACGCTCGGCATTGGTGTCAAAGCATCAGGCCAGTTGAGTCTGACTGATTGTTTGCCGCACCGGACCGGGCGAGCCTTGGTTTGCCTTTCCCCGATACGGGGCAACAGTGAGCGCTCGTGAGGAGAGCGAGAAGGCTATCGGGGTCTTACTTCCAATGCGGTTCGGCAGATTCTTTCGATTGTAGCTACTGCCGTTTCGAGCATAGGCGTGATCATGTCTTTACCTCCGGTTGAGCGCCAAATCGTGGCTTTCCAGTCCTTGACGTAGTGCTGCGCTCCTGTGGGGCCCACATGGCTCATCTCGTTTTTATGTTCCTCGAGAAGACATTCCGTTGCAAACAATATCTCGTTGTGGGCGGATCTGAGCAAGTCGAATGCTTGCGCAGCCTCGGTCCCGAATAGGGCCATAAAGCGGTATCGACGTGCATGGAGTTCGGCGAAGAATGAGCTGCTCTTTGTGAGCCGTTCGAATGGCGCATAGATCGCATTGCGATAGCGTGTGTCGCTCTCTGACTCGTCTTCGCTCTTCGGACGAGTGGCTCCTTCTCCTGAGAATGAGTCAGGGGAGCGGGCTGCCATAAATATGTCGCGAGCCCTGTAGAAGTCAGAGAGCACTTGCTCGGCAAGTTCCGTTTGCCGCTTCCAGTCAGCTAGCCCGCGGTCCAGCTCTAGTTTTTTCTCGGCTAGCGTGATGTCGGACCGAGCCTTGCTTTCGATTTGGTCGCGTTCAAAGGCGAGTCGCTCTTTGTGGATTGATTTCGTCGTGCGCAGTGCGAAGAAGGAAACGATGCCTGAAATTACGGCAGTGACGACGGCGGGACCAATGAGTGATGTGGGGTCGATCATGGGGCTGAAATGCAGAGGAGGTCACGGTGAGGAGGGGGCCATGTTGCCTTGGGGTGATAGTAGCTTTGCAGCCATTGTGCTCCCAGACTAGCCGCCGACGGGCATGCGGAGTTCCCCGCCAACTCGACGTTCTTGCGTGCGGTCCCGCTGGGAGGTCAGTCCCACGGTTCATGTTTGTCCGCGTGGCGGCATCTGGTGTGTTCGGCATCGAAGGACGCCTTGTCGGGGCCCACCACTCGCAGGCCGAGAAAGTGCTGGACCTGAAGTCCAGCGTTCCTTGTGGCTTCGACGGTGTTGACTGCCGTGGCATCGGCAGTCTGCGAGACGTCGCCTCCAGTTTCCTGCAGCAGCGAGCGCTGGCCCCCCATGCGCTCTTCCCGCATGGGGGGCCAGGCCGTCAGCAGGTCCTGATGTGGAGGAGCTGCGCAGCGATCCTCATGTGGTTCCTCACCTCGGCCATCGACTGGATGCGGTGCTCGGGGGCCTGGAACGTCATGCGCCGGATGACCTTGGTGAAGTAACGCGCGCCCACGGAGGTCCCAGGGACCACCTCATCGTTGATGCCGGACCCAACGGCCCGCGTTGCGAGCCGCATCGGCTCGCCTCGCGCGAGTTCCGCAAGGGTGATGCCGAGCGAGTACACATCGCCGGTCACCCCGCACTTCCCGGTCCGCCACTGTTCCTCCGACGCGTAGTACTCGGTCCCAAGTCCCGCAGCAGTCAGTGGCTGCAGGACACGGGACATCTGGTGCACGAAGTAGCCAAGCCCCCAGTCCGCGATGACGGGCACTCCCTGCTTCGAGAGCAGCACGTTCTCCGGCTTGATGTCGCGGTGGATGACTCCCTTCTCGTGTGCGTATGCCAGAGCTCCAGCCAGGGCATGGCCCCATGACAGGACGGTTCGAAGAGGAATCGGAGCACGCCGTTTGCGCAGCAGGTCCCGCATGCTCTGCGAGCAGAGGTCCATGACGTAGAAGGGAACGATGCCGCCAGGAGCGTTCACTGCCCGAATCGTGATGATGTTCGGGTGCCGCAATCTCTGAAGGGTGGAGATCTCCCGAATGAAGCGCTCAATCGCGGTGGGCTCACGTGCCCATCGCTCATGGAGTTGCTTGCGCGCGAAACGAGCGCCTCGAGGGAGTGCGTAGTGTCGAGACGCGATGATGGTGACTTCATCAACGTACCCAAGCCCGCCAGCTCCCAGGCGACGCACCTGCTTGATGCGGCACTCGCCAGGTCCTAAATGCCGTTGATTCATGTGACTGCCTCGCCATCCAGACGAATGGATGGCTGCAATGCCGAGGGAGCCCGCTTGTGCATGACGTGCCAGCGGGCCCCGCAACGGTGATGGAGTCCACGGCGGCCAACTAGCCGACATGGCAATGCACCGTGACTTGGCAGTGCTTGACGGTCTGGCGATGGACCGACTAAAGGTCATCTCGGTCGTTCCCACGACCAAGCCGAGAAGACGCAGTGAGCACTGCTCGTCACGTCTCTTTCGGAAGCTGGGAGCCCTCACGGCTGCAACCGCGGGGGCTCCTCTTCCAAAGAGGATTTTCAGGTTGCCGTGAGTTCGCCGGCACCTCCTTGAACTCTGCTTGAGTGGACTACGGCCCGAAATATAGCGGCCAGCCAATCGCTGTCAATCCCACCTTCCAGGTTCCGTGACGTGCGTTCAAACGCAGGTCGCGGCATCGCGTTCAAACGCGATGACGAGCGGCGTGACGCGCCCCGTCAATTGGCGCGAAACTGCACGTAAATCAGGTCGTTTACACGCTCTTGGGCGGGGGCCGGTGTCTACGCTCTAAAGCCGGCGCTGTACCCCGTTCCGCGCGCTCGGTTCTCATGCCTTTTCACTGGTGAAACGGCACGAAGGATCTCCAACCTGAAAGGTAGGATCAATCCCATCACGTTCCGAGGTGCGGCCACGTCGACGCGCTCGGGGAATGCATCAAGAAAGCCGCCGTCCCAGCGCTGCAGCGGTTGCGCACCACTTGATAGGTCGCGGACGCGGCGAGGGGGTCGCCGCCCGCGCGCATCAGGTCGTCGACGGGGAGGTCCTCGGCAGTTCCGTCCAGGTTTCTGCGTGCCCTGCCGCCAGCGCTCGGGCTGGGCGTCGGCCCGAACTCCTCCGCAGTCCGCGCATAGGACTTGCGACGAGCAGGTTCCTTCCAGGTGTCCGCGCCCGCTGGCGCCGCCTCGGCGGAGCTGCTGCGTCTTCGTCTTGGCCCTGGTGGTGAGGACTTCTCCCGTGGTGCTGTGGCGCCGCGCGGGGCAGCGCTGCTGTCGAGGAGCTGGCCGGCCGAAAGGCCTCGGCGTTGCCGCGCGAGGCGCTGGGCGGTCGGGACTCGGTCGTGTTCAGCCAATCACGCGCACGCCGATCTCCCCGCTCCCTCGTCGCTCGGGCCCCCGCTCGCGCTGGCATGCAAGGACGACGGCCCAGAACTTGTCCGCGTGCCCGCGGTTGGTGCGCTCGGCGTCGAAGGACACCTTGCCGGAGGGCAGCACGCGGCGCTTGATGGAGTGAATCTGCCCGACAAGCTCACGCTGGCGCGGCAGGGTGACGTCGCGGCGCTGGAGGAGAATCTTGAAGTCGGTGGCCCAGCGCTCCTTGGCCTCGTTGGTGAAGTTCTCCTCCACCACCTGGGGGAAGTCGCGGGCGAGGTTCTCGGCGAGGTTCATGCCGATGCCGCTGCGGTCGACGGAGAGGCGCGCCACGGGCAGGACGGAGAGGAGGCGCCGCAGGTGGGCCTCCTGTTCCGCGAAGGGCACGCCTTCGAAGCTGCGCAACATGCGGCAGGTGAAGCGGCCCTCCACCTCTTCGAAGACGGCCAGCTCGGAGCGGTCTCGCGTGCGGCCCACGTCGAAGCCCGCGACCAGGCGGCCCTGGGGCACGGGCACGTCGGAGGCGTCCTGGGCCAGCGGCAGCTCGTCGGTGGTGCACGGGAGGATGAGCTCGTAGGGGAGGAAGCTGTAGGACTCGTCGACGTAAAAGGCATTCGAACTCCTGCTGGAAGTCCTCCTGCGGCAGGGAGTCGAACTGCTCGGTGAGGACGGGGCGCCCGAAGCGCGCGACGCGCTCCTCGGTGGACATGAAGGGTGCCTCCACCGAGGCGCGCCGCACGTCGAGGGAGAAGAAGCGACACAGCCACCAGGGCACCTGCTGGCGCGTGTGGTGCGGGTACTTGCGCAGCTCCTGCGAGGCGATTTCCCAGAAGATGCCACGCCGGCCCAATGGGGTGCTGCAGCCTGTGAGCTGCCCGTGGGAGCGGAGGATGAGTGCGGTGCTGCCCGTGTAGACCTCGCGGTCGTTCACGTAGTGGGCCAGCTCGTCGAGGTACGCGTCGCCCCGCTTTCCGCGCGGAGGCTTGGAGGGCACGGAGATGATGCGCGAGAGGCGTCGGCCCTTGGCGTTAGACTCGAAGGCCAGCTCCGTCTTCGCATCCGTCACGAGCTTCTTCTGGTAGGCGAGGGGCAGCTCCTCGTAGACCTGCCGGGCGATGAGCACCTTCTCCACCGCATCCGAGAGGTTGTACGAGACGAACACGGCCGTGTGGCCGTCACGCAGGTGGCAGCGCGCGAGGGCCTCGAGGGCGAAGAGGAAGGAGAAGCCCACCTGGCGGCTCTTCGCCACCCAACGGAAGCGGGAACGGTTGTCGAGCAGGGCCTGCTGGTAGGGCTCCAGCACCACCGGCTCGCTGTCGTAGTGGCAGAGGCCGCTGATGAAGCCCGACTCGGTGGCCAGCCACTGGGTGAGGTCGTCCTCGGTGCGTTTGACGATGCCGAGCGTCACGGTGCCCTCCTTCAGCCGAGGCCGACGGAAATGGCCGAGGAACGAGCGGCATCCTCCAGGACGCCGAGCACCTCGGGCCGCCAGAGCAACTCGCAGGCGGAATGTTCATGGGGGCTGAGGGGGACAGCCTCGGCGTACTCCCAGCCCGCGTCCGTCAGCTCCCACTCGCCACTCGCGGCTTGCCGCTGGAGGCCGCACGCCTCCAGGCGGAGGTTCATCGTCTGGATGGACAGCCCCAGCTTCTGGCCGAGCTGCGTGGCGGTGAGCCGCGCGGGTGGAGCGGCGGCGGCCGACAGCCCCCTGCGGTGGGGCTCCATCGTCAGCCCCGTGTCCGTGTGGATAGCGTCGAGCGCGCGGGCCGCTGCCAGCTCCGGCGTGAGGCCCGGGATGAATGAAGCGAGCGTCCTGGCCACTTCCAGGTGGGCCAGCACCAGGTCCTGGAGCGGTGAGACGGAGGCCAGGCGTGGCTGTGGTGACGGAGCACCTGACGCCGTGTGGCTGCCCGTCTTGCGGTGTGCCTCGAAGTTGAAATGAGCCAGCGGATGCACAGCGACTCCTCTTGGGGAAATGCCGAGGCCGCGCGGGGCCCGGCTCAAGAATGCGCAGCGTGGTTAATGACTTGTCTTGCTGGGGCGACAGAGCGCGTATGGCCGCGTCCTCTTCACGAAGGAGTCGCCATGTCTGCCTATGCCGCTGTCGTCCGAGCACCCCGCACCCTTACCGAGAAGGAGGTGGCGCTGCTCTTGCGCACCACGGGGTTGCACCGGGATGGATTCAGGGACCACTGCCTCTACAGCCTCGCGCTGGCCTCGGGCCTGCGTGAGCATGAGCTGGTCGCCCTCAACATCGGCGACATCTTCGACGCGCGTAGCCGCGCACGCCGGCACGTGCCGCTGCGCGTCTTCAAGGGTTGCCGTCGGCACCCCGGCCCTCAGGAAGTCGTCCTCTCGGACACGGTGCGCGCGAAGCTGGAGAAGCTGCTGCGACTCAAACGCTCGCTGGGGCACGACGTGGGTCCCCAAGCGCCGCTCTTCCTGAGCCGCAAGGGCCTGCGCCTGTCCACGCGACAGGTGCGCCACGGCTTCGCGGTGTGGCAGCAGCGCGCGGGCTTGGAGCGGCACTTGAACTTCCACAGCGTTCGCCACACCGCGTGCACCGGGGTGTACCGGCGCACGAAGGACATCCGCCTCACCCAGCGCTTCGCGCGCCAGCGCAGCATCGACTCCACGGTCATCTACACGCACCCCTCGGATGACGAGCTGGTGCGCGTGACGCAGGACCTGCCTTGCTGATGGGGAATGCCGCCTCCGCGCTGAGCGCCCGCGAGAGCCCCTGGCTTGGCTGGGGTGCCGCGCGGAGGCGGTGAGGGGCAGCCGTGCGCAATGCTCGCGCGGGCCGCCCCAGGCGCAGCCGGCGAAAGTGAACAGCGCGAGGCGTTCACTTACCGGGTGCAAATGAACAGGGGAGGGGTGTTCACTTTTTCGGAGGTGACTCTCTCGAAAAGGGCCCCAGGTACACGCCCCGGCGGCGCCACCCGCACGAAAGATCGCACCACCCCCCACCCTGGCGCCAGGGGTAGGCGGGGTAGGCGTGCTGGCGTCATCGGTAGGCATGGTTGCGCCCGGCCGGGGTAGGCGGTGAAGGTGACTGGGGAGGAGCTGGGCCGCGCGGCGGGCGGCAGGTGGCCCAACCAGAGGAAAGCGGCCATTGGCCTCGGCGCTTCGGCCCCTCACGAGGCCTCGTAAGCGCGCGAAACAGCGTGGGGGCGGTGACGCCGAATGGCCGCCTTTACCTATTTCCGGCCATTCGGCTCGGCCCTGGTAACGGTACGCGCGCCCAGGTGCGCGGGGGGCGGAGGGTGGGGGCGCGGGGGGCTTGGCTCGGAGTCGTGGGGCTCATGAGGAGGACAAAGGCCTGCGGCCCGAAGCGCGCGGGGACACGCGCGCACGAAACGGGCGCCACGCGGCGACAGGCGCGGTGCGCGGGGCCAGCCGGTGCCCCGCGCCAGGTGGGTCACGCGCCGGCCAGCGGGGCCTCAGGGAGGGAAGGGGCGGGTGGGTCGGGGCAGTGAACGGCGCGCGGGCGTCCAGCGCTCCGGACGGAGTGTGCTTCCGGGCGCGAGTTCAGGCCCGAACTCGTACCGCGGCGCTCGAGGACCTGGTGGCTGTCCGCCCTAACCTCGCGAAACTACGAAGGCTATGGGGCCAGGCGTGTGCTTCCGCGCGCCTGGTTGAGCTCCCGGGGGACTGTCACCAGGCCTGGCCTGGCCGGCGCGGCGAAAGTGAACGGCGAAACTGAACGCGAAAGTGCCCGCGTTCACTTACCGATGGGCACTTTCAGACGGGGTCAGCGGGGGCCGCGACGTCCGTTGGAGGAGTCACGAGGGCGTCGTCCTTGGGGCTTTCCGAGGAGGCCGTGTCGAGGTCTTCGCCATCGCTCGCTATCACCTCCGCGTCCACCTCGCCGCGCTCGGTGGGCGTCGTCTCGTGCGCAGCGCCTGGGCGTGCCGCGCCTGCAAACCCTCCAGCGAGAAGGTGGCGGGCAGACTCTGCCGCGAGTTGGTCCCCCCGGGCGGGAATCGAAGGTCCGCACGTGTTCGCCGTTTCCGGATGTGGCCCACCGGAGGCGCGCGGCAGGAGGCACGAAGAGGGCGTCGGCGACTGCCGCGCACTGTGTTGCCCAATCAAGTGCCTCAGCAGTAAATCAGGCAGAGGTGCGAATTGCATTGGTGCGGATTGCAGAAGCCAGAATAGCAGCGCCCGTTGGGGCAGTTGGAGTCAAAGTTGCAGGCGCGGCCATCGTAAACGCCCCCCGAGCACGTCTTGCCACAGTCTGCGTTATAATTGCACTCCTGGCCAGCGTAAGAACCACCCGAGCACGTCTTGCCGCAATTGGAGTTAGTGCTACATGCTTGGCCAGCGTAAGAGCCACCCGAGCACGTCTTGCCGCAATTGGAGTGAGTGCTACATGCTTGGCCAGCGTAAGAACCACCCGAGCAACGCTTGGCGCATGCTTGAGCAGACGCCTCGTCTGCTGCTCCTGTGGATTCCGTCTGACTCCACGCTTCTTCTTGGACGTCTGCTTCCTCGTGTGTGACCGCCTCCAGCGAGTCCTCGCGCTGCACGGCCTCCGGCGAACCGCACGCAATCAGCGAGAGAATAAGGCAGGCGAAGGATAGGTGTTTCATGTGTGTGTCCGGGTTTGTGGTTGTTGTTTTGGCTGAGTGATTGTGCCGTGAAGTTGCGAGCTGGTCATGTTGCCCCTTGGGTGGGTGTTTTTTGGGAGTAATGAACAGAGCTACGAGGAGTGGGTGGAGGTTTGTTTGGAATAGGACCTCCTCCATGCGGGCGTTCTAGTTTGGTTTCGGGACGGTTGAGAAAAAGAGAAGAAGGAGAAGCCACGACGGAGGTCGGCTAGCGCGACTCGTCTTTGGCGCTGGTTGACGTCGCGGTGTCGGGATGTTCCTCATCCGTCGATTTCGACACTTCCGTGTCTTCGTCGCTGCTCTCTGCTTCAGCGTCCACCTCGCCGCGCTCGGCGGGCGTCGTCTCCCGTGCGGCGCGCAGGGCCTGGGCGTGCCGGGCCTGCAAGCCCTCCAGCGAGAAGGTGGCGTGCAGCTCCTGGCGGGAGTCGGCGCCGCCTTGGACGAACTCCTTCAGGCGCACCATGGTGTTGAAGTCGGTGGGGTTGTCGACGCGCACGCGGCCCTCGGACAGCGCCTCCTCGAAGCCGAGGAGGTAGCCGTCAATCATCTTCAGGGCGTCGTCCTTGGAGACGGCGATGGCGGTGGCGCGCAGCTCGATGAGCTTCGCATCCGCCTTGGTGGCGATGCGAGTCTTGGCCTCCTCGCGGCGGCGCAGGCAGTTGTGCTCCTTCGCGTAGTTGGCGACGAGTGAGGTCGCGACACCGAAGCGCTCGGCCAGCTCGCGGTACGAGGCGTAGCTCGTCATGGTGGAGCCGTCGGGGAGCGTCTTCACGTCGCCGAAGACGAGGGCGCGGTCCAGCTCCAGGCGCGGGAGAGCGGGCTCCTCGGACTTCCGGGGGCGGCCCGTCTTGCGCTTCGGAGGTGGGGGCGGTGGTGCTTCGGTCGGCGCGGGCGGCTCGGCCGGCTGCTGGCCCGCGAGGAGGCGCTTGCGGCGGCCGAGGCAGTCGTGCTGCTGGGCGTACTTGGCGACGGCGCTGTGTGCGACGCCGAAGCGCTCGGCCAACTCGCGGAGAGAGGGGAAGCGCCGCTTCACACGGCCCCGCGTGGTGGGCACCTCTTCGCCCTCCACGAGGAGCCGGTCCACCTCGTCATGAGGTAGCCGGGGGCCTTCGGCCTTGGTGGGGCGCCCCAGCTTCCTGAGGGGCTTCTTCTGGGCCATGCCTTCCCTCAGCAGCCACTGGAGGGCTGCGCTGCGGTGTCCACGGCCTGGGTGCGCAGGCGCTGCATCAGCCGCGTGCGCTGGCGCTTCAGGCGCTGGTACGTCCTCTCCGCCTCGGCGGCGTCGCCTTCGACGAGGCGGCTGACGTAGGTGCGTAGCTTCTCGCGCCGGACGACGGTGGCCATGAGGACTTCGACGTCGCTGTGAGGCAGGGTGGCTCGGGCCAGGTGCACGAGGACGGCGTCGCGCTGCACGAAGCTGCGGCGGATGCTGGGCCGCCTGGGACTCTCCACCGGCGTGGCCGGCCGAGCGTCGGGCAGCCACTCGGCGAACTGCGCCTGCGTGTACGTCTCGTGCTGTTCCGCGCGCTCCTTACGGAGGTGCCGGAACACCTCGCGCGCCGTCTGCTGGCGCAGGCGGACGGCCGTCCAGTCACCCCAGCGGGAGAGAGGGAAGGCGCGCGCGACGGAGAGGAAGGTGGCGAGAACGAGCTGGTCCAGGTCCTCCCGGGGCACCGCGCTGCCGAGGAGGCGGCGGCGCAGGCGCCGCAACATGGGGGCGTAGGCTGCGGCGAGGCCCGCCGTCCACGCGGGGCTGGAGGAGGCCTGCATTTCGGCCACCAGGGCCCGAGTGAGGGCTTCCCGCTCCGGGTACGTCTCCTCGCGCGCGTCAGCCAAGGCGGCCAGCACGGATTCGAGCGTGGCATGACGCGCGAAGGCGGGCCGCCGCGTGCGCGCAGCCGCGAAGACGGCGTGGTGCCGAGGGGCGAGCGCCTCCACACGCAGCAGGCCCAGGAGGTGGCCGAAGAAGTCACTCACCGAGGACGGGCCTCCCACCACTCGCGCACCAGCTCGAGGAAGTCGTCCAACTGCATGGTGACGAGGGGCGGCTGGTTGTCGTCCTTGCACACGGCGAGGGGCCAGCGGCCCTGCGGGCACGTCTCCACCGCCTGGCGCATGGCCTCCCGGACGTTGGTGCGCTGGTGGGCCTTGGCTTCAACCCAGAAGCACGGCACCTCGACGTCGGACATCTCCTGTCCGGTGCGGTACTGGAGTCCGCGGCGGATGAGCGCCTCCGGCATGGCGTCGCGGAAGCGGTGGACGAGGGCCCTCTCGAAGTCCGCGCCCTTGCGACGAGAGGAGGCGCCGCTCACGAGAGACCTCCCGTCTCTTCCAACAGCCGCTCCATGTGGCCACCCCGGGACATGCGCACGGCGAGGCAGCGGGCCAGCTCCAGCGCGCAGCGGGCGTCCGCCATGGCGCGGTGAGGCGAGGGCCGGTGGAGGCCGAAGCGCTTCGCCAAGGCGTTGAGGGAGAGGGACTCCACCTCGCCGGTGGCCAGCAGCGGCCACGCGAGGCTGGCGGTGTCGAGGCGGTGGTAGTCGACGCTGGGCAGGGGCAGCTCGGTGCGGCGGTAGCCCTCGACGAGGAAGCCCCAGTCGAAGCTGGTGTTGTGGGCAGCCACGAGGGTGCCTGCCAAGAGCGGCGTCACGGTGGCCAAGACTTCCCGTAGGGGCAGGGCGTCCCGCCACTCCTCGTCGGAGTAGCCGCACACGGCCAGGGCTGCGGGGTCGGCGTCAGCCAGCCGCGTGGGCTGCACGCGCGCCTCGTACTCCGCCAGCACCTTGAGGCTTCGGGCGTCGACGCGGAGGATGGCCACCTCCAGCACTTCGTGACGGGAGGAGTCCAACCCCGTCGTCTCCAGGTCGATGAAGGCGAGCGTCCGCAGGTGCGGCGGGAGGCTGGGGAAGAGCGGCTGGCGGAGCGCAGAGAAAGGAGTGGTGTCGGAAGCAGGGTGAGCGAGCAGCACTATGCGACCTCTTTGGCCCAGAACCTGGGCGAGTGGTGTTTGGCGGCGAGGGAGTCCAGCTCGGCCTTCAGCAGCGCGACGCGCGCGGTGCCCAGGCGCTTGCCCGCGTCCTTCAGCAGCGCATCGAGGGCCTTCTTCTCGACGCTGGCGAGGCGCTGCATCAGCTCCTCACGGGGGAGGCCGGTGGCTCGGGCCAACACCGCGACGGTGGGCTCCAGCGGGTAGTCGAGGCTGGTGGTGTTGAACATGCGGTAGCGCGTGCCGGCGAGGACGAGTTCGTCCTGCTCGGCGAGGTGCGCGCGGAGGACGCCCTCCAGCTCCGCCTTGCGCGCGCCGAGAATCTTCGCGAGGTGGGCGACTTCCTGGCGCTCGCGGGCGACGGACTCCAAGTCAGCGGTGTCCTCGCAGACGACTTCGCGTTGGCCCGTCAGCGCCCGGGCGTAGGCGGGGCAGTTGCGCCGGTGGTCGCAGTACACGCAGTTGGGGTTGAGGCGGGCGGGGAAGGACTCCGAGGACTCCATCTGCTGGCCCAGCGTCTCGACGTAGGCGAGGGCGGCGTCCAACTGCTCCTCGGTGCGCGTCGTCTCCTGCCGGATGCCGTGGCGGAGCATCCACATGGACAGGCGCACCTTCTTCGCCCAGGGCCACATGCGGCGCGCGGCGAGGGCGTAGATGCTCAGCTGGAGGCTGGAGTCCAGCTCCTCGCGGCTGAAGAGCTGGTGGTTGGACTTGTAGTCCATGACGTGGACCGTCTCGTCGTCCACCCAGTCGACGCGGTCGATGAAGCCCAGGACGGTGAAGGGCCCCACCGGCAGGCGGAACTCCTTTTCCACGGCGAGGATGTCGCGGGAGTCCACGCGGCCCTGCTGGCGGACGAAGTCCTGGAGGATGGAGAGGCCCTGCTGGAAGAGGTCCAGGCCGGAGAGGCCCGAGGCGGCCCACTCTTCACGATAGAGCTGGAGGGCGCGCTCCTCGGAGAGACGGCCCGCGTACTCGGTGTCGACGACTTCCTGGAGGAGTCGCTCGAGGACTGCGTGCAGCGCCTTTCCGAAGCTCAGGGGGACGCCGGGCTCGGCGGTGTGCTTGTCGAGGTAGTGGAGCTGGTAGGACAGTGGGCAGGCCTCGAAGCGGCTCAGCCGGCTGTATGACAAATGCTCGTTTCGCAGTGCGCTCATGACGTGGGCCTCCGGGCCGATGCAGTGGCGTGTCGCGAGACAGTCATCACGCTCTTTTCGAGAGACACATCAAGTCGAGGCGGGGAGGCAGAGCGGCCCCGTGTGCTTGTTTCACAGGTGAGGGTCGCGCTCATTGCGGCACCTCTGGGGAGGCTTGCCGTTTCTCGAAGGACATGACGCGCGAGCCCGGGAAGGCAGACAGGACGCGCACCAGGGTGGCGGCGTGCTCGGGGGTGAGCTCCTTCCGGGCCTGGCCGGTGTAGGCCGGCACGAGCCACACCTGGCCGTAGGTTTCGGAGGCGAAGCACACCTCGGCACCGAGGGCCTTGAAGCTGGCGATGTCCTCGTCGGTGAGGCCGCGCAGGGCGGAGAGCGGGTCCCCTGGGTCCGGTGCCTTCACATCGCGAGACGGAGCTGGCGGCGAGGGCTTGGAGGCGGGGGCGGGGGCGTTCTTCTTCGAGCCAGCCTCGGTCAGCGGATGACCGAAGAGATCCACCGCGGCTGGAGCGGACTTCGCCGGAGGAACGGGGACATGCGGCGCGGCCACGTCACGACGGGTGGTGGCCTGCCGATTCACCTTCAGCCATTCGGTGCAGGTACCCACGCCGGGCAGGGTGCAGCCTCCGCCATGCCGGTAGTGCAGGCAGTGGTTGCCCTCGCCGCGGACATAGGCTTCGCACGTCACGCCAGGCGGACGCTGTGGGGCGGGAGTGGGCTGGAGGAGGTGTGTAAGGGCCATGCGCGGATGTCGGCGGCGCGTGCTTGCCGATACATCCTAAAAGCACCCCATCCCTCCGTTTCAGGACAAGAATTCTTTTTGCCCGATTTCTTTTTTGATTTTCCGAGGGCGAGTGACACGCGGCCATAAGGCAGAGCAAAGGCCTCCGGCGCGATTTCGGGGACATGCCTTCTCCGGGTGGCAGAAAGGTGGCAGCCGGTGGCAGGCACTTTTTGAAAGACTGCCACGAGATTCCCCAGTGAAATCAACGGAGTGGCAGTGGTGGCAATGGTGGCAGTGTTTTTTGGGGTAATGCACCCTAGGGAGAGTGAGACTTCGAACCCCCTATTGAATAGTGCCATTCAAATATGCGCGCGCGTCACGTAGGGGTACTTGAAAAAAGACTGCCACCACTGCCACCAAGAGATAAGTTGTTGAATTAAAAGAAGAAAAAGGTGGCAGCTGGTACTGCCACCCACCTGCCACCTCTGCCACCCCTCTGCCACCTTCAAGACGTTGAGTGAAAGTGCTGCGGCGGATTGTGAAGAGTCACGCAGGTGGAGCGCGCGGCGTCGGTGGGCGCGCTCCTGCCCTGGCCTGTGAATGGCTGCAGAACGGCCGGAAACGGCCTCTACGCGCGTGAACGGGAGCGGGAGCCATTCGGGCCGCACCTGACGCCTTCCGTGTCATCTGCGCCCTATCAGGGCCGTCGCTTCCCGGATTTCTGAGACGCGCAGGATGGGCAGTTGGCAGGACTGCTCAAGCCGAAGGTGGGGTGGTGATACAGCGAGACAAGGGTGTTTCACATGGCGCGCGTCCGAATGTCTGGACGAGCAGTTTGCTGCGCGAAACCGAAGCCCGAATGGGTGGGCGGCTCGTGCCTTCCGTGCGACGTCGAAGCCCGAGTGGCGACGTGCGGGCATGAAAGTCGCAGAGGCGCGCGCGACCGTGTCCCCGACGCCGCATCACCCACCCTGGATGTCTCCATTGGAAAAATCGGATGCGACGGAAGCAGGGTTGAATGCGTGGATGTCTGGGTATTGGGGGTTTGGGAGGGTGTTGAGACATGGGTAACAAGTATCGCCATGAAGTGCGGAGGGGTGCTGGCGGTATGGGAGGCCTGGCTGCGCGTTTCTCTTCGCGCCGTCACGTCGTGGTCACGCCCACGTTGCACAGTGTCGTTCGTATTGCTTGCGAGCATGTTTCAGTCCGGTGTCGTCCTAGGCTGTGCGGGGGCTGCGTGAATTGCTGGTTCGACACGATGTGCTGGTTTGTTGTGATTGGCTCAGCCCTGGTGGTGCCAAGGCGCTGGTGCGCCATCCGGATGGGCCTGGGCCTGAGCCGAGGGAACCGCGTCCTGGCCCACCTGGGCACGCCGCTCTCACATTGCCGCGCTCCCACTCGCAAGGGAGCCTGCGCGTCACCATAGCGAGGGGCTTGGGGTGCGCGGAGTGTCCGCCCCTCCCTTCGACAGACGCGTCGCCGCCACGAGGTGCCCGCCGAAGACGGGGCTGTCTCGGAGGTGCTGGCGTCATTCCCTCAACGGGGCTCGGCCTGGTCTCCCCTCTCACCTGGTACTTCCCGCGCGCCGAGCGCAGGGCCGGGGCGGCATGCAACTGTGAGTCGTGGTTGGGATGCTCTTCATCGAGAGCTTGGCATGGCCCTCCAGACGGCCGAGGCGCGGCGCGCCTACCGCCTGTTGCGGCGCAACTGGGAGGTACTCTCCGACTTCGAGGAGCCGGAGGCCCTTGTTTCATTTCTCACGGCGCGCGAAGGCGACTCGCACGTCAAGGATGGGGTACTCGCGGGCCTCGTCACCCTGGTTCAGATGAGAGCTGCGGCGAGCTCCTTCGTGGCGCTGCTGTGGCTGGGCCTGTGGCCTGGGCTGGACAGCGTGTATCGCCGATGTCTCAGGCGAACGGAGCACCGGCCCGCGGAGGTGGTGTCCTCGGTGGCCGCGTCCTTCATGGCCCTCGTGGCACGCGTCAGTTTGTCAGGCGTCCATCGCGTGGCTGGGACACTCGTGCGCGGGACGGAGCGCGACGTCCTCAAGGCGTGGCACAAGGAGCTGGTGGAGCACCGCCACCGCGCGCGCCTTGAGCCGCTGGCAAACGTGGACGGCTGGGTGCCCTCGGTGCCGTGGCTCACTCCCTTTGTACCGCGAGCTCGCTCCTTCAACGCGGAGGTGGAGGAGCTGCGCGCGTGGCTCCTCCCGCTGACGGGGGAGGACACGGACCTGGTGGTGTCCCTCATCCTTCGCGAAGAGGACGCTGTCGAAGTGGCAGCGAGCCTTGGGGTGTCGCCCGAAACGGCGCGCAAGCGCGTCCGACGGGCCCTGACTCGGCTGCGGAAAATGAAGAATAAAATCCCCAAAAAAGATTTCTTGTCCCGAAATGGCGGGTGGGGGTGCTTTTTAGAGTTTGTGGATTCTGAAACAACCGAGAGGGCACCGGGAGGGGGCGGCTGACGGAATGCGCGAATCGTATGTCCCCTCCGCATGCCGCCTGGCTTTGAGGGAGTAACGGGGCCGCCTCGCGCCCCAATTCAATCCTGCTTCGAGACACCCTGTCCGTCCCGGCGGACAGCAACGCCCCTGTATTGCCTGCAACCTGGAAGGACTGAATGAAGACAGCCACGCGAAACAACTTCGAGCATGGTGAAACATACGTGCGCTTCTTCGCGCGCATCGACGGACACCACCTCCGGGTGGTGGGCCGGGGCGACTCAGGGCCGGAAGCGGGGGCCCGTAGCCCATGCCTCTGCTGCGAGTGCGCCGGGGCCCAGGCCAATGACTACGTCCGCCTGCCGGGCCTCTTCCGCCGCTGGGAGATTCAGCACGTGGTGGACACCGACGCGGACTTCAACATCGAGGCGGCGGGCTCCACGGAGGACGGCACCGAGCTGTTCTCGGTGTACCGGCGCGAGCGCCACGCCCCCACCACGCACTGCCAGAAGGAGGAATGAGCACCATGACCAACATGTGGGAGCAGACGGCCGCGATGGCCAAGCAGCATGAGCAGCAAGGCGGCGTCTGGCTGAAGCTGGTGAACGACGGGGACACCGCCGTCGTCGTCTTCCTCGGCGAGCCGCATCCGCGCGACGTGGTTTACCTCGACAACAAGTTCGTCCCGTTCGACGAGAAGTTGAGGGCACAAGGGCACAAGTCCTCGCTGCGCGTGGCCCTCAACGTGGCCGTCTACGGGACGCGAGAGGTGAAGGTGATGGAGCAGGCCTCCACCTTCTTCACCAACCTATTTCAGGTGCGGACGAAGTACGGGCTGGAGAAGTGGGCCTTCGAGGTGAAGCGTCACGGCGCCGCCAACGACCCGAAGACGACGTACTCCATCCTCCCGGAGTGCCAGCTTTCCTCGGAGGAGCAGCAGGCCTTCCAGGCGCTGAGCCTGCATGACTTGCCGAAGCTGTACGCGGCCGAGGCGGCGGCAGCGACGAGCAGCACGCCGACCGGGACTTCCTCCAGTGCGAAGGCGGGTGAGCCCGTCGACGTCAAGCTCGCGCAGGCCATCGCCACCGCGCTGAAGGCGCTGCCGCGCGAGGCCGTGGACCGCTTCCTCCAGAAGTTCGCCGTGCAGCGCATCCGCGACTTGCCGGCTTCGAAGGGGGAGCTGGCGCGCGCCTTCGTCGACTCCCTCGTGGCCGAGTACTCCGCGGAGAGCGTCGCGGACGTGGACCCCTTCGGGTCGTGAGCGCGCCCTGCTGAGCCTGTTGCCGTAGCCATGCGCGAAGGGGGCCTGTTGCGTGCCCCCGACGCGCCTCACTGAGGAAACAAACGAATGGTGGAAGACTTCTCCGAAATGCGCGGGGACGGGGGACGTGTTGTCTCTCGCACCCAGGACTCCAGCGTGGGGGCTGCGCCGTCTGCGCCTGAGCGCAACGCGGGTACGGACAAACGGACGCTGCGCGTGCGCGTGGATGCAGGGCTGCGGCTCGCGGCCGGCGACGTTCCGCCCAAGGTGCTGGAGGGCCTCTGCCAATCGCTCTCCCTGCCCAACCCCGCGTACTGGAAGCTGGTGCGGCTGCGCAAGCGCCCGGGGGCGGAGCCCCAGACGCTGTACTTCTTCCGCCAGGAGGCGCGCGAGCTGGTGTTGCCGCGCGGGGCCATTCACCTGCTGCGCCGGGCCGCGGAGGAAGCGGGCCTGACGTTGTCCTTCGAGGACGCGCGTGTGCTGCCGCCCAAGCGCCTGGCGAAGCTTCCGGAGGTGTCCTTGCGCGACTACCAGGCCGAGGCCGTGGAGCGGCTGGCGAAGGCCACCCAGGGGACAGCGGTGCTCCCATGCGGGGCAGGGAAGAGTGTCCTCGCAGTCGGCGCAATCGCACGGCTCCGCACGCAGACGCTCATCCTCGTCCACACACTGGACCTGGCCGAGCAGTGGCGAGAGCACGTGCGCGAGCGCCTGGGCCTGGAGGCGGGCCTCGTGGGCGCCGGGGAAGAGGAGGTACGTCCCGTCACCGTGGCCGTCGTCCAGTCCCTGGCCCGGTGGGAGGAGGCGAAGCTCGACGCCTTCCTCGGCCGCTTCGGCCTGCTCGTCATCGATGAGGCCCACCACATCGCCGCCAGCGCCTTCCATCGAATCGTGGACCGTTGCCCGGCGCGCTACCGGCTGGGCCTGACGGCGACGCCCGAACGGGAGGATGGGCTGACGCCGCTCTTGCGGCTGTACCTGGGCGCCCCCTTGGCCATGGTGAAACACGAGGAACTCGTCGCACGCGGGGTGCTGGTGGTGCCCGAGGTGCGCGCCGTGGAGACGGCCTTCGACTTCCCCTATGGCCGCGCCTCCGACTACGCGCCCATGCTGGAAGCGCTGGCGGAAGACAAGGCGCGCAATGACCTCGTCCTCGGTGCCGTGGCTCGCGAGGCCTGGGCGGGCCACCTGTGCCTCGTCCTCACGGGAAGGGTGGACCACTGCGAACTGCTGGCGCAGCGGCTCTCGGCCACCGGCCTGTCGGCCGCCGCGTTGACGAGTGAGGTGCCGCGCGAGGCGCGCAAGGCTCTCCTGGACCAGGCCCGCGCCGGGCGCGTCCGTGTGCTGGTGGCCACCAGCCTGGCGGATGAGGGGCTGGACCTGCCGCGCCTCTCGCGCGTCTTCCTTGTGTACCCCGGCCGCGCGCGTGGACGCACCGTCCAGCGCCTCGGACGCCTCATGCGCCCGCACGAGGAGAAGAAGAGCGCCGTCCTCATCGACTTCGTCGACGGGAAGGTGCCGCTGCTCCGGCGCCACCACGCCGAGCGCCGCCAGCAGTACGCCACGGTGCTGGGGGTGTCCTCCGCCGCCAGCGCCCATTGAGCCGATGCAGGGAGTGAGCACCTTCGATGACGACACCTTCTGACACCACTCCAAGCACTCCCAACCCCGACGCCATCCACGCCACCTGGCGGTGGCTGGCGCACGCGCCGCACGGCGTGAGCGAAGTCCGCGTCATCCGCCCGGGCGGCGGTGGCATCGTCGGCCTGGGCTTCTTCGACGACGAGGAGGCCTTCGTCGCGGCCTGCGTCGAGGCCAACGCTGCCGGCAACGTGTACGTGGGCATTCAGCCGCGCCCCCAGCGCCTGCTCGAGCTGGCCCCCAACGTCCTGCTCCCGTTGCGGACGGGGGCGGGCAGCAAGGACATCGAGGTGGTGACGGCCACGGTGGTGGACCTGGACCCCGTGCGCCCCAAGGACACGGCCAGCACCGAGGACGAGCTCACGCTGACGCTCCAGGTCGCGGAAGCCGCTGCGGCCTGGTGCGAAGCGCAGGGACTCGTCCGGCCGCGACTGATGATGAGCGGCAACGGAGCGCAGCTGTGGTTCGCCCTGCCGTCGCAGTCGCTGGAAGGGGAGGCCCACGAGCGCGTGCAGGCAGGACTGAAGGCCTTCGAGGCCGAGTTCCGTGCCCGCTTCGCCTCCGAGCGCGTGCGCGTGGACTCCATCCACGACGTGGCCCGCATCATCAAGGTGGTGGGCACCGTCGCCCGGAAGGGGGCGGGGACGGCGGAGCGGCCTCACCGAGCAGCTCGGGCGCTCGCCGGCTTCGAGCGCGTGGAAGACGCAGGACTCCTGGAGCGCCTGCTGAGCGCGCCGGTGCAGCCGCAGGTGCCGCACCTGGCGCGTCCGTCCCAGGTGGCGCTGCCGCTGGCGCCCTCCACCTCGGCACAGCAGGGGACGGTGAAGGCCCGCCGGACGGAGACGGGGGAGTACGACTGGGCGCACCCGGTGGAGATGTGCGGCCCGGTGCAGCGCCTGTGGGAGCAGGGGGCGGAGGACCGGAGCGTCGCCATCTTCAACATGGTCCGCTACTTCACCCACAAGCAGCTCGGCCTCGATGAAATCACCGAGCTCGTCCTGGAGTACGACAGGCGAGGCCTGGGCAAGCTGAAGGGCCGGGACGGCGCCGGCTACATCCGCAAGGCCTACGAGAAGGTGGTGGCCACCGCCCGCGAGGATGGCTCCGTGGCGCCGCCCTGCCACTCCCTCCAGGGCATGGGCTACTGCCGAGTGAATCGCGAGCCGGACGTGCGCTGCGAGATGTACGACGTCGTCTTCGACATCGAGGCGGCTGTGGAGCGCCTGGCCACGGTGCCGGCCCAGGAGGTGGAGTACCGCCTCAAGCCCATTCTGGAGGCCATCGCCCACCGTCCTCCGTCCGCACAGGAGAAGTACCTGGGCCTGCTGGAGGTGCGCACCGGCCTGGCAACGCAGAAGCTGCGGCTGTCCATGGCCCGCGCCGTTCGCACGTCAGCAGCGGGAGAGGGCGCGGAGGGCGCGGACTCCAAGAGCGGAGGGAAGAGCAGCAGCGGCGACGACACCATCGACGGCGAGGTGTTCGAGGACGCGTACTGCTACTACACGGTGACGCAGCGCGGAGACGCGAAGGCGATTTCCTCCTTCACCTTCACGCCCAAGGCCGTCGTCGAAACCGAGGAGGGGGAGGTGTTCCTCGGAGACATCCGCACGGACAAGGGCACCAGCATGGAAGGGGCGCGGCTGCCGAGGCGGGCCTTCAACTCGCGCAAGGAACTGCTGCACCACCTGCCCTCCGTCCACACGCAGTGGACGGGCAGCGACAACAACGTGCAGGGACTGCTGCGCGTGGTGGCGCGGCGTGCGGTGCCGCGGCTGCCGGGCACCAGCGTCCTGGGGGACTTCAAACAGGGGGCGCACCACGTCTGGGTGGCGCCCGGGTGCGCCATTGGCAAGGAGGGCTTTCTCTCTCCGTCGCCCGTGGCGTACCTGCCCAACGGGGCGTCCCTCGAGTCGCGCGTCCGCTATGAGGCCACGGACGACGACAGCTTCCACGACGTGGCGCGCACCGTTTTCGAGTACCTGCCGCGAATCAACACGCCGCAGGTGGTGCTGCCCATGCTGGGGTGGTTCTTCGCCACGCCGCTGAAGCCGCGCCTCTTGGAGAAGGTGGGCTCCTTTCCCATTCTCTTCTCCTACGGGACGCAAGGCAGCGGCAAGTCCAGCACCTGCACGGAAGTCTTCTGGCCGCTGGCCGGGGTGCCGGCCTCGGACGCCTACAGCGTGACGGAGACGGAATTCGCCCTCGTGAAGCTGCTGTCCTCGACGCGCTCCGTGCCGGTGGTGTTGGACGAGTACAAGCCCCACGACATGCCGCCGCCGCGCCTCCACCTGGTGCACCGCTACATGCGGCGCCTCTACCGAGGGGAGACGGAGGAGCGGGGCAGGCCGGACTTGACGGTGTCCACCTACCGGCTGCAGGCCCCGCTGTGTGTCTGCGGGGAGACGCGGCCCACGGAAGCGGCTCTCGTGGAGCGCATTCTTCCCGTCAGCCCGGAGAAAGCGACGGTGCAGCAGCCGGGCTACCGGGCGGCCTTCCGCGAGGTGACGTCTGTGCGCCTGGCCCTCTTCGCCCCTCGCTACATTCAATTCTGCCTGGGGCGGGACTTCGACAAGGACTACCGTGTGGCCCGCGACGTCGCGGATGGCCTCGTGAAGGGGCGGCAGGTGCCTCCGCGCGTCGTCGACAACGTGACGGCCATGCTGCTGGGCATTCACCTCTTCGAGCAGTTCGCCGAGGAGTGCGGCTACCCGTTGCCCGCCGACTTGGGCGCCCGTGAGGCCGTGGACGCCGTGCTGAAGGACGTCCTCGAGGAGGAGGAGGGCGTGCGAAACGCCCTCGACGTCTTCGTCCAGAAGCTGTCCACCATGGCGATTCAGGGCGAGCTGAAGCACCGCGTGCATTACGCCTTCGTCGAGGGGCGACTGTGCCTCCACCTGGAGTCCGCCTACGACGCCTACCGGATGTACTGCAAGCGCACCGACTACCGAGGAGAGATGGTGGACACGAAGGCGCTGCGACGCCTCATTCACGAAAACCACCGCGCGGGAGGGTACGTCGTTTCCCCCAGCGAGCGCGTCTGTTTCGCCGGCAAGTCCCTGCGCAGGTGTGCCCTGGTGATTGATGTCGCGAAGGTGCCCTTCATCTCCGCGGACGACTTCCCACACGTCGAGGAGGCAAGCCGTGGGTGGCGTGGCCAGGGCTATGGCTTCGCTGAGGAAGGGCGTCCTGAGTGAGTGGTGTCAAGCAGGCGGTTGGGTGGAGACCCATTCGTGAGGTGGAGTCATGACAAGGCTGTCGCGTAGCAAGCTGTGGGCGGAGTTTCTTCAACGTCTCGCGTCGGAGATGGAGCCGCTGACCCCCGTGATTCACCAGGGCCGGCGGCTGGTATGGCGGCAAGGGGAGTGGCTGAACCGGGTGGACCTCTCGCGCCACTCCTGGCCGGACAGGCATTTCCCCGAGGCGCCGCCGGTGACGCGGATTTCGATGAACCGACTCAATTTTGAGCCCCCCGAAGCCATGCTGCGTCGGTTTGGCCTCAGCGGGGTGACACACCCCTTGGGGGAGCCGCGCCTGCGCCTGGAGTGGACTGTCTACGGGGAGGAGTTGCTCGCCTTCGCGAACTGGCTGCCGCTGCTGATTCGTGGCCGGCTAAACCCGTGGGAGCCGATTCCACTGCCCCCGCACCCGAGCCATGTCTTCAATGGAGGACTGCGGAGGACGAGCTATGCATGGACGGCCACGGCGTGGGAAGTCTACGCGCGTTGGCGGAGGACGGACGTAAGCCTCCCATTCATCGCGATTCCCGCCGACCGGGTGAAGCCGGCACGGGCCCTGACGAGACTCCTCCGTCTCCCCTCCTGAATTGCTTCCCGCTGTGGCCCTTACGAGTCTCAGCAGGGAGGCGCTGCGATGCGCGGTGTTTCTCGTTTGGCGAGTGGAGTCGTCCTGGCGGGAGTGCTGCGGGTGCCATGTGTCTCCTCGATTTCGCTCTCGGGCCTTTGTCATGACGATGGATACGCGAATGTCGAATCAGCATGAGGTTGAGGTTTCAGCCGCGGGGCGCTCCAGCACCCCGCAGGAGCGCCAGGATGACGCGGTGGATGTCCTCGCCGATGCCCTCTGGGAGCTGTGGTTGCGTCGTCATGCGCAGCGGCAAGGACAGGCGCCCGCGTGGAGCGCGGAGGAGAGCGCGCATGGCTGAGCCGCAGACTCTCGACTTGTCTTCTTCTGGGGACGGAGCGTCCATGGCTCTCGCCCGAGGGCCTGCTGCCCAGGGCACAGGAGACAACACCATGGCGAAGAGAGGGACTGCTCGGGCCGCGCGCCAGCAGTTGGCGGACGTGCCACAGCAATTGGCCGCGCTGGCCACCATGCCGGTGCCGGAGCTGGCGGCGAAGTACCTGGAGCTGTACGGCGAGCCGACGCGCAGCCGGAACCGGGACTACCTGAAGAAGCGCCTGGCCTTCCGCATCCAGGAGCTGGCCGAAGGGAGTCTCTCCTCGCGCGCCGTCGCGCGCATCTCGGAGCTGGGCGACAAGCTTCCCGAGCGCTGGCGGATGCGGCAGGTGGAGGAGACGAAGCCCTCCGTACCGCCACCTCCTCCTGCCTCAGTGGACGGGCGCGATGGTGCTGCGGATGGGCGCGACGCGCGCCTGCCGCCTCCGGGCACGGTGCTGACGCGCGTGTTCAAGGGGGTACAGCACCGGGTGACGGTGCGTGAGGGCGGGATTGAATACGAAGGCCAGCTCCACCGCAGCCTCTCCTTCGTGGCCAAGCTGATTACGGGCACGGCCTGGAATGGCTACAGCTTCTTCGGCCTCAAGGACGGCGGCTCGAAGCAGAAGGCGGTGACGCGATGAGCGCCCCCTCCTTCTTCCAGACGCACATGGGGCAGCGCTTCTACGAGGGGACGATGCCGGCCCTCGTCCGTGAGTTGAAGCGCCTCAACGACAACATAGAGCGACTGGTGGCTGCGGCGGAGCGCTTCGCTGGGCAACCGCCAGCCTCGAGCGCCGAGCCCACGCGGCCGACGACGCCCGGGAATTCGGAGGGGGAATGAGGAAGAGCAAGCCAGCGTCCTCGGACGCGAAGCGCTGCGCCGTGTACACGCGCAAGTCCACGGCGGCGGGCCTGGAGATGGAGTTCAACTCGCTGGACGCCCAGCGCGAGTCTTGTGTCACCTACGTGCAGCGACAGCCCGGCTGGGCGTTGGTGGACGAGTGCTACGACGATGGCGGCTTCACCGGCGCCAACATGGAGCGGCCCGCCTTCCAGCGGCTGATGCAGGATGTGGACGCAGGCCGGGTGGACGTGGTGGTGGTGTACAAGGTGGACCGCCTCTCCCGCAGCCTCCTCGACTTCGCGAAAGTCATGGAGCGCCTCAACACGGCGGGCGCGTCCTTCGTCTCCGTGACGCAGAACTTCTCCACCGCCGATGCGATGGGGCGGCTCACCCTCAACATGCTGATGTCCTTCGCCGAGTTCGAGCGGGAGATGATCTCCGAGCGCACGCGGGACAAGGTGGCCGCCGCGCGCCGCAAGGGGCTGTGGACGGGAGGGCGCGCGCCGCTGGGCTACGACGTGAAGGACAAGCGCCTCGTGGCGAATGAGTACGAGGCGGTGGTGGTGCGGGAGGCCTTCGAGCTGTACCTCCAGCACCAGCAGGCCTCGGCGGTGGCGCGCCTCCTCAACGAGAGGGGGCGCAAGACGAAGCGTTATGAGGCCCAGAGCGGCGCCACGCGCGCGGCTCGGAAGTGGACGACGCAGGACGTACTGCGCCTCTTGCGCAGTCCCCTATACGCGGGCTTCGTGCCGTACGGCGATGAGATGCACCCGGGAGAGCACCCGGCGATTGTAGACAGGGCCACCTTCCACCAGGTGCGGGACATGCTGGAGCGCCCAGGCATCCAGTACCACGGGCGCAACCCCGACTACGTGCTGCGAGGGCTGCTGCGCTGCGGCCTGTGTGGCGAGGCGATGACACCCGGCAGCACGCGCAAGGGCACGCGGGAGTACCGCTACTACCGCTGCGTCACTCGGGACAAGGAGGGGAAGCAGGGGTGCCGGGCAGCTCCCCTGCCGGGGCCTGCGCTGGAAGACTTCGTCGTCGAGCGCCTGCGGGAAGTCTCCGTCGGCCAGGGCTTCGCGGCGCAGGTACATGCACGCCTCACCGCGCGGCTGGAGGAGAAGCGCAAGGCCCTGGGTGTGGAGCGCACGCAGTTGCCGAGGGATTTGGCCAAGCGCGCTGGGGAGTCGAGCAAGTGGGTGGACTCCCTCACCAAGCTGGAGGGCCCCGCCCGGCGCCTCTTGGAGGAGAAGCTGACGGCCACGGAGGAGGAGGTCGCCGGCATGAAGAAGCGACTGGCGGAGGTGGAGCGCGCCCTGGACGCCACGGAGGGGGAGCGGTTGGAGGTGGCGTGGGTGGCCCAGGCCCTGGCGGACTTCGACGCGGTGTGGGACGCCCTCACCGCCGTCAACCGGGGACGCCTGCTTCGGGCCCTCGTTGGCCGTGTGGTGATGAACGAGGCGACGGGCCATGTCGACGTGTACCTGGCCCATGCCGGTGAGGCCGCATCGCCCGGGTGTGAAGGGGTGGCGGCGTGAGCACCAGCCCCGAATCCCAGTCGGCGGAGGCCGGCCTCGTCAGCGCGCCCTTCCACCGCGTGCATCGCTCGAAGGTGCGCTTCCGAGAGGGGGCGCCGCCGTCGCCGCGAGAGGTGGCGCGAAGGCCCTCGCGCGTCGCGCGAATGCTGGCCCTGGCGCACCATGTGGAGTCCGCCATTGAGCGGGGGCTCGTGGCGAGCGCGGCGGACGTCGCGAGTCAACTGGGCTTTACCCGGGCGCGTGTGACGCACCTGTTGGACTTGCGGTTGCTGGCGCCCGACATCCAGGAGGAGGTGCTGTTCCTCAAGGCCGTGGATGGGGCGGAGCCGCTCAGCGAGCGAGTCCTCCGGGCCGTTGCACACGCGGGGACATGGGAGATGCAGCGCGAGCGCTGGCGCGAGGTGAAGGCTTCATTCTGAGACGGGAGCCCGAGTATTCGGACTCCTTGGTGTAACGTGAGTGCAAGTGGCTGTCTTGGGTGTTGAAGAATCGGCGGGCTCCAGTGGCCTGCGAGGAAAGCGAGCGGAAGCACATGCAGAACGACATGAAGAGCACCATTCAGGCTGCGGTGGCGGATGCGGTGGAGAAGGCGACGGGTCGGCAGTTGGAGCTGCTGGGCCGGCAGTTGGAGCTGCTGGAGAAGGTTGTCCAGTTCCTGGGCATCGAGCCGGGCCCGACTCGTGTGGCGTCCGGGCCGAAGCGCGCCTCCGTGCCTTCTCCCGCGCCGAAGCGCCCGTCCTCGGTGCCCGTGCGGAAGTGGGTGAAGCCGGAGGCCGCGCCCAAGCCCACGAGGACGAAGGCCGCGCCCCAGGCCCGCAGAGGGCGCCCGCGTGCGGCGGGACGCGCAACGACGGTCGCCGCCCCCAACTCCAGTCCCAGCCCCGCGACGTCCGTCGCATACGAGGTGGGACAGGAGGTGCGTTACAAGCAGGGGCGGGGCAGCTTCTCGGCAAAGGTGAAGTCCATCGACGCGAAGGCGAAGACGGTGACGGTGGAGCGCGTCTCCGACAACAAGCAGGTGGTGCGCCCCTTTGACAAGGTGACGCCAGCCTGAGTCTGGGCCGCGAAGCGCCCTCTCCGGAGAGCGCTGCTGCGGCGTACTCGTACCCGGAGACGGCGGTTGTGCGTGTCGGGCAGCGAGCAGGGGTGAAACATTCTCAACGGTGTGGCGGGAATCTCTGTGAAGGGTCTCGCGATTGGAGGGGCAGCACCGGCTCAGGGCGCTCCGGCGTCCGCCGGCATCGCGAGCGCCTCACGCAGCCGCACGCGAGCTGCCACCAGCCCACTGCTTTCCGCGTGCGCCAGGGCACGCTGGAATAGGGCCCGCGCCCGTGCCGGGTCTCGCTCCCGCGTGAACTCCGCCGCCGTCTCAAGAGCGTACGCGTACGCGGAGTCGAGCATTCCTGGCAGCCCCTGCACGAAGGGCTTCAGTCTCTCGGCCACCTGCAGTGCGGCGCGTGCGCCCGCCTCTCCACCCGTCAGGTCCGCCAGGTTGATGCGCGCGGAGGACTCCACGAAGAGGAGGCCCGCCTTGGACGCGACTTCCCGCAGGCGCTCCTGCTCTGCGCGCATGCCCTCCATGCGCCCTGCGCGCCAGGCGATGTTGGCGCGGTGCAGGTCTGCGAACGACTGCGCCTCAACGTCTCCGCCGCGCCGCGCCTCCTCGATGACCTCCGCATAGACGCGGTCCGCCGCCGCATCGTCCCCGAGGCGCTCCGCCGCCACGCCGACGCGGAAGCGCGCGAGCGCACGCCACCCCAATCCCGCACTCTCCGCGAGCGCGAGCGCCGCCGTGTACTCACCGCGCGCTCGCGCGAACTCCGGGTCCCCGCCGAGACCCGTCGTCTGCCTCCTCTCGTGGAGAAGGCCGCGCGCGAAATGCACGCGCGCCCGTGCCTCCGCGTCCCCGGACGCCTCGGCGCGCAACCCTGCCTGCGTGAGCGTTTGCGCCGCCGCCGCGAAGTCCCCTCGGTCCACCTCTATGCGCGCCTGCCACGCCAATGCACGCGCCTGCGTCACCGGGCTGGCGCCCGGGGCCCGCGCGGTCTCGCGCAGCAGGGCCAATGCCTTGGTATATTGGCCAGCGTTGGCGAGTCTGCCCGCGGTCACCTCTGGCGCGGGGCCGCCGTGCGGCGCCTGTCTATCCAGTGGCTGAGGCACGCCCGCGAGGACGGTAGTGACGGCCAACAGGAGGCACGAAACCGATGACACGGGCTACCTCATCTCTGCTGCAGGGATGTGAACGTCCGGAGTTTAGAGCAGACGAGCGCAATGGTGCATCCTCCTTCCGGCCTCCCTGCCCGGAGCGCGTGTTCGCCATTTGCATGGGAGGGAAACGGGTTCCCTCAAGCACGGATTCCTGGGGGCAGCAGGCCCCGTTTCAGAGCGGGCGCCCGCGCGCAGCGAGCCGCACAGCGACGACTGCCGCCCCCAGCCCCAAGACGTCCGTCTCATGCGCGGAGGGGAAGGCGTTGCGCTACAAACAGGGGCGGGGCACCTTCTCGGCGAAGGTGGAGGCCGTCGACGAGAAGGCGAGGACGGTGACGGTGGAGCGTGTTTCCGACGGCAGGCGGGTGGTGCGCCTCCTTCGACAGGGTGACGCTCGCCTGCGTCTGTGCCGCAAAGCGCCCTCGCCGGAGGGCGCTCCTGCGGCAAGTAGCCCAAGTGCGCGAGCGACGCCTTCGCCCGGCACACCGCTGGGCAAGGCGCTCCGCGCTCGTTGCTACGGCTCGTCGGCCATGTCTTCGAGCTGCCCCTGGGCGAGGGCGCGGTAGTGGGGCACGACTTCTACCTTGAGCACATCCCGCATCTCCTGGCGGGCGCTGCCGAAGTCCCCTTTGTCCTTGTACTGGTGCATCCGGTGCAGCGCGTCCATGAGCCTGTGGGAGCCTTCTCGGATGCGCTGAGACTCCTCACGTAAGAGGCCCAACGCACCCTCCTCCGTGGCGAGCGCGCTCTCGGCTTCACTGTCGCTGATTCCCACCTCGGAGGCCGTACGCCTCAGCAGTGCCTTCGCCTCAGTTGTAAGGGCCAGGCGCGCTCCTGTGGTGGAGACACGACGTGCCAGTTCGCGAATTGGGCCCCAGTCAACGGTTTCACTCACGAGTCATTTTCCTTTGCGAGCAGTCCAGGCCTGCGTGCGAAGCCAGGGCTGGGGCGTCTTGCACCCAGGAGAGGGATAGGCGCTCATGGGGAGCGGCCTGTCCGCTGCGGGTGTCAGAGGGCTTCACAGGCACGAAAGGTCATGTTAATTCGACGGTCGAGTCAACTAGACCTAGCCAGTTCCCGGAGAGGCGCCCGGTGACGGCGAGCCTCGTTGCCCGTGGGGCCGCACCCTTCACTCAGGAGGATTCACAGCCATGCCGAAGCGTCCGGAAGATGAAGTGACGACGGAAGAGTTACCGCTCAGAGTCCCCAGCCTGCCTGCACCCAGCGCGTCGCGCTTCCTCTTCGAGGTCGAGGGCGTGCGCTACGAGGCGGTGCGGGAGCTGGAGGTGCGGCCGAGTGGCGAGCGGCTGCTGAAGGCGGAGCGGCGCGTGGCGGATGGCGCGCTGTCCGGTCCGTGTCTGGTCCGCCGAATTGCCAGCCCATCCACGTACATGCAGCGCACGCGGATGATTGAAGAGGTGCAGTTGGCCTTTCGCCTCAACCACCCCAACATCGCTCAAGTCTTCCATATGCAGGTGGATGAGCTGGAGGACGCCCCCTACGCCATCATGGAGTACGTGGGTGGGCCCTCGCTGGAGACGCTGGTGTGCGCGGCGTTGGTGAGAGGGAAGCCCCTCTCGGAGGGCTTCTGCTTGTACGTGGGCGCGGAGGTGGCGGACGCGCTGCACTATGCGCACACGCTGACGTCGGAGAAGGGAGTGCACCTGGGCATTGTCCACCGCGACGTGAGCCCTCGGCACATTGCGCTAGGGCAGCATGGAGAGGTGAAGGTGCTGGACTTCGGAGCGGCGTACTCACTGCTGGTGGGGCGGGAGGAATCGCCGGAGAATCTGCTCCGAGGCGACGTTGCCTATGCCAGCCCCGAGTACCTGCGCAAGGAAGGGCTGACGCCGCGCTCCGACGTCTTCAGCCTGGGGGTGTTGCTGGTGGAGGCCTTGACGAACAAACACCTCTTCGAGGTGCATGACGCCCCGGCGTTGGCGGCGAAGGAGAGCCGGTTCCAGACGGAGATGCAGCCCTCTCTGCCCTTGGGGCAGATGCAGGCCCTCATGGAGTCCTTCGGGCCGGATGTCGTCGAGAAGGCGGTGGCCCACCTCAATGAGGACCTCAAGGCGGTGTTGCACACGGCCCTGCGCCTCAACCCCGAGGAGCGCTTCGCGACGGCGGCGGACATGAGGGATGCACTGCGTGGTGTCGCCCACGCCCAGCTCCACGAGCCCTATGGGAGAGCGGAGGCCGCCAAGGAGGTAGCCCGTGTCGTGTCCGAGGGCGGGGCGCTGCGTGACGAGGTGGAGTTCGGCGAGGCCGGCATCTACCCGGATGGGCTGGAGAAGCACGAACTGGGGCTCCCGAAGAAAGGGTAGGCCGCCGATGCTCTGCTTTCGCGTGCTACGCAATGGCCGGCACCTCACCACCGCGGGGGTGCCGGACTTCGGCGTCCTCTCCACCATTCTGACGTGGGTGCGCCGCCCTCACGACGAATCCAACGCCTGCCCGGAGCTGACGCTCCATGTGGGGGGCTCCGTGGGCAGAGAGCACCGCGAGCACCTGACGTGGCGCAACGTTAACATCCGTGCGGGCGACGTCCTCACGGTGGAGGTGCGTGAGGACCTGGAGGCAGAGCCTCCGAGGGAGCGACGTGTCGACGAGGAGGCGGGGCTGGACGAGGTGGCCCGCCTTCAGCTCAAGAAGAAGAACCTTGAGGACTGGCTCGCCGAAGTGAATGAGGAGTTGCGGGAGCGCGGCGCGGCGTAGTGGGGGGCCTCCGTCATCGGGAGGCGCTCCGTCATCGCCGGGGGCCGCTGAGGCTTCTGGTGCAGGGCCCCGAGGCATGGGGCTCTGCCCGCCAAGCCTGCTCCCTGCTCGGAGGCGCCGGCCGCAAGCGGCCTGGCGCTTGGAAGAGGGCGGTGCGAGCCGTTTGGCGGCGCCCCTCCGCCCAGGGAGCTGCTTCAGCGGGCCAGCTCAGTGGCGACATGGACGAGGGCGTCCAGCTTCCCCGCGTCGAGCTTCCGCGCGACGAAGATGAGTCGGCGCAAGGTGGTGTCATCCTCCGGCCGAGCCCGTGCTCCGCTGGTCGAGGATTCGGTAAGGCCCATCATGTCCTCGGGGGAGACCATCAGCTCAACGCACAACTTCTTCAGCGTCTCGACGCTGGGAATCATGTGTCCGCGCTCAACACGGCTGTAGACGGCAGAGGCCATCCCCACGCGCTCCGCGACTTGGACCTGCGTCAGGCTCATCTGCTCCCGGGCGAGGCGGGCGATGGCGCCAAGGTGCCTTGCAAGCTGTTCGTTCATAGGTACAAGGAAATATACCCGAATTTCCAGTTGTCATGGGAACACCATTCCATCAGCGCACGCCCGACAGGAGCTGGATAAGGGCAAGGGCCTGGTGCGCGTCCAACTCGTGCACACGTCGGAGCAGGGCCTCCTTGGCGGCAGCGACGACGTCTGGTGGCAGCGAGGCGCGGTAGCCCAGTAATTCGTTGGGGGTGGTGCGGAGGGCGGGGCACAGACGGTACAGCGTCTGGACGCTGGGGAGCATTCGCCCTCGCTCGAGCCGGCAGTAGGTGGTGGGAGAGATGTTGATGAGTTGGGCCACCTCCGCCTGTGTCAGGTTGGCACGAATGCGGGCGACGCGCGTGGTGTCGCCGATGATGGCGGACAAGGGGCGGGAGGGCTCCGGCTCCTTCGGAAGGGCGACGGCGCGGATGTCGGGGTGGATATACATTCCAGACAAACTATACCTGATAGGCTAGTCAACTTCACCTAGAGGTGAGGCTTGGTGTCCTCTGTGGCAGGTGGTTGGAGGTGGGAGAAGACTTCGCACGATTTCCCCGGGCTTCTGGTAGCGTGGGCCGGCGCCGGGGAGGGTACTGAATGCGCGTGGCCGCAGCCCTGTTGTCCTACAGAGTCTTCAGGAGGACGTCGCCATGAGGGACAACGGCCCCCCGGCCGTGCTGTCTCCCGGGGACGTGGTGAAGGGCTACACGGTGGTGAGGCACCTGGACCAGGGCGGCTTCGGCACCGTGTACCTCGCGACGAACGACGGGCAGCCTTGCGCCTTGAAGCTCGTGGAGCGGCAGCGCGTGGAGGGGCGGGTGGAGAAGGAAGTCTCCATCCTCTTGCGCTTGACGCACCCCAACGTGGTGGGGCTTCGCGGCTTCTCCTACTGGCAGGCAGGGGAGCGCGACTACGCCCTCATCGCCATGGAGTACGTGGAGGGGCGGAAGCTGAGCGCGTGGGTGAAGGAGGAGAACCCCTCGGCCCGGCAGATTGCGAAGGTGACGCTCGACGTGGCGCGGGCGCTGGCGGCCTCGCACGCTGCGGGAGTGGTGCACCGGGACGTGAAGGACGCCAACGTCATGGTGCGCGATGCGGACGGCCTGGCGGTGCTGGTGGACTACGGCATAGGGGACTACGAGGGCGCCCCCCCCGGTGTCACTCAGTCCATGCTGCCGCCCGGGACGATGGAGTACCGGCCCCCCGAGGCTTGGCTATTCGTGGAGCAGCACACGGGGCACAGAGGGGCCCGCTACGTGTCCGTCCCCTCCGACGACGTGTGGGCTCTGGGCACGGTCCTCTACCGCCTCCTCACGGCGAGACTGCCCTTCGACGCGGCGACGGACCCGGAGTACGTCCAGAGTGTCATTCGCAAGTCGCCGGTACCCCCTCACCTCGCCAACCGCTTCGTCCCGGAGCGGCTGAGCGTGTTGTGCATGCGGCTGCTGGAGAAGGACCCTGCTGCGCGTCCGGAGGCGAGCGCTGTCTGTGCGGCCCTGGAAGAGCTCCTGTCCGGGGCGGAAGGGGAGGCGTGGGACACGCCCTTGTTTGACTCGTATGGCCCGAACTCGGCCACCACCGAGGGCGAGGCGGGAGCGCTGGCTCGGTGGGCGAAGCGGCCCCTGCGCCAGATGCGCCGTGGCAAGGCGCCCGGGCCGGAGCTGCCGGGAGAGGGCCCGCCCGCGGCATTGCTGTCCCAATCCGCTCTGGTAGCTGCTGCTACGCGGCCCCTGGAGGGGGAGCTGCTGGGCTTGGCGCATGAGGCGGGGGCGGGGGCGCAAGTCGCAATGGAGGCGGACGCCGCGCTGCTTGCGGCGCCTCTGGCCCCCGCTGTTGAGGTGGGGCGGCGCTCGTTCCTCGCGCGACTCCGGAAGGGGCGGGTACTGGGCGTGGGGCTGCTGGCCATGGCCCTCGCGTCTGGGGCGTACTTCTCACAGCGGACGGCCTCACCGAAGCCGCAGGCCGACCCCGGCCAAGAAGTAGCGCCATATACAAAGAAACCTCAAGCTGCCCGAGCCGCAGCTCCCACCGGGCCGGAGGCAACACCTGCGGCCGTCGCGCCTCCCGCGACGCTTCCCGAGGTGACTGCCACCGTGACGACGACGAAGAGTGACACCCCGACCTCCCCGCCGGTGCCTGCCAAGAAGGTCACGAGGATCGTCAGCAGTGCCCTGGCGACGACGGCCCTCTGCGGTGCGCTGGCGTGCTCGGGCCCACAGGTGCGCCCTGCTCCGGATCCTGAACCGTGCCCGGCAGGCGCCACCAAGGGTATGAAGATGCTGGGCATGGAACTTGGGGACGAGGAAGGGGCGAGCTTCGTCAGGGGAGAAGAAAAGCCCGTAACGGTGAGGGAAGGCACTGCACAGATCATTCTGGGCTCGGACAAGGCCACTATGTCTGGGCGACTCTTTATTGCCGACCGCGTCTATGTCCGACTGACTCGGGCGCGATTTCGCGGAGAGAGCTTCCCCGTGTGCTTGGAGGTGCTGGACAGCTCAGGCAACCGCGGGCTCGCGATAAAGGACGGAGGAGGGGAGTCCGGAAAGGCTCGCGTGTACTCTGCCGTTACTGTCAAGGCAGTGAGTGAGTTTGAGTGAAGTGTTGCTGTCCGGCAGACGCTCGTGAGTCGCCAGCGGCGTCGTCGCTGGCTTGGTCCAGGAGAAACGTCGCGTGCATCATTCCGTGTCGGCCGGTCTGCTTTTACTCCTCCTCGCAGGTGAGGGGACGGCTCTGGCGCAGTCGCCCTCACCCGCCGTGGGGCTGAGCGTTCGCCGAATCGAGCTGGTCTCAGATGATGCTCAGCCGGCGGCTGAAGTGGCGGTGAGCCCGGGGCTCTCGACGGTGTTCCTCTTTGATTCAGAGGTGAGCCGAGAGGGGCTGATGCTCGAGGGACGCGAGCGTTTCGCGATGGTGGACGCTGGGCTCAATACCTTGCGCTTGGTCCCTTCAGAGAAAATCTCGGCAGGAGAGCGGCTCAAATTGACGGTGCGTTTCCTGGATGGAGCGGCTCCGGCAAGTGCGACGTTTGTCCTGATTGCGCACCCGGCACGGTCAGAGGCGCTCGTCGAGGTCTATCGGCGCAGGAGGGGTGTCGAGACATACCAGGAGGAGGTTCGTCAGGCACGCATTGAGGCTGAGCAATGCCGAGAGGAAAATGCGCGCCTGCGCGCGGAGCGAAGTGCTCCTGATGGGCTGACGGGACTCATCTCGACAGCAGTCCTCAGCAAGCGAGGCGTTGACTATCGCGACCTGAGCGACGTTGCCACCCAGGCCCCAGGAGGGGCCGCAGCCAAGCAGTATGTCTATGCATATCGCGCAGCCCGAAGGGTGGCTGTTGCGGTCACCCTCAAATCAGGAGGGGACGTCCAACCGTGGACGGCAGTGGGGGCAATGCTCCGGGGCAAGGCCAACGACGAGCTAAAGGTGCTTCGAGTGTGGCAGTCGGGCCCTGTTGCCCCGGGCTCGGATGCCCAGCGAGTGGTGGTAGAGGCTGAGGCTGCATCCGACTCCCCTCAAGGACCCTTCACGCTGAAGCTCTGGGATGCAGATATGCGCCGCACCATCACTCTGAGCAGCGTCACCTTCCCTTAACTGGCTGAGGGCTGCCTCCAAGCCCTCTCATGGGTTTCAGGTGTTTGGGGGTTGTGCGGAATGCCAATATAGGGTCCAATGGACTATACCTATTGGTCTAGTCCATTTTGGCGTGCCCTGGAGGCGACGTGTTCCCCACTGTGCTGGAGTGTGTCCGCGCGACTGCGCGGTTCCTTGGTGGCCGGGAAGAGCGCCTGGAAGGCGCCGCGCCGGATCCACCTTCCTGAATCCGCTTCGAAGCAGGCGCTGGGCTCTCGCGCTGCGCAGAGGACCTCCTGTACCGCCATGTTGAGGCGCGTGCTCGCAGTTGTCGTGCGCCGAGGAGCCGTCTGCGCTTCGTCGGGCCACGTGCCTGACGGGCACTGAGGAGCCCTTCCTCAGTCATCCCTATTCGCCTTTGGAGTCGTGAGCGGAGCCGGCCTTGCCAGGCGCCGTGGTGTGACACGTCTGCCTGCCGTTGAGACTGCGCTGGGGCTTCCTGGCGCCGTGACGTGACTCGCCTGTCTGCTGTTGAGACTGCGCTAGGGGCTTCCTGGCGCCGTGACATGACACGTCTGTCTATAGGTTGCCCAGCAGGGTCGCGCGTGACTCTTCCGGCGCAACGCATTCACCTCACGGCCCGACGCCCTGTCGGACCGAACGGGGAACCTCTGTCCTTATCGCCCCCTCCGGGGCTCATGCAGGAGGCGTCAATGTTCATGCGCTGGGCCGTCATGCTGTTGCTGGTGTTGCCTGGATTTGGATGGGCGGAGGAGATTGCCTCTCCCGAGGACTCCGTCGCGCAGGAGGAGGCCGTCCTTCTCGAGCCCGAAGGGGATGAACTGCTCCAGCCTCCGGCGGACGAGGGGGACTCCAAGCCCGAGGAGGCACCGCGGGCTTCGTCCGGCTCGGGCTCTCGCTGGGCGAACAGGTTGAGCCTGGAGACCACGACGTGGGCGCTGTTGCCGCGACGTGGGGCGGGGACGGATGAAGGCTTTCTGCAGGTGGTGCCGCGGTTGGAGCTCGTCAACCCGGGCAAGCTCCACCTCGACCTGGGCGCGTCGGTACGGCTGCGCATGTGGGGTGCGGAGACGGGCGCCAGTCTGGTGAGGAAGGAGGACTGGGACGAGCTGTCCGACTGGGGCCAGGTGGTGCAAGCGCTGACGGTGGGAGGCGATGCGCCGAACTTCGTGTGGCTGGGGGCCCTGGAGTCCTACACGCTGCTGTCCGGGCACCTGGTGCGCCGCTACAACAACCGGGGCAACCCCGACTACCACCCAGCCGGAGCGCTGGTGACGGGCATGTTGAGGCCCTTCTACGTGGAGGCCTTCGCCTCGGACGTGCTGGGCGCGCGGCTGATGGGGGCGGAAGTCGCCCTGGACATTCAGCACGTCCTCTTCGGCCGCCAGCCGTACCCCCTGAAGTACATGTTGTCGCTGTCCGCGGTGCATGACTGGGGGAGGGCGGGAGGGACGTCGGAGCCGATGACGCTGGCCCACCTGGATGGGACAGCCGTCCTCGTGAGCCGTCGCGACAGGCAAGGCGGCTTCGAGGTGCAGGCGAACGTGGGGTGGGGCGGGCGCCCCGGCGAGGGCGGCGCGTGGGGCGCGGTGGCGGGGCTGGGAGTCGAAGCCATGTCGCCGAAGCTGGACTTGCGAGCGCGCCTGGAGGGGCGTCTCCAGCGCGGAGGCTTCCGGCAGGGCGCCTTCGGCCCGGACTACGAGTTGGCGCGCTTCAGGGTGGCGGGCCCCGAGGCCGTACCGCAGGCGGACGCGTCGTTTCCGGACGGGTACTCGGCCCACGGCGAGGTGATTCTCAATTGGGACGCGGAGGGCGCGGGGCGGTTGGGGCAGCGTCACTTCCGCCTGACGATGGGGGCTGAAGTCTTCAGCTGGGGCCGGGTGGACGTGGACGGCCGGTTGGAGACGCAGCTCTTCCACCGCAACCTCACGGTGGGCGTGGGCGGGCTGGCAGTGGGTGCGGGCCAGCCGGGGGCGCGCTACCTCGCCTCGGGCGAGGCGCGGTGGCGTTTCCTGGGCGGGAAGCTGTACGTGGTGGGGCAGGGGGGCACGCTGCTCTTCCCGACGGCGGAGGGGATGCTGCGGCCAGGCGCCTTCGCGTCCATGGGGCTGGGGGTGGACAATGCGCGCTGAGCGGCCTTGGGGTAGCGGGCTCAGCTTTGTCCTGGCCGTGGCCCTCTTGGCCTCCGGGTGCGCCTCGTTGCCGACGGGGCCGGGCCAGGCGGGCCGTGGGGCCGTCCTGGCCTTGAGTCCCCTCTCCGTGCCCTCCCATGCGGCGAGGAGCGCGGCGACGGGGGTGTACCAGGGGGAGGGGGCGGGCTCCGCGGATGGGACGCCAGAGCCGGCGCCGATGGGCCTGCGACGCGGGCTGCAGGGGATGGTTGTCGACAGGGAGGGGGCGGCGGGCTCGAACCGGGAGGGCGGTGCCTTCGTTTGTGGCGACAAGGCCCTTCCCTCGGGATGGCCCCACCTGGACTCCAGCCGGGAGGTGCTGGAGCCCTTCCTGGCGTGTGCCTCTCCCGCGGAGTTCGTGGCCATGCAGCGCGGGGTGGACATGGCCGCGCTGGTGCAGTCCCTCACGGCCTGGGACGCTGTCCGCCTGGGAGCCCTGGGGCCGATGGACGCGCCGGCCTCTGCCGTCCTCAGCAGCAAGCGCGCGGCCTTCCTCGTCACGTCCGTGGAGAAGTACGGTGTGCCGTACTCCGAGGTGCTCGCCCTCTTCGTCCTCCACACGGCCTTCGACGACGAACTGCGCGAGGTGGTGCAGCGGCTGGCCCGTGACAAGCAGTTGGGGGAGACGCTGGGCGCCATGGCCGCCGTCCGCGAGGAGTTGAAGCGACGGGGCCTGGAGCTGGAGGGCTTCCCGGAGCGAGCGGAGAAGGCCGGCGACGTGCTGCGGGGGTTGGGGCGCGCGGGCCGGGACATGCTCTCCAGCACCTTGGTGAGCGGTGAGGCCCGGTACACGGAGCTCATGGCGATGCGGGGGCAGATGCCGCCGCCCTACCAAGCTGCCATCGACGAGGTGGAGAAGGCCCTGATGGAGAGGCACTACTCGCCGGGAAGTGTCTCGGCGGGAGCCTTTGACTCCCTCACCTTCGGTGTGCCGGTGGGCTTCTACCACCTGGCGGTGGGGACGGGGCACGGGGCGTACTCGTTGGCGCAGGGCAAGTACGAGCAGGCCACGCGCGAGCTGGCGCCGGCCGCGCTGGTGGTGGCGGTGTACGCCGGGGGCAAGGGCGCTCGGGCCCTGGTGGAGTCGCGCGGCGGGCTACGGCGCCTCCAGATGCCGGCGCTCGACGCGGCCGGCATGAAGGCGCTGATGGCGCGCCTGGAGGAGCAGTTCGGCATCAACGCCGCGCGCGACTTGCTGCGCTACCTCCAGGCGAGTCGAGAGGGCGCGCTGGTGGCCGCCGAGTGGGGTGAGGCGGGACTGCTGGCGCTGTACGAGGCCCGTGGAAACCCCGCGAAGGCGCAGGCGGTGCTGGCCGAGGCCAGTCGCGAGTCTGGCAGGGGCCCAGCAGTAAGGGGGGGCGCGACGAGGAGCGGTGCAGGAGGCAGTTCTCCGAGAGGGACTCCTTCGGTGGACGTTCCCATCCGGAATGCGCACCTCGCAGGGAAAAAGCACCCTGTAACAGGGGTGCCCTTCGACATGGAGGGCTATCCAGATTTCAGGGCCGCTGGCGTCGTCAAGGCCGAGGTGAAGATTGCGTATACTGGTTCAAGAGCCGGGGACTTCGCTGCTGCAAACCGGGCTGCTGGGCTTCAGGCGACACCGAAGGGAATGACGTGGCATCACCATCAGGACCGGACCACCATGCAGCTTGTTCCCACTGACGTTCATGCTCGAACGGGGCACACCGGTGGCTTCGCAGGAGGCCAATAATGGAGCATCTTGTGCAGACGGTCGAAGGCGGTCCTCCCCTGAGTGAGGAAGAGGTTCGGCTCTTCGAGATGCGCCATGGCCTCGGTCTGCCTGGCCAGTACCGACAATTCCTGCTGTCGATGAATGGTGGACGGCCAGAGCGCGACCTCTTCACCATCGATGGCCTTCCGGGGAACCCGATTGGTCGAATCCACCTGTTCTTTGGTCTCAACGACCCCATTGAGTCATGCAATCTGGACTGGAACCTTGGCGTATTTGCGGGACGCGTGCCTGAATGGCTCATTCCTATTGCGACGACAGAGGGGGCCGACAAGATTTGCTTGGCGACTGCGGGGGACAGGGTAGGTGGAGTCTTCTATTGGGACGCCCATGCGCATCCCGGCGCGAAGAGTATCTACCTCTTAGCGGACGGCTTTGGCGCCTTCGTCTCGTCGCTTCAGTCTGACGAACTGTCCCCGAGGGTTCTCAAGGTGTAGGGCCCCTTTCAAGAAGCGGCTCCTGGGAGACGTGCTGGTGCGGCGGTTGGGCGGGACGTGGGTGCTGCGGGCGAAGATGGAGGAGTCCCAGGTGCGCGTCGGCAAGCGCGTCTGGCTGCCCTTCCTCCGCGCCCGCCGGTACATGCAGTCCCGCCAGTCGCTGTTGGACTACTCGCTCACGCAGTTCTTCCATGAGGCGGAGCGGTACCGGCCCTGACTTGGTGTCGGTGCTCCTCGCGCGCCAGGCGGCGTCGGCTGTCGCGCGGTTCGGGGCGCGAGTTGTGGGTGCTGGGTAGCTCCGTTGGTCCAAGCGGGGAGTTGACGCGGCTGAAGATTGAGGGCTGTCGCCACTTGTACGCGTTCCTGTTGCCGTGATCATCGTCAACGGCGGACTAACCCGCGCGTCGCCCTCTTGGCATGAGGCACCCGTTGACTTGGTCTTGACTCGTGCATGACGCCTCGATCGAATTGTTGTCATGGGTCGCCCCGTCGGATCGCTCGCGCGCCACTTTCTCGGAGTTCGGTTTCGATTCAGGCAAGGGAGCCCGCGTGCTCGGGAGCGTCAATGTTCGGCTGCGCGAAACCTGAACGGTTCTGTGCCCTTGCCCCTCCCTCCGCACGCGGGCGTGCGGCAATCGGCCGCCGGAGGTCAGTTTTGTTCGAGCAGCGGATGCGATCCGTTCAGCCGGTCGTTGCGCGATCCGCTTACTCGGTCCCTGTTATTTTGGGTCGGTAGGGGCCCAGATATGCGCTCTCGCGCACCACCTGCCGTGCGCTACATACTGAGGGCTTCATCGCCATTCTCACCGACCTCGCGTAGAAGCTAGGGCATGCCCCATGCGCGGATGACCCAGTTCCAAGCCCTGCTCCTCCTGGTTCCGGACCTTCAGGTTGTCGTCTTGACCCTCGAAGTCGGCGATGGCGGCGCGCAGCTGGCTGAGCGCTGCTAAGCGTCGTGGCTTCACTCGGGACAGGGACTGCGCAGCTGGGCGTGGGGCAGAAGACCTTCAGAAGTCCTGGAATCTGGACAGGGAATGAGCGTCCTGCGTAGACTGCTGCGGCCGCCCGGGGACCAACCTTCTCTCGATCACCGCGCGGAGTGCGCCGACGCTCATGAGTAAAGGAACCGGTACACTGACGACGCTCGGGCGGCACTTGGAGCGCCGTGCGATCTCGCTCAAGCCTGCAGTCAAGCGCGTTGGGGTCGATGCTTGGTTTCCGTACTACGCCGGCTATTCCTCAGTGTTCGTTCGCGAGGCGCTTGCTGGCCTCGGTGCAGAGCCCGGCTGGACCGTGCTCGACCCGTGGAATGGTGCGGGCACGACAACGGCTGTCGCCGATGCGAACGGGTGCGATGCGATTGGGTTCGACATCAACCCTGTTGCGGCTCTTGTTGCCGCCGCGCGCTTGGAGCGAAGCTCCAATACCGCACACTCCGCAGGCCTCGCGAACGAGTTTCTGGCGGTGGCGGGGCGCAATGAACTTGACGTCGCCTCTGACGACCCTTTGCTAGAGTGGCTATCTCCGCGTGTAACCCGCCGGTACCGACGCATTGAAGGAGCCATCCTCAGTCTCCTCGGAACCAAGGATGGTGTGAAGGTTAACCTCCAGTCTGAGACACCGCCGCCCTTCTCTGCTTTTTTCATTCTGTGTCTCGTTCGTGCGGCCAAGCAGTTCGCTCGCATGAAGGGGAACTCGAACCCGACGTGGGTTACACCGGAAAGGCCGGGCGACACACGCACGGAGACATTCGACCGAGCGTTCCTCGCGATGGTTGCTACGTGCTCGGCGGACGCAGAGAAGGCCGCACTCGCACGTTCATCGGTTCGCAGTACGGCGAGCACGGTATCACTCGCTGATGCGCGTGAGCTGCCCCTCGAAGACGCGTCAATCGACGCCGTTGTCACTTCGCCTCCGTACTGCACGCGTATCGATTACTTCCGTGCAACGGCGTTTGAACTCGCAGCGCTCGGGATCGGCCCGGATGGAGAGCGCTTCAGAGCCCTGCGGAGCGGCGCAATGGGGACAAACCTCATGCGCAGGACAACACCCGATGTCGGCTCACAGCCCAGCGTGGTGCGGCAGCTGCTGAAGCGAATTAGCAAGCATCCTTCGAAGGCATCCAGTACTTACTACTACAAGCACTACTTGCAGTACTTCGACGATGCGCGTCGTTCGGTCGCCGGGATTGGCCGGGTGCTCAAGCCAGGTGCCACGGCACTCCTAGTCGTCCAGAGTTCCTACTATAAAGACATTCCAGTACCGCTCGGCGATCTGTACTCGGCACTCGGAGAGGAACTCGGCTTCAGATCTCGCGTCGTGCTCCGTGTGCCGGTTCGGCGCGTGCTCGCACTAATCAACCCCCGAGCGATGCAGCATGAAGCGGAACGGTGGTACTCCGAGGATGTCGTCGCGCTTCAGCGCGTAGCGTGAGGAATCTCAATGGCAACGAAGAGGCGAGACACAGCAGTCGAAGAAGAGCGCGTGGACATGGGCACGGCTGCGCCCAACGAGCAGAGCCTAGCGTCGCTCGAAGAGAAGTACAGCCAGCAGATGCGGCAGATCTTCCCGACGAAGATCGACTTGCCCTGGCTGACGTTGAAGACGCAGATCGATGAACAGATCAATCTTAGACCTGACTTCCAACGTCGCGATCGCTGGAACAACGAGAAGCGCTCTCGCTTCATCGAGTCCGTGATCATGAATGTTCCCGTTCCTCCGGTGTTTCTCGGGGAGGAGGAGTATGGGAAGTATGTCGTACTCGACGGGCGCCAGCGTCTAACGGCTGCCTACAAGTTCTTGAGCAACGAACTTCGCGTTGAGGGGCTTAAAATCTGGACGGAACTGAACGGCCTTACGTACGCGGATATCAAGAAGAAGGGGTTTGCCGCAACGGTCGAGCGCCGGTTCTTACCCGCGATCCTCCTTACCCACGAGTCCTCGCCGGAGGTGAAGTACGAAGTCTTCGACCGCCTGAACACTGGCGGCGTTATTGCTGAGCAGATGGAGGTCCGCAACGCGATCTTTCCTGGCCCTTTCAATGTGATGCTGCACGAACTATCGAGGGATCACACGTTCCGGCAGCTCTGGGGCATCCCGAATTCCGATGACCCAGTAGCGCTCGAGAAGAACGTCCTCTATCGGGAAATGGGCGATTTGGAACTCGTCCTCCGCTTCTTCTCACTCAGAGAAGGCACACTGAAAAGCATGCGTTTCAAGGACCGCCTTAGTGACGTGATGAGCGAGCAGAACACCGCATTCAGGAAGGACTCCTCACTTCAAGCGCGTGAAGCGGCGGTGTTTCGTCAGGCCATCACGAATTGCGCTAAGGTGTTTGGGGACGACGCTTTCAAGCTCAAAAAGGATCCGAGCAAGAAAGCTAACCGGTCGGCGCCTTACGCTGATGCCGTGATGCAGGCCCTTGCTGACCGTCCCACTGCTGCATTGACTCCCGACGTAGCGAGGCGAATTCGTAGCGCGTTCGAAAAGCTTTGCATGAAGAACCAAGAGTTCAGAAGGGCGGTCGAAAAGGGAACAAACGGTGAGACTGCGATTAACGACCGAATTTCGCTCGCCCGCGCTGCGGTGGATGAGGCACTCAAAGGGGGGGCGGCAGCTCGTAAGCCCCTGAGCAAGCGGTTCTCCAAGAAGCGGTAGTCTGGTGAAATTATGCGCCAAGCACTTGCCGATTTCGGGGCTTCGCTGAAGCGTATCCGGACTTTAGCGAACAGTATTCTTGCTGCGACAGGGGCAGCGCTCGCCGAACCGATGATTCGCGAGCTTCACGAGACGCAGCAGTGTGGAGCTGTCGTGTTAATGACGGGCTACTTCGAGGCATTCCTCAAGGAGTTGGTCCGACGCTTCATCGAAGACCTGTCAATATCAGGCGTTACATTCGCCGAACTTCCGGAGGGCATTCGAAATCGGCACTTCGAGGGTGGCGGCGATGTTCTTACTAGGGCGTCGGAGTTCGCGCGTAAGGGAAGGGCTACTCCGTTCGGCAATGCAACGCGCGAGGACATCGTCGCCCGGCTCCACTCGGCATCAAACGCAGCTGGCTCGTATCAAATTTTATGGGAAGCATTCGCTGACACACAGGCGAACCCGGCCCCCCGCGTGGTTAAAGAAATCGCGAAAAATCTTGGTATTAAGGAATTCTGGCCGGCGGTTTCTACTCATTCTGGTAATTCGTCGCGATGGTCCGACAGCGCCCTAACGACGAAGCTTGACGACCTGATCGTCAAGCGAAACGCGTGTGCCCATACAGGCACTGTCTCCCCAATTCCGACGGCAACTGACATCCTCGATTTCACCGACATGCTCGAGGCGCTCGGAACGGGGTTCGTCACGGTGCTTGAAGCCGAGCTGGTTGCCCACAAGGCCCGCGTGACGCCCGCAACGACCGCTCATGTCGGCGTACCGGCGGCGGGCCAAGTCCCTGGGGCATCCGCAACCACCTCGCCGTAGACATCACGGTAGAACTCGTGTTTGTAGCACGCCAGGGCGCTGAGCCACTAGGTTGGCTTGTAGTTTGGCTACTTGTTACCGCATCAGTCCCTGCCGGGCCCATCTCGGCGAATGGATGCTTTAGTGCGTGAAGCCACCGGCGTCTGGGCCGATCGTCGCTGCCTCGACACTACCCTGCTGGAAGCATCCCCAATGTTGCCGCGCACCTTTATTGATTGATGGGCGATGAACTGGCTGGTTGATGGCATTGGCTCCACGGTTCTGCAGTCGCGTCAATGCCTTAGCCGCTTCCGGCGGTGTCCTTTGGGCAGCCCTGACCCGACAGGAGAACCGTAGGAGGGGAGCAATCAGTTCCGCTTGTCGCGGAAGCTGCTGTTGCGTCAAGGAGTTGAGCCCTCTCACGAGCATGACTTCCGCTGGTCCGGCTCCGTGATGGCATCTTTGGAGTCTCCGGAAGGGAGCCCCTCAACCAGTGCAGGCGACAACGGGCGTCCAGTCCTCAAATAGAATACGCGGCAGCAACTACACAGGATTCCGAGTCCTTTGTGAATTTCCACAACTACGATTGGGTGTTCCAATTGCGCCTGGACAGTGCAGAGGCAGTCTTCCATCAGGTGCCCACTTGGTTCGACTAGTACACGTCGAGCACCCTTGCATGGCGTTGAAGATGCGCTCCCGCACGAGTTTCGTACCGCATTTGTCGTGTCCGATTTGACAGAGATGAATCGAGTCTGGGAAAGCATCGCTCTCGTCCTGGACGTTTCTGTTTGGACGAGAGACTATCGCCAAAGTGCTGCCCATGGCCGTAGAAGGTTCCAGTAGGAGGGCGGCGTAAGAATTCGAATGCCAAGCGCGCTCTCGATGTGCATGGCGTTGCGAGGTAGCCGTATCTCTACTGTTAAGAACGCTTCGCAGCGTAGATAAATGGCGTCCTGTAAAAGTAGCTTGTCCTTCCTGCTGAGATACCCAAACCTGGGCTCGCCGAGTTGCGCAGCCAATGCCCTGCTCTCCGGTGTCGGACCATCGCCTTCCAGGCATGCTTCGGTATGGTCGGCTATGTCCCAGAGCCATTGCATGTGGCCTGGATCGGATTTGCCCCGGGCTTCTTGAAGGCTGTGGTGAGATACGATCCATTCGAACTGTGCTCGTTCGTTGATTGAGAATATGTTTCGAAGGGCCTCGATATGTTCAATTCCGTCCGTCACTTTGTGGATGCGGTCAGATGCAGAAATTGGTTCGTTCTCGAAGATCTGCCCGCCATAATTCCGAAGTGTCTGGGCGGTGCATGAGTCAAGAAAGATCCTGCGTGGCAGGGATTCAAAGGGGTGACTCATTGGCCTCTAGCTCCTTTCCTTAAATGTGCGCGTTCCAAGATACTGTACCGCCCCGAATAGTATCGAGACTGCGGGTGATGTGACCGCCCAGTGTGTCGGCTCTCACGGCCATTGACCCCTACCTTCTCAAAACCATTGCCTCAGGGAGGGTGCCCCGTCGCGTGACGGTTGAAGCGGTTCCATTTAGCCTTCTTCGTGCCGTCGCTCATCCCATTGACTTCTGGTGCTGGCGGTCTGAGCTATCCGCTCATTGGGATGTTCTCCTCGGAGAAAGCATGACCAGCCGGGCGAGCAATCCCAGAAGGAAAATCGACAATGAGGGGATGCTTCAGGCTGGCGGTAGGGCTCCCCCTCGGTGACCAAGTTGTGGGCCTTGCTTGTGAATCGGTCGATGGCAGCCTGGGCACACATCGAGCCGGCGAAGGTGGCGAGCCATTCGTCTGGACCCCGTTGCTCGTTACCTCCATGGACACGAGTTGAGAGGCGGGGCAGAGGGGCCGTGCTGGTCGAGGACTCGGCCAAGAGCTTCTGAGAGTCGTCTCGGAGAGTCTGCGCGCGCGACGAAATCAGGAGTACCCAGTAAGGACTGGGGGCGTTTCGCTCTCTCGGTTAACAGAAACGAAGGACCGGACTGGCCTCAAAAGGCTCCGGGCCGTCCTAGAGCCAGGGAAACGAAGTAACCCTGGAAGGTACGACATCGAAAGCCCTGGATTGTCAGAATCGGCTGCCCTTGGTGGTTAACAAAACTGTTAACCACTCTCGGCCTCTCTCTCCCCAAAACGGGTGAAAGAGCGGTCCAGAGAGCCCAATCGGCGGCGGAGAAGAGGGGGCAGCTCGCTCTGCGGGGTAGAGCGCCGTGAGGGCCCTCTTCAGCACCGCGAGCCAGAATCCCTTGGGATTCAGCGGCTTAAGCACGAAGGCCCCGCGATGTTCATCGCGAGGCCCGTGTTAAACAAAAAGGCCCTGCCAGTTGGCAGGGCCTTCTATTCAGCTCCCCGGGAGGGACTCGAACCCCCAACTTCGCGGTTAACAGCCGCGCGCTCTGCCATTGAGCTACCGGGGAATGTGCTGCGTGTTGAGAGAACCGGAGGCAGGAATCGCACCTGCACCTGCGGAGTCAGAGTCCGCCATCCTGCTGATTAGACGACTCCGGTATGGAAGGGACACATGTGAAGCGGGCGACGGGATTCGAACCCGTGTCGACGGTATGGGAAACCGCCATCCTGCCGCTGGACGACACCCGCGTTGCTGCTGCTGCTTCGAGTACCTCCGGAGGGATTCGAACCCTCGCCGTCCGCTTAAGAGGCGGATGCTCTACCAATGAGCTACGGAGGCATTTTGCCGCCACCCCCGTGCGAGCGGGCGGCGTGCATTCACCACGACGATTCAGTTGTCAGAGAGCTGGGACTGTCAGGTTGACCGGAGGGAATCGAACCCTCTTCCCCGGGGTCACATCCCGGTGGCTCACCAATCGCCTTCGGCCAACATGGAGTCGGGGTACCCGGAGTCGAACCGGGATCACCCGCTTATCAAGCGAGTGCTCTGCCTTTGAGCTATACCCCTGGAAAAGTGTGTCTGGGTTTGGGTGCGGCGGACCCTGCTCGTGTGGAGCATGGGGACGCTGGGAGTTGAACCCAGCAGGCCCTGTCGGGCTCGGGCTCTACAGGCCCGCGCGTCTGCCGTAACGCTCTACGTCCCCTGGAGCGGAGGCCCGAAAGCCGAAAGGCCGGGTCCCCTGGATGGGAGCCCGGCCTCTGCGTGGCTTGGCGCGTCAGTGACGAAGCGCGAGCGTCAGCAGGGTACGGGCGGATGGCCGTGAAGGTGGCCGAATCCCACGTTGCGAATCGAGCCGGTGCTCGAGAAGGAGCAGGAGGCGGCGTCGAACTGGGACCAGAGGTTGTGTCGATAGCTGCGCTTCGTCTCGTTCGACTGCATCTTCGCCGTTGTCATGTCACCGCTCCTTTCTGGGGGAATCTACGGTGGTTGATTTTCATCCCTGACAGCGCCGCGATTCTTTTCGTCGCGGCGTCGATTTCGTCGGCGAACTTCAGGGGCCCGAGGTGGGGACGACAGAGGAGAGATTCACCAGCGCATCCCGCCTCACTCCCTGCTTGACGAAGTCCTGCACGGAGCGGGCGAGCGTCGCGGCCAGCAGGCCCAGCAGGGGCAGGTGCGCGCCCCCTTCGCAAGTGGCCTGCCCGGCGGTGTCCTCGGCGTCCGGGACGAAGCGCTCATCCCAGCGGACCAGCCCGAAAGTCCCGTCCGCGCTCACCGCGCCGTGCACCAGGGGCTTGCCTGCTCCCCGGGCGAATTCGCTGAGGAGCTGGCGGCTGTCCTGGTTGTCGAAGCAGTCCACCAGCAGGTCCGCGCCGCCACACAGCGCCGCCACGTTGTCGCGGGTGACTCGCACGCCGAAGGACTCCGTCTTCACGCCGTGCAGGTTGAGGAGCTGGAGCTTGAGGGCCTCGGCCTTGTTCTTCCCGACCGAGGGCTTCACATAGGCCTGTGCGAGCAGGTTCTTGGACTCCACCCGGTCGAAGTCGATGAAGACCAGGGTGGCCTCCAGGTTGCGGCACAGGACGGCCGCCTGGGAGCCGATGGCGCCCACACCGCAGAAGAGGATGCGCATGGCTCCTCCTCAGCGGGCGCCGAAGGGCACCTTGGGGCGCAGGTAGATGCGCTCGTCGCCGCGCGCACCCCGGAACCGGTCCACGACGAAGTGCTGGAAGGCGTCGTCGCGCAGGTGCGCCAGGTGCAGGCCGGGCACCCCGCCCGCGCGAATCAGCTCCGCGGCGATGCGGCGCACGTCGGAGTCCGACACCGGCCGGTCCAGCTCCACCGGCACGTCCGCGGACATGCCGTCATAGGTGATGTTCAGGGTCGCCATGGTCGTCTCGCGCCTCCTCGCGCGTGCCAGGGGCTGCGAGAAAGGGCGGCCGGCCGGGCACCTCGCGGGACGGGGGCACGCGGGGCGTCCTGACTCGGTGAAAGGGCATCCGTGAAAAGACGAAGGCCGGGCTCCGTCGTACTGACGGAGTCCGGCCCTCGGGGGCCGCGAGGGGGAGGGGGCCTCGCGGCCGGACGCTTACTTCGAACTTTCGCCGCTCACCGGCGATGACTCGGACTCGGTGCTCACGGTGGGCAGCAGCGGCACGGCGCCAATGAAGCCCGAGTACGCCATCCGGTTGGGCGTGCACTCACCGGGGCTGCGCACCTTGTCGAGGGTGGCGTTTTCGAACAGCGCGCTGGCGACGATGGCGGGCGTGGAGTTGGGATTCAGCTCCAGCCAGAGCGCGGCCACGCCCGTCACGTGGGGCGCGGACATGGAGGTGCCGCTCAGCTCGCGCGACTCCTTGTCACTGTAGTGCCAGGCGGAGGTGATTCTGTTGCCAGGAGCGAAGACATCCACGCAGTCGCCGTAGTTGGAGAACGGCGTGCGCTTGTCGCTGGTGTCGGTGGCGGCCACGGTGATGGCCTCCTCCGTCCGTGCCGGAGAGTGCCTGCAGGCATCGCCGGACTCGTTGCCCGCGGCGAGCACGTAGGTGACACCCGAGGCGATGGAGCGGCGGACCGCTTCGTCGATGGCCGGGTCGGAGTCTCCGCCCAGGCTCATGTTCGCCACGGCCGGGGACTGGTGGTTCTTCGTCACCCAGTCGATGCCCGAGATGACCTGGGACGTGGAGCCGGAGCCATTGCACGCGAGCACCCGGACGGAGTGCACGGTGGCGTTCTTGGCCAGCCCATACGTGCTGCCCGCCGCCGTGCCCGCCACGTGCGTGCCGTGGCCATGGCAATCATTGCCCTTCATGCTGTCGCCAATGGCGTCGAACCCGACGGAGGCCCTGCCGCCGAACTCGCGGTGGGAGAAGCGCACGCCGGTGTCGAGGATGTAGACGTGCACCCCCAGCCCGGTGGCGTTGTACATATAGAGCTTGTCGAGCGGCAGCGTGCGCTGGTCCACGCGGTCGATGCCCCAGGTGGGGCTCGGCTGGCTCTCTCGGATGGACATCACCCCGTTCTCCTGGACGTAGGCGACCTTGGGGTCCTCCGCGAGGGCGCGCGCCTGGTCTTCGCTCATCCGGCTGGCGAAGCCGCGCAGCGCGTGCTCGTACACCGCGAACGCGGTGCCGCCGTACTGCTGCGTGAGGTCCTGCGTGGCCTGGGTGACGGCGAGCGGCTGAAATCCCGGCTCGGGCGCCTTGAGCACCACCACGTACTCACCCGGTACCTTCTTGCTGACCGTGAGGAACTTCCCCGTCGGAGGCGCACGGAGCGCGGCGGCGGCCGACGGGTCCTTGCAGACCGGCCGGCTGCTCGAGCAGGCCCCCAGCATCGCCAGTCCACTCATGGCCAGGGTCAGCGTCGTCATCCGTCGATTCATGTCTCATCCCCCTGCAATGGGTTACGCGGAATGATACGAATCGACTTTTAATTCGGCTTAATCCTGATTTAGCCCTCTGGGATGAGACTGCGGTTCGTCATTGAACGTCCGGGGTGAATGCCGACATGCGGGGGCATTGCCTACCAGGGGCGACCGTTGGCTCCCCACCAGTACAGCGCGGTCTCCAGCGGGTGCATGTGTGGCTTTTCGAGCATGGGTCGGATGCCCATTTCTCGTGCGGCATTGAGCAGGTCCTGGTGCCAGGAGCGGTGCGCTGGAGAGAGCCGGGTGGCGGCGATGGCCAGGGCGCTCGCGCCCACGGAGTAGCCGCCGTGCAGCAATGGGCCGCTCGCGGCATCCTCGCGGCCGTTCACGCCTCGGGGCCACTCCCGACAGGCGGCGAAGGGAAGCAGCTCTCCGCCCGGGTGGTCGCAGTAGCCCTTCACCAGCGCGGTGGTGAAGGTGGCGGCGGAGGCGTGCGAGCCCATGGCGAGGAAGGCGCCTGTCCACGCCAGCGTGGTGCCGCGAGGCGTAGGCTCGACGAGCCGACCCTTGGCGTTCACCTTGGTGGGAAAGCCCGAGGGCAGAGCGGCGAGCTCCACCAGTCGGGCCGTGAGGCGCTCTCCCATCGCGAGTGACTCGGCGTTGTCGCGCAGCCGCCCGTGCAGCAACAGGCCGGCGGCGGCGGGAGCGCTGTCACAGGGCCAGATGGACTTGCCGAAGGAAGGCAGCAGGAGTTGCTTCGAGAGGGCCTCCACGAGGCGCGCGGCCAGGGCATCGAACAGCGCGGTGGACTCCGCATCCGCCAGGCCCGCGCGCTCCATCCCCGCGAGCATCAACAGCACATAGCCCCGGTAGAGCACGCTGTGGGGAAGGTGGTGCTTCTCCACGCGCGCGGTGCCGTCAGGAAGGAAGGGCGCGCGGCCCTTCGTCAGCGCGTTGTCGAGCAGGGCCTTCACCCGTCGGGGAGTCTCGGGTGGAGCACCGCCATCCAGTGACAACTGGACCAGGAGGAAGGACAGGTGCGCCGCGCACAGGAGCTGCGCCTCGGAGAATCGCCGGCTCGCGTCGCCCAGGAGCTGGGGCTCACAGCCGCGGCCGAGGATGCGTTGTTCCAGCGCCTGGAGCGCCTGGACCGACGGGACGTTCAGGTCGGGCGCGGACGAGCCAGAGGGCGTCTCGGCGGCGCCAGGGCTCGCGGTCAGCAGGGCCAGCAGTGGAGGCAGGGCTCGGAGGAGGGAGCGAGGCATGGGCGGCCCGGAAGGACAGCACGCCCTCCAGGCCCCAGTCCTCGTGTCGCGCTCACCGGTCGCCCGTCCGGAGGGAGTGGTCGCTCCCGCCAGGTGGACGGCGGAGGCTCACGGCGTGTCGCGCTGGACCTTGAGGTCCTTGAAGTGCCCCTCCCGCTCCAGGCGCCAGAGGTCCTCGTCCGTGACGAAGGGCTGGCCGAGCAGCTCGCGCGCCCGCTTCACCTTCGCGAGCAGCAGCGGGTCCGTCACGGCCGTGCTGTTCTCCCGGGTGGGGCGGGGTGGGGGCCGCATCACGGAGAAGGTTCCGCGCGCGGGGTGTCCGTCCACGGTGGTGCCTTCCAGCAGGTAGGTGATTTGCCTCACGTCCGCCTCGGCCCGCGTGTCCAATGTGACGGAGACGTCCACGCCCCGGCCTGCAGGGAGAGAGTCCACGCCCAGGCTCACCTCTTCGGTGTCCTCGGGCAGGGGCGGGGCATCGGCCTCCGGCGCTCGCGCTCGCAGCGCGGTGACACGCTCCAGTTTCACCGCGCCCTTCCACCGGTGGGACAGGCGGAAGGTCTGCCGGACCACGCCCTCTGCGTCCTCCTCCGGGAAGCGCGGTGTGCCCGCCGCGAGCACGGTGACGACGCCCTTCTTGTCGAAGTTCTCGAACGTGTTGTCGAGGAGCTGGAGCGAGGAGCGGCCCGTCACCTTCTTGCCCGTGGCGTCGAACACGTCCACCCGCACCAGGTGCTGGACGTACATGGAGGGAGGCTGGGTGACGTCAGGGCTCAGGGTCTGCGTCACCATGGGCGTGCTCGTCGTCACCGTGTGTTTGTCGTCGAAGGTCCAGACGAACCGCACGGGGCTGAAGGGCGCCCGTGCAGCGGTGTCCTGGCGAGGCGGCTCCAGGATGCGAGCGAGGAACTCGAAGTCCTCCTCGGTGTTGGGGGCTCGCCTGGAGAAGACCTCGACGACGCGCTCGGGCTCGCAGTCCTTCACGGTGTAGCGGGGCACCTGCACGGTGGTGGCGACGTTGTCCTTGCCGAACACCGTCACGGTGGGCAGCTCGTATGTCCCATCCGGCTCACGCCAGACGCGCAGGGGAACGCGCATGCCGATGCCCGCGCCGACGGTGGTGTGGAGATACGCGTCATTGCCGTCGGGTGAATGGGCCCGGACGCTGATGAGGTTGTCTTCGCCGGAGCAGACCTCCCGCTTCTCCACCGTCACGCTGTCGATGATGGGGGCGGGAGGACGCTTCGGGGCGGGGCGAACAGTCCTGTCCATCGCCGTGGGCAGGATGGGGGCAGTGCGCGCGGGCGCCGCTGGAGGGCGTGGGTCCGCCACGGCGAGCGGCGTGGCTTCGGGAGGCGCGGGGGACTCCAGGGAGAGGAACCCGCCGGCCACCAGCGCCGCGATTCCGAGACCGAGCATGAGGGTGAGGCGTCGGCGCCACCAGGGCGGTTCCGAGGGATTCATCCGAGGGCTCCTGTCGATTCAGCGGAAAGGGGGGCTCACTGCCAGCAGCCGTAGACGTTGCCGCCGGAGTTCCACTGGAGCTGGTGCGAGTAGTCGCTGGCCCACAGCGTGGTGTTGGAGGGGTGTACGCTCCAGCCACCGATGCGGTCCGGGCTGATGGAGGTCGCGGTGGTGGCGGGGTTGTCGCGCACGCCCTTCCAGATGCCGCTGGTGCTCACGTCACAGCGATTGGCGGACATGCAGTTGGCCACCTGGTTGCCGGCGTTGGTGCACACGTTCGAGAAGGGACAGATGACGGTCAGCGCGGCTTTCTCGAACCATCCGAGCGACGACTTGCACTGGCCATGCACGCCCCAGTGGATGGTGTTGGCCGCGTTGGCGACGACTTCGTGCGGATAGGTGTGCGTGGTGACAACGCCCCTGCCCGCGTAGTTGTGGGCATAGGCGAGAAAGCTGGAGCACATCATGCCGTTGTTGGCCGCGTTGCCGGGAATCTGGTGCGTCGACTCCACGTCCCTGTACTGGAACAACGAATACGGCACGCGCGCCCCGTTCCACAGAGGTCGGTCGATGAGCTGGCTGCCGTCGGAGCGGGACACATCGCTGACATAGGGGTGGTTGAACCAGAGGCTGTCCGCGATGCGCGCCGCGCCCACCGCGTCTCCCAATTGCCACGCGGTCCAGTCCGGCCCGTGGCCATTCGCGTCGTAGAGATAATGATAGATGCCGCCCTGATTGATCTGCTCCAGCCCCGGGTAGCCGTTCTGGAGTTGGCCGGCCTTGAGCGGTGTTCCGCAGACGGTGGGCAACGAGTGCTGGTCCGGGTCCTTCATGGTGGCGTGGGTGACGCCTCCCGTCGCGCCATGCGAGAGCATGGAGTGCGTGCGGAACTCGCCAATGGCGTCAATCACATTGCGGATGGGGCCGTCATCACTCCGACTGAACACCACCGCGCCGTTGGGGGCGTTCCAGCCCGCGGCGGTGTAGCCGCACTCGGACGCGGCGGCGGGGAGGGTGGTTCCCAGCGCGGATAGGGCCAGACAGCCTGCGAGGACTCGACGCATCAGATACTCCCGGACATGCGACGCTCCCGTGGGCCGGCCCCTCTGGTGTCCCAGGCGTGGCTCGGGGGAGGTCCGTGGGAGCGGCTTCACCGATGCCTGGGAGCGAGCACGGTAGGCACGGTGCCTCGGCATTCCAGGCCGGACCCGGAGGGCAGTATTGGAGAGGACCCGTGGTCGGCCCGCCGGGGCGGTGTAGACGTTGGATGGTCCACGGAGGCCCGCTCGCGAGTGTCGTGATGGGTTGCCGAGTCCGTGCGGGTTCACAGACTGGAGACGCACGAGGAGGTGGACCCCGCATGGAGCTTCAGCCGGAGATGCATCGTTGGAATGTCTCGCCGACGGAGGCGGTGGCGCTGCAGCGTCAGCTCAAGGACCGGGTGGTGCTCCAGCCTCCGCCGGGCCTGCGGGTGGAGCGCATCGCGGGCGCGGATGTGTCCACGGAGAAGGGGAAGGACACGGGCTTCGGAGGCATCGTGGTGCTGGATGCGGCCACGCTCGCACCGGTGGCTCAGTCGGGTTCGGCGGTGACTCTCGGGTTTCCGTACGTGCCGGGCCTGTTGTCCTTCCGGGAGCTGCCCGTGGTGGCGGTCGCCTGGGAGCGGCTCACGGTGCGGCCCGACGTGCTCATCTTCGACGGGCATGGCATCGCGCATCCGCGCAGGTTGGGCATCGCCAGCCATGGCGGTTTGCTGTTCGGTATCCCCTCCATCGGCTGTGGCAAGTCCCTGTTGGTGGGGACACACGGCAAGCTGGGCGAGGAGCGGGGCGCGACGTCACCCATCACCCACAGGGGAGAGGTGGTGGGGATGGCGGTCCGCACGCGCAAGGCGGTGCAGCCCGTGTATGTGTCACCAGGCCACCTCATGGACCTGCCCACGGCGGTGGAGTTGGTCCTGCGGGCGAGTCCGAAGTACCGAGAGCCGGAGACCACGCGACAGGCGCACCGACTGGTGAACGCGCTCAGGCGCGCGGACGGCGAGGCGGCCGAGCTGGAGTGAGGCCCCCCGTGGATTTGACCGCGGGCCCGTCCCCCTCTATGTCCGAAGTCCTCATGACGGGGTCGTGGTCCGGGCGCCAGACTGCTCGGGCGGACGTCGCCCCGGCCGCCTTCGCGGGAAGCAGTGCCAGGGCGTTGGCACCGTACTCCGGGGGTGGTGAAGCGAGGGCGGGGGTCGCCATTGGGAGTGCCGATGCGGAGGCTGTCAGCACGGTGGAGTGAGTTGGAGTCCCATTACTCCGTGGTCGTCATCGGGTCGGGCTATGGCGGCGCCATCACCGCCAGCCGGCTCGCGCGAGCAGGGCGTCAGGTATGCGTCCTGGAGCGGGGCCGGGAGCTGCAACCGGGCGACTACCCACGCACGGAGGCGGACTTCGCCAAGGAGTTCCAGATACACCTGGAGGCCGAGAGCGGCGTGGACCTGGGACGCTCCACGGCCCTCTTCGAATTGCACCGCGGTGGAGACGTGGCCGTCGTGACGGGCTGTGGCCTGGGCGGCACGTCGCTCATCAACGCGGGCGTCACGCTGCGGCCGGACCCGCGCGTGTTCCAGGACGCACGCTGGCCGGAGGCGCTCCGCGAGGATGTGCCCGGCCGCCTCGAGGATGGGTTCACCTGGGCCGAGCGCATGTTGCGTCCCACGCCCTATCCGGAGTCCTCGCCGCCCCTGGCTTCACTTGAAGCGATGGAGCGCGCCGCACGCCACCTGGGTGGCACCTTCCGGCGTCCGCCCCTGGCCGTCTCCTTCGCGGGTGGCGTGAATGAAGCGGGCGTGCGTCAGGGCGCCTGCTCGCTATGCGGTGACTGCCTCACCGGGTGCAATCAGGGCGCGAAGAACTCCGTGCTGATGAACTACCTGCCGGATGCGCACCGCCACGGCGCGAAGCTCTTCACCGAGGTGGGCGTGCGCTACCTGGCGCGCGATGGCGCACGCTGGCGCATCTACTACCGGCCGATGAACAGCGGCCGTGAGCGCTTCGAGGCGCCGGACCTCTGGGTGACGGCGGACATGGTCGTCCTCGCGGCGGGCACCATGGGCACGGCGGAAATCCTGCTGCGCTCCCAGGCCCTGGGGCTGCCGCTGTCGCGGATGCTGGGCCAGCGCTTCAGCGCCAACGGCGATGTGATGGCGTTCGGCTACAACACGGATGTCCCCATCAACGGCGTGGGCCATGGCACCCACCCGGTGGAGGGCCGCGAGCCCGTGGGCCCCACCATCAGCGGCATCATCGACGAGCGCGGGACGTCCCGGCAGGAGGACGGCATGGTCATCGAGAACGGCGCCATGCCGGGCGCGTTCGGAAGGCCGATGCTGGGTCTGCTCGCGGCCGCGGCGGCGGTGGCCGGGGACGACACGGACGAGGGGTTGAGGGACAAGCTGGAGGAACTGGCGCGAGTGGCGGAAAGCGCGGTGCGCGGGCCGTACCACGGGGCCATGCGCAACACGCAGACCTTCCTCGTCATGTCCCACGACGCAGGCACCGGTGAGCTGCGGCTGGAGGGCGACAGGGTGCGGGTGAGCTGGCCTGACGTGGGCACGCAGCCGGAGCTGGAGCGGGTGGACCGGCGACTGCGCGAGGCCACCGCGGCCCTGGGGGGGACTTTCGTTCGCAACCCGCTGTGGAATCGGCTCACCGGCCATGAGGTCCTCTGCACGCATCCGCTCGGTGGCTGCGTCATGGCCGAGGACGCCAGCGCGGGGGTCGTGGACCACGAGGGACGTGTCTTCTCCCGCGAGGCAGGCACCGAGGTGCACGACGGGCTCTATGTCAGCGACGGCTCGGTGATTCCGAGACCGCTGGGGACCAATCCCCTGTTCACCCTCTCCGCCGTGGCCGAGCGCTGTGTCGCGCTGATGGCGAAGCGGCACGGGTGGAACATCGACTACACGCCCGCGACGGAGGAACTGGAGGCGGGAGCTGGGGCGCCGGTGGGCGTGCGCTTCACCGAGACGATGTACGGCTCCATCTCGGGCGCGGTGGATGAGAACGCGCTCGTCGCGGGAGACCCGAAGCGCATCGATGCGACCCACCTGCGCTTCGTCCTCACGGTGGAGACGGATGACCTGGAGCGCACGCTGGAGGACCCGCTGCATCCCCTGGGCCTCTCTGGCGTGGTGGAGGCCTTGTCGTTGTCCCCTCGGCCCCTCACGGTGGAGCGAGGTGAACTCCACCTGATGACCCGCGAAGCGGCGCGACCGGGCGGGCGGCGGATGCACTACCAGCTTCCCCTGGTGGCGGAGTCGGGCGAGCGCTTCTTCCTCGACGGCTACAAGGACGTCCACGACGACGCGGGCTTCGACCTCTGGGTGGACACCACGCGGCTGCTCGTGTCCGTGCATCGAGGGAGTGACGCCTCGGGGCCCTGCATCGCGCGAGGGCTGCTGCGGTTGAACGCGAAGGACTTCGCCGTGCAGCTCTCCACGCTGCGCGTGCCGAGCGCTCGGGATACGCAGCGACGGTTGTCGGCGCTGCTGCGCTTCGGGCGGTTCTTCTTTGGCGCGCTGTACGACACCTACGTGCGAAAAGCCGCGTAGCGGGCGGGGAGGCGGCGGCCCGTCCTCCGTGCAGGTCGAGTGGTGCTCCTCCCGGGCGCCGTGGGCAACCTGATGCCCACGAAGGCACATCGGGAGGACAGGTCATGGCGGACAAGCGGGAGCAAGAGGGCCGGCGGGCTTCACCAGAAGGCGCGCGCGGCGAGCTGCCCATCGAGGCCCGGCGTGCCCGGCGAAGCGCCGCGCACGCGAGCCAGACCTACCGGGCCTTCATCAAGCACCTGTGCGAGCGCGGTGGCATGTCGCCCGCAGTGGCGGAGCAGGCCGCCGTGTCGGTGCTCTGCGCGGTGGAGCAGCGCATCAACAGCGAAGAGACAGAGGACCTGGAGGCGCAGCTCCCCACCAAACTGACGGAGCTGCTGCACCGGTGCGAGCGCCACGAGGACGAGCTGCCGGGCGGCTTCGGACGTGAGGAACTGCTCAAGCGTGTGGGAGAGGACCTGGCGCTCAACCCGGACGCTGTGGCGCCCGTGGTTCGCGCGGTCCTCAACGCCGTGAGAGATCAAATCAGCGAAGGCGAAGCCGAGGACGTCATGGACCAGCTCCCCGAGGACCTCAAGGAGCTGTGGCGTCACCCGAGCTGAGCGGAGCCCTACGCGCGAGCCATGGGCGAGTGAGTCATTCCCGAGACTTCGCGCAGGGGCTCGGCCCACCAGGGCTCGTCGGAGACCCAGACGTCGCGGCCCTCGACGCGGGCGACCATGCCGCCGGGGGCCACGACGGAGAAGCGCGGTGCGCGACCGAGCGCCTCCGTCAACGCCGCCATCGTCGTCTCATCCTCGGTGGAGAAGCCGAGCGGGCCCTCGGGGTGGCTGTGCGCCACCTCCACCAGCTCATGACGCCAGTACCAGATGGCCTCCCACCGCGTGCGGGAGTCAGGCAACAGGGCGGGACTGTCGGAGGTCTCGCACCACAGCACCTCCTCGTCCTGACCGATGAGCAGACACACCTCTTGCATCGACATGACTCCTCCTCTCCGCACGTCACCCGTGCCGGGTGATGACCAGGACGTCCGTCTCGATGGCCTCGCGGATGACCGAGGGCAGGCTCTCCAGCGTCACCTCGCTGTCCGCGCCCGCCAGACACACGCCCGCGTCCAACACCTGGAGCGTGCCCGCATCGACGACGGAGATGAAGCGCTCCCCCATGAAGGCGAACGTCACCTCCAGTTGATTTCCCGCCATCCTTCGATGGTTCAGCAACCGCGCCCCCGCGCCCTGGATCGCGACCTCCGCGCGCGAGTGGTCGCCCACCGGCGCCCCCCGCCCATGTCGAGCCCCCGCGCCGTCAAGGTGGCGCCGAGCCCTCTCCGCGAGCTCCATGGCACGTGCCCGCGCTGCCTCCGCTGTCTGCGCCGCCTGTGCCTGCACGCTCGCCGCGAGCAGCCTCGCCGCGTGCGCGCGCTGATGGGCCTCTCGCTCCGCCACCAGGTCCCGCAGACAGGACTCCGCCTCGGCCCGGCCCTGCTCGGCCACCCGCAGCACCCGGCCTCGCGTCTCCGCTGGTGCGAAGCGGATGCCCAGCGTCCGCGACGCCGACCCCAAGAGTGCGTAGCCATAGGCCGCCCGCAGCGGCGCGCTCACGCCCTTCACGGTGGAGAGTGGCTGCCCCTCCTCCAAGGCACGGCGTGCCTGGTCCTCGGCCTCGCCCTCGAAGTCCACCCCGTCGAACAGCAGCGAGCCGTCATGCCAGCGCCGGGCACTCACGGGCGCGAGCACGGCGGGCTCTTCCTCCGGCATCAACTCCAGAGGCTCGGCCACCGCGCCCTCGCGCACCAGCCGCGAGCCCCAGATGTGGCCGCGCACGCGCGGCAGCCTGTCCAGCCCTTCTGGACTGGCCGGCTCGCGCGCCGTGGCCTCCCGCCCCTTCACCTCGAAGCGCCACCACCCCGGGGCCACGGGGGAGGTGACACGGAGGCGGCGCGAAGCGGTGTCCACGGTGCCGCCGCCCAGATACGGCAGCACCGCCGACTCCACCTTCCCGAGGAACTTCCGGTAGTCCACGCCGCCTCCTTGTCACCATGACTTCAGGTTCACGCCACCTTCAACAGCGGCGTGCGCATCACCCGCTCCACCCAGCCGGACTGGCTGGCACCGGGCTGCGTCGGCGCATCCAGCAGCGCCTTGAGCACCCGGGGGACCTGGTACGGGTCCGCGAACTGGTCCACGTTCACCTCGCTGAAGGGCACCTTCATGAAGCTCGAGCACGTGCGGACCGTGTTGCCACGGGCCCCCGCCACGCTCACCAGCAACGCCAGCGCCGCCACCGTGTAGCCGCAGTCGCGGAACGCCCGGGCGAACTGGTCGCCCGCCTCGCCTGCCTCGTCACCCACCACGATGACCACCAGCTTTGCCCCCTCCGGCACCTTCACGCCGTCGCGGTGCAGGGCGTGCACCCCGGCCGCGTGAGTCGTGCCACCCGACGCCTTGAGCCGCTCGAGCATGTGCTGCACCGCCGTGCGGTTGGCGGCCTTCGGCTTGAGGACGGTGCCCATCGTGTCGAACGCCGCGATGTGCAGCTTCTCCACCGGGAAGCCCGCGAGGATGCGCGCCAGCGCCTCCTTCGAGTTCTCGATGGCGCCCTCCATGGAGCCCGACTTGTCGATGAGGAACATCACCCTCACGTCGGTCTCCGACGTCGCCTCCGCCACCGCCTGTCGTGCCGCGTTGTCGCTCGCCTCCTCCAGCTTCTGGCGCAGCACGTCGCTGCGCACGTTCTTCGCGATGTTCAGCGCGCGCTGGTCCGTCGCCGTCTGGACGGCCAGCTCCCAGCGCCCGCGCACGGAGGGCTCCGCCAACAGCCCCAGCTCCTCGAGCGTCGGCGTCATCAGGCGCAGGTCACGGTCCGATAACGAAGGCAGCAGCGCCGCCATGATGGCCGGAGTCATGCCCAGGTCCTTCGGCAGCCGGCCCACCACCTCCTTGTAGGAGAGGCGCTCCAGTTCGATCCACTCGCAGATCTCCGCCTCCGACAACCCGTCGAAGCGCTGGCTCTTGACCAACGTCAGCCCGCTCAGGCCCACCGTGCGGTGCCCGCCCTCGGCCTGCTTCTGCTTCCAGCCGAGCACCTCGAAGAAGCCCTGCGCGCGCGGCTTGTACCCCGCCTTGCGCGCCAGCTTCTTCAGCGTCTCCTTGTAGCCCGCCTTCACCAGGCCCTGGAGCATCGGCAGGTTGGCCTCACGCGCCGCCAGCCACCGGGACGCCACGCGCTTCCAGCGGCCCATGGGCGCCTTGCGGGACGCAGGGTCACCGAAGCCCGCCTCGCGGTTGAGGCGCGCGATGTCCGGCAGCTCGAGCAGCTCCGCCACTCGCAGCACCGCCTTGGGCGTGAGCATGCGCGTGGACTTGCGCTCGTAGTGCAGCACCATGGCCTCGCCGATGGCCCGCCAGTCGTCGTCGTGGAACGCCACCTTCCCGTCCTCGCCGACCACGGGCTGGCCCGCGTGCTCCTGCACCAGCATGAGCGCGCACGTGGCCACCTTCAGGTCACGCCAGTCCGTCTGCGTCAGCGCGTACGACGCGAAGTGCGCCATCAGCTCCGAGTTGAGCCGGTGGATTTCCAGGAGCTGCCGGTAGAGCTTCACCGCCGCCGGCACGAAGAGGCCCGCCTTCACCGGCTTGCCCACCGCGCGCTGCGCAGGCGTGGCGTGCGCCGCGGCCACCCACGTGCCGCCCACGTCCAGTCCCGGCCGGTTGTGCCACAGGTGCGCGGAGCCACTGAGCACCAAATCCAACAGGCGCTCGGCGGGGCCACGCTGCGTCTCGGGCAGCAGCGGGGTGTTCTGCGTCGTGGTCGTCATGGGGTGCCACCTTTCGGGACGTGCGGCGGGTCAGGCGCGGGGCGGACCCCAGGCGCCCAGGGGCGTGAGGGGAGTGCACCGCGCGTGGAACGCACGGGGGCCTTTCGTGCTCAAGGCACGGCCACCCGCGCGAAGCTGGGATGAGAGGGAAAGAGAGGGTGCGCCCGAGTGACGAGGCCTGTGTTGCTGGATTGAGTGTCCAGTGTTCTGCCAGTTGAACTACGAGGCCTGACGGCCTCGGCGGGACTCGAACCCGCACCTCTCAGGCGTGTCTGGCCCCGTCGGCCGGGCGCGAAATGTTGTCGGTGCTCAGGAGAAGACGGACACGTCGCCGTGGATGGGGAAGCGCGCCACGTCCTTGCCAGCCCGCGAGGATTGCCGGGACGGCACGGAGACAATCTCCCACGTGGGCAGCACCACCGCCGTCAGTGAGCGGCCATACACGCAGCCGGTGTCGATACCCACCGCGTGCTCGGTGACGAGCGGTTGGTCGAACACGGTGTGTCCGAAGATGACCCGCTCCGGCCCCTTCCAGTGATGGGTCCAGAACGTCCAGCCCTCCGGTGCCTTGGACGGCCAGTAGCTCTTCTTGCCGGGCGGCTGGATGCACTGGGCATGCAGCAGGTGGTAGGGGTCCTGCTTCTCGACGGGAAGGTCGGGCAGCATGCCGGCGTGCACGACGAGGGCGTTGTGCTCGGGCAGGCGGATGTAGTGGGGCAGCCCCGCCATCCAGTCGTAGTGCGTGGCGTCGAGGGCCTGGCGCGTCGCCAGGTGGTCCGGCAGCAGGCGGTCAGCCGCGCGGTGGCGCTGCTGGAGGTGCTTCTCCTCGTGGTTGCCGAGGATGGCCTCGTGCCGCATCGCCAGCTCCACGCAATCGCGGGGCTTGGGGCCCCGGTCCACCAGGTCACCCGCGAAGATGACGCGGTCGCTGGCCGTGGCCCCCACCTTGGCGAGCAGCTCCAGGGCCTCGTCGTGGCAGCCATGGAGGTCTCCGATGACGATGGTGCGGGGGGACATGATGCGGTTCCTTCAAAAGAGAGGGTGAGCGCCCGAGTCGAGAGGCCGGTGGGCTGATTTTCGAGTTCAGTGCCGGACCGCCCGGCGTCATCCACCCGGAGGTGGGTGCGTGGAGTCGAACCACTGCGTGTAGGGCCTCTCGGGCCGGGCGCTCGAAAGCGATGCGGCCAGGGACGCGACCTTCCCTGGTTCCTGACGGGGGAAAATTCCCGCTCCCCCGCCCGCATTTCCTGGGGGATAGTTTGTCAGGAAATCGGCGCGTCGAGGGTCGGGCCTCCTCGGGTGCTCCGTCTGTCCGGTCGTCCGGGTAGCCGGGGTCCCCTGCTCCACTCGGAGGCTGCCTGCGGATGCCAACGTGGTACCTTGCCGCGCCACATCCCTGTAACCCCATCTCCCGGGGTGGTTCTCCGGGCACAGCCCTCAGGTCCTTCCGGTGTTCGAGCAGCTCACGGATGACGAATTGTTCGCGGAGGTGGTCCGCCGCCGCGCCACGGGCGAGCCCATTGGAGGCCCGCTCGGTACGTTGGTCCAGCGATGGAACCGGCCTGCCCGGTACGTCATCAGCAAGATTCAGGCGAGCTACGGCCGTGGGTCCCCAGCGGACTCGGACGAGCTCTTCCAGGACGCGGTCGGCAAGTTCCTCGACCGCGGGTTGGATCAGTTCCGTGGCATCTCCCAGCAGATGCCGGGCCGGAGCGCGTCTCCCAAGACGTTCTTCCTGCGCATCGTCAAGCACGTCGCCATCGACTTCTACCGGCGGCACCGCGAGGAGCTCGCGGCGCCTCCGTCGGACCCCGATGACGCCATGGAAGAGTCTCCGTCGGAGCGGTCTCGCGCCGTGGAGCTGGGCCGGAGGACCGAGGAGCGCGCGGACGCCCAGGAGCTGTACTGGGCCGCGTTCGCCCGGCTCCAGCAGGAGCACCCCAAGGAAGCCTCGGCATGGGAGCTGTATCACCACGAGGACGTGGAGGATCACGAGGAATGCGCACGTCGGCTGAACATCACCGTGGTCAACTCCTACAAGCGCGTCAGCCGCGCCCAGGCCTACTTGAAGCTCTACCTGCTGGATCTCCAGCGAGAGTCGCCACGAGGGGAGGAAGCGTGAGCCTCCTTCCCGGACACACCCCGGGGTATTCAGGAGGAATGAAGTCATGAAGACCGATGCCATGTCTCGCTACGCCGCCCGTCGTTCTGTTCTCACCGCCGGGTCCACCTCACCAGGAGTCGTCCTCGAGGCCGCTGGGGACTTTCTGCGGAGGGCGACCCGGTTGGGGGCGGAAGGTGTGGAGGCCGCCCTTCGAGGTCTCGGTCGACCAGGGGTGGAGACCTGGCTCCAGGCGCAGAAACCGCAGGCGCTCCAGCCCGTGCTGTTGAGGGCCGCGGAAGAAGCGATGGAGGTGGCGCTGGACGGGGGTGACGAGGCGGAGGTGTGGCGGGCCTCGGCGCTGGAGGGACTTGCCGCTCGGGACAGGGCCGCCTCCGCCGCATTTGCGCTGGCCGCCTGGGAGGGTCTCCACGGTGCCTTGGATGGCGAGGCCGCTCGAAATCGAGACCGCTATCTGGAGTCGCTCGGGAGCCTGGATTCGTCGCTTCGTCCCAGAGCCCGTTGGTTCATCCCCCTCAACCCGCAGCGCCGCCAGGAGTTGGAGTTGCTCGACTCCGCGGAGCAGGACAAGGCCTGGTGGTTTGGTTCCCGGGCCAGCTGCGATGACCTGGTGGCCACCTGGACAGGCGGGCCCCAAGCACCCACTCCCCACATCCAGGGCTGTGTCGATTGCCGCGCGGATATCGCGGATGCAGCGCCCGTGGACGCGCCCCCGCGTCGCCACCTCACGCAAGATGACCTCTGGCGCTTCGACATGGGGATGATGTCCGCCGACGAGCGCGAGCGCATGGACGCGCATACGGCCCGCTGTGGCGAATGCGCCCAGGCAGTGCTGGCCCTGGGCGAGGGCGACGACGCGATTGAAGAGGCCCTGGAGCTGGAAGAGGGGGACGGGACGATGGCCCGCGCCGCGCGCTCTTCGCGTGAGCCGGCCTCTCAGCGTCCCTCCGCGGCGCGCCACCCGGAGCACCGGGAGGTGCTGGAGGAGCGGCGGGAGTTTCGAGTGGTGCTGGTTCGCGAGCGTCAGCGCGTCCGGCTGTTGGTGCAGCCCCTGACGGGCCGGACGGTGACGGCGGCGGTGTTCCTCAGTCCCGGCCGTCCCTCGCTCAAGCCCACGTCCGGGCCCGAGGGCCTGGCGTTCGACTTGTCCACGGCGTCTTCCACCGGCGCGCGCTCCGCCCACCTCACGGTGCAGGCTGGCGGCGAGACGCTGGAGCGGGACTTCGCCTTCTGACTTCGCGGGACGGGGCCCTCGCGGTGAGCGCGGGGCCCCTCACTTCCCGGGCTGCTACTGATTCGGAGTGCCGGTGCGCTGCGTGTCGAGCGCCTCCCGGCTGAGCACGGGCGGCTGCGGGATGGGGAAGTTGCGAGCCGGCATGGTGCGGCGGAAGCCGTTGGCCAGGAAGGCCGTGACGAGCTGGGCCGCCGGAGGCCGGGTGCCGAGCGCAGCGCCGCACACGTCAATCTGGTCCATGACGCGCGGCCCTTCGTTGACCTGGTAGCGGTTGCAGGTGCTGTCCACCGCGGCGTTCTTGTCCCGCTGCAGCTCGCGCGTCAGCCGGCCCCACTTCATGGTGAGGGTGTCCGGAGAGAGCTGGATGCTGACGGGCTCTCCGCCCCACGTGCCGTCGATGAGCGTCTTCGAGGTGCCGGCCCTCACCTTCAGCTCCAGCTGACGCTGGCCGAAGGTGCCCGTCACTTCGATGCCGTGCTCGTAGATCTCCTCGGACAGGATGCTCACCCAGACGCCATCCGCGCGCCGGGTGTACGGCTTGTCCGCCGCGACGCGGCCATGGTTGAACCAGATGTCGCCCACACGGCCCAGGGGCACCTGCTCGTTCTTCGCCACGGGAGCGACTTCATCCAGCCCGGCGGGGCCGGTGGAGGCCACCAGCGGGCGCGCGGCGAGCAGGTCCGTCACGGGCACCGTGTTGTCCACGATGTCGAAGCGCACGCCGTCCAGCCACGCCTGGCCCGTGCCGCTCATGATGAGGCCGGCCATGATGGTGGTGGCCTCCTTGGGGACGTCCAGCACCACCTCGTAGCGCTTGCAGCCACGGGTGCCGACCAGCGCGCGTGACTGCATGTTGTCGAAGGCGAGCGGCTGCTTCGGGTCAGGCCCCTCCACGCGCATCCACAGGCCGGCCCAGCCGTCCACGTCCTTCACGCGCGCGGCGGCGGAGAAGCGCAGCCGCTTGCCGCGGAAGTCCTGCGCGCCGAAGGCCTGCATGAACGTGCCATAGCCCGCTTCGTCGAGAGACAACGAGCGCAGGTACGCGCTGCGGGCGCCCTCGCAGGGGGCGCTGTTGTCCACACCCGCCTCGTAGCGCTTGGGCGCGCTCTCCGTGACGTACCAGCCGACTGGCAGCTTCTGGGTGTCGCCCGACGACTGCGCCTGGGCCACGGGAGCGGCCAGGGCGAGCAGCAGGGCGACGAGGTTCTTCCGGAAGTCCATGGCGGGCGTCCTCACAGCGACACGGGCTGGCGCGCGCTCAGCGCGCCTTCGGGGAGGCCGGTGCGGGCCTCGTAGCGAGGGACCTCGGCGGTGCCCCAGGGATTCATGACGAGCAGGCCGCGCTCGGCGGCCTTGCGCGTGCAGAAGTCCTGCGTGGCCAGGTCCGGACAGGCGACGACGTTCGACTTCGTCGGAGAGTCGCCCTCATCCAGCTCCAGGGCCAGCGTGGGCGGATTCGCATCCAGGCTGTCGGGCACCGACGGATGTGTCGGCTTGTCGCCAGTCAACAGCACCAGCGTAAGCGAGGCCGCGGCCGCCAGGGCCGCGATGGCCGCGCCCGTCGCCGCGCGCCTGGCGTGCCACGCGAGGGGACGCACGACGCGCTCTTCCCGGGGGAAGGTGCTGGCCGCCTCGGTGAGCTGTTCGGACAGGAGGGCCTCCTCCTGCAGCAGTACGGCGCAAGGCTCACACTCCAGGGTGTGGGCCTCCAACGCCGCCGCCTTCTCCGGGGCCAGTGCGCCCAGGATGTATTGCTCCGCGGAGTCGCGGGTCAGGTGGGGCTTAAGCATGGGTCTCCTCCTCGAGCGCGGTTCGCAGCTTCTTGCGGACCTCGCACAGGATCTGCCGCACGCGCTGGACGGAGAGACCGACCTTCGCGGCGACTTCGGCATGGGGTAGCTCCTGGCCGTCACAGGCCAGGAGAAACACGCTCCGCGCGCTCGGCGACACCTGGGCGAGCGCGGCATGGGCGCGGGACAACTGCTCTTCGGAAAGCAGGCGACGCTCGGCGGACACGGCCGGGTCCACGGGGTGCTGACGCTCGGGCAATTCCTCCACCGCCCCGGAGATGGACTCTCGCCGGACGCGGCGGGCATCGTCCGCGGCCAGGAAGGCCGCCTGGGTGAGGGCGAGGTTGGGCAGGCGCAGCTCCGTCAGCAGCCCTCGCTGCTGTTGTTGGATGAGCCGGGCCCACGTCTCCTGGGCCAGCTCGTGCGCCCGGTCCACCCGGACGCCTCGGGCCAGCAGCGATACCACGACGCGGCGGTGGTGGCGCGCAACCAGTGCGTCCCACGCGCTCCGGTCCCCGGCGAGGGCCTTGCGCGACAGGGACTCCTCGTCCGTCCCGCGCGACGCCTCCATCGGCTCCTCGGCTTCCCTCGGTAGTCGAACCGTCGTCATCCGCAGGCCCTGCACGGCTGCACTCATGCCGTCTTCCCGTCGCTCTGAAGCGTCTCCGGGGCGTGGCCGCCGCTCCCCGGTGCCCGGGTAACGTGTGTCCGTGGCGGACATATCGTCGGAAACCGGGAAGATGTGCGGAGGGGTGGTCAAGGGTCAGTTGATGGCGGGGCTTTCCCCAGAGGACCAGGGGAGGTTGGAGAGGCGGACGACGCCCTGGCATCGCCCACACATCCTGTCCTGTGCGTCGTACACGCGGGCGGTGGCGAAGAGGAGGGTGAGGCCCTGGCTGTCGATTTCGGCCTCCACGCGGAGGTGGTCGCCGGTGACGGGTCGCTCGAAGCTCATGGAGAGCTGCACGGTGGCGCAGCGGCGGCTGGGGTCCACCAGCGCGCCACAGGTGCCGATGGCCAGGTCGAAGAGGGCGGCGAGGATGCCGCCGTTGACGGCGGCGGCGCTGCCCACGCCCCCTCGGTGCTCCGGCCGCAGCTCGGCCAGGGAGACGACGACCTTGCGGCCTTCGGGGAAGGACACGGAGGCGCCGAAGTGGCGCATCGTGAGGCTCTGGTTGAAGAGCTCCGCGTAGCGTTCCAGTGCGGCCTGGGTGGGCCGAGAAGGGGGACCTGAGGAGGAGTCGGACATGGTGTTTCGCCCTATATACCCGAGCGCGAAAAGCCAGGGGACCGGCCGGGCGTACCGGGGTGGCGGAAGGGCGCCCACCAAACGGAGAAAGACGTTAGAAGCAGAGGCTCCCCCTTGAGTCCCACCGTGAACGCCCACGAATCCGCCCTCCTCGAAGACCTGAATCCTCCCCAGCGCGAGGCCGTGCTGCACCGCGAGGGCCCGCTCCTGGTCCTGTCGGGCGCCGGCAGCGGCAAGACGCGCGTCATCACCCGCCGGGTGGCGCACCTGGTGAAGGTCCAAGAGGTCTTCCCGTGGCGCATCCTCGCCGTCACCTTCACCAACAAGGCGGCGCGGGAGATGCGCGAGCGCCTGGTGCAGTTGCTGGGGCGCCAGGCGAACGACCTGGTGGTGAGCACCTTCCACTCGGCCGCGGCGATGATTCTGCGGCGCGAGGCGGAGCACGTGGGGCTCACCCGCTCGTTCGTCATCTATGACGACGGGGACCAGCTCAACGTCGTGAAGCGGGCCATGCGGGAGGCGGGGCTGGAGCAGTCCATGCAACCGCGCGAAATCCTCAGTCGCATCGACCAGGAGAAGAACGCGGCCCGGCTGCCCGAGGACATGGAGGTGGCGCCCGGTGACGAGCGCGGCCAGCTGGTCCACAAGGTGTACCGGGCCTACCAGGACCGCCTGCGCGCGGCCAACGCCGTGGACTTTGGCGACCTGCTGCTCCTGCTGGTGACGCTGTTCCGCAAGCGGCCGGAGGTGCTGGAGAACTACCGGCGCCGCTTCCACCACGTGCTGGTGGACGAGTTCCAGGACACCAACCCGGTGCAGTACGCGCTCCTGCAGCAGCTGGCGCCGCCGCCGTCGGCGAACCTGGTGGTGGTGGGGGACGACGACCAGTCCATCTACCGCTGGCGCGGCGCGGACGTGGACAACATCCTCAACTTCCCCCGCGAGTACCCGGGCGCGAAGGTGGTGAAGCTGGAGCAGAACTACCGCTCGGACCGGAACATCCTGGACGCGGCCTACGAGGTCATCCGGAAGAACACGCGGCGGATGGAGAAGAAGCTGTGGTCGGACCGGCCCCCGGGCCAGACGCTCCAGCTCATGCTCAACCGCGACGAGCGGATGGAGGCGCAGGAGGTGGCGCGGCAGATTCTCGCGCTCCAGCGGGAGGGCTTCATCAAGTACTCCAGCATGGCGGTCTTCTACCGCGTCAATGCGCAGAGCCGTGTGCTGGAAGAGGGACTGCGGCTGGCGCGCGTGCCGTACACGCTGGTGAGCGGACGCAGCTTCTATGACCGCGCGGAGGTGCGGGACGCCTCCGCGTACCTGCGGCTGATGGTGAACCCGCGCTCGGACGCGGACCTGCTGCGCATCATCAACACGCCCGCGCGCGGAATCGGCGACACCACGGTGGAGCGGGTGACGGACCATGCCAACACCCAGGGCCAGAGCCTGTTCGAGGTCCTCGCCGAGCCCGAGCGCATCCCCGCGTTGAACAGCACGGCGGTGAAGCGGCTGCGCACGTTCCATGCGCTGCTGAAGTCGCTGAACGCCTACGCGGAGGGAACGACGGACGCGGCGAGCGCCGTGGACGAGATGCTGCGCGAGACGAAGCTGGTGGACACGCTTGTCGCCGAGGGCAGCGACGAGGCGACGACGCGCGCGGAGAACCTTCGCGAGTTCCTGGGCGCCGCGCAGGAGTTCGACTTGAACCGCGCGGCCGCGTCGGTGGCCGCCGCGGCGAATCCTCCCGCGGAGGTGCCGCCCGAGGTGGATGCCGCGCCGCTGTCGGCGGATACGCCTCCGCTCCAGGCGTTCCTGGAGCAGATTTCGCTCGTGGGTGATGCGGACGCGGAGGTCGGTGAGGGCCGGGTCGCGCTGATGACGCTGCATGCGGCCAAGGGCCTGGAGTTCGACGCGGTGTTCCTCACGGGCCTGGAGGACGGCGTCTTCCCTCACTCGCGCGCGCTGAAGGGCGAGGACCCGGACAACGGGGAGGAGATGGCCGAGGAACGGCGCCTCTGCTACGTGGGCTTCACCCGCGCGCGCAAGCGGCTCTTCGTGAGCCTGGCGCAGTGCCGCTCGCTGTTCGGCGAGTTGCGCTACAACCAGCCCAGCCGCTTCCTGCGAGACGTGCCGCCCAAGCTGTTCGGCATCAGCGAGCAGGACATCCCGGAGCCGCCCCGGCCCGCGCCCATGGCCCCCCCGCGCAAGCGGACCTGGGACGAGGACGACGGGCCGCGCATCGACCGCTCCTACTCGCAGGCGTCGGACATGGACGCGGTGAGCGGGGACGTGCGCGGCATGCGCGTGCGACACGAGCAGTTCGGCGTGGGCCGCATCGTCGCCACGGATGGCTCGGGGCCGAATGCCAAGGTGACGGTGGAGTTCGGCGGCGCCGTGGGACTCAAGCGCGTCATCGCCCGCTTCCTGATGCCAGGCTAGCGGGGGGACGCGCGGGGTTTCTTCCGCGCCCGAGTGAGGAAGCCGTGAGGATGAACCGCCAGATGGAAATCTGGTGCCTTTGACCACTTGGCTATCCCTCCTGTGGCTGAGGGAGCTGGATTCGAACCAGCGAAGTCCGAGGGCGTGTAGGGCCTCTTCTGCCGGGCGCGGAGGAGGGGACGCCCGTCCGCGAATTCCCTGACACCTCGGCGACGAGAATCCGCGGGGCCCGCGCTCAGGGCTCCGGTGGGCGCAGCTTCCACGACAGCACCCGCCCGTCCTGGCCGAGCACGAACACCTGCTCACCCAGGACCACCGGCCGCGAGCGCAGCGCCGTGTCCGTGCGCAGGGAGAACGCGCGCTCCCATGTGGGCCGCTTCAAGGCCACGAGCCGCCCCTGTCGTCCGTGGGTAGGCACCAGCAGCATGTCGCCAGGCGCCTCCGCCACGCCGGTGGTGAGCGCGTCCGGCAGTCCCACCCGCGCCACTTCCTTCCCGTCCTCCGGAGAGAGCGCCACCAGCACCGCGGCGTCCTCCACGCGCGCGCCCACCCACAAGAGGCCCAGGGCCAGGGAGGGCGGGCTGGTGAGCTCCTTCGCGGGGCTCTGCTCCCACAGGGGCGCGCCATCCCCGGCCTTCAAGGCCCAGACGCGCTTGTCTCGCGTGCTGACGAAGAGGACCTCTCCGGAGACCTCCAGTCCCAGCACGCCCCGGACCTCCTGCCGCCAGGCCTTGGCCCCGTCCTCCGAGGACAGCGCCACCAGCCCCGCGTCCCCGAGCGCCACCACCAGTCGTCCATCGACCAGGACAGGGGAGGGGAGCCCGCGACGGACGTCCAGGTGGGCCTCCTCGGCCTTGGGCGGGGGCGTCCTCCACCGGACCTTCCCGGTGTCCACCGCGTGTGAACGCACCGCGCCATCCGGGGCCACCACGTAGACGGAGGCTCCGTCGGGAGATGCGACGAGGGGCGTGAGGACCGGGGGCTCGCCGGTGAGGCGCCAGCGCTCCGCTCCGTCCGCGAGGGCCAGGCGCACCAGGTCTCCGGCGACTGTTCCGACGATGACGCTGTCGCCGGCCACGACGGGCCGCGTCGCCACCTCCCGTCCGAGCGCCACCCGCCAGACCACGGCTCCGGCGCGGTCCAGCCGCACCACGGCGCCGGCCTCGTTGCCGGTGAGGACCCCGTCCGGCAGGGGTGTCAGTCCGGCACGGGAGGATGCATCCGTGGAGTACCGGAAGGCCGTCTCCGCGGGTTCCCGGCACCCCACGGCCATCACCAATGTCAGGGCGAGGGCGGGGGCGAGGTGCCTGCATGGACACGCGCGGGGCGACATGGTTTGGAGGATGGCGTAAGGAAGGAAGTTCGACCATGCCTACGATTCGTGACGACGAGATTCCCAGCGCCACCGGCATCCCTTCTGGAGCCCGGCGGACGGACTTCGTCCCGCCCCCCACGCTGGCGGTGACGGAAGAGCTGCTGCACGCCCTGCCCAAGACGGACCTGCATTGCCACCTGGATGGCTCGATGCGGGTGAAGACCATCCTCGAGCTCGCCGAGCAGCAGAAGGTCAAGCTGCCCTCGGACACCGTGGACGGACTGGCCAAGGCCATCCACATGGGTGAGGTCTGCGAGAGCCTGGAGGAGTACCTCGTCGCGTTCGACGTGACGCTCTCCGTGCTCCAGACGGCGGATGCCCTCTACCGCGCGGCCTACGAGCTGGCGGTGGACGCGGCGGCGGAGAACGTTCGGTGGCTGGAGGTGCGCTACTCGCCCGCGCTGCACCTGCAGAAGGGCCTGAAGATGACCACCGTCATCGACTCGGTGCTCGAGGGCCTGCGGGTGGCCAAGCGCGAGACGGGCATCAAGTGCGGCGTCATCGTCTGCGGCATCCGCCACATCAATCCGCAGACGTCCATGCGGCTGGCGGAGCTGTCGGTGGCCTACAAGAACCGGGGCGTCATCGGCTTCGACCTCGCGGGCGCCGAGGCCAGCTTCCCGGCCAAGGACCACAAGGATGCCTTCCAGCTCATCCTGAAGAACAACGTCAACTGCACCGCCCACGCCGGCGAGGCGTACGGCCCCGAGTCCATCTCCCAGGCCATCCACAACCTGGGCTCGCACCGCATCGGCCACGGCACGCGGCTGCGCGAGGACGGGGACCTGCTCAACTACGTCAACGACCACCGGATTCCGCTGGAGGTCTGCCCCACGTCGAACGTGCAGACGGGCGCGGTGTCGAGCCTCTCCGCCCACCCGCTGAAGTTCTACTTCGACTACGGCCTGCGGGTGACCATCAACACCGACAACCGCCTCATCACCGACACCACGGTGACGAAGGAGCTGTGGGTGGCCCACAAGGAGCTCGGCCTGTCGCTGGATGACCTGGCCACCATCATCGTCTCCGGCTTCAAGAGCGCCTTCCTCCCGTTCCGCGAGAAGCAGGACATGCTGCGGCTGGTGAACGAGGAGATCGCCACCACGCTGGCCGCCTTCGACAAGAAGCGGCATGTGCCCGTGAAGCAGCCGGCGTGATGGCGTAGCCTCCGGTGCGTGCGCGGCGTCATCAGCCACGCACCGGTGTCCAGGCCGGAGGCGCTCGCGCGCTTCCGGTGCCGTGGCCCGCGAAGGAGTGCGCACATGGACCTGGAGCTGGGTGGCAAGGTGGTGTTGGTGACGGGCGGCTCGGATGGGCTGGGGGCGGCGGTGGCCCGGAGGCTCGTCCGGGAAGGGGCGAAGGTCGCCCTGTGTGCCCGGGGCGCGGAGCGGCTGGAGGCCACGGCCTCGGCCCTGCGCGCGGAGGGCGGTGACGTCCTCGCCGTTCAGGCGGACGTGTCCAAGGCGTGGGAAGTGGAGCACTTCGTGGACGCGGCCCATGCGCGGTGGGGGCGGGTGGACGCGCTGGTGAACAACGCCGGTACCGCCGCGGCCCGTCCGTTCGCCTCGGTGACGGACTCGGAGTGGGAGACGGACCTCCAGCTCAAGTTGTTCGCGGCGGTGCGCGCGTCGCGGCACGTGCTGCCCCACCTGAGCGAGTCGGGCGGCGGGTCCATCGTCAACGTGCTGTCGATTGGCGCGAAGATGCCTGGGGCGCAGTCGACGCCGTCCTCGGTGTCGCGCGCGGCGGGCATGGCGCTGACGAAGGCGCTGTCGAAGGAACTCGGAGCGAAGAACATCCGCGTGAATGCCGTGCTCGTGGGCATCATCGAGAGCGGCCAGTGGGTGCGCCGGGCGCAGGAGCTGGGCAAGTCGGTGGAGTCGTTCCAGGCGGAGATGGCGCGCAACGCGGGCATCCCCCTGGGTCGGGTGGGCCGCGCCGAGGAGTTCGCGGACGTCGTCGCCTTCCTGCTGTCTCCTCGTGGTGGCTACATCAGTGGCACGGCCATCAACGTCGACGGCGGCTTGTCCGGGGCGATGTAGTCCCGACGCGAGGCCCGGCTCGCGGTCATGTGCCGCTGGGCCGAGCGGGTGCTTGCCGTCGTGTGACGCGGGACACGGCGGGCCGCGACCTGGCGTGGAGTGTGGTGGCCATGAGGCCGCCCCGGTGGACTGTTTCGTCAGCCTGCGGCGCGGTCCGCGTCCCTGCGCGGTGAGGATGGCTTTCGAGCCGTCCGGCGACCGCGGCTGCTGACCCAAGGTCCACCATCTCTCTCCGCCACGTCTCCCCGAGAGGCTCGTCCGCGAGCACCGGGGCATTCCCTGAGTTGGGTCATGCAGCCGAAACTGAATCGGCTCCTGCGGGCGCTTGCCCGCGAGGGGCTCGAGGTGACCTATGACGGTCATCTCTACACCGTGCGCCTCCTCGGTGACGCGAACGCGCCACCCGCCGAGGTGCTTCTTCCTCCTGACCTGCCCGTCGAGGGCAAGGCCTTCCAACAACTCGCTCAGCTCGCCGCCCTGAAGCACCCGGGTGGTGGCGAGGTGCTGCGCGTGCGCGCCACCCCTGACTTCCACCCGGGCGACTCCGGCGTGGCCATCGGCTCGGTGCTGCACACGCGGGGGCTCGTCGTCCCGGGCGCCGTGGGCACCGACATCAACTGCGGCATGCGCTTGCATGTCGCGGACCTCTCCGTGGAGGACTTCCTGGCGCGACGAGACGACTTCGTCGAGCGCATGAAGGGCCACTACTTCTTCGGCACGAGGGACGTGGCGATGTCCTCGCGCGCGTCCACGGCCCTGCTGCGCGACGGCATCCCAGGCTGGCTCCTGGAGACGCTGGACGCACCGCTGGGCTGCGCGAAAGCGGCGGACCTGGCGCAGCTCGACGCGGAGGTGGGCCGCATCCACCTGGGCGGCGCGCTGCACGGCAACCCGAGCTGGGCTCCGGACGCACTCACCCGCGAGGGCGTGGTGCGCGACGCGGGCCTGGGCACCATCGGCGGAGGCAACCACTTCGTCGAGGTGCAGCGCGTGGAGGCCGTCGAGGACCGGGCGCGAGCCTGGGAGTGGGGCGTCCGCGAAGGGCAGCTGGCGTTCATGATTCACACCGGCAGCCGCGACGTGGGCAAACACGTCGGGGTGGCCTGGCGTGAGCGCACCCGCAAGGCCTGGCCCCAGGGGGCTCCCTTCCCGGAGAGCGGCATCCTCCCGCTGGCGGACGAGGCGCTCGTCGCCGGCTACCTGGAGGCCGAGGCCACCGCCGCCAACTACGCCTTCCTCAACCGCCTGCTGCTCGCGGAGCTGTTGCGACAGACGCTGCGCGAGCTGTTCGGCGACGTGGAGGCACCGCTTGTCTACGACGTACCGCACAACCTCACCCTCCCGTACGAGGGGGGCTGGTTGGCGCGCAAGGGCGCCTGCCCCGCGGGCGCCGAGCAGCCCGTCATCATCCCTGGCTCCATGGGCGCCACGTCCTTCCTCATGGTGGGGTGTGGTGATGCGCGGGCGCTGGAGTCCGCGTCCCATGGCGCGGGACGGGCGCGCTCGCGCTTCTCCCTGTCACGGGGTGGGGCGGACCAGAGCGAGGCGGCGCTGGGCCTGAAGGGCGTGGACTGCATCACCCTGCGCTCGGAGCGACGGGTGGAGGAGGCCCCCGCCGCCTACAAGCCCATCCGTCCCGTCGTCGACTCGCAGGTGAAGGCCGGCATCGTCCGCGAGGTGGCGCGTCTGGCGCCCTTGCTCACCTTCAAGGCGTGAGCCTGACGACGACTGGGGGACGGTGCGGCGCCATTTCGCTTGGTGTCCGCACCGTCTCCTGATTGGAATGCACGCCATCCTGGGCCATGGGCCCATGCACCCTTCACGCGTCACGGGAGCTGGAAACATGGAGAACACATACGGCGTCCCCGCGGGAGATGGCTTCCCCGGTACGAACCCGAAGGAGGCCGTGTCCCTGCCGGCCATCCTCCTGATGGTCACCTCCGCGGTGACGTTCCTGTGGGCCCTCACCAACCTGGCGACGCCCGTGGGGCCGGAGCAGCTGGAGCAGCTCTACAACGACCCGAACCTGGCGCAGTACCGGGACGTGCTGGAGCAGAACAAGGGGACCATCGACTGGTTCGTCTCCATGGGCGGCCGGTTGGCGATGTTCGGCCCCGTCATCCTCCTCAATGCGCTCACCTTCTTCGGCGCGTTCAAGATGCGGCAGCTCCAGAGCCGCGGACTGGCCATGGCGGGAGCCATCGCGTCGCTCGTGCCATGCTGTGGCACCTGTGGCTGCCTTGCCCTGCCCATCGGCATCTGGGCGCTGGTGGTCCTGGCCAAGCCCGAGGTGAAGGCCGCCTTCAGGTAGACGTCATCGCTCCGGCGCTCGGCTCGCGCCGCGAGGAGACCATGGGCCTGCGCTTCTGCATCCGCACGCAGGCCAGCTGCACCCGCTGCGTCAGCGGCCGGCTGGCCGGGTGCAGCGACACGTAGCCCCGGTGCCGGTAGAAGTCCTCCGCGTTGAGGCTGGCATCCAGGCCCAACAGCGGCGTGCCGTCACCCCAGGCCACCGACTCCAGCGCGGCGAGCAACCGGGAGCCGACGCCGTGGCCCACCTCGTCTGGCACCACGTAGAGGGCCTCCAGCTCTCCGGCGCGGCAGTTGAGCTGGCCGAAGCCGACGAGGCGCCGGCCTCGCTCCGCCACCAGCACCGTGCGCGGCCGGTCCGGCCGGAGATAGCCCTCCGGACGGAGCAGGCTCACCCAGGTGTTCAGCTCATCGGGGGCATAGACACCCTGGCACAGCGTCTCCACCGCCTCGGTGTGGACACGCCACAGCGCGCGACGGTCCGAGTCGCGCGCTGGCCGCAGGTGAAGGCCCCCCGATGAGACCATGACCGCTCACACCACCTTCATGCCCTTGGGAATGACGACGACGCCATCTGGCGTGACGTGGAAGCGCCGCTTGTCCTCCACCGGGTCGTAGCCAATGGTCGTCCCCGGCGGAATCTCCACGTTCTTGTCGATGATGGCCTTCCGGATGCGGCTGCGGCGGCCGATGGTGACGTTCTCGAAGAGGATGGACGCCTCCACTTCCGAGTACGAGTTGACGCGCACCTTCGGAGACAGCACGGAGCGATTCACGCGCCCGCCGGAGAGGATGCAGCCCTCCGCCACCAGCGAGTCCGTGGCGTAGCCGACCCGCTGGTTGTCCTTGTCCGCGAAGACGAACTTGGCCGGAGGGTAGTTGTTGGACTGCGTGTGGATGGGCCAGCGGTCGTTGTACAGGTTGAAGATGGGGTCCACCTCCACCAGCTCCATGTTGGACTGGTAGTAGATGTCGATGTTCCCCACGTCCCGCCAGTAGCCGCGCTCCTTGCCCTCCTGCCCGGCAATCTCGTTCTGCGCGAAGTCGTACACGTACACCGGCGCCGTCTTGTACAGCTCGCTGATGATGGACTTGCCGAAGTCGTGAGCGCTCGTCTCGTTGGCCGCGTCGCGCACCACCTCCTGCACCAGGACCTCGGTGGTGAAGAGGTAGTTGCCCATGGAGGCCAGGCACATCTTCGGGTTGCCCGGCATGGGCGGCGGGTCCTTGGGCTTCTCCAGGAACGCGCGCATGCGCCCGTCGGGGCCCACGTCGATGATGCCGAAGTCGCGCCCCTGCTCAATCGGGACGGGGATGGCCGCCACGGTGCACGCGGCCCGCTTGGACACGTGGAAGTCGAGCATCTGCCGCGTGTCCATCCGGTACACGTGGTCCGCGCCGAAGACGAAGATGAAGTCCGGCTCCTCGTCGGTGATGATGTTGAGGTTCTGGTAGATGGCGTCGACGCTGCCTTTGTACCAGTCCACGCCGGTGCGCATTTGCGCGGGCACCGCTTCCACGTAGTGGCCCAGGAAGGCCGACATCCGCCAGGCGCGGGACAGGTGGTTGTTGAGCGAGTCGCTCTTGTATTGGGTGAGCACCTTGACCCGGTAGACTCCCGAGTTGGTGAAGTTGGACAGGGCGAAATCGATGATGCGGTAGCGTCCCCCGAAGGGAACGGCGGGCTTGGCCCGCTCACGGGTGAGGGGCTCCAGGCGCGTACCCGCGCCGCCCGCCAGAATCATCGCCAGGACTTTGGACATAGTTGAGCCGGACGTTAGTCCGCGCCCTTCGGGCGACAAGGCCGCCGAGGCCTGCTCGGTTGCCTTCGTTGAGTGCTCAACCGCCCGGCCACGTCCTTCCCACCGGGCGGGACTCCCCAGATGTGGGACATGGTCGCCGTCGGGGGCGTCCCCGGAGCGCCTGGATGCACGGTTCCCGCTGGGGTTGCTTGGCTTCCGAAAAGGGGGTCGTGCTAGCCTTGGCGGCGATGTCAGGCGACGAAACGCGCGTCACCAAGATTTCCTCCCTGGATCTGCGCTCTGAGCGCAGCACCGAGTGCTGCCTCGTCCAGATTCACGGCCCGGAGCTCGGCAAGAAGTACCTTGTCGACTCCGAGCTGACCATTGGCAGGGACCAGCACAACCACATCGTGGTGGACCTGGACAACGTCTCCCGTCGGCACGCCCGCGTGCTGGGGCGGGGCGGGAAGATGCTGGTGGAGGATTTGGGCTCCACCAACGGCACCTACCTGAACGACCAGGAAGTGCTCCAGGCCCAGCCGCTTCGCAGCGGCGACCTCATCAAGGTCGGGGGCTCCATCTTCAAGTTCCTCGATGGCGACAACATCGAGACCCAGTACCACGAGACCATCTACACGCTGACCATCGCCGACGGCCTCACCGGCGTGAACAACAAGCGCTTCTTCCTGGAGTACCTCGAGCGGGAGATGGGTCGCTCCAGCAGGTACCAGCGCACGTTGTCGCTGATGATGTTCGACATCGACCACTTCAAGCAGATCAACGACGTCCACGGGCACCTGGCCGGGGACTACGTGCTGCGGGAGCTGGCCCAGTCCGTCAAGCGGCTGGTGCGCCGTGAGCAGTGCTTCGCGCGCTACGGCGGCGAGGAGTTCGCCGTGGTCATGCCCGAGGACGGGCCGGACAAGGCGCTCCTCTTCGCGGAGAAGATTCGCAAGCTCATCGCGGAGAAGGCCTTCTTCTACGACGAGAAGGAGATTCCCGTTACCATCTCCATCGGCGTGGCGGAGATGACGGCGGACATGACGGAGCCCACCCACTTCATCAAGGTGGCGGACGCCAACCTGTACAAGGCCAAGAAGACGGGCCGCAACCGGGTGGTGGGCTAGTCATGGCGCAAGGCGAGCAGGGCCCTTCCATGCTGGCGCGGCTGGTGCTCGTGCTGCTCGGGCTGGGCTTCCTGGGCGCCGCGTGGGTGTGGAGCCACCGCTCCGAGCCCTGGGCGGGGCAGATGGTGGACCGCGCCCGCGAGACGGTGGAGCGGTAGGGCCGCTGAAGCCCCGCGCCCTTTCGATTTCCCGCTGACCGCTCGTCATCCTGGACGCTGTCCGAGGCCTGGAGTGCGTCCTCGCTCGCCTCGCCGTCACGGCGTGCTCGGGTGCGTCCGGGCCGGGAGCCTCGTGTGTCCGGACAAGCCACCTCGGTGTCATGGTCCAACGTCCCTGGCGTCTGGGCCGCACGGGTTGGAATCAACGATGTCGAAGCGTGAGTCCTCGGGATGGGAACACCTGAAGCAGGGGAGGGTGATGCGATGACGAAGTCGCAGGATGCCGTGGGTGGAGCGCCTCTCCTGGCGGGACGCAGGGAGTGGATTGGCCTGGTGGTGCTCGCGCTCCCCACGCTGCTCATCTCGGTGGATGTCAGCGTGCTCTACCTGGCGCTGCCGCACCTGAGCGCGGAGCTGGGGGCGAGCAGCGTCCAGCAGCTGTGGATCATGGACATCTACGGCTTCATGCTCTCCGGCCTGCTCGTGACGATGGGCACGCTGGGAGACCGCATCGGCCGGCGCAAGCTGCTGCTGATAGGCGCGTCGGCCTTCTGTCTCGCGTCGGTGGCGGCGGCGTACTCCCGTACCCCGGAGATGCTCATCGCCTCGCGGGCCGCGCTGGGCATGGCCGGTGCGACGCTGATGCCGTCCACGCTGGCGCTCATCAGCAACATGTTCCAGGTGCCCCAGCAGCGCTCGCTGGCCATTGCTGTCTGGCTCAACTGCTTCCTGCTGGGCATGGTCATCGCGCCGCTGCTCGGAGGGCTGCTGTTGCAGCACTTCTGGTGGGGCGCCGCGTTCCTGATGGGCGTGCCGGTGATGGGGGTGTTGCTGGTGGCGGCGCCGCTGTTGCTCCCCGAATACAAGGACCCTTCGGGCGGCCGCGTGGAGCTGACCAGCGTGGCGTTGTCCCTGGCCACGATTCTCCCCACCGTCTACGGCCTCAAGCAGCTGGCCCGCTACGGCTGGCATCCGCTGCCCGCCACCGTGCTGCTGGGGGGACTCGCCCTGGGCGTGGTGTTCGTCCGGAGGCAGCGGCGGTTGGAGCATCCCTTGTTGGACCCCCGGCTGTTCGCGAACCGGGCGTTCAGCGCGACGCTGGTCATCATGCTGTTCATGGCCGTCTGCTCGGGCGGGATGGCCCTGCTCGTCCCCATGTACTTCCAATTGGTCGCGGGCCTGTCGCCCCTGGACGCCGGGCTGCGGATGGTGCCGCAGATGGTGGGGATGATGGCGGGCTCGCTCCTGGGGCCCTTCATCATCCGGAAGATGCGTCCGGGCTTCGTCATGGCCGCGGGGCTGATGTTGTCGGGCCTGGGCTATGGGGTGATGACCCAGGCGGACAGCGTGAGTGGAGGCCTGTTGCTGGTGGTCGGCACCGTCGTGGCGGCCATCGGCTTCGCGCCCATGGCCGTGCTGGGCACGGACCTGGTGGTGGGCTCGGCGCCTCCGGAGAAGGCCGGCTCCGCGGCCTCGACTTCGGAGACCGCCAATGAGCTGGGCTTCGCCCTGGGCGTCGCGGTGATGGGCAGCCTGGGCACCTTCATCTACCGCAAGCGGATGGACGCGGTGGTGTCGTCCGAAGTCCCGGTGGAGGTCGCCGACCGCGTGCGCGAGAGCCTCATCGGTGCGTCGGCCGTGGCGCCCTCGCTCTCCCCTTCGCTCCGGGAGGCCCTGCTGGTGCCCGCGAGGGAGTCCTTCACCCTGGGACTCAACACCGCGGCGGCGATTGGCGCGGTGGTGTTCCTGGCGCTCTCCGTCCTCGCGGCGGTGACGCTGCGCAACGTCCGTCCGGGACACCACACCGGAGACGGGTGACGCGCCGCCCGTCGTAAAGCGGCGCTCACCCGTGTGCGCGAGAAGCTCAGGTGCCTTCGCGCAAATCGCCCAGCCGGCCCTTGGTGCCGGGCAGGCTCCCGGGCGGCAGCTTCGCGTAGATGTGCTTCACGGTGTCGACGAGCGTCTCCTGCACGTCGCGCGCGTGGAAGCCGAGCTCGGCCTGGGCCTTGGCGGCATCCAGCCAGAAGTAGTGCTCGCCAATCTCCACTTCCTGCGGGTCCAACGGCGCGGGCGTGCCGCGCAGCTTCGCCCAGCGCTCCAGCAACTGGCCGCCCAGGATGTTCACCTGCTTGGGCAGCCGCAGCCGGGGCGCGGCCACGCCGGTGAGGCGCTCCAGCCGCTCGAAGAACTCCCGGGTCGTCATGTTCACGCCCATCAGGTGGCGGCCGTACAGCTCGCCCCGGGTGAGCGCCTGGAGGAACGCCTCCGCGGCGTCGCGCACGTCCACGAAGGAGATGCCGCCACCCGGCATCGCGGGAATCTCCCGGTTGAGGAACTTCACCACCGTCCACGTCGACGACAGCCGATCATCCCCGGGCCCCATCAACAGGCTGGGGTTGAGCACCACGAGGGGGATGGCGTGCTTGCGGCAGTACTCCAGCGCCAGCTTCTCTTCGTAGATTTTGGAGATGTAGTACGGCCACCGCGCTACCACGGTAATCGGGTAGTCAGCGGACTCGTCGAGCACCGCCTCCTCCTTCGACACCGCCGTGGTGCCGGACGTGGACGCGAGGACGACGCGCTTGACGCCCGCCTCGCGCACGTCGCGCAGGAGCTCGCGCGTGCTGTCCACGTGCAGCTCGAACATCTTCCGCGCGTCCTTCGGCTGGAAGGAGACGAGTCCGGCGAGGTGATAGACGCCCTCCACGCCGTCCAGCGCGCGGCGCACCGTGTCCCGGTCCTTCAGGTCGCCGGCGATGTACTCCGTGCCCGCATACGCGGGCCCCGTCGGACGCGAGCGTCCGATGAGGCGCACCGTGTGGCCCGCCGCCACCAGCTTGGGCACCAGATGCGTGCCCAGGAATCCCGTGCCTCCAGTGACGAGCAGCTTCACGAGTTCTTCCCTCCCGAGGGAAGCGCGGGCAGGACGTCCACGTCCGTCGAGGGCGGTCCGCCCAGGTTGAGGACGCGGCCGTCACGCAGCTCGCGCACCGCGTCCTCGGCGATGCGGGTGGCGTAGCGGTAGCTCTCCGAGCGCGACATGCCCTGTGCGCGCGCGCGCAGCGCCTCGTGTCCCAGCGCGGGGCCGATGCTCACCTTGAGGTCCTTGGACTTGGGGAAGACGCTGCCCTTGGGCAGCGCGTCGAAGGCGCCGTGGATGTAGAGCGGCAGCACGTCCACCCGGTACGTCAGCGCCAGGTAGCCCAGCGTGGACTTGAACTCCTGCAGCTCTCCGGTGGGCGAGCGCGTGCCCTCCGGGAAGATGAGGACGTTGAAGCCCTGGCGCAGCGCCTCGCCCGCCTGGCGCAGCGACTGGCGCAGCGAGCCGTGCCGTTCGATGGGGACCAGGTTGGTGAAGTTCTCGAACCACGCGCGCTTGAGCGGCGTGTCGAAGAAGTAGTCGCGCGCGGCCAGCGAGACGAGCCGGTCTCCCTGCTCCTCCAGCACCACGCGCACCAGGCCCGCGTCCAGGTGGCTGGCGTGGTTGGCGATGACCAGGAAGTTGCGGTTCATCGGGATGAAGGAGCGGCCCGTCACCTTCACGTCGAAGACGCCGCCGTAGAGGACCTTCTGCCCGAAGGTCAGCAGCTGCCGGCCCACGTCCGCGACGACGTCTGGCACCGGAATCTCCACCTCCTCCGCCTTCGCGTTCTCCTTGGAGATCTCCTTCGCCCGCGTCTCCGCCGACGGCCGGCGACCCGACGCAAGCACCACCTTGCGCAGGTCCTCCACCGTCTGCACCTGCGTCAAATCCTCAATCGCCGGCAACGGCACGCCCGCGCCTTCCAGCGCGGAGGACAGCTCCGTGAGCATCAGCGAGTCGAAGCCCAAGTCGCCCGTGAGGTGCGTCTCCGGACGCACGTCGGAGAGCGGCTTGTGGCAGACCTCGGCGATGAGCGGATAGAGCCACTCGGACGCGCCGCCGGTGCCCGCCACCGTGGCGGCCACCTTGTCGCGCGCCTTGGTGGCGCTGGCCGCCACGCGCTCCAGCCGCTGCAGCTCCTCCACCACCTGCTTGCGCTTCACCTTGCGCGTGGAGGTGCGCGGCAGCTCGCCGTCCCAGAAGCGCAGCACCTTCATGCGCCGGTAGAAGGGCATGCCCGCGCCCACCTTGCGGAAGTGCTCCTCCAACTCGCGGCGCACCTCCTCGCGGGGACGGTCGCCGTAGTCCGGCACGCACAGACACGCCACCTTCTCACCGCCCGCGTCGTCCGGCAGACCGACGATGGACAGCTCCTTGACGTGCGGGTGCTCCTGGTACAGCTCCTCCAGCTCGTCCGGGTAGATGTTCTTCCCGTTGTGGTCGATGATGACGTCCTTGGCTCGACCCACCAGGTACAGCCGGCCCTCCGCGTCCACGCGGCCCAGGTCGCCGGTGTGCAGCCAACCTTCCTTCAGCACCGCCTCCGTCGCCTCGCGGTCCCCGAAGTAGCCCGCCATGACGTTGGGGCCCTTGGCCAGCACCTCGCCAATGCCGTCATTGTCCGGCTGGAGGATGCGCACTTCGATTCCGGCGAGCGGCTTGCCCACCGAGCCGGGCGTGCGCTTGTTGCCGGGCGTCGCGACGGCGAGCACCGGCGCGGCCTCCGTCAGGCCGTAGCCCTCCGTGATGTTGAAGCCCAGCTCGTGGAAGGCCTTGTGCACTTCCTCGGGCAGCGCCGAGCCACCCGACACCAGCACCTTGATGCGCCCGCCGAACTTGCGGTGCACGGGCCAGAACAAGAGCTTGCCCAGGTTGACGTTAGCGCGGTTCCGCAGCTCACCGTGCGTGGCCATCATCGCCTTGATGGCCTGCTCCACCAGCGGCGGACGGCTGGCGAACTCCTGCGTCATCTTCCGGTGCAGCAGCTGCCACAGCGCCGGCACGCCAATCATCGCGGTGATGCGGCCCGTCTCGAAGACCTCGCCCAACCGGTCCGATGTCAGCTCGTCGATGTACGTGATTTCCGCGCCCCGCGAGAACGGCGTGAGGAAGCCCGCGGAGAACTCGAACGTGTGGTGCAGGGGCAGCACGGACAACACGCCGTCGCCCACGCCCACGTTGAACACGCCGGCCAGCTTCGCCACCAGCGAGGAGAAGTTGCGGTGGGTGAGCATCACGCCCTTGGGCGTGCCCGTCGTGCCCGACGTGAAGATGAGGCTCGCCAGGTCATCCGCGGACGCGGACTTGCGCACCGGCCCGATGCGGTCCTCCGGGTACGCCGGGTCGCCCGTCATCGCCTCCGCGAGGCTCGCGATGATGACGTTGTCACCCAGCGCGCCGAACAGGCCGGAGAAGTCCCGCGACGCGTCCTCGGACATCAGGCAGACCTTCGCCTCCGCCCGCTTCGCGATGTTGATGACCTCCGCCTCGCTCAGGCCCGGGTCCACCGGCACCATCGTCGCGCCCGCACGCAAGATGCCGAAGAAGCACGTGCCCCACTCGGGCCGGTTCTCCGACACCAGCAGCACCCGGTCTCCAGGCTTCACGCCCGAGCGCACGAGGAAGCTGCCCACGCGGGCCGCGTAGCGGTGCACCTCGCCGAAGGTGAAGCGCTCCTCCTTCTCGCCCGCCACCATGCGGAAGGCCACCCGGTGCCGGTACGCATGCACCGTCGCCTCGAACAGCTCCAGCAAGTCGCGGTGCGCGGGGATGACGGTGCGCTTCTCGCGCTCCTCCTCCAGGCCGGGAAACACCCACTTCTCCAGGCCCGGCAGGTGCGTCTCCATGAAGTACGCGCGCCAGTCGATGTGCTCCGGGTCCCACGGAATCTTCAGCCGGTCCGCGTGCACCATGCGCGTGTAGACGGAGCGCGTGTTGTCACAGCGGAAGACGTACCGGTTCTCGTAGAGGAAGGGGAGGAACAGGTCCGTCATCGCGATGAGGCCCGCGTTGCTCGTCTCCACTTCCTCGAGCGACACCTTGGCCTTGTCCAGCATCGCCTGCACGGCGGGCGCGCCCCACGCGGGCCGCACCTCGTCGATGGCCTTCCTCAGGAACTTGGCGCCCCGGACGAGCATGGGCGCGCTCATCCACTCGAACTCGAGCTTGCTGACCGGCTGCGGCTCCAGCCGCGAGCGCAGCGAGTTTAGCACCTTGTTGCCCGACTCCTTGTTCCGGTAGTAGCGCCGCCGGTACAGGCCCACCAGCTCCACGGAGCGGCTGGCGTAGAACGGATTCACGTCGCCGGAGGCCAGCTGGTAGACGCGCCGCTCCTCCACGTCGATGGACTGCGCGGTGATGCCAATCGTCGCGCCCGCCACCTGGTCCACTGGGATGATGTCCAGGATGGTGTTCTCACCCGCGGGGATGCCACCCGGGCCCTTGATGCCGGCGAACGCCAGCGGCGCGGACGTGGTGAAGCCCTCGTTCCAACCCGGGAAGGGGAAGTGGCGCGCGCTCTCCACAATGGAGGGCCGCACAATCGCGTAGCGCAGCCCCGGCGTGCCGGCGATGACCTGCTCGCCCAGGGACTTCGTGTACGTGTACGTGTTGGGCCAGCCCCAGTGCGCCGCGCGCTCCATGCCCGCGCGCACCAGCTCGCCGCTCAGCCACAGCTTGCGCTCACGGCCCACCGCGAGCCGCAGCGTCTTCTCGTCGTTGACGTCGCGGCCTTCCTCGGCCAGCCGGTCCAACGCCTTCTTGCGGAAGGTGGACGTCAGCGCCCGGTCATCGGCCTGCTCGCGCAGCCGCGCGACGATTCGCTCCGCGTCCTTCAGCTCCTGCTCCAGGCTGAAGTCGCGCCCGTCCAGCTCGTCCTTCTTCGGGAAGTAGCCGCGGACCTCCTCGTCCTCGAACACGAGCCCGCTGCGGTTGCCCGCGACGAACGACGTGGACATGTGGATGAGGGGCACCGCCCAGCGCAGCGCCAGCTCCACCGCGTACTTCACGCCGTGGGTGTTGACGTTGAGGCCGACTTCGAGCGACGGGTTGAAGGACACCAGGCCCGCGCAGTTGACGAAGGCGTGCACCTTGCCCGTCAGCTCCGCCACCTGGGCCTCTTCCAGGCCCACCCACGGGTCGGTGATGTCGCCGTCGAGGACCTGGCACTTCTTGCGCAGGAACTCGAGCGCGCCCTCTTCCCCGTAGGTGTCGCGCAGGGGCTGGAAGGGCTCGCTGGTGGCGACCTTGTCGAAGAAGCGACGCTCGGCGGAGGCCGCGCTGCCCTTGCGGACGAGCACGTACACACGCTCCAGCTCCTGCCCGTAGCGGTGCAGCAGCATGGACAGCGTCACCTTGCCCACGAAGCCCGTGGCGCCCGCGAACAACAGGCGCTTGCCGGTGAAGACCTGGGAGACGTTCAGCTCGGGTTGCGGTGACATGTCCGACCTCACTTCACGTCCACCATCACCGTGGGGGCAATGCGCAGGAGGCTGATGGTGGCCGAGCGGCCCATGAAGCCGCGCGCTTCCTCGATGGCCTCGGTGAGCGTGTCGGTGCGGTCCCAGCCGAGCAGCGCGGGGACGTGGTTGTTCTCCGCGCCCGCGACGATGACCTTGCCCACGTGCTGGCGACCGTTCTCGCCCCAGTACCACATGTAGAACGGGTGCACGCCGTGGTAGGCGTTGTTCTTGCGGTACAGGTGCACGTAGCTGGGGTTCTCCGCGAACTCCTTCTCGTACTTGTGCTCCAGCTTCATGGAGTCACGCGTCTCGGGAAGCAGCCGGTGGAAGAACTCGATGTAGCTGGGGTGGTGCTCCGGGTCGAACTCGTCGTAGGCCGGGTGCAGCAGGATGAGCACGCCGCCCTTCTTCACCAGCGGCACGCCGCGGTTCAGGTTGAAGAAGTAGCCCAGCCCCATCACCTGCACGAGCAGCGGGTTGAGGATGGAGTTGACGCTGTACGGAGAGACGAACGGAATCGGGAAGATGACGATGTCGCTCTGCCCCTCCACCGGCACCACGTACTGCTTCCAGCTGGTCTCCAGCGTCTTGGCGTGCGCGGGCTCGGTGGCCCCGGCGTACACGCCCGTGACGTCGTAGGGCGCCGGAATCGTGTTGAGGATTTTGCGGGCCGCCGCGCGCGGCATCTTGGACAACGCGTAGCGCATGGCCTGGAACTTCAGCCGGTCGCCCTCGGTGTAGTCCTCCTCGCGCTTGGCGAGGAAGTCCGTGGGCGCGCCGAACATGCGGTTGTTCAGCGTGGTCTCGATGTGGAAGACCTTCAGGTGCTTGTCGATGTTGCGGCCGATGCGCTCGTTGCTGCGGTACAGCGCGCTCGCCTTCGGCTCCATGTAGCTTTCCGAAGCGCGGATGGTCTTCGGATTGTGGTGGTGGCGCAGCGACGCGTAGTTGGACACGCCGGTGCCCATGGACTTGTGCCCGCCATTCATGGGCACGAAGTTCACGTTCACATAGATGATGAGGTCGCTCTCCGCGACGCGGCGGTTGACGGAGACTTCCTCGCCGTGGGACGTGCGCTCCAGCGCGACGATGCCGTCCGGGTCTTCCGCGTCGTGGTTGTAGTAACGGTCCGGATAGAAGGCGTCGTAGATCTTCTCGCCCACCATCCGCTTCATCTCGCCTTCCGTCATGCGACGGTGCAGCGCGTTGGCGATGACCAGGTGCACGTCATCCACGCCGCTGTCGGCGGCCAGCTCCAGCACCACCTCCAGGATGGACTGGCGCACGTCCGGCGTCACCATGGGCGGCAGCGGCACGCTGATGTCGTCGATGACGCACGTCAGCCGCATGCCCGGCTTGAGCAGCGCGTGCAGCGGGTCCATGCCATCCGGGTTGTTGATGGCCCAGCGGATGGCGGCCTTGACGTTGGGCACTCCCGCCATGGGCGGGCGGGGGAAGATGACCCGGGTACCCACGGGCAAATCTTCCTGGAGGAAGCCTTCACCGTAGAAGAGGGCGCGCGGGGGGCTGCCCTTCTCGGTGATGACGACCTGGCTTTCCTCGTCGTACAGCTTCTGGAGCGTCTTGAACGGGCGCATGGCGGGCAGGGGGACTACTTGAGGTCGAGGATGGGCCAGTTGTAGGCGCGCGCGATGGAGCGCAGCCGCAGGTCCGGGTTCACCGCGGTGGGACGGCCCACCACCGCGAGCATGGCGTAGTCGGAGGCGCTGTCGGAGTAGCCGTGGCACTTGTCCAGCGTCAGGCCCTCCTTGGCGCAATAGGCACGGATGGAGTTGGCCTTGTTCGCGCCTTCGATGATGGGCGGAATCACCTTGCCGGTGGCCTTGCCGCCCACGAACTGCATCTTGTTGGCGATCAGGTCATCGGCGCCCAGGTGCCGGGCGAGCGGACGCATGGTGAAGTCCAGCGCCCCCGTCACCAGCACGACTTTGCACCCGCTGCGGCGGGCCTGGTCGATGAGGTCCTGGGACTGCTCGAAGAGCGCGGGCTGCAGCACGTCCTCGAACATGTCCTCCGCGATGGTGACGAGGCGGTCCTCGGTCAACCCCGCGTAATAACGGTAGAAGAACTCGTTGAACGTCTTGCGGTCCAGCGAATCCATGAGCCCGAAGAGGGGCACGCTGAGGGCGGTGCTCAAGGTCCGTCCCGCGATGCCCGACACGGAGCCCCGGTTCATCGCGTAGTACGCGTAGACGTGGACGACGTTCGTCTTCACGAGCGTCCCGTCGACATCGAAAAAGGCGGCTTTCGAGGGCATGTGGCAGCGGGCTTCCTGACACTCCAGGGGGGGTGAGGTCAACGACGCCGGGACGGGGGAAGGCTCCCCCACCCCTGCTAGCATGGCTAGAGCCAGCCTTGCTCGCGGTACCACTCGGCGCTGCGGCGGATGGAGTCCTCCAAATCCCTCTTGGGGTGATACCCCAGGAGGCGCTCGGCCTTCGCGCTGGAACAGGTCCAGGCGGGCGCGAGCAGCTGTCGGGCCAGCTTCCGGTTCAGGGGGAGCTTCTTGCCCGTCACCCGCGACACGCCGTCCGCCGCCGAGGCGAGGGTGCTCAGCACCCAGGGACTCATGCGCACCGTGCGGGGTGTCAGGCCCAGCGCCTTCGCCCCCAGGTCCTGCACCGCCTCCAAGGAGAGCGGCCCACCCGGGCCCGCGCAGAAGAAGGCCTGGCCCACCGCGCTCGGGTGCTCGGCCTGCAGAATCAGCGCGTCCACCACGTCCTCCACGTCCACCATGGTGAGGGGACGGGGGCCGCCCACCAGCTCCAGCCGGATGCCCTTCTTCACCAGCTTGAAGAAGGTGAGGTTCTCCCGGTCTCCAGGGCCGAGGATGCGCGGCGGACGCGACACTGTCACCGGCAGCCGGTCTCCATAGGAGAAGGCGATGCGCTCCGCCTCCGCCTTGCTCTCGCCGTACCACTCGTGCGGATGGAAGGCGTCCTCCTCGACGTGCGGGCGGGTGGGGGAGGACGGCCCCATGGCCGCCAGCGAGCCGACCAGGACCAGGCGCGGACGGTGTCCCGCGGCCACCATGGCGTCGCACAACAGGCGCGTGCCCTCCGCGTTGACGCGCAGGAAGTCCTCGCGTGTCGCGCCGCGGCGAACGCCGGCGAGGTGGAAGACGACGTCCTGACCCTCCACGGCGGGGCGCAGCGAGGCGGCGTCCGTCACGTCCCCCTCCACGCGCGTATAGGAGATGCCGGCCAGTCCGGAGGCGTCTCCCCGAGGGCGCAGGAGGCACGTCACGGTGTCGCCGCGCGCCGCCAGGGCACGGGCCAACCAGATTCCAAGGAAGCCACCGGCTCCGGTGATGAGGGCTCGCATGGGTCGTTTCATCCGAAAAAGTACACCTCGTCCGCAAGCGGAATCCCACGTGCCCTGTCGCAATCCTCCGAGGGCGGACATCGCGCGAGGCCGGATTCTCGGGTCGGGACGCGCCGCGAGAGGGGGGCGTCCGAGCGAGAATCGTGCTGCGGAGCCGGTTTCTCGGGCATGAAACGCGTTGCGTAGGGCGTTTCCAGAGGGAAAAACGCAGGAGAGGGCTGTTTTTCGGGCTTGGGCGTGCTACCTACGGCCCACCGGCACTGGCTTAAAAACAAGCGAGGCCGCACAACGTCCCCTTCGGAGGGGAGGAGACTCAAGACGAATGGCCGCCAAGAAAGCTGCTGCGAAGAAGGCTCCCGCCGCCAAGAAGACCGCCGCTGCCCCGAAGCGCAAGCCGAATGCGTCGTTCATGAAGGAGATGACTCCTTCCGCCGCCCTGGCTGAGATTGTCGGCGCCAAGCCGCTGCCGCGCACCGAGGTCGTCAAGAAGCTCTGGGCCTACATCAAGAAGAACAACCTCCAGGACGCGAAGAACAAGCGGCAGATCAACGCCGACGACAAGCTCAAGCCGATCTTCGGCGGCAAGAAGAACGTCACCATGTTCGAGATGACCTCGCTGGTGAACAAGCAGCTGAGCTGACACCGTCGCCGGGGCCACCCGGCAGTTGCATCCCGAGGGCTCTCCGGAAGTACCGGCGAGCCCTCTGCTTTTTGGCGCGCACGCGGGTGAAGCATGCACGTCAATCCGGCCCCTTGGAGCGTTGGATAGAGGGCGGAAGTCGCACCCCGCGCTGGCGTCGGACGCCCTGGCGCCCTACCTCTCGTCCCCATGCTGCTCGACGGACTGGAAGAAGAGGGAACCGCTCCCACGGGGGCGTCGGGTGCCACCCTGAGCGCGGAGGCGCTGGCCGAAGGGCTGTACTCCCGCGTGAAGCAGGAGCTGGGGCCGCGTCCCCGCACGCCGCTGTCCACCTACCGGGTGCAGATGCACCGCGGGTTCACCTTCCAGCAAGCGCGCGAGGTGGTGCCCTTCCTGGCCCGCCTGGGCGTGAGCGACTTCTATGCCTCGCCCTATCTGAAGGCGACGCCGGGCAGCACCCACGGCTACGACTGCGTGGACCACACGCAGCTCAATCCGGAGGTGGGCTCGCCCGAGGACCACGCGGCGCTGTGCGCGACACTGCGCGAGCACGGCCTGGGACAGGTGCTGGACGTGGTGCCCAACCACATGGGCATCGAGCGCGACAACCGCCTGTGGTTCGACGTGCTGGAGAACGGCCCTTCATCCGTCTACGCCAAGTACTTCGACATCGACTGGTCGCCGGTGAAGGACGAGCTGCGCGACAAGGTGCTGCTGCCGATTCTGGGGGACCAGTACGGCGTCGTCCTGGAGCGCGGGGAGCTGAAGCTGTCCTTCCGCGAGGGCGCCTTCTTCCTCCACTACTACGACCACCTGCTGCCGGTGGCGCCCCGTCAGTACGGCCGAATCTTGCGCCACGGCCTGGAGCGGCTGGAGGCCCGGCTGGGCACCGAGGCCGCGCCCATGGTGGAGCTGCTCTCCATCCTCACCGCGATTGAGCACCTGCCGCTGCGCACGGAAATCGAGCGCCCCCGCGTCATCGAGCGGCACCGCGAGAAGGAGGTCATCAAGCGCCGCCTGGCCGCGGTGGCGGCGGCCAGCGAGGAGGTCCTCGCGTACATCCAGGACAACGTCCGCGTCTTCAACGGGGAGCCGGGCAACCCGCGCTCGTTCGACCTGCTGGACGCGGTGCTGTCCTCCTGCAGCTTCCGGCTGGCGCACTGGCGGGTGGCGGGCGAGGAGATCAACTACCGGCGCTTCTTCGACATCAACGGGCTGGCGGCCATCCGCGTGGAGGACCCGGAGGTCTTCCAGGAGGCGCACGCGCTCATCTTCCGCTGGCTGCGCGAGGGCTGCGTCACCGGGCTGAGAATCGACCATCCGGACGGCCTGTTCGACCCCACCGCGTACTTCCTCGACCTGCAGGAGCGCTACTTCGTGGAGCGCGCGCACGCGCTGTTCCTCCAGGAGCAGGCGGGGGACGACACGCGCTGGCCGGGAGTGGAGGCCGCGCTGCGCGAGCGCTGGCGCGCGGAGGTGACGGAGAACCCGGCGAGCCCGCTGCGCAAGGCGCTGTACGTGGTGGTGGAGAAGATTCAAGGCGGCCGCGAGCGGATTCCCGAGGCGTGGGCGGTGCACGGCACCACCGGCTATCGGTTCGCCAACGCGGTGAGCGGCCTCTTCGTGCACCCTGCGGCGGAGACGCACCTGACGGAGACGTACGAGCGGCTCACCGGGGAGAAGGGCGACTTCGCGGAGCTCGTGTACCAGAAGAAGCTCCTCATCATGCGCGTGTCCATGGCCAGCGAAATCAACGTGCTGGCCCATGAGCTCAACCGCATCTCCGAGATGAGCCGCCGCACGCGCGACTTCACGCTCAACTCGCTGCGGCGCGCGCTGGTGGAGTTCGTCGCGCTGTTCCCCGTCTACCGCACGTATGTGGACGGCTGGCGTCCGGGGCTGGACGCGCGCGACGTGCAGTACGTGGAGTGGACGATTCAGCGCGCCAAGGAGCGCAACGCCACCACCAACGCCTCCATCTTCGACTTCCTGCGCGACATCCTCCTGGGCCGCTACCCGGAGCAGTCCGACGAGCGCGAGCGCGCGGTGATGCTCCGCTTCGCGATGAAGCTCCAGCAGGTGACGGGCCCCGTCATGGCCAAGGGCCTGGAGGACACCGTCTTCTACATCTACAACCGGCTGGTCAGCCTCAACGAGGTGGGCGGGGAGCCGGAGCGTTTCGGGGTGCGCGCCAACACCTTCCACCTGCGCAACCAGGAGCGCGCGGAGCACTGGCCGGCCAGCCAGCTCACCTCCAGCACGCACGACACCAAGCGCAGCGAGGACGTGCGCGCGCGCATCAACGTGCTGACGGAGCTGCCCGAGGACTGGCGCAAGCTGGCGCGGCGGTGGATGCGGCTCACCGAGAAGTTCGTGACGCCGCTGCCCTCCGGCCCCGCGCCCAGCCCCAACGACGTCTACCTCTTCCTCCAGACGGTGGTGGGCGCCTGGCCCATGGGCGAGTCCCAGTCCCCGGAGGCAATGGCGGACTTCCACCGCCGGGTGCGCGAGTACATGGCCAAGGCCATCAAGGAGGCCAAGGTCCGCACCTCGTGGACCAACCCGGACAGCGCCTATGACGACGCGGTGGCCGGCTTCGTGGACTCCTGCTTCGACCCCGACAAGGGCGCCACGTTCCTGGAGGAGGTGCGCGACTTCAAGCGGCGCATCGAGCGCGCCGGGCAGTGCAACGCCCTGGGCCAGCTGCTCTTGAAGCTCGCCTCGCCCGGCGTGGTGGACACCTACCAGGGCTGCGAGCTGTGGGACTTGTCGCTGGTGGACCCGGACAACCGCCGGCCGGTGGACTTCGTCCTGCGCGCGCGGATGCTGGACGCGCTGGACGCGCAGGCGAAGGAGGACCGGGCGGGACTGTGCGCGCGACTGGTGGAGCACCTGGACGACGGCCAGGCGAAGCTCTTCCTGCTGTCGCGGGTGCTGCGGTTGCGGCAGCGTCACTCGGAGCTGTTCCGGAGCGGTGGCTACAAGGCGCTGGATTTGTCCGGGCCCCGGGCCCAGGCGGCGGTGGCCTTCGTGCGCGAGCAGGAGGACTCCGTCATCCTGGTGTGCGCGCCGCGCTACGTCCTGTCCGCGCTGGAGTCCCCCGAGGGGCTGGCCGGTGCGTATGAGAACACGTTCCTCGACCTTCCGGAGGCATATGCGGGCATGATGTTCCGCGATGTCTTCACCGGGCGACAGGTGCGGCCCGAGCGTGGGTCGGGTGGCGTGGTGCTGCCTCTCGCGCCGCTCCTGTCGGGGTTCCCGGTGGTGCTGCTGGAGAGGAGCACTGGATGAGGAGGGCCGAGGTGCTTCCAGGGAAGCCGTTTCCCCTGGGCGCCACGTATGACGGGCATGGGGTCAACTTCGCGGTCTTCAGCGAGCATGCGAAGAAGGTGGAGGTCTGTCTCTACGACGCGGACGAGCCGTCGAAGGAGACGCGCCGCTTCCCGCTGCTGGAGCACACGCACCAGGTGTGGCACGGCTATGTGCCGGACCTGACGCCGGGGACGCTCTACGGCCTGAGGGTCCATGGGCCCTTCGAGCCCAAGAAGGGCCTGCGCTTCAACCCGCACAAGCTGCTGGTGGACCCGTACGCCCGCGCCATCCACGGCGTCGTGGACTACAGCGCCCCCATCTACGGCCACGTGTCCGGCGGCAAGGACGAGGACCTGGTCCAGGACAAGCGGGACGACGCCGCGGCCGTGCCCAAGGCCGTGGTGCTCCAGGACACGTTCGACTGGGAAGGCGACGCGCTGCCCCGCGTGCCCTGGCACCAGACGGTCATCTACGAGCTGCACGTCAAGGGCTTCACCCAGCTGCACCCGCGCGTGCCGGAGGAGGTCCGGGGCACCTACGCGGGGCTGGGCCACCCGGCCGTGATTGAGCACCTGAAGAAGGTGGGCGTCACCGCGGTGGAGCTCCTGCCCATCCACCACATCGTTGACGAGCCCTTCCTCGCGGAGAGGAAGCTCACGAACTACTGGGGCTACAGCACCCTGGGCTACTTCGCGCCGGACTCGCGCTACAGCGCCGCGGGCTCCCGGGGCGGTCAGGTGGACGAGTTCAAGGGCATGGTGAAGGCGCTCCACCGCGCCGGCATCGAGGTCATCCTCGACGTCGTCTACAACCACACCTGCGAGGGCAACCACCTGGGCCCCACGCTGTCCTTCAAGGGCGTGGACAACGAGGCCTACTACCGCCTCACGGAGAAGGACCCGCGCTACTACCTGGATGTCACCGGGACGGGCAACTCGTGGAACGCCACGCACCCGTACGCGCTGAAGCTCGTCGCCGACAGCTTGCGCTATTGGGTGGAGGAGATGCACGTGGACGGCTTCCGCTTCGACCTGGCCACCACGCTGGGACGCGACAGGCACGGCTACGACACGCGCGCGGCCTTCTTCCAGATTCTCCACCAGGACCCGGTGCTCAGTCAGGTGAAGCTCATCTCCGAGCCCTGGGACGTGGGCGACTTCGGCTACCAGGTGGGCAACTTCCCGGTGCTGTGGAGCGAGTGGAACGGCAAGTACCGCGACACCATCCGCCGCTATTGGAAGGGCGATGACCGGCAGGCCGCCGAGATTGGCTACCGGCTCACCGGCAGCTCGGACCTGTACGCGCTGTCAGGCCGCAAGCCCGCCGCGAGCATCAACTTCGTCACCGCGCACGACGGCTTCACGCTGCACGACCTCGTCACCTACAACGACAAGCACAACGAGGCCAACGGCGAGGAGAACCGCGACGGCGCCAACGACAACCACTCCTGGAACTGCGGGGTGGAGGGCGAGACGGCGGACGCGAAAATCAACGCCCTGCGCGAGCAGCAGAAGCGCAACTTCCTGGCCACGCTCTTCCTGTCCCAGGGCGTGCCCATGCTGGTGGCCGGCGACGAGATGGGCCGCACCCAGAAGGGCAACAACAACGCCTACTGCCAGGACAACGCCCTGTCGTGGGTGGACTGGGAGCTGAACGACACGCAGCGCGCCCTCCTGGAGTTCACCAGCCGCCTCACCCGCCTGCGCCGCGAGCAGCCGGTGCTGCGCAAGCGCCGCTTCTTCCGCGGCGCGCACATGTGGGACAGCGAGCTGAAGGACCTGGCGTGGTTCCGGCCCGACGGGAAGGAGATGAAGAAGGACGACTGGGAGAAGCCCTACGTCCGCTCGCTCGCCTTCCTTCTGGGCGGTGATGCCATCGCCGCGCCGGATGACGAGGGCAACCGGATTGTCGGTGACACGGTGCTCGTCCTGATGAACGCCCACCACGAGCCCATCTCCTTCCTGCTGCCGGCCCTGGAGTGGGGCGCGGACTGGGCGCAGGTGGTGGACACCGCCACTTCAGGGGAGTCCCTGCACACACACACGCCCGCGGGCGGCAAGGTGCAGGTGGCGGGGCGCTCGTTGATGGTGCTGCGGCGACCCGCGACGGAATAGCGGGGTGGCCGGGCCCCTGAAGGCCGGGGGCCCCGGGGTTATACGGAAGAGTCGACGCCCGGGCGCGCCGCCGCTAGGGTGCGCCGGCTGTTTCTGAAACAGGATTCACACGTGAATACGCAAGTCGCGCTTTGGGTGGGCTTCAACCTCTTCGTCCTGGCGATGCTCGCCGTGGACCTTGGTCTGTTCCACCGCAAGGACCACGCGGTGACGCCCAAGGAAGCGGGCATCTGGACGGTGGTGTGGATCACCATCAGCCTCGCGTTCTGCGGAGGCATCTGGCACTTCTCCGGCAGCACCCCGGCGCTCCAGTGGCTGACGGCGTATGTCGTGGAGTACTCGCTCTCCGTCGACAACCTGTTCGTCTTCCTGATGGTGTTCAGCTACTTCCGGGTGGCGGCCGAGCACCAGCACCGGGTGCTGTTCTGGGGCATCCTGGGCGCGTTCATCATGCGCGCGGTGCTCATCATCGCCGGCGCGGCCCTGGTGCAGCGCTTCCACTGGCTCATCTACCTGTTCGGCGCGTTCCTCGTCTTCACCGCGGTGAAGATGCTCGTCTCCAAGGACGAGGAGATGGACCCGGAGCAGAAGGGCATCGTCAAGTTCGCGCGCCGGGTGCTCCCGGTGGCCCGCCTGGGCGAGGGCAGCCGCTTCTTCGTCACCGAGGATGGCCGCCGCAAGGTGACGCCGCTGTTCATCGTCCTGCTGGTGGTGGAGGCCACGGACCTGCTCTTCGCCCTGGACTCCATCCCCGCGGTGCTGGGCATCAGCCAGGACGCCTTCATCATCTACACGTCCAACGTGTGCGCGATTCTGGGCCTGCGCTCGCTGTTCTTCGTGGTGGCCAGCCTGATGGACAAGTTCCACTTCCTGAAGCTGGGGCTGAGCGGAATCCTGGGCTTCGTGGGCGTGAAGATGCTGATTACGTACTTCGGCATCCACCTCCCCATCGTCCTGTCGCTGGGTGTGATTGGCGGCATCCTGCTGGCCGCCATCGTCGCGTCGCTCATCTGGCCCAAGAGCCCGGAGCCCGGCCATGACCGGGAGAGCGCGAAAACCTGAACCCAGACGGGTGGCCCTCCGGGGTTTTGCTTGCAACCCGGGGGGCTTGCCTTCAAATGTGGAGGCATGTCTTCCAGCGCCACCACTGACGGCATCCGCATCACCGTGAAGCCGGCCTACTGGCCGGAGCGAAGCTCGCCCGAGTCGGGGCAGTACGCCTTCATGTACACGGTGGAAATCGTCAACGAGAGCGACGCGCCCGCACAGCTCAAGGCGCGGCACTGGCTCATCACCGACGCCTCCGGGAAGGTGGAGGAGGTGAAGGGGGAGGGCGTGGTGGGCCGCCAGCCCCGCGTGGCCCCGGGCGAGCGCTTCGAGTACACGAGCTGGGCGATGCTGCGCACCCCGTTCGGCACCATGCGGGGCAGCTACGAGATGGAGCGGCCGGACGGCTCGCACTTCGAGGCGCGCATCGCGGAGTTCGCGCTCACCCTTCCCAACGCGCTGCACTGATGACGACTCCGGAACCGAAGCGGGGGCTGCTCCTCATCAACCTGGGCACGCCGGACGCGCCCGAGTCGGGGCCGGTGCGGCGCTACCTGCGTGAGTTCCTGAGTGACCCTCGCGTGGTGGACATCCACCCGGTGGGGCGCTGGCTCTTGCTCAACCTCTTCATCCTCCCCACGCGGCCCGCGAAGAGCGCGGAGGCGTACCGCAAGGTGTGGATGAAGGAGGGCTCGCCCCTCCTGGTGTACAGCCGGGAGCTGGAGGCGGCGGTGCGCGAGAAGCTCTCGGGTGAGTACGACGTGGCGCTGGCCATGCGCTACGGCCGCCCGTCCATCCCCGACACCGTGGCCCAGATGCGCGCGCGCGGCGTGAATGACTTCACCGTGCTGCCGCTGTATCCGCAGGAGGCCACGTCCTCGTCGGCCTCGTCGCTGGCCCGGGTGTACGAGGTGATGACGGAGGGCTGGGACGTGCCCAACGTGCGCGCGGTGCCGGCGTTCCATGGGCACCCGTCCTTCCTGGATGCATTCACGGCGGTGGCCCGGCCGGTGATTGCCGGCGCGCGCGCGGACCATGTCCTGTTCAGCTTCCACGGCGTGCCGGAGCGGCACGTGCGCAAGACAGACACGTCAGGCCAGCACTGCTTCGCTTCAGCGGGCTGCTGCGACGCGCTCACGGACGCCAACCGCCACTGCTACCGGGCCCAGTGCTTCGCCACGGCGCGCGGGCTGGCCGAGCGGCTGGGTCTGCCCGCGAGCGGGTGGAGCGTGTCCTTCCAGTCGCGGCTGGGGCGCACCCCGTGGGTGAAGCCCTACACGGACCTGGTGCTGCCGGAGCTGGCGAAGCAGGGCGTGAAGCGGCTGGCGGTGATGTGCCCGTCGTTCGTCGCCGACTGCCTGGAGACGCTGGAGGAAGTGGGGCTGCGCGCCCGCGAGCAGTTCGTCGAGGCGGGGGGCGAGTCGTTGACGCTCGTCCCCTCGCTGAACGCCCACCCGGACTGGGTGGACGCGGTGGTGCGGCTGGTGCGCGAGTCCGACGGCGCGCCGCCTACTGCTGGGGCTTCGCCGTCGGCTGGGGCGCGGCCGGCGGGGGCGCCGACTCCAGCGCGGTGAGCTTCAGCTTCACCGTGCCGGGGGGCACCTGGAGCGCGGTGGCGGGGAAGATGCCTCGTGTGGAGGAGGTGATGCTGCCCTCCCACGAGCGCCACTTGCCGGCCTTCACCAGGAACTCGCCACGGCCGACGATGCGCACCTCGGCGCTCGCGTCCGACGCGGCGGAGGCCGGGGCGTCCTCGTCTTCCGGGTCGCTGGCGCGCGCGGGCACGGCGGGCGGCGGGCGACGCGGGGCCGCCTTGCCGGAGAGCTGGTCGAGCAAGTCGTACTCCAGCGTGGCCACCTGCTCGCCGCCGTCGCCGGGGGTGAGCGCGGTGAGCTTCACGCGGTTGCGGCGCTCCGTCTTGCCGACGGTGAAGGCGGTGGCCCCCAGGGCGTCGTGCATGAGCAGCTCCGTGCCCAGCGCCCAGGTGTCGTTGGGGCCCACGGCCGCCAGGGGCAGCTCCAGCACCAGCGAGGCCGTGTTGCGGGTGATGCCCTGGAGGCCGTCGAGCACGAAGCCGCGCTCGCTCACGGTGCCGGTGTCCTCGGGGGCGCTGCTTCCCTCGGGGATGACGCGCAGCCGGAAGTCACCGGAGTCGCCGCGCTCCAGCACGAAGGTGAACGCGCTGGGGAACGCGGTGGTGGCGGCCGCGGCGCGCTCGGGCTTGGGCGCTTCCTTCTCCTTGCCCTTCTTGCCCTTGGCGGGCTTCGCCTCCGGCTCCTCGACTTCGGCGGGCGCGGCGCCCGTGCGGTCCAGCGTGAGGCGGTAGGTGAGGGGCGCGCCCGCGGGCGGCTTCCAGCGCAGCACCACCTTGGACGGGTCCGCGGCGGGCGCGGCGGCGGGTTGCGCGGCGCCCTCCTCCTTGGGCGCTTCCTTCATGCCCGGAGGCCGGGGAATGGGCTCGAGCTGCCCTCGGGGCTCTTCCTTGCAGGCAATCAAAGACAGGGCGACGACCATGCCGAACAGGCTTCGCATCACGCGGGGACGCTCCTCTGGAGGACATGCGGGATACCGGAGCCCAGGAGGCCTTTTCAAGTCCGTCACCCGGCCGTGTCCGTCGAATAAGGCGCGTGTTTCGTCGCGACGCTTGCTTGACGTGTCCGACGAAGTCGGGGTTGCGCTGTTCCCGCAAACCCCTTGCTGCTCCAACTCCCTTCGTGCGGGGTGTGGCTGGCTGCGTCATGCGTCGGCGTGGACGTGACTGAGCGTCACTGGGGTGCGTGCGCCACGTAGAGGTCGACCTGCTCCTTCACGCGCCCGGCGAAGTCGGGGTTGACGCGCTCCAGGATGCTCCACTCCAGCTCCAGGAGCCTGCGGAGGTTGGGGCGTGCGGAGCGCGTCTGCAGGGAGGGCTCTGTTCCCACCAGGACGGTGGGCGTGGCGTTGGGCGTGTCGTCCACGGAGCCGTAGCCCGTGTGGACCAGGCCAGGAAGGGCCTGGGTGCGGGCGAAGGTGGTGGCGGCCATCTCGTACGCGCGCACGGAGAAGCGGCCATCGGCGCGGACGCGGCCCTCGACGTACAGGCGAGACCAGCGGGTGCCGAGGTCGAAGCTGCCCGTCACCTTCCAGGGCGTCTGGAGGAAGTAGGGGTCGGTGCTGGGCAGCAGGTCATAGCCCCGGTCCGCGAGCACCTTCTCCGCGGCCTTCATGACCTCCATGGCGGGCAGGTCGTAGACGACGAGGCTGCTGGTTCGCTCCAGCAGGACCTTCTGGGGGCTGGCGCACCCCGCGAAGCACAGCGCCGCCACGACGCTCGTCATTGCCGCGAGCCACTGCTGTCGCACCATCATCGTCGCCTCGTCCGCTGGAGTGGGTCGCGCGAGACGGGAGTGCCGTGCGCGCGGTGCGGTGACGACAACGCGGGGTGGTTCAGCGCATATCGCGCGGGGCGGGCAGTCGTTGTCGCGTGGTGGTGAGCGGCGCGGATGCTCCGGCGGCCGTTGCAATTCAGGAGTGAGGGTCGCGAGGCGCGGCGGCGCGAGAGAGTCTGTCTCGCACCGCGATGCCCAGCCCGCTGGCGGCGGGAAGACAGGCGACGAGCACGTCATGTCCGCGCTCATCCGCTTCGCGCAGCCTCGCGTAGAGCACGCGCGCGGCTCCCGCCGGGTCTTCCGGCACGTCGAAGCGAGCCACGTCCGGTGGCAGCTCCAGGCTCTCCGGCCCCAGCACGCCCACGCGCAGGCCCTGGTCCCGGAGGGAGCGCACGCGCGCGGCGGCCTCGCGTGGCTCCGTCAGCACCACGCCCGCGCGCGGCGCGTAGTGCGAAGCGAGCGAGCCCGATACACGGACCTTGGAGGCGAGGCGCACGGGCACCGGATGTCCCAGCACTCGCTCGATGTCCTCGGAGGACAGGCCCCCGGGCCGGAGGATGGCGGGAGCGCCAGCGCTCAGGTCGACGATGGTGGACTCCACGCCCACGGTGCTCGGTCCTCCGTCCAGCACCAGGTCCACGTCGTCACCCAGGTCCGCGCGCACGTGCTCCGCCGTGGTGGGGCTCACGCGGCCGAAGCGGTTGGCGCTCGGCGCGGCCACGCCTCCGCCCAGGGCCTTCAGCACGGCGAGCGCCACCGGATGTCCTGGCACGCGCAGCGCCACCGTGTCCTGGCCGCCCGTCACGGCGTCCGTGGCCCTGGGCGTGCGAGGCAGCACGAGCGTGAGGGGTCCGGGCCAGAAGGCGTCGGCGAGGCGGTGCGCGGCGTCGGGGATATCCCGAGCCCAGGAGGACAGGTGCTCGGCGCCAGGCAGGTGGACGATGAGCGGGTGGGTGGCGGGACGGCCTTTGATGGCGAAGACACGGCGCACCGCCAGCTCGTCCTCGGCGTTGGCCGCGAGGCCGTACACCGTCTCTGTCGGCAGGGCGATGACACCGCCGTGCCGAAGCAATTCCACCGCGCGCTCGACGAGCTCCGGATTTAGCATGCGTGCCGCACTGTCGCGCTGGGAGGCAGCATGGGCAAGTCGCACGTCTTCGATGCGCGCAGTCGGATGCCGGTCACCGCCGCCGAGCTGTTCGCCTGGCATGCCCGGGACGGGGCGCTCGCACGGCTGACGCCTCCCTGGGAGCGGATGGAGCTGCTGGAGCGCTCCGGTGACGGCATCCACCCGGGCGCCCGGGTCGTCATGCGGATGCGCGTGGGCCCCATCCCCCGACGCTGGGTGGCCGAGCACACGGCCTACGTGCAGGACTCGCTCTTCCAGGACACGCAGGTGTCCGGCCCGTTCTCGAAGTGGGTCCACACCCACCGGATGTGGCCCGAGCCCGCGACGAGCTCCTCCGTCCTGGAGGACGAGGTGGAGTACGTCCTGCCGGTGGGCCCGCTGGGCAATCTCTTCGGTGGCGGCATCGCCCGGCGCACGCTGGAGCGGATGTTCGCCTATCGCCACCGGGTGACACGTGAAGACCTGCGCCGTCATGCCGCCTTCGCGGGGGCCGGGCCGCTCACCGTGGCAGTCACCGGTGCGTCGGGCTCGATTGGCTCGTCGCTCGTGCCGTTCCTCACCACCGGCGGCCACCGCGTGAAGCGCCTGGTGCGAGGCCGCGCCGAGGCCTCGCGCGACGAGGTGGCGTGGTCACCCGACAAGGGTGAGGTGGACACCGCCTCGTTGGAGGGCGTGGACGCGGTGGTGCATCTGGCGGGCGCCAACGTCGCGGGCAAGCGCTGGTCCCCCGAGTACAAGGACGCCATCCTCAAGAGCCGCACCGAGGGCACGCTCACGCTGTCGGAGGCGCTGGCGCGCATGAAGAAGAAGCCCCGCGTGCTGGTGTGCGCCGCGGGCAGTGGCATCTACGGCGACCGGGGCGACGAGCCGCTCACCGAGGAGAGCGCGCCGGGCACCGGGTTCCTCGCGGACGTGTGCCGCGCCTGGGAGGCGGCCACCGCACCCGCCGAGGCCGCCGGCATCCGCGTGGTGCACCTGCGCATCGGCCCGGTGCTGGATGCGCGAGAGGGCGCGCTGGCGAAGATGCTGCCCGCGTTCCTCGCGGGAGGCGGCGGGCCCATCGGCTCTGGACGCCAGTGGATGTCCTGGGTGTCGATGGAGGACATCCTCGGACTCTTCCACTTCAGCCTCTTCACCCAGGCGGCGCGCGGCCCCATCAACGCCGTGGCGCCGGGGGCGGTGCGGCAGGCGGACTTCGCGAAGACGCTCGGCCGGGTGGTGCGACGGCCCGCCTTCCTGCCGATGCCCGCCGTGGCCATCCGCACCCTCTTCGGGCAGATGGGGCAGGAGGCCCTGCTGGCGGGTGCCCGGGTGCTCCCCTCCGCCACGGAGCGACTCGGCTACTCCTTCCTCCTGCCGGACCTGGAGGAGGCGCTGCGCTTCACGCTCGGCCGCACCACAGCGGGGCCGGAGTTCCGCCACGCCTGAGTGGTTCGGCGCTTGACAAGGCCCCCTGGGGGGACTGATGGAATGGCCCCCTATGATTCAGGTCGAAGGGCTGACCAAGTACTACGGTGAGCACGCGGCCATCCGGGACCTGGCCTTCACCATCGGCCAGGGTGAAGTCATCGGCTTCCTGGGCCTCAATGGCGCGGGCAAGTCGACGACGTTGAAGGTCCTCGGGTGCGTGCTCTTGCCGACCGCTGGCCGCGTCGTCATCGACGGCCATGACGTGGTGAGCAATGCCCACGAGGTCCGGCAACGGATTGGCTACCTCCCGGACGTACCGCCGCTCTACGAGGAGATGACGGTGGGCGAGTACCTGACGTACGTCGCGCGGCTGCGCGGCGTGACGGCCCGGGACACCACCGCGCGCGTGGGTGAAGCGGAGGAGAAGACGGGCCTGCGCGAGGTGGACGGCGAGCTCATCTCCACGCTCAGCCACGGCTACCGCCAGCGCGTGGGCGTGGCGCAGGCGCTGGTGCACAAGCCGGCGCTGCTCATCCTGGACGAGCCCACCAGCGGCCTGGACCCCCGGCAGATTGTCGAGATGCGCGACGTCATCCGCGGGCTCAAGGGCACGCACACGGTGCTCGTCTCCAGCCACATCCTCCCGGAAATCTCGCAGACGTGTGACCGGCTCCTCATCATCCACAAGGGGACGCTGGTGGCGCAGGGGACGGAGGAGGAGCTGGGGCGGAAGATGGGCGGCGGCGGCTCCATCGAGGTGGAGGTGCGTGGAGACCGGGCGCGCGCGCTGGAGGTGCTCAAGCCGTTTGGCGCGGTGGACGTGGACCGGGCGGCGGACGGCGTGGTGTCGCTGACGCTGCGCGCTTCACCGGACGAGCGTCCTCGCGTGGCGCAGGCGGTGGTGGGCGCGGGGCTGGAGTTGCTGCGGTTGGACCAGGGCGCGGGACAGCTGGAGTCCATCTTCCTGCGGCTGACGCACGGTCAGGAGGTGCGCGCGTGAAGGCCCTGCTCATCGCCCGTCGCGAGCTGTCCGGCTACCTGCGCACGCTCAGCGGCTACGTCGTCATCGCGGTCATCCTCGCGTTGAACGGCCTGTTCTTCAACGCGTACGCCCTGGGCGGCGCGAGCAAGCGCTCCGCCGAGGTGCTGTCGCAGTTCTTCTATTACTCGAGCGGCTTCACCATCGTCGCCTCGGTGTTCATCTCCATGCGCCTGTTGGCCGAGGAGCGGCAGACGGGGACGCTGCCCCTGCTGTACTCGTCGCCGCTGAGAGACCGCGACATCGTGCTGGGCAAGTTCCTGGCGGGGCTCGCCTTCCTGTCGCTGTACGTGCTGTGCACGCTGTACATGCCGGTGCTGGTGCTGGTGAACGGCAAGGTGTCCTTCGGCCACGTGGCGGCGGGCTACCTGGGCCTGCTGCTGCTGGGCAGCGCGTCGCTCGCGGTCGGCACGTTCGGCTCGGCGCTGGCGCGCAACCAGCTGCTCGCGGCGATTACGTCCGCGGTGATGCTGGTGGCGCTCATCCTCTGCTGGCTGCTGGCGCGAATCACCGAGCAGCCGCTGGCGGATGTCTTCAGCGCGATGTCCCTTTGGAACCAGCACTTCCCGCCGTTCCAGTCGGGGCTCATCCACGTGCGCGACGTCGTCTACTACCTGGTCGTCACCTATGTGGCGCTGTTCGCCGCCACCCGGGTGCTCGAAGCGCGGAGGTGGCGATGAGCTCCCGTCCGGTGGGCAATGGGCTGGCGGCGACGCTGCTCTTCGTGGCGGGCCTGGTGTCCGTCTTCATCGGCGAGCGCATCCTCGGCCTGGGGACGGGCCGTGGTGTCCTCTCCGTATTGGGCGTGCTCGCGGCGGTGGCCGCGGTGGTCTGGCGCTTCGCGCGCTCCCGGGGCGCCGGCGCGGACCGACGCACGGTGGATGGCTGGGTCCTGGGCCTGTACGGCGTGGGCCTGCTCGCGCTGGCGCTCTACTTCCTCCAGTCCGACCTGGGCACGTCTCTCTTCGACGGCTCGCTGTCGCAGAAGTCGCCCAAGCTGGCGGTGATGCTGGCGGCGCTGTTCCCCGCGCTCCTGACGTGCTGCCTGGTCCCGCTGGCGCTGGTGGAGACGGCGGCGCAGGCGATGACGCGGGCGCCGGTGCTGGAGACGGGACGCGCTCGCAGCGCGCTGTTCTCCGGCCTGGGGCTGTCCTTCGTCCTCATCTTCGCCTTCGCGACCATGTACGTCGTCACGCAGGCGAACACGACGTGGGACCTGTCGTACTTCCGCACCGCGAAGCCGGGTGACTCCACGCGCAAGGTGGTGCGGGGGCTCAACGAGCCCTTGCAGGTGACGATGTTCTTCCCTCCCGCGAACGAGGTGGGGGAGGCGGTGCGCCAGTACTTCCAGGACCTGGCCGTGGAGAGCCCGGAGCTGCTCAACGTGGAGCGGCTGGACCAGGCGGTGGAGCCCGTCCGCGCGAGGGCGCTCGGCGTCCACAACAACGGTACCGTCGTCGTGGCCCGGGGTGAGCGCAAGGAGCCCTTCACGGTGGGCCTGGAGTTGGACCGCGCCCGGGGGCAGCTCCAGCGCCTGGACCAGGAGGTCCAACGGCGGCTCCTGACGGTGGCGAAGCCCCGTCGCGTCGTCTACTTCACGGCGGGCCATGGCGAGCGCGCGGAGACGCGGCCGGTGCCGGGCGAGCTGCCCAAGCCGCCCGTCGCCCAGTTCAAGGAGATGCTGCGCGCGCAGAACGTGGACGTCCGGTCGCTGGGGGTCGCGGAGGGCCTGGGCAGCGCGGTGCCTGGCGATGCGGGGGCGCTGGTGGTGCTGGGCGCCACGCGCGACTTCCTGCCCGAGGAAATCACCGCGGTGCGCGAGTACCTGGAGCGCGGCGGCAGGCTGTGGCTGGCGCTGGAGCCGGAGGGCCCGCGCTTCGAGAAGCTGCTGGAGCCGCTGGGCCTGAAGTACACGGGCACGCCGCTGGCGAATGACCAGGTGTACTTCCGCACCACGCGGCAACAGAGTGACAGGGGCAACCTGGGTACGGCGAGCTTCAGCTCGCATCCGTCCGTCACGTCGCTGACGGCGATGGGCGGCCAGTCGCCGGTGGCCTTCCTGGGCGCGGGCGCGCTGGACCAGGTGCAGCCCCTGCCCAACAACGTCATGCACGACATCTCCGTGCGCGCGCATGGCGCGACGTTCGCGGACGCCAATGGAAACTTCACGGCGGACCCGGGGGAGACGCGGCGCACGTGGCCGCTGGTGGTTGCGGTGGAGCAGCCCGCGGCGGCCGGCAAGGAGCCGACGCGCGCTGTCGTCATGGCGGACGCGGACGTGGTGAGCGACGTGGTGCTGTCCAACATGGGCAATGCCTACCTCGCGGTGGACACGCTGCGGTGGCTGACGGGCGAGGAGTCCGTGTCAGGCGCGGTGTCCTCGGAGGAGGACGTGCCCATCCAGCACACGCGGGAGCAGGACGTGGCGTGGTTCTACGCCACCGTGTTCGTGGCCCCGGCGCTGGTGCTGGCGCTGGGCTTCGTGACGACGCGGCGGCGAGGCCGTCGTGCTCCGCGCGCCTCGGTGGCGGCGGGAGGTGCGCAATGAAGACGCGGGACCTGGCGCTCCAGGGCGCCCTCGCGGTGGTGGCGCTGGTGGCCGCCTACCTGGTGTGGCAGCGGGCCCCCGCGGGCGCTCCCGGCGACGCGGTGGTGGAGCTGCCGGCGCGCGCGCTGGACAAGGTGCGCTACGAGGACGAGGCGCGCTACGTGGAGCTGTACCGCGACGCGCAGTCGCGGGACACGCTGTGGGTTCGCCTGGGCTACAAGCCCTCGAAGCCGCTTCCTCCCGCGGAGCCCATGGCGGGCACCGACGCGGGCTCCGGGCCGGGCGCGGATGGGGCAGCTCCTGGTGCCGTGGCCCAGGCGCAGGGAACTCCTGACGCGGGGGTGTCGCTCCTGGCCGCTCCGCCCGCGCCTCCGCCCCCTCGCGAGCTTCGGGCCAATGAAGTCGCGGAGAAGCTCTTCCCTCGCTTCGCCCCGCTGCGGGCCACGCGGGCGCTGGGGGTGCTGGAGACGAAGAAGCTGGAGGAGGTGGGGCTGACCACGTCGCAGCGCAAGCTGACGCTGACGCTGGGCGGAAAGGTGGAGACCTTCGCGCTCGCCTCGACGACAGGAGGCTGGGGCACGCCCTACCTGCGGCGCGAGTCGGACGGCCAGGTGTTCCTGCTGGGCCCCGCGCTGCTGCCCGACTTGGAGAACGCGAGCAGCCGGCTGGTGGACCGGCGGCTGCACACGTTCGACCTGGGCGAGTTCGACGCGGTGGTCATCTCCTCGGGCGGCGCGTCGCGCGCCTTCAGGGCCACGGGCAAGGCGCCCAACCCCGTCGCGCTGTCGCCAGAGGAGGCGCCGGACAAGCCGGACGAGTTCACCCGCAACTGGCATGACCGCGTGTGGCGGTTGATGCCGGTGGACCTGCTGGGCCGCGACGAGACGCCGGCGGGAGGCGAGCCCAAGGAGGCCTTCCGCGTGGAGTACCGGCGCGGGGGCAAGTCCGTGGGCGAGCTGACGGTGGCGCGGGGCACGGACGGCTTCTTCGCGCGCACCGAGCACACCCCGGGCTGGGTCCGGCTCCACGCGGGCGTGGACCCGCTGGCCGCGGAGGCCGCGCGCGTGACGACGCCGGTGTCTTCAGCCGGCGGGCCGTGACGCGGGCGGTGCCTGGCCGCCGCCGTCCAGCCCCAGTCGCACGTCGACGAAGCTGTACGGCGCCCAGGGCCCGGTGAAGCGGAAGGCGTAGAGGTCCGAGCGCGCGGCCAGCATCCGGACCCGCGCTTCGAACGCGGGCACCTCGTCCCGGGCGACGAGGAAGGACGCGTTGAGCAGCATCCGCTCGCCTATCGGCGCGTCCGTGCGAGTCGCGCTGGCCAGCGGCCGCAGCCCCTCCTGCATCGCGGCCATGTCCAGCGCGGCGCGCATCTCCACCGCGTGCCCCAGGCGTCGCTCGTGCTCGGCCTCCGCCTCGTTCTCACGACGGCGCAGGCTCGGGTCCTCCAGCTCCATGCGCCGGGCCAGGTGCTCGCGGTGGTAGAGCACCTTGAGGCCCAGCTCCACCTTGCCCTCCAGGGCCTTCAGCACTCCAGTGAGCACGTCCTGGGAGGCGCGCAGGAAGCCTCGCACCTCGGCCTCCGAGCCGAGCACCGTCCCGAAGGCCACGGGCAGGAGCGTGTGCTCCCGCAGCACCACCTCGGCGGCGCGCTGGTGGGCCAGCAGATTGGCCCGCGTGGGGTCCACCACGCGCGCGGGGACCGCCGACACCAGCGCGACGAGCCCGCCCTCGCGCACCGCGTGGACGCGGGCCGGCGGCATTCCCAGTCCAATCGCACCGAAGTCCAGCGGACCTTCCGCGCGCACCACGCCATGGAGGTAGTGCGGACCCGCCAGCTCCTCCGGGGGCCGGGTGATGCGCGGGTCCTTCGCCCGGGGCGCCTTGGCCTTCGGGACGTTCTTCACCGTGTTGCGCTTGGCGCGGCCTGACCGGGGCGGCGGAGCGGTGGGGCGGGCCTCGCTGGACGTGGCGGTGCGTCGGGAGGGCTTGCTCGTGGACGCGGCCTTTCGTGCCGGAGCGCCGCGCCGGCTGGACGTCTTCGACTTGCTGGAGGGGCGGGAGGTCCGTGGCATGGGCACGTCTCAGTGGGACACAGCGACTCCGCGCTGCGCGAGGATGTGCCGGACCTCCGCCACCAACTCGTCGGGGAGGCACGGCTTGGTGACGAAGGAGTCGCAGCCCGCGCCCTTCGCCTCGTCCGACTGGCCTGTCATCGCATGGCCGGTGAGCGCGACGACGGGGATGGCGCGCGTGCGGTCATCGTTCTTCAGCCGCCGCGTCGCCTCCCAGCCGTCGATGATGGGCAACGACAGGTCCATCAAGATGATGTCCGGCGTGAGCGCGAATGCCTGGTCCAGGGCTTCCTGGCCGTTCCTCGCCTGCGCCACGCGGAACCCGGAGAACTCCAGGTACTCCGCGTACATCTCCCGCGCGTCGTCGTAGTCGTCCACGACGAGCACGAGCGGCTTGAGGTTCGGGGAGGGATTCGTCATGTCCGCCTCGGGCGTCGTGGAAAGTGCAGCGTGAAGGTCGACCCCTGTCCCGGGGTGCTCTGGAGGGAGACGCGTCCCCCCAGCATGTCGGCCAGACGGCGGCAGATGGACAATCCCAACCCGGTGCCGCCATAGGCCCGGGTGGGCGAGCTGTCCACCTGCTGGAAGTCCTCGAAAATCTTCTGCTGGTACGCCGGGTCGATGCCAATCCCGGAGTCCTCCACGGAGATGGTGAGCATGGAGGTGGACGGAGCGTACTCCGCCAGCACCTTCACGCCGCCCTCGTGCGTGAACTTCAAGGCATTGGAGAGCAGGTTGAGGACAATCTGCTTCACCTTCTGTCGGTCGCTGTGCACCGGCGGCAGCTTCGCGCCCAGCTGCGCGCTCACCGTCAGCTTGCTGCGCGCGATGATGGGGTCCATCTCCGCCATGACCTCGTGGAGCAGCTCCGGGATTCCGAAGTCCGACAGGTGCAGCGGCATCCGTCCCGCTTCGATGCGGGTGATGTCCAGGATTTCGTTGATGACCTCCAACAGGTGCCGCCCGTTGGAGTCGATGCGCGCCAGGTTGCGCTTCTGCGGCGGCGTCAGCTCACCCGACACGCCCTGCAGCAGCATGTTGGTGTAGCCGAGGATGGCGTTGAGCGGCGTGCGGAACTCGTGGGACATGTTGGCCAGGAACTGCGACTTGGCCGCGCTCGCCTGCTCCAACTGGATGGCCTGCCGGCGCAGCTTCTCGTTCTGCTCCGCCAGCTCCGCGGTGGCCACCTGCACGCGCGCCTCCAGCAGCGTGGAGACCTCCTTGAGCCGCTCCAGGAGCCGCGCCTTCGCCAGCGCCTCGCCCCTGTCGCGGAAGAGGGTGACGATGCCCGTCAGCTCGCCGCTGTCACCCAGCACCTTGCTGGCCACCGCCTCCACCGGGAGCGTGTCGCCGCTGGCCGGGTCCATCAGGCTGAGCTGTCCGCGCCAGCGCAGGTTGCTGCCGCCATCCAGCAGGTTGGCGAGGAACGAGGCGAACGTGGCGTGGTTGGTGCGCACGCGTCGCTGGGCGGCGCGGCCTCCGTCCACGGGCAGGGTGAAGAGCTTCTCCGCGGGCTCGTTCAGCATCACCGTGCCGCCGGACGGGTCCGACAGGATGATGGGGTCCGCCACGGAGTCCAGCACCCGGTCCAACCGGTGGCGCTCGCTGCGCGCCTCGCGCTCGGTGGCGCGCAGGCGGCGGTAGCTCTCTCCCAGCGCCTGGGTCGCCCGGCCCAGGTCCGTCACGTTGCGCAGCACGCTCACCATGGCCTCGCGGCCGTCCGGCTCGTACACCCGCGTGCTGACCAGCTCGAAGAGCAGGTCCAGTCCCTCCACCGGGTCCACCAGCGGAATCTCCCGCCAGCTCAGTCCGGGGACGCCGCCGCTGGCGGTGCTGGCCACGGCGGCGGAGAACACGCGCTGGTTGAGGTGCACGGCGCGCCGACGGCCGTGGCTCGCGTCGGGATGCGCCACCAGCAGGGCCTCCGCGCGCGCGTTGGCCAGCCGGGGCCGGCCCTCCAGGTCCGTCAGCAGCACCGGGTCGGTCACCGCGTCGATGATGCGGCGGAACAGCGCGCTGCCGCTCGCACCCAGCGGGCCCGACGTGGCCTGCCGCGCGAGGAAGGGGCCCACGCTTCCGGCCACCCAGGCCACTTCGGGCGGCGGCGTGGGGCCGCTGGCCCAGACGAGGAGCAGGCCCACCGGCGGCGAGCCGGGCCGTCCCAGCGGCACCGCGAGCAGTCCTCCTGGCCCCGGCGACGGCAGGGGCGCGCGGGCGCTCGGGAAGAAGCGGGGCGCGGCCTGGGCCAGCACGTCCGCCAGCGGGTGGGACAGGTCGTCATCGGACCAGGCCTTGAGCGCGGCGTGCTGCGCGTCGGACAGCCCCTTCGCGGCGAGACAGCCCATCCTTCCCCCGGGCTCCTCGCGCGCCAGACAGGCCGAGGCGACGGCCTGGGCGTGACGGGGCAGCCACGCCACCACGGCCTCCGCGCACGCTCTCGCGGTGTCGCAGGCGAGCAGCTGCTCGGCCAGGGCGAGGCGGGCGTCGGCGGAGGTGACGGGGGCCGGGGCGACGGGAACGGGAGAGGCCAATGCGTCAGGCTCCAGGAGAGAGACGAGGTGTGTCGCCAGGAGGGGGAGTTTCGTCGGTCCGAACCTCCAGAAAGGTCACCACGACATGGGCGGCGTGCTCGGGAGCCACGGGAGGGAGCCGGTCCGCGTGGACGCCGTCGTCCCAGCGAAGGCCGCGGTCCAGGACCCGGTCCATGACATCGACGAGGCTGGTGCTCCCAGCCATTCTTTCCACGGGCATCCTTTGAAGCTCCCTGGTCTTTCGGCAGGGTTCGGGGGGCCGACCCGGCTCATTTCTAGCGCGAGGAGTCTTGCCACCCCAGGACCGCTTCCTCGTCCGCGCGACTTGCCAACACCCGACCCCCGGCTCTGTCCGCTCGTGCACATCCCGAGGGGCTCCAAGCCGGGCAGGCGGGCAGGCGCCGCTCCACACCGTAGCGGGTTATCGCACCTCCGGCGCATTCCTAGGTTGACGACATGGATGAAACGCGGACGCACCGGTCGCTCTGGACCTTGACGACGCCGCCGCGCGACTTCCCCGCGCTGGCGGGAGACCTGGAAGTGGACGTCGTGGTCATCGGCGGGGGCATCACCGGGCTGACCACCGCCTGGCTGCTGAAGCGCGCGGGCAAGCGGGTGGCGGTGCTGGAGATGAACCGCATCCTGTCGGGACAGACAGGGCAGACCACCGCGCACCTCACGGAGCTGCTCGACACGCCCTACACCACGCTGCGACGGGACTTCGGAGAGAAGGGGGCCCGGCTGGCGGCGTCCTCCAGTCGCGCCGCGCTGGAGCAGGTGGCCACGCTCGTCGAGGAGCTGGGCCTGGACTGCGACTTCCAGCGCGTCCCCATGTTCCGCTACGCGGAGACCTCGCGTCAGTGGGCGTCGCTGGAGCAGGAGTTCTCCGCCGCGCGTGACGCGGGCCTTCATGCCTCCCTCACCCAGCGGGTGCCGCTGCCCTTCCCGGTGAAGGGCGCGCTGCGGGTGGAGGACCAGGCGTTGTTCCATCCGCGCAAGTACCTGCTCGGGCTGGTGGACCGGCTCATTGGTGAGGGCTGCTTCGTCTTCGAGTCCACGCGGGTGAAGGAGGTCCACGATGGCGCGCCCTGTCGCGTCGTCACGGACCGGGGCACCGTCACCGCGGCGGCCGTGGTGGAGGCCACCCACTCTCCGCTCAACCGGGTGCTGCTGCAGACGAAGCTGTACGCGTACCGGAGCTACGCGGTGGCGGGGCCGCTCGACGGCCCGCTGGAGCCGGCGCAGTACTACGACTCCCAGGAGCCCTATCACTACATCCGTACGCAGCCCGTCGACGGCCGCATGTACGTCATCATCGGCGGCGAGGACCACAAGGTCGGCGCGGAGGAGGACACCGGGCAGCGCTACGCGGCGCTGGAGGACTACGCGCGCAAGCACTTCCCGGTGAAGGCGCTCACGCATCGCTGGTCCGGTCAGGTCATCGAGCCGGCGGACGGGCTGCCGTACATCGGCCGCAACGCCGCCAGCCGCCATGTGTACGTGGCCACGGGCTTCTCCGGGACGGGCATGACGTTCGGCACGCTGTCGGGGATGCTCATCAGCGACCTCATCCTCGGACGGCAGAACCCCTACGCCGCGCTGTACGACGCCACGCGCGTCAAGCCGCTGGCGGGCGCGAAGGACTTCATCCAGGAGAACGCGGAGACAGCCTTCCACTTCATCGCGGACCGGCTGGCGCGGCCCGACGGCAAGCACCTGTCCGAGGTGGCGCCCGGCGAGGCGAAGATTCTGGAAGTGGATGGGCAGAAGGTGGCCGTCTACCGCGAGGAGGACGGCACGTCCCACGCGGTGTCGCCGGTGTGCACGCACCTGGGCTGCCACGTGCATTGGAACGGCGCGGAGCGCTCGTGGGACTGCCCCTGCCACGGGGCGCGCTACAGCCCCACCGGCAAGGTGCTCAACGGTCCCGCGGTGAAGGACCTGCCCTCTTGCAAGCTGCCTCGCTGAACCCATCTTCAGCTTCACCTATCTGGATGCAGGAACCCCGTCGGACACGGAGATACGACCATGAACGCGTTGGAACTCCTGAAGCAGCAGCACGCCGAAGTGAAGAAGCTCTTCACCCAGTACGGCAAGCTCCCGGACCATGCCGATGCGAAGCGTCGGGAGCTGTTCGAGATGATCGCCGACCGGCTCGGCGCGCACACCACCATCGAGGAGCAGTACTTCTACCCGGCGGCGAAGGCCAACGACACCGAGGACCTGCTGGTCGAGGCCGCCGAGGAGCATCTGTCCGCCAAGCGCCTCATCGCGGACCTGATGGAGCTGGAGCCGGACGACGAGCACTTCGACGCGAAGATGAAGGTGCTCCAGGAGCAGATCGAACACCACGTGAAGGAGGAAGAGGAGGAGCTCTTCAAGAAGGTCCGCAAGCTCGTCTCCAAGGAGCAGCTCGAGGACCTGGGGCTCCAGATGGAGGAGGAGTTCGACGAGTTGATGGAAGGCGAGCCCCGGCTCCAGGTGCCCGCCGAGACGGACCAGGCCGCGCCGCTCTGAGCAGCCCCGCGTGCCCGCATGACAAGAAACGGGTTGCGCGGGGCGGTGGGAGCGGCAGCATACCGCCCCTCCCATGCCGCGTTCCGCTCCCTCCGCCCCGCGCCTGCCCGAAGCCTTCACTCCCGAGGTCCGCCGTGCCCTGGCGCGAGCGGACCCGAAGCTCGGCGCGCTGATGAAGCGCGTGGGCCCTTTTCGCCTCCAGCTGAGTCCCCTGCACAGCCCCTTCGCCGCGCTGGCGGAGTCCATCGTCTACCAGCAGCTCCATGGCAAGGCCGCCGCCGCCATCTTCGCGCGCGTCAGTGAGCGCGTGGGGAAGGGCCGGCGCTTCACGCCCCAGGCGCTGCTCTCCACGGCGGACACGGTGCTGCGCGAGGCGGGCCTGTCCGCCAACAAGCTGGCCGCGCTCCAGGACCTGGCGCGCAAGTCGCTGGACGGCACCGTGCCTCCCCTGTCCCGGGTGCGCCGCATGGACGACGCGACGCTCATCGACCACTTCACGCAGGTGCGGGGCATTGGCCAGTGGACGGTGGAGATGCTGCTCATCTCCCGGCTCGGTCGCCCGGACGTGTTGCCGGTGGACGACTTCGGCGTGCGCAAGGGCTTCATGCTCGCGTATGGGCTGCCGGAGATGCCGCGCCCCAAGGCGCTCCTGGAATATGGCGAGCGCTGGCGGCCCTGGCGCACCGTGGTGAGCTGGTACCTGTGGCGGGCGACGGAGCTTCCCGTGGAGCCCGTGGCCGACTGACCGGCGGTGCGCTCCTCTCAGGAGAGAGAGCGAGCAGGGGCCTGCTTCTGGTGCGTCTTGCCGCGAGGCGGCGGAGTCCTCACCCGTATGTGAACGGGAAAGAGGACCACACATGCGCGCCTTGACGTACCAGGGACCTTTCAAGGTCCGAGTGGAGAACAAGCCAGACCCTCGGTTGGAGCACCCGCAGGATGTCATCCTCAAGGTGACCCGGACGGCCATCTGCGGCTCGGACCTTCACCTGTTGCACGGCCTGGTACCGGATACCCGCGTGGGCCACACCTTCGGCCACGAGTTCACCGGCGTGGTGGAGGAGCTGGGCAGCGAGGTGACGCAGCTGCGCAAGGGTGACCGCGTGGTGGTTCCCTTCAACATCTCCTGTGGCACGTGCTTCTACTGTCAGCGAGGTCTGACGGCGTCCTGTGAGAACAGCAACCCGTCGAGTGACGTGGCGTGTGGTGTGTATGGCTATTCGCACACGACGGGCGGCTACGACGGTGGCCAGGCGGAGTACGTGCGCGTGCCCTTCGCGGACGTGGGGCCGCTGAAGATTCCCGACGGCATGGAAGACGAGGAGGCGCTCTTCCTCGGGGACATCCTGCCCACGGGCTACATGGGCGCGGAGATGGGCGAAATCAAGGGCGGCGAGACGGTGGTGGTGTTCGGCGCCGGCCCGGTGGGGTTGTTCGCCATGCGGTCCGCGTGGCTGATGGGCGCGGGCCGGGTGATTGCCGTGGACTGCGTGCAGTACCGGCTCGACTTCGCGGAGCGGTACGCGAAGGTGGAGACGGTGAACTTCCGGGAGGTGGACGACATCGTCCTCTACCTGAAGGACCTGTTCGACGGCCGCGGGCCGGACGTGTGCATCGATGCGGTGGGCATGGAGGCGGAGGGCTCGGTGGGCCAGCGCGTGCTGGGCCTGGGGCTGAAGCTGGAGGCCGGCGCTCCCACGGTGCTCACCTGGTGCATCGACACCGTGCGCAAGGGCGGCAATGTCTCCATCGTCGGGGTGTATGGCCCGCCGTGGAACCTGATGCCGATTGGCACGGCGATGAACAAGGGCCTCACGCTGCGGATGAACCAGTGCAACGTGCGTCGCTACATGACGCACCTGCTCCAGCACATCCGCGAGGGGCGCATCGACGCGAAGGGCATCATCACCCACCGGTTCTCTTTGGAGGATGCACCCAAGGCGTACCACCTGTTCGCCCAGAAGCAGGACGGCTGCGTCAAGTGCGTCCTCACCCCTGGCCACGCGTGACAACAAGGAGCCGAACCATGCCGGATAGACCGATTCCTGGCGCAGCGGCGGACCTGGAGCCCTCCAGCCGTCCTGGCGTGCCAATGGAGAGAGCGCCTCAACCGATGGCGGGGGCGCGAATGCCCATCCGTCCGCAGCACTCGGATGTGCGCGTGTTCAAGCACAAGGGCCGTGCCGGCTTCCCGCCGGTGTTCGGCACCGCGCAGCCGCCGAGGGGGCTGAGCGGGTTGCTGCGCAAGGTGGCGTATGGGTACCCGGACCACTGGGCGCGCCACTGGATGATCCTGCTCCTGGCGGACCGGGTGGACGTCTGGGAGCACCGGTTGGCGAGGGCGGCGCCGTGGGCGGTGCCCACCGCTGGGGTGCTCGCGCTCACGGGTGTGGCGTGGCGGAAGTGGGCGCGCGCGTGAGGTGAGGGGCTCGGCGCCCTGGAGGAGGAGGGCGCCGGGGTGGGGGAGACCCGCTGGCGAAGGGTTTTCGCCAGCCTTCCGGGGCGCCGGGGGAGTTCCTGGCGCCCGGAAGTTCGAGTCGAGGCGACTCCGGCCGCGTTCTCTGTGAGGATCTCCACCATGCCGCCCGCGAAGCCGCCTCCCCGACGCTCGTCCTCGAAACCCGTTCCTCCGGCGCCCCGTGCGTCGTCCGCGGGGGGAAAGCCCTCGGCCGGGCAGGGTGCGGAGTCCGCGAAGAAGCCCGCACGCAAGCCGGAGCCCGCAGCGGCTCCGAAGGCACAGGCGAAGCAGGCCACGAATGCGCAAGGGGCGAAGGCGCAGGCAAAGCAGGCTGCGAATGCGCAGGGCGTGAAGGCGCAGGCGAAGCAGGCCGCGAACGCGCAGGGGGCGAAGGCGCAGGTGAAGCAGGTCGAGGATTCCCAAGCGGCGAAGGCGCAGGCGAAACAGGTCGAGGACTCCCAGGCGGCGAAGGCGCAAGCGAAGCAGGGCGAGGACTCCCAAACGAGACAGGCTGAGGCTGCGCAAGGTGCGAGGGCGCAGGCGAAACAGGCCGAGGAGTCCCAAGCAGCGAAGGCGCAAGTGAAGCAGGCTGAGACTGAGCAGGCCGTGAAGGCGCAGGCGAAGCAATCCGCGACGGAGCAGGCCGCGAAGGACCAGGTGAAGCCAGCGGGTAAAGGACCGAAGTCCCCCGAGCGCCCCGCCGAGGCAACGCCACCAGAGAAGTCCCGTGATGGCGCGCAGGAAGCGAAGCCTCAAGCAAGGATGGTGGAGGAGGCTGCTCCCTCGGAGACGCCAGCCGCGAGCCCATCCCCCGCTGCACGCGCGAAGGTTCGTCCCGCGCGGTCGCTCTCGCTGGTTCCGCCTCTGCGCTCCGATGCGAACAAGGAGGAGCCCTCCGAAGAAGCGACCATCGCGGAGCCGCCGTCCATCGAACTCGAAGCTCCGGCTCCCCGCGCGGAAGTCCGAACGCACACACGACCGCCGCTGGACGTGGGCGACCTCGACTCGGAGGTGCTGCCCATCTCCGCCCTCGTGCCCATCGAGGGCTCCTTCACGGGTGCCCCGCTGCTCGTCCACGCGAGCCCGGAGACGATCCGAACCTGGGGGGTCCTCGGCTCCACCATGGGACGGCTCGTGCCCGGAAAGAGTGAAGGGGGCTACACCTTCTCCGGCCAGGCACGGCTGTTCCTTCGTGCCGTCCAGCGCGTGGACGCGTCCTCTCCTGACTCCGCGAGCACGGGCCGTTGCTCCGTCGTGCTCCGGAACACGACGGGCCGTCCCATCCAACTCCAGGTCCGAGGCGGCCTCTTCTCCAAGTACCTCACGCCCCAGTTCCCACTGAACTCACAAGGCGAACCCTTCAACCCGCTGAACCAGAAGCCCCTCGACGAGGACCTCACGAACCTGATCGACGCGGAGTCCGGACAGGGCAAGACACCGGACCCCGAAGGGCTGTTCTTCCGAGGACCCCAAGCTGTCCTCGCCTCGGGCCTCCTCGACGCCATCCTCGATGACCGCTCCGAGTCCGAGCGCGAAGTCCTGCCGCTCGTCCGAGAGGACCTCGACTTGCTCCTCGACGACGTGCGCCTGGGAACCCGAGGCGCTTTCGAGGGCAGCCTCACCGTGCAGCCTGGCGCAACGGTGGTCGTCCTCGCTGCACGTCACCCGAAGGGAGTCACGCTCAGCGCCCTCCTGGACTTCAAGGCCCTGGACGCGAAGGGGCAGGTGGACGCGGGCGCGAGGTTCCGTCTGGCCACCGTGTCCAGCCCGTATCCGCTCACGCCCGACGAACTCGCCGCCATCACTCGAAGCGAGCACCCCCTGGCCACCGCGGGAGCCGAGGACACGGGCCCGACGGCCTTCCCTCCACTCCAAGGTGTGCTCGAAGCGGGCAGCGTCTTCGTCGCTGAGCGCACGCTGAGCCTGTCACCCGGAACGCTCGCGGGTGACCTCGTCATGTCCATGCCGCGCAGGAACGCGGGCACCGGACCCGACGCGCCGACGTTGACGCCCACCTCGGGCACCTCGGCCTCGCGCGCCACGTCCTCCCAGGGCGAGCGGACCCACGACGGAGCCCGAGGCGTCACCTATCAGCTGACCTACACCCTGGAGAACGAAGGCCCCGAGCCGCGCGAAGTGGAGCTGCTGCTCACCTCGCCGCGACGCCACCCCTCCGAGCGCTTCTTCCCCCAGGCAGGCGTCCTGAACCTGGCGATGAAGGTCGACGGCGAGCGCATGGACGTCCGCCTCAGCCAGCGAGGAGAGGGCAGGGTGCTCGCGGTCCTCGAGCTTCCGCCCGAGGGCCGCCGTCAGGTGCGACTCGAGTGGACCCACCTGGGGGGAACCTTCCCTCCCGCGGGCCTGGAGCTGCGCGCACGGCGCTGAGAGACGCTGCTGTCCGCAGGGGAAAAGGGCGGAACCGCGGGCCAGCACTGTCTACACGTGTCCGCTCCCTGTCTTGATTGCCATTGAGCACACCGGCTCATGGAAATGCTGTGGCCGTTGAATCCTGTCGCAACTGTTGGTGACGGATGGGAATCAGCAGCGCGAGGAAGGCCACCGACAGCGCGGCACCCAGAAGGAAGACAGGCGCGTAGCCAAGTCCAAGCCCGTGAATGGGGTCCGCGAGCCACCCCGCGAGCGGCGCGGCGGGCGCCTTGCCCCAGACCTCCAGGCTGGCCAGCAGCGTGTAGTGCGTGGCGCCGATGCGCCGGTCCACGCGCGCCATCATGAACGCGAACATCACCGTCGTGAGGGCGCCGCCCACCAGCTCCTCCGCGAGCGTGACGCCGATGACGCCCCCGTCGCTGACGCCGTGGGTCGCCAGCCACCAGCGGCCCATGAGAGGCAGCACGCGCAGCGACGCCGTGAGCGTCAAGGCACCGACGATGGGCAGCCGCGTGGCGAGCAGCCCTCCGCCGACGGAGCCGAGGATGGACGCCACGTTGCCCCACGTCCCCACCCACTGGCCTATCTGCCAGGCGGGAATGCCCGAGTCGACGAGGAAGGGCTTGTAGAGCACGTCCGCCATCGTCTCGCCGAACTTGTACGTGCCAATGAAGAGCAGCACCCACCCGGTCCCCGGCTTCATCATCACCGAGGCGATGCGCTCCCGCAGTTGCCGCCAGCTCAGCCGCGCCTCCGGGGCCGGCGCACTGTCGCGCCCGCTCGAGTCCTCCCGGGGAGGAGGCTCGCGGGTGAGCAGCGTCACCACGAGCGCACCGGCGCACAGCGCGGCCATGCCCAGGAACAGCCCTGACCAGCCAATGGACTTGCTGGCCCACACCAGGAGCCCACCGCCGGTGAGCATCCCCAGCTTGTAGCCCACCACCTGCACGGAGTTGCCCAGGCCCAGCTCCTCCGGCTTCAGCATGTCCACCGCGAGCCCATCCACCGCGATGTCCTGCGTGGCGGCGAAGAGGTTCATCACCAGGATGAGCCCGAGGAGCACCTTCAGCGAGCCCCCGTCCGACACGAGCAGTCCCGCCGTCACGCAGGTGAGCGTCAGGCCCGCCTGCATGGGCAGAATCCATGACCTGCGACGTCCGAGCCGCGTGGAGTAATACCGGTCCACCAGCGGCGACCAGAGCGCCTTGAGTCCCCAGGGCAGCGCAAGCACCCCCGCGAAGCCCAGCGCGGTGAGCGACACCCCCTGCTCCCGCAGATACACGGGCAGCGCGGTGGCCTGGAAGCCGAAGGGCAGGCCCTGCACGAAGTAGAGGACGCCGAGCAGCGCGAGCCGGGAGGCGGGGATTCTCATGGGCGCCGACGAGCATAGAACCTCCAGGCCCGTTTCAGGTGAGCCCGGGAGTCGCCCAGCCCCTGGCTGGTGAGTCATTTCAATCGGCGGTGTCTCGTTTCTTGAGACTTGAAGTGTTTGACAACTCGTTCTCCCAGTAGAATCGTGTCGCCCTTCCAATTTCAATCACTGGAATCACAACCGAGGAATTTGAATGGGTTTGCCGGAGCGGAAGGCCATCGCGAACTACAAACAAAACGTGTTCCCCGTCTGGCAGAAGAAGCTCGACGACCTCCTGGGGTATCACCTGGAGATTGAAGTGGAGTGGGACACGTTGGGCGAGGAGGGAATGGCCCACGCCTTCGAGGAGGGCTTCAACCTCATCTATTTCCAGCCGGTGGAGCTGGCCATCAAGGCCATCGCCGTGGATGACTTCTCCAAGCAGGCCCTGAAGGACGGCTTCAAGAAGTTCTTCGTCAGCGGCATCGAGCCGGCGGACCGGGTGTTCTACACCTTCGCCGACAAGACGCTGTCGTACCGGCACAACTTCAGTGGTGGCGAGAACGACCTTCCGGACCGCAGGGACCGCATCGTAGGGCTCTTCGAGAAGAACCTCTGACGAAGTCGGACTGATTCACGACGTCGGAGGCGCGAGTGGAGCGCCTCCGACGTGGCCGGACGTCAGGCGCGGCTGTGCTTCAACACCATGGCCTCCAGCCGCGTCAGCGCCTTGTCCAGCACCTCCATGGACGGTCCGAAGGACAGGCGCACGTAGCCGCGGAAGCGGGACGGCCGCGCGCGACGCTTGCCCGGATTCACATCGAAGAACTCACCCGGCACGGTGATGATCTTCTGCTCCAGCGCGGCGCGGAAGAAGCCCATGCCGTCGTTGAGCGGCGCCGGCAGGCCCGACACGTTGCCCCAGACATAGAACGTCCCGTCCGGCGCGCGGTCCGTGCGGATGCCCAGCCGCTCCAGGCGCGAGTGGAACTTGTCGCGCTTCTCGCGGAAGGCCGTGTGGATGGCCAGCGTCTCCGCGATGACGGGCTCCTCCTGGAGGAGCGGAATGGCGGCGCGCTGCAACGGCCGGCTGCCGCCACCGTCCAGGAAGCTGCCCGCGCTGGAGACGGCCTCAATCACCTGCTTGGGCCCCACCGTCCACGTCATGCGCCAGCCCGGATAGCGCCAGTTCTTGGTGAAGCCGTCGAACAGGACGACAGGGTCCTTGTTCACGTCCTCCACGTAGCGCGCGGCGCTCTCCACCGGCAGGTGCCCGGGGCGGCCCGTCCAGATGTAGTGCGAATAGAACTCGTCGATGAGCAGCACGCACTCCTGCTCGCGGGCCACACCCACCCACCGCGCCAGCTCGTCTCCCTGCACCAGCTTGCCGGTGGGGTTGCACGGGTTGGAGAAGAGCAGCGCGGACAGGCCGCGGCCCTGCACCTCGCGGCGCAGGTCCTCGTGGGTGAAGGCGTAGCCGCGCTCGCCCTCCAGGAGGATGGGGATGGCGGTGAACGCCTTGAAGACGTCCAGCAGCTCCTCGTAGGCCGTGTAGTCCGGCAGGAAGTGGCCCAGGTTGATGGAGCCCAGGCTCGCCGCCGCGCGGGTGAGGGCCGCGCGCCCGCCGCCGGACAGGCACACGTTCTCCGCGCTGTACTGGCTGGGCAGCCCCCGGCGGTAGAGGCGGTTGTAGAGACTGGCGATGGCCTCTCGCACGTCCCACAGCCCCGCCACCGGGGCGTACTCCATGTCCGCCACGTCGATGTTCACCGTGTTCAGGCGCGGCGGAGCGCCCGGCAGGTCTCCCGTCTCCGGCTGCCCCTGGCCCAGGTTGCACCAGTCAGGGTCGCTGGAACGGTAGCCTCGGCGCGTGGCCTCGGCGGTGACGAAGATGACGCCCGTGCGAGGCACGGTGCGGAATGCGGGAATCGTGACGTCGTCGCTCACGGCCGGGAACCCTAGCGGAAAGCGACGACGCGCGCGCAAGCCCTCGCTACCGGAGGATGGGCACCGTCACCGACGAGTGGTCATCCACCGTCACCTCCACCTTGCCCAGACGCCACAGGCCGGGCTGGAAGTCCGCCTTCACGTAGCGCCCGTCCGCCGTCTCCAGGATGGCCGTGCCCTCCTTGGGGAGGTACTCGCCCACCTCGTAGTGGAGTTCCTGGAGCGTGATTTTGTCCACGCCCTCCGGGCCCGTGAGTTCCCCTTCACCGTCGAGCACCAGCGAGGAGCCGCCCAACAGCGGCATGCCCGCGCGCTTGCCCACCCGCGCGTCCACGCGCACCGTGTGGCCCGGGCGTCCCGGGACGTCGCCGGCCGCCTTCGCCCAGACACTCGTCTGGTCTCCGCAGGTGCCGTAGCCGACCTCGGCGGGCAACACCGCGCCGTCCACGCGCAGCTGGCGCAGGTCCACGGACACCTCCATCCGGTCCTCACCACCGCTGTACTTGAAGAAGGCGCGGCCCTCGAGGCGCAGGCCATGGACCTCGCAGTTCGGCCCGTTGAAGGAGAGCACCACGCCGTCCGTCACCGCGTCGAACTGCTCCAGCGTGGCGGTGGCGCACGCCAGGCGCGTGCTCACGTCCGGCACCGCGACATTCAGGAACGCGCGGCGCGGCTCGCCGCACGTGTACACGGGCATGAAGCCGAGCACCTCCAGCGCGCCCCGCGTCAGGTGCCCCGCCGCGACGACGCGCTCCACACGGGCCTTGGCGGCTTCAATCACTTCTTCCGGAGGCGCACCGCCACCACACGCGGTGAGCAGGAGGGCGACAGAGAGGCCAATGAGGGTTCGCACGGGGACGTCTCCAAGGGTGCCCGGACCGCGTCGTCGCGGCGGGGTGCACCCTGGTAGAGCAACCCTCGTGCCCTTCGCAACCTCGCGAAAACAGGCCCCCCGGCTCCGTCAGGCTCGCTGAGCGCGTATAGCGCCGTGCACACTCACGGCGCCCTCGCCCCGGGTGTCACGGGCCTCAGGTCTCCAGCGACGCGCGCAGGAACCAGACGTGCTTCTCGAACTCCACGATGATGCCCGTGGCCAGGTCCTCGGAGTCCGCGTCATCCACCTCGACGAAGAGCTTGCGGCTGTCTCGCAGGCCGTCCAGATAGACTTCGATGCGCTCGGCGAGCAGCTTCACGTGCTCCAAATCTCGCGTCGTCTCCTGCGGATACTCGGGCAGGCGGCTGGCCTTGCCCACGTGACGGCTGGTGCCGAACGCCTTGCCTCCCAACGTCACCGCGCGCTCGGCGATGGAGTCGTTGTGGTTGGCGAGGCTGACGGCGAAGGTCTCGAACAGCGGGTGCAGCGCCGCGAACTGCGGGCCCTTGATGTTCCAGTGCGCCACCTTGATTTGCGAGTGCAAATCCAGCCCATCCGCCAGGCGGGCGTTGAGCGATTCGACGATGGAGGCGCGGGTCTTCTCGGGGAGGGGGCTGGGGCTGCGGTACATACGTGACGTCCTTTCGTTCTTGTCTGTGCGGATGCCCATTGGATGCGCTGGGCCCGCAAATGGAGCGCCCCCCGGTGTTTCCACCGGAGGGCGCGGGTGAAGCACAGCGAATGACTCGCGGGTGCGAGGCTTAAGACTCCAGGCCCACCGCCGCGGCGTGGATGACCGCCGCGACTCGCACCGCGTCGTGCACCTGGTCCTCGGAGAGGCCGCCCTCGAGGACGACCTTCTCGTGGGACTGCATGCACATCTCGCAGCCGTTGATGGCGCTGACCGCGAGGCAGACCAGCTCGAAGTCCACCTTGTTGGTCAGCACCTGCGCGAGCCTGTTCATCCGCAGTCCGGCGCGCTTGGTCGAGTACGACTCTTTCCCGATCATGTGCCGGAAGCGGTAGTACACGTTGTTCATCGCCATCAGCGACGCCGCTGCACGCGCGTCCTCGATGATGGGCTCGGGGTTCGCGAGTGCCTTCCGCGCCTCGTTGAGCATCGCTTCCTTCAGCCGCTCATTCCGAACGGCGTAGGCCGATGCCACAGCCACGCCCCAGCGCTGCTCGGGGGTGAGGCTGCCACCTTCCAGGACTGCCTGGAGGTTGAGGCGGGTGTCCTTGTGGGCGTCCGCGAGTTCGGAGCGGACGACTTCGAGCGAGGCCATGACGCGCTACCCCGCCTTCGCCAGCTTCTGGGTCAGGGTCTCCTCACCCTTGCTCCAGTTGCAGGGGCACAGCTCGTCCGTCTGGAGCGCGTCCAGCGTGCGCACCGTCTCGGAGACGTTGCGGCCGACGGACAGGTCGTTGACCGTCACGTGGCGGATGATGCCCTCGGGGTCCGCGATGAACGTCGCGCGCAGCGCCACGCCCTCCTCCTTGTGGAGGATGCCCAGCGCGTTGCACAGCTCGTGCTTCAGGTCCGCCAGCATCGGGAACGGCAGGCCCTTGAGGTCCGGGTGGTGCGTGCGCCACGCGTGGTGCACGAACTCGCTGTCCGTGCTCAGGCCCAGCACCTGCGCGTCACGGTCATTGAAGTCCTTGTTCTTCTTGCCGAACTCCGCGATCTCCGTGGGGCAGATGAACGTGAAGTCCTTGGGCCAGGCAAACAGCACCAGCCACTTGCCCTTGTAGGTCTCGTTCGTGATCTCCTGGAACTCCTTGCCCTTCTCCAGGCTCACGGTGGCCTTGACCTTGAAGCTCGGAATCTTGTCGCCAACGGTCAGCATGTACTGCTCCTTGGGTTGTGGGGTCCGGGGGGGACCCTCGGGAAGGTGTCTTCTGCTAACAGCTACAGCAGACCTCGTGCCAGTCAATCCACTTCAATGATTCCAGGGGCTTGACTTCTAGCCCCCACTGGCCGGTGTTGCTGGGGCGGTGAATAACGAAATATCGGTGATGACCGCCACTGCAATTTCGGTGGAGCGCTATTATTCATGCCGCATGTCGGATGAACTGTCAGCCCTTGCCGAGGGCGCGAAGGATGCTCGGGACCTGGTCGAGCTGGCAACCACTGAAGATTCGGTGGATGAGCTGCTTCGTCGAGGACTGGACTGGTTGACGCGCGTGGTGCGCTTCGACCTGGCGACGCTGTTCCTGTTGAGGGACGGCAAGCTGGTGTCGGTGGCGGCGCGCGGTCCGCTGGCGAACGCGAAGGTGCGCCACCACGCGCTGACGTTGTCGGACTTCCCCTCGCTGCGCGTGGCGCTGGAGACGCGGCGGGCGCGGGCCTTCACGGAGGAGGACCACTCGCACGGTGACGGAGACCCGTTCGACGGCGTGCTGGATTTGCCGCCGGGCCACGCGTGCATGGTGGTGCCGCTGTGCGCGGGCGAGCGCACCTATGGCGTGCTCACGCTGGACCGCGCCGAGTGCGAGACGTATCCGCAGCCGGTGGTGGACCTGGTGGAGGTCTACGGCCAGATGCTGGCGACGGCGCTGCAGGCGGCCGAGCAGCGAGCGACCTTCGAGCGGCTGCACCGTCAGGACCACGAGCACGCGAAGCTCCTGGAGGCGCAGCTCGGCGGAGAGTCCGAGGGCATCCTGGAGGCGTCGCTGAGCCCCGTGATGCGAGACCTGGCGCGGCGGGCGCGGCAGGTGGCGGAGACGGACACGCCGGTGCTGATTACGGGCGAGACGGGCACGGGCAAGGAGCGGCTGGCGCGGGCCATCCACAAGTGGAGCTCGCGCGCGGACCAGCCCTTCGTCACGCTCAACTGCGCGGCGATTCCGGCGGGCCTCTTGGAGAGCGAGCTGTTCGGCCACGTGAAGGGCGCGTTCACCGGCGCGACGAAGGACCGCGCGGGCCGCTTCCAGATGGCGAGCGGAGGCACGCTGCTCCTGGACGAGGTGGGCGAGCTGCCCGTCGAGCTGCAGGCGAAGCTGTTGCGCGCGCTCCAGGAGAAGGCCTTCGAGCCGGTGGGCAGCGACAAGACGGTGCGCTCGGACGTGCGCATCCTCGCGGCCACGCATGTGGATCTGCACCGCGCCATCGCGGAGAAGCGCTTCCGCGAGGATTTGTACTACCGGCTGAGTGTCTTCCCGCTGCGGCTGCCGCCGTTGCGTGAGCGGCGCGAGGACCTGGCGCAGCTGTGCACGTTCCTCCTGGAGGAGCAGGCGCGGCGCACCGGGCGGCGGGGCATGCGCGTGTCACCGGCGGGGCTGGCGAAGCTGGAGTCGTATGACTGGCCGGGCAACCTGCGCGAGCTGGGCAACGCGCTGGAGCGCGCCACCATCCTGACGAAGGGCACGGAGCTGGGGCCGTCCTCGTTCGACGTGGTGGCACACGGCGGAAGCACTTCGGCGGTGGCGCAGGTGGAGGCGGCGGTGCCGAGCGTGGTGGACGCGACGATGAAGCCCGGCTCGGTGCTGACGCTGGCGGCGGTGCAGCGGGAGCACATCCTGCGGGTGCTGTCGCTCACGCGGGGCCGCGTCTACGGCCCGGGCGGTGCGGCGGCGCTCCTGGGCCTCAAGCCCTCCACGCTCCAGAGCCGGATGAAGAAGCTGGGCATCGCCCGGCTGGAGCAGTTCGTGGTGGACGAGGTGTGACGTCGGGGCGCCCGTGCTGACAGGGCGCCCCGAGGGACTTCAGCCCGCGCGCTGCTGGGTGGCGGGCAGCGGGTAGGTGGTGCCCGTCTTGCCGAAGGGCGCGTCGAACAGGTGCGGGTCCTGCTGGCGCGTGCGGAACAGGTCGATGATGTAGTTCATCCGCTGGTCCAGCTTGCTCCAGTCCTTGGCCGCGGTGCCCTTGAGGCTGTCGGAGCTGGAGTCCAGCTTGCCCAGCAGGGTGCGCAGCTCCGGGTTCTCGATGGAGCGCAGGTGCGGCGGGAAGAGCGTGGTCTCCATGCCCGGAGGCGGGGGCAAATCGTTGCCCAGCTTCAGCGCGCCGCCCGGCACCGCGAGCTTCATCATGTGCTCGGTGGCGACCCGGCGGAACACGGAGGCCGTCGCGTCGACCAGGGGGTTGAGCGCCGCGTCGACGAGGCCCGTCTTCAGGGCGGCCTTGCCCGCGAGGTTGGCGGGGAAGGGCATCGCGTTGATGCCGGACTCGATGCTCTGCTTGAGGATGTCCCGGAAGGTGTCCTTCACCGGGGCGTTGAGCGCCTTCTCCACGTGCTTCTGGAGCTGCGTCTGCTCGTGCAGGCCAATCTGGTCATTGGCCAGCAGCATCAGCTCCGCCTTCTTGTTCGGGTCCTTCTCGAACATGGCCTTGGTGTAGTTGCCGAAGGCCTCCTTCAAGAGCGGCTTGTCCTTGCCGAAGCCATCCAGGTACTTCGCCGTCTTGGCGGCGTCGTAGGACGTGTCGCCCTGGAAGGTCTCGATGAAGCGGGCGAACTCCTGGCCCACCTCGTTGAAGACGAACTGGTTGCCGTCCGCAATCGACTTGCTGACGTTGTTGAGCGCCTCGCTGCCGGCCGCGGCGATGTCCGCCAGGGGCAGCGCGGGCAGGCCCAGCTTGCGCATCATGTCGTCCACGTGCTTCAGCGGACCGGCCATGTCACCGGCGCCCTTGAGCGCATCGGTGAAGAACTTGGGCATGTCCTCGTTGCGGATGCTCACCCCCGCCTGCTTGGACGCCCATGTCGCGAAGGTGGACCAGTTGGCGTTGTCCTTGCCGAGCATCTGACCCAGGCCGTTGGACAGGTCCGAGTAGCCCTGCGTAATCGCGTAGTTGCGCGCCACCGGGTCCTGGATGGAGGCGATGGCCTTCACATCCGCGACGCTGGGGTAGGTGCCCGGGGCGACGTTCGTCCCCTGCGGGGCGACGGGCGTGTTCAGCGCCACCGCCGGCTTGCGAGCGCCGCCCGTGTCGAACAGGGACACGTCGCGAGCGTCGCCGCGCACCACGGGCGCCTGGGGCTTCACCTCGTTGCGGACGGGAGCCGGGGTGGCGGGAGTCTCGAGCGGACGGGGCTGGACGCGGGGGCCGGAGATGGGGGTCTTCATGGTGTGAAAGAGTATCGGCCCGGGGAGGGCGGAAGTTGCGTGGCTGTCACGGGTTGTCCGCTCCTGGTGGAAACCCTTGCTGCCTCAAGGATAGTTGGGCATGGGGGGTGTTCGTTCCATGTCGCGCCGCCGCCTTTCGTGTCGCCAGCCCCACACTCCCGGGCTCGGCTTGCTGTGCCTCGCGTGGGGGTTGGCGGTGCTGCTCGGCTGTGGCCGGGGTGAGGCGCCGGGCTCCGGAGGGGACTGGAAGGGGCGGACGCTGCGCATCGGGACGGACGCCACCTACCCGCCGTTCGAGTCGGTGAAGGACGGCGAGCTGGTCGGCTTCGACATCGAGCTGGGGGCGCTCGTCGCCGAAGAGCTGGGCGCGAAAGTCTCGTGGACGAACACGTCCTTCGACGGGGTGTTCCCCGCATTGATGGCGGGGAAATTCGACCTGGTGATTTCGGCCGTGACGCTGACGCCCGAGCGCCAGCAGCGCCTGGGCTTCTCCGCGCCGTACTACACGGCGGGGCAGCTCGTGGTGGCGCGGGAGGCGGACACCGCCGTCACGGGCTTGGAGAGCCTGCGCGGGAAGACGGCGGGCATCCAAATCAACACCAGCGCGTCGCTGGTGCTGGAGAAGTTCCCGGACATCGAGGTGCGGCAGTACCCGAGCATCGACCTGGCGCTCCAGGATTTGCGCAATGGCAACCTGGCGGGCGTGGTGGGCGACGGGCCGACGCTGCGCTACTTCCTGACCCATGGCTTCCAGGGGCTGCGCGCCGCGGGCGGGTTGCTGACGGAGGAGCACTACGGCATCGCGATGCGCCCGGATGAGCCCGCGCTGCGCGAGGCCGTCAACGCCGCGCTCCAGCGCCTGCGCGACAGCGGGAAGTTCGCCGCGCTGGAGGAGCGCTACTTCGGGGAGGCGGCCCAGAAGGCCCAGGCGACACCGCAGGCCGTGCCCTGGGGCAAGGTGACGTGGCGGCTGGCCCAGGGGCTGGGGCTGACGCTGGGGCTCACCGTGCTGGCGCTGGTGTCCGGGATGCCGCTGGGGCTGGCGGTGGCACTGGGGCGGCGCGTGCGCTTCCGGCCGCTGTCGTGGCTGTGCGCGGCCTACGTCGAGGGGCTTCGTGGAACGCCGTTGCTGGTGCAAATCATCTTCATCTACTACGCGCTGCCGCAGCTGTTGGGCGTGGACCTGGCGCCGATGCTGGCGGCGGTGCTGGCGCTGACGCTCAACAGCGCGGCGTACGTGGCGGAAATCTTCCGGGCGGGCATCGCCTCCGTGGACGCGGGGCAGGAGGAGGCCGCGCGGGCGCTGGGGATGGGGCGCGCGCAGGTCATGCGCTACGTCATCCTCCCGCAGGCGGTGCGCAACGTGCTGCCGCCGCTGACGAACGAGGGAATCGCGCTGCTGAAGGACTCCTCGCTGGTGTCCATCATCGGCATGGCGGAGCTGACGCGGGCGGGACAGGAGCTGGCGAGCCAGCTCGCCGCGCCGCTGGCCGTGTGGCCGCTCGTCGCGTTGTTCTACCTGTTGGCCACGCTGCCGCTGACGCGGCTGGCCTCGGCGCTGGAGAAGCGCCTCCACCGTCAGGGGTGAGGACCGACATGGCGCTCGTCGAGGTTCGCAATCTGCACAAGCGCTTCGGGGCGCTGGAGGTCCTCAAGGGCGTGGACCTCTCGGTGCAGCCCGGAGAAGTGGTGGTCTTCGTGGGCCCGTCCGGCTGTGGCAAGTCCACGCTCCTGCGGTGCCTGTGCGGCCTGGAGGTGCCGTCCGAGGGTGAAGTCGTCGTCGGGGGCATTCCCGTGCGCGCGGAGCCCAAGGCGCTCCAGGCGCTGCACCGCCGCGTGGGCATGGTGTTCCAGCGCTTCCACCTGTTCCCCCACCTGAGCGCGCTGGCCAACGTGACGCTGGCGCCTCGCAAGGTGCTGGGGCTGTCGGAAGCGGAGGCGGAGGCCCTGGGGCGGCGCATGCTGGCCATGGTGCATCTGGAGACGCGCGCGGATGCGTACCCCAGCCAGCTCTCCGGGGGACAGCAGCAGCGGGTGGCCATTGCCCGGGCCCTGGCGATGAAGCCGGAGCTGATGCTCTTCGACGAGCCGACCAGCGCGTTGGACCCGGAGCTGGTGGGCGAGGTGCTGGAGGTCATGCGCGAGCTGGCGCGCGAGGGCATGACGATGTGCGTGGTGACGCACGAGATGGGCTTCGCCGCGGACGTGGCGCACCGCGTGGTGTTCATGGACGCGGGGAAGGTGGTGGAGGAGGGCTCGCCTCAACAAGTCCTGCGCGAGCCCCAGCACCCGCGCACCCGTGAGTTCCTCGCGCGGCTGCTTCAGCGGTGAGGGGATTTTCGCGCGGGGGACGTTGGGTGGGGACATCGGCGCGATTGGCTGGTTCGCCATGACGGCGACCAGGCGCCCGTGGTGGAGCCTCGATGTCCCCTCACTTCGTGTCGCGTCGTCCCGTGTCCTGGGGCGCGCGTCTGTCTCCCTTGTGCCTGCTGTGGTCCCTGTCCGTCGGCTGTGACGTCCCCGCATCGGGCGTCGAGGAGCCCCTGCCCGCGCTGGACAGCGTGGGTGCGTCCTCCGTCACGAACCCGCCCGAGCCGGAGTACCCGGATGACAACCTGCCGCCGCTGGCGCTCAGCGTCGTGCAGAGCCCCGCGGGCGACGCCGTCACCGCGCCGGTGCTGACCACGCTCCGGGCCCCCGATGACGTCACCGTCGAGTTCATCCGGGTGGACGACGAGTCCATTGCCGTCGCCGTGGGCGGGCCCGAGACGTCGGCCACGTCCATCGACCGGGTGATGACGCAGATGTCCGCCGCCACGAGCCCCGCGGCCCTCTACCTCGCTCTGTCTCCCACGGGCACCGTGGTGCCGCGCACGCTCCAGGCCCACAGCGACGCGGTCGTCGCCGCTGGCAACTGGAAGCAGGGCAGCACCTCGCCGTCCGTCTCCGAGCCGGCCATCGGCGCGGGTGCACCTCGCTCCCTGGGCACGTGCGGCGGCCTGAAGGCCAATGGCCAGGGCAACATGCACGAGAACCACGGCCGCTGCGAGGACTGGCACCGGGACATCGACGAGGTCACCGAGTGGATTTCGACGGACATGATTGGGTATGGCGCCTACGTGCGCGCCATCAACGGCGGCGTCTTCTGGGACATCCAGAAGCGCAACTGCCTGAAGAGCTGGTGCGACTGGAGCGTCCTCTACAAGAAGACCGTTCCCCAGGGGCACGTCTACTATTTCCCCTATGTGAACGTGAACAACGACTTCAAGGCCCACAGCCGCGCCACCACGCTCAACAACAACGGGACCCACCAGCACTACGTGTCCACGTGCAGCGACTGGAAGACACGCACCAACTGGCTGTCGAACCTGGCGGGAGGCTGCTTCATCAACTTCCAGTCGAAGAACCTGTATTGCAACGCGCAGTCGTATGAAGGGCTGGACCCGAACTACATCTGGACGCCCTTCGACGCGGGCGGCAACGGGACGCCGTTCGGCTGCTGAGCCCTCTACGAACGAGCCCCGCCGCGAGCTCGACGGCGGGCCCCGAGCACGACACCGATGAAGACGAGGAGCGCCGTCGTCGCCAGGGCGAGCGCTCCCGTCGTCATCCCACCGCGCTCCAGGGGCGTGGTGGCCACGAGCGAGGCATCCCCCAACACCACCAGTCCCGCCCAGGCCGCTGGAGGCAGGCCGTCCTCCATGGCCTCCAGCTGGGCCGCGCGCAGCGCCGCCGACGTGCTCACCCCCGTGGCCAGATGCCGATAGAACCGCTCCACCAGCGCCGCTGCTTCGTCGTCGCGCAGCGGCCACAGGCTGGCCACCACCGTGTGGGCGCCGGCCTCGAAGAAGGCCCGCGCGAGGCTGAGGACGCCCTCTCCCGGCAGCACGGTGCCGGACGCGCTCCGGCAGGCGGAGAGCACCACCAGCGCGCCCTTCAGGTGAAGCTCCGCGATTTCCCTCGGCTGGAGGATGCCGTCCTCCTCCTCGGAGCCCGGGGCGAGCACGAGCGCCGAGCGCTCGGGGGCCTCGGCATCGACGACGGCGTGGGCCGCCAGGTGGAGCACCCTCACGCTCGACAGGTCCGTGCTCTTGAGCGCGTGCTCGGAGGCGTCGGTGCCCACGTGCAGCCGCGCCGGAGTGTGGGTGCCCCGCAGCACGTCCTCCACTTCGTGTCCCTCCCGCCGGGCCTCGGGGAGCGCTCCGAGCTGCGCGGCCTCGGTGAAGACGCCGGCCCGCTCTCGCGCCACCGCTCGGGCCAGGGGCCGGCGGACGGCGCGGTCGGGGTCCGCCAACACCAGGGCCTCGCCTCCCGGTGCACGCGCGGGAGCCTGTCTCCAATGGCGCCACAGGCTGGCGGAAGGCACCAGCGCCAGCTCGTAGCGGGCCACCAGCGGCGGACCGTCCGGCCGCTCGCGCAGCGCGGCGAATGGGAGGTCATGGAGCGGTCCATCCGGCACCAGCAGCAGCCGGCGAACCGTCGGAGGCAACCCCGCGAGGGCCGGGCCCAGCAGCTGTGCATGGAGGGCCGCCGCGGCGCCGAGCTCGGAGTCGTCGCGGCGCTCGACGAGCCCGGAGAACAGCGTGGCCGCCGCCACCAGGCGCGTGCGCTCGGGGAGGCGATGGACCTGCGTCCCACCCCGCGTCACCGCGAGCACCCATGCGCCTCCCGCCGACGTGCCGGAGACGTCCACGTCGTCGCCGACGAGGAAGGCCAGCAGCGCCTCGTCCTCGCCCAGCCCCTGCTCGACGGCCTCCAGCGAGACGAACTCCGGCGTGCCGTGGCGGGGCGCGGGCCGCAAGTCCCGCTCGTGCCGCTCCAGCTCCTGGAGCTCCTTCAAGGCCGTCTCGCGTCCGCCTCCCTCAAGAGATGCGTCGAGCAGCCGTCGCTGCACCGCCACCAACCGGCGCTGCACCTCGCCACGCTCCGCGCGACGCTCGGGGGTGTCCTCGGAGGATGCCAGCGCTCGCGAGGCGACCAGCGCATCGAGCAGCGTCCGCGCTCGCAGTCGCTCGCTCACCGCGAAGGCCCGGGTCAGCGCCTCCCTCGCGGGGAGCGTGGCGGGCCGGCCCGTCGCGCCGCTGGCTTCCAGCGTCCAGCCCGCGAGCCGGTGGTAGTCACCGACCCAGGTCGCGAGCAGCTCCGCCTGACTGGAGGCGTCGCTCTGGGTTTCGCGCAGGGCCTCCGCCGCGTCCAGGGCGCGCTCGGCGTGGCGCAGCGCCTCGGGCAGGGGCTGCGTCCGATACGCCACGGTGCCGCGTCCGCGAAGGGCCCAGGCGAGATACAGCGGGTCCTTTCCCTCGACTGCCAGGCGCAGCGCCGCGTCCGCGTCCTGGATGGCTCCGGCCGGGTCCACGGCCACGCGCCGCACGGCCCGTGTCCAGAGGCAGGCGAGTCGCCGCTCGTTCGAATCCAGCAGCTCCGCGAGGGACATGCAGCGCTGAAGCAATTCGTCGGCCTCGCGCCGCTCCTCGGGCGTGTCCCCCAGCATCGCCACGGTGATGCGCAGCGCGCGTGTCACCTGCGTCTGGTTCCCCGTGTTCTCCGCGGCGGCCAGGGCCTGCCGCGCGAGGACCAGCGCTTGCGCCCGTCCTTCCGGCGTGGGGTCGCGCTCGAGCCGCCGCGTCGCGAGGCTCGCGAGCATGAAGCGCGCGTGCCCCTCCAGGAAGAGGTCGCGAGTGCTTCGCGCCAGCTCCGCCAGGCGGAGGTTGACGTCCGCGGCCTCCTCCAGCCGGCCGAGCCGCTCGCTCACCGTGCTCATGACGCCCAGGTACTGCTTCTTCAGCCCTTCGCCACCGTCGGAGAAGACGAGCGCTTCGGCGCGCTTGAGCACACGGAAGGCCCGGCCCAGGTCCTGCTCCACCTCGTAGAGCTGGCTGGCCTCGACGATGAGCGCGCGCGCATGCAGCTCCGGTCGGCCGGAGGCGCTGGCCACCTCCACCACGCGGCGGGTCCATTCGGCGGCCTCTGCGGTGCGCCCTTGTGCCAGGAGGATGACGCGCAGGTTCATGCCCGCCAGCACCTCGCCCTCCGCGTCCTGGAGCCGACGGAACGTCATCGCGGCGCGCTGGTACGGCGCCTCCGCGGCCTTGCGGTCCGTCAGGTGCTCCACGTGGCCGAGCACCAGGGCCAGCCAGCCGTGGTCCGGATGTCGCTCCACCAGGGCCGTCAGCTCCCGCTGGACGGTGTCGCGAGCAGGGGGCGCCTGCGCGCACTGGTAGAAACACATCGCGCTCTCCCGCGCCTCGGGATGCGCCAGGAAGCGCTCCCGGCACTCCACGAGCGTGGGGGCCTGGGGACGGCCCGCCTCGCTCGCGAGCGCGGAGCTTGGACACACTTCTCCCAGGACCAACGTCACCGTGAGGACGGCGAGGCCCAGGTCGTGAAGACAGGAGAAGTGCTTCCGGGTCTTCACTTCAGCGGGTGGGCTGCGGCGGAGGGACGACGGGTTCGCACTTGAGCGTAATCGGCCCGGGCGGCGGGGGCGGGGGCCGGGGATTGTCGTTCGGCTTCATCATCTCGAAGTAGCAGATGACGGGCTCCGACCACGGGTTCGGGGCGAGAGGCGACCAGCGCTCCACGGTCACCACCGCCGCGGACAGGGTGGTCCCCGTCGTGGCGGCGATGACGCGCGCGAACAGCGGGTTCGCGGACGTGGCCCGGTGGCTCACTCGCAGGGGAGAGTCTCCGTCCACCACGCCCGACGTCTGCGCGACGATGGTGCCGGCGCTGTCGAGGAGCTGGAGCGTGACGACCTGGCTGCCTCCCGTCCGTATACCTGTATCCACCACCGAGGCGACCACCTGGTCTCCGGCCTCACCATGGCTTGGCGGTGTCTTCGCCACGTGCGTCAACACGGCAGTCGTCTGTCCGAGCGCGGACCCAGACACCCCTCCCACCAGCGTGACGAGCGCCAGCAGTCCACCTCGCATCCACGATTGAGTCTTCATTCCTGGCCTCGTCCTCATGATTGCCCCCTCGTGTTTCGCACCACTGACTTCACTCCAGCCGGTTGACGAACGTGGCGCCGCGAAGCACCTGTCCGTCCGGCAACCGCGCTTCCACCTGCCACAGCAGCTTCGTTCCAGGCTTCACCGGCGCGAGCACCTGGGCGGGCACGCGGTACTCGCGCTGCTCCAGCGAGTCCGCGCGGTGGACCAGGCTCAGGTCCTCCGTGGACACCCGCACCGACCATCGCGTCCCCTCGGGCCCGCCACTCCAGCGCAGCACGCAGTCGTCGCGCTTGAGCGGCGCGGCCTCCGGCACGAGCGAGGCGAGCGTCCCCGTGTCGCCTCCCCGCATCTGGTGCTGCTCCGTCTCCTCCCGCACCGAGACGCCGACCACCACCAGGACCAGCGCCGCCGTGGCCACCGCTCCCCAGACGGGCCGGCTCCACGCGAAGCGGAAGCGGCGTCGCTCCCGCGCGTCACCCGAGTCCCTCCGGGCCCTCGCGCCCCCGGCCGCGAGTGTCACGCCAGGCTCGGCCTGGGCGGCGGCGGAGGAGAGCTCCTTCGCCAGTCGCCACGCGGCGGCCCAGGCGGCGTCATCCGCCACGCGAGCGACGACGGCCCGGCGCTCCTCCACGGACAGCTCACCGCTCACCGCGCGCCACACCAGGTCGGAGTCCACCGGCTCGCCGCCGGCCACCGGCTCCTCGTCGCGCACCGCCGCGCGCAGGCGCTCGACGCTGGCCTCGTCGGGCTTCGTCTCATCGTCGCGTCGCTGCTCGCTCACGGCTCGAATCCCTTGGTCGAGAGGCAGAGGCGCAGCGCGCTCAGCCCGCGGTAGATGAGGTTCTCGGCCCGCTTGCCATCCCAGCCCATCAGCTCGCCGGCTTCCGGCACGGTGTGGCCCTGGAGGTACAGCGTCACCGCGAGCCTGCGGTCCTGCGCGAGCTGGCGCAGACAGTCGCGCACCGCCCGGGCAATCTGCGAGGCGCTCGCGGACTTCTCCGGGTCGCCCGACGCCATCGGCTGCTGGGGCTGCGACTCCACTTCCTCCATGGCGACTTCCCGACGGCGCTCCACGTTGCGCAGCTCGTCCACCAGCGCCGTGTACGCCACGCGGTACAGATAGGCGGGTGACAGGCGGGAGCGGTCCGGCTCGCGGCGCTGCAGCTCCATGACGCGCATCATCGCCGTCTGCACCAGGTCATCACGGCGATCCGCCAGACGCGGAGGACACACGCGCTCGACGGCCCGCGTCAGGTCCTTGCGGAGCTTCTCCAGCTCGTGATTCAGCAGAGGACCCACGGCCTGGGCCGGCCTTGGTTGCGACTCCACGTGGAAGGTCCTCCAGGAAGCACTCATGGTCATCGAAAGGTCCCATCCACGGCAAGTGTGAGCGCTGGTCCACCGACAGCCCTCCGCGCGTCCTTGTCCCCTGAACGGACCTCCCGCTTTTTTCCCCTCACCCGCAGGTGACGATGGAGTGCTGGGAGTTTCACCCACACCATCGCCTCGCCCGCAGCAGGGGAGGGCCGGTGCTGTTTTCCACTCAGGTGGAAATCGGGGGGTGGTGGGCGGATGTCGAGGCGTGGGCAAAGGCCGTCGCATCGGGCCGTCGCGGGAGTCGGGGCGTGGCCACCCGTGGCTCGGGTTCCTATATCTAGAGTGAGTCGACAGGAGGCAGGCCGCCTGGACGCTCTCCAGACGGGCACGACGAGCGGATGAACGTCCTGCTTTCCAGGTGTGTTGGCTGAGTCCTTCTCCCAAGGAGGTCGTCCCTTGCGAAGGTTTCAGGAGCACCTTCCCCTTGAGGCGCTGTCATTCGACGACACCGTGGTCTTGTTGGATGTGGTGCAGGAGCTGGCGCACCTTCGGACGCTGGAGGACGTGATGGCGGTGGTGCGCCGCGCCGCCCGCCAGCTCAGTGGCGCGGATGGCGTCACGTTCGTGCTGCGCGAAGGCGACATGGTGCACTACGCGGATGAGGAGGCCATTGCCCCGCTGTGGAAGGGGTGTCGGTTTCCCATCCATTCGTGCATCTCCGGGTGGGCCATCTTGAACCGGGAGCCCGCGGTCATCGAGGACATCTACGCGGATGAGCGAATCCCGCATGACGTCTACCGCACCACGTTCGTGAAGAGCCTGGTCATGGTGCCGGTGCGTCGCGCGGACCCGGTGGGCGCCATTGGTGCGTACTGGGCGGAGCGTCGGGTGCCGGGGATACGGGAGGTCTCCCTGCTCCAGGCGCTCGCGGACTCCGCGGCCGTCGCGGTGGAGAACGGGCGGCTGTACGAGGCGGAGCGCTCGGCACGGCGGGCCGCCGAGGCGGAGACACGCCTGCGCGGCGAGCTGCTGGCGATGGTGTCCCACGACTTGCGCAATCCGCTGGGCGTCATCGCCATGACGTCGTCGCTCCTGGCGCCCCTGCTGGCGCCGCTCAACGGGCGCGCGCGGCACCACCTGGACACCCTCAATCGCTCGGCGCTGCGGATGGAGCGGCTCATCCATGACCTGCTCGACTTCGCGGCCATCGAGGCCGGTGGCTTCCGGGTGAGCCGCGTGCCGCTGGCGCTCTCTCGGCTCATGGAGCAGGCGTCGGAGCTGGGGCCGCTGGCGCAGGAGCGCGGCATTGGCCTGGAGCTGCGGCTGCCCGAGCGGGATGTCGACGTGCCGTGTGATCCAGACCGCATCCACCAGGTCTTCTCCAACCTGGTGGGCAACGCCGTCCGCTTCACGCCCGCCGGTGGACTCATCACCGTCATGGCGGAGGTCCACGATGACCGTGTCGAGCTGAGCGTGGCGGACACGGGCGCGGGAATCGCGCCGGAAGTCCTGCCCGTCCTGTTCGACCGCGTCCAGCGGCCGACGACGCAGATACCGGGGAGCGGCGTGGGGCTGGGGCTCTCCATCACCCGGGGCATCGTCGAGGCGCACGGCGGCGCGGTGCGCGTGCAAAGCCAGGTCGGGCTGGGGACGACGTTCACCTTCACGCTCCCGATGGAAGGGTGAGCGTCAGGGGTGGATGCGCTCGTAGCGGCCGTCGGCGACGCGGAGGAAGCCGAGTGACTCCGCGAGCCGGATGGCCCCGAGGTTGCCGGGCTGGGTGAGCGCGAACAGCCGGGTGACGCCGAGCGACTGGACGGCGTATTCGAGCAGGGCGCGTGAGGCCTCGCGCGCGTAGCCGTGGCCCCAGCAGGCCGGGTCCAGCTCGCAGCCGTACTCGGCGACGGTGTCGTCGGGTGCCGCCTTGCGCACGCCGCAGGTGCCGATGACGCGGCCCTCCACGGTGATGGCGAGCTGGTACTTCGCGCGGGGGACTTCTTCCGCCCAGCGGCACAGCAGGGCGACGAAGGCGATGACGTCCTCCTCCGTCGGTGGCGGCTGGCCGTAGTACTTCAGGTACGCGGGCTTGGACTGATAGGCGAAGACGCTCGGGGTGTCCTCGCGCTGGAAGTCCCGGAGGACGAGCCGTGGGGTGCGAAGCTCCATGCGGTTGTTCCTGCTCAGGCTCCGCCACGGAAGCGCCGCAGGTGTTCTCGCCACGCGTCGCGAGCCTCGTCCTGGCTGACGGCGTGGAACTCCACGGTGGCCCCGGGGCGCCGCGCGCCGAGCCGACCCCAGTCCGCGCGGATGACGGTGGCGATGAGCGGATATCCACCGGTGGTGGGGTGGTCCGGCCCGAGGATGATGGGCTCACCCGACAGCGTCACCTGGATGGCGCCGCGAGCCATGGGACGGGAGGTGCTCGCGCCTTCGTCGCCGTGCGCCAGCGCGGGGCCTTGCAGTCGCATCCCCACGCGGTCGCTCGCGCTCGACACGGTGAAGGTGCTGCCCAGCAGCGAGGCCGCCATCAGCGCGTCGAAGTTCTCCGTGTCGGGCCCGAGCACCAGCCGGATGGGCGCCGCGTCATCCCAGACCGCGTCCGTGTCCACCGATTCCGGCGGGCCGCGAGTCTCACCCAAGGGAAGTGAATCCCCAGGCTTCAGCACGCGCCCCTCATGCCCGCCCAGTCGCGCCACCAGCAGCGTGCCGCGTCCACCCAGCACCTCCGGCACGTCCAGGCCACCGTCCACCGCGACGTAGCAGACGCTGGCGCGCTCGGGCGCGGGCACCCGGAGGCTCTCTCCATCGGCCAGCGCTCGCGCGTCACGCCCATCCACGGAGATGCGCAGGGCCCTGCCTCGCGCGCGCAGCTCCAGGGGACCCAGGCACTCCAGCGCCGCCGCGCCCCACGGGTTGCCCACGGCGCGGTTGGCGCGAGCGAGCAGCTCCGGCACCAGCGCGCCGCCAGGAGGGACGCCATGGTGCATCTGCCCCGGCCGCCCGCCGTCCTGCACCGTGGCGGGCCCTCCCATCCCCACGATATCCAGCCAGCCCGCCATCATCCCACCCGCTCGAAGCGCACCCGGTCACCGAGTTGCAACACCGCGCCCCGGTCCGGGTGGAAGGCCGTGAAGTCCAGCGCTGTGCCAATCAGGTTCCAGCCCCCGGGCGACGCGAAGGGATACACCCCCGTGCGCGCGCCAGCGATGCCCACCGCGAGCGCTGGCACGCGCATGCGCGGGGTGGGAAGTCGCGGGACGACGATGCGCGAGTCCAGCTCACCCAGGTACGCGAAGCCCGGCAGGAAGCCCACGCAGCGCACCGTGTACTCGCGCGCCGCATGCAGGCGGGCCACCTCGTCCACGGACAGGCCCGCGCGCGCGGCGACCTTCTCCAAATCCGGCCCGTCGTAGCGCATGCGCAACGTGATGAGGGTCTGCTCCGGCGGGGCCACCGTCTCGCGCAGCAGTCGCGCCAGCGCCAGTCGCGGCTCGTCGGGAGGCGCATCCGGGTCGAAGTACACGCAGGCGTGTTCCTCGGTGACGACGGCGTCCACCACGCGGGGCAGGGCGCGCAGCACCTCGCGCGCGGCCCTTCGCTCCAGGCTGTCGGGCAGCGTCAGTCGCAGCGCGCCGTCTCCCAGCGGCTCGACGTGGAGCGACAGCGCGTCCAGCGTGGAGCGCACCTCGCGGGCCAGCTCCACCGCGCCGGGCGTGTCGCCGTGCACACAGACTGTATCGACGGTGCCCTGGGTCGCCAGCCGCACGGTGTTCTCACGCACCCGGGCGGCGTCCGTGAGCACGGCGCCGGGTTGTCCTCGGGGAATCAGCGAGCCATCCGGCAGCGTGCCCCGGTCCGCGAAGCCCTCGCGCGCATGGGACAGGCCGGCGTTCCTCGCGGCGTCGTGCAGGCAGCCCTGGGCGGGGGCGATGAGCGTGATGTCCGAGCCCAGCGCCTCGACGATTCCCTCCACCACCGCGCGCGCCAGCACGGGTGACGCATTGGCCGCGTGATACAGCGCGCCGTGGAGCTTGGCGTAGACGACCGGTATCCGTTGCTCCTGGGCCAGCCTGGCCAGTCGCGAGCACTGGCCCGCCACCTGTCCGCGCAGGACTTCAGGGGGCACATCGAGCGCACGCCGTCCGAAGTTCTCGCGGTCCTCGTAGGACGGATGCGCGCCGACGCGGGTGCCATGGCGCGCGCACAGCTCCAGCGCCCGGCGCATGGAGGCGTCGTCACCGGCGTGCGCGCCGCAGGCGATGTTGGCCACCTGGGCGAGCGCATAGAGCCGCGCATCCTCGTCGGGCAGCTCACCCAGGTCGATGTTGAGGAGGCACTCCGTCATGCGTCCACGCTATGCGAGCCGCGTCCCGGACGCAGCCTTCTCCCCACCGTGGCCGCGACGGCCGACGGGGCGAAAGGCTCGGGAGATGACACGCACCACCCCGGGGCAGGGGCCGGTTGGCACCGGGGTGGCACGCGCCCCGGCGTGTCGAATGACACCCCGAGGAACCTCCACCCAGATACGGGGGGCGCCGCTTTCTCCGGTCATTTCGTCCGGATTTCAGTCGCCGTGTGCTGGAGCACGCGCGCTGAGCGCGTGAGCGCCGGGGCTGCCCGTGCGTGTCTGCTCGCGCCAGACGTGACATGCCTTCACACGAACGGAGCTGACCCTGGGTTATGGGCGATTCAGTGAGACACGGGCGTGAGGGTGGCCGGGCCTCCAGCCTTCACCCAGCGGACCAGCGCCAGCGCGGTGGGCTCGTCGAGCAGCTCCGCATAGGTGGGCATGGGCGTGCCGGGAAGGAACTTCTCCGGGTTGCGCACCCAGCGCACCAGCTCCGCTTCGGAGCGGCCAGGCGCGCGAGCAAGCCGGTCATGATAGCGCGCGCCCGGGGCATGGCAGCCCGCGCAACCCAGTTGCGTGAAGAGCTTCGGGGCATCCACGCGGGCAGCCACGAGCCGGGGCTTGCGTGGGGGCTTGGGTGTCGCGGCGCTCGTTGCCACCGACGTGGACTCACCGCCGCGTGGAGTGGGCGACACGGAGGTTCCCGTGGATGCATGCGAGGAGGGCGCGGGGGGGCTCGGTCGCGACGGGCTGGTCGAGGCTCCCGTCTGCGTCCCGTCTCCAGCGCTCACTCCACCGGAAGCCGTTCCCGAGCCAACCGTGGCGACGCTCGACGTCTGTCCCTCCGGCGTCGTGCCGGTGCCAGGGGTCGCGACGCTCGTGGGCGATGACGGGGGCTCGGTGGGACTCGCAACGCTGGAGCCCTGCACGGTTGTGGGCGCGGGCTCGTCCGTCGCGGCCTCGTCGTCGGCCCTCGGAGTCTCGGTGGCCACCCAGTCGGGGCGGGGCGTCGTGGCGGTGAGCCGGGGACGCGCGCCCTCCACGTTGTTCTTCCGGGGCGGCACCGAGCGCAGGAAGTCATACAGCGCCTTGGCCTCCTCCTCATCCATGCCGCGAAAGCGAGGCATGGGCGAGCGAATCGGGGAGCCATCCGGCGCAATCCCATCCCGCACCGCGCGGGTGAAGTCCTCCTGCGTCCAGTACGCGAGCCCCGTGGCGTGGAAGGTGATGTTGCTGGAGTGCACCTCCTGGCCCTCGGGGTCCTTGAAGGCCATGCCTCCCTCGAAGACGTCGTCGCCCGAGGTCTTGTTCGGACTGAAGCCCGGCGTATGACACGAGGCGCAATCGTAGACGTCATGCGCCATGTAGCGGCCGTACTCCACCGTGGGGGCCTTGGGCGGCACGGGGATGCCGAGGGGAGGCCGCTGCACCGGTTCGTTGCCCATGATGACGCGGAAGCCCAGCCCTCCAATGAAGCTGAACTCCGAGCGCGGCGCCGGAGTCGGATCCGGCTTGAAGAGCGGATGCTCCGAGCGCAGGAAGCCCAGCACCGCCGCGAGGTCCTTGTCCCCCATGCCGTAGCTGGGCATCACCATCAGCCGCCCGTCGCGACTCACCGCGTAACGGATGGCGCGCGCCAGCTCCTCGTCCTTCGCCGCGCCAATGCCCGCGGTGGGGTGGGAGGTGAGGTTCGACGAGTGGAAGCTCCCCATGTACGACGGCAGCTCGTGCAGCGGCGCGCCGGAGGCCGTGTCGGTGTCTCCGCCCCGGTGGCACGCCTCGCAGCTCGCATGGAAGATGGCCGCGCCGCGCGCCAGGGCCGCCGGCGAGGTGTCCGCGCGGATGGGCGGGTAGGGCGCCTTGACGGTGCTGGCGCAGCCCGCCAACAGGAGGCTCAGCAGCAACGTGCTCCTCAAGGTACCGCGGACCTCGCGATGCATGCGCAGCCCTCACTTCCGACAGGGGCCCGATGCATATCTCATCCACCCACGCTCCTGGGAGGGGGAGCCTGATGGCGGGTGAACGCGAGCCCGCGAGGCCGGGCAGGTCGTCCGACGTCCGGGAAGACGGCTGGCTAGACTCGGCCGCATGACGCGTCCCCTCGAGTCCTACCGCGCCCTGTTCCCCGTGCTTCAGGAGCAGCTCTACTTCAACCACGCCGGAGTGGCGCCCACCAGCCTGCGCGCCGCCGAGGCCGTGCGCGAGTGGATGGACGACCTCGTCTACCACGGCATCCGTCATGAGCGCGGCTGGGAGGCCCACTGCGAGCGCATCCGCGCGCTGGCGGCCCGCATCCTCCACGCCGAGCCCGGGGAGATTGCCTTCGTGCGCAACACCAGCCACGGCCTGGGCCTGGTGGCGGAGGGCCTGGACTGGAAGCCGGGAGACGAGGTGGCCGTGGCCACGTCGCTGGAGTACCCCTCCAACGTCTACCCGTGGCTGCACCTCAAGGACCGGGGCGTGGTGGTGCGCGAAATCGAGGCGCCGTCCGGTGGCGTCACCCCGGAGGCGGTGGCCCAGGCCCTCACGCCGCGCACGCGACTGGTGGCGGTGTCCTCCGTGCAGTTCGCCACGGGCCACCGCACGGACCTGGAGGCGGTGGGCGCGGTGTGCGAGCGCGCGGGTGTCCTCTTCTGCGTGGACGGCATCCAGAGCGTCGGCTGTGTCCCGGTGGACGTGAAGAAGTGTCGCATCCACTTCCTGAGCGCGGACAGCCACAAGTGGATGCTCGGCATCTCCGGCATCGGCGTGCTGTACGTGGCCAAGGAGGTGCTGCCGCGACTGCGCCCCGTGCTGGTGGGCTGGCGCAGCACCACCGACGCCTGGAACTTCAACCGCACCCACTTCGAGCTGCGCCCCGACGCGAGCAAGTTCGAGGAAGGCAGCGCCGCGTACCCGGGCCTCTATGCGCTGGGCGCCGCGCTGGAGCTGCTCCAGGAGGTGGGCGTGGAGAACATCGAGGCGCGCATCCGCGAGCTGCTCGCGCACGTGGAGAAGGGGCTGCTCGCGCTGGGCTGCGAGGTGGGGCCCGCGCCGGAGCAGCGCGCGGGAATCCTCACGTTCCTGCCGCCCGGGGCGCAGGCGCGGGCGCTCGGGGCCTACCTGTCCGAGCACCACGTCGCCCACTCGGTGCGCCGGGGACGCATCCGCTTGTCGCCCCACTTCTACAACCTGCCCGAGGAGCTGGACCGGCTGGTGGAGTTGGTCCGGGGCTACGGCGGCTGACGCGGCTCAGGTCTGCGAGGGGAAGAGCGTGTCGATGGACAGGTAGCGCTCGCCGGTGTCGTAGCAGAAGCACAGCACGCGGCTGTTGTCCGGCATCTCGCCCAGCTTCTGGTTCACCGCGGACAGCGCGGCGCCGGAGGAGATGCCCACGAAGATGCCCTCCTCCCGCGCGGAGCGGCGGGTGAACTCGAAGGCGTCTTCCTCGGCCACCTGCACCGAGCCGTCCAGGATGTCCGTGTGCAGGTTCTTCGGGATGAAGCCCGCGCCGATGCCCTGGATGGGGTGGGGGCCGGGCTGACCGCCGCTGATGACGGGCGACTTGACGGGCTCCACCGCGAAGACCTTCAGCTTGGGCCAGTGCTTCTTGAGCACCTCGGCGCAGCCGGTGATGTGGCCGCCGGTGCCCACGCCCGTAATCAGGTAGTCGAGCCCGTCCGGGAAGTCGTTGAGGATTTCCTGCGCGGTGGTGCGCTTGTGCACCTCGATGTTCGCCTCGTTCTCGAACTGCTGCGGCATCCACGCGTCGGGGACCTGGGAGACCAGCTCGTTGGCGCGGGCGATGGCGCCCTTCATGCCCAGGGCGCGCGGAGTCAGTTCGAACGTGGCGCCATAGGCGGCCATGAGGCGACGGCGCTCGATGCTCATCGACTCCGGCATGACGAGCACCAGCTTGTAGCCCTTCACCGCGGCGACCATGGCCAGGCCGATGCCGGTGTTGCCGCTGGTGGGCTCGATGATGATGCTGTTCTTCTTGAGGATGCCCTTCTTCTCCGCGTCCTCAATCATGGCGAGGCCGATGCGGTCCTTGATGCTGCCGCCCGGGTTGGCGCGCTCCAGCTTCATGTGGACGGTGACACGGGACGGAAACAGCCGGTTGATACGCACGTGCGGCGTGTTGCCGATGGTCTCCAGGATGTTGTTCGCCTTCATGTCGGGCCTCGTCGGGGGCTGCGCGGGTGGGGTGCTGCGGAACGCATCAGATGTGGAACTCGATGGCGTCCATGACGCCGTCGGCCCCACGGGGGCGAATCTCGCTGCGGCGGGTGACGACCGAACCCGGAGGGATGCTCTGCGTGAGCCACGCGTTGCCGGCGATGATGCTGCCGTGTCCCACCACCGTCTCCCCTCCGAGGATGGTGGCGTTGGCGTACACCACGACGTCGTCCTCAATCGTGGGGTGGCGCTTCTTGTCGGCCAGGGCCTTCTCCACCATGAGGGCGCCCAGCGTGACGCCCTGGTAGACAGTCACGTTGTTGCCGATGACGGTCGTCTCGCCGATGACGACGCCCGTCCCGTGGTCGATGACGAAGCGGCGGCCGATGGTGGCGCCGGGGTGGATGTCCACGCCGGTGCGCTGGTGGGCGTGCTCGGTGAGTAGGCGCGGCAGCAGCGGGAAGCCGAGCCCGTGCAGCGCATTGGCCACGCGGAAGATGGCGATGGCCTGGAAGCCCGGGTACGTGAGGATGACCTCGTCCACCGAGCGCGCCGCGGGGTCCGCGTCGAAGATGGCCTGGGAGTCCTGGCGGAGCCAGTCGTACAGGTCCGGCAGCCGCTCCATGAAGCGCGAGGGGATGCTCGGGTTGATGTCCGGGTAGAGGGGGGCGAGCGTCTCGCGCAGGCGGTGGAGGCTGGCCTCCACGGTGGTGACGTCCCGGCGGACGGCGGCGGCGGTACACTCCAGGCGCTCGGCGAAGTGGGGGAACAGCAGCCCGAGGACCTGTGCGACGAACTCGGGGGCCGCCCGCCGCACGTCCGGGGGGAAGCAGTGGCGCTGTCGGGCTTCCAGCAGCGCGGCGACAAGCCTGGCGTTGGAGTCATCCATGAACCCCTCCATTTAATGCGGTGCGTGGTGGGGCCGCACCACTTGAATCCCCGTTTGGCGCGGAAGTTCAGGCCGGTGTGGGACAAGTGGACAGCGCGGGGCGCCCGGGGGCTGCCCTGGCTGGTGCCCGGCCGGGGGGAGGGGGCCGTGGGCGCCCGGGGTGCCCGCCCGTTACCCAGGGGGATGCCTGAAGGGAACATCATCCACCGGGTGGCGCGGGTCCACGGCCGCTGGCTGGCGGGGCGGCGCTTCATGGCGGACTCGCCCCAGGGCCGGTTCACGGAGGGGGCTCGGGCCCTGAGCGGCCGGGTGCTCCAGCGCGTGGAGGCCCACGGCAAGCACCTGTTCTATGGCTTCGAGGGGGGCGTGCGGTGGCATGTGCACCTGGGGCTGTTCGGGAACATCCGCCACTTCCGGAGCGGGGCGCCGGTGCCATCCGAGGCGTGTCGGCTGCGGCTGTCGTCGCCTCACGCGACGTTGCACCTGTCCGGGCCGCAGGCCTGCGAGCTGCTGACGCCGGAGGACGAGGCGACGCTGCGCGAGAGGCTGGGAGAGGACCCGTTGCGTCCGGATGCGTCCGTGGAGCGGGCGAGGGAGTTGCTGTGTCGCGGACGACAGCCGCTGGCGCAGGCGCTGCTGGACCAGGAGCGCCTGTCCGGCGTGGGCAACATCCTCCGCGCGGAAGGGCTGTTCCTGGCGCGGTTGCCGCCGTTGATGCCGGCGGGGGCGTTGGATGAAGAAGGCTTCGCGCGGCTGTGGGAGGTGCTGCGGAGGTTGTTGGCGGATGCGTCGCGGGACGGGCACATCGTCACGCCGGGCGCGCCGCCCGTGCCGGAGGGGGTGCCGGGGCGCAAGCGCGCGGAGCGCTTCTGTGTGTATGGCAGGGCGGGGCTGCCGTGTCCGAGGTGTGGCGCGAAGGTGCGTCGCCAGGAGCTGGCGGCGCGAGGCCTCTTCTTCTGCGCGGGGTGTCAGGGGGTGGACGCGGTGCTCCGTCCGCGCCGCGTGAAGAAGCCGGCGAAGCGGCAGGGGCGCTTGCTCGACCCCGCTGGCGGCGTGACGATGGGCGAATGAGCCAGACTCCCTCGTATGTCCATGGCACCAGCGCCACCCCGCTCCTGGGGGAGACGATTGGGCAGAACCTGCGAAGGACAGTGGAGCGCCATGGGGACCGGGAGGCGCTCGTCGTCGTCTCCCAGGGATACAGGGCGACATACCGGGAGCTGTGGGACATCACCACGCAGGTGGCGAAGGGCCTGTTGGCCATGGGCGTGGAGAAGGGGGACCGCGTGGGGCTCTGGTCTCCCAATCGCTTCGAGTGGGTGGTGACGCAGTATGCGACGGCGCGCATCGGCGCCATCCTGGTGAATCTCAACCCGGCCTATCGCACGGCGGAGCTGGAGTACTCGCTCAACCAGTCGGGGACGAGTGTGCTGCTGCTGTCGCGCGGCTTCCGACAGACGGACTACCGGTCGATGTTGGAGGAGGTCCGTCCGCGCTGTCCCCAGCTTCGCGTGGCGCTGGTGTTGGATGACGACTGGCGGTTGTTGCTCTCCAACGCGAAGCACGTGAGCGAGCACACGCTGGAGGACCGCGAGGCGTCGCTCCAGTTCGATGACCCCATCAACATCCAGTATACGTCCGGGACGACAGGCTTTCCGAAGGGCGCCACGCTGTCGCACCACAACGTGCTGAACAACGGGTACTTCATCGGCGAGGCGCTGAAATACGGCCCCCAGGACAGGGTGTGCATCCCCGTGCCCTTCTATCACTGCTTCGGCATGGTGATTGGGAACCTGGCCTGTACGTCACATGGCGCCACGATGGTGATTCCGGGTGAGGCGTTCGACCCGCTGGCGGTGCTCCAGACGGTGCAGGCGGAGAAGTGCACGTCGCTGTATGGCGTGCCCACGATGTTCATCGCGGAGCTGGACCACCCGCGCTTCGGTGAGTTCGACCTGACGATGCTGCGCACGGGAGTCATGGCGGGCTCGCCGTGTCCGGTGGAGGTGATGAAGCAGGTGCAGTCGCGGATGAACATGCGCGAGGTGACCATCTGCTACGGGATGACGGAGACGTCGCCGGTGTCCACGCAGAGCTCTCTGGATGACCCGTTCGACAAGCGGGTGTCCACGGTGGGGCGCGTGCATCCGCACCTGGAGGTGAAGGTCATCAACGCGGAGACGGGAGCGGTGGTGCCTCGTGGGGCGGCGGGGGAGCTGTGCACGCGCGGGTACAGCGTCATGCTGGGGTACTGGGCGAACGAGGAGGCCACGGCGAAGGCGGTGGACGCGGCGGGGTGGATGCACACCGGCGACCTGGCGACGATGGACGCGGAGGGCTATGTGCGGATTGTCGGCCGCATCAAGGACCTCATCATCCGGGGAGGGGAGAACATCTCCCCGCGCGAGGTGGAGGAGTTCCTGCACACGCACCCGGGCGTGAGTGAAGCGCAGGTCATCGGCGTGCCGAGCGTGAAGTACGGCGAGGAGGTGATGGCCTGGGTGAAGCCGAAGCCGGGCGTGACGCTCACGCCCGAGGAGCTGACGAAGCACTGCACGGGCCGCATCGCGTCGTTCAAGGTGCCGCGCCACTGGAAGCTGGTGGACGCGTTCCCGATGACGGTGACGGGCAAGGTGCAGAAGTTCCGGATGCGCGAGGTCTCCGTGGCGGAGCTGGGCCTGGAGGCGGCCTCGTCCATCAAGACCGCGTGACGCGGGGACTCTTGCGCGCGGCTTTTTTCCTGGCGACGGGCTGCTTCCGGGGCGCCGCCGACTTCTTCGCGAGGGCCTTCGGCTTCGCTTTCCTTGCCGGGGCCTTCTTCGCGGTGGCCTTCGGCTTTGCTTTCGCCGGGGCCTTGCTCGCCGCCGGGAGTGGGGCCTTCTTCTCGGCGGGCTTCTTCTTCGGCGCCTTCTTCAGCGCGGCCCTCGCCGCCGCGTCGACGGCGCGGCGTGCCCAGGGCAGCAACTCATAGGCGTCATCGTTCGCGTCGGCGGGCGCCGTCCAGTAGCTCATCTCGATGCGTCGGCCTCCGCCCTCATAGATGAAGGGGCGGCACCCCGCGGCCTGGAAGTCCGGTCGGGTGACGTCGTCCGTCTTCAAGTAGAGCTGGCCATCGCCGACGAGGCCGAACATGCGCCCTCCGAAGTACAGGCCCCACCCTCCGAACATCCGCCGCGCCTGTACCGGCCCGAGCTTCTCCAGCAACTCCAGCGTGTACTCCACGAAGCTGTCCGTCCGAGCCACCGTGCTCCTCCTTCGTCACCGTGCTGCTTCTTAGCGGAACGTGGCCACCAGCGGGTTGTGGTCCGACGTGTCCCCCACGTCGATGACCTCCGCCGACACCAACCGCTCCACCATGCGCGGCGACGCGAAGACATAGTCCGTGCGGTAGTCGATGGTGACGCCACCCCGGTTGCGCCGCGCCGTCACCCACCGTGTGGATGCGGCCCGCGTCGGCAGCGTGTCCACCCAGCCGAAGTCCTCCACATCGTCGATGACGTCGAAGCGCGGCGGATGTCCGTACTTGTCCGTCCCCGCCCGCCGCAGCCTGTCCTCCAGGTCCACCGGGTACGGGTCCCTGCGCGACAGCGAGTTGAGGTCCCCGGCCAACAGATATTGCCCCTCACGGAACTTCGCCGGGTCGATGAGCGAGCGCAGGTAGCGCGCCTCCACGTACCGGAGCTTCTCGTGGTGCGCGTCGAAGTGCGTGCCGAACAGCGTCACCGGTCCGCTCGCCTCCAGCTCGCACTCGACGATGCAGTGGCCCAGGAAGTGCCGGTCATTGTGGATGCGCAGCGAGCGCAGGGGAGGGCGGCTCACCACCGCGACGTGGTAGCAACGCCCGCTGGCGCGCGAGCGGGACTGGCCCAGCACCAGGTGCGCGTCGTCCTGCGGCACGTCCAGCGCCTCCGCCACCCGGCGCAGTCGCCCGCCGTCGTCCCAGCCCAGGCACTCCTGGAGCACCAGCACATCCGGCGAGGCCCGAGCGAGGAACGTGACGATGTCGTCGAATCGCTCTTCGCCTCCCTGCAATACGTTGAACGTCATCACCTTCAGCGACATGCGGCCTCCCTCTCGCCCGGGGGCTCCAGACATCGGCCCCATCCACGACAGGCTACCGCACCCGTTGTACCGAGGGGGCCCCTCCGCGCTTGCCCGCCCCCCAGGGCTCCGGCATCGCGCGCACGCTCTCCACGATGAAGGTCTTCAGCTCGCGCGCCGCGGACGTGAGATAGCCCTCGCCCCGGTGCACCAGCGCGACCTGTCGCTTCAGGCCACTCTTCACCAGCGGCACCACGTCGAACCCACGCGAGGCATGGTCCCGAGCCATCAGCTCCGGCACCAGCGCGATGCCCAGCCCGCGCTCCACCATGCGCCGCATCGCCTCCGCGTTGTCTGTCTCCATCGCGACCCTGGGTGTCACGCCGCGAGCCTCGCACTCCGCCTCCAGCGCGCGCGTGCCGCTCATGCTGGGGATGACCACCCACGTCTCCTCCACCACGTCCCCGAGCGACACCGGTCGACTGCTCTTCGTGAGCCGATGCCCACGCGGCACCGCGAGCATCAGCACCTCCTCCCACAGCTTCTGCGCCACCAGGTCCGCGCGCCGCACGGGCAGGGACAGGATGGCCAGGTCCAGCGCCCCTCGGGCCACGCCTTCCTCCAGCGTCGCCGCCATGTCCTCGCTGAGCCGGGGCCGCACCTCCGGATACTTCCGAGCGAATGCGGGGATGATGTCCGGCAACAGGTACGCCCCCACCGTGTGCAGCGTGCCTAGCGACACCGGACCGCGAGGTGTGCCCGACAGCCGCTCCAACTCGGAGGTGCCCGCCGCCAGGGCGTCCAGCGCGCGCCGGGCGTGGGGCAGGAATCGCTCCCCCGCATCCGTCAGCACCGCGCCCCCGGGCGTGCGGACGAGCAGGCGAGTGCCCAGCTCCGCCTCCAGCGACTGGAGCTGCCGGGACAGGCCGGACTGGGACAGGCCCAGGCGTCGGGCCGCTTGGGAGAGCCGGCCCTCCTGGGCCACTCGGAGGAAGGCTTGGAGTTGTTCGTGGGTCATGCGGAATCCGCATGAAGTCTATGCGGAAGTTGCGATTTCCGCATGGGGAGCCCCCGGTTACACGTGTGCAATGGATGGAAGCGGCTTGACGGTGGAGCCGGTGTCTTCCGCCCGGCCGGGTGCGGCGCGGCGGATGGCCACTGGCGCGGTGCTGCTGGCCCTGGTGGTCAGTGCCTTCGAGGGCACGGTGGTCACCAGCGCCATGCCCACCATCACCCGCGAGCTGGGCGGACAGCACCTCTACTCGTGGGTCTTCTCCGCGTTCCTCTTCGCCTCCACCGTGGGCGTGCTCATCTCCGGCAAGCTGGCGGACAGGCTGGGCCGCAAGCCGGTCTTCTTCGCCGGCATGGGGTTGTTCCTCGTCGGCTCCGCGCTGTGCGGGCTCGCCCACTCGGTGGAGGGGCTCATTGCCTTCCGCGTGTTGCAGGGCCTGGGGGCGGGCGCGCTCCAACCCACCACGCTCACCATCAGCGCGGACCTCTATACGTTACGCGAGCGCGCGGCCGTCCAGGGGCTCTTCACCGGAGCTTGGGGCGCGGGCAACGCGGTGGGGCCGCTCATTGGCGGTTGGTTGGTGATGCACGCCTCGTGGCGGTGGGTGTTCCTGGTCAACGTGCCCGTGGGCCTGTTCGCCGCGCTGTTGCTGTACCTCTCCTATCGGGACCCGCCGCGTCGCACGGACGTGAAGCTGGACCGCTGGGGCCCGGTGCTCGCGGGTTCGTCGGCGGCGTTGCTGTTGTTCTCGCTGGAGCCGGGCCACGCGGAGCTGCGCTGGCTGTGCCTGTTGGGCGCGGTGGTGGTGGGCGCGGGGCTGGTGTACCAGCAGCGCGGGTCCGAGGCGCCCTTGTTGCCGATGGAGCTGTTGAAGGACCGCACCGTGCTCAGTGGTGTGGCGGGTGGCATCGCGGGTGGCGCGCTGCTGTACAGCATGGCGGCGTGGGTGCCGCTGTGGATGACGGAGCAGGGTGGACAGACGCCCATCGTCGCGGGCCTGACGCTGCTGCCGATGTTGCTGGGGTGGTCGGTGGGCTCGACGTTCGGCGTGAAGCTGCTGGTGCGCGGAGGAATGCGGCTGAGCGCGGGCGTGGGCTTCGCGGTGGCGGCGACGGGGGCCGGGTTGCTGGCGCTCACCGCGGCGTATGACTGGGGAACGCCCGCGGCGCTCGTCTCGCTCGCGGTGCTGGGCATGGGGTTGGGGCCGGCGGCGAGCACTTCGCTCATCGGCCCGCAGTCACGCGCGCCCTGGCACCACCGGGGCATCGTCACGAGCAGCCTCTATGCGACGCGACTGCTGGGCGGCTCGCTGACAGTGGCCGCGCTGGCGCTCGCCCGAGGCCACTTCGCGCTCCAGTTCGCGATTGCTGGCGCGCTGGCGGGCACGGTGGCGTTGATGCTGGCCGTGGCCGCTCCGGGCAAGATGACCAACGAGCCCTGAATCGTCTCGGACATGCTGGCGGGCATTGTGACGTTGATGCTGGCCGCGCCCGGCAACCTGACCAGCGAGGCCTGAACTCCCGCACGCCACGTGACACAACACTTCGCCAGCCCGCGAAGGGCTCTATCCAGTGTCGTGTGCAGCGTCGTCCCCAGGGTGTGCCGTGCGCTGCACACCATGACTTCGCCATGTCGCGTAAACGCGCGTGACGACGTGCGTCAGCGCTTGGCAGGACGGATGCAGTCGGAACCTCCATGCACGCCGTGGGTTGGCGTTGGAGGACTCGCGATGACGGAGATGATGGCGAAGTGGGACGTGAAGGTGCTGGGTGGACTGGGCGGTGCGCTGCTTGCCCTGGCGGCGGTGTTCCTCTGGAGGGACCTCCACGTGCCCGCGGAGGCGCTCCTCATCGTCGCGGCCTGCGTGACGCTGGCCCTGGCCTTCCTGTCGGTTCCTCGCGGAGGACTGCTGGTCTTCCCCATCGCAGTACTCGCCACCTCCGTGACGGGCGGTCTGTGGTACGCGGCGACCAAGCAGCCGCTGCTCCTCGTGGGGCTCGCGCTGACGCTCATCACCTCCGTCGTCATGCTGCCGCGCACGCAGCGGAACAGTGACACGACGCTGGAGCGCGTCCGCGATGTGCTCGTCTGGTTTGGTTTCACCGCCGCCACCATCGCCGCGACCTGGGCCTTCTACTTCCACTTCCTCACCCTGGGCGTCGCGGAGGACCACATCGCGCGTCGGCTGGTGCTCACGCTGGGCTGGCTCGTCATCGGCGTGGTGATGGTGTTCCTGGGCCGCAAGCGGAGCATCCCCGTCATCCGCGACGCGGGCTTCTGCTTCGTCGCCATCTCCGTGGGCAAGACGCTCCTCTACGACACCGCGAATCTCGATGGCACCCTGCGCGTGGCGGGGCTCGCCGCCGCGGGCGTGCTGATGCTCGGCACGGCCTGGCTCTCCGCGCGGTCCACTCCGGCCAACGCCCGGAGCGCGTGACATGGGGCCCCTGCTCTCCTGGATGGGCGCGCTGTGGCTGACGCAGGCGACACCCGCGCCCTGCTGGGCTCACGAGGATGCGACGCCGGGCTGGAAGCGCGTGGAGCTTCCCGAGGCCGGGCCCCAATTGGCCGCGCCAGCGGACGTGGACCAGTTCCGCACGGGAGAGCCGGCCCTCGTGCGCGAGGCCAACGTGGGCACGTACTTCGGTGGTCAGCACGTGAGCACGGGCCGCATGGCCTTCCGCTTCGAGGTCCAACCAGGGACGACGCGCCTGGAGCTCGACTTCCTCTCGTCCCTGCGAGGCGCCAAGGTGGATGCCATCGCCTACGCGGGGGCCCGTCCCCTCCACCTGCTCGATGAGCGGAGAATCCCAGGCGCGAAGCTCATGCTGGAGTGGGGCTCGGAAGAGGTGCGCTCCGTGGTGGTGGAGGTCCACTACCACCTGCGCGAGCGGCCCGTGGTGGAGTCCTGGTGGGCGACCCGCCGCGTCTGGCCCGAGCGCGACGCAGCGCTCCCCAGCGAGTTCAAGGTCGCGCGCTCGCTCTACTTCTTCCACCCGGGGGGCGGGCGCGTCCTCACGCTGTGCCAGCAGCCGGACCTCACCCCACGCACGTCCCGCTGGCCCCAGCTCGGACTGCGACTCAATACCGCCGCGCTCAAGCCGATTCTTTGAGCGCCCAGGGCCACAGCTTCGCCAGCGCGGAGCGCAGCTCGGCCGCGCTGGCGTACCGGTCCTCGGGCCGCTTCTCCAGGAGCTTCAGCACCACGCGCTCATATGGCCCCGGCAGGCTCGGGCGCAGCGTGGTGGGCGGCACCGGCGCCTGCTGCACGTGCAGGAACATCAGCGGCACCGGGTCCGTGTGTCGGAAGGGAAGCTGTCCCGTGCACAGCTCGTAGGCCACCACGCCCAGCGCGTACAAATCAGTGGCGGGGGACAAGGGAGGGCTGCCCATCACCTGCTCGGGCGCCATGTACTCCGGCGTGCCGAGCACCGTCCCCTGCGTCGTCGTCCCCGCCACGTGGGCGCTCTTGGCGAGGCCGAAGTCCATCAGCTTCAGCACCCCCGCACGGGTGATGAAGAGGTTGGCGGGCTTCACGTCCCGGTGCAGCACGCCCCGACCATGGGCGTGCTCCAGCGCGACGGCCGCGTGGGTGAGCCAGCGCAGCGTCTGCGCGAGCGTGGGCCGTCGCTCCAGCATCCGGTGGCGCAGGTCCACGCCGTCCAGCAGCTCCACCGTGAGGAAGTGCCGGTCTCCATCCAGGCCCACGTCGAAGACGCGCAGGATGTTCACGTGCTCCAGGGCCCGCGCGTGCTCCACCTCCTGACGGAAGCGCGCCACCGTGGATGGCTCCGCATGCGGTGTCGCCAGCACCTTGAGCGCCACGCGCTGACCCTGGTGCAGGTCCACCGCCTCGTACACCGTGGAGCTGCCTCCCGCGCCGAGCCAGCGCTCCACCCGGTAGCGCTCGGCCACGAGCTGTCCCGGCAGCAGTCCGCGCACCAACGCGGCCGGCACGGGCGCGGGCGTGGGAATGCCCTGCAGCAACGTCCCATGCGGTGACACGGGCGTCACCGCGCGCAGCGTCTCCGCCAACGACACGGGAGGCGGCGTCGTCACGGGCACGGGAGGCGGTGTCCGCGCTCCCGTCACCGCCGGTTCCAGCGACAGCCCTCCGAGGTACACCACGCCTCCGGAGTCTTCTTCCGTCGAGCCCACCGCTTCTCCCTCGGTGTCCATTGGCCCCGAGCCGTTGCGCTCAAGGGTCCAACAGCGAGATGTGCGACGGCGCACCCGCGCCCTCGATGTCCAGGTGCGGCGTGGGCAGGTTGTACTCGGCGGCGGCGCTGGTGGCCTCCACCATGATGGGCCCGGCGATTTCAGGCGGCTCGCCCTTGCACAGCACGTCCACCACGTGCTCCACGGTCCACTTGCCCAGCCTGTTCACCACCAGTCGACTCCCTTCGAACGTCGACGTGTCCGCCAGGTCCTCGCTGGCTCCGAGCTTCACGTCCACCGAGTCGCCCAGGTAGCCCCGCGCCAGCGCCAGCACGCGGTCCACCACCGAGTTCCAGGCCTGGAGGTGGGTGCGGTCCTGCGCCTCGTCCATGATGTCCAGGCCCACCTGGAGCTTCTCCATGCGCTCCAGGAACTGCTGCACCAGCGGGCCTCGGATGACGCGGCCGTGCTGCGGCGCGATGATCTCCACCGCCGGCGTGAGCTTGCGGATGGTGGCGACGACGCGGGCCAGGGCGGCGTTCACCGGCATGTAGATTTGATGGAACGCGCGGATGCCCGCCCAGTCGGACTCATCCGCCCACAGGCCCTTGGCGTTGGCGTCGGTGAGGCCGCCGAACAAGTCACCCGTGAAGAGCACGCGCGTCTGCGGGTCATAGAGCATCACCGCGCCCCGGAAGTGGCAGAAGGGCGAGGGCACCGGCAACAGCTTGTGTCCGGTGGGTACGCTCAGGCCCTGCGCGAACTTCTCCGTGGGGATGAAGCGGTTGCGCGGCAGGTTCTGGTGGACGATGAGCCGCCACGTGTCCTCCGAGCAGAGCAGGCCTGCCCGGGGCGCATAGCGCGCGGAGATGATGCTCGCCGACGAGCCCACGTCCGGGTCCTGGTGGTTGATGAACAGGGCCGACAGCCGCTCCATGCCGCCGATGAGCGACGTCACCTTGGTGTGGATGGTGGAGAAGTCGCTGCTGGAGCCGGGGTCGATGAGGAGGTTGAACTCCGCGGCCCGCTGCGTCTTCGCGTCCGTGCCCCGGAACCGCCGGAGGTAGGGGTTGGCGTAGAAGATGTTCCCGGGCTCGCGCTTGCCCACCCAGAACGTCTCGGGAGCAATCTCCACGGGGACGATGCGGAGGTCGTTGCTCAGGCTCGGCGCGGGAAGGTCGCTGCTGCTCATGACGCGGAGTTCCTTCGGGGGGAGGTGATGGTTTCCGCCCATAGCAAGCGGTGCGCCGCCGCCCTCTCCGTCTCGAAGCCTCTCGTCACGCGCGCAAGCCCTGCGTCCGCGAGCAGGGCCACGCATTTCGTGCGGTGCACACGCTCGCACGCGGGGTGGGAGCAGGCGGTTTCGAGGAATCTCCTCGCCAACTGCTCTCGCGTGGCACACTGCTGGGGCCTCTCGCACCCACCCCACCATGCCCGACGCAGCCATGCTCACCACCTGGGGGCTCCCAGGTCTCTTCCTCGTCGCGATGCTGGCGGGTTCCGTGGTGCCGGTGCCCTCCGAGGCGCTGCTCGCCGCGCTCATCTATGGCGGCACCCCACCGATGCTGGCCATGGGCGTGGCGACGGTGGGCAACGTGCTCGGCGCGCTGTCGCTCTACGTGCTGGGCTTGTGGGTGGCGCGCGGCGGAGGTGGGCCCCTGGGGCGTTGGTACGCCCGGCGGCGAGAGAAGGAGGGGCCCCGCATGCAGAAGGTGGAGGCGCGGCTGCGCACCTGGGGCGCGCCCGCGCTGGTGATGTCGTGGCTGCCCATCATCGGCGACGCGTTCGTCATCGCCGGTGGCGTGGTGGGCGTGAAGCCCTTGCCCTTCATCGTGTTCGTCACCCTGGGCAAGGGCTTGCGTTACGCATTTGTCGCCATCTCCACCGCGGCATCCCTGTAGGGCGATGGCACGTCATGTTTCAATCGTGTTTCACGCGCCGTCCCAACACGACATCCGGGTAAGTTGAGGCTGTGGCCTTGGGCACTGATTGCCCGACTACTCAACAGCTCCTCTACCGGGAGCAGGACCGGACCTCGTGCGAAACAACCTCGCCGTATCCACGCGTGTGCTGTCGTCGTGGCGCTTCTGGCTCATGTCGCTCTTCATGGGACTCGCCGCTTGCGGCGGCGAGGAGCCCGTCTCCGAGCAGGCCCCGCTCACCGAGCGCGAGGACTCACTGGCCAGCGTGCGCCTGCGCGTCATGGCGGCCAACCTCTCCAGCGGCAACGGACAGGACTATGACCCGGGCCACGGCATCCGCATCTTCCAGGGCACGGACGCGGACATCATCATGATTCAGGAGTTCAACTACCTGACGGACTCCGCCGCGGACATCCGGAGCTTCGTGAACACGGCGTTCGGCTCGGGCTTCTCGTACTACCGCGAGGCCGGCGCGCAGATTCCCAACGGCATCATCAGCCGCTACCCCATCATCGCCTCGGGCGAGTGGGATGACCCGCAGGTCACCAATCGCGACTTCGCCTGGGCGCGCATCGACATCCCGGGGCCCAAGGACTTGTGGGCGGTGAGCGTGCACCTGCTGACGTCGAACGCCAGCACGCGCAACTCGGAGGCGTCCAGCCTGGTCGGCCGCATCCAGGCCAACATCCCCGCGGGGGACTACCTGGTCATCGGCGGCGACTTCAACACCAGCAGTCGCTCCGAGGCGTGCTTCAGCACCTTCTCGCAGGTGGTCTCCACCGCCAGCCCGTACCCCGCCGACCGCAACGGCAACACCAACACCAACGCGGGCCGCAACAGCCCCTATGACCACGTGCTGGTGGACAGTGACTTGCGGCAGTACCAGACGTCGGTGGTCATCGGCGGCAGCTCGTTCGCCAACGGCCTCGTCGTGGACACGCGGGTGTACTCGCCCATCGGCGACTTGTCCCCCGCGGTCTCCGGTGACAGCGGCGCTTCCGGCATGCAGCACATGGGCATCATCAAGGACTTCCTCATCCCTAGCGACTCGGTGTCGGCCAGCGTGACGGTGACGTCGCCCAACGGCGGTGAGAGCTGGACGACGAGCAGCGCGCGGACGATTACGTGGACGTCGTCGAACGTGGCGAACGTGCGGGTGGAGTACACGCTGAACGGCAGCACCTGGACGACGCTGTCGTCGAGCACGTCCGCCTCGGCGGGGAGCCTTTCGTGGACGCTGCCGGCCACCGCGAGCACCACCGCGCGGGTGCGCGTGACGGACACGTCCAACTCCAGCATCACCGACACCAGCAACTCGACTTTCTCGATTGCGACGGGCGGCAGCGGCGGCACGGGCAACCTCATCATCAACGAGGTGATGGTGAACGAGGCCGGCTCGGACGTGAATGGCGAGTTCGTGGAGCTGGTCAACACCGGCACGGCGGCGCTGAGCATCGCGGGGTGGACGGTGTCCGACGCCGCGAGCGTGCGGCACACGTTCCCCAGCGGCGCCTCGGTGGCGGCGGGCGGCGTGGTGGTGGTGTTCGGTGGCGCGGCGGGAATCCCGTCGGGCACGCCGGGCGCGGTGGCCGCGTCCACGGGCACGCTGGGCCTGTCGAACAGCGGTGACACCGTGACGGTGAAGAACGCGTCGGGCACGGTGGTGTCCACGGCGACGCTGTCGGCCGCCATGGCCGGCACCGATGGGGTCTCCGCGAACCGCAGCCCGGATATCGGCTCGAGCGCTACCTTCGTGCTGCACTCCAGCCTGTCCAGCCTGTCCAGCCTGTCGGCCTCGCCGGGCCGGCGCGCGAGCGGCGCGTCGTTCTGACGAAAGCGTAGCACCGCGCTCCTCGCTCCAGACGGGGAGCGCGGCGGTCGTCAGTGGCTGTCGTGGGCCTGGGACGCGAGCGCCTCTTGGGGAGGGCCTCGTCCATCCTGGGGGCCGGGCGTGCTCGGGCTGCCGGGGCCGGGGTGGTTGCGGCCGTAGTCGCGCTCGTGGATGCGGACCAGGGCCAGGAAGAAGGCGACGATGAGCGGGCCGAGCAGCAGGCCCACCGTGCCGAACGCCGCCAGGCCGCCCAGCAGCGAGAAGAAGACGATGGCGCCGTGCTGGTGCATGCCGCGCTTGGCGAGCAGCGGCTTGACGACGTTGTCCACCAGCCCCACCACCACCGTGCCCCAGATGGCCAGGAACAGCGCGGCCCAGGGGTGTCCGCTGAAGAACATGAGCGCCGAGGCCGCCAGCACCACAATCGCGGCGCCCACCGCGGGGATGAGCGCCATGAAGAAGGCGACGCCCGCGAAGAACAGCGGCGCGGGCACCTGGACAATCAGGAAGCCGATGAGCGCGGCGAAGGCCTGCACGCCCGCGGTAGCCAGTGACGACAGCAGCACCGCGCCGGACACGCTGCGGAACTCGCGCATGATTTCCAGCGTCTCGCCGCGCCGCAGCGGAGACACGCTCTCAATCCACTGCACCAGCTCCCGCCCGTCCGTGAGGAAGAAGAACAGGGCGATGAGCATCATCACCGTCTGGAAGGCGATGGAGCCCGTGGCCGCCACCGCGCCCGTCACCGCGCGCGCCGCCGTGCCGCCCTGGCTGCTCACCTGCTCCTGGAGCCTCTCGTCCAGGTGCGCCTCCTCCATGGGCAGCCGCTCCATCAGGCTCTCCGCGCCCCTGCGCACCGGCCCCGGCAGCTTCTGCACCAGGCCTTCGACGCCCTCCTGTTGCACCGTCTTGGTGACGAACTGCGCACCGGAGGACACCTCGGCGACCACGAAGGCCGTGAGCCCTCCCAGGGGGAGCAGCAACGCGAGGACGACCATGGTGCAGATGAGCCCAGCGGAGATGTTCTTGCGCCCGCGCAGCTTGCGCGTCAGCCGGGAGTGCACGCCGTAGAACGCCCCCGCCAGCACCGCGGCCAGGAAGATGCCCTTGGCGAAGGGCTGGATGACCAGCGCCAGGAGCACGATGGACAGCAGGATGAGGCCGGTGAAGACGCGCCGGGCGGTCTGCTCGGATGCCATACCCGTGAAGTTAGGGCTCAATCCGTGGGAGGGAAGGGGGGAGCGACCCCCACGGCTGCCTGGCAGGTCTCCAGGGGAGAAGACTTGGGCCCGGGCCCCAGGCGGCTAGAGTGCCGCGCCATGCCGGCTTTCGAATCGACTCAGTTCACCGCGTGGCTGCTTCAGGCGCTGTGCTCCGCCTTCCTCGCCATCCTGTTCCTCCAGTCCGGGCTCGACAAGGTCATCGACTGGAAGGGCAACCTGGGCTGGCTCACTGGCCACTTCGCCAAGAGCCCCTTGCGGAGTGTCGTTCCGTTGATGCTCGGCGTCATCACCTTGATGGAGCTGACCGCGGGCGCCCTCAGCGCCGCCGGGCTGGTGGCGCTCATCGCCACGGGCAGCGCGACGCTGGCCTTCTGGGGCGCGCTCGTATCGGCCGTGTCGCTGGTGTCGCTGTTCTTCGGTCAGCGCATGGCCAAGGACTACGCGGGCGCGGGCGGACTGGTGCCGTACTTCCTGCTGTCGCTCGCTGCCATCTACTTCACGCGCCTGGGCTGAGCTTCACAGCACCTTGCGTGGCGGGACGAGCGCGTTGGCGGACAAGAGGCCCGCCACCAGCGCCACGGCGACCATCAGCATGTTGAAGGCCGTGTCGACTCCCGCCACCACGTCCCGCTCCAGCAGCGAGGACAGGCTGCGGAAGCCCACGCTGCCGGGCACGAGCAGCATCAGCCCCGGCACGACGATGGTGACGGAGGGCTTGTTGCGCAGCCGCGCCAGCGCGTTGCCGCCGATGCCCAAGAGCAGCGCGCCGACGAATGCGCCGAGCTGCGGCCCCAGCAGCTCCGAGCCCAGCCGAGCGCCGGTGAAGGCGAAGGTGCCCGCGGCGGCAATCCAGCCCCAGTCGCGAGGGCGCGCGCGGAACAGCACGCCGATGGCCACACCCGCCACGGCCAGGGCCGCCGCCTGCGTCCACGCGGGCAGCGCGGCGGCGACGGTCGGCGCGACGGGCGGCGGCAACAGCTCCGCCAGCCGGCTGCCCAGCGCGACGCCGAAGCCGAGCTGGAGGAACACCACCGCCGCGCCCGTGAGCCGCGAGGTGCCGGAGATGAGGTGGCGCGTGGCCAGCTCGTTGAGGGCCACCGTCAGCGTCAGGCCGGGCAGGAGGACGATGAGCCCCGCCAGCGTGGCGACCTGGACGGACATGGGGCCGATGAAGCTCGCGGCCAGGACGGCGAGCGCCGAGGAGAGCACGGCGCCCACCGGCTCCAGCACGCGCGCGGTGGACGGCTGTCGCTGCGTCGCCACGCTCAACAGGCCGATGAGCAGGCTGCTCACCGTCGCCACCGCCATCTCCTTCAGCCCTCCGCCGAAGAGCCGAGCGCCGGCTCCTCCGGCCAGTGCCCAGCAGAGGACCTGGAGCACCGGTCCGAAGCGCTGTGGACGCGCGAGGATGGCCTCCACGCGCAGGGCGCCCTCGGCGGGCGTGAGGCGCGCCTGGATGACATCGTCGGCGAGCACATCCAGCAGCGTGAGCCGCTCCAGGTCCATGTCGCCAGGCTCCACGCGGATGAGGCTGGTGCGCAGCGCTTCCGGCGGACCGAAGGACGCGAAGAGGGACGTCGGCGTGGAGAAGAAGCGGCCCTCCAGGCCCAGGCGCTCCGACACGCGTTGCATCAGCCCTTCCAGCCGGTGCGCGGGGGTGCCGTAGCGGTGCAGCGCTTCGGCCAGTCGCAGTGTGAAGGCGACGGACGGCCCCGAGGGCGGCGGGAAGTGTTGGAGCGAAGCGGCGATTTCGGGAGGGACGGCCACGGCGGCGCAATGGCAGAGCCGCCCGGGTGGAGTCAAATGGCGCTGCCGTGACGTCCGCCTGTCCGCCGCTTCTCCCTCGGGAGACACGTGCTCGTTGGTTCTCCAAGGTGGACATGGGATGTCGGGGTGACGAAGGGAGCTGACGAGAGGATGGCGCGAAAGAGCAAGACGCCCCGCTGGCTGGAGGCGGCGCGGCGCAGGGACGCGGAGGCCGCCGAGGACGGACGCTCGGACTGGCTGGCGCGCGCCCTGGGGCGGGCCGGGGTGCTGCCTCGGGTGGAGGCGGAGGCGGCGATTCGCGCGGGGCGGGTGGAGGTGGAGGGACGCGTGGAGCTGGAGCCCTTCGCGCCGGTGCGTCCTGGTGGGGTGGTGCGCGTGGATGGGCGGGAGTGCTCACTCGCGGCGTCGACGCGGGTGTTGATGTTCCACAAGCCGGCGGGGCCGGTGGTGCACGGCTCGGACCCGGAGGGCGTGGGCACGGTGTTCGAGCGCTTGCGCGCGGTGCTGCCCGAGTCCCTGCTCGGCTTCGAGTGGTACGCGGTGGGGAGGTTGGACCGTGACACCACGGGGCTGTTGTTCTTCACGAACGACGAGCGCTTCGTGCGGCACGGCACGGCCCCGGAGACGCATCTGCCCAAGCGCTACGTGGCGCGCGTGTCGGGGCGGCCGGGCCCCGCGGCGCTCCAGCGGCTGCGAGAGGGCGTGGAGCTGGAGGATGGACTCACGCGGCCGGCGGAGGCTCGGCTGCGCGAGCCCGACGTGGTGGAGCTGACGCTGACGGAAGGGCGGCACCACCAGGTGAAGCGGATGCTGGCGGCCGTGGGCCATCCGGTGCTCACGCTGCACCGGGAGGCCGTGGGCACCGTGGTGCTGGACGTGGCCGAGGGCACGTGGCGCGCGCTGCGGGACGACGAGGTCTCCAAGGGACTGGGCTTTCGTCCGGAGGAGCCCTGATTGTCTACGGTGTGGGGCGCGTGCCGAAGCGTGACAGCAACGCCTCCAGCACGGCGGGCTCACGCGGGTTGTTGAAGTGCCGTCCGCCCGGGACGACGATGACTTCAGCGCCGAGTCGCTCCTCCCAGAGCTGGCGATTGCGGCGCCAGTCGGAGGTGAACGGGTCTCCATCCGAGAGCACCACGACGCAGTGGCCCAGCGCGGCGCGGACGCGCGCGAAGTCGATGGGCGTGTCGAGCCACGGCTGCAGCGAGCCCCAGGTCTTGTCCACCTCGAACCAGCCCGCGACGAGCACGGCGCCCTCCACGCGGTGGCCCTCGGGCATCTGTGCGAGGTAGCGGAGGATGGTCTGACAGCCCACGCTGTGGCCCAGGAACACCGTGGACGGCGGAGGCACTGGCCCCAGGGCCTGTGTGAGCGCGGAGCCCCAGCCTTCGATGGTGGGTGTCCCCGGCTCGGGCATGTCCAGCGTGCGGATGGAGTCGAAGGGCGCCGGAGGTTGGCGCAGCTGCTCCTCGAGCCAGGGATAGAAGTCGGTGTCCGGACGTCCTGCCCAGCGGTGCACGATGACGAGGGAGCGGCTCATGGCCGCCCAGTCTGCCTCAACCCTCGCGCGACGCCATGGCCAGGACGTGCTGCCGGATTCGCGCCGCCAGTGACAGGCTGTCGGGCAGTGCGCGGCCGAGCAGCTTCGGCACACCCGTGGCCAGCACCGCGGAGTTGGTGAAGACACACGCCCGCGCCTCAGGGAGCCGCGTCAGTGGAATGACGTCTTCGCGCACGGGCATGTCGTCGATGTGGCCCGAGTCCAGGAGCACCGCGCGGATGATGCCCGGCAGGCACGGCGCATCCAGCGGCGGTGTGACGAGCGCGCCGTCCAGGAGCACGAAGAGGTTCGCGGTGGGCAGCTCGCACGCGTGTCCCACGTCATTGGCCAGCACAGGGGAGTGCTGCATGAGCGAGAACTGGCGGAAGTACGACAGGCCCTTGTGGTTCGGCAGGGGCTCACCGTGTCGGTAGGCGCCGGCCTCCACTGTGTCCACGGCGCGCCCCTCACGCTGGAGTCGCTCCGCGTCCGGCGCGGGAGGCCGGAAGGTGAGCAGGAGCCGACCATCGCTCGCGGTGAGCTTGCCGATGCCCGTGAAGCGCGGGCCGAGCGCGGAGGTGGATTCAACGCAGCGACGAAGGGACTCCCTCACGGCGTCGGGGTGGAGCAGCTCGGACGGCGGCGCGCGGACGGCCTCGGGAAATGCGGCGAGGCTCTCGGTGAGCCGTCGCAGGTGCCGCGCGAGGAAGAGGGGAACTCCGTCGTCGATTCGGAAGGTGGTGAAGAAGCCCGCGCCGAAGAAGAAGCCCTGGGCGAAGTCGTGCAGGGGGAGGTCTTCCCAGCGCCGCACCTCACCATTCACCGCCACCGTGGAGAACATGCGTGCGGGCTCCGTCTCGTGCTTCAGCGCCGAGCTGCAAGGAAGTTGGCGAGCAACCGGGGACCGTGCGTCGTGAGGAACGACTCGGGATGGAACTGCACGCCCTCCAGCCCAGGCAGCTCCCGGTGACGCATGCCCATGATGAGCCCTTCGTGCCAGGCCGTCACCTCCAGGCAGTCCGGGAGTCCTTCTCGCTCCACTACGAGCGAGTGATAGCGCGCAGCCGTGAAGGGCCTGGGCAGCCCGTGAAAGACGCCCTGCTCCGCGTGCTCGACTTCCGCCGTCTTGCCGTGGACGGGCACGGGCGCGCGCACCACCTTCGCGCCGAACACCTGCCCCAGGCACTGGTGTCCCAGACACACGCCGAGCAGGGGCACGCGTCCGCCAAAGGCGCGGATGACGTCCAGCGAGATGCCCGCGTCCTCGGGCGTGCCAGGGCCGGGAGAGATGACGATGCGCTCGGGCTGGAGTGCTTCGATGTCGGCCACGGTGAGGGCGTCGTTGCGAACCACCTTCACGCGTGCGCCCTGGGCCCCGAGCGCCTGGACGAGGTTGAAGGTGAACGAGTCGAAGTTGTCGATGAGGAGAATCATCGCGCGCCTCCGCTCGCGGAGAGGGCGAGGAGCTGTGAGCGCGCCTTGTTGAGCGTCTCCTTGTACTCCTGGCGCGGCTGCGAGTCGTGGACGATGCCGCCACCCACCTGTGCGTAGGCTTTGCCGTCCTTCACGAGCAGCGTGCGGATGACGATGTTCAGGTCCAGGTCACCGGTAAAGGACACATAGCCGAGCGAGCCGGTGTAGAGGCCCCGCGCGTGAGGCTCCAGCTCCGTGATGAGCTGCATGGTGCGAATCTTCGGCACGCCGGTAATCGTTCCACCAGGAAAAAGCGCGCCCACCACGTCGAGCGGCTCGATGCCCGGAGCGAGCTGCCCTGTCACCTCGGACTCGATGTGGAGGACATGGGCGTACTCGACGATTTCCATCAGCTTCGTGACTTCGACGGAGCCGTACGCGCAGACGCGTCCCAAATCGTTGCGCTCCAGGTCCACGAGCATCGCGTGCTCGGCGAGCTCCTTCTCGTTGGTGCGCAGCTCGTGGACGAAGCGGGCGTCCTCCTCGGGCGTGCCTCTGCGACGGGTGCCGGCGATGGGGCGGGTGATGGCGCGGCCCTGCTCCACGCGGACCAGTCGCTCCGGCGAAGCGCTCACGATGTGGAAGCCGTCGCCTTCGAGGTAGCTGGCGAAGTGGACGGGGTTCGTGGCGGAGAGCGTCTCGTAGAGCGCGAGCGGTTCGCCTGGGAAGTCGACCTCCAGGCGCTGGGAGAGGTTGACCTGATACGTGTCTCCAGCGCGGATGTACTCGCGCACGCGCTCCACCGCGTCCAGATAACCCTGCTGCGTGAAGTTGGAGCGGGGCTCCACGGTGGAGGTGCTCGGTGGTGACGGAGGCACCGTGGGGACGGCGCGAAGCACGTGGGCTTCGAGCGCATCCAGTCGTCGTGAACAGTCCTCCCAGTCGGAGCCCGTGGCGATGGCGAGCAGGTGTCCTTCGAGGTGGTCCACCGCGAGGAAGGTGTCCACGAAGGACAGGGCGATGTCCGGCACCTTCAGGTCATCGTGCGGATGTCGCGGGAGCTTCTCGAAGTAGTGATTGGCCTCGTAGGCGAAGAAGCCCACCGCGCCGCCGACGAAGAGGGGCAGCCCCGGCAGCCGCACGCCGCGCCACCGCTTGAACAGAGCGCGGAGGATGTCCAGCGGAGGGCCTGCCTGGAGTGCGTCGTTGATGAAGCCCTGGTCTCCCTTGGCGGAGAAGCGGAGGAACGGCTGCGAGCCCAGGAAGGAGTAGCGCCCTTCCTCGCTGACGCGGGTGCTCTCCAGGAGGAACCGATGTCCGGGGGGGAGGGCGCGCAGCAGGTCCACGGGACGCAGGGCGCCCGGCTCCAACCGTCGGACCACGGGGACTTGATTGAAGCCCTGGGCCACGAGCGCATCGAAGCGCGCTCGGTCCAGCGGAGGTGGAAGCGGCCGGGTACTCATTCCGGGGCGCTTCCTAGCAGGAAGTCGCGGGTCCTTCTCGGGACTTCAGTTCGTCCCAGTGGGCCTGGCCGGACTGGTGGGGGGCGAGTGTTGCTCCCGTGTCTGGCGAGCGAACCGGAGAATCTCGTCCTCGGAGAGCTGGTCGGTGCGCATGACGGAGCGGTCGGCCTTGAGTTGCTGCACCTTGCCTTCGCGCAGCACATGGAACTGTCCTGGCTTCTGCCCGGGGAGCTTGGCTTCGGCATCCACGCGGGCCTCGGCGAACATGGGTTTCACCTTCCGGATGGCGTTGTCTTCCTTCACCCGCCCCACGCACCAGGTGCGCACGTTCTCCCGGCACTTGTAGTCCAGGTCTCCGGGGCTCTGCGTGGCGAGCATGATGCCGACACCCGCCGAGCGCGCTCGCTTGAGCAGGCTCTCCATGGGCTCCTTGGTCGCGGGCTTGCTCGTCGCGGGCAGGTACAGGTCCGCCTCGTCGAAGAGGAGCACGGCCTGAAGCTGGGGCGAGGGGTGCTGACTGGCCCAGCGGTGGGTCTCCAGCAGGAGCTGGGACACCCAGAAGAGGACGCGCGGATTGTCGCCGAGGAACTTCGTGCTGATGATGCTCAGTCGCGTGCGCCCGGGGATGCCGTGCACGCCACGTCCGAGCAGTTCGTCCAAGTCGAGCCGCTCGCCCCCCGAGGTCAGCAGTGAGCGCAGGTTGATGCGCAACACGCTGAGGTCCTGCGAGAGCTTCGCGAAGATCTTCGGGTTGATCCCATCCGTGGCCTCCAGGAGCGCGGGGTCCTGCGAGGTGACGAACTGCTGGATGAGCTCCAGGGTGACTTCCTTGCCGAAGGACTGGCTCATCAGCAGGCGGAGCGCCTGGGCGAGCAGGGCCTTCGCGGCCTTGTCATTGGGGCTGGTGCGATAGTCGAGCATCCCGGCGATGGCATCCGCTGCTTGCTGGACGCCCTGCTCCCGCTCTTCGGCGGGCAAGGTCTCCATGCCGTGAGGGACGATGGGAATGGCCAGGGGTCTGCCGTCCGAGCGCCCCGGCGTATAGAGCGCCACGTCCACGCGCTCGCGCAGCAGCCGGCGCCGCTCCTTGAGCACGGCGTCTTCCAGCGGCTCGTCCCAGGACTCGGGGCGGGCGTAGGTGGCGAGGTCGCCCTTCCTGTCGATGAGGATGACGGGGATGCCGCGCAGCAGGAGCTGCTCCAGGATGTTGAGCGCGAGCGTCGTCTTGCCGCTGCCCGAGCCACCCAGGAACGCGCTGTGCCGTGTCAGCTCCGAAGGGTCGATGGAGATGGGCTGCGTGAGGAGCCCTTCAGAGGCGCCTATCCCCAACGGGCCCGTGAGCACCTCGCGAGGAGCCGGGGGGGCGGCTGCGTGAGAGCCCGGCATTCCTGACGCGGAAGTGACGCGAGGCGCTGAGGTACCGGAGGCGGGAGTGCCCCGAGCTACCGGAGTGCCGGATGGAGGAGTGACCCGCGCCACCGGAGTACCTGCCGGAGGAGTGACCCGAGCCACCGGCGTGCCTGATGCGGGAGTGGGGCGAGGCTTCCGCGTGAGCCCCCCGGGAACAGGAGGGCCGGATGGCTGCGCGGCGGGTCGGCTCTCGTGCCCCGTCAACAGCTCACCCACCGCCTTCATGTTCTGTGTGGCGCTCTCGGCGTCATCCACGGAGACGGGCGGCTGGCTCGGGGGACGCGGTGCCGTGGAGCTACTGGCTGAACCCGATGAAGCCTTGTCCGAGGTGCGCGGTGCGGTGGGCGCACTGGCTGGACTCGATGAAGCTTTTTCCTGGGGGCGCGCGTCCGTGGGCGCACGGGAGACTCCCGAACGGGCGGGCTGCGAGGGGGCTTCGCTCGCTGTGTCGCGAAGCGGTTCCCCGAAGGGTGAAGTCACCGCGCTATCGAAGAACCCGGCCTGCCTGGGGATGAAGCCGTTCTCCGTCCTGGCGCGGGGTGGCGGGGCAGGGGCAGGGACCTCAGCGCTCTTCGTGACGCGGCTCGCGGGCTCGCCATCTGTCTTGGGACGCGCGGGCCCCGCGGGCGGAGGCGGGAGCCCGAGCCGCTCCAGTCCGAGGATGTCGCCCATGGACTTCAGTCGCGTGACGGGCCGCGCGGTGCGGCTCCACTCCGCGAGGGCCGCCTGTCCCACGTGCTGCGCGCGGAAGTCTCGCAGGGCCGCCAGGTCCCTCAGGTCGCTGTCCCCCAGGACCACGCGCCGCCCACCCTGGCGGAAGAGATGCCCCAGTTGCTCTTCCACCAGGGTCCCCTTCGTGGCCGGGAACTCGGAGGTCCGCACCAGCACCGGAGTCTTGCCTGCCGCGAGCTTGAGTGCCTCCGCCATCTGGCGCCCCAGGCCACCGCCCGACGACTTGCGTTCACACAGCGCGAGGATGAGCTTGTTGCCAGACGGGTGGACGCCGACGTCCAGCAAGTCATCACCATTGCGAGTCTTCACCAGGAAGCGGGGCGAGCCGTTCAGCTCCTCGCTCCCCATCTCGATGGCCCATGCAAGCAGCGCCGTCACGTCGGACGCGTCCTCTGGGAGCTTTTCCTTGTAGGCGGCGCGGAAAGCGGTCCACGACTGGTCCATGTCGATGCTTGCCGGAACTGTCGTGGAGTCCTTCGTGGTGATACCGCTCGTGCCCCCGGAGGGAGGGAGCGGGAAGGCGTCTGGGAGACGCTGCAGCTCGATGGCACGCTCGCGATACCGACGGCACGCGTTCAAGACGTCGCGAGCGCGCTGTCCACCCAGGGCTTCGAAGCCTTCGGGAGGGATGGGGTAGGTGGGCGTGTTGGGGTCGAAGGCCACGCCTCGTTGCTCGTAGAGATAGCGAAGCCTTCGTGCCGCGATGTCCCGCGCGGTGCTCGCGGTGACGGTGCGCTCCAGCGTCACGGGCTCCGGGTCGTTTTCGATGCGGTCGACCATGGCGCGCGTCAGCAGGGGCTGCATCTTCGCCCAGTAGTCGGAGAGGCAGCAGATGACCACGACAGCCCGGGGGACCTTGCCCGCGACGGCGGCCAGGGTGTTCATCGCCCGGCGGAACGCGTTCTCCATCTGCGGGCGCTGGTCGAAGTCACTGATGTCCTCGATCTGGTCCACGCACAGCAGTAGCGCGTGCCCCAGCGCACCCATGAGCCGGCTCAGTTGCTCGACCATTCGAGCAGGTCCGTCGTCCGACGTGCGGGGAACGAGCTCGCCGATGACCTTGCGGTCCTCGGCCGATATCTCCTCGCAGCGCAACCAGTTGAAGAGTCGGCGGTTGATGCGGGGGTCCCTGCGCTGGAAGTAGATGAGCGCGCGCAGCAGGTCCACCTCCACGTTCCGGAAGCGCGGATCCGCCAGGAGTTCGTCCGCGACGGCGCGGACGGTACCGTGCAGTTCATCGTCATCCAAAATCTTCTGCTCATGTTCGATGAGCGGCGCGAAGAGACTGGTGCACTGGCTCATCAGCGTGTTGGACAGGTGCATCACACCACTGTCGTCGCCGTGGGCCACGTCGTAGGGGTGGTGGTCCAATGAGTCGATGAGGCTGGAGAGGATGTAGCGGTCGTAGTGCGCGGCATCCACGGTCATCGGCATGTAGCCGGTGAAGCCGCGCTTCTGTCCGTGCGCGTGGTTGCGGAAGGCGCGCACCAGGTGCGTCTTGCCGCTGCCGGACTCGCCGAGCAGGAGCAGGATTTTGCCCGAGTCGGGAGGGGACGTGGTCGTCGCGCGGTCCAGCAGGCGCTTGAAGGCGCGGCGCGCGGGTGCGTTGAGCGTCTCCACGTCGAACGGGTCGGGCTGCCAGAGGTACTGGCCCTGTTGGACGCCGCTGAAGACCTCTCCGCTGTCGGAGAGGAAGACCTTGAGTCGAGGGTCGCTGGACATGCGCGCTCCTGGAAGGACGAATCAGACGACGACGAAGTGGAAGCTGGCGCCGTAGGAGCGCACCTCGGACTCGGCGACGTCCGTGGGGTTCATGGCCGAGACGAGGTCGGCGCGAGTCAGCGACAGGCGCTGGGTGCGGTTGGCTTCGAGCAGCGCGGCGTCGAAGGCCTCGCGGTGGGGCCACTCGGGCTGGAGGGCCTTCCACACGTGGGAGATGAACACCTTGTCGCGGCCGAAGCGCCCGGTGGGCAGGGCTCGAGCCACGGAGAGGACGCGGGTGGCGAAGTCCTCCTTGCGCGGGGGCGAGGGCTCCGCGTCGCGGGTCGTCGGCGCGGTGGACACGATGGTGGGAACAGCGGGCTGCTCCGGGAGGAACCACTTGCGCAGGAGTGTGAGGCGCACGGCCTCCGCGTCGGCGCGCGTGGCTCCGGCGACGCGGGCCGTGAGCTGCTCCACGGCTTTACGAGGGTCCTTCACCTCGGTGCCGAGCAGCTTGCCAAGGAGGTGCGCCTGCACGGCGGCGAGGGAGAAGGGGCGCTCGGTGTCGACGCCGAGCTGTCGCCAGAGGAGCCGGTCTCGGAGCTGGGGGAGGGACGGGTCTCCCGCGCTCACGGTGGGGTACTGGCGGCCGAGCACCGCGGCGCGCACGCCGTCCGCGTCGGCGAGTCGAGCCAGTACGGCCTTGGAGGGCGTCAGTTCCAGGCTGTTGGCGAGCAGGTAGGTGGCCTTGAGCTTCTTCCAGGTCAGGCCCTTGGGGAGCTGTTCGAGGCGCAGGAACTGGAGGACCTGAGTGAGGCCCGCGCTGGTGAGCTCCAGACCCGACTTGTTCTTCTTTGAAACGAGCTGTTCTTGCAGCAGGAGTTCCAGCACGGAGTCGAGGTGGGCCTTCCACTCGGCGCGGCTGAAGCGGTGTTCCACGAAGGGGCGCAGGGCCTTGTCGAGTTCCGCTCGGGTGCCGGTGCGGTGGGGACGGGGAGCGAGCCAGGCGAGAGCGAGTCCCGCCAACCGGTTGTCAGCGCTGTCCATGCGTTGTCCTTTGCGCGGCGGCTTCCTGCCGTCGGGCGTCCATCAGCGTTTCGATGGTCTTGAGAATGTCTTCGTACCGGGGCACCACGTCCTCTTCGAGGAAGCGGGCCACCCAGAAGCCGGCGCGCTGGAGCGCGAGGTCCTTGCGTCTGTCGCGGCGAAAGCGCTCGGGGTCGAGGAAGTGGTGGTATCCGTCGATCTCCACGGCGAGCCGAAGCTCACGGCAAAGGAAGTCCACTTCCAGGGGCCGACTGCCGTCGCCGAGGTCCACGGTGGCATTGAGGGCGAAGAGGCCCCGGGTGGCCGGGTGGACCTGGAGAATCTTGTTGTAGAGGAAGCGCTCGGCCTTGCTGCGGGCGCGGGCTTCGTCCTTCTGTCGAGCGACGCGGACGGCCCGTGCACTCTCGCGGAAGCGTTCGAGGAGGGGCTCGGCTTTGGCGTCCTGTGCGGGCGGCGACGCGGAGGGAGCCTTCTCCGGGGGATGCGTCAACGGAGTGGGAGGGGCGAGGGGCGTGACGGGCGGAGCGGAGACGCTGCTGGGGTCGGGGAGTTCGAGCAGGCCCTCACGCAGCATGGCGAGGGCATGAGACTCCTTGCGGCTCCGTGGCTCGCCGAGCGACTCGGGAGGCAGCATGCATGCGATGTGAAGCATGGGGGCCGCGGTACAGAGGGCGGTCGCTGTGCGCAGGCTGCGCGGGTCGGAAGGGGAGACGCGGAGCTGGAGGGCGGGAGCACGGCCCTCGGGGATGAGGCAGAGGAGCGCGTGGAGGAGGCGGAGCGGGTCGCGAGTGATGGCTTCACGAACCTCGGAGGGGAGTGCTCCGGGCTCGGCGGGCGAGGGGGCTACGAGGAGCTGTCGGCACAAGGCCCAGGTAGCGGGCTCGGAGTGGGATGGCTCCAGTCGCTCGAAGAGGACGTGACGCTCGTGGGGCGTCTTGCCATCGAAGTGCAGCTCGCGAGGGGAGAAGGCGCGCTGGGAGAGGACGACGTAGCTCTCCGCGTCACGAGAGAGATTGCGCTCGGAGGCGAGGGCGGAGGCCCAGGTGGAGACGGTGGTGCGAAGGTCTTCGCTGGCCGAGGACGTGGCCTTCAATCCGCTGCGGTGAAGCCATTCATCCCAGAGGAGGAGGGCGCGTTCCTGGGGGCCGACCAGGACACTCAGCGTGGGGATGCCCTCCGCACGCCGCCGGGCATGCCGGTCCAGCGAGTCCAGGAGTGCGGTGTCCGCCGGTGACAGCAAGCCCATTCCCCCACGGGTCAGATGAGAAGGACCCGTCGTACTGGGATGGAAGCCTGCTCCTCTTGGCGCTGTGCTGGCAAGCTGGCCCCTAGTACTACTTGATCAGATGCGGGACGGCCCGAGAGGAGGAGCGCGAGCTCCGAGTCTGCGGAGGCACAGCGGGCAATGGCCGATGCGGCGCAGCAGCAGGTGCTGAAGGCGACGTCGAACCTGGG
>NZ_JAKCFA010000002.1 GCF_024198215.1 Myxococcus qinghaiensis
ACAGACGGTATCCGCGTGCGGTGAAAATCAAGATGAGCAGCTACCCACGGAAGCGTCCCCGCCCGGTCCGTCGAGCACGCTCCCGCAGGCCCCTACGTCGCGTCCGTTCCTAAAGTGAACGGCATTGCGGCTAAGGCCAAGGCTGGTGATGAGGGTACGCTGACCGTATTCCTCTTTACCCCAGATGAGCGCCAGCTCAGTGCAAAAGTCACCCTCAAGGTGGAGAAGGCAGAAGAACAGCCGACCACAGGGACCGAGAACAAGGGGAAAGTCCAGGTTCCGGACCCAATTGCTGTCTTTAAGGACCAGTGGCCTGAGTACGGCTGGGGCGAAAACTCGGTTGCCGAAGTCAAAGACGACGGTAAGGATCCCAAGGTATTCGTAAACATGAACAATCGCCACCTCGACAACCTCCTTGAGCGGGGCGGATACCAAGAAATTGGTCTGAAGAGGATGCGCAACAACTTTCTCCTGTATGTGGCCTTCTACGCCTGGGCGAAATACTTTTCAGAACAAAGCCAGCCGCCCCCTTTTCAGGGGAAGGATTTCGACGATTATCAGCAGAAAGAATTGGATCGGCTGGCTCAAACCGTGGTTCACAGCATCAGTGCTTCAAGCCGGATGGGCGAGGAAGACGAGGAATAGGATGGGCGAGAAGAAGCACGCGTTTCACAGCATGTGTAGCTATCTTGGGTGTTTCCCACCAAGGGTTCCGAGACAGGCTTTGCAAGCGCTTACCCGCCGCGGAGACCTTGTCCTGGACCCTTTCTGCGGCAGCGGTACTAGCTTAGTTGAAGCGTTGCTCCTTGAGCGCCCATGCGTCGGAGTTGACCTAAACCCGCTTGCAGTTACCCTGGCACGGGCGAAGACGCAGCCAGTGGAGGCCCGGGATGTTCTTACGCGACTGCGTGAACTTGCCTCTGAATATCCTGGAGGCGCCGATATGGAGTCGGTTCCAGAGGCAGTCCATACATTTTTCCATCCCAGGACCCTAGCCCAGCTCGTCTACGTGAAAGAACAGCTTGGTGATTCGCCGGAGGACCTGTTCTTGCGAGGCGCTCTGTTGGGAATCATGCATGGCAAGTTCCGGAAAGGCGGTGGTACAGCATATCTGTCCATCGATATGCCAAATACCTTCAGTATGTCGGTCGGGTACGTCCAGAAGTTCGTTCGAAAACATGGATTGAAACAACCTCCAGTGGACGTCTTTCACCAGCTTCGCGAACGAGTGGTTTGGCTGTTTCGTGGGGGCCCAATTCCCGAGAGTCCTCGAGCCACCATACTTCAGGGAAACGCGACTAGCCTTCCCGTTCTCCTCGAGACGGCCAGGATTTCCCAGGTTGACGCAGTGGTTACGTCCCCTCCCTATCTCGGGGTACTTCGCTACGGTGCCTTCAATTGGCTCCGTCTCTGGTTCCTAGGATTTGAGCCAATCGCTGTGGATCGCGCCCTTGATGGCACGGATTCGCTGGATCGGTACCTCTCATTCATGACTAGCTTCTTGCTTTCCGCCGGGCAAGTAGTGAAGCCCAGTGGGGCTGTTGCGCTGGTCATTGGCGATGTAGTGGAATATGGCAATCATCTTCCTCTCGCAGAGCGCGTATGGGAGGAGGTTTCGGGCGTTGTCCCTTTCGACCTCGTCCGCATCGACCAAGACAATTTCGATGAGAAATCAAAGACGACCCGGATATGGGGCGAAGAAAAAAAGGGGCGAGCTACTCCGCTCGACCGAGTCCTTATTCTTAGGCGTCGCGCGCAGCGCAAGGTAAGCAGTCGCTTGGGCTCTACTGGTGCCGACTCCCGGAAAGCAAAGGCAGGCTGAGATAGAGCTAGTGACCGCCCCCACTAGCCGGCTCGTGCAGTGAGTTTAGAAAGGGGCAAGACTTGGTCGCTCACGATCTAGTCCCGAATTCACGCCCGGAGCGAGGAGCATTCCATAGTGAGCAGAAAATCTACAGAGACAACCTCGCCCGCAGCTCAAGCAGTTCTAAGGGTTGTTTCTTGGTACTTCGCGCATGTCTATGGTCGCTGGGAAGGCCCAAACACCACTCCGTATTACTGTGACCCTGGGCGCGTAGGCAGCTTCGCCGTAGACGTAAGAAGCCTTGCGGCAGGTAGAGACCCAGCGTTGTTTCGCCTTTTCGTTGCCATGGCGATGTTCCAAGCACGTAGGGATGTCGTCATCATGGAGCAGCAACGAACAATGGCGAGTGCAATCGCGAGGAGTCTCATTTCGTCGAGTAAGCTTCGTGCGCTTATTGGGAGCTCGTCATGTGAGCATATTTCATCTGCAGACGCATTTGACCGCTGGTGCAGTGTCCGGAAAACAGATGATGAGTTTACATGTAATGCACACCCAAATTCACCTTGTCACGTCAAGGAAGCTTCGAAAACGCTAAGGCGGATGGGGGACATGGGTAAATTACCCACATCTGCATGGCTCCATCTCATAAAGCCAGGTGGATTTGCATCAATCAAAGCAGAGGTGCAAAGGGAAGAGGCCAACGCCCAAACGCGCGCCGAGAGGCTGGTGGCGCAACTCAGCGCAGTCTACAGAGTAGGCCGAAAACTCGCCACAATGTTCGTGAGCGCTCTAACAACGCCAGCTCTAGCTCCCGGTCTGACCCCCTGGTTCCCTGACTTTAATGGCTCAGACTTAGTAGTTGTCGACACCAATGTGGCCCGAGCAATCCAGCGCCTCCGTGGACCTCAAAGCGCTAGCAGTTACGAGTCTCATGTTCAGTGGGTGCGCACGCAGGCCACCGCCATCGATCTCAAGAGATTTCGTTCAGACCTCCCGAGTTATTCACCTCGACTTGTTCAGCAAGCCTTGTATGTCTTTGGTTCTAAATCGAACAGACTTGCTCGCGCTGACCCCTGCAGCAGAGCAGCCTGTGCCAACTGTGAGTCTCGCTTATGCCCGTTTCACGAGGAGCGATGACTCTTGGTCGTCTCTCAAGCGATGTCGCAGGAAATGAGAGTCCCCCGCTTCCGTGGCTCTCCCTCACTTCGTGTGGACTGTAGGTTCAGACGATGTATGGTACTCGACAACGCAGTAAGTCTACGTTGGTGTGGCCATACAACTGAAGCTTGAAGTTCGTGATTTGGCCCTCTGCGTGCACATGATCGTCACGGGCGTCCGGCGTCTGGTCTTCCTCGACAAACCTCGCCTCAGCGATACAGAAGCTGAAGCGCATCGACTGAACCCGCTCACGCGACATCGACCTTGACGTTCACCGGGCCGACCTGAAGAGGCAGCTGCGCAAGCTTGCCTCTCGCGCCCTCGACGAGCTGGTCAGAGCAGTGCGGTGGCTGCGCGCGGCCACCCTGCTTGCGAAGCTCGCCGCTTAGTTTCGCCATTGCCTATCCCTCAACTCAACTGAACTCGGCGCTAGTAGTAGTGTCCCATGTAGGGCGGTTCATTCGGCTTACTGATTTTGTTGGCTGAGTCGCAGTGACTAGAGAATATGCATTTCTGTGGGTCGGGCTTCGCTTCTTTATACCGAGAGGGGAGGTTACAACTCGGAGGGCATGCTTGGCAGTGGGTTGCTAAAGAGCCTCGTGGGCAGCAGTTGCGAAAGGTATTCCAGAGCAGGTAGTGGAGTGAGCTGGTTGTTGTGCGTGTGGCACTGGCTATGCGGCCGTTTGCATCCTGTACGGCAAGCCTGAGCGCCGAATCCTCTTCTTCCGACAAAGTAAGTCCGCGTTCGATCTTCGCACGCAGTGAGGTGTCTGAAATTTCTACCGTGCCAATCCTTAGGTGTCCACGTAGTTCATGGTAGTCGACTGGTGATGCAAGACTGATCTGGTCGACGGGATGCCACCCGCACTCCTGGATTGCAATAGAGAGGAAAAATTGAGCCTTCTTGGCTGCTGGATCGCGATAGGCATCCGTTCGCCTGAGTACTGCAAAAAGCCCGTTGTCTCCAGCGAGATGCCTGCCGCAGTCCTCAAAAAGCTGAGTGATGCTATCGAGCCCAATCGTAGAGAGTTGATCGCCCAGGTTGTTGAGTAAATAGGCTCGTTCGTTAATGCGGTTCAGTGTCAGGCCGGAGGTTGAGTCTGAAAACAGCATGGAGAGATCGGCCGGAGTGATTAACTGCCAGCCCGAGGGGGTGTGCCAACGAGCGTCGTCCAATGCCGAAAGGAGGAACTTCTCTTTGAGGTAGTCCCATCCGTATTTTGGTTGATTGTGGATGTGGCCCTCAAGTCTGCGCTCACCCAATGGACTTGTTTGATGGCAGATCGCCACGATGGCAAGGTAGGCGTTTGCGAGCGTTTCGGAGTTTTTCGTCCATTGGAATCGATGTTCGCCCGACTCCTCCTCGCCTGCGATGGCTGTATTGCGTAGCAGGTTGGCTATCTCGTTTATCTTGATTGTGTTGACTGTGATGGCGAGAGAATGCATTGCTATCCTGGTTTGTCTGTGGTGGTGATCGGTGCAGCGGGTATCAGAGCTAAGTCCGGAGGATTACCAGTCTCCTGTTCTGGGAAATAGAAGTTCCATACTTTGTGGTAGTCGTAGATTGTGCGAAGGATGACGATAAGGGTGAGTATTACGTCTCGTGCGGCTGTTGCCTTCCAGAATAGAGGGTCGATCACATTGGACCATGTAAGCATTGCGATGAGGAATGCAGCCAAAATGTTAATTGTTGCCCATGAGCGGTAGTCCAGCATCTTGTCGGCTGCAGACTTGGCCGTCAGGTTTGTTACCCCGATCCAAATGGCGTCGAAGATCAATAGTGCCGCAAGAGTCGTAAAGAAGGGCTCTGGACGATTGATGAGAAGGGCAAGTCCAAAGAAGGCGAGGCCTTCAATGAAAAGAAAAAGAAAGTCGATCATAAGGGCGGCATCCTTGGCGGTTCGCTCGCCCGTCACATATGTTGCATCCAGATATCGGTTTGCGCCGTGGTAGAACGGTACGACTGTAGAGATGAGACACAAGAACATGAGGACCTGCTGGGTCTCTGGTCTTGCTACCATCCCGGAGGGGTCTGTAATGACTCGGCGAAGACTCTCTGTTACGGCGAGGCTGATGGCGACGGTGTACAACCGCTGAAGATTATCGACCGACCGCTTCCTGGCTTCTTGCCTGTTACCTGCCATGGACCCTCTTTCAGTCACTGGCGCTACTAGCTGCCGCTTTTAGGGACGATAGGACGATACGCCCGCAGCGGTAGTTATAGCTATGGAGGGTCGTGTCCCTATACCGGTCGCGGCAGGATCGGTCCTTCGCCTGTGAAGGCTGGAGTAGCCCTCTCGGGACTGCTGACCCCGACGGGAACGAGCTCGAAGCTGTCCACCAGCTCGGATGATTGTCTGACGACTTGCGTCATCCGGACAGCCTGTCACCGCAAGGCAGACAGCGAGAGGAAACAAGTCCGCGCCCTGGGTCGACAACTCCGGTGGCAGTGCATTCATTCGCCACTGAGAGCGAGCTGGCCATGTCCACCCGCATCGACCGAAACCCTCGCACGAACGTGGGGGCGACCCAGAAGCAGGAGCCTGCGTCCACCGCGGCCAAGAGCACTTCCGGGAACAGCGTCGCGGAGCGGTCGCTCCTGAAAGGCGCCGCCGTGGATGCCTTTCTGGGGGCCCCACTGACCCAGCGTGCACTGGCCAGCCTCGGCAATCCAACTGCAGCCGCGAACCAGGTCGCCGCGACACCCGCCCCAGTCCTGAGCCGCGAGGAAGAAGCCGCGGCGAGGAAGGCCCTCGAAAACGCAACGAACCGCGAGGACCCGTCCTACATCACCGAGTGGCTGAAGGCCCATCCAGACCCCGCGCAGCAAGCGGCCTTCATGGACATGCTCTTCGAATACGGCGCTCCGGCCGGCAACCTCCTCGACAAGGCGGGGAAGCTGCGCCCTGAAGACCAGAAGCTCCTCTCCAAGGCCGTGGACGCCGCCTACCGCTCGGGCGCGCTCACCCTCGACGAATTGACGGAGGCGGTCGGCTCCCCTGGCAACGGGTCCTGGCCTGGAGAGACCCACGAGACCCTGGCCAACATCATCGCCGGAACGGGAAACCCCGAGCTCATCAACGCCTACGTGGAGCGCGAACTGGAGATCATGACGGCCGGCAACGCCGAGGACCCGGCGCGCGCCGTCGCCATCGCCACGGCCCTCGCGGGGCTTCCCCCGGCCGAGCTCCAGAAGTCCCTGGAACGCCACCCGGACATCGTTCCGCTCTTGCTCAAGAACCTCGACGACCCCATCGTCATGGGCGGTGGCTCCGCGCTCGGCAAGCTCCTGGACGCGGCCAGCGCCATCCAGCCTCCCACCGAGCAGTCCCTCCAGGTATTCATGGAGAGCATCAGCTACCTGGGACAGAACTCCGACTCCCGCGCCGCGGCGGCCCGCTTCTTCCAACGCAACGCGGACGCGATCCTCTCCGCGGTGGATGACGCCTCCGGCTCCATCGGCAGCCAGGGCGCCGGAAAGCTCTCCGAGTTCTTCACCCGCACGCTCTTCACGGAGCCTGGCTTCGAAGGCCAGGAGGCGTTCCACGCGTTCGTCACGGGCAAGCTGAGCGAGATGCAGAAGACGCTGGAGACACAGGCCCAGGCCAACCCTCCGTCACAGGAGACACAGCGCCTGGCCCGGGCCATGGGCAGCCTCGTCGGCGCAATCGAGGGCGGCTTCCTGCTCGCCGTCGAGGAACTCGACAAGCGCAACGAGGCCGTCGAGGGCCTCGTGGGCCTGCTCTTCAAGCTCAAGGAGCTGCTCCCCAGCTCGAAACTCCCCGGAGCCGGGAAGCTCCAGGACCTCACCATCGACCAGATCGAGAAGTGGGTCGTGGATGCACTGAAGGAGCACCCCGACGACCCGAAGGACGCCATTCCCTTCCACCGCCTCTTCGGCGAGCAGATCTCCAATCCGCTCCTGCGCAGCATCTACGACGCCGCCCGGTTGACGTCCCTGGAGAACCGAGAACTCGGATTGAACGATTGATCCCGCGGCCAGGGGGCGGGATGGCGTGTCGTCCCACTGTTCGCCGGCTCGGTGCCCGGCCCTGGAGGGCAGGTGGGTGCTGACTGGTGAACAATTCGGAATCCTCGAACGGTTTTTCAGGCTGCAAGTCGCCCCGGTCACCCTCAGGTTGCGCGTAGCGCTCTCGTGCGCACATCTTCTGGCCCGGGCCCTCCACGCCTGTGCTCCCACGTTCCCCGGAATTCCTGAATGGCCAGTCCGCCGCAGAACTTCGACACCGGCATCCCGAGTCTCAACGTGCTCCTGGCAGGCGGGCTGCCTGCTCGCCAGTCCATCATCGTCACCGGCACGCCTGGCAGCGGCAAGACGGTGTTGTGCAGCCAGGTCGCCTTCGCGGCCGCGGCGCGCGGCATTCCCGTCGTGGTCGCCACCGTCACCTCGGAGCCCCATGACAAGCTGATGGACGCGCTGTCGGGCTTCTCCTTCCACCGGCCCGAGCTCTTGGGCGACATGATGTTCCTCATCAGCGCCTACTCGGCGCTGAAGCGGGGCGCCAAGGAGGCCAGGGACCTGCTCCTCCAGACGGTGCGCGAGCGCGGCGCGCGGCTGCTCTTCATCGACGGCCTGCGCTCCATTCGCGACCTCTGGCAGGACGAGGCCCGGTTGCGCGAGTTCCTCTATGAGCTGGGCATCGGCCTGGCGGCGCTCAACTGCATTGGCTTGTTCACCACGGAGTATCCGCTTCCTCGCTTGATGGAGCTGCCGGAAGCCACCACCATGGATGGCATCGTGGGGCTGTCCATCCAGGCCCAGGGCTCGCGGCGCCTGCGCCGCGTGGAGGTGATGAAGCTGCGCGGCCGTCCGCACCTGCTGGGCGAGCACGTCATGCGCATCACCACGGATGGCGTGGACTTCCTGCCTCGCCTGGAGGCGACGCTGCCAGACGTGGAGGACGCCCCTCTCGAAAACGAGCGCATGGGCTTCGGGCTCCCGGAGCTGGACGCCATGATGTACGGCGGCTTTCCTTCCAACAGCACCACGTTGATCGCCGGCAGCATGGGCATTGGCAAGACGCTGATGGCGTCGTACTTCGCGCTCGACGGCGCGCGTCGCGGGGAGAGATCCCTCATCGTCTCCTTCTTCGACTCGCCCCAGCGGGTGATCGCCCGCGCCAGGCGGGTGGGGCTGGACATGCAGCCCGCATTCGAGTCCGGAATGCTGGAAGTCATCCAGGAGCTGCCCGCTGAAGCCGAGGCAGACATCCTCGTCCGGCGCATCCTGCAACATATCGAGGAGCGCGGAGTGAAGCGGGTGGTGCTGGATGGGCTGGCGGAGCTGGAGCTGTCCATCATGGAGAGCGGGCGACGCCGCGTGTTCCTGGCGGCACTGGCGCTGCGCCTGCGACAACTGGGCGTGACGTCGGTGTTCACCCGCGAGGTCTCCAAGGTGGTGGGCGCCGAGCTGGATTTCAACGATGCGCCCGTGGCCATCCTGGCGGAGAACGTGCTGCTCCTGCGCTTCGTGGAGCTGCACGGCCGTCTGCACCGCATCTTGTCCATCCTCAAGATGCGGGACAGCAAGTACGACAACACCCTGCGCGAGTTCGAGGTGGCCGACACGGGCCTGAGGGTGCTCGCCCCCGTGCGTTCCTCTCAGGGGTTGCTCACGGGCCAGGCCCGTCCGGTGGGGTCGACCATCGGAGGGAGCGAGTCATGAGCCTGGTCCTCATCGCCGAGGACGAGGAGGCGCTCCTGGAAGTGTTCTCCGAGGTGCTGGAAGACCTGGGCCACCGCGTCGTGCGAGCGACCAATGGCGAGGAGGCCCTGATGCTCGCGCGCACGGAGCCTCCGGACCTGGTCATCAGCGACCACATGATGCCCCGACGCACGGGGATGCAGCTGTTCTATGCGATGCGCGCGGATCCCGCCCTGGCGGACGTGCCGTTCGTGCTGCTCAGCGCCGCGCGCCCACCGGGGCGCGAAGAGGCGGAGACATTCCTGGCCAAGCCGGTGGACCTGGCCACCTTCGAGAGGACCGTCAGCACCGCGCTGTCCCGTCACGAGCGGGCCATGGCGACCATCCCTCCGCCTCCCCGTGATTCCGCCGCAGTGGGAGTCGCGCGCGAGGAGATGCTCAACTGGGTCGCGCACGAGCTGAAGACGCCGCTGAGCTCCGCCACGCTCAACGTCCAGCTCCTGCTGCGCAAGCTCATCAAGCGCGGAGCCGCCGACGACGAGCAGCGCTCCGTGGAGTCCGTGATGCGGCAGCTCCATCAGATGAACGGATTGGTGACGTCCATCCTGGACGCCTCGCAACTGGTGGACGGGAGGCTGGAGCTCCAGCGCGTGCGCGCGCCGCTGGTTCCCTTTCTCGAGGAGGTCGTCCAGGACTGGACCGAGGCCCAGCCGGAGGTGAGCTTCCGCCTGGATGCGCAGGAGCCCCCGGAGCGGCTGTCTTTCGACGCGGAGCGGACGCGGCAGATCCTCAACAACCTGCTGTCGAATGCGGTGAAGTATCGCGGCGACTCTCGCGAGGTGGACATCCGCACGTCGTTGGACCCCGGCGCGGTCCTCATCCACGTGAGAGACCACGGCGTGGGAATCTCCGCCGTCGCGTTGCCCCACGTCTTCGACCGCTTCCGAAGGGCGGACAACCAACAGGGACGAGGCCATGGACTGGGCCTGTTCATCGCCTCGTCGCTCGCGCGGCTGCATGGCGGCTCGCTGTCCGCCCGCTCCTCGATGGGGGAGGGCTCCACCTTCACCCTCCGCCTGCCCCTGCGCTCTTGAAGGGGGCCAGGACGCGCGCCCGAGCCCCCTCCTGGGGACTACTGCTGACGGCCTTCGATGGCGCACATCAGGACCGCCGCGGCGATGCCGAGCCGCCGGTCCAGCGCGTGCCGGTCGTCCATCGAGAAGTCCAGGTCGATCTTCTGGATGAACGGGTTGAACCGCTGGTGGAAGGCGAGGACCTGCGTGGTGCCCATGGTGCCGGAGAAGGACTGGGGCACCAGGTTGGTGAGCAGGCGGCGCACCAGCGCCAGCATCATGCTGTCCTCTTCAATCTTCCCCACCTCCTGGTCGTTCGTGTCCAGGACGAGCCACTGGTCTCGGAGGAGGGAGCGCAGGCCCTTGCGGCGCAGCGCGCCCACGCGCTCACCTGAGATGGCGTCCGTCACGTCGTACGTCATCCCGAAGTCGAGGATGCCTCGGGCCTTGATGGTGAGCAGCTCCTCGCGCATGTCCTCATCGCCGTAGATGCGCAGGTCCTCCTTCAGCTTGAAGGCCTTCATCTTGGAGTAGAACGCGAGGTTGCCCGCCTCGTCGTAGACGTGGAAGGCGCCGCCGAACAGCTTGAAGAACTTCCGGCGAATCATGTAGCGCGTCTGGCCGAAACGGCCGGGGGCCAGCGTGCTGGGGGAACGGGTTTGGAGTGCGGAGGACATGGGGCCCCCATAGCAAACTCCGGGGCCGAGGGCCCAAGCCCACCGGGGCAGGGTGCGCGGACGCAACTCCCGGGCCCCTTTCTGAGAGAATGGAAGACCCGCCGGCTGGAGGCCTGCTCTTGATCCCCTCGATTACTCGCCGCGTCGCCCCCACCACGGCCCAGACGGACGCCACGAAGGCGCCGACGGCCGAAGTTCCCGCGACGCCTCCAGCCGCCCCCACGCCCTTCTTCAAGGACGGCCTGGACGCCGCCAGGCCCAGCCCCGTCAATCTCACGGGCATCAGCACCCAGCCCCCAGTCGCGGATTCCGCGCGAGTGGCGACTGCCGCGGCTTCCACGAGCGGCTCGGCGCCCGTCGGTCCGGAGCTGCTGCACCTGGACGCGGGCTGGACGCCCCAGGGCCAGGGGTACGACGCGAAGCGCGGTGAAGTCCTCACGACGTACTACTCCGACGACCACGACGTGTTGCTGTCCGTGCAGGACAAGAACTCGGGCAGTGAGTCGCTCCAGGTCCAGCTCGGCGGGACGGACCCCAAGCACCCCGAGGAGGGCAAGCCCACGCACGGCGGTGGTGTCTCCACGGACGGCGACTTCGTCTACGTCTCCGACACCCGGGGCATCTACGTCTACACGCGCGAGGAGCTGGAGCGGGCGGCGAAGACGGGGACGGTGGCCCAGGCCTCCCAGGTGATGGAAGTCCCCTTCCCCGAGGGCGTGAAGGACCCCGCCACCGGCATGGACCTGGTCTCCGCTGGCAGCTTCATGACGGTGAAGGACGGCTACGCGTACATCGGCGGGTACAGCAAGGATGGCGATGGCAAGGCGGGCGCTGTCTGGCGTTACAAGATCGACGAGAAGACCGGCGAGCTCATCAAGGACTCGCGGCAGGGCCCCATCCGCGCGCCGGACCGCGCGCAGGGCATGACGGTGGTCGACGGCGCGATCATCTTCACCACGGGCGACCAGAAGCTCATCTACCAGCCGTTCGAGGCCAGTGAGGACTCCTTCACGGCCAACATCGACAAGCGGGTGGACATCGGCAACGGGTTGATCGACCCGTATGCCCAGGGCGTGAACATCATCGATGGCGAGCTGTGGGTGACGTACGAGAGCGGCTCGCACAAGTACCGCGACGGCCTCAATTCCAAGTACGAGCCTCGCGAGCACATCCAGCGCATCCCGCTGGAAGACCTGGACCTCGGCGCGGCCTGCGTCACGCCGGAGCAGCTCGACAGCTGAGCCAGACGTCCTCCTGGGTGCCTCACCTCAAACAGAGGGTGGGGCGCTCACCAGGGCCTCCGTGGAACGTGTCTCCGTCCGCGCCAGGCTCAACGCCCAGGTGCTCGCGGCGGCCCACACCCCGATCGCCGCGAGCGAGCGCAGGGTGGCCACCGCGATGGCCACCGGGCGTCCCACCGGACCGAGGAGGTACGGGTGGAGCAGCAGGAGGAAGAGGGCGAGCCCCAGGAGGACTCGAGTCAGGCGCGGAGTTCCCGGCGCCAGGAGCGTGCGCCGCAGCAGCAGGAGCAGCACGGGGAGGATGAACACCAGGTGGTGTCCCCAGGACAGCGGTGAGATGGCGAAGGACGCGGCCAGCATGAGGCAGATCTCCGCGTCCGCGCGCTCAGGTGACTGGGGCAGGCGACTGGAGCGCCACAGCACCACGGCCGTCCACGCCAGCACCAGGCCGCACAGCACCGCGGGCACCGTGGACGCGAGCCACGGCGGCGCGTCAAAGAGCGGGCTCCGGCCGCTCGGGGCGAGGAAACGCGCCGTCATCCCCGGGATGCTCAGGTTCCGCGTCACGTCGATGGGCGGCACTCCTGGCGGAAGCTGGACGATGGAGCTGGCGCGCACCACGTGCTGAAGCCAGTCACTCCAGACACTCGAAGGCAACACCGCCGCGGAGAGCCCCACGCCTGCCACGAGCGAGCCGGCGAACATCCCCAGCAATGACAGACGTCGGCGCAGCAGCACGGGCAATAGCAGGACACCCAGGTGCAGCTTCAGGAAGACGGCCAGGGCGGCGGCGAAGCCACCCGTCACCGGGGCTCGCTCGGTCCGGTGGCTGTGCCAGACGCAGAGCAGCAGCAGCGTCAGCACCAGATTGACCTGTCCGAGCCCGATGGACTCGTACACGGGAACGAAGAGCAGGGTGTAGAGGCCACTGGCCCAGGCGACCCGGCGCGAGCGGCCCAGGTCGAGCGTGCGCACGAGGAACAGCATCATCGCCGCGAACGCCAGCAGGCTCAGTCCCATCATCGCCCGGGAGGCCGTGGGCGGCTCCATCCACTGCACCGCGCCGAACAGCATCAGCGCGGCCGGCGTGTAGATGAAGGGAGGCACCGGCTCCTTCAAGTCGGGCAGCCAGCGCTCCTTCGCGAGCCGGGGCGCCTCGGTGCCGTAGGGCGAGACGTCGTCACTCCAGGCCGTCCGGGCCGCCGCCCAGTACGACGTGAAGTCGATATCCAGCGCATCCTTCGGAAAGACGAACGCTCGCACGGTGAAGGCGAGCCCGACGAAGGCGACGAACGACAGCACCAGGACCCAGGTCGGGAGGAACGGCTGCGCGGCGCTCGAACCAGTCACGGCCTTCTGAATGGCAGACATGTGGGGTCCCCCCGTCGTTGTCACCCGACTTCGACTGCTTCCCTCCGGGTCAGGGAGTCTTGCGCATCCGGTTCTTTTGAGGGCTGCCCGTCGCCATGGCCTTGCTCACCCGCGAATAGGCAGACACGTAGGGCTGGAGAACGGCGCGAGGCCAGCGTCCCGGAATCCACAGGTAGCTGTAGAGCGGATGTCGTCGCGCGCCCCGGCGGCGCTTCGTCTCGTACGCGCTGGGTCCGAGCCAGAGCTTCCGGGCGCCCAGCTCGTAGGCCCGACGCAGCGGCTCGTAGAAGCCCAGGTTGAAGTACAGCGGCGTCTCGGAGGCACCGGCCTCGGCGCGACCGACGCGGTAGAACCACACCTCGTCGTGCTTCTGCAGCAGCAGGGAGAACCCGATGGGCTCGCCGCCCTGGTAGCCCACCACGACCTCGGCCTCGGGAGTGACGTGCTGCTCCAGCGCGGACCAGAACGCGGGCGGGTGGCGGAGGTGCTCGCTGCCGTACTTCGAGTACGTCACCTCGTAGAACCGCTCCAGCAGCTCGCTCAGCTCGCCCATTCGCGAGACGCGCTCGAAGCTCACACCCGCGTCCCGGACGTTCGCCATCTCCTTCTTGATGAACCTCCGGGCGTCGCTCTTGAACTGGCCCAGGTACGCGTCGAGGTTCTCACCCGGCGGCACGTCGATGACGTTGTCGTCGTAGATGAAGACCTCTTGGAACGACGCCGTGGTGAGCGCCTCTCGCAGCGCTGCATCGTCGCCATCCACTCCGTAGAAGTAGACGGGGAGCCGCTCGCTCGTGGCCAGCTCACGCAGGCCCTGGAGGATGAGCTCCCGAGCCTGGCGCGCCAGGTCCGGTGACTGGGGTGAGCAGATGATGCCGCTGCGCATGCTGAGCGGGCTGGTGACGAAGACACCTCCGTCAATGCCAGCCCCCGTGAGCCGCGCCATCGAGTGGTAGAGGTCCGCCACCGAGACAGCCACCCGACTCAGACCCCCCGCGTTGGCGAAGCCCTTCTTCCAACTGCTGAAGAAGAAGCTCTCCAGGGCGTAGGGGGTGTAGATGTTCTTGCTGCGGGTGATGAAACACGGCGCCAGCGCGACGGGGACGTCGCCCTGGCTGACAATGGCATACCGAAGCGACAGCTCCCCCCGGACCATGAAGGGGAGGTCGACCGCGTCCAGCATCCGGAGCCAGCGCCGGCCGAAGAACACACTCGACTCGGACGTGAGGACATCCAGCGCCTCATCGCTCAGGTGGCTGACGGAGGCGTGGAACTTCAGGGTGAGCGTCATGGCCGGAGGGCTTCGGATGCCAGGGGTCCGCTCAGCCGTTGAGAAGCTGGACGGGCGGGTTGCGCTTCGGGGAGGCGATGTAGCGCGCGAGGTTGGGGCGCTGGCTCATCCGCTCGAAGAACGCGCGCAGGCGCGGGTAGTTGTTCTCCAGCACCTCCATGAGCCCGTTGTCGACGAGCAGCTCCAGGAAGCCGAAGACGCTGGTGTCCGCCACGCTCACCGCGGTGCCGACGAAGAAGCCGTCGCCGCTGCCGTTGTTCGTGAGCACCCGCTCGAAGTGGCCCAGCCACTGGGGCAGCTCCTCGCCCAGGATGATGGGGAGCTGCTCGCCCAGTTGGTCCGGGCTGAGTGACGTCAGGCTGCGCGCGCGCGCGGTGACCTCCTCGACGCCTTCGATGATCATGTCGCACGCGGCGCTCTCACGCGGATTGGCGCCGTAGAGGCCCCGGGTGCGCGCGACGTGGCGCAGGATGGCCAGGCTCTGGACGACGCGGAACCCGTCCGGCTCCTCCCACAAGGGCACCTTGTCGAAGGCCAGCTTTCCGGCGCGCTTCAGCTCCTCGAACGGAGGCGTCTTCTCCTTCGCCTTCACGTCGAACTTGCCCAGGTCGATGTCCTCGTACTCCGTTGCGGACTCGGCCAGCGCCAGGCGGATCTTCTCCGCGACACCTCGGCCCGTGAAATACGAAAGACGCGGCAATGATGATTGATCGCTCATACAGGGAACGCCGTTGAGAGGGACGGGCTGTATACTAGAGTAGGCGGACAATCCGGAAGGGGCAGACTTCCTTGACCGCTGTACCCGAGCCTCTGGAATTCACGATGTCCGCTTCACCCTCGCTTGTCCCGCTTGCTCCTGGCATGGCGCTGTGGCCCTGGGCCGCGCTGCGCGGCGCCGGATTCCCCGCGGAGGATGTGCTCCGGCTCGCGGCTCCCACGGCCGCTGCAGCCGCCGAGGCCTGGCTCGCGACGGGGGTTGATACACCCGGTGACGCGCTGCGTGCCGCATTCGATACGGACATGCTGAGCATCAGCGCCGCGCTGCGCTCACTGGCGGGTGAAACACGACTGCGCGAGGCCCTCCTCTGGCAGAACCGCCATGCCTACAAGACGGGGGTCGAGCCGCTCGCGGCGCTCCCCGCCACGGCGCGTAACAGCAAGGCCCGGCAGCGTGAGCGCCTGGTGGCCTCCTACGTCCAGCGATACAGCACGAAGAACGACACCATCGGCTTCTTTGGCCCGGTGGGTTGGGCGCGGCTCACTCAGTCGAGCGACGCCTTGAGTCTTCTCCCTGGAGAGAACCTCGTCTCGCGGCGCGCGGTCTACTTCGAGGCATGGTGCATGGACACGCTCGGCGCCGCGCTCGCCCAGGACGCGTCCCTGCGCCGCTGGGCACAGCCCCGACTGTTGCCGTACTTCCGCCTGGAGGGGCACGTGCTGCACGGCCCCATGCCCGAGCCCGTGGAGTTGTTGCCGTCGCAGGCGGCGGTGCTCGCGCGGTGTGATGGTTCGGTCAGCGCCGTGGCCATCGCGGAGGAACTCACGCGGGGTGATGCGCCCTCCTTCGCGAACGTGGACGACGTCTACGCCGCGCTGGACCAGGCGAGCGGCATGGGTGTCCTCGCCTGGGGCTGGGACGTGCCGTTGCTGGTGCGACCCGAGGCGGTGCTGCGCGGCGCCCTGATGGCGATTCCCGATGCGGACGCCCGGGCTCGCGCGCTGGCCCCGCTGGAGCGGCTGGAGCGCGCGCGTGCCGGAGTCGAGGCCGCGGCGGGTTCTCCCGAGGCGCTGGATGTGGCGCTCGCGGAGTTGGAGGGCGTGTTCAAGGAAGTGACGGGAGCTCTTCCGACACGTGCGGCGGGCAAGACGTACGCCTCGCGGACGCTCATCTACGAGGACTGCGTGCGGGACGGTGCACTGGAGCTGGGCGCTCCGCTGCTCGCGCGACTTGGGCCTGTGCTGGAGCTTTTGCTGACAGGGGCTCGCTGGCTGGTGGGCGAGGTGACCCGGCGCACCGGCGTGGGGCTGGAGGCGCTGTTCGACAAGCTGTCCCATGGGGGCGCGCCCGTGGAGCTCACCACGCTCCAGCTCGCCTTCGTCCAGGGCATCCAGGACCCGGCGTCCTCTGGGGCACTGATGCCCATCAACGAGATTGTCGCGGAGCACCGTCGGCGATGGCGTGAGCTCTTCGCGCTCGAACCGGGCGTGCGCAGGCAGACGCGCACCGTCGAGTCGCTGCAGCCTCTCGTGAGTGAGGCCTTCGTCACGCGCGGGGCAGGGTGGAAGCCCCGCTGGCACGCGTCACCGGACGTGATGATTGACGCGGCGAGCGCCGAGGCCGTCCGTGCCGGTGACTACCAGCTCGTGCTGGGCGAGCTGCACCTGTGCAACAGCCTCTCGTCGCTGTTCGTGGAGCAGCATCCCGCGCCCTCGGAGCTGTTCGCGCTCGCGGAGCGCTGTGCCTCCGAGGCGGACATCGTCCCGGTGTTCCCCAAGTCCGAGTGGAGCCAGCGGACGCTGCCGTGCCTCTTTCCTCGCGGCAGCCTCCACTACCTCTCCGGGCAGGAGCCGTCGCCGAATCCGGACGCGCGGGCGCTGCGCGTGGGTGACCTGATGGTGGAGCGGCGTGACGGCGCGCTGGAGGTCGTCGACCGTGTGAGCGGTCGTCGCTTCGGGCTGATGGACTTCCTGGCCGTCTACCTGGAGCACCGCTGCGCGAGCGCCTTCGACCTGGCGCTGGGCGAGGACTACTCGCCGCGACTGACGGTGGACGGAGTCATCGTCGCTCGCGAGCGGTGGAGCGTGCCTGCGGCCAGCCTGGGCTTCGCCGGTGTCACGGAGGCGCTGGATCAGTGGCTGGGGGCGCGGCGCTGGCAGCGCGGACTCGGCATCCCGCGCTTCGCGTTCTTCAAGGTGGAGACGGAGCGCAAGCCCTGCTTCGTGGACTTCGACAGTCCGCTCCTGGTCGAGATGATGGCGAAGCTCGTGCGGCGGGCGGTGGAAGAAGCTCCGTCTTCACGGGTCAGCTTCTCGGAGATGGTGCCGGACCCGGACCACCTCTGGCTCACGGACGCGGCGCAGCACAGGTACACGAGCGAGCTTCGCGTGGTCTGCGAGCTGTCTTGAGCCACTCCCACGCGGTCGACGTGGTTCACTTCTACCCATGAAGGAGCAGGACGGAATGAGCGTGCCCGAGCCGATTCCCGGCGGAAAGTTCCCTCCCGACATCAAGGCGCTGCACGGGGGACTGTCCTCCACGGGCGCGAAGTTCCTGGAGTTCGCCGAACGCGTCCCGGAGACCTTCGCACGGCACCACTTCCTGGCGAGCGAGGCCTCGCCGCTCTTCCCCTACGAGCTGCATGCCTGGCCCACCTTCATCGACGGCGCGGCGGCGCGGACGATGCGGGAGATGGCAACGGGGCTGTGCCGACTCATCAAGCGCGCGCCACGGCGTCTGCTTGGGGACGCGGCTCGCGCGGCGGACTACTACGGGCTCCCGGAGGAGCGGGCCCGCCTGGCGCTGGATGCACTCGCGCGTACGGACGACGCGCGTGGCGCCATCAGCCGGGGTGACTTCATCCACGACGGCACGGCCCTGAAGTGCCTGGAGTTCAACCTGACGGCGGGCGTCGGCGGCTGGGAGACGGCCATCCACGTCCAGCAGATCATGTCGCAGCCGGCGATGCACCGCTTCGCCACCGAGCAGGGGCTGCGCATCCGCCAGCCCCGGACGCTGCGCGACTTCTTCGCCAACATCGTGGACTGCGTGCGCCGCGACACCGAGTGGGAGGGTGAGGTCAACATCGGCATCCTCTTCACGCCGAGCACTCTTCCTCCGACGGCGCTCGCGGAGCAGGCGTGCCGACTCTTCACCGGTCAGCTCCTCGAAATCCTCCGCTCCGAGGGCGCGCGGGGCGAGGTCCTGATGACGACCTACGACGCGGTGAAGAGCGCGGAGGGACACCGCCTCACCACCCAGGGCAAGCGGCTGCATGCCGTCGTCGAATACGAAGCGCGAGATCGCCTTCTGATGGCGGGCCCGGAGTTCATCGCGAACGCCCAGGCCGCCATCTCCGCCCGCGCCCTCAGCCTCTTCAACGGCCCCGCGCAGGACGTGCTCGACGACAAGCGCAACCTCGCGCTCCTGTCGGAGCACGTGACGTCGCCTCTGCTGTCCGCCGAGGAGCAGGCCCTGGTGCGCACCCACGTGCCCTGGTCCCGCCGCGTCGAGCGGACCCACGTCGAGCGCGCAGGCGAGCGCGTCTTCCTGCCGGAGCTGCTGTCCTCCCGACGCGAGGAGCTGGTGCTCAAGGCGGGGCGGGACTACGGAGGTGCCTCTGTGCTGCTCGGGGAGTCGACGCCCGCGCCGGCGTGGGACGAGGCCGTGCGCAAGGCGCTCGACGGCGGCGGCTGGGTGGTACAGGAGCGGGTGCGGCCCGCTCCCTTCCATTACCCGGGGCCCGCCGGCGGGGTGATGCCCCACATCGTCATCTGGGGGCTCTTCGTCCTCGGTGAGACCTACGGCGGCCACTCGCTGCGCCTGAGCCCCATGGGAAAGGGCACCGGCGTCGTCAATGTCACGCAGGGCGCGATGTTCGCCGCCCTCATCGAGCTGGAGTGAGCCGCCGGCTTCCGCGTCACTGCTCGCGGAACTCGCGACCGAGCGTCTGCTGCTTCCTCATCTTCTTCACCGCGCTCACCGCGATGGAGGGGATGAGCCGCGGGCCGATGCGGGCCAGCATGGACCACGTCCACCACCAGTAGTTGGTGGCGATGGCGTCCTCCACCGTGTACACGCGGTGCCACCAGCCATAGGGCAGGTAGAGAATCTCTCCGGCCTCCAGGACGAAGTCGTAGTCCGGGAGCTTGCCCGCGGGGAGCTGGTCCGGCTGACCACCGTGCGGCGTCAGGTCATGCGAGCTCATCACCGACCAGGGGTGGCTGAGCTTCGCCGGCTTCAGCTCCATGTCGCGTGACGGCGCGTACAACTGCCACTGCTTGCGGCCCACCATGACGGCGTGCAGGTTGTGCGCGCGGTCGAAGTGGAGCTGGGTGAATGTCCCCTTCGGCCCCATGAAGAAGAGCTGCTCGGTGAGGCGCCGCTGGACGGCGTACTCGTCGAAGCGCACGTCGCGGTGCAGGGCGGGGAGGGTGCGGAACAAGTCGTTGCCGATGAGGTAGCCAGGTGTCTCGTCGCCGTCCTTCACCTTCAGGGACGCGACGTAGTCCTTCATCGTCATCTTCCGCACGCGGCCCACGCGCTCCACGTCGCCAGCGGGGCGGGCGTTGTAGCGCAGCCACTCCACGGGGACGCTCACGTCGCCGTACTGCTGGGTGAACCAGTCGAAGGACCACCGCTCCGCGGCGGGCCAGCCCTTCATGGCATCGGTGAAGATGATGGGCTTGTTGTTGGCTTCCAGGCCCTCGTAGAAGGCCCGGCGGTTGTCGAGCGCCATCCGCTCTGGGACCTGGGGAACGACATCCTTCTGGACGGTCGCGGTGCTCATGACTGCTCTCCTGGGTGGCGCGTCACGCCGCGGTGTCTTCGGCCTTGGCCGGAGGGCCCTCTCGCTTCAGGCGCTCGAAGTTGTTGTCGATGCCGTGGCGCACGTCCGCCAGCATGTGGATTTCGAACTCCTGGAACGCGAACGACGGCCACGCGCGCAGCAGCGTCAGCAGCGATTCGTGCGAGTCCGCGTTGACGATACACAGCCCCATCTTCGGGAGGACGTAATAGGCACAGTCCATGGTGCCGTCCTGGAGGCGGGCGCCCACCCAGTCGCGGACGGCGCGGTTGAGGGCGATGGGGTCGGGGGGCACGGGGCCCGACGTACGGTCCTTGACGTAGATGAGGTACTTCATCTGGCAGCTCCTTGGGAAAGTCTGGCGAGGCTTCGGCGGATGTTCTGCAACAGGCCGCGAGGCGTCTGCCGCAGGAAGAAGTGGTCCCCCAGGAACGTCTGCGTGGAGAACGCGCTCGAGGTGAGCTGACGCCACGCCTCCGTCGAGTCCTCGGGGACGTAGTCGTCGAACCCTCGGAAGGCGGACAGCGGGCAGGCCAGGGCGGGGCCCGGCTTCCACGTGTAGCCCTCGCACACGGCGGTGTCCGCCAGGAGGGTGGTGCGAATCAGCTTCAGCAGCTCTTCGGCCATGTCACCCGACACGGAGATGGCCTCGCCCATGCGCCGCGCCTCGGACGCGTCGATGTCGTGGGTAATCGCCGTCGGTGGGTGGGCCTTGAGTGTCTGGGGCGCCCGGTAGCTGGCGACGAAGAGGTGCAGCGGCGTGGGGAGTCCCCGCTCGCGCAGGGCCCGCGTCAGCTCGTAGGCGAGCAGCGCGCCCATGCTGTGACCGAAGAGGGCGAAGGGCTTGTCCGCGTGCCGCGCCACCACCTGCACCAGGAAGTCGACGACCGCCGGCAGCTCGCGCAGGGGCGGCTCGCGCAACCGGTTCTCCCGGCCTGGGAGCTGCACCGGACAGACCTCGATATCCTGTCCCAGCTCCGCCTGCCAGGTGCGGAACAGCGAGGCGCTTCCGCCCGCGTGAGGCAGGCAGAACAGCCGCGCCCAGGCGGTCGGCTGCGGGACGTGGAAGGCCAGCCACTCCACCGCGGCCATCGCCGAGGTCGACGACACTTGCGACGTCATGAGAGCACCTCGCGCCGGGCGACGCGGGCCTCGGCGTGCGGGTGGGCGGGCAGGTCGATGAGCTTCTGGTACACGACGCGGTTGGCGGCCACCATGCGCGGCAGGCCGAAGAGCTCCACCACGCGCTGCTGCCCGGCCTGACCCATTCGCTTCGCGCGCTCACGGTCTTCCAGCAGGGCGAGCTGCGCGTTGGCGAGCGCCTCGATATCCACCTCGCGCGGGCCTCCGGGCTCGCCGGGCAACACCGGGACGAGCATCCCCGTCTTCTCGTGCTCGACAATCTCGGACGGGCCACCGGAGCGCGTCGCCACGAGGGGAAGGCCGGACGCCATGGCCTCGATGGCCGTGTAGCCGAAGGGCTCATAGAGCGACGGCACCAGCGCCAGGTCGGAGATGCGGTGCAGCAGGCCCAGCTGACGGCGCGGCAGCTTGCCCAAGAGCTTGATGCGATGGCGCAGGTGCGCGTAGCGCTGGCTCAACCCCTGGACCATCTGCGTGGACTCGCGCGAGTCGGTGCCGCCCGCCAGGAGGAAGCGCACCTCGGGGCGTTTGGCGAGCACGCGCTCGGCGGCGGCGAAGATGGCGGTGATGCCCTTCTGCGGATGCAGCCTGCCCGTGTAGAGGACGACCGGGTCCTTGGGCGTGGCCACCGTGGCGCGCAGCCGGGCGTACTGCTCGGGCGTGTGCGAGGGCTGGAGGAACGGCCCCGCGTCCATGCCGCAGTGGATGGTGTGCAGCAGTGACGCCGACAGGCCGTAGGTCTCCCGGATGAGCTCGCTCATGGACTCGCTCACCGAGATGACCGGCGTGGAGCCGTCGTAGAAGCTGCGCTCCTCCTCGAGAATCTCGGGGTCGGGCGTCTGGCCCCACCAGCGCTCGGCGGGCTCGGAGATGTAGTGGCTGGTGCCCAGCACGGGCACGCCGGCCTCGCGGCCCAGCTCCCGCGCGGCGCGGTGCGTGTGCCACTGGTGGAAGTGGATGAGGTCCGGCTGCTCCTCGCGGATGCGCTCACGGCCGTGGTGCAGCAGGTCCTCGTTGAAGAGGCGGATGCCGCCCACGAGCGTGAGCTGCGCCGCCTGCGAGAGGCTGCCCCGGCTCGGAGGGACCATGTGCACGGTGAGCTGTGGCTCGCGAAGCACGGCCGGCTCGCCCGGCGTGTACGCCACGACGGTGACCTTGCATCCGCCACGAGCCAGCCCTCGGGCCAGTTCGTAGACGTAGGTGCCCACGCCTCCGGCCACGTTCGGCGTGTACTCCATGGCCAGGATGAGGACCTTCAGGGGGGTGAGGTTGGGGGGTGCCATCGGCTGTTTCTCGAAAGGGGTGTGGAGCGCGACTAGCGACTGACCGCGACCTCTTCGGGGGTGAGCTCCGTCAGCATCCTCAGCAGGGCTTCGACTTCCGGGTCATCGTGGCCAGGGCTCTGGCGCTGCTCGGCCACCAGTGACGCGAGGCGGGCGACCGTCGGCGCCTCGAACAGCGACTGCAGCGGCACGGTGAAGCCGAAGGTGTCGCGCAGCCGTCCCACCACCGTGGTCGCCAGCAGCGAGTGTCCGCCCAATGCGAAGAAGTCGTCGTTGAGGCCCACCGGGCGCACGCCCAGGACGTCCTCCCAGATGCGCGCCACCGTCCGTGCGTCCTCGGTGTCGGGCGAAACGTACGGCGTGGCCAGCGCGGGGCGCGTGTAGCCCGCGGACGCCGCCTCTTCGTGCTCCCGGGCCTCGGGCGCTCGCTCCGGCGACAGGGACGCGGCCAGCGCACGGTGTCCGTCCGGCGACACCCAGTAGCGCTTGCGCTCGAAGGGGTAGGCGGGCAGCGGCACGCGCAGGCGTCGCTCTCCCCCGTGGAAGGCCTCCCAGTCCACGTCCACGCCCGCCATCCACACCTGTCCCAGCGCGCCCAGCAACACGGCCGCGTCCGGCTGCCGCGTGTCCGGGTGGCGCAGCGAGGTGATGGTGGTGGGGACCTGCGGGAGCGCACCGGGCTGCGCCGCGAAGGTGGACAGCGCGCGGCCGGGACCGACCTCCAGCAACACCTGCGCGGGCCGCAGCAGCGAAAGCCCCGCGGCGAAGCGCACGGGCTGGCGCAGGTGACGGGCCCAGTAGCCCGGGTCCGTCGCCTCGGCGGCCGTCACCCACGTGCCGGTGACGTTGGAGATGTAGGGCACCTGGGGCGCGGACAGCTTGACCTTGCGCACGCGCTCGGTGAACGGCGCGAGGATGGGGTCCATCATCGCCGAGTGGAATGCGTGCGAGGTGTGCAGCTTGCGGCACTGGATGCCGCGCTCCTCGAGGCGGGCCTTCAGCGCATCCACCGCGTCCTCGGGGCCGGCGACCACCGTGAGCGACGGTGCGTTCACCGCTGCCACGGACACCCGTGCATCCAGCAGGGGCGTCAGCGCCTCCTGCGAGAGCACGACGGAGAGCATGGTCCCCGGCGGCAGCTCCTGCATGAGCTTCCCGCGCGCGGCCACCAGCGCCAGGGCATCCGGCAGACTGAAGACGCCCGCGAGGCACGCGGCCACGTACTCACCGATGCTGTGGCCAATCATCGCCTCGGGCTTCACGCCCCAGCTCATCCACAGCTTCGCCAGCGCGTACTCGATGGTGAAGAGGGCGGGCTGGGCCAGCCGCGTCTGCTGCAACTGGCGCTGGGCTTCTTCGGCGCGCTCGGCGGCGGGGAAGAGGACGTCGCGCAGGTCCAGGCCCAGCTCGGGCTTGAGCCGGGTGGCGCAGTCATCCACCACCGCGCGGAAGGCACGCTCGCTCTCGTAGAGGCCCTGGGCCATTCCGGCGTACTGCGCGCCCTGGCCGGGGAACATGAACACGGTGGAGCGGCTCGCGCGCTCCTCGGTGACGGACAGGTGCCTCGTCGGGTCGAGCAGCGCCGCGAGCGCGTCCTCGCGTCCCTGACAGACGATGGCGCGACGCTGCGTGTGGCGACGCCTGCCCACCTGGAGGGTGTACGCCGCGTCCGCGGGCTCCAGACCCGGGTTCGCGCGGAGGTGCTCCGCCAGTCGCTGCGCCTGTGCGTTGAGCGCCGTGGAGCTGCGTGCGGAGAGCAGCAGGAGTTGATGCGCGCGAGTGGCCTTGACGGGCGCGCGAGCCGGCGGCTCCTCCAGGATGACGTGGGCGTTGGTGCCGCCCATGCCGAAGCTGCTCACGCCCGCGCGCCGGGGACCGTGGGCCGAGGCCTTCCACTCGCGCAGCGCGGTGTTGACGTAGAAGGGGCTGTCGTCCCAGGGAATGTTGGGGTTGGGCGTCTCGAAGTTGAGGCTGGGCGTCAGCTTGCGGTGCTTGAGTGACAGCGCCGTCTTGATGAGGCCCGCCACGCCCGCCGCCGCGTCCAGATGGCCCACGTTCGGCTTCAGCGAGCCGATGGCGCACGTGCGCGGTCCCGCCGCTTCGTCGCCGAAGGCCCGGGTGAGGGCCTGCACTTCAATCGGGTCTCCCAGCGCGGTGCCGGTGCCGTGCGCCTCCACGTAGCCGATGCTCGCGGCGGACACGCCCGCGGTGCCCAGGGCCTCGGAGATGACGGCGGCCTGTCCCTCGACGCCCGGCGCGGTGTAGCCCACGCGCGCGGCGCCGTCGTTGTTCACCGCGGAGCCCTTGATGACGGCGTAGATGGGGCTGCCGTCCGCCAGCGCGTCCTCCAGCCGTCGCAGCGCCACCACGCCCGCGCCGCTGCCGAAGACGATGCCCTTCGCCTGCGCGTCGAAGGTGCGACATCGACCATCCGGCGAGAGGATTCCACCTTCCATGAAGCGGTAGCCGCCCTGGAGCTGGAGGTTGATGGACACGCCTCCCGCGAGCGCCACATCGCACTCATGGTTGAGCAGGCTCTGGCACGCGACGTGGACGGCGACGAGCGACGTGGAGCACGCGCTCTCCACGTTGAAGCTGGGGCCTCGCAGGTCCAGCTTGTAGGAGACGCGCGTGGTGAGGAAGCTGCCCGCGTTCCCCAGGTTGAGCTGGAGCGGGTCCGTGGTGCGGAGCAGCTCCGAGTTCCCCATCAGGTTGAGCAGCAGATAGGTGCTCAGCGCCTGGCCGCCGAAGACGCCCACCAGGACGTCCTGGGCCGGCGCTCCCTGGCCCGCGTCCTCCAACGCCTCCAGCGCGCACTCCAGGAAGAGGCGCTGCTGCGGGTCCATCACCTCCGCCTCGCGCGGCGTGTAGCCGAAGAAGGCCGCGTCGAAACCCGTCACGTCCTCCAATCGCGAGGCCACCTTGATGAAGTGCGGATCCTTGAGCACCTCCGGGGGCAAGCCCGCCTTCAGGACGGCTTCGTCCGAGAGCGGCTCGATGGCCTCCACGCCGTCGCACAGGTTGCGCCACAGCTCCTCGAGGCTGCGCGCGCCCGGGAAGCGTCCGGCCATGCCGGTGATTGCGATCTCCATGCCCGTGTTGCCTTCCGACACGCTGAATCCTCCCCCTCAATGACCGGACTGGCGGCGCTGCATCTGCTCCCGGCGCCGCGCCCCACGGCTCCTCCGGTCGCTGGTGTTCGTCGTCGGGGCCTGCTCCTGCCCCCGGGTCAGCAGCCGTGCCATGGCGCTCAACGTCGGATTCTCGAAGAGGGCGACGACAGGGACGTCCGTGCCGAAGCGGCGCTTCACCTCGTTGATGACCTTGAGGCCAATCAGCGAGTTGCCGCCCAGCTCGAAGAAGTTCTCGTGCAGCGACACGCTCTCCACGCCCAGGAAGCGCCGCCAGATGTCCGCCAGCTCGCGCTCCGCCTCGTCCATGGTGGCGAGCACCGCGCGCTCCACCGGGGCCGAGTCATCCGTCTGGGCCGGGCCCATCAACTCCTGGAGGAACGACGCGCTGCGAGCCATGGCCGCCCGCAGGTCCTGCGTGGACACCACGACATGCGTGGGCATTTGCGCGAGGACGCGCTCGAACACGTCCACGCCCTCGGTGGGTGACAGGGCGTGGGCGAGCATCGCCTCGCGCAGCGCGCTGGCCCCGTCGGGGAGCTGCGTGGTGACGGCCTGGCCCACCTCGCGCCAGGTGTCCCAACCCAGTGAGACCACCGGCAGGCCACCTGTGACGGAGGCGTGGTGGGCGAAGGCGTCCTGGAAGGCACAGGCCGCGCAATGGTCAATCTGCCCGGGCTCGGCGGTGAACGCGGTGCGGGACGAGCAGAGCATCAGGAAGTCGAGCGGCATGCCGCTCAAGAGTTCGTTCAGCACCCACGTGCCCTGGACCTTGGGACGCAGGACGTCTTCCACTGCCTTCCGGCCACGAAGCTGCGCAAGGCCGCCCGCGGGAACACCCGCCGCGTGGATGACGCCGTGGAGGGCGCCAAAGGTCTCTCGCGTGCGGCGCAGCACCTCCGCCATCTGCCCCAGGTCACCCACGTCCGCCTGGAGCACCAGGACCTCCGACCCGAGCGCCTCCAACACGAGGACCCGGCGGATGCGCTGGCTCACCGTGTCCTGCGCGTCGTGCGTGGCCAGCCACGCGTCCCAGGCCGCGCGCTCCGGCAGCGCGCGGTGGCCCACCAGCACCAGCTTCGCCTGCACCTTCCGCGCGAGCGATTCCGCGAGCACCAGGCCGATGCCACCCAGGCCACCGGTGATGAGGTACGTGCCCCCCGAGCGCAGCCGCGTCGGAGTCCCCGGCTCGTGAGGCGTGAGGCGGGCGGCCTCGAGCGCCTGCTCCCAGCGCTGGGCGCCTCGCAGCGCGACCGCGCCGTTGGAGGAGGCCGCGCACACCTCGCCGGCCAGCCGTGCCGCCAACGCCTGGAGGTCCTTCGGTCCTTCGGGCAGCTCCACGTCGATGGTGCGACACGTGAGCCCCGGGACCTCGTTGGGCAGCACGCGACATGCGCCCAGCAGCGTGGCCTTCGAGGGCGCGAGCGACTCGTGCCCGCTGACGGCCTGCACCCCCGTGGAGACCACGGTGAGGTGCACCTGTCCGGGAGTGCCCTGTCCACCCAGCGACTGCGCGAGGAAGAGCAGGCTGAGGAAGCCGGTGTCCTGGGCGCGCTCGATGCCGGCCAGTCCCGAGACGGCGGCCTCCGTGCTCCACAGGTGGATGATGCGCTCGGGCTTCGTCCCGTCCTCGGCGAGCGCGGCCATCAGCGCCGCGTAGGTGTCAGCGCGGCCCGGGTTCACCTCGTAGTCTCCGTCTTCCAGTCGGCGGAAGTCGGGGCCCTGCTTCACGCGGGTGACGCGGCCACCGGTCTCCATGAGCCGCGCGGCCAGCGCATCGCCCAGGCCTCGCTCGTCGACGAAGAGCAGCCAGTGTCCCAGCGTGGCGGCGGGCGGGCGCGGGGCCAGCGTTCGCTTCCACGACGGCAGGTAGAACCAGTCGGAGGCGTCCTTGTGACGCGCGAGCGAAGCCTCCGCGCTCACCATGGCGCTCCTCGGCTTCGGCTCCAACCAGTGCCGCTTGCGCTCGAAGGGGTAGGTGGGGAGCACCACGCGCCGACGCTTCTCGCCGGCATGCAGCCGCTTCCAGTCCACCGGCACCCCCGCCACCCAGAGGCGTCCCAGCGTGGTGAGCACGAAGCGCAGGTCCGAGCCGGGCTCGCGAGGCGCGCGCATCGACGTGAGCACCACCGCTTGTTGATCGCGCTCCAGCTGCAGGCGCGCCAGCGAGCCCAGCGTCCGACCGGGGCCCACCTCCAGCAGCACTCGCGAGGGGTCCTCCATCAGGCAGCGCAGCCCGGGGCCAAAGCGCACCGTCTGGCGGAGGTGGCGCACCCAGTAGCTCGGGTTCGTCGCCTCCTCGTCGGTCACCCACGTCCCCGTCACGCCGGACACGAAGGGCAGCTTCGGGGGCTGCAGCTTCAGTCGACCGACGAAGGAGGAGAACGCTGGCAGGATGGAGTCGATGAGGTGCGAGTGCGCCGCCACGTCGATGTGGACGCGCCGATGCTCGATGCCCCGCGCGGCCAGCTCCGCCGAGAGCGCGTCGACCGAGGCGGTGTCGCCCGCCACCACGCACTGCGTGGGGCCGTTGACGGCGGCCACGGACAGGCGCTCGTTCAAAAGGGGCAGCAGCTCCTGCTCGGACAGGGCCACGCTCACCATCGCTCCCGAGGGGAGCTGCTCGAAGAGGCGACCGCGCTCCGTCACCAGCGCCAGCGCGTCCTCCAGCGAGAAGACGCCCGCGAGGCAGGCGGCGACGTACTCGCCCATGCTGTGGCCGATCATCGCCTCGGGCTGAACGCCCCAGGACTCCCACAGCTTCGCCAGTGCGTACTCCACCGTGAAGAGCGCGGGCAGGCCCACGGACGGGCGGGGCAGGGGCGCCGAGGCGTCCGACTCACCCGGCGGATAGAGCACCGCGCGCAGCGACGGCCCCCCTCGGCGCTGGTGCAGGGCCGCGCACGCGTCGAAGGCCTCGCGGAAGGCGGGCTCCTTCTCGTACAGCTCCTGCCCCATGCGCATGTGCTGGGCGCCGCCGCCGGGGAAGAGAAACACGACGGGACGTCCGCCATCTTTCGCCTGGCCGGTGAAGACCCGCTCGGGGGCTCCATCCGTCAGCACGGTGACCGCGTCCTGGCCGCTCTCGCAGACCATCACCCGCCGGTGCGCGAACGCCTTGCGGCCCAGCTGGAGCGTGTAGGCCACGTCCGCCAGGTCCTGCTCGGGATGCGCGCCCAGGTGCGTGGCCAGGTTCTGCCCGAGCGTGTCCAGCGTGCCCGGCTTCTTCGCGGAGAGCGCCACCAGCTTCCAGGACCGCGAGGGACCGGACGGAGGAGGCGGAGGCGGCGCCTCCAGCAGCGCGTGCGCGTTGGTGCCGCCAATGCCGAAGGAGCTCACACCCGCGTGGCGCCGGTGGCCCTTGGGCTGCCAGTCCTTCAGGGTGGCGTTCACATAGAAGGGGCTGTGGGCCCAGTCGATGTTGGGGTTGGGCGTGCGGCAGTGCAGGGTGGGAGGGATTCGCCCGTGCTCCACCGTCAGCGCCGCCTTGATGAGCCCGGCCACGCCCGCCGCCGCGTCCAGGTGGCCAATGTTCGACTTCACGGAGCCGAGCGCGCAGAAGCCCTTCGCCTCGGTGCCCGCGCGGAAAGCGCTCGTCAGCGCGGAGACCTCCACGGGGTCTCCCAGCAGCGTGCCGGTGCCGTGCGTCTCCACGAAGCCCACGATGTCCGGCGTCACACCCGCCAGGGCGTGGGTGCGGGCGATGACCTCCGCCTGGCCCTCGGCGCTGGGGGCGGTGAAGCCGAGCTTCGAGGCGCCGTCGTTGTTGACGGCGGTGGCGCGAATGACGGCGTGGATGTGGCTGCCGTCCGCGAGCGCATCCTCCAGCCGCTTGAGCACCACCACGCCCACGCCGCTGCCGAAGAGGGTGCCCTGGGCCTCAGCGTCGAAGGGGCGACAGTGCCCGTCCGGTGACGCGATACCGCCGGGCTGGTGCACGTAACCGGTTCGCTGGGGCATATCCACGGACACGCCGCCCGCGAGGGCCACGTCACACTGGAAGCCGAGCAGCGCCTGACAGGCCAGGTGCGTGGCGACCAGCGACGTGGAACATCCTGTCTGCACGTCCAGGCTCGGGCCCTTGAGGTCCAGGTGGTACGCGAGCCGCGTCGCGAGGAAGTCCTTGTCGTTGCCGATCATCACCTGGAAGCTGTCGCCCGATTCGAGCAGCTCCGGGTGGGTGTGCAGGTTGAAGAGCAGGTACGTGCTCAGGCTCGTTCCGGCGAACACGCCCACCGAGCGCGTCTCCGTGTCCAGCCCGTGGGCCGCGTGCTCCATCGCCTCCCAGGCGCACTCCAGGAAGATGCGGTGCTGCGGGTCCATCAGCGCCGCCTCGCGAGGCGAGTAGCCGAAGAAGCCCGCGTCGAACGCGTCCACGTTGTCCAACACCGCCCCGGCCCTCACGAAGCCCGGCTGCTTGAGGCGCTCCTCGGGGACGCCTCGCGCACGCAGCTCGTCGTCCGTGAAGAAGCGGATGCCCTCCACGCCGTCGCAGAGGTTGCGCCAGTACGTCGCCACGTCGGGGGAGCCCGGGAAGCGGCCCGCCATGCCGACGATGGCAATGGCCAGGGCATCGCCTTCATTCAGGTTGGCATCGCTCATGGCAGTCGAAGAACTCACATCGAGGAAGAGTGGTTGAGCTGGGGCTTGCGCGCCGAACCCGGAGTCACGGGGGCTTCGCAATTTATGGAAATATACGGATGACGCGGGTTGACGGTTTCAAGCGTGAGGTGCTCGCGGTGAAAGCGCGGTGGCCTTCACCGACGAGAACTCATCCGGAGACGTCACCCCCGGGCGCGACTCACGTCCCCGTGCGGACGGGGGGTGGGGCTTCCTCACGGGTGTTTGTGAGGGAGAACGCGTCGGCGAGCAGCGCGTAGGAGCGCAGCCGGGCCTGGTGGTCGTGGCAGATGGTCGTGATGAGCAGCTCGTCGGCCTGGAAGTCCGCGGCCATGCCCAGCAGCGTCTCCTTCACCTGGGCCGGGCTTCCGCAGACGACGCGCTTGCGGTCGAACTCCAGCGTGGCCTGGTCCTCGGGCGTGTAGGCGTACGCCTCCGCCTCCTCGACGGAGGGAATCGGCTCCTCGTTGCGCCCCTTGCGCGTGTTGATGGTCAGCAGGTCGCTGCTTCTGGCGATTCGCCGGGCCTCCTGCTCTGTCGGGGCACAGATGACGTACACACTGACGGAGGAGCGCGGCGCCGATTGCACGTGCGACGGCTGGAACTTCGCGCGGTAGCCCCGCGTCACGGGGCCGCCGTGGATGGGGTTGAAGAAGTGGGCGAAGCAGAAGGAGATTCCCAGCCGCGCCGCGAGCACGGAGCTCTGCTCTCCCGAGCCCAGCGCCCACAGCTGCGGCATCCCCTTCGCCATGGTCTTCAGGCTCAGCGCCTGGAACTCCGCCGACGCGGGTGCGCTCCCGGAGAGGAAGGCAATCAGGTCCTCGAGCTTCGTCGGGAAGCTCTCGTTGCTCGCGGGCACGCCGTAGGCCAGCGCCTTGGCCACCAGGTCCGCGCTGCCGGAGGTCCGGCCGATGCCCAGGTCGATGCGGCCCGGGTGCAGCGCCTCCAGCAGCCGGAAGACCTCGGCGACCTTGAAGGGGCTGTAGTTCGTCAGCAGCACGCCGCCGGTGCCCACGCGGATGCGCGACGTCGCCGCGGCCACGTGCGCCACCATGATTTCAGGCGCCACCCCGGCGAAGTGTCCCGAGCCGTGGTGCTCCGCCACCCAGAAGCGGTGATAGCCGAGCTGCTCGGCCGTCCGGGCCAGCTCTACCGTGTTCCGGAAGGCCTCATGTGTCGTGCTGCCTCGGGCGACGATGGAATGATCAAGAACACTGAGCTTCACGGCGAGCGTTTCTCCCCGGGCAAGCGACTGCCTCGGAGGCCGCTGACACCACGGGCCGAGGGGTCGGGTTGACCGCGTTTCGTTGGGGGTGAGCACTATAGTAGCACTGTCAGCCAAGATAAATGTGGCTTGGCTGATTTTGATTGAAGTCCGAGAAAATGTGACAACCTGGAGGGCTCGTGGACTCGCGGGTTCCTCCATCTCCCGCGTCGCGACCTGATATCAGCGCCCCCATGTACCAACGCGTCATCACGCACCCGCCCGCGGTCTTCGGGCTCACCTGGTTCGCGCAGTTGGTCTCGTCGCTGGGCTCGGCGCTGGCTGGCTTCTCGGTGATGGTCCACGTGTATCGGAGCAGCGACTCCATCACCGAGTACTCGCTCGCGTCGTTCTTCTCGTTCCTGCCGATGGTGTTGATTTCGCCCGTGGCGGGAGCCGTCGTGGACCGGTGGGACCGGCGCCGCATCATGATGCTGGCGGACGTGGGGGCGGGGCTCACCATGCTCCTGATGTGGCTCATGCTGATGGCGGATGGGGCGGGGCTCTGGGCCCTGCGCAGCTGGCACCTGTACCTGCCCATCGCCGTGTGCTCGGCGGCGGGGACGTTCCGGGCCCTGGCCTACTCGGCCTCCACGGCGCTGATGGTGCCCAAGCAGCACCTGGGGCGGGCCAACGGGCTGATTGAGCTGGCCCTGGGAATCGGTCAGCTCGGGGGGCCCGCGCTGGCGGGGCTCCTGGTGGTGCGAATCGGGCTGCAGGGGGTGCTGCTCATCAACCTGGGGTCCTTCTTCCTGTCGGCGCTGGTGCTGTTGTGCGTGGGGTTCCCGCAGCCCGCGCGAAGCGCCGCGCACGCGGTCCGGGCCTCCCTGCTGGAGCAGGTGGCGGTGGGGTGGGGTTTCATCCAGAAGAGACCCGGCTTGCTGGGACTGCTCACATGTATCGCCGTGGCCAACCTGTTCGTGAGCCTGGTGACGGTGCTCATCACACCCATGGTCTTGAGCTTCGCTGACGCAGCGACCCTGGGCTGGATTGCCTCGTGTTCAGGCATGGGCGTGTTGATGGGGGCGCTCTTGATGAGCGTGTGGGGTGGGCCGCGGCGGCGCATCCTCGGGGTGCTCGGCTTCGAGCTGCTGGCGGGGCTGGCCCTGTTCGCGGCGGCGCTGCCTGCGTCCGCGACGGTGGTGGCGGGTGCGGCGTTCGTCTTCATGTTCACCACCCCAGGGGTGATGGGGTGCTCGCAGTCCATCTGGCAGAGCAAGGTGCCCTCGGAGCTGCAGGGGCGGGTCTTCGCCGTGCGGCGGATGATTGCCCTGTCCACGCCTCCTGTGGCTGCGCTGGTGTCGGGGCCGCTGGCGGACGGCCTCTTCGAGCCCTGGATGGCGCAAGGTGGCGCGCTGTCGGGGCGGCTGGGCCCCATGCTCGGCGTGGGCCCGGGGCGAGGCATCGCGTTGCTCTACCTGGTGCTGGGCGTGCTGTGCGCGGTGAACGTGCTGGTGGCGTGGCTGTCCCCGCGCGTCAGGAACGTGGAGCTGGAGCTGCCGGACGTCCTGCGCGAGCCGACCGCGAGCGTGGGGCCCCAGCCGACGCCGACCTCGGCGTGAGCAGGGGCGCCGGAGCCGTTACTCGACGACGACGAGCGCGCACATCAGCGCGCCCTGCGTCGCGTTGACCACGTCCTTGCCCCGACCCATCGGGTTCATCCGCACCATCGTCCCGCCGTAGCGCTCGCCGAAGACGAAGGAGCCCCAGATGAGGATGTGGGGGCCCACCGAGCCGTCGTCCCGCATGAAGTGGTAGGGGCGGGGCTCGACGCGCTCCTGGATGATCCACCCTCCGCTGTCGAGCGCCTCCTGGACGGCCGCGTCCCAGGCCTCGGCCGTCATCGAGCGGCCGATGAGGACCGACTTGCCGCCGTAGGCGCGGCCCGCCTTCAGCACCAGCCCCTCGCGCTTGTCGGCGGTGACCTGGTCGGGCAGCCACACGCGCTCACCCCCGCGAAGGGCGTGGGTGCGAAGGAGGCGCCGCGTCCAGGGGATGTGCCGGCGGATGAGCGCTCTCTCTTCGTTGGAGAGAGTGGGGGCGTCCTCGTTCTCCGACAGCAGCGCGATGTTGAGCTTGTCGTCGAGCAGCTCCTGCGCGGGGCCGTTGTAGAGGCAGAGGGTGCGCGCGGCGAGCGCGGCGCGGACGCGGGCATCGAACGGCAGGCCCACCACTTCGAGCCTGTCCCTCGCGTCGTGCTCCTGCATGGCGTGCACGCGCCGGCCGCGCATGGTGAAGCCGTGGCCGTCCGCGTCGTGGACCTCGCCATAGGTGCCGATGAGCACCTCACCTTTGGCGCCTTCCGCTTCGAGCAGCTCGCCGAACGTGGTGTTGAGCAGCAGGGTCGCCATCTCGACGCCCACCGGGTCCGGCAGCTCGTTGTCCGGGAAGAGCACGGCCAGGTTGCACTCGCCCTCCCATTTCACGGTGCGGCGCACGTCGTCGAGGACGTGGGCGAGGAAGGCGCGCAGCGTGTCCTGGAGCTGGATGCGCAGGCCCTGCTCCTGGGTGAAGCGCTGGAGCACCGGCTGGTCCATCACCACCTGGGCCTTGAGCGCCGTCTCCCAGCCACCCAGGCCCGCCATCATGTTGACCTCGAGGCACTTGAGCCCGTCCGCCGAGTCGATGAAGTCTCCCCTGCTGAGCACGCCGCGCGCGTCCTCCGTGAGGGCCAGGGCTTCGATTGCCACGCGGGCCCGCTCCTGCGGGAGGCCGTAGTATTCGGAGACACGGGCAGGGTCGCCCCCGAGCAGCAGGCGTGGCCCGCGCTTGACGAGCCGGCTGAGGTTCACCGAGACGTCTTCCAGCTCCCGGTTGCGGCGCTCGTCGATGAGGATGGGCCAGCGGTGCAGCTCGTAATACATGAGCGGCGACTCTTCGAACTTGCCGAACCGGTGCTTCTCGAAGGCCTCCGGAGTCCGCTCCGCGAACTTGAGGAACGCCACCGCCGCGGCGGACAGCTCACCGTGCAGCGCGCGCGTCTCCTCGGAGAACATCGAGGTGGGGACCGACTCCGGCTTCATGGACATCTCGAAAGCTCCACTCCAAGAAATTCACGCAATTGCACTCTGTCGCTGTGCGCAAGTAAAGCAGTTGCTTACGCGGAGCGGGGTTTGAGTCATCCTCTCCGGCGGAAGCCATGAAACTCGAGCGCCATGTCGGAGGGCTCTCCCTCGCGAGGAAGGCCAACTACCTGCGGGCGCGCGGCTGGCGTGAAGACGAGGGCCAGTGGTCGAGTGAAATCTTCGGCCAGCATCCGTTGGCGAAGGCCATCCACCACCAGCTCACGGATGACCTGGCCCAGGCCCTGTGTCAGCGCGGCTGGCAGGTGCTTGGGTACTCCGAGCGGGGCTACGTCCAGCTCCGGGATGGAGAGCGCGGCAAGCCGTGCTCGCTGCCCAAGGCGCTGCGCACCCAGGCTCGCCGCGAGAAGCGGCCCGTGGCGGAGCTGACCTACTCGCTGTTCCTCGCGGCGCTGCTCGAAGCGGACGCGGGGTAGGGCGCCCGAGAGCGCGGACTGTGGCCCGGCCGTGCGTCTGCTGCGTGCCGCGTCAGGCAGGGCCACCTTTTCCTTTTGAGCGAGAGGGAGTTCGCATGGTCGCCCGCCGTCTCCGCAGGCTCATCCGGGACCCGTATTGGCTGCTGCTCCTCGCCGCGCTTCTCGCCGGAGGCTTGCTTGGCCTGGAGCTGGCGCGCATCCAGTGGGACACCGCCTCGGCCTTCTTCGGCCAGGCGTGGCGAGGCGACCCCAGTGAGACGCGCTCCGCGCTCACGGCGCTGTTCGGACTGCAGATCACCGTCCTCACCGTCGTCCTGTCCCTGAATGCCCCGGTCATCCAATCCGCGGCGAACCAGTACTCGCCCCGGCTCGTCCCCCTCTATTTGAAGAGCGCGCCGCTGCGCCGGGCCATTCCCCTGTTCTGTCTCTCCAGCGGCTACATCATCGTGTCCGTGCGCGAGCTGGGCTTGATTGCCGACGAGGCGGTGCGGCCACGCCCCGTCCTCTCAGCGGCCTTCATCCTGGTCTTCTGCGCGCTCATGGCCCTGGTGCTGTGCCTGATTCGCACGTTCCGCTACATGCGCGTGGAGCGGGTCCTCGGCCTCGTCCAGGACCTGGTGGTCTCCGCGGCGGAGCAACGCATCCGGGCGCGACTGCGTGGGCTCCTCCTGGACCCCATCGCGACGCTGATGCTGCCTCCCGAGTCCCTCGCGCTCACGGTGCGGTCCTCGGGCTACCTCACCGAGGTCGACCTGCGACGGCTCACCCGACTCGCACGGGAGTGGAGCGTGCGGACCCGCATCGACGCCCTGGTGGGGGACTATGTCGACGCGGGTTCGGTGGTCGGCTGGGTGGTGCCGGAGGCCCCAGGACAGCTGGACCCTCGCGCGATGCATGACCTGGCCACCTCTCTCATCCTCTCCCCGGTGCGCGAGCCCGATTGTGACCCCGCGCTGGGGATTCGCATCCTGGTCGACGTCGCCAACCGGGCCCTCTCTTCCTCTTCGAATGACGCCTATACGGCCCGGCAGGCGCTGCAACAGGTCCGCTCGGTGCTGCGTCGACTGGGGCACCTGCCGCTGGGGGACTGGAACGTGGTCGACCCCGACGGTCGGGTGCGCGCGTCCGTCGCGGGCATGCGCCTGCGCGACTATCTCTTCCTCGCGGTCGATGGCCCCCTCCACCACGCCATGGGCAGTCCCGAGGTCATCGAGGAGGTGCTGCAGATCGCCCTCGCCGTGGGCATGACGGCCGATGACGAGGAGGACCGTGGCGCGGCCCAGGCATTGGTGACTCGCGTGCTCTCGGAGGCCGCCACGCAGGAGCCTCCAGCGCGCGAGCGCCTCCACCGCCTGCTCACGGAAGCGCGGCGGGTCCGCGCATCATTCGCGCTGGACCCGCCGCGCGGGGACGACGCTCACTGAGTCCTCACCCGAGGCCCCACGGCAACCCCAGCACCTGCCAGGCCACCAGGAGGAGGATCCACGCGATGAAGACGACCACGACGTAGGGCAACATCAGCGCCACGATGGTGCCCACCCCTGCTTCCTTCTGGTACTTCTGGGCGAAGGTGACAATCAACGCGAAGTAGGCGTTCAGCGGGGAGATGGCGTTGAACGGACCGTCACCCACGCGGTACGCGGCCAGCACGGCCTCCGGGTCCACGTTCAGCCGCATCAGCAGCGGCACGAAGACAGGGGCGAAGATGGCCCACTTCGGAATGGCGCCCGTCATGATGAGGTCCAGCACCGCGACGACGCCGACGAAGCCGACGAGCAACGGCAGCGCCCCGAGCCCCGCGTCCTCGAGGAAGTCGCCCATCTTCACGGCCGCGAGCGTCGCCATGTTGGTGTAGGTGAACAGGGCGATGAACTGGCTGATGATGAAGAGCAGGAAGATGAGCGAGCCCAGCCCCGCCACCGCCTTCTCCATCGCCTTGATGACGTCCACGCTGCTCCGGATGGTCTTCGCGCCGATGCCGTAGGCCGCGCCCGCCACGAGGAACAGCAGGGTGATTGCGACAATCAGGCCGTTCATGAACGGCGAGTCGCCCACGATGGCGCCCGTCTCCGGATTGCGCAGCGGCGCCCCCGGCGGCAGCGTCAGCAGCCCGAACAACACCAGGACCGCCAGCACCCCCAACCCCGCGAACTTGAGCCCGCGCGACTCGTCCGCGCTCATCGTCGCACCCGCCGCGTCCGGCTTCTCGCCCTTGTACTCACCCAGCCGGGGGGAGATGACCTTGTCGGTGATGAACGAGACGATGAAGGTCAGCATGATGACCGACGCGACGGAGAACCAGAAGTTCGCCGTCAGGTCGATGGAGCGCTCGGGATTGAGGATGTGGATGGCGTCGTTGGTGATCTCCGTCAGGATGCCGTCGAGCGGCTTGATGAGGATGTTGACGGTGAACACCGCCGCCACGCCCGCGAAGGACGCCGCCAGACCCGCCAGGGGGTGACGTCCCACGGTGAGGAAGGCCGCCGCCGCGAGGGGAATCAGGACCAGATACCCGGCGTCGGCGGCGATGCTCGACAGGATGCCGACGAAGACGAGGATGTACGTCAGCGCCTTGCTGGGCGCGACGGCCACCAGCTTGCGAATCAGCGCCGCCACCAGGCCCGCGGCGTCCGCGACACCGACGCCGAGCATGGCGACGATGATGACGCCCACCGCGTTGAAGTTCATGAAGTTCTGGACGACGCCCTCGAACATGAAGCGAAGGCCTTCCCCCGTCAGCAGGCTCTTCGCCGCGGCGGTCGTCTCCTCCGGGACGTGGGTCTCCGGATTGATGGTCTGGTAGGTGACGCTGATTCCCATCATGTAGAAGACATGGGAGAGCAGGATGACGATGCCAATCAGCGCGACGAAGATGACCGCGGGGTGGGGGACCTTGTTTCCCACCCGCTCGACGGTGTCGAGGATCCGCTCCAGTCCCTTCTTCTTGGGCGGTGTCTCCGACTGTCGCTCCGGCATCGAATCGTTGAAGTGAGCTGCCTTCATGGTCGTCCCGATCCTTTCCTTCCGGGGACACGCTGCCGCTCATTCCCGCGACGATGCGCGAGCCCCCTGCTTCAGAGCGTCAGCTCACCGCCCACCGTGAGCGCGGTGTCCGTGGAGGCTTTCCCCTCCGCGGGCGAGCTGTCATGCCGTACGTCGAAGAACGTGGTGAGCGCGAGGCGACCCGTCAGGTTCACGGAGAGCTTCGTGGTGGACGTCAGCAGCACGCGCGTGTCGCCAAAGACATCCGGGAGCAGCATGGCGTACTCCCGAAGCTCCACCCGCTCGTTGATGTCATAGCGGAACATCACCCCGACGGAGGGCGACCACAGGTCCACGCTGGGGAGGTCCTTGCGCGTGGGCACGTACTGGAACCTGCGGTCATGGGCGTAGTGCGCGCCAAGGTAGGCCCGCAGGAACAACTCGTCCGACTTGCGCTTCTCGCGCTCCAACAGGGTGAAGCCAATCCCCAGCTCGGCTTCCGCGCGCAGCTCCAGGCTGGACAGGTGGTCGGTCTCCGCTCCCAGGTACGTGTACGCGCTGAGCAGGGGCGTGGTCCGGTACTCTCCGCGCACCCACGCCCCGAGCGCTTCCGCGATGAGCTCCCGCTCGCCTTCATCCGCCGAGGCGGCCTTCCCATAGGCCCCATCGGCTTCCAGCGTGAGCGCCCACTTGGGCGACTCGTACTCGGCCAGCGCGTTCGCCGTCAGCGTGTAGGAGCGGCTGTTGCCCGAGAGGAACGAGAAGCCGACGCCGAAGGATCCGGTCCAGGGAGGAATGTCCTCCTCTTCGTCCTCGGTGCAGGGGCGCGCCGGCGCGTCCTCCGGCGCCGCGTCGGAGGACGGCGTGGGCGTTTGAGCCAGGACAGCGAGGAGGAGGAGGAGCGGATTCATGTTCCGTCAAACACTCGGCATGGGTGACGGGGCACGCAATGGAACGGGAGGGCAGTCAACTGGTCATGGCTCGGGCCGCAATCGCTCCCTCAGTCGCGCCGTCTTCTCCCGCGTCCAACCCTCGGGTCGCAGCAGCGCGAGCCAGCCGTCCACGTGCTCGCCCGTGTAGACGTGTCCGTAGCCCGGGGGGACCGCCATCCCGAGCGGCAGGTCGGCTGTCACCTGCCAGAACGTCACGAAGGGCAGCCACACCATCGCGCTCAAGACATCGTCGCCCCGCGGCTCTCGCAACCAGTCCGGGCGCTGCAAGAGCAGCTGCGGGCTCCACCACGTAATCGGGTCCGACGGATGGAGGAGATACAACACGCGGGAGTCGCCCCACGGCGCGGACTCCGGCGGAATCTCCTCACCCGGACGACGGCTGAAGCGCACGATGCGCCCGTCGCGGTAGATGGGCTCCACCTCCGGGCTGCCCTCATCGCGCTGGTCGGTGAACTCGCGATACAGCGTGTTGAAGTGAGGCGGGCCGACGAAGAGCGCGCCGTTCGTCCGGTTGGCCAGGTCCCGCTCGCCACTGAACGCCGTCTCGCCGCCGTACGAGCCCAGGCTCTCACCGAACACGAGCAGCTTCGGACGCTGGCCCTCGGGCAGCCGCGACCACCGCTCGTAGACGGCGTCGAAGAGCGCCCTGCCTGCCTCGCGGGCCCGCTGCTGGTCCACCAGCACGGAGAGCCACGACCACAGATGCGAGTACTGCATGGAGACGATGGCCGAGTCGCCGCCCGTCAGATACTCGAAGGCGGCCACGGACTCCGGCACCACCCAGCCGCTGCCCGTCGTCGTCACCACGAGCAGGTACTCGCGCTCGAACCCACCGGCGCGTTCCAAATCTTCGACGGCCAGCTCCGCGCGCGCCTCCGCATCCGGTGCGGACGCGTAGCCGGCATACACGCGGATGGGCTCCTTCGCGGGGGCGCCGGTGAGCGCCGACAGCTCTTCCACGGAGGGACCCCGGCCCACGAAGTTGCGTCCCTCGCGGCCCAGCGTCTCCCAGCCCACGTGCGAGCCGGGGCCACCGGAACGCAATGCGCTGCGCGGGGGATACACGCCCTCCGCGGTCGTCGTGTCCTGGAGGGCCAACGTGCGGTCCGCCAGTGAGATGAGTCCGTCCCACAACACGCCGCTGGCGAACAGGACGGTGAGCGCCGCCACCACCAGGCCGCTCGTCGCGCGCGCCGCACGCGGGCCGATGTGTCGCGCGAGCCGGGCGTCCAGGCGACGATAGAGGGCGCGCAGCCCCCGTGCCGCCGCGATGAACAGGAAGAAGAGGAGCGCCGCGACGAAGGGCGCGAACAGGTAGCCGGCGCGGCCCGGGTGGGGCATCCCCATCCGCTCGCGGATGCTCGCCTGCCAATGCCAGCCCAGCGCCAGCGCGCCGACCAGGGCCACGCCTCCCACCACGAAGTAGCCGAGCCAGGCACGTCGACTCGGGACGCGCGCGGGACGGTTGGCGAACTCGCGCCAGAGCCACGCGCCAAGCACTCCCAGCCCATAGCCGATGACCGCGCTGATGCCACTGACCAGCCCCTGGAAGGGACCGCTGCGTGGCAGCAGGGACGGGGTGAAGGAGAGGCACGCGAACACGAGCGCTACCCAGGCCCCCGGCAGCGTGTAGTGGAGCCACCGGGAGGCAGTCCGACTCCCACGCCAGACACCCCGCGCCGACGGATGCGGCGCGGCGCGATCAAGAAGGCGCTCCATGTGACCCCCCAGGGAAGGCCCTCTCGCGGACCCGCACCTCACCCGTCGTGCTGCAAGGAGGGTAGGGCGGGACGCAAGGCGCGGCGGGAGACGGCGGACGCGCGCCTGCCCGCCTGGGGTGCCCCCAGCCTGCCTCCGGCCTTTCCTCCAGCTTCCCGCCCGTCAGGCCCTCAACACGGGAGACGAACCTGTCCGCTTGTGGTAACGATATTGCGAGTCAATATCGTAGTCCTGGCTGTCGGACCGTTCCTCGGGGCGGGCCTGAAGACAGCGTGAAGAGAAGAGGAGCGCGGCGTGACGACGAGCGTGAGCGAGAAAGTGTTCCGTCGGGGACCCTTCCCCGTGAAGTTCCGACTGCTGGAGGTGCTGCGCGTTGCTCGCATCACCCCGCATGTGGTGCGCATCACCTTTGGGGGCGAGGACATCCAGGGCTTCAACAGCGAGGGTGCCGACGACCACGTGAAGCTGCTGTTCCCCGAGGAGGGGAAGCTCAAGCCGGTCATCCCCACCATGGGGCCCAACGGTCCGGTGCTGCCGCCGGGTGAGAAGAAGCCGGACTCGCGCGACTACACGCCCCGGCGCCATGACGCGGTGGCGGGCGAGCTGGACATCGACTTCGTCCTCCACGGCTCCGGGCCCGCGTCGTCCTGGGCAGCGAAGGCGAAGCCGGGGGACTTCCTCGGCGTGGGCGGCCCCAAGGGCTCGCTGTTCGTCTCCAACGACTTCGACTGGTACCTGCTCGCGGGCGACGAGACGGCCATCCCCGCCATCGGCCGCCGGCTGGAGGAGCTGCCCGCGGGGGCTCGCGCCATCGTCTTCATCGAGGTGTCGGACGCCAGCGAGGAGCAGAAGTTCGACACCAAGGCGAACGTGACGCTCACCTGGCTGCACCGCAATGGCGCGGAGGCCGGGACGACGGACTTGCTGAACCAGGCGATTCGCGGGCTCGACTTCCCGCCCGGCGACTACTTCGCCTGGGTGTCGGGTGAGTCGCTCTCCATGCGCCCCATCCGCGACCACCTGCTCAACGAGCGGGGCACGAAGAAGAGCTGGGTCCGCGTCACCGGCTACTGGAAGCGCGGCCTGTCGGACCACCACCACGACTCGCAGAACTGAGTCGTCGCCCCGGGGAGGTCGAAAGCACCTCGACCTCCCTGGGACTCGCGACGAAGGCTACGCGGGCTTCGCGAGCGAGCGCAGCACTTCGCCCGCCATCTCCACCGTGTAGTCGATCTGCTCCTCGGTGTGCGCGGCCCCGGGGAAGTTCACGTCACGACGCAGGAGGACGCCCCGGCGCGCCATGCCGCCCTGGAACGGCGTCATCAGCTTCGCGTGCTCCACCATGTCCGTGGAGTAGCGGAAGAAGGGAATCGAGTCGTAGCCGAGCACGCGCAGCGGCGAGCCCACCGCCTCCGCGTGGGCGTTGATGCCCTCGCGCAGCTTGCGGCCCAGCTTCGCCACGTGCTGGATGTGATTGCCGTTCTTGTAGAACTTCAGGACGGCTTCAGTCACGGCCAGGGTCAGCAGCTCACCGCCGAAGGTGGTGGACACCTGGAGGTCGGCCAGCTTGCTCAGGTACTTCGCCGGGCCGGAGATGGCCGACAGCGGCATGCCCGCGGCGATGCCCTTGGACATGCAGACGATGTCCGCCTGCACGCCGAAGAACTCCTGCGCGCCGCCCATGGCCAGACGGAAGCCGGTGACGACCTCGTCCATCACCAGCAGGACGCCGTTCGCCGTACACGTCGCGCGCACCTGCTTCATGAACTCGGACGTGAGCACGCGGTTGTAGGGGATGGAGAGAATCACCGCCGCCAGCTGGCTGGCCTGCTTCTCGATGGTGGACAGCAGCACCGCCTCGTCCGGAGGCGTGAAGAGCGGCAGGCGCGTCGTCAGGCCCGCGTGCGCGGCCGGGACTCCCGGTGTGTCGAACATGAAGTGGTCGTGCCAGCCGTTGTAGCCGACCGTGATGATGCGCTCCTTGCCGGTGACGTAGCGCGACAGGCGCACCGCCGCCGACGTCGCGTCCGCGCCCGTCTTGAAGAACCGCGCCTGCTCCGCGCCGGGGACCAGCTCCAGCAGCGTCTGGATGGAAGTCACTTCCACGGGCGTGGGCAGCGAGTGGAGGACGCCTTCCTCCAGGTGCTTGCGGATGGTGTCCACCACCGCGGGGTGGTTGTGGCCCAGCATGTTGGCGCCAAGGCCGCTGATGAAGTCGATGTACTCCTGACCGTCCACGTCCTCCACCAGGGCGCCCTGGCCCTTGGCGAGGAACACGGGGAAGGAGCCGGGCGCGAAGAACTCCGGCTTCTTCATCATCGACTGGGTGACGCCGGGGACCGTCTTGCGCGCCTCGGCGAGCAGCTGGTTCGAGCGCTCCAGCTTCAGCTCACCCAGGATGGGGCGAGGAAGGGAGGGGTGCTTCCTGACGGGCATGTCCATGAGGCTTCCTTTGATGTGATTCGGGGGTCGCGTACTGCGTTTCGGATTTCAGGGAAGAAGCAGGGGCTCAGGTCGTCGCGGCCTTCAGCGCCATGGCGCTTCGGCCCAACGTCCAGAGCAGGCACAGCGAGAGCGTCGTCACCGCCACGGCAATCCAGCCCACCTGCCCGAAGCCGATGAGCGCGCCCTCCGGTGACGTCGCGATGAGCAGGCCGCTCACCCAGGCGGAGAGGCCGGAGGCGCCGTCGCTCGCGGCCATGTTCACCGCGAGGAACCGGCCGCGCAGCGTGGGCGGCACGCGCGCCGTCACCAGGGCGATGGTGGGAATGGCCCGGGTGGACGTGAGCGCCATGAACATCACGAACGCGCCCATGACGACGGGCAGCGGCGAGGGCGACAGGTGCGTGAAGAGCAGATGCGGGCCCACGGTGCCCACCAGGAGCAGCGCGAGCATCCGTCCCGGGCCGAGCCGGTCCGTGAAGCGGCCCACCAGCTTCGCCGACACGAGCGTCCCCGCGCCGCCGGCCAGATACACCCACGGCAGGTCCGTCTGCGCGAGGCCCAGGTTCCCGACCATGTACGTGCCCAGGTAGGGGATGAGCAGGAAGCTGGCGAACGCCACGCTGAACGTCAAAAGCCAGCCCAGCGCGAGGCCCGGCGCGGCCAGCATCGACAGGGGATTCTTGCGCGTCTCCTCGGCGCTCCGGGAGAGGTGCTGGTCCAGCCGCGGCAACACCTTCAACAGCCCCAGCCACAGCACCCCGGCCAGCGCGCAGATGGCCCAGAACGGCGCGCGCCAGCCCAGCAGGTTCGCCAGGGCGAGCCCCAGCGGCACGCCCGCGACGGCGGACAGGCCGATGGTGGACATCACCGTGCCGATGGCGCGGCCCCGTCGCTCGGGAGGAACGACGTCCGCGATGATGGCCATGATGACCGCGCCCATCAGCCCCGCGCAGGCGCCCGCCAGTGAGCGCGCCACCAGCATCGACACGTAGCCGGTGGCCGCGCCACACGCCAACGTGGAGAGGATGAAGCCCGCGTAGATGGCGAGCAGCGTGCGCTTGCGGTCGAACCGGTCCAACCAGAACAGGCCCAGCACGCCCATGGCCGCGGAGGCCAGGGTGTACGAGGAGACCATCGCCCCGAACTGCGCCGTCGTGAGGCCGAAGCGGCGGATGAACTCCGGCCCCAGCGGCATGATGATCATGAAGTCCAGGAGGTGGCTGAACTGAACCCCGGCGAGCAGCAGGGTCAGCACTCTCTCCTGCCGAGCCTGTCGGGGCTGAGATGCGGCGTTCACGTAGGACTCCAGATATCGCGCGGCGGAGGCCGCGAGGCTCAAGGGCGGACGAACCGGACCCGAATCGGGGGCGAGGTCGCCGCGTAGGGACGACCGTCGCGGTCCAGCGCGGTGTCGAAGCGCGCCTTGCGCGCACAAGCCAGGGCCGCCTGGCCGAAGCCATGCCCCGGGTCCGACAGCAGCTCGGTCGACGTCACCTCGCCGTCGGCGTCCACGGCGACGCGCAGCACGACGAGCTGGTCGTCGATGCGCAGGGCATCGGCTTCCTTCGGCCACGGGCAGCTCCAGCTTCGTGCCGCGAGCTGGATGGAGCGCGCCCGGCTTCCACCGGTGCCCTGGCCACGCGTGTCACCCGCGGGCACGGTGTCGACCGCCGTCGCCGAGCGACCGGTGGACGCCGTCACGCCTCCCGCGTAGCGAGGCGCATCCCCGCTCGTCATCTCGAAGTCCGTGAAGTCGAGCGGCGCCGCCGGCTCCTTCGCGGCGACCACGGCTCCCGCCTGCGCGGGCTCGGCCTGCGCGGGACGTGACGACTCGTGGGGCGCGGGGCTCGGCGTCTTCACGCGCGGCGGCGGAGGGTCCGCCCTGGCGACGCGCTGGGGTGGGGGAGGCGGGGGCTCGGGCGGGAGCGGGGGAGGCTTCAGGTCCACCACATGGTCGATTTGAAGCGTCTGCTTCTTCTGCTGAGCGGGCTTGGGCGCGGGGGACTCGCCCTTGCGCCAGGCCTGGTACGCGAGCACGCCCGCGAAGCCGTGCAGCGACGCGGTGGCCACCATGGCCCAGAGCAGCCCGGTGCGCCGCCGGGGAGGCGGCGGGCCCAGGATGATGCTCGCGATGCTCGCGTCGGGGCGCGACGTGGGGTCAGGGGGTGACACGCCCATCCTCCGTCGCGGGAGTCTCGGGCGTCGCCGGCTCGGCGGGACGCACGGTGCCGAAGGCCACCTTCGTGAGCCCGGCTTCCTTCAGCTGGTCCAACACGGCGATGACCTGCCGGTGCGGCACGGCGCCATCCGCCTGGATGACCGCGCGCAGCTCGGGGTCCTTCACCAGCGCGCGCCTGGCGCTGTCTCGCAGCGCGGCCTCCGTGATTCCCTCGCCGTTCACCAGGAGCTGGCCCGCGGCGGTGATGGAGACGGCGAACACCGTCTGCACGTCCTCGCTCTGCGAGGCCTTGGGCAGGTCCAGGGGCACGGCGGGGCTGTCCACCAGCCGGGCGGTCACCATGAAGATGATGAGCAGCACCAGCATGATGTCCACGAGCGGCGTGACGTTGATGCCTTCAATCAGGCCGCCGCGGGGCTGCGTTCCGCCCGCCATGTTCAGGCGCCTCCGGTGGAGGAGCGCGCCGTCGCCCGCTCACGCGCGGAGACATAGGCCAGCACCAGGTTGGTGAGGGCCTCGGCGTCCGACAGGATGCTCGCGATGCGCCGCTGGAAGTAGTTGTAGGCGGCCACGGCGGGCAGGGCCACGCCGATGCCCACGGCCGTGGCGACCAGCGCCTCGGCGATGCTGCCCATCACCGCGTTGGAGGCGACCTGGCTCGTCTTTCCCACCACCGCGCCGGCCGTCGTCTCGCTCAGCGCCTCGAAGGCCAGGAGCACGCCGATGACGGTGCCGAACAGCCCGATGAAGGGCGCGTTGTTGCCCAGCGTGCCCAGGAAGGCCAGCCGGTTCTCCAGCGTGGAGCGCTCAATGGCGAGCGCGCTCTGCATGCCCTTCTCCGCCGCCGTCATGCCCTGCGGCGCCAGCCGGAGCCCGGCGCGGGCCACCGTGGCGCCCACGGACGTGCGCTTCTCCAGCTTGGAGATGGCGGAGGGGAAGTCGCCGCTCGCCAGCGTCTCCTCCAGCGCGCCGGACAGCTCGCGCACCAGGTCCTGCTTGCTGCGGAAGACAATCCACCGCTCGATGATGATGCCAATGCTCACCAGCGACAGGGCGAACAGCAGCCAGAGCACCCAGTTGGCGCCCCACTGCACGAAGACATCCTTGACGATTTCCACGATGTGCATGGTCGGTCTCTCAGGCGTCGTCGTGATGACCGCTCGTCATCGCCGCGTCGGGTGTTTCGGGTTGCGTTGAAGCCAGCTTCCATGACGCCGGATGCGACCTTGGCATCCGGCGCCACGGAAGAATGAATGGGACTAGCGCAGCTGCAGGAAGGAGAAGACCAGGCCCTGCGTGCTGAAGGCGACCGCGCCGTTCTGGCTGGTCAGGTCGCGGAAGTTCGTCACGGAGGAGTTGTTGGTGAACTCCGTGAAGAGCGTGCGGCTGTCCGTCACGTCATACAGGAACGTGCTGCCCGTGGATGCGGGGAGCGTGGTGATCTGCGTGGCCACGAAGGTGCTGAGGTTGAGCTGCCAGAAGCGCCACGCGGACGCGCTGGCCACGGCGCGGGGGTGCACGCCCGGAGCCACGGTGTAGGACGTCTCGTCCAGGACGCGCAGGTACGCGGTGCCGTTGGGGCCGCGCAGCAGGGAGCCCGTGGCGTTGCCGTTGGTCAGGTCGCCCAGGTCTCGGAAGAAGTCGGGGTCATAGGTCTCCGTCTGCGTGTTGAAGCGCAGCAGGCAGGGCACCGGCGTGGTCTCCGCGCCCGCCGTGCGATAGACGGCCGCGCCATACGCCTCGGTGGCCAGGTACACGAGGCCGTCCGGACCGACGACGCCGTCACGCACGTAGCCGCAGCGGTTGTCCGTCACGATCTTCGCCGTGTCCGTCGCGGTGTCCACCACGACGACGCCGGCCTGCTTGGTGATGCCGATGCCCGCGCTCGGACGCCAGCCGATGGGGATGATGATCTTGGTGCCGACGCGCACCGGCATCGTCGCGAAGGTGCTCAGCGCGCCCTCCACGGTCAGCCCGTTCAGGGTGATGGCGTTGGTGACCGTCATCGCGGTGGGGTTCCAGACGATGACCTTCCCGGAGCGGCCGTCGATGTAATAGGCCTTCGTCTCCGACACGTACTGGAACTGGTGCTGGTACTCACCGATGGAGCTGACGCCGCTTCCCTGGAAGCTGACCTCGGCGTCGCGGCCCTGCGAGTCCTTGTCCTTCTCCAGCGTGCCGTTCGCCGTCAGCTTGTAGCGGGTGACGACCGCGCCCTCGCTGCTGCTCACGTAGAGCAGGCCATTCTTCGCGATGCCGGAGCCCAGCGCGCGGCCCGGGACTTCGATGGCGTTGTCGAGGACGAGCGGCGTGGTGACGTCGACCTTGTCGGTCAGGACGATGTAGCTCTGCGACTCACCGTCGGCGCTGACCTGGGTGATGGCCGCATAGACGGGACCGTCTTCGATGTCCGGGTCCGGCGTCGGGTCCTTGTCGTCATCACCGCAGCCGGAGAACAGCGCCAGCGCCAGCGCCGCGGCGGCGATACGGGAGAAGGGGAGGAACGAACCAAGCTTCATGGGGGGATGCCTTTCGGAGACGGTGACTGCGTGTTGATGACTCAGAGCTCCGCGACCACCTTGGCGGAGACACTTCGGCCGGGACGCTGCACGCCCATGAAGTCCATGGCGGTGGCGTCGGTCAGGTTCTGCACGTCGACCGTCCAGCTGAAGGTCGCGCGCGCGGTCCGGGTGACATAGGTGAGGGCCAGCGAGTGCAGGAGCTGCGCGTCGATGTCCTGCTTCGAGGCCTGGGTGCCCAGCTTCTCCCAGCCTCGATAGAACGAGTGGATGTACCGGGTGTGCCAGGTCAGCGACAGCTCGTCGCGAGACGAGGCCACGCCGCTCAACTGGAATCGCGCGCTGCCGTTGGCCAGCAGGTGCGGCCGGTTGGGCAGGCGCTGCCCTTTGAAGATGCCGAAGGCCCCCTCACTGGAGGCGTTGCGGACGTCCTGCCAGGTGAGGTTGCCGTCCAGCGAGAAGTACTGGGCCGGAGACGTCCACCCGGCCGCGCCGGTGGCGCCCAGGCTGCGCGCCGCGAAGACGTTCTGGTACGTGAAGTAGCCCTCGCGACCCTGGGGGATGATGAGCTGGTCCGCCAGGCGCGCGAAGCCCATGACGCCGCCCCGGAACGCGCCGTGCCGCGTCTCGCGCGTGTCGAGCGTCAGCTCCAGGTTGAGGTTGTGGCTGGTCTCCGGCTCCAACTCGAGGTTCGCGTCGATGAGGATGCCATCGCCGAACAGCTCGTCGGGCCGGGGCAGGCGCGTGGCCCACTCGTAGGAGGCCTTGGCGGTGAACAGGGACGACAGCCGGTAGCGGAGCGAGTCACCGATGCCGAAGGTGAAGGTGTCCCGGTCCACGGCCATGAAGCTGTTGTCGGGCAGCAGCCGGTCCGCGCGGGCCAGCTGCACGTAGCTCTTCACGAAGGCGATGTTCTCCAGCCGCTCGTCGAGCGCGTCCAACTCGTGCTCCAGCCCGGTCACCTGGGTGTAGAGGCCACGGCGGGCGCTGAGCGGGTCCACGAGGCCCGTGGTCCGCAGGGCGCGGTCCTCACCCGTGCGCCTCACCCAGGTGGGCGCCACCGCGAGCCGCAGCATCTGGTTGGGGGTGAGGCTCCAGCCCAGGTTGATGCGCGCGAAGCCCGTGTGCTGCCCCACGTGCCGGTCGACGGCGCGGCTCTCCATCTCTCCAGCCTGCGGGAGCTCCGCGACGCAGCGGCCGAACCAGTCATAGGCGCAGCGGCCCAAATCGCTCAGCCGGGCCTGGCGGAAGACATAGCCGCCGACGGCATCGGCGATGAGGCCGTTGCCATAGGTGTGCTCGAAGCGGAGCGTGGCGCCGCCGGACCGGTTGCCCGAGTCGACCTCGCCGTAGGGCACCTTCATCGTCGTGTCGTGTTGAATCTCCTGGGTGGACGCCGAGGCGAAGCCACGCAGGATGAGGCGACGGGCCCAGGGCTTGTCCAGGACGCCGACCTCCACGCCGCCGCCGCCCGCGCGGAACGCGTCATTGAAGCGCGGCAGCCGCGCGTCGCTGAGCTGGCCCGAGCCGTTCTCCACCCGGACGTCGACGCGGTAGTCATTGGGACTGGTGTCGAAGAAGCCGCTGGCGCGGACGAACAGGCCGGAGGCGCTGGCGACGTGCTGCGCGCTCGCGGCGACGCGGTGGGTCTCGAATGAGCCAATCTCGTAGGACGCGGAGGCGCCGCTGCCCTGGAGGTTCTCCGTGGTGACGATCTGCACCGCGCCGCCCAGCGCGTCCGCGCCGAAGCGCACCGGCACCACGCCCTGGTACAGCTCCATGCGCTGCACCAGGTTGACGGGCACGTTCGCGAAGTCCGGGCCGTAACCGGCCAGCTCCAGCGGCACGCCGTCGATGAAGAAGCGGACCTGGTCATCCGCGAGTCCCACCAGCGAGAAGCGCGCCCGGCTGCCCAGGCCTCCCGCGCGGCGCACGCCGACGCCCTCGGTGCGTGCCAGCGCCTGGCCCATGTCCACGGCCTCGCGCTGCAGGTTCTCCGTCTCGATGACCTTCACCGCCTCGGCGGAGCGCCGCTTGCGGTTGGCCACGGACTCACCCTCGACGGTGACGTCGATGGCCTCCTGGCTCACGTCGACCGGCGCCGCGGTGACGACGGGCCCAGGGGGCGGAAGGGGCTGGGCGGGGGCTTCGGCCACGGGCGCGGGAGCGGGCGTCTGCGCCATGGGGGCGGGGACGACGGGCTGCGGCTCCACGGGGAGGCGGAACTCGTAGCTGTACGCGATGCGCGAGGCCACGGCGACGCCGTCACGCCGGGCGGGCTCGAAGCGGAAGCCCAGCGCCGCCTGCCTCGCCGCCTCGTCGAAGCCGTGTCCCCGCGGCTCCATGACCTCCGCCGCCGTGACGAGGCCCTGCTCATCCAGCGTCAGCTTCAGCCGCACCGTGGCCTCCAGCCGGGCCTGCTCCGCCTCGGCCGGGTAGGGCGCGTCCACGAACGTCACCAGCTTCGGCGGGATGACGGACGGCACGGGCGCCGGAGCGCTCGGCGCCGTCTCCACGGGCACCTGGGCCTCGCCCGCCACCTGGGCCCGCGCCGGAAGGGCGAACGCGAGCCACGCCACCACCGCCACGCTCCAGCGCATCCGACCCAGGACCTCTCGTTCGCATGAACGGTTGATTATGAAAATGGTTCTCATTTTCACTTTGGAGGGGCGTGTATTCCTGAAGACCCGGTGCTGTCAAGAGTTGGGGGATGACTCAGGCTGCCCGGGCGTGGGGAACCTTCAGGGCCTGGAGCTTTTCCGCGACCATGAAGGAGAGCTGGAGTGCCTGGTCCGCGTTCAGGCGAGGGTCGCAGTGGGTGTGGTAGCGGCTGTGGAGGTCGTCCTCCGTCACGGCCAGCGGGCCGCCCAGGCACTCGGTGACGTTCTGGCCGGTCATCTCCAGATGCATGCCGCCGGGGTGGACGCCCTCGGCGGCGGCGACCTCCAGGAAGGACTTCACCTCGGAGAGGATGCGGTCGAAGGAGCGCGTCTTGTAGCCGTTGCTGGCCTTGTGGGTGTTGCCGTGCATCGGGTCGATGGACCAGATGACGGGGCGGCCGTCGCGACGGGTGGCGGCCATCAGGCGCGGCAGACACTCCGCGACCTTGTCGGAGCCGAAGCGGCCGATGAGCGTGAGGCGCCCGGGGATGGCCTCCGGGTTGAGGATGTCCATCAACCGCAGCAAATCGTCGGGCTCCATGGTGGGCCCGCACTTGACGCCAATGGGGTTACGGATGCCGCGCATGAACTCCACGTGGCCGCCGTCGAGCTGGCGCGTGCGCTCGCCAATCCACAGCATGTGGGCGGACGCGTCGAACCAGTGGCCGGTGCCCGCATCCAGGCGCGTCATCGACTCCTCGAAGTTGAGGAGCAAAGCCTCGTGGCTGGTGAAGAGGTCCACGGGCGTGGGCGTGGGGGCGGCCGTGTGCTCCGGGGCCGGGTTCAGGGCGCTCATGAAGCAGAGGGACTCGAAGATGGTGTCCGCGAGCTTGCGGTACTGGTCTCCCTGCGGTGAGCCGGCGACGCCGTCGAGCGTCCACCGGTGCAGGTTGCACAGGTCCGCGTAACCGCTCTGCGAGTAGGCGCGCAGCAGGTTCAGCGTGGCGGAGGACTGGTGATAGGCCTTGAGGAGGCGCTTGGGGTCCGGCACGCGCTCGGCGGCGTCGAAGTCCATGCCGTTGATGATGTCGCCCCGGTACGCGGGGAGGGTGACGCCGTCGAGCGTCTCCACGGGGCTGGAGCGCGGCTTGGCGAACTGGCCGGCGATGCGGCCGACCTTCACCACGGGACGTCCGCCCGCGAAGGTGAGCACCACGGCCATCTGGAGGATGAGCCGGAAGGTGTCGCGGATGTTGTCGGTGGTGAACTCCTTGAAGCTCTCCGCGCAGTCGCCGCCCTGCAGCAGGATGGCCTTGCCCTGCGCCACCTGCGCGAGCGAGGCGGTGAGCCGCCGCGTCTCCGAGGCGTGGACCAGCGGAGGCAGCCGCGACAGCTCCTCCTCCACTCGGTGAAGGGCGCGCATGTCCGGATAGTCATCCGGGATGTACTTCACGGGCTTCTCCCGCCAGGTGCGGGGGTTCCAGAGTCGGTTCATCACGAGAGGGCCGTTTCCTTGAGGGAGCCGGGTGCCGCGGGCAGCAGGCCACGCGTGACGCACCAGGCGAGGTAGCGGAAGAAGAGGTCGCGATCCGCCGGAGGGCAGGTGATGCCAGTGCCCTCCAGGGCTTCATGCAACCGCTGACAGCGAATGGGGCCCAGGCCGAACGCGGGCGCCGAGTCACCGGAGCGCAGGTCGAAGAAGGCCAGGGTGGTGGTGTTGTCCGCGGTGCCGGCGCGCTCCGCGACTCGGGCGCGCCAGGCGGGGACGGGGAGCAGGTCCACGGGGTAGCCGTACTCGCCCACCCAGCGGAACAGCTCCGGCAGTCGCACGTCGGGCACGGGCGTCACGTTGAACACCGTGCCGGGCGTGGCGACGCGGGTGAGCTTGACGATGGCGCTCGCCACGTAGTCCACGGGGGTCCAGGTCTCTCCCACGTCGAGCAGCGGGAGCGAGCCGGAGGGAATGCCCGCGAGGAGGATGCGCCAGACCAGGTCTTGAGGATTGACGATGGCGGTGTCCGTCGCGCCGACGACGCGGCCCAGCCGGTAGACGGCGACGGGGAGGCCGCGCTCGGAGGCGTGCTGCACCAGCCGCTCCGCGACCCACTTGCTCTGCTGGTAGCCGTCGCGCAGTCCGGCGTGCGCCGGCACGAAGTCCTCGGGCACCTCCGGGCTCACGTTGGCCTGGGGCGCCACGGCCAGCGTGGACACGTAGTGGAAGGGCTTGAGGCGCACGGCGGCGGCCAGGCGCAACAGCTCGCGCGTGCCCTTGACGTTGACGGCCTGGACGCTGCCGTACTCGCGCACCACGCTCACCACGGCGGCGTTGTGCAGGATGACGTCGCACTCCGCGGCCAGGCCGTGGAAGCGCGCGCTGTCCAGCCCGAGCATCGGCTGGGTGAGGTCCGACGGCAGCGCGAGCACCCGCTCGGAGAGGCCCGAGGTCGGAAGCTGCTGGGACGTCAGCGCGGCGCGGATGCGCTCCATCGCCTGGGACTCGTCGCTGGCGCGCACGAGACAGACGACGCGGGCGCGCGTCTGGCGCAGGAGCTGGTGGAGCAGGTGCGCGCCGACGAAGCCGGTGGCGCCCGTGAGCAGCACCTGGCGGGCTTCAGGGAAGCGCGTCTCGAAGCTGCCGCCCACGCCCTGGGGCGCGGCGGTGCTCGGACGGGGGACGATGTCCTCGGACAGCTCCGCGTCGGCGAGCATCGTGGTGCTCGGGCCGCTGGCTTCGGTGCTGGGGGGCTCGCCGTGCTCCAGCGCCTGGGCCAGCGCGGCGGCCGTCGGGTAGCGGAACACCGTGGCGACGGGGACCTCCCGGCCCAGGGCGATGCCGAGGCGGTTGGCCACCTGGATGCTCTGGAGGGACTGGCCCCCGCGGTCGAAGAAGTCGTCCTGCGCGGTGAGGCCCGTGGCGCCGAGGACCTCCTCCCAGATGCCGAGCACCACGCGCTCCAGCTCCGTGGTGGCCTGCGCCACGGAGGAGGAGGCGTCGGTGGTGACGGCCTTGCGCAGCTCCGCGCGGTCGATCTTCCCCGTGCTGGTGCGAGGCAGTCGTTCGGCGAACACGATGGCGCCCGGCACCATGGGCGCGGGCAGGTTCGCGAGCAGGTGCTTGCGCAGGTCGGCGGCGGAAGGCGCGGGGGCCTCCGCGACGATGTGCGCGCAGAGCCGGCGGGCGCCGCCGGGAAGCACCTGTCCCACCACCGCGGCCTCACGCACTCCGGGGTGGCCGAGCAGCACCGTCTCCACCTCGGCCGGGTCGATACGGTGTCCGCTGATCTTCAGCTCGTCGTCCACGCGACCGACGAACACGAACTGGCCGTCCTCTCGCATCCGGACCTTGTCGCCGGTGCGGTAGGCGCGGGGCTGGCCGGGCAGCGCGGCCAGGGAGATGAAACGAGCCTTGTCCAGCTCCGGACGGCCCAGATAGCCCCGCGCGAGCGCGCCGCCCAGCAGGCACAGCTCGCCCTCGGAGCCTCGCGCCACGAGCCGGCCCTGCGCATCGACGACCGCCGCGCGGACGCCCGGCAGCGGGACGCCGATGGGAACCTCGTCACGCTCGGACTCCGGCCCTCCGGCGTCCGTGAGTGACGCCACGGTCGCCACCACCGTGGCCTCCGTGGGGCCGTAGGTGTTGAGCAGCTGCACGCTCGGACCGACGGTGGCGCGCCAGCGGGCGACTCGCTCCGGCAGGGCCGCCTCGCCGCCGATGATGACGGTGCGCAGGGAGGACGGCAGCCGCGCCGCGCCCGTGGACACGGCGTAGGCCAGCTCGTGCCAGAACGCGGTGGGCAGGTCGAGGAGGGTGATGCCCAGGGCCGCGCAGGACTCGAGCAGTCGGGGCACGGACTGGAGCATCTCGTCGGTGCGCAGCACCAGTCGCGCGCCCGACGTCAGCGCCAGGAAGACCTCCTCCACGCTCGCGTCGAAGTGCAGCGGCGCGAACTGGAGGATGCGGTCCTCTCGGGTGATGGCGTAGCGGTGCGTCGCGCCCGCGACGAAGTGCGCCAGCGACTCGTGAGGAATCTGGACGCCGTTGGGCTGGCCCGTCGAACCGGACGTGTAGATGACGTATGCGAGCCGCGCGCTTTCGGAGCGGGGCGCACTGGTCTCGGCCGCCGCGACGTCGCGCTTCAGGACGGTCAACTGGCCGGCCGCGCGGGGATAGGCGTCCGTGGCGGAGAGGGACTCCGACGGGAGGACCATCAGCGCGGGCGCGGCGTCCTCCAGGATGGCGGCGGTGCGGGAGGCGGGGCCGTTGGGGTCCAGCGGGAGATAGCCCGCGCCCGCGCGCAGGATGCCCAGCGACGCGACGATGGCGTCGAGCCCACGCGGCACCTTCACCGCCACGGGCGTGTCGGTCTCGACGCCTTCGGCGACGAGGCGCTCCGCGAGTGAGCCAGCGGACCGCCACAGCTCGCCGTAGGTCAGGCGGTGCTCGCCATGCTCCACGGCGATGACGTCGGGCTGCTCACGGACCTGTCGCTCAATCAACTCCAGGACGGGCGTGGCGGACGTGGGAAGTGGACCGCCATCCAGCACGGAGGCGTTGTCCCCGGAGGCACTGGCCTGCTCACGCACGGCCTGCTCGGGCGCGCCGAGCCACGTGTCCAGGTGCTGGAGGAACTCGCGCTGGTGGGAGTCCACGGCGCCCTCGTCGTAGCAGACGGGGTTCGCGTCGAAGTCGACGCGCAGACCGCCGCCGTCCGAGCGCGCGTACATGCCGATGGAGAGGTCCTCGACGGGGCCGGCGGAGATGTTGTGGGCGATGCCGGGCAGACCCGCGAAGCGCACGCCGTAGTCGAACGGCATGATGTTGACCACGGGGCCGAACAGCTTGCGCTGCCCACCCACGCGGCGCAGGTCGCGGCGGAGCTGCTCGTAGCGGTAGCGCAGGTGCGGCCTGGAGGCGCGCATCTCCGCGGAGACATGGCGAGCCAGCGAGGCCAGGGTGGCCCCGGGAGAGACGGGCACGCGCAGCGGCACGATGTTCATGGCCATGCACGGCACGCGCAGTGCCGCCGAGCCCAGGCGCGTCATCACCGGGAGGCCGAGGACGACTTCCGGCGCCCCCGTGCGCAGGTGCAGCCACGCCGCCGCCGCCGCGAGCACCAGGTCCGGCCACGTCACCCCGATTTGCTTCGCCACGGCCTGCATCCGCTCCACGTCCGTGCCCGCGAGCATCCGGGTGGAGCGGACGAACGACGCGGACATGGGCGCGGGCGGGGCCAGCGTCACGGGCAGCGGCGCGTCGGTGAGGCGACCCACCCAGAAGTCACGGTCCTTCTCGAACTGGGGGCCCGCGCGATAGGCCGCGTCCTCGTCCAGCACGGGGCGCAGCGGCCCGAAGCCCGCGGGCGCGGCCTTGCCCGTCACGAGGGAGGTGTAGAGGTCCGCCACGCGCCGGGTGAGCAGCGAGAAGCCGTACCCGTCCATGGCGATGTGGTGCACGCGCTGGAACCAGAAGTACCGCTCCGCTCCGGCCTTGAAGAGCACCTGCGCGAAGAGCGGGCCTCGGGTGAGGTCCACCGTGCGCTTCAGGTCCTCCTTCATCCACGCCTGGGCCGCGGCCCACGGGTCCGTGGCGGTGGAGACGTCCACGTGCTGGAGCGCCCACTCCACGCGGGGATTCACTTGCTGCGAGGGGCCTTCCGGCGTGGACTCGAAGCGCGCGTGGAGGGCCTCCGCCTCGTCGACCGTCTGACGGACGGCGGCCTCGAAGTGCTCGGGGACGATGGCGCCACGAAGCTCGATGCACTCACCTGCGTTGTAGATGGCACTCGCGAGGTCGAGCTGTTGACCGACCCAGATTCCGTGCTGCGCCGCGGAGAGCGGCCAGCGTGCGTCGTGTGATTCGGGCATCGCAGGTCCTTCGTGAGGGGGCATCGAACCGGAGCGAGGTGGGGGCGCCTCGCTCCGAGGGCAGCGCTCAGCGCTGGAGGGCCGCGTGGACGGGGTTCGCGTCCGGCGGAGGAAGGGGCATGGCGCGCAGCAGCGCGTACCACTCCGTGAGGGTCGGCCGCTCCGCCAGCTCCACGAAGGTGACCTCGGCGCCCGCGCTCCGCCAGCGCTCCACCAGGCTCATCAGCCGGATGGAGTCGAGGCCCAGCTCGAGCAGGTTCGCGTCCTCGTTGAGCTCCAGCACGGACTGCTGCATCAGCTCCGCGACATCCGCGCGCACCTGGTGCTGGCTCAGGCCGGGAGCGCCCTTGACGGCGGGCACGCCCAGCGAGTCGATGACCTGCTGCGTGGTGGTGGTGACGGCGCACAGCTGCGACGCGTAGCTGAGCGCGAGCTGGTGGTGCGCCAGGGAGAAGTCGCCCAGCGCATCCGCGACGAGGAAGGGCTGGATGTTGCTCATGAAGCCATCGCTGGCCGTCTGCAGGCAGCCGATGTGCGCATAGATGCCGCAGATGATGAGCTGGTCCTTGCCGCGCGCGCGCATCACCTCCATCAGGTCCGTGCGACGGAACGCGCTGTAGGTCCACTTGGTGAGCTGGATGTCACCTTCGCCGGGCGTGAGCGCGTCGATGATCTGCTTCTGGAGCGGACCGCCGTTGATGCCGCCGCCCCAGAAGTCGAGCAGCAGGCCGCGCTGCTCCGGCGTCTGGCCGCCCGGCTGCGCGGAGTAGACGATGGGGATTCCCAGCGAGAGGCAGTGCGCGCGCAGGCGCTGGATGTTGGGGACCAGCTCCTTCACGGGGGACTGGCCAGGGGTGAACGCGTCCACGAAGTAGCGCTGCATGTCGTGGATGAGCATCACGGCCCGCTTGGGGTCGGGCGTCCACGCGACCTTGTTCTTCGGCAGGTCGGCGGCACCGGGCATCGCGTAGGGGGTGATGGCGGGGAGCGCCATGAGGGGGTCCTTTTCTGGAGCGAAGGAGAGGGGGGAGGGTGCGTGTCAGCGGGGAGCGGTGGGGCGGCTCAGCGTCTCGCGGAGCGCCTTCTTGCTGACCTTGCCGACGCCCGTCTTGGGGAACGTCTCGACGAACTCGACCCGGTCCGGAATCTTGAAGGCCGCCAGGCCCCGCTCCCGCAGGAACGAGGTCAGCGACGTGGCGGCGGGAGGCGTGCCCCGGGGGATGACGAACGCGCAGGTGCGCTCGCCCAGGAAGGCGTCCGGCATGGAGACGACGGCGGCGTCGTGGACCTCCGGGTGAGCCAGGAGGTGGTTCTCCACTTCCTCGGCCGCGACCTTGTCGCCGCCCCGGTTGATCTGATCCTTCGCCCGGCCCTCCACCACGAGGTAGCCGTCCGCGGTCATCCGCACCAGGTCTCCGGTGCAGTAGAAGCCGTCCGAGGTGAAGGCCCGCGCGTTGTGCGCCTCCGCCTTGTAGTAGCCGCGGATGGTGTACGGCCCGCGCGTGAGCAGCTGGCCCGTCTCGCCCGTCGCCACGTCGTGGCCGTCCTCGTCGACGATGCGAAGCTCGTCGTCGGCGCTGATGGGGCGGCCCTGGGTGTTGACGATGCGCTCCTCGGAGTCGTCCAGGCGCGTGTAGTTGACCAGGCCCTCGGCCATGCCGAAGACCTGCTGCACGGTGCAGCCCAGCGTGGGCTTCACGCGCGCGGCGGCCTCCGCGCTGAACCTGGCGCCGCCCACCTGGAGCACTCGCAGGCTGGACAGGTCATGTCGGCGCGCCTTGGCCGCGTCCATCCACACCATGGCCAGGGGCGGCACCAGCGCGGTGATGGTGACCTTCTCCTGCTCGATGAGCGGGAAGGCCGCGTCGGGGCTCGGGTGCAGGGCCAGCACGGAGGCGCCGCCCGCGTAGAACGTACCGAACACGCCCGGCGAGCTCATGGGGAAGTTGTGCGCCGCGGGCAGCGCGCACAGGTACACGCTCGACGTGTCCAGCTGGCAGATCTCCGCGCTGGCGCGCAGGCTGTACAGGTAGTCATCGTGCGTGCGGGGAATCAGCTTGGGCACGCCCGTGCTGCCACCGGAGAGCTGGAAGAACGCGACGTCGTCCGGACGCGGCTCCGTCAGCGCCACGGGCTGGGCGGCGTACAGGCTCTCCAGCGAGGTGAAGGGCCCCGCGTCGCCCACGACGATGACGTGCTGGAGCGACGGCGTCTTCGCCTTCACGCTGGCGGCGAGGGTGCGGTAGTCGAAGCCGCCATGACGGTCGGCGATGACGTAGGCGACCGCCTCGGTGAACTCGCAGAAGTAGCCAATCTCAGAAGCGCGGTGCGCGGGCAGCGCGAAGACGGGCAGGGCCCCCAGGCGGAAGAGGGCGAAGCACACCTCGTGGAACGCGCCGATGTTGGGCAGCTGCACCACCACGCGGTCCTGGGACTTGATGCCCAGGCCCTTGAGACCCGCGGCCAGCCGGTCCACGCGCGCGTCCAGCTCGCGGTACGTCCAGCGCTCCTTGCCGGACACCAGCGCCGTGCGCTCGCCATGGCGCTCGGCGCGCTCGCGCAGCATCTTCCCGAAGGTCTCTCCCTTCCAGTAGCCCGCGCGGCGGTAGCGCTCCGCGTAATCCTGGGGCCACGTGGGGCAGCCCGGCAGCCGCGAGTCACCCTGGCTCACGGCTTCACCTCGACGCCCTGGCTCAGCCCCATGGCGACCAGCATCGTGCGGAACTTCGCCTCGGTCTCCGCCAGCTCCGACTCCGGCTTGGAGCCCACGACGATGCCCGCGCCCGCGAACAGCCGCAGCGAGTTCTCGTCGGCCTCCGCGCAGCGGATGGTCACCGCCCACTGGCCGTCACCATTCACGTCGCACCAGCCCACGGTGCCCGTGTAGTAGCCGCGCTCGAAGGGCTCGATGTGGCCGATGGCCGCGTGCGCCAGCTCCGTCGGGTAGCCACAGACAGCCGGGGTGGGGTGGAGCGCGACGGCGAGCGTCAGCGACGTGATGGACGGGTCCGCCAGCTCACCGACGATGCGGCTGGACAGGTGCCACATCGTCTGCGTGCTGACGAGCGACGGCTTCGCGGGCACGTCCAGCGTCTTGCAGAACGGCCGCATCGCCTCCGCCACCGCGTCGATGACCACCGCGTGCTCGTGCAGATCCTTGGGGGACTGGAGCAGTCCCGCCGCGCGGGCCTGGTCCTCCACCGGGTCCATGCTGCGCGGAATCGAGCCCGCCAGCGGGTTGGCCAGCACCTGCATCCCGGAGCGGGACACCAGCAGCTCCGGGCTCGCGCCAATCAGCGTGCGCCGGCCCTCGCCAGGCACCATCCCCGGCCGCGTGGGCAGGTCCGCCGCGAAGGTGTAGCCGGACGGGTTGCGCCTGGCCAGGTTGTGCAGGAGCCGCTGCAGGTCGATGGGCGTGGTGGCGCTCAGGTGCAGCGAGCGCGACAGCACGACCTTGCGCAAGGGGCCGCTCTCCATCAGCTTCAGCGCCTGCGCCACGCCGTCCAGGTACGCGGCCGGCTCCGGCACGGGTTGCACGGTGTAGCGCGTGGGCACGCCCTGGAACGGCATCGCCACGTCGTCGAACACCAGCGGGCCCGCGCGCTGGATGGTCATCGGCACCACGAGCTGCGCGGGGACGCTCCCGTCGAAGGGCACCGCGCCCACCGCCACTGGGATGTCATGGTCCGCCTGCCGCGCCTCGCTGAGCACCGCCGCCACGCGCTCGGGCAGCCGCTCCAACGAGCTGGCCCCGCCCACGTGCGGCACCGTCGCGAAGGTGCCCTGCGCCAGCAAGGTGCGGCGAGGCGAGGCGAAGAAGAATGAGGAGCCCGCTTCGTAGCTCTCGAGCAACTGCGCGGCCAGCTTCTGGGGTGCCACTGCGCGTTCGGTCGTCTTCACGGCCAACCTCCTGTTCCGAGCGCCCATCCCGCAGCGCGGGCATCGCCTCGGAGCGAACTTGTCACTTTAATATCGATCCTGATAATCATTCTCAACTTTGGCCCACTCGAATCCACCGGGCTGCGGGTGGGGGAGGGGGTTGCGGTGTCAGACGCCCAGCGTGGCGCCGCCGTCGACACAGAGGTCATGCATGGTGATGTGGCGGGCGCGGTCCGAGGCGAGGAACTGCACCGCCTCCGCGATGTCGCGAGGCGAGGCGATGCGCCGCAGGGGGATGCCCACGCGGAACGTCTCCGAGGCGCCGGCGATGACGGCCTGGGCGCCGTGCTCGTCCTTCCACATGCCGCGCTGCATGGCGGTGTCGGTGGAGCCCGGCGACACCACGTTGCAGCGGATGCCGTACTCGGCCAGCTCCAGCCCCAGGCACTTGGTGAACATGGTGGAGGCGGCCTTGGATGCGGCATACGCGGCCATCTGCATGCGAGGCGTCCCCGCGGCGTTGGAGCCCACGGTGACGATGACGCCCGCGCGGCGCGGCACCATGCGCCGGGCCACCGCGCGCGAAACATGGAACACACCGTTCGTGTTCACCCCGAAGGTCGTCGCCCAGTCCTCGTCGCTCAAGGACACGACGGGAGACATCCGCAACACGCCCGCCACGTTGACCAGCGTGTGGATGGGACCCAGCTCCCGCTCGATTCGCTCGACGACGGTCTCCACCGCGGCGCCGTCACTCACGCTGACCGGCCAGGCCGTGGCCTTCTGGCCCTTGCCGCGCAGCTCCGCCACCAGCGACAGGAGCCCCTCCGCGTTCGTGTCGAGCGCGGCGATAATGGCCTCGGAAGCCAACACCCGCGCGACCTCGGCGCCGATGCCTTGCGCGGCACCCGTCACCAGTGCCACTCGCGGTGTGTCTCCCATCAGGCCCTTCGCTTTCTGGAACCCGGGGGGCCCCGGGGAAAGAGGAATAATGAGAATGATTCTCATTATTGGGCGACTAGTGCCATGCTCGACCGGTCGTGTCAAGAGTGGTGAGACCCGGGGGCGAAGGCGTCGAGATGTTTCCAACCCAAAGGAGATGCAAGGGATTGCTGTCCTATGAGGGCGGGAGAATCACCCTGGTCCATCCGGACCACCTGGGGCGGGAAACCCCTTGGCGGTGCTGGGCATCCGCGGTGTGAACGCGTTCACTGAGTCACGGATTGAGGGCGTCTGCGTTTGTCATGCATCGCCACCGAGGGGGGCAGCATGGCGCGACTGGCTTCTCCACATCCGTTTTCGACCCTGGAAGTCCAACCTGACGCGTCTGGGGAATTCAGGGAATCGCCTGTGCGCGTGGGGGCGACCATCCCCGCGCCGGAGGCGTCCCCCGTCGGCGCCGCTCCACTCCCCGTGTGGACGCGGTTCCTGCCCGCGGGCCGCGTGGTGGTGCGCGAAGGAGACGCGGGCTCGTCCATGTTCGTCATCCTGGAAGGCAAGGTGGGGGTGTACCGCGAGGCGGGTCCTCGCGAGGGGCGCCAGGTGGGGCAACTGGCGGGAGGAGGCTTCTTCGGGGAGCTGGCGCTGCTGACGAACTGCCCGCGGACGGCGAGCGTCGTCACGCTGGAGCGCACGGTGCTGCGGGAGCTGTCGCGCACGGGCCTGACGCTGATGGGCGCGCGGCACGGGCTGGTGGCGCCGGTGGTGGCCATGCGGTGTCGGGAGCGGCTGCTCGCGGATGCGCTGAGTGGCAGCGCGCTCTTGAACGAGCTGTCGCCGGAGCTGTGGACGCAGTTGGGGAGCGCGCTCGAGCCCTGCTCGGTGGAGGCCGGCGAGCAGCTGCTCACCTACGGCAGTCCGGGCGAGGCGCTCTACATCCTGCTGCGAGGCCGCTGCGGCGTCTTCCACACGCACGCGGGCGGACGCACCACGTCGTATCCGGACATGGTGGAAGGGGACGTCTTCGGTGAGGTGTCCCTGCTGCGAGGGCGCCGCGCCACCGCGACGGTGAGGACGCTGACGCCCTGCACGCTGCTGCGGTTGGACCGGGAGGTGTTCCGCAAGCACTTCTGGGGGCAGGCGGAGATGCGCCGCGCGCTGGTGAGGCTGGGGATGCAGCGCATGCACCGGACGATGGAGGTCATCACCCAGCCGGTGGACTGAGGGCCTACAGCGCGTAGCCGAGCGTCACGCCGAGCACGTGCGCGGAGCCGGAGTAGTTGCCCTCCATGCCCGGCGCGGTGCTCTCCGTGTCCGCGAGGAACACGAACTGGTAGCCCACGTCCGCGCGCAGGCCGGAGGGCGTGGTGTAGCCCGCGCCGATGGCCACCTTGAAGCGGTCCGCGTCCGGCAGGTCCGGCGTCAGCGTCTCGGAGGGGCTGGGTGACAGGTCCGCGACGAGGCCCGCGCGCGCCTGGAGCTGGGGCGTGACGGCGTACTCGGCGCCCAGGTGATACTTCGCCTTCGTCGACCACGTCTTGGCGATGGGGTTGTTGAGCGCGGGCGTGTCGGGGAACTCGATGGCCAGCGCCTCGAAGCTGGACCAGTAGGTGACCTGGGCGTCCAGCGCCACCGTCAGTCGCTCCATCGGGTAGAAGGCCAGGCCGATGGCGAGCGTGGCGGGGAAGGTGACGTCCGCGCTCACGCGCTGGTCCGTCATGCGCTGCTGGAACTCCACCGGGATGTTCTGGAAGTCGGCCTGTCCCTCGAAGGTGACGGCGACGGAGCTGCGGTAGTGCACGCCCAGCGTCAGCTCACCCGGCAGCAGCTCCGCCTGGAGCCCCGCGTTGAAGCCCACGCCCCACGCGCCGCCGCCCAGGTGGACGGAGCCCTCGCTGTCCAGGAAGTTCAGCGCCCGGCGGATCTCCACCGTGGAGCGAACGATGTCCACGCCCGCGCCCACGCGGATGGCGTCGTGGAGCTGATACGCGACGGTGGGGTTGATGTAGTACGCGGCGAGGTTCGACTGCTGCCCGCGGAAGCGTCCCACGAAGTCGTCTTCCCAGTGGCTGCGCGCGCCATAGGGCGCGTAGGCGCCCACGCCGAACGCGAGCTTCTCGAAGGGGCGAAACACCGCGAAGACATGCGGCGGTGGTGACACCGTCAGCTTCTGTCCCTGCGTGGAGCCGCCCGTCGGCGTGAACTCCAGAAGCGGGAGGATGCCGGTGTCTCCGACGGTGATGTCCAACGTCTTCACGCCGAGGATGTTGGCCGCGTTGGAATAGATGGCGGACGAGTCCTCCATCCACGCCGTGGCCGCATTGCCCAGGCCCGTGGCGCGAGCGCTCTGCGTGTCGATCTGAAACCCCGCGGCCTGGCTTACACCCGCGGCGAGGAGCGTCATGAGTGAGAGCGTTGTCTTCATGGTCGGTTTGAATCGCGCACTATAGGACAGTCTGCTTTGGCGCAGTGCGCCGGGCATCCAGGCTTGGAACAATTTTCCGGAAGCCCTGCCCTGAACGCTGCATCCCCGGGTCAGGCGTACACCACGCGCTCAAGTGTGAACCGCTCGTCCTTGGTAGGGGGGTGCGTGCAATTACACAGGTTTTCTAAGTAAGACTTGTTTTGCCTGGACTCCCCTCTCCAGGGCCCACTCATGACCCAGCCACGCTCCCAGGACCTCCTCGTAGAGCGAAGCGTCACCCGTGCGGTGGAACCCCGCACCGAGACCGAACGCGCTGTCGCGCACATCTGGAGTGAGGTGTTGAACATCTCGCAGGTGGGCGCGCTCGACAGTTTCTTCGAGCTGGGTGGCCACTCGCTGCTCGCGACACAGGTGCTCTCGCGCATCCGGACGTCGCTTCGAGTCGAGCTGTCGCTGCAGGAGATGTTCGACCTGGTGACGGTGTCAGCGCTGGCGGGACGCATCGACGCGCTGGTGGCGTTGCAGCCCGGCGAGGAGCTGGAGCCGCTGCACGCGTCGCGCGGGGAGCGGCCGTCGTCGCTGGTGCCGTGCGAGCGGCAGGCGGAGCTGTCCTTCGCGCAGCAGCGGCTGTGGTTCCTGGACCAGTACGCGCCGGGCAGTCCGCTCTACAACCTGCCGGCCGCGCTGCGGCTGGAAGGCACGCTCGACGTGGCGGCGCTGGAGCGCGCGTTCACGGAGCTGGTGTGTCGACATCAATCGTTGCGCACGGTGTTTCCCGCGCGAGACGGCCGGCCGCTCCAGGTGGTGGCTCACGCGGGCAACGCGCCCATGGCCCTGGAGGTGGAGGACCTGCGCTACCTGCCGGAAGTGGAGCGGGAGGCCATCGCCCTGCGCGCCGTGCGTGAGGAGGCGCGGCGTCCGTTCGACCTGGTGCGCGGGCCGCTCTTGCGCGCGCGGTTGCTGCGGCTGACGGAGCGCGAGCACGTGGCCGTCGTCACGATGCACCACATCATCTCGGATGCGTGGTCCATCTCCGTGCTCATCCGGGAGGTGGTGGCGCTCTACGAGGCGTTCAGCGCGGGCTGGCCATCGCCACTGCCGGAGCTCTCCCTCCAGTACGTGGACCACGCGGTGCGACAGCGCGAGCGGCTTCGGGGCGAGGCGCTGGAGCGACAGCTCACGTGGTGGCGCCAGCAGCTGGAGGGGGCTCCGTCCGCGCTGGAGCTTCCCACAGACCATCCTCGTGTCGCCGGGGCGTCGAACTCCGGGGCGGTGCTCAAGGTGGAGCTGCCGGTGGGGCTGGTCCGCATGCTGCGTGGCTTCTGTCGCCAGGAGGGGGCCACGTTGTTCATGGGACTTCTGGCGGGGCTCCAGGTGTTGTTGTCGCGGTACTCGGGCCAGGACGACATCTGTGTTGGCGCTCCTGTCGCGGGACGCACCTCTCCAGAGACGGAAGGATTGATCGGCTTCTTCGTGAACACGCTCGTGCTGCGCACGAAGCTGGACGGCGACCCGACGTTCCGCGAGCTGTTGGGGCGCGTGCGCGAGACGACGCTGGGCGCGTACTCCCACCAGGACGTGCCGTTCGAGAAGCTGGTGGAGGTGCTCCAGCCGGAGCGCCAGCCCAAGCGCACGCCGTTCTTCGAGGTGGCGCTGGTCCTGGTCAACACGCCCATGGCGGCGCTGGAGAGCCCGGGACTGCGCTTCCGTCCGCTGGACGTGGACAGCGGCACGTCGAAGTTCGACTTCACGTTGACGCTGAGCGAGACGTCGACGGGACTGTCCGGGACGCTGGAGTACCGCACGGACCTCTACGAGCCCGCGTCCGCCGAGCGACTGGTGACGCATCTGGAGCGTGTGCTGGAGCGGGCGGTGCTTGCCCCCCAGCTGCGCCTGTCCGAGCTGTCCCTCGTGACGGAGGTGGATCGCCGGCTCGTGCTGGACACCTGGAACGCGACGTCCACCGAGTCGCGAATCGAGGTCTGTGCGCACGAGCTGGTGGAGGCACAGGCGGCGAGGACACCCGAGGCGGTGGCGGTGGTGTTCGGCGGCGCGCGGCTGACGTACGCGCAGCTGGAGAAGCGAGCGAATCAGCTGGCGTGGCACCTGGGCGCGGCGGGGGTAGGGGCGGGGGACAGGGTGGGGCTGTGCATGGAGCGCTCGCTGGAGCAGATGGTGGGGGTGCTGGGGATACTGAAGGCAGGGGCGGCGTACGTACCGCTGGACACGAAGTACCCGGCGGAGCGGCTGGGGTACATGGTGGGGGATGCGAAGGTGGTGAGGGTGCTGACGAAGGTGAGTCAGCGGGAGGCCTTGCCGAAGTGGGCGCACCCGCTGGCGCTGTGCGTGGATGAAGAAGCGGGGGAGGTGGCGAAGCGGCCGGACATGACGCCCCCGAGGGCGGTGCCACCGGGAGGCACCTGCTACGTGGTGTACACGTCGGGGAGCACGGGCAAGCCGAAGGGCGTGGCGCTGTCGCACGCGGCGCTGTGCAACCTGCTGCTGTGGCAGCGGGCGCACTCGGTGAAGGCGGAGGCGACGACGTTGCAGTTCGCGTCGCTGAGCTTCGACGTGTCCTTCCAGGAAATCTTCTCGACGTGGAGCGCGGGCGGGACGCTGGTGGTGCCGCCGGCGGCGCTGAGGCAGGACGTGCCAGCGCTGCTGGACTTCATGGTGAGTCACCGGGTGGAGCGACTCTTCCTGCCCTTCGTCGCGCTGCAGGCGCTGGCGGACGCGGTGGCGCACGGGGCGAGCGTGCCGTCGACGTTGAGGGAAGTGGTGACGGCGGGAGAGCAGCTGCAGGTGACGCCCGCGGTGGTGGCCCTCTTCGAGAAGCTGCCGGGGTGCGTGCTGGAGAACCAGTACGGCCCCTCGGAGACGCACGTGGTGAGCGCGCACCGGCTGAAGGGGCCACCGGCGAGCTGGCCCAGACTGCCGCCGATTGGGGTGCCGCTGCCGGACACCAAGCTGCTGGTGTTGGACGGGCAGGGGAGGCTGTGTCCGATTGGAGTGGCGGGGGAGCTCTACATCGGCGGAGCACAGCTGGCGCAGGGCTACCACGAGAGGGCGGAGCTGACGGCGAGGCGCTTCGTGCCGGACGGGTACACGCGCGAGGCGGGGGCGAGGCTGTACCGGACGGGAGACAGGGCGAGGTGGAGGGGAGACGGAGTGGTGGAGTTCCTGGGCCGGCTGGACGCGCAGGTGAAGGTGCGGGGCTTCCGGGTGGAGCTGGGCGAGGTGGAGGCGGCGCTGAGGGAGCTGGCCGGAGTGAGGGACGCGGCGGCGGGAGTGCATGAGGACGCGCCCGGGGACAAGCGGCTGGTGGGGTACGTGGTGCTGAGGGCGGGGGCCGCATGGGAGCCGGAGGTGGTGCGCGAGGCGCTGGCGAGGAAGCTGCCGGAGCACATGGTGCCCCCCGCGTTGATGAAGCTGGAGGCATTGCCGCTGACGCCGAGCGGGAAGCTGGCTCGGGGGAAGCTGCCGGCACCGAACGTGGAGAGCCTGCGCGGCGCGGCGCCCTTCGTGGCGCCACGAGACACTCTCGAGGAGCAACTGGCGGAGGCCTTCGCCTCGGTACTGAAGCTGCCGCGCGTCAGCGTCACCGACAGCTTCTTCAGCATGGGCGGCCATTCCCTGCTGGCGACACAGGTGGTGGCGCGCATCCGCTCGCTGCTCAAGGCGGAGGTCCCCCTGCGGACCCTCTTCGAAGCGCCTTCCGTCGCGGCGCTGGCGAAGCGCATCGAGACGGATGTGCGGCTCCAGCCGGGAAACGCTCCTCAGTCGATGCTCGCGCGAGCGCGGGCTCGGATCCGAAGTTCAAACGAGCAGGGAGACACGGAGGAAGAGATGCTCTCTTTTGCCCAGCAGCGGCTGTGGTTCCTGGACCAGTACAGGCCCGGCAGCCCGCTCTACAACATCCCCGCCGCGCTCCGGTTGAAGGGGGCCCTGGATGTGCCGGCCCTGGAGCGGGCCTTCACGGAGCTGGTGCGACGCCATCAGTCCCTGCGCACCGTCTTCCAATCCCGCGAGGGCAAGCCCGTCCAGGTCATCTCCCTCAGAGCGCCTCCGCGGATGCGACTGCCGCTTCAGGACCTGGCGTCGCTGCCGGAGTCCGAGAAGGAAGCAGAGGCGCTGCGGCTGGTCTGGGCCGAGGCCCGACGGCCGTTCGATTTGACGCGCGGCCCCCTGCTTCGTACGGGGCTGGTGCGGCTTGACGCCCACGAGCACCTTTTGCTCGTGACGATGCACCACATCATCGCGGACGCCTGGTCCATCGCCGTACTCATCCGAGAGGTCGTCACCCTCTATGAGGCCTTCAGCGTGGGGCGGCATTCCCCGCTGTCGGAGCTGGGCCTCCAATACGTGGACTACGCCGTCCAACAGCGCGAGTGGCTCCAGGGAGACGTCCTGGAGCGGCAGCTCGCCTGGTGGAAGCAACAGCTCGAAGGGGCCCCCGCTTCACTGGAGCTTCCCACGGACCGGCCTCGCCCCCTGGATGCTCGCAATCCGGGCACGGTGCTCAAGGTGGAGTTCTCCCGGGAGCTGACGCGGGGCCTCGTGAGCCTGTGCCAGCGAGAGGGCGCCACGCTGTTCATGGGACTGCTCGCGGGCCTCCAGGCCTTGTTGTCGCGGTACTCGGGGCAGGACGACATCTGCGTGGGTGCGCCCATCGCGGGTCGCCAGCAGATGGAGACCGAGGAGCTCATCGGCTTCTTCGTGAACACGCTGGTGCTGCGCACGAAGCTGGACGGCGACCCGACGTTCCGCGAGTTGTTGGGGCGCGTGCGCGAGACGACGCTGGGCGCGTACTCACACCAGGACGTGCCGTTCGAGAAGCTGGTGGAAGTGCTTCAGCCGGAGCGCCTGCCGGGACACACGCCGTTCTTCCAGGTGGCGATGGTGTTGCTCAACACTCCGCCCATGGAGCTGGCCACGCCGGGGCTCTCCTTCGAACACGTGGACGTGAACAGCGGCACGTCGAAGTTCGACTTCACGCTGATGCTCCGCGAGACGCCCACCGGTCTCACGGGCACGCTGGAGTACCGCACGGACCTCTACGAGCCCGCGTCCGCCGAGCGCCTCGTGGCACACCTGCAACGGCTGCTCGAAGGCGCCATCGCCAATCCGCTCCAACGCGTGTCCGGACTGCCGCTCGTCTCCGACGCGGACCGGCGGCTGGTGCTGGAAGCCTGGAACACCTCCGCGACGGGACCGCGCTGGGAGGTCTGCGCGCACGAGCTGGTGGAGGCACAGGCGGCGAGGACACCCGAGGCGGTGGCGGTGGTGTTTGGAGGCGCGCGGCTGACGTACGCGCAGTTGGAGAAGCGGGCGAATCAACTGGCGTGGCACCTGGGGGCGGCGGGGGTAGGGGCGGGGGACCGGGTGGGGCTGTGCATGGAGCGCTCGCTGGAGCAGATGGTGGGGGTGCTGGGGATATTGAAGGCGGGTGCGGCGTACGTGCCGCTGGACACGAAGTACCCGGCGGAGCGGCTGGGGTACATGGTGGGGGATGCGAAGGTGGTGAGGGTGCTGACGAAGGTGAGTCAGCGGGAGGCCTTGCCGAAGTGGGCGCACCCGCTGGCGCTGTGCGTGGATGAAGAAGCGGGGGAGGTGGCGAAGCGGCCGGACATGACGCCCCCGAGGGCGGTGCCGCCGGGAGGCACCTGCTACGTGGTGTACACGTCGGGGAGCACGGGCAAGCCGAAGGGGGTGGCGCTGTCGCACGCGGCGCTGTGCAACCTGCTGCTGTGGCAGCGGGCGCACTCGGTGAAGGCGGAGGCGACGACGTTGCAGTTCGCGTCGCTGAGCTTCGACGTGTCATTCCAGGAAATCTTCTCGACGTGGAGCGCGGGCGGGACGCTGGTGGTGCCGCCGGCGGCGCTGAGGCAGGACGTGCCAGCACTGCTGGACTTCATGGTGAGTCACCGGGTGGAGCGACTCTTCCTGCCCTTCGTCGCGCTGCAGGCGCTGGCGGACGCGGTGGCGCACGGGGCGAGCGTGCCGTCGACGTTGAGGGAGGTGGTGACGGCGGGAGAGCAGCTGCAGGTGACGCCCGCGGTGGTGGCCCTCTTCGAGAAGCTGCCGGGGTGCGTGCTGGAGAACCAGTACGGCCCGTCGGAGACGCACGTGGTGAGCGCGCACCGGCTGAAGGGGCCGCCAGCGAGCTGGCCCAGGCTGCCGCCCATTGGGGTGCCGCTGCCAGACACCAAGCTGCTGGTGTTGGACGGGCAGGGGAGGCTGTGTCCGATTGGCGTGGCGGGAGAGCTCTACATCGGCGGAGCACAGCTGGCGCAGGGCTACCACGAGAGGGCGGAGCTGACGGCGAGGCGCTTCGTACCGGACGGGTACACGCGAGAGGCGGGGGCGAGGCTGTACCGGACGGGAGACAGGGCGAGGTGGCGAGGGGACGGAGTGGTGGAGTTCCTGGGCCGACTCGACGCGCAGGTGAAGGTGCGGGGCTTCCGGGTGGAGCTGGGCGAGGTGGAGGCGGCGCTGCGGGAGTTGGCCGGAGTGAGGGACGCGGCGGCGGGAGTGCATGAGGACGCGCCCGGGGACAAGCGACTGGTGGGGTACGTGGTGCTGAGGGCGGGGGCGGCGTGGGAGCCGGAGGTGCTGCGCGAGGCGCTGGCGAGGAAGCTGCCGGAGCACATGGTGCCCCCCGCGTTGATGAAGCTGGAGGCATTGCCGCTGACGCCGAGTGGGAAGCTGGCGCGAGGCAAGCTGCCAGCACCGAACGTGGAGAGCCTGCGCGGCGCGGCGCCCTTCGTGGCGCCGAGAGATGAGATGGAAGCGCGGTTGGCGGAGGCGTTCGCCTCGGTGTTGAAGCTGCCGCGCGTCAGCGTCACCGACAGCTTCTTCAGCATGGGCGGCCATTCCCTGCTGGCGACCCAGTTGGTGTCCCGCCTCCGCTCCCAGCTCAAGGCGGAGGTGCACCTCAAGACGTTGTTCGAAGCGCCCTCCGTCGCCGCGCTGGCCAGACGACTCGAGTCCTCGCCGCGTGAGCCGCTGAGCGTGCTGCCTCCGCTGGTGCGCGCGTCGCGCGACTCACTCCCGCCGCTGTCCTACTCCCAGGAGCGACTGTGGCGGTTGTTCAAGGCGAACCCCACGTCCACGGCCTACAACCAGCCCGCGGCGTACCGGTTCAAGGGCGCGCTGAAGTTGGATGCGCTCCGCGCCGCGGTCCAGGGACTGGTGGATCGCCACGCGTCGCTGCGCACCACGTTCAGCGAGGAGGACGGCAGGCCGGTTCAGAAGGTCGCCGAGTCGATGCGAATCGACCTGCCGCTGGAGGACTTCCGGGGGCGGGAGGACGCGGAGACGGAGCTGCTCCGGCGCATCGCGGAGGATGCGCGCCGGCCCTTCGACCTCACGCGAGGGCCGCTCGTGCGCGGCTCGCTCATCCGACTGGCGGATGACGAGCACCTGTTCATCTTCAGCAAGCACCACATCCTCTCGGATGGCTGGTCGGAGAGCATCATCACCCGCGAGGTGGTGCACCTGTACTCCGCCTTCGCGCGGGGCGAGACGCCCACGCTGCCGCCGCTCGACATCCAGTATCCGGACTACGCGGCCTGGCAGCGCCGGTGGCTCTCCGGCGCGGAGCTGGAGACCCGGCTCGACTACTGGCGCGGCGCCCTGGCCAAGGCCCCGAAGCTGCTCAACCTCCCCGTCGACAAGCCCCGGCCCGATACCCGCACGTTCAACGGCACGTCGATCTCCGTATCGCTGGGCCGCGCGCGCAGCGACGCCCTCAACCTGCTCTGCCAGCGGGAGCGGGTGACGCCCTTCATGGCGCTCCTGTCGCTCTTCGGCACCTTGCTGTGTCACCGGGCGCGTCAGGAGGAGATTGTCATCGGCTCGCCCATCGCCAACCGGGCGCTGCCGGAGCTGGAGTCGCTCATCGGCCTCTTCGTCAACACCGTGGCCCTGCACGTGGACCTGCGCGGCAACCCGAGCTTCCGCCAGCTCCTGTCGCGGGTCCGCGACGTCACGCTGGGCGCCTACGCGCACCAGGAGGTGCCTGTCGACCAGGTGGTGGACACCCTCGTCCCCCAGCGACAGCTGAACCGGGCGCCACTCTTCCAGGTGATGTTCGTCCTCCAGAACACGCCCATGGAAGCGCTGGTGCTCCCGGAGCTGACCCTGGTCCCCATGCCCGCGGACCGGGGCGCGTCCATCTACGAGCTGACGCTGTCGCTGCAGGAGCGCGCGGACGGCTTCTCCGGCTTGCTGGAGTTCAACACCGACCTCTTCGAGCCCGACACGCCCAGACGGCTGCGCGAAGCCTTCACCGTGCTCCTGGAGCGGGTGCTGGCGTCGCCGGACATGGCGGTCGGAATCGATGCGGTGGTCCCCGGATTCGAAGTGCAGGAGTGAGCGCCGTCATGGAACTCAAGAATCGCTATCGCAACACGGAGTCGATGATTGGCCACGGCAATCCATCCTTCACCGCCGCGAAAGAGGCGGGGCTGTTGGACCTGTCCGTGCACAACACCGGACACGGCTCGCTCTCGCTGACGGATGGCCGTGAGTTCATCAACACCTGCTCGTGCTCCTACCTGGGGCTCGATTCGCACCCCGACGTGCTCCAGGGCGCCATCGACGTCCTCACCCGGGAGAAGACGATGACCATGTCCATCTCCCGCCTGCGCGTGCGACTGGCGGACCTGGATGCGCTCGAGGAGGAGCTGACGCACCTCTGGCGCGCGAAGACGGTGGTCACCAACTCCGCCAGCTCCGCCAGCGCGGGCCTGCTGCCCCTCATCGCCTCCGGACACCTGCTGCCGGACGGACAGAAGCCCATCCTCGTCTTCGACAAATCCGCGCACTTCTCGATGAACCTCATCAAGCCCATCTGCGCGGATGAGACCCAGGTCGTCACCGCGCCACACAACGACTTGAACTTCCTGGAGGACCTCTGCCGCAAGCACGCGCGCGTCGCGTACGTCGCGGATGGCTTCTACTCGATGGGCGGCGTGGCCATCGTGAAGGACCTGTTCGCCCTCCAGGACAAGTACGGCCTGTTCCTCTACTTCGATGACTCCCACTCGCTCTCCATCTACGGCGGCGCGGGAGAGGGCTACGTGCGCGCGACGATGGCGGGCGAGGTCAACCCGCGCACCATCATCATCGGCTCGCTGGGCAAGGGCTTCGGCACCGCGGGTGGCGCCATCATGCTCGGGCCGACGCAGCACGCGGACCTGGTGGGCCGCTTCGCGGGGCCGCTCGGCTGGTCACAGAGCCTGGCGATTCCCGCCATCGGCGCCAGCGTGGCCTCCGCGCGCCTCCACGGCACCCCCGAGCTGGCCGCGCGACAGAAGGCCCTGCGAGCCAACGTGCGCTACTTCGACGAGCGGGTGCCCACGCGGACCTCGGGCGAGGACTTCCCCATCAAGATCATCGACGTGGGGCCCGAGGCCGTCGCCGTGGAGTACTCGCGCAAGCTGATGGAGCGGGGCTTCTACTCGTCGGCGGTGTTCTTCCCCATCGTCCCGAAGGGGCGGGCAGGGCTGCGCATCATGCTTCGCTCCAACATCTCTTCCGAGGCTCTCCGGCGACTCTGTGACGTCGTCCTGGAGCTGACCTCGCCCGGCACCTGAGCCAAGGAGCCACGCGCATCATGACCATGCCCTTGCAATGCAGGTCCTTCCTGGTGACTCCCGCCATCGACCCCTCGCGCTTCGACAAGGCGGTGGAGGTGGGGGCGGACATGGGATTGCTGGACCTGGAGGATGGCGTCCCCGAGAGCCTCAAGAACGAGGCGCGCCGGCTGGCCATCTCCTACCTGTCCTCTTCGAGACCGCGCGGCCCCTTGTGCCTGCGCATCAACAGCCTGCGCACCGAAGCGGGCCTTCGCGACGTGCTCGCCCTCCTGGACTCCAACGCCCGGTTGGAGGCCCTGCTGCTGCCGAAGGTCGAATCCCCTTCGGAGCTGCATCAAGTGGAGGCGCTGCTCGGCGAGCGCTTCCCGGAGCTGTCCCTGCTGGCCATCATCGAGACGGCGCGCGGCGTGGAAGCGGTGGACGCCATCGCCATGTCCACCCCCCGCCTGCGGGGCCTCATCTTCGGCGCCGCGGACCTGTCCGCGCAGCTCGGCGTGCCCCTGACCTGGGAGCCGCTGCTCTACGCGCGCTCCCGCATCGCCATGGCGGCGACCATCGCCGGGGTGAGCGCCATCGACTCGCCGTTCTTCGACTTGGAGGACCTGGCGGAGCTGGAGGACGAGACGCGCCGGGTCTGCGCGCTGGGCTACACCGGGAAGATCGTCATCCACCCGGACCAGGTGGGCGTCGTCCACGCCGCGCTGAGGCCCACCGCGCAGATGGTGGCCCATGCGCGGCGCGTGCTCGCGCAGGCAGGGGACGGAAAAGGAGGCATCCACGTCGTCGGAGGGAGCATGATTGGTCCTCCGCTGGTGACGGTGGCTCGGCGCGTGCTGGCCAGCGTCCAGCTCGAGGAGGCCCTGTCACCCGTCCAACTCCGGGCGGGCTCCAGGAGTGGAGACTCATGAAGAAACTGGTGGCCGCCCACAAGAAGGTGGGCAAGCAGCGCTACCGTGAGACATACGGCCTCTTCTACGAGGACTTCGAGGTGGGGGACGTCTTCGAGCACCGTCCGGGCCGCACCATCACCGACGTGGACAACATGTGGCAGTCCCTGCTGAGCCTCAACACCCACCCGCTCCACATCGACGCCGTCTACGCCAGCAAGACGGAGTGGAAGCAGCCGCTCATCTCCAGCCTCGTCACCCTGGCCATCGTCGGGGGGATGAGTCTGAACAGCACCAGTGCCAAGGGCGTGGCGAACCTCGGGTGGGATCGCATCCGGTTGACGGCCCCCGTCTTCGTGGGGGACACCCTGTACGCGGAGAGCCGTGTGCTGGCGAAGCGGAAGTCCCGCTCTCGCCCGAAGCAGGGAGTCGTCACCGTGGAGACCAAGGGCCTCAAGGCGGACGGCACCGTCGTGATGACCTTCGAGCGCTCCTTCCTCGTGCCCTTGCGGCGCCATGGCGTGGATGTGGATGCCAACTACTGAAGTGATGACGGCGGTGGTGGTGCGGACCCCAGGAGGTCCAGAGCAGCTTCACCTGGAAGAGCTCCCTCGCCCCACTCCCGCCCCGGGCCAGCTCCTCGTCAGGGTGCGCGCCTCCGCCCTCAACCGCACGGACACCACGCAGCGCGCCGGTGGCTATGCACTGCCTCCAGACGTCACCAGCCCGTTGCTCGGCGTGGAGGTCGCCGGTGTCGTGGAGGCCGTGGGGCAGGGCGTGCGCGCCTTCGTGCCCGGTCAGCGCGTCTTCGGCCTGGTGGATGGTGGCGGGTACGCGGAGGCGTGTTTGATGGAAGAGGGCATGGCGGTGCCCGTTCCGGAGGGCTGGTCCTTCGTCGAGGCGGCGGCCACGCCGGAGGCGTACTGCACCGCGCACGAGTCCCTGCTGGAACTTGGCGGCCTGGCCGCGGGGCAGTCCGTGCTCATCCACGCGGGAGGCAGCGGAATCGGCACCGCCTGCATCCAGGTGGCGCGCTCGGTGGGCGCGCGGGTGTTCATCACCGTGGGCACCGAGGAGAAGAGGCGCCGGTGTCTCGCGCTGGGCGCGGACGCGGGCGTGGTGCGCACCCAGGAGGACTTCGCGCCGGCGCTCGCGCGGTGGACGGAGGGGCGCGGCGTGGACGTGGTGGAGGACTTCGTCGGCGGCGCGGCGCTGGAGCGCAACCTGGCCTCACTGCGCCTGGGCGGTTGCCTGCTGCTGGTGGGGCTGATGGATGGGATGCGCGGCGACATCGACTTGAAGCAGGTGGTGCTGCGCCGGCTTCAAATCAAGGGCATGGCCCTGCGTCCGTTGCCGCTGCCCGCCAAGCTGGCCGTCATGCGGCGCTTCCAGGAGCGGTGGCTGCCGGAGCTCGTCGCCGGCAGGGTCCGCCCCGTCATCGACTCCACCTTCCCGCTGGCGCGCGTGGCGGATGCGCACCGCCACATGGAGTCCAACGCGAGCTTCGGGAAGATTGTCCTGGAGCTCTGACGCTCAGCTCCCCGTGGCCAGGCGGACGTCCCGCTTGGGCGCGGCTTCCGGCGTGTGCAGCAGCGCGTAGGGGTCCAACGCGTCGCCACCGACGGTCTCCAGGGCCACCGAGGTGCCCAGGCCCAGCCGCTCCGCGTGCTTCAGGAAGAGCGCGGTGACGACCTGGTCCTCCAGCGCGTAGCCCGTGGAGTCGAACACGGTGGAGCGCTCGCGCCACGGCTCGTACACATCCGGGTTCTTCACCAGGGTGATGAGGTCCGGGCCCACCTGGTCGGGGCGGATCTGCTGGCACTCGCCCTCCACCAGGCACTGCACCGTGAAGTCGGGGCACACCAGGCTGCGCTCGAGCAGCGACTTCGGCAGCTCCGTCTTGCCGGGCAAATCCGAGCCCACGGCGTTGATGTGCACGTGCGGCTTGAGCTTCTTCTCGGAGAGGACGGGCCCGCCTCCCACGGCGACGGAGGTGGCCGTGCAGATGATGTCCGAGCGCTCCTCCAGCTCCGCCAGGGGGACGATCTTCACGTTCAGCCCGAGGAACGCCGTGCGGCGCGCGAACGACTCCTGCGCCTCCGGATTCGTGTCGTAGCCGAGGACCTCGGTGATGGGGAACAACCGGCTGATGGCGTGGAGCTGCGTCACCGCCTGGGCACCGCAGCCAATCAGGCCGATGACGCGGCTGTCCGGCGAGGCCAGGCAGCGCGTGGCCACCGCGGAGGCCGCGCCCGTGCGCAGCGCCGTGGCGAAGACGCCGTCCATCAACGCGATGAGATGGCCGGAGTGCACGTCATAGAGGCTGTTGGTCGCGATGATGGTGGGCAGCCCCCGCTCCTCGGGATTGTGCGGGCTGTAGCTCACCATCTTCACCGTCACTGCCTGCCCGCGCTGCATCACCGGCATCCACTCCAGACACCCTGGCTGGCGCGCGGACTCCAACAAGAAGCCGTCCCGTTTGCGGACCTCCGTCTGCTCACCATCGAAGGTGCGCAGCGCTTCTGTCAGCGCGTGGATGAGTTCGTCCATCAGCGCATTCGCGCCGACCGCCTCCACGATGCAGCGCAGGTCGGACCGAGTCACCAACAGCGTCCGTGTCGCGTCGCTCTTCACTCGAGATACCCCTGGGCTGAATCACTGTTTCAGCAGCTCACGCGCGAAACAGGGCCTGCTGATAACACAGGTCTGTAGTGGGGGCGCAAACTAGCAGGGCTTTCGTGTTCGCGAACAGGGGGGGCTCAACCGGGCGGAAACTGGAGATTTTGCCGGGTCATCGCTCCGTGACGTGAACGATGCAGCGGAATCCGATGTGTGTGGTTCCGCTGTCAACGGCCTGCGGAGAACGTGCGGCGGGGCGGTAGCGCAGGCAGTAGTTGGAGGCGCAGAGGTGGCTTCCTCCCTTGAGGACGCGGCGCGGAATCTTCACCTCGGGCGTGCAGGGGTCGAAGCTCCCTCCGTGCGACGGAGGGCCTCGGGGATTGACGGGGATGCAGCACGCCTTGCCCCCGTTGCCCTGGTGGCGCTCCTGGAACCAGTCCGTGGTCCACTCCCAGACGTTGCCCGCCATGTCGAACAGGCCATACCCGTTGGGTGGGAAGCTCCCCACTGGCGAGGTCCCCTTGAATCCATCCGTGTTCAAGTTCTGCCAGGGGAACTCGCCTTGCCAGATGTTCGCCATTTGCTGGCCTCCCGGGGAGAACTCGTCGCCCCAGACGTAGACCTTGCGGTCCAGGCCGGCGCGTGCGGCGCGCTCCCACTCGGCCTCGCTGGGGAGGGCCTTGCCGGCCCAGGCCGCATAGGCCGCCGCGTCCTCGTAGGCGACGTGGACCACGGGATGTGACTCGCGGCCCTTCCAGGTGGTGCCGGGGCCCTCCGGCTGCTTCCAGCAGGCGCCGGGCGTGTAGGCCCACCAGTGGGACAAGTCCTTCAGGTCCACGCGCTGGGCCGTCTTGCGGAACACGAGGGCGCCGGGCACGAGCAGCTCCGGCGCCGCGCCCGGGAAGTCGTCGGGATTCAGGGGGCGCTCGGCCACGGTGAGGTAGCCCGTCGCCTCCACGAAGCGCGCGAAGTCGGCGTTCGTCACGGTGCAGCGGTCCATCCAGAAGCCGCTCACCGTCACCTGGTGCTCGGGCCGCTCCTCCGGATAGTGGCGGTCCGAGCCCATCCAGAACGTGCCCCCGGGGATCCACGCCATGCCGGGGAACGGCGCTTCACCGGGCGCCGCGCTCGCGTCGATCTCGTTCTCAGGACGCGGTGCGCGCGACTCCAGCGGCGCGGCTCCCTCAACGACATCCGTGCGGCTCATCTGGCGCCTCGCTCCGTGGAGGGGACTGGAGGAGTCCCCTGGCGGCAAGCTGGGCGGCCCCGTCGCGGGCGACAAGCCGGCCCTCCAGGGTGGGCTCCCGAGGCGAGGCACAGGGCAGGCGCGGCCCGGGCACCCGGTCCTGCGAGCGCCCGGCGTGGGGCCGCCGCGCGGATTGGCGGCCTGTGCACGCGTGGACAACGTCCTCTCGCCAACGCGGTTCGACCCGAACCGACAGCCCCGCGAACGGTGGGCGGCGGATGGAGCGCGACGGACATGAGCACCGACACGACGACCGAGACGCAGACGGGTGCACTCCGGGACGAGAAGACGCCCGACACGCGAGAGCTGCAGAAGCTCAGCCCGTTCGAGCTGAAGGACACGCTCCTCGCGCTGGCGGATGAGTCCGCGAAGACGCGCGCGGCGGTGATGCTCAACGCGGGCCGGGGCAACCCCAACTGGATTGCCACCACGCCGCGCGAGGCGTTCTTCCTGATGGGCCAGTTCGCGCTGCGCGAGGCGCGGCGCACGTGGAACGAGCCTGACGTGGGGCTCGCGGGCATGCCGAAGTCCCCGGGCATCGCCGCGCGGCTGCGGCGCTTCCTCGACGAGAGCGACGACAGCGCGGCCATCCGGCTCCTGCGGGACGGGCTGGACCATGGCGTCTCCAAGCTGGGCTTCGACGCGGACAAGTTCGTCTGGGAGCTGACCGACGCGGCCATCGGCGACAACTATCCGGTGCCGGACCGGATGCTCGTGCACGCGGAGCGAATCGTGCGGGCCTACCTGGCCCAGGAGATGTGTGACAACCGTCCGCCGCCGGGGAACTTCGACTTGTTCGCCGTCGAGGGCGGCACCGCGGCGATGACGTACATCTTCCGGTCGCTGATGGTGAACGGCCTGCTCCAGAAGGGCGACACCATCGCCCTGGGCACGCCCATCTTCACGCCGTATCTGGAGATACCGCGCCTGGAGGAGTTCGACCTGCGCACGGTGGACATCCGCCAGAGCGCGATGACCGAGGAGGGCCGCCACGCGTGGCAGTACCCGGAGGCGGAGCTGCGCAAGCTGGAGGACCCGCGCATCAAGGCGTTCTTCGTCGTGCACCCGGGCAACCCCGGCGCGACGGCCATGCGGCGCGAGTCGTTGGACCTGCTGGTGGACCTGGTCCGCACGAAGCGGCCCGACCTGCTGCTGCTCACCGACGACGTGTACGGCACCTTCGTCGAGGGCTTCCGCTCCCTGGCCGCCGAGCTGCCGCACAACACGCTCCTGGTCTACTCGTACTCGAAGCACTTCGGGTGCACCGGGTGGCGCCTGGGCGTCGTGGCGCTCCACGAGGACAACGTCATCGATTCGATGATTACCCGGCTGCCGGAGGGCCAGCGGGAGATGCTCAACGAGCGCTATGGCTCCATCTCGCTGGAGCCGGAGCGGCTGAAGTTCATCGACCGGATGGTGGCGGACAGCCGCGCCGTCGCGCTGAACCACACCGCGGGCCTGTCCCTGCCGCAGCAGCTCCAGATGACCCTCTTCTTGCTGTTCGCCCTGCTGGACAAGGACGACGCGTACAAGAAGCGCTGCCGGAAGATCTGCCGCGACAGGCTCGCGGGGCTGTACCGGGGCATGGGAATCGACCTGCCCGAGGACCCGCTGCGCACCGCGTATTACCAGACGCTGGACCTGGACGCGTGGGCGCGCAAGCACGTGGGCCCGGACTTCGTCGAGTACGAGGAGTCGCGGCATGACCCGCTCGACATCGTGCTCTCCCTGGCCCGGCGGCACGGCGTGGTGCTGCTCAACGGCAGCGGCTTCGAGGGGCCGGAGTGGTCGGCGCGGGTGTCGCTGGCGAACCTGGATGACGACGAGTACCCGCGCATCGGCCAGAGCCTCAAGGACATCGTCATCCGCGCCATCGCGGAGTGGAAGGGCCGCGACCTGGACTCGTGAGCATGCGTGACGCCCACCCCGAATTGAGAGGTCCGCCATGAACAGTTCGAAGACCACTGCTCGAGGACTGCTGTGCGCGCTGGGCTTGCTGCTGACGGGCGCGGGAATCGCGGCGCAGGAGAGCCCGCCGCCGACGAACCCGGGCTCGTCGAAGGGCGTGCCGGGCCCCCAGGAAGCAGGGGCCAAGAATCCCGAGGAGCTGGCCTCCGTGCGCATCCTCGCCACGGGCGGCCCCATCGCCGGGGCGCAGGGCAATCCCCAGGGCTACGGCTACAAGGCCGGCGCCCTCAAGGTCGAGGACCTCATCAAGGCCGTCCCCGACCTGGACAAGGTGGCGAAGCTGACCGGTGAGCAGGTGGCGAACATCGGCAGCCAGGACATGAACGACGCGGTGTGGCTGAAGCTGGCGAAGCGGACCAACGAGCTGCTCGCCTCGCCGGAAGTCGACGCCGTCGTCGTCACGCACGGCACCGACACGCTGGAGGAGACGGCGTACTTCCTGGACCTGGTCGTCAAGAGCGACAAGCCCGTCGTGCTCGTGGGCTCCATGCGTCCGGCCACCGCCATCAGCGCGGACGGGCCGGGCAACCTCTACAACGCGGTGGCGGTGGCCTCGTCTCCGGAGGCGAAGGGGCGCGGGGTGCTCATCGTCATCAACGATGAAATCCACACCGCCCGCAACGTCACCAATACGAACACCACCAACGTGGAGACCTTCCGCAGCCCGAACCGGGGCCCGGCCGGCGTCGTCAACACCGGGGATGTCCACTGGTTCGAGCGGATGGACAAGAAGCACACGGTGGACTCGGAGTTCTCCGTCACCGGCAAGAACACGCTCCCCCGGGTCGACATCCTGTACGCCCACGCGAACATGAGCCCGGACCTCATCGACTCGGCGGTGAAGAACGGCGCCAAGGGGCTGGTCATCGCGGGGGTGGGGGACGGGAACATGACCCAGCCGGCGCTCGACACGCTGGCCCGGCACGTGAAGAAGGGCGTGGTGGTGGTGCGCAGCACGCGACTGCCCAGCGGGCTGGTGCTGCGCAACAACGAAATCAACGACGACCAGAAGGGCTTCGTGGCCTCCGGCGAGCTGAACCCGGCGAAGTCGCGCGTGCTGTTGCAGCTGGCCCTGCTGGAGACGAAGGACCCGAATCGGGTGCAGCGGATGTTCGAGGAGTACTGATGGCCGCATCCCGTCTGCTCCCCGACTTCTCCCTGGTGAGGGGAGGACCGTTCTTCGAACTGGAGCGCGGCCTGCATCTCGTCGGGCCGCCCCGGTTCGAGGCCTGGCGGTCGGCGCTGTGCTTCACGCTCGTGAGCTGGGCGCCGCTGGCGCTGCTGGCGCTGCTGCAGGGCAAGGAGGCCACGCGCCTGTTCCTCTCCGACTTCCAGGTGCATGCGATGCTGCTGATGTCGCTGCCCGTGCTCGTGGCGGCGGAGCCGTACGTCGACAGTCGCGTCGGGGTGGCGGCGCGGCAGTTCCTCCGCGCGGACCTGGTGGAGGAGAAGGGCCGCGAGTCATTCGAGGCCATGGCCCGGGGACTGACGCGGTGGCGAGATGCTCCGCTCATCGAGCTGCTGCTGCTGGGCCTCGTCATCGCGTTCGCGCTCGGGTCCGCGCCGGACCCGGCGAAGGAGTGGCTTGTCGTGGCGGACCCGACGCCGCGACTGTCGCTCGCGGGCGGCTGGTACCAGTACGTGAGCCAGCCTCTCGCGCGCTTCCTCGCGTTCCGGTGGATGTGGCGCGCCTTCGGCTGGGGCGTCTTCCTCCTGCGGGTCTCCCGGCTCCCGCTCCGGCTGTCTCCCACCCACCCGGACCAGGCCGGCGGGCTGGGCTTCCTCTCCATCTGCCAGGCCAGCTTCGCGCCGGTGGTGTTCGCGGTGGCGGTGCCCGTCGCCACGTATTCGTTCCGGGCGAATGCCGCGGCCATCACCGAGTCCCCCCTGGACTACATCATGCCGCAGGTCCTCTACGCCGTGCTCGCCTGCCTCGCCGTGTTCGCGCCGCTGGTCTTCTTCTCTCCGCAGCTCGTGCACGCCAAGCGGCGGGGAGACCCGTGGTTCTCCGCGGTCGCCGCGCACCACTCGCGACGGTTCGAGGACAAGTGGTTCCACCGGGATTCGAACGCCAACCCGTTGGGCTCGCCGGACTTCTCGTCCCTGGCGGACCTGGGCTCGTCCTTCATGGTCGCCCGGAGAATGAAGCTGTTTCCGTGGGACCAGCGGTCGGCGCTCGCGGTGGCCGCCGCGGGCCTCGCGCCGCTCGTCATCCTCCTGGTGCTCGACAGGCAGTTCCTCGCGGTGGTGTCCCAGCTGCGCAAGAGCCTGAGCTGAGCCTTGGCGGGCGCCCGGGTGGTCGGGTGCCGGGGACTCGCTCGACGACGAGAAGGTGAAGATCACTGTGCGGGGGCTCCACTGCGCGCCGCCCGCGAGGAGGCGAGCATGCTCAGGTCCGTGGTCGCATTCGTGCTGGGCAACATCGTGACCCTGTTCATGTTCACCGAGGGACTGGCGCGACGTCCCGGGGAGATTCGTCACGTCCTGGAGCGCCCCGCGCTCTACGTGCGCGCCCTGCTGGTGGTGTTGCTGCTCGTGCCCCTGGTCGCCCTGGCGGTGGTCAAGGTCTTCCATCTGCCGACGGTGGTGGCCAGCGCCATCCTGCTGATGGCCATCTGCCCCGGCGCGCCGCTGCAGGTGAATCAGGCGAAGGCTCTCGGTGCGAATCCCTCCACCTCCATCAACCTGCTGCTCCTGCTCAGCGTGTTCGCGCTCATCACGGTGCCACTCTGGGTGATGGGCGTGGACCGGCTGCTCGGGGTCGAGTTCAAGGCGAGCCCGGACCTGGTCTTCCGCCTGCTGGCGGTGAAGATCCTCCCGCCGCTCGCGGTGGGCATCGCCCTGCGCCACTACCTCCCGAACGTGGCCAAGGCCCTGGCGCCCTGGTGCAGCAAGGTGTTCAACGTGCTGCTCCTCGTCGTGGCCGTGGGGCTGCTCTTCATCGTCGGGCCCAGGCTCCTCCACGTCGCGTGGATCGCCATCTTCGCGTTGGTGGTCGTCGTCACCATCTCGGTCCTGCTCGGGCACTGGGCCGGAGCGCCCAGGCTGGAGGACCGCAAGGCGGTGGCGCTGGCCACGGCCTTCGCGCACCCGGTGCTGGCCATGACCATCATCATCCAGAGCTATCCGAACTACCGGGCCCTGGAGGTCGCGGGCGTGGTCGGGGCCTACATCGTCATCCGGTTGCTGGCGCTCACGCCCTACAAGCTCTGGGTGAAGCGTCAGCACGACTCGGAGCCCTCGCGGCACGTGCCGTCGGATGGCGTTCCCGTGTGACGTGCTCCGTCAGCGCTTCGCCCGGGCGGGGTCCTTGGGGTGGATGCTCACCTTCGCCCAGATGAAGCCCAGGTTGTTCCAGTCCTGCACCGCCTTGACGGTGACGTGCTGACCGACGCGCAGCGCGCCCAGGAGCTTGCCGTACGCGGCCGGCTCGCCCTCCGGTGGGTCGTCTCGCAGGAGCGAGGGGGCGGTGCTCTCCAGCGTGCTGCCCACGAAGCGCTGCGGTGGCAGGGACCACTCGGCCTGGGATTGCTTGCAGTAGAAGCAGGTGCGCCAGGTGTTGGTGCCTGACAGGTACTGGCCCAGGTAGACCCAGGCGTCCTTGCTGCCCTCGCCCAGCCGCGTCGCCAGGTCCGGCGCGTCCGCTTCGGCCTGGGAGTTGACCTGCACGGCGGGCGCGTCCCGGTCATAGAGCCAGGGCGTGCCTTCCCGCTGCAGGGAGACCTGGTCGGCGGCGATCTTCTGGGTGAGCTGCACGGCGAGCATCCGGGTGATGGGGTCTCTCAGCCGCTCCATCAACGCCGGATGGGAGTGGACGGAGAGGGGCGCATAGAAGGAGTCGCTCGCGACGATGCGCTCGGTCTGCGCCGCGCCCTGGAGGTTCTTGATGTGGCTTGCGATGAGGTCGCTCGCGCTCTCCTCCTGCCATAGGAACTGGCCCAGCAGCCGGCCCTTGTCCTTGGGGCCCAGGGCCCACGCGGTCATCACCTCGTCCTGGTTCTCCTCCATGCACTGGCGCTGCGCGTCGCTCGCGTCCTCGGCCAGCTCGACGTCTCCGTACGCGTAGCTGGTCTGCATCATCGTCACCTGCCTGCCCGCGAGGAGGCGGCCGATCTCCGCCTTCTGGTATTCGGCCATGTCGCGCGCGAAGGCGTGGCTGGAGCGGGAGAGGGCGGAGAGCGGAGTGGAGATAGGGCCTGTCGTGTCCTCGCTCTCGTCCAGCGACGGCGGCTTCGCGCCCGAGTCGATCTCCACGAAGAGCACGCCCCGCGCCTGGAGCTGCTTGAAGAACAGGTCGATGCCCGCCTGCGCCTGGGGGTTCTGCTTCCAGCGCTCCGTGTCGGTGAGCCCTCGCAGCAACAGGACGAAGGTGTCGAGCCCGGTGTTGTCGAACACGCCTCCGTCGATGAGCGGCTCGCGGTGTCCCGTCGCGTCGATGACGCCGGGCAGGTCGACGATGAAGGGGAAGTTCGCGGAGGCCCGGACGGCGTCGGCGAGCGCGATGTCCCCCGTCGTGGTCAGCTCGCTGGTGGAGCGCGCCTGGGCCTCCGGCTGGGTGCCGTCGCTTACCATGCGCGGAGGCAGGGGAGGCTTGCCGGTGACGACCCGGCCGCCCGTCCGCGCGCTGGCCGTGTTGAGGAAGAGCAGGGGGACGCTGCCATCCTCGGGGAGGCTCGCGGGCCAGCCCAGGTAGTCGGACCAGAAGGACGCCAGGCCTCCGCCACGGCTCACCCCCGGCATCACCACGCCGCGCAGCAGGGGCGCGTTGAAGTCGACGAACATGTCGTCGAGCGCGTCGCTGCTCAGCGGCCACAGGCGGTCCGCCTTCAGGCGACAGGCGCCGTTCATCAGGTGGGAGGCGAGCTCCTCGCGAGGCGCGTGTTTGAGCGGCACGTCGGCCGGGACAATCGCCCCCAGCGTCCCCGCCGCCAGCCGGTGCGAGAAGTGCGCGCTGGCGACGCTGCCGCCGGAGACGCTGCTGATGAAGAGCACGTGGTCCGACAGCCGCTGCGCGCGGCACCGCTCGGAGGTGGCGTCGGGGACGCTCACGTGCATCCGGCTCAGGCTCTCCAGTGTGAGCATGGCGAAGATGGCCGCGCGCGAGCCGCCGCCGGCCGCGGAGACGAAGACCACCGGCCCGTCACACATCTGCTCCAGGCGACGGTTCGCCGTGCCGAGCCAGCGGGTGAAGACGGCGTCCTCGCTCGCGGACACGCCGTCGGCCAGCGGCAGGGGCGTGAGGAACTCCTGCCTGTCCAAAAGGTCGACGACGAGGAAGCCGGAGCCCAGGAGCGCGAGGGCGAGCACGGCGCGCTGGACCACGTTCTCCACGAGGTCGAGCGCGCGGGCCGCGCACAGAATCACGAAGAGCAGGTGGTAGATGGCCCAGATGGTGTAGAGCCGGAAGCTGGCCTCGGGAATCGTCGGGATGAAGAAGCCCCAGAGCAGCTCCGCGAGGAAGTAGGAGCCCAGCGACATCACCAGCCCCCGGGTGATGACCTCCGTCAGGACGCGCAGCGAGGGCTTCCAGGCAATCACCCTCGCTCCCACCAGTCCGAGCACCCCCACCGCCGCCGCCAGCGTCGCGACGAGAATGGGCCCCGAATCCCGAGCCTTCCACGGCGCGGGCAGCAGTCCCAGGAAGCCGACGAGGCCCAGCGCCAGCGCCGCGACGATGATGCCGCAATACAGCAGCCCTCCTGAGGTCCGCAGTCCGTTGGCGGGAAAAGCCAGGGGGAAGCGCGCCAGCGTCACCAGGCGTCGGCACACCGCGAGCACCGCCCGACTGACGAAGTTGCGGCGCTCCATCCACCGGGGCACGTCCTCGCGCGGCACGAAGACCCACATCGCGCTCATCAGGAAGAAGGCCCCGAGCAGGAGGACGTACGCCCAGAACGTCACGGCCATCAGCGCGGAGCCGCCCGCTTGCAGCGAGGCCACACCCGGCAGCTGCAACACGATGTTGTGGATCTGCGGCAGGTTCGTCAGCGCGAGCCCCGCCAACAGCAGCGCGATGATGGTCGCCAACCGCTTCTCGACATAGCCCACCCAGGCGGGGACTCGCGCTGCTTCCTTCCGCGCGCCCTGCACCGCGTGCACCAGCTGATTGCGCCCGCCAGCGTCACCCACGGGAAGTGGGGACCCGCCTCGCTGCTCCACCACGTTGGGTCTGCTCTTGCTCTGGCGTCGCTTGCTCACGGGCCCCCCTCGTTGGACAGGCGGAACCGTCCGATGAGTTCTGGCTAGTACGACCTGTCCAGAATATCACCGTTGCGTCTGTCCATGGGCCCCGGGGAGCGGGGTGGACGCCTACTCGTGTGGAGAGGAGCCGTCGTCGAGCCGAGCCAGCCGATGGCGCAGTGCCTCCAGCCGGCGGCGGTCGTCGTCGCCCTCGGCGGCGGGGATGGCCTCCTCCACCAGGGCGTTCAACCGGTGGAGCCCGTCCTTCACGAGCGACCACTCGGCCTTCGAGTGGTGATTCCGGTGTGACAGGTACTCCACCACGCCGTTCAAGGTCTGCGGGTGGATGTTCTTCGCGCCGATGCGCTCCGTCACGCCGGTCCGGTCCAGCATCCGCTGTGTCTGGCTCAGCACGCGGGAGAGCATCAGCGTGACTTCGCGGTGCTCCAGCGAGTCCTTCAGCGCGCCGAGCATGTCCGCGCCCGGCACGTCGAGGTCCGAGGTGACTTCCAGGTCCAGCAGCACGACGTGGACGGGCGAGGTCGCGCTGTCCACGCGGCTGATGATGGCGTCCCGGAGGGCCGTGGCGTTGGCGAAGAAGATGCCCTCGTTCGGACGAAGCATCAGCAACCCGGGCACGGTGAGGGGGGCGGGCTGGCGACGGACGTCCGCGAAGTCCAGCGTGCCCGGCGCGCGGCCCAGCTCACTGACGCGGGGCTGGCTGGCACGCCAGACGAGGAGCGCCACGGACAGGCCCACGGAGACCATCAGCCCGAGGAGCACCTCGAGCACGAGCACGCTGAGGAGCGCGCCCGCGGCGAGGAGGAAGTCGGTGCGGCGCAGCTTGAAGAGGCGGCGCATCTCCTTCACGTCCATCATCCCCACCGTGGCGAGGATGACGATGGCGGCCAGCGTGGCCTCCGGCAGCGTGCGGAACAGCGGGGTGAAGAAGAGCGCCACCAGCGCGATTCCGAACGCGCCCGGCAGCAGCTTCAAGAGGTCGCCCATGCCCACGTCCGGAATGGCCGGGCCCGACAGGCCCGAGGGGATGTTTCCCACCACCTTCACGCCGTGCGTCTGGAGGCCGAGCACGCCGACGACGACGGTCCCCAGCACCAGCACGACGAGGGACGCGGGCAGGCGTGGCAGGAGCCGACCCAGCATGAGCAACACCGCCACGCTCGCCGCGCCGATGACGAGCGTGAGCGGCTGCGTCTGCCCCAGGTGCGTGACGAGGTGCCACAGGCGCTCGAAGAAGTTGCCGCCCCCCGGCCTCGATGCCGAGCAGCTTGGGCACCTGTTTGATGGCGATGACCAGCGCGAGGCCGAAGACGAAGCCGGTGAGGACCGACTCCGAGAAGAACTGGGCGATGCGCCCGAGCTTCAGGACGCCGGCGAGGATGGAGATGGCGCCGGCGAGCATGGCCAGCGCGGCGGTGAGCGCGATGAAGCGAGGGGTGCCCGAGGGCGCGAGCGCGGCCACCGTGGACGCGGAGAGCACGGCCACCGTGGCGGAGATGGCGACCACGAGCTGCCGGGAGGTGCCGAGCAGGGCAGAGAGGACCAGCGCCACCGGGCCCGCACAGAAGGCGGCTTGCGGTGGCACGCCCGCAAGCTCCGCGTAGGCCATGGCCTCTGGAATCTGGAGCGCGGTGATGGTCAGCGCCGCCGCGACGTCGCGCTTGAGCGAACTGGGACGCCACTTGGGGAGCCAGGACAGGAACGGCAGGAAGCGCGCGACGGAGTGGGCTCCGGGGCCGTGTGGATGGGAGGTCTCCGGCATGTGGGTCGCTCCGACGGTCGTGTCCCGCACACGCTGTTGAGCGCGCGCCGGTCCGACAATCGAGCCCGCGCCGATTCGAGGGCTCGCCAGGCCCGGCCCTCCCGGGCCGCGAGGTGGGGCGAGCGAGCAGCGTGCGCGGCGGCTCGCGGCGGGCCCTCCCTCGCCGGTCCCCCGACTGTTGCGTGCACGTCAGCTCCGGCCCACGTTGCCGGGCGTGAGAGCAGGGTTGGTGATTCCACCGTCCTCGCTCCACGGGAGAGGTGCCACCATGTTGGAGCCATCGACCGCGGGACTGACGGCCCAGGAGATTCAAGACCTGGCGCGCGACGCCTATGTCTTTGGACTGCCGATGGTGGAGCACTACCGGCTCTTCGCGCTGGGCTTCCTGTCGGACTCGCCGCAGGTCCGGCCCGCCAACGTCTTCCTGCACTTCTCCCGGCTCTTCACCCCGAAGGACCGCGACGTCGTCTCCGCGAACAACGACACGCTCTACTCGGAGGCGAACCTGGACCTGCGCGGCGAGCCCGTGGTGCTGGACACTCCCGAGCTGGGAGGACGGTACTTCTGCATCCAGTTGGTCGACATCACGACGAACAACCTGGAGTACATCGGGACGCGGGCCACGGGGACGTCTCCTGGGCGCTTCGTCATCGCGGGACCCGACTGGTTGGGTGAGCTGCCGGAGTCACTGGCGGATGCGCGCGTCATCCGGTCGCCCTCGAGGTTCGTGGCGGCGCTGCTGCGCATCGGCGTCCAGGGGCCCGAGGACGTGTCCGCGGCGGCGTCGCTCCAGCAACAGTTCCGCCTGACGCCGCTCCATGTGCTCACGAAGCGCCCCGCGCCGAAGCTGCCCGACGTGGTCTGGCCGCCGTACTTCGATGACAAGGCGGACAGCTCGCTGAAGGCGTTCGAGTACGTCAACTTCATGATGCAGTGGCACCGGTTCACGGACGCGGAGCAGCCCTTGCTGGCGCGCTTCGCCCGCATTGGCGTCCGGCCTGGGGCGCGCATGGATGCCCAGGCCTTCGCGCCCGAGGTGCGCGCGGCGATGCTGGAGGGCGTGAAGGATGCGCGCCGGGTCATCCAGAAGCGCCCCGTGCTGCACCGGGGCTGGGAGCTGCCGGACCCGAAGGTGGGCGCGTTCGGGGACGACTACCTGCTGCGTGCGCATGTCGCGTGGAACTACATCTACGCGAACTCTCCCGAGGAGGCCGTCTATCCCATCACCCACCAGGATGGTGAGGACCGCTTGTTGGATGGAAGCCGGAGTCGCTACGTGCTGCGCTTCGCGGCGGATGCGCTACCTCCCGCCCGGTTCTTCTGGTCGCTCACGGCCTACGACGCGGAGACGCGGATGCTGGTGGACAATCCCATCCAGCGCTACTCGGTCGGGGACCGCTCGCGTGATTTGAAGAAGTCGAGCGATGGCTCCATCTCCTTCTTCCTCCAGCACGACGCCCCCGAGCCACAGCGGGTGGCCAACTGGCTGCCTCTCCCCGACGGGCGCTTCTATGTCCTGCTGCGCATCTACGGCCCCTCCGAGGCGGTGCTGCGCGGGGCCTACGTCCCTCCGGCCATTGATGCGCTGAGCGACTGACGGACGTCCCGAGTGTCCGGGTGCAGGTGGATGTTGATGGGCTTGCCCTCGCCATCGTCGATGCTGGTGAGGCTCGGCCGCTTCACCAGCACCGGCTTGGCCTTCGCCGTCCGGGAGAACTCCCCCGTGGTCATCCCCGCATGCGTGGCCGGTCCTCCGGCCGGACGAAGCTCGAAGCACCTTCCGTCGTCACCGCGTCGACGAAGTCCAGCAGCGCCTGGCGCGCCGTGCCGTCATTCCAGGAGGGAAGGGGAGCGCTCATGGTGTGCCTCCTCAGCCCAGCAGGGCGAACAGGTAGCAGATGAGGGTGAGCAGCAGGTTCGAGATGGCGAACGTCACCGGATATCCAATCGCCGGCACAATGCTCTTCGACGCCTCCTGTGCGGCCCTCATGCCAGCGCTGTTGCAGCGCGCTCCGGCGATGGCGCCCATCAACACCGCGCTGTTCATCTTGAAGATGTACTGACCCACCATCCAACCAATGATGGGCGGAACGAAGGCCGCGATGGAGCCGATGATGAGCGTGGGCGCCAGCAGGCCGCCCGCGATGGCATGCACCACTCCCGCGCCCGCGTTCAATCCCAGGATGGCGATGAAGACATTCAGCCCGACGTCCTCGAGCAGCTGCCGCGCGGACTCCGGGAACGGTCCACCGAGCGCCGGGTTGCGCGTGCGCAGGATGCTCAAGCCGATGCTGACGATGAGCAGACCCACCGCGGAGCCCAGGCTGAACTGGATGCCGAACAGCGGAACGGTGATGGCCCCGAGGAAGGCACCCGCCGCGAGCCCCAGGCCCAGCGTGATGATGTCCGTGGACAGGCTGGGCTTCACCGCGGGGCCCAGCACCTTGCGCAGCTCCGCCACCCGCTTGGGGCTGCCGGTGATGCGCAGCACGTCACCCCGGTTGACCTCGCGGTCCCGGCTCACCGGGAGCTGATCTCCCGCCCGGAAGAGGGCGTTGAGGTAGATGCCGTGGCCCATCCTCAGCGCCAGCGCCCCCAGCGTCTTCCCGACGACTTCGTCGTTGTGGACGATGAACTCCACCGTGTCGAACTTCACGTTCCGCAGCTTCGAGTCATCCACCTCCGGCCCGATGTGCGGCCCGCCCGCCAGCAGCAGTGACACCGGCCCGAGCATCGCCACCTCGTCACCGCGATTCAGCACCAGGTCCGGTGGCGGGTTGTAGACGCGCCCCTTGTGGTAGACGCGCTCGATGGCCACCCGGGGGTGCGCGTGGTCCAGGTCCGCCACCGTGCGGCCCTCCAGCGCGGGGTTCTCCACGCGGAACACCCGCAGGTCCAAGGGCATGTAGCCCCCCATGAACGATTCCGCCGTGCCCGGCAGCGGCGCGGAGTCCTCGCCCGCCAGCTCCTTCTCCATCTCCTTGCCGTCCGCCACCGCGTCCCTGCCGAACATCTTGGGCATCACCGACATCAACACGGTGAAGACCACCATGCTGATGCAGTAGAGGAACGCGTAGGACGTGGTGAGGTTGTCCGGCGCCGCGCGCGCTGCCTCCCCCGTCAGCACCGAGGAGCCACTGGCCAGCGCCGCCTGCGCCGCGCCGAAGCCCGGCGTGGCCGTGTTCGCGCCGGAGAGGATGCCGGCGAGCAGCCCTGGCTCCAGGTGCGTGAAGTAGCGCGACGCATAGACGAGGGCCGACGACAGCAGCGGTACGATCAACGCCAGGATGATGAGGTGCTTGCCTTCCCGGTGGATGCCACCCAGGAACTGTGGCCCCACCTTCATTCCGATGGCGAAGATGAAGAGGTTGAAGAACACCGTGCTGGTGAACTCCGGCAGGGAGTACTCAATCTTGTAGGACTGGAAGGCCCAGAAGCTGACGATGAGGGCCAGGAGCAGCGTCGCCGCCGTCGAGCCCATGCTCACGCCCTTCACCTTCACCTGGCCCAAGGCATAGCCCGCGGCCACCACGAGGAACATCAGGATGAAGGGCTGGCGGCGCAGGTAGTCCAGCAGCGCGCCGAAGACTCCGTGAGGCTGCGGCTGCACGGGAGGCGTGGGCTGTCCCTGCGCGAAGGCGATGACCGCCAGACCGACGACGGCGGCACCCACGAGCATGGTGGCATGGCGCGCTTGGCTTCTCATGCGAGCGTCCCTCCAGGTTCCTGTTCCAGGGTAGTGCGTGGCCCTCTCCCCGAAGGAGGCGCCCCGCGGGGAGCGGCGGGCAGCCAAAGCCAGCGCCCGCCGCCAGGACGTCAGAAGCGCAGGCCCAGGTTGATGGGGAGGTACTGGCCGTTCGCGCGGCGCGAGCCCGTGGGCGTCGAGTACTCAGGACCGAAGATGTAGTGGTAGCGCGCCTCCAGATAGACGCGCATCGGTCCGTAGATGCGGTAGGAGACGCCCACGCCCCCGTTCAATCCGAAGTCCGTCGTGCTGCGCGAGCCGATGACGGCGTCCACCGGAACCACTTCGCTGTCACAGAAGAGCAGCCACGGGTCGCAGACGGGGACGATGGCCGTGCCGGCGAACTGGGTGACCTCCACCTTGCGGTAGTACAGACCCGGGCCACCGGTGAGATACAGGCCGAACCGCCCGCGAGGCGCCAGGCCGATGAGCAGGTTGAGATCTCCGTACTGCATGATGTGGTCGCCGGAGAAGCTGCTGTCCGCGAGGAGGTCGCTCTTCAAGTCATAGTCGCTGTACTGGTACTCCGCGACGACGCCGATTCGCTCGGTGAGGTGGTAGCCCGCGCCGAGCAGGAAGGCCCAGCCTTCCTTGAACCGGCTGTTCGTTTCGAAGGTCGGGAAGACGATGCCGATTCCCAGGTTGAACGTGAAGCTGCCGGCCACGGGCGGCTCTTCTTCGATGAAGCCCGCAGTGGACTCGGCCGACTGTCTCAATGCTCCTCCCAGGGCGGGCGGCGCGGCGAGCAGCGTGGCCAACAGCGCGGACATGGCGAAGTATCGAGACATGGAACCCCCTCCTGTCATGGTCGGCTGAAGCTGGGGATGCGGTGGCGAGTGGGCTCGGAGTGCCCCAGGCTCGCCGGACCCTCGCGGGCCCCTTTCACGTTGACCCGCGAGCAGTGCTTGCCCCGCGTGCCTGTCCCTCCCCGGCGGACCGTGCGGAGGATTCGCGGGCGACGCATCGTCAGGGCGCGGGTCCTCACCGGAGCGATGCGAGACGATGAAGCTCACGGCCACTCATGGATGGCGGAGCGCGCGCCGGTTCATCCCGGGCCTGCGTTGGGTGGAGGGCTACTCGAGGTCCTGGCTGCGTCCGGACCTGCTCTCCGCGGTGACGATTGGCGCCATGCTGGTGCCGCAAGGCCTGGCCTACGCGCAGATTGTCGGCGTCAGGCCCGCCGCGGGATTGTATGCGGGCGTCATCGCCATGCTGGCGTATGCGCTGTTCGGTCCCTCCCGGCACCTGATGCTCGGCCCCGAGGCGGGCGCGGCCATCATCGCCGCGAGCGCGCTGGGCGGTGTCGCGGCGGGCGCGGACCCCGCGCGGTATGCCTCGCTCGCGGCGCTGCTGGCGATGATGGTGGGGCTCATCAGCCTGGCGGCGGGCCTGTTCAAGACGGGGGCGCTCGCGGACTTCCTCTCCAAGCCCATCCTCATCGGCTACACCAACGGCGCGGCGCTCATCATCATCGGCAGTCAGCTTGCGCGGATGTTCGGCCTGGAGCGCAAGGCGGATGACTTTCCGGGACAGCTGGTGGAAGTGGGCCGGGGGCTGGGCCGGACGCATGTGCCCACGCTGCTGCTCGGGCTGGGCATCGTCGTCGTGCTGGTGCTCCTGCGGCGCTTCCTGCCGAAGCTGCCCGGTCCGCTCATCCTCGTGGTGCTCACCACCGCGCTCGAGGAGGTGTTCCAGCTTGAGCATGGCGGTGTGAAGGTCGTCGGGCCCATCGCCGCCACGCCACCGTCGCTGGGGCTGCCCTCGGTGGGCTTCGGCGATGTCCGGGCGTTGCTGCCGGCCGCGATGAGCCTCGCGCTGGTCAACTACGCCAGCTCCGTGCTCGCCGGTCGCCTCTACGCGGACAAGCATGGCTATCGCCTGGACGGCAACCAGGAGCTGCTCGGGCAGGCGGCCGCGAACCTGGCCAACGCCTTCACGCAGGGCTTTCCGGTGACGGGCAGCGACTCGCGCACCGCCGTCAATGACGCCATGGGCGGCAAGTCGCAGCTGGTGGGCGTCATCGCCGCCGTGCTCGTCGCCGTGTTCGCGCTTTTCTTCACGCCGCTGCTCCAGAGCCTCCCGCTGGTGACGCTCGGGGGCATCGTCATCGTCGCGGCCGTGTACCTGATGGACGTGGGCGCCATCGCCGCGCTGTGGCGGGTGCGGCGCGTGGAGGCGGTGCTCGCGGTGGCGACCACGCTGGGCGTGCTGGTGCTCGGCATCCTCCAGGGCATCCTCATCGCCGTGGCGCTGGCGCTGGGGGACCTCATCCGCCGGGCGGCGCATCCTCACGACGCCGTGCTCGGCGAGCGCGAGGGCGTGCCCGGCTGGCACGACGTCTCCCGCCACGCGGGCACCCACACGGTGCCGGGGCTCCTCGTCTATCGCTTCGACGCGCCCATGTTCTTCGCCAATGCCCGCCACCTCCGGGAGCAGCTGCGCACGTTGGTCGCCCAGGCGTCGCCGCCCTTGCGCGAGGTGGTGCTGGATGCGAGCGCCGTGTTCGACCTGGACATCACCGCCGCCGAGGGCCTGGAGAAGCTGCGCCGCGAACTGGAGGCGGAGGGCATCGTCCTGGTCATCGCCGACGCGAACGCGCCGCTGCGTGGAATGCTGCGGCGCACGGGGATGATGGAGCGGCTGGGCGAGGAGAACGTCTACCTCACCGTCGAGGCCGCCGTGGCCCGCTTCCAGCGACGTGACGGAGACGTGCTCCCCAGCCCCGAGCCCCCGGCCCTGCATTGACGGGCGACATGGCGGGGCCTCGGCAGGTCGCTCGCTGTGCACGTGCCCCGGGCTGCCCGCTCGGCGCGGGGCTTCTTATCTAGAAGAGGGCATGTGGACTCCTCCCTCCCATCCCGCCTTCCCCCTGCGCGAGAAGCACCCGGCCCAGCAGGGCGACGGACGCGGCGGACTTCCTCCTCGGCGCGAGCAGCTCCTCCAGGCTCGCATCAAGGACCTGTCGCTGCGACTGGCGGGGACCCCGCTGGAGCGGCACATCGACCAGCTCCACGCGGAGCTGGAGGCGCGAGGCATCTCCTTCAAGCCCCAGTGCTACCTGTCCGACGAGTGGGGCTGTCCCTCCGGCGTGCCCGTCATCGGCGTGCCGTTCTACCTGGCGGACCCGGACCTGCACTCCATCGAGGCGGAGCTGGGCGGCAGCGTGGAGACGGAAGGGGAGATCCTCATGTACCTGCGCCACGAGGCCGGGCACGCCTTCAACTACGCCTACCAGCTCTATGAGACGGAGGAGTGGCGCAAGGTGTTCGGCGACTACTCGCGGCCGTACCGGGACGACTACAAGGCCCGGCCCTTCTCCCGGCGCTACGTCCACCACATCGCGGGCTGGTACGCGCAGAAGCACCCGGACGAGGACTTCGCGGAGACCTTCGCGGTGTGGCTCACGCCTGACAGCGACTGGCGCAAGCGGTACCAGGGCTGGGGGGCGCTGCGGAAGCTCCAGTACGTGGAGGAGGCGGTGGCTCGGCTGGGCCGCACGCCGCCGCTCGTCCAACTGGCGCAGCCGGACCTGACGACGGAGGAGATGGAGGGCACGGTCCTCGACCACTACCGTCAGCGGGAGCTGGACGAGAAGGTGGACCTGGAGCTGCGCGACGCGTTCGACCAGTTCCTGGAGGACATCTTCGAGGGGCCCGGCGTGGCGCCCGTGCGCGCGGAGACGCTGGTGCGCGCCGAGCGGCAGCGGCTCCTGTCGAGCGTGAGCCACTACACCGGCGTCAGCCCGAGCGTGGTGCGAGCGCTGTTGGACCACCTGGGAGACAGGACCGCGTCCCTGGGGCTCACGCTGCATCCCGATGACAGCCGGGAGGCCGCGCTGCGCATTGCTTCGCTCGTGACGGCGCTGGCGATGAACCACCTCTACACCGACCGCTTCTTCGAGGAGTGAACATGGCCCCTGGCCCCTGGCGTATCGCGGTCCTCCATTATCAACCCAAGGGAGAGCCGCCGGACCCCGTCGTGGGCCAGGTGTGCTCGGCGCTGGAGGAGGGGGGACACGACACGGTGGCCATTGGCGTGGATGAGAGCGTCTCCGACCTGGTCCGCCAGGTGGGCCGCAGCCGCGCCGACCTGGTCTTCAACATCTGTGAGACGTTCGCCGACGACTACCGGCTGGAGGTCAACGTCGCGGCGATGTTGGAGCTGGCGCGCGTGCCCTTCACGGGCTCCGGTACGGCGGGGTTGCTGCTGGCGCAGGACAAGGTCCTCACCAAGCAACTGCTCCAGTACCACGGGGTGCTCACGCCTCGGTTCGCCACGTTCGATGGGGGCTCGCTGCAGACGAGCGGTGATTTGCGCTTCCCGGTGGTGGTGAAGCCGGTGCGCTCGGATGCGTCGTTGGGGCTGGGCGTGGAGAAGGACCTGGAGGGATTGGCGCGGCGGGTGCGGAGGATTCGAGAGGAGTTCGGTGACGAGGCGCTCGCGGAGGAGTTCATCGAGGGGCGCGAGCTGTACGTGGGCGTGCTCGGAGACCCCTCGCGGCCGGAAGTCCTGCCGGTGGTGGAGCTGGACTTCGGCAAGAAGTGGAGCCGCAAGCGGATGAAGATCGCCAACCGGGAGGTGAAGTTCGGCCCGGAGACAGCGGGAAGCCCGAGGCTGGTGCTGCCCACGGACCTGTCGGATGAGCTGCTCGGGCGCATCTCCCGCGCCGCCATCACCGCGTTCCGCGCGCTCAAGCTGGGTGACTACGCGCGCATCGACTTCCGGGTCTCCAGTGCGACGAAGGACCCGTTCCTCCTGGAGGTGAATCCGAATCCCTACCTGGAGGCGCAGTGCGAGGTGGCGCTCGGAGCGAGGGAGCGGGGGCTGTCCTATCCGGCGCTCATCCGTCGCATCGCCGACACCGCGATGCAGCGCCAGGTGCCTGCGCGCACGAAGGCTGTGCCCGTGGCGGAGGCGCCGGCAGTGTCGCAGGGGTGACGCTCACGAGGCACTGAGGGCCCGGTCAGGACACCGCAGGCCGCATGATGTCTGCCCTCGAAAGAAGCTCCCGCACTCGCTTCGCGAGCACCACATGCTCAGGGTTGGCCACCGTGAAGCGTTCCGGGGTCAGGACGATGAGCGTGCCTCTGTCTTCCACCGGTTCGATGCGCACGGGAGCTGGGAGCGGAGGCACCGTGCCTCGATGACGAGCGATGTACGTCACCCAGCCAAGCCACATGTCCGACCTGTCCTGCCTCCCGTCCAGGTCCCGGTACGCATGTGACATTGCCACGGCCCAGTCTGGCTCCCAGGCCAGCGCCATGGCGCGCACCACCTCGCTCAGGACGGACGTCGCGATGACTCGCTCAGCGTTTTCTCCCTCTGAGGGGAGGGACAGGACGCACGCATTCGACATGCCGTTCGCATAGCTGCCGCAGTTCATGCTCAACGTCGCGCGGTCCTGGCCAGTGCCGTCGTTGTACGCCGAGACGGTCAGGCCTAGGGATTCGACAGGCGGCCCGCCGGGTTCCCGGTTGACTCCACGTCGGTACGCTTCGGTCAAGGTGGAGAGCTCAGGCGGCATGAGGGGGGTCTTGCGGCCTCGTCCGCGCGGCTTGGGAATCTTGTTCCAGTGCGACAGAAAGGGGTCACAAGCGGCCAGCATTTCGAGGAAGGCCACCGCGCGGCGGGCGCACTCTTCGGCGGACTCCTGTCGCGGGCCCCAGTAGGCACCTGCGTAGTAGGTCTCGGGGTATTCCGGGGGAGTGGGCTGGGTGCTCATGATGTTCTCTCGTCTCAGGGTACCAGGGCGCGTGCCGGGGTGTGGATGACGGAAATCTCGGGGAAGCCCCTATCCGCCAGCAGCTTCCGGATGGCATTCGCTGCATGCTTCTCCGCGACGTGCCACTCGATGAGGATGCCCCTGCCTGCGACCCGAACGGTCTGCCGCCGGGCCTGATCAACGAGCTCCTCGGCCTTTCCCGAATCCACATACCAACTCTTGGGAGAGAGGTTCTTCTCGAAGAACTTGGCGTAGCTGGGTCCCTTTGCCTCCAGCAATACGCCATCCTTGAAGCCATCGAACTTCGTCCCACCGCTCTTTCTGCCAACGCCTCCGACCCAGTAGGCCTCGTCGTAGGAGCGGCCCGAGATTTGTTCCTGGTACGCCCGAGCACTTTCGGACGCGCCTTTCTCGTCTGACGGTCCCCACTCCCCGGGTCCTTTTCCTCCGGAGGGCGCGGACTGCCCCGTGTTCGCATTGGCACGGTGAAGGATGATGGCAGCTCCAGGACCGCCCCCCAGCACCGACGCCGCGCGCCCCACCGGCACCGCCACGCGCTCGAGGGTCAGCGCTCCCTGTGCGGACAGGGACAACACCGGCACCGTGGCCTCGGCCCCCGCCAGTACCCCAGTCACCGTGCGCGTCGTCGCAGCAGCGGTACCCGTCGTGAGAAGGAGGTTCGTGGCCAGCTCCGCCACCGCTTCGATTTGCTCGCCCCTCGTCATGTACCGGAAGCGCTCGAAGTATTCCGGCGACGATTCGATGAGCGCGGCCACGCCAGCGGGCAGGTTCTTGAGCGCGGAGATGCTGTCCAGCGGATATGTGAAGAAATGACCGAGTGAGAGCGCCAGCTTCACGACAGCCGATTGCGTCCCATCCAGCGTGCGGCCCACGTAGTCCGCGTCGTCGTAGACCTCCGCCAGCGGGCGCCCGTCGGCCTCCCGCAGGTCGCCATCCAGCAGCCGGTAGACGCCCGTGCGCCCGTCGTAGAAACGGCCCAGCTCGAAGCCGTGCGCGCGGAAGCCACCGTCTCGCCACTCCACGGGGGCTACTCGCTGTTGCGTCTTCCCACTCCGTACCCACGCGAGGCAGCCGTCGGGACGGAGCACTGCGAGATGAGTGAAGCGCTCGACCTGGCGCAGCAGCTCGGCGCGCGACAGCTCGCCGCCCTCCAACGACTTGCGCAGCAAGTGGCCCGCCGCGAGGCGCGAGGGGAACTGTCCGAGCGTGACGGGCTTTCCCAACAGTCGTTTCAACAGTCGCGTTGCGTGGACTGGGGTGAGCGTTCCTCCTGGAATCGGGCGCTCGTCTCCATCCTCAAGCCCCGCGTTCGTGAGCAGCGCGTCCCATGAATCCGCATGCGAAGGCCCGGCTGTGTAGGTGCCACCCACGGCTGTCGCCGCGGCGCCTGGCCCGGCTCCTGTCGCATCCTCGCGGTGGAGCCGACGCCGGCTCATCCTCGCCGGTTCATCGGCCCCTGATACGGCACGCGGCACGGTCACGGGAGAGTGGGGCGGGCCACTGTTCGAAGGCTCCATCCACGTGGGAGGAGTGGCCACGCGCGGCGTGTAGCTCAAGCCCTGGCCCTGCCCGGGAGCACGCTGCACGGAGGCGCAGGCCGTGGCCAGCAGCAACACCGCCAACACCAGGGCGTCAGCGCGCATTGTCCACCCCCAGGCCCACCGAGGCGAAGGCCTCCGGCCGCAACGCCCCCGGCCGCAACGCCCCCTCCCTCGTGGGGAACAGCAGCGTGCCGCCCGTCCCCATCGCGTAGAGCCTCCCTCCCAGGAATCGCCAGCGCACCTCCGTGGCACCCAGGAAGCGTGCCCCTGGCTTCCCAGCTCCGACCGCGAGCCCCTTCATCGCCACTTCCAGGCTGCGTTCGAACAACTGCACGGCGACGCGTCCGTCCATGTCGAGTCGTCCCCAAGAGAACGCTTCGACACCAAGAGACAGCTTGAGGTGCTTGTAGATGCCTCCGTAGCTGACTGCATCCCAGCCCACCACCGCCTCGCCATGGACGGAGTAGCCATCCGGGAAGGGCGCATCCGCGAGCGGTACGTCGTCAGGGCCCGCCGCCTTGAAACGCGCCAGTTCGTAGTCAGGACCGAAGAAGCCTTGACGGAAACCGCCATGCTGGAGGCGCGCTTCCAGCCGCAAGGTCGTGTCCAGCGTCGGTGTCACCGCGTCCACTCCCGCGCCAACCACCGCGCCCCATGCGCCCGCTTCACCAGGACGGACCGCCCCAGCCGGCAATCACGAGCGCTTCATAGCCAGGCTTCACCACCACCACCGCGGTAGCGTCCAGATGCGCCAGTGTCACCGAGGCCGCGCGCCCTCCAGCGCGTCCCCAGTCATGCACCGCCGACAGTGCCAGCGTGTACCGCCCTTTCTGCTCGGGCTTGCCGAACAGGAGGTGCTCCATGTCCAGGGAGAACTCCGCCCCCATCAACCGCGCGCCCAGCACATCCGAGGCGAAGGCTTCCGTGTACAGGGGCCCCACCGTCCCAGTGAGGAAGCCACCTGCCGGGTGGTAGTCGGGATTGGTGCGATTGGAGTAGCGGCGGACGAGGTGCCCCGTGAGCAGGCTGTAGCTGTCCAGTCCGCCGAACCACACGCCCCACGGCGCGTTATCCGAGCCGAACTTGAGACCGCGGACGAGCTGCCCCCAGTCCGAGATCGTGTCCCAGTCCTCATGACGCACAAGGGCCGCGCCATCACCGCCGCCCGACATGCTGAAGCGCACGGGAGCGCCCACGTTGACGCCGAACTCGGGGCCACCGTCGATGATGAAGGTGGGCTCCACCTGGATGAAGCCTTCATCTTCCCCCACGCCAGCGCGAGGAAGGAGCGCCAGCGTCGTCGCTTCCACGCGCGTCACGTAGTACCACCTGCGCGCTGGAGGGGCCTGGGCAGGGGATGTCGGCTCGTCCTCGGGAACAGGAGGCTCCGAAGCCCCTCCCGTCATGGGGAGCAACAGCAGCAGAGACAGCGCGGCCAGACGGCCTCGGTTCCTGTGCCGCGCCAACCGGACAGCTTCCTCCAGACGGGCTCGGGTGTCGCCACTTGTGAACAGGCCAACGCTCCCGGCGGACCGGGAGTCAGACGGATGGGACATGGGCGAGAAGCTCCGAGTGAATGCCCGCGCGAGAGGAATTCGCGTAAAGGCAGACTCAAGGTACTGCCAGCCCTTCCAGACTTGAACGACGTGCCAGGTCTAAATGCAGGCGAGCGGCGACCTGTGCCTCCTGAGGGGGGTGAAGCCGGCGCGCTCGGATGCGTCGCCGGGCCTGGGCGTGGAGAAGGACCTGGAGGGGCTGGCGATGCAGCGCCAGGTGGCTCCGCGCACGAAGGCGGTGCCCGTGGTGGAGGCTCCGGCCGTGTCGCAGGGGTGAAGGGGAATCCCGGAGGGTTCGAGGACGTTGAAGCCAGAGGGGCGAGGCGCTATAGACCTCGCCGTCCGTTGAGCCCAGGGTGGGTTCAGCGGGCCCGGACGAGGTGCGCCGTACCCGGTCACGACAAGACGACGCTCATCTCAGGAGTCGTACGTCATGGCGTGGATCATTCTCGTCATCGCGGGGCTGCTCGAGGTGTGCTGGGCCGTAGGCCTCAAGTACACCGAGGGCTTCACCCGTCTTGTCCCCAGCGTCCTCACGGGCGTGGCCATCGTCGCCAGCATGTTCCTGTTGTCCACGGCGGCGAAGACCTTGCCCATCGGCACGGCCTACGCGGTGTGGGTGGGCATCGGAGCGCTCGGTGCGGCGGTGCTCGGCGTGGTGCTCTTCCATGAGCCCATCTCTCCGCTGCGCATCGTCTTCCTCTCCATGCTGCTGGTCGCCATCATCGGCCTGAAGGCCACCAGCGGGGCAGGGCACTGAGCATTCAGGTGGCCGCCAGGCGGATGCGAGCGGGCCTCATGGGCCCGCTCGTGCACAGCGAACCACGGGGGCCTCCGTGAACCACTTTCTTGCATCCGCCGTGCTCTGACGTGTTGCCCGATGCCCTTTCCCCCGTTCGCGTTGCTCGTGTTGCCACGAACGGTGTTGGACCTCGCCTTCGTGCCGATGATGGCGACACCCGCCTCCTCGTTGTAGGCGACACGCGCCTGTCAGAAGGTGAGTTGCGGCGGGCCGTCGGAGCTCCTCGCGGCCCTGTTACGGCACGCACTCACCAGACATAGCGGAGGATGAGCTCTCCGTAGGAGAGGGACGGCTCGCCGGATTCGAGCTGTCGCCCCCCTTCACCCAGGCCCGGGCGAGGCTCCGCGTTGAAGGTCCTCACCGCGCCGATGCCGAGCTGGAGATTGGCACGGCCCGAGTAATAGATGCCCAGCGCCGCCGTGCTGTCCTTCAGGGTCCGGTCATCCTGGTCCACCCGCTCCTGGAACCCCGTGCGGAAGACATACTCTCCCATCACCGCCAGGGGCACCGCCGTCACCGGGTAGATGTCCAATGTCGCCGCGACCGACAAGAAGACGCGAAACGCGTGCGTGTCCTGGTCGAACCGCCCGCCCAGGACGCTGTCGAAGGGGCGACGCGTCTGCCACGCGTACTCCGCCGCTCCGGAGGCCTGAAGCGAGAACACCGGCCCGAAGGACTGCGCCACATAGAGTCCTCCCTGGGCACTGGATTCCTTCCGGGGCACGAAGAGGAACTGGCCCAGGTCTCCATCGATGATGCCGCCCACTGTTATCTGGGGCGTGTTGACGATGGCGTTGACCAGCGGGAGCAGGGTGATCTCCCGACCCCGGTTGTAGCCATAGTGCGCTCGGAACGAGAGCTGCGTGCCGCTCGTGTCGCTGCGCAGGATGCGCGCGACGGCTCCCAACTGTCCAAGGAGGTCCACGGTGGCGCCCGAGGCCAGCAGCCCATCCGCGTTCGTCCCGGTGATGATGGTCGCCCGGCCATAGCCCGTGACGCCGAGCCAGTTCGTGATGCTCAGGCTCAAGTCCAACGTCTGCTGGATGCCGGTGAGGTGGACATCCAGCGGCGCGAGGTCGTTCACCGGGACGTCCGGGACGTCATACCGCGCGAGCCCTTCCCGGATGCCCACATGGGAGGTGACGAACGCGCTCTGCTGGAGGATGGGAAACAGGAACGTGTGCCCCTTGAGCTGACGGGAGCGCGCGCCGCAAGGCTCGGTGCACGCCTCTCCCTCCTTGGACGCGGCCAGCGCGGAGCTCGCGAAGAGGCTCAGCACCACACCCAGACTCAAGATGGCGGTCTTCATCTGGGGCAACGTGGGGAACAAGGCCACCCCCGACCATTGCCCCACCGCGCGCGGTGAGCGTCGCGGCGAGGACAGCGAAGCGGCGCATGCCCGCAGGCCCGTTGGTCCACGGACATTGGTGCGGAGACCTGGCGGACTCGCCGCTCGCGCGCGCCGGGAGAGGGCCATCTTCCGCGCCGTCATCGGGGAGGATGTGGAATGGAAGTATCAGAGACCTTGCAACGGACCCAGCCCACGAACGCCTGGCGTCCCAATCTGACGCTCGCACACGAGCAGCTCGCTCCGAGGTTGGAGGCGTTCTATCGAGATCTGCACGCGCACCCCGAGCTGTCCACGCAGGAGCAACAGACCGCGGCGAAGGTGGCGAAGTGGCTGGAGCGCATCGGCTACGAGGTGACCACCGGAGTCGGCGGGTACGGGGTCGTCGGCGTGCTGCGCAACGGTCCGGGGCCCACCGTGCTGCTGCGCGCGGACATGGACGCGCTGCCGGTGGAGGAGAAGACCGGCCGCCCTGACGCGAGCCACGTGCGGATGAAGGATGCTCACGGGAAGATGGTGCCGGTGATGCACGCGTGCGGACATGACGTCCACATCACCTGCCTGGTGGGCGTGGCGGAGCTGCTGGCCCAATCCCGCCCCCACTGGCGCGGGACGCTGATGCTGGTGGCCCAGCCCGCGGAGGAGACGCTCCAGGGCGCACGGGCCATGATGAAGGACGGGCTCTATGCGCGCTTCGGCAAGCCAGACGTGGCGCTCGCGCAGCACGTGGCGCCGCTGGAGGTGGGGCTCGTGGGGCACCATCCCGGTGCCAACATGATGGCCTCCGCCAACGTGCGCGTGCGCATCTTCGGAAAGGGCGGGCACGGCTCGCAGCCCCAGACGGCGGTGGACCCTGTCGTCATCGCTGCGTATCTGGTGACACGGCTGCAGACCATCGTCTCTCGCGAGGTGGACCTCACGCGCGGCGGCGTGGTGCTCACCGTGGGCAGCATCCACGCGGGCTCCCGCTCCAACGTCATCCCGGACGAGGCCGTGCTGGAGCTGACGGTGCGCACACCGACGGATGCCCTCCAGAAGCAGCTGCTCGACGCCATCACCCGCATGGCGAAGGCGGAGTGCGAAGCGGGGCGCTCGCCCAAGCCGCCCGACATCGAGGTGATGGAGCACACGCGGGTGATGGTGAACGACGACTCCTACTTCACCCGCGTCCGCGCCGCGCACGCGGCCTGGTTCGGAGCCGAGCGCATCGTCGACACGGGCCTGGGCAGCGGCAGCGAGGACTTTCCCTACTTCGACGGGCGCACGTCCGCGCAGGACGCCCATGCGCCGGTGCCGCTCGTCTACTGGTTCTTCGGGGGCACGTCTCACGAAGCCTGGAAGCGGGCGCCAGGCAAGACGCCCTGGGAGAAGGTCCAGGCCCTGCCGTCGAATCACTCGTCGCGCTTCGACCCCTCGGTCGACAGCCTGCGCTTCGGGTGCGAGACGCTGCTGCTCGCCGCGCTGGCGTGCCTGGACGAGGAACCCAACCCGGAGTCGGAGCCCAAAGGGCTGCACTGAAAGGGCAGGGGGCGCCGGCTGACGTTTCTACAGGGACGCAAGCAGTCCCGGCGCCAACCGTCCGGTTTTCTTCAAAGAGGTGGTGGCGCGCGGCCTGCAATGAGCCACCACCGCATGAAGTCTCCGAGGAACACCCATCGCCCCTACACCGTGGAGATCTCCGCGGCGGCCTGGAACCAGGTCGCTCGGCTCTCCCAGGAGAGCTACCGCGCCATCCAGGCCCGGTTGGAAGGCGTGGCCACGCTCGGAGCGCCGGCCCTGTCCGCGTCCACCACCTTCCAGGTGGAGGACCTGACGGTCCACTATGTCGTGGACCCCCGCAATCGGCTGGTGACGCTGCTGGAGATCTCCCACGAGCGCGGAGCCACTCCGGAGGCCTCCTCGTGCCCGATGACGACGCGGGTCTCGGGCTGAAGGCTGAAGGCCCCGCTGCTCACAAGGGCGAGGGGGCCGAAGACGCCTCCAGGAAACCTCGCACGTCGGCGGCGGTGCGCGCGGCGTCCTCCTCCATGGGGACATGCCCCAGCTCCGGATAGACGATGAGCCGGGCGCCGGGGATGTCCCGGGCGAAGCGGTGGCCGTGCTCCAGCGGAATCCACGTGTCCTTCCCGCCCCAGAGGATGAGCGTGGGCATGCGCAGCTCGCCCAGGTGCTTCCACCGCGTCTCGTCGCTGACCGAGCGCAGCCGCTCGCGCGTGGCCCGGCGGTTGCCTTCGCGCAGCAGCAGCGCGTGGTACTGCTCCACCAGCGCCTCCGTCACGCGCGACGGGTCTCCATAGACGGCCCGCAGGTTCCGGTCGATGACCCAGCGCGGAGAGAAGAGGGACAGCACCTCGCCCACGCCGGGCGCGCGCATGAGCCGGAACACGAGCGGCGCGGGCGTGTCCCTCGGATAGCCCGCCGAGTCCACCAGCACCAACGCCGACACCCGCTCCGGGTGCCGCAGGGCATAGCGCCAGGAGACGGAGCCTCCCATGGAGTTGCCGGCCAGGACGAAGCGCTCCAGCCCCAGGCGCGCGCGGAAGGACTCCACCACCTCCGCCATCGCATCGGCCGTGTATCGCCCCCGTGCGTCCGGACCCGTCAGGCCATGGCCGGGGAGGTCCAGGGTGATGACGCGGTAGTTTTCTGACAACTCACGCACCCAGCCCTCCCACGTGAAAAGAGAGGAATTGGAGCCGTGAAGCAGGAGCAGCGGAGGCCCCTGGCCCTGCTCGCGGTAGTGGATGCGCAAACCCTCCACGTCCAGGAAGCGCGAAGGACGTGTCGCGTAGCGCGCCTCCAGCTCCGCGGGAGACACGTCCCACCGGAGGGTGGCCGCGAGGACCCCGACGAGGAGTGCGAGCGAGAAGACGAGGACCTTGCGACGGAGCTTCATGGTGCAATTTTCTCCTGGAGCCGCGAGCCGCCGGGAAAGATAGACGGCGACGCACGCACCGGCGAGCACGGATTGGGGTATCGACGGACCCTTGCTTCAATGTGTGTCTTCACGAATCGGCGGGCGGGGTTGCGGCTTTGCCTGCCACGTGTCCAGAATGGCCGCGCCGCGTTCGCCCTGCATTCCCTCGTGCTCGGATGCGAATAACCCTCGCTCATAAAATCATCCTCGCGCCGCTCGTCGTGGCGCTGTTCTTCGCCCTGCTCTCGGTGGGGTACACGATTCCCCGCCTCCGCGAGGCCTTCGAGGAGCAGGGCCATTCGATGAGCGCGGCGGTGCCGACGGCGCTCGCCTCCGCGATGGCGGACCTGCTGCGAAACCGCGAGCAGGCGGAGGTCCAGCCCACGCTGGACGCGGTGGCGAAGGAAGGCGCGCTGGCCTACGTGGCGCTCGTGGACCCGAAGGGCGCGCTGGTGGCCGTGTCGGGGCCCCACGCGCAGCTCTTGCGAGCTCACGCCTCCGAGCTGACCGTCACGAAGGAGGGCACGCCGCTCCATGCCGAGGACGTGGAGTTGCTGGACATGGGCGCGCAGGTGCCCGGCGGACTGGGGACCGTGCACGTGGGCTTCAATCGCACGGAGGCCCGGGGCCACATCGACGGCATCGTGAGCAACCTGCGCATCGTGCTGCTGGCGGCGCTGGTGGTGTTGATGGCGCTGGCGTGGATGATGAGCCGTCGCATCGTCGCTCCGCTCGTCGCGCTCACCGGCGCCGTGCGGCGCATCGCCGAGCATGGCGACCTGCGCGAGCCGGTGCACGTCTCCACGCAGGACGAGGTCGGAGACCTGGCGCGCGCGGTGGGGCTGCTGGTGGGCAAGCTCAAGGACCTGCTGCACCAGCTGCACTCGTCCACGGAGCTGCTCAGCGATTCGGTGATGGGGCTCAACGAGTCCGCGAACGAGCAGAACCAGATGGTGTCCCGCCAGGCCGCCGCGGTCCAGGAGACGCAGGTGACGGCGCAGGAGATCCGCCAGACGGCGCTCCTGGCGTCCAGCTCCGCGCAGTCCGTCATCGAGGTGGCGGAGCGCGCGGAGGCGCTGGGCAAGTCCGGCGAGGATGCCGTGTCGGCGAGCATCGAGGGCATGGTGGACCTGCGCTCGCAGGTGGAGCAGATCACCCTGCGCATCATGTCGCTGAGCGAGCGCACGCAGCAGATTGGCGGAATCACGGAGACGGTGAAGGACCTGGCGGACCAGTCGCACCTCCTGGCCGTGAACGCGGCGATTGAAGCGGCGCGCTCCGGTGAGCACGGCAAGGGCTTCGCGGTGGTGGCGCGGGAGATCCGCGCCCTGGCGGACCAGTCCATCCGGGCCACCAATCAGGTGCGGAAGATCCTCTCCGACATCGGCGAGGCCATCGCCGGCACGGTGCAGATCACCGCCGAGGGGACGCAGCGGATGGAGGCGGGGCTGACGCAGGCGCGCGCGTCCGGGGACACGCTGCGCCAGCTCACCACCATCGTCCAGGACAGCACCGCGGCCGCGCGGCAGATTGCCCAGACGGTGAACCAGCAGGCCACGGGCATCGAGCAGATCTTCACCGCCGTCAACGAGCTGAACGCGCTGATGGGCGACACGGTGACACGCATCTCCAACACCAACGACTCCGCGGTGTCCCTGAGGCTGCTCTCCGAACGGGTGGCCGAAGTGGTGCGGGCCTACCGCGTCTGAGAGGGGCCCCGCGCTCAGGGCGCTGCCGGAGCTCAGGCGGGGCTCGACTCCCTAGCCCGGGCGGTGGCTCTCCGTGCTCGGCGGCGCCAGCACGCGCGCGGGGCGCGGCAACAGCCGGGCGAGGAGCGCACTGACGGACGTCACGGGGTGGGCGCCGGGCTCGGGCAGGCGCGTGGCGAGCATGCCGGCGCCGAGCCGGGCCACCGAGGACAGGACGAAGAGGACGTGCAGGTTCACCCAGGGCATGCCGCCGAGGATGAACTGCTCGGGCAGGGCGGAGGCGATGGCGCCCCCCAGCGCGGCCGCAATGGAGTAGGCAAGGCCGCCCGCCGTGGCGAAGGCGGCGAGGTAGAAGGGCCGGCCCTTGCGCGGCGCCACGCTGAGCGGCAGCGCGAAGATGGCCAGGCCGTGACCGCTCCACAGGGAGCCTGCGAGCAGCACGTCGAAGAGCAGGGGCCACAGCGTCCCCGCCGACGGCAAGAGCCACAGCGCCGGAATCACGCCGATGCCCAGCGAGCACGCCAGCAGCACCGGCTGCGCGCCCACCTTGTCGATCATCTTCCCCCATAGAGGGGCGGTGAGGATGCGCACCCCGGCGACGGCCGCGGCATGCAGGGCCATGATGACGAAGGTCATCTTGAGGTTCTGGAGGCTGTGCAGCGCGAAGAACGGCGCGGACACGCCCACCGCCGCGTTCCAGGCGACCTGGTAGGTGAGCACGCGCCGCGCGAGCGGGTCCTTCAGCGGCACCAGCGCGCCCCTCAGCTCCAGCCGGGGCGCGGTGCCCGGCGGCGCGGGGTCATGCTGGCTGGCCATCAGCAGCGTCGTCACCACGCCCATGACACACGCGCCCAGCGCCAGCAGGGGCAGGGCCACGCCCAGGCCCTCGGCGGGACGCAGCCGGTCCATCAACAGGCCCGCGCCGAGCGACGCCAGCGTGCCCGCCAGCGTGGTGAGCGCGGTGCGCCGTCCGAAGAAGCGTCCGCGCACGGCGCGCGGCACCAGCTCCCCCATCCACGCCACCCACGCGTTGTTGCCCACCACGCCCAGCACCGCCGACGCCCCCGCGACGACGAGCAGCACGTGCTGCCGCGCCGCCAGCTCCAGGTCCAACCAGGGCAGGACGGCCAGCGGGAACATCACCAGGCGCGACAGGCACACCGCCGTCAGCGCCACGCGCCGGTGGCCGAAGGCGGACGTCAGCCACGCGGCGGGGAACTGCACGAACTGGGCGAGGAACGGCAGCGCCGTCATCACGCCCACCAGCAGCGGCCCCAGCCCCAGGGCGATGGCCCACGCCGTCAGCACGGTGGCGCCCGCGCAGGCGGTGAAGACCTCCGTGAACATGCCCTCCACCACGGATGCGCCCAGCGTCGCGCGCAGCCTCTTCGCGGGGGTGTGCGAGGGGACGTCGGGGCTGTCCGCCGGGGGAGCACCCAGGAGGGGCGCGGCCGAGCCGGGCAGCGACGAACCCGGACGGAAGAGGGGGACGGCGGAGGCGAGCGAGGCGAAGCTGCTCAGGACGTAGCGGCGGAAGGCAGCGGTGCTCATCGAGGGGCGCCTCCGTCTGTCGCACGGCGCCCCCAGGCGCCTCAATCCGACCTTGTCCCCCCTCTGGCCGCCTGCTCGGGCCCCGGGCGAGTCCGGCCGCCCGCCCCCCTGGCCGGAGGGGGCGCTGGAATCAGGTGCAGTTCAAGCGGTCTTGAACTATATGAACGTCCGAGGAGAACGGCGCACATGGAACTGGCTCGGGAGCTCACGGACTTTCTGGCGGCGGTGGAGCAGCGGCTCGACAGCACGCTGGTGGATGGCAACGCCGGTCCGGACGTGAAGGGCGACACGCTGATGGAAGCGGCCCGGCACCTCTGCGTGGGCACTGGCGGCAAGCGCGCGCGTCCCATGCTGGTGCGGTTGTTCGGCGGCGCGGTGGGTGTGGCGCCGGAGCGACTGGTGGACGTGGCGGTGGCGGCGGAGCTCATCCACTCGGCGAGCCTGCTGCATGACGACGTGGTGGACGCGGGCATGTTCCGCCGGGGCCGCCCGACGGTGAACGCGCGCTGGGGCAACATCGTGGCGGTGATGAGCGGCGACCTCATCCTGTCCACGGGCCTGCACCACCTGGCGCAGCTCGACTCGCGGCTGACCTTGTCGGCGCTGTCGGTCGTCTCCGAGATGACCCGCGCGGCCATCGCCGAGGTCGAGGCGCGAGGCGACCTGGACCTGCCGATGAACCGGCTGCGCTTCATCGCCGAGGGCAAGACGGGCTCGCTGTTCGGCTGGTGCGGACACGCGGCGGCGACGCTGGCGAACCTGCCGGAGGCGGTGGACCGCTTCGACGGGTTCGGCCGTCACCTGGGCGTGGCGTTTCAGATCGCCGACGACATCCGCGACATCCTGGGCACGGACGTGGGCAAGCCGCGGTACGCGGATGTGCACTCGCGCACCCCGTCGATGCCCATCCTGCTCGCGGTGGCGAAGGACGAGAGCCTGCGGCGCAAGCTGAAGGACGCGTGGGCCTTCTCCACGATTACGCCCGACCGCACGAAGGAGATTGGCGCCGCGATTGAAGCCACCGGCGCGGTGGAGGCGTCCATGGCGCGGATGAACGTGGAGATTGAAGCGGCGCTCGACAAGCTGGGCCACTTCGCCCACGAGCCGGCGGGCGCGGAGCTGGTGGGCTGGGCGCGCAAGCTGTCGGCGGGAATCGCGGAGCAAGTCCAGGGGCGGGCCGCATGAAAGGCTACCTGTGGACGGGGGGACACGGGAGTCCGAGCAACCCGGATGCGCCGGTCATCGAGGGCCGGCTCGCGCCGTGGGAAGCCATCGCGGTGGACGCGGTGGGCAATGTCATCGAGTTCTGGGGCTTCAAGCGCAACCAGGGCCGGGTGTGGGCGCTCCTGTACCTGCGGGGCGAGCCGCTGACGGCGGGTGAAATCGAGCGCGAGCTGGACTTGTCCAAGGGCGGCGTCTCCATGCTGCTGCGCGACTTGGAGCGCTGGGGCGTCATCCAGCGGGTGCGGCTGCCGCAGGACACGGTCTGGCGCTACGGCGCGGAGACGGACCTGGTGCGGATGGTGCGGCACGTCATCGAGGAGCGCGAGGCGGGCTTCGTGGCGCGCATCCGCGCGGACCTCGCCGAGGCGCGGCGGCTGGCGGAGGTGGCGGGCCAGGTCCCGAGTGATCGGCTGGAGCGGCTGGAGAAGATGGCCACGCTGGCGGAGCACGTGGAGCGGGCGCTGCGGCTGTTCATCAAGACGTCGCGGTTGGACGTGTCCGGGGTGCTGGCGGTGTTCCGGGACGGCGCCTCGCGGCGGAACGAGCGGTAGGGGACGTCACATGGATTCGCATTACGACATGGTGATGAAGGCGCGGGAGGGTGCGGACCCGAACGCGAAGCGGCTGTACTTCGCGTACTCCACCATCCTGGACCGGGCCGCGTTCGACGAGTGGAAGCAGCAGCACTCGTATGGCTTCTTCGAGCTGCCGGAGGGGCGGCTGGCGGAGGCGGTGGACGTGGACCTGGTCTACGACTTCCCGTCGCGCTGGTGGGGTGGGCGGGTGGCGGGGCTGGCGGATGCGACGGGAGGCCAGGTGTTCGGGCGTCTCTTCGAGATCCAGGGCCAGGACTGGCCCATCGTGCAGCACAAGGAAGGCTTCGTGACGGGCATGTGCGTGGAGCGCACGGTGAAGGTGCTCGTGGACGGGCAGGAGGTGGAGGCCACGGCCTTCGTCACCAACCCGAGGCGCGCGGCGCAGGACGGCCCGGTGAGCCCCCGCTTCGTGGAGGCACTGGTGCGGGGCGCCCAGGCGGCCGGGCTGCCCGCGGATTACGTGGAGCGGCTGAAGCGCGGCGGGGCCTGACGGACGCTGGACGGGAGGGGAGGCGGGGCACCGTGCCATTCCGGGCGGCGGTGCCTAGGTTCCCTCCGCGTCCATGTTCTTCTTCTTTTCGAACCGATTGGGTTGTCTGGGCAGCATCCTCGTTTCCGTGGTGCTGAGCGCGCTGCTGTACTTCCTCTTCATGCGCGCGTAGCCGGCCGAGGACGCGGCGCTCAAGCCTTGCCGTGCCAGAGGTCCGTCTCGTCCTCGTCCTCCAGCGGGTGGACGGTGACGACGGTCCCATCCTTGTCAGGCGTGCTCCGGGTGGCCTCGGCTTCGGCCGGGGTGTGAGGCGCACGTTCTGAGAAGTTGTCGCCCTGGAGCTGCCGCTGGCGCTGCTCGCTGGTGCCGCCATATCCCTCGGCGATCTTCTTTCGGGCCATCTCGCGTTCCTCTGGCTGGGGTGTAGTCCCCATACGGTGGGGGCCGCCCAGGGGGGCCGCAATGCCTGCTCCCATCGCCGAGCCCGGCGCGGCGCGGGTGGCCTGGAGGGGAAGCGAGCGCCGGGCTCCACCGTTCAGATCACCCGGCGATCTCAAGGGCCATGCCTACATGAACAAGGCATCAGTGGTTTCTGTCCCTCGCCTCTACGCGAATTGTCCAAAAGTCATCAGGGGTTGAGCGCGTTTCGGCCTGATAATGCGGGCTTGAGGATGCCTGAACATCTTATCAGTGGGTCGAAAGTGCTTCCAAAACCCGAGGCCAGTCGATCACCCGGCGATCGGCCTGGCGGGAAATCCCATGCCTACATGCTCTGATGATCAGTGATTTTCCACCCCTTTGGCACGGGTCTGCTGCCCTGGACACCGGCGCGCACGAAGGCCCATGCCTACATGGCTGGATGTTCAGTGGTTTTCAGGGGTAGCGACGACGACTGGTAACGAAAGACAATGCAACCGCAGACAGGCGTGAATGTCTGTGATTGCATTGTCTGTATTGTCTGTCTTCAGCCCGGCGTGAACCACAATACAGACAGCGGGGGCAGGGTGAGCAGCGCGGAAGCCGGCTGTCCATCCCAGCCCGTGGCCTCCGTGTGGAGCTGACCCATGTTTCCCACGTTGGAGCCGCCGTACTCGCCCGCGTCGGAGTTGAGGATCTCCACGTAGTGGGTGTGCAGCGGGAAGCCCACGCGGTAGTTCTCGCGCACGGTGGGGGAGAGGTTGGCCACGCACACCACATGGCGTCCCGGCTGCCGCGAGCGCCGGATGAAGGCCAGCACGTTCGACGCCGCGGAGTCCGGCTGCAGCCACTGGAAGCCCACCGGCTCACTGTCCGCGTCATGCAGCGCGGGCAGCTCCCTGTAGACGTGGTTCAGCTTCGCGACCAGTCGCTGGATGCCCTGATGTCCCGGGTCCTGTGTCAGGTGCCAGTCCAGGCTCTTGTCGTGGTTCCACTCGGACGGCTGGCCGAACTCGCCGCCCATGAAGAGCAGCTTCTTGCCCGGGTGCGCCCACATCCACGCGAACAGCGAGCGCAGGTTGGCGCGCTTCTGCCACGGGTCTCCCGGCATGCGCCCGTACAAGCTGCCCTTGCCGTGCACCACCTCGTCATGGCTCAGCGGCAACATGAAGTGCTCGCTGAACGCGTACAGCAGCCCGAACGTGAGCTGGTTGTGGTGGTATTGCCGGTAGATGGGGTCCTTGGAGAAGTACGACAGCGTGTCGTGCATCCACCCCATGTTCCACTTGAAGTGGAAGCCCAGGCCGCCCTCGCTCACGGGCGAGGAGACCTTCGGCCACGCGGTGGACTCCTCGGCGATGACCACGACGCCCGGGTGCTTGCGGCGCACCGTCTCATTCAGCTCGCGCAGGAACTGGATGGCCTCCTCGTTCTCCCGGCCACCCCAGCGATTCGGAATCCACTCGCCCTGCTTGCGGCTGTAGTCGAGGTAGAGCATCGACGCCACCGCGTCCACGCGCAGACCATCGATGTGGTACTCCTCAATCCAGAACAGCGCGTTGGCGATGAGGAAGTTGCGGACCTCGTTGCGGCCGAAGTTGAAGACCAGCGTGCCCCAGTCCGGCTGCGCGCCCTTGCGCGGATCCGCGTGCTCGTACAGCGCCGTGCCGTCGAACTCGCCCAGCGCGTGCGCGTCCCGGGGGAAGTGGCCGGGCACCCAGTCGACGATGACGCCGATGCCCTCCTGGTGCAGGTGGTCCACCATGAAGCGGAAGTCGTCCGGGTGGCCGAAGCGCGCGGTGGGCGCGTAGTAGCCACTGACCTGGTAGCCCCACGAGCCGCCGTAGGGATGCTCCGACACGGGGAGCAGCTCCACGTGCGTGAAGCCCATGTGCTTGACGTACTCCGCCAGCGCCGGCGCCAGCTCGCGGTACGTCATGGGGCGGTCGCCGTCCTCCACCACCCGGCGCCAGCTCCCCAGGTGCACCTCGTACACGCTCCAGGGCTGGTGCGTGACGTCGGACTTCCGAGTGCGCTCCTCCAACCAGGGGCCATCACCCCAGCCGTAGCGCCCCAGGTCATGCACCACGGACGCGGTGGCCGGAGGCATCTCGGCGCGGAAGGCGAACGGGTCCGACTTCAGCACGCGAGGCCCGCCCTGGCCGGGGCGAATCTCGAACTTGTAGCGCGCGCCTTCGCCCACCTCGGGAACGAACAGCTCCCAGATGCCCGATGCGCCCATGCGCCGCATGGAGTGCAGCCGACCATCCCAGCTGTTGAAGTCGCCGACGACCGAGACTCCCGCCGCCGTGGGCGCCCACACCGCGAAGGACACGCCGCGCGTGCCGTTGTGGTGGATGAGGTGCGCGCCCATGCGCTCCCAGAGCCGCTCGTGGCGTCCCTCGCCCGCGTAGTACAGGTCCATCTCCCCGAGCGTGGGGAGGAAGCTGTAGGGGTCTCTCAGCGTGAAGACGCGCTTGCCGGGGTACTCCACCTCCAACAGGTAGCCGAAGGTCTTGTCCCGTCCGTTGACGCGGGCCTCGAAGACGCCGTCCTGGCGGTGCGTCATCGGGACGCGGCCTCCGAACTCCGGGAGGACGTGGATGGCCACGGCGTCAGGACGGAAGGCGCGGACCACCACGCCATCGCCGTCCGGATGGATGCCGAGCACGGAGTGGGGCTCCGGGTGCCGCAGCTCCACCACGCGTCGCAGCTCCGCGTCGACCTGCACCTTTTCCGCGGGCTTCCTCACTGGGACTCCTCCATCCGCAAGAGGGCCTCGACGGGGATGCGCACCCAGTCTGGCCGGTTCTGCATCTCATACCTCACTTCGTACAGGAGCTTCTCCAGCTCGAACGCGCGCAGCATCGTGTCGAATGCCGCGGCGTCCGTCGGCAGGAAGGCCGCCCCCTGGGTCGCCTTGCGGTAGCCCTCCAGGAAGGCCGACCGGCTGGGCCCCACGCGACCTCGCGGCGTGCCACCCTCCAGCGCCACCGTGGCCTCCGCGTAGTCGAACGAGCGAATCATCCCCGCCACGTCTCGCAGCGGGCTGTACTTCTCCCGCCGCGCCGTGAAGCTGCGCGCAGGCTCGCCCTCGAAGTCGAAGATGAGCCATTGCTCGTTGGCCCGCAGCACCTGGCCCAGGTGCAGGTCGCCGTGGATGCGGATCTTCTGGCCGGACGGCGCCACCTGGGCCAGTCGCTTCGCGTACTCGATGAGCCCCTCGCGGCGCCCCTCCAGGTCCGGATGAAGCCGGCCCGCCTCCGCCAGCGTCACGCCCAGCTCGCCGACGATGGACGCGCTCCAGCGTTGCAGGTCCTCCTGCAGCAACGGCTCCGGCGCGAAGGCCGCGTCGTCCATGGGCGCCGAGCCGAAGGCCAGGTGCAGATCTCCCAGCCGCGCGCCCAGCTCCTCCATCTCCTCCAGGAAGCGGTCTCCCATCGGCCGCGCCTGGCGCAACCGGTCCAACGTGTACTTCCATCCGTCCACCGCGTCGGGGATGAAGCGGTGCGCCAGCGCGAGCGTCGCTCCGGCGGCGCCCTCCAGTCGCAGCGCGCCCAGCAGGGCAGGGGTGGCCCGGAACGTCGTCCGCGTGGCGAGGAAGCGCCCCACCTCGTGCTCGGGGTTCACCCCGGCCTCCAGCTTGCGGATGATCTTCACGATGACCTTCTCGCCCAGCACGATGGAGGTGTTGCTCTGCTCCACCATCAGCCGGCGCACCGTGAGCGGCGAAGGCATGCCCAACAAGCCCTCGGGCCCCGCAATCCATTCCCCCACGATGCGGCCCGAAGCGGAGGGCAGCTGGGCGCCGTCACGGATGAGGTCGAACAGGGCGCGAATGCAGCCGTCGTCCTCCAGCGCGTCGCGGATTCCATCCGACGAGGGCTTCACCGGCAGCAGGTAGCGCTCGGGTTGACCCAGCTCGTAGGTGACTTCCACCACGGCCAGCGACAGGTTGCACGGCGAGGCGTCCAGTTGGGCGTGGTCTACCACTGCGACCTGTTTGATGGGCCAGGCCTTCCCGGCGAACCAGCGCTGACTCTTGAGGTACTCCGGCAGCTTCGTCAGGTCCAAGGTCGTCACGCGCGGCTTCCTCCCGGCAACGGCTGGTCCAGCCGAAACCACAAGAACATGTAGGGGCCCATCGACAGTTGGTAGGGCAGCTCACTGATACGGGGGAAGGGCGTGTCGCCAATCATCTCGACGGGCACCATGCCCTCGAAGTCGCGCAGGTCCAGCACCGCGGGCTGCGAGAAGCGGGACAGGTTGCACACCACCAGCACCGTCTGTCCCTCCCACTCGCGCACGAAGGCCAACACCTTGCGGTTCTCCAGCGTGATGAAGCGCAGCTTCCCCAGGGAGAAGACGGGGTAGCGCTGGCGGATGCGAATCATCCGCTTCACCCAGTGCAGGAGGCTGGACTTCACCCGCTCCTGCGCTTCCACGTTGATGGACTGGTAGCCGTAGACGGGGTCGGCGATGACGGGTGCGTACAGGCGCGCGTAGTCCGCCCGGCTGAAGCCCGCGTTGCGGTCTCCGGTCCACTGCATGGGCGTGCGCACGCCATTGCGGTCGCCCAGGTAGATGTTGTCCCCCATGCCAATCTCGTCGCCGTAGTAGAGGACGGGCGTGCCGGGCAGCGTGAAGAGCAGGCTGTGCATCAGCTCGATGCGCCGGCGCCCGTTGTCCATCAGCGGCGCGAGCCTGCGACGGATGCCCAGGTTGATGCGCATCCGAGGGTCCGTGGCGTACTCCCGGTACATGTAGTCCCGGTCCTCGTCCGTCACCATCTCCAGCGTCAGCTCGTCGTGGTTGCGCAGGAAGATGGCCCACTGACACGTGTCAGGGATGTCCGGCGTCTGCTGCATGATTTCGACGATGGGCGTGCGGTCCTCCCGGCGCACGCCCATGAACAGGCGCGGCATCACCGGGAAGTGGAACCCCATGTTGAACTCGTCGCCCTCGCCGAAATAGACGCGCACGTCGGCGGGCCACTGGTTGGCCTCCGCCAGCAGCATCTTCCCGGGGTACTCGGCGTCGATGGTCTTCCGCAGGCGCTTGAGGAAGGCGTGCGTCTCCGGGAGGTTCTCGCAGTTGGTGCCCTCGCGCTCGAACAGGTACGGCACCGCGTCGCAGCGGAAGCCGTCCACGCCCATGTTGAGCCAGAAGCGCATGGCGTCCAGCATCGCCTCCTGGACTTGAGGGTTGTCGTAGTTCAGGTCCGGCTGGTGGCTGAAGAAGCGGTGCCAGAAGTACTGCTTGGCCACCGGGTCCCACGTCCAGTTGGAGCGCTCGGTGTCCGTGAAGATGATGCGCGTGCCCTTGTACTTGTCGTCCGTGTCGCTCCAGACGTACCAGTCGCGCTTGGGGCTCTTCGGATCGCTCCTCGCCTCCTGGAACCAGGGGTGCTGGTCGCTGGTGTGGTTGACCACCAGCTCGGTGATGATGCGGATGCCGCGCTTGTGGGCCTCCTCCACCATGCGCTGGAAGTCCGCCAGCGTGCCGTAGTCCGGGTGGACGCCGTAGTAGTCCGCGATGTCGTAGCCGTCATCGCGCAGCGGAGAAGGGTAGTGGGGGAGGATCCACAGGCAGTCGATGCCCAGGTCCTGGAGGTACGGGAGCTTTTCAATCAGGCCCGGGATGTCGCCATGCCCGTCGCCGTTGGAGTCATGGAACGCTCGGAGGTGCAGCTCGTAGATGAGGGCCTTCTTGTACCAGAGGGGATCCAGGTCCATACGCCTCTCGGGTTGTCACTCGTAGTAGTCGAACGCGTGCTCGGTACGGCGGAAGCGGTAGACGGCCCAGACGGCCGCGGGCTGCTCGGGAGTCAGGCGCACCTGGACGTCGGAGCCCTGCCACAACGAGCGCTCGTCCTTCATCAGCTCGTGCACCTGATAGGTCTCATCCGCGTTCGCGCCAAGCCATTCCAGCGGAAGTCGCAACAGCGCCTCCTGGGGCGAGTACGGATCCAGACTCACGGCCACCAGCACCGTGCTGGTGCCGTCCGGGGTGCGCTTGCCGTAGAAGAGCACCCGCTCGTTGTCCGACTCGAAGAAGCGCAGCGTGTCGTAGGTGTGGAACGCGGGCTGGGTGAGGCGCGCGTTGTTGAGGCGCGCAATCCAGTCCCGGATGTTCCCCGGCCGGTCCGGGTCCCATGCGACGAGCTGGTACTTCTCCGAGTCCAGGTACTCCTCCTTGCCAGGCAACGGGCGGCCCTCGCACAGCTCGAAGCCGCAATACATCCCGTAGACCGAGGAGAGCGTCGCGGCAAGCGCCGCGCGCAGGCGGAACGCACCGGGCCCCGCGTTCTGCAGGAGCTCCGGCAGGATGTCCGGCGTGTTGGGCCAGAGGTTGCCGCGGAAGTAGTCGGACACGGGCGGCGTGGTGATCTCCTCCAGGTACTCCTGGAGCTCGCCCTTGAAGTTGCGCCACGTGAAGTACGTGTACGACTGGGTGAAGCCCACCTTCGCCAGCGCCTTCATCACCTTGGGCCGCGTGAAGGCCTCGGAGAGGAAGAGCACGTCGGGGTGGCGGTCCTGCACGCGGCGGATGAGCCACTCCCAGAACTGGATGGGCTTGGTGTGGGGATTGTCCACGCGGAAGGTCCGCACGCCCTGCTGCACCCAGTGCAGCACGACGGACTCCAGCTCCGTCCACAGCGACTCGCGCGCGGGGCCCATCCAGTCGAAGTTGACGATGTCCTCGTAGCGCTTGGGCGGGTTCTCCGCCGTCTTGATGGTTCCATCCGGGCGGCGCTGGAACCACTCCGGATGCTCCTTCACATAGGGGTGGTCCGGAGAGCACTGGTACGCGAGGTCCAGCGCCACCTCGATGCCGTACGACTGCGCGGCCTGCACGAAGTGACGGAAGTCCGCCAGCGTGCCCAGGCTCGGGTGCACCGCCTTGTGTCCCCCCTCCGCGGCGCCGATGGCCCACGGGCTGCCCACGTCCTCCGGGCCCGCCTTGAGGCTGTTGTTCTTCCCCTTGCGCGCGGTGCGGCCAATGGGGTGGATGGGCGGAAGGTAGATGACGTCGAAGCCCAGGCCCTGGATGTACGGCAGCCACGCTTCCGAGTCCTGGAATGTCCCGTGCGTGCGGCCATCGCGCTTCGCGGAGCGGGGGAAGAACTCGTACCACGCACCGAAGCGCGCCTTGGGCCGGTCCGCGAAGACCTCCAGCGCCGGCTCGTGTCGCCGCGCCAGCGCGCGGTCCGGATACGTGGAGGCCACCGTCGCCAGCTCCGGCGCCAGCGCCACGGCCAGCAGGTCCGGCGTCGGAGGCTGACGCATCCGCACCGCGGCCTCGGTGAGCACTCGCGCGTCGTCCGCGTCCACCGTTCGCGCACGGGCCGCCGCGCCTTCCAGCAGCGCCGCGCCCTCCAAGAGCTCGCTGCGCACGTCCCGGCCCGCGTCGACCTTGCGCTTCAGCTCCGAGGTCCACGTCCGGAAGAGATCCGGCCAGGCTTCAATCGTGTACTGGTAGCGGCCATTCCGGGCGAGGGGGAACTCCGCCTCCCAGACGTCGTTGCCGAGCGAGCGCATGGGGACTTCGTGCCAGTCGGTCTGCTGCTCCTGCGGGGAGGCCTGGCGCCAGCGGACGACGGCGACGAGGACGTCATGGCCCTCCTTGAAGATGTCGGCGCGGACGGTGAGGCTCTCTCCGGCGACACGCTTGACGGCGTGGCGTCCGCCGTCGAGCTGGGGCTTGACTCCCTCGATGAACACGCTCCCGATTCGGTCTTTCATATCGGCTCGCGGCCCTTATAGGTCTGAGGTGGGGTGAAGCTGGGCGGCGTGTCGCGGGGTGCGTTGATGAAGGACGACTTGCGCGTCGGCCGCGTTGGCTCGTGAACGTTAGGGACGGCGTCTGGGGACGCCCACCCGTTGGCCTCAAAGGGGCTGACTGCCCGGCTGCCCATACATGAAGCTGGGATCCGCACCTCGGATTGCGGTATCCGGGAAGGACATGGCGCTTCCTCCACCCTCTGCTCAGCGGGCGAGCGACCCCGCCGCCGACAGGGCCCTGCTCCAGCAGGTCGCCCTGGGCAGCGGCGTGGCCATGCGTCAGGTCTATGCGCGGTGCGCACCCAGGGCCTTCGCGGTGATGCTGCGGCTGCTGCCCTCGCGAGCGGATGCGGAGGAGGTGCTCCAGGAGGCGTTCCTCGAGGTCTGGCGGCGCGCTCGCGACTTCGACCCTGCGCGCGGTGGGCTGGAGACCTGGGTGTCGACCATCGCCCGCACGCGCGCCATCGACCGGCTGCGCTCCATGGGCACCGCCGCGCGCGTCGCCGAGGGCGCGGCCCACCACCCGCCGCCGGAGAGCGCGATGCCTCCTGCTCCGGACGACGCGACGTCGCACGGACAGGACCGCGTGCGGGTGCGCCGGGCGATGATGACGTTGCCCCCCGAGCAGCGCGAGGTCGTGGAGCTGGCCTACTTCGAGGGCCTGTCCCAGCGGGAGATCGCCGCGCGCACGGGAGATCCGCTCGGAACGGTGAAGACCCGGGCGAGGCTCGCGCTGGAGAAGCTCGCCGCCTTGCTTCGTGACGAGCAGGGCGACCCGGGTTGAGCCGCTCCTGTTAAGGGAGTCTTAAGACTTTCGGGATACCGTCGGCTTTCATTCATCCATTCATGACGGCACCTCGGTGTCCGGGTGGGAGGAGGCGAGCGGGACATGGGGGAGCGAATCCTGCTGGTGGAGGACGACGCTCGGCTCGGCGCGCAGCTCGTCGAGCAGCTGAGGGGCGCGGGCTTCGAGCCGCTGTGGTGGACGGAGGGGCGCACCCTGCTGCCAGGGGAGCTTCCCGACGTGGGGCTGGTGGTGTTGGACCTGATGCTGCCGGGGACGTACGGGCTGGACATGCTCAAGGCGCTCCGGACCTTCTCGGAGGTGCCGGTGCTCATCCTGAGCGCGCGCAACGACACGCTGGACAAGGTGCGTGCGTTGAAGCTCGGCGCGGATGACTACCTGACGAAGCCCTTCTGGCCGGAGGAGCTCATCGAGCGGGTGCGCGCGCGGCTGCGGCGGCCCGTGCTCCAGAAGGCGGATGCGGCGCTGGAGCTGGGGCCGCTGCGCGTCGATCTCCAGGCGCGAGAGGTGCGCGTGGAGGGGCGGGTGGTGGAGCTGACGCGGGTGGAGTTCGAGGTGCTCGCGGCGCTGGCGCGCAGGCCTCGTGAGGCGGTGACGCGGCAGTGGCTGGTGGAGCACGTGTTGGATCCGGAGCGTGAGGGGACGGAGCGGACGCTGGACGTGCACGTGTCGCGGCTGCGGAGGAAGCTGGCGCCGGCGCAGTGCGTGGAGACGGTGTGGGGGGTGGGCTACCGGCTGGTGGCGGGGGATGGTTCGTGAAGCTTCGTTTGCGCCTGGCGCTCACTGCGATGGCGGCGGTGCTGCCCGTCGTGGTGGCGATGGCGTACTTCCAGCAATCGTTGCGCGACAGTTCGCAGGAGGAGGTGCTGGAGGCCTCCACGCTCGCGCAGATGCAGGTGGAGCGCACGCGTTGCGAGGCCGCGCCTGAAACGTGGCGGCCGAGGCCCTCCGAGCGCCCCGCGCCTCCTGGTCGTCCGCCCGGGCCTGATGATGATGGACGACCTCCGCCGCCTCCGAGGAGGTTGGAGGACGGTGAGGCGTGGCCACCGCGAGGGAAGCCTCCTCCGCCGGGAGCGTCGGACATGGGCGAGGGACGCCCGCCACGAGATCCGGGCAGGCCGCCTCGTCCTGGTGGTGGCCCCGATGCCTTCAACGGTCCACCACCGCCTCGTGCGGGCGGCGAGGACTTCAACGGTCCACCGCCGCTCGGGCCGGACGGGCGTGCGCCGCCTCGGGTGGTCTTCTTCCCCTATGACACGCAGCTCACTTCCCGCAACCCTCGGGCACCCGCGCTGACTCAGGAGATGCGGGAGGACGCACTCGCGGGGGCGACGGTGGCGCGGCGCTCGGAGCAGGATGGGCGCCGCGTCCTCGAGCTGCTCGTGCGCATGCCCTGGGACGACGGGCCCTGTGCCTTTGTCCTCGCCCGTCGCGTGGAGCCACCCGGGCCCTCGTCGTTCTTCCTCCCGCCGCTCAAGGACTGGAGCCTGCTCGTCTCCATCGTCGTCGCGGCGGTGGTGCTGGCCCTGGGCCCCGTCGTTCGCCGCATCCGGATGCTCACCGAGGACGTGCGTGCCTCCGCGCGCAGCGGCTACGAGCAGCCCGTGTCCGTGCGCGGCGACGATGAAGTCGCCGACCTGGCCCGGGCCTTCCAGGAGGCGCGCGCGGAGATTCAATCGCGCATGGCCCAGCAGGAGGCCCGTGAGCAGGGGCTGCGGGACTTCCTCGCCAACACGACGCACGACGTGATGACGCCGCTCACCGTGCTCCAGGGCAACCTGTCCGCGATGCAGCAGCGCGTCTCCCGAGGCGAGCCCGTCAACGCGGCCGAGGTGGCCTCCGCCATGAGCGAGGCCCACTACATGGCCTCGCTGGTGCACAACCTCACCGCGGCGACCCGACTGGAGGCCGGAGCGCTTCACGTCCAGCGCGCCCCCGTGGACCTCAATGACGTGATTGCCCGGGTCCTCGGCAGGCACCAGCCCATCGCCCGACAGCAGCGCATCTCCCTGGAGAGCGGCGTGCCCGCGACGCCCGTGCGCGTCCTCGGTGACGTGACGCTCATCGAGCAGGCCGTGAGCAACGTCGTGGGCAATGGCGTGCGCTACGGCCGCGAGGACGGACACGTCGCCGTCGTCCTGGAGAGCACCCGCGCGGGCCGCTTCGCGCTTCGAGTCATCGACGACGGGCCCGGCATCCCCGACGAGGAGCGGGCACGAATCCTGGAGCGGGGTGTCCGAGGCAGCGTCGCTCGGACTCGCGCTCCGGAGGGACAGGGGCTGGGTCTGCACATCGCCCACCACGTCGCGCAGGTGCACGGCTGGACGCTGACGTTGAGCCCGTCCGAGTACGGCGGGCTCGAGGTGTGCTTCTCGGGCGAGACGCTGGCCACCGAAAGCCCGCCGGAGACGGCTCAGTCCTCTTGAAGCTCGATGCGTCCGCTCTCCAGGTCCTCCAGATAGTGCTCCAGGAACTCCTCCATGGAGGGCGCGTAGGGACGCAGCGGTCCGCCGTGGATCTCCCAGCCAATCACCTGGCCACGAGTTCCCTCGGGACCCGGTTCCAGGTCCACACACTTGAGGTTGCCTCCACCATCCTCCGCGAACGGGACCCAGCCCTGATGCCACCAGGTCCACTTCACCTTCTTCTGTGACTTGGGCAGCTCATGGGGCGTGGCCTTCTTGAAGGTGCCTTTCTCCACCAGGTCCCGGAGCCCCTCCCATCGGCTCAGGATCTGCTCCACGGGCAGCACCTCGTCCTCGGCGATGGACAGCTGCTCCTTGAAGTCGATGGACAGCAGCAGCGGCGTCTCACCCCGGCCGTTGGGGCGGCTCGGATTCGCTCCCGCGCGCAGCAGCAGCTCCAGGACCTTCGCCGAGGGCTCGTCGTTGTTCTCCTGGTCCAGCAGGTCCGTGAGCACCGTGGAGCCGGCCTCGTCCTTCCTCGCGTGGTTGACGTCGGAGCCCTTGTCGATGAGCAGCTTCACCAGCTCGACGGCTTCGGCCCCGGGATGGGCGGTGGCGAAGCTGAGGGGAATGGCGGACTCCTCATCCAGCCCTTTCACATCCGCGCCCGCGTCGAGCAGCAGGCGGACGATGTCGAGGTCATTCTCGGAGCACGCCGTGTGGAGCACGGAGTAGCCTTTGTCATCGCGCGTGTCGGGGCTGGCCCCGTCCGCCAGGTGCCTGGCCACCGCCTTGGCGTTCGACTTCTCGACGGCGGACAGCAACGCCGCGTCCAGCTTCGACAACTTCTTCTTGGGTGACATGGAGCGCTCCGGAGCGGTCGTCCTCCTCAACGAGGGAGGGCTGGAAATGTCGCGAAGGAAACGGCTTCAGGAGAAGCGCGCGAGGAACGCCGCGAGCACCGGTCCACCTCGACGCGCTTCCTCCGGAGACCCCGGACCTCCTTCGCGGAGCTGGGTTCGCAGGTCCTCGAGCGCCGGCTTCATGGCCTCGAATTCGGACAGGGCCTGCTCGGCGTTGTCGAAGAAGCGGTGGTGGAGGAGCCAGCCCGTCACGGAGCAGGTGAGGGCGTGGAAGGAGCGCGAGTCATCCACCTCGTACGTGAGGCGAAGCTGGCCCTCCTGCTCCTCATCCCGGGCGATGGTGCCGCCCTGCGAGCCCATCCACCCCAGGGACGTGCCGCCATCGTAGGCCGTCCAGTTCGAGCCTGGTTCTCGCGACATCGGGTCTCCTCGGGTGCCTGCGCTGGAGCAACAGCGCGCAGTGTTTCATGACCCGAGTGGCCGAGGTGGCGCTTCGCGGGTGAATCGAGGCCGGGTCAGAAGGCCCATCGCTGGCATTCGCAACTCGCGCGTGGGTTGCGCGTCCCGGGAGGCTGGCCCACGTTTTTCATAGGTTCCCCTGGCTGACGCCGTGCCGCCGGAGGGGGCGGGTCTCGCGCTTTCCGTCACGAGCGTGAGGCACCTGGTCGAGTCGAGACGAGGGGGCCCGCGTCATGCCAGTCGAACCGTCCATTCCATCCGGGCGCCGTGCGCTCGCCGTCCTCTCCGCGATTCTCATCGCGGTGGCGGCGGAGCTGTACCTGACCGTGGTGGTGGGCCAGCGCCTGTCTCCGCTGCTCGTCCTCGCGCTCGTGTGTCTGGTCGGTGGCGTGCTCGTGTTCGGCTACCTCCTGCTCACGGAGCGAGGGGCCAGGGAGCTGTCGAGCCGGAAGGCGCCATGGAAGTGGCGGCGCGAGGACGGCCTGCGGCCCGAGGAGCGCGCTCTCGAACCTCCGCCACCCGAAGGCGTCACCGCGCGGGCCCTCGACGTGGACCTGGAGCATGCGTCCCCACCGGAGGTGGCTGATGCTACGGAGGCGCGGACGGGTGGCCCGGTGGACACGCTCGGTCCCCGGAAGCGCTCGCTCGTCCTCGTGGGCGGGGGACTGCGCGCGGCGTGGCAGGCGGGAGCGATTCGCGCGCTGGAGGATGCGGACCTCGGCTTCCATTTCGTGGATGCGACCTCCGCGGGCTCCCTCAACCTGGCGATGCTGTTGTCCGGCGTGTCACCCGGCGAGGCGTGCGCGCGGTGGAGGACATTGTCCGTGGAGGACTTCCTGACCCACGCGACCCCGAGGAAGTCACTGGACGTGCTTCATGTCGAGCCATTGGGCGACCCGGAGAAGGTCCTCCAGCGCGTCTTCCCCCACCTGGGAATCGACCTGCCGGCCATCCGCGCCAGCTCGCTCGTGGAGGGCACGTTCCACGTCTGTGACTTCGCGCGGAAGACGGACGTGGCAATCCCGCATCGGGAGCTGGACAGGGCGCTGCTGCTCGCGGCCATCTCGCCCCCCATCCTCATGCCTCCGGTGGAGCGGGAGGGCACGCTCTACACGGATGCGCTGTGGACGCAGGACACGCACCTGCTCGAGGCCGTGCGCCGGGGCGCGAACGAGCTGTGGGTGTTGTGGTGCGTGGGCAACACGCCCGTGCGTGACGATGGCCTCTTCGAGCAGTACGCCTATCTCGAGGAGATGAGCGCCAACGGCGCGCTGTTCGCGCAGCTTCGCGTCATCGAGGACCTCAACGCGCGAATCGAAGCGGGCGAAGTCGTGCTGGGCCACCGGCGCCCCATCGCCGTGCACCTCATCAAGCCCGAGCGTCCGCTCGCGCTCGACCCGGACCTCTACGCGGGGCGCGCCACCGCCGCGGCCCTCATCGACATGGGTTATTCGGACACGTGGCGCTACCTCGACGTGTGTGGTTCGCGAGGCCTTCCGCTCACCCCGGAGATGACCCGGACCACGGAGCCCTCGCCCGACCTGACCTTCGTCGAGTCGCTCACGGGACTGTTCACGCTCGGCGTCACGGACCCCACGGAGGGCGCGCTGCATCCGGAGGCCCAGCCCATGACAATCCACTGCACCATCAGCGTCAGCGACCTGGACGCATTCGTCAGTGACGTGAAGTGTTCAGCGAGGCTGGTGGCGCGGCTGAGCTTCGGGCCCTTCGGCGAGGACCTGCCGGTGCGGCGTGGGAGCTTCAACATCTTCCGGCCCCCGGAGACACCCGGCACGCGGGTGATGACGTACGGACTGCGGTTTCCGCATCAAGGCCGCGACTACTTCCTGGAGGGGACGAAGGTCGTCGTCGACCGGCGGGGCGAGGACGCGTGGAAGGGCTCGACGCGGCTGCGGTGCCTGCTCCACGAGGGCATGAATGCACAGGGGCCGGTGGTGGGCGCCGGTGTGCTGACGCTGGGCGTGGGCCAGCTCCTCTCGCTCATCTCCAGCATGCAGCCCGCTCGACGCGAGGGTGCGGGGACGCTGGCCATGGACCGCTTCGGCCGGTTCTTCTTGGGGCCGCTGTGGGAACAGTACGCACCACGGGCTCAGTGGGGGACGTCTCGCGAGATGGTGCTGGAATCGCACTCGCGGGCTCAGGCTTGAGGGCGTGGGCATCTTCGACCCAGGTGGGGGAGGGTGCCCGGGAGCGGACAACTGGATGGCGATATGCGCCATCCGAGAACAATGCCTGACGGCGCCGTTTGTGTGGCGCGCACCAACGGCCTAACCTCTCCTGCCCATGAAGGCGATCCTCGTCTCCCTCTTCCTGTTGGGCTCCACTCCCGAAGCCACTCCTCCGGCGATTCCGCCGGACGCGCTCGCGGCGCCGCCCGTATCCAATGACGCTCCGACGGCGTGGGCCTGCACCGTCGACACGCTCCGCGAAGGCAAGGAGTGTGTCTTCGAATCCGACGCCACGGCCGGCGCGACCAGCACCGAACAGGACACCGCGAACCGCAAGCTGCTCAAGGACATCTCCCGCGCGCTGTGCACGGAGGCGGTGGGCAATGCCCGAGACGGCCGCACTGACGCCACGCTCATCTCGCTGTGCGAGCGCCGCTATGTCACCGCCGCCGACCAGTGCGGACTCGGAGGCAGCTCGGCCATCGTGGACGCGAAGGGTCGCTTCGCGCCGGGTGCCAGGGCCTGCTACCGGGGCCTGTCCAGCGTCCTCCAGGAGGTGCAGCTCATGGCCACAGTGGCCGCGCCGTGCTGCGAGTGCGCCGCCCGCAAGGGCTGCCCCGGTGCGGCGGACCGCTGCTACGCGGACGTGTCCCAGCAGCAGACCGCTCCCGCGACGCTCGCGTGCCTGAGCGAGCGCTGCGAGGACGCGTGCTCCGTCGCGCTGCCCTCGCAGTCGGGAGCCTCCTCCGCGCCCACCGCCCGTGAGCGGCAGCGCTCCTCGCGTTCCGGTTCCGCCTCGCTCTAGGAGTCAGCTCCATGCGCCACCCTTCTTGGACTCTTCCGACCTGGGCCCTCCTGGGCTCGCTCGCCGCCGGTTGCGGCGCGTCTCACTCCCACGTCACGTGGGCGGAGTCCCCGCCCCGCGAGGAGGCCCCCCTCGTGACGAGCGCGCCGGAGGCCCCGCCGCCTCGCGCGTCGGCCGACCCCAAGGCCTTCGCCGCGCGCTATCCCAATCCGGCGCTGTGTGAAGCCGCCGCGCGCCGGCTCCAGGCGGAGTCGCGCGACGAGGGCTGGGCGGCGCTCAAGGCCTGCATCGAGCTGACGCCCTTCACCCAGATTCGCGCGCTGCTGGGCGGCGCCTGGGCGGAGGACCTCCGCGTGCGTCCCGACGCGGCCTCGCTCATCGCGCGCGTCGTCGCCCAGCGCGGCGGCAGCGTGTCGGGCGAGCTCCAGTATCTCCAGGAGCGCAAGATTCCCATCTTCTCGCTCGCGTCCGCGGTGGAGCGCCCCGACACGTACAAGGGCCGCTACGTCATGCTGCGCGCGCGCGTGGCGGATCAGCGCTCCGAGGGGGAGAAGCCCACCGTCTGGCTGGTGGAGCACACGCTGGCCTCGGTGGAGACGAACGCGCCGGTGGGCCTCGGCGAGACGTACGACATCTCCAGCAGCTCCTCCGGGGACCTGGGCGGGCAGACGCAGCTCACCGGGCCGGGGCGGCTGGGTGGCAGCGTGAGCACTCGGGAGCGCAGCAGCGTCACCACGACGCGCAAGCACTACGACAACATCTCCGACGAGACGGGCCGCGAGGCCCTGGGCCGGCTGCAGGGCGCGGACCCCTTCCTGGAGGCCCGCCGCGATTACGTGTTCCTGGCGCGCTTCGACGGGGTGCGGCTCACGTCGGGCGGCACGGACGATGACGCCGAGGCGCCGCGCATCCCGGTGCTGACCATCGTCAGCTACCACTCGCCGCAGGCGCTCGTCGTCTACTGAAGGCCCCGGCGAACCTGGCGCCGATAAAAAACGAGGCGCCGGGTACATGCCCCGACGCCTCGCCTGGGGAGCTGGCCCCGCGCCAACCCCACCTGATTCGAAAACCCTCGGAGATACAGCAGGTCTTCAGCCGGTAGACCCCAGCACGTCGGGGTCGGCCACGGCACCTCGTGGATTTCTTCCCACCACGAGCGGAAGGGCCTGTGCGGTCAGGTGGGGGCAGGAGGGTGCGCGTGGGCCTACTGGGGCTGCGCACCACTCACGACGAAGGCCTGGGTGCTGTCACGGCCGGAGGCCAGCTGCACCGTGATGGGGTGGCCGGGCGTGGTGGAGAGGCTCAGGCCCGCGGGGGACTCCAGTTCGACCTGGAAGGTGCCGGGGATGAGGAACTTGAAGCGGGCCTCGAAGGTGCCGTTCGCGTCGGCGTCCGTCAGCGGGAGCGTCTCGCGGCTTCCGGCGTCGTTGATGAGCACCGCGTGGAGGTCCGCGAGCGTCAGCCCGCGCCCCTCGACAGTGGGGAGCACCACGCCGGCGCCGAGCTTTACCTCGACGTTGATGCTCGCGGACGCGGTCACCTCGGCGGCCTTGATGACGGGGCTCATCACCCAGCGGTTGGAGCCGCCCGCCTCCTTGCCGAAGCTCTGCGCCACGTCGAAGTCGACCAGGAGGATCTTCTGCTCGCCCTCGATGGTCAGCTTCTCGTCGAACTTCACCTTCAGGCCGGACGAGCCGTAGCTCGGCATGTGGAGCTGTCCGGTGACGACGGCGCCGGAGGGCAGTCCCGCGTAGTCGTTGGACGTGGCGAAGATGGACGTCGTGCCATCCTCGTTTTTCGTCTCCAGATAGCCCCCGGTGATGACGAAGCGAAGCTGGGAGTAATCCCCGTTGGGAACGACGGCCTCGGAGACCAGCTCGGAGGTGGAGTTGGCCAGGTCCAGCAGGCTCACCGTGACGGGCTCGTCGCGCAGGACGACGCGGCCCCCTTCGTCGTCTCCGCCTTGGAGATAGATTTGGGAGATGGTGACCACGGCCGTCTCGATGCCATCTCCCGGCGCATCGGTCAGCAGGATGGAGACCTTTCCATCCGAGTCACCACAGCCCAACAGTGGCAAAAGCAATGCAATGGCAAACCTCGAAACGAGGTTCGCACGGAGAGCATGGGTCGACGACATGGGGCTTGCTCCAGCAGGGGCGCCGTGAATTCAGCGGTCGGTGACGCCCGAAAATGACTCACGCGGGCGTGCATCGGCCACGCGTCAGTTTCAGTCCGGGTCGCCCGCCAGGGGCACGTCCGTGGGAAATCCGGGATGTTCCGAGCCGCCGTGTCTGGAGGCTCACCCACCGTGGAGACAAGGCTCACGGCGGGCGAGAGTCTCCCAGCGACTCAGGGGCCGCCCGAGTCCAGCCCGTGCTTGCGCAGCAGCTTGCGCAGGTAGACGCGATCAATCCCCGCCTCGCGCGCGGCGCGCGACACGTTGCCCTCGCAGCGCTCGACGAGGTTGCGCAGGTAGTCGCGCTCGAAGCCCTCGATGAGCTGCTCCTTGGCCTCCTTGAACGGCAGGTCGAGCGTCAACGACTGCGTGGACTCCGTGTCCTCTTGTGGCCGCGGAGGTACCGGCGCGGGCACGTCCGGGAGGTCCATGTCCGGCAGGGCCTCTTCACCCAGGCTCACCACGCGGTCCACCACGTTGCGGAGCTCGCGCACGTTGCCGGGCCACGGGTACTGCGTCAGCAGCGCGCGGGTGACGTCCGACAGCGCGCTGGGGGGCTTGCCCAGTCGCGCCAGCACGGTGTCGATGAGCAGGGGGATGTCCTCGGGGCGCTCGCGCAGCGGCGGCAGGACGACGCGCAGCACGGCGAGTCGGTGGAAGAGGTCGCCGCGAAAGCGGCCCTGCTTCACCGCGCCCTCCAGGTCCTGGTGCGTGGCGGCCACGACTCGCACGTTGAAGGTGCGGTAGTCATTGGCGCCCACGCGCTTCACCTGGCGGCGCTCCAGCACGCGGAGCAGGCGCGGCTGCACCTCCAGCGGAAGCTCTCCGACTTCATCCAGGAAGAGGGTGCCTCCATGGGCCCGCTCGAAGGCCCCGGCGCGATCAGCCTGGGCCCCGGTGAAGGCCCCCTTCACATGGCCAAACAGTTCGCTTTCGAGCAACTGCGGCGGAATGCCCGCCAGGTCCGCGATGATGAACGGCCCCTTGCTGCGGAGGCCGTGGGTGTGGATGGCCTCCGCGCACAGCTCCTTGCCGGTGCCCGTGTCGCCTTGAATGAGCACGTCCGACTCGCCCTGGGCCAGCCGCTCCAGCAGCGTGAAGACCTCCCGCATGCGCCGGCTGTTGCCCACCAGCCCGCCGAAGCTGCTGCGGGAGGAGAGGGGAAGCGCCTTCGATTTCTCACCTTCCGGAACCAGCTTCAGCTCCGTGGTACCCAGGGTCAGCGTGGCCCCTGGACGAACCTCCAGTTCGGAGAAGCGCATGCCCTCGCAGAAGGAGCCATTGCGAGAGCCAGGGTCCACGGCGCGCACGCCATCCTCCCGGACCTCCAGGAGCAGGTGTTGTCGGGACACTGCGCGATCCGGCAGGACGATATCCGCCGAGGCTTCCGAGCCCACGCGGTAACGCCCGGGGGCCAGCGGGTACACCTTTCCGGCGTCCGGCCCGGACAGCACCGCCAGCTTCACCCTGAAGCGGGGGCTCCGGAGTGCCGGAAGGGCATCGGTTCGAACCAGCGCGTCATCCCCGTCCTCGTCTCCCAGACTCGCCACGGCGCGCAACATAGCACACAGGGAGACCCAGGAAGTTCGGGCTCCCGGGAATGTGCGGTAGGTTCCGGATTGATATGGCCTTGCAGCCCGGCGACAAATTCGGCCGATACGAGCTGGTGTCCTGGCTTGGTCGGGGGGGAATGGCGGAGACCTGGCGTGCCCGGTGGATGGGCGACGCCGGCGTCACCAAGTCCGTCCTCATCAAGAAGGTGCTTCCCGAGTTCGCCGAGGACGATGCCTTCGTGTCGATGTTCATCAACGAGGCGCGCATCTCCGCCACGCTGTCCCACGGCAACATCGCGCAGGTCTTCGACTTCGGGCGGGTGGAGGGGCAGTACTACCTGGCGATGGAGTTGGTGGATGGGCAACCGCTCCACCACGTCCTGAAGCGCGCGGTGAAGACGGGCCTGGAGCGCATGCCCATTCCCCTGGCCGTCTACATCGCGCTGGAGATGTGCCGGGGGCTGCACTACGCGCACACGCGCACGGACGACAAGGGCAAGCCCCTGGGCATCGTCCACCGGGACATCTCTCCGGACAACGTCCTCATCAGCTACGAGGGGCAGGTCAAGATCGTCGACTTCGGCATCGCCAAGGCGGAGATGGCGCGCAACTTCAGGACCGAGCCCGGCGTGGTGAAGGGCAAGTACCACTTCTTCTCGCCCGAGCAGGCGCGCGGGCGCGAGGTGGATGCCCGCACGGATGTCTGGGCGACGGGCCTGGTGCTGTACGAGCTGCTATGCGGGCAGCGCCCCGTCACCGGGACGCAGGCGGCGGTGATGATGCGCATGGCGCACGGGGAGTTCCCCTCGCCTCGAGAGGTGCGCACGGACCTGCCCGTCGCGCTGAACGAGATTGTCATGCGGGCGCTCGCGGTGGACCTGGACAGTCGCTACGAGTCGGCGAATGCGTTCGCGGATGCGCTGGCGCAGTTCCTCTATTCGCATGCGCCCCGGTTCTCGACGATGAACCTGGCGTACCTGGTCCGGGTGCTGTTCCGGGGAGACATGGCGATAGAAGGGCGGGAGCTGTCGGTTCCGTCCTCGTTCATCGACGAGCTGACGGTGTGGCGGGCGAGCGGGGCGCCGCTCGAGATGACGACGAAGAAGGAGTACGTCAGGCACGTCTCTTCGCGAGCCGCGACGGAGAGGGAGCTGGACGTGCGGCAGATTTCCCAGCGGCCATCACGCAAGCTGTTGTTGGCCGCGGGGACGGCGGAAACCCCTCAATCCACGGCGGAGGTCCCCGCGTTCGAGGAGCCCGAGGTTCCTACCTCAGTCCGGGACGTGCCGTCGGGGTGGGGCTTGAAGGCGGGGGGCGTGGCGGGGCTGTCCATCGCAGTAGGGGCGCTCTGCGTGTACTTCATCGGATTCGGGGCCACCGAGGGACCCCGTCCGCTGCCACCGTCGAGACCCGGGCCGGTGACGCCGAGTGTCGCCACTCCGCCAGTTCCCGTGGACGAAGGTCCTCAGGGCGCGACCAAGGCCGACGTGCGTTATGCCCGAAGCATGCTCGAGCAAGGGAACCATCTGACCGCTTCCTTTCTGGCGGATAAATGCCTGGCGGCCGAGCCGAACCATCCAGACTGTCTTTTGATCTCCGGTGCCAGCATGGCCCGGATGGAGCGGTTCGATGTGGCCGTCCAGCAGTATAGAAAACTCATCACGCATCACCCCGACCATCCACTCGTGGGGACCACTCGCACGTTGATGATGGAGTACGAGCGGATGCACGCCGCGCAGCCTGCCTCGAAGCCCACTTCGCCCGCCGTGAGTGCCCCTGTTGCTGGGACGGCTCGCACGAAGGTGGCGGAGGAACAGCGGAACAATGTGGCTCCGCCTCCCTCGACGACGGGTGTGTCCTCCACAAGCACGCAAGCGATGCCTGGCGATGGAGATACATCGGCTGCAAGGGATACATTCGTTACCGAGGCAAGGCGCCTCATCAGGGGGCAGAAGTACGCTGAGGCGCTTGTCATGGCTGAGCAGTGCGCCAGGACCTGGCCCTCGTCCGCGGACTGCGAGTTGCTACTGGGAATCACCAAGGCCCGGTTGGAACTCATTGATGAGGCGGCCAATCACTATCGGCGCTTCCTTGCCCTGGCTCCGAGCAGTCATCCATCGAGGAAAGGAGTCGCGGACCTCCTGCATCAGTACGAGATGAGCCGGAAGTCCCGATGACCTGATCCGCCATCTGGGCCAATGCCGGAGGACACCACGCGGTCCGGCCGCCGTTGTCCGACGATGTTCCGCGCGCTCGCTGCCTTTCGAACCGGCGGGTCATGAACGCCCCCCGCCACGGTGCGCAACCGCGCCCCCGGGAGACCACGGAAGTTAGGGCTCCCGGGAATGTAGGGTAGGTTCCGGCCCGATATGGCCTTGCAGCCCGGTGACAAGTTCGGCCGATACGAGCTGGTGTCCTGGCTCGGTCGGGGAGGGATGGCGGAGACGTGGCGCGCCCGGTGGACGGGGGATGCCGGCGTCACCAAGTCCGTCCTCATCAAGAAGGTGCTTCCCGAGTTCGCCGAGGATGAAGCCTTCATCTCGATGTTCATCAACGAGGCGCGCATCTCCGCCACGTTGTCCCACGGGAACATCGCGCAGGTCTTCGACTTCGGGCGGGTGGAAGGTCAGTACTACCTGGCGATGGAGCTGGTGGATGGGCAACCGCTCCACCACGTCCTGAAGCGCGCGGTGAAGACGGGCCTGCAGCGCATGCCCGTTCCCCTGGCCGTCTATATCGCCCTGGAGATGTGCCGGGGCCTGCACTACGCGCACACGCGCGCGGACGACAAGGGCACGCCCCTGGACATCGTCCACCGGGACATCTCCCCGGACAACGTCCTCATCAGCTACGAGGGCCAGGTCAAGATCGTCGACTTCGGCATCGCGAAGGCGCAGATGGCGCGCAACTTCAAGACCGAGCCTGGCGTGGTGAAGGGCAAGTACCTCTTCTTCTCGCCCGAGCAGGCGAGAGGACACGAGGTGGACGCCCGCACCGATATCTGGGCCACGGGCCTGGTGCTGTACGAGCTGCTGTGCGGCCAGCTCCCCGTCACCGGCACTCAAGCGGCGGTGATGATGCGCATGGCGCACGGGGAGTTCCCCTCACCCCGGCAGGTGCGCGCGGATCTTCCCTACGCGCTGGATGAGATCGTCATGCGGGCGCTCGCGGTGGACCTCGACGAGCGCTACGAGTCGGCGAACGCGTTCGCGGATGCGCTGGCGCAGTTCCTCTATTCGCATGCGCCCCGGTTCTCGACGATGAACCTGGCGTACCTGGTCCGGGTGCTGTTCCGAGGAGAGATGGCGACGGAGGGACGGGAGCTGTCGGTCCCGCCCTCGTTCATCGACGAGCTGACGGTGTGGCGGGCGAGCGGGGCGCCGCCGGAAGCGCCGCCGAAGCAGGAGCGCGCGAAGGCGGTGTCTTCGCGGGCCGAGACGGAGATGGAGCTGGACCTGAAGTCGGGTGCACAGCGGCCAACACGCAAGCTGTTGCCGGCGGCGGAGGCGGTGGACGAGGTCCATCCCACGGTGGAGGCGCTGGAGGCCCAAGCGCCCGCGACGAGCACGTCAACCCACGGCGGGATGATGGGCTGGGGCGCGATGGCTGGGTTCGCGGCGGTGCTGGTGATGGCCGTCGGGGCCTTCTATGCATTCGTCATCGCGCCTCAGAGTGCAGGGAGGCCACGCCCGCTGCCTCCGATGACACACGGACCGCCGACTCCGGATGTTCCTATTTCGCCGAATCTTCAGCTGCCCCCCCCGGAAGAAAATCCCCCGGGCGCGACCAAGGCCGATGTGCGTCAGGCCCGGGCATTGCTCGAGCGAGGCAACTACCGGGCGGCCTCCGCGATGGCTGAGAAGTGCCTCGCCTTCGTGGAGAACCATCCGGACTGCCTGTTGATCGCCGGCGCCAGCATGGCCCGCCTGGAGAAGTTCGACGTGGCTGTCCAGCGGTATCAGGCCCTCGTCAGGCACCACCCCGGACATCCGCTCGCGGAGACGACTCGAACGTTGATGGGAGAGTACGAGCGGATGCACGCCGAGAAGTCCGCCCTGAAGCCCCTCTCACCCGACGTGAGTCCTCCGCTTGCTGGGACGACTCGCCCGAAGGTGGAGGAGCCGCGGAAAACAACCGCGCCGCCTCCCTCAACGCCGGGTGCCTCCACCGAAATCGTGCGGACCACGGCGGCGGAATCGGTGACCCAAGCCAGGGAGTTCATCAAGAAGCAGAAGTACACAGAGGCGCTGGCGGTGGCTGAGAACTGTGCGCGGATCTGGCCCTCGTATGCGGAGTGCCGACTGATGCTGGGCATCAGCAAGGCCCGCTTGGGCCGCCTCGACGAGGGCGCCATGGACTATCAGACGTTCCTCGACCTGGCTCCGCACGACCATCCGTCCAGGGAGGGCGTCACCAAGCTCCTCCGGCAGTTCGATGACCGCAAGCTCATGGGGCGCTGAGGGACTGCCCCCTCTGGCCGGCCGGCAGGCTGCTGTCCGACGGAGCGCCCGAGCATCCGCGGGCCTCTTGGACCAGTGCGTCATGCCCGGCCCCGCCACGGTGCACAACCGTGCACAGGGAGACCCATGAAGTTCGGGCTCCCATGGATCTAGGGTAGGTTCCAGCTCGATATGGCCTTGCAGCCCGGCGACAAGTTCGGCCGATACGAGCTGGTGTCATGGCTCGGTCGGGGGGGAATGGCGGAGACGTGGCGCGCCCGATGGGTGGGCGACGCCGGCATCACCAAGTCCGTCCTCATCAAGAAGGTCCTCCCCGCGTACGTGGAGGATGAGGCCTTCATCTCCATGTTCATCAACGAGGCGCGCATCTCCGCCACGCTGTCCCACGGCAACATCGCCCAGGTCCTCGACTTCGGGCGGGTGGGCGGTGAGTACTTCCTGGCCATGGAGCTGGTGGATGGGCGCCCGCTCCACCACATCCTGAAGCGCGCCGCGAAGACCGGGCTCAAGCAGCTCCCCATCCCCCTGGCCGTCTATATCGCCCTGGAGATGTGCCGGGGCCTGCACTACGCGCACACCCGCACGGACGACAAGGGCAAGCCCCTGGACATCGTCCACCGGGACATCTCCCCCGACAACGTCCTCATCAGCTACGAGGGCCAGGTCAAGATCGTCGACTTCGGCATCGCGAAGGCGCAGATGGCGCGCAACTTCAAGACCGAGCCCGGCGTGGTGAAGGGCAAGTACCTCTTCTTCTCGCCCGAGCAGGCGAGGGGACGCGAGGTGGATGCCCGCACGGATGTCTGGGCCACGGGCCTGGTGCTGTACGAGCTGCTGTGCGGCCAGCTCCCCGTCACCGGCACTCAAGCGGTGGTGATGATGCGCATGGCGCACGGAGAGTTCCCCTCTCCCCGAGAGGTGCGCCCGGACCTGCCCGTCGAGCTCGATGAGATCGTCATGCAGGCGCTGTCGGTCAAACTCGACGAGCGCTACGAGTCGGCGAATGCGTTCGCGGACGCGCTGGCGACCTTCCTCTACGCCCATGCGCCCCGGTTCTCGTCGATCAACCTGGCGTACCTGGTCCGGGCCCTGTTCCGGGAGGACATGGCGGAGGAGGGGCGGGAGCTGGCCGTGCCCCCCTCGTTCATCAACGAGCTGACGGTGTGGCGTGCCAACGGGGTGCCGCCGGATGCGCTGACGCAGAGGGACCGGGGAAGAGTGGTCTCCTCGCGCTCCAACAAGGCGTTGGAGCCGGAACAGAAGCCGGTGCCCCGGCGGTCGACGCGCAATCAGGTCCCCGTCGCGCCAGCGGAGCCCCCCAAGGCCGCGCGAGCGGAGGTGGCGGAGCCGCCGAAAGCCAGTGGAGGGCTCCTGGGCTGGGGGGCGATGCTGGGGTTCGTGGCGGTGCTGGGGATCGCGGCCTTCGTGACCTACACGTACCTCATCGCGCCCAACATCCCCGCGGCGGGACCGCGTCCACTGCCCGCGTCGAGGCCCGGGCCGGCGATACCGCTTCGTCCCGTCACCCCGGACGAGAATCCCCCGGGCGCCACCAAGGCGGACGTGCAGAAGGCGCGCGCGGAGATAGAGCAGGGCGACTATGAGAAGGCCTCCGCCCTGGCGGAGAAGTGCCTGGCCGTCGTGCCGGACCATCCGGACTGTCTCATGATCTCCGGGGCCAGCCTGGCCCACCTCGAGAAGTTCGACGTCGCCGCGCGGCGCTATCAACACCTCGTCGAGAAGCACCCCGGCCATCCCTTCACCAAGACGGCGCGGACGCTGAGGCTGGAGTACGAGCGGAAGCACGAGAAGCAGTCCGAACAGGCCCAGGCCGACGCACCCGTGGCGCCACCCGTCGAGAGCCCGTCGACGGTCGCCCTTCCCGCCAACAATACCGAAGCAGGGAAGTCCCCCGACGTGAACGCCGAATCGAGGAGGCCCAAGATTTCAGACCTCCTCGGCAAGAAGGGCGGCATGACAGCGGAAGCGGGCACGCTGTCGATGTCCGGCGTGTGGGTCATCCGGGCAAAGGACTTCATCACGAAGAAGAAATACCGCGAGGCAGTCGAGGTGGCCGAGGAGTGCGTCGAGACGTTCGCCACGACGCCGGACTGTCACCTGATGTTGGGCATCGCCAAGGCGCGGTTGAACAAGAACATCGATGCGGCCAAGAGCTATCGCCGGTTTCTCGAGCTGGCTCCTCCCGACCATCCGAACCGCGAGGAGATCGAGAACATCGTCAAGGTCTACGCGGGGACCAGGAAGAGCCGGTGACCTGAACTTTCCCGTCCCCCGGTAGGACCCTCGACAGCCCCGCCATGGCCCAGGACCGCAACGCACGCTTCGGTCGGTACGAACTCCTGGCCCTGCTGGGTCGTGGAGGCATGGCCGAGACGTGGCGCGCGCGACTGGTGGGCGCCGCGGGCGTCACCAAGCCCGTCCTCATCAAGAAGGTCCTGCCCGAGTTCGCCAACAACGAGGACTTCATCTCGATGTTCGTGCGCGAGGCGCGCATCTCCTCCACGCTGTCCCACGGCAACATCGCCCAGGTCTTCGAGTTCGGCCGCGTGGACGGCCAGTACTTCCTCGCGATGGAGCTGGTGGATGGGCAGCCCCTCTACCGCGTCCAGAAGCGCGCCGCGAAGCTGGGCCTGTCGCAGCTGCCCGTCCCCCTGGCCACGTACATCGCCCTGGAGTTGTGCCGGGGGCTGCACTACGCGCACACGCGCACGGACGACAAGGGCACGCCCCTGAACATCGTCCACCGCGACATCGCGCCCGACAACGTCCTCCTCAGCTACGAGGGCCAGGTCAAGATCGTCGACTTCGGCATCGCGAAGGCGCGCATGTCGCAGACCTTCAAGACCGAGCCGGGCATCGTGAGAGGGAAGTACCTGTACTTCTCTCCCGAGCAGGCCAAGGGCCACGAGGTGGACGCCCGCTCCGACGTCTGGTCCACGGGCCTGTTGCTGTACGAGCTGCTCTGCGGACAGCCGCCCATCACCGGCACCCAGGCCGCGGTGATGCTGCGCATGGCCTATGGCGAGTTCCCCTCGCCGCGACAGGTGCGCGCGGACCTTCCCGTGGCGCTGGATGAGCTGGTCATGCAGGCGCTGGCGGTGGACCTGGGGAGCCGCTACGAGTCCGCGAATGCCTTCGCGGATGCCCTGGCCGGCTTCCTGTACTCGCTCTCTCCGCCGTTCTCGACCCTGGACCTGGCGCACCTGGTCCGGGTGCTGTTCCAGGAGGACCTCTCCGAAGCGGGCCGCTCGCTGTCCGTGCCGCGCTCCTTCCATGACGACCTGGCGGCCTGGCGCGCCCACGCCGCGAAGTTCCGCCCACCCCCGAAGGCGCCCCCCGTTCAAACCGAGGAGCTTCCTTCCGCCCGGGACGCCGCGCCCGCTTCGCCCCAGGACCCGGCTCGCAAGCGCAGGCACTCCGAGGGCTTGATTCCCTTGTCGGAGCGGCCCACCCAGCTCCACCTCGATGGCGCCACGGAGCTGCACCTCGACAGCATTCCCCGGCCCCCGCGCTGGAAGCGCATCGCGGCCCTCGCCGGTGGCGGTGTCGTCCTCGCGGGACTCTGCTGGCTCGCCCTCTCCGCGAGGGGCCCGTCCACGTCGACCCCGGATTCGCCCGGCGCCGACGTGCGGGGCCGCCCGGAGTCCGGTGAGCTGCGTCCTCCCATCGTCGTCGAGTACCCGGTGAAGGAGTTCCTGCTCGAAGCCGACCGCGACGTCATCATCGTCCCTCGGAGCTACAGGTCCTTCGGGCCGCTCAATCCCGAGCACGCCTACACGCTCGCCGACACGAATGCGTCCAGGCAGGGGGAGCTCGCCGTCCTCGCGCCGTCCTCGAGCGAGGCTCCGACGGTGTTCTTTCTCGGGTCGGGAGACGCGTCGCTCCTGCCCGAACATGCCCGACTGGGAGCGCTCTCCGGCGAGCCCACCGTCATCCAGGGCGCCCGTGAGCTGGCGCTCTTCCGACTCGGTCCCGCGAGCACGGAGCTGATGTCCGAGCGCCCCATCCGCCTGTCCGGCGGCAACGGCGCGGCGCCCAGGTCCCTGGTGTTCCACCCGGATGCGGAGGGGCTGTTGTTGAAGCGCGCGCTCGTCCTCAAGGGGCTGGACCCGATGGTGACCTATGCGCTGAACCTGGAGGCGACGCCTCGGGCCGCGTTCCTTCATGGGCGCGAGGCGGGGCCCGTCACCGCGGTGGCCTGCGCGCAGTGGATGCCGCCTCCCGAGGACAATCCCTCACTGCGCACGAGTCCCAGGGACCCGGACGCCTTGGGCCTCCAGTTCCTGCTCCGACAAGGCCAGGAGCGCCGCGTGCGGGGCGTCCTGGGGCTGAGGTGTGGCTTCATCGACGACAGCGTCGACGGCAACTCGGGCGCGCTCCTCGTGCGCATCGACGCGGAGGCTCCACCCAGGCGGCCTCCCGGCAGAAAGCCTCGCAATACGGACGCAACGCCCTGAGGCCCGGGAACACTCACAACCGGACATTGTGAGAGTCTTCCTCCTGGAAATCGAAGGCGCATCGGCCTCGAAATGACGCCTTCATCACGACTCGCGCAGCGCGCCCGCCACGGGCTGCCCTCATGACCCCCAATTCCCCCGAGAACCTTGGTCGCTACGAGCTGCTCAGCCAACTGGGCCGAGGAGGCATGGCGGAGACGTGGCGCGCGCGGCTGATCGGCGCCGCGGGTGTCACCCGGCCGGTCGTCATCAAGAAGGTGCTCCCCGAGCACGCCCGAGATGAGGCCTTCATCTCGATGTTCATCAGCGAGGCGCGCATCTCCGCCACGCTGTCCCATGGCAACATCGCCCAGGTCTTCGACTTCGGGCGGATGGATGGCCAGTACTTCCTCGCCATGGAGCTGGTGGACGGACAGCCCCTCCACCGACTGATGAAGCGCGCGGCGAAGACCGGGCTCAAGCGGATGCCCATTCCGCTGGCCACCTTCATCGCGCTGGAGATGTCCCGGGGGCTGCACTACGCGCACTCCAGGACGGACGAGAAGGGCAAGCCCCTGCACATCGTCCACCGCGACATCTCTCCAGACAACGTGCTCGTCAGCTACGAGGGCCAGGTCAAGATCGTCGACTTCGGCATCGCCAAGGCACGCATGCTGCGTGACTTCCGGACCGCGCCGGGCATCGTGAGAGGGAAGTACCTGTACTTCTCGCCCGAGCAGGCGCGAGGCCATGAGGTGGACGCGCGCACGGATGTCTGGGCCACCGGGCTGGTGCTGTACGAGATGCTGTGTGGCCGGCTCCCCGTCACCGGCACGCAGGCGGAGGTGATGATGCGCATGGCGCGCGGGGAGTTCCCGTCGCCCCAGGAGCTGCGCGAGGACGTGCCCTCCGCGCTGAATGAGATCGTCATGCGGGCGCTGACCGTGGAGGCCTCGCTCCGCTATCCGTCGGCGAATGTCATGGGCGACGCCCTGGCCTCGTTCCTCTATCCGTTCGCGCCCCGGTTCTCGCCCATGAACCTGGCGTATCTCGTCCGTGAGCTGTTCAAGCCGGACCTGATCCAGGATGGCCGCGAGCTCGTCGTGCCCGCCACGTTCGCCGAGGAGCTGAACTCCTGGCGACACGCGGACCAGGAGGCTCCACCCCCGCCTCCCTCCAAACGGCCACGGACTCCCGGGCCCGTGCCTGCTCCCAAGGAGGCCACCCCGAAGCGTGACTCACCACCTCCCGCCCCCGAGCGCGGATGGAGGCCCGCCCACTGGGGGACCCTGGCGCTGGTCGCGTGCGGAGGACTGCTCGCGCTCGCGGGGATGAACTACTGGTGGGACTCGAGGGAGGCGAGCGAGGAGCTTCCCGGTCAGCAGGGTGCCGCCTCGCAACAACCCGTACGGTATCCGGAGTCCGGTGTCGGGGACCTCCTCGCGAACGACCTCGCGCGGGTTCGCGCCAGGCAGGAGAGGGCGACACCGAAGGTCGCCAGCCCCGAGGTAGCCGTCGCGCGCGAGGAACCCCCGCCGGCGTATCCCGAGGCGACAACCTTCCGCCTCGACTCCCGACAACACATCCTGCGTCGGCCCTTGGAGCTGGTGGCCTTCTCGCTACTGGATTCGCAGGCCACCTACCTGCTCTGGGGCTATGTGGAGGAGAGGCCGTCCCAGTCGGGTGTCCTGGCGCCCTCGCCGCGCAGGGAGTCCCCCATCTTCTTCCTGCTCTCCGGTGGGCCTCTGCTTCGCCAGCCGCGTCTGGGCGTCATCCCCCACCGTCGCCTCCCCATCCAGGGCGCGAGGTCCGTTTCGCTGTTCACCCTGGGGGAGCCGACCACGGACGGCGACCCTTCCTATATGGTGTTTCTGCAGGACATCGAGTCGCAGGAGCTGCGTAGCCACTATTTCAATTCCTCGCGCATGCGCATCTCCGCCAGCAAGGGATTGCTCATCCGGGGACTGGACATCAGGCAGACCTATGGATTGTCACTCCATTCCCTGGGGGAGGGTGTCTTCCTTCAGGGCCGGGAGCAGGGACCGGAGAACCAGGTGGCGTGTCTCGAATGGATTCCGACCCCCACCGAAGCCAAGGGATTGGTGCCGCGCAGCGCCTCCGCCGGAGAGCCCTTGCAGTTCCTCCTGGCGCAGGGGCGCGAGGTGAAGGTCCGGGGCATCCTGGGCCTGCGCTGCGGCTTCGTCGACGACGCCGCCTTCGACAACGAGGGGGAGGCGGAACTGCGAATCACCGCCCCGGAGCCCAAACGCCCGGCGGTCCCGGTCCCAGTCGCCCAGGAAAACTCCCTCCTGAAGGAGGCCACGCTGCTGTCCGGACTCGGCAAGTACAATGCGGCGCTCAAGCTGTCCGAGAATTGTCTCGCCCAGGAGCCCAGGCAGCCAGACTGCCTGGTTCTCTCCGGGTCCCTGCTGTCGAAGGTCGGGAAGATGGAGACCGCCCTGGAACGCTATCGGACGTTCATCCAGCACTACCCCGCCCACCCCCAGGCCCCCACGGTGACCCGCATCCTCCAGAAGTATGGGCACCTCAAGCCGCAATGAGCTCGCGTCCCGCATACATGGACAGACATTCTTGATCTGAATCCCTCGCGCTACCCTCTGAGTCCCATGGCGGAAGAGCAGCCCGAACAGTTTGGCCGGTACGCGCTGCAGTCTCGCCTTGGCCAGGGAGGAATGGCGGAGACGTGGCGGGCCCAGTTGCTGGGCGCCGCGGGCGTCACCAAACCCGTCCTCATCAAGAAGGTGTTGCCGGAGTTCGCGAACGACACGGCCTTCATCGAGATGTTCATCAGCGAGGCGCGCATCTCCGCCACGCTGTCCCACGGCAACATCGCCCAGGTCTTCGACTTCGGGAGGATGGATGGTCAGTACTTCCTGGCCATGGAGCTGGTGGATGGACAGCCGCTCCACCGCGTCCTGAAGCGGGCGGCGAAGACCGGGCTCAAGCAGATGCCCATTCCCCTGGCCGTCTACATCGCGCTGGAGATGTGCCGGGGGTTGCACTACGCGCACTCGAGGACGGACGAGAAGGGCGTCCCCCTGGACATCGTCCACCGGGACATCTCCCCCGACAACGTCCTCATCAGCTACGAGGGCCAGGTCAAGATCGTCGACTTCGGCATCGCCAAGGCGCGCATGTTGCGCAGCTTCGACACCGAGCCGGGCATCGTGAAAGGGAAGTTCCTGTACTTCTCTCCAGAGCAGGCCCGGGGCCGCACGGTGGACGCGCGCACGGATGTCTGGGCCACCGGACTGGTGCTGTACGAGATGCTGTGCGGCCAGCACCCCGTCACCGGCACGGAGGCCGCCGTCATGTCGCGGATGGCCCACGGGGAGTTCCCATCGCCGCGCGAGGTGCGAAAGGACCTGCCCTCCGCGCTCAATGAGATTGTGATGCGAGCGCTCTCCGTGGAGGCCTCGCTTCGCTATGAGTCGTCGAACGCCTTTGGCGATGAGCTGGCTTCGTTCCTCCACCGCATCGCGCCGCGCTTCTCGACCCCGAACCTGGCGTATCTCCTCCGGGAGCTGTACCGGGAGGATCTGCGCCACCAGGGGCGGGAGCTCGTGGTCCCCCCGACCTTCATCGAGGAGCTGACCGCCTGGCGAGGCTCCGAAGCCTCCGCGCCGCTCCTCCCGCCGAAGCCCCCTTCGTTCGGACTGGCGGACGTGCCCACGGAGCCGCTGTCGGGCCGGGGAGTGCACGACGCCAACGCAAGGCCTTCCGCGCCCACCCTCGAAGAGCTGTCCTCCGGGCCGATTCCCTGGGGGGTGATCATCGGTGGCGGGCTCGCGCTGCTGACCGCGCTGGCCATTCCCTTGCTGACCGGCACCGACGAGTCCGGGACCGCGCCCCCCGGGCCAAGGACGCTCGGGCCTGACACAGGGGGCGTTTCGGAGTGGCCCGGCGCGGGCGGGCGGGCGAAGGGCACCGCCGATGAGGCGAGCCCGGACACCTCTGGGACTGCCGGCAGCTACCCCGACGCGACGGTCTTCCGTCTGGACTCGCGACGACAGGTGCTGCGAGTGCCGACGTCGCTGGTCGCCTTCCCCCGCTTGGACGAGGCCGCCACCTACCAGTTCTGGATGGCGAATCCCTCGGATGGGCTGGGGAGTTCCTCCATCCTGGAGCCGTCGCCGCGTCGAGATCCGCGCATCTTCTTCCTGCTCGCCGGCGAGGCAGTGCCGTCCGAGCAGCGCGAGGGGATTGTCCCGCGACGGCCCCTCCCGCTCACGGGCATCCGGGCCATCTCCCTGTTCACGCTCGGGGAGCCTGTCGAGGAGGACCTCGCGTCGCAGGCCGTGTTCCTCCGGGACTCCAAGGCCAGCGAGGAGCTGCGCTTCACCTTTCATCCGGAGCCCATGCGCGTCTCCGCCGACAGCGGGCTGCTGATTCGGGGGCTGGATGTCCGTCAGACCTATGTCGTGTCGCTGACACCCGTGGGAGACGGCGTCTTCCTTCGGGGGAGGGCCCAGGCGCCGGCAACCCAGGTGGCCTGTCTCGAATGGCCTTCGGGCCCCTCCGTCGCGGAGGGCGCCACCTCCCGCGTGCAGCCCGTGCAGTTCTTCCTGTCCGAGTCACGAGAGGTGAAGGTCCGGGGCATCCAGGGGCTGAGCTGCGGTTTCGTCGACGACGACGCCTCCGACAACGAGGGCGAGGCCGACGTGCGCATCACCCCCTGGGACCCCAAGTCCTCCAAGGGGCAGGGCTCCGCGAGCGCCAGGAAGGCCGCGGAAGCGAAGCGGCTGGCCATCCAGGCGCAGCGCCTGGCCCGTGCGGGGCGGGTGGATGATGCCTACCTGGTCGCCAAGGACTGCATCTCCAATGACAAGGAGCGGGAGCAGCCGGACTGCCTGCTCATCGCCGGGGACATGCAGGCGCGGCTGGGGCGGATGGAGGACTCCGCGGAGTTCTATCGGGCCTTCGTCCAGCAGCACCCGAAGCACCCCCAGGTCGCCCGGGTGATAGGGCTCCTCCGGAAGCAAGGTCAAACCCTGACAGGGCCTCTCCTTCGCCCGCCGCCTCCGACTTCGGAGAAACGGAAGTAAGCGAGTCCCGCATTCAAGGTGCCCCCTTTTTGATCGGAATCCCCCGCGATACCCTACGCCGCAATGGCGAATGAGCAGCACGCACGGTTTGGCCGGTACGAGCTCCAGTCCCGAATCGGCCGGGGGGGCATGGCGGAGACGTGGCGAGCCCAGCTGTTGGGGGCCGCGGGCGTCACCAAGCCGGTCCTCATCAAGAAGGTGTTGCCGGAGTTCTCCAACGACGAGGCCTTCGTCGCCATGTTCATCAGCGAGGCGCGCATCTCCGCCTCGCTGTCCCATGGGGCCATCGCGCAGGTCTTCGACTTCGGGGAGATGGACGGCGATTACTTCCTGGCCATGGAGTACGTGGACGGCCAGCCGCTCAATCGCATCATGAAGCGGGCGCTGCGCTCCAACTTCGCCAGCCTCCCGGTCCCCATCGCCACGTACATCGCGCTGGAGATGTGCCGGGGGCTGCACTACGCGCACACGCGCACGGACGACAAGGGCGAGCCCCTGCACATCGTCCACCGCGATATCTCTCCGGACAACGTGCTCGTCAGCTACGAGGGCCAGGTCAAGATCGTCGACTTCGGCATCGCCAAGGCACGCTCGCTGCGCAGCTTCGACACCGCGCCAGGCGTGGTGAAGGGCAAGTACCTGTTCTTCTCTCCGGAGCAGGCGCGGGGCGAGGAGGTGGACGCGCGCACGGACGTCTGGTCCACGGCGGTGGTGCTGTTCGAGATGGTGTGCGGCCGGCTCCCGTTGGAGGGGCCGGAGTACGTGGTGATGCACAAGCTGCACACGCGTCAGCCGCTGCCGCGTCCGCGCGACATCAAGCCGGACCTGCCGGTGCGGCTGGAAGCCATCCTCCAGAAGGCGCTCGCGGTGAGGAAGGAGGACCGCTTCGAGTCCGCCCATGCCTTCGGGGACGCGCTGGCGGGCTTCCTCTTCAAGGCGGCGCCGCGCTTCTCCGCGATGTCCGCCGCCTATCTCCTGCGGGAGCTGTTCCGTCCCGACCTGACGGAGCTGGGCAAGGACACCAAGGTGCCGCCGTCGTTCGTGGAGGAGCTGTCCGTCTGGCGCGCCACCACGAGCCTGCTGCCCAAGCCGACGGAGCTGTCCACGCCGGAGCTGCGCACGGAGCCGCAGACCCTGGAGAGCGAGCCGGGGGACCTGCCGGACGGCGGAGAGGGCGCGGCACTGGAGGGCGACGAGGACGAGGACGGCAACTCTCCGGACCGGGGAGGCTTCTTCGAGAACGGCTTCCGCATCTCCACGCACCACGTCGTGGTGGCCGTGGTGCTGCTGATGCTCGCGGGCCTGTTCTGGTCCTCCTTCGACAAGCTCAAGGCGGACTGGATTCCTCCCGAGCCGAAGGCCACCGTGCCGCCGCCTCGGCCGCCGCCGTCCACGCAGCAGATCAAGGAAGCCTCCGACCGCCGGGCGCCGAACGGGCCTCCAGCCCAACAACCCGTGCAGGGGACGAACCCGAGCAAGCCCTCCGTGGAGATGGAGTCGGTGCACCTGCCGCTCGACTCGTTCCGGCTGGACGCGCGCAAGCACCTCTTTGGCGTGTCCTCCGGGCGCGCGGCGCTGGGGACGCTGGACCCGCAGGTGACGTACCGCATCTCCGAGTCAGGCGTCCTGTCTCCGGCGGACCGCGGCAAGCCCATGCCGAGCATCTTCTTCCTGTTGTCGGGGAAGGATGTCGCGGCGGACGCGGCGGTGGGGCTGGTGACGCGCAAGCCGGAGCCGTTCCGAGGGGCCTCGGCGGTGAGTTTCTTCACGGTGGGCGCGCCCACGCCGCAGGACGACCTGCCCGAGCGCATCGTCACGGTGCTGAACACCCGGACGAACGAGGAGCGCCGTCACACCATTCATCTGGAGTGGATGACCACCGACCTGAGCCGGAGTCTCTTCGTCGACGGGCTGAACCCCATGGAGGTCTACACGCTGACGCTGGAGCCGGTGGAGGGAGGCGCCTTCACCCGAGGCCGGCTCCAAGGCCCGGTGGTGACGGTGGCGTGCGTGCAGCAGGTCTCCGTGGAGCGGGATGGTCCGAGCACGCCTCCGGCCCGGGCACAGCGCTTCCTGCTGTCTCGCGGGGAGGACATGAAGATCAGCGGCATCCATGGGCTCTACTGCGGCTTCATCGACGACGACCCGTCCGACAACGAGGGCGCGGTGGCGGTCCGCATCGAAACGGCGCAGGCGCGGGAGGACCGAGACAAGAGGGAGCGCGAGGAGGCCGCGAACGCAGCGACCGCGCAGGCCGCCGAGGCGCCCACCGATGCGGGGACCCACACCGCGGGCTCGGAGCCGACGACGGTTCCCGCCAAGGTGACGGCCGGCAAGCCGCCGCCTCGACAGCCGGACCTGGTGGTGGAGCCGGACGAACCGCCCGAGGCGAGCCGGGGTGAGCTGGCGCTCCTGCAGGCGAAGAACCTGTTCAAGGCGAAGCAGTACGACGCCGCGAGGACGCGCGCGCGCGAGTGTGTCGCGATGGAGCCGGAGAACTTCGAGTGCCACCTGTTCCTGGGCTCGGTGGCGGCCAAGCTCGGGCGAATGGAGGAGGGCGCGAAGCACTATCGCCTCTTCCTCGACCTGGCTCCGTCGTCCCATCCTCAGGCGAGCAAGGTGATCAAGGTCATGGAGGAGTACGAGTCCATGCGGGGCACGACCGCGCAGCCGTAGGTCGCGGGCAAGCCACGGCTCACTCCACGCGCTGGCCCCGGGCCTGAGCGCTGACATTCTCCGAGGAAGGTGCCATCGCCCCGAGCAGCTCCCGGGCGCGCTCCACCTGTCTCGGCGGAAGCGGTGGGAATCCCCGCAGCGCCGCTTCCAGATGAAGCCGGGCGCCATCCCGCCCGCCACTCGCCGAGGCGACGAGGCCCGCGACGTACTCCAACCTCGCGTCGCGCGTCCCCAGGCTCAGCGCGGATTGCATCAGGGGCCGTGCCTCGTCCACCTTGCCCGCGCTGACGAGCGCATAGGCCAGCACCGCCTGTGTGAAGACGTCCTGCCTGCGTGTCAGCTCACGTCGGGCGAGCGCCTCCGCCTGGGCCACGTCCCGGCCGAGGTCCAGCAGCAGTCGCGCCTGCTCGCGGCCATCCTGGGCCGCGTCCTGGAGCGCCAGGACGTATTGCGACTGGGCCGCCTGCTCACGTCCCGCCGCCCTGAGCGCATCCGCCAGGAAGGCACGGTGCCCCGCCTGAGGCCGCGCCGTCATCGCCGTCCGATAGGCCTCGGCCGCCGCGTCGGCCTGGCCTCGGGCGCGCAGGACATGGCCGCGTCCCGCGTGGGCCCGGTCCAGGTCCGGTGCATGGGTGAGCGCGACGGTGAAGTACTCGAAGGCCGTGTCCGGTTCGCCCTTCGCGAGGTACGCATCGCCCAGCTCACACAGCGCCCGGGCCACCGTGTCTCCATCGCGAGGGTCCGCCGACGTCGCCGCGAGCTTGAGCACGGAGATGGCCCCGTCCACGTCTCCTCGCAAGAGACGCAGGTACCCCACGCGGCTGTACGTGGCATGCGAGGGCTTCAGGTCCATCATCCGCGCATAGGCCGCCTCGCCCTCGTCGTAGCGCCCCAGCTCCAGCTCGGCGTCTCCGAGCAGTCCCTGGAAGAAGGCGTCGTGCGGGTACTGCTCCGTCAACCGCAGCGCGGCGTCGCGGAGGTCCTTGAACTGGTGGTCGTGGTGGAGCAGCAGCAGCTCCACCTTGAGCGCATCCACACGCTCGGGGTCCACCAGCAACGCGCGCCGGGCCGCGACGCGCGCATGCATCAGGTGCCGGGCATCCGCCGAGCGCAGCCCCTCTCGCATCCACTCCGTGGCGAGGCGGGCCTGCGCCGGAGCATCGTCCGGCGGGGCCTCCCGCTCCATCCGCGCCAGTCGCTCCAGCGTGGATTCCCGAGCCCGTGAGTCCGACGCGTCCGGGCGCGCGGGAGCCACCCACCACCGGGTGAGGCCACCCGCGGAGATCGCCACCACCGCGACGCCAAGGGCGAGCAGTTGTCGAGAGGCCATGGCGCGAAGGCTCAGGGAGTCGGGTCGCCGGAGTGGGGAGGCGCCAGATACGGGAAGGTGGTGAGGAACGCCTTGTCGTTGGCCGTCACGCCATCACTGAGCCCGCTGGCCGCGGCAGCGAAGGTGCCACCTCCGTCCGGCAGGAGAGCGGGTCCGCCGTCCGCGAACGTCGTGAAGAAGGCGCCGCCCACCGCCCTGAGCGCCACGTCCGTCACGTCATCCGTGAGCAGCCGGCCGTTGGGGAACGAGGAGTCCGTGCCGGTGTTGATGTGCAGCATCTCGCCGGTGGGCTTGCCCTGGGTGTTGCGGGTGAAGATGGTCGCCAGGTCGGTGCGCGGCGCGGGCGGGGCCAGGGGGATGAAGCCCTTGGCCTGGAGGAGCTGGGGCAGCTCCGGGTTGGTGACGATGGCGACGATGGCGGGCGTGGCCAGGTCGTTCTGCGGCTTGGAGGCGTTGAAGAAGTCCTTGAACTTCATGGGGACGACCACCTCGTTCACCAGGGGGTTGCCCAGCCGGGACACCTGCACCCAGGCGCCGCTCGTGTCCACGCTGCCATCCGCTCGGCGCGTCGTGACTTTGGGCCGGCTGGACGTGGTCCAGATGCCCAGGTGCGGGGAGCTGAACTCCGTCAGCGGCAGCTCGATGACCATGGACAGCACGTTCAGCCCCGCCAGGTCATCGCGGTTCGGCTTGCCGTCATAGTTGAGGAAGTCGAACGTCTTCGAGAGGTTGACGAAGAACGGGTCATCCCGAGGGCCCGCAAAGATTTTGTACTTGGCCGCGCTGCCCAGGCCCGTCTGGATGGCGCTCTGGGTGATGGGGTCCAGCGTGGAGGCCCCCGCCGTCTGCGGATAGGCCGGCGTCGTCAGCCGTCCCACGTTGTTGGGCGCCACCGGCGCGTCCCGGACGATGACCTGCTGCGAGCCGCCCACCACCTTCGTCAACGTGTACGTCTGGTAGCGGAGGATCTCCGGCGCCGTGGCCGTCTTCACGCCCGCGAAGGCGTACAGGAAGGAGTCCTTGAAGGCGTCATAGCCGGCCACCGCGCCCACGGAGGGCAGGGGGCTGGGGCGAATCTGCGTGCGGAAGCGGAACTGGTAGCGCACGTCCGGAGCGCCGTCGCCCGACTGGTCGATCTGGATTTCGTAGAGGACGTTGTCGTCGAACAGGTAGTAGTTGGGGCCGCCGTACGGAATGCCGATGGGGTAGTAGTTCGCCACCAGCACCAGGTTGCCGCCCTGTTTCCAGGCGTAGAGGTCCGTCCCGTCCGCCGCCGGGTCGTTGCTGATGAGCGGGGCCTCCCGATGGCTGGAGGCCACCGCGACGCTGGCTGCGAGGAACAGCGGTACCGCGAGGAGACGCCACGCTGGAAGGGAAGCTCTCATGCGTTTTCCTGTGAGGGGGGAATCGCGAGCGCGGGTGCGGGACGAGACTGCGGGCTCGGTCGCCTGGGGGAGCCCTGAGTACCCAGCAGGTCGGGCCCGTGGCTCCTGTCCCAAAGTGCGAGTCGCCCTCCAGTGTCCAATGGGGGTCAACACCAGCCGTGATGCAGTGAGTCAAAAAGGTGGAGCCTGGGGGGTTGGAAAAGGGAGGGGGCCTCCCGTAGAAAGGCAGCCGCATGACGCACTCCCGCATCGTCCGTTCGCTCGCGCTTCCGGTGTTGCTCCTCTCCGCGGCCTGCGGTGACTCCGAGGACTCCATTCCCGTCCGGACCTGCGAGGTGACGCTGACGTACGCGCCACAGCAGTCGCTCCAGGGCACGGTGTCCGTCACCGGCGAATGGAATGGCTTCGCCGCCGCCTCCCTGCCCATGGCGGACCGGGGTGACGGCGTGTTCACCGCGCGCCTGGAGGGCCTGGAGCCGCGCGACTACGGCTACCGCTTCGTCGTGGGCAAGCAGGAGTTGATGGATCCCCAGAATCCATACTCCCGCTGGGTGCGCACGGAGGAGTACTCGCGCCTGACGGTGCCGGACTGCCGGCAGCCGGTGCTGGAGCTGCGGCGCTTCGTGGCGACGCCCGAGGGCACGCTGGACGTCGACGTGGCGTACGTCGACGGGACGGACGAAGTGGGGCCGGACACCGACAAGGTGACGCTGTCGCTGGACGGAGAAGTCAGGCAGGGCGCCTTCGACGCGAAGACGGGGCGCCTGAGGTTGCAGGTGGAGGGACTGCCCCAGGGCAAGCACCACGTGAAGGTGGTGGCCATGGACGCGTCCGGCCGCGCGGCGCAGCCGCTCTACCTGCCGTTCTGGGTGGAGCCCCAGAAGTTCCGGTGGGAGTCGGGGCTGATGTACTTCGCCTTCACGGACCGCTTCCTCAACGCGCGCTCGGAGAACGACGGCGCCGTGGCGGACGTGGACCCCATCGCCAACTACCAGGGCGGCGACTTCGCCGGCATCACCCAGAAGATTGAAGACGGCTACTTCGACGCGCTCGGCGTGCGCACCCTGTGGATCTCCCCGGTGGACCAGAACCCCGAGGGGCGCTTCATCGGCACGGGCGGCAAGTACTACGCCGGCTATCACGGCTACTGGCCCTCGCAGCCGCGCACGACGCAGCACCGCTTCGGTTCGATTGAGGAGCTGCGCGCCCTCACCGCCGCGGCCCACGCCAAGGGCATCCGCGTCATCGCCGACCTGGTGCTCAACCACGTCCACCAGGAGCACCCGTACTGGGTCAACCACCGCAACGACGACTGGTTCAACACCTCCGCCAGCTGCGTGTGCGGCACCCAGGACTGTGACTGGGAAGAGAAGCGGCTGACGTGCAAGTTCACCGACTACCTGCCGGACTTCAACTGGCGGTCGTCGAACATGGTGGACCGCTTCATCGACGACACGCTGTGGTGGCTGGAGGCGGCGGACTTCGACGGCTTCCGCATGGACGCCGTGAAGCACATGGACCAGGTGGCGGGCCGCACCCTGCGCGGACGTCTGCGGGACATCACCGCGATGACGGGCACCGAGTTCTATCTGGTGGGGGAGACCTTCGTCGGCGCGGACGGCCGCTCGCAGATCGCCCGCTACATCAGCCCGCGCGAGCTGGATGGCCAGTTCGACTTCCCCCTGTACTGGCCCGTGCGCGAGGCGTTCGCGGATGGCCAGGGCCTGGAGCGCGTGGACCAGGCGGTGCGGGAGAACGAGGTCTTCTACGCGCCGGGCACCATCAACTCGCCCTTCATCGGCAACCACGACGTGGCGCGCTTCATCTCCCAGGCCGCGAAGCAGCTGGACGGGGAGGGGGGAGACCCCTGGAGCAGCTCACGTCCCTCGGCCACGGTGACGGACGCGGCGGCCTTCGAGAAGGCGAAGTTCGCCTTCACCTTCGTGCTCACCCAGCCGGGCGTGCCGCTCGTCTATTACGGGGACGAGGTGGGCCTGCCGGGCGCGGGAGACCCCGACAACCGCCGGCTGATGCGCTTCGGCTCCACGCTCACCCCGCTGGAGGCGGAGCTGCTCACCGTCGTCCAGAAGCTGGGGCAGGCGCGCCTCGCCCATCCCGCGCTCCAGACGGGAGCCCGGCACACGCTGCGAATCGAGAGGGACTTGTACGTCTTCCAGCGCTCGCTGCCGGACGGGCAGGGGGCGATCATCGCCATCAACCGGAGCGACGTGGAGCGTCCGCTGGTGGTGGAGCCCCTGGGCAGCCTGGCGGCGAGCAGCGCCACCTACGCGGACGTCTTCAGTGGCCGCACGCTCCAGCTCGCCGGGACGGAGACCACGATGGTGATCCCGCCGCGCAGCGTCGCCGTGTACGTGCCCGCCGCCGAGTAGTGCTCCCGCGGAGCCGAGGGAAGGGGAGGGGCCGCCCCCTTCCCACCGCGGGCCCGCGAACTACGGCTGCTGCGGGGGAGGCTGCTGCGCCGTCTTGTGCTTGTAGAAGAGCACGAGGGTGTAGCAGTGGAATTCGTTATCGGACGACTGGGCCACCACGCGATCCACGATCTCCAGATCCGAGTTGCTCTTCATCCAACGGGTGACGTTCTCACCCAGCTCCTCGCGCTCCTTCGCCTTGGTGGCGGAGAAGACCTTCACGCCCGTGAACATCGCCTGCCACTCCTTGTGCGGTCCCGACACAGGACAAGGGGGCGTTATCGCACGGGGTGTTCAGAGGTGTCAAAAACCCGGCTTCCTGGAGGGCAGGCTTCTGCTGGCCTCGTGACGGGGGTTTGCACGCGAAAGCGCATGCTTAGTTTGCTCAAGTCGCACCCGTTTGGGGGCGCTCGAGGCAGGGGCCACGAGTGGCGGCGTGTTGGGGAAGGGGGCAGGCCCGTGGACGTGAAGACCAAGAAGGATCTGGCGGTTGATTTCATCAACACCATCCGGACGATGGAGCCCACCGCGCTGAATGCGCTCATCGTCAAGGAGGCGGGGGAGGAGCTGGCGCAGTTCTTCCTGAACTACAGCGCCAATCTCATCTCCAAGGACCCGTCCCGGGTGCTGGAGAACACGTCCTCGCTGATGCTGATGGGGTACCTCATCCGCACCTACGAGGAGAAGAACACGCAGGCCAAGCAGGGGACCTTCCAGTCCTACGCCTTCGCCTGAGGGACGCAGGGGGGCACCACGGGCTCGACAGGCTCTGGGGAGCCTGTTAGGGAGCGGCGCCCATGCTCATCGACCTGCACGCCCATTCCCACCTGTCCAAGGGGTGCGAGTTGGACCCTCGCGCCGTGTTGGAAAGGGCCGCGCTGTTCGGCCTGGACGGGGTGGCCTTCACGGAGACCAATACCCAGGACGGCTGTGACGAGCTGTTCGAGATTGGCGCGAAGTCGAAGGTGAAGGTGTTCGTCGGGCTGGAGCTGGTGACGGACCGTGGCCAATACCTGTGCTTCTTCCCGAAGCCGGAGCTGGCCCCGGAGCCCGTGCAGATGTGGGGCAGCAACCGCGAGAAGCCCTGGAGCGCGGCGGAGTGTCTGCCCAAGGTGAAGGGGATGGGCGCCGCCATCATCGCGGCGCGGCCCTTCGACAGGGACACGCCCAACCCGGCCATGGACTTCGTGCGCTCGCTCACCGTGCTGAGCGCCGTGGAGGGCTACAACGCCCGGGTGAAGCAGACCGCCAATGACCTGGCCGTGGAGGCCGCGGAGGCGCTCAAGCTGCCCTGCACCGGTGGCAGCGACGTGCGCGGCTCCCTGGACGAGATGGGCCGGGGCGCGACCTTCTTCAAGAACCCCGTGACGACGCAGGCCCAGCTGGTGGCCGAGCTGCTCAAGGGCGAGTTCTGGCCGGTGATGGCCGGTGAGCTGCCCCGCCTCACGCGCCCCGGCGAGGCCCAGGCGGCTCGCAAGCAGGGCGGCGGTGGGGGTGGCGGGGGTGGCAAGCGCCGCCGCGGTGGTGGCGGCGGCGGTCGCCGGTAGTCGTTCAGAGCGCGGGCGCTACGGCAGGACGGAGGCGCCCGCCTCCTCGGCGCGAGCCAGACGGCCATCCGAGATGAAGGCCTTGCGACGGCCTCCCGGATACGTCCACTCCTCGTTCTTCGCGGTGCCCTCCAGCGTGCGCCGCACCAGCTCCGGCGGCCCCCAGGCCATGCGCACCGCGTCCGCGGACATGTTGGCCACCAGACGCTTCTCCTTCACGGCGTCGCGCACGGGCGGCGCGAGGGCCTCCAGCTGGGCCTTGGGATTCTGCGGCGTGAGGTACTTCTCCACCTCCGCGCGGAAGTCGTTGGGCTGCTCCAGGTTGGGCGGCAGCACCAGCACGAGGGGCGGCGCGTCCGGCTTGCCGTCCTCGGCCAGGTAGACCCACGGCCAGGTGCGCGGCGTGTAGAGGACGCGCTCGGCGACCACCCACGCGGTGGGAAACTCCACCTTGGTGATGCGCAGCTTCGTGCCCGCGGGCAGGGTGCGCTCCACGGCGCCGGGGTTGATGGGCTTGCCCTTGCTGTCGTCCAGGAGGCGCACGTCGTCCGGCGCATAGGGCGTGAGCAGCCGCTTGGAGCCGTCCCCGAAGAAGGGGGTGACGTTGCCGGAGACGCGCAGGTACTGCTCCGCCTCCGGGCCGGTGAGCGTGCGCTGGAGCGACGCGCGGGCGTCCGGCGCCATGCGGGTGTAGTTGCCACAGCCGACCGCGAACGCGGCCAGCACGAGGAGGGACAGCGAGGAGACGGGGCGTCGGGCGAGCATCGGGGCACCTTCCGCGACAGGGCGCGCGGGAAGGGCCTTGCTTAGCTCAGCGAGAGGCTTGAGTCAGCGTCGTCGCGGCGGAGGCTTCCCGCTTGCCGCCACGGCAGCCTCGCTGCAGCGGACACACGGGCCCCCGACCATTCGGGTCCGGCACCAACAGGAAGCGGCCGAGCCCGCGCGTGTCCGTGAGCTCCGGGTGACCGCACAGAGCACATTGGCGGGGAGGGCGCTTGGAGGGGGGGAAGGGCACGGGGAGCGAGTCTGCGTCGCTCCCGGACCCCGCGCGAATTTTCCGCCCCTCCGCGTCCGACTACTTCTTGTCGCCCGAGGCCGCGGCCGGCGCGGGGGCGCTGCTCGGCGGGGCCGCAGCGGGCGTCGACGACGGGGTGCTGGACGAGGACGACGAGCCGCTGCTCGAAGAGCCCGAGGCGCTCGAGGAAGAGGACGAGGAGCCGTCCTTCTTCGTGGAGCTGTACAGGTCGGAGTACCAGCCGCCGCCCTTGAGGACGAAGCTGGAGCGGCTGAGCATCTTGGTCAGCGGTCCTTCAGCGCCGCATGCGGTGCACGCGGCGGGCGCCGGGTCGGAGAACTTCTGCAGCACGTCGATGATTTTTCCACAGCTCTGACAGGCGTACTCGTAGATGGGCATGGTGCGGTGCCTCTTCAGGGAGTTGAGGGGGGAGCGCCGGGGTAGAGCTGCTTGCGCAGCCCTTCCGCGAGCCCCAGGCGCTCGATGGCGCGGAAGATGAGCTCCGCGGGAGAGCCGTACTTGCGGCCCACGGAGTCACAGAGCCCGTGCAGGTCCGTGGCGCCGGGCAGCTCGTCCCGCAGCAGCCGCTCCAAATCCTTGCGGAGCGACTCGTTGAACTTGCGCTGGATGCCCAGGTCCGCGAGGTACTTCTCACGGCCCAGCAGATCCAACCGGTGCGTCAGGTGCGAGGTGGCCAGCGCCTCGCGGCGGAAGCGCTCGCGCAGCGCCTCCACATCTTCGGACAGCCCCACGGAGGCCACCAGCCGCGCCAGCTCCGGCGGACTGACGCCCAGCGCCCAGCCCACCCGGCCCGTGGCGCCACGCTGCTGGGTGTAGGCGTCCAAGACTTGGAGTCGCTCCTTCTCCTTCAGCGCGTCGAGCAGGCCGTGATCTCTCAGCACCGTCTCCAGATCCACGAGCGTCAGGTCGCCGCGGGAGCCGTTGAAGCGGTGGGACATGTTGCGCAGCAGGGCGAAGCGGTGCTCGGAGCCCTCCAGCGAGGCCTCCAGCAGCTCCTTGCCGCCGGCGCGCGTCAGCTCCACGAAGGGCGTGCGGGGGGCCTCCACGCGGGTGAAGCGGCCTCGGGGGCGGGGCAGGTCGCGCCGCAGGAAGCTAGGCCCGTCATCCAGCGCCTGAAGCTCCTGCTCGGAGGGCGCGGTCGTCTCTTCGTCCACCAGGGTGGAGCGCTTCTTCGGAGCGATGCGCTCCTGGACGGTGGCCGCCTCCTCCGCTTTGGAGGCCTTCTTCGCCTTGCCGGAGGACTCGGCGGGCTTGGCGGCGGGCAGGGCGAAGGAGGGATCCGCGGCCGGGGTGGGCTTGGGGGTCTTCTCCTCCCGCACATAGGCCAGCTCGCGGGCGACGTCGTAGTAGCCGCAGCTCTGACGCTGGGCGGCAACGGTGGGGGCGGTCCCTTTGAGGATGTCCACGACGGCGAAGGGCCCCAGGGGGGTGGTCTCCGGCTCGGCGTCGGTGAGGGCCCGGACCCGGAAGTCATCGTCCTCGAGCAGCAAGGCGAGTGCTTCACGGACCTCGGGAGCGGGTGCCGGCGACTTCGCGCGCCGGCAGAAATCCGAGACGGCAACCGCCACAGGGGTGGGGACGTCGTCGGGCTGTCGTCTTCTCTGCCAGGGGCTGGTCATGGAAAGGTGCGGAAAAATGCTCGTTTACGAGGGCCGATGCCTCTATCTTCGTGGCCAGACAGGTGTCAATGAGCCAGTCCGACTCCAATCTAAACAGCCAGCGGCGGTTGCAAGCCATGATACGGAGGCCGGCCAAGGGAGGGAGCGCTCCTTGACGCCGGCCGCCGACGTTGCGGGCCGAGGAGGCGGGGGGTATCAGATGCCCCGCGTCCGGAGACCAACAGAGGTCGTCGACCGTTTACTTCGAAGATGATCGGAGCTGGGGGGATGGGCGGGGCGCGCGTTTTCGGGGCGCGGTGACAACAAGGATGAGAGGGCCAGCGCAGGGTCGGCCCCCTACCGAGGGATTTCATGCAGGGCCACGACCACGAAGACATCAAGGACAAGGACGAGGTGCTCGCCCGCTACATGGCCCAGCACGGCCTGAAGAGCACGCGGCAGCGCAGCCTCATCATCGACACCTTCTTCGCCGTGGGGGGCCACCTGTCGGTCGAAGAGCTGTGGAACAAGGTGCGCGCGCAGGACGCGAAGGTCTCCGTCGCGACGGTGTACCGGACCATGAAGCTGCTCAACGAGTGCGGCCTGGCCCACGCCCGGAACTTCGGCGACGGCCAGACGCGCTACGAGGCGGCGGCGGGGAGAGATCACCACGATCACCTCATCTGCACCCGGTGCGGCACCATCATCGAGTTCGAGAATGATCGCATCGAGAATCTCCAGGACGCGGTGGCCAAGAAGCACGGCTTCGCGGTGACGTCGCACAAGATGGAGCTGTACGGCCTGTGCCGGGACTGTCAGCGCGGCATTCCTCCCGACCCGGAAGCGTGAGATGGGCGCCGTCGCGCGAGCCCTGGCCTGCATCGCCCTGCTGACGCTGGCGGGGTGCCGGGGCACACGGCCGGTGGACGCCGGGCCCGCCTTCCTCCAGTCGCTGGCCCTGCCCTCGGTGGGGCCCACGCGCCACGACGTGCGCAAGCTCCAGGGCAAGGTCGTCCTCGTCTCCTTCTTCGCGACGTGGTGCTTCCCGTGTCTGGCGGAGATGCCGACGCTGGAGGCGCTCCAGCGCGACTACGGCGCCCAGGGGTTTCAGGTCGTCTCCGTGGGGATGGACCTGGAGGGCGCCAAGGTGCTCCAGCCCTTCGCGGACCACTACGCCCCCCGCTACCCGGTGCTGCTGGCCTCTCCGTGGATCATCGAGGGCCGCAGCCCCTTCGGCCCCATCAAGGGGCTGCCCACCACCGTCCTGTTGGACCGGCGAGGCCGCGCGGTGGCCGGCTGGCAGGGCGTGGAAGGGCACGACGACGTGGCGAAGGCGATTGAGAAGCTCCTGAAGCAGGACTGAGCGCGCGAAGTCGCCGGGTGCTACAGGTCTGGAGCGGATTTCTTGCGAGGGCGAGGCTCGCGGGTATCGTCGCCGGCGTTCATGACGGCTCGCGGAAAGCTCCTGGTGGTGGCGGTCGGTGTGGCGGGGGCCTTGAGCCTGCTGTCGGTGGCGGATGCCAAGGGCTTCCGCCGCTACCTCTCCTTGCGACAGGACGTGGACGCGCTCCAGCAGCGCAACTCCTCCCTGTCCGAGCAGAACGAGGCGCTGCGACAAGAAATCGCCGCCTTGCGCAAGGACCCCGCGGCGCTGGAGCGGGCCGTCCGTGAAGAGCTCGGCTACGTGAAGCCGGGCGAGCTCGTCTTTCATCTGGAGTCACCATGACGTCGCTGAGCGCGTTTCCGTCGCCCGGAAGGTTGCTGCGTCATGCCGTGCGGCTCGTTCCCGCCGTCGCGGGGCTGGCCACCTTCCTCCACCTGGCGCGCGGCGGTTTCCGAGGCCTGCAGACGCTGGGCTGGACGGAGGCCGCGCTGGTGTTGTTCCTCCTCGTGGGCATCGCCGTGGCGGCGTGGCGCCGGGCCATGCGCGGCTCGGTGGGCGCGGTCATTGATTTGCGGGATGACCTGGAGCTGGGCGGCGGGCTGGTCGCCGCGGGCTTCATCGTCGTGGCGATTGGGGGAGGGGAGCTGTTCCCCATCGTCTATCTCCTGATGGCGTTCCTGGTCGCCTTCCTGCCGCGCAACGCGGGGCTGACGCTGTTGGGCGTGGCGCTGGTGTTCGACGCGCTGGTGACGCTGGGCGGCCCGGTGCCGAACGGGGCGAGCTTCGCGATGCACTCGGCGTTCCTCGTGCTGTTCGCGGGCCTGTACCACCTGGTGCTGGCGTCGCGCATCGCCGTGGCGCGCCGGGCGGAGAACGACGCGGTGCAGAAGCGCATCCGCGAGGTGGAGGAGCGCGCGCGCACCTTCCGCCTGGTCAGCTCCGGCACGGCGGACAGCTTCAGCGGCATGAGCTCCGACGAGAAGTGGCTCGTCGCCTCGGTGAAGGAGATTGAAGGCGCGGTGCACGCGGCGCTGGAGATCGCCGAGACGGGCCTGCGCACCCACACCTGCGCGGCCTTCCTGCTCGCCTCCGACGACCGCAGCCTGAAGCTCTACGACTGCCGCTCCGGCTCCGAGCGGGTGCAGCGCGAGCGGTTCGGCGCGGGCGAGGGCATCATCGGCGGCGTGCTCAAGCGCCGCGCGCCGGTGCGGATGAACTCCCCCCAGGGACTCAAGGGCGTGACGTACTACGAGGGCAGCGGCCCCCACGTGCAGGCCCTGCTGGCGGTCCCCATCATCGAGGGCAGCGGCCTGGTGCGCGGCGTGCTCGTGGCGGACCGGCTGGCCCATGAGCCGTTCAGCGACCAGGACGAGAAGCTCCTGAGCACCATCGCCGGCGAGGTGCTGCGCTCCATCGAAGTCGAGCGGGTGATGAGCTACATCCGCAAGACGCGCGACGAGAAGGACCGGTTCTTCAAGGCCATCGAGGAGCTCAACCGCGCGGGCAGCCCGGAGCAGGTCTTCGTGGCGGTGCTGGAGAGCACCCGGCAGCTGGCGGGCCTGGACTTCTGCGCGGTGACGCTGGTGTCGGAAGTCGACGGCAAGCGGATGCACCGCGTGGCGCGGATGACGGGCGTGACGGCGCAGGGCAAGGCGCTGGAGGGCCGCTCCTTCCCGGACAACAACGGGTTGGTCGCCAACGTGGTGCGCTACGGCGCGCCGCTGCCGGGGCGGGACTTGAAGGCCATGGACCGCCAGGTCATCTTCGACGACGAGACGCAGATTCGCGGCCTGGGCGCGCTGAAGATCTTCCCGCTGGTGGCGGGCGACCGCATCCTGGGCACGCTGGTGGCGGGCTCGCGCAAGAAGGCGAACTTCGAGCAGGACGTGCTGCGGATGATCGAAGTCATCGCCATCCAGGCCGCGCAGGCGGTGCTGCGCGCACAGCTCTACGAGCAGATGGAGCGGATGGCGACGACGGACGGCCTCACCGGCCTGTTCAACCACCGCACCTTCCAGACGAAGGCGGACGAGATTCTCGCGCAGGCGCGGCGCTACGAGCGCAAGTGCTCCGTCATCCTCACGGACGTGGACCACTTCAAGAGCGTCAACGACACCTACGGCCACCCGACGGGAGACCAGGTGCTCAAGGGCGTGGCGCGCATCATCAAGTCCATGGCGCGCGACACGGACGTGGTGGCGCGCTACGGCGGCGAGGAGTTCGTCATCGTCATGCCGGAGACGGACGCGAAGGGCGCGTACACCATCTCCGAGCGGATTCGCGAGGCGGTGAAGGCGGAGATCTTCCAGACGGAGATGGGGCCCCTGCGCATCACCATGTCGCTGGGCATCGCCACCTTCCCGGACCACGGGATGGAGAAGCAGCAGCTCATCGACCTCGCCGACCAGTGCCTCTACCACTCCAAGCGCAACGGCCGGAACCAGTCCGTCACCGTGGCGCAGATGCAGCAGGGTGGCCGGAAGCTCCAGGCCGTGGAAGCGTCGTAGTCCCCCAGCCCCGGCTCGGAGAGCCCCTGTCTTCGGGACTCCCCGAGCCCAAGTCGAACGGCCCTTGTGGGTCGACGACTACAGCGACTGGAGGAACTTCAGCAGCGCGGCGCGATCCGCGGAGTTCATCGCGACGAAGGCGTTCTTGGAGGCGTTGCCCTCGCCCCCGTGCCAGAGGATGGCCTCTGTGAGGTTGCGAGCGCGACCGTCATGCAGGTACGCCTCGCCGCCGCTGACGCCCGCCGTCAGGCCGATGCCCCACAAGGGGGGCGTGCGCCACTCGGCGCCGGAGGCGATGCCTTCGGGCAGGTTGTCCGCCAGGTCCGCGCCCATGTCGTGCAGGAGCAGGTCCGTGTACGGGCGGATGGTCTGCCCGCGCAGCTCCGCGTTCGGGTGGAAGGCGCTGGTGGTGAGCGAGGCCGCGTGGCACTTCGCGCAGCCCGCGTTCGCGAACAGCGTCTCGCCGCGCAGGGCGGTGGTGTCGCGCAAGTCTCGCCGCGCGGGCACGCCGAGCAGCGCCACGTAGCGCACCATCTTGTCCAGGTCCGTGTTGTTCAGCTCCTGGCTGGAACCCGCGCACCCCTGCTGCGAGGGGCCGCAGTCGCCGGTGGGGAACACGGCGCTGGTGACGCCGATGTCCCGGTTGAGGGCCTCGGCCACCTGGTGCTTGAGCCGGGCGATGCCGGCCTTCCACCCGAAGCGCCCCAGCCGCGTCTGGCCCGTCTCCGGGTCGACGACGGCCTGCATGCGGCCGGAGATGCCGTCACCGTTGCTGTCGTTCGGGTCCGCGAGCCCCGCGACGGTCGTCTCCGGTACCGCTTCCAGCAGGCCCAGGCCCACGAGCTGCGGCGTGATTCGCGCCGAGTGGTTCGTGGGGATGACGTTGAGGAAGCTGTAGTTGGGCCGGCGCAGCTCGTAGCCCGTGCCGTCCGCGAACTGGCCCGTCCGGGTGGTCCAGCTGGCGATGCGCACGTCCGCCTCGGGCGTGCCGCTGGTGCTGCGCGGCTGGAGACGGAAGCCCAGGAACGGGTCCGCCGTCACCGTGGAGCCGTTCACCCGGCCCACCTTGACGACGTAGTTGCCCAGGGTGGTGTTGACGGCGGGCGGCAGGCCTCGGCCATTCTGCACGTGGCAGGAGATGCAGGAGCGGGAGATGTAGTGAGGCCCCAGCTTGTTCACCTGCGACGACAAGCCGGGGTTGCCCGGCTCCGAGTGGCTGCCGTCGCTGAAGTCGGTGTGGTGCAGGCGACGGCCCTCGACGAAGGGCTGCGCGTTGACGGGCGCCATGTTCAGCGCCATCTGCAGGAACCGGTTCCTCGGCTCGTTGGAGTACGGGTAGTTCAGCGTGGTGCGGCCACCCGACCAGCCCGCCGCGGGGAGGGCGAAGGAGTCCAGGATGGCGCCCTGGCCCTCGAAGGGGACGATTCCCGCGCTGCCCACGATGTAGAGCAGGGCGCGGCCGTAGTAGTTGAAGCGGCCTTCCACCGGTTGCCGAAGGAAGACGCCGGCTTCGATCTCCATCCGGTCACCCACGCGGATGGCCCGGCCCTCCTTGGCGTTGAAGTTGACGCTCGCGGTGTAGAGGAAGTCGTTCACCCGCTCGAACGTCCCGTTGTGGAAGTACTCCGCCACGGTGTTGAGGCCGCGGAAGAAGGCGCGGAAGTTCGTGCCCTCGTGCGGATACACCGTGTGGAGATTCACCCGGATTTGACTGCCGCCCTTGGCGACCTCGTCGAAGATTTCGAGCCAGAAGGTGCGGTTCTCGAAGTATCGCGCCAGGTAGTGGTCATACGCCTGGTACTGGGACTCGCGCGCGTGCCTGTCACGCACACGGTCGCCTACGCGGGTGATGAGCGCGGTCGCCGTGTCCTGCGTCGTCGCGGGCTCCAGCGCGGTGCCGCTGTTGAAGAGGGGGATGATGTTCCCCACGTCGGGCGGGGGCCCTGCGTCGGGGGTGCCGGTGCCGGCGTCCGGGGTGCCGGTGCCGGCGTCGGGTTGCGATGAGCCCGAGTGCGTGTAGCGCGCCCAGGTGGTGTCGTACGCGCAGTTACAGGCCACGTCCCAATAGGTGAAGGAGTAGTCGACGAAATCACCGGTGATGAGGCCGCTCACCGTGAACTGGTTGCGGCCGCCGGTGACGACCATCCTCACGTTCTGCTGCAAACCGTTGTTCACCTTGTAGTGGATGTCTGCCCACGACGTGGTGTCGATGAAGAAGATGGCGGACGAGCCAGACGGCTGCGCGCCAGTGGTGGCGGCGCTCGCGGAACTGGCCGCGCAGGCCGCCATCAGCAATGCCACGGCCACTCCTGTTGCTCTCTTACGCATGCGTGTTCTCCAGGGGGATCCTCCGCATGGTGGCTTCGGCTTTCTCCACCATCCGAAGGAAGTGGAGTGTTAGCCGAGAAGCCAAGAATTCCTATGATGTTCGGAAAATTTATCTACTAGTGATATTTTCCGGACATCGGTGACAGCCCGGACTTGCGTCCTGATGCGTTGCGTTGAAGCGCGGCTGGGGCAGGATGCGCGCCGCTCATGCCCCCCGTACCCCTGGCGGTGACGACCAGCACCAAGGTGGATGCCGCGCAGCTGCAGGAGGCGCGGGCCGTGGCGGCGCGGTGGGGGCTGCCGTTCCTGCCGCGTCGCGCGAAGGAGGGCATCGCCCCCTGGCTCGGGACGAAGGTGGAGGCCCTGCTGGTGGTGGGTGGGGATGGGGTGACGCTGTGGGAGCCGGAGGGCTCCTTCGGGTTCCATGCGGGCATGGCGCACCTGCGGCTGATGCGCCTGCGGGCGGGAGAGCCGGACACCTTCGTGCGGGTGGCGGAGCTGCGCGCGGGGGACTCGGTGTTGGATTGCACGCTGGGCCTGGGGCAGGACGCGCTGGTGGCGTCGCTGGCGGTGGGCCCGTCCGGGCGCGTCGTCGGACTGGAGAAGAGCCTGGCGCTGTGCGCGGTGGCGGGGGAGGGGCTGCGGCGCTACGAGCGCGGGGCCGACTCGTGCGTGGTGGAGGTGGTGCACGCGGACGCGCGCGAGCACCTCAAGACGCTGCCGTCGGATTCGTTCGACGTGGTGTTCTTCGACCCGATGTTCGCGAAGCCGAAGAAGGCCCAGCCCGCGTTCGAGGTGCTGCGTCGCTTCGCGGAGCATGCGCCCTTGTCCGCGGAGACGCTCGAGGAAGGTCGACGCGTGGCGCGCCGCTGGGTGGTGGTGAAGGGCGCGCGCTACACGGATGACCTGCGCAAGCTCGGGCTCACTCCGGAGCCGCTGTCACGCTTCTCCGATGTCGCCTGGGGGCGCGTGGCCGCGCATCCCCAGACGACGTGACACCGTCGCGAGCCGTCAGTCCTTCCCAGCGCCCTTGGGCGGACCTTCTCCACCCATGGGCGACAGCCGCGCGGACAGCGCACCGGCCTGCTCGTGCGGCATCTGGTCTCTCGGCGAGCGGTAGTACTGCATGGGCGAGTGATGCAGGAAGTTGGAGACGCGGCTCGTGTAGAGACACGCGTACTGCTCCACCTGGTAGCCGAAGCGGCTGTTCTCGTTGCCTTCCTTGAACAGCAGGCCCCAGTACGGGTTGAAGCCCTCCTCGACGTCCTCCTCCAGCGTGTCGGCGATGCCCGTCGCGTCCTTCAGCGCGCGACGCATCTTGTCCAGCTCCGACTTCAGCTGCCGGCGCTGCTCCTCCACCGACTCGCGCTCCTCGGGCGTCAGCGGCTCTCGCTCCAGCCGCCGCTCCAGGAGATTGAGCAGCGTCTTGTGGTGGTTGACCTCGTCATCCAGACGCTCGCGGAGGATCTCCATCTGGGTGAGGGTGCCAATCTCCTCGCGCCGCGTGGCGGTGTAGGTGATCTCATCTTCAATCTCCTGCACCACCATGCACGTGCGCCACAGCGACGACTTCTTCGACTTCAAGATGTCGCCGTAGATGTGGTCGCCGACGTACAGGATGTTCTCACCCCGGTAGCCCGTGAGTTCCTCGAAGCGCGCCAGGTTGCCGCCCGAGTACGCCTTCCCCCGGTCCAACGACGTGGCCTCGCCCACGGAGCGACCTTCCTCCGTCGACGTGTCCAGCTCCAGGAACGGCCGCGCGTCGGTGAAGAAGCCCGGCTTGCCCGCGGCCGTCACCACGACGTCGAAGTAGTTGCGCCAGCTCGGGTACTCCGGCAGCTGCCCGTCCAGCAGGTACTTCATCACCGCGTCCGTGTAGTCCCACGCCGAGTTCGTCAGCAGGAACAACCGCTTCCCACCCGAGCGCAGCTTGTGCAGCGCGGGCCCCAGCTCCGGATCCAGGAACACGTACCGGCCCAGGTCCTTGCGCACCTCGCGCTTGAGCGAGTTGTCCCGGTGCACCGCGTCGATGGCCTCGCGGATGTCGTCGTAGAGCTTGCCGTAGTCGACGCTCTGCCCCAGCGACTCCAGGAGTTCGATGATGCCCGCGAACAGGCACGTCTCCGGCAGCGCGAACAGCGTGTCGTTCCACGCGAACTGCGGGTTGCGCAGCCGCACGCGCTTGTTGCGGTACAGCTCCCGCTGCACCTCCGACTTCAACGGACGCAGCCCGTGGTACGCGCGGCCCACGTGGCCGAAGCGGTCCATCTTGAGGATGTTTCCGTTGAGGCGGTCCACCGCGAGCCCGCGCATCACGAAGTGGTGGTCGTAGAGCAGGTTCCCCACCAGCGGAGGGTAGTGGTACTCGCTGATGAGCTTGGCCAGCGTCATGTCGAACGACAGCTGCTCCAGCCGGCGCATGTGGTAGATGGCCAGCGTGTAGTCCATGTCGAAGCCAATCAGCTCGACGCCGGACATGCGCAGGTTGCGATTGACGAAGACCTCACGCGCCCTCGGCACGGTGTCCCGGGTGGGGGCACGCGGCGTGGTGAGCAGTCGCGTCAGTGCCTCATCCTCGAGGAGCTGCTGGGCGTGCTGGGCCGCTGACTCCGCGCGCGCGCGGTTGAGAGGTGAACGAAAGCTCCCATGCAGCGGGTCCGGAGAGGGCCCGCCGGGGATCGGACGGAAGGGGGACAGGGTTGGAGCCACGGGACATCCACACATAACACGCGTACGTGTCCGCGGCTCGGTCCTTGAGGGCCCCCGACGGGCATGGCACGCTCCTGGACCGCGATGCGTTCGCCCGTTCGACGTCAACCCTCGGAGTCTCCCGAGGAAGTCCATGCGCGCCTGGCCACCCGGGTCGCCGCGCTTGAAGACCGGGTGCGACGCCTGGAGGCCCGGCTGCGCGCCGCGGCTCCTCGTCCTGGCGTCAGTCCTGGGAGTCCCTCCTCCGGGCGGGCGGCCGAGCCCTCGACGACGGTGTCCCGGCGAGCGCGCCCGCGCTGTCCGGGCTGTACCCTGGAGCTGCCACCAGGCCGACGCGGCGAGTCGTGCGTCTGGTGTGGCTTCGTCTTCTCCGCAGTGCCCCGCCGCCGCCCGGCGCGAAAGAAGCGATGAGCGCCACGTATCGTCTGACGGGTCGAATCGAGTCCGGAGAGCTGGCGGAGCTCTACGAAGCCGTCCAGGCCCCTTCGGCCGAGGTGGTGGTGAAGCTCTTCCACCCCAAGACGTCGGACCCCGCCTACGCGCTGGACCTGGCCGAGACGACCCGTCTGCTCCAGTCCGTGCGCCACCCCGGCATCCTCCACGTCGTGGACATGGGCGTGGCCCGTCAGCGGCTCGCCGTGGTGCGCGAGGACGTGGACGGCGCGCTCCTGGGCACCGCGCTCCAGCGCCTGCACACCAAGGAGGTCGTCCTCCCCTCGGCGGTCGCGCTCTACATCGTCATCCAGCTGCTGGACGCCGTGCAGCACGCGCACGACGCGGGCGTCCTCCACGGGGCCATCACCCCTGGCAACGTGGTGCTGGGCCGCAATGGCCTGCCCGCCATCTGTGACTTCGGCGCGATGCGCGCGCTCCTGGCGGTGCCGCAGCTGCGCAAGTCCTTCGCGGGCCGGGGCCGTGGGACGTACCGCGCGCCCGAGGTCACGCGCGGAGAGGCCGCCACGGAGTCCTCGGACGTGTACTCGCTGGGGGCCATCGCCTACGAGCTGCTCACGCAGCGCGAGCCGGTGATTCCCGGCAGCGGCGGCGTCTCCACGCGCCGCAGCGAGGGGCTGCCTCCGCCCAGCCGGTTGGACCGTCGCATCAACGCCCGGTTGGATCCGCTGGTGCTCCGCGCGCTGGAGCCCAACGCGGGGCGGCGGTTCCGCTCCTGCGCGGAGTTCTCGAACGCGCTGCGCAACTTCCTCTCCGCCAGCGGCGGCATGCCGGGCGCGGACGACGTGCGCCGCTTCGTCACCGAGCTGTTCCCCAACGAGGTCAGCGTCGCGAGCCTCGCGGCCCCGCCGTTCAAGGAGCCATTCTCGCTGGAGCCCATCTCCGGCGCGGAGATGGATGACCTGGGCCTGGGCGCCGAGGAGCCCGAGGCCTCCATCGTCCAGCGCGCCCCCTACAGCCGCGCGCTCACCGAGACGGAGGCCCGCGCGGCGACGGTGGAGTCAGCGCCCGGCTTCGAGGAGTACCGGCCGGAGGACTACGAGCCGGATATCGCCCCGTCCGCCGCGAGCGCTCCGGAGCCCGAGGCGCGCCTGCCCGAAGGCGACTGGACGGAGGGGACCCGGAGCGTCGGGGCCGAGCAGAGCTGGGACGCGCCTCCGGGTGCCGCTCCCGCCAAGCCGCGCCGTCCGCATGGCGCCCAGGGTGGCGGAGCGGGGCAGGGGGCCGCGCGCCCCCAGGGCCGCAACCCGCGCATGCGCGTCGTGGAGGACTTCTCTTCTCCGAGCCCGCTCTCCGACGATGACGAGGAGTTCTCCGTCGCCGGCCGCCGCGCCGCCGCCCGCGCCAAGCGCGCGCCGCCCGTGGAGAAGGGGCCGCGCACGCTGCCGGACCCGTTCCCCGCGGTGGCCCACCCGGGACAGCGCGACGACATCGCGATGCCGCCGCCTTCCGCGCCCGCGCTCCCCGCGCAGCAACCCCCGCGGGTGAACACCCAGCAGGCGCGGAGCATCCGCGAGACGGAGCATCGTCGCGGCAGGCTGGTCGCCATCGCCGGAGTGCTGGCGCTCATCGGCCTCACCACGTTCATCATCGCCGCGTGGCGCCTGGGAGGCAGCGAGACGTCGCAGGAGCCGGAGACGGCCGCCGACGTCCCCGTCCTCCCGCCGGACCCCACGCCGATTCCCCGCCCCGCGCCGCCGCCGAAGGCCGCCGCCACCCGCGCGCCGGAGCCTCGGGAGGAGGTGGAGGAGACCGTTGTCTCGCTCAACAAGCCCCCCGCCAAGGTGCGCGGCTACCTGACCGTCGAGTCCAACATCCCCGCGAAGGTGTTCCTCGATGGAGACCTCATCAGCCGCACGACGCCCGTGAAGCGCTACCCCGTGCGCGTCGGCTCCTACGAGGTCTTGATGATCGCGCTGTCGACCGGTGAGGTGAAGAAGATGCCGGTCCGCATCGTGAAGGGCAAGACCCACCAGGTGCACATGCTGGACTTCCGCGTGCCCCCCCGACGGTGACCATGGACCGCACTCGCATCTTCGTCGTCGAGGACCAGCCGCAGCTGCTCAAGAACCTGCTCAAGGTGCTGAGCACGTTCGAGGAGCTGGAAGTCGTGGGCAGCAGCCAGGAGGGCGAGTCCGCGGTGGAGGACATCGTCCGCCTCCGTCCGCAGCTCGTGCTGTTGGATCTGGAGCTGCCGGGCATCAACGGCATCCAGGTGACGCAGAAGGTGAAGCGCCGGGCGCCGGAGGTGGAGATCCTCATCCTCACCTCGTTCGACGACGAGCAGAAGGTCTACGAGGCCATCCAGGCCGGCGCGTCCGGCTACCTGGTGAAGCGCGTGGGACCGGAGAAGATTCGCGCCGGCATCCACGAGGTGATGGCGGGCGGCACCGTGCTGGAGGCCATCATCGCCCGTCGCTTCTGGAACTACTTCCAGTCCATCCAGGGCAAGCCCGCCACGCCGGAGAAGAAGGCGGACAACCCCTGGAAGCTGACGCCCACCGAGTTCGAGGTGCTGGGCTACGTGGCCAAGGGACTCTCCAACGCGGAGGTCGGCCACGTGATGACGCTGGAGCGCCGCACCGTCCGGACACACCTGTCACATATCTACCGGAAGATGGGCGTCAACTCTCACGTGGAAGCAGTCGTGATGGCCCTGCGTGAAGGTGTCGTGGACCTGTAGCCCCGCCCTGTATACGTTGGGGGCCTATGCGCAAGGCTTCCCCGAAGACCACCGCCCCCGCCCGCGCCGCGGACCCCGCCCTCCAGTCCCTGTTCGACGTGCACGAGGCCACGCTTCCCAATGGCCTCCAGGTGAGACTGCTGGCCAACCACCTGGCCCCCGTCGTCAGCCTCTACACCTTCTTCAACGTGGGCAGCCGCAACGAGCGCCCCGGCATCACCGGCATCAGCCACCTCTTCGAACACATGATGTTCAACGGGGCCAAGAAGTACGGCCCCAAGATGTTCGACAAGACGCTGGAGTCCAACGGCGGCAGCTCCAACGCGTACACGTCCCACGACATGACGGTGTACTACGACGACTTCGCCTCCGACGCGCTGGAGACGGTGCTCGACCTGGAGTCGGACCGGATGCGCTCCTTGCGCATCTCCCAGGAGATGCTGACCAGCGAGCGCGAGGTGGTGAAGGAAGAGCGCAGCGTCCGCATGGACAACGACATCGGCGGGATGATGGGCGAGGAGCTGGACTCGCTCGTCTACAAGGCGCACGCGTACCGCTGGCCGGTGATTGGCTGGCTGGCGGATATCGAAGCCATCACCCGCGAGGACTGCCAGGCGTTCTTCCGCACCTACTACGCCCCCAACAACGCGATGCTCTACATCGCGGGTGACATCGACCCGAAGAAGACGCTGGCGCTGGTGCGCCGCTACTACGGCGATATCCCCCGGGGCCCCGCGCCGCTGCCCGTCATCAACGCGGAGCCCGAGCAGCGCGGTGAGCGTCGAGCCACCGTGCGCCACCCCGCGCAGTCCCCGGCCGTGATGATCGGCTACCGGGGCCCGCCCGCGCGCGACGAGGACACGCTGGCCCTGGACGTGGCGCAGTACGTGCTCACGAAGGGGGAGGGCAGCCGCCTCACCCGCTCCATGGTGTACGAGCAGAAGGTGGTGGTGGGCGTGGGCCTGGACTGGGGCTGGCGCATCGACCCCGGCACCGTCCTCTTCTTCCTGGAGCTCAAGCCGGGCGCGGACCCGCAGAAGGCGGAGGCCTCGCTGTACACGGAGCTGGAGAAGCTGGCGCGTGACGGAATCACGGACCGCGAGCTGCAGAAGGCGCTCAACAACCTGCGCTCGGACCACCTGCGCGAGCTGGGCACCAACAATGGCCGCGCGCATGCCATGGGCAACTACGAGGCGCTGCTGGGCGACTGGCGTCACGTCCTCACGCTGCCCTCGGCCTATGCCGCCGTGACGAGCGAGCAGGTGAAGGCCGCCGTCGCGAAGTACCTCCTCCCCGAGCGGCGCTCCGTCGTGACGCTGCTGCCCGCGCCTTCCGCAGAAAGCTGATTGCCTCCATGGCCTCCCGCAAGAAGAGCCGAACCCCGAAGTCCTCCCCCCGCCGCGCCGCGAAGAAGCCGGCGGCCCGGGCCACGAAGGCCGCGCCTCGCAAGAGCGCGTCTCGCAAGGCCGCGCCCGTCACCAGCTCGGCCAGTCGCGCGCTGGTGTTCCCCACGTTGCATGAGAGCACCACGTCCAGCGGGCTGCGCGTGGTCGCCGCCGAGCGCGGCCCCCTGCCCATGGTCTCCATGCGGCTGGTGATTCGCGCCGGCAGCGCCACGGACCTCGCGGGCAAGCATGGCATCGCGGACTTCGCGGGCCGGCTGCTGCGCCGGGGCACGCGCCGCCTGAGCGCGGAGGCCATCGACGAGGCCGTGGAGTTCGTGGGCGCAAGCCTGGGCGTGGGCGTGGGCGAGGACACCCTGTCCGTCGCCATCACCACCCCGGCCGAGCACTTCGCGCAGATGCTGGGCATCATGGGCCAGCTCGTGAAGGAGCCCAGCTTCCCGGAGTCGGAGGTGCTGGACGCGCGAGAGCGCGCGCTGGCCCAGTTCGCCAACGACCTGGACGAGCCGTCCGTCATCGCCGACCGGGCCCTGGTCCAGGCGCTGTGGGGGAATCATCCCTACGGGCACGACGTGAGCGGCTCGGCGAAGACGGTGGCGACCTTCACGCGGGACGATGTCGTCCGCTTCCACCACGAGCGCATGGGGCCGAAGGTCGCCATGCTGGTGGTGGTGGGCGCGGTGGACCCCAAGCGAGTGGCCGCCGCGGCCGAGGAGGCCTTCGCCGGTTGGACGGGGGGCCCCGACGCGCCCCTGGTCATTCCGCCGCTGGCCAAGGTGGCGAAGGCCGGCAAGGTCATCGTGGTGGACAAGCCGGACCAGACGCAGTCGCAGGTGCGCATGGGCGGGCCGGGCTACCGCACCGGCCACGAGGACTACTTCCCGTCCACCGCGATGAACGTGGCCCTGGGCGGCGGCTTCACGTCGCGCCTGATGAACGAGGTCCGCGTCAACCGGGGCCTCACGTACGGCATCGGCTGCTGGTTCGACGCGATGAACGCCGCGGGCATCTTCGCGCTGTCGACCTTCACCAAGACGGAGTCGACGCGGGAGATCATCGACGTGTCGCTGGCGGAGATCGCCAAGATGCGCGACTCCGGAATCAAGCCGGGCGAGCTGCGGGACGCGCAGGCGTACATGGGCGGCCTCTACCCGCTGCGCACGGAGACGAACGAGTCCATCGCCAGCAGCATCGCCGACATCCGCCTGAACGGGCTCGGTGACGACTGGGTGATGAACTTCCGCGACAGGCTGCGCGCGGTGACGCCGAAGCAGGTGGCCGCTGTCGCGAAGAAGTACTGCTTCGCCGAGCCGCCCGCCATCGTCGTGCTGGGCAAGGCGGACGCGGTGAAGAAGCAGCTTCGCGGGCTCGGCCCCATCTCCGTGGTGCAGGCCTCGGAGTACGAGTGACGGAGGTTCGCATCCTCTTCGAAGGGGGAGGACTGCTGGTGGTGGACAAGCCGCCCGGGGTGCCGGTCATCCCCGGGCGTGATGGCGGCCCCTCCCTGCGCGACGCGCTGGAGACCCAGCGCGGACAGAAGATCTTCGTGGTGCACCGGTTGGACCGCGACACGTCCGGAGCGCTCATCTTCGCGCTCGATGCCCAGGTGCACCGCTCGCTCTCCGTGGCCTTCGAGGCGGGCCAGGTGCGCAAGCGCTATGTCGCGCTGGTGGAGGGGCGCGTCGATGCGCCCGTCCTCGTCGACGCGCCGCTGGTGGCCGCTCGCAAGGGCCGCATGCGCGTGGCCCGGCCGGGAGAAGCGGACGCGAAGGCGTCGCGCACCCGAGTGCGGCCGGTGGAGAGCTTTGACCGTGCGACGCTGGTGGAGGCGGAGCCGCTCACCGGACGCACGCACCAGATTCGCGTGCACCTGCTCTCCCTGGGGCACCCGCTGCTGGTGGACCACCAGTACGGCCGGGACACGCCTCTCTTGGAGAAGGAGCTGGGAGGGCAGGGTGACGCCGTCGTCCTCGGGCGCACGCCGCTGCATGCCGCGCGCGTGGAGTGGCCCGCGCTGCCGGGCGTGGAGGCCCGCGCGGTGGAGGCGCCCCTGCCGCCGGACATGAGCCGCGTCCGGGAGCTGCTGCGCCTCACGCTGGCCTGACGACGACGCGGGTTACTTCACCTTGAAGGCGTTGGACGTGCCCTCGACGCCGAAGCGGTCCGTCACCGTCAGCGACACGTTGGCGCCCTGGACGTCCACGGAGACGCTCTGCGCGCAGACCCCCGCGACGAACATGTCCAGCGAGGTGGGGCTGACGCCGCCGTTGGTCTTGCTCACGACGAGGTCCAGCTTGTCCTCGAACTCCGCCGCGCGCGGGCCCAGCGCGCGCACCGTGACGACGAAGGGCTGGCCCCGGGTCTGCTCCGGCACCACCTCGAACTCGAAGCCGGTGATGTCTCCTTCCTTCATCGGCGTGCCTGGAGTCGGACCGCCGTCCGGCTCGGAGCCTCCGTCGAACTCCGGGCCTCCATCCGCGACGAAGATGCCCCCGTCGGGCACCTCCTCGACGCCTCCATCCTCGTCGATGCCCACCTCTTCGGTGAGCGTGAAGCCGTCTTCACGCAGCGCCTCGCGCCCATCCGCGAGGACGACGCGGATATCGTGCGCGCCCGGTCCCAATCCCTGAGGAACGTCCGCGGAGAGCGTGCCCTCCGCATCCCACTCACGCAGCGGCGCTTCCACCGCACCGAACCACAGCCGCACGCCCGTCCCCGCGCTCGCCTCCTGCCGCGAGTAGTCCACGCGGATGGGGAGCACCACGTCGAGCGTCACGCGGACGGTGCCGGGATAGCCGACATGCGCCTCCCGAGGGCTCACCGAACGGATGGTGGGCGCGGGGAGCACCGCGCTCGAGCCGCAGGCCGACAGCAGCAGCGCGAGGAGCACGGTGAGGCGCGTCATGGCTCGAACCTCATCCCCAGCAGCGCGGACACACCGCCGAGCTGTGCATCCAGCAGGGGCGTGCTCGCCGGTGCCCAGGCGCCACGCAGCTCTCCCAGCGCGCTCCAGCGCCCGAATCGGTACGCGCCCTGGATGGCCAGAAACCCCATGCCCGAAAGCTTGCTCTCTTTCACCTCCGCCTGGAAGTCACTGCGGAGTCGATGGCGGAAAGGCGCCAGTCCTCCTCCTGCTCGGCCGTACAGGGTGAACGCCTGGACTTGGAGCAGGTCCGCGCGCGCCGACACGAGGACGGGCACCGCCAGCACCTGCGAGCGCACCGCGCCCAGCGCGCCCACCGTCCCGTTGAACGTCGCGCCCCGCACGCCCACCTCGAGCTCCGCCGCGAGCCTGCCGCTCCACCACGGCAGGGCCACCGAACCGCCCAACACTCCGAAGGGCCCTGTGTTGTCGCCGCTCGCGAACGAGCCTCCCGCGAGCACGTGAAGCGCCGGACGCCACTTGAAGGGAGGCTCCACGACGACGGGCGCCACCGGCGGCACCGCGACCACGGGCGCGCGTTTCACCTCGGCCCGGGTGCGGGCTTCGTCCGTGCCCGGCGCGTGGACCACGGCGGTGACGGTGGTGGCCTGGGGCTCGGGGAGGACTCGGAAGCGCGCGACGTCGGAGCCTCCTGGCACGGGCTCGAACCGGGCGCCGTCGACGGACAGGCCCAACGCGTCCACGTCGACGGGGCCGTCTCCCGCGACGAACAGCCAGCCTCCGTCGGAGGGGAGGGGAGAGGGCGTGAGCACCACCACGCGGGGACTCGCGCGGGGCGCGTCCAGGGGCGTGGCCGCGTCCGTGTGCAGCTCGCCTCGGGTGGCGAGCACGCGCGCGGAGGTGACACCAGGAGGCACCTCCACCGGGACGCGGGCCTTGCCCCGGGCATCCGCCTGGATGGGACCGAAGCGCTTGTCCCCGAGGAGGACTTCAACGGTGGCGCCAGGCGCGGTGGCCACGTCGAGCGTCGTCTGTCCGAGCAGCGCGAGCCGGAACAGCGTCACCTGGGGAGGCGCGTCACCGGCCTCGACCCAGAACGCGAACACCGCGACCAGGGGATATCGGACGGGGGGCGGCGTCCAGCGGAAGGTGCGTCGGGCACCTTCGTTCAGGCGACCCTCGGAGAGCCGACCCGAGGAAGCCACGGCGCGCACCGGCCCCGTGCCCGAGGGCACGCGGACCTCCAACGCGACGACCGTGTCCCGCCCGAGGACGACACGGGCGGGGGTGACGAGCACCTCCAACCCGGAGTCCAGGGGCTCCGCCATGGCCGTCGAAGCGACCAGGGCCAGCAGCACGAGGAACGGCGGGAAGAGCGGCGGGCGGGTGCGCACGAGCAGTACCGCCAGACTTCACCCTCCCGGCGGACCTCGGTCAATCCCCGTTGGCGGGGGATTCCCCGACAGGCTCGTCCGCGGGGGCATCCGCGGCAGCGAGCTGGGGCTTGTCCGCGGGGCCGGTGACCTGCCGGACGGGCGGGCTGAAGGCCGGCTTCTCCGAGGGGGCGCCGCCACGGCCGTGCACCAGCGTCTTGGTGTCGGTGCGGAAGGTGAGGTCCACCTTGTCGCCCCGCACCCCCGTCACCAGACCCACGCCGAACGTCGGGTGCTGGATGACCTGACCCACGCTGTACGTGTCCTTCGGGCTGTAGCGGGGCGCGTTGGCGACGTCCTTGCCCGCGAGCTGCTCCTCGAAGGAGATGATGATCTTCTCCGCCTTGGACAGACCCGAGGACCGGCGCGGAGCGGGCGCGGGGCGGTCCGTCGTGCCCGGGGCGCCTCGGTAGGCGTGGTCCCCGTTGCAGGTGTTGCAGCGCACCCGAGCGATCTTCGTTCCCACTATCGCCAGGATGGTGTGCGCGAGGGTGAGCTTGCAGCGGGTGCAGTATGCGTCCACCTCGCCGCCGACCTTATGAGTTGCCATGTTCGTCTGAGTTCTCGGCCCGGTGCGCCTCGCGGGCACCGGGCTTGGAAAGAAAGGGGCGCGGAACATAAACGCATCGCTCCGAAGTGAGGTAGTCCCTTCGTCGCCCGCCCGCCTGGTGACGTCGCACTCAGGCCGGGGAGGGAACACTTCGCTTGTGCCCCCCGTCGGGTCACGTAAGAGTAGGCGCCTGAGCGCATGACCACGCAGACCCCCAGCAAGCCGGCCCCTAGCGAGCCGGGGCTCCTCGCCCAGTCGGTGGCCAGCTTCGGCAAGGGCCTCATCGACGTCGTCAGCACCATTGGCGGCGTCGTGACGCTGGCCTTCGACGTGGCCCGCTGGAGCGTCAGGCGCCCCTTTCGCCTCCAGAACCTGTTCGCCCAGCTGGACTTCGTGGGCGTGGGCTCCATCTTCATCGTCGGCCTGACGGGCCTGTTCACCGGCATGGTGTTCGCCCTCCAGACGTCGGAGGCCTTCGCGCTCTTCGACGCGGAGAGCCTCGTCGGCCCCACGGTGGCGCTGACGCTGACGCGGGAGCTGGCGGCGGTGTTCTCCGCGCTGATGGTCACCATGCGCGCCGGCTCCGCCATGTGCACGGAGCTGGGCACCATGCGCGTCACCGAGCAGGTGGACGCGCTGGAGACCATGGCCGTCAACCCGGTGCAGTACCTGCTGGTGCCGCGAATCCTGGCGGGCCTGTTCATGGTCCCCATGCTGACCATCCTGTTCAGCACCGCGGGCATGACGGGCGCCTACTTCGTCGCGGTGGGCGGCCTGGGCATCTCCCCGGGCACGTTCCTGACGCGCACCCAGCAGTGGCTGGAGCCCGTGGACATCTACGAGGGCGTCATCAAGGGGGCCGTGTTCGGCGTCTCCGTGGCGCTCATCTGTTGCTACAAGGGCTTCAACGCGTCAGGCGGCGCCAAGGGCGTGGGCCAGGCGACGACCGAGGCGATGGTGGCCAGCGCGCTGTCCATCTTCATCCTCGATTTCATCGTGGGCATCGTGATGCACTGATGGCTGCCTCAGGTCCTCCGTCCAGAACAGAAGCCGGCGCGTCCACGAAGCCGATGATCGACATCGTGGACCTGCACAAGACGTTCGGTGAGAACAAGGTCCTCACCGGCATCAACCTGAGCGTGCCCGCGGGCAGCACGTGCGTCATCCTCGGCGGCTCCGGTTCCGGGAAGACGGTGCTGATGAAGCACATGATTGGCCTGCTCCATCCGGACAGCGGCAAGGTCATCATCGACGGCGAGGACATCGTCCCCATGGGCGTCGATGACCTGCAGCGCGTGCGCAACAAGTTCGGCATGGTGTTCCAGGCCGCGGCCCTCTTCGACTCCATGACGGTGTTCGAGAACGTCGCCTTCCCCCTGCGCGAGCACACCCGCCTCTCCGAGGACGAGCTGTACGCCAAGGTCCGCTCCAAGCTGGATTTGATGGGGCTCAAACGGGAGGTGGAGTCGAAGTTCCCCGCGGACCTGTCGGGCGGCATGCGCAAGCGGGTGGGGTTGGCGCGCGCCGTGGTGCTGGACCCGAAGATCGTCCTCTACGACGAGCCGACGACGGGGTTGGACCCGATCACGACGGACTACGTGGACGAGATGATTCTCGCGGCGCAGCAGGGCCTGGGCGTCACCAGCGTGGTCATCAGCCACGACATCTCCTCGGCGTTCAACGTGGGAGACCAGATCGCCTTCCTCTCCAAGGGCGTCATCGTGGCGCACGGGACGCCGGAGGAGCTGCGCGAGTCGCAGCACCCGGCGGTGAAGGTGTTCCTGGAGACGTGGTTCGGGAAGAACTGAGGGCAGGCGCCCCGCCAGGGGTGCGCTTTCAGGAAAATGTGGCACTCCAGATGCAAAACGTTAGAGTCGCGGCCGGCCGGTAGCCCTCGGAGTCACATCAGGTGAAGAAGCTCGTTACGCCCTTCCGTGTTGGCCTGCTGGTCATCGCCGCGGGGGCCTTTTTCGTCACCTTCGTGCTGTTCGCGCGTGAGGGAGGGCTGAGCGATAGCGACTCCACCCGCGTGTGGGCCTATTTCCGGGATGCGTCGGGCCTCGCGATTCGCGGACGGGTGCAGATCGCCGGCATCCGGGTGGGCGAGATTGACGACATCATCCTGGAGGGCACGCGCGCGCGCGTCGTCCTGAAGATCCGCAACGACGTGGACCTGCGCGAGGACGCGGTCGTCACCAAGCGCTCGGAATCGCTGCTGGGCGACTACCTGCTGGACTTGAACCCCGGCACGGAGAACGCCCCCAAGCTGGAGAACGGCGGGCAGATCCGCCGGGTCATCGACACGCAGGGCATGGAGGCCATCTTCGAGTCGCTGTCGCAAATCACCTCCGACATCCAGCAGGTGACGGGGGCGCTGCGGGAGGTGCTCGGTGGAGAGCGCGGCGCGGGCTCGCTCCAGCGCATCGTCGAGAACCTGGTGCGGCTGTCGGACTCGGTGGACGCGACGGTGCGCCGCAACGCGGACCGGTTGGACGTCATCCTCGCGAACTTCGAGGGCGTGTCCACCGACGTGCGGACGATTACCCAGAGCAACCAGGCCGACGTCGGGCGCATCGTCGACAACATCGAGTTCATCACCCGCGACGTCCGCGAGGTGCTCGCCAGCGTCAAGAACATCGTCGGGAGCGGGGAGGGTGACTTCAAGGAGAGCGTCGCCAGCCTGAAGCAGACGCTGACCAAGCTGGACAACTCCCTGGCCAACATGGAGGAGATCACCCGCAAGGTGAAGGACGGCGAGAGCGCCGCCGGCATGCTGCTCACCGACGAGAGCGTGGGCCGCGAGGTGCGCGAGACGGTGCGCGACGTGTCCAGCCTCGTCTCCCGGCTGACGGAGCTGCAGACGGAAGTGGGCATCCAGAGCACGTACCTGGCAGCGCAGGGGCGCTCGAAGAACATGCTGTCCCTGCGCCTCATCCCCCGGCCGGACAAGTACTACCTGCTGGAGCTGGTGGATGATCCGCGCGGCACCGTCACCACGCAGGTGGTGCAGACGAACCCGCCGTCGGAAGGCGACCCGGTCATCCAGACGCAGAAGGTGACGAAGGAGAGCCTGAAGATCAGCGCCCAGTTCGCCAAGCGCTGGTACTTCACCACGCTGCGCGTGGGCCTCATCGAGTCCACCGGCGGCGTGGGCGCGGACCTGCACCTCTTCGAGGACGCGCTCACCCTGAAGATGGACGCCTTCAACTTCGCGGCGGACGAGCTGCGCTATCCGCGCCTGCGCGCCACGCTGCGGGCTCAGGCGTTCGACCACCTGTTCGTCGTCGCGGGCATGGACGACATGCTCAACGCCCAGCAGCGCGACACGGCGACGCAGCGGCTCATCGCGGGCCGCGACTTCTTCGTGGGTGGTGGCCTGTTCTTCACCGACGACGACCTGAAGGCCATCATCACCGCCACGGGCCTGCCCACTCCCTGAGAGGGGTTTTCACGGCTGCGCGGCTTGACGCCGGCCGTGAAACCGCGTACCCGGCACGGGCACGGGGTTCCTGGTAGGGCACCGTGCCCCCCTCTGTATTTCCAGGAAGCTCGCAATGTCCCTCCTCGTCGTCGGCTCCGTCGCACTGGACTCGGTGGAAACCCCCTTCGGACAGAAGGAGGACGTCCTCGGCGGGTCCGCCACCTACTTCTCCACGTCGGCGTCGTTCTTCACCCCCGCGCGGATCGTGGCCGTGGTGGGCGAGGACTTCGACGAGGCGCACCTGAGCTTCCTCAAGGGGCGGGGCATCGACCTGGAGGGCCTCACCCGGGTGCCCGGCCGTACCTTCCGCTGGAAGGGCCGCTACGGGTACGAGCTGAACGAGGCGAAGACGCTCGACACCCAGCTCAACGTCTTCCAGACCTTCTCGCCCGAGCTGCCCGCCGCCTACCGCGACACGCCCTACGTCTTCCTGGGCAACATCCACCCGGAGCTGCAGTCGCGCGTGGTGGATCAGGTGCGCTCGCCCAAGCTGGTGGCCGCCGACACGATGAACTTCTGGATCCAGGGCAGCCGCGAGGCCCTGCTCAAGACGCTCCAGCGCGTCAACCTGCTCTTCGTCAACGACTCGGAGGCTCGCCAGCTCGCCGGGGAGCACAACGTCGTGAAGGCCGCCCGCGCCATCCTCGGCATGGGCCCGCAGCGGGTCGTCATCAAGCGCGGCGAGTATGGCGCGCTCCTCTTCGAGAAGGACCACGTCTTCGCCTGCCCGGCCTTCCCGCTGGCGGAGGTCTTCGACCCCACGGGCGCCGGTGACACCTTCGCCGGTGGCTTCATGGGCGCGCTGGCCACCGCGACGTCGGAGGTCGACTCCACGGTGCTGCGCCGGGCCATGGTGATGGGCAGCGTCATGGCCTCCTTCACGGTGGAGAAGTTCAGCCTGGAGCGCCTGCGGGAAGTGACGCATCCGGAGATCCGGGCGCGTTTCGCGGAATTCAAGAAGCTGACCCACTTCGACGATTTGGGGCCCCTGGAGCGTTGATCGCCTGGACGGTCGGGTGGGGTCCTTGCCCACCCACGAACTTGACGGTGGATTCAGGCCGTCTCTAGGCTTCCACCCTTTGGTGCTCGGGGAAGGAAGAGGGTTGAGCGATAACCGAAAGTCAGCACGGGTACCCACCTTGCTGCGCTGCTGGTGCGAGGGAGACAACGTCACCCTGTATGCCCGCATCACGAACCTGAGCGAGGGCGGCCTCTTCCTGCGGACGAGCACGCCGCTGGCGCGAGGCGCGCGAGCGGTCCTCCGGCTGACGCCTTCGGAGGATCCTGAAGTACAGGCGGCGGCCACGGTGGTATGGCTGAGGGAAGAGGAGGACCGTGCGTACCCGCCGGGAATGGGACTCCAGTTCGAAGCGCTGGATGCGGAAACCCTGGGGCGGCTCCGGCGGATCATCTCGCAGCAGCAGAAGAACCCCGTGAAGGCGGTCTGGGCCGGCTGAACGCGGCACCACCGACCGAGGCACCCATGCGCATCGCCGTCATCTCCGACATCCACTCCAACATCGAAGCGCTCACCGAGGTGCTCCGCGTCTGCGAGCACCAGAAGGTCGACCGCATCGTGTCCCTGGGGGACATCGTCGGCTACGGGGCGTCTCCCAACCCCTGCTGTGAGCTGGTGCGCTCGGTGGCGGAGGTGACGCTGCTGGGCAACCACGACGCCGCCGTCGCGGGGCGGATGGACTATTCGTACTACTACGACGCCGCCCGGCACGCGCTGGACTGGTCCGCCAACGTCCTCACGGACGAGAACATGGCCTGGCTCAGGAGCCTGCCGTACACGTACCGCATCGGCGAGGTGGGCTTCTGCCATGGCTCGCCCATCGACCCGAAGGCGTACGAGTACATCTTCGCGCTGGAGCAGGCCCGGGAGCTGACGCCCTACGTGGAGGAGCTGCCGGAAGTGACGTTCATCGGCCACAGCCACCTGTGCCGGGCGTTCGCCATCGGCAATGGCGAGGTGAACGACGTGGTGGCCCAGAAGTTCGGCATCCGCAAGGGCTACAAGTACATCATCTCCGTGGGCAGCGTGGGCCAGCCGCGGGACTACGACAACCGCGCGTGCTTCGTCATCTGCGACACGGATGCGCGCACGGTGGAGTACGTCCGGGTGGAGTACGACATCGAGACGTCCGCCCAGAAGATCTTCGACGCGGACCTGGCGCTCAACTTCGGCAAGCGTCTGTTCCTCGGCGTTTGACGCGGCGCCTTCTGAAAACTGGGCAGGGTGGGGGGAAATGAAATAAACCGGGTCCGTGCGCCCCCAGGTCCTCCGAGCTTCCCTCCGGCCCTTCGCGGCCCTTGTCTCCGCCCTCCTGCTGGTGCTGTCGGCCTGTCGCCGCGAGCCACCGCCTCCTTCCGCGGAGTACGAGCAGGCCACCCGTCAGTTCCGCGAGCTGTACGCGCAGAAGCTGGATGAGGCGTATCTGGACCCGAAGATGGGGTCCATCGAGGCGCAGCTCCAGCGCGTGCCCCAGGACAGCCTGGATGCGCCCTCCGCGCAGGAGCTGCTCCAGCGCATCCAGACCAACCGCAAGCGCATGCAAGAGGCTCTTGTCGCGCGCAACAAGGCCGTGGCCAGCGCCCACGAGGTCGTCCCGAACGCGCCCTCCACCACGCTGGCGCCGCCGCCTCCGCCGCCGCCCCCCGCGCCGGTGGACGCGGGGCCTCCAGACGCGGGCCCGGTGAATGGCCCCCAGATTGGCACCCCGGCGAATGAGCTGGTCGCCGGCTTCCGTGGCTGCTTCAAGCGCGGCGCCCCCATCAACGTGGAGGGGCGCGGCATCCGGGAGTCCTGGGAGCTGACCGACGGCACGGCCTGCCGCCTGGAGTTCCCTGGCCATGCGGACACGGTGCTGCTCGTCGAAGAAGGACGGGTGTTGATGTTGTTGCCCAAGAGTTCCGTGCGGTCGGTGCAGAGGCCGCAAGATGCCGGGACGGTGCCCCCCGCGGGGACCGACGCTGGCCGTTAATCAAAGACGCCCCATGAACGAACAGACCTTCATGAAGTTGATGCGCGTGTTGCCCAAGTCCGCCCTGTCGACGGCGGTGGGAATGGCCACGCGAGTGCCCATCCCCGCGCCCCTGCACCAGGCGGCCATGCGGGCGTTCGCCAAGTCGTACAACGTGGACATGGCGGAGGCCGAGCACCCCATCGAGCACTACCCGACGTTCGCCCAGTTCTTCACGCGCGCGCTCAAGCCGGGCCTGCGGCCCATCGACCCGGACGAGAAGGCGGTGGTGTCGCCGGTGGACGGCCGCGTGTCGCAGGTGGGCTACTCGGACCTGGGCCGGTGCCTGCAGGCCAAGGGCATCGAGTACACGGTGGACGAGCTGCTGGGGGACGCGGAGGCCGCGAAGCCCTTCCACGGCGGTGCGTGGACGACCATCTACCTGTCGCCTCGTGACTATCACCGCATCCACTCGCCGCTGGCGGGCACCATCACCGGTTATGCGTACATCCCCGGTGAGTTCTGGCCGGTGAACCCGGCGTCGGTGAAGAACAAGCAGGCCCTGTTCTGCGTCAACGAGCGGCTGGTGACGTACCTCCAGACGTCGGCGGGGAAGTGCGCCGTCGTGAAGGTGGGCGCCACGTGTGTGTCGCGCATCAAGGCGTCCTACGAGGACATCACCACGCACACGGGCCAGCCCGGCAAGGTGCACCGGTACCAGGAGGGCTACAAGGTGGAGAAGGGCGGCGAGCTGGGCCGCTTCGAGATGGGCTCCACCGTCATCCTGCTGTTCGAGCCGGGCCGCGTGAAGTGGGACCCGGTGATGCAGGACGAAGCGGTGCTCCGTCTGGGGCAGCGCATCGGAGTGCTGCCGTGAGTCAGACGCTCAGCGCCGTCAAGGGCATGAATGACCTGCTGCCAGGGGAGATTGAGATCTGGCAGCACGTGGAGGGCCTGGCGCGGGAGCTGTTCGGCCGCTTCGGCTACGGAGAGATCCGCACGCCCATGCTGGAGGACACGGCGCTGTTCGTGCGCAGCGTGGGCGAGGAGACGGACATCGTCGGCAAGGAGATGTACACCTTCACCGACAAGGGCGACCGCAGCCTGTCCCTTCGACCCGAGGGCACGGCCCCCGCGGCGCGCGCGTACATCGAGCACTCCATCCTGAACCAGGAGCCGCTGACGCGCTGGTTCTACACGGGGCCGATGTTCCGGTACGAGCGGATGAAGACGGGCCGCTACCGGCAGTTCTATCAAGTCGGCGCGGAGGCCTACGGCTCGAAGGAGGGCGCGCAGGACGTCGAGGTGATGGACATGGTGTCCCAGTTCCTCCAGAAGCTGGGGCTCCAGGACATCACGCTCAACCTCAACTCGCTGGGGGATGACACGTGCCGGCCCGCGTACCACGCGAAGCTGGTGGAGTATCTCCAGGCCCACATCGAGGAGCTGTGCACCGACTGTCACCGGCGCATGGAGAAGAACCCGCTGCGGGTGCTCGACTGCAAGAACCCGACATGCCAGGCGGTCGCAGCCAAGGGCCCCAACGTGCTCGAGTTCCTGTGCGAGCCCTGCAAGGCGCACTTCGATGACGTGCAGCGCAAGCTGACGGCGCTGGACATCAAGTACGTGGTCAACCCGCGCATGGTTCGCGGCCTGGACTACTACACGCGCACGGTCTTCGAGTTCATCGCCTCGCACCCCGCGCTGGGCACCGCCAGCACCGTGGGCGGCGGAGGGCGGTACGACAAGCTGGTGAAGAGCCTGGGCGGGCCTGACGTGCCCGCGGTCGGCTTCGCGTGCGGCCTGGACCGACTGGTGCTCCTGCTCAAGGAGAGCCAGCAGAAGTTCGGCGCGACGCCGGACCTGTTCATCGCGGTGGCGGACGCGGGCTCGCACGACATGGCCTTCACGCTGGCGAGTCGTCTGCGGCGCGACGGCCTTCGAGTGGACTTCGACACGCGCGGCGGCAGCCTCAAGAGCCAGATGAAGCGCTCGGACAAGAGCGGGGCGCGCTTCACGCTCGTGCTTGGTGAGCTGGAGCGCACCAGCGGGCAGGCCAAGCTCAAGCAGATGGCCGGAGGGGAGCCCATCCCCGTCGCGCTGGACGACATCGCGCGCACGGTGCGGGCCCACTCGGCCGCTCCCCGGGCGGACGCTCCTGGCGCTTCCTGAATCAAAAGACGGGAAGAGTTGGCATTTCCCACCTTCTGTTTAAAACCAGGGGAACCTCGTAACCTCCTGGAAAGTCAGGGGGAAACCCCAGGGACTCATTCGCGCCGCCTGGACTGCTGCGATAGACTGACGCGGCCATGTCGGGTGAGTCCCCCACCTCCTCTTCACCTTCGGCCCTTCGCTGGATTCCCGTACGGGGAGACAGCATGTGGCCGTCGTTGCGGGCAGGGGACTTCGCCGGGGTGGAGCCGCTGTCAGGTGAGCCTCGGCCGGGTGAGGTGGTGCTGGCGCGGTTCGACGGCGCGCTCGTCCTGCACCGGGTCCGCGCGGCGGGCGAGGGCGTGCTGTCGCTGCGCGGGGACAATGCGCCGGCCGAGGATCCTCCGATTCCGGCGTCGCGCATCCTCGGGCGCGTGACGTGTGTCCGGCGGGGTGCGGTGGAGCTGGGCGCGGAGTGGGACCGGGGGCCGTCGCGGCTGGGACGGGTGCGCGCGGTGGTGCGGGGCAGGGTGGCGCGGTGGCTGGGACGGGGAGGGCAGCCATGAGCGGCGACTTCCCGGCGGACCACCTTCCTCGGCGACGGGTGGGTGCGGAGGGCCAGCGCTTCGGCGCGGACTATCTGCTGCTGGACGCGGAGGGGCGCACGTTGCGCGGCCTCAACGCGACGGCGGTGCGAATCTGGGAGCTCAGTGACGGGACGCGCTCGGCGCGCTCGGTGGCCGAGGTCGTGGCCCGCGAGTTCTCGATGGACGTGGGGCAGGTGCTCACGGACACGTTGCGGTTTCTCACGGACCTGGCCCGCCTGGGCCTGGTCGACGAGCTTCAGGAGGTACGGTGATGCGAGCGCGCATTGCAGGCGTTTCGGCGGCGGCGCTGCTGCTGACGGCCTGTACGGAGGGCGGTATCTCGCCCCGGGTGTTCGACTGGACGGATGCACCTGCTGGTGGGGGGATGCCCGTCGTGGAGCCCGTCTCGCCGACGGACGTGCTGGGCGAGGAGAGCGAGGCCGCCCGGCCTCCGGCCCCGGACGCCGTCGCGGAGGGCGAGCCGATGCCCGCGCCTGTCTCCGGACGCGCGGAGGTGGTGGGGCTGGACGCCCGCGGCCTGTCGGACGTTTCCCAGGTGGACGTGGACCTGACGGTGAGCGGGGTGAACGGCAAGGGTCGCGTGGAGGTCGAGTTCGTGTCGCCCTCCGGCCATCCCTACGAGCGACGCACCTCCGTGGTGGAGGCGAAGCCGGAGGTGACTCGCACCGTGCGCTTCTCCCTGCCCGTGGCCGGGACGACGGTGGCCACCTCCGGCATGAGCGGCACGTGGCTGGTTCGCTTCTCTCTCGACGGCGCGCCGCTGACCACGGCCGCCTTCACCCTGGAGCCGTGATTTGAGGCCCGCCGACATGATGCCCGTGAACGCCCGCCTCGCCGCGCTCTTCGCGGTCCTCGTCCTTCCCTCCGCCGCGCTGGCCCAGAGCACGACGCGCGCCGCCGTCTTCACGACGCTCGCGGAGCCAGGCGAGACGCAGGCGACCGTGGTGATGGACGAGGTCTCCGAGCTGCGCGTCCAGGTGCGCAACAACACCCGGAGCACGTCGCCGCAGTTCCGTCCCATCAACCAGGTGACGTTCGTCCTGCCCACCGGCTACACGCTGCTGGAGAGCCCGGCCCCCGCCGGCTGGGTGGCGGACCACTTCATCACCGCGCGACAGGTGACGTACAACATCCCGGTCAACTGCGCGCTGGCGGACGCCGGCCTGATGCAGGACCAGACGGCGACCTTCACCCTGCGGATGATTCCACAGGTGGGCACCACGAACGCCGCGGACCAGCGGTTCACGACGCTGACGGCCTACGAGGCCTGCGGAAACCTTTCCTTCGCCACGAACCGGACGACGGACGCGGCGGAGTGGCGGCGCGTGGGGTTGTCCACGCGGATCGACATCCAGCCTCGGGTGCTGCCCGTGGGCGACGACGTCACCGCGCGCCTCGTCATCGAGAACCGCACCAGTCAGGCGGCCACGCAGAACAACATCACGGCGGAAGGCCCCAGCACTGGCGCGGGTGGTGTCTCGTTCGAGGTCGTCGAGCTCCAACCCGCCAACTTCATGGTGAACCTTCCGGTGCGAGGCGCGGGCATCCTCTCCGCGCGCGCCACCACCCAGACGGGCGGGACGATGGTGGCCAGCGTGCGCGCCACCAACGCGAACGGCTCGCTCACCTCCGCCGTGGCGGACAGCCCCATGGTCAACGTGGGCGTGCTCGCCGCCTCCGCTGACGTGGACAGCGTCCAGGCCTTCACGGGCGAAGCCGTGCGGCTGCGCCTGAGCGTCACCAACACGTCCACCACCGCGTCCTATCTGAACGTGACGCCCCGGGCTCCCATCCTCGTGGGCACCGCCGTGGCGACGCTGACCTCGGGCCCCAGCCCCGCCAGCGTGCCGCGCCTGGGCCCGGGAGCCTCCGCGCACTTCGTCTGGACGTACACCGTCACCGGCGCCGAGTTCTCCTCGTATGCCTTCAATGTGCAGGCGGACGCGACGTTGAACGGGAGCGCCGCGACGACGCAGGTGGTGCGCTCGCGGGAAGGCCGCATCGTGGCGCATCGCCTGAGGGTGAGTCCGTCCGTGCTGGTGCCGGGTACGCCCAACCAGGCCGTGGTCTACACCGTGCAGAACCGGGGAGCGCTGCCGCTCGATGAAGTCACGCTGTTCCGGCCCGCGGTGAATTTCTTCACGGTCGGCGTCAACCCGACGGCCCCCACGGGTTGGTCGGTGGCGAGCAACACGGCGAGCTTCACCTGGACGGCGAACAACAATGCCGCGCGCATCATGCCCAACCAGGAGCGCGCCTTCACGGTGACGTACTCCAGCGTCGGCAATGTGGCCGCGCCCACGACGTTCCGTCATCGGATGCACCTGCCCCTCGCGTATGCGTCCAACTCGGCCGCGCGCATCGAGGCGCCGGTGACCCTTGCCACGGGCACCGCGCCGGAGGTCGAGCGCCTCACCGCGGTGGCTCGAGATGGGAGTGTGACGGTGACGTGGGACAACCCCGCCACGCACAACGGCGTGCTGGTGCTTCGCACCGCCGGGGCCGCGCCCAACACCTTGCCCGTGGCCGGACGGACCTATGCCGCCGGGTCGACGCTAGGCAACGCCACCGTCGTCGCCTCCGAGAGCTTCAGCTCGACGACCTCCGTCACCGACACCACCGTGACCAACGGCACCACGTACCAGTACCGGGTGTTCAACACGGATGATGTGGGACGGTACTCTCCGGGCAGCCGGCCCTCGGCCTCCGCAGCGCTTATCGCGACGCCCCAGGCCCGCGTCGGCGCCGCGCCGCTGTGGTGCTACTCGGTGGGCCTGGATGCGCGCCTCCAGCCCATCACCGAGCTGGGCATGGGCATCTCCAGCTCCTACAACAACTCGGTCGTCGCCAACCTCACCAACGTCACCACGCCCTCGGCCGACGGCGCCGAGCGCTGGCGTCCGCTTCCGCTGGCGGGCCTCATCGGCAGCCGCTTCCCCGTGGTGCCGCTCAGCGGCCTGGCCGGGCAGTACATCCTCACCGCCGACCAGACGGGCGTGGCCTACGCCATCAACGCGACCACTGGCACGGTGCTGTGGCGCTGGGACAACACCGGCGCGCCCATTGGCATCATCCAGTCCTTCCCCGTGACGCAGCTCCACGACTACGCGAACCCCGCGTACAAGGCCGCGCGGCCGAACGTGGACCTGGTGTTCTTCGCGACGCGGCTGGCGAACCCGGCCCTCAATCGCGTTGTGGCGCTCAACGCCCGGACGGGCACGCCGGTCTTCACCTATCAGCCCGGAGACCTGGGCATGGTGAGTGGCGGCATGGTGGTCGACTACACCACCAATCGCCTCTTCATCGGCTCGAAGACGCATGGTGGCTCCACGGCCTCGCTCCGCGTCCTGAACACGCTGACAGGTACGGAGGTGGCGCGGCTGTCGCTCGGTGACCTGGACCACAGCCTGGTGCGCAATGCCGTGGCGAATCAGATCTTCGCGACCAACAGCGACGGCGTGGTGCACGCCATCGACGCGGGCACCCTGGCGCCCGTGTGGAATGTGAATGTGGGCACGCGCCCCTCGCCGAGTACGCCCGCGTTCACCAGCTTCGTGCGTCCCCTGGGCGGCGGCTTCGTGGCCAGCCTCGCCAGCGGCCAGGTCGCTTTCTGGGACTACACGACGGCCGGGGCGACCGCGCCCTCGCAGGTGTGGACCACGCCCATCGCGAATCCGTCAGGCACCTTCACCCTCAACACCGCCGGCGTCGTCCGCATCTACGTGGGCAGCTCCGATGGGAAGGTGCACCAGTTGGAGATGATTGGCGGCGTGGACTCGCGACAGGTGTCCATTGGCGCCGCACAGCTCATCGGCACTCCGACCGTCGACAACACCGTCTCCCGACTGCATGTGGGCTCTCAGGACGGCCGCATCTGCGCCTTCCCGGTACCGTTCCCGTGAAAAATCCCTCGACTCCCTCGTCCTCTCCGTCGCCCACGACAGAGGCTCCTCGGGCCACTCCGGCCCAGGCCACTCCGCGCTACGAGGCTCCCGCCATCCTGTGGGAGCAGCCCTTCGTCGCGCTCGCGGCCATGTCCCAGTGCAACATCCCCGGCGAATCGGAGTGCACGCCCTGAACGCGCCGGGAGCCGGCCCGTCCGGTCCCCAGCGCTCCGGCGGTTCCGACGGCTCCGACAGCTCTGGCGATGACGGCCTGGAGCTGTCCGGCCCGTGGCTCTCCATCGCCAGTTGGACGGTGGGCCTCGATGTCCCGGACGCCCGTGTCCGGGAGCTCTTGCACCGCTCCCTCTCGGGCTTCGTGAGGGCTCCACCGCCAGCCGGTGTCCGCTGCTCCCGGCTGCGCGTCGTGGCCCCCTCCGTGGCTCGCCCCGAGCCGATGACTCGCGAGCTGCCCCGGCCCTGGCGTGAGCAGGATGGCTCGCTCCGGCTGGAAGGGGAGGACTACTCGGCGAGGCTCGATGCGGACGGCCTTCGCGGTGAAGTGTCTGGCACGGGTCGCTTCCCAGTCGAGGTGGTGCTGCGGGTGATGCTGGCGGCGGAGCTGGCGCGACGCGGTGGCCTGCTGGTGCATGGCGTGGCGCTGATGCTGGGCGAGACGGCCGCGCTCTTCACGGGACACTCGGGCGCGGGCAAGAGCACCCTCGGTGGACTGTGGATGGACGCGGGCGAAGCGCTGCTCTCGGACGAACTCGTGGCCGTGTGGCCCGAGGCGGTGGAGGGCTCGTGGCGAGCCTCGGGCACGCCCTGGAACCTGGGCTTCCCCCGTGAGGCGCGGCTGCGCGCGGTGGGGACGTTGGCCTGGGATTCGAGCTCGCGCTGGGAGCGACAACGCGCCGGGGACGTGGGCCGGGTGCTGGTGCACAATGCGCTGCTGTCGGAGGCCTCCTCGACGGGCCGCGCGGCGCTGCTCGCCTCGGCGGGAAGGCTGTTGTCGGACGTGGAGCCGGTGCGACTGGTGTTCTCGAGAGACGCGTCCGCCGCCACCGTGGTGCGTGAGGCCCTAGGAGTGTCGGGACATGGTTGAGGCACAGGAGGGGAGGCCGACGCTGACGGTGCTGGCCGGACCCACGGCATCAGGGAAGACGGCGCTGGCCCTGGAGCTGGCGCGGCGACTGGGCGGCGAGATTGTCAGCGCGGACTCGCAGCAGGTGTACCGGCACTTCGACGTCGGCACCGCGAAGCCTTCCGCGGAGGAGCTGACGGCGGTACCGCACCACCTGGTGTCCGTGGTGGACCCGATGGAGACCTTCTCCGCCGCCGAGTACCAACGTCGCGCGGACGCGGCCATCGCCGACATCACCGGACGAGGCCGGCCCGTCATCGTGGTGGGCGGCACGGGGCTGTATCTGCGCATCCTGCTTCACGGCGTGGTGGACGCACCGGGGGCGCTGCCGGAGCTGCGCGCGGAGATGGAAGCGCTCGCGGCGGAGCAGGGACGCGAGGCCGTGCACCAGCGACTGGCCCTGGTGGACCCGGAGACCGCGGCGAAGCTGCCCGTTCAAGACCTGGTGCGCGTGGTTCGCGCGCTGGAGATTCATGCGCAGACGGGCGTGCCCGCGTCCGAGTTCCGCAAGGCCCACGCCTTCGCGCCGGACCGATATCCGTTTCGGTTCTACGTGTTGGACCCGCCGCGCGAGGAGCTGTACGCCCGCATCAACACGCGCACCGAGGCCATGTTCGCCGCCGGGCTCGTGGAAGAGACGCGGGCACATCTGGAGCGCGGCCTTGGCGACGCGGCTCCCATGCGGAGCGTGGGCTACGTGCAGGCGCGCGCCGTGGTGGAGGGCCGCATGTCCGTGGACGAGGCCATTCGCGACACCGCGCAGGAGACACGGCGGTACGCCAAGCGCCAGCTCACCTGGTTCCGGAAGGAGCCCGGCGCCGTCTTCATCCAGCCCCCGTACGCGGCCCTGCGCGAGGGCTCGCCGAGCCTCCCTGGTTGAAGTCGTCCTTCAGGGAGGGGCGAGGAGGGGAGGCGCGGGAAGACAGGCCGTTGTCCCCGTGTGCGGAGGCACCCATGTTCGCCGCTGAATCTTTCCTCCAAGGAGGCGGACCGACATGGACACCAGCTTCAAACGTGAACCCCTGACAGGTGAGCGAAGCAAGGCCGCCTCGGCTGCCTGGGGGCCCCCCTTCGTCTTGGGGCTGTTGATGGCCGTGCTCGGCTTCGTCGCGCTGGGAGCCTCGTTCCTCACCAGCCTGGTCTCGGTCATCCTCTTCGGCGCGCTGCTGGCCGGAACGGGCATCGCGGAGATTGTCTCGTCATTCCGTGTCCGCAAGGCCGGCGGCCCCTTCTGGCTCTACCTGCTGAGCGGCGTGCTCTCCACGGTGGTGGGGTTCTTCGTCCTCGTGTACCCGGCGGCGGGCCTGGGGGCGCTGACGCTCCTGCTTGCTGGCTACTTCTTCGCCAGCGGCCTCTTCCACGTGGTGACGTCGCTGATGGATCGCTATCCGCAGTGGGGCTGGGATTGCGCCTATGGCGTCATCTCCATCGCCCTGGGCGTCATCGTCATGGCCCAGTGGCCCGTCTCGGCGGTGTGGCTGGTGGGTACGCTGGTCGGTATCTCCATCCTCATGCGTGGCATCGCGCTCATGGCCGGCTCGCTGGAGCTGCGCAAGGGCCTGCGTCGCGTCACCACGTAACCGGCGCGCGGAAGGACGAAAGGGCACGGTGGCCATCAGGCACCGTGCCCTTTGTCTTGTGCCCATCGAAGGCACGGTGGCCAGGAGCACCGTGCCCCTCACTCTTCCCTAGGAAGCGGCGTAGCGGTCCGAGCCACCCGCGTCGCTCGGCGCTGGGGTCGCCACGTCGGGCGTGGTGCTCGACGAGGTCAACCGTCCGGTCAGGATGCGCAGCAGCCGCTCGGGGTCCACGGGCTTGGGCATGAAGGCCTCCGCGCCCGCGTCGAGCGCCCGTTGTCGGACGTGCGGACGATTCAAGCCGCTCATCACCACCACGCGCGTGTTCCGGGTGAGGGGATGCTGCTTCAAGCCCTCGCACAGCCGCAGCCCATCCACCCAGTGCAGCACGACGTCGAGGATGATGGCCGTGGGCGGCCGTCGCGCCACGGCGCAGAACAGCGCCAGCTCGTCCGCGAACGACACCACCTTCGCGCCCGTGCTCTCCAGCAGCGCCGTCAGCGCCTCGCGCGCATCGGGGTCATCGTCCACGACGTAGTACAGGTCAGGCTCCAGCTCCGGCACCGCCATGGGCACCGGCTCCATCGTCGTCCTCAGCCAGGAGCCCACCACCTCGCGCAGGCCCGCCCAGCGCATCGCGCCTAGCAGCGCCAGCGGAGTGGGGGCACTCAGGCCCAGCACGCCACCGCCGTAGACTCCCGCCGACGTGCGCCGACCCTTCGCCGCGACGAAGGCCCCGGGCGCTCGCTTTCCCGCGCGCCGCAACCAGGACGCCGCACGGGCGCCCGCAGCCGCGTCCTCCATCAGCTCGCACAGGCCCTCGCGGACATACCGTCGCTCCAGCGCGGAGCCATCCAGGCCCCCATCCAGCAGCGCCACCGCCGCGCGGCTGCACGAGGCCAGCGTCTCCGACAACCCCACCTGGAGCGGATGACCGAAGGCCGCGGGGCCCACGGCGATCTGCCCCGGCGCCACCAGCGTGCGCCCCGGCCCGTAGGGCAGGCGGGTCGTCTCCAGCGCGGCCAGCTCGAACCCTTCCTCCAAGAGCCCGTCGCGCGCGGCCATCATCAGCGCCTGGCACAGGTCGGCCGGCGTCACCGCGGGACCGAAGGCCAGCGCATAGACGGAGTCCGCGCCGGGCAGGAGGAACAGCCCATCCACCGTGGGCAGTGGCGCCACCCACAGCCGCGCCACGGGGGCGATCTCCAGCCGAGGCGACGCGTGCCGCAGCCGCGCCTGCACGGCCGCCACCGTGGGGGCAGGGCGGAAGCCCGGGAAGAACGCGTCGCCCATCAAGGGCCCCGTGCCGCCCGCCAGGGCCACCGCATGGAAGCGCTCACCACCGCCCTGCGCGCGGACCACCAGCGGACCCGCGCCTCGCACGGCCGCCGGCGCATCCGGAGCCGGGGGCTGCCGCTCCACGCGGTCCACATGCCGCTCCAGGAACCGGGCCCCCTGCGCGCTGGCAGCCGTGGCCAGCACGTCGCGCACCTGCGCCAGGCCACCTTGTCCCTGAGGCCAGCCGTCCACCACCCAGAGCCCACCGGGGGCGGCGGTCAGGAGCTCGCGACGTCCCTCGGCGATGATCTCCACGCCCCGCAGCTCATGGGCACGCCACTCAGTCGGGATGCGACAGCCCAGGGCGGCGAGCCGGGAGCGACACTCGGGCGTCAGCACCGCGGGAGGCGCGGTGCGCTCCGACAGTCCTCCGGAGTAGACGCGCACATCGAGCGTCAGCCCCCGTGCCCTGCCGTTGAAGAGCAGCGAGGCCGCCAGCCCCGCCCCCGCGATACCGCCCCCGACGACCGCCACCCTTGAACCGCTCGTCAGCCTGTTGCCCAGAATCATCCGCGCCCTCTAGCTTCCCACCGTCGCCTGCTTCGTCGCGTCCCGCGCTCAGTGTCTCTGCGCGGGCGGCTCGAGCACCGGACGGCCGAACACCACGACCCGGTCCCGACCTTCACGCTTGGCCTCGTAGAGGGCCGCATCCGCCGCCTTCATCAGCGCATCCGTGTCGTCCCGGGGTGTCTCCAATGTGTGGTCGGCGATGCCCACGCTCACGCTCAACCCGAAGGAGGCAGGGCGGCCGTCGCTCTTCTGCACGCCGACGGAACGCAGCCCGGTGCGGATGCGCTCGGCGAACACCGCCGCCTCCAGCGCCGTCTGGTGGGGCAGGAGCGCCACGAACTCGTCGCCGCCGAAGCGCGCCGCGAAGTCCGACTCGCGCAGGTTGCCCTTGAGCTGGTTGGCCAGCGCGAGGATGGCCCGGTTGCCCACGTCGTGCCCCATCCCGTCGTTGATGGCCTTCAGGTGGTCCAGGTCGATGACCACCACGCTGAGCGGGTAGCCGTAGCGCTGCGCCCGGCGCAGCTCTTCTTCGAGCCGGATGGTGAGCGCCCGGAAGTTCGCCAGCCCCGTGAGGGCATCCGTCTGGGCGAGGATCTGGAGCCGCCGCTGCTGTTCGCTCTGCCGCAGCGCCCGGTCGATCCGTGCCATCAGCTCCCTCGCGCTCGCCGGCTTGTGGATGAAGTCCACCGCGCCCATCTCCAGGCACCGCTCCAGGGTGGCCTCGTCCGCGTCCCCGGTCAGGAAGATGACCGGCGTGGACTCCGTGCGGGAGTCCTTCTGGAGCGCCTCCAGCACCGCCAGCCCATCCCCGCCGGGCAGGAATCTGTCCAGCAGCACCAGGTCCGGACGATGTTCGCTCGCCAACTCCAACCCCTCGCCCGCATCGGCCGCGCCCAGGACGTCGAAGCGCGAGGCGAGCAGGTCCGACAAGCTCTCCAGCACGCTCACGTCATCCTCGATGACCAGCAGGAGGGACCGCTCCGAGGTGCGCCCTCGCCGTTGCATGAACCTCTCCGCTTCGTTGATCTCCCGGTGACTCGCGGTCCAGAGGTCTCGGACGCCACGCCCCACCAGGTGCTCTCGCCGCCCATGCGCCTCGTGCGCACCCGCCACCGCCCGGTCCTGCGAGCACCCACCGCCACCCGCAACCTTCACCCGAGACCTCCGGCCGCCAAGCCCGACTGACGCGCCCCACGGGTGTTCAGCCCCGTCAGCGCGCGTGGGCGAAGAGCAAGCCGCATGCCCTTGGAGCAGGCACTCGTCCTGGAGTCATTTCAGGGGGTTGCGGCGGTAACGCTTCCTCGCGACAGAGGCGAAGCGGAAGTCGTTCCAGCGTCAGGGCAACAGAGGCGGTAGGAATTCCCGGCGAAGGAGGGCGCGAACGCCCTCCACGCTCCTGGGATCAACGTCGGGTAACGAACTGCATGCGGCGTCCACCACCGCCCATGGGCGGCATCGCGGGCGGAGCCTCCAGCCCGAACTGCCACCACAGGGGCTCGTAGGGCTTCATCTTCAGCCGCTTGTCATTCTGCAGCTGGGCGAGGCTGGCCTTGAGCTTCTCGTCCTTGGGGTTCTCTTCGACGCCCCGGCCGAGCACCTTGAGGGCCTCGTCCTTCTCCTTGTTCTGCAGGAGGCACCAAGCATAGACGGCCCAGACGATGGCTTCCTTCTTCCCGCTCTTGGTGGCGGACTCGAAGGCGGCCTTCATCCCCGTGAAGTCCTTGCGCTGGTAGCGCAGGGCGCCCTCCATGGCCTTCGCCATGTAGTTGCGGGAGCTGCCCTTGCTGAAGGCCGCCTGCGCCCCGTCATGGTCCTTCACCATGTACTTCAGCATCCCAATCTGCGCGTGAATCTCCGGACCCACCATGAACTGCCACTTGTCGTAGACGAGCCCCTTCTCGAGCGTCTTCACCGCGCGGTCGACCCGGCCCTGGGCATCCTTCTGACTGGTGGGCTGGGACTGGAGGTCCTGTTGCACCGTGGTCATGAGGGCCTGGATGCGGGTGGCGACCCGCCGGGCGAGGAAGACGAAGGTGCCGAGTGCGGCGATGAGGCCGGGCACCAAGCCGGCCCAGATGGAGAAGCCGGCGAACTTCACCAGCAGCGCGACCACGATTCCCACTGCCAGCGAGATGAGCAGGTTGTACATGCGGGGCCCCTCATAGCGATGTGCGTCCGGCACCGCAATCTTCGGATGCATCCTTGCGACCGTCGCGGTATACGTCTGGCCGCTTCCGTAACAAACGGCCCTCTGTCGAAATTGGTAGACGAGGCGGACTCAAAATCCGCTGCGGCTGACCCCGCGTCCCGGTTCGAGTCCGGGGAGGGCCACTTCCCGAAAGGGGTGGGTGACTGGCATGGCACCGCCGGTTCCCCCGCCTGGGACCGTGGAGGACGTGCTCCGGTCAGGGGCGTTGGAGATACCCCGAGATGAAGGTTCTGCTGGTCGAGGACGACGCGAGCCTCCGTGAAGGAATGGGTGAGCTGATCTCCGACCTGGCGGAGGTGCGCTCGGTGGGCGACGTGGGCGCCGCGCTGGCGGCCCTGGGCGAGGAGCGCTTCGAGCTCGTCGTGACGGACCTGCGCATCGGCGGCGGGGAGGCCGGCGGGCGCTCGGTGCTGGAGGCGGCCCGGAAGGGGCGGCAGGCGGTGGCCATCGTCAGCGCCGCGTCTCCAGACGAGGTGACTCGGGCGCTGCGGCCCTGGGTTCCGGACGGCGTGCTGGTGAAGCCCTTCCAGATCGAGGACATCCTCGGGCTGGTGGAGCGCTTCCTGGCGGTGCACCGGAACGTGGAGCTGGCCTCGCGAGGGCAGCTTCCCTCGGAGGGCGACTGGGTGGAGTGCTCGCCTGGAGTGCACCTGGCCTCGCCGGGAGGTGGGGCGAGCGGCGCCATCTGGGTGCGGCTGGCGGCGCAAAGCCAGTGGGAGTGGGCGGCCCGGGCCCGAGGGCGGGAGGCGGCCCTGTTGTTGGAGGGCGAGCTGGAGTTCGAGGGGACACACTTCGTGGCCCCGGCGACGTTCTTCGTGGGTGCGGACGACACGCCCGAGGTGCGCACGCCCACCGGGTGTCTCGTCATCACGCTCGGCCTGGACGGTTGAAAGGGCAGGTAGGCACCCGTGGACACTGTTTGGCCTACAACTCCGCATGATGCGGCACGTCTCGGTCGTCCCTCGCGCAGGGCGGCGACGGCGGCGCTGGAAGCGCACATCGCCGTGCTGCAGGGGGATCCGCTGAAGGCCGCGCTGGCCAATGCGCTGCGGGACGCGGATGGGCTCGGGGGGCAGGAGCGGCGCTTCGCCGCGCTCGCCGTGCGCGAGCTGTCCCGTCATCAGCGCCTCCTGGACCTGGCGGCGAAGCTCCTGGGCCATCCGCCGGGAAAGCTGGTGATGACGGAGGACCAGGCCCTGGTGCGGTACGTGCTGTGGCGGCGCATCTTCTGTGGTGAGGGCTGGACGCGCATCGGCCCCGAGGTGCGGCTGCCCGGGCCGGTGAGGCCGCGCACCCTCAAGGACGAGGTGCTCCAGAAGGTGGTGGAGTCAGCGCTGCCGGAGGCGCCGCTGCCGGACTCCCACGTGGAGCGGCTCGCCATGCGGTACTCGTTCCCCAACTGGCTGGTGCAGAAGCTGGCGCAGGCGTATCCGGACGAAGTCACGCTGGAGGGACTGCTGTCCTCGCTCGACGAGGAGCCCGGCCTGCACTTCCGCGTCAGGCCCCCGGGCACGCGGGACGAGGTGCTGGCGGCGCTGGTGGAGGAGGGCGTCGCCGCGGAGGCGGTGCTCGCCGCGCCGGACGCGGTGCGCGTGGTGGATTCGAGCCATCGCGTCTTCGAGACGCGGATGATGAAGACGGGGCGGCTTCAGGTTCAGGACGTGGGCAGCCAGCTCATCTCGGAGGTCTGCCGTCCGGTGGGCGGCTCGCTGACGGGGCTCACCGTCGCGGATGTCTGCGCGGGCGCGGGCGGCAAGACGCTGGCGTTGGCGGACTTCGTCGGGCCCTCGGGCCGGGTGCTCGCGGGAGATCGCTCCCGACGCCGGCTGGCCGAGGCCCGGGAGCGGGTGCGTCACTTCTCGCTGAGGCAGGTGGCCTTCCCGCATCCCTTGCCCCTGTCCGACGCGGACGTGCTGCTCATCGACGCGCCCTGCAGCGGCACGGGCTCGCTGGCGCGCGAGCCGGATCAGAAGTGGAAGCTCACCGCGCAGGAGATAGCGAAGTACCAGACGACGCAGTCCGAGCTCCTGGAGGAGGTCTCCCGCCAGGCGAAGCACGGGGCGCTCATCGTCTACGCCACCTGCTCGGTGCTGCCGGACGAGGACGAGGCCGTCGTCGAGGGCTTCCTGGCGAAGCACCCGGAGTTCACGCTGGAGCCTGTCTCGGACGTGCTCGGAGCGGAACGGGCCGCGCTGGCGGCCCACGGGCCCTACCTCAAGTCCCTGCCGCCCAAGGTGCCAGGGGGCGGGTTCTTCGCCGCGAGGCTGCGCCGGACGACGGGGCAGGGTTGACAGTCCACGAGCCCACACGCTACGCCAGCATTGGTTCTTCAAGGGGTGTCACCCACGTGGCGGCCGACGCGAAGCAGTCCGAGGTGGTGAAGCAGATCAACGAGGCCTTCCAGGCGGCGCAGGCCCGTCTGGCGCAGCTGCGCGAGGCGGTGGAGCGCAACACCGACCTGGCCCGCGCGAACGCCAAGGCCACCGTGTTGAAGGACCAGAAGGACCGGGCTCTCAAGGAGCTGGGCGACCTGGTCTACCGGCAGATCCAGAAGGGCCGGCTGGAGCTCCCCGCGGGCTTCGCGTCCGCGCTCAAGGCCATCGAAGCGGCCGAGCAGGCAGCCGAGGCGCACGCTCGCGAGCTCACCGATATTTTGAAGGAAGGCGAAGAGGTCGCGGAGCGGTTGAAGGTTGGAAAAAACGCACCGAAGCCGCAAACAGTTCTTGGCCCTGGGAACAAGAAACGGTAGAAGGCACCCACTTTCGACGTCGGGCCGCAACCCAAGGCGGCCAGCAGCAAAAGACGGGGCTATAGCTCAGCTGGGAGAGCGCTTGAATGGCATTCAAGAGGTCACCGGTTCGATCCCGGTTAGCTCCACTCTGAAGTAGGAAGGCCCGCCCGGGAAACCTGGCGGGCCTTTTTCGTTTCCGATGGGCTTGTCGCGCGGGGGAGTGCACTCGGTCCAGCGCCGAGCCGTCTCGCGGACGCCCTCCGGTGCGCACGCGACGACTCCTCGGATCCACTCCAGCGCCCAGGTCAGCGCAGTCCTTCCGCCCTGGTTCGAGGTCCCGGCGATGTCGCGACGTGATGAGGTGGATGAGGAGTCCCACCACCCGACGAAGTTGGGCGGTGACGGGGCGTCGGCGAAGGAAGATGCTGCGACGTCGCGGGCTTCTCGGTTATGGGGGCCGGCAAGAGGCCGAGCGATGCGCAGACACCTGGATCGAGGCGTGACAGTGGCGCTGGTGCTCGCGGCGGGGCTGTCAGCCGCGCAGTTCACACCAGGCTCCACGGGGCAGGGCGGCGGCGCGACGCCGGGAACGACGGGGACCTCCGGAAGCTCGACTCCCGGCACCACCGGAACCGGAACCGGAACGGGAACCAGCGGCCAGACGGGAACGGGGACGGGAAGCTCGACGCCCACGCCCACGCCCGGCACGGGGACCACGGCCCCCACCACGCCGAGCACCTCCGCGCCTCAAGGGCCCTCTCCGACGACAGGATCTGGAAGCGGAACGAGCCTGCCGCCCGGGCCGCCGACGATTGCTCCCGAGACGGTGGACACCTCGACGAACCCCTCGGGTGGCCGCACGGTGTCGCCGGCGCCCATGCGCGAGACGGCGACAGAAGCGCAGCAAGCCAAGGACGACGTGGCGCAGGTGCCGGACTCGGAGGCACCTCCCGCCAAGGCCGCGCCCCTGACGCTGGCGCAGCTGGTGGAGCGTGCGCGCGCGACGGACTCCCGCGTGGAGGAGGCGAGCGCGGAGTTGCGCAAGTTCGAGGCCCTCTACAAGCAGGCGCGGTGGGCGTGGTTCCCCAAGTTCGAGATCTCCGTGGGCGCGGGAGGCCCGGTGCCCGAGGCGCGCAACAACGGCCTCGGCGGGCCCCCCACCACCGAGGCGTCCCTGGAGGGCGACACCAACTTCGGCAAGGTCGGCATCACCGTGTTCTCCTCCGGCAACGCGGTGCTGCCGCTCTTCACCTTCGGCAAGCTGACCGCGCTGGAGAAGGCCGGAGCGCAGGGCCCCATCCTCGGCGCGGCGCTGCGTGAGCGTGCCCGGGACGAGGCGGGCTTCCAGGCCGCGCAGGCGTACTTCAGCTACCAGCTCGCGCGCTCCGGCGTGCAGCAGCTCGAGGACGTGTCCAAGCGACTGGAGGACGCCGCCGAGCGCATCGCCGGGCTCCTGAAGGAGGAGTCCCCCCAGGTGTCCCAGGTGGACACGTACAAGGTCCGCTTCTTCCGCCAGATTGTGGAGGCGCAGAAGGCGAACGCCATCCAGGGGCGCGCGCTCGCGATGGCGGCCATCGGCGTGCTGGCCAACGCGGCCCCGGGCGCGGCGGTGGACATCGTGGAGGAGGACCTGGCGCCCGAGTCCGAGATTCAGCCCCCGTCACTGGAGCGCGCGCTGGCGCTGGCCGAGCAGTACCGGCCGGAGCTGACCGCCATCGCCGCCGGAATCATTGCGCGCGAGTCCGAAGTGCTCATCCGTGAACGGGCGTACTTCCCGGACCTGGGCCTGGCGGGCTTCTACGATGTGCGCTTCACCACCAGCGCCACGCGGCAGCGAAGCCCGTTCGCATATGACCCGTACAATGATCGCACCGCTGGCCTGGGCCTGGTGGTGCGCGGGACGTTCGACATCCCCATCAAGGACGCGCAGTTGGATCAGGCCCGGGCGGAGCTCGACAAGCTGCGCGCGCAGGAGAAGCAGATCCACGCCGGCATCCGCCTGGAGGTGACCAAGGTGCATGGCGAGCTGGTGGCCGCGTGGGCTCGCGCCAAGGCCTATACGGACGCGGAGAAGAGCGCGCGTCGCTGGGTCACCGCCGCGTTCGCCGCTTTCGATTTGGGAACGGGAGAAACGCGCGATTTGGTGGACGCCTTCACGGCCTATGCGCAGGTTACAGGCGACCGGTCGAAGAGCTGGTTCGACGTCCGGTTGGGAATGGCGGCCCTCGCCCGTGTCACGGGCACGCCACCCGCCCCGGGTGAATAATCGGGGCGCCGCGTCTGTCCGCTGTACCGTCCTCCTTCACGGAGTCGAAAAGCCATGATTGCTTCCCTGCTTGCCGCCACCTTGCTTGCCGCGGCGCCTGGTCCCCTCTCAGTCGTGAAGTCCGGGAACGCGGATGTGCAGAAGGCCGCGAACGCGCCCGGCGCCACCGTTGAATCCCTCGCCACCGTCGTCGAGAAGTTCGTCGACTTCCAGGAGTTGGCGAAGCGCGCCCTCGGAGACAAGACGTGGGCCACGCTCACGCCCGCCCAGCGCAAGGACTTCTCCGAGACGATGACGGGGCTCCTGCGCGCCTCCTACGCCCAGAAGGCCATTGGCCAAGCCCAGGCCGACGTGAAGTACGGCGAGGAGTCCATCAAGGGCACCGAGGCCACCGTCAACACGACGCTCACCCTCAAGAAGGACCAGATTCCCGTCGACTACCGCCTCTACAAGACGACGGGCGCGAAGGGGGACTGGCGCATCTACGACGTCGTCACCGACGAGGTGTCCCTCGTGGATACGTACAAGGGCCAGTTCCAGAAGCTGCTGAGCACCAAGGGGTTCGACGGCCTGCTCTCCACCTTGAAGACCAAGCGAGCGCAGCTGGAGAAGGAGAACGCCGCGCAGTCCGCGAAGGGCGCCTCCGGTGCGGCGGGCTCGGCCACGGGCGGCTCGGCGGGCCCGACGAAGTGAGCTGAGCCAGTCTTCACATCACCGAGACAGCCAAAGGCCGGGGCTCCCATGCGAGGGGCCTCGGCCTTCGTCTTTTCAGGTGCGCGCCAGCTGCTGGTACGACGCGAGCGTCCCGACGAGGCCCTGGGCCAGGGAGATGGTGGGGAGGAAGCCCAGCTCACGGGAGGCGCGCTCGGTGGTGCACGTCCACGCGGCGCAGGTCATCTCCCGCACCTTGTCGCGGTTGAGGATGGGGGTGATTCCGCGCAGCCGGGCAATGACTTCGGAGCCCAGGCCAATCATGTAGCCCACGCTGTCGGGCACCGGCAGCACGGTGGGCGCCTTGAGTCCCAGGGCCAGGGCCACCGCGGCGCACAGCTCCTCCCAGGTGTACTCGACGCCGTCGGACACCGTGTACACGCCGCGCGCCGGGTCCGCCTTGTCCAGCGTGGGGCCTCGCTCGGCCGCCGCGAGCAGCGCGGTGTTCAGGTCATCCACGTGGATGAGCGAGTAGCGCTTGGGCCCGAAGCCGCTCTTGAGCGCCAGCCCTCGCTCCGCCATGGGAATCACGGAGGGGATGAACTCCACGTCGCCCGGGCCGTAGACCATGGGAGGCCGGACGATGACGGAGGGCACCCGGTCCGCCAGCTCGCGCACGGCGTCCTCGCCGCCCAGCTTGCTGCGACCGTAGATGGAGACGGGCGCGGGAGGGTCCTCCTCGCGGCGCGGACGCTCCGGCGTGGACGGCCCCGCGGCGGCCAGCGACGAGCAGTAGACGAGCCGGGGAGGGCGGGGCAGCGACGCCATGGCCTCCGCGACGCGGCGGGTGCCATTCGCGTTGCCCTCGAAGTAGCCCGCGGGCTCGCGGGCCTTGGTGACGCCGGCCAGGTGCAGGACGCAGTCGACGTCGCGCACGGCCTCCGTCAGTCCCTCGCCCGTCGTCAAATCCCCCACGGCGAAACGGGCGCCAAGGGCCGCGAGCGCGTCGCGACGGGAGCTCGCGCGCACGAGCGCCGTGAGCGAGTCACCTCGCTCGACAATGCGGCTCGCGAGCCGCTGGCCGATGAAGCCAGTGCCACCGGTGAGGAGGAAGCGCACGAGGAGACTCCAGGAGGATTACAGCGGGCGCTGGTAGATGCGGTAGGCCTTGGAGCGCTTGCCGCCCATCGACTCGATGGCGCGGTTGACGAGGTGATTGTCCTCGAGCGTCCAGGAGATCTCTCCACCCGAATACCCGAGACGGTGCGCGGTGCGCAGCGTGTCCAGGTACAGGATGGCGTCCAGCCCCCGGCGCCGGTAGCCCTCCTTGATTCCGAGGGTGATGAGGCGCAGGCGGCGAATGCTCCGCGAGGCGAGCGCCAGCTTCACCAGGCCGATGGGCAGGCCGAACGTCGTCAGGCGCCCGTTGGCGGCCTTGAGCGCGTGGTTGGCGTCGGGCAGCGTCATGGAGAAGGCCACCGGCTCGCCCTTCACCTCGGCGATGAGGACGAGCTCCGGCCGGACGATGGTCTTCATGTCCTTGGCCAGGTGGTCGAACTCCTTGTCGGTGAAGGGCACGAAGCCCCAGTTCTTCTCCCAGGCCGAGTTGTAGATCTCTCGGATGCGGTCGACCTCGTTGGCGAAGTCCTTGAGGTTCACCGCGCGCACGGTGATGCCCTCGCGCTGGCGCATCTTCTCCGCGATGCGCACCACCTTCTCCGGCGGCTCCGCGGACGCTGAGAGCTCGTAGGCGAACAAGTCTTTCGCCTTCACCAGCCCGCACGCCTCGATGAGCGCTGCGTAGTAGGGCGGGTTGTACGGCATCATGACGGCCGGCGGCGACTCGTGGCCCTTGATGAGCAGGCCCCAGTCCTGGTTGGACGAGAAGTTGGCCGGCCCGAGCATGGAGTCCAGCCCGCGCTGCTTCAGCCACGCCCCCGCCGCGTCCAGCAGCAGCCGCGCGACGCCCGCGTCATTCACGCACTCGAAGAGGCCGAAGAAGCCCTCCTTGGTGCCGTGGATCTCCTGGTGGCGCGGGTTGCGGATGGCGGCGATGCGGCCCACCACCTCCTGGCCCCTCCGGGCGAGGAACAGCTCCACCTCGCCGTACTCGAAGAAGGGGTTCTTCTTCGGGTCCAGGAAGTCCTTGCGCTCCATCTCCAGCGGCGGGACCCAGTTCGGATCACCCGCGTACAGCGAGGCCGGGAAGCGGATGAACGTCATCCGCGCCGTGGCCCCCCGCACGGGCGTCACCAGGACATCCGAGGGAAGGGGAGGGAGGGCGGGCTGCGTCGCGGGCGGCTCGGCGGGTAGGGCCATGTTGGGTCAGGACCTCTCGGCGGGGTTGCCGTCGGTGCCGTTGCGCATGAAGAAGTGCGCGCCCTTCTCCAGGAGGAGACCGGGCAGCGTGCCACGCTTCTCCCACAGCTTCATGGGCGCGGAGCGGAGCTGACGCAGGTCCTCCGGCTGGAGGTTCGCCGCGCGCCAGGTGAGCTGCTCCACCGCGTCGAAAATCTTCCCGGCCACCTCGCGCGACGACATGCGCTGCAGCTGCTCCAGGGTGATGCCGCCCTTGTCCGCGAGCAGACCGGCGGAGCCCGCCGCCCACTTCTCGCTCGCCTTGTTGGAGCGCACGGACGTGCCCGGGCGGGCGATCTGCACCGGCTCGTACACCGTGGGGCGCGTCTCCGGAATCACGCCCAGCTTGCGGCCGATGGTCTCGAAGGTGTCCAGCACCCGGTCCAGCTGCGCGTCAGTGTGCGTGGCCATGTACGAGGTGCGGATGAGCGCGTGGCCCGCCTCCACCGCCGGCGGAATCACCGGGTTGGCGAAGACGCCCGCCTCGTGCAGCGCCCGCCAGAAGCGGAAACACTTCACCTGGTCGCCGATGTGCACGGGAACCACGGGAGACACGGACACGCCGGTGTCGAAGCCCATGGCGCGGAAGCCGTTGTGCATCTTCTCCGCGATGTCCAGCAGGCGCGCGCGACGCTGCGGCTCCGCCTCGATGATCTCCAGCGCCTTGAGCGCCGAGGCGATGGACGCGGGCGTCATGGACGCGGAGAAGATGACCGAGCGGGACTTGTGGCGGATGTAGTTGATGACGTCGAACGGACCGGAGAGCACGCCGCCCAGCGACGCGAAGCTCTTGGAGAACGTCCCCATGACGAGGTCCGTCTCCTTCTCCAGGCCGAAGTACTCCGAGGTGCCCCGGCCCTTCTCACCGAGCACGCCCATCGCGTGCGCGTCATCCGTCATCACCCGGGCGTTGTACTGCTTCGCCAGCTCGGTGATGCGCGGCAGGTTGCAGACGTCTCCCTCCATGGAGAAGACGCCGTCGGTGATGATGATCTTCCCCGCGTTCGGATCCGCCAGGGACAACAGCTGCTCCAGGTGGTCCATGTCGTTGTGGCGGAACTTGCGCTCGGTGGCGAAGGACAGGCGGATGCCGTCCACCAGCGACGCGTGGTTCTGCCGGTCGCTGAAGACGATGTCGTGCCGGCCGAGGATCGACGCCAGCGCCAGGTTCGTCTGGAAGCCCGTGGAGATGACCAGCGCCGACTCGCGGTTGAGGAACTTCGCCAGCCGTCCCTCCAGCTCCTCATGCAGCGCCAGCGTGCCGTTCAACAGACGCGAGCCCGAGCACGTCGTACCGAACTTCTCCGTCGCCTTGATCGCCGCTTCCTTGACGCGCGGATCCGCCGACAGGCCGAGGTAGTTGTTGGAACCGACCATGATCACCCGCTTGCCCTCGATCTCCACCTCCGTGGCGCCGTGCGACGCCTCGATGACGCGGAAATAGGGGTAGAGGCCGGTGGCCTTCGCGATGCGGTAGTCCTTCCAATTGCTGCACTTGTCGAAGACGTCGCTCATGGTGTTCTGTGGTCTTTCTGTATGTCTGCGTCGGGGGAGGGTTTTTCGCCTGTCAGGCGGATGCGGAACTCCGGTCGCCGCTCACCATGCAGGGCTCATTCCGAGCCGGGGGCAACCTTGCGTCCGTCGACCTCCCTCGGGGGACGCGGGGCGGTGAATAAAGAGGCCGAGGGACAGTGTCAAGGCGCGGACTGTCGCTTGAGTCCCATGCGAGAGTCCGTTTGAGGCCCATGCCTTGACAGCACCCGCGCTTTGGTGGCACCCCGCCGCTTCACACCGTCTTCCAGTGGATAGTGGAAAGTGCCGGGTGTACTCGGCCGCACGTCCGGCGGCCCCTGATTGACGGGCGGAAGGCTTTCTCGTCGCCCGTTGTTGGCGGGGGCCAAGAATGGCCGGGAATTTGCTATGCCCGGCCTTCATCGAGGAGTGGACGGTGTCCAGGTCTCTGCGGCAACGGTGGTTCGAGGGATTCATCCAGACGGCGGTCTCCCGGCCCTGGTACGTGCTGCTGATCTGCGCATTGCTCGCGGCGGGCGGTATGGCACTGGCGTCGCGGTTGGAGTTCCGTGGCTCATTCGTGGAGCTGCTCCCGCAGGGCGCCCGTGAAGTCCAGGACCTGACACGCGTGTCGCAGAAGGCGGGTGGGGACGGGTACCTGGTCATCGTCGCGAAGGGAGACACGCCGGAGCGGCTGAAGGCCTACGCGAGCGAGCTGAAATCGCGGCTGGAGGCGCTGCCGGAGGTCCGCTACGTCGAGCACGACTACGACGTGGAGTTCTTCCGTCGTCACGGGCTCCTGCTGTTGCCCGCGGAGAAGCTGGCGGAGCTGCGCACGGAGCTGGCGGCGCGGGTGCGCTACGAGCGGCAGCAGGCCAATCCCTTCTACATCGACCTGGGTGCCACGCCGCCGCCGCCCACGTTCGAGGAGATTGCCCGCAAGCACTCGCCCAACGCGCCGGTGAACGAGTACCTGGCCAACGCGGACGGCACCGAGGTCTACCTCATGCTCAAGCCCATGGGGACGGCGGGAGACCTGAGCTTCGCGCGCCGCTTCGTGGAGCTGGCCATGGGCACCGGCCGGACGCTGGCCTCGGAGCGCTTCCCGGCCGTGAAGCTGGAGGCCACGGGCAACTTCCAGAACCGCATCGAAGAGGACGCGGTGATGCGCGGCGACTTGTCGCGCGCCGGCACGCTGTCCGCGCTCATCGCGATAGGTCTCATCCTGCTGGCCACCCGGCGCATCGCCGCGCTGGCCGTCGTCGGAGTGCCCGTCGTCGTCGGCCTCCTGGTGACGTTCGGCATCGCGCAGCTCGCCATCGGCCACCTCAACGTGGTGACGGGCTTCCTGGTCGCCATCCTCATCGGCCTGGGCATCGAGTACGGCGTGCACCTGTGCATGCGCTACTGGGAGGAGCGGCGGACGCGCTCGGCGCGAGACGCGCTGGCCACGGCGGTGCGCGGCACCTCCAGCGGCGCGCTCACCTCCGCGGTGACGAACGCGGCGGCCTTCTTCGTGCTGCTGCTGGCCCAGTTCCACGCCTTCAACCAGTTCGGCTTCCTGGCGGGCCTTGGCGTGCTGCTCGCCGTCCTCGCGGCCTATGCGCTGGGCCCGTCGCTGCTGGCCATCGCGGAGCGGCTGCGCCCCGCGCGCAAGGACGACAGCGAGCCGGTGTCCGCGGAGGTCGTCCAGGCCGGGCCTGTGGCCCCCTCCACTCCGGCGCGCGAGTGGCGGCGTTGGCCCACGTCGGTCATCGCGCTCATCGCCCTGGCGGTGTTGGGCTTCGCCGCGTTCTCCGTCTCCATCGCCCCGCGCCTGGGGTTCGAGACGGACATGCGCAAGCTCAAGGGCGACTCGCCGGCCTCGCGGCTGGATGACCACGTCACCGAGCAGTTGGGGCAGCCGCTCAATCCGGCCATCTTCCTGGTCGATGACCTGGCCCAGGCGGCGAAGGTGGAAGAGGTCATCGCGGAGGTGAAGCAGCGCAACGGCGCCGACTCCGTGTTCCTGCGCACCACGTCTTTGAACGACCTGGTGCCTGGAGACCTGGAGCGCCGGCAGAAGGAGATCTCCGGCATCCGGACGCTGCTCCAGGGACTGCCCGAGGCGGCGCACGAGGACCCGCGCCTCAAGGACTTCGAGCAGATGGTGGAGGCGAAGCCGTATGGCGTGGACTCGCTGCCGGCGGAGGTGCGCCATCGCTTCCTGGCCACGGATGGCCAGGGCACCTTCCTGCTCTTGTTCCCCTCGGTGTCCAACTACGACACGGCGGACTTGAAGCGCTGGGCCGCGCAGATAGACCAGGTGGTGGAGGGCGCGACGGCGCGGGGCGTGGAGATGTCGGTGCTGGACAGCAACCGCATCGCCGCGCGCATCTTCGCGCTGGTGCAGGGCGACGGCACGCTCATCCTCGGCGCGGCGGCGGCGGTGGTGTTCTTCGTCATCCTGCTGAGCCTGCGCAGCCTGAAGCGCGCGCTCCTGGTGACGGGGCCGCTGTTCCTGGGCATGACGTGCCTCGCGGGCGGCATGTACCTGTTCGACGTGCAGCTCAACTTCATCAACGCCGTGGTGCTGCCGAATCTCCTGGCCATCGCCGTGGACAACTCCATCCACCTGTATCACCGGTACGAGGAGGAGGGCCCCGGCTCGCTCGGCAAGGTGGTGCGGCACACGGGGCTGGCGGCCGTGGTGGCCACGCTGTCGAACGCGGCCGGCTATGGCGCGCTGCTCGTGGCCAACCACCAGGGCCTGCGCAGCATCGGACAGATTGCGCTACTTGGGGTCGTGTGCACCTTTTTGGGGACCACGGTCTTCTTTCCCGCGCTGCTCGCCCTCTTGGAGCGCTGGAAGGAGAGGGGGGGCTCGGTCGGGCGAGAGGGCGCCGTCGTCCGGAGTCTGGAGCTCGACATGGCCGGCCAGGCCGCCGCGCCATCAGGGGAGCGGAAATCGGCGTGAGTCACGTGACCTTCCAGAGCCTCCGTGGCTCCTTCGCCGCCCATGGCCCTCGTGATGCGCAGGTCCGGCTGGGGCCGGTGGACATCATCATCGTCGTTGCGTGCTCGCTCGGAGCCTTTGTCCTGCTCGGGCCGGGCCGGTGGGCGCCTCAGGCCATTCCCAACGCGGGGCTGTTTGCTTCCATGGCCGCCGGTCCGCTGGTGCTGCGGACGCTGGAGTCCTGGTTCCCTCGCCAGCGCTGGCTGACCGTCATGGCGGACTTCTGGCTGCTGCCCGTGGCGGTGCTGACGCACTCGTGGCTGTCGCCGGTGGTGGACACGCTCAACCCGTTCCTGCGCGACGCGCAGCTCGTGGCGGCGGACCAGCGCATGTTCGGGTTCCAGGCGGCGGTGGTGCTCGCGCACGTGGTGCCGCCCTGGCTCAACGACGTGTTGATGCTCTGCTACTACGGCCACTTCGTGTGGCCGCTGGTGCTGGGCATCGGCCTGTATCGCCGCGCGCGCGGGGCCTCGGCGGAGTTCGACGAGTACCTGCTGGGCCTGGGCCTGCTCTTCATCTTCAACTACTCGGCGTACTCGCTGGTGCCCGCGGTGGGGCCGCGCTACTTCCTCATCGACTCGTTCGCCGCGCCCCTGCAGGGCACGTTGACGCCGATGCTGGACTCCATCATGCGCCGGCCGCTGTTCGGGCGGGACTGCTTCCCGTCGGGCCACACCGGCACCACGCTGGTGGTGCTGTTCTACTCGTGGCGGTTCTCCCGGAAGCTGTTCTGGGTGATGTTGCTGCCGGGCATCGGCCTCATCGTCGCGACGCTGGCCGGGCGCTTCCACTACGCCACGGACCTGCTGTGCGCGGTGCCGTTGGTGATGGTGGTGGTGGGCATGTCCGCGGCCCTGTCCCGAGCGGCCCGTCAGCGCGAGAGCGAGAGGGCCGCGCGTTCCGTCCCGGTCGACGCTATCTTGCGCCCCTGAGCCCGGTCCGGCGACTGACGCCGGCCGCCAGGAGCCCCCATGTCCAGGCCCGTGTTGTCGCAGCGCGTGTCCCGGTTCGGCACCACCGTCTTCTCGGAGTTCAGCGCGCTGGCGCAGAAGCATGGCGCCGTGAATCTGGGGCAGGGGTTCCCCGACTTCGACGGGCCGGACGCCGTGAAGGAGGCCGCGCAGAAGGCCATCCGCGACGGCGTCAACCAGTACGCCATGAGCACGGGCGCCCGCGACTTGCGCGTGGCCATCGCCGAGCACTCCGCGCGCTTCTACGGCCAGGCGGTGGACCCGGACACCATGGTGACGGTGACGAGCGGCGCCACCGAGGCCATCCTCGACGTGATTCTGGGGCTCGTGGACCCGGGCGACGAGGTGGTGGCCTTCGAGCCGTTCTACGACTCGTACGACGCCAACATCACCTTCGTCGGCGCCACCGCGCGGTGGGTGCCCCTGCGTCCCCCGGACGCGTCGCATGCACAGTGGTGGTTCGACTGGGACGAACTGCGCGCGGCCTTCGGTCCTCGTACGCGGCTGCTCATCCTCAACACGCCGCACAATCCCACGGGCAAGGTCTTCACCCGCGAGGAGCTGGAGCGCATCGGCGCGCTGTGCGCCGAGCATGACGTGAAGGTGCTGTCCGACGAAGTCTATGAGCACATCGCCTTCGCCCCGGCGCGCCACGTGCGGCCGGCCACGGTGCCGTCGCTCGCGGACCGGACGGTGACGGTGAGCAGCGGCGGAAAGGCCTTCAGCCTCACGGGCTGGAAGGTGGGCTGGGTGATAGCGCCGCCCGCGCTGCGCGATGCGATTCAGCGGGCGCACCAGTTCGTGACCTTCGCGACGGCGTCTCCCTTCCAGGCGGCCATGGCGGCGGCGCTCCGCCTGCCGGATGCGTACTTCGCGGAGCTGGCGGCGGCCTACCTGGCGAGACGGGAGCGGCTGCTCGGCGGGCTGCGCGAGGCGGGACTGCCGGCGTACACACCGGACGGCAGCTACTTCATCCTCGCGGACATCCGCGGCTTCGGCTTCGCCGACGACGTGGCCTTCTGCCGTCACCTGGTGTCCGAGGTGGGCGTCGCGGCCATCCCCCCGAGCGTCTTCTACGGGCCCGAGCACCGGCACCTGGGACACGGGCTCGCGCGCTTCGCGTTCTGCAAGACGGATGCGGTGCTGGACGAGGCGGTGCGCCGCCTGCGCGCGAAGCTGTCGCCTCGACGCTGACGGCGTCATGCCCCCTGGCTCGGGGCCCCCGCGCGTTGCGAGCCCCGGACGGGGTTGCTACATCCCCTCGCAGGAGGGCGGCCCGGCACTTCCCGGCCGCCGCGTGTGTCCGTGGACTTCTTCGGCGAGCTGTACCTGCGCAGCACGTTGCCGTTCCTCTCCGAGTCCGTCACGGCGAGGGAGGTCGACTACCTGGCGCGCGTGTTCGCCGACACACCCGGCTCCGGGCCCGTGGTGGACCTGGGTTGCGGCCATGGTCGCCATGCCGCGCGGCTCAATGCCTCGGGTCCCTTGGCGGGCCGCGTCATCGGATTGGAGAAGGACGCGCTCTCGCTGGCGATGCGACGCCCGGGCTTCCCCGTGGTGCGTGGAGACTTGAGGGCCTTGCCCTTTCGGGAGGGGAGTCTGTCCGGTGCATACGCGTGGTATTCCACGCTGTTCGCCTTCACGGACGAAGAGCACGTACACATCCTCCGGGAGCTGGCGCGAGCCATGAGACGGGGAGGGCGACTGGTGTTCCAGACGGTGCCCCACGAGCGACTGGCCGCGTCACCGGGCGCCGCGTTCCAGCGCGGGCTTCCCGGCGGTGGCGTGCTGGACGAGGAGAGTCACTTCGACGTGGTGACGGGACGCGACATGGGACACAGGACGCTCACGCTTCCGGACGGGCGCGTCCTCTCCGCGTCCTACGCCATCCGTTACTATCCCCTTGCGGATCTCGCCGGGCTGTTGGAAAGCACGGGGTTTTCAATCGCCTGGGTGCATGGCGGGCTCGACGGCGAGCCGCTGACGCATCTGTCTGCCGACCTGATTGTGGGAGCGGTGCCGCGAGATGGCTGAGAATTCACGAGCGCGTGGAACCCTGCTGAGCCAGTTGCCCCAGCGGGTGGACGTGTACGAAGTCGGCCCTCGGGACGGACTCCAGAACGAGCTGCGCACGCTGCCCACGAAGGACAAGGCGCGGCTCATCGACGCCCTCGTCACGGCTGGCGAGAAGCGCATCGAGGTGACGTCGTTCGTGTCACCCAAGTGGATTCCCCAGCTCGCGGATGCAGAGGAGCTGCTGCGGCTGGTGGGGCGGCGCGAGGGCGTGGTGTTCTCCGCGCTGGTGCCCAACCTCAAGGGCCTGGAGCGCGCGAAGGATGCGGGGCTGCAGGAGGCCGCGGTGTTCATCTCCGCGTCCGAGGCCCACTCCAAGAAGAACATCAACAAGAGCATCGCCGAGGCCATGGCGGGGGCCCGCGAGGTGACGTCCGCGGCGCTCCAGGCCGGGATGCGCGTGCGCGGCTACCTGTCCACCGTGTGGGGCTGCCCCTACGAGGGCCATGTCCCGGTGGAGCGCGTGGTGGACATCTGCCGGTACCTGGTGGACGCGGGCATCTACCAGCTCAGCCTCGGCGACACGATTGGCGTGGGCACGCCCCGGCAGACGGAGGAGATTCTCGAGGCGCTCCTCAAGCACCTGCCGGTGGAGAAGCTGGCGCTGCACCTCCACGACACCCGGGGCACCGCGCTGGCCAACTCGCTGGTGGGCCTGTCCGCGGGCGTGACGACGTTCGACGCGAGCATCGGCGGGCTGGGAGGTTGCCCCTATGCGCCCGGGGCCGCGGGCAACCTGGCCACCGAGGACGCCGTCTTCATGTTCCACGGCATGGGCGTCGACACGGGCATCAACCTGGACCGGCTGGTCGAGGCCGGGGAGATTGCCCAGGAGCTCATCGGCCGGAAGCTCGCGGGCAAGTACCTGCAGGCCGCGCTGGGCGAGCGCGAGAAGAAGGCCTCCCGTCGCTTGCAGACCTGAGCCAACCCGGTGCGGCGTCCCCCGGGCCTTTGCTGGGAGGACGCCCGGGGTGGCCGGTTCGAGAGGGGTAGCAAGCCTGTAATTTTTCGACGGTGGTTCCGAAGCAGGTGAGTCATTGGTAGCCTGGGTAGCAGCCGACCCTGTTTACCTCACCTGGACTTGCTTCATGACCCACTCGGTCGACGCGACGGCCCTCGCGCGACGCTCGTCGGAGATCTTCGACGAGCATCAATCCTCCCTCAACCGCCGGACGGACCGCATGTTCGCGGTGGTGATGGGACTTCAGTGGTTGGGAGGACTCCTCACCGCGCTCATCTTGTCGCCACGCTCGTGGGCGGGAACCACCAGTGAAGTGCACCCCCATGTCTGGGCGGCCGGCGGGCTCGGCTTCGTGGTGGCCAGCCTGCCCGTGGCGATGATCCTTCTGCGTCCCGGAGGCGAGTCCACGCGCGTCTCCATCGCCGTGGCGCAAGCGCTGATGTCGGGGATGTTGATCCACCTCATCGATGGCCGCATCGAGACGCACTTCCACATCTTCGGCTCGCTGGCCTTCCTGGCCGTCTATCGGGACGTGCGAGTGCTGCTCATCTACTCGGGCGTGGTGGTGGTGGACCACCTGGCGCGCGGGTTGTTCTGGCCGCAGTCCATCTTCGGCACGGACCTGGCGAGCCTCTGGCGCCCGCTGGAGCACGCGGGCTGGGTGCTGTTCGAGAACGTGTTCCTCATCCTGACGTGCCTGAGCGGACGGCGGGACTTGCGGGAGCTGGCCTCGCGACAGGCCCGGCTGGAGCTGACCCAGGCCCAGCTCCAGACGAAGGTGGTGGAGCCGTTGATCGACTCCGCCCGGGAGCTGACGGAGGCGATGCTCTCGCTGACGATCACCACCGATGACCAGCGCCGGATGTTGTCGCGACAGGCGCAGGCGCTGTCGGAGACCCAGGTGACGGCGACGGAGATTCAGCGCACGTCGGAGGAGACGTCGCGACAGGCGCAGGCCATCCTCGCGTCGACGACTCAGGCGGGCGATGCGGGAAGCTCGGCCCAGTCGATGATTGGCAAGAGCATGCTCGGACTGGAGGGCATCCGCTCCCAGGCCTCGGAGCTGTCCGGGCAACTGGAGGAACTGGGCTCTCGTGCCCGACGCCTCACGGCCATCGCCGCCACCGTGAAGGACCTGGCGGACCAGTCGAACATGGTGGCCCTCAACGCGGGGATTGAAGCGGCGCGCTCGGGAGAGACGGGCAGGGGGTTCGCCGTGGTCGCCTCGGAGATGCGTCGGCTGGCGCGCCAGTCTCAGCAGGCCACGAGCGAGGTGCGCGTCATCCTCGACGACACGATGAAGTCCATCCACGCGGTGATGACGGCGAGCAAGCGGGGCTCCGAGCGGATGGCGCTCGACCTGGAGACGGTGCGAGCGTCCGGCGAGAGCCTCCGAGGCCTCACCTCGATGATGGAGAGCAGCACCGACAGCGTGCGCCGCATCTCGGCGGCGGTGGGACAGCAGTCGGCGGGCGTCTCGCAGCTCTTCGGCGCGGTGAATGACCTGTCCGCGATGATGACGGAGACAATGGGCCGGCTGGATGCCGCGACCTCCGCCACCAGTGCCCTGCGCACCGTCACCGACCGCGTGCAGAACGTCATCCAGACCTACCAGCCCGACTCACACCGCCCCTCCTGAGCCCTTGAGGGCAGGGCCGGATTTCACTCTGGGTAATCATACTCAGAGTGTGTCTTGTGGGGTTTTCAGAGGGGCGGACTCCACGGCCCGCCCCCCACGCTTCACGATTCACCGGTCGCCGATCATCGACGCCAGCTTCTCCTGAAGGCCCAGGTGCGCCGCCGCGGACTCCAGCATGCGGCGCTCCTTGCGGTCGATGCGGCCATCCACCAGGGCCATCTCGACGATGTTGCGCAGGAAGACCTCGGCCTCGGGGCTGCCCCGGACGACCAGTCGCTCGAAGAGCTGGGGCCCCGCGTTGAGGGCCATCTCCACCTGGGACCACGCGACATCCCAGCGCTCGGCGCACAGCTTCAGCAGCTTGCGCTCGGCGGGCGTCACGGTGCCGTCGGCGGCGGCGATGGCGGCCATCATGTAGAGCAGCCGCTGGCGCTCCTGGACATCCATCACCGCATCCGTGCCGTTCCCCGCAGGAGCCGCCGCGGGCGCTCCATTCGAAGACCGAGCGGCATGCGAGCGGGCAGGCGGGGCCCGGTAGGCGCCGGCGCCCTCGCGGACATTCCACGCCTCGAAGGGCAGCGCGGACGCGAGCACCCAGTCCCGTTCACCGGTGGCGAGCTGCGTGCCACAGAACTCGCAAGCCGTGGCGGCGCTGTCGGTGAGCGGCGCGTTGCACTGGGGGCAGCGGTCCGTGGACACGCCATTCGCCGTGTTCGTCCGCGCGCCATGCTTGCGCACCAGCGTGAAGACGAAGCGCTGGGGCAGGGTGGGAATCTGGGGCGGACGCTCGTTGACGGGCCCCACGCCCATGCGCGCGCTCCAGCGAATCTCCACGTGGGCACGGTCATACCCGCGCGGATCCACCTCCAGCACCCGCACGTCCACCGAGCCCACCGCGCACTCCAGGAACACGCGCCGCCGACCCTGACGGCGCAGCCCCTCCAGCTCGGAGTTCAGCGTGCCGAGCGCATCCGGCGTCGCCACCTTGGACAGGCCGTTCGTGTCGCCCCGGCTCTGCGCGTCGATCCACTTCCAGAACAGCAGCGACGCACGGTCCTCGAGGACCTCCAGGCTGAGCGCCGGGTCGCCCTGGCGCGCCTGCATCAGCCCATCCACCGTCCGGTGGTAGCGCGAGTGCTCCACGCCCTGCGTTATCTCCGTGAGCGTCCAGTCGTAGTTGCCGGAGTTCACCACCGCGTTGCAGAACTCGCAGCGGTTGGCCGCGCCGCCCTTGTACGGCGCGCCGCAGTTGGGGCACTTGCCCTGGAACAGGTCCGCGCCGATGCGCGTCTGCGCGCCCGGCTTGCGCACGAAGGTCCACACCTCCGTGAAGGTCTCCATCCGGGCCCGGCGCGCGGCTTCGACTGCCTGCGCATCCGTGTCGTTCGCCGACACATCCGTGTCCCGCATCCGCGCCTGCACGCGGACCTGGATGCTGTCGAACCACTCGCTCTGCTCCAGGCCGATGAGCTGGACGTCGAGCACCTCGATGTCGGTGATGGCATCGCGCACGCCCTGCGCATCCAGCAGCTTGAGCTGCACGTCGAAGCGCTGCCACGTCGCATCCGACAGGAAGGGCCGCACCGGCGTCATGTCGCGGCGGAACCAGGCCTGCTGCAGGTCCATGAACAGCCGGCGCACCTTGCCGAGCACCGGCTCCAGTTCGAAGGCGGGGTCCTTCAGCTTGAGCGCGTTGACCCAGCCGGACACGTCGCGGGAGGTCACCTGGGTGCGCTGGTCCGCCTCGTACTGGTCCAACGCCTTGCGCGTGGTGGCCGTCGGGTGGAGGTTGCGCTTGTAGAGCCAGTACCCGACGCCGCAGATGACCAGCAGCGGAATCATCACCTTCGGGTAGCGGAAGACCAGGCGGAACGCCTCGAAGAGGATCCAGATGGGAAGGCCATCGCCGCCGCCGTTACGGTCGGAGGAGGGTCGCGTGTAGTGCTCGCCACCACCGCCTCGGGCCAGGGCTTCGAGCGGAGAAAGGGCCAGGGCCACCAGGGGAAGGGCCAGGGGCCACCGGGAGGCCCAAGGGGCGAGCTGTCGGAGCACGGTGCGCGGCGAAGGCATGAGGGGATGCTAACCGTTTCCGCCTTGCCAGACCCGCCTTCCCACCGCACTCTGCCGCGTCCCAAGCGGCCCGCCGGGCGGGCCCTGGAAGGGGAGCGGATATGCCGGAATTCAAGGTCGACGCACGCGGTGCCATCGAGATCTGGACCATCGACGGCGAGGGCCGCCGCAACGCCATCAGCCGCGCCATGCTCCAGGAGCTCGGCGCGCTCGTCGCTCGCGTGTCCTCGGGGCATCAGGTTCGCGCCGTCGTCATCACCGGCGCGGGAGACAAGGCCTTCTGCGCGGGCGCGGACCTCAAGGAGCGCGCGGGCATGGCCGAGGACGAGGTGCGCTCGTTCCTCGACGGGCTGCGCAAGACGTTCCGCGCGATTGAGAAGAGCGACTGCGTCTTCATCGCCGCCATCAACGGCGCGGCCTTCGGTGGAGGCACGGAGCTGGCGCTCGCCTGCGACTTGCGCGTGGCGGCCCCCGCGGCCGAGCTGGGCCTCACCGAGGTGAAGCTGGGCATCATCCCCGGCGGCGGCGGCACGCAGCGGCTGGCGCGACTGGTGGGTCCGGGCCGCGCCAAGGACCTCATCCTCACCGCGCGACGCCTCAACGCGGCGGAGGCGTTCGCCGTCGGACTCGTCAACCGGCTCGCGCCCGAAGGGCACCTGCTGGAAGTGGCGTTCGGACTGGCGGAGTCAGTCGTGGACAACGCCCCCATCGCGGTGGCCACGGCCAAGCACGCCATCGACGAGGGCACGGGCCTGGAGCTGGATGACGCGCTCGCGCTGGAGCTGCGCAAGTACGAAGAGGTCCTCAAGACGGAGGACCGCCTGGAGGGCCTGCGCGCCTTCGCGGAGAAGCGCCCCCCTGTCTTCAAGGGGCGCTGAAGAAACACACGAGGGGCGGTGGCTCGCGACTGGCGAACCCCCGCCCCCGTGAACTCGCGTCGGGTCGGACCCTCGTTGACCGAGTGGCCCGCGCGACGAGGCGTGTCAGGCGCTGGCGCTCTTCTCCGGCGCCAGGCCGATGTTCTGCTTGTTCATGTAGCCCATGGCCTTGTCCTTCACCTGGCTGCGCAGGTCGTCGCCCGTCTTGGGCGTGAGCAGCACGGCCGCCACGCCGCCCGCCACCGCGCCGATGAGGAACAGCCCCAGGCTGCCCAGGCCGGAGCGCGCCGGCTTGTAGGTCGTCAGCCCCACGTGCCGCAGTGCATCATCCGGCTCGAATTCGTCCCAGCGCGCGCGGGCGACCCGGGGGAGGTCGTCGAGGAGCTTGTGCGCCATCCACTTGCGGTACAGCTCGCTCTTGGCCAATCCCTTCGCCGTCCACTTCGCCTTCTTCTTCGCGAACATGCTTCCCTCCTGGGCCAGTGTTGGTCGGGGACGCGCCGCGCTTCGGAGCGTCTCCTTCGAGCTCTGAAGGTAGGCAGGGAAGCCCGTGCTGGCATCCCCCGGGCCCTGGGGTTCGCACGACGCGTCATCAGATGGACGACAAGGTGTGTCGACCCCTCGGTGAGTTAGCAGCCAGCCGTGGACCTTTCTGCTATGTCGCCCGGGCCATGTCCCAAGACACGAAACTGCTCGAGAAGATCGCCCAGGTGGAGAAGGGTGGCGCGTCGAAGTACCACGCGAAGAACCAGGAGGCCGGCAAGCTGTTCGCGCGCGAGCGCATCCGCCTGCTCGTCGACGAGGGCTCCTTCGTCGAAGACGCGAAGCTCGCCAACAACCTGGACGCGGAGCTGCCCTCGGACGGTGTCGTCATCGGCCTGGGCAAGGTGGCCGGACGCACCGTGGCCATCATGGCCAACGACTCCACGGTGAAGGCCGGGAGCTGGGGCGCCCGCACGGTGGAGAAGATCCTCCGCATCCAGGAGACGGCCCGCTCGCTGCGCTGCCCGCTGCTCTACCTGGTGGACTCCGCCGGAGCCCGCATCACCGACCAGGTGGAGATGTTCCCCGGTCGCCGGGGCGCTGGCCGCATCTTCTACAACGAGGTGCACATGTCCGGGGACGTGCCCCAGGTGTGCCTGCTCTTCGGCCCCTCCGCCGCCGGTGGCGCGTACATCCCCGCGTTCTGCGACCTGGTCATCATGGTGGACGGCAACGCCTCCATGTACCTGGGCAGCCCGCGCATGGCGGAGATGGTGATTGGTGAGAAGGTGACGCTGGAGGAGATGGGCGGCGCGAAGATGCACTGCTCCGTCTCCGGCTGCGGCGACGTGCTGGTGAAGACGGAGCAGGAGGCCATCGCCGCGGCGAAGAACTACCTGAGCTACTTCCCGGAGAACTGCAGCCAGCTGCCGCCGCGCGCGGAGTCCAAGGCGCCCAAGGCCAGCGGGAAGAAGATCGAGGAGATCGTCCCCGTCGACCAGAACAAGCCCTTCGACATGCACGCCCTCATCACCGAGCTCATCGACGAGGGGAGCTGGTTCGAGGTGAAGAAGCTCTTCGCCCAGGAGCTGATTACCGGCCTGGCCCGCATCGACGGCCGCCCCGTGGGCATCATCGCCAACCAGCCCAAGTACAAGGGCGGCGTGCTCTTCGTGGACAGCGCGGACAAGGCGGCCCGGTTCATCTGGCTGTGTGATGCCTTCAACATTCCGCTGCTCTACATGGCGGACGTGCCGGGCTTCATGATTGGCACCAAGGTGGAGCGCGCGGGCATCATCCGCTCCGGCGCGAAGATGATCTCCGCCGTGTCCGAGGCCAGCGTGCCCCGCATCTGCCTCGTCGTGCGCAAGGCGTACGGCGCCGGCCTCTACGCCATGAGCGGCCCGGGCTTCGCGCCGGAGGCCACCCTGGCGCTGCCCGGGGCGATGATCGCCGTCATGGGCCCGGAGGCGGCCGTCAACGCCGTCTACTACAACAAGATTCAAGAGCTGCCCGAGGCCGAGCGCCCCGCCTTCGTCCAGAAGCTGCGCGACGAGTACAAGGCGGACGTGGACATCTACAAGCTGGCCAGCGAGCTGGTCATCGATGACATCGTCCCCGGCGAGCGCCTGCGTCACGAGCTGACCCAGCGGTACGGGCTGTACGCGTCGCGACAGACGCCTCGGGCCGAAAAGAAGCACGGCGTCTATCCCGTTTGAGTAGAGAATCTTGCCCTGCCCGGAAGGCCCGCTGCCTTCCGGGACCCTTTGCTATAGATCCACCCGACCATGGACTTTGAACTTCCCGAAAGTCATCGCGCCCTCCAGTCCTCCCTCCGCGACTTCTGCGAGCGCAAGGTGAAGCCCTTCGCCAGCCAGTGGGACAAGGACGAGAAGTTCCCCATGGAGGTGGTGAAGGAGCTGGGCCAGCTCGGCGTCATGGGCATCCTCGTCTCGGAGAAGTACGGCGGGGCGGACATGGACTCGCTCGCCGTGGCCGTGGCCGTGGAGGAGATCGCCCGCTACGACGGCTCGCTCGCCCTCACGGTGGCCAGCCACAACGGCCTGGGCACCAGCCACCTGCGCGTCTTCGGCAACGAGACGCAGCACGCGAAGTACCTGCCCAAGCTCGCCTCCGCGGAGGCCCTGGGCGCCTGGGGCCTGACGGAGCCCGGGTCCGGCTCGGACGCGTCCGGCATGAAGACGACGGCGGTGCGCCAGGGGAAGAACTGGGTGCTCAACGGCACCAAGATGTTCATCACCCAGGGCACCGTGGGCGACGTCTTCGTCGTCCTCGCGGTGACGTCCCCCCAGAAGCGCCAGAAGGGCGTCACGGCGTTCCTCCTGGAGAAGGGGATGCCCGGGTTCAGCCAGCGCGCCATCCACGGCAAGCTGGGCATGCGCTCGTCGGACACGGCGGAGCTGGTGCTGGAGAACGTGGAAGTGCCGGACGAGAACCGCGTCGGCGAGGTCGACCACGGCTTCATCGACACGATGAAGATCCTCGACAAGGGCCGCATCACCATCGGCGCGCTGGCGGTGGGCCTGGCCCGGGGCGCGCTGGAGGAGTCGGTGCGCTACTCCAAGGACCGCACCGCCTTCGGCCAGCCCATCTCCGAGTTCCAGGCCCTGCGCTGGATGATGGCGGACATGAAGACGGAGACGGACGCGGCCCGGCTGCTCGTCCACCGCGCGGCCCGCCTGGCCGACGCGGGTCAGCCGTACTCCAAGGAAGCCTCCATGGCGAAGCTGTTCGCCTCCGAGGTCGCCATGCGCGCCGCCTCCAAGGCGGTGCAGATCCACGGCGGCTACGGCTACACCCGTGAATTCCCCGTTGAGCGCTACCTCCGCGACGCCAAATTGTGTGAAATTGGAGAGGGAACGAGCGAGATCCAACGCACCATCATCGCGAGAGAGACCTTCAAAGGGGCTTGATGGACACGGCACGGCTGGAGGGACTCGGGCTTCAAGTACGTGAGGATGTGGCTGGCATCGAAGCGGTGCTGGACCTGGAGTCGTCGCCTCTCGTCAATCCCGTGACCAAGGCGTTCATCGCCGAGGTGACCTTCCAGGTGATGGGGGACCGGCTCATCCCCATCTCCCCGGCGGCGGTGGTGGGCCTGGCGCCCATCCTCGTCGGCGCCCTCAGCGACGTGGCGGACATCGAAGCGCTGCTGTCGGACGCCTTCAACGAGCACATCTTCCACGTCCAGCGCCGCTCGGCGGAGCTCCAGGTGCTGGGGCTGACGCCGCGCGTGGACCAGGACACCCTGGAGCTGTCCACCGAGGTGGTGGAGGGGGACCTCACCGTCCTGCTCGCGGCGGACCGGCTGGGCAACTTCCGGATTGCTCGCGCCCAGCGGGAGAAGGGTGGCGAGGTGTCCGGCGGTGCGGGGCACACGCTGGAGCTGTCGGAGTTCCGGGAGCGCGCGGCGCTGACGGGCTACCTGGCGGCACTGCTGGGAGAGCCCGCGAGCCGTCCCCAGCCTTCGCCCACGGGCGCGGGGCTGGTGCGCTTTTCCGACATCGTGGAGAAGTTTGGCGTGGAGTCGTTGGTTCCGCCCCGGAGCAGCCTGGAGCTGCTGGCGCAGTTGCAGGTGGAGGGCCGGCCGTACCGCTTCGCCGCCGCGAGGGTGGCGGGGCGCACCTTCCGGGGACTCCTCGCGGGGGCCCAGGGCAAGGTGTGGGCGGGCCGGTTCGAGCTGGATGAATTCCCGGGCATTGCCCGGATGGTGGCGGCGCTGCTGAAAGTTCGTCCCGAGGCCGTGAGGCTGGTGGGACCGGACGCGCCTCAGGAGTGAGAGACGTCCGTGGAGAAGCTGAGTCCGTCGGAGCGGGTGGAGTCCCTGGAGAAGCGTCTGGGGCTGGGGTTCTCGCGCAGGGAGATCGCCCTCGAGGCCCTGACCCACAAGACCTACGTCAACGAGACGCGGGATAAAGATCTCAAGGACAACCAGCGGTTGGAGTTCCTCGGGGACTCGGTGGTGAACCTGGCCGTCGGCCACCGGCTGATGGAGCGCTTCCCGGGGATGCCCGAGGGCGACCTCACCAAGATGCGCGCCCGCATCGTCAACGAGGACGGCCTGGCCCGGGTGGCCCGCATCATCCCCCTGGGAGACCTGCTGCTCCTGGGCCGGGGTGAGCTCCTGTCCGGCGGCCGGGAGAAGAACTCCGTGCTGGCGGATGCGCTGGAGGCCGTCTTCGGCGCCGTCTTCCTCTGCGCGGGCCTGGAGTCCGCGGCGGCGCTGGTGGACCGGTACTTCGCGGAGCTCCTGGACGAGGTCTCCAGCGGCCAGGGGCGGCTGGACTACAAGACGCTCCTCCAGGAGATGGCGCACGAGAAGCTCAAGCTGTCGCCTCGCTACCGCGTCGTCTCGGAGGCGGGCCCGGAGCACTCGAAGGTGTTCGAGGTGGAGCTGTCGCTCGGAGAGGCGCCCTTCGCCCGGGCCTCCGGCCGCAGCAAGAAGGAAGCGGAGCAGTGCGCGGCGCAGGCCACCCTGGAGCGCCTCAAACAGGACGCCGCCGCCGCGAGCGCCGCCCCGCCCACCACCCCCGAGGCAGGAGCCGCCCCGGCGGAGCCTCCCACCCCGGAAGTGCCACCGGACGACACCTCGGCGTGAAACCCCTTGGTGGGGAAGGGGGTGGGGAATAAGGTGCCGCGCCCATGCGCCCCTCCTCCCCCCTCCGTCTGACGTTCGCGCTGGTGGCCTGCCTTCTGGCGGGAACCGCGGTCGCCGCGGCACCGGCGGGCAAGTGGACGAAGAAGGTGGCGGCCGGCAAGGACCTCTACGCCACGCTCAAGACGAGCGAGGGCGACATCACCGTCCGCCTCTTCTCCAAGGACGCCCCGAAGACGGTGGCGAACTTCGTGGGCCTGGCCACGGGTGAGAAGGAGTGGAGGGACCCCAAGTCCGGGGACATGTCGAAGAAGCCGCTGTACGACGGCACGGTGTTCCACCGCGTGATTCCGGGCTTCATGATTCAGGGCGGAGACCCGACGGGCACCGGCTCCGGGGACCCGGGCTACCGCTTCGAGGACGAGTTCAACAACGGGCACTTCTTCGACAAGCCGGGCCAGCTGGCCATGGCCAACCGGGGGCCGGGCACCAACGGCAGCCAGTTCTTCATCACCACCAGCGCGCCTGACCACCTGACGAACAAGCACACGCTCTTCGGTGAGGTGGTGAAGGGCTACGACGTCGTGGAGAAGATTGGCGCCGTGGCGCGTGACAACCGGGACCGGCCGCAGACGCCGGTGGTCCTCACCCGGGTGGAGCTGAGCGAGAAGGCGCCTCCCGGCGTCGTCATCCCGAAGAAGGGCCGGACGGCGGATGTCCCGAGGGCGCCGAAGTCCGAGGGCGCTCGGCCCGAGTCTCCCCGGTAGTCCGGCGGGACTCGTGTGGCAGTGATTTGAAACGGGCTCGCTGCTTCAGCGGGCCCCACCAGCAGGACGGGAGGGCAGCATGGGAATGATGGACGAGGCCCGCGCGGGCAATGACCTTTACGCCACCTTCGACACCACGCAGGGGCAGATTGTCGTGAAGCTGTTCCCGAAGGACGCCCCGGATTCGGTGGCGAGCTTCGTGGGCCTGGCGACGGGGGAGCTGGAGTTCACGGACCCCAAGACGCAGGAGAAGACGAAGCGCCCGTTCTATGACGGCACGGTGTTCCACCGCGTCATTCCGGACTTCATGATTCAGGGCGGCTGTCCGCTCGGCTCCGGCCGCGGCAACCCTGGCTTCAACGTGAAGGACGAGTTCCAGTCCGGCCGGAAGTTCGACAAGAAGGGCCTGCTGGCGATGGCGAACATCGGCCGGCCGCACACCAACGGCAGCCAGTTCTTCCTCACCACGTCGCTGCCGACGTACCTCAACAACAAGCACACCATCTTCGGCGAGGTCGTGAAGGGCTACGACATCGTGGAGACCATCAGCAAGGTGCGTCGGGACGGTGATGACCGGCCCCTCACGCCCGTGACGGTCAACAAGCTGACCATCTCGACGACCCAGCCGTAGGCCGCCCGCCTGGCCACCGCCCCGGGCAGATGCCGGGGGTGGTGGTCTGTTATAGGGCGCTGTTGGAAGTTCCCCCTCAGGGGCTCCCAGCCACACAGGGACTCCCAGACCACCTTCGAAGCAATGGCCTCTCCCAAGAACCACCGCAGCGGCTTCGCCGCGCTCATCGGACGCCCCAATGTGGGCAAGAGCACCCTGCTCAACGCGCTCACCGGAGAGAAGATCGCCATCGTCTCCGGCAAGCCGCAGACGACGCGCAACCGCATCCTCGGAGTCGTGACTCGCCCCGAGGGGCAGGTCGCCTTCCTCGACACCCCCGGCATCCACCAGGCCAAGGGGGAGCTCAACCGCTACATGGTGGAGAAGGCCCTCCAGGCGGCCGAGGAGGTGGACCTGGTCCTCTTCCTCATCGAGCCCCCCGCTGGCGAGAAGCTCGAGGTCAGCCCCGGCAACCGCATCATCCTCGAGCGACTCCAGAAGCTGGGCAAGCCCACCTTCCTGGTCATCAACAAGATCGACTCCATCACCAAGGCGGCCATCCTCCCGCTCATCGAGCTGTACCGCCAGGAGTTCCCCTTCGCGGAAGTCGTCCCCATCTCCGCGCGAGAGAAGGACGGGGTGGAGCGCCTGTTCAACACGGTGCTGAGCCACCTGCCGGAAGGCGAGAACCTCTTCGACGAGGACATGCTCACGGACCAGCAGGAGCGGACGCTGGTGAGCGAGTACATCCGCGAGCAGGTGCTGCGGCACTGCCGCCAGGAGATTCCGTACTCCACCGCGGTGATGGTGGACATCTTCGACGAGTCCGAGCGCGAGCCCCGGCCGGGCACTCCTCCGGGCCAGCTGGGCGGACTCATCCGCATCGCCGCCTCCATCTTCGTGGAGCGCGACAGCCAGAAGGCCATCATCATCGGAAAACAGGGGCAGATGCTGAAGACGATTGGCACGGACGCGCGCAAGTCCGTGCAACGCCTGCTGGGCGCGCATGTGTACCTGGACCTGCGCGTCCGGGTGGAGCCGCGCTGGAGCGAGCGCCCCGAAGGCCTCAAGAAGCTGGGATACGACTGAGATGAAGCCCCTGGTAGCCATTGTCGGACGCCCCAACGTGGGCAAGAGCACGCTGTTCAACCGCCTCATCGGCCGGCGCCTCGCGTTGGTGGAGGACCAGCCGGGAGTGACGCGGGATCGCCACTACGCGGACGCGGAGTGGGGTGGACGCGCGTTCACCTTCATCGACACCGGCGGCTTCGTCCCCGGCGAGAAGGACTCGCTGCTCACACAGGTGCGCGAGCAGGCGCAGCTCGCCGTGGAGGAGTGCGACGTCATCATCTTCGTCACCGACGGCCGCGAGGGCGTGACGGGCGCGGACGAAGCCGTGGCGAAGTACCTGCGCAAGAGCGGCAAGCCGGTGATTGTCGCGGTGAACAAGCTGGACACCACCAGCGGGCAGATGCAGTCGCTGACCGCGGACTTCTACAAGATGGGCCTGGGCGAGGTGCATGCCATGTCCGCCGAGCACGGCCTGGGTGTGCCTGGCCTGTTCGACGAAGTCGTCGAGAAGCTGCCGCCCAAGCAGGAGGGCGAGGACGCCGAGGCGCCGCCGGACGACGGCATCATCCGCGTGGCCATCATCGGCCGGCCCAACGTGGGCAAGAGCACCCTGGTCAACGCCATCCTGAAGGAGAAGCGGGTGGTGGCCAGCGAGATTCCGGGGACGACCCGAGACCCCATCGACTCGCCGCTGACGTACAAGGACCGCAAGGTGCTCCTCACGGACACCGCGGGCATCCGGCGCAAGAAGACGATTGCCCACCAGGTGGAGAAGTACTCGGTCATCGCGGCGCTGAAGGTGATGGAGCGCAGCGACGTGGCGGTGCTGCTGATGGACGCCACGGAGCCCGCGGTGGACCAGGACGCGAAGCTGGCGGGCCTGGCCGAGGAGCGCGGCCGTGCGCTGGTCATAGTGGTGAACAAGTGGGACCTCATCGACGCGGATCAACGCCGCCAGGAGGCGTTCCGGGAGTCGCTGCGGCACTCGCTGAAGTTCGTGGGCTACGCGCCCATCATCTTCACGTCCGCGCTGACGGGCTCCAAGGTGGAGAAGGTGATGGACGCGGCGGTGGAGCTGGCCGAGCAGTTCCGGTTCCGGGCGCCCACGCCCCAGCTCAACCGGCTGCTGGAGTACATGGTGGACAACCACCCGGCGCCCATCGTCCGGAGCAAGCCGCTGCGCCTGTACTACATCACCCAGGTGACGTCGGCGCCTCCCACGTTCGCGCTCACGTGCAACCATCCGGAGGGCGTGCCGGACATGTACAAGCGGTACATCACCAACCAGCTCCGGAAGACCTTCGATTTGCGCGTGCCCATCCGGCTGGTGTTCAGGGACAGGCCCGGACAGGCGAAGCGGGCGGCTCGAAAGAAGCCGCACCTCCAGCACAAGCACTGAAGCGTCCGTGCGTTGACACTCGCGGCGCGCGCTCCGTACAGTGCGCCGCTCTTCCGCCCTCCGACAGGGTAGAGCATCGAAGCGCAGAGAGAGGTTGACCGACGTGGCTGGAACCAAGACCGAGAAGATTCGCCAGCAGGAGCTTCGTCAGCCGGACACCTTCCAGAAGGTCGGCGCTGACGCACGTGACTGGCTCATCCAGCGGCAGAAGTTCATCGGCATCGCCGTGGCCGTTGTCATCCTGGGCGGCATCGGCGTGGCCATCGCCAGCGAGGTCTCCAAGCGCGGCGAGGTGGAGGCCTCCCAGGCCCTGGGCCAGGCGCTCGCCATCCTGGACCGCCCCGTGGAAGGCGTGCAGCCCGCACAGCCCGGCGACACCGAGACGCCCTTCAAGAGCTTGAAGGAGCGCGACGAGGCGCTGGTGACGGCGCTGACGGAGTTCCGCAAGGCGCACGGCGGGACGCGCTCGGCGACGACGGCCGCGCTGTCGCTCGGCGAGGCGCAGTTCCGCCTGGGCCGCTTCGCTGACGCGCAGACCTCGTTCGGCGAGTATCTGAAGGGCGCCGCCCAGAACGACCCGCTCCGCGCGGGCGCGCTGGAGGGACAGGGTTACGCCCTGGAGGCGGAGAAGAAGTTCGACGAGGCCACCAAGGCCTTCGAGCAGATGGGCGCGGCCGGCGGTGGCGAGTTCCTGGCGGGCATGGGCGACTACCACAAGGGCCGGATGCTCATCGCGCAGGACAAGAAGGAAGAGGCCGCGGCCGTGCTGTCGAAGGTGTCGACGGACCACGCGAACACGACGGCGGCGCGGCTGTCCAGCGAGCGGCTGGCGGTGCTGGCCTCGCAGGGCGTGAAGATCCCGGCCCCGGCGCCCGCGCCGGCCGCCGTCACTGACGCGGGGTAGCACGCACGCTATGAGGAAGCAGCTCGTGAGCTGGAAGCATTGGTTGGGGAGTGCCGTGGCGGTCGGTCTCCTGGGCGGTTGCAGCACCCTGCCGCGCTACGGCAATCCGGAGCTTCCCCGCACGGAACAGGCGCCTCCGGTGGACTACTTCTCGGTGGACTGGTGGGCGCCGCTGGTGCAGCCCACCACCCTGGAGTACGCGCCGCGCGAGGTGGCCTCGCCGGCGTATGACGCCAAGAGCAAGACGGTCATCGCCCTGACGCGGGACGGTTATGTCCGCGGCGTGGGGCCGGATGGCGAGCTCAAGTGGTCCAAGCGCACGAGCACCCGCTTCGCGGCCGGCGCCCAGGTGAGCGACGGCGTGGCCTTCATCCCCGGGGGTGACGGCACGCTGTACGCGCTGGACGCCGCCACGGGCGAGCAGAAGTGGCAGTACGCGGCGGGCGAGTCGCTGGCCACGGTGCCGGTGATTGCCGAGGGCCTGGTGCTGGTGGCCTCGGAGAGCGACACCCTGTACGCGGTGAAGGTGGAGGACGGGGTCTGGGCCTGGCAGTACCGCAGGGACCCGCCGTCGGGCTTCACGGTGCGGGGCGCGTCCACGCCGCTGGTCCGCGACGGCAACGTCTACGTGGGCTTCTCCGACGGCTACATCGTCTCGCTGAACATGAAGGACGGCGGCGCCAACTGGGAGAAGTCCCTGTCTGGCAGCGGCTCCGAGTTCCTGGACGTGGACACCACGCCCGCACTGGATGACCACGGGCAGCTCTACGTCGCGTCGTACAAGAACGGCCTGTTCGCGCTCGAGGCGGAGACCGGCGACCTGGTCTGGACGAGCGCGGTGGGCGGCATGACGTCGCTGCTGGCGAAGGGGCAGATGCTCTTCACCGTGGGCGACGGCCGGGTGGACGCCTACCTGGCGGAGGACGGACGGCTCCTCTGGTCGTACCCCCTGGGCGAAAGGGCCGGCCAGACGCCGGTGTTCGCCAAGGGAATGCTGATTGTCCCCATCCAGCGCTCGCTGCTGTTCCTGGACCCGAAGACGGGGCAGGCGCGGGTGTCATGGAACCCCGGGGACGGCATCTCCGCGACGCCCTTCGTGGCGGGCTCGAAGCTGTTCGTGCTCTCCAACAACGGCTGGCTCTACTCGCTGCACTTCAACGGGCTGAAGGGGTGACGACGGTGGCGACCCGGACGGTCCGCGTGGTGGCGGCGCTGATTCCCGGTCGCCTCGACGCCCAGCGCTTCCTGGTGCAGCAGCGGCTTCCCGGTGGGAGCCGCGCGCTCCTGTGGGAGTTCCCTGGCGGCAAGGCGGAGGCCGGGGAGACGGACGAGGCGGCGCTTGCCCGCGAGTGCCGCGAGGAGCTGGACGTGGAGCTCTCCGTGGGCCGCCGGCTGTGGGAAGGCCGCCACGAGTACCCGGACCTGACGGTGGAGCTGGTGCTCTACGGGGCTCGAATCGTGTCGGGTGAGCCGAAGCCGCTGGGCGCGCATGCGCTCGAGTTCCGGACGCCCGCGGAGATGAAGTCACTGCCGTTCTGCGAGGCGGACATTCCGCTCCTGGACGAGCTGGTGGCGGGAAGGCTGGGCGCGCTCGATTGATGCTTCAGCGGACGTTCCAGCACATCCCCGGCGTGGGCCCCTGGCGCGAGAAGGACCTCTGGGCGCGGGGCTTCAAGACGTGGGACGACTTCCCGGCGGCGGGTGAAGGGATTGCCATCACCCGGAAGACGGACGACATCGCCCGGGAGCGGCTCGCGCAGGGCCGAGAGGCGCTGGAGCGCAGGGATTTGCGCCGGCTGGCGGAGCTGATTCCGCCCCGTGAGCACTGGCGGCTGTATCCCGAGTTCCACCAGGACGCCGTCTACTTCGACATCGAGACGGATGGCCGCGAGGCGCAGGCGCCCACGGTGGTGAGCTTGTTCGATGCCACGGGCCTGCGTGTGTTCATCCAGGGCCGGAACATGGAGGAGCTGCCGGAGGCCATGGCGGCGCGGCGGCTGTGGGTGACGTTCAACGGCTCCACGTTCGACGTGCCGGTGCTGCGCAACTACTTTGGCGCGGGGCGGTTTCCGGTGCCGGACGCGCACATCGACCTGCGCTTCGTCACGCGGCGGCTGGGGCTGGGCGGCGGGCTGAAGGAGATTGAGGGAAAGATTGGCGCCGAGCGTCCGCCGCACATGAAGGGCGTCAACGGCTACGACGCGGTGCTGCTGTGGCGGGCGTATACGCGGCGCGGGGACGTGGAGGCGCTGCGCTTCCTGGTGGAATACAACCTCTACGACTCCTTCCAGCTCCGGACGTTGATGGACGTGGCCTACAACCGTGGCGCGGATGACCTGAACCAGGACGTGCCCCGGCTGCCCGTGTTCGAGCGCGGTGAAGTGCTCTACGACGTGAGCCGCATCATCCTGGACCTGGGGCCCACGGAGAGGGACCTCCAGACGCTCGCGCGCGTGCGGGCCGAGGAACAGGGTCCCTGAGTCCGTGAGCAGGGCGGGCAGGGTGGCACGCTGCTCGGGCCCCTTGGTGCCCTGGGACTACCTTCCGGTGAACAACCGGGCTCCGGGGATGAATCTCGCCCGTGGAATGCGTCCGGGAGACGTTTGTAGGGTGAGACGACCCCAAGACGGAGGACGCACGCATGAGCGACCCGATGGACCCGACGCAGAGCCCCGAGGAGCCCAAGCGAGGCTCGGCTGGAAAGAAGGCCGCCCTGGCTGGTGGTGCGCTGGTGGCGATTGGCGTGGGTGCGGCCGTGGCGCTGGGGGTGTTCCGGAAGGAGCCGGAGCCTGTCGTCGCGGAGGCGCCGAAGGTCGAGGATGCCGGGGTGCCCGTGCAGGCGGCGCCGACCGCTTCGCTTCCGGAGAGCGACGCCCGAGTCCGTGAGATGGCGAGCCGGATGTCGGAGGAAGCGGAGCTGCAGCGCTGGCTTCAGGAGAAGGACCTGGTGCGCCGGGTGACGGCGGCCGTGAACAACATCGCGGAGGGCGCGAGCCCGCGGATGGTGCTGGGCTTCATGGGCCCGGCCGACAAGTTCCTGGTTGTCGAGGGCAAGGACAAGACGGTGACCATCGACCCGCGAAGCCATGCTCGCTACGACCTGGTCGCGCGAGTGATTGGCACGTTCGACGCGCAGGTCGCCAAGAGCATGTACCGCGACTTGAAGCCGCTCATCGACCAGGCGCACGGCGAGATTGCTCCGCCGGGACAGACGTTCGATTCGACGCTGAGTCGAGCCATTCAGCATCTGCTCGTGGTTCCGGTGCCGGAGGGCGGCGCGCTGGAGGTCCAGCCTCAAGGGGCGCTCTATGTCTATGCCTCGCCGGAGCTGGAGGGCCTGAGCCGGGCGCAGAAGCACTTGCTGCGGATGGGGCCGCAGAACATGCGAATCATCCAGGCGAAGCTGCGGGAGCTTCAGAGCGAACTGGGGCTTCCCTCGGTGGCCGCCGAGGGCCCGTAGTCCGAGCCCGAATGTTCATGGGAGGCCTCTGCGACAGGGCCTCCTGTGTCAGTAGCGGACCTGAATGTTCATCGGCGGCCTGGGAGGGCGCCTCAAGGGCGCGTAGCGAGCCCGAATGTTCATGGCGCCCCAGGACGGAGCCCTGAATATTCGAGAACGGCGCCGGAATGTTCTGGGCGACCTGGGAAGTGGTGGTCCGGAACATTCGAAGCGGCCCCTGGAGCATTCGGGGCCGCCCAACGGGCCCGGGCCTAGCGGCGCTTTTTCTTCTTGGACGGCGCTGGTGGCGGTGCCGGCTTCTCCTTTTCGCCGGCGATCAGGAACGTGGTTCGGAGTTCCTCGACATCACGGCCCAGGGTGTCCGTGAACGCGGTGCCAGTCTGGGCGTCGACGACCAGGGTGTACTCAAAGCCAGTCTTGAGGGGCTGTGGCAGGACGATTCGGTAGACGAGCCCGGTATCGGATTCCTCGGCGACGTCATCGGAGACCATGGCGCGCTCGGCGGCGTCGAAGAGCCGGACCCGGTAGTTCCGAAGGCCCCGTGAGGCGGTCAGCTCCAGGGTCGTGGTCGGCTCGATGACCGGCTTCTCTCCAGGCTCCAGGGAGATCTCCGCCAGACCCGCATCGGGGACCAGGGAGCGAAGCGCGAAGGTGGTCGGCGGCGGAGGCTTGGGTGCCTCGGGGGCATCGGCGACGCCGGAGTCAGGCGACGGACCCGAGGTCTTGTCCGGGCATCCTGTCAGCGCCATGAGGCCGCAGCAAAACGCGGTGGCGACCGCGGTTCGTTGGAGGAAACGCATGCGGGGCACGGTACGCGGCCACGGTGGCGCGGAGAAGCGAGGACTCAACGAGGACGTCCGGGCAGCCAGGCCCACGGGCGGAAGGCCGGGAGGCCCAGGACCCGATGATTCGGTCGTCCTGCTCGGTCTGCCAGGGGTGTCACCAGTCACCAGGGGGACCAGGGCCGCGAGTTAGGACCGCTCTGATGTACGGCCATTGGACAGGCCGCGCGCCTCAAGGCCGTAACGTCGAGGACGTCCGGGAAGCCCGGGGCGATGGCCGGGATGCCCAGGGATGGGGCCACAGGCCCTGGGAAATGGACCCGCGAAGACCACCGCACGCCCCTGGCCTCCCTCTATCGTTACGTCCGATAACATGCGTTATGTAAACTAAGCGAATGGGGGACCAGGGGGCGTTTTCCCACGGTTCTTCCCCGCCGTTCCCTGGCCTCCGGCGCGCCGTTGTCGGCCAAGATGCGGGCTTTCCCGAACCCCCAACCGGCGACCTCGAATGTTCGACAACCTGATCGCGGACGCGCGCTTCGCGTTCCGCACGTTCCGACGTGCCCCCGGCTTCGCGTTCGCCGCCATCCTCTGCCTGGCCCTGGGCATTGGCGCCAACGCCGTCATCTTCAGCGTGGTCCATGGCGTACTGCTCCGGCCGCTTCCGTACGCCGAACCGGAGCGGCTCGTTTCGCTCATCGAGCTGCGTGCCCAAGGCAGCGGCGGCCCCGTCTCCTGGCTCACATTCTTCGACTGGCGAGACCAGGCCCGGGCCTTCGAGCACATGACCGCCTTCACCGTGGGCGGCTCCATCCTCCGCACGGACGACGATTCCGAGCGTCTGGAGGCCACCCGAGGCACCGCCGACTACTTCTCCGTGCACGGCGTGCCCCCGTTGCTCGGCCGGACCTTCGCTCCCGGCGACGACCAACCCGGCCACGAACCCGTCGCCGTCCTCAACGAGGCCCTCTGGCGCCGCCGGTTCGGCGCCAATCCCGCCGTCCTCGGCCGCACGGTGCTCCTCGACGACATGCCCCATACCGTCGTCGGCGTCATTCCCGAGTCCTTCGACCCGAACATGGACGTCTGGCTCCCGCTGGTGGCTCCGCCCGATGCCCGCGGCGCCCGCTATTCCACGGTGCTCTCCGTGCGAGCCCGGCTGGCGCCCGGAATCACCCTGGACGCGGCAACCGAACAGCTCAAGGCCGTCACCGCCGGAATCGCCGCAGCGGGCCCGGAGGCCCTCAAGGAACGCACCGCCCGCGTCGACTCGCTCGCCGAGGCCCAGACGCGACTCTGGAGCGGTCCCCTGAAGCTGCTCCTCGGCGCCGTGGCCCTGGTCCTCCTCATCGCCTGCGCCAACGTCGCGAACATCCTGCTCGCGCGCGCCAGTGGCCGCCGCCAGGAGCTCGCCGTTCGAGTGGCCCTGGGCGCGACCCGGGCCCGAGTCATCCAGCAGCTCCTCGTGGAGAGCCTCCTGCTCGCACTCACCGGAGGCGCCCTGGGCGGACTGTTCGCGCACTGGGGCCTGGCCGCGCTGCTCGCCGTCGCCCCCGAGTCGATGCCACACCGGGCCGCCGTGTCCCTCGACGGGACGACCTTCCTGTTCCTCGCCGCCATCTCCATCGGCAGCGGCCTGGCCTTCGGGCTGCTTCCCGCGCTCCAGGTCTCCCGGCTCGACCTTCGCGGAGCCCCGGTCTCCAGCGGCCAGCGGCTCCGGTCCACGCTGATTGTCGTGGAGCTGGCCGTCTGCCTCGTGCTCCTCATGGGCGCGGGCCTCCTGGGTCGAGGCTTCTTCCAGCTCCTCGGCACAGCTCCCGGGCTCGACTCCGAGCAACTGCTCACGCTTCACATCGCCATCCCCGACACCCGGTTCTTCAACGACCAAGGGCTCGACGCGAACGTGCCGAGTACCCTGCTGGAGCCCATCCTCGACGAGGTGCGCGCGCTCCCCGGCGTGAGCGCCGTGGGAATGACGTCGCTCTTGCCCATCCAGCGCGCCTGGAACAACGCCCGCTACGTCATCGAGGGCGAGCCGCCTCCGGAGCCCGGCTCCGAGCATCGCGCCGAGCGACGCTCCACCAGCCCCGGCTTCTTCGCCACGCTGGGCATCCCGCTCAAACAAGGCCGCGACTTCACGACCCTCGACGCGGCCCCCGGCCAGCCCGCCACTGTCATCATCAATGAGACACTCGCGCGCCGGCACTTCCCGGACGGCAACGCCCTGGGCCGTCAGCTCCGGCTCGGCACGGGAGCCCACACCATCATCGGCGTCGTCGGCGACGTGCGACAGGCCGGCCTGGACAAGACACCCCTGGCCGAGCTCCACGTCCCGTACGGCCGGCCCTGGGGCGATGACAGTCTCGTCCTCGTCGCTCGAACCTCGGTGCCTCCAGAAACCCTGCTGCCCTCGGTCCGCGAAGCCATTCGCCGGGTCGACTCGAGCCTGCCCGTCTTCAGGGCCCTCACCATGGACCAGGTCATCTCCCAGTCGCTCGGCTTCCGGAGGCTCGTGCTCTGTCTGCTCGGCGGCTTCGCGGCGCTGGCCCTGGTGCTGTCCACCTACGGCCTCTATGGCGTCATCTCGCTGCTCGTCTCACAGCGCACCCGGGAGCTGGGCATCCGCATGGCGCTCGGGGCCCGGCCCCAGGACGTCCTCCGGCTCGTGCTCGGCCAGGGCGCGAGGCTCACGGGAGTGGGCATCGCCCTGGGGCTCATGGGCTCCCTCGCGCTGAGCCGATTGCTCACAAGCCAACTCCACGGCCTCACCGCCACGGACCCTCTCACCTTCGGCGCCGTGGCCACCTTCTTCTCTCTCATCGCCCTGCTGGCCTGCTGGTTCCCCGCTCGCCGCGCCACCCGCGTGGACCCGCTCGTGGCCCTGCGAAATCCTTGAGCCCCGACAGGCCCGACGCGCGAGGGCACCTCGACGCACCGCAATAGCAGACGACCTGGCGCGGCGGCCTCCGCGCTCACGCAACAGGTCACCCTTTGAGCTCCAATTCGTGCAATCACGGGGCGCGATATCCCGTAGGACTCCGCGCACTGGCGAGGAATCCCCCGGCCGCCTGGATGTTCCGGGGGTTGGGAATTCTTCCCAGCTTTTTTCCCGGTTGACCGAGGCAGTGGGTTACCGCAGAACCGCGACACCCCTGGCCCTGGAAAGGACCTGTCCATGAAACGGTTGTTCCTGATTGCCACCCTTGTCGGCGCGGCCCCCGCCCTGGCCGACGAAGGCATGTGGACCTACAACAACTTCCCGTCCGCGAAGGTGAAGGAGAAGTACGGCTTCGAGCCCTCGCAGGAGTGGCTCGACAAGGCCCGGCTGTCCTCCGCGCGCCTCGCCGGCGGCTGTTCCGCCAGCTTCGTGTCCCCCAACGGCCTGGTGATGACCAATCACCACTGCGCCCGCGGCTGTATCGAGCAGCTCTCCGGCGCGAAGAAGGACTACATCGCCAACGGCTTCTACGCGAAGACCGAAGCCGAGGAGACGCAGTGCCCGGCGATGGAGATCAACCAGCTGGAGCAGATCACCGACGTCACCGAGACGCTGAACAAGGCGACCGCGGGCCTGTCCGGCAAGCCGTACAGCGACACCCTGAAGGCGAAGATGTCCGAGCTGGAGCAGGCCTGCTCCGCCGGCGAAGCCAAGGTGCGCTGTGACGTCGTCACCCTGTACCAGGGTGGCAAGTACAACCTCTACAAGTACCGCCGCTTCCAGGACGTGCGCCTGGTGATGGCCCCCGAGCACGCCATCGCCTTCTTCGGTGGTGACCCGGACAACTTCGAGTTCCCCCGCTGGGACCTGGACGTGACGTTCCTGCGCGTCTACCAGGACGGCAAGCCGGCCAAGACGGAGAACTTCTTCAAGTGGTCGGAGAAGAGCGCCAAGGAGGGTGACCTCACCTTCGTGTCCGGCCACCCCGGCCGCACCTCGCGTGGCCTCACCATCGCGGAGCTGGAGTACCAGCGCGACGTGGCCATGCCGAAGATGCTCTTCACGATGTCCGAGCTGCGCGGCATGGTGACCGAGTTCCAGAAGCGCGGCCCCGAGCAGAAGCGCATCTCCAACAACCTGCTCTTCGGCGTGGAGAACGGCCTGAAGGCGACCAAGGGCCGCCTGGAGGCGCTCCAGGACAAGAAGTTCTTCGCCCAGAAGGTCGCCGCCGAGCAGGAGCTGCGCAAGAAGGTCGACGCGAACCCGGAGATGAAGAAGAAGTACGGCGCCGCGTGGGATGAGATCGCCAAGGCGCAGGGCCAGCTCGTCAACATCCGCAAGGACCTGGCCTTCGTCGAGCAGGGCAACGGCCTGTCCTCCAGCCTGTACGGCATCGCGAAGATGCTGGTGCGCGCCTCCGAGGAGCTCCCCAAGGAGAACGGCCAGCGCCTGCGTGAGTTCAACCAGGCCAACCTGCCCGCCCTCCAGGCCCAGCTGCTCAGCCCCGCTCCCATCTACGCGGACCTGGAGATCCTCCGCCTGACGTTCGGCCTGACGAAGATGCGCGAGGAGCTCGGCTCCAACCACCCCTTCGTCAAGAAGGTCCTGGGCAAGGAGTCCCCGGAGAAGATGGCGGCCCGGCTCGTCAAGGGCTCCAAGCTCTGCGTCCTCAAGGACATGAAGGGCTCCAAGGTGTGTGACGTCTCCGTGCGCAAGGGCCTCTGGGACGGCGGCAAGGCGGCCATCGCCGCCTCCAAGGACCCGATGATTCAGCTGGCCCTCGCGCTCGACGCGGATGGCCGCGCGGTCCGCAAGAACTACGAGGAGAACATCGACGCGGTCATCAAGAAGAACGCGGAGCTGGTCGCCAAGGCGAAGTTCGAGGCCTACGGCACCAACCAGTACCCGGACGCGACGTTCAGCCTGCGCCTGTCCTACGGCTCGGTGAAGGGCTACATGGAGGACGGCAAGAAGGTGGACCCCGTCACCCAGATGGCCGGCACGTTCGAGCACGCCACGGGTGAGGAGCCCTTCGCTCTTCCGCCGTCCTGGCTGAAGTCGGAGAAGCTGCTCGACGGCGCCACGGCGATGAACCTGGTCACCACCAACGACATCATCGGTGGCAACTCCGGCTCCCCGATGATCAACAAGGACGCTGAGATTGTCGGCCTGGTGTTCGACGGCAACATCCAGTCCCTGGGCGGCGAGTACGGCTTCGACGAGTCCGTCAACCGCACCGTGGCCGTGCACAGCGACGCCATCATCGAGTCGCTGAAGAAGATCTACGGCGCCAACCGGGTGCTCGAGGAGCTGCGTCCGGGCAGCACCAAGATTCCCTCGGTCCCCACGAAGCCGGCCGGGTGATTCACCCCCGCTGACGGGGCCCGGGCTTGAAAACCCGGCCCCCTGATGCACGAAGAGGCTGCCTGGGCACTTTCGCCAGGCAGCCTCTTTTCACGTCCGCACCCTACTCCCAGCTCACTCCCACTCGATGGTGGCCGGGGGCTTGGAGGACACGTCGTAGGCGACGCGGTTGATGCCGCGCACCTCGTTGGTGATGCGCGTGGAGATGCGCTCCAGCACAGGGTACGGCAGCCGCGCCCAGTCCGCCGTCATGCCGTCCACGCTGGTGACGGCGCGCAGCACGCAGGTGGACTCGTAGGTGCGCTCGTCGCCCATGACGCCCACGCTCTGCACGGGCAGCAGCACGGCGAAGGCCTGCCACAGCTCCTTGTAGAGCCCCGCGGCGCGAATCTCCTCCTGGACGATGGCGTCCGCGCGGCGCACCAGCTCCAGGCGGGCCTCCGTGACTTCGCCCAGCACGCGGATGGCCAGGCCCGGGCCGGGGAACGGCTGCCGGTTCACCATCTCCTCGGGCAGCCCCAGCTCACGGCCCAGCGCGCGGACCTCGTCCTTGAACAGCTCGCGCAGGGGCTCCACCAGCTTGAGCTTCATCGTCTCCGGCAGGCCGCCCACGTTGTGGTGGCTTTTGATCGTGACGGAGGGGCCCTTGTACGAGACGGACTCGATGACGTCCGGGTACAGCGTGCCCTGCGCCAGGAAGCCCGCGTCCTGGATGTCGCGCGAGGCCTCCTCGAACACGGCGATGAACTCGCGGCCGATGATCTTCCGCTTCTTCTCCGGGTCCGTCACGCCGGCCAGCGCGTCCAGGAACCGCGAGCGCGCGTCCACCGTCTTCAGCGGGACGTGGAAGCGGTCCACGAAGAGCGCCTCGACCTGGGCGCGCTCACCCTGCCGCAACACCCCGTTGTCCACGAAGATGCACTGGAGCCGGGGGCCGATGGCGCGGTGGAGCAGGAGCGCGGCCACGGAGCTGTCCACGCCGCCGGACAGCGCGCAGATGACCCGGCCCTCTTCACCCACCTGCTTGCGGATGGTGGCCACGGCCTCGTCGATGAATCCCTTCATCGTCCACGAGCCGCTCACCTTGCAGTCGTTGAAGAGGAAGGCGCGCAGCATGGCCTTGCCCTGCGGGGTATGGACGACCTCGGGGTGGAACTGGAGGCCGTAGAAGGGCTTGCTCTGGTGGGCCGCCGCCGCGAAGGGCGAATTGCCACTGCGGCCAATCGCCTCGAAACCGGGCGGAAGCTCCTCCACCCGGTCCCCATGGCTCATCCACACCTGGACCCGGTCTCCAATACGGAACTCCGAGAAAGGCCCGCGGGGCGCGAGGACCTCCACCTCCGCGTTGCCGAACTCCCGGTGGGCGCCCCGGTCGATGCGCCCGCCCAGGAGCTTGGCGGTGAGCTGGAGGCCGTAGCAGATGCCCAGGACGGGCACGCCCGCCTCGAAGACGAAGGGATCACACCGGGGGGAACCAGGCGCTTCGACGGACGCCGGCCCTCCCGAGAGGATGATGCCCCGGGGGGCATAGCGTCGGATGTCCTCCGCCGGGAGGTCCGGACGGTGGATTTCGCAATAAACGCCCAGTTCGCGCACCCTCCGGGCGATGAGCTGGGTGTACTGACTCCCGAAATCGAGGATCAGGATCTTCTCGGCGTGCAGGTCCACCGGAGGTTCTCCAAGGGGGCGTCGTTGACGGCTGGGTGCCCTTATCGCTACAAACTTCCGGAAAGCAACGCCCAAGTCCCCTCAATTGTTCGAGGTCCGGATGCTCCGCCGCCTGTCCGCTTCCACTGCTGCGACCCTCTTGTTCCTCTCCGCCACTGGATGCGTGAAGGAAATCTCCTCCGACGAGCGACTGGACCGCGAGACCCAGAACCTGGCTGTCAAAGACACGCCAGGGGTCTCCGATCTCCAGAAGCTCACCTGTGACGACACCACCGACGCGCTGGGCAAGGCCCGCAACGTCAACCGCCCTGAAACGGACCGCCTCGTCGACTACATCGAGCTGTACTCCTCGCTGCGCAAGCGCACCACGACCTTCGAGGAGGCGATGAACCGCAACCCGGACCTGAGCTACCGCGAGGGCAGCCAGCAGATCGTCAACGCGAAGGACACCTGCATCCAGCAGACGGCCGACGTGAAGGTGGAGTTCGAGACCTACATGCGCGAGCTGGTGGAGGTCCCCACCGTGCAGGAGATCAAGGGCGGCAACGCCGTCACCATCGCCCGGCTCGACTTCAACACCCTGCGCCAGGCGATTGAGACGCTGGAGCCCGACGACAAGGACTCCCTGCTCGGTCGCGTGGCCAACGCGGAGAAGAAGATCTCCGCCGCGTCGCCGCCTCCCGAGGACACGGGCGCTGGTGGCCGCAAGCCCCGGAAGTAGCCGCCGTCCCGGCTGACCGACGCCGGAAACGAATGAGGGCCCCGCCGCTTGTGGCGTGGGCCCTCTTTTCGTTCCACCCGGAGGCCGCCGCGGGCCCTACTCCACGCGGTAGTTGGGGGCTTCCTCGGTGATGATGACGTCGTGGACGTGGCTCTCCTTGAGCCCCGCCGAGGTGATGCGCACGAAGGTCGCGTTCTTGCGCAAATCGTCGATGGTGCCGCAGCCCACGTAGCCCATGCCGCTGCGGATGCCGCCCAGCATCTGGTGGACGTTCATCGCGAGCGTGCCCTTGTACGGCACGCGTCCTTCGATGCCTTCCGGAACGAGCTTCACCGCGTCCACGTCCGACTGGAAGTAGCGGTCCTTGGCGCCCTGCTTCATCGCGCCCAGGCTGCCCATGCCCCGGTAGCTCTTGTAGCTGCGGCCCTGGTACAGGATGACGTCCCCGGGGGACTCCTCGGTGCCGGCGAAGAGCGAGCCGATCATCACCGTGCTGGCTCCGGCCGCGAGCGCCTTGACGATGTCGCCCGAGTACTTGATGCCGCCATCCGAGATGATGGGGATGTCGTGCTTGTCCGCCTCGCGGCAGCAGTCATCCACCGCGGTGATTTGCGGCACGCCCACGCCGGCGACGACGCGGGTGGTGCAGATGGAGCCGGGGCCAATGCCGACCTTCACCGCGTCCACGCCCGCCAGGATGAGCGCGCGGGTGGCCTCGGCGGTGGCGACGTTGCCGGCGATCAGCTCGAAGCCCTTGAAGTTCTTGCGGGTATCGCGCACGCCGTCCACCACGCCCTTGGAGTGGCCATGCGCGGTATCGACGACGATGACGTCCACGCCCGCCTTCACCAGCGCGTCGATGCGCGCCTCGCGGTCCGGGGACACGCCCACGGCGGCGGCGCACAGGAGGCGGCCCTTGCCGTCCTTGGCCGCGTTCGGGTTCGTCCTGCGCTTCTCGATGTCCTTGATGGTGATGAGGCCGCGCAGCTCGAAGTCGTCGTTGACGATGAGCAGCTTCTCGATGCGGTGCTCGTGCAGGAGCTTCTGCGCATCCGCCTGGATGATGCCCTCGCGGCCGGTGACGAGCTTGCGCGTCATCACCGCTTCGACCTTCTGCGTGAGGTTGGTCTCGAAGCGCACGTCGCGGCTGGTGACGATGCCGACGAGGCGCCGGCCCTTCACCACGGGGATGCCCGACACGCCGTGGTGCCGCATCAGCTCGATGGCGCGGCCCAGCGGGGCCTCGGGGTCGATGGTGACGGGGTCCACCACCATTCCGCTCTCGAACTTCTTGACCTTGGTCACCTCGAGCGCCTGCTGCTCGGGGGTCATGTTCTTGTGGATGACGCCGATACCGCCCTCTTGCGCCATGGCGATGGCGGTGCGCGCCTCCGTCACCGTGTCCATCGCCGCCGACAGCAGCGGGATGTTCAGGCGGAGGTTGCGCGTGAGGCGGGTCGACAGGTCCGCATCCTTGGGGACGACCGAACTTTCGGCGGGCACCAGGAGGACGTCATCGAAGGTGAGTGCGAGCCGGATCTCGGGGTTCAACATGGGCGGCGCTCCCGGGGCGAGGGGCCCACGAGGCACCAGCGCCCCGAGGGTGCGGTTCCATACGAGGTACGTTCTCGCCACGCAACCTGGAAGGGCGGACTTTTTGACGCCCGTTCACTCGCACTTCAAGCGATAATCCGCCCCAGGCTTTTCACTCACGTCTCAGGAACCGGGCTTTGACGGAATCGAATCAGGCGGCGGTCGGGTTGGTCGTGAAGCTGCCATTCGCGACGCCGGAGGAGTTCCTGGCGAAGTATGGCGGCAATGTCACCCGAGGTGGCATCTACCTGCGCGCGCGCGCGGTGAAGCCACCGGGGACGGCCGTCACGCTCGACCTGCGGCTGGCGAGCGGCGAGCGCCTCATCCACGCGCAGGCCGTGGTCCACTTCGTCACCGGGCAGGGAGGCCAGGGCGTGGCGGGCATGGGCCTGCGCTTCCTGGGGTTGGACCCGCAGACGCGCCGCTTCCTCGACCTGGCGGTCGCCGCCCTGCCCCACGCCCAGTCGGACGTGCCCCCGGTTCCCACCGGCGTGGGCCCCGCGGACTACACCGTCCCACCTCCGCCACAGCAGGCGAACCCCCAGGTCGTCACGGTCCAGGCGGCCCCTCCTCCCGAGGGGACCCCCGCCGCGCCCGCGACGATGATGTCGGACGCGGCGTTGGACCTGAACACGGGGGAGCCCAAGCGCGCCGGCGTGGTGATTGGCATCGACCTGGGCACGACGAACTCGTGTGCGGCGTATGTGCGCAACGGCAAGCCCGGGGTGCTCAACAGCCGCGAGGGTCACAACACGGTGCCCTCCATCATCGCCGTCAACACGCGCGGCAAGCTGGTGGTGGGCCACCCCGCCAAGGGGCAGATGCTCACCAACCCCCGGAACACGGTGTACGGCTCCAAGCGCCTGGTGGGGCGCGCGTACGAGTCGCCCATCGTCGCGGCCATCAAGGACAAGTTCCACTACGAGATCTCCGCCGGCGAGAACGGCGACGCGGGCGTGAAGCTCTCGGACCGCGTGTACACGCTGCAGCAGATCTCCGCGCTCATCCTGCGCGAGGTGCGGGAGGTCGCCCAGAATCAGCTGGGTCAGCCGGTGTCGCGCGCCGTCATCACCGTCCCGGCGTACTACAACGACAATCAGCGCCACGCGGTGCGCGAGGCCGGCAAGCTGGCGGGGCTCTACGTCGAGCGCATCCTCAACGAGCCCACCGCCGCGGCGCTCGCGTACGGCTACGGCCGCAAGCTCACCCAGCGCGTGCTCGTCTATGACTTGGGCGGCGGCACCTTCGACGCGTCGGTGCTGGAGCTGGCCGACAACGTCTACGAGGTCATCTCCACGGGCGGCGACACGTTCCTGGGCGGCATCGACTTCGACAACGCCATCGTCGCGTACCTGCTGGAGGAGTTTCAGAAGAAGACGGGCCGGGCCTTCCAGGGCGACCGGGTGGCCATGCAGCGCATCAACGACGCGGCGGAGCGCGCGAAGTGCGCGCTGTCGGAGCGCTCGGAGATGCGGGTGCACGTGGCCTTCGTCACGATGATTGAGGACAAGCCGTACGACTTGGACGTCACGCTGACGCGGCAGAAGCTCGTCGAGCTGACCGAGGGCCTGGTCGACCGGACCCTCCAGGTCTGCGAAGAGGTCCTCAAGGTGAAGAACCTGGGGCCCAAGGACATCGACGAGGTCATCCTCGTCGGAGGCCAGAGCCGCTTCCCGCTGGTGCACGAGAAGATCACCCGCCTCTTCGGCAAGCCGCCCAGCAAGGGCGTCCACCCGGACGAGGCGGTGGCCCTGGGCGCGGCGCTGCTGGCGCACAGCCTGGGACAGCTCGAGGGCGTGGTGCTCATCGACGTGCTGCCCATGGCCATTGGCGTGGGCCTGCCCGGTGGACGCTTCAAGCCCGTGCTGGAGCGCAACACCGCGCTGCCCTCCACCAAGAGCTACACGCTCTCCACGCACCGTGATGGCCAGACGGAGCTGGAGCTGACCGTGTTCCAGGGCGACTCCGACAAGGCGTCCGACAACGAGTACCTGGGCACGCTGAAGCTCGCGGGCCTGCCGAAGCTGCCTCGCGGCGCCGTGCAGGTGTCGGTGACGTTCGAGGTGAACAACGAGTCGCTGCTGAAGGTCACCGCGCGCGAGGCGTCCACGGCGCGTGAAGTGACGAGCACCTTCTCCACGCGCGACACGCCCGACGCGGTGAAGGCGAAGCTGGCCCAGCTCGACGCGGAGGGACCGGCCGCCACCGTGCCGGGTTCGGCCGCCACGCCGACGCGCACCGCGAGCGCGACGACGAACCCCACCGCGAGTCCGGCGCCAATGAGGGCCTCTGCGGGAGCTGCAACCACCTCGGCGCCTCGCATGGCTCCGCCCAAGGTCACCGCCGCGCCGCAATCCAACGTTCACGCGGTATCTCCCGCGGTGAGCACGAAGGCGCGAGGCTTCGTGCGCTGGCTCAAGGGCTTGTTCGGTCGTGCCTGAGTCGTGATTTCTCGCTCAGAGTGGATCAGCTCCCCTTCCACTTTGACGCTGGGAATGAAGCTGCATGTGGGTAGTCGTTGAGGCCCGCGATTGTCGGCCTCGCCTGTTATTAAGCCGCCGGCCGCCATCAGCCCGACGAGCTCCACACCCCCATGCATGCTCCTTTTCGAATCCTCAATGACGCCCTCCGTGCGCGCGCAGTCGGAGAGTCGTCTCGGCATCCGCTCTACACCTTCCTCGGTGAGTCCGACGGCGACGAAGCCGCGCTGAGCGCCGTGGAGTTGGAGCGGCAGGCACGGCGCATCGGCGCCGCACTGCAAGCGCGGGGGGCCGTGGGGCAGCGCGTGCTGTTGCTCTATCCACCGGGGCTCGACTACCTCGCGGGTTTCTTTGGCTGTCTGTACGCGGGCGCCGTGGCGGTGCCGGCCTATCCGCCGGACCCGACGCGACTGGAGCGCACCCTCCCCCGCCTGCGCGCCATCATCCAGGACGCGGAGGCCACGGTGGTGCTCACCACGTCGGGCATCCTCGGGCTGGCGGACTTCGTCTTCGAGCAGGCGCCGGACTTCCGCGCGCTCCAGTGGTTGTCCACGGATGACCTGCCCGCGGGCGGCGAGGACACGTGGCGCGAGCCCGAGCTGGGGCCCGACACGCTGGCCTTCCTCCAGTACACGTCGGGCTCCACGGGGACGCCCAAGGGCGTGATGCTGTCCCACGCCAACCTGCTGCACAACCTGGGGCTCATCTCCGGAGCGTTCCAGGTGCGCCGCGACAGCGTGGGCGTCATCTGGCTGCCGCCGTACCACGACATGGGGTTGATTGGCGGAATCCTCCAGCCGCTGTTCGGCGGCTTCACCGTCACGTTGATGTCGCCGATGTCGTTCCTCCAGCGGCCCATGCGCTGGCTGGAGGCGGTGTCCCGCTTCCGGGGCACCGTGAGCGGAGGCCCGAACTTCGCCTTCGAGTTGTGCGCGCGTCGTGCGTCGCCCGAGGAGGTGAAGGCGCTCGACTTGAGCTCGTGGGAGGTGGCCTTCTGTGGCGCGGAGCCCATTCGCGCCGCGACGTTGGAGCGCTTCGCGGAGGTGTTCGCTCCCGCGGGCTTCCGTCGTGAGGCGTTCTATCCCTGCTATGGGCTCGCGGAGGGCACGCTCATCGTCACCGGTGAGGAGAAGGGCCGCGTGCCTCGCGTGCACCTGCTCGACGACGCCGCGCTGTCGAAGGGCACGGCCGTGCGAGCGGCCTCCGAGGCGGCGGGGGTCCGCGCGCATGTGAGCTCCGGCGCGACGCTGGCCGAGCAGCGCCTGCTCATCGTCGACCCCGAGACGAAGGTGCCTCGCGCCCCGGGTCAGGTCGGTGAGATCTGGGTGTCCGGTGGGAGCGTGGCGCAGGGCTATTGGCGCAAGCCGGAGCAGTCGAAGGAGACCTTCCAGGCCCGTCCCGTGGGCGCCGAGGAGGGGCCGGCCTATCTGCGCACCGGTGACCTGGGGCTGCTGCTCGACGAGGGACAGCTCATCGTCACGGGGCGGCGCAAGGACCTCATCATCCTGCGCGGTCGCAACCTGTATCCGCAGGACGTGGAGGCCGTGGTGGAGCGCGCGCACCGGCGCGTGCGGCCCGGGGGTGTGGCGGCCTTCGGCGTCGAGACGCCGGACGGAGAGGCGCTCGCGGTGGTCGCGGAGGTGGCGCGCGAGCTGGCCGAGTCGGGAGACACGGAGGCACTGGCCGCCGTGGCGGACTCGCTGCGACAGACCATTGCCCGTGAGCTGGAGGTCCAGCCGAGGACGGTGGCGCTGCTTCCGCCTGGCTCCGTTCCGAAGACGTCGAGCGGGAAGATTCAGCGCTTCGCCTGCCGCGCCGGACTCGCCTCGGGTGAGCTGACCGTGCTGTGGCGCTCGGACCTGAACCTCGGGGCGGCACCCGGGGCGACCCAGGACGCGGCGTCGGGGTCCGCCACCCGTGGACCTGTCTCCTCCGAGTCGGGCTCCGCGCCGTCCGCTGGCGTCAACGAGACCGCTTCCGCTCAGTCGGGCTCCACATCGTCTCCTGTCGGGAGCGAGACCGCTTCCGCTCAGTCGGGCACCGCGTCGGCGGCAAGCGCAGGCGTGGCTGCTTCCATTGATGCGCTGCAATCGCCCGCGAGGACTTCGGGGCCATCCACCGCTGAGCTGGAGCGCGCGCTTCGCGAGGAGATCTCCGCGGTACTAGGGGCCTCCGCGGGCACCGTGGAAGTGGATGCTCCGTTGACCCGACTGGGTCTGGACTCCCTGGGCGCGGCGGACCTCCAGGTGCGCATCGAGAAGCGACTGGGGGCTCGCGTCTCCGCCGCCACACTGCTCCAGGACGTCAGCCTCCAGGGACTCATCGCCGAGCTGGCGACGGGCGCCCAGGGTGCACTCGCCCCAAGCTCCGGGCCCGTGGCCCGTCGAAGCACGAGCACGGGGCCCGTGCCGGCCTCCTTCTCGCAGCAGCGGCTCTGGTTCATCCAGCAGCTCGAACCGGCCTCCACCGCCTACCACATCCCCCTGGCCTTCACGCTTCGCGGCCCCCTGGACACGGGTGCGCTGGAGCGTGCGATCAACGAGCTGGTCCGCCGTCATGACGTCCTGCGGACCACGCTGACGTCCCAGGATGGCGAGCTGCTCCAGCACGTCCACGCACCGACCGCCGTCGCCATCGAGCGCGTCGTCACCGACGCCGAGGACCTCGCGGACCGCGCCGTCATCCTGGATGCCGTGGCCGTGCGTGATGGCCGAAGGCCGATGGACCCCGCGACGGGGCCGCTTCTTCGCTTCAGCCTCGTGTGCTTCGCGGCGGAGGACCATGCCCTCGTCGTCTCCGTGCACCATCTGGTGGCCGACGGATGGACGGTGGGCCTGATGGCCCGTGAGCTGGCGACCCTCTACGGGGCGTTCAGCGCGGGGCAGCCCTCGCCCCTGCCCGAGCCGACTCTCCAGTACGCCGACTTCTCCGCGTGGCAGCGCGAGCACCTCACGCCCCAGGCACTCCGCAAGGAGCTGACCTGGTGGAAGCAGACGCTCGCGGAGGCTCCGTCGCTGCTCGCCCTCCCCACGGACAGGCCCCGGCCTCAGCGGCTCTCGTTCCATGGTGCGCGCCGCTCGCGCCTCCTGCCCGCTGCGCTGATGACGAAGCTCCATGCCCTGGGGCGACGTGAAGGTGTCACGCCGTTCATGAGCGTGGTCGCCGCGCTGTCCACCGTCCTTCATCGCTGGAGCGGTCAGGCCGACTTCGTGCTCGGCTCGGCCGTCTCCGGACGAGAGGTCCCTGGCATTCGCGGGCTGATGGGCGACTGCACCAACTTCATCCCGCTGCGGGTGCGGCTCCCGGCGGAGGCCACCGTGACGGGCCTGCTCGCGGCGGTGAAGCAGAGCACGTTGGGCGCGATGGCCCACGGCCATTGCCCGTTCGACCATGTGCTCGCGGCCGTGCAGCCGGGCTCGCAGCGGCGCGAGCTGTACAACGTCGCCTTCGTCCTGGACGACTACGACATTCCGCGCGACCTGGCCGTCGGCAACGGCCTGACGCTGGGCGTGTCGCTGCTGGACAACCGCACCACCGAGCTGGACCTGACCTTCGAGGCGGCCCACGGACCCGAGGGCCTGCTCATCGGCTGCAAGTACGCGGCGGACCTCTTCGACGCGGAGACCATCGACCGTCTGCTGGGCCACCTGGAAGTCGTCATGGGCGGCATGGTGGATGCCCCGGGTCAGCGCATCGCCGAGCTGCCGTTGATGACGGAGGCCGAGCGTCAGCACGTGCTGCATGCCTGGAACCCGCGTGTCGTGGCTCCGAGTGACGGCACGTTGGTGGAGCGCTTCGAGGCGCAGGTGGACCGCACGCCGGAAACCATCGCCGTCACCTTCGAATCCAGTCACCTGACGTACAGAGACCTGGATGCACGCGCCAACGGACTGGCCCAGGTGCTGCTGCGCCATGGCGTGGGCCCCGATGTCCTCGTCGGCGTGTGCCTGGAGCGCGGCCTGGACCTGGTGGTGGCCCTGCTCGGCATCCTCAAGGCCGGCGGCGCCTACCTGCCGTTGGACCCGTCCTACCCCAAGGAAAACCTCGCGTTCATGCTGGAGGACGCGCAGGCCCCTGTCCTCATCACGCAGACCTCGCTGGAGGACCGCGTGCCCGCGCCTGGCGCCGCCGTGGTGCGCCTGGACGCCGAGCCGTCCATCTCCGCCGCCGCGCCTCGTCCGCCGCGCTGCAATGCCCCGAGCGACCTCGCCTACGTCATCTACACCTCCGGCTCCACCGGGCGCCCCAAGGGCGTGATGGTGCGGCACGACAACGTCGTGCGCCTCTTCACCGCCACGGAGGCGTGGTTCCACTTCGGGCCCGAGGACGTGTGGACGCTGTTCCACTCCTACGCGTTCGACTTCTCCGTCTGGGAGCTGTGGGGCGCGCTGCTGTACGGCGGCCGGCTGGTGGTGGTGCCGTACTGGGTGAGCCGCTCGCCCGAGGCCTTCCATCGCCTGCTCGCGGACGAGCACGTCACCGTCCTCAACCAGACGCCCACCGCGTTCCGTCAGCTCATCCACGCCGAGCAGCAGGCCGCCGCACGCGGTCCGCTCCCCACGCTGGCCCTGCGCTACGTCGTCTTCGGCGGTGAAGCGCTGGACCTGGCCGCGCTGCGCCCGTGGTTCGAACGACACGGCGACGCGCGTCCGACGCTCGTCAACATGTACGGAATCACCGAGACGACGGTCCACGTCACCTACCGCCCCGTGCGGATGGAGGACGTGGAGCGCCCCTGGTCCAGCGTGATTGGCGCGCCGATTCCGGACCTTCAAATCTACCTGCTGGACGCGCTCGGCCAGCCCGTGCCCGTGGGTGTCCCGGGAGAGATTCACGTCGGTGGCGCGGGCGTGGCCCGTGGCTACCTGCGGCGTCCCGAGCTGACCTCCGCGCGCTTCGTGGAAGACCGCTTCGGCCCGGTGCGTGGACGTCGGCTCTACCGCGCGGGAGACCTGGCGCGACGCCTGGCCAATGGAGACCTGGAGTACCTGGGCCGCATCGACAACCAGGTGAAGATTCGCGGCTTCCGCATCGAGCTGGGGGAAGTCGAGTCGGCGCTGAGCACACATCCCTCGGTGCGCGAGGCGGTGGTGATGGCGCGCGAGGACTCGCCCGGAGACAAGCGCCTGGCGGCGTACGTCGTCCTGGGGGACCTGGACACCACCGGCACCGTGGAGCAGACGGCGCAGTGGAAGGCCGTCTACGACGAGACCTACGCCCAGGGGGAGCGCAGCGAGGACCCCACCTTCGACATCTCCGGCTGGAACGACAGCTACACCGGAGGTCCGCTCCCCGCGCCGCAGATGCGCGAGTGGGTGGACACCACGGTGCGCCAGATTCTCGCCCTGCGTCCTCGCCGGGTGCTGGAGCTGGGCTGCGGCACGGGCTTGCTGCTGTACCGGCTGGCGCCTCGGTGCGAGGCGTACTGGGGCGTCGACTTCGCTCGGCCCGCGTTGGATCGCATCGAGCGACAGAAGGAGCGCCTGGGCGAGTCCCTCCGCTCCGTCTCCCTGCTCCACCGGAGCGTGGATGACCTGTCGGGAATCGAGCCCGCTTCGTTCGACACCGTCATCCTGAACTCCGTCATCCAGTACTTCCCCAGCGGCGACTACCTGCTCCAGGTGCTGCGCGGAGCGGTGGCCGTGTTGAAGCCCGGGGGCCGCATCTTCCTGGGCGACGTGCGCAACCTGGAGCTGCTGGAGTCCTTCCGTGCCTCGGTGCGACTGCACCGCGCGCCGCCGAACCTGCCGACGTCACAGCTCCAGTACCGCGTGCAGCGTGACGTGCTGGCGGAAGAGGAGTTGGTCCTCTCGCCCACGTTCTTCACCTCGCTGCCGGCGCGGGTGCCGGGCATCTCCCGGGTGGAGGTGCTGCCCAAGCACGGGCGCTACGACAACGAGCTGAGCCGCTTCCGCTACGAGGTCATCCTCCACGTGGGCGAGGCCACCTCGGCTTCGCGTCCCGAGTGGGTGGACGGTGGCGCGCTGACGCTGGAGGCGCTGCGCCAGAAGCTCGAAGGCCAGCCCTCACTGCTGGCCGTGCGCGGCCTGCCCAACGCCCGCGTGCTGGATGACACGCGACTGGTCTCCCTGCTGTCCGGCTCCGGCCGACCGCCGACCGTGGGAGCGCTGCGCGAGGTGCTCCGCGACTGGCCCGGCTCGCGAGGCGTGGAGCCGGAGGACCTCTATGCCCTGGGCGGAGTGCTGGGCTACGACGTGAGGGTGAGCTGGGCCGGCGCGCATGCGGACGGCTCGCTGGACGTCGTCTTCACCCGGGCCGGTGAGTCCGTGCTGCTCGACCTCACACCGGAATCTTCCGGCGAGCAGGTCCCCGTTTCGAAGCTCGCGAATGACCCGCTGCGCGGGGCGCGAAGCGCTCGTGAAGTGGCACGTGTCCGTCAGGCCCTCACGGAGCGCTTGCCTCCGCACATGGTGCCGTCGGCCTTCGTCGTGCTGCCGTCGCTGCCGCTGACTCCCAGCGGCAAGGTGAATCGTGGCGCGCTGCCCGCTCCGGAGGCGGACCGCTCCGTCATCGAAGACGAGTACCTGGCGCCGCGAAACCCCACCGAGGAGGCCATCGCCCGCATCTTCTCCGAGGTGCTGGGCCACTCCCGCGTGGGTGCGCGAGATGACTTCTTCGCGCTTGGCGGCCATTCATTGCTGGCCACGCAGGTGGTGACGCGGCTGCGCGCGCAGCTGGGCGTCTCGCTGTCCCTTCGCGCCCTCTTCGAGGCCCCCACCGTCGAGCGGCTCGCCGAGCGCATCGCTCCACTCCAGGGTGTGGCGTCAGTCGAAGCAGTGCCCCTGGAGCGACTGGCTCGCTCTGGAGCGGTGGACGCGCTCGCCGTGTCGTTCGCGCAGCAGCGCCTGTGGTTCCTGGAGCAACTCCAGCCCGGACAGGCCGCGTACAACATCCCCGTGGCCCTGCGGCTGACGGGACGACTCGACGTCGAGTCCCTGCGCCGGACCTTCGCGGAGGTCGTCCGTCGACACGAGCCGCTGCGGACAACGTTCGCTTCGCGCGATGGCCAGCCCGTGCAGCTCGTCCACCCGGCGCCCGAGTCCTGGACCCTGGCCGTCGAGGACCTGAGCACGCTGGAGGCGTCCTCACGAGAGGCCGCAGTGAAGCGCCGTAGCTCCGAGGAAGCGCACCACGCGTTCGACCTGGAGCACGGCCCGCTGCTGCGCACGGCGCTGCTCCGACTGGGCGCCGAGGAGCACCTGCTCCTCTTGTGCATGCACCACATCGTCTCCGACGGTTGGTCCATGGGCGTGCTCGTTCGCGAGGTCGCCATGCTCTACGCGGCCCTCTCCTCGAATCGCCCGGCCACCCTGCCCACGCTGCCGGTCCAGTACGCGGACTACGCCGCGTGGCAGCGACGCCTTTTGGAGAACACCGCCGAGAGCACCCAGCTCGAAGCATGGCGCGCACACGTCCAGGGCACACCCGTCCTGGAGCTTCCGACGGACTTCTCGCGTCCCGCCGTGCGCACGTCGCGCGGTGCGACCGAGTTCTTCACGGTGCCCGCCGACCTGGTCTCCAAGCTGGAGAAGCTGGGTCAGGCCGAGGGCTCCACGCTCTTCATGGTGCTGCTCGCGGGCTGGCAGACGCTGCTCGCGCGGTACTCCGGTCAGACGGACTTCTGCGTGGGCACGCCCGTGGCCCATCGCACGCGGCCGGAGCTGGAAGGGTTGATCGGCTTCTTCGTCAACACGCTCGCGCTGCGTGCACGACTCGAAGGCGACCCGAGCTTCGTGGAGTTGTTGAGCCGGGTGCGCGAAGAGTCCCTCGCGGCCTTCGCGCACCAGGACGTGCCGTTCGACAGGCTCGTCGAGGCGCTGGGCGGAGAGCGCGACCTGTCACGCACGCCCGTGTTCCAGTCGGTCTTCGTCCTCCAGAACGCTCCATTGCAGCCCCCGTCGCTGCCGGGCCTGAGCGTGGACCTCCTGCCCATGGCGACGGACACCTCGAAGTTCGACGTCACCGTCTCATTGATGGAGCGCGCGGGCGCCCTCGCGGGTCAGCTCGAATACAGCCTGGACCTCTTCACGCCGGACACGGCGCGGCGCCTGGTCGACCACTTCCAGCGCCTGCTGCGCGGCGTTTTGGAGGATGCTCGACGCCGACTCTCCGCGCTCCCGCTGATGTCCGAGGCCGAGCGTCACCAGGTCCTCGTCACCTGGAATGACACCCGCGCCGAGTACCCGTCGGAGACCACCCTCCACGAGCGCATCTCCGCTCACGCGCGGGCCACTCCGGACGCCGTGGCCGTGGTGCACCAGGGCCACAGGCTCAGCCATGCGGAGCTGGAGGCACGCTCCAACCAGCTCGCCCGCCACCTCCTGGCGCGGGGACTGGGGACGGAGCCGCGCGTGGGCCTGTGCCTGCCGCGAAGCACCGAGCTCATCATCGCCATGTTGGGTGTCCTGAAGGCCGGTGGCAGCTACGTGCCCCTGGACCCGGCGTGGCCCGAGCAGCGACTCGCGTTCGTCGTCGCGGACGCCGGCCTCTCCACCGTGCTCACGCTGGAGTCTGTCGCCTCGGTGCTTCCGTCCGGGGTGCCTTCACGCGTGTGCCTGGACTCCGAGTGGGAACACATCGCGCGCCAGTCGTCGGACGCGGTGACGCTCCCCACGAGTCCGGACCAGCTGGCCTACGTCACGTACACGTCCGGCTCGACGGGCATGCCCAAAGGCGTGGCCGTCACCCACCGGGCCGTGCTGCGACTGGCGTCCGGCATGAGCCTCGCCTCGGGGCCCGAGGACGTCTCCCTCCAGATCTGCGCGCCCACGTTCGACCCGCTCGCGCTGGAGGTCTGGACCACGCTGCTCGCCGGCGCACGCCTCGTCGTTTACCCGGCCCACACGCCCGAGGTGACGGAGGTCGCCCGCCTCATCGTCGAGGAGCGGGTGACCTCCGCCGTCCTCGCCACGGCGTTGTTCGACGTCATGCAGCAGCAGCAGCCGGAGGCCCTGGCCCGCGTGTCTCGCCTGATTGTCGGCGGAGACGTGCTGCCCGTGCCTCGGGTGCGAGAACGACTGGCGCAGGGTCGCTCCATCATCAACGGCTACGGCCCCACGGAAGCCTCCGTCGCGGCCACCCTGCAGCTCCTGAATCCACGGGACACGCTGGGCGACTCCATTCCCATCGGTCGCCCCCTGGCCAACACCCAGGTCTACGTCGTGGACCCGAGCCTGCGGCCCGTACCCGTGGGCGTTCCGGGTGAGCTGCTCATCGGCGGCGCGGGACTCGCACGCGGCTACCAGGGCCAGCCCGCGCTCACCGCCGAGCGCTTCGTCCCCAACCCCTTCGCGTCCACGCCCGGTGAGCGGCTGTACCGCTCTGGAGACCGCGCGCGCTGGCGTCAGGACGGGACGCTCGAGTTCCTGGGCCGCATCGACTTCCAGGTGAAGGTGCGGGGCTTCCGCATCGAGCTGGGTGAAGTGGAGTCCGCGCTGCGTGCGCACTCCGACGTCACTGAGGCCGTCGCGCTGGTCCGCGAGGACGTCCCCGGAGACAAGCGACTGGTTGCCTATATCTCTCCGGCCACCGTGGACACGGGCTCGCTGCGCGCCCACCTGCGTCAGCGCCTCCCCGAGTACATGGTGCCAAGCGCCTTCGTCGCGCTGGACGCCTTGCCCCAGACGTCCCACGGGAAGGTGGACCGCAAGGCCCTGCCGACTCCGGACTTCGCCTCCGGGGCCTCGGACTTCGAGGCGCCTCGGACGGACCTGGAGCGTCAGCTCGCGGAGGTGTTCCGCGAGGTCCTGCGCGTGGAGCGCGTGGGACGACACGACGACTTCTTCCTGTTGGGAGGGCACTCGCTGCTGGCCACGCAGGTGGTGACGCGACTGCGCGCACGGCTGGGAGGCACTCTGTCCCTGCGAGCCTTCTTCGAGGCGCCCACCGTGGCACGACTCGCGGAGCGGCTCGAAGCCTCGCTCACGGAGACCGCCGCCGCGCTGCCTCCCCTGGTCGCCCTGCCCCGAGGCTCCGAGGGAATGGAGCTGTCCTTCGCCCAGCAGCGGCTGTGGTTCCTGGACCAGCTCCAGCCGGGCCTCGTCGCGTTCAACATGCCCGCCGCGCTGCGCCTGCGGGGGGCGCTCCAGGTGGACGTGCTGCGCCGTGCCTTCGGGGAGGTCTCTCGTCGTCACGAGGCGCTGCGCACCACCTTCACGTCCCGCGAGGGACAGCCCGTGCAGCACATCCATCCGGCGCCCGAAGCCTGGGCCCTGGAGATCGAGGACCTGAGCGCGCTGGAGCCCTCCGCGCGTGAGGCCGCCGCCGCGCGGCGCATCAGCGAAGAGGCGCACCGTCCCTTCGACCTGGAACACGGCCCGCTGCTGCGCACCGCGCTGCTGAAGCTCGGAGAGCAGGAGCACGTCCTCTTGCTGTGCATGCACCACATCATCGCGGACGGCTGGTCCGTGGACGTGCTGGTGCGCGAGGTCGCCGAGGTCCACACCGCGCTCCTGGAGAACAGGAGCCCGGCGCTTCCGGAGCTGCCGGTGCAGTACGCCGACTACGCGGCGTGGCAGCGGCGCGTGCTGGAGGACAGCACCGTGAGCGCGCAGGTCGATTGGTGGCGCGCGCGACTCGACGAGGCTCCGGTGCTGGAGCTTCCCACGGACCATGCACGTCCCGCGTCCCGGAGCTTCCGGGGCGCCATGCACTCCTTCACCCTGCCCGCGGAGCTGGTGTCGGGGCTGGAAGTCCTGGGCAGAGAGCAGAGCGCCACGCTCTTCATGGTGCTGATGACCGGCTGGCAGGCGTTGCTGGCGCGGTACTCCGGGCAGCGTGACTTCACCACCGGCACCACGGTGGGCCACCGCGAGCGGCCCGAGCTGGAGGGGTTGATCGGCTTCTTCGTCAACACCGTCCCGCTGCGCTTCCAATGGAACGACGAGGACCCCACTGTCACCACCATGGTGCAGCGGGTGAGGGAGGTCGCCCTGGCGGCCTTCTCGCATCAGGACGCGCCGTTCGACCGCGTGGTGGAGGCCCTCGGTGGCGAGCGGGACATGTCGCGCACGCCGCTGTTCCAGACCCTCTTCGTGCTCCAGAACACGCCGATGCGGGCCCCGTCGCTCTCGGGCATGCAGGTGGACCTGCTGCCGTGCACGACGGACACCGCGCGCTACGACCTCACGCTGTCCCTGATGGAGCGGGAGGGCTCGCTGGAGGGGCAGCTCGAATACAGCACCGAGCTCTTCACCGAAGCCACGGTTCGCCGGATGGCGGAGCACCTGCGCGTGGTGCTCGACGCGGTGGCGCGAGGGAGCCGGGAGCAGCGACTCAGCCAGCTGCCCCTGATGACCGAGGCCGAGCGTCATCAGCTCCTCCACGTGTGGAACGACACTCGGGTGGACCTGCCTGAGGTGGCGACGATTCCCGCGATGTTCTCCGCGCAGGTCTCCCGCACTCCGACGGCCGTGGCCGTGGAGCATGAGGGCCGGACCCTCACGTACGTGCAGCTCGACGAGCGCGCAAACCAGCTCGCGCACCACCTGCGCACGCTGGGCCTGGGCGCGGAGTCGCGCGTGGGCGTGTGCCTCCATCGAGGACTGGAGATGGTCGTGGGGGTGCTCGGCATCCTCAAGGCCGGTGGCTGCTACGTGCCGTTGGACCCGTCGTACCCGGCACACCGGCTCGCGTTCCTGTTCGAGGACTCGGGCGTGGCGGCGGTGCTCACGCAGGAGTCGCTGGCGGACGAGCTGCCCGCGGGCTCCCAGCCCCTGGTGTGCCTGGACTCCGAATGGAGCGTCATCGCGCGGCAACCCACTCACGCGGTGAGCGCGGACATCGGACCGGACCACCTCGCGTACGTCACGTACACCTCCGGCTCCACGGGGACGCCCAAGGGCGTGGCCATTCCCCACCGGGGCGTGGTGCGCCTGCTGACGGGCGCGCGCTTCGTCGACCTGGGCCCCAAGGAAGTGGTGCTCCAGCTCGCGCCGCTGGCGTTCGATGCATCCACCCTGGAGCTGTGGGGTGCGCTGCTGTACGGCGGCCGGCTGGTCATCTACCCGCACGCGACGACGGACCTGAAGGAGCTGGGCCAGGCGCTGGTCCAGCACGAGGTGTCCCTCCTCTGGTTGACGGCCGCGCTGTTCGACCAGATGCAGCAGCACCAGCCGGAGGCCCTGGCCCGGGTGCCACAGCTCCTCGCGGGAGGCGACGTGCTCTCCGCGCCTCGTGTGCGCGAGCGACTGGCCAGCGGACGGGGCCTGGTGAACGGCTACGGCCCCACCGAGGGGACCACCTTCACCGCGTGCCACCGGCTGGCACCGGGTGACGAGGTGGGCGCGTCCGTCCCCATCGGCCGGCCCATCGGAAACACCCAGGTCTTCGTGCTCGACCAGGACCTGCAGCCCGTGCCCGTGGGCGTGCCGGGAGAGCTGTTCATCGGCGGAGACGGTCTGGCCCGAGGTTATCTGGGTCAGCCCGCGCTCACGGCCGAGCGCTTCGTTCCCCACCCCTTCGCCTCCACGCCGGGCGCGCGGCTGTACCGCTCTGGAGACCGGGTGCGCTGGGCCGAGGACGGCACGCTCCGCTTCCTGGGCCGCACGGACTTCCAGGTGAAGGTGCGCGGGTTCCGAATCGAGCTAGGCGAGGTCGAAGCCTCGCTGCGTGCCCATCCGGGAGTGCTCGAAGCCACGGCGGTGGTGCGCGAGGACTCGCCGGGGGACAAGCGACTGGTGGCGTACGTGGTGCCCGCGACGCTGGAGAGCGGCGCCCTGCGGGAGCACCTGCGTCGGCAGTTGCCGGAGTACATGGTGCCGACCGCGTTCGTCGCGCTCGACGCCCTGCCCCTGTCTTCCAACGGCAAGGTGGACCGCAAAGCCCTGCCGGCGCCGGAAGTGACCTCGCCGTCGCCGGTGTCCGAGGAAGCCCTCCCCCTCCTCCAGCAGCAGCTCGCGGCCCTGTTCCGCGAGGTGCTGAAGGTGGACCGGGTGGGACCGGATGATGACTTCTTCGAGCTGGGAGGCCATTCACTGCTGGCCACGCAGCTCGTGACGCGAGTGCGCGCGCGGCTGGACGTGGACCTGCCGCTGCGCGTGTTGTTCGAGGCTCCCACGCTGGCGGGGCTCGCGCAGCGCATCGAAGCGCTCATGATGCAGGCCTCGCGCACGTCGATGCCGCCGCTGCTGACGGTGGCCCGCGACGAGGCGATGCCCCTGTCCTTCGCCCAGCAGCGCATGTGGCTCCTGGACCAGCTCCAGCCGGGCCAGGCCATCTACAACGTGCCGGTGGCGCTGAAGCTGTCGGGCACGCTCGACGTGGACGTGTTGAGGGAGACCTTCGCCGCGCTGGTCCTCCGGCACGAGGTGCTCCGCACCACCTTCGCCGCCCGCGAGGGCCTGCCGTTCCAGCGCATCCAACCCGCGCCGACGCGCTGGTCCCTGCCTGTCGAAGACCTGAGTGCACTGGCGCCCACCCAACGCGAGTCCGCGCTGCGTGCACGGATGAGCGAAGAGGCGCACCACCGCTTCGACCTCCAGCACGGCCCGCTGCTGCGCACGGTGCTCGTGCGCACCGAGCCCACCGAGCATGTCCTGTTGCTGTGCATGCACCACATCGTCTCGGACGGCTGGTCCATGGGCGTGCTGGTGCGCGAGGTGGCCGCGCTCTACGAGGCCATCGCCGAGGGTCGTGAGCCCACCCTGCCCGCGCTGCCCGTGCAGTACGCCGACTTCGCGGCGTGGCAGCGGCAGTGGGTGAAGTCCGAGGGAATCCAGGGCCAGCTCGAAGCCCTGCGCGCTCGCTTCATCGGAGCCCCCGCGCTGGAGCTTCCGGCCGACACCGTGCGTCCCGCCACGCGGACGATTCGGGGCGGCAGTCACTTCTTCACGCTGCCGCCGGAGCTGGTGGCGGAGCTGGAGAAGCTGGCTCGCGCCGAAGGGGCCACGCTGTTCATGGTCCTGCTCGCCGCGTTCGAGGTGTTGCTGGCGCGCTACTCCGGCCAGCAGGACTTCTGCGTCGGAAGCCCCGTGGCCCAGCGCACCCGGTCCGAGCTGGAGCCGCTCATCGGCTTCTTCGTCAACACGCTGGTGCTGCGCGCCCGCGTCGACGGCAACCCGACCTTCACGGAGCTGGTGGCGCGAGTCCGTGAGGAGTCGCTGGCCGCCTACGTCCATCAGGACGTGCCGTTCGACCAGCTCGTGGAGTCGCTCGGGGGTGAGCGCGAGGGCCGCAGGTCTCCGCTCATCCAGGTCATGTTCGCGTTGCAGAACGCGCCCATGCAGCCCCCCGCGCTGCCCGGCGTCCGCGTGGACATCCTGAAGACCACGACGGACACCGCGCGGCTCGACCTCACGATGTCCCTGATGGAGCAGCAGGACGGCGGACTCGACGGTGCTCTGGAGTTCAGCCTCGACCTGTTCTCCCCCGCCTCCGCTGAGCGACTGGGCCGACACTTCCGCGTCCTGCTGGAGACCGTGGCTCGTGATGCCAGCCGGCCCATCGGACAGCTTCCGTTGATGGGTGACGAAGAGCGGCGTCAGGTGCTGGTGGAGTTCCAGGGCCGCGCCGAGCCCTTCCCTCGCGACGTCTCCCTGCACTCGCTCATCGAGGCCCAGGTCCTTCGCACTCCTGGCGCGGAAGCCATCCGCTTCGAGGACTCCGCGCTCTCCTTCGCCCAGCTCGACGCTCGCGCCAACCAGCTCGCCTGGCACCTGCGCTCTCTCGGTGCTCGCCCCGGCGTCCTCGTCGGCGTCTGCCTGGAGCGCTCGCTCGACCTCGTCGTCGCCCTCCTCGCCGTCCTCAAGTCCGGAGCCGCCTACGTCCCCCTGGACCCGGCCTACCCCCGCGAGCGCCTCGCTGGAATGCTGGAGGACGCGGACGCTCCCGTGCTCCTCACGCATGAGCACCTGAAGTCCGTCCTCCCGCCTCACGCCTCTCGCGTGCTGTGCCTCGACTCCGACTCGGCCGCCGTCTCACGCCAGCCCTCGACGACTCCCTCGCCCCTGGCCGGCGCCGACTCGCTCGCCTACGTCATCTTCACCTCGGGCTCCACCGGCCGCCCCAAGGGCGCCATGAATGCCCACTCCGGCATCGTCAATCGCCTCCTATGGATGCAGCAGCAGTACGCGCTGACGGCCTCCGACACCGTCCTTCAGAAGACTCCCTTCTCCTTCGACGTCTCCGTCTGGGAGTTCTTCTGGCCTCTCATGACGGGTGCGCGGCTCGTCCTCGCCAAGCCCGGTGGACACCAGGACCCCGCCTACCTCGTCCGCCTCATCGCCGAGCAGCGTGTCTCCACCCTCCACTTCGTCCCCTCCATGCTCCGCGCCTTCCTGGAGGAGCCGGGACTCGAGAAGCTCTCCGGTCTGCGCCGCGTCGTGTGCAGCGGTGAGGCCCTCACCGCCGACCTCGTCGCTCGTGCCCACTCGCGCCTGCCTGCCTCCGCCGAGGTCCACAACCTCTACGGCCCCACCGAGGCCGCCGTCGACGTCTCCTTCTTCCACTGCGCTCGCGGCTCCTCTCGCACCTCCATCCCCATCGGCAGGCCCGTCGCCAACACCCGCCTCTACGTCCTCGACTCCCACGGCCAGCCCACTCCCCTCGGCGTCCCCGGTGAGCTCTTCATCGGCGGCGTCCAGGTCGGCCTCGGCTACTGGCGCAGGCCCCAGCTCACCGCCGAGCGCTTCATCCCCGACGCGTTCTCCGACTCTCCCGAGGCTCGCCTCTACCGCACCGGTGACGTCGCTCGCTGGCTGCCAGACGGCACCCTGGAGTACCTCGGCCGCTCCGACTTCCAGGTGAAGCTGCGTGGCTTCCGCATCGAACTGGGCGACATCGAAGCCGCGCTCCTCTCCCACCCCTCCGTGCGCGACGCCGTCGTCCTTGTCCGTGAGGACTCCCCCGGTGACCAGCGCCTCGTCGCCTACGTGGTCCAGGAGCCTTCGTCGTCGGACACGACCGGGCTGAAGGACCACGTCGCGGCCCGACTGCCCACCTTCATGGTGCCCTCGGCCTTCGTGACGCTCCCGGCCTTCCCGCTGTCCCCGAGTGGGAAGCTGGACCGGAAGGCACTCCCGGCCCCGGTGGCACCGACTCCTTCCGGAGGCACCCCCGTGCCCGCCGCACCAGAACGACTCACGCCCTTCCAGCAACGCGTCGCGACCGCCTTCCGCGAGCTGCTGCGTGTCGAGCACGTGGGCCTGCATGACGACTTCTTCGCGCTCGGCGGACACTCGCTGCTGGCGACCCAGCTCGTCTCTCGCATCCGCACCACGTTCGGCGTCGAGCTGCCCGTGCACGCCCTGTTCGACGCGCCCACCGTGGCCCGCGTCACGGAGCTGGTCGAAGAGGGAATGCTCTTCCGGTCGACACCGTCCCAGGTGCCACCGCTGCGTCCCATTCCGCGTGACGGGGAGCTGCCGCTGTCCTTCGCGCAGCAGCGCCTGTGGCTGCTGGACCAGGTCCAACCCGGAGGCACCCAGTACAATGTCTCAGGCGCGGTTCGCCTGGAAGGCACGCTGAACCCCGAGGCGCTGCGCCAGGCCCTCGACCTCCTCGTCTCCCGTCACGAGCCGCTGCGGGCAACGTTCGCTTTGAAGGACGGTCAGCCCACCCAGACCATCCATCCACACAAGCCTTGGAGCCTGCCGCTCGTCGACCTCACCGACGTCGCTCCCTCGGAGCGCGAGGCCGCGGCCCGCAAGTACGCCGCCGAAGAGGCCAGCCAGCCCTTCGACCTGAGCACGGGGCCGCTGTTGAACACCGTGCTGCTGAAGCTCGACGCGGAGCTGCACGTCCTCGTCCTCGTCATGCACCACATCATCTCGGACGGCTGGTCCCTCTCCGTGATGGTGCGTGAAGTGGCCCTGGCCTACGAGGCCTTCTCCACCCAGAAGGCCCCCGCGCTGTCTCCGCTGCCGGTGCAGTACGTCGACTTCGCGGCGTGGCAGCGCCAGTGGCTCCAGGGCGAGACGCTCGCCAAGGAGGTCTCCTGGTGGAAGCAGCGACTCGAAGGCGCGCCTCACGTCCTCGACCTGCCCACCGACCGGCCGCGCCCCGCGCTGCGCACGCCGCAGGGGGCCTCGCACACCCTCCAGCTTCCACGCGAGCTGGTGAACCGCATCGTCGCGCTCGGACGGCAGGCCGGGGCCACGCCCTTCATGACCTTGCTGGCCGCGTGGCAGACGCTGCTCTCGCGCTACAGCCGGCAGGAAGACCTGCTCGTTGGCTCCCCCATCGCGGGCCGCCGCCACGGTGAGCTGGAGGGGCTGGTCGGCTTCTTCGTCAACACGCTGGTGCTGCGCGCGCGGGTGCGTCCGGAGGACTCGTTCCGCGCGTTGCTCGCCCAGGTGCGTGAAACGACCCTCGCGGCCTACGAGCACCAGGACCTCCCCTTCGAGCGGCTCGTTGAAGAGCTGCAGCCGCAGCGAGACCTCGGACGCGGTCCGCTCGTGCAGGTGGTCTTCGCGCTCCAGAACACGCCCACGCCGGCGATGAGCGTGCCGGGCCTGACGCTGCGTCAGCTCGACGTGGACAACGACACCGCGCGCTTCGACCTCGGCCTCGTCCTGGTGGAGGAGGCGGACGGGCTGCGCGGCGTCATCGAGTACAGCACGGAGCTGTTCAACGCTCCCACCGTGGCTCGGCTCGCGGGCCACCTGCGCAACCTGCTCGAAGCCGTGGTGGCAGCTCCGGACCGCCCGCTCTGGACCCTGGACCTGCTCTCCGCGGAGGAGCGCCGTCAGCTCGTCGTCGAGTGGAATGACACCGTGCGGCCCTACCCCGCGGAGGCCACCTTCGTGGACGGGTTCTCGCGACAGGCGAGCCTGCGCCCGGAGGCCATCGCCCTCGAATCCGGCGATCAGAAGCTGACGTACGCGGAGCTGGAGGCACGGGCCAATCGCTTCGCGCACCTGCTGCGCTCTCGCGGCGTGGGCCCCGAGGTCCTCGTGGCCGTGTGCCTGGAGCGCGGCTTCGACGTCGTCGTGGCCATGCTGGCCATCATGAAGGCCGGCGGCGCCTACGTGCCGCTGGACGCCGCCTACCCCGCCCAGCGCCTGGCCTTCATGGTCGAGGACGCGCGGCCGAAGCTGCTGGTCTCCTCACGCGTGCTCGGGCAGCGGCTCTCGCTCCCCGACACGGGAATGGAGCGCCTGTTCCTGGAGGAGCTGACGCTGGACTCGTGGCCCGCCACGCCCCCCAGCCCCGAGGCCGGTCCCCGCGACCTCGCGTATGTCATCTTCACGTCGGGCAGCACGGGGCGGCCCAAGGGCGTCGCCATCGAGCACCGGGGCCTGCTGCGCCTGTGCCACGCGGAGCGGTATGCGCGGTACGGTGCTCGGGAGACCAGCATCCTGCTGGCGCCCATCTCGTTCGATGGCTCGGTGCTGGAGCTGTTCCCCTCGCTGCTGCACGGCGGCCGAGTGGTCATCTACCCGGCCAACGCCGTCCCCAGCGACCTGGACACGCTGGGCGACGTCATGGCGCGCCACGGCGTCTCGTTCACCCACCTGCCTTCGGGGCTCTTCGCGCAGCTCGTGGAGCACCGCCCCGATATCCTCGCGCGCCTGAAGGAGATTCACGTCGGCGGCGAGGTCCTCTCGGCGCCCCATGCGCATCGAGCGCTGTCGTCGGTGCGCGGGTCGATGACCAACGCCTATGGACCCACCGAGGTCTCGGTCATCGCCACGACGTACTCCCTCCAGGGGCCCATGCCGGGGGGCGTCTCGTTCCCGATTGGAACGCCCCTCGACAACACGCAGGCGTATGTCCTGGATGCTCGGCAGCAACTGGTGCCCGTGGGTGTCCCTGGCGAGCTGTACCTCGGTGGCCCGGGCGTGGCCCGAGGCTACGTGTCGCGCCCGGACCTCACCGCGGAGCGCTTCGTCCCGAATCCCCACGGCGGCGTTCCCGGTGAGCGGCTCTACCGCACCGGAGACGTCGTCCGCTGGCGGGCCGAGGGAGTGCTCGAGTTCATCGGTCGCACGGACCATCAGGTGAAGATCCGTGGCTTCCGTATCGAGCTGTCCGAAGTGGAAGCCGCCCTGGCCGCGCAGCCCGCGGTGCACGAGTTCGCCGCCATCGTTCGCGAGGACGTCGCGGGGGACAGGCGACTGGTGGCCTACGTCTCCGCGCGGGAGGGCCAGACGCTGGACACGGCCGACCTGCGCGCGGGGCTGCGCCAGCGGCTCCCCGAGTACATGGTGCCCTCGGTCATCGTCACGCTGCCCACCCTGCCGCTCAGCTCCACGGGCAAGGTGGACCGCAAGGCGCTGCCGAAGCCGGACGCCGCGTCCACCGGACGACAGGGCCGCTTCGTCGAGCCCGCGAATCCGCTGGAGCAGCGCATCTCCGCCATCTGGGCGAAGGAGCTGGGCACCGAGCGCGTCGGCGTGAATGACCACCTCTTCGAGGAGCTGGGTGGCACCTCCCTCTCCGTGGTGCGGATCGCCGCGCGCCTGCGGGAGGAGCTGGGCCAGCCCCTGCCCGTGGTGTGGCTGTTCGAGCACCCCACCGTGCAGGGCCTCGCGCGCGTGCTGGAGAAACAGGGCGCGGAGGCCGAAGCCGAAGCCACTGCCGCGACACCGCGAGCGGTGCCCGAGCCTCAGCGTCCTCTGTCCAGGCCTTCCACCTCCGGGGCCATCGCCATCATCGGCATGGCGGGTCGCTTCCCCGGCGCGAGGACCGTGGATGAGTTCTGGCGCAACCTGCGCGGAGGCGTGGAGTCCATCTCCTGGTTCAAGCCCGAGGAGCTGGAGCGCATGCCCGGCCTCCCCGAGGGCATCGACCTGAAGCAGCACCCGGCGTTCGTCCCGGCCGGCGGCGTGCTCGAAGGCGCGGACCAGTTCGACCATGCGTTCTTCGACATGTCGCTGCGCGAGGCGCAGTGGCTGGACCCGCAGCAGCGCCTGTTCCTCCAGTCGGCCTGGACGGCGCTGGAAGACGCGGGCATCGACCCCGAGCGCTTCCCCGGGGCCATCTCCCTGTACGCGGGGGCCATCGACTCCGGCTACACGGAGGCGGTGCGCGCCACGGTGCCGCTGGATGGCGCCGCGCTCTTCGAGCTCTACGGCACGGCCACCCACGAGAGCCTGGCGACGAAGACGTCCTTCAAGCTGGGCCTCACCGGTGAGAGCGTCCTCATCCACACCGCGTGCTCCACCGGTCTGGTGGCCGTCCACCTGGCCTGCCAGAACCTGCTCGCCGGCATGTCCGACGTGGCCATGGCTGGGGCGACCCGACTGTCCGTGCCGCAGCGCACGGGCTACGTGTACCAGGAGGGAATGATTCTCTCGCCGGACGGGCACTGCCGCTCGTTCGACGCGGCGGCGCAGGGCACCGTCTCCGGCAACGGCGTGGCCTGCGTCGTCCTCAAGCGACTCGAAGATGCACAGCGGGACGGCGATGCCATCCACGCGGTGATTCGCGCGACGGCGACCAACAACGACGGGCGCGACAAGTCGGGCTTCACCGCGCCGAGTGTGCAGGGCCAGTCCGCGGTCATCCGGCAGGCGCTCGCGCGCTCCGGCGTGTCGGCCTCGGATATCGGCTACGTGGAGGCGCACGGCACGGCGACTCCGCTGGGAGACCCGATTGAAGTGACGGCGCTCCAGCGCGCCTACGGCCTGGGGCCCGAGCACCGGGGCACCATCGCCCTGGCCTCGCTCAAGTCGAACGTCGGCCACCTGGATACCGTCGCGGGCCTCGCGGGCCTCATCAAGGTCGCGCTGTCGCTGCGGCACGGGGAGATTCCTCCGAGCCTGCACTTCGAGCGCGCCAATCCGCAGATTGATTTCGACGCCACGCCTTTCTTCGTCAACACCACCCTTCGGCCGTGGCCGAGGAGCGAGACCCCGCGGCGCGCCGCGGTCAGCTCCTTCGGTATTGGCGGCACCAACGCCCACGCCGTGCTCGAGGAGTCCACGATGTCTCCGAGCGGCAGCAGCTCCCGCACGCATCACCTGTTCGTCCTGTCCGCGCGCACGCCCGAGGCGCTGGATGCGGCCTCCAAGCAGCTCGCCTCCCACGCGGAGACACATGCCGAGGCCCTGCCCGTGGCGGATGCGGCCTTCACGCTCGCGGTGGGCCGCAAGGTCTTCGAGCACCGCCGCGTGGTGGTGGCTCGCGACGCGGCCGAGCTGTCACGGCAGCTCCTCAAGCCCTTCACGCCGACGAAGGTGAAGGACCCGGAGGCCGCGCGGCGGCGGCGCATCGCGTTCATCTTCCCGGGCCAGGGGAGCCAGCAGCTGGGCATGGGACGGGAGTTGCTCGACACCGAGCCCACGTTCCGCGCGCATGTCGAGGCGTGCCTGGAGTTGCTGACGCCAACGCTGCGCGCCCAGGTCCGCGCGTTGCTGACCTCCGCGCCGGGCCAGGAGGCGGAGCACGCGGGGTTGCTCGCGGACACTCGCGTCGCGTTGCCCGCGCTGTTCACCGTCGAGTGCTCGCTCGCGCGGATGTGGATGGACTGGGGCATCAAGCCCTACGCCGTCCTGGGACACAGCTTCGGTGAGTACGCGGCGGCTTGCATCTCCGGCGTGCTGTCGCTGGAAGATGGGTTGAAGCTGGCCGTGGCCCGAGGCGAGCTGATGCACCGGATGCCTCCGGGCGCGATGCTCGCGGTGGCGCTGCCTGAGTCGCAGGTCCAGCCGCTGCTGACGGGCCGGTTGTCGCTGGCCGCCGTCAACGCGGTGGACCGCTGCGTCGTCGCGGGTCCCGTGGCGGAGGTGGAGCAGCTCCAGGAGACGCTGAAGCGCCGGGACGTCGGGGTGGTGCGGATGCCCGCGCCCCATGCGTTCCACTCGGCGGACGTGGAGCCGTTGATGCCCGAGATGTCGCGGGTGGTGGCCTCGCTGCACAGGTCCGATCCGACGCTGCGCTACGCCTCCAGCGTGACGGGCACGTGGGCGCGGAAGGGAGCACTGGCTGAACCCCAGTACTGGGCCGACCAGATGCGCCAGCCCGTGTTGTTCGCCGATGCGGTGGGCGTGTTGCTCGAAGAGGGTTGCAGCGTGTTGCTGGAGGTGGGACCGGGTCAGGACCTGACGCCGCTGGTGCGTGCGTCGCTGGGCCAGGACAAGGACCGGGTGAAGGCGCTGGCCACGCTGCGACGGGGCAGCGCCACGCCGGAGCACGCGAGCCTCCTCGCGTCCGTGGGTGAGCTATGGACCCAGGGCGTGGAGGTGGAGTGGTCGGCCTGGTTCGCGCACGAGCAGCGCCACCGCCTGCACCTGCCCACGTACCCGTTCCAGGAGAAGCGAGTCTGGGTGGAGGCGAAGCCAGGGACTGCTCCCGCGCAGTCGCTGGTCGTCTCAGAGGCCGTGCAGATGAAGGCCGCTTCCGGGGCACTGACTCCGAGCGCGGCACCTCCGTCGGGAACGGTCATGGCCTCCGGGCAGGAGACCCGTAATCTCACGACGACGGCACCGATGCCCCCGCCCGCGTTGGTCACTCCGTCGGAGTCTTCGGCGTACAGACCCACGCACGTGGCACCGTCGGACTCCGCGGGCTCCCGGCCCGCGCACGTAGCCCCAGTAGCGCCCCCTCCCCCCCCCGTCGCGTCCGAACCTGAGCCCGTATCCGTCACGCCGGTTCGCGAGGATGCACCGCGCGGTGCCATCGAGGAGCGACTCGCGGGGCTGTGGCGTGAGCGGCTGGGCCTGGAGTTCGTGGGTCGCGACGACGACTTCCTGGAGATCGGCGGCAACTCGCTGATGGCCGCGCAGCTCCTCAACCAGGTTCGCGAAGCGTTCGGCGTACAGCTTCCACTCGCGGCCCTGTTCGAGGCTCCCACCGTGGCCGGCATCGCCCAGCGACTGGAGCCCCTGCTGCGGCAGGCCCCCGTCGCGGCGCCGACGCGAGAGCTGCCCCTGGTCCCCCTGCCCCGCACGGGCGAGCTGCCACTCTCCTTCGTCCAGGAGCGTGTCTGGCGCCTGGAGCAGCACCTCCCCGGCCTCTCCGCGTACAACATCCCCTTCGTCCTCCGGCTCGAAGGCGACCTGGACGCGGCCACGCTGGCACGCGCGGTCCAGGAGGTCGTCCGCCGACACGAAGCCCTGCGCACGACGTACGACGTGGTGGACGGCCGACCCGTCCAGCGCTTCCACGATGACGTGCGAATCCCCCTCCCCGTCGTCGACGTGCAGGGCGCCACGGCCGAGCTGCGCGAAGCCGAGGCCATGCGCCTGGCTCGCGAGGAGGCGATGCTCCCGTTCGACCTGGTGAACGGGCCCGTCATCCGGACCTCGCTGCTCCGGCTGGAGCCTCGGCATCACCTGCTCCTGGGCAGCATCCATCACGTCGTCTGCGACACCCTCTCCACCGCGCTCTTCATCAACGAGCTGGTGCAGCTCTACGGCGCCTTCAAGCAGGGCCGCCCGTCGCCCCTGCCCCCGCTGCCCATCCAGTACGCGGACTTCGGCGCATGGCAGCGCGGAGGCATCCGCGAGGGCCGCTTCCCCGAGCAGGAACAGTGGTGGCGCCAGCGGCTCGCGGGCATGCCGCGTCAGCTCGAAGTGGCCACGGACCGCAAGCGCCCCGCGAGCTGCCCGCTCACCTCCGTGCGTCTGCCCGTGGAGTTCCCACGCGCCCTCGCCCGCGAGCTGGGCGCGTTCGGCAAGCGCGAGGGCTTCACGTCGTACATGCTGGTGCTCGCCGCTTGGCAGACGCTGCTGCACCGCTACAGCGGGCAGACCGACATCATCGTCGGCACGCCCCTGGGCAATCGCACCCGACCGGAGCTGTTGCCGCTCATCGGCTACGTGGCGCACTCCGCCGCGTTCCGCACCAGCTTCGCGGACGACCCGACGTTCCGCGAGCTGCTCAACCGCGTGCGACAGGAGCTGAACGAGGTCCAGTCCCGTCCGGACGTGCCCTTCGAGTACCTCGTCGAAGCGCTCGTTCCCGGCAAGGACATCGGTCGTGGACGCATGACGGACACCGTCTTCGTGTTCCACAGCGGCATCGGTGGCGGCGCGGCGGCCCTGGAGATGACCGGGGTGCGCGGCTCCATCGTCGAAGTCCCGGACGGCCCCGTGCAGTGGGGCACCACCCTGTCTGACTTGACGCTCGTGCTCGGTGACGAATCCGGCCGCGTCCACGGTGCGCTGGAGTATGCGACGGAGCTGTTCGACGCGGAGACCGCCGGCCGGATGGTGGCCCATCTTCACGTGCTGCTCGCGTCTGCGATGGCTCGGCCGGATGAGCGCGTCTCGCGGCTGCCCCTGGCCACCGAGGAGGACCGCGCCACCTGGCCCGTGCCGCGTCCCGTGCGCGCCTCCACCTCCGTCCCGGCCCAGCTCGCCGAGCGCTCGAAGCAGAACCCGAGCACCGTGGCCGCCATCATCGGCGACCAGTCCTGGTCCTGGGCGGAGCTGAACCGCCGCGCGGAGAATGTCGCCGCGCGACTTCGCGCCACCGGTGTGACTCCCGGCGCCCCCGTCGCGGTCTGCCTCCCTCCGTCCCCCTCGAAGCTGGCCGTCCTCTGGGGTGTCCTCGAAGCCGGAGGCGCGGTGGTGGCACTCGGCGCCACCGACCTGGGGGGGCTCGCGACCTATGCGCCCCAGGGTGCCGCTTCGCCCCTGCTCATCACCTGGCGTGGGGTCGTCACCTCCTCGAAGCTCGATGCCGCGCGCACGCTCTACGTGGAGGACCTCCTCGAGTCCTCCGTGCCCGCGAGCACGAGCGCTCGGGGGACCCGCGCGGACGCGGCGGCCTGGCTGCTGCCTTCGGGCGCGGGCCAGCCGGCGTGGACGTTGGACCACCACGCCCTGGCGGAGCTGTTCACCGCGATGGATGAACGCCTGCGTCCATCGGAAGGTGGGACGTGGCTCGCGGCGGTCGACACTTCGACGGAGCGTCCCGAGCTGGAGCTGTTGTGGGCGCTCTCACGCGGCCTGCGCGTGGCGTTCCCCTCCGAGCAGGTGTCCGCGCGACTGGTCCGACTGCAAGGCGGCGGTCCTCGCACCCAGCCGATGGACATGAGCCTCATCTACTTCGCGAACGATGAGGACTCGATGACGGGTCCCAAGTACGAGCTGCTCGTCGAGGGCGCGAAGTTCGCGGACGCCCATGGATTCTCCGCTGTCTGGACCCCTGAGCGACACTTCCACTCGTTCGGCGGCCTCTATCCGCAGCCGGCGGTGGTCGCCGCGGCGCTGGCCACCGTCACCAAGCACCTGCACCTGCGCTCCGGCAGCGTCGTGCTGCCCCTGCACGACCCCATGCAGGTCGCCGAGCAGTGGTCCGTGGTGGACAACCTCTCCGGCGGACGCGTGGGCTTGTCGGTGGCTACGGGCTGGCACGTGGCGGACTTCTCGTTCGCCCCGGCCAACTTCGAGGACCGCCGCAACATCCTGATGAAGCACCTGGCGACCCTGCGCTCCCTGTGGCGGGGCGAGAAGGTCAAGCGGCTGGGTGGCGGCGGAGTCACGGTGGAGGTCGGCCTGCGTCCGAAGCCCGTGCAGAAGGAGCTGCCCGTCTGGCTCACGGCCGTGGGTAATCCGGAGACCTTCCGGCTGGCTGGCGAGGTGGGCGCGGGCGTGCTCACCGGTCTGCTCGCGTTGTCCATCGACGAGCTGAAGCAGCGGGTCGCCCTGTACCGCGAGGCCTGGCGTCGCAATGGCCATCCAGGCCGAGGCCACGTCACGGTGATGCTGCACGCCTTCATCGGGGACGATGAACAGGAAGTCCTTCGCACGGTGCGCAAGCCGCTGATGGGCTACTTCCGCAGCTCGGCGGAGATCACCGCCACGCTGCTCGCGGCCCAGGGACACCAGGGAGAAATCGACAAGGTCTCCGAGGAGGACATCAACACCCTCCTGGAGCACACCTTCGAGCACCACGCGAAGGGCACGGGCCTCATCGGCACGGTGGAGAGCGGCTTCAAGCGGCTGCTCGACGTGCGAGTGGCGGACGTGGATGAAATCGCCGCGCTCATCGACTTCGGGCTCGAGACGCCCGTGGTGCTCAAGGGGCTGGAGAAGCTCTCCGCCATCCGAGACCGGCTGATAGAGGAGGCCGCCACGCGCCAGGAGCAGGTGCTGGTGGAAGGCGACCAGGGCGTGGGCGAGGTGCTGGAGCTGGCGCGCCAGTCCAGCCGCGTGCTCCTGCACACCTCCGCGCGCCTCGCGCGTACGCTGACCGAGCTGCCCGGGGCCCGTGAGGCGCTGGGCCCCGTGGGAGCCCTGGTGCTCGATGGGGCTTCTCCCGAGCTGGCCGCGACGCTGCATCAGAGCTCCGGGTTGCAAGTCCTGCTCGCGGGCGGCGCGCGTGAAGGCGCGCTGGTGCCCCGAGGCCCCGAGGAGCGCATCCCCTCCGGCCTTCGTCCGTGGATTCTCGACGGCGCGGGCCAGCCCGTTCCGGTGGGAGTTGTCGGAGAGCTGGCGCTGGAAGGCGCGGGCCTGCCTTCGGGCCTGTGGCGCTCCGAGGAAGAGGAGCGTCGCCGGCTGGTGGCGCATCCGCTGGGAGGCGCGTCGCAGGTGTTCCGCACGGGTCGTCATGCGCGCCTGCGCGCGGATGGCCGCGTGGAGAACGTCCAGGTCCAGGTGCCCAAGCCGCCCGCGCCCGCCGCCAAGGCGTCACCCCCGAAGACAGAGCGCCCCACGCCCCGAGCCGCCACGGCGCCCACCCCGTCCACGGGGATTCCGAGGGCGCGTCGCGACAGGCCGTTGCCGTTGTCCTTCGCGCAGCAGCGTCTCTGGTACCTCCAGCAGCTCGACCCGACGAGCACCGCGTATAACAACAGCTCCAGCTTCCGGCTCGTGGGCCCGCTGGACACCGATGCGCTCCAGGCCGCGCTGAACACGCTGGTGCAGCGTCACGAGGTGATGCGGACCACGTACCAGCTCACCGAGAACGGCGCGGTGCAGATCATCCATGCCGGGGGTGGCCTGCCCATGCCGCTGGAGGAAGTGGCCGGAGCCACGCCCGAAGCGCGCGAGGCCGAGCTGCTGCGCCGCTGCCAGGAGAACGGCGCGAAGACGTTCGATTTGGACAAGGGCCCGGTCATCCGCGCGGTGTTGCTGCGCATGGGGCCACAAGACCACGTCCTCAACATGGTCATGCACCACGCCATCTCGGATGCCTGGTGCTCGCTGGTGCTCGCGAGAGAGATGTCGGTGCTCTATGCCTGCTACAGCGCGGGCATTCCCAACCCCTTGCCCGAGCTGCCCGTGCAGTACGCGGACTACGCGGTCTGGCAACGGGAGTGGCTGGAAGGCGCGATCCTCGATGGTCAGATTCGCTGGTGGAAGGACCAGCTCGTCGGCGTGCCCGCGCTGGAGCTGCCCGTGGACCGGCCGCGTCCGGCGGTGCAGTCCTACGAGGGCGGCAGCCTGCGCTTCGTGTTGAGCCGCGAGGTGACGGAGCCCCTGCTCGCCCTGGGTCGAAAGGAAGGCGCCACGTCGTTCATGGTGATGCTGGCGCTGTACCAGGCGCTGCTGGGCCGCCACGCGGGTCAGGACGACTTCGCCGTCGGCATCCCCATCGCGGGCCGCACGCAGCCGGAGACGGAGGGCCTCATCGGCTGCTTCGTCAACACGCTGGCCATGCGCTCCCAGCTCGAGGGGGCGCCAACCTTCCGCGAGCTGCTGGGCCGCGTGAAGAAGCAGTCGCTGGGCGCCTTCTCGCGCCAGGACGCGCCCTTCGAGCGATTGATTGAAGTGCTCCAGACGCCGAGAGACCAGAGCCGCACGCCGGTCTTCCAGGTCGTCCTCAACGTCATCAACACGCCCCCCGCGGAGACGTCGCACCAGACGCTCAAGCTGAGCCAGCTCGACATCGCCACGGGGACGTCGAAGTTCGACCTGAGCCTGGAAGTCGTCGAGGGCCAGGGCGAGCTCGCCTGCCGCTTCGAGTACGCCGCGAAGCTCTTTGACGACGCCACGATGGAGCGCCTCGTCGAGCACCTCAACGTGCTCGCGCGCACCGTGGTGGCCTCACCGGACGTGCCGGTGCAGCGGCTCCCGCTGATGGGTGAAGCGGAGCGGCGCCAGGTGCTGGTGGAGTTCCAGGGCCGCGCCGAGCCCTTCCCGCGCGACGTCTCCCTGCACTCGCTCATCGAGGCCCAGGTCCTTCGCACTCCTGGTGCCGAGGCCGTCCGCTTCGAGGACTCCGCGCTCTCCTTCGCCCAGCTCGACGCTCGCGCCAACCAGCTCGCCTGGCACCTGCGCTCTCTCGGTGCTCGCCCCGGCGTCCTCGTCGGTGTCTGCCTGGAGCGCTCGCTCGACCTCGTCGTCGCCCTCCTCGCCGTCCTCAAGTCCGGCGCCGCCTACGTCCCCCTGGACCCGGCCTACCCTCGCGAGCGCCTCGCCGGAATGCTGGAGGACGCGGACGCTCCCGTCCTCGTCACCCACGAGCACCTCCAGTCCGTCCTCCCGCCTCACGCCTCTCGCGTGCTGTGCCTCGACTCGGACTCCGCCGCCGTCTCACGCCAGCCCTCGACGACTCTCCCGCCCCCGGCCGGCGCCGACTCGCTCGCCTACGTCATCTTCACCTCGGGCTCCACCGGCCGCCCCAAGGGCGCCATGAATGCCCACTCCGGCATCGTCAATCGCCTCCTATGGATGCAGCAGCAGTACGCGCTGACGGCCTCCGACACCGTCCTTCAGAAGACTCCCTTCTCCTTCGACGTCTCCGTCTGGGAGTTCTTCTGGCCTCTCATGACGGGCGCTCGCCTCGTCCTCGCCAAGCCCGGTGGACACCAGGACCCCGCCTACCTCGTCCGCCTCATCGCCGAGCAGCGAGTCTCCACCGTCCACTTCGTCCCCTCCATGCTCCGTGCCTTCCTGGAGGAGCCGGGGCTCGAAAAGCTCTCCGGGCTGCGTCGCGTCGTCTGCAGTGGTGAGGCCCTCACCTCGGACCTCGTGGCCCGTGCCCACTCGCGCCTGCCTGCCTCCGCCGAGGTCCACAACCTCTACGGCCCCACCGAGGCCGCCGTCGACGTCTCCTTCTTCCACTGCGCTCGCGGCTCCTCTCGCACCTCCATCCCCATCGGCAGGCCCGTCGCCAACACCCGCCTCTACGTCCTCGACTCCCATGGCCAGCCCACTCCCATTGGCGTCCCCGGCGAGCTCTTCATCGGCGGCGTCCAGGTGGGCCTCGGCTACTGGCGCAGGCCCCAGCTCACCGCGGAGCGCTTCATCCCCGATGCGTTCTCCGACTCGCCCGAGGCTCGCCTCTACCGCACCGGTGACGTCGCTCGCTGGTTGCCAGACGGCACCCTGGAGTACCTCGGCCGCTCCGACTTCCAGGTGAAGCTGCGCGGCTTCCGCATCGAACTCGGCGACATCGAAGCCGCGCTCCTCTCCCACCCCTCCGTGCGAGACGCCGTCGTCCTCGTCCGTGAGGACTCCCCCGGCAACCAGCGCCTCGTCGCCTACGTCACTGGAGACGCTGAGCCGCTGAACGCGGCCCTGCTCAAGTCCCATCTCCAGCCGCGTCTGCCCGAATACATGGTGCCCTCGGCCTTCACGCACCTGGGCGTGTTGCCGCTGACGCCCAGTGGCAAGGTGGACCGCAAGGCGCTCCCCGCTCCGGAGGCGCCCGTCGCGCAGCCCGGCCGGTACGTGGCGCCTCGGACGCCTCTTGAAGAGACCCTCGCCACCCTCTTCGCGCAGGTGCTCGGCATCGAGCGCATCGGGATTCACGAGGGCTTCTTCGAGATGGGCGGCCACTCGCTGCTCGCCACGCAGGTGGTCGTCCGCGTCCGGGCCGCGCTCGGCCTGGAGCTGCCCCTGCGCACGCTGTTCGAGGCCCCCTCCGTGGCCGCGCTCGCGGCGCGACTGGACGCCCGCTCCCAGGGCGCAAGCCCGGGCGAGGAGCTGCCGCCCCTGGTCCGCGTGGACCGCACGGGAAGGCTCCCGCTCTCCTTCGCGCAGCAGCGCCTCTGGCTCATCAGCCAGTTCGCGGGCGCGGTCAGCGCGTACAACATCCCGCTCGCCCTGAAGCTGGAGGGGGAGCTCGACCTCTCCGCGCTCCAGCGTGGCTTCGACGCGCTGATGGAGCGTCACGAGGCCATGCGCACCACGTTCCGCGTGGACGGCGATGAGCCCGTCCAGGTCATCCACCCGCCCTTCCCGCTCCCGTTCCAGTTCGTCGACCTCACGTCCATCACCGACGCCGAGGCACGCCAGACGGAGTCCGTGCGACTGGCCCTGGAAGAAGCGCGGCGTTCGTTCGATCTGCTCAGCGGTCCCCTGGCTCGCGCGCTCCTGCTGAAGCTGGGCGAGTCCGAGCACGCGCTGGTGCTCAACATGCACCACATCGTCTCCGACGGTTGGTCCACGGGCGTCCTCGTCCGCGAGATGGCCGCGCTCTACGCGGCCTTCCATGAAGAGCGTCCCTCTCCATTGCCCGAGCTGCCGGTGCAGTACGCCGACTACGCCGCCTGGCAGCGCGCCTGGCTCCAGGGCCCGGTGCTGGACAAGCAGGTCGGCTACTGGCGCGAGAAGCTCGCGGGCGCGCCGACGCACCTGGACCTGCCGACGGACCATCCTCGTCCGCCGCAGCAGGCCTTCCAGGGCGCCGCGGCGCTGATGCACCTGCCCCTCCCGTTCACGGAGGCGCTGGAGTCCTTCGCACGCAAGGAAGGTGCGACTCCGTTCATGGTGTTGCTGGCGGCGTTCCAGCTGGTGCTGCATCGGCACTCCGGTCAGGACGACATCCTGGTCGGCTCGCCCATCGCCGGCCGGAGGCTGACGGAGTCCGAAGACCTCATCGGCTACTTCGCCAACACCCTGGTGCTGCGCGCGCGAATCCAGCCCCAGGACACGTTCCGCGAGCTGCTGAAGCAGGTCCGGGACACGACGCTGGAGGCCTTCGAGCACCAGGACGTGCCCTTCGAGAAGCTGGTGGAGGAGCTGCACCCCGCGCGTGACGCCAGTCGCACGCCGCTGTTCCAGGTCTCCTTCACGCTGCACAACGCGCCGCTGCCGACCCTGTCCCTGCCAGGATTGTCACTGCGGCCCATGGACCACCACCACGGCGTCATCCGCTTCGACCTGGAGCTGTCCTTCCACCGCGAGGAGACCGGCTTCCGGGGCGGCATCAACTACGCCACCGCCCTGTTCGCCCCGGACACCGTGGCGGCGATGGCCAGCCACCTGCGGGTGGTGCTGGAAGAGGTCGTCAACGCGCCGGACCGCCCCCTCACCCAGGTCTCGATGCTCACCGCCGAGGAGCGGCGCCGCGTGTTGGTGGAGTGGAACGACACCGCCGTGCGCATGCCCCGCCCCGCGTCCATTCACGAGGGCTTCGCCCGACAGGTGGCGAGCACGCCCGACGCCGTGGCCCTCACGTTCGCGCAAGGGCAGCTCACCTATGCGGAGCTGGCCTCGCGAGCGCACCAGGTCGCGCACCACCTCCATGGCATGGGCGTACGGGCCGGAGCGCGCGTGGGCCTGTGCGTGGAGCGCTCGCCCGAGCTCATCATCGGAATGCTCGGCATCCTTCAGGCGGGCGCGGCCTACGTACCGCTGGACCCCACCTATCCGGCCGAGCGCCTCGCATACATCGTCCGGGAAGCCGGAGTCAGCGTGCTCCTCACCCAGGAGCACGTCGCGGACGAGCTGCCCGAATTGGGCTGCCTGCCCGTCCTGCTGGACGCGGAGTGGAGCCACATCGCGACGCAGCCGACGTCCGCGCTCGCGAGCACCGTGGGCGAGGAGCACCTGGCCTACGTGATGTTCACCTCGGGCAGCACGGGCACGCCCAAGGGCGTCTGCGTGCCCCACCGGGGTGTGCTGCGACTGGTGCAGGGCAACACGTTCATGCGCTTCGGGCCCCGGGAGGTCTTCCTCCAGCTCGCGCCCGTCGCGTTCGATGCCTCCACCCTGGAGATCTGGGGCGCGCTGCTCAACGGGGGGCGGCTGGTGCTCGCGCCGCCGAAGGCGCAGTCGCTCGAAGCGCTGGGGGCGCTGCTGAAGGACTCCGGCGTCACCGCGCTGTGGCTGACCGCGGCCCTGTTCGACCAGGTGGTGCAGCATCAGGGCGAGGCCCTGGCGGGCGTGCGACAGGTGCTCGCGGGCGGCGACGTGCTGCCGGTGCAGCGGGTGAAGGAGCACCTCGCGCGGCTGTCTCCCGAGGCCGTGCTCATCAACGGCTACGGCCCCACGGAGAACACGACCTTCTCCGCCACGCATAGGTTGAGGGCCGGGGACTCACCCGGTCGCTCGGTGCCCATTGGCCGACCGCTGTCGGCTTCGACGACGTACGTGCTGGATGAGACCTTCCAGCCCGTGCCGCCAGGAGTCCCGGGAGAGCTGTTCGTCGGAGGCGACGGCCTCGCCTGGGGTTACCTCAACCGCCCGGACCTGACGGCCGAGCGCTTCGTCCCGCATCCCTTCGCCACCACGCCGGGCGCGAGGCTGTACCGCACCGGAGACAAGGTGCGCTGGCGCACGGACGGCACGCTGGAGTTCCTGGGCCGCGTCGACTTCCAGGTGAAGATTCGCGGCTTCCGCATCGAGCCCGGCGAGGTGGAGGAGACGCTGCGGCGCTTCGCGGGCCTGCGCGAGGTCCTCGTCATGGCTCGCGAGGACATCCCCGGTGACAAGCGGCTCGTCGCCTACGTCGTGCCGGAAGCCGCGGGCGTGGAGCTGGTGGCGCTGAAGACCTTCGTCCAGCGCCAGCTCCCCGAGTACATGGTGCCCTCGGCCTTCGTCGAGCTGGCCGCCCTGCCCCTCTCCGCCAACGGCAAGGTGGACCGCAAGGCCCTGCCCCCGCCGGAGCAGCCCGCCGCGACGACGAGCGAGGACGCGGCGCCGCGAAGCCCGCTGGAGGCGCAGCTCGCGACCATCTGGGCGGAGGTCCTGCACCTGGACACCGTGGGCATCCACGACGACTTCTTCGAGCTGGGAGGCCACTCGCTCCTGGCGACGCAGGTGGTGTCGCGAATCCGCGCCACGCTGGGCGTGGAGCTTCCGCTGGGTGAGCTGTTCGGCGCGTCCACGGTGGCGACCCTGGCCGCGCGGCTCGGCTCGGCCACGGGGGTGAAGGCCCCGGCCCTCACGCGCGTTCCGCGCACGAGCGATTTGCCGCTGTCGTTCGCCCAGCAGCGCCTGTGGTTCATCGACCAGCTCGAGCCCGGGTCCACGCTGTACAACAACCCGTTCCCGCTGCGCCTGGAAGGCACGCTGGACGAGCGCGCCCTCCGCCGCACCTTCGACGAGCTGGTCCGCCGCCACGAGTCGCTGCGCACCACGTTCCGCTCCGAGGCGGGACAGCCCGTCCAGAAGATCCACCCCGCGACGTTCGTGCCTGTGCAGAAGATGGACCTGTCGCGCATCGACGAGGAGGACCTGCGCACGGCGGAGGCCTTCCGGCTGGTGAACGAAGAGGCCCGCCGTCCGTTCGACCTGGCCCGGGGCCCGCTGCTGCGGACGCTGCTGCTGAAGCTCCGGCCCCAGGAGCACATCCTGGTGCTCCACGTGCACCACATCGTCTCGGACGGCTGGTCGCTCGGCGTGTTCGTGCGCGAGCTGACGGCGCTGTACGAGGCCTTCCGTCGGGGCCTGCCGTCGCCGCTGCCGGAGCTGTCCATCCAGTACGCGGACTACGCCGTGTGGCAGCGCTCGTGGCTGCGAGGCGACACGCTCAAGGCGCAGGTCGGCTGGTGGAAGCAGCAGCTGGAGGGCGCGCCCTTCGCGCTGGACATGCCCACGGACAAGCCTCGTCCGGCCGTGTTCAACCACCGGGGCGCCGTCCTCGATGTGCGCATTCCGCTGAAGCTCTCCCAGGCGGTGGAGGCGCTGGCGAACAAGGAAGGCGCCACGCCCTTCATGGTGCTGCTGGCGACGTTCCAGACGTTGCTCTACCGGTACTCGGGGCAGGACGACATCCTCGTCGGCTCGCCCATCGCCAACCGCAACGTGGGAGACACGGAGGGGCTGATTGGCTTCTTCGTGAACACGATGGTGCTGCGCGCGCGCTTCGGTCCGAAGCAGTGCTTCCGCGAGCTGCTGGCGCAGGTGCGCGAAAGGACGCTGGGTGCGTACGAGTACCAGGGCGTCCCGTTCGAGAAGGTCGTCGAGGAGCTGACGCCTCAGCGCGACGCGAGCCGCACGCCGTTGTTCCAAGCCATGTTCACGCTCCAGAACGCGCCGCTGCCGGAGATCGTCCTGCCGGAGCTGTCCGTGTCACCGGCGGACATCGACGACACGGGCCTCGCCATGTTCGAGCTGGGACTGGACCTGTTCCGAGCCCCCGAGGGCTTCGGCGGAGCGTTCAGCTACAGCACCGACCTCTACGAGCGCGCCACGCTGGAGCGTTTCTCCGCGCACTTCCTGATGCTGCTGCGCGCCATCATCGCGTCGCCAGAGACGCCGCTGGCGGAGCTGCCGTTGCTGCCACCGGATGAGCGCCAGCAGTTGCTCCTGGAGTGGACGGGCGAGCGCGAGGACCTGCCCGTGGATGCGCGCATCCACGCGCTCATCGAGGCGCAGGTGGCCAGGACGCCGGACGCGACGGCGGTGGTGTCGGGCGAGGACTCCGTCACCTATCGCGAGCTGGACGCCCGGGCCACGCGGCTGGCGCGGAGGCTGCGCGAGCTGGGAGTCGGCCTGGAGACGCGGGTCGCCGTGTGCATGGAGCGCTCGGTGGAGCTGCTGGTGTCGCTGCTGGGGGTGCTCAAGGCCGGTGGCGCCTACGTGCCGTTGGACCCGGAGTACCCGGCGGAGCGACTGGCCTTCATGTTGGAGGACAGCGGCGCGCGCGTCGTGGTGTCGCGCGGACTGGTGCGCGAGAAGCTGGGCGACGCGGCCGGGCGCATCTGGCTGGACATGGACACCGTGCCTCGCGACGGCGACGTGGAGCCGCTCACCGTGGATGTGCCTCCTGAGGCGGCGGCGTACGTGCTGTACACGTCCGGCTCGACGGGGCGCCCCAAGGGCGTGGTGGTGCACCACCGCTCGCTGGTGAACTTCACGCGGGCGGCGTGGAAGACGTACCCCGTGGAGCCGGGAGACCGGATGCTCCAGTTCGCGTCCATCAGCTGGGACACGAGCGCGGAGGAGATCTACCCCTGCCTCACGCGAGGCGGGACGCTGGTGCTGCGCACCCCGGACGTGCTGGACGCGCCAGAGGTGTTCCTCGCGAAGTGCGAGGCGGCGGGCGTGACGCAGCTCAACCTGCCCACGGCCTTCTGGCACGAAATCACCGCGAGCCTGGAGGAGGGCCGCGCCCATCTGCCGATGCAGCTCAAGTGGGTGGTGATAGGGGGTGAGCGCGCGGCCCCCGAGCGGGTCGCCGCGTGGCGGCGCACCGTGGGCACGGCCATTCCCCTGCGCAACACCTACGGGTTGACCGAGGTGACGGCGGTGGCCACGGCGGTGGACCTGATGACCGTGGAGTCCAGCGGCTACGAGGGCGCGCGGGAGGTGCCCATCGGTCGGCCGCTGACGAACGTGGCGACGTACGTGCTCGACAGTGCCTTCGTGCCCGCACCGACGGGCGTGGTGGGCGAGCTGTACATCGGCGGCGAGGGCGTCGCGCGTGGCTACCTCGGACGCGCGGACCTGACGGCGGAGCGCTTCATCCCCAGCCCCTTCGGACAGGGCGAGCGCCTCTACCGCACGGGCGACAAGGCCCGCTGGAGACGGGACGGAGGCCTTGAGTACCTGGGTCGAGGCGACACGCAGGTGAAGCTGCGAGGAGTCCGCATCGAGCTGGGTGAAATCGAGGCCGCGCTCCGCGCTGTCCCAGAGGTCCGGGACGCGGTGGTGCAGGTGCGAGAGGACGTTCCCGGCGACAAGCGCCTGGTGGCGTACGTGGTGCCCGCGGGAGCGACACCGGAGGGGGTGCCGGAGCTCGACGCGCTGGCCCTGCATGACCAGCTCCAGCGACACCTGCCCGCGTACATGGTGCCGGCGGCCTTCGTGCCGCTCGCGGTGCTGCCGCTCACGCCCAACGGCAAGGTGGACCGCAAGGCCCTGCCCGCCCCGGATGCGAATCTCCACCGCGTCGCGCGCGCGTTCGAGCCGCCCGCGACGCCCACGGAGGAGCGGCTGGCGGAGCTGTGGCGCGAGCTGCTGCGAGTCCCGACGGTGGGCCGCCGCGACAACTTCTTCGAGCTGGGTGGCCACTCGCTGATGGCCACGCGCCTGGTGGCGCGCGTCCGCGAGGACTTCAACGTGGAGCTGGGACTGCGAGCGTTCTTCGAGGCTCCCACGCTTGCGGGGCTCGCGGAGCGCCTCTCCGGCGCGACGTCGAGCACGTCCCTGCCCGAGCTGGCAAAGCATCGCGGACAAGGCCCCGTGCCCCTGTCCTTCGCGCAACAGCGCCTGTGGTTCCTGGACCAGCTCCAGCCGGGCACGTCGCTCTACAACATGCCCGTGGCGCTGCGTCTGTCAGGACGCGTGGAGCACGCCGCGTTCGGCCGGGCCGTGGATGAGCTGGTGCGCCGCCATGAGACCCTGCGCACCACGTTCCTCGCGGTGGCGGGAGAGCCTCATCAAGTCATCCACCCCGCCCTGCCCGGAAACCTCCGGGTGGTGGACCTCTCCGGAGGGTCCGCCGAGCAGCGGGCGGAAGAGACGACGCGGCTCGCGATGGAGGACTCGACGCTCCCGTTCGACCTCGCCTCAGGCCCGCTCATGCGCACCACGCTGGTGGTGCTGGAGCCGAACGAGCACGTGCTGCTCTTGTGCATGCACCACACCATCTCCGATGGCTGGTCCCAGACGGTGCTGGTGCGCGAGCTGATCCAGCTCTACGAAACGTTCCGCCACGGCCTCCCGTCGCCGCTGCCGGAGCTGCCGATGCAGTACGCGGACTACGCCCGCTGGCAGCGCGACTGGCTCCAGGGAGAGACGCTCCAGACACAGCTCGACTGGTGGAAGGGACAGCTCGCGGGAGCCCCCGGAACCATCGACCTGCTCACCGACAAGCCTCGCCCGGCGGTGCTCTCGCACCAGGGCGCGAGCGTCCCGCTGAACATGTCACCCGCGCTCAGCAACGCGCTGGAGGCCCTGGCTCGCCGTGAACGCGTCACGCCCTTCATGTTGTTGATGGCCGGGTTCCAGACGTTGTTGCACCGGTACTCGGGGCAGGACGACATCCTCGTCGGCTCGCCCATCGCGGGGCGGCACCACGCCCGGACGGAAGGCCTCATCGGCTTCTTCGTCAACACGCTGGTGCTGCGCGCCCGCTTCGCGCCGGACCTCACGTTCCGGAGCCTGCTGGCCCAGGTGCGAGACATGACGCTCGGGGCCTACGAGCACCAGGACATCCCCTTCGAGCGGTTGGTGGAGGCGCTTCAGCCGACGCGTGACTTGAGCCGCACGCCGCTGTTCCAGGCCCTCTTCGTCCTGCAGAACACGCCGGACACGGAGGTGACGCTGCCGGAGCTGACGGTGCGAAGCGTGGACGTGGAACACACCGTGAGTCGCTTCGAGTTGGAGCTGGCCCTGGTCCGAACGCCGGCGGGCTACATCGGAGGTCTGTCCTACAAGACGGAGCTCTTCGAGCGCTCCACCGTCGAGCGCTTCGGGGCGCACCTGCTGCGCCTGTTGGAAGCGGCCGTCGCCGAAGCGGACGCGCCGCTGTCCGCCCTCTCGCTGATGACGGAGGCGGAGCGCCAGCAGGTCCTCGTCGAGTGGAATGACACCCGCGCGGACTACCCCTCCGAAGCCACCCTGCCCCAGTTGTTCTCCGAGCAGGTCAAGCGCACGCCCGAGGCCATCGCCCTCCAGTTCGAGGGCCAGCGCCTCACGTACGGGGAGCTCGACGCGCGCTCGAACCAGCTCGCCCGGCATCTGCTGTCCCTGGGGCTGGGCCAGGAGCCGCGCCTCGCCGTGTGCATCCCGCGCGGCCTGGAGCTGTACGTGGCGCTGCTCGGCATCCTCAAGGCCGGCGGCTGCTACGTCCCGCTCGACGCGGCCCATCCATCGCGGCGCATCGAGTTCATGCTCCAGGACTCCAGCGTCGTCGGTGTCCTCACCGTGAGCGCGGTCCAGGGAGTGCTGCCCTCGGGAGAGTGGCCCGTGGTGGCGCTCGACACGGACGCGGCCCGCATCGCGAGCCAGTCAGCGGAGCCGCTCTCCGTGCCGCTCGGCTCGGACAACCTCGCGTACGTCACGTACACGTCGGGCTCCACGGGAACGCCCAAGGGCGTGGCCATCACCCACCGGGGCGTGCTGCGACTCGTCTTCGGCATGGGCTTCGCGTCCCGCGAGCCGGGTGAGGTCATCCTCCAGGTGGCGCCGCTGACGTTCGACCCCACCGCGTTGGAGATCTGGAGCGCGCTGCTCACGGGAGCGCGGCTCGCCGTGTACCCGCCGAGCACTCCGGAGGTGACGGAGCTGGCCCGGGTCATCGACGAGCACCGCGTCACCACCGCGCTGCTGGCGACCGCCCTCTTCGACGTGATGCAGCAGCACGAGCCGGAGGCCCTGTCCCGACTGCCCCGGCTGTGGGTGGGTGGCGACGTGCTGCCCGTCCCCACGGCTCGCGAGCGGTTGGCGCGAGGGCTCTCGCTCACCAACGCGTACGGCCCCACGGAAGTCACGGTGGTGACGACGCAGCAGGCGCTGTCACCGGGCAAGCTCCCGGGCGACTCCGTCCCCATCGGCCGGCCCATTCCGAACACCCAGGTCTACGTCCTGGATGCGTCGCTGCGGCCTGTCCCGGTGGGTGTGCCCGGAGAGCTGTTCATCGGAGGCCCGGGCCTCGCGCGGGGGTACCAGGGACGGCCGGCGCTCACCGCCGAGCGCTTCGTTCCGAATCCCTTCGCCGCCACGCCGGGCGAGCGGCTCTACCGCACGGGAGACCGCGTGTGCTGGACGGCGGACGGCGCGCTGCGCTTCCTCGGACGCATCGACCTCCAGGTGAAGGTGCGCGGCTTCCGCATCGAGCTGGGCGAGGTCGAGGCCGCGCTGCGCACGCATCCCGAGGTGCGCGAGGTGGCCGTCGTCGTCCGGGAGGATGTGCCCGGCGACAAGCGCCTGGTGGCCTACGTCGTCACGGCCGACGGCAAGGCGCCCACGGGCGAGGACCCGAGGGCGTGGCTGCGGCAGCGGTTGCCCGAGTACATGGTGCCCGCGCACGTCATGTACCTGTCCGCGCTGCCGCAGACGACGCACGGCAAAGTGGACCGCAAGGCCCTGCCGGTGCCGGACGCGTCGGGCTTCGACATGGGGCGCCCCCACGAAGCGCCCGCGACGCCCTTCGAGTCGAGACTGGCCGAGCTGTGGACGGAGCTGCTCCAGGTCCCCCGTGTGGGACGTCACGACAACTTCTTCGAGCTGGGTGGCCACTCGTTGATGGCGACGCGACTGGTGGCGCGCATCCGCACGGACCTGGGTCTGGAGCTGGGTGTCCGAGTCCTCTTCGAGTCCCCCACCCTGGCGGGCCTCGCGGAGCGGCTCCAGCAAGGGCTGTCCACGGAGCACAAGCTGGTGGTGCTGCCGCCGCTGGTGCCCGTGCCGCGTGAAAGGCCGCTGCCGCTGTCCTTCGCCCAGCAGCGACTGTGGTTCCTGGACCAGCTCCAGCCGGGACAGGCGCACTACAACATCCCCTGGGCGCTGAAGCTCCAGGGCACGGTGGACCTGACCTCGCTCCAGCGGGCCTTCGACGCGCTGGTTCAGCGTCACGAGTCGCTGCGCACCACCTTCCGCATGGAAGGCGGCGAGCCACGCCAGGTCATCCACCCGGCGGAGTCCGAGCCGTTCCACACGGTGGACCTGACGAAGCTGCCCTCCGAGCAGCGTGAAGCAGAGGTGCTCCGACTCTCCACGGAGGACGCGCTCCGCCCGTTCGACCTGGCCACGGGGCCCCTGCTGCGAGTCACCGTGCTGCACGTCACCGGGACGGAGCACGTCCTGCTCGTGTGCATGCACCACATCATCTCGGACGGCTGGTCCATGAGCGTGTTGGTGCGCGAGCTGACCCAGCTCTACGCGGCCTACCAGCGAGGAGCGCCCTCGCCATTGCCGGAGCTGCCGGTGCAGTACGCGGACTACGCGGTGTGGCAGCGCGGCTGGCTCAGGGGCCAGGCCCTGAGTGAGCAGCTCGGCTGGTGGAAGCGCCACCTCGATGGCGTTGCCCCCGCGCTGGAGCTGCCCACGGACAAGCCCCGTCCGGCGGTCCTCTCCGCCCGAGGAGGACTGGCGTCCCTGCGACTGTCGCCCGAGCTGAGCGACGCGGTGGACGCGGCGACGCGCCAGGAGAAGGTCACACCCTTCATGCTGTTGCTGGCCGCGTTCCAGGCCCTGCTCCAGCGGTACTCGGGACAGGACGACGTGGTGGTGGGTTCGCCCATCGCGGGCCGGCGTCATGCACAGACGGAGGGCCTCATCGGCGTCTTCATCAACACCCTGGCGCTGCGCGCGCGCTTCACGCCGGAGCTGACGTTCCGGGGCCTGCTGGCCCAGGTGCGTGACGCGACGCTGGGGGCCTACGAGCACCAGGACCTTCCCTTCGAGCGACTGGTGGAGGAGCTGCAGCCCGCCCGGGATATGGGCCGCACGCCCCTGTTCCAGGCCATGTTCGTGCTCCAGAACGCGCCGACTCCGGAGCTGGCGTTGTCGGACCTGACGCTCAAGGACGTGGACGTGGAGCACAGCTCGACCAAGTTCGAGCTCAACCTCCACCTGGCCCGCGCCTCCGACGGCTACCAGGGCGGACTCGTCTTCAGTACTGACCTGTTCGAGGCCGCCACCGCCGAGCGCCTCATGCGGCACTTCCAGCACCTGCTGGAGCGCGCGCTCGCCACGCCGGATGCACCGTTGGCAACGCTCCCGCTGCTCACGGACGAAGAGCGGAAGCGACTGCTCCCGGACGTCGGTGACGAGGCGCCTCGGCACGGACTGCCCTTCCCTCGACTCTTCGAGGAGCAGGCGGCGAGGACGCCCGAAGCCCCGGCGCTTCGCAGCGAGGACCAGGAGTGGAGCTATCGCCAGCTCGACCAGCGCGCCAACCAGCTCGCGCATCACCTGCGTGCATTGGGTGCCGGGCCGGATGTGCCCGTGGCCCTGTGCCTGGAGCGAGGCGTGGAGGTGGTCGCCGCGTTGCTCGCGGTCCACAAGGCGGGAGCGGCCTACGTCCCGCTGGAGCCGTCACAGCCCGCGGCGCGCCTGCGCGGACTGGTGGAGGAAGTGTCCGCCCCCATCGTCGTGACGGAGGCGCGCCACGCGGGCGCCTTCGATGGGCTCGACGTCCGGTGCGTGCGGATGGATGCGGACGCGACGGTGCTCGCGAGCCAGCCCGTCCACGCGACGGGAGTGGAGGTCGGTCCGGAGCACCTGGCCTACGTGCTCTTCACGTCGGGCAGCACGGGGCGGCCCAAGGGCGTGGCGGTGCCGCACGGCCAGCTCATGAGCTACGTGCACGCGGCCATCGATCGGCTGCGGCTCACCGAGTGCGCGAGCTTCGCGATGGTCTCCACCTTCGCCGCCGACCTGGGCAACACGGTGTTGTTCCCCGCGCTCGTCACGGGCGGACTGCTGCACGTGTTGACGCAGGAGCGGGCGCGGAGTCCGGAGGGCGTGGCCGAGTACTTCCAGCGCCACGCGGTGGACTGCGTGAAGATCGTCCCGTCGCATCTGGCCGCGCTGCTCACGGCGCCGGATCCCCGACGTGTGCTGCCGCGCAAGCGACTGGTGCTGGGCGGCGAGTCGTCCTCGTGGGCGCTCCTGGAGAAGGTCCACGCGCTCGCGCCGGAATGCGAGGTCTTCAATCACTACGGGCCGACGGAGACGACGGTGGGAGTGCTCGCGGGGCGGGTGGAGCTGCCGCCCGGTGACAAGGCTCCCGCGCAGGTCCCGCTCGGCCGGGCCCTGGGGCAGACGCGCCTGTACGTGCTCGATGCGGGTCTGCAACCCGTGCCCGTGGGCATGCCCGGCGAGCTGTACGTGGGGGGTCCCCAGGTGGCCCGAGGCTACTTCGGGCGTCCGGACCTGACGGCGGAGCGCTTCCTCGCGGACCCGTTCAGCACGGCGAGCGAGGCGCGCATGTATCGCACGGGAGACCGGGTGCGCTGGCTCGCGGATGGGCGCATGGAGTTCATCGGACGCATGGACTTCCAAGTGAAGGTGCGCGGCTTCCGGGTGGAACCCGGAGAGGTGGCCGCGGTGCTCCGTGAGCACGAGTCCCTGCGAGACGCCGTCGTGGTGACGCGGGACGATGGCGCGGGCGAGAGGAGGCTCGTGGCCTACGTCGTGGCCTCCAAGTCGTCCGCACCGGATGCGACGATGCTGAGGACGTGGCTCCAGCAGCGCCTGCCCGAGTACATGGTGCCATCCGTCTTCGTCGCCCTGCCCGCCCTGCCCCTGACGCTCAACGGCAAGGTGGACACGCGGGCCCTGCCGGAGCCGTCCCTCGACGCTTCTGGGACGGAGGCCGCGTTGGCTCCGAGGACGCCGTTGGAGTTGCGGCTGGTGCGCATCTGGGAAGAGGTGCTCGGAGTCCGCGCCGTCGGAGTCCGCGCCAGCTTCTTCGAGCTGGGTGGCCACTCGCTGATGGCCGTGCGCCTCATGGCGGCGGTGAGCGAGGCGGTGGGTCGTCCGGTTCCGCTGGCCGCGCTCTTCCAGGCGCCCACGGTGGAGCAGCTCGCGGTGCTGCTCAGCGACAACGCCCCGCTCACCCCGTCCACCGTGGTGCCCTTCGGAGCCCTGCGTCCGGATGGGAAGACGCCGTTCTTCTGCGTGCACCCGGTGGGAGGCAACGTCCTCGCCTACGCCGAGCTGGCCCGCCGACTCGGAACGGACCGTCCCTTCATCGGCCTCCAGGCGCGAGGGGTGAATGGGGAGGCCTCACCGCGAGGCTCCGTCGAGGAGATGGCCCAGGCCTACGTGGCGGCGATGCGTGAGATCCAACCCTCGGGGCCCTACTTGCTGGGAGGCTGGTCGCTCGGCGGCGTCATCGCCTACGAGATGACGCAGCAACTCCGCGCACAGGGAGAACAGGTGGAGCTGCTCGCGCTCATCGACAGCTACGCCCCGGACGTGACGCGAGCCCAGGAGCCGTCGGCGCTGGACCGGTTGCAGGTGGTCGGCATGTTCGCGAGGGACTTGCTCGGAGCCTCGCTGACGAGCCTCGAACTCGACTTCGGCGCGCTCGCCGCGATGGAGCCGGACGCGGTCCTGGAGCATCTGCTCAGCTCGGGAACGCGAGCGGGAGTCCTGCCGCCGGGAACGGACCCCAAGCAACTGAAGGCGCTGCTGCGGGTCTTCGAGGCGAACCTGGGCGCCGCGCGCCGCTACGTGGCGAAGCCCCTGTCTACGCGCGCGGTGCTGTTCAAGGCGACCGAGCACGACGCGGACCTGCCCGCGGATGGAGGATGGTCCTCGCTCATCGGTGAAGGGCTGGAGCGGCACCTGGTGCAGGGAGACCACTACGGCCTGCTGCGTGAGCCCGGCGTGCACACGCTGGCCGAGCGACTGCGGGACGCGCTGAAGTCGTCGCGCTGAGCAGGAACGCGAGGTGGCTGCCGTGACTCGGACTTGGAAGGTCCGGCGCGGCGGCCACTCGCGCGGGCAGGAAGAGCTACTGACAGATGAGCCGCATCCAGATGGTGAAGCTGCCCTCACCGGCCACGTTGCGCTTCCACATCCGGCCCGTGCCGGGAGAGACGTAGACCGTGCTCTCGTTCATGACGCGAGGTTGCACGTCAGGACATGGGTCGTCGCCATCGCCTCGGGCGACGTGTCCTCGGGTGCCTTTTCGCTCGGCTCCTGCGCGAGCGCGGCGCCTCCGCTGAAGACACCCAGGCCACTCGCGACGACTGCGCCCGTGAGGACTCGCTTCCACTGCGTCATGTGCATGTTCTCCATTCGTTGTGGGCTCTGAACCCGTCAACGGCTGGAGAGCGATGGATGCGGATGTGATGGACACGCTGATGACTGGAGCCAGTCCCCTGATGACTGCAGTCATCGGCTGGGGGCCCGAGTGGAACGCTCCACTCCAGTGAAGTCGCGGGGTTGCGAAGTCGGAATGGCTGGCATTCGCGCTGCAATGAGGGAGTGCACGGGCGAGACGACGAACTCCTCGCCGCGGCGGTCCCCCATCGCTTTCCTGAAACAGGTGATCCCATGGTCAAGCTCAAGTCCTCGTCCTTCTCCTCCCCGAAGCTGAACAAGAACCCGGCGGACTCCGCCTCGGTCACCCCGCCGAAGAAGACGCCCTCCGCGAGCCCCACGCAGCAGGACGTGAAGTTCCGCAACCCCACGAATGCGCCCTCGCAGTCGCAGCGACCGACGGATGGGTTCGAGGGCAAGAACCCGACGGCCGGCGGTCGGGGCACGCGCGCGCTGGATGCGCTCTCGAACGTGTCGGGGGCCGCCCTGCCCGCGATGGAGACGCTCGCGAATGTGTCGGGGGCCGCCCTGCCCGCGATGCAGGCGTTCTCGCCCATGATGGCCGGGGGACTGCCGTCGATGCAGTCGCTCTCGCCCATGATGGCCGGAGGACTGCCGTCGATGCAGGCGCCCTCGCCCATGATGGCCGGAGGACTGCCGTCGATGGAGCAGTTCTCTCCCATGAACGCGCCCATGCGGATGGGCGGGATGCCGTCGATGGAGCAGTTCTCGCCCATGAACGCGTCCATGCCGAGAGGCCTGCCCTCGATGGACGGGCTCCCGCAGGGGCTCGGATTCCCCACCGCGCCGCCGATGATGACGCCGAACATGCTGGAGGGCCTGCAGGTGCCCTCGCTGCCGGGCCCCGTCGACTTCGCGCCCCGTGGGCTGCCCTCGCAGCTCCAGGACTTCGCTCCGCCGCCCTCGCTCCAGGACTTCGCGCCGCCGCCCTCGCTCCAGGAGCCCGTCAACCCCGCGCCGCGCGGGCTGCCCCCGCAGTTGAGGGGCTTCGTGCCGGCCCGTGAGGCCACGCCGCTCGCCGCGCCGCAGGCCGAGCCGGAGTCCTCGGGCATCCCGAGCGCCAATGACAAGCGCCCGGCCGGGGACAAGCGCTCGGCGGCGGAGATCGTCGACGACTCGCCCGCGCTGAAGAACCTGGGCCGTCAGAAGGACATCAAGTTCGACCAGCTCTGCAAGCAGACGGGCATCGACCCCAAGCTGGACCTGAAGGACGCGAAGCAGAACCCGGACGCGGTGTTCCGCCTGGCCAAGGTGCTGGAGTTCATCGACAGCGCGAAGGCGTCGAACGGTGGGGACCGGGACAGCAAGGTGAAGAACGGCAAGGGTGACGGCAACATCGAGGGCATCACGAAGAGCGGTGATGCGCGCCACGGCACCGAGGCCGGAATGGTGAAGGACTTCGCCGAACAGGGTTACTCGTTCCTGGGCGAGCAGCAGCTGCCGACGACGAAGGACACGCACGTCAAGGCGGACGGGAGCAACAAGGACAACTTCCAGTGGGCCGCGGGTGAGGCGGGCAAGCACCTGTGGTTCCTGCCGGCGGTGAGCAACGTGCTGACGGGCATCGGCAACTCGGAGGGTGGCGCGAAGGGCGTCTTCGAGGGCGCGGCCAAGGGCTACGTCAACACGCTGAAGGGCGCAGCGGAGGGTGTCCTCGGGGCCGTCACGACGGGCCGGGTGAACCCGGCCTCGCTCCTGCTCGGTGGCGCGGCGGGCGCGCTGGCCAACACGGAGGCCGCTCCGCAGCCGGTGAAGGACATCGCCAGCATGCTGTGAGCTTGAATCGAAGCAGGTGACCCGAGCGGGGAAATGCTCGGTAGAGGGGCCCTCGGAGCAACCTTGCGGCGGCAGGGAAGCTCCGAGGGCCTTTCTATTTCTGGGGCCGCCATGCGCGGCGCGCCCTACCGCCATGAAACAGCGGAGCGAGGGCCCTGAAGCCCCCGCCCCGCCGTGCGCCAACCCCGGCCTCAGTTGCAGTAGGGCGGCAGGAACGGGCCGAAGGCGATGCAGGTTCGCGAGGCCTCGTCATTGGCCGCGTTGGGGTCCATGGGGGAGCTGGCCGTCCGGCGGGCCGTGACGGCGTAGAACCGACCGATGGAGTACAGGTGCCCGGGGACGGTGAAGGACTGGCTCTGCGTGTCCCCCGGAGCGATAGCGCCGAAGCCGCAGGTGACGCTTCCATCGCCCGGCGTGCACTGGCCGGACGCGGCAGCCAGCGGGGCGGGCAGCGAGGCGGTGATGGTGGCCGTGTCGAGCAGATCAGGGCCGTTGTTCGTCACGTACACGTCGTAGCGGACGGCCGGCTTGTGGTGGTTGAAGAGGGGCTTGGCCACGAGCCGCACCGCGAGGTCCGCGGCGGCTCCGGTCGTGTTGAGGAACACGACGGCGGTGTTGGCCAGCTCCTTGGCCACGACGATGTCCGGCCGGCCGTCCCCGTTCCAGTCCGCGACGTCGATGTCGGAGGCCGGGCTGATGGTGGAGAGGACAATGGGCTGGGCGAAGGTGCCATCGCCCTGGTTGAGGAGCACCGTGACGTCCGGCCCGGTGACAGAGGCCACGGCCACATCGAGCGTGCCGTCCAGGTTGAAGTCCGCGAGGGCGAGGTCCCTGGCGTTGACCGTGGTGTTGGACTGGATGAGCGTACCGTAGGTGTTGTCGCCCGTGCTGGGTGTGGCGGAGACGTAGTTGTTGCCCGCCACGATGAGGTCCCTGAGACCATCACCGGTGGCGTCCCCCAGCGCGAGCCGGGCGGCCAGGTTGGGCGCGGTGGAGTTCACGAGCGACGGGAACCTCCCGGTGCCGTCGCCGGCCTGGATGGCCATGACGCCGGCGGCGTTCAAGCCGACGATGTCGACGTGGCCGTCTCCGGTGACGTCCGCCATGGCGACGTCCAGCGTCTGGGGAGACAGGAGCACGGGCCGCTCGGTGCGGAACTCGACGCCGGGGGCGGTGACGATGAAGACGAACTGGTTCGAGGGGGAGAAGGTGATCAGCTCCGGCGTCGGGGTACCCTCGACGAGGTTGGCGACGGCGAGTCCGCGAACGGCCGCGGGCTCGTTCGAGACTTGGGCCACGCCGGGTGTCGTGGACAGGAAGCCGCCCGCGCCGTCGCCGTAGAACGTGGCGACGACGTTGCTGCCCGCGACGGCGACGTCGGGGTTGCCATCCCCGTTGAAGTCCGAGATGCCGGCGACGGAGACCGGCAGGGTGATGCTGGGGGGCAGAGGCACCGTGATCGGGATCGCGAGCATCCCCGTCGTCAAGCCGAGCTGGATGGCAAGGGAGTGGTCGAGGGTGCTCACGATGGCGACGTCAGGGACGCCGTCCTTGTTGAAGTCAGCGGCCGCCACGTACCGGGGGCCCGGGCCCGTGGAGGACTCCACCGGGGCCGCGAAGGTGGCGGGAGGAGCGGCCCATGCGGGGGCGGAGAGGCCCATCAGTCCGAAAGACAGCAGGGCCGGAGTGAGGTGGCGGGAGGAGCGGAGGCGCTTCGGGATGACATGGGCACGTCCTGGAACGCTGGAGTCGCTGCGAAATGGCGCGACCCAACGTGCGTCCCGCGTCCCACATAGGCGCCTGTCCCGAAGCGCGAGCCGGCATGTCCTCCGGTACGAGCCCCCTGACGGCCAATCGCTAAACGGCGGGTCGCCACCCCTTCCCTCTCAACGTCGCCGGAACGCGCTCCCCAAGTGACTCGGTCCTTGGGGAGCACGAATCCCGCTGTGCTGAGCAGGAACCTCAGCGCGGTGTGACCTTGAGCAGCTTGCCGTTGGTGGCGTCGGTCAGCAGGTAGAGGGCGCCATCGGGCCCCTGCACCACCTCGCGGATGCGCTCGGCGCGGTCCTTGAGCAGATGCTCTTCGCCCACGACGAGGTCATTGCGCACCATGAGCCGCACCAGGGCCTGGCTGACCAGTCCTCCCACGAAGATGTCATTGCGCCACTCGGGGAACAGGGACCCCGTGTAGATGGCCATCCCCGAGGGGGCAATCACCGGGTCCCAGTAGTACACGGGCTGCTCCATGCCCGGGCCCTGGGGGCTGTCGTGGATGGGCGCGCCGGAGTACTCCTCGCCATACCCGATGGTGGGCCAGCCGTAGTCCTTGCCCTTCTCGGGCCGGTTGAGCTCGTCGCCCCCCTTTGGCCCCATCTCCACCGTCCACAGCCGATTCTGGCTGTCGAGCGCCGCCGACAGGATGTTGCGGTGGCCCACCGACCAGATTTCCGGCTTCGCGTCCTGCGTGTTCACGAACGGGTTGTCCTGGGGCACGGAGCCGTCGGGATTGATGCGGACCACCTTGCCGAAGTGGCTCTTCACGTCCCGCGCCTGCACCCGGCCCGCGAGGATGGAGCGCTCTCCGAGCGTGACGAACAGCTTGCCATCGGGGGTGAACACCAGCCGTCCTCCCGAGTGCAGCGTCGACTCGAGGGTGGGCATCATGCGGAAGATGACCTGGACATTCTCCACGCGAGGCTGCGCACCATCCACGAGCTTCGCGCGCGCCACCGCCAGCCCGTTGCCGCCCGTGCGTGGCTCGGCATAGGTCCAGTAGATGAGTTGGCTCTGTGCGTAGTCGGGGCCGACCTCCACATCGAGCAGCCCTCCCTGTCCACGGGCATCCACGGCGGGCAGCCCCGAGACAGCGGGAGACTTCGCGCCCTGCGGAGTGACGATGTAGAGCGAGCCGGTGGCCTTCTCCGTCACGAGCATGCGCTGGTCGGGCAGGAAGGCGATGGCCCAGGGGTTCCTGAAGCCGGAAGCAATCTCAGTGACCTGGATGGCCGTCTTCGATTGGATGGCCGGGGCGCGTGTCTGCTCGGGGAAGGCCCGAGAGAACTCGGGCACGTTGGGCGGATCCTGAGGGACAGGGGGGCCGCTCGGAAGGGCACCCGCGTCTTCAGGTGGGACACCCGCGTCTTCAGGCGGGACGCCCGCGTCTTCCGGCGGGACACCCGCATCCTGCTGCGGAACGCCCGAGTCTGGGGGCGTCGGCGTGGGGTCGGGATCATCACTGCAGCCGACGAGGAGGGCGGCGACGACGAGGGGCATCGACAGGATTCGCATGCGACTCACTCCTGGGGGATGAGGGGGAGAGGAAGTTGCTGTCATGCGTCCTGGCGCGCAAGCCTCATGGCGGCAAGGCCGTGATTCAGCCCGCGACCGAGCGGCGCCGGGCATGCGACGGTGGAAAGTTACGCCGCTTCGCAGCCCCTGCCCTACACCTTCAACGCGGCCACCAGGTCGCCCGCGGCCAGCCGGGTGACCTCCTCGGCGGAGGTGTGCAGGAAGCGCAGGGCATACCCCTCGCTTCCCGAGGGGAGCGCGGGCACATCCGTCATCCCCGCGAAGAACGTGGGCGCGGTGCCAGGCGTGAAGCTCCTCGCGGTGGCGTCCGCCTCGATGCTCCGCACCTTGCGCAGGAAGGCCGCGGTGTCCTCGCCCATGGCCCGCTTCAGGACGGACACGGTGCCATCGCGGCGCCGGATGGACACCGTGCGGCTGCGCGCGGCGGCATGCAGACACGCCAGCTCCCACAGCGTGGGCCGGGCACCGGTGCCGAAATAGGCCAGCGTGTCCTTGCCCAGGTGCGCGAGGTCTCCACGAGAGCGCCTCACGCTCTGGAAGCCATCCTCGGGAGGGACCTTCACGTCCACCCAGCGAAGCTGCTTCTCGACGAGGTCGATGACGAGCGGCACCGAAATCTGCGCGCTCCCCTGCAGGTCGAAGCGCTGCTCCACCGTGCGCGCATCGAAGTGCGGTCCCTCGTCCCCGTCCCGGACCATGAAGCCGGCGAACGCGTCGTCCATCCGGTCGAACGAGACGCTGTTGAAGGAGAAGACCACGGGGATGGCATAGCGCACGCCCCGGGCGAGCAGACGCTCGGCGTGGATGTCCAGGAACTCGGCGCCCCCCAGCGGCGCGGCGCCCGACGTGACATCGCCCGAATGCACCGCGGCGTCATCCTCCAGCCGCAGGTTCGTGAAGTCACACAGGTCCACCAGCCACCAGTCCTTGTCGTAGAAGGCCACCGACAGGTCCAGGTCCACCCGCGTGCTCTCCGGCTCCGTCCAGTAGACGAAGAAGCGCAGGCTCTTCCCCTCCGGCAGCGGCAACAGGCTCCCGCGCGGCACCGCCACCAGCGCCCGCGACGCCGTCTTCTCCGCCATGGGCACCAGCAAGTCGGAGAGCGCCTCGTCGAGCACCGCTTGAGGGAAGGACGGCAGGGCCTCCGCGCGGCGGAGCAGCTCCCGCTCCAGCGGCGCCACGAGCTGGCCAATCACGTCTCCCGGGAGCAACGGGCGACGGTCCTCCATGCCCCAGGCATGGGTGGCCTCGCCCTTCGGGAAGAAGATGCGCCGGGCGAACGGCTGGTGCCTCTTTCGCAGGTGCGCCGACGCGGCGAGCAGCAACGCGGGCGAGGCCCGGGGCAGCACGGCATGAAGCGTCGCGAGCAGCTCCGGCTCGAGCGGCGCGGAGCCCGAGCGCGCCACCGCGAGCCGGCTCACATGGTCCAGCCTGCGCAAGAGCTCACCCGGCCGCTGCCGCAGGAGCCGCAGCGCACCTGGAAGCTCCTTCGCGCGCAACGAAGCCTCGACCCGTGAGGTCCAGGAGCGGAACTCCACGACGACGCCACCGTCGACCTCCCGCGACTGGAAGGACTCCGGATGCTCGCGGGCCATTGCCAGCAACGTCGCGCCGAACGGCGTCCCCGGGGAGAGCACCGTCCCGCGCAGGACGCAGAACGCGAGCGAGACCTTGGGATGGCGCTGCCAGTCCTCGAAGACGTGCAGCAGCCCGCCGAAGGCCTTCCACAGGCCCGGGTTCCGCCCGACATCCTCGGTGAGGTTCAGCAGGGAGAAGCCCTCCATCATCCGGAGGACGGCACGTCGCACCGGGCGCGGAGGGCTCTTCAGGGGCACCTTGACGGAGAGGTCGGGGTTGCCACCCGCCCACGCCACCAGCACGCGGAGCATGTCCGTGGCGGTCTTCACATGGGCGGCGGCGCCTGCCAGCACGTCACCCACCGTCCGGGAGTCCCGGAGCAGCAGCCCCACGACGAGCGCCAGGGTCTCCTTCACCGGGATGCGCGGCGGCAGCCAGCCCAGCACGCGCGTGCCGAAGGAGGACACGAGCCGCTTCAAGATCTCCAGGTCGCGCGGGTTGAGCACGGTGGACCGGGACACCAGTCGCCGCAGCAGCCCGCTCGCCGTGGCCTCGGGGTCGGTGCCCAACGACAACCGCGTCAGTCGGTACCCGCGCAGGACATAGGGGCCCTGGGAGACGCCCTTGAGTCGCGTGGGCTGCAGGAAGGGGTCCGTGGGCGACAGTCGGCCATGGCAGATGGGACAGGCGCTGTAGTCCTGCCCGTCGAAGCAGTCCTGGCAGACCAGATGGGCGCACGGCGACAGCGCGAGCACCCTGCCCTGCGCACCGCAGTGGATGCACGGCTGTTCGATGTTCTGGAACAGCCACCCCAGCATCCGCTGCACGAACAACGCCTGCGTGTCGCGCGGGACGCTCTGGGGGAAACCTCGGAACAGCGGGACGAAGGGGCGGTCCTGCCCTACTGTCGCGGCGCAGTTCTCGTAGATGAAGTGGCCGGACGCGGCCAGGGCTTCGGAGGGGAGCGCGAGCAGCGCCTCCCGGAGGTTGCCCGCGAGCACATAGCCCACCCCCGCGAGGTCCGCCTCCAGGGCGACCAGTGCCTCCGCGCGCGCCTTTCCGTCATCACCAGCAGACAGGCCCGAGGGGGGAAAGACGAGCCCCGTGGTCCAGAGCAACAGCGCGGCGGAATCGCCCGTCAGCTCGATCGAAGGGGCGCCCATGATGACTCCCTATGAGAGGGGAAAAAGCGGGGCGGAGAGCGGATGAGCTACCTCGTAGGAGTGAGAAGGAAGCACACCCAGAGCCGCCCCGCGCGGAACCCTACCAAGGCCTCGGGAGTGCCGCCAAGGTAGAGGCTTCGCTCACTTCGCGCCCGGGAGCGCGGACAGGGCGGCTCGCACCGCGTCCACCGCGTACTGGGAGAACTCGCGCTGCATCCTGGGCAGCCGCTCCGCCTCCACAAGCGCCGTCTCCAGGTCCTTGCGCGCCTCGTCCACGCGGCCCGCTCGCTCCAGCGTCCGCGCCCGACTCAACCACACCGCCAACCGTCGGCCGCCCTGGGCCCGCTTCAGCGCACGGTCCGTCGCGGCGAGCGCCTCGTCATGACGGCCGAGCTCTCGGAGGTTCGCGGCCACCCGCGTGCTGGCGGAGAAGTCGTCCGGGAGCTCCCGCTCCGTCTGGATGAAGAGTTCGAGGGTGTCCGCCAGGTGCCCGCTCAACTCCGCGGCGCTGTAGAGCGGGGGATCCCACGCCGCCCTGCCCCGCGCCGTGGTCTCCCCGGCGCGGTATGCGAGCACCTGCGCGTAGTACTGCTCGGAGAGCTTCCGGGCGCCCTCCTTGTCGCCCCGCGACTGGAGGAGGTCCGCCATGGAGTCGTAGAGCCAGGTCTGGCTCTTCGTGCCGGACTGCTGGGCCTGGGCGAAGGCCGTCTCGAAGTGGCCCTCCAGCGCCTTCATGGCCGGCGCGGCCCAGGGCTTGGGCTCATTGGCGTAGCGTGCGCACGAGTAGCCGGTGCTCGCCGGGCCCGCTCGCACTTCCTCGTCGAGGCTTGGGACTGTCCTCACCGCGTACTCCGCGCAGACCTGGAAGGCCTCGGCGTTCCACAGCGCATTGAGCGCGGACTCCACGGCCCGGGCGCGGCGACTCCAATCCGGGGCGCCCTGCTCCACTGCCTCCTGATACTTGCGCGCCGCCAGCTCGTGCTCCCTCCGGGCATGGGCGCGGTCCCCTTCGAGCAGCAGCAGCTCCGGCCCAGACACCTGGGCGCTCAACGCGCGTCGGGCATCGTCGAGCAGCGCCAGGACATCCTCCAATCCCGCGCCTCCCATCCAGCGCAACGCGGGCGTCTCCGTTGCGGAGTCGAGCACCAGCAACGTGGGCAGGTTGTCCACGGGGAAGCGCTCCAGGAGCGGCTCATTGATGGGGTCATCCACGTCCACGGCGAGCAGGACATAGTCCTTCGCCTTCGCGATGAAGCCGGGAGCGGCGAAGACCTGGGCCTCCATGGTCCGACAGGGCGGACACCACACCGCGCCGAAGTCGATGAAGAGCGGCTTGCGCTCGGCGCGGGCCTGGGCGAGCGCCGCGGCGTAGTCGTTCTGGATGAACGTCGCGTGCTCGGGAGGACGCGCTTTCGTGGTGGCACAGCCCACGAGGACCACGAGACAGACAGGGAGGAGCCGCTTCATGGGAAGAGATCGTAGTCCACCGTCCCGCGACCGCCGATCTCCGGGAAGCGCTCGTAGGCCCGCTGAAGCGCGTCCAGTCCAAATGCGCTGAGCGGGATTACCAAAGTCGAGCCGCATATCCGTGAGCCGGACAACCCACCCGCTCGTCGCGGTACGCCGCGCGTGAAATCAACTCGGCGTCGCGGGCGGGGTCCGGCATGTTGGGCACCCGGCGCTCTGCGCGCAGCCTACCTCGATGGAGCACGCGCCACGGACGCAGCGCGGTTCAGACTCGCGCGTGCATCTTAGAATTCCTTTCAAATTCAAAATCTCCTCGGGTGCCATGTGTCTAGAGGTGATCTCAGAATTGCCTCAAGAGGATGAGGATGCACCCCAGGTGCAGGAAGCCGAGGAAGTTCTCGACCTTCACTTCGTAGCGAGTGACGAGGCGACGGAAGTTCTGGAGCCAGGCAAAGAGTCGCTCCACTTTCCAGCGGCGGCGGTATCGGCGCAACTCGCGCCCATCCTGGGTCTTCGTCTTACGCCCCCGTCGGTGGGGAGCAATCAACTTCACTCCCCGCTCGTTCCACAGTCGCTCGTCGAGCTTGTCGGCGTCGTAGGCCTTGTCGCCGATGAGTCGGTGGGGAAGCTCGTCGATGAGGCTCTCATCAAGGATGCTCTCGATGAGCTTGGTTTCGTGGGGAGAAGCGCTTGCCGCGCCAATGGCGAGAGGAAGACCAGCGCCGTCTGCAGCTGCCATGACCTTCGTCCCCTTGCCCCTCTTGGTCTTCCCGACACAGGGCCCCCCTTTTTCGCCGAGGCGAAGAACGCGTCGACGAAGCCCTCCTCCAGGTCGAATCCCCCGCGCTCCTTGAGGTCCATGGCCAAGGCGCGCAGGACGGCTCGGAAGGTGCCGTCCTTCACCCACCCCTGGAACCAGCGGTGGACCGTCTTGAAAGGCGGGTACTTCTCCCGCGGCAGTTCGCTCCACTGCGCTCCGGTCCGAAGAATCCACAGGATGCCGTCCCACAGCGCCCGGGAGGGCGTGGGCGTTCGCCCAGGCCGGTCCTCCCGCTTCAACTTCCGCGCGGGAAGCAGCGGCTCAATCAGGCTCCACTGTTCGTCTGTCAGGTCCACCGGTCAGCTTCGAGCATGTCCATCCCCTGCTTGTCGATCAGCGGCCCGGCCTTCGCCCCCATGCCTGCTCGCTCAATTTCGAGACCAGCTCTAGAGACCGACACCAGATCAACAACACCTGGATGATTCAGCTCAATACCCGCTCATCAGCAGTCCGGTCGAGCATCGCGCACCAACGTGACCCTTTCGGAGCGCGGACCCGTCACGCAATCTACTCAATGAACATACTATTGACGAGCTAGGCGCGCCGTGCATGAATTGGGAGCGAACCCAATTGACATGGGAGACAGGTGATGAGGTACGGAGAATTGAGAAGGGCAACGCCATGCCGTATTCTCAGCCACACAGGGGACTGACTCAACACAATGCTCTTCGGATTACCGAAATCACAAGCATGTCGCCACGCAAACAAATTCGCAAACCAATCCCCAAATCCATCATAACTTCGGTCCTCACGAAGAGCGCTCGCAACTGCGCTCTCTGTTTTGGACTCAAAAAAGAGTTGACCGCCAAGCAAGGTCAAATCGCGCATATCGACGGCAATCGCGCGAACCACAAGGAAGACAATCTCGCATTTCTTTGCCTGGAGCACCACGACCAGCTTGATAGCCAAGCAAGTCAAAGCAAGGGCCTCACCCAAGAGGAGGTAAAGTTTTACCGAAATCGTCTCTATTACGCTGTCGAGAACTGGGATCCTGAAACCAAACCGCGCTCACAACCCCAAGACCATATTCAACTGCCGCAATATGGCTCGGTTCGCGAAATGAGGATCGACATTCTTCAGAAAGCCATGCGGCAGGCCGGGATTTGGACTCAGAGGCTGACAAGTCCTGCTCGACAGTCCAAGCCCCCTCAAGATCTTCTCACTGGGTTTACTGAGGCGTTCGCGGAATTTCAACGAGCCCGCCTCGATGCGCTGCTCTATGTGGACTCCGAAACGGCAGCCACGCTGGGAGAAATGGCCCACTCCCTGAGCCGAGCGCATCTATATCGCACTAAAGGCGATCTTGCCAACTGGATGCGCTCAGATGAGCACTTTGAGAACTACGCCACTCACCTCTCTCAAGTGGAAGATCGATTGCGTAAGTTGCTATTCCCAATGTCTCAGCGGCGAGCATGAAGAATCACATTGAATCCGACCAACACATCCCCACTTAAGCACTTTGTTCCAATATGAAATTCCCACACTCAATCAAGAGTGACCTCGATGAGGTCAGCGCAATCATTGACAATTGGCCAGTCAGAATCGACTTCGACAGCGTCATCAAGTGGATTCTCCAGTTCGACTCTCCCGATCACAATCTGGCCCTCAGGATCATTCGCAACCTCAACATCATAGGCCAAGAGGATATAAACAACGCCCTTGCAATCGCATACAGCAAGCTGATGCGTAAAGCTGTCGAGAAAAACGCCAGAATAACCAGCAACAATACTCTATTCGCCGGAATTGGGAACGCCGGCAAAAGTGGCTCCATGGTGAGCTACCACTTTCGACTCATCAATGAACTCTCGGAAGAAAATTTCATAGGTCCAGAATCTCAGCACTATCTCGAACAAGGGAGAATTGACAACATCGTCCTAGTCGACGACATCATATCAACCGGCAATCAAGCCACAAACGAGATAAACGAACTCGCAGAGAAAGTCACGCCGCTTGGAGTCAAAAATATCTTCGTACTTTCCGTATGCGGCTTTCAAGACGGAATCATCAAAGTCGAAAACCAAACCAAAGCGCACACATTTTCGGCTCTTGAGTATACACCTGCCGACACTGTCACATCCCTGGACTCAAAGTTCTACGAGGGAGTACCCCATGATAAACGACAGCAGTTGCTCTCAAGGCTCAGCTACTATGGCAACACATGCGCCAAGTCAGGGCTCGGATACGGCAACATCGGATCCCTGATTGTTTTTCACTACAATACGCCTAACTCCACCATTCCCGTGATCTGGGGGAGCCTCAATGACTGGATTCCTCTTTTCCGGCGAGTGCGCCGCATCAATGGAATAACATCGCACTATAAGCAGATCGACAAGGCGGTTGAAACGAAACTGCAGTCAAGCGAAAGACAATCCGCACCCGCTCCAGCCCCCGCTGCCTCGCCAAGCGCCACGCTGACGATGTTTGTGGAAGGAAAGTATGATGAGCTGTTTTTCGACCGCCTTGTCGAAGATAAGTCCCTCGCTAGCCTACTCGGCTTTTCCGACGTTTCCATAGTTTCACTCGGCGCGTCCTATCTCTCGCCGCGGCTGGTGCAAACACTAGTCCGCACCTCATCCCCAGCCATGTTTATACTCGATGATGACTGGAAAGGACGTTCGCCTCGCGACAAACTCATCGAAAACCTACAGGGAATCCCTTGTGTGTTTTTGCGTCCAAGCACATTTTGCCTTGTTGACCTACTCAGCCTATTTACTGACCCCGAGTTCGAAGCCGAGCTGGGGCCTCTTCCGCCGGAGCCAGCAGAAGTTCCAGCACCCGCTGTATTCCAGATGGTCGAGCAGCGCCTGCTCAGAAGGCAGCCTCCATCGGTCAGTCAGGAGCGAATCAGGAGAATCGTCGCATCGCACTTAAACGCCCCGATGCTTGAGGAATTCATTAAAAAGGCTAAAGAAGCGCTGGAAAAGAAAACAAGCGAACAAGTAAGTGCGCTTGGCTAAGCAAGGATGGCTTTCCGAAAAGGGCAAGCACTCCGTGGGCGCGGCAGTACTCAGGCACGTTGGGCCGCATCGGCAACTGCCAGGTCGCCGTCAGCTTGCATCTGTTGGGTGAGAAGGACAGCGGCTATCTCGGAACGCAGCTGTACATGCCAGCGGAGAGGACGTGGCATTTCAGACGAGACGAGACATCGCCCTGGCGCTGATTGGGCATGCGTTGAGCTGGGGAGTGAAGCAGCGGTTGTTCCTCGCAGCCTTCGGATATGGAAACGACGTCAAGTTCCGAGAGGAACTCACGCGACGAGGACTGCCGTACATCGTCGGCATTCGAGGTGACTCGGTGGTCTGGCCTCCGGGATTCGAGCCGCCACTCATTCCCCCGAAGCCCGCAGGAGTGAGTAGGCCTGTGCGCTCACGCTACCGTTATGGAGAGGCGAAGCCCGTGGCTGTCAAAAAACTTGCCGCAAGGCTGCCCAAAGCCTCATTGATCCCTCGGATCCTACGCACTCACGACAGCCGCCACGGCGGCTGTCTCCACCGGGTCGACCAGGGACTTCTGCTCCCACGCCCTGCTCTTCCACCGAATCCACATGGAGATGCCCCGCAGCCACTCATCGGCGGCCACGGCCAGCCATACACCGGCGAGCCCCAGGTTCAGCTTGAACACCAGCACATAGCCCAGGGGCAGGCTCATGGAGACCATGGACAGAAAGCCCATGTACACCGTGAACGGGGCATCCCCCGCGGACCGCAGCGCGTTCACCAGCACCAGGTTGAAGGAGCGCCCCGTCTCCAGCAAAAGCCCCAGCACGATGACCTGCGAGGTCAGCCGGACGATGTCCCCGTCCTGGGTGAACAACCCCACCAGCGGCGCGCGGACCAGGATGGCCACCACGTCCACGACGACGGTGATGGCCACGGCCCACTTCAAACTCTGGAGCACCCGACGGTAGGCCTCATCCGCCTGCCCCGCGCCCACCAGCCGGCCCACGATGATGGCCGTGCCCATGCCGACGGCGAGACTGAACAGGAAGATGTACTGCGAAATCGCATTCGCGTACTGCCGCGAGGCCAGCGCCGTGGGCCCCAGGAACGTCACGTAGTAGAGGAACACCGCCTGGCAGGACTGGTACGTCCCCTGCTCCACGGCGGAGGGAACGCCCACTCGAAAAATCTTCCGGAGCGTGTCCCGGTTGAACGTCACGTAGTCCCGCGCGCGCATCTTCACGTCCATCACCCGGTACAAGAGCCAGGCGAACACGACGAGCGCCACCGCGCGACTGCCCACCGTGGAGAGGGCCGCGCCAGCCACTTCCAGCCGGGGCGCCCCGAGCAGCCCGAAGATGAGCAGCGCATTGCCGCCCACGTGCAGCGCGTTCATCCCCAGCGCGATGAACATCGACTCGCGCGTGAAGCCATAGGTGCGAATCAGGCTGGAGCAGACGTTGATGAGCGCCTGGAGGAAGATGAACCCTCCGGCGATTCCCATGTACGTCCGCGCGTGCTCCAGCACGACTCCGTGCAGGTTCATCCGCGACAGCAGCGCATCCCCGAACAGCAGCAGCCCCGCGCTGACCGTCACGCCGAGCAGCAGGTTCAAGGTGATGGCCACCGCGGAGATGCGCGCGGCCTCCGCCGAGCGACGCGCGCCCAGGTACTGGGACACCACGACGGAGGCGCCGTTGCTCACCACCTCCATGATGAGGATGCAGATGAACAGGTATTGATTGACGACGCCCACCGCGGAGACCGCGTCGTCGGACACACCGCTGAGCATCAGCGTGTCCGCCGTGCCCATCGCCATGAAGAGGAGGAGCTCCAGGAAGATCGGCCAGGTCAGCCGAAACAACCCCATCCGGGTGGGGCCCTGCACAGTCGTGTCTGACATGGTCCGCCGCGCTGAACGCGCGCGAGGGACTAACAGCCGCCGCACCGCGTCGCCAGCCCCTTCGAACCCGCCTGCCACACACAAGGAGCCTCGCGGCCCCTATGAGCTCAAATGAGAAACAGGCCCGCGTGACGGATGCGTCACGCGACTCCCGTCAGTGCTTCATCAGCTCGCGCGAGGAGCCCGTCACTGGCGACTTCTCGGAGGAGGTGGAGCTCACCTTGAACAGGGGCTCGGAGCCGCCCTTCACGTTGTTGCGAGGCGCGGACGACTCGGCGGAGGGCTCCTCGGAGAAGTTCGACGGAGTCGACACGGGCGTGAAGGCGGCCTCACTGCTGGCCTGGGCCTTCTTCGCCGCCGCGCGGCTGCGGCGCCACAGGAAGTAGCCGATGGCGGCCACCGCGAGCACGCCCATGACGGCGTACTGGCCTTCCTTGAACTTGGAGATGAGCATGTCCAGCTCGCCACCGAAGTGGAAGCCGAGCCACACGAAGACAGGCGCGGACAGGAGCGCCGCCAGCCCATCCCAGAAGATGAACCGCCAGTAGGGCATGCCCACCGAGCCCGCGGTGAAGTACGTCACCGCGCGCACGCCCGGCATGAAGCGCGCGATGCAGACAATCTTCTGTCCGTGGCGCGTGAAGAGCCCTTCCACCCGGGCGCGCTTCTCCGGCGTGACGATGCGCGCGAAGAAGCCTCCGCCCTTGCCGTCGCTGCCGCGCCCCAGCTTCCCGCCCAGCCGACGGCCGGCGAAGAAGATGAGGCTGTCACCCACGAGGATGCCGGCGAAGCCCACCACCATCATCACCGGAAGGCTCGCCGCGCCCTTGTGCGCCAGGAAGCCGCCCAGGATGAGCGAGATGTCCTCCGGCAACGGAACCCCCAGGCCACAGGCCACGAGGATGCCGAACACGGTGGCGTAGGCGATGAAGCCCTGTGAGTCGCCAAGCAGTTGGGTGAGAAGGTCTTGCACGCGTTGTCCCGTCCGTTCACTTCCGAGGGGCTTGCCAGGTCACCGCCCGAGCCAGCCCATCCAGCGCCCACACATCAACCGGGCGCGTGTCCTCAAAACTCCGCGAGAGGGTCTGCAATCCGAAGTACCCCTCGCGACTGGCGTCCTCGTACGCCCCCGCCGGTGCCCCCGTCGCCGTCAGGGCCAGCGCCCGACTCAAGAGCGCCACCCCGTAGTCGTCGACCGTCCCCTCACCCGCCCCCTTCGCCCGCGCGTCCTTCAGCGCCGCCGCTCCGCCCGGCCAGCGAGCACCCAGGCGACCCGCCAGGCGCGCGGACAACAGCCCCCGCGCCAGCGCTCTCACCACGGGCTCGGCCTGGGGCGCCCGGGTCGCAGGCCCCACCACAATCACCCACCCATGCCCCGTATCCACCGCTCGGACGCTTCCCTCGGATTCGAGCAGATTAACCACCACCCGAGGGGCCGGCTCACCTTCCCGTAGGCCCAGAAGTCGGGCCGCTTGTTGGAAGGGGGCATCCAGCAGGGGCAGCCAGGCGCGCTGTTCTGTCCGGAAGTCGAGCAGCGTCTCCGCCCGGAGCGCGGCCATGGGCCACTCGCGCTCCGCCCGGGCCAGCAGCGCCTCCAGTCCCACCAGCTCCCCTGCGGGACCTGGAACGTCGGGTCCACCGAGGAGGCGCGCCAGGTAGACCTCCACCGGCTCCGGGTGCGCGGCGAAGAAGGCCCGCGCCGCCTGGAGCACTTCCGGGGGCGCCGACGCCAGCCGCTCGCGGACCAGGGTGCGCGCCCGCCCGTATCGGTAGGTGGGGACGGGGTGGGCCCGCTCCAGGGGGCCCGCGTCGTAGCCCGCGCGATTCAGCAGGGCGAACAGGGTGAAGACGCGAACATCCGCGCGCACTTCCACACCGCCCGGGGTGTACTGGTTGGCGAACCAGTCGTCCTCGGAGGCGACGGAACCCTGGGCGGTCGACCCCGCATACACGGGGGCCGACGCGTGGACCCCGAGCAGCAGGAGGACGGCCAGGTGGGGGGCGCGCATACCGGGCCCCACGCTACCACGGGCCTCTCAGGCGGCCGGAGCCTTTCCGATGAGCGTCCGAATCATGTCCCGGTTGTCCCGGGCCTTCTGGCCGAAGAAGCCGACAATGCCCATCAGCAGCTTCACGCAGGCCTGGGGCTTGGTGGCCAGGAGCTTCTGGAAGTCCGAGGCGCGAATCTCCAGCGCGGAGACGTCCGTGACGGCGGTGGCGGTGCACAGCCGCTCGCCCTTCTGCACCAGCGCCAGCTCTCCCAGGGGCTCGCCGGTGCCCACTTCGCCCAGCGACACGTCCTCGCCCGAGGGGTTCCTGGCGCTCAGGCGCACCGTGCCCTCGCCGACGATGAGGAGCGACTCCCCCGTCTTGCCCTCGGTGAAGAGCGCGGTGCCCTTCGGGAAGGCCCGGGGCACCGCCACGCCCGCGAAGATCTGGATGCCGGTGTCGGTGAAGCCCTTGAAGAGGGGGCACGCCTTGAGGGTGTTCGCAGGCACGAGAGCCATGGGGCGGGTCCTAACACGGCGCGCGAGGGCCTGCGAGTCAGCGGCTGGCGCGGTACTCGTTGGCCAGCTCCACGTAGTGGTGGGCCGACATCAGGAGGAAGTCGCGCTCCGCCTCGGTGAGGGGCCGCTTCACCTTGCCGGGTGAGCCCATCACCATGGAGCCGGGAGGCACCTTCGTCCCGGGCGTCAGCAGCGTCCCCGCGCCGATGATGCAGTCATCCCCTACTTCCACCTCGTCCAGGAGGATGGAGCCCATGCCGACGAGCACGCGGTTGCCCACGGTACAGCCGTGCAGCACCACGTGATGCCCCACCGTCACGTCGTCACCGATGCGGGTGCTCGACCTGCCTCCGGTGACGTGGACCAGGGACAGGTCCTGGAGGTTGGTGCGCTGGCCCACGCGGATGGGATTCACGTCGCCGCGCAGCACCGTGTTGAGCCAGATGGAGGACCCCTCCCCCAGCTCCACGTCGCCCACCACCTGGGCGGAGTCGTCCACGAAGCAGCTCGGGTGGATGCGGGGGGATGCCCCGCGAAACGCTCTCAGGGCCATGGTGACGACCTCTTCTCGCGACAGCCCTCAGGCCTCCGCGACGACGTGGAACGGCGAGGCGGGCGGCGCCACGGGCAGCGGCTCCACCGTGGGCAGCTGCAGCACCGCGAGCTGCTTGCCGGAGAGCTGGTTGGGCGTGGAGCGGTCCACCTTCACCGTCACGAAAGAGCCGGTGGGCGCGTCGCCCTCGAAGTTGACGGTGCGGTTCTCCGGCGTGCGGCCGAAGCGCTTGGCGGCGTCGTAGCGCGAGTGGCCCTCCACCATCACCTCCACCACCGAGTCGACGAGGGCCGCGGTCGTCTCCGCGCTGATGCGCCGCTGCAGCTTCTGCAGGCGCTCCAGCCGGGCGATCTTCACCTCGTGCGGCACGGGGCCCCAGTCCTTCTCGCGCAGCGCCGCACCCGTCTTGGGGCGGGGGCTGTAGATGAAGGAGAACTGGTTGTCGAAGCGGACCTCCTCGGTCAGCTTCATCGTCATCTCGAAGTCCTCCTCGGTCTCCCCGGGGAAGCCCACGATGATGTCGGTGGTGACGGCGATGCCCGGCCGTGCCTCGCGCAGCTTGTTGAGCCGCTCCATGTACTGCACCACGGTGTAGTCGCGGCGCATCATCTTCAGGATGCGGTCGCTCCCGCACTGCACGGGCAGGTGGAAGTGCGGCGCGATCTTGGGCTGGACGCGGAACGCTTCAATCAGCTCGTCGGACAGGTCATGCGGGTGGCTGGTGGTGAAGCGCACGCGCTCGATGCCCGGCACCTCGGCGGTGCGCAGCAGCAGCTGGGCGAAGGACACGCCGCCCAGGTACGAGTTCACGTTCTGGCCGATGAGCGTCACCTCGCGCACGCCGACCTTCGCCAGCGAGTCCACCTCCAGGAGGACCTCCGGGAAGGCGCGGCTCACTTCACGACCGCGCGTGTGCGGGACGATGCAGAACGAGCAGACGTTGTCGCAGCCCTTCATCACCGTGACGAACTCGGTGACCTTGCCGCGGGACGTCTCCGGGTCCGCGCGCGGGAAGACGTACTCCTCCGAGTCCACGAAGGCCGTCTCGACGACGCGCTCCCGCTCCGCCTCCACGCGGCCGATGATGTCCGGCAGGCGGGCGATGTTGTCGGGACCGAAGACGAAGTCCAGGTACGGCACCTTCTTGATGAGGCGGTCCTTCTCCTGCTGGGCCACGCAGCCGCCCACGCCGATGAGCGCGCCGCGACTGGCCTTCACCGGCTTGTAGCGGCCCAGCGCGGACAGCATCTTGTCCTCGGCCTTCTCGCGGATGGAGCAGGTGTTGAGGATGATGAGGTCCGCGTTTTCCGGCACCGGCGTCGGCTCGTAGGACATCTTCGCCAGCACCTCGCTCATGCGGAGCGAGTCGTTGACGTTCATCTGGCAGCCGAAGGTGTGGATGAAGTAGCGCTTCATTGGGATTCTCTGAGCAAGAACGTGCCCTTATGCGACGGCCGGGCACGGAAATCAACCGAACCGGGGGCGGCGGTCATCCCTGGCTGAGCAGGCCGGTCATCCGGGTGTGGAGGTCCAGGAGGGAGGCTTCGCGTTCCCGGAGGAGCGCCAGGGCGGCCTCGCCATAGCGGCGGCCCAGGGCCACCGTCTCCCGCTCCTGCTTGCCCAGCTCGTCCCGGACGCGGGTGCGCAGATCCTCCGCCGACGCCTCCGAGGCCCCCGGGGCTGCCTCGAGTTGACGCAGCTTGTCGTCCAGCTTCCGGGCGGTCCACCGGCGGCCGCCGAAGGCGCGCAGCATGGCGATTCCCTGCTCCAGCGCCCGGGCCTCCAGGCCTGAGGCCGTCTGGGCCAGGGCGTGGGCACGGGCCAGGTTCTCCGCCCCCCGGTCCGAGCCGACGTGGGCCAGGAAGGCCTCCTGGTAGCGCACCAGGGCGTCGAGCAGGGCACCGTCCACGGGCGGCATGGCCATGCGAAGGGTCCGGTCATCCGCCGCGGAGAGGTTGATGCCCGACTCGCGGTTGGGGACGTCCTGGTAGCCGTGGTCGTCGAAGAGTGAGGGGGCCATGGGACTCCTGGGGGAAGGCCGGGGATGTGTAACAGGGCCCGTCCCCTCACGGTAGAGTTCGCGACGCTCCCTCGTCCGGCGCACGGGCATCCGACCCGGACGCCGTCCCGCTCCCGTATCAGGTGATATGAACTTTCAGACAGCGCCCGTGGTGGGTCGGTGGTGGTTGCTGGGTCTCTTGGGTGTCCTTCCCGGCTGCACTGGAAGGGAGCCCGCCGCGCCGGAGACAGCGCAGGCGCCCGTCGTCGCGGGTGCCCAGGCCCTGGTGACGCCGGTGCGGATGGCGGACATGACGCCGTACACCGTGGTCGCCCACACCGGCCCCAGGGCGCTGACCGCCATGGACGGGTACGTGCTCTTCTTCGGCGAGAACTCGCGAACCCTCTACCGGTCCGACGGCACTCCGGAGGGAACGCGGATGCTGCGGACCGTCGCGTGGCGAGAGGAGCCGTTCGGAATCGACAACTACGGCTGGCAGTCGCCACCGCGACTCGCCGTGGTGGGGAAGCAGGCCTGGTGGCGGGGCCCGGAGGGACTGTGGACGACGGACGGCACGCCCGAGGGCACCCGCCTTGTCGGCAACCTGGACTTCCCCGAGCCGCTGCCGCCGCCGGTCGCCTTCGGAGGCGCGCTCTACTTCTCCTTGGGGAAGCGGCTCTATCGCTCGGACGGCACCGTGCAGGGGACGCGCGAGCTCGCCCAGGTCGCGTTGAAGGACTTCTCCGTGACGCCGGCCCAGGAGGTGGGCAGCCGGTCCTTCTTCGCATGCGAATCCGAGTCCTCGGGCGTGGAGCTGTGTGTGACGGACGGCACGCCCGAGGGCACAACGGTGGCCGTCGACCTCGTCCCCGGAGCCGGGAGTGGAGCCCCCCGAATCCTGGGAGCCGTCGCGGACAAGGTGCTCTTCTCGGCGAGCCTGGGGGCCACCGGGAGCCCACGTCGCCTGTATGTAAGCGACGGGAGCGCGGTAGGGACCGAGCTGCTCAGCGACACCGCGTCGTTGGGCGACACCGCGGAGCCGGCGGGGACGGGGCTCGCGCAATCCCCCACCCTCCTGGACGGCGTGGCCTTCTTCCCGTGCCGGAGCGACGTCACCGGCCATGAGCTGTGTCGGACCGACGGAACGGCGGAAGGCACGGCGATTCTCGACCTGGTTCCCGGCACGGCGAGCTCGGCTCCGGGCAGGCCGCGAGTCCTCGCGGGGAAGCTCGTCTTCCAGGGGTGCTCACCGGAGTACGTGAACTGTGGGCTCTGGTCTTCGACTGGCACGGTGGGAGGCAGCGAGGTCTTCTGGAGCGCGGAGCCCCTTCAAGGCTTCGGGATGCGCTCCTCGCTGCTCGCCGCCGGGAACTCCCTTTTCTTCCATGGCGGTGTGGGGAGTGGCCCGGGTGGACTGTGGAAGACGGATGGCACCCAGGCCGGAACAGGTCTGCTGTTGCAGCCGCTCACGACATTGGAGGGCTTCATCGCCGTCGACGCGAATCGGGACTGGGTGAGCCTAGGAGACAAGCTGCTGTTCTCCGGCACCCAGGGCCCGCTGGGACTGGAGCTCTACGTGTCGGACGGCACGCAAGAGGGCACGCACCTCGTGGCCGATCTGACGCCTCGCCGGGGCATGGGCAGGGCGATCGAGCTGCTCTCGGTCGAGGAGCGGCTCTTCGTGACGGCGCATGGCGTGGGGCAACAGAAGCTGGTGCGGATGGACGGCTCCCTCCCCGTCCGGGACCTGCACTCGCCCACCAACAGCCTCAACAACTGGATCCGGATGGCGCCCCTCCAGGGGCAGGTGCTCCTCTCCACGGCTTCGGGGCTCCTGGCCACGGACTCGAGCGACCAGGGCATCCACCCCGTGTCGGGCGGCCCTACCTCGGTGACCCGCCTCGTCCCCGCCGGGGACAAGGTCTTCCTGCTGGGGCGAGATCTCTGGCGGGCGGACGGAACGCAGGCGGGCGCCTTTCAGCTCTCGGATGCGCCCCCGGAGGTCTACGAGGGGGCGTATGTGAATGGAAGGCTCTGGTTCAGCAGCAGGCGGAGTGAGGAGCCGTGGACGACGACTGGCGAGCTCGGCTCCACGAAACTCCTCAAGGACCTCAACGGCGGCTTCAGTTCGTCTCCGCGAGGGTTCACGGGCCTGGGCTCTCTGACGTTCTTCTCCGCCACGGACGAGGAGGCGGGGCGTGAGCTGTGGAAGTCCGACGGCACCTCCGACGGCACCGTGCGCGTGGCGGACCTGCGGCCGGGGCCGCTGGATGCTTCGCCCGAGCAGCTCTTCGCCTGGAAGGACCACGTCTACTTCTGGGCGACGGGAGCGGAGGGGGCAACGACACTCTGGAAGACGGACGGCACCGAGGCCGGAACCGTGTCGCTCCAAGCGGCGACGTTGCGGCGGGCCGGCGCGTATGGGATTGAAAACACGGACTTCGTTGCCTGGGGAGACGCCCTGTTCTTCGCGGGCGCGGATTCTCAGGGTGGACGGGAGCTGTGGCGCACGGATGGAACGGAAGCAGGCACGGTGCGCGTCGCGGACCTGATGCCCGGCATCGACTCGTCCCATCCCAATGCGCTCCTGTTGGCCTCCCCCGAGGGCCCGCTGGTGTTCACGGCGCTCGGCCCCGCGACGGGCCGCGAGCTGTGGCGGCTGGACTCGCCGACGGGGACCCCGACCCTCCTCGCGGAGATGATTGAAGGGGCGCGGGGCTCGAATCCCAACCAGCCCACGATGGTGGGCTCGACGCTCTACGTCCATGCCGACTCCGGCCAGGGCATGGCGATCTTCAAGCTGGCGGGCCTCATCCCCGACACATTCGCGCCGCGCGTGAGCTGTCCGCTCCCTCGGGAGGTGCCGGCAACAGGGGTGGGAGGGGCCGAGGTCAGCTTCGAGGACGCGACGGCCTATGATGACTCGGGAGCGGTGCTCACGCTCGACTCCAGTCACGAGTCGGGGGCGAGCTTCCCGGGTGGAATCACCGAGGTGACCTTCACCGCCAGGGATGCCGCGGGCAACGAAGGCACGTGTTCCTTCAACATCACCGTGACGGGGACGCCCCAGCCGGACGCGGGCGCGCCAGAGTCGGACGCGGGCTCGTCAGCGCCGGACGCTGGCGCTCCACCCCCGGAGCCGCCGTCCGATGACAGTGGTTGCGGTTGCACGAGTGGAACCGCCACCCTCCCCTGGGCGCTGGCGTTGTTCGGACTCCTCGGGCTGTCTCGCCGGCAGGGGCGTGGTTGTTGAGATTCCATCAGTCGCCGCGGACGGCTGAAGGGAATGGCCGTCGTCGTCGACCCACCGGTCCCCTGTAACTGAGGCCCGAACATACCTGACAGGCCGCTGTCACCCTGGACGCGCAGGTTCACCCCTCATCCGCGCGGTCCAGGAGAACGCTTCATGAAGCTCTACTTCCACCCCCTGTCTGGAAACTCGCGACGAGTCCTGCTCGTCGCTACCCACCTCGACGTACCTCTGGAGCGCGTCGTGGTGGACCTGCCACAAGGCGAGCAGCGCGCGACGCCGCACCTGGGCCGCAATCCCAACGGGCTCGTTCCGGTGCTCGATGACGATGGCTTCCTGCTCTGGGAGTCGCGCGCCATCATGCAGTACCTGGCCGAGCTGACGCCGGGACAAACCCTGCTCCCCACGGAGGCGCGGGGGCGCGCTGACGTGACTCGCTGGCTCTTCTGGTGCTCAGGGCACATGGCGCAGGCATGCACCATCCTGGTCTTCGAGAACTTCGTGAAGGCGGTATCAGGCCGTGGGCCGCCGAACCCCACCGAGGTCGCCCGGGGCGAGGCGCTCTTCGCGCAGCACGCGCGCGTCCTGGATGAGCATCTCGCGGGCAGGACGTGGGTCTCACAGGAACGGCTGACGCTCGCGGACTTCTCGTTGGCCGCGGCGTTCGCCCTCGCCGGACCGGCGCGACTGCCTCTCGGGGAGTATGCGAACCTCCGGGCCTGGCTTGGCCGCGTGCAGGAACTCGATGCGTGGAAGCGCACCGCTCCGTCCATGCCGCCCCCCGCGAGCTCGAGCCACTGAGACCTCACGCCCTCCCACGCGGGTACTGCATCCGCCAGGCAATGCCGCGACAACGCGTTGATGCGGCCCCCCGTCGCTCAGTCCGCGAACCCTGCTAGCCTTTCGCGCGCATTCCTCATGCGTGCGGACCTGGCAAAGGAGCGTTCCGATGAAGGCGGCTTGGCGTGTCGTAGTGGCCCTGACGGTGGGGCTCGTCGTGGGATGTGGTGCGGGTACGATGGAGGACCCCGGGGCGGACGAGGCGCTCGCCACGTCGGAGTCCGAGCTCGCCGTCTGTGGCGATGGGGTCTGCGAGCCCATCGAGCGACTGCGCTGTCCGGCGGATTGCCCTCGCGGCGAGTACTGCGGGAACAGGGCGTGCTGCCCTGGTGAAACGACGCAGAGCTGCCCCGAGGACTGCACCCAGGGAAACCCGGGGCAGTTCTGCTACCGGACCTTCTGAGCCGCCCCACCCACAGCGGCTTCCTGCGATGGCGAGACAGACCGAGCGGCACTCGAAGTCTGTTTCGCCGTCGCGCACCAAGGCTCCACGCGGAGGCGACTCACCCTCCCCCCGGACTTCACGATACGGGCCCTGGAGTCTCATCCCAGAGCCCGTCACGTGTCATCGGGTGACTCCGATGCGACGTGGAAGCCGCGCTACGAGGCCAGCTCGGGCAGACACGCCGTTATGGTGAGGAGGTTCACCCCGCAGTTCACGAGACAGGGAACGAGGCTTGCCGCCGGAGCGAGATTCACACAGACCCCCACGCACGCACGTGCCTCCTGCGTCGGAGGGTTCAGACACGCCAGGAACTCCGCGACCCCGGCCGCTTCGATGCCTGGAGCTTCGACAGGAGACGCCTGCTCAGGAGCGACGACTTCTTCGGCCGGTTCGATGGGTCCACAACCCACCACGGCCACCATCAACATGAGCGCTCCTGCAAACCGCTTCATCGGATTCATCATGGTGATACCTCCAGGTGTTGCATTGGAGAGCATCCCAGCGCGCTGGATGACTCGATAGCGGACTCCTGTACAGGAGGCGTGTCCACCCATCCATTTTCAACCGCGGATTCAAGGCCCTTCACCCTCTGCCCACTGGGTCCGCCGCGGCCCGCGTGTCTAGCTCTCTCCGGCTCGGCGCGGAGCCTTGAGTCGAGGCCCGCAGCAAACCCCGCAACGGACGGACGCGACCCCATATGGCATCGGAACACGAGGACAAGACAGGACGCCGCTCCTTCCTGCTGTCGGCGGGAGCCCTGGCCGCCACGCCGCTGCTGAGCGGTGCGGCCCCCCAGGTCTCCGCGAAGCCCGCGGTGCCGGGCAAGCCCCTCGCGCCCGAGACGCGCGGACGGCGAAAACTGGGTGCTGCACTGGGGCCTGTGCGAGATGGGGCCGAAGACGCTGCGCCGCGCGCATGCCGCGCTGCCCGTGAGCGCCGTCCAGAATGAGTACTCGATGCTGTGGCGTGGGCCTGAAGCGGTCATCATCCCGCTCTGCCAGGAGCTGGGCATCGGCTTCGTGCCATGGAGCCCGCTCGGCGTGGGGTTCCTCACGGGGGCCATCGACGCGAAGACCCGCTTCGCTCCCGGCGACATTCGGGGCGTCGAGCCCCGCTTCGCTCCCGAGAACCTGTCGCACAACCTGGCCCTCCTCGAACGAGTCAAACGTCGGCCTTGATGACCCTTCCGCACTGACTGCCCATGACGATATCGATGCTCCCCGGCAGCCCCTCGATTCGGGTCGGCGTGGTGACGAGCCCTCCGAGCAGGACGTCCGAGCCCCAGCCCCAGACACTTCCCCCCCGAACGGCTGGCGAACATGCTCGAGCCCCCCACCCACGCGGCGATGACGCCCGTCATTCCGGGGACGGGGATGGGGACGGTGCTGTTGGCGAACGTGCCATCAGGGTGTCTCCATTCAGCCTCGGTCCTCTCAAACGGGGAACAGCTCGACGGGCAGCGTCTGCGGCCCACGAGCGACGAGCGAAGGGAGCCAATCGATGCGCTCCGTCAGCACCTCTACCCGGTCCACCTGCGCTATCAGCTCCTCCATGGCGACTCGTGCCTCCAGTCGCGCGAGCATCACTCCCAGGCAGAAGTGGGGGCCATGGCCAAAGGAGAGGTCTGACTGCTTCTCCCGCTCCAGGATGAAGCGATCTCCGTCCGGGAAGTACTTCTCGTCACGGGCCGCGGAGGCCAACGACACCAGGACCAGGCTCCCCCGGGGCACCTCTCCACTCCGTCCACCGCCGTGTCCTGAAGGCACATGCGCATCGTGGCCGCCGCGACGGGCTCGTAGCGCAGGGTCTCCTCGATGAAGCGGGGAATCAACGCGCGGTTCTCCCGCAGGCGGGGGAGCAGCTCCGGGTGCATGGCGAACATCCGCGCGCTCTGGCTGAGCAGGTGGGTCGTCGTCTCCAGGCCCGCGAGGAACAGCATGAAGAGGAAGCCCATCAGCTCCCGCTCTGTCAGAGCCTCTCCGTCCACCCGCGAGCCAAGGAGGCTGCTCGCCATGTCGTCCCCCGGCGACCGCCGCCGGTCGGCCAGCATGTCCTTGAAATACGGCTCCATCTCCTCGACGGTGCGACGGCACTGCTCCTTGCGCTGGGTGTCCTCGGGACGAACGCCGCTGAGGGACATCAGGTCGTTGGTCCAGCGCTTGAAGTGCTGCTCCAGGGAGGAGTCCAATCCGAGGATCCATCCCATGACCGCGGTGGGAATGGGCTTGGCGAAGGCGTCCACGAAGTCCACCCTCCGCTGCTCCATCATCCGGGCCACGAGTCCCCGGGCCACGGCGCGGATGCGCGGCTCGAACCGCGCCAGGGACGTGGGGGGCGAAGGCACGGCTGACCAACGCCCGCAGTCGCCCGTGCCCGGGCGGGTCCAGGAAGAGGCATGAATCCGCGATGGGGTTGGGGCGCTCGAGCCACTCGGGCGCGAAGGCCGCCGACATCGCCTGCGACGAGAAGAGCCGTGGCGATTTGAGCACGTACTGCGCGGCGTCAAACCGGACGACCGCCCAGATGCCGTCCGGGTCCACCTGGACGACGGGGCCGCCGCGCCGCAGCTCCGCCAGGTAGGGATGCGGGTTGTTGGCCCTACGTCCGGGCCGGGTCGTGGCACGGAGCCACGCCCGCTCGGATTTCAGGGGTCAGGGTCGGGAGTCGCACCCAATCCACACGCAGTTCCATCGGAATCCCGTGGCGAAGTGATATCCATCGCCATCCCCATCAATGACATCCCACGTATGGTTGCGGAGATAGTATTCCCGCGTCCCGCAGGCCTGCCAGTCAGGGCAAGGGGCGTAGGTTCCGCTGGACTGGAAGAAGCGCCAATGCTCTCCCGCGAAGGTAGGCCAGATTTCCCTGAGGCCATTGTCGTACCAGCGCCGCATCGTCACGTTCCCCCGGTAGGGGGCAAGCTCGGCGAAGGAGGTCTTGGAGTTCTGAGAGGATCCCCCGTTGCCGGTTCTGTTGGGTAAGCAGTCGGCGCGATCCCCGCCCCTGAAGCAAACGGTATCTCGCCAGAGCTGACCATCGCTCCCCGTCCACGATGAGGTATCGGAGGGGAGGTCGGCTCCCGGAGGCCTGACGGCCTCCAGGGAGGACAAGCCGCGCGTTGCTTCAGCTTCCACGGGCATGCGGTAGGACTCGGCGATCACTCTCCGCGCTTCGGCCAGGACCAGGGCTTCTGGCGGCGTGGCGCCTCCCGTGAGCCGTCGATAGAGGTCGACGACGGAGTGGCCCGTGACATCCGATTCCCGCAGGAAGCCGCCATCCTCGACGGGGCCGTGCTCCGCGATGAGCATGCCCCCTGAGGTCGGATCGTAGAACTCGACGAAGTGCTCCGGTGCGACTTCGACACGCGCGACCAGACGGTTCAGTTCATCGAGCTTCGGGCGCAGCTTCCGCACGGCCTCACGACCGGCCTGAGGATCCAACCCGGAGAGTCGGTCGAGGTGCTGGAGCGTCACCTGCGCTTCGGTCAACGAGGGCGGAGCGAGGTCGACGCGGGCTTGCACTCCTTCTGGCGTGTCGCCACAGCCTGTCGAAACCCAGGCGACCGTCAGCAGAGACCCCAACCAGGATGGGCATTTGCTCTTCATTGTGTGTCCTCCAAGGCTTCGACTCAGAGACAACGCACCGCTGTCTGCCCTGCGACCTCGTGCGCATCACGCCTTTCCCTGGTGCAATTCCTTGCGTCCGGAGGCTTGGCTGGATGTTCTTGTCATGATGGAAATACAGTCAATTCTGGCTTTGTGATTCGGGCAGTTGAGAGGGCCTCCAGGTTCAATTATCGACAGTCGCCCGTTCGTGCGGGCCACGCGGCCGCTCAGCGCGCGGTCCGCCTGTGGGACGGCCTCGGCCGGGATGCTGACGTCGACGACCGTCGGCCCCGCGGCGGGCGAGCCACTCCCCCCACCTGCCCAGACCAACGCGCCAAACAGCCCAAATTCTCAGAACCCAAGAACAAATACCCCATAACAAACCTATCGTTCAATATGGAAATCTACCAAGAATCCATGTAAACGCTGGAATGGCAGGAAGGACTGCGCCTGAGTCCCTGAGGACAGCGCAGTCCTGATGGCCCGGCCGACCGGCTGGAACTCCATTGATTGACAACAGCGATGTCACTTCGCGTGCGCCCGGAGCCCCCCGGCCCGGGCCGCGATAGGGAGAAGTATGCGTAGACTGTCCATGACGGGCGTCATGCTGTGCGGAGCCTTGGTGTCAGGTTGCAACGGCGCGGAGTGGGAGTCGCCCACCGACGAGCCGTCCGGTGGCGCCAGCCCCGAAACGTCTGTCACGTCGGTTCAGCAGGCGCTTGTCTCCCCCGAGCTCGCGGCGTCGCTCACGTGTATCGAGACGTTTGTCAATGCGGGGACCTGCGACTGGCCTCACTGGAGCGAGATGTGGGACACCTGCAGGACGTATGAGCACATGGAGCTCGAGGACGGCCTCTTCCTCGAGGAGGTGCAGTCCGAGAACTGCACGGCGGCCAACTGGCCCACGCTGCGCGCGCAGCTCCTCACGCCTCGCGCACACCCCGTGCTCGTGCGCGACAGCTGCAATGGCGACTCCGAGGTGCTTCATCAGGCCGAGGCCAATGGCTGCTACTCGCTCCCCCAGGGCGCGGGGGCCTCCTTTGTCGACGTGCCCCAGGGCAAGTCGGTGACGCTCCACGCCGGCGCGAACTGCAGCGGGGACTCGGTGACCATCGATACCGACTCGAGCCTCTGTGAAACCCAGTTCCCGAGCGGCGCCAGCGCGAACGACAACGTGGGCTCGTACCGGATTCAGGACTACCAGGCACCCGCCTCCCCGTACCGGTACACCTGCGCCGCCAACGAGCCGGAGTGCGTCCAGAACCACAACAGCCGGCTGGGCTCCATCAACAAGAATCACACCGTCAAGGTCGTCCGGATGACCTTCCCGGGGAGGACCACCCCTACCCTCGCCGCCATCCGGAACAACGTCCGCGAGCTGTACGACTTCTTCGGCGTCGCGTCCCGGGGCCAGGTGGGCCTCGCGAGCATCGCTTCGCAGACCGTGGAGGTGACGAGCGCGAACTGCGCGACGGCGAAGCGCCAGGCGGTCCAGAAGGCGAACTCGAATGCGTTCCTGACCGTGTACTCGCTGCCCAGCGGGATGTGCGCCGCCTCCAATGCCGGCTCGCGCTCCGTCAACCTCAAGGGCGGCCTGTTCCGCGACTACGCCCATGAAGTCGGTCACGTCCTGGGCCTCGCGCATGGAAACACCCGAGACCCGGTGACCGGGCAGATCAACCACTACGCCGACTCGAGCACCTTCATGGGAAGCAACGCGTCGGACAACTACAACCTCCCGCAGCTCCACTGGCTGGGCTGGACGAAGAAGGAGGAGCTCATCAAGGTGAACTCGGCCATCGACAACGGTGGCTTCATCGACGTGGTGCTCCGGCCCGTGGGAGGCAACGCCGACAGCACCAGCACCCTCAAGCTGGGCGCGGTCTGGGACATCCCCGGCACCGAGCAGCGGCTGTTCGTCGCCGTCCCGAAGCCGCGCCTCAACGGAACGAATCAGATCGAAGGCGGCACGGTGTTCGTGTACCGCGCCCCCAAGTGCGTCGGCTGCACGGGAATGGCCATGGGCACGACGGTGATGGCGCGCTTCGAGGCGACCTCCGTCAATGCGCACGAGGCGCAAGGGCTCAGCGTCCAGCGGGTGGGCTCCGAAAGCACGACCGTCCAGGTGGATGGCAAGCCCGTCAAGGTCTACTCCTCCGTGACGGTGCGTCTCAAGCTCAGCCAGTAACAGCAGTCTCGCGGGCTCCCGAGCGTCGTCGCTCGGGGGCCCGGACAGGAGGGAGGGGGGCTCGTCTCAACGGGCGACCCCGAGACCAACGTGAGGCCCGCGCCCCGCACCGGGCGTACCGGCGCGGAGTGTCAGGCAAGGCCCGACTGACTACTGGCTCTCCTCGGCCCCCGTCGGCGCCGGGTCGTCATCCAGGCTGCCGTGGGTGCCGTCCGCCTTGTCCACGCCGGAGCCCCCCGTGCCCTCACTGGAGCTCGAGTCGCGCGGCTCGGAGCCGGTCGGCTCCTCCATCACATCGAACTTCTCGCCGTCCGGCGTCGTCACCTGGGTGTCCGTGCCGGAGCCGCCCGTGGCCTCGTTGTCGTAGACCGTGGGCGCCCCGCCCCGGTCCCGGCGCTCGTTGTCGACGACGTCCGCCGCCTCGCCCGGGCTCTCGTTGGCGTCGCGCTCATCCTCGCGAGCCTGGCGCTCCTGCTCCGCCGGGTCCGCCGTGCCGGAGCCGCCCGTCGCGCTCGGAATGCTGGAGCCCGTGGGGTTCTCCGCCCGGGTGCTCGCCGACTGACTCGAACAACCCCAGAACGTCAATGCGGCCAGTGCCGCCATCAATGGAAGCTTCATCGAAGTCTCCTTGGGAGGGATGGTTGGTTCCCTGAAAGCTGGGGAGCGGTTGGCGGAGGACAACCCGGGGCACGGGCCCGCGTCGGCTGGCATGCCCGAGGGCGAGCAGTCGGACGGGCGCCTTCTCGAGGGTCACTTTGACGCGGTGCGCACAGGGCCCGCACACAAACGTTCCCGTCAATACCACTCAAGGGTGAGGGACAGATTTACAGTCCGGCCCTAGGACAAGGACATCCCCGCGGACCCCACGGGGTTGCCTGACAAGGAGATGCGGATGTTCAACCCGATGGACTTCAACTCACGCGAGCTCATGGTCCGGGACGACGTCATCGCGGCCCTCGGCAGCGAGCGGTCCGTTCCGCAGGTCATCGAAGCGAGCCGACCGTCGTTCCTCGAGTTCGCCCAGGCCGACTCCATGGCGCTGTGCTTGATGCGCTTCGCGCCCGTGCCTGACTTCCGATGGCACGTCCCGGGCCACGCCATCCCCATCCTCAAGGAGTATGCAGGCCTGGTCGACCATGACTTCCTGCGGGCCCCCATCATCGCCCGGCCCGAAGTGCCCATCTGCGATACGCAGCTGCTGGCCCCCGGGGAGTACGAACGAACCCTCATCTACCAACGCAGCCTGGAGCTCGCGCTGCCCCTGGAACACATCCTGGCCGTCCTGGTGCCCATCCGCCCTGGCCTTTTTGGAGCCCTCGCGTTCTACCGGCACAAGCGCTCCCCCTTCACCGCCCAGAGCATCACCGCCGTCTCCAGCCTCACCCGGCATCTGGCGAACGCCCTGGGCAACTGCCAGGACTACCAGGACCTGAACGCCCGCGCCCAACTGATCCAGGAGATCTACCAGCGCAAGGACTCCGCCTACGTTGTCGTGGAGCCTCCCACGCGCGAGGTCTTCCGCTCCCCGCACGCCACCCCCCTGCTGGAGCGCTGGTTCACCCCTTCGGAATTCCACGCCTCCGGGCTCCCGCACATCTTCAAGGAGCAGCTGGACGCCCTGGTCCGGATGGACGCGGACTCGCGGCTCGGGAAGTCCCTCTGGGTGTTCAACCATCCCGATGGCTACCGCACGTGCCGGTTCGTCGAGCTGCCCGATGGTGAAGGCCCCCGGCAATGGGCCCTGTTGCTGACCGAGCTCCCCCACTCCATCCCGCTCCCCATGCACATGCAGCGCGGGCTCACGGGGCGCGAACTCGACATCGCGCGGGCCGTGCTTCGAAACTGGTCCTACGGGCGGATCGCCGATGAGCTCGACATCTCGGGCCAGACGGTGAAGACCCACGTGCGAAACCTCTTCGACAAGCTGGGCGTCGACAGCCGCACCGACTTCCTCTACCAGGTGGCCCACCTCAACAAGCCGGTGTGAGCCGGCCTGCGCGCCCTCGCGACGGGTGGGAAGTGCCGCGAGGGACCGCATGAGAAGGTGCCTCCCGAAGGCCAGCGTTCGAACGGGACACTCGCCCAGCCCGCGTGCGGTTGTCTCTACCCCGCGAAGGGGAGGCTCGAGGCGCCGCCCTCACGGAGGATGCACGGATAGACGCTCCGGGCGACTCGGGCCGAGAAGAGGATGGCCTCCTGGTCCTCCGGCTCCGTCAGCCGCCCGAGGAGCCGCGCCATCTCCGCCACATGGTCTCCGTCCAGGGCCCCGTGGCTGCGCAGGAACGTGATGGATTTGTGGATGTTGGGAATGGCGGCCACCGTCTTCAGCCGTTTGGCCCACACGCCCGCCCGCGTCTGCGACAGGTACTCCAGCACGTACGCGGTCCCCAACACGGCCGTCGGCACGCCCGCGCGGGAGGTGAAGAAGTTCCACCCCGTATAGGCATCCACCGCCGGGCTCCGCGCCGCCGTCTCCACGGACTCCTCCGAGCACCCCAGGTTCTTCAGGTCCGACAGCAGCCACCGTTCGTGGCCCCGCTCCTCCTCTCCCTTCTGGATCAGCAACCGCGCCAGCTCCGGGTGCCGGCCCAGGCGCTTCAGCCGCTCGCCCGCTTCGCCGAGGATCGGCGTGCTCCAGCGGGCGTAGTGATACGTCTGGATGAGGTAGTGGATGTAGCCCGCCTTGTCGAGGGTGCCCTCGAAGAGGCGGCGGCCGTCGGGCCGCGCATCCACCGCCGCCACCAGCCCTCGCGCCTCCGCGTCCAGCGCCGCCAGCCAATTCGCTCCCGTGTGATTCTCCGCCTGTGTTTGCACGTACGTCTCCTGTCCGGTGCCCCTGGGGCTCCCGGTCGCTGCGTGTTGAAGGTGAAAGGAAGAGAGGAACCGCCCCGGCTTTAGGCGGCGAGACCCGCGGCGTGCTCCAGCGCGAGGAAGCGCGCCAGGGAGTCCGCCGGGATTTCATCGAGCGCCATGACGAGCGGCAGCGTGAACCACTGGAAATACGTGTCGTAGAGCGGCTCCGCGATGAAGCGCGCGCCCATCGTCCTGGCGAAGAGCGAGGGCGCCCTGGGCAGGCGCAGTCCATCCAACAGCCCTTGCGCCGCCTGCGCCCGCTCCTCCGGCGTGTAGAAGGGATTGCGAGGCCGCACCGGGGGCTGACACGGCTCGGTCAATGACACACGCCAGTGCGGACTGAGCCATCCGCGGCGGGCCGCCACCTGCCATGAGAGGCGCGCGTCCTCGGGCGAGTCCGTCTCCAGGTTCGCGGACGCAATCCAGTGCGTCACCCCGCGCCGCCGGCTCTCCGCGTACATGCCCGCCTGCAGCCACGTGACGGCCTCCGAGCGCCGCCACTTCGGCAACACGCAGAAGCGCGAGGGCTCCGCGAACACCCGCTCCGGCTGAAGCAGGCCCGAGAGGTCCACGCGCTGCTCCATCTCGAGCCCCACCTTCCCACCGAGGTTCGCCGCCACCTCCGCGTTGGGCAACGCCACTCGCAGGGTCGCCACCGGCTCGTCGCCCGCGTAGACGAGCACATGCACGGTGGTGTCGAGCGTGTCGACGCACGTCACCTCCCGCCGGGACAGCGCGGACTGCTCGGGCAGCAATCCCAGTTCTCCGCCGAAGACAGCCCAGCGGATGCGAGCCACGGCATCGAGCTCCCGCTGGGTGGTGGCGACACGCCAGCGCCAGTGCCTGCACGTCATGGGTACTCTCCTGGTAGCGAGGCGGGCCAGTGTCTCGCCGCCCTCCCACGTACTTTCGTCGCGGGTGACGTGAGTTCGACCGAGCTCGCTGTGGACACTTCGTATCGTGGGATGGGTTCGATGACACCCGCACCTCCCCCTGGGGCATGGAGGTAGTGATGGCCGAACACACCCGTCGAACCCGCCCACAGTCCCAGCATTCATGGATGTGATTCCCTGGAAACCGCCTGCCTTGGCCAGCAACACCAGGGAGCCTGGACCCCTGGAGTTCGCACATGCTCGAGACGAAGCCGCACCCCAGACCGATCCGAATCCCAGCGTTGAGGTGCCGCGTGGCGCGGGAGCACTCTGTTTGTACGCTCCTGCTGACCTGCCTCTGGCTCCTGTCAGCCTGCAAGCCCCGCGAAGATCCATGGATTGAGCCCCGCCCCATCCCCGCTGGATATGATTTTCCGGGTAACCGGGAGGAGATCCAACAGTGGGCGGACACATGGAACACCGCCCGCATCACCTCCAAGGCCTGGAACCTCTGGGCCGGTCTTCAGGCCGATTCCGGGCAGGTCTACCCGGGAACCAGGCTCCCGATGCCTGTGTGGGACACCTGGAACGGAGAGGAGCTCTTCCCGGCCCCAGGGCAGCCGGCGCCAGACTTGTCGCGGCGCAAGGCCGCCCATGCCTTCCACGGGCCACGCCAGTTCCATCATCCCGCCACCACGGGCCAGGACGTCACCCCCACCGAGCAGGTCGTCTCCTTCAACAAGTTCAATCCCGAGATGGCCGCGTACCTGACGCAGGGCCATCCCGTCAGCGCGGGGGGACCTCCGTATTTCTACAACCAGTTCACCAGCCTGGCCGCACTCAACATCCAGTGGCCGGCCAATACACCCATCGCGCGGCGCGCCGTGCAGCAGGCGCCGTACACCGCGCCCTCGGCGGGGAACCCGGGCTCGGCGGCCATGGAGCTCAAGCCCGTGCTGTACCTGGTCAAGAAGCGCCAGCCCACCCCTGTGCCCGTGTGGAGGGGGATCGAAGACAGTCTCAACTCAGGGTCCACGTGCACGCCCGAGCAACAGGCGCTGGACAAGTGCCATCCGACGCCCTCGCTCTGGCTGACGTGCGCCATCGTGGATCCCACGGCGCCAGCGGATGCGCCCATCGCAGAGGCCACCGCCGAGCAGATCCAGGGCGTCGCGCAGCTCATCGCCGAGGCGAACAACGCCAGTCCCGGGGCTCCGGTCTTCAGTTGCCAGCGGTACCTGCATGCGCCGCTCTCCGCCCTCTACTCCTTCCAGATGACCGCCGCCGAGGCCAGGGCCTTCAACAGCACCAGCATCGAAGGGCTCAAGGCCGAAGCGGGCGACTCCGCCGTCCTCACGGCCATGCACGTCAACACCAAGGAGCTCGTCAACTGGACCTGGCAGACCTTCTGGTGGCAGCCAGGCAGCGACGCGCCCGATGACTTTCCCGGAAGCAAGAAGGGGATGACGGACAAAGTCACGGGGGCGGGGCGCAACTATGCGATGTGCACCGCCTACAATCAGACCCAGGGCACGGGGAGCAGCAAGATGGTCGTCTGCTTCAACCCCTACCTGGAGACCTCGCCAGGAATTCCCAAGGGCATCCAGAGCAACTGCATGACGTGTCACGGCACCGCGGCCGTGGGCAGCGCCTTCGTGAACACCGCCAGCAGCCCGCCCGCGACGTGGGCGCCCCAGACGCCCTCGTATCCGTGTGACTACGAGGCGCCCATTGATTTCGCCACGTACACGTGGCTCACGGGCTTCACGAGCACGGACTTCTCCTGGGCGATTCCGGCGGATCCCCAGCCGCTTCCCCAGAACCCGAACAACCTCCCCCTCGCCGGGACGTTGAATTGTCCGTGAGCCGGTGCCCGGGCCCGGCGTTCCTATCCTGCCGGGCCCGCGTCCCGCGCTGGCCCACGAGCGCCGCGGAGGACACCCCGCTCCGCCTCCTCCGACAGACACCGGAGGAGGCGGGCTGCACGGGAGGTTACTCCTGGGTGACCTCCACGTTGTCGAGCCCCCAGGAGGGCGCCGCCAGCATCGGATTCGAGACCGAGTTGTTCCAGCGATAGAAGGTCAAGACGATGGGGGACGTCCCGCTCGTGTCGAACCGGTGCTTGAACCGATAGATGGAGTCTCCGTCCACGTAGCCCAGCGTGTTGTTGGCGATGGAGCCGGTCCGGGCGGCGCTGCCGGTCCGCGGGTAGGACTGGGTGTTCGACGTGTTGGAGAAGGTGCCCCCCAGCAGGCTCGACGACTGTTGCATGTACCAGGTGTTCGACGCCGGAGCGCCATCCCCTGTCCAGCCATCGAGGATGAACAGGTCGAAGCTCAGCGAGATGATGCCGGGCTTGCCCGTGGCCGGCAGCGTCAGGCGGAGCACCTCACTGGTGAACGGACCGAGGAAGGTCTGCGCGCCATTCGGCGTCCTGGATATCAGGTTCGAGCTCCACTCCGTGCCCACCGCGGCGCCGAAGTTGGAGAAGTACAGCCGGTTCCCCGAAGGCACGGGCGGCGGAGCCTGGGGTCCGCGCTGGGCCTGGACCTGGGCCTGCACCCGGACCGTGGACGCGATGAAGCTCGCGTCCTGGGTCACCGCGACGTCCACGGTGCAGCTGTCGAGGAAGACGCCCGCCTGGACGCCGCCCGCGAGGCACCGATTCCTCGCCGCGTCCCGCTCCGTCGCGGGCAGGTCGTTCACCGTCGCGGGCGACGCCGGGAAGTCCAGGATGGTGAAGGTCGCCGTGCTCTGCCCGGAGGCGTAGTCGAAGAGGGACTCCGCCTGGGAGATGCGCCAGCTCGCCGCGAAGCTGGTCGGCCCCACGTAGAGCTCGGTGAAGGACAGCGTCGGCGCCAGCGGGGTGCCATTGCGCAGCGCGTACTCGTTCGTCGCGATGCCATCGTAGTTGCCCAGCAGGCCGCGAATCTTCGCGCGGCGCGACGGCTTCAGGGCGAAGTTGTAGTCCATGTACGTGCCGTTGAGGGTGACGAGCGCCTTGTCTCCACCCGGGTACGAGAGCACGTAGGACGCCGCGTCCCGACGCAGGATGCGGCCCCCACCGGCCACGGGGACGGTGTCCCCCACTGTCACGGAGGTCAGCGTGCCGTCGACGCGCAGCTCGTGTCCGCCGGTCGTCAGGTAGACGCCGACCCGGCTCGCGCCCAGCCGCGTCGCCACGGCCGTCATCACCGTCACCCGGTTGTTGTTCACCCACGGCTGCATGCGCGCCTGGGCGATCAACGGTGCGCTGGCGTCACTGCTCTCCACGAAGATGAACTCGCCCGCTCCCTGGAAGTCATAGGAGCGGTTGTCGAAGGTGACCAGGTGCGGGTCACCCCAGCCATAGCCGATGCCACACTGGCCCGGCGTGTTGATCTGACAGCAGTCCTCGTAGCGGAACACCACGTAGTCCTCACCGCCGGCATTCGGAAGCGGTGAGCTGGGGAACTCTCCCTGGGTGGAGCCCGTGACGTAGACGCTGTCATTGATGTCCGCGGCCACGCCGTGACCGACGTCATCCTCCGCCGCGGGGTCATTCATGTTGGTCGAGCCGAACTGACGGCGGATCACGACGCCGCCCCCCGCGTCGTACTTCACCATGAAGAAGTCATTCGAGGAGTTCGGCAGGTTGGTGACGAAGTCGTAGTTGCTGCGCCCCGTGATGTAGACGTTCGCACCGCCATCGGAGGCGATGCCGAGGGCAAGCTCACTGCCTGGTGTGCCGAACTGACGGGTCCACTGCAGAGTCCCGGAGCCATCGAACTTCACGACGATGGCATCCTGCCCTCCCTGGTGAGGCTGCCCGTTGAAGGACATCTCGGTGTAGCCCACCACATAGACATGGATGGCCCCGCTCACCAGTCTGGCGGTGGCGACCCCGTAGATGGAGTCCTGCCCGGCCGTTCCCATCTGTCGTTGCCACTGCAGGACACCCGCGCTGTTGTACTTCACGATGAACAAGTCCGTGAGACCCGCATTGGGAGAGCCGAGCGCGCCCGTCGTGGAGCCGACGACATAGGCATCGTTGTTTGCGTCCGCGGCGACACCTCGCACCACCTCGGCCTGTGCGGTGCCGAATTGGCGAATCCAGAGCTGGGTGCCCGCGGAGTCATACTTGGCCAGGAAGCCGTCCTGGCCTCCCAGGCCCACGTTTCCCGGCATCACGCCCGCCGTGTGTCCCGCCATCGCGATGCGCAATCAAATACATTCACTAGCATCCGACATCTCCTCCGGCTGGAGCTCTCGGGCGTCACGCGCCGTGGTGTATTTATTGTCCATGCGGGGAAACCCTGACATCGCCCGTCTGCGAGGATGCCGAGGCTGAAGAGTTCTTGTGCGGAGCGTCCCTGCGCCAACGACCTGACCTGTACGCTCTGCTCGGCCGGGAGTGGGCGCGGCGCCCCTGAACGCGCAAGGGACTGGCGAAGCCCCCATTCGCTCGCGTACTAGTGTCGCTCATGGACTTGGAGTCAGCGGAGCACCCCTTCCTCGATCAGCTCTTCACGCCGCACCCGGGTCGCGAGTTCCTGGCGGAGTACTGGCCCACGCGGCACCTGGTCTGCCACGGCCCGCTCGAAAGGCTCGGGGAGCTCGCGGCGCTCCCGGAGCTCCATGACCTGGAGCGGCTGCTGCACACCTACCGCAACCCGGTGATGGTCGCGCTGCCGGACCGGCGCGATGAGCACAGCGTCATCCGGGTGGAGGCGCAGACCGCGGCGGCGCTGTACCGCAGCGGAATGGCGCTCATCCTCGACTCGGCGGAGCGCTACCTCCCCCTGGTCGAGCAGTGGCTGCACATGGTGGCGTTCGAGCTGGGACTCGCGCGCAACGCCGTGGCGCGAGCCATCTTCTATGCCTCGCCGTCGGGTGGCGGCAACAGCCCCCACTTCGACGCGAATGCGAACATCGTCGTGCAGGTGCGCGGCACCAAGCGCTGGACGCTCGCGCCCAACACCCAACTGCCCCTGCCCACGGACCGCTGGGCGATGAACATGGGCCCGCCCTCGCCCGAACTGGCCAGCTACCTGGAGCAGGAGCTGCCCGAGCAGATGCCCGAGGGCGCCGAGGTCATCACGCTCGAGCCCGGCTCGGTGCTCTTCGTGCCGCGCGGCTACTGGCACTCCACCGAGGCCTCGGAGGACACGCTGGCGCTGAACTTCACCTACAGCCAGCCCACCTGGGCGGACGTGGTCAGCGCCGCGCTGCGACAGCAGCTGCTGAAGGACGTGCGGTGGCGCGCGCTCGCAGATGGAATCGGCTCGCCGGACCCCGAGCGCAGCGGAGCGTGCCACACGCGACTCTCCGAGCTGCTGCACGAGCTGCAGGCCCACGTCCTGGAACTGGAGGCCCGGAAGATCGTGGAGGAGAGCTAGGGCGCGGGCTTCGGCCCGCCCCCCCCTCGTACGAGTGACGCGAAGCCGAGCGACTACGGCGCCACGTAGACGCAGACAGCCAGCGCCCCGCAGCCAATCTCGACCGTGAGCTTGTTGCAGTCCGGCTTGAAGTCCGAGCGGTAGAGGGTGTGGTTCTGCGTCCGCCGGTAGGGCCCGTCCACCCCGACCCCGCTGTAATTGATGGCCACCGTGAGCAGGCCGTTGTCGCCCGTCCCCGCGGGGATGAGCGTGGTGACGCTGCACGTGTCGCGGTTGTGGATGGGAATGGCCTCGCCGCCAATCGTGACGCTGTTGATCTTGAAGTCCCCCTCATTGTCGAAGCGGACATAGGCGGTGGAGGAGCGGTCCACGAGCTCCCCGTTCTCCATCGACAAGTCACACGCCCCGGGAGTCCAGGTGCCCTTCTGGTACTGGCCCAGGAACGTGTCCGACCCGTTCTGCGGCCGGAAGCGCATCGTCTGCCCCTCGAAGACGACCTCGTAATCGGGCAGGCCGTGCACCGCGTCCCAGCGAATCATCCTCGGGCTGATGAGCCGCCCCTTGTAGAGCCCCGCCGAGGGTGAGCCGGGCAGCTCGCACATGTATACCCGGTCCGATGGCTGGCCCGCGATGCCGCCATAGGCCACGTCCGTCCGATAACCGTACTCACTGCCGAAGCGATTCCAGACGCCCGTCACGGCCGAATCACCGCCCCCCGGGTTGTCGTCCACCGCGCTCGAGTCACACGCGGACAAGGGGGCCAACAGCAGACAGCCAAGGGAGAAACGAGCGAGGAGGTGGTTCACGTGCATCCTGATGAGCCGGCGATACGCCGCGCACTGAGCTGGATTTCCCAGGCAGCCTAGGATGCCCCCGAGTGGCCCGTAAAGCCGGAGCTGCATCCTTCCCGGGGTCCGTGATACCTCAAGCCGGAACGAGCTGGTCCGCGATGCGAGCCAGGTCGGAGACGGACGTCACGACCACGGCCTGGTGACAGTGCTTCTCGTACGTGAGCATCTCGCTGTCACCGATGCCCCAGTTGCCGCGCTCCTCTGGACAAATCCACAGGACGCGCTTCGCCTTGCGGCGCAAATCCTTCAGCGCCCAGACGTTGTTGGCGTTGTAGTTGTTGCGCCCGTCCCCAATGACCATGACGGTGGTGCGCCGGGTGATGCTGCCCAGGTGGTCCCGGGTGAAGTCCGCCAGCGCGCGGCCGTAGTTCGAGTTGGCGCTCAGGGACACCGTCTTCCCCGCCGTCGCCATGTCGATGGCCTCGTCCACGTCCAGGTCCTTGAAGTACTGCGTCACCTCGCCCACGTCGGACACGAAGACGAACGAGCGCACGCGCACGAAGAGCGACTGCATCGTGTGCATGAACAGCAGCATCATCCGCGCCGCGTTGCGGACCGAGTCTGACACGTCACACAGCACCACCAGCTCCGGACGCTCGGGCCGGCGGCGACGGAACTGGGGCAGCATGGGCACCCCACCCCACGTCATGTTCTTGCGCAGCGTGCGGCGGACATTGAGCGCGCCCTTGCGGTGCGAGCGCTGCCGGCGAATCAAGCGACTGCGCAGCTTCTCCGCCAGCGTGCGCACGGCGGACTGCATCTGGTCCACCTCCGCCTGGGTGAGCAGGTGCAGCGGCTTGTCCTGCACCGTGTCGGTGCGACGACGGATGCGAGCCTCCGCCTGACGCTTCACCTCCTGGCGCGCCGCGTCCTCAATCTTCCGCATCGCCGCGGCGACATGGCGCGACACAATCTCCACGCCCTCGGGAGACAGGCCGCGTGCATTCAGCTCGTCCTCCAGCGACTTCATGTCGGAGCGCGCCCGCTCCATGCCCGCTCCCGCCAGCATGCGCCGAGCGAAGAAGCCCGCCTGGAGCGGACTCTCCAGCTTCGACAGGTCCAACTGGAGCGACGCCATCCGGAAGATCTGCGCCAGCCGCGCCCGGTCTCCCTCCAGCACCGCCTGCGCGAGCGGAGACATCTCCGGCAAGAGGAGGTTCATCTGGTAGATGACCATCTTCAGCGTGTCCCCCTCCAGGTAGCCCTCTTCCTGGAGCTGCGCGGCCAGGGACTTGTCGATGGCCTCGAACGTCGCCGCCGCCCCGGAGAAGAAGAAGTCGAACGCGCGGTTGAACGTGTCCACGTCCAGCTCGCGCTTCACCAGCGTGGTCCGCATCACCGCGCGGAACAGGGCCCGGTCCACCAGCCCCACTTCGGCCGTGGCCCGCAGCGCGTCCTGCACCTCGGAGGTGCTCACGCGCACGCCGTTCTGTCGGAGCACCTCGGCGAACTCGACGATGCGCGCGTCCATCAGCGTCCCTTCCCCGTGTCCGGCCGCTCGAAGGACATCACCGCCTCCACGTGGTGCGTCTGGGGAAACATGTCCACCACCTGGAGCGCCTGGGGCTTGTAGCCCGCCTCCACCAGCCCCGCCGCGTCGCGCGCGAGCGAGGCCGGGTCACACGCCACGTACACCACCCGGCGGATGCCCAGCGCCACCATCCACTTCGCCAGCCCTGGAGCCCCCGCGCGCGGCGGGTCCGCCAGACACACGTCGAAGCGCCGGCCCTCGGATACCAGCCCGTCGCACACCTTGCGCGCATCCCCCTGCACGAAGCGCACGTTGCCCACGCTCGCTTCACGCGCGCTGCGCTGGGCCAGCTCCACGCCCACCGGGGACGACTCCACACCCAGCACCGACGCCGCGCCCGCCGCCAGAGGAAACGTGAAGTTGCCGTTGCCCGAGTACAGCTCCAGCACGGAGTCCTCGTCCCGCGCCGCCAGCTCGAAGATGGCCGACGTCACGAGCCCTACGTTGGCCTCCGCGTGCGCCTGAGCGAACGAATCCGGCCGCAGATACAGCGGCACCTCCGGCCGCAGCGGCGAGTACGAGCGCAGCGCCGGCTTGCCCAACACCCGGGGCGAGCCCTCCTTCGGCACCAGCACCGCGCCCTCCAGCCGCAGCGCCCGCACGGCGGCCTCCGCGGCCTCCACGTGCCGCGCCGACACCTGCCCCGTCAGGTTCACCGCGAACGCGGCCTTGTCGCCCTCCGCGAGCAGGAGCACCTCCTCGGTGTCCTTTGCCAAGGGCTTGAGCAGCGGCGCCAGCTTCCCCGGCAGCGCCGTCAGCACGGGCGTCAACGCACCGCACTCGGATACCGCGAGCCGCTCGTGGCTGCGCCGGCTGAAGTAGCCCAGCGCTCCCTTCCCCGCCGGATGCAGCACCGCGCGTCGCCGGTAGCCCCAGTCCCGAGGCGCCACGAGGAGCGGCCGGACGGTGAAGTCCTCGCGCCGCAGGTGGCCCAGGTGCTCCAGGGTGGAGAGGACGATCTCCTGCTTCGCGCTTCGCTGCGCGGACTCGGCCAGGCCCAGCCAGTCACAGCCGCCGCACTCGCTGGCCAGGGAGCATGGGGCCACGCGGCGGTCCGGCCCTGGGGAGACCACCTCGCGCAACAGGCCGCGCAGCACCCGTCCCTGGGACTCCAGGTGGACGCGCACGGTGTCGCCGGGGAAGGCGCCAGGGATGAAGACGGTGCGGCCCTGCCAGGACGCCACGCCTTCGCCCAGCTGGCCGAGGCGGTCGATGGTCAATGAAACGGGAGTCTCAGGGAGGGGCGGCATGCAGGCGCTCGGTGGGGGCGCCCGCGCGGGCCGCCGTTACTTCCGGGTCGCTTCCGACGGGAGCTCCGAGCGCAACCGCTCCACGAACTCCCCGATGCGCGACCGCTTGTCTTCGTCAACGTCCAGGAACTCCACCGCCATCCCCGGGGACTGCGGAGAGGCGGTGCCGAGCGCGTTGGTGCGCGTCACCCGGCCCTTCAGCTCCACCGGGAAGTGCGCTCCCGGCAGTGTCACCAGCAGCTTCACCACCGTGTCCACCGGCAGGGGCTTGTCGGTGTTGATGTAGAGGCCGCCCTTGGAAAGGTTGACGGCCCAGTCCGTCACGAAGCCAGCCACGCTGCGGTAGGCCACCGGCAGCTCGTATTCGACTCGCGGCGCGCGGTGGTCGATGGGGTTCAGCTTCTCCGAGATGTCGGCCATGAAAGGGGCTCCGCCGGGGAAGTCGTCCATACCACCCTCCCCCAGCGGCGCACCTTAGCCTCGCCCGCTCAGACTTTCATCTCACGGATGTCCGGAGCGATTTTCAGCTTCGGCTCAGTGAGCTTCTGGACCAGCTCCACCGTCACGCCCGGGGCCAGCTCGCGCAGGACGAGCCCCTCCGGCGTCACGTCCAGGAACGCATGGTCCGTGACGATGTGGTGCACGCACTTCAGGCCCGTCAGGGGCAGCGAGCACTTCTTGAGGATCTTCGGCTGACCCTCCTTGTTCGCGTGCTCCATGGCCACGTAGATGCGCTTGGCCCCGACGGCCAGGTCCATGGCGCCGCCCATGCCCTTGACCATCTTCCCGGGAATCATCCAGTTGGCCAGGTCCCCCTCTTCGGAGACCTCCATGGCGCCCAGCACGGCCATGTCGATGTGGCCGCCCCGAATCATCCCGAAGGACAGGGCCGAGTCGAAGAACGCGGCGCCCTTCACCGTGGTCACCGTCTCCTTGCCCGCGTTGATGAGGTCCGGGTCTTCCTTGCCCGCCTCGGGGTACGGGCCGATGCCCAACAGGCCGTTCTCCGACTGGAGCACCACCTCCACCCCCTCGGGGATGTAGTTGGGGACCAGCGTGGGGATGCCGATGCCCAGGTTCACATAGAAGCCGTCCCGCAGCTCCAGGGCGATGCGCTTCGCGAGTTGTTCACGAGTCAGTGGCATGGGGTCCTCAGGCCGTCTTGCGGACGGTGCGCCGCTCAATCCACTTCTGGAGGTTCTTCGCCTGGACGATGCGCTTCACGAAGATGCTCGGGAGGTGCACCTGGTCGGGATCCAACTCGCCGGGCTGAACAATCTCCTCCGCCTCGACGATGGTGACCTTGGCCGCCATGCACATCATCGGGGAGAAGTTGCGCGCCGTCTTGTTGAAGACGAGGTTGCCGTGGGTGTCCGCCTTCGCCGCGTGGATGATGGCGAAGTCCGCCTTCAGCGGCGTCTCCAGCACGTGCAGCCGGCCGTCGATGATGCGCGACTCCTTGCCCTCGGCCACCTGCGTCCCCGCGCCCGTCGGCGTGAAGAAGCCACCGATGCCACAGCCGCCCGCGCGGATGCGCTCGGCCAGGGTGCCCTGCGGGTTCAGCTCCACCTCCAGCTCGCCGGAGAGGTACTGCCGCTCGAACTCCTTGTTCTCTCCCACGTAGCTCGACACCATCTTCTTGACCTGCTTGTTCTGGAGCAGGATGCCCAGGCCGAGCTCGGTGGTGCCGCAGTTGTTGGAGATGATGGTGAGGTTCTTCACGCCCTTGCGGTGAAGCGCCTCGATGAGATTCTCAGGATTGCCACACAACCCGAAGCCGCCGCTCATCAGCGTGCAGCCATCCGGGATGTCGGCGACCGCCTCGTCCGCGCTCGCGTAGACCTTGTTCATTCGCCCTCCCGATAACGGAAACGGGGTGAAGGCCACCAAGGCCCCCACCCCGTCCCTCTCCCCGTGGGGAGAGGGTTGACTACCGCTCCACCATCAGCGCGATGCCCTCGCCGCCGCCGATGCACAGCGACGCGACGCCCCGCTTCTTGTCCTGGTCCTTCATCGTCTGCAGCAGCGTCACCAGCACGCGCGCGCCGGAAGCGCCGATGGGGTGACCGAGCACCACCCCGCCACCGCGCACGTTCACCTTCGCCGGATCCAACCCGAGGATCTTGTTGTTCGCGAGCGACACCACCGCGAACGCCTCGTTGATCTCCCACAGGTCCACGTCCGCCGCGGTCACGCCCTTCTTCTTCAGGAGCGTGTTGATGGCGTCCGCCGGGGCAATCGTGAACTCCACCGGCTTGCGCGCGGCCTGCGCGTAACCGGTGATGCGGCCGAGAATCGTGCGCCCCTCGGCCTTCGCCTTCTCCTCGCTCATCAGCACCAGCGCCGCGGCGCCGTCGTTGATGGAGGACGCGTTGGCGGCCGTCACCGTGCCGTCCTTCTTGAACACCGGCTTGAGGCCCGGAATCTTGTCCGGCTTGGCGTTGCGAGGACCCTCGTCCTCGGAGACCGTCGTCACCTCGTCCGGCTTCTTGCCGGGGATCTGCACGGGGACGATTTCGGCGGCGAACAGGCCTTCCTTCTGGGCATGAATCGCGCGGCGGGTGGACTCCAGCGCGAACTCGTCCTGCTGCGCGCGGCTGATGCCCTGCGACGTGGCGCACTCCTCGGCGCACAGGCCCATGTGGACGTTGCCGTACACGTCCCAGAGACCGTCGAGGATCATCGCGTCCTTGAACTCCACGTTGCCCATGCGAGCGCCACCGCGCATCGTGTGGCTCACGTAGGGCGCGTTGCTCATGGACTCCATGCCGCCGGCGACGACGACGTCCGCCTCACCCAGGGCAATGGCCTGCGCGCCCGCGATGACGGCCTTGAGGCCGGAGCCACAGACCTTGTTCAGCGTGGTGGCGGGAACTCCCTCGGGCAGGCCCGCGAAGATGGTGGCCTGACGAGCGGGCGCCTGGCCGACGCCGGCCTGGAGCACACAGCCCATGATGACTTCCTGGACGGTCTCCGGCTTCACGCCCGCGCGCTCCAGAGCGGCCTTGATGGCCACCGCGCCCAGCTGCGGCGCCGTCAGCTTGGCGAGCGCTCCCTGAAAGGCGCCGATAGGGGTACGGGCCGCGCCCACGATGACGACGTCACGAGCCATGAAAACTGCCTCCTCTTGAGGATGTACGGATGTCCTTCGATAACAGCGGCGGTGGCCCTTATCACCGGGCACTCCCCGGAGTTCAAGCGTCCTCGCTTGGCGTCCGGACATGAGCGTCCACTGCTCGCGACGCACCGCGAAACCCCACCCAACCCCGCGAAGTTCCTCTCCCTTCGGCCCATTCACCACCCGACCGGTCGGACGCTCGCGCCCCGTGCCCTCGCAGTATTTGACCCTAAGGTACAAAACGACCTAACACCCCGGACATGGCACGTCCGAGGAAGTTCCAGGCCGAGGCGGCGGTGGCGAAGGCGATGGAGGTCTTCTGGGAGAAGGGCTACGCGGCGGCGACTCCCCAGGAGCTGGGGGAGCGGATGGGGCTGGGTCGGGGCAGCCTCTACAACGCGTTCGAGAGCAAGCAGGGCCTCTTCGAGTGCGTGCTGCGGCACTACCACGCGCACGAGGCGCCCAAGCTGCTCGCGTTCCTGACACGGCCCGGCCCCGTCAAGGCGCGCCTGCGGGCCCTCTTCCTCGCGGTCATCGAGATTGACGTCGCGGACCCAGAGCGCCGGGGATGTCTGGCCATCAACACCGCGATTGAACTGGCGGGGCGCGACGCAGCCGCGGCCCAGTTGGCGGCACGGATGTTCGAGCAGACCGAAGCCGCCTTCCTGTCGCTCATCGAAGAAGGCCAGCGCACCGGCGAGGTCGACGCTACTCGTGACGCGCGGGAGCTCGCGAGCTTCCTCCTCAACAACCTCACTGGACTCCGCGTGCTCGGAAAGACGGCGGAGGACACCACCCGTCTCACCCGCATCGTCGATGCCCTCATGAGGTCCTTCTAGTCATGCGCGTCTCCCCTTCCCTCCTCCTCTCCCTGCTGTCCTTCGCCGGTGGCTGCGCGCACCAGACAGCCGCCTCCCACGCCTCGCCCCCGGAGCTGCGCCTCTACGCCTTGGATTGCGGACGCATCGACATCCACGACATGGGGTTCTTCGCGGACGGGAGTCATCCCAATGGCCAGCGCGGAGAGATGCCCGTCCCCTGCTTCCTCATCCGCCACCCCCAGGGCACGCTGCTCTGGGACACGGGGCTGGATGACGTCATCGCCCAGAGCCCGGACGGCTTGGCGGATCCGATTGGCCCGCGCTACTTCGTCCAGAAGACGCTGCTCGCGCAGCTCGCCCAACTGGGCCTGAAGCCCTCGGACGTGCGCTACGTGGGCTTCTCCCATCTGCACGCGGACCACGCCGGCAACGCCAATGCCTTCACCGGCTCCACGTGGCTGCTCCAGCGCAAGGAGCTGACGTGGGCCACCGCGACGCCCGCGCCGCTGGGCGTGGACCCCGCGAAGTTCTCCACGTGGCGCGAGGCGAAGGTGGAGCCGCTCGACGGGGACCGCGACGTCTTCGGAGACGGCAGCGTGCGGATCCTCTCCACGCCGGGCCACACGCCGGGCCACCAGTCGCTGCAGGTGAACCTGCCTCGGACGGGAACGCTCGTCCTGTCGGGAGACCTCTGCCACACGCGAGAGAACTGGGAGCACCACGGCGTGCCTGGCTTCAACACCAGCTGCGAGCAAACCCTCTCATCCATCAACCATGTGGAGACGCTGGTGAAGGACTCCAAGGGCCGCTTCATCGTCCAGCACGCGCCCGAGGACTTCCGCACGCTGCCTGTGTTCCCCAGCTACCTGGAGTAGGCGCCTGGAACGGCAACGGCCGGGCCCCCTCTCGGGAACCCGGCCGTCACGCCGTGAGGCGATGCTGTGCGAAGACTACTTCTTCGTCAGCTTGCCCATCACGTCGCCGAGGCGCGCCTTGGAGCCTTCCGCCTGCTTGCGGAGGTACTCGCGGTAGTCCTCGCCCTCGCCGATGAGCGCCTTGATCGACAGCGCGACCTTCCGGTCCGGCGTGTTGATGTCGATGATCTTCACCTCGACATCCTGCGCCTCCTGCACCACGTCACGCGGGTTCTCGACACGCTCCTCCTTCAGCTCGGAGACGTGGACGAGGCCCTCGATGCCCGGCTCGATCTCCACGAACGCGCCGAAGTCGGTGACCTTGGTGACCTTGCCCTTCACGCGGCTGCCGACAGGCAGGCGCTCGGACAGCGTCTCCCAGGGGTCCGGCTGGAGCTGCTTGATGCCCAGGCTGAACCGCTCGTTCTCGACGTCGATGTTGAGGACCACCGCCTCGACCTCGTCGCCCTTCTTGAACATCTCACCCGGGTGCTTGATGCGCTGGGTCCACGAGATGTCGGACACGTGCACCAGGCCGTCCACGCCCTCCTCGACACCGACGAACACGCCGAAGTCGGTGACGTTGCGGATCTGACCCTTGATGACGGAGCCAATCGGGTACTTGTCCTCGAGCAGCGTCCAGGGGTTCTGCTCGATCTGCTTCATGCCCAGCGCGATGCGCTTGGCCTTGGGATCGATATCCAGGACGACGGCCTCCACCTCCTGGCCGACCTCCAGGATCTTGGACGGGTGCTTGAGGCGCTTGGTCCAGGACATCTCGGACACGTGCACCAGACCCTCGACGCCCTGCTCGATCTCGATGAACGCGCCGTAGTCGGTGATCGACACGACCTTGCCCTTGACGCGGGTGCCGACCGGGTACTTCTCGTCGGCGCGGTGCCACGGGTCCTCCTGGATCTGCTTCAGGCCCAGGCTGACGCGCTCCTGCGTCGGGTCGAACTTGAGGACAACGACGCGGACCTCGTCGCCCACATTGAACATCTCGCTGGGGTGACCGATGCGGCCCCAGGACATGTCCGTGATGTGGAGCAGGCCGTCGATGCCGCCCAGGTCGATGAAGGCGCCGTAGTCCGTGAGGTTCTTGACGACACCCTTGAGGACCGCACCCTCCTTCAGGTTCTTGAGGGTCTCCTTCTTCATCTCCTCGCGCTGCTTCTCGAGGAGGACCCGGCGCGACAGGACGATGTTGCCGCGCTTCTTGTTGAACTTGATGACCTTGAACTCGAATTCCTTCGAGATGTACTGGTCAAGGTTGCGCACGGGCCGGATATCCACCTGGCTGCCGGGCAGGAACGCCTTCACGCCGATGTCGACGGAGAGGCCTCCCTTCACGCGGCCCACGATGGTGCCCTTGACGATCTCATCGCGCTCACAGGCGGCGCTGATCTCGTCCCAGATGCGCATCTTGTCGGCCTTCTCCTTGGAGAGGACGACCATGCCGGTGTCGTTCTCGCGGCTCTCCAGGAGGACCTCAACGGGGTCGCCCGCCTTGACGGAGACCTCTCCGCGAGGATTGGTGAACTCGGAGATCGGGACCTGACCCTCGGACTTGTAGCCGATGTCGACGATCGCGAAGTCCTTCGTCACCTGCACCACGGTGCCCTTGACGATCTCCCCTTCCTTCAGGATGCCGTCGCCACCGCGCTGCTTGAGCGACTCTTCGAACATCGCCGCGAAGTTTTCTTCCCCGGCGTCAGTCTCGACCTGCTGGTTCACGTTCTGCTGCATGGAAATGGAAGTCCTTTGATACGGCACAGCTGCCCCCTGATTTGAGGAACGCGGGCCCATGCGGGGCGCAACGAGAGTCCGCGGCCGTCCCCACCTCTGGGGACTTTTGAATGGTGCTGAATGAAGCCGCGCACCCTAGACACCGGTTATTCCGGTAGTCAAGCGAGCACGTGCCCCATGTGCTGATCGGTGGATGCGATCACCCGGAACTGTCAAGACCCGGGACAGCCATCCGCACCCATCGTTCTAAGAACGCTCGCCCACCTTCGCAGCCCTCCCGCTTCAGAGGACCTCGCGAGCGTCCGCCTCGCCTGTTCGGCCAGCGAGCGCGACACCCTACTCGAAAAATCCACTGAAATGCGACCCACATCGTGTGGCTGCGTTCCGCTCGTAGGTCGAGGTCCACGAGTCCAGTGCCCGGCGTGAGTCATGGGGGAGGTGCGCCCGGGGGGGTGGACTGTTCCCACATGTCGGCGGCCGCGGGCCTCTTCCTTTCCTTCCTGTCTGGGATTCCCGTCACTGAAGCGTGGGATTGCCCGCGTTCTCCGCGTACGCCGCACACTCCCGGTGCGTCCGGAGAGAACGCGGAGCGCCCACCTGGCCAGGGGTGCTGTCCTCTGGGGTGAGGTCCCCCACCCCGCCGGGCATGGGCGCTGCACTGGGGCCGTCCCCGTCAGCCCACCTCTCCCTGGAGGCCCGGAAGGTCTGGGACACGAAGCTGTCAGGCCTGGCGCAGGAGAAGCGCACCCCGCTGCTCGGCATCATCCGCCCCTTCTACCAGCAGGCGGTTCTGACCACCGGGCGTCCCTGGCTGAGTGCGCCCGCCATCACCGCGCTGGAGATTCCCTGGTTCACCCAGGACGAGCTCGCGAAGTGGACGTTCCCTCCCGCGCTGAACTCGCTCGACGACCATGGAGTTCAAGGTAGGCGTCGTCGCGGCCCATCAGGCGCAGGTGTCCGACTTCCGGGAGCACTGCCGGAAATCGGAGTCCTTGCGAAAGTACACGTCCCTCGCATGGATGTGCGGCACGCCGGACGCCATTCCCGCCGAGGGCCCCTTGTGGGCCTTCGCCTTCGACTTCCACGCCGGCTACCTCAAGAAGGGCAAGCACCCTCCCCGGGAATTGGGTGACGCGGACCTGCGCGCCCTGGCGACGTCGCCCGAGCCCGTGCGTGGCGCGCTCGCCTACTACGCGTTGTCGGTGCGCATCCTGGGGGACTTGATCGACGAGAAGCTTTCGGTCGGATGGAAGAAGGACACCCGGCCCATCATCGGCTTCAAGTCGGAGATCTTCAGCAGCGACTACTACTCCGGCCACGGCATCAAGGAGGCGCTGCTCAACTCGCACCATGGCAAGTGCGCCTTCTGCGAGTCCAAGGTGAAGTACCTGGCGCATGGGGACGTGGAGCACTTCCGCCCCAAGGCCGGCTACGAGCAGGGCTATGGCTTCAACCTGGATGGGTACTTCTGGGAGGCCTACGCGTGGGAGAACCTCTACTTCTCCTGTCAGGTCTGCAATCAGCTCCACAAGAAGAACAAGTTCCCCGTCCTGCTGAATGACCAGCTCGTGGAGGTGCGCTCCACCGCGGTCCGCAAGGTGTCCGAGGAGCGCCCCGTGCTCATCGACCCTGGCGTCGAGGACCCTCGGCTGGCGGTTCGCTTCAACGTGTGGACGGGCGAGGCCTACCCCTACGACTTGCTGTGCTGGTACCTGCAGAAGCACAAGAACCGGAAGGACGCGGAGGAGTTCGCCTGGAGCCTGCCCAAGGAGCTTCCGTCCTTGCAGGGACGGTACGAGGTGAAGGTCCATCCGACGAGCAAGCAGTTCATGGTGACGGGCAACGGGCACGAGATGTTCCAGGTGATGAACCAGGCGCCGCCGGCGGCGCTGCGGGGTGTGCGCACCCTCCAGATACTGGGGCTCAACCGCCCGGAGCTGGTGCTCCAGCGCGTGTCACACCTGCGCCACCTGCGCGGCGTGTTCTGGGCCTTCCTCGTCGAGCAGGCCGAGAGCGCGGCCGCGAAGGTGGCGCTGGAGGATTCAATCAAGCCTTCCGCCGAGTTCAGCTCGCTCGCCATGGACGCGATGGCCACGTGGCAGCGCGAGGTGGTCCGCGTCAAGAAGGCCAAGGTCTCCCAACAGCAGGTGAACCCGATGAACGTGGGCTTCACCGTGGACGCATGGATTCAACAGTACACGGCGCTGATGCGACAGCAGCCCGTCTACGCGGACACACCGGACGAGAGCTGGGAGATGTCGGACGCCCTCATGTACCACGTCGAGCCGAACCAGCTGAATGGGGACGAGCGCGGGCTCGCCTACCTCAAGGCCGACGAGGAGATGGAGCCGTCCGCGGGCTGGTACGTGGGGATTCCCGAGGAGGACTACGAGCTCAAGGTGTACTTCTACGACGAGGATGACGAGGAGATAGAGCGCACGACGCTGAAGCAGCTCATCGATGCCAAGCAACCCTGGCGCAAGTTCAAGGGTGCGGAGTCCGTCATCGTGAAGGGCCCCTTCAAACAGAAGCTGGGTTTCTGACTCCCGAGCGGGGTGGATGGACATGGCGGAAGACATCGTCCGGGTCGCCGAGGCGGGCGACTCGGTGGAGAGCATCGCGTCCGAGCACGGGCATATCTGGCGGACGCTGTGGGAACACCCCCGGAACCAGGCGCTGCGCGAGCTGCGCAAGAGCCCTCACACGCTGGTGCCGGGAGACCACGTCTATGTCCCGGCGCTGCGCCAGCGGACGAAGCAGGTCCTCACGGGGCGCAAGCACACGTTCGTGCGCAAGGGCATCCCCTCCAAGCTGCACCTGGTCCTGCGCGTGGGGAGCGAGGTGCTGAAGGACACACCGTATGCGCTGGAGGTGGACGGGGTCGTCCTGCAAGGGCGCAGCGGTCCTGACGGGAGCATCGTGCACGCGGTGTCACCCACGGCGACGACGGGGATGCTGCGGATTGGAGAGGGCTTCGCCTCGCGCCTCATCCCCATCTCGCTGCGGCACCTGCATCCGCTGGACACGGTGACCGGAGTGCAGGGACGACTGCAGAACCTGGGCTATCCCGTGGAGGAGGTGAACGGCGAGCTGGATGGGCCGACGCAGGCGGCGCTCCAGCGGTTCCGGGCGGACCAGCAATTGCCCTCGGGGACGGGCATCGATGATTCGCTGAGGTCCGCGCTCCAGCGGGTGTATGGGCATTAGGGTGACAAGGGTCACCGGGTGTACGGCACGCCCATGGGTGGCATAGAGTGGCGGCTTGCTTTCTTCGTGCCGTCTCTGGCGCCCGGGGCACCCCATGCATTCGTGGAGACCCTCCTTCTTCGCCGTGGTCCTCTGTGCGCTGACCGCGTCCGCGCAGGGCGTGGACTCGAATCAGCTCATCGTGCCCAGGGACCGGACGCTGGAGGTCATGCTCGTCGATGACCAGGCGGGGGACGGCGCATCCCACACGCTGGGATGGCTCTACTACGACGAGTTGGTCGGACGAGGGTACATCGACCTGGGAGACCCGGCCGACCCGAACGACGACGTCCTCATCGATGCGGAGGGGAATGGCATCCCCGACTTCCACGAGGACCTGTTCAACCTGAACCCGGACCGTGGCTACATCGGCGACGGCACGCGCTGCATCCCCGAGCGGATCTTCTTCCACCAGCGGGCGTCAGGAGAGGTGCTCCGCCTGCGGGAGCCGGAGTTGCTGACGGGCTCCTGCGGTTCGACCGCCAGCTACGCGGCGAATATTGGCCCCAGGCGATGGGAAGACATGACGGGCTTCCCGGCGCGCCCCGGGGGCTCGGTGGTGGGGCAGAGGATGCGCGACTCCAGTGGCTTGTTCGACGGGGTCGACTACTTGCGAGCGAGCGCCATCCCCGGACTGGTGGACACCTATTTCAGTGACCGGGGCGTCTTCCCGCACATTCCCAACCTGCTCGAGCCCGACGATGCGCAGAACGGCCACATGGGCCTGGGCCACCTCGTCCTGCTGAGCACGGATGATGACGCCAACACCTGTCCGAACTCGTCGATTTCGGAGTGCTTCATGCCCAGACAGGCGTCCGCGGGCCCGGGGCAAGCCCCTTCCGTGGGACCCATCTGGGACCGGTCGAACACCAACGACGGAATCCCCGACTACAAGACGAGCGCCTTCGACCCCGAGGGGCGCGTCATACCTGGGCGGGATGTGACGGCCCCCATCACGGAGGGGGATCGCCGCGTCAGCATGGGGACCGTGATGGGTGGACGGGAGATCGTGTTCTTCCTCGTCTCGTACGTGGAGCAGATCTACAACGGCACGGATACCTGCTTCCTGCCTGATACGACCTCCGAGGGGCGACTCCAGTGCGAGCTGTGGGGGCACGGTGACATCAACGTCTACTTCTCGAAGACGCTGCTCAACCTGGACCTGAACCAGCTCTCGAGTGATGTCCTGGCATCCCCCTCGCCTCGGTCAGGATGGCTTGAGTCCCTCGCTTACACCCGGCTCCGGACATCTGAGTATGGGAATGTCCAGATCACCGAGACCGACCCGCTCGTAGCGAGGAGCCATCAGCAGCGAACGCCCCATGTGCTGATGCTGGCGCCCATGGAAGCTCCCGACACCTGGGTCATGGGTTGGGAGGACATGAACTCGGGTGGAAACCGGACGTTCAATGACGCGGTCTTCCTCGTCCGGGGCGTGGGCGCCGAGGCCACGGAGATTGTGGTCGATGGACCCATCGGCCCCGTGTACGACAATCAGGAGCTCGCGTTCACCGCGCGCGTGACGACCTCGTCTGGCGAGATGGTCACCTCAGGGTTGGTGTCGTTCTACGTGGACGGCTCCCTGTGGACATCCATCGAGGTCGATTTCGAGGGGAAGAGTTCGTTCTGGCTCATGCTCTCTCCTGGAGAGCACGTCATTACCGCCGTCTATGAAGGGCTCGATGGGCAGTACCAGCCAAGCCAGCCCACGGACTACGGGGTATTCGTCGACGTCGCCAGCGACGGAGGCACTCCCGACGGAGGAGCACCGGATGGTGGTCGGCCGGATTCCGGTGTTCCAGACGCGGGCGCCCCGGATGCGGGGGTTCCGGACGCCGGTGCGCCGGACTCGGGTGTCCGTGATGCGGGTGCACCGGATGCAGGTGTCCCCGACGCGGGCGCACCGGACTCGGGCGTTCCGGATGCAGGTGTCCCCGACGCGGGCGCACCGGACTCGGGCGTTCCGGACGCAGGTATCCCCGACGCAGGAGTCCCGGACTCGGGCCCGGTTCCCACCGACGGTGGCCCGGTGACTCCCCAGGACGGTGGTCCCACGGAGGACGATGGGGGCACCCTGCCTGCTGACGATGCGGGCACGCCTCAAGCGGACGATGCCGGCGCGGACGCGGGTGAGGACAGCGGCACGCCGCCGCCTCCTGTCGATGCGGGTGACGATGCAGGCACGGGCAGTGGCGACGATGCAGGAGCCGACGCCGGTACCAACACTGGCGAGGACGCCGGCCCGGAAGGGCCCGACACGAGCGGGCCTCGCGACCTGACCGTCACCGGTTGGGGCTGCGGTGCCACCGACGCGGGGAGCGCATCCGTCACGCTGCTGGCGCTCTGGCTGGGCCTGTCGTTCCTCCGTTCGCGTGGACGGAGGATCGGCTAGCTCGGCGATGGGGAGCGGGGCTCGGACGCCGCTCCCAACGGCGCGTCAGACGTCGGCGACTCTCACCACGAGCTTGCCGAAGTTGCCTCCCTCCAGCATGCGGATGAGCGCCGCGGGCGCGTTCTCCAGTCCATCGACCCGGTCCTCGCGCAGCTTCACGCGGCCGTCCGCGACCCACGCGTCCATGTCACGACGGAAGGCGTCATAGCGGTCGCCATAGTGGTCGAGGATGATGAGGCCCTGCATGCGGATGCGCTTCTGCTGCAACACCGCCAGCACCTGCGGCAGCCGATTCGGCCCCGGCGGCGGCGTGTCGCCGTTGTAGCTCGAGATGGTTCCGCACAACGGCACGCGCGCCCGGTGATTGAGCAACGGCACCACCGCCTCGAACACCTCGCCACCCACGTTCTCGAAGTACACGTCGATGCCACGCGGGCACGCGGCGGCGAGGCGCTCGGCCAGCTTCGGCTCACGGCGGTCGAGGCACACGTCGAAGCCCAGCTCCTCGACGGCGTAACGGCACTTGTCCGCGCCCCCGGCGATGCCCACCACCCGCGCGCCCTTCAGCTTCGCGATCTGCCCCACCACCGCACCGACCGCCCCCGTCGCAGCGGCGACGACCACCGTCTCCCCTGGCTTGGGCTCGCCAATGTCCAGCAGACCCACGTGGGCGGTGAACGCGGGCATGCCGAGCACACCCAGCGCCAGCGACGGCTGCTTCATCTCACCGAGCGGGACCAACTCCTTCCCGTCCGACAACGAGTAGTCCTGCCAGCCGGAGCTCCCGAGCACCAGGTCCCCCACCTGGAAGCGCGGATGCCTGGAGGAGACGACGCGGTTGACCGTGCCTCCCACCATGGGCTGGCCGACCTGCACCGAAGCCGCGGCATACGCCGGAGGGACCTCGTTCATCATCGGCCGCATGTACGGGTCCAGCGACAGGTACAGCGTGCGCAGCAGCACCTGTCCTTCGCCGGGAGTCGGTACATCGGATTCTTCGAGACGGAAGTCTTGCGGTGTCGGCATGCCGTGAGGACGTGCGGCGAGGACGACTCGACGATTGCGGGTATCGCTTTGAGGCATGGATGCTGACTCCAGGGGTGTGGCGAGGAAACCGTTCAGCGCGCCCTGCCCCGACAAGCCACGAGCGAGCGCGCACGAGTGACACGCGGCGGACCACCGCGAGCAGATCGGTCGACGAGAACAGGAGGTGACGAAGCGAAGACGCGTCTTCAGCTCGGATGAGCTATGCGAGGCCCAACAACAGCCGAGTCCCCACCATGGCCGTGTCCAGCGGCGTGCGGTCACGGGTGATCTTGGCCAAGAGCCCCGCGCCCAGCCAGGACTGGTAGAGAGTGATTGCGACCGCGCGCGTGTCCGGAGGGGCCGTCAGCGAACCATCCTCCCGCCCTGCATCGAGACAGCGCGACAATCGGTCGATGATGCCCTGTGTCCCGCGCTCCAGCGCCGCGCGCATGCTCCCGGACAAATCACAGACCTCCGCGCCGAGCTTCACCACGAGACATCGGCCCCGGGCCTCTTCGTCGAGCTGCGATGCGAGCCAGTCCTGGAAGTACCCCAACAGCCGCTGCGCGGACGTGCCCGGCACCGCCAGCAACACCTCCATCCGCGCCAGGTAGTCCGCGAAGTACGTCTCCAGCACCGCCTCGCCGAAGGCCTCCTTCGAGTCGAAGTAGTAATAGAACGAACCCTTGGGGACTTTGGCCGCCGCCAGCACCTCCGTCAGGCCCACCGCGGTGAAGCCCTTGCTCGCGAACAGCGGATGGGCCGCGTCGATGATGTGCCGACGGGCATCCTGCTGGGGTACGGCGCTCACGCTCATGGCCCTTTGCTAACGGCCAGTAGACCGGTCGTCTAGTCGATTCGCAGCCCGTTCAGGGCGTCTTCCAATCTCCGTAGCAGCCCACGAGCCCACACGAAGGACAGCGGCATCCCACATAGAACCAGCGGACGTCCTTGCTGCCTTCGTAGAACGCGGACCCCACGGTGAGCTCGAAGCGAGTCCCCCCACAGGGGCACTCGCATTCCCCCAGCTCCGCGTCGTCGAGGTACTCGGCGCTGTCCCCTACAGGAACCTGGTGCTGGCAGGTCGGGCACGTCTGCACGGCCGCGCCCTCGTCATCATCGAGCAGCAACTCCAGCACCTCGGCGCCACAGGGGCACCGCAGGTCTTCCATCCGCTCGATGGGGTACTTGTTCTTCTCGCTGTAGCCCGCCAGGAAGGTCCTGAGGTCCGCGCGCGAGTCGCCGTACGAGTAACGTCCCTTCCGCTTCAGCCCCATGGGTCCACGCCTCCCTGGCCGCGAAGCGGAAGAACGAAACCTCGCCTCAGCCCAACAGCTTGAAGCTCTCGCGGGCAATCACCATCCGCTGCACCTCGCTGGTGCCCTCGTAGATGGTCTGCACGCGCGCGTCGCGGAAGTACCGCTCCACCGGGAACTCGTCGATGTAGCCGTAGCCGCCGTGGAGCTGCACGGCCTTGTCACAGACGCGATTGCTCGTCTCGCTGGCGAACAGCTTCGCCATCGACGCCTCGCGGGTGAACGGCTGCTTCTGGTCCTTCATGTACGCCGCGCGCAGCGTCAGCAACTCCGCCGCGTCGATCTGCGTCTTCATGTCGGCGATCATGAAGCGCGGACCCTGGAACTCGCCAATCGCCTGGCCGAACGCCTTGCGGTCCTTCACGTAGGACACGGTGGCCTCCAGCGCCGCGCGCGCCACGCCGCACGCCTGCGAGGCAATGCCGATGCGCCCGCCATCCAGCGCGACCATCGCCAGCCGGAACCCCTGCCCTTCCGAGCCCAGCAGGTTCTCCGCCGGAATCACGCAGTCCTCGAACGTCAGCGCGACGGTGTTCGAGGAGCGCAGCCCCATCTTGTCCTCGTGGCGACCGATGATGAGGCCCTTCGTCCCACCCTCCACGATGAAGCAGGACAGGCCCTTGTTGCCGGCCGGGGACGTGCGCGCCCACACCACCATCACGCCCGCGTGCGCACCGGACGTAATCCACTGCTTGCTGCCGTTGATGACCCACGAGTCGCCACGGCGGACCGCGGACGTGATCAGCGCGCCGGGGTCGGAGCCCGCGTGCGGCTCGGAGAGCGCGAACGAGCCCGCCACGGCCTCACCCGACGTCAGCCGCGTCACATACTTCTCGCGCTGCGCCTCGGTGCCGAACGCGTTGATCAGCTCCGCGCACATGTTCGTCACGGCCATGGCCACGGACGTGGACGCATCCGCGGCGGCCATCTCCATCATCGCCAGCGCGTAGGACACGGCGCCCGCTTCCGAGCCGCCGTACTTCGCCGGGATGTTCACGCCCAGCAGCCCCAGCTCCCCCAGCTCCTTGAAGATTTCGGTGGGAAAGCGCTCCTGGCGGTCCAGCTCGCGGGCAAGCGGCGCCACGCGCTCCCGCGCGAACTTGCGGGCCGTCTCGCGAATCAGCGTCTGCGTCTCGGTCAGCTCGAGGTTCACGTCGGTCGTCCTACTCGATGGCCTTGAGGTTGAACGGATACTCGATGGGGTGGTCGGCGCCGTCCGGAGGCTTGGGGAACGTCATGGACGACAACACGGCCACCACGCAGTCATGAAGGTTCGGGTCCTTCAGCGTGCTGCCCTTGCGCACCTTCGCGCTCTTCACCAGGCCATTGGCGTCGATGGTGAAGGACGTGAGCAGCTTGCCCTCCGCCTTCTTGTTCTTCTCCGCCATGTGGTCCTCGTAGCACTCCTGGATCCGCCCCTGATTGTACGTGACGACCTGGCGGATGGAGTCCGGAGTGAAAGGCATGCGGGCCACGTCCGGCGCGTCGCTCTTCGCGGGCGCCTTCGTGGTGGGGGCCGGCTTCCCGCCCTCGGGCTTCTTCGGCGGAACGCTCTCCGCGAACGCGGTGGCCGAGGCCAGGATCAGAACGGGAAGCAGTGCCCTCTTCATGGTGCCTACTCCTTCAGGACGTTGGCGGAGATGACGATGCGCTGAATCTCGCTCGTCCCCTCGTAGATCTCCGTGATGCGCGCGTCACGCACGTGGCGCTCGGCGTCCATCTCCTTGCTGTAGCCCATGCCGCCGTGCACCTGGAGGGCCTTGTTCGCCACCCGGCTGGCCATCTCGCTGGCGTACAGCTTCGCCATCGCGCTCTCCGCGCTGTGGCGCACGCCCTTGTCCTTGAGCAGCGCCGCGCGCCACACCAGCAGGCGGGCCGCGTCGATCTCCATGGCCATGTCGGCGATCATGAACTGGATGGCCTGGTGCTCGCGGATGGGCTTGCCGAAGGACTTGCGCTCACCCGAGTAGCGCACCGCCTCCTCGTACGCCGCACGTGCGATGCCCAGCGCCTGCGAGGCAATGCCGATGCGGCCACCGTCCAGCGTGGACATGGCGACCTTGAAGCCCTCGCCCTCCTTGCCCAGGATGTTCTTGGCCGGCACGCGCATGTCCTCGAAGAACATGGAGCAGGACCAAGCGGCGCTGATGCCCATCTTCTTGTCGGGCTCGGCGCGGGTGAAGCCGGGGGTGTTGGTGGGCACCAGGAAGGCGGTGATGCCCTTGTTGCCCGCCTCCTTGTTGGTCATCGTGAACAGGACGATGGCGTCGGCCTTGGGGCCGTTGGTGATCCAGTTCTTGGAGCCGTTGATGACGAACTCGTCGCCCCGGCGCACCGCGATGGTCTGCTGGGCGGCGGCGTCGCTGCCGGCCTCGGGCTCCGTCAGGCCGAAGCAGCCGAGCTTGTCGCCCCGGGCGAACGGCGCGAGGAACTCTTCCTTCTGGGCCTCGGTGCCGAACTTCGACACCGGGTCGCAATAGAGCGAGTTGTTCACGCTCATGATGACGCCGGTGGAGGCACAGCCTCGGCTGATCTCCTCCATGGCGAGCGCGTAACAGACGTTGTCCAGACCGGCGCCGCCGTACTTCTCGGAGACGGCCACGCCGAGCAGCGACAGCTCGGCGAGCTTCTTCACCGCATCCGTGGGCCAGGAGTGGTGCTCGTCCCACTTCCGGGCGTTGGGGGTCAGTTCCTTGGCGGCGAACTCGCGGCACATCCGCTGGATCTCGCGCTGGACATCGGTCAGCTCGAAGTTCATGAGGGCTCCATATTACGGGGGGTGCTCCCAGGGAATAGCGAAGACGCTCCGCCAGCCCCCAAGCGAGGGTTGCCGTGCCGATTAGCCGACGACCGCCCGCCGGGCCCCCTGGAATCCAGGGGTGAGCCCAGGAACATGTTCAGTGGCACCGTGACGTCCAGGGAGAGGTCCATCCGAGCCCCCTCCCCCGTCCAGGCCCGACGAATCACCACGGACACCGTCCAGGGCTTCGTGTTCGGACCGCGTTCAATCAAGTCGTAGGTGAGGCCCAGGCCCGCCAAGCCCCCTGAGCCATCCTGGCCCCACAGCCCCGCCCCTTCCGCGAGCACACCCAGCCGGGCGCTGTCCGGAAACGCATACACCCGCGCCCCCGCGAGCAGCCGGAAGGCCGCGGGCGACAGGCGCACCTGGGGCTCCACGAAGGGCGACAGGATGAGGGTGGGCCCGGGGATGTCCCACGCCGGGAAGGCCCACGGGTGGATGGGCCAGGACAGGACCCAGTGCTCCCTCGAGCCCTGTCCCCACTGGTAGCGGACATCGGGGATGAACAGCTCCAGGAAGCAGCCCGTGTAGATGCACAGCGAGCGCTTCCAGGAGACCAGGGCCGGAGCCCGTCCGGTCTCGTCGTCCGGAGCTTGCGGAGCTTCGGGCGCGGGTTCAACGACGGGCTCGGAGACAGGCTCGCAGCGGGCCGGCGTCGCGGCCAGGAGGACCGTGAGGAGACTCCCGACCGCGAGCGCGTGATTCACTTCACTTGCCAGTGAAGACGGCGGGACGCTTCTCGAGGAACGCCTTCATGCCCTCGCGCTGGTCGTCCGAGCCGAACAGCTCCGCGAAGCCCTGGCGCTCCAGCGTGTTGGCCTCGCCCAGGTCCTTGTCCGCGCCCTGCTCGATGACGCGCTTGGCCTTGGCGATGGCCAGGGGGCCGTTCTTGATCATCTTCGCCGCGACGGAGCGGCAGTGCGCGAGCAGCTCAGCGGCCGGCAACACCTCCAGCACCAGGCCGATCTCCTTCGCCTTCGCCGCGTCGATGCGCGCGCCCGTGAAGACGAGCTCCTTCGCTCGGGCACGGCCCACCGCGCGGGTGAGGCGCTGGGTGCCGCCGAAGCCGGGGATGACGCCCAGGCCCACTTCGGGGAGGCCGAGCTGGGCCTTCTCGGAGGCGTAGATGAAGTCACACGCCAGGGCCAGCTCACAGCCACCGCCGAGCGCGAAGCCGTTCACCGCCGCGATGGTGGGGATGGACAGCGACTCCAGCAGCGCGAAGGCGCGGTGGCCCAGGGCGGCGAACTCTTGAGCCTGGGGCTCCTCGAGCGCGGACATCTCCGCGATGTCGGCGCCCGCGACGAAGGCCTTCTCGCCCCCGCCGGTGACGATGAGCACGCGCGTGTCGGCGCCGAGCGACTTCACCGCGGCCTCGAACTCCTGCAGCGTCTTGTTGTTGAGGGCGTTGAGCGCCTTGGGACGGTCGATGGTCAGGGTGGCGACCGCGCCGTCGTGCTCCAGCCGGATGTTCTCGTAGGTCATGTTCGAGGCTCCTCGGGAGGGTGGTGCCTAGTACTTGTAGAAGCCGCGACCGCTCTTCTTGCCGTACCAGCCGGCGTCGACGTACTGGCGCAGCAGCGGGCACGGGCGGTACTTCGAGTCACCCAGGCCCTTGTGCAGCACCTCGGCGATGTAGAGCACCGTGTCCAGACCGATGAAGTCGGCGAGCTGGAGCGGGCCCATGGGCTGGTTGGTGCCCAGCTTCATCGCGGTGTCGATGTCCTCCGCGGAGCCCAGGCCCTCCATCAGCGCGTAGCAGGCTTCGTTCAGCATCGGGATGAGGATGCGGTTGACGATGAAGCCCGGGAAGTCCTTCGAGACGACGGTCGTCTTGCCCATGCGCTCGGAGAGGGCGCGCGTGGTGGCGTAGGTCTCATCCGACGTGGCGGCGCCACGGATGAGCTCCACCAGCTGCATCACCGGCACGGGGTTCATGAAGTGCATGCCGATGACGAACTCGGGGCGCTTCGTGGACGCGGCGATGCGGGTGATGGGGATGGACGAGGTGTTGGTGGCGAGGATGCCGCCCGGCCGGACGACCGCGTCCAGGTCCTGGAAGATGCGGCGCTTGAGGTCCTCGTTCTCCGTCACGGCTTCAATCGCGAAGTCGACGTCCTTCGCCTCGGTGACGTTGGTGAGGGTGGCGAGATTGGCCTCGGCGGCCTGCTGCTTCGCGGCGTCCAGCTTGCCCTTCTCCACCAGCTTCTTCAGGCCCGCGCGGATGCGGTCAGCACCCTTGGCGAGACCTTCCTTGGACACGTCCGCCAGCGTGACGCGCAGACCCGCCTGCAATGCCACCTGCGCGATTCCCGCGCCCATCTGCCCGGCGCCGACGACGACGATGTGCTCCGTTGCCATGGTGCTCTCGAACCCCTCGGTCGGAATGTGAATGACGTGGTGCGCCCATAGCCCACGCCCCCAGGGCGGTCAACGAGTCGCGGCTGGCAACTGGAGCCGGCGAACGATGTAGCGCTCCTCCCCCACCGTGAGCGGCTCGTCGACGCGCACCCGCTCCTCGCGGCCCGCGAGCTTCACGAAGAACAGGGTCCGGAAGGAGCCCTCGGGCAGGTCCACCTTGAAGCTCAACTCTGGAGGTGCGCCGGTGTCGCCGAAGAAGCGCTCCTCGCGCTTGAGGACCGCGCCCTCCGGGTCCAACACCTGGAGGTCCAGGGCGCGGGCCTGACTCCAGCCGTCGCCATCGGGTTGGATGACCAGCTCCCGCTCGGGGACGCCGGTGATCTGCCAGATGAACACGCCCAGGCCGAGGAGCAGCAGCAGCGGCAGGCGCTTCGCCAGCGGGGACGAGCGCCAGCCCTTGCGGACAGGAGCCGGCGGGGCTGTCTCGGGAGGAGGCGTGTCCGCCACCACTACTCCTTCTTGGAACGCTTGGAGCCGGGGCGGCGGGCGTTGAGCTCGGAGATGACGACGCGCGCGGTGGGGGCGGCGGTCTTCTCCTTCTTGGGACGAGGCTCGGGGCTCTCGGGCTCGTCGGAGCCCATCTTCTCGGCCTTGTCCGGCGGGACGAGTCGGACCTGGGCCTTGATCTCCAGCGTCATGCCGGAGACGAGCTTGAGGAACTCGTCGCGCAGCTTCTCGGACTGGAGGAAGCGGCGGAGCTCCTCGGTGACGGCGCCGGTGACTTCGTCCTTGGTCTTCTCCGCCTGGGAGAGGATGAAGCCGAGGGCTTCCTTGGGGAGCTTGAGCTGCCCCGCCAGGTTGCGGATGCCCTCCTCGGTCATGAAGAGGGCGCCCAGGCCGGCGACAGCCATGCGACGGACGAACTCCGGAACGAAGCCCGCGGGACCGGAGCGGCCCTCTCGGCCGGAGCGGTCCTCGTCGATCAACGGGTCGTCGGGGAAGTCGTCATTGCCGGCTGGGGGCATGCAGCGTCTCCTGGGTGGTTGTCAGCGGGCCTGCACCACCGGCAGCGGCATGCTCTTGGCGCCCTGTGCGGACACTCGACCCGCGATGTTGCGAGCGACCTCCTGGAAGGCCTTGGCCTCCAGGCTGTCCTTGGCGCCGATGACCACCGGTACGCCCGAGTCTCCCGACACACGCACCTTCAAGTCCAGCGGAACCTCTCCGAGGAAGGGAATGCCGAACATCTCCGCGGCCTTGCGGCCCCCGCCATGGTTGAAGATGGGGGTGACGTGCGAGCAGTTCGGGCAGACGAACTGGGACATGTTCTCGACAATGCCCAGCACGGGGATGTGGACCTTGTCGAACATCTGCTTGGCGCGGACGACGTCGGCCAGGGCCACGTCCTGCGGCGTCGTGACGAGCACGGCCCCGGCGGCGCGGATGGACTGGGACAGCGACAGGGCCACGTCACCGGTGCCCGGGGGCAGGTCCAGCACCAGGTAGTCGAGCTCGCCCCAGTTCACGTCGCGCACGAGCTGCATCAGGGCGCCGTGGAGCATGGGGCCGCGCCAGATGAGGGCCTGGTCGGCCTCCACGAGGAAGCCGATGGACATGACCTTCATGCCGTGGGCGATGAGCGGATCCAGCGACTTGCCGTCGGGGCTGACGGGCTTCTTGTCGCCCAGGCCCGTCATGAGGGGGATGGAGGGGCCGTAGAAGTCGGCGTCGAGCAGGCCGACCTTGGCGCCGTGCTGCGCGAGGGCGGCGGCCAGGTTGACGGCGACGGTGCTCTTGCCCACCCCGCCCTTGCCGGCGCCGACGAGGATGATGTTCTTCACCTTGGGGAGCAGGCCGCCGGGGGGCGGAGCGCCACCGCCGGAGGCGCGGACCTGGGCGCCCCACTCGATGTCGAAGGACTTGAGGCCGGGGACGGCCTTGAGCGCGGCTTCCGAGTCGGCCTGGATCTTGGCCTTCATGGGGCAGGCGGGCGTGGTGAGTTCGATCTTGAGTTTGACCGTGTCGCCGCTGACGCGGATGTCCTTCACCATCCCCGCCTTCACCAGATCCACGTGCAGCTCGGGATCGATCACCTTGGACATCGCCGCGAGGATGCTGGCCTCGGAAACGCTCATCGGGACACCTGAAACCTTTGGAAAACGGGCGCTTGGGGCGCCCCTCAGCGGGCGCGGAACATGCCAGCCCCGGGGGGACTGTCAACGTCGTTTAACGCGGGGTGGACCCGGACGCACCCTGTCGACGGCCTGGAGGGCTGGAGGGTGTTGGCGGGCTGAAGGTGTCCATCAGGGCCGCTGCGCGAAGGGGCCCGTGGGCCTATTCGAGCGCGGAGATCCGGTATTCGCCGTCTTCGAGGACGAGGAGGACAGCCCGCTCGTCGCCGAGGGGGAAGACGGCCTCACCGGCGCCGACCCGGACGTGGGTGTTGAGCGCGAGTCGGGCGCGGCGCAGGCGCTCCTTGGCGAGGGGCTCGCGCTCGAAGTCCTCTTGGAGTCGCTCGGGGGTGTAGCGGGCACGCAAGGGCGCGGCGAGCAGGCTCCAGACCGTCTTCCAGTCCTTGGCGTCCGAGGCGTCCAGGAAGCGGCGGAGAGCGGCACGGGGGACATCGGCAGGGCGGGCCTCGACGACGCGCCAGTCCTCACCGGCGCGAGCCAGGGTGAGCGAGGGAGCGCGGGCTTCGAGGACGGCGGCACCGGCGCGGACGGCGGCGGCGCGTTCGCGGCGGGTGGTCTCGTCGGAATAGCGCTCCAGGAAGGCGACCAGCCCTTCCGGGCCATCGGTGGTGAGGGCGTAGGCGTCCTGGAGACGGCCTTCGTCCAGGGCGCGGGCGTAGGACTCCGCGACGGAGACGGGCTCCCGCGACGTGGTGGCGCAGGCCGGGGCCAGGAGGAGGCTACCAATGAGGACGGTCCGCTTCATGGAGCGCGGAAGGTAGCACGGGGACGAGCCAAGACGCCGCGTCCCTCAAGAGCTCAATCGCGAGGCGGATCAGCGAGCCATGAGCCGTTCATCCAACGCGTGAAGGTAGTCCCGACCATAGGGGCCATTCTCCAGCCCGTCGATCAGGTGCTGCGGCAGATCCTGGGCAATCTCCTGGCAGCAGGAGCCCGCAGCCAATGCCATTGAGGCGACCGTGTCCACGTCTCCGCCAAACGAGACACAGTCCTTGAGCAGCGCACTCATGGACGCATTGCGCGCCAGGGCCGTGATCGCCGCGCGAACGCTCATCCAGCCCTTCGCGTTGACCTTGCCCTCCCAGGGCAGGATCCACTGCCCTGGGACCAGTTCCTGGAGGTACTCCCCCACTTCCGCCTTGGGCCCGATTCCGTACAGGCAGTAGTGCACCATCAGTGCCGAGGCACATGCGGCGTGGATGCCATCCGGGGTGTCATGGGTGATGGCCGCCTGAGTCGTGCAGCGCTTGATGATCTCACTGGACGAGCCCAACACGCCCAAGGGCCCGGCGCGCATCGCCGCACCGCTCTTGTCACTGTCTCCGTGAATTCGAGCCAGGAAGTCATGCCCATCCCGCACGGTCTCCAAGAACTCCTGGAAGCTTCGGGCATACCCTTCGCGAGGATCGCGCTGGTACACCTGAACGAACCGCGTGGCGAGGTTGAGCGGCCTCCAGGGTTCATCGTCGATGAGCGCCTCGGCAATCGCGAGGCTCATCTGCGTATCGTCCGTGTACATGCCAGGCAGCGTCCCCAGATGCCGGGGATGCTGAACATAGCGCGACAGGTCGTTGTACTTCGTCATCTCCGGCGCGTATTCGAACCCCGCGCCATAGGCGTCGCCAATCGCCAGCTCAAGCAGCAAGAATGCTCCTACCGTCAGGTCAACTCCGGATGGCCCCTTTACGGCGCTCCCCCACCCAGCCTGACTTGCCCGCTCCTCACGACTGTTCGCCAGATTCTCTTCATCCGAAGGCCCGGACCATTGCCGGTGAGAGCGGAAGCCAGGGAGCTACGCCCACTTCGCCAGCTCACTGGGCATCTGGAAACTCCGTGCTGACTTCCAGGCCCAGGGCAGTCGCCCGCTGCCCCAGCTCCTTCGCTTGGCCTTGAGTTAGCTCCTCAAAGACCCATTCGCTCTTGCTTCTCAGCAGAGCCAGGACTTCCGGAACAGACCTGGCCTGGAGTTCGGGCGCCAACTGGCGCAACGCGTGCGCCTCTTTTGCGCCTGCTGACTTCCCGCCCCAGCGCACCCTCAGCTTTCCTCGTGGCCCAAGGAATTTGATAAATTCCTCAATCGGAGGGGACATGATCCCGACCATCTCCATACCGCAAGACACGCATCGATACGTCTCTACGGGACCTTGCGCCTTAACGAACTCGAACTCCCCATTGCACTGCCGGCACCGTGGAGTGTCCTCCCAAGAGGCGTCCCGATGATTCATGGCATTTCTCCCGGAGGCGGTTCCCCAAGCCCGTGGCGTTCACACTCGACCACTACGGCGACTCTCCCTCGCCACGAGCCTCGCGTGACAACTCGCGCAGCCACGCACTCCACCGCGTCTCATCCGCCAGTGACGCCAACGTCTCCCGCTCCTGCCCGGCCAGGTTCCACGACACGGAGCACAGCGAGTACGTCTGGGGTTGCGCCGCGCCCATCAACAACCGCAGCAGCGACATCCGCCGCTCCGCGGCCCCATACGTCTTCAGCTCGAAGTCCCCAGGCGCGACCTTCGCCAGGGACAGCGCATACCGACACGCCTCCTCGAACCCACCAATCCTGTCCACCAACCCCACGTCCTTGGCGCGCAGCCCCGAGTACACCCGGCCCTCCGCCAGCGCGTGGATCTCCTCCTTCGTCCGCCCCCGCGCCTTCGCCACGTGCCCCAGGAAGGACTGGTACATCTCCTCGATGTCCGCCTCCAGCGCCGCCCGCTCACCCTCGGTGAAGCCTCGCGAGAACGACAGCAGCCCCGCGTTCGCCCCGCGCGTAATCAGCGTCTTGTGGATGCCCAGCATGTTCATCAGCCCGGACGTGTCGAACTTGCCCGCGAACACACCGATGGACCCCACCACCGCATGCGGGGCGCTCCACAGCTCCTTCGCCCCCAGCGCCACCATGTAGCCCGCACTGGCGCACACCTGGTCCATGTACGCGAGCACCGGCTTCTTGCGCGCCACCCGCTGCACCGCCTCCAGAATCTGCTCGGAAGCAATCGCCGCCCCACCCGGGCTGTTCACATACAGCAGCACCGCCTTCGTGCGCTTGTCCCGCCCCGCCGCCCGCAACCCCTTCACCACCGCATCCACCGTCGCGAGCCGCCCGCCCGCGTTCCCCTTCCCCGGCACAATCATCCCCGACACCGGCACCAGCGCGAGCCGAGGCTTCCGCTTCAACCGCCGCCACTTCACCGGCGGGAACGGCACCGTCTCCAGATACGTGTCCAGCGCCTCCAACTCCGTGTCCTCCACGTCCGCTGGCTCCTTCCCCGCCTCCACCTTCACCAACCCCAGGTGCAGCGGCAGGTCCGACTCGTCCACCAGCGCGTCCACCAGCCCCGCCGCCTTCGCCCGAGGTCCGCTGTAGGGGCCCTGGTCGATGAGCGCCCTCACCTCCTCGGGCGTCTTGCGCCGCGCCACCGACACCGCGTCGACCAGCGTCGCGTAGCGCTCGTCCAGGAAGGACTCCACCGTGCGCCGCTGGATGTCCGACACCTCCGGATGCGTGAAGAGCTCCGGCGCCGTCTTGTAGTCACCCCGCCGGATGAACTGCGGCCGGATGCCAATCCGAGACAACCCCTCGCCCAGCGCCGTGGACTCCGCCGAGTACCCCACCAGCTCCAACCGCCCCATGGGGGCCAGGAGCACCTCGTCCGCCGCGCAGAGCACCGGGTACGTGTCCGTGTCCACCATCACCGCCCAGGACACCACCCGCTTGCCCGCCGCCCGGAACTCCGCCAGCAGCGCCACCACCGCGTCGCGCTTGGCCCCCGGCAACCCCAGCTCCTCCACCTCCAGGAGGATTCCCTTCACCCTGGGGTCCTTCGCGAGCAGCCTCAGGGCCTCGCCGAACCGCTCCAGCGAGGTGACGTCCGCGGGCTCCGGACGCGAGCCTCCCCCCAGCGAAAACCGGGGCTTGCGCTGCTCCCGGTACGGAGGGTCCCCCGCAAGCCGGAAGCGCACATAGGCGGGCCTGTGACTGGCCGCGAACAGGCGGAAGGGCGCACCCAACAGGGTTCGCAGGAGCAGCAACAGGTTGGCGAGGGCGATGAAGGGCAGGCGCAGCATGGCGTCCGGGGTGGATGTGGGCCCCCTGGCGCGTACTGGACACGCTCTCCCGGTGCAAGCCCTGTTCAGCACTCCCGTTGGGTCGTGATAGCCTCCCCCCTCATGCGAAATCCCTCCCTTGCCCGACTCCTCCTGGTCCTCGCGCTCGCGACCGGCGGCGGAGCGGCACTGGCTCAGCCGCGCAAACCGGTCCAGGAATTCAACGCCCCTCGTGAGCTCACCGCCGAGGAGCGCGAGGCCGCCAAGCAGCGCGCCATGGGCAACAACCTCAACAACTATGGCAAGGACATCCAGGTGAAGGCGCAGCCCTTCCCCTGGAAGGCCGTGGGCCTCGCCGGCCTGGTGTTCCTCGTCGCCATCCCCTTCGGGTTCCGCGCCTTCCGGTCCACCTCGAAGGAGATGGGCAACCAGAACACCTTCGGCAACAACTCCAGCCGCGACAACGACGAGCCGGCCTGAGCCACCCCCACCCCGGCCCTCAAGCCGGGGCCACCTCCACCGCGCCGCCCGCCTCCACCCGGACCTTCACCGGCAGGAAGCGCTCGACGACGCGGGCATGGGTGGTGAGGTGGTCCGACACCCGAGCCGCGGTGAAGCGCGTGGTGCCCGGCGTCACCGGCCCCAGGCGCCCCGCGGCCAGCAGCGCCGCCGGCAGCAGGATCTGATCCGCCAGCGACTCGTCCAGCGCGCCCCCCGTCTCCATGAAGCGCGCCAGGGCCTCGCCGGCCTCGCGCCCCACGTCCTCGGCGGGCCGTCCCTTCTCTCCCAGCGCGGTGAAGCCGGCGATGGTGTGCTCGAACTGCGCCAGCACGAACGTCACCGTGCCCAGCGAGCGGCTCACCGGCAACGGGCGGTTCTCCGCCTCGGCCAGGATGCCCCGCTCCCGCAGCACCGCCACGGCGGCGCGCGACTGCCGCTCCGCGATGGCGAACGGCAGGCCTCCCACGAAGGACGAGACGTGCACCTCGCGCAGCATCCCCCGCGCGGGCAGCTCCACCAGCCGGGGCGGCTCCTGCGGCGGAAAGACGTGGGCCACCATCTCCCCCGCGCCCTCCGGATAGAACCCCGCCTGCGTCATGGTGAGGTGCACGGGGAGCCCGTACGCGTGGGCCACCGGCTGCCACACCGTGGCGACGTAGTGGAAGCTGGGGCTGTGCGGCAGGTGCGTGCCTCCCCGGAGCGTGAGCTTTCCACCCCCGGCCAGGGCCAGCGGATAGACGAGGCACTGGAAGATGAGCGGCGTGCTGCCCGCGGTGCCGACCTCCAGCAGGTAGTCGCCCGCGCGCACGGGGCCCGGCGTGAAGGACAGCTCGGAGGCGCCCACCGTGGCGCCCTCGCTGGTACCACCCAGGGCCTCGGCGCCGCGCACACAGGCCAGGTGCTGGGGCCTCAACCCCGGAGGCTCCCGCCGCGAGCGCAGGTGGGTGATGTGAAACGGCCGTCCGGTGATGAGTGACAGCGACAACGCCGAGCGGAGGATCTGCCCTCCCCCCTCACCCTCACTCCCATCGAGCCGCACCGGCCCGCTCTCGGTGCCCTTCATGACCCTCCCCTCCCTCCGTGCGGGCGAAACGTAACAGGAACGGGAAGGAAGTCCCGCCCCGTCACCCGCCCTTCGCGCGCGAGCGGACGGTGCCTGACAGATGCACCGCCGCGCTCACTCGCACCACCTTTAGTTGCCCTGGGCGTCCAGCGCCGGCAGCACACCCACCTTGATGGAGCTGGGGTGCGCCGCGGAGTGGTACACGCGGTGGAAGGCGCGCGTGAAGTCCGCCTCCTTCGCCTCGAAGATGTTGGGCACGTACGTCTGCGGGTTGCGGTCGATGAACGGGAACCAGCTCGACTGGACCTGGAACATCACCCGGTGCCCCTTCTGGAACGTGTGGAAGACGTCGTTGATGGTGAAGCGCACCTTCGTCACCTCACCGGGCTTGAAGGCCTTGGGCTCGCTGTAGCTGTCGCGGAAGCGCCCGCGGAACGGCTCTCCGCGCACCAGCGTCTGCTGGCCACCCCGGTTCTTCGCGCCCTTCTCCGCGTCGCTCCGACTCCAGCCGCGCGGCTTGCCGGGATTCACGTCCACCAGCTTCACCACCCAGTCCGCGTCCGAGCCCGTCGTGGAAACCCACAGGTCCGCCTCCAGCGGGCCCGCCAGCGTGAGGTCCTGCTCCAGGGGCTCGGTCTCGAACACCAGCACGTCCGGTCGGCTCGCGACGAAGCGCTGGTCCTCCGCCATGTAGTCCTTGCTCCAGCGCGTGGTGATCTCCTGCGTGTACGGCACCGGCTTGGCCGGGTCGCTGATGTACTCCGCGAACGACTCCGTGGTGCCCGTGGGCGCCTTCTGGGACAGCCCACCCTTGGGCTGGAAGAACAGCCGCGTCTCACGCAGCCCCTTCGGCGGCCAGCTCTCCAACTGGCGCCAGCGGTTGGCGCCCGTCTCGAACACCAGCGCCTCCGGCACCGCCGCCTTCTCGCCCCCCTTGAGGTGCTGCTTGAAGAAGGCCAGGCCCAGCTCCTGGTACATGTCCGAGGTGCGGAAGCCGAACTCGGCGTCACCCAGGCTGGAGCCCTCGGTGCCCACCCAGCCGCCGTGCTGCCACGGGCCCATCACCAGCGTGTTCGCCACGCCCGGGTTCTGCTTCTCGATGGCGGCGTACGTCCGCAGCGGGCCGTACAGGTCCTCGGTGTCGTACCAGCCGCCCACCACCATCATCGCCGCCTTCAGGCCCTTCAGGTGCGGCAGGAGATTCCGCGCCTGCCAGAAGGCGTCGTAGTTGGGATGCGCCGTGACGTCCTTCCAGAACGCGACGTCGCCCTTGAAGTACTTCGTCTCCGCGTTGCTCAGCGGCCCCAGGTCCATGAAGAACTCGTAGCCGTCCGGCGTGCCGTATTCGAAGCGCGACCAGTCCTCGTTGTCCGTGGGCGCCGGCCGGGGCTTGCCGAACCCCGAGAAGAAGTTGAACGCGAGCGACAGGTTGAACGCACCGTGCCGGTGCATGTCGTCCCAGAACCAGTCAGCGATGGGCGCCTGCGGAGACACCGCCTTGAGCGCCGGGTGGCCGCTGATGGCGCCCGCGGAGGCGTAGAAGCCGGGATAGGAGATGCCCCACTGCCCCACCTTGCCGTTGTTGTTCGGCACGCGCGCCACCAGCCAGTCGATGGTGTCGTACGTGTCGGTGCTCTCGTCCGTGTCCTTCGCGCCCTTCTTCGGGTTGATGGGGCGCACGTTGACGAAGTCGCCCTCGGACATGAGCCGGCCGCGCACGTCCTGGAACACGAAGATGAAGCCCTCCTTCTCGTAGGCCTCGCTCGGTCCGAGCTGCGTCTTGTAGCGGTCCAGCCCATAGGGCGCGACGCTGTAGGGCGTGCGCACCAGCAGGATGGGATAGCGCTTCGCGGGAGAGGCATCGACGGGGATGTAGACGGAGGTGAAGAGCTTCACGCCGTCCCGCATGGGGATGCGGTACTCGAACTTGGTGTAGCGCGAGCGGATGCGCTCCGTGCGCTCCGGCGTCGAGGCACCGGGGGCCTTCGACGGAGTGGGCGGTGGCGTCTGGGCGACGGCGGGACTTGCGAGGGACAACCAAAGCAGCGCCGCGAGACGGCGGGACACGGGGGACATGCACGCTCCAGTAATGGGACGCGACATCGTGGGGGGACACAACCGCCCCCGAACGGCCCGTATCGCCGTTTGTTCCCGAGCCCGAGGGGGACGTCAGCCCCGGCCTTCTCCGCCTTCATCCGGGGCGCTGTCCAGCCCGTACTTGCGCAGCTTGTCGTGCAGGGTGGCCCGGCCGATGCCCAGCCGCCGCGCCGCGCCGCTGCGGTTTCCGCCCTCGATGCGCAGTGCGTCGAGCACGAGCCCCCGCTCATAGGCCTCGACGCGCTCCTTGAGCCCCGTGCCCGTGGGGGTGGCCTCCCCCTCCTCGCTCCGGGCACCCTCGGCCATGGGCCCCGTGGACGTGGCGGCCGTAGAGCGGGGCTCGGACGTCGGCAGGAGGGACAGGTCCAGCTCGCCATCGCTCGACAGGGCCACCAGGCTCTCCAGGGTGTTCTCCAGCTCGCGGACATTGCCCGGCCAGGGCAGCGCCATCAGCCGGTCGACGAAGCCCTCCGGTATCTTCAACGGGCCCGTGTGGAACCTGTCGCTGAAGCGGTCCAGGAACATCCGCGCCAGCACGGGGATGTCCTCGGGGCGCTCTCGCAGCGGCGGCACGCGGAGCTGCACCACGTTGAGCCGGTAGTAGAGGTCCTCGCGGAACTGCCCTTCCGCCGCGCGCTTGCGCAAGTCGCGGTGCGTGGCGGCCAGGATGCGGACGTCCACCTTCACCGGTCGGTCTTCTCCCACCGGGCGGACCTCGCTCTCCTGGAGCACGCGCAACAGCTTGGCCTGGAGCGGAGGCGCCAGCTCGCCGACTTCGTCCAGCAGCAGCGTCCCGCCGTCCGCCTCGCGAAACAGCCCCGGGCGGACCCGATGCGCTCCGGTGAAGGCGCCCTTCGAGTGGCCGAACAGCTCCGCCTCCGCGAGCTCCTCGGTGAGGGCCGCGCAGTTGAAGCGCAGATAGGGCCCGTTCGCTCGCGGCGACGCGCGCACCAGTGCCTCCGCCACGCGCTCCTTGCCGGTGCCGCTCTCCCCGGTGATGAGCACCGTCACGTCGCGAGAGCCCGCGCGTTGAACCAGCTGCGCCAGCCGACCCATGGGCTCCGAGGAGAAAACCATGGAGCGCGACAGGTTCAGCTCCCCCGTCAGTCGCTCGTTCTCATGGCGGAGCCGCACGGACTCCAGGGCGCGCGTGACGACGGCGAGCAGCTCGTCCACGTCGAAGGGCTTGCGGAAGTAGTCATAGGCGCCCGCCTTCACCGCCTCCACGGCGAAGCGCTCCGAGCCATGCGCGGTGATGACGATGATGCGCGGCGCGTGGGGCACCGCGCTGACCCGGCGCACCAGCTCCATGCCGTCCATCCGAGGCATGCGCAGGTCGGTGATGACCAGCTCGAACGGGCGCGACGCCAGCTTCTCCAACGCGGCCTCGCCGTCCTCCGCCTGCTCCACCTCCACGCCGGACAGGCTGCGCAACATCTCCCTCAGCGTGAAGCGCACGCCCGCGTCATCGTCCACCACCAGCACGCGAGACACCGCGCCCGACTCACCGCGCATGGACCACCTCACGGACGTCTCGCACCGGACCCAGGGTGTCCGCCGGAAGCTCGCGCGGCAACATCAGCTCCGCCACACAGCCTCCGGACGCCTCGTTGCGAAGCGTCACTTCACCGCCATGCTGCCGCGCCAGCGCACGCGCCACCGTCAACCCGAGCCCGGAGCCCTTCGACTTCGTGGTGACACCCGCGTCGAAGGCCCGCGCGGACACCTCCGGGGACAGCCCCGCTCCCGAATCCCGGATGACGACGCGCACGTCGCCCACGCTCCCGGACTCGACGTCCACCACCACCTGGCCTCCTCGGGGACTCGCGTCGATGGCGTTGTGGAGCAGGTTCATCACCACCTGCTTCACCTTGCGAGGATCACACACGGCGACCACCTGCCCCTCGCCGCCCCGGGCCAGTCGGACGCCGTGCTCGGCGGCGAGCCCCTCGTGCAGCACCAAGGCCTCGTCGCACAGCGCGCCCAGGTCCACCTCGCTGACCGACAACGGCACCAGCGGACGCGAGAAGTTGAGGAACTCCTCCAGGATGTCCTGCATGCGAGTCACCTCGCCCGCCAGCACCTCCAACCGCTCCTGGGGTTGCGCGCGCCCGGGCTCGCGCCGCATGAGCTGCGTGAGCCCCTTCACCGTGGCGAGGGGATTCTTCAGCTCGTGGGCAATCTCCCCCGACAAGGACTCCAGCGTGCGAGCGTGGGCGCGATGCGTGGCGAACAGCTCGTCGCGCTGGTGGAAGGACTCCGCCAGCATGTCCTCGAAGGTGCCCCGGATGGCTGCGCCCACGATGTTGGCCGCCACCACCAGGAGCAGGATGAACACCGCCACCGCGATGAGCGTCTCCCGAGAAGGCTCTCCCAAGAACGACAGGTGCAGGGGTGGAGTCCACCCGAACACGTGTGCCGCCGACAAGAGGGACAAGAGCCCCAGCTCCGCTCCCATCAACGCGAGCCGCTGACGGGGCGGAAGCACCGCGGCACCCACGAAGGCCAGCGGGAGGACGAGCGGCAGCAGCGGACTGGCCAGTCCTCCCGTGCCCCACGTCAGGCTCTGCTCCAGGACGATTCCCACCATCAGGTTGCCGGCGATGCTGCGCTCCGTGAGCCCCTCTCGCTCGTAACGGCGCAGCTCGAAGAAGAAGAACGACAGGGCCAACACCACCTGGACGGGCAGCCAGATGCGGCGCCAGGGCGCGCCATCCGCGAGCGTCGCAGCCGACACAGCCACCATCAGCAACATGCCGCCATACGCGCGCAAGCGCACCATGCGGCCGAAGATGCGGCCGATGTGCTTGAGCCGAAGGGCTTCGTAGCTGCGGCGGGTTCGCGGTTCCATGTCGCCCTGTCAGGCCGAGGCGTGCTCGGCCCGGGTGCCCGCCCGACGCTCCAAATAGCGGCGGGCCAGCTCGTTGATGTCGTCGTTCTCGAGCACCTTCTTCGGCGCTCCCAGCTCGGCGGTGGCCAGCATCGCCAGCCCCACCGCCTCCGTGGTCGTCACGAACTTCGGAGCCACGGCCTTGAGCACCGGGTACAGCGGGCTGAGCACCTTGTAGAGGACCCGGTAGACTCGCGTCTTCGACTCGATGCCGTGCATCGGCCGGATGATGCCCGGTCGGAACAGGTACACCGCGCGGAACGGCATCGCGGCCAGCGCGTTCTCCGTGCGCCCCTTGACGCGGGCCCACATCGAGCGCCCCTTCTCCGTGCTGTCCGTCCCCGCGCCCGAGACGTAGATGAAGGTCATCCTCGGGTTCGTCCGCACCAGCACCTGCGCCGCCGACAGCGTCAAGTCGTACGTCACCCGCCGGTAGTCCTCCTCCTTCATCCCCGCCGACGACACGCCCAGGCAGAAGAAGCAGGCATCATAGCCGTCGAGCGAGGACTCCGAGGAGGCGTCCAGGAAGTCCTTGAGCAACAGCTCGCGCAGCTTCGCGTGCTTCTGCCCCGTCTCCGCGCGGCCCACCGCGAGCACCTGCTCCACGTCGGGCGACAGCAGGCACTCGCGCAGTACCCCCTGCCCCACCATGCCCGTCGCGCCGAAGAGGATGACCTTCATGGCTGACCTCCAGGCTGGTTCGCCGTCACGGGCGCCCCCATGCCCGTGGAGAGGATGGGATGTTGCGCCGCGGTCTCCCACGCCAGCTCCGGCCACCATCGCTCCCGAACACCCGCCGCTTCGACCTCCGGCTCCACGCTCTGTCCAGGCCTGGGCAGCAGCAACGTCACGGAGAGGCGCTCGGCCTCGGCGCGGGCCCGCTCGGCCGGCTCCGTCCACCCGTGGTAGGCGAGCCCGAAGAGGGCCCAGTGCACCGGAATCATGACCTTTCCACGTAGCATCTGGTGTGCCAGCACTGCCTGCTCGGGACCGATGTGCCAGTCCGGCCAGGCGCGGTGGTACTGGCCCGTCTCAATCATCGTCACATCGAAGGGCCCCAGGCGCTCGCCGATGTCCCGCATGGCCGGGAACAGGCCCGTGTCGCCGGAGTAGAACGCCCGGTGCTTGGAGCCGATGAGCGCGTAGCCGGCCCAGAGCGTGGAGTCCTTGTCGAACAGGAAGCGCCCGGAGGCATGGCGCGCGGGGGTGGCGACAATCTCCATATCTCCGACGCGCGTGCGCTCCCACCAGTCCAGCTCCACGATTCGCTCCGCCGGAATGCCCCAGTACTCCAGGTGCGCACCCACGCCGAGCGGCACGATGAACACCACCTTGGAGTGCTTCGCGGAGTCCCTCAGCGCCAGGAGCGTCGGGCGGTCCAGGTGGTCGTAGTGGTCATGCGAGACGACCACCGCGTCGATGGGAGGTACATCCTCCAGGGCGATGGGCGGCGCGAACCACCGCTTGGGGCCCACCCAGGAATACGGCGAGACGCGGTCGCTCCATACCGGGTCCGTCAGGATGCGATGCCCGTCGATCTCCACCAGCTGAGAGGAGTGCCCCATCCACGTCACCCGCAGCCCCGTCGCGGGCGGCGTCAGGAAGCGCTGGGGGTTGATGGCCTCCACCGCCAGCGGCTCCCCGGGACTGGTGTGGGGACTGGCGTCGAATATCCCCGACATCATCTCCCCGAAGTGGTTCACCAGCGGCTGGGGGTTGTCGAAGTGCCCGTCCTTCCACTGGGGCGAGCGCTCCATCCGCTCCCGCCGGGCCCCCGTCGCCTTCTTGCCGAAGCCCGTATAGCCGTCCACGACGAGCACGAGGATGCCCACCGCCAGCACCGCGCCCAAGCCCATTGCTCCACGGCGCAGCACACGCCGTAAACCTCGCGTCTTCATCGGGATGCTCCCAGGGGCATGCACAGCGCGCGGACCGCGACGCCGATGCCTTGAACGAATGCCTCACGCGTACCGCTGAGGTACTTGAGCCCGCGCGCCGTCGCGTAGAGCGTGTCGGTGAGCTGCCGCGCGGTGAGGCCGGTGGACTTGTACGCGGCCACCAGTCCGGAGGCCCGCAGCACCTTCACCACCGCCTCCTGGAACAGGGCCTCGTAGCGCGCGGCCTCCTCGCCCAGCCCCATGGAGCTCAGGACCTCCGTCAGGTCCTTGGCGTCCGCGCCCACCATGCCGACGTAGCGACCCACCCAGGCGTCGAAGCCCCGCACCAGCCGCTCTTCCAGCGGCAGGGAGACATCCGACAACCCCTCGCTGGCGCTCCGCAGCGAGGCCTCCATCGCGTGCTGCAACGTCGCCTGGAAGAGCTCTTCCTTCGTCGCGAAGTGCAGGTACAGCCCCTGGCGGGACACGTCGGCGGCGCGGGCCACCTGGTCCATGGACGTCTTCCGGAAGCCGTAGCGCAGGAAGACACTGAGCGCCGCGTCCAGCAGCCGGCTCCGCCGTGCGTCGTCCGGCGGTTTCTCGGGAGATTTCAGCTCGGTACCCATCTTGGACAGATTTGACAAGATGGACCCAGATTGTCAATTCAATCAACCCCGCGCGCGAGGCTGGAACTTCGACTCAGCGCAGGCCGGCGCGGCCTCCGTCGAGCACCCGCAGCGAGCGCTTCGCCGGCCGGCGGGCCCCGGTGGAGGGCTTGTCCGTCTTGGCGGCCACGGCCTTCACGCCGCGCCGGGGAGCGGGCCGGGAGGGCGCGACGGCGCGGACGCTCGGTCGCCTCCGTCGGGGCGCGGCCTTGGCCTTGGGCCCCTGCTGGATCGGGCGGGTGAGCGGCAGGCAGAAGTACAGGTACATGTCGAGCAGCATGGGGCCTCTTCGCCTTCAACGAGATGCGCACGGGATGTGGCGCGCGGTTCATGAGCAATGGCGGTGCCACCCTCCCCATCCTCCGAGGAAGGCAGGCGCAAGGTGCCATGGCGGGTTCGAACGAACCCGTGAAGAAGCATGAAGATGCCGTGGTGAAAGCCCCTCCTCTCCTCGGAAGGGCGCCCCTCTCATGGGGCATGCGCACCTTCTCCTCCAAGGCGAGGAGCGCGGTCAGCGCCACGTGACGGGTGTCGGCCTTCCGGCGGGGTGCCGGGTTTCCGGCAGGGGTGCCGCGCGGGCCTCCGACACCCATGCGGGCGCTCTCGGCGTGCGAGTGCTGGCATGGGCCTTGCCATCAGGCCGGGCGTCACCGCGGGGGGAAGCCGCGGCATCGAGGAGAGGCTCCATGCGACGTGCCGTCGTGGTGTTCGTGGTCCTGGTGGTGGTGCTCGCCACTTTGTTGGGGGTGCGCATCCTGAAGGACCGGCGGGCCGCGGAGGGACCCGCGGGAGGCTCGGGCGTGGTGGAGGGCACGGCGGTGGATGTGCGGGCCCGGCTCAATGCGCGAGTGGTGACGCGGCATGTGGAGGAAGGCGCGCGCGTGGAGAAGAACGCGGTGCTCGTCACCCTGGACTGCACGGAGCCCGAGGCGGGGCTGAGTGAAGCCACCGCGCGACTGGCCATGGCGCAGGCGCAAGCAGACGGTGCGCGCGCGGTGGCGGTGGCCGCGGGACGAAGCAGCGAGGCCGTGGCCGCGCAGGCCGAGGGAAGCCAGGCGCAGATCGCCTCGCTGGCGGACCAGCATGGACTGGCCCAGCGACAGGCGGACCGTCTCCAGCAGATGGGAGACGCGACGACCGCGGCCTCGTTGGACCAGGCGCGCGCGCAGGCCCAGTCCCTGGAGCAGCAGCTCGCGGCGGCGAGACATGCGAGCACGGCGGCATCCCGCCAGGCCCGCGCCGCGACGGAGCAGGAGCGTGCCAGCATCCAGCAGGCCGAGTCCGCGCTGCGCGCCATCCAGGCCGCGGAGGCCACGGTGCGCCGGGCCCAGGTGTCGGTGGCGGAGTGCGAGCTGCGCGCGCCGCTGAGCGGCACGGTGGAGACGCTGCCCTTGGAGGTGGGCGAGCTGGCCCTGCCGGGCGCCGTCGTCGCGCGACTGGTGGACACGCACCGGCCGAAGGCGACCTTCTACCTGCCCAACGCGGAGCTGGCGGCGGCGAAGCCGGGGCAGTCCGCCACGGTGCGCGCGGACGCGTATCCCGACCGCACGTTCAATGCGCGCGTCGTCACCGTGGCGCGCGAGGCCGCCTTCACCCCTCGCAACGTGCAGACGCGCGGCGACAGGGACCGACTCGTCTACCCCGTCGAGGTGCACATCGACGCGCCCGAAGGCGTGCTGCTTCCGGGCATGCCCGTGGATATCACGCTGGGGCCGGCGAACGACGCGGCGGTGGCGGAGCAACGGCCGTGAGCACCCGCCCCGAGGTGGACGTGTCGCTGGAGGACGTGCGTCGTGCCTTCGGAGCGGCGCAGGCGCTGAAGGGCGTGTCGCTGGCCGTCCACACCGGAGAGGTCTACGGGCTGGTGGGGCCGGACGGCGCGGGGAAGACGACGGCCATCCGGTTGATGGCGGGACTGCTGCTCCCCGACGCGGGGCACGTGAGGATGCTCGGCGAGGACCCGGCGAATACGCGCTCCTCCGTGCGCGAGTCCCTGGGGCTGGTGCCGCAGCGGAACACGCTCTACGGAGACTTGAGCGTCGACGAGAACCTGCGCTTCTTCTCGCGGCTGTTCGGCCTCTCGAAGCAGGACTTCGCCGAGCGACGCGAGCGCCTGCTGGATATCACCCGACTGGGCCGCTTCACGGACCGGCGCGCGGATGCGCTGTCGGGCGGCATGTACAAGAAGCTGGCGCTGGCGTGCGCCCTGCTCCACCGGCCCCGCGTGCTGCTCCTGGACGAGCCCACCAACGGCGTGGACCCGGTGAGCCGCCGCGAGCTGTGGGAGCTGCTGTATGGCCTGGTCCACGAGGGCATGACGCTGCTGGTGTCCACGCCGTACATGGACGAGGCGGCGCGGTGCCACCGGGTGGGCCTGCTCTACTCAGGAGAGCTCATCGCGGAGGGAGACCCTCGGGAGCTGGCGCGCCAGCACGGGGCGGCGGCCAACAACTTCGAGGCGGTCTTCCTGGCCCTCGTCGAGAAGCGCGACGGCGGGAGGGCCGCATGACTCCGGCCATCGAGGTGCAGCACCTGACGCGGCGCTTCGGGAGCTTCACGGCCGTGGACGACGTGAGCTTCGAGGTGGGCACGGGCGAAATCTTCGGATACCTGGGCGCCAACGGCGCGGGCAAGTCCACCACCATCCGGATGCTGTGCGGCCTGCTGAAGCCCACCGGGGGTGGCGCGCGCGTCGCGGGCTTCGACGTGGACAAGGAGCCCGAGCGCGTGAAGGCCGGCATCGGCTACATGTCCCAGAAGTTCTCGCTGTACCTGGACCTGAGCGTGAGGGCGAACCTGGAGTTCTTCGCCTCCGCCTACGGCGCCTATGGCCGGGAGCTGGAGACGCGCATCGGGGAGATGGTAGAGCGGATGCAGCTCGGCGCCGTGCAGGACGAGGTGACGGGGGCGCTGCCCGGAGGACTGCAGCAGCGCGTGGCGCTGGCGAGCGCGGTGCTGCACCGGCCTCGCATCGTCTTCCTGGACGAGCCCACCGCGGGCGTGGACCCGATACAGCGCCGCTCCTTCTGGGAGCTGATTCGATACCTCGCCTCGCGCGGCACCACCGTCTTCGTCACCACGCACTACATGGACGAGGCGGAGAACTGCGCCCGCATCGGCATCATGGTGGACGGGAAGCTGGTGGCGCTGGACACGCCAGCGGGGCTGAAGCGGACGCACGCTCCGGGCCGGGTGCTGGAGGTGCGAGGCCCGCGCCTCGCCCCGGCGCTGGACTCGCTGCGCGGCATGGCGGGCGTGCTGGACGTGAGCCGCTTCGGCTCTGGCGCCACCGTGCGCGTGGACCCGGAGCGCCTGCCCGCGGAGGCCCTGGCGGACTGGCTGCGGGCGCGCGGCGTGGACCCGCTGGAGCTGGAGGACTCGGCGCCCACGCTGGATGACGTGTTCCTGGCGCTCACGGCCCGAGCGCAGCGGGGAGATGACTGAGCCCATGGCCTCGACACGTGTGAATCACAGGGTGGGTCGCATCCTCGCGATGGCGGGCAAGGAGGTGCTGCACATCCGGCGCGACATCCGCACCCTCTACCTGGCCCTGGCGATGCCGGTGGTGATGCTGGTGCTGTTCGGCTTCGGCATCAGCTTCGACGTGGACCACCTGGAGCTGGCCGTCGTGGACCAGGACCGCACGGACCTGTCGCGAGAGCTGGTGCGCCAGGTCACCGCGTCCCAGGAGTTCGTGGTCGTCCAGGACGGCACGTCGCCGGACGAAGCAGTCGGGGCGCTGCGCAAGGGCACCGCGATGAGCGTGCTCCTCATCAAGAAGGGGTTCGCCGAGGACGTGAAGCGCGGAGGCGCCCAGGTCCAGTTGCTGGTGGACGGCGCGGACGGAAACTCGGCCACGCAGGCGCTCGCCAAGGCCCAGGCCCTGGTGGAGATGGCGGGCCGGAAGCTGGGAGGTCCGGTGCGAGTGGCCGCGCCTCCGCTGGAAGCACGCGTGCGCACGCTGTTCAATCCGGATGCGCGCTCGGCGATGTTCCTGGTGCCGGGCCTGGCGGCGTATCTCCTGGCCATCGTCGCGGTACTCATCACCGCGCTGACGGTGGCGCGCGAGTGGGAGCGAGGCTCCATGGAGCAGCTCTTCGCGACGCCCGTGGGCCGGCTGGAGATTGTCGTGGGCAAGCTGCTGCCCTACCTGGGCATCGGCCTGCTCCAGGTATTGCTGGTGCTCACGGTGGGCGCGTGGGTGTTCGACGTTCCGGTGCGAGGAAGCCTCGTCGCCCTGAGCCTGGGCTCGGTCCTGTTCCTGGTGGGGATGCTCGGACAGGGGCTGCTCATCTCGGTGGTGACGCGCAACCAGGTGGTTGCGACGCAGGTGGCGACGATGACGTCCGTGCTGCCGTCGATGCTGCTGTCGGGCTTCATCTTCCCCATCGAGAACCTGCCGACGCCGCTCAAGCTCATCAGCACGTTGATTCCCGCGCGGTACTACGTGGCGACGCTGCGCGGGGTGCTCCTGCGCGGCAATGGCCTGGACGTCCTGTGGCCGCAGCTGGTGGCCCTGGCCCTGTTCGCGGCCCTCATGTTGGTGGTGGCGACCCGCCGCTTCCAGCGTCGACTGGACTGAAGGGAGGCTGGGCGAACATGCATCCGCTGGTGGTGCAGTACCGCGCGGTGGTGGTGAAGGAGGTGCGCCAGACCGCGAGAGACCGCCGGGTCATGGCGCTCATCACGCTGGCTCCGCTGATGCAGCTCTTCCTGCTCGGCTTCGCGGTGAACTTCGACGTGCGCCATGTCCCCACGGTGGTGGTGGACCGGGACAAGACGGCGGAGAGCCGCGACTACGCGCGCTCCCAGCTCGCCGGGGACACGCTCGACTCGAAGGCCGAGGTCTCCGACGAGCTCGCCGCCGAGGAGGCCTTGGAACGCGGGGAGGCCTCCGTGGCGCTCATCTTCCCTCGGGACTTCCAGAAGGACCTGCTGCGGGGCGAGGGCGCGCAGGTGCAGGCGCTGGTGGATGGCTCGGACCCGACGCGCTCGTCCGTCGCGGCGAACGCGGTGGCGCAGTACGCGGTGCTCAGGGCGATGCAACTGGCACAAGCGCAGGCACAGGCCCGGGGCGAGACGCCGCCCCGCTCGCCGGTGGAGCTGATGCCACGCGTGCTCTACAACCCGGAGCTGTCCACGTCCGTGTACGTGGTGCCGGGCATCGCCGCGATGCTGCTGCTCATCGTCACCACGGTCATCATGGCCATGGGCCTCTCCCGTGAGCGCGAGACGGGGACGCTGGAGCAGCTCCAGGTGACACCGCTGCGCCCTGGCATCCTGATGGCGGGCAAGGTGACGCCGTTCCTGTTGATTGGCCTGGTGGACGTGGGGCTCGCGCTGAGCGTGGGCGCCTGGGTCTTCAAGGTTCCCCTGCGCGGAAGCCTCACGCTCGTCGCGGTGGCCACCCTCTTCTACCTGCTGTCCACCCTGGGCGTGGGCCTGCTCATCGCGACGGTGAGCCGCACGCAGCAGCAGGCGTTCGTCGGGGGGTTCCTCTTCGTGCTGCCCGCGGTGCTCCTGTCCGGGGTGATGAGCCCCATCCGGGCGATGCCGGACTGGCTGGCGTGGCTGACGTACCTGAACCCCGTGCGCTACTACGTGGAGGTCTTGCGCGGCGCGCTGCTCAAGGAAGCGGGACTGGGTGACTTGTGGCGGCAGGTGCTCGCGCTCGCCGTCTTCGGCTTCATGATGATGGCCGTGGCCTCGCGCCGCTTCCAGAAGACGTCTGCCTGAGTCACACCTCGAAAGGGGGGCGCTACCGTAGTCCAGGACGCGCCCGCCGTGGGGACCGGCGAACAGGAGGCAGGCGGCCCGAGTGCTCTCCCTCCGCGTCCTCACACTGTGACTGGAAAGGCCGGCGGGCGTGCGTTACAGCCCCGCTCCAGCATGTCAGAGACCGCCGCCCCTTCCCTCTCCGTCTTCCGTCACCGTGACTTCCGCACGTACCAGATCGCCCGGCTCTGCGCGGTGCTCGCCATGCAGATCGAGTCCGTGGCCATCGGCTGGCAGGTCTATGAAGTGACGGGCAGCGCCCTGGCCCTGGGCTACACGGGCCTTGCCCAGTTCGTGCCCTTCCTCGCCTTCTGTCTGATTGGCGGACAGGTCGCCGACCGGTTTGATCGCCGCATCATCCTGGCCATCTGCCAGAGCGTGATGTTGCTGTGCAGCCTCGCGCTGCTGTCCTTCTCCCTGGGCCACATCACGGACGTGCGCTTCGTTTACGGAGTCCTGGTCCTCTTCGGAACGGCCCGCGCGTTCTACGCCCCCGCTGGCGGAGCGCTCACACCGCACCTGGTGCCGAAGGACGAGCTGACGCGCGCGGTCGCCGTGAACTCCACCACGTGGCAGGTGGCCACCATCGCGGGCCCGGCGGTCGGCGGAGTCCTCTACGGCTGGGCGGGAGCCACCGGGGCGTATCTGGGCTCCGCGTCGCTCTGCGCGCTGACGGTGGTGTGGATTCTCTCGTTGAAGGTGCGGACCGGCCGGGCCTCGTCGCAGCCGCTGTCCTTCTCCACGCTGGTGGCGGGCCTGGGCTTCGTGCGTCGGCAGCGGTTGCTCCTGGGGAGCATCACGCTGGACCTCTTCGCCGTGTTGCTGGGTGGCGCGGTGGCGCTGCTGCCCATCTACGCGCGGGACGTGCTGCACACGGGGCCCTGGGGACTGGGACTCTTGCGGTGCGCGCCGGCCGCGGGCGCGGCGGTGGTGGCCGTCATGCTGGCGATGCGTCCCCTGGCTGGCCGGGCGGGCTGGAAGATGTTCACGGCGGTGGCCATCTTCGGCGCGGCAACGCTCGTGTTCGGCATGAGCAAGTCCCTGCCGCTGTCCCTGGTGGCGCTGGCCATCGCGGGCGCCGCCGACATGGTGAGCGTGGTGGTGCGCCACACGCTGGAGCTGATGGCCACGCCGGACGAGATGCGCGGCCGAGTGGGCGCGGTGAACATGATGTGCATCGGCGCTTCCAACGAGCTGGGCGAGTTCCGCGCGGGCTGGCTCGCGGAGCACGTGGGCGCGATTCCGGCCGTCGTCACGGGAGCCGTGGGCACACTGGCCATCGTCGCCATCTGGGCCTGGGGCTTCCCCGAGCTGCGGAAGGTGGATCGGCTGGAGACCGCGGGACGCCCCACTCCGGCCGAGCCACAGCCGGCGGAGACTCCCACGGCCCAGGCGGGCTGAGCCTCGAGCTCACGCGGCGCCCAGAGTCACGGCTGGCGCCTGCCCGAGGGCGCCAACTCATCGCGCCCGTGGACTCGGGCCATCCGGGCGCGGCCTTGGCGCGCGCCCCCGGATGACCTGTGTCGCTCAGGCCTGCGCGCCCTCGTAGCTGACGCTCAGTCCCTTGTGGGTCACGGTGATGAGGGGCCGCCCCAGCCATCCGCAGTGCTTGCAGACGCCGCTGGGACCCGCCGCCGTGACACGTACCGGCAGGTCCGCCGCACAGACGGGGCAACCCTCGGGAATCATGAAGTCGCGCGTGGTGGGAAGTGCTTCGGTCATACCTTTGAGTTAACGCAGCGTCCGCCCTCCGCAATGGCGGCGGCCACCCGACGGACAAGCAGCCTGGCGACCAACCGCCCTCCCTCACGTCGCCTCGTCGAGGAACCTCCGGTAGGCACGAACGACGTCCGCATCGGAGACGTTGTCCAGGCCCTCGCTCACCTGAAGCTCCGTCTCGACGACGCCGGGCACCCGCGTGGGACTGAAGCCTCCCAGCCAGACGCCCGTGTCCCGCGCCACGTAGAAGGCGCGCAGTGAGAGCGCCTTCGCGTCTCCGCGCACGAACACACGGAACATGTTCGTCTGCACCGGACGCGGCAGCACGGTGAGGCGGCTGTCAGCCGCCAGGGCCTCGGTCAGCGCCTTCGCGCGCTTCACCTGCGCGGGGACTCGCGCCACCGCCGCGTCCAGCCGCATGGCCGCGGAGGCCACGTAGGGCGTCAGGTGGAAGAGGTTCCCTCCATGCCGGTGCCGCCAGATGCGCGCCTCTCGGATGAAGTCGCGGCCTCCCACCAGCATCGCCCCGCCCAGCGCGCCCACCCGCTTGTAGAAGGACACGTAGACGGAGTCGAAGCCCTTGCAGATCTCCGGAAAGGGCCGGTTGTAGAAGGGCTGGCACTCCCACAGCCGCGCCCCGTCCATGTGGAGCTTCACGCCCTTCTCCCGGCACGTCTTCTTCAGCTCCTCCAACTGCTCCCACGTCTGGAGCTGACCGCCCAGCCACCGCACCGGCAGCTCGACGCTCACGACGCCGAGCGGCTCCGGCGACTCGAGCACGTCCCTGGCCAGCAACGGCCGCGTCCAGGGAGAGACGATGACGTCATGCAGCCCATGCAACACCACGTGCGCGCTGTCCTCGTGCAACACATGGTGTGACGACGGGTGGACGCCGAAGTTCCGGTTCTTCAACGCGTCCGCATAGATTCGCAGCGCGCTGAGCTGCGCCATGGTGCCGGTGGGCATGTAGCAGCCCGCCTCGAAGCCCAACATCCCCGCGACCTTCTTCTCGAAGCCGTCGATGAACTCGCTGTCGCCGTAGAAGTCCCCCTTCACGCCCTGGCGCCGCATCCACTCGCCCACGGCGACGAGCTCCGCGCCCGGGTCATCCGACGCGTGCACCCCCGTGAGAGAGCCACGACAGGCCCGGCGGACCTCCTCCACCTCCGCGCGCGTGGGCTCCGCCGGGAACCCCTTCGTCTCCTTCGGAGCCTGCCGAGCCGGAGCCTTCGTCGGCGCGGGCGCCGCGGCACCCGCCGGGGCACTCCAGAGCGCACTCCCCGCGAGCAGGCTGGTCAACGACAGGAACTCACTCCGACTGAACTGATGACGGGACATGGAAATCCTCAACCAGGGGCCAGACGTCGCCCTCCCGCGAGCGTAGCCCCCACCCCGCCTCGACTCATTCGATTCCCGCCTCCGACACACCCCATCCCGAGTCCGGACACGTTGTTTCAATCCCTGCCGCTGTGTGTCTCCCCCTCACCGCCCGCCCCCAATCCCTGACGCAACGCAATATCCGACCACATCTCCAAAGGCCTCCAGCGCCTGACGCACTGCAATACTGATTCAGTATTCATGTTCGGATGACCAGAAATGTGAATCACCCTTCAACTTCATTTGCCGCCGGGACCACCCGTTTGGTACGGATCGCCGTGCTGTCACGGAAAGACGTGCCAGCGCCTCTCCACACAACATCAGCTAGCGATTGCAACGGAGCTACACATGGCAACGCGTCGCAGGGTTTTCCGCGCGGTGGTGGCTGTTGTCGGTCTGGTCGGAACGGCGTGCTCGGACCAGGAGCCGGCCGACGGAGGCCCAGGGCCGGACACGGAGGTCCCCGCCGCCGTGAAGGCGTGCCGTGAGCGCATCGCCGCGAAGACGTCCGAAGTTCAAGCGGCGAGCATCGACATCGCGACGTGGTCCATTGGCGACCCCGAGGAGATGAAGGAGATCACCACGGCGGTACCGCAGACGCAGGAGACCTACCGCGCCTATGACGGCAAGTACCGGCCCCTGTCGAACCATCCGGGCTGCTCCGTGGACAACCTCTACTACGACAAGACGAACACCGCCGGCACCACGCCCTACAAGGACGGCAACAACGACGGCAAGTGGACGGGCAACACCGCCTTCGGAGGTCCCAACAGCGCCACCGGGTTCATCGACGGAGACGTAGCCAAGATTCCGGGCTTCCCCTGTGCCGCGAAGGAATACGCCCAGCCCAACGAGGACACGACGAAGCCCATCGTCATCCTCGTCCACGGCAACTCCACCCGGCCCCACACGTGGGAGAAGTTCATCCTGCCGCCGGGCACGACGGTCAACACCGCCACGGAGAACGTCCAGTTCACCGGGGACACCGTCGCCCGCGCGCAGTTGGCGGAGACGCTCATCGCCCAGCGCTATCGCGTCATCGCCGTGGACTTCCGCACGGACATCGTCCCGGGCATCGACCCGTCCACCAACAACGCCACCCAGAACGCCGCGGGCAACATCGACCACGGCTGGTCCACGCCCATCCTCCAGTCGCTCATCAAGGCGGTGATGAAGGACCAGCCCAACCGGAAGGTGGCGCTCATCGCGCACTCGCTCGGCGTGACGGTGGCGCGCGACGCCCTGCGCCGGCTGTACGTGGAGTGGCGCTCCGGCCTGGCGGGTTCCATCAACCCCTTCCCCCAGGTGAGCCACGTCATCCTCGGCTCGGGCGCCAACCACGGCGTGTCCACGTATGACCCGCCCAGCTCGCTCTGCAACACCAACACCACCATGCGCGGCACCATCGTCTGCGAGATGGGCAGCCGCTCCAACTACTCCCAGACGTACTTCCACAAGCCGCTCAACGGTCCCCGGGACTTGTTCGCCACGCCCTGCGCGGACGGTGACTACGCCTTCGGCAAGACGGGCCAGTGCGGGGACAACGTCGTGAAGTACTACACGCTCACGATGACGGACAAGGAGCAGGGCACCAACTATCAGGACTTCTACGTGTCCGAGGCGGCCTCGCGCATCGAGATGGAGGGCTGCGTGACGAACACGCTGACCACGCTCAATGACTACGACACGAGCGGCTACTTCAACCGAGGCTTCATCGCCAACCACTTCGGCTCGCTCCGCTCGAACGCGGGGCTCGACCTGACGCTGCGCTACCTGGGCGAGTAACCCCCTCCTCTCCCCCCAGTCGGACCGGCGCGCGGCCTCCTCACCGCGCGCCGGTCCGAGCCTTTCCCGCCCTCCTCTTCGAGCCCCCCATGAAGCGACTTCCCTTCACCGCGTCCCTCTGCGTCCTGGCCCTCGGAACCTCGCCAGCGGCCTGGGCCCAGAGCACTGACTCAGCGCCCTCCTCTCCTCCCGCCGTGACCCAGGCGGAGCCCACGCCCACGCCCGCGCCTCCCGAAGCGCCCGCGCCCCAGGCCACCACCGACGCGACGTCCGCCGGAGAGCTCGCCGCCGAGAAGCCCACGGCGAAAGAAGCGGCCAAGAACCCCGAGGAGATGGCGGGCACCACCGAGGTCGTCGACACCCGCCCGCCGCCCGCCACCCGGCCGAGCCTGGCCGTGGGCAACGAGACGTTCTACGTGAAGCCCGTGCTCGCGCTCGCGGGCGGCCTCCACGTGGAGAACCTCATCCAGACGCTCAACCGCAACCGGGAGAGCCGCGCGACGACGGTGGCCCTCACCCGCTTCGGCTTCGAGGGCCGCCTGGGGCAGTACGTCTCCTTCCGCAGCGAGTTCGAGCGCAACATCCGCGCGCACGGCTCCGGCGTGTGGGAAGGCACCGCCTCCTTCAGCGTGAGAGACCAGGTCATCCGGCTCCAGCGCTGGGACGTCACGCTGGAGGCCGGCATCATCGTGGACCCGGCCAGCGTGGACTTCATCTCCACGCACATCGCCGACACGCTGCTCGCGGACAAGTACACGAGAGATCCGCTGCTCTACAGCGGCTTCAACCGGGGCCAGGGCGCGCAGGCCGCCTACGAGTGGAACGGCTTCCGTCTGGGCATGGGCTTCACCGCGGCCAATCCGCTGAGCACGTCCAGCTCCTACCAGGTGGGAGGCTCGTTCGGCGGTGGCAGCCGCTTCTGGGAGCGCCCCCTGGCCAACTACCGCAACGGCCAGCCCGATGACGACCTGCACTTCCAGGTCCTCAGTCCCTCGCTGTCGTACTCGCACGAGCTGTTCGAGGCGAAGGCCATGGCCCAGGTCTTCGACGTGAACTACCAGACGACGTCGCGCACGGACCCGCTGCTGCACGGCAACAACCTGCGCGGCAACCTGCTCTTCAAGCTGCACGCCAACGTGGGCATCCCCCTCTTCATCACCCCGTTCTTCAACTTCGCGCGCGTCACCAATGACGTGACGAACAGCACGCCGGGCTTCGCCGACCAGTTGCTCGGCACCCGGTACACCGCCACCAGCCTGGGCGCGGGCGTGGACGTCAACCTCCACGGGCGCTCGGGCATCGGCGTGCAGTTCAACCGCGTCGCGGACCGCTCGCCGTCCTTCGTCGCGGCCACTCAAGACGCGCCCGCTCGTGAGCCCGTCACCCGCACCACGCAGACGTTCCTCAACATCGGCGGCACCTACTGGTTCACCGAGGACGTGGCGATTGGCGGCCGGTACGCGCGCTACCAGAAGAAGCAGGACGGCGTCGACGACGAGATTGACGCGTCCTACTTCCTGACGCTCCGCCTCCAGCTCTAGCCCCTCGCCGACGCACGCCCACTTGAGCCCGATGTCCAGCCCAGAGGAGCAGCCCCCCATGGAAGCACCGGCGCAAGAGCAGCGGGACTCCATCCTGAAGGTGGCGGTGGCCAGCTTCATCGGCACCGCCATCGAGTGGTACGACTTCTTCCTCTACGGGACGGCGGCGGCGCTGGTGTTCAACCGCCTCTTCTTCCCGTCGTTCGACCCGCTCACCGGGACGATGGCCGCCTTCGGCACCTTCGCCGTGGGCTTCATCGCCCGCCCCCTGGGCGGCGTCGTCTTCGGCCACTATGGAGACAAGCTGGGCCGCAAGGCGATGCTCAGCGCCACGCTGATGCTGATGGGCGTGGCCACCTTCGCGGTGGGGCTGTTGCCCACGTATGAAACCGTGGGCCCCTGGGCTCCCGCGCTGCTCGTGCTGCTGCGGCTCATCCAGGGCTTCGGGCTCGGCGGCGAGTGGGGCGGCGCGGTGCTGATGGCGGTGGAGCACGCCCCCGCGCATCGCCGGGGGTTCTACGGAAGCTGGCCGCAGATGGGCGCCCCCGCGGGCCTGCTCGTGGCCACAGCGGTGTTCAGCTACTTCTCGCGGATGCCGGACGCCGCGTTCCTCGCGTGGGGCTGGCGCGTGCCCTTCCTGTTGAGCGCGGTGCTCATCGGCATGGGCGTGTTCATCCGGCTCAAGGTCGCGGAGTCGCCCGTCTTCAAGGCGCGTCCCAAGACGGAGGCCGCCGAGAGCATGCCGGTGATGGAAGCGCTCCGTCAGTATCCCCGGCAGATCCTCCTCGCCATGGGGGCGCGCTTCGCGGAGAACGGCTTCTTCTACATCATCACCACGTTCGTCCTCTCCTACGGGACGGAGCGGCTGGGACTGCCTCGCACCACGCTGCTCAACGGCGTGCTCATCGCGACGTCCGTGCACCTGGTGGCGATTCCCGCCTTCGGCGCGGCGTCGGACCGCTTCGGCCGCCGTCCCGTCTACCTGGCCGGCGCGCTGGGCTGCGGGTTGATGGCGTTCCCCTTCTTCTGGCTGCTCGACACGAAGGAGACGGGGCTCATCTGGCTGGCGATTACGCTGGGCATCATCGCCCACGCGGCCATGTACGGCCCGCAGGCCAGCTTCTTCTCGGAGCTGTTCGGCACCCGCGTGCGCTACAGCGCGGCGTCGCTCGGCTACCAGTTGGCGTCGGTGTTCGCCGGGGGGCTGTCACCCGTCATCGCCACCGCGCTCCTGACTCAGTCGGGAGGACAGGCCTGGCCGGTGTCGCTCTACATGGTGGCCCTGGCCGTCGTCACCCTCGTCTCCGTCTGGCTGTCGGCGGAGACCTACCGCGCCCACCTCACGGACGCGCCTCCCGCGGGAGCCGCGCTCAGCGAGCCGTCCAGCCACAGTCCATCACCTGCGCGGACCCCGTGATTCCCCCGGCGGCGTCCGAGCACAGGAAGCCGACGTAGGCGGCGACCTCCGCCGGCTCCAGCAGTCGCTTCACCGCCGCGGGCGCGAGCATGATCTTCTCCACGACCTCCGCTTCGGTGAGGCCATGGACGCGCGCCTGGTCGGCGATCTGCTTCTCCACCAGGGGCGTGCGCACGTAGCTGGGGCACACGGCGTTCACCGTGACGCCCCGGTCCGCGGCCTCCAGCGCCACCGTCTTCGTCAGGCCCATCAACCCGTGCTTCGCGGACACGTACGCGGACTTGTACGGCGAGGCGACCAGCCCGTGGAGCGAGGACACGTTGATGATGCGCCCCCACTTCCGGGCATACATCAGCGGCAGTGCGTGCCGCGTCAGCACGAAGGGCCCCACCAGCATGATGCGGATGAGCTGCTCCCATTTCTCCTCGGGGAACTCCTCCACCGGCGCCACGTGCTGCACGCCCGCGTTGTTGACCAGGATGTCCAGCCGCCCCCACTCCCGCTCCGCCCGCCCCACCAGCGCCTTGCAGTCCTCGCGCGAGGACACGTCCGTGCGCTGGAACAAGGCCCCCGGCAGCCGCGCCGCCGCCTGGGCACCGGCCACCTCGTCCAGGTCCGCCAGCAACACCTTCATCCCCTGGGCGGCCATCGACTCCGCCACCGCGAGACCGATTCCGTTCGCCGCTCCCGTGACGACCGCGCACCGAACTGAAGGTGAATTCATGTTCATGTGTCCATGGTGACGGAACGCGCCGTCCGGGGCAACGCCGCTCACGCGGGCTTCGCATGCCGCACCCCGCCTTGATGCGGATGACGCATTCAGGCGAAGGTGGAGACCTCCATGACGGAACGTCCATCTCGCGCGGGGACCACCGGAGCCTGGTGGCGCTGGCCCCGCTCGCTCGTGCTGGCGCTGGGACTGGGCATCCTCGTCTCGCTGCCGTCCTTGAACGTGGGACTGCTGCTCGATGACCTGGTGCACCGGCTCGTCCTCTCCGGGCGCCTGTCCTCCATGGGTGACTGGGGACCGCTGACGCTCTACGAGTTCGTGGGAGGCCCGCGCTCGGACCCGATGCGCTTGAGGGAGTCCGGGCTGTTGCCCTGGTGGGCCTCCGACTCGCTGGTGGTGCGCTTCTTCCGCCCGGTGCCCAGCGCGCTGCTCAGCCTGGACGCGTGGCTCTTCGACGACGCCCCCTTCCCCGCCCACCTGCACAGCCTCGCCTGGTTCCTGGGGCTGGTGACGCTGGTGGGGTGGTTTCACCGGCGCCTGTTGCCGCCCTCCGTGGCGGCGCTCGCCACCGTCCTCTACGCGGTGGCCGCCGCGCACCTGTTCCCCGTGGCCTGGCTCGCCTCGCGCCATCCCCTCATCTCCGCGCTGCTGGGACTGCTCGCCGTGGCCTCGCACGTGCGCGCCCGTGAGGAAGGCTGGAAGCCGGGCCGCGTCCTCGCGCCGCTGCTGATGGTGGCCGCGCTCCTCTCCGGAGAGGCGGCGCTCGGCTCGGTGGCGCTGCTGGGCGCCTATGAAGTGTTCGGCCGACGCGAGGGCTGGCGTCGGGCCACGGTCGAGCTTCTGCCCTTCGCGGTCCTCGCCATGCTCTATCTCGGCTTCTACGCGAGCCAGGGCTATGGCGCGCGCGGCAGCGGCGGCTACCTGGACCCCATCGGCGCGCCCGGGGCCTTCCTCGCCACCCTCCTCCAGCGCGTGTGCATCCTCGCGGGGGAGCTGGTGGTGGCCACGCCCTCCGACGCCGCCACCGGCACGCCCGCCCTGCACTCCGGCTTCGCGGCCTGGGGCGCGCTCACCACCGCGGGCGCGTTGCTGATGTTGCGCGCGCTCCGGCCACACCTGTCCGAGCAGGAGCGCGCCACGCTGCGCTGGCTGTTGCCCGGAGGGCTGGCCGCCACGATTCCCGGCGCGGCGGGCGTCATCGGCGGGCGCGTCCTCATGGTGCCGCTGCTCGCGGGCAGCGCGCTCGCGGCGGTGCTCATCGTCCGGGGTTGGGCTGCGGCGCGCGAGGCCTCACTCCCCCGCCGCCACCAGCTCCTGCTCCGCGCGGCCGTCGTCGTCCTGGTGCTGGGCCATGTCGTACTGGGGCCGCTGTTCCGCGTGGGACTGGGCGTCGCGCTGGGGCGAATCGCGGACGCGCAGTGGCGCATCGCCCGCGAGGCTCCTCCGTGCGAGGGGACCCTGGTCATGGTGGCCGCCTCGGACCCGAGCGTCTCCCTCTACGTGCCCGCCGCCATGCTGCTCCAGGGGCGGGCTCCGCGCCTCTACCGGCTGCTCAGCGCCGCGCCGCATGACCACGTCATCGAGCGGACCTCCCCAGAGGCCTTCGACCTGGTCGTGAGCGGCGCGCCGCGACACCCGGGCTTCTGGGAGCTGGTCAACCGGGACACGCCTCCGCCTGTCGGCACGAAGCTGCGGCTGGGGGACCTGAACATCACGGTGCTGGAGTCGAATGACGCGGGCTTCATGCGCGCGCACTTCGACTTCGGAAAGGCCCTGGAGTCGACCGAGCTCTGCTTCGTCACGTGGAGCGGAGACGGACTGCGCGCAATCACGCTTCCGCCTCCCGGCGAACATCTGTCTCTGCCTTACAGCCAAGGGCCAGCGCGGCTCTGAACAGTCGGACATGGACGGCTGTGCATGAGCCGACGCCGCTCTGGGATTCCTTTTGCCCGACGCGGGGGAACAGGGCCGGATTCGCCCCACTCCACCCCTGTCCCCGTCCGGGCCCATGACTCCACTTCGCCTCCTCCGTATCGCGCCGCTGCTCGCGTGCGCTCCGCTGTTCCTCGTTTCCTGCAATGACGACGACACCGACGACTCCGTCGAACCCGGCACCGCCCAGTTCAAGGTGATGACCCGCAACCTCTACCTGGGCGGCAACATCGAGCTGCTCGCCACGGCGCAGGCACCGCAGGACATCCCCGCCATCGCCGCCCAGCTCTACACGACGGTGCAGGCGACGAACTTCCCCGAGCGCGCCAAGGCGCTGGCGGATGAAATCCAGGGCGCGAACCCGGCTCTCGTGGGCCTGCAGGAGGTGTCCCTCTACCGCACGCAGAACCCGAGCGACTTCTCCTCCAACCCGCTGCCCAACGCGCAGACGGTGACGTACGACTTCCTGGCCATCCTGCTCGCGGAGCTGCAGAGCCGGGGGCTCAACTACCGCGCCGCCGCGACGGTGCAGAACGCGGACGCGGAGGTGCCCGCGGCGCTCGCCGGCAACGCCACGGACCTCACGGACGTGCGCCTCACGGACCGGGACGTCATCCTGGCGCGCGGCGACGTGCAGATCGCCAACGTCGTCACGGGCAACTACGCCTATGCGCAGGAGGTGCCCGTGGGCGGCGCGTCGATTCGCTTCCTGCGCGGCTTCACCAAGGTGGACGCCACGGTGGACGGCGCGCGCTTCACCTTCGTCAACACGCACCTGGAGACGTTGCAGCCCGGCAACGAGAACCAGGCCGCGGAGCTGGCCGCGCTTGTCCAGACGTACGACAAGCCGATCATCGTCGTCGGAGACCTGAACACCGGACCGGGCGCGGTGACCACGGGCTATCCCACCATCGTCAACACGACGACGGGGCTCGCGGATGCGTGGACCACGGTGGGCACGGGCGACGGCTTCACCTGCTGCTTCAGCGAGACGGTGAACGACACCACCACCACCGCGCTCGACGAGCGCATCGACCTGGTGCTGTACGCCGGCGACAACGTCAATCCCCAGTCCGCCGAGGTGGTGGGCGCGCTGCTCGACGACCGCACGGCCTCCGGCCTCTGGCCGTCAGACCACGCGGGCCTGGTGGTGGAGTTCCGGCTGGACCGCTGAGCCGTCGACACACTGGGGGCTGGAGGTCTCCCGAGGCAGGGAGTATTCAGCCCCCACATGTCTCTACGCCTCGTCAAACGGCTCGCGCGGGACTGGTTCCTCCTGGGAATGCTCGGGGCCGTCGGGTTGGCCCTCCTCTTCCCGGACTTCGGCCGGTCCGGCGGCGCGATGCACGCCGACGTCGTCACCAACGTGGGCATCTTCGCCGTGTTCTTCCTCCACGGCCTGGGCATGCCCATGGCGCAGCTCAAGGCCGGGGCGCTCCAGTGGCGACTGCACGTGCTGGTGCAGTCGTTCACCTTCGGGGTGTTCCCCCTCCTCTGGCTCCTGCTCAACCTCGCCTTCGGCGCCTGGGTGCCGGAGGACGTGACGCTCGGCTTCCTGTTCCTGTGCGCGGTGCCGTCCACCATCTCCTCGTCCGTGGCGATGACGGGCGCTGCCCGGGGCAACGTGGCCGGGGCCATCTTCGATGCGAGCCTGTCCAGCCTGCTCGGCATCTTCCTCACGCCGCTCATCGTCGGGCTGCTCGCGCACACCACCGGGCAGTCGCTCTCGCTGTCGGACGCCATCCGCAAGCTGTCGTTGTTGCTGCTCCTGCCGCTGGTGCTGGGACAGCTCGCCAGGCCGCTCCTGGGCGCGTTCTTCGCCCGCTACCGCAAGTACACCAACGGCGTGGACCGGCTGTTCATCCTCGTCCTCGTCTACGCCTCGTTCTGTGACTCCGTCTCGTCCGGCATCTTCAGCCGACATGGCGGAGCCATCGTGGCGCTCATCCTGGGCGGCGCGGTGCTCATCCTCGCCACCGTGTTGACGCTGAGCACGCTGGCGGCGCGGCGGCTGCGGTTCTCCACGGAGGACGAAATCGCCGCGGTCTTCTGTGGCTCGAAGAAGACGCTGGCCTCCGGTGTCCCCATGGCGCGGCTGTTGTTCGGCGCGCACCCGGGCCTGGGGCTCATCGTCCTGCCGCTCATGTTCTACCACCAGCTCCAGCTGCTGGTGTGCTCGGTGCTCGCGGAGCGCTACGCCAGCCGCCCACCGACGGCCTGAGCCTGGCGGTTGCCTGAGTCCAGGGCATCCCTGACAATGCATTCAGCGCAGCACGGCGCCTTGGAGAGCCGGGACGGAATGGCACAGACACGACGCGATCAGGGCGTGGCGGCGGTGCGACACTTCAATCGCTTCTACACGCAGAAGATTGGCGTGCTGGACGAAGGGCTCCTCAAGAGCGAGTTCTCGCTGACCGAGGCCCGCGTCATCTACGAGCTGTTCCACCGTGAGACGCCCACCGCCGCGGAGCTGAGCCGGGAGCTGGCGTTGGACCCGGGCTACCTCAGCCGGCTCTTGCGCAACTTCAGCACCCAGGGGCTCATCGAGAAGGTGACCTCCGCGACGGACGGTCGCCAGCACCTGGTGAAGCTGACGGAGAAGGGAGAAGAGACCTTCGAGCGGCTCAACAGCCGCTCCCACGACTCCATCCGCGCGCTCATCTCCCCCTTGCGAGCGGACGCGCGCCAGCGGCTCCTCGAAGCCATGCAGACCATCCAGGACCTGCTGGGCGACAAGCCCCCGGAGTCGGGCGCCAACGTCGTGCTGCGCGCCCACCGGCCGGGAGACATCGGCTGGGTGGTCCAGCGGCACGGCGTGCTCTACAGCCAGGAGTACGGCTGGGACGAGCGCTTCGAGGCGCTGGTCGCCAGCGTCGCCGCGAAGTTCATCCTGGAGCAGGAGCCCGCCCGGGAGCGCTGCTGGATCGCCGAGCTGAACGGCCGCAGCGTCGGCTCGGTGTTCCTGGTCCGCGACACGAAGACGGTGGCGAAGCTGCGCCTGCTGCTGGTGGAGCCTTCCGCGCGCGGGCTGGGCATCGGCGCGCGGCTGGTGGACACGTGCGTGGCCTTCGCGCGCGAGGCTGGCTACCGCAAGGTGCGGCTGTGGACGGACAGCCAGCTGCACGCCGCGCGGCGCGTCTACGAGGGCGCCGGCTTCGAGCGCGTCAGCGCGGAGCCGCACGACCAGTTCGGCGAGGGGCTCATCGGCGAGACGTGGGAGCTGAAGCTCTGAACGAACGAGGCGGCCTCCCCGACAGGGAAGGCGCCTCGAAGTGAAGTCTCCCGTCAGCGGTGGGAGCGAAGTCCCACCGTGACGGGAGGCGCCATGAGTCGCCGGACTACAGCGGCGTCACGCAGGCGCAGGTGCTGGCCGCGCCGTAGCAGGCGGCGCTGCTGCCCGCGGCCACCACGGAGTAGCAGGTGTTGTGGCCGGTGAGGACCTCACTGTCGACGTAGCTGGTCGCCGTCACGGTGGCGACGCGCGCCTTGCCGTACGTGCAGCCATTGATGCCGTCGGACTTCATCACCCAGTACTGCGTGGCGCCGCTGACGGCGCCCCAGCTCAGGGAGACCTGCCCCGTGCCGGGCGTCACCGTGACGGTGGGCTTCGCCGTCGGGCCGGCGCTACAGCCGCTGTTCACCGGCGCCGGCGTGGAACAGGCGATGTTGTGGCGGTTGAACGCGGCGTAGATGGCCGTCATGTGCGGCGTGCCGTCGTTGATGTTGCCGTTGTCGTCATCCGCCGCCAGCCACTGCTTGTAGCCGTTGGTGGCCGCGCAGCCGTCCGACGTGCCCGCGGTGCAGTTGCAGGCGTGCCACGAGCCGATGTTGCCGCTGCCCTGGTAGAACACCTTGTTGCCGATGTTCTGCGCCGTGTTCCAGTCGTAGTTGAACGGAGCGGACTGGAGGTCGCGGGCGATGAAGTCCCACGCGGCCTGACGCACCGGAGACGCGGCGCAGTGCACCTGACGGCTGCACGGTCCCGTGCCCGAGGAGCACCGGGTGCAGACGAAGTTCTGCGGCGTGGTGGGCGTGGGCGGGTTGTGGGCCGCGTAGTCGGCGTCACGGACACCCGAGCAGTTGGTCGCGCACCATGCGGCCCCCGTCTGCGCCTCGTTCACGTTGTAGCCCGTCCCATCCGCCGTCATGCCGCAACCCGGGTTTTGGGTCTGGAAGAAGCCGTAGCCCACGCACGACGCGGGAGACCGGCCGCTGGTGGGGGTGGCCGCGGGGTTGAACGGCAGGCGGTACATGGACGCGATGTCGGCGTAGGCCTCGCTGGAGTTGCTCAGCGTGCCGGCCGTGTCGTTGTCATCCATGCCGTGGCCCCACTCGTGGTCGAACACGGCGCCAATCTCGCCCGTGTTCCGGCACCCACCGCCGCTGCGGTAGAAGTTGACCGTGGAGCCGTTCCAGAAGGCGTTGCAGGTGTTGTTGATGTTGACGTTGGCCGTCATGGACGCCTGCAGCCACGCGTTGGTGGGCAGCCAGCCACGGGCCAGCTCCTTGATGCGGTTGAGCTCGTAGAACGCGCTGCGGGTCGCCGCGGTGTTGCCGGTCGAGGGCGACGGGCACGTGGTGGTCCCGTTCCCGAAGTTGATGTTGCCCGCTCCGCTGCCGCTGATGGCGCCGCACGAGTCGACGATGCGGATGTAGCGGCCCGCGAGCGTCGTGGTCGTCGTCCCGGACGTGTAGTCGTAGACGCCGTAGCCGTCCGTGTAGGCGCCCGGGACGACGTTGGCCCAGGGCATGGGGTAGTTGGGCTGCAGGACGCCGCAGAACGAACCCGCCGGGCACCCCGCGGGCACGCCCGTGTTGGTGAACGGGTAGACGCCACCCTTCACCGACTGGTCGAAGTAGTGGTTGTCGTCCTCGAGCGCGAGCACGTCACCGGTGGCGGCATCCACCGTCACCTTCCAGCGCTCGTTCTCGTTCTGGAGCTGGAAGCCGTACGTCCACACCAGCTGGTGCGCCATCCCCCTGGCGAAGCCCGCGCCCGGGACAGCGACTGGAGCGACCTCCAACGTGGGCGCCTGCCAGACCTCGGCCGGGCTCTCGTAGAGGCCGAAGCGCTCGTGCGCGACGACCATCGCCTTGTCCGCGTCCACCAGCGGCAGCGGCGCGATTCCGACGTTGGCCCACGACTCGGTGCCCAGGAGAATCAGGTTGCCGTGGCTGATGGTGGCCGCCAGCCGTCCGTAGCGGACGGGGATGCCCTGGTGCTGCTGGACGATGGAGACCTGCCAGAGGTCCGGGGTGATTTGGTCCACCCGGGCCTGCCCCAACTGGAGCATGTCCACGCCCACCGCGGCGCGGTTGGCCTCCACGAACTTGTAGACGAGGTCGGCGACGACGCCGCCATCCACCTTGTCCACGGAACGCCCGAGCTGCCTGCCCAGGCTGCCCAGGGTCAGCTTGTTGCCCACGCCATTGCCCGGGATGAGCGGGATGGCACCCTGGATGTTCGCGGCGGTGCCCGTGACGGAGTCGATGTAGATCTCGAAGTTGTTCCCGTTACGAGCGAAGAAGTCGTCCCAGACCTTCGCCACGTCGGGGCTCAGCTTGGGCAAGGCCTCTTTCAGAGGCACCTGACCGCTGGACAATGACAGCTCGGGCTTGAAGAACGCCTGAGTCGCCAGTGAGCCCTTGGTGGAGTGGGCGCCGGGGTCGAACCCGAACGCCTGGGACGTCGCCATCACTGCCATACATACGGCGGCTTTCACGACGCTGCGCATGCGGTGCTCCTTCAGATGAAGGACCAACGGAACGGGGACTCCAGGGAACCGGAATGGCTCCAGGAATCCCCGGGTTGCGCATAATCCTGATTTACTCTGAGTGCGCTCCCGCAAAGCACACCAGTGTTACACCGCTGACATTGACTAGACGCGGTACGTGGCGGCCACCGTCTCCATGCGGGCCGCGACCTCGCGCAGCGACGCGGTAATCCGCTGGGAGCTCTGCAATCCCTGCATGGACTCTTCCATCATCCGGGACAAGTCGGTCACGGCGGTGAAGATTTGCGCGACGCCGGCATTCTGCTGCGTCACGGCGGCGGCGATCTGCTGAGCGGCGGAGGCGTTGTCCTGGATGATGCCGGTGAGCTCGCGGAGGCTGTCGCCGCTGGCGCGCACCTGCGTCAGTCCGGTTTCAGCGCTGCCCTGGCTCTGCTCGGCCTGCCGGACGGCGTCCTGGATGGACTGGCGGATGTCGTCGAGGATTTCGCGGACGCGGCCGGTGGAGGTGATGGACTGGTCCGCGAGGCTGCGAATCTCGCGCGCCACCACGCCGAAGCCCTTGCCGTGCTCACCGGAGCGGACCGCTTCGATGGCCGCGTTGAGGGCGAGCATGTTGGATTGGTCCGCCAGGTCCTTCACCGTCTGGGTGATGCCGCCAATCTGCTGGGTGCGCTCGTTGAGGGCGGAGATGGTGCTGGCCACGCGGCCCACCTGCTCGCGCAGCTGGTCGAAGCCCTCCAGGCTCGCGGCGACGGTGGCCTCGCCGGCCGCCCCCACCTCGCGAGCGCGCGCCGTGACACCGAGCACGGCCTGGGAGCGCTCGGCGGCCATCAGCGACGTCTGCTTTATCTCCTGCGCCGTCACCTGCGTCTCCTGCAGGGCGGCGGCCTGCTTCGTCAGCGTGCGCTCCTGCTGCGCGGCGGCGGCGGTCAGCTCCGCCACCGTCTGTCCCAGAACCCTGGTGCCCTGCTGGAGGCCGCGCGTGGACTCGCGCAGGTGGTCCATCATCTGGGAGAAGGCGGAGGCGAGCTGCCCCACCTCGTCGCGGCGGGTGGACACCTCCACCTGCTGGGTGAGGTCGCCCTCGCGCACCACGCGGCTCACCAGCGCGCTCAGCCGGGCGATGGGCCCCGTGGCCCCGCGCGCCAGCAGCCAGCCGCCCACGCCCGCGACGAGCAGCGAGAGCACCGTCAGGACGATCGCCACCCGGGCCGCCTTCACCAGCGGCGCATAGGCGTCCTCCGGGTCCACGGTGGCCACGAAGCGCCAGCCATCGCCCACGTCGCGCGCCGTGCGCTCGTTGATGGCCTCCACGCTGACGACGTCGTCGGGCCGCGCGAGGTCGCGCTCGTGCGTGTCGAAGAGCGAGGCCCCTTCGGAGTCCAGCACCTCCAGCGCGAAGCTCTGCTGACCGCGAGCGCGGGCTCGCTCCAGCGCGGGGGCCACCACGCCCCCCACCTGGCTCCACTCGTAGGCGGCCAGGAGCACGCCGATGCGAGCACCGCTGATGGGGCTCAGCACGGGCACCGCGAACGGCAGCACCGCGCGCTCGAAGAATGGATCCACCTGGGTGAAGCCCGCGGTGTCCATCCGTCCATTCAGCGCGGCGCGGAACCACGGCGTGGCGCGGACCTCGGCCTCGTGGCCCTCGTAGGCCTTGCGCAGCCGCTCCTCGCTGGCGGACACCGCGCGGCCCTCCTCGGTGAAGAGCACCAGCCCGGCGAAGGACGGGTGCCGCTTCTCCAGGGCGACGAGCACCGCGTCGCTCTTGTCGAAGGTGTCGAAGAGCAGCGCGCCCCGGAGGATGGCGTCCTCGGACCAGCTCCGGGCGTTCGCCTCGCGCTCGGCCAGCGTGGATTCGACCAGGTCTCTCAGGCCCTGCGCCTCCACGCGCAGCGTCGCGTGGATCTGCGCCTGGAGGTTGTCGGAGATGAAGATGCGGCCCAGGACGTTGAGCGGCAGCAGCGCGCAGAGGGTGAGCAGGCAGACCGCCAGCGTCAGTCGGGTGCGGAGGGAGAGAGCGTCGAGCAAGCGCATGGTCGGTCCGCGAGGAGGCTTCAGAGGTCGAGCAGGGAGAGGCCGACGGTGACGGCGCCGATGACCTGGCCGCCGTCGCGGACAGGCAGGGAGACCTGGATGACGTAGGCCTGGGAGGACTCGTCGAAGAAGGGGTGCTCGGTCAGCACCCGCCCCTGCTTGAACGGGACCTGGAACTTCTCTTCGTCCCCCTGCCAGTAGTCGCTCGTCCGCCGCGTGGCGCCCACCAGCGCGCCCTGGCGATCCATCACGAACGCCTCCGCCACCTTGCGCACCCCGACGACCTCACGGTGGCGCGCCAGAACCCGCGAGCAGGCCGCGTCCAGCACGCGCTGCTTGAAGGGAGTCATCGCCGGAGTGGACAGCCACCCGTCGTCGTCCGCGCGAATGGAGGCCAGCGAGGCTCCGCGCGCGTTCTGCTCGCGCACCGCCCGCACCACCTCCGGGTCCACGGCCATCCTCTGGAGCGCGGGCATCAGGCGCTCCACCTTCTCGAGCTGAGCGACGCCATCCGGGGGCATGCCCGCGAGCACCGTCAGCACCATGCCGAAACACCACATCCCCACCTCAACGCGTCCGCGCGCTGTATCGGCGAGACAGAACTTCCCCCTCTTCGCCGGCGGATGCTCCGACGATACATGACTGAGACATCTCACGTGAGACAGGAGGGCAAAGGGGCCCTTCCCCTCCCGGCTCAAACCCGCCCGCTCGGAGCCAAACGGACCCAGGGTCAAAACAAGCCTGACCGCCACGAATCCTCGGGGGCGCCCGTGAGCTCGCCCCTGCTTGCTTCACCTTCGCGGATTCCGGCCCAGGCTTCGTGCCACGGATGTTTCAAAGCCACGACGAGCCGCGCTGGGGCTGTCAGCGCACCTGCTCCGCGAAGTGCTCGGCGAGCCGCTGGAGTAGCTCGGTATTCTCTTTTTCGGCGGATTCCAATTTCGGGAGCTGGGTCTTCAGCTCCACGGGGTCCTTGCCGCGCTGACGGAGGTCCTCCGCACCCAGCTCCAGCCAGCGCCCCATCTCCTTGGCGGTGAGTTCCAGGTGGAACTGGAAGCCAAAGGACGCGCCCAGGCGGAACGCCTGCTGGACGTAGCGGTCGGTGGAGGCCAGCAGCGTGGCGCCGGGCACGGCCTTGTGCGTGTCTCCGTGCCAGTGGGCGACGACGGTGCGCGGACGCACGCCAGCGATGACGGAGTCCTTCAGCCCGTCCGCGGTCCACCGCACCGGGCCCACGCCCACCTCGAAGCCGTTCTTGCCGGCGAAGACCTCCGCGCCCGCGGCGTCCGCGAGGAGCTGCGCGCCCAGGCAGATGCCCAGACACGGGCGCTCGTTGGCCAGGCGCTCGCGGAGGATGGCCAGCTCCTCTCGCAGGAACGGGTGCTGGTCCGCCTCGTAGACGCCCATCGGGCCGCCCATCACCACCAACAGTTCGGCGTCCACGTCCTCACGCCGCACGGTGGTGCGGAAGCGGTTGACGAGGGTGAAGCCCGCCTTGGCGAGCGCGGGCCCCAGGAGTCCAACGCCTTCGTGCTCCTCGTGCTGGTACACCACCGCGCGCATCGTGAAGACCTCCGTGTCCGCCGTCGCGCGGGGAGCCTACCCGGATTCCCTCGGGCACGGGCGCGTGCGCCGATATACCGCGCGCTATCGCTTGTCGCCCTTGACGATGCGCAACAGTCCCTCTTGCGCCACGGAGGCGACGAGGCGGCCATCGCGCGTGTAGACGGACCCGCGCGCCAGGCCCCGGGCGTTGCCCGCCCACGGGCTGTCCATGACGTAGAGCAGCCAGTCATTCACCTTCAAGTCGCCATGGAACCAGAGGGCGTGGTCCAGGCTCGCGCCAACGACTTGCGGCTGGAAGAAGCTGGCCGCGTGCGGCAGCAGCACGGTGCTGATGAGGTTGAAGTCGGACGCGTACGCCAGCACGTACTTGTGCACCTGCGGGTCATCCGGCAGCTCGCCGTCGGCGCGAATCCACACCGCCTTGCGCGGCTCGGTGGCCACCGGATTGAACGGGTCCGTGTAGGCCACCGGTCGCATCTCGATGGGCTTGTCGCAGAGGATCTTCTCTCTCAGCCGCGCGGGGATTCGGTCCGCCTGGCGCGAGAGCAGCTCCAGGTCCGTGGGCAGGCTCTCCGGAGGCGGCACGTCCGGCATGGGCGACTGGTGCGCGTAGCCGACCTCGTCCCCGTGGAAGGACGCCATCATCGTGAAGATGGGCTGACCCTTCTGGATGGCGACGATGCGCCGCGTGCTGAAGCTGCCGCCGTCGCGCACGCGGTCCACGGTGTAGACGACGGGCAGACTCGCGTCGCCGGGCCGCAGGAAGTAACCGTGCAGCGAGTGGACATGCCGCGCCGGCTCCGCCGTCTGGCTGGCGGCCGACAGCGCCTGCCCGAGCACCTGCCCGCCGAAGAGCTGGCGGAAGCCCAGGTCCTGGCTCCTTCCTCGGAACAGATTCTCCTCGATGGCCTCCAGCTTGAGGAGCTCCAGCAGCTCGGTCAGGACTCGACTCATGCGCCCCTCCTAGCCGACGCCAGCCTCGCCTGTCTCGCCCTCCGTGAGGCTGGCGTGCGACATGGGACGGCTCCCGGCGGGCACGGCTGGAATGGCCCGCTCCGCCGGTCGTTAGGGAGACAGGCCCCTTGCCCACGAGCGCGACCTTGCACCGTTCCGTGTTGCTGACCTCGCTGTTGCTGCTGCCCGCCCTGGCCCCCGCCGCCGAGCCCTCCCCCGAGGTGAAGCGCTGGTGGGGCCACGTCCAGGTCCTCGCCGACGACGGCCTGCGCGGCCGAGACACCGGCAGCGAGGGCCACCGCAAGGCCGCCGCGTACGTGGCCCGGCAGTTCGCCTCCCTTGGCATCAAGCCCGGCGCGGGCGACAGCTATCTCCAGGACGTGGAGCTGGTGTCGCGACGACTGGTGGACGCGCGCTCCAAGCTGACCCTGGTGCGCGAGGGCCAGCGCACGCCGCTCGTCATCGGCAAGGAGGCCTTCATCTCCGCGCGCATGGGCGACACACGCCAAGTGGACGCCCCCATGGTGTTCGTGGGCCATGGCCTGTCCATCCCCGAGGTCGGCCATGATGAGCTCGCGGGCTTGGACCTGAAGGGGAAGATCGCCGTGTTCCTCTACGGCGGCCCGGAGACCATCCCAGGCCCCCTGCGCGCCCACCACAGCTCCCAGGCCGAGCGCGTCAAGGCGCTGAAGAAGGCGGGCGCCATCGGCACCGTCGTGCTCATGAATCCCAAGCACGAGGAGACACCCTGGGCGCGCACCGCCCTGTCGCGGCTCCAGCCCGCGATGACCTTCGCCGACCCGGCCCTGGACGAGTCCTCCGGGCTCCAGGTCAGCGTCACCTTCAATCCGGCTCACGCGGAGGTGCTGTTCGCCGGCACCCCGCACACCTTCAAGGAGCTGCTCGCGCTCGCGGATGCGAACCAGCCGCTGCCGCGCTTCGAGCTGCCCTCGCGCCTCCAGTCCAACGCCGAGCGCGTCTCGGCCCCCGTGAAGTCAATGAACGTCGTGGGCCTGCTCCCCGGCAGTGACGCGGTGCTGGCGCGCGAGTACGTCGTCCTCACCGCGCACCTGGACCACGTCGGCGTGGGAGCCCCCATCCAGGGCGACGCCATCTACAACGGCGCCATGGACAACGCGACGGGCGTGGCCGCGGTGCTGGAGGTCGCCCGCGCGCTCCAGGCCCAGAAGCCCCAGCGCTCCATCCTCTTCGTCCTGGTGACGGGCGAGGAGAAGGGCCTGCTCGGCTCGCGATACTTCGCCGCGCACCCCACCGTGCCCGCCGAAGCCATCGTCGCCAACTTCAACCTGGACATGTTCCTGCCGCTGTTCCCCTTGAAGCACCTGGTCGCCTACGGACAGGACGAGTCCACCCTGGCCGCGCCCCTCCAGGAGGTCGCCACGGCGCAAGGCGTGGAGCTCCTGAAGGACCCCGAGCCCAACCGCATGCTCTTCATCCGCAGCGACCAGTACGCCTTCATCCTCAAGGGCGTGCCCGCCCTGTCCTTCAAGTTCGGCTACGCGCCGGGCTCCCCCGAGGAGCGCGCCTTCAAGGGGTGGTACACGCGGCACTACCACGCCCCGTCGGATGACCTCCGCCAGCCCATCGACAAGGACGCCGCCGTCCGGTTCGTGAAGCTGCTCACGGAGCTGACGCGCACCGTGGCCAACGCCCCCGAAAGGCCGCGATGGAACGACACCAGCTTCTTCCGCCGCTTCGCCCGCGCCACCACCCCGGAAGGCAAACAGGACACCCCCCTGAGCAATCCGTGACACCACCCCGCACGGCCGGGTAACACGCGTACAGGTGTAGCTTTCCATCGATGTGACAAATGAATGACGCCGGGCGTCATGACCCGCCAGGACCCTGTCGCAAATCGCGAGGGGGTGGCTTGAAGCGAGACACCCAAGTGCGCCACGCTTGTTTGCATTGAGACACCAGCGCGGCGCGGGCGACGGAACGCCCGAAACTTGGCGGGGGGCGAATGCAGTCAAACGTATTCACCGCGGTACTGATTCCACTGTCGTTGGCCGTCATCATGCTCGGCCTGGGACTGACGCTGACGCTCGCGGACTTCAAGCGCGTCATCGTCTACCCGCGAGCGGTGATTGTCGGGCTCGTGTGCCAGATGCTGGTGCTTCCCGCCGGCTGTGCGCTCATCGCCCATGCCTTCGGACTGGGACCGGAACTCGCGGTGGGGCTGATGTTGCTGGCGGCCTCTCCCGGAGGCGCCACGGCGAACCTGTTCAGCCATCTGGCGCGCGGTGACGTCGCGCTCAACATCACGCTGACGGCGGTCAACAGCGCGCTGACGCTCATCACGCTGCCGCTCATCGTCAACCTGTCCCTGCTGCACTTCATGGGGGAGGACCGCGCGGTCCCCATGCAGTTCTCCAAGGTGCTCCAGGTCTTCATCATCGTGCTGGGCCCGGTGAGCATCGGGATGCTCATCCGCTCCCGCAAGCCGGGCATCGCCCAGGCGATGGACAAGCCCATCCGGCTGATGTCCGTCGGGTTCCTCATCTTCGTCATCGCCGCCGCCGTCTACCAGGAGCGGGAGAACATCGGCCTGTACTTCAAGCAGGTGGGGCTGGCGGCGCTGAGCTTCAACCTGCTGAGCATGGCCATCGGCTTCGTCACGCCCCTGGTGTTCCGCCTGCCGCGACGTCAGGCGGTGGCCATCGGCATGGAGATCGGCATCCACAACGGCATCCTCGCGATGACCATCGCCATGAGCCCGCTGCTGCTCAACAACGCGACCATGGCCATCCCTCCCGCCATCTACAGCATCGTCATGTACTTCACGGCGGCGATCTTCGGCTACGCGGTGACGCGCCGCCATTCAGACGAACAGACGAGCCCCGCAGCTTCTCCCAGTCGTCCCTGAAGCCCTGAGCCGCGGTCTGCCTCGCCGCGGTCCCCCCTCACACCCGAGGAAGTGTCGAGATGATGCTCAAGCGTCTATCGCTGTCCATTTGCACGCTCTGCCTGAGCCTGGGTCTGGTGTCTCCCGCGGCCGCGCAGCAGCCCACCACCGCCGCCCAGCCGTCGGATGTCCCCACGGCTGGGACGCCTCAGCCACCGGAGGTCACGCCGGCCAACGAGCCGTCGCCGATTCCCCCACCCCGCCCCATCCCGAACGTCCGGCTGTACCTGACGAGCTTCAACCTCTTCCGGGTCAATCCGATTGGCCTGGAGACGCAGAACCGCCTGGTCATCCAGAAGCGCCTGCTCGACAGCGAGTCGGTGCTGTTCCGCGACACGTTCGTCAACGCCGCGGCCCTCATCAAGGCCAACCCCGCCTCGCTCAAGGTGGGCCCCCAGTTCGAAATCCAGCCCATCGCCCTGTTCAACGTGCGCGCCAGCTACGAGTACACGCGCTTCCTGGGCACCATGGGGTTCCTCCAGTCGTATCCGAACCCGCTGCAGGACTTCTCGGATGACGCGCTGGATTTGGGCGAGGACAACGCCTACAGCACCAGCGGCCACCACTTCCTGATTGAGCCGACGCTCCAGGCGAAGGTGGGCCCCATCGCGGTGCGCGCCAAGTTCAGCGTGGAGTACTGGAACCTGAAGCTGCGCGACGGCGAGACGACCTTCTACGACCCGATGCTGGACTCGATTCTCGCGGGCAAGGGCTGGGTCTTCACCAACGACTCGGACGTCGTCTACCTGTCCGGCCGGTGGATGCTGGGCGCGCGCTTCAGCGCCGTGTGGCCCCGCTACAACGAGGACCAGGGCGTCTCCGGAAACTCCACGGTCGACAACAGCCACATGCGCGTGGGCCCGGTCGCCTCGTATGCGTTCAACACGGACGAGGGGACGATGTTCAACCGTCCCACGCTGCTCGGCATGGTGGCCTGGTACCTGAAGCACCCGAGCCGTCAGGAGCCCATGCCGTACATGCTCGTCGGCTTCTCCTTCAACTCCGACCTGATGGGCGGCCGCTAGCCCCAGACGCGGATGGGAAGGGAGGGCTTTCTGGGCCCTCCCTCCCACACCGGGCACTTCAGTGCGCGTCGTCCGGACCGTGCGCGTGGCCGTGCTCGAGCTCGTCCGCCGTCGCGGCGCGGACATCCCGGACGGTGACGTCGAAGTGCAGCGTCTTGCCGGCGAGCGGGTGGTTGTAGTCCACCACCACGAGGTCGCCCTTGATCTGCTTGATGAGGAAGTCCACCTCGTCCCCGTCGGGGTCCGTGGCGGTGAGGATGCCGCCCTCGGTCAGCTCCAGACCCTCGGGGAACTCGCTCTTGGGAACCTCCTCGACGCCTTCCGGGTCATGCGGCCCGTAGCCGTCCTCGGGGGGGATGACCACCGACAGGGTGTCCCCCTTGGCCTTGCCCTCCAGGGCCTTCTCCAGACCGGGGACGACCTCCTCGTGGCCCTGCAGATAGACGAGCGGATCTCCAGGCTCGCTCTCGTCCACCATCTCGCCATCGCCAAGGTGGAGCCGGAAGTCGATGGAGACGACACTGTCCTTCGTGATTTTCATGGCGCCTCTCTTAGCGCAGGCCGGGGTCCAACGCTCCCATCATGTGCTCGGTCGACCTGCGGGTGGGCATGGGAGCGAGCCGGCCCGCCCGAAACCGGACGCAAGGGCTTAAATGCCGGGGCGCGGGGGCCGGGCGCCTGGCTCCAACGCGCGGCCTCGCGTGCTCCGGTCGATGCGGCCCTCCAGACGAACGATGCGGCGCCGGTGGTCATCCGGCAACTCCGCCGCCGCCGACAGGCGCGCGTGGCGCAGCGCGCTCGCGAGGTCCTTGAGGGAGTGCTCGTAGAGCTTGGTCAGCTCCAGGTGGAGCGTCGCCGCCTGGAAGCCCCGGGCTGAGTCCAGCGCCTGGAGCAGGTGCTCGACGGCGACCTGGGGCTCGCCGGCCATCCGGGCCAGCCGTGACGCCAGGGCATGGGCCTCCACGCCCACCGTGCCCGCGCCGCGAGTCGCCGCCCGGGCGAAGGCCCGCGCCCGGGCGAGGTCCCCGGCCCGGAGCGCGACTCCGGCGAAGCCCAGCAAGTCCCTCGGGTCTTCACCGGAGGGCACCGCGGTGCCATCCCCTGCCCTGAACTTGCGGACCAGTTCGCCCAGGAGCGCGGCCAGCAGGAGCAGGTCATTGGCGTTGTGCTCCAGCACCGGCGTCAGCGTGGAGCCGTCCCCGCCGCGCAGGTAGCGGAAGTACAGCTCCGGAATCAGCGAGCCGTCCACGTCGTCGACGCGGCGGTGGCCCAGCACCTGTTCTTCCACGTGCACCAGCCGCGTGCCCGCGCCCCGGTGCTTGAAGACGCGGCGCGCGCAGTGCAGCAGGTCCAGGTGGGGCAGCTCCGGCGGTGTCGCGACGCGGTTGAGCACGAAGCGCGTGCGCAGCAGCGGCCAGTCGAAGCTCTTGCCGTTGAACGTCACCAGGCATGAGGACGTGGCCATGCGCGCGGCGAGCACCCGCAGCATGGGGGCCTCCTCGCCCAGCTTGCGCAGGAAGAGCTGATGGACGCGCAGCGAGCGGCCCTCGAACCACGCGAGCCCCACGAGGAAGGGCACGGTGCCGGTGCCGCCCGCGAGCCCTGTCGTCTCCGTGTCCAGGAAGAGCATCCGCTGGAAGTCCACGCCCGCCAGCTCCTCGTGCAGCGCGAGGCGGGCGACCAGTTCGCCTTCGACGTCCAGCGCCCCCGCCACGGGCGCGGAGCCGTGCCGATGCTCGGGGGACAGCAGCGTCTCCGATACGTGGACCGTCCCGTACGGCGTCTCCTGCGGCACCACGGGGAGCGGACCCGGGCGAGGCTTCGCGGGAGCCGCCCCCCGGCGCGCGGCCGTCTGGCCCTGGCGCTCGGACCAGTCCGCGAGCATCCGCCGGAGGGACTCGATGCGAGGGTCCTTCGGAGGCGCGGGCTCGGAGCCAGGCGGGGCACCCGGCGTCTGGGACAGCGATGACGCCGTGCCCGACGAAGCCCTCAGCGCCTGGGACGGCGATGGCGTGGCGCGATTTGAACCATCCAGTGCCTGCTGGAACAGCGGAGGAAGCCTCCGCGCTTCGAGCGCCTCGGTGGCAGCGAACTCCTCGCGCGACACATCCGCCGGATGGGCGTCGACGGATGACGTGGACGGGGCATCGGCTCGCGGAGGGGATTCGGCGCGCGGCTCCGAAGTGGGCTCGGGGAGCGTGGCCACGCGATTCGTCGCGGGCTTGCCTCCCGGGCCCACGCCTGTCAGTCGCGCCAGCTTTCGCTTGAGGTCCACGCGCCGAGCCTCCGTCTACTGCGCGCCCGCGATGCCGAGCACCGACAGGAGCTCCAGCCCCAGCCGCTTGCGCGGATGCGGGTCCACCGGAGCCTGTCCCGGCATGACGCCCGACGCGGGGCCGATGCAGGCGGGGCAGCCCTCCTCGCAGGCGCACGACTCCAGCAGCCGCCGCGCGCGCACGAGCAGCTCGTCCCGCTGGTCGAAGAGGCGCGCGGCCAGCCCCACGCCGCCGGGCACGTTGTCGTAGAGGAAGATGGTCGGGTCGAACCCCACGCCACCATCCTTGCGCGGTGGCCCGTCCGCGTCGTCGCGGCTGCCGAGCGTCTTGCCCACGTCCCTCGGGTCGATCATCAACCCCACGCAAGCCACCGTCCGCAGCGCTGTGGCCACGCCACGAAGCGCGTCGATGACAGCCGGGCGCGGTGCATTCATCGAGCGCACCACCGACTCCGGCACCGTCAGCCAGAGGGACGTGGTGTGCATCTGCATCTCCGGGAGCGCCACGTCGCCGTAACCGACGTTCTCGTGCGTGTGGTACTTGATCTTCTTGTAGCCCACCACCTTCTCGATGACGCTCACCTCGCCCATGCCGGCATGAAGCTCCGGCCCCATGGGCGCGCTCTGGTCCTCTTGAATGACATTCACGCGCACGTAGGTCATCGCGTCCGTGAAGTAGTCCGGCGCCACCTTGCGGACGAAGGCCTTGTGGTTCTCGTAGTCGAACTTCTCGACCTGATACTGCTCGCCCTCGTGCTGATAGATGGCCTGCTCGTGCAGCATCGTGTGCGCCGAGCGGAAGTCCATCTCCGCCAGCGTCCGGTCCGTGCCGCGCTCGATGATGACGACGTTGTCCCAACCCACGCTGCGCAGGGACACGTGGTTGGCCGGGTACGCATCAGAGGACCAGTGGAACACGCGCCGGCCCCCCTCCCCCGCCGTGGGATGCACGACTTCATGCTGGGCGAGGAAGCCCAGCGCCTCCGCCGTCGACTCCGGCGGCACGTCGCCAAAGGGCTCGCCCTCCTCGAACGGCAGCTCGAAGGAGGCGCACTTGAGGTGCTGGACGAGGATCTCCACGTTGTCCGGGTCGATGCGCGCGTGCTCCACCGGCGCGCCGATGAGGAAGCGCGGGTCCGCCGCGAGGTACTGGTCCAACGGGGCGCTCGACGTCACGAGCAGCGCCAGGCTGCCCGCGCCTCGACGACCCGCGCGACCGAAGCGCTGCATCAGCGCCGCCACCGAGCCCGGATAGCCCGCGCAGACCACCGCGTCCAGCGAGCCGATGTCGATGCCCAGCTCCAGCGCGTTGGTGGCGACGACACAGCGCACCTCGCCCGCGCGAAGCGCCGCCTCCGTGGCCCGCCGCGTGCCCGGCAGATAGCCGCCCCGGTAGCCCTGGATGAGCGCCGGGTCCAACTTCTCCTCGACGAACCTGTCGCGCAGGTACTTGAGCATCACCTCGATGTTGTTGCGCGACTGGCCGAACAGCAGCGTGGACACGCCCGCGCGCACCAGGTCCGCCGTCAAGCGCACCGACGTCTTCAGGTAGCTGGCGCGGATGCCCAGCTCCGCGTTGACCACGGGCGGGTTGAACACCATCACCCGGCGCTCGCCGGCCGGCGCCCCACTCTCCGAGACGAGCTCCACGTCACACCCGAGCATCCGCCGCGCGTGCGCCTGCGGATTGCCGATGGTGGCCGACGCCGCGATGAACACCGGGTCCGAGCCGTGGAAGCGCGCCACGCGTCGCAGGCGGCGCAGCACGTTGGCCAGATGCGAGCCGAAGACGCCGCGGTACGTGTGCAGCTCGTCGATGACGACGTAGCGCAGATTGGAGAACAGGCGCGCCCAGCTCGCGTGGTGCGGGAGGATGCCCGTGTGCAGCATGTCCGGGTTGGTGAGCAGCACGCCCCCGCGCTCGCGAGCCGCCCGCCGCGCATCCGCCGGAGTGTCTCCGTCGAAGGTGATGGCCCCGTGCGACAGCCCCGCCTCGCGCATGAACGCGCGCAGGGACTCTTCCTGGTCTCTGGACAAGGCCTTGGTGGGAAACAGGTACAGGGCCCGCGCCTGCGGCTCCCGCGCGAAGCGGTCCAACAGCGGCAGGTTGTAGCAAAGGCTCTTGCCGGAAGCCGTTGGTGTAGCAATGACCAGGTTCTTCCCGGAGCGGGCCAGGCGGAAGGCCTCGGCCTGGTGGGAGAAGAGCTGCTCGACGCCGCGCTGGCGGAGGGCCTCGCGGACCTGGGGAGCCACCTCGTCCGGAATGGGAGCGAAGGAGCCCACGCGGGCGGGAGTGGCTTCGTCGAGTGAGAAGCACGGCCCCAGCCCCTTGTCCGCCTTCCACTGCTGCAGCACGGAGTCCAGGCCCCGGGGGGCGTTCCAGGGGGTGCGGCGGGGGCCACCGAAGGCCGCTTCTTCCTTCTCGAACTTCATGGGTCGGGCACTGTACAGGCGTGTACCCGGCCGGACAACGCGAACGCGGCCGCGCGCGCGACACGGCGCTCGGCTAGGGTGCGCGCCCCGTGGCCCTCGCCATCTTCCTGTTCACGTACGTCTTCATCGCCGGCGCCCGGCTCCCCTTCGTCAAGTTGGATCGTCCTGGCGGCGCGCTGCTGGGCGCCGTGCTGATGGTGGTGCTCGGCGTCGTCACTCCCGCCGAGGTCTTCAACCACAGCGAGGACCCCGCCCGGCACGCCATCGACGCGGACACCATCGTCCTGTTGCTGGGGATGATGCTGCTGGCGGCGTATCTCTCCCAGGCGGCCTTCTTCCGCACCGCGGGCGCCTGGGCGGTGCGGCGAGCGCGCACGCCCCGCCTGCTGCTGGTGGCGGTGACGTTCATCTCCGGGCTGCTGTCCGCGTTCCTCGTCAACGACACCGTGTGCTTGATGCTCACGCCCCTGGTCCTCGCCACGGTGGAGGACGCGCGCCTGCCGCCCGTGCCGTACCTGCTCGCCGTCTGCATGGGCAGCAACAGCGGCTCGGTGGCCACCTTCACCGGCAACCCGCAGAACATGCTCATCCAGGGCGCGTCGGGAATCTCCTACGCGAGCTTCGCCGCGTACATGGCCCTGCCCGCCCTGCTGTCCACGGCCATTGTCGCGGGCGCGCTCGTGTTCATCTTCCGCAAGGAGCTGACGAACACGCGCTTCGAGCCCCATCCGCCGCCCCCGCCCGTGGACCGGGTGCTGCTCACGCTGACCCTCGTCGTCATGACGGGCGTCGTCGTGGCCTTCTTCGCGGGCCTGCCCATGAGCTGGAGCGCGCTCGCGGGCGCCGCGCTGGTGATGGCGCTGTCCCGACGGGAGCCTCGCGAGGCGCTGGAGCGCGTGGACTGGGTGTTGCTGCTGTTCTTCGCCAGCCTCTTCGTCGTCGTCTACGGCGTGAACAAGCACGGCTGGGCGGAGGACATCCGCCTGCTGTTCGCGCCGCTGATGACGGGGCCCGCATGGCGGGAGACGCTGGGCTTCGCGGGGCTGACGCTGGTGGCGTCCAACATCTTCAGCAACGTGCCCTTCGTGATGCTCGCGCGCTCGTGGGTGCCCGCGCTGCAGAACGTGGAGCTGGGCTGGCACGTGCTGGCGCTGGGCTCCACGCTCGCGGGCAACCTCACGCTGGTGGGCAGCGTCGCCAACCTCATCGTCTTCGAGGCGGCGCGCGGGAAGGTGGACATGAGCTTCCTGCGCTACCTGCGCGTGGGCCTGCCCGTCACCCTCGTCAGCTTCGTGGTGGGGCTCGCGGTGCTCCTCGCGGAGCACGCCCTCTTCTAGCGCGCGGCCCGGAGGTCTCCGACGCTCCTGCTACGTCGGGTCCGGGTCGGGGTCCGGCAGCTCACCCGGGGCCAGGTCCGACTCGGGCGTCTTCGGGGGCTCCACCACCGTCGGCGTGACAGTGTCCGGCGAGGAGCTGATGGGGTGGGCCGGAAGCTTTCCGCCCCCGCGCCTGTCTCTCGGCGTCAGGTCCTTCACGAAGTCGAGCGCCACCTGGTCCAGCATGGTCGTCATGGCCTGACGGAAGAGGTCGGGGTCCTTGCCCACCTTGAACGGGTCCAGGTGCGCGGCGTCAGTCTCCGCCTGGTTGATGTCGAACGGATGCCGCCAGACCTCCGAGCGCCCATCCAGCGTGAACATCCGCCCGTACCCGCGCAGGAAGGCGCCCGCGTGGCCCTTCTTGCTGCGCATGCCGTACTCCTGCACGACGAACTCGACGATGGTGTCCGCGCCCAGCGGCGTCACCAAATCGTAGTCCGGAGCATTCGCCGGGACCTCCTCCACGAGGAAGCTCTCCAGCACGGAGGCCACGCGCGCCGGGTCCACCGTCGCCGTCCACGGCGCCTCGCGGGGGAGCTGCGTCAGCGTATTCACTCGCAGCCGCTCCGAGATTTCGAAGCGCGTCACCGCCTGCTGGAGCTTCACCGTGAGCCGCCGGTCCGCCTCCACGGGTTCGAGTTTCTTGAGCTTGTCCCCGTATGCCTCGTCTTCGCGGAATACGAAGCTACGAGGGCCGGCGCCATCTTCGATGCGGGAGATGAAGGCGGGGCGGCGCACGCGGTCCAGGTCCGCGCCGGCCAGCCGTTGCGACGCACAACCGGCGCAGAGCGCCAGCGTGAGAAACGGGAGGAGGCTTCGCGTCATGCCTGACATTTACCCCATTGCGGGGGGGCTCGCCCCTTCCCCACCGGCTGGCTGGCTCCCGGGGGACCGGTCGACCCGGCCGCTGATATGCTGGGGGGCGTGAGTCCTTCTTCCGTGCCACCCCCTTCTTCGCCCCCCGGCCGCAAGCGCCGGCTCGGGGAAATCCTCATGGATGCCGGCCTCCTGACGGAGACCCAGCTGCGCTCCGCCCTCGCCGAGCAGCGCAAGTGGGGCGGCCGGCTGGGCCTGACGCTGGTGCAGATGCGCTTCGTGGATGAGAGCTCCATGGTCCACGCGCTGTCTCGCCAGCTCTCCATTCCGACGGTGGAGCTGGATGGAATCTCGCCCTCGGCCGTGGCGCTCCAGGCGCTGCGCCCGGACATCGCCGAGCGCTACACCGTCTTCCCCACCGCGGCGGACCCGGCCAACAAGCTGCTGACCGTGGCCACGGCGGACCCCACCAACGTGGAGTCGCTGCAGGAGCTGGCCTTCCACACGGGCCAGCGCATCCAGGTGGTGGTGGCCGCCGCGTCGTCCATCGAGCGCGCCATCCGTCGCCACTACCATGGCGAAATCACGTCCACGACGGCCTCGCCGCTGTCGTTCAACCTCGACGAACAGACCTTCGAGCTGGCTCCGCCCTCCGAGCCGGTGGAGACGGCGGGGTTCTCGCGCCCGGCGGCCGGCGGTCAGACTCCCGCGCCCTTGAGGGAGAGCGAGCTGGCGCAGCGCGTGGACATCCTCACGCAGCAGGTCTCCGACCTGGAGCGCATGGTCGCGCAGCAGGCGCGCTCGCTGCGAGCCATGCTGGAGCTGCTGGAGACGCGGGGGCTGGTCACCCGCGACGACTACCTGGCGAAGGTGCGCTGAAGTCCGCGCACCTCAGACCAGGATGAGCTCCTCTTCGCCGTCCAGCGAGCTCAAGGTGCCGGAGAGATGACTCCCGAGCACCTGCTCCGTGCGGCGAAGGCGCTCGTCGCTCAACTCGGAGATGAGCACGAGGATCTGCGGGTGGCTGGAGATGAGCGCGTCGAAGTCCTCGCGCGGCAGCCGCAGCAGCGTGGTGTGGCGCGCGGCCGTCACCGTCGCGGTGGCCGGCGTCTTCTGGAGGAGGGAGATTTCACCGAACAGGTCCCCTTCCTTCAGTCGCGTCAGCAGGTGCCCGTCCTTGTGCACCTCCACCTCGCCCGATAGCAGGACGTAGAGGCCGTCGGTCTGGTCGCCATCCCGGATGATGACTTCACCGCGCTCGATGTCGCGGGCGCGGAAGCGCTCCACCAGGGTGCGGCGGTCCTTCCGGTTGAAGGGGCGGAACAGCGCCGAGGTGTTCATCACGTTGGTGAGCAGGCGCTGCCGCACGAACTTCCTCAGGGCCGCGGCCACCTGGGGGTGACTTCGCGAGAGCGAGGTGAGGACGAGCGCGGAGATTTCGAGCAACTGCGTGTCCTCGGTGCCGGCCTCGACGGACGCGGTGCGCGGGGCTCCGGACAGGATGGCCATCTCGCCGAAGAACGCTCCGCCCTCCAGCGTGGCCAGGTCGACGCGGCGGCCGGACTCGGTCCGGAAGACGCGCACCTGTCCTTCGCAGATGACGTAGAAGGCGTCGCCGTGGCTGCCCTGGTCGATGATGCGCTCGCCGAGGGTGAAGCGGCGCAAGGGGCAGCGCTCGAACAGCTCGATGAAGGCGTCGCGAGGCAGGTCCGAGAACAGCGGGATGGTGGGAAGCGCGTCCAGCGAGGGCACGTCGCTGACGACTTCCTCGGTGAGACTGAAGACCTCTTCTTCATCTGCTCCCGCGATGACCTCGGCGCGCTGATTCAGCCCGGACTGGGCGGCCAATTCGACGGCGTGGAGCAGGGAGTCGGCTTCCATCTCCAGCTCGGTGAAGGACGACGGGCTCGGCGGCACCGCGCGCAGTGAGGCGCCGAGCTCTCGCGACACTTCCCGGAAGGGCACGGCCGTGGCGCCCGCGTGAGGCGTGGCTTCCGCGCGGCGGGGACGCAAGCCCGGAGGTGCGGAGGGAGGGTCGATGACCATCGGCGTCCGAGGCGCCTCAGCCGAATCCGCCGAGCCCAGCTCTCCGATGGGTGAAGAGAGCGCCTTCCACTTGCCGCTCGGCGAGCGCGGGGACAACGCGTCCACGTTCGACGCGGCGGGAGTCTCCGGCACGGGAGGACGAACCCGCTGTGTGGCACCCCGTGGCGCGAGTCCGGGTGGCAGCGAGGTGCCGTTGCCGTCACGCGCGCTGATGACGGTGGTCCCAGTGGGAATCGACGCAGGCGCGCTTGGCGAAGGAGTGACGAGGGTCCCGGCGGGAGCCGAGGGAGAGCCGGGCGCATCCGCACGCGTGACAGAAGTCCCGGCGAGACCTGTGCCGACAGTCGCTGATGTGCCGGGTGCACTCGCACTCGAGACGGGAGTTCCGACGAGACCCGTGCCGACACTCGTGGGCGAGCCTTGCGTCCCAGCACTCGTAACGGGAGCACTGACGGGAATCGCCGCGACACTCGCGGACGGTGACGACTCCGACTCGCCCAGCGCGATGTCGAAGCCCTCGTGCTCCTCGGCCGAGGAAGCGGAGGAGTCGGCGTCCGTGAGCCCCATGCTCACGGAGTGGACGACCTCTTCCGATGTCTCGACGGAGCCCGGAGTGGGGGCGTCGTCGTCCACGGACAGCGCCAGCTCCGCGGGCAGCTCGGCGGAGAGATTGACGGCGCCCTCCCCTGCCTCCAGCGCCGTCGGGGCCTCGGCATGCACCGGCGCGGACCCGGCGGCCACGGGAGCGGGACGCTCGGGGGGCGGCGGCGCGGAGAGTGCGCTCGTCATCGGCCCGCGAGCCCGTGCCCCCGCCGGCGTTCCCCGACGTGCGTACAGGTTCGCCAGCATCTGCTGGACGCCCTGGTGGCTGGGGTCCAGCTCCAGGATGAGCTTGCTCGCGGCGATGGCGCGCGGGAGGAAGCCCTCCTTCGCGAAGCCCTCGGCGGCGGACTGGTACGCGGCGATGGCGCGCGCGCGCTCACCCGCCTTGGCCCAGGCATCCCCCGTGCGCAGCCGCGACTGGTGGTCCTTCGGGTCGAGCTTGCAGAAGTCCTCGTACAGCTCCGCGGCTTTGGAGAAGCGGCCCTTGGTGAAGGCTTCAGCGGCCCTGTCCTTGAGCTTGCGCGCCTCCATCACCTGGCTCCCCCGGCGGCGGTGCCACCCTTCTCCAGCGCCGCCCCCGCCGCGTCCCGCACGGTGCGGAAGTAGTCGCTCTTGAGCGCATCCAGCGACTCACCCTGGTTCGTCGCCCCCATGCGCTTGAGCGCCGTGGCCGCCGCCGAGCGAATCTCCGGCAGGTCGTGGAACAAGTCCCTCGACACCACCTCCGCCGCCTGCGCGTCACCGAGCGTCCCGAGCGCCAGCAGCACATCCCGGCGCGCGACGCTGTTCGTCTCGTCCAGGGCCTTGATGAGCGTGGGCACGGCCTCCTTCGACTGGATGCGCCCGAGCAGCCCCGCCGCGAGCGCGGCCTCCGGGCCCCCTTCCGTCACCACCGTCTGGAGGACCTCGGACGCAGAGGCGGGCACACCCGAGCCCCGCGTCAACGCATCCAGCACCAGCAGCTTCTCTCCGCCCATCTTCGGCAGCAGCTCCACCAGCGCGGCCTGCCCCTCGGGCCCCGACTCGGCGAGGGCCTGCGCCAGCGCCTTCTGGAGGTCTCTCTCGGGCTCCAGCATCCCCTCACGCGCGACGGCCACGCCCTCGGCGCCCAGGTGCGTCAGGCCCACCAGCGCGGCGGTGCGCAGGGGGATGCTCGAGTCCTGGCTGTACCCCTTGAGCAGCTCCAGCGCGCCCGGCGCCCGAAGCGTTCCCAATGAGCGCAGCAGCGTCGCGAGCGGCACCAGGCGCTCCGCCTCCACGTCATCGAACAGCTCCGTGGGCACGCGAGGCTTGACCACCGGACGGCCGGAGGCGCGAGCCCGCTGCGCGTTGAGCGCCTTCACGCGCTCGAAGAGCGAAGCATGGCGAGCCACCCGCTCGTCCCCGGCCTGACCATGCACATGCGGAGAAGCGGACGGCGCCGACGGGTCGAACTCCGCCGAGTAGTTCTCCGGCAGCTTCTGGCTGACCCAGTCGGTGCGCAGTGCCTCCAGTCCCTTGGCCTCCTGCTCGTAGAGCTTCTGGAGCTGCGGCACCACGGACGCGTCGCCCACGGCGGTGACGGCCTCCACCGCGAGCAGGCGCAGCGTGGCGTCGTTCTGGTTGAGCCACGGCGTCACCTTCGGCAGCAGCGGCAGCGCCGTGGGACCCAGCCCGAGGACGGCTTGCAGACCGCTCGCGGCGGTGGCGGGACGTGCCAGGCGCTCTCCGATGGGGTCCAGCGGACAGCCGCCTCGTGAGCGCATCGCCCTGCCCGCGGCGAGCGCCTCGGCCGGCGCGCCATCGAGGGTGACGGCGCACAGCGCGGTGTCCGTCTCCGGCGTGCGCGGGAAGGACAGGATGGCGTCCATGGCCATGGGGCTCACGGCGCTCTTCTCCACCGCCACGGCCTGCAGACGAGGCGCGGCGGCAGGGTCCTGCAGTTTCATCAGCGCGATGATCGCGGACTCGCGCAGCTCGGGGAAGCTCTCGTCCAGGAGCAGGGCGATGGCGCCCACCGCGCGCTTGTCACCGGCATCGCCCAGGCCCCGCACCGCCGCGGCGGCGAGGATGACCTGACTGTCGCGGACCAGGGGCAACAGGCGATTGACGGCCTCGGGACGACCGCTCTTGCCAAGCTCCTCGGCGGCGCCCACCCGCTCGGGCAGCGCTCCCTCGGTGAGCGTGAGCAGGTTGCGGTCCCACTGCCCCTTGGCCTCGGCGGCGACGACCTCCGCCATGGCGCCGGGGACGTTGGCGTTCTTCAGGGCCTGGACGATGACCTGACGGGTGGCGCGGCCTCGGCGCCCGTACTGGAGCGTGAGGTAGGCCTTGGCCTTGTCGTTCTTGACCTTGGAGAGCGCCATGGCGGCGCGGCCCTGGACCTCCTCGTCGGAGTCCTCCAGGAGCTCGCCGAGCAGGTCCACCACGCGGGGGTCCTGACTCTCCCCCAGCGCGACGGCGGCCTCGGCGCGGACGATGGCGGCCAGGTCCTTGGCCGCTCGAGTGAAGAGGACGAGGTCGTCCGGATTGCCTTGCCCGGCGAGCTTCTTCACCGCCAGGGCGCGGACCTCCGGACGAGGACTCTGGAGATCCGCGAGGAGCTGGTCCCGGCTGCCATTGCAACCGAGGACCAGGACCAGCATGAGGAGGAATGAGCGCGTGCCGGTTCGCATCGGTCTCCGGTAAGGCGAACGGTGGAAAAGTCGCAGGGGGTTATATCAACGACCCCCCTGCCGCCCAATCCGCTGTGGTGTGTGTCAGTAAGGCCGGCGAGGACCCTTGGAAGGTGAGCCCGCCCGTCCCTTGAACCCCTCGGACTTGCGGGCGCCTTCGGGGGCGAGGCCCCGGGAGCCGCCGCGGACGACCCGCTCACGGGGGGCACCCTTGGCGTCGTAGGGCTTCCAGGCGCGCTCTTCCGACCGGCCGCCCGCTCCCCGAGGACCCTTGCCGCCCGGCTTCGCGCCGAAGCCGCCGCTGCGACCCCGAGGCGCGCGGCCTTCCGAGTCACGAGGCTTGCGATCGGAGCGACCCCGCGGAGCGCCCTTGTCTCCCCCGCTCCACTCGCGGCGAGCAGGACGACCCTCTCCACCCGAGGCGGGACGGCCCGCCCCGCGCGAAGCACCCGCGCCGAAGCGAGGACGACCCTCGCCGGCACCCGCGCCGAAGCGAGGACGGCCTTCACCAGCGCCAGCGCCACGCGAAGCACCCGCGCCGAAGCGAGGACGACCCTCGCCAGCACCCGCGCCACGCGAGGCGGCCCCACCGAAGCGAGGACGACCCTCGCCAGCGGACTCACCACGGCCAGCACCACGCGAGGCAGCGCCACCGAAGCGAGGCTTGCCCTCACCGGCACCAGCGCCACGCGAAGCACCCGCGCCGAAGCGAGGACGGCCCTCACCAGCGGACTCACCACGGTCCGCGCCACGCGAGGCAGCGCCACCGAAGCGAGGACGGCTCTCACCGTCGGCATCACCACGCGCCGGACGAGCCGCTCCGCGAGCTGCACCCGCGCCGAAGCGAGGACGGCTCTCGCCGTCGGCATCACCACGACCCGCACCGCCGAAGCGAGGCTTGCCCTCACCACCGAAACGCGGCTTCGAGGCTCCGCCGAAGCGAGGCTTGTCCTCACCACCGAAGCGCGGCTTCGAGGCCCCGCCGAACCGAGGCTTGTCCTCACCACCGAAGCGCGGCTTCGAGGCCCCGCCGAAGCGCGGCTTGTCCTCACCACCGAAGCGAGGCTTGTCCTCACCACCGAAACGAGGCTTCGAAGCCCCGCCGAAACGAGGCTTGTCCTCACCGCCGAAGCGCGGCTTCGAGTCGCCGAAGCGGCCCTTGCCCTCGCCACCAAAACGGGGCTTCGAGTCACCGCCGAAGCGAGGCTTGCCCTCACCACCGAAACGCGGCTTCGACTCACCACCCGCGCTCCACTCCTTGCGCGCCGGGCGGCCCTCACCCGCGGCAGCGCTCCGACGCGGACGCGGGCTGTCCTCCCCACCCGCGCTCCACTCCTTGCGCGCGGGACGACCCTCGCCGCCCTCGGCCGAACGACCGAAGCGCGAAGCGCCTCCAGCCGCCGGTGCACGACGCGCCGGACCGCGACCCGCGTCACCCTCGGCGCGAGGCCCACGCGAACGCGGCGAATCCTCACCACCCGCGCCCCACTCCTTGCGCGCGGGGCGACCCTCGCCACCCGCGGCCGAACGACCGAAGCGCGAAGCGCCCCCAGCCGCCGGTGCACGACGCGCCGGACGGTCCTCGTCGCCACCCGTGCGGCGCGCGCCACGACCCTCGGCGGCGGCCCCACGATCACGCCCGAAGCGAGCGAGCCCGGAGCCCCCATCCACCACGGGCTTCCACGCACTCCCCGCCGCGCCCCCGGCACGCGCCGGAGCCTTGCGAGCCGCACGCTCACCCGCCGCCTTCCGAGGCGCGGGAGCGTCATCATCCATGGACAGCTCGTCCTCGTCCGCCTCATTGAAGCCCGGCGCCGCACGCCCATGGCGCCGAGGCGGCAGCCGCAGCTCCGCCGTCGGAGGCGCGACACGGCCCTCGGCCACGTCGTTCAGCAGCTCGACCTCGGCCTTCTTCAGCGCACGCAGCGCTCCCGGCCGCAAGCCTTCCACGCCAATCCCCGCGTAGGCCGGACGGAACAGGCGCACCACCGGGTGCCCCACCGCCGCGCACAGCCGCTTGATGAGGTGAGGACGGCCCTCCGCCACGACAATCTTCAACCACGTGTTCTTCTCGGCGGACTCGAACACGCCCACCGACACCGGCGTGGCCATGCCGTCTTCCAGCCGCACGCCACCGCGCAGCTTGTCGAGCGTGGCGATGTCGGGCTCGCCCTTCACCTTCGCCAGATACGTGCGAGGCACCTGGAAGCTCGGGTGCGTCAGCTTGTGCGCCAGCGCGCCATCGTCCGTGAAGAGCAGCGCTCCCTCGGCGTCGTAGTCCAGGCGGCCCACCGGGAACAGGCGCTTGCCCGTCTCCTCCAGGTAGTTGGCCACCGTCGGCCGACCCTGGGGATCCGACAGCGTCGTCACCACACCCACGGGCTTGTAGAGCAGGAAGTAAGAGGATTCATCAGGGGGGGTGACGAGCTTTCCGTCCACCGAGACCAGGTCCGTGCCCGGCTCCACTCGGCTCCCCAGCTCCGTCACCGTCGTGTTGTTCACGGCCACTCGGCCCGCGGTGATCAGCTCTTCTGCGTGCCGGCGCGAAGCAACTCCCGCGCGGGCCAGGTACTTCTGTAGTCGTTCTGCCGACATTACTTCCCCTTCTTCCATTGCTGCCCGTCACTCGGGCTTCGGCCCCTCGGCGCCCGTCTCGGGCTTCGGGGGCGTGTCCAGGACGCTGGAGCTGGCCTTCTGTGTCCGCTCAGCCGCCTCGATGGCGTGTTCCAGGTCCTCAAGCGCCGCCTCGCTGGCCGCCGCGTTCTTCTCCATCCGCTTCGTGAATCCCGGGTCCGATAGCGCTTCCACCGTTCCCGCTGCCACCGGCGCCGGTCGTACTTCTTTCTCCACGATTTCGCGATGCTCCTGCGTGAGTTCGTGGAATTCCCGCAGCGTGGGCAGCGCTGACAGGTCCTTCAAGGCGAAGAACTCCAGGAATTCTCGAGTAGTCCCATAGAGGATGGGGCGCCCCACCTCTTCGCGTTTGCCCAGGATTTTCACCAGCTTGCGATCGATCAACGCCTTGAGGACGGCGCCGCAATCCACCCCGCGGATATCCTCCAGCTCCGGCCGGGTGACTGGCTGCCGGTAGGCGATGATGGCCAGGGTCTCCACGGCCGCGCGGGTGAGTCGCTGGGGCTTCACCCGCAGGTAGCGCCGGACATACTCGCCCGAGTGCGGGTCCGTGCGGAACTGCCAGCCCCCCGCCACTTCGTACAGGACGATGCCGCTGATGCCGTCCCGGTGGACGCCGGAGAGCTGGTTGAGGGCCTCGGCGATGAGCTCCTGCTGGATGCCGGTGGCCTGCCACAGCTCGTCCACGGACAGGGGCCGCTCCGCGACGAAGAGCACGCTCTCCACCACGGTGCGGATGCGGTCCGTGGACAGCTTGCGGCTCTTCGTGATGAGCTTCTCGAAGGAGGTCTCCAGGTCCGGCGTGACGCCGTCCTGGTCCTCCTCGATGGCCGCGGCTTCGACTTCGTCCAGCTCATCCGCCAGCCCGGGCCCGGTGACGGCGGCCAGCTCCTCCTCGGAGAACGGACTGGGACCTCCGGACGCGACTGGGACCTCCTCGTCCGAGTCACGGGGGCCTTTCCTACCGGTAGTCACTCTCGTCGACCTCCGTGGGGACCAAGCGCTCCAGGGCGTCCCCGTTGGGCAACAACAGGATGGGGCCGAGCGGCTCGTCCTGTACCACACGGATGAGCCGGCGTTTGACCATCTCCAGGATGGCCAGGAAGGTGATGACGATTTCCTGGCGCGTCGGCGTCGTTTCCTCGGTGAACAGGCTCTCGAAGAGGACCTGTCCATGGGGGTGCAGGCGCTGGGCGATGCGGAGGATGGCCTCCGAGAGCGTCACCCGCTCGCGCACCACCTCGTGCTGCACCTTGGGCTGCAGGCGCTCCAGCACCCGGTCCAACGCCTCGATGAGCTTGAGGACGCTGAACTCCTGGAGGCCCACCTCCTCTTCGGGGATGGGCACGGCCTCCACCGGCACGCTGCGCGCGAAGACGTCTCGGCCGAGGATGTCCTGCATGGCCATGTGCTCGGCGGCGTCCTTGTACTTCTGATACTCGAGCAGCCGCCGCACCAGCTCCGCGCGCGGGTCCTCCGGCTCCTCCACCGCTGCCAGGGCCTCGCCGCCCTCGGGCACGGCCACCGCGTCCTGACGCGGCAGCAGCATGCGGCTCTTCAAGTGGGCCAACGTGGACGCCATCACCAGGAACTCCCCGGCGATGTCCAGGTTGATCTCCCGCATCCGCTCCAGGTGCTCCAGGTACTTCTCGGTGATGAGCGCCAGCGGGATGTCGAAGATGTCGACCCGATGCTCCTTGATGAGATGGAGCAGCAGGTCCAGCGGCCCTTCGAAATTGGGCAGCGCGACGCGGAAGGCGTCGCCCGGGGTGAGGGGCAATTCGCCGTCGCGGTGGCCCTCATCGGCCGAAGTGGGACGGCCGTCACTCACCGGCGGAACCTGGCTGTCCTTCTGGCTTTCGGTGGCGGCTCGTCATCACGCAAGGGCTCAAATCCGCCGGCCTCGAGCGCGAGCCGGGGGACACACCTCCTTAACAGTGGCTTTCAGGTGGGTCAAACAAACGGCGGTAAACACCCGTTCAGGCCCAGGACCTCACGGGATGCCCACCGCGCGGCGAACCTTGTCCATCAAAACAGAGGCTTCCTGGCGGGCGCGATTCGCCCCGTCCTGGAGGATGCGCTCCAGCTCGGCCGGGTCGCTCACCAGCTCGGCGTACCGCCGACGGGCCGGGCCGAAGGTCGTCAGGTAGGCCTCCAGGAGCTTCTTCTTGTAGTCCCCGTAGCCCTTCCCTCCCGCCCTCCACGACGCGTCCACTTCCGCGAACTCGGACTCGGGCAGCATCAGCTTGAGCAGGTCGTAGAGCGGCACTTCGCTGACGATGGACGCGTCCGCCGAGCGCTCCGCTCCCGGCACCGGCTTGGGCGCCTCCACGGGAGTGGAGTCCGTCTTGATGGACATGATGCGCTTCTTGATGTCCTTCTCTTCGCCGAACAGGTCGATGGTGTTCCCGTACGACTTGGACATCTTCCTGCCGTCGACACCGGGCACCGTCTGGGTGGACGCCTGCACGAGGGCGGAGGGCAGCTTGAGGATGCCAGGCGTGTGCCCGCGCTCCTTGCCCTCGGGGTCCGCCGGGTCATAGCCCTTCACGTACTCGGTGTTGAACTTCACGGCCCAGTCGCGCGCGAACTCGACGTGCTGAATCTGATCCTTGCCCACGGGGACGGTGTCCGTGCCGTAGAGCAGGATGTCCGCGGCCATCAGCACCGGGTAGGCGAAGAGGCCGAAGTCCGGAGAGATGCCCCGGGCGACCTTGTCCTTGTAGCTGTGGGCCCGCTCCAGATGCGAGTGCGGGACCACGGTGCCCAGAATCCAGTTGAGCTCCAGCACCTCGCGGACGTCACTCTGGCGGAAGAGGACGGCCTTCTTCGGGTCCACCCCGAGCGCCAGATAGGCCAGGGCGGCCTCGCGCGTGAGCTCCAGCGCGAGCTTCGCGTCTCGCACCGTGGTGAGCGCGTGCAGGTTGGCGATGAAGTAGTACGCCTCGCTCACGTCCTGGAGCTGCACGAACTGGCGGATGGCGCCGTAGTAGTTGCCGATGTGCAGCTTTCCGGAGGACTGCACGCCTGAGAGGGTCCGCATGTCTGGGTTCCGAATCGCGAGTCGGGGTTCAAAGTCCAGATACCTGAATCGGTGTTCGGGTATCGCGTGAGCGTGGGTGGTTCGCACACCCGCTGCGGCCCTGCAACCTTCCGTTCAGCCCTGCTGGCATCCGTTGCCTGCTGAATGCCCGCCGCGTCCCAGCCTGAAAAATTCCGACCCGCACATAAATCCTGAGGGATTCCAAGGGCTTGCGGTTGAGTGGTGGTGGGTGGAGCGGTACCCTGACTGCCTCACCTGCGAGCAACCTCACCTCGGGAGGATGAACCGGCATGGAGTCATTCAAGGGAAGTCTCGCCAGCTATCGCCTGCAGATGGTGATGCCGCCGCTGTTCTCGGGTGCCGGAGTGGAGGGCACGTTGAGGGTGGAGCGAGGCGCCATCCGGCGCTGTTTCCAGGTGAAGGACGGCTTCCTCGTCGGCGAGAGCTCGAATGACCCCCGGGAGCACCTGGCCCAGGTGCTGGTGAACCTGCGAATCCTGGACGCGCCCCGGGCCGCGGCGGCCTTCGAGGCGGCGGAGGGTGCCAGCACGCCGTATGGCACCTTCCTGGTGCAGCGCTGCTTCGTGGAGCTGCCGCGCCTCATCGAGGCGATGGAGCACAAGGCGCGCGAGGCCCTCTTCGACTGCTACGGCTGGGAGTCGGGAGAGGTCGAGTTCACGCCGAAGCTGCCCCCTGCCTCCCGCGCCGTGGGACTGAAGCTCTCGCTGAATGGTCTCCACCGGGACGCGGTGACGCGGCTGCGTGAGTGGACGATGTTCCGCGATGTCTTCCCGCACCTGGATGCCACGTTCAGGGTGTTCCGCGAGTTCGCGGTGGAGACGTTCTCCGAGGAGGAGGACAAGCTCCTGGAGCTGGCGGCGGGCGGCGCCACGCTGAGCGAGATGCTGGCGACAGCGAAGGAGGCCCCGCTGTTCGCGGCACGTTGGATCCTCCACCTGTATCGCCGGGGCGCGCTGTCTCCCCGGATGGCCAAGGGCCCGAAGGTGGGCGAAGCCGCGGAGCTGGCGGACTTGTTGACCCTGGTGAAGCGCTTCCTGGAGTCGGGGAAGTACGACCACGCGGTGGCGCTGGCCGCGCAGATTCTCGAGCGCGGCTCCGTGCCCGAGGCCCACGCGCTGTATCGCGAGGCAGAGGTGCGCCTGACGCTGGCCCTGAGCGACGAGCTGTTCGCGCTGGACGGCCGGCTCGTCTTCGAGCCGATTCCCCGCCCCACCCCGTCGCAGCTCACGGCGGATGACCTCTACCTGTACTCGAAGCTGCGCGGCAGCCGGAGCATCCGTCAGGCCCTGCGCACCGCGGCCATGGGTGAGCTGGCGGCATCGCGCTCGGTGCACCGGCTGATGGCGAGCGGGCTGATTCATGTCGCCCCCCTTCCCGAAGCCGAGTCCTCCGCCGAAGCGCGGCGGACGAGCACGGAACCGTTCGGAATCCCCGTCGTCAACGTGGCCCCCTGAGCCGAGCCTACTCAACGTGAGGACGGAGTGCGCTCCCCGCGCTCCGCCTCACGACGTGGCAACCAGAGCAAGTCGAGCGCCAGGACCACGGCCTCGAACGGCTCCACGCGCACGATGACGTCTCCCTCATAGCGCTCTCCCGGCACCCAGCCCCCGGAGCCATGGCGATACACCTCCAGCGAGCGCCGCACGGGGTCGATGAGCCACACATGCCGCACACCTTCACGGTGATAGACGGGCAGCTTGCGGAGTCGATCTTGGGTCTCCGTCGAGGGAGACAACACCTCACAGACCCAATCCGGCGCCTGCGTCAGCCATGGCACATCATGCGGTGGCTCTGGAACACGCTCCCGACGCCAGCCCGCCAGATCCGGGACGAGGACATCTCGCCCGAAGTGCAGTTCCGGCTCATCCAGGAACCACCAGCCACCCGGTCCACCCGGCCCCAACTCGAAGGGCATTGCCAGCAATGCCCCGAGTCGTGATGCCACGTGCAGATGCCTCACCGCCGGACGTGGCGACGCATACAGCAAGTCCTCGACAATCTCCCCCACCCACCCCACCGGCAGCGCTTCGATGTCCTCGTACGTCGCCGGCTTCCTGCCCTTGCCCTGTCCCATGCCCGCCTCCGTCGATGGAACCTCTGAGGTCCCCTGCTCGACACCGCATCCTCAGGGGAGAATGACAGCGTCCCCCTTGTGTCCCTTCCCTGCACGCCGTGGCAGCCAGATCAACCCCAGGTCGAGCGGCACCGCCTCGAAGGGCTCCTCGCGAATCACGACGGGCCCCTCATGAAGGCCCACGCGCTCCCAGCCTCGGTTCCCACTCCGATAGCTTTCGAGGGAACACCGCAACGGGTCGATGAGCCACGCATGTCGCACGTCGCTCCGGTGGTACAGCGGCAGCTTGCGGACACGGTCCGTGCTTCGCGTCGAAGGCGACAGCACCTCGCAAATCCAGTCGGGAGCCAGCGAGAGCCATGGAGTCTCCGGGTCGGGTGGCTCCGGAACCCGCTCGCGGCGCCAGGCCGCGAGGTCCGGCACCACGACGTTCTCCCCCAGATGAAGCTCCGGCTCGTTCAGCAACCACCAGCCCCCCGGCCCCCCTCGGCCCCAATCGAAGGGCTGCATGAGCAACGCCCCAAGCCGTGACGCCACATGCAGATGCGCCATCGCCGGGCGCGGCGACGCATACAGCAAGCCTTCGACAATCTCCCCCACCCAACCGACCGGCAGCGCCTCGATATCCTCGTACGTCGCCGGCTTCTTGCCCTTGTTCCGCCCCACGCCCACCTCCGTCGATGGAACCCCTGGGATTCCATCCGTAGCACCCTACCCAAGAGGGTGTCTACCCGCTACGTAGGCAGTCTAACGCCCGGTCTGACATATCGGGTCCACTCCACCCGCCACGTCCCGGAATCCGTGGACCTACGACGCCGTCTTCCGCTTCTTCGGCTTGGGGACGAACACGTCGCTGCGCGGATGGAACTCGTCGTAGACGGAGCGCAGGCGAGCGCTGTTGACGTGGGTGTAGATCTGCGTGGTGGCCAGGTCCGCGTGCCCGAGCATCTGCTGCACGGCCCTCAAGTCCGCCCCACGCTCCACCAGATGCGTGGCGAAGGAGTGCCGCAGCTTGTGGGGGGAGATGGGCTTGAGGATGCCCGCCTTCAGCGCATACCGCTTGATCAGCTTCCAGAACCCCTGCCGCGTGAAGCCCGAACCCCGGGGTGTCACGAACAGGGCCCGCGACTCGCGCCGACCGAGCATCGCAGGGCGGGAGTTGCCCAGGTACTCCTGCGTCTTCTCCACCGCCACACGCCCCAGAGGCACCACGCGCTCCTTGGCGCCCTTGCCCTTCGCCACCAGGTAGCCCGCGCTCAACTGCACGTCGTTGACGCCCAGCCCGCACAGCTCGCTGACGCGCAGGCCCGTGGCGTAGAGCACCTCCAGCATCGCCTTGTCGCGCAGCCCCGCCGGCGTCCGCTCATCCGGCGCGGCAAGCAGCTGCTCCACCTCGTCCAGCGTCAGGAACGACGGCAGCTTCTTCGCCGAGCGAGGCGTGTCCACGTCCTCCGTCGGGTCCTTGTCCGCCAGTCGCTCGGCGACCAGGAAGCGGTGGAAGCCCCGGAGCGCGGCCAGGTGCCTCGCCTGACTGCGCTTGCCCAGCCCGCCCCTGGACAACGACGACAGGTGCGCCGTCACGTCCTCCTGACGAACGCGCGTCGCGTCCTCCACGCCCCTCGCGCGCAGGTCCTCGAAATAGGCCGTGAGGTCCGCGGCGTAGGCATCCACCGTCTTGCCGGACAGCCCACGCTCCGCGCGGATGAAGGCGATGAACGCGTCGAGCAATCCTTCCATGCCCCCCACGCTAGCGGAGCCCCGCCCGGAGGCAATCTGTCGACCCGCGCGCCACGCCCCCCCGGACTCAGGGACGCGGCCCGCCCGCGCCCTCGGTGGAGGCCTGCTCCAGCGCCTGCACCACCCACGGCCAGCCCACCAGGATGTTCCCCGGCGAGCGCAGGCACGCATCCGCCACCGCGAGCACCTCCGCGGGCCGCGAGCGCACCGCCAGCGCCAGGTGCCTGCCCAGGAACGGGTGCGGCAGATAGCTCAGGTTGTGGTGGCGCACGGGCACCCACTGCAGCGTCGGACGCCCCGTCCACCGCTCCACGGCATACGCCGCCGCGGAGGCCAGCACCTCCAGCGCATACAGCGGCAGCCGGAACGCGCTCACCAGGAAGGCCACCAGCGCCGCCGCCGCCACCGCGCCCGCGAAGGACACATTGGCCTGACGGCTCCACACCACCATGGGCACCACGCTGGTGATGATGGCCGCCGTCTGCACCCGCCACACGGAGGGACCTCGACCTCCGGAGATGCTCGCGATGCTCCCCACCGACAGCCCGGACACCATGCCCAGACACACCCCCACCGCGATTCCCGCTCCGCCCCCGAGCACCGGCCCGAAGGCCCCGGCCGCCGTGGCGTGCAACCCCACCAGCATGGACAGACTGGCCAGCGAGCCCAGCATCACCCCGGCCGCCAGGCCCGACACCTGCGCGAGCGCCAGCCCCGCGGCCGAACAACACAACGCGGACACCGCCCAGCCACCGCGAAGGGGAATGCCGGCGCAGTAGAGCCCCAACCCCAAGAGCCCCGTCATCAGGGGCGAGCCCACCACCAGCACCAGCAACATCCGCCGGACATAGAGCCCCGCGGCGCGTCCACCCTCACCCTGCTCCCGCCACAACTGGCCGATGCGCCCCCCTGGCGCGAGGATTCCCGCCGCCCGGAGCCTGTAGTGCAGGTCCACCGGGCGAAACAACAGCAGCAATAGCAACCTCACTGGCGAAGGGACGTGCTGTGGCATGTCCGTTCGCACTGGCTCCGCGGCCCCTGATTCCACGGTGGCCCCCCTCTTCTTGTTCGAGTTTCAGTCCTCCAGCCTACCCTTGCCCTGCCGGAGGATTTCAAGCGTATCGCCGATGAGTGAAACCACTGTCGACGGTTCGTTCAACGTCACACCCCCGTCAAGGATGAGCTCCAGCCCATGGCCGAACTCCTCCTTTATCTCCCGCGCGTCCGTGAGCGGCTCACCCTGGGTGTTGTTCACCGACGTCGTCACCAGAGGGCGCCCCAGCGCGCGAGCCAGCTCGCGGGCCAGGGGGGCATCCGGGACCCGGATTCCCACCTGCTTCTGCCGGCTCATCATCAAATCAGGCACCAATCGCGTCGCCTCGAGGATGAAGGTAAACGCACCAGGGGTGAGACCCTTCATTGTTCGGTACGCGAAATTGCTGACGTGGGCGTAGCGAGCGACGTCCGACAGGTCCGGGCACAGGAAGGACAGGGGCTTCTTCTTGTCGCGTCCCTTGAGCTGGTAGAGCCGCTCGATGGCCCGCTTCGAGCCCAGATCGCACCCCATGCCGTAGTACGTGTCCGTCGGATAGGCGATGAGCCCGCCGCGCTCGAGCACCTCCACGGCGCGCTGGATGTGGCGCGCTGAGGGGTGCTCCATGTCCACCTCGAGGATGGGTGCGGCCATGATGTCTTTCGTGCCTCCTGCGTGGGCGGGCAGCCTACGCGGTTCCCTGTGCCTCGTCCGTCCTGACTTCGCCACTGGCCGTCAGTGCACGTCTCGTGAGCACCGGCCCCACCAATTCGTGCGCGGTGATCATCGCCACGATGAGCACCTCCACCTGGGGGCCGAACGAGGGAAACGTCCTCGACACCAGCGCCGCCAGGCCAAACGTCACCCCCGCCTGGGAGATGAGTCCCATCCACAGGTAGTTCTTCAAGCGCGGGTCGTCCGAGGGGGCGAAGCGTCGGCAGGAGAACCAGATGGCCCCGCCCCGCAGCACCACCAGCAGCAGCGCCGCCGGACCCACCGTCACCAGCGCATCCAGCTTCAGCCCCGCGCCCGCCGCCGCGAAGAAGAGCGCGAACACCGGCAGGCCCGCCCGCTGAATCGCGTGGTGGATGCGCTCGCCCTCGCGCTCATCCAGGTTGGCGATGAGCGCCCCGGCCGCCAGCGACACCAGCAACGGTGACAGGTGCAGCCGCGTGCCGCCTTCCGCCGCCGCGAAGGACAGGCCCACCAGGAACAGCGGCAGCTCCTGCTTCACGCCCCGCATGTAGACGAGCATCACCACCGCGAGCAGGCCGCCCACCGCCACCGAGCCGAACAGCTCCCACCCCACCCCGCTCAACAACCCCGCCACGTCCAGGCCGCCGCCGAAGGTCGCTCGCGTCAGGCCCGCCGCCAGCGCGAAGGCCACCATCACGAACAGGTCGCCGATGATGACCAGCGCCATCAGGAACTCGGTGAACGAGCCTCGCGCGCTCGTCTCCTGGACGATGGCGATGGTCACCGTGGGCGAGAACGACACCACCACCGTGGACAACAGCGCGCTGACCGCCAATACCTGAGGGAGGGTCAGGGGCGCCAGGAAGGGCAGCAATGGCTTGAGCGCGACGGTGGCGCCAAAGCACACGATGAACGTCACGCCGCACACGGCCGCGCACAGCAGCGCCACCCGCGCGCCCACGCGGCGGATGAGCCCCAGCCGCAGCTCCGTGCCCGCCACCAGCGCGATGAGGCTCACCGCCAGCCCCTTCACCAGGTCCAGCCCCTTCACGCCCTCGCCCGGGATGAAGCCGAGCATGTACGGCCCCACGGCCACGCCCACCAGCAGATAGCCCGTGAGCCGGGGCAGCCCCAACCCCTTGGCCACCTTGCCCGCGAACAGGCCGCACAACAAAAGCGCCCCAGCCGCCAGCGTCACCGGCGTGCCCGAGTCCGCGCGCAGCACCTGGGCCCGGCTGATGATGGCCAACAGCCCCATCAGCAACAGCAGCCGGACGACCGCGCCCTTCATGTCGCCACCCCCACGTCCGGAGGCGGCACGGGCTGCACGCGGGCCGAAGGCGTGGTGACCTGGCGGAAGGCCTGCCCCGCCAGCAGCTCATTCACCACCGCCCCCACCACCACCACGTCCAGCACGCGGCGAGACAGTCCGCCCGGAACCAGGAGCTGGTACTCGGCGACCAGACACAGCGCGAGGCCCCCTTGGGCGATCAGCGCGTAGCCCACCCGAGGCGGCAGCTCCAACACCCCCCGGGCGAAGCGCTGCGCCAGCGTGCCACCCACCACCTTCCCCAGGAAGCGAAGTCCCACGAAGCCCGGCACTAGCGCCCACGCCGCCCAGTCGCGCGTGTACACGCCGCAGCCGACCAGGAACACCAGCACCAGGAACACCGGCCGCTCCACCCGGCCCAGCGCCCGCGCCACCCGCTCCGTGGTGCGCCCTCCCACCAGCGCCAGCGTCGCCCCGCACGCCACGCCCGCCAGCAGCGCGGACACCCTCAGGTACGCCGCCGCGCCGCCCACCAGCGCCACCATCCCCAGCGTCACCGTCGTCAGCTCCGCGGGGTCCTTCAGCGCGTGGGTGAGGAACGCCAGCAGCGCGCCACACAGGATGCCCAGCAGCACCGCCAGGCACACCAGCCCCAGCCCCTCGCCCGCGGTGGGCGCCGCGCCCAGGAGCAGCGCCAGGGCCAGCACCACCAGCCCCACCGCGTCATCCAGCATCGTCAGCAGCGCCACGCCCAGGCCTCGCGCGCGGTCCATCCGCCCACCCCGGTACGCCAGCACCGCGAAGTGTCCCGAGGACAGACTCGCCGCCGCGCCCAGGAGCGACGCGGCCCCCACGGCCGCATGCCACGACGGCCGCGACGTCAACAGCAGGGGCACGAACAACGGCACCGCCACGAAGAGGAACGCCGTCCCCGCGTGCGCCAGCGCCGCTGAATACACCGGCCGGGGCAACAGCCGCAGCAGCCGGGGCTCCAGGTTCAACCCCAGGATGACACCCGCGGTGCCCAGCCCCAACGCCATCGCCGGCCGCAGGAGGTACAGGTCCTCCACGGACAACACCCCCACCACCGACGGGCCCAGCACCACGCCGAAGAGCAGGAACAAGAAGCCCCCCGCCGCCAGCCGCGCCAGCGCCGGGAAGCGCGCTGGATCCAACGCCGGACTCGAGGCGAGCAGGGACAGCGCCGCGATGGCGAGGAAGACGAGCAGCGCTTGCACGAGGGTTGCTTACACCGGCCCCACCCCTCGCGTCACGAGCGGCGGTGCGTCGGCGCGGCGATCACCGGCAGGGCAACCAGGCGGCCCATGGGTGGATCGTCCGCATCCATCTCCAGTTGCACACGTTGAATCATCCGCTCCATCTCCTCGGCGGAGACGGCGGGCAACATGCTCACCAGCAACACGCGGTCTTCGTCCGCGCCCAGGGCCAGACTCCTCAGCCCCGCGAACACGGGCACCTCGGCGGACAGCGCCGCCGCCGCGCTCCGAGCTCGGACCACCAGCGGCTCCGGGATGCCAAACTCCCGGAGCCGACGGATGGCTCGCTCGGTCCCTTCCATCTGCTCGAGGAACGTGATGACCAGGTACACGCGGCCGTCTTACCGGGTCCGCGCGCCAGGCGCCACGCTACTCGTTCTGGCCGGGGCCCGCCGTCTCACCGGAAGGAGCCGCCGGAGTCGTCGGGGTCGACGGGGCCGCTCCCTCTTGCGCCGGTGCAGCCGCGCCTTCCTGGGCCGCCATCGCCGCACGAGCCGCGCGCTTGCCCTCTTCGATGAGCTTCTTCACCTTCTGCCCACCCTTGCGGCCAATCTCCTCGTAGAAGTTCGGCCCGCGGGTGGCCTTGACGCGGTCACCCCCCTTCTTGCCGATCTCCTCGTAGAACTTCGCGCCGCGCTCGGCCTTGACCGTCTCACCGCCCTTGCGGCCGATCTCCTCGTAGAAGGAGCGACCCCGCTCGGCCTTCACCGTGGCTCCGCCCTTGCGACCGATGGTCTCGTAGAACTCGCGACCCCGCTCGTTTCGGACCGTCTCGCCACCCTTACGTCCCGCCTCGGCCACCGTCATGCTGCCCTTGTTGTCTTTGTCCGACATTGCGCCCTCTCCTCTCTTTGGCTGCCTGCCCCCATCCCGCGCCTCGATGCCCCTTGCCTGAAACCTTGGGACGGAAGCGCCCCGATGCAAGCAAGCTCCGTACACCGCCAGCCGTTCTCGCCTGACCCACCACACCAAAACCCCAATGATTCCGTGCGGTTGCTCAAGCTCGCCCTGCTTACTTTCCGTGCGGAGGCATGCCCGGCAGGACGCTCTCTTGTTGAAAACAATTCCCTCTGCATTGCCGATTCCCGGACCGGCACTCACCTTCATGCCCGCGGCGCGCGCTCAATGGCGCCCGAGGGAGGCGTTGCGTGGCGCAGGTGGCGAAGACATGGCTCCGAGTCCTGGCACCGATGCTTGTGTCCGTCGGTGGACTGCTGACGCTCCGTCTGCTCGGACCGGACTTCATTGATCAGCGCTACATCGCGGATCTGCTGTCCCCTCTGGGTAAAGCAGCGCCCCTGGCCTACATCGCGTTCCTGGCCGTGCGGCCCCTGACATTGTTGCCGGGGCAGCTGTTGACCGCCGTGGGCGGAATGATGTTCGGAACGCTTGCAGCGACCCTCTATTCACTAACGGGCAGCTTCCTGTCTGCCATGTTGCTCTTCGCGCTGGCACGCAAGCTGGGGACTCGGCCAATGAAGCGCCTGGCTGGAGGCAAATATCCGGCGCTGGTACGCGCGGCGAAGCGCCATGACTTCCTTTTCTCGCTCATGGCGTGCATCAACCCGCTGTGTCCCACCGACGTCATGCTGGTGGCGGCCGCGGCGAGCGGGGCGCGCTTCTGGCCCACCGTCGCCGGCGTGATGTTGGGCACCATTCCCGGAACCTTTCTCACCGCGCAGTTCGGCAGTGGACTGGCCCAGGGGCGCACGGTGATGACCGCGGTGTCCGCCGCCGGTCTCGTCGTCTCGCTGGTGCTGGGCGTCATCGTCGGTCGTCGTTTCTACAAGGAGCTCACCGAGGAACCGGAGCCCTCGTCACCTGAATCAGATGCGCGGGATGACACAACGGTTCCAAACCTGGCGGGCTCGACGATGCCGTCCAGCCCTCCCAAGAGCAGCGGGGTCCCCGCCACCTGGTGAGGCCCGCAACGCGGACACCCGCGAGGCATCCCAGGTTCCCTTTGCTATGTCGGCTCACCCGCGCGCAGCTCGTCGGACAAGAGCCGCAGCAGGGCGCGGACGCGAGGCACGGACTGGCGTCCCGGAAGGCACAGCGCATGGACCGGCGGACCTTCCGCCGCGTGGTCCGCGAGCACCTCCACCAGCCGCCCTTCACGCACGCGCGCATCGAGCATGAAGTCGAGCACCTGGCACAACCCCGCACCCGCCGCGGCCAGCTCCAGCAGCGCGGGGCCGTGATCCACGTCCATGGCAGGGGCGGTCCGCAGCGGCTCGGCCGCCCCGCCGGGCTCGCGTCGGAACGTCCACGTTCGCGAGAGGCCCCGAGGGTCCACGAACTTCAGACAGACATGACGCTCCAACTCGGCCGGACGCACGGGGGTGCCATGGCGCGCCAGGTACGCGGGTGAGCCGAGCGTCACCCAGCGCGTGCTCAAGAGCCGCCGCGCCACGAGGCTGGAGTCCTCCAACACGCCCACGCGCAGGGCGACGTCGATGTTCTCGTCCACCATGCGGCTGAAGCGATCACTCAGCCGCGCGTGCACGGTGAGCTGCGGGTAGCGCGTCTGCAGGCGCGCCAGGGGCGGCAGGACGACGGGCCCCAGGATGTAGGGCAGCGTCACGGTGAGCGGCCCCTTGGGCGCGCGCTGCGCCTGGGACACCGTCTCCCGCGCGGCCTTCATTTGAGCCACCGCCTCGCGCGCCCGCTCCAGGAAGGCCTCGCCCTCGGACGTCAGCGCCACCTGCCGCGAGGTGCGCTCCAGCAGCCGCGCGCCCACGTCCTCCTCCAGCTTGCGCACCGCCTTGCTCACCGCCGCCGTGGTGACGCCGAGCCGCGCCGCCGCCTTCCGGAAGCTGCGCTCCTCCGCCACGTGCACGAAGGGAATCACCCCTGCGAACAAATCCATGGGCCCATTGTCAACCTGGAGTTGACGATGGTTCAACCTCCGCGTGCTCGATGCGCCCGGGGTTGACGGTTAGGGTTGCACCATCCACGAAGCACGAAAGGTCGTCATGAAGATCGCAATCCTCGGCACGGGAGTGGTGGGCGAGACGCTGGGATCCAAGCTGGTGAGCCTGGGCCACGAGGTGCGCATGGGCTCGCGCACCGCGAACCACGAGAAGGCGGTGGCCTGGACGCGGAAGGCCGGGCCACTCGCATCCCAGGGCACGTTCGCCGACGCCGCGGCCTTCGCGGAGCTGCTCTTCAACTGCACGCTGGGCACCGCCTCCGTCGACGCGGTGAAGTCCGCCGGGGTGGAGAACCTGCGCGGCAAGGTGCTGGTGGATGTCTCCAATCCGCTCGACTTCTCGAAGGGCTTTCCTCCCACCCTCTCCGTCACCAACACGGACTCGCTGGGCGAGCAGCTCCAGCGCGCGGTGCCGGAGCTCAAGGTGGTGAAGGCGCTCAACACCATGACGGCCAGCATCATGGTCTCCCCGTCGAGCCTTCCCGCGCCTCACGACGTCTTCGTCTGCGGCGATGACGCGGGAGCGAAGAAGCTGGTGACGTCGCTGCTCACCGAGGGGTTCGGCTGGAAGCGGGTGCTCGACGTGGGCGACATCACCGCGTCCCGGGGCCTGGAGGGACTGCTTCCGCTCGTCCTCCGGCTCTACCAGTCGTTCGGCGACTTCGACTTCAACCTTCACGTCGTCCGCAAGTGAGTCTCGCGGCGATGGCCGGGAGGCCGCGCTGAGTCTTCACGGCCTCCCGGTGGTGACGACGCGACGTCAGTCCCAGCGGCTGGTGAGCTTCACGGACCACTCGCGCAGCGTGCCGCTCCCCACCCCCGCGGGGTTGGAGATGTGCAGCTTCCACTTCCCGTTGATGGTGCCATCGCGGGGGATGCCGCGCGTCACCGGGATGCGGGACGGGGGCCTGCCTTCGGTGGGCCCGTTCCACAGCAGGGCCGTCTCACCACCCGGGTCCTCCAGCGTCAGCACGAGGTTGGACGACGAGGAGTGCAGCAGGTCCAGCACCACGGTGATGTCCTCGGGCACGGTGGCGAGGCCCACCACGCCGACCACCGATACCAGCTGCACCGTCGAGCCAGGCAGCGCCAGGTCCGAGTAGTTCGTGAAGGTGCCCGCCATCCAGGCCGGACGGCAGATGCCCTCGGGCGAGCCGGACTCGGAGCCCGAGCACACCAGGCCCGTCTGGCACGGACGCATCACGGAGCAGCTGTCGCTGTCTCCCGGAATCGGCAGGTTGCTCCGGCAGCGGCCGTAGGCGATGGGGCCGCCGAACGCCCGGCCCTCACACGACAGGCCGGCCTGACACGTCGCCGGGCCCGTACAGGGGTCACCGTCCGGAGCCAGGGCGACATGGTTCTTGAGCGCCTGGAGCGCGGCGCCGTTCATGAACGCCAGCCGCGACAGCTCCACGATGTGGTCGATGCGACGGGCGGCGACAATGGCCTGCGCCTGGTTCGCGCTCAGCCCCACGGTGCTCTGGAGGGCGGCCTGGCTCACGGTGTTCGCCGCTGCCACGACGCGCCGGGCCTCGGCGAGGTTGAAGGCGACGCCGTGGAAGACGCCCACCTGCTCGTCCAGGGGCATCTCCACGCGGCCCGTCGCGCGGACATACCCTTCCAGCGTGGCCAGCGCGGCCGGCCCCACCTGGGGAATCGCATCCACCTGGTCGATGGAGACGTAGTGGCGGTCATCCGCCGTGAACTCAATGCCATCCGGACCGTTGCGGTCCGCGATGATGGCCTGCGCGGTGAGCGCGTTGAGCGGCACCTCGAAGTCCAGCACCGCCAGCGTCGTGGAGCGGCTGTTGAGGAACGCCAGCACGCCGGTGGACGCGGGGGTGCCCGTCGCGAGGGCCTGCGCCTGCGTCGTCATGACGGCGGCGGGCGCGGTCTCCTCGGAAGCAACACCACAGCTCAACATCAGGGGAAGAACGGAAAGCGGTAGATACCGCATCAAGTTGGAGGTCATGAGCCCCCTGTACTCCAGGACTCCGACACTGTGTCCAACAGAGACGTCACAAACGCCCCGTCCGGGGTGTTTTTCAGCGGGATTTCAGCAGGGTGGCCGAGATGAAGGCACCCACGGCGGGAAGGAACGTGACGAGGGCCGGCCAGAGGCCGACCGGGAGCTGAAGGACGGCCACCAACGTCCCGAGCGCGAAGAGCGAAAGAAAGACGCGGCGAGCCAGCACCCGGCCCGTGGGCCCACGCGCGAACGCCGCGGTGAAGAGGAACGCGGCGGCGCCCGCGAGGAACTGATAGCCCAGCACCCCGAGGACCCACTGCTCCATCAGGCTCACATAGCCATCGAACCAGCCCGGCTCCGGTTGAGCCACTCCGGCGAGCACATCCGGGTCAATCAACAGCGCGTTGCGACTCGCGTAGAAATGGGCATCGGCCCCCATGGTGATGGCCGCGATCTGCACGATGACCACCACGAACAGCGTCATCAAGATGCTGAGCCACGGCACCCGGGTGCCTTCGCGTTCCCAGCGGCGCAAGGCCTCCAGGTGCTGGGGGTCGACCTGGAGCGCGCTCGGATAGCCCAGGTCCAGCAAGGCCTTCGTGGCGGCGATGCGCGCGGGCATCTTCTCCGTGCCCAACCCCTCCAACGCGCCTTCATCCACGAGCCTTCGCAACAGCGCGGCGCTCGCCTCCTGCTGGGGCTCCGAGGGAAGTCGAAGCAGGAGCGCGTTGAGCTCCTCTCCCAGCCGTGCCCGCTCCTCCTCGGAGGCGGACAGGACCCGGGGAATCAGCGCCTCGATGCGCCCGATGGACGAGGCGTCCTCGTGCCCGATGGACGCGGAGTGCTCCGCGCCAGGAGGCGCCTGTACCGTCCGCTGAAGCTCGCCCACCGTGTGCCTCCCGCGCCCGAGGACTCCACGGCGCGGAAGCCATCGTAACGAGGAGCGCCCCGCCCGTCACACCCGGACGGCGACGACACGCTTCTTCACGAATGGAGGACAGGCGCCAGCTGCGCCGCGATGCGTGGAGGCATCCGCTCCCCGGGCCCCACGCCGGTGGGCCGCATGATGGCGCGCGCGCGGTCCTCTCCGTGGCGCATGCGCATGCGCGTCATCTCCGGTGAGAAGTCGAGCGTGTCGCCCATGGGCGCCGTCGGCTCGATGACGGTGATGCGGCAATAGACGTACGGCTTGCCATCTGGAGCCAGCAGCGAGGTGCCCTGCTCATGGGCCTGCCTCACCATGTCGTTGATGCGGACGAACACGTCCACGTCGTTCATCAGGATTTCGTTGAGGGTGATGTCGGTGAGGCTGCGTCGGGCCACGTCCAGGATGTTGGAGGGGTAGCGCATCGGCTCGATGCGGGACGACGAGCAGGCGATGACGACAATCTCCGTGGGCGCATAGGCGAGCGCGTCACCGAGCGGCGTGACGTTGCGCAGGCCCCCGTCGACGATGGCGTGCTGCCCGATGGGCTCCCAGATGACGGGCATCGTCGCGCTCTGCCAGACGGCCGCGGTGAAGTCGCTCGCGTCGCTCGACACCACTTCGTACTGCCCCGAGGTGAGCGACACGCGGCCCACATGCGCGGGAATGGCGAAGGGCCGGCCGTCGAGGTTGCGCTCCACCAGGTCTCTCAGGGGCGTGTTGTCGTAGAACCCCAGCTTGTTGAGCAGTCCTATCCGGAGCGCGACGACGAGCCACGGGAACTTCCGGTAGATGTCCGACTCGCGGAGGTTCAACCAGAGGCTCGTGAGTCGCTCGTACTCGTGCTGGGCGATGACGGCGGCGTTCAGCGCGCCCACCGACACGCCGAAGACGCGCTCCCAGCGGAAGCCGTGCACCTCGCGCAGGACCTTCTCGGCGCCCACCTGGAAGGCGCCCTTGCCACCACCACCTGAGAGCACGAGCGTCGCGGGACGGTCCGTCATGGCATACCTCGCTGGGGGGAGAGCGCGAGCCGCACGGGGGGAAGCCCGCGCCCACGCATCAGCGGGAGGAGATACGCACGCGCCCTCCATTCCAGTATCGCCCTGGAGCCCGGGCCCGCTGTCCAGCGGTGGGCCCTGGACTCGCACGCGATTCAGCCTTCGGCGGCCCGCACCGCACGCATGAAGCGATGGAGCTTCTCCTCGTCCAGGTGGCCGTCCGTGCGCAGCCCGCTGCAGACATCCAACCCGAAGGGACCCACGGCTCGAATCGCCTCGCCTACGTTCTCCGACTTGAGGCCACCGGCCAGGAAGACAGGCACCGACACCCTCTCGCGAATGCGCCGGCTCAAGGCCCAGTCATGCACACGTCCGGTGCCGCCCAGCTCCTTCACGGCCAGGGCCGGGTTGCCCGAATCGAGCAGCAGCGCATCCACCTCGCGCGCCACGTCACACGCCTCGTCCACGGAAGCGGCGTCGACGACGTGGACCACCTGCACCAGCTTCACCGAGGGCAGCGAAGCGCGCAGGTGACGAAGGGCCTCGGTGCCCACCCGGTCCACCACCTGCACCGTATTCACCCGGGTGCGGCGGGCCTGGTCGACGAGACGCGCGGCGTCCTCCTCGCAGGTCAGCAAGAAGGTGGACACGCCCGGGGGCGCCTGAACGGCCAGCTCCGTGATGAGCCCTTCGTCGATGACACCCGGGCCGCTCGGCATCTTCGACACGAGCCCCAGCGCGGACGCGCCATGCGACACCGCCAGCCGCGCCTCCTCCCGCGAGGAGATGCAGCACACCTTCACCCGGACCTGTCGAACCGGTTCCATTTCCATCCTCCGCGCCCACGCATCCGGACAGCTATCACACGGGGACACCGCCGCCCCGCGACAACCCCGCGCCCGAGCACCCCGCACCTCACGCGACGTGGACCACTGGAATTGTCGGGCTGTATGGAGCCAGGATGTCGCCCCTGGAGACGAGATGAACCGAAAGACACTCTTCGTGGGCGCCCTCGTGGCGGTCCTCGTGGTCGCGGTCCTCTGGTTGCGCGGGAGCCCCACACCCGACAGCGCGTCACCCGCCCCTGCTTCGGATTCACCTCTGGCGGCGAAGGGCCTGGCGACTCCGGGAGCCTCGACGGGTTCCAGTTCCACGACGAGGCAGGCCCCCGCGGAGGAGTCGGGCACGCCCTCCGTCACCGACCCGATGCGCGAGGACGAAGGCGCCGTGCACATCGAGGTCGTCGATGACAAAGCCCCCCTGGCGGGAGCCCATGTCACCCTGTACCTCCAGGGACCGCGTGTCCCGGCGACGGGGCGTCCCGCGTGGTTCGTCGCGGGAAAGGGCACCACGGATGACTCGGGCACGCTGCGACTTCCCGCCAGGCCGGGGCACTACCTCGTCGCCGCGAAGTCCTCGGGACGCGCCGCCGCTCGCGCCGCGTTCACCCGCCCGAGGGGAGAGGCGCGGACGCAGGTTCGACTGGTCCTCGGCGCCGGAGCCGCCCTGGAGGGAACCGTGGTGGAGCGCGCCTCCAGGGAGCCCGTGCCCCTCACGCAGCTCATCCTCACTCCGCGCACGCTGCTGTCCTCGGCCACGCGGGATACCGCCTTCGTTCCCGAGGAGGAGCGATACGTCACCTCGGCAGATGCACGCGGGGCCTTCCGCGCCGAGGGACTCGCGGCCGGTGAGTATCAACTCGAGGCTCTCGCGCCGGGACATGCGGCCAAACGACTCGCACGGGTCCGCGTTCCCAGCTCGGGGCTCGTCGTCGAGCTGGAGGGCGCTGCGTTCATCGAGGGCTTCGTCGAGCTTCCGGACGGCAAGCCCGCGCCCGCCGCGCGCGTCACCGCCACCGGCATGGGCGAGACGCTCGAAGCCGAGTCGAGCGCGGGTGGTGGCTTCTCCCTCGACGTCCCGCCCGGCGTCTATCGCGTCGTCGCCCGTCACGGAGACCTGACGGGCACGGCCCCCGAGCGTGTCGTGGTGGGCGCGGGGATGACAGTGCGCGACGTGCGCATCCGCCTGGGGACGGCGGCCTCGCTCTCGGGAGTCGTGCGTCGCAAGGGCACGGGAGAGCCCATCGTCGGCGCGAACATCTCCGTCACTCCGAGCGCCCTCGCCTTCTCGCTCGACACGGCGCCCGCGGAGGTCGGCGGTGCCCTCTCCGGCGCGGACGGACGGTTCCAGGTGGGCAATCTGGCCCCGGGCGCATACGCCGTGAATGTCCAGGCCAAGGGTTTCCGCTCGCTCACGCGCGACGGCATCACCGTGCTGGACGGGCAGCGCTTCGAGCTGCTCGCGGAGCTGGATGCGAATGGTCGAATCGAAGGCACGGTGGTGGATGAGCAGGAGAAGCCACTCGCGGGCATCCACGTCACGCCTGAGCGTCGCTGGCGCATGGCGCCGATTGAAGGGGCCCTCACGGCGGTGACGGATGCACAAGGCGCCTTCGCCCTCGAAGACGTCCCGCCCGGGGAGATTCATGTGGCCGTGAAGCGCCCGGGCAGCCAGACGCATGTGCGCGAGCGGGTGATGGTGAGCCCCGGGCAGACGAGCCAGGTCCGCATCCGGTTGTCGAGCGAAGGCACGCTGGAGGGGACCGTCAAGATGGAGGACGGCCGCGAGCCCACGGGCCCCGTCACCGTCTACGCATTGATGGCCAAGAGCGCGCGCACGGAGTCGCACCTCATCTCCACGGCGGCGGACGGCTCCTGGTCCATGCGCGTTCGCGCGGGCTCGTACCACGTCGCCGCGTGGCTCGCCGAGACGGGCAACCAGAGCGGAGACCAGGAGAAGGTGGTGGAGGTGGCCGCAGGCCAGACGCAGCGCGTGGACCTGCGGGTGCGCGAGGCGAAGCGGGCCCTCGCCGTCACGGTGCTCGAACCGAACGGCGCGCCCAGTGTCTCGGCGACCGTGATGGGCAGCGAGGCGGGCAGCAATGAAATCCAGCTCGAGGACATGACGGATGCCTCGGGACAGGTCCTGCTCGTCGCGGACTCACTGGGCTCCAAGGCCTTGCACCTCTGGGCCACCAACGGCGGGCGGCGCGGTGACCTGCTCGCCGTGCCCGAAGCGCAGAAGTCCGTGGTCATTCAGCTCCAGCCCGGCGGCCGACTGGCGGGCACGGTGCGCTCGGCAGGCGGACGCGGCATCGACGGCTTCAAGCTGGTGGTGTCGTCGACAAAGAGCGAGGACGACTTCCTCTCGCGACAGGAGCTGGAGCTCGCGGGAGATCGCTTCGTCGTCGAGGACGTTCCAGCGGGACAGGTGGCCGTCTCGGTGACGCTGCCGGACGGACGGGCAGGCAAGGTGGTGGCCGAGAGCGTCGCGGGCAAGACGACCCAGGCCGACGTCGTCGTCGAGGCCGGAGGCGTCATCTCCGGACGGCTGGTCGATGCGACGGGCGCACCCCTCGCCGACGGATTCGTGGACGTGGACGGGCTCACCTCGCCCCCCACGGCAGCGGATGGTCGCTTCCGCGTGGAGGACATCGCGCCCGGTCCGCACAAGCTCATCGCGTGGAGTCAGAAGACGGAGCGCGCGGAGAAGGCGCTGGAGCTGGCCGCGGGCAAGACGAAGGACGTGGGCGACTGGAAGCTCGGGCCGCCACGAGTCGAGCCCGGCCGCCTCGGAGTCTTCTTCAGCATGGATGGAGACGAGGTGCTCGTGCGAGGCGTCACGGCCGGCCTGCACGGCGACGCCATCCAGGCGGGGGACGTGGTGAAGTCCATCGACGGGGCCACGGTGCTCACTGCTGGGGAGGCGCGAGAGCGCGAGCTGGGCGCGCCGGGCAGTCCCGCCACGCTCCTCATCCGCCGGGACACGCGGACCTACCCCATCACCCTCACCCGCGCCCCCTGAGCACACCCCTCCCTCCAGGGTGAGGCCGCGCGCCCCACCCATCCACCACGCGACAGCCCGCAGCGGCAATCGTCCGGAGCCCGACGACGCCCTCTCACGGACTCCCCGTGGAGCGCTGCATCGGGCAGCCTCGACCTCCACCATGCTCGGCAAGCCGCGCCACCTCGCGGTCCCGACTCGGGAGGTCCACCGTGGGAGTCCTCGACCTGTTGTCGCGCTGGCCCGTGCTCCGGCAGCTCCTGCGCGGGGACCTCACCGCGCTGGGTGAGACGGCGATGACCGAGCGCAGCCGCGAGCTTCAGCCGCGCACGGCCCGCGCGGACCGCGTCGTCAAATCCGTCTGTCCCTACTGCGCCGTCGGCTGTGGCCAGGACATCTACGTCAAGGACGAGCGCATCATCGACATCGAGGGCGACACGGACTCGCCCGTGTCACGTGGACGGCTGTGCCCCAAGGGCTCCGCGACGTTCCAGCTCGTCACCGGCACGCACCGCGTCCAGCACGTCCTCTATCGTCGCCCGGGAGGCACGGAGTGGGAGCGCCTCCCGCTCGAGCGGGCCATGGAGATGGTAGCCGAGCGCGTGAAGCACACGCGCGACACGACGTGGGAGGACACCGACGTCAACGGGCTGAACGTCCAACGCACGCTGGGCATCGCGCACCTGGGCGGCGCGACGCTCGACAACGAGGAGAACTACCTCATCAAGAAGCTCTTCACCTCGCTGGGAATCGTCCAGGTGGAGAACCAGGCTCGAATATGACATTCGTCCACGGTGCCCGGTCTGGGCATCACGCTCGGGCGTGGCGGGGCCACGACCTTCCAGCAGGACCTGCGGAACTCTGACTGCATCCTCATCCAGGGTTCCAACATGGCCGAGTGTCACCCGGTGGGCTTCCAGTGGGTGATGGAGGCCAAGGCCCGGGGTGCGACCATCATCCACGTGGACCCGCGCTTCACGCGCACGAGCGCGATGGCGAACCAGCACGTTCCCATCCGCGTCGGCTCGGACATCGCGTTCCTGGGCGGACTGGTGCGCTACGTCCTGGAGCACGAGCGCTACTTCAAGGAGTACGTCACCCACTACACCAACGCGGCCAACCTCCTCCGGGAGGACTTCCAGGACACCGAGGACCTGGACGGCCTCTTCAGCGGCTTCGTGCCCGAGGAGAACAAGTACGACGTCACCTCGTGGGGCTACGAGGGCATCGAAGGCCCCACGCCCGCCGCGGGCCACAAGGAGCTGTATTCGGAGCCGGGCGCCGGTGAAGGCGAGTCCCAGTCCACGCGAATCACCGAGGCCCCCAAGGACTTCACGCTCCAACATCCGCGCTGCGTCTTCCAGGTCCTACGTCGCCACTTCCAGCGCTACACACCCGCCATCGTCGCGAAGGTGTGCGGTGTTCCCGAGGAGCAGTTCCTGAAGGTCGCGGAGGCGCTCTGCGCGAACTCCGGGCGAGAGCGCACCACGGCGCTCTGTTACGCGGTGGGGTGGACGCAACACTCGGTGGGCGTTCAGTACATCCGCACCGCGACCATCCTCCAGCTCCTGCTCGGCAACATCGGGCGGCCGGGTGGAGGCATCCTGGCGCTGCGCGGGCACTCGTCCATCCAGGGCTCCACGGACATCCCCACCCTCTTCAACCTGCTGCCCGGCTACCTGCCGATGCCGAGCGCCCAGCCATCCCCGCATCTTGACGACTACCTGAAGAGCCATACCTCCGGCACGGGCTGGTGGAGCAACTTCCCCAAGTACGTCGTCTCGCTGTTGAAGGCGTGGTTCGGTGACGCGGCGACGAAGGAGAATGAGTACGGCTTCCGTCACTTGCCCCGCCTCACCGGCAACCACTCGCACATGCAGACGGTGGCGGACATGGCCGACGGCCGCGTGCGGGGATACTTCGTCATGGGTGAGAACCCGGCGGTGGGCTCCATGAATGGAGCGCTCCAGCGCAAGGGACTGCGTCAGCTCGACTGGCTGGTGGTGCGCGACTTCACGCTCATCGAGACGGCGGAGTTCTGGCGCACCGCCCCCGAAATCCAGCGAGGCGACGTGAAGCCGGAGGACATCCGCACGGAGGTCTTCTTCTTCCCCGCCGCCGCGCACACGGAGAAGGACGGCTCCTTCACCAACACGCAGCGGATGCTCCAGTGGCACCACGCCGCGGTGGAGCCACGCGAGGACGTGCGCAGCGAGCTTCACTTCATCTTCCACCTGGGCCGTCGGCTGAAGGCCCTGTACGCGGACTCAGGCGAGACGAAGGACCAGGCGCTCCGAGAGCTGACGTGGGACTACCCCACCAAGGGCACGCACGAGGAGCCGAGCGCCGAGGCCGTCCTCCGGGAGATCAACGGCTACACGATAAAAGAGGGCCAGCCCGTGAGCGGCTTCACCGCGCTCAAGGACGACGGCACCACCGCGTGCGGCTGTTGGATCTACTCCGGAGCCTACGCGGACGGCGTCAACCAGGCCGCGCGCCGCAAGCCCGGGCACGAGCAGACCTGGGTGGCGCCCGAGTGGGGCTGGGCCTGGCCCGCCAACCGACGCATCCTCTACAACCGCGCGTCGGCGGACCCGGAGGGGCGGCCCTGGAGCGAGCGCAAGAAGTACGTCTGGTGGGACGACGCCCGGCGACGGTGGACCGGCGAGGACGTGCCGGACTTCATCGTGGACCTGCCACCGGACTACCGCCCGCCTCCGGGTGCCTCGGGTGTTGAGGCGCTCGCGGGTGACAACCCGTTCATCATGCAGGCCGACGGCAAGGCGTGGCTCTACGCGCCAGCCGGGATGATGGATGGTCCGCTGCCCGCGCACTACGAGCCCATGGAGTCGCCCGTGAAGAACGCGCTCTACGGGCAGCAGTGCAACCCGACGCGACTGGAGTGGCCACGTCGGGGCAACCCCTATCATCGCGCCTGGGGAGACCCGCGCTATCCGTTCATCCTCACCACCTACCGCCTCACGGAGCACCACACGGCGGGAGGCATGAGCCGCTGGCTGTCGTGGCTGAGCGAGCTTCAGCCCGAGCAGTTCTGCGAGGTGTCACCCGAGCTGGCCCGCGAGCGAGGGCTGAGCAACGGCGGCTGGGCGACGCTGCGCACGGCCCGGGGAGACCTGGAGTGCCGGGTGCTCGTCACCGAGCGCCTGAGGCCCCTGAAGCTCAACGGTACGTCCGTGCATCAGGTGGGCATTCCGTACCACTGGGGCGTGACGGGGCGCATCCGAGGCGACGGCGCGAACGAGCTGCTCCCCTTCGTCGCCGACGCCAATGTGGACATCCAGGAGTCCAAGGCCCTCACCTGCGACGTCGTCGAGGGACGCCAGGCCACCCGGGCCCGAGCCGCCACGGGCGCCACCCAACCCGCGCTGCCCGAGGGACTTGAGCTCCACCGACGCGACAGCCTCCGCGCGGGTGAGGTCGACCATGTGCCCTGGCAGGAGAAGAAAAAGGACGAGGAGCGATAGCGCATGAGCCGCAAGGGTTTCTTCACCGACTCGACGACGTGCATCGGCTGCAAGGCGTGCGAGGTGGCTTGCAAGCAATGGAATCAGCTCCCCGACGACGGCTTCCACTTCACGGGGATGTCCTATGACCAGACTGGGGACCTGGGCTGTTCGACGTGGCGGCACGTGGCCTTCGTGGAGCGACCGGTGCCCCTGCCGGGACACACCACGGGCGTGGGCGACTTCTCCTGGCTGATGGTGTCGGACGTCTGCAAGCACTGTCAGCGGGCGGGCTGTCTGGAGGCCTGTCCCACGGGCGCCATCGTCCGCACCGAATTCGACACCGTCTACGTGCAGCCGGATGTCTGCAACGGCTGCGGCTATTGCGTGACGGCGTGTCCCTTCGGAGTCATCGACCGGCGCCCGGATGACGGGCGCGCCTGGAAGTGCACGCTCTGCTACGACCGGCTGGGCGACGGAATGACACCCGCCTGCGCGAAGGCGTGCCCCACGGAGTCCATCGTCTACGGAGACCTGGACGTGCTGCACGAGCGCGCGGAGAACCGGGTCCGCGAGCTGCACGAGCAGGGCATCATCAGCGCGTATCTCTACGGCAAGGACGCGGCGAACCAGCCCGGGACGGGCGGGCTCAATGCCTTCTTCCTGCTGGTGGACAAGCCGGAGGTCTACAACCTGCCGCCCGACCCCGTCGTCCCGACGATGAAGGCCAGGGAGGCCTGGAGCGCGGTGGCCCTGGGCGCGCTCGGCATGGCCGCGGTGGCCGTGGGCGCGGTGCTGCTCGGTCGACGGGGAAGCCCATGAGTTCCTCCGGGGAGGAGGAGCCGTCGTTCCTCGACAAGCTCCAACAGCGGAGCGATGGGCGCAACGTGAACCCCGCGCTGGGCACGCTGCTGGGCGAGGGCGCGCAGCAACGCGTGAAGGATCTGGACGGGGCGAACCCCGCGCGCACGGTGTCGTCGTCGATTCCCTCCCGCTCGGAAGTGGCTTCGGCCGACGCGCCCAGCTACCACGGGCTCGCCGCCATCAAACAGCCGGTCTGGATTGCCACCGTCCCCGCCTATCTCTTCGTCGGAGGCGTCGCGGGCGCGGCGAGCCTCCTGGGCCTGGTCATCGATGTGCTCGGCGAAGAGGAGTTGGATCCGCTCGCGAGACGGTGCCGGCAGCTCGGCACCGTGGGCGACATGGTGAGCGCGGGCCTGTTGATCGCCGACCTCGGGCGGCCCGAGCGCTTCCTCAACATGCTGCGCGTATTCCGTCCCACCTCGCCCATGAGCATCGGCTCCTGGGTGCTCGCGCTGTCGGGTGGGCTCAACACGGTGGGCCTGGTGCTGGGACGCTCGCGCGGGGTGCTCGGTGTGGTGGGGAAGATTTCGGGGTACTCGGCGGCGCTGCTGGGGATGCCGCTCGCGGGCTACACGGCCGTGCTGTTGAACAACACGGCGGTGCCGCTGTGGCAGGCGACCCGGCGCACCCTGCCCCCGTTCTTCATGGCCTCGGCGACCGCGAGCGCGGGCAGCCTGCTGTCGCTCTTCCCCCACTCACCGCGTGAGGAGGGGGTGCTGCGCCCTTACCGGCTGGCGGGCAAGACGGCGGAGCTGGCCATGGGCTATGCGGTGGAGCACGACGCCCGGCGCGCTCCGGAGGTCGCCCGGCCCCTGGACGAGGGCGTGTCGGGGGCGCTGTGGAAGGCCTCTCGGGCCTGTTCCGTAGCGGGGTTGGTGGTGGATGTGCTCCCGGGGCGGCAGCGCTGGAAACAGGTGGCGGCGGACCTGCTGACCACGGTGGGCGCGGTGACGGCCCGCTTCGCCGTCTTCCATGGGGGCAAGGCGTCCGCCCGAGACCCGCAGGCCACCTTCAAGCCCCAGCGCCGGGGCCACGGCGCGGCCGAGGTGGTTCCTGCGCATGCCGTGGCCTCGGACGGCAAGCCGTTCAGCTTCCCGCTCCCCGTGGTGCGCTGAACGGCGTGCCCGGTGCCCGACTCCGGGAGTGACCCCTCCCCTGGGAAGGGACGCAGGATTTGCACTCCGGGAGGGAAGCCCACGAGGCCCTCCCCTTTGGTCGCGAGGAGCGATACACCTAGGGGAATCATGGCCGAGACCTCTTCTCTGAACATTCCGACTGTCGACCTCGCGGACCTCGCCTCGGGAGATGCGACCCGCATCGAGCGCGCGGCGACGGCGCTGCGCGAGGCGTTTGGTGTCTTCGGTCTCGTCTACATCAAGAACCACGGTGTCGACACGCAGGCGCTCCACCGCTACTACGACGCCTTCGCCGCCTTCATCGCGCGCCCCGCCGAGGCGAAGAAGCCCTACGGCCGCGCGGACCTCTGGTACCAGCGCGGCTGGACGCCACCGAACACCGAGGTCGCCGTCGCCGGCAACGGTCAGCCGGACTTCAAGGAGTGCTACTTCGTCGCGCCCTACCCCAACGACGAGGTGGCGGCGATGGAGTTCCCGGAGCTGTATCCGGAGAACGTGTGGCCCTCGGATGCGCCTCCGTACTTCCAGGAAGGCATCATGACCCTGGGCCGCTCGCTCCACGAGGCAGGCCTTCAGTTGCTGCGCGGCTCGGCCATGGCGTTGGGGCTCGCTGAGGACACCTTCACGGCCTACTGCGAGAAGGCGCCGCACATCACCCGCGCACTCCAGTACCTGTCGCTCAAGCCAGAGCAGGTGAACACGGACATCGTCTGGGGCGAGGAGCACACGGACTTCAACCTCCTGACGCTGCTGCCCGGTGGGCGATTCCTCGACCCCAGCGGGAAGGCCGCGCCGAGCCCCGACGACAAGAGCGGCCTGTACCTGCGCACGCGCGCGACGCCCGAGGAGCCGCAGGGCCGCAAGGTGCGCGGCACCGCGCCCGCGGGCTGCATCGTGGCGCAGGTGGGTCAGCAGTTGGAGATCCTCACGGGTGGCACCTTCCTGGCCACGCCCCACGTCATCACCGCGCCGGGCGTCTCCGGCTGGCAGCGCCAGTCCGCCGCGCACTTCATCCACGTGCACACCAGCAAGGTCCTCTTCCCGCTGGAGAAGTTCCGCACGCCCACGGCGATCCGGAGCTACGCGCCCCCGGTCCTCGCGGGCACGTATGACATCAAGACGCTGGTCGACATCGGCCTCGCGCCGCCGCACGCGCTCGACAAGCTGGGCTACCGGCACTACGACCGGCTCAACCGCCAGCGCTCTGGCGAGTAGTCTTTTTGATGTCTGTGATTTTCCAATCACAGACAAGTCAATCCCTGTCTTGATAGAGATTGTTTCGGGGGCGCGGTGTTCTCGCGCTCCCGTTGAACGACCTTGTCTGAGGCATGGATCCCGGGCGAGGCGGGTACTGGAAATGCCTGAAGACTCGTTCATGTAGGCATTGCACTCCATTTCAAGCAACCCCCTCGCGAGAGAGGGGCGAAAATACCTGAAGGCTCGTTCATGTAGGCATTGCACTCCCAAACCCAGGGAGATGGGACGGCCCGCCCGGCAAGACAGGCAGCAAGCCGACCCACTGAACATGAAGACATGTAGGCATTGCGCTCTCGCGGACGCCAGCTCCGCCTGAATCCGTCGCCGAGAACCTCGCTGAAACCACTGATGATGCGTTCAGTCATTTCCCTCGCGAGGCAGAGGGCTGACGGCGCACCGCCGCTCACGCCTGCGGGAGCGGGGTCCTGCCCCTCTCGAACGGGTCCATGCGCGTGCCCTGGGCGCGGAGGCAGCGTCGGAAATGCCCTACCTGCCCGGCCCCATGGGGCGATGGGCCGGAAGGCCCCCATTCATATTCTCAGGAGGTTCAGGGTTGCGGGGTTGGCGACAGGGGGGACACATGAAGAAGAACGGCAAGCATCCGACGGGCAATGGGAAGACTCCGTCTCCGAATGAATCTGTTCAGCGCGAGGTCCTCCCCATTCCGGATCAGCCCTACCAGGGCGTGCGTCCATTCAGCGCCAGGGACCCGAGCGCGAAGTTCCCTCCCATCGTCCAGCTCCGGCCTCCGAAGGGAGCCCCCAACGTCCTCGTCATCCTCCTGGACGACGTGGGCTTCGGGGCCTCCAGCGCCTTCGGCGGTGTCATCAACACGCCCACCGCGGAGCGCCTGGCGGCCAAGGGCCTGAGCTACAACCGCTTCCACACCACGGCGCTCTGCTCACCCACGCGCGCCGCACTCCTCACCGGGCGCAACCACCATGCGGTGGGCTTCGGAGGCATCACCGAAACCGCCACCTCCTCGCCCGGCTATAGCTGCGTGCGCCCCAATCACTGCGCGCCGCTGGCCGAAACCCTCAAGCTCAACGGCTACAGCACGGCGCAGTTCGGCAAGTGCCACGAGGTGCCCGTCTGGGAGACGAGCCCCGTGGGCCCCTTCGAGCGGTGGCCCACGGGCTCCGGCTTCGAGTACTTCTTCGGCTTCATCGGTGGGGAGACGAACCAGTGGGCCCCCGCCCTCTACGAGAACACGGCGCCCGTCGAGCCGGATCGCACGCCGGAACAGGGCTACCATTTCATGGAGGACCTGACGGACAGGACCATGGGCTGGGTGCGCCAGCAAAAGGCGCTCGCGCCGGACAAGCCCTTCTTCGTCTACTTCGCCCCGGGCGCGACCCACGCGCCGCACCACGTGCCTCAGGAGTGGGCGGACAAGTACAAGGGCCGCTTCGACGCGGGCTGGGACGGGCTGCGGGAAGAAATCTTCGCGCGGCAGAAGAAGCTCGGCGTCATCCCCAAGAATGCCCTGCTCACCTCACGCCCCAAGGAGATCCCCGCCTGGGGGGACATGCCGGAGAAGCTGCGGCCCGTGCTCGCGCGGCAGATGGAGGTCTACGCAGGCTTCCTCGAGTACGCGGACTTCCATGTGGGGCGGCTCATCGACGCGCTGGAGAAGATGGGCGCGCTGGAGGACACGCTCGTCTACTACATCCTCGGCGACAATGGCGCCTCCGCAGAGGGCACCCTCAACGGCACGCTCAACGAGACCTTCATCTTCAACAACATCTCGGGAGTGGAGACGCCTGAGTACCTCATCCAGAACATGCACAAGCTTGGCACCCCCGAAGCGTACAACCACTACGCGGTGGGCTGGGCGCATGCCATGGACACGCCGTACCAGTGGACCAAGCAGGTGGCCTCGCACTACGGCGGCACCCGCAACGCCTGCATCGTCCATTGGCCCAATGGCATCTCCGCGAAGGGCGAGGTCCGCTCGCAGTTCTCCCATGTCATCGACGTGGCGCCCACGATTCTCGAAGCCGCGACCCTGCCCCAGCCGGTGATTGTCAACGGCGTGCAGCAGACCCCCATCCAGGGGGTGAGCATGCGCTACAGCTTCGACGACGCGAAGGCGCCGGAGCGACATGAGACGCAGTACTTCGAGATGTTCGGCAACCGCGGCATCTACCACCAGGGCTGGACGGCGGTGACGAAGCACCGCACCCCGTGGGAATCCACGTCGCAGACGAGCCTCGAGGACGACGTCTGGGAACTCTACGATACGACCCAGGACTGGACGCAGGCGCGCGACCTCGCCGCCGAGCAGCCGGAGAAGCTGCGCGAGTTGCAGCAGCTCTTCATCATCGAGGCCACCAAGTACTACGCGCTGCCGCTGGATGATCGCAGCTACGAGCGCTTCAACTCGGAGCTGGCTGGGAGGCCCGAGCTCATCAAGGGTGACTCGCAGATCCTCTCGGGTTCCATGCAGCGGCTCACCGAGAACTCGATGCTGAACATCAAGAACAAGTCGCACTCCGTCACCGCGGAGGTGGAGATACCCGAGGGAGGAGCGAGCGGCATCATCGTCACCCAGGGCGGCGCCTTCGGCGGCTGGTGCCTCTACATGCGTGGGGGCCGCATCTCCTACTGCTACAACTACTGCGGACTGCGCCGGTACTATGTCGAGGCTGACCGCGAGCTGACTCCGGGCACGCACCAGGTCCGAATGGAGTTCAAGTACGACGGCGGAGGCGTGGGCAAGGGCGGTGAGGTGACGCTGTACCTCGATGGCAAGCAGGCGGGCCGCGGCCGGGTGGAGAGCACCCAGGCGATGGTGTTCTCCGCCGACGAGACGACCGACGTGGGCCTCGATACGGGCACGCCCGTGGCCGAAGGCTTCCACAACGGCGACAGCAAGTTCACCGGCCGGGTGAAGTGGGTGCAGCTCGACAAGGGTAAGGAGGACTTCGACCACCTCATCTCGCGCGAGGAGCTCTTCAAGATCGCGATGGCCCGGCAGTAGGAGCCGGGCGCGATTGGAACCGCTCCGCGATGTAAGGGTTATCCCTCAGATGATGGTTGTCCTTCGGCGCGAACGGTTCCAATGAGCAGTCGCTCCATTTTCCGGACGTGAACGGGAGCGCTGTAGCACGAGTGGTCACGACCAGGGCCGCGGCGTGGCGTTCGCCGCTACCGCCGCGCGCACCTGGCTCGGAGGGCTCCGGGTGGAGCTTCCATGGCACCCGCGCTGCATTGCCCGCGGGCGCCACACCCACCCGAGGATCCCCGATGCGCCCCTTCCCGAAGTTTCGTTCACCCCTGCTGGCCGTGCTGGCTGGAACCCTCACCCTGGGGACCGCGAGCCTCGCGGGCGAGCCCCTCCTGACGAAGGCCGGCACGCCCATCCATCCCGCGAACGAGGAGGGCCTCCGGCGCGCGGAGGCGGAGGCAGCCGTGGCCGCCGCCATCCCGCCGCACCCGCCTCCGGTGTGTCCAGGAGTCATCGACAACGGAACGGTGCGCCTGGGTGTGGCGAGCGCGGGGCACCTGACCGTGGCGTGCACCACGAGCACCGTGTCCAGCGGCACGTCCGGCACCACGGATGTGGGGCTGCGCTACCTGCCCACGAACGCGGAGGCGGCGGCCCCTGGGACGCCCTGCGAGGGCTGGGGCGTGGCGAGCGCGGACCTGGGCATCACCGGACACACCTCCGCGGGATGCGGCGCGGCCAACGTCACCGTGGAGAGCTTCACCGCGACGACGACGACGGCGATGTCGGTGGTGCGCGTGGGCACCACGTTCCGCGTCACCCACCGCTACGTCCCGTCGCCCGCGACGCCATTCCTGTATCAGGTGGACGTGCTCATCGAGAACATGGGCACCGCGCCGGTGACGGACCTGCGCTACACGCGCGGCATCGACTACGACGTGCTGCCCAACACCTTCTCGGAGTTCGTCAGCTTCGCGGGCGCCACGGCCCCCTCCGTGCTGAGCGTGTCCAACAACGGCTTCACCTCGCTCGATCCGCTGGCCGTCCACCCAACGCTCCCCACGGGGACACCCACGTTCGTGGACCTGGGGCCCGGCGACATGGGCTCGCACTTCGACTTCCAGCTGGGCGCGCTGGCCCCGGGGCGCGTGCTCTCCTTCCGCATGTTCTACGGAGCCGCTGGCACCGAGCCCGCGGCTTTGGGCGCGCTGGCGGCGGTGGGCGTGGGCACCTACTCGCTGGGGCAGGGCAACTGGAACGGCTCCGGCAGCCCGCTGTCCCCCACCGGGGCGCCCGCGGGCACCTTCGGCGCGAGCAGCGGGCAGCCCACGACGTTCATGTTCGGATTCCTGCCGCCGCCGCCTCCCAGCCGCTGCACGGTGGGGTGCCGCATCTTCAACCCGAATGAGATCTACACGGTGGACCTGCTCGGGACGCAGGACATCTGCCTGGTCAACGGCTCCAGCTACATCGTCCCGGTGGGCGTCCTCTACCGTTACGGCCAGCGCATCGAGTTCAACTGCGGCAACTACGGCCCTCCCTTTGGCACCCTCTGCAACGTCATCCCCGGCCCCGACACCTGCAATGCGGCCGTGTACGACGCCATCTGCAGCAGCCCCCTCTACGCGCAGTCCTGTCTCCCGTGACATTCGGGCCGGCCCGGCGGAGCGACTTCGCCGGGTTCGGTCCGCCGGTGCGCCTGCCCCAAAAGCCAGTCGCCGTGCCATGGGCGGCTTTCGAGGCCCCAGGCCGCCAGCCGATGGATATCCAGGGGTTGGACGCGCCGCCTGTCGCACCGGTATGAGTGCCGCCGCGGCCTCAATCCGGGCGTCCCCCCTTTTGGCTCAGCGAGCCGTGCCGGCACTCGGCATCAGGCGGACCAGCAAGGCCGCCACCGCCGAGCTGGTCGCGAGCACCGTCACCGCCACCCATCCCCACCGGGCGAGCACGAGGCTGCCGCTCGCCGAGCCGATGGCCATGCCGACGAACATGGTGACGAACAGCACCGCGTTGAGGCGGCTGCGCGCCGCGGGGTCGATGCCGAAGACAATCGTCTGATGCGCCACGAGCGTCACCTGGACGCCCAGGTCGAACCCAATGGCACTGCCCACCAGCAGCCACAGCCGCGCATTCGGCTCCAGCCACGGCGTCGCGAACATGGTGGCGAACGCGAGCGCGGCCAGTCCGGCCCCCAGGCGCGTCACCACCTCCGGACCGAAGCGGTCCGAGATGCGACCCGCCACCGGCGCACCCAATGCCCCCGCCGCGCCAGCCAGGCCGAAGGCACCCGCGGCCGCGCTGCCCAGGTGGAACGGCGCGCCATGCAGCATCACCGCGAGGGTGGACCAGAACGCGCTGAAGCCCACCGAGAGCAGGCCCTGCGCCAGCGCCGCCCTGCGCAAGGCGCCGTGCCTCCGCCACAGGGTGGCGAGCGAACCGAGCAGTGCGCCATACGAGAGCGTGCTGGTCGGGCGGAAGCGCGGCAGGCTCCGCCACGCCACCAGGCCGATCAGCGCCACGCTGGCGGCGGCAATCAGATACATGGCGCGCCAGCCGAAGTGCTCGGCGACCACCCCGCTGACGACACGTGACAGCAGGATGCCCAGCAGCAAGCCGGTCATCACCGTGCCCACCGTCTTGCCGCGCTCGCGCTCGGGAGCCAGCGTCGCCGCGGCGGGCACGATGTCCTGCGCCATGGTCGCAGTCAGGCCGACGGCGAAGCTCACCACCAGCAGCAGGCCGATGCCGGGGGCCAGGCCGCTCAGCAGCAGCGCCACGCTCAGCAGGGCCGCCTTGATGAGGATGATGCGACGCCGGTCGAAGCGATCTCCCAGCGGCGTCAGCAGCAGGATGCCCAGCGCGTAGCCGAGCTGGGTGAGCGTCGGGAGCAGTCCCACCGTGGTGTCCGAGGCGCCGATGGAGGACCCCATCACTCCCAGCATCGGCTGCGCGTAGTAGAGCGCGGCCACCGGCAGTCCGGCGCTCGCGGCCAGCAACAGGCGCAGGCGGCGCGACAGGGGCGCGTTGTCGCCGCTGCTCCCAGTCAGGGGCTGGGACGGACGAGCCACGGAAGCAGAGGCCACCTCGGGCAGGGGCGCGTTTCCAGCGGTTGCATGTACGGAACGAATGAAGGACACGGTGTTCCCCTCTGTGGTGCGAGTCGAGGTGAGTGTGTTCCTGGGGGAAGAGGGTCGGTAGTAGCGCACTCCGCACAGCGGTTATACGCTCAGCGCATGAAACCCCGCCCTTCCAAGCCTGGTCGACCGAGTGAGTCTCCGAGTCGGAACGCACAGCCCACGGCCGACCGGCTCGAGCTGATGCAGACCTTCCTCCGCATCGTCGACGCCGGGAGTCTGTCCTCCGCCGCGGCCCAGCTGGGCACCACGCAGCCGACGGTGAGCCGGCGGCTTCAGGCGCTCGAACGCTCGCTGGGGCTTCGGCTGCTTCAACGCTCCACGCATGCGATGAAGCTCACCGAAGACGGCGCCCGCTGCTACGAGCGCGCGAAGGAGCTGCTGGCCAACTGGGAGATGTTCGAAGCCGACCTGCGGGGCGCGAGCGACGAACCCGAGGGCACGCTGCGCGTCGTCGTGCCCCATGCCTTCGGGCAACAGTTGCTGGTGGAGCCGCTGACGCAGTACCTGAACCGCCACGCGCGGGTGTCGGTCGAATGGCTGCTGCATGACCGGGCGGTGGACTTCATCGCGGATGGTATCGACTGCGCGATCCACGTCGGCGAGGTGCATGACCCCAGCGTGGTGGCCATCCGGGTGGCCGATGTGCCGCGCATCGTCGTGGCCGCGCCATCGGTGCTCGCGAACGTCCCCGTGCCGACCCATCCCGACGAGCTGGCACGACTACCGTGGCTCTCCCTGCGCACGTTCTATCGCAACGAACTCTCACTGACCCACGCGGACACCGGCGAGGTCCAATCCATCGCCTTCAATCCCCGCATGAGCACCGACAGCCTCTACGCACTCCGGAGCGCTGCCGTGAGCGGGCTCGGCGTTGGAGTGGCCTCAGCCTGGGTGCTCCGAGAGGACATCGTGAGCGGCCGGCTCGTGCGACTGGTGCCACGCTGGCGGGCCGCACCGCTGCCCATGTACCTGCTCTACCCGTATGCGCGCTTCCATCCAGCGCGACTGCGCAGGTTCGTGGAGCTGATGCGAGAGACGATTCCGGCGGCCCTCGCGGAGGCGACGCACGGCGTATGAGCCAACCCAAGTCGGGCACGTCGCGAGAGTCCGCTCCAAGCGCGCGGACTCGAATGCCAGGGAAGGAGGAGGCCATGAGAACGGCCTCCTCCATTGACGAGAGCACTGCATGCACGCCTCCACATAGAAGACGTGCACCCAGCCCACGGCTATGCGCGAATCAGGGCGCCCACACCGGCCCGCTCGGAGTGACGGTCATCGACTGGACGCCAGCGCGCAGCGGCGCCTGCGTCACCGCGCCACTGGCGGCGTAGCCGAAGCTGCCGCCCGAGCTTGTAATCCCCTTCTCGAAGGTGACCGCAGCGCTCCCCCGGGTCGGGTGGACCATCGTCACCGTGTACGAAGTCGACGTCTCGTTGAGGGTGAGCTGGAGGTCCGCGCCACCCGTCACGGCCCTGGCCTGCACCACGTTCAGGAAGTGGCTCACCACCTGTCCGCTGGTTTCAATCTCCCCTCGGAACTGGCCGACCCGGTACGGGTAGGTGCCATCCTGACGAATCGGACCGCGTTCATCGATGACCCGCCGGATCGGGCTGGCCGGCACCAGCGTGCTGACCCGCAGGGCCTGGGTTCCACTGGTCGCCGCCCAGGTGTTGCCCGTGAGCACGGGGTTCGACGGGAAGTGGATCAAGAACGTCTTGTCCACCGATGCGTCATTCTGACCGCTCTCCACCCGGTCGAACACGACGAGCGTCTCCAGCGGACGGATGAACAACGTCTCGCGCACCACCCTGCCGGCGTAGGGGTTGCCGACCTCCGCCTCGCGGTGGGCCCACTCGTCATTCACGTCATACACACCCGTGAGGTCGACAGCGGCGTAGTTGGCCACCGCCGACGACGAGAGCCGAAGCATCTGCGGCACGTGGTGGTAGTAGCCGACAGTGCCCATGCCCTCGAACAGGAGGGTGTTGTGCGCCACCGGCGACTCGGTGTCGACCGCCGCGCCACCCGCGTAGCCGACAATCGAGTCCGCATAGCCCACCGTCTCACGGGCCAGGAACTCGCCGGCTCGCCACAACTGGAAGTTGCCGGCGTCACGGTGGGCATGCCCCGCGTTGGCGGTCTGCCCGAACTGCAGGTTGATCATCGTCGCATCGGACGCCCACGACGTCTTGGCATACACCATGCCCAGCCCGCGCGCGTGATAGTCGAGCGGCAGCTCGGCGAGGTCCCTCGAAGTCACCGCCGCCACCGAGGCGCTGTAGACATACCGGACCAGACGGTCGTCAATCGGATGTCCCGTGAGCTCCAGGAAGCGCTTGGCATAGCCCGCGATGGGCTGGTCCGACCACTCCTCGATCAACGGCGCGAAGTAGCTGCCCAGCGTGGTCTGCGAGGTGTTGTTGGTATCCCACCGGTCCAGCCAGCGCTCGTCGTCATTGAACGGGAACGTCTCGAACAGCTGGAACTGGCCCCTCCGGCTGAGTCCCGGCGTGGTCGAGTAGATGGACCAGAAGACCGACTCCATGAAGTAGTCCGTCTGGTTCCACATGTCATGCCCATGCAGGCCGAGCGAGGTGAACGGCACCGTCATGTAGCCGAACGTCCGGCGGCCGTACGTCGACCCCTCATGAGGGGCACCGCCCGCGGCGCCTCCCTCCAGATACGGCAGCAGCGAGAACCGCCAACGCGACTTCATCGCGTACTGCAGGAGGTTGTTGGCGTACGGCTGGTTCTCATGCCAGCTCGCGATGGCCCACAGGAGCGAGTTGCGGAAATAACCCGTGTAGTAGTTGTTGCCCTCCATGCCCAGACCGCCCCACGGATTGTCATTGAGTGCCTGGATGACGAAGTTCCAGCGGGTCTCCAAGGTCGTGCGTTCGGCCGGCAGCAGGTGGGCGTAGCACCAGTCATAGGTGAGGATGATGCCCTCGCCGAACCAGCGCGCCGGGTCGCTCGACACCGTGTTCTCGGTGATGGGGATCTGGGTGGCCACCGCCCAGTCAATCGCGGCGCGGCACGATGCCGGGGTGCTGGTGATGAGCGAGTGCATCGCGGCATCGATGGCCTGCTCAGGCCCCTGCACGACAGACACCGGTGTGTAGGGGTTCAGCGCGAAGTACGCCTGGGCGCGAGCCAGCCGGGCGGCGGTGAACCAGAGCCGAGGGTGCGCCACCGGGATGGGGAGCCCCACTGGGGGCCCGTTGGCGATGGTGAGCGTGATGGGCGCCGACGTGGTGAGATTGCCAGCGCGGTCCCTCGCCACCGCAGTCACCGGGAAGGTGCCATCGCCGACCTGCGTGGTGTGGACGCTGATCCAATAGGGATAGGTGAGGTCCTCGCTCCCGACGTTCTGGCCGTTCACCTTCAACTGGACGCCGGCGATCCTCACGTTGTCCTGCGCGTCGATCTTGATCTGGAGGGTGCCACCCACTGTGACGCCACTCGCGGGCGAGACAATCTGGACCTGCGGCGGACTGGTGTCGGGCGGTGGCGCGCTCACGGTGATGGAGACCGGTGTCGAGACACCGACGTTGCCAGCCGCGTCACGCGCCACCGCCCTCAACTGCCGGGTGCCGTAGGGCTGCAGCGTCTCGGTGTCGAGCGCTACGGACCAGGGCGCGGCCAGGTCCGCGTCGCCCACCTGGACGCCGTCGAGCTCGACGTGCACCCGGGTGACGCCAATGTCATCCACCGCGCTCATCCGCACCGTGAAGGGCCCGCTCACCGTCTCGTTGGCGATGGGCGTGGTGACCTGGACTTGAGGCGGGCCCGTGTCGACGAGCTCGTTGTCGATGGTGATTCGCACGGGGGCGGAGGTGGTGAGGTTGCCAGCGGCGTCGCGCGCGTGCGCGGTCAGCACGTGGTCACCGTTGCGGAACTGGGTGGTGTTCAGCTGCGAGGAGGAGAGGTTGCGGCCGTCGATGCGAAGCTGCACGTTCGTCACGCCGACATTGTCGCTGGACGTCACGGTGATTCCGACCAGACCGTCCACCGTCGTGGCACCGACGGGCGAAGTAATCGCCACGGTGGGAGCCGAGGTGTCGCTGGTCGGCGTGGGCGCGGTGTACTCGATGGTGAGGACTGGCCGGCGCTCGGGCTGGGTCGCCAGGCTGGAGAACACCTTGGCCACCTTGCCGACCTTCGAGTTGGCCAGCATCACCCCCTGGTTGGTGGAGGGGTCATCGACCCACGACTGCACCACGGCCACGTCGAGCGGCACGTCATGCACGCTGACGATGCTCGGAAACGTGGTGACCTGGAACGACGTGCCGGCGACCAGGTCCGTCCCCTGCCCCACTCCGCCCAGCCGCTCCCACTCGAGGCCGTCATCACGGAACTGCCAACCCAGACCCGCGGCGAGATAGCTCCAGGGCGTCTGGACATACGAGCCGCGAATCGCGAAGTCGTCGGTATAGGTCTCCACGGCGAACCGGAGCGTCGCGCTCTGAACCACGGACCTGGCGGGCACGCCGAGCTGCGGGAAGCGCAGCAGCGCTTGAATCTCGTAGTCCTCGGTCTGGAAGACGCCCATCAGCGGGCTATTGCGGTACGCCGCGCCGTTCGGAGTGATGCCCTGACTGGTGAACTCCACCGCCTCGGACACGGACACCGTCGACGTCACCGCCTGCCGTACGGTCCCCGTGCGAAGCTCCTGCTCACCGTCCTTCGCACACCCGGCGATGGCGAGCATCGCCACCCACAATCCAGCCATGCCACTCATTCTTGGGGTCATGGACTGACGCCACTAGCGCACCGGCAGTGTGGCAGTCCATCACACCCAAGGAAACACGGGTGACCCTGAGCCTGACTTGTCTTGGATTGGTGGAAGAATACGTCCCTACTTGAGGGACGCCTTGAGAACGGCAGGGCACATGGGAGCGGGCTTCTTCGCTTTGGGATTGGCTCCGGCGGTTCGCTTCGCCACCTGCGTGTCTCCAGCCACGCTCCACACTCGCGCGAGGTGGTCATCCCCAGCGCCCGCCAGCAGACGACCATCCGGGCTGAATGCCAGTGCGGCGAGCCGCCCTTCGTAACGCAGCGAGGGCAGCTCACTCCCCGTCTTCACGTCCCACACCCGCACGGAGGCCATCAGGGCTGATTGCCAGGTCGCTCACCCGGGTGCGCCGGCCTTTGAACTGCCTGAGCCGCTTCCCCGAAGTCACATCCCACACGGAGTAGAGATTGAACCGTGCGTCCTCTCCGGTCCAAGCGGCGAGGAAGCGCGCATCGGAGCTGAACCGGTGGAAGTTGGCGCGCATGGTGAGGCTGGACTTCAGCCGGCCGGTGGCCACGTCCCACACGCGCAGCCGGTCGTCACTGGCCACGGTGATGAGCCGTTGGTCATCATTGCTGAAGGCCAGGGCGTAGATGGGGGCATAGGTGCGGCTCTCGGCGGAGGCGCCGTGAGGCAGGAGCTGGGGTTCCTTGCCGGTGACCGCATCCCATAGACGGACGGTCGCGTACGCCTCTCCGGTGGCGATGTACCGGCCCCTCCTTGGCTCCGCGCCTCACGCTACCACGAGAGGCTTGGGCATCAGTTACGGAGAGGCAACAGGCGTCAGCGCTTCCGGTCCGGGCGCATCAACCACCACGGCGTCTCCAGCGTGTTGGACTCCATTCGGATGCCTGGTGCCCGGCGCACGGAGTCCCAGAAGCGGCGACCCAGCGCCTCGTCGAGGATCTTGAAGTCACCCGCCTTCATGCGCGCCTCCAGGAACGGCAGGTAGGCCCCCACCGCCTCCGGGCCCGCCTGCTGGAAGATGATGTCGCCTCCGTACTCGCGGTGCAGGGCGCGCTGGAGCTTCCACGAGAGAACCATCGAGCGGGCCAGCATCTCGGACTCCTCCGCCGCGAGGGAGGGGTCCTCGTCCGTCTCCTCCGAGAAAGCCTTCACGAGCTGCTCCGACGACTCCAGTTCGGTCTGAAGCGACTGGCGCTTCGCGGGCGGCAGGTCCACACGTCGGAGTTCCTGGCGTCGTCGTTCGTTGTCTTCCTTTTCCCGGGCGATGAGTTCCTCTTTGTGCCGGGAGAACGCACTGATGTAGTCCTGAACCTCCTGCTTCGTGGGCTCCAGGCCCTTGTATCGGGCGTAGTCCTTCAGGAGCGGGCCCAGCACGAGCCCCATGAGCCGCTGAACCTCGTTCATGGATTCCCAGCGGGCAAAGTCCTCCGGCTTCCGCGCCGCGCGCTCGGACTGACGCGTCTTGTCGTCCGAAGCCAACGCCGCGCGGGGAATCTCGCGGCCCAGGACCACGGCCACGGGCTTGTCGGCCTCGGAGGGTTGCTCGGCTTGAGCGTCATGCAAGGCCGCGAGGGTGAGGAGTCCGCCGAGAACCCAACCGCCGATACCGTTGAAACCCATTCGCATGTGCGGGCCTCCCAGGAAGGGGCCGACAGCGGCCCGGATATGGGCATTGCATTCAGTGTACCCGTCACGGCTCCGGGCAGAGGGTGCAACGGCTTGCACACCTGGGCAGGCTTCCAACGACAGGTGTGCATCGAGTTTCACACGAACCTGGGCATGGGTCAGCGGAGGATGCGCGGCTCAGAACGACTGCCGCAGCAGTGCCTCCACCGCGGGTTTCCGCCCCGGGCTCAAGCGCAGCCGCGTCCCATCTCGCAGGACCACCACCCAGCCCTTGTCCACGTCGGGCTCCAGCTCCCGGATGCGGTTCACATTCACCAGCGTGGACCTGTGCACGCGAACGAAGCACTTCGGGTCCAGCAACTGCTCCACGCGGTTGAGCGTCTCGCGCAGCATCGGGCTGCGGCCTCCCGAGTGCAGCACCACGTAGTTGCCCTCCGCCTCGCACCAGTCCAGCTCCGCCACCGGCATGAGCAACACCTTGCCGTCCGTCTTCACCGCGATGCGCTCCAGATACGGCGCCTCGGAGGAAGACGTCTCCTGCCCCGACGGTGCCGGCGTCCGGTACGTCTCCAGCAACGCCGACAGTCGCTCCAGCAATGCCCTGTCCTTCCCCGTCGCCCGCTGCTTGCGCGCCTTCTCCAGCGCCTCGTTGAAGCGCACGTCGCTGAAGGGCTTGAGCAGGTAGTCGAGCGCATTCGCCTCGAATGCCCGCACCGCGTAGCGGTCGAACGCCGTCACGAAGATGACGGGTGGCATCCGCTCCGGCCCCACCTCTTGCAGCACCTCGAAGCCATCCACCTCCGGCATCTGCACGTCCAGGAAGACCAGGTCCGGCCGCTCGCGGAGAATCGCCTCCACCGCCTCCTGCCCGCCCTCGCACTCCCGGATGGACGTGACGTCGGGCGCCCGCGCGAGCAGGTGCTTCACGTTGTCCCGAGCCAACGGCTCGTCATCCACCACCAGCACTCGCCAACCACCTTCCACGGTTGCCCCCTCAAGCCTCGAACACCACGAACGGCAACTCCACCCGGGCAATCACACCCCCGCCTGGCGCATTCTCCAGCGTCAGGCCATACCGCTCGCCATAGAGCTGGCGAATGCGAGCCCGGGTGTTGGCCACGCCAATCCCCGTGCCCCCTGCCCCACCCGCTCGAAGCCCGGGCCCATCGTCCCGCACCTCGAGCACCAGCCGGTCTCCCTGGCGCATGGCCCGCACCCACACATGCCCCCGAGACACACGCCGCGAGGTCCCATGCTTGATGGCATTTTCGACGAGCGGCTGGAGCACGAGCGAAGGAACCCGAGCAATCAATGTCTCCGCCTCCGGCTCCAGGTGCGACTCCAACCGTCGACCGAACCGAAGCTGCTCGATGCCCAGGTAGCGACGAACCAGCTCCAGCTCCTCGGACAGGGGCACCTCATGGTCCCCGCGCCCCTCCAGACTGGCCCGCAGCAGGTCCCCCAGCTCCACGAGCGCGTCGACCGCCTCCGGGTTGCGTGACTGGCGCACCAGGCCCACCACGGCGTTCAACGTGTTGAAGAGGAAGTGCGGATCCAACTGGGCACGCAGGGCCTGGAGCCGGGACTCGGCCAGCCGCGCCACCAACCGCGACTCCGCCAGCTCACGCTCTCGCGCCCGGCGCGCCGCGCTCAACGCGGCCCAGGCCGCGAGAAAGAGCAGATACTCGAAGGACCCCAGCGCCCCTCGCTCCAAGAGGAGCCCTCGCAGCCCCTCGCTGAACGACACGCCGCCCGCATCCCACTGTTCCAGCCACGAGCGCGCCAGCGCGAGCAGGAGCGCATGCAGCAGCACGAAGCCACTGCCGAGGGCCACCAGCAGGCCCAGGTCGCGAACCCTGGGAGCCGCATCCCGAGTCACCCGGACGAATGTCGCCAGCATCAGGGGCCCCAGGAGCGCCCAGACGCTGTAGGGCACCATGGCCAGCGCCAGCTTGAAGCCGAACGCCGAAGGCTCGCGGGCATACGCCCCCACCGCATGAGGCAGCGCGGCGAGCAGCCCCACGGCCATGCCGAGCAGCCACAGGCGCCCGGGAGACAGGGCACGCGTGGCGAGCCCCGCCGGGCCTCGAGCGTCCGTCACCTCCCCCGGGTTCACGGCATCGCTCGCGGCCACGGCGAAGCAGCGTAGCGGAAGCGCCTGGTTTCGAGAGCCCCCCACGAAGCGAAACAGCGCCTTCGGTTATGCTGCTCGCGCTCCGTGAACAGGACCACTCCGGGCCACGAGCCCGATGAACCCCGCCCGCCGTCTCCTCCCTCGTCCCAGGTGCGCTCCGGCACGCTGTACGCCTTGGACGATTCACCCGACACCGCACCTCCGAGCCAGCCCGCGCGAGGCGCCCGTATCACGGTTATCGGCACCGCCTTGCTCGTGGCCCTGGGACTCGCCATCCCCGGCGTGGCCGCGTTCCTGCTCCGTCCCGCGCCCACGACACCCGCCCCAGCCGCGCCGACCGCGAACACCCCTCCGTTGCCCGAGGTCAGGCCCCCTGCCCTCACCGGCCCCGTGCGGGTCTGCGTGCTGAAGTTCCGGAACCTGAGTGGAGACACCTCGCTCACGCCCCTGGAGCTGGCCCTGTCCGAAGCGGTGGTCACCGACGTAGGCGACCAGCCCGGGATGCGACTCATCGAACGCGGGCAGTTGGACCTGCCGATGGAGGAGCAGGACTTCACGCAGGGCGCGCGGGTGGACCCGGAGACCCGGGCCCGGCTGGGCCGAATCGTCGGCGCGGAGGTGGTGGTGCTCGGCGGCTTCCAGCAAGCGGGCGGCGTGCTGCGCATCGCCGCGAGGTTCGTCCACGTGGAGACCGGCGAGGTGCTCGACACAGCGCGCGTGGAAGGGCCCGTGAGCAACTCCTTCGCGGTCCAGGATGCGCTCGCCGCCGAGGTGCGCGCGCTGCTGCCCCGCCTGCCCGGGAGACTGCGACCATGACCGCGCCCCGCTGGCTGCTGCTCTTCCTCGCGTGCTCCCACGTGGCGCTCGCGGCGGAGCCCACGAAGCCGCCGCCAGGGCCCGCGGCGGTGATGCCGTTCCGCAACCTCAACACGGACACCTCGCTGGACTGGCTCGCGCGCGGCATGACGGAGACGCTCATCTCCGACCTGCGCGCCAGCGGTCGCATCCAACTGGTGGAGCGCGAGCAGCTCGACGCCGCCCTCGCGGAGCTGGATCTCCAGGAGCGACAGCAGTCCACCGAGTCGACGGCGGTCCGCGTGGGCCGCCTCGTCGGAGCCCGCACCGTGGTGCTGGGCAGCATCCAGCGCGCGGAGCAGCAGGTGCGCATCAACGCGCGCTTCATCGACGTGGAGACCGGCGTCGTGCTGGACACGGCGAAGGTCACCGGCCCCGTGGACCGCATCTTCGCGCTGCAGGACCAGGTGGCGTCCCGGCTGCTCGGCTCGCCCGTGAAGCCGCGCGTGAAGCGGCCCTCGGGGCGAGAAGCGGTGCTCGCCTTGGAGACCTATGGACGGGCGCTCGCGGCCCCCACCGAGGACGAGCGCGCGTGGCTCCTGCGCGCGACGCTGGCGGGCTCCCCTGGCTTCGAGTACGCCCGCGAGGAGCTCTCCCGTCTGGAGAAGCGGCTGGCCGAGCACGCCCTGCGCGCCACCCCCGCCCGCGAGGCTGCCGACGCGGAGCTGCGGGCCACGATGCAGGACCCCAAGCGTCCCTCGGAGGAGCGCGCCTCGGCCGCGTTGCGGTTGTTGGACGCGAACTACGCCCGAGGGCGCTGGCGCACGCTGGTCCGGGACACCGAGCGAGTCCTCCCGTTGGGACTTCCCCTGTATCAACTTCGCCTCCCAGCCGAGACGGCCTTGTGGTTTCGCTTCATCGCGTTCGGCAAGCTCGAACAGTGGGAAGCCGAGCGGGACGCCGGAGACACCTTCCTGCGGACCTATCCCCAGAGCGTCCTGGCCGAAGCCGTCGACGCCATGATGCGCGCCTCCGCCCTGGTGCGAGCCTCCGAGGAGCGAGCCCTCAAGGATCTGCGCGAGCGACTGGCGAAGGAGGCGCTCCATGCGGCCCAGCGCATCGCGGACCTCGAGCGTCAAGGCAAGCCCACCGACACGGTGAGGCGGGAACTCGACTACCACCGCTGCTTCGCCCCCAGCACCAGTCACCTCCACCACCAGGCCCTGCTGGCCTGCCGCGCCTACTATGAGCTGTGGGGCAACGGCGCATCCGCCATCGAGAAGCACCACACCCGGGGCGCCCGGGAGTCGGAGATCTTCGCGCTCGTCCGACTGCGCCGCCATGCCGAGGCGCGCGAGCGGCTCGCCGCGTACCGCGCCGCCGACCCCGAGGGTGAACAAGCCAGCTTCGCGCGAGAGCAGGTGCTCAGCATCCGCCCAAGCGACGAGGAATGAAGGCGCGGCACCCGGACCGCGTGCCGCGCCTCCAGCCCCCTGACTACGGGGCGATCTTCGTCAGGAACGAGTCGGGGGCACCCTGCAGCGTGTTGCCCTCGAAGTTCCCGTCCAGGTAGCCGCCGACGTACATGTTGTCGTCCTGGTCCACCACGACACCCATGCTGCGCACGTCCTTCTCCACGCCGCCGAGCACCGCCGTGGGCTGCTGCTTGATCCACTGGAGCGCGCCGGAGTAGTTCACCTTCGCCACGTAGTTGTGGACCATGCCGCCCGTGGTGTCGGACGTCAGCGTCACGTCCGCCACCGCGCCGCCCGTCACGTAGATGCCGTCGTCATGGGCGAAGATGCCCATGCCCCACGAGCCCGAGCCCGAGTCCAGCTCCCACACCCACTGCTTGACGCCCGCCGGGTTGAACCGCGCGATGAAGACGTCGATGGCGGGAGTGACGTTGGGCACGCCGTCCATGCCACCGCCGCTGTAGCCCGTCAGGTACACGTTGCCGTTCACATCCACCGTGGAGCCGTAGAGCCACACGGACGTGGCGGGAGCACCCGCGAGCCGCGTCCACTGCTTCACGCCATCCGCGTCGTACTTGGTGATGAACGCATCCTGAGGGCCCGTGAGCGTCTGGCCGTCCAGGTTGCCGTCCGTCCAGCCGGAGACGTAGACGTTGCCGGAGGTGTCCGCGGAGGCCCGCCGCGCATGGGTCGTCTTCCCCGCCACGCCCAGCAGACGCGTCCACTGCTTCACGCCCGTGGCGTTGTACTTGGTGACGAACGCATCGTAGTTGCCGGTGCGCACGTTGCCGTCCAGGTTGCCGTTGGTGGAGCCCACCAGGAAGGCGTTGTCCGACGAGTCGATGGACACGCCGTAGCCCTCCGTCTGCGCCCCCGAAAGGCCAATCTGCCGCGTCCAGCCGAACACGCCGGTGTAGCGGTACCGGGTGATGAACGCATCACGCCCGCCGCTGCTGGTGGCCCCAGGCAGCGCGCCGTCCGTGAAGCCCGCGACGTAGATCTCCTCGAACGTCCGGTTGCGAGCGACGCCGTAGCCCAGGGTGACGGTGCCCGGCGAGCCGAGCTGCTTGTGGAAGTTGATGTTGCCGTTCCAGTCGCGCGCCGTGAGGAAGCCGTCCATCAAGCCCGCCATGGGCTGGCCCTCCACGCCCACCGTCGTCATGCCCGTGGAGTAGGTGCGGCCCGCCGGGTCGCCCGCCAGGTCATGGATGCGGGTGAAGCCCCCCGGAGCGCCGGACGTCTTCGTCCACACGTCCGCCACCGTGGGGAACGCGTCACACTGGTACAGCTCCAGCTTGCCAATGGACAGGACGACGATGCCCGCGCGGGAGTCGTTGTCGTCCGACACATTCAGCCGGTACTTCTTGTAGTTGCCGGGATGCGCCACGTCGTACTCGCGACGCTCGTTGGTCCAGCCCGTCACGTTGGTGCGCGTGTCCACCACCACCCAGGTGCTGCCGTTGGAGCCCTCCAGCGTCCAGTTCTTCGGGGCGCGCGTGGTGATGGAGCCGTTGGAGTAGCTGATGGCGTAGCGACGCACCGACTTCATCACGCCACTGCCGAACTCGTAGCCCAGCCACGCGGGCGTCACATTGGCCGTGGAGAGCCAGAAGGTGGTGGCGTTGTCGAACGCCTTCCAGGGCTCGTAGGCGGCTGGATTCGAGCCGTACACGCCCGAACTGGTGACGAAGCCCGACGGCGCGCCGTTGCTGGTCATCACCGGCACCAGGCTGACGCAGTTGTTGAGCTGCTGCTCCTGGCTCCCCGGCGCCTCCGTCGGGCCGTCATCGCCCGGCTCCCCACCCTGGCAGCCCACGAGCGCCAGCGCGCTCGCCAGGAACATTCCTCGTACCGCGTTCAAGAATCTCATGGTGTCTCCTCCTCGCGCCGCGAGCGCGAAAGTGCGCGCGGCCTTCCGGCGGCCCGTGACTCCAGGCCCCCGGTGGAACGGGAGATACCGACCCCAGGCCGGACTCCGGCGCGGGATGTGACGAAACCGCCCTGGCGAGGGACGAAACCGCCTCACCCGGGGATGAGACCTGAATCACGGTTCATATTTTCTGGCGCATTGCAAGCCGGCCCGTTTTGCACGCGCTGCGTCGAAAGAATCGGTCTTGCTCGCGACGAACCAAACCCATTGAATCGCGCCCATGAAATTCCTGCGTGAGCTGCGCTCGGTCCTGAACCTGACGGTGCTGGTGGCCGGGCTCGGCTACTTCGTCGACCTCTTCGACATCACGCTGTTCGGCGTGGTGCGTGCCGCGTCGCTCCGGGACATCGGCATCACCAGTCCGGAGGAGGTGCTGTCCAAGGGCATCCTCATCTACAACTGCCAGATGGTGGGGATGATGGTGGGCGGCCTCTTGTGGGGCGTGCTCGCCGACAAGCGCGGCCGGCTGTCGGTGATGTTCGGCTCCATCCTGCTCTACTCGTTCGCAAACCTGGCGAACGCGTTCGCCTGGGACGTGACGAGCTACGCGGTGTTCCGCTTCCTGGGCGGCGTGGGCCTGGCGGGCGAGCTGGGCGCGGCGATTACGCTCGTCGCCGAGTCGCTCCCCAAGGAGAAGCGCGGCCTGGGCACCACCATCGTCGCCACGCTCGGCATGCTGGGAATCGTGGCGGCGGCCTTCGTGGGCCAGCACCTGCACTGGAAGACGGCCTACTTCACCGGCGGCATCATGGGCCTGGCGCTGCTGTTCGCCCGCTTCAAGGTCTCCGAGTCGGAGCTCTTCACCAAGAAGACGGACCCGTCGCGCGCCAACCCCTTCCTACTGCTCCAGGGAGGCCGGTTCCTCAAGTACGTCTGCTGCATCCTGATTGGCGTGCCCATCTACTTCACCACCGGCATCCTCTTCACCTTCGCGCCGGAGCTGGCCGCAGGCCTCAACGTGCAGGGCACGGTGACGGCGGGCAACGCCATCCTCTATGGCTCCATCGGCCTGACGATTGGCGACCTGCTCGCGGGCTTGTTCAGCCAGTGGCTCAAGAGCCGCAAGCGCGCGGTGGCGCTGAACCTGGTGGGTGGGTTCCTGCTGATGCTCGTCTACGGGCTCGTCCCGGGGCTCACCAGCACCACGGTGTACATCCTGAGCTTCCTCATCGGCATCATGGTGGGCTACTGGGCGGTGCTGGTGACGATGGCGGCCGAGCAGTTCGGCACCAACATCCGCGGCACGGTGGCGACGACGGTGCCCAACTTCGTGCGAGGCTCCGCGGCCATCGCCGCCAGCGGCTTCGCCGTCCTCAAGGGCTACATCTCCGTGCCCATGGCGGCCATCACCGTGGGCAGCATCTGCTTCGGGCTCGCGCTGCTCGCACTCACGCGAATCGAGGAGACCTTCCACCGAGACCTCGACTTCGAGGAGACCGCGCCGGACGCGGCCACCGAGGCCAGCGCGCGCTCCCAGCCCTCCTGACGTGTCCGGCCTTCAGCCCTTGCGGGCGCGCACCCGCATGGGCATGCCTCGCTTGGGCACGAAGGTCAGCCGCGTCTGCCACTCCACGGGGTTCTTCCCCAGGTACTCCACGTCGCACTGCTGGAGCAGCGTGGCCAGCGTCTGCACCGTGTCCACCTGGGACATGTGCTGGCCCACGCAGATGCGCTGGCCCGCCCCGAAGGGCACGTAGGCGCACTTGTGCATGCCCGCCAGGCGCTCCGGCAGGAAGCGGTCCGGGTCGAACGTGTCGGCGTCCTTCCAGTGGTCCGGGTGCCGGTGGATGGCGTACGGGCACATGAGGAGGTTGGTGCCCTTGGGCAGCAGCACCCCGCCCACCTCCGCCTCGTCCGCCGTCTCCCGGAGGATGGTCCAGGCGGGCGGGCTCAGCCGGTTGATCTCCTGCACGACGCGGTTCGTGTACGGCAGCTTCGCCACGTCCTCGTACTTGGGCGGCTCGCTGCCACAGACAGCGCTCACCTCCTCGCGGATGGCGCGCGTCACCTCCGGGTGCTGCGTGCAGGCGTGCACGGCCCACGTCAGCGAGGTGGCGATCATCTCGAAGCTGGCGCCGAAGAGGTTCACGATTTCGTCGCGCACCTGCGTGTCTTCCATCGGCTCGCCCGTGTCCCGGGCCCGCGCCTCCACCAGCGCGGACAGGAGCGTGATGTCCCCCTCCTGCGCCCCGCGCTCGCGCCGCCGTCCCAGCCGCGCGTAGATCCACCCGTTGACGAGCCAGAGCGCCATGCCGATGCGGTCGATGTTCGGATCCAACCGGGGCAACACCTTGTAGTACAGCGTGCCCCAGGGGCCGCGCCGACGACCGAACACGTCGATGGCGTCCATGATGCCCGCGAAGAACTCCTCGCGGGGGACCTCGTCGAAGCACGTGCGCCACATCACCGCGAACATCAGGCGGGCGGCCTCCGTGTACATGTCGAAGGATTCGCCCTGGGCGCCCAGGGCCGTCCACCGCTGCAGCGCCTTGGCCAGCTCATCACTGAAGATGCCCGACCACTGCCGGACCTTCTCCTTGTGAAACATCGGCTGAACCATGTGTCGCTGCCGCTTCCACAGCTCCCCCTGGCTCACGGTGAGCCCGTTGCCGTTGAAGGGATTGACGATGCGCGGCTTGGGGAAGGCCTGGGGCTCGTCGATGAGCACCCGCTTCACGTCCACCGGATTTCTCAGGAAGGCAATCGGATAGCCGTAGACGCGAACCAGGGACACGTCGCCGTATTCGGCGTGGAGCTTGTTGGCCAGGGCCAGCGGCTCCTGGAGCATGGGAAAGAAGCTTCCCAGCACGGGCAATCCCCGAGGGCCGGCCTTGCGGCGCGCGGAGGGCGAGGGAACAGAGGTGTCCATGACCCCGATTTGTTCCGGTCGCCTTGCCACCGTCAAGCCCTGCACTGACTTGAAGCCGACGTCCCGCCAGGGGCCAGTTGCGCCGGGAGGGCGAAGCGCCCTATCCCCTTCCCCAAGCCATGGCCTCCACCGACCTCAGACCCATCCAGAAAGTGCTGTGCGCCAACCGCGGTGAGATCGCCATCCGCGTGTTTCGCGCCTGCAACGAGCTTGGAATCCGCACCGTCGCCATCTACAGCGACGAGGACCGGACGCACGAGCACCGGCACAAGGCCGACGAGGCCTACCGCGTGGGCCACGGCAAGCGCCCCGTGGAGGCCTACCTGGGCATCGACGAAATCCTCGACGTGGCGGAGCGAGCCGGCGTGGACGCCATCCACCCTGGCTACGGCTTCCTGTCGGAGAACGCGGACTTCGCCGAGGCCTGCGAGCGCCGGGGCATCCGCTTCATTGGCCCCAGCTCCGCCGTCGTGCGGACCATGGGCGACAAGGTCGCCGCCAAGGCGCTGGCGAAGCAGGTGGGTGTGCCCACGGTGCCGGGGACGACGCTGGAGGGTGACGACGCCCAGGTGCTGAAGCGCGCGCGGGAGTTCTTCGCGGAGCACGGCGGCCCGGTGCTCGTGAAGGCGGCGCACGGCGGCGGCGGACGCGGCATGCGCGTGGTGCGCGAGGAGAAGGAGCTGGCGGCGGCGCTCGACTCGGCGCGCTCGGAGGCGAAGAGCGCCTTCGGCTCCTCGGCCGTGTTCCTGGAGAAGTTCCTGGAGCGGGTGCGCCATATCGAGGTGCAGCTCCTGGGAGACCTGCACGGGCAGCTCGTCCACCTGCACGAGCGCGACTGCTCCGTGCAGCGCCGGCACCAGAAGGTCATCGAGATTGCCCCCGCGCCCAACCTGGCCCCGGCGCTCAAGCGCGCCATCTGCGACGCGGCGGTGCGGCTGGCGAAGGAGGCGGGCTACAGCAGCGCCGGCACGGCGGAGTTCCTCGTCGGCGACGACCACTTCTACTTCATCGAGTGCAACGCGCGACTCCAGGTGGAGCACACCGTCACGGAGCAGGTGACGGGCGTGGACCTGGTGCAGAGCCAGATTCGCATCGCGGAGGGTTATGCGCTCGGCTCGCCCGAGGTGGGCATCCCCTCGCAGGAGTCCATCCAGCCACGCGGCTTCGCGGTGCAGCTGCGCGTCACCACGGAGGACCCGTCCAACAACTTCATGCCGGACGCGGGCGTCATCACCGCCTGGCGCGCTGCCACCGGCTTCGGCATCCGGCTGGACGGCTCCAACGGCTACACCAACGCGCACATCTCCCCGTTCTACGACTCCATGCTGGTGAAGGTCATCGCCTACGCGCCCACGTTCCAGGGCGCGGTGATGAAGGGCCAGCGCGCCCTGCGGGAGTTCCGCATCCGCGGAGTGAAGACCAACCTCCCCTTCCTGGAGAACGTGCTGCACCACCCCGCGTTCCAGGCGGGTGAGACGTACACGCGCTTCATCGACGAGACGCCGGAGCTGTTCCACCTGGTGCCTCGCCGGGACAGGGCCAGCAAGCTGCTCACCTATCTGGCCGAGGTCATCGTCAACGGCCACCCCACCATCAAGAGCCACCAGCGGCTCAAGCCCACCCAGTTCATGGAGCCGCGCCTGCCGGTGGCGCCTCCCGGCCCCCCGCCCCGAGGCACCGCGCAGATCCTCGCGGAGAAGGGCCCTCGCGGACTGGCTGAGTGGGTGCTCGCACAGAAGCGCGTGCTGCTGACGGACACGACGATGCGGGACGCGCACCAGTCGCTGCTGGCGACGCGCATGCGCACCCGGGACGTGCTGCGGGTGGCTCCGGCCACGGCGCACCTGGCGTCGGACCTGTTCAGCCTGGAGAGCTGGGGTGGCGCGACGTTCGACACCGCGTATCGCTTCCTCAACGAGGACCCGTGGGCGCGGCTGCGCGCGCTGAAGGCCGCGGCGCCCAACCTGCTGCTCCAGATGCTGCTGCGCGGCGCCAACGCCGTGGGCTACACCAGCTATCCGAACAACGTGGTGGAGGCGTTCATCGACGAGGCGGCCGAGGCGGGCGTGGACGTCTTCCGCATCTTCGACAGCCTCAATGACCTGGGCAGCATGGAGGTCTCCATCCGCCGCGTGCTCCAGACGGGCAAGGTGGCGGAAGTGGCCATCTGCTACACGGGCGACGTCGCCAACCCCAAGCGCAAGAAGTACACGCTCGACTACTACGCGGACCTGGCGAAGCGCATCGAGGACTCGGGCGCGCACTTCCTGTGCATCAAGGACATGGCGGGCCTGCTGCGTCCGCGCGCGGCGGCCATGCTGATGGACCGGCTGCGCGAGGTGACGAAGCTGCCCATCCACCTGCACATGCACGACACCGCGGGCAATGGCATCGCCAGCTACCTGGAGGCGATTGAGCACGGGGTGCACATCGTCGACGTGGCCCTGGGCAGCATGGCGGGCCTCACCAGCCAGCCCAGCCTCAACGCGCTGGTGAGCGCCCTGCGCGGCCACCCGCGTGAGACGGGGCTGGCGAACGCGCGGCTCCAGCCGCTCGCCAACTACTGGGAGGATGTGCGCGAGTACTACGCCCCCTTCGAGAGCGGCCTCAAGAGCACGACGAGCGAGGTCTACTACCACGAGATTCCGGGCGGTCAGTACTCCAACCTCCGGCCGCAGGTGGCGGAGATGGGGCTGCTCGGCCGGTGGAACGACGTGAAGGACGCGTTCGCGCTGGTCAACGTGCTGGTGGGCGACATCCCCAAGGTGACGCCGTCGTCGAAGATGGTGGGCGACTTCGCCATCTTCCTCCTGAAGAACGATTTGATGGTGCGCGCGCCCACGCTGGCGGAGGCCGCCACGCTCACGCACGCGAAGCTCATCGCGGAGGCGCCCCGGCTGGACTTCCCCTCCAGCGTCGTCGGCTACTTCCGGGGCGAGCTGGGCCAGCCGCCCAACGGCTTCCCCGAGGACCTGCGCGCCGCGGTGCTCAAGGGCCTGCCGCGCGTGGAGGGCCGCCCGTCCGCGAGCCTCCCCGCGTTGGACCTGGAGGCCCTGCGCACGGAGCTCTCGAAGAAGACGGGCCAGGCGCTGTCTCGCGTGGACGCCATCTCCAGCGCGCTCTATCCGCGCGTCATGGCGGGCTACCTGGACGACGCCGCGCGCTTCGAGGATGTCTCCATCCTGGACACGCCCAACTACTTCTACGGCATGGAGGTGGGACAGGAGATCTGGGTGGACCTGGAGCCGGGCAAGACGCTGGTCATCAGCCTGTCCGCGGTGGGCGAGCCGGACGACGACGGCCTGCGCACCGTCTACTTCGCGCTCAACGGCCACAACCGCACGGTGCAGGTGAGGGACCGCAGCCGCGCGGCTCGCGTGGAGTCGCGCCGACAGGCGGACCGCGCCAACCCCAACCACGTCGCCGCGAGCATGCCGGGCACGGTCATCGCCGTGCACATCAAGGCGGGGGCCGCCGTGGAGGCGGGCGCGCCGCTCGTCACGCTGGAGGCGATGAAGATGGAGACGGTGGTGCGAGCGCCTCGCGCGGGCACCGTCGCGGAGGTCGCCACCACGCTGAAGGGCTCGGTCCAGGGCGGAGACCTGCTCGTGGTGCTCCAGTAGGGCCGTGAGAAGGAACAGCGGAACGTTGAGTGTGGGCGCGGCCTTTGACATGGTCGCGCCCCATGAAGCGTGCACTCCTGTCCTTCCTGGCCCTGGTCTCCTGCGCCACTCCCTCCGCGACGTCGCCGTCGGCCTCGGAGGCCTCCGCGTCCACCCCGCCCCAGACGCCCGCGCTCCCGGAGGAGGTCCGGCTGGCCGACCTGCGGCAGATGACCTTCGGTGGTGAGAACGCCGAGGCCTACTGGGCCTTCGACGGCAAGCAGCTCTCACTCCAGGCCCGCCACGAGGGCATGGGGTGTGACCGCATCTACCGCATGGCGGTGGACCCCGCGAGCGGCGCCGCGGCGACGGTGACGCCCGTCTCCAGCGGCCAGGGCGCAACGACGTGCGCGCACTTCCTGCCCGGCGACCAGGAGGTCATCTACGCCTCCACGCACCTGGGCGGCGAGGCGTGCCCGCCCAAGCCCGACCACTCGATGGGCTACGTCTGGGCCCTGTACGACACCTACGACATCTTCAAGTCGAACGCGGATGGCAGCGGGCTGACGCGGCTGACGGAGACGCCGGGTTACGACGCGGAGGGCACCGTCTGCGGGAAGGATGGCTCCATCATCTTCACGTCCGTGCGGGACGGGGACCTGGAGCTGTACCGGATGGACCGCGACGGGAAGAACGTGAAGCGGCTGACGCACACGCCCGGTTATGACGGCGGCGCGTTCTTCAGCGCGGACTGCTCCAAGATTGTGTGGCGCGCGTCGCGTCCGCAGCCCGGCAAGGCTCTGGACGACTACCAGGGGCTGCTCAAGCGCGGCCTGGTGCGGCCGACGAAGCTGGAGCTGTACGTGGCCAACGCGGACGGCTCGGAGGCGAAGCAGATCACCTGGCTGAACGGCGCCGCCTTCGCGCCCTTCTTCCACCCCAATGGCCGGCGCATCCTCTTCGCCTCCAACCACGGAGACCCGAAGGGCCGCGAGTTCGACATCTGGGCGGTGGACGTCGACGGCGCCAACCTGGAGCGGATTACGCACGCCCCGGGCTTCGACGGCTTCCCGATGTTCTCGCCGGACGGCAAGTGGCTGGCCTTCTCCAGCAACCGCGCCACCGCGCAGGGCAAGACCGACACCAACCTGTTCATCGCCCGCTGGGTGGACGACGCGAAGCCGGCCTCGGGGGCGCCGTCGGCCGCCGCGGACCGCATCCGCGAGGACGTGTCGTTCCTCGCCGCGCCCGCGCAGGAGGGCCGGGGCATCGGCACGAAGGGAATCGACGCCGCGGGGGGACTCATCGAGACGCGGTTCCAGGAGCTGGGCCTGACGCCCGCGGGCGACACCGGGACGTTCCGGCAGGCGTTCCCCGTCACCACCGCCGTGCAGCCGGGGGCTGGGACGCAGGTGCGGCTCGGGAAGACGGTGCTCCCGGCGGATGCGTACACGGTGCTCGGCTTCTCCGGGCAGGGACAGGCGCAGGGCGCGCTGGTGTTCGCCGGCTACGGAGTCGTCGAGCCGACGCTCAAGGTGGACGACTACGCGAAGCTGTCGGTGAAGGGGAAGATTGTCGTGGTGCGCCGCTTCGTGCCGGACGCGCCCGAGTTCTCCGACACGGACAAGCAGCGGCGCTTCGGTGACCTCCGCTACAAGGCCTGGCAGGCGGCGCAGCGGGGCGCGAAGGCGCTCATCGTCGTGGACTGGCCGCAGGCTCCCACGCCCGCGCCCAAGGAGTGGCAGATGCCTCCCGAGGCGACCCTGCCCGCCCTGCATCCCGAAGGCGTGGGCGACGCGGGCCTCCCTGTCATCGTGGTGAAGCGCGCGGCGATGGAGCCGGTGATGGGGGCGCTGCTGGCGCGCAAGCGCGTGGACGCGCAGGTCGACGTGAAGCTGGAGTTCGAGCAGCGCTCGGCCTTCAACGTCGCGGCGGTGCTGGAGGCTGGCGAGGGCAAGCTGCCGGGTACGATTGTCGTGGGCGCGCACTATGACCACCTGGGCTTCGGCGGACGGGGCTCGCTGATGCCGGACCGGCACGAGCCGCATGTGGGCGCGGATGACAATGCCTCTGGCGTCGCGGCCATGTTGGAGATTGCCCGCATGCTGAAGGAGCGCCGCGCGGAGCTGAAGCACGACGTGCTCTTCCTCGCGTTCTCCGGCGAGGAGACGGGGTTGCTCGGCTCCACGCACTTCACCCGGCAGCGAGGGGACGCGGGGATGAAGCAAGTCACCGCGATGCTCAACCTGGACATGGTGGGACGGCTGCGGTCCGGTGGGCTGTCGGTGCTGGGCGCCGAGTCCGCCACCGAGTGGGGCCCGCTGCTCGCGCGTGCTTGCGACGAGGCGCGCGTCACCTGCAACCCGAGCGGTGATGGGTATGGCCCGAGCGACCACTCGCCCTTCTACGCGGCGGGCGTGCCGGTGCTGCACTTCTTCACGGGAGCGCACTCGGACTACCACAAGCCCACGGACACCGTGGAGGGCATCAACGCGGTGGGTACGGCACAGGTGGCGCGCATCGTGTCCGCCGTGACGGTGGGCCTGGATGGGACGACGGCGCTGACGTACCGCAAGGTCCCCTCCCCTACGCCGCGTGGAGACCTGCGCAGCTTCAACGCGTCGCTGGGCACGGTGCCGGACTACGCGGGCCCGCCCAACGGACAGAAGGGCATGTTGCTCGCGGGCGTGCGTGCGGGAGGCGCGGCGGACCAGGCCGGCATGCTGCGCGGTGACATCCTCGTGCGGTTGGGCAAGCACGCCATCAGCGGCGTGGAGGACCTGATGTTCGTCCTCAACTCCTCCAAGCCCGGCGAGACGGTGGAGGCGCGCGTGCTGCGTGAGGGCAAGGAAGTCCCGCTCCAGGTGACGTTCCAGGAGAGCAAGCGCCCTCGGTAGGTACACCAGGGGGGCTCCAGAGAGCTCCAGAAGCCGAATCACAGAGCGGGCCCGGATGGCGTTCCAGCAGGACGCCCCGGGCCTGCGGTGTTTCCGCCTCGCACGAGGAACTCGCGAACCACCGAGCCGTCGGTGCGGGTTCCCACGATGGATGCCGTGGCGCCGGAGTCGCTAGCGTCTCGGGATGCGAATGCAGACCGATGAGCTCTGGCGCCGTGGTGTCCTGCTGGCAGTCGTGGTGCTGGCCGCGTGCAACGCGGGCGAGGCTGAAGAGGGGGCGCTGTCTCTGGAGAGCTCCGAGGCGGAGCTGTCCTGTCAGGTGTCGCGGCAGTGCACGACGGCCCCTGCTGTGTCCTGCAGCTCCGCGAACGGAGTCTGCAGCTCGGGGGCGGAGAACGGCGGCTGGGTGGAGTGTGACGCCGCCCGGACCTACTGTCCTCCGGCGTGTACCTGTGGAAGCACCCGCCATGTCGAGGAGGCCGGGGGCTATGGCTTCAACTGCGCCCAGGCCTATGGCAAGGCGAGTGAGCATGCGGAGAGACGGGCAGCCAGGATGTGCCCGGCCGGGGCCTGCAACCTGATTGAGACCCAGGTGGCGTGTGACTTCCTGCCAGAGGAACCGTTCCCCGACCAATACACCGCGATTGTGTCCCTGGAGTTCTCCTGCAAGGAGCCCGCGAACTGCCGATAAGGCAGGGGGCGGTACGGGGCACTGAATGAGCTTCTCCGGGGTGATGGCGCCGGACGCAACGACAAACACCTGAAGCTTGCTCATGTGGAAGCCCTCTCCGGCAGGTCTTCGTGCGGCTTCTCAAGAAACGAGGTTCCAGCAGGAGTCAATCACAAGCACCCACAGCATAACACTGGCGCCTGCACAATGATTTACTTCCCGCGCGTATGATAGCGGGCACGTCAACGCGCCCTTTCACCACCACAGGAGTGTCACGATGAACAGTCGTTCCGCCACGCTGTTGCTCGCTCTCGTGTGCCTCACCGCCCTGCCCCAGGCAGCGTTTGCCCAGTCGGACGATGGTCCCTTCTTCAGCAAGGCGCATCTGGTGGGCCACTGGCAGAACTCGCCGGAGTCGGCCGCCCTCGAGATCTCCCTCAATGCGTTCACCGCCTATACGCGGATCGGCTTCGGGCCTGCCCTCCGTATGGACTACTTCAGGTGTCAGGACGGCCTCATCCGGACCGATTGCAACCAGCTCCAGGGCCCCTTCGTCGTGGACTGGCAGCTCAGCGGCTACCTGAACGCGTCGCCGGGCGCCAACCACCTGCACGTCTATCTGGATGGCAATGTGTTCATGACTGGCTTCGGTCCGCTCTTCGGCACCTACTCCTACCGGACCTGCTACGGCGACACGAGCCCCTTCGGCTATGGCGTCAACAAGTACATCCTGATGCAGTCCGGCTCGAACATCTACGGGCCGGTCCCCGGCCTGTCGTGCCTGCCGCGACTGTAGCCCCGAGGCAGTGAGCGCTCGGAGCCCGGTGGACAGGGCTCCGAGCGTCACGCATTGGAGACACATGCGTGACAGCGGACAGACACCATGCGCATCAGGCTCTCCCGCGGACCGCGGCCTCGATCTTCGCGATGTCGATCTTTCGCATCGTCATCATCGCGTCCATCGCACGCTTGGCCGCCGCCTTGTCGGGGTGGGTCGTCGCATCGAGCAGCACGCGCGGCGTGATCTGCCACGAAAAGCCCCAGCGGTCCTTGCACCAGCCGCAGGCGCTCTCCGCGCCGCCATTGCCGACAATCGCATTCCAATAGCGGTCGGTTTCTTCCTGGTTCTCTGTCACCACCATGAAGCTGACCGCCTCGTCAGGCTTGAACGTCGGCCCGCCGTTGAGCCCGACGAAATCGCGGCCGAGGACGGTGAACTCCACGGTCAATTCGTCCCCCGCCTTGCCGTCGGGAAAGTCGGTCGCGGCTTCGTGGGCCGGTCCGACGCGGCTGTTGGGGAACACGCTGGCGTAGAATTCCGCCGCTTTGCGCGCCTCGCCATGGTCGAACCACAGGCAATTGATAATCTTCTCCGCCATCTCACTTACCCTTTCCTTGCACCGACCAGGGCGAACACCGCGCCTTGCGGATCGACCCCGTTCATCGAGAAATCGCCGCCGGGGATTTCGTTCGGACCGTTGAGCACCCGCCCGCCCTGGGCCTCGATGGCCGCCTTCGCCGCGTCGATATCGGCGACGCGGAAATAGTGCAACCAGGTGGGCCCAGGGGCGCCCGGCATCATCGGCATCACCGCGCCGATCATGCCACTCCCCATGGTGCCTGCGCTTCGCCGCGAGGGATGGCTCAGGAACTCGTATTTGCCGAGCGGCCCCATCTCCATCTCGCCGTCCTTCACCCAACCGAAGTTCTGGCTGTAGAAGCGCAGGGCGGCTGCGGGGTCGGAGGTCATCAACTCGTTCCACGCGCAGTGCCCGATGCGCTTGCGCTCATAGGAGAAGGCGAGGCTCTCCTTGTCCTCCTGGCCCGGCGGCGGCTTGGGCGTCATGACGTAGAAGACGGCGCCCTGTGGATCGGCGACCATCGCAAAGCGCCCCTGAGGGATCTCCGTGGTGGGCATCCAGACCTTGCCGCCGAGCTGTTTGATGGAAGTGAGTGCCTGCTCGACATCGTCGACCGCGACATAGCCCAGCCATGCGGGTCGGGCGCCGTGCCGCAGCATCTCCGCGGACAGCGTCAGCATGCCGCCGACCATGCCCTCGGAACCTTCGATCATGGCATAGCCGGGTTCACCCCCCGACGCCCCAATCGTCCAGCCAACAACCTTGGAATAGAAGGTGCGGGCGCTGTTCGCGTCGGGAGTCATCAACTCGTACCAGATGAAGTCGCCGTGCATGTCACTCCTCCCTCGGGATGATGGGCACGAAGCCGTCCTGGAACATCCGCTTGCCGTCCCTCGGCCTGTCTGCAACGACGCCATCAACGCCTGCCCGCCGACACGCCCGTCAAGCAGGTCCTGCTCCCACTTCAGGTCAGCGGATTAGACCTCCTGAAACTAGACCTCTTCAAACATCGCCCCCGTAGCCCCCATGCGTTCCAAGGCTTCCTTGATGTCCTCCCGGACGACCAGCACGATGGCCCAGCCCTGGGGGCGGAAGATCTTGGCGTCCCCTACCTGAGCCGAGTCGATTCGCATGCCCCGCACGTCTCGATACTTCCCCAGTTTCTCGGGCCGCCCATCTTCAGGGGTCCATTTCCTGATGTGCCTTGAGGCTCGCTCGTCAATGCACTGAATGAGCTGAGTCGCGACGAGAATGAAGAACGGCTCCGGCTGGCCTTCAATCTGCACGGGCAGGGTCTGCACCGCATCGGAAGCAAGTTCCGAGAGAACGGACGCCACTCGGGCATGGACCACCGGGGCAGCGAACGCCGCTCGTGAGAAGTCGAGTGCCCTGCCGGGAACCGTGACAGGGAGCGTCAAAGGCCCCGGGTCCGAGAGTCGCTCGCCCCGATAGAACATCCACGGGTCATCCACCTCCCGACCGTGAACATCCCTAGGGGTGCCGAGTAGCCACCGCCCCCCGATGCGCATGTCGTCCTTCAGGTCGAAGTACCGCATCGGCATGAAGCCCATTGTGGCGGCCTCCTAGGTGCCCGTCACCAGTCTATTGAGGTCACTCCCAGGCGAACCGATTTCCCCGGCGAGGTCGCGCAGTTCCGCAGCGAGCGCCTCGCGACATCGCTGCATGGTGCGGCACCCCTCGGTTGCGTCAGCCAGGCGTTGAAAAATTGCTTCGTGGTACTCCTGAGGGTGGGGCCCTTTGTGCCCCTTCACACGGACGATGTTGGCGGGGTCATTCAGCGTCATTCCAGCCTTGTCGAAGATCGCCTGAAACTGAGGCGACCACGGGCCTGCCTTGTTCGTCGACTTCCACCACTTGTTCGTGGCGATGTGGTGGTCGTGGCCCTCCGCGTCCACCGGAGCGGCAACGGTGCCAGCCATGGTCCAGGCCACCGCATCAGGAGCGAGTGCCACGGTGACTGCCCCGCCTGACACAGCCACCGCGCCCACTTCGCCCACGAAGGCAAGGCGGAGACCCGCGCGGTCCCCAGCCAGCACCGCCGCCTGGGCGGAGCCGGGCAGCGTGGGAACTTTGTTCGCGAAGCCCGCAGCCGTGTTCCCCACGGCCACCATCGCCAGCAGCGCGAAGGCTCGCGCCGCATTCCGGCCCATGACCTGTCCGTAGCGCTCCCCTGCCTCGCGCAGTTCGTCAAACGTGGTCGCCCGGTCCGCCTCCTCCACCAGCAGCTTGAAGCCCGTGACCAGCGACCAGAAGGTGTCGACCCCCAGGTAGACAATCGCTGTCGCCGTCATCACGGCTGCCAGGCCCTTGCTCACCGGCTCAGGCACAGACCAGAGCACCATGTAGAGGGTCATGGTCCACAGTGCCGCCGACAGCGCCGCATGCGGGTCGGCCATGTCCTTGAAGGCGTCCAACATCTCCTCCAGGACCACGCCTTGGGCCAGGGCCATGGTCAGCGCATAGCGCCCGTCCCCGCTCACGGTGGAGCTGTCCACCAGCAGCCGCAGACAGTCGCCCTTGCGTCCCGTGCGCTCGCACCAACGCAGATATGCCCGCGACAGCTCCACCTCCGTGGGCGGCATGTCGGCGGCCAGCGACTCTCCCTCCAGCGGAGTCACCTGCCGGGTGCGCGGGTTGAAGAGGTACGAGCCGGCGCGAGCCTCCACGCCCAGGAGGTTCCGCGCAGCCCGCTCGGGATTCGCAGGGAGCCGCATCTGCCGCGCCAGCCGGGTTACGGCCTCCGTGAACTCGCGCCGCTCCACCTCCACCGGTCCGGCTTCGCCACTGTGAGGCGTGAAGACGACCGGAGGTCCCTTCCCCGTCTCCAGGCGCACCACGCGCCCCGAAGCACAGCCTGTCAGCCAGACCAACAGCAGCGCGGCCATACGTCGCACGCTCATCGAGCCCTCCAACAGGAAGGGGCTCCAGCTCCGGGACAAGGCCAGACCATGGCCGCGTTCTGGAGCTGGATGTCCGGAAACTCAAGCTTTATCCGACGCCGCCTTCCTGCGACGCTCCCACCAGGAGGAAGTCCATGCACACCGCCCGAGTCATCTCCCTGCTGTCCGCGCTCTTGCTGACCATCGTCGGATGCGGGGGCGAGCCATCACCGGAGTTGGAACCCCCGCTCGAAGAACGCTCGACGACTCAGCCCCTGGCCGGAGTCTGCGACGGCGTCACCTGCAGCGGTCATGGCGTCTGCCGCGACGAGGCAGGCACCGCGCGCTGCATCTGTGACGAAGGCTTCACCGACGCCGCCTGCGCCACGCGCGGTGGCGACTACGGTCGGCGCACCCTGCTCGTCCCGGGACTTGCCGACCCCGACGTCTACAAGGAACACGATGACCTGTTCTTCCTGGCCGGCACCGGCAACGGGTGGCAACTGCCCATCTACGAGACGCGAGACCTCACGAGCTACCAGCTCAAGCGCTCCTACGACCCGTCCGTAGCCGACCCCGTGTATGACTACTGCTTCCTCTGGGCGCCGGACCTCGGCAAGTACAACGGGGCGTACCAGCTATACTTCTCCGCGCACCGGGTTCCCAACGGCGCCGCGTGCCCTCCGTCCGGCCAGGAGGTGACGACCTTCGTGGCCACCGCTCCCGACCTGAACCTCCAGTTCGGAGTGCCCCAGCCCATCCACGCCAACACCACGTGGCCCCGCACCTCCACCGGCACCGCGTGCCTGCCGCAGGGATGCAACCGGAACATCCGCATCGACTCGGCCACGTTCAATGACACGTCGGGCCGCTGGCTCTTCTATGTCTGGTTCGACCGGGGCAACAACATCTCCTCCTTCAACACCGCTGCCCCTGGCACCGTCTACAACCACGCGGGCCCGGCGGTGTTCTCGACGCCCGCCTACGAGGAAGGCATCAACGAGGCCCCCGAGGTCTTCAAGCGCAATGGCCTGTACTACCTGCTCCTGAGCGGCGGTTGGTACAACAGCCAGTACGCCATGTATTACATCATGGGGGACTCCATTCCCCAGCTCACGCGGGCACGCGCGATGCGGCGGCTCTCGCAACCCCTGCGCAACACCGCCGGCAGGCTGGTGCAGAGCCACGGCCACAACGTCATCGTCGAGCGCAGGGGTGAGTACTTCAACGTCTTCCACGTCGGCGCCTTCGACGCCGGGGGAAACCTCACCGGGCGCAGCACCTACAAGCAGCGCGTCGCCTTCAAGCCGGACGGCTCGCTGCACTCGCTCAACCAGGTGAACGTCCGGTGGAACAAGCTGACCGGTTACAGCTACTCGCTCGACGTGGTGCTGCGCGACGGCACGGTGGTGGGCCCGTGCCTGTCCGTGGCGGTGCTGGGACAGGCCAACAAGACTGTCTTCGACGGCGTGTGCCGCAGCGCCGGGGACCGCGTGGTGACCAAGGGCGACATCGCCGCCTTCCGCATCTTCTACTCGAACAACAACGTCTGGGGCCCCTTCGTCGAGCGGGCCTATGACGGCATCTCCGACGACGTCGCCCTGGACCTGCCGGGTGGATTCACGCCCTTCGTGGACCTGAGCTGGAGCGAGGAGGAGACCACCGCCCAGTACTCCATCGACGTACAGCGGCGAGACACCGGCGCGTGGATTGGCCCCTGCATCGGCGTCGGCGCCGTCAACAAGAGCCTCTCCTGGACCTATCAGGGCCGCTGCGACACGCCCGGCATCAACGTGCCTGCCTCCAACATCCAGGCCTTCCGCATCTGCTCGGCGGTGAATGGAGACTGGGCCCGGGCCCGCTGCGGCGCCACGCCCTATGACGGGCGCGCCATGCAGTCGCACATCGTCATCCCCTGAAGTGCTTGCAGCCCCCTCCGGGTGCGCATCCGCGACGATGCCACCCGGAGGCCCTCACCTCATGCCCCTGGCCGTCATGACGCCTGTGCTCGCGAGTGCACGGCAACACACCGGTTCAGACCGGCGGAGGCGCGGCAACACCTCACTCGTAGCGCGTCCACGTGGTGCCGTCGAACGAGGCCACGTCGTCGCGGCCAATGGACCACAAGACCTCCTCCGCGGTCGTCAGCCCGTAACACGTGGGCGTTCCCGCCTCGCCGAAGTCGACCTTGACGAGCCTGTCGCCTTCCAGCGTGTACAGCGCGGACAGGGTGGCGACGTAGAGCTTGCCGCGGAACCAGCACAGGTCCCACAAGTCGCTCGTCACTTCCTCCGCCCAGGCAACCACGGCGAAGGAGGTCCCTCGCCCCTTGAGCAACACGCCCTGCTGCCCCGCCACGTAGACGGTGCCATCCGGCGCGCAGCAGACGGCACTGAGGATGACGCGCGTGGGGCTCTCGCAGGGCGACCAGCTCTTCCCGTCGTAGCGCCAGACCTCTCCGCCCCAGCCCGCGGCGTAGAGGTCGGTCTCCGAGGAGCCGTCGATGGCCTCGAAGCCCGCCCCCTCCGTGGCCGCCGCGAGAGGCGCATTCATCGCCACCCATTTCCCATCACCGACGCGCTTGTAGACCTGCCGCTTCATCCCGCAGGCATAAACCCACCCCGCGATTTCGCGCGCGTTGCGAATCATCACCGGCGCGGGCTTCAGCGCCTCCTTCTTGCTCTTGCCACTGGCGTAGGTGACGACCTCCCCGTCTTCACCAATCACAACCATCTTCTCCGAGGGTCGCCGAGCCACCGCGATGGCCGTCGAGTTCCAGGTGGTGTCCACGCAGTCGGCCCAATCCCCTCCGTCCATGGCCACCACGCTGGTATGCGCTATCTCGTCCTTGAGCAGCGTCTTGCCCTTGCTGATGATGTAGAGGAGGTCATGAAACCGCGCTGCGCCTCGGACGAGCTCTCGTGCCGCGATGATCGGATTTTTCATGGGGTGCGCGGCGGCTGACTACCCCATCTCTCCGAACGAGCCCAGGCGCGACGACGGCCCCCCATCGCCGCGTCGTCTCAGTTCGCGAGAAATTCACGCATTCCGACTCTCTCTTTCTTGGTAAACAAGCCGACGCAGCTCGAAAACCCGGCTCTGGAAGGACCCAAGAGAATGCGTGCCCTGAACAAGCTTTCCGTTGCGGCGGTGTGTGTCTTGTGGCTCGGCGGCTGTGGCGCCACGGAGATGGACCTGGGCGGAGACGGCGTCGCCCGTCAGCTCGAGCAGGACTTCGGTGGCCCGAGCGGGCTGATGGACTTCTTCGACAGCCACCCGGAGGCGGAGATACGCGAGGCACTGGGGCAGTACGGCGTCGGCTACGTCATCCACGGGGAAGTCTCCGAGGCCGCCATCCGCGACTGCCCGAAGAACTTCCCGTCGAGCGACCGGAACGTCTGGCACAACTTCGATGGCGAGTACTACTTCATCGACACCGCGGGCCGGCCAAGCCGGGCCTACAAGAACCTGCCGCCCATCGCCGCGGCGCCGCGCGCCGACACCTGCCAGACGAGCGTCGGTCAGTGGGGCGACGCGGAGAACCCCAGCAACGACTATGACGGCGGGCACCTCATCGGCTCGCAGCTCGGCGGCTGGGGCGGGCGGGCGAACCTGGTGCCCCAGGATGCCAACTTCAACCGGGGCAACTGGGTGCAGCTCGAGAACAAGATGGCCAGGTGCGGGAGCCTGCCGAGCGGCCGGCTTCGCTACACCATCGGCGCGAACTACCCGAACTCCACGACGCTCATCCCCAACAACCTGACGATGGAGCTCCGCAACCAGTCCTCGGGCGCCAGCGTGTCGCTGTCCTTCTCGAACACGGACGGGGGCGGCTCGAACGGCGCCGCCTCGCGGACCCGGGGCGTGGACTTCCTGACGAGCCAGGGCTGCAACTGAGGTGTCAGGCCGCGCCGGGTGAAGACCGCCCCTCCCCCGGCGCGGTGTCAGCATGGCCCTCACGCCCGACCAAGAACCCGTGCCCAGCTGCCCAGGGTGGATGTCCTCACCGTCCGCCAATCCCATGCAAGAGCACGCGGACGCACCCGCCCCGGGTGCGAGGCGCCCTGGCATTTCGCCACCCATGGGTCAGGCTTTACATGGATTTACTACACAATCCCAAAATGCTTCTCTACCTGCCTTCTCTTTGAGCAGGTGGCCATGTGCTGCAAATGAAATGTAACGCATTGAAGCGACTGGTATTGGCGCTGTCAGTCCTCGCGGGAAGTCATGCGCTCGCGCAGGACGAGACACCGAGCGAGTCCCCGACCGAGCCCCAGGCGGAAACGGGCCGGGCGGTGCGCATCTCCGGTTCCAGCTGGGAAGCGGTGGACGGAGCGGCGGCGGCCGGGTTCCTGGTTCAGTATCAGTATTCACAAGGGGTCTCGGTCATCCCCGCGTCCAACGAGCTGTGGCAGGAGCTGCTGACTCCCGAGGAGCTGGCGGACGTGGACCTGCTGCTCGTCGACGCGGGAGACGAGTCCCTCGCCGCGCTGCAGGCGGGCATGAGCCTGCCGGACGTCCTCTCGCAGGTGGTGGGCGCGGAGCTCGGCGTTCTGGTGCCGGTGAGCGCGGACGAGCTGGAAGAGGAAGCCAAGGCACAGGTCGCGCGGCTCGTCCTCGTGCTGCCGGCCGGGACGCTGGCAGAGCTCTTCCCTCAGGGAAACGAGGTGGAGGTGGACGCCGTGGTCACCCTGTCCCCCGAGCGTCTGCTGGGCGTCCGCGCGGAGACGCCCTGTGACGACAAGTGCGACGAGCCCGCGGCTTCCACGGAGGTGAGCGCCGTCTCCATTGACAACATCGCGGACGTTCCGCTGCCCCTTCAGGTGCTGGCGAACCTGCCGCCGGAGACGGAGTCCCAGCCCGTGATCAACCGCGGCATGCCCCACCTGGCCGTCCTCGCGGAGAACGACGACAACACCGTGTTCCGCGCCGAGGGGGGCGCTGGTGCGAACCTCTACCAGTGGTTCCTCATCAACTCGGAGGGCCAGAGCTGGTCGCTGGGTGAGACGACGACGAGCGCCGTCGAGTTCACGCTGGTGTCCCAGAACGCGCTCGAAAGCGGCGTCACGCTGGTCGGACGCAGCTTCACCTGGAACCCCCTCTCCCAGACGTGGGCGGCCAGGCTCTATGGTCCGATTCCCGGCCAACACTGGCCGCCGCCCCCTCCCCCTCCTCCGCCGCCCCAGCCGTTCGTGGGCGTCATCCCCGAGGGCCAGGGTTGCCCGAACTGGAACGACCTGGTCGTCATCCACATGGATGACGAGGACAAGCGCAACGCCAACGGCCGTGGCGGCTGGATTGGCGGAATCACCAGCAACAACAACACGACCTGGCGCTTCTGCCGCGTGGATGGACGGAAGTTCAAGTCCCTGTCGCAGGCCAGCATCCAGCAGAACCACTACGCCGTGTTGCTGCTGGGCTCGGGCGGCTGCCCGAACGGCTCCCGGATGATTTCGCGCTCCTTCGACAACGAGGACACCCGGAACGCGAACTCGTCTCAGGGGCCGGTGTATCCGAACGGCTCGGACCGCAACACCACGCTCAAGTTCTGCGTGTTCCGGGGCAACACCGAGCCCGGCGGCACCATGGCGGCGATGCCCGACCTGGGCTTCCGCTACGGCGTGTTCGCCGCGAACGACTTCAGCAAGCGCATCTCGACGGGCTTCGTCCACACCGACGACGAGGACACCCGGAACCAGAACAGCATCTTCGACCCGTTCGGCCTCTTCGGCGACGCGTCCCGCTTCCTCTCCGTGGGCGGGAACACGACGGTGAACCTGGCGCGCGTCAAGTAGGCGGACTTCGGGGCCGGGTGCGCGAGCGCCGCGCCCGGCCCCTCAGCCCCTGTTGCTCAGCAACAGCAGCGCGAGGCCCGTGAGGGCGAGGGAATACAGCGCGCTGTCGAAGAGGTGTCGGAAGAGGCTCATCCAGCAGGACTTTCGCGAGAGGGAGCCCTACCCAGTGCAAGGGGGGCACCACGCGGCCGTCCGTCAGGTGTCGTCGGGGCAGGCCCCACGGCCGCGTACGAGAGGGACGCGGCACGTGAGCCGGGGCGTTCCAGCAGGACGCACAACCCCCGAGGTGGTGCCTCCAGCACCATGGGCCCCGCGAAGGAAACGAACTCCCTCCAGCGACTCCGCGAGAAAACGCGCCCGGTTCACGTCCAGTGACAAGAACCCGGGATCAGCCGACCTGGAGGCGCGGCTGCTCGACGGCGAGCTCCGTGTGGGACTCGGTGCTGGCCCGCGCCCTGCTCGCGCTGGGTCGCCGGGCCACGACAGGGGCACTCCCGCCGAGCCAGTCCCACTTCCCCCCATCCCAGAGCTGCTCGCGCCAGCCGAGCTGCGTCGCCGCCTCGCGCGCCTTGTCGCCGTGCGCGATGAGCGCCCAGCCCGCGCGGGACTGCTTGCACTCCCCACTCTTGAACTTGAGGAGGCGGCGCGGCCCCTCGGCCTCATCGCGGTCCGCGTCCCAGAGCGCCTGCTGCTTGCCGCCGGGCCCCTCGTAGTCCACCCCGTTCCACTCACACCAGGCGATGACGTCCTTGAGCCGAACCAACTTCGCGCTCCGCGACAGCGAGAGTTCCGTCACGGCCGCCACGAGGAGGCCCGGAGAGATGACACGCATGCAAGAAGCCCCGTTGCAGGTCAGCGAGTACGGCCAACCTACTGCGGCGGTGTAGGCGAAAGATCCATGACGACTCCATGCCTTTGTCATGGTTCTGTCATGTCGCACCGCCGATTTGACTCATGGCGTCGAGAGCGGCGCACAGCGTCATCGCGCCCGACGCACACCGCCAAGCCCAGGGGCCGGCATCGGCGTGTGGGCCCTGCAAGCCCGTCGTTTCGTCATCCGCCATGTCTCTATTCACCCCCGGTATGAATTCCGATTGAGCATGGGCGCGAGTCCGTGGTCGGCTCCGCGGCGCAACCCCATGCAAGGAGTGGCTGACCATGAAGCGCATCCTGTTGTTGCTCCTCACTGCCTTCGCGCTTGCCTGCGCGGGGCCGGACGCCCAGGACACCGACGAACTGGGGCAGCTTTCGAGCGAGCTGGCCGCCGGCAGCGTCACCTCCAGTCCCTCGACCGTTCGCATCAACCTGAACGAAGCGTATACGGGCACGACGACCATCTGCTGGAACACGAGCGGCACCTCCACGGCGGAGATATGGCTGAGCATGAATGGGCTCCCTGAAACGCTCTTCGCCCGAGGCCAGAGCGGGTGTCAGGACGCGACGTGGATCGTCTCTGACAACACCTACGAGTTCCGGCTCTATGCGGAGATGACGCACACCACGATGCTGGGCTTCACCACGGTTGTTGGAGAGGGCTACTACGGCCCCACTGAGCCGGTGTGTCCTCCCTCCTGCAGGTCAGGCTTCCACTGCTGTCCCGGAGAGAGTGTCTGCAAACGCATCACCTTCCCTTGCGATTGATGCTGGACGCGTAGAGCCCGGTCATGCCCCCGGCGATTCCGGGGGCGTGGTCGGGACTGGGCACCCTGCACGACCCGCTCGTCCTCCACCCAGGGGCCTGTGACCTCGGAGGTCACACGGATACCGGGTGCGTGACACGGATGGCTACGGGCCTTCGCGTGGACTTGAAGCTTTGCACATCCTCGCCAGCGCCATCTGGAATGGCACCGCCACTGCACTCCCGAGGGCCTTCCCCCGTAGTTACACCTTGGAGTCGTGCTTGCGTAATCGTCTGCTCAGTGTGTTTGCCGTTGTCGCCGCAGTGCTCTTCACCTCCGGGCCCGCCGCCTGGGCCGGAGAGTCCCAGCCGAGCGGCGTTGATGCCAAGGCCCTCATCGATGCCGCGCACGCGGCCAAGGTGCCCATCAACGTCGAGGAGATTGTCTCGGCGACGTCCAAGAACGTCACCTTCGTGGGCACCAGCATCGCGGGCTTCGAGCAGGTGCCCGCCACCGAGTTCCCCAACGGAACGGACGTGGCCTTCGCCTACGTGGACTTCCCGGCCGCCGGAATCCCCGCTGGCTACTACCGGCTGAAGACCCATGCCGCGAGCGACGACGTCACCGTGGGGGCGTACCCGGGCACCACCGAGTTCATCTCCCTGGACGGAAAGGTCGTCGCCCGGCTGCCGTCGAGCATCGACACCCACTCGCTGGAGGTCCCCAACCCGCTGCCGTTCCCCCGGACGGTGGTCGAGGCCTCCATCGACGAAGTGCAGGCGTGGAAGATCACCATCACCGTCAGCGTCACCGTCCGTTGCCCGAACGGGTCCACCATCACCGTCCGGGTGTCCGTCACCATCCGGGGCTGAGTCCCAGTTGAAGAAGTCAGCGGCGGGAGGCAGGCCAACGCCGCCTCCCGCCGTGAAGCAGCCCTCGCTCGACGTGATTGCGACCACCGCCCGTACGGGCCGAGTGTTGTTTGCATCCGTCGCCGCCGCGCAGTCAGGCTCGCCCCCTCCCGCGTCGTACGCTGGCGCTGACGCAGCAGCGTCGTGTCCCAGCTGCAGCGCGCGAGCGCGGTGGTGCGCGGGCTGCTGGGCGTGGTCTTCGAGCTCGAGTCGACGCGCGAGTGGACACATCGCGGCGTCGAGGGAGCACTGGAGGGTTCGCTGACCGAAGTGGATGGAGGCGAACCCTGGGGCGCCGCCGGAACGGAGGAGCTCGCACACCTCCAAAGATGGTCATCCATGTCTGGCGTTCTTGATTCGCTCCAAGCACTCGGCGTCGACATTGCCATTGTCACGATGACCGGTGTGGGATTGGAGCGCTCGCCCGCCTGGAAGCTCATGAGCCTGACTGGCAATGGCTTTCCATCAGGTCACCTGGACACTCGTGGAGACAGGCGGGTTTGACGGGAAATAGGGGACTTGCAATTTGAAAGCGACCCCTGCCAATCTAATGAAAGACGTTGCCGGGGCTTAGGCCACGCTTGAAACGTCCAGCAAATAATTGCCATTTCAAGAATCCGAAGCGCAGGCGCACCTGAGCACCTGTTGGCTTTCCCGCGCCCACAGTTCGTCAATCCTACAGTTGGTGAAAATGGACTCCACTTCCCCCGTGAATCTTCTGAAGCGGTCGCCACACGACGACAAAGCGCACGTTCTACATCCAGCGCTGGAACCAGGGGCGAAGCACTGGGTGCCATCTCGCTATAACATTCGCGCCTCCGCGCAGGATGGCCGGCTCATCATCTGGAACACCCTGCGTGGGTCCATGAGTGTCTTCAAGGCCGAGCAGGCGGAAACCGTCATCTCCATGCTCAGCCAGAAGGGCTTCGAGGCTCCGCAGCGGGACCTCGTGAAGTACCTGGTGGAGAGAGGCATCCTGATCCAGAGGGGCGTCAACGAATACCGCCAGGTTCAGCTGATCTACGGGCAGCAGCAGTTTCGGCCGGATGTCCTGCAGCTGATCCTCCTGGCGTCCGAGGATTGCAACTTCCGCTGCCAGTACTGCTACGAGAAGTTCGAGCATGGCACGATGCACCCGTTGGTTCGCACGGGCATCAAGCGCATGGTCGAAAAGCGCCTGCCCCAGCTCCGCAATCTGCACATCGAGTGGTTTGGCGGGGAGCCACTCTATGGCCTTTCGGCCATCGAGGATATCGCTCCCTGGGTCCGCGACATGGCGGAGAAGCACGGGGTTCGGTACAGCAGCGCCATGACGACCAATGGCTATCTGCTGACCCCAGACGTCGCCGACAAGCTGCTCTCCTGGAGACTCAACCACTTCCAGGTCACTCTGGATGGCCCCGCCGAGCACCACAATCAGAGCCGGCCAGCCCGCGATGGCAGTGAAACGTTTCAGACCATCTTCAACAACCTGAAGTCCCTGGCGAAGCGAAAGGACGACTTCAGCGTCCTGCTTCGCGTCAATTTTGCTCCAGGCAATCACGAGGACGTCCCGCGACTGATGGACCAGGTCCGCCAGGAACTGGGTACGGACTCTCGCTTCCGCTTTCACTTCCATCCGGTGGGCCGCTGGGGCGGAGCCAATGACGCCAACGTCGAGGTCTGCGGCAGCAGCGGATTCGACATCAGCGCTCAGCTCAAGGCCGAAGCCAATGAGCGGGGGCTCCAGGTGGAGACGCTCCGGGGACTGAACCTCCCCGGCGCACAAGTGTGCTACGCGGCCCGGCCCTACAACCTCATCATTGGTGCGACGGGGAAGGTCATGAAGTGCACCGTCGTCCTCGACACGGATGAGCGCAACATCGTCGGGCAGATCCAGCCCTCTGGAGAGATGACGCTGGACCCGGACAAGATGGGACTGTGGACCGAGCCGGCCTTCGAGTCGGACAACCAGTGCAAGAAGTGCATCATGCTGCCCAACTGCCAGGGCATCTCTTGTCCGCTGGTCCGGATGCAGACCGGGGAGTCCCCCTGCGTTCCGACGCGCCGTTATGCCAAGCGCCAGATGCTGGAGACCTTGAAGTATGTCGACAACGGCAAGGTCAAGCAGGTCCCAGCAATGACTCGCTAGCCCGATCCCCACGAGCTTCCTGGACGCATCGGAAGGAGGACACCCCTTCCCTGCCCAGGTTTCCAAGTCCCATTGGGGGACTTGCCATGTAGTACGCAGGAGAGCACTCACGTGTCGAATGAACTGATGAAGAATCCGCAGCACGTCTTTGAAGTGGTGGAGCTGGATGATGCCATGCTCACCAACGTGGTGGGCGGCCTCGCTGATGCCCCCGTGGTCGACGCCGACCTCTACTGCCCTACCACGAACTCGGGTTGCAACTTCGTTGCCGGCTGTGGTGGCAAGGGAGCCTGATTGAAGTCCCGTCGTTCGCGACGGCACGAAGCAGAGCCGCCGGGTGCAGCATGCACCCAGGCGGCTTTGCTGTTTCCTGCGTCTGAACCAGGGCGGCTTCGACGAGTCTGGCGGAAGGGGCCCGGCACCGCCATCCAGGCGCCCCATTCTGACCTTGTCCGCGCGTCGTCCCGTTCGAAGTGCCCGTACCGCGTGAGGCATCACGCCGCGGACTTGTGCTCCACGCTGTGCTCCAGCTGGGCAAGCACGAGCTGCGCATAGAACCCCTTGCGCGCGAGGAGCTCCTCATGCCTGCCCACCTCAAGCACCCGCCCCGCCTCCATCACCACGATGAGGTCGGCGCGGCGGACGGTGCTGAGCCGATGGGCGATGACAATGCGCGTGCAGCACAGCGAGGCCAGGGAACCCTGCACCTGGCTTTCGGTGATGGCGTCCAGCGCACTGGTGGCCTCATCCAGCAGCAGCACGGCAGGCTTGCGCACCAGGGCTCGTGCCAAGGACAGCCGCTGCCGCTGACCTCCCGACATCGACAGCCCGCGATCCACCAGCAGCGTGTCGTACTGCATGGGCATGCGGAGGATGTCCTCGTGAAGATGGGCCAGCTTCGCCGCATCGACCACGCGCTCCAAGGGGATGTCCGGATCGTTCAGCGTGATGTTGTCGCGCAACGACGAGTTGAAGAAGGCTGGCTCCTGGAGCACGGTCCCCAGCTGGCCGCGCAGCGCGCGCAGGTCCAGGTGGCTCAGCTCAACGCCGTCGTAGAGCACGCGTCCGCTCGTCGGCAGGTGCAACCCCATCAAGAGATTGGCCATTGTCGACTTCCCCGCCCCCGAGCGCCCGACGATGGCCACCATCTGCCCCGGCTCGATGCGCAGCGAGACGTCCTGGACGACGAGTGACGACGTAGGACCATAGCGGAAGCTCACCTTCTCCAGCTCGATGGCGCCCTGGAGCTTCAACGTGGCCCCCGCACTCCCTGGCGGCTGCTCGGGACTCGTATCCAGCACCTCGTTGATGCGCTCCAGGTAGCCCCCCAGCAACTGGAACTGTCCCGCCGTGCCAATCAGGCTGGACAGCGGCATGAGCAGCGCCCCCGCCAGCGCATTGAGGCTCAGCATGGTTCCCAGCGTCAGTTGCCCTTCCAGCACCTGCCAGGCGCCCACACTCAGGAGCAGCAGCGGCGAAGCCAGGCGCAACATGCCGATGACCGAGTCCAGCCACAAGGTCAGCCGCCCCCGTGCCAAGGAGACGTTCAACACGTCCACGAAGAGGTGTGAGTAGCTCTCCACCGAACGCCGCTCCACCCCGAAGGCCTTCAGTGTCTGCATGCCCGTAAGCATCGACATCACGTAGCCCTGGTTGCGAGCGTCCAGCTCCAGGCTCTGGGTCAGCAGGCTGCGCCGTCGTTCACGTGTGCTCACGAAGACGAGCACCTGGGCCAACCCCAGCCCCAGGACAATGAGCCCCATGGATGGGCTGGCCGTGAGCAGGAGCACCAGATAGAGCAGCACCAGGGTGCCATCCAGCACGGTGGAGATGGCGGTGGAGGAGAGGATCTCCCGCACCGTGGTCTGGACGCTCATGCGCATCATGAGGTCCCCCGCTGGCCGTAGCTGGAAGAAGGAGTACGCCAGGTCGACCAGGTGATCCAAGAACCCCAGCGTCATCCCGGAGTCCAGGCGCGCACGCAACTCCAGGAGCAGATGTCCTCGGATGATCGACGTCAGCAACTGGAAGACGACGAGCGCGGCCAGCGCCACGGACAGCACACCGAGGAGATGGTAGTCGCCACGCGGTACCACCCGGTCCACCACCATGCCCATCAGTGCCGGCACAGCCAGCGCGAAGATCTGCAGCGCCGCCGACAGCACCACGATGCGCCCCAGCGTATCTGACTGCCCGAGCAACGGCAGGAGATAGCGAAACACGCCCTCGCGCTCGGCGGCGAGCTTCTGGAAGTCCTCGGCCTTCTCGAAGAGCAGCACCACCCCCGTGAAGTGCTTGCCGAAGGTCTCCAGCGCAAGCCGACGAGGTCCCTGCGCCGGGTCGATGAGGTGTACCGCGCCCCCTGCCATCCTCTCGAATACGACGTAGTGATTGAAGCCCCAGTGCAAGATCGCGCCCGTGGGCAGGAAACTCAGCCGATCCAGGTCGAGGGAGACCGCCCGCCCGCGCAGCCCCAGGCGACGCCCTGCGTCCAGCAAGGTCCGGGCGGTGATGCCGTCACGACTGGAACCCGTGACCTCTCGCACCGCGTCCAGGCTCATCTCGCGGCCGTGGTAACCCAACACCATGGCCAGGCAGGCGGCTCCGCAATCCGTGGCCGACAACTGCCGCACTTCGGGGAGACGACGCTGGGTCAACCTGGGCTGCAGGCGCTTCAGGGCGGGAAATCGCTCCAGGAGGCCACGCTTCGGCCCAGAGGGCATCTGTTCAGTCATCATGGGGAAAGAGCGCCTTCAATCCAGGAATCAATGTCAGGAGAATGGGCTCGACCCGGACCGCGGCTTCGGCTCGCGCTGGCATGCCATCGAAATAGCCAAAGATGCGTCCATCGCTGGTGAAGGTGTGCGAGGGCACGCGCGCCCGGACCAGGACGATGGGCCCAACGGTCTTCACAGCGTCGGCCTGGTCCTGCCCCAGATAGCGCTGCAGTTCATTGGGGCCAATGATCTGGTCGCCGACGGTCTCGATGCGCAGCTCGTGGTAATCGTATCGGAAGCCATCCAACTCCACCCGGAGAGTCATGCCTGGCCGAAGGAAGGGCCGGTAGTAACCGGGGAGGAAGGCAAGGAGATGCACGGACGCATCGTCATCCGCGAGCGAGGCCACTCGCGTGCCCGACGCGAGGAACTGGCCCGGCTGGATTCTCAAATCTCCGACCACGCCCGCCACGGGAGCTCGCAGGGAACGCGCCTCCAGGCGGGCCTGCGCGAGTTCGCGCTCGGCGCGGAGTGTCGTCAAGGCCTGACGCGAGGACTCATCCAACGGGTCCCTCATGTAGCGCACGAGGTGCAGTTCGAGCTCGCGCTGGAGGCGAGCCAGGGTGTTACGCTCTTCTTCGGCCTGCAATGTCACCAACGGCTGTCCCGCCACGACATGCTGACCGGGTTGGACCTCGATGGCGGCCACCACTCCGCCGCTGGGCGCCGTTACCTCCGTGCGACGATCCAGTCGAACGAGCGCGGGCCCGGAAGCGAACTCGGAGATGGATCCCAACAGGCAGAAGAGCCCACCTCCGAGCAGGAGCGCGGCCAGCAGCCAGTAGGTCCACCGCGTCCAGGAGGGTGCCAGATGGAGCACATCTCCCTCCTGGCGACGGTAGTGTCGATAGTACTCGACCGCCTGCTTTCGAAAGATGGATGGCTTTTCTTCCACGGTGCTCTCTGCTCCTCCCAACGGCGCGGGTGAATCCACCGGCTGGGGAACTCGTTCAGGGATTGTGCGGTTCGGACCGAACGCGCGCATCTGCGTGCCCGAGCCGCTCTCCTTCGACCAAGGACACTCGCACCACGGAGCCCGCGGGAAGGGCGAACTGCTGCCCCTCCAATTCCAGGCTCGTCAGGGCAAACACCATCAAGGAGGCCACATCCACTTCGGGCGCCACCTGGGTCACCTTGCCCTGGAGCACCAGGCCCTGCTCGGGCACCGTCACCTGGACAGCCGTCCCCACGGACACGCGTCGCACCTGGGAGGCGGGAATGGCGAAGCGCGCCTGCGGAGCGCCCCGGCGCACCAGGTGGATGAGAGGTGTCCCCGCTTGCACCAGCGCACCCGGATGGATGAATCGGCTCGCGATGACGCCATCGAAGGGCGCGCGAATGAACGTCTCCGCCACCCGCTGACTGAGTTGCGCCACCCGGGCCTCTCGCTCCTGCACCTTGCTACTTGCCACTTCCAACTGCGCCGCTGCCATCCGCTGCTCGTAGCGCGCGGTGGACAGCTCCTCTTCGGAGATCGCCCCCGTGAGGACTTGCTGTGACGTGTCGCGCCGCTGGAGTCGTTCCTTTGCCTGCTCCAATGCCACACGGGCCACGGACTGCTCCGCCCGCGCGGAGAGGAGTTCCGCCTCCGCGATGGTCAGTTCCTGGCGCACCGACCGGGCCTCCAGCGTCGCCACCAGCTCGCCTTGGCGCACCTCGCTCCCGACGTGAACCTTGACGTCTGCGACCCGCCCATCGATGAGAGCGGCCAGGTTCACGGAGACCTCGGCGATGACGACCCCCAAGAAGTCGCCCGTCTCGCTCGTGCGGGAACTGTTCGGGCGCTCGCCTTCGCTGAGTCTGGGAGTCGCCGCGACGTTCTCCGGTGTCGGCCGCCGCCACGTTCTTCGGGCGGCGAACACTCCGCCAAGGGACGCCAGAAGGACCAAGCCCAGGACTCCTATGGACGCGCGTGAGATCATCTGTTGGCGGACTATACGGGGCATGCTTCTCTTCCCGTAACGACGCGCAGACGGCCGACAGACGCCTGGTCAATACCTCGAATAGCAAGCGAGGCACCGGGCATCCCGAAAGTCTCGCCATGACTTTGAATGAATGGCTTTCTCTCGCCTGGGAGGCAAGCAGACGTAGTTTCGGTCTGGAGCCCTGTATGTGAAGGAGGCGGGCGCACGAGCGCTCCCGCGCTCCGCGAGGGCACTCAGCCTCAGCCGCCACGCGGGAGCAGCTCGCGGAGGGCCTCGCCCACGAGCTCCGTCGCGCTTCGTGCCGCCGTCTCCAGGGTGTCCCGGATGCGACCGAGCGTGGCGGGCTCCACGCCCTCCAGCGCGCTGAGCGCGGCGCCCACCTGCTCCGAGTGCTCGGGCGCCGCCAGTTGCGCGGCCAGGAGCGAAGCGGCCTCCTGGGGCGGAGCTCCGACACGCAGCAGGGCCACGGCGGCGCAAGCAGCCACCGCGGGGCTCTCATCCTTGAGGCGCTGGCGCAGCGTAGCCACGGTGGACAGCGAGGACAGGCGCCCCAGGCCCAGCAGGGACACCGCCTCCAGTCGAACAGGAGGCAGGGGGTCCTCGGCCGTCTTCAAGAGAACCGGCTCCAGGGACACCAGCTCCGGCGCGGGCTTGCCCTCGCGGCGCCCCTCCTCCAGCAGGCTCCGGAGCGACATCAGCGCCAGGTACTGCCGCGCGCCCTCCGCACGCTTCACCTGGTCGAACAGCGCGGGCAGGGCCAGCTCCGGCGCGGACGAGGCCAGCGAGCCCAGGGACTCCAACGCCGCCCCCGCCACGGGCTCGGCATCGTCGAGCACCAGGAGCAGGCAAGGAAGCAGCGACACCGCCGCCGTACCCACACGACCCACGGCCCCGGCGGCGACCCGGCGGACCGAGGCCTTCTCATGGACCAGGGCCTCCTCCAACACGCCCAGCGGCAGCGGGTGCGACCGGTAGAGGTTCGAGACGAGCAGCGCCGCCTCGTCCAGCTCGGGAGCGTCGGCGTTCATCCCCGCCGCCGCCGTCAGCACCGCCTCCAGCGCGGGCTGGGCGAGCCGCTCCTGCGGCGGCCACCAGGACGTCTGGAGCAGGCGGAGGATGGGGCCATGCACGGCCGAATCCGCGCGCGCCAGCTCCTTCACCAGGAGCCCCGCTGCGTGCTCCCGGACCGCCCCATCGTCCGCGCAGAGCGCATCCCCCAGCACCTCGAGCGCGTGCGCCACGTCCTTCGGGGCAGCGGCGGAAAGACGGGACACCCACTCATCCAGGGGACGGACTCGGTTCACCAAGGCTCCTCGGGGAGAGGCATCGAAGTAGCAGACCCGCCGCAACATTCCCAAAGTTTCGCTTCGTCCCCGGATGCTACCGGTGACCTCTCCAGGACGGAATGCGCGTCCACGAGGAGCAGGCGATGAAGGGATGGAAGTGGATGCGAGGGATTCTCGGAGCGGCGGCACTCACCACCCTGGCGTGTGGCGCCCATGCGGGAAGCGCGAGGATGACGACGAAGTCCGACGCCACCTGCACACCCCAACTCCATGGCGCGGGGCTCTTCACCACGGGGGCCTGGGACTTCTTCATGGCCTTCTCACCCGACCAGCGCCGGGTCCTCTTCGGACGGGCCGACAATCGCTTCGAGCAGTACACGATGTACGAGACGCGGCTCACGGACGATGGATCCTGGTCCCAGCCCGAGCGCCCCCGCTTCGCGGCGGAGTGGAGCAACGCGGATCCCCATCTGTCGCCCGATGGGCGCACCGTGTACTTCATCTCCAATCGCCCCCTCCCCGGCGAGTCCGGTGCCCGCACGTCGTACGACATCTGGGCCGCCTCGCTGGACGCGCACGGAGCATGGGGAGACGCGCGACGCCTCCCCGCCCCCGTCAACGACGCGAGCCTCGACGAGTGGTCACCCGCGGTCGCCGCCAACGGCAACCTCTACTTCGGCGGCGAGCGCACGGGCACCCACGGCGGCAGCGACCTCTGGGTGTCACGCTGGGTCGACGGCGCGCACCAACCGCCGGAGAACCTGGGCGCGGCCATCAACACGACGGCCCACGAGCTGGAGCCCTGGATTGCTCCGGACGAGAGCTACCTCCTCTTCAGCGCCCTGCGCCGCCCGGAGGGACTGGGCGGCTACGACCTCTTCCTCAGTCGCCGGGTGAATGGCATCTGGGAGCCCGCGCGACGCCTCTGCGAAGGGGTGAACTCGAGCGCCAGCGACTACAACCACAGCGTGTCCCCCGACGGGCAGTGGCTCTACTTCAGCAGCACCCGCCCCTTCACCGGTGACGTCGGCGAGCGGTTCGACACGCCGCGGGATGACCGCTCGATTGAGGGAATCGGCGGTGGCACCGGCGACATGTACCGCATTCCCATGCGCGCGCTCGGGCTGGAGCTCCCCCGCCCCTGATGAGGTTGGACATCCTCAACGTCCGTAGGGTCAGCCCTCCTCACTGCGCGACTGGCGCGAGCGCGGCCCGGATGAGCACCAGGGCCCGCTCGCGAATCCGCGCCGACAGGAAGTCCTCCCCCGTGGCATCGAGCGAGCGACAGGCGAGCGGAAACGCCTGCTCCAGGTCCACGCGCACGTCGAGCACGACTTCGTCGAGCAGCGACTCGACCTGGTCTCGTCCGACCTTGGACATCGCGCTGGCGATTCGCGCGGGGTTGACCAATCGCGCGGACCAGTCCGCGAGCGTCTCCACCGAGAGGGCCTGATGGGGGCTCCACGCCTCGCTCTCGTCGAAGCGGCCCTCGCTGAACTCGTCGATCTTCCGTTTGACGGAGGCACGCGCGCTGGGGGAGGCGCGCAGCTCGCTCTTGATGACCAGCCCCTCCGCCACGTTGCCGGAGAGGGGCGGCAACCCCAACAGGTGGGGGACTCGCGTCGGATACCGCGTGGGGACGCTGTCCATGTCTCCGCGAGTCCCTCGTCGAAGCACGGGTGGCGTCATCAGCCCCGCTTCCCTTGCCGCGGCCTCCAGCTCCGGGTGGGCCAGCAAAATGCCCTCGTCTTCGTCATCCCGCACGAGCAGGACGTCGAACGGAGACCAGCGCAGGTCCGGCGCATACCAGATGCCCGTCTGCACGGCGGACAGGCCCGGCACGGGCGGCACCTCGGGATGCGGATAGTGCCCGCCGAAGAGCTCCCCGTAGAAGTACACCGTGCCGCTGGTCGCCCCCAGCGCCTGTGCCATCCGCTCCGCCGCATAGCCCAGCTGCGCCCGCACGAGCTGCCAGCCGAAGAAGGACTCCTCCTCGGTCAGCCACGCCTTGCGCTTGCCGAACCACGCCTGTCCGGCGCGCACGGCGATGACGAGCTGCGCGCCATGAACCTTCTCCAGCGCGATCCACGGGCCACCGGGGCTGGCGACTGACTTCGGCTCGCCCGCCGCGGGCATCTTCGCGTACGTCCGAAATGGAGGAGGCTGTGCCATGCCTGGAAGAATGCCTGAAGTGCCCGGGCCGCGCTGCCGTCACACGGACGCGGCAAGGGACGGGGGCGACTTCGCCTCGCCCCTTCGCACGGCTCCCGGTGACACGCCCATGAAGCGCTTGAACGCGCGACTGAAGGCCGCCTCGGATTGATAGCCCATGCGCGCCGCCAGCTCGCCCAGCCCGGGACGCTCCTCCTTCAACGCGGTATGCGCGACGTACATCCTCCACCGCGCGAGGTAGTGCATGGGCGGCTCGCCCACCTGCCGGGTGAAGCGCGCGGAGAACGCGGAGCGGGACATCGCCACCCGCGCGGCGAGCGAGGCCACCGTCCACGGCTTCGTCGGCTCGCGGTGGATGAGTGCGAGCGCGCGCCCCAGCTCCGGGTCCTGGAGCGCCCCCAGCCAGCCCGTGCGCGCGCTGGAGTCCTGCGCCATCCACTCCCGGAGCGCCTGCACCACCAGCACATCCGCCAGTCGGGTGATGACCGTCTCGCCTCCGGGCCGCAGCTCCTTCGCCTCGGCGGCCATGAAGCGCAGCGTGCTCTGGAGCCAGTCCATGCGCGGTGAGCCGGAGGGCTCCACGCGGATGAGGCTCGGCAACAGGGTGACCAGGTGCTGGGCCGCGGGATGGTCCAATCGCACGGCGCCACAGATGAGCGTCGTCGGAGCCCCGCCCCCACCGTGACGGAGGACGGAGTAGCGCTCGCTCACGAGCTCCTCGGGGAGCTCCTCCAGCTTGCGCGTGGGTCCACCGCGCTCGCTCGACAAGCGGTGCCCCTCACCATGCGGCACCAGCGCGAACGTGCCCGGCTGGAGCAGCTGGTCCTCCGCGCCGTCGACCTCGAGCCAGCACTGCCCCGAGGTCACGACATGGAACATCAGGCTGCCCTTCATCACCGGCAGCGACAGCCCCCACGGCGCCGTCAGCTCCGAGCGGCAATAGAACGTGCCGCTCATCCGCAGGAAGTGCAGCGCCTCGCCGAGCGAGTCCACCGGGGGCATCAGGTCCGTCATGCCCCCAGTATCCGCACCCGCCCTCCCCTTCGTCCAGCCATTCCTGGACGAATGAGCATGAACCAGCGACTTACCATCATTGAGAGTCCCGCCCGAAGCCTCGATATTGGACTTCAGGCAAGCCAATGCCGCCGGGGCCCAGGGCCCCATGGAGGACACATGTTGACGGTGATGGGAGCGACCGGGAACACGGGCAAGAAGGTGGTGGAGCTGCTGCTGTCGGCCGGGCAGGAGGTCCGGGCACTGGGCCGCTCCGAGGGCAGACTCGCGGAGCTCCACGCACGCGGCGCGGAGGTGCTCGCGGGAGACCCGAGCGACGCCGCGTTCCTGGCGAAGGCGTTTCGCGGCACCGACGCCGTCTACACCCTGCTGCCCGCGGACCGCGAGTCGCCGGACTACCACGCGGACCAGCGCCGCAAGGGCGAGGCCATCGTCCAGGGCCTGAGGGACAGCGGCGTGCGCCACGTCGTCTCCCTGAGCAGCCTGGGCGCGGAGCAACCCTCGGGTACGGGACTGCTCGCCACGCTGCACGCGCAGGAGGAGCGGCTGAAGACGCTGAAGGACACGAACGTGCTGCTCCTGCGCCCGGTGTCCTTCTTCGAGAACTTCTTCGACGCGCTCCACGTCATCGAGCACCAGGGCGTCAACGCGGACTCCGTGGATGCGGACCTCGCGATTCCGATGATTGCGTCTCGCGACATCGCCGACGTCGCGGCGAAGGCGCTGCTGCGCCGGGACTGGAAGGGACTGGCCATCCGCGAGCTGCTGGGCCCCAGGGACCTCAGCTATCGCGAGGCCACGCGCCTGCTCGGAGCGCGATTGGGCAAGCCCGGCCTCGAGTACGTCCAGCTCGCCCCGGCGGAGATGACCCAGGCGATGGCGCAGGCCGGAATGTCAGAGACGTTCGCCGGGCTCTATGTCGAGATGACGCGCGCCTTCAACGAAGGCCGGGTCCTCCCACGAGAGGGGCGGACCGAGGCCAACACGACGCCGACGCGGTTCGAGGACTTCGTGGACGAGCTCGCGCTCGCCGCCACGGGGCGGTGACTGGGAATGGGACGGATGATGGAGCTGGTGCTGGGAGTCCTGACGTGGGTGGCCGTGCTGGGCTGCGGACTGATGGCGGGCGTGTTCTTCGCCTTCTCGACCTTCGTCATGAGCGGCCTGACGAAGCTGCCCGCCGCGCGTGGCATCGCCGCGATGCAGGCCATCAACGTCTCGGCGGTATCGGGCCTGTTCATCGCGGCCTTCATCGGCACCGTGCTGGCCTGCGCGGGGCTGGTGGTGTCGTCCCTGGGCACCTGGAGCGAGCCGCTCTCCCAGGCGCGAATCCTGGGAGGCGCGGTCTTCCTCGTCGGGAGCTTCGCGGTGACAGCGGCGTTCAACGTGCCGCGCAATGACGCGCTGGCCGCACTCAACCCGGACAGCGCCGAAGCCGCCGTCGCGTGGGCCCGCTACGTGTCAGGCTGGACTGCGTGGAATCACGTGCGGACGGTGGCGTGCCTCTCGGCGACGGTGCTCCTCACGCGCGCGCTTCGCTGAAGACTCAATCGACCTTCGCCACGCGGTTGCGGTCGCCGAGGAAGTCCTCGACACCCTGGGCAATCGCCTTGGCCACGTCCGTCTGGTAGGCGCTCGTGGCCAGGCGCTTCTCTTCATCCAGGTTCGACAGGAACGCGGTCTCCACGAGGATGGCCGGCATCTTCACGCCGAGCAGCACGTAGAACAGCGCCTCCTTGTGGCCCAGGCCCTTGATGTCCGAGTACTTGTTCGCCAGGGACGTCACCAGGCTGCGCTGCACCTGGTTGGCGAGCCGCGAGGACTCCTCGGTGTTCGCCTTCGTCGCCAGGTCCGCGAGGATGAACTGCAGGTCGCTGATGCCCTTCTCGGACGACGCGTTCTCCCGCGCGGCCAGCCGGATGGAGTAGCGGTCCGCCGAGGTGTTGAGCGTGTACGTCTCGATGCCGCGCAGCTTGCGGCTCGTCGCGGCGTTGCAGTGGACGGAGATGAACAAGTCACCGCGCTCGGTGTTGGCGAACTTCGCGCGGTCCTCCAGGCGGATGAACCGGTCATCCTCGCGCGTCAGGACGACCTCCAGCCCACGCTCGCGCAGCTCGTCCGCCAGCTTGAGGGAGATGGAGAGCGCCACGTCCTTCTCGCGCGTCCCCTCCTTGCCGATGGCCCCCGAGTCGTGTCCGCCATGCCCCGGGTCGATGACCACGCGCCGCACCTTGAGCCCCAGCTGCTCCGCCAGCGTCAGCTCCGCGCGGCGCGACTGCTTCGCCACCGCCTTGAGCCGCGCCTGCGCCACCTCGTCATCCACCGGACGGGTAATCGGCTTGGGCGGCTCGACCACCGCGACCTCGACGCTCTTCGGCGCCTCCACCGCCTTGGGCTTCTCGGAGACGACCTGCGCGACGTGGACGGGCTCGGGCTCCGGGCGACGCTCCGGCAGACGCGACGTGGAGACCTTCGACGATGCCACCTCGACGGGAGTCCCCACGGGCTTCGAGGTCTCCACGGGCTTCGACGCCATGGCGACAGCGGGGGCCTTCGACGACTGCTCCTTCGCGGCCAGCGCGGCGGCGACGGCTTCGTCCAGCCCACGGCCCTCACCGGACGACTCACCGCTCACGGGAGCGCTGGGGTCCAGGCGGGGAATCATCGGGGACGGCTCGCGGGCCAGCTTCTCGATGGCCCCCACCAGCGCGGAGGCAGGGCGCTCCGACGACGTCTCGACCCTGGCCACCGCCGTGGCCTTCTCCTCCTGCGCGGGCGCCTTGACGGGCGTGGCGGGCCTGGCGCGCGACGGAGCCGGCGCGGCGGGCGCGCCCTTGGGCGTCGGGAGCGAGGCCAGCAGCGCCTTCATCTCCTTCGCCTGGTCGCCCTTGCTGTTGGAGGCGAGCATGTCCGTCAGCACGCGGCGAGCGTCCTCCGGCCGGTCCATCCGGTGGACGTGGATGCGGGCCAGGGCCAGCGCGGCGTCATCCGCCAGCCGGTGCTTCGGGTAGTCGCGGCTCAGCTTGTCGTAGTCCGCGATGGCCGACTTCAGGTCCTCCTCGACGAAGGAGATGCGGCTCAGCTCCTGGAGCAGCTCTCCCGCGGTGAAGAGGGCGTCGGGGGCGCGCTCGGACTTGGGGTGGCTCTTGGCCACCGCCTCGAACTTGTGCACCACGTTGAGCCAGTGGTGGCGCAGCTTGCGTCGGGCCGCGTCGTCCTTCAGCGCGTAGTAGGCGCGCCGGGCCCCCTGGTACGCCGCCTCGGCCTCATCCCGCTTCGCGGCCCCGACCGTGCCCGGGACGAGCAACAGCAGCATGGGCAGCGCGAGCAACAGGCGTGGGCACATGAAGAACCTCCGGCGAACTGGGAGCTACAGGCGTGTGTCACACGGCCCCACGTCACCGGCAACTTTTCGGCCCCCGCCGCACCCGCTCAGCGCAGCCAGCCCAGCACTCCCGCCAGGTCCTGGTCGATGACCCGGGCCCAGCCGGGCTCCCTGGGCACCACCGCCGCGAGCACCTTCGTCCCGTTGCGCACCGGCGCCCGGCCCGGACGCACCCTCGCGCGGACCTCCATCTTCACGTCCTGCCGGAAGTAGTGCGCGGGGAACACCACTTCCCCCCGAGCCTCCGGCAGCGGCCCGTCCGGCGTCAGCCACACCAACGCGCCCAGTCGCAGGGGCTCCACCTCCGAGCGCACCAGCCGCCGGGCCTCGCGGGTGAACATGGCCACCGCCCCGAGCGCGCCCAACGCCAGGCCGAAGGGCAGCCACCCCATGCGCGACGCACGGGCCCGCGCGAAGGTCGCCTCCCGGGGACGGCCCGGCGCGGCCGGGTCCACCAGGAGCTTCACCACCGCGCCGTGCCCCAGCCCCTCCGCGTACTCCGCGAAGGTGCGGACGTCCGACACGGAGTGCTCCACGTTCTCGAAGGTGTAGAGGACCTCGAGCAAGCCCTCGGCGCCGTCGCGCTGGTCCGTCGGCGGAAGCCGCGTGGCCACCAGCACGCCGTCCACCTCCTCGGCCCGCGCGTTGAAGCCGTGCTCCTCCACGAAGAAGCGCCCCGCCCAGGTGGCCCCGGCGCCGAGCAACGCCATGAAGGCCAGCCCGAGCACGGCGTCTCTCGCGAGGCGCCCCACCGCGCCGGGGACCTGCGTCAGTCGCACCTTGCGAGGTGCATGCGGAATGGCGAGCTGCATCGGCCCGACAGCCTACACGCGATTGACGCGTCCGCCAGCCGGGCCCCACGTCGGCCGCTACTCTCCACGGGCGCGCTTCTGGGCCTCCTCCAACTTGTAGAAGATGCTGTGGTCGCGGTACTTGAGGTCCGGGCCCACCACCGAGCGGCGCTTGAGCGTGCGCAGCTCAGCCTCCTTGCCGGGCACCTCGGCGGGGGGATTCTTGTACTCCCCACACAGGCTGCCGAACACGCGCCGGAAGTTGCCCTCGGCGACGAGGGTGATGCGCAGGCCCAGCGAGGAGCTCTCCTTCGACGGCCAGGTCACCTTGAAGACGTCCTTCTCGGGCGTCTGGATGGTGACCTCCGAGCCGTTCACCTTCGCCTCGATTTCCGCGTCCTCGCAGTCCAGCTTGGAGCCGTACTGAATCTCCTTGGCGTCGACGGTGATGAGACAGTTTGACTTCAAGTGCCAGAAGCCCACGGCCTCGAGCCGAGGCTCCGTCGCGCCCTCCGGCTGGGAGACGAACACCTGCACGTTGCTGCGCGAGCGCGAGAAGGAATAGAGGGCCGGCTCCTTGAGGTCGTAGGAGCCTCCGCCCAGCATGGTGAGGCGCAGCGCGGGGGTGAGCTCACACGTCGCCTCCGGCGTGGCGGGAGTGAGCTCCTTGCGCTGCGCGAGCGCGCCTGACGAGACACAGAAACAGAGCAGCGCCAGCAGACCTGAGACACGGTTCACGAAGACTCCCCGGCGGGAAAAGCGGTGATTCTCGCGAGACCGCCGTGGACCCGTCAATGAGACAGGACGCTCGTCAGCCCCGCTGCGGCAGGCGCACCCACACGCCGCGGAAGCGCTTGCGCGAGGGGTCCTTGAGCTTCTTGCACGCCACGCCGTCGAGCGGCATCGCGCCGTCGTCGCTGAGCAGCAAAATCTCCTCCGCGTCCTCGGGCGTGAAGAACGCCTCCGGGTTGAAGCCCGTCAGGTTGACGTCGCTCGCGAGGACGGGCGCATCCTCGCCGCCGGCCCAGGTGAACAGGTGCGAGGTGCCTCCACCATCGGTGCCACCGCTGATGATGAGGTAGCGCCCGTGCCACCAGGACAGGGAGCGCACGCCCATGCCTCCCAGGTCCACCAGCCGGGGCTCGCCCACGCGCGCGGAGGCGCCCTCCAGCACCATCTCCTTCGGGTTGAGGAGCGGGACGAGCAGCGCCTTGCCCTGGGGCACCGGACTGCGGAAGCCGATGAGGATGGACGCGCCGTCCGCCATCGCCGTCATGCCCTCGATGTTGAGGCCACCGGGCGCCTTGGGGGCCAGGCCCTCCGCATCCGCCAGACGGAACGCGCCGAGCTGAGGCGCCGCGAGCAGGTCGTCCAGCAGCTGCGTATAGGGCCGACCCACGAGCCGGGGCAGGCCTTGCGTCTCCTCGGTGGCGAAGAAGCGCAGCCGGCTGGGCGCCTTCTTCCCGGAGCTGTTGCGTCCATGCGAGGTGAGCCAGAAGGAGTACGAGCCCAAGCCCGTGGCCGCCTCGATGTCCGCCTCCGGAGGCTTCTTCTTGTGGGCCGGCAGCTCCAGCTCGGGTGACAGGTCCACGCTGCGCACGGGGGCACCGCCGCGCCGGGCGTCATAGACACGGAGGATGTTGTCTTCGTCGTCACCCACCACGAACAACGAGCCGCCGAGCGCCACCGCGCCGGAGGCGTCGCACATGCCCTCGAAGACGAGGACGTCGCGACCTGAACCACCCTGGGCCGGAACGCTCTCCGACCCTGCCTGTACGCCCCGGGCCGCACAGCCCGCGATGCCAATTCCCACGATGATGGAGGCCAGCCTCATAGACCCCCAGATCTCGTCACGCCCCCGGCGTGCGGGAAGTCCCCCGGTGGAAAGTGTGGGCTGCGAGACATCCGGGGACACGTCGCGAGCACTCCGCCGTGATGATGCCGTGATGGACCCATGAAACCCGGGTGAGGAGTCCTCAGGCGCGCATGAGGGAACGTGCTCGCGATTCCGCACGGAGCGCACCCATGTCCCTGTCATGTCGCCTGAGAACACTCGCCCTGGTGGTCCTGTTCTTCCCAGTCCCACGCGCCGAGGCGGCCGAACCACCCGAACTCAAGACCCTCGTGACTCGACTCCAGCAAGTCGCGGCGGACACGATGGTCACCGAAGAGGATGGGCTCGCGGTGAGAATCCAGGCCCATGGCCCGGCCGCCATTCCGGCCCTGCTCTCACTTCTCTCGAACGAATCGAAGTCCGTCCGCCAGAGCGCCGGCTACGTCCTCGGAGATATCGAGGGGCTCTCTGAAGAGCACCTGGAAGTGCTCCTGCGGGCCCAACTCCGTGATGGCGGGTTTCTCTCGCAGGCCATCGGCCGCATTGGCACGGCGCGCGCCATTGATTTCCTCATCGCGGGCCTCAGAAACGCTCCCGAGTCGAACTGGCACCTGACAAACGGACTGGTCGTCGCGGGGAGCAAGGCCGCTGTCGCCCTGGCAGAGACCGTCCGCGCTCCGGCACCGCAGCCTCCATCGTTCATCGACCGCGCCTGCGAAGTCCTCCGGACGATGCAGGCCGGCTCGGCCGATGCGGTGGCGCCCCTGCTGGCCGTCGCGACCGGGAGCACCACCCGGCACGAGAACAAGGGTCATGCCATCAGATTGTTGGGCTGCGTTGGCGTCCTTGCACGGCCTGCCATCCCCACCCTCGATGCGCTTCAGCAGAAAGATGGCACCTTGCGAGACGCTGTCGGCGCCGCCATCGCGGACCTCCAGCCACCGCCCGAGGTGGCTGAACTCATCTCACGGCTTCGTGAGGAGCCTTCCTTCCGCACATTGCGAGAGCTCTCGGAGCGTCAAAAGCAGGGGCTGGATGCGGGCAGCGCCGTCTTCGAGCTGCTCTCCAGCAAGGATTGGGAGCTGAGGGCCTTCGCGGCCCAGACGCTCGGCCACATCCAATACGCCCAGGCCATCCCCTCCCTGGTGGACATGCTCGAGGATGACGAGGATTGGCAACGGGTTCTCGCCTCGGTCGACGCGCTGGGTCGACTTCATGCAGTCAATGCGATGAGCCCCCTGAAGCGAGTCGCGCAGAGACATTGGTACCCTCCCGTCAGGCTTGCCGCGCGCAAGGCCCTGAGCCTCATCCGCGACAAGACATCTCCAGCGATTGGCTTCGGAACCCCTGTTGCGTTCGTCACCGACGGAGTCCTGTTCTTCGCACCGCGCAGCCCGACTCCTGCCCTTGTCGCGGGACCCGACGAGCTTTCCGCCTCCGAACTCGAACGGCTGGAGTACGACGCGGTCATCCGTGGCTTCGGACCGGATGGCGTGCACCTGACACCCATCAAGCAAAAGCCCGACTGCGGCCTCCGCGTTCCTCGTGGGCAACTCCTGGGGTCCGACCGGGGCGAATGGGAGGGCGAGCTCATGCACGTCCAAGATGACGCCACCACGACGAGGGTCCTCGATGTCAACACCCACCGCATCCACCGTCTCGGTGAGCACATCATCGCGGTGACCGGGTTGGCTCACCTCATCCTCAATGAAGGAGTGCTCTTCCGGGTCATCCCTCAAGGCCAGTCGTTCGTGGCCAGGCCATGGAGAACCCTCCCCGGAGCTCCCCTGAAATCGGGCCTCCTGTCCAACGGACGCCTGTTCATCTCCTGCCTGGGCGGAGACGTCGTTGTCGACCCCCTGGGAGGCATCCAGATGGCGACGCCCCAGAACGTCCAGAGCGAGGGGAAGTAGCCCCTCGCGAACTTCGCGCCTACTCCAGCTCGCGCTGGAGCTTCGCCAGCAGGTTGAGCGCATCCAGCGGCGTCAGTGTGTTGACCGACACCGCCTTGAGCGTCTCCAGCGCCTGCTGGTGCGCAGCCGGAAGCACAGGGGCGGCCGGGGCCACGGGGGCAGGCTCTCCGAACAGCCCGAGCTGCGCCGTGGACGCCGCGCGCTTGGGGTTCTGCCGCACCGCCACGCGGGGACGCCCCGCATCGTCCAGCTCCCCCGACTCCAGGTTCTGGAGCAGCTCCCGCGCCCGCCCCACCACCTCCGAGGGCAGCCCCGCGAGCTTCGCGACTTCGATGCCGTAGGAGCGGCTGGCCCCACCGGGAATCAGCTTGCGCAGGAAGATGACCTTGCCGCCCTGCTCCTTCACGGCGATGCACAGGTTCTTCACCCGGGTGCGCTCGCGCGCCAGGTCCACCAGCTCGTGGTAGTGCGTGGCGAACAGCGTGCGCGCGCTCACGTGGTCATGCAGGTGCTCCGCCACCGCCCACGCAATCGAGAGCCCGTCGAACGTGGACGTCCCGCGTCCAATCTCATCCAGGATGATGAGGCTCTTGCGCGTGGCGTGGTGGAGGATGTGGCTGGTCTCCGTCATCTCCACCATGAAGGTGGACTGGCCGCGCGCCAGGTTGTCCGCCGCGCCCACGCGCGTGAAGATGCGATCACACAGGCCGATGCGCGCCGCCTTCGCCGGGACGAACGAGCCCGCCTGCGCCATCAGCGCCGTGAGCGCCACCTGCCGCATCACCGTGCTCTTGCCGGCCATGTTCGGACCGGTGATGACGAGCAACTGCGCATCCTCCGGGTCCATCCGCACGTCGTTGGGAACGAAGGACTCCCCCGCCCCCAGCATCCGCTCCACCACCGGATGCCGCCCGGCGGTGATGCTCAGCACCTCCGACGCGTCGACTTCCGGCCGCATGTAGCCATACTCGGACGCGCAGCGCGCGAAGGACAGCAGCGCATCCGCCGCGGCCACCGCCTCCGCCGCCGAGCGGATGCGCGGCGCCGCCGAGGCGACCTTCGCCCGAAGCTCCTCGAACAACTGGAGCTCCAGCGCGCACCGCTTCTCCTCCGCGGTGAGCACCAGCTCCTCGTGCTCCTTCAGCTCCGGGGTGACGAAGCGCTCCGCCCCCACCGTGGTCTGCTTGCGGATGTAGTCCGCGGGCACCAGGTGCAGGTTCGACTTCGTCACCTCCAGGTAGTACCCGAAGACCTTGTTGTAGCGGATCTTGAGCGAGCCGATGCCGGTCCGCTCCTTCTCCCGCTGCTCGATCTTCAGCAGGATGTCCTTGCCGGACGTGGACAGCTCCACCAGCTTGTCCAGCTCCGCGTGGTAGCCCTGGCGGATGAGGCCGCCTTCCTTCAGCACCACGGGAGGCTCGTCCACCACCGCGCGCGCCAGCAGCTCCGCCAGCTCCGGCAGCGCCGTCAGCGGCCCCGCGAGCGACTGGAGCAGCGCCGTCTGGCACCGCGCCAGGGCCGCTCCCAGCCGGGGGAGCTGCGCCAGGGACAGGCCCAGCGCGCGCAAGTCCCGCGCGTTGCCCGCGCCCAGCGACAGCCGGCCCGTCAGCCGCTCCAGGTCCGCCACTTCCTTGAGGATGCCGGTCAGCTCCTCACGCCACACGCTGCGCGCGGACAGCTCCTCCACCGCGTCCAGCCGCGCGTGGATCTCCGGCAGCGAGCCCAGCGGGGACGCCAGCCAGCGCGCCAGCTTGCGCGCGCCCAGGCTCGTCACCGTCCTGTCCAACACGCCGAGCAGCGAGCCCTTGCGTCCCCCGTCGCGCTGCGAGCGCAGCACCTCCAGGTTGGCGCGCGAGGACTCGTCCATCAGCAGGCTGCCCGAGCGCTCCTGGCGGCTGAGCCGGTCCACGTGGGCCGCGGGCGTCTTCTGCGTGTCCTTCAGGTAGCGCAGCGCCGCGCCCGCCGCGCCCGTGGCCATGGGCGCGTCATCCAGCCCGAAGGCGGACAGCGACTGCACCGCGAAGTGCGTGCGCAGGAAACCCGCCGCGCGCACAGGCTCGAAGGCGGCGGCCTCGCTCTCCGCGATGGAGGGCACGCGAGGCAGCCGCGCGCACACCCGCGCGACTTCCGCCGAGTCACGCTGCCCCGCGGACACCAGCAGCTCCCGGGGCTCCACACGCGACAGCGACTCCGCCAGCTCCTCCGCGGAAGCGGCCTCCAGGGCGAGGAACTCTCCGGTGGACGCCTCCAGCAGCGCCCCGCCCCACCCGCGCTCGCTCCAGCACACGGCGGCCAGGAAGTTGCTGTCGCGAGGCTCCAGCACCTCCTCGTCCAGCACCATGCCGGGGGTGATGACGCGCGTCACCTCGCGGCGGACGATGCCGGGCCCGGTGCCGGCCTCCTCCACCTGCTCGCAGATGGCGACCTTGAGGCCCTCGCCGATGAGGCGCGCGATGTAGCGGCGCGACGAGTGGTAGGGGATGCCGCACATGGGCACCTTGTCGGCGCCCTTGGCCCTGGCGGTCAGGGTGATCTGGAGGATCTCCGAGGCCCGCACGGCGTCCTCGAAGAACATCTCGTAGAAGTCCCCGAGCCTGAAGAAGAGCACCGAGTCCGGGTGCAGCGCCTTCACCTCGAGGTACTGGCGCATCATCGGCGTCAGGGACGCGATCTCCCTCGCGCCCGAGCCGTCGCTCGCCTTCTCCCCTTCCGAGCCGACGTCGGGCGTCGGGTCCACGGGGAGCTCCACCACTGCTGCCTTGGCTGCCTTCATCTGCTGCGTCACGGCCATCCCCGCCCTTCTCTCATGCCCCCGCCCCGTGGATCAACGAACGGCTGACCCTACCCGCCGAGTTCCCTAACACGCACGGGTGACATTTCGGCGGACCCGGGTCCGAAAACGGGTGCGCCCACCGGAAGGCGCGGGCATCTTGGCCCCCGCCATGGAGACTCCTTCGACTTCATCCTCTCCCCGGACCCGTTCACCCGCGCCCGTGCCCGCGCTCTTCCGGGTGGCCATCGCGCCGCTCCAGGCCTTCTTCCGCCTCCAGGCCAGCAGCGGCATCCTCCTGGCCCTGTGCGCCGTGGTCGCCATGGTGTGGGCCAACTCGCCGTGGGCCTCCTCCTACGTCGGCTTGTTCGGCGCCCGCCTGGAGCTGGGGGTGGCGGGCGCCCGGGCGTCCTTCACCTTCCAGGAGCTCATCAACGACGGCTTGATGACGCTGTTCTTCTTCCTGGTCGGCATGGAGGTGAAGCGGGAGCTGAGCGCCGGGGAGCTGCGCACGCTGTCTCGCGCGATGCTGCCGCTCATCGCCGCGCTGGGCGGCATGGTGGTGCCGGCGGCGCTCTATGTCGCCATCAACGCGGGCACTCCGGCGATGGCGGGCTGGGCCATCCCCATGGCCACGGACATCGCGTTCGCCATCGGCTGCCTCACCCTGGTGAAGGCGCGCGTGGGCCACGGGCTCATCGTCTTCCTCACCGCGCTCGCCATCTTCGACGACATCGGCGGCATCCTCGTCATCGCCCTGTTCTACGGCACGGGGCTGCATGTGGAGTGGCTGCTCGGAGCCGCCGCGGTCGTCGGCGTGCTGATGGTGCTCAACCGCTTCTACGTCCGCAACGGCATCGCCTGGCTGCTGGGCGGCGTGGCGCTCTGGTACACGATGCACCATGGCGGCATCCACGCCACGCTGGCCGGCGTGGTGGTGGGCCTGTGCATCCCCTCGCGCCCCACCCGGCCGGGCCGGGACGTGCTGGAGGAGCTGGCCACGTACATCCGCGACTGCACCCAGAACGCCGAGGATGAGTCGATGCGGGGCGCGCAGCTGCTCTACATCGAGGATCGAATCGAGGAGCTGGAGCCGCCGCTCAACCGCTTCGAGCACCTGTGGCACGGCTGGGTGGGCTACGGCATCGTCCCGCTGTTCGCGCTGGCCAACTCGGGCATCTCCCTGGAGGGCATGGGGTGGAAGGACCTGCTGGCGCCCCTGCCCCTGGGCATCATCGCGGGCCTCTTCGTGGGCAAGCAGGTGGGCATCTTCCTGTTCACCCTGGCGGCGGTGAAGCTGCGCGTCTCCACCCTGCCTGGGGGCGCGGGGCTGGGGCAGCTCCACGGCGTCTCGGTGGTCGCGGGCATCGGCTTCACGGTGGCCCTGTTCGTCGCGGGGCTGGCGTTCGCCGGCCAGCCCGCCCTCCTGAACGAGGCCAAGCTGGGCATCCTCGTCGGCTCGCTGCTGTCGGCGGTGGTGGGCTATGTCCTGCTCCGCTTCGTGGCGAAGCCGGTGGCGCGGGCGTAACGTCGTACCGTGGTGGCAAGGAGACAGACCCTCCCGTGATTCTCCAGGACCTCAACCGTGTGCGGCAGATCACCGTCATCGCGGCGCGACATGGCTTTGGCGAGGTGCTCGAGCGCGCGGGCCTGTGGCGCATCCTGGGGCGGCAGGAGAAGGTGGAGGTGTCGCCGGAGGCCCAGCGCGCCTCCACCGCGCGCCGCTTCCGGATGTTGCTGAACGACTTGGGGCCCACCTTCGTGAAGCTGGGCCAGGTGTTGTCCACGCGCGCGGACCTGCTGCCCGCCGAGTTCGTCGAGGAACTGGCGCTGCTCCAGGACAACGTGGACCCGATTCCGCTGGAGCAGGTGCTCTCCCAGATTCGCGAGTCGCTGGGCAAGGAAGCCAGCGAGCTGTTCAAGCACATCGACGAGGTGCCGCTGGCGGCGGCGTCGATTGCCCAGGTGCACCGGGCGGTGACGCTGGAGGGTGAGGAAGTCGTGGTGAAGGTGCAACGGCCGGGCATCGCCGCGAGCATCGACTCCGACCTCGGGGTGCTGCGCGGCCTGGCGCGCCTCTTGGAAGCCGTGGTGGAGGAGACGGGCATCTACACGCCCACGGGAATCGTGGACGAGTTCGACCGGGCCATCCACGAGGAGCTGGACTTCATCAACGAGGCGACGAACGTCCGCGCGTTCCTGGAGAACCACCGGGAGCGGACGTACCTCAAGATTCCGCGCGTCTATGCGGCGCTGTCCAGTCGCACGGTGCTGACGCTGGAGTTCATCAAGGGCGTGAAGATTGCTCCGGAGACGCTGGCCGAGGAGGACCGGAAGGCCATTGCCCAGAACATCCTGGAGGCGAGCTTCCGGCAGCTCTTCGACGACGGGCTGTTCCATGGCGACCCGCACCCGGGAAACCTCCTCCTGATGGAGGGCAACCGGCTGGCGCTGCTGGACTTCGGCGTGGTGGGGCGGCTGACGCGGCCCATGCAGGAGACGCTGGTGATGTTGTGCCTGGCGGTGGCGCTGAAGGACAGCGACTCGGTGGCGCGCATCCTCTACCGCGTGGGCGTGCCGGACGCGCGGGCCAACCTGGTGGGGTTCCGCAACGACATCGAGAGCATCCTCGGCGCGCACCTGCCCACCACGCTGGGACAGGTGGACGCGCGCACGCTGCTGCGCGACTTGTTGGACCTGGCGGTGAAGTACCGCATCCGGATTCCCAAGGAGTACGCGCTGCTCAGCCGCGCCTCCATCTCCACCGAGGGCATGCTGCGCAGCCTCTACCCGGAGATGAACATCATCGAGGTGGCGCTGCCGTACGCGAAGGAGCTGCTGGCGGGGCGGTATGACCCGACGCAGCTGCAGGGCGGGCTGATGCGGACGCTCTTGCGGCTGCAGTCGATGGCGCAGGACCTGCCCACGCAGCTGTCGCAAATCCTGCTCGACATGGAGTCCGGCAAGTTCACGGTGACGGTGCGCGCGGACCAGTTCGAGAAGCTGAACGAGAACCTGCGCAGCGCGGCGGTGATTGCCTTCATGGGGCTGTGCGCGTGTGGCTTCATCGTGGGGGCGTTCATCTCCTTCGCGCCCAAGCCGTGGATGTACGGGAACATCCCGGTGCTCGGCGCGGTGGGCATCGCCCTGGCGGCGGGCCTCTTCGGCGCGGCCATCACCTGGTACCTGTTCGGCGGACGCGGACTGGGCAAGGTGCGGCTGAGCCGGTTCTTGAAGAAGCAGCCGAAGAAATAGCCCTGGGTGCGGGGGAGCGAGTCCCTACTTTCCTGGGATGGACCTGCCCTGCCGGCCTCCTCCATTCTCCGCCACCATCGAGGAGGCGTGCACGAAGGCAGGATTTTCCGTGGGCGGTGCGGTGGCCGCGGTGCTGTTGATGCTCACAGGCTGTGGTGGTGCCGAAGCGGAGGGCGTGGTCGAGGAGAGCGCAGTCACCACATACGAAGCGGAGCTCTCCGAGCCGTGCTCCGGGGGTTGGGTGCGCTACTACTTCATGACCATCTACGAGCAGGATTCCCGGTATGCGATAGGCGCCGAGTACTGCAACTGCGGCATGACGTCCTTGCACGGTTGGAGACCGCCCTACTACCGGACGGAGATGATGCCGCGGTGCCTGCCCCCCACGGAGCTGCGGGGTGAGCAGCCAGACAACCTCTCCAGCCCCTGACGATGCCGACGACCTCATCGGGTTCAACGACACGGGCACGGGCGTCTCGCTGTCGGAACGTTGAAGGCCTCCGGCTGGCGGGCTCCGGGGCCCCGCGCCGTGTCAGCCGGCCGAGGCCCACGGCGGGTCAGGGCATCTCGCCAGCGCCGCGGCGGTTGCCCTTCAAGGCCAGCGAAGAGGTTCGGGTCGAGTTTGGCGCGAGATGCTCACGAAACGACCACGTTGAGCACGCGCACCACCTGCTGCCAGTCTCCGTGCACGCGCCGCTCGCCCGTGAGCTTCACGCGCACGTTGCCGCCACCGTCGCCAGTCACTTCGAGCATCAATCGGCCGTGTCGGTCGACAGTCGTCCTCACGTTGGCGATGCCCGGGTTGTCCACCTCGATGTTGACCGCGCGCCACTGGTCGTCCTCGTGGGAAGTCCTGGAGAATGCTGACCCGAGGAAGACGCTGAGCTGCGCCCGGCGCACCTGCCCGCGATCAAGCGAATAGGTCCGTGGAATCTCGCGGACGTCGGGACTCGGCGGCAGCACACGAACCGCCGCCGAGTGCTCGAAGGGCAGCCCTTCCTCGCGCAGCTCGCTTCCCACCACGATTCGCCGGTATGTCCCGCTGAAAGTCACCCGCGCCTCTCCGCGGTGCCGGCCGTCGATGCACAGCCTGTTCAGGTTGGTGTCGAACCGGGCCTGGGCGACCTCGGGAGGCTCGACGCTCACCGTCGAGCTCTTGACCGCGCGGCGGACCTGGATGCAGGTCGTCTGCCCGACTTCAATCGTTCTTCGCTCCTGCGCGGCCACCGAGCCAGCCACCAAGACGAGAAGGAGTGCGAACCTCATCGCGAACCCTCCTCTGCATCCTCCGCCGTCTCGCCGAACCGGTCATTCCAGCCGATGCGCGGCCAGCCACACTTCCCGGCACCACTGCTGTTGCACTTCTGGACCGCCGCCACGTACGCGTCCTCGATGCTCGACACGCCACACGACGCCCCAAGTGCCCGCGTGTGCCCGCCCGCCTTCCGGCTGAACGAGATGGAGCCGAAGCCGGGACCGTCGCATGAGACGTGGACCTGGCAGGCACGCCGCGTGCGCCGCTGGCACGACTTCAGCGCGGCACGCTCCGCTGCTTCCTGTGTCGGCTGGTTGTAGCTGTAGCCGTACGTCATGTCGTCGGCCGTGGCGACCGCGCTCGCGGCCAGCGCTGGGTTCGTTGCCACCATCAGTGTCGCAATCACCAGACTTCGTCGGGCGTTCATCGTGTCCCCCCTCGTGTCTCCACTTCTACGCTCGAAGCCAAGGAAGGTTTTTCAGCGGAAAGGAGCCGTGGGTGTACCGAGCCCTGCCTCTTGTGTGACAAAGAGGCGTCGGAACAGTCGCTCCGTCACGCCTGCTGTCGTGGCCTGGCGCGCGAGACACCTACCTCGCCGCAGAGCAGCCTCGCGAGCAGCGCCGACCGGGACTGGCCCCCGAAGCACGGACCTGCGAACTTCGAAGGTTGCCAGCGCTCATCGGACCTCCCGGGGCGCCCCCTTGGAACACCATCCCCGTTTTTATTGGATTACCAGCTTAGCAGATTCAAATAATGAGTTGTGTTCGAAGCCCCGCGAAGCGTCGCGGGTCGACGGCACGTGCGGCTGGGCCAGACTCGTCCCGGCCGCCCTCGAGAGCTCCCCGGGACCTCCCGGCCGAGGCCGAGAGGTCCTATGAGATTCCCCCAGTGACGGCTCAGCAGGTCTTCTTGATGAGCGCCTGACAGTGCCGGATGGCGTCGGCAATCGTGCAGCCGGTGGCCGTGCAGTGCGGCCGTCCCGTGTTCGGATGCCGGCAGTAATTGAGCACCACCCAACACGCGAGATTGCCCTCGTCCACGCTCACATTGGCGGCAGCGACGTCCGGAGCCTCCTCACCCGGCTCGGCCGACCGCTGCTCGATGACCAGCTCGCGGCCATCCTCGGTGGTCATCACCTGCCCGGCCTCTGGCAGGTTCGCCTCCTCGGTGCCACAGCCGACGAGCGACAGCATTGCCAGGAACATTCCCAGGAGCAGCTTCTTCATGGTCATGCCTTTCTTTGGACGTGAGGACGCCTGGAGGCGCCGCCAGATCGTCAGACAAAATCCGGCCCTTCATGCCTAAGCCGCGAAACTCACAAACACAAACACGTCGGCCCGAACGGCAGACATCAGACAGTCGGGGTGTGGCATTCTGGTGGTTGGCGTCAGGGAGCTCAGGCGGGGCCCCGCTGACTGCGGGGTTTGCATGCGGGGTCCCCACCCGAGGCTCACCCACCCCCAGGGACATCGAGCCCCAAGTCTGAGTGAGAGGGTTCAACCCTTCTGGGAGTTCGCGGGGGTGGAGGAGATGTCAGCGTCATCACCCTCGCCTCCCGCGGCGCCGTCCGCGCCGTAGGAGATGACGACGGGCCGGCCTCCCTCGTTGAGATACACGTAGTCGTTCTGCCACGGGTCCTTGGGGAGCTGCTCCAGCGCCCGGCTCTCCACCAGCGCTCCGAGCCCGGCTTGAGTGTCTGGGAAGTGGCCCGTCTTGGTGTAGTGGAGCTTGAGCGCGGTTTCGAGGGCCTTGATGTCCAACGAGGCCTTGTCCTTCTTCGCGGCCTTCAGTGAGTCCATGACCGACACTCCGACGGCCGTCGCGATGAGGCCGAGGATGGTGATGACCACCATGATTTCAATGAGCGTCATTCCGCGATGGCGACGACGATGCTGCTTGGACTTGTTCGGGTTCATGACTGTTCTTCACCTCATGTGACGTTCTGGCAGGCCCCTGCCCCGCCTCGCGTGTCGCCCTGTCCTTCAGAACCCTGGCTTCGCGCATGGCGCTGCCCTTCCGGGCCCTCCGCCAACCACTGGCGACGGACCCAGGGGGCTCCAGTGCAGGCCACGTGCCGCAACGAAGTGACTCAAGGCCTTGCTAGGATGCCGGCGACACCAAGGGGGTCGTCGTGCACTTGAAAAGTCTTGGGGTGGCTGTCGTACTCGCAGGGGCAGGCCTGGCGAGCGCGGAGCCCCGGCCCGCCCAGCTCATCATCTGGGGAGGCGGCGAGAACATGGCCGAGGCCCAAGCGGCCCTGGCTCGGTGGCAGGAGCGCGCGAAGGCGAACGAATGGGATGGGCTGCTGAAGGTGGCCGAGGGCTACCCACGCATCGTCCCGAGCAACAGCGTGCCGGGCCTCAAGCCGGGCTTCGTGGTGGTGCTCGGAGCCTGTGAGCCCTCGGCGGCGCCGAAGGTGCTGGAGACCGTCAAGGCCTTCGAGGCCGAGGCATACGCGCACACCGTGACGTGGGCGCAGCCGCTGGCCTGCCCCCAGCTCGGCCCCACGTGGCGAGTCCTCAAATCGAGGTCGTGGAAGAAGGCGGAGGGCATGCTGACGGCCGTGGTGCTGGAGCGCCTCGAGAAGGAGGACCTCCCAGACTCCTCCTTCGAGCAGAGCGTACGCGTGACGTTGAGAGCACCGGATGGGCGCCATCTGGGCTCGGACGAGCGCAGCGGACACCCCACCGGGGCCATCGCCACGGGCGAGACAGGGTTCCGCGCCTCGCTGGACGCAGCGGGGCCGACCGTCACCTCCCTCTTCTACGAATCCGGCTGCGGGACCCAACCGGACGTCATCGAGAGGCGGGTGAAGTACAGCGTCGAAAACGGAAGACTGGCCCCGCAGGTGTCCACGGTGTTCCTCGAGAACAGGTCCGCCCACTGCGACCCGTGAAGCCCGGCCTGACCACCATGAGGCTGACGCCAGGCGTCACCGTCACGACGCGCTCGGCGAGCGAGGGGCCCTCCCAAACACCAGGCGTTCAGGCTCGTTTCACGCGCCGCCCGGGTTCCGCTTGCATCCAGATGTTATGTAGTCCAAACACTGAAGGATGGCATGGGATCCTCGAGTATTGAACCCCGACCCGGAGGGTCGGGACCCCGGTGACGTCCTGCGTGAGCTGCGAGGGAGGCTGAATCGCGGCCTCGGACGCAGGCTCCTGCTGGGCGCCCTGGCGCTCCTCGGGCTGGTGGGCTTGTTCACCAGCTACGCGCAGGTGGAGCCCGACGAGGTCGGCGTCATCCTCCGGCTCGGTCGCTTCGCGGGCACGGTGGAGCCGGGCCCCCACTTCCGGTTGCCGTTCTGGGTGGACCGCATCGTCAAGGTGCCCGTGCAGCGCCAGCTCAAGGCGGAGTTCGGCTTCCGCACCGAGTCGGTCAGCACGCGCAACACGTCCTACTCCGCGAGCACCTCCGACCTGAAGCGCGAGTCGCTGATGCTCACCGGTGACCTCAACGTCGCCGTCGTCGAGTGGATCGTCCAGTACAAGATCAAGGACCCGTACAAGTACCTCTTCAAGGTGAAGAACGTGGAGGGGATGCTCCGCGACATCTCCGAGGCGTCGATGCGCGCCGTCGTCGGTGACCACTCCGTCAACGAGGTCCTCACCACGGGCCGCCAGACGGTGGCCACCCAGTCCAAGCTGCTGCTCCAGGACCTGGCGGACCGCTACGAGACGGGCGTGGACATCCAGCAGGTCGTCCTCCAGGACGTGAACCCGCCCGACCCCGTCAAGCCGTCCTTCAACGAGGTCAACCAGGCCATCCAGGAGAAGGAGCGCGCCATCAACGAGGCCTACGCCGAGCGCAACCGCGCCATCCCCCGCGCCAAGGGCGAGGCCGAGGAGGCCCTGCGCTCCGCGGAGGGCTACGCGATTGAACGCATCAACCGCGCAAAGGGCGAGGCCGAGCGCTTCACTCGCGTCTACGACGAGTACCGCAAGGCGCCGGAAGTCACCCGCCGCCGCATGTACCTGGAGACCGTCAGCCAGGTGCTCACGGGTGCCGGACAGAAGGTCGTGATGGATGAGAACCTCAAGGGCTTCACGCCCCTCCTTCGGATGGATGGGGCGGACCCCGTCTCCGCGGGCGCAGCGCAGGTGAAGGAGGCCCAGCGATGAGCCGCGTCGCATTGATTCTCCTCGCCGTCGCCGTGCTCGCCGCGGTCCTGGGCTTCTCCAGCACGTACACGCTGAGCGAGCACGAGCAGGCTGTCATCACCCGCTTCGGTCAGCCCCGGGGCCAGTCCATCACCGAGCCCGGACTCCACTTCAAGCAGCCCTTCGTCGACACGGTGAACCGCTTCGACAAGCGCTGGCTCGACTGGCGCGGAGACCCGAACCAGATTCCCACCAAGGACAAGAAGTACATCTGGGTGGACACCTTCGGCCGCTGGCGGATCGTGGACCCGCTGCGCTTCTTCCAGCGCCTGCGTGACGAGCGCAACGCCCAGTCCCGTTTGGATGACATCATCGACGGCGAGACGCGCAACACCATCGCCTCGTTCGCGCTGATTGAAGCGGTGCGCTCCACCAATCGGCCGTTCGAGGATGACGAGTACACGACCGAGGCCGAGCGCGGGGAGTCGCTGGAGCAGGTCTCCCAGGGCCGCGACAAGTTGACCCGGCAGATTCGCGACCGCGCGGCGGAGATCGTCAAGGAGTTCGGCGTGGAGCTGGTGGACGTGCAGATCCGCCGCATCAACTACGTCGACGAGGTCCAGGTGAAGGTCTTCGAGCGCATGATTTCCGAGCGGCGGCGCACCGCCGAGCGCTCGCGCTCCGAGGGCATGGGCCGCGCGGCCGAAGTCCGAGGACAGCGGGAGCGGGACTTGAAGGAGATCCGCTCGGAGGCCTACCGCAAGGCGCAGGAGATCACCGGCACCGCCGACGCCGAGGCGACGAAGATCTACGCGGAGGCCTTCGGGAGGGACCCGGAGTTCTACCAGTTCATGCGCACCCTGGAGGCCTACCCCCAGGTGGTGGACCGCTCCACGTCCCTCTTCCTGGGCAGCGACTCGGAGTTCTACCGATACCTGCGCAGCAGCGCGAAGAAGTAGGGACACGGCTCCACGCGGGTTCGATTCCCGCCGCCTCCACATTCAGAAGCCCAGCAATCTCACCGGGTTGCTGGGCTTTTTCTTTGGCCTCGTTGCCTCATGTGCCCTCAGTGTGCCCCTCCGGCGTCTCTGCCCAGTGCGGCGTGGTGGGGCACGGGGCGGTCAAGCTGCTGCACCGCGCTCTCCCGAGCCTCCGGCGCGAGGCGGGCGTACCGCATGGTCATCTCGATGGTCGCGTGCCCCATCAGCTCCTGGATGACCTTGAGCGGGACGAACTCCCCGAGGGTGAGGACCCGGCCCGGCTCGTTCTGCTTCTCCTTCCCGAAGGTGCCCGTCAGGAGGGCTTGGCGGACTTGACGCTCGTACTCTTCAGCGCCCCGGCGGGTGTTGATGGGCGATGCCTTGCGGACTCGCTCCACCCTCCCGTTGGGGTGCTGGTACTTCACGTCCACCCACCACGCCTCCTGCACCTTGCCCTCCTTCGTCTTCCACTTCCGCAGCCCACCATGCGGGCCCCGCGCGCGGGGCCTTGCTGCGTGCGCTCCGTTTCCATCCGCGCGTCGTCCAGCACCACGCAGTAGGCGCGGACGCGCTTACCCTCGACGGACACCTTCCGCGTCAGGTGCCCTTCGTCTTTGTGGACCAACCCTCTTGCGGCCAACTCCGTCATCACCTGCCGGGTGTCGAAGCGCCCTTCCCGCGCGATCTCCTGCATGGTCGTCTGGAAGATGGCGACGATGCTCCGTCCGTTGGCGTCCTTCTCGTCCAGCACCATGCCGGGGCGCTTGAGGGCGACGGGCTGCGAGAACGCGGTCCAGTTCGCGGCGACGTAGCCCATGGTGAGGTCGTAAGCCGCATCGGCTGTCGTCTGCGTCTCTCGGGACTCCTTCCGCACGGCGGCACAGAAGGATTGCCCCGCGTCGAGTGCGGCGGCTCGGGCGCGGGACTCTTCTTCGCCGCAGACGAGCGTGCGCGCGAGCACGTCGGCCAGCACCAGCAGCGCCGCGTAGCGTGCCTGCTCCGTCGTTTCGGTGGCCATCTTCGAGGTGAGCTGCCGATGTTGCTCGCGAAGTTCGTCCAGACGCTCCGCACGGATGAATTGCTCCATCAGCGCGAGGATGAAGGCAGGCCCCGCGTGTCCGTGGTGCTTCTCCAAGCCCTGATGCGTGAGCGTGGCGAGGTTCGCGTCACCGAGCGGCTGGGCGCATACCTCCAGTGTCGCGCACGACCAGCATCAGCCGCAGGTGCTCGTCCACCGAGCCGCCCGGCACCAGGGCATCAACGAAGGCCGCCTCACATCACCTCCAATCGCGCTCTGGAGGAGTGGCCGCCGCTGTTTGGGGACGCACTGCTGGCCAGCGCCGCCATGGACCGGCTGCTGCACCACTCCCATGTCCTCACCATCGAGGGTGACAGCTACCGCAACCCACCGCTCGCCAAGCGCACCCGCGCACCGCGCGCGGCCCAGGCCGAGACTGCCGCACGCTGACACGCAACGGAGCCCCTGCCGGACCGGTTTGGCCGAACCCGCTCGGACCACTCCGCTGCGGTTTCCGGGCGCTTCACGTCCGGACCTGATTGGCCGAACCGAACAGCGACCTGATTGGCCGAGCCTTGACATCCAGAATCGCCCGCACCCCGGGGGCCCCCTTCACGTACGCCAAGACCCGCCGCCTGCCTCCACACCTCACGCAGGCGAACACGTCGAAGTCGATCGTCCTCCTGAGCAACTCGGCGTAAGTCCACTCGCGGTGTCCTCTCCCTCATCCGCTCCTTCCTGGCCGCTGCCTCAAGCCCCGCGCTCGCCTCCTCCGCTCCTGCTTGAGGGAGCATCGACTTCGACGCGGGGGGCAAGCCCACGGCCGAAGAGCCTCGGCCGAAGGAGAAGAAGTCCTTCTGGTCGAAGCTCTTCGGGTGAGCCGGCGCGCTGGCTACTCCATCGTCATGGCGCTCGGGTGCGCGAAGGTCTTCAGCATCGGAGCTTTGGGGCCTGGGTTGAGGATGCACTCGCCGGAGACCTGCGTGGCGATGTTGTCGCAGCCCGCCTTGTCATTGCCCCAGTCCGACGTGATGTTGAGCCACGCCAGCGAGCCGGTGAACGTCCCCATCGGCTGCCAGTGGAAGATGACCGGCCGGTCCCACGTGTTCCAGCTCACGCCATACCCCGTCACATCGGTCAGCGGGCCGAAGACGGGCAGGGTCTTGTACGTGAAATCGCCGGGGTGGGAGTAGAGCGCGTGCGAGCCCTTCGCCGAGAAGGCCGTCGGCCGGAAGCCCTCCAGCGCCATGGCCTTGTTGCCGAACTCGAAGAACCCTCCCTCTGAGTGCTGGCTCATGTAGACATACGCCGGGCGCCCATCGATGAACCGCACGGTGAGGTGCTCCCAGTCGCCCACGTGGTTGCCGAAGGTGGACGTCCCCCCGACGCAGCCAAGGTCGGTGCGGACGCCGAAGCAGACCTCCTTGCCCGCGTTGTACGGGTAGAACGTCCAGTAGATGAGGTCGGTGACGTTCGTGGGCCGTCCCTGCGAGGTGCGGCGGACCTTCTGGATGTAGACGGGCACGTGCGTCTGGTCCGGCCGCTGACCGCCGAGGAACGAGGGGTCCGTGCACGAGGGGCACCCGAGTGCCTGGTTCGTCCACAGGAACCCTCCGGCGTCGTGCACGTTCGGGAGGAAGTGCTCCACCGAGGAGGGCAGGTAGTACTCCCCCGGGGCCAGGTAGATGCGCGGCGCGAACTGGAGCGCCGCCAGCTCGTCGACCAGTCCTCCCTGCAGCTCCGGATTGGCGAGCATGCTCTTGTTGAGCGCCCAGAAGCGCGCGGTGTCCGGAGCATCGTAGCCCGGATTGCCGACCATGACGGGGACCGTCAACGCGCGGTGGTCCAGCGAGTGCGTCTGGAAGACGGAGCCATCATGGTGCCCCCCCGAGCCCTGGTCGTTCCACACCCAGAGCTTGCCGCCGGGAACGACATACTCCGAGCGGACGCAGCGGATGAGGTCGGTGGACGGCTTGTCGTAACCCAACTGGACCACGGAGCCCAGGCACGTATATCCCGCCGGCGCCACGGGGTGCCAGAAGCCGACGTCGTGCCTGCCGCCCGTGCCGCTGTCATTCCAGATGAACGTGTAGTCGACCGGCCGTGCCAGCACGTCCCCCTCGCCCTTGACCACGAAGGTCATCCTCGGCGCCACGCCACGGCCATGCACCGGGACATCGCCCAGGGAGTAATGGCCCGGCAGTTGGCTGAGATTGGGACGCCACACGGAGAGGTCGGAGTGCGCGCCGGTCTTGTAGTCGTCGTAGATCCAATCGAACCCGCTGGTCGCCTGGACCCAGAGCCGCAGCGGGGCGCGCAGGCGCGCCTTGTCGGAGCGGAGCGTGAACTCTCCCGTCCTGCCCGTCAGCGTCGTCGCGGCGACCAGCCTGTACGTGCCCGGACTCAGGTAGTACGAGATGCGCGCGACGGTGCCGCCGTCCAGGTTGTTGACCTCCGCGAGCACCCGGTTGCTGGTGTCCAGCAGGTAGAGGTAGGGGCCGACGCTGGCCTCCAGCTCGAACGTCACCACGTCCGGGGCCCCGGTGTAGTCGACGATGAACTGGCGGTTGTCGCGGCTGTTCGGGAGCTGTCCGCCGGACGGCGTCCAGCGTCCATACAGCGTGTTGTGGTCATCGCGCTCGGTGGTGGATTCGACGATGAGGCTGGACGTGTTCGCCTGGAACGGCTGCCCGGTGAAGTCCGTATCCTGGGTGAGCACGACCTGGTCGCCCTGGAACCCGCTGTGCCAGTAGAGGGTGACGCGGTAGCCCTCGGGAACGCGGATGGAGCGCAGGGTGTCGTTGCCAATGGTCAACTGGCCCAGGTCGTAGCGGCCCGCGAGCAGTGGCTGACTCGCCCCCTGGAAGTGGTTGCCCTTGTAGATGGTGACCGGCGCCTCCACCTTGAGGCTGGACGTCTTCTGGTCGATCGCGCGTCCCGTCAGGTCCGTGTCCGACGTGAGGGTGACCGGCGTGCCCTTGAAGGACCGGTCCGGATAGAGCGTGAGCACCCAGCCGCGCGGCACGCGGACCGAGTGGATGGCGTCCTCACCCACGGACAGCTCGTGGGCGTCGTACCAGCCGGGCTGGAGCGACTGGAGCCCGGCGTTCGACGTGCTCGCGGAGTAGACGGTCACGGTGGGCGTCCACGTCGTCGCGGCGGAGCCATAGAACAAGGGAAGGCTTCCCCCGGTGAGGCCCTCGGAGTCCGCGGGCCCGGTCCAGCCGCAGTAGCCACCGCCCCGCAGCGCGACAACCTGGTCGCCCCAGGTGTAGACGCTCGAGCCTTGTTGGGCGTAGCCCTTCACCGAGAAGGCCTCGGTCGCCACCTTGAACGGCGTGCCCCGCAGGTCGATGTTGGCCCGGCCCGAGTCCGCCCAGTCGCAGGACAGCGCCGTGGCGAACGACACCGAGGTGACGGGCTGGTTCGCGTGGAGGAGCTGTCCGGTGGAGGTCGCGAAGGTCTTGTCCGTCGTGTCCACCCGCAGGGTGTGCGGGTCGATGCGCAGCCGCTGGTAGGCGGTGCGCACCGTGGTGCCGGGGGCCGCGTCTCCCGCGGTGTACTGGGCGAAGTTGGCGAACGTGCCCCGCTCTCTCAGCTCGAGGTACTCACGCGGCGTCCCCGCCATGTCATGGCACCAGGCCATCCACGGTCGGGCCGGGTCTCCCATCAGGTGCAGGGCGTACTCGCCATCTCCGGCGGTGGGGCGGGCCGCGCGGATCTCCTGGCAGGACCTCTCCCGCAGGGGCCCCAGCGGCTGTTCCACGACGGGCAGCGCGTCCAGCTCCCCGGGTCCTGGCTCCGCGCCCACTTCGTCCGGTGACATCGGCTGACAACCCATACAAAGCACCGCGAGGGCGCTCCACTGCTTCCATCCACGACGCCGAGGCATTCTTGCTGAACCGTCCTTTCATCCCAGGAGTGATGTCTCCCGTGACGAAAGGACGGCGGGATGGCGCGCGTGTTATTTCCCGCGACTATTGCAGCGGCAGGTGGCCCGGCTGGGTGAACGGCTGGGCCATGGGGGCCTTGGGGCCCGGGTTGAGGATGCAGTCGTTCACGTAGACCTGGCTCGGATCTCCGCATCCGGCCTTGTCATTGCCCCAGTCCACGGTCAGGTTGAAGTGCTCCAGCCCGGGCGTGGTGTACGTCCCCGCCGGCTGCCAGGGGAAGATGAGGGAATTGTTCCAGCCGTCCCAGGCGAGGCCTTGCCCCGTGTCATCGTGGTAGTACTCGCTGGAATTGACCTGGGCGTAGGTGTATCGGCCGGGGGCCGGATACAGGCCATGGGAGCCCTGGGCCGCGTAGACCTCGGGGTGGAGGTCCACGAGGGCCACGTCCTTGCTGGCGAAGTGGGTGGGAGCAAGTCCCGCGCGCTGGCTCAGGGCCATCTGGGTCGGTCGGCCGTCGACGAACCGCAGGGTGAGGTGCTCCCAATCCCCCACGTGGTTGTCGAACGTCGTGTATTGCAGACAGTACGTCCGGAAGGGGCCCCACTTCGTGCAGAGGGGCTTGCCACGGTTGTAGGGGAAGAAGAGCCAGTAGATGACGTCGGTGGTGTGGGTGGGCTGGCCCGCCTGGGTGCGCGGGATGATCTGCGCGTAGATGGGGACGCTGTGCTGGTCCGGGCGCAGCCCGTGGAGGAACGGCAGGTTCGTGCATTCGGGGCAGGCGAGCGCGTCCCAGGTCTTGAGCCGCACGCCGTCATCCACCATGTGCGGCACGAAGTCGTTCATGCCGGAGGGGAAGAACGCCTCGTTGGGGTGGAGCCGGATGCGGGGAGCGTAGCGCAGCACCGCGAGGTCGTCGACGAAGCCCCCTTGCAGCTCCGGGTTGGCGAGCGCGCTGTTGTTGAGGGCCCAGAACCGCGAGCCGTCTGGATCGTCGTAGTGATCCAGGCCCACGAAGGTGGACGTCGCCAGCGTGCGGTGGTCCCCGGGGTCCGCCTGCCACAGCGCGATGTCACCATGCTTGCCGGAGCCCTTGTCGTTCCAGACCCAGTGGGCGGCCGCGGGCAGCACGTACGCGTCCTTGACGCAGCGGATGCGGTCCGTGGGCGGCGGGCCGTACCCCAACTCCACGACGGAACCCAGACACGTGTATCCGGGAGGGGGAACGGGTTGCCAGAAGGCGGCGTCGTGCTTGCCTCGCGTGCCTCGGTCCTCCCATATCCGGTTGTAATAGAGAGGCTTGGTGAGCAGGTCTCCCTCGCCGGAGACCACGAACGTCGTCCGGGGGGCCTGTTCATGGTCGGGCATGGCGATGTCGCCCAGCGAGAAGTAGCCGGGGTGCTGGCTCAAGTCGGGACGCCAGACGGAGACATCGTCGTGTGAGCCCGTGCCGGTGTCGTCGTAGGCCCACGTGAAGGTGCTCACCGACTTCACCCACAGCCGCTGCGGAAGGCTCAGGCGCGCCTTGTCCGAGCGGACCGTGAAGTCCATCGTCTGGCCCACCTCGGCGGTGGCGGCCACCAGCTTGTAGGTTCCCGGCGTCAGGAAGTACGCGAGGCGCGCGTGGCCGTCTGCCATCGTCTCTCCGCGCTCCATGAGCAACTGGCCGTTGGCATCCAGGAGGTAGAGGTAGGGACCGAAGCGGGCCTCCAGATCGAAGCTCACGATGTCGGGGCGGCCCGTGTACTCGACCGTGAAGGCGCGGTTGTGCGGGCTGTTCCAGTCCATTCCCCCCGAGGAGTTCCAGCGGCCGTGGACGGCGTTGTTGTACCGGGCGGTGGTGGATTCGACCACGATGCTGGAGGTCTGCGCATCGAAGGCGTGGCCGGAGAGGTCGGTGTTCTCGGTGAGGATGAGCCGCTCGCCCTGGAAGCCAGCATGCTGGTAGAGCGTGACCTGGAAGCCCTCCGGCACCTGGAGCGAGCGCACGGAGTCATTGCCGATGGTGAGCTGCCACAGCTCGTAGCGACCGGCGCGCAGCGTCTGTCTGGCGCCCTCATAGCCGTGGCGGGAGTGGATGGTGACCTCGGCCTTCACCTCGATGCCGCGCGCCTGGCGGTACCACGCGTTGCCGACGAACTCGGTGTCGGCGCTGAGGGTGTGCGTGGTGCCGGTGAAGCCCGGGCCGGCATGGAGCACGACCCTCCAGCCGCGCGGGACATGGAAGGCGCCGAGGCCCTGGGTGCCCAGGTTCAGGTCCTGGGTGTTGTAGTAACCGGGCTGTAGCGGCTGCGCAGTGGCCTCCGAGACGTCCCTGGGATAGACGCGGGCGACGGGCGCCCAGGGGATGTTGGCGAGGGCGTAGAACAGGGGCAGCTTCCCGCCGGTGAGCCCGTCGGCGTTGAGCGGGGCGTTCGAGCCGCAGTACCCGCCACCCTTCAGGGAGACGACCTGGTCGGCGAAGCCGTAGACCTGGGAGCCGACCTGTTCCCAGCCGCTCACCACGAAGGCGTCCGGGGCGACCCTGAACGGCGTGCCACGCAGGTCGATGTTGGCCCGGCCCGTGTCACCCCAGTCGCACGACATCGCCGTGGCGAAGGGCATGGAGGTGACGGGCTGGTTCGCGTGGAGGAGCTGCCCCGTGCTGGTCGCGAACGTCGTGTCGGAGGTGTCCACCTCCCGGGTGTGGGGATTGATGCGGAGCTTGGAGTACCGGGTGCGGACGTTGGTGCCCGGTGAGGCGTCGCCCGCGGTGTACTGGGAGAAGTTGGAGAAGAGGGTGCGCTCCTGGAGGGGCAGGTACTCCTTTGGTGCTCCTGTCATCCCGTGGCAATAGACGCGCCATGGCCAGTCCGGGTTCCCCATCACATACAGCGTGTACTCGCCATCCGGGGCCGAGGGCCGGGCCTGCTGGATGTCCAGACACGATTCCTCCCGGGGAGGGGCGAGCTCCCGCTGGAGGGATGCGAGGCTGAACTCCGCCTCCTCTTCCAGGACTTCACCCTGACAGCCCATCACGAGCGTTGTGAGGCATCCCAGCAGCTTCCTGCCAATCCGACCCATTGCTTTGACCTCTCCCAGCGTGAATTCAGCGAGCAGGAGACGGGGCGAGGGAGGGGGCTGTTATTTTCCGCGGCCACTTTCTGAATTTTTGGGGCGCTGTGTCCTTCTTCAACAAAGGGCCGGGTGGAAGAGGTGTGCCGTGACGACGTACCTGCACGAAGTCGTGTTGTTCCTCGATGAGTTGAACCCAGAGGTCCCCTCACCCCACCGACACGGTACGGACAGCGATGGGAGAGGCGTTCGAACCCTTTCGCGCGGGCACGTTCGAGGAAGCGTGACCGCCCGCTTCAGTGGAACAAGGCGGGCCACCACCGGGCGCGGCAGATGGAATACGGCCTGTGGCTCTCACTGACGTAGATCGAAGGCAGGCTCTCGACGACCGTCCCGTCGCGGCCCATGCTGACCATGAAACACGCATCCCCCATCCCCGTGCTCGGCAGGCGCACCGTGCCGCAGGACTCGCCCGAGGGCGCCGTGAGCCGCGCCTCGAACTGGCAACCCGAGGGGTCCTCATTCACCGTCGTCCACCGGATGTAACCCCTCCCGCCTGAAAGCAGCGCGAACGGGCTCGTGTCCCCATTCGAAAGCCAGCCAGGGACAGGACCCGCCGACGTCTGCAGGGAACCGAAGGAGGCCACCCACGACTTGCCCAGATAGTTCTGGGCGCTCAGAAGCAGACCGCCCTGCACCAGGGGCACGAGCGTGTAATGCGCGTACTGCGGCGGATTCGGCAGCGTGAGCGCGGAGAACGAGGTGCCAGGCTGACCCGAGTTGTCCACCCAGACGCCCTCCACCTCCGCCGCCCCCGAGGACGTCTGCGCGATGGACAGCACCAGCGTATGGCCCTCCGTGTTCACGCCCACCACGTGCGGCGGGCCACTCAGGATCGTTGCCAGCGACGTGCTCCAGCGAACCTGCCCGACGTCGCTGTAGGCCCGGACGGTCTTGTCCTCCCCCACCTCATGCAGGCCCCCCATCGGATTCTCCGCGTTCCACAGCACACCCGTCGCCGGTTCCGAGAGAACCGCGAACTGCCGGTTGACGTTGTCGAGGAACGTCAACCACGAGAGGTCCGCGAGCGGGTGATAGGCCCGCCCCAGGAACCCGCGCGACTGACCGAGCAACTGCATGGTGTTCGCATTCGAGACGCCGCCGCCCCACAAATAGCTGCCGTCGGGGCGCAACACCGTGAACCCCATCGACCGGAGGTTCTCGGGCATCTGGGTCATGATGATGTTGCCCGCACCATCCACCGCCGAGTAATCACACGAACCGTAAGTCGACGTCGCCTGGGTGGCGTACTTCCAGGCCTCGAGCGCTTCCGGCTGGATGACCGGAACCACCTCGCATCCATCCGCCGCCCATGCCGGAGATGAGAATCCCACGCAGCCAACAAGAAGCCCCACGCCAAAGAACCACTGCCCTCTGTTACCCACCTTCACGTTCGCCCCACCCTTCATCCGACTTGACTGTGAGTGCAGGTAAGAATGGGCCTCGGGAAAAACCAGTGGGGGTGGCACCAGGTCCTCGGACTGTTGATTGCGTGAACGTGCTCCTCTGGACGAGCGACCAGCAAGGGTCCAGGCAGGAGAGGTCAGACGCGGCCGCTCACCCAGACATCTCGACTCGCGGCACCCACTCAAATTCACACCTCCGAGCTGCATCCAGCGATGTGATTTCTGTACTGGCTTCCGCGCCCCCTGTTCTGTACCGCTCGCGCGGGCATACGGTGGCGAGTGGATGAAACAGCACGCCGTCACGCCATCCGCTGAAGCCAGTCAACTGCTGACCGGCGAAACCGCGCCCGCCTTCACGGGCTCCACGCTGTCCGCGGGCTTCGTCACGGTGCTCGTGGCCTTCTCGAGCACGGGCGCCCTCATCTTCCAGGCCGCGGAGGCCGCGGGCGCGACCGCCGCGCAGATGAGCTCCTGGATGGGCGCACTCGGTCTCGGCATCGCCGTGACGACCATCGGCCTGTCCCTGCGCTACCGCACCCCCGTCCTCACCGGATGGTCCACCCCTGGCGCGGCGCTGCTCGCCACCAGCCTCATCGGCCTGCCGATGTCCGACGCCATCGGCGTGTTCCTCTTCTGCGGCGCGCTCATCACCCTCTTCGGTGTCACCGGCTGGTTCGAGCGGGCCCTCGGCCACATCTCGCTCCCCCTCACCGCCGCGATGCTCGCCGGAATCCTCGCCCGCTTCGGCTTGGACGTCTTCGTGTCCATGAAGACGCGGCTCCTGCTCGTCGCCGTCATGCTCGGCGCCTATGTGCTCGGCAAGCGCCTGTGGCCCCGCTACGCCATCCTCGTCGTCCTGGGGCTCGGCTCGTGCGTGGCCTGGGCCTCCGGCCTGATGCGCTTCTCCGAGCTGCACTTCGCCTGGGCCACGCCCGTCTTCACCGCGCCGACCTTCTCGTGGCACGCGCTGCTCGGCGTCGGCGTGCCGCTCTTCATCGTGACGATGGCGTCCCAGAACGTCCCCGGCGTCGCCGTGCTCCGCGCGTCCGGCTACACCACGCCCATCTCGCCCATCATCACCACCACGGGCCTCGCGACGATGGCGCTCGCCCCCTTCGGCTGCTTCGCCCTCAACCTCGCCGCCATCACCGCCGCCATCTGCACCGGCAAGGAAGCCCACGAGGACCCCTCCAAGCGCTATGCCGGCGGCGTCGTCTCCGGCGCCCTCTACCTCCTGGCGGGCCTCGCCGGAGCGACCTTCGTCACCCTCTTCACCGCCTTCCCCCGCGAGCTCGTCCTCGCCATCGCCGGCATGGCCTTGTTCGGCACCATCGCCAACAGCCTGTCCATGGCCATGAGCAGCGAGCGCCATCGAGAGGGCGCTGTCGTCACCTTCCTGGTCGCCCTGTCCAATGTCTCCCTGTTCGGCGTCGGCGCCGCCTTCTGGGCCCTGGTCCTGGGCCTCGCCACCACCACCGTCGTCAACTGGCGACGCTAGAAAGCCCCCCGCGCCCGTCTCGCCCGAGACATGGCGCGCCGCGTGATACATCGCTGGAGACGCCTGGCCGTTCCGCCCCGGGTGGATAGCGGGGACCCCGGATTGCTCGGTTGCTTGGAGAATGAGAAAGTACGCCTCGGGTCGTCTGCATTCGTCCCCCTCTCGAGGCCCCCCCAGCGTGAGCGCCCGACCCGGTCTTGCCTTCGCAGTGTCCGTGGAACAGGGAGTCCCCTCCGCCCTCCCCTCTCGCGCCATCGAAGTCGACGTCGGCGTGGCGCTCCCCACCGCCTTCGGTGGACTGCGCAAGGTGCTCAAGGCCTGTGAGGACGCGGCCCCCGACGTCCACCGCGCCATCGCCGCCGCGCACCCCTCCGAGTGGAACCGGCTGTTCCCCGGCACGACGCAGGGTGTCCCCGCGCTCGAGGACCTGGCGCTGTCCCCCTCCGAGCGTCGCCTCCACCGTGAATCCGAGCAGACGTTCTGGATTCTCACCGTGGCCGCGCGAACCATCGTGGAGACGCTGCGCGCCAGCGGCCGCCCCCTCGTGCTGCATGGCGCGCATTAGAGGAATGGGAGCCCTGTTGAGGGGGAGGGAGGCTGCAGAGGGGCCGAGGAGGGCCGCTGACGGGGCCGCCCGAGCGATGCTCCCGGCCGGTGGACAGGCCGCTTGAGCCCCCTTGGGGCACACGCCTGCCCAGGCCGCGCTCCCATCAGGTGCGTGGCAGGAGCCTGGGCCTGTTGGCTGTCTTGAGCCTCAACACCACACGGCCTGGGGTGGCCCTCGTGCCGGGGCCAACCTCGCACATGCCGTGGGCAAGCCCAGGTGCTCCAGAATCGCCCGCACCCCGGGGGCCCCCTTCACGTACGCCAAGACCCGCCGCCTGCCTCCACACCTCACGCAGGCGAACACGTCGAAGTCGATCGTCCTCCTACGTCCGCCACCAGCTCCGCCATCTCCGGCAACGAGCTCGTCCTCCCCGACGACTGCCCATGCCCCGGCGCGTCGTACGTCACGACGGAGAAGCCCGCCGCCACCAGCGGCTCCACGAACGCCGTGAGCTGCCCGCCATACCCGCTCCACCCGTGCACCAGCAGCACGCGCGGGCCCACGCCTCAGCTCCACACCGCCACCTCCTCGCCCCCCAGCGTCAGCATCCGAGGCTGCCCCCGCGCCAGCACCGCCTCCGCCGTCTTCGAGCGATGCGGCCGCCGCGGCGTCCGGAACATCCGGTCCGCCCACGCCGCCGTCAGCCCCGGCGCCACCGCCCCCACGCTCAACGCCGCCGCCTTCACGCCCCACATCGACAATTTCGCCCGAACGTTCGTGCTATTTTTCGCCATGACGAGGTCCTCCTCGGAACGACACACCGCCAAAGAAAGCTCAGGAGCGCTGGGGCCGGGCGGCGCGCAGGAGCGCGTCGAAGGCACGCCGGGCCCACGTCTCCGCGCGCGGCTCCTTCAAGAGGCGCGCGGAGTGGTGGAAGCCCAGCAGGAGCGCGTTCTCATCGTGGGCGAACTGCTCCACATCCACGTCCTTGTGGAAGTGCCCCTCCGCGACGGCGATGCGCGCGGCCTGGGCCAGGCGCAACGGCCAGCTGGTGGGTGATCCGGACGCGGGTCCCGAGATCCACTTCAGCTTCTACGATCTGGTCCAGCACATCGCGCGCACCCGCGCGTTCACGGCGGGCACCATCGTGGGCAGCGGCACGGTCTCCAACGTCGACCGCCAGCGCGGGATCTCCTGCCTGGCCGAGCGCCGCATGATCGAGACCATCGATCACGGGCGCCCCGAGACCGGCTTCCTCCAGCACGGCGACGTGGTGACCATCGACATGGCCGGCCATGACGGGGTGTCGGTCTTCGGCCGCATCCACCAGAAGGTGGTGCCCGCGTGAGCGCCCCCGACCTGATCCTGCACAACTACTGGCGATCGAGCGCGAGTTGGCGGGTGAGCATTGCGCTGCACCACAAGGGCCTCTCGTTTCGCTACGCCCCGGTGCACCTGGTGCGCGGCGGCGGGGAGCAGTTCGGCGAGGCCTTCCGCTCGATCAACCCGCTGGCCCAGGTCCCCGCGCTCGAGATCCACGAGCACGGCAAGACGCATGTCCTCACCCAGTCGCTCGCCATCATGGAGTGGCTCGACGAGCGCTTCCCCACGCCCTCGCTGCTGCCCGCCGAACCCTTCGCGCGCGCGACCGTGCGGCAATACGCCGAGCTGGTGAATGCGGGCATCCAGCCCCTGCAGAACCTCTCGGTGCTGGCCGAGGTCGAGCGCCTGGGCGGGGATCGGGTGGCGTGGGCCGCCGGCTTCATCGCGCGCGGTCTCGACAGCCTGGAGACGCTCGCGGCGCGGACTGCCGGGACCTTCCTGGTGGGCGATGCGGTGACGATGGCCGACGCGTGCCTGGTCCCGCAGCTGAACGCGGCCCGCCGCAACAAGCTCGAGGTCGACCGCTGGCCCACGCTGCGCCGCGTGGAGGCCGCGTGCGAGGAGCTCCCCGCCTTCGCCCAGGCCCACTCCGACGCGCAGCCCGACGCGCAGCCCTGAGCCTCTGAACGGGAGGACCGACGCCGGCGAGCCCCGGCTCGCGGGCGCGGGTACGAAGCGCGCCAACGCGCGTCTTGATCGGGCCCGGCCTCCAGTCGCCGCGGCTACACGACCACCAGCGCGGTCCCGCCCGGCGAGTGATCCGCCAGTCGGGCTCGGCGGATCGCCGGATCGTCGTAGGTGTTCCAGTAGTAGGTCGTCGTCTGGGACGAGAAGAGGCCGCTGTAGATCGTCTTCTCGAACCCGCCCGAGTCCATGGCGGCGCAGCCGTCCACCATCGCGACCTGCTGGAGCGTGTGGAACGCGCGGCTGACGTTCTCCTCCTCGGTCGATTGGTTCGGGTAGTGGCCGTGGACGTACGCGGCGCGGACGAAGCGGGAGGGCGAGGTATAGTCGCCGGGAATGCCCCGCATGTGCGAGCCCGAGCCGAACGGGACGAGGCGCGCCCTGCCGAGTTCGATCGCTTCGGGGTACACGGGCGAGGTGTTGAGGTAGTTGCGCAGGTTCTCGTGGTGCCACGCGAACCCTGGCTGATTCGTCAGGACGTCCACGTCGTCGTCGAAGACCTGCAGGCCGCTGAGCGTGGTCTCCACGACGATCGCGCGCTTCGCATCGCCGATGATCCAGTGGAGCAGCGAGCTGGGATACTTCTGGTTGATCGGCCTGTCGACGATCGTCACGCGCTCGAGCGCGGTCTGCACCTCGTCGACGCTCGCGAACTGCGAGGCAACCCAGAGGGGGAACTCGAACGCGGCCACGTTGGTCGCGCCGTCCACCGGCTGTGCGGCGTAGGCCGCATACCCCGGGAAGTTGAGTCCGGCGACCGCGAGCCCGGCTTCGTTGCCACAGTCGAAGTAGAGCGGCGTGTCCTCCTCCACGATGCCCATGCCGATGGTGGCGAAGCGGATGCCCGGGATGGCCTTGAACGGCGACTTGGGGGCATATCCCCGGGGAGTCACCACCACCCGCTCGCCGTAGCCGCTCGTCCAGTCGAGGTTCCGGGCGAGAAAGAGGTTGCCGCGACCGTCGGAGAACCGGATCCCAGTGCACATGGCGCTGCCCCCCGGGCGTTCGCGAAGGTCGACCGCGAAGGCCCTGGGCCTCAGGTGGCCATCCGGGCACTGGCGCGCAATCCGGTGCGCTTCACGTGCGTCCCCGGCCTCGCGGGCAACCGCGCCTCGGAGTTCGCACGCTTTCAAGCGAGCGGGCTTGCGCCGCCGCCGTGCCAGCGCGCTCCGAGCCGGCTCCCAAGCGGGCGAGCCGGGCGGCGAGCTGTCCGGTCCCTTTCGTGGCGCGGAGGGGCCTACCAGGAGCCGGTGTTGGGCATGGACCCCCAGGGCTCGGCGGGCGGAAGTCGCTCGCCCTTCTGCAGGAACTCGATCGAGATCTGATCCGGCGAGCGCACGAAGGCCATGCGGCCATCGCGGGGCGGCCGCAGGATGGTGACGCCCATCGACTGCAGGTGGGCGCACGTCGCGTAGATGTCGTCGACCTCGAAGGCCAGGTGCCCGAAGTTGCGCGCGCTCCCGTAGTCCTCGTCGTCGTAGTTGTAGGTGACCTCGACCTCCGCGTCGGGCGTCTGCGGCGCGGCGAGGTAGACGAGCGTGAAGCGCCCCTCGGGGCTGTCCTTGCGCCGCACCTCCACCAGGCCCAGGCCGTCGCGGAAGAAGCGGAGGGAGGCGTCCAGGTCGCGGACGCGGAGCATCGCGTGGAGATATCTCAAGGGGTCACCAGTGGAAGGGAGGCCACCGTCGCCTCGCCCGCGCCACCGGCGAGGGAGAGTCGGGTGCCCTCGGTGAGGAGGGTGCGGTGCACGTAGCCGAGCGCGACGTGCTCGCCGCGCGCGAAGGAGCGCACCACGCTGGTGATCCAGCCGACGCGCTTCTCCCCGTTGAAGAGTTCGGTCCCGGGCGCGGGAGTCGCCTCGCCCAGCGAGAGCCCCACCAGCTTGCGGCTCATCTGGCCACGGAAGGTCGCACGCGCGATCACCTCCTGACCGATGTAGCAGCCCTTGTTGTAGGAGATGGACGACTCTAGGTGCGCCTCGAGGGGGATGGTGGTGTCGGTGAGATCCGCGCCGTACCGGGGCAGCCCGCCCTCCACCCGCAGCACCTCCAGCACGTCTCGACCGATCAGCCGGGCGCCGGCCGCCTCGAGGGCCACGAAGACCTCCTCCAACGCGGCCGGCGGGATCCAGAGCTCCACGCCTCCCCCCGTGTAGCCGGGGCTGCCGAGGGCGTGCAGCGCGTGCGCTCCGAAGGTGATCGTCTGCAGCGCGTCGCGGGTCTCGAACAGCCCGGCCGCCGGGGCGATCCCCAACGCGCGCTCGAAGACCTCGGCGGCCCGGGGGCCGTAGAGCCCGAGCTGGCCGAAGCGGCCGGTCGCCTCGGCCAGCTCCGCGTCCTCGCTGATGAGGTAGGTGTCGAGGAAGGCGCGGACCTTCTCCCCGAGCCCCGGCTCGACGTCGATCAGGAGCTCCTCGGGGAGCTTCACGATGCGCGCGTCGGCGACCATCGCGCCCTTCGCGGTGAGCATGGCCGCGCGCGCGGCGCCCGGGGTCGCAAGCCCGTTCACGTCCTGGGTGCACATGCCGTGGACGAAGCTGACGCGGTCCTCGCCGGTCACCGAGATCAGCGCATAAGAGGAATGGGAGCCCTGTTGAGGGGGAGGGAGGCTGCAGAGGGGCCGAGGAGGGCCGCTGACGGGGCCGCCCGAGCGATGCTCCCGGCCGGTGGACAGGCCGCTTGAGCCCCCTTGGGGCACACGCCTGCCCAGGCCGCGCTCCCATCAGGTGCGTGGCAGGAGCCTGGGCCTGTTGGCTGTCTTGAGCCTCAACACCACACGGCCTGGGGTGGCCCTCGTGCCGGGGCCAACCTCGCACATGCCGTGGGCAAGCCCAGGTGCTCCAGAATCGCCCGCACCCCGGGGGCCCCCTTCACGTACGCCAAGACCCGCCGCCTGCCTCCACACCTCACGCAGGCGAACACGTCGAAACGGTGCCTCCGCTTCCTGCTCCAGTGCGCGTCGAGCCGGTGGAAGACCGAGGCTCGCTTATCATCCTGACTCCCGAGCGACTCACCGTGACGAACCCGGAACATGCTGCGCTGTCGAGGCGCGTGCGTGAACTGCTGGACAGAGCGGGGTTGTTGAAGCCGTTTCATCCCCAACCGTAAAAGAATGGGAGGGACGAGTCCCCGAAGGAACCCGGCCCGCGCAGGTAGTCAACGATGCGTTCGCCCACCCTTACTTGCGGATGCAGCCTGTTTTGTCAGTGATTGCCGTGGGGCAGGCGACCGGCTTGAAGCTCACGGTAGGATTATCCGTGTTCAGGAACCAATCGAATCGCCAGTAACAGCCCGGCCTCAATTGAGACGGCAGTTGGTCGCACTGGGCGCGAGTGCTGACACCGCCGTATTGGGCACCCCAACCCGAGGATGGAGCACCCCACTGACTACTACAGGCGTTGAAAATGCCAACACCCCCACCAGGGATGAGCAGAGAGAAATGGTTGTCACCCACAGCCCCTGTCGTATTAACCGCCTGAACCACCATCTTCTTGCCCTTCACGGGCCCGCTGGTGAATGTCAATTCGTAACAGGCGCAACTCCATGCGACTTCTGACAAGCCCTTCAAAGACACTGCGGTAAACCCATACGCCAGATTCGAATTCACAGCCCACGGCTGATTGTTATTACACGCATAGGCATTGCCGCCATTCGCACCGCTTTGCACATCCGGACCAAGCACGGTGACGCCATCCTTGGCGCAAGCTCTAACCGGACTGGTCACCGAGGCTTTCCCAGTCCACGAAGCGCTTCCCTTGGCACAGTCCCAGTATCGGGTCGTCTTGCCCGTTTGCTGAGCCTCCGCCTCGTTGCCGTTGCCGAGCAGGAGCACGAACGCGGCCACTACAGTCAGCGCTTGTCGAAGGGAGCCCCTGTGATGAGTATTTGTCATCATCGCAGCGTGACCGTAACAGTGCGAGAGTGTCAATACGCGACGCTGCCCCACATTTCACACTTCGTGCGTACCCGGCAATGCGCTGTCCGGCACGCCCCCCCCACCAGTTGAACCGTAGACGTCTGGCGAGTGACGTGGCGAGAGGCATTGCCGGGATACCCGCACCCAAGCAGCGATTGACGGGCGCTGGGTCAAAGTACGAGGCTCCGCGCCCATATGAGCCAGAACCTCTACGACATCCCCCTGAAGTCCATCGACGGCGCGGCCCTGACGCTGGGGCAGTTCAAGGGCAAGGTGCTGCTGGTGGTGAACGTCGCCTCCAAGTGCGGCCTCACCCCGCAGTACGAGGGCCTGGAGAAGCTCTACGAGAGCAAGCACGCCCAGGGGCTGGAGGTGCTCGGCTTTCCCGCGAACAACTTCATGGGCCAGGAGCCGGGCACCGAGGCGGAGATCAAGGACTTCTGCGACCTGACGTACGCGGTGAAGTTCCCGCTCTTCTCGAAGATCTCCGTCGTGGGCGAGAACAAGCACCCGCTCTACCGCGAGCTGACGAGCGCCGTCCCCGACGCCACCGGCGAAGGGCCGATGCGCCAGAAGCTCAAGGGCTACGGCATCGAGGCGAATCCGATTCCTGAAGTGCAGTGGAACTTCGAGAAGTTCCTCATCGGCCGCGATGGTCGCGTCGCCGCCCGCTTCGCCCCGGACGTGACGGCGGAGGACCCGCGCCTGGTCCAGGCCATCGACGCGGCGCTCGCGAAGCCGGCCTGAGTGTCGTGAGCCACGCCGGGCTTCCTGGTGAATGGAAGCCCGGTGTCGGCGACTCGCCCCGCTACACCGGCCGGCGGAAGCTGTCCGCGAGGTCCGGCGGGAGCTGAGAGGCCACCGCGGACACCTCGTCCTCGGGGATGCGGTCCCTCACCGCGGTGAACACCACCTTCATCACCCGGTCCGCCTGGTCCACCGGAATCTTCAGGTGGTCCGCGATGTCGGAGATGAACTCCTCGCGGTGCATGCGCCGGGCATGGGACGGGCCTCGGAGGATGGTGCACTCTCCGACGATATCGCCGATGTCGCTGCCCAGCGCGTTCATCAGCTTCACGTCCTCACCATCGGACAGACGGCGCGCCAGCGTGCACAGCACCGCATGCGCCGCGTCCCGCGCCTCCACCTTGTTGACGCTGACCTCGCGGCTGTTGCCGATTTCGTCGAGGAACGCCTGGAGGTCCAGCGACTCGTCGCGCTCCTTCACCGGGGTGATGGAGGGAGGAAGCTCGGTCTCTTGCGCCATGGGGTCATCTCCTTGCTCGCCGCGGACTCGCATGTCCATCCACGGCCATGTCTGTGACAGTGGCCATGGTGCGCACGCGCATCAGCCAGACGCCGTGACTCCGCCCGTCCCCTCGCCAGTCCCCGGATCCACCCCCATGGCCTCCGGGGATGAAACCCGGGTTCAGCACAGGACAAGACGCACCCCACCTGGCGTGGACCTTTTTGGCTCTCCCCATGGGGCTCGCCGTGAAGCTAGAGTCGGCCCTGGCGGCGATGGGCCGGTCGCCTGCTCCACGCATCAATCACCTCGAAGAGGTCGGTATGTCCTGGAAGCAGCTTGGCTCGTTGGCCCTCGTCGTCTACGTCGCCGCATGCGGGGAGGCTCCAGACATGGCGGGCCCGGTGGAAGCGGACGCGCTCGATGCCCCCGAGCAGCAGGCTCCCGAAGAAAGCAGTGAGGAGGCCATTCGCGGGCCGGTGCTCCGGGTGCCCGGGGAGTATCCCACCATCCAGGCCGCCGTGGACGCCGCGTCCCCCGGTGACACGGTGCACGTCGCCCCGGGGGTCTACAACGAACATGTCCGCCTCAAGAGCGGCATCCGGCTGCTGGGAAGCGGCGCACCCTTCACGGTCCTCGACGCCCAGGGGGCCTCACGGGCCCTGGTCGACTTCTCCTACGCCTCCGACGTGGTCATCGAGGGATTCACCTTCAGGAACGTGGGCTCCGACACGCCCTGCGGCCTCCCCGCGAGCCTGTCGAGCTGGTGCTCCGGCAACTGGTACACGGCGGCGGTCTACGCGATGGGAGGCAAGGAGAAGGTCTTCGCGCGCATCGCGTTCAACATCTTCGAACACAACGACACCGCCATGCTCCTCTATTTCCGAGCACGAGCCGACGTACGCCACAACCTCTTCCAGCACAACCAGCACGGCCTGCTGTTCAATCACTTCAACGACACCGCCACCGTGGAGGGCAATGTCTTCTGGAAGAACGCGTTCTTCGCCCTGGGTGTCCAGGCGGGAGCCATCGACATCCGCTACAATCTCATCGCCGGCTCGAATGCGGGCATCGTCCACATGTACATCCAGACCGGCGACATCCGCTGCAACGTCTTCGCGGGCAACGGCGGGCCCGTGGCGGAGACGTTCTACGTCCCCAATCGGATAGTCATGGGAGAGAACGGAAACATCGACGTGGAGCTTCCGGGCCGCTCGGGCGACGACGCCCCGGACCTCCGGTCCGTGTTCTCACGGGGCATCCCTGGGTGTTTCTCGCTGCCCGCCGACCGGCCGACACGTCTCGCCGCGCCGTAACCCCCGAGACAAGAGGCTCGCGGAGAGAAGCCGCGAGCCCCCTGGCATCAGCCGTGCGCCGCCGGGCGAGGCTCCTCGCCACCGGGGTGCCCAGGCGCCGTGGGGCTACCGGCTTCGTCATCCGGACGCTTGCCCCTCCAGTTGGCCAGCCGCGTCTTCATGCGGTCGGCGACCACGTAGAAGGCCGGCACCACGAGGAGGCTCAGCACCGTGGAGACGGACAGGCCGCCGAGCACGGCGATGGACATGGGCGCGCGCGTCTCGCTGCCCGCGCCCAACGCCAGGGCCGCCGGCACCGCCGCCATCATCGTCGCCGTGGACGTCATGAGAATCGGCCGCAGGCGCACCGGGCCGGCGCGCTGCATCGACTCCACCGCGTTGAACCCGAGCTCCCGCTGCTGGAGCGCGTAGTCCACCAGGATGATGGAGTTCTTCTTCACGATGCCCATCAGCAGCAGCAGACCAATCATGCTGAAGATGTTCAGCGTGCTGCCCGTGCCCAGGAGCGCGAAGGACGCGCCCGCCACCGACAGCGGCAGAATCGTGAGCACCGTCACGGGATGCAGGAACGAGTTGAACTGCGCCCCCAGCACCATGTACGCGACGCCAATCCCCAGGAAGAGCGCGAAGAACAGGCTGCTCATCGAGTCGCGGAACGCCACGCTCGCGCCGCCCGGCACTACGCGCACGCCACCCGGCAGGTCCTTCGCCAGTTGCTCCACCGTGGCCAGCGCCTCTTCCTGATTGGAGCCCGGCGCCACGTTGGCGAAGATGCTGATGGCGCGCTCGCGGTCCCTGCGAGTAATCGCCTGGAGCGCGGGCCGCTCCTCCTGCGTCACCAGCGACGACAGGGGCACCAGCGCGCCGCTCGCCGTGCGGACCTTGAGCAGCGCCAGGTCCTCCGGGCGCGAGCGCTGGCCCGCCAGGAGGCGCATGCGCACGTCGATGCGCCGGCCTCCGGTGCTGTACTTGCCCACGCGCACGCCACCGACGAGCGCGTTGATGGTCGTCGCCACCGCCTGGATGGGCACCCCCAGGTCCGCCGCGCGCGCCCGGTCCGGGGTGATGCGCAGCTCCGGCATGCCGAGCTGGTAGTCGGTGTCCACGTCCACCACCTTGCCGCTCGCCTGGACCTTGTCGCGCATCTCCTGGCTCGCCTTCACGAGCTGGTCCCAGTCCGAGCCTCGCACGCTGAACTCCACCGGGAACCCACGCTGCGCCGTGAAGCCCGCCTGCGACAGGTCCTGCACCACCGCGCGCAGGCCCGGGTAGCTGTTGAGCTCCTTGCGGAGGATCTGCTGGAACTCCGACTGGGGCATGCGCTCGTCGGGTGGCTTCAGCGTGAGCATCAACATGCCGGCATTCACGCTGGAGTTGCCGCCGCCTCCGCCCACCACCGCGAAGACACCCAGCACCTCCGGCCGGGACGAGGCGAACGCCTCCGCCCGCTGGAAGAGCTTGTTCGTCTCCTCCAGGCTGCTTCCCACCGCCGTCTGCAGGCGGACCATCAACCGGCTCTGGTCCTGCGAGGGGACGAACTCGCCCGGCAGCGCGCGGAACGCGAACACGCTGGCGCCGAGAATCACCACCGCCGCGCCCAGCACCCGCCAGGGCCGCTTCAACCCCCAGCCCAGCACCCTGCCGTACGCGTGCTCCAGCTTGGAGAAGCCCTTGTCCACCCACACGCCCATCTTGCTGCGGCCCTCGCGGGACGTCTTCAAGAGCTGCGCGCACCGCGCGGGCGCCAGGGTGATGGCCTCCACGTACGACAGCAGCACCGCCACGCAGAGCGTGACGCCGAACTGGAGGAAGAACCGGCCGATGATGCCCTTCATGAACACGACGGGCAGGAAGATGGCGATGACCGCCATCGTCGCCGCCAGCGCGGCGAAGGTGATCTCCGCGGTGCCCTCGCGCGCGGCGCGCACCCGGTCCTTCCCCTCCTCCGCGTGCCGGAAGATGTTCTCCAGCACCATGATGGCGTCGTCCACCACGATGCCCACCGCCAGTGCCAACCCCAGCAGCGTGAAGGTGTTGAGCGTGAAGCCCAGGAAGTAGATGACGGCCACCGTGCCCAACAGCGACATGGGGATGGCCAGCACCACGTTCATCGTGCTCGACAGCGAGCCCAGGAACACCCAGCACACGAACGCGGTGAGGATGCAGGCCAGGAGCAGCTCGAACTCGATTTCATGGACGCTCTCCTCGATGAACTGCGTCGAGTCGAAGCGCACCGCCACGTCCATGCCCTCCGGCGCCTCCTTCTGGATGCGCACCAGCGCCGCGCGCACGCCCTGCGCCACGGACACCGCGTTGGCGCCGCGCTGCTTCTTGATGCCCAGGCCCTGCGCGGGCGTGCCGTTCACCCGCGCCATGCGGCGGATGTCCTCGAAGCCGTCCTCCACCAGCGCCACGTCGTGCAGGTAGATGGGCTGGCCGCCCTGCTCCCGGATGACGATGTTGCGCAGCGTCTCCAAGTCGAGCGCCTCGCCCAGCACGCGCACGTTGACTTCCCGGCCCGCTGTCTCGATGCGCCCCGCGGGCAGCTCCACGTGCTCCCGCTGGAGCGCGGCGGTGATGTCCGTCACGGTGAGGCCCAGCGAGTCCAGCTTGCTGGAGTCCACCCAGATGCGGACGTTGCGCTCCAGCGAGCCGCCAATCTGCACTTCGCCCACGCCCGGCACCGTCTGGAGCTTCTCCTTCACGCGGTAGCGCGCGAAGTCACTCACCACCTGCTGGGAGAAGGGCCCGGACACACCCACCTGGATGATGGGCTGGTCCTCCGGGTTCGTCTTGGTGACGATGGGCGGGTCGATGTCCTCGGGGAGCTGGCGCTGCGCCTGGCTCACCTTCGTCTGCACGTCCGCGAGCGCCGTGTCGACGTTGCGCGACAGGTCCAGCTCCACCGTGATGTTGGCGCCACCCTGCCGGGCGTTGGAGGTGATGCTGGTGACGCCTTCCACCTGCGTCACCGCCTCCTCAATCGGCTCGATGACGTCGCTCTCCACCGCTTCCGGGTTGGCGCCCTCCCACGTCACGCTGATGTTGATGGTGGGGAAGTCGACGTCCGGGAACTGGCTGATGCCAATGCGCTGCGACGCCACCACGCCGAAGACGATGGTCGCCGCCATGATCATCCAGGCGAGGACCGGCTTCTTGATGCAGGCTTCCGTCAGACTCATCGACCCGCTCCCTCACCGCCGCCACCGTCTTCGACGCGGGGCTCGGCTGTCAGCGCGGGCTTCTTCTCCTGGGCCACGCGCACCGCCACGCCCTCGCGCAGCGCCTCGCCGCCGCGCACCACCAGGATCTCTCCCGCCTTGAGGCCCTCGCGGACCTCCACCCGTCCATCCGCCGTGCGCATGCCCAATTCCAGGATGCGCTCGCGCGCCTTGTCACCCTCCACCACGAACGCCATGAAGCCGCGCTCGCTGGCGCGCACCGCCGTCTGCGGCACCACCGGGCTGCCACCGCGCGTCTCCACCGGCACCGCCACGGAGGCGAACACACCCGGCCGCAGCCGGTGCGCGTCCTCGCCGGAGACCTCGGCCGTCACCGGCACCATGCGGCTGGCATCGTCGGCGGCCTCCGCCACGTGGGTGATCTTCGCCGTGTACGTGCCGCTCTCGGAGCGCACCGAGAACCGCGCGGCCAGGCCCGGCTTCAGCCGCGCCACGTCCGCCTCCGGCACCGTGAAGCGCAGAAGCAGCGGGTCCTTGCGCAGGAGCGTCGCCAGGACGATTCCCGGCTGCACGTACTGCCCCGTCTGCACCGTGCGCGTCTGGAGCACGCCGTCCATGGGCGCGCGCACGTACGCGTCGCGCTGGTTGAGCTGGGCCTGGTCCAGCGCCGCGCGCGCGGAAGCGACGTCCGCCTCCGCCGTGCGCGCCCGCGCCTGGAAGGTGTCGAGCTGCTCGGCGGGCAGCAGGCCGGGGCTCGCCTGGTTGACGGCGGTGCGGCGGTCGGCGCCGGCCTGGGCCTCCGTCAGCGACGCTCGCGCCTTGGCGAACGAGGCCTCGGCCGCGCGCACGGCGATGGCGTAGCGCGCGGGCTCTATCTCCGCGAGCACGTCGCCCTTCTTCACCGTCTGCCCCTCCATGAAGAGCACGCGCTCCACGGCGCCCGGCACCCGGGCGGTGATCTGCACCCGCTCGAAGGCCTCCACGGAGCCCACCGCGTTCACGACGTACTCGACGTCGCGGGCCTCCACGGGCGCGACCTCGACGGGGAACTGGATGGGCCCTCGGCCCCCCGCGCCACCGCCGCCGGGACGACCGCCCGCCTTGCCGGTCGCCGGAGCGTCCCCGCCCTTCGCCGCCTCCCCGTCCTTCTTGCATGCCCCCATGGCCAGCATGGCCACGGCCAGCGTCAGCGTTCCTGCGCGTCGCATCGCCTTCACGGTTCCTTCCCCAGGGGATCAAGTCCGACTGCCGCCCTCAGGCCCAGCAGGGCCACGCCCAGCGCATACCGGCTGCGCGCCAGGGCCACCTCCGCCTCGAACAACCGGAGGGAGGCATCCGCCAATGTCAGCGCCGTGGACAATCCCTGGCGGTAGAGAATGCCCTGCTCGTCCGCGTTCTGCCGGGCCGCGCGGGTCGCCAGCTCGCTCTGGGTGAGCGCCGCCTGCGCGTTCTCCAGGGCCACCCGGGCCCGCTGGATGTCCACGTCCACGCGCCGCGTGCCCGCCTGCTGCTCCAGCTCCGCCGCGCGAGCCAGGGCCACGCGCTCATGGCGCTCCGCGTAGCGCTCGCCGCCGTCGAACAGGTTCCACGTGAGGTCGGCCGACAGGAAGCCATCACCCGTGCGGCCCGCCAGACCCGCCTCGTTCGTGAGCCGGTACGTCGCGCCCACGCCGAGCGCGGGCAGCGCGCGCGCCAGGGGCTCCAGCGCGCTGGCCTCCAGCGACTCCACCCGCAGCCGCGAGGCGAGGATGTCCGGGCGTCGCTCCACCGCGCCGGGGATGATGGCGTCGTGCGTCTGGAGCGGCCGGGCCGCGTCGTCGAGCAGCGTCCGCGGCATCACGAGCGCCCCGTCCACCGGCTCCACCAGCAGATAGCCGAGCTCCAGGCGGCTGGTCTGCGCGGAATTGCGCGCGCTGATGAGCTCCACCTCCGCGGTGGCCACCTCCACCTCCGCGCGCGTCACGTCGTTGGTGCTCGCGAGGCCCGCCTTCGCCCGCGCGGACGCATCCGCGTGGGACTGCCGCGCGAAGGCGATGCGCTGCTCGGCGGCCTGGAAGACCTGCTGCTCCTGGAGGGTGATGAGGAAGGCGTTGGCGGCCTCGAACGAAATCTGGCGCCGGGCCTCCACGGCCTCCAGGCCCACCGCCTCGCCCTCCAGGCGCGCCGCGCGGTACAGCGGGAAGCCGCGCGCGTCGAAGAGGGTGACACGCGCGACGATGTTGGCGCCGAAGGCGTTGTAGCGCTGCAGCACCACCTGCTGTCCGCCCACCTCGCGCGTCGACTGATTGGAGCGGCGCGTATACGTGCCCGTCGCCGTCAGCTCCGGGAAGAAGAACGCGCGGGCGCGGGACACGCGGGCCTCGGCGGCCTTGGCGCGCTGCTGGGCCGCGAGCGCGGACTCGTTGCGCTCGGCCGCCATGGACACCGCGCGCTCCAACGTCAGCGGCGCGGTGTCACCGGGTGGACTCGAGGCGGTGGCCTCGCTCGGCGGAGGGGGTGCGGATTCCGCAGCGGGCCGTGCGGAATCGGCAGCCCCGGGTGCGGATTCCGCAGCGCCGCGCGAGGGGGTGGGAGCCACGGGTGCGTCGCTCTGGGCCGCCCGGGACTCGGACGGGGACAAGACCATCCAGGCACACAGGGGCGCGACGAGGGCGGTTCGAACAAGGGACATGAGCGAGGAGGCGTTGGCTCGGGCCAGGGGGAGACAAGGTGGCGCGCACTGGGGCCCGACGAGCGAAAGGATGCCCCTGGCGACGGGGGCTTCTGGACGATGGCCAGCGCGGCGGTCTATGGGGGAGTTCCAGAGGTCCTTGAGTTTTAAGGCGTTACGTCACGACAGCGCGCGCCTCGGCGCGCCGGGGAATGCACGGGTGATGCGTTTATTCCAGGTGGGTGTGCTGCTGCTGACACTTCCGCTCTTTGGTTGCAAGACGGAGACCCCCGTCACCGAAGGCGCGCTCCGGGTCTTCATCACGTATGCGACCTTCCGGCCAAAGTGCCTGACGCTCACGGTGGTGGATGTGCACGACGCGTCGCACACCGTGTCGGGCGAGGTGCAGGTGGAGGCGGAGCGCCTGAGCGACACGCGCACCGGCGTCATCCTGGAGCAGGCGGGCTGGAGCCGGGACTTGCGGCTGACCGCCGTGGCGCATGAGCGCTCGTGTGCCGGGCCCATCATCGCGAGCCAGTCCGCGGAGGTCCGGTTCCCGACGGAGAACGTCACCGACCTCGGGTTGGACCTGCGCGCCGAGGACCTGGATGACGACGGCTCCTTCGCCGCGAAGCAGCCCTACCCCGGCACGGACTGCGACGACGACAACGCGAACATCCACCCCGGCGCTACGGAGCTGTGTGACGGAATCGACAACAACTGCGCCGCGGGCGAGACCGATGCCCCCGGCGAGACACCGTTCTGGTTGGACGCGGACAGAGACGGCCACGGCGCCGTGGGAGGCACGCAGGCCTACGGCTGTGTCGCGCCAGCGGGCTACGCGCCGAACGATGACGACTGCGACGACACGGCCAGCGACGTGCATCCCGGCCAGGCGGAGTTCCGTTGTGACGGACGGGATGACAACTGCGACGGCGTGACGGACAACGACCCGTTCCTCGTGGGCACGACGTGCGTGGCGCCTCTGGGCTGCGCGGGAGTGCTCACGTGTCAGGGCCTCTCCGCCTCCGCTTGCGTCAGCAGCGAGCAGCCCGTGGAGCACTTCGTCGACGACGATGGAGATGGCCAGGCTGGTGATTCGGTGGGGCTCGGCTGCATGCCGCCCGTAGCGGGCGCGACGCGGGTGAACACCGACTGTGACGAGGGCTCGTCGCGCGTGCGCCAGGGGCTCGCCGAGGCATGTGACCGGCTGGACAACGACTGCAACGGCCAGACGGACGACGGGGTGGCGGGCTGTGCCTCCACGGCGTGGAACGAGCAGACGGAGCTGGGGGCCGTGGATGCGCGGTTCGATGCGGCGGCGGTGTACTCGCGGGGTCATGGGTGGCTCGCCGGCGCGGCAGGCAGGGTCCTCCACGTGGCGGACGCCAGCGTCACCCCCGTGACGGGCTGTCCGGGCGAATGGAAGTCGGCCTGGGCCGCGAACAACGGCCGCGTGTTCCTGGGCTCCGGCGCGGGGCGGTTCGGAACGGTGAGTCCCGATGAGCTGCCCTCCCCCTGCGAGGACTTCGACAGCGGCCATGCCGGCGCCATCAACGGACTGGTCGGCTTCGAGAACGCGGGGAACAACGTCGTCACCCTGTACGCCGTCACCAGCCAGGGCCGCATCCTGCGCTGGAGCTACGACGACGGCGGCGCGACGCAGCAGCCCACGGTCCTCGCCCAGGTGCCCGCCAACCTGAGGGCCATCCACGGCCTGGATGCGACGACGCTGCTCGCGGTGGGCGCGGAGACGGTAAACGGAGCGCCGCGCCCCGTGGTGTATCGGGCGTCGGCGAATGGGACGACGTGGACAAAGGAGGACCTGGGGGTGTCGAGCGCCTCGGGCTTCCTCAACGACGTCCAGGTTCTCACGGTCCGACGGGCCTATGTGGCGGGTGACGGCGCGCTGCTGTTGGAGCACTCGCGGGACGCGTGGACTCGCCTGCCTTCGCTGACGGTGCCGGGCGGGGCCACGCCCAACCTCCGAGCGCTCCGGGCCTTCGGTCGCACCGCGCTCTACGCGGTGTCGTCCGAGGTGAACGACGTGCACTTCTTCAATGGAACCTCCTGGAGCACCGTCACGCCGTCTCCGGCGACACTGAATGCGCTGGGAGGCTCGGAGCCTGGGGATGTCTGGGCCACGGGACACCGCGGCACCCTGCTGCGCTGGACGCCGTGAGACAGGGGACCCACGGCCCATGGACCTGCGCGCGGAAGCCCTGACGGTGAAGCACGGCGCGCGCACGGTCCTCGCGGACGTGCGCTGTGCGTTGCCACCGGGGACCCAGGCGCTGCTGCTGGGGCGCTCGGGCTCGGGGAAGACCACGCTGCTGAAGTCCCTCGCGGGCCTCGTCTCTCCGTTCAGCGGACAGGTGCTGTGGGATGGCCAGGACGTGGCGCGCCTGTCCGCATCGGCGCGACGTGAGCGGCAGGCCTCGTTCGGCATGGTGTTCCAGACGGATGCGCTGTTCGACTCGATGACGGTGCGGCAGAACGTGCTCCTGCCGCTCGTGCGACGACGGGTGCCGCGAGAGGAGGCCGAGGCGCGCGCGGACGAAGTCCTGGGCGCGGTGGGCCTGCGCGACGCCGCGGACACGATGCCGGAGCGACTGTCCGGAGGCATGAAGAAGCGCGCGGGCCTCGCGAGGGCGCTGGCGGCGCGGCCTTCGGTGCTGCTCGCGGACGACCCTTTCGCGGGGCTGGACCCGGGCACGGCCCGGCAGGTGGCGCGGGTGCTGCTGGAGGTCTCCCGGGGCGGCACGTTGATTGTCGCCGCGCCGGAGGCCCCGCTGGACGTTCCCCTGCCCCGCTGGCTCTATCTGCGCGGAGGGCGGTTGGTGTACGACGGGCCTCCCGCGCCGGAGCTGGAGCGCGAACAGGACGAGGTGCTCCCGTGAGCCCACCGCCACGCGTCGCGAGCCTCGGGCTGAAGACGGTGCGCGGCGCGGGCAGCCTCGGACTGGAGGCGGTGCGAGGCACCGGGGCGCTCGCGCTGGTGGCGGCGCGCACGGTGCTCGGCCTCCCCCGGCTGGAGCGGCGCGAGCTGGCGCGGGCGCTGGTGCAGTTCGGCTACGACTCGCTGCCCCTGGCCCTGGCCACGGCGGCGCTGGCGGGGGTCATCGTCGTGTTGCAGTCGGGGCTCTACATCCAGCGCTTCGGCGCGCGGGCGTTCCTCGGCTGGGCCGCGGGCTACGGCGTGCTGTGGGAATTCGGTCCGCTGCTGCTGGGCCTCATCATGTCCGCGCGGATTGGGGCGAGGAACGCGGCGGAGCTGGCCACCATGCAGGTGGGTGGACAGATAGAGGGCCTGCGGGGAATCGGCTTGGACCCGTTCGCCATCCTCGTGGCGCCGCGCGTGGTGGCGATGGAGCTGAGCATGCTCGCGATGAGCACCTTCACGTTCCTGGTCGCCATCCTCTTCGAGTCCGTGGCGGCCCTCTTCACGCTCGGCCTGCCGCTGCGAATCTTCTTCGGCACGTTCGCGCAGATGTTGAGCCCGCTCGACATCCTGGGGGGCGTGGTGAAGACGGGGGCCTTCGGCCTGGCCATCTCGCTGGTGTCCACGTCGGTGGGGCTGTCCGCGCGCGGTGGCGCCCAGGCGGTGGGGCGCGCGGCGGCGAGCGCGGTGGTGCAAGGGTGCGCCGCCATCTTCGTCATCGACTTCCTGCTCACGCTCGCGCTGGCCGGGTGGATGGCATGAACCGGGTGCTGTCGTTCTTCGGGGCTCCGGTGGTGCTCTTCGCGCGCACGGTGCGGGCCGGGGCTCGCGAGGGTGTGTCCTGGCGCGAGTGCGCGGTGCAGCTCCACGAGCTGGGTGGGCGCAGCGTGTGGCTCGTGGTGTCGGGCATGGCCTTCTTCGGCGCGGTGCTGGTCACCATCGCCAACAGCCAGGCCCGGCGCTTCGTGGGCAACGTGGCGGTGCTCGGGCCCGCGTACTTCGAGCTGCTGATTCGCGAGCTGGGGCCCGTGGTCTCCGCGCTCTTGACGGCCTCGCGCGCGGGGGCGGGCCACGCGGCGGAGCTGTCCACCATGAGCGTCAACGAGCAGGTGGAGGCGCTGGAGATGTCCGCCGGAGACCCGTACGCGGACCTGGTGGCACCGCGCATGGTGGCGGGGCTGTTGGGCGTGCCGCTGCTCAGCACGCTGGGGACGGTGGCCGCGACGCTGTCGGCGGCGCTGGTGGCGAGCCTGGTGTTCGGCGTGGACGGCCGGGCCTTCATGGACCCCCGGTATGTGGATGGCTGGGATTTGCTCGCGGCGGGGATGAAGGCCGTGGCATGCGGGCTGTACATTCCCCTGGCGGCGGCGGTGGCGGGCCTGCGGGCCCGGGGTGGCGCGGAGGCCGTGGGGCAGGCCACCACCGAGGGCGTCGTGGCCGCGAGCCTGGGGTGTCTGTTGATTGACTTTGGCGTCTCCCTCGCATTCCAACTGCTGCGCCTGTGAGCACGAACGACGCCCCCACGAGCCCCGAGGACACGCTCCGCTTCACGGACGTGCGCGTCGCGTTCGAGGGCGGGCGGCGCGTGCTGGACGGGATGACGGCGGAGCTGTCGACGCGAGAGCTGACGTTCATCGCGGGAGCGAGCGGCTCGGGCAAGAGCGTCCTGTGTCGGATGGCGGTGGGCCTGCTGAAGCCAGACGCGGGCAGCGTGGAGCTGTGGGGCGAGCGGGTGGATACGCAGCCGGAGCGCGGGCTGGTCCGCCTGCGGCGACGGGCGCCGTATCTGGTGCAGGGCCCTGCCCTGCTCGACTGGCGGACGCTGCGGGAGAACGTGCGACTGGCGGACCCGAAGGCGCCCGATGACGCGGTGGACTCGGCGCTGGCGCAGGTGGGGCTGTTGGAGTGGGCGGACCGGCTGCCTCCGGAGCTGGGGCCTGGAGCGAAGAAGCGGGCCGCGATTGCCCGGGCGCTGGTGTTGAAGCCGCGCTATCTGCTGCTGGACGAGCCGACCACGGGGTTGGACCGGCGGGCGGCGACACAGGTGGAAGAGGTCATCGCATCCTTGCGGACGCGGGGACTGGGAGGGCTGGTGGTGACGCATGACTATCGACAGCTCAAGGGGCTGGCGGACCGGGTGTTGGTGGTGGCGCAAGGCCGGTGTGCGTACCTGGGGCCTCCGGCGGGTTTCCTGGAGTCCTCCGCGCCAGAGTTGCGGGTGCTGACAGCGCCGTTCATGGAGGGTGCGACGGATGGATGAGCGACGGCTGGAATTGAAGGTGGGCGCCCTGGTGCTGGCGGCGCTGGTGGGCGTGCTGGTGTTGCTGTGGTTGATGGGGGAGCTGTCGTTGGGCTCGTCCACGGTGCTGCCGGTGGACTTCGGGCACACGGGCAACGTGGTGGAGGGCGCGCCGGTGAAGCTGGGCGGCGTCCAGGTGGGTCGGGTGCAGGCGATTCAACTGCAGCCGGAGCGTCGAGATGCCCGTGGACAGCCCCTGCCCGTGCGCATGGAGCTGGCGGTGACGCCGGAGTCCCTGGCGGCGCTGCGCTCGGATGCGCGGGTGACGGTGGCCTCGGTGGGCCTGTTGGGTGAGCCCTATCTGGAGTTGAACCCAGGGACGCAGCCGGGGACGTGGCCCCCGGGTGAAGCCTTGCGAGGGACGGATGCCCCGCGGCTGGATCTCCTGGCGGAGCACCTCTCCAAATTCGTGGAGACGATGTCTGGGATGCTGGAGAAGGACCCGGAGGCGATCACCGGCCTGGTGACGAATATCTCCCGGCTGTCCAAGACGCTGGATGAGCTGCTCACGGAGAACAAGGGCGACGTGAAGGTGCTCGTCTCGGAGCTGGCCGCGGCGTCGAAGGACTTGAGGCAGCTGTCCCAACTCGCCAGGGAGTCCCTCCAGCCGGGAGGCAAGGCGGCCCGGCTGTTGGACGACGCGGCGGCGAGCGCGGCGGTGCTGCGCAGCGAGCTGCCCGGGCTGACGAAGTCGGCGGGGACAACCTTGGACGGACTGGCGGCCGTCACGGGCGAGCTGGGCCCGGAGGACGGGAAGCGCGTCAAGCTGGCGTTGGAGAGGCTGACGACAGCCGTGGGGCAATTGGACAGCATCGCCGCCCGGGCGGACCGCGTGCTGGCGAGGATTGAGGCCGGCGAGGGCACCGTCGGCGCGGTGCTCCAGGACCCTACCCTCTACAACGAGCTGCGCACCCTGGTGACGGACCTGCGCAAGCATCCGTGGAAGATGCTGTGGAAGGACTGACCAGACAGGTCAGTCCTCAACGCCTGCCCAGCGCGACGGCGCCATTCCCGCCGCCAGGGCAGCCCGTCAGTCCAATTGCATGCGCGGCGGAAACGGGGGAGATTGCCTGGAAGTCCAGATTTTCATGCATATCTGGACTTCACCCCCGAGGCGAACATGTCCCCGAAGAGTGCATCGATTTCAGGTCGGTCCTGGCTCCACGCGACGCTCCTCCTGCTGACCTTGAGCGCGAGTCCTGGGTACGCAGCCGGCGTATTCATTGGCGCATGGGACTTGAATGGCGATGGCACGCTGGAGTCTGTCTATAACAACCTGAGCTACATCGAAGTACAGCAGACCGATGGTCAGACTCGCACCTATTCCATCTCGAATGGAGCCTGGACGCTGCTGCAGACCGCGGACCTGGATGGAGCAGCGGGCGCTGAGCTGGCCATCAACGTAGGGAGCTTCATCCGGGTGATTACCCATCGCACCGCGGCCACCCGCGACTACTCCATCTCCAACGGTTCCTGGGCTCCGATTGGCGTCAGCAACATGGATGGCGTCGCGGGACAGGAGCTGGCCATCAACGTGGGGAGCTTCGTCCGGGTGATTACCCACCGGACCGCCGCCACGCGCGACTATGCCATCTCTGGAGGCGCGTGGGTCCCGCTGGGCTTTCATGACCTGAACGGCGATGGGGCGACCGAGCTGCCCATCAACACCGGCGCCGCCATCCGAGTCGTCGAGCACAAGACGGCCGTGACTCGTGACTTCTCCATCTCCAGCGGGACCTGGGCGCTGATGGGCGTCGCCGACACGAATGGACAGCCGGGCGCCGAGATGGTCATCAACAACGTCTCGACCGTGAAAATCGTCCGCTACGCCAATGGCACCATCGGGGACTACCATGTCCCCGGGTTCTGGACCCTGCGGATGATCACCAACATGGACGGACTGGCCGGGGATGAAGTCGTCCTCAACTCCGGCTCCACCACCAAGACCATCTACGACGCACAGGGCATCATCCGCTAACGCCGAGATCCGTTGAGTTGAGGGAAGGGTAGGCAGTGGCGGAACCAGGCGGCGAGCTTCGCGAGAGGAGTGGCCGCTCGTAGCCGTCGCACTGCCCGGGCCAGTGCGGCGAGGGCGCAAGGGCGAGCTTGCGCAGTTGCCGCTTCAGGTCAGCCCACCACAGCTCGATGGGGTTGAAGTCGCGGCTGTAGGTGGGCAGGTACACCCCGCAGGCTCCCACGGCTTCGATGGCCTGGCGCACACCTTTGACTTTGTGTGCCCCAGGTTGTCCATCAGCACCACGTCTCCCTGGCGCAGCCAGGGGCACAGGCGCTGCCGGACACCCTCCAAGCCGAAGCGCCCCACCGACACGGTCGAAGGTCCGGCCTCATGGCCAGAACTCCCGTGCGGGCTCGAACCCGCCAGCTCAAGCCCCTTCGTCAAACGCAGACATATTTCGAAGGGATGGTGGGAAGGCACTATTGCCAACACCCGTCCACCTCAAGCACCATGCACGAAATACAGCTTAATTATCTATATCAGTGAATCCCACTATAGATAGAGATTCATCGAGCGGAGGATCCCCCACCGGGCGCCACCCACGCCCGTCATCCCCCGTCTACATGTCTTGCCCACGGGAGCCTCTCCATCCAGCACCGCCACCGCGGGCTTCCCTGTAGCCATGAGGCCGGTCGCGGCCTCGTGGTGCAGTCCATTCACCGCGTCCATCGTTGTGCCGTCCCAGTCCCCAACAAGGAGCGATTGCATGAAGAGCACGTCAGGAATGCAGTTAGCACGGATGCTGCCGTTGACTGGCGTCATGTTGCTGAGCGCGGGATGGAGCAACACGCTGAACGCGCCGAAGGACGACTCGGCGGCCTCCCAGGCGCTGGTCGAGCGACATGACCTCGCCGCGAAGGAGGGGAGCTATCAAATCAACCTGAACCTCGCGAACAAGACCGACTGGGATTTCCTGCGCAACCGTCTGGCGTCCGCAGGCAAGACGGAGCAGAACGCCCCGGAGCTCTTCCGGCGGATGGGGCTCATCCGCGAGCGCGCGCTGGCGCGCCAGGCCAGCGGGACACTGGCGGATGACCCCAGGAACGGCGCCTGGTGCAACCACTTCCTCAAGTTCGACCGGGCTCACATTCCCGACGGGAACGTCCACACGTTCTTCCCCGTGGTCCAGGTGTCATGCAAGGACGGCGCGGACTACGTCTACGCCGACCTCCTCAACTACGACACCCATGAGACGGAGTCGGACTCCGTCCTGCACTCCTCCACGTCCGGCGAGGAGTATGGCGACGGGCGGGAGTTCGACGACGTCAAGATACCGGCGACCATCGCCACGGGCAGGTCGCGCGTCCTGCGCATGGAGTCGCTGGCGCTGGCACTGGGAACGACCATCGACCAGACGTCCTACATCGTCGAGCGGGCCGCGGTCATCAACACCCTGCCCTCGATGACCTTCACGCACCCGCGCAAGATTCTCCCCGCGCCCGTCTCCGCTGAAATCATGGCCTGTCAGCTTCGCGGCGGTCTGGACTGTGACTATGCCGTCGCGGGCTACCAGAATGGCAACCTGACTGCCTATCCGCCGTCGCCGACGGGGGTCGCGGCCTCCTACTCCAACCAGCCGGGGACCCTGAACCCCTCCGACTTCTGGAGCTTCACCGCTCCCTACCAGTACGACAACCTCTATGTCCCCGTTCGGGGCACCTTCAACGCGGGAGCGAGCAATGGCTTCCAGTGCACGTTGGCATCCGTCACGATGGCGCGCGTCCAGCTCATCACGGACGATTCCGCTCGCACGTGCCTGAACAACACGCAGTTCATCAGCTCCCTCCCGACGGGGGGGACCCAGGTCTTCCTCAACATCCTGACGAACATGAACCGCCTGTTCAACACCGCGGGCAACGGCACCAGCCCCGCCGACTGCGCGGCGTCGACCGTCATCAACGAGATGACGCGCCTCCTGATTACCATCTCCGGCAAGGTCCGCTGCAACGGGGTGGACAAGCCGTTCGTCGTCATCTACCCGAAGCAGCCGGAAGACGGCACGCCGAACATCTTCTTCCGCAATAGCTGCATGGCCTCCGGAACCCGCATCACCCTGGCGGACGGCAAGGTCGTCCCCGTGGAGACGGTCAAGCTGGGCGACAAGGTGCTCGCCAATGACAAGGGCACGGCGCTGACGGTCATCGACGTGTCTCGCGGCAATGAGGTCAAGCCCCTGCTGCGCCTGCGCGATGACGCGGGCCACGACGCGACGCTCACCGAGATGCACCCGGTCATCATGGCCACGGGCGAGGTGGTCGCCGCGAAGGCGCTGAAGGTCCAGGACCAGGTGAAGACCGCGAAGGGAATCTCCACCCTGACGTCCATCACCCCCGTCTCCCCCGAGAAGCAGCGCGTCTACAACCTGGGCCTCGGAACGGACCAGGAGCGGCTCACCCTGGAGAAGAACGGGCGCACCCTGTTCGCCGGGGGCTTCCTCGTCGGTGACCTGGGGATGCAGGATGGCCTCCAGCGCCCCCTGAACGAGCAGAAGCTGTCCCTCCTGGAGCGCCTGCCCAAGGCGTGGCACCGGGACTTCCGCAATGGCATCCAGCCGAAGGTCGCACACTGACCTTCAGCGCTGGTATCGGGTCCCGAGCCTCGCGCAGTCGTGACACGCCCCCTCCCAGCCGTGACGGGAGGGGGCGGAGCCACTGGAGCCCCTGCCCCACCATCTCGACCCGCGCTCCGGAGCCATCTGCGGACCGAGAACGCTCAGAGCGAGTGGCTCAGCATCCACGTGTAGATGTCATGACCCGCCGAGCCGTTGTAGGTCCGGGACCACGAGTCGTGTCCCACGCCCGGATACAGCGTGAGCTGCGCGGGCGGGTTCGCCGCCGGATTGCAGACATTGTTCAGCTTGTTGACCGGCTCGATGGACCCATACTGAGACACCGTTCCATCCGCCGTGCCGTGGAAGGCCCACACCGGGACGTTCCATATGTTGCAGATGGCGAGCCCGTTGCCGTTCCCCGCGATGGGAACAATGGCCGCGACCTTCTGCGGGAAGGCCACGGTGTAGGACCAGATGACGATGGCCCCCGCCGAGAGCCCCGTCAGATAGATGCGGTTCGGGTCGACGCGATAGCGCGTCTTCGCGAACTCGATGATGCCGTCGATTTCGCTGTTGCCCCACCACGCATTGAATCGCTGGGGAGAGAGGAGGATGAACGGGAAGTGCCGTCCGTTCCGGATGAGCCGAGGCGGCGCGGTGATGGCCATCAGCTTCTCCAGCCCCGTCGCTGAAGCCGTTCCATCACCCTCCTGCCCCAGGCCGCCCAGGAAGATGACCAGCGGATAGCGCTCCTCGAAGTTGTCGTCGTAGTCCTGCGGCAGGTACTCCCAGTAGCCGTAGTTGATGCCCGGCACCGTCGTCCTGGGCCGCGCGAGAATCTGCCCCTGTGCGGCCAACGCGCCCTGCGCGAAGAGCAGGACACAACCCAACAAGATGCGCTGCGATGTCGACATGGCAACTCCTCTTCAACCTTGGGGAGTCGATACGTTAGCCACCGGGTTGCATCGCAACCAGCAATTTCCAGATTTTCAGCCTAAGCAGATAAATCAAGACCGAGACGTCACGTCTCCGTGACACGCCTCACCCTGGCCTCCATGTGGGGAGACCAGGGCAGGCGCGGTGTCTCACTGCCTGCGCAGCTCGACGGAATCCATGTGGATGAAGTTGGCGCCGTTCTGAGCCGGAGCCTGTGTGTGGAAGCCCAGCTCCAGCGTGCCTCCAGTGACGGAGATGCTCGGCGTCTCCACTCGCGTCCAGGAACCATGCGTCCCCAGGGAGGTGAAGACTGGCGCACATGAGACGCAGGTCTTCACCTGGAGATGCGCGAACCCGAAGTCTCCCCCCTTCCTCACCCATGCGCTCGCCTTGTAGCTACCGGATGGGAGGCCCGTGACGACCTGGTATGTCCATGTCTCGTACGCGGACGTGCCCCAGTGAGTCAGATGGTAGGCCCCGGTCTGCGCGCCGTTGTACGTCTCGCTGAAGGCCGCCCACCCCGTGCCGTTGGGGGACCACGTGGACCACCCCGTCATGCCCGACTCGAAGCTGGGGTTGGTGAGCGGAATGGTGGTTGGCGTGGAGCCGCCGTTGAGGATGGCCTCCGCCTGGGCCACCTGGAGCGCGACAAGATGCTGGAAGGCCTGGTCCAGCTCGGCCTGCCTCGCGGCGTTGCCAGCGTGCTGCTTGCGCTGCTGGTAGAGGGTGTTGATGAGCTCCAGCTCACGCTGCGAATAGGGCACGCCCAGCCGCTGCTGGAGCGTGGTGAGGAAACCGTAGCCGAACTCCCGGGTCGGCTCCAGCATGGTGCCCTCTCCGTAGTCGTTCCACGTCGCGAGCTGGACATGGCCCACGCTGCTGCCGAGGGCCGCGTCCAGCGTCTGCTGGAAGGAGTTGAGCCCGTTGTGGGGAATGCCCCAGGTGGGCCCGTCCCAGCCGCCCGCGCTGTAGAAGGTGTGGAAGCCCGGGTAGGCCACGCCCATCTTCAGGCCCAGGGGACGGTTGGCGTAGAAGTGGTTCAGCCCCGCCATGAAGTCCGAGTAGATCCACGCGTACTCGCCGCTCGCGTTGGCGCCCGCCTCCTGGGACTCGTACCAGAGCGTGAGGAACGCCGGCTTGGGCGACAGCGCGCCGAAGAGGTTCGTCCAGTCCGACGGCGTCTGGAACGTCTGCGGACCGAAGTCGAGCAGCAGGGGCGCGTTGTTCACGCGGATGTAGTTGCCCTGGGAGAAGTAGTGGTCTCGCAGGTAGCCCATGTCCGCCCGCCCCGCCGCGAGCTTGTCGGTGATGATGCCCGCGTTCGCCGCGAGCTGGATGTTGTGGTCCTCATAGACGATGGCGAAGTCCAGCCCCACCGCCGCGGTGCGCGCGATGAAGGCCTCGGAGTTCTGCTTGTTCTTCGGATAGTCCCAGGCATTCACCGTGCCCGGCCAGTCGATGAGGACGCCGTCCACGCCCGCGTACTTCATCAGCAGCAGCTGGTACTCGATGACGTCCTTGTCCCCGGAGGCATAGGGGCCAATCAGCGGATAGTAGTGCGCGGCGATCTGCCTACGTCCGGAGCCATCCACGTTGTTGGGGTTCTGGTTCGCCATCGTCCAGTGGATGCCCCAGGCACCGTTGCCGGAGGAAGACGAGGTCTCGAACCATGGCATCAGGTGGGCGTAGATCTTCTTGCCCACCGACTTCGGCACCCGGACCGGCGCCAGGGCGGAGCCGCTCGAGGACTGCTCAATCCCTGACGATTGAGATTCTCCTGATTGCGAATCATTGCAACCAGCAAGGACAAGGGCGACCAAGGCCACGCCAAGGTGCAGCCACTGACTTCGCTTCATGGACAGACTCCGGGGAGCGAGGGGAGTCCGCACCCTACTGTCCATGCTGTGTGTCCTTGCAAGCCCCTTGAGGCCCTGGGACTCAAGGGCCGTTGGTGTCCCTGTCCCTCAACACGGCGTAGGACGGCCGGATTCGGCCCGCGGTGTCGTAGCCCAGCGGAGTCCCATCCCACGGCTCCGGCGCGATGATGCCCCGGTCCTGCATGGCGCAGTTCGCCGCCGTCGAGCACTGGTTCGTGTAGTTGTAATAGTAGATGCGCGTGATTCGCCCGCTCAGGTTCGGCAGGCGCAAGATGAACTTCGTGGTGTCGCGCTGCGACGCATCCCCGAACACCTGGCCGTCGGCGTTCCGGTAGAAGGCCCCCACCTCCGTCAGCCAGATGTGTCCCACGTCCCAGCTCGAGTCCAACCCGCCGAGCCAGTTCACGAAGGTCCGCGTCGTGCAGCCCTGGTCCCCCGGTACGCAGTGCGCGCCGCTCGCCTGATAGCGATTGGCGTCGTGGTGCGGATGGATGCTCCACAGCTTCGGCCGATGGCCGCGCAGGAAGATGCGATAGCGCTCCCAATAGGGGTCGTTCGGCGTGGCGTCGAACTCCCCCGCCGCCACCGTGCAGTCCGGGCAGATGCTCACGACGAGCCGGTAGTAGAACGCCGCCCTCAGCGGCCCACAGTGCTCCAGGTCCTCGCTCGCGCAGGTCGGCTGATCCAACGGGACTCCGCTCTGGAGGACGGAGTTCGGGAAGTTCGGCTCGTTCCAGGCCCCCACCAGGGTGATGGCCGGGTACGTCGCGTGGAACGCCTCGAAGGCCGCGCGGAACTCCACGTCCGTGGGCGCCAGGTACTTCCCATTGGCCGCCTTGCGCAGGTCGCTCGGCCCGAGCGTCACGTAGCGCTCCACGGACTTCGCCGCCGCTGCTTGCAGCCACGCCTCGAACTTCAACCGCCGCGCATCGTTGGCGGGTCGCTGGGCCACGTCATAGGGCACGACGACCCGGGCCCGAATCACGTTGAGCCCATCCCAGGCTGGATGGGTGAACGTCTCCGCATCCGAATCCGAGATGCCCACCGCGAAGTCCACCAGACGGAGCGGCGCGGTCTCCACGTCCTCGCGGACCTCCTGCTCGAAGACTTCGGCTCCGCAGCCCATGACACCCACCACGACGAGTGCCATCAACAGACGACTTCCGCGACACGCTGGAACGGTCATGAAGCTGAAGCCTAGCCTGATTCCAGATTCGTTGCCTCAGGCAACCATTTACAATCCGCCTGCAATTTCACAGGGCTCTCATTGAAGCCATCTGCCAAGCCGGACAAAAGGCTGTTTTATATCAGAGCTGAAACGCATTGCGCCGCACATCACCGCCCGAGACCGACGGGCACGGCGCCATCCAGGGACGCCACCCGGCCCCAACTCCGGCATGATGGTTCCCGGGTCGACCGCTGGAGCCGCGGGTCGGTGAAGGCGGGCGACCAGATCCTCCGGGAACCGCGCGCGCCATGTTCCGTCGTCTGATGATCGTCTTCGATGCCGGCTCGGAGTCCGAGGTGGTGCTTCACGCCACGAAGCGACTGAGCGCCGCGCCCGAGGCCGTCTACCTGTACGGCCTGGTCCCCGAGCGCAGCGAGCTGGAGGCCCCTCCTCCCGCCAGCCTCACCGTGCTGGACCGCCTTCGGCACGCCCTTCGCGACTGGAGCCCCTCCATCGAGGTCCGTGGCTCCCTCGAAACCCACCTCGACACCAGCGCAGTCGTCCAGACCGCCACGCAGCACGGCGCCGACCTCGTCGTCCTCGGGCCCCATCTCGACACGTCACCGCGCGCACGCGTGGGGGCCATGCTCATGCTGTCGCTGAGGGAGCACATCCCGGTGCTCTCCATCGGGCAGACCTCCCCCACCCCGCCCCCGATGCCTTCGCGCACGGCCGTGGCCATCACCCCGGAGGGGCGAGGCCTCGGCGCGATGGCCACGTTTCTCTCCGGCTGCGCCCTCCCCTCCGAGCTCATCGCGCTCACCACGGGCTCGGCCCCGGAGCAGGCCTCACACCTCCGGGCCCTCTCCCACGCCCTGGGCATCACCCAGACGCTCCACGTCGAGGCGCTCACCGAAAACCCCGCCGACAGCCGCGTCGAGGCCTTCGACGTCGCGGCCGTCCGCTCCGGCGCGGACCTGCTGGTCATCCCCGCCGATGCGCTCGCCGACATGGAGGCCCTGGTGCTCGGGATGCTCGGCGCCAAGGCGCTCCAGGAGGCCCGCGTCCCCACGCTCCTGCTGCCCCGCACGCAGACGGCGTCCGTGTTGTTCGAGGACCACTACGCGGTCTCCGACTCCGTGGCCGTCCCTGGCCTTCAGCCCCGCTTCTCCGTTGAGCGCGTCGGCTTCATGTCGAGCGTCTCCGTCCCCGAGGCAGGCGCGCTGTCCGTTTTCGAAGGTGGAGCCTGCCTGGGAACCACCCCTCACGAAGGAGGCACCGCCGCGCTCAGCGCGTCCTGGTTCGAGCACGTTCGCGGACTCCACCCGCTCGCGTTCTCCTTCTCTGGCACCTCCGCGCCCAGGGACTTGTCGCCGTGCTACGTGCTCGGACCCGAGCAGCCGCTGCTCCTCGTCGACAGCCTGCTCGATGAGGACGCGGTCGCGGCGGCCCACGCCCTGGCGAGGGACCGCCATCACCTGGTCTTCGTCCGGCTGCGCGACACGGACTCGCTCGACGCTCAGCGCGCCCACCTCCGCGAGCTGCTGCCCGAGACGCCCTGGCCCCTGTTGCTCGATGCCAGCGCGTGGCTCGACGACGCTCGCGCCGATGACGTGCCCCAGCAGGTCGATGGACAGCGCCTCCTCCGAGTCGCCACGCGGCTGGCCACCGCGGGCATCGCCATCGCCGCCGTCGTCACTCGCGAGGAACACAAGCCCGTCCATCCGCTCCTTCGCACGCTGAGCCCCCAGGAGTGCCTGGCCCTGCCCCGAGCCACCCTCCTGGAGCCTCTCCCCATTCCGGATGCGCCGAACACCTGGGCTCGGGAGCTGACGCTCGCGGGATGCAGTCCCCGCCTGGAGGGGCATCACATCGACTTCGAGCTCGACAACGGTCTGGCGCGTGAGTCCGTGCTCGCGGCCATCGACGCGGCCCGTACCACCCTCCATTGGCAGTGCTACATCGTCGAGGACGACAGCGTCACCGCCCGCATCACCGACGCGCTGAAGCGAGCCGCCGCGCGCGGTGTCCAGGTGCGCTTCCTCGCGGACGCGCTCTACAGCGGCCATGACTCCTTTGGCGCCCTCAACCCCGCGCTCGTGACGCTCGCCGAGACGCCCAACGTCGAGGTGCGCGCCATCGCCCCCCTCGTCGGCGTGCCCAGCCTCTCCGAGCTCAAGCAGCGCAACCACCGCAAGCTGACCCTCATCGACTCCGCTCGCGCCTTCGTCTCGGGGAGAAATCTCGGTGCGCCCTACTACACGGGCTTCGATGAAGTGGGCCTGCGGCGGACCTCCCACTACCGCGACATCCCCTGGCTCGACTGTGGCGCGCGCCTGGAGGGACCGCTGGTCAGCACCCTCGAAAGCGCGTTCCTGGCCGAATGGACTCGCGCGGGCGGCGAGCCCTACGCCTTCCCGCCCGCGGCACCCGTCGGGACGATGGCGGCCCGCGTCGCCCTGCACGAAGGGCTCAAGGACACGCACACGCTCGACACGCAGCTCGCGCTCATCCGCCACGCGCGCTCACGACTGGTGCTGGTGAACACCTTCCCGTTGCTGCTCGAGTTGCGGAACGCGCTCATCGCCGCCGTGCGCCGGGGCGTCCGCGTGGAGGTGCTGTTCGGCAGCGTCAGGCCCCACTACGGCTCCGCGCGGACGTACTTCCCCGGGGGCGCGCTGCGAGAGGTGGCGGACCGCTACGTGCGCAGCCGCCTGGACGCCGTCATCGAGGCGGGCGCCATCGCCTACGAGTGGGCCCTGCCCGCCATGCCGGAGTGGGAGCCGGAGCTCGAGCGGCTCTTCCCCCACGTCCACGCGAAGCTGCTGGTCTGTGACACCACGGCCGTCGCCATCGGCAGCGCCAACCTGGACGTCACCGCCGCCTACTGGGAGAGCGAGGCGCTCCTCGTCGTGGAGGACGCGCCCTTCGCCGAGCGGCTGCTCACGGCCCTCGAAGGACTCTTCGCCACGTCGCGAAGAATCGACCGCGAGGACCGGAGCTGGCGCGACGAAGTCGAACAGCGCGCCTGGGTCGGCCGGAACTGGCCCTCGCTCGTCGGCTGAAGCCGCGCCCGCTCGACTACCCCGTCCTCGCGATGCGGTCAGGCGCGTCCGGGTGCCTCGGGTCGCGGTCCAGTTCCTTCTCCTTCACCTTCTCCTCGGGGCGGGTGTGCATGCTGTTGAGCCGGCTGAGGAACTCTTCCTTCGGCATGCGCTCGGTGCGGCCCCAGGGGTTGGTGTACTCGACGTACTCCTCGCCCGTCTTCGGGTCCACGCCCGTGCCCGTCACCACCACCTGGTGACCTCCGGTGCCCCAGGTCATTCCCACCGCCACCGTCTCACCGGCGGCCGTGCGCTCCTGGATGAGGTCCCACGCCTCCGCCTCCTCCTCGGCCCCGCCAATGCCAGACACCGTGTCGACCTTCCGGTCGAACACCGCCTCCGCGAGCCGGTCGAACTCGGACGGATACAGACCGCTGTGCGTCTTCTCCCCGTCCTCGTAGTGGGCGTCCGGCTTGTCCTGGTAGTCCCTCTCGCCACCGTTGGCGACTTCCATGAACGCCGGCGCAATCAGCTCCTGGCTCTCCGAGCGGACGTCCTCTCCGCCCTTGGCCTCCGCGCCCAGCGCCTCGCGCTTCATCACCGTCTCGCCGTCGGCCAGCGTCACCTCGCCCGACGTGCTCGCGAGCCCCGCGACGAGGCGCACGTACTCCGCCGGGCTCTCCAGGATGAGCTGGAGGGTCGCCGCGGTGGCCGCGCACGTGCCCTTGTTGCGCTGGTTGACGGACTCGGGCGTCGCCAGCTCCTGCACCACGTCCGACAGCAGCGCGCCCCGGTCAATCCCCTCGCCCAGCTCCTGCGTCTGCAGCGTGTGGAGTTGATCCAACAGGTTGCCCTCGCCGCCAATCGCCTCCGCCCCCGGCAGCTTGCCCTCCAGGAGCAGCTTCTGGAGCGCGAGCGCCGCCACCGGATCGCCCGCGGGCTCCACCGCCATCAGCCCGTCGCGCACCGCCTGGTACTGCTGCTGCTCCTCGGGGGACAGGTTCTGCAGCGCCTCCTGCTCCAGCGCCGCGTTGGCTTCGACTTCGGCCACGGCCGCCTGGTGGCGCGGCGACGTCGGGTCCGTGTCCGCCGCGTCATTCACGTCCTTGGCATCACGGGTGATGGTGGCACCCTGCGCCGTCTCCCGCTGGAGCAGGAAGTCCGCGCCGCCCAGGAGGCGATCCGCCTTGGCCAGCGCTTCCTCGCGCGTGCGGGGCGTGGTCTCGCCGTCGTGGAGGCTCTTGACGTTCGACTGCTGGCGGATCTTCTGGACGTCGAGGTCGTTGAAGACATCCCGACGCGTGGGTCCTGGAACGAACTCATCCGGGTTGATGGCCACCGCGGCTCGCTCCACGCCCTTCTGCGTCGGACGGGAGAAGCTGTCCTGCGAGGCCACCACGGAGTTGCGGACCTCCGGCTTCGGCTGCGCCACGGGGGCGGACGTCTCGCTGCGGGGGGCACGGGTCGGCGTGCCTCCGTTGGAGGTGATGCGCGTCATGGGAGGTTCTCCGGGGGTTTGGATGGCAGCCGGGCCCCAGGGGCACCTCGGCCGCGACTTCTTGAAGGGATTATCTCTGCCCCCTTGTAGAAGTTGCGAAACCCGGACAACTCCCCCTCCCAGTCAGCCCCCACATCAGGGAAACGTCGCTGCGCCACTCGACGCCAGGACGCGTCATGCTGGGAGGCGACCATGACCCTGGGCTCCGCTGGTTTTTATTTCGCCGCCGTGGGCGACGTGCACGGCCGGATGAACCGGATGGTGTCCTTCCTCCAGACCTGGACGAAGAACGCGAACCGCCCGCTGGCCTTCGTCCTCCAGGTCGGAGACTTCGAGCCCCACCGCGACGAGGCGGACCTGGCGACCATGGCCGCCCCCGCCCGCTACAAGCACCTGGGTGACTTCGCGGACTACCACCAGAACCGCCGCCGCTTCCCCTGGCCCGTCTACTTCATCGGCGGCAACCACGAGCCCCATGGCCACCTGGACACCGCCCCCGCGGGCGCCCTGGTCGCCACCAACTGCCAGTACCTGGGCCGCGTGGGCGTCATCGAGCCCAGGGGGCTGCGCGTCGTCGGCGTCTCCGGCATCCACGACGAGGCCGGCTTCCAGAAGCCACATCCGCCCCTGTCCCTGCTGGGCACCGTCTCCCCCAAGGACTTCACCTGCTTCAACGAAGAGGACATCGACCGCGCGCTGACCCTGGAGCGGGCAGATGTGCTCCTGGTGCACGACTGGCCCTCCGGCATCATCGCCGCCGAGGACCGGGGGGACTTCGAGCAGCAGCGCCGCAGCCCCAACGCCGAGGCCGTGGGCAACGACTACGCGCGGCTGGTGGCCGAAGCGCTCGAACCCCGGCTCGTCCTCTGTGGACATCTGCACAAGCGCTACCGGGGCACGCTCACCCACGCCTCGGGCCGCGTCTCCCAGGTGTGTTGTCTCGCCAGCGTCGAGCAGGGCGCGGACGCCTTCGCCGTCTTCCACGCCACTGCGACAGGCCTTCACGAGGTCAGCCGCCTTGGGGCTTCGGAGCAGGGCTGAATTCCCTCACGTGAGAGGGTGGCTCCCGGCCCTTTCACCCACCCACGCCCACCAGGGCCCCGATAGATGTGGGACAGAACGGTGATTCTTAGAGCCACGAGGGTGGACGCCGGTGGTACAAGCCCCGACGTGACTTCCGCACCGCCGTCTTCGCCCCCCGTCGCATCCTTCGAATCCCTGGGCCTCAAGCCCCAGCTCGTAGAGGCGCTCAGTGCCCTCGGATACGAGGAGCCCACGCCCATTCAGTTGGCAGCCCTTCCCCCGCTGCTCGAAGGGAAGGACCTGCTCGGTATCGCCGCCACCGGCACCGGCAAGACCGCGGCCTTCGCCCTGCCCCTCCTCCACCACCTGACGCCGGGAGAAGCCAGCCCCCACAACACCTCCGCCCTGGTGCTCGTGCCGACCCGCGAGCTGGCCATGCAGGTGTCCGAGGCCATCCACCGCTACGGCCAGAAGCTCGGCGCCACCGTCCTGCCCCTCTACGGCGGCCAGGTCATCGGCCAGCAGCTTCGGGTCCTCAAGCGCGGCGTGGACGTCGTCGTCGCCACCCCCGGTCGCGCCCTGGACCACCTGCGCCGGGGCACGCTCCAGCTCGAGAACGTCCGCACCGTCGTGCTCGACGAGGCCGACGAGATGCTCGACATGGGCTTCGCCGATGACCTGGAGGCCATCCTCTCCGGGACACCCGAGAACCGTCAGACCGCCCTGTTCTCCGCCACGCTCCCTCCGCGCATCGCGAGCATCGCCGAGCGCCATCTGCGCCAGCCGGTGCGCGTGCGCATCGCCAAGGAGAAGGTGGAGCCGGGCGAGCTGCCCCGCATCCGGCAGACCGCGTACGTCGTCCCGCGCTCGTTCAAGATCGCCGCGCTGGGCCGGTTGCTCGACGTGGAGTCCCCCACCGCCGCCATCATCTTCTGTCGCACCCGCACGGAGGTGGACGACCTCACCGTCTCCCTCAACGGCAGGGGCTGGCGCGCGCACGCGCTCCACGGCGGCATGACGCAGGAGCAGCGGGATCGCGTCATCAAGCAGCTCAAGTCCCACGGGACGGACCTGCTCGTCGCCACGGACGTCGCGGCGCGCGGCCTGGACATCCCCCGCCTGTCCCACGTGGTGAACTTCGACGTGCCCAACGCCCCGGAGGCGTACGTGCACCGCATCGGCCGCACCGGCCGCGCGGGCCGGGAGGGCGTGGCCATCACCCTGGTGGAGGCTCGCGAGACTCGCCTCTTGCGCAACATCGAGAAGGTCACCGGCCAGCGAATCACGGTGGCCACCATCCCCACCGTGGCGGACCTCCGGGCCCGGCGCCAGGAGCTGATGCGCGCCACGCTGCGCGAGACGCTGGTGGCCGGCGGACTGGAGTCGCTGCGCAGCATCGTGGAGGACCTGGCCGGCGAGTTCGAGCCGCTCGACATCGCCGCGGCCGCCGTGAAGCTCCTCCAGGACTCGCAGGACGAAGGCCGCGCGAAGGAAGAGGAGGAGATTCCCGCCACCGCGCCGATGACGGAGCGCAAGGAGCGGACGAGCCGCCCCGGCGGTCCCTCCAGCGGTCCGGGCTCGCGTCCGGCTCGCACCGAGCGCGGCCCCAAGCGCCCCGCGGGTCCTCCGTCGTGGGACACCACCCGGCTGTGGATTGGCGCGGGCCGCGTGGCGGGCATGCGTCCTGCGGACCTGGTGGGCGCCATCGCCGGTGAAGCGGGCCTGGACTCGTCGCGCATCGGCGCCATCCAGATCACCGACGCGTTCTCGCTCGTGGAAGTCCCCGAGCCGGATGCCAACCGCGTCATCGCCGCGCTGAAGGCGGCGACCATCCGCGGTCGCAAGGTCGTGGTCCGCAAGGACCGCGGTACCTGAGGTCCGTCAGGGCTCCGCCCACTGGCGGAGCAGGTTGTGGTACACGCCCGTCAGCATGACCAGGGAGGGGCTCTTGGGCACCTCCTGGTTGAGCTGCATGATGGCGGTGTCCAGGTCGAACAGCAGGGCGCGCTGGGACACGTCGCGCACCATGCTCTGAATCCAGAAGAACGAAGCCAGCCGCGCGCCCCGAGTCACCGGGGTGACGTGGTGCAGGCTCGTGGACGGATAGAGGATGAGGTCCCCCGCCGGCAGCTTCACCGCGTGGTGGCCGTACGTGTCCTCGACGACGAGCTCTCCGCCGTCGTAGCTGTCCGGCTCGGAGAGGAAGAGCGTGGCCGACACGTCGGTGCGCACGCGCTGCCCCGTCCCGGGAAGGAAGCGGATGGCGCCGTCCACGTGCGAGCCGAAGGACATGCTCGTGTCGTAGCGGTTGAACAGCGGAGGAAACACGCGCTGCGGCAGCGCGGCGGAGATGAAGAGCGGCGTGCGCTCCAGCCCCGCGAGCACCAGCTCCCCCAGCTCCCGCGCCGCGGCGCTTCCCTCTGGGAGCTGGAGGTTCTTCTTCACCTGGACGGACTGGTGGCCGGCGGTGACCTTGCCGTCCGTCCAGTCCGCCTGCTCCATCACCGCGCGGCAGCGGGAGACTTCGGCCGCGGTCAGGACATTGGGAATGTGCAACATCATGACCGCGAGCCTTTCGCCTAGAAGCGGTACCGCGCCGTCAGCAGCGCGGACACGCCATCCGCGGGGACGGCGTGGCCGCCGTAGTACTGGTCGTAATACAGCGTGTCGGTGAGGTTGTAGACGTTGAGCTGGACCTGTGCCTTTCCGAACGCGTAGCTGGCGAAGGCATCGAAGCGCCAGAAGTTCGGCACGTAGCTGGTGGCCGTGGTGGGCGCCGTGGGATTGCTGACGCTCGTCACGTCCTGGTAGACGGCGCCGCCGCCCACGGTGAAGTCCTTCAGCGGCGAGTACGTCGTCCACAGGGAGATGCTGTGGCGCGGCGTGTTGGGCAGCCGCTGGCCCACCAGGAACGCGTTGGTGTGCTCCAGGATGGCGGAGTCCATCAGGGTGTAGTTGGCGAGCACCTTCCAGCGCTCGACGATGGTGCCGGCGATGCCCACGTTGAAGCCCTGCACGCGCTGCTCACCCTGGAGCACCTGCGGCGGCCCTTCCGGGTCCGTGTTGGGCACGCGCGCGTCCGTCTTGGTGATTCGGAACACCGCGCCCGTCAGCCCGAGCCGGCCGTCGAGCAGGTCCGCCTTCGCACCCGCCTCCAGGATGGCGTTCTTCTCCGGGTCCAGGCTCACGGTGTCCGCGGACACCGAGCCCAGCTCCGCGGAGGGGCTGGAGGAGGTGCCGTACATGCCGTAGACGCTCACCTTCTCCGTCGGGTGCAGGACGACGCCCGCGCGCCAGTTGAAGAGGTGGTCGCTCTTGCGCAGCCGCGTCTTCGCGCCGGTGTTGCCCGTGGTGGAGTAGTCCGTGTTGAAGACGTCCCAGCGCAGCGAGCCCACCAGCTCCAGGTACTGACCGAGCTGCACCTGGTCCGCGGCGAAGAGGCCGAGCGTCCGCTGGATGCTCACGTTGGAGCCGGAGAACACCGGCGACACCGCGGACAGGTCCGGGTCCGCGTCCGGCTCGAACAGGTCCGCCGGGATGTTGGGGCCCGTGGGCAGGCCCACCGCGTTGAGGTTGTCACGCGACTGGCCGCGCTTCTCCCACGACAGCTCCACGCCCGCGTTCGCGGTGTGCTTGACGAAGCCCGTCTCCAGCTCTCCGCCCACGGTGGCCTGGTTGGAGACGAAGGAGTTGTCCGTCTCCGTCTGGAAGCGCTGCCGGCCGATGGTCGTCGGAGCGCCCGCGGGGGTGAGTCCGCGCGGCGCGGTGGGGCTGGCGAAGCGGTCCACGCGGCCGAAGCGCAGCGTGTTGGTGAACTGGAGCTGCTCGCCCAGGCCCTGGAAGAGGCGCGCCGTGGCGACGTGGGCATCCACGCGCTCGGTGTCCGCCGTCACGCCGTAGAAGTTGCCGCGCGGCACATCCAGCGTCTCCGTGACGGGCTTGCCGTTGAAGTAGGGCACGCCGTAGTCGGGCAGGCCGTCCTCGCGCTGGAAGAGGTAGTCGAGCTCCAGCGTGGTCTGCTCGGCCACCTTGAAGCGCAGCGAGGGCGCCAGGCCCAGCCGGTTGTCCTTCACCTCATCGCGGCCCGCCGTGTTGGCCAGCTGGCCCATGAGGTTGAGGCGCGCCTGGAAGTTCTCCGACACCGCCTCGTTGAGGTCCGCCTCGACGCGGCCCGACGGCGCGGTGCCGCCGCTCACGGCGACCTCCTGGAAGGACGTGCGCTTGGGCTTCTTCGTCGCCAGGTTGATGGCGCCGCCCGTGGAGCCACGGCCGAAGAGCACGGCGGAGGGACCGAAGTACGCCTCCACGCCCTCCAGGTTGAACGTGTCGCGGGTGAACCAGCCCAAGTCCCTGGCGCCATCGCGGGACACGTCGTTCTGCGCGGAGAAGCCCCGCAGGATGAAGGCGTCACCCTGCCGGCCACCTTCGCCGGCGCTCATGGTGATGCCGGAGACGTTGCGCAGCGCGTCCCGCACCGTGGTGGCCTGCTGCTCCTCGAGCACCTCCTCGGGGACCACCGTCACGGACTGCGGCGTGTTCACCAGCGCGCGCTGGGCGCGAGGCAGCGAGCTCTCACGGACCTGATAGCCCTCGGACTCGCCCTGCACCTGCACGGTGGGCAGCGTGAACTGACCCTCGGTGCCCTGCGTCTCGGGGCTGGCCTGCGGGGCCTGGGGCTCGACGGGCGCGGCGACGGGTGCGCCTTCCACCTGCGTGGCCGGAGCCTCCGCGGCCACCGGCGCCTGCTGTGCTTCCTGCTCCTGCGCCACGGCCCCACCGGCCGCCAGCGCGGACGCGAGGCCCATGGCGGGGCCCCACGGCTTCAGCGCGGAACGAATTCCGCCGGAGTGACCTGCGCTCGTCCGGATTCCAGGGCTGCGTGACTTGATGAACGACATGACTCTCTCCCACTCCCCGGCCCCATGGGGCCCGTTCCAAATTGTTTCGCGAATGACTTCGATTTTCAGAATCAACCAAACTCAAGAGAGACGCCCAGAGGGCGTCGCGGGAACCTCGCCCGCCCGTTTCGAGGTGTCCTAGGCGGGGGTCTCCGTCGAGCTCGCGGGCGCGGGCTCGGGTACTGCTGGCACAGTCGACGAGGGCTGCGGCCGGCGCTTCGGGAAGAAGCGTCGCCACGACAGGGCGAGGCCGGTCCACACGAGGAAGACACCGCCCAGTGAGGCGAGGGCGGCGATGAGCTGGCCCATCCAACCGAGTGCTTCGCCGGTGTGGAGGAAGCGCAGCCAGGTCCGCAGCTTGCGTCCGGCGTTGAAGTCCGCGAAGCCCTCACGCTTCGCGACGGCGCCGGAGAACGGGTCCACCGAGAACTGCGTGGACGCGAACAGCGGCCAGGCGTCCTGCTGCTTCACGGCGAAGGTGACCGCGTCGACCTTGCCGTCGGAGGCGCCCTTCCCTTCGCGCGACGCGCCCTCGCCACGGCGCTCACCGTCGGCACGAGGCGCACCCTCTGCACGACGCTCACCTTCGCCACGACGCTCGCCCTCAGTGCCCGAGCGACGCGCGCCCTCACCACCAGGAGCGGCGGCGCCCTGCCCTGCCCCCGCAGGCTGCGCGGCCGGCGACTCGGACGGCTTACCTTGTCCACCGGGTCCACCCGCGCCTCGGGGCGGCGACGGCAGGCGATACGTGATGCTCGCCCAGTCGGGCGCCTGCTCCTGGACCGTCGCGAGGAGCACACCCAGCTCCTTGCGCTGCGCTCCGCCCTCCGGCGGCGTCACCTTCACGCCAGCGGACCCCGGAGGCCCTCCCGTCGCCGGCACCGGGCTTCCCGTCACCGTGTAGACGAAGTCCGACGCCCACTTGTACGAGATGACCATGCCCGACGCCGTGAGCACCACCAGCACCGGCATGCTCCAGAGGCCAATGACGTTGTGCCAGTTGAAGTCACGCGCCTTGCCCTTCAACCCACCGCGGAACCACATCACCGGGCGCACCGTCTTCAGCGTCCACTTGCGCGGCCACCACAGATAGAGCCCCGACAACGCCAGGAAGAGGAACCCCGCGTTGGACGCGCCCGTGAGCGCCTTGCCCACCGGACGGCCGTCACCGCTCGTCGCGAGCCACCGGTGCCAGTCCTCCATCACATGGAAGAAGTCGCGCCAGCCCTTCGCCCCACCCTCCCGAACCTCGCCCGTGTAGGGATTGACGAAGACGACCCCACTGCGCCCCAGCGCCACCTGCGCGGCGGCCGTCGCGGACGGATACACCGTGACGCCAGACACCTGGGCCTCGGGCTTCGCCTCGCGCACCTTGGCCACCAGCGCCTCGATGGACAGCCGCCGCGCCTCCGCCGCCGGAGCGGGCACGGTGCGAGCGTCGGACTCCGCCCACTCCAGCACCTGGGACTCGAAGGCGATGGCCACCCCCGTCACCGACATGATGGCGACGACGATGCCAACGACGACACCGACGACCAGGTGAATCCAGAAGAGCGTCTTGCGGAACGGGAGGACCATGGCCTGCTTCACTTCAAGGAGAACTGGACGGGAAGCTCGAGGATGACGCGCACGGGCTTGCCGTGACGTCCGATGGCCGGAGAGAACCGCCACCGATTCACAGCGGCGATCGCCGCCGCGTCGAGCATGGGAATGGAGCGGATGATCCGCGTGTGCTCGGTCTCCACCTCACCGTCGGTGCCGACGATGATGCGGACCAGGACGAGCCCCTGGACGCCGTCGACGCGGGCCCGTCGGGGGTACTCCGGCGTGAGCTGCTTCAGGACGGACGGAGGCCGCAGCACCTGCCCCAACCCCACCGCCTCGCCCATGCCACCCGGCGCCCCCACGATGCCGCCCTGGGTGCCACCCACCACGCCCCCAGCGACTCCACCCGGCACGCTCGGCCCCGAGGGAGCCTCGGAAGCCGCCTCCGTGGCGGCCTCGGGCTCGCTCGTCGGCTCAGGAGCGGCGGGCGACTCCTCGGGAGGCGTGGGCTCGACGACCTCGGGCTTCGGCGCGGGCACCACGGCCCGAGGCGCCACCACCGGACGAGGCATGCGCGGACGGGACTGTCGCGAGGCCCGTTCGGCCGAGGCGGGACGGGACGGACCTCCCGGCGCGGGAGGCGGCGGCGCGAAGGAGAGGAACACCAGCTCCGGCTCCTCCTTCTCCGGCGCCTTCTGCCGCGCGCTCGCGGGCAGGGCCAGGCCCACCACGAGCACTCCCAGGTGAACCACCACCGCCGTGACGAGCGCCCAACTCCAGCGCCCCCAAAGACCTTCTCCTTCCGACGACTCGCCCATGCGGAACAACCGCACGGACGACTCCGCGCTCCGCTCGGCCGGCGGGCTGTCTTCCACGGAGGACATGTCGAAATTGAGAATCATTCTCATGTTCGGGTGACCTAGAACTACGCCGACAAGCCAGGGCTCGTCAACGCGCAAGGCCAACCCGAGCGTATTGTTTTCATTACACGCTCAAATACACGCACTGCCCGCGAATCCGCCCAGACACCACGTGATTCAGAGTCGCGTGTAATTCCAGCTCAACGCGTTTCCCCCGGAATACGGCATGACTCCGTGAAACGGCCGGGGGTCCTCGTCGAAGACGAGCGGCAGGAAGTGCCGGTCCCCGTCCCACATGGGCAGCCGGGGCAGCTCGTCGAGCGGCACCCAGGACAGCGTGCCCTCCGCGTTGCGCTCCAGCGGCGTCCCCTCGAAGGCGTCGATGCGGAAGACGAAGCCGAGCCAGTCCTCGCCCTGTTTGCCGAAGCCGGGCCATGACAGCGTGCCGCGAAGGACCATGCGGGTGCACTCAATGCCTGCCTCCTCGCGAATCTCGCGGCGCATGCACGCCGCCACGTCCTCGTCGCGCTCCATCTTCCCGCCAAGCCCGTTGTACTTGCCCAGGTGGGCGTCCTCGGGCCTGGCGTTGCGGTGGATGAGCAGCACCCGTTGCCGGTCCGGCGACATCACGTAGCCCAGGGTGCCGATGATGGGGGTGTAGGGCATGGCGCGGTCCTCATGACGCCGTGCGAGAGAAGCTCGCGCGGGCGGGCGCTTCATAGCGAATCCCGGCCGCGCCCGGGCCCCCCACCACGGTGGGCCCCTCCCAAGGCGTGTCGAGGCCGCCCCTCCCCCGAGGGCAATCGACCGCCCACCCATTGACGAAGGCCTCCGGCTTGAGGGTGGCCGGCAAGGCCCCTCGGTCCGCCGCCCGACCACCGGCCCCTCGCCCGCGACTTCTTTACGGGAGTCAACGCGTCGCGTTAGCGTGTAGCGACAACAACGATGACCTCCCGCGTCACGCGGGAAAGGGGAAGTTGATGACCGCGACCCTCCCCCCCGGCCGGTACGGCCTCTACGAGCCCGAGACCGAACACGACGCCTGCGGGGTGGGCTTCGTGGCTCACCTGCGGGGTGAGCGCTCTCGAGGCATCGTCGAGGACGCCCTGGAGCTGCTCAACCGCCTGAGTCACCGGGCGGCGGCGGGGAAGGATCCTCGGACAGGCGACGGCGCGGGCATCCTCGTCCAGCTGCCGCACCGCTTCTTCGAGCACGAGGCGCCGGAGCTGGGCTTCGAACTGCCTCCGCGTCGGCAGTACGGCGTGGCCCAGGTGTTCCTGCCGCAGGAGGTGGAGGCGCGGGCCGCGTGCGAGGCGGTGCTGGAGGAGGTCGTCGCCGAGGAGGGCCAGCGCGTGCTCGGCTGGCGCGACGTCCCGGTGGCGCCGGAGCACCTGGGGCCGGTGGCGCGCGAGGCCGCACCCGTCATCCGCCAGTTGTTCATCGCCCGGCGGCGCGTGGTGCCCAGCGCCTTCGAGCGCAAGCTGTACCGCATCCGCAAGCTGACGGAGAACCGCGTGCAGGCGCGCGGCGTGGACCCGAAGGGCCGCTTCCACCTGGCGAGCCTCTCCTCGGAGACGCTCGTCTACAAGGGCCTGCTGCTCCCCGCGGACCTGCCCCGCTTCTACCCGGACCTCCAGCACACGGAGTTCGTCAGCGCGCTGGGGCTGGTGCACTCGCGCTTCTCCACCAACACGTTCCCCACGTGGGAGCTGGCGCAGCCGTTCCGCTTCATCGCGCACAACGGCGAAATCAATACATTGCGTGGCAACCGCAACTGGATGACGGCGCGGCGCGGGCTGCTCCAGACGGCGCGGCTGGGTGGGAGCCTGGAGCCGCTGTGGCCCATCATCGTCCCGGGCAAGAGCGACTCCGCCCAGTTCGACAACATGGTGGAGCTGCTCTACCTGGGCGGGCGCACCCTGCCCCACGCGATGATGATGATGATTCCGGAGGCGTGGGAGGGCGACGCGCACATGGCGGACGAGAAGCGCGCGTTCTACGAGTACTCCTCCGCGCTCTTGGAGCCGTGGGACGGTCCCGCGGCCATCGCCTTCACGGACGGGCAGCTCATCGGCGCGACGTTGGACCGCAATGGCCTGCGTCCCGCGCGCTACCTCGTCACGGAGGATGACCGCATCATCCTCGCCTCGGAGACGGGGGTCATCGACGTGCCGCCCTCGCAGGTGCGCCGCAAGGGGCGCCTGACGCCGGGCCGCATGCTGCTGGTGGACACCACCGAGGGCCGCATCCTGGAGGACGAGGAGGTGAAGCGCGACATCAGCACGCGCTGGCCCTACCGTCGCTGGCTTCAACGCAACGTCTTCACCTTCGACGACCTGCCCACCGTCGCCGCGCCGGAGCGACTGCGCGGCGACGAGCTGACGCGGCTGCAGGGCGCGTTCGGCTACACGGTGGAGGACATCCGCTCGGTCATCACCCCCATGGCGGAGACGGGCAAGGAGCCGGTGGGCTCCATGGGCACCGACACGCCGCTCGCGGTGCTCAGCGACCAGGCCCCCAGCCTCTTCTCCTACTTCCACCAGCTCTTCGCGCAGGTGACCAACCCGCCCATCGACCCGCTGCGTGAGTCGCTGGTGATGACGCTGGCGACGGCGCTGGGCCCGGAGAGCAACACGTTCGAGGAGACGCCGGAGCAGTGCCACCGGCTCTCGCTGCCCGGTCCCATCCTCACCAACGGGCAGCTCGCGCGGCTGGCGTCCATCCACGGCGAAGGCCTGTTCGAGACGAAGCGCCTGTCGCTGCTCTATCCGCTGAACGGCGGCGAGGGCGCGCTGGAAGTCGCGGTGGAGAAGCTGTGCGCGGCGGCGGTCGACGCGGTGGACGCGGGCGCGAGCATCCTGCTCCTGAGCGACAGGGGCGTGGACGCCGCGCACGGGGCCATCCCCGCGCTGCTCGCCATGTCCGCGGTGCACCAGCGCCTGGTCCGCGACGGCATCCGCATGTACACGGGCCTCCTCTTGGAGACAGCGGAAGCGCGCGAGGTGCACCACTTCGCCTGCCTCTTCAGCTACGGCGCGGCGGCGGTGAATCCGTACCTGGCGCTCGACACGGTGCGGGCGCTGGCGGACGGGGGCGAGCTGGGCGTGGACGCGGAGAAGGCGCAGGAGCGCTTCATCCACGCCGTGGAGGAAGGGCTGATGAAGGTGATGTCCAAGATGGGCATCTCCACGCTCCAGTCCTACCGGGGCTCCCAGCTGTTCGAAGCGGTGGGACTCCAGCGCGGCCTGATTGAGCGCCACTTCACCGGCACGTCCTCCCGCGTGGAGGGCGTGGGTCTGCCCGAGCTGGGCCGCGAAGTCGCGGAGCGCCACGCGCGGGGCTTCGAGGCCGCGGAGGGCCAGGTCCCCGTGGGCGGCCAGTACCGCTGGCGCCGGCAGGGCGAGCGACACAAGTGGAACCCGGCGACGATTGCCAAACTCCAAGCGGCGGTGCGCGGCAACGACGCGGCGCAGTTCGCGGAGTACTCGCGGCTGGCGGACGACGAGACTCACGAGCACTGCAACCTGCGCGGTCTCTTGGATATCGTCACCGAGGGTTGTCGTCCCATTCCCGTGGAGGAAGTAGAGCCGGCGCTGTCCCTGGCGCGTCGCTTCGTCACGGGCGCCATGTCCTTCGGCTCCATCAGCGCGGAGGCCCACGAGACGCTGGCCATCGCGATGAACCGGCTGGGCGGCAGGTCCAACAGCGGCGAGGGCGGCGAGGAGTCGCGGCGCTACCAGCCGGACGAGCACGGTGACTTGCGCCGCAGCGCAATCAAACAGGTGGCGAGCGCGCGCTTCGGCGTCACCACGGAGTACCTGGTCAACGCGGACGAGTTGCAGATCAAGGTCGCCCAGGGCGCCAAGCCCGGCGAGGGTGGACAGCTCCCGGGCCACAAGGTGGACGAGCGCATCGCCAAGGTCCGCTGGTCCACGCCGGGCGTGACGCTCATCTCCCCGCCCCCGCACCACGACATCTACTCCATCGAGGACCTGGCGCAGCTCATCTACGACCTCCAGTCCACCAACCCGAAGGCGCGGGTGAGCGTGAAGCTGGTGAGCGAGGTGGGCGTGGGCACCATCGCCGCGGGCGTAGCGAAGGCGGGCGCGGGCTGCGTCGTCATCTCCGGCTACGAGGGTGGCACGGGCGCATCCCCCATCTCCAGCATCCACCACGCGGGCCTGCCGTGGGAGCTGGGGCTCGCGGAGACGCAGCAGGTGCTGGTGCACAACGGGCTGCGCGAGCGCATCCGCGTGCAGGCGGACGGAGGTCTGCGCACCGCGCGCGACGTGCTGGTGGCCGCGCTGCTGGGCGCCGAGGAGTTCGGCATGGCCACCGCGAGCCTCGTGGCCGTGGGCTGCGTGATGCTGCGCAAGTGCCACCTCAACACGTGCTCGGCCGGCATCGCCACCCAGGACAAAGCGCTGCGGGAGCGCTTCCAGGGCAAGCCCGAGGACGTGGTGAACTTCTTCCTGCTCATCGCGGAGGACCTGCGGCGCAAGATGGCGGAGCTGGGGGCCCGGACGATGGAGGAGCTGGTAGGCCGGGTGGACCTGCTGCGCCAGCGTCCAGCGGTGGACCACTGGAAGGCGCGCCGCGTGGACCTCTCCGCGCTCCTCGCCGCGCCCGCCGCGCCCGCGAGCGAGCCTCGCCACTGCAAGGTCCCCCGCTCCAAGGATGTGTCGGACCACCTGGACCATGAGCTGCTTCGCGACGCGAAGGCGGTGCTGGACGGTGGGCCCCCCATGCTGTTGACGCGGCCGGTGAGCAACACGCACCGCGCGGTGGGCGCCATGCTCTCCGGCGAGATTGCGAAGAGGCACGGAGCGCGAGGGCTTCCGGATGGGCGGCTGCATGTCCGGATGAAGGGCTCGGCGGGCCAGAGCTTCGGCGCGTTCCTCGTCTCGGGCGTGACGCTGGAGCTGGAGGGCGATGCCAACGACTACGTGGGCAAGGGCCTCTCTGGTGGACGCATCATCGTCTACCCGCACCAGTCCAGCCGCTTCGTGGCGGAGGAGAACGTGCTGGTGGGCAACACCGCCCTCTACGGCGCCACGGCCGGCGAGGTGTACCTGCGTGGACTCGCGGGTGAGCGCTTCGCGGTGCGCAACAGCGGCGCGCAGGCGGTGGTGGAAGGCGTGGGAGACCACGGCTGCGAGTACATGACGGGCGGCGTGGTGGTGGTGCTGGGCCCCACGGGCCGAAACTTCGCGGCGGGCATGAGCGGCGGCACCGCGTATGTGCTGGACCGGGAGACGACGTTCCGCCAGCGGTGCAATCTAGAGATGGTGGAGCTGGAGTCGCTGGTGGACGAGTCGGAGATCTGGCTCGTGCACGGGATGATTGAGCGACACCAGCGGCACACGCACAGCGCGCTGGCTCGGCGGGTGTTGGACAACTGGGAGCTGATGGTGCCCCGGTTCGTGAAGGTGATGCCTACGGACTACAAGCGCGTGTTGCAGGCGCGACGCGCGGCGAAGAAGCCACCGGAGACTTCGGTGGGGGCGCAGCTCCAACACGTCGTCGGCGGGAGGGGCTGAACCATGGGCAAGCCGACCGGATTCATGGAGTGGGCCCGCGTCCACCCGCACAAGCGCGAGAAGCAGGAGCGGCTGGGCGACTATCGCGAGTTCGCGCTGCCACTGGCGCCCGAGGAGGCGAAGCGACAGGCCGGACGTTGCATGGACTGTGGCGTCCCCTTCTGTCACCAGGGCTGTCCGCTGGGGAACCTCATCCCGGACTTCAACGAGGCCGTGTACCGGGGCCGCTGGCGCGAGGCGTACGACATCCTCTCGCGCACCAACGGCTTCCCGGAGATGACGGGCCGGCTGTGCCCCGCGCCGTGCGAGGCCGCGTGCGTGCTGGCCATCGACAGCGACGCGGTGACCATCGAGCAGATGGAGAAGGAGATCTCCGAGCGCGCCTTCGCGGAGGGCTGGGTGAAGCCTCGGCCTCCCACGCGGCGCACGGGGCGCACCGTGGGCGTGGTGGGCTCAGGGCCCGCGGGACTGGCGGCGGCGGCGCAGCTCAACGCGGCCGGGCACAGCGTCACGGTGTACGAGCGCGACCCGAGGGCCGGTGGACTGCTGCGCTACGGCATTCCGGACTTCAAGCTGGAGAAGTCCGTGGTGGACCGACGCATCGCGCTGATGGAGGCGGAGGGCGTGGTGTTCCGCACCGGCGTGGACGTGGGTGGCTCGGTGAGCTTCCGCGAGCTGCGCGGGCGACATGATGCGCTGCTGCTGGCGATGGGGGCTCGGCGGGCTCGTGAGCTGGAGGTGCCCGGACGCGAGCTGAGCGGCGTGGTGCAGGCCATGGAGTACCTGGAGCACCAGAACCGGCTCGTGGGTGGGCATGGTGAAGCGCAGGAGCGACTGAACGCGGCGGGCAAGCGCGTGGTCATCCTGGGCGGTGGCGACACAGGCTCGGACTGCCTGGGCACGGCGCTGCGGCAGGGCGCGAAGAGCGTGCAGCAGATCGAGCTGTTCCCCGCGCCGCCGTCCGTGCGGGCGCTGGACAACCCGTGGCCCCGGTGGCCCCTGGTCTTCCGCACCTCGTCGAGCCAGGAGGAAGGCGGCGAGCGTGGCTTCGCGATGCAGACGAAGCGACTGGTCGGCACGGACGGAAAGCTGGAGACCCTACACGCCGTGAAGGTGGAGCTGCAGCGCGCCGTCGGAGGCGTCCCGAGGCTGGTGGAGGTCCCCGGCTCCGAGACGACGCTCGAGGTGGACCTGCTGATTCTCGCGATGGGCTTCACCGGCCCGGAGACAACAGGACTGGTGGACGACCTGGGCGTGGCGCTCTCGCCTCGCGGCACGGTGCAGGTGGACAAGCGCTTCGCCACCTCGGCGGATGGCGTCTACAGCGCCGGGGACGCCAGCCGGGGCGCGAGCCTCATCGTCTGGGCGCTGTCCGACGGACGCGAGGCCGCGAAGTCCATCGACGCATACCTGTCCGGCGGCGTGTCGGTGTTGCCGACACGCGGCGCGGACAGTCCGTTCTGAGCTTCAATCCTCGAACGACTGGAACTGAAGCCCCTCGACGATGAGCTCGGCCACCGTGACGGATGGGTCGAGCTTTTCGAGCGGGCACCCCCACAGCGCGACGATGGAGCGGTCCAGCTTCCGCGCGAGCTTGTTCGCCGAAGAGGCGTGAACGGCCAGCGCATCCGCCACTTCCTCGGCCATGGGGCGCAGCTCGGTGGGCATCTTTCGATGCAGGACGGAGAGCTGGAACGGGTGCCCCGCCAGCACTCCCGAGGCCCATTGGGGCAGCGCCAGGAGCCTGCCGCGCATCAACCACGCGCGTCCCAGGCCATCGACCAATCCCGGCGAGCCGACGACACCGAGCACCTTGAGCAACTCGACACCGGACGCCTGATCCCGCATCGCCTGGTGCTGAGGGAGTTCCATGAGTCCGAAGCGCTCGAATACCGCGAGGCTCAACGGCCGATACCACCCCGCCAGGTCATCCCGCTTCTGCTCCAGCATCCACGCCAGGCCCATGCCTAGTGTGACGAGGTCCGCGGGTTGGAGGTCCTCCTGGGGCAGGAGGTCACAGTAGTTGCGGGGAACAAACGGCGTGAGGAAGGACGACAGGTCTTCGAAGGGCGTGGCCATGTTGGACCTCAGGACCAGCCAGCGGTCCCCAAGCTGACACTGTTCCATCCACCGTGGCGCGACCCTCGACGCGGCTTCGGCTTCTGAGCCGTCTCTGAGCGACCGTGGCGATGTCCCCAGGCCATCAATCCCCCTTCCCTGGAGGGTGACTTTTCACACGGCGGCGGCGAGCCACCTTTGGCGCCCACTCGCGCGAGAATTGTCGCGCGAAGAACGGTGTCCAACATGGCGTTGCCGCTCCTGCCTTTGTCACTGATCCTCACGCTGCTCGTCTCCGCCCTCTGTTGTGAAGGTGGAGCCGATGACACCTTGTCGATGGGAAGGCTGGGTACCACCCCCGACGTGCTGGACTCGCCCTACCCCGTGGACGACATCGCCGGAGGCCGCCTCAGCGGTGGACCGCGCGAGCTGACCGACGTCAGCGGAGTCCTCTACTTCGTCGCCACGGACCGCTCGCGAGGCGCCGAGCTCTTCAAGAGCGATGGTTCCAACCGGGGCACCTTGCTCGTCAAGGACGTCCGCGCCGGCCCCCTCGGCTCGGAGCCTCGCGACCTCACCGCCGTGGGGAACACGCTCTACTTCGTCGCCCATGACGGCGTTCATGGAGAAGAGCTGTGGCGCAGCGACGGCAAGGCCTCGAACACCCGAATGGTCGTCGACCTGCGTCCCGGCCCCTTGGGCTCGAATCCCGAGAGCCTCATCCAGCTCGGAGCACACCTCTTCTTCCTCGCCCATGACGGCCAGACCGGCATCGAGCTGTGGCGCACGGATGGCACCGAGGCGGGCACCGCGCTGGTGAAGGACATCGCGGAAGGTCCCTCCGGTGCCTACCCCTCTCCGCTCGTCGCGGCGCAAGGCCGGCTCTACTTCTTCGTCGACCGGACCCTCTGGCGCAGCGACGGCACCACGGTCGGCACCGTCGCGGTGAAGGGAATCACCCCTCCACCTGGTGTCACCGTGCGCCCCACTGCGCTCACCGAGGTGAACGGACGCCTCTTCTTCTTCGTGAGCTACGAGCAGGACGAGGACGTCCCCGGCGCCCCCTCGACACTCGCGCTCTGGACGAGCGACGGCGGTACGAATGGAACGGTGCGGCTCCAGGACCTCCCGTTCCCGTCCCTCGGCGCGCCCTTGCGCGCTCGCGCCGCTGGCAACCTCTTCTTCTTCGTCACCCGCTTCCCCGACCACGGCGATGAGCTGTGGCGCAGCGATGGCTCCGTGCTCGGCACCTTCCCCGTGCGCGACATCGCGCAGGGCCCCGCCAGCTCCAACCCACGTGAGCTCACCACGATGGATGGGCGCCTCTACTTCTCCGCCTGGACTCCCGAGCACGGCGATGAGCTGTGGCGCAGCGACGGCACCTCCTCGGGCACCGTGCTCGTCAAGGACGTCGTCCCCGGTCCCAAGGGCTCCGCCATTGCCTTCCTGCGCGAGGCCAAGGGCCGGCTCTACTTCTCCGCGCGCGAGCCCGGGAAGGGACACGAGCCCTGGAGCAGCAATGGCTCCGGACGCGGCACCTCCCGCCTGGAAGACCTGGCCCCTGGTGCGTTCTCATCCGCCGCGCGCGACTTCACCGTCAGCGGTCGGCGCGTGTTCTTCACCGCGAACGAGCGAGGCACCGGCGCGGAGCTGTGGGCGAGAGACGTAGGCTACGACTTCCGCGTCGCCACCCGTCATCTCCTATGGACGGGCGACGACGAGGACACGCTGCACTCCACTGCGTATGCCCGACTCATCCAGGACATCTTCCCGGGCTCGGGCGGCGCGAATACCCGCTCATGGACGACGCGAGGCGACACGCTTTACTTCGACGCCGACGACGGCAGCATTGGCCAGGAGCTGTGGCGCACCAACGGCACGCCCGAGGGCACCGTGCTCATCAAGGACCTGCGACCGGGCCCCGTGGGTTCGGAGCCCTCCGAGTTCTTCGTCGTCGGCCCGTGGGTCCTCTTCTTCGCGGACGACGGCGTCCGGGGCCGCGAGCTGTGGCGCACTGACGGCACCGCCGAAGGCACCGTGTTGGTGAAGGACCTGCGGCCCGGCTCCGGCGGCAGCCAGGGAGAAGGGGCGCCCGTCGTAATGGACGGCTTCGCCTATTTCAATGCGCGCGATGCGAGCCACGGCGAGGAGCTGTGGCGCACGGACGGCACCACGGCGGGCACCACGCTCGTCAAGGACCTGGCTCCCGGCGCGGAGGACAGCTCGCCGCGCGCCCTCACGGTGGTGGGCTCGCGTCTCTTCTTCCTCGCGGACTTCCCGGACCTCGGCTGGGAGCTGGGAGTCAGTGACGGCACCGAGGCCGGGACACACGTGCTGAAGGACATCTTCGTGGGGCCAACCGGCTCGTTCCCGACGTCGCTCACCGCGCTCGGCACGTTGCTCATCTTCGCGGCCAACGAGGAGGAGCACGGCGAGGAGCCCTGGGTCAGCGACGGCACCGAGGCGGGCACCCGGCTCCTCCGGGATATCTGGCCGGGCCCGAGCAGCTCATTCGCGGACACCTTCACGGTGGCGGGAGCGCGCGTCTTCTTCGCGGCGGCGGACCCCACCACGGGCCGCGAGCCCTGGGTCAGCGACGGCACCGAGAGCGGCACCGCGCTCGCCTTCGACGTGCAGCCCGGTCCGGAGGGCTCCTATCCCCTCTGGTTCGGCGCGCTCGGCTCGAGCGTCCTCTTCAGCGCCGATGACGGCACCCACGGCATCGAGCTGTGGCGCGCCGACGGCACGCCCGGCAGCGCATTCCTCGTGAAGGACATCCAGCCGGGCCCCGCGCATTCGGAGCCCCGCTGGATGACGGGCGTGGGCACGACGGCCCTCTTCCACGCGGATGACGGCGTCAACGGCGCGGAACTCTGGGAGACCGACGGCACCAAGCCGGGCACGCGGTTGCGACAGGAACTGGCCCCGGGACAGCTCGGCTCGTTCCCCTACTTCTTCACGCGCGCGGAGCGGAAGGTCTTCTTCCTCGCGGACGACGGGGCGCAGGGCATCGAGTGGTGGGTGCTGAAGCTCCCGAGCGACGGCGGCTGAGCCCCCGCATGGCTCTCCGGGCTCGCCGGGAATAGATATTTCGCCCAGCCGTTGCCGCCGTGTTGACCCTATTCTCGTTCTCTATTTTCAGGAGCCATCGACATGACCAGCGAGCAGTCCCTCATCGTGACTGAGACCGACCTGGAGCGTCTGCGCCAGGTCATCGACCACCATGGAGGGGGCCGCACGGCCGAGCTCGCGGAGATGCTTGATTCGGAGCTGTCCCGGGCCCAGGTGGTGTCCTCGGAGACGGTTCCCCCCAGCGTCGTGACGATGAACAGCACCGTGCTGTTCGAGGACGAGCAGACCGGCGAGCAGCGGCAGGTGACGCTCGTCTACCCGAGGGACGCGAAGAGCGACGAGGGCCGCATCTCCGTGCTCGCCCCCATCGGCAGCGCCCTCATCGGCCTGTCCGTGGGGCAGTCCATCGCCTGGCCGCTGCCGAGCGGGCGCACCAAGCGACTGCGCATCGTCGCCGTGCCCTACCAGCCCGAAGCGGCCGGCCACTACCACCTCTGATTCGAGCGAAGGCGCCCGTCCCGTGCTCCCGGGGCGGGTGCCCACGCCGTCAGCGCAGGCCCACGCGCTTCGCCAGCTCCTGCGCCAGGGCCCGCAGCTCCTCGACACCCGGCGCCGCGGGGCTCGTGTCGAACACCACCTCGTAGCCCAACCCCGCTTGATTGATGGACTCCGAGCGCGGAATCCGCGCGCGCAGCACCGGCACCGTCGAGTCCTTCAGCGCCTCTTCCATCGCCTCGTTGGTCGCCGTGGTGCGCCGGTCCCACAGGTTCACCACCGCCACCAGCTCCCCGCCCTGCTGCTCGCGCACGTCGCGCCACGCGGTTTCAATCTCCCCCAAACCCTGGAGCGCGAACGCCCCCGTGGGCACCGGCGCCACGACGAGGTCGGAGAAGCCCAGCACCGCCTCCGTGTACGCGCCGAGGCTCGGCGGCGTGTCCGCGATGATGACGTCCGGCGTCCAGCTCAGCGTCTTCAAGGCCCGCGGAATCGCCTGGAGCCGGTGACCCCACTGGAACAGCTCGCGCTCCATCGCCGCCATGCGAGGCGCGGCCGGAGCGATGAAGAGCGTGGGCCGCTTCGGTGACGCCACCACCACCTGGTCCAACCGGTACTTGGGCCGCGCGCCCAGGGCCTCCGCGACACACGGCCCCTCGCGACTCTCCAGCCCCAGCACGAGCGACGCGTGGGCCTGCGGATCCAGATCCAACAGCAGCACGCGCTTTCCCATGTCCGCCATCGCGGAGGCCACGTGCGCGCAGAGCGTCGTCTTCCCCACGCCACCCTTGATGGTGCAGAACGCAATCAACGCCATGGCCTCGTCCTATACCGGATCTCCCACGCGGGCGACCGGCCCCGGAGCCCTCGGAGGACCCCGCCATCCCCCTTGGACGGCCTCGCTCCACCCCGTTCGTTAATCAGAACTCCCGATAATTCCGGACGCTCCGGAATGGTACGGCCGCACCATCCGGGGGCGCTCCAGAATGGTGCAGTGCCCCGCAATGTCAGACCTCCCGCCAATAATTCCAGCCACTTGGACATGGCATCCCACGTGCTCAAGCACGGGGCATCAGGGCGTCCTCACGGAGGCCCTCCATCAATTTGAGGAGGTCGTCATGGATATCCGGTTCTACGGCGTTCGAGGGAGCATCGCGGTCTCTGGTTCACGCATCGGCGGCAACACCGCGTGCGTGGAAGTGACGAGCCAGGGACACCGGTTGATCCTCGACGCGGGCACGGGCATCCGGGCGCTGGGTGAGGTGATGATGCGCGAGGGCCCGCCGCACAAGGTCGCGATGTTCTTCTCGCACCTGCACTGGGACCACGTGCAGGGCTTCCCCTTCTTCACGCCCGCGTACCTGCCCACCACGGAGCTGACGATGTATGGGCCCGGCGCGAATGGCGCGCAGGCGCTCCAGTCGGAGCTGGCGGCGCAGATGCAGCCCCCGCACTTCCCGGTGCCGCTGAGCATCATGCGCTCGCGGATGGACTTCCTGTCCGCGATTCACGGCAAGACGGTGGAGGTGGGGCCCTTCAAGGTGACGCCCATCGACGTGCCTCACCCGCAGGGGTGCCTGGCGTACCGGGTGGAGGCGGATGGGCACTCGTTCATCTACGCCACGGACGTGGAGCTGTGCCGCAAGGACCTGACGCCGGAAGTCGCGCGCTGGTTCGAGGGCGCGGACGTGCTGTGCCTGGACGCGCAGTACACGCCCGAGGAGTACGACGGCCGCAAGGGAATCCCGAAGAAGGGCTGGGGCCACTCGACGATGATGGACGCGGCGGACGTGGCGAAGACAGTGGGCGCGCGGCGGCTGTGCCTGTTCCACCATGACCCGGCGCACACGGACGAGACGCTGGAGGACATGGCCGAGCAGGCGCGCACCCTCTTCCCCGTGTGCGAGCCGGCGCGCGAGGGCCAGCGACTGGTGTTGGGCCGAGCGGCCTGAGAGGTGGGCCGGACGATGGCACTCGAATGCTATGGTGACGCGTCGGCCTTCATCCTCCCGCCCCTGCCCACCATGCCCCCTGCCGCGGACATCACCCAGGTCCTCCTCCCCTTTGGTGCGCTCGTCGGGAGGGAGGTGGACCTGGATGCGTTCCTCCAGACGTTGATGGACCGCATCGCCGCCACCATGCAGGCGGACCGGGGAACCCTGTGGCTGTTGGACCCGGCGCGCCGGGAGCTGTTCAGCCGCGCCGCGCACCTGCCGGAGGTGTCGCAGATTCGCGTGAAGCTGGGCCAGGGCGTGGCGGGCACCGTGGCCCAGGAGGGCCACCCCATCAACGTCCCGGACCCGCGCGGAGAGCAGCGCTTCTTCGCGGACATCGACCGGATGACGGGCTACCGCACCACCAGCCTGCTCGCGGTACCCCTGCGCGACGCGGACGGCGCGCTGTACGGCGTGCTCCAGGTGCTCAACCGCCGAGGCGGAGATCGCTTCACCCCGGAGGACACCGAGCGGCTCGACGCGATTGCCTCGCAGGTGAGCACCGCCCTGCAGAGCACCAGCCTGTACCAGGAGCTCCAGCGCGCGAAGGACCAGCCCCAGGCACCCGTCGGCTACTTCTTCAACCGCATCATCGGCGAGTCTCCGCAGCTGCAGGCCATCTACCGGCTGGTGCGCAAGGCCGCGCCCACCGACGCCACGGTGCTGCTGCGCGGAGAGAGCGGCAGCGGCAAGGAGCTGTTCGCCCGCGCGGTGCACGTCAACGGACCCCGGCGCGACAAGCCCTTCATCAAGGTGGACTGCGCCGCGCTGCCCGCCACGCTCATTGAGAACGAGCTGTTCGGCCACGAGCGCGGCGCCTACACCGGCGCGGACCACCGCATGCCCGGCAAGTTCGAGGCGGCGGACAACGGCACCGTCTTCATCGACGAGATTGGCGAGCTGCCCCTGCCCGTGCAGGGCAAGCTCCTGCGCGTCATCCAGGACCGCGAGTTCGAGCGCGTGGGCGGCACCCAGGCCATCAAGGTGGACGTGCGCATCGTCGCGGCCACGCACCGGGACCTGGCGCGCATGGTGGCGGAGGGACGCTTCCGCGAAGACCTCTACTACCGCATCAAGGTCGTCGAGGTCGTCCTGCCCCCGCTGCGCGAGCGCGGCGCGGAGGACATCGAGCGCCTGGCCCGGCACTTCGTCGCCACCGTCGCGCGTCGGCACCGGCTGCCCGCCCCCCGACTCAGTCCGCTCGCGCTGGAGCGCCTCAAGCGCTACCGCTGGCCCGGCAACGTGCGCGAGTTGGAGAACTGCATCGAGAGCGCGGTGGTGCTGTGCGAGGGCGAAATCCTCGAGGAGCACCTGCCCCTGCCCGACCTGGACCGGCTGCCTCCCACGGGCGCGGCGCCCCAGTCCATGGCGGACCCCGCTCGCACGACGGCCACTCCGGCTTCTTCCGCCGAAGCCAACATGCTGCCACTGGCGGAGGTGGAGCGCCTCCACATCCTGCGCGTCCTGGACTCGGTGAAGGGCAACCGCACCGCCGCGGCGAAGGTGCTGGAGATTGGCCGCAACACGCTCGCCCGGAAGCTCAAGGAATACGGCCTCGGCGACGAGGTGTGATGCTCCGCGCCGCGCTCTCACCCCCGCGCGTCCAGGCAGCCAGCCAGGGACTCCACCTCGAAGCCGACAACACGTGCCTCCCGGGATAACCTGGAGCATGCTGGGTCGGCATTTCCATGCAGGCCGAGGGGGATTCACATGAAGGTGATTGAGACGCTGGCGAACCTGCCGGCGGAGCTGGCCGAGAAGATTCCGGACGTGAAGCTCCAGGACCAGGACATCCGGGTCACGCTGGCGCAGGAGGGGCTCACGCGCGAGGGCATCCTCCCGCCCAAGCTGAACCTGGGCGACTTCGCGCTCTCCTTCGAAGCCAGCGCCGAGGCCACGGTCCGCAACTTCAACTCCCCCGGCGACGTGGACGAGAACGGCATCGTCGGTGAGGCGTCCGCCGCGAATGCCCCGCCCTCGGACTCGCCTCGGCCCCAGCTCATCCTGGGCGGCGACAAGGGGTGGATGCGCTATCAGGCCACGGGCCTCGTCAAGGCGGGGGCCTCCGGCCGCTACTCCTTCGTCTCCGCCAACGGGAAGACGGAGCTGTCCGCCACGCTGAGCGACTACCGCGCGCATCCGCTGGCGCGCAACATGCGCGAGGCCGCCAAGGAGGACCTCGCGTCGCCGCGCCTGCTGGTGAACTCGACGGACCTGACGAAGCTGGGGACGGGGGACGCGCTGTCGTGGCGGGTGCGCGGCATGCTGGAGACGGGGCTGGACCTGGGCTGGGCGGACCTCTTCACCACCAACCTGGGAGACCTGTCCTTCGTCCGCAGCAGCGAGCTCATCGAGCTGAAGACGTCCATCGTCGCGCTGGTGCGCGCGCGCGTCTCGCTCACCGACGACTACCAGCTCAGCTTCTCCCGCCCGAGCCCCGGCCGGCTCCAGCTCACGGTGCGCAAGGCGAAGTCCCACGAGGCCTCGCAGGGCGCGGGCCTGGGCATCCAGGTCGCCTTCGCCGACGCCGAGGCCGTGCAGTCGCGGCTCAAGGAGGTGCTCACCGCGCTCGCCGGACAGGCCGAGGCGAAGGTCGAGGAGCTCATCGACAAGGCCATCCAGAAGGTGCTGACCCCGGACCAGCTCGCGGTGCTGCGCACGGTGCTGGAGCGGCTGGGGTTGGACCCGGAGCTCGTCAACCTGGACCACCTGCGCCAGGAGTGGGAGGAGCTGAAGCAGAAGGTGGAGGGCGCGCTGGAGAAGGTGGTGAAGTCGCGCATCGCCGCCGCCTTCCAGTACGAATACCTGCGCATCTCCGAGTCCTCCACGCTGCTGGAGGTCGAGCTGGACGAGGCCACCGCGCTGAACTTCCACGGCCAGCTGGTGCTCGGCAACCTGGTGGACCTGATGTCGTGGCTGCGCGCGCCGGAGAACGCGGGCCGGTTCACCCTGAAGAACTACCTCAACACCGCGTCCTTCACGCTCCAGCAGACCGTCGGCTTCTCGCTGAGCCTGGGCACCTACGAGGTGTTCAAGGCGCGCGGCTCGCTCAAGCAGACCTGGGTGTCGCAGGAGAACACGCAGGGCGCGCGGAGGCAGGCGTTCCTCGGACAGCGCGCCTACGAGGACGCGCTGATGGGCCACCGCAACCGCTGGGCGGTGGACTTCCGAGCGGACATGGAGTCCTTCGCTCCGGCCCCGGCCGCGTCGGACTTCCGCTACGGCTTGCACATGCTGCTGTGGGGGCAGAAGAAGAAGCTGACGAAGCAGGAGCTTCAGGCCGCGGTGGATGACGCCGTCGTCTGGGGCGTGCTGGATGCCAATGATGCGGCGAGCGTCACGGCGAAGCTCGACGCGCACCTGGGCAAGACGGACGTCCAGACGCAAGTCGAGCTGAAGGTGTCCGACGAGATGCTGCGCGAGCTGGTGCCCCGGCTCCAGACGTTCGACTTGAAGCTCTTCTCACGGGCGCTCGCCCGCGCCATGCCGTGGAGCGAGCAGACGGCGCGCGTGACGCCGGAGTTCCGCAAGCTCGTCTACGCGCCCATCTGGGAGTCGTACCTCACCGAGGTGATGAACAAGGGCAGCTTCCTCTCCGGAGACCTGTCCCCCACCCGCGCCGCGCAGATCGCCGCGTGGTTCATCGAGAAGGACTCCACGGTGAAGCAGCTCGCCTCGGGCCTGCTGCTGCGAGAGAAGACGTGGCAGCCGCCCGGCGGCAACTTCAGCTTCGCCGAAGTCACGGACAAGAACCGCAACACGCTGGCCAAGTGCCGCCGCTTCGTGGACGGGCTGGTGCGCCTGCGCCGCTCCATCGAAGAGCGTCGCAGCGGCGAGGAGCTGAAGACCGTGCACGGTGACTTGGAGGGCCTCTGGAACACGGGCTTCCACCTGCGCACGGCCGGCGCGGTGCTGGCGGAGCTGGCGAAGGGCACGGCGCGGGGCCTGGGCGGAATCGAGCGGACCTTCACCGTGCGGCTCGCGGACAGCCAGGAGCAGCTCGTGTTCTCCACGGCGTGGGGCCCGTCCACGCCCACGCCGTAGCGAGCTCACATCGAGCGCGACAACATCAACGCGGCGGCCATGGACATCGCTCCGGCCGCCGCGAAGTGCTTCCACGCCAGGCGCGCCAGCGTGCCTCGCGTGATGTCCGCATCCGCGCCCAGCACCACCATGGCCGCGCCGCCGTGCCGGCCGCGCAATTCGTAGATGCCCTCGCTCGCGCCGCGCCGCAGCTCCCCCACCACGAAGCATGTGTCGCCCGCGCTGCCCACGCGCTCCCAGGAGAGCGTCTGGGGTTCTTCGGTCAGCTCGCTCGCGCCCGTCAGCTCGCTCCCCTCCGGCCCCACGGGCACCTCCCTGAGCCAGGAGGGCTGCGACATCAACGACGCCGTCCGACAGCGACGAGGCCGTACCGGCGCCATCAACGACGCGGGGGAGAACTTCACGCGAGCCCTGACGCGCGCGCCTCGCAACATCAGCGTGGGCGAGTAGGCCCGCTCTCGCGACAAGAGCGCGCCCTTCCGGCCGTCCGCCGCCACCTCGCGAAGCTCGGCCTCGAAGAAGGTGCAGGGAACGCCGCCCGGGGACGTGAGCACCTCCTCGGCATCGAGCGTGCCCTGGTACACGCCCCAGCCCGGCGACTCACCAGAGCGCAGCGCCGCCACGGCCTCGTCCAAGGACTTGGGCACCGTGCCCCGCAGCAGGTCCACGCCCGAGCGCACCCGCGTGCCCCGCACCGCGAGCAGCGCCGCGACCACCAGCAACGCGAGCGCCAGTGACTTGCCAATCGCCTCGGCCGATAGCACCGCGGGCCCAGCACCGTCCCTGAGGCCCAGCACGAGCGCGAACGCCCCCATGGCCAACAGCCCGAACCAGAGCAGAGGAAGTCTTGGGACGTTGGCCCGCGAGCCCCGCCGTCCGAAGGTGAACGCCGCCACCACGAGCGCCGCCAGGAACGCCGCATAGATGGGCGCCAATACGACGCGCCAGAATTCCATCCCGTCCCCCGGCAGCTCGAAGGGAGCCCCCAGGGCCCCGAACACCGGAAGAAAGTGGGACGCCCGTGAAGCCCGCGCAAGGTCGCCCGGGGCGAAGGCGTGTCCCCTCAAGGACATCGCCCGGCGGGAGGACAATGGCCCGACGTGGGCCACCTCGGGCGATGCCCGGGAAGTGTCGGAAACAGGAGACTGCCGCGAGGGGCCCGACCGGCCGGGCCTGGAGGAGGACTACTGCTCCTGGCCCGCGACCGCCTGCCGAGGGGGCCGCTCCTTCAACTGTCCCCGGACCGCCAGGTCATCGAAGGTGCAGGCCAGGTTGCGGCATCCCACCGCCACCTTGCCGACGCGGTCCTTCAGGCCCGGCAGCAGCTTCCGGGCGAAGCGCTGCTTGCCGAGGAAGCCCTCCGCGAGCACGACGCCCTCCGCCTTCGGGCTCAGCTTCAGCCGCACCAGGTAGGGCCCGGTCGCGGGCAGCGGCATCTCGTCCTCGACGAGCCCATCCGTGTCCTGCGCGCTGTTGCCCACCACCTCGTGGCCATCCTCGGTGAAGTAGCGCCACGCCAGGCGCATCCCCACTCCTGGAATGGCGAAGGCCGACACCTGGAGGTCCTTGATGCGGAAGGACAGCTCGCCGTAGTGCTGGGCATCCAGTTCCTCCGGGTATTCATCCCCCAGCGGCCTGACATCCATCATCACCTGCGCATCGAAGTCGTTGGCCGCGAAGTAGCGGTGCGCCACGTACGCGCGCGGCACCAGCCTCCGCCCCGACGCATCCTGGCCGCCCTGCCACGCCCTGAGCTCACCGTCCTCAATCACCCACCGTCCGCTGTGGAGGTTGAGCTCCTCGGTGCCTTCGCCCTCGAACGAGACTCCGAACCGGGCCTCCCCGCCGGGCTTTGGGGGCATCACCACGTTCGCCGTGGTGAAGGTCTCACCGTACGTGTTCGGCGGAAACGGCCGGGTGGGCGTGCGCGTCTTCGTGCCCTGCCTGGGCCCGTCGCGCTCATCGCCACGCTGGAGCACCGGGTCCACCGCCCAGCGCGCCGCGAAGCCGAGCACCGCGAGCCCACCGACGATGGACAGCCCGCTGCGCACCCGGCGCCAGCCCAGACGCAGGCGGCGGGTAATCTGGCTCGTCGTCGGGGCCCGCGCCGTCACCAGCTGACGTGCCGGCTGGATGCCCGTCATCAGGCCCGGCGCGGACGAGGAGGAGATCATCGTCTCCAGGGCCGCGCACAGCTCCCCCGCCTTCTCGTAGCGGGACTCCGGGTCCGTCTCCAGCAGGCGCTCCACCACCAGGTCCACGCGCGGGTCCAACCCCGGCACTCGCTGGGACGGCAGCTTGAAGCGGCCCAGGGGCACTTCTCCGGTGAGCAGTTCGTAGAGCACCACGCCCAGCGAGAACAGGTCGGCGCGGCCGTCCACGTTCTTCGCGTCGCGCCGCTGCTCCGGGGCCATGTAGTTCAGCGTGCCCATGGCCACCGCCGTCGCGGTGAGTTGCAACCGGGACTCCGACTGACGGATGCCCGCCAGGCCGAAGTCCGCCACCTTCACGTTGCCCCGCCCATCCAGCAGGATGTTCTCTGGCTTGAGGTCGCGGTGGATGATGTCCTTGTCGTGCGCGCACTCGACGGCGCGCGCCACCTGGAGCATCAGCTTCAGGCTCTGCTGCGGCAACAGCGCGCCGGCGGAGATGGCCTCTCGCAGCGAGCGCCCCTCCACGAACTCCATGACGAAGTAGTAGTGCTCGCCCGCGACACCCCGGTCGATGATCTGCACGATGTTCGGGTGGTTGAGGGCGGCCAGCGCGGTGGCCTCCTTCTCGAACCGGGCCACGAACTCCGGGTCCTTCGCCAGCTTTGGCGGCAACAGCTTCACCGCCACCGTGCGCCCCAGCGACGTCTGCCGCGCGAGCCACACCTCGCCCATGCCGCCGCGACCGAGCAGCTCCAGCAGCTCGAACCCCGGCAGCGACACCCGCGACGCCGCCACGAAGGTGTCCACCTCGTGGACGTTCAAGTCGGAGTCCGCGTTGCCACGTCCCGTCGGCGTCGATGACCGAACCACCGTTGCACCCACGGGGACCTCCAGATCGGGGGTCGAGGACGGCAGGGCCACACCGCTCGGCCCGATGCCGGCATGATTGAAGGAGGGGGCCACGTCCACGCTCGGAAGCGGCACCCCGGGCAGCGCCAAGTCATTGGGGGAAGCGCCCGTGCTCGACGGCTGCGCCGCGCCGAAATTCACGCCCAGCACCTCGATGCCGCTCGTCAGCGCGCCCCGGGAGTCCGTCGAGCCGCCCACCAACGTCACGCGCCCGTGGACCGAACCGGGCTCGTCACGCGGGGGCTCGCGCTCCTCCAGCAGCGAGGCATCCCGGAGCGCCCCGCCGTTCGCATAGCTCGTCGCGCTCCGGGGGGCGCGCTCGTCGGCGCCCAGCCCCGGCACCACGGTGTCGCGGGTGTTTTCGGGAGCGCCCTGAGCGCGGTGCGTGGCGAATGTGACGTGGGACGCCGCGCGAGCGCCGCTCGCGTCCTGACGCCGCACCTCGAAGCGGATGCCACAACGGCACGTCACCTTCTGCCCGGTGACGTACACCCGGGTGTCGTGCTGAATCCCGCAGTTGGGGCACTCCTGGGTTGTCGTCATGCGCGGCGCGGGGAAGCAGCGGTCGTGTGTTCCACGCCGTGGACGCGATACGTGGGAACGGCCTTCTCCTTGCCCTTCACCTGCAGCGCCGGCAGCTCCTCCACGTCGAAGCCCGGCCCGGACCTGCGGACCGTCGACTCCGACGCGAGCACCTCGCCGCTCTTCGCCATGCCGCACAGCCGAGATGCCGTGTTCACCGTGTCCCCGATGGCCGTGAACTCATGCCGCTCCGCGCTGCCCATGTAGCCGACAACCGCCTGGCCCGTGTTGATGCCGATGCCCACCTCGATGGGCTTCTTGCCCATCGCGACGCGCTGACGGTTGATCTCCTCCACCGCGTCCTGCATCTCCAGCGCCGCCCGCAGCGCCCGCGCCGCATCGTCCGGGTGCGAGAGCGGCGGCCCCCACACCGCCATGACACAGTCGCCGATGAACTTGTCCAGGTTCCCCTCGTAGCGGAACACCACGTCCGCCATCGCCGAGAAGAAGCTGTTCAACATCGACACCACTTCCTGCGGCGACTCGTTCTCGGAGATGGTGGTGAAGCCACGGATGTCCGCGAACAGGCAGCTGACCTCCGCCAGCCGGCTCTGTCTCAAGTCCTCCGTCTCGCCGGAGATCACCGCGTCCGCCACCGCCTTGGACAGGAAGCGGCTCAGCTCCGCGCGCGTCACGGCCTCCGCGCGGATCTGCTCGCCCAGGGCCGAGTTCTCCAGCGCGATGCTCGCCTGAGAGGCGATGCCGGAGAGGATGTTCAGGTCCTTCTCCGAGAAGGCGTTGATCTGCTGCCGGCTGTCCAGGAAGAGCACCGCCTGGATCTTCGTCTTCACCATCAGCGGCACCGCCATGGCGGAGCGGATGCCCTGCGCGACGATGCTCTCCGCCGCGGAGAAGCGCTCGTCGATGATGGCGTCCGCCGTCAGCACCGCCTTGCCCGTCTCCACCACCCGCTTCAGCACGGTGTCGGAGAGCATGACGTTGACGGGCTTGCCGGTGCGGTGGTGCACCGCCGCCGGGATGAACTCCCCGTCCCCGGCGACCTTCAGGATGACGCCGTGGTCCGCGGCGAGCAGCTGGAAGGCCACCTTGAGGATCTGCTCGAAGAGGGCCGTCTGGCTGCCCTGCAGGCCCACCTGCCGGTGGAACTCATGGGCGATGCGCAGCTTCTCGTAGTCGCGGCGCAGCGCCTCCACGTCCGTCATCAGCTCCACCGGACGGAAGTTCTGCGGCACCTGGTCCATCTGCGCCAGGAAGGCGGGCATGGACACCGACTGGGCCACCACCGTCACGCCGGGCGCGGTGGGCGCGGTGTGGTTCACCGGCGGCTCACCGCTGTGGAAGATGAGCCGGGAGGAGCCGAGGGCAATCTCGTCCCCGTCCTTCAGCCTCAACTCCTTCACCCGCTTGCCGTTGACGAACGTCCCGTTCGAGGACCCGAGGTCCTTCAGGACGAACTCCTTGCCCAGCCGCTCAATCGTCGCGTGCTCCTTGGAGACCTCCCGGTCGACCAGGCGCAGCGTGTTGGACGGATGGCGGCCGAGTGACGTCAGCGTCCCCAGGGGAAACTCCCCCAGAGTGCCGTCCGCGAACCGCCCGGTCAGCCGGGGGCCGCGAAGCTGCCCGGATTTAGGAGCGAATGGGGCGGGAACCTGGCTCACGCGCGAATCCTCACCGGCGCGGACACTACCATTGCCTCTCCCTCCCGGGGAACGTCTGGTGCAGCTGTCCATCCCGAAGGGCCTCCGGAGGGCTGCACGGCTGGTCAGCGTCCAGCTCCTGGGACGGCGCGTCACCCGAGGGGTCCACCCCCCACAACCACCCCTCCGCCCCGCTTCTCTCTCGGGTCCTACACTGGTAAGGGGGGCCCGTGAGAATCAAACAGAAGCCCGAAGACTTCAGCGTCAAGGAATCATACCGCTTCGATGAAGTCGATGGAGGGCGTTTCCGCGTCTACCTGATGGACAAGCAGAAGCTGTCCACGTTCGACGCCGTCACCCGCCTGCGGGACGCGTTCGGCCTGAAGCCGGGCGCCATCAGCTATTGCGGCCTGAAGGACAAGCAGGGGCGCACCGAGCAGATCATCGCCGTGGACGGCGCCGACGTGGACATGCAGGAGCCCGACCTGCGCCTGAAGTTCCTGGGCCGGACGAACAAGGCCCTGTCCTCGGCCAACATCACCTCCAACCGCTTCTCCGTCACGGTGCGAGCGCTGGGCCCGGAGTCCGTGGGCCCCCTCAACTCGGCCGCCGCCGAGGTCAACCGCCTGGGCGTGGTCAACTACTTCGACAGCCAGCGGTTCGGCTCGCTCAAGCACGGCCAGGGCTTCATCGCCAAGGACCTCATCCGGGGCGACTTCGAGGCCGCGCTGCACAACTTCCTGGCCAAGCCCTCGGAACTGGACTTCACCGAGGACGCCAAGGTGAAGGCCTTCTGGCGCGACAACTGGGGCCAGTGGGACGCGCGCGTCCCCTTCGAGGGCACCCGGAAGTACCACCGCGTGCTGCGATCCTTGAGGGACCACCCCAAGGACTTCATGAAGGCCTTCCTGCAGATCGACTCGGACTACCGGGCGATGCAGCTCTTCACCTTCCAGAGCTTCCTCTGGAACGAGGGCGTGCGGCGCTACCTCCAGTTGCTCCTGCCGCGCGAGTCGCTGTTCCCCATGCGCTACCAGGCCGGCACGCTCCTGTTCCACCGCGACGCGGACGCGGACACGCTGCGCAAGCTGCGCGAGGCCACCTTCCCCCTGCTCGCCCCCGACACCACCTTCACCGACCCCAAGGTCGAAGAGGCCGTCCGCTGGGTGCTGGGCCGGGAGAAGCTGACGCTGGAGGACCTGCGCATCCCCGAGGCCGGGCGGATGCTCTACTTCAAGCACGAGGAGCGCCCCATCCTCTCCTTCCCGCACAAGCTCGTCATCGGCCGCACCCAGCCGGATGAGATCAACCGCGGGGACATCAAGGTCAACGTGGCCTTCACGCTGCCGCCGGGCGCGTACGCCACCCTCGTCGTCAAGCGCCTGTTCCACTTCGCGTACACCGAAGAGACCGCCGACGACATTCGCGCCCAGCGCGAGCGCACCGCGCGCATCATCGAGGAGGGTCAGGCCGAAGGCGCGCCGTCCAGCCGCCGCGGTCCTCCCGTCCGCGACGCGGAGCGCGGCTCGGACCGACTCGGCGCCACGCCTTCACGACGCCCCCAGACTCGCGATGAGGAGCGAGCCCGCTCCCCCAGGACCGAGTTCCCCTCCAGCCGCCGTGCGTCCTCGTCCCGGAGCGAGGCCCCCGCCCGGCGTGGAGCCGGGGCCGCTCGCGAGGAAGAGCCTTCGTCGACCCGCCGTACCTCCTCGTCCCGGAGCGAGGCTCCCGCCCGGCGTGGAGCCGGGGCCGCTCGCGAGGAAGCGCCTTCGTCGACCCGCCGCACCTCCTCTTCTCGGGGCGAAGCTCCCGCCCGTCGTGGGGCGTCCCGCGACGAGGGGCCTTCTACCCGTCGCTCCCCCTCCGAATGGGCGGCGGCACCCGCCCGGAGCCGGTCCACTTCGAGCGAGGATGACGTCTCCGAGTCCCCGTCCCGGGGCCGGTCGCTCGCCGACCAGGCAAACGCTCCCAAGGCCCCCAAGGAAGCGCCCCCTGCCCCGCTCGGATTCCGCGAGAAGGCGCGCCAGCGCAAGGCCAACAAGGAGGTCGCTCGCGCCGAGACGGCGGCCAAGCGCCCGAAATCACGGAAGAAGTAAGTCTGCAACGGGGATGAAACGTCTGGACGCAATAGGGGAGCGGGCACGTCGTAGACCAGGACGTGAACGCTCTTGCCCTCGACGACGCCCCCGGGACGCTCGCCCATGCCATCGGGATGCTGATGGCTGACGACGCTGTCCCGCTCCCCTGGAAGGCCGATGTTCAGGCGGCCCGCCGGGGGGATCCGTCCGCCTTCGAGTCCCTGGTGCGCAGCGTCCAGCGCCAGGTCTACGGCCTGGCCCTCCGGCTCCTGCAGAGCGAGGCGGAGGCCGCCGAGGTGTCCCAGGAGGCGCTGCTGCGCGCGTACCAGAATCTCCACCGGTACGACGACGCGCGGCCCTTCGACTTGTGGGTGCTGGCCATCACCCGCAACCTCTGCCTGGACCTGCTCCGGCGCCGCACCAAGGTGCGCACCGAGGAGCTGGAGCCCATGAAGGAGATCCTCCCCAGCGGCGAGGCGTCGCAGGAGGAAGGCGCCATCGCCCGCGAGGAGCGCCAGTCGCTCGAGGAGGCCATGGCCACGCTCTCCGTCGACGACCGTGAAGTCCTGGCGCTCTACTACGTCCAGAAGCGCACGACGAAGGAGATCGCGCAGATCCTCGGGTGTGCCCCTGGCACCATCATGGCCCGGCTCTTCAGGGCCCGAGAGAAGCTGCGCAAGAAGATGACCACCGAGGAGGCCACCCGATGAGCGCGCACCTTTGTCCCGACCTCGAGGTCCTCTTCGCGGAGCTGGAAGAAGGAGAAGGCCCCGCGCTGGACCACGCCGCCGAGTGTGAAGCGTGCTCCGCCGTCCTCGAAGAACACCGGCTGATGGAGCAGGACCTGTACCGGCTGGCGGACCCCCTTCCGCCGCCCACCCTGGTGGCCAGCGTCATGGCACGCGTGGCAGCCGAGCCCGTACCGCAGCGACGCGAGGTGTGGTCCGGGCTCACCATCCTCCTCACCTCGCTGCTCGGTGGGCTGGGCTTCCTGGTGATGAACGACCAGGCGCTCGGTCGGTTGGGAACGGGTGTCGCATCGTTCCTCGTCGAAGGTCGGTTGTTCGCCGAGGGCGTGCTGAGCGGCGCCCGCGCGCTGTGGTCCACCGAGGGTCTGGCCGTGGCGGCCATCCTCGCCTTCCTCCTCCTCACGTCCCTGGCAGGCCTCAAGCGGCTCGCAGGCAGCGCCCCCACCCCCTCGGAAGCCTGAGCGACCCATGAAGATCTCCCCTCGATTGTTGCTCCCCGCGTTGCTCATGGGCGCCCCCCTCGCGCTCGCCGAGTCCACCCCGGCCCCCAGCGCCGAGTCCGCGCCCGCCGCGAAGAGCATCGACGTCAGCTTCCGTGGCAGCCTGCGCGACGCGCTGAAGACCATCGCCGACAAGGGCGGCCTCAACCTCGTCGTCACCGGCGACCTGGATGTCCCCGCTGAAGTCCACCTGCGCGGCGTCACCGCCGACCAGGCGCTGCGCACCGTGTCTCGCGCCTACTCGCTGCGCATGGAGCAGGACGGCTCCATCATCACCCTGCGGCCCATGACGCCGCACGAGAAGGAGGCCACCGCGCAGGGACTCGGGCTTCCCGCGGCGCCGCCCGCCCCTCCGGCCCCGGCTGTCCCCGCCGCTCCTCCCGCGCCCGCCGTGGCGGCCACGCCTCCGACGCCTCCATCCCACGACGAGGCCATGGAGGCGGGCAACACCGAGGACAACATCGGCGCCGACGCGGAGGGAATGGAGGAGGTCCGGGATCAGATCCGCGAGCAGATCCACCGCACGCGGGACGGGCTGAAGCGCTCTCGCCGCTCCGGTGGTCGCAATGTCGTGGCGCGCGGCCAGTCGCTCGAGGTGAAGGAAGGCCAGAACGTCCAGAGCGCGGTGGTGTACGGCGGCAACCTGGTCGTGAAGGGCCACGTGGAGAACGACGCGGTCGCCTTCGGCGGCAACCTGGTCATCGAGGGCCACGTGGAGGGAGACGCGCACGCCTTCGGCGGCAACGTCGTGCTCAAGCCCGGCGCCAAGGTGGAGGGCGACGTGTCCTCCTTCGGCGGAAACGTGGAGCGCGAGGACGGCTCGGACGTGGAGGGCAGCATCAACACCTTCGGCGGCGCGAACATCGGCCGCATCGTCGCCGGCGAGCTGAAGGAGGGCCTCAAGGAGGCGCGCAACCCGAGGCAGGAGCGCGAGCGCGACTCCGACGAGGACGACAACAACAACAACGAGGGAGGCCTTGCCACCTTCATCCTCACCTTCGCGGTGCTGTTCGGCCTGGGCTTCCTGGGGCAGATGTTCTTCCCGGCGCGCATGAAGCAGCTGGGTGACGAGATTCGCGCCCGTCCGGTGCAGAGCGGCCTCACCGGCCTCTTCGGGGTGGTGGCGATGATTCCCCTCACGGTGGTGCTGGCCATCACCATCATCGGAATCCCCGCCGCGCTGGTGCTGTGGATGGCGGCCCCGCTCGCGGCGGCGCTCGGCTTCGCGGCGGTGGCGAGCGAGCTGGGCACTCGGCTGCCGGTGATGCGTGGACGCAAGACGCAGGCGGTGGTGCTGGCGATGGGCCTGCTGGTGTTGCTGGTGGTGGGCGCAATCCCGGTGTTGGGCGCCATCGTCTCCACCCTCGTCGTCCTGGTCGCCCTGGGCGCGGTCATCCGCACCCGCTTCGGGTACCGGCAGCGCGGCAGCGGGATGCCGGAGCCCATCCATCCCCACACCGAGCAGCCGGTTTAACGCACCGCTCCCAGAAGGACCCCACCGGGGATCGCCACGAGCCAGCACGGCCCGTGACGGTCCCCGGTGTCGTTTTCGTGGCGGTCTTAGAGAAGTTCCAGCGCGCCATCACCTCGACTGTCGGATGGGCCTCATGGCTGGGGTGCGTCATGCCTCGACAGTCTTTGACCCCTCGGTCCGGGTACGCCATTTTGCGCGGCACCCATGCGACGCCTCCCAGACGCCTCGTTGCGCGGCAGGGCCATCACCGTGGACCTCGAGGGCGAGAGCATCCCCGCCATCGAAGGCGAGCCGGTGGCGTGCTCCCTGGTCGCCGCGGGCGAGCCCATGCTTGCCCGCTCCGTGAAGTACCACCGCCCTCGCGGGCCCTACTGCTTCGCCGCCGCCTGCTCGCACTGCCTGATGCGCGTGGACGGCCTGCCCAACGTCTACACGTGCCGCACCCCCGCGCGAGAGGGCATGAAGCTGGAGCGGCAGAACGCGTTCCCCTCCGCCAAGGTGGACGTGTTCGAGACCATCGACTGGTTCTTCCCCAAGGGCCTGGACCACCACGAGATGTTCGCCGGCGTCCCCATCGCCGAGCAGGTGATGGCCAAGGTCGCCCGCCAGCTCGCGGGCCTGGGCATCCTTCCCAAGGAGGCCGCCCCCGCGTCGCCCGAGTCCCGCACCCTGCGCACCCGCGTGGCCGTGGTGGGCGCGGGCGCCTCGGGGCTCGCCGCCGCGCGGGAGCTGACCGAGCGCGGCGTCCCCTTCCTCCTCTTCGAGCGAGAGGACCACGTGGGTGGACGGCTCGCGCACGGAGCGCCGGAGCAGGGCGCGCCCGCCATCACCGACGTGGCGACGCTCGCGAAGGACAGCCTCGTCACCCGCGCCACCGCGCTGGGCCTGTATGACGACGAGGCGGGGCGCTTCCTCGTGGTGGGCGTCTGGGAGCCCACCGGTGTCCGGCTCCTGAAGGTCTACGCGGAGCGCTTCCTGCTGACGCCCGGGGGCCACCCGCCGATGGTGCCCTTCGAGAACAATGACCTGCCCGGCGTCTACGCGGGGCGCGCGGCCAGCCTGCTGCTGCGCCGGTACGACGTGGCTCCAGAAGTCGCCGCGCTGGTGGGCTGGGGCGAGGAGCTGTACGGCCTGGCGAAGCTTTTGGAGGAGCGCGGCGTGACGCTCGCGGCGGTGGTGGACCTGAAGGGCCCGCCGCCCCCCGGCGCCCACCCACTGGCGGTGGCGGGCACGGAGCCCAAGGCCCACGGCATGCGCCACGTGAGCGCGTTCAGCTTCACGCCTCGCGACGGCAGCCGACGCAAGGTGTCCTGTGACGCGGTGCTGGTGTCCGTGCCGGTGAGCCCCAGCTTCGAGCTGGCGCGCCAGGGCGGCGCGAAGGTGACCTTCGACGCGGGGCACGGCCTGTTCAAGGTGGAGGCGGACGCGGACGGACGCACCGAGGCCGCTGACATCTTCGCCGCGGGCGACCTCACCGGAGGAGGCAGCGCGAAGGACGCGGCGGTCGCGGGACGACGGGCGGCACAGGCGCTGGTGGGAGGGCTGTCATGAGCAAGTCGATGATCTGCTCGTGCGAGGACGTCACCGCGGACGATGTGCGGCACGCCGTCTCGCGCGGGTATTGCGATGTGGAGTCGGTGAAGCGCTACACCGGCTTCGGCACCGGCATCTGCCAGGGCAAGAGCTGCCTGTCCGCGGTGGCCGCGCTGCTGGAGCAGGAGAAGGCCCTCAAGCCCGCCGCGGTGGTGCCCTTCACGCCGCGCCCTCCCCTGTTCCCCACCGAGCTGCGCCTGCTCGCCACCGCCCCGGTGGACGAGTCCCAGCCTCCCGTGGGCGGCCTGCCCCAGGACGTGGACACCTTCGCCAGCGCGCTGCGGCCCGAAGGCCCCCTGCCCGCCAAGGCCAAGGTGGTCATCATCGGCGGCGGCGTCATGGGGCTCGCGCTCGCGTACAACCTGGCGCGCGAGGGTGAGACGGACGTCGTCGTGCTGGAGCGCGGCTACCTGTGCGCGGGCGCGTCCGGCCGCAACGGCGGTGGCGTGCGCATGCAGTGGGGCACTCCGGCGCTGGTGGAGCTGGCCAAGCGCTCCATCGATTTGATGAAGACCTTCGCCCGGGACCTGGGCATCAACGTCTGGCTGCGCCAGGGCGGCTACCTGTTCCTGGCCCGGACGGACGCGGTGGCGAAGCGACTGGAGCGCAACGTCACGCTGCACAACCGCTACGGCGTGCCCACGCGGCTCGTCACGCCGGACGCCGCGCGCGACATCGTCCCCGGCCTGACGATGAAGGGCTGCGTGGCGGCCTCCTTCAATCCCGAGGACGGCGTCATCTTCCCCTGGCCCTTCCTGTGGGGCTACGCGCAGGGCTGCAAGAAGAAGGGCATCCGCGTGGAGACGTACACGGACGTCACCGGCTTCGAGGTCAGCGGCGGCCAGATTCGCAAGGTGAAGACGGACCGGGGCGACATCGCCTGTGACACCGTCGTCCTCGCGTCCGGCGCGTGGAGCCCGGAAGTCGCGAAGCTCGTCGACGTGCAGCTCCCCAACGAGCCGCACCGCCACGAAATCCTCAGCACCGAGCCCCTCAAGCCCTTCCTGGGGCCGCTGGTGTCGGTGCTCGACTCGGGCCTCTACTTCAGCCAGTCCATGCGCGGCGAAATCGTGGGCGGCATGGGCGACCCGAAGGAGCCCCCCGGCCTCAACATGGGCAGCACCCTGCGCTTCGTGTCCCGCTTCGCCCGCGCGCTCATGGAGCAGATGCCCCACGTGGGCCACGTGAAGGTGCTGCGCCAGTGGGCCGGCTGCTACGACGTGACGCCGGACAACAACCCCATCCTCGGCCGCACCCCCGGCCTGGACAACCTCCTCCAGATGTCGGGCTTCGTCGGCCACGGCTTCATGATGGCCCCCGCCGTCGCCGAGCGGATGGCGAAGTGGATGGTCACCGGCGAGTCCGATGAGCTGTTCACCCGCTTCAACCTGCGCCGCTTCTCCGAAGGGGCCCTGGAGCGCGAGGACATGATCATCGGCTGAGGCGCCCTCGCGAGCGCTCCCACTCCGGCACCCACGGGCCGCGTCCTCCTCCTTCGCCGGAGCGAGACGCGGCCCGTGGATTTTTCCAGCCGTGTCCTGGCTCGGGACACCTCGCTCCGAGAGTGACCACGAAAACGACACTCTCAGGAAAAACCGTAAATCACGAACATCATGAGGCTTTGTCCCGGGCAGCGCGAAGGGCCTTTACACGCGTCCGCCGGGGAGCGGAGCACGCGCGCACCACCTGGCCTCGTGCGCGCGCGGGCCCTCCGAGTGGGAGTGTCCTGGGCGTGACGCTGGCACGGGGTGTGCCTGGGCCCACGCGGCGCGCAATCCCGCGCGTGGTGGAGGAGTCCCCCGATGATCGCGAAGAGCATGCGTGCGTTGTTCCTGGTGGGTGCCCTGTCGGCTTGCGGTACCGAGCAGGCTCCGGACGTTCCTGACGCGGACGGCACCGAGCCGCTCCAGTCGCAGGAGTCCAACGTCATCGTCGGCTCTGTGAACTGGGTGGGGGCCACCACGCTGACGGGCACGCAGCGCACGCGCTCCAGGGCGGTGGGCTACCTGTCCATCCCCGCGGTGGGCAGCCGCTGCACGGCGTGGCTCGTGTCGGCCGACGTCATCATCACCAACAACCACTGCATCGGCAGCGCGTCCGAGGCCGTGGGCGCGCGCGTGTCCTTCAACTACGAGGACGGCGTCGCCTCCGCGGATCGCGTCTGGTACAACTGCGCCACGTTCATCAAGACGTGGTCCGGCGATGACATGACGGCGGTGCGCTGCTCGGCGACGAACGGCCAGCTCCCCGGCAACGTCTACGGCTGGCTGACGGTGTCCACCACCAACGCCGCCGCCAACGCGAGCCTCTACGTCGTGCACCAGAACTGCGACTACTACACGTCGTCCGGCTGCACCCCGACGAAGAAGTCCTCGCCGGGCGTGGTGAAGAACGCCAACTACTCCACCACGGACCTGTCCTACGACGCGGACACGCTGGGCGGCTCCTCGGGCTCGCCGGTGATTTCGTCCTCCACGCACCAGGTGGTCGGCCTGCACCACATCGGCCTGGGCGGCAACTCGTCCGGCCGCGGCACGGCCAACACCGGCGTGAAGGCCACCCGCGTGAAGGCGCGCCTGGCGGAGATCGGCCTCTAGGCCCTCCGAACGGAATCCGTTCAGGGGGGTAGCACCGCCGAGGCCCGAGTTCTCGGCCTCGGCGGTGGCCACCCCTGACGGAAGCTGCTCCGACGGGCTGAGTCGCCCGTCACGTCACGCCGGAGTGGGCTCGCGCGCCAGCAGCACCCGTGACGCGAGCCCCACCGGCAGGGCCTCGGGCGCGGCCAGGGCCTCGCGCCGCACCCCTCGCAGCGCCAGCCGCCCCAGGCTCCGCTTCACCGCGCGCGGCAGCAAGGGCAACAGCCGCATCACCCACCGGTGGCCCCAGCCCGGGTACACCAGGGCCTCGCCCCGCTCGAACGCCGCGAGCGCGGCCCGCGCGCAGCGCTCCAGCGATATCTGGAAGAAGGGCACCTCCGCCGCGTCCTCCGCCCCCGCATCGCCCAGCGGCCCGGGGGCCACGCGGGTGATGACCACGCCGCGCCCCTCCACCTCCAGTCGCAACGACTCCGTGAAGCCGTCCAGGAAGCGCTGCGTGGCGGCGAACATCGTCGAGCCCGGGAGGAAGAGCTGCGCGGCGCCCGAGCCGATGTTCATCACCCCGCCCCTCCCCCGCTCCAGCATGGGAGCGAGCAGCCGGTGGGTCAGCAGCGCGGGCACCCAGACGTTCGCGCGCAGCAACTCCTCCAGCCCGCCCCAGCGCGCCTCCGCGTAGAGCCCTCTGCGCCCCAGCGCGGCGGTGTTCACCAGCACGTCCACCCGGACGAACTTCGACTCCAGCGAGGCGACGAGCGCGTCCACCTGGCGCGACTCGCAGACGTCGCACTGCTCGAGCAGCACGCCCAGGGTGGGATAGAGGGACAGCAGCTCCTCGCGCAGCGGCTTCAGGCGCGCCACGTCGCGGTCCACGAGGACCAGCGTGCGAACGCGCCGGGACAGCAGCCGGGCCAGCTCGCGGCCGAGCCCTTCTGAAGCACCGGTGATGAGGACCGTGCCCTGGTCAATGGGAGGACGCATGGGAAAGAGGCACCTCCGTCTTAGGTCAGGTGGCCATGGTGCGCACGATTTGCGGACCGCGCTCGCCTCCCCGCAAGCCCTGCGCCCGGTCCATCCCAGCCAGGCGGGCGGGCGGTGGCACGCAACTTCCACTGTGCGTCCACAGCCCCCATTCCCATGACAGGGGCCTTTCCAAGACCAAGGAGCCACCCATGGCCGCACCGTCCCGCATTCTCGTTCCCATCGACCTGAGCGAGGGCTCTCGCGCGGTCATCGACTACGCCCTGAACCTGGCGCGCCCCTTCAACGCCACCGTGGAGGTGGTGCACGCCTGGGAGCCGCCCCAGTACGTCGCGCCAGACCTGCTGGTGGCCGCGCCCGGCTGGAACCCCATCTCCCTGGAGAAGGTCGCCCTGGAAACGGCGAGCAAGGAGCTGGCGACCCTGCTTCGGCAGATGGAGACGGCCCAGGTCCCCATCAAGCACCGGGTGCTGGTGGGCGAGGCGGCCTCCACCATCCTCGAGCTCGCGGAGAAGGAGGGGCACGACCTCATCATCATGGGCACCCACGGGCGTCGGGGGTTTTCCCGCGTCCTGCTGGGCAGCGTGGCGCAGAAGATCGTCGCCCGCGCGCACTGCCCGGTGCTGACGCTGCACGTCTCGACGGACAAGAAGTAGCCGCGGGCACCGCCCCTAGCGTCCGAGCGCCGCCCGCGTGGCGGCCTCCCGCCGCCGGGCCGCGAGCACCGTGGGCACGGCGAGCACCGACATGGCGCCCATGACGAGCACGGCCCCGAGCAGCTCGCGCGTCCCCACCCCGGGCAGCCCCAGCCACAGCGACAACCCCAGCGTGGCCACCACACCGGCGAGCACGCTGGAGGCGCGGTTGACCGGCACGGAGAAGGCGTTCTCCCGCGCGTCCAGCAGGATGAGCCCGCCGAAGATGCCGGTGCCCTGGGACAACAGGCCCACCAGCATCTCCTCCAGGAGCCGCCCCCGGGTGAACAGGCCGGTGAAGCCCTCGCGGATGTCCTGCGCCGCGACGGAGCCGCCCCAAAGCGCCACCCCGGCGAGCACCAGCACCAGGAAGGGCGTGGCCACCATCTGCTCCTCCACGAAGTAGCGGGTGGACAGCGACTTGTCCTCGGACTTGGCCAGCCGACTCATGGCGCGCAGCCGGATGAAGTAGCTGAGCAGGTACACGCCCACGTCCACCATGGCCACCAGCGTCATCGTGGCCCGCGCATCCGTGCCCGACGCCACCACCACCGCCGACAGGCTCAGCCCCAGCGCCACCCACGAGGGCCAGCGCACCCGCCTGCGGCTGAGGACGTCCACCACGGGCGCCAGCACCAGCACGCCGCCGCGCATCAGCAACATCATGAAGACGATGGAGGTGCCCTCCAGCGTGTACGCCAGCGTCGTGGTGCCGATGATGGCCGCCGAGCACATCCCGGACAGGAAGGTCCACGGCCCCGGTGAGGGCACCCGCAGGCCCAGCACCTGCCGATGCCCCGCGAAGCGCCACCAGCGCTTGAGCGTGAGGAAGACGAACATGCCCACCATCGACGTCGCCGCGCTCACCGGCAGCAGCGTGAAGCCGACGATGCCCTCCTCCATGCCCGGCAGGGAGCCGCTCGACAGCGCCTTCGTCAGCGCGCTGTACGGGGCATAGGCCGCGAAGTACCCGAAGGCGTAGATCCAGATGGAGAGGTCTTGGGAGTCGTCGTGCTGCGTCGAAGGTGCGGCCAGGGCGGACCTCGGGACAGGGCCAGGTGGGCACCGTACTGCAAGGCGCACGCCCTGGCCCGCACCGCAGGGAGAGAGCACCCCATGCAATCGGTGCGAGCTCCCGTCCGTAGGCCTCTCAACTCGGATGCCTCAGGAGCCCGCCATGCGCTCACCTCTGCTGCCCACCCTGGCCCTCGCCGCCACCCTCGCCTTCCCTGCCTTCGCGGGGGATGACTCCGCCAAGAAGGCCAACGGCATCAAGGTCGTCTGCGCCTCCAACGGCAAGGACGGCAGCCGCGCCGTGCAGGGCACGGACCTCATCATCGAGGCCGGGGACAAGGTGACGGACGCAGTCGCCGTGGATGGCAACGTCATCATCCGCAAGGGCGCCAAGGTCGACGACGCCGTCGCCATCCGGGGCCGGGTCATCGTCGAGTCCGGCGCCCGCGTCACGGGCGACGCCGTCTCCATGGGCGGAGAGGTCCGCGTCCACAACGGCGCGCGCGTGGACGGCAGCGCGGTGGCCCTGGGCGGCAAGCTCACCGTGGACAAGGACGGCCTCATCGACGGCGACAGGATCAGCCTGTCCTTCGAGATTGGCGGCAAGGACCTGCTGCGCGGCTTCATCGAGGACGCGCTCGATGAGGAGACGGGCTGCCACATCATCGACGAGGACGACGACAAGGACGACGACCACGGCGGCAACAGCAGCCACAAGGACGTCTGAGCGACGTCCCTCCCAAGTCCGCGTGAAGCCCTACGCGGCGCTGGCGGTCCCCGGGGCGGAGTCCGCGTCCCGGGTCAACGGCTGGAGCGAGGCGCGCAGCGAGAGGATCTGCTCGCGCGCCAGCGTCTTGAGCTTCTCCAGGTCATCCATCGTCATGCCCTTGGTGGAGATGGGCGTGCCCACCGTCACCAGGCCGCGCGAGGTGGAGAAGCGCCACGAGTGCTTCGGCAACGCCTTGCGCGTCCCGCTCACCGCCAGCGGCAGCACGTCCGCCTGACGCTCGATGGCCAGCCGGAACGCGCCGTCCTTGAAGGGCAGCAGCTCGTCCGTCTTCGAGCGCGTGCCCTCCGGGAAGATCATCACCGGCATCCCCTTCTCCATCCACTCCTTGCAGCGCGCCATGGCGCCCGTGGCGGACTCGCGGTCTCCACGGTGCACGGGGATGTCGCCAGCGATGCTCATCATCCACCCGACGACGGGAATCTTGAAGAGGTTGGCCTTGCCCAACCACTTCATCTCCCAGGGCAGGTGGGAGATGAGGAACGGGTCCGCGTTGGACTCGTGGTTGCTCACCACCACCGTGTTGGGGGCCACGGTGTCGGGCACCGCGCCGTGCACGCGGAAGCGCCAGTACGGCGTCAGCTTCGCGGCGGTGACACCCACCAGCCGGAAGCACCGGCCCGTGGCGTAGCGCGTCTTGTCGAAGGGCAGCGTGAAGATGGCGATGACGAGCTGAACGAAGAAACCGACCAGCGCGACGATTCCAATCTCGACCCACGTCCAGATGGAGAGCAGTGCGTTCATGAGAGCCTCGGGAAGTCGTCAGCGGACGGCGGAGTCCAGGTCCACGCTCACCGGGCAGTGGTCCGAACCCGACACTTCGGGGTGGATGGCGGCGCGCTTGACGTAGGCCATGGCTCCCGGCGACGCCAGGACGTAGTCGATGCGCCAGCCGATGTTCTTCTCCCGCACCCCGAAGCGCTGGCTCCACCACGAGTAGTGGCCGCCGCCCTTGTTGAAGTGCCGGAAGCTGTCGACCCAGCCCGCGCGGAGCCAGCGGTCCAGCTCCTCGCGCTCCTCCGGACGGAAGCCGCTCGTCTCGCGGTTCTCCCGGGGACGCGCCAGGTCGATGTCTTGATGCGCCGTGTTGAAGTCGCCCACCACCAGCACGCGCCCGCCGTCGCGCAGCGGCTTCTCCAGCTCCGCGAAGAGGCGCCGGTAGAAGGCCAGCTTGAAGGGGATGCGGCTCAAGTCCCGGTCCTTCCCGTTGCCGTTGGGGAAGTACACGTTGGCCACGGTGAGCTTGCCGAAGCGGGCGAGCTGGAGCCGGCCCTCCACGTCCATCTCCGGGACGCCCAGGCGGGTCTCCACCGCGTCCGGCTCGTCTCGGGAGAACAGGCCCACGCCGCTGTAGCCGGGGCGCTCCGCGGACGAGAAGTGCGTCTTCCACCGGGGCGGAGCGCGGACTTCATTGGGGAGCTGGTCGGCGCGCGCGCGCACCTCCTGCAGCGCCACCACCTGCGCCCTCGCGCCCGACAACCACGGCAGGAAGCCCTTGCCGTGGGCCGAACGCAGTCCATTCACGTTCCATGAGACGACTCGCACGGACACGCTTATGGCCCGGCCGGGCCGGGTTTTCCAGCCCCTACCGGTTCACTGACCGGTAGGGGCCGGGGGTTGCCCGTCAACTACTCCGTGGCGCTGGAGGAGTTCTGGGGCTGCCGCGTCGTCCTGAGGATGAAGTCGGACGCGTTGTCCTGCGAGTCATACCCGTTGCCAGCCGTCGCATCCGAGCCGCCCTCCATGGTCGCCGCCGTGGAGGAGATGGACGCCTTGCGCTCGAAGCTCCCCGCCGCCGCCGGGACGGTCGGGAAGGCCGTGCCCTCGGGGGCATTGCCGGTGCCGTAGGCGAGCGCATCCACCGTGGCCGGGTCACCCGGGTTGACGCTCAGCGACGGCGGGCCGATGCGCAGGTTGCCGCCGCCCGTGGCGCTGGCCGACATGGAGAAGGCCGTGCCCCAGCTCGCGTCTCCGCTCACGGCGCCCGAGTACTGCGGGTGCACCACGAGGTAGAAGCCGCGAGGCTGGATGGTGGCGCCCGCCGGCAGCGAGGCGGACAGGTACGTGCTGCCCGTCGCGCTCTTGTACTGGACCTTCCAGCCGGACAGGTCCACCGCGGCGTTGGTGGGGTTGAAGAGCTCCACGAACTCGTCGTTCGCGTTGCCCGCGCCCGCCGGAGCCGCCTCGCTGATGACGATGTGGTCCGCGCCCGTGGGCGGCTCCGTCACCCGAAGCTGCGCCGACGCCGTCTGCGCGCCCAGCGTGGCCACGACGAGGCCCTCGCCGCTGACGTTGGCCGCGAGCAGCTCGAACTTGGCGGACAGCGTGTCGGCCCGCACCATCACCTGGGCCGGCACGGAGCCCAGGCTGGCCGGCTGCACCGCCAGATTCACCAGCGTGTCCACCGCCGGAGGCACATCCAGCGTCACCGTGAAGGCGAACGAGGAGCCCCCCGTCACCACGGCGATTTCGGGCGAGAGCTGCTCCAGCGCCGCCGGCTGGTCCGCATCCAGCACCTTCACCAGGGCGTCACGCGTCACGCCGCCCAGGCTGGCCGTCAGCGTGGCCTTCTGCACACCCGGGTCCTGCGTCGCGTCGGCGCTCAGGATGACGACCGCGGAGCGCTCGCCCGCGGGAATCACCACCTGCCCCCCCTCCACGGAGACGGCGGCGCTGGACGACGTCACCGTCACCACCGTGTCCTGGAGCGCCGGGCCACTGAGCGTCACCGTCAGCGGCTCCGGGAACGTCGGCCCGTTGAAGCCCGAGCGAACGAACACGCCCGTGGGGGCCAGCGAGGACAGCGTCGCCTCGCCCGTCCCGGCGGGCACCAGGTCCGCGGCGGAGCGCGGCTCGATCTTCGAGTGGTCATTGCGCAGCTCCAGCACGCCGGTGATGGAGAAGAACCGGTCCCCCAGCGCCGGCAGCGGGAACGAGTACAGGTAGTCGTTGATGCGCAGCGAGCCGTTCACCTCGAACTCACCGGTGGGCGCGGTTTCGCCGCCGCCCGGGGGAGGCGCGATGCTCGTCACGTCCACCTGCGACACCCGCACCAGCACGCCTTCCAGCGGACCGGCGCGCAGGCCGCCCGTGGCGATCTCCGCGGGCGTGACGACCTGAGGCGCCGGCAGCGTGCTGCCCTGGCTGACGATGCTCGCCGTCGGCGTGGCGATCTGCAGCTGGCCGAAGTAGTTGGCCACCGTGCCGTCGACATTCACTCGCACGCCCGCCACCACGTTGCTCGGGGGCGCCGTGCGGGTGAAGACAAAGACGCCGGAGTAGTCCGCGCCCTGGTAGCCCTGGTCCAACGGGTTGACCTGGACGAAGTAGCCCGTGCTGCCCACGCCGGTGACGGTGACGTTGGACAGGCCCACGCGCTGGCCCACCCACGCGGAGCCTCCGCCCGGAGCCGGCGTCTTCACCGCGTAGATGGACAGCGGGCACGCGGTGTCGCCCGGGTTGGGCGCGGGGCAGACGTCACAGACATCGCCACGGCCGTCGCCGTCCGCATCCGCCTGGTCGGCGTTGGGGACGCTGGGGCAGTTGTCCACGGCGTTGATGACGCCGTCCGCATCCGAGTCGTTCGGGTTGGGCCGGGCGCACAGCGTGGTGTTCGCGTTGAGCGGGCACACGTCGCACGCATCACCGACGCCGTCGCCGTCCTCATCCCGCTGGATGCCCTGGTCCATCGGGCGCACCGGGTTGAAGACAGACGGGCAGTTGTCCTGCGCGTCGGCGATTCCGTCGCCGTCCACGTCGGTGCCGGTGGGGTCACCCGAGTAGGCGGTGGAGCCCGTCACGGAGGCCGGGAAGCGCGAGTCCGTGGAGGCGCGGCGGGGCTCGCACACCGGCTCGTTCGCCGGCGCGGTGCAGGAGAACAGCGGGTACGCGCCATTGTTGCGCGAGGTCAGCGTGGACAGCGACATGCTGATCTCCGACTGGAGGCACACCGAGCGCTGCGCGCCGCAGACCTCCAGCGTGTCGCAGCTCGCGCCGCCCAGGGCGGAGACGACGGCCGACTCACCGTAGAGCGGCGTGCCGCCGCGCATCGTCAGCACCACGTCCGCCGGCTCCGCCATGATGACGGCGCGGTACGGCGAGGCCATGTGGCCGTTGAGCCGGAAGATGGCCACGTCCGCCACCTTGCCCGGCGCCAGCGCGCCCGTGCTCGTGGCCTGGAACGCGTGGGCCGCGTTGCCCGTCACCATCGCCCACGTCTCCGCGTCGGTCAGCGTGTTGTTGAAGTAGTTGCTGTCCAGCGTGTCCGCGCACTGCAGCTCGCGCAGGACGTTCATGGAGCCGGAGCGCAGCCAGTCGGTGCCCAGCGCGATGTTCACGCCCAGGGACTTGTAGAGCGGCACGGCGGCGGTATCGCCATACAGGCCGATGTTGGAGCGCGGCGACCAGACCAGGCTGCTGCCCTTGCCGGAAATCATGGAGATGTCGGCGGCGCGCAGTCCAATGCCATGCACGATGGCCGTGCGCGGGCTGAGGATGTCCTGGCCACCGGCCTGCTGACCGGAGAGGCAGAGGAACTCGTTGCGGGCGGTGCCCTCGATGCCTTCCGCGATGTGCGGCAGGTAGGCCGAGGCGGCCGGGATGGCCGACGGCGTGTCGATGCCCGCGTAGCCGCAGCCGCTCGCCACCTCGCGACCGTCACTGTCGCTCAGGGGGAACGTCTGGTAGTTCGCGCCCGAGCCCGCGCCCAGGCCTTCCTGGTTGCTGCCCGTCTCGGAGACGTTCGGCGCGTCCAGGTTGCGCAGCAGACCCTTGGCGCCACCCGAGCCGGCGACGGACGTGGTGCCCGCCATGACCTGGCGCAGCTCGCCCCAGCGGATGCCATCCGCGTTCGTCGTCCCGCCGGCGGAGATGCGCGTGTGGCCGTTGTTGCCCTCGCGCCAGTCGTGGCGGTGCTCGTAGCGCTCTTCCACCTGCGCGCCGGTCGGCACGTAGGGCGCCGCCTGGAACGTGATGTGGTCATGCGCGTTGATGAGACCCGGCGACACCACCGCCTGGGGACACGTCACGCGCGTGGCCGTGGACACGCCCGGCGTCTGGGAGCAATCACAGCTCACGCACTGGATGATGCCCGCGGAGTCCACGAGCATCTGCCCGCCCTGGTAGACCTTGTCCGGCGACAGGATGATGCCGGTGAACAGGCGCGCCGCGCCGCCCGACTCCACCGTGCAGGAGCCCGTCGGAGGAGGCGGCAGGTTCGCCGCGGGGCACATCACCACCGTGTCTCCCGTGCCAGCGTCCGTGCCGGCATCGCTTCCAGAGCCCGCGTCCGGCTCGCCAGAACCGGCGTCCATGCCCGCGTCCGTCTCGACAGGACCGGCGTCCGTGCCCGCGTCCGTCTCGACAGGGCCGGCGTCCGTGCCAGCGTCCGTCACGACGGGACCGCCATCGGTCTCGACAGGGCCGGCGTCCGTGGTGGTGCCCGCGTCCGTCTCGACAGGACCCGCGTCCGTGCCCGCGTCGGTCTCGACAGGACCCGCGTCCGTGCCCGCGTCGGTCTCGACAGGACCCGCGTCCGTGCCCGCGTCGGTCTCGACAGGACCCGCGTCCGTGCCCGCGTCGGTCTCGACAGGACCGGCGTCCGTGCCCGCGTCCGTCTCGACAGGGCCGGCGTCCGGCTCTACGGGGCCCGCATCCGGTACGCCCGCGTCAGGCGTCGGCTGACAGGTGTTTTCACATCCATCCCCGTTGGTCCTGTTGCCGTCGTCACAGCGCTCGCCGCTCTCGACGGCGCCGTTTCCACAGACGGGATTGTTGGGGACTGGGTCGTCATCACCGCAAGCGGAGACGACCAGGAGCAGCGCCGCGAGCGGCGCCAGCAGTTGGCGAAAGGACCAGGACATGAAGGGGACGCTCCGGAGTGGCAGACCTGCGGGGTCCTGAATCCTACAACCGTCGTCCATCTTTCAATCGGCAAAATTTCAACAACAGCGTAGCAATTTGCAAGACCCGGGGTACTTTCTACCCCAGCAAAAATCCAGGAGTTTCAGGTGTTTCCGATGCGCGCGGAGATGACCCGCACGTCCAGGTTCCTTTGAAAACTCTCAGAGAACCGCACGGACTGTGCGGGAAGTGTCGCGAGTCCGGACGCTTACGCGGAGTGTTTACTTCCGCTCCGCGACGCCCATAGTGAGACACCGGAGCCACTGACCGTATGTCTGTGTTTCATTAGAAGGCTCTCAGAAACACGCAAAGCAAAGCTGACGGCTTAATCAGGGAATCGCCTCCGACGGAGGCGACATTGGGGGACATGTGTCTTCAATCCAGAAACGACAACAACCGGGAGGGAAATCCCTCTCCGGAGGCCGGGTCGCGCCCATGTTCGGGCGGTCCGTCCTGGGCGCCGCGCTGCTCTTCGGACTCTCCTGTCAACCCGAGGGCTCCACCTCGACCGCGACCTCGGCCGAGGCGTCGGGCCATCAGCCCATGGCGCCCACGCAGGAGAAGGCGGTGGGCTCCTCTCCCCAGGCGGTCGCCGAGCCCACATGCTCGCGAACCATCCTCGCGGACGTGGTCGCGTTGGATCAGGTCTACACCTACAACCGGCTGGGCTCCTTCAACCCCACGGGGATGATCTACGCCCTCAAGGAGGACGTGGAGGCCATCGACTCGCGCAGGCCCGCGGGGCCCGGCAACGCGCGACTCAAGACGAGCAAGCGCCCCCGCCCGCTCACCCTGCGCGCCAACGTGGGGGACTGCCTCCACGTGAAGTTCTTCAACTGGCTGGCCCCTACCCGCTCGGCGATTCCCAGCCCGGAGCAGTCCCAGCCCGGTCCCAGCAAGGCGGGCGGCTCCACCACCCTCAGCATCCTGCGCAAGCTCTTGCCCCTCTGGGGGTGGACGCCCACGTATGACCCGGTCCAGTCCCTCATCAAGCGCGAGGCGGTGGGCGGCCGGTGGTTCTGGCTCGGGGAGGAGCTGGAGGCGGAGAACGACCACCGCGACAACTCCCCCGCCACCCGTCACGCATCCATCCACATCCAGGGCCTCCAGTACCGCAACATCCTCTCCGACGGCGCCAACGTCGGCTACAACCCCAGCAGCCTCGTGCCCTCCGGCGGCACGTTCGACTACCAGTGGTACGCCGACCACGAGGGCGTCTTCTTCTTCCACAGCATGGGGGCCTCGTTCGGCGGCGAGGGTGACGGCGGCTCCACCGCGCAAGGCCTCTTCGGCGCCGTCAACGTCGAGCCCGCGGGCAGCACCTGGTACCGCTCCAAGGTGAGCGAGGGCGTGCTCAAGGCTGTCACCACCGGCACCAACCCGGATGGCACGCCGCTCATCCAGTACAACGCGGTGGATGGCACCGGCCGTCCCCACCTGGCCATCCTGGATTCCAGCCGGAAGATCCGCCACGGCGACCTGGAGGCCATCATCACCGGGTACACGAGCACGTCGGTGGGGACCAAGACGTCCATCGACCAGGGCCACTTCCGCGAGCTCACCGCCATCTACCACGATGAAATCAAGGCGGTTCAGGCCTTCGACGAGCTGGAGTGGAACCCGACGTTCCACAGCGTCCGCGACGGCTTCGGGGTGAACTACGGCGTGGCGGGCCTGGGCGCGGAGCTGATGGCCAACCGCGCGAAGATTGGCCCCACCAAGGACTGCGTCACCTGCGAGTACGAGGAGTTCTTCCTCGAGTCCTGGGCCAATGGCGACCCGGCGATGAACGTGGAGAAGGACTCCTCCGGCAAGGCCGTGGCGGCGCTCTATCCGGACGACCCGTCGAACGTGCACCACAGCTACCTGGGCGACCCGGTGCGAATCCGCAACATCCACGCGGGCCCCGCTGAGACGCACGTCTTCCACCTCCACGCGCACCAGTGGAAGTACTCCCCCGCCGCCCAGGACTCCAACTACCTGGACTCGCAGACCATCGGCCCCGGCTCGGCCTTCACCTACGACATCAACTTCGGAGGCTCCGGCAACCGCAACCTCACCGTGGGCGACTCCATCCACCACTGCCACCTGTATCCCCACTTCGCCCAGGGCATGTGGGCGCTGTGGCGCGTGCATGACGTGTTCGAGGCCGGCACCAAGGACCGCGTGCTGCCCGACGCTGAAATCAAGAACGGCACCCCCAACCCGGCCGTCATCCCCATCCCCAGCCGGGCCCTGCCGCCCATGCCCACGTATGTCGCCACCACCGTGAGCACGCCCTCGGGCCTGAAGCCACGGCCCGCGTTCCCCGGCTACCCCTTCTACATCCCGGGCATGCCCGGACGGCGCACGCCCCAGGCCCCGCTGGATTTGGAGTTCGACGGCGGCCTGCCGCGCCACATCGTCACCAACGCGGTGGGCCCGGTGGCCTATGGCAACTCGGGGCGCTTCGACGTGGACCCGACGGCGCTCAACATCAAGCTGCTGCCCCAGGCCGGCACTCCGACGGAGCAGGCCGCCATGTCCTTCCACTCGGGCGGCTTCCCCAGCTCCGCCGGCGTCACCGCGCCGTCCATCATTCCGCTCCACAACGACCCCGTCTTCGCGGAGACGGTGAAGTACTACCCCGCCTACACGGCGCTGGGCGGCACCGGGAAGTTCCTCGTCAACGGCCGCCCGCCCGTGGCCGGTGCGCCCTTCGCGGACCCATGTCCGGCGCGCACGACGAAGCGCAACTACCGCGCGACCTATCTCCAGATCGCCATGCAGCGGGTGAACCGCGCCGGCTGGCACGACCCGCAGGCGCGACTGATGGTGCTCAACGAGGACGTCGCGGCCACCCAGGACGGCAAGCGGGCTCCGGAGCCCTTCTTCTTCCGCGCCGAGTCGGGCGAGTGCATCAACTTCTACGCCACCAACCTCATCCCCGCGCACCTGGCACCGGATGACTTCCAGATCTACACGCCGACGGACGTCATCGGTCAGCACATCCACCTGGTGAAGTTCGACGTGACGGCGGCGGACGGCGCAGGCAACGGCTGGAACTACGAGGACGGCACGCTGTCCGCGGAGACTGTCGCGCACCGCATCCACCTGGCCAACGCGGCGGGCGGCGCCTTCGTGGCGGACGGCAACGTGGGCGAGACGGGCGCGCGCACGTACCTCACCGCGCCCGCCTCCCACCCGCGCATCCCTCGTGCGCCGGGCACCGCGCAGACCAGCGTGCAGCGCTGGTGGGCGGATCCGCTGCTCACGGATTCGAACAAGGAGCACCCGCTGGAGACCGTGTTCACGCACGACCACTTCGGCCCGTCGTCACATCAGCAGCACGGCTTCTACGGCGCGCTGATTGTCGAGCCGAAGGGCTCCAAGTGGAGGGACCCTCGCACGGGCATCTACTACGGCTCGCGCGTGGCGGACGGTGGCCCGACGAGCTGGAACGCGGACATCATCACCGCGAACCCGGCCAACAGCTTCCGCGAGTTCGCCATCGCCTTCGCGGACTACGTGCCCCTCTACGACGAGTGCGGCAAGCCGGTGAACCCGCCCAACTACAAGGAGGACAAGCTGCCGTGGGCGGTCGGCTTCGAGACCACGCCCATGCCGGAGGCCATCAGCGCCGCGGACCCGGGCGGGATGACCATCAACTACCACAACGAGCCCATCCCCCACCGCATCTCCAGTCGCATCAGCTGTAGCGACCGCGTGCAGCGCAGCGGGGCGCGCGGAGACATGGCCAACGTCTTCCGCTCGGACATCCACGGCGACCCGTACACGCCGGTGATGTACGGCAACCCGGGCGACAACGTCCGCATCCGGCTCATCCAGGGCTCGCAGGAGGAGCAGCACTCCTTCACCCTGCACGGCAACAAGTGGCTCAAGGAGCTGTATGAGCCGGACAGCGGCTACTACAACGCGCAGGCCATCGGCATCTCGGAGAAGTTCGAGTTCAACCTGACCGGCGGCCTGCCGCAGATCATCGGCCCGTACGAGACGGCGGACTACATGTACATGAGCGCTTCCACGGGTGACCTGTGGAACGGCATGTGGGGCATCCTCCGGACGACCAAGAACCGGCTGCGCAACACCCGCACCCTGGCGGACGTGGCCCTGCTGGCCGCGGACGAGAACCCGAAGCTCCAGACGGTTGCCGTGGGTGCGGCGAACGGAGAGGCGCAGCCCTACCCTCCGTTCAACCTGTTGGACCTGCCCGAGGAGGCGGGATTGGAGGAGATGGACCCGGAGAAGGAGGGCGACTCCATCCAGGACTCCTACGAGGTGGACGAGACGGGCAAGCCGGTGAAGCAGCGCACCGTCGAGCACGTCATGGCCGACCGCGAGGGGATGATCCGCGTCGACAAGGACCTGGTCCTCCAATACGAGGCGGCCCAGTGGTTCGGCATCAAACCCATCAAGACGGACTCGTGTCCGAAGAGCGCGAAGGTGCGGCTGTACCGGGTCTCCGCCATCGACGCGAAGAACCACATCGCGGGCAAGCGGCTCGTCTACAACGACCGGTACAAAATCTACGACCCGGACGCCATCATCTTCGCGCAGGACGCGCACCTGCCAGCGCTGAAGGCCGGCACGCGCAAGCCGGAGCCGCTCATCCTCAGGGCCCGCGCGGGTGAGTGCATCCAGGTCATCCTGACCAACCGGCTGCCCTCCAGCACGCTGCCGAAGTCGCACATCTGGGCGCACCACTCGGCCATCACCTCGCGCTTCAACGTCAACCAGGTGCGGATGTCGAACCACGTGTCGCTGCATCCGCAGCTCGTCAACTACGACGTCAACGTGGACGACGGCGCCAACGTGGGCCTCAACGCGGTGCAGACGGTTCCGCCCGGCGGCACGCGCACGTATCGGTGGTTCGCCGGTGAGTTCAAGAGCTCGCCGTTCGGCACATCGTTCCCCTGGGGCCGCAGGACGCCCATGGAGTTCGGCATCGTCAACCTGCGCAACATGGCGGACGTGGTGAACCACGGCATGCACGGCGCCATCGGCGCGCTCATCATCGAGCCCACCGACGCCTCGTGGACGGCGGACCCCGGCACCGAGGCCCAGGCCTACGTCTCGTACACGCGGGCCGACGGCAGTCCGGAGACGTTCCGCGAGTTCGTCGCGCTGTTCCAGGACGACCTGGGCCTGCACAGCGACGACTCCACCTTCTGGGACACGGATGGACTGGAGAGTGGCACGGCGCTGCGCAACACGTCGGGCATCGACGACTCGCAGGACACGGGCCAGAAGGGCTTCAACTACCGCACCGAGCCCTTGTGGGCCCGGCTGGGAGTGCCTCCGCAGACGAGTCCGGAGGCCATCAACGACTTCGACCTGCGAGACATCCTCAACTCCAATCCGCACGGGGACCCGGCCACGCCGGTGTTCCAGGCGAAGGTGGGCGACCCGCTGCGCTGGCGGTTCGGCCATCCCTCCGGCCACTCGCGTCAGCACGCCATCTCCATGCATGGCGCGGAGTGGCGCCGCAACCCGTGGCTCGCGGGCAGCCAGTCGCGCGTCATGGGGCCCAACGCCACCTCGCCCATCATCTCCACGCAGGGCGGCGCGTCGGTGATGCAGTCGTACACGATGATTCCCGAGTACGGAGCCGGTGGCGCCTCCAGCGTCAAGGGCGACTACATGTACCGCGACCACGCCAGCTTCCTGTGGAGCGGCGGCGGTCTGTGGGGCGTGTACCGGGTGCAGTAGCGGTGACGTAGCGCCAGGGCGACGCGGCCGGGACATGGCCGCGTCGTCCCCTCTTCTCCAGTCCTTGGATGTGCCCACCATGCGCAAGAGCCTTGCCGTCCTCACCCTGGGCGTGTTGTCCCTGGGAGCCCTCGCCAGCGTTGGCTGGAAGCTCCTTTCGCGCGAAGAGCCGGTCCTCCCCGAGCCCGCGCCACCACTGCTCCCCGCCCCGCCCCCCGTCTTGGCCGAGCGCGAGGGTGTCTCCGTGCGCTTCGACCTGGCGCTGAGCGCGCGTCCCCGAGAGGCGACCAAGGGCGCGCCGCTCCAGGGCACCGCGCGCTTCGTCCTGTCGGACGCGAAGTCCGGTGCGCCCCTCCAGGACCGGCGCGTACTGGGATGGATGTCCCTGCGCGAGCCCGACGCGGCGCCCATGGATGACGCGGCCTGCAAGGAGCGCGTGAAGACGTACCTGGGTGGCCTGCTATCCGCGCGCGCGGAGGTGGACCTGAATGCCTACTGGTTCATCACGCTGAACCATGACCAGACGCTGTCGGTCATCAACCCGCAGATCTCCTTCGACCGCACCAAGCTGCACAGCCTGGTCTCCGTGGGTGGCGAGGTGGCGGACTGGGCTCTGCTGACGGACCGCTCCGCGCTCTACGTGACGGTGCCCTCCGGCAACTCCGTGTCCGTGGTGGACCTTCAGCGCTTCCTCACGACACGCACGGTGCGCGTGGGCAAGAGCCCCGGCCGCGTCGTCGTGGCGCCGGATGGGCGCACCGCGTGGGTGAGCAACGATGGCGATGGCACGGTGAGCGTCATCGACACCGCCGCCCATGCCGAAGAAGGGACGCTCGAAGTGGGCGCGGGCCGCCACGAGGTGACCTTCTCCGACGAGGGGCGCACCGCCTGGCTCACCAGCACGGAGGCCGACGTGCTCACCGCCGTGGACGTGGCCTCTCGCAAGGTGCTGGGCACGGTGCAGGTGGGTCCGGGCGCGGGCGATGTCGCCTGGAGTCCGGTGGCTCGCGCCGTCTTCGTGGCCCAGCCCCGCTCGAATGAGGTGCTGGTGGTGGACCCGGCGAGCCGCGAGGTGTCCCGTCGCATTGCCGTCAAGCCGGGGCTGGGCGCGCTGCGGTTCGACCGGACCGGGCGCTGGGCCTTCCTGCTGCATTCCGAGGCGGGCACGGTGGACATCATCGACGCGGCCCGGAGCCAGGTGGCCCACACGTTGACTGGGTTCTCTGCGCCGGACTCGGTCGTCTTCACCGACGCCTTTGCCTATGTGCGCAACACCTCTACGGGACGCGTGTCGCTGGTGGAGTTGAGGACGCTGGAGGGCGCAGGCACGCCATCGGTGGTGAACGTCACCATGGGCCAGCGCGCGCCGGAGGAGTCGCGGGGGTTGGGCCGCTCGGACCCCATCGCCGCGCTGCCCGAGGGCAACGGCGTCATCGTCGCTGGCACCGCGGACCGCGCGCTCTTCCTCTACCAGGAGGGCATGATGGCTCCGCGCGGCACGCACTTGAACTACGGCCGTGAGCCTCGGGCGGTGCTGGTGCTGGACCGCTCGCTGCGCGAAGTGGAGGCGGGCACCTACTCCGCCACCACCACGGTTCGGGAGAACGGCACGTACGACGTGGCGTTCCTGCTCGACAACCCGCGCGCCATCGTTTGCATGGAGTGGAAGGTGGGCGGCGTTCCGGAGGACGCGGCGTTCGCGAAGAAGCTCCCGTTGAAGCTGACGGCCGGGTTCGACGCCACGCGCATCCTCACCGCCGGCACCACGACGCCACTGCGCTTCAAGCTGGAGCCCACGCAGGGCCACGGGAGTCCTCCCGTGAGTCCCGAGGAGATTCGCGTCCTCCTGTTCAAGACGCCTGGCACCTGGCAGTTGCGCACCGAGCCTCGGCGCATCGCCGAGGGCGAGTTCGAGGTGGACTTCACCCCGCCGTCAGCGGGCCAGTACAAGTTCGTGGTGGGCGTCGAGAGTCGCGGCATCGACCTGGGCCGCCTGCCGCACTTCACCTTCGGCGTCGATGAGGCTCCGGCCCCGGCGACCGCTTCCGCCTCCGAGGTCCACCGATGAAGCCCTGTCTGTCGTCGCGCTCGAACCTCGTCGTCCTCGTGCTGGGGCTCATGGGAGGGCTGCCGGTGTCGGCGCAGGAGGTCGCCGTGCCCGCGCCCAAGCCCAAGGCAGCGACGTCATTGGACGTGGAGGTCCCTGATGTGGAGCTGGTGGACCAGACGGGCCGCGCGGTGAAGCTGTGGACGGACCTGGTCCGGGGCCAGACGGTGGCCATCAACTTCATCTTCACGCGCTGCAAGACCATCTGTTCGCCGATGACGGCGACCGTGGCGCGCGTGCAGAAGGAGCTGGGGCCCAGGAGCAACGTGCGCTTCATCTCAATCACCCTGGACGTGGCCAACGACACGCCCGAGCGCATGGCGAAGTTCGCCGAGCCCTTCAAGCCCGGCCCGGGCTGGTCCTTCCTCACGGGGGAGCCGGCGAAGGTGAAGCAGGCGCTGGTGGCGCTCGGAGGTTACGTGCCGGACAAGGAGGCGCATCGCCCCACCGTGCTCGTGGGCAACGCGGTGGCGGGCACGTGGACGCGCGTGGACGGGCTGGGGAGTCCCAGCGTCCTCCTCGCGGCGATTCGCGAGGCCCAGGCGGCTTCGGCGGGACCTTCGGAGCTGGGGGCGACGGCGCAGACGGACGCGAGCGCGCAGGATGCCTCCGCCGAGAAGTACTTCACCAACACGGAGCTGGTGGACCAGCACGGCAAGACGCATCGGTTCTACGAGGACCTGGTGCGCGGACGGAAGGTGCTCATCAATTTCGCGTTCACCGCGTGCAAGGGCGCGTGTTCGCCCATCACGAAACATCTGGCGCAGGTGCAGGAGAAGCTCGGCGGTCGCGTGGGCAAGGACATCACGATGATCACCCTCTCGGTGGACCCGGCCAACGACACGCCCAAGAGCCTGGGCACCTTCACCAAGAAGATGGGCGTGCGGCCCGGCTGGTACTTCCTCACGGGCGCGCGCGAGAACATCACCCTCGTGCTCAAGAAGCTGGGGGGCTACGTCGATGACCCGGATGCGCACAACACCACGCTGCTCATCGGCGATTCGGCCACGGGGATGTGGGTGAAGTCTCCAGCGATGGCGCAGGTGGAGAACATCGTCTACGCCGTCGAGCACCTGAACGACCCGAGGTAGCGACATGCCGAGGCAGCATGACGAAGCCCGCGCCGTCGACGTCTCGCGAGGTGCGAGCGTCGAGTCCCGTGGCGCTCCGTGGGTCTTGATGGTCCTGGCGTCGCTGTGGCTCGGCTGCAAGCAGGCGGAGTCGACGCCTGCTCCGGTGGATCCGCTGATGGCGAAGCGTGGGCGAAGCCTCTTCCAACGGGGCCAGAGTGTTCGGGGCAATCCCCTCATGGGCTTCCTCGCACCCGAGCGAGTGGAGCTGAGCGGCGAGGTGGCCGCCTGTGCTCGCTGTCATGGTCCTTCGGGTCGTGGGAGTCGCGAGGGTGGCGTGGAGGTGCCTGACATCACGCCGGGGGCGCTGGGACACTCGCGCGCTCGGGCGGTGGGGGCGCTGGAGGACCGCGCGCGTCCCGCATACTCGCGGACCACGTTGTTGCGCGCCATCACCCAGGGCATCTCCGCCAGCGGTCGAGAGCTGGGCGTGACGATGCCCCGGTACGCGCTGGACGATGCGGAGCGGGAGGAGCTGCTCGCATACCTGGGGCAGCTTGGCGAACATCCGGACCCGGGCGTCTCCCCCACGACCCTCTCAGTGGGCGCGGCGTTGCCCCTCACGGGAAGACGGGGCCCGCTGGGACAGGAAGCCGCGGCCGTGGTGCGCGCGGTGTTCGCGGACGTGAATGCCAGTGGCGGCATCTTCCGCAGGAAGCTGGAGTTGCTCGTCGAAGACGATGCCGCGCTCCATGCTCCGCAGAAAGCCACGCCTCCAGGCTCGGATGCCACCACGCGATTGCTGGACCGAGGAGTGCTCGCGCTGGTGGCCAGCATGCGTCGGGGACCGTTACCCTCCGACGCGAGACTCACCGAGGAAGGCGCGCCCCTCGTGCTCCCCCTCGCCTTGAACGGAGGCACCTCCGACGAGGACAGCCCCGTGTTCTTCCTCTACCCGGATGAGCCCGCGCTCGCTCGACTCGCGGTGCAGTCCCTCGCCGCCACTCGCGAGTCAGAGCTGCGACGCAAGCCACTGGTCATCGTCCACACGGGCGGCGATGAAGGCCAGGCCTGGGCACAAGCCGTGCGCGCGGAGACGACGCGCCGGGAGCTTCGCGCCCCCATGGAGCTGCTCCTCCCGGACGGCCCGCTCCCCGTGGAGCACTGGGCCTCCGCGCCACCACCCGCCGTGCTGTACGCGGGAACACCCGAGGGCCTCGACACCTTGCTGCGTGCCCTGGAGGCCCACGCCCCCACGGTGCGAGTCCTCGCACCGGCGAGCCTCGCCATCCCCGAAGTGGTCGGCGCCTCCACGGGGCGCATCCACTTCCTCTACCCCGCCGGCCTCGGAGAACGAGCCCCTGAGTTCAAGGACTTCGCCGCGTTCATGAAGCGACATGGCCTGGCGCCAGGACACACCTCGTTTCAGTTCGGCGCCTACGCCGCCGCGCGAGTCCTCGTGGAAGCCCTCACCCGCGCTGGCGCGGAGGTCACCCGAGCCAGCCTGACGCAACAACTGGAGACCCTGCGCGACTTCGACACGGGCGTCTCTCCCCCCGTCACCTTCGGCGTCAATCGCCGCGTGGGCGTGCAAGGTGGACAGCTCGCGGCGTTGGACCCCACCACGAATCAGCTCGTCCCAGTGTCTGACTGGATACCCCTGACACCCTAGCGGTTGTGTGCGAGCGTCGGACGCATGGCCCTGCCCCAGACCCGCTTCATCGAGACCACCCTGCGCTCGCCGCTGATGCAGTTGCCCGTTCGGACCGTGGTCTTCGAACTGGAGAAGGCGCGCGTGCTGCTATCACCCGCCTCGGTGCTCACCGCCGAGCAGCTCCAGGAAGCCGGCCCCGTCACCGACATCGTCGCCCCGAGCCTGATGCACACCGCGGGCATGAAGGCCGCCGCGAAGGCCCATCCGACGGCGCGACTCTGGGGACCCGTGGGTGTGAGGAAGAAGCTTCCCGAGCTGACGTGGCACGGCCAGCTCGATGGAGACCCCTGGCCCTTCGAGCGTGAGCTCTCACTGCATCCCCTCCAGGGGCTGCCGAAGCTGCGTGAGAGCGCGTTCCTGCACACCGCCTCGAAAGCGCTCTACCTGACCGACATGGTCTTCAACATCCCGGAGCCCAAGGGCCTCGCCGCCTGGCTGTTCTTCAGGACGTTCGGCACCTACCGCCGCTTCGCCGTGAGCAAACTGTTCCTCCGCTACGTCAAGGATTGGCCCGCGTTCGAGGACTCCATCGCGAAGCTCGCCGCGCTCGACTTCCAGCACGTGATTCCCTCGCACGGAGACGCGGTGCTGAACGAGGGCAAGCCCAGGCTGCTCGCCGCGCTTCGCGAACGTCAACTGCCCGCCTGACGCCTCACGACGCGGCTCGCAGCGCCACCGGAATCTCGATGACCACCTCCGCTCCGGCGGCCCTCGGCTCCGACGCGACATAGGCACGGCCACCATGCTGCTCCGCCACCTCCCGGACAATGGCCAGTCCCAGGCCCGTGCCTGACGTGTGCACGTCACCGAGCACGCGGTGGAAGGGCTCGAACACGACTTCGCGCTCGGCCGGAGGAATGCCCGGCCCCATGTCCGCCACGCGCACCTGATAGCGCCCGCCCTCTCGCAGCAGCCGCACGTGAATCTCTCCCCCCTCCGGAGAGAACTTCAGGGCGTTGGACAGCAGGTTGTCGACGGCCTGCCGCAAACCGCCGGCGTCGAAGCTCGCCTCAGCGGGACCCGGCGCATCCATTCGAATCATCTGGCCCCTGCGCTCCGCCTCCGCGCGCGCCCCCTCCACCGCTTGTGAGATGAGCTGAGACAAATCTCCGCGCTTCCGGTCCCACCCTCCTCGGCCCGCCACCGCGAGGTCCAGGAGGTTTCCCGCGAGCACCGCCAGCCGGTCCACCTCCCGCCGCGAGTCGAGCATGCTGGCGCGCAGTTCCTCCGGCGTTCGCTCCCGGCGCAGCGCCAGGTCCATGCTGGTGCGCATCAGGGTCAACGGCGTGCGCAGCTCATGCGCCGCGCCAGCGATGAGTCGCTCCTGCGTCTCCCGCGCGCCACGCAGCCGCTCCGTCGCCTCCGCCAGCACCGCTCGAAGCTGGCCAATCTCGTCGCGCTCCCGGTCCTCCACGGGCGCGCGGGAGAAATCTCCCTCTCGCAGCTGGCCCAGGTGGCGGGTGATGGCCGCGAGCCTTCGCGCCAGCTTTCGCGCCAGCGCGGTCTGCACCGCCAGCAACGCCAGCCCCAGCACCGCCGCCAGCGAGAGCGCCATCCGGTAGTACGTCCCCACGGAGCCATCCACCTGCCCCAGCGACGCGGACAGGCGCAACGCATAGCGCTCCCCATGAGGAGAGCGGACATTCACACGCACCTCGCGCCACCGCTCGCCATTCGAATCCACCTGCGTCAGGAGCCGAGGCTCGCCTCCAGGCTCTCCCGGCACGAGGCGCTCCTCCCCCGCATCCACCCCCGCGGGCCCTTGCGGATAGCTCACCACCAGCGACCCATCCGGCCCATACAGATAGCCATGGGGCGCGAAGGGCCGCACCTGCTCCAGGAGCGGCGACACCGCCATGTGCAGGTGGACCTTCTGCCCGGGCCCGTCGAACAGGCTCACACTCTCGACGGCGGCCTGGGCCAACAACGCGCGGTCCAACGAGCGCTCCAGGTCATAGCGGAAGAGCTGTCCCGCGAGCCCCAGCGCGGTGAGCATCGCCAGCACGGGGAGGAGCGCGCCCAGGACCCAGAGGCGCCGTGCAATCATCACGACGATTCGTCCGTGGCCACCGTCAGCTTGTAGCCCACGCCACGCACGGAGCGGATGGCGACGTCGGAGACCTGCAGGCGCTCCAGCTTCGCGCGCAAGTAGCCCACATACACATCCAGCACGTTGCCATGTCCCTCGAAGTCCGGGCCCCAGGCCTGGGCCATCAGCCGGGCTCTCACCTGCGCCTCGCCCGGGTGCTTCGCCAGCGCGGAGAAGAGCGCGAACTCACGCGGCGTCAGCGGCTCCTCGCGGCCTCCCTTGCAGAGCACCCGGCGGCGCGGGTCCATCACCACGCAGCCCAAGCGCACGGCGCCAGTGTCCGGCTCGCCCCGCCGCGCCAACGCCTCCAGTCGCGCCAGCAGCTCCTCGAAGTCGAAGGGCTTCACCAGGTAGTCGTCCGCGCCCGAGCGCAGGCCCGTCACCTTCTCCGGGGTGGTGCCACGCGCGGTGAGCATCAACACCGGCGTGCGCACTCCCGCGCTCCGCCAGTGCTTGAGCAGCGTGACGCCGTCCACTTCCGGCAGCGCCCAGTCCAGGATGATGACGTCGAAGCCCTCCCGGGCCCCTACTTCCAACGCCTCACCACCTCGGGTGCAGACCTCGACGGAGTGCCCCTCCTCCGCCAATCCCCGCTGGAGCAGGGCCACCATCTTCACTTCGTCTTCGACGAGCAACAACCGCATGTGAAGCCCCCTGCGCGCGCAGCTTTCCACGCTCCGCAGGGGCGTTTCCAGCGGCATTCCCGACACAAGCGGCTCAGGTCGGAGCGGAGGGCCCTGACGCGCTGGACACCGGGGATGAGTCAGACCGCATCCCGTGGTCGATGAGGAAGGTCCGCACGGCGTCGGAGATCTCCGTCCCCGCCTCCAGCAACCCGGCGTGGCCCGCGTCATCCACCTGCATCCAGTGGGCATGCGGCAGGCTGTCGCGCATGCGGATCATCTCCCGCAGGGGCACCAGGGTGTCGTCGCGCGCGGCGATGATGAGCGTGGGCACCTTGACGGAAGGCAGCACATCCCACGCGTGCCCTTCCGCCAGCCCGCGCAGCGTGAACCAGTAGGCCTTGGGGCTCATGGTCCGCAGCGCTCGCAGGAACTCGTCGATGTCGTCCCGAGGCGCGCGCGCTCGCAGCGCTCCCACCGCGCGGGCCATGGGATAGGCGAGGCGACTGCCCAGCACCGCGCGCACCACCGGGGTGACGAGCGGCACCGCGGGGGTCGCCATCCGGAAGACCTCGCGCGCGGTGGACAGCGCGGCGCGCGCGGCCAGGCCCATGTCGCCGGAGCCCGGAGCCCCCGGCGTGCCGGCGATGAGCGTCATCGCGGGCACCAGGTCCGGCCGTCGCCGGTACAGCTCCAAGAGGACGCGCACGCCCATGGAGAAGGCCACCTGGTGTGGGGGCCGACCATCGCCGCGCGCCATCACCTCCTCGGTGACGCGCTCCAAATCCCCCACGTGCACGGAGACGTCGTAGTCGCCGCCGCGCGACTCCTCGCTGCCGCCGTGCCCCCGGTAGTTCCAGTGCACCACCCGGTGGTCCTGCTCCAGGCTGGTGACGATGTGGCGCCAGAAGTTCTCCGAGGTGCCAATGCCATTGCTCAGCAACACCGTGGCGCGAGTCTTCAGCGCGTCGTCCGCGGCCTGCTCGAGCAGGTCACCGACGTGGGTGTGCCAGGCCACCCGGGTCCCATCCGGTGCGACGACATAACGCGTGGCGCGACGATAGGGCATGCCCCTTCACCATGATGCGGGGACGGCGGGGGCGCAAGCGGTCCTTCCCGGCATCCGCGGTGCGGAACACCGTCCCGTGACACGCCCGTCCAAGGTATGAGGACGCCATGCTTCGTGAGGATGCGAAGGACGTCGACATCGACAGGGCGCTCGCGCACTACGCCGAGCACGGCTATGCCCGGCTGGGGCGGGTCCTGGATGAGTCCGGGCTGGAGAGCCTGCGCGAGCGGGCGGACGACCTCATGCTCGGCCGGGTGGTGTACCCCGGCATGTTCTTCCAGCCGGATGCGACCACCGGACGCTACGAGGACGCCCCGCTGGGCCTGGGGTGGCAGGGCCCGTCGCTGGACTACCGCAAGCTGGAGAAGCTGGAGAAGGACCCGCGCTTCCTCGCGTGGATGGAGAATCCGCTGTTCGAGCGCGTCGTCCGCGCACGCATCCCTGGCGACATCGTCCTCTACCGCGCCATCCTCTTCCACAAGGGCCAGGCCGGCGGAAGCAACCTGCCCTGGCACCAGGATGGCGGCCGGCTGTGGGGCCTCACCCGCGAGCCGGAGCTCCAGTTGTGGACGGCCCTTGACGATGCCCCCGAGGACGGCGGCTGTCTGGAGGTGGTGCCCGGCACCCACAAGGCCGGACTGGTGACGGAGCTGGGCGGCGTCATTCCTCCGGACGCGGTGGCCGCCCAGGATGCGGAGCGCCGCGCCCTGCCCCTCCCAGCGCTCGCCGGCGAGGTCATCCTCGTGCACAACCACCTGTGGCACCGCTCCGGACGCGGCCGTCCCGGTGTGCGCCGCCGCGCCTTCTCCGCCTGCTACATGAGCGCGGACACCCGCTGCGTCCGCAAGAAGAAGGCGCCGCGCGTCTTCCCGCCGCTGTTCCGCCCCCCGTCTCTGTGACGGCTCAGCTCATGGGTGCGGGAGCGGTTTGAAGCGGCGGCCCGGTTGTCGCGGTCTGGCCTCGCTCACGGGGCCTCCGGGACAACTCGAAGGAATCAAGGCGGTCACCGACCTCGCACGCCCCGGAACGGACCTGGCGCCCTGACAGCGGCTGTGGTGCGGTCCATGGTCGTCATTGAGCTTCCCGCTCCCGCGACTCGGCATGCTGTCGCGCCCGCTTCTCCACCGCGCGGAACGTGTCCGTCACTGCGTCCTTCTGGCCCATGCGAGCCAGGAAGCCTGGGATGGAGCCGGCTGGGTCCACGGTGAAGCGATACACGGCATGGGACTTCTCCTCGCCACGAGGCTCCACGTGCCAGCTTCCTTCATTGAGGCGGAGGCGCACCGTGCCGCGACGCTGGGGAATCGCGTCCGGCTCCGCCTGCCACCGCTGCGCGAACACGCCCGAGCCGTCCTCCGCCAGCTTGGACTCCAGCACCACGTTGCTGACGTAGTCCCGCGCGGACACCACCGGCAGGTCCAATCTCGTGTAGGTGAGCTGCCCCTCGTCCGGCAACTCCTTCAACAGGCGGGACTCCTTCACGTACGGCATCCAGTGCCGATAGGCGTCCACGTCTCGCAGCACGGCTTGGACGTCCGCGGCGCTGGCGGCCAGCTCGCCCTCCGCCCAGACGTCCTTGGCCTGCGTCCCTGGCCGAGGCCGGACCTTCACCACGTATGGCTTCTCAGCCACCGTGCTCCAAACCTCCGCCGCCTGGGAGGTCCCCGTGGCGAGCCCCAGCGCACAGGCGGCAAGTGCCGCCCCACTCCACAGCATCTTCATGCGTTCTTCCTGGGCGACCCGAGCCCGGTGCGTCTTCGCTCCGCTTCCGACACACGAGCGCCCCGGCGAATTCGCGAGGACACACCGAGCCAGGGACCAGGGCAGCCACCAGGCCGCCAGCCATGACGGCACGGGGCCACCATGCAAGCAGCCGCGATGCGCTGATAGATGACCCCGCCTCTACAACGCCTGTCATGGCGCACGAGCTCCGCGTCGCCACGCGGCTGAATCCAAACCCCAGACGCCTTGACGCGCCCGAACCACACCGGCCGAGGTTCCGAAGTCGCTGCTTCGCCGCTCATCCCACCAGGTGCAGTCGGGTCATCGGCGGCACCAGCTCCCGGGCGCGCTGGCTCACGGGCAGGCACACGCGGAAGGTGCTGCCCCGGCCGACCTCGCTCTCCACGGAGATGTCCCCGCCGAAGCCGGTGACGATGCCGTGGCAGATGGACAGCCCCAGGCCCGTGCCCACCCCCACGGGCTTGGTGGTGAAGAACGGGTCGAAGATGCGCGCGCGCACGTCCGGCGCCATGCCCACGCCGGTGTCCTGCACCTCGATGATGACCCGCTCTCCCTGCGGACGCAGGGTGACGCGCACCTCGTTCTGCTCCGGCCGCCCCTCGGGGATGGCGTGCGCGGCGTTGATGAGCAGGTTGAGGAACACCTGTCCGAAGCGGCCTTCGTTGCCCTCCACCGGAGGCACGTCACGGTAGTCGCGGATGATCTGCGCGCGCATCTTCAGCTCACCGCGCGCCATGGTGATGGCGGACTCCAGCACCGCCTGGAGGTTGACGGCGGTGGCGACCTCGTCGTCCCCGCGCGAGAAGGTCCGCAAGTCCCGGACGATTTGACGCACCCGGTGCGCGCCATCCACCGCCTCTCGCAGCACCTCCTCCATCTCCGACGTGCGCCCCGGCGGCAGCTCGCGCGCCACGGACTGCAGCTCCACGGACAGGAAGGACAGGTTGGAGAGCACGAAGGCGAGCGGGTTGTTGATTTCATGCGCCACGCCCGCCGCCAGCGTGCCCACCGCCGCCAGCCGGTCCGATACCACGAGCTGCGCCTGCATCGCCTTGCGGTCCGTCACGTCCAGCGACACCCCGCCCAACAGCCGCCGCCCCGAGTGCTCCTTCACGATGAAGCGATACGTGAGCCAGTGCCGCTCGGCCCCGTCCGGTGCCGGAATCATGCCCTCCGACGCGCGAGCCAACCCCGACTCGAGCACCGCCCGGTCCTCCCGCCGCACGCGGTCCGCCGACTCCGGAGGCATCAGGTTCATGTCGTCCAGCCGGTCCAGGCTCACGCTCTCCGACAGGCCGAAGAAGCGGCGGTACGGCTCGTTCACCCAGATGCGGCGGCCCTGCTCGTCCTTCATGTACGCCACCACGGGGCTGTGGTTCATGAAGGCGGCGAACAGCGCCTGCGACTCCTGCAGCGCGGCGAGCGCCGCGGCGCGCTCCTCCATCAAGGCCTGCCGCGCCTCGGCCTCGGCCGCGTTGCCCATGGCCGCGCCCAGCAGGCCCGCCATCAGCTCCAGCGTGCGCACGTCCCGGTCATCGAAGGCGTTCGGCTGACGCGAGCAGAGGTTGAGCGCGCCCACCGGCCGGGCCTCGCGCCACAGCGGCACGCACACCATGGAGCGCACCCCCACCTGCCGCGTGGCGCGCACGTTGACGCGCACGTCGTCCTCGGTGTCGTCGGTGCGCATCACCTCGCCGCGCAGCAGGCTGGTGCCGGTGAGGCTCCCCTCCACCGGGAGACGAAAGCCCCTGTGTGGCAACAGACATCCGGTGGCCGCCTGGTACTGCACGTACCCGTCCTCCACCAGCGCCACCGCCGCGCCGTCCGCGCCACAGAGGACGCGGGCGCGCTCGCACAGCAGGCTCATCACCCCGGCCAGGTCCAACCCCGCCAGCGTGACGTCCCCCTGCGTCTGGATGATGGAGGCCAGCCGCTCCATCTCCCCGCGCGCGGCGGCCTCCGACGTCTGGTGCTGCCTTCGCTTCGCCGAGCGCCGCTCCAACAGGTGCCTGCGCGCGCGAAGCTCCACCGGGGAGAAGGGCGCGACGAGGAACTCGTCCACGCCCGCCGCCAGCAGGGGCGCCAGGCCCTCGTCCGTCGCGGAGCGGGACAACCCCAACACCAGCGGCTCCTCGGGCCTCGCGCGCGCTCGCAGCGCGTCCAGCCAGCGCGCATCCTCCGCGAGCCCCTCCGCCTCGACGATGAGCACGTCCACCCGGCCATGCACCAGCTCCACGCCGGCCTCGGAGGCTTCGGCCCGGACGAGCACCTCCTGCCCCTGGCGACGAAGCTCCTCCGCCACCGGGTGTTGAAGGTCAGCGCTGATGCACAGGTACTTCATCCGTTCCTTCCCGCCTCGGCGAAGGTCCCTGGCCGTCTTTGGAATGTTACAGTCTAGCAGCAGCCTGAATCCTTTGCGCCGGTCCCGAGTGAGGGGCCGAGGCAACCCAGGACATCTCAAAAGAAGAGAGGCCGTGAGTGCCGGGCAGTCCAGGAGTCATCGTCGCCGAGCAGCCCCACTACCTGCCCTGGGTGGACTTCTACGAGCAGGTGGCGCGTGCGGGCACGCTGCTCGTGCTGGACAACGTGCAATGGCTGCGGCGGGGCTGGCAACGCAGGACGCGTGTGGCCTTGCCGGAGAATGTGCCCACACCCCCGCCCACCGAGCCTGGCTTCCAATGGCTGTCCATTCCGCTGGAGGACCCACACCGCGACACGCTCATCGGCGAGCTGGCGGTGGACACCCGGCAGCCCTGGGCACGCAAGCACCTGAGCAGATTGGTGACGCTGTATGGGCGGCGGCCCCATTTCGCCACCCAGGTGCTGCCGTTGCTGGAGCCCTTCTACGACAGGGTGGCACGTGAGGCCGGCCCGGGCTCGCTCCTGCGGGTGCTTCTGGGGAGCACCGCGCTGTTCCACGCGCCGCTGGGGTTGAAGCCAGACATCCTCCTGGCGTCCACGCTGGAGCGCCAGGGCGACGAGAAGTCCGCGCGCCTGGTGGAGTACTGCCGGCAGCTCCAGGGCCACACGTACTACTCCGGGCTGGGCTCCTCGCTGTACCTCCAGGTGAGCCTGTTCCGGGACGCGGACGTGCGCGTGCTGTGGCAGCGCTTCCGGCACCCGGACTACGCGCAGGGACGCGAGGGGAGATTCGTGCAGGGCCTGTCGATTGTGGACGTGTTGTCCAACGTGCCGGTGGAGGAGGTGCGCCGGTGGTTGGAGCCCTCGCCGTGGGGCCCCTTCGCACCGGCGCGGACCGGAGACTGACGGCTAGGACGCGGAGGCCGCGGTGGTCTCCGAGGACTTGTCGAAGCGCACGAAGTAGCTGCGCACGGCGGCGTCCAGCAAGGCGGGGTCCAGCTTCGGCTCCTGTCCCAGGTAGTGGGACATGTCGATGACCTGGTCCAGGAGGTCTCGCGGCTGGCAGGCGGCGAAGGGACGGTTCGTCGGCCGGTAGTGCGAGTCGATGAGGTAGTCGATGGCGTTGGCGTTGTAGGCCACGCCCCGCTTGCGGCACATGATTTCGAAGATCTGGTGGAACTGCTCCTCGTCGGGCCGCTGCACCTCCAGCTTGTAGCGGACGCGGCGCAGGAAGGCGTCGTCCACGAGGGCGCTGGGGTCCAGGTTGGTGGAGAAAGCGGCGAACACGTCGAAGGGCACCTGCAGCTTCTTGCCGGTGTGCAGGGTGAGCATGTCGATGTCGCTCTCCAGCGGGACGATCCACCGGTTGAGCAAATCCTTCGGCGAGACCTTCTGGCGGCCGAAGTCGTCGATGAGGAGCATCCCGTTGCTGGCCTTCATCTGGAACGGGGCCTCGTAGTACTTCACCTCCGGCGAGTAGACGAGGTCGAGCATGTCCAGCGTCAGCTCACCGCCCACGACGACGAGCGGCCGACGGCAGCGCACCCAGCGCCGGTCATACGAGGCGCTCCCGTCGTCCTCCACGGGCTTGTGGAGGTTGGCGTCGAAGACCTTCACGACGAAGTCGTCGATGAGGATGGCGTGGGGGATGAAGATGTCCCCCTCGAAGCAGTTCACCATGCCCTGGCAGATGGCTGTCTTGCCATTGCCGGGCGGGCCGTAGAAGAAGATGGCGCGGCCGGAGTTCATCGCCGGGCCGATGCCGTCGTAGATGTAGTCGCGGATGACCAGGTCGCCGAACTTGTCCTGCATCCGCGCGCGGGTGATGCGATTGCCGCGCACCGTCTGCTTCTTCACCGCCGCGACGTACTCCTGGAAGGAGACGGGCGCGGGGCCGTTGTAGCGGTTGCGGTCGGTGATCTGCCGCAGCACGTCCGTCACGAAGGTCGTGAGCTGGTAGATCATCGTGGACTTGCCGACGCCGGACGAACCACCGCCTCGGATGTCCACGTACTTCTGGCGGCGCAGGCCCTCGATGATGTCGTCGATGACGGACGAGGGGAGTTGAATGCGGCTGGCCAGGTCCATGCCGCGCATCTCACCGGCGAAGAAGAGCGCCTTGAGGATGAGCTCCTCCACGAAGGTCGCCGTGAGGCCAGTCTCCTCCAGGGTGCGAGGCTGGGTGGGCCAGAAGCGGTCCTGCGAACCCGCGTTCGGCTCCAGCGCGCGCCGGGAGCTGGTGCCGGGTGTGCGCCGCTCGGGGCCCGAGTAGGACGCCGGGGGCGGAATGGTCCGCCGCTCCTGTCCACTGGGGGGCGCGGCGGGGCTGGCGGCCTGGGGGCGACGCTCGGCGCCGGGGGCGGCCGAGGACGGCGGACGGCGCTCCTGGTTGGAGACGATGACGGAAGGCAGGGGGCCTGACTGCTGGGGCGAGCGCATCCCGGAGGGGGGAACGGGGCGGCGTTCGGTGGGGAACTCCGGCTCATCCGACGGAGGGGCGGGGCGCTGGGGCATGGGCCGGCGCTCGGGAGGAAGCGCGGGGGCGGAGCCCGTCATGCCGGTGCGGGGCCGAGGGGGCGTGCTGAGGACGGGGCTGGGAGAGTCGGAGACGGCAGGCGTCTCGGTGGGAGTGGCGTTGCGGCTCGAATCGTCACTCGGCTCGCCGGCCGGGGACGGCCTCCTGAACAGGGTCATTCGGTGCTCGCTCCAAGGTGTTCGCGGCAGAGCCTACTCGAAATGCCGGGTATCAACGAGGCAGCCGGGCGTCGGAGGTCCGCGCCATGATGCGCCCGCCTCCTCGCCGGAGGTGGCCCGGCGCCGCGCCGTCGGCCCCACGGGCCTGACTCTCTCCCTGGAGCCACCCCCTTGAACCGACTCATGTCCTTCCTCGCTTTTCCCCTGCTGCTGCTCGGTAGCGTCGCGGGGGCGCAGACTCCGCCCGTCATCACCTTCGGCGCCAACTGGTCGCTGGCCCAGTCGCAGACGCTGCTCGCGGGTGCACAGGTGCAGGTGGCCTATGAAGCCAGCCGGCTGCCGCAGTGCCGCGTCACCCTGCCCGACGGCGGCCCGGGCTGGAGCCTCACCGGCCACTACCGTCTCAACGGCGGGGCCGAGGCCAGCTTCGACGTCGCGGGCCAGCCCACCGCGGGCGCGGCTCCGGTGCTCGCGCTGCCCGCCGAGGGCACGCTGGAGTTGTGGTTCCGCGTCGCCAGCGCGGGCTGCGAGCAGTACGACTCCAACTACGGAACGAACTTCCGCTTCAACGTGCGCCCGGCCGGTACGGCCCACGTCCCGACGCTGGTCTTCCAGGAGGGCTGGGTGGAGTACGCGGTGGGCGGCGTGAAGGCGGGACAGCCGTTCGTCGTGGACTACGACATCGACCGGCTGCCCGAGTGCCGCCTGCTCTACAACGGCGCGCCCACGTGGGACGTCGGGGTCCGCTACCGCTTCGACAACGGCGTCACGGGTGAGTTGAGTGTCACGCAAGTCACGGGCTACTCGCGTTACGGCGTGCCCGTCACGCTGACGGCGCCCGTGGGGGCCCGCTCCGTGGCGCTGTGGTTCGAGAACTGGGACCGGGGTTATTGCCGCCGCTGGGACTCCAGCTACGGCCAGAACTACCGTTTCACCGTATCGCCGTAGTCAGGGAGCGGAAGGCCCGCCACGCGAATGACAATCACTTGCACGCTCGGACATGGCGGGACTCGAGCATGTCTTGAATTGCTCCAGCGCGGTTGAGCACTCGCGCTGGGAGAAGTCCGGCGCCCGCCTGACACGGCGGGCGCCGAAGCGCGCGACTCAGGTCAGCTGCAAGGCCTTGTCGATCTCCGCCAGGCGGAAGCGCGCCATGGCCAGATTCGAGGTGGAGCGGCTCAAGGCCACGTAGAAGAACAGGCCCTCGCGCGACGCCAGCGGGCGGATGATGTGGTACTGCTCGCCCAGGGTGATGAGGATGTCCTCGATGCGGTCCTTGATGCCCAGCACGGTCATCGCCTTGAGCTTGGCCCGGACGACCTCGGTGTTGGCCGCGGCGGCCGTCTCGATGTTGAAGGTCGCGGTGCCTCCCTGGCTGCCCAGACACATTCCGCTCTTCGCATCCACCAGACAGGCCGCGAAGGCACCTTCAATCTTCAGTGTCTCATCCAGGGATTGCTTCACGTTCGGCATGACTTCTCTTTCGGCTGGGGGGTGGGTGGAGTGTTGCTGGGCGGGTGCGAGCAGCTCTTCCAGGCTGAACGTCAGCTGGCTGGAGTAGGTGCGCGGCTGGGGAACGAAGAGGGCCTGGGCGTCCGGGAGCGACAGCAGGACTTCCAGGTGGCTCGCCATGTGGCCACGGAGCAGGTCTCGGAGCGTGTCGCGCGGAACCAGGCCCCACGCCACCAGCACCTCGCAGAAGTTGCCTCCGTTCTTGCGGCACTCCGTCATGACCTGCTCGACGTCTTCCCGGCTGACCAGCTGCTGCTGGATCAACACCGACGAGAAGTTCTGGACCCCGGGGCCATTCAGGACCGCCCAGGCCACCTTCCGCTCCACGACGAAGATGCGGCCAGAGACGGTGGTCGACTTCACCACCACCTCACCCCCGGTCTCACTCTCCAGCGCCTCGTGAAGCACGGAGCGAAGGACCGGCCGCGCAACCTGGGTCACCGTTCGGGATGCTCGTTCCATGGAGTGGGTCGCCGACGCACCAGGTGTGCTGATTTTCATATCCAAATCCCCGGCAACTATATCCAGCACCCCAAAAATATCGCAACCCAGCTGAAATATTCACGAATTTCGAGGGATCTGGGTTCAAGCCGCCCCAGGTCACCCGGACCCGACCCATCGCAGAGATCCGCGCGGATGTGAAGCAGAAATCCCACGATGTCTCATACTTCCAGTGAGAGTGTGAGCGCTGTCGAAGGCTCGTTGAAGGCTCGTCGAAGCCTGCCTGGCCGGTGGATCATCGGCGTGGCTCACGGGAGCGGTCGGCCGACCTGTTCCTGGAGCCCGCTCGCTGGGAGGGAACAGGAAGAAGTTACTGGTCGGTGCGCTGTCGCTGGGAATCCCGGGGCTGTTGTTCTTCGGCAACGTGACTTTACGCGCCACGGGCGGAAGCCTTGGAGCGCGAGGCTTGCACCTTTCACTACTACGACGACGAGACCTACACGAACCCCGTGCTGACGCTGCGGTGCGCGTGCGGCGAGTCGTCGTGTTCCGAGACCGAGGACGTCACGCCGTTCGTCATCGTGGAGTGCACGCCCTGCTGAGCCCGTGCGGTCCGTGGCGATGGCGGCCCAATCCCTGTCATCGCCACGGACACGGCGTGAAAGACAATCACTGCCTTGCACCCGCTTCCGTGTTCCATCCCAGGGAAGACATACCTGGGATGCCCATTTCCTCTCGCGTTGCTCGAGGAAGCCTGGATTCACTCGTCCCCGGGAGCCTGATTTCCCTCCGAAGCGTCGAGCAACGAGTTGGGCGTGGAGTCGAAGGGGAGGACCACGGTGGTGCCGCTCAAATCACAGATGGACCCAGGGCCCGCGTCATCCGCGGGATCCGGGCCCGGGCCGGTCGACGCGCCCCAGTAGTTGCGTGCCGCGTTGACGGTGTTGCCCGTGGCGTTCACGAGGCCGCAGTTGGGCGCCGCGGGAAAGGCGCCGCCCACGCTCTCCCCCAGGTTTCCGAAGAAGCTGTTGCGGCACACCTTGAGCCGCGAGCCCAACTGCACCCACATTCCGGCACCTCTGTTCCCGATGGCCTCGTTGTCCTCGAACTCGAAGTGGGAGGCATCCTGGCTGACGATGAGGAACCCCATGGCCCTGTTGCCGATGGACTTGTTCCCCTCGTACGTGTCGCCCCCTCCACCCGAGATGAAGCCGTGGCCGTAAACCTCCTCATTGCCGTTGTTCGTGGCGAGGTTGTCCTTGACGGTGTTCCCCTCCGTGCCGCCGCCGATGGAGAACCCCATCCCATTGCCCGTGGCGACGTTGTCCCGGACCGTGTGGCGGTCCCCCAAGAGGGTGAACCCCGCGTCCCGGTTGCCCTGGGCAATGTTTCCAATCACCCGAACGTTGCGCCCACCCAGGACCGCCAGCCCAATCCCATCATCATCCGTGACCTTCCCCGCACCCGTGAGGGTAAACCCCTTCCCAGCGCCTCCGAAGACGACGTTGCTCACGGTGATGTTGACGACATCCAGCACGGCCCCAGCGGCATCAATCACCGTGACCTGCGCGCCCCCCGTCGACTCGACCCGGAGCCGCTTGTTGATCAGGATCATGCAGCGGCACCCCGTCTGCACCTCGGCCGCTTCGTCACCGGGGTCGCTGAAGTCCCCGTCCGCGTTCAAGTCGCCGTAGCGGCCGGGCTGGACGAGGATGCGATCTCCGTCCCGGGCGTTGGCGATGGCCCGACTGATGGAGCGACACGGGTTCGCCTTCGCGCCACACGTCGCGCTGTCCAGCGCGTTGTTGGCCACGTAGAGCGTCCTCGTCGACTCCCGCGGAGCCTCCGCCCTGGAGAGAGAGGGAAGCCACAGTGTCCCCAACACGGTGACCATTCCGAGCATCTGCCTGAACATGCCTACCTCCTGCCCACTTCCTGCCATGGGCACACAAGCGCCAGTGAATGGCGTGAGGGAGGATGGAGTCGCATGGGACCTCTGTGCAGTGAGGCCCGGGGTTCGGAGTCCTCTCCCCGACACAGCCCTGTTCAGGGCCGCGACAGGGATTGGACGAACTTCGTCTTCACGTTCGTCACCTTCCCCGAGCGCTCCAGCACGCCCTGCCCCACGATGAACAGGGCGCCGTGGATCTCCTTGCGGCACCGCTCATACACATCCGGAGGCACCACCAGGTTCGCAATCCCAGTCTCGTCCTCCAGCGAGATGAAGCACATCCCTCGCGCCGTCGGAGGCCGCTGCCGGCAGATCATCATCCCGCCCACCGACACCGTCTTTCCAGAAGACACCTGCTTCAGCCCCTCCGCCGTCACCGCCCCCAGCTTCTTCAGCGTGGGCCGCAGCAGCTCCAGCGGGTGCTTCTCCAGCGACAGCCCCACCGTGTCGTAGTCCGCGCAGACGCGGGCGAACACATCCATCGACGGCAGCTCCACCTCCGTGCCGTCCATCGACATGCCGAAGAACAAGTCGTCCGAGTCCAACGGCCCCAGCGCCTGGATGTCCCACAGCGCCTTGCGACGTGAGCCACAGAGCGAGCCCAGCGCCCCCGCCAGCGCCAGCCGCGTCAGCTCATGCCGGGGAATCCGCGCCCGCCGCGCCAGGCTCCCCACGTCCGGGTAGCCCTCCCCTCGCCCCGCCTCCACCCGCCGTCCCGCGGACTCGCCCAGCCCATTCACCATCCGCAGCCCCAATCGCAGCGCCTTCCCCCCATCCTCCAGCGTGCAGTCCCACCGCGAGCACTTCACGTCCACCGGCCGCACCTCCACGCCGTGCCGCTGCGCGTCCGCCACCAGCGTGTGCGGCGCGTAGAAGCCCATGGGCTGCGAGTTCAGCAGCGCAGTCGTGAAGGCCCCCGGGTAGTGGCACTTCAGCCAGCTCGACGCATACGCAATCAACGCGAAGCTCGCCGAGTGACTCTCCGGGAAGCCGTAGTGCGCGAAGCCCCGGAAGTTGTCGAACCACTCCTCCGCCTGCGCCCGCGCATACCCTCGCGACAGACACCCCTCCACGAAGCGTCCCCGGTACTGCAACAGCATCGACTCCGCGCGCTTGTGGCTCAGCACCCGCCGCAGCCCATCCGCCTCCTCTGCGGTGAAGCCCGCCGCCACCATCGCCAGCTTCATCGCCTGCTCCTGGAAGAGCGGCACCCCCAGCGTCTTGCCCAATATCTCCCGCACCGCCTCGCTCGGGTACACCACCGTCTCCTCGCCGTTCCTCCTGCGCAGGAAGGGGTGCACCATGTTCCCGACAATCGGCCCCGGGCGGATGAGGGCAATCTCCACCACCAGGTCGTAGAACGTCCTCGGCTTCAGCCGGGGCAACATGTTCATCTGCGCCCGGCTCTCGATTTGAAACACGCCGATGGTGTCCGCCTCGCACAACATGTCGTAGACCTTCGGGTCCTCCGCCGGAATCGTCGCCAGCGACAGCTCCCGCCCGTGGTGCTCGCGAATCAGCGCGAAGCACTTGGACAGCGCCGTCAACATCCCCAGCGCCAGCAGGTCCACCTTCAAGAGGCCAATCGAGTTGATGTCATCCTTCTCCCACTGGATGACCGTCCGCCCCGCCATGGCCGCGTTCTCCACCGGCACCAGTTCCGTCAGCGGCTCCCGCGTCATCACGAACCCGCCCACGTGGATGGACAGATGTCTGGGAACGCCCTCCAGCTCCGCCGCCACGGACAACGTGCGCTGCACCCGCCGGTCGAACGCGGACAGCCCCGCCTCCAGCAGCACTTCCGGCGTCACCTGGAACCCGTGCGCCGCGGAGACCTTCGACAGCCGGTCCACCTGGTCCAACGACAACCCCAGCGCCTTGCCCGCCTCCCGCAGCGCCAGCCGCCCGCGATAGCAGATGACCTCGCACACCATCCCCGCCCGGTGGCGCCCGTGCTTCTCGTACACGTACTGGAGCACCTCCTCGCGCCGCTCGTGCTCGAAGTCCACGTCGATGTCCGGCGGCTCCTTGCGCGCCATGCTCAGGAAGCGCTCGAACAACAACCCCATCCGCACCGGGTCGATGGCGGTGATCTGCAGCGCGTAGCAGACCGCCGAGTTCGCCGCGCTCCCTCGCCCCTGACACAGAATCCCCCGCCGCCGCGCGAAGCCGACGATGTCCCACAGCGACAGGAAGTATCCCGCGAAGTCGAGCGCGGCGATGAGTCGCAGCTCGTGCTCGATCTGCTTCACCACCTCCGGCGGCACCCCCGCCGGGTAGCGCACCGCGAGCCCCTCGTACGTCAGCGCCCTCAGGTGCTCGTCCGCCGTCCGCCCGGGGGGCAGGTCCTCCTCCGGGAAGCGGTAGCGCAGGTCATCCAGCGACGCCCGACAGCGCGACGCCAGCTCCACCGTCCGCTCCAGCGCCTCCGGACGGTCCGCGAACAGCCGCGCCATCTCCCCGGGCCCCTTCAGCGTCCGCTCCCCGTTGGGCCACAGCCGCGTCCCCGCCTGGTCCACCGTCGTCCCGTGCCGCACCGCGCTCAGCACGTCCTGGAGCGGCTGACGGCGTCGGTGGTGCGTGTGCACGTCGTTGTGCACCACCAGCGGCACCCCCAGCTCCCGCGCCAGCACCTCCGCGCGCGCCTCCCGCGCCGAGTCCCCCGCCGACAGCGTCCGGCACAGCCCGACATGGAAGCGCCCCGGGAACGCCTCCGCCAACGACGCCACCCGCTCCACGGGCGCCGGCTCCGGCAACAGCGCGAGCAACCCGCCCGAGCGCTCCGCCAGCGCCCGCCACGGCAGCCCCGCCTCCCCCTTGGGGTGCGTCATCCGGCTGCGTGACACCAGCGAGCACAGGTTCGAATAGCCCCCCGAGTCCGCCGCGTACACCACCACCGGAGGCCCGTCCTCCAGCGTCAGCTCCGCCCCGAGGATGAGCCGCAGGCCGTGCTCCTTCGCCGCGAGGTGGGCCTTCACCGCCCCGTACAACCCATCCGCGTCCGTCAGCGCCAGCGCGCTCAGCCCCAGCCGCGAGGCCGTGAGCACCAGCTCCTCCGGATGCGAGGCGCCACGCAGGAACGAGAAGTGGGAGCGACAGACGAGTTCGGCGTAGTCCACACCCGATCAAGACACTGAGCAGGCGTTCAGGCGCTAGGTCGGATCTTCGTTCAGCGACCGAATGACTTGGTGGGTTGAGGCAAAGCGCACCGCCCTCCACGCACCGCCGACGTTTCCGGACAGCCCTCCGTCCGAGCCGCGCGTCCAAACCCAGACATGCCATCCCGAGACATGGCTTCCGTGTCCGCGCAGCAACGCTCAACTCCTGAGAATCCCTGTCACCAGAGGTCCGGGTGCCTACCGTCGTTGACCGCGCGGCGCGCCTGCTCTCCGTCAGGCGCACGTCGCAACGGGCGGCATCGGCCCATGTCGCCACACCACCTCTGTCGACGAGGAGGACGTATGTCCTTGCACGGCCTCATCCGCATCGCCCTTCCCTTCACCCTGCTCCTGGCGTCCGCCCTGCTCTTCCCCGCGCTCGGGCTGGGCGGCGAGACGCAGGCCGCCTCGCGCAAGAGCACCCCCTGCGGCACGAATCGCGAGCTGTATCTGGGCACCTACAAGGGCCGTGTGTTCAAGGAATGGCAGACACCCCTCACCGACGAGCAGCTCAAGGACCCATTGACTCGCATGGCCAATGACGCCCTGCTCAAGAACAACTACACGCTCACCGTCCGATTCCTGCGCGACGCGCGGGGCGCCTACCAGGCGGAGACGCTGGTCCAGTTCGACAGCCTCACCCCCGACACCGTGGGCCCCAGCCACAAGGACATCAGCAGCTACCTGCTCAACCTGGACCGGGAGCCCGCCAAGGTGGAGTTCGTCGTGACGCGGCGGCCCGCGAAGACCTACGCCACCCGACCCCAGGAGCAACCCCGCACCGGAGGCATCGAGAAGACCGCCTCCCGGCCCAAGCCCACCAGCCACACCCTCGTCTTCAAGGAGACCCTGGCCCTGGACGCCCTGGACTGCGACAGCGGCGGCGTCCCCCAGCGCCTGCTCTTCACCCGGACCATCGGCGGCCAGCAGCCCATCGTCGAGACGCGGGAGCTGTTCCGCACGAAGTAGGCGCGTCTGCCTCCTGGGGAGGCCCCTGAAGAAGCAGTCCGGTCCTTTCGGCCTGGCCCGTCCGCGTTTGACAGGACGGTGAACCGGCTGACAAAGAGATCTCCATGGACCTGACCCCCGCCGCCTGGCAGCTCTGGATCGTCGCCGCCCTTCTCTGCGGCGGGCTGGAAATCAAGCTGTCCGGTTTCGGACTCGTGTGGTTCGGGGCGGGGGCGCTCGTCGCCTCGCTCGCCTCGGCGCTCGGGCTGGGGCTCCTCCTCCAGCTCGCCCTCTTCGCCACCGTCTCCGTCGGCCTGTTCGCCGCCTCGCGCACCCTGTTCAAGAATGTTTTCATGCGGAACGCTTCGCATTTGAAGACGGGGGTCGAGGCCATGGTGGGGCAGGAGGCGGTGGTGATGGAGGCCATCGGGACGCCGCACGGCGGGACGGTGCGCATCAACGGCGAGCTGTGGACGGCCCGCTCGCTGTCCGGCGCCATCCCCGAGGGAGAGCTCGTCACCGTGGAGCAGGTCGAAGGACTCAAGCTGTGGGTGCGCCGCCCTTCGGCGACGTTGTCGGTTCCCGCAGCGGAACAGAAACAGGAGAAAGTCTGATGGATCCACTGACCTTTGTGATTCTCGCCGCCCTCTTGGGGCTCGCGGGCTTCGTGCTCTACACCTGCGTCCGCATCGTCCCCCAGGCCAAGGTCATGGTGGTGGAGCGGCTGGGCAAGTTCCACGGCGTCGCCACCAGCGGCCTCAACCTCCTCATCCCGTTCCTCGACAGCCCCCGCCCCATCGAGATGCGCACGGGCAACCGCTACATGCGCAGCACCATGGTGGACCTGCGCGAGCAGGTCATGGGCTTCGAGACGGTGCAGGTCATCACCCACGACAACGTCAACATGGAGGTCGGCTCGGTCATCTACTACCAGATCGTCGACGCCGCGAAGGCGCTGTACCAGGTGGAGAACCTGGCGCTGGCGATTGAGCAGCTCACCATGACGAACCTGCGCAACGTCATGGGCAGCCTGACGTTGGACCAGACGCTCACCAGCCGCGAGACGGTGAACACGCGGCTGCGCATGGTGCTGGACGAGGCCACGGAGAAGTGGGGCGTGAAGGTGACGCGCGTGGAGCTGCGCGAAATCGAGCCGCCCCAGGCCATCAAGTCCGCCATGGCCAAGCAGATGACCGCCGAGCGTGAGCGCCGCGCCGAGGTGACGAAGGCCGAGGGCGACAAGGCCGCCGCCATCCTCCAGGCCGAAGGCCAGAAGATCTCCCGCATCCTCCAAGCCGAGGGCGAGCGTGACGCCGAGGTCGCTCGCGCCGAGGGCCACAAGCGCGCCACCATGCTTGAGGCCGAAGGCAAGGCCGAGGCCACGCGCCTGACGTTCGAGGCCATCCACAGCGGCCACGCCACCCCGGAGGTGCTCGCGCTGCGCTACATGGAGACCCTCCAGGAGATTGGCAAGGGTGACAACAAGATGTTCATCCCCTACGAGGCCACCGCCACCCTGGGCGCCATCTCCGTCATCAAGGACGTCTTCTTCGCCAAGGGCGACGAGGCCAAGCGCCCCGCGCCCCAGCCCCAGGCGCGTCCCGTGCCCACCGCGGCGTCCCTGAGCGCCCAGAGCATCGCCCGGAGCAACGTGCTCGCCGAGCCCGCCACCCTCTCGGGCACCAGCGCGCCTCAGGCGCGGCGGCCGCGGCCTCCCTCCGGGCAGGACGAGTAGCGCGCTGTCGGGAACCCGTCTTGCTCGCCGTCCAGGCAGGCCCGTGAGCAAGACGGGGTTGCAATCCGCCCCGCCGCACGCCATAGATTTCGACGCACGCATCCACCGGAGGGCCTGACACCCCCTCCCTACGCGAGGTTGACGCACCCTTGAAGCTGAGCCGCTGAGTCCCAGGTCTTTTGGCCTCACCGCGCAGGGCCGCCCCTATGGGCTGGCTCGCGTCCTGGATTCAGGAGTTCGCTTCTCATGTCTTCCCTTCGCGCGCATCGCGTGTCGTTCGCCTATTCCGACGCTGTCTCCGTCCTCTCCGAAGTCGACTTCCACCTGACGTCCGGCTGGACGGGGCTCGTGGGCGCCAATGGCGCCGGCAAGTCCACCCTGCTGCGGCTGCTCTCGGGGGAGCTGACGCCCACCGAGGGGCACATCCAGTCCGAGCCCCCCTCGCCCACGCTGCGGCTGTGCCGCCAGGAGGTGGAGGCGCTGACGCCGGACATCACCGCCTTCGCCGAGTCGTGGGACTCGCTCGCGCGCAGGCTGCACGGGCAACTGGGGCTGGACGTCTCCGCGCTGGAGCGCTGGTCCACGTTGTCACCGGGCGAGCGCAAGCGGTGGCAGGTGGGCGCCGCCCTGGCCGCGGAGCCGCACGTGCTGTTGCTCGACGAGCCCACCAACCACCTGGATGCGGAGGCGCGGACGTGGCTCGTCTCGGCGCTGAAGCGCTTCAAGGGCGTGGGCGTCGTCGTGTCGCATGACCGGCCGCTCCTGGAGACGCTCACCACGTCCACGCTGCGTGTCCACGGCGGCGATGCGCGGCTGTGGCCCGGGGCCTACTCCGCGGCGAAGCAGCACTGGGAGGCCGAGCGCGAGGCGGAGGTCGGCGTCTATCAGCAGGCTCGCGCCGAACAGCGACGCGCGGCGCGGCTGCTGGACCAGGCCCGACGGGAGCAACAGTCCGCGGATGCATCCCGCAGCACGCGCAAGCGGATGAAGGACAAGAACGACAATGACGCGCGCTCCATGGGCGCGTCCGTCGTGGCGGGCTGGGCGGAGAACCATGCGGGCCGCCGCGTGGGCATCCAGCGCCGGGAGCTGGAGCGCGCCACCGAGGCCGTGGGGGAGTTCACCGCGGACAAGACGGTGGGCCGCTCCGTCTTCGTCGACTACGTGCGCTCTCCCAATCCGTGGCTGTTCACCGTCGACCTGCCGGAGCTGCGCGCCGGGGACGTGACACTGCTGGGCCCGGTGAAGCTGTCGGTGGGCCGCGAGGCGCGCGTGCGAATCGAGGGGCCCAACGGCGCGGGCAAGAGCACCCTGGTGCGCGCGCTGCTGGAGAACGCCCGCGTGCCCAGGGAGCGCGTGCTGTATCTGCCCCAGGACGTGGGCGCGGAGGAGGCTCGGTCCACGCTCGATGAGGTGCGCGCCCTGCCGCCCGAGGAGAAGGGGCGCGTGCTGTCGCTGGTGGCCGCGCTCGGCGTGGACCCGGAGCGGCTGCTCGGCTCGGAGCAACCCTCTCCGGGCGAGGTGCGCAAGCTGCTCATCGCGCGGGGGCTCGGGCAGCACGCCTGGGCGCTGGTGCTCGACGAGCCCACCAATCATCTCGACCTGCCCTCCATCGAGCGACTGGAGGTGGCCCTGCGCGAGTACCCCGGCGCGCTGCTGCTGGTGACTCACGACACCGCGTTCGCTCGCGCGTGCACCTCCGAGTCCTGGCGCGTGGAGCATGGCCAGGTGGAGGTGACGGCCGGGTGAAGGCGTCGAGGGGCCCGCTCACGTCCTGAACTGGGGGTGCTCGCGCTCCCACTTCACCAGGTCCGCGAGCCCCTCTTTCACGGACACGCGCGGACGAAAGCCCGTCTCACGCTCCAGGGCGATGGGGTCCGCCCAGGTGCCGTCCATCTCTCCAGGCTGGGCGGGCAGTGGCCGCAGCACGGCACGAGTCCCCACGTGGCGCTCCAGCATCGCCACGAAGTCGCGCAGCGAGACGGGCTCGCCTCGGCCCACGTTGAGCAGGCGATACGGCGGTGTCGTGTCGGGCGGACGGTCCAACACGTGCAGCACCGCCTCCGCCACGTCGTCTACATGCGTGAAGTCGCGTCGCATGCGGCCCTCGCCATAGAGGTCGATGGTGCGCCCCGCATGCAAGGCGCGAAGGAAGCGCAGCGGCGCCATGTCCGGGCGTCCCCACGGGCCGTAGACGGTGAAGAAGCGCAGCCCGCTGGTGGGCAGGGCGTGCAGGTGGCTGTACGTGTGGGCCAGCAGCTCTCCGGCGCGCTTGGTCGCGGAGTAGACATTGAGCGGGTGGTCGGCGGAGGCACTCTCCACGAAGGGCGGCGGCGTGTCCGCGCCATACACGGAGCTGGAGGAGGCGTAGACGAGGTGCTCCACGCGCGCGGCACTCGCCTGCTCCAGGACGTGGAGGAAGCCCGTCACATTCGCATCCAGATAGGACCGGGCGGAGGCACCCGCCGCGCGGACGCCGACCTTCGCCGCCAGGTGCACCACGCGCTCGGGGCGCTCTTGTTGGAAGATTCTCGCGAGCGCGGCGCTGTCGGTGATGTCGACCGGATGACAGGTGAAGCGTCCGGCGTCGGGGGAGGCTCGGAGTCGGGCCAGCCGGGCCTGCTTGAGGGGCACGTCTCCTGAGGGGTCCAGGTTGTCCACGCCGAGGACGGTGTCCCCTCGCGCCAGCAGCCTCGCGCTGACGTGGTGACCGATGAAGCCCGCCGCTCCGGTGACGAGGACCCGCATGCAGGCCGCACGCTCCCATGCCCCCCTGGCGGATGCCACGTCCACGGTGTGACGAACCGCCTCGCCGAGCGTCCCGCAGGGCGCGACACCTGACTTCCCGTGGCCCCTGCTTGGACGTAGGGTGAGCGACATGGTGTCCGTGAACCAGCTCCGACCCTTCGCCGAGGCCTCGCTCGAGGCCTTCCGGGCCGCGTCAGGCCCGGTGGCGCTCATCCAACAGCCTGTGGACCCGGTCTTCCGGAGCGTCGCCCAGCAACTGACGGGGGCGCGCACGGTGGGCATGGCGCACCGCTCGCGCATGACGGAGCGGCTGCTCGCGATGCTCCGCGACTTCGACAACCTGGAGGTCCACTTCCTGAACCCGAAGGTGGACGGGGAGGAGCTCACCGTCGGCCGCTCGGAGTGTGACCTGGTGGTGCCGGATCCGTCCGTCTCGCAGCACCACGCGACGCTGCGGTGGAATGCCGCGACGGGCGGCTTTCTGGTGCGCGATGCCCAGTCGATGAACGGCACGTGGATCAACGGCGCGCCGCTGGGCTTTCGCGCGCAGGTGACGCTCAACGACGGCGACACGCTGGCGTTCGGCGACGCGCAGTTCCTCTACCTGCGCGCGGAGACGGTGCACGAGCACCTGCGACTGGCGAGCCCCCGGGCGACTCCCTGAGGACGAGGGGCGTCAGGGCACTTCCTTGACGATCTGGATGACGGCCTTGCGCAGATAGGAAGTGTAGTCCGTCTGCGACTGGTACAGGCCAATCATGGCGACGGTGCGGCTCTCCGTGCGCCAGAGCAACTGGCCGTCGGAGGAGATGACGCCGGCCTCCATCAACACATCGGCGCGGCCCATCGTCTGTATGCCGGAGACGTCGACCCAGGACAACACGACGACGACGGCGGCCTCCGCGTCATTGGCGCGGATGACGGACACGACTTCATCCGTGGAGGGCGAGGGCGCCGCGGAGATGCGCGTCCCGGCGATCTCGAAGCCCCGCTCGCGGAGGACGGACTCAGCCTGGCTGACGAGGACGGTGCGAGGGTTGCCCTCGCCCATCAAGTCCTGGCGGTAGGACGACATGGGCAGCGAGTCCACGCGAGAGCCGACGACGACGACGACCTTGCGAATGGCCCCCGCGGGACGGACCTCCGGCGCGGCGCATGCGGTAACGAACAGGGACAGCAGGAGGAGAGCGGAGGCGCGCATGGAGGCCCTGGGCAAAGAGGTGGTCACTCTGAATAACCACGGGGGATGGGTGCGGGCAAACGGGGATGCCGTGTGCTGGGGCGTGGTATCCACGGAGGTGTGCGCGCATGGCCTCTTTGCTGGGTCGTGATGCGAGCAAGGAACCGCCATGAGACGATTCGCCACGCCCGGCCTTTTCTTCGCCCTGCTGCTGTCCTGCGCCACCACCTCTCGCGAGGAGCCTGCACAGGTGCCCGCGTCTGCATCGGAATGCCCGACACACAAGCTCGACTTCACCCAGGAGACGGGATGTCGGAACGACGGCTCGGTGGAGTTCTGTCTTCCCACGGGTGATGAAGCGCTGCTCGCCCGCGTGAGGCAAATCACTTCCACCTCGCTCCAGTCGGGAGCCTCACGAGGCCGCGTCGGCTGCAACATCCCCGAGGAGACGCTCTACTTCTTCCCTACCGGCGACACCGAATGTGTCTCACGTCACGGCGCGCTCACCCCCGCCGCATGGGCCACCCTCTGCCGCATCGCCGAGCTTCCAGTGATACGGAAGATCACCCCAACCTGGTACGAGTAGCCTTCTGCTCCGAGCTGTTCAAGCACGTCTTCCAGGCAATGTCGGTCATGGGTCGGGGCAATCTCAAACTGGAGATACCCTTCGTCTGTGGCCACCTCAGAACTCGTCCGCGAGCACGCCGTGTCTTGAGAGGCTTTCAGACTCATCTGAGTCAGTGGGGGTGCCTCAGGCCTGCGTCTGGATTGCAAATACAAAGTGGCCGCGGGCAGTGCGCGGGAAGCGTGGGCTCAGGCTTGCCCGCGCACATCTCGACACACACGTCGGCGACCAACGAGCATGATGGATCCCTTCGCTCACTGCAACCAGCCGCGATGCTGCTCCCCAAGGAGATAAGCATGATCCAGCGTCTTGATTGCACGCCCCTGCTCCCTTTTCCAGCAACGGGTACGAGATCTTTTCCCAGACACCAGCGTGGCGAAGCTACCCACGCGAAACAGGGATTGCAAAGGAGAGCGCCCTTCGCGGCACGTCAGTCAAACAAGCCCTGCAGATAGAAGCGGCCGTCCCTCATGTCCCGGAACACCCACGCGGGGCCCAGTCCCTCGAAGTGCACGCGGTAGTAGTCGCGCTGGAAGGGTGACTCGGACCACCACTCCCCTCCCAGTCGCTCTGGCCCTGTCACCGCCGTCACCCGGTGCCGCCGCCCGCTCACTCGCGCCGCCAGCAACCGTCCCGTCTCCGCCACCTCCGCGTCCAGCCACGCGGGCTCCGCCAGCAACCGCGACGGCCGCTCCTGGAGCCCACCTCCCACTGGCACACGCTCCGCTCGCGTCCCCGCGAACTCCCCCGCCCAGCCCGCTCGCGCCTCCGGCGGATGGAAGGCCTTCATCCCATGCGCTCCCTCCGGTCGGTGCACCGCCTCCAAGCCCGCCGCGCAGAGCGACTCCTCCCCCAGCGTCGTCACCAGTCGCGACAACACCACCTCCAGCGCCGCATCCCCCTCCGGCGCATCCCCCAACGAGAGCTGCTGCTCCCGGTCCTCCGAGCACTCATCCACCCGCGCGGACACCTCCGCCACCGGGTTCTCCAACCGCAGCTCCTCCAGCCGGTGCCGCGCCAGGTCCAGCAACAGCTTCGCCTCCGCTGTGGGCCTCGCCAGCGCCAGCGTCACCCGCTGCTGCCCCGATGGATCCAACTTCAGCGTGAAGGTGATGCGCACCGCCGCCTGCCGCCGCCCCGACAGCCGCGCCCCCAACCTGTCCAGCAGCGTCTTCAGCGCGAAGCGCAGCGGCTCGAACGACTCCGCAGGCCAATCCAGCACCCGCCGCTCCTCCATCACCTCCGCCAACACCTCCTCGACGAAGGGAGTGTCGTCTTCCCCACAACACCAGGCATGCACCCGCGCCCCATTGACTCCACCGCGCGCCACCACCGCCCCCGCCGGCAACGCCGCCACCTCCCCCAACGTGCTGAGCCCCAGCGCGGAGAAGGGCGCGCTCTCCCTCCCCTCAATTGCCGCCAGGGGCAACGGCGCCAACGCCCGAGCCGCCCTTCCCTCGGGAACCACCTCCACCCGCCGCGCCCCGTACCGCGCCAGCGCCCGCGAGGTGAACGCCTCCGAGGCCACCGCCACGTGCGCCCGGTACCCCAGCTCCGAGCACAGCGCCAACGCCCGAGAGCACAGCCCGTCCTCGCCTCCGGACAGGTGCGCCGCCCCCGCGTCCAGCCACAGGCCATCCGGCGCGGAGAGCTGGAAGCCTGGCGCCAGGCACAAGAGCGCCTCGCCCAGCGCCACCAGCGCCCGCGCCTCGTCCTCCGGTCGATAGGGAAAGTGCCGCAGCCCCGGCTCCAGCGCCGTCGCCGCCGTGAGCGTCGTCCCGGGCCGCACCCCCGCCTTCAGCGCGGACGTCGACGCCGCCGCCACCCGCCGCTGGCCCCGCGACTCCTCCACCAGCACGAAGGGCCGCCCCGTCAGCTCCGGGCACTCGAGGACCTTGCGCTGTACCGGGAAGCGCGTGAAGTGCAGATATGCCCTGCGCATGGCACGTGCCTCAGTGCGCCGCCGAGGCCGCGCTCAACCCCGCGCGCAGCGACGGCATGGCGCCATCCCGCCCGGGCCGCTGGCCCTGGATTCCCAGGCCATTGCGCGCCACCCACGCCCCCTCCTTCAGGAAGTCCGGCGTGGCATCCGCATCCACCGGCCCCACGTCCAGCATCCTCCCGCCCCCCTCCAGCCCCAGCTCCGGGTACAGCGTGCTCCACGGCACCACCGCCCGAGCCCCCGTCCCACCCCGCCGGCTGCGCACCACCTCCACCGACCACCCCTCCCCATCCCCCGACTCCGTCCGCAGCCGCGTCACCCCATCCGCCGGCGCATCCGGAGAGGTGAGCAGCAACAACAGCCCGCCTCCCCGCTCCGCCGCGTCCGCCAGCTTGCGCGCCTCCGCCAGCCCCACCCGCGGAGGCCGCCCCACCGCGCCCACCCCTCGCGTCAGGTCCAGCACCACGCAGGCGAAGGCTCCACTCCGGGCGAGCTGCACCGCCGCCCACACCCGCTGCTCGGGCGCCTTGGGACGAACGATGAGCAACCGCTCCAGGTCCACGCCCTGCGCCGCGGCCGCCGGGGGATAGAGCTCACGCGGCCCATCCACCCACGCGCACAGCCGCTCCTCCCGGTGCGCCGCCGCCACCGCGCTCAGCGCCAGGCTGGTCCGCCCCGAAGCCGCCTCGCCGCACAGCTCCACCGCCTGTCCCAGCGGGAAGCCGCCCGAGGGCAAGAGCGCGTCCACCGCCTCCATCCCCGTGCGAAGGACGGCCAGGTAGCGCCGGGGCGCCGCCTGCAACTGGCGGATCCGCTCCCGGAGCTGATCCACCACCGAGCCCGTCGGGGCTGCTCGCTGCTCCAACGCCGCGCTCATCTCGCCTCCTCGCCGGAACCCGGCACACCGAACAGCCGCCTGGACAGCGGTTCAGTATGCTCACGGGTCTGACGTGCGCTCGCACAGGACGCACGGCGATGGGCGAGGCGACACGACGCACCAGCTTGGATCCGCTGGCCCGAAGCCAGGGATCTCAAGCCCCTGCGAGTCCTAGCCGGCGCAGATGACCTTCACTTCCACCTTCTCGTCGTCCGCCCGGCGCAGGCAGCTCCCGCCGAAGTAGAGGCGCGCGGGGCGCTCCTCACCGGAGGGCTCGTACGTCAGGTCCCCCGCGGCCACCGAGCACGTCTCCACCGTGCCCCCGGCGCGCGTCAGCTCCACCCGCGCCAGCCGCGGATCCGGCAGGTTCACCACGTCCAGGCTCTGCGCCACCGCGGCCAGCTCGGCGATGCCCAAGAGCGTGTCCCGGTAGCTCTCCCGGCAGATGGAATCCAGGTTGTCGAACTTGGTGTCGAACTTCTCCGACATCGCCCGGTGCCGGTGCCCCGGCCCGTACGACGTGGGGCAGTCCACGTTGCGCACGTACGTCCCCTGCGGTGTGACGTCGAGCACCAGCTCCGCCCGCTTGTCGCTCAGCGCCACCGGGCCCACCGTGGCCCAGAGCACCTCGCGGCGCCCGCCCTTCGAGTCCCGCAGCGTGCTGAAGAACTGGAAGTACTCGTCCACCGACGTCAAGAGCGCCGCGTTCTCGCTGCACTTGTCCACCGCCGTGTCGTTCGGGATCGCGACCGGCGGCGGACGCAACGTGGAACTGCAGTCCTCCTCGTCCGTCACCACGACCACCAGCAGCCTCGCGCCGTCGCGAAGGAAGCCGCCGTTGCCTCCCTCGCCGATGGAGGTGTTGGCCAGGGGCTCGGAGACCGCCAGGCGCACGGCCTCGAAGGGGGACTCCTGCCCGCTGCCCGCCGTCCCCTGCTGCACCAGGCGGCGGAAGCGCTCCAGCAGGTGCTCGTCCGTGCTCTCGATGTAGCGCGCGTCCGAGGGCTGACCGTCCGCCTCCGGAACAGCCTGGAGGTGCCCAGACTCGGCGGGGTATTCGAGGTATTGCTCCGAGCCCTGGAAGAGGATCCGCCGGTAGACGGACGTGGTGATCACCCCCACGCGGAAGTCCTGCGTCACGCCGCCGCCCTCCTGGAGGGCCTTGATGAAGGCGGGCAGCTCGGTGGCGATGCCGGCCTGCTCCTCCGCCATGGAGGCCGAGTTGTCGATGACGAAGAGGATGTCCGTCTTCTGCGGCGCCACGACGGGAGACTCGCTCTGACACTTGCCTGGAAGGGTGGAGCCCGCCTCGTCGACGGGCGACGTGCAGGACGCCACCCAGAGGGCCGGCAACAGGAGCAGGGGGGCATAGGGCTTCAGCTTCATGGGGCCTCCTAGGAGACGGCGCGCCCAGGCGGCGCGACGCATCAGGGCTGGGGGGGCGAGCATGCCCCACCCCGGGCCCGGAGGCGAGACAAGGTGCAGCGTCTGGCATCCGACTTGGACGTGGAAAATCGCACACGGCGTTTGCCATGGGCGTTTTGGTTGTTACGTTGGTTCATCTGCCGCAAGAAACCGACAGATGTTCACCGGCTCGGCCGCTCGCACGGCCGGGCTTGAAGACGAAGGAAGAGGCCGAACTTCATGTCCGATGAGAAGAAGAAGGGCACCGCCGCGAGCGCCATGCCCACCGCGATGGCCCCTCCCGGGCTCATCAACAAGGAAGACATCCCGCAGGTTCTCCCCATCCTGCCCCTGCGCAACAGCGTCTTCTTCCCCGGCGGCGTGCTCCCGCTGGCCGTCGGCCGCCAGAAGACCATCGCCCTGATCAAGGACGCGGTGCGCGACGACCAGGTCATCGGCGTCGTCACGCAGCGCCGCGCCGAGGAAGAGGATCCGGGCGCCGCCGACCTCTACACCATGGGCACCGTCGCCCGCATCGTGAAGCTGCTGAAGATGGGCGAGGACAACTACTCGCTCGTCGTGCAGGGGCTCGCGCGGTTCCGCGTGGTGGAGCTGGTCCAGGAAGCCCCCTACCTCAAGGCCCGCGTCGACGCGGTGGAGGACAAGACCTCCGCCGAGAACGTCGAAGTGGAGGCCCTGGGCATCAACCTCAAGAAGCTGGCGCGCGAGGTCATCGAGCTGATGCCCGAGCTGCCGGCCGCCGCCACGGAGCTGGTGGAGAGCATCACCCACCCCGGCCACCTCGCCGACCTCATCGCCGCCAACGTGGACGTGCCGATCGAGGAGAAGCAGGCCGTCCTGGAGACCGTTGATCTCAAGGCGCGGATGAAGCTCGTGCTCGAGCTGCTCAACCGCAAGCGGGAGATCCTCAAGCTCTCCAACAAGATCGACTCCGCCGTGAAGGGCGAGATGTCGAAGACCCAGCGCGAGTACTACCTGCGCCAGCAGCTCAAGGCGATCAAGGAAGAGCTCGGGGAGATGGGTGAGGAGGAAGAGGAGCTCGACGAGCTCCAGGAGCGCCTGAAGAAGGCGGCCCTGCCTCCCGACGTGGAGAAGGTGGCGAACAAGGAGCTCAACCGCCTGAAGACCATTCCGGCGGCCTCCAGCGAGTACACCGTCGCGCGCACCTACCTGGATTGGATCGCCGACCTGCCGTGGTCGAAGATCTCCGAGGACAACCTCGACATCGAGAACGCGCGCCAGCAGCTGGACAAGGACCACTTCGGCATCAAGAAGGTCAAGAAGCGCATCCTGGAGTACCTGGCGGTGCGCAAGCTGAAGAACGACATGCGCGGGCCCATCCTGTGCCTCGTCGGTCCTCCGGGCGTCGGCAAGACGTCGCTGGGTCAGAGCGTGGCCAAGGCCACGGGCCGCAAGTTCGTGCGCCTGTCGCTCGGCGGCGTGCGTGACGAGGCGGAGATCCGCGGCCACCGGCGCACCTACGTCGGCGCGCTGCCCGGCCGCTTCATCCAGAGCATGAAGAAGGCCGGCACGAAGAACCCGGTCATGATGCTCGACGAGATCGACAAGCTCGGCGCGGACTTCCGCGGAGACCCGAGCGCGGCGCTGCTCGAGGTGCTGGACCCGGAGCAGAACAACTCGTTCAGCGACCACTACCTCGACGTGCCGTTCGACTTGTCCAAGGTGATGTTCGTCGCCACGGCGAACCAGCTCGACCCCATCCCCGGTCCGCTCCGTGACCGCATGGAGATCATCGAGCTGTCGGGCTACACCTTCGAGGAGAAGCAGAGCATCGCGCGGATCCACCTGGTGCCCAAGCAGCTCAAGGAGCACGGCCTCAGCCCGGATCACATCGAGATCACCGACGAGGCGCTGCTGACGCTGACCACGGCGTACACCCGCGAGGCGGGCGTGCGTAACCTGGAGCGGCGCATCGCGGACATCTGCCGCGCGGTCGCGGTGGAGGTCGCGGGTGGGAAGATGGACAAGCAGACCATCAACCCGGATCGCGTGAAGGAGATCCTCGGGCCCGAGATGTTCTACTCGGAAGTCGCGGAGCGCACGGAGGTTCCGGGCGTGGCCACGGGTCTGGCCTGGACGGCGGCCGGTGGAGACCTTCTCTTCATCGAGGCGACGAAGATGGCGGGCAAGGGCGGCATGACGCTCACCGGCCAGCTCGGCGACGTGATGAAGGAGAGCGCGACGGCGGCGCTGAGCTACCTGCGCAGCAAGGCGGAGCTGCTCGGCATCAGCTCCAACTTCCTGGAGAAGACGGACCTGCACCTGCACTTCCCGGCGGGCTCCATCCCCAAGGATGGTCCTTCCGCGGGCGTCACCATCCTCACCGCGCTCACCAGCCTGCTCACGGGCATCCGGGTGCGGCACGACACAGCGATGACGGGCGAGGCCACGCTGCGTGGCCTGGTCCTGCCGGTGGGTGGCATCAAGGAGAAGGTGCTGGCGGCTCACCGCGCGGGCATCAAGCGGGTCATCCTGCCCGAGCGTTGCCGCAAGGACCTGGTGGACGTGCCTGACCAGGCGAAGAACGAGCTGGAGTTCATCTTCGTCACGCAGATGGACGAGGTCCTCAAGGCCGCGCTGGAGACGTCGCCGTTCAAGTCGTCGGCGGGGACTCCGGGTGGCGAGCCGGGCAAGGAGGCCCTGCCTCCGCAGGCCGCTGACGCTGGCGCGGCTCCCGAGGTTCGCGCTTAAGCGCGGGCCCCTGACGGCCACTGAGTCATGACGCGGGCAGGTTCCTCCTTGCGAGGGACCTGCCCGTTGTCTTTGCGGGCGCCCTGCCCTGCCCCGCTGCTTCAGTGCCGCGTCGGCGGTGTGTCCTGCGCGTCGGGCCCGGAGAGCCGCTGGGAGAGCAGGCCGAGCAGCTCCTGGGTGGAGAGCCTTCCCGCGCCGTCCTTGCCCTCCAGCACGTCCGCGACGAGCGCGCGCTTGTGCTCGTGCAGGGAGAGCATCTGCTCTTCAATCGTGCCGCGCGCCACCAGCCGGTAGACGGTGACGGGGCGCTCCTGGCCGATGCGGTGCGCGCGGTCCGAGGCCTGATCCTCCACGGCCGGGTTCCACCACGGGTCCAGGTGGATGACGCTGTTCGCGGCGGTGAGGTTGAGGCCGAAGCCACCGGCCTTGAGGGAGATGAGGAACAGCGGCGCGGTGCCCTCCTGGAAGGCCTTCACGGCCTCGGCGCGGCCCCGGGGCGTGGTGTGGCCGTCCAGGTACTCGTAGACGATGCCGCGCGCGTCCAGCACCTCCCGCACCAGGGCCAGGTGCGAGGTGAACTGGCTGAAGACGAGGGCGCGATGCCCCTCGGCGCGCAGCTCGTCCACGAGCTCCAGGAAGCGCTCCAGCTTGGAGGACTCCACGCGCGACGCGGCGTCGTAGAGGCGCGGATGCGAGGCCAGCAGTCGCAGCCGGGTGAGGGCCGCGAGCACCTCGAAGCGCTGCTCGTGCTCGCGCTCCCGTCGCTCTCGCATGACCTCCGGCCGGGACTCCAGTGCGGAGATGGCCGCCAGCCGCGCGTCCTCGTACAGCGTCCACTCGTCCGAGGACAACACGACGGGCACGCGCACGTCGGTGCGTGGAGGGAGCTGCGCCTCCACCTGGGCCTTGGTGCGACGCAGGAGGAAGGGTTGCAGCACGCGGGCGAGCGCGGGGGCCGCCGTGGGGTCCACGCGTCGCTCGATGGGGATGGCGAACCGGGTGCGGAACGCCTCCTGACTGCCGAGCAGCCCCGGGAAGACGAGGGAGAAGATGCTCCACAGCTCGCCCAGGTGGTTCTCCAGCGGCGTGCCGGAGAGGGCGAACTTGAAGTCACCCTGGAGCGCCCTGGCCGCGCGGAAGCGATGCGTGCCGGCGTTCTTCAGGGCCTGGGCCTCGTCGAAGACGATGGTGGCGAAGCGCAGCTCGGACAGCCGGCCGATGTCGCGCGTCAGCAGGCCGTAGCTGATGACGAGCACGTCCCTGGGCCCCAGCCGTTCGAGCAGCCCGCCCCGGTCCGCCGCCTCGGAGAAGAGCCGCATCCGCAGCGAGGGCGCGAAGCGCTTCGCCTCGTCCATCCAGTTGAAGGCCACGGAGGTGGGCGCCAACACGAGCGCGGGGCCGTGCTTGCTTCGCTCCAGCAGGACGGCCAGGGCTTGCACCGTCTTGCCCAGACCCATGTCATCCGCCAGCACCGCGCCCGCGCCCCATGAGGCCAGTCGCGTGAGCCAGCGGAAGCCCTCCGCTTGATAGTCGCGCAGCTCCGTCTTCAGCGTCGCGGGGACCTTCGGCTTCAGCTCCTTCGCGGCGAAGATGCGCTCGACGAGCCCCTGCCAGGTCTTGTCCGCCTCCAGCTCCGCGCCCGCGCCACTCAGGGCGGACAGCGACTCCGCGGCGGCCGGCCCTACTTCCAGGCCATGGCGCGACGAGTGGGCATGGTCCGCGAGCCGCTCCAGGTGCTGCCGCAGCGCCTCTTCGACCTCCACGTAGGTGTGGTCCTTCACCAGGACGAAGCGCTCCTTGCGGCGCGCGGCATCGAGCAGTCGCGCCAGCTCCACGCGCTCGCCCTGCACCGCGAGCCCGCCGAGCATCCCGAACCAGTCCCGCTTGCGCTCGACGGTGATTTTCAGCGCGCTGGCGCCTCGGTGGCTCGCGATTCGAAGCGGTGAGCCCAGCCACTCCAGCTCTGGACGCGGCTCCAGCTCCTGACACGCGGCGAGCAGCGCGAGCGCCCCCTGCACTCCGGTGAAGGTGTACGAGAAGGGCATCACCTGTGGCTCGGCCAGCGCGAAGGGCAGGCGCGTCTGGAGCGACTCCGCCAGCGCCAGCTCCTTCACGAAGTCGCGCACGGTGTGCACGGCGTCGTTGCCACGGCGCACGTAGACATCCCGAGGCCCCTCACCGGGGATGAAGGATGTGCTGTCCGGGAGGGCTCGCACGCGCAGGTCCGCGCGCACCGCGCCGCCGGGCTCGAGTTCGAGGCGCAGCACCGGGAGCTGGAGCACGGGAACGCGCTCGCCCATGACACCGCGAGGAAGCGACACGGGCAGCCGCACGGCCAGCTTCGCCAGCTTCTCCAACAGCACGCCGTGGCTCTCCGGCGGGAAGACGTTGCCGTGGCGATGAAGCACCGTGGCGAGCGCGCGGACCTCCGGGCCCACGTCCAGGAGGGTGAGCTGACGCGCACCCTCGTCCCAGAGGAAGAGCGCCTCCTCGGGCTTCGACTTGCGCACGCGTTCCACCATCGACGAAGCCAACGTCGCGCCGTCCACGCCCGCGGTGACGACCACCGCCCCACCCCGCTCCACCGCGACGATGCCCACTTTGGCGCGCTCGACGTGGACGAGCAGGTCCTGCGTGCCCTCCTGATAAAGGCGCGGATGTTCCACCAGTTCGACGAGCAGCGCGCGGGAGGCGGGCCCGTCGTTGTCCGGGAGCAGCGACGCGAGGCGCGCGTCGAGCGAGGACAGCTGCGCGCCGTGCTCTTGAAGCAGCTTGCGTCGGCTCACCTTCGCACCCGTCGAGCGCTGACCCTTCTTGTTGCGCCGGTGCACGTACGGGTGCACCTCCACGCCATAGCCCTCGATGACGTCGACGCGCCAGGAGATCTCCACGCCCGCGCCGCTCCCAAGGCCCTCGTCGAGCGCGCGCTCCAGCGCCCGGAGCGTGCGGTCCCAACCCGGACGCACCAGCTCGTCGAGCGTCTCGCCGAAGCCCTCCGTCCAGGGCTGGCGCAGCCACAGCAGCACCGTGTCGATGGCCGCGAGCAGATGGACACACGGAGGCGCGCCACAGGTGCAGTCGCCCTGCACGGCGGTGGGCGTGAAGGTGAGATTCGCCTCCGGGAGGATGAACCCCATCTGCGCGCCGTAGGGCAGCTCCGAGCAGCGCGTCTCGCGGAAGCGGAAGCCCGGGAGCTCGGAGTCGAGCTGGAGCGCGTCGCGACTCAGGGCGCTCGTGGGGCGTGGGGCGACGGTGTGGGGCGCGCGACCGCGCAGGTCCAGGAGCAGGGCATGGACGCGGTGCGTGCGTGCCTCCGGGGGCGGCGCGAGGCGTTCGGGGAGCGAGGCGCGGGCCTGCTCCGTATTCCGACGCTCCTCCTCCACGAAGCGCCACGCGAGCAGCGGGAGCAACTCCTTCATCTTCGGAGACGGGAGGGACTCCTGGCTCCAGCGCGTCCGAGCCTCCTCACTGAGCATCTCCACCAGGCGGCGGCGGGCCGTCGCGGGACGGGCCTGGGGGAGGAGCGCGGCGTCCACCCAGGGCATCAGGACGGTGAGGCTCAAGCGGGAGAGGTGCTCGATGCCGTGCTCGCGCAGCCAGGAGCGCAGGGCGCCTTCCGTGGCGAAGTGTGGGACAGTCGAGGGGACGGGCTGCGGGCGCTCCACGGACATGGCCCTTCGCTTCTTCGCGAAGCGGAGGGGAAACGCAAGCGCGACGACGAGGCGGCCGGGCAGGCAACCTTCCTTCCGTGACTTCCGCTTCCCCGCCATTCCACGGCACACTGCGGAACGACGCTCCCTTGCCGAGCGTCGGACCCGTCAGGATGAAAACCGCTGGAGTGTGGGGACTGGGAGTCATCCTGCTCGCGGGGCCTGCGTGCACGCGGGCCTCGACCGAGGCGAACCGCGTCCCCCTGCCCGTCGATTCGGGCGCGGTGCGGGAGTCGGTGGAGGGCAGTCGCTCCTCGCTTCCCACCGCTCCGGCCGAACCCAAGGGCGTGGTCGTCGAGCCTCCCGCGAAGCCGCCCTCTGGAGAGCCCGAGGCCCACCGTGCGTCGCCGAGATGGCCCGCATCCGGGGCGCCGCTGACGCTCGTCTCGGCGCGTTTCCCCCAGGGGTTCGGCAAGCAGCGCGTGTATCTGGACGCAGGACATGGGGCGGAGGGGAACACCGGCAACCGGTCCGTCACGTGTGAGGACGAAGAGGTCTTCACGTTGCGCGTGGCCGAGGACCTGGCGCGGCGACTGGAGGCCACGGGCCGCTTCGAGGTGCGCCTCAGCCGCAAGTCGGGACAGCGGGTCGCCTACGCCGACCGGCTCACGGAGGCCGAGCGCTGGGGTGCGCACGTGCTGGTGAGTCTCCACTCGGACTCACGGGGGATGGCGCAGCCGTGGTCTCCCGCCGAGGGCCAGGAGTGCAATCGACAGGACGCGACGCCGGGGTTCAGCGTGCTGTGGTCCGAGGAGGCGGAGCCGTCACTTCAGGCGCGCAGGGCCTCGTTGGCGCGGGCGCTTGCTCGGAACCTGTCCCAGGTGGGCTTCCTGCACTACGACGGCGTGGACTACACGGGGCTCTATGCCGCTGACTCCGCGCAGGCCGGGGTCTTCGTGGCGAGAGAGCCCACGCATCGACGCATCTTCGTGCTGCGCAAGCCGACCATCCCCTCCGTCATCATCGAGACGCACCATGCGCTCGACTTCGAGGAGGCCGCACGGTGGCGCGAGGAGCGCACGCTGGAGGCGTTTGGTTCGGCGGTGACGCAAGGGCTCGTGGATGCCTTCACGCCAGCTCTCGTCGCGGCGCCCCAGGCGAACAGCCGCTGACGAGGACCTTGCGTCAGCGCAGCCAGGCGAAGGCGCGCTCGAGCTGGACCACCGCGTCGTCGAGATAGCAGCGGCCATGTGCGACCAGCACCTGCCGCGGCTGCCATCCGAGCATCCGTTGGTAGCAGGCGCGCGCTTGAGACTTTCGCCCCCAGGATGTCACCTGAACCTCGAAAGGCGTCTGCCCCGGCCACATGGTGGCACCGAGAGCGAGCAGCCACCGGAAGCGCGGCTGTACGCGCTCTGGTTCGAGCGCCATGACCATGTCCGCGAGGATCAACGTCGCGGAGCCCTTGTGGAAGAACACGACCTCTTCGACGAAGCGGCTGCCTCGGAAGATGAGCTGTTCGAGGTCGTTCGCCCAGGCCTCCGGGGCACCATCCTGGAGATCTGCGTCGAAGGGAACATCGAGCTTCTGCGAGCGTGCGCGCTCACGAACTCCTGGCGAGGCCCAGACCGTCGCATGCGGGTAGCGCGCCTTCCAGGCTGGGATGGCCGCGTAGTGGAACCGGTTCGGCGACACGAGGTGCTCGACTCGCCCGAGCGCATCGAGTTCCGCGAACAGCTCGGGTGTGGGCGCCGTGGGCGACCAGAGCCACAAGCCCCCTGAGCGCAGCCGGACGATGACCATGCGCGTGGGAAATGGCAGCGTCACCGGGCCATAGCTCATCTTGGCGACGGGCCCATCCACCCACCAGATGCCCTCTGCGACGGGCTTGAGCGTCGAGAGCGGAGCGTAGGGACGTACCCCTTCGCTCCACTCGCCGGGTTCATGGGCGCTGTCGCGGTTTCCAGCAGTCATGGCCCTGTCATACCAACTCCGGGACGCTGCGCACCTCGACTATGTGCCCGCGTCCCGGTCGTCTTCGCGTTCCACCTTCGCCTCTGCGTCCCCGAGGATGCGCGCCAGTCGCGAGGCCAGTGCGTTGACGTACGGGGCTCGCAACGCGCTGTAGTGGTCGCCGCCGACGTCCTCCACGGTGAGTTGGCCGGGAGCGACCCAGCGCGACCAACCATGGCTCGCATCCACGGCGCGCTCGCGCTTCGCGTCCTTCGCGCGGAGCAGCAACATGGGTCCACCGTAGGGACCTGGACGATAGGCGGATAGCGCACGGAGGTTCGCTCGCGTCACATCACGCCAGGCTTGGAGGTCGGTGTCCTGGACCTCGGGAGGCAGCCAGCCGGCGCCGCGTGCATGTTCCGCGAATCGGGCGAACTGCTCGTCTTCCGTGAGACCCATGAGCAGCTCCGGACGCAGCGTCGACTCTGCTCCTGCCGTGCGCGCCAGATCCATCGCCATGCCCGTGAGCAGCAGCGCGTCCTCTGGCGAGGTCATGAGGGATTCGTCCCCTGGAGCGAAGCTGTCGAGGAGCACGAGTTGCTCCACCTGTTGTCCCTGTCGCTCCAGCTCACGCGCCATCTCGAAGGCGATGACGCCACCCATGGACCAGCCCCCCAGGATGTAGGGGCCCTCCGGCCGCACCGCTCGCATGGATGCGACGTAGCGACGGGCCAGCGCATCCACCTGCTCCAACGGGGCCTCGTCTCCGTCCAACCCAGGCGCCTGGAGCCCATAGAAGGGTCGCTCCGTTCCCAGCGTGCGCGCGAGCAACCGGTAGGGGCCCACCGCGCCACCCACCGCGTGAACGAAGAACACCGGTGTGCCCGAGCCCTCACCCTGCAACGTCACGCAGTCTCGGACCGCGCCACCCGCCCGAGTTCCTTCCAGCCAGGACGCGAGCTGCTCCACCGTGGGTGCTTCGAAGAGCGCACGCAATGGGACATCCACGCCCATGAGCGCGCGCACCCTCGCCACGACTTGCGTCGCCAGCAGCGAGTGCCCTCCCAGCTCGAAGAAGTCGTCCTTCCTCCCGACTCGCTTCGCTCCCAGCACCTCCGCGAAGACCTCCGCCAGCTTCTCTTCCGTCCCCGGCCTCGGCGCCTCGTACTCCTCCGCTGCCTGCGCCACGTCTTCCGGCGCCGGCAATGCCCTGCGGTCCACCTTCCCGTTCGCCGTCA
>NZ_JAKCFA010000020.1 GCF_024198215.1 Myxococcus qinghaiensis
ACGGAGGGCGCGGGAGCCAACACCGAGAACGCGCGCTCCACCGCCGCCTTCACCAGCCGTTGCTGCTCCACCAGGTGCTCGTGGACCAGTCGTTCAATCTTCGATTCCAGCGTCGCAGTGGGTTTCGGTTGCATCCGCCACGGGTTGCACACCGCGACGACGGCCTCAACACCACCCCTGAACGGTTACGCTCAAGGTGCTGCACACGCTCTGCGCCTTCGCCAACGACTTCCGCAACCTCGGGGGAGGCTACGTCGTCATCGGCGTCGCGGAGAAGAACGGACGCCCCGTCCTGCCACCGGTCGGCGTCACGCCGGAGGAGGCCGACCGCATCCAGAAGGAGCTCCACAACCTCGGACACTCGGCCATCTTCCCGGCGTACCACCCGCTCGCCGTGCCCTACGTCGTCGACGGCAAGTTGGTGCTGGTGCTCTGGGCGGCGGGCGGGCGCACGCGCGCGTACCGCGCGAAGGCGTCGCTCGCGAAGGACAGCACCGAGACCGCGTGGTTCATCCGCCGGAACTCCAGCACCGTGAAGGCGACGGGCGCGGACCTTGAGGAATTGCTGAGCCGTAACCGTCCGGCCAACGACGTGTCGGACGGATTGAAGACGGACCACGACCGTGCTCGGCGAGCGCCGCGAAGAGCGTGAGCGGTTCAGGGACTGGGCTGGAGGGGCGACTCGGGCGGGTCGGCGGTGCGTCGCCGCGTCCACTCGTGGGGGAGCAGCTCAAAGATTCGCGAGTGGGGATGCGTCTGCACGCGCAGCAGGACGTCGGCCAGGTACGCCTCGGGATTGACGCCGGTGGCCTCGCAGGTGGCGACGAGGGCGTGGAGGCCCGCGAGGTTTTCGCCTGCGGCCGCGTGGCCGACGAAGAGGAAATTCTTTCGGCCCAGCGCTGCCTTGTGCAGCGCGGCCTCGGAGCGGTTGTTGTCCAGGGGCAGGCGCGCGTCGGAGGCGAAACGCGTCAAGGCGTCCCACTGCTGCCGTGCGACTCTGCCTCGGAGAGCATCCACAGCTTCGCCTCTGCCGAGTAATGGCGCCGCCGTCCTCCTGGCTCGGCACCATCCGCCTCCGGGGCGACCTCTGTCGTCTTCTTCTCCATCATCAGGCCCGCTTTCTAGCCGAACGAGCCTGTCCGACTCTTCAGGGGGCTACACCACACCCCCGTGAAACGGCAGTGGAGGCGGCTGATCCGAGGCTTCCGAAAGTGCCTTCACTTTGAGTGTTGATTGGGAGGGTTCCCCGATCTTGCGCCGCCCCCTTTGGGACCAGCAAAGCACGTAAGAGACGCAACCAGAAAGCAGAGAGAGATGCCTTCCCAGAAACTTCAGAGCGGAAAGAGCGGGTCTCCGGGGGAATATTGTTAACCACCGCCCCAAAAGTTAACAGCACTTGTTAACCACTCTCGGCCTCTCTCTCCCCAGAACGGGTGAAAGAGCGGTCCAGAGAGCCCAATCAGCGGCGAAGGAGAGGGGCATCTCGCTCTGCGGAGTTGAGAGCCGAGAGCGCCCTCTTCAGCACCGCGAGCCGAAATCCCTTGGGATTCAGCGGCTTAAGCACAAAGGCCCCGCGATATTCATCGCGAGGCCCGTGTTAAACAAAAAGGCCCTGCCAGTTGGCAGGGCCTTTCAAGAAGCTCCCCGACGTGGACTCGAACCACGGACCTAGTGATTAACAGTCACCCGCTCTACCGGCTGAGCTATCGGGGAATATGTCCTCGCTGTGGTAACGGCGCCGCAGCGATGACGCGCTTTCTAGAGAACGGAGCCCCCTCTGTCAACTGTCCCGTTTGATCCGCTCTCCCGGCTCCAGCGTCCACCCTGGTCCGCCCTCGCCGGGCTCGCCCCCGTTTCCTCCGAGGCCATCTCCCTCGTGCTCGCCGGCTCCCTCGCCGAGCGCGTCGTGGATCGCACCCTCCGTGCTCATCGCTCCCTCTCCCGCGACCAGCGCCAGGCCCTCAAGGAGGCCATCTTCAACGTCGGCCTCTGGCGCCGCCGCCTCGCCTTCCTCCTCGACCAGGACGACGCTCCACCCCCGCTCCTCCTCTTCGCCTTCCTCCACGGCCTCGCCCGCGTCCCCGCCCCTGAGGCCGCCTCGCTCGCCGGGGTAGGGGAGGGCATCCCCATCCTGAACCCCTCGCCGCCCCCCTCGCTCGCCCTCCGCTACTCCCTCCCGGACTGGCTCGCCGACCACTTCTCCCGCGAGCTCGGCCCCGACGCCGACGCCTTCTGCGCCCACCTCAACGTCCCCGGCCCCATCACCCTCCGAGTCAATCCACTCCGCTCCTCCCGTGAGGAACTCGCCGAGCGCCTCCGCTCCGAGGGCGTCTCCACCCTCCCGGGCCCCTGGAGCCCGCTCGCCCTCCACATCGAAGGGCCCCGCCCCAACCTCTACGCGCTGCCCTCCCTCCAGGAAGGTCGCTTCGAGGTCCAGGACGAGGGCAGCCAGCTCCTCGGCCTCCTCCTGGAGGCCCTCCCCGGCGAAACCGTGGTCGACCTGTGCGCGGGCGCCGGGGGCAAGACGCTCCAGCTCGGCGCCGCCATGCGCGACTCCGGCCGCCTGTTCGCCCATGACCCCGACCCGGAGCGGCTCGACCGACTCCTCCAGCGCTCCTCCCGCGCCGGCCTCACCCGCGTCCAGGTCCTCCGCACCCCTCCCACTCCGGGCCTCGGCGCCGACCGCGTCCTCGTGGACGCTCCCTGCTCGGAGCTGGGCTCCCTCCGCCGCGGCCCCGACCAGCGCTTCCGCATCACTCCCGACGTCCTTGCCCGCTTCCCTCCGCTCCAGCTCGACATCCTCCAGCGCGGCGCGGACCTGGTGCGCCCGGGCGGACGGCTCGTCTACGCCACCTGCACGGTGAATCGCGCCGAGAACGAGGACGTCGTCTCCGCCTTCCTCGCGGCTCGGCCCGACTACCGCCTCCTCCGTCCCGGCGCGGGGTGGCTCTCCGAGGCCTGTCTTCGCGACGGCTTCCTCTTCGTCGCCCCCCATAGCCACGGCACCGACGCGTTCTTCGCGGCCGTCCTGGAGCGCTCGGCCGGGTAGGGGAGGGGGCTTCGAGCGACCGCAGTGTCCGCGTTCCGACGTCCGGGAGTACTCAACGCTCCCGGCTCGAATCCGGATGCCCGCCGTCCCCCCGGTGCTATGAAGCGCCCGTGCGTTGGCTCAAGCCCCTCCCGCTCCGCCCCCGCGACACCGTCCACGTCGTCGCTCCCTCCGGACCCTTCGACCGCCCCCTCTTCGACGTCGGCCTCGCCGTCATCGCCGAGCGCTACTCCCCGGTCCTCCGCCCAGACCTCGGCTCCGCTTACCGCTACCTCGCAGGTGACGACTCGCGCCGCGGCGATGAGCTCTCCCACGCCCTCCTCGACTCCTCCGCCCGCGCCATCTTCTGCGCCCGCGGTGGCTACGGCAGCGCCCGTCTCCTCCCGCGCCTTCCCCTCGCCGCCGCCGCGCCGAGCCTCTTCACTGGCTTCTCCGACCTCACCTCCGTCCACGCCGCCCTCCAGGTCCTCGGCCGCGTCTCCATCCACGGGCCCGTCCTCACCCAGCTCGGCAAGCAGCCTCCCGAGGTCCGCGACTACTTCTTCCGCCTCCTCGAGTCCCCCGAGGCCCCGCCTCCGCTCACCGGCACCGCCACCTACGTCCCCGGGACCGCCGAGGGCCACCTCGTCGGCGGCAACCTGTCCGTCTTCGCCACCCTCCTGGGCACCCCGTACCTGCCGCCGCTCGACGGCGCCGTGCTCCTCCTCGAGGACGTCACCGAGCGCCCCTACCGCCTCGACCGCATGTGGACCCAGCTTCGCCTCGCCGGCGTCTTCTCCCGCGTGCGCGGCATCGTCCTCGGCGACTTCACCGCCTGCGAGGAGCGGGGCACCGACTACACCAGCGGCGACGTCCTCAGAGACCTCGCACGCGAGTCGGGCGTCCCCTGCGCGGCGGGCTTCCCCATCGGCCACGGCACCCTCAACTACCCCGTGGCCCTCGGCACGCAGGTCCGCCTGGACGCGGACTCGGCCCGGCTCACGTTCCTCGAAGGAGCCGTGCGTGCATGAGCGCCCCTCCTGAACAGCACCCCATCGCCGTCCTCCAGACGCTGCTCGACGAGGCCGTGGGCATCGGCGTCTTCCCCGCCGCCCAGGCCGTCGTCCTCCACCGGGGCGTCCAGGTCTTCGGCGGCGTCGCGGGCAAGGTCACCGGCGACACGCGCTTCGACCTCGCCTCGCTCACGAAGGCCCTCAGCACCACCGCCCTGTTCCTCCGCCTGTGGACGGAAGGGAAGGTGGGGCCGGAGACCCTCGTGTCCCGCTACTTCCCCGGCTCGCCCGTGGGTGACGCGGGCGCCACCGTCGCGGACCTGCTCTACCACCGCTCCGGCCTGCCTCCCTTCGTCCCGTTCTTCGCCCAGGCCCTCACCGCGCACCCCGAGCTGCTCGACGCCACCTGTCCCTCCGCCACGCGCTCCCGCGTCCGCGACGAGGTCCTCCAGGCTGCCGCCTCCACGCCGCTCGCCGCCGCGCCTCGCACCCGCACCGCGTACAGCGACGTGGGCTTCATCCTCCTCGGCGAGATTCTCTCCCGCGCCGCCAACGCCCCGCTCGACACGCTCTTCTCCCGCCACGTCGCCGAGCCGCTCGGCCTCTCCGCCCGCTTCCACCGCCTCACCGACTTCCCCGCCGACGCCATGCCCGCGCCCACCGGCGCCACGCGCCCTCGCGAGCCCGCGCCCGGCCAGGAGACGCTGTGGAAGGACGTGCCCACCCAGCCCACGCGGCCGGGTGAAGTGGACGACGACAACGCCTGGGTGATGGACGGCGTCGCCGGACACGCGGGTCTCTTCGGCACCGCCGTGGACGTGGCCCGCTTCGGTCAGGCCGTGCTCGACGGCTGCGCGGGAACGAGTCCCGTGATTGCGCCGGGCCCGCTCTGGCACCGCGCGCTCGCTACGGATGCGCTCGTGCACGGCAGCACGCGCTCCATGGGCTTCGACTCACCGTCCCAGGTCGGCTCCAGCGCGGGCCGCTTCGTGGGCGACTCACCTCCGGGCGCCGTCGGGCACCTGGGCTTCACCGGAACGAGTCTCTGGGTGGACCTGCGTCGCTCGCTGGTGGTGGCGCTCGTCACCAACCGCGTGGCGCTCGGTCGCCAGGAGCTTCGCATCCGCGACTTCCGACCCGTCTTCCATGACTTCGTCGTGGAGGCGCTCGGCCTCACCAGCATCTCGCAGGGAACGCATGGCTGACGACAACGGTAACGTCCTCGACACCCTCGAGCCCGGCAGCGTCCGCCGCGTCCACCTGGTGGGCGTGGCGGGCACCGGCATGGGCTCCTTCGCTGGAATGCTCAAGGCCGCCGGCTACGAAGTCACCGGCAGCGACGAGAATGTCTACCCACCCATGAGCGACATGCTCAAGGCGTGGGGCATCCCCGCCGCCTCGCCCTACCGTCCGGAGAACCTGGACGACGCGAAGCCGGACCTCGTCATCATCGGCAACGTCATCCGCCGCGTGAATCCCGAGGCCACCGCCGTCCGCGAGCGCGGCCTCAAGCAGATGAGCTTCCCCGCCGCCCTGGGCTCGCTCTTCCTCGCCCGCTCCCACTCCGTCGTCGTCGCTGGCACCCACGGCAAGACGACGACGTCCTCCATGATGGCCCACGTCCTCGTCGAGGCCGGCAAGGACCCGTCCTTCCTCGTGGGCGGCGTCACCCAGAACTACTCGGGCAACTACCGCGTCGGCAAAGGGCCGCACTTCGTCGTCGAGGGCGACGAGTACGACACCGCCTACTGGGACAAGGGCTCCAAGTTCCTCCACTACCGTCCGCGCACCGCCATCCTCACCAGCGTGGAGTTCGACCACGCGGACATCTTCCGCGACCTGCCCCACTACGAGGCGACGTTCGAGAAGTTCGTCCGGCTCATCCCCCAGGACGGGCAGCTCGTCGTCTGCGCCGCGTACCCCAACGCCGTGAAGCTCGCGCGCGAGGGCTGCCAGGGCCGCGTCGTCACGTACGTCGCGAAGGAGGGCGCGGACGCGGACTACGTCCCTCGCGAGGTCTCCTTCGGTGCCAACGGCGCGCGCTTCCAGGTGGTGGAGCGGGGCACGGTGCTCGGCACGGTGGAGCTGCCCATGGGCGGCCTGCACAACGTGGAGAATGCGCTGAGTGTCATCGCCGCCGCGCGCGGCCTGGGCCTGTCCTTCGACGAAATCGCCAAGGGCCTGTCCACGTTCCAGGGCGTGAAGCGCCGGCAGGAGCCTCGCGGCGAGCCGAATGGCATCCTCGTGGTGGACGACTTCGCGCACCACCCGACGGCCGTGCGAGAGACCATCGACGCCATCCACCACCGCTACCCGGAGCGCCGGCTGTGGGCCATCTTCGAGCCCCGCTCCAACACCAGCCGCCGCAACATCCACCAGGAGGACTACGCCCACGCCTTCACCGGCGCGGCCCGAGCCAGCCTCAAGGTGCCCGAGCGCCATGACAAGGTGCCCGTCGGCGAGGAGCTCGACGTGCGCAAGCTGGTGTCCGACCTCCAGGCGCAGGGCATCGCCGCCGAGGGCTCCACCGACGTGCAGGCCATGGTGGACCTGGTGGCTCGCGAATCCCGCCCCGGTGACGTGCTGCTCGTGATGAGCAACGGCGCCTTCGGTGGGTTCATCGAGAAGCTGCTCGTGGCCTTGAAGGCCCGCACGGGCGAGACTGCCTGACATGCGCCTCCCGCTCACCGTCCTCCTGGGTGTCCTGTCCCTCACGGGTTGTGCTCGCAGCAGCACGATGCCGTCCCTCACGCCCCCCGTGCCCGGTGGCGCGGAGGAGCAGGGCACGCAGGTCTCCAGCACCCAGCCGCTCGTCTTCCAGGTGAAGCGCTACCCCGGTGGCGAGCCGTATGACCTGGTGAGCGACAGGGGCAGCGTGGTGCTCATCGATGTGTGGGCCACGTGGTGCGAGCCGTGTCGGGACGCGCTGCCCTTCTACGAGAACCTCGTGCGCGAGTACGGCGCCAAGGGCCTCAAGGTCTACGCGCTCAACGTGGACGAGGACGCGCGCGCGATTGCGCCGTTCCTGAAGGAAGTGAAGGTGGGCCTGCCCATCCTCGTCGACGAGAACGCTCGCGTGGCCGAGAGCACGCTGAAGGTGCGCGGCATGCCCACGACGTACGTCGTCGACAAGCGCGGCGTCGTGCGCCACGTCCACGAGGGCTTCAACGAGGAGTTCCTCACCAAGTACCAGACGGAAATCGAAGCGCTGCTGGCCGAGCCCGCGCCGTAGCCCGCTCAGGAGACGTCATGGCTGATACGGCCCCGGAGACTCCCGCCGAGCTGCGCCGCACCGCGGAGGAGGGGGCTCGGCTCGCGGGCCGCATCCTCGCCGACCGCTTCCTGGGGGAGCGCACCATCGAACTCAAGGGCGGCATCGACCTGGTGACGGACGCGGACCGCGCTTCAGAAGAGGCGTTGCTCGCCTTCCTGCGCGAGCGCCACCCCACCCACGCCATCCTCGCGGAGGAGAGCGGCGCGACGGCGGGCACGGATGGCCTGCGCTGGCTGGTGGACCCGCTCGACGGCACCACCAACTACGCCCACCGCGTGCCGCACTTCTGCGTCAGCGTGGCGGTGGAGGGTCCTGACTGCGTGCTGGCCGGCGCCGTGTATGACCCGATGCTGGACGAGCTGTTCTCCGCCGCGCGAGGGGAGGGCGCCACGCTCAATGGCCGCCCGCTGCGCGCCAGCACCGTGGACCGGCTGGACAGGGCGCTGTTGTGCACGGGCTTTCCCTACGACGTCCGCGAGAAGCCGGAGGGGCCGGTGGGCCTCTTCACCCGCTTCGTCCTGCGCGCTCAGGGGATGCGCCGCACCGGCAGCGCCGCCATGGACCTGGCCTATGTGGCCGCGGGCCGCTTCGATGGCTTCTTCGAGTTCGGCCTCAAGCCCTGGGATATCGCCGCGGGCTCGCTGCTCGTGGAGGAGGCCGGAGGCGTCATCCGCCATGTCACGGGCGCTCCCTTCAGCGTGATGCGCGGAGACGTCATCGCCTCCGCGCCCACGCTGGCCCCGGTGCTGCTCGCCGAGGCCAGGCACTTCATCGACGAGCTGGGCTGGACACCCAAGCCCTGAGCTGAATCAGCCGCGCAGCTCCGACAGCGCCCGGGCGAAGGCGTTCGCGGTGGCGCCCTGCGCCCCGACTTCCCGCCCGTGCTTCTTGGACTTGTCGGCGTTCATCTTCCGGTGCGCCTCGTCGCGGGCGTCCTTCTCCGCGTGCGTGGCCTTGTCCTCGATGTCCTTGCCCTTGTCGGTGATGGCGTCCGCCAGCTTCTTGCCGCCGTCGGAGGCCTTCTTGCCCGTGTTGATGACGCCCATCAGCGACCACTGCTCGGCGAGCGCCGCCTGCACGGCCTCACACAGCTCCTGCGCACTGTTGCCCACCGTCGGCGCCGCGACGTGCCCCGCCTCCGCCAGCTCCGGCAGGTCCTGCGACGAGATGAGCCCCGCTTCAGTCGTCTTGTTCGACATGGTGTACTTCCCCCTGGTGATTTCCGAGATTCCCAGGTCCTCGGAAAATTACAGCGTCATGAGCTTATCGAAGTGCGGAGGAAATCCGCAAGTACCCGGGCGATAGGGAGTCCAGCGTGCTGCTCGAACCACATGAAGCCCGGGCAGGTATTCACCTCCAGGCAGACCCAGTCCTCGGGCCTGGAGGAGCCTCCTGGGGGCTCGATGAGGTCGATGCCGGCCAGGTCGACGCCGAGCGCCCGTGACAGCCGGCGGCAGGCCTCGGCGACGGGCTCGGGGAGCTCGGTGGCGCGGAGGTCCACCGTGTGGCCCGTCATGTCGGGGTGGCGGTAGTCCAGGGCCTGCGTCTCCGCGCGACAGGCCAGCACGTGGCGCGCGCCCACGACGTGGGCCCGGATGTTGGTGCCCTGGATTCGCTGCTGGAACTGGTGGGGCGCCAGCGGCTGGCCGGGCCGTGCGGAGGCGCGGGTGGCCTCCCACGACACCTGCTTCACCAGGGAGCGCTCGTCGCTGACGGACTTGATGACGGGGTCGCCGTCGAGCGCCTTCGCGAAGGGCTCCCAGCGCTCCCAGGTGCCTCCCACCAGGGTGTCCGGCACGCGCAGGCCAGCGGCGAGGATGGCGGCGTACTGACAGGGCTTGCTGCCATTGGAGAGCATCGCCGTGGCGCGGTTGGCCACCGGGCCGGGGAAGAGGTCGAGCAGCGCCGCCGCATGGGCCTGCTCGGCGCGGACCTCCGGCGTCCGCTGTTGCTCCACGTTGCCCGTCCCCAGCCGCGAGTAGATGCCGGAGATTTCCTCCAGCCCGACGCGCCACGTGGGGAAGCGCACCGCGCCCCGCAGACGGCCCGGCCCCGAGGGGCCCTGCGGCAGGTCCAGCTCCAGGCGCACCTGGCTGCCCAGGTGGCGCTCGTCCACGAAGAGGTACTCGCGCTTCGTGTCGGTGAGGTGCTTGAGGAAGAACGCCGTCAGCAGCTCATCCACGGGGCCCATGACGAGAATCATCGCGCGTCCTCCCGGCTCGCCAGTCGCTCACGAAGGAAGCGCTCCACCTGCGCGAGCGCCACGGCGTCCTCCTGGGCCAGCAGGCGCTCCAGCCCCTCAATCGACGTGCCCAACTGGAGGGCTGTCCACCGCGCAACGGCGTCCGGTGTGCCCGAGGGCACCAGCAGGACTTCCAGGACGTCGGCGCCGCAGGCAGTGGCCAGGCGCGTGAGGTCCCTCTCCAGCGCCGGCGGGAGCATGGGAGGTTCCTCCTCGAACTCCAGGGGCCAGAGCGAGACATGCGAGCCCACCACCAGGGCCTGTCGCAGCGGACCGGGCTCGGGCACCGTCCACCACACCTGCCCCATGCTCGTCTCCGCCTCCTCGGGCCAGCGAGTCCAGCGCTGCCCGTCCTCGGGCGGCGCGCCCAGGTGGAAGTGCGGCGGCGCGAGGACGCTGTCGGCCTCCGGTGAGGGCAGCTTCTGGGCGAGCATCCGCCACATCGCCGTCGTCCAGAGCGGCTGGAGCAGGCCGCGGCGGTTGATGACGCGCGCGGGGCAGCACGTGTGGAAGGCCTCACGCAGAGCCTCGTGCTCCGAGTCCAGGTAGTCGCTCTCCGCCGGGGGCAGGGGACCTTCGGCGATACACCAGAAGACGTCCTCGGGCCGCAGCTCCAGGTCACCCCAGGGCCCCAGGAGGCCCGCGCGGAAGCGTCCTCCGACGACTTCCACCCAGGGGGTGACGCTGGAGCCCCACTCGCGCATGGAGACTTCGACGACGCGCAGGCCCGCGCGGTGGGCCTCGGCGCGCAGCACGTCGCGCACGAAGGGAAAGGACTCAGGGCCGACGAGCACCAGGTGGGGCATGCGCACGGGATTCTGCACCGTGCGAGGTGCTCCGCGCGCTGGGTGCCGCGCGACCTAGAAGAAGCTCTCCGGCACGAAGACGATGTCGCCGGGCTGGAGCATGAAGTTCTTCTCGCGCCCCACGCCGATGTCCTCGACGGGCACGCGAATCTTGCGCTCCTGGCCGTCCACCACGCGCGTCACCAGCGTGTTGTTCTTCGCCGCCAGCTTGGTGAAGCCGCCCGCGAGGGTAATCGCCTGGACGATGGACATCTCTCCATCCACCGGGAAGGTGCCGGGCTTCTGCACTTCACCGAAGACAAACACCTTGTGCGAGTTGTACTCGCGAATGAGCACCGACACCTGTGGCCGGCGCACGTAGCGCGACAGGCACTCGCGCAGCGTGTCCGCCGCGGTGCTGGGCGTCGTCCCGCGCAGCGGCACCTTGCCGCACAGCGGGTAGTCGATGGTGCCCTCGGGCGACAGGCGCCACGTCCCGGAGTGCTCGGGCTCCTGGAAGACGCGCACCTCCACCACGTCGCCGGGCCCCAGCGTGCCGCCTCCCGAGCGGGCCTCTCCCGCCTCGGCCGCCGGCGTGGGCGTGGGGGGCGGAGGACGCGGCGCCGAGCCGAAGCACGCGGACAGCGCTCCCGACAGGAGCAGGGCGATGCAGAGGCGGAGGGTTCTCATCCGAGAGGAGACCTCGTGGGCGGGGAAGCTTCCCCGGCGCTGCGGGGGCTCAGTACGTCACCGAGAGGCGAGCGTACCCCTCGTGACGCGTGTAGTTCAGGCCGCCGCCATCCACCGAGGAGGAGCGGTTGCTCAGCATGTAGCCCGCGGCGCCGGTGAGCCACGGACGGAACTGGTACTCGGGCCCCACGTCCACCGTCACCACCGTGTCGCCACGGCTGCCGGCGAAGCTCAGGAAGTCCACCATGCCCACCGCGTGCAAGGTCAGCTTGCCACCCATCAGCGCACGGGCCTCCGCGGAGAACCTGTCGTCGCGGAACGTGCCGTAGGCCGCCACCGGCTCCAGCCTGCGCAGGTAGCCCCCCTTGAACGTCAGCGTGGGGCTGAACAGGTAGGTGCCCTCGAGCTGGCCAATCACCGTCCCGCCGCCCGTCGCCCCGAAGTTCTGTCCCCAGCCCGCCTTGGCCGTCACCGCGACCTTGGGCGACACCAGGCCCGCCACGCCGATCATCGCGCGCAGCAGCGTGGCGCTGGGGCCGCCGTCGTTGAAGTAGCGGCGCACGTCCACGCCGGTGTCGAGCACCAGCGCCGTCTTCGGCAGGAAGCGCCAGCGGCTCTCCACGCCCAGGTGCAGGTTGCCGTAGTTGAAGCGGTCCGCGCCGACGGGGTCGCACACGCTGTCGCCACAGTCCGCGGGCGCCGAAGCCGCCAGCGGCTCGAAGAACTCCATCGCGTAGGCCACGCCTGGAGTCACCTCCACCGCGCCTCCACCCGGCCGCCACGGAGCCCTCACCTTGGCCTCGTTGTAGAGGCTCAAGATGCCCGCGCCGATGGCCGCCGTGCGCGTCCGGTCCGAGCGCACGAACTGGTCCGACAGCTCCAACGACAGCGGCGCCTCCGGGTTGATGCGCGCCAGCAGGTCCGCCGCGCCCTCCATGTGCGAGGCCGCGTTCGAGCCCTGCGTCATCAGGCCCGTGAAGAGCACGTAGTCCAGGTTGGCGTTGAGGTTGAACGCCAGCCGGGGCGAAGGGATGTCCAGCCGGAAGCCCGGCCGGAAGTGCATCACGAACTCTCCCGACAGGTCCGGCGACACGCCTCCAGGGAACTCCTGGCCCTCGCGGCCGAAGTAGCCCACGCCGCTGTCCAGGCGCGTCTCCAAATCGAAGTACGGATGCAGCCGGCCGTTGCCCACCTTGAAGCCGTTGCCACCCGTGGGCGGCGGGGACGCCAGGTCCTGAGCCATGGCCACGGAGCCGAGCGCCATCAGCGCCAGCCCGCAGACCGTGCCCCAGAATGTCCCTCTCAGCGTCATGGCTCGCAGTGGCTTCCCAGTGAGAGGGCGTACCCACTCCCACCTTTCATGCGGATGGCCTCGGGCGTCATAGCACGCGCGATTTCAGAGGCCGAAGAATTGTTCGACACGGGACTTGGACTCGCCCGGAGGGCCGGAGGGCGCACGGGACTCAGTTGATGGGGCTCGCGGGCGGCGGCCTGACGAAGATGTCGTCGGGAGGGGGCGGGCGAGTGGGGTCACCGCCAGGCAGGTTCTCGGGCTCCTCCACCTCGACGAAGAGGTTCTCGTCGGTGCGGAAGGCGAGCTGGCCGATGCACTCCTCGGCCTCCGAGCGGAGCTGACCGACCTTCTGCCGGGCGATCATGACCTTGGTGTATTCGTGCTCGCTGGTGGAGACCTCGCGCCGGGTGAGGGACTCCTGGAGCGACACGTCCGCCTGCTCGGAGATGCGCAAGAGGCCCTTGATTTGCGTGAGCTTCTCGTTGGCGCAGTTGAGCTTCACCACGTCCTTGGTGCGGCGCGCCTCCTCCACCTTGCCGATCACCTGGCGGAGCACGTCTCGCATCACGCTCAGCGCCTGGGTGCTGCGCTCCAGCTTCTGCGAGTCAGGCACCTCGCTGGCCTTCTCCAGGGCCACGGCAGCGGGGGGCGCCCGGGGCGAGGGCACCGGTCCCTGCGCGACGGCCACGCCCGTGGCGACGATTGCAGCGACCATTCCGACAGTGCGCATACGCCTCTCGGCTCTCCCGGCCCATCCCATTGCGTCAAAGCGTAGAAGGCGGGGGGAGGGGTGTCAACGCGACAACCCTCCAGTTATTCAGTGGTTACCGGAGAGGCGGGCATTGGCCTCACGCAGTCGAGCAGCCAGGCTTCGCGCGATGTTGACGACGACGAAGGTGAAGCCCTCGGCGTGGTGCTGGCGGAAGACGCGCAGGTCGCTGGAGGTGAGCTGGAGCAGGTGGGCCTGCGTGCGCGCGCGGACGGTGGCGGAGCGGTAGTCCTTGTCGATGAGGCCCATCTCCCCGAAGAACTCGGGATGGGACAGCACGGCCAGGGCCTGGGGCGCGCCATCGGCGCCTTCGCGGACGACCTCCACCTGGCCCTCGACGACGACGAAGAGGCTGTCGCCCAAATCTCCTTCCGCGAAGATGACCTCGCCGGGGGCGCACTGCCGCGTCCGGGCGAGCTCCGCCAGGCGGTCCAGCTCCACGGGGGAGAGCATCTCGAACAGCGGTGAGGCGGCGATGACTGCCAGCTTCTCCATGGTCCCCTCGGAGCCCGCGCCAGGTGCACCGACGCTGGAGACTACCCCGTTGGCGAGAAGACGAAGGGGTAGGACACGGTGGCGGCGGACTCGGGCTTGAACGGGAACACCCAGCCGCGGATGGCGGCGCGGATGCAGCTGGCCACCGCCTCGCTGCCGAGCGTGTTCTCGTCGATGTCGAAGTCACCCACCCGACCGGACGGGGTGATGGAGAAGCGCACCACCACCTTGCCCTTGAGGTTGGGGTTTCGCTTGAGTTCCTTCTCGTAGCAGCTCTGGATGGCGCCCTTGCGCGCGCGGACGTAGCGGGCGAGCGCGTCGCGGTCCACGTCGGAGCTGTCGACCTCCGGCGTCGAGTCCTGCACGCGGCCCTTCACTTCGACTTCCTTCTTGGTGCCCAGGTCCACCTTTCCGCCGCCCTGGGTGCCCAGCTCGCCGATGCCCGTCACGGTGCCGGTGCCACCGCCGCGCGGGGTGTTGCCCTTGCCGACGGCGGCCTCGGTGGCCACGCCCACGCCGCCCGCGCCCTGGAGCGCCGCGACGATGTCGTTGCCACCGCTGGCGTTGCCCAGCACGTCCTGGAACGCGCCGGTGCCCGAGCCCTTGGAGCCGAGCATCTTCAAGAGGCCCTTGTCGGAGACCTTCTTCACCATCTCCGCGTGGCGCTCGGCGGCGGCGGCCGACGCGGGCTTCTCCGACGCGGGCTTGTCCGCGCCGTCCTTCGGCTCGGTCGGCTTGGGGTCTTCCTTCGGTGTCTCGGCGGGGCCCGGCGTGGCGGGCTTCACGGCTTCGATGGGGCGCTGGGGGATGATGGCGCGCACGAAGCGGTCATCGAGCTGATCCAACGCGAGCTCCTGCTCCTTGGGCGCTTCAGCGGAGAGGATGATGGCGGCGCCGGAGAAGTGGACGAGCAGCGAGGCCGCGAGGATGCCGAAGAAGACGCGGTCCATCGTCTTCCAGCGGCTGACGCGGATGTCCGAGGGCATCAGCGGACGCGCTTCCTCGGCCAGGGGCGTGACGAACTGGAAGAAGAGGGTAGCGTCGCCCAGCTCCACCTTGCCGCGCGCGGTCTCCTGGAGGGGCAGGACGTAGAGGTCGCCGCGGCGCGAGGCGAGCCCCTGGGAGCGCAGGGCGTCGAAGTCCACGTCGGAGGAGCCGAGGTTGACGCGGCCCTTCATGGACTCGTTGATGACGAGCAGGAACTGGTGGCCCTGGTGCTCGAACACGCTGAAGCGCGCGGGCCGGTCGTCCGAGGCGGGCAGGACGATGGTGTTGCGCGCGTCATGGCCGATGGTGACGCTCTCGCGCCGGACGTGGTGCTCTTCGACAATCTGGCCGTTCTGGATGAGGCCGACGCGGAGCAGCTTGGAAGGTGACGGGGCGGCCATGGCCTAGAAGGGCTCCTGCTCGACGCTCTTCTCGACCTTGGGCACGAAGCTCTCCGTGCGGTTGAGGTCGTCGAAGCTCAGGTTGGAGCGGGGGAGGATGTAGAACGCCTGGGGCTTCTGGATGCGGCCCTCGACGGTGAGCGCGTCCAGGCGGATGACCTTGCGAGGCGCCTTCTTCGCGGGCGCATTGTCGCTGCTCGACGTGGCTCCGCCGGTGCCGGGCGCGGCGGACTTGCCTGAGTCCTGCGCGAGCACGGGCGCTGTGGTGAGGAGCACGAAGAGGGCGAAGGGGGCGCGCATGCGGTCCTAGTTCTTGTCGGTGGCCAGCTTACCCGAGCCGCTCTTCGAGGGCGCGGTGCTGGAAGCGGGCTCGGGCTGGGACACCGGCGCGGGGGGCGGAGTTCCCTCCGAGGGTGCTCCGACGTGCGCGGAAGGTGCTGGGGTGGGGGCGGGTTGCGCGGCCGGAGCGGGACTCTCAGCGGCCTGCTTCGCCTGTTCGCGCTCGGCCTTCTCCTGCTCCGCGGCCTTGCGAAGCTGGTCCTTGCGCTCGCGCTCCAGCCGCCGCTCCTCGCGCTCGATGCTCTTGCGCGCGTCCTTCGTGTACTGGGGGATGCGCTCGTCGCGACCGCCCTGGGCCTCGTAGCGCTCGAAGTAGGTGATGGCCGTCTTGTACCGCTGGACGGGGTCCACCCCTGGCGGCTCCACGTCGAGGAACAGGATGGCCAGGTTGAAGAACGGGTCCGGCTGACCGGGGCGCAGCGCGAGCACCTGCTCGTACTCGGCCTTGGCGCGCTCGAACTCACCCTGGCCCCGGTACGCATTGCCCAGGTTGAGGCGCGCGGCGGCGAAGTCGGGAGCGGCGCGCACCGCGGCCTCGAGCTCGGCGACGGCGGCCGGGTAGTCCTGGGCCTCGTTGAGCAGCGCGCCGAAGTTGTTGCGTGCCTCGGCGAAGTCGGGCCGGAGCTTCGCGGCCTCCTTGAACTCCTCCAGCGCCTGCGGGCCGACCTTCAGCGCCAGGTACACCAGCCCCAGCGCGTTGCGCGTGGCCGCATCCCCGGGCGAGATGTCCCGCGCGTTCTCAAGCACCATGCGCGCCAGCTCGTGCTTGCCCTCGCGGTAGTACACCTGCGCGAGCACCTGCATGGCGCGCGTGTGCCGCTCGTCGAGCCGCAGGGCCTGCTTCGCCTCGGCGGCCGCGGGTCCCAGCTTCTTCTGCTGGAGCAGGGTGATGGCGAGCACCGTGCGCAGCGGCACCGAGTCCTGCTTCGCCTCCACCAGCCCGCGCAGCTCCGTCTCCAGCGCCGCCGAGCGCCCCGTGCGTCCATACAGGCGCGCCAGGCAGTCCCACGCGGACTCCTGCTCGGGAGCCACCGCCATCGCCTGGCGATACGAGCGCTCCGCGTCCTCGTGCCGCCCGAGCCGCTCCTGGACGATGCCCAGGTTCGTCCACGCGTAGTCGAGCTTCGGGTTCTGCGTCACCAGCGCGCGCAGCGCCGTCTCCGCCGCCGTCAGCTCTCCGGCCCGTGCAATCGCCACGGCCTGGTCGAAGTCCTGTGTGGCGCTGCGCGGCGGAGGCTCGACGACGGTGGGCGCGGGCTTCGCGTTCTCGTCGACGGGGGCCTGCGCTGCTGCTTCGGAAGTGGGGCGCGTCTCCGGGGCGGAGGCACACGCGGACAGCCACAGCCCCGAGGACAGGAACAGCGCGGTGAGGGCGGAGGCCCCCTGCGTGCGGCGTGGCGCGGAGCTCACGGCTTGGCTCCCCCGGTGATGCGGCTCTCGTCCGTCGACGCGGGGCGGGTGGGGCCGCTCACGCTGCCGATGAGCCCGTCCGGGTAGGCGGCGTCGGCCGCGAGCGCCTGCTTGGGCTCCTTGAGCACCGGGTACTCCTTGGGGCGGAAGCGGTTGAGCGACTCCAGCGTGCGCCGCGTCCACTCGTTGGAGACGCGATTCTTCCGAGCCTCCGCCAGGGCGACGGCATAGCTCTCCACGGCCGCGTCCTCCAGCTCCGCCGTGTTCTGCGCGAGCAGGTCCTGGTACGTCACCACCGCTTCCTCACCCAGCCGCTTCACGTCGGGCGGCACGGGCGTCTCGATGATGGTGTTGGCGAAGCGCTCCAGCGCGTAGCCGGAGCGGTAGGCCGCCGCGAGAGACCACTCGAGCTGCTTGTACGGATAGACGCGCGAGTACGCGTCCTTCACCGTCTTCACCGCCGCGCGCTTCACCGCGAAGCTGCGCACCAGGGCCTTGCCCCAGCCGCCAATCTTCAGCTTGTCGAACGTGCGCAGCTCCGCTTCCGCCAGCTGGAAGCGTCCATACGCCGCCGCGTTCGCCGCGAGGGGATGGGTGTCCGGCTTGAGCTTGCGTCGGTCGAACTCGCTCGCGGCCTGCGTATAGGCGCGCTGGGCTTCCTTCTCGTCGCCGAGCTTCTGGTGCGCATCACCCATGCGCCGGTGCGCGTCCACCACCAGCTCCACCTGGCCGGGCTTGTTGGCGAACTTGCGCACGAACTCCTGGAGCGCGCGGACCTCGCCGCGAGGGTCGCCCTGCTTCTCCAGCAGGATTGCCGCGCGGTACTGGTTCTTCGGCGCGTCCTCGGCGGCGGGGAACAGCTCCGCGTAGCGCAGGAACGTCGCCGCGGACTCCGCGTAGCGCTGCTGGCCTTCGAGCAGGCGCGCGGTGTTGAAGAGCGCCGCCTCCCGGTCCTTCGACGCGGGGTAGTCCTTCACCAGCTTCTGGTAGCTGACCACGGCCTTGTCGAAGTCGTAGGACTTCTCCGCGTTCACCGCCACGCGGAACAGCGCCGCGTCCGCGAGCGGAGAGGAGGGGTACTCGCGATAGATGCGCTCGTAGAGCTTCATCGCGGAGTCGAAGCGCCGGGTGTTCTCGTGCGCGACGGCCGCGTTGTTGAGGGCCTTGTCGGCGAACTCGTGCCGGGGCTCCTCGTCGACGAGCTGGATGTACTTGCGCGCGGCCTCCTCGTGCTTGCCCTCGGCGAGGAGCTGGTCGGCCAGCTTGAAGCGGCCGGCGAGCTTGAACTTCACCAGCTGCTTGTGGAGGTCGCTGGACGGGTCGATGACCTGCGTGTTGCTGGCCAGCCTGGCGCTGACCTCCTCCACGCTGCGCCAGTCCTTGTCGATGAGGAACGTCTCCACGGTGAGGTTGGTGGCGTAGCGGGCCACCTCGCTCCTTGGCCACGTCTGGATGATGCGCTCGAAGCGCTTGCGCGCCTCGGGGAAGTCGTCGTGCGCGTAGTACAGCTCCGCGGCCTTGTAGGCGATGCCCGCGGCCTTCGCGTCGCGCGGCAAGAGCGCCACGTACTTGTCGGAGGCGGACACCAGCTTCTGCTCGGTGGGCGCCAGCGGCACGGGCTTCACCGCCGAGCCCTCGGGCCGCTCGGTGGAGCGCAGCGGCTTGAGGTCCTGCGCCCTGCCGGCCTGGAGGTCCTGCGCGAGCAGCTGCTGCCACGCGAGCACCGCGCTGTGCGCCGCCTCGTCGCGGTGCTTCTCGCTCACGCCGGTGTCGCGCACCAGCTCGTAGCTCTTCGCGGCCTCGGCGAACTGGAAGGAGAAGTAGAGGCACTCCGCGTAATAGAAGCGCATCTCGCCCGCGCTCTTGCTGCGCGGGAAGCGCTCCAGGTAGTTGCCGTACGCGCGCGCGGCGGTGGCGAAGCCCGCGCTGGCCTGGTCGAACTTGCCCTCCTTCTTGAACACCAGCGCCTGCTGGTGGTGGAAGGTGGCGCTCGTGTACAGGCTCTTCTCGACGAGCGTGTTGGCCCGTGAGAGCGCGTCCGGGTCGCCCTGGTTCTTCGCGTACCAGGCGGTGCCGGGCTGGTAGAGGCTGGCGAGCCGCTCCGACTCCGTGAAGGACTCCGCGAGCAGCCTGTCCCGCTCGTAGGCCAGGGCGATGCGCTGCTGGAGCTCCGGCGCGTCCGGCGCCAGGGGCTCCTTCTGGAGCACGCGCTGATACGCGGCGATGGCGGCCGGGTGGTTCGTCTGGTCGAAGTAGACGTTGCCCAGGCGGCGGTACACGTCCGCCTCGTAGGGCTTGGGGCCGCGCTTCGCGAAGAGGGCCTGGGCGCGAGGCAGTCCGCCCCACGTCTCGTCCGCCAGGGAGATGGCCACGTACTGGAGGGCCTCGTCGCGCAGGTCTCCGCCGGCCTCTGCTTCGCCCTTGGCGACGCGCTGGGCCTCGTAGAAGTCCACCAGCGTGAGGAAGGACTCCACCGCTTCGTCGAAGCGGTCCATCCGGTAGTACGTCCAGCCCAGCTTGTAGAGGGCCTTGTCGTAGAGCGGATGCAGCGTGTCGCGGGCGGCGGCCTCGAAGGCCTGCGCGGAGCGGGGCAGCGCCTGCGGGTCCTTGTAGTTGTCGAACCAGTACTCGCCGATGCGGACCCACGCCTCGGTGGCGAAGCGGCTTCGCGGGTAGCGGGTGATGAGCTGCTGGTAGGTGCGGAAGCTCTGGTCGACCTCCTCCTGCTCCTCCAGGCAGTAGCCCAGCAGGTACCAGGCGCCGTCGTTGAGGCGGTACGTCGGATAGTCCTTCAGCAGCCGGCGGTACAGCGCGATGGAGTCCCCGTAGTCCTTCTTCGGCTCCACGGGGAAGGCCGAGTCGGGGTTCTTGTCGTGCGCCTCCAGCCTGTCCCGGTACTCCTTCATCGCGAGCTGGTGCTCGTCCTGCGAGCGCTCGTAGTACAGCTCCGCCAGCCGGAACATCACGTCCGGCGTGTAGCGCGGCTCTTGTGGGTAGCGGCGGAGGAACTCCTCGAAGCGGACGATGGCCTCCATCCGCTCCTTGCGCTCCTGGGCCTCGAAGTCCCGGATGACCTTCTCGTACGAGGACGCGAGCGAGTCGCGCTTCTGCTCGTACTTGCGCTCCATCAGGAGCTGCACCTCGCGGCTGAACTCGCGAGACTCCTCGTCGTACGTGCGCAGGGCGCGGCTGACGTCCTGGAGCAGCGTCTCTTCCTCGGGCGTGCGGCCCAGGCCCGTCAGATATCTCGCGTCCGGTGTCCCAGACGGACTCTCCACCTGGGCGGGGGAGGCTGCTTGCGCGGCGGGGGCCTGCGCCTGGGCGGCGGCGGGCAGCGAGGCCATGGAGAGCAGCACCGCGAGCACGCGCCGCATCACCGTCCCTCCTCCGACAGCACGTCCCGGAAGTCGGCGTCCAGCGCGCGCAGCGCCTCGGCCTTCTGCGCGGACACCTTCTGGATGTTCGTCGTCTTGTCCTGCTTCTCGGTGAAGGCCACGTCCACCACGCCCACGTCCGCCTTGAGCACCAGGTCGTAGAACTGCCGGCGCACACGGCGGATGCTGTCGTAGGCGATGCGGCCCACCAACTGCTTCGCGTTGCCGGACACCGCGGCGACCTCGGCCTCGTAGCGCTCCAGCAACTGCTGTTCGGCCAGCACCTTGCCGCGGATGCGCTGTCCCTTCTGGTCCACCTTGGCCCTCAGCGCGGCCTGCGCCTCCGCCACTCGCTTCTTCAGCGCCAGGCCCCGCTCCCGCACCTGATGCGCGTGGGTCAGCACGGCCGTGGGGGACTGCCGCCGCTCCACCTCGCCGAGCACCTCGTGTTCGTCACGCAGGGCCGCCGCGTAGCGGACCCGGATGGCCTGCTCTCCGGAGAGGGAGGCCGCCGCGTTGTTGCGCTCGTCGGTGAGCCGGCCTCGCGTCCGGTCCAGCTCCGCCTGGAGGTCGTTCAGCGTCTGGACCTCGCCCTGGAGCTGCACCAGGAACTCGCGCTCCTCGTCCGGCGGCGTCTGGCGGAGCAGCCGCGTGTCATCCACCCACTTGCGCACCGAGGAGGCGATGGCGTGCAGGCCCTGAATCTCCGTGCCCAGCCGGAAGGCCTCGCGGTCCACCGCGTCCACGCGGTACTGCATGCGGCGCAGCCGCTCCTCCATCTCCTTCTGCGTGGTGGGGAGCTTGCCGAAGCGGGCGGCCAGCGCATCGCGCTCGCGGCGCAGCAGCTGGAGTCTGTCTCTCTCCTGCGAGGTGAGCGACGGCTCCAGCGCCAGTCCCTCCACCTCCACCAGCGCGGCTTCCGCGTGCGTGACGGCCGTCTCCACCGCGTCCGCGCGCGTGAAGCCCGCTTGCAGCTCCGGGAAGGTCTCCAGCTTGCGTGCGTCCAGCGCGCGGAGGATGCGGGCCGCCAGCTCCCGTGCGTCGACCGCGCCCTTCTTCCCGGTGTCGATGTCGCCCACCATCTTCACCGCGCTGCTCACCTCGCGCTCGGTGGAGGCGTACTTCAGCGCCAGGGGCGGCAACAGCGTGCGCACATCGGGGACGGTGTCCGTGCGCGCCAGGAGCCGCTCGAAGTACGCGACGGGGTCCCGATTCGCATTCAGGAGCAGGTCCACCTTCTCGCGCACGGGGCGGAAGGTGCCGATGAGCTCGTCGTACGCGGCGATGGCCTCGTCGTACCGCTTGAGCTTCTGGAGCAGGTGTCCCTGGAGGAGCTTCGCCTCGGGCGCGAGCCGCGCGTCGGGGGCGACCAGCAACAGGATGTCGATGGCGTTCTTCGCCTCCTGGTGGTTGCCCTTGCGCACCTGCGTCCACGCGATTTCGTAGAGCGACTCCGGGAAGGACTCGCTGTCCTGCGGCACCTGGCCGTAGCGGTCCAGCGCCTCGTCGAAGCGGCCCGCCTCGTACAACAGCCGCCCCAGCGACATCAGCGACAGCTCTCGGATGCGCTTCGTGTCCGTGTCCGTCGTCGAGCGGGTGACGGGCTTGCCCGGCGTCGCGACGGGCGCGGCGGTCTGCTCGGTCGACAAGGGCGTGAGGAGCTGCTGGAACTGGAGGATGGCGAGGGGCAGCTCGCCGGACTGCATCGACAGCACCGCCATGTGGTAGCCGGCCTGGAGCTGGTACGGGCCACCGGGGCTTTGGGCCAGCGGCGCGAAGGCCGAGCGCGCCCGGGTGATTCGCTCCGAGGCGGGCAGGTCCGTGCGACGGAAGAGCCACTTCGCCTGGACGTACTGCACGTCGGCCGGAAGCTGACCGCCGAACAGCGTGCGCGCCTGCTCGACGTACGCCTCGACGCCGTCGAAGAGGTTCAGCCTCCCGGAGATGGCCAGGAAGCGCGTGAGGGCGTCGCGGTGGCGCGCCGACGGCGTGGGCTGCGACAACAGCTCGCGCAGGTAGAGCCTGGCGCCGATGTCGTTCTTCTGCTGGTACAGCGCGTCCGCGAGGAAGTAGAGCGCGTCCGCGTAGCGCGGGTGGCCGCGAAAGCCCGGGTCGCTCACCAGGTCATAGAAGAGGACGGAGGCGGCGTTCCAGTCGCCGAGCAGGTACTGAATCTCCGCGTCGGAGTAGCGCCGCGAGCGGGCCTGTTCCTCGTCGGGCTCCGCGCGCTGGCTGTACTGCGTCTCCACGAAGCGCAGGCTCTCCTCGGCCAGCTGGAGCTGCTGCTCCACGGAGCTCAGCCGCTGCTCCAACTGCTGAGGAGTCGGCGGTGGGGGAGGGGGCTCGGCGGCCCAGGCGGAGGATGCGCCCATCAGGCCGAGCGCGAGGGCGAGAGCGCGAAGCGACACGTTCACCGGCGGGCCCCTACCGCGCTTCAGTGGAGGTGGCGGCAGGGGGGCTTGCGCCCGCTTCGCCGTCGATACGGGGCGCCGAGTCGCGCGACAGCTCGATGTCGTAGCGCACCGCGGGCCGGTCCTTCATGTCCAGCGTGAGGCCGCCCTGCTCGAAGCCCACCACGCGCACCGAGGACACCTTTCCCGGCTCCGCGTTGAAGGTGTAGCTGGATTGCACCTTGAACTTGTAGCCCTCCAGGTAGCTGAAGACGCCGAAGCCGCCGCCGCGATAGACGAGCCGCACCGCGAGCTGGTGCTGTCCCGGGACGATGCGCCCGTTGAAGACCTCGAACTGCTCGCGCTTGCTCAGCTCTTCGCCCTGGATATCCACCTGCGTGAAGATGGGCGCGCCGTCCAGCGCGTACGTCACCGACTCCAGGATGAAGGAGCTGCCCATCTCGTTCTTGTGGACGATGAGCGCGCGAGCACCGGTGGTGACGTCTCCGCCCAGCACCGTCTCCTGGAGCAACAGGAGCCGCGCCTTGGAGCGGTAGATCTTCTCCTTCAGGTCGACGACCTGCTCCTCCAGCGTCTTCACCCGCGCGTTGAAGGCCTCGTCCGCGGTGCTGTCCGCTTCAGGGGAGGCCGCGGGGTCCGCCGAAACGGCCGCGGGCGCCGAGGGGCGCGACTCCTGCGCGAGCACCGCCCCACAGAGGGTGGCGCTCACGAGCGCGAGGAGGCGAAGGGTGGCGGCTGCGACACGCACTGTGCGACCTCAGGAGGCGGACGGCCCGGCCCGTCGGCAGCAGGTTGTAACACCCTTGACCGCGGGGCGTCTTCTCACCCGCGGTACGGGAGTTGACTGCCCGGCTGCTCCCAGCTCAGCCGCCCTTCTTCAGCTCCGTGAGCACCAGCTTCGCCACGGCCTTGAGCGTGTCGAACACGCCCACGCCCGTGGGCGCCACGGCCTGGTACTCGGGGATGTTGCGCGGGTTGATGGCCTTGCGCATCTCCTCCATGGACACCGCGTTGGGCAGGTCCCGCTTGTTGTACTGGAGGACGTAGGGAATCTTGTTCAGGTCGTAGCCCTGCTCGGCCAGGTTGATGCGCAGGTTCTCGAGCGACTCCATGTTCGCTTCCATGCGCTCAATCTGACTGTCGGCCACGAACACGACGCCGTCCACGCCCTTGAGGATGAGCTTGCGGCTGGCGTCGTAGAACACCTGGCCGGGCACCGTGTAGAGGTGGAAGCGCGTCTTGAAGCCGCGAATCTCACCGAGCGACAGCGGCAGGAAGTCGAAGAAGAGCGTGCGGTCCGTCTCGGTGGAGAGGGAGATGAGCTTGCCCTTCGTCTCGGCCGCCGTCTTGTTGTAGATGTACTGGAGGTTGGTCGTCTTCCCGCAGAGACCCGGCCCGTAATAGACAATCTTGCAGTTGATTTCGCGGGATGAGTAGTTGATGAAGGACATGGCTTCCCGGGTTACTCGCTGAAGAGGTTGTCGATATCGTCGTCGGAGATCTCGGCGAACGGCGACCCGGCACCCGGGGCGTCCGTCTTCTTCACCAGACTCTCGAAGATCTTCGTGAGCTCGTCGCTGGCCTTCTTGATGCGAAGGCGGACGAGGCCGAGGCTGGTGCGGTTGTCGAAGATGACGACCAGCACGACCCGGCTGCCGACGATGGTCATGTAGAGCGAGTCCTTCGCCCCCTCATGGAACTGGTTGGGGAACTCGTTCTCACCGATCAGCTTGGCGAGTCCGCCCATCGCCGCCACGTTGCCGGCCGTCAGCGAGGCCAGGGACGTGGTGTCGATGTTCTGCGTCTGCCCGGCCGAGGAGATGAGTTGCCCGTTCTTGTCGACGAGGAACACCACCTTCGCGTTCGCGTCCTTGGTGAGCCGGTCGCAAACGGCGTTGATCTTGGTGAACTCCTCTTCGTACATCACCAGTTGCGTGCCCATGGGCGTATGCGCTCCTCAGCGTTCGCTCGCCCGTCTCACGGCAACACCCCGATTGTTTCTGGAGTGAATCCCGGAGGTTAGACGAGGCGCTACCGACGGTGAGGATGCTTAGCAAAGCCCCTCCACTCCAGCAAGAAGCCATCCGCGCGTCGGGGTGAGAACACGCCCGGCATCCAGCCCCCGCCACCCAGGGGGTTGCCGTCAAGCGCCTTGGAGGGCTTTCTGAAAGCCCGGACGGGGCCGGTTTGGGAGTGCTCGCGGCTTTCTCTATACTCCGCCGGGCTTTGACGCCCCCACGCCCCCTTGCCCCCATCCTGGCGCGTCTGGCGCCCTTGCTGTTGGTGCTGGTCGGCTCCCCGTCCGCTCGGGCGGAGGAGGTGCGCGAGCGTGCCTCGCTGCGCCTGCGCTACGGCGTGGCCCTCCGGAACGGAGCCCAGGCGGATGTAGGGCCTGGACTTACGTATGACGGCTTCACGCCGAATGATCTGGCGGCGGTGGGCTCGGTCTGGGCGGGCTCCTGGCTTGGCGGGTGGGCGGCCGTGCAGCGGGAGGGGTTTGATCTCAAGGAGGGCTCGCTGCGGATCACCGGCGGCAGCCTGCTGCGGGCGTCGGTGGGCCCCAAGGTGCGCACCTGGCTGGGGCCGCTGCGGGCGGAGGTCGGCGCGGGCTACGGCTTCGCGCAGCTTCCGCACTTCGGTGCGTCCTCGGAGCCGGTGCTGTCGCGCGGGGTGCGGCATGCGGCGCTGGTGACGGGGAGCCTGCGGCTGCCGCTGTTCACCCGGTTGGAGGTGGAGGCGCGGGGCGAGGTGCCGGTGTCGCTGGCGGTGCGCGACTCGGCGGGGACGAAGGCGGAGGCGAAGGGCTTCGCGGCGGGGGGCGCGCTGCTGTTCCCGCTGACGGGGACGCAGCGGTGGTCCGGCACGTTGCTCGTGGACTTCCAGCACGTGCAGGACACGGTGACGCTCGCGGATGGGACCCGGTCCGAGCAGCGCATGCGCCGGGTGGGCGCCGCGCTGGAGCTGGCCTGGAATGATGCGCCCGAGGCTCGGGCTCCGGAGCCGGCACCACTTCCCGCGCGGGCGCCAGCGGGCGGGCTGTCGCTCCAGGTGCTGGACTTGGAGTCGGGAGCGCCGCTGTCGGGAGCGCGGGTGGTGCTGGTGTCGGGAGGCGTGGAGGGCGCGCCTCGCGAGGCGGATGCGCAGGGCACGCTGGAGGATGTGGAGCTGCCCCCCGGTGACGTCGTGGCGCGGGTGAGCGTGGAGGGCTACGAGCCCGCCGAGGGTCGAGTCACCGTGGAGGATGGTGGGCGCGTGGCGCTGGCGGTGCGCGCGCGCAAGCTGCCTCCGGCCACGGGGGGCCTGAAGATTACGGTGGTGAGCGCGGGCAACGGGGTGCCGTTGCCGGGTGTGCGCCTGACGGTGGGGACCGTGGAGGTGCGCACGGACCTGAAGGGCGAGGCGTGGGTGAAGGCGCTGCCGCCGGGGCCGGTGTCCGTGGTGGCGAAGTCGCAGGGCTATCGTGTGGCGGAAGAAGCGGCCGTCATCGTCGCGGGGCAGGAGACGAAGCTGTCCGTGCCGCTCGCGTCGGAGCGCAAGGGTGAGCCGGCGACGCTCACGGGGCAGGTGCGCAGTGCCCGGGGCGGAAAGCCCGTCGCGGCCACGCTGCTCATTCCCCAGGCGAAGGTGAAGGCGCGCACGGACGCCAAGGGCGCGTTCACCTTCAAGGTGAAGGGTGGCACCTACCGCATCACCATCTCCGCGCGCGGCTACCTGTCGCAGTCCAAGCTCGTCACCTTGAAGGATGGCGAGCAGGTCATCTTCAACGTCGACCTCTTCCCGAGGCAGCGGCGGTGAGCGACATGCCTCCTCGGCTCGTGGCCTCGCTGAAGGAATGCGAGCGGCCCTACCTCAACGTCGATTTCTCTCCGAGGACGCACCCGTGAGTCTCCTGCGTCCCTCGCCCGTGGTCCTCCTGAAGGACGGCGCGCGAGCCCTGTTCAATGTCGTTTCGTTCCGAGGCACCCACGGTGAGTAACGCGCGTCCCTGGCTCCTGGCCCTCCTGCTCGTCGTCGCGGCCTGTGACGAGGAGGCGGCGGCTCCGTCCGTCCCCGTCGCGGAGACTCCGGCGGTGGTCGACGCGGGGCCCGCCGTGGAGCTGGCGCGCCTGGAGGGCCTGTCCGGCGAAGTGGTGGTGGAGCGCGCCGGCAAGAAGGTCCCCGCGCGGGAAGGACCGCTGTACTCGGGCGATGCGCTGGAGACGGGCGCGACGGGCGCGGCGACGATGCGCTTCGCGGACGGGCGCTCGGTGGAAGTGGGCGCCGATGCGCGCGTCGGCGTGGGTGAAGAGGGGGGGAGCCTGGTGCTGACGGTGGAGCGAGGCATCGTGCTGTCGCGTGTCCCCGCCCGGCCCGCCGGGACTCCTCCCAGCAGCAAGAAGGTGGCGCTGACGCTGCTCACACCTTTCGGTCTCACGCGCGTGGGCTCCGAGCCCAGCGAGGTGAGCGTGCAGGTGACGAAGGACGCTGGCCGCGTGGAGGTGAAGCTGGGCGCCATCGAGTTCGTGTCCAAGGATGGCCAGCAGCTGCGCGCGTCGGAGGGCGACTCGGTCGAGGTGACGGCGGGGCGGGCGGAGCTGCTGCTTCGCGGCTCGCGATTGGTGGAACTCGCGCCCATCGAGGTGACGGTGCGAGTGGGCTCGGGCCGAGCGGAGCTGCGCGGCAAGGACTCCAAGCGCTGGCGTCCGCTGCGCGCCGAGGGTGACGTGCTGGCGCCGGGAGACGGCGTGCGCACGCGCGGAAATGGCACCGCGGAGTTGATGCTGAAGGGGTCGACGTCTCAGTTGTCGCTCGGTCCGTCGGCGGAGATGGTGCTGGAGGGCGCGGGGCAGGGGGGCACTCGGGACGAGGCCCGAATGGACCTGCGCCAGGGTGGCCTCGGCGTCCAGCTCGCGCAGGGACGCGAGAGCCGCGTGGTGCTGCCCGGCCTCACGCTGGAGGGTGACGGCGCGTCGCGCCTCGCGGTGCGGCGCACCTCGTCGGGCTATCTGGTCGATGCGCACACGGGGCGCGTGACGTTGGTGCGCGGGGACGTGCGCCAGCCGCTGCGGGCGGGTGAGCGGGCGACGGTGACGAGCGACTCGGGCCAGGCGCGCATCGAGGCGCTCGGGCCGGCGCCGCTGCTGCTCGGCGCGGGCGACGGCGTGGAGGTCTACCACCAGGGGCTGCCCGAAGTGGCCTTCGGCTGGGACAAGGAGGGCGAGGTGACGGTGGAGGTGGCCTCGGACACGGCCTTCACGCGGCCCCTGCTGTCCGGCACGGTGTTCCAGTCCTTCGTCAACGTGCCCGCCCCCGCGCGCGGCACGCTGTACTGGCGGGTGCGCGGCAAGGACGGCGAGGAGCTCGTGAAGGGCAGCGCGACGTTCGGTCCGGAGCGGCTCGGCGGAGACCTGGACCGCGTGCGCAACGTGGTGCCCGAGGGCCTGGAGAAGACGACCATCTTCTACCAGGACAAGCCGCCGTCCGTGACGTTCACCTATGCGGAGGAGGCCTCGGCGGCGAAGTACAAAGTGGCGGTGTACCGGGCGGGCGCGCTGGAGAAGCCAGTGGCCGAGCGCACGGTGACGGAGGCCCGCGCGGCGCTGGACGCGGGCGCGCTGGGAGAGGGCAGCTACCTCTGGTCCGTCACGCCGCTGTCGGCGACGGGCGAGCAACTGAAGGGGGGACGCATGAACAAGCTTGAGCTGGTGTACGACAACTCAGTACCGATGCTGCTGGTGTCGCAGCCGCGCAATGGCCAGAAGGCCGCGGAGAAGGTCCGGGCCTCGGGCGTGGCGCCCGTGAATGCGCGCGTGTCCATCAATGGACGTCCTGTCTCCCTGGACGGCAAGCACCGCTTCGATACCTGGGTGGAGCCAGTGGGCGCGCCCCCGGTGCTGGTGTTTAAGATGACCCGTCCTGGTGCCCCGGATGTCCATACGGTCCGCACCCTTCGACAGCGAGGGCCCTGAGGATGTCACCCACCCAGACGACACATCCCGGCTCCGAGGAAGTCCCGCCGCCGTTGTTGCGCCCGTATGGGCCGTACGTGCTGGTGCGGAAGCTGGCCGAGGGCGGCATGGCGGAGATCTTCCTCGCCAAGCTGCTGGGCGCGGACGGCTTCGAGCGCAACGTCGTCATCAAGCGGATGCTGCCGCACCTGTCGAGCATCCCCGACTTCGTGGAGATGTTCCGGGACGAGGCGCGGCTGGCGGCGAAGCTGGCGCACCCCAACATCGTCCAGATTCAGGAGCTGGGCTTCACGGAGGGCTGCTACTACATCTGCATGGAGTACCTCGCGGGCGAGGACTTCTCCACGACGCTGCGGCTGGCGGGGCGTCGGCGGCAGTACCTGCCGTTCCCGATTGTGCTGCGGGTGCTCATCGATTCGGCGCGCGGGCTGCACTACGCGCACGAGTTCGCCAATGAGATGGGGCAGCCGCAGAACGTGGTGCACCGCGACGTCTCTCCGTCGAACCTGTACCTGACGTACCAGGGGCAGGTGAAGGTGCTGGACTTCGGCATCGCCAAGGCCGAGTCGAGGCTCGCCAACACGCGCACCGGCGTCGTGAAGGGCAAGTACATGTACATGGCGCCGGAGCAGGCGAAGGGCGGGGAGGTGGACCGCCGCGCGGACATCTTCGCGCTCGGCGTCAGCCTCTTCGAGGCGCTCACGCACGTGCGGCCCTTCTCGCGGGAGAACGACCTCGCGGTGCTCAACGCGCTCCTGCACAACGAGTTCAAGCGCCCGCGCGAGCTGCGACCCGACCTGCCCCTGGAGCTGGAGGCCATCGTCCTCAAGGCGATGTCCCCGTTCCCGGAGGACCGTCACCCCACGGCGGAGGCCTTCGCCGAGGAGCTGGAGGCCTTCCTCGGCGCGCACCTGAGCTCCGCGGGCACGCCGCAGCTTGGCGCATTCCTTCGCTCGCACTTCGGCGACGAGCGCTTCACCGAGCGCACCCGCATCCCCACGCTGGCCTCGCTCTCCGCGGCCCTCGGGGTCGTCACCCAGGCGACGGGGTTGATGGAGACGGGGACGAACGTGGTGGGCGCTCCGGCCTCCGTGGGCGGAAGCACCGATGTCGCCACCGCGCGCGGCTGGGGGGCACGCTCTCCCGCGTCGTCCTCGGGCCTGGTGCCCGCCGCGACGAAGACGCCGGCCACCGAGAACTCCGTTCCGCCCGTCGAGGCGCCGCGCTCCCGAGGGTGGCGTCCGCTCGTCGTCGGCCTCGCGGGAGGCCTGCTGCTCGCGAGCGTGGGGCTCGTGGGTTACCGGCAGCTCGTCGCGCCCGCCTCGGGAGGCGAGGTGGTGGCGCCTGCTCCCGTGGCTCCCTTGGCGAATGACGTGAGCCAGAAGGTCCAGAAGCCCGACCCCGTCCCCACGCCGCCTTCCGAGCCGGTGGCCGCCCCGACGGGAGTGGGTTCAGTGGCGCAGGGGGCCGAGGCCGCTCCCGAGGGCGACAAACCCGAGGCGGTGGGGGCGCAGGCTGCGCTTCCCAGCACCGTGGGACAGGACGACGAGGAGGTGGCCGAGAAGGTGCTGAAGGCGCCGCCGGCCAAGAAGCGCGTGACGCTGGGCGTGGGGGACATCACCCGCGTGGTGGAGAAGGGACGCACGCGCATCACCGCGTGTTTCGAGAAGAACCGCGCGGACCTGCCGTCAACCGAGGGGCAGGTGCAGGTGGAGTTCTCCATCGCCTCGTCGGGCGCCGTGCGCGCGGGCGTGCGAGGGCCGCTGGCCGAGACGGCGGTGGGCCGCTGCCTCCAGTCCCAGGCGCAGCGGCTGCGCTTCCCCGCGCATCGCGACGAAGAGGTGAACGTGCTGGTGCCGTTCGCCTGGCGGCTGACGCGGTAGCGGTGGGAAGAAGCGCGGCGCCGGAGCAGGGCGCCGCGTCGTGCCTCAGAGGTCGCGGCGGGCGGAGAGCGCCTTCGCCAGCGTGGCCTGGTCGGCGAACTCCAAGTCGCCTCCCATGGGCAGCCCCTGGGCGATGCGGGTGACGCGCAGGCCCATGGGCTTGAGCAGGCGCGTCAGGTACAGCGCGGTGGCCTCGCCCTCGACGTCAGGGTTGGTGGCGAGGATGAGCTCCTCCACCTGGCTGTCGTTGAGGCGCCCCAGCAACTCCTTGATGCGGAGCTGCTCGGGGCCGATGCCCTCCAGCGGAGACAGCACACCGTGCAGGACGTGGTAGCGACCCTTGAACTCCCGGGTGCGCTCCAGCGCCATCAGGTCCGCGAAGGTCTCCACGACGCACAGCACGCGCTCGTCGCGGCGGTGGTCGCGGCAGAAGCCGCAGGTCTCCGTGTCGGTGAGGGAGAAGCAGCGCACGCACAGGTGCACCTTCTCCTTCACCTCGCGGATGGCCTGCGACAGCTCCGCGGCGTACTCACCGGGAGCGCGCAGGATGTGGAACGCGAGGCGCTGGGCTGTCTTCTCGCCAATGCCCGGCAGCTTCGCGAGCTGGGCGACGAGGCGGTTCAGCGGATCGGGCGTCATCCGGTATCAGGTAACGCCGGGGATCTTGATGCCGCCGGAGATTTTGGCCAGCTCGCTCTGCATGTGCTGGCGGCTGCTCGCCAGGGCGGCATTCACCGCGGCGGTGATGAGGTCCTCGAGCATCGACGTGTCGTTCGGGTCGATGGCTTCCTTGTCGATCTTGATGCTGCGGATCTCCTGGATGCCGTTGGCCACCACGGTGACGCGGCCATCGCCGGCCTTGGCCTCGACGGTCTCATCGGCCAGCTTCTGCTTCCGCTCTTCAATCTTCTCCGTCAGCTTGTTCGCCTGCCGGATGAAGTAGTTCAGGTCGACGCCAGGCATGTGCTTCCTCGGTACTCGGGGGAGCGGCACCCTTCATGGGTCCGCTCGGGCGTGGAGTGTGGCGCGCACCCTACCGTTGCGCGGGGACAAAGTCAGGCGCTCTCGTCGGGAGCTTCGATTGGAGCGTCGGCGGGCGAGGCGGCGGAGGGGCGCTCGGGCTCGTAGATCTGGATGTGCTCGATTTCTCCACCCAGCCGGAGGAGCACGGCGCGGACCGCGGCGTGGTTGCGCACCTTGCTCTCGGTGTTCTTCTCGTGGGTGGCCCGGCTCTGCGCGTCCCGCTCGGCGATGCTGAACGAGGCCCGCGTGTCGTCGGCGGACACGTCCTGGAAGGACAGCTTCACCGCCCGGCCGAAGTGCTCGGCGAGGAGCTTGTCGATGACGGCCTTGCCCGCCGCGGCGGTGACCGTCATGCGGTGCAGGCCGGCGGAGGGCAGGAAGCCGAGGATGATCTCCCCGGCCTTCATCGAAACGAGTCGTCCGTTGGCGAGCGCGGTGCCATGGCGAAGGGAGGACGCCTTCACGCTCTCCACCGCGGCGCGCCATCGCTCAATCAGCGGGAGGTTCGGGTTGTCGCGGCTTCGGGCGGCCGCCGGTGCGGGCGCGGCGGCCATCATGGGAGCCGGTTCGGGCTCGGGTTCGGCGGCGGGGGCTTGGAGTTCCGGCTCGGGGATGCACTCGCCAGAGGCACAGCCGCCCGGGGAGGCTTCCTCCGGGTAGAAGCGCGAGTCCTCGTCATCGACGGGCACGGACTCAGGAGGAGCGGGTGGGGCCTCCGGCTTTCGGACGTTGATGACGCGGACGTTGGGCGCGGCCTCGGTGGTGCGGGAGAGTGGAGTGGCTCCGGCGTGAGGTCCAGGCGAGGCCACGGGCGCGGAGGGAGCCGGTGGGGCGGAGGAGCCCTGGCGCAGGAAGGACAGGGGACGGGCGGCGGTGGGCGGCAGGCCATCCAGGACGGGGCCCGAAGGCAGGGGAGACTCGACCGCGAAGCCCCCGGAGCGAGGAGGGGCTTCCGTGCTGGCCTGTCCGCTGGGGGCGTTGCGCAGGAAGGACAAGGGGCGCGCGGCGGAGGGCGGCAGGCCGGCCATCACCGGTCCGGTGGCGGCGACGGGGGGCGCGACGGTAGGGGTCGGAGGCGGGCTCCAGGCACCCGAGGGTCCTGAGTCCGATGCGCCGCCAGAGTGCTGAGGCAGCTCGATGTCATCCGGAGGCTCGGCCACGTAGTCCGACTCGTCGTAGCGCGAGGTTCCAAAGTCACGTGGCGCCGCTTGAACGCCAGGGCCCTGCGGGCCTTGTGCGGACTCGGCATAGCGAGCGGTGTTGGCATCGAGCGAAGCGCTCTGGGCGAAGGGCGCCCGTGAGCCTTGTGCGGACTCAGCGTCGCGAGCGGTGTTGGCATCGCGAGGCGAGCCCTGTGCTGACTCGGCATCGCGCGCGGCTCCGAAGTCGCGAGGTGCTCCCTGCGCGGGCTCCGCGAATCGCGGTGTCGCATCCATCCGAGCATCGTCGGTGGGGCGATGGCCGGACGCACTTGCAGCGGGCGCGGGTGTCGCCGAGGGCGCCCGCGCTATCGAAGCAGCGGAATCAGGGGTCGCACCGTGCGCCTCCCGGGCGGGAGGCGTCGGGGCGGGGACTTCCGGACGAGGAGCCGGTCGAGGCTCAGGCGCGAAAGTTCGTGGAGCTGGAGCGACCTCCTGGCGCTCCAGCATTGGTCTTGTTGGCTCCCTCACCCTGGGGCAGTCCGGCCGCGAGCCGATCCACCCGCGCCAGCAGCTCCGGAATGGAACCACCCGGCGACAACTGGATGGCCTTCAAGAGCGCCATCTCCAACGCGAGCCTCGGCTGCGCCGCACGCGACACATCCCAGACGCTGCCATGCACGATGTCGAACAGGCGGGTGAGCTGCGCGCTCTCCGCTTCCTTCGCCAGCGCGATGAGCGCCTTCTGCTCGGACTCGGCCAGCTCGGCGGGCGCCTCGCCCAGCGTCTTCGTGACGAAGAGGTGGCGCAACTGGAGCGCCAGCTCCTCCGCGAGCCGCTTCAAGTCGAGCCCGCGGTTGAAGACCTCCTCCACGCGCTCGAGGATGCGCCTGGCGTCCTTGCGCACCAGCGCCTCGGCGAAGTCCTGCACCATCGTCCGGTCGATGGCGCCCAGGGCCTCGGCGACTTCTTCATCCGTCGGACTGGCACCGCACGAGGCGAGAATCTGGTCCAGGAGGCTCAGCGCGTCGCGCATGCCGCCCTCGGACTGGCGCACCACGAGCGACAGCGAGCGGTCCGAGATTCCCGCGCCCTCCGCCTTGGAGATCTCCTGGAGCCGCTGGAGCATCCGCGCCGCGGAGATGCGGCGGAAGTTGTGGCGCTGGCAGCGCGAGAGAATCGTGTCCGGGAGCTTGTGCGCCTCCGTCGTCGCGAAGATGAACTTCACGTGACCGGGCGGCTCCTCCAGCGTCTTGAGCAGCGCGTTGAACGCCGCTCCCGACAGCATGTGGACCTCGTCGATGATGTAGATCTTGTGCCTGTCCCGCTGCGGCAGGTACTTCGCGTTCTCGCGAATCTCGCGGACGTTCTCCACGCCGTTGTTGGACGCACCGTCGATCTCCGCCACGTCCACGCTGGTGCCGTTGGCGATTTCGATGCACGCCCGGCACTCGCCGCACGGGGTCGCCGTGGGGCCCTTGTCACAGTTGAGGGCCTTGGCGAGCAGTCGAGCGGCCGTCGTCTTGCCAACACCACGAGGGCCACAGAACAGGTACGCATGAGCGACCCGGTCCATCTTGATGGCGTTCGCGATGGTCCGGACGACGTGCTCCTGTCCGGTCATGTCATCGAACTTCTGCGGGCGCCATTTACGCGCGAGGACGAGGTAGCTCATGGGGGCCTTCATCTAAACACGACGGCGCGGAGGATCCATCTCCAGGCGCTCGGACTCAGCGTCCCAGGGCCTTGAGCACCACGCCCGCCGCGTTGTGCCCGGCCGCGCCGATGACGCTGCCGGCGGGGTGGCAGCCCGCGCTGCAGAAATAGAGCCCCTGCACCGGCGTCTCGTAGGGCAGCCGGTCGGTGAAGCCCCGCTTGTTGTCCACATGGTGGATGTGACCGCCCGTGATTCCGAAGTGGCTCTCGATTTTCGGGGGTGTGAGGGCGAAGTACTCCTGCACCTTGTCACTGGTACCCGGGGCGAAGCGGTCGCAGATGGACAAGAGGTGCTGCACGTACTTCGACTCCTCCTTCTCCCACGTGGTGCCCTCCAGCTTGTAGGGCACCCACTCCACGAAGAGGGCGGAGTTGTGGTGCCCCTCGGCGTCGCGCAGCGTGGGGTCCACCGTGGTGTGGATGTACCACTCGATGGAGGGGAACTCCGACAGCTTGCCCGCCTGCGTCTCGCGGTACGAGCGCTCCAGCGCGCCGAGCACGTCGTCCTCCTGGGGCAGCAGGTGGATGGTGGGACCGAACTGGCCCCGGTCCTCGGGCAGGCAGGTGAAGGTGGGCAGCTCCTTCAGGCACAGGTTCACCTTCATCGTGGTGCCCGGCACCGCCATCGCGTTCACCTTCGCGCGGTAGTCCGCCGGCAGCGCCGCCGAGTCCACCAGCTTCAGCGTGCGGAACGGGTCGCCGTTGGAGATGACGACGTTGGCGCTCAGCTCCTCGCCGTTCTCCAGCACCACGCCCTTCACCACGCCCGCATCCACGCGGACCGACGTCACCTTCGCGCCCGTGCGGATGGTGGCGCCGTACTTGCGCGCGACGTTGGCGATGGACTGGGTGACAGTGCCCATGCCGCCGGCGACAATCATCCACGTGCCGCCGCTGCCGGGCAGCCGGCACATGTTGTGGACGAGCAGGTTCATGCCCGTCCCTGGCGTGTCATAGCCACCGTCCAGTCCGGAGAACGCGTCCGTCACCGCGTACATCGCCTTCACGAAGTCTGACTTGAAGCGGAAGCGCTCCAGGTACTGGCGCGCCGAGCCCTGACACAGCTGGATGAAGTTCCGCCGCAGCGCGGGCCGGATGTAGCGCTCGGCGGTCTCCTCGATGGAGAGCGGGGGCAAGAGCCACGACGGGGCCAGGTCATCGCGCAGCGCGCCCAGCTCCGCGTTCATCGCCTGGTTGGCCTCCCAGTCCTCCTGGGAGAAGAACTCCAGGAACTGGCGCTTCAGCTCGCGCTCATCCGAGCCGAACAGGAGATATCGCTTGCCCGTGGTGGGCAGGAAGTAGTGCGGGTCCCTCCGCTTGAGGGGCAGGTCCAGCTCCAGTTCGCGCAGCAGCTCCGGCGGCATCAGGCCCAGGAGGTACGCGCCCGTGGACACGCCGAGCCCCGGCGCGCTCTTGAACGGATACTCCGTGCGGCACGCTCCGCCGATGACGTCCTTGTCCTCCAGGACCGTGACTGACAGGCCCCGGCGCGCGAGCATCGCCGCTGTCACGAGCCCGTTGTGTCCCGCTCCCACCACGATGACGTCCGGCATGTGTCTTCCTCCTCAGGGAACCCGAGTTCCTACCCGAGCGAGGGCCTGCCGGACAAACGTCACCTGGCTTGCACCCGGGCGCGGGGCCGGGGAGAGTCCCCGACGCCCGTGTCCGCACCCCTGCCCGAAGCACCCACCGCCCCCGTGTCGCTCGAGAACCCGCCGGTTGACGCACCTCGTCCCGAGTCTCGGAAGCATGCACTCCTTCTGTGGCTGTCCCTCGCGGGCGTAGCGCTCCTGCCGGCCATCGTCGCGGTGACGCAGCTGGGCCGCATCCATCCCGATGAGGTGTATCAAGCCCTGGAGCCCGCCTACTGGCGCGTCCATGGCTACGGCGTGCTGGCGTGGGAGTGGCGCGATGGCATCCGCAACTGGGCTGTGCCTGGGGTGCTGGCGGCCTTCCTCAGGCTGGCGGGGGTGCTCGGCATCACCGACCCGCAGGGCTATCGCGCGGTGGTGGCCCTTCCTCAGCTCGCGCTGCATGCGTGGAGCCTGTGGGCCGCCTGGCGCTTCGCCGCCCGTCGAGCTGGCCCCATGGGCGGCTGGCTGGCCGTCCTGCTGCTGGGCCTCTATGGGCCGGTGCTCGTCTTCGCCGGACGCACGCTGGCGGAGTCCTTCTCCACGTCCTTCCTCATCGTGGCCATGGAGGCGTTGGACCGGCGCGAGCGCGAGGGCAGGGCAGGCCTCGTCGGTGGCGCGGCCCTGGGCCTGGCTGTCGTCACGCGCTACCCGTCCGCCATCTGCGTCGTCGCGGCGCTCCTGTGGTTGATGGTCGCTCGACGCTGGAAACTGCTGGCCTTCACCTGCCTGGGGGGAATCGCGGTCGCCGCGGGGCTGGGCCTGCTGGACCACCTCACCTGGGGCAGTCCCTTCCACTCGTTCTTCAAGTACGTCCGCTTCAACGTCCTGTCCGGAGAGGCGGCGGCCCGCTTCGGCTCGGCGGCTCCGCGCTTCTATGCGCTCCCCTTGCTGTCGGCGGTGCCCCTCTGGGGCTGGGCCGCCATTCCGCTCGGCCTCTGGGCCCTGAAGCGCAAGGCCAGTGTCTCCCTGCCGCTCACGTGCGCCGTCATCTACCTGGCCGTGCTCCTGGCCACCGCGCACAAGGAGGAGCGCTTCCTCTACCCGGCCCTCGTGCTGGGGCTCCTCGCCGCGGCCCCCGTCGTCGCGGGCTTCATCACCTCGCGGGCCCAGGGAGTCCTGCGCTGGGGGCTGGCTTCGGTGGCCGTGGCCTCGGGGCTCGCCTCCGCGTACTTCTTCCCGCCCAATGATCTCCGCGCGGACCAGTTCCGAGCCATCGTCGCGGCGACGCGCATGGGCGGCGCGACAGGGCTGGTCATCGTCAACGAGGGGCTGTGGGGCTCCGGCGGCTTCTTCTACCTGGGCCAGCAGATTCCCTGGCTCACCTGCGACTGGCCCCGGGACGGTGCCTTCCAGCAGGGCATGCGCGAGCGGCGCTTCAACCGCGTCGTCACCTTCGAGGACCGGGCCCTGCCCGAAATCCAGGCCGCGGGCTTCCGCATCGCCCAGCGCATCGGCCGCGAGACGCTGCTCGTCCGGGACTGAGGGGAGCAGGCCGGCGGGGGAGGGCGCGAGCAGGGTGCCCGTCGTTCCCTTCCGTGCTCTAGCCCGCAAAGGCGAAGAGCCAGCCCCCGAGACGGGAGACTGGCTCTTCAGAACGGCCGGGACACACGCGGTAGATCGCTACCGTTGCTTCCTTCCGGACCTGGCGGGGTTCGCGCCCCCACGTTGTCCCGACCACAAAGGATGTAGACATCGACTGCTGAAACAACAACTACGGAGAGGGTGGGATTCGAACCCACGATACCCTTTCAGATATACACGCGTTCCAGGCGTGCGCCTTCAACCGCTCGGCCACCTCTCCAAGAAGTCTGGAGCGGAGAGCGTAGGATTCGAACCTACGATACCGTTCCCGGTATGCCTGATTTCGAGTCAGGTGCCTTCGACCACTCGGCCAGCTCTCCAAGTATTCAATTGTCGCGTCGCTTCGCGCGCAAGCGCTCGAAGAACGACTTTAGAAGAATCCGGCTGTCTTCCGCCAGGATACCACTCGTGACCTGGAGCCGGTGGTTGTGACGAGGCTCTTCGGCCAGATTGTACAGAGAGCCGACTGCACCTGCCTTCGGGTCCATGGCGCCAAAAACGAGGCGTGTCACCCGGGACTGCACCAGCGCACCAGCGCACATCGCGCAGGGTTCCAACGTCACGTACAGCGTGACGCCCGTCATCCGCCAGACACCCAGATGCCTGCGAGCGGCATCCAACGCGAGGACTTCCGCATGGGCGAGGGGATTGCGGTCCACTTCGCGGCGGTTGAAGCCCGTTCCGATGATGTTTCCATCATGGACCGCTACCGCACCGACGGGGACCTCTCCGAGTGTCGCGGCTTCCCGCGCGAGCGCGAGGGCCTGCTGCATGAAAGCTTCGTCACTCATGGAGACGGCGTGAAAAAGAAGGGAGCGCTCCCTGGAGGATTCGAACCTCCGGCCTTCGGATTCGTAGTCCGACGCTCTATCCAGCTGAGCTAAGGGAGCAAAATCTTCACGCGCTGCTACAACAAACAGGTGGCGGAGAGAGAGGGATTCGAACCCTCGATACCCTTTCGAGTATGCAGGTTTAGCAAACCTGTGCCTTCAGCCTCTCGGCCATCTCTCCAACTCTTCTCTGTCAAAGAACCGCAAAATTCAAGCACAAATTCGGAGGCGGTAGGATTCGAACCTACGGAGAGCTTGCACCCTCTGCGGTTTTCAAGACCGCTGCCTTCAACCGCTCGGCCACGCCTCCATACAACGACTTCAGCCGGTGGCGGCCCTCGGACCGACGTCGGCCGTGGGGCCGCCCTTCTACCTCATTCCGCGCCCGTTGCAAGCGGATGATCACAGTTCTAGAGCGGCTTCAGTTCCTTGATGCCGCCCATGTAGGGCCAGAGCACTTCCGGGATGGCGACGGTGCCGTCGTCCCGCTGGTAGTTCTCCAGGATGGCGATGGAAGTCCGGCCCACCGCGAGCCCGCTGCCGTTCAGGGTGTGGACGAGCTGCGGCTTGTCCCCCTTCTGGGCCCGGAAGCGAATCTTCGCCCGGCGGGACTGGAAGTCGCCGCAGTCCGAGCAGGACGAAATCTCCCGGTACGCGTTCTGCCCCGGCAGCCAGACCTCGATGTCGTACGTCTTGCGGGCCGCGAAGCCCATGTCGCCGGTGCACAGCAGCATCACCCGGTGGTGCAGGCCCAGGCGGCGCAGGATGTCGCACGCGTCGTCCGTCATGGACTCCAGCTCCTCCAGGCTCTTGTCGGGCTGGGCGAACTTCACCATCTCCACCTTGTGGAACTGGTGCTGGCGGATGAGGCCGCGGGTGTCCTTGCCGGCGGCGCCGGCCTCCGCGCGGAAGCACGGGCTGAAGGCGCAGTAGCGGATGGGCAGCGACTCGCCCTCGAGGATTTCGTCCGCGTGGTAGTTGGTGACGGGCACTTCCGCGGTGGGGATGAGGAAGCGCTCGGGGTCGCCCAGCGTCTTGAAGGCGTCGTCCTCGAACTTGGGCAGCTGGCCCGTGCCCATCATCGTCTCGCGCAGCACCAGGTAGGGCGGCAAGAGCTCCGTGTAGCCCTTCTGGGTGTGCACATCGATCATGAACGTGACGAGCGCACGCTCCAGCCGCGCCAGGGCGCCCTTGTAGAAGGTGAAGCGGCTGCCGGAGACCTTCGCGGCGCGCTCGAAGTCGAGCATGCCCAGCTTCTCCCCCAGCTCGAAGTGCTGCTTCGGCGTGAAGGGCAGGTTCGGCTTCTCACCCCAGCTCTTCACCTGGACGTTCTCGTCCGCGCTGGTGCCCACGGGCACGGACTCGTGCGGCAAGTTGGGGATGAGCAGGAGGATGCGGTTGATCTCCTGCTCCACCTCATTGAGGCGGTTCTGCTTGTCCTTGATGTCCTGGGAGACGGCGCGAAGGTCGCCGCGCAGCGCGTCCAGCGCCTTGGGGTCCTCCTTCGCCTTCTTCATCATCTCCTCGTTGGCGGCGTTGCGGCGCGCGGCCAGCGACTGCATGGAGGAGTTCAGCTCCCCACGCTCGGAGAACAGCGCCTGGAAGGGGCCGAGGTCGAGGTTGCCGCCCCGCGTCTTCAGGCGAGCGACGACCGCATCGAAGTTCTGCGCAACGTTCCGGAGGTCCAGCATGGGGGACGCCTTGTAGTCACCCTCGGTGGGCGGCAGCAAGACTCCTCGCGCCCGGGGTGCTCAAGGGCGGACGCCCCGGGCCCGAACCGCCTGACGCCGGCCATCCCTGGAAGGACGGCCGGCTGTCGGCTGGCGGCTAGTTCTGCAGGTCGTAGATCTCTTCCTCGATGTCCTTCTTGTCCGTCGCGTCCGGCTTCTTCACGAGGTAGTCCTTGAAGGCCTGCACCGCTTCCCGGCGCTTGTTCTTCTCCTTATAGGCGAAGCCCAGGTAGTAGTAGGTCATCGGGTTCTCCGGCTCGACGCTGGAGGCCTTGCGGTACCAGTCGATGGCCTTGGCGTGCTGGGCCTGCTCGGTGAAGGCGCGGGCGACCTTGTAGTAGACGTGGGTCAGCTTCGCGTCCGCCTTGAGGGCCGTCTGGTAGCGCTTGATGGCGTCGTTCCAGCGGGCGGCGTTGAAGTACGCGTCGCCGATGGAGCCGAGCACGCGGGTGCGGCGCGGGTCGGCCTTGAGGCTGTCCTCGAAGGAGGCGATGGCCTCGTCGAACTCGCCGTTCTCCAGGTGGGCGTGGCCGAGCGCCTCGTGCGCGTCCGCGTTGGCCGGGTCCAGCTCCACGGCGGTGTTCCACTCGCGCATGGCGTCCGGCAGGTTCTTCGCGTCGCGGAGGATGACGCCGTAGGCGTAGTGGTAGTCAGGGCGCTTGGGGGCGCGCTCCACGGCCTTGCGCATGGCGTCCATGGCCTGGGTGAACTCCAGCCGCTTCGCCTTCACGAGCCCCAGGTAGTAGAGCGCCTCGTGGTTGGAGGGCTCGTTGCTGAGCGCCAGGCCCAGGTTGCTCTCCGCGCTGGGCAGCTCTCCGCGCTCCAGCAGCACGGCGCCCAGGGTGATGGGAATCGTGGTGGAGCGGGGGTCCTCGGCCTTGGCCTTCTCCAATTCGGCCACGGCCTCGTCCAGCTTGCCCAGGCGCCACAGGACGATGCCGCGCTGCAGCCGGCCGTCCTTCAAGAGGTGCGGGTCCAGCTCCAGGGCGCGGTTGGCCTCCGTCTGGGCCTTCTCCAAGTCCCCATTGAGCAGCGCCACGCGCGACAGGCCCAGGTGGGCGTCGGCGAGGTTGGGGTCCAGCTGCACGGCGCGCTCGAACTCCTGCTGGCCCAAGAGGGCGTTGTTCTCCGCCAGGGCCAGCTCGCCCAGACCGGAGCGCACGCCCGCGTGCTCCGGGGCCTTGGTGGCGGCCTGCTCCAACTGGGTGCGGGCCTCCGCGTTGCGGCGCTGACGCAGGTAGAAGCGGCCCAGGTAGAGGTTGGCCTCCACCAGCGCGGCGTCCGCGGCGATGGCGCGCTTGTAGTGGCCCTCCGCCTCGGAGAGCTTGTCCAGCGCGTCCTCGATGCGGCCGTAGAGGTAGGCGATGCGGGCCTCGTTGGGGAACTGCCCGCTGGCCTTCTGCACGGCATCCAGGGCCGCCTGCATCTTCCCGGTCATCACCAGCGAGGTGATGTGGCCGTCGGCGTACTCCAGGTTGTCGCTCTCCTCGGACGCCAGCGCCGTGTACAGGGGCAGGGCGCCTTCGTAGTTGCGCTGGGCGCGCAGCACGTGGGCCAGCTGCGCCTTGAGGAAGTCCGACTGGGGGTCCTTCTCCATGGCGGACTTCAGCTCCGCCTCGGCCTCCTTGGGCTTGTGCTGGTGGAAGAGCGCCACGCCCTTGAGGCCCCGGGCCCGGGCCAGCTCCGCCGGGCCGAGCGCGGACTGGACGTCCTCGGCCAGGGCCTCGTCGATGGACTGGGTGCCCTTCTCGGCGTCCTTGCGCACCAGGAGCTGCACGGCGGCGAGCTCCACGGCGGAGGAGGCGTGCTTGCGGTCGGCCTCGAGCGCGGCGGCGTACGAAGCGGCGGCATCGTCGGCGCGGCCCGCGGCCTGGTGCAGGTTGCCCAGCGCGTGGTGGGCCTTGGCGGACTTGGGGTCCGCGGCGAGCACCTTCTTCAGGGTCTCGATGGCGCTGTTCGGGTCGCGCTTCATCGCCTGGGCCTCGGCCACGAGGAAGGCCAGCTCCAGGTCCGCATGGTTCGCCTCGCGACTGTAGGCGTCCAGGAGCGGCGCCAGCGCGGCGTCCGCCTGTCGGGAGGTGAGCGCGAGCGACGCGGTGGCCTTGATGACGTCGACGTCCTTCTCGCCCAGCAGGGCGATGTCCGCCATCGAGTCACGGCAGCGGCTCATGTCCGCCATGTCGGCCGCGGCGTACTTGCGCTGCAGGTAGTAGACGGACTGGCACCACAGCGAGCGCACCGCCGGGTACTCCTTCTCCTGGAGCGCCTGCGCGGAGAGGGTGTGCGCCTGCTTGTAGCTGGCGAAGGTGTCCGAAAGGAGTGCCTGCCCCGCCTGCTTCACCAGCTCCGCCTGGGGCGAGCCGTCCGAGACGCGCGCGGGGAACAGGGCGCGGCGACCGAAGGCGCCGTAGCGCGTGCCGAACTCCGTGCCCACGCCGATGCCCAGGAGCAGCACCGCCACGCCGGCGGCGATGAACAGGGGGATGCGCTTCTTTATCTTCGCGTCGGCGCCGCTGCGGTCCACGACGGAGACCGCGGCCATGCGGCCTTCGTAGAGCTGCTCCAGGCGACGCATGTTCGCCTGCGTCCCGCCCGGGTCGGCGCGAGGCGCCTCCGTGTCCGACGCGGTGGCGACGGGGGCGGTGGCCACCACCTTGGACGGGCCCTCCATCAGCCGCTGGATGGCGGAGGCGAAGGTGGGGATGGTGCCGATGGCCGACCACTGCTCCGAGTCGAGCGAGACGTCCTCGTTGCCGAGCAGCTGCCCGTCCTCGAGCATCTTGACGACGACGCCCTCATCGAAGGGACCGAACACCTTGCCGGAGCGGCGACGGACGTGGAAGCGGCGCACCTTCGCGCCGGCCTGTCCTGTCTCGCGGCTGGCGGCGTCGTCGATGAAGGACAGCATCTCCAGGCCGTCCGCCGGGCCCGCGTTGGGCGGAGGCGGCAGCGGGTCGGAGAGGTCCGCTTCCAGGTCGTCACCGGGCCGCGCGGTGGGGTCGAACTCCAGCGAGTCCGGGACGCCAGCGGACTGCGCGGAGGCCGGGGGCATCCCGAAGTCCACGTCGCCGAAGTCCACCGAGGGATTGAAGGAGGCGGGCGGAGGCGGCGCGGCGGGAGGGGGCGGCTCGGCGAAGTCGAGGCTGAAGTCCGGCACCGGCGCGGAGCCGAAGTCCGCGTTGAACGCGGGCGTGGGCGGCGCGGCGAAGTCGAACGACAGGTCCTGGGGCGGCGCGGCCGGCGACGGCAGGTCCGAGTAGTCCATGGACTGCGCGGCGGGCGACGGCAGGTCCGAGAAGTCCAGCCCTCCGCTCGAGGGCGGAGGCGGCAGCGCGAACGGGTCCTCGCCCGCGGGCACGGGCAGCTCGGCGAAGTCGAACGACGGTCCCCCCGTGGGCGGAGGCGGCAGGGCGAAGGGGTTCTCCTCCATCGGCGCCTGCGCGTACGCGGGCGGCGGAGGCAGGGCGAAGGGGTCCCCATCCACCGGAGGCGGTGGCAGCGCGAACGGGTCGTCCGTCATCGACGGCTGTTGCGCGTACTCGGGAGGAGGCGGCAGGGCGAACGGGTCATCCTCCACCGGCGGATAGGTGGCCTGGACGGGGCTCGGCGTGGGCGGCAGCGCGAAGGCGGTGGCCTCGCCGCTCGGCGTCTCGACGTCGAAGGCGAATGGATCCGCCTCCGCCTGGGGCTGCGCGGGCACGGGCAGCGAGTCGTCGGAGAAGTCGAAGTCGCGCGCGGTGCCCGTCACGTCGGGCATGTCGACGGGGCCCTGCGCCAGGTCCACCGGCGGCGCCAGCGAGTCGTCGTCGGAGAAGTCGAAGTCGCGGTTGGACTTGGGCTCGGGAGGCGCCGCGGGCCGGGCGGTCTCTCGGAACGCGGCGTTGGGCAGCGGAATGGCCACGACGCGCGTCACATCCCGGTCCTGCCGGACGGGAGGCTCCACGTCGTCGAAGCCCTCGCTGAACGGGTCCGCCGCGCCGGGAAGCGGAATGGCGCCGGACGACGATGCGACCCCTGGAAGCGGAATGGCTCCGGAGTCGAAAGGCATCGCCGCGCCCGGCAGTGGAATGGCGTCGCCGCCGGCGCTCGGGTCGAAGCCGAAGTCGTCGGACTGGGGCGCCGCGCCCGGGAGGGGAATCGCGCCCGCGTCGTAGCCGAAGCCGTCGGACTGCGGCGCCGCGCCGGGAAGGGGAATCGCGCCGGCGTCATAGCCGAAGCCGTCGTCGACCTGTGGCGCGGCACCAGGAAGGGGAATGGCACCCGCGTCGTAGCCAAAGCCGTCATCGACCTGCGGTGCCGCGCCCGGGAGCGGAATCGCGCCCGAGTCGTGGCCGAAGTCGTTGGACTGTGGCGCCGCGCCGGGGAGCGGAATCGCGCCCGCGTCGTAGCCGAAGTCGCTGGACTGTGGCGCCGCGCCGGGGAGCGGAATGGCGTCATGCCCCAGGGAGATGGCGCCCGAGGGAGCCGCGCCGGGGAGAGGAATCGCGATGGCGCCCGAGGGAGCCGCGCCGGGGAGGGGAATCGCGGCGGAGCTCGGTGCGGCCGAGACGGCGCCCGGCAGCGGAATGGCGGCGGCCGACGGAGCAGGCGCGGCAGGGGCCGCTGCGCTCACTCCCTCTGGACGGATGGGGAAGGTGGTCTGGCACCGGGCGCACTTGAGCTTCGCGCCACCCGGGGGGATCCGCTTGTCATCGATGTTGTAATTCGTCTGGCAAGACGGGCAGGAGACTTTCATGGGGTTCCTTCGACGGGACCGGCGCGCGCAGGCTACCAGAGGCGTTTCCAGCCCGGAAAGAACGCGCCAGCCCGCAGTGGAAGCGGTCCCCCCCTTTACTCCCAAGCGGGCAACCGAGGGGGCCTGAGAATTCGCGGCCCTGGCACGGCGGGTTCGGCTCCCCCCTCACTGCGCGGAGGTGGTAGGACCGACCCGGTATGGAACCCATCGTCATCCTGGGAGCGGGGCTCGCGGGTCTGTCCACCGCCCATTTCCTCCAGAAGCCCTGGCGCCTCATCGAAAAGTCGGACCGGGTCGGCGGCCTCATCAAGACCGAGGTCATCGATGGGTGTTATTTCGACCCCACCGGCCACTGGCTCCACCTGAGAGACGCCGAAATCCAGGAGCTGGTGAACACGCGCTGGCTGCCGGGGCAGATGGTCCGCATCCAGCGCAAGGCGGGCATCTTCACGCGCGGAGTCTTCACGCGCTTCCCGTACCAGGTGAACACCCACGGGCTGCCGCCGGACGTCGTCGCGGAGAACCTGGTCGGCTACGTGGAGGCCATCTACGGCGAGAAGGGCCGCGCCCTGCGTGAGCGGGAGCCTCGCGACTTCGAGGAGTTCATCCTCCGCTACATGGGCGAGGGCTTCGCCAAGAACTTCATGGTGCCCTACAACCAGAAGCTCTGGACGGTGCACCCGCGAGAGCTGTCCGCCGCCTGGGTGGGGCGTTTCGTGCCGCGTCCTTCGCTCAAGGAAGTGGTGGACGGAGCGCTCGGCGCCGGCAGCGATGCCGTGGGCTACAACGCGTCCTTCGTCTACCCGCGCGAGGGTGGCATCGAGAGCCTGGCGCGCGCCATGCTGCGCGACCTGAAGGGCGGCGAGCTGAGCGTCCGCACCGAGCCCACCTCCATCGACTGGAAGGCGCGCAAGGTCGTGCTGTCCGATGGCAGGTCGCTGTCCTATTCGGGGCTGGTGTCCACCGTGTCGCTACCGGGGCTGGTTCGGCTTTTGGCCCAGGGCGCCTCGGGGGTTCCCGACGAAGTCATTGCCGCCGCGAAGCGTCTGCGCGCCACCACCGTCACCTACGTCGCCGTGGCGGCGAAGGGCGCCAACCGGCAGCCCTGGCATTGGATCTACCTGCCGGAGCCGGAGTTCCACACGTACCGCATCGGCTCGCCCTCGGCGGTGTACGACGCGCTGGCGCCCAAGGACACCGCGACGTTCTACGTGGAGTACAGCCACCACGGCGAGCTGTCCCCGGCCGCCGCGGAGAAGTACGCCGTGGAGGACCTGCTGCGCTCGCAGATGATCCACTCCGCGGACGACGTCCTCTTCGCCCAGGCCCGGGAGATTCCCCACGCCTACGTCCTCTATGACGACGCCTACGGGCCCGCGAAGGCGGAAATCCTCCGTTTCCTGGAGCACGCGGGCATCCTCACGGCGGGGCGGTATGGCCAGTGGGAGTACTCGTCCATGGAGGACGCCATCCTCGGCGGGCGGGCGTGTGCCCGGGCGCTGAACAACGGCTGACGAAGTCGAGCCGCGCCGCGTCGCATCTTGTCGACGGGTGGCGCGGGGCGTGCTAGGCGGACCGGACTGTCGCTTGTCCGGACCTGATTCCATGGCACCGCACCTGTCCGTCGTCATCCCAGTCTACAACGAGGAGTCCATCATCACCTCGGCGGCGGACGAGCTCCGCCAGGGGTTGGATGCGCGCGGCCTCGACTACGAAATCATCTTCGCGGAGAACGGCTCGCGGGACGCCACGCCGCAGATTCTCGACGAGCTGTGCGCGAAGCACCCGCGCCTGCGCTGGTTCCACTCGGAGCGCCCGAACTACGGCGTCGCCCTCAAGGCCGGCATCCTCATGGCCCGGGGCACCTACGTCGTCTGCGACGAAATCGACCTCTGCGATCTCACCTTCTACGACGCCGCGCTGCCGCGTCTGGAGCGGGGCGATGCGGACATGGTCATCGGCTCCAAGGCGGCCAAGGGCGCCAGCGACCAGCGGCCCCTCATCCGCCGCGCGGCCACCCGGGTGCACAACAAGCTCTTGAAGGTGACGCTGGGCTTCAAGGGCACGGACACGCACGGACTCAAGGCGTTCCGCCGCGAGGCGCTCCTGCCCGTCATCCACAAGTGCGTGGTGGACATGGACGTGTTCGCCAGTGAGTTCGTCATCCGCGCCTGGCGCGAGGGGCTCAACGTGATGGAGATTCCCATCCAGCTCCACGAGAAGCGCCAGCCGTCCATCCACCTCTTCAAGCGCGTGCCCAACGTGCTCAAGAACGTGGGCAAGCTGTTCTACGTCATCCGCGTTCGCGGAACGTGAGCAGGGGAGGGCGCGCACCGTGAGGCTGGCGTCCATCTCCGTCGACCTCGACTCGCTGCCACATTACTGCCGCATTCACGGCCTGCCGGAGTCGCTGCTGGATGCGCGCGCCCGCTCCCTCGTCCATGCGGTGGCGGTGCCTCGCTTCCGCGAGCTGCTCGACACGCTCGGTGCGCCGGGCACCTTCTTCGCCATCGGCGAGGACCTGGATGCAGACGCCGTCGCCTCCGCGGGCATGCGCGCGGCCCATGAAGCGGGCATCGAGGTGGCGAGCCACAGCCACGCGCATGACTACGCGCTCACGCGCCGGGGCCCCGCCGCCATCCTGGAGGACCTGCGTCGCGCGGACGCCGCCATCCTCGCGGCCACGGGGGCTCGCCCCGAGGGCTTCCGCGCGCCGGGCTACACGCTGAACGCGGACCTGTACGCGGCCACGGTGGAGCTGGGCTACCGGTATGGCTCGTCCGCTTTTCCCGCAGCGCCCTACTACGCGGCCAAGGCGGCGGTGATGGGCGCGCTGTCGCTCCTGGGGCGTCCGTCCCGCTCGGTGCTCGACACGCCCGGCGTGCTGCTCGCGCCCCGGACGCCGTACCGCCCGGACCCGGCGCGGCCCTATCGACGGGGCTCGGGGCCGGTGCTGGAGCTGCCCATGGCGGTGACGCCCGCCCTGCGCTTTCCGTTCATCGGCACCTTCGCCACCACGCTGCCGCTGCGCACCCTGCGCGGGGCGTGGCGCGCCTTCCGTCGCGACGCGTTCTTCAACTTCGAGCTGCATGGCGTCGACGTGCTCGACGCGACGGACGGGATTCCCGACGTGCTCGTCCGCCAGCAGCGGGACTTGCGCGTCAGTGCGAGTCAGAAGCTGGAGCGACTGCGCGAAATCTTCGGCTGGCTGAAGTCCGAGTGCGACGTCGTCACGCTGCGCGACGCGGCCGGGCGGCTGTCCGCCACGCTGTGAGCGCTACCGGGCCACCGACGGTGAGCCGAGCACTTCCACCACCGAGTCCAGCACGCGTGAGTCGGTGAGCATCCACGGGTGGAGCAGCACGGGAAACCTGCGCTCGCTGGCGCCCGGGAGTCGTGAGCTGGAGGCGGGGAGGATGGTCAAATCCCACGGCGTCCAGAAGCTGTGCACCTCCGTGCTGCCCCAGGGCCGAGCGTCTTTCTGGAGCGCTCGCAACAGCCTGCTGCCCGGCCTCATCTGCGACACGCCCTTGCCCCGTCCCAGGAACGCCAGCCCCGTGCCCGCGTGGGGGCCGGAGATGGAGATGAAGCGCCGCACCACCAGTCGCCCGCCGAGCAACTGCACCCAGTAGCGCGTGACGAGCGCCCCCATGCTGAAGCCCACCACGTCCACGCGGCGGGCGCCGGTGCGTGCGCGCAGGGCCTCGGCCTCGCGGGCCACCTGCCGGGCCAGCGTGGGAATCCCCTCGCTGCCGTTGTTGGGGACCAGGGAGATGGCGTGGACGTGGGGCCAGCCCGCCTGCTCCAACCGGGCGCGCAGCAGGTCGAAGGCGCTGGCGTCGTCGCCAATGCCATGGACGAGCAGCACCGGCGCGCGCTGCTCCACCGGCGCCAGGCGGGGCGCGGACACGGCGACCGAGGCGGCCGTCACGGCGCACCCCGAGAAGAGCCATGCCAGGCCCAGCAGGACGAGCAGCTCACGCATGCGGGGCGAGACATGGCGACGTCACCCCCGCCCTGCACGGGGCCACGAGGCCATTCGTCCACTGGTGGAGGCCCGAGCCTTCAACGCCGTCACGCAGTGCACTCCTGCTCCCGCGTCCCGAGTGAGCGCGCTGAGTGTCGAGAAGTGGGCTTCCGCGCGGGCCCGGGCGACGACCTTGGAGGGCGGTGCACGGGAAGGCGTGGGGCAGGAGGGATTCGCATGGGACCGGGCCACTGACGTTACCCCGGATGGCCATCGCCCGGTTTCTCCACTCCCGGTACGGGGGGCGGTGGTGTAAAGAGCCAGGGATATGCTGGAGCGACTCGGCGACCGAGTGAAGAAGGGCCTGCGCGACTGGACCGACCGCCTGGCCAATGACGAGCAGAAGGAGCGGATGCAGGCGCTGGCTCGGCCGGGGAACGAGTACGGGGTGGACCCGTTCGGCTACAACCTCGACTTCAGCCTGTCGGCCGTGGCGCCCTTCCTGTGGCTCTACCGCAACTACTTCCGCGTGGAGACCTTCGGCATCGAGAAGGTCCCCGCCGGCCGCGTGCTGCTGGTGTCCAACCACTCCGGCCAGCTCCCTCTCGATGGCGCCATGATTGGCGTCTCGCTGATGCTGGAGGCCAGCCCGCCCCGCGCCATGCGCAGCATGGTGGAGAAGTGGGTGCCGTCGCTGCCGTACGTCTCCACCTTCATGGCGCGCATGGGCCAGATTGTCGGCACGCCGGAGAACTGCCGGCGGCTCTTGGAGTCCGACGAGGCCATCCTCGTGTTTCCGGAAGGACTGCGCGGCATCAACAAGCTGTGGCCCCAGCGCTACCAGCTCCAGGAGTTCGGCCTGGGCTTCATGCGCCTGGCGCTGGAGACGCGCACCCCCATTGTCCCCGTGGCCGTCGTCGGCGCCGAGGAGCAGGCCCCCGCGCTGATGGACCTCAAACCGGTGGCGAAGCTGCTCGGCTTCCCGTCCTTCCCCGTCACTCCCACGGGCCTGCCCTTCCCGCTGCCCACCAAGTACCGCATCTATTACGGCGACCCGATGCACTTCACGGGGCGCCCGGATGACGAGGACAGCGAGCTGGACAAGAAGGTCCGCACCGTCAAGGCCTCGATTCAGTCCATGCTCCACCAGGGGCTCAAGGAGCGTCGTGGGGTGTTCTGGTGAGCGCCCGCGTCCAACAAGCTGACGCTGTCATGAGGCTCGCACCATGAGACCGGCCGTCGTCGTCACGGGCATCAGCGGCAACCTCGGCCGCACCCTCGCCAAGCTCCTCCACAAGCACGAGCGCATCATCGGCATCGACCGGCGTCCCTTCGTGGGCCGGCCGAAAGACGTGGAGATGTACGAGCTGGACCTGCGCAAGAAGAAGGCGGAGGACGTCTTCCGCAAGAACGAGGTCCGCGCCGTCATCCACATGGGCATCATGCATGACCCGCGCATGAGCGAGGAGGAGCACCACTCCTTCAACGTCGTGGGCACCACGCGCCTGTTGGAGTACTGCGCGAAGTACGGCGTGAAGAAGGTCGTCGTGCTGTCCTCGGCCAACGTCTACGGACCCAGCCCGGACAACTCCAACTTCCTCACCGAGGACGCGCCGCTGATGGCGGCCAGCCGCTTCTCCGGCGTGCGGGACCTGATTGAAGTGGACATGCTCGCGCATGGCTTCTTCTGGAAGCACCCGCACATCGAGACGGTGATTCTGCGGCCCGTGCACATCGTCGGGCCCACCATCAAGAACGCGCCCTCCAACTACCTGCGCCTGCGCCACCCGTGGATGATGGCGGGCTTCGACCCGATGATTCAGCTCATCCACGTGGAGGACGTCGCGCGCGCCATGGTGGCGGCCCTCCGGCCCGAGCCCAAGGGCGTCTACAACATCGTCGGCCCCGGCGAGGTGCCCCTGTCCGCGGTCATGCGCGAATTGGGCAACTCCCCCATCCCCGTCCCACACCTCGTGGCCCGGCCCCTGTTGGGCATGCTCTTCAAGTACCGCATCGCCAACTTCCCGCCCCCGGAGCTGGACCACATCCAGTTCCTGTGCGCCGTGGACGGCAGCCGCTGGGTGCAGGACATGGCCTGGAAGCCCCACTACTCCATGCGCGAAACCATCCGCGCCGTGCAGGGCGAGTAGGGAAGGAAAGTCCGAGGGGTCCCTGACACGGCTGTCGTGCCTGGCACGACGCCGGAGGCTGGACCCTCTGACAGGAGTGTCAGCACCCCGACGGCCTGCCCCCCTCGTGGGGCGGTGGCCTCCAGTGCAAGCCCTTGAATCTCCATGACGGGCCCCGCGCGCCAGCCCCGGTGCGCGGAGTGGCATCGCCATTGCTCTAGGTTCCGGCGTCACCGCGCGGCGACGCGGGCCTGAACAACACCGTCGCCCCGCTCACATTTTAGGGCGCTCCATTGGGGAGCTCCCGACGCCCATCGACTCGGCCGGCCCCGAGCCGATGGGCGGATTCTTGTAGGGCACTCCATTGGGGAGTTCCCGACGCCCATCGACTCGGCCGGCCCCGAGCCGATGGGCGGATTCTTGTAGGGCGCTCCATTGGGGAGCTCCCGGCGCCCACCGCCTCGGCCGGCCCCGAGTCGGTGGGCGGTTTCTTTTCAGGGCAGTGGGTCCTTCAGCTCGTCCACGAAGGGCCCCGCGTCCTGCCGCTCCAGGAGCCACACGCCGTCCCGGAAGACGAACTCCGAGAGGACGACGGCGGTGTTCTCCGAGGCGGACGGCAGGCGCATCCACTGGATGCGGCTCTGCACCGTGGCGTGCGCCCCGTCCTCGGACAGCCGCACCTCCTCGATTTCGTAGTCGGTGATGGAGAGGTCCCGCTCGTCGTGGAGCTCCACGCGGGCGCGTGAGAAGGCCGCGCGGCGCTCCGGGACGAGGAGCCGGGAGGCGCTCCGGAAGTCCTTCCACCGGATGAGCTGGTGGAACTTGTCCACGGTGGGCTTGAGTTCTTCCAGGTCGGATTTCTTGGATACGGTTGCGCATCCCGACAGGGCGAGCGCGAGAAACAGGGCAGGCAGGCGATTCACGAGGGGGACGGTAGCATCCGGTGGCCGCCCCGGACGAGGGCGCGGTGGTATGGTCCGGCTCCCCGCCCGAGCACCGGAGTCGCAAGCCCACATGGCCAAGTCGATGGTGGAGCGTTACGAGCAGCTCCTCCGGCAGGACCCCACATCTTCCGTCTTCGTCGAACTGGCCAAGGCCCTGCTGGAAAAGGGGGATGCGGCACGCGCCATCGAAGTGTGTGAACAGGGCATCTCCCACCATCCGTCCTCGACGGTGGGACGCGTGCTCTGGGGCAAGGCGCTCATCCACCTGGGCCGTCCCGCCGAGGCGATGGAGCAGTTCGACCGCGCCATCGCCATCGAGAAGGACAACCCCTACGCCTACAACCTGATTGGCGAGGTGTTGTTGCAGCGCGGGCTGTACCGCTCGGCGCTGCCGCTTCTGCGCAAGGCGGTGGCGCTGCAGCCCAATGACGGCCGCGTGAAGCTGTGGCTGGAGCAGGCCCAGCAGGCCCTGGCCGGTGGACCGGCTCCCGTCTTCGCGGACCTGATGGGGCTGGAGAAGACCGCGCCGTCATCGGACGGTGAGGCCGAAGGTGAGGCGAAGGCCGAGGGCGACGAAGCGGATCCCGCGCCCGTGGCCGCGTCTCCCATGGCCGCCGCGAGGCTCCGTGCCGCCGCGCTCGGCGATACCGCGAAGGCAGCGACGGCTGCTGGCCCTGGTGCCGCGCGCAACGCGGGGGCTCGGGCCGCCGCGGACCTGGCGAGTGCCGCCGCGGCGGGTGGTCGAGCGAGCGCCGAGGGGGATGGGTCTTCCACGGAGGGCGTCGGTGCAACCGGTTCGGAGTCGGACGCCTCGGCGTCAGGGGGCGTGGCGGGCACGGAGCCCGCGAGTGCTCGAACCCGCTCCGGTGAGCATCCGGCCTCGTCCGCGACGGCGGCCGCGAGTGCTCGCACCCGCTCTGGTGAGCATCCGGCCGCGTCCACGAAGTCGGATTCGCTGGGGTTGATTGATCGTCCCTTGCCGGTGCTGCAGCCCACGTTGGGGGCCGAGCTTCCGAGCCTGGACCTGTCGTTGTCGGATGATGACGACGGTGTGGGGCCCTCGGGCCCCGGGTCCGAAGCAGGGGCGGGACGTGAGCCCGCTCTCGAGGCGTCGGAGGGGGCTGAGGCCTCTGGGCCATCCTCCGAGGACAGGGAGTCGGGGACCGCTTCGTCCGAGTCCGATGAAGAGGTGCTGCTGCGCTCCAGCGAGTTCACCACCGCGAAGCCGGTGATTCCCGCCGCTTCGTCCGAATCCGACGAGGAGGTGCTGCTGCGCTCCAGCGAGTTCACTACCGCGAAGCCGGTGATTCCCGCTGCTTCGCCGGGACTCCTGGGCGACCTGCCTCCGCCGGAGCCGACCGCGCAGAATCCCGTGGTGGCCCGCGCGCAGCAGCCCGCGACGCGGGGCTCGGGCTCAAAGCGCTCGTTGCTCGACGACCTTCCGGAGGCCTCCGAGTCCGCTGGGAGCGGCGCGAAGCCGAAGGCGGGACAGCCCAAGCAGGACACGGAAGCGCTCACCGCCGCCTACGAGAAGGAGCTCCGGCAGAAGCTGGCGCGCGAGGCCGCGAAGACGTCGTTCCTCAAGCGCAACGGGGTGAAGGTCGCGGGCGTGACGGCGCTGGCGATGGTGCTCATCACCATCGTCGTGGGCTTCCTCCGGATTCGCGCGGCCACCGGTGGCCAGACGCTGAACGAGGCGCTGGCCCGGGCCGAGGACCTCATCACCCAGGACACGCGCACCTCTCTGGATGGGGCGCTGCAGCAGCTCAATCGCGCGCTGGAGATGGACGAGGCGAGCAGCCGCGCCTGGGCCCTCACGGCCTGGACGCACGCGCTCCTCTTCGCGGACCACGGCATGTCGCCGGAGGACCGCACCAAGGCGCTGGAGGCGCTGGAGAAGCCGGGCGTGAAGGAGGCCGCGCCGGGACTGGTGCTCACCACCAACGTCCTCGTGGCCGATGACCGGGGACGGGAGCCCGCGCGCCGCGCACTGCTGGCTTCGACGGACGAGAGCACCGAGGCGCAGGCGCTCGCCGCGAGCCTGCTGCTGGCGGCGAAGGACGAGAAGAAGGCGCTGGAGCGGTTCGACCGCGCGCTGCGGACGTCACCCGCCAACGTGCGCGCCCTCGTTGCGTTGGGGGGCTACTACCTGGCGTCGGAGGACTTCCCGCACGCCATCGAGATGTTCGAGAAGGCGCGCACCAAGTCCCCCAAGCACCCGGTGGCCCGCATCGGCCAGGCGGAGGCCCGGCTCGCGTTGGAGCAGGAGCTGGACGTGTCGCTCGCGGACGTGGCGCCGCTGGCGGACGACAAGGAGCTTCCGGCGGCCCTCAAGTCGCGCCAGCAGCTGGTGCACGGGCGACTGCTGTCCGCCGTGGGCAAGCACGACGAGGCGCGCGCGCTGCTGGGCAAGGGCACGCAGGGGGCGCTGGCCTTCGACTTTCAACTCGCGCTGGGTGCCGCCAGTCGCGCCGCGGGGAAGCTGGACGCGGCGCAGTCGGCTTACGAGGCGGCCCTGAAGGTGCAACCCAAGAGCGACGAGGCCCGTGAAGGACTGGGCCGCACGCTGTTGGACAGGGACCGCGAGCGCGACGTGCTGACGCGCCTGGAGGCCGACAGTGGCCGCAAGGTGTCGCTGGTGCGCGGCGCGGCCTATGCGCGGCTCGGAGACTGGAAGCGCGCCCGCGCGGAGCTGGCCCGCACGCGGGTGAACGAGCGCTACCCTCCGGAGGCCGTGTCACTGCTGGCCCTGGCGGATGCCGCCGAGGGCAACGCGGCGCAGGCCCGCGAGCTGCTCGAGAAGGCGCTGGCCGCGTCCAAGCGCCCGCGCAATGACATGCGACTGGCGCTGGGGCAGGTGTACTGGCGCGAGCGCGCCTTCGACAAGGCGCAGGCCCAGTTCGAGGAGGCGCAGAAGGACCCTCGCGACTACGAGGCTTCGTGCTCCCTGGGACGGCTGCTCCTGTCGCGTGGCCTGCCGGACATGGCCCTCAAGCCGCTGACGCAGGCGGTGGAGCGCAACGGCTCGCACGGCGAGTCGCGCGACGCGTTGGGCCGCACGCTGCTGGCCATGGGGCGCACGCCCGAGGCCCTCAAGCAGTTCGAGACCTGGCAGCTCGACAACCCGGGCAGCGCCGCCGCGCACAAGGGCTTCGCGCTGGCGCTCTTCCATGCCGGACGTCGCAAGGAGGCGGAAGGGGCGGCGGGTCGCTCGGCGAAGCTCGCTCCCGACGACGCGGAGGCGCACCGGCTGCGCGCCGCCATCCTGTTCGCCTCGGGCGATGCCAAGGGCGGCTTCTCCGCGCTGGAGCGCGCCAACAAGCTGGACCCGAAGGACCCGGACACCTTCTGCGAGATTGCCCACGCCTTCCTGCGCCAGGGCAACGTGGACAACGCGGACGCGGCCTTCGCGGCGGCCCGGCGTGAGGGCTCCGATGCCACCTGTGGACGGGTGGGCGAGCTCTACGTGCAGCTCCCCAGTGGCGGCCGAGGGGCGGCCCGGACGCTGGAGGACCTGGCCTCGCGTGCGCCGACGGTCTGGGACAAGGCCTTCGCCCAGGCCGCCATGGCCCGCGTGCTGCTGGGCACTGGCGTGCTGAAGGACGCCCGGGCGGCGGCGGAGGAGGCGGTGCGGCTGGCGCCGTATCAGGGCCGCTCTCACCTGGCGCTGGGGCTGGTGGCGCTGAAGCAGCGGCAGGAGTCCGTGGCGAAGGCGTCGCTCTTGAAGGCGGTGGAGCTGGAGCCCACGGACGGCCCCGCGCACCTGGCGCTGGCGGACGTGCTGGTGCGCGAGTCGGCGGAGCTGTCCCGGGCGGTGGAGTCCTACGAAGCTTTTCTCCGGCTGGCGGGTGGCAGCGAGGAGGCGGGGCGCGTAAAGAAGGCGCTGCCGTCCCTCAAGAAGAAAGCGGCTCGTTAGCGTGCGCCAACCTCCCTCTGGCCCTGGGCCCGAGTCCCCGCTGCTGCGAATCATGTGGGGCAACGCCTTCCTGCTGTCGGCGCTCTACCTCCTGGTGGGCATCGTGGTGGAGGGCGCCCTGCGCCTGTTCCCCTCGAAGTTCCTCCAGCGCCTGTCGCTGTCGCTGGACTCGCTGCCGGCGCGCGCGCTGGAGCTGGTCGGCGCCATGGAGCCGCTGCGCACGGCCTTCTTCAACGGCCGCATCCCCGAGTACGGGGTGCGCCTCATCTTCGGCTTCACCACGGTGGTGGTCATCTTCCTGCTCGCCCTCGTGGTGGGCACCGTCATGGGCGGCCTGCGCTACCTCATCGCCCGGGGGATGCGCCGAGGCGGAGGCGCGTAGCCTCGTCGGCCTGGAGCCTCGGACGCCGCGGGGCCCGCGTCAGTTGATGCCCAGGGAGCGCCGGACGCGGGGCTTGCGCGCAGCCGCCATGGGGGCCGCCTGGGGCTCATGGCCTGCGGCGCGCGCCATCAAACAGATTTCCACCACCTTGGGGCCGAAGCGCTCCCAGCGGCTCTCGCCCGTGCCCTTCACCGTGAGGAAGGTCTCCCGGTCGATGGGGAGCGCCGCCGCCAGCCCGAGCAGCGTGGCGTCGTTGAAGATGATGAACGGCGCGACGCCCAGGTCCTTCGACAGTTCCTTGCGCCAGCGCCGCAGCTCCGTGGAGGCCAGCTCGCTGTAGTTCATCACCGGCTGTGCCGAGGCCGCCGTGCGGGCTCGGGACGCGGACGGTCCTCCCGACGAGAGGAGCACCGGCATCTTCGCGGGCGCGCACACGTCGCAGTTGCCGCAGGAGGTCTCCACGTCCTGCTGGCCGAAGTAGTGGAGCACGACGCCACGCCGGCAGCGCTGCTCCCGGTCCGCGTAGGCGTAGTCCGTCATTCGCCGCAGGAGCTGGAGGTTCTGCCGCTCCTGCTCCCGGACGTGGCTCAGGTCCATGCCCAGCTCGCGGAAGGGCAGCCGCGCCAGCGCCCGGATGGAGCGTCCGGAGAAGGGCCGGCGCACATTCACCACGCCTGACTTCTCCAGGAGGCCCAGCGCGTGTCTCGCGTCGTCCACCGACAGGCCCACGCGCCGCGCGAGGATGGTCAGCTCCGTGGTGACCTGCCGGCCCAGGGGAAACGTCTCCAGCAGCGACTTCAGGAGCCGCTGCGCGTCCGCCGCATGCGGGTGCGCGGCTGGCGCCTTCTCCGTCAGCGTCAGCCCGTGCTCGCCCTCGCCCCGTCCGCCGCGCTCCAGCTTCCCGGCCCGCTCGAAGATGCGCAGCGCCGCGGAGACCTCGAACTCGCTGGCGTTCACCATGCCCGCCAGCACGTGCACGCCCCGCTCGAACTCCTCCACGGACTGGAGCACGCCCCACGTGTCCGCGAGCACCGTCTCCGAAGGGTGGTTGCCCTGGATGAGCCGCTCCTGCGTGTACACGTCCGAGTGGTTGAACAGCAGCACCGCGCGCGCGTCGCCGCCATCCCGGCCCGCTCGGCCAATCTCCTGGTAGTACGCTTCCACCGCCCGGGGGATGTTGGCGTGCGCGACGAAGCGGATGTCCGACTTGTCGATGCCCATGCCGAACGCATTGGTGGCCACCGCCACCGCGTCCTTCGTGGACATGAAGGTGTCCTGCGCCCGCCTCCGCGCGTCGTCGTCCATGCCCGCGTGGTACAGCACCGCCTTCAGGCCCCGGCCGTGCAACTCCGCGAAGATGCCGTCCGCCGCGCGGCGCGTGGAGCAGTAGATGATGCCGCTGCCGCCCAGCGCCGCCAGCCGCGCGCAGGCCTCGTGACGGTCCGTGTCTCCGCCCACTTCCTGCTTGCCCAGGAAGAGGTTGGGCCGGTCGAACCCCATGGCGAACTCGCGGGGCTCCTTCATCAGCAGCACCCGGACGATGTCCGCGCGCACCTCCGGCGTGGCCGTCGCGGTGAGCGCCACCGTGCGCGGGGGACGCAGCTTCTTGCGCACCTGGCCCAGCTGCGCGTACTCCGGCCGGAAGTCGTGGCCCCACTGGGAGATGCAGTGCGCCTCGTCCACGGCGAGCAGGTCCACGCCCACGTCCAGGAGCGTCTGCACGAAGCTCGCGCTCCGGAAGCGCTCGGGCGCCACGTACAGGAGCTTGTACTCGCCCGCGCGCAGCCGGCGCATCCGCTCCGCCCGCTCCAGGTCCGACAGCGACGAGTTGATGAACGTGGCGCTGATGCCGCGCGCGGTGAGCTGCTCCACCTGGTCCTTCATCAACGCGATGAGCGGCGACACCACCAGCGTCAGCCCTGGCAGCAGCGTGGCCGGCAGCTGGTAGCACAGGCTCTTGCCCGCGCCCGTGGGCATCACCACCACCGTGTTGCGCCCGCTCAGCACGGTGGAGATGACCTCCGCCTGCCCGGGACGGAACTGCGTCAGTCCGAAGTGACGCACCAGGCCCTGCTGAGCTTCCTCGAAGTAGGGCAGGGCCAACGGCATCGCTCGCATGTTCACCATCCTGGACCGGCCGTCAACGGAAACGGCGCCCCGCCCCCCTTCACAGCTCCAGCCCCGGCGGTACGGGGGCGGCCAGGCGTGCTCGCTTCAGCGCCACCTCCAGCACTCGCAGCGCGGTGGCGTCCGGCTCCCTGCGTCCATCCACCACCACGTCGCCCTCGCGAGCGTCCACCGGCAGCTCCGCGCGCTCCACCGTGCAGGCCCGCCCGGTCTCCAGCCGCACCACCTGCGCCCGCGTGTCCTCCAGGAGCTCCACCTGCACCATCCCGACAAGGCACCCCGCCATCACCCACCTCCTCGCGCCACGTTCCATTCCCGTTTCGGCTCCCACTCCCCGTCCGGGAGCAGCCCCCGCTCCAGCATCGACACGAACGCCCCGTCTCCCACCACCAGGTGGTCCAGCACCTTGAGGTTGAGCAGCTTCGCCCCCGCGACGAGGTGCCGCGTCAGCCCCACGTCCTGGACGCTGGGCTCCGGGTCTCCCGAGGGGTGGTTGTGCGCCAGGACGATGGCCGTCGCGCGCGAGACGAGCGCCGCGGCGAACACCTCCCGGGGGTCCACCGGGCACGTGTTCAGCGTGCCCTCCGCCACCCGCGCGTCATGCACCAGCACGTTGCGCGCGTTGAAGCACAGCACGTGGAACACCTCCCGCCGCAGCGCCCCCATGACGGGCGTGAGGTACGCGTGAATCTCCCGGGGCGTGCGCAGCTTGGGACGCCGCTCCGGAGAGCGCTGGGCGCGACGGCCCAGCTCCAGCGCCGCGAGCACCTGCGCCGCCCGCCGCGGCCCCAGGCCCGGGATTCCCTTCAGCTCCACCGGCTCCGCCTGCAGCAGCGCCTTGAGGCCGCCACTGCGCCTCAGGAGCGTCCCGGCCGCCTCCAGCCCTCGCGAGCGCGCCGCCAGGCCCCACGCGACACACAGAAGCTCCGAGTCGGTGAGAGCCTGCGCCCCCAACCGGAAGAGCCGCTCCCGGGACTGCTCCATGCCCCCGGACGCGTGCACCCCCACCGACTCCTCGCCCACCGCTTCACCGCTCCCCGTCCACGCCCCGCCCATGCTCCACTCCATCCCGCCCACCTTCCCCGGGACGGTGCTTGAGCAAGGCGTGTGCCCGCTGTCGCTACCTGGGGCGCGGTGTGCCTACCCATCCCGGACTGCTCGAAAGCGGCCCGGCTTCCGGACGGACACCGGCACACCACGGCCCCTCTCGACAGGTGAGAGGCGGGCGGTGCGGGCTGGGGTCAGAAGCGGGAGATGGCGAAGAACGATTTGATCTTGTCGTTCGTCTCGCGGAGCCGTTCGCTCAGCGTCCGGACGAGCGTCCAGAGGAGGACGTAGGCCAGGTCCTTGTCGGTGAACATGAGCTGGTCCAGCTTGGACCTCTCCATGACCCACACCGAGCAGGAGATGTGGGCAATGGCGTCCGCCGAGCGGGGAGAGTCCTCGATAATCGCCATCTCGCCGAAGTACTGGCCGGCTTCCAGGATGGCGAGCGCCTCCTCGCCGATGCCCGGCACGGATTTGGAGATGCGGACCTTGCCCCGGGACACTACGAACATCTCATGGCCGGCCTCCCCCTCGCGGAAGAGGAAGGCGCCCGCCGGGTAGTCCCTGGTCTGGCCGAGTTGCGCCACCTTGGCGAGCTGGCCCTGGGTCAAACCCTCGAACAGCGCAACCTTCTTGAGGAGCTCGGCATCCATGAGGCCAGCTTCGTATCACGTGCCCGAGGGCCTCTGGTACCTTCGCGGCCTCAACGGAATAGAGGGAGGAGCCACCCGTGGCGGAGGAGAAAATCAACAAGGTGACCATCATCGGCTCGGGGCCTGCGGGTTACACCGCGGCCATCTATGCCGCGCGCGCCAACCTGGAGCCGGTGGTGTTCGCCGGCGGGCCCACGCTGGAGCATCCCCAGCGCGTGCCGGGCGGCCAGCTCATGGTGACCACGGACGTGGAGAACTACCCGGGCTTTCCGGAGGCCATCACCGGCCCTGAGCTGATGGACCGCTTCCAGAAGCAGGCGGAGCGCTTCGGCACGGTCATCCACATGGAGAACGTGGTGAAGGTGGACTTCAGCAAGCGCCCCTTCGTCATCGAAGGGGAGAGCATTGGTCGTGTCCTGTCGGAGACCGTCATCGTCTCCACCGGTGCCACGGCCAAGTGGCTGGGCGTCAAGGGCGAGGACACCTACAAGAACCGGGGTGTCTCCGCGTGTGCCACCTGTGACGGCGCGTTCTTCAAGAATCAGGAAGTGCTCGTCGTGGGCGGCGGTGACACGGCGATGGAGGAGGCCACGTACCTGGCGAAAATCGTCAAGCACGTCACCCTCGTCCACCGTCGCGACTCGCTGCGCGCGTCCAAGGTGATGCAGGAGCGCGCGCTCAACAACCCGAAGATTTCCTTCCTGTGGAACTCGGCGGTGGAGGAAGTCACCGGCAACGCGAAGGGAATGACGGGCGCGGTGGTGCGCAATCTGAAGACGGGCGACAGCCAGCTGCTCAACGCCACCGGCCTGTTCGTGGCCATTGGCCACACGCCGAACACGGAGCTGTTCCAGGGCATCCTGGAGACGCACCAGGGCGGCTACCTCAAGACGGTGCCGGGCAGCACCCGCACCAACATCCCCGGCGTGTTCGCTTGTGGTGACGTGCAGGACAGCTACTACCGTCAGGCCATCACCGCCGCCGGCACCGGCTGCATGGCGGCCATCGACGCGGAGCGCTGGTTGATTGAGCAGGGCGAGTAGCCCACCCGCCACCGCGTGACGCATGCTCCAGGCCGGCCCGTCTCCATGGCGGGCCGGCCTTTTTTTCGAGCCGGGCCCGAGCGCCGGGCAGGGACGGAACAGGACTCTCATGAGCACGAAGCAGAAGACGCTGGCGGTGCACGCGGGGACGCGGCTGACGGGCAGCAAGGCGGTGCCCGTCTCGCCCCCCATCTCCGTGTCGGCGGTGAGCTGGTTCGACAGCAGCGACGATTTGGACGGCGCGCTGGATGGCAAGGACTACGCCTATGCCCGCATCAGCGCTCCCAACACCACGCTGCTCGAGGAGGCGGTGGCCGCGCTGGAGGGCGCTGAGTCGTGCGTGGCCTATGCCAGTGGGATGGCCGCGCTGCGCTCGCTCTTCGAGGCCCAGGACTTCCGGCCCGGCGACAGGCTGGTGATGCCGGCGGACGGCTATGGCGTCACGCGCGCGCTCTACAAGAAGCTGTGCGCGGCGCTGGGAGTAGAACTGCATGCGCTGAAGCTGACGGACGCGGGGACGCAGGCGCGCATCCGCGAGCTGAAGCCGCGCCTGGTGCTGGCGGAGAGCATCAGCAATCCGCTCCTGCGCGTGGCGGACCTGTGCGGACTGGCGAAGGCGTGCCGGGACGTGGGCGCGGCCTTCGCGGTGGACGCGACGTTCCCCTCGCCCATGGGGCAGCGCGTGCTGGAGCTGGGCGCGGACTACGCGGTGCAGTCCACCAGCAAGTGGCTCAACGGACACAGCGACGCCTTGGGCGGGACGGTGAGCGGCGCTCGCTCGCGCATCGACGTGCTGCGCGCCGCGCGCATCCTGGCTGGCGACGTGCTGGGGCCGTTCGAGGCGTGGCTCACCCTGCGCGGCCTGCGCACCTTGCCGGTGCGGATGAAGGCCCATTCCGAGCACGCGGCGCACGTGGCGCGGCGGCTCGCGGAGTCGCCACTGTTGGAGCGAGTCATCTACCCGGGGCTGCCCTCGCATCCGGACCACGCGGTGGCTCGCGAGGTGCTCAAGGACGGCGGCCCCATGGTGTCCTTCGAAATCCGAGGTGCGGGTCGTCCCGAGGCCATGCGCTTCCTGGAGGCGCTGAAGGTGGGACGTCCGGGGCCTTCGCTCGGCGACGTGTGCACGCTGGTGATGCACGCGGCCAGCGCCAGCGCGCGCCGGCTGACGCCCGAGGAGCGCGAGGCGGCGGGGATTCGCGAGAGCCTCATCCGCGTGTCCGTGGGGCTGGAGGACCCGGACGACGTGGTGGAGGACCTGCTCCAGGCCGTGGCGCAGGGGGTGGGCCGGTGAAGATGGTGGATGTCGGCGCGAAGCCGAAGACGGAGCGCGTGGCGGTGGCCACCGGGCTGTTGCGCATGTTGCCCGCAACCCGGGAGCGCATCCTCGCGGGGAAGGTGGAGAAGGGGGACGTGCTCGCCGCGGCGAGGCTCGCGGGCATCATGGCCGCCAAGCGCACCCCGGACTTCATCCCGCTGTGCCATCCCATCGCGCTGTCCGGTGTCGAGGTGACGCTCGAGCCCGTGAAGGAGGGCCTGTCCGTCCGCGTGACGGTGCGGACGGTGGACCGCACGGGCGTGGAGATGGAGGCGCTGACGTCCGCGTGCGCGGCGGCGCTCACCGTCTATGACATGTGCAAGAGCGTGGACCGGGGCATGGTGCTGGAGGCCGTGCAGCTCGAGCACAAGTCCGGAGGCCGCTCGGGGACGTGGGAGCGGGAGTCAAAGAAGGACGGCGCCAAGGCCCCGTCGAGTCCCCGCAAGCGCGCGAAGGGTTGAGCGCGGCGGCTCTTGCGAGCGCGCATGGATCGGAGAGGCCCATGCCAGAAGCCCGCCGCCTCCCCGTTCCGTGCCTCGGAGGCGTGGCGAGGGAGGTGCTTCGTGCCGTGACGTCGAGCGCCTCCCTCCGCCCTGCGCAATGCCCGCCCGTTGAAGCGCGGCACGTGCGGGCTGCCCGGTGTCCATTTCAGGACGTGGACAGTGTGCTCCCGAGCACGGCCCTCCCTGAACTCGTGCCCTCCGGGGCTCCCGCTTGTCGGAGCCGTCGTCCAGATTGAGCACTCGCCACGTGCGCCCGGCAGGCGCGAGGGCGCAGAGGAGGTCCAAGGGTGCTCAACGTCAGGATGACCCACTCCACCCTGGGGTTCCTCGCCGTCGTGGTCAGCATGGGCTGCAGTCCCGGCTCCGGAGACGGTGACGGGCCGGAGTCGCCCACGCTCGTCGCGGAGGGCGTGCGCGCACGCTGCTCCCTGGAGGACTCGGGCCGCCGCTCCATCTCCAAGGACGCGAAGGGCTGCCGTCAAATCATGTTCGTCTGCGCCCCGGACGAGACGCCCTTCTTCGACGCGTGCGGCTGCGGCTGCGAGCGCAGATGATGGCCGGCTAGCGCTTCCCGCCCGCGTCCTCGCGCAGCTTCTCCAGGAAGAAGGCCCCCACCACGAGCGAGTGGGTGATGTGTCCCTCCAAGATGAGCCGAGGCACGTCCGCGCGCGGGTGCAGCTCCACGGCGATGTCCTCGGCCTCGTCCTGCCGGCCCGCATGGGCCTTCACGCAGTCCAACGCGAGGAAGCTGAAGCACCTGTTGTCCTGCAGCGCGGGATTGGGATGCACCCAACCCAGCGGCACCACGCGGCCCGCCACGTAGCCCGTCTCCTCCTCCAGCTCGCGCGCCGCCGCCACGGCCGGGTCCTCGCCCTCGTCCACCATGCCGCCGGGCACCTCCAGCGTGTCGGCGGCCACGCCGAAACGGAACTGGCGCACCAACACCAGCGAGTCCTCCGGCGTCACCGCGATGACGTTGACCCAGTCCGCGCAGTCCACCCGCACGCGCGGATGCTCCTGCTCCGTCCTCGGGTCCGCCCACTTGTCCTCGCGGACCGTCAGCACCTGATAGTCGTGCTCCAACCCGAGGCGCAGTCGCCGCCAGGGCTTCACCGTCTGGGACATGGATGACGCTCCGGGCCCCCCGAGACGAGCGAGGGCCTCGAGGGGTTTTTCAGTTGAGCAGCGAGGCGCGCTCACGCAGCTCGCGGGCCGTCATCTCCAGGCGGTCGCGGTCCGGCGCCTCCGGAGACAGCTCCAGGCACCGCTCCACGTCGCGCAGCGCCGCGCGGTACGCACCCAGGTTGGCCAGGAGCGCCGCGCGCGTGCGCAGCTCTCCCGGATGGTCCGGCGCCAAGAGCAGCAGCAGGTCCACCACCGCCAGCCCGCGCTCGCGGTCCTCGCGGCCCAGGTACACCCGCCGCAGGTTGGACAACATGCGGTAGGCAATCAGCTCCACCGGCGCCGGCGCCAGCATGGCCCGGTCGAACTTGAGCTGCGGAGCCACGCGCTTGAGCAGCTCCTCGCAGCCGTGCTCGGTGAGGATGTCGCCCTGGTGGAACGGGTCCATCACCAGCTTGTGGTCCCCGGCGTCGTGCGCGACGAGGAAGTGTCCGGGAAACGGCACTCCGTACAGGGGGATGCCCGCCCGGCGCGCGACTTCCAGATAGACGACGGACAGCGTTATCGGCAGGCCCAGCTTCCGCTCCAGCACCTGGTCCAGGAAGCTGTTCTCCGGCGAGTGGTAGTCGTCCTCGTTGCCGCGAAAGCCCTCGATGTCCGACAGCACGTGGCGCAGCGCTCGAAGGGGCGCGAGCGCCTCGCCCTTGTCCGTCATCCGCTCCGACTCCACCTGGACCCGACACGCCAGGACGTCCAGCACATGCAGACACGCGGGCGCGTCCAGCTCCGGCCTGTCCAACGTGGCGATGGCCAATGCGGCCAGGTCCAGACGCGGAGGCTCCGCGGCCAGCGCCGACACCAACCGTTCCCGGGCCAGCGGCGGGCTGAATCCTGTGGGGATGCTCACGGCGGCAACCACTAACCCACACCGGGCTGGACGGCAAAGGCAGGCGACCGAGCGTCAGAAGGTGGGCGGTGCATAGGGCAGCCTCCCCTTGATTTCCGCGCGCAGCCCCATTTGGGCCGAAATCAACCCCGCCAGGATTCCATCCTCGTACTCGAAAGTCGGGTGTTCCTTGAGTTCGGGGAAGTCATGGGGATTGCGCAGCTCCTCGGGGGTGAGGTTGGGCACGGCCTCGCGGGCCAGGCGAAGCACCTTGGCCTGTTGCTGCGAAATCATCCGCTCGAAGAGCTGGGCGGACAGCTCCAGCATGTCCTGGGCCACTTCTTCCGTCATGTGCGTGCCTACTCCTGGGCGATGTCCCACTTGGCTCGGCGGTAGCTGTAACGGAAAGCCGCCTCGTCCGCCTCTTTCGCGAGCCCCTCGCCCTCCCGGCCGTCCAGGAAGGCGACGAAGTCGAGCTGGCGGCTGTCGCGGCCGTGCTCGGCGTCGAAGAGGCGCACCAGCTCGTTGGCGGGCAGGGTGCGCCGGCCGACGACGTCCACCAGCGGCACGGCCAGGCCGCGCATCTCCTTCGAGGGCGCGTAGGACTTCCACACCAGCTCCGTGCACACCAGCGTCTGGTCGGAGAAGAAGTCGAAGTCGAAGTCATAGGGGCGGCCCTGGTATGCGAAGGCGCGGAGGATGGCGCGCGCCTTGTCCACGCGGGGCAGCCGGGGGCGCATGATGCCCAGGTAGTCCACGCGCATGCCGTGCTCCAGGCCGGTGAAGCTGACGCCCTCGCTGATGGACTCGATGATGCGGATGGGGTCGCCGTGCGAGTCCTTGCCGGAGTACTCGGCCCACTTGGCGGGGTACGCGCTCGCCAGGTGCGCGCTGAACGACGCGGGCTTGCCCGGGAGCGTGGCCACCCAGGCCTTCACGTCCGTGTCCTCGTCGAAGTACGCGGCCAGCTCCTGGGCTGTGCCCACGAAGAGCTCCGCGTGCGGCCAGAAGCCCGGCAGGCCGATGTTGGAGAGGTACCAGTTCTGCCGCGCCACCATGATGTCGCCCGGCTCCATCCGCTTGAGCACGCCCAGCGCCTGCTCGCGGGAGATGAGCGGCTGGCCGGTGCGGTGCACGCGGGTGTCGCCCATCCACTCGGCCACCGCGCGCTGCACGGGGAAGAAGGCGCGCTGGGTGGAGTCCTGGGTGACGTCGACGGCGGCCTTGGCGAACATGGTGGGGCCACGCTTGACGAGCAGCCCCTTGGCCACCTCGCTGTTGAGCTTCATCTCCTGCATCACCCAGGGCACGCGCGGGGCGTCCAGCGCGCCGGCCTTCACCAGCAGCGGACGGAGCTGCTCCTTGTACGTGTCCCCCGTGTAGAGCTGGGTGGTGGTGGCCACGTGGATGACCTTGTCCTTGAAGCGGGCGAAGGCGCGCGGGGGCACGCCGTACTCGGCGGAGGGCTCGTCCAGGAGGGTCTCCAGCTGCTTGCGGCCTCCGGTGAGCTCCGCGTAGGTGAGGCCGTGGGCCAGCTCCGTGGTGAGCGCGCCGTGGGTGAGCAGGAAGCCCCAGGCGTGCTTCTTGGGCTGGGTGAGGGAGGGCACCTTCACGAAGTCCCAGTAGCGCTGGCGGATGACCTCCGTGGAGACGAAGTAGTCGAAGAAGGTCGCCCACGTCGTGAGCAGCTGCTGCTTCTGGTCCGGCGTGTACGGCACGCTCTGCTTCTGGAGGTAGAGGGCGCGCGACTGCTTCACCTCGTCCTGGAGCCGGCGCAGGCCGCGGGTGTAGCGCTCCAGCTGCTCCAGGTCAGCCTGGGCCTGGTCGATGAAGGCGTCATCGTCGAGGGCATAGACGCTCTTGGGGGCGGCGGTCGGCGTGGCCGGCGTGCTGGCGAACACCAGCCAGGCGAGCAGCAAGGGGGCGGCGGACATGGGCGGGGCTCCGGGCGACAGGGGCGGCGGGCGGGGACTCTACCTCGGGAGGTGCCAGGGCGGCTGGCCCCCTGGCCGGCCAGGGGAGGGGAGGGGGACGGCCGGGTGGTCTGGCGCGGGCGCCGTCCCCAGATTCCTCGTACCCCAGTGATGCACGCCCGGGCCTCACGGGCCGGGCAGAAAGGCAGCCGCAGATGGCATTCGGAACCGCGGAAGACCCCGGGCTCTCCATCACCCCTCACATCGACTCGGTGGACTACCCGGCGACGCGGGAGGAGCTCGTGGAGTCCGCCGAGGATGGCGGGGCCACCGTCGACATCATCAACGTCCTCAAGTGCCTGCCGAACACCGAGTACGCGTCGCGCGAGGCCGTGATGCGAGATCTGGCGGAGGCGGCGAGGCGCTTCTCCCAGGGCGGACTCCCCGACGATGACGGCGTGCGCAGAGACAGGCGCAACATCGGCCGGGATTTGGTGGAGAACGCGCCCGACGGCAGCACGCGGCACCCCTGAGGTCCGGACCTTGGAATCGAGGAAGCGCTCGCGGGCGCTGGCCGTTTCTGCCAGCGTTCGCGGGCGCATGCGTCCAGGACTCCTGCTGAGCTGTCTCGTGCTGTCGCTGACATCCGCCTGTCGGAAGCCGTCCCCGCTGCGGGTGCCCGTGCCCACGGTGACGCCCCGGGTGCGCGTGACGTTCCAACCCCCGGTCGACCGGGTCCTCACCGAGTCCCAGCGCGGCGTCCGCGTCGTCGAGCAGGCGGGCGGCGTGGTGCGCGAGGAGGCGGAGCTGACCACCGAGTCCCGCTTCACCCCGAACGAGGGCGGCTGGCTGCTCACGCAGTCGGTGTCGCACGCGAAGCAGTCGCGCGCCGGGGTGGAGGTGGAGGGCTGGGTGGATGACGTGCTCCTGCGCTTCGCGCTGAGGCTGCAGCTGGCGGCGGACGGTACCTTCGTGAAGCTGGTGTCTCCCGAGGCCGCGGCGGAGGCGGTGCGGCAGTCGGTGCCGGCGGGCGTGGACGCGAAGCCGCTCCTTCGCTTCTTCGGCGCGGAGGCGCTGGAGGGCCGCACGCGGCGCGAGTGGGAGGCGAAGTTCGGCGGCCTGTTCCAGCGCCATCTGTCGGAGGGACAACGCACCTGGGCGGTGGACTGGCTGCCGGTGGGCGACACGCAGGTGGCCTATGTGCTGGAGCGCACCGTGCAGGGCACGCGGGACACGGAGTACGGTGACGCGGTGGTGCTGAGCCTGCGGTGTTTGGACGCGGTGCCGGAGGATGCGCCGGACGAGCTGTCGGATGCGTGGGTGGCGGCGGGGCGGCCGGAGCTGACGCCGGGCGTGACGTGCCAGGGTGAGCAGGTGATGGCGTACGGCCGCTTCGTGCCGGTGAGCCGCGAGCTCACGGTGAAGGCGCGGGTGGACGGGGCGGCGTGGACGGTGACGATGGAATCGCGAGCACAGGGGCTTCAAGAGGAGGCGCGATGAGCTGGGAAGAGAACCTCATCAGGGACGAAGCGGGCGTGGAGCGCGTGGTGAAGAGCGCGCGGCGCGTGGCGGTGCTGGGCATCAAGACGGAGCAGCAGTCGGGGCAGCCCGCCTTCTACGTGCCGGACTATCTGGCGAGCGCGGGCGTGGAGGTGGTGCCCGTGCCCGTCTACTACCCGGACGTGACGCACATCCTCGGCAAGCCGGTGTTCCGCCGGGTGGCGGACGTTCCGGGCGAGGTGGACCTGGTGGACGTCTTCCGACGGCCGCAGGACATCGACGCGCACGTGGACGACATCATCGCCAAGAAGCCGAAGGCGGTGTGGTTCCAGTCCGGCATCCGCAACGACGCGGCGGCGGAGAAGCTGGCGCGCGCGGGCATCCAGGTGGTGCAGGACCGCTGCCTGATGGTGGACCACCGCCGCTACGGCGGGCGCTGAAGGCCGAGCGCGCCCGCGAGCTTCAGCTCACCACTGCGCCTGGGCGAACGGCACGGGAGGCCGGGCCAGGGACACCGCGGCGGACAGGCGCGCCTGGTCCAGCGCGTCGAAGCCGCGCTCCATGGTGGTGGGCGTCACCGGAGGCAGGTTGGAGACGACGACGTAGACGGGAATCTGCCGGCCCTCCAGCACGGTGAGCTGGAGGCGGAAGTGGTCCCTGCGCAGCGCGGCCGAGCCCGCCGCCAGCCCCTGCGCGTACGCCATGGGCCCGCCCACCACCTTGCGCGTCTTGCTCGGCAGGAAGTGCACGAGGATGGCGTCCAAATCCTTCCCCACGCCGCTGTCATGCAGCGACAGCGCGGGCGCCTTGTCCACCAGTCCACCGTCCCAGTACAGGTTGCCCTCCAGCGGCACCGCGCGGAACAGGCCCGGGTACGCACAGGTGGCATGGACGCGCGGGGCCAGCTCGCCCGTGGTGAACACCTCGTGGCTGCCCAGCGTCAGGTTCGCGCCGACGAGGAGCAGCGGGTGCGGCAGGTCCTCGAAAGTCCTGGCGCCCAGCGTGTCCTCGAGCAGCTTGCGAAAGCGCGTGCCCTTGAGCAGGCCCGTGAGGCCGTGGCCGCTGGCGTCCGCGTTCATCACCGCGCCAATCGGGTCCGGGTCCCAGAAGTTGGCCCGCGTCTGGCGCAGCACCAGCTCCTCAATCGCGTGCACCGGCATGCCCGCCGCAGCGTAGGCCGCCACCATGCCGCCCGCGCTCGTCCCCGCGTACGCATGCGGCTTGAGCCCCGAGCTCGCCAGCCCCTTGAGGAAGCCGGCGTGCCCATAGAAGCCGAAGTAGCCCGCGGAGAGGACCAGGCCGAACCGCTTGCCTTGGAGGAGCTGGTGCAGGGAGGGAGAAGCCATGTCCCACATCTACCACTGTCCGCCATGAAGCACGCGGTGCGTCGAAAGTCCGCTGGCCACCAGCGGGGCATCGACATATGTTGATGCGGCGATATGGAAGCCCTCTCCCAATCCTTCCGGGCCCTCGGAGACCCGACGCGGCTGCGCATCCTCCGGCTGGTGTCGGAGGCGCCGCTGAACGTGACGGAGCTGGTGTCGCTGGTGGGCGTGGCGCAGTCGTCGGTGTCGCACCACCTGGGGAAGCTCAAGGGGTTGGGGCTCATCCGCGAGGAGCGGCAGGCGGGCTTCAGCTACTACTCGCTGGCGCTGGAGGGGGATGACACCCGCTGGCCGCTCATCCGGCTGGCGCGGGAGGCGGAGGACGCGGCGGGGGACTCGGCGCGGCTGATGGACCTGCTGCGCGCGCGCGCGGACCGGCAGGCGCTGAACGAGCGGCTCCTGGAGCCGGGCCAGTCCTGGTTCCTGTGGGCGGGCGCGCTGGCGTCGCTCTTGCCGCCCCTGGACGTGGCGGACTTCGGCTGCGGCACGGGGGTGTTGAGCGTGGCCATTGCCCGCTGGGCGCGGCACGTGTGGGCCATCGACCAGAACGCGGAGGCGCTGGAGCAGGCGCGCGAGCGGGCCGGGCGTGAGCAGGCCGCCAACGTCACCTTCCTGTGCGAGGACCTGCAGCGGCTGTCGCTGGAGTCGGGGCGGATGGACCTGGTGGTGATTTCGCAGAGCCTCCACCACGTGGAGGACCCCGCCAGCGTGCTGGCGGAGGCGGCGCGGCTGCTCAAGCCGGGCGGCCGGTTGGTGTTGCTGGAGTTGATGCCGCACGAGGAGCGCTGGGTGGTGGAGCGGCTGGGCCACCGACACCTGGGCTTCGAGCCGGCGCAGTTGGAGACGGCGCTGCGTGAGCGGGGCTTCGCGTCGCTCACCCGCGAGGCGCATGCCCGCGACGGTGCCAGCCCCTTTCGAGTCTTTCTGCTGACTGGAGTGAAGCCATCATGACGAGTCCCACTGCCCTTCCGCCCCCTTCCGGAGAGAACGGTCGCCGCGTGGAGGCCCTGCGCACCACGATGCGTGAGCGCGTGCTGGTGCTGGACGGCGCCATGGGGACGCTGCTGCAGCAGCTGGACCTCAAGGCGGCGGACTTCGGCGGCGCCGAGTTCGAGGGCTGCAACGAGAACCTGGTCCTCACCCGGCCGGACATCATCCGGGACATCCACGCGCGCTACTTCGCGGCGGGCGCGGACGTGACGGAGACGGACAGCTTCGGCGGCACGCCGATAGTCCTCAACGAGTTCGGCCTGGGGCACAAGGCGCTCGAAATCAACGAGGCCTCCGCGCGACTGGCGCGGGAAGCCGCCGCCGAGGCCGAGGCGAAGGACGGACGGATTCGCTGGGTTGCGGGCTCGGTGGGCCCCACGACGAAGGCCATCAGCGTCACCGGCGGCATCACCTTCGAGGAGCTGGTGGAGAACTTCGCGGTGCAGGCCGAGGGCCTCGCGCTCGGTGGCTCCGACTACCTCCTGGTGGAGACGGCGCAGGACACGCGCAACATCAAGGCGGCGCTGCTGGGAATCGAACGCGCGTTCCGCAAGCTGGGCTACTCGCTGCCGGTGGCGGTGTCCGGGACGATTGAACCCATGGGGACGATGCTCGCGGGGCAGAGCGTGGAGAGCCTGGCCGCGTCGCTGGAGCACGTGGAGTTGCTGTACCTGGGGCTCAACTGCGCCACGGGTCCGGACTTCATGACGGACCACCTGCGCTCGCTGGCGGCGCTGAGCTCGTTCCCGGTGTCGTGCGTGCCCAACGCGGGCCTGCCGGACGAGAACGGCCACTACCTGGAGACGCCGGAGATGCTGGCGCGCTCGCTCAGGCGCTTCTGTGAGCAGGGCTGGCTCAACGTGGTGGGCGGGTGTTGCGGCACGCAGGAGGGCCACATCCGCGCGCTGGCCCAGGCGGTGAAGGGCCTGAAGCCGCGCTCGTCCCTGCCCAAGCCTCGCTCCACGCTGTCCGGCGTGGACTACCTGGAAGTGACGGACGAGCTGCGCCCGGTCATCGTCGGCGAGCGCACCAACGTCATCGGCAGCAAGAAGTTCAAGGAGCTCATCGTCGCGGGGCAGATAGAGGACGCCTCGGAGATTGCCCGCGCGCAGGTGAAGCGGGGCGCGCAGGTCATCGACATCTGCCTGGCGAACCCGGACCGGGAAGAGCTGGAGGACATGCGCGAGTTCCTGGAGGTGGTCATCAAGAAGGTGCGCGTGCCCTTGATGATTGACTCCACCGATGAGCGCGTCATCGAGATGGCCCTGACGTACAGCCAGGGCAAGGCCATCATCAACTCCGTCAACCTGGAGGACGGGGAGGAGCGCTTCGAGAAGGTGGTGCCGCTGGCGCGCCGCTTCGGCGCGGCGCTGGTGGTGGGCTGCATCGACGAGATTGGCATGGCCGTGACGCGCCAGCGCAAGCTGGAGGTGGCGGAGCGCTCGTTCGAGCTCTTGACGAAGAAGTACGGGATGAAGGCGGAGGACCTGTACTTCGACCCGCTCGTCTTCCCGTGCGCCTCTGGCGACGCGCAGTACACGGGCAGCGGCGTGGAGACGGTGGAGGGCGTGCGGCTCATCAAGCAGCGCTTCCCGCAGTGCCGCTCCGTGCTGGGCATCTCCAACGTGTCCTTCGGTCTGCCGACGGCGGGCCGCGAGGTGCTCAACTCCGTCTTCCTGTACCACTGCGTCCAGGCGGGCCTGGACATGGCGCTGGTCAACTCGGAGAAGCTGGAGCGCTACGCGTCCCTGCCCGAGGAGGAGCGGAAGCTCGCGGAGGACCTGCTCTACAACCGGGGCACGGACCCGGTGACGCCGTTCGCCGCGCACTTCCGTGAGCGCAAGCCCCCCAAGGCGCAGGTGAGCACGCTGCCGCTGGAGGAGCGGCTCCAGCGCTACATCATCGAGGGCTCGCGCGACGGGCTCTTCGCGGACCTGGAAGCGGCGATGGCGAAGTACGCGCCGCTGGAAATCATCAACGGGCCGTTGATGAAGGGCATGGACGAGGTGGGCCGGCTCTTCGCCGCCAACGAGCTGATTGTCGCGGAGGTGCTCCAGAGCGCCGAGTCGATGAAGGCGGCGGTGAGCTTCCTGGAGCCGCACATGAGCTCCGCCCAGGCGGCGATGCGCGGCAAGATTGTCCTGGCCACGGTGAAGGGGGACGTCCACGACATCGGGAAGAACCTGGTGGAGATCATCCTGGCCAACAACGGCTTCCACGTGGTGAACCTGGGCATCAAGGTTCCGCCCGAGCAGTTGGTGCAGGCGGTGCGCGAGCACAAGCCGGACATCGTCGGCCTGTCGGGGCTCCTGGTGAAGAGCGCGCACCAGATGGTGGCCACGGCGGAGGACCTGCGGCGCGCGGGCGTGGACGTGCCGATTCTGGTGGGCGGCGCGGCGCTCAGCCGCAACTTCGTGGACCGCAACATCGCTCCGGCGTACGGCGGCGGCACGGTGGCCTACGCGCAGGACGCGATGAGCGGCCTGGACCTGGCGAAGCAGATTGTGGACCCGTCCTCGCACGCGAAGCTGCGCGGTGAGCTGAGCGAGCGCCGCGTGAAGCTGGCGCAAGAGGTGAAGGAGCGCCCGCGCGTGGAGGTTCCGACGTCGCGTGCGCGCAGCGCGGAGATTCGCATCCTGGACACGGTGCCCGCGGCGCCGGACTGGGAGCGGCACGTGCTGACGAACACGCCGCTGGACCACATCTGGAAGTTCATCAACCCCGTCATGCTGTACGGCCGGCACCTGGGGCTGCGCACGTCGTCGCGCGCGCTGGGGACGCCCGCGGAGGCGGACCTGGCGAAGACGGAGGAGGGGCGCAAGGCGCTGGCGCTGAAGGAGGCCGTGGAGGAGCTCAAGGGCATGCTGCGCGGCGGGCTGATGCAGGCGCGCGCGGTGTTCCAGTTCTTCAAGGCGGGCAGCGACGGCAACCGCGTGGTGCTCTTCGACGGGACTACCGGCAAGGAGGCGGCGAGCTTCGACTTCCCCCGGCAGGACCGCGAGGGCGGGCTGTGCCTGGCTGACTACCTGCGTCCGCTGGAGCGCGGCGTACCCACGGACAACGTGGGGATGTTCGTGGTGACGGCGGGCTCGGGCATCCGCGAGCTGTCCGAGAGCCTCAAGGCCAAGGGTGAGTTCCTGAAGATGCACGCGGTGCAGGCGCTCGCGCTGGAGACGGCCGAGGGCTACGCGGAGCTCTTGCACACGCAATTGCGCAGCATGTGGGGCACGCCCGACAAGCAGGACATGACGATGTTGGAGCGCTTCCGCGCGGAGTACGCGGGCAAGCGCTACTCGTTCGGCTACCCCGCGTGTCCCCGGCTGGAGGACCAGTCCAAGCTCTTCCTGGCGCTGCGCCCGGAGGACATCGGCGTGCAGCTCACCGACGGCTGCATGATGGAGCCGGAGGCGTCCGTGTCCGCCCTCGTCTTCCACCATCCGCAGGCGTCGTACTTCTCCGTGACGTGAGCGGAAGGCGCAGTGATGCCCGGGTGGACTGTCAGAACCGTCCGCCCAGGCTGAGCCCGGCGGTGAAGAGGTCGCCGTTGTCCTCGGCGCCAGGAGCGAAGTCTCCGCCGCCGGCGAACACGCGATAGGTGGCTCGCGCGCCCGCCGTCACCCCGTTGTAGCGGTACTCGAGTCCGGCGGTGAGCGGCACCTCGGCCAGGAAGGTGTCGTCGAACTGGCGCGCGTTGGCTTCCGACGTCGCGTCCAGATAGCTGACGCCCACGCCCGCGCCGAGGAAGGGCTTCCAGCGCTCGCGCACGGTGGGTCCCACCTTGGCCAGCGCGCCCAGGTTGTGGCGCCACAGTGTCGCGTTGTCGATGTCGGCGAAGCCGTTGGCGGAGCCCTCGTAACCCAGCTCCAGGCCCACTGCGGGCAGCAACTGCGCATCCGCCTGGAGTCCCAGGAACGTGCCCACGTCCGTCTCCGTGCCCAGGTCGCCGGTGTAGGCCGTGACACCGCCTCGGACGGTGAGGCCGGAAGCGCCGAAGAATGGAGCCGGTTGCTGCTTGCGCGGCGAGTCCTCCTTCGCGAGGGAGGGAGCTGCCCAGCCCAGGGTCGCCAGCAGGACGCCTGCTCGCCAGATTGGAAGCACCATGTCGGTTTCCTCCTCCTTCGGACGCCCCTGGGGGCCTCTGGCAAGGATGAGGTCGCCCCGTTTGGAGAGGGCCCGGCGCCCGGGGAAGCCCGAGGTGCCCCGCTGGCGGAGGGAGCGGGTAGACTCCCCCGCCATGAGCGCCCCGAACATCCGCCGAGCCGTCCAGCTACTGCCCGCCTGTGCGACGACGGGCATTGGAAGCCTGCCCCATACGCAGGTGGAGCTGGGGCTCCAGGTCGCCCTGTCGATGGACATCCCATTCCTCCCGCAGCTCCCCGTGGGAAAGCCCTCGGAGCTGATGATTCCAGCGGCGCTCGAGGGCCTGCCGGGCCTGCGCTTCGATGAAGAGGGCCTGTGCACGGTGGACCTGAAGGCCTGGGAGGAAGGGCGCGGCGAGTTCGAGGCGAAGCTGGACGCGGCCCTCGCCGCCGGGACGCTGGAGGCATACGAGCCCACGCCCGAGGCCTGCCGCGCGTGGCGCCCGTTCCTGTGGGAAGTGGAGCATCGCAAGCTGGCGTTCGCGAAGGCGCAGCTCGCGGGCCCCTTCACGGTGCGCTCGGTGGCTCGCACGGACTCGGGCTTGTCCGCGCTGGAGGTGCCGGGGCTGGACCAGGTGATTTTCCGACTGGTGCTGGCGCGCTCGCTGGCGATGGTGAAGGCGCTGCGACGCGCGGGCACCACGCCGCTGTTCTTCCTGGACGAGCCGGGGCTCTACGCCTTCCAGCGCATCAACCCGCGCCACCTGCTGGCGCTCCAGGAGCTGAAGTTGCTGGTGGTGGCGCTCCAGCGTGAAGGCGCGCTGGTGGGGCTGCACTGCTGCGGAAACACGGACTGGGCCGCGCTGCTGGATGTGCAGCCAGACCTGTTGTCGCTGGATGTGAGGCTGTCGCTCGACGCGATGCTGGAGGAAGGCGACGCGCTGGAGCGCTACCTGAACGCTGGCGCGACGCTGAGCCTGGGCATCATTCCCACGGACCTGGCGTCGACGTACGAGGTGACGGAGCTGGCGGACTCGGTGGAGGCCTCGCTGAAGGCCGCGTTGCCTCGCGGCTTCACGTTCCCCCGAGCGGTGTCGACGGTGTTGCTGACGCCCGCGTGTGGATTGGCGATGCGCTCGGTGCTGGACGCGGAGCGCGTCCTCTCCGAGTTGAAGGTGGCGCAGCGGAGGCTGCGTGGAGCGCTCGAAGCCGAGCGCCCCGTGCTGCACTCGCCGCCTCCGCACTGAGCGCGGCGCGACTACTGGCGGCCGAGCTTCAGCTCACGTTCGGCCTGCTGCCAGTCCTGCTCGTGACTGCCGTGGTTGCCGCCGCGTGCCAGATAGATTTCATAGGCGCGGCGGGCAATCTGCTCATGAGGAATGGGGCCGCGTGAGGCCTTGGACTCGTGGGCGTGTTCCGTGGGCTGCGTCGCCGTCTGCGGGGTCGGCTTGTGGGTACTGTTGCGAGCCATCGAGGCGCCTCCGGGAAAGGGCGCGCGAAGCTTGAGCCCCCGTGGGCGCTCGCGAAAGCGACCTGGTGCGTCGGGGGTTGGCGGCGCGACACGACGTCGGGGGACCGTGTCACGCGGTGGACAACGGGGCCACGTGACGCGGAGGTGGCGTGACTCGCGAGTCAGGGCGAGCAGGCACGGACCTACTTCAGCGCGGTCATCGCCGCGTCGAGGGCGCGCTGCATCGCGGTGCTCATGCCGAGCGTCGCCGCTTCCGCCGGCGTGCACCACCTCAGCTCCTGGAACGCCGCCGAGCGAGTGGGGCGCAGCGGGCCTGACACGCGGTAGAGGCGCAGTGTGAGGTCGCGGTGGGTGAGCTGACGCTTCACCGTGCCGAGCAGGGCCTCCAGCTTCACGCCCGCACCGAGCGCGGCGGTGAGGCGGAGCGTGGTCTCCGGCTCGGTGGCGTCCTCGTCCACCTCGGCGGCGGGAAGCTCCCACAACCCGCCGAAGAGGCCGGAGTCCGCGCGCCGAGCGAACAGCAACGTGTCCGCGTGGGCCCAGACGGCGAGGGCGAGGGTCAGCTTCTTCGGCGCGGCGCGAATCTTGGCGGGAGGCAGCTCATCCACGCGGCCCTTGCGGAAGGCGATGCAGCCGGTGCGCACGGGGCACAGCAGGCACAGCGGGTTCTCGGGACGGCACGTCGTGGCGCCGTGCTCCATGAGGGCCTGGTTGAAGTCACCGGGACGCTCGCCCTTCACCAGCAAGGTGGCGAGCTCCCAGAGCGTGGCCTCGCGCTCACGGTCTCCAGGGAGGCCCTCGACTTCGAAGAGGCGTGACAGCACGCGAGCGACGTTGCCATCGACGAGCGGTGCCTCTTCCCCGAAGGCGATGGAGGCCACGGCGCCGGAGGTGTAGCGGCCGAAGCCGGGGAGGGTGAGCAGCTCCGCCGCGGTGGAGGGAAGCTTGCCTCCGAATCGCGACACCATCTCCTGCGCGGCGCGGTGCAGGTTGCGCGCGCGCGAGTAGTAGCCCAGGCCCTTCCAGCCGGAGAGCACGTCAGCCAGTGGCGCGGAGGCGAGCGCGAGCAGGGTGGGGAAGCGCTGGAGGAAGCGCTCCCAGTAGGGAATCACGGTGGCCACCTGCGTCTGCTGGAGCATGACCTCGCTCAGCCAGATGGCGTACGGGTCCTTCGTGCGGCGCCAGGGCAGGTCGCGCTTGTTCCGGTCGTACCAGTCCAGCAACGGCCCGCGGACTGACGCGAGGTGCGCGGCGCTCGGAGTCACCGTGGGAACACGGGCCGACACGGCGCTGCGAGGCGGACGACCGCGCTTCGCACGAGGAGCCTCTGCGGGCGCGTTCTCTTCAGGCGCCACGACGACGCCGAGGACAGGGGCCTGGGCGAGCGCGGCTTCAGTCTTGCGCGGAGGGCGACCTCGACGCGGACGAGCCATGTCCCGGTCCAGCTCCTTCACGGGGACTTTCGGAGTCACCGCGACCGGGTCCAGCATCCCGAGCTGCTTCTGGTTGTCCGGCGTGGCGGCGCGCTTCGCGGGGCGACTGCGGGGACTCATGCGTCTTTCTTCACGGGGTTGGCCATGCGGTGGGCGACACGGTCGAACAGGCCAGGGACGAACCGGTTGGCCAGTACCATGACGCGACCGGGGAGGGTGAGGATGGTGTCCCGCCGTCCGCGCACGCTCGCGCGCACCATCGAAGCGGCGACCTCCTCCGACGACATGGCCTTCAACGGAACGGCCTCCTGCGCCCAGCCCTCCGCGTTCAACCGGTGCTCGCGAAACTCGCTCTCGGTGAGGCCTGGGGACACGAGCAGCACGCGGATGCCCTCCGCCGCCAGCTCCGTGCGCAGCGACTCCGTCATCGCGTTCACCGCGGCCTTCGACGCGCAGTACCCACCCAGCAGCGGCAACCCGCGATGTCCCAGCACGGAGCTGACATTCATCACCTGCGCCCCGCGTCGTCCTCGCAAGAGAGGCAGCGCGGCGCGAGTCACCCGCCACAGCGCGAACACGTTCAGCTCGAAGACCTGCCGGAGCTGCTCCTCGCTGATGGACGCCAGCGGCCCGTACAGGCCCTGGCCCGCGTTGTTCACCAGCACGTCCAGCCCACCGAAGGCGGCCTGCGTCTCACGCATGAGGTGCTCCACGTCCTCGCTGCGCGTCACGTCACACCGCACGCACAGTGCCCGGACTCCGAGTGACTCCACTTCACGGGCCGCATCCTCCAGCCGCTCCAGGCGCCGCGCGGCGAGCACGACATGGGCCCCCGCCGCCGCGTACGCCCGGGCCGCCGCGCGTCCGATGCCGCTGGAGGCTCCTGTGATGAGGACCACTCGCTCCTTGAAGGGCTGGCTCTTCATGGTGGCGGGGACCATACTCTCGGGGTCACCCACCCGGACTGTCATTCAACCTACCCCGAGGGCTCGTTTCCTCGCCTGTTCCCCTTCTGGCGGAGCGAGCGAACGCCTAGGATGCGCCGCTTCCATGCGGCGCCCCCCTCTCAGCAACGACTTCTCCTGGTCCAAGAGCCGCCACGAGAAGTTCTCCGAATGCCTGCGCTCCTACTACTTCTACTACTACCGCTCGTGGGGCGGCTGGGAGTCGGACGCGCCGAGGGACGTGCGGGAGTTGTACGTGCTGAAGAAGCTGGCCAACCGCTTCAGTTGGGCCGGCAGCATCGTGCACGAGCAGATCAAGGACGTGCTGCTGGACTGGCGCGCCGGTCGCACCGTCGACCCGGTGGCGGTGGAAGCACGGGCTCGCAAGGTGATGCAGGACGACTTCCGGCACTCGCGCGGGAAGCTCTACTGGACGCAGAAGTACCGCAAGCCCTTCACCGGGCTCGTCGAGCACGAGTACGGCGAGACGCTGCCCGACGAGGCCTGGAAGCAGAACTGGGAGACGGTGCGCGCGGCGCTCGCGTGGTTCTTCACGTCGCGCTGGCCCGTCATCGCCAAGGGCCTCAAGCCCGAGCAGTGGCTGGAGGTGGACGCGGGCTTCGACTTCGCCCACTTCACGCTGAACGGGCTGAAGGTGTTCGCCATCCCCGACTTCGCCTTCGTCGACGCGGACGGCACGCCCGTCGTCGTGGACTGGAAGACGGGCAAGTCGCGCGACGGCTATGACGAGCAGGTGCTCGGCTACGCGCTCTACGTGTCGCAGCGCTACCGCTTCCCGGTGGAGAAGGTGCGCGCGTCGCTGGTGTACCTCAACGAGGGCAAGGAGCAGGACGTCCAGGTGGACCTGGGCGCCATGGAGTCCTTCCACCAGCACTTCGAGACGAGCGTGGCGAAGATGCGCGCGCTCTTGAAGGACCCGGCGACGAACACGCCGCTGGACGCGTCCGCCTTCCCGACGTCGGAGTCCCTGTCGCCGTGCGTGCGCTGCGTGTTCCGCCGTCCCTGCGGGCGCGAGGCCGCCGTGGTGGCGCAGCAGGCCGCGCCCCAGCAGGTGGCGTGAGGCGCTAGCGGGTGGAGGCCAGCCGGCGCACGACGACGCCGGCCGCGTTCATCCCGAAGCACGACGTGACGAAGGACACGCTTCCATCAATCTGCGTGCGGTGGTCGCACGTGTGGAAGTCGTTGTCGTTCGGGCACACGCAGAGGAAGCCGTCGGTGGCGTCGTCGTAATTGAGGGCCACCGGCATGCGCCGCGCTTCGATGGAGTAGACGGCGGTGATGCCGGTGTGCCGGTCCGTCTCCACGCCGTACTTGCGCTTGAGCAGCTTGCGGATGTCCTTGGCGAACGGGTCCATGTGCGTCTCGGACAGGTCCTCCACGCGGATGGCCGTGGGGTCCAGTCGCGCGGCGGCGCCCATGGAGCTGACCACCGGGATGCCCAGCGACACGCAGCGGTGCAACAGGTGCAGCTTCGCCTTCACGTTGTCGATGGCGTCGACGACGAAGTCGTACTGGCCGGCCTGGAGCATCTGCTCGGCGATTTCCTCGCGGTAGAACTCGCGCACCGCTTCGATGCGGGCCTGCGGGTTGATTTCCTGGCAGCGCTGCGCCATCAAATCCGCCTTCGGCTTGCCCACGGCCTTCACCGTCGCGTGGAGCTGGCGGTTGGTGTTGGTGACGCACACGTCATCGTGGTCCACCAGTGTGAGGTGGCCGATGCCGCTGCGCACCAGGCCCTCGGCCGCGTAGCTGCCCACGCCGCCGAGGCCGAACACCACCACGCGCGCGTTGGCCAGCCGCTCCATCGCCGTGTCGCCCAGCAGTCGACCCGTGCGGTCGAAGCGCCGGGACAGCTTGAAGGGCCGGGCGAGCGAGCCTGTCGCCACATTCGGCGGGGGGGTGGACTGAGTCTCTGGCTGAGGAGGGGCGGGCGGTGGGGGCTGCGGGTTCATGGGAGTCCTCTATAACGCGACCGCTCGCCTACCGCGAAGCGGGGGGAAAACCTTCCCGGAACAGGCGGCGGGCATTCTCGGTCGTCCGCTGGGCGACCTCGTCCAGGGGCTCCCCCCGCACGCGCGCCATCCCCTCCAGGATGTGGGGAAGGTAGGCCGGCTCGGAGCGGCCTCCCCGGTGGGGGGTGGGCGCCTGGTCCGGCGCGTCCGTCTCCGCCATCAGCCGCTCCAGGGGAATGGCGCGCAGCGCGTCCAAAGGCTTGCGCGCCTCCGCCCACGTCACCGGGCCCGCGAAGGAGAAATGGCAGCCCTTCTGGAGATAGAACTTCGCCAGCTCCACGCCGCCGCTGTAGCTGTGCATGAGCACGCCCGCCTCCGGCATCTCCTCCTGCTTGAGCAGGTCGATGAGCGCCGGATGGAGCCGGTGACAATGCATCAACACCGGAAGCTGGTGCTTGCGCGCGAGCGCCAGGTGGCGCCGCAGCACCGACACCTGCCGCTCCAGGGGCGCGCCGGGGAGGGAAGGGCCGTCGAGCCCACACTCGCCCACGGCCACCGCGCCGCCCTTCGACAAGAGCGCGTCGAGCAGCTCCAGCGCCGCGTCGTCCTCCGCTGGCGTCATCTCCGGCAGGAGCTGGGGATGGATGCCCAGGCCCACCTGGAGGCGAGCCTCCTGTCGGGACAGCTCCAGCAAGGGTTCCCAGTCGTGTGTGCCCACGCCGGGGATGAGGATGCCCTGGAGCCCCGCGGCCCAGGCGCGCTCCAGTACGAGGGTCCGGTCTTCATCGAATCGGGTCGCGTCGAGATGGCAGTGGGTGTCGATCATTCATCACGCCGTGGGCAATGGCCGTTCAATCAAAAACACGCTCGCGGAACCTGCTTCTGGGAACCCTCGCGGTCATTCTCCATGAGGCTATACGCCCTTCAATCTTCAGGAGGGGCAATATGGACAAGCGAGTCATTGGCGCGCTGTGCTGCGCGCTGTGGGTACTCTCGTCGGGGTGTTCCGATGAGTGCGTCGACCAGTTCGACTGTCGCGCGGACAATGGCCAACCCGCCGAGGGGCAGGAGTGGGTCTGCGAAGACAATAAGTGTAAGCAGCGTCCCATTCCCACGACTCCGGAGCCCGACGCGGGCGAGCCGGAGCCGGATGCGGGTGTTCCTGATGCGGGAGTGCCTGATGCCGGTGTTCCCGATGCGGGCGAGCCTGACGCCGGTGAACCGGATGCGGGCCCGGTGGACGGTGGCGGCATGGGCACGGCGGGCAAGGGCGAGACCTGCGCGGGCTCGGGGGATTGCATGGCGGGTCTGCGCTGTGAAGGCGCGCCGCTGACGTGTCAGGCGCAGCATGTCGCGGTGACGGGGCGTGACGACGCGGGCGTCTCCAAGGCGCTGGTCATGCGCTACGACACGCCGGGCATGACGGCGCTGTCGGACGGGGACGTCGACAGCCGCTACCCGCGCTGGGGGCCGGGCGGCACGCGCGTCTCCTTCGCGCAGGGCGCCGTGGACACCGCCACGGAGAAGGTCGCGGGCGACCTGACGGTGCGCGACATCCCGCTCGTCGCGGGGCAGGCCCAGGTCCTCGCCGATGGGGGCTCGGGCAACACGGAGAGCTTCCGCTCCATGGAGTGGGCGCCGAGCAGCTACATCGCCTGGGTGCGCCAGAACGGCAGCAGCCGCTCCGGCATCTCCGTGGTGAGCACGGATGCGGCCGGTGGCGTGGTGACGCAGGCCACGACGACGGGCGCGTTCCCCGACTGGGCTCCCGACGGCACGACCTTCGTCTACAACATCTCGGGCGAGGGCCTGTTGACCTCCACCCTGGGGGCCGCGCCGACGCCGCTGACGAGCGCGGGGACCTCCGCGGAGCAGGCGCACTACAACCACACCAACGCGCAGCTCCTGTTCCTCGCCAACCCGAACAACGAGACGGTGGTCTTCTCCGGAGACCCCATCCCCGTGCCGCTGTTCAAGCTGCACTCGGTCAACGTGACGGGCGGCGCCCAGCCCCAGCTCATCGCGGACGTGTCCTCGGAGGCGGCCACGGACGGCACCGTCAACACGTTCATCGCCAGCCCCATCTGGTCCCCGGACGGCACCTGGTCCGCGTACGTGCGCGCGTACTACTTCAAGCCCACCACGGGAGACGCGGTGCTGTGTGGCGGAGCCCCCTCGCCGTGCGAGACGCGCCCGGGCAACGTCATCTTCCTGCGCGCCATCAACCCGGCGGATGGCACCGCCACCGGCGCCGAGGTGCGGCTCGCGGATGACGGCACGCTCCCGTCGTTCTCCCCGGACGGCCGCTTCATCGCCTTCATCAAGGCGGGCCAGCTCCACGTCCAGCAGATAGACCCGGCCACGGGCGCCCCGGTGAACGCGGCCATCGTCCACCCGAAGGGGGGCTACACCCTCCAGACGAGTGACAGCGACGACCACCGTCCGCGCTGGCAGCCCCGGTAGTCCAGTCCCTCGAGGTCCTCGGCCCGCGTTCCGGTGAAGAGTCCGGAGCGCGGGCCTTGGCGTCTTCCGCGTGCGACGTGTCGGGGCTTGCCCGGGCGCGATGGCGGCCCCGGTCGTCCGACGTCCTGCTCGGCCCGCGTTCCGGTGAAGAGTCCGGAGCGCGGGCCTTGGCGTCCTCCGCGTGCGACGCGCCGGGCCTTGCGGCTCGGAGTGTCACCGGAATAGGGAGGGGCCCATGGCCCGCCGCCCGTGGGGGCCGTGCCCCGGAGGACTCGGATGAAGACTGGCTTGGTGATTCTCGGTGTCCTGCTGTTCGCCGGCTGCGCTTCCGTGCGGACCGCGCGGCTGGACGATGGCGGCGGTGGCAGCGTGGCCGTTGACCCGCACCCGGACGCGGAGCCTGTGCGCCTGGAGACGCGGGCGGGCACCTTCCTGGTGCATCCGAACAACGCCGAGGACTTCTCGCGGGCGCTCGCGGGCGAACCCACCCAGCAGCACTACACCAGCGAGTTGCTGGCGGCGGACTGACGCCCAGGGCTCCCGGCCGCGTCCCCAAGTCGAGGGCGCGGCCCGGGCGAGTCCCGTGGCCGTCGTGCTTCAGCCCACGACGACGATGCGGCGCCCCAGGGCTCGCGCCATCTGGGGCGACGTCATCACCTCCAGCGCCTCACCGAGCTCACCACCGGCCGTGTCGAAGGCGGCGGCGATGACTTCCCCCACGGTGAGCTGGGCCTTCTCAGCGGCCACCCGGGCCCGTTGAGCCGTCCGCCGGAGCGCCGGCATTACCCGGCGACCCTGCCTGCGGACCGTGACGCTCTTGCGTGTCGTCCTCTTGGCCATGTGCTCCTCCCACCACGCGGTTCAGCGCGGGTGAGTACACCTGGGGTCTGACATATGCAGACGAGGTGCCAGTCGGCCGGTCACCTGGTGGGTAACATGCACTACGGGTTTTCCCTGTGCTGAAGCAGGGTTCCAGGTTCACGACCCCACGGTAAACTGCGGGGTTCGAAACCGATTCCTCGTTCTGTCGAGATTTTTCGTTCAGCCAGCCCCGTAATCTCGACGTTTCGTTCAAGAGTTGAGAGTCGGCCAGAAGCCGCAAGGACTGTGAGTGTGCTCAGTCTTGAATGACTCAGGTGTCATCGGAACCCCGCCCTTTTTGTCGAAAAATTGGCAGTGCGGGGTAGGGGATGACACGCGAGTCGCGCTCTCGTGGGCGGAGTGTTCAGTGCGGTATACGCCGGCGCATGCCTCAGACCCTCTGCCCGAGCTGCGGTCATAGCCCCATCCCCCGGGGTGCCACTGCCTGTCCTTCCTGCGGCGAGCCCTTCGACCATCTGCAGTCGTACAAGAAGGCCGGTCGCACGCCGCTGGCCAGGCTGGGGGACGCGGTGGACGACGACGCCACGGTGTTCGGTGGCGACCTGGTGACGAGCGCGGTGTCCGCGCATCCGGGCCCCGCGGCGGGTGTGCTGGGCGCGAGCGCGGCGGCGTGGTTCCTGCGCGCGGGTGGGGTGGTGGGCTCGCTCCAGGATCCGTCCTGGACGTACGGGCTGGTGGCGTTGGACCTGGTGCTCGCGCTGGTGCTGGTGCTCAACCGGGGCCCCGCGAAGGGGCTCGCGCAGACGGGGCTGGTGCTTCAACTGCTGGCCACGGCGTGGCTCGCTCGCGCGGCGCCGACGGCTCCGGTGCACGTGGCCTACTTCGTGCTGGGCGTGGTGGCGCTGACGCTGGTGGTGGGCGAGCCGGGCGTGGCGCGGCGGTACGCGGGCCTGGGCCTGGGGCTCGCCGTGGCGCTGGTGTCGGCGGCGCTGCTCGCGATGCCGGGGACGCTGACGCCGGGTGGTGGCGGTGGCGTCCGGCAGCTGCTGGTGGGCAGTGAGCTGGGGTACCGGCTGGAGCTGCCCGTGGGCTGGGAGCGGCTGACGCGCGAGCAGCTCTCCACGCACCTGCGGCTGCCCACTGCGACGCTGCACGGCAGTGGCGTGGGCTTCGGCGACGCGGCGCGAGGGCGCTATGGCCTGCTGTGGGTGGAGCGCACGCCGGGCGTGTCATTGGCGACGGGGTGTCAGGGCCTGCTGCGCTCGCTGGGGGGAGCGTCGGATGCGCCATTGACGCGGCCTGCTCCGACGGCGCTGGGCGGACGCACGCAGCTCTACGCGTTGACCACGTCGGCGGGAGCGCGAGGCACGCTGGGCTGTGGGCTGCTGGCGGATGGTCGACTGGTGGGGCTCGCCGTCGTCGCCGCCGGGTCCGGTGATGCACAGACGGGCGAGGCGCAGGGGGCTGCGGCCTTCGCGGCGGTGGGCGAGGGACTCGCATTGCAGTAAAGGGCGGCCCGCCATGAACGTTCAGGTCCTCTTCCACGACAACTGTTTCGACGGTGCCGCGAGCGCCGCGGTGTTCTCCCGCTTCTACCGGGAGCGCGTCCGCGCGGACGCGGCCTTTGGCTACCAGGGGCTGAATCACAAGCCTGGCGCGGAGGGAATCGACCCGGCGGTGTTCACCGGCGAGGAGAACGTCATCGTCGACTTCCGCTACAGCCAGGACGCGCGGCTGACGTGGTGGTTCGACCACCATGCCTCCGCCTTCCAGCAGCCGGGAGACGAGGCGCACTTCCGCGCGGACACCAGCGGGCGCAAGTTCCACGACGGGCACCGCAAGAGCTGCACGAAGTACCTGGCGGACGTGGCCCATGAGCGCTTCGGCTGGGACGCTTCGTCGCTCGCGGACCTCATCCACTGGGCCGAAATCATCGACGGCGCCCAGTTCCCCTCGCCGCAGATGGCGGTGGCGCTGGAGGAGCCGGCGCTGCGCATCATGACGGTGCTGGAGGCGAACAAGGACCCGGCGCTCATCCCCGAGGTCATCCGGCGCATGCAGACGGAGTCGCTCGCGGAGCTCGCCGCTTCGCCGCTCATCGCCGCGCCGCTGGCCCCGCTGCTCTCGCGACACCAGGGGAACATCGAGCTGGTGCGAGCCAAGGCCCGCTACGAGCGTGGCGTCGTCTTCTTCGACCTGGTGGACGAGGGCGTGGACAGCCTCAACAAGTTCATCGCGTACGCGCTCTATCCGGACGCGCGCTACACGCTGTGGGTGGGCAAGGGCGCGTCGCGTGCCAAGGTGTCCATCGGCTCGAACCCGTGGAGGCCGGAGCTGCGCAAGCACGACCTGTCCGCGATTGCGGGCCGGTTCGGCGGCGGAGGCCATCCGGTGGTGGCTGCGGCCAGCTTCAAGGCGGACCAGGCCGACAAGGCCCGCGCCGCGTACCAGGAGATTCTCGCGGAGCTGTCCACCGCGGGCTGACGGAGGCGCGGCGCTACCGGCGCTCGAAGAACGAGAAGCTGGCGTGCCGCAGCAGTCGCACCACCGTCACCATGGGCAGGCCCTGCACGTTGGTGCGATCTCCCTCCAGGCGCGCAAGCAGCGCCTGACCCGCGCCTTCCACGCGGTAGCTGCCGCAGCAGCCCTCCCACTCGTTCAAGTCCAGGTAGCGCTCCAGCTCGTCGGGCGTCACCGCGTGGAAGGTGAGGCGGGCCGTCTCCACGGCTTCCTCCATGTGCCCTCCGGGGCCGACGAGGCAGACGCCGGTGTGGATGTCGTGGGTGTGGCCCAACAGCTTGCCGAGCTGCACGCGCGCGGCATCGCGGTCCACGGGCTTGGTGAGCGTCTCGCCCGCGACTTCGACGAGCTGGTCGGCGCCCAGCACCCAGGCATCCGCGTGGCGCGCGTGGACCGCGCGGGCCTTGCGGGCCGCCAGCTCGCGCACGGCTTCCTTGGCGGACAGGTGGGGGGCCACCGTCTCGTCCACGCCTGGTGACTGAGTGCGATAGGGAAGGCCCAGGCCATCCATCAACGCGCGGCGGGCGCTGGACGTGGAGGCCAGAATCAAATCTTTCATGGGGCTCCCACCCTAGTTCACACGTGCGCGGAAGGGAGCCGCCCGCCGGGTGAGCATGCACATCTCCGCTTCCCGGCCACGAGGCGATGCGTGGTCTACCCGCGTGTGGGAGGGCTCCGCCCGCCGGGTGAGCACGCACGTTTCCGCTTCCCGGCCACGAGGCGATGCGTGGTCGACCCCCGTGCGGGAGGGGCTCCGCCCGCCGAGAGGGCATGCACGTCCCCGCTTCCCGGCCACGAGGTGATGCGTGGTCCACCCGCGTGCGGGAGGGGCCCCGCCCGCCGAGCGAGCATGCACGTCCCCGCTTCCCGGCCACGAGGTGATGCCGTAGCCTCACGCCCCATGTCGCGGCGCGGTCTGCTCGCCCTCTGCCTCCTCCTCACCGCGTGTAAGCGGAACGCCTCGGCCCCGGACACGGGAGACGCCGGTCCGCCAGAGGTGTCCGCGGTGAAGGCCCCGGCAGCCAATGCCGCTCCGGTGGACGGCGCCGAAGGTGGCTCGCGTCCGGTGCAGCCGCTCGCGGTGTGTCGCGCGCAAGGCAGCTCTCCCTTGGATGCGGCGCGCGGGTACTACGACGGAGGCCGCTTCGAGGAGGCGCTGTCCTGCGCGGCGCAGGCGGCGGCGCTGGAGCCGGACCTGGCGGCGGCCCATGCCGAGCGCGGCGTGGCGCTGGCCGCGCTGGGCCGGGAGCCGGAGGCCCAGCTCGCCTTCTCGCGGGCGCTCGCCATCGACCCTGGAGACGCGGACGCGCTCCTGGGCGCGGCGCACCTGTATGCGGTGCAGCTGCCCTCCACGCGCGAGCGGGACGAACTGGGCACGCTCTACGCCGAGCGAGGCCTGTCCCAACCCGGCACGCCTCCGGAGTTGATTCCCCACCTGGCGCTGGTGGCGGCCATGGCCTTCAACGATTTGGGCCAGGCGGAAGAGGCCCTGGCGCGCGCCGCCATCGTCCTGGCCCGGGAGCCGGGAAGCCGGGAAGCGCTGTACGAGCGGGCCCTGGCCCTCTTCGAGCTGTGTCGCTTCTCCGAGGCGAAGGCGGCCTTCCTGTCGCTCGTCTCCGACACGGAGCGCGCCGCGCACGCGCACCAGCACCTGGGCCTCCTGCTGGAGCGCGAGGGCAAGTGGAAGCAGGCGCAGGTGCACTTCGAAAAGGCCCGGAGCCTGGCGCCCGAGGACTTCCCGACGCCGCCCCTGCCTGGTGAGGACGCCTTCCGTGTGGACGTGGCGCGCGCCGTGTCCGAGCTGCCCGTGGACATGCGGAGCGACCTGGAGGGCGTGCCCGTCACCGCGGAGGAGCTGCCGGCCGAGAGTGACCTGCTGGCCAACCAGCCGCCGCTGTCTCCCACCATCCTTGGATTGTTCAGGGGGCCGCCGCTGGGCGCGCCGTGCGACGGAACGGAGACGCCGTGCCGCTCCGTGGTGCTCTACCGGCGCAACCTGGCGAGGGCGGTGCGCACACCGGCGGAGCTGCGTGAGCAGATTCGCGTGACATTGCTGCACGAAATCGGGCATCTGCGAGGGGAAGACGATGAAGAACTGGCCGCGCGCGGCCTGGAGTGACGCGAATGGCCATCCCCGTAACGCTTCCTGTGGCACGTACGACTCCCAAGGGCGCGAAGTCCCTGCGCACCGGAAACCCCTGGCTGTACCGCACCGAGCTCGCCGCCCCGCCCGACGTGACGGGCCCTGGCGCGGTGGTGCTGGTGGTGGACTCGCAGGGCAACCCCATTGGCCAGGCCCTCTATGCGCGGCGCTCCCCGCTGGCGCTGCGGCTCCTGACGCGCAAGCCTCCGCGCGAGCAGCCGGTGAACGACCTCTTCTTCCGCCGTCGCCTGGAGGCCGCGCTCGCGCGCAGGGCCTCGCTGTCCGGGCGTGACGGCCTGCGGCTGGTGCACGGTGAGTCGGACCAGCTGCCCGGCCTCTTCGTGGACCGCTACGGCAAGGGCCTGACGCTCCAGACGCTCTCCGAGGGCATGGACGCCCGCAAGGAGTCCCTGGCGAAGATGCTGGTGGAGCTCACCGGCGCCACCCACGTGGTGTGCCGCGACGACGCCTCCGGCCGCGACTTCGAGGGCCTCCCGCGCGAGTCGCGCTTCCTGCACGGCGAGGGCGAGTCGCGCTTCACGTACCACGAGGGCGACAACCGCTTCGAAGTGGACCTGCTCGGCGATATGAAGACGGGCGCCTTCCTGGACCAGGTGGACAACCACCTGCGCGCCGGAGAGCTCGCGCGGGGCGAGGCGCTGGACCTCTTCAGCTACCACGGCGGCTTCGCGCTGGCCCTGGCCCGTAACAGCGAGTCGGTGCTCGCGGTGGAGCAGGACGAGAAGGCCGCGGCGCGCATCGGCGACAACGCCCGCGCCAACAACCGGACGAACGTCAGCGTGGAGAACGCCAACGCCTTCGATGTGCTCAAGCGCTTCGACTCACAGAGCCGGCGCTTCGACACCATCGTGTTGGACCCGCCGGGGCTCGCCAAGCGCCGCGAGGGCCTGGAGACCGCGCTGCGCGCCTACCACGAGCTGAACCTGCGCGCGCTGCGGTGCCTGAAGCCGGACGGCCTGCTCGTCACCTGCTCGTGCTCCGGCAAGCTGGACCGCGCGGGCTTCGAGGAGATGCTGCTCGGCGCCGCGGCGGACGCCAAGCGCCCGATCCAGATTCTGGAGCGCCGGGGCGCGGGCCTGGACCACCCGGTGCTCGGTGGGTTGGGGGAGACGGAGTACCTCAAGGCCCTCTACGTGCGCGCCCTCTAGCAGCGCGCACGGGGACGACGGGGCTGCTCACGACAGCCCCAGCTCCTTGCGCAGCTTGCCCACGACCTTGAAGTACTCGGTCCGGGGGAAGGGGACGTTGAGGATGTGGAAGTCCTTCTTGGCCAGCCCCACGCAGCCGAAGCAGTAGTTGCAGTCCTGCAGGTTGCGGCAGAGCACCAGGTACGCGCTGGTGGTGCAGTTCTCGCTCTGCAGACAGTAGGCGCACGCGTGACAGCTCTTGCACTCCACGCAGTGCGAGCAGTTGTTGCACAGCTCGCACCGCGTGCAGTGGGTGCACTGGAAGCAGCTGTCGCAGTCCTTGCAGAACATGCAGTTGGCGCAGCGTTGACAGCCCTCGCACGCGTAGGAGCCGGGGTTGCCGGGGTCCGACGCGTAGCTCTTGGTGAGCTTCTGCAGCTGCTCCAGGAACTCCCGCTTGCCCAGCGTCGACACCAGCGCCCGCGCCGCCTTCTCCGCGGCGAGCGGATCCACTGTGTCTGGCCGCGTACCTTTCTCCTTCACCACCCGGGACACTCCTTGCCCGTCGTCAGGGCTCTCTTTGGGGCTCTCTGCAGGGCTCACTGAAGCCGGGCCAGCCCGGCCAGGTCGATTCCTCGCGCCACCCGCCGCACCTCCACCGTCCCCGGGAAGCCTCGGCTGGTGACGGCCACCACGAAGCGGTCCCCCACCAGGAGATTGGCTTCCGCCAGCGCCTCCTCCGCGTCGTATCTCACGAAGCCCACCGCGTCCTTCCAGTGGATGGGCGCCGCCGGGTCGCTGGGCGCCCGGCCCTTGGCCCGGTCCGCCGCGTCGCGGATGGCCTGTCCAATCTTCTCGCCCATCGTCGTGTCCACGATGCGCACCTTCACCTCTCGCCCCTCACCTCGGGTGAACAGGCGCTCGGCCTCGGACACGGACACTTCCCCGTACTTGCCGGTGGAGCCCTGCGTCCGCGCGACGGTGAAGCCCTCCAGCGCCTCTGGGAGGAAGGGGGCCAGCGACTTGAAGTACACGCAGGGCGCGCTCGCGGCCGGCACGGAGATTTCCACCTCGCTCAAGGCGGCGTCACGCTCCAGGCATCCGACACCCGGAGCGAGCGCGAGCAGGGCGGCGGAGAGGCGGAGGAGAAAGTTGTCGCGCACGGGCGAATCAAAGGGTATCCCCGGCCCGCGCGCAATGGACCTCTCGAAGCTCAACCCTCCTCAGCGCGAGGCCGTGGTTACCCTCCAGGGGCCCTTGCTGGTCCTCGCGGGCGCTGGCAGCGGGAAGACCCGCGTCATCACCCACCGCATCGTCCACCTGCTCAACGAGCGACCAGACCACATCCTGGCTCGCAACATCCTCGCCGTCACCTTCACCAACAAGGCGGCCACGGAGATGAAGGAGCGCCTGGTCCACATGGCCGGGCCGCGTGCGCAGGGCGTGCTGGTGTGCACCTTCCACGCCTTTGGCGCGGAGATGCTCCGCGAGGACATCCACCGCCTGGGGTGGCCCAAGAAGTTCGCCATCGCGGACATGGGCGACCAGCTGGCCATCATCCGCCGCGCCATGCGCGAGCACCGCATCGACGACCGCGCCTTCGACGCACGCAAGGTCCTCAACCTCATCTCCAAGGCGAAGAACTCCGGCAAGTCCCCGGAGCCCAAGCCGGAGGGCATCGGTGATGACTACGACCTCATCACCCACATGGTGTACCCGGACTACCAGCTCGCGCTGAAGGCGCAGGGCTCGGTGGACTTCGACGACTTGCTCCTCTTGCCCGCGCGCCTGTTGCGCGAGCACTCGGACCTCTACGTCAAGTACACGCGCCGCTTCCGCTACCTGTTGGTGGACGAATTCCAGGACACCAACCTGGCCCAGTTGGACGTGCTCAAGCTGATGGCTGGCGAGTCGCGCAACGTGTGCGCGGTGGGTGACGACGACCAGTGCATCTACTCGTGGCGCGGCGCGGAGGTGCGCAACATCCTCCACTTCGACCACTTCTTCCCGGGCGGCAAGGAAGTGCGGCTGGAGCAGAACTATCGCTCCGTGCAGATGGTGCTGGACGCGGCCAACGCCGTCATCGCGAAGAACCCCGAGCGCAAGGCCAAGCAGATGTGGACCGACCGCAAGGGCGGCCCCAAGGTGAAAATCGTGGCGTGCCCCAATGACGAGGAGGAGGCCCGCTTCGTCGCGCACGAAATCCAGAAGCACGTGTCGCTGGGCGTCCCCGAGGACGACATCGCGGTGCTCTACCGGACCAACGGCCAGTCCCACCCGGTGGAGGAGATGCTGCGCGAGAAGGGCATCCCCTACGAAGTCGTCGGAGGCAGCGAGTTCTTCGACCGGCGCGAGGTGAAGGACGTCATCGCGTACTTCAAGGTCATCGTGAACCGGCTGGACGAAATCTCCCTCATGCGCATCGTCAACGTCCCGTCCCGGGGCATTGGCGACGTGACGATGGAGCGGCTGCACGGGCACTCGCGCTCCGAGGGCGTCACCCTGTGGACGGTGATGCGCAAGGCCACCGAATACGAAGACCTGCCCCCCGGCGCCGGCGAGAAGGTCCGCGAGTTCGTGGAGCTGGTGGAGCGCTACCGTGCCGCGTACGAGCACGGCCAGCTGGCCACGGTGACGCGCAAGCTCCTGGAGGAGATTGGCTTCCGCGAGGCCACGCGCGCCCACGCTCCCAGCGCCACCAGCGCGGACAAGAAGCTCAAGGGCGTGGACGGGGTGCTCGGCTCGCTGGAGCGCTTCGAGAAGCGCGAGGGCCCCAAGGCCAGCCTCCTGACGTACCTCAACCGCCTCAGCCTGGACACCAAGCAGGAGGAGGAAGACGACGTGCCCGGCGCCAACCGCCGCGTCACGCTGATGACGGTGCACGCCTCCAAGGGCCTGGAGTACCGGCTCGTCTTCTTCATCGGCATGGAGGAGGACCTGATGCCCCACGGAGGCATGCAGGGCGAGGCGCAGAACCTCGAGGAGGAGCGCCGCCTCTGCTACGTGGGCATCACCCGCGCCAAGGAGCTGCTGTACCTCACCCGCGCCGTCACCCGGGTGAAGCGCGGCAAGGAGGTGCCTCGGACGCCCTCCCGCTTCCTGGAGGACCTGCCCCCCGAGGTCGCCGAGCACGTCTCCATGGACGCGCCGCGTCAGGGCGACCCCACGCCGGAGGAGAAGAACTTCTTCGCGAACCTGAAGGAGCGCTTCAAGAAGCCGGCGCCCGGGGCCCCGGGGGGCGGTGGGGTGCCCGGGCGGTAGGGTGGGGTGGGGGCGGCAGGCGAGCATTCCAGGGCCGAGGCCCCGCCAACCTTGACTTGATCCTCCATGCCGACTAGGAGGGTCGGCCTTTCCAGGCCTCCGTGGAGTTTCGACGGCGGACCTGCGGTTGGTTAGGCACGTTCAGCGGTCCCCCGGCATGCACCTGGCGGCCGCGAGAAGTTTGGAGTGCAAGAAATGTCGCAGAAGACCTACAGCGCGAAGGCTGGGGACATCAAGCGCCAGTGGCACGTCGTTGACGTGTCCGACAAGGTGCTGGGCCGCGCGGCGAGCCAGATTGCCACCCTCCTCAAGGGCAAGCACAAGGCCATCTACACGCCGTCCATCGACACGGGCGACCACGTCATCGTCATCAACGCCGAAAAGGTGAAGGTGACGGGGACCAAGGAGCAGGACAAGCTCTACTACCGGCACTCTCGTGCGGGTTTCCCGGGTGGCTTGAAGATCACCAACCTGGAGAAGCTCCGTCAGCGTCACCCCGAGGACGTCATCCTCAACGCCGTGCGTCGCATGTTGCCCCGCAACGCGCTCGGTCGGCAGATGATGACGAAGCTGAAGGTCTACGCAGGTGACACCCACCCGCACGCCGCCCAGAAGCCGGCCGCGTTCGCGGTCGAGGCGTAAGGGAGACAACGTCCATGCCCATTCACCAAGAGCTCGGTTTCTACGCCACCGGCCGCCGCAAGGAGGCCACCGCCCGCGTGTGGCTCCGTCCCGGCACGGGTCAGGTCACCGTCAACGGTCGGGAGATCAACGACTACTTCGGTCGTGAGACCTCGAAGATGGTGCTCAATCAGCCCCTCGAGATCCTCGAGCAGAAGGGGAAGCTCGACGTCACCGTGAACGTTCGCGGCGGCGGTCTCTCCGGTCAGGCCGGTGCCATCCGTCACGGCATCGCCCGCGCCCTGTGCGCCTTCAACCCGGAGTTCCGTCCGGCGCTGAAGAAGGCCGGCTTCCTCACCCGCGATGCTCGCGCGGTCGAGCGCAAGAAGTACGGTCAGCCGGGCGCGCGTCGCCGGTTCCAGTTCTCCAAGCGCTAACCGCTCAGGTTGGTTGCTCGGTTGTCTCCCGCGGCGGGGGCTCTCTCACGAGGGTCTCCGCCGTGGTGTTTTCCGGGACTCACTGTTTCCCTCGGTCGCTTCGGCGCGGGGGCGTCTGCTACGATTCCAGGCGCCCATGGAACTGAATGAGATTCTCCAGATCGCCCTGCGCGGCGGTGCCTCCGACATTCATCTCAAGGCAGGTCTGCCGCCCATGTTCCGGGTGGATGGCTCGCTGGTGCCGTTGAAGGACGGCCGTCGCCTCCCTCCGGAGGAGGTGGCGCGCATGGCCTTCGGCATCATGAACGAGTTCCAGAAGGAGAAGTTCAAGTCGAGCAACGAGGTGGACCTGGCGTACGGCGTTCCGGGCCTGGGCCGCTTCCGCGTGAACGTCTTCCAGCAGCGTGGCACGGTGGGCGCGGTGCTGCGAGTCATCCCGTTCAAGGTGATGACCATGCAGGACCTGCTGCTGCCGCAGGTGCTGGCGAAGATTTGCGGAGAGGAGCGCGGCCTCGTGCTGGTGACGGGGACGACGGGCTCGGGCAAGTCCACGACGCTGGCGGCGATGATCGACCACATCAACGCCAACGAGACCAGCCACATCATGACGATTGAGGACCCCATCGAGTTCCTCATCCGGGACAAGCGCTCCATCGTGAACCAGCGCGAAGTGGGCGTGGACACGATGAGCTTCGCGCAGGCGCTCAAGAGCGCGCTGCGCCAGGACCCGGACGTCATCCTCGTGGGCGAAATGCGAGACCACGAGACCATCGAAACGGCGCTGCACGCGGCGGAGACGGGCCACCTCGTCATGTCGACGCTGCACACGCTGGACGCGACGGAGACGGTCAACCGCATCGTCTCCGCCTTCCCTCCGCACCAGCAGAAGCAGGTGCGCATCCAGCTCGCGAGCGTGCTCAAGGGCGTGGTCAGCCAGCGACTGGTGCCGCGCGCGGATGGCAAGGGCCGCGTGGCCGCCGTCGAAGTGCTGCGAGTCACCGCGCGCGTGCGCGAGCTCATCGAGGACAAGGACCGGACGAAGGAGATTCACGACGCCATCGCCCAGGGCACCGACTCCTACGGCATGCAGACCTTCGACCAGTCGTTGATGAGCCTGGTGCGACAGGGACTGGTGACGTACGAGGAGGCCCACCGCCAGGCGTCCAACCCGGACGACTTCGCGCTGCGCTTCTCCGGCATCAGCGGCACGTCCGACTCGAAGTGGGACAACTTCGACGCGAAGCCCGGCGATGCCCGCCCGATTCCCGGCTCGGCCGCCTTCGCGCAGAAGGGCGCGCCCACGGGGGCCGCCGCTCCGCCGCCGGCTGCTCCGCCCACGCCGGTGCCCGCCCAGGCCCAGCGTCCGGGGCCGCCCATGGCGCCCGCCGCCGCGCGTCCGCCCGCGCCCGCTCAGGCCGCGAGGCCTCCGGCGCCCGTGCCCCCGCGTCCGGCGCCCGCGCCAGCCCCGGCTCCCGCGCCAGCGGCGGGTGGGGACGACGACTTCCAGATCGAACGTTTCTGAGGGATGGCCGGGCCCATCTGCTTCAACGGATGGGCCGCCTTGGCCTGAGCGAATCGCTTTGCGTGGGCGCCATTCCGCACTGCCTGATTGGACGGTGCGCCTGGGTGAGTCGCTCTGAGCAGGAACTGCTCCGTTTCACCAGATGGGCCGGCACGCCTGAGTAGGCGCATCGAGAGCCCGAGTCGCCCGTATCAGCGGACGAGCGGGCCGTTCGAGCACTCCGGCCTGGCGGATCCGCGGAGGCAGGGCAGGGTACCCGCCACTTCGAGTCGCTCCGGGCCCGCGAACGGGCCTGGCCTCGACGCAAGCGCCTACGCGTCTTCCTCGCCCAGCATGGCGCGCAGGCGTGACAGGCGCAGCGGTCCCATGAGGCCCTCGCGAGCGAGCACCTGGAGCAACTGCGCGGTGGCGTGCACCTTGGCCTCCTGCTCCTCCTCGGGCTTGTTGGCGATCTCCGCGTCGATGACCGCCTCGATGTGCTCGGGGTTGATGGGCGCGGGCCCTTCCTCCCAGGCGATGTCGAACAGCGCGCGCGCCATGGTCTCCCGCACCTTGCGCTCACCCTCGTCCGTCGCGCTCTTCACGAACCCGAGGCGGAGGGCATCCACCGCCTCCTTGGTGAGCGCCGCCAGCGCGGGTACCTCGCTCAGGGACTCCTTCACGTAGTCACGGTCGAACGAGTCCACGTCCTGCGCGTAGCCGAAGGCCTCCTCCAGGAGGATGGAGGCGATGAACGCATCCGTCTCCTCCTCGCTGGCGCCTTCCTCGGCCAGCGCCTCGCGGGCCTTGCGGGCCGGCTCCCCCAGCTCCGCGTCGTCCAGCAGCGCGCGCGCGGACGCATGGGCCGCCAGCAGCACGAGCGCGGCCTGGGCATCCGAGGACAGGATGCGGCCTCCCACATCCATCAGGATGGAGGCCTCGTGCGGGTGTGCCTTGGCGGTCTCGGTGAAGGACTGCTCCTCCGGGGAGAGGGCTTCTCCAGCCTGCTGCTTGCGGAGCGTCTCCTTCGCGACATCGGCGGTGAGGAAGCGGGCGAGGACAGGGTGCATGCCCGCGCCTGTTACCACATGCTACGTATCCCGCCATGCTCTCGGAGGATGAAGGACCGGAGGCCGTCCAGCGCGCCACGGATGCGGGCCTCAAGCTGCTGGCCGCCCGTGCCCGCACCCGCCACGAGCTGCTCCAGGCCCTGGAGCGCAAGGGCTTCCCCGCCTCCGTGTGCGATGCCGCGCTCGCCCGGCTCCAGGGCTGGGGTTATCTCGACGACGTTCGCTTCGGCCGTGAGCGCGCCGCCTCCCTCCTGAGCGGTGGCAAGGGCCCCGCCGCCGTCCTCCAGCGCCTCCACGCGCATGGGCTTTCGGAGGACGAGGCCCGAAGCGCGCTCGACGCCGCCCGCGCCACGGTGGCGTTCGACGCCGTCGCCGCGGCGCGCACCGCCCTGGAGAAGCGCGGGCTGTCGGCTCGCCCGCCCGACGGGAAGGCGTGGGCCCGCGCGGCCCGGTTCCTGTCGGGTCGTGGATTCTCCCAGGACGTCATCCATCAGCTCCTGGGCGAACCTTCGCTGGACCCCTCGGGGCCGGACGAATAGCGTGGCGTCGATGCGTTCCGCCGTCGCCTTCCTGACCACCGTCCTGCTGTTCACCTCCGGCTGCGCCGCCCTCTCCGGCAGCCAGGGCGGAGACCCCGACTACGCCGTCACCGCCGAGGAGAACCTCCTGCTCGGCAGCGATGCCCTGGAGAACAAGGACTTCCTCAAGGCCCAGAAGTACTTCGAGTACGTCCGCGCCAAGTTCCCCTACCAGGAAGCCGCGCGCGAGGCGGAGCTGCGGCTGGCGGACCTGGACTTCGCCCGCGAGGCCTTCCCGGAGGCCCGGGACCAGTACCAGTCCTTCATCAAGCTCCACCCCACCCACCCCAAGGTGGACTACGCGGCCTTCCGCTCCGCCCTCACCCACGTGGAGGACTACCCCTCCGACTTCTTCGCCCTCCCGCCCTCGGAGGAGAAGGACCAGGCCGAGATTCGCGCGGGGCTGTCCACCATGGAGGAGTTCCTCCGCCAGTATCCGGATTCGCAGTACGCCCCGGAGGCCAAGAAGCACGCGGACGAGGCGCGCAAGCGGCTGGCCGAGCACGAGCTGTACGTGGCCCGCTTCTACACGAAGCGCGAGCGCTGGAAGGCCGTCGCCCAGCGCCTGGAGGGGCTGCTCGTCAAGTACCCGGGCACGCCCGTCGAGGAGGAGGCCCTCTTCGACCTCCACGCGGCCTACGTGAAGCTGAATGACCCGAAGCGCGCGGAGGAGACGCTGCGCCAGGTGCTGCGCCGCCTGCCCGGGACTCCCGCCGCGGAGAAGGCCCAGCGCATGCTGGGCACGTGAGGACGACGGAGGAGTGGAGCCGCCTGGGCGGCCTGGTCATCGCCGGACTGGCGGTGCTCGCCGCCTGCGCGGTGCTCATCCCCCGGCTCCTGGGTTTCGCCGCCGGGCCCGAGGCGGAGGTCATCACCGCCCTGAAGCGCACCGAGGCCTACGGGCTTTCCCTGCCCATCCCCCACTCGGCCGTTCCGCTCACCTCCCAGGAGCTCCACTTCGCCCGAATCACGGTGACGGTGGAGCCCGGAGCGAAGCGGGCGGAGGCCTTCGCCACCCTCGACTTCGAGGGAAGCCTGGGCGCTACCCAGGTGGGCACCGCCGGGGTGGAGCGGGTGCCCTTCGTCTTGAAGGACGGTGACTGGACGCCGGAGCCCTCCGCCGCGCCTCGGCTGGTGGCCGTCGTCGCCGCGCTGGAGGCCCGGCGCCGCGCGCTCGAGACGGCGGACGCGGAGGCCTTGTCCCGACTGTTGGCGCCTGGAAATCCCGGAGTGGCGGGACCCGAATGGGACGAGCTGAAGATGCTGCGAGGACGCGTCTATCGGGCGGAGGCGTGGTACATCCGCCTGGAGCGGGAAGAAGCGGTCGTCACGGAGCACTGGCGGCTGCAGGGCTCTCTCCCGTCGAGGCCGGTGGACACCCGGGGCCAACGGTCTCTGTCGCTCACACTTCACGGTGATGAATTCTTGTTTTCGCCCGGGCTCATGTAGGCTACCTGCGTCGGAGGCAGGGCCCGAGGACGGGCCGAGTCATGGAAGAGCCCCTCAAGCAGCTACTGACCCTCGGGCGCGGCTACTTCGAGAAGAAGCAGTACGCCCAGGCCGAGCAGTACCTCGCGAAAATCGTCGAGCAGAATCCGACGTTCGCGGACGTATTCAACATGCTCGGCATCATCTACCACGACCAGGGCCAGTTCGCCCGGGCGCAGCGGGCGTTCGAGTCCGCGCTGAACCTGAATCCGGCGTACACCGAAGCGGCGCTGAACCTGGCGGTCATCTACAACGACATGGGGAAGTACGCCGAGGCGAAGGAGGTCTACCAGGCCGCCTTGTCCCGACAGAAGACCGGCCCCGGCGAGCTGGACCCCTACGTCGAGAAGAAGATCGCCAACATGTACGGCGAGATTGGCGACGTGTACGCGTCCAGTGGCGCGTGGCAGAAGGCGATTGAGGAGTACCGCCGCGCGCTGGGCCTGTGTCCCCAGTTCGTGGACATCCGCCTCAAGCTGGGCAACGCCCTGCGCGACGCGGGTGACAACGTGGCGGCCATCTCCGAGTACGAGCAGGTCATCGCGCAGAACCCGGCCTTCATCCCGGGCCGTATCCAGTACGGCGTGGCGCTGTACTCCGCTGGACGCAGGGCGGAGGCGGTGCAGGTGTGGGAAGACGTGCTGGCGCGCAGCCCCGACAACAAGAGCGCGCAGATGTATCTCAACCTGGTGAAGGACCCCGGCAAGGTGGAGCAGGCGGGTTGATGACCATGGATATCGCGAAGACCTATGCCCTGAAGTTCATCTCCGGGAAGTACCAGGGCGGAGAGTTCCCGCTGAAGGCGGAGAAGCAGATCGTCATCGGCCGCTCCAGCGAGCTGGACATGGTGCTCGTCGAGGACATGGTCTCGCGCAAGCACGCGAAGATCAGCTTCTCGGGTGGGAAGATCACCATCGAGGACCTCGGCTCCACCAACGGCACCTTCGTCAACGGCGAGAAGGTGAAGCAGGCCGGGCTCAAGGAGGGGGACCGCATCCTCATCGGGACCTCCATCCTCAAGCTCGTGCACCAGGGCGTTGACGGCGCCAACGTGGACGAGGGCATGGCCAAGCTGAAGTTGGAGGAGGCCGCCGCCGCCCAGGCCGCGCGGACCACCACCAAGGGCAGCTCCATGACAGGGAAGATTGAGGAAATCCCCCTGCCGGACCTGCTCCAGCTCTTCCACACCTCCAAGAAGAACGGCGTGCTGGTGGTCAACAGCGCCCAGGAGGGGAAGATCTACCTGCGCCAGGGTCGCGTCTACTACGCGGTCATCGGCGACAACCACAACCTGGGGCCGCAGAAGAGCTTCAACCGCATCATCACCTGGGAGCAGGGCGACTTCGAGCTGCGTCCGGCGGACAGCCAGGAGTTCATGGTGGAGCTGGACTCGTCCACGGAGGCGCTGCTGATGGACGCGCTCCGTCAGCTCGACGAGCTCAAGCGCCTCCAGCCGAGCCTGCCGCCTCCGGAGGCGATGCTCCAGCTGGTCGTCCCGCTGGCGTCGCCGCTCAAGGAGCTGACGCCGGAGCTGTTGGACGTGCTCCAGCTCGTCATCAACCAGGGGACCCTGGTGGGTGTGTTGGACCGCGCGGACGCGGACGACGTCGTCACGGCCGAAGGGCTGGTCCAGCTCCTCAAGCGCGAGTACGTGCGCATCATCTGAGTCGTACACAGGGCCCGCCCCTCATCCGGGCGGGTCCGAAAAGGGGAACACGCCGTGGCGGACGCGAAGTCGGTGAAGCGCCTGCGCCTCACCGAGCTGAGTCACTGCGCGGGTTGCGCGGCGAAGCTCAAGGCCGGGGACCTGTCGAAAATCCTGGGGGGACTGAAGTCCACCCGTGGCCCCCAGGCCCTGGTGGGCTTCAACACGAATGACGACGCGGCGGTGTACCGCCTCGCGCCCGGTCTCGCCGTGGTGGAGACGGTGGACTTCTTTCCGCCCGTGGTCGACGACCCGTTCCAGTTCGGCGCCATCGCCGCGGCGAACGCGCTGTCGGACATCTACGCGATGGGGGCGAAGCCGCTGTTCGCGCTCAACCTCGTGGGCTTCCCCGACGGCCTGCCGCTGTCCGTGCTCTCCAAGATTCTGGCGGGGGGGCAGTCCAAGGCGGAGGAGGCGGGCATCCCCATCCTCGGCGGCCACAGCATCAGGGACCCGGAGCCCAAGTACGGCCTGGCCGTCACTGGCGTGGTGCACCCGAAGAAGGTGCTCACCAACGCGGGCGCGAAGCCGGGTGACGTGCTGCTGCTCACCAAGCCGCTGGGCACGGGCATCGCCACCACGGCCATCAAGCGGGGGCTCGCCTCGAAGCAGCTCCAGAAGCGCGTCATCGCCGTCATGACGACGCTCAACCGCGCCGCGGGCGAGGTCTTCGCGTCGGGCAAGTTCAAGGTGAACGCGCTCACGGACGTGACGGGCTACGGGCTGTTGGGCCACCTGCTGGAGATGATGACGGGCGCGAAGACGCGCGCGGCCATCGACCTGGAGCGCATCCCCCTCATCGCGGAGGTGCCCTCGCTGGCCGAGGCGGGGGTGGTTCCGGGTGGCACCCGCTCCAACCTGGCCCACGTCCAGAAGAAGGTCCGCTTCCCCAAGGGACTGCCGGAGGCGATTCAGTGGGTGCTCGCCGACGCGCAGACCAACGGAGGCCTGTTGGCCAGCGTGCCCGCGAGCGACGCGCTCAAGGCCCTCAAGGCCCTGGACAAGGCGGGCGTGGACGCGGCCCTCATCGGTGAAGTGCGGGCAGGGCGGCCCGCCATCGAAGTCATCGGCTGAACGGCCCACCCCGGAATGGGCTGGGATTTCGCTCCCGGGGTGGGGCTCCGCTAGCATTCCACCCCGGCATGCCGCTGTCCCCCCGCCCCCTCCTGGCCCTCGTTGCCTTTCTCTGCCTCGTTCCCGTCACCTCGGGTGCCGGCGAGCGCCCCGCGCGCATCGTCATCGACCCGGGGCACGGCGGAATCAAGGAGGGCGCGAAGGGGCCGGGCGCGCTGCGCGAGAAGGAAGTGGCGCTGCAGATTGCCCACCGGCTGCGCTCGAAGCTGGAGGCCGCGGGGGGCGAGGTCTACCTGACGCGGGAGCGCGACGCGCTGGTGACGCTCACCGAGCGCGTGGAGATGACCAACGACCACGGCGCGGACCTCTTCATCTCCATCCACGCCAACTCCATGCCCACGCCCCGCATGCGCGCGCGCACCGAGGGCGTGGAGACCTACTTCCTGTCCGCGAGTGCCTCGGGCGAGGCGGCCCTGGCGGTGGCGGACCGGGAGAACGCGGAGGCGCCCATGTCCCGCGTATCGCGCGGAGACTCGACGCTGGCGCTCATCCTCCACGACCTGGTCCGCACGGAGGCGCACTCGGACTCCTCGCGGCTGGCCTATGCCATCCACCCCCGGCTGGTGGCGCGCACTCGCGCGGCGGACCGGGGCGTGCAACAGGCGCCCTTCTTCGTGTTGTCCGGCGTGGAGTGCCCCGCCGTGCTCGTCGAGGTGGGCTACATCTCCCATCCAGAGGAGGGCGTGCGGCTGGGGCGGGACGACTACCAGGAGAAGCTGGCCGAGGCCATCAGCGAGGGCGTGCTCGCCTTCCTGCGAGAGACGCGTCGGCGGGACGCCGCCAGGCCCGCCCAGGTGGCGGGCCCCGTCTCCCCCTGAGCGGACAGGCGATTGGACAGGCGGGCGACGCGGACGCCACGCGCGTGTCGTGGCTCTGGTAGAGAAGGGACGCTCGCCTCACTTCCCCAGGAGCTCGCCGTGCGTTCCTTCCAACGTGGTGCGCTGGACCTTCGCCCCGTCATCATCACCCCCGGAGTGTCCCGCTATGCGGAGGGCTCCGTGCAGGTGGAGTTCGGCCACACCAAGGTGCTCGTCACGTGCTCCACCGAGGAGCGCGTTCCCCCGCACCTCATGGGCAAGGGCACCGGTTGGGTGACGGCCGAGTACGGCATGCTGCCCCGGGCCACGCACACGCGCAGCCACCGCGAGGCGGCCAAGGGAAAGCAGACCGGCCGCACCATGGAGATTCAGCGGCTCATCGGCCGCTCCCTGCGCGCCGCGGTGGACCTGTCCACGCTGGGCGTGCGCACCCTCACGCTGGACTGCGACGTGATTCAGGCGGACGGCGGCACGCGCACCGCTTCGATTACCGGGGCCTATGTGGCGCTGGTGCTCGCGCTGCGCTCGCTGCAGAAGGCGGGCACGCTCACCAAGACGCCCAAGCTGACGCCCATGGCCGCGGTGTCCGTGGGCGTGGTGGGCGGCGAGGTGCGCGTGGACCTGGACTACGAGGAGGACTCGAAGGCGGACGTGGACCTGAACATCGTGGCCACGGGGGACGGGCGCATGGTGGAGGTGCAGGGCACCGCCGAGCACCAGCTCTTCGACCGCAAGGCGATGGACGCGATGCTCGACGGGGGCCTGGCCGCCATCCAGCAGCTCGTCGCCGCGCAGGCCAAGGCGCTCGAATGACGACGGGCACGGCCAGGCTCCTCTTCGCCACCACCAACAAGGGCAAGCTGCGCGAGTTGCGCGAGCTGGTGGGGGACTCGGTGGAGGTGGTGTCGCTGGCGGACCTGGCGCCCATCCCCGAGCCCGAGGAGGACGGCGACACCTTCGAGGCCAACGCCGTGAAGAAGGCGCTGGAGTACGCCCGGGCCACCGGACTGCCCGCGCTGGCGGACGACTCCGGGCTGTGCGTGGACGCGCTGGAGGGACGGCCCGGCGTGCTGTCCGCCCGGTATGCGCCGGGGGACGACAAGGCCCGGTACCAGAAGCTGCTCGCGGAGCTGACCGGGGTGCCCGACGCGAAGCGCACGGCGTCGTTCCGCTGCGCGCTGGCCCTGGCGTGGCCGGATGGCCGGACGCACGTGGAGGAGGGGCGGTGCGAGGGCCGCATCGGCCACGCGCCGAGCGGGACGCGTGGCTTCGGTTATGACCCCATCTTCATGTTTCCGGACAGTGGCCGGACGATGGCGGAGCTGACCCCGGAGGAGAAGTCCGCCGTGTCACACCGGGGCGCGGCCTTCCGGAAGATGAAGTCGAAGCTGCTGCTGCTCGCCACCAGCACTTGAGCGCGCTGGTCAGGCACGTTGCCCTTGCGCGTCCGTCCGCGATGGTTCAACAATGCCGCACTCTACTTTTCGGGGCGTAGCGCAGCCTGGTAGCGCACCTGCCTTGGGCGCAGGGGGTCGGAGGTTCGAATCCTCTCGCCCCGATTTTAAGTAGCGCAGTGGAAGCAGGCGGCCCGGCCAGCTCCAATAGCTCAGCTGGATAGAGCACCGACCTTCTAAGTCGGGGGTCGCAGGTTCGAGTCCTGCTTGGGGCGCCAACCTGGCTGCCGTGACATTTGGGCCTTGTACTGGCCCGGCTTTCCACGGTAGGGAAGCCACGCTTCAAACGCCGTTGCGGAACGGCGGCCATAGCTCAACTGGTTAGAGCGCTGGACTGTGACTCCAGAGGTTGCCGGTTCGACCCCGGTTGGCCGCCCACGTTTTTCCCTCCGTACTCTGCGCTCGTAGCTCAACTGGATAGAGCACTGGGCTTCGAACCCAGGGGTTGGGGGTTCAAGTCCCTCCGAGCGCGCTCCAGTACCCCGTCACTCCGATGAGCCGCGCCCGAGCAACGGCGCCTCCGAAGCGACTCCCGATACTCCTCACCGTGTGTCGCCCGTCCTCCGCCGAGGCCCTTCCGGCGGAGGAGGACTTCACGTCGTCGTGCGGGCGTGATTCAGACGCCGTGCGCGGCGCCGTTTCCCTTGTCCGCGGTGGGCACGCGGCAGCGCAGCTCCGTCTCCGCCTCCAGCGCGAGCAGGTTCTCCCGCATCGCCTTGGCCCAGCGCGCGCGGGGCTGCTCCATCAGCTTCTCGTTCGCCAGCTCGATGCTCTCGCTCAGCTCCTCGTCGGAGAGCTCGGAGGCCGTCTTCCCCTTGTACGGGCCGAAGGCGACCACCACCGCGCTGGCCTTCAGTCCTGGCGCGGGTTGCGACGGGGCAGGGCGGGGCGCTTCGCTCGCCTCCACCTCCACGGCCTTCGCCGACTCTTTCGGAGGAAGGGGCGCCAGCGGCACGTCGACGTCGAGCCTCGCCTGCTTCTCCTCCTTGGCGGGCGCGGCGGGCAGGGTGGGGAAGGACGCCTTCACGGGGCCGGGACGCGCGCCCAACACCTCGTAGGCGCCCGTGGGCTCCACGTGGCTCGCGGCCGCCGGCTCGAAGTCGTCCGCCGGCATCTCCTCGCGGACGTACAGGCCGCCGAAGGACTCCGGATACGCCTTGCGCAGCACCGCCACGCGGGCGCACTTCTCAATCATCGTCGTGGGAATCTTGGCCCACAGCGGCGTCTGCTGGACGTAGCCGCTGAAGTCCAGCCACACCACCACGGGCAGCTTCCCGTCGCGCACCACGCGGGACCAGGCGCCCACCAGCGCGCCCTTGCGCTTGGCCGGGTTGAAGCGATGAACGACTTCGCCCTTCCCCTGGTCCACGACGATGTCGTCCTCGGCGAACACCGCGCTCGCCTGGATGCCCTTGAAGTCCGGGAAGCGCTCGGCCCGGGCGAGCATGCCGGCCTCGGAGGGCTGGAACTCGTACTTGTTCACCCAGTTGGGCCGCTCGCGGTTGCCGATGTTCTGCCGCCGGGCCACGCAGAAGGCCTCCTTGAGGAGGGGGTCCAACCCGCTGCGCTTGCACTGCTCGATGAAGAGGGCGAACTCGTCCTCGCTGATTCCCCGCGGGCAGATGGTGCGTCGGATGAGTTCCATCCGCTCCCGGCTCCAGTTGCCGAGCGCCGAACCCGCTTCTTCCACCTTGGGGGACATGTTGGCTTCACTCACTGTCGTCTCCTGCATACGTCCTGCGCGAAAAGGGCGGACGACCTCCGTCCGCCCGCCTGTGCCGCGGCGGTGCACCTGTGCGAAGCCCGAATAAGGGGCCGTGCGTGCCTGTTCGCTCCGGTGGACCGGGTCGCGAAAAGGCCCGACGTGGCCTCGTTCAACAGCGATGCTGGGAGCCTGTTTCATCCGCGCGCGACCCCGCGGTGGCGCCAGCCCGTGGGGCGGGCGGCGCGGCGTCACCCGGACTCGGCGTCTCCGAGAGGTGATCGCTCAGCGCGGGAATGCAGGGGGGACGAAAATACTTTTTGACAGCGCGGGCGGCCTTCTGTAGTTACCGCCGCCACTTGGACGTCACGCAGCCGACGGGCCAAGCGCAGTGCCGGGAGCGTAGCTCAATTGGCAGAGCAATGGACTCTTAATCCATAGGTTGTGGGTTCGATTCCCTCCGCTCTCATCACGGGGTCTCTCCAGAAATGGAGAGACCCCGTTTCTTTTTCCGCACGGCGCCGCCGCATGCTGACGTCCACCGGACGTTTCGCGGTATGTACGGAACACGGCACGCGGCGCATCCGGGCGGGTGGCGAAACTGGTAGACGCGCCAGACTTAGGATCTGGTACCGCAAGGTGTGAGGGTTCGAGTCCCTCCTCGCCCATTTCGCGTTGACCCGTTCGTGCCTATCCCCTAAACGCGCACGTCCCACTTTTCCGGCGCCGCTCGGGACGACTGTCCGAGGCGGCGGCGAGCGAGGCCCGTATGAAGGTCCAGGTCGAAGAGCTCTCTCCCGTCGAGAAGAAGCTCTCCATCGAGGTCGAGTCCGCCCGCGTGGCGGAAGAGCTGAACCGCGCTTATTCCGCGCTGAGCAAGCAGGTGAAGCTGCCCGGCTTCCGTCAGGGCAAGGTTCCCCGCCGCATCCTGGAGCAGCGCTTCAAGGATCAAATCGAGGACGAGGTCATCCAGCGCGTGGTGCAGAGCGCCTACCTGGATGCCGTGCGCGAGCACAACGTGGAGGTCGTCGCCAGCCCGCAGGTGACCAACCAGGGCCTGAAGGCGGACGCCCCCTTCAGCTTCGAGGCCCGGGTGGAGGTCAAGCCCAAGGTCGAGGCGAAGGAGTACGCGGAGCTGCCCCTGACCAAGGCGGAGGTGTCCGTCACCGACGAGCAGGTCAACGAGCAGCTGGACCGCATGCGCCAGTCGCTGAGCCGGCTGGAGCCCGTGACGGACCGCGACTCGGCGGCCTCCGGCGACTACGCCACCGTGGACTACGACGCCACCGTGGACGGCCAGCCGTTCACCGGCAGCAAGGCCGAGGGCATCACCGTCCAGGTGCAGCCCGGTGAGCTGGTCGAGTCGAAGATCGCCGCCCTGGAAGGCCTGAAGGTGGGCGAGTCCAAGGACATCGACTACGCCTTCCCCGCCGACTACCGCGTGGAAGAGGTGAAGGGGAAGACGGGCCGCTTCCACGTCACCCTCAAGGCGCTGAAGAAGGAGATCAGCCCCGAGCTGAACGACGACTTCGCCAAGGAGACGGGAATCGCCCAGACCATGGAGGACCTGCGCGGCAAGCTGCGCACCGACATGGAGAAGGCGCGCCGTTCGCAAGCGGACAACGACGAGCGCGAGGCCCTGGTGAAGGTGCTCGTGGAGCGCAACCCGTTCGAGGTCCCCCGCGCCATGGTGGAGCGCGCCATGGACTCCATGCTGCGGGGTGCCCTGCAGCAGCTGCAGCGCTCGGGCGTGGACCCCAGCCGCCTGAACCTGGACTTCAACCGGCTGCGCGAGGAGATGCGCGAGAAGGCCCTCCAGGAAGTGAAGGGCACGCTGCTCTTGGAGTCCATCGCCCTCAAGGAGGGCGTGCAGGCGTCTGACGCGGACGTGGACGCGCGCATCGAGCAGCTCGCCGTGGAGGCGGGCCAGCCCGTGGCCGCCGTGAAGAAGTACTTCAAGGGTCCGGACGAGCGCCTCGGGTTGTCTCTGCGACTGCGCGAGGAAAAGACGATTGAATTCCTGAAGGGCCGGGCGAAGTATTCCTGAGGTTCTCTTCCGAGCCGTCCCGTCTTAAGAGCTTCAGAGCCCGCTACTCGAGGTCGACATGCCCTTCATGCCCGTTCCCTACGTCATCGAGCAGACGCACCGCGGTGAGCGCTCGTACGACATCTACAGTCGGCTCCTGAAGGACCGCATCATCATGCTGGGCACCGAAATCGACGATGACGTGGCCAACGTCATCGTCGCCCAGCTGCTGTTCCTCGAGTCCGAAGACCCGGACAAGGACATCAACATCTACATCAACTCGCCGGGCGGCTCCGTGACGGCGGGCATGGCCATCTACGACACGATGCAGTACGTCAAGCCGCCGGTGTCCACCATCTGCGTGGGCCAGGCGGCGTCGATGGGGGCCGTGCTCCTGCTCGCCGGGACGAAGGGCAAGCGCTACACGCTGCCCTCCAGCCGCATCATGATCCACCAGCCCCTGGGCGGGGTGCGGGGCCAGGCCACGGATATCGAAATCCAGGCCCGGGAAATCCTCCGGATGAAGGCGAAGCTCAACGAGATCATCGTCAAGCACACCGGGCAGACCATCGAGCGAGTCGAGAAGGACACGGATCGCGACTACTTCATGGGCGCCACGGAGGCGAAAGCCTACGGAATCGTGGATGAAATCCAGAACCCGAGGAAGGTCGTCGGGCTGGGCAAGGACGAGAAGAAGTAACGGTTCGCCGGGGCTTGACGCCTCGGCCGGTGGCCGGAGCCGCGGGAATTCGTCCCCGCGCCTCCGGCTTTCTGCTTTCTGCGCCGACCCACTCTCCCTGTTAAGTACCGGGAAGGCGCGTGGACGTCCCTGATGGGGGCTGACTAGATTGCTTTGAGGCCGGGTCGGGTGGCGCGAGGCAGGGTGGCGGCTTTACAGGCGCAGCGAGGGATTTCATGGCGGGCAAGAACGTGGAGAAGCGAGACAACCAGACCCTCTGCTGCTCTTTCTGCGGCAAGTCGCAGAAGGAAGTGAAGAAGCTCATCGCGGGGCCAACGGTCTACATCTGCGACGAGTGCATCGGGCTGTGCAACGACATCATCGCGGAGGAGATTGACCGCGAGGAGACCAAGGACACCAAGCTGCGCATCCCCCGGCCCTCTGAAATCAAGGCCGTGCTGGATGAGTACGTCATCGGTCAGGAGCGGGCGAAGAAGACGCTGTCGGTGGCGGTGCACAACCACTACAAGCGCATCGAGTCCAAGGTCGCGCTCGAGGACGTGGAGCTCCAGAAGAGCAACATCCTCCTCTTGGGCCCCACGGGCAGCGGCAAGACGCTCCTGGCGCAGACGCTGGCGCGCATCCTCAACGTCCCCTTCACGATTGCGGACGCCACGTGCCTCACCGAGGCCGGCTACGTGGGCGAGGACGTGGAGAACATCATCGTCAACCTGCTCCAGGCGGCCGACCACGACATCGAGCGGGCGCAGCGCGGCATCGTCTACATCGACGAAATCGACAAGATTGCCCGCAAGTCGGAGAACCCCTCCATCACTCGCGACGTCAGCGGCGAGGGCGTGCAGCAGGCGCTGCTGAAGATCATCGAAGGTACGGTGGCCAACGTTCCGCCCAAGGGTGGCCGCAAGCACCCCCAGCAGGAGTTCCTGCAGGTGGACACCACCAACATCCTCTTCATCTGCGGCGGCGCCTTCGGCGGGTTGGACCAGGTGATTGAGCGGCGCCTGGGTGGCCGCAACCTGGGCTTCGGCGCGGACATCCAGTCGAAGAAGCAGCGCAACCTCACGGAGCTGCTCAAGCACGTGGAGCCGGAGGACCTGCTCAAGTTCGGCATGATTCCGGAGTTCATCGGCCGTCTGCCCATCATCACCGCGCTGGAGGAGCTGGATGAGCCCGCGCTCATCAACATCCTCAACCAGCCGAAGAACGCGCTCACCAAGCAGTACAAGAAGCTCTTCGAGCTGGACGGCGTGGCGCTGAAGTTCACCGACGGCGCGCTCAAGGCCATCGCCAGCGAGGCCATCCGCCGCAAGGCCGGTGCCCGTGGCCTGCGCTCCATCCTGGAGTCGGCCATGCTGGACGTGATGTACGAAATCCCGTCCCGCAAGACGGTGCGCGAGGTGCTCATCTCCGAGGAGGTCATCCTCAAGAAGAGCGAGCCCGTCATCCTCCATTCCGCGGCGGAGAAAGAGCCCGCGGAGCCGAAGAAGGAATCCGCCTAGCGCGGGACGACGGGGCCGCCTCTTCCAGGGGCGGTCCCTTGAGATGTGACGGGGCGCGTCAAGGGCCAGGAAGCAGGCCCGACGCGCCCCACGCATTCTGTCGGGAGGGCCGGCCTGCCAGGCGGCCCACGGTTTTTGTGGGACGGGCCTGGGGCTTTCTGTATGTGCTGGCTCCATGACACGGCTGCCCTTGCCCGCCTTGTTGTTGATGCTCTCTGCCTGCGCTGGCTCGAAGCCAGCGGAACGGGAGGCGCCCCCGGAGGGGACGCGGGCCCAGGAGGAACACTCGCGCATGGCATACCCGGCGACACGGGTGGACGCGGTGGTGGACACGGTGCACGGCGTGACGGTGCCGGACGCCTACCGCTGGCTGGAAGACGAGAAGGCTCCCGAAGTCCAGGCGTGGATGAAGGCGCAGGACGCCGTCGCGCGCGAGGCCCTGGCGAAGATGCCTGGCCGGGACGCGCTGGTGCGTCGCTTCCGCGAGCTGTTCTACGTGGACTCCATCTCCATCCCCGCCCGGCGCGCGGGCCGCTACTTCTACATCCGCACCCACAAGGACAAGGAGAAGGCGGTCCTCTACTGGCGTGACGGCGAGAAGGGCGCGGAGAAAGTCCTCCTGGACCCCAACGGCTGGAGCCAGGACGGCTCCGTGTCGCTGGGCACGTGGGCGCCCTCGTGGGACGGCAAGAAGCTCGTCTTCGCGCAGAAGCCCAACGCGGCCGACGAGGCCGTGCTGCACGTGGTGGACGTGGACTCGGGCCAGTGGTCGAAGGGGGATGTCATCGAGGGTGCCAAGTACGCGCAGCCCCGGTGGACGCCGGACGGCAAGGGCTTCTATTACGAGTGGCTGCCCTCGGACGCCTCCATCCCCGTGGACGCGCGGCCGGGCTACACCACGCTGCGCTTCCACGCGCTGGGCGAGGACCCGAAGAAGGACGCGCTGGTTCACCCGCACACGGGTGACCCGTCCACCTTCCTTCAAGGTGACTTGAGCCGCGACGGCCAGTTCCTCTTCGTCTACATCCTCCGCGGCTGGAACGAGAACGACGTCTACTGGAAGCGGCCCGGGGAGAAGGACTTCCGTCTGCTCGTGAAGGGGCAGGGCGCCCGCTACAACGTCGTGGCCTGGAAGGGCCGCTTCTACGTCAACACCGACGAGGGCGCCCCGCGCCAGCGCGTGTTCGAGGTGGACCCGGCGCACTCCGAGCGCTCGGCGTGGAAGGAGATCGTCCCCGAGGACCCGGTGGCCTCGCTCCAGAACATGAACGTCGTCGGGGAGCACCTGGCGCTGGAGTACATGAAGGACGCCACCACCGTCATCCGCGTGGCGACGCTGCGGGGCAAGCGGGTGCGCGAGGTGGAGCTGCCCGGGGTGGGCGCGGCCTCCAACCTGTCCGGCCTGGAGGACGAGGACGAGGCGTACTTCGTCTTCACGTCCTTCACCACGCCCCGGCGCGTCTACAAGACGTCCGTCCAGAGCGGGAAGTCTGAGCTGTGGGCCCAGGTGGAGCTGCCCATGGACCCGTCGGCCTACACCGTGGACCAGGTCTTCTACCCCTCCAAGGATGGCACCCGCGTGCCCATGTTCCTGGTGTACCGAAAAGGCCTGAAGCGGGACGGGAACGCCCCCACGCTGCTGTACGGGTATGGCGGTTTCAACGTCAACATGGAGGCCAACTTCCGAGCCAGCATCCTGCCCTGGCTGGACGCGGGAGGGGTGTATGCGGTGGCCAACCTGCGTGGGGGCGGCGAGTACGGGACGGCCTGGCACGAGGCTGGCCGCCAGGCGAACAAGCAGAACGTCTTCGACGACTTCCACGCCGCCGCCGAGTACCTCATCCGCGAGCAGTACACCCAGCCCCGGAAGCTGGCCATCCAGGGCGGCAGCAACGGCGGCCTGCTGGTGGGGGCGGCCATGACTCAGCGCCCGGAACTGTACGGCGCGGTGGTGTGCCAGGTGCCCCTGCTGGACATGGTGCGCTACCACCTCTTCGGAAGCGGGCGGACGTGGATTCCGGAGTACGGGACGGCGGAGAAGGCCGAGGAGTTCCGGACGCTGCACGCCTACTCGCCCTACCACCATGTCCGTCCGGACGTGCGCTACCCCGCGCTTTTGATGATGTCCGCGGACCACGATGACCGGGTGGACCCCATGCACGCTCGCAAGTTCGTGGCGGCGGTGCAGAACGCACCTGGCGGCCTGTCACCCGCCCTGCTGCGCATCGAAATGAATGCGGGACATGGTGGCGCCGACCAGGTGGCCAAGAGCATTGAATCCAGCGCGGACCAGTACGCGTTCTTGTTCCAGGCGTTGGAGGTGGGAGGGCTCCAGGGTGGGCAGGCAGCGCAGGGCCGCTGACACCCCAGGCGGACATCCGAGTCGGCTCCGGGTGTTCCCTTGAAGGCAGCAAGTGGTTCCCCAATCTTGAGGCGGGGAACGGCGCCTGAAACCGACGTGTTATAGACATGCTTCACCCCGGGTAAGCGCTCGTCGGGAGAGCAACCGGGCAACTCTTCAGGGGCCTACCCTCCCGGTAGGCCAGCAGGTGGCGGATACATGTTCTTCGGACGTGACGACAAGAAGGAAGCCCAGAAGCGGGGACTCACCGTCCCGCTCTTGCCCCTTCGGGACATCATCGTGTTCCCGCACATGGTGGTTCCGCTGTTCGTCGGCCGGGAGAAGTCCATCGCCGCGTTGAAGGACGCGATGGCTCACAAGGGGCCGGACGACAAGGCCGTCATCCTGCTGGCCGCCCAGAAGAAGGCCAAGACGAATGACCCCTCTCCCGACGACATCTTCCACTTCGGCACCATGGGCCACGTCATCCAGCTGCTTCCCCTGCCAGACGGCACGGTGAAGGTGCTGGTGGAGGGCGTGCGCCGGGCCAAGGTGAAGAAGTTCCACCCCAACGACGCCTTCTTCATGGTGGAGGTGGAGGAGGTTGAAGAGCAGACGGAGAAGAGCGTGGAGCTGGAGGCGCTGGTTCGCAGCGTCCACTCCGTGTTCGAGGCCTTCGTCAAACTCAACAAGCGCATCCCGCCCGAGATGTTGATGCAGGTCGCCAGCATCGACGACCCGGCGCGGCTCGCTGACACCATCGTCGCCCACCTGTCGTTGAAGCTGAACGACAAGCAGGCGCTGCTCGAGACGGAGTCCCCGGCCAAGCGGCTGGAGAAGCTGTACGAGCTGATGCAGGGGGAGATCGAGATTCTCCAGGTGGAGAAGAAGATCCGCACCCGCGTCAAGAAGCAGATGGAGAAGACCCAGAAGGAGTACTACCTGAATGAGCAGATGCAGGCCATTCAGAAGGAGCTGGGTGAGCGCGACGAGTTCAAGAACGAGATTCAGGAGATTGAAGAGAAGCTGAAGAACAAGCGGATGAGCAAGGAGGCCACGCTCAAGGTCAAGAAGGAGCTGAAGAAGCTCCGGATGATGAGCCCGATGAGCGCCGAGGCCACGGTCGTCCGCAACTACATCGACTGGATCATCAGCCTCCCCTGGTACGACGAGACGCAGGACCGGCTCGACGTGACGGAAGCGGAGACGGTGCTCAACGAGGACCACTACGGCTTGAAGAAGCCGAAGGAGCGCATCCTCGAGTACCTGGCCGTGCAGCAGCTGGTGAAGAAGCTCAAGGGCCCCGTGCTGTGCTTCGTGGGTCCTCCGGGCGTGGGCAAGACGTCGCTGGCGCGCTCCATTGCTCGGGCCACGGGCCGCAAGTTCGTGCGCCTGTCGCTGGGCGGCGTGCGTGACGAGGCCGAGATTCGCGGCCACCGGCGCACGTACATCGGCGCGATGCCGGGCAAGCTCATCCAGTCGCTGAAGAAGGCGGGCAGCAACAACCCCGTCTTCCTGCTCGACGAAATCGACAAGATGTCCACGGACTTCCGAGGCGACCCGAGCGCGGCGTTGCTGGAGGTGCTGGACCCCGAGCAGAACCACAACTTCAACGACCACTACCTGGACCTCGACTACGACTTGTCGAAGGTGATGTTCATCTGCACCGCGAACACGATGCACAACATCCCCGGTCCCCTGCAGGACCGCATGGAGGTGATTCGCATCGCGGGGTACACCGAGCCGGAGAAGCTCTCCATCGCCCGGCGCTACCTCATCCCGAAGGAGCAGGAGGCCAACGGGCTGGCGGACATCAAGGTGGACTTCAGCCGCGAGGCGCTGAGGACCATCATCCACCGCTACACGCGTGAGTCCGGTGTGCGCTCGCTCGAGCGTGAGATTGGCGGCGTGTACCGGAAGATTGCCCGCGACGTGCTGAAGAACGGCAAGCGGGACATCGAGGTGGACCGCAAGACGGCGATGAAGTTCCTGGGCACCCCGCGCTACCGCTACGGCGTGGCGGAGCGGGAAGACCAGGTGGGCATCGTCACCGGCCTGGCGTGGACGGAGCTGGGCGGTGAGATTCTCACCACCGAGGCCACCGTGATGCCGGGCAAGGGCAAGCTCATCATCACCGGCAAGCTGGGTGAGGTGATGCAGGAGTCCGCCCAGGCGGCCATGTCGTACGTGCGCAGCCGCGCCGAGCGCTTCGGCATCGACCGCAAGGTGTTCGAGAACTACGACATCCACGTCCACCTGCCGGAGGGCGCCATTCCGAAGGACGGTCCCTCGGCGGGTGTCACCATCTGCACGGCGCTGGTGAGCGCGCTCACGCGGGTCCTCATCCGTCGCGACGTCGCGATGACGGGTGAAATCACCCTGCGCGGACGGGTGCTCCCCATCGGTGGCCTGAAGGAGAAGACGCTGGCCGCGCACCGCGCGGGCATCAAGACGGTCCTGATTCCGAAGGCGAACAAGAAGGACCTGAAGGACATCCCGCTGAAGATTCGCAAGCAGCTGCGCATCGTCCCGGTGGAGTTCGTGGACGACGTGCTGCGCGAGGCGCTGGTGTTGGAGAAGCCGGAGGAGTTCGGCCGCAAGCCGTTCTCCGACAGCCTGAAGGCCGCGCCGCCGGACCTTCCGTCCACGCCGGCCCCCGCTCCGGCCTAGCGCCGGGGTGACAACGGAGGCACTGCCTCCGTGAGGTACCGAAGCCAGGATGCCGGCCGACCAGGAGTCGCCGGTCTCCTGGCTTCTCCTTTTCGGGGGAGCGGCGCTTCGGGGTACAACGTGCTCCGGTGGCTCCTCGCGCGCGACTCGCCTGGTGGTGTCTTCTGCTGGCCTGGGTGACCGGGGCCTGCGGGCCGTGCGGCTTCCAGCCCGACGCGGGCGTCAAGGTGGTGGTGCCCGCCATGCCCACCACGCTCGACTGGAGTCACTCGGACCCCGAGAGCTGGGCCAATTATCCGGTGATGCTGGCCACGCAGCGGGGGCTGACGGTGCTGGGCGCGGACCACTCGGTCCAGCCCGGGTTGGCGGAGCGCTGGGAGCGGGCTCGCGACGAGAAGGGCCGCGAGGTCTACGTCTTCCACCTGCGGCGGGACGTGCACTGGTCCGATGGCTCGCGGCTCACCGCGCGCGACTTCGTCGTGGGGTGGAGGCGTGCGCTTCGAGGGCGGGAGCGCGGGGAGATGGCGGACCTGGATGGCGCGTCGGAGGTGCTGGCGCTCCAGGAGCGCATGGCGCCGGAGGCGGAGATCCGCGCGGCGATGGAGCGCGTGGGCGTGGAGGCCGTGGACGCGCACACCCTGCGGGTGACGCTGGTGCATCCGCGCAGCTACTTCCTGGCTCGCGTGGCCAACGTCTACATCTTCTATCCAGCGCCGGCCGCGGACCTGGAGGGCAGGGCGGACGAGGAGGTCCGCGACTACTTCGACCGGCCTCGGGATGGGCGTCCGCTGGCGCTGGGGCCGTACCGCGTGGAGAGCTGGGACCGCGCGGGCGAGCGGGTGCGGCTGGTGTACAACCCGCGCTCCGCGTTTCCGCCGCCGATGGTGCCCGGTGAGGCGCCCGTGCCCGTCATCACGTTGATGAAGTCGGAGATTGGCCCGGCGCTGTATGAGCGGGGCCGCGTGGACTTCGTGTTCGTGGACAGCGCGGCGGCCCTGCGCGTGAAGCGACCTGGAGACCTGCAGCGCGAGCCGTTGCTGTCGACGTACTACCTGGCGTTCAACACGGAGCGCGCTCCGCTGGACAGGCCCGAGGTTCGTCGCGCGCTGTCACGGGCATTGGACCGCGAGGCGCTCGTGGCGGGGTTGCTGCCGGCGGCGCGTCCGTCGCATGTGTTGTTGCCTCCGGAGCTTCCGGGGGCGGCCTCGACGGAGGAGGCGGCGCGTCTTCCGCACTACGAGCCTGAGCGTGCGAAGCAGGAGCTGGCCGGGGTGCCTGGGTTGGAGCGGCCGTTGCGGCTTGTGTATCGCTCGGGCGACAACTTCGTGCCGGAGGTCGCCATCGCGGAGCGTGTGGCGGCGCAGCTGGCTCGCGTAGGTGTGCAGGTGGTGTTGGAGGCGCGGTCGGACTTCACGGCGGAGGTGGCGCGGCGTACGGCGCAGGGGCCTCGCGCGTATGACCTGTATCTGCGTCGGTTGGGCGGGGACTACGCGCACCCGAACACGTTCTTCACGCTCTTCGAGCGCGAGGGCAACCATCAGACGGGCTGGGAGACGCAGGCGGGTGGGGAGCCGATGAGCCGCTTCGAGCGACTCCTGGAAGCGGCGGATGGTGAAGCGGATGAGGCTCGCGCTCATGCGCTGTACACCCAGGCGCAGGAGGTGCTGGTGGGGGAGCAGGCGGTGATTGCGCCCATCTATCACCCGGACCGCTACTACCGTGCGCGGGCCACGCTGCGGGGCCTGGATGTGGACCCGTTCAACTTCCTGGCGCTGCGCACGCTGCGGCAGTCCACTCCGGAACCGAAGCAGGCCGAGGTGGTGCCATGACAGTGCATGTGGCGCTGTCCGCGACGTGGCTGCTCCCGGCGGAGCCGCACCGCGCCGAGGTGGTGCCATGAGGTCGGTGCTCCAGAAGCTGGCGCGACAGCTCGTGCTGGTGCCGCTCGTGGCGGTGGCTTCGTACTTCCTCATGGCGATGTTGCCGCTCACCACCGAGAGCGAAGCGAAGCGGCAGGTGTCACCGGAGCTGGCGGCTTCGTATCGACGGGACCTGGGCATCGGCGAGCCGCTGGGCTTCCTTCGGCCTTGGCAGAAGCTCTGGCGCGGCGAGCGTCTCGGCACGAGCGCGCAAGGTGTCACCGGCGACGAACTGGCGCGCAAGCTGTCCGGCAGTGTCGGCGTGGGGCTGCTTGCGCTCCCGCTCGCGCTGACGTGGGCGCTTGGCTTCGCGATGGTGCGCACTCGCTGGCGTCGGGGCCGATGGGCCGCGCTCGGCGACGTCGTGCCCGCGCTGGCATTCGGCACCCCTGTCTTCATCCCCGCGCTCCTCCTGGCGCCCGCTGTCGTGGAGCGCGGCAACATGCTGCCGGAGCTTTGCGCCGCACTCGTCACGTCCATCTGGCCCGGCATCTTCCTGGGCACGCTGGTGGGGGACTCGCTGGAGACGGAGCTGTCGCGCGACTACGTACGCACCGCCTTGGGCAAGGGACTCGCTCCAGGCACGGTGCTGCGCCGTCATGTGTTGCCCAATGTCCTGCCCGCGTTGCTGGACGCGATAGGGCCCGTGGCGACGGCCTTGCTCGCTGGTTCGTTCGCCGCCGAGCGCGTCCTGGGCCTTCCGTACTTCGGACAGCTCTACGTGCTGGCCGTTCTCAACAAGCAGGTGGCAGTCGTCGTGGTGGCCACCACCACCTTCGCTTCGCTGCTCGTCGTCGTCAGCCTCGCCGTCGAGCTGACCCGGTACGCGGTGGATCCTCGCTCGCGGGAGGCTCGCGCGTGAGGCCTGTTTCTGCAATCGCCTGCTCAGGAACGGAGTCGGGTGACTCGCTGCCTCAGCGCGCGTGTAGCGCTCGCCCCGCGCGCGCCTTCGTGAGGCCTCTGTCGTGTGAGGCGCTGATGCCACTCACGTGTTGCGCTCGCCCCGCGCGCGCCTTCGTGAGGCCTCTGCCGTGTGACGCGCTGATGCCACTCACGTGTTGCGCTCGCTCCGTGCATGGCTTCGAGAGCCAGGGTTCGGGTGACGAGCCGCGCTCTCGCACGTGTCGCGCTCGCCCCGGGCGGAGCCTTGTGCGCCAGAGGTCTGATGCCGCGCCGGCCCGATACAGGGTGCTCACATGAGCCGCGTCCCTGCTCGTGCCCGCTTCGGGCTGCTCCTCCTCGTGGGGCTTGGCGTGCTGAGCCTCGTCGCCGGACGCCTGTTCCCTGACGTGCTCGCCAGCACCTGTCCGCTGGGCGAGGACCCGATGCGGCCGGACCGCACCGTGTGCGAGCTGGCCTTCGGTGGACTCTGGGTGTCTCTCGCCGTGGGCCTGTGCGCGGGCGGACTCTCCACGCTCATCGGCCTCATCGTCGCGGCCGTGGCACGACTCGTCGGCGGCGCCTGGGAGCAGGCCCTGCTGCGCGGCGTGGACGCTGTCTTCGCCCTGCCCGACGTGCTCGTGGTGATGGTGCTCCAGCTCGCGGGCCAGTCCCTCGCGGACGCGGGACACAGCGGAGGCCTGGGCCCCTTCGGATTGATGGTGGCCTCCCTCGCGCTCGTCGGCTGGGCGGGCCCCGCTCGCATGTTCCGCAACCGGCTCGCCACGCTGGAGGGACAGGAGTTCGTCGCCGCGGCGCGCGCGCTCGGCGGTGGTGGAACCCACGTGCTGCGCGTCCACCTGTGGCCCGCGCTGCGGCCCTTCGCGCTCGCCGTGTTCCTCAGCCGCCTGCCCACCGCCATCCTCACCGAGTCCACCGTGAGCTTCTTCGGCATCGCCCGCATGGAGCCCATGTCCCTGGGGCGCTATCTGGGCACCAGCTACGCGGCCCTCATCTACGAGGGCGGCGCTCGCGTCGTGCTGCCCGCGTGGGCGCTGCTCGTCCTCCTGGTGCTCGGCGCGTCGCTCGCTTCACAGGCACTCTCAGCGAGCCCTCGCAAGGCCACCTGAGGAACCACCTGGGCACCCGTGGGTGTGAGGAATTCCCACCGAGGAAATGTGGGTTCCCATCACACGGAAACCTTTTGCCCAACCGGTGCCCTCATGTCCCTGCCCACCACTGAAGAGACCATCCCCGTGCTCGGCCACGACGCGAAGGAACGCACGGACCGGAGTGACGACTTGAAGGTGGAGACCGTGCGCAGCTCGGTGCTCGTCGTGGAGGATGATCCCTCCCACCGCGAAATCCTCGTCGAGATGCTGGCGGGCTGGGGTTACGAGCCCCTGCCCGTGGGCAGCGCCGAGGAGGCGGAGTTCGCCGTGCGCAACAAGCGCATGGACGCCGCCATCGTCGACGTGTTCCTCCCCGGGCGCAGCGGCGCCACCCTCATGTCCCGACTGCGCGAGCGCTTCCCCCAGGCGGTCCTCATCGGCGTGAGCGCGATGAGCGACGCGGCCATGGCGCGCAAGTGCAAGGGCCTGGGCGCGGACCTCTTCATCGGCAAGCCGCTCAACCCGGAGCGACTGTCCGAGGCGCTTCAGTCCAAGCACACCAGCTGGCACTGAGGCCAGGCGGCGGCGCACTCGGAGCGAGCCCCGAGAGGGGCGGTTCCGGTTGCGCCGCTCGCTCGAACGGTTGATGCTCGTCTCGTGAAGAACCTCGCTCCCGGCTTCCTGCTGGCCATGCCTCAGCTCGGGGACCCCAACTTCTATCGCTCGGTCATCCTGATGATTGAGCATGGGGAGTCCGGCTCCATGGGGCTCGTCGTCAACCGGGGTGCACCGCTGTCGCTGGGCGAGCTGGCGCGCGGGCAGAACCTGGACATCCACACCGAGCGCACCAGCCAGTCCGTCTTCATCGGCGGCCCCGTCGAACCGCAGCGCGGCTTCGTGCTGCACGACGACGGCGGCGTGCTGGAGAAGCACTCGGTGTTGCCCGGGCTGTTTCTCAGTGTGACGCTGGACGCGCTGGGCCCGCTGCTGGAGCGCGCCGCGCCCCGCCTGCGCTTCTGCCTGGGCTATGCGGGCTGGGGCCCCCGGCAGCTGGAGAGCGAAATCGCCGCCGGCTCGTGGCTCTTCACCGAGGCCAGCGCGGACGCCGTGCTGGAACTGGAGCCGGGCAAGTTGTGGGAGACGACATTGCGTGGCATGGGCGTGGACCCAGCCATGCTGGTGATGGGAAGGGGAATGAACTGATGCTCGACGCAGACTTCGTCCGCAGCCGCATCCTGGAGGCCCTGCCGGGCTCCGAGGTGGAAGTCCAGGACACCACGGGGACGGGGGACCACTTCGAGGCCCGTGTCGTCAGTCCCGACTTCGCCGGCAAGGCGATGGTGCAGCAACACCAGCTCGTGTATGCGCCGCTCCAGCAATGGCTGAAGTCGGGCGAACTGCATGCCCTGGCCCTTAAAACCTACTCGCCCGAGCAGTGGAAGAAGCTCGGGAACCGCTAAGGAGACGTCCATGACCCCCGAGCTCAAGGCGAAGTTCGACCAGCTCACCCAGGCGCACCCCATCGTCCTCTTCATGAAGGGCAACGCCCTGTTCCCCCAGTGCGGCTTCTCCGCGCGGGCGCTGCAGATTCTCCAGCCCCACGGCCAGGTCTTCACGGTGGACGTGCTGGCGGACCCGGAAGTCCGCCAGGGCATCAAGGACTACACGAACTGGCCCACCATTCCGCAGATCTTCATCCGCGGGCAGTTCGTCGGCGGCGTGGACATCCTGGCCGAGATTGCAGAGCGCGGCGAGCTGACCGACCTGGTCGCTGGCAAGCCCCCGGCCTGACCCGGGGAGTGGGCTCGGGGGGGAGGGGAGATTTGCTCCCCGCCCGAGGCTAGGATGGGCGGCCGCTACCGCGAGGAACACCGTGGTCACCGCCACTCCGCCCAACACCTCCCAGAAGACCGAAGAGACCGCCGACCCGTCGGGTGCACCGCCGGCGGCCTCCGACATCGCCCCCACCAACGCCGCCGTCGTGTTGACCGAGGCCCCGCCGGGACCCGCGCCCGCGACGGTGGACCCCGATGACCTGGTGGCCACGGCGAAGACGCCGACGCTGATGGAGAAGGTGCAGGCGTTCCGCACCCGGCACGAGAAGTGGGAGATGGCCGCCTTCTTCTTCGGCGGCTTCCTCTACGACATCATCTCGCTCAGCCGCATCGACGACACGCTGACGATGGTGCAGAGCTTCGCGTACCTGCTCATCCTCGCGTCCCTGCTCCTCTTGGAGCAGCGCTACCCGGAGGGCACGCCGCCTCCCGTGCTGCTGACGAAGGTGTGGCGCTGGCGCGAGGACGCCATCCACTTCTTCTTCGGAAGCCTGCTCAGCGTGTTCATGCTGCTCTTGTTCAAGAGCACGTCGGGCTTCATGCCGTACCTCTTCATCGTGGGCCTCTTCGGCCTGCTGGTGGCCAACGAGCTGCCGCGCTTCCGGCAGCTGGGCCCCATTGTCCGCGTGGGGCTGCTCAGCCTCTGCGTGACGATGTACTTCGCCTTCCTCCTGCCCGTGCTCATCGGCCGGATGGGCTTCTGGGTGTTCCTGCTCGCCGTGTCCCTGGGCTGTGCGAGCGTCTTCGGGCTGATGCGGTTGATGGAGCGGCTGCGCCCGGATGTCGAGTACGTGGTGCGCAAGGTGGCCCTGCCGGGCTTCGGCGTGCAGGCGGCGCTGCTGGTCTTCTACCTGGTGGGTGTCATCCCGCCCATTCCGCTGGCCGTGCAGTACTCGGGCATCTTCCACGAGGTGAAGCGCGTCAGCCCGGGCCTGTACCAGCTCACCTCGGTGGACGACTCCATCTGGTACAAGCCGTGGACGTGGTTCGGTCCGGACTTCGTGATGCGGCCCGGCGACAAGCCGTACTACTTCTTCCGCATCTTCGCGCCGAAGAACTTCGCGCCCTACAAGGTCCGCGTGCGCTGGTACTACGACCACCCGGAGAAGGGCTGGACGACCAGTGGCAACGGCTTCATCGCCAACGTCACCAGCAACGGGACGGACGGCGGCTACCGCTACTACGCCACGACGTCCAACCTGAAGCCGGGCAACTGGCGCGTGGTGCTGGAGACGGAGGGAGGACACGAAATCAACCGCCTGTCCTTCACCGCCGGCGCGGACACGCGCGCAGAGCCTCGCGACCTCAAGGTGGAGTACTCCACCCTGAAGGAGATCATCCCCCTCTCCGCCGAGGAGTGGGAGAAGGAGAAGGCCCGCAAGCCGGCTGGGAAGGTCCCCGGCGAGACGACGCCGCCCGCGCCGGCTCCCCAGGCTCCCATGGAGGAAGCCCCCATGATGGAGGCCGCGCCCACGCCCTAGTCACCGTGCGCGTCAGTCACTTCACCCTGGCCCTGTGAGATACTGAGCCCATGCTCCCTCGTCGAAAGTCCTCGCAGGCGCGCTCCTGGCTGTTGCCGGGAACGCAACTCGATTACGAGATGGCGCGGACCGTCGACATGACGCTCGAGGACGGCGAGGACTTCGTGTCGGTGGTGGGCGGGCTGGCCATCTGGCACCTGGACCGGTGGCTCTCCGGCTCGCGCTCGACGATGTACTCGCTCTACGAGGCGCTGGGCGGCATGGTCCCCATGGGCCTGTCCACGCTGGAGCGCACCCACTTCGAGCAGCGGCTCAAGCAGCGCGTGGAGCGGGCCCTGCTCGACGGCGAGCTGAAGGTGCGCGAGGTGCCCCGGGTTCGTCAGGTGCCGCCCTCGTTCATCGAGCCGGTGCTCATCGAGCGTGAGGCTCCCCCGGTGGAGCGTCCCGTGCCTCCGCCTCCCGCGCCCGAGCAGGACATCGAGGCGCAGGTGCGCGCCCTGCGACAGGCCGCAGCCGACGGCACTCCCTTCTGCGAGGAGTGCGCGAGGAAGGCCCTGCAAGACTCCCAGAAGCGCGCCGCTTGAGCGGGGGAACAAAGATGTCACCGCGCGCCAGACACCTGTCCGCCCTGCTCTGGTCCGCACGAGAAGAGGGCATGCCTCCGCTGGAGCGCTACGCCCTGCTCGACGCGGCCCGTGAGCCGCGCGTGTACTCGCTGATTCGCTTGGAGCCCGCTGCCTCGTGTCTCTATGAGGGGCGCATCGCCCCCGAGCTGGCGGAGGTGGCGCCCTACCTCGTCCGTCTGCGGCCTGAGGCGCCCCTGCTGAGGGAGCTGCTGGGTTCGGGCTGGGGACGCTCATGGGGGCTGTATGTCGAAGCGCCCGTGGCTCCCGAGGTGCTGCGCCGCCACCTGCGTCGCTTCCTCAAGGTCCAGGCGGAGGACGGCAAGCGCCTCTACTTCCGCTACTACGACCCTCGCGTCCTGCGGACATACCTGCCCACGTGCAACGCCGAGGAGCTGCGATTCGTCTTCGGTCCCATCCACTCGTTCCTGATGGAGAACGAGGATGGCTCGATGCTGCTGCGCTTCTCGCTGCGCGACGACGAGCTGGTGCTGGAGCGCGTGCCGCTCCTGGCCGACACCGTCGCCGCCTGAGTCGCTTCTCCCGGCCGGGCCTTCCAGGCCTCCGGGGGCCTGTCCTGATACCTGACAGATAGCTGTCACGCCTGCCCGTCATGGTGCATCCCACGAAGCCGTCCAGCTTCGCCTGCCCTGTCCCGGACCCCAGGCCCCATGATTCCCATCCCCTTGATGTTCCTGCCTTTCCCCTACACCCTCGCCGAGGAGAAGCGCTCCAGGGCGGGCGGTGCGAAGAACCCGGGACGTCGCCCCCGCGTGGTGTCCGCTCCTGTCACCGTGAAGGAGGTCTCCGTGCCGTCACGACGCAAGAGTCCAGCCGCCGCCGTCACCGCGAGGCGGAGCGGGAAGGCGGGGCTGGCCCCGGTGCTGACTCCTCGGGAGCTGAACCGGGCCCTGCTCCAGCGACAGTTCCTCCTGCGCCGCACCAGCCGCTCCGTCACGGAGGTGATTGAGCACCTGGTGGGGCTCCAGGCGCAGGCGGGTAACGCGCCGTACCTGGGGCTCTGGACGCGGATGAAGGACTTTCAGCTCGACGACCTGACCGGCCGCTACCACGCGCGCGACGTGGTGCGGGCGACGATGTTGCGGTCCACGCAGCACCTCGTCACGGCGCGCGACTTCCAGCGCCTGCGGCCCACCCTGCAGCCCGTGCTGGACCGGATGCTGAAGCACAGCGCCTATCCGCGCGAACTGGTGGGGTTGGACGTGGACCTGGTGATTGCCGAGGGACGCAGGCTGCTCGCCAGCGGGCCCTTGAGCGGGGTGGAACTGGGCCGGCGACTCCAGGAGCGCTGGCCGGAGCGGGATGCGCAATCGCTCAGCATGGTGGTGCGGGTCGCGGAGGCGCTCGTCACCGTGCCTCCCTTCGCGACGTGGGGCGTGGGAGGCGAGGTGGAGTTCGCCACGTCGAAGTCGTGGCTCGGTGAGCCGCCAGGCCCCGCGCTGCCCCTGGAGGACGTGGTGCGGCGCTACCTGGGTGCCTTCGGGCCCGCGAGCGTGAAGGACATGCAGATGTGGTCCGGGCTGGTTCGACTCTCGGACACCGTCGAGCAGCTTCGTCCTCGACTGCGCACGTTCCGCGACGAGCACGGTGTCGAGCTGTTCGACGTGCCGGACGCGCCCCGTCCGTCGGGGGATACGCCCGCCCCGGTGCGCTTCGTGGCTGAGTTCGACAACGTGCTGTTGTCGCACGCGGACCGCACGCGCATCATCTCCGAGCCCCATCGCAAGCGCGTCTTCACCGTCAACGGCATCATCCGCCCGACGGTGCTGGTGGATGGCTTCGTGCGAGGGATGTGGAAGCTGGAGCGCGCGAAGGAGCGCGTCACGCTGCGCATCGAACCGTTCGAGCGACTGGCTCGCGAGGACCGCGCCGCGCTCACGGCGGAGGGAGAGCGACTGCTCGCCTTCGCGGCCGCGGACTGCGCGTCCCGCGACATCCACTTCGCGTCGGTGTCCTGACGCGGAACGTGAGTCGGACCTCGGTGGCCCGACTCACGCGCCTTCGAGCTACTTGCGCTTGCCGGCCTTCGCCTTCTTCGCGGGGGCCTTCGTCGCGGTGCGGGCCTGGGGCTTCTTCGAGGCGGCCTTCTTCGCCTTCGCGGCGGGGGCCTTGTCCGCGTTCCACAGGCCGCCCATCCACGCTTCGATATCCTTCACCGTGCGCGGGATGTTGGCGGAGAGCACCTTGCAGCCCCGGGCGGTGACGACGATGTCGTCCTCGATGCGCACGCCGATGCCCCGGTAGCGCGCGGGCACCGTGAGGTCGTCCTTCTGGAAGTACAGGCCCGGCTCCACCGTGAGCACCATGCCCGCCTGGAGCTTGCCGTACTTGTACGCCTCCTGCCGCGCCTGCGCGCAGTCGTGCACGTCCAGGCCGAGCATGTGGCTGACGTTGTGCAACGAGTAGCGCTTGTAGAACTGGTGCTCGTCCTTGAGCGCCTCGGTCGCGCTCTCCAGGATGCCCAGCTTCTCCAAGCCGTCCGCCAGCACGCGCATGGCGGCGCGGTTGGGCTCCATGAAGTCGTTGCCCGGCTTCACCGCCGCGAAGGCCGCCTCCTGCGAGGCGTACACCAGTTCGTAGATGGCCTTCTGCTCCGGTGTGAAGCGCCCGGAGATGGGCAGCGTGCGGGTGATGTCCGCCGTGTAGAGCGTGTGGCCCTCCACTCCCGCGTCCAGCAGCAGCAGGTCCCCGGGCACCAGCGGGCCGTCATTGCGCGTCCAGTGCAGCACGCACGCATGCGAGCCGCTGGCGACGATGCTGTTGTAGCCCGTGTCGTTGCCTTCCACGCGCGCGCGCAGGTTGAAGATGCCCTCCACGTAGCGCTCCGTCTTCGCCACCTTCAGGCTGCGGATGACGTCCTCGAAGCCGCGCTGCGTGGCGTCGATGGAAATCTGGAGCTCGCGCAGCTCCTGGGCGTCCTTGATGAGCCGCATCTCGGACAGGAAGGTGGCCAGCGCCTTGTCGCGCTCGCCGCCCGCCGTCACCGCGTCGTCCACCTTGGCCGAGTGCCCACGCAGCACGCGCGTGGGCTTCGTCGCCGCGCCCTTGAGGCCCTTCAGGTAGTCCGCCAGCGTGTCCAGGCCGCGCGCCTCGTCCACGTCATGGCGCGCGCGGCTCTCCGGCACGCCCAGGCGCGGGCCCACCCACAGCTCGCCCTTCACGCGGTCCGTGAAGAACGTCGCGTCGGCGCGGCCCGGGTTGGGCTCCACGAAGAGCAGGTCCGTGTGGCCGCCGCCTTCCTTCGGCTCCAGCACCAGCACGCAGTCCGGCTCCAGGTTGCCGGTGAGGTAGTAGAAGTCCGTGCCCGGGCGGAAGCGGAAGTACGTGTCGTTGGCGCGCACCTTCTCGTGGCCGGTGGGGATGACAATCGTCTCGCCGGGGAACGCCTGCGACAGCGCCTTGCGACGGGCCTTGAAGGACTCCGCGTACTTGATTTTCGAAGGCAGCTTCCCCGAGGCCGGCTTCCACTGCTTCAGCATGAAGTCCAGCAGCGCCGGCGGCGGCACCGAGTCGTGGCTTGCGGGCTTGGCGGCTGGCGCCTGCGGCTCGGACGTGACGAGGGGCTGCTGCTCACCGACCGCGGGCTGCGAGCTGTCGGAAGCGACCGGGGACGAAGGGATGGACGTGGCCATGGGCGGGGACTCTTCAACAGCGCCCCTCGCTCCTCAAGCCCGAGATGCATCCTGACGTGGAGCAGTGTCTTCCGCGAGAAGGGCCACTTGCCCGACGAGCACGGGGACCGCCGTCTCCACCCGCAGGATTCGGGGGCCCAGGGAGAAGGGGCGAAAGCCGTGGGCTTCCAACAATTGGGCCTCGAACGATACCCAGCCCCCGTCGGGGCCGATGGCCAGGACGGAGCGCTGACCGGGGGCCGCTGACACGGCGCGCAGTGGCTGGGTCGCGGGCGGGTGGGGGAGCAGGCGGACGGCGTCCGGGGGGAAGACGGCGTCGAGCTCGTCCTCGACGAAGGGGCGGAAGCGCTCCCGGACCAGGACCTCCGGCAGGTGGGTGTCGCGGGCCTGCTCCAGGCCCTGGAGGAGCAAGTCGCGCACGAAGGCGCCGTCGAGAACCTTGGAGTCGAAGTAGCTCTTCTCCACCCGGGCCGCGTTGACCAGGACGATGCGGTCCACGCCCAGCGAGGCCACGGCGGGGAGGACCTTCTTGAGGGCCTTGGGCCGGGGGATGGCGAGCAGCAGGTCGATGCCGGCGCGCGGCGGAGGGGCTTCCGAGAGGGTGACGCGCAGGTGGAGGACGCCGGGGGTGTTCTCCAGCACCTCGCCGGCGCCGATGAGCCCGCCCAGGCGGCCGACTCGCAGGGATTCACCGGGCTCGGCGCGGAGCACTTCGCGGGCATGCTGGGCCCGTCGGCCGGTGAGGCGCGCGGTGCCGTCCGGAAGGAAGTCCTCGTCGAAGAGCAGCAGCAGGTTCACGGGACGCTTCTGTACCCCGGCTGGAGGGCGCCGTGGGGCCCTTCTTCCCTCCAGGACGGCCCTGGAGCGCCTGGCTCCCTGGCTGGTGGCGTGCCCTCCCACCGGCAGTGCTTGCCCGGCCCCGGGCCGTGCCGTAAAGCCGGGCTGTGCGTTCCCTTTGTCTTCGCTGCCATCGCCCCGAGAGCACCTGCTACTGCTCGCAACTGCCCCCTCGGCTGGACACTCGCACCCGCGTCGTCTTCCTCCAGCATCCGCGTGAGCGCCGCGTGGCCATTGGCACCGCGCGCATGGCGCACCTGGCGCTGGCCAACTCGGAGCTTCACCACGGCGTCGACTTCACCGGCCACACCCGGCTGGAGGAGCTGGCCGCGGACCCTGACTCCGTCGCCGTCCTGTTTCCTGGGGAAGACGCCATCTCGGTGGAGCAGGCGCGCGCGCGTCCGCCGAAGACGCTCATCGTGGTGGATGGCACGTGGCCGCAGGCGAAGAAGGTGGTTGCCCGGAACCCGCTGCTGGCAGGGCTGCCGCGCATCGGCTTCGTGCCTCGCCGCCCGAGCAACTACCGCATCCGCGCGGAGCCCGCGGACCACTGCGTCTCCACCATCGAGGCGGTGGTGGAGATTCTCGGGCTGCTGGAGGGCGAGCCGGAGCGCTTCGACACGATGTTGAAGGCGTTCGAGTACATGGTGGACACGCAGCTGGGGCGACAGTCGACGCGGACGTCGCCGAACCGGCGCCGCATCCACTTTGGTCCGTGGAGGCCGCCGCGGGAGCTGCGCTCGGTGGCGGAGGACTTCGAGAAGCTCGTCGTCTTCTATGGCGAGGCGAATGCGCACCCGACGGGCGCGGACATCCCCGCGGAGCTGGTGCACATGGTGGCGTGTCGTCCGTCCACGGGCGAGCGCTTCGAGGCCATCATCGCGCCCGAGCAGCCGCTGGCTCGCAGCACGACGCTGCATGTGGAGTTGCCGGAAGAGGTGCTGCGCGCGGGGGAGCCTCGGGCGCAGGCGCTGGAGCGGTTCGAGCGGTTCCTGCGGCCCGATGACGAGCTGGCGGTGTGGACGACGTTCGCGCTGGATTTGCTCTGGAGTGGCGGGGTGAAGCGCAGGCCCGCTAGGAATGTGCGGCTGGCCACGGCGCGTGCGCTGGAAGGCAAAGCCGGGGGCGTGGAGCACGCGATGGAGCTGCTGAACGGCCCGGAGGTGCCCCCGTGGGCGCCCGGTCGCGCGGGCACTCGCATCCGCGCGCTGGAGTCCGTGCTGCGCGTGCTGGTGGAGCGTGGCCGTGCGCAGGAGCCGATGAAGCGGGTGAAGCAGCAGCGCACGGGCACCGAGGGCTGACGCGTCGGCGCTGGCCTCGGTGGTGCTGCGAAGCGCACTCAGGGCAGCAGCGCGGCGCCGGCCTCGCGCACGTAGCGACCGCGCGGGAAGTCGTTCAGGTACTGGCGATACTCCGTCTTCGCGTCCTGTCCCTGGAGCCGTGCCTCGAAGCAGCGTGCGCGCAGGTAGCGCGCCTGCTCGCGGTGGTCCTTGCGCGGGCTCTTGGCCGCGATCTCCTCCAGGCCCGCGAGGAAGCTCTCACACGTCCGCGGCCCCTCCTGGATTCGCGCGTAGCCGAGGAACCGCTCATCCGCGTCCTTCGACAAGAGCGACATGGGGCTGAGCCCGCCCTTCTTCTTCTTGGGCTCGGGAAGTTCCGCCACCTGCACGGGCTGCTGTGGCGCGGGAGATGGGGCCGTCACCACGGGCGCCGGAAGAGGCGTCGCGGGCAGCTTCTCCGTCACCGAGGGCGCGGGGTAGGGCGCGAACTCCTGGCTGGGGTCCGCGGGAGTGCGTGCCGTGCTGGCCGCCGGGGGTGTGGCCATGGCGACGAGGCCAGGCGGCGGTGAAGTGGGCTCGACGGGAGTCTTCTCCGCCGTCGCTGGCGGCGTCTGGGCCTTCTCCTGTCGCGGCTTCAGGGAAGCGGTCACCACGTTCGACTTGCGCTCGACGTTCTTGAGAGGCTCCTTCGCGAGCGCGGGCTTCACGGTGCTCGGCGTCTGGGGCACATGGGCCACGGCTGGCACCACCGTGGGCGCAGCTTCGGGCGTGCTCGCGCCCGTGGGCACCGTCGGGCCCACCTCCTGCGTGGAAGACTCGGTGGGCAGGTCCATGGCCTCGAGCGCCTCACGGTCCGGCACGGACAGGGGCGCCTGGTACAACGCGTCCTGCTCCTCGAACAACTCCACGCGCTCGCCCGCGCCCACCATCCGCGCGGGATGGCCTTCCTGCTCTACCCGGACGCGGCCCTCGGAGACCGCCACCGAGGCGCCCAGGAGCGTGCGCGCCACGGTGAACACCGTGCCCACCACCGACACGCGCAGGCCCGCGACGTCCACGCGGAAGCCACGCCGCTCGGCGTGGGAGGCCTGCACCGACAACCGGCCCTGGCGCACCGTGAGGTGCACGTCGCTCGCCTCCGCGCGAGACAGCTCCACCTCCGAGTCCGCCGACAACCGCACGCGGCTCGCGTCCGGCAACCGCAACATCGCGGAGGCTCGCGACGGAGTCTTCACCGCCGTCCCCGAGCGCAACCGCATTCCGGCCCGCAGCGCCTGCTCCGCGCCACCGCGCTCCCGAATCACCGCGCCCGTCGTGCTCTCCGCTCGCGTCGACTCCTGCTCGGCGGTCGTTGCAGGCGGGCCCACCGCCACCGCCGCCTCGGGCGTCGGAGCCGTCTGCTCCGCGCGGACGGCTTCAGGTGGCGGAGTGCTCGTAGGTGCCACCGTCGCCCGGGACACCCAGAGCGCGAGCACCACGGCGCAGGTGCCCGCGAGCGCGAGTGCCCAGGGCCACCGCTGTGTGCGTCTCGCGGTCGCCGTGCTCACGTTCGGCCAGGCCGACGGGGACTTCCCTTCCTGCCGCGCGTGCAGCTCGCTCCCGGGCCGGCGTGACTCGTCCGAGCCTCGCGCATTCGCAGTGCTCCACGGCCACCGCATCCGCGAGGACTTCGCCTCCAGGCGCGCGGCGGCCTCGGCGCGCAGCTTCGCGCCCACCGCGTCCCAGTTCACCTGGGGCTCCACGCTCCGGACCTCGTGCAGCATGGCGCGGCTGGTCCGCACCCGCTCCAATTCCGCGCTGCACGTGGCGCAGCTCGACAGGTGCGCGCGCGTGCTCGCCGTCTCCTCGGCGCTCAGCTCGTCCGCCACCAGGGCCCACAGCGCCCGTTCCTCAGGGTGCGCCATGAGGGCCTCCGGGGCGGCGGGTGGCGAGCAGTCGCTGCATGGCCTCGTTGAACTCCAATCGCGCGTGGTGCAGGCGGCTGCGGACGGTGTTGGGAGAGCTTCCCACGGCCTCGGCGATTTCGTCCGGGCTCATTCCGCACAGCTCGTAGTACACGAAGACGATTCGCTTCTTCGGCTTGAGCTTCTCCAGCGCCGCCTCCACCAGCCGGGCCGCCTGCCGCCTGGACGCGGCACGCTCGGGGTCCTCGTCGGGGGACTCGCACTCGGGCGGCTCCGCGACGGAGTCCTCCGGCCTGCGCCGCTTCCAGCGCAGGTGCGACAGCGCCACGTTCGAGCACACCCGGTAGAAGAACGTCTTGAAGCGCGACTCGCCCCGGAAGCCCTTCACCGCCGTCAGCAGCCGCAGGTACACCTCCTGGAGCAGGTCCTCCACGTCCACGCGATTGCCCACCAGGTGCCGCAAGGTGCGCGCGGCGTCCACCCGGGTCAGTTCATAGAGACGCTCGAAGGCCGTGACGTCGCCTTCCTGGAGCCGGCGCACCAGCAGGTGGAGCTGGGGCTCGTCAGAGGACGTGGGAGGTGAGGAAGGGCCCTGTCCCGGGCGCTCCTCGGGCGAGGCGGCCGGCGCCAATGCCTGGGCTTCGCGGAAGATCACCGGACGCTCTCCCTCCGGGACGCGCCATGAGGTCCCCCCCTGTAGGAGCGCCCCACCGTCCATGTGAAAGGTCCAGGCCAGCACACTACCTCCGTGCCCCTGGGTCGCCGCAGCGACGTGCGCCGATCAAAAAAGATTTTTGATCAGCCGTCTGCTGCGCGGAGACGAACGCGGGTGAAACCGGACAACCCACCCGGTGGCCGGACCGGTTCCCCGTAGCACGGAGTCCCCGCTCATGAACCACCCCGCACGCGGCCTGCTGGCGCCGCTCCTGCTGTTGTTCGCTTTCTCAGGCTGCATCATCCGCGAGAACGATGACAGTTGGCTGGACGACGAGGACCTCTGCTACTGCGCCACCAACGCCGACTGCGACTCCGACCAGTACTGCCGCTCTGGCTACTGTCGAGACATGGGGCCGAACCCGGACCGGTGTTCCGGCTCGCTCGACTGCCCCGGGACGCAGGTCTGCATCAACTCCGTCTGCAACCAGCCCTGCGCCCGCAGCAGCGAGTGCGCCTCCGGTGGCAAGTGCGAGGACGGCTTCTGCTCCCCCGGCTCCTCCCAGCCTCCTCCGCGTGACGCGGGCACTCCCGATTCCGGCCCGAAGCCCGACGCGGGCCCCCGCCCGGATGCGGGCCCGTGGGATGCCGGCTCGCCCGACGGTGGACCTCCTCCGACGGACGCGGGCCCCGGGCCCGTGTGCCAGGTGAACGCGCACTGCGGCACGGGCAACTACTGCATCAACAACCAGTGTCACCGTGGCTGCGCGACGGACGGGCAGTGCTCCAACACCGAGTCGTGCGTCTTCGGCGTCTGCCGCCCGCGTCCGCCGGACCCGAATGCCTGCCGCACGGCGGGCGACTGCTCGGGCGGGAAGGACTGCGTGGACGGCCAGTGCCGTGCGCAGTGCGAGTCCACCACGCAGTGCCCCGCGGACCAGTCCTGCCAGATCGGCTACTGCCTGCCCATTCCCCACGGCGGTGAGTGCCGCGCCAACTGCGAGTGCCCCTCCGGCCAGGTCTGCGCCAACGGCCAGTGCCGCTCCACGGAGCCGGAACCGGGTCAGACGTGCATGGCCAACTGCGACTGCCCCTCCGGTCAGGTCTGCAACGGCGGCTACTGCCGTCCTCCCGCGCCGCCGCCTCCTCCGCCGGATGCGGGCTCGGGCACCACCTGCGATGCCAACTGCGACTGCCCCTCCGGTCAGGTGTGCTCCAGCGGCTACTGCCGCGCGCCTCCGCCTCCCACTCCGCAGGACGCGGGCACCCCCACGGTGTGCCGCGCCAACTGCGAGTGCCCCGCCGGACAGGTCTGCAAGGACGGCGCGTGCAAGCCGGTGAACCAGGGCAGCGGCAAGTCGTGCGTGGCCAACTGCGAGTGCCCCGCCGGCGAGCGCTGCCAGGACAACGTCTGCTGGTTGTAGTCCGTCACGCCCGGTGGCGCCCCGAAGCTCTCAGGGCGCCACCATCCGCCAGCAGCGGTGGATGTCCTTGCGCTGGAAGTCCTCGGGGATGGAGGCCGGTGTGAGCTCCTCCACGGACTTCCAGCCGCGTGTCGCCTTGGCGTCGAGCTGGAAGCCGAGGAAGTTGTTGGAGAAGTAGAGGACGCCTCCGGGTGACAACAGTGTCCGGAGTGCGTCCAGCAGGCGCGGGTGGTCTCTCTGCACGTTGAACGAGCCCGTCATCTTCTTCGAAGTGGAGAAGGAGGGCGGGTCGCAGACGATGAGGTCATAGCGCTCGGGGCCTCGGGCCTGGGCCTCCACCCACGCCTTCGCGTCCGCGCGGACCAGCTCATGGCGCGAGTCCGCCAGTCCATTCAGGTCCAGGTTGTCCTCGGCCCAGTCCAGGTAGGAGTTGGACAGGTCCACCGTCACCGTGCTCGCGGCGCCACCGGCGGCGGCGTACACGGTGAACGCGCCCGTGTACGCGAAGAGGTTGAGGAAGCGCTTTCCCTGGGCCTCCTCGCGCACGCGCTGACGGGTGTCGCGGTGGTCCATGAAGAGGCCCGTGTCCAGGTAGTCGCCCAGATTGACCCAGAACTTCAGGCCTCGCTCCTCGACGACGAGCCGTCCGCTGCCTTGACCCACGCGGCCATATTGCGCGCGGCCCCACGGCTGGGGCGTGTGCGTCTTCACGAAGACGCGCTCGGCGGGGACCTCCAGCACCTCCGTCACCGCGGCGAGCACCTCCGTGCGTTGCGTCTCCGCCGTGCCCGTCTTGAGCGCGCGGCGGTGGGGGTACTCGGTGACGTGGACGCAGTCGCCGTAGACGTCCACCGCGAAAGGGTACTCGGGGATGTCCCTGTCATAGACGCGGAAGGCCGTCAGCCCGCGGGCCTGGGCCCACTTGCGAAAGTGCTTCGCACCCTTGCGCAGCCGGTTGGCGAACATGACCGCCTCGGTCGTCTTGGGGGCGTCCTTGCCGTGATTGTCTCGTGGGTCAGCCATCTCGGCCCCACTCATCCCCGACTCGCGGACGGACGACAAGCTCGGAAGCAGCTGTTTCCGGTTGTCAGGCGTGTCCGCTGTGGAAGACGGGCACCTAGATAGGTATCGGGAAGCCGATGGGAAGGCCCAACTTTGGGCCTTGAATCATGCTGGCGGAGAGTAGCCGGGAGACCAGGAAGGACCCGCGAAGGCTGGCCCTTCGTGGGTCTTTCCGAACGGCTGCTGGACGAGGCGCTGGACGCCGCAGGCATCGACCGCTCGCAGGTCTACGCCACTAACACGGTGAAGTACTTCAATTGGACGGGGGAGGGCGCCCTGCATCCACGCCAAGCCGAACACCTTGAAAATTCGCGCGTGCCTACTATGGCTCGCGGCGGCAAGTCAGGTGTTCCGTCCGACGTCGTTGTGTGCCAAGTGTGATGGGCCTACCCATCGGAGCGCTCGCGGGTCACCTCGTCGGATCGCACTTTCGATCAGGACCGAAGCCCGCGTGCTCGGGAGCGTCAAGGGTCGGCTGCGCCGAAACCTGAACGGTTCTGCGCCCTTGCCCCTCTCTCCACGCGCAGACGTTGGGCAATCCGGTCGCAAGAGGCCAATCCTATGCGATCAAGACTCGCGCTCCGTTTGGCCGACGCGCTTGCGGTCCATTACGCCGGTCTCTGACAGCTAGGGCACTATGTCGGCGCATTCATTGTTGGGGGCGGACTTCCGCGTGACGAGGCCACGAGGAGAGCCGAGTCTCTTTGAATGGGCGCTCATCGTCGTGGCCACCGTGCCAACGTAGGGCCGAGGGAAATTCCTTCCGCACCCATCCCCTTATGCCCAGTTGGCCAATAGATGGACGGCTGTGTATGAATTAATGAAATCTCTCGTAGAGTCGATGGAACTCATATTCCTCAGCGTGAGGGGGATGTAGGTTTTCCGGAATACTTGGATTGCTTCTCCATTTTTTAAGATAACTAAGAACCATGTTGGAAGGTTCGTCCCGAAGGACATTGATTGCTGCAGTCAATAGGTCGGTGGTTATTGGTGAGCCATGTGTCTGAGAGACTTCATGGATTCGGCCTAGCCATTGTCCCAAGGGAGCCGCCGAGTTGGCGAATAGGATGTCCTCCCCAGGGGTGCGAATTATTGCAAGCGCAGGTGCCCTTGTTCCGAAGTTGGAGAGATAGGTCTGCGGGGATAGTATGGTGACATCTGGGGTTGTGCTGCTGATTTTAAGCCAGAGTTGAGGATGGGAACTTCGAGGATAGGGCACTGCGACAAGCTGGATTGAGGCAAGAACTGCGGTCCTGATCTGATGAGTGACCCAGTTACACAGGAATTCGGGGGCCTCGTCGAAGAAAAGCACTGGTGTTTGTTCTGCGAATTTTGGTCTGCGAGAATCTTTTCGGCGTTCGGAGGGGTATGACTGTTGAAACAAGACGGCGAGATTGGGGAGAGCAATAGCCTCTTTGGCTGAAGTCAAAGAGGCTCTAGTACCTCTGTGAATGCGTACAGTGGATGGCCACTCCCAGGCAAGATTCCGGGCGACATCTGGATCTGAAAGTACTCGCCCGGCATACATCCAGGCGTCGTTCATTCTTGCTCGCGGCTCATTCTTGAGATGATTGGCGACGGCGGCAGTGACTGTTCGTTGGAAGATGTTTTCAATGTCGTCGTCGGATGAGTCTTGATGATGGAGGGTGTGGCCGTGAATGGCGCTTCTAGAGAGGGTTGGGATTGTCGTTGGTCTACGGTCATCGATCGCCAAGTGCCACGATGTGCTATCCGCGTTGTGAGTTGATGTTGCTATTCCATGTAGGGCTTCATAGCCTTCAGGTGGTTTTGGGACGGCCTCAAAAGGTCGCCCAGTAAGATCAAGTTCGGAACTCCAGTCGTTGAGCCAGCTTTCTCCCTGATGGTTTATGTATGCTATTCGGTAGGCTTCGCCGCGCATATGCGGTTCGTTGATTGGAAAGGCGCGTAGTTCGAAGTGGGCGTTAGGGTCCACGGTGCTGCGTTGGATTATTGTTCGGTCCTTGATTTCTTGCGCGTGTATTGTTTTGTGCTCCTCGTGTTCGGTTATCTCAATGGGGAATTCACATCGACGGCACCAAGATTGGACGAGTTCTATTAACCTGCCTCGATCGAGTGGTTGATTGAGGACGACGGTAATTCGTGTTCCGTGGCGCCGATGTGCTGGCCGAGATTCAAAAGGCGCACATTTTTCGGTAAGCAGATAGCTTTTTGCTCCTTTTAAGACTAGGCGTAGTCCATACTTCTCGTTGTCGGGCAGTGGCAGCTTGGCTGTTTCTACGGTGACATGATTGCTGACTGCGAAAACACTTAAAAAGCCGACCCCGAAACGGCTTGTTGCTGTGAATTTGTACCGTTTTCGGAAGTCCTCGCTTGTGTAGTAGGATTTCCCGATTTGAAGTAGGAATCGACGGATTGTTTCGCTGTCCATCCCTGTTCCCATGTCTTCAATTGTTAGTGACTGGGTGTTTGGAAGGGCCTGCGTCGCTGTAAGTGTGATCTTGAGCGGGTATTCGTTTCTCAGGTCGGCCGGGAAGTCTGTGATCTGGTGCGGTGTGGGGGTGTTTGGGTGCCGAATTTGGTAGTCGTCATAGGCTCTGCATCGGGTGGTATCAAGTGCATTTTGTATGAGTTCCCTGATGAATGATTCTGGTTCTTCGTAGATGTCGTAGATGAGCCGATCTAGAATTTTCTCATGATCGATATCTAGTTTCCATCGATGGAAGGTGTATTGGGCCGTTGGGGCGGGGTTAATGGTGATGGTTGGAGATGATGCAGTTTTGTCGAGGGTGCAGAGAGGCGGAGTCCATTCATTGTGCCTCTCGGTATGTCTCATGGCGATGCCTGTTTCGCGCACCTCGTCTTGGAGCCACTGGAACCAGTCGTGAAGGATTGCGTGTGTGTTTTGGTCGTGACATTCGCAGTCGTACTCGATTTTTTCGGGAGTTATCCGCTCGTGCTTGATTGCCTTGTATTGCTCCCAGTGCGGAATTGAGTCCGGAGGAAGAGGGTGAGCAATGATACAAGCAGTAGGGTCGGCTCGTGATGACCGCATGTCGAGAAGATCGCCGATGCGAAGAAGACGAGCCATGAATTGAACGTTTACCTCCTCGCCTCCCAGATCAGCGACTTCTCGGAATCGTCGTGAGTCAGACAGTTCGCGTCGCTCAAGGCCATGCCCAATAGCAACGAGAGAGATAATCTCGAAATAGCGGCGGTCGTTGAAATCGACCAGTGTCCTTATTGAGGGATTTAGTTCGAGAACGAGAGGAACTCGACGGTGATGCTGTCGGCGAATGAAATCAGCGAGAATGAGCCTTAGCTGTAGGCCGTATTGGTAGTCTTTAAGTGTGGAGTCGAGGGTGTTGTTTTTGAGGTGTTGGAGTTTCTCCCATTGCTCAGCGCCCTTTCCACCTGATTGGATGAAGTCATTCCAGTCGGGTGAAATTAGTATCGACTCGATCTGGGCGTTTGTGACCGTCATGCCTGAGTCGTGAAGTAGGGCTGCGCATATGAGCGTGTAGGCCTCTGCTTTTGATAGCTTTTTAAGTGTGGGTTTGTTGTTCTTGAAGAGGAGTTTTGAGAGTTGAAGAATGATTTGGTCGCTATGTGCCCTGGTGTGATCTGGGTAGTGGGGGAATAGTGCCGACGTGGATTGAAGCCACTTGTCGATTTCGCTCCTGAGAAGAAAAAGCCTGCTGCTATAGTTCTCGTCTTTTGCGAGGAACTTCACGAGTGCCAAGTTTTTGAAGTCTGTGGGCATTTATGGGAATGGTTGTCGTGAATTGCGTCAGTGGTCGTCGTGACTTCGTTCGCTAGCTTAGGAGAAGGCCCTGGTATAGTGACTAAAGTTCTATGCCATGAGCGTGCGCGTCGAGAAGAGCGGCCCCATCACCACCATCGTCCTTCAGCGGCCCGAGGTGCGCAACGCGGTGGACGGCACCACCGCGCTGCTCCTGGCGGACGCCTTCCGTGCCTTCGACGCCGATACCGACGCGCGCGTGGGAGTCCTCCACGGCGACGGCGGCACCTTCTGCGCGGGCGCGGACCTCAAGGCCGTCTCCGAGGGCCGGATGCCTCGGCTTCAAGTCGACGGAGATGGCCCCATGGGCCCGTCGCGCATGGTGCTGGGCAAGCCCGTCATCGCGGCCATTTCGGGCCACGCCGTGGCGGGTGGGCTGGAGCTGGCGCTGTGGTGTGACCTGCGCGTGGCGGAGGAGGACGCGGTGCTGGGCGTCTTCTGCCGGCGCTGGGGCGTGCCGCTCATCGACGGCGGCACGGTGCGGCTGCCCCGGCTCATCGGCCTGTCCCGGGCCATGGACCTCATCCTCACCGGACGCCCCGTGTCGGCCCAGGAGGCGCTGGCCATGGGACTGGTCAACCGCGTGGTGCCTCGGGGGCAGGCTCGCGAGGCGGCCGAGGCGCTCGCCCGGGAAGTGGCCGCGTTTCCGCAGGCTTGCATGAGCGCGGACCGCGCCTCGGCCTACGCCCAGGGTGGGCTGGGCCTGGAGGAAGCGCTGCGTCAGGAGTTCGTGGGGGGCGTGAAGGTGCTGGAGTCGGAGTCCATCGCCGGGGCCACGCGCTTCGCGAAGGGGGCCGGACGGCACGGGACGTTCGAGTAGGGCAGAGGCTGGTGCGCGGCCCAGGGGGCTGTGTTACTCCCCCGCCCATGCGCTTCGACACTCTCGCCATCCATGCCGGTCAGGAGCCGGACCCCACGACGGGCGCCATCATGACCCCCGTCTACCTGACCTCCACCTACGTCCAGGACGGGCCCGGGGAGCACAAGGGCTACGAGTACAGCCGGACGCAGAACCCCACCCGCAAGGCGCTCCAGGACTGTCTGGCCGCTCTGGAAGGCGCGAAGTACGGCGCCGCCTTCGCCTCCGGCCTCGCGGGCACGGACATGCTGATGCACATGTTGGATCACGGTGACCACGTCATCGTCTCCGACGACGTCTACGGAGGCACCTTCCGCCTCTTCGACAAGGTCTACAAGCGCTGCGGCCTGAACTTCTCCTTCGTCGACCTGTCCGCCCCGGGGGCCTTCGAGGCGGCGATTACGCCCAAGACGAAGATGGTGTGGGTGGAGACCCCCACCAACCCGATGCTCAAGCTCATCGACCTGGCGCGCATCGCCGAGGTCGCCAAGAAGCACAACATCCTGGCCGTCGCCGACAACACCTTCATGACGCCGTACTTCCAGAAGCCGCTGGACCTCGGCTTCGACGTGGTGGCGCACTCCACCACCAAGTACCTCAACGGACACAGCGACGTGGTGGGCGGCTTCGTCTGCACCAGCCGCGATGAAGTGGCCGAGCGGATGTACTTCCTCCAGAACGCGGTGGGCGGTGTGTCCGGCGCCTTCGACAGCTTCCTCGTGCTGCGCGGCGTGAAGACGCTGCATGTCCGCATGGACCGCCACGCCGAGAACGCGATGAAGGTGTCCCAGTTCCTCGCCACGCACCCCAAGGTGAAGAAGGTGACGTACCCGGGCCTGGAGACGCATCCGCAGCACGCGCTCGCGCGTCAGCAGATGACGGGCTTCGGCGGCATGGTGACGTTCGACATCCACGGCGGCCTGGAGGCGGCGCGCACCTTCCTCAAGACGGTGAAGGTCTTCGCCTGCGCGGAGTCGCTCGGCGGCGTCGAGTCCCTCATCGAGCACCCGGCCATCATGACCCACGCCTCCGTGCCCAAGGAGACGCGCGAGAAGCTCGGCATCGCCGATGGCTTCATCCGCCTGTCCGTCGGCATCGAGGACTCGAGAGACCTCATCGATGACCTGGCTCAGGCGCTCGACGCGGCGAAGTAGGCCGCGCGTCGTCTGAAGCCGAGCTGGCTTCCAAGGGCCTCCCCGCTCCCTCGCACCTGGGACGCGCGGAGGCCCTTCGTCTGCCCACGCCCTGCCAGACGTGGCTTGTGCTCGGCTGCCCTGCTGCCTGGAGGGAAGGGCGAGTGTCCACTACTGGAATGTCCCCGGATGGGTTCCGTTTGGGCTCCCATCATGAGCGACCGAAGGATTCTCACCACATGCTTCATGGGCGTGCTGCTCGCTGCCGTTGCTGGCTGCGAAGAGCAGTCGCCCACACCCGCCGACCCGCACGTTGTTCCCCCCGAAATCCCCACCACGGAGCTGCCGGACTCCGAGGCCGCGCTGACGGCCCCTGACTGCCGCATGCTCACCACCGCCTCGGTGGTGGCCAGCGGTGACGATGGGGATGGCAGCGTCGCGGCCAACTCGCAGGACGACAACCTGAACACGCGCTGGAGCGGCCCGGGCGTGGGCGCGTTCCTCACGCTGGACCTGGGCTCCTCGCAGACGCTGGTGGGCACCACCGTGGCGTGGCACCGGGGCAACGAGCGACAGAACCACTTCGTCCTCTCCACGTCCGAGAACGGCACCACCTTCACCCAGGCGTACGCGGCCGACAGCGCGTTGAGCAACGCGGCCCAGACGTATGCGTTCAGCGCGTGCAAGGCCCGCTACGTGCGCATCACCGTGAATGGCAACACGGTGAATGACTGGGCCTCCATCGCCGAGGCCCGCGCGTGTGGTGAGCAGACCGCGCCGCCCGCGCCCACGGCGGACTTGGGGCCGGTGTTGCCGCGCCTGCCGTACCTCCAGAGCGTGGGGCCCACGAGCGCCATCGTCGCGTTCCGCTCCGGCGCGTCCTGCACGCCCTTCGTCCGCTTCGGCGAGGGCTCGCTCCTGGCGCGCACCGCGGTGGCCACCGTCGCGGGCTGGCGTCACGCGGTGGTGCTGACCGGCCTGCAGCCGGGCCGCGCGTATGGCTACAGCGTGGAGGCGTGTGGCTCCGTCACGGGCCTGCGCACGTTCCGCACGGCGTCCGCGCCGGGGACGCAGCGGGTGCGCTTCACCACGATGGGCGACTTCGGCACGGGTGGCTCCGCGCAGTCGAAGGTGATGGCGATGATGAACAAGCCCGAGTGGCGCGGGGAGTTCCTCGTCGCGCTGGGGGACAACGCCTACTCCGATGGCACCGAGCAGGAGTTCCAGGACCGCATGTTCAAGCCCATGGGGACGCTCCTGCGTGAGGTGCCGGTGTTCCCCTCGCTGGGCAATCACGAGTACGTGACGAACCAGGGGCAGCCGTACCTGGACAACTTCTACCTGCCCGCCAACAACCCGGCGAAGAGCGAGCGCTACTACTCGTTCGACTGGGGCAACGTGCACTTCACGGCGCTCGACTCCAACTGCGCCATCGGCATGGCGTCGGCGGACAGGTGCTCGGCGGCGGCGCAGAAGACGTGGGCGGAGCAGGACCTGGCGGCCAGCGCGCTGCCGTGGAAGGTCGTCTTCTTCCACCACCCGCCCTGGTCCAGCGGGGAGCACGGCTCGCAGCTCACCATGCGCCGCACGTACGGCCCGCTCTTCGAGAAGTACGGCGTGGACCTGGTGCTCACCGGGCATGACCACAACTACGAGCGCAGCAAGCCGATGAAGGGTGACGCCGTGGCGCCGTCGGGCACGCGCGGCATTCCCTATGTCGTGGTGGGCAGCGGTGGCGCGACGCTGCGGCCCTTCGCGGGCAGCCAGCCCTCCTGGACGGCGCTGCGCGACAACCAGGTGTATGGCTTCATGGACGTGGTGGTGGATGGCGGCACGCTGACGGCGCGGCTCATCACCTCCACGGGCACGGTGCGCGACACCCTCACGGTGACGAAGTCGCTGCCGACAGTGCGCGCGGCGTCCCTGAAGCTGGCGCCGCTGGAGACGGTGCCCGGCCCCGTGGATGACCCGGCCCGCATGCCCGAAGTCCTGCGGGCCCGGCCTCCGCTGCCTCCGGCGGACCGGTTGGAGGACGTGGCCGATGCGCCGGAGCCTCCCGCGAAGCCCGAGGCCGCCGAGACCGAGTAGGCACGGCGTAACGACAGCGACCCGGTGTCGACAAGGGCCTCCCGTGGGAACGCGGGAGGCCCTGCTGTTTGGACCCGGGACTACGGCCGCGCGGCGTTCGCGTTGACGACGGCCTCCAGGCGGGACAGGCCGCGCTTGAGCTCAGCCAGCTCGGCCTTGAGCGTGTCGACCTCGGCGGTCTTCTCGCGCAGCTCCCGCGTGCGGACCTCCAGTGCCTTGATGGCGGCCAGATTCACTCCGTCGATGTCGAGCATGCCGATGCTCGTGTCGCCCGAGCCCAGGCCGAAGGCCGCCCGGAAGTCCTGCGCCATGGGGCCCATGTGCAACACGCCGTCCTGCTCTTGCTTGTAGCGCCAGGTCGAGATGGGCAGCTCGGAGACCTGGGTCAGCAGCCGCTCGCCGTCGACGTTCCGGAAGCCCTCCTTCTGGTTGCGGTCCGACGTGCAGGTGAACGCGCCCGAGCCCGCGCCCAGGTCGCAACCCGTGGCGAGGTTGGCGCTGGAGCGCAGGCGGATGCCGCCCGCGGCGCGCACCATGAACTGGTTGTTGGCGGTGCTGGTGGCGAGGTCGGTCGTCGACTGGTCCCCCCAGATGAACGAGCCGGAGCGGCCGTCCGTCGACACCCGCTGACCCAGCGCCATGCCGTAGTCGGAGTTCGCCGTGACGCGATATCCCAGCGCGAAGGAGCCCGTGCCGGTGGCGATGCTCGACAAGCCCAGGGCGGTGGCCGAGGTGCCCGTCGCGGAGTTCGTGATTCCCAACGCCACGCCGCCGGGGCCGCTGGCGATGCTGCCGTTGCCGATGCACACCGCGGAGGCGCCGCTCGCCACGCAGTTCTCACCCATGGCGAACGACGTCCGCCCGCTGGCGGTGGAGAGGTTGCCGCCCGCCCAGGAGAACATCCCGATTCCGCTCTCGTCCCACTGCGTCTCGGCATGGCCCGCGCGGAAGGCTCCCTTGTGGGGGGCCCACATGAGGCGTGTTCCCGTGCCCGTCATCGGGAGCGCGCCCTGGCCCGACTCGCCTCGCGCCAGCAATCCGCCCGCCGAGTCCACGGTGAGCAGGGGGAAGGCCGTCCAGTTCACTCCGTCAGAGGCCGTGTTCTGGAGCTTCAGCAGGGCCGTGGGCGTGGCGATGGCCGTCGTCGCGTCGACGAGCACGTCGGACCGCGTCGTCATCCGCCCTCGCGTGGTGCCCGTCCCCGCAAGCGAGAACGAGGCCTCCTGCGCGAGCACGCCATTCTGGATGTAGTTGGTGCTGCCCGGCAGGGGCTGGCGCGCATCGCTGAGGCGCGGGTCGCTGCTCGGCACCGGCGCGTTGGCACCGCTCCCGTACGGGAGGCTCAGCACGTTGTCCTTCAGCTCCAGGCCCGTCCCCACCTGCCAGTTGGGTCCCACGGGGCCTTGTGGGCCCACGGGTCCCTGCGGGCCCGCGACGCCTTGCGGTCCAGCGGCGCCTTGCGGCCCCTGCAGTCCCTGGCTGCCCTGCGCGCCGTTTGCTCCATCGGAGCCACCACAGCCCAGGCCGGCGAAGACGACTCCCAGCGCGGCCAGCCACGTCCCGACCTTCATTCGATTCCTCCTGGCGGATAGGGCGAGGAGCTTACCGCCCTACGCGCCAGGTCTTCTCGGGAGTTGGAGCACCTTCAGTGTCGTACCCCTGGGGCTGGCTGTCCGGCGATGACCGCCCAGGTGGTGAGCGCGCTGTTGACGCTGGTCCAGTACCCGTAGGCCTCGTAGTACCAGACGGCCCAGTGCGCCTGCATGTCGAGCCGGCTGGGCTCCGCCGGCAGGTCTCCGTTGATTTGAGGGTCGGAGGCGTTGCGGATGACGAGCCACAGGGGTGCGGTGTTACCCAGCTCCTCCGCCACCAGTCCGAGCACCGCGTCTCCCATCTCCACGCCCGCGCCGACGGCTTCCAGGCCGTTGCGCGAGGTGCCGAACTCGAAGAAGTCGGTGGTGAGGATGGGGTGGAAGGCGGGCATGTCCCTGGCGTCGAGCTTGATGTCGGGGCTGTTGCGCGGGCCCGGGAGCAGGGGGCCGTTGAAGGCGTAGCGCTTGGTGGGGGGCCCGAAGTCCGGCTCGCCGAGCTGCGGCGCGTGCTGGGCCATCAGCCGCTCCGCGTCGTCGAAGTAGCGGGTGGGGACGTCAAACTCACAGCGGTAGGTCTTGTCGTTGAAGGGCTCGTTGCGGAACTCCTGGGACAGGCGGAAGCGGGCGGCGCGAGTGACGATGACGTCACCCAGCTCGTGGTCCGCGAAGGTCGCCCCCGCGGTGCCCACGGTGATGACCATGCGAGGCTTCACCTCCCGCAGGAGCTGGTGGAACAAGTCTTTCACCGGCAGCGTCGCGGTGCCGGCGCCGGTGCGCACGCCGTCCTGGTTGAGGTGCAGCTCCGACTTGAAGCACAGCACGCTCCGGCCGCCGATGTCGGTGAGGAACCAGCTTCCCAGGCGCTGCACGCGCTGGGCGGGCGCCGACTTGCGGATGAGCGGCTGGTAGTGGCTCTGGAAGTTCCTGTCGTACGGGTACCAGGCGGTGCGCCGGACGCCCGGAGTGAGGGTGTCCGCCAGGGCTTCGACCTCGGCGACCGTCCAGGTGACGACCAGGTAGTCGGCCTGCGGGAGCGCGGCGCCGGGCTGGGGCGGGGTGGGCAGTCGCGGATGGGGCCGGGGCTCCAGGCCCGTGGGCCACGTCAGCCCCAGTGCCACCTCGGCGGGCAGGGGGCCGCCTCGCGGCAGGGCCGTCGCCTCCAGCGGCTGTTCGTCCACCGTGGCGCCGTATTCGATGATGTGCCGGGCAATCAGCTCCGGGCTGCTCAACAGGGTGTGGGGATTGGGCATGACGCACCTCCAGCGTCTCCTCTTGAAGCTAGGCGCGACGCGGGGGCGAGGCCCGGTGCCCCGCCTGCTCAGTGCTCGATGACCGCGTCCGCGAGTGCCCTGCGCCAGCGCGGCTCCAGCCGTGCGTCCGGACTGCGATGGCCCAGGGCGATGACAATCGGAATCACCGTGCCGCGCGGCAGCCCCAGTGCCTTGGCCACTCGGGGCGCGTCGAAGCCCTCCATGGGGCAGGAGTCCAGGCCACGCGCGGACGCCGCCAGCAGCAGTGTCTGGGCCGCGTAGATGCCGCTGCGCGCCGCCCAGTTGCGCATGCCCGACGTGCCGATGGGCAGGAGCGAGTGCACGGGGTTCAGCAGTGACAGCAGGGCGCGCATGGGCGTCCAGAGCAGCAGCGGGGCCCACTGGAGGAAGCGGGTGAACTTGCGGACCTGCCCCAGGTGGTAGGTCCTGGAGCGGGCATCCAGGTCCGAGGCGTGCTCGACGTGCTCCAACTGGCGCGCCGCCGTCCTGAGGCCGATGCGTCGGCTGGCGACGACGACGATGAGCGTCGACGCGGAGCGGGCCGCGCGCTGGGCATGGCAGGCCTCCGCCACGCGCTGCTTGAGGCCCGTGTCCTTCAGCCAGTGCAGTTCATAGGGCTGGAGGTTGCCGCTGGAGGGGGCCAGCAGCGCGGCCGCCAACACCGCGCGCACGTCTTCGTCCGGAAGGGGCGCGCCGTCGAAGTCGCGCACGGCGCGGCGATGCTCGTTGACCTCGCAAAAGTGGCTCCAGCGGGGCTCGGTGTGGCTCTGGTCTGTCATGCGCCCAGAATGTAAGTTGGAGCTTGTCTTCACAACTTGCATTCAGGACACCGTGATGGCCGCGCGAAAGCCCAGGACCTCTCCCCGCAAGCAGCCGAAGCAGGAACGCTCCGTCGCGACGGTCGACGCCATTCTGCAAGCCGCGACTTACATTCTGGTCCGTGACGGCTGGGAGGGCTTCACCACCAACCGCGTGGCGGAGCGGGCCGGGGTGAACATCGCCTCGCTCTACCAGTACTTCCCCAACAAGGAAGCCATCGTGGTGGAGCTTCAGCGTCGCCACGTCGCGAAGTCACGGGGCGGGATGCAGGGAGCCCTCGCCGGGCTGCGAGCGCAGAAGACGCTCCCTCGCGTGCTCGACCTCGTGGTGGAGGGCGCCATCGCCGAGCACCGCGTGGCGCCGGAGCTGCACCGCATCTTCTCCGAGGAGCTGCCGCGCTCGGCCCGCGCGCCCTCGGGCGTGCCCGATGCGCAGGTGGAGCGCTTCTGGGCGGAGGTGCTGGAGCCCTTCGCGCGCAACGTGCCAGACCTGCCGCTCGCGGCCTTCTTCGTCCGGGTGACGCTGCACGCGGTGATTCACGAGGCGGCCACGGCGCGGCCGGAGCTGCTGGCGCGGCCCGACTTCGCCCGGGAGGTGGTGTGCCTGCTCGACCGCTACCTTCGCCGGGCGGCCCCGGCGCGCACACGGACGCGCGCGCGGGGATCCCGGGTTTGAATGGGCGGGGTCAGCGAGGTGACTCGCGCCACGTGTGGGGGCACGCGCGGCACTGGCGGGCCTTGGACGTCCGGGCGGGGGCGCCACACTTCGGGCAGCGGTTGATGATGACTGTGTCCGGATGCTCCGCGAGGAGCCTGCGCTCCAGGGCGCGGCCCAGTCCCGCCTTCCCCTCGGCGAGCAGCGCGAGGACCTCTGGATTGTCCGTGGCCCAGCGCGGCCCTTCCTCCGTGTTGAAGGTCTCCATCCGCGCGGCCTTCGACTCTGTGTCCGTCACGAGCCGCCAGTAGTTGTCGAGCAGGTACTGGAGGAGCGGGTCATTGGCGGGCCGGCGCTCCGGCGGAAGGGGAAGTCCCAGTCCTTCATTGACGGTGTGTCGGCCCGTGTCGCCCCGAGCGATGGCGGCGCTCTCGTAGGTCAGCAGCTGCTTCATGAGGGAAGACGCGCCCACCTGCCGGATGCGCTCCACCTCCCGCAGCGCCTCTTCGCCACGCCCCGCACGGCGCAGCAGGTCCACCAACTGGACGCCACGCCAGCCTTGCCAGTCGGGCTCCTCTCGACGCTCCCAGTGCTTGAGCGGGGGCGCGTTCAGGAGCAGGTCGGCTGCTTCGGAGCGACAGCGTCGGGCGAGGTCTTCCAGGCCCGCATCATCCGCCACCCAGGCGGCATGTGTTCGGACCTGGGCGGAGTCCCGCACGAGCCCCTCCGCGTCTTGGAGGAGCGCCAGGCACATGAACTGGTTGAGCAGGGCCGGGGCCCCTGGATGGTGGAGGCGCGTGCGGTAGGCCTCGGATTGGACCACGTTGCGGGCACTGGGGGCCGCCTGGGTGAGGGTCATCGCGCAGTAGCCACAGGCGGGACACGTCTGAACCCAGACGTCCATGGTCGAGCGCGCCATCTCGGAGGGGCGCCCATCCAGGTCGGGGCGCTCGAAGGTGGTGACGCACTGGAGGGTGCGCTGCTCGCTCACGCTGTCGCAGACGGCGCACGTCACCGGCTTGAGGGCATACTTGGTCATGACGGATTCCTTTCGGTGTCGGCCGGTGGGGCCCGCCCGCCGGGAGCAAGTCGACTGCTTCCCGTCAAGCCGAGAAGAAAGGGCCCGGGAAATGTCCCACGGATTGAAGGTCATGCGTCTCGCTTCGCGGGGCGAGCCTCCCCCGACGCCCGTACCGGGCGAGACTGACGGTGGGGGCGAGTATCGGCCCAGGGCGAGGTGCTTCCGTGCGCGAGCCGGTGAACGAGGTCGAGCAGACCGAGGGCTACTACCGTCGCTACGGTGAGGCCGTGCATCGGCGTTGTCTGCGATTGCTCGGCGACGAGGCGCTGGCCTGGGACTCCACGCAGGAGGTGTTCCTGCGTGTCCATGCGAACCTCAAGCCGCTTCGCGCCGCGGACTCTCCATTGTCGTGGCTGCTCACCGTGGCGGACCGACAGTGCTTCTCGGTGCTGCGCCGCCGTCGCACCGAGGCCACCCACGCGCTGACGCAACTGGCACCGCCGGACGCCCACGCTGCACCGGAGGCCGCGCTGGAGCGACTGCTGGTGGATGCGGACGTGGTGAGGCGCGTCCTCGCCCACTGTCCCGAGGACGTCCAGCGCATCGTGGCCCACCGCTTCCTCGATGAGATGGAGCAGGAGCAGATCGCCACGCTGCTCGACGTCTCGCGCAAGACGGTGCAGCGCAAGTTGCAGACCTTCTTCGACACCGCCCGACGACTCCTGGAAGTCGCCCCCCGGCCCGAGCCGCGAAAGGGAACGGCCCCCGCATGAGCACCTCCTCCATTCCTCGCTTCCCGGGCGTGCCGGACCTCCTGCTGGAGCGCTACCTGTGTGACGAGCTCTCCGCGGAAGAGGCCCGGCACGTGGAAGACGCGGCGAGCGCCTCGCCCGCGTTGGCCGCGCACCTGCGCGAGCGACGGGCCGAGAAGGCCGCCTTCGCCCTGGTGCGTCCCTTCGGTCCGATGCGGGCGCGACTGGAGGCGCCGCGGCCCAGTCGCTGGCGGGTGCTCTGGCGCTGGAGCCAGCCCGTGCTGGTGCTCGGCGTGGTGTTCGCGGCGATGCTGCCTCGAATCCTCTCGCTCCAGGAGGTGGAGCAGGTGCGCGTGCGCGGCGGGCTCACCGCGCGGGTGCTCGTCAAGCGAGGCGACGTCGTCTTCGAGCAGGGACCCGGCGCGGTGCTGCGCGCTGGAGACCGGGTGCGCGTGGAGGTGGAGGACGTGGATGGAGGCGCGCTCTACCTGCTGGCGCTAAGCGAGCATGGACGCGTCACGCCGCTCCAGGGCTTTCCCGCCACGGGCGGCCCGCTGTCCATGGCGGCGGGCCGGTGGGTGTTGCCCGGGAGCCTGGAGCTGGATGCCGCCCCCGAGCAGGAGGCGCTGGTGGTGGTGCTCGCATCCGATGCGTGGAATGCCCCATCGCCCGAGGCCGTCCAGCGCTGGCTGGAGCAGGCGACGCGAGAGGCGGAGTTCCCACCGTCACTCACTCCGCTTCCCGGCACCCGCCACGCCGTGCGCGCGCTTCCAAAGGAGCTGCCTTGAGTGACAGAAGCTCGCGGGTGCTGGGTGTCCTGCTCGTGCTCCTCGCTACCTCCGTCGCGAGCGCGGAGAGCCGGTTCTCCATCAGCGTGGGACACAACCTGGGCCGGGACACGGACGAGCCCCTTCGCTGGGCCCAGCAGGACGCCGAGCGCATGGACGCGGTCTTCGGTCAGCTGGGCGGTGTTCCCGAGGACCGTCGCATCCTCCTGCGCGGAGAGTCCGTCTCCAACCTCCGGCTGGGACTCGCGCGGATGCGGGGCCGCATCGAGGAGGCACGGCGCGCTGGAGAGCGCACGCTGCTGTTCTTCTTCTACTCGGGCCACGGAGACGAGGTGTCGCTGCGCCTGGGCGGCGAGGCCCTCCCGCTCGCGGAGCTGCAGGGGATGCTGGCCGAGGTCCCCACCACCGTCACGGTGGCCGTGCTGGATGCCTGTCACAGTGGCGCGCTCGTGCGGGGCCGCTCCAAGGGCCTCAAGTCCGCGCCCGCCTTCGATGTCTCCTTCCTCCGACAGGTGGGGCCGGAGGGCCGCGTGTTCATCGCCTCCGCGGGGGCGCACGAGGTGGCGCAGGAGTCGGACAGCCTCCGGGGCTCGTTCTTCACGCACCACCTGATTTCGGGCCTGCGAGGCGCGGCGGACGTGGATGCCGATGGCCGTGTCTCGCTCACGGAGGCCTATGGCCACGTCTACCACCGCACGCTGGCGGGCTCGCACGCGTCCACGGCGGCGGTGCAGCACCCGGAGCTGTCCAGCCAGCTCGCGGGAGAAGGGGACTTGTTCCTCACCACGCTCTCGCGAGCCCATGCGCAGCTGGAGCTCCCTCCTTCCGTGGGCGACAGCGTCGTGCTCGTGGACGAGCGCACGCTGCAGGTCATGGCGGAGGTGGAGCCCCGGGCCGAGGAGTCGGTGCGCGTCGCCCTGCCCGCGGGACGCTATCGGGTCCAGGTGAGGCGGGGCGCCCAGGTGCTCTACGGCAAGGTGTACCTGCCCTGGGGGGAGAAGCAGCGCTTGAATCCCGAGGCCCTGGAGGTGCGCACGCTGGCCCTGCACCAGCGCAAGGGCGCGCTCCTGGAGGCCAGCAGTTGGCGGCTTCAAGCGGCGCTGGGCGCGGGCCGCTCCTCGACGCAGCTGGGCGGCTGGGGGCCCCAGGTGGGTGTGCTGCTCGCTCGCGAGAGCCCTGGAGGGCTGGGGCTGTCCTTCCTCGGAGGGCTCACGTTGGGGGCCACCCGGGGCTCCACGCTGGAGCAGCGTCTGGAGCAGGTGGAGCTGGGGCTGTGGAGTGGCCTGGGCGTGTCGGGCTCGGTGGGGCGTGTCTGGGCCGGAGCCCATGCGGGCGTCGGAGTGCTGGGCCTGGCTCAACGCGCGACGAGCCCGGATGCCGAGCGGCGCCGGGAGCTGGGCCTGCCCGCGTGGCGGACCCGCACGGGCGCGGGCGCGGCCACCTTCGCCACGCTCTCCGCGGAGGTGCCGGTGGGCGCGAGCACGGGCCTCTTCGCCCGGCTGGGCGGCCATGTCGCGTTGATGCGCGAGGATGAAAAGCTCCGCACGCAGCTTGCGCCACATTTGCTGCTCGGTTGCACCTGGGGGCTCTGACACCCGGGGCCGTGTCCCACGCTTCGCTGTCGGCGCGTTTCCTTGCTCGCATCGACTGGATGGCCCGAGCGCTCCCGAAGCAAGGCGCGCGCGTGTCTCCCGACCGGTGCTTGTCACGTGACATGGGATTGCTCCCATGACCGAGAGGAAGGCCATATGTCGACAATGTCGGAGCATGGTTTCTGGAAGTGGGGAGTGCTCTCCCTGGCATTGATGGGGTGCGGCGGTGTCATGGGAAGCGAGGCGGAGGATGAAGCCCTGCTCACGCTGGAGGGCACGCTTCAATCCACCACGTCATTCGAGCTGGGGAGCTCCGACCGGATACGAGCGGCGCTCCTCTGGGACACCTGGCCCAAGGTCGTCGTGGACTGCATGGTCCAGAGAAGGTACCCGGAGGGCTTCATCAAGTGCCTGCGGCTGAGCCCCAAGTCGTCGTTCCATCATCCCGGGGTGGATGTCCGGGTGAACGGCCGCTTCCCCAACACCTTCAGCATGCCCCTCAATCGCCTGCCAGAGCCTGGAGCGCTGATAGGGGAGGAAGGCTCCTGGCTGGGCATGGCCTACGTGATGGCCTACGTGGACGGCAACGGCAACGGCAAGCTGGACCGGGTCTCGAACGAGGCCACTTCCAGCCATGACATCGTCGTCGGGTTCCAGGAGGGCTTCAGCGGAGAGCAGACGGAGAGCTCCTTCATCATGTATCGCGAGGGCGCGCTCCACCCGGTCTTCCACATCAATTTCCCGAACTGCCCGGAGATTCCCCAGGGGTACTCCGTGGTGACGTTGCGCTACACGGAAACCTCCGAGGCGTGTTTCGTGAAGACGCGCAAGGTGGACCTGAACATCGCCCTGGAGGCGAACCAGTCCTTCCAGCAGCTCGCCTGCGAGGAGCCCAACTACCTGGGCCTGATGGATATGGCGCGCGCTTCCACCATGGGACCGCCACCGCCGAGCAGCACCCAGCGCTGTGGCTCCTTCACCCATCCCGTGCCGCGCTCGGAGCAGGTGCTGTACGTGAACCCCCATCCGGAGCGCTTCTGCACCACCGCGAACACAGTGGTGTACACGCTGCGAGACTTCTGGGATGGCGCCTGGGATGACCGGGCCTCGCCGCCCTCCTGGTGGCCCTGCCCGGTGACGGCGCCCTGAGGTGAGGACCGCGAGGGGGCAGGCCGATTCGCTGCCCCCTTCCCGGCGAGTCTCACGGCACCTGACACCGAATCCATGTCCCACGCTTCGATGCTCGCGCGTCTCCTTGCTCGCACCGACAGATTGAACCGCGCTCCACGCGCGCTCCTGATGCGAGGAGCGCGGGTCGCCTGTCGTGTGCCCATGGGGATGGCCCCATGGCGCGAGAGGAAGGCCGCATGACGACAATGATGGGACGTGGTTTCTGGAAGTGGGGACTGCTCGCATTGGCGATGACGGGTTGTGGCGGAGTCCTGGGTGACGAAGCCGAGGACGAGACGCTGCTCACCCTGGAAGGCTCGCTGCATGCCACCGAGCCTTTCGAGGCGGGAAGCTCCGCCCATATGAGAGCGGCGCTGCTGTGGCAGACGTATCCGCAGCCTGTCGTGGAGTGCATGCTCGTGAGCTCCGTGCGCGACGCGCTGTCGAGGTGCCAGCGGGTGAGCCCGCGCTCGTCGTTCCATCACCCCGACGTGGATGTGAAGGTGAACGGCCACTTCCCCAATACCTTCAGCATGTCCCTGAACCGATTGCCGGACCCCGAGGGGCTGATGGGCGGGCCGGGCTCACGGTTCGGCTTCGCCACCGTCGTGGCCTACGTGGACGGCAATGGCAATGGCAGGCTGGACCGCGTCGACAGCGAGGCCACGACGAGTGTCGACATCGTCGTGGGCCACCAGGAAGGCATCCAGCTCAACGCCCTGGCGGAGTACACGATTGTGTACCGGGAGGGCACGCTCCACCCGCTCTACACAAAGCTGTTCTCGGATTGTCCCGAGATTCCCCGCGGGTACTCCGTGGTGACGCGCCGCTACCAGCAAGACCCCAGCAATCCGGACGGCGACCCCATCTACGAGGGGTGCTACGTGAAGACGCGCAAGGTCGAGGTGGACATCATCCTGGAGGCGAACGCGGCGTTCCAACGGCTCGCCTGCGAGCAGACCAACGCGCTCTTCCTCGCGGACATGGTGCGCGCCACCACCGCGAGCCTCCCCCCGGCCGGCAGCAGCCAGGTCTGCCGCACGTATATCCATCCCGTGTCGGGCTCGGAGCAGGTGCTCGTGGTGAACCTCCACCCGGAGCGCTTCTGCACCACCGCGAACCAGGTGGTGTACGCGCTGCGCGACTACTGGAACGGCACCTGGGATGACCGGGCCTCGCCGCCCGCGTGGTGGCCCTGCCCGGTGACGGCGCCCTGAGGTGAGGAACGCGAAGAGGGCAGGCGGAGTCGCTGCCCCCTTCGCGGCGAGTCACTCACCGCCGGGCTTCAAGGCGCGGGGCCATGGCATCAGGACTCCGGGCCCCGAGAAACGACTCAGGCGTCAGGTGCTTCGATGCCTGGGGTTCGGCGGCGGCGCATCGACAGCAGGGCGAGGAGCGCCAGCCCGAGCATCCCCGTTCCCGCGCCACCGGATTGCTGACAGCCGCAGCCGCTGGAGTCCTCGAGCGTGGGCATACCCGGAGGTCCCGCGTCTGGTCGCGACGTGCCGCCATCGGGCTGGGGGACACCACTGTCGGGTGCACCGCCATCCGGACCGACAGGGCCCGCATCGGGGCTGCCCGCATCGGTGGGCTCGGGGACGATGACTTGCACGTGCACCTGGAAGGTGCAGCTCGTGGTGTTGCCGCTCGGGTCCGCCGCGGTGACGACGACGTCGGTGGTGCCGACGGGGAACACGCTGCCTCGAGCGGGCACGGTGCTCACCGTGGGCGTCGACGCGGTGTCCTGGGCGGTGATGTCCTGCCATTGCACCGCGACGCCCGCCTGGGAGGTGGCGATGGCGGAGACCGTGGAGGGACACGTGACGGACGGAGCCTGGGTGTCCTGGACTGTCACGGCGAAGGTGCACGTGGAGGTGTTGCCCATGTTGTCGGTCGCGGTGACGAGCACCTCGGTCCGGCCGAGCGGGAAGACGCTGCCCGACGCGGCGCTGTAGCTGACGCGCGGGTCGGGGTCCTCGTCGGACACGGACGCGGGCGGAAACGGCACGGCGGTCCCCTGGGCGCTCACGGCCTCGGCGATTTGCGCGCCGGGGCAGGTGAGTCGAGGCGGCTGGGAGTCGGTGGGCGTCGTTCGCATCCCCCACAGCTCGCGGCCCCAGGCCGGGTGCCACGCCGCGAAGTAGAGGTAGGGCCCCACGTTCGTGAACGTCCCTGGCGCCGAGGAGATGCCTCCGGGCCCGAGGTCCGCGATGAGCAGGGTGCCGGCCTCCGTCCCATCCGTCCGCCAGGGCTCCAGTCCCGTCACTCCGTCCGACGCGGCGAACACCAGCGCATCCCCTCCACCCAGCCGGACGAAGGGCCCCGGTGTCGACACCGCGCCGGGCTCTCCGGGCCGGATATCCTTCACCCTCACGGTGCCCGCCTCGGTGCCGTCGCTGCGCCAGGGCTCATAGCCCCCGCTCTCGTCATCCGCCCAGAACAGCAGCAGGTCACCATGAGGCGTGAGCTGCTCCGGTGGGAGCACCGTCGCGCGGGTGCCGAACGTCTTCACCTTCACGGGGGCGGCGCCGTTGCTCTTCCACAGCTCGGGCGGGGACTCCGCGTGGCTGACGACATAGAACACCGAGTCGCCCAGCGTGGCCGTGGTCGACTCACGGGGCCAGTAGCCATACCGCCGGCTCACGAAGCCCAGGGCGCGGGTGCCCGCCTGGGTGCCGTCGCTGGTCCACAGCTCCAGGCCCCGCGAGGCGAAGTTCACCCAGAAGAACAGCCGCCCGTTCGCGACCCGCATCTGGTGGAACGAGGCGAGCTCGGAGGCGCCCGCCAGGCTCGCCACGCGCCGCGTCCCGGCCTCCGTGCCGTCGCTGGTCCACAGCTCCTCGTGGTTGAAGTCCGCCGTGAGGGCGAAGAAGACCTTGTCTCCCACGGCGGTGAGCATGCGGGGGTGGGGCGGGATGAAGGAGCTCGCCTCGAACTGCTTGATGCGCACCGTGCCCGTGGGCGTGCCATCCGTCACCCACAGCGCATCCTTCTCGTGGGACCACTCACTGATGAAGGCGCGCGTCCCCGCGGGCACGAGCTGGCGACCTGGCGCCTCGAACATCCGCGGGGAGAGGGACGCCAGCCTCCGAGGAGGCTGCGAGTCATCCGGGGGGAGGCTCCAGAGCGCTTGGAGTCCCTCGTCATCTCCGGCGAAGAAGAGGAGCTGGTCGTTCAGTCGGGTGAGCTGGACTGGGAAGTAGAAGGGGCTCAGCGGCGGTGAGACGGCGAGCGGCCCGGTGCCAGCAGGGGTTCCATCGCTCCTCCACAGACGCCGGCTCATGAACTCGTTCTCGGCGACGAAGTACAGCACTCCGCCCACTTCGACGGCGGAGGGCTCGTAGGCGGGCAGTCCGTTCGCGACCGGGGCCGAGAGGGTCTTGACCTTGCCCGTGCCCTCCACGGTCCCCGTGCTCGTCCACAGCTCGTCGTCCCGGGTCCAGAAGTAGAGCGTGTCCTGGGACCAGGAGGCCACCAGCTCACCCAGGCCGTAGGGACGCGGTGTCACCTCCGTCAGCCGCACCGTCCCCAGGGCCGTCCCATCCGTCTTCCAGAGCTGCTGACCGTGGGAGCCGTCGTTGGCTCCGAAGAAGAGGCCCACGGGTGAGGAAATCATGGGCTGTCCAAAGTCAGCCTCCATGGAGGACTCACCGCCGGGGGCCAGGTCGGCCACGCGGACCGTGCCCTGCGCGGTGCCGTCGCTCTTCCACGGCTCGCCTCCCGCCACCGTGTCATGGGCCATGAAGTACAGCAGGCCGTCATGCGCGGTGAGTCGCGAGGGCCGCGAACCGCCCGCGCCCGGCTGGATGTCGCTCACGCGCACGGTGCCGTTCGCGGTGCCGTCGCTCTTCCACAGCTCCACGCCCGTCGTCTCCTCCCAGGCGGTGAAGTAGAGCATGTCACCCACGCACGCGAACGGAGGCGGCGAGGTGAAGTCCTGGTTGGAAGGGTCCTTCGCATCCAGCGTGGCGACCAGGACCGTGCCGTCGACGGTGCCATCCGTGCGCCACAGCTCCTGTCGGCCAAAGGGCGAGTTCCGATAGAAGAACACCGAGCCGCGACAGGCCTTGAGCTCGTAGGGGAGGAAGCGGCCACCACCGGGGCGCGGGTCCAGGACCTTCCCAGTCCCCTCGGCGGTTCCATCGGTCTTCCACAGCATGTCCCCGCCGTCCTCATCGGTGGCCTGGAACACGAGGGTGCTTCCCGCCCAGGCCTTGTTCCAGGTGCCGAAGCCTCCCGTCTCGGACTGGCTCGTCGTCACCAGCACCGTGCCTTCCGTGGTGCCGTCGCTCTTCCAGAGCGAGTACCCCGGAGAAGGGATGTCGGAGGGGCTGGTGATGGCCAGAAGGCTGTCGTCCCGCACCCCGAGGAAGGTGCCCAGGCCCCGCAGGTTCTTCACCAGCACGGTGCCCTGCGCGGTGCCGTCCGTGCTCCACAGGCCGTACTGCTGCCCCCCGTAGTTCGTCAGGGCGAGGAAATACACGCGCCCCTTCAGGACGACGGCGTGTTTCGGGTCGGAGCCCTCCGGCCCCGGCAGCACGTCGAGGACGAGCGAGGTCCCCTCGGGCGTGCCATCCGTCCTCCACAGCTCACGGCCGTGCACCTTGTCGCTGGCGCCCAGGAGGGTGATGTTGCCCAGCCGGATGAAGAAGGTGGGCTGCTCCAGGAGGTCGCTCGTGGTGTCGCCGGGGAGCACGTCCTTGACCAGGAAGGGCGTGCCCACGCGCGCCTCGGACGTGCGCACCTCCACTGCTGGACGCGGCGCTGAAGCCTGCCGGGTGTCACAGCTCGCCACGATGACAGCCACCACACAGACCGCGAGGCCACGGAGCCCAGGTTCCAGATTCATGGGGGCACTTCTGAGCAGAGATTGACCGCGTCCGTCAATGCGTGGGATTGGGAATGCACCGCCGCGAACCCGAGGGGGCTCCCGGCGGTGGCCCTGCGCCTCAAGCCTTCGACGGCTGTCTACATACAGCGGTTTTCACAGACACCCAGCAAGCAGAACCAGCACGGGCCCACGCAGCCGGGACGACAGGCCGCGTTGGCGTGCTCGCTGTCGGCGAGCAGCGTGCTCTCCGGCGGCAGGCTCACCGCCTCATCACACGTCGCGTCTGCCTCCTCTTCGGCGGTGACGGCCTGGGGCTCACCCATGGACAGGGCGGCGAGTCCCACCACGAGCAACGTGGACAGCACCATGGACCACTGGCTCTTGAGCAGCTTCGCGAACATCCATGTCTCCTTGGCAGTGCCTGACGAGGCCACGACAGCCTGTCATGAATCAGGCCAAGCCAGAAAGTCGTGGATACACGGTGCGAGAGGACCTGGGCGCTGCAATGCGTTGCCCTGGCCCGGCGAGCGGCCTATGCAATGCGTCAGGGGGCCACGCAGCAAGAGTCACCCGCATCCGAGGAGTCCCATGCGCTACTTCGACGACTTCCAACCCGGTGAGGCGAGTGAGGCCGGGCCTTACGTGGTCTCCCGGGAGGAGATCATCGCCTTCGCGAAGCAGTTTGATCCGCAGCCCTTCCACCTGAGCGACGAGGGAGGTCGGGAAGGCATCTTCGGTGGCCTCATCGCCAGTGGTTGGCACACCGCTTCCATCTGCCACAAGCTCGCGGTGGAGAACCTCTTGAGCAAGACGGCGAGCCTGGGCTCCCCGGGACTGGACGAGCTGCGCTGGCTGAAGCCGGTGCGTCCCGGGGATGCGCTCACCGCGCGCTTCGAGGTCCTCTCCACCACGCCGTCGCGCAGCAAGCCGGACCGGGGCGCCATCAAGTTCCGCTTCGAGGTCCGCAACCAGAATGGCGAGGTAGTGATGACGGAGGTCGCCAACGCGCTGTTCGCCCGGAAGCCCGAGGGCGGCGCGGCGAAGTAGTCCTGTCGGAGGGCCCGGGTCGCGCCGATGCCTGGCGCGACCGGGTTCGCCGCTTCAGCGCGGAGCCATCAGCGTGTTGAGCGTGGGATAGGAGATGCCCGCCTCGGGCGCGGGTGCGGCGCCGCCATCGCGAAGGAAGTCGGTGGTGAGCGCGGCGATGCGGCCGAAGATGGCCGAAGCCATGCCCGCCCCGGCGCTGACGCGGCGGACGCCGAGCGACGCCAGCTCGGACGCGGGAGGCAGTCCAGGAATCGCCATCAGGTTCAGCGGCAGGCCCGCCTCCGTCACGACGGCCTTGATGTCCACGGGCGTCTTCAAGCCCGGAACGAAGAGTCCATCCGCGCCCGCGGCACGGTAGCGGCGGGCCCGGGCCAGGGTCTCCTCGACGCGACGCTCCGCCGGGCCGATGCCTCGCAGGAACACATCCGTGCGCGCGTTCACGAACAGGTCCGCGCCCTTCTTCGCGGCGGCCTTCTTCACGGCCTCAATCTTGGCGCACAGCAGGTCCACCGAGCCCCCGCCGTCCTCCAGGTTGATGCCCACGCCGCCCGCCTCCAGCACGCCCGCGGCGACCTCGCCCACCGCGGCCGGGTCGTCCGAATAGCCCCCTTCGATGTCGACGGTCAGCGGCACCTTCACGATGCGGGCAATGGCGGTGACGGTGTCGAGGAGTCGACTCACCGGGAGCATGTCTCCGTCCGGATAGCCCTGGGCCCAGGCCACGCCCGCGCTCGTCGTGGCGAGGGCCTTGGCGCCCAGACTCTCCATGACGCGCGCGCTTCCGGCGTCCCAGGCATTCACCAGCAGCAGCAAGCCCGCTTCGTGCAACTGACGGAAGTCACGGGCGGAGTTCGGCGGAGCGACAGGCATGGGCAGCGGTCCTTTTCGACAGGGGTGTGGAAGCGGCGGGAGGATACGGCGGGCGCTTCATGCGGTGGAGGTCCGTCGTACCCTCGACTCGTGGTCGAGTAACCAGCGCTTGCGTTCGATGCCACCTCCATATCCGGTGAGGGAGCCGTTGGCGCCCACCACGCGATGACACGGCACGACGATGCCCACGGGATTGGCGCCGTTCGCCAGGCCCACGGCGCGTACGGCCGCGGGCCGACCGATGCGCTTCGCCAGCTCCGAGTACGACACCGTCGCGCCGCACGGAATACCGCGCAGCGCCGCCCAGACCTCACGCTGGAAGGGTGTGCCCTCGGTGCGGACGGACAGGTTGTCGATGGCGTCGAGGTGTCCCGAGAAGTACGTCCGCAGCGTGTCGGTGAGGCCGCCTGGATTGCGCGCGGTCTCCAGTTGGAAGCCGTTGTCTCCGTAGTGCAGGCGCAGCAGGTTGCGCATCCGGCCTTCGTGCTCCGTCCAGTCGACGGCGCGCAGGTGTCCCTCGCGGTCCGCGATGAGGACCAGCTCGCCGATGGGCGTGTCCGTCTTGTCGATGAGGAAGTGGAGTGGCTCAGCCATGACGCACCTCTTGGAGTCGGGGACGCAGGCCGGGGTCGGCGGCCCACAGGTGTTGCGCGGCGTAGGCCCGCCAGGGCCTCCAGGGCTCCGCGCGTTGAATCAGGTCTTCGGGAGTGGGGCGCGCGCCCGCATCCGTCGCGGCGCTTCTCAGGAGCGCCACGTCGCTGGCGGGGAACGCATCCGTCTCGCGCAGCGCGCGCAGGGCGATGTACTGCGCGGTCCACTCGCCCACGCCTCGGATGGAGCGCAGCCGGGCGATGCCTTCCTCCACTGTGCCGAACGGATGGAACAGCAGCGGGTCCGCGAGCGCCGCTTGAGCCAGGGCCTTGAGCGACGCCTTTCGCGCGGACGGCATCCCCAGCGCGCCCAGGTCCGTCGCCACGACGCGCTCGGGTGAAGGGAAGGCTCGAGACAGGCCGGAGGGGAGGCCTTCCATGGGAGCCTCGGCACACAGCACCACGAGCTTTCCCGCGAGCTTGCGTGCGGCCTCCACCGTCACCTGCTGACCGAGGATGGCGCGCACCGCCAGCTCGAAGCCATCCCATGCGCCGGGGGCTCGCAGGCCGGGCCGCAGCGCGACGAGGGGGGCCAGGAAGGGGTCCTTGGAGAGGTGGGCGCCGATGACCTCGATGTCCGCGCCCACGTCGAACACCCTGCGCACGCGCGCGATGATGGCGGGGAGTACCTGGACGCGCGGGAAGCGAATCTTCACCACGAGGTTGTTGCGTGCGGGCTCGTGCGTCACCTCCACCGTGCCCACGGCGCCGTCCTGGGACACGGTGCGCAGGTAGCGCGCGTCGGAGACCTGCTCCACGCCCTGGATGGCGCGCGCGGACAGGTACGAGAGCATCGCGGCCCAGTCATACGGTGGACGGTAGCGCAGGCGCAGCGTCACGCCCGCGTCCGCCACCGCGCTGGCGGTCGTCTCCACCGACTGCTTGCGGCGCAGGGCGCCCGGGGGGCGCTGGTAGAGGCCTTGGAACGTCTCGTTGAAGCGCCGGATGCTGCCGAAGCCCGAGGCCAGCGCGACCTCCGCGAGCGGCATCCGAGTCTCCTGGATGAGCTGCTTGGCGAAGAGCACGCGCCGAGTCTGCGCGACGGCCACGGGCGTGGCGCCGAGGTGCTGTTTGAAGAGGCGGCGGAGCTGTCGTCCTCCCACGCCCAGACGTTCGGCGAGCGCGTCCACGCCCGCCTCGCCGCCATCCAGCGCGCCCTCCGCGATGAGGGCCAGCGCGCGCGACACGGTGTTGGAGGTGCCCCGCCACGACGCGAGGTCAGGGGCCGTCTCCGGCCGGCAGCGCAGGCAGGGGCGGAAGCCCTCTTCCTGGGACGCAGCGGCGGAGGCGAAGAAGCGGCAGTTCTCCTGCTTGGGCGTGCGCGCGGGGCAGATGGGCCGGCAGTAGATGCCGGTCGACGTCACCGCGACGAAGAGACGGCCGTCGAAGCGGGCATCCCGCGTCTGGAGCACGCGGTAGCAGGCGTCGGAATCGAGCAGGTCCATGCCCGGACAGTGTCACCCAGGGCCCGGCCGCGCTCGCGGTTTTCGGACATCGATGCCCCGTGCCCCCAGACGCGCGAAGGGCCTCCCACCGTCGCTGGCGAGAGGCCCTCTCAAGACGCGACTGCCTGGAGGCCGACTAGGCCGCCGTGCGGTGCAGGAAGTCGATGAGGTCGATCTTCGTGACGATGGCGATGACCTTCTCGCCCTCCTTCACGACGGCGACGTTGTCCTGCGCGAAGACCTCACGCAGTCGCGAGATGCTCGTGTCCGGCGACAGCGCGCCCTGCAGCGGCGCGACGATGGCGTCGATGGTGTCCGCGAACTTCGCCTTTCCGGCGACGAGCGCGTTGAGCAGGTCGTACTCGTGGACCATGCCGACCGCGCGCCCGTCCTCGGACACCACCGGCATCTGGCTGATGCCGTGGCTGCGCATCGTCTCCACCACCTGGTCCACCTTGTCGCCCTTGCGCGCCGTCTTCACGTCGCGCTGCTTGCTCCCGATGATGTCGCGCACCGTGCCGGTGCCCTTCTCCTCGGCGAACCCGTTGTCGCGCATCCACTCGTCCGAGTGGAACTTGCTGATGTAGCTGCTGCCGGAGTCGGGGAGCACGACGACAATCGTCTTGCCCTTGCCCACTTCCTTCGCCAGCTGCACCGCCACGTGCACCGCCGCGCCGGAGGAGCCACCCGCGAAGATGCCCTCCTCGCGCGCCAGCCGCCGCGCCGCCGCGAAGCACTGGCGGTCATCCACCTGGCGCACGTCGTCCACGACCTTGAAGTCCATGGCGCCGCACAGCATGTCCTCGCCGATACCTTCGACCTTGTACACGTGCGGCTCGGTGAGCTTGCCCGTCTTGAAGTAGCCCTCGTAGACCGAGCCCTCCGGGTCCACGCCCACGTTCTTCAGGCCGGGGATCTTCTCCTTGAGGAACTTGCCCGCGCCGCTCATCGTCCCGCCCGTGCCCAGGCCGGAGACGAAGTAGTCCATCTTCCCGCCCGTCTGCTCCAGGATCTCCGGGCCGGTGAGGTTGTAGTGCGCCTCGATGTTGTCGGGGTTGTGGTACTGGTTCAGCATGAACGCGCCCGGCGTCTCACGGTGCAGCCGCTTGGCCGTCTCGTAATAGCTGCGGGGGTCCTCGGCCGCGACGTTCGTCGGCGTCACCACCACCTGCGCGCCCAGCGCCTTCAGGCGGTTGATCTTCTCCAGCGACATCTTGTCCGGCATCGTGAAGATGCACTTGTAGCCCTTCACCGCCGCCGCCAGCGCCACGCCCATGCCGGTGTTGCCGGACGTGTTCTCCACAATCGTGCCGCCGGGCTTGAGCTTCCCCTCCCGCTCGGCCTTCTCGATGATGTACAGCGCCATGCGGTCCTTGATGGACGCGCCCGGGTTCATGAACTCGCACTTGACCAGAACAGTCGCATCGTTCGGTCCGACGAGCTTGTTGAGCTTGACCAGGGGCGTGTTGCCAATGGCGGTGAGAATGGTGTCGTGGATGTCCATCGCGGCTTCCAGAAAAAGAGGGGTTCGCGGCGCGTCTTATATGCCGCCGGAGGGGCCCGGTCGACAGCGGGAGTCACTCTGCCCCGTCGGGAAGTAACAGGGCCCCGCCCCAGGGACTTCCCCCTCGTCCCCGGCACCAGGACCCGGCGTGTCTCCTGGCGCCGTGCCAGGGGGAGGGGGCCTGCTTCGTCGGGGGGCAACCGGGCTCGCGACGCGCCGCGACGCAAGGCCGGGGTGTCTCACGCTTCGGCGTCGCGTACGTGACAGCCCGAAGGGCCAGGAGGCAATCGCCGCGCGAGGGCTTTGACGCGGAAAGTCGCCCCTCCCATACTCGGGACCGCTCCCCACCCCCATTGGAGAACCCCGTCGATATGGAACTCGAGGCCGCCCTGCGCGACCAGGTGGGACAGGCCATTGGCCGTCCCGTTTCCGATGCTCCCATCAAGAAGCTGAAGGGAGACGCGAGCAACCGCTCGTACTACCGCGTCGGCGCGCCCCCGGAGAGCTGGGTGGTGATGGTGATGCCGCTGGACGCGACGAAGAAGAGCGAGGAGGCCACCAAGGGTGAGCCTCCGAAGGAGCTGCCCTTCGTCAACGTGCACCGCTACCTGAACAAGCTGGGCGTGCGCGTGCCCGCCATCCTCCGCTACGACGAGCCGGCGGGGATGATGGTGATTGAGGACCTGAGCGACATCACCTTCGAGTCCGCGCTGGAAGGCGGCAAGCACAACCACGCGCTCTACACCCGCGCGGTGGACCTGCTCGCGCGCCTGCGAGCGCAGGCGGAGAAGCTTCAAGACCCGGACTGCCTGGCCTTCACGCGCTCGTTCGACGAGGACCTGTACGACTGGGAGTTGCACCACTTCCGCGAGTGGGGCCTGGAGGCGTGGAGCGGCAAGCTGCCCACGGACGCCGAGCGCACCTGGCTGGACGCCACGTTCCGCAACATCGCCAGGCAGCTCGCCGCCGCGCCCCGGGGCTTCACCCACCGCGACTACCAGAGCCGCAACATCATGGTGAAGGAGGGCGAGCTGGTGGTCATCGACTTCCAGGACGCGCTCCAGGGCCCGCGCCAGTACGACCTGGTGGCGCTCCTGCGCGACAGCTACGTCGAGCTGGACCGCGACTTCGTGGACGCGATGCTGGACCGCTACATCGCCACGTTCCAGGAGGCGAGCGGAGAGAAGATCGACGCGGTGGAGTTCAAGGCGTTCTTCGATTTGCTCACCGTGCAGCGCAAGCTGAAGGACGCGGGCCGCTTCGAGTACATCAATCGCGTGAAGGGCAACCCGGGCTTCCTCGTCTCCATCCCCGCGTCGCTGCGCTACGTGCGCGAGGCGTTCCGTCGGCGGCCGGAGCTGCGGGAGTTGCAGGAGCTGGTGGCGAAGTACGTCCCCGAGCTGGCGGCCTGAGCCCCTCACTCGGCTGAAGAGGGAGTCGACAATGAAGGCGATGGTCCTCTGCGCGGGGCTGGGAACCCGCCTGCGTCCGTTGACGGAGCGCTGGCCCAAGCCCGCGCTCCCATTCCTGGGGCAGCCGCTGTTGCGCTACCACCTGGCGGTGCTGAAGGCCGCGGGCGTCACGGCGGTGGGCATCAACACCCACCACCTGCCGGACACCATGGAGGCGGTGGCCCGCGAGGAGTGTGAGCGCGCGAAGCTGCCGCTGCACGTGGTGCGCGAGCCCGTCATCCAGGGCACCGGCGGCGGCATCCGCGGCCTGCGCGACTTCCTCTCCGACGGAGACTTCCTCGTCTTCAACGGCGACATCCTCTACCCGGTGGACCTGCGGCCCGTGGTGGCGATGCACCAGGCGTCCGGCGCGCTGGCCACCATGGTGCTGCTGCCGATGCCGGAGGGAGAGAAGTACGCGGCGGTGGAACTGGATGCGTCCGGGCGCGTGCGGAGAATCGCGGGGCACGGGCCTGGAGGCGAGGGCCTGACGCCGTGGCACTTCACGGGCGTGCACGTCATGTCCCCGCGCATCTTCGACTTCATGAGCGCCGAAGGGCCCGAGGACATCAACCGCGAGGTCTACGCGCGCGCCATGGCCCAGGGGCAGGTGGTGCGCGGTGTGCGGGTGGATGGCTACTGGTCTGACTTGGGCACGCCTTCGCGCTACCTGGCCACGGTGCGGGACGTGCTCGCGGGCCGCGTGCGGCTGGAGTGGCTGGGGGCGGACTCACCGCTCGCCGGCACGGTGCGCGGGCCGGGCTCCTCGTGGGCGCATCCGGACGCGCACGTGCATGGCGCGAAGGTGGAGGGCCCCGCCTGGTTCGGCCGAGGCGTCACGGTGGCGGAGGGCGCCGTGGTGGGCGAGTCCGTGTCGCTGGGCGCCGGTGTGAAGGTGGACGCTGGGGCGCGGCTCCAGAGCGCCGCCGTCTTCGAGCAGACGTCGATTGCGCCCGGTGAGACGCTCACCGAGGTGCTCGCGTGGCGGGAGCACCGGATTCCCGCGCCGCTGTCCGGCCGCTGACCGCACCTGTCTCCACGCGCACGAAGCCGGCCCGGAAAGGGTCGGTTGGCGCACGGCGTGCGAGCGAGCTCTGTCCTCCGCTCGAAGGTCGCCGTTTCGGACAATGGGCCCTACCTTTGGCCACGGACAGCCTGCCTGGGCCGGGGGATTCCGGCGCGGGGACAAGGGGAGGTCTGGGGCATGAAGTGGCGAGGTTCTCTGGGGGCCAGGCCAGCGGGTGGAGACAGCACGCATTTCCGGGTGTGGGCGCCACGCAGGCGCAGTGTCGAGGTGGTGGTTCGAGGCGCGTCGCAGCCGCTTCCCCTGACGGGGGATGACCAAGGCTACTTCGAGGCCGTGCACCCGGTGCCCGTGGGGGCGCTGTACAAGTACCGCCTGGACTCGGGTGACGAGTTCCCCGACCCCGCCTCGCGCTTCCAGCCCGAGGGCCCGCATGGCTTCAGCGAGGTGGTCGACCCGTACGTGCACCCCTGGACGGACGGCGACTGGAAGGGGCTGTCCTGCATCCGGGGCCAGGTGCTCTACGAGCTGCACCTGGGCACCTTCACGCCCGAGGGGACGTACAGGGCGGCAATCGCGAAGCTGCCGCTGCTCAAGGACCTGGGCGTCACCTGCCTGGAGTTGATGCCGCTGCACACGTTCCCCGGGCGTTTCAACTGGGGCTACGACGGCGCGCAGCTCTTCGCGCCCAGCTTCCAGTACGGACGCCCGGAGGAGCTGCGCGCCTTCGTGGACGCCGCGCACGCGCTGGGGCTCGGCGTGCTGCTGGACGTCGTCTACAACCACCTGGGGCCGGACGGGAACTACCTGGCGCAGTACTCGCCCGACTACTTCACCCGCAAGTACGAGAACGAGTGGGGCGAGCCGACGAACTTCGACGACGGACCCGCCGCGGGGCCCAGCCGCGACTTCTTCATCCAGAACGCGTGTGCCTGGGTGGCCGAGTATCACTTCGACGGGCTTCGCGTGGACGCGACGCAGGCCCTGTATGACGACGGGCCGTGCCACATCGTGAAGGAGCTGACCCAGGCGGTGCGTGAGGCGGGCGCCGGGCGTGGCGTCCTCGTCATCGCCGAGAACGAACCCCAGGACGAGCTGTGCGTGAGGGCGGCGGAGCGGGGCGGCTGGGGGATGGATGCGCTCTGGGTGGATGACTTCCACCACTCCGCCCGCGTCGCCGCCACGGGACGGGCGGAGGCGTACCTCCAGGACTATCGAGGCACCGCGCAGGAGCTGCTGTCGTGCGTGCTGCGCAACTCGCTCTATCAGGGGCAGTACTACCGCTGGCAGAAGAAGGCCCGGGGCAGTCCGCTGCTGCGCGTGCCGTCGAGCGCGTGCATCTTCTATCTCCAGAACCACGACCAGCTCGCGAACATGCTCCAGGGCCAGCGGCTGCACCGCATCTGCGGGGAGCGCCTGGCGCGCGCGCTCACCACGCTGTGGCTCCTGCTGCCCCAGACGCCGCTGCTCTTCATGGGGCAGGAGTGGTTCGCGAACACGCCCTTCTTCTACTTCGTGGACCACAAGCCGGAGCTCCAGCCGCTGGTGCGCAAGGGACGGGAGCAGTACCTCGGTCAGTTCGAGAGCGCCCGCCACGCGCTGGAGCACGAGGGCTACGTGGAGCACGTGGACGAGAAAGCCTTCCTGCGCTCCCGGCTCGACTGGAGCGAGCGGGAGCGCAACGAGGGGCCGCTCACCCTGCACCGTGAGCTGCTCCGGTTGCGTCGTGAGGACCCGGTGCTCGCCCGGCAGGACGGCGGCCAGCTCGCGGGGGCCGTCCTCTCACCCAACGCCTTCGTGCTGCGCTACTCGGGCAGCGAGCAGGAGGGCGACCGGCTGTTGCTCGTCAACCTGGGGAGCGAGCTGGAGCTCTCTCCGTGCCCCGAGCCCCTTCTCGCACCACCTCGGGATGAAGGGTGGCGTGTTGGACTGTCGAGTGAAGAGGTTCGATTCGGAGGTGCAGGCTCTTGCTCACTGGACTCATTGAGGGTCGCGACGTCGTGGCGCGTGCCGGGGATGACCGCTCTGTGGATGACGAGCACGGGAAGGAGTCCCACGGGCCTCGGCCCACGGACGGCAGGATGAAGGGGATGCGCGGCTTGCCCGAGCTGAAGTTCGCCTGGCACGTGGGAGCGCCGGCCATCGAGGTGCTCGGCCGGGAGTGGCTGGTGACGAATGGCCTGGGGGGCTATGCGTCCAGCACGCTGGCGGGGGTGAATGCGCGTCGCTACCACGGCCTCTTCATCCCCACCCTGCCGGAGCGGGGCCGCACCGTCATGTTGTCCCGACTGGTGGAGACCGCCCGGGTGGAGGGGCAGAACTACCGGCTGGAGGGGGAGGTGCGCGCCGACGGCACGCTGATGGGGGACACCTCGCTGCTGCACTCCTTCCGGCTGGATGGCCTCATCCCCGAGTGGGAGTACGTCCTGGGCTCCACGCGCCTGCGTCGCAGGCTGGTGCTGGTGCACGGCGAGAACACGCTCTTCATCGAGTGGGCACACCTGTCCGGGCCTCCCGTGAAGCTCCGGCTGCGGCCCTTCCCGGTGTTCCGCGTGCACGAGCACGACTTCCCGCACGGCTACTGCCAGCCGAAGGTCGTCCTCCAGGGAGAGCGCATCGAGATGTTCGCGGAGAAGGACGCGCCGGCGCTGAAGTTGCGGCTGTACGCCGACGGCACGGTGCCCTTCGTGGCGCTGCCTGAAATCTCCTCGCCGCAGCTGTACCGGACGGAGCGCGCCCGGGGGATGCCGCACATCGAGACGCAGGCGAGCCCCGGCTACTTCGAGTGCACGGTGCGGCCGGGCAGTCGCCTGTCGCTCGGCGCCACGGTGGACGACTGGACGCTGTTGGACCGCGACCCCGCCATGAGCTTCGACATGGAGCGCGAGCGCGAGTGGCGCCTCTTGGAGCGCGCGCCCATGGCGGCGAGGACGGGCACCGCGGCGCGCCTCGTCCTGGCGGGGGACCAGTTCATCGTCGACCCCATGCGCACGCGCGACGATGCGTGGGCCCGGGCGATTGGCGAGGATGCCCGCAGCGTCATCGCCGGCTACCCCTGGTTCACCGACTGGGGCCGCGACACGATGATTTCGCTGGAGGGGCTGACGGTGTGCTCGGGGCGCTTCCGCGAGGCGGCGGCGATTCTGCGGACGTTCCGGCACCACGTGAAGGACGGGCTGTTGCCCAACCTCTTCCCGGAGGGCGAGGCGGACGGGCTGTACCACACGGCCGACGCGACGCTCTGGTTCTTCCACGCGGTGGACCGCTACGTCACGGCCTCAGGCGACATGGAGCTCCTGCGCGAGTTCTATCCGACGTTCGAGGACATCGTCCGCAAGCACGAGCAGGGCACGCGCCACAACATCCGCATCGACCCGAAGGATGGGCTGCTGACGCAGGGTGAGGAGGGCTACCAGCTCACCTGGATGGACGCGAAGGTGGACGGCTGGGTGGTGACGCCCCGGCGCGGCAAGGCGGTGGAGCTCAATGCGCTGTGGTTCAACGCCATGCGGTTGATGGCGGAGTGGGCCGGGCTCCAAGGACTGGACGCGGCGCCCTACGCGCAGGCCGCGCAGAAGGCCCAGGACTCCTTCAACCAGCGCTTCTGGAATCCCGAGGAGCGGTGCCTGTACGACGTGGTGGACGCGGAAGGCGGTGTCAATGACGCCGCCGTGCGGCCCAACCAGATTTTCGCCCTGTCGCTCAAGTACCCGGTGCTCAACCCGGACAAGTGGCCGGACGTGCTGCACAAGGTGGAGACGGAGCTGCTCACGCCGGTGGGGCTGCGCTCGCTGGCGTCGGACCACGACGACTACAAGGCCACGTACGACGGAGACCTGCGCGCGCGCGACGCGGCGTACCACCAGGGCACGGTGTGGAGCTGGCTGATTGGCCACTACGTGGACGCGGCGCTGCGGGTTCAGCCGGACCGCGCGCACCTGCGGGACGTCATGGACGGCCTGGAGACGCACCTGAGACAGGCGGGCGTCGGGCAGGTGAGCGAAATCTTCGACGCCACGCCGCCCTTCAGGCCACGAGGGTGCATCGCCCAGGCCTGGGGAGTGGCCGAGGCGCTGCGGGTCTTCCTGCGCACCGCCTGACGCGAGGTCAGGCGGCGTGGTAGCGGGCGAGCACGCAGGTGACGTTGTCGTTGCCGCCCGCGGCGTTCGCCATGTCGATGAGCTGGGAGCACGCCTTGTCCAGCTCCGGCGTGCGGCCCAAAATCTCCTGCATCTGCGGGTCGGTCACCATGCCGCTCAGGCCGTCCGAGCACAGCAGGAAGACATCGCCCGGCTGCGGCTCCACGCGGGAGACGTCCACCTGGACGTTCTCCTTCATGCCGAGCGCTCGGACGATGACGTTCTTGTGCGGGAAGTTCTCGACCTCCTCCGGCGAGAGCTTCTTCGCCTTGAGGTAGTCGTTGAGCAGGGAGTGGTCCTCGGTGATCTGCTTGAGGGCTCCGGAGCGGAAGAAGTACACGCGGCTGTCGCCCACGTGCCCGACGTAGGCGACGTCGCTGGCGAAGTGCAGGCTGACGATGGTCGTCCCCATGCCCTTGTACTTCGACTCGCTGCTGGCCTTCTCGAAGATGCGCGCGTTGGCGAGCTTGATACCGGTGGCCAACCGGTTCTCGTCATAGTTGCGCTGCTTGTCCATCTTGAAGGGCCAGGTGCTGTCCTGGTCCTTGGACGTCATCTTGTAGAACTCACCCAACTCGTCCACGGCGATGCGACTGGCGATTTCTCCAGAGGAGTGACCACCCATCCCGTCCGCGACGATGAAGAGGTGCTCATCGGGCAACATGAGGAAGTTGTCCTCGTTGTGGTTCCGCTTCATCCCGACGTGGGTGCTGCCGGCTACCTCGATGCGCATGCGCGGGGACTCTTCTAAGGGGACGAGAAACTGGCGGCGCACGTTAACAAAGCGCTCGGAAAACGGTCAAAAGACGTGCTCTGGGTGCGGTCAGGCAGGGGACACCGGGGCAGGGGAGGCGGGCTCGAAGCTCAAGCGGTCCCCTTCCTGGGTGCCGCTCGCGGCCAGGACGCCCGCGGGCAGCTCCAGCACCGAGCGGGCCTGGAAGTACACGGACGTCGTCCTCCAGGGTGGCAGTGCCATCATCTGCTTGACGATACGCCCCTGGGCGTCCAGGAAGGCGACGTCAATGGGGATGCGCATGAAGAACGTGTGGATGGAGTTGCAGGGCTGGATGTGGAGGCCCTCGCCCACGGCGAGCTGCTCGCGCCCCATCAGTCCCTTGAAGCGCTGGGCGAAGGAGGTGGCCTTCTCCGCCCGGTCCGCCAGCGGCTTCTGCCGCGTCTCGTTGGTCACCTTCCAGCGCATGTAGCGCGTTCTACCCCATGCTCGAGCCCCTGGCGCGTCCTCTGCATCTGGTTCTGGTCTCCCCCCAGATTCCCCCCAACACCGGCAATGTCGCCCGCTTGTGCGCGGTGACGGGCTGCCGGCTCATCCTGGTGGAGCCCCTGGGCTTCTCCATCGATGACCGGAACCTGAAGCGGGCCGGGCTGGACTACTGGGACAAGGTATTTCTACGGCTGTACCCGACTTATGGGGCGTACGTGGAGGCGTATCCGGAGGCCCGGCGGTGGTTGTTCTCGGCGCGGGCGGAGCAGACGTTGTTCGAGGCGCGCTTCGAGGAGGGGGACCACCTGGTGTTCGGCTCGGAGGTGACGGGGTTGTTGCCGGAGGTGATGGAGGGGGGGACGGGGACGGCGCTGACGATTCCGATGCTGGAGGGGCGGCGGAGCATGAACCTGTCCACGGCGGTGGGGGTGGGGACGTACGAGGCGCTGCGACAGGTGTGTTTCACCGGGGCGGGCAGGCGTGCACCCTCGGCAAGTTGAGGGGCGGTGAGGAGGGACTACACTGCGGCGAGGATGACTCCGTCGCAGGCCGCCGAAGCGCTGTACTCCGCCCACAAATCCCGAGCCACGGGCTGGCTGACGCTGTCCGCTGGAGGGCGCGAGTCGCGGCTGATGTTGCGCGAGGGCGACCTCGTGGGGACTCGGCTGGGGTTCGGATATCAGAGTCCGGCGCAGGCCTTGTTGCAGAGCGGGTTGTTGAGCGCGGAGGCGTTGGATGCGCTCTGGGCGCGGGGTGGTGCGGGCGAGGCGGACGAGGAGCTGCTGGAGGAGCACGGGCTGGAGCGGGACGCGGTGGTGGAGCAGCAGGTGCTGGCCCACGTGCGGCGGTTGAGTGAGCTGGCGGAGCGCGCGGCGTTCGAGCCTGGGAGCGTGGAGGCGGAGTTCCAGCCCATCTCCGGGGTGAGGGTGGTGCGGGCGGCGCTGGAGCGGCCGGGGGCGGGAGGGGCGAAGGGGCGGGTGTTCCGGTGCGCGGATGTGGCGGCGTGCGAGCCGTGGCTGACGGATGCGTCCGAGCGGGAGTTGCTGGAGACGCTGGGGGAGTTCCGTGAGCCGGAGTCGCTGACGCCCGCGCGTGAGGCGCTGCTGCTCGTGCTGGAGCGCGAGGGTGGGGTCGAAGCGCTGTCGGTGGAGGAGTGGGAGGCGAGGGAGGAGGCGCGGAGGCAGGAGGAGGAGGCCGCGCGCAAGAGGGCGGAGGAGGAGCGCGTCCGTGCCGAGGAGGAAGCTCGGCGGGCGGAGGAGGCTCGGCTTCGCGCGATTGAAGAGGCTCGGCTGGCGGAGGAGGCGAGGCTTCGCGCGATTGAGGAGGCCCGGCTGGCGGAGGAGGCCCGGCTTCGCGCTGAGGCGGAGCGGCTGGCGGAAGAGGCTCGGCTGGCGGAGGAGGCGAGGCTTCGCGCGATTGAGGAGGCGCGACTCGCGGAAGAGGCTCGGTTGGCGGAAGAGGCCCGGCTCGCTGAAGAGGCCCGGCTCGCTGAAGAGGCTCGGGTTCGTGCGGAGGAAGAGCGTCGCGCGGAAGAGGCCCGACTCGCTGAAGAGGCGCGGCTCGCTGAAGAGGCGCGGCTCGCTGAAGAGGCTCGACTCGCTGAAGAGGCTCGACTCGCTGAAGAGGCTCGACTCGCTGAAGAGGCTCGGCTCGCTGAAGAAGCTCGGGTTCGTGCAGAGGAAGAGCGTCGCGCTGAAGAGGCTCGGCTCGCGGAAGAGGCCCGGCTGGCCGAAGAGGCTCGACGGGCTGAAGAGGCCCGACTCGCTGAAGAGGCGCGGCTTGCTGAAGAGGCCCGGCTTGCTGAAGAGGCGCGGCTCGCTGAAGAGGCGCGGCTGGCCGAAGAGGCTCGACTCGCTGAAGAGGCCCGGCTGGTCGAAGAGGCTCGTGCCCGCGCGGAGGAAGAGCGTCGAGCTGAAGAGGCACGACTGGCCGAAGAGGCACGGCTCGCTGAAGAGGCACGGGTTCGTGCCGAGGAAGAGCGCCGCGCGGAAGAGGCTCGACTCGCGGAAGAGGCCCGGTTGGCCGAAGAGGCCAGGCTCGCTGAAGAAGCTCGGGTTCGTGCCGAGGAAGAGCGCCGCGCGGAAGAGGCTCGGTTGGCGGAAGAGGCCCGACTGGCCGAAGAGGCACGGGTTCGTGCCGAAGAAGAGCGACGTGCGGAAGAGGCTCGACTCGCCGAAGAGGCTCGACTGGCTGAAGAGGCTCGGGTCCGCACCGAAGAAGAGCTTCGAGCTGAAGAGGCTCGACTCGCGGAAGAGGCTCGGCTGGCGGAAGAGGCTCGGCTGGCGGAAGAGGCTCGGCTGGCGGAAGAGGCTCGACTCGCCGAAGAGGCTCGGGTCCGCGCCGAGGAAGAGCGACTCGCGGAAGAGGCTCGACTCGCGGAAGAGGCTCGGGTCCGCGCCGAGGAAGAGCGTCGAGCGGAAGAGGCACGCCTAGCCGAAGAGGCTCGACTCGCCGAAGAGGCTCGGGTCCGCGCCGAGGAAGAGCGTCGAGCGGAAGAGGCACGCCTAGCCGAAGAGGCTCGACTCGCGGAAGAGGCTCGAGTCCGCGCCGAGGAAGAGCGGCTCGCCGAAGAGGCACGACTCGCCGAAGAGGCACGACTCGCCGAAGAGGCACGACTCGCCGAAGAGGCACGACTCGCCGAAGAGGCTCGGATCCGTGCCGAGGAAGAGCGGCTCGCCGAAGAGGCACGACTCGCCGAAGAGGCACGACTCGCCGAAGAGGCACGACTCGCCGAAGAGGCTCGGATCCGTGCCGAGGAAGAGCGTCGAGCGGAAGAGGCACGCCTAGCCGAAGAGGCTCGGCTGGCGGAAGAGGCTCGACTCGCTGAAGAGGCACGACTGGACGAAGAGGCACGGGTTCGTGCCGAAGAAGAGCGTCGCGCTGAAGAGGCCCGACTGGCCGAAGAGGCTCAGGTCCGAGCTGAGGAAGAGCGTCGAGTTGAAGAGGCTCGACTCGCGGAAGAGGCTCGACTCGCGGAAGAGGCCCGGGTCCGCGCCGAGGAAGAGCGACTCGCGGAAGAGGCTCGACTCGCCGAAGAGGCCCGGCTGGCGGAAGAGGCCCGACTCGCGGAAGAGGCTCGACTCGCGGAAGAGGCCAGGGTCCGCGCCGAGGAAGAGCGACTCGCTGAAGAGGCACGACTCGCCGAAGAGGCTCGGATCCGTGCCGAGGAAGAGCGTCGAGCGGAAGAGGCTCGGATCGCGGAAGAGGAGCGGCTGGCTGAAGAGGCCCGGCTGGCCGAAGAGGCTCGACGGGCTGAAGAGGCGCGGCTTGCTGAAGAGGCGCGGCTCGCTGAAGAGGCCCGGCTTGCTGAAGAGGCCCGGCTCGCTGAAGAGGCGCGGCTCGCTGAAGAGGCGCGGCTGGCCGAAGAGGCTCGACTCGCTGAAGAGGCCCGGCTGGTCGAAGAGGCTCGTGCCCGCGCGGAGGAAGAGCGTCGAGCTGAAGAGGCACGACTGGCCGAAGAGGCACGGCTCGCTGAAGAGGCACGGGTTCGTGCCGAGGAAGAGCGCCGCGCGGAAGAGGCTCGACTCGCGGAAGAGGCCCGGTTGGCCGAAGAGGCCAGGCTCGCTGAAGAAGCTCGGGTTCGTGCCGAGGAAGAGCGCCGCGCGGAAGAGGCTCGGTTGGCGGAAGAGGCCCGACTGGCCGAAGAGGCACGGGTTCGTGCCGAAGAAGAGCGACGTGCGGAAGAGGCTCGACTCGCCGAAGAGGCTCGACTGGCTGAAGAGGCTCGGGTCCGCGCCGAGGAAGAGCGTCGAGCGGAAGAGGCTCGACTCGCCGAAGAGGCTCGGTTTCGTGCCGAGGAAGACGCCCGGCTGGCAGAAGCGGCCCGGATCCGCGCCGAGGAAGAGCGTCGAGCGGAAGAGGCTCGACTCGCTGAAGAGGCTCGACTCGCTGAAGAAGCTCGACTCGCTGAAGAGGCCCGGGGCCGCGCGGAGGAAGAGCGTCGCGCCGAAGAGGCCCGGCTGGTCGAAGAGGCTCGACTCGCGGAAGAGGCTCGGGTCCTCGCCGAGGAAGAACGCCGTGCCGAAGAGATTCGGCTCGCTGAAGAAGCCCAGCTCCGTGCCGAAGAAGAGCGTCGCCTCAAAGCGGCTCGACTGGCCGAAGAGATTCGGATCGCCGAAGAAGCCCAGCTCCTCGCGGAGGAGGAGCGACTTGCCGAGGAAGCACGGCTCGAGGAAGAGGCGCGTCACGCCGAGGAAGTCCGTCTCGAAGTCGAGCGTCGTAGCGCGGAAGCGGTACGTCGCGCGAAGGAAACACGTCAGGCCGAACAGGCCCGCCTCGCGGAAGAACAGCGCCTCGCCGAAGAGGCCCGCCAGGCCCAGGCCGTCGAGCTCCCCGCCCCGTCGACTCCCGCAGCCGATGCCTCGGATGACATCGACGCGCTGACTCTCGACGTCGGCGACATCATCCCGGCGGACCCCGACGAAGCCCCCCCCGCGAACCCGTTCCCCCGCGCCTCCAACGTCCCGCCGCTCGCGGCGTCTTCAGCCCAAGCGGACCTCCCCCTCCACGCCGAGAGCCGCGAGGCCCTGCGCTCCGCCAGGGACCGCGCCCAGGCGGAGCTCCTCCACGACATGGAGGAGGCCCTGCGGCGCTCCAGGGCGCAGCCACTCGAACCCTGGCTCGCGGACGAGCCCCCCGGCACCGTGCCCCCCACGCGGACACGGGACCAGGTCCCCGTCCAGGACGAGTCCTGGCGCGCGAGGGACACCGTCCTCACCCCACCGGCCGAGTCCGAGGCCGAGCTGCCCCTGCTCGATTTCGAGCCGGAGCCCGAGCTCTGGGCCGACGCGGTCCCCGCGGGAGATCCACTCCCCACACCGCCCGCCCTGCCGCCACGCCCCGCCGCGGGCCCGCCGGTCCTCACCCCCGTCGCCAAGGCCGGCCCTCCCGTCCTCATGCCCGTGGCCCCCGAGCCGGGCCCCACCGAGGAGCCCGCCGAGCCGGAGGCCGACGACAGCCTGTGGGCCACGCGCCCCGCACCCGCCGCCGCGCCGCCGCCGCTGCGCCTGGGCCCCACCCCGGGCAGGAAGGCCACCGAGGACGACCTCTGGCGCATCGTCTCCTTCGACAAGGACGAGGCCGCCGAGACGCTGACCGCCTCCTTCGAGGCCGCGCTCCAGCAGGTCGATGCCCACCTGGAGACGCTCGTCCGCTCGGATGTCAATCAGGCGAACGTCGACGAGCCTCCAGTCGAAGGCATCGTCGAAGCGACCATTGAATCTGACTTCGAGACCTTCCCCGGTGACAACACCGGCCCAACTGGCGAGACTGCGTGGTCCGAGCCGTCCGGTGATCTGGACGACTGGGACTTCGACGAGGACGACGTGGCAGCGGATCCCTCCAACCCCGACGAGGCAGCGAAGCTGCGGCGCCAGCGCCTGCTGCGCCGTGCGATGGAGAACATGGGCGTCCTCGGCAACCGAGGCCCCCCGCCCACCGCCACCGCCACGCCCGGAGCAGAGCCGGCCCCCGCCGCCACCCCGGCCGCTCCCACCGAGCCCCCCAAGCCGGACGAGGCGCGCCACGCCCAGCAGATTGAACAGCGCTTCGCCGACATCCAGGCCCGCAAGGACCACTTCTACGTGCTGGGCGTCCCCCAGGACGCCACGAGGGATCAGGTCAAGTCCGCGTTCCTGAGCCTGGCCAAGGTCTTCCACCCGGACCGCCTGCCGCCGACGCTGCCGCACCTCGCGCAGAAGATCACCTCCGTCTTCGAGGCCATCCGCGAGGCCTACGAGGTCCTCTACGACGACGCCCGTCGCAAGGCCTACATCCAGAACCTCCAGGCCCAGCAGTCCCTGCCCAGGGCCCCTGCCTCCCAGGGCAACGCGTCCTCGTCGTCCCGCCCCGCCCCCGGCCGGCCGGAGAGCAGCCCCGACGACCTCTACAAGATGGGCGAGGTCTACTTCCGCAAGCGCGACTTCCTCACCGCGTCGGACCACTACGAGCGCGCCTACGCGCTGGACCCCAAGGCGACCTACCTGGCCGCGCGCGCCTGGGCCATCTACATGGACCCCTCGCGCAAGGCGGACATGGCCAAGGCCAAGCAGATGATGGCGGATGCGGTCCGCACCGACCCGAACTGTGACAGGGCCCACTACCAACTCGGCGTCATTGCCCGTGTGGAGGGCGACATGGACCGGGCCGAGCGCCACTTCCGCGACGCGGTGCGCTCCAACTCCAAGCACCTGGAGGCGAACCAGGAGCTGCGGCTGATCGACATGCGGAAGAAGAACCCACCCAAGAAGGGGGGATTCTTCCGCTGAGGCCGCCTCCGGCGCCCCACATCGTACCCCGGCGGATGGGAGCCTCGGCCGGGGGCTCGCGCTACCCTCCGGGGCCTGCTCGCACCCCCTGGTTGATCGGGGGGCAGCCAGCTTCCCCGCCGCTCCAACCCATTGACATGCCTGGAAAGCGGGCAGGATGCTCCCCCGCGCCGGGCACTTCCGCGAATCGTCCTCCGTGATGAAAGGCAAGTAACGTGGCCAAGCAGCACCTGCTCCTGGTGGATGGGGACGCGAAGAGTCTTCGCGTGATGGAGGTCAGCCTGAAGAAGGCCGGCTTCTCCGTGACGACGGCCATCCACGGCAAGGACGCCATCGAGAAGGTGCAGATCAGCCCGCCGGATCTGGTGCTCGCGGACACCAAGATGCCGGAGATGGACGGCTTCGAGCTGTGCAAGACGCTCAAGTCGGATGAGCGCTTCAAGTTCATCCCGTTCGTCTTCCTGACGAGCCAGAAGTCGGTCGAGTTCAAGGTGCGCGGCCTGGAACTCGGCGGCGACGACTACCTGACCAAGCCGATCTACATCAAAGAGATCGTCACCCGCGTGAAGATGATCCTCCAGAAGGCGGAGAAGGAGAGGATCGAAAAGCGGGAGACGACGAAGGGTGGCTTCGCCGGCAGCCTCGCCGACATGGGCGTGGTGGACCTGGTCCAGACGTTCGAGATTGGCCGCAAGACGGGCGTCATCTCCATCCAGGGCGAGCGCACCGGCACCGTCTACTTCAAGGAAGGTCGTGTCATCGACGCGGAGCTGGGCCGGCTCAAGGGCGAGAACGCCTTCTACCGGTTGCTCAACACGTTCGAGGGCCAGTTCGACGTCCAGTTCACCTCGCTGGACAGGCCCGAGCGCATCGAGATCTCCACGCAGGGCCTGTTGATGGAGGGCATGCGGCGCCTGGACGAGTGGGGGCGCATGCTCGAGCAGCTGCCTCCGCTGGAGACGGTGTTCGAGATTGACTACCACCAGCTCGCCGACCGCCTCTCGGAGATTCCGGACGAGGTGAACGGGCTGCTGCGCCTGTTCGACGGCAAGCGCGCGCTGAGCCGCGTGGTGGAGGACTCGGACTTCGAGGACCTGGCCGCGCTGGGCATCATCAGCAAGCTGTACTTCGAGGGCCTCATCCGCGAGCTGGGCAACGCGCCGCTGGAGCCGGTGCAGAGCAGCAAGCCCGGCATCGAGCAGTGGCTCAACGCGGCCCCGCCGGTGAGCGCGCCCGTGGAGCCCGCGCCCCAGGCCCCGCCTCCGAGCGCGCCCGTGGAGCCGGAGCCCCCGGTCGCCGTCGAGCCCGTGACGCCGGAGCCGCCCGCCGTGCGCGCCATGCCGCACAGCGTGCTCGCGCCGCCCGCGGGAGTGGAGGAAGAGCCCGTCACGGCGCCGCCCGAGGAGCACCTCGCGCCCGCGCCGGCGATGCCCGCCGAAGTCGTCGTCTTCCACGCGCGCCCCAAGCGTCAGGGCCCGGTGGTGGAAGACCCGGCGGATGCGGATGGAGATGCGCCCACGTTGCCACCCGTGGTGGCCGAGGGCTCGTCCTTCCTCGTGGAGCCGCCTCCGGCCCATCGCGCGGTGGAGCACGCGCACCGCAGCCTGCTGCTCGACTGGAGCCGGGTGGACACGGAGGGCATCAGCGCGCCCACGACGTGGGGCCCGGGCTCGGTGTGGTCGCCGGGTCCGCGTGGCTTCGGGTCGAACGGGAACTCCTCTGCACAGGCCTCGGCCGCGAGCGCTCCCTTCGCCGAGCCCGTGACGGCCTCGCGCGCGCCCATCTTCGGGGGCGCGGCGGTGGGGCCCAATCCCTTCCCGCCCGTGCCGCCTCCCACGCCCGCGCCTCCGTCTTCCGAGGTGACGCTGGTGAGCGGCAACGAGTCCTCCGGCGTCGACGTCATCGCGGAGGTCGAGGAGGTCCCCGCGTCGCCGCCGCAGCAGCTCGCGCTGCCTCCGTACCCGGGGCATGGCGTTCCCGAGCGTCCCGTCGCCGTGCCCTCCATCCCCGAGGAGCCGCCGACGCCGTCCGCGCCGCCTCCATCGCTCGTCACTCCGGTGACGCCGACGCCCGTGGTGGCGCCGACGCCCGTCATCACCGCCGCTCCGGTGACGCCGTCGAGCCTGGCTTCCTCCTCCGACTCGGAGGGAACTCCCGTTCGCCCCAAGCGCACGGGGCTCTACGTCGCGGGGGCGCTGGCCCTCATCGGCGCGGTGGCTGCGGTGGTCGTCCTCGGAGGCCGAGGCGAGAAGCCGCTGGACACGCCGCCTCCCGAGCCACCGAAGGTGGGGACCGTCCAGACGCCGCCGAAGCCTCCGGACCTCGCCGTGCCTGTGCCCGCGGAGGCTGACTCTGGCACCGCCGTCGTCGTGGCGCCCGCCGCGACGGACTCCGGCACGGCTGTCGTCGTGCCCGCCGCGACGGACTCCGGCACGGCTGTCGTCGTGCCCGCCGCGACGGACTCCGGCACGGCTGTCGTCGAGACGCCCGTGGCCGCCGAGCCCGACGCGGGCACCGCCGTGGTGGAAGCGCCCCCCGCCGCGGCGGACTCCGGCACCGTGCAGGCAGCAGTGGACCCGGAGGCGGAGTACGCGGGGCTCCTCAAGCAGGCGCGCTCCGCCATCGTCGGCAGTCGCTACAAGTCCGCGGCGGCGTTCTTCCGCAAGGCGCTGGCCTTCAAGCCGGGCTCCACCGAGGCGAAGGCGGGGCTGGGCATCTCCCTGGTCAACGGCTTCGAGTCCGAGGCGGCCTTCCGAGAGGCCACGAAGCTGCTGGCGGATGTCGTGCGCGACGAGGAGAGGAACGCACGGGCCTGGCTGTCGCTGGGCATGGCCTACCAGTCCATCGGGAAGAATTCCCAGGCGGCCGACGCCTACAAGAAGTATTTGATGCTGGAACCCTCGGGGGCGTCCGCCAACGAGGTCCGCACGATGCTCAAGACGCTCGGCAACTGAGTGGGCGGCGGACCTCCCGGCGCTCTCCCCGCCCTGCTGGAAGTGAAGTGAGTCGCCTTGCTCGTCCTCGGCCTGGAAACCTCCTGTGATGAGACCGCCGCCGCCGTCGTGGAGGACGGGCGGCGCGTGCTGTCGGACGTCGTCTCCACCCAGGTGGACATCCACCGGCGCTGGGGCGGCGTGGTGCCGGAGCTGGCCTCACGCAATCACATCGTCCAGGTGATGCCCGTCATCCACGAGGCCCTGACGCGCGCGCAGAAGACGCTCGACGACGTGGACCTCATCGCCGTCACCTCCGGCCCGGGCCTCATCGGCGCGCTGCTGGTGGGGCTCCAGGTGGCCAAGGGGCTGAGCCTCGCCACCGGCAAGCCCTTCGTCGGCGCCAACCACCTGGAGGGCCACCTGCTGGCCATCCGGCTCTTGGAGGACGCGCCGGAGCCGCCGTTCCTCGGCCTCGTCGTCTCGGGGGGACACACCAGCCTCTACGACGTGCAGGCGTTCGGCCACTACAAGCTGGTGGGCAGCACGCGCGATGACGCCGCGGGCGAGGCGTACGACAAGACGGCGCGCATCCTCGGGCTGCCGTACCCGGGGGGACAGCCCATCGACGAGCTCGCGAAGAAGGGGGACCCGGCGGCCATCCGCTTCCCGCGCGCATTGCCGGGGGACAACTTCGACGTGTCCTTCTCCGGGCTGAAGACGGCGGTGCTCCACCACGTGCAGAAGCACGGCGTGCCCCAGGGACAGGCGCTGAACGACTTGTGCGCTTCGTTCCAGGAGGCGGTGGCGGACGTGCTGTCGAAGAAGCTGGTGGCCGCCGCGCGCAGGCTGGGCCACAAGAATCTCGTGTTGTGTGGAGGCGTGGCCGCCAACTCGCGGCTGCGGGCGCTGTGTCAGCAGCGCGCCGAGGAGCGGGGGCTGCGCATGTTCCTGCCGCCGGTGCGGTTGTGCACGGACAATGGCGCGATGATCGCCGTCGCGGGGTATGAGGCCTGGCGCCGCGGTCTGCGCGGAGACTTCCGTCTGGCGGCTGACCCCGCCTGGCGCATGTGAGCAAGGACACCCGGTTGGAATCGCCCAGAGACATCCTCAAGCGCCATGGCCTGCGCCCGAAGTACAGCTGGGGCCAGAACTTCCTCGGAGACGAGGAGGCCCTCGAGGCCATCGCGGACGCGCTGCACCTGCGCGCGGGTGAGCCCGTCGTGGAGCTGGGGCCCGGCCTGGGCCACCTCACCCGCTTCCTCGCCGCCACCGGCGCGCTCGTCACCGCCGTGGAGCGGGACAGGGACATGGTGACGGTGCTGGAGAAGGAGGCCATCCCCGGGGTGCGCGTGGTGGCCGGCAACGCCGCCACCGTGGACTTCGCCGAGGTCGCCGGAGCGCCCGAGGTCGCCGTCATCGGCAACCTCCCGTATCACCTCTCCAGCACCATCCTCTTCCGCGTGCTGGAGCAGCGCGCCCGCGTCTCGCGCGCCGTCTTCACGCTGCAGAAGGAAGTGGTGGAGCGGCTCGCCGCCGAGCCCGGCACGCGCGAGTACGGCCTGCTCACCGTGCTGCTCGGCCTGCACTTCGACGCGGAGAACGTCCTCACGCTGGAGGCCTGGCGCTTCCATCCGCCACCGAAGGTGGACTCCGCGGTGCTGTCGCTCACGCGCCGCAAGACGCCGCGCGCGCCCATCATCGACGAGGCGCGCTTCACCCGCGTGGTGAAGGCGTCGTTCGCCCAGCGCCGCAAGACGCTGCTCAACTCGCTGAAGTCCGACAAGGCGCTGGCCTCACCCGCTGAGCTTCTGGCCGCGCTGGAGACGGCGGGCATCGACCCGATGCGCCGCGCGGAGACGCTCGCGCCGGAGGAGTTCGCGGCGATTGAGCGCGCGCTCGGCCCCGTGGCTCCGGGCACGGTGACGCCCAAGGTGGACCTGTCCGACGACGAGGGTTCCGCGGAAGAGTAGGGGAGGGGGCGGGCGTCTGCTCGCCTGCCTGCCTCGCTAACGGCAGCGCGTTCCGAGGGCCTGGAGCAGTCCGCCCTGTTGCTCCAGGAACGCGCGGAACTCCGCCTCGGGGATGCGCATGCGGGCCAGCACGTCGCGGAGGATCTCCTCCACGGTGCCGTCCTTGCGCCGTTTCAACTCAAGGGCCGTCTTGAGCAGCACCACGCCGTAGAGCGGGTCTGCTTCCACGGGAGGCTGCTCGTCCGGTGCCTTGGGCGCGGCGCTCTGGCGGGCCTCTTCCAGCCGCACCACTGTCTTCGCCCGCTGCCTTCCACTCATGACTGAAGGGCACCCCGCGCACACACCATGGAATCGGTGCGGACCGTAAGGGGATGTCCCCCACAGCGTCAAGCGAGCCCTGGGGGTTCCCGTCATCCCCCGGGTCGTGGAAAATTGCCGATCCATGCGGCCATGTTGTGTTATCCGCGCCCCCACGCGAGGCCCCGCGTCCTCGTCAGAGGCGGGCATGGGCCGCACCGCGCATTCCGGGTCGGGAGGCCTCGGCGGATGGACTACCGGTACATCGTGGTCGAGGGGCCCATTGGCGTCGGAAAGACGAGCCTCTCCAACATCCTGTCGGAGCGGCTGAGCGCGCGACGTGTCCTCGAAGTGGTGGAGGAGAACCCCTTCCTCTCCAGCTTCTACACGGACCGGCAGAAGTTCGGCTTCCAGACGCAGATCTTCTTCCTGTTGTCGCGCTTCCGGCAGCAGCAGGAGCTGTTCCAGCAGGACCTCTTCCGCTCCGTCACGGTCAGCGACTACCTGTTCGCCAAGGACCGCATCTTCGCCCACCTCAACCTGGACGCCCACGAGCTGGCCCTCTACGAGCGCGTCTTCGAGGCGCTCGGGCCCCGCGTCACCAAGCCCGACGTCGTCGTCTACCTCCAGGCCCGCCTGGACGTGCTGCTCCAGCGCATCAAGAAGCGGGGCCGCGAGTTCGAGCGCAAGTTCGACTCCACCTACCTGGAGGGCCTGGTCCACGCGTACAACAACTTCTTCTTCCACTACACGGAGACTCCGCTCCTCGTGGTGGACACGTCGGATATCGATTTCGTGAATAACGAGGCGGACCGGGAAGACTTGCTCGCGGCCATCCGGAAGGCGAAGCCGGGGACGCAGCATTACCTGCCCAAGGCCTCCCGGCGGCCCTGATTCCGGGCCTCTGTCGGGTTGGCCGCTGATGAAGTCCCACGGGCGCCCGGGCGGCGTTAGAGTGCGGGGGCCGACTTCGCGGCCTCCGGCGATCCCCAGTGGGGACGGCGAGGGGCAGCGAGGCGGCTTGAGCCGTATCCACCCTCACCCATCAGGAGGTGAACCGTGAAGGACAAGGTCACCATCCATTCGTTGAAGCGCTTCAAGCAGATCGGCCAGAAGATCTGCATGGTCACCGCATACGACGCCACGTTCGCCCACATCCTGGACCAATCGGGTGCGGACGTATTGCTCGTCGGTGACTCGCTGGGCATGGTCATCCAAGGCCATGACTCCACGCTGCCCGTGACGATGGACCAGATGGTCTACCACTCGGCGGCGGTCACCCGGGGCGCGAAGCGGGCGCACGTGGTGGGAGACATGCCCTTCTTGAGCTACCAGGTCTCCCCGCACGAGGCCGTCCGCAACGCGGGCCGGCTGGTGACGGAAGGCGGCGTGGGCAGCGTGAAGCTGGAGGGTGGCGCCGAGTTCGCCGACACCGTCCGCGCCATCGTCCGCGCCAGCATCCCCGTCATGGGGCACCTGGGGCTGACGCCGCAGTCGGTCCACAAGATGGGCGGCTATGTCGTCCAGGGACGCGACGAGGAGCAGGCGCGCAAGATTCTCGACGATGCGCTCGCCCTGGAGGCCGCTGGCGCCTACGCGCTGGTGCTGGAGGGCGTGCCGCTGGAGCTGGCGCGCACGATTACGCAGAGCCTGTCCATCCCCACCATCGGCATCGGCGCGGGACGTTATTGCGACGGACAGGTGCTCGTCTGTTACGACCTCTTGGGAATGAACCCGGACTTCAAGCCCAAGTTCGTCAAGCGCTACGCGAACCTGCACGGCTCCATCACCGAGGCCGCCGGCGCGTTCTTCTCGGAGGTCCGCCAGGGCGCGTTCCCGGACGAGGACCACTCGTTCAAGGCGACCAAGAGCATCCGCCTGGTGGCCCCCGCGGCCGTGGGCGCGGGCGCGCCTCCGGAGGGCGAAGTCGCCGCTCCCGCCGAGGGTGAGGAGAAGGTCGGCCCCGTCTACGGGATTCCGGTCTAGCCATGGCACCCGTCGTCCTCCACACCGTGGCTGAAGTGAAGACGTGGGCGGCGGGGCTGCGCCGTGAGGGGCGCCGGCTCGCGCTGGTGCCCACCATGGGCTTCTTGCACGAAGGGCACCTCTCGCTCATCCGCGAGGGGCGCCGTCGCGCCGACGTGGTGGCCGTCTCCATCTTCGTCAACCCCACCCAGTTCGGTCCCCGCGAGGACCTCTCGCGCTACCCGCGCGACTTCGAGGGCGACCTGGCCAAGTGTGGCGAAGCCGGCGCCGACGTCGTCTTCGCGCCCGTGCCGGAGGCCATGTATCCGCCCGGCTATGAGACCTACGTCGAGGTGACGGAGGTGAGCCAGGGCCTGTGTGGCGCCCGCCGTCCGGGACACTTCCGGGGCGTGGCCACCATCGTCACCCAGCTGCTGGCCCTCTTCCGGCCCGACGCGGCCCTCTTCGGGGAGAAGGACTACCAGCAGCTCCAGGTCATCCGCGCGCTCAACCGCGACCTGCACCTGGGCGCGGACATCGTCGGGATGCCGACGGTTCGGGAGACTGACGGGCTGGCGATGAGCAGCCGAAATGCCTACCTGTCCCCCGAGGAGCGGCAGCGAGCGCTGTCCCTGTCGCGAGGACTCCGGGCCGCGCTGACGCTGCTGCAGGGCGGCACGCGGGACGCCCAGGCGCTGACGGGCGCCGTCCGGCACGAATTGACCTCCGCGGGGCTGCGGGAGGACTACGTGGAGCTGGTGGACGCCGAGCGCCTCACGCCTCTCACCTCGGTGGTACCCGGGCAGGCCGCTCGCCTGCTCGTGGCGGCCTTCAGCGGCAACACACGCCTCATCGACAACATGGCGCTTGGCGGTTAGGAGACCCAGGACACGTATGGCATCGGGTGGAAAGTCGAAGGGGCCGGCAGGCGGCGAGCAGGGAATCAAGGTCGTCGCCGAGAACCGGCGTGCGCGCTTCGACTACACCGTGGACGAAAAGGTGGAAGCCGGCCTGGAGCTGACGGGAAGCGAGGTGAAGTCACTGCGACAAGGGGAGGCGAACCTCTCGGACTCGTACGCCCTTCCCAAGGGCAGTGAGCTCTTCTTGCTCAATGCCCACATCGGTTCCTACAAGTCCGCCAGCGTGTTCGACCATTTTCCCACGCGCGGCCGGAAGCTGCTGATGCACCGGGCCGAGATTGACCGTTGGACCACCAAGGTGCGGGAGCGTGGTTATTCCATCATCCCGCTTGTGCTGTATTTCAAGCAGGGGCGCGCCAAGGTGGAGCTGGGGCTCTGTCGGGGCAAGACACACGAAGACAGGCGCCACGACATCAAGGAACGGGAGACGAAGCGGGAGATGGACCGGGCCGTGCGCCGTCGTTGAGCGCGACCGCATTTCTTACCGCCGTACCACCGGATGGAAGACACGAAGGATTTGGACAAGAAGGAGCGGCTGCTCGCCTCGCTGGACCAGGGGATGGTGATGATCCACCTGGACGCGCGAAGGCCGGGCGTGCTCGTTCCCGCATCACTCCGGGGAGAGGCCCATCTGCGCCTCAACCTGTCGTACCGCTTCGACCCACCGGACCTCACGGTGACCGAGTGGGGAGTGCGCTGCACGTTGAGCTTCTCGGGCTCGCGCTTCACGGTGGCGGTGCCCTGGTCGGCGCTGTTCGCCATCGCCAGCCACGTGACGAAGGAGTCGTGGATGTTCATGGAGGACATGCCGCCGGAGCTGCTTCAGCAGTCCGCCGTGGCGCGTCCTCCGCCGCAGCCGCTCCCGGTGCCCGTGGCCGCCGAGCGTCCGCGCACCTTCCTGCGCGAAGTGCCCACCGAGCCGCCCGCGGACGAGGTGGTGGCGTCAGCGCCGCCTGCTCCTGAAGTTCCGCCGCCCGAAGGGCCGAAGGATGACTCGCCTCCGCCGCGTCGGGGACACCTGCGTCTGGTGAAGTGACGAAGGGCGAGGGCCACGAATCCGGTGGCCCCGCCGCGTCCGCGCTCAGCGCTGGAGCTTCACGTCGAGCTGCGCGGCCTCGGCCCCAGGGAAGGTGCCCTTCCACGTGCGGTAGCCCTTGAGGCGCACCTGCACGGAGACAGGGCCTGCCGGATACAGGTTGTCGAGCGCCAGCGGCGTCGTCCCCACGGGCTTGTCATCCACGAGCACCGTCGCGCCCGACGGCTCGCTCATGAGCATGAGCACGGGCGCGGCCATGGGCCGGTTCACGCTGGCCATGAGTCGCCCGGAGACCTGGTTGCGCTGAGGCCAGAGCCACACGCTGCCGCCCACCGCCGCCACGACACCCAGGAGCGCGATGATGCGTCGGCCCCAGCGCCTGGGAGCAGCCGAGGCGGGAATCGCGTCGAAGGTGCTCTCGGGACGCGGAGCGCGCTCCTCCAGCTCCAGGGCCTCGGGGCCCGCGCGAGACACGCTCGGCGCCGAGGGCCTGCGCGCCGTGCCTTCGATGCTGTCGGCGATGGACTGGGTGGCTGAAGCCGCCTCCATCGGTGGGGGACGACGCGCGGCGACAGCGGGGGCTCGGGAGGGCGCACCGCCCTGTGGACCCGGTGGCGTCGCACCAAAGGCCTTCGTCTTCGGTGCGTGGGGCGCCCCAGAAGACGTCGAGGCGCCGTTCCCGACGGGTGCGCCCTGGAACGAAGTGTCGTCCTCGAAAGAAGGGAACGCACCGGCCGCGAGGAACGGAGACGCATTCTCGTCCGACGCCGCGAAGGCCCCCGGGGCGGGAGGCGCGAGCCGCGCGGCACAGACGGAGCAGGGCGCGCGAGGAGCGGACAGTGGCGAGCCGCAGCGGACACAGCGGTGGATGAGCCGTCCACTCGAGCTCATCTCGATGCCCGCCAGCTCCGAGGGCTCATCCATGGCCGGAGAGAAGGAGGCCGCCGCCGAAGTGGGTGCCGGCGTGCCGCGCCCTTCCGACGTCGGGCCGCCCGCCGTCTCGCCCTGTTCCTTCAGCGTGGGCGGCAGGGGGAGCGTCGTCAGGAACGCGGTGAGGGCATGCGCGCTCGCGGGTTCTCCCGACCGGGCGAGCCACCGCGCGAGCACTTCAGCCACGGCTTCCGGAGAAGCGAAGCGTGCCTCGGGCGCACGGGCCAGCATGCGTTGCACCACGGCGGCGAGGGGCGCGGGCACCTCTGGCGGCAGCGGCGGGACATCCCGCGAGACGATGGCCACGGCGAGAGAGCCCGGCTGCATCGTGGACGCGAAGGGGTGCGCTCCGGTGAGCAGCTCGTGGAAGACGATGCCCAGGGAGAACTGGTCGCTCAGCGCGGTGGCGGGCGCGCCCTGGAGGACCTCGGGGGCGCTGTAGGCTTCCTTGCCCTTGAAGAGCCCCGGCGCGGTGAAGGACGCACCGCTCAACAGCGCGATGCCGAAGTCCGTCACCTTCACCTCGCCCTCGCGGGACACGAGGATGTTGGACGGAGACACGTCCCGGTGGGCCACGAGCAGCGGACGTCCCTCATGGAGCTTGCGGTAGGCGTGGTGGAGGCCCGCGAGCGCCTGGAGCGTGATGAACGCGGCCAGATGCGCGGGAAAGCGCTGACGCTGCTTCGCGGCCAGGCGCAGCAGCACGCCCAAGTCCCAGCCGTCCACCAGCTCCATCACCAGGAAGAGGCCCGAGGGGCTCTCGCCCACGTCGAACACGGTGGCGATGTTCTGGTGCTGGAGCTGCGTGGCCAGGCGGGCCTCGGCCAGGAACATCCGCGCGATGTCGGGCTCCTGGGCCAGGTGCGGGAGGATGCGCTTGATGGCGACGGTGCGCTCGAAGCCCTCCGCGGCCCGGGCCACGCCGAGGAACAGCTCCGCCATGCCTCCGGAGGCCAGGGGCCTGACGAGCCGATAGCGTTCGTTCACGGCGGGCTCTCCGGGGGCAGCCGCTCTCAGGCGGTGGGGGACTGGGTGATGTCGCGCAGCAGCTTCCAGGGGTAGATGCCGGTGGTGTGGCCGTCGCTGAACGCGAAGGTCAGCGCGTAGTTGCCCACCGGGTGGAGCTGCTTGACGCGCAGGTCCGCGGGCACCTTCGTCTGGTCCAGCGTGCGCTGATTCGTCCACTCGTCCACGCAGCCGGCGCAGGGGCACTGCTGGCGGAGCGCCTGGGCGGAGGCGCCCGTCTTCGCGCCGTCATCCCACGTCAGCTCCAGGTGGGAGCCGTCGGCGGACAGGCGGGCGTCCGTCGCGGTGGCGGAGGGAGTCGAGGGCTTGATGCGGTCCCAGAAGCTCAACGTCGTACCTTTCGAAAGCTCAACAACGATGCGCCCTCCCTAGCATCCTTCCGGGCGGGGAGCGCGCGCCTCACGAGGCCAGCTTGACGGGCAGCCGGTGGCCTTCCAGTCGCACGCCCTTCTTGGCAATCACCCGCCGCAAGGCCGCCACCACCTGCGGGTCCAGCTGCGCGCCGGTGAGGTTGTCGAGAATCTCCATCGCCTTCTCCAGGGGCATGGCCTTCTGGTACGGGCGCGTGGAGGTGCAGGCATCGAACGTGTCGGCGCATCCGACGATGCGGGCCAGCAGGGGGATGCCCTCGCCCTGGAGCTTGTCGGGATAGCCCGTGCCGTCCCACCGCTCGTGGTGATGGCGCACGCACGCGCGCACCGCGCCCAGGAAGCTCACCGGGCCGATGATGGCGTCGCCGATGGCCGGGTGCTCGCGCATGATGGCCATCTCCTGGTCCGTCAGCTTCGTCTGCTTGCAGAGGATGGACTCGACGATGCCAATCTTGCCGATGTCGTGGAGGATGCCGCCGTACTGGAGCTGGCGCAGCTCGCGCTCGGTGAGGTTCAGCTCCCGGCCAATCTCCACCGACAAATCACCCACCCGCTGGCTGTGGCCGCGCGTGTACGCGTCCTTGGAGTCGATGGAGTTGGCCAGCGCGACGATGGTCTCCAGATAGCCCTTCTCCAGGCTCTCGTAGAGGCCGCGGTTCTCCATGTCGTACGCGAGCAGCTGCTTGCTCATGTAGTTGAACGTCTGGGCCAGCTCGCCCACCTCGTTCTTCTGCGGAATCTTCACCTCCACGCCGAACTTCCCGCGCGCCAGCTCCAGGGCGCCGTCGGTGAAGACCTTGAGGGGGCGGGTGAGGTTGCGCGAGAAGAGGGCCGCCAGCACCAGCGCGACGAGGATGGCCGCGCCCAGGCCCAGGAGGATGCGGCGCTCCATCGCCTCCACCTGCCGATAGGCGTGCTCCACCGGCTGCTCGGAGACGATGGCCCAGCCCGTCTCGGGCAGCACCGTGTACGCGGCCACCACCGCGTCGCGGCCCTCGCCGAAGTTGCCGACATGGAACAGCTCCGCGTCCGGAGTGCTGGCCAGCTGCCGCAGCAGGTGCGCCACCGGGCTGCGCTGGGAGACGTCCCCGCCCAGCGCCGCCACGCCCCCTCCGCCGACGACGAGGTGCCCGAGGTTGTCGGACAGGTACACGAAGCCGGTGCTGCCCACGCGCTCCTGCTCCAGCATCTTCCGCAAGCCCGCGAGCGACAGGTCCGCGGCGATGAAGCCCTTCACGGGCTCGCCCACCGGAAAGGCCAGCGTCAGCACCGGCCCATTGCTTCCCGTGGCCACCACGTCGGAGTAACGCGGGCGCTCCATGCCGCCGTCGAGCAGCGACCGGCCGCGCTCCTCGTGCGCGGCGAGCGCGGTGGGCGGCACGTCGTGACGAGAGAAGGCCTGGAGTCCGGGGAGGCGCTTTCCATCCGGACCGAAGACGGTGATGGCCAGCACCTCGCGGCGCTGCGAGAGCACCGACGCCAGATGCGTCTGCTGCGCCTGCAGGGGCAGTCCGAAGAAGTTGGGCACGCGGGCCAGGCCCATGACGGCCTCGGTGGGCTCGCCCAGGAAGATTTCGGCCTTGAGCCGAAGCTGCTTCACCCGCTCCTGCGCCAGCTCCTGCGCGTCGCGCACCAGCAGCTCGCGCGTGTGGAAGACGGACAGCCACCCCACCATCAGGGTGGGGACGATGCTGACGACGAGCATCAACAGGAGGATGGCTTTGAACAGACGCACAGGGCGGCTCCTCCAGGGCCTACTGCCACGGGCCCGTCTTGACGTTGATGGGGAGGTCCGCGGGGACGAGCTCGAACCGGCGGACGGCTGACGGCTCGGAGCGACCCGCCGCGCCCACCGCTCGCACCGTCCACGCGTAGCGTCCTGCGGGCAGCAGGGGCAGCCTCAGCTCGGGCGCAGTGGTCGTCTGCGTGACGATGGCCGCGCCTCCCGACTCCCGGGTGACCTCGACTTCATAACGCTCCACGCCGGACACCGCCGCCCAGGTCAACTTCACCGGCCCCAGTCGGTCCTTCTTGTCCTTGTCCGCGCGTCGCTTCAGCACCGCGCCTTGTTCGGGCTGCTCGGGCTGGGGCACCGCGAGGGGCGGGGTGGGCGCGACGGGAGGCTGGCCCTTCTCCACGAGGACGGTTTCGCCGGAGGCAACGGGCCGCGTGACACCCTCGGCCTCCACGCGCACCGGCGGCCCTCGGGTGACGCTGACGGTGGTGGTGCCCGCGTCCGGCTCCACGTGCACGCTGAAGGCGGAAGGGTGGGGGGCGCGTCCGGTGGAGACCAGCGTCCCCGCCGCGTTGGCCGCCTCGGATGCCTGCGCATAGCGCGCGGCGCGGAAGGAGACCTCGGCCTCGCTCAGCCGTGCCTCGGCTTCCCGGAGGGCTCCCTCGCCCTTCGCCTGGGCGACGAGGGTGCGCGCCGTCTCGAGTGCCTTGAGCGCCAGGGCTCGCTCCTGGCCCGGCAGCCTCAGACGCGTGCCCGGGGCGACGGCGTCCGAGGCCAGGCCGTTGAGCGCGCGCAATTCGGCGGTGGCGCTCGCGTCACCGAGGACGCGCTCCGCGACTTCCCGCAGGGACTCCTGGGGGCCCACCACCGTGGTGTCCGGGGGCGCGGCGCTCAGCCACGCGAGCAGGAACAGGGTCGTCCTCATTGGAAGACAATCTCCCTTCCCGCCTGGATGGTGGCCGCGGGCGTGTTCACGGAAAGCGACTGCGTGGAGGGCTGCTCCAGCTCCGCGTCGATGCGACCGCGAAGCACCGTCAGGTCCGTACGAGGACGGCCGGGCCTCGGGCGCGTTTCAGCGATGCCGATGAGCGAGTCGCCGCCCAGGTGCACCGTGCTCCCGTTGCCACTGAAGACCAGGTCCGCGCCCGCGCCCGCCTCGGTGCGGACCTTGTCGTTCTCGAACAGGGGGACGTCATCACTGGCGATGCTCCACTCGTCGGCGGTGGCGCGCTTGATTTGGACGTTCCCCTTCAGCCCACGCAGGTGCGCACGGGGCACGGGTGCTGGAGTGTTGGACGTCGTGGGCACGGCGGGCGCGTCCTCGGCGGTGCAGCCGAGCGGCGAAGCAGGGAGCGCGAGCGCGAGCAGCATGGGGAGCCAACGTCGACCATTCACGAGAAGGGGTCCGTCCGGAAAATCAGGTTCCCCCAGGCTAATCCAATCGGCGGTGTTGAAGGCAGGGCAGGTCGCGACGGATGCGAGACTGGAGCTCCGGGTCCACCGGCGCGACGGCCAGGCCCTCGCCCTCCGACGCCCTCGCCGTCACCAGCCCCCACGGGTCCACCACCATGGCGTGGCCATACGTCTGCCGCTGGACCGAGTGCCGGCCACCCTGGGCGGGCGCCAGCACGTACGCCTGGTTCTCAATCGCGCGCGCCCGCAGCAGCACCTCCCAGTGGTCCTTGCCGGTCATCAGCGTGAAGGCCGCGGGCACCGCCAGCAGCGTCGCCCCGTCCTTGGACAGCCGACGGTACAGCTCCGGAAATCTCAAGTCGTAGCAGACCGAGAGCCCCAGCCGACCCACCTCCGTGTCCGCCGCGACGATTTCCGTCCCCGGCGCCACCGCGGCGGATTCCTGGTAGGTCGCACCATCCCCCACCTCCACGTCGAACAGGTGCATCTTCCGGTAGACGGCCCGCCGCTCGCCGTCCGGGCCGAACAGGACGCTGGTGTTGTAGAGCCGACCGCCGGGGGCTCCGGTCTCCAGGACACTGCCGGCCAGCAGCGTCACCTTCCGCTCGCGCGCCAGCTCCGCCATCCGGGACAGGGTGGGGCCCTCCAGGCCCTCCGCCGCGCCCTGGCGCTCGGGCTCCGGTCCCATCCATGAGAAGTTCTCTGGCAATCCCACCAGGCGCGCACCCAGGTCGCAGGCGCGCCGGACGAGCCGGGTGGCGACTTCCACGTTGAAGGCCTTGTCCGCGGTGGACACCATCTGGGCGGCGGCGATGAGGTGCATGGGCCCGTTATAACGCCCGTCCGGCGCTCGGAACCCCTGGGAATTCCTTGCCCTGTTGGGCAGGTTTCACGTGACCCGAGAGGGAGCGTCCTTCCTTTACACCCCGCTGGGGCGTGTGTTACGGACGCGCCGACATTTTTCGATGTGCACCTCGAAAAGTGGGCCGCTGTGCCCGCTTTTCGCGTTTTTGGAGTCTGGTTTCCCGGTTATGTCGGAGAAGAACCTCAAGCAGACGGTGGAGGAACGGGCCATTTCGGTGCTCGAACCCCTCGTTGCGGGCGAGGGCCTGGAGCTCGTGGACCTGGAGTTCGTCCGGGAACGCGAGGGCTGGGTGTTGCGACTCTTCATCGACAAGCCAGGGGGACGGGTGGGACTGGACGAGTGCAGTCAGGTGTCCCGCGCGGTGGACCCGGTGCTGGACGTGGAGGACTTCATCCCCCACGAGTACAGCCTGGAGGTCTCCAGCCCTGGGGTGGACCGGCCGTTGAGGAAGCCGGACCACTTCGAGCGCGTCCAGGGGCAGAAGGTGAAGGTGAAGACGTTCGGGCCGGTGGGCGAGCCGCCGCGCAAGAGCTTCACTGGCACGCTGACCGGGGTGGCGGGCGACAGCATCTCGGTGGAGGTGGAAGGCGCCGGAACCTTCCGCATCCTCTTCAAGGACATCGCCAAGGCGAACCTGGAGTTCGAGTTCTAGACGTCGACATACAGGGCACCCTGCCGCGCGGGGGGCCCGTGGCCCATTCAGGAGAAGACCATGCCTACGCAGCAAGCCAACCCGAGCGTCAACCTCAACCTCGTCCTGGACCAGGTCGCCAAGGACAAGGGCATCGACCGGGCTGTGCTGATTGCCACCCTTGAGGACGCGATGAAGACCGCGGCCAAGAAGCACTTTGGCCAGGACCGCAACCTCGAGGCCAAGTACGACGCGGACAAAGGCGTGGTGGAGCTGTTCCAGGCCATCGTCGTGGTCGAGGAGATCACCGACCCGGTTCAGGCGGTCAATCAGATCATCCTGGCGGAGGCCCACAAGAAGGGCATGGAAGTGGAGCCCGGCGACGAGCTCGTCTTCCAGATCTTCTACCGGGACGAGGACGCCAACGAGGCCAAGGCCCAGGACGACCAGTACGGCGACATCCTCCGGCTGAAGACCTTCCGCCGCGGCTTCGGCCGCATCGCCGCGCAGACGGCCAAGCAGGTCATCCTGCAGCGCACGCGGGACGCGGAGCGCGAGAACGTCTTCAACGAGTACAAGGACCGCAAGAACGAGATCGTCACCGGCATCGCCCGCCGGTTCGAGCGCGGCAACATCATCGTGGACCTGGGCCGCGCGGAGGCCGTGCTGCCGGTGCGCGAGCAGGTCCCCCGTGAGACCTACCGCCCCGGCGACCGCGTCCAGGCCTACGTGCTGGACGTGCTGCGCGAGTCCAAGGGCCCGCAGATCGTCCTCAGCCGCGCCTCCGTGAACCTGCTCACCAAGCTGTTCGAGATGGAGGTGCCCGAAATCGCCGAGGGCATCGTCGTCATCGAGGCCGCCGCGCGCGAGCCGGGCGGGCGCGCGAAGATCGCCGTCTCCAGCCGGGACTCGGACGTGGACCCGGTGGGCGCGTGCGTGGGCATGAAGGGCAGCCGCGTGCAGGCGGTGGTGCAGGAGCTGCGCGGAGAGAAGATCGACATCGTCCCGTACGACGAGGACCCGGCCCGCTTCGTGTGCTCGGCGCTGGCGCCCGCGGAGGTCAGCCGCGTCATCATCGACGAGTCCAACCACGCCATGGAGCTCATCGTCCCGGACGACCAGCTCAGCCTGGCCATCGGCCGGCGCGGCCAGAACGTGCGCCTGGCGGCCCAGCTGACGGGCTGGAAGCTGGACATCAACAGCGAGAGCCGCGTGCGCGAGATGCGCGAGTTCGCCAGCAAGTCGCTGGGCTCGCTGCCGGGCGTCAACGAGATGCTGGTGGAGACGCTCTACGCCCACGGCTTCCGGCAGGCTCGGGACGTGGCCGAGGCCAACGCGGAGATGCTGGCGCAGATCCCCGGCGTGGACCCCGCCCGCGTCCCCTCCATGCAGGAGGCGGCCCGGACGCGCATGGGTGAAGACCAGGCGGAACTGTCCCGCATGGATTATGAAAGGGAGCAGGCCCGGCTGGCCGAGGCTCGCCGCCACCCCGACGAGCTGTCCCAGGCCGAGCGCATGGCCCGCGTGCGCGGCGTTGGCGAGAAGACCATCGAACAGCTCATGGCGTCCGGCTACCGCACGGTGGAGGACATCGCCAACGAGAAGGACCTGGCGAAGCTGGGCGACGTTCCGGGTGTGGGCATCAAGAAGGCGCGCCAGCTCAAGAGCGCGGCGGAGAACTACCTCGTGGAGGAGGCCAAGCTGCGCACGGAGCTCAACGCCGAGCGCGGTATCACGACGGCGACCCTGGAAGGTGGCGCGGAAGCCACCAAGTCACCGTAAGCTAGCCAGAAGCTAGGAAGAGGAGCGGGATGTGGGGCGCCCACCGGGTCGCTCGGTACCAGCGGAGCAGAGCGCGCGGTCAGGCCCGGTCCGGATGTGCGTCGGATGCGGGTCCAAGCGACCGCAGGCGGAGCTCACCCGATTCGTGATAGGGGCTGGGAGTGCCATCGTGGTGGACAGGAAGCGGCTGCTGCCAGGACGGGGCGCCTACCTGTGCGGTGTCGGTTGTATGACGGCAGCGCTGAAGCGGAAGGCGTTTGGTCGGGCCTTTCGCGGGAAGGCGGGGTTGGTAGACCCGTCGCAGCTCGGGTAGGCATAGGAGCCTGCGCCATGAGGGCGGAGGGGTGTTGGGGGGGAGTGGGTGTTAAGGACCACTCGCACACATTTTCGGGTTTGAGCTAGGGTGCTGCGCCCCGGAGTCGCCGGGTGTGGCAGGCCAACAAGGGCAATATGTCGAAGAAGCGCGTCCACGAAATCGCCAAGGAGCTCAAGGGCCACGGCATTGAGCTCGACAACAAGGAGGTCGTAAACGAGCTGTCCGCGCTCGGTTACGACGTCAAGAGCCATTCGTCGTCCCTCGATGACGACCAGGCGACCGCCGCCGTCCAGAAGATCCTGGACAAGCGCAAGCCGAAGCAGGCAGCGCCTCCCGTGACGGCGAAGGGGTTCGTGGTGCGCCGCAAGGTCGGCCCGCCCGCGGGCTCCGCCGAAGCGGGCATGGAGTCGCAGTCCGCGGACTCCAATGACCCCTACGATTCCGGACCCGTCGAGTCCGCTCATCACCCCACCCTGGAGGCCTCCCCGCCTCCAGAGGAGACGCCCCGCGCCGTGGAGCCCCCGCCCGTCTCTGTCGAGACGGCTCCGGCCCCCACCGTGGAGGCATCTCCCGCCGTCACCGCCGCGCCCGCGGCTCCGACGGCTCCCCCGGTGACCGAGCAGCAGCCCGCTCAGGTCGCCACGCCTGCTGTCGCCACGGAGGCCCCCAAGGCCCCGGTCGAGGCGCCTCGCGCCGCCGCCGCTCCCCCAGCTGCCGCCGCGCAGCCACGTTCCCCTTCTCAGGAGAGTACCCACTTGCCCCAACCCCCTCCGCGCTCGCCGGTTCCGCCGACTGTCCGGACGTCTTCTCCCCCGTCTTCGTCCGCGACCGTCGTGTCTCGGGGCCCCGCGCCGGGCTACGGGCAGCGGAGCGGTCCTTCGGGCGGTGGTCGTCCCGGTGGCCCGGGTGGTCCGGGTGGACGTCCTGGTGGTCCGGGCGGTCCGGGTGGGCGTCCGGGTGGTCCGGGCGGTCCCGGTGGTGGTCGTCCCGGTGGTCCGGGCGGCCCGGGTGGGCGTCCGGGTGGTCCGGGCGGTCGTCCCAGCTATCCGTCGTACCAGAGCCAGAGCACGCGTCCCGGCCAGGGGCCTGTGCGTCCCAGCTCCGCTCCTGGTGCGCAGGGCGCGCCCGGTGGTGCTCCCGCGCCGACGGGTCCCACCATCATGGTGGGCGGCGTTCCTCACGCCCAGGTGTCTCCGACGGGCGGTCAGGCGCGTCCCACGGCCACGCAGGCCGTCGTCATCTCGCGCCCGCTCATCCAGGTGCGTCGGGTCACCCCCACGGCCGGCCAGGCGAAGCAGTACCCCATGGCGCCGGGCCGCTTGGGCATCCCCGAGCGCCGTGAGTACAAGGTGGTTCCGGACCACCTGGGCCGGGGCCGCGAGCTGGTGGACGTCTCCAAGAACAAGGAGCGGGGCCAGCGCAAGCGCACCACGGGCGATACGACCAGCGTGTCCAAGCAGGAACTGACGGACATGGTCTGGGGCCGCGTCACCATCCCCATCCGTGGCAAGAAGAAGAAGCCCACGAAGAAGGGCGCCAAGACGCAGATCACCCAGATGGCCGAGGAGAAGAAGGTCATCAAGCTGCAGGAGGGCATCTCGGTGTCCGACCTGGGCCAGCGCATGGGTATCCGCAGCGCGGAGCTCATCAAGAAGCTGATGGCCCAGGGGAAGATGGCCACGGCCAACCAGCTGGTGGACGCCGACACGGCGGAGACCATCGCCAGCGACTACGGCTGGAAGATCGAGCGCGTGGGCTTCGAGGTGGAGGACTACCTGCCCGAGGTGGAGGCCCGTCCCGAGGACGAGCGTTCGCGTCCGCCGGTCGTCACCATCATGGGCCACGTCGACCACGGCAAGACGAGCTTGCTGGACGCCATCCGCAGCGCCAACGTGGCGTCGGGCGAGGCGGGCGGCATCACCCAGCACATCGGCGCGTACAGCATCACCACCGCGCGGGGCGACGTCACCTTCCTGGATACCCCGGGCCATGAGGCCTTCACGTCCATGCGCGCCCGCGGCGCCAATGTGACGGACATCGTGGTGCTGGTGGTGGCCGCCGACGACGGCGTGATGCCGCAGACGGTGGAGGCCATCAAGCACGCGAAGGCGGCGGAGGTCCCCATCGTCGTCGCCATCAACAAGATGGACGTGCCCGGCGCCAACCCGGACCGCGTGAAGAAGGACCTGTCCGCCCACGAGCTCGTCCCGGAAGAGTGGGGCGGCGACACCATCATGGTGCCCGTGTCGGCCAAGACGAAGCAGAACCTGGACCTGCTGCTGGAGAACCTGGCGCTGCAGGCCGAGGTCCTGGAGCTCACGTCCAACCCGAACCGCCCGTCGGTCGGTGCCATCATCGAGGCCAAGCTGGACCGCGGCCGTGGCCCGGTCGCCACGGTGCTGGTGCAGGAAGGCACGCTCAAGCTGGGCGACGCCGTCGTCACCGGCTCGCACTACGGCCGCATCCGCGCGATGAACAACAGCCGCGGCGAGATGGTGAAGGAAGTCAAGCCGGGCTACTGCGCGGAGGTCATCGGCCTGTCCGGTGTTCCCACCGCGGGCGACGCCATCAACGTGGTGGCGGACGAGAAGGCGGCCAAGCAGATCGCCGAGCACCGCAACATGAAGGAGCGGCAGACCGAGCTCGGCAAGGTCAGCCGTGAGTCCCTGGAGCAGCTGTTCGCCAAGACGAAGGCGGGCGGCGGTCCCAAGGAGCTGCGCGTCGTCATCAAGGCGGACGTGCAGGGCTCGGCCGAGGCCGTCAAGCAGGCCGTCCAGAAGCTCTCCACCCACAAGGTCAAGGTGGAGGTCGTCCACTCCGGTGTGGGCGCCATCACCGAGGGCGACGTGATGCGGGCGGCCGCCTCCAAGGGCGTGGTGCTCGGCTTCAACGTCCACCCGGAGTCGGGTGCGGAGGCCGCGGCCAAGGCGCAGGAAGTCAACCTGCAGAGCTACACCATCATCTACGAGCTCATCGACGGGGTGCGCTTGGAGATGGAGGGCCTGCTGGAGCCCATCCGCACGGAGAAGAAGCTGGGCCGCGCGGAGGTCCGCAGCACCTTCAACGTTCCTCGCCTGGGCACCATCGCCGGCGCGGCGGTGTTGGATGGTGTGATGAAGCGAGGCGCCATCGTTCGCCTCATCCGCGAGAACAAGCAGCTGTTCGCCGGGAAGATGGCGTCGCTGCGGCGCTTCAAGGACGACGTCAAGGAGGTCGCTCAGGGCTTCGAGTGCGGTATCGGCATCGAGAACTTCAACGACCTCAAGGCCGGCGACATCATCGAGGCCTACGAGATCGAAGAGACCCGGCAGAGCCTCACCTAGTCTTCCGCCGAGTGTCCTCTCGCCCCCGGGAAGGCCCCACCTTCCCGGGGAGGTTTCGCCCTGGGGGCCTCGCGCAGTCGCCAGGTCCCCCGGGGTCGGGGGATTGGCATGTTCGTAGGTGTCGCACGTCTCACCCTCCAGATTCCGGACAGCGGCTCGCTGAAGTCCAAGCGGCAGGTGTTGCGCCGGGTGACGGACCGGGTGAAGGCTCGCTTCAACGTGGCCGTGGCCGAGGTGGACGACCAGGACCTCTGGCAGAAGGCCTCGCTCGCCCTCTCGGTGGTGGGAAATGACCGCCGCCACGTGGACGAGCAGCTGGAGAAGGTCATCCACTTCATCGAGGAGATGTACGTCGCCCCGCTGATGGCTCGGGAGACGGAGATCTTCGCCTTTGGAGATCAGCTCTTCGCCGCCGGCGGTACGGCGGGTGCCGGGGCCCGGCAGTCCGCCCTGGACGACGAAGACGAAGATGCAGCACCGCTGTCGCCGGAAGCGGCGGCGGCCCAGTCGGAAGCGGCCATTGCTCGCTTCCTGCGGGGCGAGCGGGCCTCCCTGGCGGAGGCGGAGGGGTTGGGCGAGTGGGAGCGCCGTCATGACGGCGACAACGACGGCGACCCCGGTACGGGCCGCCCGTCACCGTCGGGCGGTGGACGGATGACGCTGGACGAGGCGCGGGTTCGAGCCCGCTCCCTGCGCAACCCGCGAGACTGGGAGAAGAAATGACGACGCATTCCCGACCCGAGCGAGTGGGGCAGGAAATCCAGGTGGCCATCGGCGACCTGCTGACCCGGGGTGAGCTGAGAGACCCCCGCATCGGCTACATCACGATTACCGGGGTGAAGGTCTCCCCGGACCTGCGTGTGGCCCGTGTCTTCTATTCGATGATTGGCACGGCCGAGGAGCGCTCGGACACGCAGAAGGGGCTGGAGGCGGCCAAGGGCTTCGTGCGTCGCCACGTGACGTCGGCCGTCAACCTGCGCGTGTCGCCGGAGATCTTCTTCTCGTTCGACGAATCCGTGGGCGAGGGGGACAAGATTGACCGTCTGCTTCGCGAGGTCCGGAGCAAGGAAGGCTGGTAGTTCCAGCCCCGGGCCCACAATATTGGCGTGACATGGACGGCGTCCTCGTCATCGATAAGCCCTCTGGCCCCACGTCCTTCGACGTGGTGCGACAGGTGCGCTCGCTGCTGAAAATCAAGAAGGTGGGCCATACGGGGACGTTGGACCCCATGGCCACCGGAGTGCTGCCCCTGTGTCTGGGAGAGGCCACCAAGGTGGCCGGCTTCATCACCGAGGGCGACAAGGCCTACGACGCCACGGTGCGCCTGGGCGCGGAGACGGACACCCAGGACGCGCAGGGGCAGGTGACGGCGCGCGGGGAGGTGCCCGCGCTGACGCCCGCGCTCCTGGAGGCCGCGCTGGCGCGCTTCCGGGGCAGCTTCGACCAGGTGCCGCCCATGTATTCGGCGGTGAAGGTGGCCGGGAAGCGACTGTACGAGCTGGCCCGCGCCGGCGAGGAGGTCGAGCGCGCCGCCCGGCACGTGACGGTGTACGAGCTGGTGCTGCGGGACTTCTCCGCGGACCGCCTCCACCTGTCCGTGCGCTGCTCCAAGGGCTTCTTCGTGCGCACCCTGGCCTTTGATTTGGGACGGGTGCTGGGCTGCGGGGCCCACCTGGAGGCGCTGCGGCGCACTGCCAGCGGGCCCTTCCCCCTGGCTCGGGCGCTGCCGCTGGCGGACGTGCCGGCCCTGTTGAAGGACGGGACGCTGGCCTCGCGGCTGGTGCCCATCGCCGAGGCCCTGGTGGACCTGCCCGAGGTGCGGGTAGGGGCGGACGACGCCAAACGCGTGTCCCACGGCGTGCCGGTGGAGGTGGCTCCCTCCTTGCTGCGTCCGGGCCGGTTGCGGGTGACGGGTCCCGACGGCGCGCTCCTGGCGGTGGCGGAGGGCGTGGGCGGACGGCTGCGCTACCTGCGAGTGCTCGTCTAGGCCCGGCTGCTTTCCGGCTGTGCGTCTTCGCACGCTCTACCTCCCGTGGGGCGTACGGGCAGGCGTCCAAGGTTGACCCTGGGTAGGGTGAAGCTTATAAGCCCCCCGCTCGTTAGAAGTGGAGCATGAGACCCGGTCTGTACCCCTCCGCGGACCTGGGCGACTCAAGTGGCATCACTCCGGAGCGGGGTACGAAAGACGAGAATCACATGTCGCTGCATCAGGAGCGCAAGTCGGAGTTGGTGACGAAGTTCAGGACCCACGAGACGGACACCGGGTCCCCTGAAGTGCAGGTCGCGCTGCTGTCCGAGCGCATCAACCAGCTCACCGAGCACTTCAAGACGCACAAGAAGGACCACCACTCCCGCCGCGGTCTGCTGAAGCTGGTCGGTCAGCGTCGCCGGCTTCTGGACTACCTGAAGTCGAAGGACGTCACCCGCTACAAGAAGCTCATCGAGAGCCTCGGCATCCGCAAGTAGGCATCTCGGCAGGACCCGGGGCGCTGGTTCAACCAGCGCCCCGCGCGTTTCAGACGTCGAAGTGGCAGCAGAGAAGCAGTTGAGAAGCGGTGGGTGGTGGCGGGCGAGGGAGTGGTGCCGACGGAGGTTTTGGTTTCCGTTCGGACCGGCTGACAGGGTGTCGGCCGGTGCGATCAGGGATCAAAAGTTCCGAGACATCCCTCCGGCGCTCCGCAAGCGCCCTTCCGCAGTACAGGCTGGCGGTTGCCTGTCATGTGCCTGTTTCGGGCCTTGGCGACCGCTCATACACCCCGAGGGCCCTCCCGGGGTGCCAGGTCCCTTGCGGGCCAGGTGCGTGCGGTGGGGTCCTCGCCCGAAGAATACCGAGGCAAGGACATGCTGAAGAAGAGCGTCAAGATTGGCGAGAGCGAGCTGAGCATCGAAGTGGGTCGTCTGGCCAAGCAGGCGGATGGCTCCGTGGTGGTGCGCTACGGCGACACCATGCTGCTCGTGACGGCGGTGAGCGCGCGGGAGAAGAAGGACATCGACTTCCTGCCGCTGACGGTGGAGTACCAGGAGAAGCTGTACTCGGCGGGCCGCATCCCCGGCAGCTACTTCAAGCGCGAGGGCCGGCTGACGGAGAAGGAGACGCTGGCCTCCCGCGTGGTGGACCGCTCCCTGCGTCCGCTGTTCCCGGAAGGCTACGCGTACGAGACGCAGGTCATCGCCAGCGTCATCTCCGCGGACCCGGACAACGAGGGCGACGTGCACGGCATCACCGGCGCCTCCGCGGCGCTGTGGGTGTCGGACATCCCGTTCGACGGCCCCCTCGCCGGCATCCGCGTGGGCCGCGTGGGCGGTCAGCTGGTGGCCAACCCCACCGCGAAGCAGCGTGAGCAGAGCGACCTGGACCTGGTCATGGCGGTCAGCCGCAAGGCCATCGTCATGGTGGAAGGTGGCGCGGAGGAGGTGTCCGAGGCGGACATGGTCGCCGCGCTGGACTTCGGCTTCCAGGCGGCCCAGCCCGCGTTGGACCTGCAGGACGAGCTGCGCCGCGAGCTGAACAAGCAGGTCCGCTCGTTCGACAAGCCGGCCTCCGTGGACGAGGGCCTGCGCGCCAAGGTGCGGGAGCTGGCGATGAACGGCATCAAGGCCGGCTACGCCATCAAGGAGAAGGGCGCCCGCTACGAGTCGCTCTCCAAGACGAAGAAGGAGACCATCGCGAAGCTCAAGGAGCAGCTCGCGGAGGCCTACTCCCCGCTGGTGGAGAAGCACGCCAAGCAGGTGGTGGAAGACCTCAAGTACGAGCACATGCGCGAGATGACCGTCAACGGCGGCCGCATCGGCGACCGCGGTCACGACGTGGTCCGCTCGATTACGTGCGAAGTGGGCGTGCTCCCGCGCACCCACGGCAGCGCCGTGTTCACCCGTGGCGAGACGCAGGCGCTCGTGGTCGCCACGCTGGGCACCAGCGATGACGAGCAGCGGCTGGAGATGCTGGGAGGCATGTCCTTCAAGCGCTTCATGCTGCACTACAACTTCCCCCCGTTCAGCGTGAACGAGACGAAGCCGCTGCGCGGCCCGGGCCGTCGTGAAATCGGCCACGGCGCGCTGGCGGAGCGCGCGCTGCGCAACATGGTGCCCAAGAGCGAGTCCTTCCCGTACACGGTTCGCCTCGTGTCGGACATCCTCGAGTCCAACGGCTCCTCGTCCATGGCCTCCGTGTGCGGTGGCACGCTGGCGCTGATGGACGCGGGCGTCCCCATCACCTCGCCGGTGGCCGGCATCGCCATGGGCCTGGTGAAGGAGGGCGACAAGATCGCCATCCTGTCGGACATCCTCGGTGACGAGGACCACCTGGGCGACATGGACTTCAAGGTGTGCGGTACCAGCAAGGGCATCACCTCCATCCAGATGGACATCAAGATCACCGGCCTCACCACGGAGATCATGAGCCGCGCGCTGGAGCAGGCGCGTCAGGGCCGCATCCACATCCTGGGCGAGATGCTCAAGACGCTGGCGCAGCCCCGCAAGGAGATCAGCCAGTACGCGCCCCGCATCACCACCATCCAGATTCGTCCCGAGTTCATCAAGAACGTCATCGGGCCGGGCGGCAAGGTCATCAAGGACATCATCGCTCGCACGGGCGCGGCGATTAACATCGAGGACTCCGGCCGGGTGGACATCGCCAGCGCGAACGGCGAGGCCGTGAAGGCCGCCATCGCGATGATTCAGGCGCTGACCCGCGAGGCGGAAATCGGGAAGATCTACACGGGCACCGTGCGGAAGATCGCCGAGTTCGGCGCCTTCGTGGAGCTGTTCCCGGGCACCGACGGCCTCATCCACATCTCCGAGCTGTCCGACAAGCGCGTCAAGAGCGTCTCCGACGTGCTGAGGGAGGGCGACGAGGTGCTGGTGAAGGTGGTCAGCATCGACAAGACGGGCAAGATTCGCCTGTCGCGCAAGGAGGCGATGGCGGAGCGCGCGGCGACCCAGCAGGGCGCCGCTGACGCTGTCGCCGCGCAGGCGTCCCCCGAGGCCACCCAGCCCGACGCGAAGGCCTGATGAAGCCTCGCTCCCGGGCCTCCTCTCGAGGCCCGGGGTAGCGCCAACGCCCCCTTCCGCCACCGCGCGGCAGGGGGCGTTTTCGTTTTGGCGGGCGCTGGCTTAGACCTGGGGCTGGGGGCCGTGCGTTGGAGGTGCGAGCCCCGCCATCCGGAGGCCCCGTTGCCGCCCCGTCCGCCGCCCGCCACGCCACAGCCTTCCACCAGCTTCCTCACTGACGTCTCGCGCCTGCTTGGCTCCTTCCGGTGGGCCTTCATGCCCCTGGGGCTGCTGGCCCTGGTGGCGGTGGGCGTGCACGCGGCGGCGGACACGCTGGACGACAGGCTGGTGGCGCTGGTGGACCGCGCGGACGCGGCCTTCGATGGCCTGGTGGGGCGCTACGACGTGACGGCGCCCATGGTGGAGTGGGTGTCGCTGGAGCTGCGCACGCGCATCGCTCGAATCCTGGCGCTGACGTGGGAGCTGGCCGCGGACCTGGTGCTGGCGCTGCCGGCCCTGGGCTACCGCGAGGCGACCACAGCCGCCGTGAAGCCCGCGGAGGCGTGGCGCGCGGCGCTGGAAGGCCCGAAGGAGAAGCCCTCGTGGCGCGCGCTGTGGCGACGCTGCCTGCGCCAGCCCACGCCCATGCGCTGGCTGCGGCCCCTGGCGACCGCGGCCGTGGTGGTGGCCGGCGCGTGCACGGTGGCGAAGCTGATGCAGGGCACGGTGTACCTGTCCTGGCGCGAGCTGATGGGGGACCAGATCTCCGACTGGGTCGCCAGGGGCATGGCCCTGGGCGCGCTGGTGGGCGTGCTGGCCACGCTCGGGTGGCGCGCGGTGCTGCGCAACCTCCAGCACGCGGACGCGGCCTGTGCTCAAGCGCGCGGCGGCAGACAGGCCTTCACCCGGGGCCTCCTGGGCTGCGCGGTGGTGGTGCCCCTGGCACTGGCCGCCGTGCTGGACGCCACTCCACTGCTTTCCTTCCTGCGCTGAGGACCGCCATGTTCGCGAGCCGAGCCAGGGGGCTGCTGGACTTCTGCATGGCGGTGCTGTGCGTGTGGACGGCGTACCACCACACGCCCGCGGGCGCGCTGGTGCGCAAGGCCTCCGCCTGGGCCTTCTCCTCGAAGAGCACCGCGCGCCCCCTGCTGGCGTACTACGACGGCATGACGGGCACCTCGCTCGCCGCGCCCATGCTGGCGCCCGAGGTGTCCCTGGTGCGTCCGCTGACGGATGCGGAGTCGCTGGCCTGGGGCACGCACCTCGCCTTGAAGGGCCTGGATGCGCGCGCGCGGGAGCCCTCCGCGGCGCTGGCTCAGGAGCTGGGGATTCCCATGGACCGGCTGTTGGATTCGGTGGAGGGGCCCGTCGCCGCGCGCAGGCTCCACGCCGCGCTGGAGGAAGACTTCCCCCGGGAGGAGGCGCGACTCACGGCCCTCTTCGTCGGCCGCGTCCCCGCGCGCTACGCCCAGGAGCGCGTGGTGGCCGAGGGCGGCGAGCCGACGCTGGAGTCGCTGAATCGGCAGCTTCCTCCGGGCTTCGAGACGGCCTCGGTGGGAGCGGCGCAGGCGCTGGCGTTGTCCACCGCCTTCGGGCTCGCGTGGCCCGTGTCGGAGAGCGCTCGCGTGTCGAGCCCGTTCGGTGAGCGGCACCACCCGGTGCTGGGGACGCGGCGGATGCACACGGGCGTGGACCTGAGCGTGCCCACGGGGACGGCGGTGTCGGCGGTGGCGGAGGGCGTGGTGCGGCGCGCGAGCGAGGACGCGGTGAATGGCCGCGTCCTGGTGCTGGACCATGGCCGGGGCGTGACGACGGCGTACTGCCACAACTCGGAGCTGCTGGTGCGGGTGGGGGAGCGGGTGACGCGCGGGCAGCTCATCGCCCGCTCCGGCAACACCGGGCGCTCCACGGGTCCTCATCTCCATTATCAGCTGGAGCTGGCCTCCCGGCCCATGGACCCGCTCAAGTTCCGCGCCTCCGTTCGCGCCGTGTCCCACGACAACGCACCCTGAGCATCGGGCTCCCGCCGCCGAGCCCCGAGGTTGGCGCGCGTCCTAGCGCCTCTCGGCTTCCTTGGGCTGTCGTCGCTTTCGCGGACAACCCGTGACGTTGGCGCGGGAACTGGAGACGGGGCAGGGGTGTGGTACATCCGCGCCATGGCCTCGTCCCTCACCGTGCAGGTGCGCCGTGTGCGTGCCCATCCGGAGCCCTTGCCGCTTCCCCGCTACGAGACGGAGCTCGCCGCGGGGCTGGATTTGAGAGCCGATATCGACGGCGAGCAGGTGCTCGCGCCTCTGGCGAGGCTGGCGGTGCCCACGGGGCTCGCGCTGGGGCTGCCCCCGGGGTACGAGGGGCAGGTGCGGCCTCGCTCGGGGCTGGCGCTGCGCCACGGAATCACCCTGCTCAACTCCCCTGGGACGGTGGATGCGGACTACCGGGGGGAGGTGCAGGTCATCCTCGTCAACCTCTCCAGCGAGCCCTTCACGCTGCGTCGGGGCGACCGGGTGGCGCAGCTGGTGGTGGCGCCGGTGACGTCCGCCAGGCTGGAAGAAGTCGACGTCCTCGACGTCACGTCGCGGGGTGGGAACGGCTTCGGTTCCACCGGCCGGTAGCCAAGGAAGCCGACGGCATCGTTCCTTGATGACAGGGGAGCGTGCAGAATATGAGGCCGGACCGCATCCCCCGCTCGCGGTCCGCCTTCGACCGGCCCCAGGAGTCCGACTGCTTTGCTCTGCTACCGCTGCGGCAGCCACGTCCCCGAGACGACCGACACCTGTCCCACCTGCGGGATGAAGTACGACGCGGCCGCGCGACAATCGGCCGGTGTCGTCCGCAAGCGTGGCCTGGAAGGCGCCCCCTACAAGGCGGGGGACGTCGTCGCCGGTCGCTACGCCATCCAAGAGGTGGTGGGCTCCGGCCCCATGGGCTTCGTCTTCCGCGCCCAGGACGAGGAGATCGACGTCGAGGTCGCCCTCAAGACGGTGCACCCACGCCTCGTCCAGCAGCCCGAGGAGCGCACCCAGTTCTCGTTCTCCATGCGGGTGGGCAAGAAGCTCAACCACCCCAACCTGCTGCGCGTCTACGAAGAAGGGCTCGACGGTGAGCGGCCCTTCTTCACCATGCAGCTGCTGGAGGGCATGACGCTGCGGCGGATGATGGAGCAGCGCGCCTCGCGCGGGCAGCTCTTCTCGCTCAAGGACGTGGAGCCGCTGCTGGCGCAGATGGCGGCGGCGCTGGACGCGGCCCATCGCTTCGGTCCGCACTCCGACCTCAAGCCGGAGAACGTCATCGTCCTGCCGGACCTGCTGAAGGTGACGGACTACGGGCTCGGGCTCGCCGTGCCGCAGCTCCCCTTCGTCCAGGCGCAGAAGAGCCACCGCGCGGATGTCTACGTCGCTCCCGAGTATGTCGCGGGCGGTGAGCTGGACACGCGCATGGACGTGTACTCGCTGGGCGTGGTGATGGGGGAGATGCTCACGGGACTGGTGCCATCCGAAGGCGTCGTGCCCGGCCTCACGTCGCTGCACCCGGACCTGCCCACGTCCTTCGAGGCGCTCTACCGGCGCGCGCTCAACATCAACCCGCTGGCCCGGCCGAAGACCGCGGGCGAACTGCACGCGGAGTTCGCCAGCATCCTCGCGCGTGCGCCCGCGGCGGTCGCCACGCACGTGCGCGCGGTGCCTCCGCCCGTGGGCTCGGCGCAGGCGGCCGCGGTGCGGATGTCCGCGCGTCCACCGCCTCCGGTGCCCACGGACATGATGCCCGTGCCCACCGGCATCGTGACGTCGCCGAAGCCTTCCTCGCACGTCGAGGAGGAGCCGCCTCCGCCCGACGCGACGCAGCCGCTCGACGCGGCGACGCTGGCCGCCATCATCGGCGCGAACCCTGGCTCGTCCCAGCACCTCACGGAGCAGGCGCTGCCGTTCATCACCGCGTCCGCCGCGCGGGCCGCCATGGATGCTCCGCAAGGCGGACGCTCCGCTTCCGAGTCATCCTCGGCGGGACGGGCCGCCTCCGAGTCGTCCCAGGGGGGACGCTCCGCCAGGGGCTCCGCCGAGCCCGCTCATGGTGGGCGCCTGCCTCCCGAGCCTGTCGCCGCCCGGGGTGGTGCGCCCGCGCCGCGTCCCTCGGGTCCGGCGCCCGCCGCCCAGCCGCGTTCGTCCAAGGCCAAGGGGCCAGACTCAGCGGGGCAGGAGCCGGGTCCTTCTGATTCAGGGGCGCGGTCCGCGCGCACGCTGGAGTCCTCGCCCGCGGTCTCCGGGGCTCGTCCCCTGGGGCGCACGCTGGATGCGGCGCCCGCGGTGCCGGTGCCGGCCATCCGCACGGCGCGCACGCTGGAGTCCTCTCCGGTGCTGTCGGGCCCTCGCACGGTGGACTCGCCCATGACCTCGGCGGCGCGCTCGGCGCCGCGCATCGCTCCCACGCAGCGCTCCACGCGTCCGTCGAAGTCCTCGTCGTCGCGTCGCCGCTCGGCCTTCGTCTGGATGGTGGTGCTGACGGTGGGCGGGCTCACGCTGGGCGCCGGTGGTGGCTACCTGCTGTTGCGCCACCTGCGGTCGACCCAGCGGACCGTGCAGGTGGTTCCCCTGGGAGGGTCGTCCGCCCGCCCTGTCGTGCCGGAAGCCAATGCTCCTCCGCTCGTCGCGCTGGCGGGAGAGTGCCCGGAGGGAATGCGACTGGTGAGCGGTGGGTCTTTCCGACGTGGAAGGGCCAGGGACGACAGCGAGGCGCAGGTGGATGAGCCCGAGCACGAGAACATCCAGGTGGGCTCTTTCTGCGTGGACGAGTTCGAGTACTCGGTCTCGAGGAAGAAGGGCGGCACCCCTCGGGTGGAAGTGACCTGGGAGCAGGCGCGCGGGCTGTGTGAGGCCGCGGAGAAGCGGCTTTGCACGGCCGATGAGTGGGAGAAGGCATGCAAGGGACCGGGCAACGCGCGCTATGCCTACGGCGACGAGTACGTTCCAGGCATGTGCAACACGAAGGTCTCCATGCAGGAGACCCCTCCAGCGGTCGCTCCCTCCGGCGCTTTTCCGCAATGCGTGTCACGGGGCTACGGCGTGTCGGACCTCTCCGGAAACGTGGCGGAGTGGACGAGCACCGTCATTCCCAAGAGGGGGGCTGTGCAGAAGGGCGGCTCGTTCAACGACCCGCAGCTCGCATCAAGGTGCAGCGCGCGGGTCTTCAGCGCTCTGGAGAAGACCTCGCTCTCCGTGGGCTTCCGGTGCTGCGCGAGCGTGAAGCCATGAGCTGGCGGGCCCTCGCGCTCCTGCTCTTGCTGGTGGTGCCAGGGGTTGCAGGGGCCCAAGGCGCCGCCCGTCCGCGCGTGGTGGCGGTGAAGTCCGCCAACCTGGCGCCCTATGCCTCCGTCATCGCCGGCTTCGCCGCGGAGGCCCGCGCCGAGGTGCAGGAGATGACGCTGGACGAGAGTCCCGCCACCGCCGCGCGCATCTTCAAGAAGCTGGCGGCCCAGAAGCCCGCGCTGGTGCTGGCGCTCGGGCCGCTGGCCGCCAACGCCGCGCGCCGCTCGCTGGGCGAGGACGTGCCCGTCCTCTTCGCCATGGTGCCGTACTTCGAGAAGTACGGCCTGGAGGGGCCCAACGTCACCGGCATCTCCCTCACCAGTGACTTGGGCCCGGAGCTGGAGGCGCTGCTCGCGGTGGCGCCCAAGGCCCGGCGCGTGGGCATGGTGCATGACCCTCGCTTCTCCGCGGGCACGGTGACGCAGGCGCAGACGTCCGCCGCGTCCCGGAGCCTGTCCATCCTCCCGCTGGAGGTGGACTCGCCCGGCAAGGTGGGCAAGGTGCTGGAGGGCGCCGCCGGCCGCGTGGACGCGCTGCTGATGGTGGCGGACAAGACGGTGGGCAACGCCGCCGTGGTGCAGGAACTCATCGCCTTCGCGCAGTCGAAGCGGCTGCCCCTGGTGGCGCTCACGCCGAGCCAGGTGAAGGAGGGCGCGTCGCTGGCGCTGTCCCCCAGCCCCATGGCCATTGGCCTGCAAGCGGGCCGGCTGGCCAACCGCATCATCCACGAGAAGGTCGACCCGGGCGCGCTGGCGGTGGCGCAGCCGGAGGGGTTGGACCTGTCCATCAACCTCACCACCGCCCGGAAGTTGGGCCCGTCCTCCGAGTCCGTGCTGGAGCTGCTCCGGTTCGCGGCGCGGAAGGACTTTGCCGTGAAGGTCTACGAGTGATTCCCCGATACAGCCGACAGGAGATGTCCAACCTCTGGACCGACGTGGCCCGCTTGCGCCGGTGGCGCGACGTGGAGCTCGCCGCACTGGAGGGCATGGTGGAGGCGGGGCTGGCCCCGCGCGAGGCGCTGGAGGACTGCCTCCAGAAGGCCGGAGACTTCACGTCCGAGGATGCCGCGCGCATCGACGAAATCGAGCGCACCACCAAGCACGACGTCATCGCCTTCCTCACCTTCATGGAGGAGCGGGTGGGGCCCAGCGCGCGCTGGCTGCACCTGGGCATGACGTCCTCGGACGTGCTGGACACGTCCCTGGCGATGACGCTGCGCGACGCCGTGGACCTCATCCTCCAGGATTTGGAGCGGGTGATGGCGGCGGTGGAGAAGCGCGCCTTCGAGCACAAGCACACGCTCCAGATGGGCCGCAGCCACGGCATCCACGCGGAGCCGGTGACGTTCGGCCACAAGCTGGCCATCTGGTACGACGAGCTCCGCCGCGCGCGCACGCGCCTCCTGCACGCGCGGGAGACCATCGCCACGGGCATGATTTCCGGCGCGGTGGGCACCTTCGCGCACCTGCCTCCGGCCGTGGAAGAGCACGTCTGCAAGAAGCTGGGCCTCAAGGCCGCGCCTGCCTCCAGCCAGGTGGTGCAGCGCGACAGGCACGCGGAGTACTTCACCTCGCTGGCGCTGTTGGGCTCCAGCATCGAGAAGTTCGCCGTGGAGATCCGCCACCTGCAGCGCACCGAGGTGCGCGAGGTGGAGGAGCCCTTCACCGCCGGGCAGAAGGGCTCCAGCGCGATGCCGCACAAGCGCAACCCCATCCTGTCGGAGAACCTCACGGGCCTTGCGCGCCTCTTGCGCGGCTACGCGGTGAGCGCCATGGAGGACGTGGCGCTGTGGCATGAGCGGGACATCTCCCACTCCTCCGTGGAGCGCGTCATCGGCCCGGACGCCACCGTCCTCGCGGACTTCATGCTGGTGCGCTTCGCCCGGCTGATGGAGGACCTGCGCGTCTACCCGGAGCAGATGAAGAAGAACCTGGACCTGCTCGGGGGCGTGGTGAACTCGCAGCGGCTCTTGCTGGAGCTGGCTCGCAAGGGCATGGACCGGCAGGCCGCCTACGTCATCGTCCAGCGCAACGCGATGAAGCTCTACGAGGAGGGCGTGGACTTCCGGCAGGCGCTGCTCGCGGACGAGGACCTGCGCAAGATGATGACGCCCGAGGAGATCAACGACTGCTTCTCCCCGGGCTACCACACGCGGCACATGGACGACGTCTTCCGCCGCGTCTTCGGCCGGAGCGAGTAGCTCACGGCCGTTCCACCAGAGGGGCTGCTACTTCAGGTAGCCCTTCTGGCGCAGGTTCTGCTCGATTCGCGCGTGCACGTCTCCCGGTTCGAGAGCGAGCGTCGTCCCCGTAATCTGCTCGAAGGCCGCCACGTACTTGGTGGCCAGCTCCACACGGACGTCATCCGGGATGGGCGGGGGCGTGCCCTGGCCGGAGAAGTTCCGCTCGCGGATGAGCCACTGGCGGATGTTCTCCTTGTCCAGCATGCGCTGGTCCTCGCCCCTGGCGAAGCGGGCCTCGTACTCGTCCGCCACCCAGTAGCGGCTGGAGTCCGGGGTGTGCATCTCGTCGATGACGAAGATATCGTCGCCCACCTTGCCGAACTCGTACTTGGTATCGACGAGGATGAGGCCGCGCGTGCGCGCCCACTTCTGGCCCTCCGCGAACAGGCCGCGCGCCGCCTCCGTGATTCGCGCCCAGTCGCGTGCGCTGGCCAGGCCCCGCGCCAGGAGTTCCTTCTCCGAGATGGGCTCGTCGTGCAGCCCGTACTCCGCCTTGGTGGACGGGGTGATGATGGGCTCGGGGAAGGCCGCGTCCTTGCGCAGGCCGGCGGGGAAGGGCAGGCCGTAGGCGGTGTGCGTGCCCTTCTCGTAGTCGCGCCACAGGCTGCCCGTCAGGTAGCCGCGAATCACCACCTCCACCGTGAAGGGCTGGCAGGCGCGCGCCACGGTGACGTTGGCGTCCGGCACGTCGAGCACGTGGTTGGGGCAGATGTGCTTCGTGCGCTCGAACCAGAAGGCGGCGAGCCGGTTGAGCACCTCGCCCTTGAAGGGGATGGTGGTGAGCACGTGGTCGAACGCGGAGAGCCGGTCCGTCGTCACCAGGACGAGCGTGTCGCCGCTCCGGTACGTGTCACGGACCTTGCCGCGATAGTGCTGACCGAGCGCCGGCAGATGCGTCTGCTGGAGCGTATGGGGAAGCTGAGCGTGAAGAGCGGAGGTATTCACTGGCGCCTCGCGGCCCGCCCCTCTGGAAAGTGGGGCACGGCGAGAGAAGGGTGGGCCTGTTGCTGAGGCGCGGGACTCTACTGGAGCGTGGCCGGCATGGAAGCAGGACCGTAGGCCGCCGCCAGGTAGAGGAACGCCGGGTTGACGCGCAGGATGCCGTCCACGTAGGCGACCGCATACGGAGCCCCGGACGCCCGGTCCACCTGGACCGCGCTCTCCGGCTGGATGCCCCAGTGCGCCAGCAGCGTGCGGGCCACCAGCTCCGCCGCCTCACGCTCGGACAGTCCCTGCAGGCTCTCCCGCCGGTCTTCCGGCCAGCGCTCCGCGGCGCGGGCCTCCAGCACCAGCTCGATGCCCTTGCCCGCGTCAGGCGCCTGGAACAGGTCCATGCGCGAGTCGAAGCCGGGCGCGGCGAGCAGCTCACCGTGCTGGCTGATGGGGAAGAGCACCAGCGCCTGCGCCGCCTGCCCGGCCTCCAGGTCCGACTGACGGGCCACCTCGCGGAACATCTCGAGGCGCGTCGCGGGGGACTCGAACTCCAGGAACTCTGGCGGATGCGACAGCGCCTGACGGGCACTCATGGTCGCGCGCACGGGCGTGCCCGCACCGCCACAAGCGGTGAGCACGGAGACGAGCGAGAGGAGCAACCCAGGGAGCCAGCGACGCATACGCGCGGGAATATACCGATCTGCACCAGGATCAACCAGCTAAACTCGGAGGCATGCGTCCGGGGGTGCAACTCCCCGACGTTCCACGACGGACGCGCGAGAAGACTCCGGAGTGTGCGTGGTTGGCACCCCGACTCTCACCTGACTCGACGCTCTGGAATGGATGGTTGAAACGGGTGAGGCCAGACCCGGTGCGAGGCGGAGCAGTCGCTCACGGCCTTCCAGCAACCCGGTCTCGCGGTGGCGCGGGGCACCTCTCTGGAGAGAGAAGACCCCGGCGCCGCTGCGAGCACGACGCGGGGACTTACGCCGCGTCCTTCTTGTACGTCTCGCCGTGGTGCTTCTCGCACAGGCCGGCCTTGAACGTCTTGGTGCGGCAGCCGTCCTTGGAGCAGGTGCGGTAGCGCGAGTGGGGCAGGTCGCCCTGGCGCCACTGCTTGAAGTGGAAGAAGCAGTAGCTCTTGGCGCGGTAGGGGCGCTTGCAGCCCTCCACGGTGCAAGCCTTCTTGCCGCTGCCCTTGGCGGTGCGGGGCCAGTGGGTGAGCTTCTTCTGGGTCGTCGGGGTGGCCTCGGCCATTGTGGAACCTCTCCTGCGAAACGATGCGGGTACCTCGGCGCCACGAGCACGTGGACCATCCGCCGGGTACGAAAAAGGCGCACTGTCTAGCGCCCATGCCACCCGAACGCAAGGAGACGCCGGAAGACCGGTGTTCGCGCGGGTGTCAAGGCGTTGGAGCGCCGTCCTCGGAACCCGGGCCGGCGGGCTCTGCTTCCGGGGCCGTGGGCGGGAGCGTCTTCGCCCTGGGAACGGGCGACAGCAGGTCGTCCAGCACGGAGGACTGCCCCCGGGTGGGCCGCCGCCCCTGCCGTCGGGAGGCCAGGGTGGGGGCGGGAGCTTCCTCGCTCGGCATCTCCTCCAGCCGGACCTTGAGCCGCATCGGCTTGCCCAGCCGGTGGATGCGCAGCCGCACGTCATGGCCCACGCCCCGGGCCGCCACCTGCCAGCGCAGGGTGTGGGCCCGCCGCACGCGCCGCGTGTCGAGCCCGATGATGACGTCGCCGTGGTGCAGGCCCGCGCGCTCGCCCGGGCCTCCCTCCACCACCTCCGTCACCACCACGCCCTGGCCATGGCCCAGGTTGAAGGCCTCGGCGACCTCGGGCGAGTAGTCCTGCACGCTGATGCCCAGCCAGCCCCGGCGCACGCGCCCATGGGCCCGCAGCTGCGGAATCACCGTCTTCGCGATGTCGATGGGAATGGCGAAGCCGATGCCCTGGCCCGCCACGTTGACGGCGTTGGCCACCGCCACCACGTCGCCGTGCAAGTCGAGCACGGGGCCGCCGGAGTTGCCCGGGTTGATGGACGCGTCCATCTGCATGTAGTCGAAGTCACCGTCGCGGCCGTTGGGCGTCACGTCGGTGCGGCCCATGTAGCTGACCACGCCCACCGTCACCGAGTGCGACAGGCCGAACGGGTTGCCGATGACGACAATCCAGTCCGCCGAACGCACGTGCGACGCGGACGCCAGCCGCAGCACCGGCAGCCGGCGCGGGGCTTCGATTTTCAGCAGCGCGCAGTCGGTGCGCGCGTCCTCGCCCACCACGCGCGCGACGTACTCCTCCGCGTAGCCGCGAGGGTGCATCACCGAGACGACCACCTCCGACGCGCCCTCCACCACGTGGGCGCTGGTGAGGATGTAGCCATCGGCGTGGATGATGAAGCCGGAGCCGATGCCCTTCTGCGGCTCCTCGCCCGACACGGCGGCTTCATCCGTCAATTGCCGGGTGGTGATGGAGACGACCGACGGCATCGCCTTGCGAGCCACGTCGCTCAGCGTGGCCCGCTGGTTGTCCAGCGAACGGTTCTGGGCCTCGAGCCACAGACGACCGCGACCGCTGCCAGCGGCCTGCGCTGGGGTCGCCAGCGCGCACGCCAGCGCGGTCAGGATGACGACACTCTTGATGAAAGGAGCCCTGCCCATGCCCCGCCTCCGCCCCGACCGACCACCCACCCACGCAACCTAGGGAGGGGAGACCTGTCGCGGAAGCGGACCTGTCGGCCAGGCTACTTCTTCTGCGCGATGATGCGGTTGACCGCTGCCCGGTCCTCCGCGCTGATGCGCTCGCGCGGAGCGGCGGCGTCCGTCGTGCGGGAGACAGCGCCCTTCGCATCCTCGTACGCGTCCTCCAGCCCGTCCTTCACGCGGTCCATGGCGTCGGGCTTCACGGCGCGCTTCCAGGCCTTCTCCATGTGCTGCAAGGGCGTGCGGCCGTCCACCTCTCCCGACGACAGGAAGATGCCGAGCCCCACCGCGCAGACCGTCCAGACGATGAACTTCAAAGCTCCCATGCTCACAGCCTCCTACGTCTTCTTACATCGGACAGGGACGGGTGGCGAGTTTCCGACCGCGTGTATGTGATCCGCGCTGACAGGGGGACCCCGGGCACTTAATGTCCGCCGGCTTGCAGCCCGAAGAGCTCTTTCAGGCCGCCCGAGCCAGGGCGGCACAGATGGACGTGGGGCGTGGAGACGCGGTGGTGGAGCGCGTCCGGGCCGCCGCGTCGTCGTTGTTCAGCCGGATTCCCGAGCCGCCGGTGTACCGCCGCGCCGAGGACCCTTCACGCCAGGCGGCGCAGGCGCTGCTGCCGGAGATGGAGCGGGTGCTGGCGGAGGCGCTGGCGGCGGGAAGAGACCCATCGATGGCGCCCGCGCTGGAGAAGCTGGTGGCCGCGTTGCTCGCGCATGGCGAGGCGCTGTGCCACACCGCGAGCGGGCGGCTGGAGGCGGCCGAGACAGCCTGGCGACGCGCGCTGGAGCTGGAGCGGGCCGCGCATCCGACGCGCCACCTGGTGACGGCGCCGCCGCGTCCTCCACCGGTGTTCGACAAGCCGTCGGGAGGCTCGCGGTTCGACCCCCGGCCCGCGCCGCAGGCGAGCGTGAAGCTCGTGTGTCCCAACACGGGCTGCAAGCGGGTGGGTGACTACGCCTTCCTGACGAGCCACGCGTACAACCGCTTCGTCTGCCCGGTGTGCGGCACGCCGTTCCTGGCGTACTTCGGCGAGCTGCGAGGGCTGGAGGTGGAGGTCCGCCGCAGCTCGAAGCGCTACTTCTTCACGGTGGACGAGGTGGGCACCACCAACTCCTCGCGCATCGAGTTCGAGGAAGCAGGCGGACAGGAGTTCCCCGCCGCGCGCAGGGACCTGCTCGCGTTCCTCTACACGGAGGCGCGGGAGCTGAAGGTGGTGGTGAACCTCACCAACCAGCGGCTCATGTGGGTGAGCCCCGCGTCGTCGTGCTTCGTGGCGACGGTGGCGTTTGGCGAGGGAGCGCCGGAGCTGGTGGCCTTCCGCGCGTACCGGGACGACGTCCTGCGGAAGAGCCCGCTCGGGCGTGGGTTCATCCGGGGCTACTATCGCTGGGGTCCGGACGTGGCGCGGTGGGTGTCGCGGAGACCGGTGGCCCGAAGCGGAGTGCGCTGGGTGTTGCGTCAGGTGCATGACCGCCTGACCAGGAGTGGATACTCGTGACGCAGGAAGGAATCGGCGCGCCGCCGCCCGCGAAGCCGACAGGTGGCGGAACGAAGCTGTTCATGGCCCTGATTGCCGGCTTGGGGATGGCGGGCGTGGTGTACCTGGGCGTGCTGGAGGCCCGGCGCTCGCAGCTGGTTCCGGATGGCGCGGCCACTCCCTCGTTCGAGCTTCAGCGTCACGAGGGTGGGGTGCTGAAGCTGGAGGACCTCCGAGGCCAGGTGGTGATGCTGGACTTCTGGGCGACGTGGTGTCCGCCGTGTCGCGAGGAGATGCCCGCGCTGGTGAAGCTGGCGAAGGAGTACGAGTCCCAGGGGCTCGTCTTCCTGGCGGCCAGTCGGGATGACGGGGACATGGCGCCCAAGCTGGTGGACAACTTCATGCGGCGCAACCTGCCGGACCTGAAGCCCTACGTGGTGTACGCCGGCGACGACATGGCGCGGGCCTTCCAGGTCAGCGCGCTGCCGACGCTCTACTTCCTGGACCGCGAGGGCAAGGTGACGGACGCGCAGCGAGGCGCCCTGTCCGAGGATGCCCTGCGCCGTCGCATCGAGCGGGCCCTGAAGCAGTAGCGGTGCGTCGTCCCACTCATTGAGGCCCGACGGCGCGCACGAGAAAGGCGCCGATGTCCTCGTGGGACAGGGGCGCCTCGGTTCTCGTCGGTGAGTGGCCCGACTACTTGCCGGGCGTAGGAGGCGGAGTCGTGGCCGGCTTCGTGTCCGTGGCCGCAGGCTTCGCAGCGGGAGCTGGCGTCGATGCCGGCTTGGCGTCCGCAGCCGGAGGCTTCGCAGCGGGAGCCGGAGTGACGGGAGTCGTCGCCGGCTTGTTGTCCGTGGCCGGAGGCGTCGCCGTGCCCGTGGGCTTCCCAGCGGGAGGCTGCTGTCCCGCCGGGACGACGGTCTCCCGACCCTCGGTCTCCACTTCGGAGCGCACGAGCTTGAAGTCGACGCGGCGGTTCTTCGCGCGACCCAGCGCGGTGTCGTTGGTGGCGATGGGCCTGTCGAAGCCGAAGCCCGCGGAGGTCAGTCGCTTGCGGTCGATGCTCTTGGACACCAGGTACTCGAGCACCGAGCGCGCGCGCCTGTCGGACAGGCCCATGTTGAGCTGCCGTGAGCCCTTGTTGTCCGTGTGGCCTTCGATGAGCACCGGTCCCAGCGTCGGGTTCTTCCGGAGCACCGTCGCCACCTCGTCCAGCAGCGGATACGAGCGCTTCTGGATGACGGCGGAGCCCGTCTCGAAGAGCACGTTGCCCTTGATGCGGATGCGGTCCGACTCGACGAACACGTACGGCGGCGAGTCGAACGGGCAGCCGTTGTTCTCCGGCGGTCCGAACTGCTCGGGGCAGTCGTCCTCGTTGTCGGGCACCTCGTCGCCGTCGGTGTCCGGGCAGCCGTCGTAGTCCTTGGGGCCGGGCTTGTCCGGGCACTTGTCGAACTCGTCGGTGATGCCGTCGCCGTCGGTGTCCACCTCCGGGCAGCCCTTGCGCTCCTTGAGCCCCTTCACGTCGGGGCAGCTGTCCTCGCCGTCCACCACGCCGTCGCCGTCGTTGTCCGGGTCGGGGCAGCCGTCGCTGTCCTGGAAGCCGTCCTTGTCCTCGGCCTCGTTGGGGCAGCGGTCCCTGACGTCGGGCACGTTGTCGCCATCCGAGTCCTGGAAGCGCTCGTCGTAGCGCAGCCCGAACATGACGCGCAGGGCCTCGCGCCCGTAGCCGCTGGAGATGTTGAGGCCTCGGCCCACGTTCAGCTCCAGCCCCCAGTTGCCCCAGATTTTCGCGCGGGCGCCGACGAGCAGCTCCCACGGCGTCTTCAGCGAGTCGGACTGGTCGAAGTTGAAGGGGCGCACCAGCGGCGTGCCCAGGTGCATCTCCGCCGTGGCCTGCACATCCGTGAAGCGCCCCATGTTGGGCAGCTCGCCGATGACGCCGGCGCCGAGCGTCAGCTCGTCGTCCACCAGGAGGTTCAGGTACTGCGCATGCTTGCGCAGCTTCACGCCCGCGTTGCCCACCACGCGGATGGGGATGGGCAGCACCTCGAAGCGCTGCTCCACCGCGAGGCGCGGCGCGAAGACGAAGCCCCGCTCGCCCGTGAAGCTGTCAGCGGAACCCGTGGGCGCGCGGACCTCGGCGATGAGCGACAGGCCCACGGGGAACTTCTCGCGGTCCAGCAGGTGGACGCGCGGCACGAGTCGGAGATCCCCCAGCGTGGTGCGGCTCACCCCGGCGGCGCCCGGAAAGTTCGGGGCGTTCAGCGCTTCACCCAGGAGGTGGAAGTTGTCGCCCTGGATGAGCGTGAAGGGCAGGTCGATGCCCACCTCCAACCGCTCGTGGAGCTGGTAGGCGAAGAGCAAATGCGCGTCGAGCCTGTACGGCAGCAGGTCGCCCAGCTTCTCCTCGCCGTCCTTCAGGGCGAGGATGCGCCAGTTGAAGTCGAACAGCAGCGCGCCCCGGAAGCTGCCGACGGGCTCGTTGCCGCCGGTGCCCTCCAGCGCGATGCCGCTGTTCTGCGCGGGCGTGGGCTTGACGGGAACGGCGTCGAAGCCTCGGGAGAAGGGGTCGTGTTCCGCGTGGACCGTCGCTGAGGCCAACAGCAGGCTCATCAGGACGAGTCGGACGGCGGAGCCGCTCAGGGGCCGCCACCGTGGAGAGTGGCCGGAGCTGGTGCCTCGCATGATGGCAGCTCATACCATCCGGTCCCGAGGGGCGGAAACAAATGACCCACCCCTCGGGCCAAAATACAGCCCTGCGCTACTTCTCCATGAAGGACTGCGCGGGAATGACGGTGATGGCGTCCGGGCTCACGGGGAGCTTGTAGGGGACGATGACCTTGTCCAGGTCCAGCAGCTCCTGGGACTTGTCGGACGCGTAGGTGATGGGGGAGGGCTGGCCGGAGCGCAGGGCGTTGGCGAGGCCTTCCGCGTCCTGCGTGACGAAGGCGAAGTTGAGGCCCGTGGGGTGGAGGCGGCGGCGCAGCACCTCCTGCACGGACTGGGGCGTCATCTTCGTGAGCGCCTGGCGGTACTGCTCCAGGAAGTCAGGCGTGCCGTAGAAGAGCGAGTCGATGGCGTAGCCGAGCCGGCGTGGGTCCGTCTGCTCCCAGAGGCGCGAGTAGCCCTGGAGGAAGCCGCGCATCAAGTCGAAGCGCTCCTGGGGGATGGGCTCCTTGACGAGCTGGTCCAGGAAGTACACCGCGCCGCGCGTGGCGAACATCGCGTTGCCGGGCTCCACCGGGCGAATCCACAGGGTGAGGTCCTGCTGGGTGCGCGCGATGTTGGTGCGGTTGTACGTGGTGCCCGGGTCCTCGATGAAGTGCTCGGCGTAGGCGTAGTCGCCGTAGTTGAGGCCGCGCTTCTCGCGCAGCTCGTTGAAGAGCAGGCCGATGGACTGACGGTGCTCGCCCAGGTGCGTGAGCGCGAAGGCCAGCGGGAAGAAGTCCGCGTCGCCTCGGCGCACCGGGTTGACGTAGCCCATGCTGACGGCGGTGGAGAGCGTCTGCTTCTGGATGATGACGGCGCGGCCCGAAGTCGTGGGCAGCGTGGGCAGCGACACGCGAGGCGCGCCGGTGGCGGGCAGGGTGCCCAGGCGCGAGAGCAGCGACTGCTTGAGCGCATCGTCCACCGCGCCGGCCAGGCCGACCACGAGCCGGTCCTGCGTGAAGACGCGCTGGGCGTGGGCCTTCACGTCGTCCAGGGTGATGGACTTGAGGCCCTGCACGGTGCCGCCGGTGTAGTGCGCGTAGGGATGGCCGCTGTAGATGAGCGCGTCGAGGGCGACCTTGCCGAGCCCCTCGTCGTTGGCGCTGCGCAGGCCGTTCTCCACGTCGCTGACGGCGTTGGCGCGCAGGCGCTCCAGCTCGGACGTGTCAAGGCGGGGCGCGAGCAGCACGTCGGTGAAGAGGTCCAGGTAGCGCGGCAGGAAGTCCTTGTGGACGCGGCCGGCGAAGGTGGTGAACTCCTTGTCCGTGGCGACCTCCAGCTCGGCGGCCATGGGGAAGAGCGCCTCCAGCAGCTGTGCGGAGGTGAGCTTCTGCGTGCCGCCCTCGGCCATCAGCGAGGCGGTGAGCGCGGTGAGCCCTTCCTTGCCCTGGGGGTCATCGATGGAGCCCGTGTGGAAGACGAGCCGGAAGGTGACGATGGGCGTGTCCGGACGGGCGAGGACCACCAGCTCCAGCGGCTTGGGCTGCTTCAAGGGGACGGCGGGCACCTCCTTCGGCGCCGCGGTCGTCTTCTCGGCGGCGGCAGGCGTGGCTTGCGTCTCCGTCGTGGGAGGAGGCGTCGTCTCGGGCGCGGGCTTCTGCGTGGACGCGCAGCCGGAGAGGGACAGCAGGGCGGAGAGGGACAGCAGGGCCTTGGCGTTCATCACTTCGTCCCTCCGGCGGCGTCGACCTTGGGGGTGAGGCTGAGCTGGGTGAGGTTGGTGGCCTTGAGGTAGCGCTTGGTGAAGTCGGAGAGCTGCGCGGGCGTCACCTTGGCCAGGTTGGCGAGCTGTCGCTGGAGTCCATCCGGCGTGCCGAGGATGCCGGCGTACCAGCCCAACTGGATGCCGACCTCGCGCGGCGTCTGGAGGGCCATCAGGGCGCCATAGCGCGCGTTGTCCTGGATGGCCTTGACGCGGGCGGCGTCCACCTTGCCGGCGGCCAGGTTGCTGACCTCCTTGAGCAGGGCCAGCCGCACGCGCTCGCGGTCCTTCTCGTCCTTGAGGGTGGCGGTGAGGGTGAAGAGGTGCGGGTCGCGGTGCTCGGAGTAGTCGCTGCCGATGGCCTCGACGAGCTGCTTCTCCAGGACGAGCTGCTTGTAGGCGGGGCTGGTGGGGCCGACGAGGTAGGCCACGAGCACCGTCTGCAGGGCGGAGTCAGCGGTGTTGGCGGACGCGGCGGGCGTGTGCCACGCGAGCACCTGGCGCGGCTGGGTGGGCTGGGGCCAGTCGACGTGGGCGGTGCGCGGCTGCGTCTGCGGAGGCTCGGTGGGGACGGTGATGGTGGACGTCTTGCGGTTCCACGGACCGTAGTGCTCGCGCACCAGCTTCATCACCTGCGCGTCATCGAAGTCGCCGACGATGAAGAGCATGGCGTTGTCGGGGGTGTACCAGCGCTCGAAGAAGTCGCGGCTGTACTGGTAGGCCTCCGGCATGGCCTTGATGTCGTCGTAGAAGCCGAGCGTGGTGTGGCGGTACGTGTGCTTCGTGAAGGCCGCGGCGTTGAGCGTCTCCTCCATCTTGAGGTACGGGGCCGCGGCGTTCTTGTGGTACTCGCCGAGCACCGCGAGCGCCTCGGTGCGGAAGGACGGCTCGGAGTACTCGAGGTTGCGGAAGCGGTCCGCCTCGATGTCGATGAGCTGGGGCAGGCCCGCCGTGGGCCCGTACGAGTAGTAGAGGGTGATGTCGTCGGTGGTGAAGGCGTTGTCGTCGAAGCCGAACGTGCCGAGGATGCGCTCGCGCTCGCCTTCGGGGTGACGCTTCGTCCCCTTGAACATCATGTGCTCGAAGAAGTGGGCGAAGCCCGTCTTGCCAGCCTCCACTTCGTTGCGCGAGCCGACGCGCACCACGGTGACGTACGCGATGATTCCCTGGGACGGGTAGGGCACCCGCACGACGGTGAGGCCGTTGGGGAGCTTGTCCGTCTGGAGCGTGTAGGGGAAGGACTGGGTGGCGGCGCTCTTCTGCGCCAGCGCGGGGAGCGCGGTGCCCAGGGCGAGCAGGAGGAGGGGAAGCAGTCGTCTCATTCGGTGTCCTCGTGGCCGCTGGGGAGCGCGAGGGCTGTCCGAGCGGGGAGGCGACCCTACGACGGTGAAGCTGGAGGGGAAGCGACTTCCAGACCGAGTGTCCGCCTTCGTGCGAGAAGGTGCGGTGGTGGACGCTCAGGAGGATTGACGCGCGGCCGTCAGCGGTTAATGTGAGGAAGACGCGGTCGAAGCGGTGGCCGCAAGGCAGCAAGCAGTCAGTCAACACCCCGGGGGCGACCCGGTTTCGACGGGGGCATAGAAGTTCGAGACGCGTGCCGAGCTTGTCAGGTAGCTCGTAAATCCAACCCGGCAAAGACACAAAAGCCAACGACAACGTTGAGCTCGCGCTGGCTGCCTAAAAACAGCTGTTAGTGCGCGGTCCCCCAGCTCTCGGCCCGTGGGGTTGGGATCGACCGTCATAATGCGGGCTGGCTGCCAAGGGTGCCTGGGCCCGAGGTGGCGAGACCTTTCCAGGACCGGCTTCAGGAATCCCGTCCGTGGGAGTCTTGAGGACGTAGCAAATCGCGGACTACGCACGTAGGGTCGAAGGACCGAAGGCTTTCGGACGAGGGTTCGATTCCCTCCGCCTCCACTGGAAATGGCTCGTAATCCTCAGGGGTTACGGGCCTTTTTCTTTGTCACCCCACGGCCATTGCCCCTGTATTGCCCCACGCCAGCAACGGCGTGTCGAGGAGTTGGACCGCGTCCCGCTTCACCTCCGGACTGAGGTGGGCATAGCGGTTCGTCATTTCGATGGTCGCGTGCCCCATCAGCTCCTGGATGACCTTCAGTGGCACGCCTCTCATGGCGAGGTGACTGCCGTAGGTGTGGCGCAGGTCGTGCCAACCGATGAGGCCCACCTCCCGGACGATGCTCGCCGCCTTCAACGCGCGGGTGAGCGGATGCTTCAGCATGCCGTCCGTGAAGGGCATGCCGTCCTCCTGGCAGAAGACGTAGGCGCCTCGCAGGTGCCGGTGTCCCTTGAGTGCTTCGACGGCTGAAGCGGGGAGGTCCACCATTCGCTCACGTCCACCCTTTGGAAGCCCCTCCACTCCACGCCAGATGGTCCTCTGGACATGAACCTTGCCCCGTTGCAGGTCCAGGTCATTCCACTGAAGCCCGAGGAGTTCGCCCTGCCGTAGCCCCGTCTTGATGGCCACGAGCAGCATGGGACGCCACTCGGGTTCAGACGCGGCGATGAGGCGCTCGGCTTCCTCGTAGGAGAGGAAGTCGAACTTCGGCTTGGGAACCTTCCCAAAGAGCTTCACGCGCGGCGCCTGTTGGATGACCTGCTGCTCTTGCGCGACAGCCAGGAGCTTGCCCAACACCGCGAGCACGTTGTTGATGGTCTTCAAACTCAGAGGCTTGGGCACCGCACCCTTGCGCTTTCGGATCGCTGCCGGGGTTGGGGCCTTCTTCCTTCCTCGCGCGGCGGATTTCTTCTTCCGCATCAGGGCCTTGAAGTCTTCGATGACTGCCGGGCCGATGGAATCCAGAGGCATCTCCCCGAAGAACGGGAGGATGTGGTGTTTGAGAATCCGTTGTTTGGCGTCGACGCTGGAGGGCTTGTTGTTGTTGTCCGAGTACGTGAGGTATCGCGACGTGAAATCCATCACGGTCGGCACCTTCTTTGTTTCCTCAGTTGCTACGGACTCCTTCTCCTTCCCGAAAGTGCCCATCAGGAGGGCTGCGCGGACGTCGCGTTCATACTGCTCGGCACCACGACGGGTATTGAGCGGGCTGTCCTTGCGGACGCGCTCAACCTTCCCGCCAGCGTGCTTGAACTTGATGTCCACGAACCACAACTGTTGAGGCTTTCCGTTCTTGTCGTTGTACTTCCTGAGTCTCACGCTCATGTCGGCTTCTCCTTGAGCGCAGGACCGCCTTGACCCATGGGCGAGCCTACCAGCGCGTCGCGGCGGATGCGGAGGGCTTTCCCGATGCGGGAGACTCCCGGCACTTGCCCGAGCCGGATGGCCTCGTAGAGCGTCTTCCGGTTCACGCGCAGCAAAGCGGCGGCCTCGTCCACGGTGAGGAAGGCGGGGAGCATTTCCGGGCTGTTAGAGATGGGCTCGGACATGACTACCTCGGGAAGACGCGGCGGGGCGCGAGGCGACCGAGGGCGTGAAGCCCGATGCCGATGGCGTCCCAGACGTTGTGGTGGAGGGAGGCTGCGGAGGGCAGCTCGACGCGCAGATGCTCGACGGCGTCGAGACGCTGTTTGATGCGCTCGATGAACGCATCTGCGTCGACGGTTCCCTTCCAGTCGCGCGGGTAAACACCACGACGACCGATGACGCCCGGCAGGCAGCCACCGAGCATGCCGACGACACCCGCTAGCTGGATAAGGTCGTTCTGGTCCCCCTTCTGCTGTGCGGCGGCGTAGACGCGGGGCAACTCGATGATGAGACGGTAGGGGGCATCGCCCAGATATGGCCGGAGCCACTCACGGACAGAGAAGGCCATGAAGTCCCACGAGACCAACGACAGCTCTCCACCCGGGGGCCTAGGGTTTCTCGGGAGGCCAGCTGCCTGGAGCGTCGCGCGCTCGCCACTCAACAGGTCGAACACTGCGACGCCGCAGTGTCGAAGGCCGGGGTCAATGGAAACGAGCTTCGCTGCACGATGCTCGGAGAGATTTCCGGAAGAAGGTTCGGTGGTCACTCCTTCTTCAATGGGGACACTTTCCGCGACTGGTTCACGCGGCCTTCTTCGCGTCCGGCTCCCACACCAGTAGACGCCCCTTGTCGTCCCTCACCGTGGCCGCGTCCTTCGAGAGCACGCGTGAGAGGGCGGGCTCGGCTTCGATGGCGCCCGCGAGATCCGGCGTCACCTCACGCATGGCCTGTCGCATGAGTTCCGCCATGCGCTCGGCGGCATCGTGAAGGCGGTTGGGACAGTCTGCGCGCAGCTCCGCCACCAGCTCGTCATGCACCATGAGGACGAGGCGCGAGCCCCAAAGAGGAGAGCGACGGTCCGCGTACATCTCCCGGGACACGCGCCAGGTCGCCAGCTTGGCGCCCACGGCACCGAGGCCCTGGAAGGGCGTGTTGAGCCACTGCGTGTAGCTGCACCCTCCCCGGAGGATGTCGGCGCCTGGAATCATGACGTCCACGAACTGGCCGTTGCGCGTGAGAGCGCTGGCGCGGCCGAAGAGGACGCGTTGCTCGGGCCACGCGTCGAGCCACCTGTCGCCGTAGCAGCGCGACACGTCGACGCACGCGGCACAGACCATCTTCACCTTTCCCTGGACGCGCACGGGGACGCGCTCCACGCCACATGTGTCCGTCACCTTCGCCAGCAGGCAGAACCGGACGCCGTCCTTGGCGCGTGCGTGGTACGCCATGCCGCCAGCCCCAAGGCCCCCGCCCTTGCCGAAGTTGAAGATTTTGGCGAGGGAGCGGAAAGACGTGGCCGTGGGCTCCTTGGCCTTCACGCGCGGCAGGAGGGCGTCGTAGCTCTCCCCCAGGAAGGTGGCCGCCGCCGAGGTGTGGACGTCCTCCCTGGCCAACAGCGCGTCTGCCATGCGCGAGTAGCCCACGTCCCAGATGGCACGCTGGGCCATGGTGCGCAGCTCCAAGCCGCCGTAGTCCACGGAGCAGAAGACGAAGCCAGGGCGGGCCTCGTGGCACTCGCGCACGCCCCCGCGCTGAGGAAGCTGCTGGTAGTCGCTGGAGACGCGCGTCGTGGACACCAGCACGTTGAAACGCGGGTTGAGGGGCGTAGAGGTGCCGGCCTCCAGCTTGCCCAGGTAGGTGGAGCGGTACTTGTCCACCTTGCCGGCCTTGCCCAGCTCCTCCAGCACCGTGTCGCCCGAGTCCAGAAGCGTGTCGCGGTCCGTGGCGACCTGTCCCTCGGGGAAGCGGGGGGAGGGCGGTGTGACGGGCGGCGCGCCGTTGTAGGAGCCGGTGACGAGCTGCGCGAGGCGCTTGGAGTCCTTGGTGCCGTTGGCGCGGAAGATGCCGACGGCCTGGAAGTGGGCGCGGTTGGCCCTCCACTCTTGCTCGACGCGGTGGCGCAGCTGCTCGACGCGTCCGGCATGGGTGCGAAGTCCCCAGATGGAGGCGAAGTGGAGAGCAAGGGCGGCGCGGACCTGGTCCCCTTCGGCGTGGAGGTTGCCGCCGTTGGGGATGCCGGACGCGGCGCGCTCTTGGGACAGGTGGACGTCCAGCGTGAAGCGCGCGTCGCGTAGCGGGTACTTCACGGCGCCCTCGGGCCACTGCTCCAGCGGCACACCGTCCAGCTCTCCGTAGCGCAGGCGCCATGCGTCGGGGGCGTGCTTGTCGGCGCTGATGTCGAGGCCGAGGTGGCGCCGCACCAGGAGGGCCAGGGGATAGCGGGCGCCTTCGTCGTCCCCCAGCGGGCGGCCCGTCTCCGGGTCCACGCCGTGGAGTCCCCGGGCGATGTCCAGAAGGGCCTCGCGGATGGCCACGTCATGGAAGCGGCCTGCCTCGGCGGCGGCGAAGACGGCGTCCACAAGTCGCGGGTCATCCGCGCACATGACGCCCAAGTCGTACGGGAGATTGGCGCCCGTCAGTTCGACGTCCGGCGAGCGGATGGCCTCTCGGAACCAGACGCGGGCCTGGGCGGCGGAAAGGAGCTGCTCGCTTCCATCTGCGGCCAGGGCGATGGAGGCGCAGACGAGCGGCGGCGCGAGGAGGCCGGGTTGAATCGGGTACGTCTCGGTGTCGAAGCTGAAGAGGACAGGCACAACACCGAAAGGCCCGTGACGTGGGCCAGCCGTGGCGCCCTGGGGAGAGCGCCAAGAAGTCCAGAGGTGGAGGGAGCGTCAGCCCAGGGCGTCAGCGAGCGGCGGGAGCTTCGCGGCGGCGCGCTTGGACTCGATGGCGGCCAGCTCCGCGTCCGTGGGACTCACGTTGCTCCAGCGGTAGCCCTCAATGACCTTGCCGGGCCTGCCGTCCTTCTCCGGGAGCGTCTTGGGGAACACGTCGCAGTCCACCAGCAGGAAGGCTCCGGCCTGCTTCGCTTCGGTGAACTTGGCGATGAAGTCCGGAGAGACTTCGTGCTCCTCGGCACCGGCCAGGGCCATGAGGAACGCCTTGAAGCGCCCGCCGCCGTTCTTCTTCGCGTCGGAGAGGTTCTCCACGTAGCTGGTGATGAGGCCGGGCCGCGTGGGCTCGGTGCTGGGCTGGGTTCGTTCTGACCTCACCACTTTCACTTCAGCGATGGCGGACAGGCCCTTGAAGCCGTCCTTCGTGCGGATGGACTGCACCTCCAGGCGGTAGCGGCCAGCCTTGAGGTACTGCGCGCCGAGGGCAGCCTGAGAGGTGGCGATTCGTGCAAGTGCGGCGTTGCTCATGTCCCGTGTTCCCAGTCAGGTGGCGGGACGTCAAAAGGACGTCCTCACCTTCCTTTATGGGGACGCTTTCCGGGAGTGGCTCTGGAAACGTGCTAGTGGGACGGTATCGCATGGAGCAATGGTCTGTGGTTAGTCATGGGTGACCAGTTTGAGCATGTTAAATCCCGGGAAGAGCTCTTCCGAGGCGGGCTGAAGATGAGCCAGAGAAGGGGGAGACATTCTCGGCTCTTCCGAGGCGATGAAAGTATTGAGCATGATGCCGTGTTGACCCGAGTCCCATTTCTTTTGAATTAGCTGCGCGAGCTGGGCCGGCCCTAGTCCTTCCATGAGGGCCTCAAGGTCTTGAAGGCTAATGGCTTCAGTTGCCCCAAGGCCGAGCGCCTTGTCTATGCCGGAACGGACTGCGAAGTCATTGAATGCTGCGCCATCCGGACAGAAAAGTTCATCGAAACAGGTAACTGATATGAATTTCTTGGCCCTGGAGAGCCTTGGGGTTTTTGTCCATATGTCGCTATTGATGGTGTGTGCGCATTGGCGATAGGCGGAGTGGATTCGCGACCACACCTCGACCAGATCTTCGGGAGTGATCACGGATTTGGCGGACGTGCTCCCTAGTGATGTTTTTGATTCAATGATTATGGCGGTGTCTCCTGTCATGACGATGAAGTCGGCGTGCTTCCTCTTGTCGTCATTTGCCTTGTATAATTCATCTAGGCTTGTGACGTTGTCTTTGCCGCAGGTCGCCGAGAGAAAGCTGTGAATATAGCTGGAGAGGCATTCACCCAAGTCTGCGCGAACGTTTTGCCCTGACTCGGGTGCGAGATTGCTAATGGCATCGATGCAGGACGATTGAATTCTCCAGAGCAGGTGCGCTGGGGACGGGCAGAGAAATCCAGATTTCGATTTGTCCCAGCCCGTGAAGGATGAGTCGAGTTGGATCAGTGGAAGTGCGACGAGCGGATGGGGAACATATTTCCGGTATGGTTCCGGGTAGTCTGAAATCACCTCGCTCTGCCAAGTCGAGAAATCCTGGCAGTTTCGTGAAATTTTGGTTGCGACAAGCATTAGGGCGTCGGTGTCGAGGTTTAGGTTTTTTGCTAATTCTGAGTCAAGGGTGAGTGACTTTTCGAGGATTGTCCCGGGAACAGTGTTGTCGCCTGCTGCAAGAAAAACCATTCCCGCTCGCAGGTGATCTCTGAGTTCGATATTTAGAACGCGTCGAAGTCTTTCGAAGAGTTGGCCGTTGTATTTATTGTCGAGGAGTTTGGCTATGGACCATGTGCGAAATATGCCCTTTGTATCAACAGAACGAAAATCCCATTGGGAGCGAAGTGTTCTAATGAAGGAGAGTCGTGCTGCGTGTCCGCGCACTACGTCTGGAGGAGGGATGTGGTTCTTGAAATCTTCGTGGTTCTGAAGGGCCTTGGTGAATCGTGGTATCTCTGTGTGGGTGAAGAATGCAGGGTCGGTGATGCTTTCGGTTACGCCGAGGAATTCTCTAGCGAAATTTATGAGCTCTGGTTCGCTTGCCCTGCCGCCCTCAATGGTTGTGCACCGGCCGGCCGCAATCGATGCGACTCTGCTTAGGTATGCGCGACAAATGTCGTAATCATCCTCGCGACCAGAGGGAGGAGTCGGATGCTTCCATATGTGCCAAAGCGCTTTCGATGCGCCAAGGAGAGTTGATGTCTTGTCCTTCTGTGCAATGGAATCGGAAAGCGCTGTGTAGGTGAGATTCTTGCTTGAGGCGGATTGACCTACAACGACTCCTAGGATGTCCTGAGTCCGCTTGTCTCCATCTTTATCGGTCATAGTTCAAGGGAGTCTACGGAGTTTGGATCGGGTGCACAGGTGGGGCCTGATTGACCCGGTCGGGACGAGAGATGGGGATACCGTCGTCAGCGCCGCTTCTATGATTCCGAGCCGAAGCTTTTGTGGTTGCCCTTCAGTTTGATGGATGAAGCGAGCCCTTTCGTGGGCGCTTGTCATGGACTTGAGGAGATCTTGAGTGTGAAGGCACACGTCCACCTCGACGCATGCGGCTTGCTGTCCGGGGCGGTGCGTCCTCGCGAGTAGCTGCTCCCATGTGGCACCGTCCGAGGGAGGCGTTACCACGAGGTTTCGGGAAAACTGCTGAAGGTTCTTCCCCGTCGCGTGCGCCTTGATGCTCGCCACGACTGAGCGCGTCCCTGTGTCCCGGATGATGGCCTCGGACGCGGCCTTGCCTCCACCGTAGAACGGCACACCCGCCGCCTTAGAGATGCGCTCCCCCAGCTCTGGGTACTCGACCCAGACGATTCCCACCCGCGAGCGGGCCCACTCCGCCGCGTCCTTCACGAGAAAGTCCGACACCCAAACGGCCTGGGGCTCGGGTTGCACGGAGGCATGAATCTCCGCCCACTCCGCCCACGTTCCCGCATGCCAGACGGGCTTGTCGCCCTCATAGGGCGGCGTCATATGTGCGCGGATGGCTGCCTTGGTGAGCAGTCCCGGCGAGTCTAGGTGCTCGCGACGCTCGCCCTTGAGTTCCTCCCAGACTTCCTTGTTCCACGCCTTGCGTCGCGCGAACCACTTCTCAATCAGCTCCGGCGGCTCGCCTTTCGGGTAGCGCCAGCGATGGAAGAAGCCGGCGGACAGCTGACGCGCGCATGCCACGGACTGGAGCTGCTCTTGGAACTGCTCCCCGTCCGGACGCTCGCCCGCGTGCGCCAGCTCGATGAAGGCGAGGAGCTGCGCGGGTACGGGCCCCGGGTAGCGCGGGCGGATGATGAGCGGCTTGTCCAGGGCGCTCTCTTCCGTGGCCACCACGCCGCGCGTCGAGTTGCGGCGGCGCTGGAAGCCCTCGCGCACGTGCTCCCCCGGCTCGCACAGCCGCTCCAGCGCGCCAGGAGGGGCCACCACCTTGCCCGGGTCCAGGGCCGTCCCCCACTCCTCGACGACGTGGTGCGTGAGTGGCAAGGGGGAGCCCTCACCGAGCGCCAGGCGCGACAGGTGCGCGTAGTCCTTGATGCTCTTGGACGCGAAGGTGCCGGACATCGCCACGAGGCGCGTCCCTGGGTGCTCCTCGAAGTAGCGGAGGAATCGGCCCGTGCGCGTGGACTTCGGGTCCTTGAGGTTGTGCGCCTCGTTAAGAATGACGAGGTCCGGGCAGATGCGCTCCAGGAGGTTCGTCGCTTCCTGACTGGAGAGCTTGTTGTACGAAACGACGTGGAGCACCGGCAGACCCACGCGGAACCAACGGCCGCCCGCGAGGTTGGGAAGCCGCCAGTGCGCGCCGTAGTAGCTCCATTCGACCTGGAACTGGGGCAGCAGGTTGGCGGGGATGAAGAGGACGGCCACACGGCATCCCGGCATCACCATGGGCATGAGGAAGGTTGTCAGCTCCTTGCCGTGGCCCGTGCCGATGGGCGCGAGGAGTCCTCCGACGCGCGGTGCTTCCAGCAGTGCTTGCGCCTGCACTCGTCGCAGTCGCGTAGCCTCAGTGGTCACCGAAAACCGGCCAATGGAGGTCCCCTGAAAAGCGGCCAATGGGGAGGGCCGAGACGTTGACGCCCGGGTAGGACGTGGAGTCCGCCCGGGGGATGGGCAACGTCTTGAGCGACGAGAAGCAGCAGCAGGTCATCGCCCTGGGGCGGTTGGGTTGGAGTCTGAGGCGCATCGAGGACGCGACGGGGGTGCGTCGTGAGACGGCCAGCGGCTACCTGAGGGCCGCGGGCGTGGGAATCCGGCCACCGCGCCGATGGGGCAAGTCAAAACCGGCCAATGAGGGGACCTCCGAGGCGAGCGAGCCGGAGGCCGAGGGTGCCGGAGCAAAACCGGCCAATGAGGGGACCACCGACTCCATGCCGCGCGGCCGGGCCGGAGTCCGGCACATGTCGGCGAGCATCGTCGCGCCCTACGTCGAGTTGGTGCGGCAGCGGCTGGAGGTGGGCCGCAACGGGCGCGCCATCTACGAGGAGCTCGTCGACACGCAGGGCTACACGGGCAGCTACATCAGCGTGCGCCGCTTCGTGCGTGCGTTGAGGGACAGCCAGGGCCCTGAAGCCAAGGCAGTCATCCACACGGCGCCGGGAGAGGAAGCCCAGGTGGACTATGGCGAGGGGCCCATGGTGCGCCACCCGGAGACGGGGAAGTACCGGCGCACGCGCATGTTTGTCATGACGTTGGGCTACAGCCGCAAGTCGGTGCGACTGTTGTGCTGGAAGTCCTCGAGTCGCGCGTGGGCGCAGTTGCACGAGGAGTCCTTCCGCCGGCTGGGCGGCGTGGCGCGCACGGTGGTGTTGGACAACCTGC
>NZ_JAKCFA010000021.1 GCF_024198215.1 Myxococcus qinghaiensis
CACCTGGGACTGCTTCTACTCCCGGAACGAAGGAGCGAGAGGCGCTACCCACGAGTCGTAAAGATAAAAATGAGCAACTACGACAAGAAGTGGGTGAAACGCCCCCGCCCTAACTGACCGGCATTGGGCCTAGGGACGCGGCGGCGCCCAGATGGCGCTGTGGGCCTCTGGCGCGTCGGGTGACTCCTGCGCGGTGTAGAAGTAGGCCGCGACGGCCGCGCGCCCCCGCCCCTCGGGACACTCCAGCGGGGTGGGGTGGCCATGCCAGTGCGTGTCGCCATGGGCCATCACGACCAGGCGGTCCAGCAGCGGCGCGATGCGCGTCTCGCACTGGGAGAGGTCGGCGGTCCACAGCTCCAGGTCGCCGCCCCAGGCGGACTCCCAGCCGGGGTTCAGGTAGTAGAGGACGGTGAGCCGCCGTGAGAGCGCGCGGAAGCGGTCGCGGTTGAAGTCGGCGTGCAGCGCGAGGTGGCCTCCGCGCAACGTGAGGTGCAGCCCGGCGCCCCGGAAGTGGGGGTCCGCGATGAGCCCCTGCACGCCGGTGAGCGTCTCCAGGAAGTCGATGAACGACATGCTGGAGAACTCCGACAACAGATGTCGGAGCGCTCCAGGCACGTCCTCGAACGCCTTGCGCTGAAGCTGTCCCAGGCGAGCCGCCTGTTCCTGGTGGTCGCGTCGCTTCCAGTTGGCGTCCGTGGCGCCGGGGAAGACTCCGGCCAGTCCTGACGCCAGCGGCTCCCCCAGGAAGCCATCGATGACGACGTGGGGATGTGGCCGTGCGCCGCCGTAGCGGTCGCGATGGGCCAGCGCGAGCGCTCGCAGCGCTGTCCGGCTGAGAAAGAAACCAGGCCCCCGCAGCGGGCCTTCTTCGAGGGTCGCGACGCTCACGGATGCTCCTTCACTCCACCATGCCTCGAACGCAGACGGGCCGCCTGCCAGCCGAGCAGGATTTCCGCTCCCCAGGCAAGGCTGCAAGCAGGCCCGTTCGCTGCACGCCGGAGCCCGTTGGCTGCTCCCGCTCGGACGGGGCCTGGGTTCGGGCGTAGAATCCACTGGCCGTGGAATCCACCTCTCCCGTCGCGAGCTCCGTCCTGTTGTCCTCCGCCGCGACCCTCCGGCCGGCTCCCTCCGCGTCCGCGCTGCTCCAGCTGGTGCGCGGCCTGCCGTGGTTGATGCTCATCTTCGCCGTGCCGGGCATCATCACCGCGAGCCACACGTGGTTCTACGCCCAGGCCAAGGACCCCACGTACCCCTTTACCCGGGCGCTGGTGATGCAGGTGCCGCCCTGGCAGTACTGGGCGTTCGTCACGCCGCTCATCCTCGCGCTGGGACGGCGCTTTCGCCTGGAGCGCGGCGTCTGGCCCCGGAGCCTCGCGGTCCACCTGACGGCCCTCGCCGCGGTCATGGTTCCCTACGCGACGCTCATCTTCTTCCTCTCCCGGGCCGTGGGAGAGAAGCTGATCAGCGATGGCTCCCTGGGCCAGCTCCTGCCCCTGTTGATGGCCAAGTACGTCGTGACCAGCCTGCTCGTCTACGGCGTCATCGTCGCCAGCGGCTCCGCCGTCGAGTACCACCGCCGCTACCGCGAGGGCGAGCTGGCCCAGTCCCAGCTCGAGACGCGCCTGGTCCACGCGCAGCTCGATGCCCTGCGCGCCCAGCTCCACCCGCACTTCCTCTTCAACACGCTCAACGCCATCTCCGTCCTCGTGCGCAAGCAGGACACCGCGGGCTCCATCCGCATGCTCACCGGTGTGAGTGAGCTGCTGCGCATGGCGCTCAACAGCACCGGCCGCCAGCTCGTCCCCTTCCACGAGGACCTCGACTTCCTGGAGCGCTACCTCGACATCGAGCAGACCCGCTTCCAGGACCGGCTCCAGGTGGTGCGTGCCATCGACTCCGCGACGCTCAGCGCGCTCGTGCCCAGCCTCATCCTCCAGCCCTTGGTGGAGAACGCCATCAAGCACGGCCTCGCCACCCGCTCCGGAGCGGGACGCGTAGAGCTGCGCGCCTCGCGAGAGGGGGCGCGGCTGGTGCTGGAGGTGCTCGATGATGGCCCCGGGCTCGCTCCTGGCTGGGACCGTCATGATGGCTGCATCGGCGTCGCCAACGTGCGCGCCCGCCTGAACCAGCTCTATGGCGCGGGCCACGTCTTCACTTTGGAGAACCGCGCTGGGGGTGGGGTGCGCGCCAGGTTGGAGCTGCCCTTCCAGGCGGCTTCGGCGGAGGCGCTCGCGACATGAACGCCGCCGTCGCCATCCGCACGCTCGTCGTGGATGACGAGCCCCTGGCGCGCGAGGGACTGCGCCTGCTGTTGGCCGCGGACCCCGAGGTCAGCGTGGTGGGCGAGGCAGGCAATGGCCCGGAGGCCGTGCGCCTCATCCGCGAGCAGCGCCCGGACCTGGTCTTGCTGGACGTCCAGATGCCGGAGCTCAACGGCTTCGAGGTGCTCTCCCACCTGGGACCGGGCGAGGTGCCCGCCGTCATCTTCGTCACCGCGTATGACCGCTACGCCCTGCGCGCCTTCGACATCCACGCGCTCGACTACCTGCTCAAGCCGTTCCGGGACGACCGGTTCCACGACGCCATCGGACGCGCCAAGGCCCAGATTCGCCTGGCGCGGATGTCCGACCTCAGTCAGCGACTGATGTCCGTGCTCTCCACCTATGGCGAGCGTGATGGCGCTCCTGCGCCGACGCCGGCTCCCACGGCGACCGAGCGATGGGTGCGCCGGCTCGCCATCCGAGACTCGGGCCGCGTGGTGTTCCTGGACGTGGACGAAATCGAATACATCGAGGCGGCCGACTACTACGTGCAGATTCACGCGGGCGGAAAGGCCTACCTCCACCGCGAGACGATGCAGGGGCTGGAGGCGCGCCTGGACCCGGAGCGCTTCATGCGCATCCACCGCTCGGCCATCGTCAACTCGAGCCGCATCCGCGAGCTGCGCAGCGAGGGCCGCAGGGACCTGGTGGTGGTGCTCACCGGTGGCGCGGAGCTGCGCGTCGCTCGCAGTCACCGCGAGAAGTTCCAGCACCTGCGCTGAGCCGCGAGGCTCGCGGCACGGACGCTCTCCGGTCGCGCGAGCCACCTGGCCCGTTCGCCGCACGGTGGGGCCGGTTCGCCGCATGTCTGTCCCCACCGGCTGAACACTCCGCCCGCGCGGCGCTCGCGAGTGCACTGTGCCTCCCGTCACCCAGTCACCCACGGAGGCACTCCATGCCGCGCAGGTCTCTTGTTTCCTCGTTGCTCGCCCTCGGTCTGATGTTCGCCCCCGCCCTCGCCACCGCTGGCGAAGGTGCCGAGTGCACCCAGGGCAAGTTGTCGCTCCAGACGGTCATCGACAAACACCTCAAGGCCCTGGGCGGCAAGGAGCGGCTCAAGGCCGCGAAGTCCTATCAGTTCACCGTCGTCGCCACGGAGGGTGACACCGTCACCACCACCACCGTGCGCCGGGCTCGTCCCAACCTCGTGCGCCACGACACCGTCACCAACGGCACCCAGTTCACCAAGCTGTTCGACGGAAGCCAGCTCTGGATGGTGGAGGGCTCGGCCGCGCCTCGACGGGTAGAGGGGGAGAAGAACAAGGCGATGGCCGAGGGCGCGTTCTTCGACGACGCCCTGCTGGACCCGAAGGGCCGGGGCGTCGCGCTGGCGATGGACGGGGTGGAGGAGGTGAACGGCGCTCCCACGTTCAAGCTCGTCCTCACCCGTGGCTCCACCACCGAGGTCCGCTTCATCGACCAGAAGTCCTTCCTGGAGGTGCGCCGCACCTATGCGGGAATCCACGAGGGCAAGCCGTACAACAAGGCCATCTCCTACTCCGACTTCCGCACCGTGGACGGAATCGTGGTGAGCCACCGCCTGAAGTGGGAGGGCGACGGCCAGCACGGTGAGAAGGTCCTCCATGCCGCGCGCTACGACGCGCCCATCGACGCCTCCGTCTTCAAGCTGGCGCCCCCGCGCGGCTAGCCGCACCGCCTGCCCTCGCTCCCGAGCGTGTCCTCCGCGCGCTCGAGCGTGCCAACCCCACCAGGGAAGGGAGCGCGACTTCGAGCGGTGGTTCCCTTCCTCCATCCACGTCTGGCGTATGGCAACCTCTTCCGTCCTTCTCCTCGCGCTCGTCGCCGCGTCCGTTCAATCCGAGCCTCCTCCCGTCGCCGCCCCACCCAGGGTGGAGGACGCGATGCTCGCCCCCGTCCCCGCCGCCGCACAGCGGGTGACGACCTGGGAGGAGGCGCTGGCCCTGGTGCGCGAGCGGTCCACGGACCTGCGCGGCATGGAAGCCGGGGTGCACCGCGCGAGTGGCCGCTGGCGCCAGGCGCTGTCGGCGCTGCTGCCCAACGCACGTGTCCAGGCCAGCGTGGCCCTGGACGTGCTCAACCCCGACACGCCCGCGGTGGTGAACCCGGGCCTGGGGACCGGCGCTGGCGCGAGCGGGCGCATGCCCACGGTGCCGCTGGGCACCGTCACCGCGACGCTGACGCAGTCCGTGGTGGACCTGAGCGCGTGGCGAGGGCTGTCGTCGTCCAGGGCCTCGGAAGAGAGCGCGGTGGCGAGTCTCCAGGACGTCCGGCGTCGCCTCACGCTGGGGCTGGCGCAGGCGTTGGTGGCCACCGTGGCCGCCGAGCGCGCCGCCGAAATCAACCGCGTGGGCCTGCGGCGGGCCCTGGAGAGCGCGGCCCTCACCCAGCGCACCTTCGAGCTGGGCGCGGGCACGCCGTTGGACGTGGTGCGCGTGAGTCAGGACGTGGCGGTGGCGCGCGGCGTGCTCATCGCCGGTGACGAGCAGCTGCGCCAGGCCCGCGAGGCGCTGGGACTCTCGCTGGGCTTCGGCCACGCGGTGGGGGTGGACCCGACCTTCAACCTCCAGGGATTGGTGGAGCAGACACGCCAGGATTGCGCGCCGCTGGAGCGCCTGGATGCGCGGGCGGATCTGCTGGCGGCGCGCGCGCAGGTGGAGTCCGCGCGTGACAGCCGGCGTCAGGCGTCCGCGGGCTATCTGCCCACGCTGGGCCTCTCCAGCACCCTCTTGGGGCTCACCACGGACCCGGGCTTCGGCCGGTTCGCCACCTGGAACGTCGCCGCCGTGCTGTCGGTGCCCCTCTGGGAGGGTGGCGGACGCGAGGGCCTGGTGCGCGAGCGCACGGGCGTGGAGGCGCAAGCAGCGGCGGCGCTGGAGGGCGCGCATCGCGATGTCGCGCTGGAGGTGACCCAGGCGCGGCGCGGTGTGGAGGTCGCCGAGGCGCTGGTGAAGACGGCAGTGGAGTCGAGAGCGCTCGCGGAGCGGACCGACAAGCTCACCCGCCGGGCTTTTGAAGTGGGCCGTGGCAGCAGCCTCGAGCTGGTGCAGAGCGGAGCGGCCCTTCGCCAGGCGGAGCTGAACCTGGTGCTGCGTGAATTCGAGCGAGTCCAGGCCCGCCTGGCCGCATTCCTGACGGAGGCCCGGTGCGACTGGTGAAGTGGGTGCGTCCCCTCGAGGCGCTGAAGAAGTCGGTGTGGCGTGTGGCGGTGCTGGCGACGGTGGCGGGGTGTTCGGGGCAGAAGGCGGCCCCGGCGGCGCCTCCTCCTCGCGAGGTGGAGGTGGTGGTGCTGGCTCCCCAGGAGGTGCGGGACACCAGCGAGTACCTGGGCTCGCTGTTGTCGCGGCGAAGCGTCACGGTGCTGCCTCAGGTGGCGGGCGCCGTGCGCCGCATCCCCGTGCGTCCCGGACAGCAGGTGGAGGAAGGCGCGCCGCTGGTGGAGGTGGACGCGAGAGAGGAGTCGGCCGCGCTCGACAGCGCCCAGGCCCTGCTCAGCTCGTCACAGGTGAACCTGGAGCTGTCGCGCCGCACGCTGGCCCGCACACAGGCGCTCCATGGAGAGGGCCTCGCGAGCGAGCAGGAGCTGGAGGGGGCCCGCGCCCAGGTGCAGGCCTCCGAGGCCGCGGCGCGCTCCTCCGCGGCGCAGGTGACGCAGCGCCAGGTGCAGCTCCAGCTCAACGTGGTGCGTGCTCCCTTCGCCGGCACCGTCGGTGACGTGCTGGTGCGCGTGGGCGACTTCGTCGGCGCCTCCACGGAGCTGACCAGCGTGGCGCAGGCGGAGGTCCTGGAGGTGAGCGTCTCCGTGCCGTCGTTCCGCGCACGCTCGATGAAGCCCGACACGGTGCTGGAGGTCCTCGACGCCCAGGGCAGGGTGGCGCTCACCAGCACCGTCTTCTTCATCGCGCCCCAGGCCGACCCGCGCACCCAGTTGGTGGAGGTGAAGGCCGCCTTCCGCAACACCGTGGGCCTGCGTCCCAGCGAGCTGGTGCGCACGCGCATCGTCTACTCCCACCGTGACGCCCTGCAGATTCCGGCGCTCGCGGTGGTGCGCCAGAGCGGCCAGCCCTTCGCGCTGGTGGTGCACGAGGAGGAGGGCAGGACGGTGGTGGCTCGCCGCCCCATCACCCTGGGTCCGCTGGGGGACAGGACCTATGTCGTGGAGGGAGGGCTCAAGGCGGGAGACCGCGTGGCCGTCTCGGCCATCCAGGCGCTGCGAGACGGCATGCCCGTGACGGTGAAGGCCGCCGCATCCGCCCCCCGCGCCGAGGCCGCGCGAAACACCCCTCACGAGAACCCGCGCTGAGCGCAGGGGACCCAAGCGCACCATGTTCATCGACTTCTTCATCCGCAGGCCCGTCTTCGCCATCGTCTGCTCCATCCTGTTGACGTTGGTGGGGGCCATCGCCATCCCGACGCTGCCCATCGCCCAATACCCGGACCTGGCTCCACCGCAGGTGACGGTGACGGCCAACTATGTGGGCGCCAGCGCCGAGGTCGTGGAGAGCGCCGTCACGATACCCCTGGAGCAGGAGCTCAACGGCGTGGAGGGCATGCGCTACATCACCTCCACCAGCAGCAACGACGGCTCCAGCCAAATCATCATCACCTTCGAGTCCACGCGCGACATCGAAGTCGCCGCCGTCGATGTGCAGAACCGTGTCAGCCGCGCGGCCTCACGCCTGCCCTCGCAGGTGAACCAGACGGGCATCGTCGTCAACAAGGCCTCCAGCCAGATTCTGTTGTCCGTGGCGCTCTTCAGTCCGGATGACCGCTACGACGTGAGGTTCCTCAGCAACTACGCCGATGTGAATCTCAAGGACGCCATCAAGCGCGTGAAGGGCGTCGGTGAAGTCCGCATCTTCGGCGAGCGCAAGTTCTCCATGCGCCTGTGGTTGGACCCGACGGAGCTGGCGCGGCGCAAGCTCACCCCGCAGGACGTGACGCGCGCGTTGCAGGAGCAGAACCTCCAGGTGGCCGCGGGCCAGGTGGGCCAGCCTCCCTCCGCGGCGAACCAGCCCTACCAGCTCGCGGTGCGGGCCCGGGGGCGACTGGTGGAGCCGGAGGAGTTCGGGGACATCGTCCTGCTGCGCCAGGATGACGGCAGGAGCGTGCGGGTGAAGGACGTGGGCCGCGTGGAGATGGGCGCGGAGAACTACAGCACGCTCTTGCGCTTCGACGGCAAGCAGGCCGTGGGAATCGCCACCTTCCAGCTGCCCACCGCCAACGCGCTGGACGTGCGTGACGCCGTCTTCAAGGAGCTGGAGCGACTGTCCGCGCAGTTCCCCCCGGGCATGACGTACCGGACGGGCACGGACACCACGCTCGCGGTCCGCGCCACCGTCCACGAGGTGCTCCGGACGCTGGTGGAGGCCATTGTCCTCGTCATCCTGGTCATCTTCCTGTTCCTGCACGGCTGGCGCAGCGTGCTCATCACGGCGCTCACGCTCCCTGTCTCGCTGGTGGGCACCTTCGCCTTCGTGCGGTTGATGGACTTCTCCATCAACACCCTGACCCTGTTCGGCCTCACGCTGGCCACGGGGCTGGTGGTGGACGACGCCATCGTGGTCATCGAGAACATCGAGCGGCTCATGGTGGAGCGGAAACTGTCGGCCGAGGAGGCGGCTCGCGAAGGCATGAAGGAGGTGTTTGGCGCGGTCATCGCCATCTCCATCGTGCTGGTGGCGGTGTTCGTCCCGGTGGCGCTCTTTCCTGGCACCACGGGCGCCATCTACCGACAGTTCGCGCTGACCATCGCCGCGTCGGTGGCGCTCTCCACCTTCTGCGCGTGCACCCTCACTCCCACCTTGAGCGCGCGGATGCTCGTGCACCACTCCGGGGAGAAGTGGGGGGGCTTCCGGAAGGTGGACCAGGTGCTCGACGGGATTCGCGTCGTATACGGCCGGAGCCTGCGCGGGCTGCTCAAGCGCCCGGTCATCCTCCTGGTGGCGTTCTTCCTGTGCATCGGCGCCACGGTGGCGCTCGTCCGGGCCACGCCCAAGGGCTTCATCCCCGACGAGGACCAGGGCTATCTGCTCGTCTCCGTGCAGGGACCGGAGGGGACGTCGCTGGGCGAGACGGAGAAGGTGATGGAGCAGGTGGAGGAGGTGCTGAGGGCGCAGCCGGAGGTGCGCGCCATCTTCGCCAACGGGGGGTTCTCCTCCCATGGCACGGGCCCCAACATGGCCAACATCTTCGTCCCGCTGAAGTCGTGGGACGAGCGTCCGGGGAAGGACCAGTCGGTGGCCGCGCTGGTGGAGCGGTTGCGCGAGCCGTTCGGGCGCATCGAGGGGGCGCGGGTGATGCCCTTTCAGCCTCCGGCCATCCGGGGCGTGGGCAGCGTCGGTGGCTTCCAGTTCATGGTCGAGGACGTCGCCGGTACGTCTTCGTTGGATCAGCTCGCCGCCACGGTCCAGGAGCTGATGACGAGGGGCAACGAGGAAGGCCAGCTGCGCGGCGTCTTCACGGGCTTCAACGCGGACACGCCGCTGTTGGACGTGGAGGTGGACCGGCAGAAGGCCAAGGCGCTGGGGGTCCCCATCGAACAGATTTTCAGCACGATGCAGGTCTACATGGGCAGCCAGTACGTCAACGACTTCAACTACGCGAATCGCGCGTACCGCGTCTATGTCCAGGCCGAGCAACAGTTCCGCGACAGCCCGAATGACATTGGCGCCTTCTACGTGCGCAGCGACAGCGGGGACATGATTCCGCTGGAGTCGCTGGTGAAGGTGGTGCCCACCGTCTCCGCGCAGGGCATCCGGCACTACAACCGCTTCCGCGCGGTGGAGCTGAGCGGCCAGCCGGCGCCGGGTGTGTCCTCCGGTCAGGCCATGGACGCGATGGAGGCGCTCGCCGCGCAGGTCCTTCCGCAGGGCATGAGCGCGGAGTGGACGGGCATCAGCCTGGAGCAGCGACAGAGCGGGGGAGAGACGCTGGTCATGTTCGGCCTGGGGCTCTTGTTCGTGTTCCTGGTGCTCGCGGCGCAGTACGAGAGCTTCAGCCTGCCGCTGGTCATCATCCTCTCCGTGCCCCTGGCCATCCTGGGCGCGCTGGGCCTGCAGTGGATGCGGGGGTTCGCCAACGACGTGTTCTGTCAGTTGGGGCTCGTCATGCTGGTGGGCCTGGCGAGCAAGAACGCCATCCTCATCGTGGAGTTCGCGGAGCAGCTGCGAAAGAGCGGCAAGAGCGCCGTCGACGCGGTGGTGGAGGCGGCGGAGGTCCGCCTGCGCCCCATCCTCATGACGTCGCTGGCCTTCCTCCTGGGCGTGGTGCCGCTGATGACCGCCGAGGGCGCGGGCGCCGCGTCGCGCAACTCGCTGGGGACGGCCGTGTTCGGCGGAATGCTCGTGTCCACGGTGGTGAACTTCGCCTTCATCCCCGGCCTGTATGTGTTGATGCAGAAGCTGCGTGGCGAAGCGCGACGCCCTGTCGGTGTGGCCAATGGCGGCTCAGGGAATGCGCTGACGCAGGTCACCTGACGCCCTTGGGGTGTTCGTTTGATTGCATTGCACTTTTACCAGCCCTGCCCGGAGGGAATGTCTTGAGCTGATTGTGCTTTGGAATGAGAGGCTCCGCATGGATGCGGCGTGGCCTTGTTTCGATGGCCCTCTGGGAGGCAGTCATGGTGCGACGTGCTCTGTTGATTGGCTTGTGCTCTTTCGCTGCTGCCTGTGGCGGGCCTCAGGAGGCGCCCGTGAGTCCCGAAGCGAATCGTGTGGAGGCTCCCAGCGGGGACAGCGCCGCTCCCTCAGATGGGGTGGGGAGCATGGACGTCCCGGGGTGCAACAACACCGACTGGGACTCCGGCGTCACGGTCGTCCTGAATCCCCACAATGTTCCGGCCTATGCCAACCAGGTCGGTTGGACGGGCGCCGCGGCCCATGTCACCTCGAAAATCGAGTGCGAGCTGACGCCGTGGGGCTCGGACAACGATGACCTTTGGATCTACTGGGACAACGCCTACGTCGCGAACCCCGCGAACAAGAACAACATCCGCCTGCGCTATCAGGGGACGAACACCGCCTGTCGGAATCGAATCGCGAGTGGCGGCGCCGGGGTCTACTTCAACGATGGGGCGCCAGGCAGCGCCGACAACGTGTACATCAGCGGCCGCAAGCCCTACCTGCGCGTCGTCCTTGGCTACGCGTGCATCTACGAGGCCCACAACATCGTGATGGTCTGGCCGTGATTCAGCAGGGCACGGGAGGCACGGCACAGCGGTCGTGCCTCCCGTGCCCTGGTTGAGGGAGGCCCGCTGGCATATCGTTGCTGGATGGTCTGGCAGTGGTCTCGTTCGAAGCGGATTCTGGGGAAGGCGCAGGAGGCGGAGCTGGTGGACGCCATCCGCCGCGCCGAGTCGGGCAACCGGGGGGAGGTTCGCGTCCACCTGGAGCACACCTGCGAGGGCGGTGATGCCTTGTCTCGCGCCCGGCTCCTCTTCGCGCAGCTGGGAATGCGCCGCACCGCGAAGGACACGGGCGTCCTGCTCTACGTGGCCGTGAAGGACCGCAAGGTCGCCGTCTACGCGGGCCGGGGAGTGCATGGCGCCGCGCTGCCGGGCTTCTGGCAGGACGTGGTGGAGCTGGTGGCGAAGGGCTTCCGTGAGGACGCGGCCGTCCCCGGGATGGTGTCGGCGGTGGAGCGCATCGGCGAGCTGCTTCGCACGGCGGCCCCAGGGCTCGATGTCGCGGGGAACGAGCTGCCGGACCAGGTGAGCCAGTCATGAGCACGTCGCAGCGGACCCCCGGGGCGCCGCCGACACACGTGGCCTATGACGACGTCAACGAGCTCCTCGCCACCGCCACGCGGCTGATGCAGAAGGACGCCGCGCCGGAGACGCTCACGGCGGAGGACCTGCGGCGCATTGGCGCGGAGCTGGACATCCCCGCGCGCTATGTGGACCAGGCGTTGGAGACCCTGGCGCGCCGTCGCGAGGAGCAGGTCCAGGAGGCTCGCGCCCGCGAGGCGCAGGCCCGGCTTCGGTCGGTGAGGCTGCGTCGGGGCGCCTGGGTGGGGGCCGCGCTCATGGGGCTGCTCGCTGTGTCGGGGCTGGTGGTGCGCAACGGCCTGACGTCCTCGCTGTCGGAGGTGGCTCGGCAGCGGGCCCAGGTGCGCAACGTCCTGGAGCGTCGCGAGGCGCTGCGCGCGCGGCAGGACACCCTCACTCCCGGGCCTGAGCGCGACGCGGAGCTGACGGGGGCGGACAACCGCGTGTCCCTGGAGCGGCGCAGGTATGACGAGCGCGCCGCGGACTACAACGCCTCCGCCGCTTCGTTTCCTTCCGGCTGGGTGGGTCGCCTGAGCGGCCTGCCGTCCGCATTGCCTCTGTCGTCGGAGATCTCCACATGGTGAAGGCCGCCCTGCTGACGCTGTTGCTGCCCGCCGTGCTGCTGGGCTCCTCGCCGACCATCGAGCGGCCCGTGACGGATGAGCACGGGATGTTGAGCGCGCAGGAGAAGGAAGCCGTCGCCCAGTCCCTGGTGGCGTTGCGCTCCGCGGAGCAGGTGCAGCTCGCCGTCCTGCTCGTGCCCACGACGGAGGGGCAGCCCATCGACGACTTCGCGGCGCGGGTCTTCCAGGAGTGGAAGGGCGGGGAGGAGGGCAAGGACAATGGCGTCCTGCTCGTCGTGGCGCGCGATGACCGGAGGATGCGCCTGGAGGTGGGCTACGGCGTGGAGACGCGCCTGACGGATGGCGAGGCGCGGGCCCTGTTGGATGCCCAGGGGCCGCTCATGCGTGATGGCCGGCTCGCGGACGCGCTGTTGGCCATCGTCGCGGGGGTGCGGGAGCAGGTCTCGGAGGCCGAGCCGCTGGCACCTGTCGTGGGGGAGCACTCCGAGCATGCTCATGACCACGTGCACGAATCCGGGCCCGTGGATGCCCGCCCGCTCGTCTACGGCATGCTCCTGGTGAGCCTCGCGCTGGGCGGAGTGCTGGCCCGCTGGAAGCTCATCTCCGTCCTGGGCCGGTGGAAGGAGGGGGGCGTGTGGGCTGGGTGGAAGACGCTTGCGCGCAAGGACCGGAGCGTCGTCTCCAAGGGGGCGATGCTGGTGGCTGGGAGCGCGGTCCTCGCGGGCGTGCTCGCCATGGCCCAGCAGCTCTCGCCCGTGCTGGTCATGCTGGGCTGTGTCGGGATGCTGGCCCTCGCTGCCGGTGGGTGGCATCTGTGCCTGTCGGGGTACTGGGGCATGGGCGGCGCACTGTTGATTGCTCCGCTCATCACGGCCTTCATGAACGAGCAGGACACCCGGCCCGCCACCGAGCTGTTGGCGCTGTTGGTGGGAGGCGTGGCGCTGTCGATTCCCTCCGGACTTCCCCTGTTCTTTGTCCTGCACATCGCCCAGGAGGTCTTCGAAGGGTTGGGGAAGCACCTGCGTCGGGCGGCCGAGGTCTCGGCCCGCCATTCCCCGCCTGCCCACCATCGTCCCTCCAAGAAGCGCTACAAGAAGGGGAAGCGACGCTCCGGCTCGGGGAGGCGGCAGCAGTTCCAGCCCGCTGAGCCGTCTCGCCCTGGCGGCGGGAGCAGCCGGCCCTCGTTCCTCTCGGCCTTCTTCTCCTCCCTGGCTTCGACCTGGGGTTCTTCCTCGTCGTCCTCGTATTCTTCGTCGTCTTCCTCGTTCAGCAGCAGCTCGTCGTCCTCGTCGTCATCCTCTTCCTCCTCGTCCTCCTCCTGGAGTGGCGGAGGTGGCTCGTCGGGCGGAGGCGGGGCGAGCAGCTCCTGGTAGTCGCCCATGCACCGCCGCCGACTTCTTCAAATCAGCGTCGTGCCGCACTAGAAGGTGTCCCAGGAGTCCCCACGCGTGCATCCCACTGAACCCCGACGTCGTCGAGAGCAGCACCGCTCCGGGTGGATGAAGTTCCTGGACTTCATGGAGCTGGACTCGCCCGAGGGCCGGTGGGGCCTGGGGCTCGTCATTGGCCTGCTCGTCATCGGCTTCTGGCCATTGCTGCTGCTGGCCGTGCTGGATGTGAGCGGCACGCCGCGCAAGCTGCTGGTGGCCCTGGGGCCCGCCTCCATCTGCCTGGGGCTGGCCCTGCTCATCCTGGTGTGCGGCCACCGGTATGGCGAGTCGCTCCGGTGGTCGCGCGGCCAGACGTGGGGGCTCGCCGCGCTGTTCCTGGGGCTGGGCCTGCTGGGCGGCGTGGGCCTGTGGTTCAGCGAGAGCTGAGGCTCGCTCGCGCGAGGCGCCTCAGCCCTCCTCCGCGCCCTCGAAGGTGACCTTCGCCTTGTTCATGACGTGCTCCACGGCGAGCAGGTACCAGGCGAGCTCGGTCAGCCGCTTCGTCGTCTCCGGCGACTCGCGCAGGGCGGCGTGGACGTCCTCCGCCGTGAGTCCGAAGGGCGCCGTGTGGTCGCGGACGAGCTGCTCGAGCTTCTCCGGCGTGAGCTGAAGCTTCTCCGCCTCGGTGACGGCCTTCAGCACGATGCCGATGTGCAGCCGGCGCTCGGCGTCCGCGCGCGTGAAGGGGTCCGTGAGCCAGCCCTGGAGCGCCTCGCGCTGCTCATCGACGTCGAACTGGTACTCGACCATGGCCTGTCCCTCGGCCTGGACCCAGCGGCGGCGCAGCTCCTCGTCCACCAGGGCGGGGGGCAGCTCCACCGGCGCACGCCGGGCCACCTCGTCCAGCACCATGTCCCGGGCCTGCACCCAGAGCTCCGCGGCGCCCTCGTCCTCCAGCTCGTCACGCAGGCGGAGCATCACCTCGTCCAGGGTGGCGCCCATCCCGAGCTTCTCGAGGAACTCGGGGCTGGTCTCCGGCGACATCGTCACCTGGTGGGCGCCGATGATGTCCACGAGGAAGCGCGCGGGCTTCCCCCGCATCGACTCCACCGGATAGTTGTCAGGCAGCTCCAGGGCGACCTGCATGGACTCGCCCACCTTGCCACCCTCCGCGATGGCCTCGCAGAACCCGGGCAGCGCTTCGATGGGCGCCAGCTCCGTCTTCATGCCGAAGCGCGCGGAGAAGGGGATGAGGTGCCCGTCGCAGTAGCCCACGATGTTGAGCTGCACGTCGTCGCCTGGCTCCAGCGACTCGCCCGGTTGACGCTCGCGCGTGGTGGCCAGGTCCCGGCGCTTCTCGTGGAAGGCGCGCAGGAGCTCTTCTTCCGTCAGGTCGTCCGGGGTGGGGACGCGCACCGAGATTCCCTCCAGGGAGGGGGCCTCCACGCTGGGAAGCTTGAGGGCCTCCTCGGAGACGGTGCTCACCACCGGGCTCATCTTGAGAAGGCGCTCGACTCCGCGACCTGGTCCTTGAGTCCGTTGCTTGCTGCTCACGAATGCTCCCGGGAGATAGGCGTGCCAGCGTCCGCGCCAATGGGGGGAAAAGCGACGGCTCGGCATGGACTATTGCTTAGTCCAGCCGAGCCGCTCTGACAAACCCCGATGGGAGGGGTCGCTGCCTAGAAGAAGGCGCCCACGATGCTGGACACCGTGGAGACCGCGGCGCCGACCTGGCTGACAATCGGGATGTTGGTGGCCGCGGCGATGGAGCCCACGGCGGTGATGACGGACGTCACCTTCTTGCCCGTGCTCGCGTTCTTGTCCATCAGCGTCGCGCCCGCGTTGGCCACGTCGATGGCCGCGATGGCCACGTTCACGCCCGGAGCGAAGCGGCCCAGCGCCTTGGCGGCGGTGGTGCCAGCGGCCTTCGCGCCCTGCTTCAGGGCGGCCTCGCCGACCTCCGTGCCCACCTTGGTCAGCGCGGCCTTGGCGGCCTTGCGCGTGCCGGTGCCCAGGATGTTCTCGGCGATGGTGCCGCCGGTCTTCTTCGCCACGTCGAGCGCGGCTTCCTTGGCGCCCTTGGTGATGGCCTTCGCCGTGGCGCCCTCGAAGACGCCGTTGGTGGCGACGTTCTTGACGGCCTTGAGCACGTCGTCGCTGGCGTTGGGGAGCGTCTTCTTGAACGCGTCGACCGCCTTCTTGCCGGCCTCCAGCTTGTCCTTGAAGACGGTGCCGCCGAGCACGCCGCCCATCACCTTGCCGCCGACGATGCCGCCCGTCGCCGCGGTGATGCCCGCCTTGGCCGCGTCCAGGCTGGAGCGCGTGGCCGCGAGGATGTCGTCCTTGCTACCGGTGCGGATGGCCTGGCGGATGTCCTTGACGGCCGTGGCGCCCGACGCAATCGCGCCGGGGATGCCCGCGTAGCGCGCGACCGCCTTCAGGTTCGCGCCCATCTTGGTCAGGCCCTTGAACTCGCCCTTGGCGTAGGTGGGGTTGCTGACGAAGTCGAGGTTCTTGCCCGTCAGCAGGCCCTCGGCGCCCTTCTTGATGTTCTTGATCTGCTGGAAGGCGTCCTTGCCGAAGCCGAAGGCCTTCGCGCTCTGGGTCGCGACCGCCGTGCCGCCCTTGATGAGCTCCTTGTTCTCCGAAACAGTCTTCTGGACGGTGTTCTGGACGTCCTGGACCTTCTTCTGAACGGTGGCGCGGGCGGTGTTGAGCGTCTTGCGGATGTCGAAACCCATGGGGGGCCTCACGAAATATTGGATGGAACTTGCCTGGATTATCGCGATCACCCGGCGCGAGTTGCGTCGCACCTGTCACGCTCTCGAATTTAGCGAAGGGGGCGCGATGGGCTCAGCAAGCCATTGAAATCATTCGACTTCTGATGAAGCAAACGGGGTCGAAGTCCCCCCTGGCGAGTCCGCCAATCCCAGAATTCTCCCGTGGAATTGACGTCAGGGTGCGTCGTCGGTATGAACGCGTTCAAGTTTGAACGTGTTCAATATGTCCCTGCGCGAGCGAGCGAAGAGCGAGAAGTGGGAGCGGATCCGCGCGGCGGCGAAGCGGCTGTTCGTGGAGCGCGGCTACGCGGGCACGACGGTGCGCGCCATCGCGGAGGCGGCGGGCGTCGCGACGGGCACGGTGCTGGTGTACGGCGAGACGAAGGACGCGCTCCTGCACGAGCTGTGGCGCTCGGAGGCGATGCCGCTCGTGGAGGAGGCCGTGTCCTCCTTGCCGGAGGGGACGTTCGTGGACCGGTGCATGCACCTGTTCTCGCCGCTCCTGGCGCACTACGCCTCGCAGCCGGAGCTGGCCCGCGCCGTCGTGAAGGAGTTGCCGTGGCTCACGGGCGCCGCCGAGGCGCTGCACCGTCCCGCGCTGGCGCGACTGGTCGGCGCGCTGGCTCGGATTGTCGACGAGGCGAAGGCGAAGGGAGAGCTGCGCGCGGAGGTGGAGGGGGAGCTGGCGGCGGGGCTCGCCTTCTCCGTCTATTACGCGGCCGTCGTCCGCATGCTCTCGCCGCTGACGAGCTCGAGCGTGGACGAAGCGCGAGACGTCCTGCGCCGCACGCTGGCCACGGTGCTCGTGGGACTGGGTTCCGGGAGGTCGTCGTGAAGGTCCTGATTGTCGGCGGTGGAATCGGCGGGCTCGCGCTGGGCGCGGCCCTGGCGCGTCGCGACGTGGAGGCCGACCTCATCGAGCGGCGGTCCACCTCCGGTGACGAGGGGGCGGGCATCGTGCTCGGTCCCAACGTGATGTCGGTGATGAAGGGCCTCGCGTTGCACGAGGCCGTCGTCGCCGCCGGGCATCCGGTGGGCCTGGCCCGAATCACCGATGCTTCAGGACGCGTCCTCCAGCAGACGGCGTACGCGATGCCGGACCTGCCGCTCCCGGCGACGACGATTCACCGCAACCATCTGCTTCGCATCCTGCGTGCCGCGTCACCCGCGCCGCGTCTCGGTGTGACGCTCTCCCGCATGGAGAGCGGCGCGGACGGCGTGGACGTCGCGTTCTCCGACGGCACGGCGGGCCGCTACGATGTCGTGGTCGGCGCGGATGGCATCCGCTCCGCCGTGAGGAGCCAGGTCTGCGGGGCCGAAGTCTCCTCGCGCTACTCGGGCTACACGTGCTGGCGCTTCGTGGTCGACGGCCACTTCGAGGACGCCGTGGTGGAGATGTGGGGCCGTGGCAGGCGCGTGGGCGTGGTGCCGCTGGGTGAGGGAAAATCCTACGTCTTCCTCACGCTCAACGCCCCGCGTCGCGCGCCTCCGCCGTGGACGGACCTCGCCGGCCTCCGGGCCACCTATGCGGGGTTCGCGGACCCGGCCCGCTCCGCGCTGGCGGCGCTCGAGCGCATGGACGGCGTGCTGCACAACGACATCGAGGACTGCTCCGCGCCGCGCTGGTGGAGGCCTCGAGTCGTCCTGCTGGGTGATGCCGCGCACGCCGTGACGCCCAACCTGGGGCAGGGGGCGGGGCTGGCCATCGAGGACGCCGCCGCGCTCGCGCAGCTCCTCGCGACGATGGGCCCCTCCGACGCGGCGCTGGCCCGCTACGAAGGCCTCCGTCGCCCGCGCGCGGAGCGGATCCGCGACCGCTCGTGGACGCTCGGAAAGGTCGCCCAGTGGGAGAGCGGTCTCGCGCGGAGTTTGCGCGACGCGGCGCTGGTGTGGACACCGGAGTCGGTGGCCCGCAAGGAGCTGGAGAAGGTCGTTCGCGACATGCCCGGCGTGCCTGTCGGCTGATCCAGGGCGGCCTCCGGGCCTCCGAAGCTACATGCCCTCCCTTGCAGGATGGGCGTTCAGTGCCTAACTCCTCCCGGCATCCAGGAACCTGGATCTTCGCTCCGTGAGCGGGAGGCATCTTGTCGTCGAATCGCGACCCCGAAGAGCTCTTGACGCCGACGGAGGCCGGGCATGTCCTGGGCCTCTCGCCGGACACGGTGCGCGTGCTCTGTGACAAGGGCCGCCTGCCCGCGCTTCGCACCATGAGTGGCCGCCGGCTGGTGCGCCGGTGTGACGTCGAGCGCCTGGCCGAGGAGCGCCGCCGCAATGCTCCGCCCGCGAGGCCAGTGAACAGGACGTGACGCCCTCGCTCAGGTCACCCCGAGAGGCCCAGAGGCGAAGCTCCCGAAGATAGACAGCGAATCGTGGCACGGGGCTGCTCGTACGGGCCCGAAAAGGATGGCCCGTGAATTTGAAGAACGAGCGGCCCGAGACAGTCCCGCCGCCCGGCGGTGAAGCCGCGGTGTTGTTCGAGCTCATCTGGGCGTCGCTGGTCGACCTCCTGGGGACTCCGGCCACGGCGACCCTCCTGCGCCGCAGCCTGAAGCTCGCCGCGCGAAACGCGCCCGAACTCCAAGGCGTCTCCGTCAGCAGGGAGCGCTTCGAGTACTGCCTGGTCCTTCCCCCGGAGTGGCGGGACGGCACCCGTGGAACGCTGGACGGCCTGCGCGCGGTCGCACGTGAGCTGCAGCCGCTCCTGCAGGAGCTGACGGGTCCGGTGGTCATCCGCAGGCTCCGCGGGATTCCCGAAATCGAGCGCTGCCGCCTGTTTCCTCCAGAGGATGAGTCATGATTGCCAAGAAGACCTCTCTCGAGTTCGAGACCACGGGTGACGTGGCGCTGGACCGGATTCTCGGGGGCGGAATTCCCTCCCGCTCCATGGTGGTCATCGCCGGTGAGCCCGGGGCCGGGAAGACGGTGCTGACGCTCCAGATGCTCTTCCACGCGGCCCGGCAGGGAAAGAAGTGCCTCTACTTCACGACGCTCTCCGAGCCGGCCCTCAAGGTCATCCGCTACATGCAGCTGTTCGACTTCTTCGATGTCGAGCTGCTCGACAAGCAGGTCATCTTCGTGGACCTCGGCGCGTGCGTGCGCGAGGGGGCGGAGCGGACGCTCGCGGAGATTGAAGCGCGCGTCGAGAAGCATGAGCCGGGCTTCGTGGCCATCGACAGCTTTCGCGCCATTGGCGAGCTGCTCCAGCACCAGGGCATCGGGGCGCGGCCCTTCATCTATGACCTCGCGGTCCAGACGGCGAGCTGGGGCGCGACGACGCTGCTCGTCGGCGAATACACCCGGGACGAGTTCCCCGCCTTCGCCGAGTTCGCCGTGGCCGATGGCATCATCCGGCTGGGCAGTGAGCGACAGGAGCTCACCTCGGTGCGCGAGATGGAGGTCCTCAAGCTGCGCGGCGCGGGCTACACGTCGGGCCGGCACTTCTTCGACATCAGCAAGGCGGGCGTCTCTTTCTACCCGCGCGTGAGCACTCCCGAGGACACCCAGGTGCAGCCCAGCGCGGACGCGGGAGTGCGCGCCACCATGGGCGTCGAGGGCCTGGATGACCTGCTCGGCGGGGGGCTTCCGAGCGGAAGCGCGACGGTGGTGCAGGGCGGAACGGGGAGCGGAAAGACGCTGCTCAGTCTCCAGTTCCTCCTGGAGGGGGCCCGCAAGGGCGAGAAGGGCGTCCTCTTCACCCTGGAGGAGTCCCCCGACCAGCTCCGCACGATTGCCCGCAGCGTGGGATGGGACCTGGCCTCGTTCGAGGCGCAAGGCAAGCTGGTCATCAAGTATGCGTCACCCGTGGAGCTGTCGACGGACCGCTTCCTCTATGAGGCTCGCAAGGAGGTGCGCGAGCTGGGGGCCACCCGCGCGGTGTTCGACAGCCTGACCACCATGTCCCTGGGGGTGCCCTCGGACCGTCGCTACAAGGAGATGGTCTACGCCATCGCCAAGCACATGCGCGGGGCTGGCGTCACGCTCCTGATGACCGTCGAATCCGAGCAGCTGCTGGGCACCGCCTCCATCTCCGGTCACGGCGTGTCCTTCATCGCCGACAACCTCATCCAGCTTCGCTACGTGGAGATTGGCAACAGGCTCGAGCGGGCCATCTCGGTGCTCAAGGCCCGCGGCATCAAGCACAACTCCGAGCTTCGCTCGATGACCGTGGGAGCTGACGGCTTGAAGGTGATTGAAGGGCGCTTCAGGGACCTGCGAGGCGTGCTGACGGGCCTGCCCACCCGGGAGCCGAGGGAAGGCTCATGAGCGCCGACTACGAGGTCGAGCTGGGGCGCATCTCGCGGACGCTCTCCGAGATTGCTCGCACGCTCGAATCGGCCGACGGGGCCGAGGAGCGCGTCCAGCGCACGCTGGAGCTGACGCGGCAGCTGGTCCCCTATCGGCGGGTCTCGCTCCTGAGGGCGTTCGCGGGCACTCCGTACACGCTGTTCGTCGTCCCCGAGCTGCCCGCCGCGGAGCGCAACGCGCTGCTTTCGACGCTCACCCGGCTCTTCCGCCTCATCGCGCACTCCGACGAGATTGGACGCTCGTCGGATGCGAATCCGCACCTGACCTTGCCGTTGATGGGGCTGGACGAGGTCATCGGCCTGGTGCGCATGGAGCCGTCCGCGAACATCTCCTACGACGTGCAGCATCTTCGGCTGCTCTCGGTCATCGCGGCGCAGCTTGGCGCCTACTTGACGATGATAAAGCTGCGCGACGAGGACACGCAGCGGACCCGCGAGCTCGCCGCGGCCCATGACTTCCAGCAGATCCTCGTGGGCGTCGTCAGCCATGATTTGCGCAATCCGCTCTCGGTCATCACCACCGTGGCCTCCCATCTGTTGCGCAAGACGGAGGACCCCCAGCGGGCGAAGGCCATCGAGCGAGCCCTCCGAAGCGCGGAGCGCGCCAACCTCATCATCAACGACCTCCTGGACGTCACCCACGCTCGGGTGACCAGCCACCTGCCGGTGACGCGGCAGCGCATGGACCTCCTGGCGCTCCTCAAGGAGGCGATTGACGTCATGCGCCTGTCCAACCCCGGGCGGGAGCTTCAGCTGGTGACGGAGCAGGAGGCAGTCCCAGGCGACTGGGACCCTGGCCGCCTCATGCAGGTGGCGACCAACCTCATCACCAACGCCCTGCAGTACGGAGCCGCGCGAGCGCCCGTGTGCGTCACCCTCCAGGCGGACGACGACCAGGTCGTCCTCGCGGTGCACAACCAGGGGCCCGCGATTCCCACGGACCTGGTCCCGGTGCTCTTCAATCCCTTCCGACAGGGACAGCACGCCAGGCAGCGCATGGTGGGCGGAGGCCTGGGCCTCGGGCTCTACATCGTCGAGCAGATTGCTCGCAGCCACGGTGGCACGGTGGCCGTCCGCTCCTCCGAGGCCGAGGGGACGACCTTCACGGTGGTGCTCCCCCGGTCGGAGACGAGTCGGCGCGCGAGCGGAGACGCTTCCGCGCGGGGCGCTGAGCTTGGAGCCGAGCTCACGTCCACGGAGCGTGGGGGCGCTGTCTCCACCACGGTGATGGTGGTCGAGGACGAGGACGAAGTCCGGCTCGGCATCTCGGAGATTCTGGAGAGCAGGGGCTACAAGGTGGTGCTCGCGCCGAACGGCCAGGTGGCGCTCGAGCTGCTTCAACAGGGCCTGCGCCCCGGTCTCATCCTCCTGGACATTCGAATGCCCGTCATGGATGGCGAGGCGTTCTACAACGCCTGTCGTGACGACCCCGAGCTCTCCTCGATTCCGCTCCTGGTCATCTCCGCGGATGCCGCCACCGCCGTGAAGCTGACTCGCAGTGGCGCGTCGGGCTACCTGCCGAAGCCCGTCCAGCCGGAGACGCTGCTGCGCGCCATCGAGACCTACTCTCAATAGGCTTGTGCCCCGAAGCCCACCGCTTCGGGGCGAGGCCTCCAGGGGAGGCTACTGCTGCTGCTGCGGCGCGGCGGCGGCGGGGTCCATCCAGAAGCTCTCCCACTGGTGGCCGTCCAGGTCCTCGAAGCTGCGCTGGTACATGAAGCCGTGGTCCATCTTCTCCTTGGACTCCTTCGCGCCCGCCGCGAGCGCCTTCTCCATCAGCGCGTCGACGGCGGCCCGGCTGTCCACCGTCAGCGCGATGATGACCTCGGTCGACTTCGTGGCGTCGGAGATCTCCTTCTTGATGAAGCTCTTGAAGAAGGGCTTCACCAGCAGCATCGCGTAGATGTGCTCGTTGATGACCATGCACGTCGCGTTGGCGTCCGTGAACTGGGGGTTGAACGTGTAGCCCAGCTTCGTGAAGAAGCCGACCGAGCGCTCCAGCGACTCGACGGGGAGGTTGACGAAAATCTTGGTACCCATGGTGTGGCTCCTTCGAAAGGTTGGAAGAGGTGAACGCCGCCTTCAACCTCACGACGAACGTGTTTCCGGGAGATCGACACGGGATTTATTTTCCCCGGAGCGGCCCGTGACTCTACTCCCCTTGACGTTCTAGGGGAGCCGTCGGTACTGTCCCCTAGACACTCTAGGGGACTCGATGCAAGTCGACTTGCTGCAGGGCACGCTGGACATGCTCATCCTCAAGACGCTCACGGGCGGGCCCATGCATGGCTACGCGGTGGCGAGCTGGCTCCAGCGCACGACGGATGACGCGCTGTGTGTGGAGGAGGGTTCGCTGTACCCGGCGCTCCACCGGATGACGCGGCGGGGGTGGGTGAAGGCGGATTGGGGGGTGTCGGAGAACAACCGCCGCGCGAAGTTCTACACGCTGACGGCGGAGGGACGGCGGCAGCTGAAGGAGGAGTCCTCCTCCTGGGAGCGGCTGACGCAGGCCGTGGCCAAGGTGCTCCACGCCCAGCCGGCGACGCAGGGCGCTTGAGAGTGAGGACACCTGGCCATGCGCTGGATTGAAGACCGCTACCACGCGCTGCGCGCCCTGGTGCGGCGTGGGCAGTTGGAGACCGATGTCTCCGACGAGCTGGAGTTCCACCTCGCCATGCGCACCGAGGAGTACGTCGCGCGCGGCATGACGCCCGAGGCGGCGCGCGCGGAGGCGCTCAAGCGCTTCGGCAGCGTGGACGCCTATCGCCAGGAGACTCACATGATTGACCGGGGCCTGGCGCGCGAGGTGCGCCGCACGGAGCTGTGGGACATGGCCCGGCGTGAGACGCGGCAGGCGCTGCGCTCGCTCTCGCGCAGCCCGTCCTTCGCCTGGATGGCGGTGCTCACGCTGGCGCTGGGGCTGGGCGCGACGACGGCGCTGTACTCGGTGGTGGACGCGGTGGTGCTGCGCCCGCTGCCGTACGCGGCGCCGGAGCAGCTCGTCTGGCTCGACAGCCCGGTGCCCAAGCTGGGACCGGACGCGAAGTGGGACTTGTCCGAGGCGGGCTTCCACCACTTCGCCCGCGAGGCCCGCGCCTTCGCGTCGCTGGGGGCGTTCGACCAGTACAACGGCAGCCTCGCCGCTGACGACGGCGCGACCCGGGTGGACGTCGCCACGGTGTCGGCGGGAATGATGGACGTGCTGCGCGCCCGCCCGGCGCTCGGTCGTCTCATCACTCCGGACGTCGACACGCCCGGCTCCCCGCGCGTGGTGGTGCTGGGCCATGACTTCTGGGTGCGGCGGTACGGAGCGGACCCGCGCGTGGTCGGCACCTCGATTCGCCTGGACGACGAGCCCACGGAGGTCATCGGCGTCATGGCGCCGGGCCTCCATCTGCCGGATGACACCGTGGACCTCTGGGCGCCGCTGCGGATGGACCCGACGAGTCCGCCGGTGAACTCGCACTGGGTGCGCACCGTCGGCCGGCTGAGGGAGGGCTTCACCGTGGAGCAGGCCCAGGCCGAGCTCACCGGGCTGACGGGGCGCCTGCCGGAGCTGTTCCCCCGGGCGTACCAGGAGAGCTTCATTCGCGAGACAGGGTTCACCACGCGGGTGATGCCGCTCGCGCGACACGTGGTGGGCGACGTGGGCCGGGTGCTGTGGATTCTGCTCGGCTCGGTGGCCCTGGTGCTGCTCATCGCTTGCGCCAACGTGGCAAACCTCTTCCTCGTGCGCGCGGAGGCGCGCAGGCGCGAGCTGGCGGTGCGCTCCGCGCTGGGCGCCGGACGCGGGGACCTGGCCTGGCATGCGCTCACGGAGAGCCTGCTGCTGTGCGGGGTGGCGGGCGCGCTGGGACTGCTCCTCGCGCACGGGGCGCTGCGCCTGCTGGTGTCGCTGGAGCCGACGGGGCTGCCGCGCCTGCGGGAGGTGGGGCTGGGCTGGCACGGCGTCCTGTTCGCCAGCGGGCTGGCGCTGCTGGCCGGAGGGGTCTTCGGGCTCTTTCCGCTGCTGACGGGCAACAAGGACCTGGCGAGGCTGCGCGAGTCGGGGCGAGGGCTGACGGCCTCGCGCCGGAGCAACCTGGTGCGCGGAGGCATGGTGGTGGGGCAGGTGGGGCTGGCGGTGGTGCTGCTGGCCGCCGCGGGGGTGATGCTGCGCAGCTACTGGACGCTGCACCGCGTGGACCCGGGGCTCGACGCGAGGAACGTGCTCACGTTCGACATCGTGCTCCCGCGCACGCGCTATACGAACTACGACGAGGTGAACCGCTTCCACCGGGAGATGCTCGCGCGCATCGAGGCCCTGCCGGGCGTGACGAGCGCCAGCGTCTCCACCCACCTGCCGCTGCGGCGCTTCGGCGGGTGCGCGGCCATGGCCGCCGAGGGCCAGTCCACGGAGCCCAACAAGCAGCCCTGTGTCACGTCGCCGGGGGCGGCGCCGGGGTACTTCAAGGCCCTGGGAATCCCGCTGGTCCAGGGGCGCGAGTTCACCTGGGACGACCTGGAGCAGAAGGCGGACGGCGTGCTGGTGACGAAGGCGCTCGCCGAGCGGCTCTGGCCGGGACAGGACGCGCTGGGCAAGGGCATCCGGGGCAATGGCCTCGGGCCGCCGTACTACAGGGTCATCGGCGTGACGGGGCCGCTCAGGGCCCAGGGATTGGACAAGCCTCCCTCGGAGGCGGTGTTCTTCCCGCTTGCGCCGGCCGAGGGCCTTCCGCTGTGGGGGCCCCGTCGCTCTCCCACCGTGGTGGTGCGCACGGCGACCTCGCGCCCGGAGCTGCTCACGCCCGATATCCGGCGCATCCTGGCGGAGCTGGACGACACGGTGCCCATGGCCAACGTGGAGACGATGGAGCGCGTGGTGGCGAAGTCGCCGTCGGTGGCGCGGGCGTCCTTCACGCTGTTCCTGCTGGGCATCTCCGGGGGCATGGCGCTGCTGTTGAGCGCGGTGGGGCTCTACGGCGTCATCGCCTTCATCGTGGGACAGCGGCGCGGGGAGCTGGGCATCCGCCTGGCCCTGGGCGCCCGCGCGGCGCAGGTGGCCGGCATGGTGGTGCTCCAGTCACTGCGCTTCACGGGGCTGGGAATCGTCCTTGGGCTCTTGGGCGCGCTGGCGATGGGGCAGGTGCTCGGCGCGCTGCTCTTCGAGGTGAGCGCGGCGGACCCGCTCGTCCTCGCGGGTGTGTGCGGGCTGCTCGTCACCCTGGCCGTGCTGGCCAGCTACGGGCCCGCGCGCCGCGCCTCTCGCGTGGACCCGGCCGAGGTGCTGCGCTCGGAGTAGCCCGGGGTTGCCGCCATGCCGATGGCGGTCATTGGCCTGGTTTCACCCGAAGCCAGGACAGGGCCTGGAGGGACGAGAACCAGGCACCCGCGACGAGGAGGTGGCGCAGGTGGTTCAGCCGCGCCCAGAGCAGCGCGCTCTCCACGGACGCCGGGCTGTCGGGCGCCTGCATCAGCCGCATCATGGTGGGGATGAAGTACGAGAAGGTGAAGAGCCTGTCCACGAGCGCCACCAGCGCGGCCCCAAGCCACCAGAAGCGCAGCGGCCCCGTGGCGCGCGTGGCGAAGTAGAGGCTCGCCAGGGTGAGCAGCGTCAGCGGCCCGGTGCTGACGAAGGCCCAGAAGCGCCGCCCCACGTCGTCTTGTCGCGCCGCCTCCGCGAGCCAGTGCGCGTTCGTGGTGTCCAGCCACCTGGGAAGCACGATGCGGTGCTCGTAGAGCCCCGCGCCGAACGAGACGCCCAGGTTGAGCACGAAGAGCCACAGGAAGAGTTCCGCCGCCGACGGCTTCAGGTTCATCATGCGGGCAGGATGCGCCCCGTGGCGCGCGAGCGTCTTTCGTACCCTTGTGCTGTTTTTCTGAATCCTGCGGTGTTCCCCATGGACCCCCGACACGCCCTCCTCGCGCAGATTGGCGCCGACATCGTCCGCTTCCAGGATGCCTCCGCGGAGTTCGACGCGGCCGTCGGGGAGGTGCTCGCGCTCGGTCGCGCGGAGCTGGCGTGCCTGGCGCAGCTGCACTTCGGAGGTCCCACGCCCTTGAGCGCCGTCGCGCGAGGCACCGACGTGGCCCGGCTGGAGCTCGCCGGCTATGTCCGGCGGGAGGCCGCTGGAGGTGGCAGGCGGCTCGCGCTCACCGAGCATGCGCGCGAGTGGATTGAGACGCTCTGGGGGCCCCTCCGCGTGGATGGGTTCCAGTTGATGTCCGCCCTGCCGGATGCGGACCTGAAGCTCATCGCGGGCTTCCTGACCGCGGCCAGGGCGGTCCAGGACCGTCATGCCACTCGGGTGGCGAAGCTGCTCCAGGCCCCGGGAGGCTCGAGGGCGGCGCGACGGCGGGGTGGTCTCTCCGCCGCCGCGCTCCACCGCGTGCAGCTCTTCATCGAGGCGCACCTCGCGCGGAAGCTGCGCGTGGAGGAAATGGCCCAGCGCTCGGGGTTGAGCGTCTTCTACTTCACCCGCGCCTTCCGTCAGTCCATGGGGATGACGCCGCATGCCTACGTGCAGCAGCGGCGGGTGGAGCGGGCGCGTGAGTTGTTGAGCCGCACGTCCCGCTCTCTGGGCGACATCGCGCTGGAGGTCGGCTTCAGCTCGCAGAGCCACTTCACCACGGTCTTCCGCCGACTCACGGGGCTCACTCCCGCCGTCCTCCGGCGCGGGGGCGGGTGAGCCGCGCCGCGAGGGCGTGTCCTCGCGGCGCGGTCTGTTTCGATGAGCAGGCGCTGTCCGGCGGGCCTAGGTGGCGTCGGGCCTCGTCGCTGACACGGAGGCCTCCGGGACGTGCTGACGGCGTTGGAGGTGCCACAGCGAGGTCAACGTCACGCCGGCCATGAGCGACGCGTACCCCACCAGGGGCCACGCGGTGTCGCCGTCGAGCGCGACGACCAGCACCGTACCGAGGACGCCGACGATGAGGCTCTGGACGCAGAAGTAGAGGGCGACGGCCGTGCCCGCCATGGCGCCAAAGGCCTGGAGCGCGCCATTGGCGGTGACGGAGGCGGCGAACACGATACCGGCCGCGATGACCCACATCGGCGCGACGAAGGTCCAGAGTGACGGAGGCGCGAGGAGCTGCCCGGCGGCCAGCAGCGCCGCGCCGAGCAACAACAGGAGCATCCCCCGGGTGAGGCTTCCCGCGAGTCCCCACGTGCTCACGAAGCGCCTGGCGAAGCGTGTCGTGAGGATCATCGCGAGCGCGGCGGTGGCGAAGGCCAGGCTGAACCCGAGCTCGGAGAAGCCCGCCTGTCCGATGAGGACCCGGGGCGCCGTGGAGAAGAAGACGAAGAACGAGCCCATGGCCGCGCTGAATCCCAGGGTGTACGTCCAGAACGCGGCGCTGCGCAGGATGGGTCGGAACGCCACGCGCGGGTGTGTTCCGCCGGAGGGGCGCGTCTCGTGCCATCTCGGCAAGGCATTCAGCAGGGCCACCGTCGCCAGGAGGCCGAGGGTGACGAAGATGGCGCGCCATCCGAGGTGCTTCGCGAGCAGGGCCCCGGCGATGGGACCGAGCGCGGGAACGAAGGCCAGCATGGCGCTGAACAGGCTGTAGATGACCGTGCCCTCGGGCCGGTCCGCATAGACATCACGGACGGTCGCGAACGTGGCGACGAGGGCCGCGGACGCTCCCATGGCCTGCAGGAGCCGGAGGCCGACGAACATCGCGGCATCGGAGGTGCCCGCGAGCAGGAACGAGGCGGTCGCGAACGACAGCGCGCCTCCCAGGAGGACTCGACGCCGGCCGATGCGGTCCGACACGGGGCCAAACACCATCTGCCCGAGCCCGAGCACGGCCATGTAGAGGCTCAGCGTGAGCTGGATGATGGAGGGGGAGGTGTTGAGGATTCCGGTCATCGCCGGAACCACGGGCAGGTAGATGTCCATGGCCAGCGAGGCCAGGAGGTCGAAGGGGGCCATCAGCCACAGCGCTGCTGGCACGGAGTGCTTCCACGACAGGGTTTTGTAGTCAGGCACGATTGCATCCGCACAAATGAGGAACATCTGGCGGCGCTCTGCCTCTCCAGGAGAACTGGGATGAGCTGGTGCAGAGGGCCGCGGCAACGGTTGACGTGTCGCCGCGGCTCACTCATCTGCGGATTCGGCTGTTCCCATCCGGCTGGCTCCTACGGGCGTCGTGTCTGCGCACGAAGGCCGGGTGCGGGTATAGCAACCGTGACGGTGCTGCTCAACCCGCCGGTCGGGTGCTCAGCCGCACCACAGGGGAACGCATTCCTCGTTCCGGCAGGCACTGGAAGGCGCGCAGTCCCTGCTCTCCGCACAGAAATCTTCCTCGGGGCCGTGAGCCAGACACACGGAGGGGAGGAGGCTCAACTTGCAGCGGGCCTGCAGGCAGTCGACGTACTCCCCGTTCAATCCACCGAGGTAGCCACAAGAGGAGCCAGCCTTCGGCGCCGAGACACAGGTCTGGGACCCCAAGTCGCAATAGGAGAGCGGCGCGCAATCCAAGGCGCCCGGCTCACACGCCTCTCCCAGTGCCTTCACGGCACGGCACTCCTTGGGAGAATCCTTTCCCAAGGAGGGCTGTTTCCTCGCACATCGGTACCGGAGCGAGCACTGCTCGTCGTCCGTACAAGGGCCCTCCGTCCTGCGCACGACGCAGCGTTCATTGTCGCACTGCGTATCCGAGTCCGACGAACACTTCACTCCCAAGGCACAGCGTCCGCCCGACCCCACGTCGAGGAGACACTGTCCGCCTGAGCAGGATGCGCCCTTTTCACACCGTTCCTGTGCGGTACACGCCGCGCTGGCGGGGATGTATGCGCGGCACACGCCGGGACACCCTTCGGTGGGTTTGGTGTCGCACCACCCGCCCTGGCAGTCGGCGGTGTTCGCACACGAGCCTCCCGTGGCCACCAGGGGCGTGAAGGCAGGGCAGTCCTCCAGCAGTGTTCCTTGTGCAAGCGCCTCGAGATGTCGCTCTCCCTCGACATTCGTCTCCTCGAGGCTGAACTCTCCACAGGCCTTTGTCCGGAGGTGTTGCACGCATGCGCCAAACTCCTCGGGCCGGAACACCTGTCGCCCCGCCGCCACGCTCGCTTCGACCGAGCGACATACGACGTCCGGGTCCAGCAGTCGCACGAAGTCCTCCACGGTTCCGCCCAGGCACTCGCTCGCGCGGGACGCGACAGTCCGAATCGCCATGTCACAGGACTCGTGCAGCATCTGCGTCGTCCGCACCCCATCGACACACACCGCCTCCTGCCCACAGTGCTGTGAAGGGAGGCACTGGAGGTCGTCCAGACACGGCACCGGCGAGAGCTGAACGGAGCAGCCCAACCACAACACACCCAGCACCATCCAGACCGCGCGCATGTCAGAAGCTCCCCTCGACGAAGAAGAGGGTGACGCCCGCGGCCGCCGCCACGCCCGCCACGCCATACAGGACGTTCGCCGTCCGTGACTTGCCTTGCGCCGAGTCGTGCAGCCGCTGGACCTCGGCCCCCTCATGCGGACGGCGGGTCAGCTCCCGCGCATCGGCGCGCGCCATGCTCCCGAGCAGCACCGCTCCCGCTGTCGCCGCCCCGGTCGCTCCAGCGGCCACCCAGGTCCAGATTCGCCCCCGCGAAGGTGCTTCCTCCGTGACGACAGACACCGGTCCGGTGGCCACTGCCGGTGTCGGCGTGAGCGCCAGCTGCAACTGGATGGGTTCGCCCGCGCGCACCTCCAGCCCTCGCTTCAGGGACAGGTGGTCCGGCAGGGTCAGCTCCAGCTCATGTCTGCCCACGCCCACCGGCCCGCTCCAGGGTGTCTGCCCACGGGCCTGACCATCCAGCAGCACCTGGGCCCCCGAGGGCTCGCTGGCCACCGTCACAAGCGGCCGACGCGTGGCCTCCAGCCGTGTCTCCAGGTTGGCGATGAGGTTCTGGACCCCCTCCCGGTCCTGCGCCTTGGGCACCAGTCGCAGGTACTCGCGATAGGAGCTCAGCGCCTTGTCCAGCGCACCGAGCTTCTCGTAGCACTGGCCGAGGTTGTAGAGCACCACGCCGTTGGGCACCCGCCCATACGCCTCCTCGAAGGCCGTCGCGGCCTCGGCGTAGCGAGCCTGGTCATAGAGGCGGGTTCCTCGCTCGAAGGCACGGCGTGCCTCGGTCCGAGCAGCGGCATTGGCCGCGACCGCTGGCGTGCCCGTCAGGGTCAACAACAGCGCGAGAAGGACGCGAGACGTGGCTTTGGAGGGGGAAATCATCATCATCGGCTCAGAAGGGGTTGGGCTTGAGCTCCCGCACCTTCTTCAGCTCGGAAGCGGGCGGTTTGGGAGCTCGCGGCGCGGGCAGCTTCTTCAACGTCACGTCCACCTGTCCGCTCGGCGGAAGGCGTTCCACGGAGGCCGGGGCATGCCCTGCCAGTGAGATGACCCACGGTCCTCTGTCTTCCGTGCTGTCCAGCTCCAGTGGCGTCATCCCGAGGACGCGGCCTCCCACGCTCACCGTGGCGCCCGGAGGCTCGGAGATGATGGACACACGAAGCGGAGGTGCTGGTGTCGGAGCCTGCACCGGGGCTGATGGCGAGGGGGTCGGAGGAGGCGGGCGCGCGGCGACTGGAGGCGCTGTCTCCGGAGCTGCCTGCGTCACCGTCATCGGAGGCTTGTGATGGACGAGCAGCCAGGCTGAGGTGCCGAGCAAGGCCAGCACTCCCCCCGCCATCACCCACCGCCAGGCCCGCTGCGAGGACGAGGTGCGCTCAGGCGCCGCCACCGGGACAATGGCCGGCGGCCCCGTCATGGGAGCTGAGGTCTCGACCCGTCCTGTCACCCGTTCGAGCGGCCGGGCCTCAGACGCGAGCGCCTCCAGCTCCACGCGGAAGCGCGCCATGGAGGGGCGTACTTGGGGCTCCTTGGCGAGTGCCCGCAGCACCAGCGCATCCAGCGCTTCGGGCAGGCCCAGGTCCGGGCGTCGCAGGCTGGGGGGCTCCACCTTCGCCTCCAGGTGCTGGAGCATGGTGGCGAAGGAGTTCTCCCCATGGAAGGGAGGCGTGCCGGTGAGCAGCTTGTAGGCGAGGGCGCCCACGGCGTAGACGTCCGTGTGCGGACCCACCGCGCCGCCAGAGACCTGCTCGGGCGCCATGTAGTCCGCGGTGCCCAGGATGGCGCCCGTCTCGGTGAGCCTCTCCCCCTCCGGCAGGTTCATCTTGGAGATGCCGAAGTCCACCACCTTGACGAAGTCCGGCCTGCCTTCGCGCGACACCATCATCACGTTCTGCGCCTTCACGTCGCGGTGGATGATTCCGCGCGCGTGCGCCGCCTCCAGCGCCCGGCATATCTGCGCGAGGATGGGGGCGGCCCTCGCCAGTGACAGGACACGCTCACGCCGCAGCAGCGCGCCCAGGCTCTGGCCTTCCAACAACTCCATCACATAGAAGAGCTCGCCGCTGGTGGTGCGCCCCAGGTCCGTCACGTCGACGATGTGCTCATGGCCAATCTGGCTGGCGGCAATCGCTTCCAGCTCGAAGCGGCGACAGAAGGTGGCATCGCGAGACAGCTCACCCCGCAACACCTTCACCGCCACGCGCTTGCCCAACCCCATGTGCTCGGCCAGGTAGACGACGCCCATGGCCCCCTCGCCCAGGGGAGACAGGAGCCGGTAGCGCCCCTGGAGCACCATGGGCAACAAGGCGTCGCCATCCTGGGCGCAGAAGACGATTCCCTCCCCATATTCGCTCTGGCACCTCGGGCACCGCGGCATCGTGGAGCGGGACGTTAGCACGCGGGACATTCCTCGCAGGTGACTCAGCGCACCGCGTGTTTGCGCAAGAGCTTGATGACGTGGGCCCGGTCTACCTCGGCTTCGCGAGCCATCTGACTCACATTGCCACCCGCGGCGCTCAGGCGCTGGCGCAGGTACGTCTCCTCGAAGTGGGCCAGCCAGGCCTCCTTCGCGTCCTTGTATGGGAGGTCCACGCGCACCGACGGCGTGCCCTGCGCGGAGAGCGGCGGCGCCGAGCCCTGGACGAACGCCGCATCCAGCGCGCCGGACATGGCCACGCTGCGCTCCACGAAGTTGCGCAGCTCGCGCACGTTGCCTCGCCAGGGCATGGACATGAGCTGATGCAGCGTCTCCGCGCCGGGCGGCGTGTACGGGCGCGGCGGCAGCCCGAGCGTGCGGAAGGTCTCCTCCCACAGGTGCAGGAGCAGCAGTGACAGGTCCTCCAGATGGGCCCGCAGCGGGGGCACCGTCACCATGCCCACCGCGAGGCGGAAGTACAGGTCCTCCCGGAACCCGCCCCGATTGACGGCGGCGCGCAGGTCCCTGTGCGTGGCGGCCACGAAGCGCACGTCCACGGGCCGGAAGGCATCCGCTCCCACGCGCTTCACCTGGCGACGCTCCAGCGCGCGCAGCAGGCGGGGCTGCACCGCGAGAGGGAGCTCGCCAATCTCGTCGAGGAAGAGCGTCCCGCCTTGCGCGGCCTCGAACGCCCCGCGCCGCTCGTGGGTGGCGCCGGTGAAGGAGCCCTTCTCATGGCCGAACAGCTCGCTCTCCACCAGCTCCGCGGGGATGGAGCCGCAGTCCACCACCACGAAGGGGCCGGAGGCGCGCGGGCTCTGCTGATGGAGCGCCTCCGCCACCAGCTCCTTGCCCGTGCCGCTCTCGCCCTCGATGAGCACGGTGGCATCCGTGACGGCCAGCCGCGCGAGCCGCGCGAACAACGCCCGCATCGCCGGGCCCTCTCCCACCAGTCGTCCAAAGCGTGGCTCGGGGTGGAGCGGCACCACGTCCTGCTCGGCCACCCAGGTGAAGCGCACGGAGGTGTTGCCGAAGGCCAGCGTGGAGCCATCCACCACGAAGGCGTCCATCGTCCGGACGTGGTCCACCCGCGTGCCGTTGGTGCTCTCCAAATCCCTGAGCCGGTAGCCGCCGCGCTCCCTCACCAGCTCCGCATGGAAGCGGGACACGGTGGGGTCGGTCAGCACCAGGTTGTTTCCCGGCGCGCTGCCGATGGTGAGCGTCTCGGAGGAGGAGGCCACCTCCGCGCCCGCGTCCGGGCCCACGGAGACCTGGAGCCGCACCCGCCGGACGGACAGCCCCCCCGTCATGTCCTGGGAGGCGATGACCTCGGTATGCCCTGACATGTCTGTGTTCATTTCCTTGTCACGGCGCAAAGCCTGTCCGACGCCAGGGAAGCCGCCGCTTCATGACTCCTCCTCACGCAGCGCGAGCAGTACGGCCGAGAATGGACCGCGGTGACTTGCCTCACGTGAGGCGCCAGGCGCCGTGGCTTCCGAGGCGAGCGTCTCCGCCACCATCTCCGCCACGCGCCAGGGCTGCTCACTCTCTCCCTGGCTGTCCACGGCCGCCAGCGCCCGCGCCATCTCGCCCGCGGAGGTGTAGCGCTCCGCGGGGTGTCGCCGCAGGGCGCGCAGCAGCACGTCCGCGAGGGCGGGGCCCGCCGCGCGCCGCAGGTCCTCCGTGGGCGCGAGCCGCGCATCCCGCACGGCGAGCAGGAGCTGCGCGTCATTGGTGGCGGAGAACGGCCCCTGGCCCACCACCGCTTCATGGAGGAGCACCGCGAGCGAGAAGAGGTCCGCGCGGCCGTCGAGCGGCCCGCCCTGGACCTGCTCGGGGGACATGTACCGGAGCCTGCCGCGCGTGCTGCCCGGCGCGGTGTGCGAGCGAGTCCGCAGGCCCTTGGCGATACCGAAGTCCGCCAGCTTCACGTCCCCGGTGCGGCCCAGCAGCACGTTGGCCGGGCTGATGTCCCGGTGGACGATGCCGAGCAGCTCGCCCCGGGAGTCGCGCAGGCCATGCACATGCTCCAGCGCGTGAAGCAGGCTCAGCCCCACGTAGCGCACCAGCGGTGGAGGCAACGCGCGCTTCGCGGCGAGGACGCGGCCCAGGTCGACACCGTCCACGTATTCCAGCACCAGGTAGGGGCTGCCGTGCTCCACGCCGTAATCCAGCGCGGAGACGACATGCCCATGCCCGAAGGTGGCCATGAGGCGGGCTTCCTCGGCGAACATCTGTCGGTAGGTCTCCTGGGCGGCGAGCCCCGGCAGCATGCGTTTGATGACCACGGGCTTCTCGAAGCCGTCAGGCCCGGGGAGCACCGCGAGGAACAACTCCGCCATCCCACCGCGCGCAAGACGCGAGCACAGCCGATATCGGCCGAGCCTCTCGGGTTGCTCTGGAAGCTCCGCCACATGCGCAGCATATCCGGAGATTTCCGCGAAGGGAGGCGAGTCGACTCACCCATCCAGGGCGTGAATCAGAGGCGCTCGGCGGCCCGGATGGCGTTCTTGTAGGCCGGGTCGAAGGTCGGGAGGAAGTCCGGCTGCCCGTTGTGAAAGGGGTCCTTGGGGTTGAAATCCTTGTAGGCCTGCTTCAGCGCGGCGACCAGCTCGTCCTTGTTCTTCGCCTCACTCACCGGGTCCGAGTTTCCCGGCACGAAGTGCTGGAGGATGGTTGACAGGGCCCACGACGGCTTCTCCGTTCCCTGGGTGATGCCCTCGACGAAATCGACGAGCTGGCTGGAGTCCAGCTTGAGCCGGTCCGCGACCTGCTTCAGTCCATCGAGCTGCTCGAGCGCTCTGTCGTCTCCATTCAGGAGGCCTGGAATCTTCTTCGTGAGTCGCTGGACATCCTTGGGGTCCAGCTTCAGGTCCTGGGTGAGCTTCTGGGCGACGCGGCCATCGGTGTTGAGGAGGATTTCCTCCAGCTTGGGCTCGTTCACCGCCGCGTGGAGGTACTCGGCCCGCTTGTCGTTGAATGCCTTCTCCTTGCGAGCGGCCTCCTTGTCGTCCTTCTCTCCCGAGATGTGGCTCGCGAGGATTTCACCGCCCGCGTTGATGACGGCCCCCAGCCCTCCTACGAGGGCGCCGGCGGGCGCGGTCACGGGGAAGGCCTCCAGTCCGCTTCCGACGATTCCGATGACGTCTCCGCAGAGCGCGATGACATTGCCCACGTTGCCGTCCCCGGATGCGAGCTCGCTGGCGTTGACCCAGGCGGAGGCCGAGTTCGCGAGGAGGCCGAGCCCCGGCGTGACCCTGGCCACGAAGTCCGCGTGCTTCGCGGCGTTCGTGTACTGCGTCCACTTTCCAGCATTGACGAGGCTCTGGGTGGCTCCCGCGAAGAGCTCGGCACCGCCCTGGGTGGCCTTGGAGAACTCCTTGATGGCTTCCGACGTGCTGGAGTCGTCCCCGGCGCCGTTCTCCACGCTCCAGGCGATGAGCGTGGCCTTCAGCAGGCCCCTGCCCAGGGGATTCTGGCCTTCGAACTCCTTGGCCAGGTTCTTCAGGAGGGTCGCACGCTCGCTCTTGGGAAGCTTCTGGTCTTCGAAGCCCTGCATGAACTTCGACACGCCTGCCTGGATGTCGAAGAGCGGCTTGACGTTGTCATCCGCGAACCGCTTGAGCTCCTTCAGCTTCTCCGTGAAGTCCGCGATGGCGCTCTTCGGATCTCCTGAATTCTCGGCGATGTGCTGGGAGAGGCCACCGGAGATGGCGGGCCCGGTGATGTCCTTGTCGAAGTCCTTGAACCCGGCGAACGCCTCCTTGAGGGCCGGGTCCTTCTTGATGTCGATGACGAGGTCCAGGGCTGTCTTGGCGGCGCCCGAGTTGGCGAGGGTCTGGAGCGACTTGTAGAGGTCCTTGGCGCCACTGGGGTTGGTGGAGGCGCTCTTGAAGATGCCCTCCTTGTGCTTCTCGACGGTGGCGGCCAGGTCCTTGGCCGCCTGGGCCTCGGCCGCGAAGACGGCCTTGTTCTCGGGCTCGTTCTTGAACTTCGTGATGAGCTTCTGCTGCTGGGCCGTCGTGAGCGCCGGGCCGAAGCCCGCCACGAGCTTCTGCAGCTCCTGGCTCTTCTCCTTGGCCTTTTCGCGCGCCTGGTCGAACCGGCCCTGGGCGCTGCGGATTTCCGTCCCGGCGACCCGGGGGCCGGACCAGCCGGGCTGCATCTCCTGGACGATGCTGCCCCAGGCCGCGCTCTTCTGGGCGAGGCCGCCCATCTCCGGGTCCGTGAGGGTGCCCCTGGCCTTCGCGGCATCAAGGGCAATCAAGACATCGTTGCGGCATTCGCCCGCTCCAGGGTTGGTGGGGTACTGGCCCTTGTCATCCTTGTCGAAGAGGCTGCGGTCCAGGGGACTGTCTCCCTTGGAGAGGCGTGGGTCGACAATCTCAGCGAGGGTGCCGTCCTCCTTGGCGCACTTGACCAGCTGCGCGAGGTACTCGGGGTCGTGCCGATGCCGCGACACCAGCTCGGTGAACGGGCTGCTGCGCTCGGCCTGACTGGAGAGGCCCTTGATGCCCTGCTCGTAGTCCTGGGTGGCCTGCTCCGTCGGAGTGGCCGGCTTCTCCGAGTCCGCCACCATCATCTTCTGCAACCCCGGGGGCACCTTCGCCCGCTCCAGCGCGGTGGCCCGCTCGGCGGAGCCCGGGGGCGCGGCGAGGATGTTCTTCACGTGGTTGGCGGAGAGGCTCCCCGCTTCCTCGTAGTGCGGCTGCGCCTTCTTGAAGGCCTCCAGCGACTCGTAGGACTTCTTCGTCGTCGGGTCGAAGACCGACTCGCCCTGGCGGACGACGACGTGTCCGGACTCGCCCTCCGCGCCTGCGCGCGTGTCCTTGAGGAAGACCATCTCCGAGCGCCCGCGCAGCTTTGGCGTGGCCTTGTTCGCCCAGTCGGCGGCGACGTCCAGGCAGTTCACCTGTCCGTCCTTCGCGTCCTCCGTGAGGAGTGACGTGGCCGGGGCCTCGGTGCCCAGGCGCTTGTCGAACTCCGCCTGTCGGGACGGCGTGGCCTCGAAGGCCGTGCCGGACTTGAGCGCGGCCTCCGCGGCCTGCTGGGCCTCCGCCGCCTTTCGCGCGGCCTCCGCCGCCCTGCGCGCCGCCTCCGCCGCGCGTCGGGCCTCCTCGGCGGCGCGACGTGCCGCCGCATCCTGCTCACTGACGCTGCCTCGACTGCTCGCGGGTCCGACGCTCATGAAGGGGCTCCAAGGGGATGGGGAACTCTTGACGTCCCCATGAGCAAGGTCCGGGCCTGCGCGCAAAGGCGCGAAAGGGCGAGGTATGCCCACCCTGGCCTGTAGGCCGCGGACTACAACGCGCGGCGGAGTTGATGGCTGCCGCCTGCGATGGGCCAGGGCCTTTCGAGGACCGGCGCCGGGACAACCGTCACCTGGCGGAACAACCTCCCGCCGCCCTCATTGCGTCCAGGACACTCGTCCGTGCTCGCGCGAGCACGGCCTTGTCTTTCATTGGGGACAGAGGCGTCCTGCGCGCCTGCAACCCCACGCAGGAGGTGTCCATGGTCCGTCTGGAAGACGCACGTCGCATCATCGCCGCGGCAGAGAAGAAGGCCCAGGAGCTGGGCCAGCCCATGAACATCGCCGTCGCGGACGAAGGCGGCAACCTGGTCGCCCACGTGCGCATGGACGGGGCGTGGCTGGGCAGCATCGACATCTCCATCAAGAAGGCCTTCACCTCGCGCGCCTTCGACATCTCCACGCAGGACCTGGCGAAGGCCTCCCAGCCGGGAGGTCCGTTCTACGGCATCCACGCGTCCAACCACGGGCAGGTGATGATCTTCGCGGGCGGTGTCCCGCTGAAGAAGAACGGCAAGGTGGTGGGCGCCGTCGGCGTCAGCGGCGGCTCCGGAGACCAGGACCACGCCGTCGCCACCGCGGGCGCGTCCGCCTTCTGAGCGGCACGGAGGACCCGTCAGGGGGTGGGGCTGGCCGCCCCGGGAGGACGTGGTGGGGCCCCCCGGCGAGGAGGGGCTTCCCTGTTCTCCTGGCGCTGGAGGCCCCGGAGGGGGACCGGTGCGCAGCGAAGCCGTGCCCCGGCCCTGCCCCTGTGCTAATTCGGGCGGGTCGCAAGGCGACGATGTCCCACCCCTCCCTCCGGAAAGACCTCCATGGCAGGCAGCAGCCTGATTGCGCTCCTCGACGACATCGCGACCATCCTGGATGACGTCTCCATCCTGACGAAGGTGGCGGCGAAGAAGACGGCGGGCGTGCTCGGAGACGACCTGGCGCTCAACGCGCAGCAGGTGACGGGCGTCAACGCGGACCGCGAACTGCCGGTGGTGTGGGCGGTGGCGAAGGGCTCACTGGTCAACAAAGCCATCCTGGTGCCGGCGGCGCTGGCCATCAGCGCGCTGGCGCCCTGGCTGGTCACGCCGCTGCTGATGGTGGGCGGCGCCTTCCTCTGCTTCGAGGGCTTCGAGAAGCTCGCCCACAAGTTCCTGCACAGCGAGGAGGAGGACAGCGCGCACCGGGAGGAGCTGCGCGAGGCGGTGTCCAACCCGAGCGTGGACCTGGTGGCGCTGGAGAAGGACAAAATCAAGGGCGCGGTGCGCACCGACTTCATCCTCTCCGCGGAAATCATCGCGATTACCCTGGGCACCGTGGCGACGGTGGGCTTCGCCACCCGCGTCTCGGTCCTGGTGGGAATCGCCCTCATCATGACGGTGGGCGTGTACGGGCTCGTGGCGGGCATCGTGAAGCTGGACGACGCGGGGCTGTACCTCAGCCGCCAGCCGGGAGCCTTCCAGAAGAGCCTGGGCGCCGGCATCCTCCGCACCGCCCCGTGGCTGATGAAGTTCCTCTCCGTGGCGGGGACGGCGGCCATGTTCCTGGTGGGCGGCGGCATCCTCGTGCACGGCGTCTCCAGCCTGCACCACGCGGAGGAGTCCCTCACCCGGTGGGCCGCGGGCGTGCCGGGCGTGGGAAGCATCCTGGGCGGGCTTGCCCCCATGTTGCTCAACGCGGTGGTGGGGCTGGGCGCTGGCGCCGTGACGGTGCTGCTCTTCACCCTGGGCAAGAAGCTGGTGAAGGGGCAGGGCGCGAAGAAGTAGCGCGAGTTCGAGCGCCAGCGCGGTCGAGGGACTCGCCACTCGCGAGTCTCTCCCCCTGGCGCTCCTGGAGTGAGCCGACCCGTGCGTGGGCCTCCGGGCGGTGACGCTCGATATTTCTCGCGGGGCTTTCCCGCCGGGATTCGGGGTCCACGTTTCCGCCCGACCAGCAGCTTCTTGAGCCTGCTGTTCTCCTCCGCCAGGGGTGACTTCGACCTCGGGGATTCCGGTAGAGCCAACCCTGTATCTTTGACTGTCGAGACGTATGTCTTTGCGGCCCCGTGGAAACCCCTTAGTCTGACATTCGATGCCATTGGTGTGACACGGCCGGAGCACAAAGATTCATGTGTGCTGGAGTTCCCTGTTTTGATTTGTAATTGAATCAGGAGCGGTGTTAGTAAGGCATTGGCTTCGGCCACCCCGCACAAACAACACAGGAGAAGTCCATGACGAGGAACGTGAAGCGCTTCCTGGCTGGCTCGCTGCTGTCTCTCATCCCGTCCATCGCCCTCGCCGGACAGGTGGAGCACGGGTTCCCTGATCTCCTCTCCGAGCGTACCGAGTACGTCAGCCTCCGCGCCGAGGGAGTCCAGGTTCCCGTGCGCGAAGGTTCCGGTGGCAACTCCGTCGCCGCGGCGAACGAGGACCTGCTCGTCTTCAACAACAGCGGCCTCAGCCTCACCCTGGGCATCCAGGTGCTCACGGGCGGCCTGAACGGCGTCTACAATCCCTATCCCTGCCCCCCGGCCCTGGGCAGCCTGTGTGGGTACCAGGTCGCTGCTCCCGCCCCCACCGTGGCGGCCCCGGTCGTACAGCAGTACTACTGGACGGCCAACGCGGCGAATCCGGCGGCCGGGAAGACGTGTGTCTGGCGGGTGGAGGTCACCGACGTCGCTGGCAGCTGCGCGGCGCAGGTGTTCTTCGGCACCTACGGCGGCGCGGTCTGCACGCTGGACGCGGTCAATTCCTTCATCGACCCGACCACGTGCTACGCGCAGATCGTCACCAACATCCAGTAATTCGAAGCTCGCGCCGTCAGGGGCCTTGCATGAGGCCCCTGGCGGTGTCTTGTCGTTGCGAGTGATTGACCTGGGGGCGCGCCGCCGGTCGTAATACCTCCCGGGTGGTAGAGACAGGGTTGTCCGCGTGAGGCCATCCTCCCATTCCAATCGTGGCATCTGGACTGGGAGTCGACTTCATGCGTTACATCACCGAAATCCAACTCGAGGGCGGTGCGCTTCACGAGCACATCTCACGCCTTCGCTGGAAGGAAGAAGCCGGGACGGGCGAGAGCAGCCACGCGGAGCTGGTCCGGTGGGTCCAGGAGGGAGGCGATGCCCGGGTGCGCGTCGGGTCCACGGACGTGAAGGTCGCCGTGGTGGACGCCGCGCGGCCCCATCTGAGGACCAAGGCCAACGGCATCTTGACGGACAACCTGCTCGAGCTGCCACGGTTCTAGGACGGGCCGCGGGGCCTCGCAGGCGTGGGACTGGCGAGCGCGCTCGGGTCAGACCGGCTTGTTGAGGTGCGCGGCCTGGTAGATGAAGTCCGCGCGACTGTCGACGCCGAGCTTCTCGAAGATGGACCGCACGTGCGTCTTGACGGTCTGCACCGAGATGCCGAGCTCGCTGGAGATCTGCTCGTTGGACCAGTTCCTGAGCAGGCTCATGGCGATTTCGACCTCGCGGCGGGTGAGCTCCTTCTTCATCGCCTCGGGGAGGGGAATGGACAGGGGAATCTCGGTCAGGACGAGGGCCCACTGGCGAGGCCCCTCGGCCTCAGGCAGCTCGACGAAGCGGACGACCCGGTAACCGTCGTTGTGGAGGGAGACCCAGACGTCGTTCTGGAGTCGCGCATCCGCGTCCATGCGGGTCAACGCCGTCAGTCGCTCCATGAGGACGGAGGGGATTCCCGAGGAGTGCAGCTCGGAGCGGGCGTACCACCGCTCCAGCATCACCGCGGCGCGCGGCGAGCGCAGCACCTCGCGCGCGGGAGGCGCCGCGATGAGGTAGGCGGAGTCGGGGCTGTTGTAGAGCACCTCCAGCAGGTTCGCGCCGGAGGAGACGACCTGCATTTCGCGGCAGTTGCGTATCGTGTTCAGCAGGTGGCGCGTGAGGCTCTTCAAGCGGGCGGCGTCCTCCACCGAGAAGGCGAGTCGGCGGTCCCGATAGAGGGTGAAGGCCCCGAGCAGGTCGGCGTTCGCGGGGAGCAGGATGGCCATGACGTGCTCCAGGCTCAGGTCCAGCTCGCGGCTGCGCTGGTACAGCGCGCTGTGCTCCAGCTCCCTGCGGGTGAGCATGTCCGAATCCCGGAGCACCTCATTGGGCCGGGCGAAGATGGGGGGACGCACGAAGTCATGGTCGACCCATTTGGAGTACTCATCCAGGAGGGCGAGCCGGTGGCCGGGGACGAGCCATTGGAAGTCGACGGTGGTGCCGAGCGTGATGAGGCACAGGCCCATGTAGTCGGCGGGGGTGAACTCGAGGAGGGGGCCGCGAGCGGCCTCGAGGGCCTTGGGGAGGGACAAGGAGCTGTTGAGCGCCTCGATGACCCTGTCCCTGAGCAACCAGTCACGTGAGCTGAAGTTCATCGACGAGAGCGTCCTTCCCGCGCGGTCGGGCCGCCTTGCGGCGCCCTGCGTGTGGTCCGCCATCAATAGGCGCGAGCGCGCGGGCTGTCCCTCCCCCATCGGGGGGAGTCCCCCGGGCTTGACTCAGGGCCCTGTCGCATCGTGTGGGCCACCAGGGGCTGGCACCGCGAAGCGGCGGTGGCACCCGCGTAGGGGATTCGCCATGACGAGCCCGTCAGAATCCGCCGAGCCCGGGTTTCGGGTTTCAGAGGGAGCGGCGCGCTGCACCGATATTGCACTGGGGGCCCGGCTCACTGAAGGGGGAGGTTCCCATGCGATGGATGCACACGTTGGCTGTGGGTGTACTGGCGATGGCGGGCGGCTGTACCGGGAGCAAGGTGGAGAGCGGGCAGGACATCGTCCTGAGCGGCAGGTTCATCGACGAGTCGGGCGCGCCGCTCCCGGAAGCGCAGTTGAAGCTCTACCGCAGCGAGAACTCCTCGTGCGCATTCGCCGCCTTCACGTCGAGCTGGAAGTCGGTGAAGACCCGGGCTGATGGCACCTTCGAGCTGGAGTTGCTGGGGGCCGACACCCGCATGGGGAGCATCGCGCGCTGCTTCGTCGCCCGCTCGCCCGACCGGGCCGAGGGAAGGAGCCTCTCCGCCTACTTCCTCATCCAGGAGTCGAAGGTGGAGCTGCCGACCTTCCAGGAGTGGAGGGGCGCGCTGACGGCCACCGAGGAGGCGCAAGGCGTGAGCGTGGGCTTCAAGCCCCTGTCCGCCACCCACGGGGCCGGGAGCGATGAGCACGTGCTGTCCGTCGGCCCTTCGAGCATCGAGGTGGCCTGGAAGGTGACCCAGACCTCCTCGCCCGTGCGGCTGAGTGACTACGTCCTCGAGGACGCGCAGGGGCTCAAGGCCTTCGTCAGCGTGGACCGCCAGGCGAAGGTGGGGGACGTGACGGTCGGCCTCTCCTACTCCAGTGATGATGTCGCCATGCCCCGGCGCGCGCTCATCCCGGCGAGCCGGGGCGCGGCGTGCACCTACGTGGGCTCCGACACGCCCTGCCGCATCACCAACGGCGACCTCGATGGGCTCGTGCTCTTCCAGTCGGGAGTGCAGGAGGTCTCCGTGCAGCTCTCGCGGTCCGCGGTGCTTCGCAAGGCCGTGCTGCGCAACTTCGAGGTGTCGGGCGCCATGACGGAGCTGGTGCTGGAGGGGAGCGCCGACGGCACCCAGTGGCTGCCCCTGGCCAACCTGCTCGCCGGTGCCGGCGTGCGGCCCTTCATGGAGGTGGACCTCACGGGCACGACTCCCGTGTCGCGGGTCCGCGTGCGCGCCACCCCGCGGGAGACGACGGGCCAGCTGCGCTCGCTGGGCCAGCTCTCCCTCTTCGAGTAGCGACGCGCCCGGGAGGAGGCCGTCGTCGCCTGGGGGGCTCGGGCGACGGCGGCTGGCGGCGAGCCCTAGTAGTAGTCGCGCAGGGTGAGCCGGCGCTTGCTTCCATCCTTCAGCGTGAGCACCACCGTCTGCCCGGCGGGGCGATATCGCCAGCGCGCCAGCTCCGTGCTCGCGTAGTCGGGGCCGATGGGCTTTCCGTCGATGGCGATGATCTCCTCATCCACCTTCCAGCCCGTGGTGGCGGCGGGGCTGCCGGGGGCCACCAGCTTCACCACGAGGCGTCCCTCGGTGGGGAGGGCAATCAGTCCGGACCGGTCCTTGCGGAACGGCTGCCGCAGCGCGCGAGCGTCGGGGACGAGCATCAGCGTGTCCGTCGCATAGTCGGTGATCATCCGGAAGCGCCCGAGGACGGCGAGCCCCAGGTTGCCGGAGAGCCGGTCCGAGGTGGAGATGCTGTTGCCCGCGTCGTCGAACACCGTGGGCACGTCGCGCAGGGTGACGCCCGCGAACTGGATGGACTTGAGCGTCGCCACGTCGCGCTCCCGCAGCCCGCCCACGGCGCCTGACAGCGTCTTGGACCCGCGCCGGCCCTGGAGCAGCCCCGCCTGCTGCCAGTACGCGGGGAAGAGCGAGAGCGCCCCGCCATTGCCCACGTCGAACAGCACGGGAATGGCGGGTCGGCCCTCGATGGAGAGCTGGACGGCGCGCTGTCCGCCCGCGGATTCGACGAGCGGGACGCGCACCGCGCGCGGGGGCGCCTTGAAGTGGGAAGGCTCATGGAAGGCGATGCGCCGGTGGGGGAAGTCCACGTCCACGACGAGCTGGTTGAAGGCTTCCTTGCCCAGGATGACGGGCAGCGGATGGCCTATCTGCCGCGCGACCTCGGCCAGGTCGATGACGGCGACCGTCAGCCCCGTCAAGCGCAGCTCGCCCAGGGTGATGTCCACGCCGCCAGCGAACTGAGCCTGCGCCTGTCCACCGCTGCCGACCGCCGCGACTTGTCCCTGCGTCTTCAGCCCCAGCTCGCGGGCGTACGCCGCGTCGACCACCGTCATCGCGGCACCACTGTCCAGCAGCACCTGCGTCGCCTGGCCATTCACCTTCGCCGGAATGTAGACGCGGTTCTCGTTGAAGAACTCGAAGGGCATGAGGCCGGTGCCGTGGCGGCCGTTCGCGAAGGTCGCCTTGCGGACGTCCTCGGGCCGCTCGAAGACGGCGGGAGCCAGGGGCACGTTCAGCTCCAGCGTCTCCACCACCGTCCGCGCGTCGGAGTCCGGGTTGTCGGTGAGCTCCTCCTCCAGGAAGGGCATGCGCACGCCCTGGACCTGACGCCAGTCGCCCAGCCGCACGAAGCGGGTGACGTTGTCCTCGCGGATGCGAAGGCCGTGGAGCGCCCCGCTGGCCTCGTCGAGGAACACGTCGTAGAGGTCCTCGTCGCCGAAGGTGACGCGCACCACCTTCCAGGTGCGGCCATCCCGTGGCGCGTCGGGCTGCGGGACGAGCTTCGCGCCGGCGCTCCCTCGCAGCGCCGTTGCGAAGTCGAGCGCCACCCGGTGCCGTGCATCGCGCGCGTCGGTGGGCGAGGCGTCCTCGACCTGGCCGCTGGGGTTCAGCTTCCAGCCGCCCTCGGAGGTGATGGCCATCGATTCGCGCACCACGCCGTAGTCCGCATCCCTGCGGACCCGTCCGTCCCGATGGCTCCAGGACTCCATCGTGCCCTGGAGGCCGCCCGTCGAGGTCTTCCCCCTGGCGTGGACGCTCTCCAGGCGCGTGAAGGCGTCCCCGCCGCGCCAGGCGAGGTGTCGGGCGAGGAGCGACTCCAGGGCGTCCGCTTTTGCCGCGGCGGGGACGGGCAGGAGGATGAGTGCCAGCAGGACGGGGAGGAGGAATCTCATGGAAGGGCTCCGCGCGTGGAAGGAGGAGGAGGGGGCTGTCCGACGAGCTGGCGCAGGCCGGGCGGGCTCGAGCCGATGAGGGAGAAGGCCCGCGACAAGCGCGTGCGCACGGACGGCGCCGCGCTCAGCCGGACCTCCGCGGACAGTCCGCTGTGCTGCAGGCAGGAGAGATAGGTGCTGTCGCTCCAGATGGCCTGCTTGACGCCGGTGCCATCCGGGGTGAGCAGCGCCACCAGGAACTCGCGGGCGTCGACCACGAGCGTGAGCTGCGCGCCGGGCCAGCGCTCCCGCACGAAGTCCGCGTCGGATGAGCGCACGCAGTCGAAGGGCACCTTGGGCGTCTTGTCGTAGACGAGCCCCGCGATGGCCACGCCCCGGGTGCTCGCTTCGGTGAGCGAGGGGGCGAGGGCTCCGAAGGGAGGAGGGAAGAGGTCGAAGAGCAGCCGCTCGGTGGCGCCGGCAATCATCACCCGGGCGCGCTCCATCACCTGGGCGGTGCTCTTGAGGTGGTAGATGCGGTCGTCCTGCGCCGGGGCGTGGAGCTTGCGCAGCGCGCTCGCTGCTTCTCGGCTGCGCGTCTCGAAGCTCCGCTGGAGCGCGGCCACCACCTCGTCCGGAGGCACGGGCCGGAAGGAGCGGGGCTCACCCTCCTCGACGAGCACCGCCCCCTTGTGCTCCAGCGAGGCGAGCGCCTGGTAGATGCTCGGAGGCGCCTTGCCCAGCGCCTGCGCGAGCCGGTACCCGGTGGCCGGCGCGCCCTTGAGCAACTCGCAGTACACCCGCGCTTCGACTTCGGTGAACCCCAGGGCCACGAGCCCTTCATCCGCGTTCATGGGGGCTTGTTATTACCCAAGGATAATAATGGTCAAGCCCGAAGCGCTGACGCGGGGGGGTGGCCCGCAGCGCGGAGCCGGGCGTTGACAGCGATTCACGGCAAAACCGCTTCATCGTCATTTCGAGCGCACCGCGTCTTGAGGCCAGACAGAGGCCTGAATCCTGGAAGTTCTGAGTGTCTTTCGTATGGCGTGGCATGTTGTTGCCGTTCAATATTTCCGTCTCCGGGCGATGATGGGTCCCCTGCTTGGGTTGATGTTTTGTTTGTGTTAGAGATTGGCTCGCAGTGAAGAGGTCAATCGCAGGGGGGATTCATGAAAAACGACAGGCGTGTCATTGGGGTGACCCAAATCCTCGGGTTGCTCTCCCTTTTCCTCATGGCTTGCGAGCCCGCGGCCAGGTCCATCCCGGACCTGGAGGTCGTGGCCGTGGGTTCACAGCAGGAGGCGCTTTACGGAAATCCCGCGGCGTACTGGCCCACGAGCGCCGCGGGCTTCACCGATGTACCCGTCTGTTGGCTCGCTGCGGGCTCGAACTCGGAGAAGACGTGGGTGCGGCAGACCGTCGAGGCCCAGTGGGACACCCACAGCAGTGTGCGTTTCACGGGCTGGGGCACCTGTGATGGGAGTACTCCCGCCCAGGCCATCCGCATCCAGGTGGATGAGAGCGGCCCGCGCTCCTACGTCGGCCGCTCGAGCAACAACCCCAGCATGTGGCTCAACTTCAACTTCGCCAACTGGAGTCACGTCTGCAACGACGGCGTGGATGACGCGACGTATCCAGGCGATGACCGCGAATACTGCATTCGCGGCGTGGCTTTGCACGAGTTCGGCCACGCCCTGGGCTTCTGGCACGAGCAGGACCATCCGGCCAATCTTCCCAACACGCCGGGCTACTGCGGCAACACCATCGTCCAGCAGCCGAATGGGCAGATCATCACCGGGTACGACCCCAACTCGACCATGAACTACTGCGCCTTGTGGGGCCGGCCGACCTTGAGCGCCCTGGACATCCAGGGCCTGCGCCAGGTCTATGGCGTGACGCCCGTGGAGTTCCAATACCAGGCCTACACGTTCCCCGCATGCACCCTGGTCAACGAGCCGGGTGACCCGCACGGCTGGCATGACAACTACCTCTGCACGGCGGGTCTGGAGGGGGTGAGCTGGTCCTATGCGGGCGCCATTTCAGGCCAGCGCTGCACGCTCATCAACGAGCTCTTCGACGCCAACGGCTGGAATGACAACTACCTGTGTGTGCCCAACCACAGCCCCCTGAACTTCGTCTGGTCCTCGTTGCTGCCGGTGCCCTTGATGCGGTGCGCGCAGTGGAATGAGCCCGCGGACCCCAACTCCTGGAACAACAACTACCTGTGCTACACGCAGCGGTTCGCGTTCTCACCCTCGGGGAAGATTGCCGGCACCACGTGCATCTCGGTCGACGAGCCGTCCGATTCCGCCGCCTGGCGCGACAACTACCTGTGCTCCGAGACGAACGAAGGCGTGCAGTTCAGCTTCGGGGGGCCCATCGCGGGCATGCGGTGCACGTCCGTGAACGAGCCCAGCGACCCCAACACCTGGAATGACAACTACGTCTGCGTGCCCAACCTCAGTCTCATCAACTTCCAGTGGTCCACCACGGGCCCTGTCTCCGGGAGGACCTGCGTCGCGTGGAACGAGCCCGCGGACGCCGCTCACGGCTGGGGCAACAACTACCTCTGCTATTGAGCCTGTCGGAGCGCGGTTGAAGTGACGCCCGGGGTCCTGAACGAGGGGCCCGGGCGTTTGTCGTCAGGCAAGGCTCATGGACGCGGGCTCAGCCGTCCGAGCGCAGCGCCGTCATCGGGTCCACCCGCGAGGCGCGTCGGGCCGGCAGCCAGCTGGCGAGCAGCGCCACGCCGAGCAGGAGGAGCGCCACCGAGGCGAAGACGAGCGGGTCCGTGGTGCTCACGCCGTACACGAACCCCGCGAGCACCCGGCTGAGGCCCATGGCGCCCAGCACGCCGAGCGCCACGCCGAGCCCCGCGAGCAGCGCGGCCTGCCGGAGCACCAGCCGCAGCACGTCCCCCGCCGTCGCCCCCAGGGCGAAGCGGATGCCGAATTCCTGGGTGCGCTGTGCCACCGCGTAGGACACGACGGCCGCGAGTCCCGCGACGGAGAGCAGCAGCGCCACCGCGCCGAAGGCCCCGAGCAACAGGAGGCTGAAGCGCCTGGAGGCGAGTGAGTCCGAGAGCAGGCTCTCCACCGTGCGAAGGCGCGAGGGCAGCTCTGGAGCGAGCTCGCGAAGCACCGGCCGCGCCTCGGTGACCAGCGTCTGGGAGTCCACCGGACCGTACACGGCGACGTGGAAGCGGGAGGACGCGCGGGGCCGCTGCCGGGAGCAGCCATAGAACATGGGCTTGGGCGCCGCATCCAGTCCCTGCTCGCGCACGTCCGCCACCACGCCGACGATGGTGAAGGGGCGCAGGTCTCCGTCCATGTTGCCGAACTGGATGAGCTTGCCCAGCGGGTCCTCGCGGGGCCAGCGGGCCTTCGCGAGCGACTCGCTGATGATGGCCACGTGGGGCGACTCGGAGGTGTCGCTGGCATCGAAGAGGCGTCCGCTCACGAGCGGAATGTCGAGCGCGCGGAAGTAGCCCTCGCTCGCCACGCGGTACTCGGCGGAGCCGGCGCGCTCGGGCTCGTGGGCCAGCCGTCCGAAGTCCTCGAAGTTCTTGACCTCGTCGGGACGGTTGAGCACGAGGAAGGTGCCGTCCCCCGCGGGACTTCCCTCGAGCGGGAAGCTGCTCGTGGCGCCCACCGCGCGCACGCCGGGCAGCGCGCCCAGCCGTGCGAGGAGGTTCTCCTGGAGCTGGAGGTTGTGCTGCCACCCCGCCTCGTCCTCGGCCGGGGGCAGGACGAGGCTGAGCACCGCGACGTTCTCGGTGCGGTAGCCCGGGTCCAGTGAGAGCAGGCGCATCAAGCTGCGTCCGAGCAGCGCCGCCCCCATCAGCAGCACCAGCGCGAGCGCGAGCTGTCCGACGACCAGGGCCCGGCGCGTGCGCTCCGCCGCGCCTCCTCCGGCCTGCGTCTGCCCTGCCTGCACCAGCGTGGCCCAGGGGCTCTGGCGTGCCGCGCGCAGCGCCGTCACCAGCCCGAGGCCCAGCGCGAGGAGCAGCGAGAGCCCGAGTGCGAAGAGGAGCGCCGTGCCATTCACGGACACCTCGCCCGTGCGCGGCAGGTTGCCGGGTTCCACCGCGAGCAGCGCGCGCACGCTCCAGTCGGCGAGCAGGGTGCCCAGCGCGCCGCCCGTGAGAGACAGCAGCAGTGACTCGGTGAGGTACCGTCGCGCCAGGGCGCCGGGGCCCGCGCCCAGGGCCACGCGGACGGCGAGCTCGCGCCTGTGGGTCGCGGCTCGGGCGAGCAGCAGGTTGGTGACGTTGGCGCCCGCCACCAGCAGCAGGACGGCCGCGGCGCCGAGCAGCACATACAGCGTGCGCTGGGCATGTCCCACCAGGCTCTCATGCAACGGCACCATCGCGATGTCCTGCATCCCGATGTCCCGGCCGTACCGGGCCTTGAGCTCCCGTGCGATGGCCGTGAGCTCCGCTCGCGCGGCCTGGGAGTTGACGCCGTCGGCCAGCCGTCCCACCACCGACCAGTTGTGCGCGGTCCGGCTGGGCAGGGGGGCCTCCAACTCGCGAGGAATCCACAGCTGCGTGCCCACCGGGTAGTCGAAGGACTCGGGCATCACTCCCACCACGGTGTAGGCGCGTCCCTCGAAGGTGAGGGTGTCCGACAGGGGCAGGGGCCGGGCGCCCAGGTGCCGCTTCCAGAAGGTGTGGCTCACGACGACCACGGGGGGGCCTCCCTCCTGCTGCTCCTCCTGGGCGAAGAGGCGACCTTGCACCGGCTGCATCGCGAAGGCGCGGAAGAAGTCGCGCGAGGCGAGCACCAGCGTGGCGAAGGTCGGCTCGTCCGTCCCGGTGACGGCGACGCTCGCGGGTCCCGACACCTGGGCCAGCGCCGTGACGGTGCGACTCTGGGTCCGGACGTCCTCGAAGTTGGGGTCCGAGAACCGCATCGCGTGGCCGTCGGCCGCCAGCTCCGACAGCTGCACGAGGCGCTCGGGGCGAGGATAGGGCAGGGGGCGCAGCAGCACCCCCTCCACCACGCTGAAGAGCGCGGTGCTCGCCCCGATGCCCGCCGCCAGCATCAGGACGCAGCTGAGAGTGAAGCTGGGGCTGCGGCGCAGCGAGCGCAGCGCCTGGCGCAATCCACCCAGAAAGGTGTCCACGGGGGAAGTCTCCTGGAGCCTGAGGGGGGCGGCTCGCGAGGGGACTACGTCCCTGTCATCGAACGATTGCCGCGCCGGATCGAGGCGCGAGGGCTGGCGGAGAACAACAAGGGCCGACCGCACTCACGGTAGGCCCCTGGCCGCGCTCGGCGCGGTTCACTGGATGTAGGTGACGAGTTGCATCGCACACGTGGCTGGGTCGATGCCGGAAGAGCCCAGGGAGAGGGAGCAAACGGCGCCGCCATACGCGCTGGGGGTCACCAGGGCCGTGCAGTTTCCGCCGACGTCGCTGACCTCCACCCGCCAGAGGCATGTCTTCGCGCCCCCCGGATACGCTGGGTCGACCGTCCAGTAGTAGTGCTGTAGGAGCGGGGCCGCCACGGTGGGGGTGGGGGCGCTGACCTGGAAGCCGCCAGCACTGCTGGTGGGTACGGGGTAGGGGCTGTACGTGCCGTTCAGAGTCCCCGACAGGGTCAGGATGCCGAGGTGGATGTCGAGGCCGGTCTGGTTGACGACGAAGAAGTTCTCCAGCGCCGGTCCGACGGCCTGCGCGGAGGCTCTCCGCAGCGAGGGAAGCTGGATGGCGGCCCCCTCACGGACGCTGACGTATTCGTCGCGCTGGGAGAGCAGGTCGGGGAACCCGAAATCCACCACCGGCCCGCCGAGCGCGCTCAACGGCGCGAGGGACAGCAGCGAACCCACCAGGAAACGCATTGTGTTCCTTGTCATGGACTTCTCCGGATGTGTCTGTGTGGAATGGCCCAGCGCCAATGCCTGCCAGGATTGTCCTTGATCTGGTTTCGGATGGGAATGCGTCTGCCCATGAGAGGCGCCACGGCTCGCCCGAGGGGCCCTGTCGCTGTCGTGGACATCAGCGGCCAGGGCCACTCCCTGGCCAGCAGCACCGCCGGTCCCGGCGGAGTCTTCCGAATCGTGAACCCGCCAAGACCTCGCCCCGTGTGACGCCCCCGCCACCCTGGTTGCCAGAAAATTGTGGTACGAGAGGAAAATCGCTGGGAACCGGAGGCTTGCTGTGACGTTGTTTCGAGGGTGTCTGACTGCGTTGGTTGTCTTGATGGTCGCCTGTGGTGATGGTGATTCGGACCCTGTGGTGCTTCCCGATGCGGGAGGAACCCGGCCGGATGCGGGAGGCCAGACGCAGGACGCGGGTGGCGGGACTCCGGATTCGGGTGAGGGGACGCCGGACGCGGGCGGGGAGACGCCGGACGCAGGCGAGGAGACGCCGGACTCGGGTGGCGGCACCCCGGACGCGGGCGAGGAGACGCCGGACTCAGGTGGCGGCACCCCGGACGCGGGTGAGGAGACGCCGGACTCTGGTGGCACTCCCGATGCGGGTGAGGAGACGCCGGATTCAGGTGGTGGGACTCCGGATGCAGGCGAGGAGACGCCCGACGCGGGCACCGAGACGCCCGATGCCGGTGGAGGAACGCCGGACGCAGGTGCGGAGACGCCGGACGCAGGCTCGGAGACGCCCGACGCGGGCAGCGGGACTCCCGACGCGGGTGAGCCTCCCGTCTTGAGCGTCATCGACAACTGGGGCTTCGAGGAGTGGACCGGTGCGCTTCCGGAGCAGTGGTTCGGCAGCAAGTCGAACATCGAGTCCGGCGCGGTGCAGAAGGTGACGACGAATGCCTTCGAGGGCCTGAACGCCGTCCGGCTGACCAACGCCTCGGCCACTCACCGGCGGTTCACGACGCTGGCGAAGTCGATGTCCGCCGGCCGCTACTCCTGCACCTACCAGGCACGGGGCACGGGCGACGTGCGCAATGCCTTCTTCGACGACGACTACTCGTCGTACTCGGCCTACACCTCGGTCAGCGGCTCGTCGTGGACCCAGGTGGCGTACAACTTCAACCTGGCCACCGACGTCTTCGACACGTTCGAGCTCATCTTCAGCGTGCGCAATACGAGCGGCGACCACGTCATCATCGACGACGTGCGCTGCGCGCGGGCCGCCGAGCCGTGTGACCTGGTCAGCTGCGAGTCGTGGCAGCGCTGCGAGAACGCCACCGCGACCTGCGAGCCGCTCTCCGGTCGCTGCGATATCGGCGGGGACTGCGACGAGTGGGAGGCCTGCGATGACGCCCACGCGTGCGTCGTCGCCGAGGACCGCTGCGTCCGCCACGCCGATTGCGCGAGCACTCCGCAGACGCCGGTCTGCGATGTCGGCACGCACCTGTGCATCCCGGGTGACCCGTGCGCGGGCGTCGTGTGCAACAACCCGGCGACGACCTGCAATCCCACGACGGGCGTGTGCGAGCTGGCCGAAGGGGCCTGCTTCACGACCTTCGACTGCCTGGGCGCCTTGCCCGCCTGCGACCCGGCCACTCGCCGCTGCGTCGCCGCGGACCACCCCGCGAACATCGTCCGCAACGGCGGCTTCGAGTCCTGGAATGTCTATTCCATTCCCTATCAGGGCAACCATCTCATCCCTGACTACTGGTATGGCCTCGACAACGGCGTCGCGGACCCGGGCACGGAAATCAAGGCCTCGCGCCTGGTGCGCTACACGAACGCGGTGCATGGAGGCACGGCGGCGATGCAGTTCGTCGTCCCCATCCAGGTCGCCGAGCGCTTCTCCACGGAGAAGTTCAACGTGCCCAGCGGCAACTGGTCCTGCTCGTACCGGGTGCGAGGCCACGGCACCCTCCGGCATCGCACCTATTCGAGCGGCGGCTGGAGTCCGCAGACGGACTTCCTCGTCATCGACAGCGACGAGTGGCAGCCGGTGTTCTTCCGCTTCACCGGCAACGTGCGCGACTGGCGCCTGTTCTTCTACCCGAGCCGCAGCGAAGCCGACCGCGACCACCTCCAGGTCGACGACGTCGTCTGCACGAAGGACTAGCGTCGCTCGGAGTCCTTGAGCAAGAAGGGGCGAGCGCCGCCAACGGTGCTCGCCCCTTCGCTCGTCAGGAGTGCTTCGGGTCAGAAGCCGAAGAAGCCCTTGATGCTCTTGCCGACGTCCTTGGCGCCCTCGGCGACCTTGTCCGTGACGTCCTTGGCGCCCTCGGCGACCTTGTCCGTGACGTCCTTGGCGCCCTCGGCGACCTTCTCCGTCACGTCCTTGGCGCCCTCGGCGACCTTGTTCGTGGCCTCCTTGACGACCTCGGAGGCCTTGCCGCCGGTGACGTTGTCGACCGTGTTCTTCAGCTTGTTGAAGTCGATGGTGTACGAGGTGCCGATGCCCAGGCCCACGCCCAGCGCCGCCTTGGCCTTGCCGCCGATGGTCAGCTTGCCGTCCTCGAAGGCCACCTTGCCGTCAATCGCCGCGCCCACGCCAGCGATGGCGCTGCCCGTCACGGAGCCCTGCACGGGGCCCAGCTCACCGCGGGCCGTGGCGCTCGCCTCGGCGCCGACCAGGGCTCCGGCCCCTGCCTCCAGGCCCATGTCGCCGTCCTTGAGGTTCAGGTCGGCCTTGGCCTTGGCGTCCGCGTTGGCGCCCACCAGCACCTCTCCGTGCACGCCGCCGTAGACCTTGCCGTCAATCTTATCGAGGCCCTGGATGTCCTTCAGGTCCTTGCCGTAGCCGGCGTCGCCGCGCAGGCTGACCAGGTTGGCTTCGCCTCCGGCCCGGGCGCCCACCTCCCACGGGAGGATGCGGTAGGACGCATCGCCCTGGATTTCGGCCGCGCTCGCCTCGAACTGCGCGCCCGTCCCGTCCTGGTTGAAGCCCGTGCCCGTCTTGAACTCCGCGACGTCCTTCTGCCAGCCGACGTAGTTGCCGCTCTCGTTGCCCGCCACCTGGCCGGGGCCGGTGTTGCCCTGGGTGACCTGACGCCCGTCCTTCCGCGCCGCGCTGTCGGCCGCCTTGTCGCCCTTGCTGGGGTCCAGGAAGATGTCCTGGCCCCACTGCTGGTTCCACTTCGTCTCCGGCTGGACCTTGTCCAGGACGTTGCCCTTCTTGTCCGGGGTCGCCGCGCTGGAGGAGGAAGCAGGGGCGGACACGGGGCGGTTGGCGACGCGCATGGGAGTGCTCCGGGGGGGCGACGGCGAGGTTGGGGGAAGGGCCGGAAGTCGTCCGGTCCGTGACGTGCCTTCCCTAGAGCACGGCGTGTGCCAGCCTCTCGCCGTCCTCCCCGTGTGCCGTTTCCCCTCTGAAGCGCCTCAGCCCGCGCCGCCTCCGGGACGCGCTGCCCGGTGTCTGCGGTCATCGAGGGTGATGACCGCTGTCATCAGGCCCGGGCCTGCGTCGCCTCCAGCTGCTCGGGCCTGGGGATGAGATAGGCGCGGTCGATGGTCGCCAGCCCCAGCCGCTCCAGCGCGAGGCAGGCCACGAAGCCCAGGTCCACCTCGTAGCGGTGGTGCGAGAAGGACGCCGAGCCCGGATAGGCGTGGTGGTTGTTCTGGAAGCCCTCGCCCATGATGAGCCAGGCCGTCAGGTGGTTGTTGCGCGAGTTGTCCCGGGTGTCGAAGTTGCGCCCGCCCACCGCGTGCCCCAGCGCGTTGACCAGGCCGCCCTGCACAGGGTGGCTCATCATCCCCAGGAAGTACGCCCCACCCAGCACCCAGCCCACGCTCAGCGCGAGCGCCAGTCCCACGCCCGCGTGCAGCGCGTACGGCAGCCACCAGAGGTTCTTGCGGTTGAGGGCGTTGAGCGGGAAGTCGAGGTCCTTCGCGTACTTCGTGTACTCGGGCTTCTCGCGCATCAGCCCCACGATGACGCGCTTGTAGTTGCGAAGCTGCTCGCCCGCGATGCCCAGGAGCCCCACGTTCATGGGGGAGTGTGGATCCAACGGGGTGTCGGAGTGCTCGTGGTGCAGCCGGTGCATCACCACCCACGCCTTGGGGTCCAACCCGGTGAACCAGTTGCCGCCCACCACCAACAGGCGCCGCAGCGCCGGGTGCAGCCGCACCGCCTTGTGCGCGAGCCCGCGGTGGTAGCCCACGGTGATGACGAGGATGTTGAGCAGGTAGGCGCCGGTGAAGACGAGGCCGCAGAGGATGAGGTACACGGAAGGTCTCCCGAAAACCGGCGGGTAGCCTACTTGCCGGTAACTTACGATTCGGTAACCTACGCTCCAGTAGCCTAGAGGTCAAGGTGACCAAGAAGCAGCGTTTGACGGGGCCGCAGCGGCGCGCCCAATTGCTGGAGGTGGGCCGCGAGCTCTTCGCCTCGCGGGGCTACGAGGCGACGTCCATTGAAGAGGTGGCGGCGCAGGCCGGGGTCTCCAAGCCCATCGTCTACGAGCACTTCGGGGCGAAGGAGGGCCTCTACGCGGCCATCGTCGAGCGGGAGATGGACGGGCTGGTGCAGCGCATGTCGGACGCCATCGCGCAGGGCAGCGCGCGCGAGCGCTTCGAGGGCGCGGTGGTGGCCTTCCTCTCCTACGCGAAGGAGGAGCCGGCGGGCTTCGCCGTGCTCACGCGCGACTCGCCCACGTCCAGCGCCCGGCGTGGCCTCACCCGCGTCATCGACGACCTGGCGCAGCGGGTGGGAGACATCTTCCAGGCGGAGTTCAGCCGCGCGGGCTTCAACCCCAAGGTCGCCCCGGTGTACGCCAACGCGCTCGTCGGCATGGTGACGCAGGTGGGGGTGTGGTGGGCGGCGGAGGGCCGTCCCCTCTCGCTCGAGCACGTGGCGAAGCACGTGGTGGCGCTGGGCTGGATGGGCCTGCGGCACTTGCCGAGCGAGCCCGCCGTGCAGGGTCCCCGGCCCAAAGGCAGACACAAGGGCTGAGCCGCGCGGTGTCCGGGCGTTTTTCTCTTCGCTCCGAGTGAAGACACGGGGGCCGCGTCGCGAAGACTCCCATTCCCCGTGTCTCAAGTAGGCTGGTCAACAGACGAGGGAGCGGGCCGGGACATTCCAGCCGTCCTCCGCCGGGCGCCTCGCATTAAAATCACCCCATGAAATTTCTGGGCGAATTGGACGAGGCCTCGCTGGCTCGGACGCAGCGGTGCAATCGCCGCCTTGGGGACCCGAACCGGCTGAAGGCCATCCGGGAGACAGGGCTGATGGACACGCCGCCGGAGGAGGCTTTTGATCGCCTCGCCCGCCTGGCGGCGCAGCTCCTCGATGTCCCGCTGACCATCATGTCGCTGGTGGACGCGGACCGGCAGTTCTTCAAGGCGGACTACGGCCTGGCCTCTCCGTTCAAGGAGACCCGGACGTTGCCGATTGACGCTTCGCTGTGCCGCTACACGCTCGAGGGCGAGCCCATCATCTCCTCGAACGCGCCCGCCGACCCGTTCCTGAAGTTCCATCCCTCGACGGGGCCGTGGGGAATCGTCGCCCTCATCGTGCTCCCGTTGATCAACCCGGACGGGCAGGTGCTGGGGACGTTCTGCTGCATCCAGCCCAAGGTGCGCGAGTGGACCGAGCAGGACCTCACGGTGATGCGGGAGCTGACGGCGTCCATCATGACGGAGGTCAACCTCCGCAATCAGCTCAAGAAGCTCAAGACGGAGCAGAACCTCCGGGACACGTTCGTCGCGGCGCTCACCCATGACCTGCGCACGCCGCTGACGGCGGCGAAGATGAGCGTGCAGCTGTTGGGGAGGCGCCATGCGGACCTTCCGACGGTCCAGACGTCCGTGGCCCGTGTCAGCGGGAGCCTGGACCGCGCGGAGCGCATGATTCAGAACCTGCTGGACGCAAGCCGCATCCAGGCCGGCAAGCGGGTGGCGCTGGAGATGGGCGAGTGCGACCTCCACGCCGTCACGGCGCAGACGCTGGACGAACTCGCCGCGCTCTATCCGGAGCGCTTCGTCCTGAAGGCGGAGGGCGTGTTCAAGATGAAGGCGGATCCGCTCGGGCTGCGCCGAATCGTCGAGAACCTGGCCACCAACGCGGCGAAGTACGGCGCGCCGGGCACTCCGATTGAAGTCCTGCTCGACCGGACCGAGCGCCACGTGTCGCTCCAGGTGCGCAACCAGGGAGACCCCATCGCCGCGGACGAACTGCAGACCATCTTCGAGCCGTTCCACCGCACGAGGTCCGCGACGGAGAGCGCCGAGAAGGGCTGGGGACTCGGGCTGCCCCTGGTGAGGGGACTGGCCGAAGCACACGGAGGCAAGGCCACGGTGACGAGCTCCGCCGAGCAAGGCACCTGCTTCACCATCACCCTCCCGCTCGACACGACGTCCGAGCAGCGGCGCTCGGCCTGAGGGGCCCGGCGTCTGGTTCAGCGCAGCCCGTCCAGGAGCGCCGCGAGCGCTTCGGGCCGTGAGGCGAATGGAGAGTGAGAGGCCTCCAGTGACTCGACGGTGAAGGCATTGCCGGGAGTGAAGGCGTTGGCCTCGCGAATCATCAAGTCCTGGAGCTCGGGGGCCAGGGCGCGGTCCTGGGTGCAGCGGATGTAGCCGCGAGGGATGCGGCCCCAGCGCTCCTTCGTCGCTCCCACCTTGGTGGTCCAGAGCGACAAGGGGAGGTCCGGCGTCAGGGAGAGCGCGAAGGGCAGGAAGTCCGTCATCGGCACGTCCTGGTAGTACGCCGCGCGAAGGGCCTCCAGGTACTCCGTGCCGCCGCGCGGGTTGATGCGCACCGCGCCCAGCTTCCCCGGGTCGCCGAGGAACAGCGTCTCTCCATATCCGGTGCGAGCCTCGGGCAGTGCTCCGTAGCCGGCGGGGCTTCCCAGGCGCAGGGGACAATACGCGCTCAGGTAGACGAGCCGGCCGATGTGCTGTGGCGCCAACTCGCCCGCCCGGGTGATGACGGCGCCGCCCACGCTGTGGCCCACGAGGACAGGCTTCGCTCCGCCTGCGCCCTGGCGCAGCTTCTCCAGCGCGGAGACCACGGCGGTGGCGCAGTCGTCCAGGGTGAGGTCCGCCAGAGGTGAGCGCTCTTCGCGGAGGCTCGCCGCGTCGCCCTTCACGTAGGCCGAGGGAAAGCGCGCATTGAGGCCGTGCCCGGGCAGGTTGATGGCGACCACCTGGTGGCCCCGAGCGGACAGTGCCTCCGTGACGCGCGTCCAGTGGAGGGCGTTGTGCCAGGCGCCATGCACGAGGAGGAACGTGCGACGAGGTGGCTTGCCCCGCTCGGGCGCGGCGGCGAGGGAGGTTCGCAAGGGGAGCGTGCCCGCGCCCACGAGGGTGGTCTTCAGCAGGTCGCGACGATTCATGGGGTGCTCATTTGGTGGAGGGGGCGCTCGTTCCGAGTGCGCGCGCGAGCCGGTCTCGACGACCCGTGAGCTCCAGGAGTTGCCGGTCGAACTCCGCCAGTCGCTTGCGGTGGAGCGCGAGCGCCTGCGGGCAGACGACATCCGTGACCTCGCGGAGCATGCAGGGGGGAAAGGTGGTGATGTCCACCAGGGAGAAGCCCAACTGGATGAGGTGGGCCACCTGCATCACCCGGGGGACCGACTGCGCGTCGAACTCCCGGTAGCCATTCGCGCGTCGATTCGACGTGAGCAGCCCCGTCTTCTCGTAGTGACGGATGGAGCGCGCACTGCAGCCCGTGCGCCTGGCGAGTTCTCCGATGTTCATCCTGCTCTCCTGGAAACGAACGCTAGCCCCTGACACCCGTGTCAAGGTCAAGGCCTGTTGTCGACGGGTTGGATGGGCGGTGACTTCGCGCTCCATTGCTCGGCCATCAGGTCGATGAAGCGCCGCACCTTCGCGGGCAGATGCCGCTTGTTCGGGTAGAGCGCCATGATGGGGACGAACTCCGTCTCGCAAGACGGCAGCAGCGCCTCCAGCCGCCCGCTCGTCAGGTCCTCGTCGACCAGGAAGTCGGGCAGGTAGGCGATGCCGAGCCCCGCGACGGCCGCGTCTCGAATCGCCTCGCCGCTGTCGAGCCGAAGGCGGCTCTTCCCCTCCACCATCACCCACGCGCCGCCCTTCTCGCGCAGCCGCCAGCGCTGCCTGCGCGACCGGCTGCTGAAGAGCAGACACTCATGCGTGGCGAGTTCCTCCAGCGTCTCGGGCTCACCACGCGCATCGAGATAGGAGGGCGCGGCGCAGATGACCACACGGTGTTGGGTGACGACTCGGGAGACCAGGCGCGTGTCCGTGCTCGTCACGTTGATGCGCACGGCCAGGTCGTAGCCCTCCTCGATGATATCCGCGACGCGGTCGCTGAAGCTCACCTCCGCCTGCACCTCGGGCCAGGTCCGCAGGTAGTCCCGCAGCAAGGGGAGGACGAGCAATCTGCCGAAGGCGCCGGGCAGGGTGAGCCGCAGCACTCCCCGGGGCTTGCTCGTTCGTTGACCCACGCTGGCTTCCGCGTCGTCCAGGGCCGCGAGGACGCGCTGGCAATGCGCATGGAAGACGCGGCCATCGTCGGTGAGGCTGAGGTGGCGCGTCGTGCGATTCAGCAGGCGCACCCCAAGCCGGGACTCCAACCGGGCCAGGGCCTTGCCTGCCGCCGAGCGAGTCAGTCCGATGGCCCGGCCACCCCCGACGAAGTTGCCCGCCTCCACGACGGACATGAAGGTGAAGATTTCATCCAGCTGGGCGCGTTTCATCGTGGCCGGACACTGTAGCGCCCGCGTCGCTGGAGTGGGGAATGCCATTCGTCAATGGACTGGGTATACGAGTCCCGACAATCACTCCCTCATGGAGACAGCACATGCCCGTGACACTGCTCAACCCCGACGGACTCATGAAGACCGACGTGTACCGACAGGTGGCGATTGCCACCGGCACGCGGCAGGTGCACATCGCGGGGCAGGTTGCGTATGACGCCGAGGGGCAGCTCGTCGCGCCGGGTGACCTGGCGGGACAGGTGGCCCAGGCCTATCGCAACGTCGCCATCGCGCTCGCCGCCGCCGGGGCGACGTTCAGCGATGTCGTTCGACTGACGTTTTACGTGGTCGACTGGAAGCGTGAGCTGATGCCCGACTTCCTCGCGGGCGTCGCGCGGGTCTCCGAGGAGTTGAAGATTGTGCCGGCGCCGGCCTCGCTGATTGGCGTCTCCGTGCTCTTCGAGCCGGGGGTCCTCGTGGAGATTGAAGCCACCGCCGTCGTGGGCTGACCCAAGCGGCTCCAAGCGCACGAGTGCCCCACCACCGCTGCATCCGAGGGTGGGGCGCAGCGCTGGTCGACCTCAGAGGCCCGTGCGCTTCTCCATCGCTTCGGTGTAGCGCTCGCCCTGCACGGTGATGCGCGCGGCCTCGTCGTCGAGGGTCCGCAGCTCGTCTGGCAGGAGCTGGAGCTCCGCCGCCCCCAGGTTCTCTTCCAGCCGGTGCAGCTTGGTCGTCCCGGGGATGGGCACCACCCAGGGCTTGCGTGCGAGCAGCCAGGCGAGGGCCACCTGGGCGGGCGTGGCGTTCTTCTGCTTCGCCACCTGCCCGATGAAGTCCACGAACCGCTGGTTGGCTTTGCGGGCCTCCTGGGTGAAGCGCGGCACGGTGTTGCGGAAGTCGCCCTTGGCGAAGGGGGTCTTCTCGTCAATCGTGCCGGTGAGGAACCCCCGGCCCAGCGGGCTGAAGGGGACGAAGCCGATGCCCAGCTCCTCCAGCGTCGGGATGACCTCCTCCTCGGGCTTGCGGAACCAGAGCGAGTACTCACTCTGCAGCGCGGTGACGGGCTGCACCGCGTGCGCGCGGCGGAGGGTCTTCATGCCCGCCTCCGACATGCCGAAGTGGCCCACCTTGCCCTGCTGGATGAGCTCCTTCACCGCGCCCGCGACCTCTTCGATGGGGACGTTCGGGTCCACGCGGTGCTGGTAGAAGAGGTCGATGCGGTCGGTCTTCAAGCGCTTGAGCGAGGCTTCAGCGACACGCCGGATGTTCTCCGGCCGGCTGTCGTTGCCCACCTGCCTGCCGTTCCCGTCGTAGCTGAAGCCGAACTTGGTGGCGATGACGACCTGGGCGCGGACGGGCGCGAGCGCCTCGCCCACCAGCTCCTCGTTGGTGAAGGGGCCGTAGGCCTCGGCGGTGTCGAAGAAGGTGACGCCGCGTTCGACGGCGGCGCGCAGCAGCGCGATGGCATCCTTGCGCGCCATCGCCGGCCCGTAGGCGAAGTTCAGGCCCATGCAGCCGAAGCCGATGGCGGAGACCTCGAGGTTGCTCTTCCCCAGTTTGCGCTTCTGCATGGTTCGCTCTCTCTCTCCGGCCCTGAAGCCCAGGTTCACAAAGTGCGGAGTGTTTCCGTTCCCAGGCTATTCAACTGGCGCCCCGCTGGTCACCTACATGCGTACGCCGGGCAGTTTGCTGGCCTGCTTCACCCAGGCGGTGAGCTGGGCTTCGTCGAGCGCGTCATCCTCGCGAATGTCGAAGTAGCGCGTCTGCGGAGTCTTTGACTCGCCGGGAGGAAGGGGGCGCAGCGAGCTGCCGTTGAGGAAGGCCACCTTGACGTACTTCGTGAAGCAATGGAGGACGAGGAACCAGCCCTGGCCCTCGACCTCGTACATGGGCGAGTTCCATTTGACCGCCTTCTTCACGCCGGGGACGGCGCGAACGATGAGCGCGTCGAGGCGGGCTCCGAGGTCGCGTTTCCAGCCCGGCATGGCCGCGATGTAGGCCTGCACGGGAGCATCGCCGTAGCCCTTGGCGATTTGAGGATTGCCGCCAGACAAGAGGCGCGGCTGCGAGGACTTGGGCGCCGAGGCCTTGGCGGCCACCTTGCGCGGGCTGGCTGCCTTGCGCGGCTTGGCTGTCTTCGGGGTGCCTCGTTTGGCGACGGTCTTCTTCGCGACGGTCTTCTTCGCGGCGGTCTTCTTCGCGACCTTCGCCGTCTTCTTGGGGGTCTTGCCGGCCATTGTGCCACTCCAGGGGTGCGGTGACTGGACCTCGAAGAGGTACGCGGGAACGACGAAGCAGGTCAACCTTCACGTCGAGCCCCCGCGGCGCCTGCCTTCCGCAAGCAGGGGGCAGGGTGACTCCAGGGACAGCGCCGACCCGCGAGGAGGTCGCGGGCCGGTGTCTTCCTCGAAGGCTCAGCGAACCTCGAACTCGTAGAGGCGCGTCGCCGGGTCTCCGTTCTGGGTCGGGGTCGTCACGTTGAGCTTGATGTAGCGCGCCGACGTCGCGGTGATGGCATGGGTCGACGTGCTGTCGGTGTTGCCAGTCACCGTGACGGGCGTGCTCCACGTGGTTCCGTTGCTGGAGGTCTGGATGGTGAAGGCCCTGGTGTTCCAGCCCGTCGACTCACCGCCCGCGCCCGCATGCTTGAGGGTGAAGCTGCTGACGGTCTGCGCCGAGCCCAGGTCCACCTGCATCCACGACGGCGAGACGAGCGAGCAGAACTTGTCGGTGGTGCCGCCCGAGACGCTGCCGTTGACCGCCTTGGCTGCCGACTCGCTGCTGTTGCACGCCGTCGAACTGGTGGTGGGCTTGTTCAACGCCAGGTTGGTGAAGCCCGCGCCGACCGACACCGTCTGCGTCTTGGTATGGCTGGCGCCGGCGTTGTCGGTGACGGTCAGGGAGACGTTGTAGTTGCCGGCGCTCGCATAGGTGCGCGAGGGGTTGGTGGCGGTGGAGGTGGTGCCGTCGCCGAAGTTCCAGCTGCGCGAGGTGATGGTGCCGTCGGCGTCGGTGGAGGAATCGGTGAAGGTGGCGGTGAGGCTGCTGACGGTGACGCTGAAGTTCGCCACGGGCGGGGTGTTGCCGCTGACCGCGGTGTTGATGGCCGCCGCGTACTGCGCGCTGGTGCCCTGCGCGGAGCAGCGCTGGATGTCGTCGTACAGCCACATGAAGCCGCCACGGATGCCCGCGCTGGTCTTCCATCCGCTCATCCGGCTCTGCACGGAGGCGGGGCTGTCGCCCGAAGTGCAGCCAGTGCCATGTCGGGACCAGAGGCCCGGGTCCACCGTCATGCCCATCGCGGTGTTCCAGCTCGCCGGGTTGTTGCCGGCGCCGCCGTCGTAGACTTGGAGATAGATTTTATCGACCGAGCCGCCGAGGTTGTCCTTGAGGTTCCGCCAGAAGGTCTGCTGGGTGTACGGCGCGAAGGTGATTTTGTAGCCCAGGCCGATGAGCATCTGTCCGAAGGTGGTGGTGGGGGCCAGGTCGTAGGCGCTCTCGTCATCGAAGTTCACGGCATCCGCGCGGGTGGCGGTCTTCAGGGCCTGGAAGTTCCTGTACAGGATGCTGTTGGTGCCAGTGCCGCAGACGAGGGTGGTTCCACAGCCGGCGGCGGTGCCGTTGACCAGTCGGGCCATGCGCTCGAAGTCAGGGACGCTCCACGCGCCGATGGACACTTCGATGCGATTGACCGAGGTCGGCGCGGTCTTGAGCGTGGCGAGACGGGTCGGCCACGCGGCATCGCCGATATAGGCGCCGTTCCTGACCACGGGGATGTCGTTGTAGACGAGGTCGCCGTTGTCCTCGATGTGGAAGCTCCAGAGGATGATGGTGGTGAAGCCCGACGCGCGCAGGTCGTCCATGACAGCAGTGCCGCCGGAATAGAACGGGCCGCCGCCGTACACCGCCGAAGCAGCAGTGGCGGTGGGCGCGGCGGTGACCAGGGCGAGCGCGGCGAGTGCTGGCAACAGGCGGAAGAGTGGTGGCGCGGACTGGCTGGGTTTCGACATGGATGGCTCCTCGGAATCGAACGGCGCGATGGACGGCGATGCGCGTTCACGGGTGAGGGCCATTGCGCTCGCTCACACCCGCACGCGCTCCGGGTCGCCAACGTCGGCGACAGGCCCACCTTGGGAGCGGCGAATTCGCTGTGTCAATCTTTGGATGGATTCAAGCCAGACAGGAACGTTGAAGTGCGGGTAGAGAATGGGCAGTCTCTGAACGGTCAAGACACGACCCACTGGCCTGGCGCTGCTCGCTCCATGGGTAGGAGGAACACTCCTATTCACTCGCTGAACGTGTCAGCATGGCACCACAAGGTGACTTGATGATCCCGACCGTCTTCATTGAGCAGCTCACGTTCAGCGGTGGCGCGAGCGTCACGCTCGAACCCGACTCCATCGTCGTCATCGTCGGTCCCAACAACGCCGGAAAGAGTGCGACACTTCGCGATATCCTGCGACTTGCGCCCTCGCGGAGGCATGGCGGAGCGGCGAACCACGTCGTCACTGACCTGATGGTGGGTCGCTCCGGGACGGTCGATGACTTCCTGGCGCTGATGGCTCCCTATCGTCTGCCGAACTCTCCGCTTTATAGCCTCAAGGCGCTTGAGGAATCGAGGCCACCCTTGTCGCCGCATGAGATGAAATTCCGGGGACTCAACGTCGAACAAATACACGAAAAAGATCTCCGAACGTTCTGGGAGCGGAAAGAGGACTCTAGCGCACTCACCGAGCTTTTCTTCTTCCTGCTCGAGCCGTCTACTCGCTTCACGGCCATTGAGCCTGCCAAGGTCTTCAACCTCGCGACAGACATTCCGTTCCTTCCCATCCAGAAGATGTGTGTGGATTCAGCCCTGGCGAATCGACTTAGTCGTTACTTTCAATCCGCTTTCGGCCAATCACTCATCGTGAATCAGACTGCTGGCTCCAGGATGCCGCTCCATTGCGGAGAGATTCCCAGCCTGGAACCCGGCGAGGACCGGGTCTCCCTCAGCTACGCCCGCAAGCTTGAGAAACTCCCGCAGCTTCAGCATCAGGGAGACGGGATGCGCAGTTTCGCCGACTGCCTTCTTCATGTCGCGGCGGTCGACAAGACAGTTGTCATGATCGACGAGCCAGAAGCTTTTCTCCATCCGCCCCAAGCTCGATTCCTCGGAACGCTGTTGGCCAGGGAGAAGCCCGCTGGCCGCCAGTTGATCATCGCGACCCACAGCGGAGATTTGCTTCGTGGCCTCCTGGATGCCAATCCCTCGTCCCTCAAGGTCATCCGGCTCACGCGCGAGGGGGATCTCAACCATGCTCGTGCACTGGATACGGACAAGATCCGCACGCTTTGGGATGATCCCATCCTTCGCTTCTCCAACACCTTGGACGGCCTGTTCCATGAGCAGGTCGTACTCTGCGAGGCAGATGGAGATTGCCGCTTTTATGCAGCGCTTCTGAATGCAATCCAGCCCGTGGACACGGGCGAGCGTAGGCCCGACGTGATGTTCACGAGCACCGGGGGAAAGCACAAAATTCCAGAGATTGCGGCAGCCCTTGTCGGCATTGGTGTCCCTACGCGCGCCGTCGTGGATTTCGACATCTTGAACGATATTACCCCGCTCAAGGAGGCCGTCAGTGCATTTGGCGGCTCATGGGTCGACTTCGAGGGACGCTGGAAGCAGGTCAAATCAGGTGTCGAGCAACGCAGGCCGGAATTGGAGACCGATCACGTCCGGAACGAGATCGGAAAGCTTTTGAGCGAGGTAAGTACCTCTACCTTCCCGGGCGATGTGGCCAAGCGCATCAAGGATGTACTCAAGCGTGCCTCTCCCTGGGACTTGGCGAAGGAGCATGGTCTGGACGCGGTACCTAAGGGACAGGTGCGTCAGGTGGCCGAGCTACTCCTCGTTGACCTCAAGCAACTCGGTCTCTTCGTCGTTGATGAGGGCGAGATGGAGAGCTTTGACCCCACCGTAGGTGGTCATGGAAATGCTTGGCTGGAGGATGTGCTGAGCAAGGACCTCCAACGCGATCCTCAGCTTGAACATGCGAGGAGGTTCGTTCGAGGACTTCTTTCTCTTCCCCCTCCCTGACTGGTTTGGACCTCAAATGATGAGGAGCGCCCGGGCTCGTGGCCCGGGCCCTGTGTGAATCACATCACGAGGACGTGTCCTCCAATTCCCGAGCGAGCTGCTCCACCAGCTCGGAGACCCGAGGGCCGCTCAACATCGTGAAGTGGTCGCCCGCGACGTCGTGCACCGTGAGGCTTCCGGTGAGCCACTCGCGCCAGCCGAGGTCCTCGCTCTCAGGGGCTTCATCAGGAGCCCTGGTGGCGCGGAAGAGCATCGTCTGACCTGTGTAGACACCGCCGGGTACATGGCGACGCTGGGCCTCTGTGAGGCGCTGGTAGACATTGAAGAGTCGCTCGGCCGTGTCGAGCTCCAGCGTGTGCAGGGCCGGAGTGGAGCGCCGCAGGTGTGGCAGCACCTGGGCCAGCACTTCGCGCGCGCCCAGATGCTCCAACTGCTTCACATCCAGGGAGAGGTCCTCCCGGGACACGCCGAGCATTTGTCCGAAGCCCGCGAGCAGCGTGAGGGTGTCGGGCTCGGGCAGCGGCAGCCGCGTGGGGGCGTGGCTGTCGAACATCACCAGCAGGTCCACCCTCTCTCCCGTGGCCTGGAGCAAACGCGCCATCTCGTGGGCCACGACGCCGCCGAAGGACCAGCCTCCGAGGAGGTAGGGACCCCGTGGCTGCACGGTACGGAGCTGCGCGAGGTAGTCGCGCGCCAGTGCCTCCACGGAGGGTTGGGGCAGCTCGCCGCCGTCCAGCCCGGACGCGGAGAGGCCGTACACGGGCCGCTTCGTGCCGAGCCCACGGACGAGGTCGGTGTAGCCGAGCACCGTGCCTCCGCCTCCGTGGACGAGGAATAGAGGCCGCTCCGTCGACGTCCCCGTGTCCAGGCGCACGAGGTTGGGCGTGGGCCTCGGGCCCTGCTCCCGCTGCTCCACCCGTCGGGCCAGGCGCTCCACTGTGGACGCCTGGAAGAGCGCGGACACCGGCAGCGAGACACCCAGTCGCTCACGCAGCAGCGCCATCAGGCGGACGGCCAGCAGGGAGTGACCCCCCAGTGCGAAGAAGTCATCGGTGGCACCGACCTTCCTCGCACCGAGCAGCTCCCTCCAGAGCGCCGCGATGGTCTCCTCGCCGGGGTTGCGCGGGGCGACGTACTCGATGCTCGTGTCGAATGCGTCCGGAGCGGGCAGGGCCCTCCGGTCCACCTTGTCGTTGGCGTTGAGCGGGAGCGCCGGCAGGAAGACGAAGGCGGAGGGCACCATGTACTCGGGGAGCGACTGGTGCAGCGCCTCGCGCACGGCTGAGAGGTCCAGGGCACGGCCTTCGTCGGTGACGAGGTAGCCGACGAGACGCTTGTCTCCAGGACGGTCTTCCCGCGCGAGGACGACGGCGCGGCGGACTCCGGAGATGGCTTCCAGCGTGGCCTCGATTTCCCCCAGCTCAATCCGGAAGCCGCGCAGCTTCACCTGGAAGTCGAAGCGGCCGAGGTACTCGAACTCGCCGGTGTCCAACCTGCGCACCTTGTCTCCCGTCCGGTAGAGACGGGCGCCAGGCGAGGACGAGAACGGGTCCGGGAGGAATCGCTCGGCGGTGAGGTCGGGCCTGTCGAGATAGCCGCGCCCGACGCCCGCGCCTCCGAGGAAGAGCTCGCCGGGCACCCCCAGGGGAACGGGCTGCATGCGCGCGTCGAGGACGTGCGCCTGGATGTTGAGGAGCGGGAGGCCGAGGACCGGCCGGCGTGTTCCGCGTAACGGGTGGCAGGAGGCTTCCACCGTGCACTCGGTGGGGCCGTAGACGTTGAAGGCTTCCAGATGCGGATGGGTGGAGAGCTTCTCCCAGAGGGCCTCGTCGATGGCCTCTCCGCCCACGAGCACGCGCAGACGTCGGTGTGCGGCCAGCCCCTCGTCCAGGAGCAGACGCAGGTGCGAGGGCGAGCAGTCCATCGTGTCGATGCCGTGCTTCTCCACCCAGGCGCACAGCAGGGCCGTGTCCTGTCGCTCGGCCTGGGGCACGACCCCCAGTGCATGGCCGTCCGTTAGCTGCACCAGCTGCTGGACGGAGGCGTCGAACGCCAGCGGGGCGTTGATGGCGAGCCGCAGCGGGCCCTCGCCCTTCGCGAAGACCCTCTCGCCCACGGCGACACGCAGGTTCATCACGGAGCGGTGCTGAATCATCGCCCCCTTGGGCTGGCCGGTGGAGCCCGAGGTGTAGATGACGTAGGCGAGGTGCTCGGGTTCGGAGACCCGGCTCGGATTGCTCTCGGACTCTCGGCTCAGTGTTTCGGTGATGCGCGGGTCGTCCAGGCACACGACCTCCACGCCCGGTGTTTCGAGCCGCTCGGCCAGGTGCCGCTGCGTGAGGACGAGGCGCGCGCTGGAATCCTGGAGGGTGAAGGTGAGGCGCTCACGCGGGTACGTCGAATCCATGGGCACGTAGGCGCCACCGGCCTTGAGGATGGCGAAGAGCGCGACGAGCACGTCCGCGCCACGCTCCATGCACAGGGCGACGCGGACCTCGGGCCCGACTCCCCGCGAGCGCAGCCAGTGCGCCAGCCTGTTGACCCGACGGTTGAACACCTCGAAGGAGAGCGTCCCGCTGTCCTCGAAGATGGCCAGGGCGTCGGGAGTCCGGAGGACCTGCGCCTCCAGCCGCTCGTGCATGGCGCCATCCCAGGGCAGCTCACGGTGCGTGTCGTTCCAGCGCGTCAGCAGCTGCTCACGCTCGGCGACGGGCATCAGCGGCAGCTCGCCCACGTGTGTCTCTGGAGTGTGGATGACGGCTTCCAGCAGCGTGGCGAAGTGCCCCGCCATGCGAGTGATGGTGGACTCCTCGAACAAGTCGGTCCGATAGGTCAGCGCGCCGGAGAAGCCCTCCGGCGTCTCGGCGAGCGACAGCGTCAGGTCGAAGTGGGTGGACCGCACCTCGGACGCGACGGGCTCGACGCTCAGCGCAGCGGCTCCTTCCCCGGCCTCCAGCGCGCCCGTGGGCGTGTTCTGGAGGGTGAACATCACCTGGAAGAGCGGCGAGTAGCTGAGGCTGCGCTGGGGCTGGAGCTCCTCGACGAGCTTCTCGAAGGGGACGTCCTGGTGCTCGTAGGCGGCGAGCGTGGAGGTGCGCACCTGGGAGAGCAGCTCCCGGAAGGTGGCGCGCGGGTCGACGTGGGAGCGCAGGACGAGCGTGTTGACGAAGAAGCCGATGAGGCCCTCCAGCTCGGAGGCCCTGCGGCCCGCGATGGGCGAGCCGACGGAGATGTCGTCCTGCCCGGAGTAGCGCGAGAGCAGGAGCTGGAAGGCGGCCAGCATGCCCATGAAGAGCGTGGTGCCCTCTTGCTTGCAGAAGGCTTCCACCGCTCGGAAGAGGGCCTTGGGGAGCTGGAAGTCGACGGTGCGACCGTGGAACGACTGGAGCGACGGTCGTGGGAAGTCGGTGGGCAGGTCGAGGACGGCGGGTGCCCCGGCGAGCTGGCGCTTCCACCAGGCGACCTGCCTGGAGAGGACGTCGTCCTTGAGCCACTGACGCTGCCAGACTGCGTAGTCGGCGTACTGGAGCGGCAGCTCGGGAAGGGGAGACGGGAGGCCCTGACGGTAGGCCTCGTAGAGGGACGTCACTTCCCGGACGAGCAGGCCCATGGACCAGCCGTCGGAGACGGCGTGGTGGAGGTTGAGGAGCAGGACGTGCCGCTGGGAAGCCAGGCGCAGCAGGGAGGCTCGGAGCAGGGGGCCGCGACTCAAGTCGAAGGGACAGGCGGCGTCCTGGTGTGCCCGCTCACGTGCGAGGGACTCACGCTCTTCAACAGAGGAGAGGTCCTCCAGCGAGAGGGTGAAGAGGGCCGGCGGGGCGATGCGCTGGAACGGCTCGCCGTTGTCCTCGACGAACGAGGTGCGGAGGGCTTCGTGGCGGCGGAGGAGCTCGGAGAAGGCGCGCTGGAGCGAGGTTACGTCGAGAGGGCCCTCGAGGCGGAGGGCAGCGGGCATGTTGTACGTGGGGGTGCCGGGCTGGAGTTGCTCCAGGAACCAGAGGCGCTGCTGCGCGAAGGAGAGGGGCAGCGGCGCGCCGTCTCTCGGTGCGGGGCGCAGCGGGGGGAGCGTGGTTGACTCGGTGGCGTGCTCGACGCGGAGCGCGAGCTGTTCGAGCGTCGGTGCCTCGAAGAGGGCGCGCAGGGGGAGTTCCAGCGAGAAGGCGGAGCGGATGCGCGCCATCAACTGGGTGGCCAGCAGCGAATGTCCGCCGCGCTCGAAGAAGTGGTCATGGCGGCCCACGGAGGGGAGCCGGAGGACTTCGGCCCAGAGGGCGGCGAGGCGCACCTCGGTGGGCGTGAGCGGAGCGACGAAGGCGTCGGCACAGGGTGTCGCATCGGGAGAAGGCAGGGCCTTGCGGTCCACCTTTCCGTTGGGCGTCAGCGGGAAGGAGTCCAGGCACACGAGCGCGCCGGGGACCTCGTAGGCCGGGAGTCTCTTGGCGAGGTAGGCGCGGAGGGCGGCGGGCTCGGGAGGGCGTGACTGAGAGGTGAAGTAGGCGACGAGGCGCTGGTCGCCGGGGACGTCCTCGCGGAGGAGGACCAGGGCCTCATGAACGGCGGGGTGGCTCGAGAGCGTGGCCTCGATTTCACCCAACTCAATCCGGAAGCCACGCAGCTTCACCTGGAAGTCCATGCGGCCGAGGAACGCGAGCTCTCCGTTCGGGAGCCAGCGGGCCTTGTCGCCCGTGCGGTACATGCGCGCGCCGGGGACGGAGCTGAACGGATTGGGGAGGAAGCGCTCGGCGGTGAGTGACGGGCGTGCGAGGTAGCCACGCGCCACGCCGTCGCCGGCCAGGAACAGCTCTCCGGGGACACCCACGGGGACGGGCTGGAGGTGGGCATCCAGGACATACGCCCGCACGTTCGCCAGCGGCGTGCCGAGCGAAGGACGCGTCGCGCCTCGCACCGCACGAGTCGTGGAGTCCACCGTGCACTCAGTGGGCCCGTAGACGTTGAAGGCGGTGATGCGCGGATGGGTGGCGAGCTTCTCCCAGAGGGCGTCGTCCACCGCCTCACCTCCGACGAGCACGCGCAGGGAGCGACTGGAGGCCAGTCCTTCTCCGAGCAGCACTCGCAGGTGGGAAGGCGCGCAGTCGAGCACGTCGACGTGGTGTTGCTCCACCCAGTTCACCAGGAGGGCCGCGTCCTGGCGGACGGCCTGGGGCACCACGCACAGGGTGTGGCCATCGGAGAGCTGGACGAGCTGCTGGACCGACGCATCGAACGCGAGCGGCGCGTTGAGGCTGACTCGCAGCGGGCCCTCCAGGCCGGCGAGCGCCATGGACGCGAGGGCCGCACGCAGGTTCATCACGGAGGCGTGCTGAATCATGACGCCCTTCGGATGGCCGGTGCTGCCCGACGTGTAGATGACGTAGGCGAGGTGCTGTGGCGAGGAGACCCGGGGCGGCGCGGTGTCCGCTTCACCGGTGAGCGTCCTGGCCACGCCCGGGTCATCCAGGGAGATGACCTTGACGGAAGGAGCCTCCAGCCGCTCGGCGAGGAATTGCTGCGTAAGGACGAGCGTGACGCCGGAATCACGGAGCACGAAGGCGAGCCGCTCGCGAGGATGGGCGGGGTCCATGGGGACGTACGCGCCGCCCGCCTTGAGGATGCCCAGGACGGCGACAATCATGTCGACGCCGCGCTCCATGCAGAGGGCGACGCGGGACTCGGGTCTGACGCCGTGAGCGCGCAGCCAGTGGGCGAGCCTGTTGGCCTGACGGTCGAGCTGGCCGAAGGTGAGCGACGTCGCGCCGTCGAGGACGGCCAGCGCATCGGGCGTGCGTGCGGCCTGGGCCTCGATTCGCTCGTGCAGCGCGCCTTCCCACGGCAGCTCCCGGCTCGTGTCGTTCCATGCCACGAGGAGCTGCTCCCGCTCCTCGTCGGAGAGGAGTGACAGCGAGCCCAGGTCCGCATCGGGCGTGGTGAGCACGGCCTTGAGCAGGGTGACGAAGTGCTCCGCCATGCGCGTGACGGTCCGCTCGTCGAACAGCTCCACGCGGAAGTCGAGCGCTCCTCCGAGTCCCTGGGGCGTCCGGGCGAGCGAGAGCGAGAGGTCGAACTTCGCCGCCAGGCCCTCCGCCGCCATCGGCGTGAGCTTCAGTGCGTCCAGCCCGCTCTGTCCGGAGCGAAGCGCCAGCTCCTGGCGAGGCGTGTTCTGGAGCGCGAGCATCACCTGGAAGAGCGGCGAGTGGCTCAGGCTGCGCTGAGGCTGGAGCTCCTCGACGAGCTTCTCGAAGGGGACGTCCTGATGCTCGTAGGCGGCGAGGGTGGAGGCGCGCACCTGGGCGAGCAGCTCGCGGAACGTGGCGCGCGGCTCGATGCGGGAGCGCAGGACGAGGGTGTTGACGAAGAAGCCGATGAGGCCCTCTGTCTCCGCGCGGTTTCGGCCGGCGATGGGCGAGCCGACGGAGATGTCGTCCTGTCCGGAGTAGCGCGAGAGCAGGAGCTGGAAGGCGGCCAGCACGCCCATGAAGAGCGTGGCCCCTTCCGCTTGAGTGAAGGACTCCAGGCCTTGGGTCAGCTCCTCCGGCAGGTGGAACGGCAGTGCGCCACCCCTGGAGGACTGGACCGCGGGGCGGGGCCTGTCCGTGGGCAGCTCCAGCACGGCGGGCGCATCCGCGAGCTGGTGCTTCCAGTAGTCGAGCTGCCGCTGGAGCACCTCACCGCGCAGCCACGCACGCTGCCAGGCGGAGAAGTCGGCGTACTGCACCGGCAGGGGCGCGAGGACGGAGGACGTGCCCGTGGCCAGGGCCGAGTAGAGCGCGACGAGCTCGCGCACCAGCACCTCCATGGACCAGCCGTCGGAGACGATGTGGTGCATCGTCACCAGCAGCACGTGCTCCTTCGCATCCATCCGGAGCAGCGAGGCGCGCAGGAGCGGGCCAGTGGCCAGGTCGAAAGGCCTGAGGGCCTCTTCGTTGATGAGGCCCTGGGCTCGAGTCTCACGCTCTTCCCCGTGCGTATCGCTCAGGTCCACGAGCGGCAGCGAGAAGGCAGGGGCCGGGCGGATGACCTGCACGGGCTCGCCCTCCCGCGAGGAGAACGTGGTGCGGAGGGCCTCATGGCGTCGCACCAGGGCGTCGAAGCTGGCCTCCAGTGCATTTGTGTCCAGCGCCCCTTCCAGCCGCAGCGCGGCGGGCATGTTGTAGAGGGCACTGCCGGGCTCGAGCTGGTCGATGAACCACAGTCGCTGCTGCGCGAAGGACAGCGGGAGCGCACCGGTGCGCGACACGGGAACCAGCGGCGGCGCCGTCAGCGGATTCGGTTGGGAGGCGGCGTCGATGCGCGCGGCCAGGGTCGCCGGTGTGGGACTCTCGAAGAGGGCGCGCAGCGGCAGCTCGACGTGGAGTGACGCGCGAATGCGGGAGACGAGCTGGGTGGCGAGGAGGGAGTGGCCGCCGAGCGAGAAGAAGGAGTCGCTCGCTCCGACGCGCTCGACGCCCAGGAGGTCGGCCATGAGCCTGGCCAGGGTCTTCTCGGTGGGAGTCGACGGCGCGCTCCACGCGGGCTGCTCAGAGGCAACGGCCGCGGGAGGAGGCAGGACGCCGCGGTCCACTTCTCCATCGGGCAGGCGGGGCAGTGCCGCCAGGGACACGAAGGACGACGGCACCAGGTACTCGGCGAGCCGCTCCTTCAGGAAGGTGCGCAGCACCGTCAGGTCGAGCGCACCCTGGGGCACGAGATAGGCGACGAGGCGCTTCTTGCCGGGGACATCCTCGCGGACGAGAGCGACGGCCTCACGGACGTGAGGGTGGGAGCGCAGCGCGGCCTCGACGTCGTCGAGTTCGCCTCGCACGTCTCGCGGTGTAGCGCGAGGGGCGACCTGGCCCAGGTTCTCGAGGGAGCCGTCCGCGCGCCAGCGGACCTTGTCGCCGGTGCGGTACAGGCGCGCACCGGACAGGCCACTGAGTGCATCCGGGAGGAAGCGCTCAGCCGTGACTTGCGGACCCTGCCCGTAGCTGAGCGCGTGGTGCACTCCGCCCAGGAACAGCTCCCCGGCGACGCCCACGGGGACGGGCTCCAGGTTCGCATCGAGGACGTAGGCTCGCGTGCTCGAGGTGGTGTCGTTCCACTCCACTAGGAGGCGGTGCCGCTCGGTGGAGTCCATGAGCGGCAGCGTGGAGACAGGCGCCTCCGGGTGCTTCACGGCGGCGCGGAGCAGGGTGAGGAAGTGAGCCACCATGCGCGTGGCCGTGGAGGCATCGAAGAGCGCCGTGGCGACCTGGAGCGAGCCCTCGTAGCCAGAAGGCGCTTCGGCGAAGGAGAGGTCGAGGTCGAACTTGGCGGGCGCGTCACCTCGGTCGACGGAGAGCAGGCGCAAGCCGGGCAGTTCCAGGTCTCCCATGGGCGTGTTCAGCAGCGAGAACATGACCTGGAAGAGCGGGGAGACGTCGAGGCTGCGCTCGGGTTGAAGCTCCTCGACGATCTTCTCGAAGGGGACGTCCTGGTGTTCGTAGGCTCCCAGCGTCGTGGCGCGCACGCGCTCCACCAACTCGCGGAAGGACGCTCGCGGGTCGATGCGCGCGCGGAGCACCAGCGTGTTGACGAAGAAGCCGATGAGGCCCTCGGTCTCCGCGCGGTTGCGTCCCGCGATGGGCGAGCCCACGGAGATGTCGTCCTGCCCGGAGTAGCGTGAGAGCAGGAGCTGGAAGGCGGCCAGGAGCGTCATGAAGGGCGTCGCACCCTGGCGCTGCGCGAGTGACCTGACGGCGTCGGACAGCTCGGCCCCCAGCGAGATGGGGAGGATGGCGGCCTCACGCGACCCGAGGGCGGCGCGCGGCCTGTCGGTGGGCAGCTCCAGGAGCGCGGGGGCTCCACGGAGCTGCTGCTTCCAGTAGGCCAGCCGTGTCCGCAGGGCTTCGTCACGCAGCCAGCCGCGCTGCCACGCCGCGAAGTCGGCGTATTGCACGCTCAACGCCGGAAGCCTGGCGGGTTCGCCGGACAGATGCGCCGCGTAGAGCGTCCCCAGCTCGCGCACCAGCACGCCGGAGGACCAGCCGTCGGAGACGATGTGGTGGACGTTGGTGATGAGCAGGTGCTCGCGCTCCGCCAGCTTGACGAGGCAGAGGCGGAACAGGGGCCCGGAGGTCAGGTCGAAGGGGCGTTCCACCTCTTGGGCCGTCAGTCGTCGGGCCTCGGTCTGTCGGTCGGCCTCATCCAGGTGCTGGAGGTCGATGAGCGGAATGGAGACGGGCGCCGCGGGGTGGATGACCTGGGACGGCTGTCCGTCGATGGAGGCGAAGGTGGTGCGGAGCGCCTCGTGGCGCGAGACGACGTCGGAGACCGCGCGCTCCAGGGAGGCGAGGTCGAGCGCTCCTTCGAGGCGAAGCGCCGTGGGGATGTTGTAGAGGGCGCTGCCGGGCTCGAGCTGGTCGATGAACCACAGGCGCTGCTGCGCGAAGGACAACGGCAGGGCACCAGTGCGCGGCACGGGCGTCAGCGGTGGGACTTCCAACCCCTGTTGCTCCTGCCGCGAGGCCTCCAGGTACCGGGCCAATCCGGCGACGGTGGGCGCCTCGAAGAGCTCTCGCAGCGGCAGCTCGACGTTGAACGTGGACCGGATGCGGGAGACGACCTGGGTGGCGAGGAGGGAGTGGCCTCCCAGCTCGAAGAAGTCGTCCATCGGACCCACTCGCGGGACACCGAGCACCTCGGCGTAGATGCCCGCGAGCGCTGCTTCCGTGGCGGTGCGTGGCGCCTCGGGCGCCTCCTGGGTCGGAGCGCTGGCTCCGGGCGGCGGGAGGGCCTTGCGGTCGACCTTGCCATTCGCGGTGAGCGGCAGCTCCATCATCGTGACGATGGCCGACGGCACCATGTACGCGGGCAGCCGCTCCTCCAGGAAGCCGCGCACGGCGCTCGTGTCCAGCCCGTGTTCCGAAGGCACCATGTAGGCGACGAGCCGCTTGTCGCCCGGCAAGTCCTCGCGCACGACGACGATGACCTCACCCACGCCGGGGTGCTGGCGCAGGGCGCTCTCCACTTCACCGGGCTCGATGCGGAAGCCACGCACCTTGACCTGGAAGTCGGCGCGGCCCTGGAACTCCAGCGTGCCATCCGTCCGCCACCGGGCCCTGTCACCCGTGCGGTAGAGCCGCGTGCCCGGAGCCCCGAAGGGATGGGGCACGAAGCGCTCCGCCGTGAGGTCGGGCCGCCCGAGGTAACCCCACGCGAGGCCGTCGCCTCCGACGTAGAGTTCTCCCGTCACGCCGGGAGGAACCAACTGGAGGGCACCGTCCAGCACGAAGGCGGAGGAGTGCGGCACGGGCCGGCCGATGGGGACGGAGTCGCCCACCACATCACCCGCGCGCAGGGCGTGGGTGGCGGAGAACGTGGTGTTCTCCGTGGGGCCATAGCCGTTGATGAGCACTCCGCCCGGAGGCAGCAGCGCGAGGTGTTCTCGCACGCGCCGCGCGGGCAGCACGTCTCCGCCCGCGAGCACCTGGGAGACGCCGGCCAGGGCCTGCGGCTGGTACGTCACCATCTGCTCGTAGAGGGCCGCGGTGAGCCAGAGCGAGGAGACGCGGTGTCGCGCGAGCAGCGCTCCCAGTTCCTCCAGGGACAGCGCGCCACGGGGCGCGAGGACGAGCCGGGCGCCGTGGAGCAGCGCGCCCCAGATTTCGAGCGTGGAGGCATCGAAGGCGACCGGGGCCGCCTGGAGCCAGACCTCGTCGGGCCCGAAGCGGATGACGCCGTGGGGCTGCACGAGTCGGACGACTCCCCGGTGCGGGACGGAGACGCCCTTGGGCTCGCCGGTGCTCCCCGAGGTGAACATGACGTACGCCAGGGCATCCGCGCTCGCGGGCACCTCCGGAGTCGAGTCCGGCTGGCGGGCGATGTACGCGGCCTCTTCGTCCAGGACGACGAGCACGACGCCCAGCTCCGGCAGCTCGTCCGCCACCGAGGACTCCGTCAGCAGCACGGCGGCGGAGGACTGGCGCAGGACCCACGCCATGCGCTCGGTCGGCCAGGTGGCGTCGAGCGGGACGTAGGCGGCTCCCGCCTTGAGGGTTCCCAGCAGTGCGACCACCAGGTCCACGGAGCGCTTCAGGTGCACGGCGACGCGGCTGCCGGGCTGCACGCCCAGTCCGCGAAGATGATGGGCGAGCCGGTTCGCGCGTGCCTCGAGCTGCGCGTACGTGAGGAGCGCGTCCTCGGACTCGACGGCGACGAGGTCCGGCGTGAGCGCGGACTGTCGAGCGAAGAGCTGGTGGATGGCCGCGTCACGCGGGTACTCCGCGACGGTGTCGTTCCACTGCACGAGGACCTGGTGCCGCTCCTCGGAGGACAGCAGCGACACGAGGCCCAGCGGGCGCTCCGGTGCGGCCGTGACGGCCTCCAGCAGCACGGCGTAGTGGCGCATCAGCCGCCTCACCGTGTCCGCGTCGAAGAGGTCGGTGTTGTAGTTGAGGGCGCCGGAGAAGCCCTGGGGACCCTCTTCCAGCAGGAGGCTGACCTCGTACTGCGACGTGGTGACGTGCGCGGTGAGCGGAGCGAAGGAGAGCCCGGGGAGCGGGGTGGTCTCGACGGGAGTGTTCTGGAGGGTGAGGGTGGCCTGGAAGAGCGGGCTGCGCGCGAGGTCGCGCTGGGGCTGGAGTCCCTCGACGAGCTTCTCGAAGGGGATGTCCTGGTGCTGGTACGCGGCCAGCGTGGCACCCCGCACATGGGCGAGGAGCTGGAGGAAGGAGCCTCGGGCGTCGATGCGCGAGCGCAGGACGAGCGTGTTGACGAAGAAGCCGATGAGGCCCTCCGTCTCCCCCTGCTGGCGGTTGGCGATGGGGAAGCCGACGGAGACGTCGTCCTGCCCGGCGTACCGGGAGAGGACGAACTGCCAGGTCGCGAGCAACACCATGAACGGCGTGACGCCCTCACGCTGGGCCAGCGCGCGCACGGAGGCGCTCAGCCCGCCTGTCAGCTCGACGGGGAGGAGGGTGCCCTTGTGGGATTGGACGGCGGGACGGGGCCTGTCCGTGGGCAACTCGAGGACTCCCGAGGCTCCAGAGAGGTGCTCCTTCCAGAAGTCGAGCTGGCGCTGGAGCACGTCGCCGCGCAGCCAGGAGCGCTGCCACGCCGCATAGTCGGCGTACTGCACGGGCAGCGGTGGGAGCCGGGCCGGGGTTCCCGTGGTCCGGGCCACGTACAGCGTGGCCAGCTCGCGCACGAGGACGCCCGTGGACCACGCGTCGGAGACGATGTGGTGCATCGTCACCAGGAGCACGTGGGCCTGTGGGCCATGCTTCAGCAGCGAGGCTCGCAGGAGCGGCCCCGTCGAGAGGTTGAACGAAGCGAGGGCGTCCGCTTCGATGAGGGCCTGCGTCCGCGCCTGTCGCTCCTCTTCGGACAGCGCGCTCAGGTCCACCACGGGCACGTTGAAGCCCGAGGCGGGACGGATGCGCTGCACGGGCTCACCATCGCGCACGGCGAAGGTGGTGCGCAGCACCTCGTGGCGGTTCACCAGGGCGTTGAGGGCGTGCTCCAGCGCTCCGACATCCAGCGCTCCCTCCACGCGCAGCGCCGTGGGCAGGTTGAAGAGCGGCGTGCCCGGGGAGAGCTGGTCGATGAACCACAGACGCTGCTGGGAGAAGGAGAGCGGCAACGCCTCCGTGCGAGGCACGGGCACCAGGGGCGGCACCACCGGAGTCGTCTCCCCCCGGCTGGCGTCGATGCGCGCGGCGAGGCCCGCCACCGTGGGGTCCTCGAAGAGGGCGCGCAGGGGCAGGTCCACCCGGAACGTGGCCCGGATGCGAGAGGCGAGCTGGGTGGCGAGCAGCGAGTGGCCTCCCAGGGTGAAGAAGTGGTCCTCCGCTCCCACCTGCTCGACGCGGAGGATGGCGGCCATCAGGTCCGCCAGCGTCTGCTCCGTGGGCGTACGCGGAGCAATCCACGCAGCCTCCTCGTCGACGTTCGCGTCCGGCGCTGGCAGCGCCTTGCGGTCCAGCTTGCCGTTTGGCGTGAGGGGCAGCGCCGCCAGCACCACGAAGGCCGCGGGCACCATGTACTCCGGCAGGCCCGTCAGCAGTCCTCGCCGGAGCTCCGTGACGTCGAGCGTGCTCTCCACTCGTGGCACCACGTAGGCGATCAGCAGGTCATCGCGCACCAACACGGCGGCCTCCTGGAGGCCCGGCTGACGCAGGAGCGCGGCTTCGACTTCACCCAGCTCGATGCGCAGGCCGCGCAGCTTCACCTGGAAGTCGATGCGGCCCAGGTAGTCGAGCGTGCCATCCGCCCGCCACCGCGCCTTGTCGCCCGTGCGGTAGAGGCGCGCGCCGGGCCGGAGCGAAAAGGGGTCGGGGAGGAACCGCTCGGCGGTGAGGTGGGGCTGATGCAGGTAGCCGCGCGCCAGACCCTCGCCGCCCAGGTACAGCTCGCCGGGCACACCCGTGGGAACCGGCCGCAGGTCCCCGTCCAGGACATAGGCCTGGGCGTTGGCCATGGGCCGGCCGATGGGGGCCACCGGTCCGGTGAAGTGCTCCACCGACCACGAGGTGGCGTCGATGGTGGCCTCCGTCGGGCCATAGTTGTTGTCCAGGCTCACGCTCGGCAGCACCTCGCTCACGCGCGGCGGCAGGTCCGCTGGCAGCGCCTCGCCGCCGGAGATGATGCGGCGCAGGCTCGTGGCGGCGCGCAGTCCGGGCTCCTCCAGCAGGACTCTCAGCAGCGACGGCACCACCTGGAGCACGGTGACGTGGTGTCGCACCACGGTCTCCACCAGGAGGGATGCGTCGCGGTGGGCCTCGAGCGGTGCGACGACCAGCGTCGAACCGGACAGGAGCGTGGCGAACAGCTCGGCGACGGAAACGTCGAAGCTGAGCGAAGTGAGCAGCACCGGCCGTGCACCGGGCCCCAGGTCGAACCGGGAGCGCATCCACGCGGCGTGGTTGGAGAGGGAGCGGTGGGTCAGCACGGTGCCCTTGGGCCGACCCGTGCTGCCCGACGTGTAGATGACGTACGCGGCGCTCTCGGAGGGCACCCACTCACTCAGGGGCTTCTTCGCGTCGGCGAGCCCGGTCTCCCAGCCGGCATCGAGGCACACCACGGCGGGGCCCTCGGGCAACACTCCGAGGAGGTGACGCTGGGTGAGCAGCACCGGGGCGGAGGTGTCCTGGAGCATGAAGGCCAGCCGCTCGCGCGGGTAGGCCGGGTCCAGCGGCACGTAGGCGCCACCGGCCTTGAGCACGCCGAAGACGGCGACGGGCACCTCCAGCGAGCGCTCCATGCACAGCGCCACGAGCGTCCCGGGCTTCACGCCCAACGCGCGCAGGTGCGCGGCGAGCTGGCTGGAGCGCGCATCGAGCTGGGCGAAGGTGAGCGAGCCCGTGTCGGAGACGACGGCGAGCGCGTCCGGAGTGAGACCGGCCTGGGCGGAGAGCTGGTGGTGGACGCAGGCGTCAGCGGGGACGGGCGCCGCGGTGTCGTTCCACTCCCGGAGGACGCGTCGCAGCTCGGCCTCGTCCATCAGCGGCAGAGCGGAGAGTGGCTGCTCGGGGTTGGCCACGGCCGCGCGGAGCAGGGTGCGCAGGTGCTCCACCATCCGCTCCATGGTGGCGGCGTCGAACAGGTCGACGTTGTAGTCGAGCGAGCCCACGAAGCCCGCCGGCGTCTCCACCAGGGAGAGGTCCAGGTCGAACTTGAGGGGCATCTCGTTGTCCCCCAGCCCCTCCAACCGCAGCCCGGGCAGCTCCAGCGCGCCCATGGGGGTGTTCAGCACGGAGAACATGACCTGGAACAGCGGCGAGTAGCTGAGGCTGCGCTCGGGCTGCAGCTCCTCGACGAGCTTCTCGAAGGGCACGTCCTGGTGGTCGAAGGCCTCCAGCGTGGTGCGCTTCACCTGCGTCAGCAGCGACGCGAAGGAGGCATGTGGCTCCAGTCGCGCGCGCAGCGCCAGGGTGTTGACGAAGAAGCCGATGAGGCCCTCGGTCTCCCCTCGGTTGCGCCCGGCGATGGGCGAGCCGACGACGATGTCGTCCTGGCCGGAGTAGCGCGCCAGGAGCACCTGGAACGCGGCCAGCAGCGTCATGAAGGGCGTTGCGCCGTGCCGCTGGGACAGGGCCTTGATGGCGTCGGAGAGGTCCGATGACAGCACGACGGCGCGCTGCGCGGCGTTGCGCGTCTGGACGGACGGACGGGGCCTGTCGGTGGGCAGCTCCAGCAGCGCGGGAGCGCCTTCGAGCTGCCGCTTCCAGTAGCCCAGGCGCGTGTGGAGCGCCTCGTCGCGCAACCAGCCCCGCTGCCACGCCGCGAAGTCGGCGTACTGCACGGGCAGCGACGGCAGCTCCGCGCGTGTTCCGGACAGATGCGCCGCATAGAGGGCGCCCAGCTCACGCACCAGCACGCCCGTGGACCAGCCGTCGGAGACGATGTGGTGCATCGTCGACAGCAGCACGTGCTCCCGTTCCTCCACGCGCAGCAACGCGACGCGGAAGAGCGGACCCGTGGTGAGGTCGAAGGGCCGCAGGGCCTCTTCACGGGCACGGCGGTGCACCTCGGCCTCTCGCTCGGCGGCGGGCAGGGCGCTCAGGTCCACCACCGGCAACCGCACGGGCTCAGCCGGGTGGATGTGCTGCACGGCCTCTCCGTCGCGCGAGGCGAAGGTGGTGCGCAGCGCCTCGTGGCGTTCAACAACGTCGGAGATGGAGCGCTCCAACGCCTCCACGTCCAGGTCGCCCACCAGCCGGAGCGCGGAGGGCATGTTGTACAGGGGGCTGCCCGGCTCCAACTGGTCGATGAACCACAGGCGCTGCTGCGCGAACGACAGCGGCAGCGCCTCCGTGCGCGGCACGGGCACGAGCGGCGGCAGGCCCAGGCCCCGCCGCTCCAGTCGCAGGGCATCCACCTGCCCGGCGAGCGAGGAGAGCGTCGGGGACTCGAACAGCTCACGCAGGGCCAGCTCCAGGTCGAACGTCGCCCGGATGCGGGAGACGACCTGGGTGGCGAGGAGCGAGTGTCCGCCCAGCTCGAAGAAGTCGTCATGGCGCCCCACGCGCGGGACGCCCAGCACGTCGGAGAAGATGCCGGCCAGCGCCACCTCGGTGGCACCCACGGGCACCGCGAAGGCGTCGCCGCCCGAGCCCTCCAACTCCGGAGCCGGCAGGGCCCTGCGGTCCACCTTGCCGTTTGGCGTCAGCGGCAGGGACTCCAGGCACACCAGCGCCGAGGGCACCATGTACTCGGGCAGCTTCTGGCGCAGGAAGTCCTTCAGCCCCGCCACGTCGACGTCGGGCGCCACGACATAGGCCACCAGGCGCTTGTCGCCGGGCGCATCCTCGCGCACCACGACGATGGCCTCGCTCACGCCGCCGTGCAGCCGCAGGACGCTCTCGACTTCGCCCGGCTCGATTCGGAAGCCGCGCACCTTGACCTGGAAGTCCGTGCGGCCGAGGAACTCCAACGTGCCGTCGTCCGTCCAGCGCACCTTGTCGCCCGTGCGGTACAGGCGCTCTCCAGCGACGAACGGGTGGGGCACGAAGCGCTCGGCCGTGAGGTCTGGACGGCCCAGGTAACCCCAGGCGAGTCCGTCTCCTCCGGTGAACAGCTCACCGGGAGCTCCGGGGAGCACCGGCTCGAACCGCTCATCCAGCACGTAGACGCGGGTGTTGGAGATGGGGCGGCCAATGGGCACGGAAGCGCCGACGACGTCGCCTGCCTCCAGGCGGTGGCACGCCGTGAAGGTCGTGTTCTCCGTGGGGCCGTAGCCGTTGACGAGCACCGCGCCGGGAGCCACGCGAGACAGGTGCTCGCGCACGCGCCGCACGGGAAGCACGTCGCCTCCCGCCAGCACCTGGCGCACCGAGGCCAGGGCCTCGGGCTGGTGGATGGCCATCTGCTCGAAGAGGGCCGCCGTCAGCCACAGGGTGGTGATGCGGTGGCGCACCAGCACCGCGCCCAGCTCTTCGAGCGTCGGCGTGTGCGGTGGGAAGAGGACCAGGCGAGCGCCATGCAGCAGCGCGCCCCAGACCTCCAGCGTGGAGGCGTCGAAGGAGCTGGGGGCGAGCTGGAGGAAGACCTCCTCGGGCCCGAAGTGGATGAAGTCGCCGCTCATCACCAGCCGGGTGATGCCTCGGTGAGGAATGGCGACGCCCTTGGGCTGTCCCGTGGAGCCCGAGGTGAACATGACGTACGCGAGGCTGTCCGCGTCCGCGCAAGGCGCGAGCGGCGTCACGGGCTGAAGGGCCACCTGCTCCCACTCGGAGTCGAGGCAGACGAGGAGCGGGACGTAGGCGGGCAGCTCATCGGCGAGCCGCTCTTGCGTCACGAGGACCGAGGCCCCCGTCCCCGCGAGCATGGCGTTCAGGCGCTCCGCCGGATAGGCGGGGTCGAGCGGAACGAAGGCCGCGCCCGCCTTGAGGATGCCCAGCAGCCCCACGGGCAGCTCCAGGCTTCGCTCCAGGCACAGGGCCACGCGCGTCCCCGGCGTGACGCCCAGGGTGCGCAGATGATGCGCGAGCTGGTTGGAGCGCTCGTCGAGCTCCCGGTAGGTGAGCGTGCCCGCCGTGGACTCGACGGCGATGGCGTCCGGTGTGCGTGACGCCTGCGCGGTGAAGAGCTGGTGCACTCCGGCCTCGCGCGGGTAGTCGCGGTCCGTCTGGTTCCACTCCACCAGCACGCGCTCGCGCTCCTCCTGTGTGACAAGGGAGAGCGAGGACAGGAGGGCCTGGGGCCGGGCCAGCATGGATTCGACGGCCGTGGCCCAGAGGCGCACCACGCGCTCCAGGACCGACGTCTCGAAGCGCTGCTTGTCGTAGACGAGGCGCAGCTCCATCCGGGGACCGGGCAGGGCGATGGCCACGAAGGGCATGTCCGACTGCTCGGTGCTGGCGAGGTCGCGGACCTGGAAGTCGCTGCCACCGGAGTAGACGGCGTCGTCCACGGGGTAGTTCTCGAAGACGTACAGGCTCTCGAACAGGGGCTGTCCGCGAGGCACGTCACTCCAGCCCTGGATGCGCGCCAGCGAGGCGTGCTCGTGCTGATTCAGCGCCTGCATCTGAGCGTGATGCGAGGCGAGCCACGCCACCACCGGAAGGTCAGGCTCCAGCCGGGTGCGCAGGGGCAGCGTGTTGATGAACAGGCCCACCATGTGCTCGATGCCGCTCACGTCGGCGGCGCGGCCCGAGACGGTGGTGCCGAAGACGACCTCGCGCTCACCGGAGTAGCGGGCGAGCACCAGCGCCCAGGCGCCCTGCAGCACGGTGTTGGCCGTGAGCAGGTGCTGGCGCGCGTACGCATTCAGGGCTTGGGTTGTCTCCGCGCTCAGGAAGAACGAGCGCTCTCCCTGCGCGTAGGGCGCGTCCTGCGTGTCAGGGAGCCGGGCGCCCGGGAGCGGCGTCGGCGCGGTGAAGCCCTGGAGGGCCTCGCGCCAATAGACTTCGCTGCGCGCGGGAGAGTCTTCGCGCAGCCAGGAGATGAAGTCCCGGTACGCGGGAGCGGTCGCCAGCGCGGGACGCTCGCCCTTCGACGCGGCGTCGTAGGAGGCGAACAGCTCCTTGAAGACGAGGCCGAGGCTCCAGCCGTCCATCAACAGGTGGTGCGAGGACCAGAGGACGCGGTGCAGCCCATCGTCCAGCTTCACCACCGTCAGGCGCATCAGCGGCGACTGGCGCAGGTCGAAGCCCCGGACGCGGTCCGAGGCCATGAGGGCGTCGAAGCGGGCCTTCTGCTCGTCCGAGGTCAGGCCGCGCCAGTCGAGCTCCTCCCAGGGCAGCGTGACGCGAGGACTCACCACCTGGAGGGGCTCATCCAGCCCTTCCCAGACGAACGCGGTGCGCAGGGGCGCGTGGCGCTCCACCACCGTCTCCCAGGCGCGGCGGAAGAGCCCCAGGTCGATGCGCGCGCCGAAGGTCCAGCCGAACTGCGTGACGTACACGCCCGAGCCCGGCCCCATCAGCGAGTGGAACAGCATGCCCTGCTGGAGGGCGGACAGCGGGTAGACGTCCTCCACGGGCACGCCCGGTGGCAGCACCTTGTCCTGCGTCACCTGTGTCAGGCGCGCCAGCGGGAAATCGGCCGGGGTGTAGCGCAGGGCATCGGGCGTCGCCCGTCCGGAGATGAGCAGGCGCAGCGCGTCCCCGAAGGCTTCCACGAGAGCGCGCGCGGTGGCCTCGTCGTGGAGGTTGCGGCTGTAGGTGAGGGAGAGGCGGAGCTGGCCTCCCTGGACGACGGCCGACACGTCGAGCAGATGAGCGCGTGGCGCACGAGGGCTGATGGATGGGCCCTGGGACTCCGGAGCGAACGTGAACAGCGAGGCGTCGCTGGAGGTGGAGTCCACCTGGCCCAGATAGTTGAGGGACACCTCGGGGACGGGCAGGGCACTCAGGCGTGCACGGGTGTCGTCCTCGCGCAGGTAACGAAGCAGGCCGTGTCCCAGGCCGTTGGCGGGCAGGGAGCGCAGCGCGTCCCGAGTGGTGCGCACGGTGTCACCAGGGCTGTCCCCGGCGCCCACCTGGAGCAGCACCGGGTACAGGGACGTGAACCAGCCCACGGTGCGTGACAGGTCCACGTCGGTGAAGAGGTCCTCGCGGCCGTGGCCCTCGGCCTCGACGAGGAAGCGCGACTGTCCCGTGCGAGCGGCCAGGGCGCGGCCCAGCGCGGCCAGCAGGACGTCCTGGAGCCGGGCGCGGTACGCCGCGGGCACCTCACGCAGCAGCAGGCCCGTGTCCCCGGCATCCAGGCTCGTGGAGACGGTGTGCGAGGAGGCGACGGTGTTCGCTCCTTCCGCCCTGTCCCGAGGCAGCGAGACGACGCGGGCGCGGGCCTCGTCGAGCCAGTAGGCGCGCTCGGCGTCGAGCGCTTCGGAGCGGGCATGTTTGTGCAGGCGTTCGGCCCACGCCTTGAACGACGTCGTCTTGGCCGGGAGAGAGGGCGCTTCGCCACGCCGGGCCTGTCGGCAGAGGGTCTCCAGGTCCTCGACGAGGATGCGCCAGGAGACGGCGTCGACGACCAGGTGATGGGCCACGAGCAACAGGCGTGCGGGCTCACCCGGGCCGAAGTCGAAGTGGACGGCCCGCAAGAGCGGCGCCGAGCCCAGGTCGAAGGAGCGCTGCGCCTCGGTGGCGATGGCCTCCACTCTGGCGGCCCGCGCCTCGCCAGACAGTGAGGACACGTCCTCGCGGCGCAGGGAAGGAGCGTGCTCCAGACCCGTGTTGTGCTGGCTCCACCGGCCGTCCTCCTGGACGAAGCGCATGCGCAGGGCGTCGTGGTGCTTCACCAGTTCGCGCAGGGCGGCTTCGAGGACCGAGGGCTCCACCGGCTCGCGCAGCCGCAGCATCAGCGCCTGGTTGTAGTGGTGCGGCTCGGGATTCGCGTCTTCGAGGAAGGCGCGCTGGATGGGCGTGAGGAGCACCGGGCCGACGACAGGCGTCTGCTCGGCGGTGACGGCCTGCAGCCGGGAGACCTCGGGGGCCAGCGTGGCGACGGTCTGCGATTGGAAGAGCTGTCGGGGCGCGAAGTGCAGCCCGGCGCGGCGGGCGCGTGCGACGAGCTGAAGGGTGATGATGGAGTCGCCGCCGAGCTGGAAGAAGTTGTCGTGGATGCCGACACGAGGGACGCGCAGCACCTGGGCCCACACCGTGGCGAGGGCCTCCTCCACCTCGTTGCGAGGCGCGACGTAGGAGTCGGTGCTCACCGAGTCCGGCGAAGGCAGCGCGGCGCGGTCGACCTTGCCGTTGGACGACAGGGGCAGCGCCTCCAACGCGAGGATGGCCGAGGGCACCATGTACGCCGGGAGCCGCTCACCCAGGTGTGTCCGCAGCACGTTGATGTCGGGGAGAGGTGCCCCGGTGTGTGGCGCGACGTAGGCCACGAGCCGTGCGCCCGAGGGGCCGTCCTCGCGTACCACCACGACCACGTCGCCAACGGAGGCCTGTGTCCGCAGCGCCGATTCAATCTCTCCCAGCTCGATGCGGTAGCCACGCACCTTCACCTGGAAGTCGGCGCGGCCCAGGTACTCCAGCCGCCCGTCGACGCCCCAGCGGACGCGGTCGCCGGTTCGGTACAGCCGGGCCCCGGGCCGCGTGCTGAAGGGGTCGGGGATGAAGCGCTCCGCGGTCAGCTCGGGCCGCCGCCAGTAGCCTCGCGCCACGCCCGCGCCGCCGATGAACAGCTCGCCCACGACTCCCACCGGGACCGGGCGCAGGTGCGCATCCAGGACGTACAGCCGGGTGTTGGCGATGGGACGGCCGATGGAGATGGGACCGCTCGCCGCGTCCCCAGGGGCCACCGTGTGGATGCTGCAGCCAACCACCGTCTCCGTGGGGCCGTACTCGTTGATGAGCAGGGTCTCCGGGGCGTGCTGGCGCCAGAAGGCAACGCCCTCGGCTGTCAGGGCCTCGCCACCGATGACGAACGCACGTGTGCGACCGGCTGCCTCGCCGGGCGTGAGCTGGGATGCGAGCAGGTGCAGGTGCGTGGGCGTCAGCTTCACGAGACTGAAGTCGTGGCCTTCGCGCAGGGCCTCACCCAGTCCCTCCACGCCCGCCTCCTCGGGCACGAGCACCACGGGCCTTCCCGCCACGAGGGGAGCGATGAGGCTGGTGACCGTCAGGTCGAAGGAGAGCGGCGAGTGGACCGGGGAGCCGGAGCCCTCCGCGATGCGGTACGTGCGCAGGGCCCAGGTGAGGTAGTTCACGACGCCCCGGTGCTCCACCATGACGCCCTTGGGGAGACCGGTGCTGCCGGAGGTGTAGATGAGGTAGGCGAGGTCTTCGGCGGTGGCGAGGGGTGCCGGTTTCGTCGTGGGCTTCTTCCCCGCCGTAGCGCCCCAGTCCTCGTCGACGCGGAGGACGTTGAGCGCGCTCGCGGGCAGCGCATCCGCGAGCACCGACTCGGTGAGGACGATGGCGACGTGGGTGTCGTCCAGGAGGAAGGCGATGCGCGAGTCGGGCAGGGCCGGGTCGAGCGGCAGGTAGGCGGCCCCCGCCTTGAGCGTGGCCCAGAGGGACACGACCATCTCCGGCGAGCGGCGGAAGTAGAGGCCCACTCGGGACCCTCGTCCCACACCCAGGTCTCGCAGCGCGTGCGCGAGCTGGTTGGCCCGGGCCTCCAGCTCACGGAAGGTGAGCCGTGCTTCGCCCATGGTGACGGCAATGGCATCGGGAGTGCGAGCCACGGCCTCCTCGAAGAGGGCGTGGACGGTGGTGTGCGCCGGGAAGTCCGCGCGCGTGTCATTCCACTCCACCAGGACTCGGCGCTCTTCGGCTTCGTCCATGAGCGGCAGGGACGCGACGGGCGCATCCGGCTGGTCCACCGCGGCGCGGAGCAGCGTGAGGAAGTGGGACGCCAGGCGGGAGATGGTGGAGGCGTCGAACAGCGCAGTGGAGAACTGGAGCGCGCCCTGGAAGCCCGACGGCGTCTCGACGAGGGAGAGGTCCAGGTCGAACTTGGCGACGGCGTTGCCGAAGTCGACGGGGAGGATGCGCAGGCCCGGCAGCTCCAGGTCCCCCATGGGGATGTTGAGGAGCGAGAAGAAGACCTGGAACAGGGGAGAGAAGCCGAGGCTGCGCTCGGGCTGGAGCTCCTCGACGAGCTTCTCGAAGGGGACGTCCTGGTGCTCGTACGCCTCCAGCGTGGAGGCGCGCACCTGGGCGAGCAGCTCGCGGAAGGAGGCGCGCGGGTGGATGCGCGCGCGCAGCACGAGCGTGTTGACGAAGAAGCCGATGAGGGGCTCGGTCTCCGCGTGGTTGCGGCCTGCGATGGGCGAGCCGACGGTGAGGTCGTCCTGCCCGGAGTAGCGCGCGAGCAGCAGCTGGAATGCCGCCAGCAACGTCATGAAGGGCGTGGCGCCTTCGCGCTGGGAGAGCGCCTTCACGGCCTCGGAGAGTCGCGAGCCGAGCGAGAGTGGATGAACCGCGGCCTCGCGCGACTGGATGGCGGGACGAGGCCTGTCGGTGGGCAGCTCCAGCAGGGCCGGTACCCCATGGAGGTGTTGCTTCCAGTAGTCCAGCTCCGCGCGGAGCACCTCGTCGCGCAGCCAGCCGCGCTGCCATGCGGCGAAGTCGGCGTACTGCACGCGCAGCGGCGGCAGTGTCGCCGGCACCCCGGACAGCTGCGCCGCGTAGAGCGCGCCCAGTTCTCGCACCAGGACCCCGGTGGACCAGCCATCCGAGACGATGTGGTGGACGGTGAAGAGCAGCAGGTGCGCGTGCTCCTCCAGTCGGAGGAGGGAGAGACGGAAGAGCGAGTCCGAGGTCAGGTCGAACGGACGCGCGGACTCCTCCAGGGCCAGGGTCCGCTCCTCGAATGAACGGGAGGCCGGGTCGAGGTGGCGCAGGTCGACGCGAGGAATGCTGACGGGAGCCGCCGCGCGGACCCGCTGGAGGGGCTGCCCCTCGGCGGAGGGCGCGAAGGTGGTGCGCAGCACCTCATGTCGGGCGACGACCTCGGAGACGGCGCGCTCGAGGGCGGCGACGTCCAGGGCGCCTTCGAGGCGCAGGGCGATGGGGATGTTGTAGAGGGCGCTCCCCGGTTCGAGCTGGTCGATGACCCACAGGCGCTGCTGCGCGAAGGACAGCGGCAGTGCCTCGGTGCGAGGCACGGGGACGAGGGGAGGTGTCGCCGACGTGCCCCCGCGAGTGCTCGCGTCGATGCGCGCGGCCAGGGACGAGACGGTAGGGGCCTCGAAGAGGGCGCGGAGCGGCAGCTCGACCTGGAAGGCCGCGCGGATGCGTGAAGCGAGCTGGGTGGCGAGGAGCGAATGTCCTCCGAGCGCGAAGAACGAATCCTCGGCGCCGACGCGCTCCATGCGCAGCAGCTCCGCCATGAGAGAGGCCAGCGTGCGCTCGGTGTCGGTGCGAGGCGCGACGTAGGTTTCGGTGAGAACCGCGTCGGGAGACGGCAGGGCGCCTCGGTCGAGCTTGCCGTTGGCCGTGAGGGGCAGGGCCTCCAGCGGCACCAGGACGGCGGGCACCATGTACTCGGGCAGACGCGCCAGGAGGAAGGTGCGCAGGGCCGCGACGTCCAACGTCTCGCGGGCCACGACGTAGCCCACGAGGTGCTGGTTGCCCGGCGAGTCCTCGCGAACCAGCGCGACGGCTTCACGGATATCGGCGTGCGCCAGGAGCGCGGCTTCGACTTCACCCAGCTCGATGCGCTGGCCACGCAGCTTCACCTGGAAGTCGAGGCGGCCGAGGTACTCCAGGGTGCCGTCCGCGAGCCAGCGCACCTTGTCTCCGGTGCGATAGAGGCGGGCACCAGGCTCGATGCTGAACGGGTCCGGGATGAAGCGCTCCGCGGTGAGGTGCGGGCGGTGGAGATAGCCGAGCGCGAGCTGGGCGCCGGCGAGGAACAGCTCACCTGGGACACCCGTGGGCACGGGCTGGAGGAGCGCGTCGAGGACGTAGGCCCGGGTGTTGGAGACGGGCCGGCCGATGGGGATGGCCGCGCGAGACTCCGACGGTGAGGCGTAGGCGAACGTCGCGTCGATGGTGACTTCGGTGGGGCCGTAGAGGTTGAAGAGATGGGTCCTGGGCAGCGTGGCGCGGAGGCGGCGAGCGAGGTCGGAGGGCAGGGCTTCGCCACCGCAGAAGAGGAAGCGGAGGTGGGAAGCAGTCGCGAGGCTGTCTTCTTCGAGGAGGAAGCGCAGCAACGAGGGGACGACCTGGAGGACGGAGACGCGGTGTCGCAGGACGCTGGCCAGGAGCGCGGCCGGGTCGCGATGCGCGTCGACGGACGCGAGGACCAGGGAATTTCCCGTGAGGAGCGGCGCCCAGATTTCCCAGATGGAGGCGTCGAAGCTGAGCGGCGTCTTGAGGAGGACCCTCTCGCCGGGCAGGAGGGGGAAGGTGGAGAGGAACCAGGCCATGTGGTTGGCGAGGGCCTGATGCGAGACGAGCGTGGCCTTGGGCTGGCCGGAGGAGCCGGAGGTGTAGATGAGGTACGCGGGGCTGGAGGGCGCGACGGCCACCTCGGTGACGTAGCTGCTCATGCCTTCATCCGCCTGCGCGCCCCACCGCGGGTCCAGGCAGATGACCGTGGGGCCCGCGGGCAACGCCGCCTGGAGGTGGGGCTGGGTGAGGAGCACCGGAGGCGCGGCGTCCTGGAGCATGAAGGCCAGCCGCTCCCGGGGATACGCCGGGTCGAGCGGGAGCCACGCGGCGCCCGCCTTGAGGATGGCGAGCAGGGCGATGGGCAGCTCGAGTGAGCGCTCCATGAAGACCGCGACGAGGGAGCCCGGACGGACACCGGCCTGGAGGAGCCGGGAGGCGAGACGGCTGGCGCGGGCCTCGAGCTGGGCGAAGGAGAGAGCGCCCTCGTCAGAGATGACCGCGATGTTGTGAGGCATGAGCCCGGCCCAGGTGGAGACCTGACGATGGACGGGGCTGTCGAGCGGGAAGTCGATGCCGGTGTCGTTCCACTCGACGAGGAGGCGGTGCCGCTCGGCGGCGTCCATGAGCGACAGGGAGGAGACAGGCACCTCCGGCTGTTCCACGGCGGCGTGGAGCAGGGTGAGGAAGTGCGTCGCCATCCGCGCGACGGTGTCCGCGTCGAAGAGGGCGGTGGAGAACTGGAGCGCGCCCTCGAAGCCCGTGGGGGACTCGGAGAGGGTGAGGTCGAGGTCGAACTTGGCGAGCAGCCCCGTCGGCGCGAGCGGGCGCAGGCTCAGTCCAGGAAGCTCCAGCTCGCCGGTGGGCGCGTTGAGCAGCGAGAAGGTGACCTGGAAGAGCGGAGAGAAGCCGAGGCTGCGCTGGGGCTGCAGCTCCTCCACGAGCTTCTCGAACGGCACGTCCTGGTGCTCGAACGCGCCGAGGGTGGACTGCTTCACCTGGGTGAGCAGCTCGGAGAACGTCACGCGCGGGGCCACCCGGGCGCGCAGCACCAGGGTGTTGACGAAGAAGCCGATGAGGTCCTCCGTCTCGGCGCGGTTGCGTCCCGCGATGGGCGAACCGACGACGACGTCGTCCTGTCCGGAGTAGCGCGAGAGCAGGAGCTGGAACGCCGCCAGCAGCGTCATGAACGGCGTGGCGCCATGGCGCTGGGAGAGCGCCTTGACGGCCTCGGACAGCTCGGTTCCCAGGGAGACAGGGTGGAGCGCCGCCTCGCGTGAGGGCAACACGGCGCGGGGCCTGTCGAGGGGCAGCTCCAGCAGGGCGGGAGCGCCCGTCAGCGCGTCACGCCACCACGCGAGCTGCTCCTCCAGGGCCACGTCTCGCAACCAGCCGCGCTGCCACACGGCGAAGTCCGCGTACTGCACGGCCAGCTCCGCCAATGGAGACGGACGGCCCTCGCGGAAGGCCGCGTACAGCGCGACCAGCTCGCGCACCAGCACGCTCATGGACCAGGCGTCGGCGACGCCGTGATGCAACGTGACGAGCAGCACGTGCGAAGTCGTGGCCCGCCGCAACAACGTGGCCCTCAGCAACGGACCGCGTGCGAGATCGAACGGGCGCAGGGCCTCCTCCGACGTCAACCTCCGCGTCTCGCGAGCCTGCTCCTCGTGCGCGAGCGACTCCAGTGCCACCACGGGCAGCGGGAACGGCGCGGCCGGGTGGATGCGCTGGACGGCCTGGCCTTCCACGGCGCCGAAGGTGGTGCGCAGGGACTCGTGGCGCCGCCGAAGCTCGGTGAAGGCGCGCTCCAGCGCGGGGATATCCAGTGGCCCCTCCAGCTCCAGGGCCGTGGGGATGTTGTAGAGCGAGCTGCCGGGCTCCAACTGGTCGATGAACCACAATCGCTGCTGAGCGAAGGACAGCGGCAAGTCTCCCGTGCGCGGCGCGGGAGTCAGCGCGGGAACCTTCGTGGTGCTCTCGCCGCCCTGGGCGAGCGCCTCCAGCCGCAGGGCAAGCCGCGCCACGGTGGGGGCCTCGAAGAGCTCGCGCAGGGGCAGCTCGACGCCAAAGGCGACCTGCACGCGCGAGAGGGCCTGGGTGGCCAGGAGCGAGTGGCCACCCAGCTCGAAGAAGTCGTCATGGACGCCGACGCGCTCGACGTGCAGCAGTTCCTGCCACAGCGTGGCGAGCCGCGACTCGGTCTCACCGCGAGGCGCGACGTACTCCCGCGCCTCTGCCTCACCCGCGCCTTCGGGCGGAGGCAAGGCCTTGCGGTCGACCTTCCCGTGGGCAGTGAGCGGCAGCGCGGGCAGGACGGCGATGGCGGAGGGCACCATGTGCTCGGGCAGCCGCTCCTTGAGGGCGGCGCGCAGCGAGGCCGGGTCGACCGACTCGTCCTCCTCGGCCACGACATAGGCCACCAGCCGGGTGAGGCCGGGGACATCCTCGCGCACGATGGCGACGGCCTCGCGCACGGAGGGAAGCCGCGAGAGGACGGACTCGACCTCGCCCAGCTCAATGCGGAAGCCGCGCAGCTTCACCTGCGAGTCGAGGCGGCCCAGGTACTCGAGCGTTCCATCGGCGCGCCACCGCGCCCGGTCTCCGGTGCGGTAGAGCCGCGCCCCGGCCACTCCAGAGAGCGCATCCGGGATGAAGCGCTCGGCGGTGAGCGCCGGCTGTCCCAGGTAGCCTCGCGCCAGACCGACGCCACCCACGCACAGCTCGCCGGGCACGCCGACGGGCTGCGGACGCAGCGAAGCGTCCAGTACGTACACCTGGAGGTTGGCCCAGGGGCGACCGATGGTGAGGGGCTGTCCGGCCGTCAGCGGCTCGGTGATGGAGGCGCAGACGGTGGTCTCAGTGGGGCCGTACGCGTTGAGGAAGCGCACGTGCGGAGCCCAGCGGCGCACCAGCTCCGGCGTGCACGCCTCGCCAGCGGAGACGAGCGTCTCCAACGCGGGGAAGTCCTCGGGCGACAGCTGCGCGAGGACCGAGGGAGTGAGCGTCACCGCGGTGATGGACTCGTCGCGGGCCAGTGCACGCAGGGGTGCTCCGGGGAGGAGTCGCTCACGAGGTGCCAGCACCAGGGTGGTACCCGAGAGCAACGCGCCGAAGAACTCCCAGACCGACGCATCGAAGCCAGCGGAGAAGAACTGGAGGACGCGGCTGCCGGTGCCGAGCCCCATGGCGCGGCCTGTCTGGAGCGCCGTGTTGCACAGGCCCCGGTGCTGCAAGAGCGTGCCCTTGGGTCTGCCGGTGCTGCCCGAGGTGTAGATGATGTACGCGAGGTTGTCGGCGGTGGTGGCCGGCTCTGGCGCGTGAGTGGGCTGAGCGGCGATGAGGGCCGCGTCCACATCGAGCAGGACAAGCTGCTCGCTCCCCGCGGGGAGGTCGTCGGAGATGGCCTCGGTGGTGACGAGGACCGGAGCCGCGCAGTCGCGCAGCATGAAGGTGAGGCGCTCGACGGGATAGCTGGGGTCGAGTGGGACGTAGGCTCCGCCTGCCTTGAGGATGCCGAGGATGGCGACGGCGGTGTCGAGCGAGCGCTCCACGCAGAGGGCGACAGGCACGTCCTCTCGGACGCCAAGGCCTCGCAGGTGGTGTGCGAGCTGATTGGCGCGGGCGTCGAGCTGCGCGTACGAAAGCTGCTGGTCCTCGAAGCGCACGGCGATGGCGTCTGGCGTGCGCGCGGCCTGCGCCTGGAAGAGCTGGTGCGCGCCGGCGTCACGCGGGAAGTCCTGCGCGGTGGCGTTCCAGTCGACGAGGAGATGGCGCTGCTCCACCTGGGCCATGAGGGGCAGGTCGGAGATGCGCGTGCCGGGGCTCTCCGTGGCGGCCTCCAGCACCACGCCGAGGTGGCGCACGAGTCCGTCGATGGTGGCCGCCTCGAAGAGGTCCGTGCGGTACTCGCACGTGCACTCCAGCCCGGCCTCCGTCTCGACGATGGCGAGCGTGAGGTCCAGGCGCGAGGTGCCGGACTCCGAGTACTCGGGGCGCAGCGTGAGGCCGGGCACCTCCAGCGCGGCGGCCGGCTGGTTCTGCAGCACCAGCTTCACCTGGAACAAGGGGGTATGGCCGAGGCTGCGCTCGGGGTTGAGGGCCTTGACCAGCTCCTCGAACGGCAGGTCCTGATGCGCGTGGGCACCGAGCGTGACGTCGCGCACCTGGGCCAGCAGCTCGAGGAACGTCATCCCCGGCGTGGTCCGCGCGCGCAAGGCAAGCTGGTTCACGAAGAAGCCGATGAGGCCCTCCGTCTCAACACGGTTGCGGTTGGCGATGTCCGTGCCGACGACGAGGTCTTCTTGCCCTGAGTACCGGGAGAGGACGATGTCGAAGCCCGCCAGCAGCGCCATGAAGAGGGTGGTGCCCTCCCGGCGGGAGAGGGCCTGGAGCGCCACGGCCAGCGTGCGCGGCAACGTGCGGGTGAGGGTGGCACCCTGGAAGCCCTGGATGGCGGGCCGAGGGAAATCCGTGGGGAGTTCGAGGAAGCGAGGCGCGCCCCGGAGGTGCTCGCGCCACCAGGAGAGCTGCGCTTCGAGCGCATCGCCCTGGAGCCAGCCGCGCTGCCAGGCCGCGTAGTCCGCGTACTGGATGGACAGCTCGGGGAGCGGAGACGCACGGCCCTCGCGGAAGGCCGCATAGAGCGCGGCGGACTCACGCACCAGCACATCGACGGACCAGCCATCCGACACGATGTGGTGCAGGGTCAGCAGCAGGACGTGCCGCGACTCGGACAGCCGCAGCAGCGAGGCGCGCAGCAGCGGCCCGCGAGTGAGGTCGAACGGACGTCGTGCCTCTTCGCGAGCAAGGCGCCGGGCTTCCGCCTCACCTTCATCGGAGGAGAGCGCGGAGAGGTCCACGCGAGGCAGCGGAACCGGGGCCGCTGGATGGATGACCTGGACGGGCCCCTCACGGAAGGTGGTGCGCAGCACCTCGTGTCGGCGTACCAGCTCGGTGAAGGCGTGCTCCAGCGCGGGGAGGTCGAGGGTCCCCTCCAGCCGGAGGCCCACGGGCATGTTGTAGAACGGGCTGTCCGGCTCCAGCCTGTCGAGGAACCACAGGCGCTGCTGGGCGAAGGACAGGGGCAGCTCACCCGAGCGCGAGACCTGCTGAAGCGGCGGCGGGGCATGACGCTCCACCGCATGCGCCGAGGTGTCGACCCGACGCGCGAGCTGCGCGACGGTCGGTGCCTCGAAGAGGGTGCGCAACGGAAGCGTGACGCCGAGCGCCTCCCGGACACGTGAGACGACCTGGGTGGCGAGCAGGGAGTGTCCACCCAGCTCGAAGAAGCTGTTGGTAGTACCCACGCGCTCCAGCCCGAGCACCTGGGCGAAGAGTCCGGCGAGGACTTCTTCCGTGGGAGTGCCCGGTGCGACGTAGACACCCGAGGACTCGGGCCGCTCGGGGATGGGGAGCGCCTTGCGGTCGAGCTTGCCGTTGGGAGACAGGGGCAAGGCCGGCAGCGTCACGAAGGCCGAGGGCACCATGTACTCGGGCAGTCGCTCCGAGAGGACGGTGCGAAGCACCTGCGTGTCCGGCGCGGTGGAAGCACCGACGACATAGGCCACGAGGCGCTGGTCACCGGGAGAGTCCTCACGGGCGAGGACGACGCAATCGCGGACGCCCGGTGCGGCGAGGAGCGCGGCCTCGATTTCGCCCAGCTCGATGCGGAAGCCGCGCAGCTTCACCTGGAAGTCGGCACGGCCGAGGTACTCGAGAGAGCCATCAGGCAGCCAGCGAGCGACGTCTCCAGTGCGGTAGAGGCGCGCGCCCGGAGTGCCGGAGAAGGCGTCGGGGAGGAAGCGCTCGGCGGTGAGGGAGGGACGGTTGAGGTAGCCGAGGCCGACCTGGATGCCGCCGATGAAGAGCTCGCCCGGGACGCCGACGGGCGTGGGAAGGCCCGAGGCGTCGAGGACGTGGAGCCAGGTGTTGGAGACGGGGCGGCCGATGGGGACGAAGTGACGGGAGTCGCCGCGAGCGCAATGCCAGAAGGAGACGTCGACGGCGGCTTCGGTGGGGCCGTAGAGGTTGTGGACCTCGGAGGAGGAGGGAAGGACGGCATGCGCGCGGCGGACGAGCTCGGCGGGGAGTGCCTCACCACTGCACACGACGTGGCGCAGACTGGAGAGCGCATCGAGCCCCGGCTCCTCCAGGAAGGCGCGGAGCATGGAGGGGACGAAGTGGAGCGTGGAGACGCGCTGCTCCGCGATGAGGCGGACGAGGTAGGCGGGGTCCTGGTGACCGCCGGGCTTCGCGAGGACGAGCCGTGCACCTGTCATGAGGGGCCAGAAGAACTCCCAGACGGAGACGTCGAAGGAGAAGGGGGTCTTCTGAAGGACGGTGTCGGAAGGCGTCAGCGCGTACTGCTGCTGCATCCACAGCAGGCGGTTGACGACACCTGAGTGGGCATTCATGGCGCCCTTGGGGCGGCCGGTGGAGCCAGACGTGAAGATGACGTAGGCGAGGGCGTCGGGACCGGCCAGCAGCTCGGGCGAGGAGGAGGGCTGGCGAGAGACAGCGTCCCACTCGGAGTCCAGGCAGAGCACGCGAGCGGTGTGCTCGGGGAGCACGGCCTTCAAGCGCTCATGAGTGAGGAGCACGGGCGCGTCCGCGTCCTCCAGCATGCCGGCGAGACGCTCGCGCGGATACGCGGGGTCCAACGGGACGTAGGCGGCGCCGGACTTGAGGACGGCGAGCAGCGCGACGACGAGGTCGAACGAGCGCTCCAGGCAGACGCCGACGAGGACGCCGGGGCGAGCACCGAGGGCACGCAGGTGGTGCGCGAGCTGATTGGAGCGTGAGTCGAGCTGGGCGTAGGTGAGGACACTGTCCTCGAAGCGAAGGGCCTCCGCGTCGGGAGTGCGGCGAGCCTGGGCGTCGATGAGCGAGTGCAGGCACACGTCGCGCGGAAGGTCGGCCGTGGTGTCATTCCACGTCCTGAGCTGCGCGAGCTCGTCACCCGTCAGCATCCCCAGCCCGCGCATGGGCCGGTCCGCATCCGTGGTGACGGTCTCCAGCAGCACCCGGTAGTGATGTGCGAGCCGCTCCGCCGTCCCCGCGTCGAACAAGTCTGTGTTGTAGGTCAGCGACGCCGTCAGGACGCCATCGACCTCCTCGACGCCCAGGTCGAGGTCGAACTTCGCCGTCTCCGACTGGGGCGGCAGCAGCTCCATCTCCAGACCCGGGAGCTTCAGCGGCTCGGTGGGGGCGTTCTGGAACGTGAGGGTGACCTGGAATAGCGGGCTGCGACTGAGGTCTCGCTGGGGCTGGAGTTCCTCGACGAGCTTCTCGAAGGGGACATCCTGGTGCTCGTACGCGGCCAGCGTGCGCTCACGGACCTGGGCGAGCAGCGCGCGGAACGACTGGCGGTCATCGATGGTCGACCGCAGCACGAGGGTGTTGACGAAGAAGCCGATGAGGCCCTCCACCTCCGAGCGGTGCCGGTTGGCGATGGGCATGCCGACGGAGATGTCGTCCTGCCGCGAGTAGCGTGAGAGCAGCAGCTGCCACGCCGCCAGCATCACCATGAAGGGAGTCGCGCCCGCGCGTTGCGCCAGCGTCTTCACCGCGTCGCTCGCCTCACGCGGCAGCACGAGAGGCAGCGTGGCACCCCGGTACGTCTGCGCCGAGGGGCGTGGCCGGTCCGTCGGCAGCTCCAGCGCCTGGGATGCGCCCGCGAGCTGCTGGCGCCACCAGTCGAGTTCCTGCTTCAGCACCTCACCCCGGAGCCACTGTCGCTGCCAGAGGGAGAAGTCCGCGTACTGCACGGGCAGCGGAGCCAGCGCGGAGGGAGGCCCTCCCGTCAGCTCGCGGTAGTACGCACCCAGCTCCCTCACCATGACGGCCGAGGACCAGCCGTCCGAGATGATGTGGTGCAGCGTCACCAGGAGCACATGCCGGCGAGGCGCCAGCCGCACCAGCGAGGCGCTCACCAGCGGCCCCCGGGCGAGGTCGAACGGACGCTGGGCCTCCTCGCGTGCCAGCCGCCGCGCCTCGTCGTCACGTACGCCATCGGCCAGCGAAGACAGGTCCACCACCGGAAGCTCCAGGGAGAGCTCGGTGTGGATGTGCTGCACGGGCTCACCGTCCCGCGCGACGAAGGTCGTCCGCAGGGCCTCATGCCTGCGCACGAGCGCATGCAGCGCGGCGCGAAGGGCCTCCACGTCCAGGACGCCTTCGAGCTTCAGCGCCGTGGGGAGGTTGTAGGCGGCGCTGCCCGGCTCGAACTGGTCGAGGAACCAGAGCCGCTGCTGAGCGAACGAGAGAGGAATGACGCCATCGCGCGCGCCCGGGCGCAGCATGAGGCGCACCGCCCCCGTGCCCTCGCCGCTTCTCGCCGCAATCCGCCGGGAGAGCTGCTCAATGGTGGGCGACTCGAAGAGGTCGCGCAGCGGAAGCTCCACCCCCAGCACGGAGTGGATGCGCGAGACGACCTGGGTCGCGAGCAGGGAGTGGCCACCGAGCGCGAAGAAGCTGTCCGTCGCCCCCACGTGCTCCACGCCCAGCACCTGCGCGAACACCTGGGCGAGCTGCTCCTCGGTCCGTGAGCGCGGCGCGGTGTAGCGCGAGTCGCTCTGCATCGGTGTGGCCGGGGCCTTGCGGTCAGCCCTGCCGTTGAAGGCACGAAGGACCTGCTCGCGCTCCTCTCCCGTCAACAGGGCGATGGAAGCGAGGCGCGCCTCCGGGGCGGCCATCAGCGCCTGGAGCGCGACGCTCCAGTGGTGGAGGAGGCGCTCGGGGATGGAGGACTCGAAGCGCGCGGCGTCGAAGAGCAGGCGCAGCTCCAGCGAGTCCCCAGGGATGACGTACGCCTCCAGCGGCGTGTCCGTCTGGTCCACGATGGTGAAGTCGCGGATGCCCAGCGCATCTCCGGCGGAGTTTACCGCGGCGTCGACGGGGAAGTTCTCGACGATGAAGAGGGACTCGAAGAGGGGCGTTCCGCGCGGTACGTCACTCCACCCATGCAGCCGCACGAGGGACGAGTGCTCGAACTGGCGCAGTTCGAGCTGTTGGGTGTGGAGTTGCTGGAGCCAGGAGAGGGCGGTGGTGTCGTCGTCGACGTGGATGCGAACGGGCACCGTGTTGATGAAGAGCCCGATGGCGCGGTCGATACCGGAGACCTCGGCGGAGCGACCCGAGGTGGTGGCGCCGAAGACGATGTCGCTCTCACCCGTGTGACGCGAGAGCACCAGGGCCCACGCGGCCTGGACCAGCGCATTGAGGGTGAGGTGGTGCCGGCGGACGAAGGCCTGGAGGTCCGCGGTGAGTTGCGCGGGCAGGTGGAGCTGGAGGCGCTGACGCTGGAGCACCGCGTCCGGGTCGTGAGGAAGGGCACCGGGCAGGGGAGTGGGCGAGGTGAATCCACGCAGCGTCTTGCGCCAGTAGAGCTCCGCGGGCTCCATCGGCTGACGCTGGAGCCAGGTGATGTAGTCGCGGAAGACCGTCGCATCACTCCGGACCCACACCAGGCCCGCGCGAACCTGCTCGTAGGTGGTGAAGAGGTCCTGGAAGAGGAGGCCCATGCTCCAGCCGTCCATCAACATGTGATGCGTCGTCCCGAGCGCGCGCCACGTCTGCTCATCGGTGCGGATGACCGTCAGCCGCAGCAGCGGCGGCGTGCGCAGGTCGAACCCGCGAGCGCGGTCCTCGGCGAGCAGGGCCTGGAAGCGGGACTGCTGCTCCACGTCCCCCACGCCACGCCAGTCGAGCTCCTCCCACGGCAGGGCCGCACCCGGGTGGACGAGTTGGAGGGGTTCCTGCGAGCCGCCCGTGAGGAAGGACGTGCGCAGCAGGGGCTGACGCTGGATGACGGCTTCCCAGGTGCGCCGGAACGCATCCAGGTCCAACGCGCCACCGAAGCTCCACGTCAGCTGGGTGACGTAGACGCCGGAGCCCGGCGCCGCGAGGGTGTGGAAGAGCATGCCCTGCTGCAAGGGCGACAGCGGATAGAGGTCCTCCACCGGCGTGCCCGGGGGAACCAGCCGGTCCGCGATGGCCTGCTTCAACCGGCTCAGGACGAGGTCCGAGGACTCATGGCCCTTCGAGTCCGTCAACGTGCGCTGGGTGAGCGCGAGCAGTGCGGAGTCCGACTGCTCGGCCCATGCGCCGCCTTCGAACTTCACGACCCGGGCAAGGGCCTCCAGCGTCGGGTGCTGGAAGAGCTGCTGGGTGGTGAGCTGGAGGCCCGCGTTGCGTGCGCGGGAGACAATCTGGATGGAGAGGATGGAGTCGCCACCCAGCGCGAAGAAGTTGTCCTGGCGTGTGACACGCGGCGCGCGCAGGGCCTCGGACCAGATGGCGGCGAGGACCTTCTCCTGGGTCGTCCTTGGTTCGGAGTCGTCGGGGACGGCGGACTGCGGGCTCTGGCTCAGCGGCGAGGGGAGGGCCTTGCGGTCGACCTTGCCGTTGGGAGTGAGAGGGAGCGCGGAGAGCGAGACGAAGAGGGAGGGCACCATGTGCTCGGGCAGGTGCCGTTGAGCGAAGTCGCGCAGCGCGGAGGCGTCGAGCGAGTGGCCGGGCTGAGGGACGAGCCAGGCGACGAGGCGCCCGTCACCGGAGGCATCGAGGTGGACACCCGCGACGGCCTGGAGGACGGAGGTGTGGCGTGAGAGGGCAGCCTCGACTTCGCCCAGCTCGATGCGGAAGCCGCGCAGCTTCACCTGGAAGTCGGCGCGACCGAGGAAGTCGAGCGAGCCGTCAGGGCGCCAGCGAGCGAGGTCACCCGTGCGGTAGAGGCGAGCGCCGGGGATGTCGGAGAAGGCGTCGGGGAGGAAGCGCTCGGCGGTGAGGTCGGGGCGGCCGAGGTAGCCGCGAACGACACCTTCGCCAGAGATGAAGAGCTCGCCGGGTGAGCCGATGGGGCAGGGCTGGCCGGAGGCGTCGAGGACGAAGAGCCGGTTGTTGGTGAGGGGCGTGCCGATGGAAAGCGTGGAGGCGCCTTCGTCGGAGGAAGAAGCGGAGTGGGAGGAGGACCAGACGGTGGTTTCCGTCGGGCCGTACATGTTGAGGAGGGAGGAGTGTGGAAGCGCTGCGCGAAGCTGGGAGGCGAGCGGGCCGGGGAGTGCCTCACCGCCGACGAGGAGGTAGCGGAGCGAGGAGAGGGCGGCGACCGAGTCCGTGGCGAGCACCCTGGCGCGCGCGAAGGAGGGCGTGCACTGGAGGTGGGAGACAGGGTGGCGGCGGAGGACCTCGGGCAGCGTCAGCGCGGTGCCGAGGCGAGAGGCGGCACGCTCGTCATGGAGGACGACGTGGAAGCCTCGGCAGAGCGTCCAGAGGAGCTCCAGGACGGAGATGTCGAAGGAGATGGAGGTGACGGCGAGCCAGGTGCCGGGAGAGGAACCCAGCCGGTCATCCATGGCGGCGAAGAAGTTGGCGGCGGTGCGGTGCGGCACCATGACGCCCTTGGGCCTGCCAGTGGAGCCCGACGTGTAGATGACGTACGCCAGATTCGCCGCGTCCGCATCGCCGGGAGCCCGTGCCTCCTCATCGCCCGTCTCATCGAGAAGCAGGACGTGCGCATCCGAGGCAGGCAGTGAGTCGCGGAGGTGGCGCGAGGTGAGGATGAACGGAGCGCGAGAGTCCTGGAGCATCCAGGAGAGGCGGTCCGAGGGGTAGTCGGGGTCGAGGGGAAGGTAGGCGCCGCCCGCATGGAGGATGGCGAGCATGGCGGCGACCATGTCGGCGGAGCGGTGGACGAAGAGACCGACGGGAGCGTCCGGACGGAGCCCGAGCGACTGGAGTCGATGGGAGAGCCGAAGGACGCGCTGGCGGAGGTGACGGTAGGAGAGGGAGACGTCACCGAAGGACAGCGCGGTGGCGTCGGGAGTGCGCGCGGCCTGTGCCTCGAACTGGAGGTGGAGGCAGGACGGGTCGAAGTCGCGTGAAGACGCGTTGAAGGAGCGAAGGACCTGCGCGCGCTCCTCTCCCGTCAGAAGAGAGAGCGTCCCCAGGCGTGAGTCGGGACTGGAGACGAGGGCCTGGAGCGCGACGCGCCAGTGGCGCAGGAGGCGCTCGGGAGTGGAGGGCTCGAAGCGCGCGGCATCAAAGAGCAGGCGCAGCTCCAGCGAGTCCCCGGGGATGACGTACGCCTCCAGCGGGGTATCGGCCTGCTCACGCGCGCTGAAGTCGCGAATCCCCAGGTCGGCGCTGGCCGAGTTGACGGCGGCGTCGACGGGGAAGTTCTCGACGATGAAGAGGGACTCGAAGAGGGGCGTGCCGCGCGGCACGTCGCTCCACCGCTGGAGGTGGGTCAGCGGCGTGTGCTCGAACTGGCGCAGTTCGAGCTGCTGGGTGTGGAGCTGCTGGAGCCAGGAGAGGGCGGTGGTGTCGTCGTCGACGAAGATGCGAACGGGCAGGGTGTTGATGAAGAGCCCGATGGCGTTCTCGATGCCGGAGATCTCGGCGGAGCGTCCCGAGGTGGTGGCGCCGAAGACGATGTCCTTCTCACCGGTGTGACGTGAGAGCACCAGGGTCCATGCGGCCTGGACCAGCGCATTGAGGGTGAGGTGGTGCTGCCGGACGAAGGCCTGGAGGTCCGCGGTGAGCTGCGCGGGCAGCCAGGCGTTCAGGTGCTGACGCTGGAGCACCTGATTCGGATTTCGGGGAAGGGCGCCAGGCAGGGGCGTGGGCGCTGTGAAGCCACGCAGCGTCTTGCGCCAATAGAGCTCCGCGGGCTCCAACGACTGCCGCTGGAGCCAGGCGATGTAGTCGCGGAAGGAGGTCGCCTCACTGCCGGACAGGCGCCGACCGGAGCGAACCTGCTCGTAGGTGGTGAAGAGTTCCTGGAAGAGGAGCCCGAGGCTCCAGCCATCCACGATGAGGTGGTGCAGCGTCCAGAGGACTCGCCACTCACGCTCCTCGGTGCGAACGACTGTCAGCCGCAGCAGAGGAGGCGTGCTCAGGTCGAAGCCACGAGCACGATCCTTGGACACGAGGGCTTCGAAGCGGCTTCGCTGCTCGGCCTCGTCCACGCCGCGCCAGTCGTGCTCCTCCCAGGGGAGGGTGGCCTCAGGGTGGACCCACTGGAGGGGCTCGGCGGCGCCCTCGGCGATGAAGGACGTGCGCAGCAAGGGTTGCCGCTGGATGACGGCTTCCCAGGTGCGACGGAAGGCGGTCATGTCCACGGCGCCGCCGAAGGTCCACGCCAACTGCGTGACGTAGACACCGGAGCCCGGGGCCGTGAGGGTGTGGAAGAGCATGCCCTGCTGCAAGGGCGACAGCGGATAGAGGTCGTCCGCCAGCGTCCCCGCTGGCAGCACGCGGTCGAGCACCGATTGAGACAGCCGGGCCAGGGGGAAGTCGGTGGGCGTGAAGCGACGAGCGTCTTCGGAGCCGCGGTCGTCGATGAGCCGCCGCAGCGTGTGCAGGCACCGCTCGGCCAGGGCTTGAATGGTCTCTTCCCGGTGCGCGGCCTCGCTGTACGTCCACACCAGGGTCAGCCGGCCCTCGAAGACGTAGCCGTTGATCTCCAACAGGTGGGAGAGCGCTGCACCGGGAGCGCGCAGTGCGCCCAGGGGCTCGCGCGTCGCGGTGAACGGATTCAGCACCGAGCCGTCACCACCGGACTGGTGGAACTGGCCCAGGTAGTTGAAGAGCACCTGCGCACAAGGCAGCGCGCGCAACTCCCTCGCCTGCTCCTCGTCCGCCAGGTGGCGCAGCAGGCCGTAGCCCAGGCCCTTCCGAGGAAGGCGCCGCAGCGAGTCCCGCACCGCGCGCAGCCGGTCACCCAGGCTGTTGGTGCCCGAGACGTCCAGCGTCACGGGATACAGCGTGGTGAGCCAGCCCACGGTGCGAGACAGGTCCACGTCGTCGGAGAACGGCTCGCGACCATGGCCCTCCAGCTCCACACGCAGGCGAGGTTGGCCCATCCAATGCGTGAGGCTGTCGGTCACCACCGTCAACAGCACGTCGTTGATGTGCGCCCGCCAGGAAGACGGAGTCTCCTGCAACAGCAGCCGCGTCTGGGTCTCGTCCAGGGAGACCTCCACCGTGCGCGCGGAGGCCACGGAAGCGGCACCACCCGCTCCATCCCTGGGAAGGGAGGGAACTTCGAGCCGCCCCTCTTCGAGCCACCAGGCCCGCTCCCGAGAGACTTCCTCGGAGCGAGCGAAGTCGCTCAGCTTCGAGGCCCACGTCTTGAAGGACGTGGACCTGGGCGGCAGCGCCACCGGGCGGCCCTGTCGCGACTGCACATACGCCGCGCCGAGGTCCTCCAGGAGCGTGCGCCAGGAGACGCCATCCACGCCCAGGTGGTGCACCGACAGCAGGAGCCGTGAGCCTCGCTCGGCGCCGAGGTGGAAGAGCGCGGAACGCAGCAGCAGCCCTTCGTCAAGCCTGTGGCTCGCGTGGAGACGGGAGGACTCGGACGCCAGGGCTGAAGGCAGCTCCGCGTCGGGCACGGAGGAGAGGTCCACCTGCTCCAAGCGGACAGGGACCTCCAGGCCAGTGAACTCCTGGAGCCAGGTGCCGTCCTGTCGGCGCGTGAAGCGCAGGCGCAACGTGTCGTGGTGGGTGACGACGGCGCGCAGCGCTGCTTCCAGGCACGGGACGTCCACCGGCTCGCTCGACGCGAGCATGAAGGCCTGGGCGAAGTGATGCGGTTCGACGAGCTCCTTCTCGAAGAAGTCGAGCTGGATGGGTGTCAGGAGAGAGGTGCCGAGCACCGGGCCCTGTTCGACCTGGAGTCCACCCTGCTGCTGCGCCACGCGCGCCAGTGCTTCCAATGTCTGGTGTTGGAAGAGCTGGTTGGCGGCCAGGTGCAGTCCGGCCTGACGCGCGCGTGAGACCACCTGGATGGCGAGGATGGAGTCGCCGCCCAGCTCGAAGAAGTTGTCGCGGAGGCCAATGCGCGACACGCCCAACAGCTCGGTCCAGATGGAGGCCAGCGCCTGCTGCCGAGGCGTCTGGGGTTCGACGAAGTCTCCCGCGTCGCGGGACTTCAGCTCCGGAGCCGGCAGCGCCCGCCTGTCGACCTTGCCGTTGGGAGAGAGGGGCAGCGCCGGCAGCGACACGAAGGCCGAGGGCACCATGAACTCGGGCAGGCGCTCGGAGAGGGAGTCGCGCAGGGCCTGCAGGTCGAACTCGGCGGAGGCGACGAGGTACGCGACGAGGCGGGGAGAGGACGCGTCCTCGCGAAGAACGACGACGGCATCGGAGACACCGGAGAATGCGAGGAGCGCCGCCTCGATTTCACCGAGCTCGATGCGGAAGCCACGCAGCTTGACCTGGAAGTCGGCGCGGCCGAGGTACTCGAGAGAGCCATCAGGCAGCCAGCGAGCGACGTCTCCAGTGCGGTAGAGGCGCGCGCCCGGAGTGCCGGAGAAGGCGTCGGGGAGGAAGCGCTCGGCGGTGAGGGAGGGACGGTTGAGGTAGCCGAGGCCGACCTGGATGCCGCCGATGAAGAGCTCGCCAGGAACGCCGACGGGCGTGGGAAGGCCCGAGGCGTCGAGGACGTGGAGCCAGGTGTTGGAGACGGGGCGGCCGATGGGGACGAAGTGACGGGAGTCGCCGCGAGCGCAATGCCAGGAGGAGACGTCGACGGCGGCTTCGGTGGGGCCGTAGAGGTTGTGGACCTCGACGGAGGCGGGAAGGACGGCATGAGCGCGGCGGACGAGCTCCGCGGGCAGGGCCTCACCACTGCACACGACGCGGCGCAGCCCGGAGAGCGCTTCGAGCCCCGGCTCCTCCAGGAAGGCGCGGAGCATGGAGGGAACGAAGTGGAGCGTGGAGACGCGCTGCTCGGCGATGAGGCGGACGAGGTAGGCGGGGTCCTGGTGACCGCCGGGCTTCGCGAGGACGAGCCGCGCACCTGTCATGAGGGGCCAGAAGAACTCCCAGACGGAGACGTCGAAGGAGAAGGGAGTCTTCTGAAGGACGGTGTCGGAAGGCGTCAGCGCGTACTGCTGCTGCATCCACAGCAGGCGGTTGACGATTCCTGTGTGTGTGTTGATGGCGCCCTTGGGGCGGCCGGTGGAGCCGGAGGTGAAGATGACGTAGGCGGGAGCGTCGGCCCCGGCGACGAGAGGCAGCGTGTCGCGGGAGCACGCGGCGACGTCATCCCACTGGGAGTCGAGGCAGAGGACGCGCGCGGAGGAGGGAGGCAGGCTCTCGAGGAGGTGCTGATGGGTGAGAATGACGGGAGCCTGGGCATCGTCGAGCATTCCGACGAGGCGCTCGCGCGGATACGCCGGGTCCAGGGGCACGTAGGCGGCACCGGACTTGAGGACAGCGACCAGCGCGACGACGAGGTCGAGCGAGCGCTCCAGGGAGACACCGACGAGAGTGCCAGGGCGAGCACCAAGAGAGCGCAGCTGCCAGGCGAGCTGGTTGGAGCGTGAGTCGAGCTGCGCGTAGGAGAGCGTCTCGTCCTCGAAGCGGAGGGCCTCCGCGTCGGGAGTGCGGCGAGCCTGGGCCTCGATGAGCGAGTGCAGGCACACGTCCCGTGGGAAGTCGTCCTGGCGGCCCTGGAAGTCGGAGCGCAGCTGGAGCTGCTCCTCCTGGGTGAGCAGGGGCAGCTCGGACAGACGCGTGTCTGGGTTTTCCGCCACCGCGCCGAGCAGCGTGTAGAAATGCCCACGCATCCGCTGGATGGTCGCGACGTCGAAGAGGTCGGTGTTGTATTCGAGCCAGCCGAAGATTTCGTCCGGCCGGTCCTCGCGCAGCTCCAGCAGCAGGTCGAACTTCGCCGAGCCCGGGTCCACCAACAGATAGGTGGACTGCAACCCCGGCATCGACAGGTCCTGTCGCGGGGTGTTCTGGAAGCTGAACATCACCTGGAACAGCGGGTGGCGGCTCAGGTCACGCGGGGGCTTCAGCTCCTCGACCAGCTTCTCGAAGGGCAGCTCCTGGTGCGCGTACGCCGCCATGCACACGTCCTTCGCGCGACGCAGCAGCTCGCGGAAGGTGGGGTTGCCGTCCAGGTCATTGCGCAGCACCAGCGTGTTGACGAAGAAGCCGATCAGCGACTCCAGCTCCGGCACGCCGCGGCCGGCGATGGGCGAGCCGACCGTGATGTCCGTCTGCCGCGAGTGCCGGTGCATCAACGTCTGGAACGTGGCCAGCAACGTCATGAAGAGGGTGGCCCCCTCCTGCTGGCTGAGCTCCTTGAGCGTGCGCGTGAGGGCCACCGGGAGGGTGACGAACTGGCGGGAGCCTCGGTACGTCTGCTCGGGAGGGCGAGGCCTGTCGGTGGGCAGCTCCAGCGGCGCGGGCAGTGTGCGCAGGTGCTGCTTCCAGAACTCCAGCTCCGCGCGCAGCCGCTCGCCCTGCATCCGCTCGCGCTGCCAGACGGCGAAGTCGGAGTACTGGATGGCCGGCTCCGGCAGCTCGGGCGACTGGCCGGTGACTCCCGCGGCGTAGAAGGCCATCAGCTCGCGGACGAAGACGCCCAGGGACCAGCGGTCCGTCACCAGGTGGTGCATGGTGACGAGTGCCACGTGGTTGTCGGGGCCCAGGCGCAGCACCTTGCCGCGCAAGAGCGGCCCGCGCGCCAGGTCGAACAGGCGCTGGGACTCCTCGCTGGTGCGCCGCTCCACCTCGACGTCCTGCTCCTCCTTGGACAGGTGGGAGACGTCCTCCACCGGGACGTGCAGGCGCAGCTCTGGCAACACCACCTGCACGGGGATGCCGTCCTCGCGCGCGGCGAACACGGTGCGCAGCGACTCGTGGCGCCGGACCACCTGATTCACACACCGTTCCAGCAGGGCGATGTCGAGCGCGCCGGTGAACTGGACGGTGATGTGGACGTTGTAGGCGAAGGCGCGACCGCCCTCGAGCTGGTCCACGACCCACAGTCGCTGCTGGGAGAAGGACGCGGGAGCGGGCCCGGTGTCCTCGCGGCGCGGAATGGTCCGCTCCACCGCCTTGGTGGTCGCGTCCTGGAGCTGGCCCTTCTTTTCCTTGAGGAGCAGCTCGTACAGGGCGCGCTGCTTGGGGGTGAGCTTCTCGAGATTCTTGTTCCCACCGCTCATACAGACTCCGAGCGCCAACCCTGAGGAGGCCAGGTAGCGCGAGCACTTGCCGACCGACGCGCTGTCGGTGCGGCGTCACGGGGATGAAAGGGGCCGGGCTCCGTCGTCAAACCAGCTTCACGGATGACTGACGTCCTGGCGGAGGCACTCGGTGGTCGAGCCACCCATGAAACATTTCAACAGTTGTATTCAAGTATCCGCGAAGCGCGCGGCAATACGAGACACAGTCTGTCGGCGGGGCTGCGGCGAGTGTCGGGGTTGTAGGACATGCTCCCTGCACAATCCCATTGTCCTGGAGATTCTCCAAAATTGGGCACGCACTAGAATCTCAGCATGTGGGACTTTCCAGGCGAGCAAGGGGGCGCGGGAATGACGGGGGCTTCCCAGGGGGAGTCGCTTCACTGTGCGCCATCCAGAGCACGACGTGCGGTGCTGGGGCCCTGCCGTGGTTGCCAGGAGGGGTACACGGTCAGTGATTCGAACGAGTGGCCCTTCCCATTGCGTGGAATTCTTGCTCCGCCACTCGCGAGCGGTGGGGGCCAGGCGCCTGGCCGCCCAGTCATCCACGGCCCAAGCGAGCCTGGAGTGCCGCGGTTCGTCTCGCGCATTGGGGCCAGCAGCAGACGGACCTGCGGCTTGCCGACGTCTGGGTGCAGGCACGACGGGCCTCACACCGTCTTCACCGCAAACTCCTTGGCCACCTCGATGAACAGGCGCAGGGGCCCCGAGCGTTGTGCCCTGCTCGGAAAGTAGAGGAAGAACCCGGGCACGGTGGGCGCGTACTCTTCCAATACGCGCACGAGCCGTCCGGTGCGCAGTTGCTCCTTCACCGCCGGCTCGACGACGTAAGCCAATCCCTGGCCCTGTTCCACCAGGGCCAGCGTCAGTGCGCGGTCGTTCGTGAGCACGCTGCCCCGCACCGGCACCCGCCAGTTCCTGCGCCCGCGCTCCAGCGCCCAGGCATAGAGCCCTCCACTCGAAGGCATGCGGATGGTGAAGCACTCGTGGCGCAGCAGGTCCTCGGGACGTTGGGGCGTGCCGTGTCGCGCGAGATACGAGGGCGCGCCCACCACGACGAAGCGGAAGGCATTCGTGAGGCGCACCTGCACCATGTCGCGCTCGAGGGCCTCGTGCAGGCGCACCCCTGCGTCGTAGCCCTCCGCGACGATGTCCACGAGCCGGTTCTCCGCGACGACCTCCACCTCCACCCGAGGGTGTCGCGCGTGGAAGGTCGGCAGCACCGGGGTGATGACGTAGGGCACCGCGACTTCCGGCACCGTCAGCTTCAACTGTCCCACCGCTTCACCCGGCTGCGCCGCCACCTCCGTGAGGCTCGCGAGCGCCTGGCTGAGGCCCGGCCCCGCGCCCTCCAGCAGTCTCCGTCCCGCGTCGGTGAGCGCCATGCTGCGGGTGGTGCGAGCGAAGAGCACCACTCGCAGCTGGGCCTCGAGCTGGCGCACGGACTGGCTCACCGCGGGCCGGAGAGACATTGAGCTCGCGAGCCGCCGCGCTGAAGCTCTTCAGGCGCGCCACCACGAGGAACACCTGAAGCTGTGGAAGGAGCGTCGTCTTCATGGGGAATGTCCGTGTGGGCCACCGAGGTCTCGCTCCGCGGACTCGCGCGCCCGAGCGTCGGTGCCCGTTCAAGCCCCCGTCTTAGCAGCCCACGGTTCTCAGACCTCAACAACGTGGAGCGCGCGGACCTCCTGCCGAGGTTCCTCGCCGACAAGAACCTGGACTGAGAGGCCTCACGGGCCCACCCCTTGCCGTCGCCAATGCCGTTCCAGAGGACGTCAGGGGCCCGGTCTGTTTTTGCAAAGGCTGGCAGACGCTTAGTGTGCTCCCATCCACGTCGTCAGGCCTTGTGCGGGCCGGGAGCCAGGAATGTCGCCGACGCTGAAGTGGGTGCTCGGAGCGCTGGTAGGACTTCCGTTGATGTGCTGCGGCTGCGGTGGCATGTGGTTCCGGGGCCAGTTTCCCCACGAGGAGGCACTCGCGAGAGTGGTGAACCATCGTCAGGTCGTCCAGGCACTGGGCGCGCCCGTGAGTGGCAGCTTCTTCTTCTCGGGGAAGACGCAGGCTCGCGACGATGCAGCGGTCGCCGAGATGGAGATTGCTTTGTCTGGAAGCAAACAAAACGGCGTGCTGCAGGTGAAGGCAGTTCAGACGAGCAAGGTCTGGGGATTCAGCCGCCTCCGGGTGATGGCGCAAGATGGCAAGGTGGTCGACGTCGTCGGAGGGTTCTGAGCGCTCTTCCGCTGTCGCGTCACCCCTTGCCGCCGTCCGTTCGACCCAGCGTCCTGGCAATCACCTCGCGCATGCTCGTCGGCGTGCGCCCGAGCAGCTTCTGCAGGGTGGGGTCGACGGCCGCGAACTCTCCATCGCGGCTCGCGCGGTAGAGGCCGAGCGAGATGGCGACCGCCGAGGCGGGCATGCCGGACGCCCCGAGCTTCGCGCGCAGCGCGTCCTCCGACACGGTGCTTCGACGGAGCGGACGTCCGAGGATGCTCGACGCGAGGCCGCACAGCGCTTCGAAGTCGAACGCCTCCGAGGCTGTGAGTGGCGGCGTCGGACCGTCGTACTTCCCTTCGTTCGCCAGGATGACGGCTGCTGCCTCCGCGAGGTCCGCGTGCGTGGTCCAGGAGACCTTGCCGTCCGCGGGCGCCTCGAAGACGCCGGTCTCCCAGCCCTTCGCCAGCAGGAGCATCGCACTCGACGCGTAGAAACCGTTGCGAAGCGCGGTCCACTTCAGGCCGGAGTCGCTCAGCAGCTGCTCCGTCTCCGCATGGTCGAGCATCGGGGGAAACGCGGACGAATGGCTCGCCGCCATGTGGCTGGTGTAGACGATGCGCCGCACACCCGCGGACCGCGCGGCGTCGATGGCGGAGCGATGCTGGGCGAGGGTGTCGCCGCCATACGCCCGCGCATTCGACGAGACGAGCAGGACCTGGGAGGCCCCCTCGAAGGCCTGCGCGAGGCTCGCCGGGTCCGCGAAGTCTCCGCCGCGCACCCGGATGCCGCGTGCCGCCAGCTCCTGGGCCTTGCGCACGTCGCGGACGCTGACGGCGACCTGGTCCACCGGCACACGGGTGACGAGGCTCTCCACGATGAGTCGGCCAAGCTGCCCCGTCGCTCCAGTCACCACCATCATCGGACGCTCCTCGCGTTGCCGGCGGAAACAAATTTCCGTTTCCATGGATAACATAGAGGCCGTTAGCGGCGATATCAACTCGGCATTATCGGTGCTTCGGGGCTGTGTGCTATCTCCCTCCCATGAAGGACCGCGAGAAGTTCGTCGCCGAAGACGCGGATGGCTCCGAGGTGCGGGCTCGCATCATCGAGGCCGCCGCCGAGCTCATCTCCTCCGGAGGGCCTGAGGCCGCGACCACGCGGGCCGTGGCCTCCGCCGCGGGAGTGCAGGCTCCGACGCTGTACCGGCTCTTCGGAGACAAGCGCGGCCTCCTGGCGGCCGTCATCGAGCACGTGATGAAGCGCTACGTGTCGGAGAAATCCAAGCGCAGGCCGCACCCGGACCCGCTCCAGGACTTTCGCGACGGCTGGGACATGCACGTCGCGTTCGGTCTCAGCCATCCCGGACTGTTCGCGCTCATGAGCAGCGACCCCCAGTTGTCGTCGCACTCGCCCGCCCAGGGCGACGGGGAGGCTGTCCTGCGGCGCCGCATCCGGAACATCGCGCTCGCGGGCAGGCTGCGCGTCAGTGAGGAGCGGGCAGTCGGCCTCGTGTCGGCGATGGGCACCGGGGCCGTGCTCACGCTCCTGTCTCAGCCCGAAGGCAAGCGCGACCTGGGGCTCGCCGACGCCGCGCGCGAGGCGGCCGTGGCCGCGATAACGAGCGAGGCAGCGACACCGGCGAACGCGGAGGTCCGCGCGGTGGCCACGGCCCTGCGTGCGTCCGTCGCCCGGCTCCGTGTGCTCTCGAAAGGCGAGAGCCTGCTGTTGAGCGAGCTGCTCGAGCGCATCGCTGACGCCGAGTGACGAAGGGCGCGGGGCTGCGGACGCTCCTGCTTCGTCAAGGCAAGGGCCTGGGATAGCTTTCGCGCATGCGCGACCTGCAATCGCACCGCTGGATGTGGGTCAAGGCCGTCCTCTTCGTCCTCATCGGCCTGGTGGCGTCGGCGCTCATCCTCATGGAATTGCCAGACTGGCGCACCCTGGTGCTGCTCCTCCTCGCCATCTGGGCTTCCTGCCGCGCCTACTACTTCGCCTTCTACGTCCTCGAAAAATTCATCGACCCCTCGTTCCGCTTCTCCGGCCTCACCTCGGTCCTCCGCTACCTCCTCAAGAAGAATCCCTGACCCGGGGTTCCTTGAATGTGATTGCGAACGGGTGGTGAGTCTCAGGCGGAGCGCTGCTCTTCCGGAGCGGCCTCGCCCACCTTGAGGTGTTTTCGCAGCCAGTGCGCCAGCGCGTCGGCCTGGTCCTGGCGGGTGAAGCTGGTGATGGCTGCCTGGCGCGCCTCGCCCTCGTCGGTGGAGAAATCGAGTGTGAGCTGGTAGCTGCCCACCTCCTTCTCCGAGGGCTTGCGAAGCTGGGGGTCGACGCGGAGTGACAGCACGTCGCGCCACCGCACATCGAGCCGGTGCTTCCGTTGGAGGTAGGGCGGCAGGGAGAGGCTTCGAGTCCGGGCGTTGAGGCGCAGGTCGTAGTACCCGGACTTCACTCGCGCGCGCGACCACCGCCAGGCGTACACCCCACAGGCGATGACGACGGCCCAGGCCCCCACGCCCACGGGCAGGGGTGCGTCGAGGCCCATGGTGCCCGCCGTGAGCAGGAAGCACACCACGGCGGAGCCAAACAGGACCAGGGACACCAAGATACCCGTCCACGGCCCTTCGAGCGTCACGCACTCGCTGCCGTCCTCCCAGGCGAAGGTGGACAAGAGCGGCGGCTCCGCCCTCCAGGAACTCACCACGCCGAAGCCCAGCCAGAGCGCTATCAGGTTGAAGGGTATCAGGAGCATGAACAGGAACAGCTCCGAGCTGTCCAGGCCCGGCTCCAGTATCGCCTCCGAGGGCTGACCGGGCTGGTAGTACACGGGAACGCGGGTCCCGACGGGGTAGCGCGCCAGCCGCTTCTCCGCGAACCCGCGGTCCCCCGACATCGACTGGGTGGATTGGACCTTGCTGCCCTCGTGGAGCTGCCCGTCGACGGAGTAGGCATAGGCCAGCTTCAGGCCGTAATGGGTGGACTTGTTCTTGCGCTCCTCCACCACCTCGCTCCGGGTGATGGTGCCCTGCACGGAGGGCCAGCTCGCCGTCTGTGCCTGGCGCACCAGGTTGGAGGCGGCGAAGTAGTCCGCCGCCACCGTCATGCCCACCCACGGCAACACGAACACGAGGAAGAAGAAGAACGAGCCCAGGCGAGAAAGCATGGCCTCAGTCTACAGCGATACGCCGGAACGCGGGGAAGGCCGTCGTCGCCTCACGACCACGTAACGCGGATGCAGTTTCAACCCGGCTGCTTCTCCAGGTACTCCCGCACGCGAGCGAAAGCGTCCGGCTGCGTATAGACGTCCCCTCGGCTGTTCAGGGCCGCGTCGCACACCACGCGAGCGACCTCCTCCGCAGTCTGGGGCGCGCCGCCGATGGCCGCGAGGACCTCGGCGGGGAGCTTCCCGCTGTCCATCATTCGCTGACCCAGCGCGTTCTGGCCGAAGTCGGTCGTGATTCGCCCGGGGTAGACGACCACCACGCGGAGGTGGGGGTGCGAGCCCGCCAGCTCGATGCGGAACGCCTCGGAGAGCGACATCATCGCCGCCTTGGCCGCGGCGTAGGCGGCGCGCGAAGGGAGCGGGGTGCGGCCCAGCAGCGACGACACGTTCACGATGGCGCCCGTGCCGCGCTCCTGGAGATGCGGCGTCACGACCTGCATGCCGTAGAGCACCGACTTCATGTTGTCGCGAATCATCGCGTCGACGTCGTCGTCGGTGATTTCGAGCAGGGGGCGGCCGATGCCTCGACCCACGTTGTTGATCCAGATGTCGACGCGGCCGAACTTCGAGATGGCCTCGTCGAAGATGCGCCGCACGTCGTCGCGCTTCGTCACGTCGGCGACGACGGCGTGGGCCAGGTCTCCACAGCGCCTGGCCACTTCTTCGAGGGGACCGGCGCGGCGCGCGGCCAGTACGACTGATGCGCCACGGCGGGCGAGTTCCTCGGCAACGGCGGCTCCGACACCTCCGCTCGCTCCAGTGACAACCACGACGCGGTCCGCGAAATCTCGATGGCTCATGCTGTCCCTTGTACCCGCCACCGCCGTCCTCGGATTGGAAGGACCGGACATCTTCACCCGTCTTCCCGCGCCCCGGCTTGAACGGCCGAGGGGGCCGCGCGAGAGTACGAGGGTGCCGCTCACGATGGACACTACCGCCTCGACGTTCTCTCTTTCACGCTTCGTCGAGGACGCTCGCGTTGTCGCGCCAGTCGCTGGCCGCGCCAGTCACTTCGCACGGCTGCCTGACGGGAGAACCACCCTGGTCATTCGAGTGCTCGAGGAGGGGCGGAGAGGGGATGTGTGCGTCGCGGGCCCGCGAACGCGGGCGCACTTCAAGAATGTCACCGGTGGCACGCGCGCGGTCATCCTTCAGTTCAAGCCCGGCTGGTCTGCTCCGCTCCTGGGCGTGGGAGCGAGCGCGCTGACGGACCGCATCGTCCCGCTGGAAGACCTCTGGGGCCGCTCGGGCAGAGAGCTCGGCCACGAGCTCCTCGCGGCGCGAAGTCTGCCGGAGGTGCTTGACCGGCTCTCCCATGCGGTGGCCCTTCGCACCCGTCAGGGCTTCGAACCGGCCTCGGCACGGCTCGCTCGCCGCGCGGTTCGCCTGCTCGAAGCAGACGAAGTTCGAGTGGAGAGCGTGGCGGCGCGGCTGGGCGTCACCGCGCGGCATCTTCGACGCGCCTTCACGGAGAGCATCGGCATCGGGCCCAAGGACTTCGCGCGGAGCGTTCGCCTGCGGCGCGCCGTGCGGATGGCGGAGACCTCGAAGGACTGGGGCCGCATCGCCGCGGAGGCGGGCTACTACGACCAGTCGCACCTCATCGCCGACTTCAGGGAGCTCATCGGGCTCACACCGGGACAGTTCGCGCGCTCCGTGCAGTGACACCCGTCCCACCCGCGGCCGGACCCTGATGGCCCGGCCGCGAGTCATGACTCAGGTCCGTCACGCACCCGGGCAGGTCGCGGGCTCCAGGTAGAAGCCCTCCCACGAGCCAGCGTCGGCGGGATTGCAGATGCCCCCGTTGCCGCCACTTCCGCTCTGGATGGGAGCGCCAAGGGTGTTCTCCTTCCAGTTGCGCGCGGTGCCCGTCGTCGCTTCGAAGCCATGGCGGTTGCGGCCGCCGTGGACCCCGCACTCGTGGCGGGTGAACGACTCCGCCGTGCCGAGCGTGGCGTTCAAGGTGAGCTGGTCGGTGACAACCGCCAGGTACGCGCCGCTCGCGCCCTTGAGCTTGTACTTCGTGCCGCTCGTGACGAGCTCGAACACCGCTCCACCCGCCTGGGTCGTGCTGATGGCGGCCACCTTGCCCGCGCCGTCGACGGTGAGCCACTTGTCGCTGCGCTCACTCTGGATGCGGAAGCAGCCCGCGGCGCTGGTCTCGATGCGGCACGTCGCATCGCAGCCATCACCCGGCTGGGTGTTGCCATCGTCGCACTGCTCGCCGCTCTCGACGGTGCCGTTGCCGCACACGGGGCTGGTGCCGCCGCCCGGGCAGGTCACCGGTTCGAGGTAGAAGCCCTCCCAGGCTCCCGCATCGGTCGGGCTGCAGGCGCCGCCGTTGCCGCCGTCACCGCTCTGGATGGGCCCGTCCGCCGTGGTCTCCTTCCAATGGGGCGCGCTCCCCGTCGAAGCCTGGAAGCCGACCCGCGTGCGCCCGCCATAACCGCAGGGAATCTGGGTGAAGGACTCCCCGCTGGCGAAGTTGGCGCTCATCGCGAGCTGGTTGGTCACCACCGTCAGGAACGCGTCGCCGGAGCCCTTGAGCTTGTAGCGGGTGCCGTTGGGAACGAGCTGGAAGACCTGTCCTCCGGCCTGCGTCGTGCTGCTGGCGACGACCTTGCCCGCGACGTCGACGGTGAGCCACTTGTCGCTGCGCTCGCTTTGAATCTGGTAGCAGCTCCCGCCCGAGGTCTCGACGAACGTGGCCGTGTAGGTGGCCGCGCTGGCGGGGGTGGTGAAGTCATGGTTTTGCGCGCCGCCGTCCGACCACGACGAGAACGACCAGAACTTCCCGTTCGCGTACTGCGGCGAGTCGACGCCCACCGAGCGCACGACGCCGACCACGCCCGTCGTGTCATGCGGCGCGGCGAAGGGCCGCCCGTCCATCAGCACCTGCAGCCCGCTCGGCACGCTCGTCACCCTGAGCGGCACGGTGACCGGGAAGACATCGCGATATGTCGTGTGGGTGAGGCCAATCGAGTCGCGCACCGTGAGCCGCACGCGATACCAGACGTTGGCCGAGCTCTCGCCGATGTTGGGGATGGGCCAGCTCCCGCTCGCGATGCCGGTGGTGTCAGTCATGGCGGGATGGGTGTGGGTGTCGTGATGGAAGGTGATGTTCCAGGTCAGCGCGCTCGCCGGCAGCGCGCCGTCCTCCAGGTCGCTGGCCGAGCCGGAGAAGAGCAGGGGGGTGGAGGCTGTGTAGGTCGCGCCCGCGGCCGGCGTCGCAATCGTGGCCACTGGCGGTCTGTTGGTCGTCACCGTCAGCACCGCCTCGGTGCTGGTGGCCGAGCCGAGCCCGTTGGTCACGACTGCCCGGAAGCGCGCGCCGCTGTCGGCGAGCTGCGCGGAGGTGAGCACGTAGCTCGTCGAGGTCGCCCCGGCGATGTCCACGCCGTTGCGCTGCCACCGGTAGGTGAGGGGCGGCTCACCGCTCGCCGACACCGTGAAGGTCGCCGGCGTGCCGACCGAGACCAGCGTGCTCGCCGGTTGCTGCGCGATGGTCGGCGGCAGTGAAGCCGTGTAGGCGATGCGACCCACCTGGCCCGAGCCGCGCGCCAGGTAGTAGAGCGCGCCGTCGGGCCCGACATCCAGGTCCACGGGGCCTGGGACAGTCGTCGCGAACAGCGACGTCGCACCGGTGTTCGGGTTGATGCGCGAAATCCAATCGTTGGTGTAGTCCGCGTAGAAGTACTGACCGACGTACGCGCTGGGAAACGCGGAGACCGGCGGGTTGTAGAAGGCTCCGCCCGCGATGCAGTTGCCATTGGCGTTGCCCGTGCCATGCGGGTACGCGAAGAAGGGCTGCGTGAGCCCCGGGCGGTTGGTGAAGTAGCCCTCGGTCATCGGCCAGCCATAGTTGGCGCCGGCCACGCCCCGGTTGATCTCCTCCCAGCCGCCTTCACCCACGTCGTTGATGAACATCATCCCGGTGCCGGGCTGGACGTCGAAGGTGAAGGGGTTTCGCAGTCCCATCGCCCAGGTCGCCTTCGCGAGTCCGGTGGCCGTTGCATAGAACGGGTTGTCGGTGGGAATGGTGCCGTCCGGGTTGAAGCGCAGCATCTTCCCGAGCGGAGTGGTCAGGCTCTGCGAGTTGGAGGAGACCGCGTTTTCGCCGACCGAGACGTAGAGCTTGCCGTCGAGTCCGAAGCGGACCGCGCCGCCGTTGTGGTTGGCGGCGTCGAGCGTGGGAAGGTCGGCAATCACCAGCTCGCTGCCGGGGACGACCACATTGCCGTTGGCGGTGAAGCGGCTGACCCGGTTGTGGATGCTGCCGGCGACCGACGTGTAATAGACATACAAATAGTGGTTGTTCTCGAAGTTGGGGTCGAACGCGACGCCCATCAACCCACGCTCGTTGCCGGTGTCCACAGCGAGCGTCATGAAGGGCGTGGGCAGGAGCTGGCCGTTCGCGACGATGCGCAGCGAGCCGCTCTTCTCCGAGACGAACAGGCGCCCGTCAGGCGCGAAGGTCATGGTGGTCGGCCCCTGGAGACCGCCCACGAAGACAGAGTCGGCGAAGTTGGCGTCTTGGATGACCGCGCCCGCGCGAGAGACCGCGAGCTCGGAGGGCTCCGGTGTCGCCTCCATCGAGCAGCCCACGACGAGGGAGAGGACCGCGCACACGACGATGCGCGGAATGGGACACCACGCTCGGACACTCGTTCTCATCTGTGATTGCATCGCGGCTTCTCCCGGTTGAACAGGCTCACGCGGCCCATGGACTGCGGTGAGCGCTGATGGTGCTTTCGGGGTTTACCTTGAAAGCCTGTTCACCGGGAGCAGAAGCGCGAGGTGAAGCCAGAGAGGCGCGGGTGCGCTTACTTTGACCTACCGCGCGCGTCGTGTGCTGCTGGATGCTTGAACCTGAGGCAGAAAAGAACGAGGCACGCTGGAGTGCATCTTCGAAGCGGCGCTCGGCTGGCCGCTCCTCCGGACGATGCGGCGGTCACAGCTCACAGGTTGGCGCACGGTACGTCAGGATGACCAGACCGGCATTGCCGCCCATGGGCCTGCTCGCGCCGGCCGCGGCAGGAAGAGTCGTGGCGCCCGACCAGGTGTTGGCACCGAGTCCCATCGTCTCTGGGGACCCGCCACCGTTGCCTCCCGCGGAGCCTCCTGACGACGCCCCCGAGCCTCCGCCCCCACCATAACCACCACCGCCGCCCGCCCCGGTTCCGGTGCCACCGTTGAGGCCCGTGCCTCCTCTGCTCATGGAGTTCTGCCCGCCAGCGCCCAAGGTGCCGGCGGTGGGATTGGCATTGTAGTTGTTCGTCCCCGCGGCCCCTCCCGTGTGGCTCCCTCCGTGACCCGCGCTACCCAGGCCACCACCCACTCCTCCCGCCGCGACGCTGATGAGCTGCCCTTCGCTGAGGATCGCGCTGCTCCCACCGCCACCGCCGCTGCCTCCTCCTCCTCCCATCTGCCCCCCTCCGCCGCCCCCGTAGTAGCCAGCCCCGCCGGCTCCGGCACTGCCGCTGTAATACTCACCCCCTCCGCCCCCTCCGCCGACGAACACCTCCAGAGTGCCGGCGCCCAACGTGAAGGTTCCCGACATCCTGGCGCCATCCGCGCTCGAGAAGTTGGGACCCGCCCCGCCTCCTGCTCCGCCCGCCATGGCGTAGGCAATGGAAAGCGGTGCGCCATAAGGATTGGCTTTCTTCAGGTAGGAGGTGACGGCCTTGACACAGAGTTGAGCCGTGAAGACGACCGTGAAGACGTGCGTTGTCTGCTGTCCTTCCGCATCCTGAATCACCAGGGTGATGGCAATGGCGCTGGCCGGAGCCGGAGCCGTCCAGACGACTTCACTCCGCGATGCGCTGTTGACGGGAGTGCCCAGGGTTCCCGTGCTCGCGCTCCACGCGAAGGTGAGGGCCGTGTTCTCGGGGTCATGTGCGTTGACACTCAGGCTCACCGTGTCCCCGGTCGAGACGACGTTGTGCGATTGGAAGGTCTGGTCGATGACCGGCGCCGCGTTGGGGATGGGGGGCAGCCCCACGCCGATGCCCAACCGTCCCGTCGTGCTCCCACCCCGCCCATCGCTGACCGTCACCCTCACCTGACACACTCCGCTCGTGGGGGCCGAGGCAGGGGCCGTCCAGGCCGGATTCGTCACGGTCAGGCTGCTGAAGCCGCCACCACAATCATCCTCCCAGGCATAGGTGAGCGAATCACCGTCTGGCTCCACCGCCGTCACGTCCAGGTTCACGACGCCGCCAGGGGCCACCTGGCCCAGCGGGCTGCCCGTCACCTGGGACACCGCCGGCCAGGCATTGAATGAGACCGAAGTGTTCGCCGTCCCCCGGGTGCTCACCACGGCGATCTTCAGGGAGATGCCCGTCTGCCCGCCCTGGCCATCCGTCACGCTCACGCTCAGCGAGTACGTGCCCTCGGCGGCGGGGGCGTTCCAGGTCGGGCTCGCCGTGGTTGCCTGGGTGAAGGTTCCTCCCGTCGCCGTCCAGGCGTAGGCAAGGGGGTGGCCGTCCGCGTCGGTCGCCGTGACAGTGAGCGCGACCGATTGGCCTGGTCTTGCATGGGAGGTCGAGGTGCTGAGCCCGGTGAGGCGGGGGACGTTGTTCAGATAAGGCGTTGGCGCGGTGCTCTGCTGGAGCACGAGCACCACCAAGGCTGTGTCACCCGCGGTGACGGTGATGTCGGTGGCCTGCCCTTCGTAGAGCAGCGTGTTTGAAGAATCGAAGGCCTGTGCCTGAAACGTACGATGGGTCCCCGTTGGGATGCTCCCGATGATGCCACGGAACGTGCCCCCGGTTTTCTGCAAGTCCTGCACGATGCTGGGGGAGATGTCGGAGGCGCTCACCGTCAGGGTGACCTTGGCCACCTCCGAGGCGGAGAGCGACTGAATCGAGACGCCGACGTCGGCCTCGCCCAGGGTGGATTGAGGACCACATGCAACCAGAAGCAGGAGGAGGCAGGGGATGATCTCCGGAAGAGGGAAGGACACAAGGCGCCTGCTTCGTGATGCGTGTGTTTGAGGCATGGTTCCTCACGGGGATTGTTCAGGAGTACGGGGCGCACCTGCCAACAGGGCAAACACCTGAAGCAGGCTCGCGAAGGGTGACGATTCGCCCCTCCCGGACCCTGTGCGGAAGACTGCCATGCCCTTCGTGCGGGTGTCACCGCCGAGGGGAGGGTTCAGGAGTGACCCGCCCTCGGCTTCCCGCTGTCTTGCCAGACGGGAATGCCAGCATTCAGTCCGCTTGCCTTTGAGGACACCGCTCTTCGTACATCGACTCAATCAACGCCGCGTGTTTCCGGACGACCGCGTGGCGTTTGACCTTCAGCGACGCCGTGAGTTCGCCACCCTCCACCGTGAACGGACCGGGTGCCACCCGGAACTCCTTGATGCGCTCGAAGGACGCCAGGTTCGAATTTGTCTCGGTGACCAGGGTCCGCAGGACGGTGTCGATTCGAGGGTGCGCGGGGTCCGCGGGAATGCCCTCGCGTCGAGCCACCCCGGCGAGTATCTCCGTGTCGAGCGCGAACAAGGCCGTACAGTAGTTTCGCGCATCGCCGATGACGACCGCCTCCTGGACGAGCGGGTGTCGCTTGAGCTGCGCCTCTATCTTCAGCGGCGCGACATACTTTCCGCCGCTCGTCTTGAGCAGCTCCTTCTTCCGCCCGGTAATCCGAACGAACCCCTCCGAATCAATGGAGCCCAGGTCTCCTGTCCGGAACCACCCGTCGTCATCGAAGGCTTCCGCCGTTGCCTCCGGGCGATTCAAATACCCCCGGGAGATGTTCGGCCCACGAGCCAGGAGCTCACCATCCGGCCCGACTTTGAGCTCACAGCGCTTGAAGGGACGTCCGACAGTGCCTGGACGCACGTTCCCCTTGCGATTGACGGTCAACCCAGGGCACGTCTCCGTCAGTCCGTAGGCGTCCAGGATGGTCAGGCCCAACGAGAGGAAGAACAGCTGGACATCTCCGCGAAGCGCCGCGGCGCCCGAGAGAAGAACGGAGGCGTTGTCCAGGCCCAGGCGCGCGCGCAGCTTCGCCAACACCAGGCGGTCCGCCAGTCCGCGCTGAGCCGTCAGCCACAGCGGCGGCGAATCGCCTGCGGCGACACGGGACGCGACCTGGCGACCCACGCCCAGGGCCCACTCCAGGACCCAGCGCCGCAACCCTTTCTCGCTCTCGATGGCGCTGGTGATTTTCGCCATCATCTTCTCGAAGACACGCGGCGCCGCCGGGAAGAAGCCGGGTCGCGAGGCGAGGAGGTCCGCCGCCAGCGTGGGCACCGACGACATCACCACGGGCGCGCCGAAGAAGGGACCCGCGAACTCCACCATCCGCCCGAAGGAGTGCGCAGCGGGGAGGAAGAGAAACAAGCCGTGCTTGAGCACGGTGTCATCCAACAGTCCCGCGTCGGCGACGTCTTCGAGCATCGCCAGCATGTTGTCGTGGGTTTGAATCACCGCCTTCGGTGCCCCAGTGGTCCCCGAGGTGTAGGTGAAGGTCGCGACGTGCTCGCGTCGAATCAGCGAGGCTCTTCGACGCAGCTCGTGCTCCAACGCTGCTCGTCGGGCACGCCCACGAGCCTCCAGGCTCTCCAGGCTCTCCCAATCGTCCGCGGGCGCGAGACCGGCCGGATGGATGACCACCACCTTCGCTCGGGCGGCGAGCTCGGACGGCGAATAGCGCCTCTCGAAGAACGTGAAGCCCTTTCGAAAGGCTCGCACCTTGTCGAGTTGGCTCCCGTCGTCCACGACGATGAGCTGTGCCTCGGTGTCCACGTGCATGTAGCCCACTTCTTCCGGCAGGAGGCTCGCGTAGACGGGGACCGTCTTGAGACCGACGCTCAGGGCCGCGAAGTCGACGAGACACGACTCCATGGAGGTGTTGCCGACGATGGTGATGCACGCGCCATCGTCCACCGGCCCGGCGCTCAACAACCCCGCGGCGATGGCTTCGATGCGCGGGGGGACTTCCGACCAGGGGATGTCGACATAGGTGTCGTCTCGTCGCACACGGAATGCGACGCGATGCGGCGACGCGCGCGCCCGGTCGAGAATCATCTGGGGGAGGGACGGGTGTTCATCGGCCATGAGGCCTCCTCGAATCCGACGAAGCGTCATCGGTACGGGCTGGGGCAGGGGAGCGGCGGGATTCAACGCGGCAGGCTAGGTGCGGCGTCAGGTCCTCGCTTGTATGATTCTGCAGATGCAGAGCCACTTGTTGCTGGGCGGAGGAAGGTCTCTCTACGTCGGCCGCTTCCCGGCGTTGCCCAAGCATCGGTTCGCCGCCAACGCCGTTCTCGTGGGGCTCGATGATGCGTTCGAGCTCGTCGATGGCGACGGCCGCGTCGAACACCACCACGCCGCCTTCGTGCGGGGCTGGCAGTGGCATGCGCTCGACTTTCAGGGCGGCCGGGCGGCCGTGCTGTTCCTGGAGCCCGGCGCGGGACTCAGCCGTCGGGTCGATGCAGGCGTGTTGCGCGCGGCAGTCGAAACAGCCCTTGCCGCGCGAAAGCCCGAGCCCTGGACCGAGCTCTTCCAGAACGCCCTGAACCTGGGACCTTGTCCGCTGACGGTCGACGCACGCATCGCTCGCGTCGCTTCGCTTCTGACGTCACCCGACGACGAACCCTCTGATGCGGTGATGCTTGCGCAGCGGGTGGGGGCCTCCACTTCTCTTGTCGAGCACCGATTCAAGGAACAGGTCGGCGTCCCGATGGGCGCATTTCGCGCCTGGCACCGGATGCAGGCGGCCACCGCGCTCGCGCTCAGCGGACGAAGCCTCACGGAGGTCGCGCACGCCACGGGCTTCTATGATTCGGCCCACTTCTCCCGACTGTTTCGGGGGATGTTCGGCTTGCCCCCCTCGAAGGTCTTCACCCAGGGCCTCACGGGCACCGTCTTCGACGCATCAGGCTCCGAGGCCCATCGCTGACTCGAGCGATGCGTCCGGCTACCGCCAGCGGAAGCCCTGGCGGTATGCTGGCGCGCTGTTTCACATACCGAAGGGGGCCCCATGCGATTGCGCTGCTTCTTCTTGCTTCTCGCGCCCGTGTGCGCTGCGTGGTTGGGATGCGCGGATGGAGAGAGGGATGTGTCACCAGCGTCAGGACTGGGCCCGCCGCTCACCTCGGGGCTGACCACGGACGGAGGCACGGTGCTCGTGACGGGCTCCTCGTACTTCCACACCGCGGGGGGAATCACCGCGGTGCCGAAGAACCTGTCGGCCAGCAGCGTGGAGATCCTCGTCCCCAACGGCTCGACATTCACACACATCACCGGCTCGGCTGCCCCGGACGGCGGCTTGCTGTTCACGGGCGTGCCCCCGGGCCAGTACTACCTCAGGGCCAACTCCACCTACACCGTCACGGACGCGCGCGTGGTGGAGGTCGACTCGCATGACGTGGGCCGGGCGGACACCGTCTTCACTCCCGAGTTCATCCTGCCCCTCGACATCAACGTGACGAACCTCGCCCCGTGGATGCCAAACCAGCAAGCCACGGAGCCCGGCTCGAGCCTGCAGCTCTCCTCCGGGCAGGTGGACCTCAGCACCTTCCTGACCCTCTACGACGCCGTGCCCGCCGGGCAGACGAGCCTCGTCACGAACCAGGCCGACGTGTGGAACGCCACCGGTGGGACGCCCGTCTTCGAGGCGGCCAAGGGGGACCGGATGTACGTGAACCAGCTCAGCCAGCTCGACGCGGGCACCCTGCCGGGTGGCGGCGCGCTGGGGTACAGCACCGTGGTGCGCAGCGTGGAGATGCCTGCCTTCGACTACACGCCGGACGGCACGACGCCGCTGTCCGTCACCGGCGCGCTGCAGCCGGTGTCCCAGACGGCGTTCACCCTGGACTGGCGCCTGTCCGCGTATGCCGGCCTTGCCTCGGCGGTCCACCCCGCGGCCACGCGGTCCACGCCCTCGTTCTACGTCTTCCCCTCCGCGTTTGGTCTCAGCCATGGCTGGCTGGGCAACGTGGGAGAGGTGCTCTCCCTCACGCTTCCCTCGGGCAGCGCGTTCGACCTCACGCGCCCGCTCACGTACGGCAACCCATACCCTTCCAGTTGGGGGATGGTGGGTTATGCCCAGTATCAGTTCCGGGTCTCCGCGCTGATACCCGATGGTTCTGGGCTCAGGTCTGGACTGTACGGGGTGATGCTCACGCATGAGCGACTGGAGGACCTGGTCGCCGGGCCCGTGCAGCCGCGCGTCTCTCCACCCCGGGCACTGACCCTGGACGGAGTGGATGCCACCAGCTCTCTGCAGGTGGGCTCGCTCACCCCCGTCGTCGCCTGGCAGGCGCCGACCCTGGGAACCCCTTCCGCCTATCGGGTTTATGTCTTCCGTCGGAACGGCATCTCGCTGAGCCCCATGGGCTACGTCTATGTCCCGGGTTCGCTCACCCAGGTTCGGCTGCCCCCGGGGCTGCTGTTGGCGGGGTCCATCCACTATCTACGGGTGACGGCCATCGATGCTCCTCACTTCGACCTCAGTCGCGTGGGCGCCACCCTGTATTCCCTGCCCAGACGGCAGGCGGATGCCCTGAGCGCCTTCTTCACCACGCCCTGAGACGTCTCGGCGATAGGGGAGCGGCCCGGGCTGACACAGCCGGGCCGCCCCGTGACTCGGCTCCGAGAGACGCGTCAGGCCGCCTGGCTCGCCCGCGCATAGCGGCCCGGAGACTGGCCCACGTGTCGGCTGAACGCGGTGCTGAAGGTGCTCGACGAGCTGTACCCGACGCGCTCGGCGACCTCGGAGACGGCGAGCTCCCCGCGGCGAAGCAGCCCCCTCGCGACGGCCATCCGCCAGTCCAGCAGGTACTCCATGGGAGGCAGCCCCACGGTGCGCGTGAAGCGGTCGAAGAATGCCGAGCGCGAAAGCGCCGCGCTCTTCGCGAGCTGAGCCACCGTCCACGGCCGCGTGAGGTGTCCGTGCATCTGCCGTATCGCGGGGGCGAGCCGCGCATCGGCCAGGCCTCGCAGGAGCCCCGGAGGCGCGTCGTCGCTGGAGGTCGACCGCAGCGCCTCGATGAGCAGCAGCTCCACGAGCCGCGTGAGCACGAGGTCTCGGCCCGAGCGCTGCTCGCTCGTCTCGTCGCCGACGAGCCGGACCAGCACCGAGAGTCGCTCCACGCCGCGCACGTGCACCAGGGCCGGGAGCAACGACACCATCAGGTCCGCGTCAGGCGAGTCGAAGACGAAATAGCCACCGAGCAGGCGCACGTCAGGAGGACCGCCACGCGTGCCGTGCCGCACCTCGCCCTTCGGAGAGGGCGTCACCTTGGGGTCGATGCGCTGGGGTGCCACCGGCTCGAAGCCAGACATGGTGAAGCCCGGCGTCGCCGGCATGAGGACGAAGTCGCCCGCCGCGAGCGTGAGGGCGGGCTGGCCGTCGACAGCGAGTCGGCAGCGCCCTTCGAGCACGGCGCAGAAGCTCGGCTGGCCAAAGTCCGAGTAGCGCACCCCCCAGCGCCCCGCTCCGCTGATGCCCTTCGAGAAGACGGCTCGTGGCTGGAGCAGCGCGATGACTTCCGAGAGAGGGTCGGTCATGGCTGGACTCTAGCAAAAGAAATGTGGACCCCACGTGGTGGAGAGTCCTGTCGGTGGCACGTACCTTGAGACCATCGACGCCGCGCGAATCGCGGCCCACCAAGGAGTCGACATGAAGACGGTGCTCATCACGGGGTGTTCCTCTGGCTATGGACTCGAGACCGCGCGCTACTTCCACGAGAAGGGCTGGAGCGTGGTCGCGACGATGCGAACGCCGCGCGAGGACGTCCTCCCCCGTTCGGACCGGCTGCGCGTAGTGCCGCTCGACGTGACGAAGCCCGAGAGCATCGCCGCGGCGCTGGAGGCGAGCGGCCCCATCGACGTGCTCGTCAACAACGCGGGCCTCGGGCTGATGGGGGCGTTCGAGGCCACGCCGATGGCCACGGTGCGTGACGTATTCGAGACGAACGTCTTCGGGGTGATGGCGATGACGCAGGCGGTGCTGCCCCAGTTTCGAGCCCGCGGGTCGGGCGTGGTCGTGAACGTGACGTCCAGCGCGACGCTGGCGCCGATGCCGCTGGTGGCCGTGTACACCGCGAGCAAGGTGGCCATCGAGGGGTTCACGGCGTCGCTCGCGTTCGAACTGGAGGCCTTCAACCTGCGGGTGAAGCTCGTGGAGCCGGGCTATTGCCCGAACACCCGCTTCACGAGCAACGGCGGCGCTCGCATGGAAGGGCTGTTCCCCGAGCCGTATGCGCCTTTCGCGCAGCGCATCTTCGCCGCCTTCGGGCAGCCGGCCGCGGTGACGCGCGAGTCCGACGTGGCAGAGGGCGTCTGGCTCGCCGCGAACGACACGTCAGGGACGCTCCGCTTCCCAGCGGGGCCCGACGCGGTCGCGCTCGCTCGGTCGGCGTGAGCGAGCGCAACGCAGGTGTGTCAGCTCGCGCGGGCGGGGGCTACTCGAACACCCGGGGCCGCTTGGGCCAGTAGACGTGGAACGTCGCCCCGGTGCCCGGCGTGGACTCCAAAGCCACGCGCCCGCCTCGCGTCTCGACGATCTTCTTGACCACCGAGAGGCCAATCCCCGTTCCCTCGACCTTGTCGCGCGCTTCCAGCGTCTGGAAGATGCCCCAGATGCGCTCGTGGAACTGGGGGTCGATTCCAGGGCCGTTGTCCTTCACCGTGAAGTCGTGGAAGGCCCCCGCGTCGGCGCAGGCGACCTCGACGCGCGCGTCCGTCCTTCCCGCGTGCTTGAGGGCGTTGCTCATCAGGTTCAGGAACACCTGCTGGAGCGGCACCCGCTCCGCCTGGAGCGTGGGCATCCCCGTGCCGATGATGATGGTCGCTTCGGCGGGGGGCGCGAGGAGGTCGCGGCTCTCCATCAGCAGCACCCTCACGTCCACCGTCTCCAGCTTCTCGCGAATCCGGCTGACGCGCGAATAGCTCAGGATGCCGTTGATGAGCGCCTCCATCCGGTGGACGCGTCCTCGCAGGAGGCGCATCTGCCCCCGCGTCTCCTCGGTCATCGTGTCCGCGAGCCCCTCTTCTATCCACTCGGACAGGCTCGAGATGCCCCGCAGGGGGGCCTTCAGGTCGTGCGACGCGACGTAGGCGAACTGGTCCAGGTCCTGGTTGGTGACCTCCAGCTCCTGGCTGAGCCGCTCCGCGCGCTGGCGGGCACGGACCTGGTCGGTCACCTCGAAGGCGACCACCGCGATGCCCTCGACCGTTCCAGAAGAGTCATAGATGGGCTGGTAGATGAAGTTGAAGAAGCAGTCCTGGATGACGCCCTGGCGCAGGAGCGGGACCTGCAACTCGTTCCCGAAGAACGGCTCTCCGGTGAGGTACACCCGGTCGAGCAACGGCACGACCTGCTCGCGCAGCTCGGGCATCGCCTCCCGCAAGGGCTTGTCCGCGATGTCGCGATCTCCGATGAGCTGGACGTACCGCGGATTCGCGAACTCGAAGACATGGTCGCGCCCACGCATGACGCAGATGCCCGCGGGGGCCTGCATGAACAGCGACTCCAGGCGCGACCGCTGCCGCTCGGCCTCCGCGAGCGCGGCCTGCTCCCGGGCGAGGAGCAGCGTGCGCTCGTCCTCGACACGCTTGCGCTCGATGCCGACCGAGATGGAGTTGGCCACGGAGGCCAGGGCGACCATCGTCTCCGGGGCGAGCGCCTTCTTCGAGAACAGCGCCAGCACGCCCGTCAGTTTGCCGTCGACGATGAGCGGGTGCCCGGCGAAGGACTGCATCCCCTCCCGGGCCGCCCAGGCAGGGTCGCCCAGGCGCGGGTCGTTCAGCACGTCATTCGTGAGGTGCGGCTCGCGCGTCTGGGCAATCTCCTGGACGCCGACCGGCACCTGGCCAGGTGCGCCCTCCAAAGGGGTATCAAGCCCGACACTCGCCTGGAGCTCGAGCGTGGCCCGCCCCGGGTCGAGCACCCAGATGCGGGCGGAGGCCGCGTCCACGTGTGTCACGAGCGCTTCACAGCAACGCCGGAGCTGCTCGTGCAGCGAGGCCAGGCTTGTCAGCGCCGCGCCGATGTCCGCTCCGAGCTGCGCATGTCGCGTGTTCGCACGGGCCTCTTCGTAGACCCGCGCGCTCGAGAGGGTGGTCGCGATGTGACCGGCCGCGAGGTCGAAGAAGTCCCGGTAGGCGTCATCCAGCAGGCGGCGCGGGCTGACGCCCATCACGACGAAGCCCTGGAGCGAGTTCTCTCCTGAGCGGAACAGCGGGTGCACCATGGCCTCCCGGGCCGGCTCCGGCCACCCACCCCCGGGCCAGGGGCCGAGCGGCTCGGCCCAGGCCACACGCACGGGGCGCTGCGTGCGGACGACCTCGGCGAAGGGCCAGATGCTGTCTTCCCCCTCCCCAAGTCCGATTCGCGCGGGGCTCGCCGGTCCACCCGCCGCGAGGCCCAGGGTGGTCGCGAGGTGTGCCTCCGTTTCGTCGGGCGAGAGCAGGTACATCAGCGCGAAGGCCACGTCCTGCGGCCCCGTGGAGAGCGTCCGCATCGACTGCGCGCAGGACTCCTCCACGGTGGCGGTAGGCGCCGCGGCCGTCTGAGCCCCCAGGGCGCGCAGGAGCCGGAGGCGCCGCTCGCTCAACAGCCGCGACGTCGTCTCGGCGCAGGCACAGAAGATGCCCCCGACACTCCCGTCCTCATTCCAGAGGGGCGCGTAGGAGAACGTGAAGTAGGTCTCTTCCAGGTACCCGTTGCGCGTCATCATCAACGGGAAGTCTTCCGACCAGGTCGCCTTTCCGGTGGCGCGCACCCCGTCGAGCATCGGGCCGATGACGTCCCAGATCTCCCCCCAGCACTCGCGCCCGGGGCGGCCCAGGAACTGCGGGTGCTTGTGCACGCCCAGGATGGGGCGATAGGCGTCGTTGTAGAGCCGCGCGTACTCGGGCCCCCACCAGATTTCGATGGGATGGCGCGAGGCCAGGCAGATGCTGACCGCCGTGCGCAGGCTCTGCGGCCACTGTTCCACGGGGCCCACCGGGCAGCTCGCCCAGTCGAACTCCCGCATCCGGCGGGCCATCTCTCCATCCCCCGCGAGGAAGGGGGCGTCGAGGGAGAGCGCTACCGTGGCGCGGTGGTGGCTCAAGGCATCTCCACCAGGGTCCAGTACTTGTTGAGCGTGGCCATCACCTCCACGAAGCTGATGAACGTCACCGGCTTGAGCAGGTAGCCCGCGACATTGAGGTTGTAGGCGTCAATCTTGTCGCGCTCGTTGGCCGACGTGGTCAGCACCACCACCGACGTCGCACGCAGCTCCGGGTCCGCGCGCAGGGCCCGCAGGAACTCGATGCCGTTCATCTTCGGCAGGTTGAGGTCGAGCAGCACCAGCCGGCGCCCGTCGGGAACCGTCCCGTTGCGCAGCGCCTCCAGCCCCTCGAGCCCGTTGGACGCCACGTAGAGCGGGTTGGCGATGTGGTTCTTCTGGAAGGCCCTGCGGACGTTCATCACGTCCACCTCATCATCTTCAATAAGGAGGATGTTCAAGGTCTTGTCGTTCTTGTCGCCGACCATGGGTGAGTTCATCCAGTCCTGTTGAGCTTGCGGGGGGCGCGCCTCGCGGAGGGATCACGAAGGCCGCTCTTCTATCGTCCGCCGTTTCGCCCCTGGCAATGTCTTGAAACGTCTGTTCCCTTCCTGACAGGTGGAGCGGGTGCCTGCTCGGCTGCCGGTTGACCAGGGGCGGCGAGCGCCTCCGGGGGGCCGTACTCCGAGGGGGCTCTCGAGCCATTGTTCACGACTCAACCAGTGCCTCGCACGAAACCCGCGAAGCCCCCTGCATCCCATGCCTTTACTTGAGTGCCGTCGCGTGATGGCTGTATCGCGGTGAGGCACCGAGGCCTGCGCCCGCCAGATATCTCTTCATGGATGACTCCCAGAAGTCGAAGGACCAGCTCCTCGCGGAAGTCCAAGCCCTCCGCGAAGCGTTGCAGCGGAACAATGCCGACCTTGAGCAATTCGCCTATGTGGCCAGCCACGACCTCAAGGCCCCCTTGAGGGGAATCTCCAACCTGGCCCAGTGGCTCGAGGAGGACCTGGAGCCCCAGCTCGGCGGCGAGTCGCGCCGACAGTTCGGGCTGCTGCGCGGGCGCGTGCAACGGCTGGAGACCCTGCTCGACGGCCTGCTTGAATACAGCCGCGCGACGCGCGGGCACCACGCACCCGAGCCGGTGGACGTCGGTGCCTTGATTCAGGCGTTGATGGCGCAGCTCACCGCCGGGAGTCCGGCCCGGCTCGACCTTGGTCCGGGGATGCCCATCCTCACCACCGAGCGCCTTCCGCTCCAGAAGGTCCTGATGCACCTCCTCTCCAACGCCGCGAAGCATGCGCGCCGCGACGACCTCCAGGTGCGGGTCGAGGTGGCGGAGGTGCAGGGCGTTCCGCAGTTCCGGGTGACGGACAATGGCCAGGGCATCGCGCCCCAGCATCACGAGAAGATCTGGAGCCCGTTCCAGACGCTCGTCGCCCGCGACAAGGTCGAGGGTGCTGGAATGGGGTTGTGCGTGGTGAAGAAGATTGTCGAGAGTCGCGGGGGGCAGGTGGGCGTCGCGTCGGAGCTGGGCACCGGCGCCACCTTCCACTTCACGTGGCCTGCCGCGAGGAGGCAGTGACATGAGCGGTGACTCGGCTCCTCCCGGGTCCGGGGACGTTCCGGACGCGAATGAGACGCTCAAGCTGCTGCTCGTCGACGACGACGAGCTGGACCGGCTCATGGTCCGGCGGCTCCTGTCGAAGAGCGGGCTTGCCGCGGAGGTGGTGGAGGCCACCAGCGGGCGCGAGGCCCTGGAGTGCCTGAAGGCGCAGTCCTTCGACGTCATCCTCCTGGACTTCCACCTGCCGGGAGAAGACGGGCTCTGGGTCCTTCGCGAGCTGGGAAGAATGGGTCCTCACTCGCCCATCATCGTCCTCACGGGGCAGGGGAGTGAACAGACGGCCGTCGAGCTGATGAAGGCGGGAGCCTGTGACTACATCTCGAAGGCGAAGCTGTCCGCCGAGCACCTGGCGCAGAGCCTGCGGCAGGCCATGCGGTTGCACATGGCGGAGCAGCAGCACCGGGCGCTCGCCGAGGCGCTGCCGCAGATTGTCTGGACGGCCGGACCGGACGGGGTTCCCGACTACTTCAACCGACGCTGGTACGACTACACCGGCCTGAGCGCCTTGGGCACCCAGGCCGGCGGCGCGCACGCGGGACGGCCACCGCCCGACGTCTTCCACGCGGAGGACCTCCCAGGCTGCGTCGCCCGGTGGCGGGAGTGCCTCCAGTCGGGCGCCGCGTTCGAGAGCGAGTGCCGCATCTGGCGCCAGGCGGATGCCACCTTCCGCTGGCATCTCATCCAGGCGCTGCCGCTGCGCAACGCCCACGGTCGCATCATCCAGTGGCTGGGGACGTGCACCGACATCGATGACCAGAAGCGCGCCTCGGAGACCCTGAGCTTCATGGCGGAGGCGAGCGCCCTGCTGACCGCCTCCCTGGAGATGTCCGTCACGCTGGAGCGACTCTCCACGCTGCTCATCCCCCGGCTGGGGGATTGGTGTGCCGTCCATCTCCAGGAGGACGACGGGCCCATCCGCCAGGTGATGGTCGCCCACGCGGAGGCCTCGCGAGAGCCGCTCTTGCGCGAGCTGCACCGGACCTGGCCTCCCCTGGCCATGGCGGACCGCGGCCCTGCCCGGGTGTTGCGCACGGGGGTCTCCGAGCTGGTGTCCGAGCCCACCGACGAGATGGTCCAGGAGGTGCTGGGCCCCCTGGACAGGCTGGAGTCCGCGGAGCAGCTCCGGCCGGGCTCATGGATGGTGGTTCCCTTGTGGGCCCAGCGGCGGGTCTTCGGCGTCCTCCAGATCTGCGCCTCGCGGTCCGGACGCCGCTACACCTCGCGGGACCTGGAGCTGGCGCAGGAGCTGGCGCGTCGGGCGGAGATCGCCATCGACAATGCCCGGCTCTTCGAGATGGCCAAGGCGGAGCACATGGTGGCCGAGCAGGCCAACCGCGCGAAGGACGAGTTCCTCGCCGCCGTCTCCCACGAGCTGCGCACCCCGCTGATGGCCATGCTGGGCTGGACGCGGATGCTGCGCTCGGGGCAGCTGGCTCCGGAGAAACACGGCCGGGCGCTGGAGGCCGTGGAGCGCAACACCATGGTGCAGACCCAGCTCATCGAGGACCTCCTCGACGTCTCGCGAATCATCACCGGCAAGTTGCGCCTGGAGGTCCGGCCGGTGAATCCTCGCGAGCTCATCGAGGCGGCGCTGGATTCGGTGCGCCATGCGGCGGAGACGAAGGGTGTGTCGCTGCAGGCCGAGCTGGACCCGGACACGGGGTCCATCAGCGGTGACTCGGACCGACTCCAGCAGATGGTCTGGAACCTGCTCTCCAATGCCATCAAGTTCACGGCCCGGGGCGGACAGGTCACCGTGAGCCTGCGACGGGTGGATGGGACCGTGGTCATCGAGGTGCGGGACAACGGCCAGGGCATCCCCAAGGCCTTCCTGACGCACATCTTCGAGCGCTTCTGGCAGGCCGACGGCGGCTCCACCCGGAAGCACGGTGGGCTGGGGTTGGGACTGGCCATCGTGCGGCACCTCGCGGAGCTGCATGGCGGCGTCGTGGAGGCCTTCAGTGAGGGAGAGGGCCAGGGCGCGCGCTTCAGCCTGAAGTTGCCGGTGGCGACGCCGACACAGCTCCGGGGAAGCGTGCCCGCGCTCCAGACGACGGCGCGGCTGGAGGCGCCACCCCTGCCCGTCGCCGTGCTGGAGGGGCTGCGGGTGCTGGTGGTGGACGATGAGCCCGATGCCCGGGAGCTGCTCGCCGTCATGCTGGAGAGCCGCATGGCCCAGGTCGTCACCGCGGCCAGTGCCCGGGAGGGCCTGGAGAAGCTGCAGCAGTTCCGTCCCCAGGTCGTCCTCTCGGACATTGGGATGCCTGGAGAGGATGGGTACTCCTTCATCCGCAGGCTGCGTGTGTTGCCTCCGGAGCAAGGAGGGCAGACGCCAGCCATCGCGCTGACGGCCTTCGCGCGGATGGAGGACCGCACCCGGGCGCTGCTCGCGGGGTTCCAGATGCACGTGGCCAAGCCCATCGAGCCCGCGGAGCTGGTGGGCGTGCTGGCCGCGCTGACCGGACGCACGGCTCCGTGGGGTGAACGTGTACGAAGCACTCCCGCCTGAGCGGCACTCCGGCAAGCGTGCGCTTCCCCGCACTTCACGTTGGGGAACGGGGGGAGGCCTGAAACCGCCCGCTGCCGAAGTCCTGGCGAGTATACATCCAGGAACCTTCCCCCGGTTCCAGAGACGGGTCGCTCGAACTCCATGAACATACCCCCTTCTAGAAAACCCAGCGTGGACCAGAAGACCGCACAGGAAGTGGAGCCAGGAAGAACTGCTCCACCCCCCATGCACCATGTCGAGCTGCGCGCCGTGGAGGCGGAGGAACAGCTTCAGCTGCTCGTCGACAGCGTGAAGGACTACGCCATCTTCATGCTCGATACCCAGGGGCGGGTGCAGACGTGGAACACCGGCGCCGAGCGCATCAAGGGCTACCGCGCCGACGAAATCATCGGCCAGCACATCTCCCGGTTCTACCCGCCGGAGGCCCGCGACGCCGACATGCCAGCGCGCCTGCTGGCCGAGGCCGAGCGGGCGGGACGCGTCGAGGAGGAGAACTGGCGGGTGCGCAAGGACGGCACCCGCTTCTGGGCGGACGTGGTCATCTCCGCGGTGCGCGACGCCCAGGGCGTCCTGCGTGGCTTCTCCAAGGTGACGCGTGACCTCACCGAGCGCAAGCTCGCCGAAGATGAGCTTCGCGCGAGTGAGGAGCGCTCCCGGCTGCTCGTCGACAGCGTGAAGGACTACGCCATCTTCATGCTCGACACCCAGGGGCGGGTGCAGACGTGGAACACCGGCGCCGAGCGCATCAAGGGCTACCGCGCCGACGAAATCATCGGCCAGCACATCTCCCGGTTCTACCCGCCGGAGGCCCGCGACGCCGACATGCCAGCGCGCCTGCTGGCCGAGGCCGAGCGGGCGGGACGCGTCGAGGAGGAGAACTGGCGGGTGCGCAAGGACGGCACCCGCTTCTGGGCGGACGTGGTCATCTCCGCGGTGCGCGACGCCCAGGGCGTCCTGCGTGGCTTCTCCAAGGTGACGCGTGACCTCACCGAGCGCAAACTCGCCGAAGAGGAGATGCGGCGCCTGGCGCAGGCCCAGGAGGCCGTTCGGCTGCGCGACGAGTTCCTCTCCATCGCCTCACATGAACTGAAGACGCCCATCACCGCCCTGCATCTGCATTTGCAGAGCATGCGGGGGAGGGCGTTGGACCCGAAGGTGGCCTCCAGCCTCGAGCGGGCGACCCGGAGCAGCGCGCGGCTCTCCACCCTGGTGGAGACCCTGATGGACGTGGCCCGTCTGTCCACCGGGCGGCTCGAACTGAAACCCGAGCCCATGGATATGGCCAAGATGGTGAGCGAGGTCCTGGAGCGGCATCAGGCCTCCGCCATGAACGCGGGCTGCGAGGTATCCGCGCGCCTGGAGCCAGGAGTGACGGGGACGTGGGACCCTCTGCGGGTGGAGCAGGTCATCACGAACCTGCTGTCGAATGCCTTCAAGTATGCGGCCGGGACGCCCGTGCAAATCCTGCTGGCCAGCGAGGGCAGCGACGTGGTGCTGGAGTTCATTGACGGTGGACCCGGGATTCCGCCGGAAGCCCTCGCGCGCATCTTCGACCGCTTCGAGCGTGCCAGTTCAAGCGACCACTCGGGTGGCCTCGGACTGGGGCTCTTCGTCACGCGCGAAATCGTCGTGGCTCACGGAGGCAGTATCAACGCCCGCAATCGGCCGGGCGGCGGCGCGGCCTTCACCATTCGCCTGCCGCGTGAGCGAGGTCCTGCCCTGGGGTGAGGTCGCCGCTCGGACCTCGCGATTGCTCGTTGCCCGGGTGGCGTGGCTGGCGGCTTGGGAGTGCCCTCGCGGCACTGACGGTGGAGCGTCAGTACGCGGGCGCCGGAGCCGCTGGCGCGTCGGCAACCCAGGCGAGGAATGGCACCGCCTCCGGCACGTTGCGCTTGAGCTTGTCACAGGGCACGTGCGTCATTCCGAAGGCCTCGCTGCCTCCCGCGAGCAGGAAGCAGGTCTCCGTGCGGGGGTCGATGAGGTACATGAACCTCGAGTCAATCTGGATGATGTGGAAGGGACTCTGCTTCGTGAGCTGAACCCGGGTGATTTCGGCATGGGGGTGACATGCGGAGAAGAGCAGGGCCGTGAGCGTGAGGAGGAGTGGGCGCATGGGCCCAGTCTAAATCAGCGCGTCTGGTAGAAGGCGAGCGCTTCGGCCTCGATGCGTTTGATCCACGCGTCCTTGCAGCCGCTGTAGGCGTGAGAGTCATTCGGATGCAGGCGCTGGCATCTCACCTTTTCATCGTCGTAGGCGCGGGCGATGCCCGGCCGTTCACGCAGGTAGTCGCGGAACGCGAGGTGCCGGGAAATCTCTGGAGAGCCATCGGCATAGCAATGAAGCTGGACGAGACGCTCTCGGGTTCTCGGGTCGTCCTTCGTGCAGTAGCGCCGGCCCGGCATGCCGAGCTCTCCCCACCCCGCATAGCCGAGCCCCTCAAGCACGCCCTGGTGCTTGTCGAGCTCATCCACTGACGTGAGCACCGGCATGAGGTCGAGGATGGGCTTCGCGCGGATGCCTGGGATGGCCGTCGAACCGACGTGATGCACCCGCAGGACGATGGAGCCCAGCGCGTCCGTGAGGTACCTGGCCTCCGTGGCGGCGGCCTCGGCCCAGCGCGGGTCATGGGGAACCAGGGTGACTCGAATCGGTGGCGGCACTTCGTGCTCCTCCTCGCGGCTCGCGGTCGTGTCGGCCGTCACCGAAAAGTCGAGGCCGCTCGGGCGCCGTCACAGCGGCCTGTTGACTGCGACTCCCTCGCGGCCGGAGCTCCACTCGCGCAGGTACGGGTTGAGCTCCCCGAAGAATGACACCGACACCAGCTCAGCCACCGCGAAGAGCTCGCGGAGCAGCGGCTCCACATGGTTGTTATGCGTTTCGGCGGCGTCAGCGTCGACATACTCCTCGATGATTGAGTAGTGGCCAGGCTTTTGCGTGACGAACCACTGGTAGCGCAACGTCCCCGGCTCGGTCGCGGCGGCGGAGGCCAATGCCCGCGCCACCCGCAGGAACGTTGCCTCCCCGTCGGTCCGTGTCCTGAACTCACAGAGCACCATGAGACTCATGCGATTCTCCCGCGAAGGCCGTGCTTGAGGGCCGGCGTTCGTCGTACCACCCAGCGGACTCGAAGTCGCTCGATAACCCGCTGCGCGCCTTGCTCACGCGCCTGGACGCGCTGCTCGACGTGGCGCTGCGCCGCCCATGACGCGGTGACCCGGTCCCGAGCGGGTACAGGCCGTCAGCTCAGCCCGCGACGCTCGCGCACCCAGGTCTCGAAGCTCATGGGCGACAGGCCGTAGGCGCGCGCAAGCTCGGGCCGCGCCAGCACCGGCGCGACGTTCATGTACGTCAGGCCTTGAGCCATGCCCGGATGCAGCCCGGCCGCGATGGCCTCATCGACGGTGCCCGACTGGACCGTGTACTCCTTGCCGTGGACGCGGGAGAGAATCTCGCCGATTTGCGGAAGCGTGAGCACGTCCCCCGCGAGCTGCAGCGTCACACCGTGGAACGTCGAGGGTCGCAGGATGGCCGCCGCCGCGGCCTTGCCGATGTCCTCCGGGGCAATCAAGGGGATGGGCCGATTCGCCTCGATGACCGTGACCAGGAGGCGTTGGTCGACGAAGCCGGCGGGGTCCAACATGGGGTGGTCCATGAAGGTGGAGGGCAGGATGAGGGTCCAGTGCCGGAAGCCCGCGCCGCGGACGAGCTCACAGGTGGCGAGCTTGTTCTCCCAGTACACCTCATGGGACTTCCACCGTCCCTCCGCCCAGCCCTCGATGTCGCGGTGGTTTCCGACGCCGGACGTCGCCGTGTGCACGAATGTCTCGACGCCCTCGGCGAGCGCGGCCTCGACGAGGTTCCTCCCCTGCTGGACCTCCTTGCTGTAGTCGACCCCCGTCGCCGACATGATGGGGGACTGCATCGAGAAGACGGCCCGTGCCCCGGCGCAGGCGGCGCGCAACGACGCAGGATGGTCCAGGTCCCCGATGACGACCTCGGCGCCCGCCGCCGCGAGGGCCCGGGCGTTCGGCGCCTCCGCATCGCGCACCAGCACGCGCACCGAGGTGTGGCCTTCGGCCAGCAAGGCCCGGGCAGTGGCTCCCCCCTGGCGTCCCGTGGCGGCGGTGACGAGAACGGTCTGCTTGTGGGTCATGGGCAATTCCTGTTGTAAGTGGGGGACCCCACCGTTTAAATTCATGGTCAAATACGGAGGGGCCCCCCGTTTGTCAAGGAAGGGTGCCGGAGGAGAGGAGTGCCGTGGAGCACGTGAAGCCACTGCGGGCGGATGGGCGACGCAACCGGGAGCGGATTGTCGCGGCCGCCACGGAGCTGGTCGCCCGGGATGGCGCGCAGGCGTCGCTGGAGGAGATTGCCCGGAAGGCGGGGGTGGGCTCGGCGACCCTGCACCGGCACTTCCCGTCGCGGCAGGCGCTGCTGGAGGTGGTCTTCCGGGAGGGGGTCGAGCAGCTCTGCGCGCGGGGAATCGGTCAGCCAGGCGAGAAGCCCGTGGCCGAGCTTGCGGCCTGGCTCGAGGATTTGACGGTCCATACCGCGACTCATCGCGGGCTCGCCGCCGCGCTGCTGACGGGGCCGGAGGGCCTCTCCGCCGAAGACATCTGCTGCACGGACATGGTGCGCGACGTGTTGAGCGTCCTGGTGGACAAGGCGTCAACGGCGGGCGTGATTCACGCCAGCGCCACCACCGAGGACCTGATGCGACTGGCGAACGCGATTGCCGTCGCCAACGAAGACGACCCGCTCACCGCGCGCCGGGTGCTGCGCCTCGCACTCACCGGCATCCAGCTATGAACGAGGAGCGTGGGTAGACACCTCTGGACGTGAGCGTGGGGAGCGCGCGAGGCTCGTGGAATGCCCCTTGAGCGTCTCATGCGCATCCACAGCCCGGAGTCTGTCTCGAGCGGGGCGCGGGTCTTCAGCCCCGAGTTCGCGGCGATGAGCCAGCGGGTGCTGCGCGTCACGGAGCTGACGTCGCGCCTCAACCTCCTGCCTTTCGAGGACGAGGCGGGCAAGGCGGCGCTGTTCGAGCAGATTCTCGGCCGACCGCTCCCGAAGCGGGTGACCATCTATCCGCCCTTCTACACGGACCATGGCCTGCATCTGGAGCTCGCCGAGCGGGTGTTCATCAATCAGGGCTGCACGTTCCTGGACTACGCCGGCATCCGGCTGGGCGAAGGGGTGATGATCGGCCCGAAGGCCACGTTCATCACCGTCAGCCATCCGGTCGACCCGGGCGAGCGGCGGCTGTACCTCACGGGCGCGCCCATCGACGTGGCGGAGAACGTGTGGATTGGGGCGGGCGCGACCATCATGCCTGGGGTCCGCATCGGGCGCGACGCCGTGGTCGCGGCTGGGGCGGTCGTCGTCGACGACGTGCCCGCCGCGAGCCTGGTGATCGGCCCCAAGGCCACTGTTCGCCGACGGTGGTGAGGCACGTCCGCGCAGCGACTCAAGCGCAGGCGCGGACACCCTCACGACGGCGCCGCTTACCCGCTGGTGCTCTCAGCGAGCGCGCACCGTGCAAGAGGTCTTGATGTAGTCCACGTCGTCGTAATAGGCGCAGGAGAAGTACACATCCAGCCGGGCCGTCGCGGTGCAGTCCTGGCGTCCGGTCTGGATGGTGAGGTCTGACTCCAGGTCCACGCACTCGCAGCCCTTGCAGCTCTCCTTCTTGGTCAGACACAGATGGGTCGTATCCGCGGTGACGACGGTCGCGCAGTATTGGGTGGCGCGCTTGCAGCGGGTGTCGCCACACTCCAGCGTCTCTGGGAACGACTGGGTGTCCTCGCCCCCCTTGTCGTCTTCGTTCGAGCCACCACAGCCCACCGCCAGCATGGAGAGAAGCACCAGGTACGCCGTCGTCGCCTTCATGTCGTCCTCCCGAGGAGTCATGGGGGGGCATGAACGCCCCCTCCTGATGGGAGGAGACAGGCCGGGCGACACCGTTGCATGAAATCGACGTGGCTCGCTGGCGAAGCCAGTTGGCTGGACGAATGAAATCTTGGGATGCGGGCCCGGCCATTCCCTCCTTCCTCCCGAGGCGCTCGTGGGCGCCTGAAAAGGAGAGGTGATATGCGAATGGGTCGAATCGCCGCCGTGGCGTTTGCCGGAGTCGTGTCGCTCGTCCCCCATTCACGAGAGTGAGGTTTCCGCTGGAGCAAGGATGGAATCGGTACTGCTGGGTGGGGCGGGGGACGGTCGCCACCTACTACTGGCATTACGAGGTCCTGCATATCAACTGGGTGAGCGGCGAGGTCCAGGCTCGGAAGTCATGACCGACTGACGTGCCAGCCGGCCTGTCGCCCGGGCGTCACTCGAGCATTCCATGGAGGCTGATATCCAGTCGGCTGCTGACCAGCCCCAGGAGGCTCTCCAATGCAAGCTGGTCCTGCTTCAGCCGGGGAGCGAGCTCCATGCGAACGTGCTCGAGCAGCAGCCTGCGGGCATCGGCGACCCTGCGCGCGACGCCGGAGCGCGAGCCCCCGTACATGAGCGTCAGCCGGTCCATCGTGAACCCATGGAAATGGTGCAGGCGCAGCAGGGCCCGCTCCTGCTCGGGGAGCACGGTCACCGCCTTCCGGAGCGACTCGACCAGGAGCTGGCGTGCGTCTTCACGCAGCAGCGCGTACTCGGGGTCGCTCGGTGCCAGCAGCTGCGCGAGCTCCTCGGGGGGCTCGGCGACGAGCTGGTGGCGCTCGTCCTGGCCCACGAGCTCTCCGGCGACGCGCGCGGCGATGATGCCCACCCAGGTCAGCAGCGGCCCTCGCCCCCCATAGGTCGCAATCCTCGGAGGGGTGTTGCCGCTGCCCACCAACAGCCGCTCGCGAAGCACCTGCAGCACCTCGTCCACCAGGCTCGGCGACAACCTCCCGAGCCGGTGGGGGATGTGCCGGAGGATGTTCTGCTCGAAGGCCCGGAGGGCCGAGGGGTCCGCGCTGGCGCAGGCGCACGCGAGGTACAGGTCGGCACCGTGGAGGATGCGCAGCACCTCCGAGGCCTTTCCCGGCGGCAGGTGCCGGGCCAGGTGCCGCATGAAGTCCTCGGCTGGGAGCGACACCGTGGGCCACCCGGTCCGGGCCACCTCCACGATTTTGTGGAGCAGCGCGTCCAGCCCGTCCACGGCCTCCAGCTCCGCGCGCCGCTCCCTTGGAAGCTGCTCCCGCAGCGGTGTCACCAGGTCGTCTGTCTTCCGGTCCGCGCTCATCGCTTCGCCTCACGTCGCTGCCAGGCCTGCACCAGCAGGAGCCCTGGGCGACCCCTGACTCCTCCGGACTCCAGCCGCGTCCGGGCCTCCTCGGCCATCATGAGGGCCCGCGCCCGGTCCGGCGAGGGACGTTTTTCCATGAGCGCCCGGGCCAGCACGAAGGCGGTGTTGCCCGCGACCAAGGGATCTCCAGGTCGGCCCGGCTGGGTGAGGCTGCTCCAGGCGCGCTCGAGCAGAGGAATCGCCTTGGCCGCGGCGCCCAGCGCCAGGTGCGCTTCGCCGGCACAGGTCAGGGCGTTGGCTCCGTCTGCGGACTCCTGGCTCTGGACCTTCTCCGTGAGCTTCCACGCCTGCTCGCAGTACTCGAGCGCCTCTTGCGGAGCCTGGGTTTTCAGGGCCACCTCCGCCAGGGGCAGCAGCACCGATATCGTGCTCGCCGCTCCCGGGCCTTGCGATGCCTCCATCCGCTTCAGCGCTTCCAGCAAGTCACGCCGTGCCTCGCGATGGTTGCCCGAGTACATGTGCGCATACGCTCGAATCTTCAAGGGAAGGGTGGCGCGCGGTGTGTCCGGGCCCATTGACCGCCGGATGCGCTCCAGGGCCTCCGTGGTGAGGGCAATCGTCTTGTCGTGCTGGCCCTCGTCGCCGTACACCATCGCCTGCTCCGTGAGGACCTGGACGACGTTGAAGTGGTCGGGTCCCCGGGCGGCTTCAAAGAGGGGACGCGCCCGCTCGAGCAGGGGCCGCGCCTCCGCCAGCCGGCCCTCGACGCGTGAGAGCCCCGCGAGGTTCAAGAGCAGGGTCGCGAAGACGGCGTTCTCCGTGACGGGAGCCGCCTCCTGGAGGGCCATGGCCGTGCGCCAGGTGTCGATGGCCTCGGCGTTCCGACCCAGCCCTTTGTAGGCCGAGGCGACCCGGTCGTAGGAGGCCACGAGGCCCGGGTTGTCGGGGCCCAGCAGGCGCTTGCGGATATCCAGGGCCTGGAGATGGAGCTCCAGCGTCTCCTTTCCGCGGCGCTGGACCATGCGAATCTTTCCGAGCTGGTGGAGGAACTCCGCGGTGCGGAGGCTGTCCGGGCCTCCTCTCCTGCGTGAGAACTCCAGGCCCTGGAGCGCCTCCTGCTCCGCCTCGGCGATGTTGCCTTGCTGAAACCGGAGCGAAGACAGGCGGAGGTGCAGCTTCGTCGTGATGTCCGGGAAGCGCTCGGGCCCCAGCCGCTCGACGGAGGCCTGGGCATGCCGGACGAGCTTCTCCGCGTCCGCGGGGCGGGACAAAGACTCGCCCACCCAGATGAGCTCCAGCCATGCACGCGCCACCGTCTCGTCATCGCGTCCGGCCTCGGCGGCCCACAGGGCCTGGTAGAGGAACTCCTCCGCCTCCTTTGGCTTGTCGTTCTCCCCGTGGCTCATGCCGTGCGTCAGGAGGACCTCCGCCGCCAGGGGCTTGTAGTCGAGCCCCTTGAGGTCCTCGAGGAGGGCCGACGTCACCGCCAGGCTCTCCGGGTAGCGGCGAGCCAGGCTGTGGGCCCGGGCCTGCGCCAGCGTGTGCCGTGCCGTGTCCACCCGGGGGCGGAGGGCGTCGGGCGGCTGGGGGCGGCTGGTGAGCCCGGGGGTGTCCCGGCAGCCGGTGAGCCCCTCCAGGGAGGCGGTCAGCTGGGGCGCGTTCTCCACCATCAGCGCGTCCGCCTTCTCCAGCACCTCGGTGGTGGCGGCGAGCTGCCACAGTCGCGTGTCGAGGCAGGCCGCCGTCTGCCACGCGGTGATGTCCGAGGCGTCGCGGCCCGCGGCCAGGCAGGACTCGGTCCGCAGCGTGCGCCACTGGGCGGCGTAGGCGTCCACCGCCCCCGAGAGCCGCTCCCAGGCCGCGTTGGCGTAGGGCATGCCCGTGGCGATGAAGGCCGCACGCACGCGCTCGCGCCGCTCGGGGCTCCAGGCCGCCGCCAGCTTCTCCACTTCCTGCTCGCAGCGTGCCTCGCGCCGCTGCGTCACCCCATAGGTCGCGAGGATGCCCAGCAGGCCTGTCGCCGTCGCCACTCCCCATGTGAGCATCCTCCGGCGCGGCGGTGGCGCGAGCGCCGCCAGCAGGGCCTGCAGGGTGGGGAAGCGGTCCTCGGGCCTGGCGCTGAGCCCCCGGAGGACCGCGCGTCGAATCCGGGTCGGGACGTTCACCTCGCGTTTGGGAGGACTCAACCTCCCTTGCCGCGCGGCCTGTCCCAGCTCCTTCAGCGTCTCGCCCTGGAAGGGGCGCGAGCCAAACAAGGCCTCGTGGAGCGCCACGCAGAAGCTGAACTCGTCGGAGCGGGCATCCGCACGCTGGCCCTGCATCAGCTCTGGCGCGAGGTAGGCGGGCGTGCCCAGCAGCTGGCCCGTCCGGGTGAGGCTCTTCAGGGAGGCGACGTGCGCCGGGTCGTCCTCACGCAGGGGAGCGCCATCCTCCTGGGAGAGCTGCCCGGCGATGCCGAAGTCCGTCACGAAGACGCGGCCGTGTCTGCCCAGGAGGGTGTTGGCGGGTTTGAAGTCGCGGTGCACCAGGCCCGCGGCGTGCGCGGCGGCCAGCCCCTTGCCGGCTTCGAGGAAGACCCGGAGCACCTCCCTCCAGGGACGCGGCTCCCGCATCCACTCCGCCAGGGTGATTCCCTCCACGAGCTCCATGGCCAGGAAGACGGCCTCTCCATGGGTGCCCACGTCATAGAGGGTGACGACGTTGGGATGCGCGAGTCGGGCGAGTGCCTGCGCCTCGCGCAGCAGCCGCTGCCGCAGTTCCTCCTGTTGGCGTCCCTCGGAGCGAAGCATCTTGAGCGCCACCCGGCGGCCCAGCTCCGGGTCATCCGCCGCGTAGACGACGCCCATCGCTCCGGCGCCGAGCGGCCCTGTCACCACGTAGCGGGAGACCCTGTCGCCCGGCCTCAGGGATTGCGCGGGCGTCTGCTCCAGGGAGGTCGAAGCTCCGGCCAGAACCTCCGTCCCATTCCCCGCCGCCAGGGCCCACCGACAGTCCGCACAGCTCTCCACGTGCGCCAGGACGGAGGCCCGGTGCTCTTCGGAGAGCAGCCCGGCGAGGAAGTCTGTCAGCGTCACTTCCTGGGGACATGACGGCGTGGGGAGGGACTCCGTGCCGCGTTCGGGTTCGCCAGATGGGGTGGATGTGGGTACTCGGTCACGCATACGGCCCCTCTGGAAAATCCGGGGATGCAGGCTAGTCAAGTCCGAGGTGTTTGACCATCAAGGCGTAGGGGCATGGCCCCTTCCTCTGGGAGCCGGGCGTGGCATGTCTGTCATTCACTCGCCTCTACGCACTGCCTGACGTGCGATTGCGTGCGCATGAGCGCGTTCGCGTCCGCTCCATGGGCCGGGCGCCGAAGGACCACGTGCTCTGCTTCGACGACGCCAACGCCCCCGGATTCCCTCCAGCTCCGCGTGGGAGGCGGAATCAGGTGGAGCCGATGCTCGCCACGGTGTCCAGCGCCCCAAGCACATCGTCCGGAAGCTTGAGCTCGGCGGCGGCGAGGTTCTCCCTCAGGTGCGCGACGGACGAGGTGCCGGGAATCAAGAGGATGTTGGGCGAGCGACGAAGGAGCCAGGCGAGCGCGACCTGCATGGGCGTGGCGCCAAGGCGCGCGGCGACGTCAGACAAGGTCGACGACTGCAGCGGGGTGAAGCCGCCGAGCGGGAAGAACGGCACATAGGCGATGCCATCGCGGGCGAGCTCGTCTATCAACGCGTCATCCCCTCGCTGCGCCAGGTTGTATTGGTTCTGCACACAGACGATGTCGCAGACCTCGCGGCCTTCCAGGACTTGCGTGCGCGTGACATTGCTCAAGCCGATGTGACGAATCAGTCCTTGCTTCTGGAGGTCGGCGAGCACGCGGAGCGGTGCCTCCAGGGAGCCCTCTTCGGGGTGATGCACGTTGAACATGCTGCGGAGGTTGACGACATCGAGCACCTCCAGCCCCAGGTTGCGGAGGTTGTCGTGGACCGCCTGGGTCAGCTCCTCGCGCGAAAAGGCAGGCAGCCAGGAGCCATCCGCACCCCGCTTCGCGCTGACCTTGGTGACGATGGTGAGCCCCTCGCGATAGGGGTGCAGCGCTTCGCGAATCAACTGATTGGTGATGTGCGGACCATAGAAGTCGCTGGTGTCGATGTGGTCGACCCCGCTCGCGACGGCCTCGCGCAGCACGGCGAGGGCCGCGTCCCTGTCTTTCGGCGGGCCGAACACTCCGGGCCCCGCCAGTTGCATGGCGCCATAGCCGAGCCGCTTCACGCGGCGCGCGCCAAGGTTGAACGTTCCGACCTGCTCGATGCTGGACATGTGCTCTCCTTTGCAGACGAGGCAAAGTAGGCCGCCGCCGGGCTGACGAGAATCAGGTACAATCCGCACGGGCTGTGCGGAGTGGCGAACAATGAAAGTCGACCTGAGCGATTTGAATGCCTTCCTGGCGGTGGCGCGCGCTGGAGGCTTTCGCGATGGCGCCCGCGTCAGCGGAAGCAGCGCATCCGGTCTCAGCGAGGCGGTGCGCCGGCTGGAGGCCCAGCTGGGAGTCCGGCTGCTCAACAGGACGACGCGCAGTGTCGTCCTCACGGAAGCAGGCGAGGGGTTGCTCGCGCGGCTTGGCCCCGCCTTGACGGAGGTGGAGGCGGCCCTCGACGTGGTGAACGGCTTTCGAGACCGGCCGGCGGGGGTGCTGCGTCTCAACGTGTCGGTCAGCGCGGCGAGGCTGGTGCTGCCCCGCATCGTCCCGCCCTTCCTCGCGGCCTATCCCGATGTCCGGCTGGAGGTGATGACGGACGAGAGCTTTGTCGACGTGCTCGCGGCCGGGTGCGACGCCGGCATCCGCTACGATGACCGGTTGGAGCAGGACATGATTGCGGTGCCCATCGGGCCCCGCGTCCAGCGCTACGCCGCCGCCGCCTCCCCGGCCTACCTGGCGCGCCGGGGTCGTCCGTTGCACCCGCGTGACTTGCTCGACCATGCCTGTCTGCGCGGACGCTTCCCGAGCGGGACGATGACGTCGTGGGAGTTCGAGAAGGGAGATGAGGTCGTCAAGGTCGAGCCAACGGGGCCGTTGATAGTCCGGGTCGGAGGGGCGACCGACCTCGCCGTCGACGCGGCCATCGCCGGTTGCGGCATTGTCTACCTCTTCGAGGACTGGCTGCGGCCGCACCTGGACCGGGGAGCCCTCGAGCCCATCCTCGAGCCCTGGTGGCAGTCCTTCTCCGGGCCGTTTCTCTACTACCCCGGGCGGCGTCTCGTTCCGACGCCGCTCCGGGCTTTCGTCGACTTCATCAAGGCCTCGGCGGAGCCATCCTGACGGAAGTCGCCATCCACGGGGCTCCGTCAATGGCTTGCTAGAAAGGGCCCCAGCAATCAGTGCACACGATGACCTGCGAATCCGAGGCCTCGCAGACCCCGTTTCCACAGGTGCCGCAATCCGCGACGCACGAACCATTCTGTTCGAAGATGTTGCAGATGCCGTCGCCGCAGGGCGGGCAGTCATCGGTGCACACGCCTTCTTCGCCACTCTGGCAGATGAAGTCGCCGCAGAACGCCTGGCAATCCGCGGGACAGCTCTGGTTGTTCTCCTCCGGATAGCACCTGCCATCGCCACAGACGGCGGGGTCCGTGTACATCCAGCGAATGGTCTTCACGTCCGTCGCGCTCATGCCCGAGGTCTGCCCCATGAGGTACTCCCTTCCCCGGAGGGAGCGGAGGGTCGGCGCCCCGTTCCTCGTGAAGGCAGTGGGGGCGTAATGCATGATGGAGCCCTCATCGTAGTCATACAGGTCGCCGGAGATGGGCGTCGAGCTGCCGCAGTACCGGTTGAAGGCGTGCTCATACCCGGGCAGCACATTGGCCCAGAGGACTTCGACGTAGCTGTCCCGGTCGCAGCGGCTCTGCTCGTGCCACATTCCCAGCGCGTGCAGCAGCTCGTGGATGGTGCTGCCCGTGCCGCAGCCGTCCGCGAGATTGATGACCTGCCTGCCGCCGACGCGCCCGACCTGGGAGTTGCACTCCGTGGCGTTTCGCGTGATGTAGATGTAGTCCGCGTGCGCGGCGGTGCGCGGGACGAAGTCCACGCCCGGGTTGTTGGCCTCGACATGGGCGATGGCGTCCGTCACCCGGTACTGCATGGGGAGGGCCGGGTCGATGACGTACGGCACGCGGCCCGAGCTCCAACGGCTGCCGCTCGCGTAGGTGATGCTGCCCATGGCTTGCACGCCGTCCGTGGGAGCGCGCTCCAGGGCCTCGCGGCTGGTGGGAATCACATCCGCCGGCCCCAGGTCGATGTCGCCCTCGAAGAGGGCTCGGCCGCCTTGCACCGCGAAGGTGATTTGCGTGGGCTCGCCGCGGATGACGGCCCAGCCGGTGCCAACGGCTCCGGAGGGGGAGGGCGTCCCCGCGCCCACGGGAACCGCGGAGGAGTCGTCGCCATCGACCTGACAGCCAGCGAGCAGCGTGAGGATGGAAACAGCCATGAGGGAGCGGCAGAAAGACACGGAGCTCTCCAATCTTCGCCAAGGGCGGTGAGGTTTCGAATAGTACGCCGCGTGTCAGCTCGTCGAGCCGCCGAGGACGCCTCCGCAATCGTGAGCGCCGTGCTTCGTAGGGGCTCTGGAAGTCCCATGGCCCACACCGTTCCTGTCCTCCCCACTTCGAACCACGAGTCTCCCTGATGGCAAGCAAGGCATGCTGGGTCCTCTTCGCCACCCTCTGTCTGGCCGTGGGCCTCTATCCCATCAGCTACTTCCTCGCGGCCTCGAACTTCGGGCTGCGCGCCTCGAAGAGCGTCGAGCTGTTGGCCGACCCCGTCTGGAACGCGGCCTTCTACACACACATCGCCCTGGGCGGACTCGCGCTGGCCATCGGCTGGACCCAGTTCGTCGCGAGACTGCGACTCAGGCGCCCGGGCGCACACCGGCTCCTTGGAAAGGTCTACGTCGGAGCGGTCCTGCTGAGCGGACTCACTGGCGTCTATGTCGGCTTCTTCGCCACGGGGGGCGTCATCGCCGCGTCAGGCTTCGTCAGCCTGGGCCTCGTCTGGCTCTACACCACGGCCTCCGCCTATTGGCTCATCAAGAACCGGCGAGTCGAAGAGCACCGGCTCATGATGACCTACAGCTATGCGGCTTGTTTCGCGGCGGTCACACTGCGGCTCTGGATGCCCCTCCTGATTCACGCCCTGGGCGACTTCGTCTCGGCCTACAGAGTCGTCGCCTGGCTCTGCTGGCTCCCCAACCTTGGCGTGGCATACCTCGTCTCGCGCAGGCAGCTCCAGGCGCGCGCGCTCGTGGCTTCGTGACGAGACGACGGTTCCGTTCGCCACGTCGTCTCGCGCGGGCCGTCTGACTTCGCCTACTCCTTCGACGTCACCGGGGAGGAGAAGCCGTCACCCTGGCTGCCGGTGACGGTGCCGCCGCCGGGCGCGTGCGATTGCCCCATCTCGCCCAGGGGGCCGGGCCCTTCATGGAGCCAGGGGCGGGTCTGCGGCGTGTGCGTCTGCCAGAAGGGCTTCTCGAAGGGGCCCTTCTCCTCGGACGTGCTCGCCGGCGCCCCGTCCGACAAGGGCGACAGCACGACTTCCACGGGCTGTGGCGGGGGCGTCAGTCCGAGCAGCTTCTCCAGCTCCGCCTTTCGACTGGTGCCCTCGAAGGCCGAGTCGAGCTCGCTCTTCGTCGGCTTCACCTTGGCGATGTCCTTCTCGCTGTAGGGCGGCGTCTTGTTCTCCTCGATGGCCGTCGCGTTCGCCTTGAGCATGGCCTCCTCGGCCTGCTTGCCGGCGAGGGCCGCCTTCTCCTCCGCGGCCTGGAGCTTCTGGGCCGCGAGCTTCGAGGCCTCGGCGGCCGCCTGGCGCTTCGTCTCCGCGGCGGCGAGGGCTTCCTTCGACTTCTTGGCCTCCTCGGGCGTCTGTCCCGGCTTCTCCGCGGCCTTGCGCGCGGCGGCGGCGGCCTTCTCCGCGGCGGCCTTCTCCCCTCGCGCGGCATTCGCTTCGCGCTGGGCCTTCGGCACGGCGTTCCGGGCCGCCTCCGCCGCCTTGCGTTTGGCCTCGGCGGCGTTGCGTGCCGCCTCCGCCTTCTGTCGGGCTTCCTCCGCGCGGCGCTGCGCCTCGGCGGCATCGACCTTCGCTGCACTGGAGCTACCGGTTGCTGTCACTGCCACCATGGGGCTTCTCCTCTGGAGGGGGCAGCGAGTGGCCGCCCATGCATTCGAGGAGAAAGAGGGTGGGAGCCCACCCGCGTCCCAAGAAACTCAGCGCTTCGCCTCCTGCCGCTGCCACGCCAGCACCTTCTGGAGCTCCGGCTGGCCACGGACGCCCAGGGCCTCCAGCCGCATCCGGGCCTCCTCGGCCAGCGTGAGTGCCCGCGCCCGGTCCGCCTCGGAGCGCGTCTCCATGAGGGCCCTGGCCTGGTGGAAGGCGATCTCCGCCGAGGCCAGTGGGTCCGTGGATTCCCCCTCTCGGGTATGGATGTTCCAGGCCCGTTCGAGCAGGGGGATGGCTTCCGCCGCGGAGCCCATCGCCAGCCGCGCCTTTCCCATGCAAGCCAACGCGTTCGCGCCGTCCGGGGACTCCGCGCCCCCGGCCTTCTCCACGACCTTCAGCGCGCGCTCACAGTAGGCGAGCGCTTCCGCGAAGGCCCGGGTCTCCTGGGCCAGCCTGCCCAGGGGGAGCAGCACGGTCACCGTCTTGCCACTCTCAGCGCTCTGTTGTGTCTCCAGCAGCTTCAAGGCCGACAGCAGGTCGCGCCTCGCTTCGGAGTAGCGACCCGCTTTGATGTAGATGCGCCCCCGAACGGTCAGCGGGCCGGAGGCCTGCGTCGTTTGGGGGCCCAGGGAGCGTTGGAGTCGCTCCAGGGCCTCGGTGGCGACAGCCACGGCCTTGGGTCGCTGGCCTGACGCATCCAACGCGACCGCCTGTTGGCTGATGACCTGGACGACGGTGTAGTGGTCGGGGCCACGTGCTCGTTCCATGATGCCGCGCGCCCGCTCCAGCAGGGCCCACGCCTCGTCGAACTGGCCGTCGAGGATGGCGACCTGGCCGAGGCTCAGCAACGTCGACCCCAAGAGGGGGCCTTCCTTGGGAGAGGCTGCCTCCTGGAGGGCCAGGGCCTTGTGCCACGCGTTGACGGCCTGGGTGCGCCGGCCCAACGCCATCAAGACGGTGGCGACCCGGTTGTAGGAGGTCACGAGGGCCGGGTCGTCCGCGCCCAGCATGCGCTCACGCAACTCCAAGGCCTCGCTGTGAAACTCCAGCGACTGGTTGAACTGGCGTCTGGCGGAGCAGATCTTCCCCAACTGATGAAGGAGTTCGGGCGTGTGGAGGCTGTCCGGGCCGTTCCTCCTCCGCGAGAACTCCAGGCCCTGGCGCGCCTCCCGCTCCGCCTCGTCGAACTGGCCATTCTTCTCTCGCAGCGAGGCCACGCGCTTGTACATCTCCGTCGTGACGTCGGGGATGCGCTCCCGCCCCAGCCGCTCGACGGAGGCCTTGGCGTGACGGATGAGCTTCTCCGCCTGCGCTCGGTGGGACTGCTCCTCGCCCACCAACCAGATGAGCTCCAGCCACGCCCTCGCCACGGTCTCGTCGTCGCGCGCGGCCTCTCCCTCCCACACGGCCTCGTAGAGGAACTCCTCCGCTTCCTTTGATTTGTTGAGGGCCCCGAGGGCCACTCCGTGAGTCTGGTAGACCTCCGCCTCCAGCGGCTTGTAGCCGAGTCCCTTGACCTCTTCGAGGAGGGCTGACGTCACAGCGAGCGCCGCGGTGTGCCGATTCGTCGCGAGGTTGGCCCGTGCCTGGGCCAGCTTGTGACGTGCCGCATCCACCTGGAGCCGGAGCGCGTCGGGCGGCTGGGGACGGCTGGAGAGGCCGGGCGCGTCGCGACACCCGCTGAGGCCCTGGAGGGAGGCCGCCAGTTTGCGCGAGTTCTCCACCGTCGTCGCGTCCGCCTTCTCCAGCACCTCCGTCACCGCGGAGAGCTGCCAGAGTCGCGCATCGAGACACGTGGAGGTCTGCCGGGCCTGCTCCGCGGCGTCCCCCGTCGCGGCCAGGCAGGCCTCGGTGCGAAGCGTTCGCCATTGCGAGGTGTACGCGTCCAGCGTGCCCTCGAGCTGCTCCCAGGCTCGCGTGGCATGGGGCATCCCGGTGGCGAGGAAGGCGGTGCGTATCCGCTCACGCCGCGTGGGGCTCCAGGCCACCGAGAGCTTCTCCGATTCCAGCTCACACCCGGCTTCACGCCGCTGCGCCGTCGTCCCGAAGGCCGCGACGGTTCCGATGACCGCGGCCAGTGCGGCCGTGGCGAGAATCGGCAGGAGCCGCCAGCGCGGAGGCGAGAGCGCCGTCAGCAGGGGCTGCAGGGTGGGGAAGCGGTCCTCGGGCCTGGCGCTGAGCCCCCGGAGGACCGCGCGTCGCACCCGGGTCGGGACCTTCACGTCGCGTTTCGGAGCGCTCAGCCTCCCTTGCTGCGCGGCCTGGACCAGCTCCTTCAGTGTCTCGCCCTGGAAGGGGCGAGAGCCAAAGAGGGCCTCGTGGAGTGCCACGCAGAAGCTGAACTCGTCGGAGCGGGCATCCGCGCGCTGGCCCCGCACCAGCTCCGGGGCGAGGTAGGCGGGCGTGCCCAGCAGCTGGCCCGTCTGGGTGAGCTGCCCCACGGGAGTGGCAGGGGGCTCGGAATCCGCATGGAGTGGCGCGCCTCCCTCCTGCTGGAGGAGCCGGGCAATGCCAAAGTCCGTCACGAAGACACGCCCATCCTTGCCGAGGAGGACATTGGCGGGCTTGAAGTCGCGGTGCACCAGGCCCGCGGCGTGCGCGGCGGCCAGGCCCTTGCCGGCTTCGAGGAAGACCCGGAGCACCTCCTCCAACGGACGCGGCTGCTTCATCCACTCCGCCAGGGTGGTGCCCTCCACCAGGGCCATGGCCAGGAAGACGCTGTCGCCAAAGGTCCCCACGTCATAGAGGGTGACGACATTGGGGTGGGAGAGTCGGGCCAGCGCCTGGGCCTCGCGCAGCAGCCGCTGCTGCAGCTCCTCGCGGTGGTGTCCCTCGGGGCGCAGCACCTTGAGGGCCACCCGGCGGCCGAGCTCGGGGTCATCCGCGGCATGCACGACGCCCATGGCTCCGGAGCCGAGGCGCTCACGCACCACGTATCGGGAGACCCTTGTTCCAGGCACTGGGAGCAAGGGCAAAGGCTCCTTCGCGCCGACCTCCCGAGCACTGGACGGGGACTCGGCGCCCGCTCCCGCCGCGAGGACCCAGCGACAGTCCGCACAGCTCTCGATGTGGGCGAGCACATGCGTCCGGTCCTCTTCGGAAAGCAGACCGGCGAGAAAATCCGTCAGCGTCACTTCCTGGGGGCACGACTGCATGGGCAAGGGCTCCACGACGCGTTCCGGTCCTCCAAACATAGCAGAGGCAGGGGGGCCGCCCGAGCGTCAGGACCTGTCGCCACGGAAATCTTGGGACGCGCGCGGACTCATTCCCTCTTTCCCCCCGACTGCATGGGCGGCCTTCACTGAATCGCGCACGGAGCGGAGGGGGAGCCCTCTCCGACGATGGGCCGTGAATCCCAATCAAGAAGGGTTTGTGTCATGGGCGCTATCGCACCTACGAGTGGTACTGGCTTTTCAAAAGTAGACCCCGCCGAGGCGCAGCGTAAGGCAGAGGCGGCGCGACAGAAGGCGGAGGCGGCGCGGCTCGCGGCCGAGGCGAAGCGCAAGGCGGCGGCGAAGGCCCGGGACTCGGTGGTGCAGGCCCAGCGTGACGCGAACGCCGCCCGCCAGCAGAAGGCCGCCGCGAATACGGTCGCCACGGACGCTCGCAAGGCCGCGCGCAAGCCGGGACAGACACCCGAGGAGTCGAAGAGGTCCAAGGAGCACGTCGACACCGCGGAGACGAAGCGTCAGGAGGCCACCCAGAAGTCGAAGGGCGCGGACAAGCGGCTTCAGGACAAGGAGGAGAAGGCGGCCCTCTCAGCGAAGAGCGCCGAGGAGGCGATGCGCAAGGCGAACGCGGCGGCCGTCGCGGAATGCAAGACGCCGCCCTACAGCCAGAAGGACCTCGACGCGACCCGGCCGACGAAGCGTGAGTTCGACTCGGCCTTCGAGGGCACCAGTCGAAAGGCGGAGCTGGAGAAGGTGCTGGGCCTGACGCCTCCTCCTGCCGCGGCGAAGCCCGGGGCTTCTTCCGCCGTGTCGCCCGAAGAGGCCGCGAAGGAGGATGCGAAGAAGGTGGGGCAGGCGCTGCTGCCCCATCGCATCGACCCCAAGAACCCGATGGGCTCGGTGATGAACTTCCCGCTCAAGACGCAGCCTGATGCCGCCGCGAAAGAGCTGGGCGAGCTGCTCAAGAATGGCGAGAGCCCCGAGTACCGCAAGGCGCTGCTCGAGGCCGTCAAACCCGAGCTTCAGCACATCGGTGGGGCGCTGGAGGATACCGGCTCCCTGGGCAAGGAGACCGTCACGGCCCTGGGGAAGACGGCCAGCACCTTGCGGCCCGAGGAGCAGCGCTTGCTCGCGGAGGGGCTGGCCGCGGGCGTGGATGCCGATGCGCGCCTGGGGACGGGTACGCACGCGGGGCTGCGTGAGAACATCCAGAAGGGAGAAGGGGCGGCCCTCTCCGTCCACCTCGCCACCGCGCTCGAGCGCTCCGGCAAGACCCGTCCCGCGGAGGCGCTGACCCAGACGGCGCGGGAGGAGGTGAAGGCGATTCGCGAGGACTTCGCCGAGAAGTCGAAGAAGGTCGAGGAGCTGAACGGCCAGGTCGCCAGGCTCGTCGCGGGGTTCGGCCCGGCGCTGACCGAGCAAGAGCAGACGAACGCCATCAATGCCTTCAAGGACCGCCACAAGGAGGAGTACGGAGCACTCGAAGACTCGGCGAAGCAGTTGAAGGGGGCTGTCGAAGTCTCCAACGAGGTCCTGGGGCAGAAGGGGTCCACCCTCTTCGCGGGCAAGAATGGAGGACTGCCTGGCCTGGAGCAGGAGGCCGTGGCGGCAATGAAGCAGCTCAAGGGCTTCGTCGGGACGGACACGGGGCAGAAGTTCATCGACGAGGAGGTGGAGAAGCAGAGCAAGGGTGAACCCTCCTTCCTGGATGGTGTCGCCGAGCTGGTCGCGGGCCCCAAGCTCGGAAAGGATGCCAATGACATCGCCAAGGGCCTGACCACGGCGGTCAGCAAGGGGCTGGTGAGTGCGGCCCTCCAGGAAGCGGCCAATGGCGGGGGCAGCGCGGGCGCTCGGCGCGTCTTCGACAACGTGTTGAGCAAGAATCCCGCCCTGTTTGGCGTCACGGCAGAGGACGTGAACATCCTGAAGGGGCACTTCAATGACCTGATGGATGGGAAGGAGAATGCCGGTCAAGCGCTGGACACCGCGATACGGAAGCTCGTTGTCGATGTTCCTGGCACGACGGGGAGCTCCTCGGCCGCTGCCGCACTGAGAGGGTTGGGGGTGGTGGCAGGCCTCTTTGCTGTCACGAACAGCGGGACGGAGATCGCCAAGAAGCTCAAGGACGACCAGGGAGTGAACCTTGCGGATGCGACAAAACTCCTGGGTGATTCTCTTTCGGCCACAGCGGACACCGGCCTCTTCTTGCTGGATGTCTTCAAGAGGGGCGCGCCGACGGCGAACGCCGTCTTCGGAAAGCTGAACCCCGTGGGTGGCGTGCTTGGGGCCATCGGGGACGGGCTCGCCGCCGCGAACGCGTTCCAGGAGGGTGAGACCCTGGAGGGCTTCGCGAAGTCAGCCTCCGCCGCGGGTGGCGCGCTGCTCGCCGCCGCCGCGCTCTCTCAGGCCGTCCCCGTGGCGGGGCAGGTCGTGGGAGGCATCTTGTTCGCGGCGGGCGCCGGGCTCTCGCTCTGGAACGACAGTCAAAAGCGCCAGGAGAAGCAAGAGGACACTCGGGCCTTCCTGAAGGGAGCGGGGATTTCCTCTCACCTTTCCAAGTGGCTGGGGGACCCCGATACCGCCGTACAGACTGGTCGCTTCCTCGACCAGCTCGCGGTGCAGCTCCACACCACGCCGTATGCGCTTCGCAAGCAACTGGAGAGCGTCGAGGACCCGAAGAAGCTGGATGCCTTCTTCTACGCGGTCGAGAAGACGCCGAGTGACGATTCCGAACGGTTCGTCACCCAGGACGCGACGCCTGGACAGTTCAGGACGCAGGGCTTCTCCGCGGGCGGACACGGCACCGGGCAGGTGTACTCCGTTTCGGAGTACTACCTCGAGAGTCTCGCGGATGCCGCGGCCTACCTGCGAAGCAACGGCATTTTTGCCTGACGTGCCGGCGGCCAGCCCCTCGCGGAATCGCTGTCAGCGCGCGATTCCGTCGAGCGCGGCGAGGCCCTTCGCCGGCAGGACGAGCGACGCCGCGGCCACGTTCTCGCGCAGGTGCGCGACTGACGACGTGCCTGGGATGAGCAGGATGTTCGGCGAGCGGTGAAGCAGCCATGCGAGCGCGACCTGCATCGGCGTCGCGCCCAGCTCGTTCGCCACTCCCGTCAGCGTCGAGGACTGGAGCGGCGTGAAGCCTCCGAGCGGGAAGAACGGCACGTAGGCGATGCCCTGCCTCGCCAGCGCGTCGATGAGCGCGTCGTCCCCGCGATGCGCCAGGTTGTAGTGGTTCTGCACGCACACGATTTCGGTGAGCGCTTGCGCTTGCTCGACCTGGCGCGCCGTCACGTTGCTGAGGCCGATGTGGCGAACCAGCCCCTCGCGCTTCAGCTCGAGGAGGACGGCGAGCTCCTGGTCGAGCGGGCCTTCCGTCGGCGTCATGCTCATCATGCGCAGGTTGACGATGTCGATTGCGTCGAGCCCGAGGTGTCGCAGGTTGTCCTGGATGCCCGAGCGGAGCTCGGCGGGCGAGAGCGCAGGGAGCCACGACTTGTCCTCGCCACGCCGCCCACCCACCTTCGACACGATGACGACGTTCTTGGGATACGGATGCAGCGTGGCGCGGATGAGCTGGTTCGTGACGTGTGGCCCGTAGGCGTCGCTCGTGTCGATGTGGTCGATGCCGAGGGCCATCGCCTCGCGCAGCACCGACGCGGCTGCTTCGGAGTCACGCGGCGGTCCCCAGACCTGCGGGCCCGCGAGCTGCATGGCGCCGTAGCCCATGCGGTGCACCGTGAGCGAGGTGCCGGGAAACGTGAAGCGACCGCCGAGTGTGTCTGTATTCGTCATGGGCTCGAATCTAACGCTGGCCCCGATTCACACTAGCAAATAGCATGAATGCCAATCATGAACGCTGTGAGTGCCAGGGACCTCGACCTCAACCTGCTGCGAGTGCTCGTCGCCGTCGCCGATACGGGCTCGGTGACGAAGGCGGCCGCGGGGCTCTACCTCACGCAGTCGGCGGTGAGCGCGGCGCTCGCCCGGCTCAGTGAGGCGCTGGACACGCCAATGCTCGTGCGCCACGGCCGCGGCGTGATTCTGACGAGCCGGGCCGCGCGCCTCGTGACCGAGGTCCGTCCGCTGCTCGAGGCGATGCTCCAGGCCGCGCTCTCGCCGGCGCGCTTCGACCCACGCACGAGCGAGCGAATCATCCGCCTGGGGCTCGCCGACTTCGCGGACGAGTGGCTGCTGCCGCCGCTGTTGCGCAGGCTCGGACGCGACGCGCCCAAGATGCGGCTCGTCTGCACGCCGGCCCAGTTCCGCACGGTGGTCGACGCGCTTGCGACCCGTCGCATCGACCTCGCGGCCACGGTCATCGACAAGCTGCCGCGAGGCATCCTGCGCACGCCGCTCATCCGAGGCCACTTCGTCTGCCTGTTCGACCCGCGCCACGTGCGGCTCGGCGCGCGACCTGGCAAGCGCGCCTATCTCGCGCAGGAGCACGTCATCGTCTCCTTCAACGGAGACCTCCGGGGCACCGTCGAGGACAGGTTCGGCGTCGAGCGCCGCGTCCGCTGCTCGGTCGCGAGCTTCAGCGCGATTGGCGCCATCGTCGACGGCAGCGAACTGGTGGCGACCTTGCCCGAGGCCTTCGCGGCGCAGCTCCTGCGGCAACGGCCGCACCTTCGCACCGCGCCCTTTCCCTTCGCGCACCCCCCCGGCGGCATGGACCTGCTCTGGCCCGCAGCGCTGGACGAGGACGACGCGTGCGCCTTCGTGCGCGCCGCGATTCTCGATATCGCCAGGCAGGCGCCCGCTCCTTCTTGAAGGCTGCTCTTCGCTGACTCCGCCTCCGGTGCTCCGGCCGCGGCCCGCACGTCGACGACGTGGAGGTCGTCATGTCTTCCCGCCAGGGGACTTGCGCTGCCGCTATTCTGTGTTGCTACCCACCGGTAGTCAGCGCTGCTGAGTCGCTGGAAGAGCGCTTCGTGGGCAATCAGATGACGGAGATGCTCAAGGGCACGCTGGAGGGCATCGTCCTGGCGATTCTGGCCGTGCGGCCGGAGTACGGCTACGAAATCACGGCGGGGTTGCGAGAGATGGGCTGCTCAGACATCGCCGAGGCCCCCCTTGCGTTGGTCGCCTCCACGACCCAGGGCGCTACGGCCATCTGCGCCCATCTGCTGGCACCACGCGGCGAACTCGAGCTTCGGACGCGCGCTCGCTGGCGCGGATGCATGCTGGCCGCCGCGGTCGTCGTGGCCTGCCTCGAGTCTCGACGCTGAGGCGCGGCTCGATTCGCCAGGAGCCTCGTCTGGCGCGTTCCACCTTGGAATCGTGTCAGCGCGGTGGGGTGGCGCAAGGCGATGGCTCAGCGCGGGGAGAGCGAGACGGCGCGCAGGTTCTTCTCCGCGCCCCCGAGGACCATGGAGGTGCCATCCGCGGAGAAGGCGATGGCTCGAAGCGAGCGGGCGCCGGCCTTGTACGCGCTCCAGCGCCCATCGCTTCCGAGCTCGATGACCAGGCCGTTGTTGGTTCCAATCACACCCAGACCCTCTTGGCGGAAACAGACGGAGTCGCCGCGCGTGTTCGTGCCGCCCGTCACGCGGCGCGCGAGTGTGCCCAACGAGTGGCGCGCGAGTTCGGCGCCGCTCGCCGCATCCAACACGAGCATGTCATGGCTCACGCCTCCGCCGATGGTCATCAACCGGTTCGACGTGGGGTCGAGGCCCATGGCGGCGACGGTGCCTTCGGTGACGAGCCGCGACGGCGCGCGCTGCCATAGCAGGCGGGAGTCGGCGACTCGCACCGCGGAGATTCGGGAGAAGGAGGTGGCTGTGTAGAGGACGTCGCCGTCAGGCGACAACACCGCGCACACCTCCTCATCGAGCAACTGGGACGGCAGCAAGGGCAGGCACCCGAGGGTGGTCCGGGAGACCCGCACCATGGATGGCTCCGGCGTCACCAGGGCAGGCACGGCGGCGGCGAGGGCCGGGTCCACTCGGCGTGTCTCTGCCTTGACCACGCCTTCGTCGCGGAACGCCACCGCCCAGTTCGGCGACTGTGCGATGAACTGCTCGTCGTCAATCCATGCAAAGGGGCGCATGACGGGCAGGGTGTGCGCGACCTGGAAGGTGTCCAGGTCTATCAAATGACAGCAGGCTGCCTGGCCGGCGAGCAGTGGGCCTCCCGTGAGGAGCCAGCGTCCATCGGGCGAGAGCGCACCGGGGCCCAGCGGGCCCGTCAGCTCGGCCTCGATTTCAAGGCGGGCTCCACTCCGTCGCAGCAGTCGACCGGGCTGGTCGGCACGGCCGGGTGCCTCGATGACCAGGAGCGAGCCCCGTGGCTCGAAGGCGAGGAACTGGACGTAGGGGACGGTGTCCTTCGCCAGGGGCGTGGACGCCGCGCGGGGGGACGCGGGTGCGAACCTGGGGAACAACTCCGTGCAGTCGGTCAGTCGCATGCGGGGATGATATCCCGTGAGCGTCAAGACCTGGGCGACTTCATCTCGGCGGGGCGCGGGGTCAATGCGACACCGACGTCGTCGCGGCCGGGTCCGGCGAAGGCAGGCGGCATGATAGGGTTTGCGACCTCATGGACCTGCAAGCCGAACTCCGTATCGCCCTGGCGGAGGGCTTTGTCTCACGAGACGAGGCGGACGCGTTGCTGGAGGAGGCGCGACTTCGAGGGGTCGGGCTCCTGGCCTTGCTCGCGGAGAAGGGGCGGCTCTCGGCGGCGGAGCTCCCATCGCCGCACGTCCGTGTCGCGCGCTCTCCTGCGCAGGACGCTGACGCGACCGTGACGGATGGCAAGGGCGCCCACCTCGGGACGCCCTCGGTCTCGGAGCCCGCCTTTCCGGTGCCCGGCTGGGAGCGCTATCAGCCGGTGCGCTTCCTGGGCAAGGGCGGCATGGGGCAGGTCTTCCTGGCGAATGACCCGCGGCTGCGCCGCCAGGTCGCCCTGAAGTTCGTGCTCGGTGGCGCCCCGGAGCTGGTGCGCCGCCTGCTGTCCGAGGCGTCCGCGCAGGCTCGCGTGGAGCATGAGCGCGTGTGCAAGGTGTACGAGGTGGGCGAGGTCCAGGGACACCCGTACATCTCCATGCAGTACGTGCAAGGACAGCCCCTCCACCAGCTCGCCTCCGAGCTGACGGTGGAGCAGAAGGTGCTGGTCCTGCGCGACATCACCGAGGGCGTCCATGCCGCCCATCGCGCCGGGCTCATCCACCGGGACCTCAAGCCCTCCAACATCCTGGTGGAGCGCGCCGAGGACGGTCGCCTCCGGCCCTACGTCATGGACTTCGGCCTGGCGCGCGACTGGAAGGAGGGCGTCACCGCCACCGGCTCCGTGCTGGGCACGCCGCACTACATGGCCCCCGAGCAGGCCCGGGGAGAGGTGTCCCGGTTGGACCGACGCGCGGACGTCTACAGCCTGGGCGCCACGCTGTACCACCTGCTGACGGGTGAGGCCCCCATCTCCGGAGACAATGCCCTGGAGGTGCTCGCGAACGTGGCCACCGTGGAGCCCCGCCCGCCGCGCGCGCTGGATGCGGCCATCCCCGAGGACCTGGAGGCCATCGTCCTCAAGTGTCTGGAGAAGGAGCGTGGCGCCCGCTACGCCTCCGCGCGCGAGCTGGCGGAGGAGCTGGAGCGCTTCCTCGCGGGAGAGCCCGTGCGCGCGCGCCCCGTCGGGCCGGGCTACCGCCTGCGCAAGCGGCTGCGCAAGCACCGCGTGCTCGCCACCGTCGTCGGCCTGGCGCTGGTGCTGACGGGCGCGGCACTGGGACAGGCCGCGTACACCCGCCAGGAGGCCGCCCGCCGTGAGCGCCTGGCCCAGCGCTTCACCGAGCAGGTGGAGCGCGTGGAGGCGCTGGCCCGCTACTCCGGCCTGTCGCGGATGCACGACACGCGCGAGGACCGCGAGGAGCTTCGTGGTCACCTGGAGGCGCTGGCGGGGGAGGTGCGCGACGCCGGTGCGCTGGCCGCCGGACCGGGCCAGTACGCCCTGGGGCGCGGCTTCCTGGCGCTGGGAGAGGAGGCCACGGCGCGCGGGCACCTGGAGGCCGCGTGGCGGCAGGGCTACCGCGAGCCCCGCGTCGCCTGGGCTCTGGCGGTGGTGCTGGGACGCCTGTACCAGGAGGCGCTGCTGGACGTGGAGCGCCTGCCGGACGCCGTTCAGCGCCAGGCGCGCCGCGAGGCCCTGGCGCGCGACTACCGCGAGCCGGCCCTGACCTGGCTGCGCTCGAGCGAGGGCGCGGAGGTGCCCTCCACGGACTATGTCGCGGCGCTGTTCGCCTTCTACGAGGACCGGCTGGACGAGGCGCTGGCACGGCTGGAGACGGCGGGGCGGCGCAGGGCGTGGTTCCACGAGGCGCACCTGCTGCGCGGCGACGTCCTCCAGACGCGGGCCGCGCGGCGCTGGAACTCGGGGGACCGGGACGGCGCCCGCGCGGACCTGGAGGCGGGACGCAGGGCCTGCGCGGACGCGGCCGCCACCGCCGAGAGCGTGCCCGACGTCCACTTCGCGCTGGCGAGGCTGGAGTACACCGCGCTGGTGATGGAGCTGTACGGCAAGGGCGACGTCCAGCCTCCGTACACCCGTGGCCTGGAGGCGGTGGCGCGGGCGCTCGCGGCCGATGCGGGCTTCGCGCGGGCGAAGGTGTTGGAGGCACGCTTCCACAACCGCCTGGCGGAGCACGGGATGATGCGGGGCGAGGCGGTGGAGCCGCTCCTCGAGAAGGCGATGGCCTCCGCGCGGGAGGCGCTGGCCTTCCGCCCCGAGCCCGTCAAGGCGCGCATGGAGCTGGGGCAGAGCCTGCGGCGCCAGGCTCGCGCGCTGGAGGCCCGGGGGCTGGACCCCAGCGAGCCGCTGCGACAGGCCATCGAAGCGCTGGAGGGCGTCCCCGAGAAGGCGCGGGACTACGAACTGCACGCCACGCTCGGCCTGGTCTTCAGCATCCAGGCCGACCGCGCGGAGGCCACGGGAAAAGACCCGCTGCCCGCTCGCGGGCGGGCCATCCAGGCCTACCGCGAGGCCATCCGCCTGAACGAACAGCTGCCAGATGCCTGGCTCAACCTGGGAACGAACCACCTGTCGCGGGCCAACTTTCCGAGCTCGCCCGACGCGGAAGGAGACCTGGAAGGGGCCCGCGTCGCGCTGGAGAAGGCCCGGACGCTCAACCCCGGGAACTTCGTGACGTACTTCCTGGGAGGCCAACTCCACCAGGAGCTGGCGGGCCGGCGCTCGCGCCAGGGCGGTGACGCCCGGCCGGACCTGGAGACGGCGCTGGACCTCTACCAGCACGGCATCGCCATCAACGCGCGCATCCCCCAGTTCCACCTGGGGGAGAGCGCGGTGTTGCTGGAGCTGGCGCGGGAAGCCTGGGACCGGGGAGGGGACCCGTTCCCCCTGTTGGAGCGAGCCCGGAGCGCCTGCGCGCGGGCCATCGCCGTGGCACCCAAGCAAGGCTATGGACAGAACAACCTGGGCGAGGTGCACGCCGCGCGCGCCCTGTACCGGTGGCTGCTGGGCGAGAGCCCGGAGGCGGACGCTGACGAGGCCGAGGCGGCCTATCGCGAGGCGCTCGCGCTGCTGCCCGGCCTGGCCCACCCCTGGGCCAACCTGGCGAAGCCGCACCACCTGCGCGCTGTGTTCGCGCTGGAGCACGGACGAGACCCGTCCCCGGCGCTGGCAAAGGCCCTGGAGGCCCTCCGCGAGGCCTTCGGGCGCAATCCCGAGGAAGCCCAGGCCTGGCTGTACCAGGGGCGGGTCCACGAGGTGCGTGCGAGCTGGCTGTCCTCACGCGGCCAGCGAGAGGCCGCGGGCGAAGCCTTCGACGAGGCGGCACGGGCCTTCGAGAAGGCGCTCCAGCTCAAGCCCGGACGACAGGACTACCAGGTCGCTTTCGGTCAATTCTGTCAGGCGCGCGCCCTCTGGGCGGAGGCCTTGGGACAGGCTCCTGGCCCGTGGCTGGAGCGAGGGTTGGGCGTGGCGGACACGCTGCTCATCGCGCGTCCGGAGTGGGCGGAGGCGCTGCTGCTGCGCGCGAGCCTGCTGCGGGTGAAGGAGGCGAGGCTGCCCGCCTCCGGTGAACAGCGGGTGGGGGGCGGCATGCGGGAGGCGGCTGACGCGGCGCTCGCGCGAAACCCCCGCCTGGGGCACTTCTGGGCGCGGCAGGCCCCAGCGGTGTCCCAGGCCGCGCCCTGAGGGGCTCACCGTGGCCCGCGGGCGTCCTCCTCTTCATTCGTGGAGGTCGCTACCTCCAGCTTGCCGATGATGACGTCCATGGGAGGGATGCGCGCCGCGCTCCCCTGGGAGGCGCAGCCAGTGCCGCCCATGTTTCCCACGAATTTGATCTGCCCGGACAAGACCCCTGGCGCGAGGGTCAGCTGACAGCTCTGCTCTTTTTCGAGGGTGATGGTCCCAAGGGCACCCATCTTCTTTTGACATTCATCGGCGAGGGTGAGGCATTTCGGCTGCGCCTGGGAGAGGTCGAAAATCTTTTCTCCAGCGAAGAGGACGTAGGTGACGGTCTCGCATTTCGAATCGAACGTGATGGTCCCTCCGGGGTCGACGCAGTGGTTGACGTCTTTGTGGCCCTCCACCTTGACCGCTGTCTGACCGATGAGCCCGAGGTCCGGGCAATAATATTGCTGGACCGGCCCCTTCCCGGCCACGTCGGCGCTGTCCCCGGGTCTGGCATTTCTCCCGCCGCATCCCAGCGTTCCCAGCAGCAGCCCCGCCAGCACCCAACGACGAACCCAAGCCCTCGACTCGTTCCTGCTCATGTCTGTCCAATCCTCCTGAGTGATTCAATTGCAACCGTCGGACCAGCGTACCCTTCAGCCCAGGCCGAGCTCCTTGAGTCTGCGGCCCAGCGCGCGCCGGGAGACCTCGAGCTGGCGCACCATGGCGTCCAGGTTCCCCTTGCAGGCGTGGAAGCACCGGGTGAGCTCTTCGACGCTCAGGTCTCCGGCGGTGCGCAGGTCGGGATGGCGCTCGATGAGGTCATAGATGGAGGTGCGGTGGATGCCGAGCCGGTCCGCGGCGGCCTGGAAGTCCCAGCCTCCCTCGCGCAGCGCGGTGAGCAGCTCCTCCGAGGAGATGTCCGCGGGCTTGCGGCGGGAGGCGGAGGGCGCCGGGGTGGAGGGCGCGCTGGTGGGGCGGCCCGCGCGGGGAGCCTCGGCGGGGAACAGCTCCTCTTCGAGCCGGGCGTCGAGCCTCAGGCGTGACTGGCCGCGGCTGCCGATGACGAGCTGCCTTGCCACGTTGCGCAGCTGCCGGAGGTTGCCTGGCCAGCCGTGCCGCACCAGGCGGACCGCGAGCGGGGCTGGGAGCCAGGGCTCGCGGAAGGGGTCCCCGGGACTCAGCCGGTGCGCCTCGCCCAGCGCTTCCAACTCCTCGCGGGCGAAGTGGTGGAAGAGCGGCCCCACATCCTCGGGCCGCTCGCGCAAGGGGGGCACGCGGATGGAGTAGCCGGCCAGCCGGTGCAGCAGCGGCGCCTTGAAGCGGCCGTCGCGAATCTGCTCCTCCAGGTGCGCGTCCGTGGCGGCCACCAGCCGCACGTCCACGGCGATGGGCGTGCGCGAGCCGACGGGATAGAGCTCCCCTGTCTCCAGCACGCGCAGCAGCATGACCTGGACCTCAGGGGGCGCCTCGCCCACCTCATCCAGGAACAGCGTGCCGCCCTGGGCCGCCTGGAAGAAGCCGTCCTGGTCCTTCACCGCGCCGGTGAAGGACCCCTTGCGGGCGCCGAACAGCTCGGAGGCCGCGAGCTCCCGGGGGATGGCACCCAGGTTGATGCTGACGAAGGGCCGCAGCCGCCGGGGGCTGCGTTGGTGGATGGCGCGGGCGATGAGCTCCTTGCCGGAGCCCGTCTCGCCCCGGATGAGCACGGACACTCCCAAATCCGCCACCTGCTCGACGTGGTGGCGCACCCGCTGGATGCCGGCGCTGGCTCCCACCATGCCCAGCATGTCCTGGCCCCTGGGGGGCGAGGGCTCCGCCAGGTGCAGCAGCAGCACCACGCGGCCAGCCAACACCAGCGGCACCCCGGCGGCGACCTCTTCCGAGGACAACTCCCAGGGCCCCTGGAGCGGCTCATCGCCGAGCGAGACCTTGGCGCCCTCGGCCGGTGACAGCCGGAGGCCGCCGTGCGGGCCGGGCGAGAGGACCAGCGGCTTGCGGCTGATGAACGGGTCGGCCAGGTGCGAACCCAGGGCCGAGCCAGGAGGGATGAAGGCCGGGGCATTGCGGGACAGCTCCACCTCGCGGCCGGCGGCGAGCGCCTGGAGCAGCACGCGGTCTCCCACGCGGTGGGGCTGGGGATGCGAGACGACGGTCAGCGCCGTGAGCAGCGGTGCGCCGTGAAGGTGCCGCTCCTCGCCAGACTCGGGAACGTTCGCCGTGGAGAAGTCCTCCAAGGGGGGCTCGCGCATGAAACTCCAGAGGGGACCGCCGCGGGAGCCATGACTCTACTTCGAGCCGCTCCGCTCTTTCCTCTCACGAAGCAGGGTGACTGCCGACCCGGCCCGTCGGAGCGAATGGAGCAGGACGACGGTCCACACGTGGCGACGGGGGCTCGACGCGTGGAAGCGCCTCTTGAAAGGGGCGCTCCTCGCGAGTCCCGATTCCACTCCCGCGAGGCGATTCGGCGCAGCGCGAGCGCGCGAAGGCGGGTGGAGAGGTCCAAGGTGCTCCGAGTCCAACCCGGCGAATGGCCCCTCCACCGCCCAGGGAGGTTCTACGGGTGGACGATCGAGCCCGTTCCACCGCCAGTGGTATAGACGAAAGCCAGGCAGTTCCCGCTGGCCGTCCTCGTCACGGTGATATCCCATCGCGTGAGCGTGCCGCCGTCATTGGCGGTGAAGACGCCGTGCCAGGGCCACTGGCCCTGGTACCACGTGTCCGCGAAGGCCCGGTCCTGCCCACCCGAGTTGTAGTTCAGGTCGTTGAAGGTCAGCAGTGCACGGCCATCGATTGCCACGGTCGTCTGAACGGTTCCGGTCGTGACCGAGGGGGAATTCGCGAAGAAGAAGGCCTCGTTGTCGGTGGGAAAACCGTAGCCGCAGGTCACATCGAGCTCGAAACGCTGGCTGCTCGGGAGGAGCCGGAGATAGCCACCGCCGAACATGCCTCCGCTGCCCGGAATCGTATAGGCCGTGCCGTCGGTGCCGACAGCCAGGCCCTGAGCGATCTGGGCGCCCGGAACGCCCTGCGTCTTCTGGGGCCCGGTCGCGGCTGCGACGCCCCGAGGCTCCGCCGGATTGTGAGGGCCCGTGTCGCCCGCGGAGCCCTGCTGCTCCTGGGGCCCGGGCTCGCCTTGAGGGCTGTTCATCTGGCCGTCGCAGGCCGAAAGGGAAAGCATTGCCAAAATGGTCAGTGAGAGTTTCATGGGGGTTCCGTCAGGCAAGAGGTGACCCGGAAGGCCGGGGAGTCTGAAATGGACTCTCTGCGCTCAACAGCAAACACCAGGCCAGTACGCGTCGAGGGCGCATCGCGAGGAGCGCTCCAGCTCCGCCAGAGGGCGTGACGCCCAGGGTGAGCAGGCTGTAGCCCGGTGGTCCACGCGTGGCGACGTGGGCTCGACGCGTGGAAGCGCCTCCTGAAAGGGGGCGCTGGCGGGGGGGCGTTGCTCGTGGGCCCCGTTTCCACGGCGTGGCATCCGTGTTGCTCAAGCGCGCCGCCCGACTGCATTCCGCGGTCTGCCGTCTCTCCAAGGAGTCCCATCATGCGTACCTGGAAGAAGCCGCTCCTCTCCGCCGCCGTCGCACGGCGTCCTCGTCTTGGCGCCGGGCTTGGGGCCCTCTTCATGGGCCTGGTCGCGCTGAGTACGGGTTGCGGCGAGGCAGCGGCGTCGGGCAACGAAGAGACCTTCTCCGCCCTCGCGCCGCAGGACATCCAGGGCACTCCAGCCACCTGCCAGGACGTCAAGAACGCCAATCCGTCGGCGGAGGATGGGGAGTACACGCTGTACTTCAATGGCTATCGCTTCGAGCCCTGGACGGCCTGGTGCCATGACATGGCCGGCACGCCCACCGAGTACCTGACGCTGAAACAGACGGGCACCACCTCCAACTACTCCCAGTACACCGTCGGTGGGGAAACGACTGGCGAGACCGTACGCACGACCTATTTCAAGCTGCGCATCGACCCCCTCACCCTGCGCGTGAACACCTCGGACCAGCGCTTCGCCTCCTCCACGGGAGGGCTCTACTTCAGGGGCTCCCTGGTGAGCTCGATGCCGTACGCCTCGGCCATGTCCTGTGACAGGGTTGCCGCGGGAGGAGCCAACCTCGACTTGCGCGACACCCCCTTCACCGTGGCGGTCGACCAATTCTCCCTCGCGGGTTATCTTCCGTTTGGTGGAAACACCTACAGCCAGTCGGACCAGGTCGTCGACATGCTGGGGGGCGGCTGGTGTGGCTCGAACTCGCTCACCGGCCTCAGCAACCCCTCCAACCAGAACGGCGGCCTGCTGCAACTCAATCTCACGCACAACAAGCCCAGGTCATGCGAGGAACTCAAGAACGCCTATGGCTATTCAGGGGATGACGAATACACGCTGTACATCAATGGCAACCCCAACAAGCCCTGGCAGGTGTGGTGCCGGAACATGGCTGGCGCGCCCCTCGACTACCTGGTGTTGAGGAATGTGGGCGCCTCCAACTACTCCCAGTACACCGCTGGGGGGTCCTCTCCAGGCAGCAGCGTCCGCACGTCCTACTCCAGGTTGCGCATTGATCCACTCAACCTGTATGTGATCATCACGGACCGGACCTTCACCACTTCCACGGGAGGGCTCCTTCACGCCAACAGGGACCCGGTGAATTCGATGCCATACGCCACGGCCATGTCCTGTGATCAGACCGCCTCGGGCATGGCCAACCTCGACCTGCGCGGCACGTCCTTCAGCGTGTCGAGCAACCCCTTCGCCCTCAGTGGCTATGTGCCGGTCGGAAACACCCATGTCATCAACGCCCAGGTGTTCAACCTGACAGGGGGCGGCTGGTGCGGTTGGAACTCGGTCCACGGTTTCACCGACCCCCTCAACGGCACCAACGAGCATCTGCCCCTGGTCTACACCCCCTAGAAGCCCTGTCGCGCCTGGAGCCCGAGGCTCACCCCTCAGCCTCGGTGCTCCGCTCCTGCGCGCTGATGAGGGACGTGGGCCATGCGCTGGAATGCAACGCATGGGGGAAGCTGCGCGCATCTACTCGGTGGGGCTAGCGGGTCGCGGCTTGGGGCGAAGGCTCGTGGACGAGCCGGGTCTCCAGCCTGGAGCGCCACTTCAGCGCGGGCCTCTCCACGCCGTGGTGCAGCGCGAGTGACGCGAGCAGCACCGCCACGGCGCCACCCAGCAGCGTGACGGGGTGGAAGGTGTCCAGGCCATAGGGCTCCAGCGCGACACGGACTCCGTGCTGCACGGCCTTGTGGGTGAGGTAGACGGTGAAGCTCAGCACCGCGAACATTCTCACCCCAGGGACGCGGGCGCACACGCGCGAGGCGGTGGGGCCCGCCATGGCCACGAGCAGCGCCGCGTAGCCCACCGACGTCAGGGGGAACGCGAGCATCGTGTGGGCCAGGTTCCGGAAGTATTCCTCGTTCAGCCAGAGCACGCCGCCCAGGCACGCGAGTCCCACCAACGCCATTCCTCCGGCTCGGGCCCCGTGGGTCCAGCGCTCCCAGGCCGCGGGTCGGAAGACGCGCAGCGCCGCGAGCACCACGCCGCACGTCAGCCCGTCGAGCCGTGCATACGTCGGGTAGTACAGGAGCGTGTCGTAGCCGCGCCATCCGGCGTCATCGGGCCCGAACATCGAGAAGTGGCGCTGCCACAGACCGGCCCGCAGGAGCATGCCCGCCCCCATCAAACCCACCGCGCCCAAGAGGAGGTGCGGTGCCCGGATGCGTCCGCGCAGCGCGAGCACGGTGAGGGGCAGCACGAGGTAGAAGTGCTCCTCCACGCACAGCGACCACGCGTGGGAGAAGCCGTTGCGGCGCAGTCCGAAGTTCTGCGTGAAGGTGAGGAAGCGCCACGCGGGCGTCTCGACGGGGAGTTCACTCCACGCGGGAAGGAACAGGTACAGGGCCAACACGAGGAGATAGGGCGGAAGGATGCGCAACGAGCGCCGTAGGTAGAAGCGCTTCAGGGCCGGTGCCTCGCCCCGGGACACCGGCTCCAGGAGCTGCGTGCCGATGAGGAAGCCGCTCAGCACGAAGAACAGCTCCACGCCCGTCCATCCGAAGTTGGCGAGCATCCGGTACGTCTCGTGGCCGTCGGGGCGCGGGTAGTGGAAGAGGACGACGATGAAGATGGCCAGGCACCGGAGCAGGTCCAGGCCGGCCAGGTGGCGCGGTTCGGTGGCGTTCAGCGGAGTCGGCTTTCAGCGGGGGGAGGCGCTGGATGCTAGGGGACATCGCCAGGCGCGCGGAACCAAATCCCGCGCCCCGGTGCGCTTCTCCAGGCCGTGCTTCCGGGAAAGCGGGGTGAGCCGGGACGCCTTCTCCCGCCGCGGAGTCGAGTCGGCTTCCCGATGGTCGAATCAGGCGTGGCGCCTCGCGCTGTCGGGTCGCGGACTGAGGCGTGCTGTGATTGCCGCCCGCGCATCGACGTCTCCTGTCGGGCGCGGGAGGATTGCGCATGCTCACGCGTCGAACCCTGATGTGGCTGCTGGCCGCCGGTGGGAGTCTTGCTCTGGCCCTGCCAGGCATCGGCGCCGCGGCGCGGCCGGCGCCTGCCAGCCGGAACGTGGTCCTGGTCCATGGGGCCTATGCGGACGGCTCCTGCTGGGCCGAGGTGATTGCGAGACTCCAGCGGCACGGCCTCAACGTCACGGCGGTGCAGAACCCCCTGACGTCCCTGGCGGACGACGTGGCGGCGACCCGGCGCATCCTGGCCCTCCAGGAGGGGCCGACGGTCCTGGTCGGCCACTCCTGGGCGGGAACCGTCATCAGCGAGGCGGGGGTCGACCCGAAGGTGTCCGCTCTGGTCTACGTGGCCGCGCGCGCCCCGGACGCGGGGGAGGACTATGCGGCGCTCGCGAAGAAGTTCCCGACTCCGCCAGCCAATGCCGGCCTCGTTCATTCAGGAGGCTTTGCCCAATTGAGCGAGGAGGCCTTCCTGCGGGACTTCGCGAACGGCGTCGACCCCGTCAAGGCGCGCGTCCTCTACGCGGCGCAAGGGCGCATCTCGGATGCGCTGTTCTCCGCGAAGACGACGGTGGCGGCATGGAGGACGAAGCCCTCCTGGTACGCGGTCTCGAAGCAGGACAGGACCACCGCGACGGAGCTGGAGCGATTCCTCGCCCAGCGCATGAAGGCGACGACCATCGAGCTCGACTCAGGACATCTGTCGCTCATCACGCACCCGGAGGAGATCGCCAACCTCATCCTGCGGGCCGCCGGAGCAGCGCCTGCCTCGAAGCCGGCGAGCGGCTCCTCCGAGCGTGACGGCGGAATCTAGCCGTCGCTCGGGCGCAGGGCAGGGCCCGAGGCCGCGCCTCGCAGGCGGAAGTGACTCCACACCTTCCTCGCCGTGGACTCCCACGTGCGGGCGGAGACGGTGCTGGAATCCCACCTCACGCCGTCCGTGCAGGAGGTGAAGCGCATCGGCCGAGCCCGCTCACGCGGTAGCGGCGCTCCCCCATGGGGCCTGCCCTCACCCGGCCGCCCGACGCCGACCTTGGGAAGGCGCCCGCTTTCCATCCAGGGGATTCTCTGGGTTGAATGGAAGTCATGGCTCCTGCGCTTCGCGTCCGTCGCCGACTCCCCGCGTGTCGGGGACGGACGGCTCCTGAGTGTCAGCCGTGGGTCGTGGGGCTCCGTGGAGTCCTGGGCCCCCTGGGCATCGCCGTATGGGTGCTGCTCGCGCCAGGAGGTGCCCGGGCGCTGGAGCCAGCCCCCGAGGGAGAGGTCGAGGAGTCGGCGGTGATGAAGGCCATCTCCTCCGGGGACGCGGCGGGGCTCACGGCCCTGCTTGCTCGGGGCGAGCCGCGCAACCTCCCGGGCACCTCGCCGTCCACGCGCAACGTCTCTCCCCTGATGCGCGCGAGCGAGCTCGGCCGCGAGGAGCTCGTGCGCATGCTGCTGGAGGCGGGCGCGGACCCGACGCTGAGTGTCCCGCGCCACCTCGAGGACTGGCCCCTGCGTGGCTGGACGGCGTTGTGTTTCGCGCATGCCCAGGGGCACTCGGCCATCGAGCAGCGGCTCTTGAGGTCCGGAGCCCTCGCCCATCCTTCGTGTCTGGAGGAGGCCGACTTCGCCGCCGCCGTGCACCTGAAGCAATCCGAGCGGGTCCTGAAGCTGGCGAGGACGATGAAGGGGCGGGTCCCGCCTGTGCTGCTGGAGCGACTGGGGCGCTTCGCTCACGAGCAGAAGGCGCCCCAGGTGATGCGCGCGCTGCGGGACGTGGGGTACCGACGCAAGGTCGTCCCACCGCCGTCGACCGGGAAGTCTCCTGATGGCGAGGGCCGGAGTCCCGAAGCCGAGGACAAGCGATTGCTCACGCGTCTCATCTGGGAAGGGACGCGCGAGGAGGTGCGGCTCGCGCTCGAGCGCGGCGTGGACCCGGATGTCTTCAGGCCCTACGACGACCCACCGCTCATCGCCGCGGCGAAGAAGATGGATGTGCCGCTCCTCCGGCTCCTCCTGGAGGAAGGCGCGAAGGTCGACATCACGAACTCGTCGGGTTTGCCCGCGCTGGACCATGTCGTGTCCAACTCGCGAGACAAGGGGCCCGCCGCGCTCGAGGCCGCGCGCATGCTGTTGGAGGCGGGAGCCAGGAGCTTCTCCCCTGCTGGGAAGCCGCCGCAAGGCTTCCGCGTCCTGGACGCGGCGCTGTCCTCCTGCAGGCTGGACCTCATCGACTTGTTGTTCGAGCACGGGGCGAAAGCGGTCCTGGCTGCGGGCCCCGCGAACAAGCTCTATGAAACCGTCGTGAGCCCGGACTCCCCTTGCCCCGAGGAACTCTCCTGGACGCTGCTCGAGAGGTTGTATTCCGGCGGCGCGAGGATGGGGCTCGATGTCCCCGTTCCTCCGAGGCTCATCCTGATCATCCGAGAGGGACACGATGCCTATCGCTCCTACGCATATTCCTCGCTCTGGTCCTACGCCGCGAAGCGTCCTCCCGAGTGGGGGCGCCTCCTGCGACAGGCGGGCCTCCCGCCCGAGCCCGACGAGAAGCGACGCTGACCAGGCGCACCCCCGAGGCATGCCTTCCCGGAGCCGGTGAATGACCAAGAACCTCCTCGTGGTCGTGCTCATGATGCTCGTGGGGAGCGCCGTTGGCGTCGTGGTGCTCCGGGGCGGCGTGCCGGCCGAGCTGACGCAGTGGCTGCCTCGGGAGCCGCGCCCGGATGTGTGGTGTGAGGGATTGCCCCTGGAGCGCTGCGGGGCGTTCCCCCAGCACTGCCGGGAGGCGGCCTACTGTGACGGCACCCGCTTCTGCTCGGCGTGGAGCGGTGAGGAGGCGTGTGCCCAGGAAGGCGCCACGGCGGGCCCCTCGGCCTGCTGTCCCGGCTTGCTCCCCCGCTGCGGCGTCGTGTCGAAAGACGGGACGTGTGACTCGCAGTTTGGCACGGCGGCCCGGCCCGTCTGTCGCCGCTGCGGCGACGGTGTGTGCGACACGGGGGAGACCCGCTGCGACTGTCCCGAGGACTGTGACCTCTCCCGGAGGGCGGGTGGCCCTCCTCCGGGAGACGTGCCTCCACCGGGGCGCCGCTGAGCCGACCGCGCTCTGGCGCTCAGCGGCGTGACTCCATGGGCCGGGAGCCCGGAGGCAGGACGGCACGACCTGCCGTGGCCGCGCCGCCCGGGATGCCGGGCTAGAGCTCGTTCATGATGAGCAGGCCGCGCGACGTGTCGACGACGTACACGTAGCCGTCGCCGGGGACGCGGATGCCAAGGGCGCCCTCGAAGACGTCGTCGGTGCGCCCCGGGTCCGTCTCGCGGTGTGTATTGTAGTAGGCCACCTGCCGGGGCTGCGTGGGATTGGACACGTCCAGCACGCGCACTCCCTCCTGGTACCACGCGATGTACAGGCGCGTGCCCACCAGGAGGATGTTGTGGATGGAGGTGGTGGGCCGGAGCCTGAACTCGCCAATCTTCACGATGTGCGCCGCGTCTGTGGCGTCCAGCACGCGCAGGTGCGCGCCATGGTTCTCACCGCCCTCGAACACGAGGGTGCGTCCGGCGAAGGTGCCCACGGCGTTGTGGTGGGCCGTGGTGTTCGGGTACGTGTAGGTCCCCAGCAACTTCATGTCGTTCGGGTTCTCGACGTCGACCACCTTGAGGCCGCCCTCGAAGTGACTGATGTAGAGCTTGCCCTGGTAGGCGAAGGCGTCATGGGCCCCGTCGTAGGGGCCGACGAGGGGAAGCGCGAGACGCTGGAGGAGCACCGGCTCCAGCGGCTGGGACACGTCGAACACGAGCGTGTTGCTCGAGGGCCAGAGCCCCATGCCGTAGAGGCGGTCCCCGTCCACCAGCACGGTGTGCACGGCGTAGGGGGCGCTGGAGGGCACGCGGCGCACGAGCAGCGGGTCCGCCGGGTGGGAGATGTCGAAGACCACGATGCCGGTGTCCTGGCTGGCGACGTACAGCGCGTCCCCCTTTATCCAGAGGCTGTTCCAGAGCTGGTCGTCGGGGAGGTGGATGACCTTCTTCAGCACGGGGTTTCGCCGGTCCGTCACGTCGAAGACGGTGATGCCGCCGGGCTTGCCCGGGCGAAGGTAGGCATTGGCGGAGACGACGTAGGCGTGGTTCTTCGCGACGAAGATGTCCAACGGGGTGCCCTGCTCGACGTACGTCTCCGACAAGAGCTGGAGGCCGCCAGAGGACTCCTCCTCGCCTTCGCGCCACACCATGCGGTGGGCGTCGGCGGTGGCCCGCTGCACCACCCGGCCGTTGACGCACCGGGCGAAGCAGCCCGTGAAGTAGCGGTTGCTGGGCGCCTCGCAGCCCGCGAGCACGGTGGTGGTGCTGCCCCCGTCCCGGGACAGGGTGTGGGTGCCGAGCAGCAGGCTGTCCGCGTCGCGCTCCTCGCGAGTGACGGGCGCGTAATAGAACCTGCTGGGGCCGCCGTCGCCGACGAGGCCCATCGTCACGGTGTAGTACGAGCCCTCCACTCCGCCGTCCGCCAGCGCCGACTCCCGCCGCAGCCGCACATGGAAGATGCCGTCCTTCGGGACGTTGGCGAGCGTTGGAGCGTCGCACGCGGACAGGTCGAAAATGGCCGGGTCGAGGCAGCCTCCAGCGGGGCTCTCGCCCACCTGGGGCACGAGCGCGCAGGACGAGAGCACGCCGGGGTCACCCGTGGCGTCTCCCAGCTCCTCCAGCGCGGTGTACGTGCCGTCCCAAGGCGGCGTCCCGGCGTCGGGTGGCCCCGCGTCGGGTGTCCCTGAATCTCCGGGGACGCCTGCATCGGGCGTGGGCTGCGGCGAGTCGCGGCAGCCTGGAGCCGCGAAGAGCAGCAGGCTCCAGGTGACGAAGAGCACCCAGGACGGGCGAGGAAGAGACAGCATCGGGGGACCTCGAGGGGGACGCCACGCGCCATTGCGGGCATCAGAACAAAGCGGCTGCCCCTCTGAGTTCGCCCTGCTCGGAGGAATACTTGCTCCGTGGAGGGGACTGGGGCGTGCGCGTTGGGAAGAAGCGCGCGATGGGCTGCTTTGGTTTCGCGATTGCAGGTCAAGCGGGACCCGTCGGTCGGCGTCCAGTCGCGCGTGTCGCGGCTCCAGCGCGAGGGGTGACCGTCACGAGCGCGCGGGGGCACCTGTCGTCCCTGGCTTCGCGGGTGGCGCTTCGTCTTGCGCGGGCCTCCGTCCCCACCAGATGCCGGACCTTGGATTTGAGCGACAATGGCGGACATGTCGTCTCGCATTGTCTCCTTCCTCTGTTGTCTCCTCGCCGCATGGCCTGCCGTCGCCAACGTGGCCGCATCCACGCGCACGCCGGCGGCCTTCACCCTGTCCCCAGGCACTGCCCGCACGCGCTCGGAGGTGCTCGGCGAGAAGCTGGACTTCGATTGCGCGGAGGCGGAGCGCGAGGCGGCCTGCCGCTTCGAGGCGCGCTACCGGCTGCGCAATGCAACCTCCGAGGCGGAGGTCATCGATGCCGCCTTCCTGGGGCTCCGTACGAGCGAGGTGAGCGTCCGATTCGACGAGGAGCCTCTCCCGGTGACGGAAGAGCAGGCGGACCCGCGCGGCTCCACGTCCGGAGCCGGGGAGAGCGCACCGGCGCGGTCGTCACCCGAGAGTACGTTCCGTCGGCTCACGCAGCGCTTCAGCTTCACCCTCACGCTTCCGCCCGGGCATGAGGGGGAGCTGGTGGTTCGCGGTGTGGTTCAGCTCGAGCGGCGCTTCCTGCCATCGGGGTATGTGTGGCCCGCGGTCCAGGCGCGACATGTGCTGCTGTCCTCCGGACCGGCGCGGGCCACGCACTGGGACATTGACTATCTGCTGGGCCCCATCCGGACCTGGGCGGGCAACCCCGAGCTTCATGTCACCGTGAGGGTCCCTTCCACATGGGAGGTGGGCAGCAGTCCGGACGCCTCCGCGCACACTCAGCCGGTGGCCACGGACTGGCGGCTTCGGCACGAGGGCGCGCAGGTGGTGGCGGAGCGGCGACTCACGGCGGAGAGCGCTCCCGAGTGGCTCAACGTCACATTGACGAAGCCCGCGCCCGGGTGGACTCCGGGCGGTGTGCAGTTGGGCCTGGGTTTGCGGAGCCTGGACGGTACCCGCTTGATGGCACGGCTCGGCTACCAGCTCGCCGCGCCCGAGTCCTTCCTGCATTCGCTCTCGGCGGAGACGGACTTTCGCAAGCAGCTCGTCTTCACGCCCCTCTCGCAGTACGCGACACCCCAGGTCGCCATCATCCCGAGTCTCGGGCTTGGCCTGGGCGTGCCGGTGCAGGTGCTTCCCGACGTCAGGCCGGGGCTGCGGCTCCTCGTGGACCTGCATTTCGGTCCGGTGGGGGCCGTACTCAACTGGGACCACTATCCGGCGCTGGGGGAGGGCACGGACTCCTTCTCGCAGTTCATGCTCCTGTTGCAGGTAGGGCTGTAGGCCTGTCGCGTGTCATCCGCCTTCACGGAGGCACGGGCGACGCCAGATGGCACATGCCAGGGGTTGGCCTGGATTAGGCTTCGGCCCCTCCATGCCCCTGCACTCATTGCGTCTCTGGTCATGCGTACTGCTCGCGCTGTGCGCATGTGTCGCGGTCCGCCCTGCCCAGCCCACCGCGACCGTTGCCCGCTGGAAGGAGCGTATCTACAGGCCCACTCCGGAGTCGGTGTCGATTCCCTATCCGGAAGAGGTGGTCATCACCATCCCGGACGAGGAGTTCTGACCTCGGAGTGGATGAGGGCGGTGCCTCGGACGACGGGGCGGCTTTCGCCCATAGGTGATGACTATCCATCCATTGACGCCACGGGATTCACGGTGGCCGGACGCGAGGTCTATATGTGGATTCATCTCATTGCATGAGCACGAGGGGTGAATCCATGACGACGCAATCACAGAAGGCAGCGAACGTTCACGTGGGCCTGCTGGTCCGCCTGGAGGCGAAGGCAGGCAAGGAGGCCGAGGTGCAGAAGTTCCTGGAGGGCGGTCTGTCCGTGGTCCAGGCAGAGCCGGCGACGGCGCAGTGGTTCGCGCTGCGCTTCGGTCCGACCTCCTTCGGCATCTTCGATACCTTCGCGGACGAGGCGGGTCGGCAGGCGCACCTGAGTGGCAAGGTGGCTGCGGCCCTGATGGCACAGGCTCCGGAGCTGCTCGCGCAGCCGCCGTCCATCGAGAAGGTGGAGCTGCTCGCGGTGAAGCTCTGAGCAGCCTCAGGCAGTGAGGGACGCGGGCGGGGAGGGCGCACCTTCGGCGGAGGTGGCCCTCGCCCGCTTCTCTTCAGGCGCCTGGACGCATGCGAACCGCGCCCTCCAGCAGCGTGCGCCAGAACAGCTTCGCGGCAGGGGGCGCGGTCCGGTCTCCCGAGCGCATCAGGGACACGGTGCGCTGGAGGGACGGTTCGACGAGCGGACGCGCCGTGGTGGCGCTCGATGAGGGCAGGAAGGAATGCTCGGGCATGAAGGCGAAGCCGACGCCCGCGGCGACCAGGCTCTGCACCCACTCCTCGCGTTCGGTGCGATAGCTGGCGTACAGCACTACTTTGCGGGACGTGCACAGCGCGCCGACCTGTTCGCGCAGCTCGCAGGCGAGCCGGTCGACGTAGGGCTCATCGGCCAGCTCCTCCAGGGGCACGGTGTCCCGCGCGGCGAGGCGATGTCCGGGTGGGAGCACGACGAGGTAGCGTTCTTCGTAGAGCGGCGTGACGACGCACCAGTCAGGCGTGGGTGCGGCGGCGTGGGTGATGACGAGGTCCACCTCGGCTTCCTCCAACTGCCGCACCACCGTGTCGCGGGTGCCGACGCGGAGCTCGACCTCCACGCCGGGAGCGACGGCGCGAAACGCCGCCAGGTCGCGGGCCAATCGCGCGGGGCCGATGGTGCACAGCACGCCCACGCGCAGCGGAACCTGATTCAGCCGGCGGTGGTTCTCCGCGATGAGCGCCACGCTCCGGTTCTCATCGTCGATGCGCTGGAGCCGGGGCAGCACCTGCCGGCCCAGGGGCGTGAGCTTCGCACCGCTCCTGTCACGCAGGAGCAGCGGCCCTCCCAATTCTCCCTCCAGCTTCTTGATGGCGGCGGTCAGCGTGGGCTGGGCCACGTGGCAGCGCTCCGCCGCGCGCGTGAAGCTGTGGGTCTCCGCCACCGCCAGGAAGTACCGGACCTGATGCATCTCCATGCGGCACAGGCTCGCTCTTCATTCACGGGCAGGCAACCCTGGGGGCCGGCGCCTTCCTCGTGCATTCCAACGACGCCGCGAGATGTTGGGCGACCGGCACCCCATGCGCCGTGCTGGCCACCGCATCCTCCTCGCCGACCCCCCTTTGGAGGAACGCCCATGCGTGCCGCGCTTCTGCTCTCCCTCGTCCTTCCGTGGTCCCTCGCCCAGGCTCAGAGACTCCAGGAGCAGCCACCGCCGTTCGCCCAGGTCCTCGAGCGCGAAGTGCCAGCCCTGATGAAAGAAGCCCGCATCCAAGGCGCGGCCGTGGGGCTGATTGTCGGAGGCAGGCTGGTCTACGCGAAGGGCTTCGGCTTCGCGGACCACGCGGGCAAGGTGCCCGTGACGCCCGACACGGTGTTCTCGGCGGCCTCGCTGGCCAAGCCGATCGCCAGCTGGGTGACGATGCGCCTGGCCGAGCAGGGGAGCGTGCGGTTGGATGCGCCGGTGGCCGAGGTGCTGTCGCCGTGGCCGCTGGCGCGGAACCAGTTCGACCCGCGCGCGATTACGATTCGCCGCCTGCTGTCGCACACCGCGGGCACGACCTTGGGTGGGTATCAGGGCTGGCTCGACTTCAAGGAGCTGCCGAGCCTGGAAGAGTCGCTGGCCGGCAAGACGAATGGACGCGGCGCGGTGGAGCTGTTCGCGCCGGTCGGTGTGAAATTCCAATACTCCGGCGGTGGCTACACCCTGATGCAGCTGGCCATCGAGCGGAGCACGCGGCGCAAGTATTCGGACCTGGCGCGGGAGCTGGTGTTCCGGCCGCTGGGCATGAAACACAGCAGCGTCGCCATGACGCCGGAGGTGCTGGCCGGCGCGGCGCAGGGACACGACGACGAGGGCAGGCCGGTACCGATGCGCTACTACGTCGAGCAGGCGCCTTCGACCTTGACCACCACCGTCCGCGACTTCGCGCGCTGGATGATTGCCGGCATGGCGAACACCGCTGGCGCGCATCCACTGTCCCAGGCGCAGCTGGCCCAGCTGTACACCCCCGCGGAGCTGAGCACGCCGCGCGCGCCCGATGGCGCGGTCTACGGCCTGGGCCACTTCATCGAACGCCTCGGCGACGGCAGCATCGCCGTCGGTCATGACGGACGCAACCAAGCCGGCTTCCGCGCCAACTTCTTGATGCGTCCGCAAGCCGGCGACGGCATCGTCTTCTTCAGCAACTCCCGCAGCGGTCTGGCTCTGGACCGCATCGTCTGCCTGTGGAGCGCCGACGTGGCCAAGGTCGATGCGGTGAAGACCTGCAAGCCATAGCGTTGCGTTCCCCGGCTCAAGCTGAAGCTATGATGACGGGGCGGGCCACCTGGCCCGAAGACCTATCGCCGGGAGCGGACCTGGCACCTGAGCGAGGACAGCCCGTGGAAATCCGACGCCTCTCCGCACCCGCCTGGTCGGCGTTCAAGTCCTGGTTGCTCAAGTTGCCCGGCGTGCCCGTCTCCCGCCTCCGGCTGCTGACGGGGGGCTGTCCGGCGGAGGAGCTGCCCGCGCTCGCGAAGGAACTCAAGCGCGTGCGAGCCGACTTCAAGAAACGTCCCAACGAAGTCTCCGCCCCCGCGGACGAGGGCCTCCGGAAGGACTACGCGGCGCTCGGTGTGCCCTGGTCCGCGTGGAGCGAGGTGGCGGGCGAGGTCCAGCGCGACCTGAAGCGCAAGCGGTACGCGCGTTGGACCGGAGTGGATGCGCTCGAGTTCCCCGAGGGGCCCTCCGCCCAGGACCTGGTGACCGTCTTGTTGTTCGGAGGCGTGGAGCAGGTCCGCGCCCATCTGCTGCGCCGCGCGTCGCTCGCCGCGGGCTCGCTGGAGGCGCTGTGGTGCCGCTGGCTGGCGGGTGAGCCGCTCGAACCCGAGACGCTGCGCGCGTTCGCGGGCTCGCCGGAGCGACTGGCGGAGCCCCTCTACACTCCAGGCCTCGAGGAGGTGCTGCCGCTGTACTTCGTCGAGCCGGACCCCGCACGGGCCGAGCGGGCGCTGGAGGTCGCCTCGGCCCAGCCAGGCTCGTCCCGGTCGCAACCGCTGATGGACTTCCTGCGCTCCCTGCTCGGCCTGTGGCGTCAGGACACTTCGGTGGAGGAGGTGAGGGCGCGCTTCGATGCGAGTGTCGCGACCGTCTCGCCCTCCGAAGTCTCATGGTTGAGCGCGCCCGCCTATCTGTATGGCCGATACATCGAGGCGCTCCCCGCACATGTGCTGTTGGAGCGGGTGGGCTCTCGTCTGGAGCGCATCGCCGTGCCCGCGCGAGTCGCCGATGTCCAGCCCGTGATGGAGGCCCTCGCCGCGCTCGAGGAGTTGACGGCGATGGGCCTGGGCCTCCGCGTGGAGCAGGGGCCCGGGATTGTGCTCCTCTCCGCACAGGAGCCGGAGACTGGGGGAGGGGACGAGTTCCTGTAGCGCGGCCGGTGGTGATGTCTCCGCGAACCACGGTGGAGACCGCGGCGTGTGCGTCTGCCACTCGCCGCGAGCCTGTCTCGCCGAGCCGCTGCTACGCCGAGCCGGGCTTTTCGCCGAGCCGCTTCGCTCGCTCCTCGGCCTCGCCCGGCACGTCGAACTCCGACGGGTCGAACAGCGGCCGGAGTTCGACCTCCATCTCTTCACCGTCCTGCACGAGGAGGCTGAACGGCGCGCGCCTAGCCCACTCGATGGCCTCGGCGAACGTCTTGACCTCAAGCAGGCTGTAGCCGGCGATCAGCTCCTTGGCTTCGGCGAACGGGCCATCAATCACCTTGCACTGGGCCTTGGTGTACTGCACGCGCGCGCCGCGACTCATCGGCGTGAGGCCGGCGAGGTCGAGCAGCACGCCGGCCTTCCGCAACTCCTCGTTGAATTCGTGCATCGCGGCCAGCGCCTCCTGGGTCGGCTTCTGGCCCGCTTCGGTTTGCTGGGTCGCCTTCACCATCATCATGACCTTCATCGCGTGTCTCCTCGGGGCTCGGTTGGGGGCTCCAGGGAGGCGACGAACAGCGCGCCGCTGGATCGACACCCCCGATGCGGATTTTCGCCGCGCCGGTGGTGACGTCACTCGAAGCGACGCTCCCCTGGCCGTGCACAGGGTTGACTTGATTCAAAAGCCTAGGGGGCAATCGGCGCCAGGAGTGGTTCGCCTGGCGTGGACGCCCGCCGATACGCGCCGGGGCCCACGCCCCAGCGACGCTTGAAGGCCTTGCTGAAGGCGGGCGCGCTCTTGTAGCCCGCGCGTTCGGCGATGGCCTCCAGGCTGTCGTCGGACTCATGCAGCCACCGCGCGGAGCGGGTCATCCGCCAGTTCGACAGGTAGTTCAAGGGTGTCTCCCCCACCAGCGAGTGGAAGCGCGCGGCGAACCCGGAGCGTGACAGGCCCACGGCCGAGGCCAGCCGCTCCACCGTCCAGGGCGTGCCTGGCTGCTCGTGCATCAGGGCCAGCGCGTTCCCGACGGTTGGATCCGCCAGCGCCCTCCACCCCGCCTCCCCAGCCCGCGCGAGCAGCGACTGGGCACGCAGCGCCTGCACCAGCAGTACGTCCGCCAGACGGCCGAGCACCAGGGCGCTCCCTGGCCCTGGCGCGGCGGTCTCCGCGGAGAGGAGCTGCACGGTGGCGGCGAGCAACGGCGTCCTGCCGGATTCCTGCGTGGACAGGTGGATGATGGACGGGAAGGCCCGCAGCAGCGGGTGCGTGGGGTCCACGCCGAACTGGAAGCAGCCGGTGATCAACGTGGTGGCCGCGCCCGGCCCTCCCAGCCGGGCGGCCGTTCCCGACGAAGCCCGGAGCTGCTGCTGGGGGATGAAGTCGCGAGGAACCTTCCGGGTGCCGTCATCCAGCACGTGGGCAGGGGCGCGGGGCAGGAGCACCACGTCGCCAGCGGACACGAACACCGGTTCAACCAGGCCCTCCACCTGGAGGCGCAGTCCTCCCCGCGCCACCACGTAGAAGGACGCATTGGCCTTGCGGGGCAGTCGCAGCGCCCACGGCGCACCCAGCTCGAAGCGACCGAAGAGCAGCGTCTTGAACCGCAGCGTCTCCAGGACATCGGAAACCACGTCGGTCTTTTCATCTGGCATCGCTGGACGCTCTGACAGTTCTTTTGGACGCAGTGACATTGAGCGTCCATAACGACATGCACATTCTAGATCCATCCCGTTGATGGAGATTCCCCATGGAGCTTGCCGATTCAACTTCCGACCTCTCCCGCCTGATGGACGCGCACCTCGCGATCAGCGGCACGAAGGAGCAGGCATGAAGCCGCGCATCCTCGTCACCGGCGCCTCTGGCAACACGGGTCGTCCCATCGCTCAAGCACTGGCCTCGGAAGGGTTTCGGGTGAGGACCGCCACGCGGAGCACGACACCCCGCTCCCCTTGACCGAGCACGTCCGCTTCGACTGGACGGCCCCCACCACGCACGAAGCCGCGGTGGACGGCGTGGACCGGATGTACCTGCTGGTGCCCGCGATGGCGGACCCGTCCCCCCTCATGATTTCGTTCATCGAACGCGCGATGGCCAGGGGCGTGCGGCGCGTCGTCCTGCTCGGCGCCTCCGCCATCGCGGAGGGAAGCCCTGGACTGGGGCAGGTGCACCGCTTCCTGCGCGAGCACGCCCCGGAGTGGAGCGTGCTGCAGCCGTCGTGGTTCATGCAGAACTTCTCCAACCCCCAGAACCAGCACGGGGCCAGCGTCCGGCGCAATGGCCTGCTGATGACCTCCACGGGCAAGGGGCGCGTCGGGTTCGTGGACGCGGCGGACATCGCGGCGGTTGGCGTCCGGGCACTCGCGGACGAGCCCTCCCATGACACCGCGCACGTCATCACCGGCCCCCAGGCGCTGAGCTACGACGACGTCGCGGCGGAGCTGTCCCGGGTGTCGGGCCGTCCCATCCGGCATGTGCATGCGAGCCTGGAGGAGGTGCGCCGGCACCTCCAGGAGGGGACGGGCATGCCGGAGGCCTACGCGAGCCTGCTCGCAAGCCTGGATGTGCCCATCCGGGAGGGGGCCGAGGACCGCGTGACGGACACCGTGCTGCGCGTCACCGGGCGGGCACCGCGCACGTTCGAAGCCTTCGCCCAGGCCCACGCCCGCGCCTGGCGTTGACACGACAGGCGCTCCCCGTCGTCAAAGGCGTTGTCGGCTCGGCTGACGTGCCGGACCGCCAGTGCACCCAGGCGCGCCTCGCTCACGCGCCTTGGCTCCAGGGTGGCCTTGACGCGCTCATGACGCTGACGGCGGCGCGGAGTCCGCTGAGGCAGGCGAAACGCGCTACGCCGTGCGCGGCGGTCCGAACCATCGGGTCAGGGCCTCACGCAGACCCTGGTCCGTGCCCTCGCCCACCCACGCGACGTGTCCGTCCGGTCGAATCAGCACCGCGACGGGCGCCGTGACAGCGCCGAGCGCCGGGAGCTCCCACGCTCCCGTGTAGCGAGCAGCGACCGTCCGGACCCGGTCCGCCCAGGGCGTGACGTCGAGCGTGCCGGGCTCGCCCAGGTCGAGCAGCACCGGCCGCGCCCCGTGCAACAGGTGGAACACGCGCCGCGGGCCGTCGTCGGTGACCAGGTCGAGGTCCGGCATGCGGCGGCCGAGCAGCGGGTGTCCGTTGCCCAGGTCGTAGTGGACGTCCAGTCCCGACATCATCGCCGCGTACTGCTTGCGGGGTCCGTCCATCCGCAGCAACTCCGCCAGCGTCTCGCGCACGGCGTCCATCCGCGCGTCGCCGCGGCTCAGCGCCGTCTGCGCCATGGTCTTCCGCAGCGCACGGGCCGCGACGGGATGCCGCTCGGCCTGGTACGTGTCGAGCAGGCTCTCCGGCGAGACGCCGCGCACGACCTGGGCCAGCTTCCACCCCAGGTTCACGGCATCCTGCACGCCGAGGTTGAGCCCCTGTCCGCCCATGGGCGAGTGCACGTGGGCCGCGTCGCCGGCCAGGAGCACCCGCCCGGTGCGGTAGGACGCCGCCTGCCGCGTCATGTCGGTGAACCTGGAGAGGGACGTGGCGCCGCGCAGGCCGTAGTCCGTCCCGTAGAGCGCGATGAGCCCCTCGCGCAGAACCTCCAGGGTCGGCGCGTCGCCCGTGCTGACCTGCTCCTCTCTCAGCACGACGCCTACACGGCCACCCTCCATCGGGCCCATGGCGTAGGTGCCCTTCTCGTCCCGGCGGATGCCGAAGGCCGGCGCTCCGGTCATCTCGACCTCGGCGATGAGGTAGCTGATGGACGCGTCCCACCCCGGGAACTCGATGCCCGCCGACTTGCGGACGAGGCTGCGCCCCCCGTCGCACCCGACGAGGTACTTCGCCCGCAACGCACGGCCATCGGACAGCTCGACGTCGACGCCGGTGCCGTCCTGCGCGAAGCCCGTCACCTCGCACCCCCGGTAGATGGGCACCGCCAGCTCGCCCACCCACTCCGCCAGGATGCGCTCGAAGCGCTCCTGCATGAGCGCGAGCCCGTGGTTGTGACGCGTCGGGAAGTCACTGAGGTCCAGGGGCGCCTGTCCGAACGCGACGTTCTGGACCGCCTGCCCTTGCGAGACGAAGCGCTCGACGACCCCGCGCTGGTCGAGCACCTCCAGGCTGCGCGCGTGCAGTCCGCGCGAGCGCGAGCCGGTGACCTCCTGACTGGCGCGCCGCTCGACGATGGCCACGTCCACCTGCGCCAACGCCAGCTCCGCCGCCAGCATCAGCCCGGTCGGGCCTCCTCCAGCAATCACCACCGCGTGCTGTGTCACCACGTCCGTGTGCATCTCGTCCTCCTGCTCCTTGAGCGAAACGGACGACGGTGGAGCATGACCGGGGGGGCTTGCGGCAATACCCGGGGTCTGGCATTTGCTGGCAGTGGAAAGAGCGGCGAGGGTCTCCGTGGCTCCTCCAGCGGCCCTTCTCGAATCCCTGGGAGGCGCGCGCGACTGACTTCCGCGCCGACTGGAGATGGGACGCGACGGCCTCGTGCGCCTCGCTTACTCGAGCGGGCCATGGTGCCCCGTGCCCACGGCGGTAAAGGCAGGCGCTACGTCACGGCGTGGCGACCGTGCCGACGTCTAGGCCAGGGGCACCGTGAAGCGGAACGTCGCGCCATGTCCCCACTCACTCTCCACCCAGATTCGGCCACCATGCGCGTCGACGATTCCTCTCGAGATGGCGAGCCCCTGGCCGGTTCCCCTGTATTTCGCCTCGCCGCTGCGCCAGTACCGGTCGAAAAGATGCTTGATGTCGTCCACGCGAATTCCAGGGCCATCATCCGCGACCGCGAACACGCTCTGGTTCTCGTGCGCCTCGACCTTGAGGGTGATGTGCCCGCCCGCCGCGGTGACCTTGGTGGCGTTGCCGACCAGGTTGGACAGGACCTGGAGGATGCGATCCCTGTCGCAGAAGATCTTCGGGAGCCGCGGCTCGACCTCGAAGGTCATCTTCAGCCGATGCTCCTTCGCGACGCGCTCGAAGCTCGCCAGTGTCTCGTTGATCATCGAGCCCGCGTCATTGGGCTGGCGCTTGATGGAGAGCTGCCCGAGCTCGATGCTCGCGAAGTCGAGCAGGTCGTCGATGAGCCGCATCATGCGCTCGGCCGCGCGTTGGATTCGCCCGATGCCCTGTGAAATTTCGGTCGCCTGCCCCTCGAGCGCTCCTCGCTGCGCGAGCGCGCCGGCGGCCATGAAGATGGTCGAGAGCGGATTCTTCAGGTCGTGGGAGACCACCCCGAGGATCTGCTCACGCACCCGTACCGAGAGCTGCGACTGCTTGTAGAGTCGGGCGTTCTCGCTGGCGAGCGCCTCGTATTTGTCACTCAAGCTCTCGGCGACGAGGCGGTCGCGATCTGACGTGGCGCCCCGCTCCTCCGCCTGGGCGCGCTCGTCCTCGGCGTCTTCGCGTCGGGTGATGTCTCGCCGCCACGCCCGGTCGCGATCGAGCGCGATCGCGAGTTGATTGGCGATGGCGTTGACGAAGATCAGGTCCTTCTTGTCGAGGGCCATGGCCGCCTCGAGCTGAAGGGCACCAAAGAGCGAGTGCTGGGCCACCACGAGCGGGATGACGATGAACCGCTTCTCGGCGTCCCCTTGGCGTAGCTCCTGCCTGGGTAGCAGGGTCTTGCCCGGCTGCTCAGTGAGTGCGAGGGACTCGGTCGATTCCGCCCCGACGAGATAGGCGTAGGAGTCCTCCGCGTGCCGCCTGACCGCTTGCATCCGTTCGGAGTCCTGAAGCTCGGACGGCCAGGTGATCATCCGCGATTGGCCGTTCTCCGTCTGGATGAGGACCGCACTGCGCAGGGGCAGCGACTGCGCGAGGATGCCAAGCGCGGGGTCGAAGGACTGCGCGACGCTCTCGAAGCTCGCGAACAGCTTGCTGATTTCATACAGGTGCTCGAGCCGTCGATAGGCCTGCTCCAGGCTCGCGAATGAAGGGTCGGCGGGAGGCAGGCCACGCGTGCGCGGTCCGCGCGCCTCCTCTCGCGTGTCAGGGTGCGACGCTTTCTTTCGCCGACCAGGGCTCATCTTCGTCTCGTATCGTCGTGCCGTGACAGATGCCTGGTTTCCTCGGGGGCGGCCCAGGAAGGCGTCGGGAGCTCGCTCACGGACGAGCCGATTCGCAGCCCTCCGTGCGAGACCGTCATGAAATGGGTGCGTCTGTCATGCTCACTGCCTCGAGTCTTCACGACCGTCAGCGTAGGCGCCAGGCGGCCCGCAGCTTCCTCGTAGCGCAGCATGAGCAGGTTGTCGGCGACGGGGGAGAGCCCCTGGTCGGTGACTCGCTCCATGGAGAAGAGCGAGGCCGACTCGAGCGTGAGGACGCTGGTGATACCGAGGGTCTTGAAGCGGACCACCAGCTTGTAGAGCACGTGTCGGAACTCGTCGATGGGCGTGTGAGCCGTCAGCAGCTGCGTCGCGGCGTCGAGCACGACGCGCGAGGCCTTCAGCGCCTGGAGTTGGTCCGACAGCACGGTCAGGAACTGCCCCGCGCGCAGGTGCTCTCGGGAGACGTAGAGGACCTGGATGAGGCCCGCGTCGAGCTGCGCGCGCAGCGGCAAGCCCAGGGCCTCGGCGCTGGCGAGCAGCTGCTCGGGTCCCTCCTCCATCGAGACATAGAGGCCCGGCTCCCCAACCCTGGCGCCCTCCAGGAGGAACTGGATTCCGAAGGTGCTCTTGCCGACGCCCGCGCTGCCGGAGACGAGGGTGGCGCTTCGCCTGAGCAACCCACCGCCCATCAGCCCGTCCAACCCGGGAGTGCCGGAGCCCAGCCGGGAGGAAATCTCGAGCGCGGGGGGAGGGGCCTCCACGCGGAGCTCTTCCCCGTAACGAGGGAAGATGGAGACCCCCCCGGCGCCAATGGCCATGGCGTGGCGGCCCTTGAGGTGCGCGGTGTTGCGGAGCTTGTACACCTCGATGTAGCGCTCGCGCTCCAGGCCTTCCTCGGTGGAGCTGAGGATGATGACGCCGTCCACCACGGTCTCCTCGACGCCCCTCCGGCTGACCTGGCGGGAGCCGTAGGGGATGTCGGTGGGGAAGAAGCCGACGGCCTGGGCGTTCTGGACGATGCTGCAGAGGTGGAAGACCTTCTCGCGGCTGAGCTGCGGGTCCGTCACCTTGTCCAGGAACACCGAGATGGAGTCGATGACCACGCGCCGGGCCTTCATGGCCTTGATGCGCTCGCGAATCATCAAGAGGTGGGCCTCCACCATGATGTCGGGCTGGGGAATGAAGACGATCTCCACCATGCCGCGCTCAATCTCCCGGTCGAGCTCCCAGCCCAGGCCCTTCGCGGCGGCGCGGAGGCGCTCCGCGCTCTCCTCGAAAGAGAAGAGGATGCTCTTCTCGCCCGCGAGGGCGCCCCGGTAGATGAACTCGAGCGAGAGGACCGTCTTTCCGGTGCCCGCGACGCCGCTGAGCAGGAGGCTGGACCCCCAGGGGATGCCGGGCCCGAGAAGCTCGTCGAGCTTGGTGATGTGAGTCTTGCAGCGCTCTTGTGACTCCTCCGGAATCGACTCGCGTTTGATGGCCTCGCGGGGCGCGAACATCTCCAGGCCGCTGGAGGTGATGAGGAAGGGGTGCTCGTCCCGGCTGTGGTCCGTCCCCCGCATCTTGACGATTCGGAAGAAGCGCTGCTGCTCGCCCTGGGACACGCGCTGGGAGAGGACGAGGAGGCCGTCGACGATGGAGAAGAGGGGATTGCTCTCGTAGTCGGCGGGCCCGTACTCGCCGAGGAGCAGGGAGGTGGTCTCCCAGGCCATCAGGTTCACGGCGATTTCATAGCCGAACGTCCGGAGCTCCTCCTTGGAGGTCGCCAGGTCGTCAAAGGCCTTGAAGCTGTCGATGACGACGATGTCTGGCTGGACCTGCTTGAGGTTGTCCATGATGAGCGCGAGGGCCGCATCGAAGCTCCTCATCCGCAGCATGGCGCCGAGGTCCACGAACTTGACGCCCTCCTCGAACTTCTTCGGGTCGAAGAACGAGAACTGCTGGAGGTGCCGCAGCGTCTTCGCGGTCGGCTCCGAGAGGGTGTTGAAGGCGAGGACGCGGTGGGCGGCCGAGGCGTTGTGGAAGCAGAGCTGCTGGGTGAGCGTCGTCTTGCCCGAGCCGGGCGGGCCGCACACGGCGGTGACGGAGCCCTTGGGCAGGCCGCCCTTGAAGAGCTCGTCGAGGTTGGGGACGCCCGTCTGGAGGCGGGGGATTTCGATTCGCTTCGTCATGACGTTGTGTCCTCGCCCGCGGTGACGCGTGGAGGAACCGCCTCCGGAAGTGCGACTTTGGAGAGCTCCGCATGCAGCTCCGGCGTGAGGATTTCAGCGGTCAGGTTGCCGAGCACGGTGAGGAACTCCACGAGCACGAAGCGACTTCCTTCCCTCAGTCCGGCGTCGTGCCCGGCGCGGACGTGCTCCCGGAGCTCCGCGAACTGGAGCCCCTTCAGCCGTTCGACCTTGAGGGACGAGAAGAGCGGGAACCGCTCGGAGGCATTGTGCAGAACGCGTCCAGCGATGGCGGTCAGCGTCACTTCGCCCAGCGTGGTCAGCGTCTGTTTCCACAGCGCGGTGAGTGCCGCTTCGAAGAGCTGGAGAAAGGCCTCCGCCGACAAATTCCTGGCGGCCCGGTCCAGCCAGGCGTCGACGCAGGCCTCGTGCTGACCTTCGTCAAGCAAGGTTTCCCCCAGCCGCCTGAGCGACCCGTGCCTCTGCTGGAAGAGCGTCGCCCCTGCACTGCCCGCCCTGAAGGAGGAAGGTGCTCAGCGTGGCGGAGGGGGCGCTCACGTTCTCACGGGTGCTGGACGAAGGTGGGGCCGCCAGGGAGGCGGCTCGTTGGGTGCATCCCTGGAGTGCTTTGACTGCCCAGCGCATTCATTTCCGCCCTCATCGCCTCTGTCGTCCCGTCGCGATGGACGGAGAAGTACGAACTTCGGCACAGGCGGACGCGCGTGTGCGTCAGACCGGCGCAGGCGCGGGGCTGATACTCCAGGGCAATATAGGAACGACTATTTATTCGAGGAGTGGTTGACAGACTGGGCGGGGGCCAGCCCGTACGCCAGCAAATACGACAGGGCGGTAGGAAATACTGACTCCGTCCACTCGCGCGAGCAGTCCGCCAGCGACCGCGCCGCCGCTCCGGATGAGGGTCAGACGGTCCCGCCGTCGTCGGAGAGGGTGGGCGCTCATCCTCCTGTCCGAAGTGGACTTCCAGGCCACGGGTGTCGCCGGGAGGGCGGAGCGAATGGATGCGGGAAGGAGGTGTCCGCCTTCCTTGTCCAGGCGCTGATGCAGCCCATTCTCCACGTCCCAATGCGCACGCACCAGGGGCCATGGCTTCGGCATGGGTGGGATTGAGGGGGCGGGCGAAGTCGTGCAACTCGCGGCTTGTCTCCGTCTTGTCCGCAGCAAAGACAGTCTGCTCCCGCACCAGAGTCGAGTTCACGGCGCTGACGAGTCTGGGATTGGACAGGCGAGCCACACAGGTCCGCCTCCGGTCTCTTCGCCGGCATGCGGCCGACCGCGAAACGCTGACCGCCGACCCGTGAGGGTGTGTGACGGGGGCTTCGCCGAAGGCTCTGGGGCGCCGTGCTTCACCACCCAGTCGAGCACCCGGCGTGCCCGCGTGGAGAGCTGCCTGCGTGAGGGGTACACCGCGAAGAGCTCTCGCGGCTCCAGGGTGCGCCCCTTCACGGTGAGCGGCACGAGTGCCTTGCCATGCGGGTCGACCATCTCCCTGGGCGCGCTGACCACGCCCAGGCCCTCCTGGGCGGCCACCATCGCCACCCGTGGGTCGTTCACCGTGACGCGAACATCCGTCGGTCGGACCTCTTCCACTGCGCCGTCACGGCGGCGCAGGCGCCACACCCCACGAGGCAGCGTCATCACCGCCGGCACCTTCTCGAGCGCCTCCCGGGTCAGCTGAGTCTGTCCCTTCAAGGTGTCCTGCACGAAGCGAGGGGAGGCCGCGAACACCGACTCGATGCTCCATAGCCGCCGCGCCACCAACTCGGCGTCCCGGATGGGGCCCACCCGGAAGGCGAGGTCGAACCCCTCTTCCACCAGGTCCACCACGGAGTTGGTGAGCGTCAGCTCCACATCCACTCGCGGATGCTGGGCCGCGAAGGAGAACAGCAAGGGGGCGATGCGCTGGGCGCCAGAAGTCACGGGCGCCGTCACCCGCAGCCTGCCGGCGGGTTCTTCCTCCCGGTCCACGGACTGGTCGAGCACCTCGCCAAGCTGGTCCAGCAGCGGTCCTGCTCGCTCCAGCAGCCGAGTCCCTTCCAGCGTCAACCCCACGCGCCGCGAGGTGCGTTGGAGGAGCCGGGTCCCCAGCGTCTCCTCCAGGAGCGCTATCCGGCGGCTGACCGTGCTGGTGGGAATCCCCAGTCGTTTGGCGGCCTCCACGAAGCTCAGCTGCCGAGCCACGGCCACGAAGAGGCTCAGGTTCTCGCTGACCATCATTCCATTCATGAGATGGAGCCTTTCATATCATCCCATGGTTGCAACCCTGGCCACGCGGTAGGCATGGGACATGACCCTTGAACAACAACATGTCGTGGTGGTGGGAGGCTCTTCTGGCATTGGACTCGGAGTGGCCAGGGCCGCGCTGGAGCAAGGCGCCTCCGTGACGCTCGTGAGCCGCTCCACCGACAAGCTGGCTCGAGCCGCTGCCCTGCTCGAAAACCCTGGCCGCGTGCGGACCTGCGCCGCGGATGTCACGAAGGAGGACGCGGTGCGCCAGCTCTTCGAGGCGCTTCCGCCCGTGAATCACGTGGTCGTCACGGCGGTGGAGGCTCGCTACCTCGGCATCCGAGAGATGGATTTCGCCGCCGCGCGCCGCATCTTCGACTCCAAGTTGATGGCGGCGTTCCATGTCGCCAGGCATGCCCGGCTCCAGCCCGGTGGTTCACTCGTCTTCACCACGGGGATTGCGTCGGTCCGCCCCATGCCCAACGGCTCTGTCATCGCGGCGGTGAACGGTGCCATCGAGGCCGCGGTGCGCGCCTGGGCCTTGGAGCTCGCGCCGGTGCGGGTGAATGCCCTGTCGCCGGGTTGGATTGACACCCCCGTCTGGGACGCCATCGCGGGGGACACCAAGGGCCAGGTCTTCGAGCAGCACGCGCGTCGGCTCCCCGTGGGACGCATGGGCACCACCTCCGACCTGGGCCACGCGGCGCTGTTCCTCATGAGCAATGGGTTCACCACCGGCGAGGTGCTGCGCGTGGATGGTGGCCATCCCCTGGTCTGAGTGAGGGCCCCGGCGTGCTCGGAGGCCGGGCCTATGGCCGCGTGACGTGCACGAGGCTCGTCATCGCGTCCACGTACAGCGTCGTGTCGTCGGCATACAGCGGCAGCAGCGGGGTGACCGACACCTGATTCAGCTTCGTCTTGCGCAGCTGCTGCGTGGCCGGGTCCTTGAACACGGCGAACGGGACATCCTGGATGACGTAGGGCTCGCCATCCACGTGGCCGATGAGCATCAACACATGACCGGGGACGACGATGAGGTCACCTACCTGCGCCTGGGCCAGCGCGCGCAGCCGCTCGGCATGCGAGTCTCGCGCCGTGAAGAGGCGGTGGTTCAGCGCCGCGCTCTTGCCCTGCATTCCGGAGTTGGGCGGAAGGTACAGCCCCAGGCTGCGGTACACCTCGCTGGTCAGGCCGCTGCAGTCGCGCGCATTGAACTGGTGTCCCCAGCCGTAGCGCTCGCCGAGGAACTTGAACGCCTGGCGGAGGATGTTGGCACGGGTCAGCGGCAGATAGCCCGGCGCGGTGTCGGCGGTGCGGCGGAGCAGCGCACCCTGGAAGGCCAGGGTGCCGTCCTGCTCGCGCACCGGCAACAGCACCGGCCACGACGCGTAGCTGCTGGCGCCGTTGACGGGCTCGCCGGGGGCCACGTCGGCCCGCGGCAGCGCGACGCCCATGTCGAGCTCCAGCTCGGACACCGCGGGCGCTTCCGGCGTGAAGACCGTGCGCACCTGGTCGCCCGTGACGACACGCCCGGGCGCCTTCGCCGCGTAGGAGAACACCGCGTCCGCCGAGCCCTCCGCGACATCCGCGCGCCGGACCCATGCGGGGCCCTGGGTCGTGAACACAAACAGCCATTGCTGGTCCGCGCTGTGGTGCGCGATGACGACCGGCTCGCCCGGGAACAGGTTGCCGGCCTGGAGGCTCTCGTAGTCGCGCAGGTTCTCCGCCGCGAAGAAGCGCTGGTCGGACGGCAGTGCCCGCAGGGGTGTGCGCCGCACGCTGAGGCCGTAGCGCGCGGTGGAGGCTTCGGGGATGTGCTCGGGCGCGGCGTTCCGGCGAGGCTCCTGGAGCATCGCCTCCGTCACCGGCCGGCCCTGTTCGTCGATGACCGCCTTGATGGGCGTCTGCTGCGCATCCTTCACCCAGCCGGCGACCTGCGCCCGCGTCAGCGTGGCCGGAATGCGCTTCAAGTCGATGAAGCCGCCATCCGGACCGAAGGCGCGCAGGCGCTTCGCCGCCACCTGGTCGGCATCGAGCAGCACCTCGTCGGGAGACGGCGCGCGGCGAATCCAGAACTCGGGCGACAGCATGTCTTCGCTGAACGCGGGCACCCCGGACGGAGACACGGCGAGCGAGGACGGCGCGGCGCAGGCGCCAAGGCTGGCGGTGGACCCCAGCACCGCGAGCGAGAGAATCCGCATACGCCAGGTGCGTGCGCCAGCCCGGTACGTCGTCGCACGGGGCTGCGGGGAGGGGGAGGCCAGGCGGCTCATTCGTTCAACTCCCTGAGGGGAAGACGCCTCCAGGTGGCCCTGCCTGCGGGGGCGAGCAGGTCATCCCACTTGTGGCCGGTTGCTCACCCTCAGGCAACGGACTCTCAGCGCGAGCTATTTCTCAGGGGCGCGGCGTTTCACTGGGGCGCACTCCGACGAGGTCCGAGTGGCGGAGGCCGCTGTGACGGACGGTGGCGGCTGCTGCAGCGCTTCAGTCTTCCTCGTAGCAGACGCCGATTTCACGCAGCTCGACGGTCGACCACTCGGCGGCGGGACACTCGCTGGCGATGGTGAGCGCCTCTGCCCGGGTAGGGCAGTCGAAGAGGACGTAGCCTCCGACAATCTCCTTGGATTCGGCGAACGGGCCATCGCGGAGGGTGCGCTGGCCGTCTCGGACCTCGACCCGCACCCCTTCCGACACGGACCGGAGCGAGTCGCTGGCCCTCCATATCCCGCGAGCCTTGAGGCCCTCGACGAAGCCCACCATCCGCTCCATCTCGCGCTCTCCCTCCTCTTTCGTCCGGCTCCTCTTGCGCTTGCTCTCCTCCATGACCAACAGCATGTACGCCATCGCGTGCTCCGTTCGTGGGTGACTCCAGAGCGTCCCCCATCCGCCCGTCGAGCAGAAGCGTTTCCTGCGGCCAGGGGAGCCTCCCGCCAGACAGTCCCGCCAGGCGTTCTGGCACCGATGAGCTTCGCGCCTCGGGAGGTGGCCGAGGACCCCGAGACAGACACCGTGCCGCGCGTCACCGGGCGCGCACCGCGCACGTTCGAAGCCTTCGCCCAGGCCCGAGCCGACGTGTTGGCTCCCTGTTGTTTCCGATATCGCACTTTGCGCCAAAAGCTGGCGTGCCTAGCTTCGGGTTCATGGAACCTGGAATGGATGACGCCAGACCGGACCCGAATCAGCTCATGACCCCCAGCGAGGCCGCGCGCATCCTGGGATTGAGCCCCGACATGGTGCGCGTTCTCCATCGGCGGGGGCAGCTGGCGGCCGAGTGCACGGAAACGGGCCGCCGACTCTTCCGGCGGGCGGACGTGGAGGCCCTGGCCGCTGAACGCGCCAAGAACGAGAAGAAGGGGAAGTCGCAGCGGCTGCCTGGAGGGCAGGGGTGATACGGAACGCCGAGCAACTCCCCGAGGAACAGGCGCCGGAGCTGCAGATGCTCGGCGGGTCCGCGAGCCTCGACCTCATCCATCGCGGGCGTCGGCATCGGGTCTACCGAAGCAGGCCCGATGACCGTGGCATCATCGTGAAGATGACCGCGGCGGAGATACCGGCCGCGGACGCGATTGCTTCACTGCAGCATGAGTACGAGCTCCTGCGCGCGGTCGACCTGCCCGGAGTCGTCAAGGTGCTGGAGCTCGCTCGGACCCGGGACGGCCTCGCGCTCGTCGTGGAAGATGCCGGCGAGCAGGACCTCGCCGAGCGCATCAAGGCCACGCCGCTCTCCATCGGAGAGTTCCTGGAAATCGCTCTCCAGGTCGCGGAGGCCCTGGTCCGCCTCCACGAAGCGCGCATCGTCCATCGCGATATCAATCCCAGCAACATCGTGTGGGATGCGGAGAAGCGGAGGGCGACGCTCGTGGACCTCGGGATGGCCACCACCTTGTCCGGGCTCACCGTCGAGAGCGCGAGCCCCACTCATCTCCAGGGAACGCTGCCCTACATCTCACCGGAGCAGACAGGGCGCACCGGCAGGTCGGTGGACGCGCGGACGGACTTCTACTCTCTCGGCGCGACATTCTACGAGATGCTCTCCGGCTCTCCTCCGTTCACGGCCCAGGAGCCGATTGAGCTCGTTCACGCGCACATGGCGCGCCGCCCCAGGCCTCCTCACGAGGTGAACGCGGAGGTGCCGCTCGTCCTGTCGCGAATCGTCCTCAAGCTGCTCGAGAAGGAACCGGAGCAGCGCTACCAGACGGCGGAGGCGCTCGCGGTCGACTTGCGGGAAGCGAAGAACCAATGGGCCAAGACGGGGACCCTCGTTCCGTTCCCGCTCGCCTATCACGACGTGCCGCGAGAGCTCAGCATCCCCGACAGGCTCTACGGCAGGGAGAAGGAGCGCCAGGCACTTCGGGAAGCGTTCGTGCAGGTGTGTGAAGGCCGCCGGGAGCTCGTCCTCGTCACGGGCGCCCCGGGAATCGGGAAGTCGGCGCTGGTCAGCCACCTCGAAGGACCGGTGACGGAGCGCCGCGGTTTCTTCATCGCCGGCAAGTTTGATCAACTCCAACGGGGCGTGCCCTATGCCGGGCTGACGCAAGCGTTTCGGATGTTGGTCCGGCAGCTGCTCATGGAGTCGGAGCCAGCCCTCGCGCTGTGGCGGGAGCGGCTCCAGGCCGCCGTGGCTCCCAACGGCAAGGTCCTCGTCGAAGTCATCCCCGAGGTCCAAGGCATCATCGGCCCGCAGCCTCCTGTCCTGGAGCTCGGCCCCGTCGAGTCGAGGAACCGCTTCAACCTCGTCTTCACGTCCTTCCTCCGGGTCTTCGCGCGGCCAGAACACCCGTTCGTCCTGTTCATGGATGACCTTCAATGGGTGGACGGAGCGTCGCTCCAGCTCCTGGAGCAGTGGATGGGGGATGTCGAGAACCGATACCTCCTGCTGCTGGGCGCCTACCGTGACTCGGAGGTCGGCCCGGAGCACCCGCTGGCGCGCTCGCTCCTGGAGATGCGCGAGGCGGGAATGAGGATGGAGGAGATCCGCCTCGGGCCCATCGCTCGTGAAGACGTTGCCCGGCTCATCGCCGATGCGCTCAAGCAGGAAGTCACAAGAGCGCGTCCGCTCGCCGATTTGGTGACGCAGAAGACCGCCGGCAATCCGTTTTTCGTTCGAAGACTGCTCCACGCATTCCACGCCGAGAAATGGATTCGCTTCTCGCCTCAGAAGCGCAGCTGGGAGTGGGACCTGCCCAGGCTCGAGCAGGCGCCTCTGAGCGACAACGTGCTCGACTTGATGGTGCAGGCCATCCATCGCCTCCCGGAGGAGACCCGGATGCTGCTGGAGGCCGGGGCCTGCATCGGACACCGTTTCGACCTGGGTCAGCTCGCCGAGGTGACGGGACGTTCACGGACGGAGGCGACCCGGCAGCTCTGGCCCGCGCTGGAAGACGGCCTCCTCGTCCCGCTGGGCGAGGCCTACAAGGTGCCGCGGCGCGAAGGCCCGATGGACGAGAGTCTTGGCGACCTCCCCGGCGTGGTGCAGTTCGTCCATGACCGGGTGCAGCAGGCGGCCTACTCCCTCCTGGATGAAGAGCGGCGACCGGCGCTTCACCTCGACATCGGGCGCAGGCTGCTCCGGGGTGCATCGAATGGCCAGTTCGACGAGCGGCTCTTCGACATCGTGGACCAGCTGGACCTGGGGGAGAGGCTCGTCAGGGACCCGGCGGAGCACCTCCGCCTCGCGGAGCTGAACCTCCTGGCCGGGCGCAAGGCGAAGGCGTCGGCGGCGTACCAGGCGGCGTTCCATTACCTGACCGTCGGCCGGCGTCACCTCCCCGACGAGGCTTGGGAGAGGCACGCCGAGCTGACCTTTGGCCTCCACCGCGAGCTGGCGGAGTGCGCATACCTGACGGGTCAGCACGCCGCGGCTGAAGAGCTCGTCCGGGAGGCGATGGAGCACGCGCCATCCAAGAGCGTGCAGTTGGAGCTCTACTGCCTGCGCGCCCTCGCCGCGACGGACACCGGAGACTACGCCCGCGCGCTCCAGGTGGGGCGCGAAGGCCTCTGCCTCTTCGGGCTCGAGTGGCCGCGCGAACGGCTCCCTGAAGCCATCGAGGCCGAAGCGGCGGCGGTGATGGAGAATGTCGGAGACAGGCGAATCGAGGACCTCGCCCGGCAACCCGAAGTCGCGGATGGAGAGACCCGCGTGTGCATGCGGTTGCTCTCCATCATGGGGGCGCCCGCCTACTTTTCCTCCGATGCCCAGGTCCTTCAGTTCGTCGTGATGCGGCTGGTCAACCTGTCGCTCCTCCGAGGGCCCTCCGCATACTCAGCCTACGGCTACACCTTCTACGCCGCGCTTCACAATGCCCGCACCGGCGACTACGAGACCGGCCACGCCTTCGGGCGGCTGGCCCTCGCGCTGGCCCGGCGCTTCGGGAACCGGGCCGAGGAGAGCCGGACGCTGCAGGTCTTCGGCCTCATCGTGAACCCCTGGAAGGCTCCGCTGCGCGGCAACGTGGCCCTCTTCAAGGACGGATACCGCGCCGGTGTCGAATCAGGCGAGCTGCAATACGCCGCCTACAACCTCGTCGCCCTCCTCATCAATGACTTCTCGCTCGGAATCGCCCTCCCGGATTTCCTGAAGGACGTCGAGGCGAGCTTCGAGTTTTCGACGAAGCACAAGAACAAGACGATGCTCGAGTTCACCCTCGCCTTCCGACAAGGCGTGCGGAACCTCACCGGACGAACGCGGACCCCGGTGAGTTTCGACGACGACGACTTCCAGGAGGTTCGTTTTCTCGACGAGGCGAAGGACAACCGGACCGCCGTCGCCTTCTACCACGTCGTCCGGCTCCAGGCGGCGTACCTGCTCGGCGAGTATGGGATGGCGCGCGAGCGCTCCAGAACCGCCGAGGAGGTGCTCGCTTCCGCGATGGGGATGGCCATCGAGTCCGAGCACGTCTTCTATACGGCGTTGACGTTGGCGGCCGTGTACGAGAGGGCGTCGGAGGAGGAGCGGCCCGCGCTGATGACGGAGCTCGAGGCCCTGAAGGCCCGGCTCACCACGTGGGCCCGGCATTGTCCGGAGAACTTCCGCCCCAAGGAGCAGCTCGTCGAGGCGGAGCTCGCACGGCTTCGGGGGGATTTCTGGCAGGCGCAGCGGCGTTACACCGAAGCCATCGAGAGCGCCGCGCGTGAGGGCTTCACCCAAATCGAGGCGCTCGCGAACGAGCTTCGCGGCCGGTTCGCGCTCGCGCACGGGGAGCCCCGCGTGGCGAGCCTGTACCTGCGAGCGGCGCGGGAGAACCACGTGAGGTGGGGCGCGAGCGTGAAGGCACGCGCCCTGGAGGAGGCGCACCCCGAGCTCGTCGTGTCCCAGGAGAAGCCAGGGTCGCAGAGCCAATCCTCGTCTCGCGAGCTCGCGCTCGACACCCTTGGCCTCATCAAGGCATCGCAGGCCATTTCGGTGGAGACAGCGCCCGCGCGGCTGTTCGAGCGCATCCTGCGAATCGTCATGGAGGTCGCCGGAGCCCAGAAGGGGGGCCTCCTGTTGGGAGAACCGGGAGCGCTCAAGGTGCGCGCGGGGTTCCAGGCGGAAGACGCGGAGGTGAGCTTGCTCGAGGTGCCTCTGGCCCAGGCCAGTGAATTCCCCCGCTCCATCGCCCGCTACGTCGCGAGGCTCGGGGAGTCGCTGGTGCTCGCCGACGCGGCGGCGGAAGGTCAGTTCGCCACCGACGCCGAGGTGCGAGCGCTGGGGATTCGCTCGGTCGCCTGCGTGCCATTGAAGAAGCAGGCGAAGGTCGTAGGCGTTCTCTATCTGGAGAACAACGCGATGGCCGGCGCCTTCACGCAGGAGCGCGTCGAGGTGGTGCAGGTCCTCGCGGCCCAGGCGGTGATTTCGCTCGACAGCAGTACGTTCCTGCTGGAGCGTGAGCGCTCAGAGCACACCGCTCGTTTCCTGGCGGCCGCTGGAGCCGCCCTCGTGGAGTCGCTGGATTACGCCACCACGCTCGCGCGAGTGGTTCAGCTGGCGGTGCCGAGGTTCGCGGACTGGTGCCTCCTCGACCTGGTCGCGGAGGACGGGAGTCCCAGTCGAGTCGAGATTGCTCATGCGGACCCCGCCCAGGCCGAACTCGCCGGACGTCTGAAACGCTTCACCGCCATGCCGGGAGGGAATCGGAGGCATCCGCCGCCCAAGGCCCTGGTCGAAAGCCAGCCGGTGCTCCTGGAGGACGTTTCCGAGGCGTGGATGCGGGCGATGGCGCTCGATGAGGAGCATCATCGGGTCCTGTTGGACATGCGGCCTCGTTCCGTCATCTCGGTTCCGCTCGTCGCGCGCGGGCGCACGTTGGGCATCCTGACGTTCATCGTGGCGCAGTCGGGCCGACGCTACGACCACGCGGACCTCGCCGTCGCGCAGGACCTCGCGAAGCGCTGTGCACTGGCCATGGACAATGCAGCGCTCTATCGAGACGCGCAGGATGCCATCCGCCTCCGGGATGAGTTCCTCTCCATCGCCTCCCATGAGCTGAAGACGCCGCTGACTCCGCTGCAGCTCCAGCTCCACACGCTCGAACGACGGCTGCCGAAGCTCGTCACCAGTGAGGAGGGGGCGGCGTGGCTCTCGGAGCGGCTGGGAATCCTCCGTCGCCAGGGAATGAGATTGGAAAGGCTCATCAACGAGCTGTTGGACGTCTCGCGCATCTCGGGGGGGCGCCTGCGGCTGGAGCTGGAGCGCGTGGACCTCTCGGAGGTCGTGGCGCAGATTGTGACGAGCTTCGAGGACAGCGGAGACCTGGCTCGTTCCGGGTCCCAGGTGACGGCGAGCATCGGAACGCCTGTGATGGGATGGTGGGATCGCCTCCGGCTCGAGCAGGTCATCACCATCCTGCTGTCGAACGCGCTCAAATACGGCGCGGGGAAGCCGGTCAACCTCAGCGTGAGTCTGAACGAGTTCTCCGCGGCGGTGGAGGTGACGGACCAGGGGTTGGGAATCGAACCGCAGCACCAGGAGAGAATCTTCGGGCGCTTCGAGCGTGCCGTCTCGGCCAGACAGTATGGCGGGCTGGGCCTTGGCCTCTACATCGCGAGTCAAATCGTGGAGAGGATGGGCGGCGCCATCCAGGTGAGCTCGGAACCTGGGAAGGGTTCGGTGTTCACCGTGACGCTTCCGCTGGCCGGGCCGGATTCCAGCGCCGCGGAAGGACAGGGGCACGCGTGACGACCGCCCAGACAGGAAGTGGCACTCCGAAGCACATCCTGGTCGTCGATGACGACGTGGACATCCGCGCGACGCTTTCGGACTACCTCGAGGATGAAGGCTACAGCGTCGCGGGTGCCGCGAACGGCCGTGAAGCCTTGGAGTACCTGAGAGCGCACCCGTCCACCTCGGTCATCCTGCTCGACTTGATGATGCCCGTCATGGACGGGTTCCGGTTTCGCTCCGAGCAGAAGAACGACCCGAAGGTGGCTTCCATCCCCGTGGTGGTCATGACCGCCCGTGGCGCGGTGGACCCCAGGACGCTTGACGTCCAGGATGTCATCGCCAAGCCGCTGAACCTGACGAAGTTGATGGAGGCGATAGCCCGAGCGGCCCGACGCCCGCCTTCATCATCAAATGGAGAGGGCCCGCCGCGCATCGCGACGTCGGTGCCTGAGAGCTTCCTGGCGGGGGGCGGCGAGATGGGCGGGCTCATCCGCTCGATGGATTGGTCCCGCACGGCCATCGGGCCCATGGGAGCCTGGCCTCAAAGCCTCAAGACGGCGCTGAGCGTCTGTCTGGGTTCGAAGTTCCCCATGTTTGTCTGGTGGGGGCGGGACCTGACCATCTTCTACAACGACGCCTATGCTCCCATTCTGGGGACCCTCAAGCATCCTCGGTTCCTGGGCAGGTCCGCCAAGGAGCAGTGGGCGGAGGTCTGGGACACGCTGCGCCCCATGACGGAGCAGGTGATTCAGGAAGGGACGGCGACCTGGTTCGAGGACTTCCATCTCTTCCCGGTGATTCGACAGGGGTTCCCCGAAGACACCTATTTCACCTTCTCCTACAGTCCGGTTCGGGACGAGTCCGGTGAAGTGGGGGGCGTCTTCTGCGCGGTTCAGGAGACCACGAAGCGGGTGCTGGGAGAGCGCCGGATTCGCACCTTGCGTGAGCTGGGCCAGAAGGCGACCGACCCCCGGACCGTCGAAGAAGCTTCGACGCTCACGGCGATGGTTCTCTCGACCAATGCCGCGGATGTGCCCTTCGCGTTGATCTACCTCGTGGAAGAGGGAACTCCCCAGCGCCTGCTCCTCAAGGCGACAGCGGGAGCGGCCTTGGAGGGGCGGCGGCTCCCAGAGCACATCGCACTCGCTGGCGACCCCTCGGTCCTTTCACGGAGCGCCGCTCAGGCTCTCCAGGAACGAAAGCCCATCGTTCTCGAAGCGCCGTTGGAGACACTCGGGGAGTTTGCCCGGAGCCCCTGGCCGGAGCCCCTGCGCCGCGCTGTCATCCTGCCCATCACCTCCGCGGAGAAGGACCATGCCGCCGCGGGAATCCTGATGGTGGGCGTCAACCCGCGGTTGCCGTTCGACGAGGACTACCGAGGGTATCTGGACCTGCTGGCGGGACAGCTCGCCACGGCCATCGCGACCGCGAGGACGCGCGAGGAGGAAAAGGAGCGCACCGAAGCGCTCGCCGAGATTGACCGCGCCAAGACGGCCTTCTTCTCGAACGTCAGCCACGAGTTCAGGACACCGCTCACGCTGATGCTGGGGCCGCTCGAGGACCAGCTCGACGGCGTTCGAGGACCGCTGCCGCCCGCGTTGCGAGAAGATGCCCAGCTTGTCCACCGCAATGCGGTGCGTCTGCTCAAGCTGGTCAACACCCTCCTGGATTTCTCGCGCATCGAAGCCGGGAGGATTCAGGCTGTGTACGAGCCGACGGACCTCTCACGCCTGACGGCCGACCTCGCCAGTGTCTTCCGGTCCGCGACTGAAAAGGCGGGCCTCAAGCTCAAGGTGGATTGCCCGTCCTTGCCGGAGCCGGTCTACGTCGACCGGGAGATGTGGGAGAAGATTGTCCTCAACCTCATCTCCAATGCCTTCAAGTTCACCTTCGAGGGGGAGGTCGCCGTCTCCCTCCGGTGGGCCGGCGACGCCGTGGAGCTCGAGGTCCGCGACACGGGCACGGGCATTCCCGCTGAAGAGCTTCCGCACATCTTCCAGCGGTTTCACCGGGTGGAAGGCGCGCGAGCGAGGACACAAGAGGGCTCCGGCATCGGGCTCGCCCTGGTTCAGGAGCTCGTGAATCTTCATCGGGGGGCGGTGCGAGCCGAGAGTCGCGTGGGAGAAGGGACCCGTTTCATCGTGTCCATCCCGACAGGCTCGGAGCACCTCCCGAAGGACAGGCTTGAAGGGCGCAGGACGTTGGCCCCCACGTCCGTGGATTCGTCTGCCTTCGTCGAGGAGGCTTTGAAGTGGCTGCCTGGAGAGCGGGACCCGGAGTCGATGCCCGCTCCCGCGGCCTGGGCCGGGCCGGAAGCGCCGAGAGAAGCGCGCATTCTCCTCGCGGACGACAACGCCGACATGCGCGAGTACATCAGACGCCTCCTCTCCCAGCACTGGAACGTGGAGGCGGTCTCGAACGGTGCCGCGGCGCTGGCGTTTGCCCGCGAGAACCCGCTCGACCTCGTGCTGACCGACGTCATGATGCCCGAGCTCGACGGCTTTGGCCTCTTGCGGGAGCTGCGAAGCGATCCCCGGCTGCGGGCGATTCCGGTCATCATGCTCTCCGCGCGCGCAGGCGAGGAGGCGCGAGTCGAAGGTTTTGAAGCGGGCGCCGACGACTACCTCGTCAAGCCATTCAGCGCTCGAGAGCTCATGGCTCGCGTCGCCTCGCAGCTCGCCCTTGCCAGGCTTCGGCGGGAGATTGAAAAGGAGCGGGATGCCCGTCTCGAGGAGCTCTCGCGCACCGTTCGCGTCAGCGAGATGTTTGTAGGGATTCTCAGCCACGACCTTCGCAACCCCCTCTCCGCCATCAGCACGGCGGCGAGCGTGCTCGTGAGGCGAAGCGAAGAGTCAGAGAAGGCCTTGAAACCAGCGCTCCGCATCCTGAGCAGCGCCGACCGGATGCGGCGGATGATTGACCAGCTCCTCGACTTCACGCGTGCGCGTCTGGGCTCTGGAATCACGTTGCAGCGCAGTCAGACGGACCTCGCCGATATCTGCCGCCTCGTGATGGACGAACTGGAAGGAGGGGACGAGGGGGCCGCCATTCAACTGCAAACCGAGGGCAATACCCTGGGGGAATGGGATAGAGACCGGCTCGCCCAACTCCTTTCAAATCTGCTCGCCAACGCGCTCGGACATGGCGCGCCAGGGTCGCCAGTCTCGGTACGGCTCAAGGGGAAGGCCCCGAATGTCGTATGCATCGAGGTTCACAACCAGGGGGTGATTCCAGCGGAGCTCATGCCGGTGCTCTTCGAGCCCTTCCGCACGGGCGAAAAGAAGCTCTCGCGCTCGAGTGGGCTGGGATTGGGTCTCTTCATCACGAAACAAATCACCCTGGCACACGCGGGCAGCATCCGCGTCGAGTCATCTGAAGCCGCGGGCACCTGTTTCATTGTCGAGTTGCCCAGAATGGAGGCCGGGGCGGTGAAGAGGGGCGCCCTGCTCGGTTGAGGGAGGCCAGCCACCCCGCCCCTGCCTGCCTCATCCCCGCGGCCGCTCAGCCGACGCCCTCCGTCAGGAAGACCTCCGCGGCTCCCGTGCGCCCGTGGGCCTCCGCCTCCCGGCGGTGGAAGGCATGGAGCATCCGCGCCACGCCCTCCGCGCCTCCGAACTGGAAGCCCAGTTGGGTGCCGTAGCAGAGACAGCCCTCCACTTTCGTCATCAAATGCTCGGTGATATCCACCGCCAGGGGCCGCAGCCCCCGAGGCAGCGCCGCGTCTGGCTTCGCGTCCGGCTGGCGCACGGCGTAGGGTGTATCCCGGTAGTAGAAGACGCGGTTCGACGCAATGCCCAGCCCCCGCACCGCCCGGACAACGTGCACGTGGTCCACGTGGCTTCCCAGCGCCTGCGGTACGAAGACGCGGTCTGGCTTCAGCTCCCACAACACGGGCCTCAGACACCTCGCCACCGACGCTTCGATGGCGTCATCCACTCGCGGGGGCTGGAACAGCGCTTCCGCGCTCGCGTAGCCCCGGTGCGGCGCCTCCTCCAGGTCCCCCCAGGCGAGGATATCCACGCCCAGCCGCTTCGCGAACGCCTGGTCCTCCTCGCGCCGGAGGGCCATGTAGTCCACCTCCGGCCCCAACCCCTTCGCCGTCTGGCATCGCAACGCGAAGCCCCGGGGCTCCGGTACCGAGCGCGTGAAGACGGTGATGAGCCCTACCGTCCACCCCTTCGCCTTCAAGGCCGCCAGCGTCCCTCCACATGAGAAGGCCACGTCGTCCAGGTGCGGCGATACGAAGAGGGCCGTGCTCATAACAGATGCGGCGCCGCCCGGAACCTGCACATGGGGTCCGCGCTCTCCTGCGTCGTCGCCGGGTCATACAGGCGCGTCCACCGCGTGTCCGGCCGCGTGCCCGTCAGCTCCGTGTACACCCCCTGGATTCTCCGCCCCACCGCCTGCCACGAGTACAGCTCCCGCACCTCGCGCAGCGCCGTCGACGCCAGTCGCTTTCGCAGCGGCGCGTCGTCCATCAGCCGCCCCATGGCCTGGGCTAGCGCGACGCTGTCCTTCGGCGGCACCAACAGTCCGTCCCGCCCGTCCTCCAGGCAGTCCACCACTCCCACCGCCTTCGTCGACACGATGGGCAACCCGGACGCCATCGCCTCTAGGAGCGTGTTGGAGAACCCTTCCGAATACGTGGGCGACACGAACAGGTCCCCACGCCGGTACAGGTCCGGCGCCTCCGAGTAGGTGGACACCCCCGTCAGCTCCACCGTGCCCTGAAGCCCCTCCGCCTCCACGCGCGCGCGCACCGCCTCCACGTCCGGTCCAATCCCAGACACGCGCAACCGGAACCCGCGCCCCTCCGCTACCAGCCGCTTCACCGCGTCCAGCAGCTCCATCACGCCTTTCCGAGCGTCCACCCGCCCGTGGTACAGCCACACCGGCACGTCCCGCAGCGCTCCCAGGCTCGACTCGCTCCGCGGATGGAAGCGCTGTGTGTCCGTGGCGCCCGGGACGATGGTGAACCGCTCCAGCGGTGTCCCATGGAGTCCCCGCACCTCCTCCGCGAAGGACTGGCTGCCAATCAACAGCGCCCCCGAGTGGCCCAGCACCGCGAGCATCGCCTGCTTGTGCGTCCCACAGCACGTCCCCACCCAGTGCCCGTCACCGCCCTGGATGGAGACGACGTTGGGCAGTCCCAGCCGCCGCGCCGCCTCCATCGCCGCCAGGCCACAGGGATAGCCGTACTGCGCGTGGAGGAGGTCGAAGGGCTTGCGCCGGTGCTCGCGAATCACCGTGTCCACCAGGTCCTCCACGTCCTGCTCGAAGCTCGCGGGCTGACCCTGGTTGATGCGCTGCTCGCCCCGGGATTCGCACCCCAGCACGTGTGCGCCTGGAATCTCCGGCGGCGGCCCGCCCCCGTACACCGCCATGCCCGCGGCGTCGTTGCGGTACTGGCTCACCATCGTCACGTCATGCCCGCACGCGACCAGCTCCCGCACCAGGTTGAGCGCATAGACACTCATCCCCGAAATCGCCGGGAAGAAGCGCCGGGAGATGAAGCAGATCCGCAGCCGGCTCACGTTGTTCACGCCGCCACCTCCGCGTCCGTCGGCAGGCGCGCTTTCAACCATTCCAGCGCCCTGGGCACCATTTCGTGCGCCCGGTGCGCATCCCTGGACAACTCCACGCACACCAGCCGCTCGTAGCCCGCGCGCGCCAGCTCCCGCAGCACCGACGGCACGTCCACGTCCCCCTCGCCAAACGGCAGGTGCTCATGCACGCCGCGCTTCATGTCCTCCAACGCCACCGTGCCCAGCACCGGCGCGAACTCGCGCACCGCCTCCGCCGGCCCCCGCTCCCCGGTCACCAGCAGGTGCCCCACGTCCAGGGCCAGCCGCACCGGGGGCGCGCCCGTCGCCGTCACGCGCGCCTGCAATCGGCTCCAGCCGTCCACCGTGTCCACCAGCATCCCCGGCTCCGGCTCCACCGCCAGCACCACCCCGCGCGCCGCCGCGTACTCCGACAGCCGGGCCACCCCGTCCACCAGCCACGGCCAGGCGGCCTCCTCCGTCACCCCGGCGCGGGGCACTCCCGCCCAGAAGGACACCGCTTCGCCCCGGCACGTCGCGCACACGTCCACCGCGCGCTTCAGGAACTCCAGGCGTCGCGCCCGGCCCGCGGCATCCGGTGTGATGAGCGTGGGTTCATGCTTGCGCCGCGGGTCCAACAGGAAGCGCGCCCCCGTCTCCACCACCAGCCCCAGGCCCAGCCGCTCCAGCAGCGCGGCCAGCTGTCCGCTCCGCTGTTCGAAGTCCGGCGCGAACGGGTCGAAGTGGTGGTGGTCCAACGTCAGCGCCACGCCGTCGTAGCCACTGTCCGCGATGAGGCGCAGTGCGTCCTCGAAGCGGTGGTTGGAGATGCCGTTGGTGTTGTACGCGAAGCGCGGCGCCATGGCTCATTGCCCCCCGAAGCGACGGCTCGCGAGCATCGCCGGCACCGCGTGGCGGTCCGGCTCGCGGTAGAGCGCGTACAGCGGCCCCACGCGCTCTTCCGCCAGCCGTGCGTTGAACCAGACCGGCCCCCCCAGCCGCGCCTCTGCCTCCGGCGTCAGCCGCACCGGCAGCGCGCCCGGCGGCGGCGTGCCCCTCCCCACCAGCGGGTCGCCCCGCTCCATCAGCCGCGCCGCGTTGCGCTCGCCCAGGCGGTTGTACGTCATCGTCTCCACCTCCAGCCCCGGCACCACCACCTTCACCACGTGCACCGGGTGGCCCGGAGGGGACAGGTCCGCGACGAGGATGTCGAAGCCCGCCGCATGGAGCTGCCGCACCACGTGGTCGCATCGCAGCGCCGGGTCCTCCATCCCCGGCACCCGGGGCAGGTCCTCGAAGCGCACGCTGCGTCGACGCAGCAACGTGCACGCCGTGAGCTCGCGCAGCGCCGGGGCCGGCAACTGGGCCCACTCCGCCATGGCCTGCAGCGCACGGGGTTCCTCGGAGGCCACGTCCACCAGGGGGACGAACCGCTCCATGTATTCCCTGGGCGCGACGCGGGCCACTTCGCTCAGCGGGCCGTGGGAGATGGCCTTTCGCGCCCGGGAGCCCGCGAACTCCAGCAGCGCCTTGCGCAGGGCCCGGTCCCTGTCCGGGTCGGTCGCCTCGCCACAGCCGGTCACCAACAGCGGCTGGTTGCCCACGGACAGGTCGTTGCCCACCACGTAGACATTCACGAGGCCGAAGTCGGTGCTCGCGAGCTTCACCATCACCTCCACGCCCGCGCGCTGGTAGCGCTCCAGCAGCTCCCGCACGTCCGGGGCCAGCGCCGCGCCCTCCAGGTCCAGCACCAGGCCCTGGTCCATGGCGCGGAACTGGAGCCCGTTGCCGTCGCGTTGCAGCAGCTCCAGCAGGGCGTGCGCCAGTGCCTGCTTCTGCGTCCGTCCCGCGCCCCGCCCGTTGGTCAATGGTCTGGCCAGCGGTGTCTTCCCCCGCAGGTTCCCGGGCCGGACGGCGATGAACTCCTCTGGCACCAGCACCTTCTCGCCGGTGGAGAGCCGCTTCATCTCCCCCCAGACGAGCGGCATGTCGGGCCGGTAGGGACTGCCCGCGGGCAGGCTCAGGGTGAGCGGGTCCGCCACCGCCGCGGCGCCGAAGGCCGTCACCAGCTCCGAGCAGGTGCCGTGCACGCGAGGCATGCGCAGCAGGGCCTGGTCGGCGCAGACCTCCTCGGCGAGCTCGCCCAGGGCCCCGACGCGCGCCTCTTCCTCGGTGGCGCCGTAGCCATTGGCGTGAACGATGTCGCCAGGCCTGTCTCCCACCCGCAGGCTCGCGGAGACCACCGGGACGCCCAGCCGGTCCAACGGGTCGATGCGGAAGATGGGGAACGCCCCCGGAGGCATGACACGGAAATAGGCATCCAGGGCTTCGCTCAGACTCATGACAATTCCTCCAACGAAACGGGACGGGTGTGAGGCATGCCCGAGAGCAGCCGGTCGAACAGCGCCAGCGCGTGCTCGCGGGTGACGCCGCGCGCGAACTCGAACGGCGTGAAGACGTTCTCGAACGGGAGCTGCTCGAGCACCGCGCGGTAGCGGCGCAGCTCCGCGTGGCTCAGCGGAATCGCGTAGTGGAAGCCCTTGTGACACGACAGCGCCGTGGGGTGGCCCTGCGCGTCCAGGTCCACCTTCAGCGCGTCGCCACAGAACAGCGAGCGGGTGCGCTCGTCGTACAGCACCATCTGGCCTTCGTAGTGTCCCGCCACGCAGTGGAGCGTCAGGCCCGGCGCCAGGGTGTGCTCGTCATCCACCGGCCAGCGCACCTGGAAGGCCTTGCTGTACTGGACCGCGTCGCGGTGCAGGACGAGCAGCGGGTCGAAGCGCTCCTGCAACTGCCACAGCGCTCCGAAGCCGTGCGGGTGCGACGCGGACAGCACCTGGATGCCGCCCATCGCCTCCAGGGCCTCCAGCGCCGGCAGCGAGTACCAGGGCGCGCCCTCGAAGGCGACGTTGCCTTCCGGTCCGCGCAGGAGCCACCCCGTGGAACCCAGGCCGAAGCCCGGCGTGCAGGTGAAGCCCCAGATGCCGGGCAGCGTCTCCTCCCAGCGCGTGCTCAGGCGCTCCGACACCTGGCCCGTCGTCTGGAAGTCCCAGCCGTCGCGCGGGAGTGCGTTGCGCACGTCCAGGCACGTGGGGCAGCCCGTGGGCTGCTCGCGCGGGAACCCCGGCTGCCAGGTGCCGCAGTGGGTGCAGGCGTAGCGCGTCAGTGACATGGCGGAAACGCCCTCCCGGAGTGAAGTGCCTGCGACAGGAGCCCCACGAGGCGCACGTCGCGCTCCGGGGCGAAGGGCTGCGGACGGCCGTCCAGCACGCACGCGGAGAAGGCCTCCACCTGGTTGAGGAAGGGGCTCCGGTCCTCGTCCGGCGACAGGTGAATCCACGTCTCCTCGCCCGTCTTCGCGTCGGTGAGCGACAGCGAGCCGCCGGGCGTCTGCCCCATCGTCTTGGACGCCAGTGCGCGCGCGCGGGTGCCGATGAGCTCCAGCGTGCGCCGGGGGTACGCGTCCGGGCAGTTGTAGGCCACCTGCAGGAGCCCCAGCGTTCCGCCGCGGAACTGACCCATCAGCACCGCGCCGTCGTCCACCGGGTAGCCGTGCACGCGCCGCTGCGTCATGGCGAGGAGCGACTGCCATTCGTCCCCCAGCACCACCTCCAGCAGGTCCAGTCCGTGGGGCGCCAGGTCAATCATCGCGCCGCCGCCGGCCTGCTCCGGGTCGATGCGCCAGTTGTTCGGGGTCCAGTCCGCGGGCAGCCAGCAGGCGTAGTGGATGCGCGCCTGGGTGATGGTGCCCAGCACGCCCTCCTTCACCAGCATGCGCAGCTTGCGGTGCGCCGCGTGGTGGCGCTGGTCGAACGCGGTGGCGTAGTGCACGCCCGCGCGCTGACACGCGGACATCATGCGCAGCCCGTCCTGCGCGGTGATGGCCATGGGCTTCTCGCACAGCACGTGCTTGCCCGCCGCGGCGCAGGCCTCCGTCATCGCGGCGTGCAGGTGGTTGGGCGTGGCGATGTAGACGGCCTCCACGTTCCGGTCCGCCAGCGCCGCCTCCAGCGCGGTGTGCCGGACGGCGTCGTCCGCCTGGATGCGCATCAGCGCCTCCGCGTCCGAGTCGCACAGCGCCACCAGCCGCGCATTGCGCGCGCCCTGGAGCGCCGGGATGACGTAGTCCCGCGCCACCAGACCGCACCCCACCACCGCCCAGCCCAGCGCGGGGTCCCCTGGCTTCGTCCCGGACATGTCACCACCTCTCAGGAAGGTTCAAGAGCCACCGCCGCCTCACGAGCGCGGCGCGCTCTTCTGGCGACGCGTCGGTGGCGGCCCGCCGCAGCAGGGCCGCGTCTCCGGGCGCGTCTGACCGCAGGTAGTGGGCGCTCGCGTACTCCGCGGCCAGGGCCGGCGTGGGCCAGGCGGGCCGCACGCGGCCGTCGTGTTCCTCCAGCAGTGGATTGGGGCGCAGCCTCGCGCCGGGCACGGTCACGCCGAAGTCGATGGTGCTCCGGCCTGGCGTCGCGGGCCATGCGAAGCTCAAGGCCTCCGCGCGCTCCAGTTCCTCCGGTTGGGAAGCAGGCACGGTGCCGCCTTCGAGGAAGCGGGTGAAGAAGGCGGCGTCGTCGTAGCAGGCGGCCCCGGGCATCAGCGCCGCGTATCCGGCGGGGCTCAGCGGCGTGCCGCCCACGCCCCGTTGGTCGACCTGTTTGTTGTGGGCATGGCCCACGAGCACGCGGCCGGAAGGCCCCGCCACGCGGCGCAGCTCCGACAGCGCGCGGGCCTTGTCCGACAGGAAGTAGAGCGCGTCGTGACACAGCACGGTGGCGCCTTCGAGCGGTGAGATGGGCAGGTCCGCGGCTGCGTCCGCGCAGAGGAGCACGGCCTCCGGCACGACGAAGTGACGCGCCAGCCACAGCTTGGCGAACACCACGTCCACGCCCACGACGGGGGTGCCCCGGAGCGACACCTCGCGCAGCACCTGTCCGAGGCCACACGCCAGCTCCACCACCCAGGGTGGTGAGTCCCAGTGCTGCGCCAATAACCCCAGCGCGCTCAGGAAGGTGGGCGCGGACTGCCGGTGCGCGAAGTAGGGGGCCACCGGCCCGAAGCACAGCTGCTCCATGGCGGCGCGGAGCCCCAGCGTCCCCGACTCGACGCCCTCCACGACGGCGGCGGTGGCGGCGAGGGACGGGGGCGGGATGCGCGCATGGTCGTCCTGGTCCCGCAGCAGCAGGGCCCGCGCGTGACGCCCGTCGCCCTGCTCCAGCGCGGTCACCACGGCCGCACGCAAGGCCTCGCGGCCGGTGCGCAGGAAGGGGATGCCGTCCACGACAGGCCAGAGGGTGGTGCCATCCGACCAGAGCTCGGGTGACACCCGCGTCAGCGGCAGGCCGGTGAGGGGATGGCGCGGCGGCGGCGCGGCGAACTCCTTCGGCGGAAGCCTCATGGCCACACCGCTGCTTCGCGAAGGACGTCGTTGCCGAAGGCCCACAGCGGGCCGGGGTGGATGAGCTCCAGGTCCTCCATCGCCTGGCGCAGCGTGAAGGCCGCCGCGCGGGCGTGGGCCTCCAGCTCCAGCACCCGGTCCAGCGTGTCCGCGGCGTTGAAGGCGCGCGCCTCCGCTGACTCCACGTTGCCGGTGAGTGTCAGCGCCTGGCGCACGGCTTCGGAGAGCCGGGGCGGAAGCCTCGTCAGGGCCGCCTCGGTGAGGCGCTTCGTCAGGGGCTCCAGCAGGTCCCCCAGCAGCGCTTCGCCGCTGTAGCCCGCGTCCGGCAGCACCGCGTTGAAGAGGTGATGCGACAGGCCCGCCAGGAAGGGCAGGGCCGGGGCCGCGCCGAAGCGGGGGGACACGAGCACCGCCACCACCGCCACCGCGTAGCAGTGGTCGGCATGGCTCTCCTGCGGTGACACGAGGAGGCGTGCCCGGCCGGGGAATGTGGCCCCGGCGCGGGGTTGGTGCACCAGCCGCTCCACGAACTCGGGCGGCGGGCCGTGGGAGGACTCCGAGGAGGGCATCAGCGCCAGGGACAGCTGCTCCCGCAGGCCGGCGCCCAAGGGGCCCGCCACCGCGTCCAGGCCCCGACGCAGCACCCGCGTCGCGTCCATCGGGGACAGCCCCGCCCGCTGGAGGATGTCCGCGTCCAGGCCGCACAGCCGCACCGCCGCCACCGCGCGCGCCGTCTCCTGGAGCGCCACGGTGCCGGGGTCCATGCCGGCCGCCAGGGCCGCCCACGCGCGACGGAAGCCGTGGGCCGCCAGTCCCTCCGGATGGTCCGGAGTGCGGACGCGCTTGAGGTCCATCAGCTCCGAGAGGAGCGGACGGAGCTTCGCCAGGCGGCCCGGGGCCGCCGCCGTGTCACGCGCGGGTGCGTTCATGGTGGTGTCAGCCCCTGATGCGTTCCGGGGTGTGCTCCGCGCGCGGCACGCGACCCTTGGACAGCCACGTCATCAGATTTCGCTGCTGTTCGGCCATGGCGTGTTCCACGGGCTGGCCGTCCTGCGACATGGGGGCCTTGAAGAAGCACCCCAGCGCGTCGATGACTCCGCCCTCGCCGCGGCGCCTGGCCAGGTCCAGCGTGCGCGCCAGCTCCACGACGAGCGGCGCGGCGAGGATGGAGTCCCTGCAGAGGAAGTTGAGCTTGAGCTGCATGGGCTGCCCGAGGAAGCCGGTGACGTCGATGTTGTCCCAGGCCTCCTTGTTGTCCCCGCGCGGCCGGTAGTACTGAATCTGGACGATGTGGTCCTGGACCTTGTAGCCAAGGATGCTGTCCAGGGCCGCGCCCTTGGTGTCGAGCTTGTTCTGCTTCGACGCCGGGTCGTTGAGGGCCTCGCCGTCGCGGTTGCCCAGGATGTTGGTGGAGTACCAGCCCTCCACGTGCAGCGCGCGGTCCCTCAGCGCGGGGGCGAGCACCGTCTTGAGCAGCGTCTGCCCCGTCTTGCCATCCTTGCCGGCGAGCGGCGCGCCGGTGCGCTTCGCGAGCAAGAGGAGCGCGGGCACGTCCGCGGCGACGCTGGGCGTGAAGTTGGCGAATGGCACGCCGTCCACGATGGCCGCATACGCGTAGAGCATCGCGGGCCCGATGTCCGCGTCATTCGCGTCCAGGGCCTTCTCGAAGGACTCTGGCGTGGCGAACTCCGGCCGGGTGAGGTCCACGCTCTTCTCCGTGGAGGCCAGGTTCACCACCACCACGCGGTCCAGCTGCTCGTCCTTCTTGAAGCGGGTGAGGTCGTCGCGGATGGCCTGCACCTGCTCACGCAGGGAGCGGGCCTTCTTCGTCGACGTGTCGACGATGTTCTTGCAGAACCTCGCGTTGGAGGCCGCGGCCCAGGGGCGCATGCGCTCCAGCGTGGGCGTCACGGCCGCCAGCTGGGCCTCCGTCAGCACCGCGTGGTTGCGCGCCGCCTTCGCCAGGTCCTCCTCGAACAAATCCCAACCGCCGAACGTCAGCGAGTCGTACTCCGCCAGCCCCATGCCCTTCACGTTCGCCAGCGGCAGCCCTCGCGTGTCCACGAGCCCCCGGCGCAGCAGCTCCATGCCCGCCACCGCGGTGGTCGCCACCGCCCCGCCCAAGCCTACAATCGCCACTCCCAGCCGCTCGTTGCCCGCCATGTATGAAGCCCCTCACCAACCATTGCACCCTGGGACTCGCGGCGTGCGTCTGGGGGCGCTCCGGGGTGTCGGGCGCCTCCGGTGCGGTGTCCCGGGCGCTCCGGGTCACCCGCGCACCGCGAGAGTCCCGGGAAAGTCGGCATGTGGGCGAGCGCTTTCAACTCAGCCTCCGGGCAGGGCCGACTGTCCGGTGCCGAAGCCGGCATCAAACGTGCCGCAGCTTCCAACCGCCCCTGCGGAAGAGGGCGGCGCTGGCGAGGCCCAGCGCGCCGTAGTTGACGGCGATGGCGACGAACACGCCCGTGGGGCCCCAGCCCAACGAATGGCAGAGGACATACGCCAGGGGCAGCTGGAGGCCCCAGGAGAAGAGGGCGTTCACCACGGTGGGCGTGGTGGTGTCCCCCGCGCCGTTGAAGGCGTGGGGCAGCACGGTGACGAAGGCGTAGAGGGTGAGGCTGCAGCTGACGATGCGCAGGCATCGCACGGCGTGCAGGGCCACCTCCGGGTCGGAGGTGAAGCGCTGGATGAGGGGCTCGGCGAACACCAGGAAGCCCACCGCCACCACGCCCAGGAAGCCGAGCGTGTAGAAGCTGGCGCGCCACGCGGCGCGCTCGGCCCTCTCTGTGTCGCCCGCGCCCAGGCTCTGGCCCACCAGCGTGCCCGCCGCGTGGGACAGGCCCCAGGACGGCTGCTGCGCGAAGAGCAGGATGCGCATGGCCAGCGTGTAGCCCGCGAGCGCCGTGCTGCCGAAGGTGGCGACCAGGCGCATCAGCACGAGCCAGCTGGACATGCCCAGCAGCGACTGGAGGATGGCGCCGCCGGACAGCTTGAGCAGCGAGCGCAGCGTGGACAGCTCCACGCGCAGGTGGCGGCGGTGCAACTCCAGACGTCCGCTGCCCTTGAGCAGGCGGTACACCTGGTACAGCACGCCGGTGGAGCGGCCCACGGTGGTGGCCAGCGCCGCGCCGGTGACGCCCAGGGCGGGCAGGGGCCCCAGGCCGAAGATGAACAGCGGCGCGAGCACGATGTTCACCGAGTTGGCCAGCCACAGCGCGCGCATGGAGGTGGCCGCGTCCCCCGCGCCGCGCAGGATGGCGCTGATGAGGAACAGCAGCATGATGATGGGGAAGCTGCCCAGCATCAGTCGCGTGTACCCGAGGCCGTGCTCCACCACGCCGGGCGCCGCGCCCAGCGCGATGAGGAGCGGGCGCGCGAAGAGGCCGCCGGCGAGCGCCAGCGGCACGGACAGGGCCAGCCCCAGTCCCAGGGCCTGCACGGCGGTGCTCGCGGCGCGCTCAGCGTCCTTCTGGCCGATGCGGCGGGCGATGAGCGCGGTGGCGCCGATGGACAGCCCCAACGGCACGGTCCGGAAGAGCGTGAGCACGGACTCGGTGAGGCCCACGGTGGCGATGGCGTCCGCGCCCAGGTGGGACACGAAGAGCACGTCCACCAGGGCGAAGATGGACTCCATCACCATCTCCAGCACCATGGGCACGGACAGCAGCAGGAAGGCGCGGTCCACGGGCCCGGTGGCCAGGTCCTCGGTGGAGCCGCGCACGGCCAGCCAGAGGGAGGCGAGCAGGCCCTTGAGTCCCGAGGTGGCAGGGGAGGCGCCAGGGGACAAGGAGTCGGGTGGGGGTTGCGTCATGGATTGGGCGGAGCAACAGGACGCTCCGCGCCATTCATCCCCCACGGTTCCCCGCCTGCCGGTACCGAGGCCCGGGTGGATTCCGGGGGCATGGCTTTGGGTCGCGAAGGGCGTCACGCGACACCAGTTGGGGGGGGCCGGCGGCGCGGACCTGTCCATGCGGCACACGCTCGATGTGCCTGACTGCCTGCGGGCGCGGCGCGAGGACGACCTGGTGTGGAGGCTCTCCCTGGACCCGCCTGGGCTTGCTCGCGGGGGTATTCGCGCAGGGCTGGGGGCGAGCGCCTACTTCGGAACGGGGCCCGGAGGACACGCGAGGTCGGCGGGCAGGGACCACAACTGGGGTTCGGACGTGTCGTCCCTGGCGCTGAAGTAGACCTGCTCCCCGACGCGGGCGAAGCCCTGGGGAGACGAACCTCCTCCCGAGATGTCCGCGGCCTGTCCCGTGGACATGGCCGTGCCCCGCGTCACCCAGGGCTCGTTGTAGGAGATGGGCGACGTGTCCCCGCCGAAGAGCACCGCGCCCATGCCCGTGGCGTAGAGGGGGGACCAGTAATACTCGGAGATGCTCAGCTCCACGGGGAGCTGCACGGTCCCCTCGGCGGTTCCATCCGTCACCCAGAGGCCCACGCGCAGCGCGGCGGGGCCGGGGAAGGGGCTGCCGATGGCCACGGAGAAGTAGAGCCGCCCGCCGGAGCTGGTGGTGTTCTGCAGGTAGGGCGTCGTCCCTTCCATGTCCGCATAGGGATTGGGCAGCACCTTGACGGTGGTCTTGCCTCCGCCAGCGAGGGACAGGCGATACAGTCCCATGCGCCGCGTGGTTGTATCCGCGGACGTCAGATACACCGACGAACCCAGCGCTCCGAGCAACCGCATACTCCGGCCGAACGTGTCCAGGCGCACCGTGCCGGTCGGGCTGCCATCCGTCTTCCACACCTCCGTGTTGGGGCCGTCGAGCAGCGTGAACAATCCCGGGGCTCCGCTGTCGGGGCTCCGCACGTCACCCAGGGACACCACGTCGGCGTCCAGCCGCTTGACGAAGGATGTCCCGGAGGCCGTGCCATCGGTCCGCCACAGCGCGGTGCCGCTGCCGGGCCCGACGAGGAAGAAGAGCAGGGCGTCGCCCTCCCTCAGCCGCTGCCCCTGGAGCGCGGCGAGCACCCCGAAGTTCACGACCTGCACCGTGCCCGAGGCCGTCCCATCCGAGCGCCACAGCTCCACCTGTGTCCCCGTCGCCACCGGTATGCGCCGGAAGAACGACAGCGCGCCGTCCAGCGCGGTGGGGAGGGAGAGGGAGGAGCCCGCCGTCCCCGGCATCAGGTCCGCCACCAGGTGCGTGCCGGCCTCCGTGCCGTCGCTCACCCAGAGCTCGTTGCCGGTGTCGGGATTCCACACCTGGAAGAAGACCTGGCTGCCCACCGGGACCAGCCCGCCCAGGCCCCTGCTCCTCCGGGGTGTCACCGCCGGGAAGGACTTCACCGGGAAGGTGCCCGCGTCAGAGCCGTCGCTGCGCCACAGCGCGCTGCGGCCATCGCGGAGGTTCACGGCGAAGTAGAGGGTGCCCTGGACGTCCACCAGACTCTCGGGTGCGGGCTCGTCCCAGGGCGGGTCGTCGCCCGGAGGCATGACGACCTTCACCCGCTGGGCCACGCCCGGCGCGCAGGCCTGGGCCTTGACGGTATCGGGCGCTGAGTCCGGTTCCGCGCACCCCATCAAGCCCAGACACATCAGGGCAAAGCCATACTTCGAGTGCATGTCGCTCCCTTCAAAACCAGGAGGACGACGGTGGGAGCCACCAGGATACGGAGCAACTGCCCTGGAGCGCAGGTCGCCGCGCGAAGGCAGACACTGCTCGCGCGGCTGGACGTGGCGGAGGGCCACCTGCGGGCTTCCCATGCGCCCCGCGCGGGAGGATGGTGGAGTCCCATGGCCCAGGTGCTGACCCTCCTCGAGTCCGAACAGTTCCGCGTGCTCGACTCGCGCTGCCGGCATCCGCGCGCGGGTCCCGCGGAGGAGCGGGGCGGGGACCCGGGACACCTGGTGCTGCTGCGCCGAGGCTGCTTCAGCTACCACCGGGGGCTGAGGCGCTTCGTCGCCGACCCCTGCACCGCGTTGCTGCACCACCCGCGCGTGGACTACCGGGTCGGCCATCCAGGCGCGGAGGGAGACGATGCGACGGTCATCAAGCTGTCACCGGAGCTCTTCGACGAGCTGTGGGGCCGGCGTGGTCCGGACCATCCGGAGCTGGGGCTGAGCGCCGCGGTGCACCTGCGCCACGCGCGCGTGTGTGCCGCGCTGCGCGACCCGGGCGGAGACCGTCTCTCGCGTGAGGAGACGGTGTTCGCGCTGCTGGAGGTGGCCGCTTCGGACAGGCAACGCGCGGAGGCCCCCGCGCGCGGAGACCGGGGCGCACGACGCCGCACGGTCGGCCGCGTGCGCGCGCTGCTCGCGGCCCAGCTCTCGGCGAACCTCTCGCTCGACACCGTGGCGCGGGAGGCCCGCTGCTCGCCCTTCCACCTCATGCGCCTCTTCCACGCGGAGACGGGGCTGTCCCTGCGCGCCTGGCGCCGCCAGCTGCGGGTGCTCACGGCGCTGCAGCGGCTCTCGGAGGGTGAGCAGGACCTCGCGGGGCTCGCGCTGGAGCTGGGCTTCTCGCACCACAGCCACCTGTCGCAGAGCGTGCGCCAGGTGCTGGGCAGCAGCCCCGCGCGCCTGCGTGAGGAGCTGCGGCGGGTCCGCGCAGGTTCCTGACAGCGGGGCGGCGCGCACGCCTCTAGCTTCGCGGGCATGAACCTCCGCCACCTGCTCCGGCCGCTGCTCTTCGCCTGCCTGCCCGCACTCGTGTCGTACCCGCTCCCGGGGCTCGCCCAGGAGCGCGCGGCCTCCTCGCCTGCCCCGCGCGATGGCCAGCACGACTTCGACTTCGAGATTGGCACCTGGCGCACGCAGCTGAAGCGGCGCCTGCGTCCGCTGACGGGCTCGAACACCTGGGTGGAGATGACGGGGACCACCGTCGTGCGCAAGGTGTGGAACGGCCGAGGCAACCTCGTGGAGTTGGTGGCCGACGGGGAGGGTGGGCGCTTCGAGGGCCTCAACCTGCGCCTGTACAATCCACAGACGCGCCAGTGGAGCCTGCACTTCGCGAGCAGCCGCGATGGCACCCTCGCCGTGCCGACCGTGGGCGAGTTCAAGGACGGACGCGGCGAGTTCTACGCCCAGGAGCGGCTCGACGGGCGCGCCATCCTGGTGCGCTTCGTCATCTCGAACGTGACGCCTGCTTCCGTCCGCTTCGAGCAGGCCTTCTCGGACGATGGCGGGAAGACCTGGGAGGTGAACTGGATTGCCCAGGACACGCGGGTCGACACGGCGGCCAGCGGGGCGAAGCAGGGCGCGGGCACCCCTTGAGGGCTGCCCTGCCTGTCCATCACCGCGTCGAGCCGACCCCGGGCAAGCCTCCGGACGTCGTGCGAATCAGAAGATGCCTTGTCCCGGCGTGAGGATGCGGTCCGGGTCGTAGCGCCGCTTCGCGTGCTCGAACCGCTCCCAGGCAGGGTGGAAGTGGCGGCGCCAGTCGGTGGGGTTCAAGGGCACGGCATCCACGGGATAGATCTTCCCGCCGATGGCCGTGAGCCGGTCGAAGATGGCGCGGTTCTTTTGCACCAGGGACGCGACGTTCTCCGGCGTCGGTGGAATGGCGGTGCGCAGCAGCGAGAAGAGGAAGACGTGTCTGTCGTTGGGAGCGCGCAGGAAGGGCGCGGTCAGCTCCGAGGCGCGGAAGGGGTAGAGCAGGATGGGCCCCTGTCCCATGTCGGCCTCGGTGGTCTGCGAGAGGACCTCCTGGACGAAGGACTCGGCGGACCGGGCGGGGACGAACATGTCCAGCCACGGATGAGGGAAGCCCCAGACGCCGAGCTGCTTGAGCAGTTCGACCAGCGGCGCGAGCCGGTTGGCGAAGTCGAAGTAGCTGCCGTCGCTCACCTGGAGCGTTCCCGGCTGGTAGCCCAGGCCCGCGAGCAGTCTCGCATCGTGCGGCTCCGAGCCCGGGGTGAAGTACTTCACCACCTCGAGCTGATACGCCCGGCTCCCGTTGGAGGCGACGGCGGAGCCCTCGACGTAATCGAAGCGACCGTCCTCGATGAGCCGCCGCTGGTCCTCCATGAAGCGGTGGAGGTCGTTGTACAGCGCGATGTACGTCCGAGCGCGGGGCGGCACTTCGACGAGCCGCACCCTCGCTCGCACGATGATGCCGAACTGGCCCAGGCCCGAGCGCACGGCGTCGAACAGGGGCCGCTCACGCCAGCGCGAGCACCGCACCAGCTTGCCCCGACCCGTGACGACGTCCATCTCCAGGACGTTGTCCACCTGGAGGCCCCAGCGGAACGCCTGCCCGCCGATGCCGCCCGCCGACAGCGTCCCACCGATGCTCAGCTCGATGTAGTCGGTCAGCACCGGCGGGCTCTTGCCGCTGGGAAGCGAGGCCTGGAGCAGCTCGTGCCACCGGACGCCCGCATCCACCCAGGCGCTGTCCTCGCATATCTCGTGGATGGTCGACAGCGCGGACATGTCGATGACGATGCCCGCGGCCACCTGGGCCTGGCCGAAGGTGCTGTGGCTCTCACCGAGGCCCCGAGCGGCGGCGATCTCCAGGCCCTGGCGCCGCGCGAAGCGGACCATGGCCACGATGTCCTTCACCGAGCCGGGGACGAGCACCGCCCACGGCGTGCGGTGGAGGACGTGACCGAAGTCCTCCGCGGCCGCGGTCCGAGACGCGGTGTCCATCAGCAACTCGCCATCGAGTGGCGGAAGGGGGACCGTGCCTGCCTCTGGCGAGGAGGCCCAGCTCCGGCTCATGGGATTGAATGCGACTGCGACCAACGCACCTTGGAGCAACGTCCTCCGGGAGACGGTTCGACTCGACATTCACTCCTCCTTCTACGTTGGAGACTTCTATCCCGCTGCCTCCTCTCCCAACAATTGCCCTCTCCCCCGGGCTCCATCACATGGTGTGCTTCGAGGCCCATTCGCCGTCGCTACCTCGACAGGCCCGAACACCGATTGGTACGTTCGAGCGCGAGGCTTGATACCGGCGCGACCGCGACTTGAAAAAGGAAACGATGTTCACCGAGAACAAGGAACTGGAGTGGAGCGAGCTCCCCTTCGAGGACGCGAGCGCGAAGTACGAGATCAACAGCATCAGCGAGGACGGCCTCGGTGAGGTCTTCCCCGAGGACCCCTCACACTACCTTGTCCACAAGGGCGACGTGGTCATCGACGGCCCCGTGAGGTTTGGTGCGGCCGACGACGAGGACGTCACGCTGCATGTCATCGACGGTAACCTCACCGTCAACGGCCCGCTCTTCTTCATCCAGGGCGACTTTTACGGTGCGCTCTTCGTGACAGGGTCGATCTTCTGTCAGCAGGCCTTCGTCGGCGCAGACGCGATGCTCTACGTCGGCAAATCGATGCATGTCGAGGGGCTGCTCGTCACCCAGCTGAGCAAGCCCGCGCACTTCGCCGTCAGGGAGGCGCTGCTCGCCGGGAGCTGGCTCGAGGCTTCGGGGAATGGCCTCTTCGAGATTGGCCAGAAGCCCCAGGCACGGCTGCTCCGCGTCGAGAAGAGCAACTACCACGCGTTCTCGCAGTACGCAGAGGAGGCGGAAAAGCGGGCCAGAGACAAGGGTACCGAAGTGAAGAAGCCGAGCTATTTCGGTTTCTCACCGAAGGAAGCGAGCTCGGTCAAGGGCATCCTCCATCCCTCGCTCATCGAGGGCGAAGAAGGCATCAGCGCGGGTGACATCCGCGAAGCCATGGAGGAAGGCAGACCGCTCTTCGCCTGACCGGTCGTTGCGTGCCGAGGATGGCCAGCGCACCTCGGGTCGAGCATGCGCCAAGGTGCTCGCGCAGGCAGAGGCAGGGACGGCGCGCGTCCTCGGCTGGGAGCCGACCGGGAGCAGCCACGGGCGCGACGACGTCCTCCGCCTCTCATGGATGGGTTCAGCGGACGTAGCACTCGAGCCGCATGGACAGCTCGACGTCCTCCGCGAACGGCGTCGAGAGATAGCCATTGCTCGGGTCCCGAACCCGAGCGAGGTAGTCAGGGCTGTCGTTCGCGTTGTCGGCGACAACGAGCGCCCCCGGGCGGAGCCGGCCCTCGAGCATTCGCAGGATGTCCGGGTAGAGCGCCTTCGCCCCGTCGAGCAGGAGCAGGTCGATGCGTGAGGGGAGGTCGAGCGCGAGAGTCTTCAGCGCATCTCCTTCGCGAATCTCCACCAGGTCCGCGAGGCCTCCCGCTTCGAGGTTCCTTCGAGCGCGCGCCACCTTCGACGGCTCGAATTCACTGGTGATGAGGCGGCCCCCACCATTGTCTCGGAGCGCGGCGGCCAGATGCAGCGTCGAGATGCCGAACGACGTCCCGAACTCGATGACTGTCCGCGCGCCCGAGCTGCGCGCCAGCATGTAGAGCAGGAGGCCCGTCTCGCGCGAGACGGCCAGCGCGGCGTCCTTGAGCCGCCCGTAGAAGTCGAGGTAGTCCGTCTTGCTTCGCATCAGGCGCTCCCGCTCCTCGCGCGAGAGCGCCGCCACCTCTGGGATGGCGAGAGGCGACATCGCCTCGGCTTCTTGGAACAAGCGCTCGAGCAGTGGTGCGAGGGGGCTTTGGGTCAGCGTGGTCATCGCGTTCTCCGTTCCGTGCGGCATCAAGTCGTGACGGTGGACAAAATGCGACGAATCATTCAGGTTCACAATTCGCATTGACTGGAGCGCACGTGAGCCCTCGACGAAGTCCTCGAATCTCCACGAGAAAAGAGCCTCAACAGGCGCGCTCGAACGAGCTCGTCGGGGCGGTCCTCCGCGCGGCTATTCAGGTTCTGGTGAAGGAGGGCGCAGCGCGCTTCACGATGGCACGCGTGGCCGAGAAGGCCGGCGTCAGCGTCGGGTCGCTGTACCAGTACTTCCCGAACAAGGCGGCGGTCCTCTTCCGACTCCAGGCAGACGAGTGGCGACAGACGACCGCGCTCACCCGCGAGCTGCTCGAGGACACGACGCGGCCGCCGCTCGCACGGCTCCGTGCACTGGTTCACACCTTCGTCCAATCCGAGTGCGACGAGGCAGCGGTGCGTGTCGCGCTGAGTGACGCCGCGCCCCTCTATCGCGATGCACCCGAAGCACGCGTGGTGCGGGCCTCGAGCAAGGCCACGTTCGAGGCCTTCATGCACGAGGTCCTCCCCACGACTCCCAAACCGGCGCGCATGCTCGCGGGAGACCTCCTCATGACGACGCTCAGCGCGGTGGGCAAGTCCTTCTCGGAGCGCCCTCGAACGCCCGCGGAGGTGAGCACCTACTCCGAGGCGTTGGCGGACATGTTTTGCGCGTACCTGGAGACACTCTCGGCGGCCCCCTCGATTGCCGTCGACGCGGGGCCTGCACAGCCTCCTCCTCCCCGACGCCGCTCGACGAAGCGGCGGTGAGGCCTCCCGCCCATCGCGGTTCAGTCGACCTTCCACGGACGGAGGGCTTCCGCCTCTCCGAACGAGCGCGAGGCGAAGCGTCTTGTCGCCCGCCAGTCCGCCGCGTCCGTCTCCTGGGCCGCCGTGATGCCACCCGGGTCGGGGCCACGGCACTGTGGCTGCCGGGCCGCGCTTCTCCCTGTTCTCGTGCGTGACGTGCCCGTTTCGGCGTGGCACATGTGTCGCACGGGCGCACGTTCACGAGCATTCCAAAAACCAGGTGGCGAGGAGCGTGTCTCGCACTGGGCCTCACACTCTACGAGGGCGGCGGGAGCGGTGGCGACCTCTACTCGAGCGCCAGTGTCCTCATCTGGAGCTCCGTCCCTACTCCGCGGTCGTCCTCGCGCCGAAGGGCCATGCGTCCCTGCGCCAGTGGAGGGACTTCCGGGGGAACCGTGTGGACTGGCCCATCAACGGCGCACGGTGCCGGTGGCGGGCGCGGCAGGGAGGCCAGGACATCGAGTGCCGGCTTCCGTTCGGCGTGGTCGGTGCCCTTGCCGCGCCTCCTTCGCGCCAGGCCTTCCAGTGGGTGTTCTGGGATGGGGACGGCGAGCCCCGCCAGAAGTCCCTGGTGGGGACGCGGGTTGACCTGTGGCTCTGGAAGGAATTCCCGCCCACGGTGGAGGACTACCTCGTCGCGAAGGAATACCCCCTGTGAGCCTCCAGGTGCGGGGGACGGCAGACCGCTGGCTGCGAGGGACACGGTGCGGTAATCATCGCACTTCATCAAGCCGCGCCGGTCGGGACCGTTTGGCCCTGGCGCACGACGCGGTGAAGGATGGGCCATGTCTTTGAATGCCTACGATGTCTCTGCTGGCCTGTTCGTCCGCGGACTGACCACCTTGAAAGCGCAGTTGGCGAAGGCCGAAGAGCATTCCGCTGCCAGTGGCAGCGGTGAAGCGGCGTTGCTGGACGCGCCACTCGGCATGCGCGGTGTGGCGAGTGACTCGCCAGCGGACCTGCACATGTACACGCTCGCCGCTCAAGTCCATTGGGCCGCGGAGGGAGCCAGGTTGGCGATCGCGCAGTTGCTGGGTGCGCCACGGGTCCCGGCCGCGAACGATGCCAAGAGCTTCGCGGACCTGCATCAGCGGCTCGATGCGACGATCACGTATCTCCGAGGAATCGCGCCAGGCGACCTCGAAGCCGGCCTGGAGCGAACGATTGTGATTGAGCACCGCCGTGGCTCCACGAGCTCCAGTGGCCGCCAGTTTCTGATTGCCTTCGCGATCCCCCACTTCTTCTATCACGTGACCACCGTCTACGGCATCTTGCGCAACCAAGGCGTGCGACTCACCATGGGCGACTTCTTGGGCAACTGGGGAGACGCGTTGAGCTGAATCAGCCTGAGCGCGAACCACGAACTCCGGTTCAGACCTCCTCGAAGTCTGCTCCCGTGAGCCTGGCGCGCTCCAGGACCAACTTGATGTGCTCCGAGACGATGAGCGCGTCGGGCCACCCCCAGGTGCGAAACACCTGGAAGCCGCCGACCTTCATCGGGTCAATCCGCATCCCGATGACGCCGCGGTAGTGGCCCAGCTTGTCAGGCTGCCCATCCTCTGGTTTCCAGAACTGTATCTCTTTCGATGCCTTGTCATCGATGCACCGGATGAGTCTCGTGGCCACGAGCACGCTGTACTCCCCCGCGCCGCCTTTGATGTTCACGGGCAGCAGCTGAACTTCCTGGGGGGTGTACTCGGCGAAGAGAGTGGCCATCCTGAGGTGGACCACGGGAGTCCTGCCGTCGCCTGCCAGGGTGAAGTCGCGCCGACGCCCCTGCTCTCGAACGCGAAGCTTCAGGGGGGCAGGGGCCTGGACCGGCCGGCCCGAGGTGAACTCCGTCGTATCTTGTAGTTCCTGGCCCTGTCCGTCCATCAGGGGCCCCAGGGACCAACTACCGGCCTGCATGGCTTCGTTGAGCTTGAAGTATCGAGTCGGCATGGTGGAGTTCCCAACGAGTTCATTCGGCGAATTGTGAGGAGGCACAGGGGGCGACCATCCCCGGTGCAAGCGGAGTCTCGTCTTCAAGAGTCGAGAGAATAGCTCCGGAGAACGACGCCTTGCTCGCGCGATGGTAGGGGAGCGATCGGACCGGTGCGCCGCGCGCCTGACGCTTCCGCTTCCGCGCGCGGTTGCGTAGCGTGAGGCGTCCGAGTCGGGGAGGAACGCTCATGGCCAAGAAGGTCGCAGCCAAGAAAGCCACAGCCAAGAAAGCCACCGTGAAGAAGGCGGCAGTCAAAACGCAGAAGAACAAGGCCTCCGTCGCCGAATTCATCGCCGCGGTCGATGACGACGCCAGACGCGCGGACGCCAAAGCAATCGACAAGCTGCTGCGCGAGGTCACTGGCGAGAAGCCCGCGATGTGGGGGGCGTCGATCATCGGCTATGGCTCATACAAACTCACGAACACGATGGGCGAGGCGGATTGGCCGAAGATCGGCTTCAGCCCCCGCAAGGGCGCGACCGTGCTCTACATCGTGCCGGACTTCCTCGCGTCCGAACCGCTGATGGAAAAGCTGGGGAAGTACAAGAACGGAAAGAGCTGCCTCTACATCAACAAACTCGCCGACGTGGATCAGAAGGTGCTGCGCGAACTGGCCGCGCGTTCGTGGACGCACATGCGCGAGAAGTACGGGTAGGGAATAGAGCGAGCGGGCCAAGGCATCGAAGGCGCAAGCTGCCCGACCGCCCAATGGCTCACTCGGTTGAGGTCGAGACGAACTCGATGCACGAGGTGGGCAGTCCGGAGTCGGGCCGAGGGGCGCTCAGCCTCGTCGGAAGCTGTTTGGACGCGCAGCAGCGTTCGAGATAGGCGACCACCCGCCTGCCTTCGTCGCTGTCCGCTGACACGTGTATCGGCTCGTTGGCCGGATTGATGACCGCGGGCAGGAAGCCGGCGGAGATGCGCCCGGACGGCGCGATGTGAATCACCGCCGCGCCGGTCAGCCTCGAATCCGGGTGGAACGGCAGCAGGGGGGAGCCTTCCCTCGGGCGAATCATGTACTCGCCGAACCTGCGGGCCCAGGCCGCCATCTCTTCCGGCCGTCCCATGCCCAGGTAGCCGTCTTTCGCGAGGCGCTCAGTGACGGAACGGTCTTCGAGGAGCCGGACCGCTTGGACCTCCACCGGGAAGCGCACCGCAACTTCGCCTTCGGTCATGGCATCCACCTGTGCACGGGGCGCGCGCTGGCCCTCATTCCCTGGGCACACAGGCCTTCCCAAGGAAGACCCATGCGCCAGGTGCCCTCCAACCGCGGCCCTTCATCTCACGCCCAGGGCGGGGACTTCGTCAGGGGATCCGCACCGAGTTCTGCTCCAGGCCCTCGGGCGCCAGCGCGGTTCGCCACGCGGGGAACTGCCCCTCGTTGACCAGACCCGTCGCGGTGAAGACGCCGGTGGGGCCCTCGTAGCGGTTGCGGTCGATCACCGACAGGAGGCGGTTCTCCTTGCGGCCCAACCGCACGAAGAGGGGCATGTCCCGGAAGATGTTGTTGGTCGCGATGAGCCCGGTGATGCCCAGGGGTTCATCCGCGGCCAGCCGCATCCCCGCGTCCGCCGTCCGCTCGATGAGATTCGTACGGATCTGGATCCGGTTGGCCTGCACGACGCGGATGCCCTGCCCGTTTCCCCGGTCCTGGAAGTTGAAGATGTCGGTGATGGTGTTGTTCCTGATCAGCACGTCCAGGGGGCGGGCCGTGTTCGCGGTCCCTCCCACCGAGATTCCTCGGCCCGCTCGCTGGATGACGTTGCCGATGATCTGGACGTTCGTGGCGTCCTCATGGATCACGATGCCTTCCGCGGCCGAGCTGGTTGCCGCCCAGGGATAGAGCGTCAGGTTGCCGAAGTCGTGGAGGTTGTTGAAGCGAAGATAGAGGGAGTCGCACCCCTTGATGTCGATGCCGTTCTCGCCCGCATCGTGCAGTTCGTTGTTCTCGACGAAGAGAGACACGGCCCGGTTGCCATCTATCTGGCACTGCACCGAGTCGCCCGAGGTCTGGCGAATCTCATTCTCCAGGACGTAGATATCCCGCGAGGCGTCCCTGAACAGGACCCCATGTGAGTCGGCCCCTGGCCTTGAGAAGTTGTAGATCAGGTTCTTGTGGATGAGGACATTGTTGGCATTGCTGACGACCACGCCACCACCGGCGGTGCCTCCGTGAATCTCTGAGCTGATCAACTGCGTACAATAGGTGTTTCGTGTGAACAACGCGCCAAACGAGGCCTTGCCCTGGAGGTCGATTTCCATTCCCTGGATGATCCAGTAGGGCTGGCTCACACTCAGCACGCTGCCCACGACCCGGTCCGTCGGAGGAACGAGGCGCGGGCGATTGGGTAACGATTGGCCCCTGAGGACGATGGGAGCAATGGCGGTGCCCGCTTGCGACGTCGCCGAATCGATGACCACCTGCTCCGGATAGGTTCCCGCGCGCACCTCGATGATGTTTCCGGCCTTCGCGGCTTTCACCGCCTCGACGATGGTCCTGTATGGGTTGCCTCCGGACCCCAGGCGGACGGCTGGATTCCAGGGTCCCCTGTTCGAGACAAACAGCGTGGAGCCCGGCGCCACCGTCGCTGTTGGACACGTGTCCAGGTAGATCTCCATTCCTTCACGGGGCTCGACGACCTTGCTCTCGGACTCCATGAGCTCTGGCTCACCCTCGGAGAGGTCCGAGGGCGTCACGCCACAAGCCATCGTCAAGCTGAACAAGAGTGAACCCACTGTGGGCAACAACCACGACTCTCTTCGAAACGTCTTCATGAGGCTCCTTCGCGGATGTCGCAGAACCTCGACATCGAAGAGTGGCCCCACAAGCGACCTGCCCTCAGGATGGACGCATGCCCGCAGATGCACGACCCTTGGAAGCCACCCTACACATCAAATGGCCATTCAGCGTTGGCCATTCGACGGCCTGGTGTTCAAACAGACCGAGTTGCATGGGGCCATGAGCCGGCATCCCTGGGGCTCGGCGCCCCGCGGCTGTTCGCGCATTGACCTTCAGCCAGGCCTGCCTACGGAAGGGGGAGTACGTCGAGCAGATGCGGCGCCACGTCCACACCGGGCATGAGCCGGTTTGGTGGACAGGTTGACTCCGCCGCTGCCCTTTCGAACTCGGCCGATGCGTCTCATGCCCCGATTCTACCCGATGCCGATTGGCGGCAAGGGCCTCGCCATGATCGACGCGCGCGACATCGGAGAGATCGCGGCCCACCATCTGCTCCGCCGAGAGCAGTCGGCCACTCCGCTCCCCTCGAGCGGCTCAACCTCGTCGGTCCCGACACATTGACCGGTGCGGATGTCGCGGCCATCTGGACGGAGGTCCTGGGGCGCCCCATCATCTATGCGGGAGATGACACCGCCGGGTTCGAGCAGAACCTCCGGCGGTTCATGCCGAGCTGGATGGCGTTCGACATGCGCCTGATGAGCGAGCGATTCCTCAGCGACGGAATGCTCCCCGAGGCCGACGATGGCGCGCGACTCACCGCGCTGCTAAGGCGTCCCCTGCGCTCGTACCGCGACTTCGCCGCCGAGATTTCGACCTCGGCTTGAAGGCCGAGCGACACCCCTCACTCACGAGCAGGAGACCCTCATGATTTATTCGACCGCCACCATCCCGGTGAACCCCGAAGGCGAGACCCGGCTGACCCGCGCGCAGGCCTGGAAGGGCCTGGTCCTCAAAGCCCGCGACGCCCGCCTGTTCCTCCCGCCCGGCCTCTGCACCCGTTGCGACATCGTCGAGGAGCGTGCCTCTCACCTTGTACGTGAAGCCACGATTGCAGGAGCCGAGCTGCGCGAAATCATCACGTTCGAGCCGCAGAGCAAGGTCACCTTCTTCCAGGCAACCGGCCCGCGCGAGGGCGCCATCATCAACGAGCTGTTCGAGGACGCCGAGGGCACGCTCCAGCTTCGCTTCTACTGCTATCTCGGCCTGCGAGGCAAAGCGCCGAACGGCCCCGAGGAGCAGGCTGAGCAGGAGTGGATGAACGGCGACAAGGGCTACAAGAGCGCCTTGCTGTCGACGCTGAAGCGGACGCGCGAGCTGCTCGCCGAGGACCGGCTCTGAGCCGCACAACGGACATCCATCACGGGGCTGCCTCTCAGGAGGAGGGCTCACAGCGTCTTCATGTACTCGAGCAGCGCGGTGCGCTCCGCATCGGTCAGCACGTCGGTGAACGTGTGGCCCGAGTTCGACTGGCTGAACATCCGGGTGTTGTAGATCTTGCGGTCCTCGATATCCGAGTTCGAGAAGCTCGGGGCCACGATGCTGCCGAGGAGGTTCCAGGCCAGCGCGCCGTTGCCGTACAGCAGCGACAGCCCGCTCTCGATGAGCGGCGTCTCGTTCGGATCCCACGGATTGCAGTGGTTGAACGGCGAGAGGGTCAGGTGGCTGCACGGAATCGTGTCGTACTTCCACCCGACCTTGGTTGGGTCATAGGCCTTCGCGAGGTCGGTCTCGAATCCCATGACAACGCCGAACCGCGACGACTTCGACTTTCGACGCCAGATGCGCGGGCGGTCCGACGACTTGAGCAAGCTCCAGAGGTCGGGCACCGAGCCGTTGTGGAAGTAGGGGCCGGACGCCCAGATGCCGTAGAGCGGCTGCGCGAGATAGCCGACCATGTTGTACTTTTCGGCGCACCCGTCCTGACCGTTGTATCCGAAGAAGCTGTTCCTGGCCTGGGTCTCGACGGCTCCGTCGTTGGCGAGCATTCGGGCGTCATCGGTGTCGATGACGTTGATGGGCGTGACGTTGGCCGCCATGCCCTCGAACAAGGGATTGGCGAGGAAGTTCGGATCGTTCACGTAGCGCGGCGCGTAGGCTCCATGGCAGCTCGCGCACGAGCCGTTGCCGGCCTGCTGCGGCTTCACGACCGGGTTGTTGCGGTTCGCTGCCCACAGGTCGAGCGTGTGGAACAGGACCGACCCCTGCTGCGCGAGCGCCGTGTTGACCGGTAGAGGGTAGGCCGGCGACTTCAGCCCGAGCATCCAGGTGTTCGCCTCGTACTCGTTCTCGAGGATCCAGTCGTAGCCGTCCTCGTAGTTCGGCAGCGCGGCGCCCGGCATGTACCACGAGAGCTCGATGCGCGTGGCGTCGCTGCTCATCCCTGCGTCGAAGAACTTCACCGGACGGTGCCCGAGGTTCCACCAGTTCGGCGGGTCTTCCGTGCCCGTCGAGCCGGCCGCCCAGATCTCCGGATTGAGGAAGACGCCGGGGATGGTCCCGTCGGGATCGAAGATGGTGAGCAGGGCGAAGAGCTGGAAGTTGGTGATGTTCCCCGTGCCGCGGATGCGATTCAGGGAGGCGATTGTGAAGGCGGGGTTGAGGCCTCCGAGCTCGCCCAGGAACAGGGACGCGTCGGTGAGGCCGTTGGTGCCGTGCAACGCCCCCAGGCCCGCGCCGTCGCTCGCCTTGCCAATCTGGCCGCTGTGACAGACCGAACACGTGACGCCAATCTGTCCGCTCCACGAGCCGTCGGAGTTGCGTGTCTGCGTCAGCGCCATCGGCAGCTGGCCGGAGCCCCCGTTCGTGCGGTTCGGATCCTCGAACGGGAGAGGGTACGGATTGCGCTGCGAGCTGAGCGGGGTGCCGTAGCGCTCGGCGACGAGGGTGTCGAAGTCGGAAGGGCGAAACGGCAGGCCCCACTTCAGCCACAGCGCGTTGTACTGGGACGCCGACATCGACCAGAGACTCCAGGCGGAATGGCCGCTGAACTCCCAGCCGGCATCGGGACTTCCGTTTCCGCCGAGCAGCCGCCCTCCCACCGCGTGGGTCGACCGCAGCTCGCCGCACGTCAGCGGCGCCCGGTTCATGCACGAGTTCCACCCCACGTTGAAGACGACGTTCTTGTTCGACGTCGGCGTCACGAGTGAGCGTGGGTCGGACGGCAGGAGCGTCGCATCGGACTTGCCCGTACAGAACTCGAACCAGAAGTGCCCTCCACGCTTGCTGCCGAGCAGGTCGGATTGAGCTGCCGCCGGTGTGCTGCCGGCACAGACAAACCACAACGCGACGAGAACGCTTCGAGTCAGACGTGCCGCCATGACGTCCCTCCTGCTGACATTCCTGTGGGTCGGTCGGATGGGGCCTCGGTCCGACCGGGTGGGCGCGTGCTCGGAGACGTCAGTTTCCGAGTCGCACGAGGGGTATGAGCGCACTTCACGTGTATCCCGAAAAGGGACATTTGTCGCTAACGTGTCGTGGGCGACATTGGTCGCCTAATACTACCCGGTCACTTGAATCCAGGTAGCGGTCATGATCTACGGTCGGGATGACACCCGCACATCTGCGCAAGCTGGATGAGGCGCTGAGCGCCTACCTCGATGAGATGGTGGTCGGCATGGGGCGG
>NZ_JAKCFA010000022.1 GCF_024198215.1 Myxococcus qinghaiensis
GACCGGGCCCGGCGCGGCGTCGAGCGGCGCCTGTCTCGCAGCCGCCTGGGGACAATGCGGACGATGGCGGACTTCGACTGGGGCTGGCCCAAGCGCATCGACAGGACAGCCGTGGAGGGCGCCCTGGACCTGGACTTCATGGAGCGCCCCGCCAACGTCGTCCTCGTCGCCCCGCAGGGACTGGGCAAGACGATGATTGCCCAGAACATCGCCTACAACGCTGTCCAGGCGGGCCACTGCGTCCTCTTCACCACCGCCTCTCAAATGCTGCTGGATTTGGGAGCCCAGGAGTCGGCTCGCGCCCTGGACCGGCGACTGAAGCACTACTGCACCCAGGCCGCGCTGCTCGTCATCGACGAGATTGGCTACCTCTCCTACGACGCCAGGAACGCGGACCTCCTCTTCCAGGTGGTCTCTCGCAGGTATGAGAAGAAGCCGATTGTCTTGACCACCAATCTGCCCTTCTCGGAATGGACAAACATCTTCCCCAACGCGGCTTGCGCCATTGCGCTGATTGACCGCGTCATCCACCACGCGAGCATCATCAGCATCGAGGGCGACAGCTACCGCCGCCGCGTCGCCGAGGAGTCGCGCGCCGAGCGCAAGGCAAAGAAGGGCTGACCCTCTCCTCCCGCTCTCTCGGCCACCGGCCCCGCTCGCCGCTCTGTCTTCCAGGGCGGCAGTGGGGCCGTCCTGCGTCGATGACCCGATTTCCGCACCCAGTGATGACCACCTACGTGACCAGATTCCCGCGCTCCTCGATGACCGCCAACAGCCGGGCCTGGAGCCGACGAACAACTTCGGCGAGAGATGCCTGCGTCACGCCGTCATGTACCGCAAGACGTCCTTCGGCACGCAAGGCCCCGAGGGCAGTCGCTTCGTGGAGCGCATCCTCACGGCCGTCACGACCCTCAAGCTGCAACAGCGAGGCGCGCTGACCTTCCTGACCGAGACGCTGCACGCTCACCGACGCGGCCTTCCGACGCCCTCTCTGCTGCCTTCGCTGGAAGCGCTTCCGCTCGCGAACGCCGCCTGAGCCGGTGAACGGTTACTTGACCTTTAGCGAGCGTTGAGCCTCTTATCGGTGCAAGGAATGCTTCACCGACGTGAAGCCAGTTCGCTCGGGGGAGCGTATGACGACACAGGCAACAGTCTCGGGCTCGATCGTGATCGGCGACCCGAAAGGCTCCAACATCGCCATCCCGGTCTCGGCGACCTTGCCGTCGCCGAACGGCAACGCCTTGGTGTTCAGCTACGATCTTCCACCGAACACCGCCCCGGAGAACACGCTCGATGTGGGCGATTTCATCAAGTGGGTCGGTTCGGCGCTGGGGCTTCCGGGCATCGATCTGCCGGGCAGCCTCGAAAAGCTCAACATCGGTGTCTCCCACCTGTTGATCGACACCGACGGGGCTTTTCAGATCGGCGCGCTGTTCGGTTCGGGTAGCGGTTCGACCTGGAAGGCCAACTGGGCGCCGATCGACGGTCTTCCGCTGTCGTTCAGCAACCTCGAAATCGAAGTCAATTATCAATCCAAGCCCTTGCCCCTAACCACCACGGCAGCGGCCAAGTCCGGCGACACCACCCTGGTCTTCGCGTCCACCTTGGGCCTGGTGGACGGGATGACGGTGACCGGGACCGGGGTCGCGACGGGCGCGACGGTGATCAAGTTCGATGCGACGACCGTGACCTTGAGCGCCGCCCTGACCGCCGCCGTGGCGAGCGGCGCGACCATCACCTTCACGCTGCCCTGAGGCTCTCGGTGCCGTGGTCCCGGCGGGTCTTCAGTTGAAGGCCGTCGGCCCATGTCCATCGCGCTGAAGGCGCTTGATCATGGCGACCATTGCGCGCCTTTCCGCCGTCCTTGATGTCGGGGCGCAGATTTCGCTCTCGGCGGCCCTGGGCGGCGGGGCGACCCGTTTCGGCGGCGCGCTGGCCGCCGGCCAGACGCTCGACCTCACGGCGGTCTTCAACGCCATACTGGGTCTGACCGGTTGGTCGCTGCCGTCCGGCTTTCCGGCCCTGACCCTGGACACCGCGACGGTGAGCGTGACCCTGGCGCAGGGCGCGACGCCGGGGGCGATCAGCGTCACGGCCGGATCGGATCAGGTCTACAGCAACCTGCTGGGCCTGCAGGGGGTGACCATCACCCACTGGGGCCTCTCGCTGAACGCCGGCGGAGCCTCCAAGGACATTGGTTTCACGCTCGGCGCGTCTCTAGGCGGCCACGCCTTATCGGGCTTCGTCGCCTTCGACGGCGGCGACTTCACCGCCATTGGCGTGACCTCCACCGCGAGCTGGGCCGTCGGCGACCTCCTGGGCTGGATCGCGCCGGGCGTCGACTGGGGCGACCTGCTGCCGATCTCGTTTTCCCCCCAGTCGAGCACCGCGCCGATGCGGCTCTATCACGGCGGCAAGGCCGGGACGGATGGCTACCTGCCCGGCTTCAATCTCGACCAGACCCGGATCGACATCCTGGGCTTCGTGGCCGACGTCTCGGCCCAGGTCGACAAGGGCCTGACCGTGACGGGAGCCCTGCCGTCGCCGATCAAGATCGAGATCCTCGAGATCACCGGCAAGACAGACGCCGTCGGCCCTTCGGTGAGCGCCCAGACCGGCGGCGGCTTCACGCTCGAGGCCGGCTTCGTCTTCGCTGGCAGCAGGTTCGTGGATGGCGAGGTCACGGTGCAGAAAGGCACCGCCGGCGCCTACGAGTTCGCCGCGACGATCACCTATGACGGCGGCGGGCTGCCGTTCCCCGTGCCGCCGCTGGCCTTCACCTACACCCAGAGCGACGGCTTCCAGGTGGCGGGGTGGAACCTGCCGAACTTTCCGGGGCCCGAGGCCCTGGTGCAGGAAATCCAGAAGGCGATCCAGCAACATGGCCAGGCGGCCTGTGGCAGCCTGGTGGACCTGGTGTTCCAGGAAACGGTCACCACCAAATTCGATGTCAGCGTGGGGATGGCCCGTCAGAACGGCCAGTTCGGCGTCAGCTTGACCTGCAGCTACACTCTCACGGTCCTCGGACAGTCTCTGACGGTCGATGCGCCGAGCTTTGTCGTGCCCCTGACCCCGGCGCCGACCAGCTTCAGCGACCTGCTCGACTGGCTCATCGACCGCCTCGGCGACGCCGTGGTGAACCTGGCCGAGGCTCTGGCGAACGATCCGGTCAAGACCGTGGAATTCCTGGGCATGGTGGTCGCGCCGAAGGTCCTGAAGAAGCTCGCCACCACCCTAATCTGCAGGGGCTATCCCACCAACGGCGGCGGTGGGGGCGGGGGCGGAGGGGGCGGCTCCGGCGGCTCGGGCCTGCCGCCAGGGCCCGGCTGGCCCGCCGGGGGCGGTGGCGGCGGTGGCGGCGCGACGCCGTCGACCCCGACGATCACAAGCCTGAGCTATGTGGCCGGGGAGTTTGGCGAGCCCGGCGCGCTTTCGGTGGCCTGGACCCCCGCCACCAACGCCAGCGGCTACGTGGCCGGGTTCTGCCTGCTGCCCGACACCGCCAATCCCGTGGTCTCGGTCACGACCCAGGAAACCTCCGTGTCGATCGCCTTGCCATCGCCCCTGTCGCCAGCGCCGGCGCAATATGTGGTTCTGGTGTTCGCCAATGACGGTCCGACCCAGGGCGTGCTGTCGACGCCTTGGCCGATCAGCGCGCTGGACGCGCCCACCGGCCTGACCGCGGTCCGGGACGCGGGACAGGTCGACGTCTCCTGGAACCTAGTTGAAGGCGCCGACAGCTACGAGGCCCGGCTGACCGGGGCGAGTTATACGGGCCCGGTGGTTCTCGTCAGCTCGCCCCGGACAGGCCTGCCGCTGCCGCCGTCGGATCCACGGGCAGCCTATACGGCCAGTGTCGTGGCGCGCATGGCCGACGGTAGCGCCATTGCCAGCGCGCTGTCGACGATCGCGGTACCCGCGCTCCCGCCGCCACCTCCTCCGCCGCCTCCGCCCCCGGTTGGACCGGTCGCCTGGCTCGACTGGTCCGACGGCAGCGCCGACTCCCAGGGCATCGAGAACGTCCTCGCCAAAATCACTGGCGCGCTCAATGCCCAGGCCAGCTGGGCCACGATGTCCAAGCCGGTAGCCTGTGACGCCCGCCATACGCCGGCGCGAGGCTGGTTGTTCTACGATCCGGCGTGGGACGAGACCGCCATTCCCAAGACGATCTCCGGCTGGACCTATGCGGTCTGGCCGTCGACCCAGTCGCCGGACATCATCGCCGCCGTCATGAGTGGCGCGCCTCTACCGGCCGGCGGAACGCTCTCATCCGCGCAGGCGGTGCTGAGCCAACCGCTCATGGCCAACCGTGAAGACGACGGAAACGAAGCGCCGAACCAGGCACTCTTCTATCCGATTGTGAGCGATGGGCCGGAACAGGACCGTCCGCTCTTCTCGCCGACCGCTTGGCGATGCTCGACCTTTTCGTCGGGCGAAGGTGGCAACGACGGCATCCTGAATGTCTTCGAGCAAATCCAGGCGGGATTGGGCAAAAGCCCATCCTCCGCGCCCTTGGCGGTTAAGATCGTCGCCGACGACCGGCGGCACGGCGATGCATGCGGCTTCGTCTACTTCAACGACACGGCCAGCGCTGGCGACCTGACCTACGTCCGAAACCCCAAATCCTGGGCGTGCGCGACCTGGATCACGTCCGACGCTCTCGACGGGACGGCCAATCGGGTGCTGGAGGCTCTGAACGGCGCGCCCTTGCCGGACGGCACGGTGCTCAGCTGGGCTCAGGCCTGCACGGCCAAGGTGGTCTTCACCAATCGCCAGGACGGCTGGGGCGGCGGGGCCACGTTCTGCATCATCTACCCGTTGGGAAGGGAAGAGAAATCTCCCTGAAGAGGGGCGGGGCTATGCCCAGCAGCGGCCCCATCCAAGGTCAGAGAAGAGTCACCTGATCGCCTCGAAAAACACGTCGAAGACCGCAGGTGATCTTCCGGAGCGTGGTCCCCCCTACAACCGCACCGTCATGGCTCGTCCGCCATATGAGACCGTCCTCACCATCGGCAGCGTGAGCGCACTTGCCCTGGCGGCTCCCATCACCACGATCTTCAGCGCTCGCTGTTTGACCGTCCTTACAACTCTCAAAACGCACCCGCGCGAAGCCGTGCGCCAATACTCCGCACTCCAGGTACCGGGTGAAGTCCCGCTCCACATACCGGGGGAGGCCACGCCCCACTTCGCTCGCCTCCACCAGCAACGTGGCGAGATTGTCCCTCACCGCCTCATACAGCTGGAGATGAAGGGCTTGTGCGAAGACCCGGAGTGCGGCTCATGGGCTCCCCGTCAGCGTCCCTCACCTCCCGCTCTGCTCCCGTCCGCTACGCCCAATAGGGCTCTTGTCCTTCCTATGCTCCTACGCCCAATAGGGCTCTTGTCCTTCCTATGCTCCTTACTGCTCGGGCGGCCCCAGTCAGCGGCCCTCCACGACACCTCCGCTCCTGCCCTCACCCTCAACATGGCCTCTATCCTGCCTATACGCTCCGGTTTGGTCCTTTTTTGGTCGGCGGTTTCAGCCGGTCATCGCGTAAGAGCTCGCCGTGCCCCCTACCGGCGGGTAGCGCTGACCATGCCGACGCGCGCTGGACGGCCAACGGTCAGTCGTGGCTCTTCGGCAACGTGACGGTGCTGGGGTTGTCGATGGCGGCGAGGGCGGCGCGCAGCAGGTAGTCCCCCGGGTCTTCGCCGCGCAACTTCGCCGTCTCAATCAGCGAGTAGAAGAGGGCGGCCACCTGGGTGCCTCTCTCGGACGTAAGAGTTCGCCGTGCCCCGTCTGGGCACTGAGCTGACCTCACCGGGGGGGCGGCGGACGCGGTCGTCAGCCTTGGCTCTTCGGGAGGGTGACGGTGCCCGGGTTCTCAATGGCGGCCAGTGCAGCGCGCCGCAAGTAGTGCCCCGGGTCCTCACCGCGCAGGCGTGCCGTCTCGACGAGGGAGTAGAAGAGGGCCGCCACCTCGGTGCCCCGCTGGGACTTGCTGCCGTAGTGGTTCTTCCTGCCCAGCACCATGTCGCGCAACTGGCGTTCGACGTGGTTGTTGTCGAGCGGCACCTGCGGGTGGGTGAGGAAGAGGGTCAGTCCGCTCCACAGCCCCAGCATGTACTCGAGGGCCTTGCGAAACGCGCTGCCGGGCAGCGCTCGCTGCGCCAGGGCCCACTCCCGGATGCGCTCCACCACGGGGGCGGACTTCTGCTGGCGCACGGCGCACCGGTGCGCAAGCGCGGCCTGGCGCGTTTCCCCGCCCAGCGCGTACCAGCCCGGCAGGTCCGCCTCAATGGCATACAACTCGCCGATGAGAGTCAGCCCCTGCTTGCAGGCAGGGGCCACCTTCTGCGCCTCGAAGAATTTGCGGCGCACATGCGCCCAGCAGAAAGCCAGGGTTGCCGGCGCGGGCCCATCCGCGCCCGACTTCGTCGCCGTCTGGTACGCCGCATACCCATCCACCAGGACGACTCCCGCGTAGTCGCCCAGCACCGTGCGAGCCGTTGCCCCGGAGCGGCTGGGGAGGATGCGGTGGTAGACGGTGTCGGGCGAGGCGACCGTCCACGCGTACCACTTCGTGCCGGGCCCCTTCTCCAGCAGGTACCAGTGCGTCTCGTCCGCGTGCACCAGGGGCGAGGAGAAAACATGCGCGGGCAGCGCCTCGTAGCTGGGCTGGAGGTGGCCAGCCAGTGCGTCGAGCTGGTCCCACAGCGTCTGCGCCTCCACCACCAATCCCTCGCGCCCGTAGAGCCTTTCCTGTCGGGCCAGTGGCAGGTGGAAGCCGTACTTCATGAGGGCCACGTGGACGGCGAAGTCCACCGAGTAGCGGCCGCCTGGAATGAGGCGCGGCGGGGCGGGCGCCGTCACCGGAGCACAGCCGTGGCCGCAGCGGTACTTCTGCCGCTTCACGCGGCGCAGCAGGAAGCTTCTCTCGACGACGGTGATTTCCTCGCCGTCCTCCGTCTGGCCTTCCCACGCATGCAGGCCGCTACCGCACAGGCCGCACACCCGGTCCGCCTCGTCCAATGGCAGCACCACCTCCTGTACCTTCAATTCGGGCTGGGCCCGCGGGCCATGGCCGCGCCGCGGCTTGGCTCGCGGGGGCTTCGGAGGCTTGTCGCCGAGCCTCTCGCTGGAGGCGCCGAAGAGACGCTGCTGCAGGAGGGCCAATTGCTCCTTCAGCCCCATCAGCTCCAGCTGCAGCTTTTCCTGGGCGTCCTCGCCCTTGAGCCGGGCGTTCTCCGCGACGAGAGCTTCGAGACGCTGGTGCAGCCGGGCATTCTCCGCCTCCAGCAGGGTGGCCACCTGCTTCGCCGTCTCCAAGTCGCTCAGTTGCTCGACGCGCACCATGACTACCTGCTGGGTGCTACAAAGCAGGCGCTACTGCAAGCGTTTTCTCGTCCACCACCGGTGGCGACAGCCGCCACCGTCCGGCCAGCTCGCAGCCCTCCAGAAACAGAGACAACTCACTCACGGTCAGCTCCACCGCCTGCGCGCCCTCTTCGCACCAGGGCCTGGCGAAGCGTCCCCGGAAGAGTCTCTTGGTGAGAAGCACCAGGCCCGTGCCGTCGAAGTGGAGCACCTTGGCCCGCTTCCGGCACCGGCCGACGAAGAGGAAGACGTCGCCTTTGAGAAGCTGCCTTTCCAGTTGCTGCTCGACGAGGGCCCCCAGGCCATCGAAGCCCTTGCGCATGTCTACTGGGGCCGCGTACGCGAAGACGCGCACCGCCCGCGTCAGCGTCAGCACTCCAGTCTCCCCAGCAACTGCGCCGCGGCCTCCAGACTGAGTCCCTCGACTCGCCAGCCCCCTGGCGACACCAGCACCACCGGCTGCATCCCCGTCCGGACTGCGTCGGTGACCGCCTTGCGTGCGGTGACGCGCACCGGTACCAGCGCCGCACTCTGACGGTTGCCCTTCTCGCGCGGGTGCCCCGCGGGCCTGCCCTTGCGCCACGCGTAGAGCGTCGGCTCGGACACGCCCAGCTTCTGCGACGCCTCGGCCATCCCCCCGCCCGTCTTCACCGTGTGCTCGACGTAGCGCACCGCGAAGGCGCGCAGCGCCTCGGGGAACGGCAACGAGCCACTCCGCCGTCCAGCCTTCAACCGCTGCGCCTCCTGGCGGAACTGCTCCAACTCCTTTTCCAACTCCACGGACCACCTCCTGGCGTGTGGCGGCAGGAGGTCTCACGAGAGGCTGGAGCCCGTCACGACGGGGCACGGCGAACTCTTACGACAGGACGTCTCACGACTCGGTCGCGCTGGTCACGACGGGGGACGGCGAGCTCTTACAAGGCGGCAAACCACGAAGGTACGTGGCCTGGGCATCCTGATTGAATGGCATGTGGCTGAAGCCAAGGCAGCTTCCGCATTCCGAAGGCTCTTGGACGGCGCGGGTATCGAGGGGATAAATGTCCTTCACACTCCGGCGCTCTGAGGGAAGAACAACATGGTCACAACACCCGAGGACGCTCCGAATGCCGAGACCTACTATGCCGGCGCCTACTGGGGGCCTCGTAAGGAGTCCCCCGAAGATTGTGCCTTGCGCACGGCAAACTTTCTCAGCCTCCTGGCTGAGTGCGACCCGCTTCTTGCTCACTGGTACAAGCCCACCAAGTCACGCAAGGACGCGCAAAAGTACCCGCTGATGCCGCCAGACGTGCCGACTCTTGCCGAGCAGTTCCGGCGTGGCGTCAACCGTGAACGAGGTGGCCCGGTCATCGAGCAACTGGGCTTCAGCTTCTGGTTCGGCAACGGGGGAGCTGGTGCGGATGGTGCGGATCTGCGACTCACGTGTGGCTCCTACTCGGAGGCGGTTCCCAACTCGTGCGTAATGACGCTCCCAAAGCATGGAGCGAACGCGGAACGGATAATCGCGGCTCCCGTGCTGCCCCGTGTGGTGAGCTGCATGGCATCGGCTTGGGACGCGGACTGGGCGCTCGCCACTTCGTGGGATCATCGCGAGAAGCTCTCGGATGAGGCCAGGACAGGGACGTTCGTCGGCTGGGTCACATACTTGTCCCTGCGACGTGGGACGGTGCCACCGCTGCCGGCTCCCGTGCGCATTCAGCAGGTCGAAGGCAAAGGTACGTTGGTGGTCCTCACCCCCGAGCGCTTCACGGTGACCAACCCCGAGCACTTGGCGCTGGCGAAGCGAGTGCGTGAGTTGCTTTCAAGGGCAGGTCTCCTGCCGCCGGTGCTGGACGGCCCTGCCTGACAGCGAAAGAGCCGCCATGTGCCCCCAGTGTGCCCCTCCAGCGTGGATTGAGGGGGCACACCAGGGAACAGCGTGGGACGGGGCGGGATGATGAACCCGAAGGAAATCAAGGAGATAGGGGGTAACAGCGCGTCCTGCCTGGGTTTCCTATCGCCTTGGCCCACGGATTCGACTCCCGTCGGGGACACTGCACTCGGGCCGGGAGACGCTGGAAGCTCAGCGGCCTTCCGGCCCCCGTGCTTTCAGGCTGCCGCGGGCGCTCACGTGCCACACGATTCGTCAGGGGCGGAGCGCGCGCTTCAGTGCTACTCCATGCGGCCATGTCCGGCGACTCACCCGTCCCCGCCCCCGGCGGCGTGCCCACCCTGCACTTCCCCCCCGAGCTCCCCATCTCGAGCCGGGTGGAGGACATCACCGCGGCCATCTCCGCCCACCAGGTCGTCATCGTCGCGGGGGCCACCGGCTCGGGGAAGACGACACAGCTGCCGAAAGTCCTGCTCGCCATGGGGCGCGGCCGTCCGCGCCAGATTGGCGTCACCCAGCCCCGGCGTATCGCCGCGACGAGCGTGGCGGCGCGCGTGGCTCGCGAGCTCGGCACGGAGCTGGGCACGGACGTCGGCTACCAGATTCGCTTCGAGGACCGCTCGTCCCGGCAGACAGCCGTGAAGTTCATGACCGACGGCGTCCTGCTCGCGCAGATCCACAGCGACCCGCTCCTGCGCCGCTACGACACCATCGTTCTCGACGAGGCCCACGAGCGCAGCCTCACCATCGACTTCCTGCTGGGGTGGCTCAAGCGCCTCCTCCCCAGGCGCCCCGACCTCAAGGTCGTGGTGAGCTCGGCCACCATCGAGACCGAGCGCTTCTCGCAGTTCTTCGGAGGAGCTCCGGTCATCCAGGTGGAGGGCCGCACCTTTCCGGTGGACGTGCTCTACGAGCCGCCCCCCGAGGACGACGAGCTCACCGACTCCGTCGCCGATGCGGTGGCGAACGTGCTCTCGCTCGACCCGAATGGGGACGTCCTCGTGTTCCTCCCTGGGGAGCGCGAAATTCGTGAGACAGAGAACGCCCTGAACGCGCGCGATCTCCGCGGCACGGTGGTGCAGCCCCTGTATTCGCGCCTGTCGGCCGCCGAGCAGTCGCGCGTCTTCGCCACCATCCCCCAGCGCCGCGTCATCCTCGCCACCAACGTCGCGGAGACATCGGTCACCATCCCAGGCATCGTGTACGTCGTGGACACGGGGGTGGCGCGCCTGTCGCGCTACGACCCCCGCTCGGGCACCACGCGCCTGCACATCGAGCCGGTCTCCCAGGCCAGCGCCGACCAGCGCAAGGGGCGCTGCGGACGCGTGCGCGAGGGCATCTGCGTGCGCCTCTACGACGAGGTGAGCTTCACCACGCGGCCCGCCTTCACCGACCCCGAAATCAAGCGCACTGGACTCGCGGGGGTCATCCTGCGGATGAAGTCCCTTGGCCTCGGTGACGTCGAGGACTTCCCCTTCCTCGACCCGCCCCAGCCGAGGGCCATCGCCGAGGGCTGGCGGGTGCTCGAGGAGCTCGGGGCCATCGAGGGCAAGGAGCGCACCTTGACGCCGCTCGGGCACCAGCTCGCGCGCTTCCCGGTGGACCCGCGCATCGCGCGGATGATTCTCGCCGGCGCCGAGTACGGGTGCCTGGACGAGGTGCTCATCGTCGCCGCGGCGCTCAACCTGCAGGACCCGCGCGAGCGGCCACGGGAGCTCGCGCAGAAGGCGGACGAGCTGCACCGGCGCTTCCGTGACGAGCACTCGGACTTCACGGGGCTCCTCAAGTTGTGGGCATTCGTGCGCGAGGCCGACAGCCGGGGCACATCCCATCTGCGGCGCGTGTGCCGGGACAACTTCCTGTCCTTCCTGCGGGTGCGCGAGTGGCGGGACGTCCAGCGCCAGCTCGAGGAGACCGTCCGCGAGCTGCGCCTGCCTCGCAAGGGCCGGGGCGCCCCGGCGCGCGGGGACCTCCTGCACCAGGCGCTCCTCACCGGGCTCCTGTCCCGCATCGGCCAGTGGAATCCTGAGCAGCGCCAGTATACGGGCGCGAAGCAGACGCGCTTCATGGTCCACCCCTCGTCGGCGCTCGCGAAGAAGCCCCCTGCCTGGGTGATGGCGTTCGAGCTCGTGGAGACGTCCCAGTTGTTCGCGCGCACCGTGGCGAAGCTCGACCCGGAGTGGCTCGCGGCGGCGGCCCCCCACCTGCTCAAGCGCAGCTACTCCGACCCGCACTGGTCTGAGAAGTCCGCGCGCGCCGTCGTGAAGGAGAACGCGACCCTCTTCGGGCTCCAGGTCTTCAAGGAGCGCCCCGTGGCCCTGGCCAGCATGGACCCCGCCCGGGCACGGCTGATGTTCCTCGAACATGCCCTGGTGCGCGGCGAGTACCGCACCCGGGGGGCGTTCCAGGAGAAGAACCGCCAGGTGCTCGAGCGCGTGGCGCGCCTGCGGGACAAGGCCCGGCGCAGCGAGCTGCTCGACAGCGAGGCACTGCTGACGTTCTTCGACCAGCGCCTCCCGGAGGACGTGACGGACGGAGCGGGCTTCGAGGTCTGGCGCCGCAAGGCCGAGGCGGCCGACCCCGACGTGCTCGTGCTCTCGATGGAGGATGCCCTCTCGCACGACCCGGGCCTGTCCCCAGCGCACTACCCGGACACCATCACCCTGCACGGCGCGTCCGTGCCGGTGACGTACACCTTCGACCCCTCGGCCGAGGACGACGGCATCACCCTGAGCGTGCCGCTGCTGCTGCTCGCCCAGCTGGTCCCCGGTGAGCTCGACTGGACCATCCCCGGGTGGCAGCGGGAGAAACTCACCGCCCTGCTCGAGGAGGTCCCCCGCGCCCAGCGCAAGCAACTGGGCCCGGTGCCGGCCCTGGTCGACCGTCTCGAGAAGGAACTGGTGCCCTTCCGCGGACCGATGATTCCAGCGCTCGCGCGTGCGGTGTCCCGGCTGTGCGGCGTGGACATGCCCGAGGAGTCGTTCCGGGCGGATGCCGTGGCGCCGTACCTGCGCATCACGCTCCGGGTGCTCGACGAGCGGGGAACGGAGCTCGCGCGGAGCCGCGACGCCGATGCGCTGCTCGAGCAGTACGGGGGACGTGCACGAGCGGCGCTGCGCAGCGCGGCACCGACTTCGGACTGGGAGCGCAAGGGGCTGACGGCCTGGAGCTTCGGCGAGCTGCCCTCCGTGGTCACCCGGCGGGTCGGCGGGCTCGAGGTCCGCAGCTATCCCGCGCTCGTCGACCGGGGCGCCGCCGTGGACCTGGTGCTGCTCGAGACCTCCGCCGCAGCAGACGCGGCAACTCGCGCGGGGGTCCGCCGGCTCCTGATGCTCGCCGCGCGCGGACACGTGGCCGTCAGCGCCTCGCGCATGCCGCCACCCTTCCCGTCCCTGGACGGCGCGCCTCCCGCGCGGGGCCAGGCCGACGCCTTCCGGGCGAGCGTCCTCGCACGCGGCGTCGACGAGGCGTTCAAGCTCGCACCGGGTGCGCCGCTGCCTCGCACGAAGGTGGCCTTCGAGGCGCTGGTCCGTGACGGCTCACCGCGCATCGAGGGTGCGGCTCGGGACTGGGCGAACGCCGTCGTGGTCACCTCCTCGGAGCTCGCCACGACGCTCGCCGCACTCAAGACCGCATCAAAGGGGCCGAGCGGTTCGGCGGCCGTGCGGGACATCCGCGCGCAGCTCGGGCACCTGTTCCCCGCAAACCTCATCGAGTGGATTCCCTTCGCGCGCCTGATGCACTACCCGCGCTACCTCCGGGCGGCCCAGGCACGGCTGTCGCGTGCGGTGGCGAACCCAGGCAAGGACGCAGGGAAGGCCGAGCCCTTCACCCCGCTGTGGGAGACCTTCCTCGCCAGGTCCGCCACCGTGAGAGACCAGGAGGCGGCGCAGGCGCTGCGGTGGACCTTCGAGGAGCTCCGCGTGGCCATCTTCGCTCCGGAGGTGACGACGCCCGTGTCGGTGACGGTGGCGAAGGTCGGCGCGGCCCTCGCGGCGCTGCGCTAGCAGCGAGTGGCGGTGCGTCCGCGACGAGAGCCTCCTCAAGATGCTCCGCCGCCAGACGTCTCCGTCCTACACAAGCTCAGGTTCCCTCTGAGCGATAAGTCCGACATCTGTCCCCGGCATGGCGCGCGGAGGCGTCTTCGTCGCCAGATTCACGAGTCCGCGGAGCGATTCGTGTCGATCTCGGCACCGCCCAATCGTCGCGCTCTTGAAGGCGCCCTGCCGGCGTCCTCTCATTCCCAGAGGAGCACCCCATGTCCTACATCGATGGTTTCGTCATCGCTGTGCCGACCGCGAACAAGGAGAAGTTCATCGCACATGCCCGCAAGGCCGACCCCGCCTTCATCGGGTACGGGGCCCTCCGCGTGCTGGAGTGCTGGGGAGACGACGTGCCGAGCGGCAAGCTCACCGACTTCCGCAGGGCCGTGCAGGCCAAGGACGATGAGACGGTCGTCTTCTCTTGGATTGAATGGCCCGACAAGGCCACGCGCGACGCTGGCATGGAGAAGATGATGAAGGACCCAAGCATGAGCCCCGAGCAGAACCCGATGCCCTTCGACGGCGCGCGGATGATCTACGGCGGCTTCGCGCCGGTGGTGGTGCTGGACAAGTAACCCGGGCCGGCCTGCGGGGACTCAGGTCAGAATCCGTCCTCGCACGCCCTCGGCGCCCACGCCGAGCAGGAGAAAATACAAGCCACCCTCTCCATGCTCGCTGGCGCGAGGAGGACGGAGCCCGAAGCGCCAGGGCGTGGTTGCCGACTCCGGAAAGGGTGGAGGACACTGGCCTCATGCGCACGTCCCCCACCCGTCCAGCCAGCCTCTCGAAGCGCGCGCTCCAGGGCGTGCTGGGGCTGCTGGTCCTCGCGGTGGCCTTCCAGGCGTATGACAGGGTGAAGCTGAGAATGAGTGGCGCGCCCAGGGCAGCGCTGGAAAGGCTGGCCGCGTGCGCGGAGGCTCGCGACCTGCTGGGCGAGCCCATCGACGCGGCGTGGTGGGGCTGGTCCCACGGCTACCTGAAGGTCCCCCGGGTGAGTCAGGTGTGGTCCGCGACGTCTGGCCGCGTGGATTGGTGGATGCCAATAGCAGGCTCGACCGGACGCGGCGTGCTCCACTTCCAGGGAGAGAAGGTCAACGGCTTCTGGACGCTGGAGGGGGTCCTGGAGAGCAATGGCACCACGGTGCAGACGCGCGGGTGCTCGGCGAAGTAGGGCCGGCCGCTCCACGCTCAACCCCGCCCCATCCATCCCATGACAGCCATCGGCTCCCCGCAGCAGTCTCCCTGGTCCGAGCGCATCGCCATCGTCCGCCGGTACCATGAGATGGAGTCCCGCCTCACCGCGTCCGTCAGCGAGCGGATGCTCGACCTGGCGTGCCTCCAGCCCGGGATGCGGGTGCTCGACCTGGCTTCGGGCATGGGCGAGCCCTCCCTCCGGGCCGCGCTGCGAGTGGGCCCCACTGGCTTCGTGCTGGGCACGGACCTGGTCGACGGCATGCTGGACCCCGCGCGGGAGCAGGCGCGAGCCCAGGGCCTTTCGAACATCGAGTTTCGCGCCGTGGACGCGGAGGCGCTCGACCTGCCAGCGCAGTCGTTCGATGTGGCGACCGTGCGCTGGGGGCTGATGTACATGGCCCGGCCCGAGCGCGCGCTCGCACAGGTATGGCAGGCGCTGCGCCCCTCCGGACTCCTGGTATGCGCCTGTTGGGCGGACCTGGAGCAGGTGGAGTACGTGTCCCTGCCACGCAAGAGCATCGAACCCTTCGCCCAACCTCCCCCCATCGATACTTCGGCCCCTGGCGTGTTCCGCTTCTCCGACCCCGAGCGCTTGCGCACGCTGCTGGCGCACAGCGGGTTCACGTTGGAGCACGTCGAGGCGATGCATGTCCCCGTGATGGAAGCCACGGATGGAGCGGGAGTCGCGCACTGGATTCGAACATTCGGAGGGCCCGTCGCGAAGCTCGTTGCGGAGCTGCCGCCCGAGGCGCAGCGCGCCTGGGAAGAGGGCGTGGCCCGCGAATGCGAGCACCATCGACGGGACGGGATGGTCCAGCTCGGTGGAGTGACCTGGCTCGCCGTCGCCAGGAAGACGGAGCCCGAAGCGCCAGGGCGGCAGAGCGCCACGTGACAAGAGACGCGCGGCGCGCAAAAGCTGCGCGAGCCAAGAGACATACGCAAACATTGCGCGCATTCACAGGCATCTCGAACCGGCAAGCAGCTCCATCCATCTCTTGATGAAACAATCTCCTTCCCCGTAGCGCGAGCGTTGCTAGGTTGCCCGCGTGCCTTTCGCCTCCCGCACGCTCCTGGCCGTGGTCCTCGGGATTGCCATCGGTGTAGCGGTCGGACTCGGCGGCTTCACCTTCGTGTACGCGAAGGGCTCGTCCTACCTGCAAGACGACCCGGCCGCCTGCGCCAACTGCCACATCATGAACGAGCAGTACGACGGCTGGCGCAAGAGCAGCCACCACGCGGTGGCCACCTGCAACGACTGCCACACGCCCTCGGGCTTCCTGCCCAAGTACTACACGAAGGCCAGCAACGGCTTCTGGCACTCCTACTACTTCACCACCGGGACCTTCCCGGACCCCATCCGCCTGCGCCCCGGCAATCGCGTGGTGACGGAGAACGCCTGCCGCAAGTGCCACGCCTCCATCGTGGAGGCCATCGAGACGCCCCCCTCGGGCCATGAGCAGGTGGCCCCGAGCGAGCAACTGCAATGCCTCACCTGCCACAACTCCGTGGGCCATCCCGAAGGTTCGGGAAACCCCGAGCTCATCCGTAAGGAGAACGCACGATGACCGAGCCCGAGAAGGCTCCGGAGAAGCGCCGAAGCTTCAGCGGCACCAGACTCGTGGTCGCGGTCGCTGTCGCGGCGGCGCTGGCCGCGGCGGGCGTCACCGCGCTCCTGGTCAACATCATGGAGCGCAAGCAGGAGGCGCGGAATCCCTTCTACCGGGTGGTGGAGCTCGACGACACCATCACCGACCCCGCCGTGTGGGGGAAGAACTTCCCGCTGCAGTACGACGGCTACAAGCGCACCGTGGACCAGCAGCGCACCCGCTACGGCGGCAGCGAGGCGGTGGCGCGCACGCCCACCCAGGCGGACCCCCGCTCGGTGGTGGCGCAGAGCCGGCTCGAGGAGGACCCGCGCCTGGTCACCATGTGGAGCGGTTACGCCTTCGCCACCGACTTCCGCGAGGAGCGTGGCCACGCGCACATGCTCGATGACCAGGTCTTCACCGAGCGTCAGCACGTGACGCAGCAGCCGGGCACCTGCATCCACTGTCACGGCAGCGTGTACGTGCCCTACAAGAAGCTGGGCGAGGGGGACCTCATCAAGGGCTTCGAGAAGATGAACCAGATGCCCTTCGCCGAGGCTCGCAAGCTCGTGGAGCACCCGGTCTCCTGCATCGACTGCCACGACCCCGCCACGATGCAGCTCCGCGTCACGCGCCCCGGCTTCATCGAGGGCATCGCCGCGCTCAAGGCCAGCCAGGGCGTGCCCGACTTCCGCGTGAATGAGCACGCCACCCGCCAGGAGATGCGCACGTACGTGTGCGGGCAGTGCCACGTCGAGTACTACTTCAAGGGCAAGGAGAAGCGCCTCACCTACCCTTGGGCCAAGGGCATCAACATCGACCAGATCATGGCGTACTACGACGAGGACGGGCACACCGACTGGACGCACAAGCTCACCGGCGCGAAGGCCCTCAAGGCGCAGCATCCCGAGTTCGAGCTGTACAACCAAGGCATCCACGCGAAGAGCGGCGTGGCCTGCGCGGACTGCCACATGCCCTACCAGCGCGAAGGGGCGATGAAGATCAGCGACCACCACGTGCGCAGCCCGCTGCTCAACATCAACCGCGCCTGCCAGACGTGCCACAAGTGGAGCGAGGCGGAGTTGCTCAACCGCGCGGAGACCATCCAGACGCGCACCTTCGAGACGCGCAACATCGCCATGGATGCACTGGTGGACCTCATCCACGACCTCGAGAGCGCCCAGAAGGCAGGGCTGCCCGAGGACGCACTGGCCAAGGCGCGCGACTATCAAAAGCGCGCCCAGTTCTACCTGGACTTCGTGGAGGCGGAGAACTCCATGGGCTTCCACGCGGACCAGGAGGCGGTGCGCATCCTGAGCAACTCCATCAACTTCTCGCGCCTGGGCCAGAACGCGCTGCGGCCCGGTGGTGGAGCCTCCACCGCGCCGAACCAGCGGCCCGAGGGAGCGCCCACCGCCACCGAGAGCAGGGGCACGTGGTAGCCACGACTCCACGGTCGACGCAGCGAGCCGGGCACCTCCACCGATGACTTCGGGACGCACGGAGTGTGCTAGAGAACGTGGGCGTGATGGCTACCTTCCTGACCGCGCCCACCCGAGCATCGTTGTTCCTTCTCCTCAGTCTGGGATTCACGAGGCCCGTGCTGGCCAAGGCACCGGACGCCAACGCCCAGGGCTTCGCGGCGTACAACAAGGGGGACTACGCGAAAGCCCATGCCCTCTTCGAGAAGGCGCTGAAGCAGGACCCCTCCAACGCCTTCGCCCGTCTCAACCGGGCGCGGACGACCACCCTGCTCAACCAGGGCAAGGAGGACGCCGACGACTTCGACTACTGCGCCTTCGAGAGCAACTGGATGTATCTGGCGCTGGCCGACCTGTCGGTGGCCGTGGAGAAGGATGCCCAGGCCCTCCTGCCGAAGATTGACGAGGACTCGAAGGGGTTGAAGGCACTCAAGGCGAGTGACGAGTACAAGAAATGGCGCAAGGCCATCTCCGTCTTCGTGAAGGAGAAGGGCATCCAGGAGAAGGTGCTCGGCACCACGTCGGACTGGTGGTTCCTGCAGCCCGGGCAGATTCCCAAGAGCATCACCCTCGCGGCGGACAAGCGCGTCATGGAAACCCAGCAGGACATGTCCGAGCACTCGACCGGCAAGTGGCGCCCGCTGGGCAGTGGCGTGGAAATCACGCCGGACAAGAAGCCGGCGCGTCCGTGGAAGCTGCTGGCGGGGAAGTACTACTTCGACCAGGGCCAGCGCTTCTTCTTCGAGGTACGGCTCGAGCCAGACGGAGAACCGACTCCAGCAGACGACAGCTGGAAGATGGGCCCGCTGAGCCTCGGCCCGCTGAGCGGCGACTGCCTGTAGTTCATCCGCCGCGCTCCGCCGCTCCCTTCATGCGGCTTCAGGGACATTCACAGGTGGGCCTACACGCGTATCACCGGTAGGCGTCATACACGTACAGGTAACCCGGGTTTACCGGACCCCAGCGAGACTGGTAGACGCTCCGTACTCCCGCCGTTTTGGCGGGCCTGTCACGGAGTTCACAGATGAACAGCCTTGGACGTCTCGCAGTGGTGTGCGGCCTGTTTGCGCTGGTCGGTTGTGGTCCGGAAGTTCCCGTCACGGAGACTCCGGAGGAGACCGTCGCGGGCCAGGCGGTGGGCCCCGCGCCCTCCCCCATCTGCCCGCAGGTGATGCCTCCGCTGTGCGAGGACGGCGACCTCTACCCCATCTACTCGGGCAAGTGCCTGGTCGGCTTCAACTGCGTTCCGCATGTCGCCGCCAACGCCATCTGTCCCAACCCCGTCTACCCGGGCCCTGGCTTCTGTGAGGACGGCATCATCACCCCGGTGTACGTGGGCGGCTGCATCGTTCGCTATACCTGCACCCGGTAGTCCCTGCGCGCGCCCGCCCAGCGCATGTGCCTGGGCGGGCCGCCTTCACACCGGAACAACGCCTCTCACACCGCCGCTACTGGCAGGCGATGCCGGGCAGCCCTCGATAAGCGCCCTGCGAGGTCCACCGCGTATACGGCGTGCCGCAGGAGCCCGCGTACGGGTCATCCGTGCCGTACCCCGGCACCCAGTATTCGAAGTGCAGGTGCGGCCCCGTGGAGGCACCCGATGAGCCCACGCGCGCAATCCAATACGCGCAGTCGAGCGTCGTGCCCCGGGCGAACTGCTGCGTATAGGCCTTCAGGTGCCAGTACCAGGTCTGGGTGTTGTCCGGGTGCCGCATGATGATGTAGTTGGCCGTGTAGATTCCGCAGGCGGCGTAGGGATTGGACTGGTTCCAGTAGTTGCACCGGTCGTAATACCCATCCACGTTGGACTCGATGTAGCCCCGCGCGGCATTCATCGCCCAGACGCCGTAGTCCATCTTGCTGAACCCGCCGACCAGCGCGTAGTCCGTGCCCGTGTGGCCGCTGTAGCGCACGCCACCACAGGCGTAGTCCCGGCCGCCGTAATCCTTGTACGCGCTCACGGTGCAGCCGCCGTTGCCACACTGGTCCGCGAGCTGCGACGCGGGAAAGCGGAACATCGTCTGCGCGGAGGACAGGGCTGGAAGGGCCAGCAGCGAGCAGGCCAGCGCCACCGTGAGCTGCTTCAGCATCGCGCGCTTCACTTGTCACCCCCCAGGTCCGCGGAGGCTTCGCCCGTGCGCACGTTCAGCTTCCAGAACTCACCGCCGCCCGCGTTGTAGCGGAGCACATCGTCGCTCACCCACTCCATGTGGTGGCTGGAGACGGGCGGTGGCACGAAGCCCTTGGGCGGGCCGCCATACAGCATCGTGCTGTCCATCCCGATGTTGGTGAGCTGCTTCGGCGCCGTGCCGTCCACGTCCGTCACGTAGAACGACGCCACGGTGGTGCGGCCGGAGACGAAGACGACGGTCCTTCCGTCCGGAGAGATGCTGGGCGTCGCGTCCACGCCGGGGCCATCCGCCAGCACCTTCACCCGGCCCTTCATGTCGATGATTCCCACGGACGTCTCGTGCTTGGGGCCTCGAGACATCGCCAGCGTGGCCACCAGGGCGTCGCCCTTCGCCGTGGGAAACAGGTCTCCGCCCACGCCTTGGGCCAGCAGTCGCTCGCGGCCGTTGGCATCGCGCAGGCGCAGGTTGCCCTCGCCATCCAGCAGCGCCACCTCGGGGCCTACCGTTCGGGCCTCGCGGTACTTGAACTCACGGTCCACCACGCGCACCGCGCCCGTGGCCTCGTCGTACTGGACGATGGCCAGCAGTGGCAGCTCGTCCGTGCCCAGGGGCTCGGCGGGAATCTCCGCGACGACGCCCGCCAGCATTCCCTTGCCCTGTCCGAAGAGGTGGATGAACCGGGCCTTGGGTCCGAACTCCTTCGCCACGGCGGGAACAAGGTGCTCACGCGCCTTCGTCACACGGCGCAGGTCCGCGGGATTCATGCGGTCCGCCGCGGCGGCGCTGGTAACAGCCAGCGTCAACACGGCGAGTGCCAGGAATTGTCTTCTCATGTCGCTCCAGGGGTGAGGGGAAACCCATTCGGTGATGTGTGACGAATGGATTTTCTTACCGCTCAGGAACGAGTTGCTTGGAAAACAAGTATTACTTGAGCGCGTAAAGTTGAAGGCCGCCTGTATTCGCGGCCTGCTCGAGTCGCGGACGCCTCAGGCCGCCGCTTGATCAGGACGGGGGGAAGTCCCCTGCCATGCCGCCTGATGCAGCGGCGCGCGCGAGACCTGGATGGCCTCCAGCAAGCGACGACTGGTCTCGCGATAGTCGAAGGAGCGCACGGCACGTTCTCGTGCGGCACCCGCCATCCGCTCGCGCAGCGCGGCGTCCTGCCCGAGCCGGAGGAAGGCGTTCGCCAATCCCTCTTCATCCCCCTGGGCCACCAGCAGTCCATCCGTCCCGTCGGAAATCATGTCCGGCGTGCCCCCGATGATGGAGCAGACCGGCGGGACGCCACAGGCCATCGCCTCCATGACGGCGACGGGAGAGGCCTCGCCAAGACCAATGCTGGAGAGCACGAAGCCATCCGCCCGGTGCAGCAGGTCAATCACCGCGGCCTCTCCGAGCGGCCCCACCATGTCGACGTGCGACCGCAGCTCGAAGCGCGCAATGGACTGGCGGATCTCCTGCTCGTGTGGCCCCCTGCCCCCCAGCGTGAGGTGGACCTTCAGCCCCCGGTCCAAGGCCTTGCGCAGCGCCGCGAAGGTGTGGACGTGCCCCTTGCAGAGGTGCAGTCGCCCAATCGAGACGAGGTGGAGGCCCCGGGGAGACTCCGTGCGCTGGGCCGGAGGGCTGAAGCGGTCGGTGTCCACGCCCATCCACAGGGTATAGGTCCGCTCCGGCGGCAGGCCCACGTCCTTGATGAGCTCACGCTGCATGGGGCGCGCGGCGGCGGCCACGAACGTGGCATCCCAGGCCTTGGCGGCGTGGTCCGTTCCGTACACCGGAAGGTCGCCGTGAAGATGGAAGCTGTAGCGAGGACCGCCGAGGATTCTGCAGATCGCGAGCACGTGCGCGGCGTCAGCGGCGGAATGACCATGGATGTGGTCCAGCTTCCGCTCGCGCGCGTAGTGGAGGAAGTCCACAGCGCATGCCAGCATTCCCAGGGCTCGCGCCTTCTGCTTCAGGTCCACCGAGAGCTTGGAGACATACGTCAGCGCCTGGGCCATGCCAGGGAAATCCCTCGGCGAAAGCAGCGCCGACGTGAGTCGCGGCGGGAAGAGGTACGTCGTCTCCGCAGCCGCGCGCTCAGCCCATTCGTGAGGGCAACCCTCCACCGGGCGCCGCGTGGAGAAGATGTGCACTTCGACCCCAGCGGCACGCAGGGCGGTGATCTCCCGCCAGAAGAAGGCATGCGTTTGCGTGGGGAACTCTGGGATGAGCATACCCAGACGAAATGGGGCGACGGTCATACCCGGGGTTCTAGCCAAAAGCGTCCAGGCCTTGGAACCACCTGGGCGTTGCGCGCTGGGAGAGGTGAAGAAGTGAGCAGAGCAAGCCGCCAGTAGAGTGTCTATTCCGTGCCCGTAATAGTTGGCGGACCATTCACACACGAAGGAAGAGGCCTTCAGCGCACCGGGGGGGACACTCCAGGCGCACTGCAAAACTACGCACGCCTCGGATTGGGTTGAGGCGCGGGGCCGTCCTCCCGCGCGTTCCAGGAGAGCAAACGCCTACGGCTCAGCGCGGCCCCGCGCCACGAAGGCGCGCAGGTCCGCCTCCAGGGCAGCGGCCTCCACCAGGCTGGCCGGAACGAGTGTGCCATTGGGGGCCTGAGCCATCCCCTCATTTGAAGACTCCCCTCGGAGAACGCATGGGCAGCCGAGCGAGCAAGCTCAGAGGGAAAATCGAAAATGAGGGGATGCTTCAGATTGGGGGCCGCCTGCTGTTTCGCCAGCCTTTTCGGAGGCCCCCAGGCGCGGCCGTCATCGCGCGTGGCATAGGAGAACCACAGCGTGCGAGGCTTCTCGTCGGTGCGCTCCAGCGCCGCCGAGCCGATGAGCATTCCTCGACCCCGGGCGCTGATGTCGAGGTCGTGGACTTCGAGGTACTCACCGTTCCACGTGGGCTGGTTCAACTCCCGGGGGAAGCCCAGCGTCGCGCACGTCGCGGTGGCGAAGTCGTCGTCGGAGCGGATGACGGTGAACGACTGTCCCGGGTCTCCAATCTGTCGCTGGGTGACGACGATGACCTTGCGGCTCGAAGGTGTCACAAAGAGGCCGACCTCCTCCTCTTCATGTCGCGGAACCACCGCGCGCCAGCCCTTCGGGCCCTTGATGAAGAGCACCATGCCGCTCGCGGCTTCGGCGGCTTCCCGAGGCTCGCGCAGGTAGCTCAGCTTGCCGACGAGCAGGTCACCACGTGTCGCGACGCCCTTGAGCCCACCTTGCGCCGCGTCGTTGACGAGCTGCTCGGTGAGCTCGGCCGTCCCGGCACAGGCGACTTCGGGCTCCGGCGCGGGCTTCGTGTCACGCGCCAGGCCCGTGGTCGCCAGGAGGACGGCCGTGGACGCGACAGCGATGAAGGGACCCTGCTTCCTCATGTGTTCCACCTCGACGGGCATCAGAGTGGATTCAGCGAGGCGTGTCGAGGCGCTGGAGCCCCCTGGCTCCTCGAGGGCTCCGCCAGACGAGTCGTCCCAGTGTCCACTCCCGAATGGACGCTCATCTCGACGCCGGATTGGCAAACGGGGCAGCACATCCCACCCTCTGTCGGTTCTGGGCCGGAGAGGAAACGGAATATGCAAGCAAGGCATTGGTGTGTCCTGCTGGGATTGGGACTCGCGGGACAGGCAGTCGCCATGACGCCCCGCACGGCCGAAGGCACTCGCGAGGCGCCACTCCATGCGTGTCCTGGACCCGCGTCTCGCCTGAAAATCGTCATCCCTCCGGGGTCGGGGACGTCCATCACTGGCCCCTACCCCGAGTGGTTCGTCGACGTGCGGGGGACGCTCTACTTCGCCACCAACCTGTCCGACGGGAGCGCGACCCTGTGGCGAAGCAACGGCACGGAGGCCGGCACCGTCCCGGTCAAGGCATTCCCAGCAGCGCAAGTCGCGTCCCCCCCGCTGCGAAACCTGTTCCCCGTGGGCAACCAGGTCTTCTTCCAGTTCGACGAGCCTGGGACAGGCAGGGAGCTGTGGGTCAGCAACGGAACCGAGGCGGGAACCCACCTCGTCAAGGACCTCACTCCCGGCCCCGAAGACACCTACCTGGCGGCCGTCGCCGAGCAGCGCGGAAAGCTCACCTTCCTGCGCCAGTGGGGCTTCGCCCCCGGCAATCCCCAGGTGGAGCTGTGGCGCTCGGATGGCACGGACGCGGGCACGGTGCGGTTCGCGAACTTCGGCACCGCCTCGATGCTCGGCAATGTGACGCTGCGGGTGGGCGACAACCTGCTCTTCTTCCTCATCTCACCGGAGCAAGGCACCGCGCTCTGGCGGACCGACGGGACGGCGAGCGGAACCGTGCTCGTCAAGAAGGTCGACGCCCAGGTCGTCTACTTCTACAGCACCACGGGACAGGCCGGAGCCGTAGGGCTGTTCCTGTTCAACGACGGCGCGAACACGGAGGTGTGGAAGACGGACGGCACGGCCTCGGGCACCGTCCGGCTGGACGCCTTCGGCAAACCCGTCTTCCTGCTGGGGGCGCTGGACGACACCGTCTACGTGGCCTCCGTGGACAGCGAGACGGCGCTGATGCGCATCCAGAGTCTCTCCCTGGCAGGCGGTGGCAAGGCCTCCGTCACCACCCTCCCCAACCCCTATGCGGGACAGGAGGCCGCGTACCCCTATCTGCAACAGATGGCCGTCTCGGGAGACCGGCTCTACTTCTCCGTGGCCATCGCCACCCTCGGCCCCGCGCCTCGCCTGGTGACCCTCTGGGTCTCTGATGGAACCGCGGCGGGAACCCGCGCCCTCTCCAACGGGCTGAGCCTGGGCGATGAGTACTACTCGCCCTTGTTTCCAACGGGCGCCGGTGACGCGCTGTTCGTCGCCGCGACGAGCGGCTCGGACCATGAGCCCTGGTTCACGCGAGGCACCGTCGCGACGACCCGGCCCCTCGTGGACATCAGGCCCGGCCCGGCGTCGTCCCGCGCGGATGGCTTCACGCGCGTGGGCGACCGCATCTACTTCCGCGCCGCGGACGACACGGACTCCTATCAGCCGTGGTTCATCCCCTGCCCGGACCGCTGACGCGAACCGAAGCGCCGTCGCGGAGCACCTGTTCTGTAGCGTGGGGTCGCCCTCTACGTCCTGCTCCACCCCCCTCCCCGAGCAGTGGGTGGACGACAGGTGAATGGAAGGCTCAGCCTCCACCCGTGACCGACTCGATTCTGCTTGTGTGAAAAAGAGTTCCCCGGGAGAGAGCCTCGCGCAAGCGCCCCCCGGAGTATCGCGCGACCCAGCAAATCCGCCATCCCCACGGGGTGAATGTCTGTCCATGGCGGACACGTCGCTGCGTCCACGGGGTGGGCCTTCCTCTGGCATATGCGGTGCTACGCCCCGACCAGCCAGCGGATTGGCCGCCTGGCTGGGAGGGACGTCATGAAGAAGAGTATTGGGCTTGCACTCGCTTTGACCATCGTCGCCTGCGGTAACGCAAAGGTCGACGAAACAACGTCGAGCGACCCACCGGGGGAAGACACATCGCGGTCCGTCTCGGTGCGGCTGCTGGGCGTCAGGGGGGCCGGTCCCGTGCGCGTGCAGGTCTCAACGATTGAGTTGTCGGTCGACGGGACGCCGTTTCCGGTACAGCGGGGCGGCAGTGAGATTGATCTCGGTAATGACCAGAGCGCGTGGGCGGTGTCCACCTTCGACCTTCCGCCCGACGCGCGCAAGGTCTCATTCAAGGTGAAGTTCCATCCAGCGGGCGTGATCGAGCGCGACGGCAAGTCCCAACTGCTCGACCTGAACGGGCCACCGATCTCGGTGCTCGCGGATGCCGAACAACTCCGGCTGCGCAAGAAGGTGGTCGTCGAGATCGACCTCGCACGCTCGTTGGTCGAATTTGGAGAGCAGGTCTTCCTGTTCCCGGAGTTCATCGTCCGCTACTGACGAGACTTCGTGGACCTCGAACACAAACCATATCACAAATTGAAGACAGTTGAATCACTTCTAGAATCAGGGGCGGGATGTCATGCGTTGGGGATGGTTGGCGACAGCAGCAGCGGTAATGACGAGCAACGTCGCGCTTGCGCACGAGCTGGCGTGCGACAAACGAGTGAACGGCGAGCTCATCTACGAGATCCAGTCGTATCCGGCGAAGCTCGATTGGACGATGACGGTGCGCAACGTGCACCCGACGGGCTCGTCGGATGTGAAGTCGGTGGAAGATCGACTGCTCACCGACAAGTTTGGTTGGGCTCCCTCACGAACGGCGCCTTACACGCTGGCTGTAGGCGAGTCACACACCGAGAGCTTCTCGGTTACCGTGAATTCGTTCGAGGAATGCCAGCAACTCGCGCGGTCGGACGGCGCGAACGATGAGCTCATCGACAACGTGTTCTCGGCGGCCTGGGATGATGGCGAGACCCAATGCCGGGCGCGCGTCGTTTGCCTGCCACTCTGCCCGCCCCAGACCTGCGTCGGCGACGAGGGCCCCCCGGGTCCCCAGGGGCCGGAGGGTCCGGTAGGGCCGCAGGGTCCCACGGGCGAGACCGGCGCACCGGGGCCGCAAGGGCCCCAGGGAGATATCGGGCCGCAGGGCTTGCCCGGTGCCACCGGAGCGCCTGGACCCGCTGGGCCCGTGGGGCCCGTGGGGCCGGCGGGTGCGGATGGGGCGGTGGGTCCGGCGGGTCCTGTTGGGCCGGCGGGTCCTGTGGGTCCGGCGGGTGCGGATGGGGCGGTGGGTCCTGCGGGTCCGGTCGGTCCTGTGGGTCCGGCGGGTGCTGACGGGGCGGTGGGTCCGGCGGGTCCGGTCGGCCCTGCGGGTGCTGACGGGGCCGTGGGTCCGGCGGGTCCGGCGGGTCCGGTTGGTCCGGCGGGTCCGGCGGGTCCGGCCGGTGCGGATGGCGCCGTGGGTCCGATCGGTCCTGTCGGTCCGGCCGGTGCGGATGGTGCCGTGGGTCCGATCGGTCCTGTCGGTCCGGCGGGTGCGGATGGCGCCGTGGGTCCAATCGGTCCTGTCGGTCCGGCGGGTGCGGATGGCGCCGTGGGTCCGATCGGTCCTGTCGGTCCGGCGGGTGCGGATGGCGCCGTGGGTCCGGCGGGTCCGGCCGGTCCGGAGGGTCCTGCGGGTCCGGCGGGTCCGGCGGGTCCGGCGGGTCCGGCCGGTGCGGATGGCGCCGTGGGTCCGGCGGGTCCGGCCGGTCCGGCCGGTGCGGATGGCGCCGTGGGTCCGGCGGGTCCGGCCGGTCCGGCCGGTGCGGATGGCGCCGTGGGTCCGATCGGTCCTGTCGGTCCAGCCGGTGCTGATGGTGCCGTGGGTCCGATCGGACCTGTCGGTCCGGCGGGTGCGGATGGTGCCGTGGGTCCGGCGGGTCCGGCCGGTCCGGAGGGTCCTGCGGGTCCTGCGGGTCCGGCGGGTGCGGATGGCGCAGTGGGTCCGGCGGGTGCGGATGGGGCCGCGGGTCCGGCGGGTCCGGCCGGTCCGGCCGGTGCGGATGGGACCTCCGTCGTCGGTGCGTCCGAGCCTCCCGGTGTGAACTGCCTCTTCGGAGGCGTCGCGCTCACCACCGCCTCGGGCGTCGTCTACGTCTGCAACGGAGAGCCCGCTGCGCCCCTGGCCTTCGGGTACTTCTATGCGCTGATGCCGCCCGATAACGCCGCGACGGTCGCGGCAGGGGGCGCGGTGGATTTCCCGCAGGACGGGTCGGTGAGTGGCATCACCCGGGCCAGCTCCGAGGAGTTCATCCTGCCGGCCATCGGCGTCTATGAAATCTCCTGGCAGGTCAGTGTCACCGAAACCGGGCAGCTCATCGTCGGGCTCGACAGCGGCGCGGGAGTCGTGGAGCAGGTCAGCACCGTCGCGGGTCGGGCAACCGGGGCGAGCCAGATCACCAACCACGTGTTGATCACGACCACCGTGGTGAACTCCGTCGTGTCCATCCGTAACCCGGTTGGGAACACGCCGGCGCTGACGATCACTCCGCTGGCGGGCGGCGCGCGGCCTGTCTCGGCGACGCTGCTCATCAAGCAGATCCAGTAAGCAAGCCACGGGACACCAGGCCGGAGCTGCTGAGAGGCACTCCTCCCAGCAGCTCCGAGCCCGGCCATCGAGGCCAACACCACTCCGGCGCAACCGGACGCCCCGAGCGGGATTCGCACAAGACTTGCGAATCCCGCTCGGGGTTCGCCGTTTCGGACGTCGGCCTGAAAAGGCATCACACCCATCCCGCCTGGATTGCGCAAGACCCAGGCAGATGCTTGCTCCGTGATGGCCTGTCAGCCCATCACATGGGCACCGTCAGGACCGCCGGGTACGGTATCCAAGCCTTACTCTTCCCGGAGGTCTTCATGAAATTGCTGCGATTCACCGTCGTCCTGGGCTCGGCCTGCGCCGCGTGGCTGGTGGGGTGTGGGGATGCGCCGACCGACTCGACGGAGCTGACGGATGGGCTCTCCAACATCGACCCCCAGAACGGGCCCGCGGGCGATGGCACGTGGATGGGCGAGTCCACGGGCGCCGGTTGCGAGCCCGACGCCGGCACCCCGCCCACGGATGGCGGACCGTCGCCCGACGCCGTGCTGGTGACGAGCACCACGCGCTTCTTCACGTCGGTGGGCATGTCCGAGCGGGTCGAGGACCTGTCCGCGAATCCCCCCGAAATCCTCGTGCCGCAGGGCGCGACCTTCTCCCTGATTCTGGGCTCCGCGGTCCCTGGCGGCTGGGAGTTCAGGGGCGTACCCCAGGGGCCGTACTACCTGCGCTCGGGGAGCTCCCACGTCATCACCTCCGCGCGCCACGTGGACATCGGCCGGAACCGGCTGGGTCGGCAGGACGCCGTCTATTCGGACATCAACTGGACGCCCCTCCAGTTCAACCTCCTGAACATGGCGCCGTGGACGAACTGGGCGGGCACCCTGCAGCCCGGCTCCAGCCTCCAGCTCACCTCCGCGCAGGTGGACATCTTCGGCTGGGCCAACCTCTTCGAGCTGATTCCGGATGGCCAGACATCCCTCCTCACCAACCAGGCGGACCTGGGGCTCGGCAGCGGCTACAACCTCCCCATCTTCGAAGCGGCCCGCGGCGACCGGATGTATGTGAGCCAGCTCAGCCAGTTCAGCGCGGGGACGCTGCCGGATGGAACGCCCCTGGGCTACTCCGCCGTGGAGCGCGCGGTGGAGATGGGCGCGTTCGACTTCACCCCGGATGGAGTCACTCCGCTGCCGGCCACCGGCGTGCTCCAGCCCGCGAGGATGCGCGAGTTCCCCATGGAGTGGCGCCTGCCCGCGTACACGCGCTTCGCCTCGGACGTGCACCCGCTGGCAGCGGCCAATCAGCCCACGTTCCAGGTCCTTCCCTCCGCCCATGGCGTGTCCGAAGGCTGGATTGGTTACTCCGGTGAGCTGCTCACCCTCTATCTGCCCCGCGCGGCTTCTTTCGACTTCACGACCCGCCTGAAGTTCGGCAATCCCTTTCCCCTGAACTGGGGCGTCATCGGCTATGCCGGCTACTCCTTCCGGCACCCCGCCGCCGTGCCGGATGGCTCGGGGCGGTCCATCAACATCTCGGGAAGCCTCTCCTCGTTCGACACGCTCGACAACGTCATCGCGGGCCCGGTCCAGCCCCGGGTGTCGCCGCCCCGCTCCCTGACCATCGACGGCGTGCCCGCGAGCGTGCCGCGCGAGGTGGGCTCCGTCAGCCCCGTCATCGCCTGGGTGCCGCCCACGCTCGGCACGCCCAACGCCTATCGGATCTCCTTCTACCGGTATGACCCCGACCTCAACGTCGCGCGCCTGGCGTCCAGCCTCTATGCGCCAGGCACGGCCACGCAGGTGCGGCTGCCCCCCGACATGCTCCAGCCGGACAGCATCTACTACCTGCGCGTGTCCGCCATCGACGCTTCGAACTTCGACCTGGAACGCCACCCCTTCACGTCCCACGAGAAGCTGCCCTACAGCAGCGCCGACGCCGTCAGCTCCTTCATCACCACGCCCTGACGCTCGCCACGGGAGGCCGAGGGGGTGACCTGACCTCTCGGCCCCCCAGGTCCAGGCTCGAACGGGCAGTCCCCTCCGCCCCTCCGAGCCTGGGCCGTACTGTCAGGCGTTGAAGCCTTCCTCGTACCAATTTGCGGACCTGCCCCGTCTTCCATGCTAGGCAGCGCCCCGCTGAAGCTCCTCGGACGAGTGACAGCCTGGGAGACCTGGGGTGTTCAACCTCCCAGCGTCGCAGCCCCAGGCCCAGACACTCCGCCGAGACAGGGGGACCCGCATGTTTCCGAAGACCTGGTTCAAGAGAGGCGCCGCCACCGTGTTGCTGGCGTCCTCCATGGCCGTCGCCGCCGAGCCCGCGGCAATCCAGGCGCCGTCCGCCTTCTTCCTCTCCCGGAGCGAGAACCGCAATCAGGTCCACTACGCCGTGAGCCTGGATGAGAGCTGCCGCCCCGTCGGCGCGCGCCCCGTGCACGTGTACTGGCGGATGCTGGAGCGCGGCGAGGCGGAGGTCGAGGAGCTCCTGGGCATCGAGCAGCCCGCCTATGGCCTCGAGGACGGCCAGCAGGTGGAGGCCACCGCCGACGGCTGGCGGGTGCACCTCCGGCTGAAGTCCTTCCCCGGGCGGCCCGTCGACATCACCACCTCCCAGGTGCGTGGCCGGTGCGTGGTGCAGGCGTGGACGAAGTTCGGCGCCAACCAGGCCCAGCTCGAGCACATCTTCGTGAAGACCTCCTGGCCCTTCTCCGTGGACTTCGTGCGACTGGATGGCGTGGGTCCGGAGGGACAGCCCGTCTCCGAGCTGATCCGCCGATAAGGAAGGGCCCCCGCCCTGAGACAGGTGCGACACCGCTGGAATTTCCCGCAATTCCGGCTGCGTCAAAAAATCCACGCGGAAGTAACAACCTTCGAGGGTGCGGGGCCGATAATACCCGCATGACCAGTGTCGTCGGCCCCCGCCGCTCGCCCCTCTCCGCTCGCCCGACTGAAACTGAAACCGCGCGTGAAACAACTTCACCCCGGGCCCCTGCCCAGGCGCGCAACGAGTTCGAGCCCTCGCGACAGGGGCTCACTCCTTCCCTGCTGACGAAGCTGGGCGCCGTCTTCGTTCCGGTGGCCCCCACCGTCGCGGGCGCCGCGGCTACGAACCTGAAGGCCGCGGCTGGCGCGGTGGCGACGCCGCTGACGCCCAGCACCAGCCCCAACGCGGCCATCAAGGACAGCGCCACCGTCACCAGCGCCCTGGAAGTCGCCGAGGACGCCAAGGTGGAGTCGCTCAAGCTGGACCTGGACATCGCGCACACCTACCGGGGCGACCTGACGGTGACGCTGACGTCCCCGTCGGGCAAGACCGCGGTGGTGTCCAACCGCGCGGGCGGCTCGGAGGACGACCTCAAGGGCTCGTTCGACCTGAAGGAGTTCGCGGGCGAGTCCACCAAGGGCACCTGGAAGCTGGAGGTGCGGGACAGCGCCAAGGGCGACGTCGGCACCCTGAAGCAGTGGGGCATGAACATCGTCCCCGAGACGAAGGCGCCCGAGCCGGACCCGGAGCCGTCGGATGACCCGTTCGATGGCCTGCGCGACGACGCGCTGCTGAAGGCCGTGAGGGAGTCGTCCTCCGGCAAGAAGGTGGTCAGCTACAACGAGGCGCGCAACATCATCTTCTCCAGCCTGGACGTGAACGCGGCCGGCAACGTGGAGTGCGTCTACACGGGCGTGGAGACCAAGGGCGGGAAGATTCCCAACAACGCGGTGATGAACGTGGAGCACACCTGGCCGCAGTCGAAGGGCGCCACGGGCGCGGCCAAGAGCGATTTGCACCACCTGTTCCCCACCGACAGCAAGGCCAACTCGCGGCGCAGCAGCTTCCCGTTCGGCGAAGTGGTGAACGTGAAGTGGAGCCACAACGGCGCCAAGCTGGGCACGGACGCGAAGGGCAACACCGTGTTCGAGCCGCCCGACTCCCACAAGGGCAACGTGGCGCGCGCGATGTTCTACTTCTCGTCCACGTACAACAAGCCCATCCCCGCCGACGAGGAAGCCGCGCTCAAGGCGTGGAACAAGCTGGACGGCGTCGACACCGCTGAAATCGAGCGCAACCGCCGCGTCGCCAACATCCAGGGCAACACCAACGCGTTCATCGACAACGCGGAGCTCGCGGACCGCGTCAAGGACTTCTAGCCGCTCGTCACCGAGCCGCCGGGCAGCAAGCAGGGGTTGGATGGCGCGAGCCGTCCAACCCCTTTCACGTGGCGGAACCCAGGCTTCGCGGCGGTCCCTCAGGACTCCCCACCACGACATCGCCGCCAGGAATCCGGGCGTATCGGGAATGACAGCCATGTCGCGCTGGAAGGCCCGTCCCCGCGCACGGCCCTGGGCGGCGCGATGAGGCATGGGTGTTGCTTGGAGACAATCGCCACTCAGCCACAGGAGCGACTGTCTGATCCGCCCAGCCCTCGTCGCACTGCTCCTTCTCGCACCCGCGGTCCATGCCGAGGTGGATGCGCCCAACTCCCCCGCGGTGCTGCCCGCGGACGTCCCGAAGACGTCCATCTGGCTGTCACCTGTGTCTCACGCCTCGCTGTTCCTGTGGTCCGGCCTGACGCAGGAGGAGCTCCACGTCGCGGTTCCCATCGGCGTGGGGCGCAACCTGTCGGACTCGACCATGGCGGTGCTCGAAGTGACGCCCATGTTCACGCGCACCACCTGCTCTCGCGAGTCCATGCGCTGCGCGTCACTGCGCCAGCTCAAGGTCTCTCTGGGTGTGGCGTGGAAGCCCTGGCCCAAGGCGCGGGGACAAGGCTTCTTCATCCAACCCCGGCTGACCGGCATGTGGAGCCTCGACACCCAGCGCTTCCGCCCGTCGGGCAGGGCCGCCGCGCTGACCTATGAAGAAGAGCACGGCTTCCAGGCCACGCTCGGGCTGGACGTGGGCTACCGCGTAGTAACTCGGCGCTCCGGCTTCTTCTTCGAGCCCGTCTTCGGACTCGGCATGGGCTACGGGGTGAACCAGCGACGCCAGCCGTTCGACCTGGGCTACACGTACGGCTTCTCCATCGCGGACAAACGCTCGGACGGCGCCGTCACGGACCTGAACCTGGACCTGCTTCGCCTGGGCATCACCTTCTGAATCCAGTATCGCGGAACGCGGGCTGTATCAGGTCTCGCATCGTGAGAACCGTTCACTCACGAGCCGAGACATCTCCGGGTGACGACCCGGGTGATTCGGCCATGCCCTTCGGACTCGTCTGGGCTTTCCCGGTATCAACGACTGGAATCATACGTCATCGGGCGGATACCCCCTCGCTATGTGAGCGTCTTGGGTATACCCGTAACGACATGAGCCGCTCGTCAGCTTCGGTCGGGACATTGCTGGGTCAGAAGTATCAACTGCGTCAGCGGATTGGCGTGGGGGCCATGGGCATCGTCTACGAGGCGGACGGTGTCGACGAGGATGGCGCGGTGGCCATCAAGGTGCTCCAGCAGCACCTGGTCGACGATGAGGCGGTCATCGCGCGCTTCCGGCGCGAGGCACACGCCATCGCGGGCCTCCAGCACCCGCACCTGGTGGAGGTGAAGGACTTCCAGTGCAATCCGGACGAGCCTCCGTTCATGGTGATGGAGCTGCTCCACGGCCAGACGCTCAGGCTCCTGCTGAAGCAGCAGGGTACCCTGCCCCTCGGGCGCGCGGTGGCCATCGCGATTCAGACGCTGTCCGCGCTGGAGACCGCTCATCGGGCGGGCGTCATCCACCGCGACATCAAGCCGGACAACCTCTTCATCGTGTCGGATGAGGCAGGTGATAAGGTGAAGGTGCTGGACTTCGGCGTGGCGCGCCTGCTCCACGAGGACGATGCCTCGGCGGTGGGCGCGGAGGCGGGTGCGTGGGTGGGCACACCTTCCTTCATGGCGCCCGAGCAGGTCCGCTGCCAGCCGGTCGATGCGCGCGCGGACCTCTACTCGCTGGGGGCGTGCCTGTTTCAGATGGTGACAGGGAGGCAGCCCATCGACGTCGCCGACACGGTGGCCCTCTTCTCCGCCATCGTGGAGAGGGTGCCGCCGCTGGCCTCCACGCTTCGGCCCGAGGTGCCCGAGGAGTTCTCGCGAGTGCTCGCGCGTGCCCTGCACAAGAGCCCCGCGGAGCGCTTCGCGGACGCACGGGAGATGGCGAACGCGCTGAGGCCATGGGCGGCCTCGGCGCACGCGGAGATGGAGCTGGACGACGAGGTGACCCAGCCGCTCGCACAGCGGGTCGAGACCGCGCCGGAGCGAAAGAGGCCGTCGGCGACCCGGGCTGCCTCTTCGCCCGCGCTCCAGCTCGACACAGAGTCCGCGACGCAGTTCGACACCACGCCTGCGCCCCAGCTCGACACAGAGTCCGCGACGCAGTTCGACGCCACGCTCGCGCCCCAGCTCGGCGCCGAGCCCGCAACGCGGCTCATCACCACGCTCGCGCCCCAGCTCGACACAGAGTCCGCAACGCAGTTTGACGCAACGGTCGCGCCCCAGCTCGACACAGAGTCCGCGACGCAGTTCGACACCACGCCTGCGCCCCGACTCGACACAGAGCCCGCGACGCGGCTCATCACCCCGCTCGCGCCCCAACTCGACGCCGAACCCGCGAGGCGGCTCATCACCACGCTCGCGCCTCAACTCGACGCAGAGCCCGCGACGCAGTTCGACGCCACGCTCGCGCCCCAGCTCGACGCCGAGCCCGCGACGCGGCTCATCACCCCGCTCGCGCCCCAACGCAACGCCAGGCCCGCGACCCGGCTCGACGCCGCCCTCCCGGCGGACCTCGCGACCGTGGACGACGACGCGCCTCTGCAGTCCGCGCTCCCCCGTCGTCGCACCGCCCTGAAGGAGAACCTCCTCCTCGTCGGCGCAACCCTGCTCGGTGTATTCGTCGGCGCGGCGCTCGCGATGTCGTGAGGGCGCCGCGACACCCTCCGCCCCGAGAGCGGGAGCGCCGAAGCGCCCCCGCCCGTCCTACCCTCAGTGAACGATGAACGTCGAGGGGAGCAGGACCTTGGAGCCGCGGCCCTGGAAGAGGCTGTCCTTCAGGTGCAACTGGATGACGACGTGCTTGCGCTTCTCCAGCTCCGCGCGCCTGGTCGTGAAGAGGATGGAGCCCGAGCGCGCGTTGATGAGCCCCGGCGCACCAGCCTCCCGGAAGGCGCCCACGTCATCGAAGTGCACGCGGACATCCGCCGTGTCGGCCTCCGCCGGCAGGTAGAAATACCCCAGCAGATAGGCCTGGTCCGTCTTTGACAGGTCCATCGACCGCGCGGACGGAGCGAGCTGGAACGGCAACGACTTGCCCTGCGCCATGACTTCGATGCGCCCCACGCCCAGCAGCACCTTCTCGTACAGCTCCGTGTCCTGACCGAGCAGCCGCAGCTCGAACCGGTCTCCCTCGGGCACGTCGACAGGGTCGGTCCCGCTGTTGGCGTCACACGCGCTCAGCGTCAGCGCCAGGAACATCCCTGACAAGGCCATCCATCTTGAGTTCGTCTTCATGTCATCCCCCCTTTCAGAACCGCGGTTCCACGGCCCGCTCCTGCCCCAGCAGCGGATCCAACTTCCAGATCTTCTTGCTCAGCGGCACCGCCCTGCGCTGCCCGGCGCGGTTGTGCTTCTCCAGCAACCGAAGCGCCGGCTCCAGCATCATCCGGCTGGGAGTCACCCACGCCTCCATGCCGGTCAGCGTGGGCGCCTTCGTGCCAAAGAACCGCTCGTTGCACGTCGCCGTCAACAGCTCACGGGCGACCCGCACCTTGAGGGACTCGAAGTCAGAGCGGACTTCCCCATTCTGGGAGATGCCCGGGTTGGCCCAGAGGATGCCCAGCGCGTTCTCCATCGTGGTGACATTGCCCAGGTTGCCCAGCGAGATGGGGCCTTGCGCCAGACACTGGCTCAGGGCCTCCTCACTGGAGCCGAAGAAGCCATGATCCCGCGTCAGCATCGGCGTGCCGTTCCCACCCACGGGCGGAGGCGGCGGGAAGGCGCAGGCCGCACCGTCCGCGAACTGCGTGGTGGGGCCGGTGGAGACCGTGGTCAGCGCCCCCGTCACCAGGTTCACCGAATAGAACGTGTTGGCCAGGTTCACGTTCGCGTTGGTGGAGCCGTAGAAGAACAGCTCCCCTGAGGAGGTGAAGACCGCGGAGACCATCGAGTTGCCCACCGACAGCGTGCCATTGATGCGAGTGGGCAGGATGAAGTCCGTGTGCGTGCCCAGCAACGGATTGATGATGGTGACGCGCTGGGTGGCGCTGTTGAAGCCATACAGCAGGCCGTTGATGGGATTGACGGCGAAGTCGGCGACCCGGAACGTCGCGGGGGTGCCCACGACGACGTCAGACAAGGTCGCGCCCGTGGTGGTGTTGACGCGGACCAGGTGGTTGCTCGTGATTTCGAACCCCAGGTAGGAGCCGTCGCCCAGGATGGCGCCCGCCCCCCAGAGGGCCGTGCTCCCGGCGCCGGTGATGAGCGGCGCGATGATGTTCGCCGAGCCGTTGGCGTCCACCCGGATGAGGTTGGGCGCATTCACCCCGTCGGAGTTGACGGCATACAGGAAGCCATCGACGTGGTTGAACGCGAGCCCGTTGTACGGCAGCGACGTCGAACCCTGGGGCGCCAGCGTCGACGTGGCGGGGTCGAACACGTAGAGGCGCGAGGGCCCCACGGGCAGGCCGGAGGTGGAGGAGGACGCGGTCGAGATATAGACGGTGTCATCACACGACAGGATGCGCTCCTGGGCACAGAGCACGTTGACGGTGTCCTGGGCGGAGCCACTGTCCCAGCCGATGTTGAAGACGTTGGTGAACGACACGTTGTCATCGGGCGTGGAGGGGTTGGAGTCCAACCTGCCCAGGGCCTCACAGGCCTCGAAGTTGGGCACCGGGAACGTGCACTGATAGGTGACGTTGCCACCCACCGCCACCGTCAGCGGCGGCGCGGGAGTGAGGCTGCACGCCGACAGGAGCGGGTCCTGCGCCAACAGGAGGATCGACTCCAACGTCGGATGGATGTTCGTCGCGCTGAACGTGAAGGTGAGCGTGTTGGGGTAGGTGTTGATGGTGGCGAGCTTCACGCCGTTCACCAGCTTCTCCGCTCGGAAATCGTGGGCCCATACACCTGGGGCCCATAACGCTCCACCGAGCAGGACTCCAAACCATCTGCGATTCATCTTTGCGCCTCCGCGCCCTTGGGGGTTTGCTGACAGGGACGCCGGACGCCCTGCACGGAGGGTGCCCGCTTTGGCTTGGTTCCCAAACTATTCCGACTGAGGTCTGGGAATGCCCGCCAGTCTTGAGCATCTGCTGGCCAGGTATCATGAACAGACAGACCTTCTCGGATGCCGGGAGCCCGAGAGGCGATATCTGATGAATGAATGGCGTGGCTTCCATCCCCGAGGGCAATGGCTCCTGCGGGCCAGAACGCGCGGCAAACAACCTACACGGAAAGTTTGACGAAAGAGCCCTGCAACAATTCCAGTCGAGCCGCGATGAAGCGGCGCGCCTCAGGCGGGCGCCACGGGCTCGGACTCCCCGGCGGGCCCCAGGGCGGAGCCGGGCTGGGCCTGGTCCCCGGTGCGCAGGTACCAGGGCACACTGATGATGACCAGACGCCGGGCACCGGACAGCAGCAGCGTGCTGCGCAGCAGCTCGGAGCGACGTCCGTACATGACGGCGCGGTACCACTGGCGCTCCAGCAGCTCCGGCAGGACGACGGCCACCGTGCGGTGCGGGTCCTCCGCGAGCAACCCGTCCACGTAGTCCAGCAAGGGCTGCACGAGCCCCCGGTAGGGAGAAGCCACCTCCTCCAGCCTCGGCACCTGGACACGGGCCCGCATGGCGGGCTCCTGGACGAGGGTGGCCCACTGCTCGGCGAGGGCGCCCGGTGCGTCCTCCTCCTCGTCGGTGCGCACGTGCACCGCGCGGACGTCGAGGCAGAGCCCCAGCGCGAAGCGAAGGGCCGTCTCCGAAGCATGGGACCAGCGACTCATGGGCACCACCGCCACCATGCTCCCGCCCGGCTCCAGCGTCATGGGGCGACTGAGGCCCGTCGTCTCGCGAACCCGCAGATAGGCCCGGTGGACGCGGCTGAAGAGCAGCACGCCCAGCGGGATGATGACGACGGCGGCCCAGCCGCCATGCGTGAACTTGGCGACGATGACAATGGACAACGCCAGCCCCGTCAGCAGCGCGCCCACGCCATTGAGGACGCGGCGCCACCGCCACCCCGCCTCGCGGCGGCGCGTCCAGTACACCACCATGCCCGTCTGAGAGAGGGTGAACGCCAGGAGCGCGCCAATGGCGAACAAGGGGATGAGGCGGTCGGTGATGGCGTTCGAGGCGAGGATGAGCAGCCCCGCCAGCACGGAGAGCAACAGGATGCCTCGCGAATACGCCAGTCGCCGTCCCCGGTGCACGAAGGCCACCGGCAGGTAGCGGTCCAGCGCCAGCAGCCAGCACACGCGAGGGAAGCCGGCGAAGCTGGTGTTGGCCGACAGCGCGAGGACGCCGAGGATGGACGTCATCGCCACGTAATAGAAGACACCCCGACCCGTCACCGCGGCCAGCAGCTGGGAGAGGACGCTCTGGTAGCCCTGGCCATCGGGCACGGTGGCCCCCACGCCATAGACGCGGCACAGCGCGGCCACACCCAGCAGCAACAGCACGAGGACCAGGATGATGAGCGACAGCGTGAGCCTGGCGCGCTTCACGGACGGCGCCCGGAAGATGGGCACCGCGTTGCTGACCGCCTCCACGCCCGTCATCGCGGTGCAGCCGCTGGCGAAGGCCCGCAGCACCAGCCACAGCCCCACGCTCGCCGAGGGCGGAGGCAGCGCGGGCGGAGGGATGTCGCTTGCTGGCACCCCGCCCTGCGTGAAGGCCCGGAAGGCGCCGACGGCGAGCAGGATGAACAGCGAGCCGATGAACATCCCGGTGGGCAGCAGGAAGAGCGCCCCGGCCTCACGCGCGCCTCGCAGGTTCACCAGCGTGAGCAGGCCCAGCAACCCCAGTGCGATTCCCAGGGTGTGCGGCCCCAGCGAGGGGAAGGCGGAGACGATGGCGCCCACTCCGGCGGAGATGCCCACCGCCACGTTGAGCAGGTAGTCCAGGAGCAGGGCGGAGGCCGCGAGCAACCCCACCCGCCGGCCCAGGTTCTCACGCGCCACCGTATAGGACCCACCTCCGCGCGGATACGCGGCGATGGTCTGCCGATAGGAGGCGGCCACCACCCCCAGCAACCCGACGATGCACGCGGTGATGGGAAACAGCAGCTTCACCCCCGAGGGCCCCAGCGGGCGCAGCACGGTGAGCGCGGCCTCCGGCCCATACGCGGCGGACGACAGCGCATCCAGCCCGAGCAGCGCCACGCCGGCGAGCACTCCGACCTGCTCGTGCGACGCCTGCGCGGTGGTGAGCGGCTTTCCGAGCAGCAGGTCCATCCCGCTCCAGCGGCCCTCCCTGGCCTGTTCCATGCCGCCCCCCTTTCATCCGGCCAACGGCGCCAGGGATTCCCCACGAGCAACCTGGGGACGCCCTGCTCCAGGTGGAGCGGGCGGCGCTCCAGGCGCGTGACTCCTTGTTGGAGGCGGCCGACCTGGGACGTCGTCTCATGACCTCACGTGGACACCTGCTCCCTTCCGGGGTGATGGGCGGCCAACACCCCGGGGGAGGTTGTGTCCTCCCCGGACGCTCGGCCCTTCAGTCCGCTTCACTGCGGCCACCCTCATTGGTCACTTCTCGTCCCACCCCGCAAAACGCATTGGAGGCAGCTCGTATGGCCATGAGGCACTGCTGGACGCTATCTGTCATCGCCACCCTGGGTATCTCCGGGACGGCGATGGCGCAGGAATCAGAAACCCGCGAGTCGAGCGCGGTGGAGATGGATGTCCGCGCGGCGCACGGGATGTCAGGCTTCCAGCTCGCGCTGGGCGTCAACCTGGGCCTGGGCGCGGGGCACGTCTACAAGGACGGCACGTCGCGCACGGGGACACGCGAGGACTTGAAGATCACCGACGCCGCCAACGCGTCCCTGCCGATACTCCTGGAGGTGGGCTACCGCATCAACCCCCGCATCTACGCGGGAGTCTGGGGCAGCTGGGAGAAGGTCTTCACCAAGACGAACGACATCTCCTGTCCGGAGGGCTTCGACTGCGACAACTCACAGTGGCGCGTCGGCCCCGAGGCGCGGCTCCACTTCAAGCCGGAGTCGAAATTCGACCCGTGGGTGGGGCTGGCCGTGGGCCTGGAGTTCCTCAAGAGCCACGTGAAGGGCGACACCCAAGTGCCGCTGCCGGGTGGAGGCACCGTGCCCGCGCGCATCGACACCAAGGTGACGGACCGGGGCCCCACCTTCGTCCGCCTCAGCGCCGGAGGCGACGTGCGCGTCTCGCGCTTCCTGGCCTTCGGCCCCATCGTCACCGCGTCGCTGGGCAGCTACACCGTGCGCACCGGCGACCAGACGGTGAGCATCACCGGCCTGCCCCCGCAGACGTCCGCCGTCACCGCCGTGGATGACGGCTTCCACGCGCTCTTCACCCTCGGCGTGCGCGGCATCTTCCGCTCCTTCTGAGGCGGGAGCCCTCCATGCGGAAGTCCGGGCGAGCCGCTCAAGCCGGCCGCCCGGGCCCGAGACGGGACTCCCCGCTAAAGCCTTCCCTCGCGTCCAGTCCTGACACGATGTCCCGAGACACCTGCATCTGGGTCACAATCGCCCCTCCTGAATGTTGGCGTGGCGCGTCGGGAAAGTTTCACTCTCACTTCCCTACAGGCCTTTCGGAACCCTTTCCTACATGTCAGGGATGCAGGCCTATTTACAGCCATGCGCTGGCAGTCGAGCATTGGCCTCCTCATGGCTGCCCACCGCCCCTCCCCGACACCCTTCGACAGCCTTGCCTCGCGCGACTCCATCGTGAGGCTTCACGCATCGTCGCGCCGCTCCTCGCGTCTGGTGCTGCTGGGCTGCGCGCTGCTCATCGCGCTCGTCCATGCCCCCACGGCTCGCGCGGAGGAGGAGCCGAGCTCCGCCGTTCCGTTGCTGGAGGGCTGGCGTTACCGCTGGGGTGACTCGCCCCAGGGCGCGGATGGAATCCCGCTGTGGGCACAGACCGCGAACGTCGCGGACGAGTGGCGCACGATGGAAGCGCTCAAGCCCCCACCGGGACGCGGCAACAACATCTTCCTGTGGATCAGCATCCCGCTGCCGCAAGGCCCCTGGGCGGAGCCCGCGGTGATGCTGGGTGAGGTCACCAATGCCGTGGAGGCCTACGCCAACGGTCAGCGCGTCTATGTGAGCGGACGGCTGAACACCTCCGGCGCGGAGCTGTCCGACAACATGGCCTGGCACGTGGTGCCGGTGCCGCGCGCCGCGCTCGGTGGACATCTGCTGCTGCGCGTGCAGTCGAGCAACCCGAACATCGGCGTGGCGCAGGGCGCGTTGATCGGCTCCCGGCATCAGCTGCTCGCCAAGGTGACGCGCGAGGGCCAGGCGCCGTTCGTCATGGGCATGCTGCTGCTGGCGGTGGCCGTGGGCTCCGGTGGAGCGTTCCTGCTGCACTGGCGTCGGCGGATGCTCGCGGGCCTGGCGGTGTTCTCCGCCAGCGGCGGCTTCGTGCTGCTGGGCCTGAGCGGCATGCCCAACGCGCTGTGGGACGCGCCCATCACCGCCACGCGCTTCACGGTGCTCGGCATCTTCCTGCTCGTGTCGGGCCTCATCGAGTTCGTGTCGGACGCGCTCCTCAACAACCAGCGGCGCTGGTTCCGCATCGGCGCCATGGGCTACACGGCGCTCTGCGTGGTGGCGGCCCTGTCCGCCCTGCTGGACCTGGGCACCGCGCAGCGCATCCTGGTGCCCTTCCTGCCCTTCTCGTTCACCATCCTCCTCATCTGTTTCAGCGTGGCGGCGATGGAGGCGTGGCGCGGCAACCCCGACGCCCGCATCTTCGTGGCGGGCCTGGGTGGGCTCGTCCTCTTCCTCGCGCTCACGGTGCTGCCCGTCATCGGCGTGCTGCCCTTCTCGCTGGGCAACGTGTCGCACTGGGGCTACCTGGCGCTGACCCTGTCGCTGCTGGGCATCGTCGCGCGGCGCTCCATGGAGGTGGTGCGCTCGCTGGAGGCCCACACCCGGCAGTTGGAGGAGCGACAGCTGGAGGTGCGCAACCTGGCCGAGCGCATGGGCACCGGCGCCGGAGAGCTGGCCACGGTGGTGCAGCAGCTGCGCTCCACCAGCGACCAGCAGACCGAGGGCGTCAGCCGTCAGGCCGCGGCGCTGCAGGAGGCCGAGCAGACGGTGAAGGAGATTCGCCGCTCGTCGCAGATGACGGCGGAGAAGGCCAGCTCGCTGGCCGCGTCGGCCGAAGGCGCAGAGCAGGTGGGCCGCGAGGGCAGCGCCGCGCTGGAGCGCACGCTGGCGGACCTGGCGGCGATCCGCTCCGAGGTGTCGGAGATGGCCCGTCGCATCCTCGCGCTCGACGAGCGCACGCGCGAGGTGTCCGGCATCGTCGACTCGGTGAAGGACCTGGCGGACCAGTCCAACATGCTGGCCATCAACGCGGCGATTGAAGCGGCGCGCAGCGGAGAGAGCGGCCGCGGCTTCGGCGTGGTGGCAAGAGAGATGCGCGGACTGGCGGACCAGTCCATCCGCGCCACGCACCGCATCCGCGAGGTGCTCAACGGCGTGAGCGCCAGCATGCGGGAGGCGGCCCAGTTCAGCGAGAAGGGCGACGAGCGCGTCCGGCAGAGCCTGGATGCCGTGCGCACGTCCAGCGCCCAGTTCCAGGAGCTGGCCATCCTCATCGGCGACTCCAGCGCGAGCATGCGGCAGATCACCGCCGCCGTCAGCGCGCAGGACTCGGGCACCCAGCAGATGGCCATGGCCATCCAGGAGCTGTCCGGACAGATGCAGCGCACCCTGAAGACGGTGCAGGAGACGCAGGAGGCCACCCGCTCCGTCCAGGGGCTGGCGGAGAGCATGTCCGGCCTCGCCACCCAGTCGCTCCGGGCGGAAGGCTCCACCCAGGTCGCGCCGCACCGGTAGTCCTTCCCTTCCTCGGAAGCGAGGTCCCATGCGTCCCCAGTCCGCCCTCCCCGCCCTGCTGCTCGTGCTCACCGCCGTGGCTTCAGCGTGTGGAGGGGCGCACGGGGCGGCGGCGGACCCCAACCGGCCTCCGCCGCCGAAGACCACGGTGGCGGTGGAGAGCCGGAAGCTCGTGGACGTCAACCTCTACGCGCTGACGGGGACGCGGCGGGTGCGGCTGGGGACGGTGCCGGGGATGACCACGCGCAACTTCGTCTTGCCCCCCGACATGGTGGGCAACACGGACCGCATCCGCTTCGGCATCGAAATCATCGGCACCCTGGGCCACAAGAGCCTGGGCAGCGACAGGACCTTCGAGAGCGAGCAGGAGATGTCCGTCCGCCCCGGCGATGAGCTGTCGCTGACCATCTACTGACGAAGCCCTGTCAGCAGCCCTGGATGAGCCCCCAGCCCCAGGGAGGCATCCAGGACCGCGCCATGAAGGACGCGGGCCTGGGGCTCACAGAGCCAGCGCACCAGCTCCGCTATCTCCGACGCCTCAATCAAGCGCTGCTTCGGCAGCCGGGCGATGAGCGCGCGCCGGGCCTGGTCGCTCAGGGGCTCCAGGGTGCTGGCCCGGAACATCGGTGTGTCGGTGGCCCCGGGCGCCACGCACACCACCGTCACGGGCTCATGAGCCAGCTCCGCCGCCAGTTGCCGGGTCAGGAAGGCGATGGCCGCCTTGCTCATTCCATCCGCGGCACGGAAGCCGGGGAAGGCCGCGAAGGCGCCATCCACGCTGGACAGCATCACCACCGTGCCACCTCCCTGCTCCAGCATCTTCGGCACCAGCATGCGGGTCAGCCAGAGCGGGCCCAGGCAGTTGACCCGGAAGAACAGCTCATCCTCCATCAACGCCGACCCTCCGCCCTCGGCCTTGACGGTCTCCGTCCCCAGCGCGGCGTTGTTGATGAGGATATCGACCGGGCCGGGCAGGCCGCTGACCAACGCCTGCACCTGGCCCGCGTTCGACTGGTCCAGTGGCAGGGCCAGATGCCCCCGGTCCTCGTCCCCGCTGAGTTCCCGCAGCAGCGCCAGCGCGCGCTCCCTGCCGCGATGATAGGTCAGCCAGACCCGGTCCCCCTGGCCCGCCATGGCCCGCACCACCTCCGCGCCGATGCCGCTGGACCCACCGGTGACCAACACCGTCCGACGTGGCCGCACCGCTTCGCGCGATGACTTCATCGGGCCGCACCCAAAGACTGCTCGAACATGACCATTTCCTCCCCGGTTGGATTCATCTCGTGAAAAAGCTCGGAAGCCCATGAATGGGCCGCTGGAGAGCCGTGCGCCGTGATGACAAGTCTGGACATCACACAGCGAGACGGGCCACCACCCGACAGCCAATGACAAGGCGGCCGCCCGGGGGCACATATCATCCGGACAAGAAATCCGTTGCATCAGCGCCCGCGAGCGGAAGCGAAACGCTTGCAAGGATTCAACGGGGTGAAGCATCGCCCGTGACGAAACCGCTTCTTGAATTTCGATGAAGCAGAAACTCCAGAGAGTCACGCGCCGACAACGTGTGGACCCCTGGGGTCGAATCGCGGTGAGACACAGACGCTCGCCGCGCGCGGCCCGAGGACTGCTCGCGGGGACAACCCGCCTGGAGAAGAAAGATGCAGACGAAACGGATGTCTTCGTTCCTCGCCCTGCTGTTCGTGGGGCTCTCCGCATGTGGCGAGGGCGAGGCGGTGACGGACGCGCCCGAGGTGCTCGACACGAGCACGGCCGAGCTGAACACCGCCATCTACAACCGGGCACGCGCCTACGCGTCGGCCCATCCCACGCGAGACGGCGGCACGTGGGACCAGTGGTGTGCGTCGCTGATGTGGCGCTTCGGCGGATTCCCCGAGTCCTCCGCGCGGCCGTCGGCCATCGAGGCCTACCACGCGTCGACGCGGCAGCCGTACTCCGCCTCCCAGGCTCCCGCGGGCGCGTTCCACTGGTGGGACATCGGCTCGTTCGGACACGTGGGCCTGGACCTCAACGGCGGCGGCACCACTGTCTTCATGGCGACGCGGAAGCTGTCGCAGAGCTGGGGCAATGCCATCGGCATCAACAGCGTGTCCGGGTATTCGGCGGCTTCGGGCGCGCGGTATCTCGGCTGGTCGCTGGACTACGCGGGCAGCGTCATCCCGGACCACGGCCCGCTGCCCGGTGGTGGTGGCGGCGGCCTTCCCCGGACGTCCACGGAGGACGACGGAGTCCCCGGACCCATCTACTTCAAGCGCATCCAGACGGTGGGACAGCGGGACTTCGGCTACACGGGTCCCATCGACGGTGTCACCGGGCCCGTCACGGAGAAGATTCGCGTGAGAATCACGGCGCGCGAGCTCAACCGCCGGGGCGGCCCGCGCACCTCCGCGCAGGATGATGGAATCCCGGGCGCCATCTACTGGCAGCGCGTCCAGACGGTAGGCCGGGAGTTCGGCTACACGGGGCCCATCGACGGGATTCCCGGTGCGAATACGTACAAGGCCGAGCACCGCATCTGTGGCTATGCCGTGAACCGGGCGTTCTAGCCGACACGGCCCCTGCCCTCGCGCTCACCGTGCCTTTGGCGCCGAGCGCGAGGGCGGATGCGGTTACAGTCCGCTCATGACTGTCCAGGCCACGGGCGTGCTGCTCGACATTGAAGGGGGCGTCGCGACGCTCACGCTGAACGACGCCGCGCGCCGCAACGCGATGACTCCCGAATTGGGAGACGCGCTGCGTGCGCGGGTGGAGGAACTGCGTCGGAGGGACGACGTGCGCGCCGTCGTCTTCGCCGGAGCGGGCGGCACCTTCTCCGCGGGTGGCGACCTCCAGATGCTGGAGCGACTGCGCCAGGTCCCCTTCGACGAGGCCCGGGGCTTCATGCTCGACTTCTACTCGCGCTATCTCAGCATCCTCGACCTGCCCGTGCCCACGGTGGCGGCGGTGGAGGGCGCGGCCATTGGCGCGGGGCTGTGCGTCGCGCTCGCATGCGACGTGTGCATCGTCTCCGAGGACGCGAAGCTGGCCCTCAACTTCGTGCAGCTCGGCCTGCATCCCGGCATGGGCGCCACGTATCTGGTGCCGCTGCGAGCGGGCCCCCAGCGCGCCGCGGAGCTGCTGCTCACGGGCCGTCGTTTCGATGGCCGAGAGGCGGTGCGGCTGGGGCTGGCGCTGGAGGCCACCGCCGCGACGCAGACCCGCACCCGCGCGAGCGCGCTCGCGACGAGCATCGCGGCGAACGCACCGCTGGCGACGCGTGGACTCAAGCAGCGCCTTGGCCTGGACCGCGCGGGACTCCAACGCGCGCTGAAGGAAGAGGCCCGACTCCAGGCGGAGAGCTACGGCAGCGCGGACCTGGGCGAAGGGCTCGCGGCGGCGGCGGCACGCAGGCCCCCAGTGTTCCAGGGACGGTAATCCGCCCATCGACGTGCTTCCTCGACGCGAGGGTTCGCGACATGCTGCCCGGCGGCACTCGCGGTGGACGCGGGGCAGCGGCGGGAGGGATGGAGATGGGACAGCTTCGACTGGAGCGGCACCTGCACGGGGCGCACGTGGTGCTCATGTGCGCGGATGACGCGGAGGAACAGGCCGAGTGGGTGCTGAGCGTGCTCACGCGCCTGCCGCCCGGCGGCCTCATCCCCGGGCGCACGCTGCGCTTCGGCTGGTCCAGTCTGCGCCTGGACCCGCGCGGGGACTCGCTGGTCGTGACGGAGCCCGACTTCGACGGCGATCCGCTGAACGACTGGCGCGACGACATCACCGTGACGCTGCGCATCCAGGGGCGGATGCTGGAGACGACGCAGACGGTAGGCACCGAGCCCTTGTTTCCTCGCTACGGAGACAAGGTCGCGGCCGTGCCCGGGTGGGACCGGAGTCACCGCGTCGCCATGGCGCGCGCCCGGGCCCCCGAGGGCACCGACTCCGGCTGGCTCATCGTCCCCCCCGGCCCTCCGGGCGATGAGACCTTCGAGACATTCCCCGTGTATTCCCTGCTGCGTCGGCGTCCCGCGTTGATGAGCGCGCTCGCCCTGCCGGGAGGCTGGGTGGCGGAGTTCGAGGACGACGCGCTCGTGGGCTACGGAAAGCCCGACTGAGAATCGGCGTCCGCGTCAGGTACGCTCCGGGCGCACCGTCCTGGCCCCAACTCAAAAACGCGAAGACCCGAACCTCATGACCAAGCTCAATCAGATCATCGCCGTCGAGAAGGGCGTCAAGAACCGCTCCCAGCAGGAGCTGACGCAGGCCCACCACGACCTCCAGAAGCCGCAGCTGCTCAACGGCATCTCCCGCACCTATCAGCCCCGTGACGAAGAGGGTGAGCGCTTCCCTCCTGAGTCCACGCGCGTGCAGGTGCGCACCGACGACGTGCTGAAGAAGACGAAGGAAATTCTCACCCGGCTCTTCGACGTCACCGCCACCAAGGACCTCACCAACTGTCACGCCAAGGCGGACGTGCGTGTCGATGGCAAGGTGCTCCTCAAGGGCGCCCCCGCCACGTACCTCCTCTTCCTGGAGAAGCAGCTCGTCGACCTGCAGACCTTCGTGAAGAAGCTGCCCACGCTGGACCCGTCGGAGTCCTGGGTTCCGGACCCGGCGCAGGGCCTGTGGGCCACCGAGTCCGTGCAGACGGCGAAGACGAAGAAGGTCCCCCGCAACCACGTGAAGGCCGAGGCCACCGAGAAGCACCCCGCCCAGGTGGAGGTCTATTACGAGGACATCGTCGTCGGTTACTGGAAGACGGTGAAGTACTCGGGCGCCCTCCCCGCCGTCCGGGTCAACGAGCTGGTGGAGCGCGTGGAGAAGCTCCAGCAGGCGGTCAAGTTCGCGCGCGAGGAAGCCAACGCCGTGGAGGTGGAAGAGATGAAGTCGGGTGAGGTTCTCCTCGGCTATCTCTTCGGCTAGACTCAGCCGCGCAGTCCTTTCGGAGTACAAGCTCAAACTCAGCAGCAAGTTGACGCCGAGCGTTCCCGGGTCGCCTTCAGTGCAGGTTCAAGCCCTGCCCCCGCCATCTCCTACGGCGGGGTAGCCCAACTGGTAGAGGCAAGCGACATCAAGGGCCCGCGAAGCACCCCACGCTCAAATTCTCACTCCAGACTCAGCATTCGCTGTCGCAGGTCCGATCTACCGACTCCGCCCTTCTCCCCGAGATGCTGGTGCAATTCCAGCCCGCCGCTTCACTCGCTTGCGCGGCGGTCGTTCAATCGCAGGACACGGGGCATCACACTGAGGCGAAGTCTTAAACGTGCGGGCCTCACAAATGGCAGCACCCCGAGCCCGGTCAGGAGGACACCCTGATCGGGCTCACCTATTTGTCTCGTCGAAACTTCCAGCGCGGCTGTTTCACCTGGCGAACACGTCCCACCGTGGCGGCTCACATGGGGTTGCTCCCGGCGCGCGGTGCGACTTCAATGCGGAGTCGCGATGCTGTTCGGAAGCAAGACGCCGCCGTCCCGTTCGGAGCTCGTCACCGAGGCGGACCTGGCGCGCTCGAAGGGCCGGCTGAACAAGGCCATCTCCGGTTACAGGAAGGCGCTGGAGCTGGAGCCTAAGGATGCGGTGGTGCTGGGAAAGCTCGCGCCGCTGCTGGCCCGGGTGAAACAGCCGGAGGCCGCGCTGGAGAGCTTCCGCGCCGCGGCCCAGGTGCACCTGGACAAGGGCTTCGCGGACAAGGCGCTCGCCGTGTATGCGCAGGCGGCGGAGCTGTTCCCCCGGGAGCTGGACCTCTGGCGCCAGGTGTCTAAGCTCCACGTCGTGAAGGGACACCGCGCGGAGGCGGTGAAGACGCTGCTGCGGGGCCGGCTCCACTTCCATCGAGGCTCCGAGCGGCCCGGCGCCATCCTTCTCTTGCGAGAGACGCTGGCGCTGGACGCGACGCTGTTCGAGGTGAAGCTGGACCTGGCGCTGCTGCTGGCGCGACAGAAGCAACGGGACGAGGCGCTCGCGGTGCTGGAGCCCCTGGCTTCGGAGGCGAAGAGCCGCCGTCACGTGCGCAAGTTGAGGTGGACGCAAGCGCAGGTGACGCCGGGCGTGGGCACGTTCGCGGCGTGGCTGTTCGCGGCGCTGCTGGGCCGCTGAGCGTCAGTCCTTGAAGGCGATGGTGGCCGCGCCCGACTGGAGGTAGAGGAACAGGGGCACCCCACCAGTCCCAGCAGCGACGCGAGTCCCATCGAGATACCTGGAGCGCCAGCCCACCGGACGCGCCGCGCCTGGGGTCAAACGCTCGTCCCGCGCGGAGGACGACTCGTCACCGGCGTCGGCGCTTCCGTCACATCCCAGCCCTCGCTGTCGACACGTCCCGCTACGACACGGTCCTCCAGTGCCTCCGGCGTTCTCCGGCGGCCCGTTGCGAGGAGCGTGTCCATGCATCGCCCGATATCCATCCGAAGCCTCTTCCTGGCGAGCGCCCTCACCCTGGCCTTCGTGCCCGGGTGTCAGGACGCCCCGCCGCCCGATGACCTCCCTCCCGAGCCGCTGGGTGCCATCACCCAGGGCCTCACCTGCGGCGACAGCCTCATCCCCGCGATGACGTCCGGCGATGCCCCGAGCGGGCTCGCCATCGCCTCCAGCCAGCTCAGCGCCTCCAACCCCGGGTGGATGGCGCTGGACGGCAGCGACACCACCATGTGGCTCTCCGCGAGCGGCCAGTCCACCGCGTGGCTCACCTACGAGTTCTTCAACGGGCCCAAGACCGTCACGCACTACGCCATCCGGTTCTCCAACGGCGCGGTCAACGCAAGAGCCCCCCGGGACTGGACGCTGCAGGGCTGGTCCGGCTCCGCGTGGAACACGATTGACTCGCGCACGATCCAGACGAACTGGGGTGGCAGCGAGCAGCGCGAGTTCGCCGTCGCGGCTCCGACGGCCTACGCCAAGTACCGCCTGGTGGTGACGGAGGACAATGCGACTGGCACAGGCGTGGATGTCCTCTCCATCGGCAAGCTGAGCTTCTACAACTGCGCCTGCGCCGCCAACGTCAACCAGGTGCCGGACATGACGAGCGCGACCGCGCCCTCCGGCATCGTCACGGCCTCCGGCGTCATCGAGGCGGACCCGGAATATGCCGCCTGGAAGGCGTTCGACAGCGTGGCCACCGGCGCGTCCATGTGGATCTCCGCAATCGCCCAGACTCCAGCGTGGGTGGCTTATGAGTGGCCGGACGGGCCTCGCATCATCAGCCGGTACGCCATCAAGTACGCCAACGGAGACGTCACCACGCGCGCGCCCAAGAACTGGACCTTCCAAGGCTGGAACGGCAGCGCGTGGGTGACGGTCGACACGCGCGTCGACGAGATGAACTGGTTGGGCTCGGAGCGGCGCGAGTACACGCTCAGCACCCCGAGGAACTTCAGCAAGTTCCGGCTGAACGTGACGGACGACAATGATTCTCGCACCGGGGTCGAGGTCATCTCCCTGGCACGGCTGGAGCTGCTCGGCTGCGTGCGCGACACGGTGGCGCCCATCGTCCCGGTCTTCACCGGCCTCACGCCCGCCTCTCCCAGCACGCAGACCAGCACGACGCTCGCCGGAACCACGGAGGCGGGCGCCACCGTGCGACTCTTCTCCGGGAGCAGCTGCGCTGGCAGCCCCCTCGCGAGCGTGACGGCCAACGCCTCGGGCATCTTCACCCGGGCCTTCACCATGACGGCCAACACCACGAGCACCTTCTCCGCGAAGGCCGAGGACTCGGTGGGCAACCTCTCCGCGTGCTCCGCCGCCATCAGCTACGTGCATGACACCCTCGCCCCCGCCACGCCCTTCCAGCTCGCCTTCGTCCCCAATGGGGCGGGAACCCAGGTGAATCCCCTGCTCGAAGGGCGCACCGAGGCGGGCGCGCTCGTCCGCGTCTTCCAGAACCCCAGCTGCGGAGGCACGCCGCTGACCACCCTCACGGCGAATGCCACCACCGGCAACTTCAGCCTCAACCTGTCCGTGGGGACCAACTCCGTGACGACGTTCACGTTGCGCGCCGTGGATGCCGCCGGAAACACCTCGGGCTGCTCGCCGACGGTGGCGTATACGAATGACACCCTCGCGCCGCTGCCGCCCACCCTCCTCCCGGGACTGGTGGCCTTCCCCCAGGCGCCCTTCGTCAGCGCGGTGCGCGCGACGGCCGAGCCGCGGACCCGAATCATCCTCTTCTCGAACGCGGGCTGCACCCTCCCCATGGGCACGGAGGTGCCGCTGGACAATGCGGGAGTCGCGCTGGTGCCGCTGCTCGCCAACCAGGTGGGCGTCACCGTCTTCATGCGGGTCCGGGATGCCGCGGGCAATCAGTCCGCCTGCACGTCCTTCACGGAGACCTGCGGCCTGGGCTTCCTGGACTGCGATGGCAATCCGGGCAACGGGTGTGAGACCTCGATGATGGACGACGCGGCGAACTGCGGCGCGTGCGGCACCGTGTGCGGCGGCGCGGCCTCCGCCAGCGGCGTCTGCGGCGCGGGGACGTGTGGCCTTGGCTGCGCGGTGGGGACATTCGATTGCGACGGCAACGCGGTCAACGGCTGCGAGTCCTCCACGGCCTGCGCTCCTGGCGTGTGTCAGGTGACGCCGAACCGGGAGCTGCTCATCACCGACCTGTCCGTGGTGGAGGACCCGGTGCGGACCACCGGCAACGGCGTCTGGACGTTCGGCACGCTGATGCGCCGCATGAACGGTGGACAGAACCCCTCCGAGCTGGTGCGAAACTGGCTGAAGACGTGGGAGCAGGACCAGTTCATCGAGGCTTCGTTCGTCGCCGCGCGCCCCCGCATCCGTCCCGACGTGCTCGGTCCCTGGGAGTCCCGCAGCGGAGGCCCCAACGCGCCGCTCGACTTCAACACGGCGCCGTTCCGGCTGCTCGCCATCGTCAACCGCATCGACCTGCGCAGCGAGGGCACGCACTCGGGCGAGGGCCGCTTCGTCTTCGGCGTCACCACGCCCTCCGGCCAGCCGATGCCGTTCACCGTCATCCTGGAGTACATGCTGCCCGGCGATGGGCCGGAGGACATCCAGCGCTGGGCTCGTGACTGGCACGATCTGGGCACGCTGAGCCTCGGGACGACCGCCTACAACACGAAGCTCCAGGCACTCACGGACCGCTTCACCCAGTCCTTCGTGGCACCGGGACACTTCATGGGCAGCGCCATCCATCAGGTGCGCACCAATGAGAACGTGTTGGACCCGCTGTGGGAGCTGCGCGAGTTCCACTTCGGGCCCACTGGCCTGGCGCCTGCGCCCGTGGCCCTCACGCCGGAGCTCTTCCACGCCGGCACGCCCCTGGTGACGAACTACGTGCAGCAGAACCTGGCGCCCCTGATGAGCGGCACGCATGTGGTGCCGGCCTTCTTCGAGGGACAGCCCTTCCTCGCGGGCTCCGCGCTCACGCCGTTCTTCTTCTTCTGGAACGCGCCAGGCGCGGACCCCGAGGCCCGCCATCGATTCTCCCTGAACACGTGCAACGGCTGCCACGCGGGGGAGACGCAGACCACCTTCCTCCACATCTTCCCGCGTTCGGCGGGGAACGCCTCGGGCCCCTCTCCCTTCATGCTCAGCCAGGGAGGGACTCCGGACCCTGTGTCCCCCTCCATCGTCCGCGTCTTCAACGACCTGGGCCGCCGAGACGACGACCTGGAGAACCTGGTGTGCGGAGCGCCGCAGAGCCTCCAGGCGATGACCGGCTCCGTGGGTGAGTCCCTGCTCGCGCCGCGCTCACTGAGCAGCACGAAGAACCTGGATGCGGCCGTGCCGGGCTTCCCCCCCCGCTCGAACCTGCCTCCGGGCCGCGTCCACTGACGCACGCCGGACACGCGAAGTGAACGGGCCGGGCTCCACGAAACCAGGTGGAGTCCGGCCCGAGTCATGTCCGAAGCACTCCGCGCGCTGACTCAGAAGCTCCCGAGCATCCACGCGCTGCCCACGAGGATGGAGACCGTGGACGCCACGCGGGGCACGTGCGTCGCGAGCTTGGAGGAGACCTGACGGATGCGAGAGAAGGCGGCGATACCGGCGGTCAGCGCGGACATGGCCAGCGTGCTGCCGATGGAGAACCCGCCCAGGTAGAGGGCCTGCTCTGGCCCCGTACCGGATACAGCGATGGGCAGCAGCAACAGCAGCGCGGACGCTCCGGTGAGCCCATGCACCAGGCCCACGGCGAGCACTCCTCGAGAGGCCTGACTGTCGTCACCGGCGACCAGCTTCCGCCGCAGCCCCCAGACGCCCATGCCCAGCAGCGCGAGGCCCGCGAGGCGCTCCGCCCAGCGGTCGACGGATTCGAGATGCACGGCGGACAGGAGCACCAGCAAGACGCCCGCGGCGAGCAGGGTGCCGAGCCCATGGCCCAGCCCCCACAACAACCCCACCCGCCATGCGCCCTGTCGACGCCCCACGGACAGCGGGGCGAGGCTCAGCAGATGGTCCGGTCCCGCCAGTGCGTGCAGCGCACCTGAACCGACAGCCGCGAGCGCGATGAGGGGCAAGGTCATGGTTGCATCCACCTGCTGGAGGAGAGATGCCCATCCCCCTGCCCGCGTTCCAAGACATCGACTCAGGGGCCCCGTGGAGTCCCGTCGCGCGGTCGATGGAACGCCTGCCTACCCGCCCAGGACGGGCCTCGGCGCCAACACGCCCGCCGAGACTTCGCGCCACCAGGGCGTGGCCTGCTCCAGGCGCAGGGGCTCGCTCGCGGCCCCCAGGCGGGGCGTGAAGAGCTGGACCTGCTGCTCGGTGGCCAGGCGGAGCAGCGTCTCCGCGGGCTCGTCCCACGCGTGCAGCGCCAGGTTGAAGGTGCCCCAGTGCACGGGCATCAACCGGCCGCCCCCCAACATCTCATGGGCCTTGAGGGCGTTCTCCGGGCCCAGGTGGATGGTGCCCCAGCTCGGGTGGAAGGCGCCGACCTCCACCATCACCAGGTCGAACGGACCGTGGCGCCGCCCCACCTCGCGAAGCTCCTCCGTCAGCCCGGTGTCGCCGCTGAAGAAGAGGCGGTGCTTGTCGCTCTCCAGCACCCAGGACGCCCACAGGGTCCGGTTCCGGTCGCCCAGGCCGCGCCCGGAGAAGTGCTGCGACGGGGTGGCGGTGAGCGCCACCGGCCCCACCGTGGCCCGCTCCCACCAGTCCAGCTCGGTGATGAGCTCCGGCGCCACGCCGAAGGCCTCCAGGTGGGCCCCCACGCCCAGGGCCGTGACGAACGGAACACGCCGCTTCGCCAGCGCCTGGATGGTCGGCCGGCACAAGTGGTCATAGTGGTCATGCGACACGAGCACCGCGTCCAGCTCCGGCAGCGCCTCCAGGGACACCGGCACCTCGTGGAAGCGACGAGGCCCGGCGAAGGACATGGGCGAGGCGCGCTCGCCGAACACGGGGTCCGTCAGGATGCGCGCGCCGTCCAGCTCCAGCAGCATCGTGCTGTGCCCCAGCCACGTCACCCGCAGACCGGTGTCGGGCTTGCGTGCCCAGGCCTCCAACGGGCTCTCCATGGGCAACGGCCCCGGCGGCGTGCGCTGCTCGCCTCCACAGAAGTACTCGCCCAGCAACGGCAAGGGGTTGCCCTGGATGCCAGGAGCCACGGGCGCGGTGTTGCGAAACCGGCCCTCCGCGAACTGACGGGAGGCGCGCACCCGCTCGAGTCGCAGCCCTGAGATGCGCCCACCACGACGGGAAGGAGACATGCCCCCGTGTCTAACGCCTTGGCCCGATTCTGGCCACCCGCTCGACCCCCATGAGGGGAAACCCGCTAGGGTGCGCACATGATCGACGACGAGAAGCCGTTCGTCTCCCGCCACCGCTACAAGCACCGCCATCCGACGGTGCTCGCCATCTATTGCTCGGATGGCCGCTTCACGGACGCCGTGGAAGACCTGGCCACCCACCTGGGCCACGAGCGCATCGACACCCTGACCATTCCGGGCGGCCCCGCGCTGCTCAACCGCTGGACGGCCGACTACCTGGAGAGCGACACCATCACCCGCGCGGCCCGCTTCCTCATCATCGGCCACCACATCGAGGAGGTGCTCCTGCTCGCGCACGCCAACTGCGGCTACTACCAGACCCGCCACGGGACGATGGGCCCCGAGTTCATCGCGGAGCAACAGGTCAACGACCTGCGCCACGCCGCCGAGGAACTCCAGAAGGAGCACACCGGCATCCGCGTGCGGCCGTTCTATGTCCACCCCGAGGCCGAGCGCATCCACTTCAAGCCCGTGGCCCTCCACGACTGAGGGCACGGAACCTCAGCGCGGCTCCGTCCCCGCGGCCGCCTCCTCGCGCCCGACGCGGGAGTGCTTGCGGCCATAGCCGAAGTAGATGACGAGCCCCAGCGCGAGCCAGAGGATGAGCCGTATCCAGGTCTCCGTGCCAAGGCCCAGCATCAGGGCCGTGCAGACGAGAATGCCCAGGATGGGGACCACCGGCACGAAGGGCGTCCGAAAGGGCCGGGGCAGCTCCGGCCGCTTGTAGCGCAACACCAGGATGCCGGCGCAGACGACCACGAACGCGAACAGCGTCCCGATGGAGACCAGGTGCCCGAGCAACCCGATGGGGAACAGCCCCGCCACCACCATGGCCACGCCTCCGGTGATGAGCGTGGACACATAGGGCGTCCGGTAGCGCGGGTGGATGCGTCCGAAGAATGGCGGCAGCAGCCCGTCGCGTGACATGGCGAAGAAGATGCGGGGCTGCCCCATCAGCATGACGAGCACCACCGAGGCGAGCCCCGCGATGGCCCCCACGCCGACGATGGGCCGCAGCCACTGCAAGGCGGGGCCTCCCTCGGAGATGGCCACGTACACGGGCTCGGCCACATCCAGCGTTTGGTACGGCGCCAGCCCCGTCATCACCGCCGCCATCAGCACATAGAGCACCGTGCACACGATGAGCGAGCCGAGGATGCCCGTGGGCAGGTCCTTCGACGGGTTGCGCGTCTCCTGCGCCGCCGTGGAGACGGCGTCGAAGCCGATGTACGCGAAGAAGATGACCCCGGCCCCCGCCAGCACCCCGCTCCAGCCGAACTCGCCGAAGCGCCCCGTGTTGGGCGGGATGAAGGGCGTCCAGTGCTCGCGCTCGACATGGAAGGCGCCGAAGACGATGACCAGCAGGACGATGGCGACCTTCACGAAGACGATGAGGTTGTTGACGCGCGCGGACTCATGGATGCCGACGACGAGCAGCGCCGTGAGCACGCCCACCAGCAGCACCGCCGGAAGGTTGATGAGCGCTCCGGTGGCGTGAGGCACGAGCGAGCCCGGCGTGGTGCCGAGCGGTGCATTCGCCAGGGCCGCGGGCAGCTCCCAGCCCGCGTAGTCGCGCAGGAAGGCGGTCAGGTAGCCGGACCACCCCACCGCCACGGCCGAGGACGCGAAGAGATACTCCAGCATCAAATCCCAGCCGATGATCCACGCCACCAGCTCGCCCAGGGTGGCGTAGCCGTACGTGTACGCGCTGCCGGCCACGGGAATCATCGAGGCGAACTCCGCGTAGCACAGCCCCGCGAAGAGGCAGCCCATCCCAGCCAGGATGAACGACAGGACGATGGCGGGCCCCGCGTGCTGCGCCGCCGCCGTCCCCGTCACGACGAAGATGCCCGCGCCGATGATGGCTCCAATTCCCAGCAGCGTGAGCTGGAGCCCATTGAGGGTGCGATGCAGCTCGTGCCCCTCGCCATCCTCGTTCTGGAGCCTCGTGAGGCTCTTCTTCGACCAGATTCCCACGGCCGGCAGTCAATGCCGGCCTGCGTCCCTTTCGAAAGCCCGGACGCCACGGATGGGCGGCAAGTGTCACCCGGCGAGCGAATCGCCGGACTCAGCCCCGGCGGTGCTCACGGCGGTCCTCGCGCCGCTCGCGATGGTCCTCGCGCAGCTCCTGCTTGCCCTCGCGGACCTCGCGCTCCGCCAGCCGGATGAGCTCCTGGATGAGGTCCCGCTTGCGGTGCAGCGCGCCTCCAGCCCTGCGGCCCTCCAGCTCCGCGAGCTCCCGGGCGATGACCTGCCGCGAGCGCAGCGTGCTGGCCTCCGCCTTCACATCGCGACGGTCGTCCCGGGCATCCCGCCGGTCATCGCGGAGGTCCCGCTTGTCGCTGACGTACGCGGCCCGGCGCCCCCAGGCCGCATCGTCCCGGACCTCCCACTGCTCCGCGCGCACCTCACGCTGGCTGCGCTGGGCCTCCCGCTGCGAGGACGACAGCTCGTTGCGGCTCTCCATCATCTCCGCGTGGAGAAGCTGGCGGAGCCGCGCTTCCACGGCATCCATCTCGCGGTGGTCACGACGCGCCCAGGCCTTGTCGAAGCGGGCCAGGACGGTCTTCAGCTCCTGCACGTCCATCCGGTCGTCCCGAAGCTCGCGACGGTCCTCATGCGCCTCGTAGCGGTTCTGCGCGCGCTCCCACTGGTTGTTTCGGGACTGGGCCTGCGCGCTTCCCGCGAAGAGAAGTCCCGCGAGCACGGCGGAAGAAAAAGCGTTCATGGTGGGGGGTCCTCGTGAGCGCGAAGCTCGCTGGTGTGTACAAAGCCTCCTGACGCGCCCGGAGCCACTTTATTCGAGGCCCCGGGCCCCCCGATGGCGACAAGGTAGGACTCGCGCCGACTACTGGGCGGCGACCGTGCAGTCGCCCGTCACGTTCGGAGCGGGAGCGCCGTTCACTTCGTTCCCCTGGAAGACGTTGTCGCTCGCGACCACCAGCTCCACCCCGCCGCTGCCCCGGTTGCAGACGACGACGCCTCCCGCCCCTGCCTGGTTGCCCACGAAGCGGTTGTGTCGAACGGTGACGGCGCGGGTCCCCACGTCCTCCAGGTAGATGGCCGCCGCCGGGCCCTTCGTCACGAAGTTGTCCTCGAAGAGGTTGTCTTCGATGAGGTCATTGTTCGGCTGGAAGTAGTGCAGCGCCGCGCCGCCGCCCAGGTCGTAGATGTTCTGCGAGTTGGGCCAGGCAAGCAGGGGCCTCACCGCCAGGCCACTCCACACGCTGCCGCGGAAGGCCTCCAGCCCGTTGTTCCGGAAGGTGTTGCCGCGCACCACGGAGTCCCGGCCGTGCGTCACGCACATCGCTCCGCCGCCCGCCATGGACGACGTGCCCGCCTGCGCGAAGCGGTCGATGTCGGAGGTGCGGTTGCCTTCGAACACCGTGCTCTCCACGCGCGAGCCCACGGTGAACATCAGGTCCAGCGCGCCGCACTTCGCGGCGGACATGTTGTCCCGGAACAGCGAGTTGCGAATCGTCACCGGCCCCGGGTAGTAGGCCCACAGCGCGCCGCGCGTCCAGTCACGGTCGCCGTTGTAATCGTTCTTGCGCACCTTCTCGAAAATCATGTGGTCGAAGACGGGGTGGCCATCCCCCACCGAGTTGTCTCCGTAGAAGTTCATCCCCCACCAGCCATATGGATTCGTCGAGGTGAGCACCACGGGCTTGTCCGCCGTGCCGCTCACCTGGATGCCTCCGTAGACGCGCAGCTCCACGCGGCCCTTCTGGTGGTTCATCACGCTGTCCGGTGCCCCTGACGCGACATCCGCCTCCGTCACCTCCGGGCGACCCTTGAAGTCGAGGACGACGCCGGGCTGCACCTTGAGGACCTGTCCCTTCGGAATCGTGACGACGCCCTGCGCGTTGCCGATGACCCGGTAGGGCGAACCCGCCGCCGTCAGCGTCCCCGACAACGTGCCGGTGATGAGCGTGCCGCCGTCCGTCGGCACGTCGATGGGACCTGCGTCCCGCCCGCCATCCGGTGGCCCCGCGTCCGGAAGGCCAGCGTCCACGGGGTCCGGACCGCGGCCACCGTCCGTGCCGGAGTCGCCGCCATCCGAGGACCCAGAGCCGCCCGCATCCCTCGACTCCGGGGTTCCACCATCGGCCTCATGCGTCCCAGCGTCTTCGCGACCTGGCTCGCCCGCATCTTCATGACCTGGTTCGCCGGCGTCTTCGCGATCTGGCTCGCCCGCATCTTCACGACCCGGTTCGCCGGCGTCTTCGCGATCTGGCTCGCCTCCGTCATCTCGACCGGGTCCGCCAGCGTCTTCGCGTCCGGGCCCGTCTCCACCGTCGTCACGCCCAGCCCCGCCACCGTCCTTGGTCGGCACCACTCCGTCTTCATCCCGGTCGGTCGACGAGGGCTCACCGGAACAAGCAAAGACACTCAACGACAGGGACACGAACACGACGCTGACAATCAAGAAGGGAGACGAGGGTGTCTTCATGGGCGGGTTGGCAGGTAACACGGAGAGGAGTCATCCACCATTGCATGAGGGTCCCATCCTCCACTGCCTCGCCGTCGGACCGATGCCCTGCACGAAGGGGCATCTCCATTGCGCGCCGAGCACTCCCCCACCCCCACGGTCGGGCTTCCCGTCGCATGCTCCATGCCTTCCAGCGGGGGGACTCCACGTCTGTATCCCCGCACCCGTGCTCGACAATGCTTCCCACCCAGGCTGACGCATCAGGTCTGATTTCCGACGACGCGCTGACACCATGCGTACATCGACGCCTCCGGCGCCGAGCCCCGAATCCGATAGAGTCCCGCGCACAATGGAGCTCGTGCTGTCGTTTCTCGCGGGCGCGTCGCGTCCGTGTGGCCCGGACGAGTCACAAGTCCTGGCAGGGCGATTGGGGGAAGCACTGGACCGCAGCCACGAAGCGTGGCCGGGCGTCGTGTTGTCTGGCGACACGTTCGCACGCCACCTGGGCGAGCGCGTTCCTCCTGAGCTGTCCCTCACGGAAGGACTGCATGCGCTGAAGGTCGAGGACCTCTACCTCGCCCGCGCATCTCTCGACGGAGACCGCGCCGCGCTCGAGGCCCTCCAGCGCGCGGTGCTCCTGCCCGTGTCGCGCGCCGTGCGCCGCGTGGACCGCTCGGACGCCTTCGTGGACGAGGTGCTCCAGCTCACCCGCCTGAAGCTGCTGGTGGGCAGCACCCGTCAGGGCCCGCGCCTGGGCGAGTACGCCGGACGCGGCACGCTGCGCCGCTGGACGGAGGCCATCGCGGTGGGCGTCGCCCTGACCCTCAAGCGCGGCCCTCCCCGCGCCGTGTCTTTGGATGATGCGCCGCTCGTGTCGGAGCTCCAGGGCGCGGACCCGGAGCTCGCGCTCATCCAGCAACGCTATCGCCCCGCCTTCCGCGCCGCGTTCGCCGAGGCGCTGTCGCAGCTCTCGCCCAGGGACCGAAACCTCCTGCGACTGAGTCTGGGTCAGGGGCTCGGGGTGGAGTCCCTGGGCACGCTCCACCAGGTCCACGCCTCCACGGTGTCTCGCTGGCTGACGCGCGCCCGCCAGTCCCTGCTGGAAGGCACTCGCGCCGGACTCTCGCGGCGACTGACGCTGAATGTCTCCCAGCTCGACAGCCTGCTGCGGGTGATGGATGCGAGCCTCGCGGTGAGCCTGTCTTCCCTGCTCGACGAAGGATGAGTGCCATGGCTCCGTCAAACGACTCGCGGTGCCTCGACGAACCCCAGCTCCTCGACCTCGCGGATGGCGTGGCCTCCCGGGAGCTGCGCGCACGCGCGGAGGCCCACCTGGATGGCTGTGCCGCCTGCCAGGCCCAGCTCGCGGGCTTCCTCCTCGCGCGCGCGCCGTCCACCCCTTCGCCACGCCAGGAGCCTTCGCCCACGCCCTCCACCCTGGTGGAGGACACCGTCACAGCGAAGGGGCCACCCATGGCCGCGCTGGAGCGAGGCACGCTGCTGGGACGCTACGTCGTGCTGGAGCGAATCGGGGCCGGTGGCATGGGCGTGGTGTACGCGGCCTATGACCCCAGCATCGACCGCCGCATCGGACTCAAGCTGGTGCACGCCGCACCGGGCGTGGTGGACTCCACCGACCGAATCCTGAGCGAGGCCCGCGCCGCCGCGCGCACCCAGCACCCCGCCGTCGTCGCCGTGCACGACGTGGGCAGGGTCGATGACCGGGTGTTCATCGCGATGGAGCTGGTGGAAGGCGGCACGCTGCGCCAGCACCTCGCCACCACGCGGCCTGACTGGCGGGGCGTGTTGCGCCTGTACCTCCAGGCGGGCCGAGGCCTCGCCGCCGCGCACGCCGCGGGCGTCATCCACCGCGACTTCAAGCCGGACAACGTCCTGGTCGACCGCGCGGGCCGCGTGAAGGTGACCGACTTCGGCCTGGCCCGCCTCGCCGCCCGCGTGGAGTCCACCGCGTCATCCCCTGGAACGTCCGAGCCACTCGCCGTCGGACCGGGCACTCCCGGCATCGTAAGCACGGCCGCCGCGGGCACGCCGGGCTACATCTCTCCCGAGGGACTGGTGGGAGGGCGCGTGGATGCGCGCTCGGACCAGTTCAGCTTCTGTGTCGCGCTCTTCGAGGGGATGCACGGCGCGAAGCCCGGCGAGCGGGAGGCCCTCACGCGCGCCTCCGTCCCCCGCGCGGTGCTCACCGCCGTGCAGCGAGGCCTCTCGCCGTCGCCGGAAGACCGCTTCCCTTCCATGGACGCGCTGCTCACCGCGCTGGAGCGCGCGGCGTTTCCCAGGACCTCGCGCTGGCTCGGAGCGCTGGGGGCGGGCCTGGGCGTGGCGGCGGCCATCACCGTCCTCTTCGTGGCGCGAGGCCCCCAGCCTTGCGCGGACAGCCCCTCGCGACTCGTGGGCGTGTGGGACGCGACTCGCAAGCTGGCGCTCCGCGACGCCTTCCTCGCCACCAGCGCGCCCGGCGCGGAGGCCCAGCATGCGACGCTGGTCCGCTCGCTGGATGGCTACGCCAGTCAGTGGATGGAGGCCCACCGCCAGGCCTGCGAGGCGACCCACGTCCGCCATGAGCAATCCGAGGCGGCGATGGACCTGCGCATGCATTGCCTGGAGCGCCGCAAGCGCGAGCTGCACGCGATGGTGGACGTGCTGAACACCGCCAGCGCCAGCGAGGTGTCGAACGCGCTCCAAATGGTGCGGGGACTGGTGCCCACCTCCCGCTGCGCGGACGTGGAGGCGCTCGCCCGGCCCGTGCCACCGCCCACGCGAGGCCAGGAGCGCGAGCGGGTCCGCGCCGCCCAGGCGCTGCTCGCCGACGTGAAGGCGAGGGACCACGCCGGGCGCTGGAAGGAGGCCCTGGAGCTGGCGCTCACCGTGGAGAACCAGGCCCTGGCGACGAACTACAGACCGCTGCTCGGGGAGGCGCTGCTCGCCCAGGGCCGCATCCGGCTCCATGAGCGCGACGAGAAGGAGGCCGGGAGACTGCTGCGGCGCGCCGCGCTGGCCTCCCAGGCGGGGCGGGATGACGAGCACGCCATCGAGGCGATGGTGAACCTGGTCTACGTCGAGGGCGAGCTGGCGGAGCGTCCGGAGCAGGCCGACCTGTGGAGCGACCTGGCCCAGTCGCTTTTGGAGCGCATCGGTGGCGACGACCAGCTCGAGTCCAACCTCGCCTTCACCCAAGGCATGGTGCTTACCCGTCGGGGACGCCACGCGGAGGCCGCTCCCCTGCTCGAGAAGAGCATCGCCATGCGTGAGCGCGCCCATGGCAAGGACGCCTACGTCCTGCTCGACGCGCTCCTCGCGCTCGGGACCGCGCAGCGCGGCCTGGGCCGCCTCGAAGAAGCCCTGGCCACCCAGCGGCGCACCCGGGATTTGCTGGTGACGCACGTGGGACGCGAGCACCCCTTCGTGGCCATGACGCTGAACAACATCGCCTCCACGTTCGTCAAGATGGGCCGCTTCGACGAGGCGCTCGCGACCTTCGAGGAGAGCATCCAGCTCTTCGAGCGCATCCATGGCGCGGGGCAGCCCGCCAGCTATCTCATGAACCTGAATGCGAACATCGGCGCGGTGCACGGCGCGCGCGGCCACTTCGAGCAGGCGCACGCGGCCCTGGAGCGCGCGTGGGCCCTCGCCAAGGCCAGCCGCCCGCCTGGACACCCGGACCGGGCTTTCATCGCGGGACACCTCGCCCTGGCGCTCGCGGGCCGGGGCCGGGTGGCCGAGGCGCTCGCGCGCGTGGAGGCCGCGCGAGGGGAGCTGGATGCCGCACTGTCCGATGGACGTCGCAGCGTGCGTCACGGGGAGCTGTCCACGCGCGTCGCGGAGGTCCTCCTTCGGGTGCGTCGCTTCGAGCCCGCGGCCAACGAGGCACGCAAGGCGGTGGCCTTGCTGCGCGAGCTGGGGGCTCAGGACAAGCTGGCCACCGCCCTGTGCAGGTGGGCGGAGGCCCTGCTCGGCGCGGCCCGGCTTCCGGACGCCGAGCGCGCCGCCCGCGAAGGGCTGAAGCTGCGCGAACAAGCGACGCCACCCGACGCGGAAGAGGTCGCGGAGGCTCGCTCCGTGCTGGGGCAGGTGCTGCTGGCGCGCGGAGACCTCGCGGGGGCCCGCGCGTTGCTGGAGCAGGCACTGGAGGGCTGGGAGAAGGAAGGCGCCAGTGCCTTCATGCTCGCGCCGACTCGCTTCGCGCTCGCCCGCTCGCTCGGGCTTTCGGGCGTCGAGCCCGAGCGGGCGAAAGCCCTGGCGCTCTCCGCGAGAGAGGCCATGGCCCAGAGCCCGCCGCCCAGGAGCCTCCCCTTGGAGGAACTGGACGCCTTCCTCGCCGGGGGTCGCGTAGACTCCGCGGCACGATGAACCGTGAAGAAGCGAACCAGGCCCTGGAGCTCATCCGCCGCGTCGTGACCCAGGCGCGTGACGACTCGGCGCTCCAGAACTGGGGCGTCATCTGGATGCTCCACGCCTTCACCAACGCCGCGGGGTTCGCCACCACGCAGTGGCTCTGGAACCGAGGGGACCGGACACCCGGCGCCTACGTCGTCCTCTGGTGCGGGGTGCTCGCCTTCAACATCTCCACCATCTTCCTGCTCAAGCGCGGCCAGACGGCGGGCGCCCGCTCCTTCGTCGAGCGGCAGATCTGGGCCATCTGGACCACGTTCATGGGCGGCATGGGGCTGGTGGCCCTCATCAACTGGCTGCTGGGCCTGGACCGGCTCTTCATGCCCGCGGTGGCCTGCGTGTTGTTCGCCACCGCCTTCTCGATGATGGGCGCGCTGATGGGCCGCGTGTGGTTCACGGTGGCCGCCTTCTTCGCGGTCGTCTCCCTGGTGATGACGCGCTTGCCGGAGCACGGCTTCAGCCTGCTGGCGGCGCTCTGGTTCGCGGTGCAGTTCGGCGGCGGGCTCGCGCTCCACCGCGCCCGATTGCGAAGACTCGCGGCCCGGGCGCCCGAGGCTCGCCTGGTATGAAGCCGGAGTCGCTCGCCGCGCTGGTGGCCCTCGCGACCGAGCCTTGGGGACTGGACGAGTCGGAGCTTCACTCGCGCCTCACCGTGGCCGGTGTGACGGACCCCGCGGCGGCGCTGCGTGCGATTGCCGTGGCCGGCCTCGCCCGCGAGGAGCGCCGCCGCTGGGTGCCCACGCCGCTGGGACACGAAACCCTCCGAGAGGCCCACCTGCTGCTCGCGAGCAGCCAGGACCCAAGCCCCAGTCCCCCGGGCATGGAGGAGTGCCCGTCCGTGCCCTGGCTCACCCAGGTGCAGACGCACTGGGTGGAGGCCGTGTCGCTCAACTACGCGGTGGACGCGGAGCGCCTGGCAAGGCTGCTGCCCGCGCCGCTGGTTCCGGAGCTTCATCGAGGCACCGCGTGGGTGCAGGTGTTGATGTCGTCCCTGCGCGACATGCGACCCCAGGGCGTGTCTCCCCTGTTGGGCGTGTGCTTCTACCAGGTGAGCTATCGGGCGGCGGTGCGCTACCGCAACGCGCGCGGCGAGTGGCGTCGTGGCGGCTACTTCGTGCGCAGCGAGACGAACGACCCGGTGATGCGCCGCATCGGCAATACGCTGGATGAGTTCCGCTTCCACGAGTTCGGCGAGGCGCACATGGTGATGGCTCGCGAGGGAGCGCTGCTCACCCTCGCAGCGGACCCGGACGCGGCGTTTCCCGGTGGGCGCCTCGTCGGCGTGTTCGACACCCGGCCCCAGACGCGTCCTCCGCCGGGCAGCGTGTGGACGGGGCTTGCGGACCTGCACGAGCCGCTGGTGGAGTGCTACGACGCGCTCGGCGTCTCGGGCGACTTCGTCTACGTGCTCACCATCGACCGCGAGCCGTGGAACGCCCGCTTCTGCACCCCGGTGGAGCTGTACTGCGAATACTTCGAGGAGGGCCCCCTGGCCCCGGGAGCCCGGCTGGACTCGGCGCTCCACCTCACGGAGTGCGCCTATCGCTGGCGTCCCCTTCGCAGGGAGCGACATGTCCTGGAACGGTGAGCGGCCCGCCGGAGTCCAACGCGCGATGAAGACCTCCCTCGCACTCGTCGCCGGCCTCCTTGGCACCCTCCTGTCCTTGAGCGCCCACGCGGGGGACCGCGTCGCCACCGCGCGCGCGTCGCGGATGAAGGACGTCACGGCCCTCTTCGCCACCGCCGGGACACCCTGGCCCACGGACCAGCTCTATGTCCGGGCCTTCAAGCACGAGCAGGAGCTGGAGGTCTGGGCGGGTCCCAAGGACGGGCCGCTGGTGAAGGTGAAGACGTATCCCTTCTGCGCTGCCTCGGGAGAGCTGGGGCCCAAGCGTCGCGAGGGCGATCTCCAGGTGCCCGAGGGCTTCTACACGCTCGACCTCTTCAACCCGGTGAGCAACTTCCACCTCTCCGTGCGGGTCAGCTACCCCAACGCGGCGGACAAGCACCACCAGAAGCCGGGCGTCCGGCTGGGCGGGAACATCTTCGTCCACGGCAACTGCGTGAGCATCGGCTGCATCGCCATCGAGGACAGGCCCATCGAGGAGCTGTACCTCATGGCGCTGGACACTCGCGCCCGGACGAAGCGGGACGCGCCCATCCACATCTTCCCCCGCAGACTCGACGCGGCGGGGATGGCGGCGCTGGAGAAGCAGGCCGGCGCGGACGCGGAGCGGGTGTCGTTCTGGAAGAGCCTCCAGCCCGCGTACACCTTGTTCGAGGAGAGCCGCCAGGTGCCGCGCACCTCGGTCGTCGCGAAGACGGGCGCCTATGTCGTGACACCCGCGACGAAGGCCCCTCGCGCGGGACGCTGACCGCGCGAAGGGCTCGGCACGTCACAGCGGATACAGGAACGCCGCCGCCGTCTGGTCCTGGGCGCTCAACACCAGGTCTCCCACCCGCCGGCTGCACGCGTAGTTGACCATCACCGAGCTGGTATCCCCGGTGTCCGTCAGCAGGCATGCGCCCGTGGTCTTCGGGCAGAGTCCGCTGAGGACCGGCTCATGCACGAAGCCCAGCACATGTCCCAGCTCGTGCCGGAGGAGGCCCCTGAGGGTGAGTGGAGCGATGGTCCCGAACGCGGTGGTGTCGATGAGTAGATTGCGCGAGGAGCGGGACGCATTCGGGAGGAACGCGCGGGCCAGATAGCTTCCGCTCGAGTTGACCGGACGGACGTCGAAGACGACGCCCGCCTGGGAGGCACTGCAGGCCCCGTCGAGCGAGCTCTCATGGATGAAGTTCACGCCCGCGATGGCTTCCCAGTCCGCCGCCGCGCCGTTCATCGCCGCGATGACGGCGGCCTGGCGTGAACCGAACGCCGTGCTGACGCAGTACCGCAGGTCACGCACCTCGGTCGAATTCCACATGACGAGGACGCCATTGGGACACCCCACGGCCAGCGCATCCTCGCGAGTCCCCAGTCCGTCCTGTCGCACGTAACGGTCGTGGTACACGCGCAGCGCCGCGTCACCATCGAACGCCAGGTCAGGCGGCACGACATGGACGTTCGAGTCGGGCTCCTTGTACGCCCGCGCCTTGAACTCCTCGAAGGACGCATCGGCGGTGCTTGCCGGAGCACCTCCCGATTCCAGCTCGACGCTCCCGCACGCCGAGAGCACGACGGACACTCCGAAACACAACCCCACGAAACAGACCTTGCGCATGACTCCCCCTCTGGCGGCTCCCAAAGCCGACCAACCTGAAATAATAGCAAATCAGGAAGACAGGATGGGAGCCGGAGGGGACGAACTTCAGTCCGGCGTGGGGTGCTCCACGTCCGGCGTGGGGCTGGGGGCGCGGGCCACTGGAGACGCGGGGGGCTCCGTCTTCAAGACATTCACCAGGGCCATCATCTGCGCCACCAGCGTCGTCAGCCCCTGCCCGTCCTGCACGCCTCCAGTGCCGCCGATGGACACCGAGCGCAGCTCACGAGGATGCGGCAGCTTCTCCGCGATTGCAGGCAGCAGCTCCACGAGGCGCGCCTGCACGTTGGACGCGCTCAGGCCGTTGAGGATCTGCTGGCGCAACTCCAGATGCTCCAGCTCGACGCGGGCCTGACGGTTGGCCGCGGCGCGCTCCACGTCGCGAGCGTCCGCGCTCGCCAGCGCGGTGCGCTTGAGCTTCGCCGCCTCCACCTCCTGCCGCAGCCGCGCCAGCTCCGCCTCACCGGCCAGCCGAACCTTCTCCAGCTCCGCGGACTGGAGCACCGTCTGCTGCCGCTCGGTGGCCAGCCTGCGCGCGTCCTCCTCCTCGCGCTGCTGTCGCCGCAGTCGCTCGGACTGCTCGCGGTCATACGACTGCGCGTCCTTGCTCGCCCTCAGCGCGGACAGCTCGCCATCGCTCTCCAGCCGCATGCGCTCGCGGGTCTGCTCCACCTCCAGCTCGCGCTGGGCCAGCGACTCCTCCTTCCCCAGCGAGGCCAGCCGGGCGATGCGCTCCTGCTCGGCGCGGAACGGCGTCTGGAGGCTCTCCCACAGGCGCGCGGAGCTGACCACCGCCTCCTTGATCTGCACCGTGACGATGCGCAACCCCAGGCCCTTGTCGGTGCCTCCGCCGCCCTCCGCCACGTGCCGCAGCCGGGCGGTGAGCTCCTCGATGATGGGCTGCTTGTCCGACAGCACCGCGTCGATGCTCATGGTGGCCACCTTGTCCTTGATGGCCGCCTCCGCCTGCTCGCGAAGCTGCACGTTCACCACGCGCATCGGGTCCTCCACGTCGGTGAAGTCCAGCTTGCGGTAGGCCGTGCCGAAGTCCTCGATGATCCACTGCACGTAGCCCTGCACCAGCAGGCCCTGCAGCTCGCGGCAGATGCAGTGCGCGTTGATGAGGATGGTCTGCATCGCTCCCGGCACCACCAGGAACGAGTCCTTCGCCGGGTCGTAACCGAACGACACCCCCAGCCCGAGCGTCAGCGGCTGCGCGTGTCCACGGCGCGTGTGCACGACATACGCATTGGGCGGAACGACGACGGTCTTCCAGCGCCAGAAGCCGGTGATGCGCACGTCCACCGCGTTGCCCGGACTCGAAGAACCACCACCGCCACCGCCCGGAGCCGGCGCCGAACGGGACGCACGCGCCGCCTGCGCCATGGGGGGCGCCACCATCTGCTTGCGGGCCCGCAGGTCCACCTCCAGGCGTTGCTGCTGCTCCCGCACCTGGTCGAGATACGCGTTCTTCACCGGCTCCTGGGACGACATGGACGCTCCCCCTGAAATGAGGGCCCATCCAAGCACACGTCAGGAGCGCCGAGGAGCCTGGGCCCGCTACTTGCCCCGGACCAGCAGGATATCCACGCGGCGGTTCAGCTCGCGCCCGCGCGGAATCAGGTTGGGGGCCTTGGGACGGGTGTCCCCCAGCCCGGAGGCGTCGATGCGCGACGGGCTCAGGCCCGCCTTCACCAGCAGGTCCGCGACGGCCTTCGCGCGCGCCTCGGAGAGCGCCTGTCGCGCAGGGGCCGGTGCCTCGCGGTTGTCGGTGTGGCCTTCCAGGCGCAGGCGCAGCGTCTCGTCCCGCACCATCATGTCCACCAGCAGGGCCAGGCCCTGGGTGGAGCCCTTGCGCGGCGCGGCCTGCTTCTCCTCGAAGCCCGGAGGCGTGGGCAGCTCCACGCGCGCGTCCTTCACCTGCGCCTGCTGGTCCTTCTTCGCCGGCGCGGGCGCCAGGACGAAGTCCACCGTGGCCTCGCGCTCGCGGCTCACCTTCACCTGACGCGTCTGGGCCAGGAACCCCTTGGAGAGCACGTCCACCGTGTACTCACCCGGAGGCAGCATCACCGCCGCCGGCTTGCGCGCGGCCTTGTCCAGGAGGACCTGCTGCGGCGCGCCCCGGCCGCCTCGCACGTACGCCGTGGCGGCCACGGGCTTCTTCCCCGCCAGCACCTTCAGCATCAGCTTCCCCGGCGCCACCGGCCCCGGGTCGGGAGGCTTCGTGGGCGGCGGCACCTGCGTCACCGTGACAGGCGGGGACGTGACGGGAGGCGCGGTGACGGGCGGCGGCACCTGCGCCACCGCGACGGGCGGCGGGCCCGCGTCCTGGCCTTCTCCCAGCGTGGCGTCCGCGAGCGGCGCGGTCATCTCCGCCGAGACATCGTGAGACAGCTTCAGCTTGAGCCGAGGGTCGGGCGCGTTGGGGTTGATGCTGGGAACCACCTTCACCCGCATCCGCAGCCCCTTCTGCGCCTGGAACGTGACGGAGGCCGTCATCTTCCAGAGGAAGCCACTCTCCTCGCTGAACAGGCTCCACGAGTCGCTGTTCGTATAGGTGACGCGCGACACCAGCGTGTAGGAGCCCTCCTCCACCTTCAGCGCCGCGAGGCGATGGATGCCCGGGCCGGAGATGACATCCAACCCCGGCACCGCCAGGGGCTGGCCGTTGAGGATGAAGTCCACTTCCAGCAGCTTGTAGGGCCGCGCGGTGCCCTCTCCTGGCAGGCCCTCGTAGGTGATGACGACCTCCGGAGGAGGCGTCTTGACCAGGGCCTGGAGCTGGCGGTCCAGGTCCTCGCGGGCCCGCTGCTCGACGGTGGAGGGTTCAGCCGCCCGCGCCGTGGCGCCGATGAGGGCCAGGATGCAGAGCCACAGTGCTTGTACGGAGGAATAAGCCACGGGGGTTCACAGCATCGCACAACCTGGGCCCGTCGCGAGTTGTCAGCCGGGCGAGCTGACCACCATCCGACCGTCAGCCCCCCTCCCCTCACCCCATGTCCCGGCGCTACAGGGCCCTTGCGTGTGGCCCCCTCCACGTTTTTGGCTCCCATCCCGCCGCCAAGGGCGCTAGTCCTGGGCGCCGAAGACTCCCCCGAAGAGGCCGCGCGCGATGAACGACTTCCAGTTCCAGGAAATGCTTCCGCTGGGCAAGGACGAGACGCCCTACCGGCTGCTCACGAAGGACCACGTCTCCACCTTCGAGGCCGGCGGACGCACCTTCCTCCAGGTGGCTCCCGAGGCGCTCACCCTGTTGACCCGGGAGGCCATGCGGGACATCGCGCACCTGTTGCGCCCCGGCCACCTGGGTCAGCTCGCGGCCATCCTCCAGGACCCGGAGGCCTCCGCGAATGACCGCTTCGTCGCGCTGGAGCTCTTGAAGAACGCCAACATCGCCGCCGGTGGCGTGCTGCCGTCCTGCCAGGACACGGGCACCGCCATCATCATGGGCAAGAAGGGCCAGCACGTCCTCACCGACGGCCACGACGAGGAGGCCCTGTCCCGCGGCGTCTTCGAGACCTATCGCACGTCCAACCTGCGCTACTCGCAGATGGCGGCGCTGGACATGTACAAGGAGGCCAACACCGGCAACAACCTGCCCGCGCAAATCGAGCTCTACGCGACGGGCGGTGACGCCTACAAGTTCCTGTTCATGGCCAAGGGCGGCGGCTCGGCCAACAAGAGCTACCTGTTCCAGGAGACGAAGGCGCTGCTCAATCCGACGAGCCTGCTGGCCTTCCTCGACGCGAAGATTCGCGCGCTGGGCACCGCGGCGTGTCCGCCGTACCACCTGGCCATCGTCGTGGGCGGCACGTCGGCGGAGTTCGCGCTGAAGACGGCCAAGTACGCCTCCGCGCGCTACCTGGACACGCTGCCCACCGAGGGCAACGCGCTGGGCCGGGGCTTCCGCGACGTGGCGCTGGAGCAGGAGGTGCTGAAGCTCACGCAGCGCATGGGCATTGGCGCCCAGTTCGGCGGCAAGTACTTCTGCCACGACGTGCGCGTCATCCGATTGCCGCGCCACGGCGCCTCGTGCCCGGTGGCGATTGCCGTGTCGTGCTCGGCGGACCGACAGGTGCTCGGGAAGATTACGCGCGACGGTGTCTTCCTGGAGCAGCTGGAGGCGGACCCGGCGAAGTACCTGCCGGAGCCGACGGAGGCGGACCTGGCCGGCGAGGTGGTGAAGCTGGACCTCAACCGCCCCATGAGCGAGCTGCGCGCGGAGCTGTCGCGCTACCCCATCAAGACGCGCGTGTCGCTCACCGGCCCCATGGTGGTGGCGCGCGACATCGCCCACGCCAAGCTCAAGGAGCGGCTGGACAGGGGCGAGGGCATGCCGCAGTACCTGAAGGACCGCATGGTCTATTACGCGGGCCCGGCGAAGACGCCGGAGGGCTATGCCTCCGGCTCGTTCGGTCCGACGACGGCCGGGCGCATGGACGCGTACGTGGACCAGTTCCAGGCGGAGGGCGGCAGCTTCGTGATGCTGGCCAAGGGCAACCGCTCCCAGGCCGTCACCGACGCGTGCAAGAAGCACGGCGGCTTCTACCTGGGCTCCATCGGTGGCCCCGCGGCGCGGCTGGCCAAGGACTGCATCACCAAGGTGGAGGTGCTGGAGTACGAGGAGCTGGGCATGGAGGCCGTGTGGAAGATTGAAGTGGTCGACTTCCCGGCCTTCATCGTGGTGGACGACAAGGGCAACGACTTCTTCGCCCACCTCAACAAGCCCTCCGCGAAGAAGGGCTGAGCCTCGCGCCATGCCAGCCGAGGTGCTGACCTACCAGGAGCGGTTCCGCGAGGACTTCGCGCGGCTCAATCGCGAGTGGATTGAGACGCACTTCCGGCTGGAGCCGGAGGACCTGGCCTCCTTCGCGGCCCCGCACGGCACCTTCGTCGCTCCCGGCGGCGAGGTGCTGTTCGCCCTCGTCGACGGCCAGGTGCTGGGCACCTGCGCGCTGCGCCGCGAGGACGCTGACACGTTCGAGCTGTGCAAGATGGCCGTGTCTCCCCAGGCGCGGGGACATGGACTGGGTGACGTGCTGATGGAGGCGGTGCTGCGCGTCGCTCGCGAGAAGGGCGCGCGGCGCGTGTACCTCGTCTCGAACACGAAGCTGGCGCCCGCGCTGGGGCTGTACCGCAAGCACGGCTTCGTGACGACGCGCCTGGGCGACGAGGTGTCGCGCGAGGCGGGCTACGAGCGCGCGGATATCGAGATGGAGTGGCGGCCCTGAAGAGGCCTTCAGGCCTGGCGGAGGGATGAGCCGGCGAGCGCCCTTCCCGGCGCGTGACTCACACCGTCATGCGGGCGCCCGAGGCGACTCAGACGCCGGGAGGCTCGGGCGCCGTCGGCACGCGCGCGGTGGCCTTCTTCTTCGGGATGATGCCGCGACGGGGGCCCTTGAGGGCCACGCCCAGCAACATGCTCGCGGGGAGCATCATCCCCAGTCCTTGCGTGAGGTTGTCGGGAGGGTGGACGACGGCCCCCAGCACCAGCGCGGAGAACAGCAGACCACAGACCAGCCGAAGCAACAGGGAGCTCACGCGAGGGACCTCGGTGACGGGATGGCCCAGCGTAAACATCCGCCGGGCGCTGTCCAGCCGGCCTCGCGAGGCCCTTCAGGGAGGGGCCGAGGAAGCGCCCCACCCTGTCCCACCGTCCACGTCGGACGGTGGGCGTGTCAGGGAGCTACCAGATCTTCACGCGCTTCTCGGGGGCGAGCCAGCCCGCATCGCCCTCCTTGACGCCGAACGCCTCGTAGAACTCCGCCATGTTCCGCACCACGCCGTTGACGCGGTACTGCGGCGGCGAGTGGGTGTCGGTGAGCAGCATCTGCCGCATCGCATCGTCGCGGTACAGGCCGCGCCAGACCTGCGCCCAGCCGAGGAAGAAGCGCTGCGGACCGGTGAAGCCGGCGATGGTGGGCGCCGCCTTGCCGCCGAGCGACTGGACGTAGGCCTTGTAGGCCACCGCGAGGCCGCTGACGTCGCCGATGTTCTCACCCAGGGTCAGCTCGCCGTTGACCTTCATGGACTCCAGCGGGCTGAAGCCGGCGTACTGCTCCACCAGCACGGCGGTGCGCTGCTTGAAGCCCGCCTGGTCCTCCGGGGTCCACCAGTTGCGCAGGTTGCCGTCGCCGTCCGAGCGGCTGCCCTGGTCGTCGAAGCCGTGGCTGATTTCGTGGCCAATCACAGCGCCGATGGCGCCGTAGTTCGTCGCGTCATCCGCGTCCGGGTTGAAGAACGGCGGCTGGAGGATGGCGGCCGGGAAGACAATCTCGTTCATCGTGGAGCTGTAGTAGGCATTCACCATCTGCGGCGGCATGCCCCACTCCTCGCGGTCAATCGGCTTGCCCAGCTTGTCCACCATCCGCTGGAAGTCGAACGCATCCCCGCGACGCACGTTGCCCAGCAGGTCGCCCGCGACAATCTCCAGCCGCGAGTAGTCCCGCCACTTGTCCGGGTAGCCAATCTTCACGTTGAACTTCGACAGCTTCGCCTGGGCCTGCGCCTTCGTCTCGGCGCTCATCCAGTCCAGCCCGTCGATGCCCTGACGGAACGCCTCACGCAGGTTGTTGACCAGCTCCACCATGCGCTGCTTGGACGCGGGGCTGAAGTGGCGCTCCACGTAGAGCTGACCCACGGCCTCGCTCAGCGAGTCCTCCACCGCACCCACGCCGCGCTTCCAGCGGGGACGGTTCTCCTGAAGGCCCTGCAGCGTCTTGCCGTAGAAGTCGAACGAGGCCTGCTCGAAGGCGCTCGACAGCATGGGCGCGCGGCCGGACAGCACCTTGAACGTCAGGTACTGCTTGAGCACGGGCAGCGGCGTCGTCTTCACCAGCCCCGCCATGGCCTCGAAGTACGCCGGCTGACGGACGATGATGCCGGGCGTCGCCTGGGCGCCCGCGGCCTTGAGGAAGCGCGTCCACGAGAAGCCAGGGGTGAGCGCCTCCGCCTCCTTGACGCTCTTGAGGTTGTAGGTGGCCTCGCGGTCCCGGCTCTTCACCCGGTCCCAGCTCTTGTCGGCCAGCGTCGTCTCCAGCGCGAGGATGGCCTCGGCCGCCTTCTTCGCGTCCTTCTCCCCGGCCAGGGTGAAGAGCTTCTCGATGTACGCCACGTAGGCGGCGCGAATCTCGATGAAGCGCGGCTCCTGCTTGGAATAGTAGTCCCGGTCCGGCAGGCCCAGGCCGCTCTGGCTGACGTACGCGATGTAGCGCGTGGCCTGCTTCTGGTCCTGGCCCACGAAGAACGCGAAGGGCGTCTGGAGGCCGCTGCGCTGGAACTCCACGAACAGCTCCGGCAGCTGGGCCTTGTCCTTCAAGGCCTTCACCCGCGCCAGCTCCTGGGCAATCGGCTTCATGCCGAGCGACTCGATGCGCTCGGTGTCCATGAAGCTGTTGTACAGGTCGCCCACCTTCTGCGCGGTGGTGCCCGGCGCGCGCTCCTTCGCGGTGGCGGACTCCTCGATGATGGCGCGCAGGGCCAGCTCGGACTTGTCCGCCAGCTCGATGAACGAGCCATAGCGGGCGCGGTCCGCGGGGATGGGCGTGTTCTTCAGCCACGTCCCGTTGACGAACCGGTAGAAGTCATCCTGGGGACGGATGGTGCGGTCCAGGTTCTTCAGCTCGACACCGAGTGCGCGCACGGCTTCCTCCGACACGGCCTCCGCGACGGGCGTCGTCGAGGACGCGGACGCGGCGGGAGGCGGAGTCGCCTCGGTGGGCGCGGGCTGCGGCGCGCTGGCGCAGCCGGTCAGCAACAGGGTTCCGAGGGCGCTGGTCGCCCACGCGCGGTGGGCAAGGGACTTCTTGGGGCTCATGAGGTTCCGAGAGGAAAAAGGGACGGGGGATGCTGCCGGACCCGAATGGTCGTCGTCCATCCGGGCAGGCAGGAAAAACACCCGCGCGAGCGCCCTATTCCTCAGGTGAGGCCCCCAGCCCCGCGGGCAGGCCCCTGAATCAGCCATTTCCGGCCCGCCCCCGTCCAGGAGGCGAGGCCACGAGCCCCTACCGAGGGCTCAGGAGTTCAGCGCTGGCCCATGACGGGCGCGGGCACCGGGGCGGCCGGGGCCGGCACCGTGGGCGCGGCGGGCACGGGCGCGGGCGTCACCGTGACGTCCTGAGACAGGGCCTCCAGGTCATGGAAGCCCTTCGTCGTCACGTCGCCGCCTCGGAACAGGGCCCAGCCCTGGAGGTTGCGCTGGTACGTCCGCGTCATGTGCCAGAGCTGGATGCCGCTGTTGGCGACGAAGAGGTACAGGGCGCGCTTGGGGTTCCAGGGGTTGGGCAGGGCCAGGGCGATGCCGTCATCCGGGCGGCCATACGTCTTGCCCTGCCAGCGGAAGAAGCGGCGGCCCAGCTCCACGGGGAGCTTCTTCTCCGAGGCCAGCCGGGCGAGCAGCGCGTTGTCCTCCGCCCCGCCGAAGACGACCAGGTCGCGGTCGGCGAGCTGCGCGTCCGTCACCTCGAAGTCAGGAGACACCGGGACGAGCCGCTCGGTGAACACATCCGCCAGCGCCTCGCGGTAGCCGAGCACCAGCGTGCGCATGGACTCCGTCTGCCGGGCGGTGCCGTGCACCATGAGCAGCCTCTCCCAGGCATCCGTCTGGTTGGACAGCACCTGGTAGCGCTCGCGCGGCACCGGCACGTCATTGCCCGCGTTGAAGACGACGCGCACGGGCGCCTCGGTGGTGCGCAGGACGAAGGTCTCGCTCGCCGCGCCCTTCACCTCCACGCGCTCCAGCGTGGAGCCCTTCGCCGTGTGCACTTCCACCAGTGTGACGAAGTGCCAGGGCTTCGGGCCGGGCTGCTCCACCTTGAGCGTCACCTCGTAGCCGTCCTTCACCTGCGCGGCGGTGGCGCGGAAGCGCGGCTGCGGCAGGCCCGTGCGCTCCAGCCACTGGCCCACGAAGGGGCCCACGTCCTTGCCCACCGTCTCCTGGGCCGCGCGCTTGAAGTCCGCCGTGGAGATGTCCTTGTTCGCGTAGCGCGTGTGGACGGCGTTCATCACCTTGGAGAAGTCCGCGTTGCCCAGCAGCAGCCGGAGCTGGTGCAGCGCGAAGGTGCCCTTGATGCGCGGCACCAGGTAGGTGCCATAGCGGCCGTACTCCGTCTTGACGGAGGCAGGCAGCACGTCCGCCTCGCGCGAGGTGGTGAAGAGGTAGCGGTCATTGAGGTCCGCGAGCGCGTCCCGCTGCGCCTCGAAGGCCTTCTCCGGCTTGTCCTCGTGCGCCGACACGTCGCGCAACAGCTTCCAGTACGCGGACGTGCCGCTGATGAGCCAGTTCTCGCCGTCCGACGCGGGGAACAGCGTGTTGGACCACAGGAGCGACTTGTCGAAGCCGACGGCGCCCTTCACCCGCGCGAAGTCCCGCTTGGCCGCCTGCGGCTCCTCCGGAGCCTTCCACGTCTTGCGCGCCTCCTTCAGCTTGGCGGCGACGTAGATGGGGCTGAACGTCGTGTAGCCCAGCGACAGGTGCGGCGTGGCGCCGGGCAGGTCCGGCATGAAGCGGCTGCCAATCATCTTCTCGCGCAGCGTCGTCTTGCCGTAGTGGGCCAGGAACATCAGCTTCTCGGCCATCTCCGATGTGGTCACCTTGCCGTCGCACGCGTGCGGCCGGTTGATGGGGCTGGAGGCCAGCATCCGCGTAGCGGAGTCCAGGTCGAAGCCCTTCTTGCCCAGCTTCGAGTAGTACTCCCAGAAGGCGATGTCGCGGTTCCAGGTGTTGAAGGCCAGGTCCGCGGGGGCGTTGTCCGGGTTGGAGACGGATTCCTTGCGGACCTCCAGGTCGCGGTTGTTGTTGTTCGCCCAGATGAAGTCCTTGAGGTTGCCCGGCGTGTCAGAGGCGTTGCCCTTGCTGCCGGTGCGCCACAGCCGCGTCTTCTTGGTGCCGAGCAGCAGACACGCACCCTCGTCCGTCTTCGTGTCCGCGAGTGTCCAGTCGTTGGTGTACAGGCCGTTGTTGTTGTCCTTCATGATGCGCGCGACGTCATCGATGGAGGACGCGTACTGCGCGGCCTTGCGGATGCGGTTGCTCTGCGGAGAGCCATTCATGTCGAACGGCGTCTGCCCCACCGTCGTCTCGCCGATGACGATGCCCGCGGAGTTGATGAACCAGTCCGCGCCGCTGTGGATGCCGCCCGGGAAGGTCTGCATCACGAAGCGGTGGCCCCGGGTCGGCTGCACGTCGAGCACCACGTCCCAGTGGACGCCCGTGTAGCCGTTCCACATGAAGATTTGCCCGATGATGGCGCGGCCGTCCTTCGTCGCGGACTTGGTGGCGACGAAGGAGGAGCAGTGGTCGCCCTTGCCTCCGCGCTCGGCCTCTTCGTCGGCCTTGAGGAAGGTGCGGCCGGACAGGGAGGTCGACGTGGCGCGGTTGGCCTCCTCGAGCTGGCCCGCGTCCACGGCGGTGTTGAGCGTGACGATGTCGAGCACGTCCAGCTCGCGGTCCTTGAACTTCGCGCCGGCCTTGTTCGCGCCGTCGGCGATGCCCTTCATCTCCTCCAGGTATTCGGCGTCGAACTTGCGCAGGAAGAGCGAGTCCGCGAGCAGCCGCTGGTGGCTCCACCCCTTGGCCGCGTCCGACTTGTCCTTCTGGATGCCGAGCTTCTCGATGTAGCGGACAATCTCTTGCGAGGTCAGCTCGCCGAACTGGACGCCGCGCTCGTAGGGCTCGCCCTCGATGTGGACATAAATCCAGCCGCCGTCGTCGTAGCGGAAGCCCTTGCCGGCCCAGCGCACGGACTCCATGGGGACATAGGCCGTGATGTCCTCCACGGGCTCCAGGCGGACATCGTCGTACCAGACGGAGCCGGTGGCCTTGCCGTTGCGGCCCAGGTGGAGCTGCACGCGGTCCGTGGACTGCGTGGCGAAGAAGAGGACGGAGGCGCGGGTGCCAGCCTCACCGCCCGGAGCCGTCGCGCAGTTGGTGAAGGGGAAGCTCTTCATCGAGAAGCAGGCGCCGTGGGCCGTGGGATAGCGGGCCTCGGGGTCGACCTGGACGCCCTTCGTCCGCACCCAGGCGCTGAGCCGGTAGAGCTGGCCCACCTGGAGCTTGAGGCTCTCCGACTCGACGGTAGTCTCCCCACCGCCCTGCGGGCTCTCGATGAGCAGGCCGCGCGAGCCCTCCACCTTGCCCTCCGCGCTGGAGGCCACCTTGCCGGGGCCTTGCGAGCGCCAGAACGCGGGCACCGAGGAGGAACCTCCGGCCACCTCGAAGGTTCCGTTCGGCACCGCCGAGGAGTTGACGGGAGTGGCGGCCACGGCGGGCGCGGCCTGGAGCAGGCTCGCGGACAACAGCAGCGCGCCGAGGAGCTTCGACGTCTGGGGGCGGTCGGTCATGTCGTTCCCTTCCCGAGCAGGGCGGGGCATCAGCTCGGGCAATCCGGGCGCATGACACTGCCGCGCCTGTCGAGCGTCAACCCTTCAAACCCGCGAAGGCACCATGACGCGAGGCGACTTCCGTGGTCACCCCGACAGTCCGTGCGCCCCCTCCCCTGTCAGCGCAGCAACCGGCCCGACGCCTGGAGCACGCCGCGCGCGGCCCTGCGCACCGCGTCCACGCGCCGCGACTCCACCCAGGGCGGGTCCACGGGCGCATCCCAGTCGAACACGCGCAGCCGGGGCAGGAAGCCCTGCTTCACGCAGCCCTCCAGGCTGAACACATGCAGGTCGTGCGTCCACCGCACCGCGAGCCGCAAGTCACGCGACAGCTCCGTCCAGTCCAGCGGCGGCGACGCGAGGACGCCCGGCAGCTCCACGCCACCGCCGGTGCTGCCCACCGCGAGCGAATTCGTTCCCGGCGCGTAGCTCCACAGGAGCGCGGCCCCTCGGGGGCGCACGAAGCTGGTGTAGAGCATCAGCACCTCGCGGTCCGCGGGCACGTCCACCACGCCCGCCACGCGCCGCAGCACCGAGGAGCGAGCCTGTCGCTCGTCCACGATGAAGGGAAACTGGTACGCGTCCACGCGGTAGCCATCCGCGCGGATGCGCTCCACCAGGGCCTGGTAGCCCGCTCGCGCCTCACGCGTGCGCCCACCTCGCAGGAGGAGTCGCGACAACATCCCAGGGAGGCTCCGCAGCGGCGCCTCCGCCCACCTGCGCAGCTCGTGGATATCGGGCTCGATGTCCAACCCCACGCCGGCCCACTGGAGCTTCTCGTCGGCCGTCCACGTCCTGAAGGCTTCGTAGCGCGCACGCGCCTGCGGGACGTTGCCCGCATGGAACCAGTAGCCCTGCTCGACAGGGAGCAGGAGCCACGCGGTGACGGGGATGCCAGCGCGGTTGAGGAGGCGCACGACTTCGGCGCGCTCGGCGCTCAAGTCGAGGAGGCCCAGGCTCACGCCGGCGCGCATCGCCTGGAGGTCGTCGACGACGCCTTCGGTGTTGAACAGTTCGCGAAGTGGCTCTGGAGCCAGCTCGCAAAAGAAGGTCAGGAAATGGGGTTTCATGGCAGCCTCGCGCCTCCACGCGTACCCCTTCAGGGGTGCACATTTTCGCGAGGAGCACCATGGAATTTCACAGAGGCCGGCTGCTGGACCACGTCCACCTCCGCGCCAAGGACATGGCGGCGAGCAAGCGGTTCTACCAGGCCATTCTCGAAGTGCTGGGCATCCCGCTCGGCTCGCACGGCCCCGACAACTTCTTCGCGGACGAGCTGTTCGTCAGCACCGCGGACCCCGGTGCGCCCGCCGGGCGCGGCGTCCACCTGGCCTTCCAGGCGAAGGACCCGGAGATGGTGAAGCGCCTCTACGACGCGGCGCTCAAGGCCGGAGGGAAGGACAACGGCGCTCCCGGTGAGCGGCCGTACCACCCGGGCTACTACGCGGCCTTCGTGCTGGACCCGGACGGCAACAACATCGAGGCCGTCTACCATGGCCCGGCGAAGCGCTCCGCCGAGTCCGTGGTCTTCACCGCGTAGGGACGAGGCATCGAACGGCCCGCTCCGGAGTCTCCGAAGCGGGCCGAGTCCCGAGGAACGACGCGCGGCTCAGTAGGACCAGGGGAAGCGCTTGAAGTCGCGCTTGCGCTTCTGGACGAAGGCGTCGCGGCCTTCCTGGGCTTCGTCGGTGCCGTAGGCCAGGCGCGTGGCCTCGCCCGCGAAGAGCTGCTGCCCCACGAGGCCGTCATCCGGCAGGTTGAAGGCGTACTTCAGCATCTTGATGGCGGTGGGGCTCTTGGTGTTGATCTCCGCCGCCCACTCCAGCGCGAAGTCCTCCAGCTTCTCGTGCGGCACCACGGCGTTGACCATTCCCATCTGGAAGGCCTCCTGCGCCGAGTAGTTCGCGCCCACGAAGAAGATTTCGCGCGCCCGCTTCTGGCCAATCTGTCGTGCCAGGAGCGCCGAGCCATAGCCCCCATCGAAGCTGGCCACGTCCGCGTCGGTCTGCTTGAACACCGCGTGCTCCTGGCTCGCGATGGTCATGTCGCAGACGACGTGAAGGCTGTGTCCACCGCCCACGGCCCAGCCCGGCACCACGGCGATGACGGCCTTGGGGAGGAAGCGGATCTGTCGTTGGACTTCCAGGATGTGAAGCCGGCCGAGGCGCGCCGGGTCCGACTCGCCGTCCTCGCCCTCGTACTTGTAGCCGTCCTTGCCACGGATGCGCTGATCTCCGCCGGAGCAGAACGCCCAGCCGCCGTCCTTGGGGGACGGGCCGTTGCCGGTGATGAGGACGCAGCCCACGTCCGTCATGAAGCGCGTGGCCTCCAGGGCGCGGGAGAGCTCGTCGACGGTGCGGGGACGGAAGGCATTGCGCACCTCCGGGCGGTTGAACGCGATGCGCACCGTGCCCTGGTCCACCGCGCGGTGGAAGGTGATGTCCTTGAACTTGTGGCCCTCGACGGGCGTCCATCGGGCCGGATTGAAGATGGCCGAGACCATGGGTTTCTCACTCGGGAGAAAGGGGGGAACGGGCGCGGACCCTACGCTGGCCCGTTGGGAGCGTCCATCCCTCCGGCACGGCGACATGGGCTCATGGGAGAGGGACGCGCCAGGTGCGCTCGGGAACGGCCAGGACAAGCTCGCCAGCGCGAGGGTCGAACAATGCGCCGTCAGCGGGTGGCAGGGAGACCCCTGCGCGATTGCGCACGAGCGCACGCGGCCGCACCGGGTCGCTCCATGAGAGCCCACCGCTCTCGACGTGCCAGGACGGGCCGACGCAAGAGGTCTCGACCGCGCTTTGCACGTCCCAGATTCGCAGCCCGTCAGCGAAGATGTCGCCAATCGAAGCGACGAGGTACTCGCCGGCAAAACGCATGTCGCGCAGGATCCGACCATCCTTCCGCCAGGTGTCGTGGTCGAGTCGGAGCTGGCCGGCCTCGTCGCGCACTTCGAGCCGCACGTAGTTGGCCCTCGCGGTGAGGCACTCGCCGCCCACCCATCCGAGCGCGGCGACGTGTAGGGGTTGGAGCAACAGCGCTTCAAGTCGTTTGGCGTCCATCATGGTGTCGCACCAGAGGATTGAGCCGAACCTACCAGCACCCGAAGTACCCCTGTCCCTCAAGCCAGGCAGCCCCTGCGTTCAGCCGGGTTCGTGGCCACCTTTTTCCCAGGCGGCGGCTCCGCCCAGCCCAGGAGGCCCGTGATGAAGCGATGGACCCAGCACCTGCTCCTCGGACTCCTGCTGAGCACGCCTCCCCTGGCCCTGGCCGTGGACACGCAGGCGAGCGGGGACTCGGCCCGTCCCTCACCTGCCCCATCCCCTGATGCCGAGAGCACCCCCGGAACGCCCCGCGCCTTCTCCGGCCCGGTGCTGGGAACCGCGCCGGGAACACTCTTCGTCACCGGCCCCAGCGGCGCCTCGATTCCCATCCGCGTGACACACCAGACACGCATCGCCGGCATGACGGTCCCTCGCGACCAGGACATCGAGACCTATCTGCGCGAGCACCTGAAGCCCGGCCGCTCCGTCCGCGTCCAGTTCGACGTCAGGCCTTTCTCCGATGGCACCCCGCAGAACGTCGCCTCCACCGTCGAGCCGAAAGCCTCCCGAGAGCTCCCCCCGCAGTGAGCCACGTCGCGGAAGCACGGCGACTCGTTGGAGCCACAGTCATCCGGCCGGGCCCTACTTTTCAGCCCTGGGAAAACCCTCGACTTGTGACGCGGTGACGCTGGGCGAATTGCTCGGAAGGTGCCAGCCTGCGCAACGCACGGTGCAGCCCTTCGCGAGGAACTCCGCGTCATGCCCGCCGACGTCGCCCTGCTCAAGGAAGTGCCCCTCTTCGCCGCCCTCGATGACGAGGAGCGCGCGCTGCTCGCCAACCAGCTCGAGGAGGTGCGCCTGTCCGCCGGAGAGAAGGTGTTCAGCCGAGGAGACCCCGGCGGCGCCATCTACATCGTCAGCTCCGGCGAGGTGCAGATCTCCGTCGAGGACACCACCGGCCAGGTCATCGTCTTCGAGACCGCCCGGCGCGGCGACTTCTTCGGAGAGCTGTCCCTGCTCGACGGAGACCCGCGCAGCGCGGATGCCCGCGCCATCCAGGACACCTCCGCCCTCAAGGTCGACCGCGCGGACCTGGAGCTCCTCTTCCGGCGCCACCCCTCCAGCGCCATGGACGTGTTGACCGCCATCGGCCGGCGACTGCGCGAAGCAGACAAGATGCTGCACAGCCGGCCGTCACTCAGCCCCAACGAGATGGTGGAGGAGCGACTGACCACCATCCAGCGGCTCGCGGATGGACTGGCCGCCTTCAGCGGTACCTTCACCTTCATGATGCTGCACGCCGTCTGGTTCGCCGTGTGGATCACCATCAACCTGGGCTGGATTCCCACGTTCCACGCGTTCGACCCGTTCCCCTTCGGCCTGCTCACCATGGTGGTCAGCCTGGAGGCCATCTTCCTGTCCTGCTTCGTCCTCATCAGCCAGAGCCGGCAGGCCGCCAAGGACCGCATCCGCTCCGACGTCGAGTACGAAGCCAACATCCGCGCCGGCATGGAGGTCACCCAGCTCCACTCCAAGCTGGACCACCTCTACGCACAGACCATGGCCCGCCTGGACGCCGTCGAACGTGGGCGCCCACCCTCGGCTCCGGTCGCCTCGAAGCCCGGCCAGCCCTCCGCGTCCCAGGGCTGACCGCGCCACAGCCACTCCGTCTCCAGCGGCAGGCGGGGCGGAAGGCCTGCTACGTTGACCTCGTCAGGGGGTCGGCATGGATGCATTCCCGCTGTGGCTGGGCATCACCTTGGGCGGCACCGTCGTCGCCCTCGTGGGCATCGTCGTGTCGGAGGCGCGCGAACAGAAACGGCTCCAGTCGCTCGTCCAACCGCTTCGATGCCCGGAGTGCGGCGGAGGATTCGACCCCGCGTCGGTAACCAGGTCCTCTCCGCCGAGAATGACTCCGCCACCTGGCACGTCCATCCAGGCCCTTCCCTCGCGGGTCCAGGCGAGGTGTGCCGTGTGCGGGCTTACCGCCGTCTTCACAGAGGCGGGAGTGCTGCAGCGGACGCACCGCGAAGCTCCGCGCGCGGCCTGAGTCGCGAGGCTCGCCCCCCAAAGACGCCCGCCCTCAGGTGGACATGTACAGCTTCATCTACGCCTTCACGCTGTGGTTCGTCGTCGCAGGGAGCGGAGTCCTCGGCGTCCTGTTCCTGCTCCAAGTCGGTGCACGGCGCGAGAAGAAGTTCTTGGAGAACCTGTTCGCGCCAATCCGCTGTCCCACATGCGGAGGGATGTATGACCTTGAAACCGTCTCGGAAGTCCACCGAGCGGTCTGTCCTCGCGGGCGCCCACCCCACGCCATCGGCGATCCAAACGCACCTGCACCGCCTCCCGAACTCGAGGTCGCATGCGGTGCCTGCGGACTCGTCGGCGCGTACTCCATGGAGGGACGGTTCTTGCGAACCGGCTCACTCTGGGATGAACCCACCGAAGATGCGCCTTCTCACCGGAGCACCTCCAGCACCCCGCGTACGGCCCATCGGTCAGGTGCCCCCGGTGACATCGAGAGTGAATAGCTTCAAAGCCTACGACGTCAGTGCCCAGTTCGAAGAGGCTTCAGGGAGGGGCGCTTCGAGAGAGCGCTTGCTCCTTGACAGCGGCTCCACAGGAGGATGGGTCATGCTGGGAATGAAGTGTCGTGGTTGGAGTCCTTCGCCAACGGCTCGCTCGCAGGTTGCATTCTCGTGGGGGCGTCGCCGGGCCCGGCATCTATTGCTGCCTCTCTTTGTCGCGTTCGGCCCGCTGACGGGAATGGCCCAGACGCCGCCGCCCCTGGCTGTTGGCAAGGGAGGAGGAGATGCGGGAACAGGGGTGGCCATCGCGTCGCCACCCAAGCCATGGGTCTGCCCCCCAGAGCGGCGCGTCACGGTGTTGCCCCGGGTGTTGAAGAAGAAGCTGAGCGCCGCGAAGGAGTCCGCCGAGGTGAAGAAGCTTCTTGAGCCCCTTCAGCTCGGGCTCTCATGGAACCGCTTCGACTCATGCGACAAGCAGAACGCCCCCGCGTCCGTGACGCTCGACATCTTTCGTGCCCGCCTCCTGTCTGCCGAGACGGAGGATTTCGTTCTCCAGGTGCGGGGAGGTGTCTGTGACAACGTGTTGTTGCTCGCTGGCGTGGTGGCTCATCCGCTCGAGGAGAAGAACGTCTATTGCCTCATGAAGATGCCGTTCTTGCCGGGGATGAGCGAGCCCTATGCGCCCACGGTTGTCTTCGCATTCGAGAACCTCACCCACCCGCTGCGACACGTCATCAAAGTCGATTTTGAAGAGGGCCAGCCCAGTTCCATGGACTACGCGCTTTCCTACTGGGAGGCGCAGGAGGGTTCCCTGGAGAAGATCTTTGGCCTGGAGTGGAGCAGCGGCTCTGACGCCTTCGGCAGCGGCGGCTCCAGCGTGGAAGTCAGCGCGGAGGGGAAGGCGTTCCCGCGTCAACTCCGGCTCAAGGAGTCGACGGGGGGCTGCAGGAGGGAAACCATCGAACTGCCGTCCGGGAAGACGGAAGAGAGCAACAACTGCGACGAGGCCTCGAGCGAGGCGGTCTATTGCTACAAGCCCACTGACGCTCAAGGTCCTGGCGGTTATACGGAGTGTGGAAGGAAATCCCCAGACTTGTGAGCGCCTCCAGGGGCACGTCGAGCACCGAGTCCGCAGGCCCCAGGCGCACCGCCTGAGGCTCTGCGAGAATCACGATCTCTCGTTTAGTACGACCTGGTCACTTCAAGAATGCGTGAGGGTGGGCGAAGTGTTCCCCCTGCATGACGCCGAAGCAGTTGAAGCGACTGGAGGGAGAGCTGGCGAGCTTCCTTGAGTCGATGTTCTCGGGCCTGGGCCGGGTAGAACGGCGACGGGCGATGGACTGGTATGTGAAGGGCCTTCTGCTTGAGGGCGAGCGCAAGAGCATCGACCCGATGGCAGGTCGGCTGGTGGAGGAGGCTGGCGAGAAGGAGGCCATGCGCCAGCGCCTCCAACAATGCGTCAGTGGCAGCGCCTGGGCGGACGAGGAGGTCAGACGCCGACTGGCACTGAAGCTGGAGGCGGACCTGCCTGGAATTGAAGCCCTTGTACTGGATGACACGGGCTTTCCGAAAAAGGGCAAGCACTCCGTGGGCGTGGCCCGGCAGTACTCAGGCACGTTGGGCCGCACCGACAACTGCCAGGTCGCAGTCAGCTTGCATCTGGCGGGTGAGAAGGGCAGCGGCTGTCTCGGAATGCAGCTGTACCTGCCGGCGGAATGGACTTCCGACACCCCGCGCATGCGGAAGGCGGGTGTGCCAGAGGACGTGGCATTCAAGACGAAGCACGACATCGCCCTGGAGCTGATTGGGCGTGCGTTGGACTGGGGAGTGAAGCCGCGGTTGTTCCTCGCGGACTGCGGATATGGAAACGACGTCAAGTTCCGCGAGGAACTCACGCGACGGGGGCTGCCGTACATCGTCGGCATTCGAGGAGACTCGGTGGTCTGGCCTCCCGGATTCCAGCCTCCACCCATTCCCCCGAAGCCCGCGGGAATGAGCGGGCCTGTGCGCTCACGCTACCGTTATGGAGAATCGAAGCCGGTGGCTGTCGAGAAACTTGCCGCAGGGCTGCCCAAAGCCTTCTGGAAGCATGTCAACTGGCGCGAAGGCGCCAAGGGAATGCAGTGCTCCCGCTTCGCAGCCCTGCGCATCCGCATTGCCCATGGACACTCGGTGGGGTTGGCCCCGGGCGATGAGCAGTGGCTGATTAGTGAATGGCTCAGCCACGAGAAGAGCCCCACCAAGTTCCATCTCTCCACGTTGCCGGCCGCCACCCCTCTCAAGCAGTTGGTGCGCCTCACCAAGCTGCGCTGGCGCGTCGAGCGTGACTATCAGGAACTGAGGGGAGAAGTCGGCCTTGACCACTTCGAAGGGCGCACGTGGCGTGGCTTCCATCACCACGCCACTCTCTGTGCCGTGGCCCACGGCTTCCTCGCGCTCCGTCGGGCGCTTTTCCCCCCGGAGCCGAGTGCACTGGACGCTGCCAATGGTGAGGCGCGTGATTCAGCCTCTGCTGCTCCAGCAGATTGGCACCTGCCCGCTCTGCAACAGGGCCATCAACCCCAGAGCGCCGCCTGAGCAGCCCTCACGGATGTGACCAAGTCGTATTAGCGATGCTCGTCGTCATCGGCCAGGTGGCCGCCAGGTCCGAGACCCGCGCCCGCACCGAGGCCAGACCCCATGCCGCCACCACCCCCTCCACCGGGGCCCTTGGCTCCGCCTTGTCGCGCGTCGTCCTTCCCCGCGCCTTCGCCCTTGCCGCGTGCGCCACCCGAGGAGGGACGCGCCGGGCCTTGTTTCGGAATCACCAGCGAAGCTGGCACCGGGTCGAGATCCAACACCGTACGGATGAAGTCGCGCAGTGACACGACGAGGTCGTGCGTATGAATCGGGCGACCTTCCGCGAGCTCGCCGGCGGCCTTGGCCGCGAGCCGAACCTGGTCCTCGGTGCCGAGCAGGATGATGTCCGACAGCGCCGCCTCGACTGCGTCCCGCACGCGGCGCGAGCGGTCGTCGCCTGGACGAAAACCCTCGAGCGCTGCCACGGACTCAGCGACGGCGGCGGCAGGAACACCGGCGCGCTGGCGCAGCTCGCGCAGGTGTGTCGGGTCGACGGCGAGATCTCCAGTGAACGAGCCGCCCAGCGTCTTGTAGGCGGCGATCAACGTGCGCAGGCGTTCGTTGATCTGCCGATTCTCACGCTCGCGGCGCTGCTGGATGGTCTGCATCGCAAGCAGGCGGATGCCGACGCCGAGCAGCGTGAAGACGGCGAGGCCGAGCAGCGTCGACAGGAGCGCCTGCCAGGAACTGAAATCCAGATTGCGCACGTGGGTGGCGGCTCCAGTGGAAGGGCCACCAATCTACGCGAGCAAGCCCCTTCGCGCTCGCGGCGCGGACGACCGCCTCTCGACAGGGCCTGTCGGTCCTCAGGCTCGGGAGGCGCGGCTTTGTTCAGGGGCTGACCGACGATTCGACCACCTGGAAAGCGCAATCGCAGTAGGGGCAGACACGCTTGTCTCCGGGACCTGCTCCGCCAAGGTCCTGAGGGGCGTTGCACGAAGGACAGCGGTGCGCGAGGGGCCGGGTGGACACCAGGACGAGGCCCGATGAAGAGAGTTTGAGCTCGCCCACCTCGCTGAGGGGAATGGGCTCGACGACGCCCGACTGAGGAATGGCGGGTGCCCACGCCGGGATGAAGGGGTGGACGACGTACACCCCCCTCTCGGGCGCGAAGACGAGATTGATTTTATCGCGGGCGATGAGATCCAGGATGAATCGCTCGGCGATCTGCTCCGACACCTCGCAGAAGCCGGCCACGTCCGCCACGGTGACCTCTCCCTTGGAGCGGATGAAATCAACCACCCGCCACTCTTCTCAGGGTCTGTGTGGTTTGGCTCTACCTCCCGGGAGGTAGACAGAGGCGATTGCCGCCTGCCCACGATGCCGAGCCGCCGGCTGGGGTTGCCGTCAGGGCCAATGGGCCATGCCGGCCAGCCTGGCCGCCAGTCATTGTTTCATACCGGAACAGGTCGTACGAGTTGATGCCGCCGTCGCAATTTCAGTCTCGAGCAGGGCACAATGGGCTCAAACAACGCCCAGCTCGTGGTCGATGGGGCTGTCGAGCTTGTTGGCGTTGAAGTCCACGGGACGGAGGATGACCCCGGTGAAGTCATCGCGGCCGAGGGCCGCGTATCACATACACGCCCATGGGCGAGGGCGTGTTGACCTGGGCAGCGGCCTGATCCTTCGCCCTCCCCTGTCCTTCAGCGCCCCGCGGCCCCGCTCGGCACCGGTGTGTCCAATCACGGGCCGCGGGGCCATGACCCAGCCTCCTCTGGACAGTCCTCTCGAAACAGAGCGCTTGTCCGTCCCTCACGAGCGGGACAGCACCCTGGGCGCCTATCGCTCACATGCGCTCATCTACGCAGACAGGATGACTTGAGGCGTCATTTCAGCGCGGGAGAGGCTTGCGGACCCCCTACGCACGGTGCGAGCGTACGCGCCGCGCTGGCTGGACGGTGGGGGCCGTCCCCTCGTACTCGTCGTCCCCCGGACCTTCCCGCACCCCGATTGCCCCGGCGCACGGTCAACGTGTGCCTTGGAGGTTAGATGTCCCTGACGCTGTCCTGGCCCCTGCGCCTCTGCGTGGTGTTTCTCTCGGCGCGGTTCGTCCTCGCGTGTAGTGGTGGTGAGTCACCCCCACCCAATCCCTCCGACCTTGCCCCACCCACGACACGCGTGACGCCCGCGGGAGGGGAGTTCACCACCCCTGTCGCGGTGACGTTGGTCTGTGATGACGGCGGTGGCAGCGGCTGCGCGGCCACGCACTACACGCTGGATGGCAGCGCGCCCACGCAGGCGTCGCCGCGCTACACCTCGCCCCTGTCCATCGCCCAGACCGCCACGCTGCGGTTCTTCTCCGTGGACCGGGTGGGCAACCCCGAGGCGGTGCAGCAGGCCCGCTACGTCGTGGACACGCAGGCGCCTCAGGTGGTCGCGACGCCCAGGAGCGGCAGCTTCGCCACGTCGCGCGCCGTCACGCTGACGTGTGACGACGGCGAGGGCAGCGGCTGCGTGGCCATCCACTACACCACCGACGGCGGCATTCCCTCACGGCAGTCCCCTGTCTACCAGGAGCCATTGTTGCTGACGGCCACCACCCTCGTGCGGTTCATCGCGGTGGACCGGATGGGCAATGTCTCCGAGGTGGTGTCGGAGGAATACACGCGGGACACGTCCGCGGAGGATTCTACCGCGCCCACGACGACCGCCGCTCCCGCGGGAGGCGTCTACCGGAGCGCTCAAGCCGTGGTCCTGTCCTGCGTGGACGATGCGGCGGGAAGCGGCTGCGCGGGCACCTATTACACGGTCGACGGCAGCGCGCCGACGACGTCGAGCCCCCGCTACACGGGGCCCATCACCGTGGCGGCCTCCACCACCTTGCGTTTCCTCTCCACGGACATCGCGGGCAACGTCGAGCTGGCGAAGACGGAACAGTACAACCTGGACACGACGCCGCCGGTGACCACCGCCACGCCCCTGGGGGGCGTCTACGATGACGCGGTCTCCGTGACGCTGACGTGCGGTGACAGTGGCTCGGGCTGCGCCGAGACGCGCTACACGCTGGATGGCTCGGCGCCGTCCGCGAGTTCGCCGCTGTATGCGGCGCCCATCCCCCTCACGGCCAGCCTGAGGGTGCGCTTCGCTTCCACGGACCTGGCTGGCAACGTGGAGCAGGTGAACCAGGAATCCTACGTCCTGCAGGCGTCCGCGCAGCTCCAGGCCGTGCGCGACGCGGCGAATGGCGCGGTGAACCTCGTCATCGATGGCGCCCGGATTACCTTTCTCAAGGAAGGCGTGGGCGACCTGACGAGAGACCCGGCGGGCTTCTTCCTCCAGGCGGAGCGGACCGGTCCGGCCCTCTTCGTGCCGGTGGACCCGTCGACGCTGTCCCCGGTGCCGCGAGTGGGAGACCGGGTGCGCGTCACCGTGAACGCGAAGAGCGTCGTCAATGGCCAGACGCGCGCGAGCATCTCCAGCTTCAGCGTGCTCGGCGGTGGGAGGCCGGTGGCGGAGTTCCTCCAGGATGTCAGCGACGTGAATGTCACCACCGGCGGGACTCAGCCTGTCCATGAGTCCGAGTACATCTCCATCACCGGCACCATCGGCATGCCCGGCTTCTCCGCCTCCGGCGCGGGGCATCTCGAGGCACCGTTCACGACGGTGGGCGTGCCCTCGGGGTCGGCGGCCGCGTCCTGGCTGCGGCTGCGCCTGGTGGAGCCCCTCCGCGACAGCCTGGCCCTCACGGCGGGTTGCTCGTTGACGGTGACGTCACCCCTCTGGGTGTTCATGCCCGATTCCCAGTCGCGTCCCACCCTCCAGCCGTCCGTATGGACGGCGAGCGACGTCACGGTGCACGGGTGCCCCGCGCCCCGGGTCATCGACGCGTCGACCCCGGACCGCAATACAGTGAGGGTGCGCTTCAGCCGCCCGCTCGACCCCGCATCGCTGGTGGCCAGTGGCAGCCAGTTCAGCATCCCGGGGCTGAGCGTCACGCAGGCCCAACTGGAGGACGACACCGAGGTCGTGCTGACCACCAGCAACCATTCGGCCTACCAGCCGTACACGCTGACGGTGGCGACCACGGTGCGGGACCGGCGCGGCGTCAGCCTCGATCCGACGGCCACCCAGGCCTCCTTCCGGGGCTTCGTGAGGCCGCCGGCCCGGCTGCTCCTGAGCGAAGTGGCACCCAACGTCGCCAATGAACGGGACCTGGTGGAGCTCTATGTCCTGGAGGCTGGCTCCACCGAGAATGCCACGCTGATGGAGGGGGACACGACGCTGGCGACGTTGCCGGATGCCCTGGTGGCCGCGGGGGACCTCATCGTCATCCACCTCAACCCGGACCGGGTGACGCCGGGGATGGATGCGCCGGCCTCCGAGACACTCGGCAAGACACAACATCCAGCGTCCAGCTACAGCACAAACTACGACAACGCCTGGGACTTCCACGGTGGAGCGATGGGCGTGGGAGTTGGCAACCGGACCCTGCGCATCCGGAATGTCTTCACTGTCACCCAGGACGGTGTGGCCGCGGTCCTGACCGCCGCCACCTTGGCGGGCTACCCGCCGCATCTCCAGGCACTTCAGGCCGAAGGGCAGTGGTCCCCGGCGAACTGTGGCGGCGTGCCATGCACGTATGAGTCCTCCCCCTCCGCCTTGAACGTCTCCGCCGAATGGACCGCGGCTTTCCTCTCGAGCCAGACAAACACGTTCCAGCGCCATGGCATCACGGACAGCAACACACGAGCGGACTGGACAAACACCGCCCCCTCGCTCGGCCAGCTCAATGACTAGCCTTCATGGGCGTCCATCAGCCTCATGAACCGCGAGATGTCTTGGGCTCAGGGACATGAACGCCGTGCAGCCAAGACATTGCACACGGCGCCACCCGGGCATGGATGACCCATGCCCGGGTTTCATTGGACGTCCCGCCGAGGTAGATGAGGACCGAGGTCCCGTCCCCCTGCTCCCCAGCAGCGCGAGAAGCGCTACAGTCTCCTGGCATTCATTGGAGCAACCGAGGCGAATCAAGGAGGCCTTCAACCCCATGCGCAACAAGGTACTCGTCTTGCTCGGGCTGGTGCTCGTCTGTGGCATCACAGCCTCGGTCCTCTGTCACAACCTCTGGGGGTACTACATCACGCCGCCGAGCGGCGCGAGCGTGATTGCCTCTTCACGTCGGCTGGAGGCTTTGACCCGTTTCAGGGTCGATCCCGGGGGAAAGGTGGAACGCGTTTCTGGACGCCCCATCATTCCGAGCGAATTCGTGGGGTGCACCCTGTTCGATTTCGATTCGCGGTGCATGAACGACAGGCTGATGGCCGCCGTATTGACGTTGCCTGGAGATACCGCCCGAGCTGAACCGTTGGAGTCTCTTCGTCATCAGATTGAGCGGACCTGTGGCGAATGGTCCACGGCCCGCTGGGGTGTCGCGATCTCGGTGCAGGATGCCGCGGGGCCGGCGCGCCTGATCAGCTGCACGGCCGGCGAAGTAACCAATGATCGCTACGCCCATCGGGAGGTCCTGTTCTCCGAAAGCGGGGAGCGGGAGGTGGCCTTCTTCTGGTACGAAGTTTCGGGGCTTGAGTTCCTCACGGTGACGTTTCTCTTCATCACGCTGATGTTCGTGAGTTGTGGCCTGCTCGCATGTGGTTGGGGCGCGTGGAAGCTGAGGAAACTTCTCGCCGAACCGACTTGAGCGTTGGCCGACGCGCGAGGGAGAGCTTCGGAGCCGAGCCTCAGAAGCGGACGCCTGGCAGCCCGAGGCACCTCGTCGGCGACCCCTGCTGCTCACATGTGGCCGGACGGCTGTACGGACAGGGAGCTGTATGTCATCTACTCTCCGGAGTCGCGCGGCGTCCTGGTGTTCGAACAGGACCATGCCCCGGGACTGCTGACGTCCAACTCGACAACGTTTCCCACGGGAGCCCCTGTGCTTCTCTTGAAGACCATCGCTGTCCTCGCGCTGCTTTCGTCCACCCCGGCCGCCACGGCCGCCAGGCCCGCGAGCAGCTCCGGCTGCATGACCACCAACATCGAGACCGCGCTCCGCCACCTCTTCGAGCGTTACCCTGACGGAGGGCCCCTGCGCATCGGTAGCGACTCCGGCGACCCGCTCCCCCCGGACTTCATCGCGAAGTCGCTGAAGGTCCGCGATGTGCCGAACGGCTACGCGACCTTCGAGAGCCCGGACGCCATCGCGAGCTTCGAGGCCGCCCTCTTCAAGAACCCGACGGGATATCACCTGGTCATCGTGGCGTCGGGTGGGTCGGTGAACGACTTCACCGTGTTCCGCTGCACCCTGGAGGGGCTGACTACAGATCCGTCCGCCTTGAAGATCTCCACCGAGGATGCCATCCGACTGTACGCGGACGCGGGGCTGCTCACCGCCGACGGAAAGGAGGGGACCGACAGGAAGACGCTCGAGGACTGGGCAGGGACCATCGTCACCCTGTCGCTGCCACGAAAGGGCAGGAGCATCGTCATCAAGGCGGATATCGAAGAGCCGCCCAGCATCTACGGAAAGAAGCTCGGAACGGTCGACTACGTGGACAGCAGATTCATCGTCAAATCACTCAAGAGCAAAGTCGCCCCTTGAGGCGCGTGGGCACGGCGACCGTCGCGGTGACGCTCAAGGGGGGGCCGGTTGGTCAGTAGCGGGTGTGGACCTGCCCCTGGAGCGTGGTGTCGTCCGCCTGGCTCCACTGGACAGTGAAGCTGAGCTGGCACGTGATTCCGGTCTTGTATGTGAAAGGGACCTGCTGGCCGCACTGGATTCCCTGGGCGGCCAGGACGAGTCGGCCGCTCCGGGCCGTGTCGGTCACCTGGATGCTCCACGTCCCCTCCGGCGGCGCGGCGACCTGGAAATAGCCCGAGATGCTGACCCATGCGGTGACCTTCTTCTCGGTGGTGAGAGCGCCCTCCCCTCCCACGATGGGGATGCTGAAGGGCATGTCGACGGTCCCACCGAGCACCATGGCGGCCTTTGTCTCATCGCCCTCCGCGTCGACGTGATTGGCGAGCAGCACCTGCTGTTCGGGCGTCAGCTTCAGCCGTGCAGCGGTGGCCTCGCCCATCGCCTGGAGGCCCGCATCCAGGGTCATGGAGTTCTTCATGGCGTCTTCCTCCCAGCAGAGTGAATGGCAACGTCGGGAAGTTCATTCCAAACATCCCCCGACATCGAGGAGGGTTCCTTGCCGCGCTGGCGCCGACTGTAAGGTGCTTCACAAGCGCCCGGTTCACCCAGCCACCGGCGCATGCGGGTCGCGGGCGTTGGTCCAAGCGGGCCCTGTCGATTTGCTCGCGAGAGCCGCTCCGCGTTAAGGGACGGCATGACCCGATTCGAAAGCAGTGTCCCGCGGTTCTCCCGTGCGTTGTTCGTCGCGCTGTGCGTCTTCGTGGCGGCCTGTGACGACTCGGACGACCCGACTTCGACTCCCATCGCCGAGGCGCGCGCGCAGGCGACGGGGACGCAGGCCACCATCGAGGGCTACGTCAGCGTCCAGCCCGGCGCGTTCGTCTCGGCCCTGGGCGACGAGGGCTTCGCGCTGCAGGACTCCACGGGCGGCGTCTACGTCAAGCTGGAGCAGAAGCAGTCGTTCAATCTGGCGCCCACGTCCGCGTCACCGGGACGCTCGACGAGCAGAACCAGCTGCGCATCCTGAAGGCCGAGCCCGAGGACGTGGAGCTGCTGAGCGGCTCCAAGGCCGTCTCGGCCAAGGACGTAACCACCGGCTCCGTCAACGAGTCCGTCGAAGGTCAGCTCATCGAGGTGACGGGCGACGTGACGCAGACGTTCCAGGACGATTCGCCCTACGGCTACAAGCTCTACGTGAATGACGGCTCGGGCGAGGTGCAGGTGTTCGTCCACGCCTCGGCCGGCTTCGACGCGAGCGCGCTGCAGGCGCTGAAGCTGGGAGACACCCTCACCGTGGTGGGGCTGGCCGCCCAGTACGAGACCACCTACGAGGTGGCGCCCCGGTCTCCCGCGGACCTGACCGTCTCGCCCTGAGTGACGCCTCCACGAGCGGCGTGGGCGCGTCCCTGGAGTTCGCAGCGACCGGTCGGCCGGTAGCGCCGCGGCTGGGCGTCTTCATCACCTTCAGAGATGGGCTGATGGCGGGCGAGCGATTCCGTCAGGTTTCGCGAGCCATTGCCGCCCTGGCTGGCCTCCTCAGAAGGTGCTGGGCCCCCTGGAGCCCCCCCGGGCGTGAAACGCTCACAAGGATACGTCTTTGCTCCCATTCCCTACACCGTGGTGTTCATCCTTGAGGGAGTGTCCTAACGAGGGACGGAAATGAGTCAAAAGCAACCTGAGCGCACCCAGACCGATGACAGCCTTCGCAGCGAGCGGGCGAGGACGGACCGAGAGCTGGAAAAGAAGCGGGCCTCCATCGAGGAGGACTCGGACGAGGTCCTGGCCCGCGCCAATGACCGCGCGGATGAGGTGCTCAAGTCAGCCCGCGCGAAGGCCGACACGGCAGGCCTGGGCTCCAGCGCGGCGCTCGAGGTCGAGCGGACAGCAGAGGACCGCGCCCTGGCCGAGGAGCGCACCACGAAGGCCGCTCAACTGACCAGCGAGCGCGACGAGCGGCGGCGAGCCCTCGCTGAGCTGCTCCGCTTCGAGCGTGAAGTGACCGACAAGGACCTGTTGCTCGAGCGCAGGGGAGCCGACGCCGCACTGGTCACCCGCGATGAATTTCTCGGGATGGTCAGCCATGACCTCCGCTCGTTGCTGGGTGGCATCGCGGTGAGCACGTCCTTCCTGTTGAAGGAGGCGCCCGACGACGACAGTGGCAAGAAGGTCGTGAAACGGGCCGAGGGCATCCAGCGCTTCACGGCGCGCATGAACCGCCTCCTCAGCGACCTGCTGGACGTCGTCAGCATCGAGGCCGGCCAGCTCCACGTGCGTCCCGCGCCTGACGACGCCACCCAAGTGCTGCGGGAGTCGGTCGACATCTTCCAACCCGCCGCCACGGCTCAAGGCATCTCGCTCTCCCTGGCCGGACCTCCCGGTCCGCTCCTCGCGAACTTCGACCACGAGCGCATCCTCCAGGTCCTCGCGAACCTGCTGAGCAACGCCCTGAAGTTCACGAAGGAAGGCGGCCGGATCGAGCTTCGCGCGGAAGCACAGGGCCCACAGTGCGAGATCTCCGTCACCGATACCGGCTCGGGAATTCCGCCGGACCAACTGGACACCGTCTTCGAGCGGTTCAGCCAGGTGAACAAGTTCGATCGCCGCGGGCACGGGCTCGGGTTGCACATCTCCAAGTGCATCGTCGAGGCGCATGGCGGGCGAATCTGGGTGGAGAGCGGCATCGGCACCGGCAGCACGTTCCGCTTCACGCTGCCCCTCGTGAAGCAGGAGCAGGGCTGAAACGCAATCGGGGGACGGGTCACCTGGACCCGTCCCCCGAAGTTCAGCGCCCCAGTGCTAGCGGGGAGGCTGCGTGACGGTGGCCTTCTGCAGGGCCACCTGCGTCTGCGACAGGATGCGGCCGTTCATCGTCGCGCCCGTCTCCAGCGTGACGTCGGTCTTGCAGAGCAGGACACCCTCGAAGTGCGAGCCGGCGCCCAACGTCGTCCGGCCGGCGACCTGCCAGAAGATGTTCTTCGCCTGCGCGCCGCCGCTCAGGGTGATGCGCTGGGCGGCGCTCACCGTCAGGTCTCCCGTGGTCTGGAAGATCCACACGTCATTCGCGCCGCCGGAAATCGTCACGTTCGTCGGCAGGGTCACCGTGCTCGTCCACTTGTAGAGCCCCGGCGCCAGGGTCCTCCCGCCGATGTCGCCCGTGCCCAGCTCGAGGAAGTCGGGCGTCGGCCGGCTGGCGGCGTCGGTGTAGGCGCCCTCCATGTTGCCCACCGCCGTGGTCAGGTTGGAGGGCGTCGGCACCGCGTAGTTGGCGGCATAGGCCCTGCCGACAAGCTGCGGGGAGGTGGCGAAGATGTTCGTGGCGTCCGCGACCAGCGAGAAGCCCGTGAGGTAGCTCGCGGCGGCCGGGCCGAGCCCGATGTCGCCCGTCACCGAGGAAGCAGGAACCGTCGAGACGCCCGTCTTGGCCAGGATGGCGTAATTGGCGGCCGTCCCCAGCGACACCGGCATGGGCCCCAGCGCGGCCGAGGCGCCCGTCGTGAAGCTCCACGTGAAGGCGGCCTCCAGGCGATTGCCATTCAGGTCCTTGACGTCCGTGCTCACCGAGGCCGTGAGGATGGCACTGGAGGCCAGCGCGCTCCCGGGGGTGAACGTCGCGGTGGTACCGGGGCCGTAGACCACGGTGCCAGTCACCGGCGTGGCGCCCTGCCGGACGGTGAAGGTGGTGGAGGTGAGGGTGAGCGGGTCCATCGCCTCGTTGAAGCTCACCGTGACCTTCCGGTTGGTGGCCACACCGGCGCTCTCGGCGGCGGGGGTCGTCGAGCTGACCTGGGGCGGGAGGGTGTCCGCCGCCACGCCCGTCGTGAAGCTCCAGGAGCGGGCCGCCGCGAGGCTCGTACCTTCCGCGGACTTCGCTCCGGTGGTGACGGTGGCGGTGTAGACGCTGCTCGCGGTCAGGCTGCTGGAGGGCGTGAAGGTCGCCGTCCTTCCATCGGCGCTGGTCGCCACCGTTCCCGTGACGGCGGTCGTCCCCTGCTTCAGCGTGAAGGTCGTCCCGGTGAGGGCGTCCATGGCCAGGTCGAAGGAGGCGGAGAGCGTGGCGTTGAGCGGCACGCTGGTGGCGCCGTCCACGGGGGTGGTCGCGGTGAGTGTCGGCGCTGGCGTCGGCTCGGGGTCATCCGTCCCCCCGCAGGCGGTGATGGCGAGCGTCAGCAGGGCGAGGCCCAGCCGGGTCGCGAGGGTGCTTTGGATGGACGGGTGGCGTGAAGTGAAGGGAAAGAAAGTCAAGAAGGCTCCGAGGGGGGACCCACCTGGACGAAGCGCAGCGATGCGCTTCCAGTCCAGGGTGGTTCGTGGGGGATGAATCCTTTGCCCCGAGCGAGTCTCGCCAGGGAAGGTTCTGCTACCAACCTAAGACAGGAATTGCCCACGTCAAGGCAGCGGGGTGAGCAATTCGAGAGGTCAGCAGCGACAATGACTCCTCCCACGAAGCCGTGATGCGACGTGGTGCCGAGAAAGCCGGTGCGTCAGTTCGCGGTGGCGGCCTGGGCGGACGGCGCGCGGCACAGCTCCAGGAGCTTCTTCTTCTCGACGGCCGAGGCGCTCGCCCAGTCCGGATGCTCCGAGGCGACGCAGGTCGGCTGGGAGGGGGCCTCGGGCGGAGCCTCCGGCCTGGCGATCAACGCACCAGGGCCGCTGGTCTGCCCCAACTCCAGCTCCAGCAGCATGCCGCGGATGGCCTCCGCCTCCTCCTTCCCGGTCATCTGGTGCCGGCCATTCCAGAGCGAGTCGACGACGACATTCTCGTCGCAGCTCGGCACCCAGGCGGGAGGGGCGTCACTGCACACCGCGTGGCCATCCATGGTGGGCTTGCCAATCAAGTCCATCCGGGTGACGCCGTCCTCGCGTGGCGTCAGCAGCACGAAGAACACGGACCCCACCGTTTTCGTGGTGCCGCTGACGATGTCGCTCCCCGACACCGTGGTCATCGCCGTGCGCTGTCCCTTGAAGACGTAGACGAGGCTCCCGTCCCTGCGTACCTGCTTCTCCGTCACCGGGAAGCCGCGCTTGCTCATCAACTCCGTGAGGCGTCGCGCGGCGTCGTCCGTGCCTCCTTGGAGGAGTGCCTCGGACTCCTTCGCATCCAGGAATGAGCGACTGCTGGTCCGAATGCTGGAGATGCAGCCGCTGCCCAGAATCACCATGCCCGCCAGGGCCCATGCTTGGATTTTCATGGGAAGACGCCCTAGCATTTGCCATTCCAGCCCCGTCGCTCGTCAGGCTTTCGAGCGGAGGGGGCCCCGGCACCGCATCCACACCCCGCGTGTCTGAGGTCAGACCTTGCGGCGGGCTGGTGCGTGGATGCGGATTCCGCAGGTTTTGCGGAATTCGCACTGCCATTTCTTCCACGCGGGTGTCTCCACCCGCGTCCAGCTCAGGGCTCGGCGAAGCCTTCGCGCACCCACGCGTTGGCGGCGTCTCTGTTGAACTTGAAGTTCATGGGCACGCGATGCTTCGCGACGGTCGCGCCCGCGTCGTCGGTGGCCGAGAGCAGCGCGTGGGGATCATACTCATCGGCCACGAGCTCGAGCCGGACTTCGTACCAGCGGCCCTCCCAGGCGATGGAGAGCTTCTTGGTCATCGCCTGGTCGTGCTGTCGCGCGGAGCGGTCGAGGACCTCCGAGGCCGTCTTCACGAAGGTCGCGAACGCGGGTGCATCGAAGGGCTTGGGGTTCTTCTTGTCGCGGCCCATCACCCACGGACTGATGAGGACGGGCTCGGGGATCCCCTGCTTGCGGATCTCCACGGCCCAGCCGTCATCCTCCTCGTTCTTGATGACCCGGGCCGACCAGCCATTCTTCCGCCAGAACGTGGGCTCCATCACTTCAGGCTCAGCAGGTGTGCTCTCGGCGCTCATGGGGATTCGTCATACCTCCGATGGCCATTTGCCAGAGCAGAGAATGAGTCTTCCCCCGCACCATGGAAGTCGACCGGGCGCTCGACCTCCTCGCGGCCGAGCGCTCCTCGCAACGATGCTCGCTCGACGGGAGGCTGCGGGATTCGAGCCGCCGGCTGCGTCCGGAGCGCTTGCTCCCGCTTGATTTCCGTAGGAGTTCCAGTCGCTTACGTTGCTTCCGGCTCCGTACCGCCAGCCGGGGTCGCGTGGACATCCCACGCGACCTCCAGGCTCTCGTGCCTCCTGACGGTGACGCTCCTCAAGAAGCCCGGCGTCTGCCCTGGCACGAGCCGGAGCCCCGGGAGACTCCGGAGCAGGGCCTCCAGCGCCAGACGTGCCTCAAGCCTTGCGAGCGGCGCTCCAATGCAGAAATGGAGCCCCTGCCCGAAGGCGAGGTGCTTCTTGACGTCGGGCCGCCGGACGTCGAAGCGCTCCGGCTCGTGGAACCGGGCCTCGTCGCGGTTGGCCGACGCGTAGACGATTCGGATGTGGGCTCCCTTGGGAATGGGAACGCCCCCCAGCTCCACCGCCTCCAGCGCGGTCCGGAACATGGCATGCACGGGGGAGCTCATCCGCACCGCCTCTTCGACGGCGCCCGCGATGAGGCCCGGGTCGTCCCGAAGGGCCCGCAGCTGCTCCGGATGCTCCAGCAGGAGCTCCACCGCTCCCACGATGAGGCCCGCGGTCGTCTCGTGCCCCGCGAAGTGCACCTGCATCAGCATGCTCACGAGCTCCGCCATGCTCATGGGCGGCGTCATCCCCTGAGAGCCGGTGACGATGTCGCTCAGCAGGTCCTCCCGGGGAGACGTCTTTCGCTCCTCGAGCGCCGCGGCGAGGTAGCGCTGGAAGTCGACCACGCCTCGCGCGCAGGCGACCTGGTGCTCGATGGGGCCATGCGCCGCGAGGACCGTGGTCAGCTCGTCGGACCAGCGCCGGAACCTGTGGATGTCCGAGCGAGGGATGCCGAGAATCTCCGCGATGATGCTGGCCGACAGCGGATGGGCGAACCGGAGGAACAGGTCCACCCTCCCCTCCTTCCGGAAGGAGTCGATGAGTTCGTCCACGAGGGCGCGGATGAAGGGTTCCTTCTCCGCGAGGCGCCGCCCGGTGAAGGCCTTGCTGACGAGGCTCCGGAAGCGCGAATGCGCTGGCGGATCATTGTCGACGAGGCTGGGGACCAGGGGGTAGCCGTCCATCAGCGCGGCAACCACCTCCGGAGGCGTCGTCGCGGCGCCCACGGTGATGGACTCGGCCGACGAGAAGCGCGCGGTATCGGCGACCACGGCGCTGATGTCTTCATGGCGCGTCACCACCCACGCCCCCAGCGCCGGGCTGAAGAACACCGGCTCCTCCCTCCGTGCCCGCGCGAGGAACGGGTGGGGATTCTCGAGATGGGGAGAGTCGAGCGGGCGGTACTCGGACCCGAGTCCTGAAGCGGCGCTGTCCTTGAACATGCGTGCTGACCTCACTCAAAGGTTCGTCGGGTGTTCAGTGCGGAGGGGCGGCCACGCGAATCCTAACAGGCCCGCAAGGCGCTCCCGCGTCCCGACGCGACATGACGAGGCGGGACTGGAGCGGCGCCGCCTGTCGCCTCCGGGTGGTAGGTTGTCGTCACCTACCTTCTTCGAACAGGGCGTGAGGATGAGCATGCGCGGTGTGACCGCCAGGCGGTTGGGATTCTGGGGCGTGGTGGTCTGTGCGCTCGTGCTCTCGGGCTGTGCCACCCGGGCGGCGACGCCCCGGCCCATTCCCCCGCTGCTGCCTCCAGGCCCGCTCTTCTCCCCGCGCGCCACGTTTCGCTTCGCCGTCATCCACACGCCGAAGCCCGGCATCCCCGTGCTCCCGAAGGTGGAGGAGCTGTTGCGCGAGCGCTTCACAGTGCTGCGGCTCGCCGGGGAGGGTCCGGAGGCCACGCCCCTGCCCACCGTGCGCGCCTCGGAGCGGGCCCTGAAGGACCATCCTCTTCCCGAGCAGGGGATGCTGGAGATCGCCGCGCGCGGCCTCTCTCCCCAGGAACAGGCGCAGCTCGCGGCCTCCGAGCGCGTCACCGTCCTGGAGTTCACCACCGAGCCCCCGGCGTTCGAGGCGGTGCGGCAGGCGCATGAGCTGGCGCTGGAGCTGGCCCGCACCAGCGGCGGGCTGCTGTGGGACGAGCATGCCGGGGAGTTCTTCTCCGTGGAGGGCTGGCACGAGCGCCGGCTCGAAGACTGGGAGGGCGGCGAGCCGATGCTGGCACGCCACTTCAACACCCGTGTCTACTCGGAATGGGACGGCACCGCGCGGCTCATGACCACGGGCCTGGGCACCTTCGGCCTCCCGGACCTGGGCGTGCAGCAGGTCCCAGCGCCGCTCGCGCACACGGTGGGCACGTTCATGAACCTCGTTGCCCAGCTCATGCTCGAAGGCACCGCCGTCCGCAAGGATGGGGCCTTCCCCATCACCGTGGACGCGCTGAAGCTCGCCTCCTATCGCAAGGCCCTGCTGGAGCAGGTGCCGCCCGAGGCGCCTCGGCGCACCTTGATTGGCCTGCTCCCCGTGGACCCGAGCGACGTGGAGGGTGAGAACCGGCTGCTGGAAATCATCTTCAAGGCAAAGCCCGGCGACAACCCTTCGGAGCGCCCCTATGCCGCCATCGCCGAGGTCTTCGGCACGCAAGCCGAGATTGTCCATGTCGAGGAGGACCCGGAGCTGCTGGCCGCGAGCCGCCGCGCCGTGGAGACCTTGCTCACGCGCGTCAAGCCGCGCTTCCAGGAAGGACTGGAGCTGGAGTCGAAGCTGCTCGTGAAGTCCCGCTTCACCACCCATGACGGGGGCATCGAGTGGATGTGGGTCCACGTCACGCGGTGGGAGGGCAACGCGCTCCAGGGCGTGTTGAACAGCGAGCCGGAGGCCGTGCCGGGACTGAAGGCGGGCTCGCCCGTGACGGTGGGAGAGGACTCGCTCTTCGACTACATCCTGGAGCGGGAGGGGGGCACCGAGGGCAACGAGACGCAGCGCCTCCTCCTCGAGCGCGCGGGCAAGGCGCATTGAGTGGGAGGAGGCGGCCTCGCCACTCGCCCACGCTCAAACAGACAACAGACACGATATGTTCGAGAACGTGCGGCCTCTCAGCTCCCCAGACAGGCACCTGGTTCGTGAGGGTCCAGGCCTATTCCCACTTCAATGGCGCCTCGCGGGTGATGACCTGGGAGTGACGACCGCATCTCCCGGCCCCTCGCGCAGAGGCGAAGGACTCAACCCACCCCAGCGCCTGCCCTGGACCCATGAGAGGAGGGCGGTATTCGGCTCGATAGGGCTCGTAGAACCGCTCTGGATGAGGATGCGCTCCTTCAGGCGCCGGGGTCCCCGTGAAATCCCAGTGAGCACCGACGTGTAGAACGAAGAGGGCCTGCCAGCGCTCCTCCTCCCTGAGCTGCTCCGGAGTCAGTCGGTACAGCACCCACCGCCGCGTCTCGTCGTGCGCGGCGATGCGATCTGGTTCCGCGACGACATAGAAGCATCGCTCGCCACGGTACTCAGCCATACCCTCGAGGGGGCCATCCCAGTAATCGGAGACCCAGAGAAGCTTCACCTCCTCCGTGCGGAGCTGGGGAAGTTTCGTCAGGTCAAGGTCGTGAGGATGTTTCGTCATGCGCTGTGACTCATGACTCCAGCAACCTCACGTCTCGAGTCTCCGCCGTGCACCGAAGACGGCGGGGCGGCCCGCGAGCAGGAGGCCCAGGATCGCGGCTGCGCCCGCTGCATGAATCCCCCCTAGCCAGACTGGCGGCATCCACATCGCGCCCGCGCCCACGATGAAGGCCAGGGTCGCGAGGGCCGCCGACAGGCGCCAGGCCCAGAGTCTGCGGCGGAACAGGAACCCAGCCGCGACGGCCACCACGACTCCGTGGGCCAGCAGCGCCGTGGACAGCAGCGCGGACATCTCGGCGGCCATGAGTCCCGTCAGCAGCAGGTAGGGGACCACCAGGGCCTGCATGATGGCCGCACCGGTGATGAAACCGCCTCCGCGATGGGAGACCTGGGGGGGCGATTCACTCGCGACCGCTTCGCTCATGGGGCAAGACGGTAGCTCGACTGTCCATCCCCGATGAAACTTCCTCGGGGTCCGAGCGTTGCAACTCCAGCCCACCATGTCCCCACGTCTCCTCCCTGCCCTCCTCCTCGTCCTCCTCCCCTTCGCGTCGCGGGCACAGGTCTCCTTCCCCAAGGACGAGATCTGGCTCACCGTCGGCCCGCTCGTGAGCCTCACCGACCTCACGGACCGACCCCGCTTCGGTCTGGGGCTGGAGACCACCCTCAACTGGTTGGACGACGTCCACACCCTTGGGGTCTTCGCCCAGGCCCAGTGGATGACCCAGGGGCATGCCCGCCTCGCTGGCGGCGTCCAGGGCACCCTCGTCTTCGGCGGACTGGAGCTGGGCGTCTACCACCACACGGGAACCCGGGAGCACCTGCCCACCACGGGGCTGCAGCTCACCCCTTTCCTCACGGGGATCTACGCGTCCCTGGGCCTGCGCATCGGCATCCCCCTGAGCGACAAGGGCGGAGGGCTCGGCCCGGATGGAGCCCCCGGCAGGGTCCGACGGGGCCGTGAGGTGGGACTCGTCCTGACGGGAAAGCTCCCCTTCGAGCTGAGCGACCACAGCACCTACGAGCCGTCCTATCCCTGGAACTAGGACGCCCCCCTAAACAAGCAGTCGCGCTTGCTTTCTCTGGGATGGGGGATGGAGACTCGGGGCCCACCGGCGTGGGAGGTGTGTTGGACGCTCCCACGCCACCGAGGAAGTCCATGCCGCAGACCCAGGAACACCGCGCCATCCGTCAGACGGTCCGCAAGTTCGTCGAGCAGGAGCTGAACCCGCACGTGGACGCCTGGGAGGCCGCGGAGATCTTCCCAGCGAGAGAGGTGTTCAAGAAGCTCGGTGAGCTGGGGCTGCTCGGCATCACCAAGCCCACGGAGTTCGGCGGGCTGGGGCTGGATGCGTCGTTCTCGGTCGCCTTCGCGGAGGAGCTCGGCCACTGCACCTGCGGCGCACTGCCGATGGCGATTGGGGTCGTCACCGACATGGCCACTCCCGCGCTCGCCCGCTTCGGGAGCGACGCGCTGCGCCAGGAGTTCCTCGCGCCCACGCTCGCCGGGGACCGCGTGTGCTCCATCGCGGTGAGCGAGGCCGGGGCGGGCTCCGACGTGGCGAGCGTGACGACCACCGCGCGCCGGGACGGCGACGACTACGTCATCGACGGCGGCAAGATGTGGATTACCAACGGCATGCAGGCCGACTGGATCTGCCTGCTCGCCAACACGGGCGACGGCCCGGCGCACGCGAACAAGTCGCTCATCATCGTGCCCATGGACCGTCCGGGCATCACCCGCTCGAAGATTCGCAAGCTGGGCATGTGGGCGTCAGACACCGCGCAGCTCTTCTTCGACGGCGTGCGCGTGCCGGCGCGCTTCCGTATCGGCGAGGAGGGGCGCGGCTTCGCGATGCAGATGCAGCAGTTCCAGGAGGAGCGGCTCTTCGTGTCGGCGAGCAACCTGGTCACCTTCGACCGGCTCATCGCGCAGACGGCCGAGTACGCGCGCCAGCGCAAGGCCTTCGGACAGTCGATTCTGGACAACCAGTCGGTGCACTTCCGGCTCGCGGAGCTGCAGACGGAGGTCGAGGCGCTGCGCGCGCTCATCTACCGGACGGTGGACCTGTACATCGAGAACAAGGACGACCCGGAGGTGGTGAAGCTCGCTTCCATGTGCAAGCTCAAGTCGGGCCGGCTCGCTCGCGAGCTGGTCGACGGCTGCCTCCAGTACTGGGGAGGAATGGGCTTCACCTGGGACAACCCGCTGGCGCGCGCGTATCGCGACTTGCGCCTGGGCTCCATCGGTGGCGGCGCCGACGAGGTGATGCTCGGAATCATCTCCAAGTCCATGGGCACCCTGCCTCGCAAGTCGCGCGGCTGAGCTGACCGCCTGGGGGGACCACCTGGGCGTGCACCGCGCCACCGCGCCCGGGCCCGTGTCTGTCAGACATCCCAGGTAGGATGCCCTCCACACCCCATGAAACCCGCTGAGAAAGCCGCCCTCCTCCTCGAGCGCCTGCGTGAGAAGCACCCCGACGCGCGCTACGAGCTCAACTGGTCCACGCCGTTCGAGCTGCTCGTCGCCACCATCCTCGCCGCGCAGTGCACCGACGAGCGTGTCAACCGCGTCACCGCCACCGTGTTCCCCAAGTACCCCGGCCCCCAAGCCTTCGCGGACGCCGACACCGCGGCGCTGGAGGAAGACCTCAAGCCCACCGGGTTCTTCAAGCAGAAGACCAAGTCCGTCCAGGCCATGAGCCGCGCGCTGCTCGCGGACTTCGGCGGCGAGGTGCCCCGCACCGTGGACGAATTGGTGACGCTGCCCGGCGTGGCGCGCAAGACGGCCAACGTGGTCCTCAACACCGCCTTCAACCTGGCGTCCGGCATCATCGTCGACACCCACGTCGCCCGCGTCAGCCAGCGACTCGGGCTGACGAAGCACGACAAGCCGGAGGCGATTGAAGAGGACCTGATGAAGCTGGTGCCCCAGGATGCGTGGACCTTCTTCGGCCCCGCCACCGTCCTGCATGGCCGCTACACCTGCACCGCCAAGAAGCCCCAGTGCGACGAGTGCATCGTGAAGGATGTCTGCCCACGCATCGGCGTGTAGACCCACCTGCTCCTCGGGAAGGGCCCTCAATCCACCGCTGCCGTGGAATACCGGCAATGAAACGGGGGTTCGGACGTTCTTTCACGAGCCATGACTCCTGCACCATCCGCGGTGACCACCCCGGAGGCACGTCCGGTCGACTCGGGCGAGCGTCTGGTGTTGCTCGACACGCTGCGCGGCTTCGCGCTGTGCGGCGTGTTCATCTCCAATACCTTCATGTGGTTCAGCGGACGGGCCTTCATCCCCCGCGAGCAGTTGGAGGCGCTGTTCGCAAATGGGACGCTGCTCGACAAGATTCTGCTGCCCGTCGTCACGACGCTGGTGAGCGGGCGGTTCATCACCATCTTCTCGTTCCTCTTCGGATTGGGCTTCGCGGTGCAGCTGGGGCGGGCGGAGGCGCGGGGCTCGCCGATTTCACGCGTGTATGTCCGCCGGCTCGCGGTGATGCTCCTCTTGGGGCTCACCCACCTGACGCTCATCTGGTACGGAGACATCCTCAGCAACTACGCCCTGATTGGCTTCTCGCTGCTGTGGTTCCGGCGTCGGGAGGACCGGACGATTCTCAAGGTGGCGGCGGTGCTGCTCTTCGCGTGGCCCATCGTCAGCGCGATTCTCTTCAAGCTGCCGCACTTGATGGCCGCCTCGCCGGAGGCCGCCGCCGAGCTGACAAAGGTGGAGATGGAGCGCTCCGCGGCCCTCAAGGCGGACACCCTGTCGGTCTTCCAGAACGGGAACTGGTGGGCGGTGGCGAAGGCCGGCCTGTACTTCTGGCGGCGCGAGTTCCTGCTGATGATGAGCGTCAACGCACTGGCGCTGCTGGGCCGCTTCCTCCTGGGCTTCTATGCGGGCCGCAAGCGCCTGTTCCATGACGCGCCCCAGCATCTGGCCTTCTTCCGCCGCCTGTTCTTCTGGGGACTGGGGCTCGGGTTGCTCGGCAGCAGCGTGGGCGTGGTGCTCCAGCAGCTCGTGCTGCGCAAGGTCATCACCCCGGAGACGCTGCCGGTGTGGGTGCCCATGGCGCTGGCTCCGGTGCGGGCTTTGGGCGAGCTGGGCATGGCGGCCACGTACGTGTCGGGCATCACCCTGCTCTTCCAGCGCGCGACGTGGCAGCGAATCCTGTCCGTGCTCGCGCCGGTGGGGCGCATGGCGCTGACGAACTACCTGAGCCAGTCCGTCATCAGCATCCTCGTGTTCTACGGCTACGGCCTGGGGCTGGTCGCGAAGCTGACGCCCAGCCTGTCCATCCTGTACTGCCTGGGGGTCTTCTCCGTCCAAATCGTGGTGAGCCACCTGTGGCTCGCGCGCTTCCGCTTCGGGCCCATGGAGTGGGTGTGGCGCTCGCTGACGTACGGCAAGGCCCAGCCCATGCGCCGGAGCCCCGAGGCGGCTGGCGAGGCGGTGGCGACGAGCTGAGCGCCTGACGGGGGCGTCCTCCCTGGGGGCGGAGGCCCCTGGCGCACCTGGAGGGGGTGGCTTGGACACCGAGCCGCCGTCCAGCCCTCGGACTCCAGGACGGGACATCCCCCGGCGGACTCCGGGTGTGGCAGACTCACAGGGACCATGTGGGATTGGGTCCGCCAGCTGGGCGAGTGGGCGCGCGAGGATGCGCCCTTCGCCGTGGCCACCGTTACAGCGTGTCAGGGAAGCACCCCCGCCGAGCCCGGCGCGAAGCTGCTGGTGCGTGGGGACGGCGCGTTTCACGGCACGGTGGGCGGCGGACACCTGGAGCAGCTCGTGCTCGCGGACGCGCGGGGCTGTCTGGAGCGCGGCGAATCCCGCACCTATCGATATCCGCTGGGCGCGAAGCTCGGCCAGTGCTGTGGGGGCGTGGTGGACGTCTTCGTGGAGCCCGTCAACCACGGGCCTCGCCTGTACCTCTTCGGCGCCGGGCACGTGGGCCAGGCGGTGTGCCGCATCCTGGAGGGGACGCCCTTCCGGGTGCACCTGGTGGACGAGCGCCCCGAGTGGCTCCATGGCGAGCGCGTGCCCTCGGCGGTGACGCGCCACGAGGAGTCCTGGGAGGACTTCGTGGCGGGGGCCGTGTGGGACGCGCGCCGGACGTACGTCGCGGTGATGACGCACCGGCATGACCTGGACCAGGACATCATCGCGGCGGCGCTGGAGAAGCCCGCGCGGTACATCGGCCTCATCGGCAGCAAGACGAAGTGGGCGCGCTTCCGGCAGCGACTGGAAGCGCGAGGCGTGCCCGCGACGCTGCTGAGCCGGGTGCAGTGCCCCATGGGGTTGGAGCTGGGGGGGAAGTCGCCCCAGGAGGTCGCGGTGAGCATCGCCGCGGGGCTGCTCCAGCTTCACCACCAACCTTTCGTAGAAACCCGCCCCGAGCCATCCGCCTCGGAGCCGCCCCGCCTGCGCGGGGTTTCGTCTGGAGAATGAGCACCATGTTCGAGTTCCGGCTCAACGGGACCCTGGTCCGCGTCGCGGACGTGTCGCCCAACACCACGCTGCTCGACTTCCTGCGCGCGCGAGGCGCCACGGGGACGAAGCAAGGCTGCGCCGAGGGAGACTGTGGCGCGTGCACCGTGGCGATGGTGGACCGCGACGCCCAGGGCAACCGCTGCCTGCGCGCGTTCAACAGCTGCATCACCCTGGTGCCCATGGTGGCCGGGCGCGAGGTGGTGACGGTGGAGGGCGTGGGCTCGCGCGAGAAGCCGCACCCCGTGCAGCAGGCGATGGTGAAGCACTACGGTTCGCAGTGTGGCTTCTGCACGCCGGGCTTCATCGTCTCCATGGCTGAGGCCTACTCGCGGCCGGAGGTCTGTACCCCCGAGGCGGTGGCGGACCAGCTCTGTGGAAACATCTGCCGCTGCACCGGCTACCGGCCCATCCGCGACGCGATGATGGAGGCGCTCGCGGCGCGTGACGCGGCGGTGGGCTTGCAGCCGCTGCCGGGCACGCCGCTCGGTGGCCCTGCTTCACCGGTGTCCGCGTTGAGCTACGAGGCCGGCGGCCAGAAGTTCCTGCGGCCCACGTCGTGGGAGGAGCTGCTGGCGCTGAAGGCCGCGCACCCGGAGGCGCTGCTCGTGGCGGGCGCCACGGAGCTGGGCGTGGACATCACCAAGAAGGCCCGGCGCTTTGCGTTCCTCATCTCCACCGAAGGCGTGGAGTCACTGCGCGCCATCCGCCGGGAAGCGGACGGCTGGTACGTGGGCGGCGCGGCGACGCTCGTGGACCTGGAGGACGCGCTCGGGAAGGACATTCCCGAGGTGGGGAAGATGCTCAACGTCTTCGCCTCGCGGCAGATCCGGCAGCGGGCCACGCTGTCCGGGAATCTCGTGACTGCGTCTCCGATTGGCGACCTGGCGCCGGTGCTGCTCGCGCTGGATGCTCGGATGGTCCTGTCGTCGGTGAAGGGCGAGCGGACGGTGGCGCTGTCGGACTTCTTCCTCGCGTACCGGAAGACGGCGCTCCAGGTGGATGAGGTGGTGCGCTTCATCGTCATTCCGCATGGGCCCTCTGAGGACAGTGGGCTCAAGCGCGTATCGGACGCGTTCAAGGTGTCCAAGCGGCGCGAGCTGGACATCAGCATCGTCGCCGCGGGCTTCTGCGTGGAGCTGGATGCGGGCGGCGTGGTGCGCACGGCGCGGCTCGGCTACGGCGGCGTGGCGGCCACTCCGATTCGCGCGCGGCGCACGGAGGAGCTGCTCGTTGGACAGCCGTGGACGCGGGAGACGATGGACAAGGTGCTGCCGGCGCTCGCGGGCGAGCTGTCACCCATCAGCGACTTGCGCGGGAGTGCTGAGTACCGACGCGGGCTCATCGTGAGCCTGTTCGAGAAGTTCTTCTCGGGGGAGCAGAGTCCCTCTCTGGACGCGGCGCCGGGCTTCCTCACGGGGGATGCCGAGGCTCCCTCGGACGCCAGCCGTGTGCTGCGGCATGAGAGCGCGCTGGGCCATGTGACAGGGGCCGCGAAGTACGTGGACGATGTGGCGCAGTCGCGGCCCATGCTGGAGGTGTGGCCGGTGTGCTCGCCGCATGCGCACGCTCGAATCCTGCGCAGGGATGCGACGGCCGCTCGGGCCCTGCCGGGCGTGGTGACGGTGCTGCTCGCGGAGGACATCCCGGGGATGAACGACACGGGGCCCATCCGCCACGACGAGCCGCTCCTGGCGAAAGACGAGGTGTTGTTCCACGGGCAGCTTGTCGCCGTGGTGGTGGGCGAGAGCATCGACGCGTGCCGCGAGGCCGCCAAGCAGGTGGTGGTGGAGTACGAGCCGCTGCCGGCCATCCTCACCGTGGAAGATGCGATGGCTCAGGGCAGCTACCACACCGAGCCGCACGTCATCCGGCGCGGCGACGTGGATGCGGCGCTCGCGGCGAGCCCGCGTCGGCTGTCGGGCACGGTGACGATGGGTGGGCAGGAGCACTTCTACCTGGAGACCCAGGCGGCCTTCGCCGAGAAGGGCGATGACGGCGACGTCACGGTGGTCTCCTCCACGCAGCACCCGTCCGAAGTGCAGGCGGTGATTTCCCACGTGCTGCACCTGCCGCGCAGTCGTGTGGTGGTGCAGTCCCCGCGCATGGGTGGCGGCTTCGGTGGCAAGGAGACGCAGGGCAACTCGCCCGCGGCCATTGTCGCGCTGGCGGCGTGGCACACGGGCAGGCCGGTACGGTGGATGATGGACCGGGACGTGGACATGATGGTGACGGGCAAGCGTCATCCGTTCCATGCCACGTTCGACGTGGGCTTCAACGAGCAGGGCAAGCTGCTCGCCCTGCGCGCGCAGCTCGTGTCGAATGCGGGCTGGTCGCTGGACTTGTCCGAGTCGATTACGGACCGCGCCCTCTTCCACCTGGACAATGCCTATTACATCCCGGCCATGAGCTACACGGGCCGCGTGGCGAAGACGCATCTGGTGTCCAACACGGCCTTCCGGGGCTTCGGTGGACCGCAGGGCATGCTGGTGGGCGAAGAGGTCCTCGACCGCGTGGCGCGCACGCTGGGATTGCCTCCGGAGGAGGTGCGCGAGCGCAACTTCTACCGGGGCACCGGCGAGACGAACACGACGCACTACGGCCAGGAACTGGAGGACGAGCGGCTTCCGCACCTGTGGCGTGAGCTGAAGGACTCGTCGGACTTCGCGCGTCGGCGCCGGGAGGTGGAGGAGTTCAACGCCGGCTCACCGCGCATCAAGCGCGGGCTCGCGATGACGCCGATGAAGTTCGGCATCTCCTTCACGGCGACGTTCCTGAATCAGGCGGGCGCGCTGGTGCATATGTATCGGGACGGCTCGGTGATGCTGTCGCACGGCGGCACGGAGATGGGCCAGGGCCTGCACACGAAGATTCAAGGCGTGGCCATGCGCGAGCTGGGGTTGCCGGCGGAAGCCATCCGGGTGGCGAAGACGGTGACGGACAAGGTGCCCAACACCTCCGCCACGGCGGCTTCGTCGGGCTCGGATTTGAATGGCGCGGCGGTGCGCGAGGCGTGCGTCACGCTGCGAGGGCGGCTGGCGCCGGTGGCCGTGAAGCTGCTGGCGGAGCGGCATGGGCGGACCGTGGCGCCGGAGGCCGTGGAGTTCCACGACGGGCGCGTGGGCGTGCGGGATGCGTCCGTGTCCTTCGCGGAGGTGGTGGACGCGGCATACATGGCGCGTGTGGGGCTCTCGGTGACGGGCTACTACCAGACGCCGGGCATCGGCTACGACAAGGCGAAGGGCCGAGGAAAGCCGTTCCTCTACTTCGCGTATGGCGCGGCGGTGACGGAGGTGGAAGTGGACGGACACACGGGCATGAAGCGGGTGCTCCGCGTGGACCTGCTGGAGGACGTGGGCGACTCGCTCAACCCGGGCGTGGACCGGGGACAGATTGAAGGCGGCTTCGTCCAGGGCATGGGCTGGCTGACGGGCGAAGACCTGCGCTGGGATGCGAAGGGACGGCTGCTCACGCACTCGGCCAGCACGTATCCGGTGCCGGCGTTTAGCGACGCGCCGGTGGACTTCCGAGTGCGGCTGCTGGAGCGGGCGCGGCAGCACAACACGATTCACGGCAGCAAGGCCGTGGGCGAGCCGCCGCTGATGCTGGCGTTGTCGGTGCGCGAAGCGCTGAGGGACGCGGTGGGCGCGTTCGGGGCTCCGGGCGGAGAGGTGGAGCTGGCCTCCCCTGCCACGCATGAGGCGCTGTTCCTGGCCATCCAGAAGCGCGAGGCCCGGAGCAAGGTGGAGTCGGGACTGGTCGCGGCTTAGCCTCCGGGCACCGATTCATCGAGGGACTTGGAGGTGACGTGGACACGCAGACACTGAAGTCCCTGAAGGCGAAGCTCCGCCCCGTTCAAGACGAGGACCTCGAGCAGATTCGTGACGAGGACATCGCTGGCGTCCTCAGCGGGGACAGTTGGGTTCACGAGGGAGACCTCGTGATTGAGGGAGACCTCAGCGTGACGGATGGAGCGCTGTTGGTCCTGGGTGACCTGACGGTGAGCGGCGAGGTCACGACGGACGAGACGGGTACGCTGGCGGTCACAGGTCAGCTCAAGGCTCATCACCTCTACCTGGAGGGCAACCTGGAGGTTCACGGGGACGCCACGCTCAGCGGTGTCGTCTACGGCTTCTACGAAGCGGGCATCTCCCGGGTCCACGGCAAGACGACCGCGAAGCTCGGCCTGATTGGCAATCACGACTGGTCTTGCGACAGCGAGCACTACGAAGTCGTCGGTCGCTTCAGCAACCACAGCAAGCTCGTGGAGGGAGACCCTGAAGCCATCCGCAAGCTCGTCGGCGACGCAGAGTTCGCCCAGCTCGCGCGCATGCTGGGGGTGAGCAAGGATGAGACCGCGGGCAAGTCAAACAGCGCCTGGGGACTGAGCCTCTTCCACCGGGTCTGACCTGGCCGCATCAGCCTTCTGCTCAGAACAGGGGGCGCTGTCAGACTTTGTCGAACCCGCACTAAAGATACCGCTTACTTCCAGGGCATTCTTGATTGCCTTATCAGCAATCAGCACAAACACCAAACACGCACACACCATACAAGTCAACTAAACCAACAATAATACACAAAGCCATCTCACAAATCCATCAATGCCTGAACAAGACCAATAACTTCCGAGCGACTCACCACACTCTCTATTCCCATACCAGTCGACGAGTCTCGCCCCAGAAGCTCCTGCAACCAGGACAAGAAGCCTTCCTGAAGAAAAGATGCTGGGCTAGCCGCTGCAATATACTCCCCCACCAAAGCATCGACCTTTGCACGATCAATTGGACATCGGCGTCGCAGAATCAGCGCAGATTCAGGATTTCGAATCCCAAACTCAACTCGAGTCGCCAAGGCAGAGAACTCCTCAGCCAATTCCGCGTTTCCCATAAAACTCGAAATGGACAGTCCTGCTCTCAGAACCCAACCCCACTGCTCGACAACGTAGCTACCGCAAAACACTGCGACCTGCTCCAAGACGTCCTCGAACCCCTCTGGTGGTTGACCAGTCTCCTCCTCCAACCAAGAACCAACCTGCGCCTTCACCTCCTTGTCCCGAAGCGTTAAGTACGCAATTTTCGACAAAGGCAATCCCGAAACCCACGCTAACAGAACAGCCTGGAAATTCTCTTCATTTACCGGAAATCCACGCCGTCCAACCGATCTGAACACATCCCCCGTCAACTCCTTCACATCTATTTTTCTTGCAACAAGCCTATCTGCTATTTCAGCCAACAACGACTCCCAGACAATCCCATGCCTCTGCCGTAGAACCTTCCCCTTCCTGGGTTCACCCACGGGCTGAAATCCCGCAGCCAGTCGAGACAACTCCAAACCAGATCGCGGCGAAAGCCCAGTCTGAACAACCTTAACCCCGAGAGGAGTGAGCGCCAGGGGACTATTCCTCACAAACAAGGGATAATCAGCAACACCCAACATGTCATCAATCAACTCTACAACAATCCCCTTCAACACCTGCCGAGCGTTGGAATCCTGCGCGGCAAGAAACGAGGAAACAAATGAATCCTCCTGCTCCTCACTGGGCTGAAAAGCATCGAGTTGCGCCGCAAACAAAGACTCCACAACTGGCACCACATCCTCTAGCGCCTTCGTCTGGACGGCAGCGAACTCCGACGAAAGAGCTCGAACAATCGACGACTCCATTCGAATGTCGGCCGGCCTTATATACAGTCGATAATACTCTCTCCGCCGATGCACGTAATTATTCGACGGCTCTCTCGTCGGAACGTCAACAATAACGGTATCCCCCTCCGCGAAAACACCCGCCCTGCCACATCGCCCTGCAATATTTCTAAACAACAGCGTCGGCAGAGGGCTCATCATCCCATATCTATACTGCTGCCAATTCGCAATCACCACAACTCGAAACGGGAGATCAACCCCCTCAGCCAGCGTCGTAGTCGACGCAACAACTCTGCACAACTGTTCCTCTATTGCACCCTCCACCCTCTCTCGAACCCAACTTGGGAGTGCAGCATTGTGATACGCCACGCCACGTCGCAAACACGTCTGTAGGCTATACAGGTGGGGGAACTTCTCAATAAGCTCTCTTGCAAGAACACTCAATCGGTGATCTTCATCCAGAGGAGAGAGTAGGTTTGCAATCTTCTCCGCAAGCTCCCTGCTCTCAGCCCGAGTCGAAGCCACAACTAATACCGGGGCATTTAATCTACCATGCTGCTCAACAACAACTGCAGCCACATTATCTCGAACGCCCTCTCGATGCCGCTTGAGCACATGGCTAAATTGCGAATTTGGCGATGCTTGAATTTGATTTGGAAATTCCGTACTGCCGGACCAATCCGGGATTGAGGCATCTGCATCCTCTCGCAGTCGCTCCCCAGGCGTATAATAATGAATCTCCCGATCAGGACCCGCAACCGCCAGTCGCCGGCCAGTTGGTCGCCAATCAGAACGAATCACTTGACTGGGGCTAACGGCAAGCCAGGAAGCGAGATTATCTGCCAAGGTCAAAACAGGTGACAGTGCAACGATTTTCGCCCTTTGCTCAACGGGCATCGATAGCAGCCTCGCGACAAGTCCTTCATAGCGAATCCCGCGAGCTCCTTGCTCCACCAAATGAAACTCATCAAAAACACAACACGCAATTTTTGACATTAACTGCGGTGAACTCCGGAGCAAGCTATCGAACGCCTCTGGCGTCGAAACGAGTAGCGTTTTGGAGCCAGCCCCAAATTCCAATGTTGACTCTAGATACCCACCTCGACGCATCTCGCAACGGATACCAACTCCGCCCAATCTACCTTGCATCCTCCGATGGAGCTGATCGGCAAGGGCACGATAGGGAGCCAAGTACACCCCAAGCGGCCGCTCTTCGGTTAATGCCCCAACAATAGCCAATTCCCCCAGGAGACTCTTCCCTGTACTTGTTGGAAGAAGAACAATCGAATTAGCTCGCCCTCTGACTAGTCCATCTACTTCAAGCGCCTTGACTTGAGTAGGAAAGAGGAGGGGCGAAACATCCCCAACAAGCGACTCTACATAAGAGTGATTTTCAAACCCCGCATCACTCAAACACCTAGCTGCACACAACTCGGAAAACCGTCGCTGCGCCATCTCCCAGAACAAAAACAAATACTGATCAAAATCCGGAAGAAACTGACCTTCGCGCGCATAGAACAACAAAAGACTGTCCGTAGCCTCTTGATGATCGACCTCATTTCCGCGCAAGAAATAACGCTTTAGAGCTCTTACATATTGAACCAAGCCCAGCAATGGACCAGGATCAAGATCACGAACACGACTTGCAATCAACCTCAGCACCCATCGCTCGAATGGACCAGCATTACCAGCCCCACCCTCAAGTGCCTTATTCGCATACACAGCAGCTGTCGAAAAATTTCCCGCAGCAGCAAAACCCACCGCAGCCAACGTAGCAAGCGAACGGGTAGCGTATTTGGCCTGAGCCCTGTATGAATTACCGGATGCCCTCGCCAAGAGACTCGCAGCAAGATCTTCTTTGCCATCAGCCTTAAAGAGGGCATCTACGCCAAGCGATGCAAAGTCCAAGTTTAAGCGAAGCAGATTATTCTCAGCCTCCTCCCAATTACCATCACTTGGCGACTGCAGTTTTCGATGCCACAGAGCAACATTCCGCTCAGTGTCATCCAGGCCTGCAGCCAGGCAAGCCTCTCTAAAACTCTCATTTAGGGCCATTCACAACCTCAGAAATAGCTTGCTTCAGCAGTGCCGAAAAACTTGGCGTCTCAATACACCTCAACATAACCTGCTGAGCGACCCAGCCGTCAGCCCTTAACAACCGAGAAAGTTCCTCAAATGCCTGTTGTCGCCGTTCTGATGCATTAGGCGCACTCTTGAGCTGTGAGCAAATAAGCAATCCCACAAGCGAAATTTTGGGGGAAGAAGCAGGATTCTTTCCAACTATATCCTTAACGACAGGGATTAAATCAGCGCGTCCCTTGTGATACTTAAGGCTCGATAGGACCCGTCCAACCCGACAAGCGAGACGGCCTTGAACTGCTCCTCTGAATAGGCTCTCGAAATCAGTCCGAAGACTAGATTTGACACCTGCGATCAGAGCAACTCCATCACCGATGCTCGATTTCACTTCAAAAACAAGGAGCTTGAGCTCGGCATCCGGAGTCAAGATCGCAAGAATGTCAATTCCCGGATCCGAAGAATTCCTCCATGGATTCTCCGCGTTGGGTGCCCAACTCCATGCGCGATCAAAGAGAAGCCAATGTTGTTCTCCGAGTTCCCACGCCAAAAACTCAGAGAGGTTCCCCTGGAGAGCATTGTCGAGGCCGGGAAGATTGGTCGGTATCTCAGACGACGGATGATTCTTCAACGCATTCGCCAACAATTGAGCTGCGCGTACGTTGTCCTCTACAACTTCAAGCTGCAACGACCCGCTAGGTTTACCTTTCAGTATTTCGCCAAACTTGCCGACCACCGAACCGCGTTGAGAAGGGCCAATCCGTTTAGGCGGCATGCATGAACTTTGACGTGGGGTTGTGTGCTCGTCTGCTATGGTAGCGAATCAAAGACGACACCTGCAACCCCCAATGATGAAGCCCAGGCCCATGCCGGGGTCGTTTAGACCCACTGACTTGCGTACGCTTAGTGGGAGGTGACGTCGAAAACCGTGGGTAGTGATTGCCTTCGCGAGAACCCGCCAAGCTGATGCTTCTACGTGAATTGGGATAGTACGTTCTGCCACGAATCCAGGGCGCTCTATTGCGCATAGGGTACAAATACCCGTTGTACCCTATGCGGAATCCTCGCTCTGAAAATCCTACAAAGCGGATATAGAGATCTGCATCGGATGTAACGCCAGGGACCACGGCTGCAACAGCGTGGGTAAATCCACACCATGACACCATGTGCAATTAGCCGGGCCAGGGCGTTGTCTGAAATGAGCGAGGCCGACCGGTCATCTTCCACTGACAGCCAATGCGCAATTTCGCTATTTACCTAGACTGGCTAAACATCACTGCAGACTGGGACGCTCGTGAGAAGGGCTGCGATAACATTATTGCGCAGTGGCCAGTTGAGTGCATACTCAGCGGCGGCTCCACCGCCCCATTGAAGAAGGGGTTCGCCAACCCGCGAGCCCTCAACTCACCACCCGCTCGGCCCCCGGACGCACAGCATCGGGAGGGACAGGCAGATGCGTGGTGTTCTCACCCGGGAAGCGCTCCGAGGCCCACTGTGACAGGTGGTCCACGGACGCCTCAATCGCGCCGCCCGTCGTGAAGATGTGATTGGTGCCCTTGAGCCGAATCCGCGACAGGTTCGGGTGCGGCAGGTCCGCCAGCGATGAACGATGGATGCGGTCGAAGAACACATCCCTCAACTTCCCCTCCGCCGTCAGAACCAGCACCGGCTGCCCGCGCTCCACCACGCGCTGCCACGCTCGCACCAGCGGCACGTTCGCCACCGCCGGTAACGAATCCCAGTCCATCAACAAGTCCAACAGTCGCTGCCGAGGGAACGGCACGTACTTGAACAGCCGCGCGTACTCGTTCTCCCGCGTCAGCATCCGCATCCAACCCCAGTACGAAAACAGCTTCGACGTCACCCGCTTCAATGACAGTCGCGAGTGCTCCGTCTCCACCGCCGTCCCCTCCCCGCCCACCGCCGCGGCTTCCTGCTCCGACAGGTAGAACTCCGGCTCGAACATGAACAGGCCGCGCACGCCCTCGGGCTCACGGTCCGCCAGGTACAGCGCCGTCGTCGCCGCCCCACACAGCCCGCCCATCAACATCCCCTCCAGCCCATGCCTCCGCTGGAGCTCCTCCCGCACGGCGCTCGCCACGTCCACGAAGCCGCCCTTGCACACGAGCTGGTACAGCTCCGACGTCATCTCCGGCAGCGGCCCATCCGAATCCCCCAACCCCGGCAGGTCCACGCGGAAACACGGGAACCCCTCCGCCGAGAGCCGGTCCGCCGCCTGCACCGACAGCCCCCCATGCCCCGAGCGCGGCACATGCCCCGGGTTCAGGAAGAGCACTCCCACGGAACGCCGGGGCACGGACGACGACGGAGGATGGAACGTCCCCCACAGCCGATGGCCCTTCACCTCGAGCTGGATCAGCTCCCTCATGACCGAGCCTCCTGGCCCACACCCGTCCCTGCGATGAACCCGAGCCCGTCCTCATAGAGCTCCGCCAGCTCCGGCAAGAGCCGGTTGCTCGTGGTCCAGAAGAACGGCCGGGGTGCCCGCACCGAACGACTCCTCCCCGGCGCCAGGTGGCGCTCCGCGGGGCGACCATCCAGGTGCACCACCCGCCACGGGCGCGCCTCGTCCTTCTCCGGAACGGCCAGCCCATACCCCTCCGAGCTGCGCCACAAGCCACGAGACCAGGGCAATCCCTCCACCTCCACGTGCCGCCCCGCCTCCAGCTCCGTCACGTAGTCCTCGCGCGAGCGCGCCTCCCCTCCCGTCCCCTCCAGGTTGTCCGCCGCCACCTTCCGGCGAAGCACTTCCATCAGGTGCGCCCGCCCCGACTCCGGCGGCTCCCACATCAGGAGCCCATCCACCCGCTCCGTCCGGAACACCCGCGCCGCGAGCAACGCACCGAGTCGAAGCCCATGCACCATCAATGGCACCCCAGGACTCACCCGACGCAGGTGCTCCAGGCCCGTGCGCAGGTCCTCTTCCCAGCGAGGAAACGTCATCTCGTCGAAGCGCCCCGTGCTCTCGCCAGAGCCCCGGTAGTCCAGCCGCAGCACCTCCACGCCCCTGGCCGCGAGGAAGCGCGCCCACCTCACCCACACGACGTAGCCGTGCGCACGCTCCAGCCCCAACGGCCCCGCGAGCAGCACCGCCGCCCGACGCTCCGTCAGCGCCCGGTGGTGAACGAAATAGAGCGAGTCCTCGCCCTGGGAGAGATACCCAGGTGACTCAGTCAATGCCGGCATGTGAGTGGTGAGTCCCCCGCCTTGATGTCGCGTGATGCTAGGAACGCGTCGCCAAGCGAGTCAAACAGTCGTTGTCACATCTGCAACCGCCGCGCGGTCACCCCTGACACGCCCTGACGCCAGACAGGACACACGCAAGGTCGGTCCCCAAGGACCCAGACGCGCGGAGCACACCGGCGGCATTACCGTGAAGCAGGGAGGTGCTCGCGGCGGAAGCGCTCGGGGCTCATTCCCCACCAGCGCTTGAAGGCGCGATGGAAGGCAGCCGGCTCCGCGTAGCCCAGCAGAAAGGAGACCTCCGCGATGGACATCCGCCGTCGCAGGTAGGTCCCCGAAAGCTCCCGGCGCAGGGCCTCGACGATGGCGGCATAGGACTCGCCCTCATCGGCCAGGCGACGCTGGAGCGTGCGGGGTGACATGCGCAGCGTCCTGGCCACCGCGGCGAACGAGGCGTCTCCGCCGGAGAGGGATTGGCGGACCTGCGCCCGCACCCGGTCCACCGTGGTGCTCACCACCGGAAGCCGCTCCAGCGCGCGCTGCACCTGACGCTCGAACATCGCGTGCAGCAGCGTGTCCGCGTGGATGAAGGGCCGCTGCGCATCCTCGTGAGTGAACTCGATGTCGCTGAACGGCGCGCCGAACTCCAGGGGACAGGCGAACAGGGCGTGGTGCTCGGACAGGTCCGCCGGGGCCGCGTGGACGAAGCGCACTCGCAAGGGGTTCACCGGCTCGCCCGTGAAGACTCTCACGCCGGTGACGAACTGGCTCAGCGCGGCCTCCGTCAGGTGCCGGTGCGCGGGCCGCCACGTCCCCACGGGCGTGAAGCGCATCCGCACGCCGCGCTCCGTGTCCTCCATCCGGAACCGCTCCCCGTCGCCCCAGACACGCTGGTAGCGGACGCCCCGCTCCATCGAGTCGCGCAACGTCGCGCTGGTGAGGACGACGAAGGTCGCCGGGTCATCCAGGTCCACCACGTCCACCCGGGCGATGTGCAGCCCCAGGTTCACGTCCCCGGACAACGCCTCCATCCGCTCCAGCAAGTCGTCCAGCACGGTGTAGGAGACGCGCAGCTCCGGGTCATCCAGGTCCGTCAGCCGCAGGCCGGTGGCGCGCTGGAGCGACTCCTCCACGGGCAGCCCGAGCCGGCTCGCGATGCGCAGGGCCTGACGAGCCATCCGAGCGGACAACGCAGGGGCGCCGCTCGAGGATGCGTTCGCCTTGGCCACGAGGGGAAACGCTAGCCGTGGGCTGGCGCGCGCGGCAAGCCGTTCTGGCGCTCCCTGTCACTGCGGCCCGGCCCCCACGGCGGCACCCTCCCCTCATGAATGACACCGCCACACCGGCCCACCCCACCGTGCCCCGTCTGCACCTGTTCGAGTTCATCGACCAGGACTGGTTCCCTCGCGCCCTGAGGAACCTGTCGACCGACTATCTCCACACCGTCAGCAGCCGGCTGGGCCTGTTCGACGGCGCCACGGAGGTGCTCGCCCGGGGCCTGCGCGCCTCGGGCAGCGACGAGCTGCTGGACCTGGGTTCCGGAGGACAAGGCCCCCTGCCCCGACTCAAGCGACTGCTCGCGGAGCAGCAGGGCGTGGACCCGCGCGTCCTGCTGTCGGACAAGTTCCCCAACGCCGAGGCCGCCGAGCGCGCGCGCCTGGAGGGTGTCACCTACCTGGAGCGCTCCGTCGACGCGCTGAAGGTGCCCGCTGACCTGCGCGGCATGCGCACCCTCTTCAGCGCGCTGCACCACTTCCGACCGGATGAGGCGCGCCAGGTGCTCGCGGACGCGCGAGACCAGGGCGTGCCCATCGCCGCCTTCGAGGCGGTGCGCCGCACGCCCGCGGGCATCTTCTCCATGCTGGTGGTGCCGCTGCTCGTGTTCCTCTTCACGCCGATGGTGCGCCCCGTGACGGCGCGACGGCTGCTGCTCACGTACGTGCTGCCCGTGTCGCCGCTGCTCATCTTCTGGGACGGACTGGTGTCCGCGCTGCGCGTGCATCACCCCCGGGAGCTGCGGGCGATGACGGAGGCCCTCGCGAAGGAGGGCTACACGTGGGAGGTCGGCGAGGTGAAGGCCCCGGGCAAGGCGGCCATCTCCTACGTGCTCGGCATGCCCACGCCGCGGGGGCGCTAGCGAATCTGCAACAGGATGGCGAGGACGATGAGGCCATTGAGCCCCAGGCCCACCGAGAGGTAGCCCCCGCTGGCGCGCGAGACGCCGGCGGCCATGTTGAGGTGGCCCACGTCCTCCAGGCACAGCTTCACGCCCGCCTCGCCGCCCAGGTTCAACAAGGTGTCCTGCCCCGAGCCCATGCCACCCACCATGGCCCGCGCATAGGGGACCACGAAGGGCGTGAGGTAGTGCTGATAGGCGGCGAAGCCATTGGCCTCCACCATCCCGTCATTTCCGCCCAACACCATGTTCGCGCCGAAGCCCAGCCGGCGGTCCATGAAGGCCATCGGCTGGAGGTTGAAGGACACCTCCAGGCCCGTGCCCATCTCGCTGCCCGTCCGCATGGCGAAGAGCACCTCCGTGTCGGGCTTGTTCATCGCGGGGGCCTCGTGCCGCAGCTGGGCCGCGGCCCGCAGGTCCACGGGCTGTCCCTTCGCTTCGCGCACGTCCGCCAGCGCCAGCGCGGCCTTCTCGTCTCCCGTGTCGTAGACCTTGGTGAGGGGAAGCTCGGCACCGACGAAGTCGCCGGACTCCTTGCGCAGCTGGCCCTCCGTCATGCAACTGGACAGGTCGCCTTCCGCGCACGACTTCGCGAAGGCCTCGATGGCGCGGGGACGGTCTCCCTCGCGCAGCAGCTTGGCGCCCCACTCCGGACAGGGCAGCACCGCGCCCTGCTCACACGAAGGCGGCGCCGAGTCCGCCCGGGGCGTGGTCGCGCACGCCGTCACCGCCACCGCACTCATCACCAGAAGCCACACCCGCATCATGTTCACCATTCAACCACGAGGTCCCCCCGCTCCGCCTCTCGACCTGCTGGAGAGGAGGCCATGGCCCCGCTGCCCGCCTGCTTTCCGTCCCGGCGAGAATGGCCGAATCGCGCTTTCCAAGGGGCCTGCCCCCTGGCGAGTCGGAGGATCCGCACCGAACTTGAGGGCACTCAGGAGGATTGGTGGACACCGTCGCTCACCAGCAGGACTCGCTGCTTCGCGCCCCTCTCGGGAGGGGTCTGTCCCAGGAGCCCGTATGAAGGTGCCCGAGGTCCTGGAGCACCTTCCGGGCGTGGGCCCCCTGCTCGGCCGCATTGCGACCAGCCCCGAGGAGCCCCATCCTCGCAGGGACCCCACCCTCACCCTGCCGAGCCTGGACGCCTTCAAGCTGCCGGCGACGGCGCGGCAGCTCGGGGACGGTCGCACGCTCATCGTCCGCAACCCGGAAGTCAGGGCTCCCACGGGGCCCGGCCTGTCGGTGATGAGCTACAACATCCTGCTCGGAGGCGAGCGACGCGCGGCGCTGCTGGCCTACTTCGACGGGCTGGAGGCCGAAGGCCGCATGCCGGACGTCATCGGACTGCAGGAGGCCAACGTCCCCATCTCCGTGCTGCTGTCGTCACGGTATGGCTTCCACCTGGCGTACTTCGGCCATGACGGGGGCAACGGCGCGCGCCTCATCAACGGCAAGGCGTTCCTCACGCGCCATCCGCTGGTGGACGCGGCCCACTTCACCTACTCCCTCTCCGACGCGGAGCGCGCCGCCGCCATCCAGCGCCGGGGGGGAGACGTGTGCGAGCTGCCGGAGGACCGGGGCGCGCTGTACGTGCGCCTGGAGGTCGGCGGGGTGCCCGTCGTCCTCTACAACGTGCACCACACGCTGGGGGACTCCGCCATCAACGCGCACAACATGCGGCAGCTCAACACGCTGCTGCGCCACCGGGAGGTCCCCCACGCCGTGGCGCTGGGTGACTTCAACGCCAACACCGCCATCAAGCGCGGGGGCTCCTGGCTGATGGCCCACCTGATTACGTACGACGACACGGACACGGTGGAGGAGTACGCCGTGCGCTACGGCGAGCCGCACGCGAGCGTCGGCGACAAGGGCGTGGGCAACATCGCGGACCCCCGGCTGCGCCACGAGCTGCACGTCATGGAGCAGGGCCTGCCGGAGACCATCGCCCACGCCGCCGTGGCGCGCGTGCGCCTTGCCGACGGGGCGATGATGACGCCGAAGCAGGCGTGCGCGGAGCTGCGCTCGGGGAAGGTGCCGCGCGGCAGTGAGCACTGGCTGCGGCTCCAGGACATCGCCGACAGCGCCACGCTCACCTCGCTGCCGGACGAGTCGGGCGTCGTGCCCGCCACGGGCAAGCGCTTCGACAACCTCTACGCCAGCCCGGAGCTGGAGCCCGTCCTCTTCGAGGTGGACCGGAGCACCGAGTCCTCGGACCACCAGCCCGTCCTGGCGCACTACACGCTGAAGCCCGCGAAGACTCGCGACGGCAAGCCGACGTCCGGCAAGCCCACGTGAGGCGCGCGGCTCGAGTCACACGAGGACGAAGTCCACGTTCTTGAAGCCCCGGGTGCGCGCGCAGACCTCGTAGCCTTCGTGCGCGCCGTCGTCGTTGGTGTTGGCTTCGATGGTCTGGAACGTCTCCTCGTCCACCTCGGTGACGATGCCCGCGTGGGCCCAGTCTCCGGGCGTGCGCCGTCGAAGGAAGAGGCTGCCCGGGCGGATGCGCGTGCGGTCCGGCGGCGCGCTCATCGTGGAGAGGAAGCTCGCCCGCGCGCGCCCCTGCGCCGCCAGCAAGTCACTGGAGAAGGTCCGCTCCAGCGGCATGGGCACGCCCAGCGTCCTCGCCGCTTGATGGAGGCAGAAGGTCGCGAAGCCGGCGGACCAGCACCAGGACGAGCCCTCATTGCCATCCAGGTACAGCCGCACCCACGGCCCGCGGTTGCGTCCGCCGACTTCCCGAGGGAGCTGGCGCAGGTGCTGCGCCGCATACGCCACCGTCAGCGAGCCCAGGGAGCGGCCCGATGCGGGGACCGCGGTGAGCGCGGCGCGCAGCGGCGACACCAGGCGTTCGAAGGTCACCGCATCGGCCACACCGGAGACGGGCAGCCCCGCGCGCGCCTGGAAGCGCTTGAGGGCCGCCTCCGTGGCGGCGCCGAAGTCACCGTCGACGGCGACCGCGAAGCCATTCAGGCACAGCCACTCCTGGATGCGCCGCACGCCGGAGGACTCCTCACCCCGGCGATACACCTTGTCCAGCTCCAGTTCGCTCATGGGGGGCCCCCGCCAGCCACTGCATGGCCGCGTGCAGCATCCTGGCACCGCGTCGAGTCACGGCGCCAGGAGGGCGGCCCCGACCTCAGCGCGGAGGTGCTTCACCTGGCACATCGCGGTCATCCACCGAACGTTCCCTGTCTTCATCCACCTCGTTCGGCACCGGCGTGGCCGCGTCGCCTTCCGCGCCAGAGCCGCCCACGCCTTCCCGGAAGCCCCGCGAGGCCTCCTTCGCGGCGGTCTTCATGTCCTTCGCTGCCTCGCGCGTACCGTCGCGCACCTCCCTCGCAGCGCTCCCCACCTCGCGGCCGACCTCACGCGAGTTGTCGCGCACCTTCGCGTCGTCGCAGCCCGTGAAGGCCGCAAGCGAGGTCCCCAGGCCCACAAGCGTGAGCCACTGCCAGCGTGTCCGTGCCATCTGTCGCCTCCCGCGCTCAGGTCGCGCTCGTGTCGTCAGGACCGGAAGGTAGGCATGGGAGCACGCGAGAGCGGGCCTGCGAGCAGGCGCCCCCTCCCTGGTCGCGGGAGCGTGCACCCGCCCTGATGACGCACCGCGCCTGACTGTCAGGTGGCCCTCGTGTCGGAGGGTTCCGGGTGGAAGTGGACAGAACGACGGGCCTAGGCTCGATGGATGGACCTCATCGTCGAGAACGGCCTCGTATTCGATGGTCTGGGCAACCCACCCCGCAAGCTGAACGTGGGCATCCGGGGAGGCACGGTTGCCTCTCTCACGGAAGGGCCGATTGAGCGCGCGCCGCACACGCGCGTCATTGACGCCGCCGGCCACTGGGTGACGCCGGGCTTCATCGACCTGCACACCCACTACGACGCGGAGGTGGAGCTGGCTCCGTCGCTCTCCGAGTCGGTGCGCCACGGCGTCACCACGGTGGTGGTGGGGAGCTGCTCGCTCAGCCTCGCGGTGGGAAAGCCCGAGGACCTGGCGGACATGTTCTGCCGCGTGGAGGCCATCCCCTACGACGCCGTCCGCACGCTCCTGGAGGAGCGCAAGACGTGGGACACGCTGGGCGGCTACCTGGAACACCTGGAGACGCTCCCGCTGGGCCCCAACGTCGCGTCCATGCTGGGGCACTCCGCGCTGCGCGCGCACGCCATGGGCCTGCACCGCAGCCTGGAGCCCGGGCTGCGCCCCAGTGAGGACGAGCTGCGCCGCATGGAGGCGCTGGTCACCGAGGGCCTGGACCTGGGTTACCTGGGCATGTCCATCATGACGCTCAAGTGGGACAAGATGGGCGGCTCGCGCGACGTGCGCAGCAGGCCCCTGCCCTCCACCTACGCGCGCTGGAGCGAGTACCGCCGGCTGACGAAGCTGCTGCGCGAGCGGGGCCGCGTCTTCCAGGGCGTGCCCAACATCAGCACCAAGGTGAACGTGGTGCTGTTCCTGCTGGAGAGCATGGGCCTGTTCCGCAAGACGCTGAAGACGACGGTCATCTCGATGATGGACCCGCGCGCCAGCCGGGGAATCCACCGGCTCATCGGGGTGCTGTCGCGCGCGGCCAACACGTTGTTCGGCGCGAACTTCCGCTGGCAGGCCCTGCCGGAGGTGTTCGACTTGTGGGCGGACGGCATCGACCTGGTCGTCTTCGAGGAGTTCGGCGCGGGCGCGGCGGCCCTGCACCTGCAGGACGCGGCCTCGCGCGCGGGGCTCTTGAAGGACCCGAAGTACCGCTCGCGCTTCCGGAGCCAGTGGACCAACCGCTTCCTGCCGCGCGCCTTCCACCGCGACTTCAACCAGTCACGCATCCTCGCGTGCCCCGACGCCAGCATGGTGGACAAGTCCTTCGCGCAGGTGGCCCAGGAGCAGGGCCGCGACGCGGTGGACGTGTTCCTGGACCTGGTGGCCACGCATGGGGACGCGCTGCGCTGGTACACCGTCATGGCCAACGACAGGCGCGAGGAGCTGGAGTTCATCTGCCAGCACCCGGACATCCTCGTCGGCTTCTCCGACGCGGGCGCGCACCTGCGCAACATGGCGCACTACAACTTCCCGCTGCGTCTCTTGCGGCTGGTGCGCGAGGCCCAGAAGCGCGGCGAGCCCTTCATGACGGTGGAGCGCGCGGTGCACCGGCTCACCGGGGAGATTGGCGAGTGGTTCGGCCTGGACGCGGGCGTGCTCGCGGAGGGCAGCCGCGCGGACCTCGTCGTCATCAACCCCGAGGGCCTGGACGCGAAGCTCGATGAAATCGCGGAGGCGCCCATGGAGAACTTCGGCGGCTTCGTGCGGCTGGTGCGCCGCAATGACACCGCGGTGAAGGCGGTGCTCATCTCCGGACGCGAGGCGGTGACGGAGGGCGCGGTGTCTGCGGCCCTGGGTCAGGAGCGCGGCTTCGGGCAGGTGCTCCGCGCGAGGGCCTGAGGACGTTGACGCGAAAAACCCGGCGAAAAACACCCGGGAAGATTCGCGAAAGGGGCCGTTCCATCGAGCGAAACCGGGACAACACCCGGCGCGGTACTCGACTGGAAGGCACTTTCACCATGAAGCGAAACACGAAGCTGCTGTGGGCCCTGCCGTTCACCCTGCTGGCCGTGGGATGTGGCCCTGAAGGACTGGAAGCGGAGAGTCCAGAGGCGACTGTCGCGCCCGCCGCGGAGAGCCTGGGTGAGACGCAGCAGGGGCTCGTCGTGACGGGGACGTGGGAGTCGGGCACCAACGAGGCGGACATCGACATGGGCCCGTCGAACAACCAGACCTGCTTCCTCACGGGCGTCCGGGGCAATCTCAAGGGCCGTGACACGTTCCCCCACACTCCCCTCGCCAGCGTGGGTGTCTACGAGGAGGGCGGGCACTGGAGGCTGAAGACGCGCCACGGCGTCGGCACGGGAGTCTCCGGCAGCGCGACGTGCATCTCCAACGTGGGCAACCGCGTGTCCATGTCCTGGTCCGAGTGCACGTCGTTCAGCTGCGCCTTCTCCCATGTGCCGGTGAACGCGAACCGCCGCTGCTTCCTGACCAGCATCTGGTCGCGCGCCGGCATGACGTTCCACAACTCAGGAGACTCGCGGCCCGGCCTGCTCATCAGCAAGCAGACCATCTTCCCCGGCGGCGGCGCGCCTTCGTATGACGCGTGGGTGATGAAGGGCTGGACGTCCAACGACGCCAGCGAGCCCGCCAACGGCGGCGGCACCGCGCACTGCGTGGACTTTCCGACGGGCGGCGCGGCTGACGGCTCGTGGGATGGCAACTCCACGACGCCCATGTGCAACGGCCCCGCCACCGTGGGACTCCTGCGCGGCATCTTCGGGGACTTCACCGGCGGCCAAGGTGATGGCGTGTCGCTCATCAAGAACGTCGGCACCGGCTGGACGGACCTGAAGGTCACCAACAACAAGGCGGGCTACGTCTCCTGCGTCTGGTGAGTGGCGCGAGCCCCATGACGGCCCGGCGGCGCTCAGCGGGCGTGCGCGGAGACGAGCTGGACGACCTCCTCCGCGCAGCCCCACGACAGCGTGACACCCGCGCCGCCGTGGCCGTAGTCATGCACCACGACGCGCTCCCCGAAGACCTCCGCCTCCAACCGCACGGTGGGACGTCCGGGGCGCAGCCCCACCTTGTGCTCCACGACGTTCAGTTGCGCGCCTGGAGGCAGGAGCGGCGCAGTGCGCGCCAGGATGCCTCGGGCCGCCTCCGCGTCGGGAACGAGCGACGCATTCCCCTCCTCCACCGTGCCGCCGAGGATGCAGTCGTGGGCGCGGGGAATGACGTAGGCGATGCCGTGCTCGCACTCGTCGTCGAAGATGAAGCGGTCCGTGGGGGGCGGCGTCACCCGCGGCAGCTCGTCCGCGCGCGCCCGACGGAAGTCCGGCACGCTGTCGCGCCACCATGGGTCCTCGACGTGGCGCCGGAACACCTCCACGCCGGGGACGCTCAAGATGCCGGCGGAGGGCTGCTCTCGCGCCAGCGACTCCAGCACGGTGTATGTCCGCTTCGCCCACGCAATGACGCGCTCCTGCGGCCACGCCCGATAGGGATACCAGACGGCCGCGGCGACATCCGACGTCGTGTGCGGGGTCAGCTCTCGCGCCCACACCTCCACCGAGTGCCCGGCCTCCAGCAACCGGATGCCGCACGACAGGCCCGACACCCCACCGCCGAGGATGACGATGAACATGGCGTCACCCTAGCTCCAGGCGGCGCTTTCGGGCCTCGCCGACGCGTCCCCGGGTCGCCTTGACTCAGGCCGTCAACTCCAACCCAGCAAGTCTTTCACTGCGACGATTTGTCCCAGTCAGGCGTTATGGCTTAAGACTCGGAGTCTCAGTGACGGCTCCACGCCATGGGACGTGGAGCGACGGGGAGGGTCCAGCGAATGGCGGCAGAGCTGGATGCACCAGGGAAGTCCACTCGCGGGCGACGCGCCCCGCGCCTGCGTGCGTGGCACCTCATTCCCCTGCTCGTCTTCCCCGCCCTCCTCATCGCCCGCTCCGGGCCGCTGACGGACCGTCGCAACGAGCTGCTGTGGCTCACCGACACCCGCACCCGCCCGCTGGAGCCGCGCCTCAGCGTCCCCGCCGCGGATGTGCACCGTCCCTATGCCCGTCCCCGCGAGGAGCGTCCCTCCATCGCCGTGCCCCTGCGGGAGCTGGCCCGGCTGGAGGAGCGTGGAGACCGCGCGGGCATCGCCGCGTCCTATCTGCTCCATGGAGATCCCCAGCAAGGCCTCGCGCACCTGGCGCACGCGCCGCCGTCGCTCAATCGCGACAACGACCAGGCCGTCGCCGCCTTCCTGCTCAAGCGCCATGACGAGGCGCTGACCTCGCTCGACGGAATCCTGGAGACCTCTCCCCGTCATCCCCAGGCCTTGTGGAACCGGGCGCTCGTGCTGCGGGAGATGGGGCTGCACCTGCTGTCGGCCTCCGTCTTCGACCAGGTGGCCGCCCTGGGGGAGCCCGGCTGGAGCGCGGAGGCCCGTGAGCACGCGGCCTCGCTGCGGGCGGCCGTGAGCCAGCGGGACGCGTCCTGGAAGCGCACGCGGGACGCGCTCACGAAGCTGGCCCAGGACCCCACGCTCCCCATTCCCCTGGACGAGGCCCGCCAGCATCCAGGCATCTCTCGCGGCCTCTTCTACGACGCCGTGCGCACCGCGCCCACGTCCGCCCGGGTGCTGGCGCTCCTGCCCCTCGCGGAGCTGTTGGACCGCATCCACGGTGGCACCGCCCTGGCCGACCACACGCGCGCCATCGCCACGCGGGACTTCACGCGCCGCGCGCCGCTGGCCGCCGAGTACGCGCGGCTCGTGCGCGAGCGCCAGCCCGCCTCCGCGGAGCTCCTCACGCGCCTGCGCGCCGCCGGTGAACATGACCTGCTGCTCGGCGCGCGGCTGCTGTCGCCGGAGGCCCAGAGCCCGCCCGAGGAGCTGGAGCAGCTGGCTCGCAAGTGGAACGACCCGTGGATCCACCTGCTGGTGCAGGACGAGCTCGCCCGGCAGGAGGGGCTCGCGGGCGAGTCGTGGCAGGCGGACCAGCGCCTCAAGGCCGCGCTGACGTTCTGCCGCGAGAAGCGGCTGCGCCCGCGCTGCTCGGACCTGCTGCGCAAGCTGAGCCACAACGCCACCTCCGCCAACCGGCTGTCGGAGGCCGAGGAGACGGCCCTGGCGAGCTGGCGAGAGGCCCAGGCGATGGGCGAGTGGGGGCTGGAGTCCGCGGCCCTGCGCGCCCTCGCCCAGGCGGCCCGCTTCCAGTTCCGCGTGGCCTCCGCGCGCGCGTACCTGGCCGAGTACCTGGCGCGAGCACCAGACACCTGCGACGTGAAGAACTACGTCCACCGCAACATGGCGGCGCTGGAGCTGATGCGGCTCAGGCCCCAGGAGGCCCGCCGCGCCCTGGTGCGCGCGCAGGAGTGCGACGCGTCCGTGGACCTCATCGGCGCCTGGATTCTCACCGACCTCATGCGGCTGGACCCACGGCCCGAGGACGCGGCGCAGATCAGCGCCGAGCTGGCCCGGGCCCAGGCGAGGCGCGAGACGCCCGGCCGCCGCATGCTCGCCCAGCTGGTGCGGGCGCGCTTCGAGCTGCTGAAGGACCGCAAGCAGGGCAATGAGCGGCTCGCCGCCCTCATCAAGGACGCCACGCCGTTCCTGACGACGGACGCGGACGCGCGCGACGCGGTGGCGGTGGCCTGGCAGACGATGGCCGTCACGGCTGGCGAGGCGGGCGCCTTCTCCGAGGTGCCGGGCGTCGTGGCCAGCCACCTGGGCGTCACCAGTCCCAAGCAGTGCGCGCTCATCGCCGCGACGGAAGCCGAGCGCACCGTGGTGGTCGCGCTCGGGCCCCGGGGCCAGGTGCTCGGTCACCATGACGCCTCCCGCAGGGAGCCCTTGGGAGAGGACCTGTCCGGGCTGGTGCCGGAGAAGCTCCTGACGCTGCTGCGCACGTGCCCTCGCGTGGACGTGCTCGCGGCGCCGCCGCTCGACAGCCGGGCCGGACTGCTCCCGCCGGAGATGGCGTGGAGCTACCGCGTGGCCACGGGCGCCGCGACGGAGCCGAAGCAGAAGCCGCCCGCGCCCCTGCACCTCGTCGTGGCCAACGTGGAGACGCCCTCGGGCCTGGGGCTGGCGCGGCTGTCCTCGTGGGAGTCCACGCCCGCGCCCATCGGCCAGTCGGTGGAGCTGTCCGGCGCGCAGGCCACGCCCTCGCGCGTGCTGGAGGCGATGGCTCGCGCCACCGACATCGAGTTCCACGCGCACGGCGTCGTGGACCGCAGCCTGTCCGAAGCGCCTGTCATCGCCCTGGCGCCCGAATATGACGGTCGCTACGCATTGACCTCGGAGGCGCTGAAGCAGGTGCGGCTGGAAGGTTCGCCGGTGGTGTTGCTGGGCGCGTGCAGCGCGGCGCGGCTGCCGCCCCTGTTGCATCAGACGTCATCACTGCCCCAGGCCTTCGTTGGCTCGGGGGCGCGCGCGGTGTTCGCGGCGACGGTGGATATCCCGGACTCGGCGGGCCGCTTCTTCCAGGGCGTCCGGGAGCGCATCCACGCGGGCGCGACACCGGCGGTGGCCTTGCGCGCGGAGCGGCTGCGCTGGCTGCGCGACGTGAAGGGCGCGCCGTGGGTGACGCGCGTCTTGTTGTATGAGTAAGACCACCGGCGGCCCGTGGGGGCGTCGCCGGAGGCCGTGAAGCCATGTCCGTGCCCCTCCGGCACGGGCGAGGGGGGGGTGGACATGCACATCGCGGAACCGCTGGCCATCTACAGCTTGCACTTCGACCGGGGAGACGCGGACAGCGGCACGGTGGCCTTGTGGAGCCCCGTCACCGACACCCGGCTGGGGGAACAACCGGAGTGGATTCGGGACCACCGCGCCGAGCCCGTCGCCTACGTGCGCGGCGCGCGGCCCTCCGTCGTCATCTCCCTGCTCGCGAACCACTTCGTCCCCGCGTCGTTCGAGCTGAGCGCCTTCGGCCGCTCTCTGTCCCCGGCCCATGGCCCGGACACGCCCATCCGCTGGCTCGGGCCGCATCCGGTGAGCCTGGAGCGCACGGCGGGCTGGAACACGCTCGCGGAGCCGGTGCCTTTCAATCGGCCGCTGCCCAATCACATCGGCACGCACGCGCTGGAGCTCCAGTGGGTGGCCGAGTGGACGGACGCGGACGGGAGCGCGCGCCGCCTCTTCCTGGGCAACAGCCGACATGAGCTGTTCACCACCGGAGCGCCCATGCGCGACGGAGGAGCGGGAGCGCCGCCCTCGGGGGCCTACCTGCCGCTGGTGCGCTGGTCCTCGCGCTGGTGCGAGCGGCTGGAGTCGCGCAAGGACATCTGCGACGCGCTGCTGCGAGGCCTTCCGGAGACGGGCCTTCGCTACGGCGTGCCCGCGTGGACGGTGCGCCACATGCTGATGGTGGGCGGCGGCATGTGTGGCGGCTGGTACCAGCTCTTCCAGCAGCTCGCCAACTGTCAGGGCGTGACGCTGGAGGGCCGCACGCTGCACCTGGTGCCCAGGGACGACCCGCGCACCGACGAGGTGCGCTGGGAGGCCATGGTGGCGGTGGCGCCGGGCATCAACCAGCTCGAGCCCAGCCGCCTGACGCGCCTGCAGGGGCGCTTCCACGACTGCGTGCGCTATCCCTTCGCGTCGGACGAACCCGTGGAGCTGCTGGGCCGCGTGGAGGCCCGGTATGTCTTCATGGCCGGCTGGGATGACGGCCACTGCCTCAACTTCCTGGAGGATGCAGGGCGGCTGTATCTCTACGACGCCTGCTTCCGGACAGAGGCGGTGGAGCTGGACATGCCCCTGCCCCCGGCGGATGGCCGCCCCGTCAGACTGGGCGCGGAGTCCTCCTTCCGCCGCCGCTACCTGCACCCGACGCTGCCCTTCCTCATGGGGACGCTGTGCGCGAACGGAAGACTCTGGGAGGTGGACCTGGGGCGCAACGAGTTCGGCATCACCGTCGGGACGGAGCAGGTCCCGGAGATAGACATCATGTGGACACGCTAGGAGTTGTCATGCCGACGACACGCGAGCAGCTCAGGCGGATGGTGGCGGAGCGAAAACCTCCGCCGCGCGGCTTCGCCTGGGGGGAGCTGATGAGTGCCCTGGAGCAGATGGAGGTAGCCCCCCTGGAGGACGCAGACGTGGGAGTGCTGGTGGAACTGCTGGCGCAGCGCGGCCGTGTCCCCTTGAGAGGACAACCGCCCGTCCCCCACTCCATGCCTCCCGAGGAGCTGGTGCAGTCCAGAGCGCTGAAGATTCTCGCGCAGGCGGGACGGCTCGCGCTCATCCGCGACGACCTTGTGCGACTGGAGCGCGAGCCCTCCGCGCCCGCGCTGCGAGACCTTGCCCGACAGCTCCTCAGCCGACTGGAGAGCGAGGAGGGGGCGTAGGCTCGCGGGACTCCGGCCGGGGTGTCCACGACACGTTGGGCTCGGCCGCGGCGAAGGACTCGAAGACCAGCGCTGCGCCGCCCTCTGGCGAGTGATGCGCGAACCACCACCCCACGGGAAGCAGCAGCAGCTCACCGGGCGACAGCTCCACCTCCAGGCGCGGCACGCCGTCCGGCACCGAGGCGGCGCCCAGCACGCGATGCAGCGCATGGGCGGGAACGAGTTGGAGTCGCCGGTGCCCTCGCACCTGACACACCAGGGTGTTGCGACGCGAGGGCCGCAGGGGCACCTGTGCGCCCGGCTCGTCCCACCACAGGCCCGCCGGTGCCTCCGCCGTCACCAGCCCCGGGGGCGCGTGCACGGTGATGCGCGACAGCCCGCTCGATCCCGGAGGCAGGACGAAGGCGCCGGGGGCCACGCTCGTGGCGCTGGATTCGCGCGCGAGCGTGGCCAACAGCGAGCCCATGTCCTCCGAGGCCGCATTGGTGAGCACCGTGGCGTGGACCACGACGGGGAGGTTCTGGAAGTAGTAGCGCTCGAAGAAGTCCTCGGGCGACAGCGCGTCATGGCGTGCGACGTGGGTGGGTTCCGCTGACTGGCGATGGAGGTCCGCGTAGAGGTCCAGCAGCCCCTCCAGCTTGCGCTGCATCGCGACGGCGCGCGCGGCGCCCAGGTAGCAGGGGTCCTCGGCCTCGGCGCGCACGGCCGCGCGCGCGAGCGAAGTGTCGACGCCCGAGCGCTCCAGCACGGCCACCAGGTCGTCATGCTCCGCGCCGCGCAGCAGGTTCTCCACCACCCAGCGCCGCCACTCCGGCGCCAGCGAGCCCGTCGTTCGCGCTCCAGGAGCGCGCGTGTCCGCATCCGTCATCGCTGGACCTTCTCTGGCCTGGGGCCAATCCAATAGTCGCGCCACTCCACGTTGCGCTCCGGCCGGTCGAAGCTGACGAACGTCACCGACAGGCTCACGTCGAGTGCCTGCACCGCGTGCCACCACCCCACCGGAATCAGCAGCGCGTCACCCGGCCCCACCACGCAGGAGTGCAGCGTCGCTCGCGCGAAGTCAGGGAAGCGGCCCAGGTCCGGCGCGAGGATGTCCACCGCGCTGTAGAGGCCCCGGTCATTGTAGAGCCGAGGCGTCTCGCAGGGCGGCGCCAGCCAGAAGCGCTTGCGGCCCAGCACCTGGCAGAAGAGGACGTTGAGGTGGTCGTGGTGGAGGTTCGACAGCGTCCCCGCCGGACCGAACCACAGGTGCACGCTGTCCGGAGCGCTCAGGTCCGGATGGATGAAGCCCCGGGGCGGAGTCAGGTCGTCGAGCAGGGGACGGAACGCGGCGCGCAGCAGCAGGCTGTTTCGCGCCACCAGGTACACGTCGTCCGAACCGGGCGTGCCGCGCACGTGGGCCACCAGCTCGCGCAGGGGCAGCGTGTGGCGCAGGCGTTCCGCATGGAAGTCCGGGTCTGGCTCCGCGTCGCGACCGGCCATGACCTCCACCTCCTCGTCACCGAAGCGCTCGACCAGCCACTCAGGACTCCAACGCTTCAGCGCTGGCCAGTCGTCCAGCACCCCCTCCAGGATGACGGGCCGGTTGGTGACGTAGTAGCGCTCGAAGAAGGTTTCGGGTGCCAGGTGGCGTCGCCGCTCCACGCCCAACGGAGACGGGCCAGGATGGCGCTGGGCATGGAGCCGGGCCCGCGTCTCCAGCAGTCCCTCCAGCTCCCGGCGCCGGACATGGGCCTGCTGGCCGTGACGCACCGCGGGGTGGGAGGCGACTGCGTCCACCGCTTCACGGGACTGTGCCTCGGACAGGCCTTGGGCCTGGAGCGCCTGGACAAGCCGTGAGGGGTCCACGCCCACGGTCAAGTTTTCAGCGAGCCAGGAACGCACCGGGGGCGGCAGGCTCTCGCGCTCGTCAGGAGTCATGGTTCGCGCGGTGCGATATACCACCCGGGTAGGCCACACCGTTGCATTGGGGACCGCATGACGACTTCAAAGGATCCTGCTCCAAAAATCGTCCCGAACCCGCCACCCAACCCGGCCACTCGGATAGCGCCGCGCATCGTCCCCAACCCGGGAGGTCATTCCGCGCCGCCCGAGGAGCGCGCCGTGCCCACTCCGCCGCCCACCACGCCGCCGCTGGAGAAGTGACGGCGCGGAGCCGGGGCATCATCCCAGCTTCCACCACGTATTGCCCTCCGGGACGTCGAACTCCTGGAAGGTGACGGACACGCTGACGTCGAGCGCGTGCACCCAGTGCCACCACCCCGCGGGAATCAGCAGCATGTCTCCGGGCTCGACGATGACTTCGAGGACGTCCGCCTCCCGGTACGAGGGGAAGCGCGTGAAGTCAGGGCGGTCCGCGTCGACCTGGCTCCACACCTCGAGGTGGCTGTAGACGTGGTGGGTGTGGAACGAGGGGATGAGCCGGAAGCGCTTGCGGCCGAAGACCTGGCCGAAGAGGACGGTGCCGAGGTCGTGATGCAGCTCCGTCCGCGTGCCCGCGGGCCCGACCCAGAGCTTCACCGCGCCGGCCCGCGTTGATGCGCGCAGCAGGCCCGGTGGATAGCGCACGTCGTCGAGCAGCCCGCGCAGCTCCTCGCGCTCCAGGGCGAAGTTGCGGGCCGTGAGGTAGAGGTCATTGGTGGGGCCGCCCTCCTCCAGCCTGCGGAGGAACTCGCCCAGGCGCATCACCGCGCGACAGGCGTCAGGCTCCACGTCGTGGTCCGCGCGGGACTCCCGGCCGGTCATGACTTCCACCTCGACGTCGCCGTAGCGACGCGAGAGCGCCTCTAGCCGCCAGTTCGTCATGAGCGGCCAGTCCCGCATGAAGCCGGCGAGCAGCACGGGCTCGTGCGCCAGGTAGTAGCGCTCCATCAGCGTGGGCACGGGCAGGTGTTCCTGGCGCGCCATGCGTTGGTGTCGTCCGGAGTGACGGTGCAGCGCGACGCGGGTGTCGAGCAGGGAGAGCATGTCCTCGTGAGGGCGCATGCGACGTAGACCCTCCGCCACGGCTGGGTGCGCACGGGTGGCTTCGATTTCGGCGTGAGCGCTCGCGAGCGGCACGCCCGCCGACACCAGCGTGTCGACGAGTCGCGCCGAGGCCACGCCTCGCACCACGTTCTCCGCCAGCCATGCCCGCCACTCCGAGCCCAGGCTGGATGCCACGTCGGCCATGTCTCCTCCGCTGACCTGCGCGCCGGGCACTGTACAAGGCGCTCGGTCGTCCTGGGCAAGCCACCGGTCAGGCGGTTTCCAGCGGGTGTGCGTTTTCTTCCGCGCGCGGTGGGCGGCACGAGGCCCGGGTGGCGCCCCATCGCCTGTCCCGACGGGGGGCGACTGCACGGGCCATGAGTCCCGTGGGGGGACGGAGTCCTAGATTCTCCGCACGAGGCCCGCGATGAAATCATCCAGCTTGAGGTTCCGGTCGTGCCTGTCGCTCGCCAGCACGGGAGGGTTGGGTGCGCTGCTCCTGCTTGTCGCTCCGGCAAGTGGACACGCACAGGACGACGATGACGATGAGGCGGTCGCTCCCCAGGTCTCCTGCTACACGGCCGCCAGCCAAGGGGGACTCAGTGATGACTACGTGGCCACCCAGCTCTGTCGAGGTGCCCGCTCCAATGCCCCCGCGAAGTGCTTCCTGCGCGTCCAGGACGAGGGCTCGCTGACGCAGGGCCAGGCGCTCCAGCTCTGCCAGTTCGCCACGGACGACGACGACCCCGCGGCCTGCTATCTCCAGGCGCGCAGCAAGAGCTTCGGTGACGACTCGCGCATCCTGCAGCTCTGCCAGCCACCGGTGACGGAGTTCCTGCGCTACTGCCCTGTCTATGTGCAGTGAGCGTCGACCTCACCTTTTCATGTGAGCCAGGGTCGACCCGCGTGGAGGATGGAGCGCGGCGCTACACCGCATGAGCGGCGACCTCACCTTTCATCGTGAACCAGGGGCCGACCTGCGTCGCGACAGCCTGGAGGGACCTGCGGCGCGGTTGGGGTGGCATCCCCGGGTGGAGCACGCTGCGGCGCCACGGGTTAGGGTGAGGCCATGACGGAGCAGCCGCCCCCCGAGGAGGACCTTCCCACGGCGCGTGAGCTGGAGCTGGGCGAGGCCAGCGCATCGCCCACGCCGCGCCTGTTGTTGCCACCCGGCAACGAGCCCCTCGCGATGCTGGCGCGCCGGGGCTTCCAGGCCACCGTCGCGCCCCTGGACCTGCCCTTCCCCGCTGACGTGAGCGGCGCGCGGGCGGAGCGACTGGTGGAGCGATTGGGCCACTATGCGTTCCGCCTCTTCCTGCGCGGGGCCATCCTGCGACGTGGAAGCTTCACGCCCCTGGAGGCCACTCGCTACCTGGAGGAGGCCGGTGCCACGGCCTTCGCCGAGGACCTGGTGTCTCTGGACCTGGCCACGCGCGAGGCGGATGGCCGATACCAACTCGTGTACCCAGCGGCGAGCTTCGGCGGCACGCTGGAGTGGTACGTCGCGCACGAGCTGCGAGGCAGGTTCGGCTTCGACGTGGCGGCGGGCGTGAAGTTCCACGCGCCAGACGTCGGTGGAGACCTGGACGTCGTGGGCGCGGCGGAGGGACGGCTCGTCTATCTGGAGATGAAGTCCTCGCCGCCCAAGCACCTGGCGCCGGATGAGGTGGGAGCCTTCTTCCGGCGCGTGCGTGCGCTGCGTCCGCATGTGGCGGTCTTCGTGATGGATACGGCCCTGCGGCTGTCCGACAAGGTGCTCCCGCTGCTTCAGGCGGAGCTGAGCACCCAGCCCCCTCCCCCTCCGCGCCGCATCGTCCGTGAGGTGTGGGCGCTCACGCCCCATCTCTATGTAGTCAACGCGCGACAGGACCTGATGGGCAACATCGGCCTCGCGCTCGCTGAGGGATTCCGGGCGCTCTCTCCTCCCGCACCGTGAGCCCGCAGGCGCCGGCACCCCACGAGCCGCGCGCCGCGACATCGACAGTGTGTATTTGAGGAAAACAATTGCGTCCCGCGATGACGCCGTGAAGTTCCAGGCGACACACGGGCGCGGAACACACGCGTTTTCGTCGCCGCTGAACATGAAGGTCGATAGGGCATTGGCCGACCTGCTCGTGAGAAGGCTCGAGCAGGCAACGCCTCATCCGCCCAGCCTTCACGACCGGATTGATTGTGAATCACACCCCCACGACATCGAAGTGTTTCATTCTCGCACTCGCCGCGAGCAGCGCCTTGGTATTGGGCTGCGGAGATCAGCCCGCACAGACGCAGGAGATTATCGACAACCTGGTACAGGCCGGCTTCCCGGTCAATGACATCCAGGTCGTTGGAGAGACCGTCTATGTCGGCAGGGACGCGGAGGTCAGCCTGGAGGCCTCTCGCGAGATGCTGGAGGCCCCTGCCTCCGAGGAGCAGTACCGCACGACCAACCTCGTCGGCGCGGCCGTGACGAAGATCTGCGTCAATGGCGCTGCGTTCACCGGGGTGTTCAGCACCGCCCTCAACCTGGCCATCCAGAACTACTCGGAGCGGCCGCTCCGATTCTCGATGGCGCGCACGCCGAGCACCGGCTGCAGCTTCACCATCAACGCCAACATCGACCCGAACATGAACGGCGGCGTGGCGGGATTCCCTGCCAATGGCCTGCCGTTCGGGTCCATCACCATTGGTGGCCTGCTCAGCCAGTACGGCGTCGACGTCATCGAGCACGTCATCACGCACGAGCTCGGCCACACCATCGGCTTCCGCCACTCTGATTACTACAACCGCGCCATCAGCTGCGGCACTGGCGGTAACGAGGGCGCCGCGGGCGTCGGTGCCATCCACATTCCCGGCACGCCGACCAACGCGGTGGTCGGAGGCTCGATCATGAATGCCTGTTTCCGCTCGTCAGAGACTGGCGAGTTCACGGGCAGCGATGTCACCGCGCTGCTCGCGATGTATCCCCGGAGCGGAGCGAGCCTGGCCTTCCGGACCGCCACGGGCCACTTCCTGGTCGCGGAGAACGGCGGCGGCTCGTTCGTCGGCGCTGACCGCACGGTCCTCAGCGACTGGGAGCGCTTTGGCTCCGTCGACTTGAATGGTGGCGAACTGCTCAACAATGACGTCATCAACCTGCGCGCCTTCAACGGCCAGTTCGTCACGGCCGAGAACGGTGGTGGCAGCGTGGTCAACGCCAACCGCGCCGTCGCCCAGGGCTGGGAGTCCTTCCGCCTCATCAACCTCGAAGGCCGGAGCCGCTTCCAGACCGGAGACCGCGTGGCCTTGCAAGCCTCCAATGGACAGTACGTGGTGGCCGAGAACGGTGGCGGCGGCAGTACCTCGGGCGCGGTGAACGCCAACCGCCCCGCGGTCGGCGCGTGGGAGACGTTCGTCCTCTTCATTCAGTGACGTCTCGGCGACGCGTCCTGGAACCATAGGACCCGCTTGTCCTGGTGAAGTCTCCAGGGGCGCATGCCAACAATGGCGGCGCCTGCCATGTCCGGATGTCCCAGATGGATGGCTTCATCTGGGCATTGACACCTCGACGGACAGCGCTGTTCGTGGTTACTCCACGGGCAGGAACGCGGGGGTACCAAAGCCTCGACGGTAGGTGCTCGGGGCCACGCCGAAGCGGCGCTCGAAGGCCCTGCGAAAGACATCCGCGCTCTGGAATCCCACGGAGAGGGCCACCTGCTCGATGCCGCCGTCTCCATCCACCAGCCTGCGGCGCGCCTCCTCCAGACGAAGCCGTTCGACATACGCAGCAGGCGTCTGCCCGAACACGGCCCGGAACTGACGGGCGAAGTGTCGGGGGCTCAGACATGCACGCTGAGCCAGCACCTCCACGGAGAGGTCTCCGGCGAGGTTGACCACCATCCAGCTCGTCAAATCACCAAAGCGCCCACCGCTCTCCTCCTGGAAGCGCAGGGGCTCCGAGTACTGGGCCTGTCCTCCCGGGCGCTTGAGGTACATCACCAACTCACGCGCCACGGAGAGGGCCGCACTCGGGCCGTGGTCCTCTTCAATCAACGCGAGCGCCAGGTCGATGCCCGCGGTGATTCCCGCCGACGTGTAGAACGCACCATCCTTGATGAACAGGGCATCCGGCTCGACGCGTACCTTCGGAAAACGCGCCGCCACGTCCTCCGCGTACTGCCAATGCGTGGTCACCCGCCGTCCGTCGAGCAGGCCCGAGTCCGCGAGCGCATAGATGCCCGTGCAGACGGAGACGACCCTCCTGAGCGTGTGTCCATGCGCTCGGAGCCAACGGACGACTGGGGCCCTGACCTCCGGTCTCCGGAGGCCCGCGCCTCCTGGAATGATGAGCGTGTCCAACCCCTTGGCTTCGTCCAACAGGACATGCGCCTTGAAGACGAGCCCCGACTCGGACCGGAACTCCCCCAGATGCAGCCCCACCAGCACCACCTCGTAGCGGCGCTGCCCGTCCGTCTGGACTTTCGCGAAGGCTTCCAGCGGCCCGACGAGGTCCAAGGCCTCCAGCCCCTCGTAGCCGAGAAAGCCCACACGCCGCACCGCCGCTGTCATGTGCACCTCAAGACCGGCATCGTAGTCCCGTCCGCCAGGCCGTGGGGCACCCACGACGTGGGCATCACGTGCTCCGCAGTGCAATTGCCGGGTCGGTCCGAGCGGCGCGCAATGCGGGCAGCAGGCAAGCCACCGCTCCAGTGCCGCCCAGCAACAACACCACTCCCACCAGAGTCAGAGGGTCGGTCGGCTCCACTCCGAACAGCAACCCCTCCATCAGCGACGACAGCCCCAGCGCACCAGCCGTCCCCATCAACAGCCCGGCGAGCACCAGGCTCATCCCCTGCCGCAGCACCAGCCCGAGCACACTGGAGGGCTCGGCTCCCAGCGCCAGGCGGATACCGAGCTCTCTCACCCGCTGGCTCACGGAGAACGCCACCACTCCCGTCAACCCCGTACAGGTCAGCACCAACGCCAGCACCGCGAAGAAGCCGAGGAGCAACGTCACCAGGCGCGGCGCCGCGAGCGACTCGCTCCGCAGGCTCGACAAGGAGCGCACGTCCGTCACCGGCTGCACGGAGTCCAGTTCGTGCACCAGCTCGCGCAGGTGTGGCGCGAGCGCCATCGGAGCCCCGCTCGTGCGCACGAGAATCCGGAGGTCGCGCAACGGCTGCAACGCGAACGGGAGATACACCTCACGCGGTGGGTCCTCCCCGAGCCCACGCTCGCGCACGTCCCCCACCACGCCCACCACGGTGACCCAGTTGCGTCCTTCATCGAACGAGATGCGCCGCCCCAATGGCTCCCCACCCGCGAGATACGTCCGTGCGAAGGCCTGGTTCACCACCACGACCGGGGCGGTGTCCGGACGGTCTCCAGGCTCGAAGAGGCGCCCCTTCAACAAGGGCACGCCGAGCGCGTGGAAGTAGCCACTCGTCGCGCTGCGCAGGTCCGCGCGCGGACGCACCTGTCCGGCGGAGACCTCTTCGCCCTCCACTTGCAACGCCATCGTCCAGGGCTCGTTGCCTCCCAGCGGAAGCTCGTTGGCGAGGCCGACGACCGTCACTCCCGGCAACTCCTCCAGACGCGGCACCAGTTGCTCGGCGAAGGCGCGGACCTTGTCATCCTCCCGATAGCGGTCCCATCCGAGGTCCACCCGCGCGGTGAGCACGTTCTCCGGGTCGAACCCCGGGTCCACCCGATGCAGGCTCACCATGCTGCGCAACATCAACCCCGCGCCCACCAGCAATACGCACGAGAGGGCCACCTGCGAGACGATGAAGAAGCCTCGCAGGCGCGGACTCACGCGGGAGCCGCCAGCGCCTTGCATGGCCACCGCGCCGAACAGCGTGCGTGCGGGAAGCGCGGGCAGCAGCGAGAGCACCAGCCCCGTGCCGAGCGAGAGCCCCAGGTTGATGAGGAGCATGGACGCGCCCACCTCCACTTCGACGGCGCGCGACGTGTAGCGCGCGACGAACGCCACCAGCAGCTCCATCCCGGCGACGGCCACCACGAGCCCGAGCAGGCCCCCCAGGAACGACAGCAACAGGTGCTCCGTCAGCAACTGTCTCGCGAGTCGCCCCTGGCCCGCGCCCACGGCGACCCGAACCGCGAGCTCATGTTCGCGGCGCGCGAGCCGAGCCAGCGTGAGGTTGGCCACGTTCGCGCAGACGATGAGCAGCAGGAAGACGGCCGTGACGAACAGGAGCAGCAGCGTGGGACGCGCGCGCGCCACGAGCCTGTCCTGGATGCGTGAAGCGGTGGCCGTGAAGCCCTCGGCGGAGGGATAGGCCTCGGGCCAGGCCTGATGAAGACTCGCGGCGGCCCTCTCCAACTCAGCGCGTGCCTCCCCGAGCGACACGCCGGGCGCCAAACGCCCCAGGACGGTGAGCCCACGGCTGGTGCGGGTATGAGCCCAGTGCTCACCCGAGCGGAACGGACATGCGGAGACGGGCATGTACACGTCGTTCTCCCCCGGGTACTGGGGCACGGGTGGCAGCACACCGATGACCGTGTGCGTGCGCCCGTTCATGGTGAAGGTCTTTCCGACGATGGTCGGGTCTCCACCGAGCTCGCGCTGCCAGTAGGCATGGCTGAGGATGAGCACGGGCGCGGCGCCGGGTTTCTCCTCGTCGGGCAGGAACGTGCGGCCGAGCAGTGGCCGGACGCCCAGCGTGTCGAAGAAGCCCGAGGACACCACGGCCGTCTGCACCCGCCGTGGCTCACCATGCCCCACGATGTGGAACGGCATGGAGTGGTACTCCACCAGCCGCTGGATGCCCGTGAGACGCTGCCGATAATCCTCCAGCTCGAGCGGAGAGAAGCCCGCGCTCTCGCCCCCCAGTCGTGCCACCGGCTGATCCAGGTGCACCAACCGCTCACCGTCCCCATACGGGAGCGGCCGCAGCAGCACGCCATGGATGACGCTGAAGATGGCGGTGTTCGCGCCGATGCCCAGCGCCAGCGTCACCAGGATGGCCACGGTGAAACCCGGGCCGCGGACGAGGACACGCGCGCCGTACCGAAGGTCCTGCCAGAGCGTCTCGAACACCACCTGCCTCCCGCGCCGGGACGGGCCCCGGTCGCTGGTGGCGTCCCCTCACTGAAGCGCGCGAGCAGTGGCCACCGAAGGCCCAGGGATAGGCGGACGCCCGGACCGGAACAATGACGTTGTCCCGACGATTCCGGACGTCCCCTGCCCCACTCCTACCTCAGTGCCGGGCAGCGCGCGCGTCGCGGCCCCGGGCGCGAGCGGCCTTGGAGAGCGCGTTGGCGCCCTGCTCGTCGCCGCGCATCCACTCCTTCATCGCCGGCACCACCTGCTTGCTCCAGGTCTTCCCCACGCGAATCTTGAGGAAGTCGCCGACCAGCGCGTCGATCATCGCGGAGAGCTGCTCGGTGAGGAACAACCGCTCGTTGAGCTGGTCGTCCTCCTCTTCGCTCATCAGCGCGGGCAGCTTCGCGGCGCGAACGTCGAGGAACTCGGAGTCGAGCGTGGCCTCGTACTCCTTCTCGCCATGCGTGAAGCGGATGCGCGCCTGGGCCACCAGGAGGCCCTTGTCCAACGCGTGCTTCACCTGCTCCGAGTACGGCGCCAGCGTGCCCTTCGCGCTCAGCTCCGTGACGTCACCGGCCACGCCGCGCAGGGTGATGCGGCCCATGAAGAGCACGTTGACGCCCGTGCCCTCCAGCTCCACCAGCGCGTCGCCCGTCTCCGAGCGCCACAGCAGCCACGTCAACAGCTCGCGGCCCAGGTACGCCCGGCCTCGCAGGAGCTGCTCGCGCGCCTGCCCTCGCTCCACCTCGGCGACGTCCTTGGTCTCCTCGGTGGCGGCGCCATCGACGCCCACATCGCCTCGCGCGAAGGCGGCATCCGCCCGCGCCTGCTCACGCTTCGCCATGTGCCACCTCCGCCGACGTCGCCGGCAGGTCCATGCCAATCAGCTCCGCCGTGGGCCCCAGCGCGTTCTCGTCGATTCCCGACGTCTGAGCGATGGCGGCCGGCGTCAGGCCCACGAGCTTCAGGCCCAGCGCGTTCTCCAGCGCGATGATGATCTCCTCCACCACCTTGCGCGACGCGGCCCAGATTTGGAGCTGCTGCGTCTTCTGGTTCCAGCTCACGTCCAGCACGTTGGTGCGAGGCGTGGCGCGCGTGCGGAGCATCTGCTTGATCTGCGCCTTGGCCTGCGTCTTCTCGCCACGGCTGGGCGGCCGGTCATTCTCCGCCTCGAAGTTCGTGGACCACTTCGCCATCTCCTCCTTCATCGCGGAGGCAGGCACTTTCAGCGAGTCGATGCGGAAGGAGAAGAGGACATACTCTCCGTAAAAGACACGGCCGACGGAGAAGTCGACGGCGTCGGCGTTCTCCAGTTCGACGAAGCCGGCCGCGCGGTCATCCTCGGAGCGGCGGTCGATGGGCTCGAACGCGTGGGCCTTGAGACCCCGGGTCAGCCAGCGCTTGATGTCGGAAGGCGCTTCCTTGGCGGGTTCTACCCGGAAGCGCGAGAAGGTGACGGCACCACGAAGGACAGGCATGGGGCGCGGCAGGATGGGGGGCGCGAGCCAAGGCGTCAAGGCACTCTTGGTGCTGCCCTCCGGCCGGGGACGATGGAAATTACAGGGCCCAGGGTCCTTGCCGCCTCCTGGGGTAATTTCGCAGGAGTCCATCCGCCACCACCTCCTGGGAATCCTTCGGGAAGCCGCGCAGGCTTTCACCGCCGCACTCCAACCGGAGCGAGTCCACCAGGGGTACTGGTCGTTGGCCCACGTACTCCTGCTCGATGCGGACCACCTCCGCACGACTCCAGCGCCTGCTGGCGGTGACGGCCAGCACGCGGCCCAGGGCGGACTCGAACTCCACCTCCGGCAGCCACCGCAGCAGTTCCACCAGTCGGTCCACGTCGAACGAGGGACGGGACGCCGTCCTGCCAGTGATGGCACCCAGCGCCTGGGGCCCCTGTCCCGCGGAGATGAAGGACAGGTGCTCGAGGCCGAGGACACAAAGTCCCGGCGCGCCCTCGAGCCTCGCGGGAAAGAGGGCTCTTGAGTCCAACCGCCTGCCAGAGCGGAGCGCGTCGCTCAGGCGGGGCCAGCGCACCAGCTCCACCAACGCCGCGAGGTTCACGGCATCAACGCTCCGCTGAGTGAACACGCCCCAATCCCCGCCCGCACGAACCTCCCGCGTGTTCGCGTCGAGCTGGGGCCCCTCCTCGGGGAGGTCATCCAGCCGCACGCTTCGGGGTGGACCGAACGCGGAGCGCCAGATCAACCGCTCGTTGGAGAGCCGCACTTGTCCCGAGCCCGGCACCCACCCGCGCCAGGATGCGTGCGGCCCGAACAGGGTCGCCAGGCGGCCCGAGTCCTTCTGAGTGACCTCCAGGTGGCGACTCCAACGCGCATCCGTCTCGAATACGAGCACCTCGCGCGAATCCAGCTCCCAGCTCACGGACTGACGCGCCAGCACCTCCAGTCTCGTCAGCGTCTCTTCGAGAGACCCATGCCCCGGCGACACACCCAGCGCCTCCAGCCTGCGCCGCGCGAGGGCCACAAGCCGCTCACGCCGCGCCGACAACTCCCGCGCCATTCGCAGCACGGGAATCGTCGCGGGCCATGCTTCCAGTTCCGCTCGGCGATGGACCCTCTCCAGCGCTTCCGTCAGCGCAGCCGCCCCTTCCACGAGCGCGGCCCCCCACTCAGGGCTTCGTGTCAGCGCGCGCCGCCACCCCCAGCCCGACAGCAGCTTCTCCAGCTCCGCATGAGAACGCCGGGCCGCCGCGAGGACCTCGGCGCGGCCCTCCAACTGGCGCTCGGCATCCGACGCCTGGAGGGCATTGGCCGTAACGTGCGTGTGCGTGGGCTCGGACATCTCCGTGGCAAGAATAAGCCAGGGCTCGTGATTCACGCTCGGTTGGAGAAGTGGGATACGGGTGCGCTGGTGCCCACCTCGTCGTTGGATGAGTGTGCCGCGCGGGAAGCGCCCTTCCGTGGCGGGCAGCGTGATGGAGGGCCGGGGCTCGCTGCCGGCCACCCTTGGCCCCTTGCATGGGCCACCTGGCTTTCAGCTATCGTGGGGTTGCCAGTCATGCGCGGACCCGGACCACTCGCGCATGTCATTCCTGGCGATTCCCACATCCCACCCTGAAGTGAAGTGCCCGGCCGGGCGTACGAGCTTCGGGTGTCTGTCATGACCACTCGTCTCTCGACGCTGTTCGTCGTCGCATGGCTGTCCGTCCCGAGCCTCGCCCAGGAGGGCTACAGCCCCCCTCCCCTCACCTCGGCGCCCGAAGACTCCCCGAGCGGGGTGCGGGGTTCCTCCACGCCCATCGATACCCGTATCCGACTCGCGGGGACGCTCCTGGGAGGCGCCGCGGGCACCGCCGCTGGCGGAACCATCGGAGGACTCTTCTCCATGGGCAAGCTCACAAGCTGCGGCTCCTTTCCCGCCACCATCCACTGCGGGCAAAGCCTGATTCCCATCTTCATCGGCATGGCTGGCGGCTCCGGCGTGGGAGTCTTCGCCACGGGCCGGGCACTCGGGAGCAACGGCAACTTCGCGCTCAGCGTGCTGGGCGGAGGGCTCGGCACGGTGGTCGTGGCCCTGATGACGGGAGACAACGCGCCGGGCGAACCGCTCGTGACCGAGGGAGGCACTCACATCGTGCTCAGCCTGCTGATTCCCACCGCGGGCGCGCTGCTGCTCAACGAGCTGTCTCACCGATTCAGCGGGGGTGAGCCTTCCGCGCGCAGTCAGCATCGAGACGAGGGGCTCCAGCTCCCCCCCACCGTGGGCGCGTCGAGGGATGGCGGTTTCGCGGGACTCGTCGGCCGGTTCTGATCCGACCCACTCCCCTCGGAAAAACGTGGCCGCATGGCGCGAGCAGTCACCGTCAGTCGGCGCATGGCGCGGCGTCGATGAGCGCGTCCTCGACGGGCCGGGGTCAGCACCGAGGCCGCATCCATCACATCGTCAATTCCGAGGGAGCTTGTCTTGTCATTGATTCCCATTCGATTCTCACGAAGCGGCGCGCTCGCCGTCATGCTCATCCTGCTGGCCGGCCCCGCCATGAGCGCGAGTCAGCCACCGTTGGCGCCCCTGCCACCCGCGATTCGCGGCACCACCCAGTCCTTGAAACAGGTGCCCTCGCGCGGGTCCGCGCTCCTGAGAGTCACAGCGACCGACCCGCAGGGAAGCGCACTCAGCTTCACCTGGACCTCCACCGCGGGCGCCCTCAGCGCTCCGATTCATGATGCGGGTGCGAGCACGGTCACCTGGACCGCTCCGGATTGCATCATCACGGGAAGCCAGCCCGTGAAGGTCTCTGTCACCAATGCGCACGGGCTCACCTCCGAGGCCACCTTCAGCTTCACCGTCGGAGGTGACCGCGATGTCGACCGCCAGCCGCCTTTCGCGGAAGGACAGTTCGAGTCCCTCGACAACGTGCACTTCTCCGGGAACTCGACCCTCCGGCACCCCGAGCCGCGCCCGAATCCGGTGACCGCCGAGCAGGTCGTGTTCTCCTCGGACGTTGACCTGTCGCTCTCGTTCCTCAGCACCTACGCCCTGGCGTCCCACTCACTGGGCTGGCTGTACTACGACGACCTCGTCGCGCGGGGCTATGTCGAGACTCGTGGGACACCTGACTCCTCCGACGACCTCCTCAAGGATGCCAACAACAATGGCATCACCGACCTCCACGAGGACCTCTACAATCTCGCCCCCCCGTTCGACCTCTGGGCACGGCCCTACATCGGCACGACTCGCCGCTGCTCCCGGTATTTCGTCTCAGGCGGCCTCCCCTACAGCGAGCCAGAGCTGGCGATGAACGGGAGCTGCGCCTCGGCCTTCACGCGCGAGGTCTCACTCCCGGATGCACGACCCGGACGGCTCAACGACCTCATCCCGGTGGATGTCGTCGGCGCACTCGCGGCCGCTCAGAATCCAGCCGCCGCCTTCTCGGACGGAGGACTCTTTCCTCGCATCCCCAACCTGCTTGAACCCGCCGCGCCCGGGAACCGCCACATGGGACTCGGGCACCTGGCCTTCCTGCTGACCGACGACGACTCCGACAGGACCACCTACAAGCAGTTGGGCCCGGTCCAGGACCGGGATGAGTTCTTCGAGGACGGCCTCCCCGATTACGATGTCTCCGCGTACACGCCGGACGGCGTGCTTCGAACCACCAATCCGGACCCGGGCATCACCCCGCTCGACCGCACCGTGAAGCTGGGGCGCATCCAGGGAGGCCGGGAGATCGTCTTCTTCCTCGTCACCTACTACGACGCCAGACACGACCCGGCTGGCGACGGCACCGTGTATCCCTGCTTGAAAAAGGCGCTGGATGGCCGTTGCACCCTCCATCTCAAGACCTCCACGTCCGTCTTCTTCTCGAAGCCGGGCTGGAACCTCGATCAGGACACCCGAATCACCACTCCCGTGGTCGAGCACAACCAGGGCTGTTCGTTTGACCCACGCTGCAATCCCATCAGACCCCAGCTCTACTCCTGCCAGGTGGCCTCGACCGGCCAGAGCCTCTGTGGATGGCTGCAGCCACCGTCTCTCGAGCGGCTCCGGACACCAGCCTATGGAAACCTCGTCCCGCCGAAGGAGAGAAGCTGGGTGCCCAGGGCCAGCAACGGCAACATGCCGCACCTCGAAGTGGGGCTCGCGACCCCCAGCCAGGACCAGTGGCTCCTCGGGTTCGAGGACCTCAACGGGGGAGGAGACCGGGACTTCGCCAATGTTGTGTTCCTGCTCAAGGCCGTCGCCATCCCGGGTATCGCGCGCTCCCATGTCATCAACGACACCCCTCCCGCCATGGACAGCCATTGCGCCATCTCCCGCGTGCGCTTTCGCAAGCACGACTGGATTCCCTCATGGTGCTCGCCGTCGTCGACCGGCGATAGCATCACCTATGCGGTCGCCTCGGACTGCGATGTGTGCAGTGAAGGGGTCTGCCAGACGAATCCCACACCCACGTGGGTGAGCGTGCCCTTCGCGCCCGGGCTGAACGAGGCGGTGATGGACCTCTCGTGGCTCGGCGGCTCCCAGCTCTGCTGGAAGGCGCAGATGACCAAGCCGGACTTCTTGTGTCATCTGGAGATCTTCAACGTGGACATCGGCTACGAGCTGGGCCTGGTGCCCTGAGTCCGGCGACATCATCCAACAAACCACCATCCCGAGGGGGATTGTCTTGTCATTGACTCCAACTCAAGTTCCACGAAGTCTGGCTTTCGTCGCCCTGCTCGCGGTGCTGGCCACGGGCACCCGGGCAGCGGCCGTGAGGACCCCGCCACCGCCCGTGATCATCAGCGTCGGCCAGTCACAGACCCTCCTGCCCTCGCGCGGCACCGCGCAGTTGATGGTGCGGGCACAAAATCCCCAGGGCGGCAGACTCGTCTTCACCTGGACCGCCAGCATGGGAGAGCTCGGCACCCCGCTTCACGGCGAGGACGTCAGTGAAGTCACCTGGACCGCTCCGGACTGCATCATCCCCGGCAGCTTCCCCGTGAAGGTCACCGTCACCAACGCCCAGGGCCTCTCGGCCGAAATGGATTTCTCCTTCCACGTCGGCCCGACCATCTACGACAACCATCAGCCACCGTTCGCGGAAGGCCAGTTCGAGTCCCTTCAGAACATGTTCCTCACGTCGGACGGAACGCTGGAGTATCAACACCACGCCCCGTTCGCGCTGGACGCCGAGCGCATCGTCGCCCCCACGGACCAGGAGGTCTCCCTCACGTTCCTGAGCCAGAACGCCCTGGCCTCTCATTCGATGGGCTGGCTGTACTACGACGACGTCGTCGCCCGAGGCTACGTCGATACCAAGGGCACACCTGACTCCTCCGACGACACCCTGGTGGACACCAACGGCAATGGCATCACGGACTTCCACGAGGACCTCTACAACCTCGCCCCGACCGGCGGCCCCCAGGCGCGCCCCTACGTCGGCAGGACGCGCCGCTGCTCCCGGCTGTTCGACTCCGGTGGCTTCGTCTACAGCACGCCAGACATCGCGATGAGCGCGGGTTGCTCCGCGGCCTTCTCACGGGGTGTCTCCCTGGACGATGCCCGGCCCGGACGGGCAGGTGAGCTCATCCGCGCCGATGTCGTCGGCGTCCTCGCCCCCTCCACCACCGCCCCGCCCGGCAGTGGCTTCTCCGACGGAGGCCTCTTCTCTCGCATTCCCAACCTGCTCGAGCCTGCCGCGACCGAGAATGGAGACAAGGGACTGGGGAATCTGGCCTTCCTGCTCACCGATGACGACAACGACAGGACCAGCTTCAAGCGGCTCGGTCCCGTCGAGGACAGGTCGGACTTTTCCGGGGACGGCCTCCCTGACTACGACGTCTCCGCGTACACGCCCTCGGGCCTGCTCCGGGCCACCAATCCAGACCCTGGAATGACAGCGTTCGACCGCACGGTGAAGCTGGGAGTCCATCCAGGGTGGCCGGGAGATCGTCTTCTTCCTCATCGCCTACTACGACGCCGAACACGACCCGGCCGGCGACGGCACGGTGTTTCCGTGTCTCAAGAAGGCCGTGGATGGCCGGTGCACCCTGCACCTCAAGACCTCCACGTCCGTCTTCTTCTCGAAGTCGCGCTGGAATCTGGACCAGGACTCCCGGGGCACCACGCCCGTGGCCGAGCACAACCTGGGCTGCGTGGCGGATACGCGGTGCACCCCCTCCGTGCCCAACAACCCCTACGCATGCACCCTGTACACGACGGGCCAGCGGCTCTGCGGCTGGCTGGACTGGTCGGCCCATGACCTGCTCCGGTCTCCGGCCTACGGAAACATCACCCTTCCAAGGGAATACAGCGGAGTTCCCGCCACGAGCCACGGCAACATGCCGCACGTGGAACTCGGTTCGATGACCACGCTTCCGGGAACCTGGCTCCTCGGCTTCGAGGACCTCAATGGAGGAGGCGACCGGGACTTCGCCAATGTTGTGTTCCTCCTCCAGTCACGACCCGTGACGGGGCTCGTGCGCTCCCATGTCATCAGCGACATTCCACCGAGCATGGACAGCCACTGCGCCATCTCCCGCGTGCGCATCCAGAAGGCCGAAGGTGGGCTCTCGACCTGCCAGACCTACCCGCCAGCCACCAGCCAGTTCTCCTATGCCATCGCCACCGACTGCAGAACGTGCACGGAGGAGTTCTGCGTGCGAAACCCCTCGCCCACCTGGAGGCCGATGTCCTTCGTGGGGGGGCGACCCGAGGCCATCCTGGACCTCTCGCCGTTCTCGGGGACCCAGCTTTGCTGGAAGGCCACCGTGAACACCTCGGACCCCACGTGCCGGCCGGAGATCTTCTACCTGGATGTCGGCTACGAACTGGGCTTCGTGCCCTGAGCCCAGCTCCCGCGAAACACTGACGTGAGCCGACGAGTCCCTTCCTTCGTGGAGGGCTCGTCGCGCGTCAGGGCGCCGATTCCGCCACGGAGGAGGAGGGCGCGGGATTCAGGTCGGTGTAGACGCCGTCCTTGAGCTGGTAGCGCGTCGTCTCCTTCGTCTTCACCACCTTGCCGGACTCATCCTCTTCCTCGTTGGTCCGCACCACCGTGAGCTGCTTCTTCCCCGCCTGGAAGGAGACCTTGAAGCGGGAGAAGGTGGGCGAGTCCGACAAGCCCGCCACCTCCAGCCCCAGCTTCGCCTTGCCCAGCACGCCCTTCTTGTTCCCCGGCACCGTGTAGCTCACGTAGCTCGTCCTGAAGTCGCCGCAGGCCTCGGGCGAGGAGTCCACCTGCAACAGGGTGACGCCCGCGGTCTTCGCCGGAACGAGCTTCGCCGTCGCGGGCCCTCCATTCACGCTGAGATACCCCTGCCCGGCGGGCGAGAGGTCCACGCTGCTGACCCGTCGGGGCGGCTTCACGTTCGGCTCCAGGACGCGGACGCGAATCTTGAAGTCCCCACTCATCACCACCGTGGCGATCTCCTTCTCCCCGTCCCCGTCGAAGTCCCCTTCGAAGCGGAACGGCGTCAGCGTGTTGCCGAAGAGCCAGCCCTTGAAGACCGCGTCGTCCGCGGCGTCCGCCGTGCCCTTCGCGTCCACGTACTCCACCGAGTACCAGTGGTTGACGTACTCCCCCACCTTCAAGCGCTCCTTGCCCTTCTCCAGCACTCGCACGGCCGCGCCCAGGGGCAGCGTCGCGACCACCGCGCCTTCCGCCGAGGCGGTCTGCCGGAGGTTCGCTTCATCCACCCCCACGTAGAGAGGCTCCTTCATTTCGGAAGGCTCCCACTCCGTGAAGGAGTAGCTCTCCAGCGTTCGCTGCACGCCCTCCTCCACCGACTCGGCGGTGTAGTGGATGTCGGGCGTCTGCGACAGGAGCAGCGACAGCAACAAGCCGGGCGTCATCGGGAACCATCCAGGGCGAGAAGCAGCGGGGCCCTTTCTGCGACAACCCGCGCCGCCGAAGCAAGGCAGCCCCCTGATTCCCGATTCCTCGCATCCGCCTGGGGCACCTCGGCCCCCATCCCACGGGGCCTGGGAGGAGGGGTCGCATACCGGACGGCCAGGGTGGCATGACACCCTCGCGTCGACACCACGCCGCATGACACCCACGTCCGCGAAGCGTTAGCGTGGCCCGGGTGATGAGCCGCGCCCTGCCCCTCTCCCTGTTGCTGGCCTCCGCCCTGCTTCCCGGCTGCCGCCACGCGCAGCATCCCGCAGCGCCCACCGTGGGCTCGGTGGCGAGCAGCCTCTTCGCCACCCTGGAGGAGGAGGGCGCGCTCGCGAGCGCCTTCGTGCTGGACGCGCGCACCGGCGAGCCGCTGTATGCGCACCGCGAGCACGTCCGCCTGCTGCCCGCGTCCACGATGAAGGTCGTCTCCACCGCGTCGGTGCTCTCCGCGCTCGGGGCGGACTTCCGCTTCCAGACGCTGGTGACGCTGGAGGGCACGTTGACCGATGGGCTCTACCTCGGAGACCTCGTGGTGGAGCCGTCGGGCGACCCGTCGCTGGGCTCGTGGCGCTTTCCGGAGACGGCGCTCGCGTGCGAGCAGGTCGCGGACGCGCTCCAGGCGCGCGGTGTCCAGCAGTGGCGCGGACAGGTGCGCGTGCGCGGCACCGACGACGTGGAGGCCGCCTTCGGTCCGGGCTGGGCCTGGGATGACGCCGCCTATGCGTACAGCGCCGCGCCCACGCCCTTCGTCTTCCGGGAGAACGTGGTGGACCTCGCGCTGTCCCGCGCGGACGGCGCCGACTGCGCGCTGCCTCCCACCGTGCAGCTCACCCCCGCCTTCGCCACCCTCTCCGCCATCGTCCGCGTGGACGCGAACGCGGAGCGCGCCAACCTCTCCTGCACCCGCCAGCGCGGCGCCCCCGGCGTGCGCTGCGTGTGGCGCTCTCCCGTCAACCAGTGCCCCCGCTCCGCCGCCGTGAAGCTCTCCGTGGACGAGCCCCAGGTCCTCTTCTCCGCCTGCGTGGAGGAGGCCCTGCTCAAGCGCGGCGTGCCCCGGCTCCCCGCCACCCTGGAGGCTCCCAGCCCCCTGCGTCCCCCCGTGCCGGAGCCGCTCGTGACGCTGGTCAGCCCGCCCCTGTCGGAGCTGGTGAAGGCCACCAACAAGGAGTCCCTCAACCTCTACGCGGAGCGCCTGGGCCTGCGCTTCGCTCGCGAGAGAAGCGGCACGGAGGGCTATGCCACGCTGCGCACCGCGCTGGCGGAGGAGCTCATCCGTCGCGGCATCCCCGCCCGGGACTTGCGCCCTGTCGATGGCAGCGGCCTGTCCCGCTACAACCTGGCCACCGCGCGGGGCCTGGCGCGCGTGCTCTTCACCAGCCTGCGAGAGCCCTATGGCGACGCGCTGGTGGACAGCCTGCCCATCGCCGGCGTCGACGGGACGTTGGCCACCCGCCCCGTCACGCCCCTCACCGCGGGCCGCATCCGCGCCAAGACGGGCACGCTCTCCGGCCAGAAGTGCTTCGCGGGCGTGGTGGACCGGCCCGGCGACCCCGAGCATCCGCGCGTCGTCTTCGCCCTGATGCTCGGCAACATGGACGAGAGCACCGCCCTCCCCGCCAATGAGGCTTTCGACCGCTTCGCCGCCGCGCTGGTGGAGCTGCCCCTGCGCGCCCCTTGACGTAGGACGTCCTCGAATTCCCTGGCGGGTTTGACGCACCGCACGCCTGGAGGCAACCCGAGGGAACACCCGTCCCATGACGACATTCCCCTGTCGGGAACGGGCGCCATGGGGGATGGGACGTGGCAGGCTGCGCCCGCCTTTCCCCATTCCGAGGTGAACATGAAGCTGACAACCGCAATGGCCGCGGCGGCACTGCTGCTGCCACTCACGTCCCCGGCCGCCGGCAAGGGCGCGTCCAAGCCGCCCGTCACCGAGAAGCAGGAGGTCGTCGACACCTACCACGGCACGGAGGTGAAGGACCCCTACCAGTGGCTGGAGGCCACCGACGACGCGAAGGTGAAGCAGTGGAACGACGCGCAGAACGCCCACACGCGGGCCATCCTGGACAAGCTGCCGGGCCGCGAGGGCATCCGCCAGCGCGTCGCCGAGCTCCTGTCCTGGAAGTCCCCGGGCTACGGCGGCCTGACGGAGGCCAACGGCACCCTCATCGGCATCAAGTTCCAGCCGCCCCGGCAGCAGCCGTACGTGGTGGTCATCGGCTCTCCGGACGACACGTCGAAGGAGCGCTCACTGCTGGACCCCATGGTCATCGACCCGTCGGGCCACACCACCATCGACTTCATCGAGCCCACGCTGGACGGCAAGAAGCTGGCCGTGTCGCTGTCGAAGAACGGCACGGAGAGCGGTGACGTCTCCGTCTATGACGTGGCCACGGGCAAGCCGCTGCCGAACGAAGTCGTGCCTCGCGTCAATGGCGGCACGGCGGGCGGTGGCCTCGCGTGGAACGCGGACGGGACGGGCTACTTCTACACCCGCTATCCGCGCGGCGAGGAGCGCCCGGCGGCGGACCGCGACTTCTTCCAGCAGGTGTACTTCCACAAGCTGGGCACGCCCACGGAGCAGGACACATACGCGCTGGGCAAGGACTTCCCGCGCATCGCCATGACGGAGCTGGAGACGTCGCCCGACGGCAAGTACATCAAGGCGATGGTCGCCAACGGCGACGGCGGCGAGTTCATGCTCTACCTCCACGGCCCCGACGGGAAGTGGACGCAGGTGACGAAGTTCGCGGACAAGGTCATCCGCGCCCGCTTCGGCCACGACGGCGCCCTCTACCTGCTCAGCCGGCAGGACGCGCCGCGCGGCAAGGTGCTGCGCCTGGCCCTGGCCACGCCGACGCTGGACAAGGCCACGGTGCTGCTGCCCGAGGGTGAGGCCAGCGTCCAGGGCTTCTTCCCGACGAAGTCGCGGCTGTACGTGAGCGAGCAGCTCGGCGGCCCGTCGCAGCTGCGCATGGTGGACCTGAAGGGCAAGGACCTGGGCCTGGTGCCCACCCCGCCGGTGTCGTCGGTGGGCGGGCTGGTGAGCGCGGGCGGCGACGACGTCTACTTCAGCAACTCCAGCTTCGTTCAGCCGCAGGCCTGGTACCGCTTCACCGCCGCGGACGGCAAGGTGACCAAGACGGCCCTGGCCAAGACTTCGCCGCTGGACGTCAGTGACGTGGAGGTGGTGCGCGCCGAGGCCACGTCGAAGGACGGCACCAAGGTCCCCCTCACCATCCTCAAGAAGAAGGGCACGAAGCTCAACGGCAACAACCCCACGCTGCTCACCGGCTACGGCGGCTTCAACGTCTCCATCAGCCCGGGCTTCAGCCCGCTGGCGGGCCTGTGGCTGGAGCAGGGCGGCGTGTACGCCATCGCCAACCTGCGCGGCGGCTCGGAGTTCGGCGAGAAGTGGCACGCCGAGGGCTCGCTGACGAAGAAGCAGAACGTCTTCGACGACTTCTACGCCTGCGCGAAGCTGCTGGTGGACCAGAAGTACACGCAGCCCAAGAAGCTGGCCATCCAGGGCGGCAGCAACGGCGGCCTGCTGATGGGCGCCGCCGTCACCCAGCACCCGGAGGCGTACGGCGCCGTGGTGGCCCGCGTGGGCCTCTACGACATGCTGCGCTCGGAGCGCACGTCCAACGGCCAGTTCAACGTCACCGAGTACGGCACGGTGAAGGACCCCGAGCAGTTCAAGGCGCTGCTGGCGTACTCGCCCGTCCACAACGTGAAGGACGGCGTGAAGTACCCGCCCGTGCTCTTCACCTCCGGCGCCAATGACCCGCGCGTGGACCCGTTCCACTCGCGGAAGATGGTCGCCCGGATGCAGACGGCCACGTCGGCCAAGAATCCCATTCTCCTGCGCGCCGACGCGGAGACGGGCCACGGCTCCGGCACCCCGCTCAACTCCCGCATCGAGGAGGAGGTGGACGCGTACTCGTTCATCTTCAGCCAGCTCGGCGTGAAGTACCTGCCGCCCGCGAAGAAGGTGGCGGCTCCCAAGCCGCAGTAGCGCGCCACACTTTCGCGCTGTCGTGAGGCCCGCCCTGGGCCCGGAGGAGACACTCCGGGCTCGCGGCGGGCCTCGACATGTCCGGTGACGCCCACGGACACCTGGAGCGTCGGCGCGCGCGGTGACAGATTGCGCGGCATGGACCTGTCCCCGCTCGAAGCGCTCACGACTCCCGCCGCCCTGGTGGACCTGGAACGCGTGGAGGCCAACCTGCGGCGCGTGGCCGCGTACTCGCGCCAGCACCGCCTGCACTGGCGCCCCCATACGAAGACGCACAAGACCGCGGAGCTCACCGCGCTCCAGCTCGCCGCCGGAGCCGTGGGCGTCACCGTCGCCACCCCGCGCGAAGCCGAGCTCATGGCCACCGTCTCGGATGACGTGCTGCTGGCCTATCCCCCCGTGGGCGCGAGCAGGCTCGCGCAGCTCATGGCCCTGCCCCGCCGCACGCGGCTCATGGTGGCGCTCGACTCGGTGGAGGCGCTCCAGGGCTTGAGCCACGCGGCGCGGGACGCGGGCCGCACCGTGGGCGTGCTGGTGGAGTTGGATTTGGGCATGCGCCGCGTGGGCGTGCAGACGCCGGCCGACGCCGTGGCCCTGGCCCACCGAATCGCCGCCATGCCTTCCGTGACGTACCGAGGCGTCATCTTCTATCCGGGCCACGTGCGCGCGCCGGTGGAGCAGCAGGAAGCCGCCGTGAAGGAGCAGACCGCGCGCGTGCGTGAGTTCGTGGACGCGCTCGCCGCCGAGGGCCTCCGCCCCGAAGTGGTGAGCGGAGGCTCCACGCCCATGCTGTGGCGCTCACACGAGGTGGAGGGCCTGACGGAGATCCGCCCGGGCATCAACGTGCTGAATGACCGCAACACCGCCGCGCTCGGCGCATGCGCGTGGAGCGACTGTGCCTTCTCCGTCCTGACGACGGTGGTGAGCACCGCCGTTCCCGGACAGGTGGTGGTCGACGCGGGCTCCAAGGCCCTGGCCAAGGAGGAAGGACTCGCGCCGGCGGGCGGCTACGGCGCCCTGCTGGACAGACCGGAGCTCGTCATCCGAAGCGTCTCCGAGGAGCACGGCCTGCTCGACGTCTCCAACACGTCCTGGCGTCCCCGCGTGGGAGACCGCCTGCGCGTCGTCCCCAACCACGTCTGCGCCGCCGTCAACCTGCACGAGCGGCTGCACGTCCTGCGCGGCGACACCATGACGGCGTGCTGGCCCGTCGCCGCGCGAGGCTGGTAGTCCGCCTCACACCAGCTTGTCGAGCCGCCCCAGCTCCCGCGAGAGCATCGCCTCCAGCTCGCGGATGTTGCGGTAGACGATGCACCGGTAGGACGCGACGTCGAAGCGCAGCTCCCGCACGTCGCGGACCAGGAGCAGCGTGGGCCGCCCCTTGCCCCACGCATAGCCGACCTCCAGGTACACGTTGGGGTTGGCCAGCGACAGGTCGGCGATGACGACCTTCGCCGTGTCGATGCGCTCCTTGATGCGCTGGATGATGGGCCCGTCGAACACGGCCTGGTCCACGCGCTCGCACAGCAGGCCCGCCGCATTCACCGGCCCCTGGATGCCGTAGTGGTACGTGTCCTCCAGCTCGGGCGCGAAGGGCATGGCCACGAAGGCGTGCGGCTTCGCCATGGACACCGTGCCCGCGCTCGCCATGGAAGGCGCCTGCACGAAGGCGCTGTTGCGCCGCACCCGGAAGCCTCCTCCCGGCAGCGTCTCCACGCCGGGCGTTCCCCCCAGGCCCCGCTCCAGCGCCTTGCGCAGCCGCAGCGCGCGGCGCATGTCCAGCTCGACCACCGTGAAGCGCTCCAACCCCTTGGGGCCCGTGCCGCGCTGGAAGGCCTCGATGAGCCCGCCCACGAAGGCCAGCACCGCCTCGTCCTCGTCCAGCCCGTAGTTGGGGCCGTGCACCGTGCCCGCCGCGTGCTTCAGGTGGGGCTGCGCCTCCAGCGCCTTCAGCGCGCGCAGCGTGAACTGGCGAATCTCGTGGTAGCCAAACGCGCCCAGGCGAACCGTGCCCACGAAGAGCGCCAGGGGCGAGGCCAGCGCGCCGCGCGTCTCCAGGAAGCGGTGCTCGCCCGGCTGGACCTCCCACTGCGCGGGCTCCACCCCCGCGGCCGCCAGTCGCCGTGAAGCCTCTCCGGAGGCGCCGTACAGCCTCTGTGCATATTTGAACAGGGCGACGTCCGCCTTCATCTCGGTGACGTCACCCACCTCCAGCACCACGTCGAGAGCCGCGCTCATCCCTCGACTGTAGGGCCGTCGACTGTCCTCACCCAACCCGGAACCCAACGGTCCAATCGCGAACGGGTGCCCGGGGACCCCCATGGCCCTGAGACTCGGGGTATGACCAGTCTAAAGAACTCCATTCGCATTGTGATATGGAGCCCTGCGCACCCCGGACTACCCGGGGAACCCCACATCCCCTGAGGGGCGGTCCCGACTCAAAGTCTTTCACGTCGGGAAAAGTGAAGGAGAGACAGATGGCGAGCATCGGAATCGTCGGCGCCGGCACTGCCGGACTGCACCTGGGTCTGAAGCTTCTCTCGCAGGGCATTCCCGTCACGCTCTACGCGGAGCAGGAGCCAGACGCCCTTCGGGTGGGCCGCCTTCTGAATACCGTGACTCACCATGCGCCCACGCGCGCGAGGGAGCGGGAGCTGTATGTGGACTTCTGGGGCGCGCCTGAGCTGGCGATGAACCGCTGCGCCATCCACGTCCACGGGCCGCACCCGTTCAGCCTGAAGGGGCGGGTGAGCGAGCCCAGCCTGTGCGTGGACTACCGCCTCTATCAGCCCCGGCTCGCGGAGGCCTTCGTGGAGCGCGGTGGCCGGCTGGAGGTGATGCCAGTGGACCTGGCCGCGCTGGAGGGACTGACGCGCCGCCACGCGTTGGTGGTGGTGGCCACCGGGCGAAGCGGCCTCAACACGCTGTTTCCGCGCGTGCCGGAGCTGTCGCCGCACGACAAGCCGCCGCGCGTGCTGTTCGCCGCGATGCTCAAGGGCCTGCGGATGCCGGAGCCCTTCGGCATGCACGTCAACCTGGTGCCGGGCCAGGGTGAGGTCTTCGAGTCGCAGATCATCACCCGCCACGGCCGCGTCCCCAGCACGCTCATCGAAGCGGTTCCCGGCTCCGAGCTGGCATCGATGATCTCCCGCAAGCGCGACGACGACCCGGCCGGCTTCGACAAGATGCTGCTGGAGCTGATGCGCCGCCACGCGCCCGCGACGTACGAGCGCATCGACCCGACGGAGTTCGGCGTCCGCGGACCGCTGGACTTCCTGCAGGGCGGCTTCACGCCCATGGTGCGCCGCGCCTGGGCCCAGGTGGGCGAGGGCCGCTTCGTGATGACGGTGGGCGACACGCACGTGACGAATGACCCCATCGCGGGCCAGGGCGCCAACGCCGCGTCGGCCTCCGCCTTCACGCTGGCCATCGCCATCCAGGACGCGCTCCTGTCCGAGCGCCCCTTCGACGAGAGGTTCTGCCGCGACACGGAGACGCGGATGTGGGCCGCCGTGGCCCCTGCGACGGACTGGACCAACGCGCTCTTGCAGCCGCCTCCGCCGCACGTCATCGACCTGCTCGTGGCGGGCAGCCGGGACAACCGGGTGGCCGACGCCATCGTCAGCGCCTTCATGATTCCCGAGCGCATCCTCGGCGCCTGTGCCTCGCCCGAGGCCGCCGCGGAGTTCATCGCCCACGCGGGAACGCCGAGCGCCGAAATCCTGGCCGCGTCCGGGGCCCTGGGCTGGGACACCGGGGCGAGAATCCGGCCGCTGGCGGGCTGAGACATGATTTCAGTGCGAGGCGCCGTCGAAACACTCCTGCGGGAGTGACGGCGCCTCGCTATCCTCGCGAGCCATGCGATTCGCCATCGTCGGTTCGGGTGGAGTGGGCGGCTATTACGGCGCGAGGTTGGTGCGCGCGGGCCATGAGGTGGGCTTCCTCGCGAGAGGTTCGCACCTGAAGGCCATGCGGGACAAAGGCCTCACCATCCTCAGCCAGGAGGGAGACTTCACCGTCCCCGTCCGCGCCGAGGAGGACGCCGCGCGGCTGGGGCCGGTGGACGTGGTGGTGCTGGCGGTGAAGAACTACGACGTCGCCAGCGTGCTGCCCCAGGTGAAGACGCTGCTCGCCGCGTCGGAGCGGCCCGCGCTCGGAGGCTCCAGCGCGGCGGTCGTCACGCTCCAGAACGGCGTGGACAGCCCCTCCGAGGTGGCCGCCGCCGTGGGAGAGCCCGTCGTCATCGGCGGGACGACGTACATCTCCACCGCCATCACCGAGCCCGGCGTCATCCGCCAGGCGGGCACGCTGCACCGGGTGGTGCTGGGGGAGACCTTCGGGGACCTCTCGCAAGTGTCCTCGCGCGTCCAGGCGCTGCGAGACGTGCTCGCGCAGGCGGGCCTCAACGCGGAGGCGGTGGCCGACATCCGCGCGCCCCTCTGGGAGAAGCTCGCCTTCCTCGCCGCCATGGCCGGCTTCTGTACCGCGGCGCGCTCCTCGATTGGCCCCTTGAGGGAGGCCCCCTTCTTCCGGGACGTCTTCCGCGAGGCCGTCGCCGAGGTGCTCCGCGTCGCCGCCGCCGAGGGCGTCTCCACCCCCACGCGTCCCGACGACGTGGTGCGCTTCATGGAGGCGATGGCCCCGGAGATCCGCCCGTCGATGATGGTGGACTTCGACGCGGGCAAGCCGCTGGAGGTCGAATACCTCCAGGGAACGGTGGCGCGACGTGGCCACGCGCTCGGCGTCCCCACCCCCGTCATGAGCACCCTGTACTCCGTCCTCCTGCCCCACGCGCGCGGCTCGCGGCAGGGCTGAGCCTGGCTGACCACCCGCCAAGCGGGCCGAACATCCGACGCAATCGCCCGCCGGAATTCGCATAGAGATGAGTGATGAGCGAGCCGAGCCCCCGTCCCACGCCGAGCCCTCCGTCGTCCGCGCCCCTGGGGCGCGTGGCGCTGCACGCCGTCGCCTCCGGGTTGACGCCGCTCATCCCCGTCCCCTTCCTGGATGACTACGCCCTCTTCCAGGTGCGGGAGCAGCTGGTCCGCTCGCTGCTGGAAGAGCGCGGACTGCGCGCGCCGAACCAGGCCGTGGAGGCGCTCGCGGGCTCCAGCCTGGGTCGCACGATGGGCGGCCGGCTGGTCGGCTACCTCAAGGGGATGATGCTCCTGCCCGTGAAGAAGCTCTTCCGGAAGATCTTCTTCGTCCTCTGGGTGAAGGACTGCGTGGACGTGGCCTCCGTGTCGCTGCACCACGGCTACCTGCTCCACCACGCGCTGGAGCGCGGAGACCTGGATGCGCTGAGCCTCCAGGGCGACAAACCCCAGGCCATCCACGCGGCCATCGTCGCGGCCTGCGCGGAGGTGGACGCCCGGCCCGTCAACCAGGCCCTGCGGCGCCTCTTCGCGAGCAGCCGGTTGCTGGTGGCCGAGGCCACGCGCGTGTTCCTCAACCCGAAGAACGCGGGCCCGCGCACGCCCGAGCCGGGTGAGAGCGCGGAGGTGAAGTCGCTGGCGGACCGGCTGCTTTCCCTGCTGTGGGAGGAGCGCGGCTACTTCGCGACGCTGGAGGCGCACTACGTCCGCCACCTGGAGGCCGGGCCGGCCCCCGTCCTGAAAGCCGCCTCAGGGAGCTGAGTCCACCGCGCGCGCGTCCGTCTGGCGGATGCGCTGCGAGAAGTCCGGCTGGTTCGCCGCCGCCAGCGCGCGCGGGTTGATGCGGTGCCGCGCACGCACCACGTCCAGGGGCGCGTCCGTTTCAATCAGGCCCAGCTCGTACGCCAGCGCGTCCGAGAACGCCGGCAAGAGCGTGCGGTGGTCATACGGCACCTTCAGCGCGCTCACCTTCTCGAAGTGGCTCACCAGGTTGGTGGTGCAGTTGTTGGTGAGCGAGTTGTAGAACTCCGGCTTCGCGTGCAGCGCGTTCATCCGCGCCACCATGTCCAGGAAGAAGTCGGAGATGCGCTCCTTTGATGCGCTCACCGGGTAGAGGTACACCTCGTCGTGCCGGTGGTTGGAGCGCAGCTGCACGAGGTCTCTCTCGTCGCCCACGACATAGACGAGCTCGAACTGGCGGAAGAGGCCTCCCACGGCGGAGAACGACTCCCCCTTCTCGCGGCGCACCTCCACGGAGAAGACGAGGTAGCGGCCATCCGAGAAGCCGAAGCTCACCATGGTGTGCGCGGCGCCGTAGAAGCCGGAGAAGGGCTCGACGATGAACCACGCCCCCGTCAGCTCGCGCGCGTCATACGTGGCCGTGTACCAGGAGGCATCCCAGTCCGTGGTGCTCCGGTAGCGGAAGTCGCGCACGTCGTGAATCGTCACCTTGGGGCCCTCCACGTCCGCGCGAGCCACCCGGACCAGGTCCGGCGCCCAGTCCCGCTCCGTCGAAGGCGCCTTGGAATAGGCCCAGACGTGAAGGCCCCCGCACACAGCGAGCACCACGGCCACCGCGCCCAGGCGAGAGCCGAACCGCCGCCAGACAACGAGGGCCACGGCCGCCACGGCCAGCGCACCCGACGCCCTGAGGAGGTGCGCGCCTTCGGGCCCCGCCCCCGTCAAGGCGAGCGCGAGCCCGACCCAGGCGGTCCCCCCGAGGAGCACCAGGGCGGTCAACACGTCGGGGACGAAGGAGGGCAGTCGCATATCCCCCCAGTATTCCGTGGCCCAGGCCCGCCCGCCAAGGGTGCCGGTATCCTGTCTCGCCTGGCACCACGATAACCCGATAAGCAGCCTGTCCCCGGGTATCACTTCGCGCGGCAATGACGTATGAGAGCGGCGAGGGCCCGATTCTCAGGTCCCTCCGGGTCTCCGGGAGCCGTCGTGTCATTGCTCGCCCTGCTCTTCCAGAAGTCCAAACTCCCCATCATCCTCGCGGCGCTCCTGGGCATCCTCACGGGTGCGTGCAGCGCGGCGCTCGTCGCGGTGATGAACCAGACGCTGACGTCCCGGACGGTGGCGGAAGCGATGCCGCTGATGCCCTGGTTCATCGGCCTGGCGGTGGCGGTGCTGGTGCTGCGCATCGTGTCTCAGATGCAGCTCAGCTCCATGCAGCAGGTGGCGCTGCTGGACCTGCGGCTGTCGCTGTGCCGGCGCATGCTGGCCGCGCCGCTGCGGAAGCTGGAGGATGCCGGCTCGCACAAGCTGCTGGCCGCGCTGACGGAGGACATCGCCGTCATCAACAGCACCATCTCCGTCATCCCCGGCGTCATCATCTGCCTGGCGACGCTCGTGGGCTGCCTCGTCTACCTGGCGTGGCTGTCCGGGCCGCTCCTGATGATGATCCTCGGGGTCATCGCGGTGGTGATGGCGAGCGTCGCCATTCCGAACCGCTACGCGTATTCGCAGTTCTTCAAGCGGCGAGAGAGCCACGACGCCCTGTACTCCAACTTCAGGACGCTCATCGACGGCGCCAAGGAGCTGCAGCTCCACCACGCGCGCAGCGAGGACTTCTTCGCCAAGGAGCTCAAGCCGACGGCCGAGGAGGTCTCCCGCGTCTCCCTGTCGACCAACAACCTCTTCATCGTCACCGGGAGCTGGGGCGGCTTCATGGTGATGGCCGTCATCGCCGTCATCCTCTTCGGCGTGCCCCGGTTCCAGACGGTGGAGATGTCCACGCTGGCCGCGTACGCGCTGGTGGTGCTGTATCTGCAACAGCCGCTCGACGGCCTGCTGAATCAGTGGCCGGCCCTGTCTCGCAGCCACGTAGCGATGAAGAAGCTGGAGAAGCTGGGCCTGTCGCTGGAGGACCCGGAGCCCCCCGCCGCGGATGGCGCGGTGCCGACGAAGTTCGAGCGAATCGAGCTGGTGGACGTCACCCACACCTACTACCGCGAGCAGGACGGCGCGAGCTTCACGCTGGGCCCCATCAACACGACGATGCACCGGGGCCAGCTCGTCTTCCTCGTAGGCGGCAACGGCAGCGGCAAGACGACGCTGGCCAAGCTGTTCACCGGGCTGTACGCGCCGGAGAAGGGCGAGCTGCGCGTGGATGGCCTCCCCATCACCGCGTCCAACCGCCGCGCCTACCGGCAGCTCTTCTCCTCCGTCTTCTTCGACTTCCACCTCTTCGAGCGCATGCTCGGCCTGGACCACCCCGGGCTCGAAGAGAAGGCGCGCGGCTACCTGTCCCGGCTCCAGTTGGAGCGCAAGGTGAAGGTGGAGGACGGCAAGCTGTCCACCGTGTCGCTCTCGCAGGGACAGCGCAAGCGCCTGGCCCTGCTAACGTCGTTCCTGGAGGACCGCCCCATCTACGTCTTCGACGAGTGGGCCGCGGACCAGGACCCCATCTTCCGTGAGCTGTTCTACCGGGAGATGCTCCCCGCGCTGAAGAACCAGGGGAAGCTCGTCTTCGTCATCAGCCACGATGACCGCTACTTCCACCTGGCCGACCACCTGCTCAAGCTCGAGTCAGGGCAGCTCGTCTCCACGCAAGACGCCGCACCCGCGCCCACCGCCGCATTGGCGTGAGCACCCGGTGATACATCGCCCCACGTGCTGTCTCGCCGTGAGCACCGGGTGATACAGCGACCGACACCTCTCGGGAATGTCTCACTGAGAGGTCTACGGCGGCAATCCGTGATAATGGTTGTTGCAACGGTATCAACGTCTGGCGCTCCCATCGGGCTGGCCTGGAATGGCCCTGCCCTCTTGAATCGAGGTCCTCCGAGTGGAGCTCACGCGCGTGGAGCATGCCGAGCTGTTCGTGGGCGATGCGGCGCTCTCCGCCTATTTCTTCTGTCACGCGCTCGGCTTCCGGATGGTGGCCAGCGGTGGACCGGAGACGGGGTTGGCGGGCCGTCGCTCCTTCGTGCTCGAGCAGGGTGACGCGCGGCTCGTCGTCACGTCCGCGCTGGGCTCCGACGGCGAGGTGGCCGCGTACGTGCGGACTCACGGCGATGGCGTGCGTGACATCGCGCTGGGGACGCCCGACGTGCACACGGCCTTTCGCGAGGCGGTGAGCCGGGGCGCGCGGGTGGTGTCGGAGCCGTCCGTGCACGAAGCCGACGGCCAGCGCGTGGTGAAGGCCACCATCGCCGGGCCGGGCACGTGGGTGCACTCGTTCATCCAGCGCGATACCCCGTCGGGCGAGTTCCTTCCGGGGACGTACCTGCCGGTGGACGCGGGGCCCTCGGGTGGCGCTGCGCTGTTCTCCGGCGTGGACCACTTCGCCTTCGCCCTGGAGCGGGGCCGGCTGCTCGACACGGTGGGCTTCTACGTGGACGTGCTCGGCTTCGCGCAGACCCACCAGGAGGACGTGCGCACCGAGTACAGCGGCATGAGCTCCCGCGTGGTGCAGGCCGCGGAGGGCCGGGTGTGCTTCCCGCTGCAGGAGCCCGTCTCCGGCGCGCGACGCGGCCAGCTCGAGGACTTCGTTGATGCGCACGGCGGCGCGGGCGTGCAGCACCTGGCCTTCCTCGCGGACGACATCACCCGCGCGGCGGACGGGCTCACCCAGCGCGGCGTGAGGCTGCTCGACGCGCCCCGGGGGTACTACGAAGGGCTGGAGACCCGCCTGGGCTCGCTGGGCCCGTTCCGGCGGGAGCTGCTCCAGGAGCGCAACATCCTGATGGACCGGGACGCGTGGGGCGTGCTGTTGCAGGTCTTCACCCGCTCCCAGCACGCGCGGCGCACCCTCTTCTTCGAGGTCATCCAGCGGCAGCAGGCCCGGGGCTTCGGAGGCGCCAACATCCAGGCGCTCTACGCGGCGAAGGAGCAGGACGCGACGCGCGCGGCGGGCTGAATCTCGCCCGCCGCGGGCAGGACGTCACGTCACTTCCGGGGCTCCAGCGTCATCGGCAGGCCGCCGTGGGGCAGGAGGGAGATGCCGGGATAGATGTTCACCTTCCGCCCGGGAATGGCGCGCAGGTGGTAGCGCTGGGAGACCATCGCCAGCACGAGCGCGCCGAACATCAGCGACAGGTTGTTGCCGATGCAGATGTGCTGGCCCGCGCCGAACGGCAGGTAGGCGAACTTGTGGCGCGCGCCGCGCGGCTCGGGGGCGAAGCGGTCCGGGTCGAACTTCTCCGGCGACGGCCAGAACTCCGGGTGCCGGTGCAGCACGTAGGGGATGGCCATGACCACCGAGCCCGGCGCCACGGGATAGCCGCCCAGCGTGTCCGCCTCCTTGGCCACGCGCGGCAGGCGCCAGGCCGTGGGATACAGGCGGAGCGTCTCCTCGAACACCTGGGTGGCGTAGCGCAGGCGCGGCAGGTCCTCCAGCGTCGGCGCCCTTCCCCCGAGCACCGCCGCGCTCTCCGACGCCAGCCTGTCGGCGATTTCGGGATGGGTCGACAGGAGGTGCCACGCCCACGCCAGCGCGGCTCCCGGGCCCTCGTTGCCGGAGAAGAGGTTCATGAACTCGTCACGAAGCTCCTTGTCCGTCATGCCCTCGCCGGTGTCGCGGTCCTTCGCGGCCACCAGCATGGACATGATGTCGTCCTCGGGGCCGCCTTCCTTGCGCCGGGCGATGACCTCCTTCGCCTTGCGGTTGAGCTGGCGCAGCGTGGCGAAGAAGTCCGCCCACTTCTTCTTGTAGATGGGCAGCCGCTCCAGCTTCAGGAGCCGGTACAGCAACGAGCCGCGGTCGTTCATCGTCCACATCATCCGACGGATGGCCTCCGCCAGCGGCTCGTCGGGCTCCTCGGAGTACAGCGCCCGCGTCGTCATCCGCAGCGAGAGCACCCCCATCTCCTCCGCGATGTCGAACCTCCGCCCCGGCGTGTTCGCCGCCTCCCAGTGGTTCAGCTTGCGCTGGAGGAGGTCCACCATGCCCGCAAGCAGACCGGTCAGCCGCTCCCTGTGGAAGGCGGGCTGCACGAGCCTCCGCTGCCGCCTCCAGTAATTCCCCTCGCTCACGAAGAGCCCGTTGCCCAGGAAGGGGTCGTCCACCAGCTCCGGCTTCGAGTAGTTGGGGGCGTTCTCCGTGAGGAAGTACCGGACGTGGTCCGGATGACTCACCATGTAGGTCGCGTGGGCGCCCAACCGGAAGCGGACCACGTCGCCGTGCGCCCGGAAACCATCGACGAAGAGACCCAGCGGGTCGGTCTCATGTCGCAGGATGTTGCCCCAGATGGGAAGCCCCCGGGGACCCGGGGGGTACGACGAAACTTGAGTCGAAGCCATGCCGTCTCGCGAGCGAAGCGCACCAGTTTATCAGAAGTGCATGACCCCCTGACAAACCAAGGAGTTAGCGCCGTTCGAGGCTGACTAGACATTCCAGATAAAACAAGGGATGAAGCCAGAGGGCATGCTTCACCTCCGACCTAATTTTCCTCGTTCACGGCTCCCGGTACCGGTGCCGTGCCCCCGTGCGGTGGCGGGCTCCTCGCGGCAGACCGGGGGGAGCTCCGTGGCTGCGCCCCTCGCGAGGCGGATTGTCGAATCCGCCCGCTGTTGAGGGTCGAGGACTTCACCAGCCAACTGGACTGAAGCGGTCCCAGGAGCGGCCTACTCCTCGGGCCCGCGGAACCAACTTCGCGAGCCGTCCGCCTGGGAGCAGGGATGAAACAGCGCAACGAGCCGTCACCGGGTGACTTTCCCCACCTCGTGGATCTGCTGTGCCACCGCGCGCAGACACAGGGTGATTCGCTGCTGTATCGCTTCCTGGAGTCGGGCGACGTCGACGGCCCCATCGAGGAGTGGAGCTACGCGCGGCTGGACACGCGCGCCAGGGCGCTGGGCGCGCTCCTGAGGGCCTCCGGGGCCCAGGGACAGCGTGCGCTGCTGCTGTATGCGCCCGGCATGGAATTCGTCGCGGGCTTCATGGGCTGTCTCTACGGCGGCGTGGTGGCCGTGCCGTGTTACCCGCCAGATCCCACGCGCCTGGAGCGCACCCTGCCCCGCCTGCGCGCCATCGCCCAGGACTGCGGCGCGCGCTACGTGCTCACCAGCAGCTTCATCCTGGAGATGTCGGAGCTGTTCACGCCCCAGGCGCCGGAGCTGGCGGAGCTGAAGTGGCTGGCCAGTGACGCGGTGCCGGAGGCTCAGGCCGCGGAGTGGCGCCGCCCGGAATTGGAGGGCGGCACGCTGGCGTTCCTCCAGTACACGTCAGGCTCTACCGGTAATCCCAAGGGGGTGATGGTGAGCCACGCCAACATCCTCCACAACGAGGCACTCATCTCCCGAGGCTTCGGGCTGGATGCGTCGCGCTCGTCGGGGATGGGCTGGCTGCCCATGTTCCACGACATGGGGCTCATCGGAAAAGTGCTGCAGCCGATGTACCTCGGCTTCCCCTGCACGCTGATGTCGCCCATCTCCTTCCTGCAGCGCCCGCTGCGGTGGCTGGAGGCCATCTCCCACTTCCAGGCGACGTGCAGCGGCGGGCCCAACTTCGCCTACGACTTGTGCGTGAGGAAGGCGACCGACGAGGACCGGGCGAAGCTGAAGCTGGGGAGCTGGGAGCTGGCCTTCAACGGCGCGGAGCCGGTGCGGCGCGAGACGCTGGAGCGCTTCGCGGACGCCTTCGCCCCGTGTGGATTCAAGAGCACTTCGTTCTACCCCTGCTACGGCCTGGCGGAGGCCACGCTCATCGTCACGGGCGGCACGCAGGGCGAGCCCTTCGTGCACGGGCGATTCACCGCGGAGGCGCTGGAGCAGGGCCGCGCGGAGGCCCCGACCGAGGCCACCGACAACGCGCGCGTGCGCACGCTGGTGGGCGCGGGAATCAGCGCCCCGGACCAGCGGGTTCTGATCGTCCATCCCGAGACGCGCGAGCCGCTGGGCGCGAATGCCGTGGGCGAGGTGTGGGTGTCGGGTCCGAGCGTGGCGCAAGGGTACTGGTCTCGACCCGAGGAGACGGCCCACGCCTTCGGGGCGCGGCTGGCCTCGGGCGAGGGTCCGTTCCTGCGCACCGGAGACCTGGCCTTCCTGTCGCCCGAAGGGCAGCTCTTCGTCACCGGCCGGCTCAAGGACCTGCTCATCATCCGGGGTCGCAACCTGTACCCCCAGGATTTGGAGCTGGAGGCGGAGCGCGCGCACCGCGCCATTCGCGCCGGCTGCTGCGCGGCCTTCAGCGTGGACGTGGAGGGCGAGGAGAAGCTGGTGCTCGCGGCCGAGGTGGACATGCGCGACGGCTTCGACGCGTCGGCTGTCGTCGCCGCCGTGCGCCGTGCGTTCGCCGAGCAGCACGCGGTCCACGCGCATGGCGTGGTGCTGCTCGCGGCGCGCAGCATTCCCAAGACGTCCAGCGGGAAGATTCAGCGTCGGGCGACGAAGGCGGCCTATCTGGCGGGTGAGCTGGAGGTCGTCGAGGCCTCCGTGACGGAGCCCGAGGCGATTGAAGTGCCCTCGACGCCGACGCGCCCCCTCAAGGAGACGCTCGCGCTGGCGGCCGAGTCGGAGCGCGCCGCGCACGTCCAGGACTACCTGCGCCACGCCGTGGCGCGCACGCTGCGCATGGACGCCGCGAAGCTGCCGGGCCACACGGAGCTGGCGAGCCTGGGACTCGACTCGCTGATGGTGCTGGAGCTGCATGGCCAGCTGGAGTCCGAGCTGGGCGTGGCGCTGCCCGCGGCCTTCCTCTGGATGAGCCCGACGCTGGACGCCGCCGCCGCGAAGCTGCTGGAGGCGTGGCAGGGCATCCGGCCGGAGACGGCGCTCGTCGCGCCGCCGCTGAGCGCGGGGCCTCGCGAGGGTGAGCTGCCCCTGTCTTCAGGCCAGCTGCGCCTGTGGTTCCTGGACCGGCTGGTGCCGGACAGCGCGCTCTACAACCTCCACTTCCAGCTCCGGCTCACCGGCCCCCTGGACGCGGAGGCCCTGGGACGCAGCCTGGACGCGCTGCTGGCGCGGCACCCCACGCTGAGCGCGGGCTTCCCCGAAGTGGACGGACAGCCGCGCCTGGTGACGCGCGCGCCCGCGCCGCTGGCGCTTCCCCGCTTCGACCTGCGCGCGCTGGAGTCCGAGGCCCGCGCCGCGGAGCTGCGGCGGCTGTCGCTGGAGCAGTCGCGCGAGCCCTTCCGCCTGTCGGAGGGCCCCTCCGTGCGCGCCTCGCTGGTGGTCCTGGGTGAGCAGGAGCACGTGCTGCTGATGACCCAGCACCACATCGCCACGGATGGCTGGTCCATCGGCGTGCTGGCGCGCGAATTGGCGGCGCTGTACCGGGCGCAGGTCTCCGGAGCGAGCGCCGAGCTGCCGCTCCCCGCCCTCCAGTACACGGACTTCGCGCGGTGGCAGCAGGGCCTGGGCGCGCGGCTCGACGGGCAGCGGGCGTATTGGGGCAAGCAGCTCGCGGGCCTGTCTCGCCTGGAGCTGCCCACCGACTTCCCGCGTCCCCGCGAGCCGGGCTTCCAGGGCGCGCTGCACCGGCTCACGCTGGAGCGTCCGCTGGTGGAGTCGCTGCGTGCGCTGGGGCGTCGCGAGGGCTGCACGCTCTTCGTCACGCTGACGGCGGCGTGGACGGCGCTCCTGCACCGCTACAGCGGCCAGGAAGACTTCGGCGTGGGCACCGTGGTGGCGAACCGCGAGCGCCCCGAGCTGCGGGACGTGGTGGGCTTCTTCGCCCATACGCTCGTGCTGCGGGCCAATGTCGCGGGGCAGCCGACCTTCCGCGAGCTGCTGGCGCGGACGCGGCAGACCTTCCACGAGGCGCTGTCCCACGCGGACCTCCCCTTCGAGGAGGTCGTCGGCGCGGCGCGGGCGCCTCGCGGTGGCGCGGACAACCCGCTGTTCCAGACGGCGCTGTTGCTGGAGGCGCTGCCTCCCACGGACCTGACGGTGCCGGGCATGCAGTGGCAGCCGGTGTTGCCGGTGCCGGATGGCGCGGTGGAGGGCACGTCGAAGTTCGACCTCCAGCTGTCACTCGCGGAGACGGCGGACGGCCTCACGGGCGCGCTCGAGTACCGCACGGACCTCTTCTCGGCCACCACCGTGGCGCGCCTGGCGAGGCACCTGGAGACGCTGCTGCGCGCGGCCGTGGACGCGTCCGAGACCCGGGTGGAGGACCTGGCCCTGCTCGACGCCGTGGAGACGCGGCGGCTGCTGGTGGACTGGAACGAGCTGACGCCCTCGGCGCCCGAGGACGCGGCGGCGTGCATCCACGCGCAGTTCCGCGCCCAGGCGGCGAAGACGCCCGACGCAGTGGCCGTGGTGGGTGACGACGGAGAGCTCACCTACGCGGAGCTGGACGCGCGCTCCAACGCGCTGGCGTGGCATCTGCGGACGCTGGGCGTGGGGCCCGAGGTGCGGGTGGGCCTGTGCCTGGAGCGCTCGGCGGCCATGGTCGTCGCGATGATGGGCGTGCTCAAGGCGGGCGGCGCCTACGTGCCGCTGGACCCGGACTATCCCCGCGAGCGCCTGGCGTACATGCTGGAGGACTCCGGCGCGGCCGTGCTGCTCACGGAGACGCACCTGGAGGGCACCGTGCCCGCGGGTCGCGCTCGCATCGTCCCGCTGGAGAGCGTGGCGCTGACGGCTGGCGCGGGGCGCGATGCGCCTCCCCCTTCCGGGATGGGCCCGACGAACCTCGCGTACGTCATCTACACGTCCGGCTCCACGGGGCGCCCCAAGGGCGTGATGGTGCCCCATGGCGGCGTGGCCAACTTCTTCACCGCGATGGACGCGCGCATCGGCGACCAGCCCGCGGGCGCGTGGCTGGCTGTCACCAGCATCTCCTTCGACATCTCCGTGCTGGAGCTGCTGTGGACGCTCACGCGCGGCTTCAAGGTCGTGGTGCAGGGCGACGGCGCGTCCATCAAGGCGCCCGCCCGGGCCTCAGCGGCGAAGCGCAAGCCGATGGAGATGAGCCTCTTCTACTTCGCGGATGACGCGGAGGCGACGTCGGGAGACCGCTACCGGCTGCTGCTGGAGGGCGCGAAGTTCGCGGACCGCCATGGCTTCGCGGCGGTGTGGACGCCGGAGCGCCACTTCCACGCCTTCGGCGGGCTGTACCCCAGTCCCTCCGTCGCGGGCGCCGCCATCGCCGCGGTGACGGAGCGCGTGGCCATCCGCGCCGGCAGCGTCGTGCTGCCCCTGCACCACCCGGTCCGCGTGGCCGAGGAGTGGGCGCTGGTGGACAACATCTCCCGGGGCCGCGTGGGCATCTCCGTCGCCTCCGGCTGGCATGCGAATGACTTCGTCTTCGCGCCCGAGCGCTACGAGAAGCGCCGCGAGCTGATGCTGGAGGGCCTGGAGACGGTGCGCCGGCTCTGGCGCGGTGAGACGCTGCGCATGACGGGCGGCGCGGGCGCGCAGGTGGACGTGACGCTGCGGCCCCGCCCGGTGCAGAAGGAGCTGCCGGTGTGGCTCACGGCGGCGGGCAACCCGGAGACGTTCCTCACCGCGGGCAAGCTGGGCTGCCACGTCCTCACCCACCTGTTGGGTCAGACGTGGGAGGACCTGGAGAAGAAGCTGGTCCTCTACCGCGACGCCTGGCGCGCGGCGGGGCACGCGGGTGACGGCCACGTCACGCTGATGCTCCACACCTTCATCGGCGAGGACGCCGCCCAGGTGCGCTCGGTGGTGGAGAAGCCCTTCCGCGACTACCTGCGCAGCTCCGCGGACCTGATGCGAGGCCTGGGGCAGACGCTGGGCGTGGACCTGAACACCGCCACCGAGGCGGATCTGGATCGACTGGCGGCGCAGGCGTTCGAGCGTTACTTCGAGACGAGCGGCTTGTTCGGCACCCCGCGCTCCGTGCGCGAGCAGATGGAGCGGCTGCGCTCGCTGGGCGTGGACGAGGTGGGGTGCCTCATCGACTTCGGAATCCCCGCGGACACCGTGCTGGCCAGCCTCCCCCTGCTCCTCGAGGTGAAGCTCCAGGCGGACCGCGAGGGCCGTCGCTCCGGCACCGCGCGCTCCATTCCGCTCAACCTGCGCGAGCACGCCGTCACGCACCTGCAATGCACGCCGTCGCTGGCGCGCGCGCTGATGGCCGAGCCCGAGTCCTCCGAGGCGGTGGGCGGGCTGCGCCGGCTGATGGTCGGCGGCGAGGCCCTCCCCTCCTCCCTCGGCGCCTCGCTGCGGCAGGTGCTGGGCGAGGGCTCGCGGCTGCTCAACATGTACGGCCCCACGGAGACGACCATCTGGTCGTCCACGCACGACGTGCGCGACGAGTCCGCGCCGGTGGTCTCCATCGGCACGCCGTTCCTGAGGACGCAGTTCTACCTGCTCGACGCGCGGATGCGCCCGGTGCCGGTGGGCGTGCCTGGGGAGCTGTTCATCGGTGGCGCGGGCGTGGTGCGCGGCTACCTGGCGCGTCCGGAGCTGACGGCGGAGCGCTTCCTGCCGGACCCGTTCGCTCGCGAGCCGGGTGCGCGGCTGTACCGCACGGGTGACAGGGCGCGCTGGCGCGAAGACGGCACGGTGGAGTTCCTGGGCCGCGTGGACCACCAGCTCAAGGTGCGTGGCTTCCGCATCGAGGCGGGTGAAATCGAGGCGGTGCTCAGCGCCAGGCCGGAGGTGCGCGAGGCCGTCGTCGTGGCCCGCGAGGACACGCCGGGCGACGTGCGGCTGGTGGCCTACGTGGTGCAGCGGGACGGACACGCCATCGACGCGGCGGCGCTGCGCGACGCGGTGGCGCAGCGGCTGCCCGAGCACATGGTGCCGTCGCTGGTGGTGGAGCTGCCGGCGCTGCCCCTCACGCCCAACGGCAAGGTGGACCGCAAGGCCCTGCCCGCGCCCACGGCGACGCGGGCCTCGCGCGCGGCCTTCGTGGCGCCGCAGGGTCAGCTGGAGCAGCAGATCTCCGACATCTGGAAGGAAGTGCTCAAGGTCGAGCAGGTCGGCGTGAACGACAACTTCTTCGACCTGGGCGGGCACTCGCTGCTGATGGTGCAGGTGCACACCCGACTCAAGGCGGTGCTCGGTGGGGAGCTGCCGCTGCTCAAGCTGTTGGAACATCCCACCGTCAGCGCGCTCGCGCGGTTCGTGCGTCAGGGGACTCCGGCCGGGGCTTCATCGGTGGAGACGGCGCAAGACCGGGCGAAGCGGCAGCTGGAGAGTCTGAAGCGGCAGCAGCAACGGGCACGGAAACAGGGGTAGGACCATCATGGGGCAACAGCGGGAGTACCAGGGGGACGTGGGGCTGGCGGTGGCCATCGTCGGCATGGCCGTGCGCGTTCCTGGTGCCGAGGACGTGGACGCGTTCTGGCGCCTGCTGCGCGAAGGCGTGGAAGGCATCACCTTCTTCTCCGACGACGCGCTCAAGTCCCTGGGTGTCGACCCGGCGTTCCTGGCCAATCCCCACTTCGTCCGCGCGGCGCCGGTGCTGGAGCGACCGGCCCGCTTCGACGCGGGCTTCTTCGGCTACGCCCCGCGCGAGGCGGAGCTGTTGGACCCCCAGCACCGCGTCTTCCTGGAGTGTGTCTGGAAGGCGCTGGAGCACGCGGGCTACGCGCCGGGGCGCATCCCCGGAACGACGGGCCTCTACGCGGGCTCCAGCCTCAGCAGCTACCTGCTCTTCAACCTGCTCTCGCGCGCGGAGTTCCAGCAGGCCGAGGACACCTTCCCGGCCATGGTGGCCAACGACAAGGACTTCCTCGCCACGCGCGTGGCCTACCACCTGGACTTCAAGGGCCCGGCGTTGACGGTGCAGACGGGCTGCTCCACGTCGCTGGTGGCCACGCACCTCGCCTGCCAGTCTCTGCTGGGCTACCAGTGTGACGTGGCGCTCGCGGGTGGCGTGTCCGTGCACGTGCCGCAGCGCACCGGCTACCACTACCAGGAAGGTGGCATCACCTCTCCGGACGGCCACTGCCGCGCGTTCGACGCGAAGGGCCAGGGCACGCTCTTCGGCAGCGGCGCGGGCGTGGTGGTGCTCAAGCGCCTGGAGGATGCGCTCAACGACGGCGACACCATCCACGCCGTCATCCGCGCGTCCGCCATCAACAACGACGGCGCGATGAAGGTCGGCTTCACCGCGCCCGGCGTGGAGGGCCAGGTGGAGGTCATCGCCCGGGCCCAGGCCATCGCGGAGGTGGCGCCGGACTCCATCGGCTACGTGGAGGCTCACGGTACGGCCACGCCGCTCGGCGACCCCATCGAAGTGCAGGCGCTCGACACCGTGTTCCGCGCCGGCACCGACAAGCGGGGGTTCTGCGGGCTCGGCTCGGTGAAGACGAACGTGGGCCACCTGGACGCGGCGGCGGGCGTGACGGGGCTGGTGAAGACGGTGCTCTCGCTGGAGCACGCGGAGCTGCCGCCCAGCCTGAACTACGAGACGCCCAACCCGCGCATCGACTTCGCCAACAGCCCCTTCTACGTCAACACCGCGCTCAAGCCCTGGCCCGAGAGCGCCACGCCGCGCCGCGCGGGCGTCAGCTCGTTCGGCATCGGCGGCACCAACGCACACGTCATCCTGGAGGAAGCGCCGTTCGTCCGGCCGGGTGACTCGGCGCGCGCGTGGCAGCTTTTGGTGCTCTCCGCGCGGACGCAGACGGCGCTGGAGAAGCAGACCACCTTCCTGCTGGAGCACTTGAAGACGCACCCCGAGCAGTCGCTCGCGGACGTCGCCTGGACGCTGCAGATGGGCCGCAAGGCGCTGGACCTCCGGCGCGTGCTGGTGTGCCGCGACAGGGACGACGCCGTGCGCGTGCTGGAGACCCGGGACCCGCAGCGGCTGTTCACGCTCGCGCCCGGCTCCGCCACGACGTCGGCGGTCTTCATGTTCCCCGGTGGCGGCGCGCAGTACCCGGACATGGGCCGGGGCCTCTATGACGCGGAGCCCGCGTTCCGCGAAGCCGTGGACCGGTGCTTCGCGCTTCTGCGCCCCCGACTGGGCTTCGACCTGAAGCCCGTCATGTACCCGGACGCGGCCAGCGCGGCGACCGCGAGCCAGCGCCTCAAGCGGACGTCGGTGGCGCTGCCCGCGCTGTTCACCGTCGAGTACGCCCTGGCGCGCCTCTGGGAGTCTTGGGGCGTGAAGCCCGAGGCCGTCATCGGCCACAGCCTGGGTGAGTACACGGCGGCCTGCCTCGCGGGCGTGTTCTCGCTGGAGGACGCGCTGGCGCTGGTGGTGCTGCGCGGCAAGCTCTTCGAGGAGCTGCCCGGTGGCGGCATGCTCAGCGTGCCCCTGCCGGAGTCGGAGGTGCGGCCCCTGCTCGGGGAGACGCTGTCCCTGGCGGCGGTGAACGGGCCCTCGCAGTGCGCGGTCGCCGGCACGGTGGAGGCCGTCGAGGCCCTCGCGGCCGAGCTCACACGCCGCGAGGTGGAGTTCCGTCACATCCCCATCGACGTGGCGGCGCACTCGCATCTGGTGGCGCCGATTCTCGCGCGCTTCCAGGAGTTCATCGGAACGCTCCAGCTCAGCGCGCCCACCCTGCCGTTGATGTCCAACGTCACCGGCACGTGGATGACGCCCGAGGAGGCGACGGACCCGGCGTACTGGACGCGCCACCTGCGCCAGACGGTGCGCTTTGGCGACGGCATCCGCACGCTGGCGGGAGTTCCCCACCGCGTGTACCTGGAGGTCGGCCCCGGCCGCACGCTGAGCACGCTGGCGCGACTCCAGCTCACCGGCCCGCAGGCGCCTCCCGTCCTCCCCTCGCTGCGCCACCCACAGGACCCGGTGCCCGACGAGGAGCTGCTCACCGCCACGCTCGGCAAGCTCTGGGCGGCGGGAATCGACATCGACTGGAACGGCGTGCGCCGCGACAAGCGACGCCTGCGCGTGCCCCTGCCCACCTATCCCTTCGAGGGACAGGACTACTGGCTCGCGCCGGAAGCGCCTTCCACTCAGCGCCGCGGTGCCGCGCGCAAGACGACGGACGTGGGCGGCTGGTTCTACGTGCCTTCGTGGAAGCGCGCGCCGCTGCCCCTGCCCCGAGCGGGTGCCAGCACGGTGCGCGACTGGGTCGTGTTCCTGGATGCGGGCGGCGTGGGCGAAACCCTGGCCGGGCGACTGGAGAGCGCGGGCCACCGCGTCGCGCGCGTGTCACGCGGTGCTCGGCTGCAGGAGCTGGGCGAGCACCACTTCAGCCTGGACCCCGCGGACGCGAACGAGCCCGCGTTCCTGCTGCTGGCCCTGAAGTCGAAGGACTTCAAGGTGGAGCGCATCGTCCACCTGTGGGGCCTGGACGGGCTCGACGGCGCGGAGCACGCGTCGGCCGAGGCTCGCTTCGACCAACTGCAGGAGCGCGGCTTCCATCCCCTGCTGCGGCTGACGCGGGCGCTGGCGGAGGAGTCGCTGCCCGGCCCCGTGGAGCTGACCGTGGTGGGACGCGGGGCGTTTGACGTGGAGAGCACGGACGAGGTCAGCCCCGAGCTCGCCCCGCTGCCCGCGCTGTGCAAGGTGATTCCCCAGGAGCACGACACCCTGTCCTGCCGCTACGTGGACCTGGGCTACGGCGGCGTGTTCACGGAGGCGAGCGCCCTGCTGCGCGAGCTCACCTCCGACACCCGGGAGCCCATCGTCGCCTGGCGCGGGACGCACCGGCTGACGCAGACGCATGAGCCGCTGCGGCTGGAGCAGGACACCGTGGCGGAGCAGCCCTTCAAGGCGCGCGGCGTGTACCTCATCACCGGTGGCCTGGGTGGCGTGGGCCTGCTGCTCGCGCGGCACCTGGCGAGCGCTCATCAAGCCCGGCTCATCCTGGTGAGCCGTGCCGGGTTGGAAGTGGACCCGGGCGGACACAAGCAGCGCGCGGTGAGGGAGTTGGAAGCGGCGGGCGCGGAGGTGCTGGTGGTCCGCGCGGACGTGGCGGACGAGTCGAAGCTGCGCATGGCCCTGGCGGAGGCGGACGTTCGCTTCGGCTCGGTGGACGGAGTGATTCACGCGGCGGGGCTCGCGGGTGAAGGCGCGGTGGCGCTGCTCTCCGGACTGGACGCCGCGGCCTGCGCGCCTCACTTCCGGGCGAAGGTCCATGGCACCTACGCGCTGGAGCGCGCGCTGACGGGCCGGGCCCTCGACTTCGTGCTGCTGGTGTCCTCCAACGCAGCGGTGCTCGGAGGACTGGGGCTCGGAGCCTACGGCGCGGCGAATGCCTTCCTGGATGCCTTCGCCGTCTCGCGCTCGCGCGAGGGGTTGACGCGGTGGCTGAGCACCAACTGGGACGGCTGGCCCGGCGTGGACGAGGTGACGCGCGAGGTCCGCACGAGCATCGACGTGTTCGCCATGTCGCCGACCGAGGCGGTGGAAGCCTTCCGCCGCGTGGTGGAGTCCCCGCTGAGCGGACAGGTGGTGGTGTCCACCGGCGACCTCATCTCCCGCGTCGCGCGGTGGGTGCGGGCCGATGGCGCGGGGAAGCAAGCGGACGCGGCGGGTGGCGCGACGCATGAGCGGCCCCAGCTCGGCACCGAGTACGTAGCGCCGACGGATGACGTGGAGCTGGCGCTGGCGAAGGTGTGGCAGGAGCAGCTCGGACTGGCGCAACTGGGCATCCACGACAACTTCTTCGACCTCGGTGGCAACTCGCTGCTGTGGCTCAAGATTGTCGGGCGCCTGAAGCGGGAGCTGGGACGCGAAGTGCCCCTCACCTCCGTCTTCGAGGCCCCCACGGTGGCCGCGCTGGCGAAGCGACTGGGAGGACTGCCCGCCCCGGAGGAGTCCCCCACTTTCGAGACGAGTCAGAACCGGGGAGCCCAGCGCAGGGAGCGGCGCAGTCGCCGTGAGTGAAGCAGCGAAGGAGCGGATGGCCGTGGACGTGAAGCAGCCGGCAGACATCGACGACGCGGACCTCGCCATCATCGGCATGTCCGGGCGCTTTCCTGGCGCACGCGACACGGCGGAGTTCTGGGCGAACGTGCGCGGCGGCGTGGAGTCCATCCGCTTCTTCACCCCCGAGGAGTGCCGCGCGGCGGGAGTCCCCCAGGAACTGGTAGATGACCCCGACTACGTGCGCGCGGCGGCTGTGCTGCCGGAGCCCGAGTCCTTCGACGCCGCGTTCTTCGACATGCCTCCCCGCGAGGCGGAGCTGACGGACCCGCAGCACCGCGTCTTCCTGGAGGTCTGCTGGGAGGCGCTGGAGCACGCGGGCTACTCGCCGCGCGACTACCCGGGCGCCATCTCCGTGTACGGCGGTGCCACGCTCAACACGTACCTGCTGATGAACCTGGCGCGGAACCCTCGGGTGCTGGAGTCCGTGGAGCCCGTGCAGGTCAACATCGGCAACGGCACCGACTTCCTGGCCACCCGCGTCTCGTACAAGCTGAACCTCCGAGGCGCCAGCCACGCCGTGCAGAGCGCGTGCTCGACGTCGCTGGTGGCGGTGCACCTGGCCTGCCAGAGCCTGCTCAATGGCGAGTGCGACATGGCGCTCGCGGGTGGCTCCTCCGTCAACGTCAGCTTCTTCAACGGCTACCGGCACGCCGAGGGAGGCATGGCTTCCCCCGATGGTCGCTGCCGCCCCTTCGATGCGAAGGCCCGGGGCACGCTGTTCGGCAGCGGCGCGGGTGTCGTGTTGTTGAAGAAGCTGCGCAACGCCGTGCGGGATGGCGACACGGTGCACGCCGTCATCAAGGGCTCGGCCATCAACAACGATGGCGCGCTCAAGGCGGGCTACACCGCGCCGGGCATCGAGGGTCAGTCCCAGGTGGTGGCGGAGGCGCTCGCGGCGGCGGGACTGGACGCGGACTCCATCGGCTACGTGGAGGCCCACGGCACCGCGACGCCCTTGGGAGACCCTATCGAGGTGGAGGCGCTCACGCGCGCCTTCCGTGCCTCCACGCAGCGCCGGCGCTTCTGCGCCATCGGCTCCGTGAAGGGCAACGTGGGCCACCTGGATGCCGCCGCCGGAATCACCGGCCTCATCAAGACGGCGCTGGCCGTGAAGCACGGCGAGCTGCCGCCCAGCCTTCATTACGAGCGGCCCAACCCGGCCATCGACTTCGACGGCAGCCCCTTCTACGTCAACGCGACGCTCAAGCCCTGGCCCGGCGGCGCGCTGCCCCGGCGCGGTGGCGTCAGCTCCTTCGGCGTGGGCGGCACCAACGCGCACGTCGTGCTCGAGCAGACGCCTCGCACGCCCGACAGCGCGGCCGCTCGTCGCACGTGGCAGGTGTTGCCGCTGTCCGCGCGCACGTCCTCCGCGCTGGAGGCCAGCACCCGGCGCCTCGCCGAAGCCTTGAAGTCCTCGCCCGACGTGAAGCTCGCGGACGTGGCCTGGACGCTCCAGGCGGGACGTCAGCGTTTCTCGCAGCGACGCTTCCTGCTCGCGCGAAGCGTGGGCGACGCGGTGGAGGTGCTCTCCGAGGACGGGAATGCCCGCCTCCACACCGAGACCCAGGACGCGGTGGAGCGTCCGGTGGCGTTCCTCTTCTCGGGACAGGGCTCGCAGCACGTGGGCATGGGGCGCGCGCTGTATGACGCGGAGCCCGTCTTCCGCGTCGAAGTCGACCGGTGCGCGGAGCTGCTCAAGGCCCATCTGGGCGGCAGAGACTTGCGCGAGGTGATGTACCCGAAGTCGGGGGACCCGGCGGAGAACGAGAAGGCGCTGGCGCGGACGGAGTTCACCCAGCCCGCGCTGTTCGTCATCGAGTACGCCACCGCGCGACTCTGGATGTCCTGGGGCGTGAAGCCCGCGGCGATGCTGGGGCACAGCATTGGCGAGTACGTGGCCGCGTGCCTGGCGGGAGTCTTCTCGGTGGAGCACGCGCTCCAGTTGGTCGCCGCGCGCGGACGGCTGATGCAGTCGCTGCCCTCCGGCTCCATGCTGGCGGTGCCGCTGAGCGAGGACGAGGTCCGTCCGTACCTCGGAACCGAGCTGAGCCTCGCTGCGGTGAACGCGCCCATGCAGTGCGTCGCCTCCGGGCCGACGGAGGCCGTGGAGAAGCTGAAGCGCCAGCTCGAAGAGGCCGGCGTGCGCAGCCACGTGCTCGCCACGTCCCATGCCTTCCACTCGGCGATGATGGACCCCATCCTGGAGGCCTTCACGGCGCGCGCGGCGGCGGTGAGTCTTCGTCCGCCCACCCTGCCCTTCGTCTCCAACGTCACCGGGACGTGGATCACCACGGAGCAGGCGACGAGCCCCAAGTACTGGGCCCAGCACCTGCGCGGCGCGGTGCGCTTCGCGGATGGACTGCACGCGCTCCTCTCCGACCCGAAGCGCGTGGTGTTGGAGGTCGGTCCCGGGCAGGTGCTCAGCCGCCTCACGCGACGTTCTCCGGAAGTCACGGCGTCACGTCCGGTGCTCAGCTCGATGCCCTCCTCGCAGGACACCGTGGCCGTGGATGCGCCGCCGCTCGCGTACACGACGCTGGGCGGACTCTGGCAGGCCGGCGTCACCGTGGACTGGCGCGGCTTCCACGGCGAGGAGCGTCGCCACCGCATCCCCCTTCCGACCTATCCCTTCGAGCGCCTGCGCTACTGGGTGGAGCCGGACACGAAGCCTCAAGTCGAGGCCGCGCCTGTCACAAGCGAGACGCTCGGGCTGCCGCTCGCGCAGGCGCCGATGGAGCGATGGTTCCATGCGCCGTCGTGGAAGCGCGCGCCGCTGCCTCCGGGGCGCACCGCGAAGGCCGCGAACCAGCGCGTCTGGCTGGTCTTCGAGGATGAGTCCTCTCCCACCGAAGCGCTGCTGGCGCCCGAGCCCGGCGAGGAGCGGATGGTGCTCCGCGTGCGTCCGGGCGCGGGCTTCAGCCACTCCGGGGATATGAGCTACACCGTGGCGCCGGGCTCGCTGTCGGACCTGCGCGCACTGCTCACCGCGCTGCGGGACGCCGGCCGGCTGCCCGACGCCGTGTTGCACCTGTGGAGCCTCACCACTGACGCGCCCACGACCTTCGCGCAGGTCCAGGCGAGCGGCTACTTCACGCTCGTCGGCCTCGCGCGGGCCCTCGTCGAGCTGACGGCGGAGCGCCCTTGCACCGTCTGGGTGGTGTCCAACCACGTCCACGACGTCACCGGTGAAGAGTCACTCCGCGCCGACAAGGCCACGCTGCTCGGCCCCTGCCGGGTGATTCCGCAGGAGCATCCGTTCCTGCGCTTCCACCAGGTGGACGTGGTGACGACCCCGGAGGCGCGACTCTCCGCCACCACCCTCCAGGCGCTTCGTGCCGAGCTGCGCTCATTGCCCCGTGAGCCGGTGGTGTCGCTGCGCGGGCCGCACCGCTGGGTGCAGAGCCTGGAGCCCCTGCCGCTGCCCGACGCGCCGGCGCCGCATCCGAGTTCGCGTCCCGGCGGCGTGTATGTGCTCGTCCATGGCCTCGGCGGCCTGGGCGCGATGAACGGGCGCGCGCTGGCCAGCCTGTCTCCCGGAGCGAAGCTCGTGTGCATGGAGCCGCTCGGCTTTCCGTCACGCGACACCTGGGATGCGCACGTCGCCCGTCACGAAGAGAACGAGACGTGGACGCAGCGCATCCGCCGCGCGCGGCAGCTCGAGGCCCTGGGCGCGGAGGTGGTGGTGCTGCCCACCGACCTGACGCGGCAGGAGTCCCTGCGCGAAGCCATCGACACGACGGTGGCCCGCTTCGGCGCGCTCCATGGCGTGGTGCATGCGGCGTGGCTCCCCAAGGACCAGGTGGCGCGGCTCGTCTCGGAGACGGGGCCCGAGGAGAGCGCCTGGCACTTCGACCCGCGCGCGCGAGGCCTGGCGCTGCTGGATGCGGTGCTCGGAGACCGGGCGCTGGACTTCCGCGTGGTGGCGTCGTCCATCTCCGCGGTGCTCGGGGGCATGGCCACTGTCGCGCACACCGCCGCGAGCGCCTGGCAGGACGCCTTCGCCCAGGCCGCGTCGCACGAAGGACGGCGGTGGTTGAGCCTGGGCTGGGACGTGGTGAAGGTGGAGGACTACGGCGCGCACCCCGGTGCACGCGGTGAGGCGCTGGACCGACTGGCGCTCTCGCCCGAGCAAGGCGCCGAGGCCCTGAGCCGCGCGCTCGCGCATGCCACGGGCCCCTGGCTGGTGGTGTCCACCCACGACGTGGCCGCGCGGCTGTCCCCGGCGGCGCAAGCGCTCGGCACCGAGGACACGCGTGAGGAGCCCACGGCGCGTCCTCAGCATCCTCGGCCGTCGAACCTGCGCAGTGCCTACGTGGCGCCGACAACGGACATGGAGCGGACGCTCGCCGACCTGTGGCAGCAGACGCTGGGCGTCGCGCCCATCGGCATCCAGGACAACTTCTTCGAGCTGGGCGGTGACTCCCTCATCGCCGTGCAGCTCAGCGACCGGCTCAAGCGTCGGCTCAACGTCAGCGTTCCCGCGTCCAGCCTCTACGAGGGTGTCACCGTGAAGGCCCTGGCCGTGCTGCTCCAGCCTCCCGAGGCGGGACCGGGCTCCGCGAACAGCGAGGCCGACGAGCGCGAGTCCGCCGTGCAGCGCCGCAAGCAGAACCTCCAGCGTCAGCGCTCCCGTCGCCGCGCGGACGATGAAGAACCAGAGGAAGGCGACTGAGTCGTCGCGGCTCCTCTTCGACCTCCCCGCCCCCGCCCATGCGAGCCATCCTCACCAACTTCGGAACCCTCGGCGACATCCAGCCCTTCGTGGCGCTGGCGGTCGAGCTGAAGCGCCACGGACATCAACCCGTGCTCGCCGCCGCGCCGTCGTACCGCGCGCTCGCTCGACAGCATGACGTCGACTTCATTCCGGTGGGGCCCGACCTGCGGGAAGCCCAGAGCGGCATCACCCAGGCGATGATGGGAAGCCCTGATGTCGTGCACTCCGCCGGAGGCATGCTCCAGCTCTTCCAGCCACTCTTGGAGGCGCTGCCCCACATGTTCCAGGACCTGCGCGCCGCATGTCAGGGCGCGGACCTGCTCGTCAGCGGACGCGTCCAGCCCGTCGCGCGCATGGTGCATGACCTGACGCACCTGCCCTTCGTCACGGTGCTGGTGGAGCACAGCGGCAGCGGCGGTGGCAGCCCCGCCTTCCAGATGGCCGTGCGCGGACTGGTGAACCCCCTGCGCGAGGCCCATGGCCTTCCGCCGCTCGACAACCCGTTGGTGGACGGCCTGTCCCATCAACTGGTGCTCACCGCGCTGAGCCGCCACGTTCGGCCTCCCGCCGCGGACCTGCCCCCGCACCACCACACCGTCGGATACTGCCTTGTCGACGAGCCGGCATTCACGCCGGACGCGGAACTGGCCTCGTTCCTCGCCGAGGGCGAGCCGCCCGTCTGCATCACCTTCGGCAGCATGACGCACGCGGACCCGGCGGCGCTGACGGGCACGCTGGTGAACGCCACGGTGCGCGCGGGGCGACGGGCCCTCATCCAGCACGGATGGAGCGGCCTGGGCCAGCGCGCCCTCCCCCCGACGGTGCGGGCCCTGGGACAGGTGCCGCACTCCTGGCTCTTCTCGCGCGTGTCGTGCGTGGTGCACCACGGCGGAGCGGGCACCACGGGCGCGGCCTTCCGGGCGGGCGTCCCGCAGGTCGTGGTGCCGCACACGTATGACCAGTTCACCTGGGGCGAGGTCGTCCAGCAGCAGGGCTGCGGTGGCGCGGCGCTGCCGATTGGTGAGCTGAACGCGGAGCGGCTCGGAGACGCGTTGAGCGCGGTGCACGCTCGCGCGGACATCCAGGCGTCCGCGGCGCGGCTGGGAGAACAGCTCCGCGCGGAGCACGGAACGATGAAGGCGCGTCAGCTCCTCGAGGACCTGGTCCGACGAGTGGGGCTGGCCACGGACTCGAAGGTCGAGGACGAGGCGGACGCGGAAGACGAGGGGCGGCAACAGCGTCGCAAGTCGGCGCTGAAGCAGCAACGGGCGAGGAAGGTCGAAACTTGAGCGGGACTTTGGAGAGAGACATGGCCACGGATTCATCCAACGCGGACACCACGGGGTTGGAGATCGCCGTCGTCGGCATGGCGGGGCGCTTCCCGGGTGCGCGCGACTTGGAGGCGTTCTGGCGCAACCTGCGGGACGGCGTGGAGTCCATCAGCTTCCTGACGGACGCGGAGCTGGAGGCGAGCGCGCTCGACACGTCCGCCATCCGCTCGGACCCGAACTACGTGAAGGCCGCCGCCGTCCTGGAGGACGCGGACCTGTTCGACGCGGGCTACTTCGGCGTCACCCCCAAGGAAGCGGAGGTGATGGACCCGCAGCAGCGCGTCTTCCTGGAGTGCGCCGTGGAGGCGCTGGAGAACGCGGGCTACGACGCCGAGCGCTTCAAGGGTCGCATCGGCGTGTACGCCGGAGCGCGCACGGACACGTACGTCTTCAACCTCTTCTCCAATCCCTCCGCGCTCGGCGGGTTGGACCCGTTCGAGATTGGCCTGGGCAATGACCTGGCCTTCCTCACCACGCGCGTGGCGCACCGCCTCAACCTGCGCGGCCCCGCGTACTCCGTGCACACCGCGTGCTCCACGGCGCTCGTCGCGCTGCACCTGGCGGGACAGGCGCTGCTCGCGGATGAGTGCCGGATGGCCATTGCGGGCGGCGTCGCCATCAACGTGCCGCAGAAGGTCGGCTACCTGTATCAGTACGGCGGCATCGTCTCGCCGGACGGCCACTGCCGCGCCTTCGACGCGAAGGCGGCGGGCACCATCTTCGGCAGCGGAATCGGCCTGGTGGTCCTGAAGCGGCTGGAGGACGCGCTGGCGGACGGCGACACCATTCACGCCGTCATCAAGGGCTCCGCCATCAACAACGACGGCGCCGTGAAGGCCAGCTTCACCGCGCCCAGCGTGCAGGGACAGGCCACCGTCATCAAGGACGCCCTGGCCGCGGCGGAGGTCCCCGCCGACACGATTTCGTACGTGGAGACGCACGGCACGGGCACGGCGCTGGGAGACCCCATCGAGCTGCGCGCCCTGACGAAGGTGTTCGGCGCGAAGGCGAAGGGCCGTCGCACGGTGCCCATCGGCTCGGTGAAGACGAACGTGGGCCACCTGGACGCGGCGGCGGGCAGCGCGAGCTTGCTCAAGGCCATCCTCGCGATGAAGCACCAGCAGGTTCCGCCCAGCCTCCACTTCGAGTCCCCCAACCCGCAGATCGACTTCGACAGCGGGCCCTTCTATGTGAACACCGCGCTCCAGCCCTGGCCGCGCGGCAGGACGCCTCGGCGCGCGGGCGTCAGCTCGTTCGGCATCGGCGGCACCAACGCCCACATCGTCCTGGAGGAAGCGCCTCCCGCGCCCTCGGCATCGACGGGCCGCCCGTGGGAGCTGCTGGTGTTGTCCGCGCGCAGCCACACGGCGCTCGACACGGCCACCGCGCGGCTCGCCCAGCACCTGGAGACGCACCCGGAGCAGACGCTGGCGGATGTGGCGTACACGCTCCAGGTGGGCCGCAAGGCCCATGCGCACCGCCGCGTCGTGGTGGCGCGCGATGGACAGGATGCGATGCGGGTGCTGCGCATGGCGGAGCCCCAGCGCGTGCTCTCCGGCACGCACGAGACGGGAAACCGCCCCGTGTCCTTCCTCTTCTCCGACGCCGGAGCGGAGGCGCCACTGGAGTCGCTGTATCGCTCCGAGCCTGCGTTCCGCGCGGAGGTGGACCAGTGCGCGGAGCTGCTCCAGTCGCGGCTCGGCGTGGACCTGCGCGCCGTGCTGTATCCGGAGGACGGGAGCCGACCTGTTGTCTCCAGTCCGGTGACGGCCGCCGCGCGCTTCGTGGAGGCCTACGCCCTGGCGCGCCTGTGGATGTCGTGGGGTGTGCAGCCGGAGTCGATGCTGGGCGAAGGCATGGGCGCGTGGATCGCCGCGAGCCTCGCGGGCGCGCTCCCGCTGGAGGAGGCCCTCTCCCTGACGATTGCCCGAGCCGAGGGGCGTGAGCTGTCACCGAACGCCGCGACGCTGAAGGCGCCGGAGGTGCCGCTCTACTCCCTGGCCACGGGCGCCCTGCTCACGGCCGCCGAGGCCACCCGTCCCGAGACGTGGAAGGACGCTGCGGGCCGCGCGCCACGCCTGGACGATGCGCTGCGCGAGTTGGTGAAGGAGCCCTCTCGCGTCGTGCTCGCGATGGGGGCCGCGGGGCCGCTCGTCGAGAAGGCGCGCGCGCTGGCGGGGAGCACGGGGACTCGCTCCGTGCACGGCTGCCTGCCCGCGCCTGGAACGAACCAGCCCGCGCCGGTGGCGGTGCTCGGCGCGCTGGGACAGCTCTGGCTGGACGGCGTGGAGGTGGACTGGGAGGCCGTGAGCGAGGGCCGCGTCCTTCGCCGCGTGCCGCTGCCCACGTACCCCTTCGAGCGTCAGCGCTACTGGGTGGCGCCTGGCACGCACGCCGAGGCCACGCAGGCCCAAGCGCCGCAGGGAAAGCTCGTGGACATGGCGGAGTGGTTCCACGCGCCCACGTGGCACCGCACGGCGCCCGTGGCCCTGGACCGCAAGGCCCTGGCCGAGCGTCGCTGCTGGGTCGTCTTCGTGGACGGCGTGGGCGTCGGCGAGGCGCTGTGCCGCCGTCTGGAGGAGGCGGGCCAGGACGTGGTGCGGGTGCGCCAGGGAAGCTCCTTCATGCGGGACGCCGCGCGCCGGTATGCGGTGGATCCTCGCCTGCGCGGGGACTACGCCACGTTGTGGAAGGACCTGGCGGACCAGGAGCTGAGCCCGTCCGTGGTGGTCCATCTGTGGAGCCTCGCCTCGTCGGGCATGGACCTTCCGGGGCCCGAGCTGTTCCGCAAGGTGCAGGACACGGGCTACTACAGCCTCCTGCACCTGGGACAGGCGCTCGCCCAGGGAGACACCTCGCGCCCCGTGCGCCTGGAGGTGGTGACGGACCGGCTGGCTGACGTGGCGGGCGAGGGCAACGCCCTCCCGGAGAAGGCCACGCTGCTGGGACCGTGCAAGGTGATTCCGCAGGAGCAGGAGCACGTCAGCACGCGCTGCATCGACCTGATCGCCCCCGAGCCCAAGAGCGCGGGCGTGGAGAAGCTCGCGGAGCGGCTGCTCGCCGAGCTGAGTCAGCGCACGCGCGACGCCGTCGTGGCGTGGCGCGGAAACCACCGCTTCACCCAGACGCATGCGCCGCTGCGGTTGGAGCCCTCGGGCGAGGCCGCTTCTCCGCTGCGTGAGCAGGGCGTCTACCTCATCACCGGAGGCCTTGGCGCCGTGGGCCTGATGCTGGCCGAGCACCTGGCCCAGACGCTCAAGGCCCGCCTGGCGCTGCTGGGACGCACTGCCCTGCCGGCGACGTCCGAGTGGGATTCGTACCTGGCCACCCATCCCGAGGACGACGCGGTGGCCCAGCGCATCCTCCAGGTGCGGAAGCTGGAGCGGCTTGGCGCGCAGGTGATGGTGGTGCGCGCGGACGTCGCGGACGCGGGGCAGCTCGAGGCCGCGGTGGCGCAGGTGGAGGCCCGGTTCGGCGCGCTCAATGGCGTGCTCCACTGCGCGGGCGTCACGCATGGCCCGTCGCTCTACAACCCGCTCACGGACATTGGCCGGGGCGAGTCGGAGACGCAGTTCGGCCCGAAGGTCTACGGCACGTATGCGCTGGAGAAGGTGCTGAGCACCCGCTCGGCGGACTTCGCCCTGCTCTTCTCGTCCAACGCCGCGGTCCTCGGTGGCCTCGGCTACCTGACCTACGCGTCCTCCAACCTCTTCATGGACGCCTTCGCGCAGGCCCACGCTGGAAACACCGGGACGCGCTGGGTGAGCGCGTCGTGGGACCCGTGGCCGGAGGAGACGAAGCACACCCACGTGCGCACCAGCATGGACCAGTACGCCATGACGCCCCAGGAGGGCGCCGAGGCCGTCCGTCGGCTGGTGACGCTCGGCGTGGATGGCCACGTCGTCGTCGCGACCGGAGACCTGGCCCAGCGCTGGAAGTTGTGGATTCAGCGCGACACGTCCCAGCCCACCTCGGGCGCGCGCGCGGCTGGCAAGCCCCGTCGCGCGAAGACGCCCTTCGTGGCGCCCGCGAGCGAGCTGGAGAAACAGCTCGCGGCCATCTGGCAGGAAGTCCTGGGCGTGGACTCCGTGGGCCTGAACGACAACTTCTTCGACCTGGGCGGCCACTCGCTGCTCGCCACGCGCGTGGCCGGACGCCTGCGCACCCAGTTCGATTTCGACATTCCCCTGGCGAAGCTCTTCGAGGCCGCCACCGTGGCCTCCCTCGCGAAGCTGGTGGCGGACCACCAGACCGCGCTCGAAGAGGCCGCCAGTGAAGCCGCGCTCGAGGAGCTGTCCAACCTCAGCGACGAAGAGATTGAAGCCGAGCTGGCGAGACGTTCGAGCTAGCCCCCCCCACTGAATTTCAGTCGGGCCGGCGTCCCCGCATCGGCCCCAGCAACCTTCCCCTCCGCCCTGGGTCATCCCAGCGAGCGGAGGCTCCGGAGTCGGAGTCCAGCAATGAGCGGTAGCTCCAAGAATCTCGACAAGCTCACTCCCAAGCAGCGCGCACTGTACGAGTTGCTCCTCAAGGAGAAGAAGGGGCAGCTCCAGGCCGCTACGACGCAGGCGCTGGAGCGGACGATTCCGCGTCGCGCTGGAACCGAGCCCGCGCCCGCGTCATTCCCACAGCAGCGGCTGTGGGTGGTGGACCAGCTCGAGGGCGGACAGGCCTTCGCCTACAACGTCCACATCACCGTGCAGTTCACCGGCGTGCTGGACATCCCGCTGCTGGCGCGGTGTGTGAACCAGGTGGTGCGGCGCCACGAGTCGCTGCGCACCGTGTTCGCCGCGAGGGACGACGGGCTCCCCGTGCAGATCGTCCTGCCGGAGCTGACGCTGACCATCCCGGTGGAGGACATCTCCCACCTGGGCAAGGCGGAGCAGGACGAGGAGGTGGAGCGCCGCACCAGCGAGGAGTCCCAGCGCCTGTTTGATTTGGCACGCGGGCCGCTCCTGCGCGGCAAGGTGCTGCGCCTGGGGCCCGACAACCACGTGGCCCTGGTCACCATGCATCACCTGGTGACGGACCGCTGGTCGCTGGGTGTCTTCGTCCGCGAGCTGATGACCTTCTACGCGGCGGAAGTCACGGGCCAGACGCCCGCGATTCCGGAGCTCGCCATCCAGTACTCCGACTTCGCGGAGTGGCAGCGCGAGCGGATGCAGGGCGAGCGGCTGCGCATCGAGCTGGACTTCTGGAAGCAGCACCTGAAGACGCTGCCGGAGCCGCTGGAGCTGCCCACGGACAGGCCGCGTCCTGCCCGCCAGACGTACCGGGGCTCGCGTCAGTTCGTGACGTTGCCCGTGGCGCTGACGCGCGTGCTGAAGGAGGTCAGCCAGCAGGAGGGGGCCACCCTCTTCATGACGCTGCTGGCCACGTTCCAGACGTTGATGCACCGGCACTCGCGGCAGACGGACATCACGGTCGGCTCGCCCATCGCCGGCCGCAACGTGCCGGAGCTGGAGTCGCTGATCGGCTTCTTCGTCAACACGCTGGTGCTGCGCAATGATTTGGGCGGCAACCCCACCTTCCGCGAGCTGCTGCGTCGCGCGAAGGACGTGTGCATGGCGGCGTATGCGCACCAGGAGCTGCCCTTCGAGAAGCTGGTCGAGGAGCTGCAGCCTCCGCGCGACTTGAGCCGTCACCCGCTGTTCCAGGTGATGTTCAGCTTCCAGAACACCCCGCGCCAGGACCTGTCGATGCCGGGGTTGCAGTCCACCTATCTGTTGGTGGACCCGGGCTCGGCGAAGTTCGATTTGCTGCTGGAGTTGCGCGAGGACCGGCCGGACGAAATCTTCGGCTGGCTCGAGTACAACACCGACCTCTTCGACGTCGCGACCATCCAGCGACTGCGCGGTCACTTCTACACGCTGCTCGGAGCGGTGGCCGCCAACCCGGACACGCGCCTGTCCGAGCTGCCCCTCCTCACGAACGAGGAGCACCACCAGCTCCTCGCCGACTTCCAGGGCGCGCAGGTGAGGTACCCGAGTGAGGCCACGCTTCACTCCCTCATCGAGTCGCAGGCGATGCGCACGCCCTACTCGGAGGCCATTCGCTTCGAGGACAGCGTCCTCACCTACGCCCAGCTCGACTCACGCTCCAACCAGCTCGCGCACCACCTGCGTGCCCTCGGTGCTCGCCCCGGCGTCCTCGTCGGTGTCTGCCTGGAGCGCTCGCTCGACCTCGTCGTCGCGCTGCTCGCCGTCATCAAGTCTGGCGCCGCCTACGTCCCGCTGGACCCGGCCTATCCGCGCGAGCGTCTCGCCGGGATGCTGGAGGACGCCGACGCTCCCGTCCTCCTCACGCACGAGCACCTGAAGGCCGTGCTCCCTCCGCACGCCGCTCGCGTGCTCTGCCTCGACTCCGAGTGGGACGCTGTCTCTCGCCAGCCCTCCTCTTCGCTCGAGTCGCTCGCCGGCCCGGACTCCCTCGCCTACGTCATCTTCACGTCCGGCTCCACGGGGCGTCCCAAGGGCGCCATGAATGCCCACTCAGGCGTCGTCAACCGCCTGCTGTGGATGCAGCAGCAGTACGCCCTCACGGCGATGGACACCGTCCTCCAGAAGACGCCCTTCTCCTTCGACGTCTCCGTCTGGGAGTTCTTCTGGCCGCTCATGACGGGTGCTCGCATCGTCCTCGCGAAGCCCGGTGGCCACCAGGACCCCGCCTACCTCGTGCGCCTCATCGCCGAGCAGCGTGTCTCCACGCTCCACTTCGTCCCCTCCATGCTCCGCGCCTTCCTGGAGGAGCCGGGCATCGAGAAGCTCTCCGGTCTGCGCCGCGTCGTGTGCAGTGGTGAGGCCCTCACCGCCGACCTCGTGGCTCGCGCCCATGCACGCCTCCCGGCTTCCGCCGAGGTCCACAACCTCTACGGCCCCACCGAGGCCGCCGTCGACGTCTCCTTCTTCCACTGCGCTCGCGGCTCCTCTCGCGCCTCCATCCCCATCGGCAGACCCGTCGCCAACACCCGCCTGTACGTCCTCGACTCCGACTCCCAGCCTTCTCCCGTCGGTGTCCCGGGTGAGCTCTTCATCGGCGGCGTCCAGGTCGGCCTCGGCTACTGGCGCAAGCCCCACCTCACCGCTGAGCGCTTCATCCCTGACGCCTTCAGCGCCACTCCCGGTGCTCGCCTCTACCGCACCGGTGACGTCGCTCGCTGGTTGCCGGACGGCACCCTGGAGTACCTCGGCCGCTCCGACTTCCAGGTCAAGCTGCGTGGCTTCCGCATCGAGCTGGGTGAAGTCGAGGCCGCGCTTCGCTCGCTTCCCTCCGTCTCCGACACCGTCGTCGTCGTCCGCGACGAGGCGCGTCTCGTTGCCTACGTCGTCTCCTCCGGCGATGTCGACGCCGCTGCACTCCGGGCCGCGCTCTCCCAGCGCCTCCCCGAGTACATGGTGCCGGCCGCCTTCGTCTTCCTCGACGCGCTGCCCCTGAGCCCCAGCGGCAAGGTGGAGCGCAAGGCGCTCCCGGCTCCGGACTTCGTCCCCTCTTCCCGTGAGTTCGTCGCGCCTCGCACTCCCTCCGAGGAGCTGCTGGCTTCCCTCTTCGCCTCGGTGCTCCGCATCGAGCGCGTCGGTGTCACCGACAGCTTTTTCGAGCTCGGTGGTCATTCGCTGTTGGGGACGCGACTGGTGGCGCAGCTTCGTGCCTCCACCGGTGTGGAGCTGCCGCTGCGCGATTTGTTCGAGGCGCCCACTGTCGAGCTGCTCTCTCAGCGGCTCCAGGTCGCTTCGGGTGGGACTATCGCGGACTCGGGTCCGGCGAAGCTGCGCCCTGTTCCGCGCGATGGGGACCTGCCCCTGTCGTTCGCGCAGCAGCGTCTGTGGTTCCTGGACCAACTCCAGCCGGGCACGGCTTCGTACAACCTGCCCGCGGCCCTGCGGCTCGAAGGGGAGCTGAATGCCGAGGCCCTGCGGCAGTCCCTGCGGGCGCTCGTCCAGCGACATGAGGTGCTGCGCACGCACTTCGTCGTCCGTGATGCGCAGCCCGTTCAGGTCATCGAGCCCGAGGCTCGGGTGGACCTGCCCGTGCTGGAGCTCGGGCTCCTGGAGCCGTCGCAGCGGGATGAGGAAGCGCGCAGGCTGATGCGGGAGGAGGCCCTGCGTCCGTTCGACCTGGCCCGTGGCCCTCTCGTACGAGCGACGCTGCTTCGGCTCGATACGCGCCACCACCTGCTGTTGGTCACGGTCCACCACATCATCTCGGATGGATGGTCCACGGAGGTGATGGTCCGGGAGCTGGGTGCGTTCTATCGCCAGTTCTCCGGCGGCGAGTCCGCGCGGCTCGCGCCCCTGCCCATCCAGTACGCGGACTTCTCCGTCTGGCAGCGGCAGCGGCTCAGCGGCGATACGCTCCGTCAGGAGTTGGACTGGTGGAAGCAGCAGCTCTCCGGAGCGCCCGCCGCGCTGGAGCTGCCCACCGACAGGCCTCGTCCCGCCGCGCAGACCGAGCACGGCGCGGTGCTTCCGATCTCCCTGTCCCCCAGCGTGAGCAACGCGGTGAGGGAGCTCGCGCAGCGCGAAGGTGCCACGCCGTTCATGGTCCTGCTCGCCGTGTGGCAGCTCGTGCTGTCGCGGTACTCGGGCCAGGACGACATCTCCGTTGGTTCTCCCATCGCAAACCGCAACCGCGCGGAGACCGAGGGTCTGGTCGGCTTCTTCGTCAACACGCTGGTCCTGCGCACGCGCATCGACGACCGACAGTCCTTCCGTGAGCTGCTGGCCCAGGTGCGCCTGTCGACCCTGGCCGCCTATGAGCACCAGGACGTCCCGTTCGAGAAGCTCGTCGAGGAGCTTCAGCCTCAGCGTGACCTGAGCCGCAGCCCGCTGTTCCAGGTCACCCTCACGCTTCAGAACACGCCGAACTCGACGCTCGCGCTTCCTGGCATCACCCTCACCCACCTTCCTCCGGAGCTGGAGACGTCGAAGTACGACATCAGTCTCTTGCTCGAAGAGGGCGGCAGCGGTTTCTCGGGCGTCTTCAACTACAACACCGACCTCTTCGACGCGGCGACCTTGGAGCGCCTGTCGCGGCACTTCTCCGTGCTGCTCACGGAGGCCGTCACCGCGCCTGATTCACGGCTCGGACGGATGTCGCTGCTCACGCCGGACGAGAAGCAACTGGTGCTCACGCGCTGGAACGGCGCCACCGCGAACTACCCTCGCAACACGAGCATTCAGGACCTCTTCGCACTGCAGGCCGCGCTCGCCCCGGATACTGTCGCTGTCGTCGTCGGTGAGGAGTCCGTCTCCTACGCCCAGCTCGACTCGCGCTCCAATCAGCTCGCTCACTACTTGCGTTCGTTGGGTGTGCTCCCGGGCTCTCGCGTCGCTGTCCGTCTCGACCGTTCCGCGGACCTCATCGTCTCCCTCCTCGCCATTCTCAAGGCGGGAGCTGCCTACGTCCCTCTCGACAAGGCCTGGCCCTCCGAACGCCTCGCCTTCGTCCTCCGTGAGTCCGCTGCTGGCGTCGTCATCTCCCACTCCGATGTCGTCGACGACTTGCCGGCCTTCGGCGCGGTCCTCCTCGTCATTGATGAGGAAGCCTCGCGTATCGCGCGCCAGCCTTCCTCCGCGCTGCCACTCGACGTGACGGGCAATGACCTTGCCTATGTCATGTTCACCTCCGGCTCCACCGGCGAGCCCAAGGGTGTCTGCGTCCCTCACCGCGGCGTCACCCGCCTCGTCTCTTCTTCCTTCATCTCCTTCGGCGCCTCCGACGTCTGGCTCCACGCCGCTCCTGTCGCCTTCGACGCCTCCACCCTCGAAATCTGGGGTGCGCTCCTTCACGGCGCAAAGCTCGTCCTCGCTCCTCCTCATTCACTGTCTCTGGAAGAGTTGGGCTCGTTGCTCGTCCGTGAGGGAATCACTTCTCTCTGGCTGACGGCCGCGCTCTTCGAGCAGATGGTCGCCACTCAGCCCGTTGCCCTGGCCGGAGTCCGCCAGGTGCTCGCCGGTGGCGACGTCCTGCCGCCCTCTCGCGTCCGCGAGCACCTCGCTCGCCTGCCCCCGGGCCACGTCCTCGTCAACGGCTACGGCCCCACCGAGAACACCACTTTCTCGGCGACTCATTCGCTGCGGCACGGAGACTCCGTCTCCCGCTCCGTCCCCATCGGCGCGCCTCTCTCCAACTCCTCCGCCTTCGTCCTCGACGCCTCCTTCCAGCCGCTCCCTCCAGGCGTCCCGGGAGAGCTCTTCGTCGGTGGTGACGGCCTGGCTTGGGGCTACCTCAACCGCGCTGACCTCACCGCTGAGCGCTTCGTTCCGCACCCCTTCTCTTCTTCGCCCGGCGCTCGCCTCTACCGCACCGGTGACCGCGTCCGCTGGCTCGCCGGTGGCTCTCTCGAGTTCCTCGGCCGCTCCGACTTCCAGGTGAAGGTCCGTGGCTTCCGCATTGAGCTGGGCGAAGTCGAGGCTGCTGTCCGCCTCTTCTCCGGCATCCAGGAAGCCGTCGTCCTCGCTCGTGAGGACGTCCCCGGTGACAAGCGCCTCGTCGCCTACTTCACCTCTGCTCACGACGTCGACTCGTCCGCGCTTCGCTCCTTCCTGCTTCAGCGCCTGCCCGAGTACATGGTGCCGGCAGCCCTCGTCTCTCTCCCGTCCTTCCCTCTCTCCGCCAACGGCAAGCTCGACAGGAAGGCCCTTCCTCCTCCCGACTTCGCCGCCGCCACTTCTGGCGACGACTTCGTCCCTCCTTCCACTCCTACCCAGACGCGCCTCGCCTCCATCTTCGCCGACGTCCTCGGCCTGGAGCGCGTCAGCATCCACGGCGACTTTTTCGAGTTGGGTGGCCACTCCCTCCTCGCCACTCAAGTCGTCTCCCGTATCCGCGCCACCTTCGACGTCGAGTTACCCCTCGGTGAGCTCTTCTCCTCGCCCACCGTCGCGCTGCTCTCCGAGCGCCTGGAGCTGCTCCACGGCTCCTCGTCTCGCCAGCCGGCCCTCGTCCCCGTCGACCGCGCCCAGCCGCTGCCGCTCTCCTTCGCTCAGCAGCGCCTCTGGTTCCTCGACCAGCTCCAGCCCGGCACCTCCACCTACAACATCCCCTGGGTCCTCAAGCTCTCCGGTGCACTGGACTCCAATGCACTGCTCCAATCCCTCAACGCGCTGATTCAGCGCCACGAGGCCCTGCGCACCCGCTTCGCCGTTCACGAAGGCCAGCCCGTTCAGCTCATCCAGCACGACTTCCTGCTGGAGATGCCGCTCGTCGACCTCTCGTCTCTGCCCGAGAAGGAGCGCGACGCCGAGGCCCAGCGTCTGGCTTCCGCCGAAGCCCTGCGTCCGTTTGACCTGGCCCGTGGCCCTGTCGTCCGTACGTCGCTCGTCCGCCTCGATGAGGCCCAGCATCTGCTCCTTGTCACCGTCCATCACATCGCCTCGGACGGTTGGTCCATCGCTGTCATGGTCCGCGAGCTCGCCGCCTTCTACCGCCAGTTCTCCGGCGGCGAGGCCGCCCAACTCGCACCGCTTCCCATCCAGTACGCCGACTTCTCCGTCTGGCAGCGCCAGTGGCTCCAGGGCGACGTCCTCGCCTCGGAGATCAACTGGTGGCGCCAGCATCTTGCCGGTGCCTCGACCTCGCTCGAGCTTCCGACGGACAGGCCTCGGCCCGCCGTCCAGACCTATCGCGGCGCGGTGCTCCCTATCGAGCTGTCGCGTGAACTGACGCAGGCCGTGAAAGCCCTTGCCCAGCGCGAGGGTGCCACACCCTTCATGGTGCTGCTGGCGTCCTTCCAGCTCCTGCTCTCTCGCTACTCGGGCCAGGACGACATCTCCGTCGGCTCGCCCATCGCCAATCGCAATCGCTCCGAGACCGAAGGCCTCATTGGCTTCTTCGTCAACACGCTCGTCTTCCGGGCTCGCATCAATCGCAGCCAGTCCTTCCGCGAACTGCTGGAACAGGTGCGACTGTCCACGCTGGCCGCCTACGAGCACCAGGACGTCCCCTTCGAGAAGCTCGTCGAGGAACTCCAGCCTCAGCGCGACCTGAGCCGCTCGCCGCTCTTCCAGGTCACCCTCACCCTTCAGAACGCCCCCGAGGCGTCGCTCGCGCTGTCAGGACTGGTGCTCAAGCCGATTCAGGCTGAGATCAACACCTCGAAGTATGACTTCAGCCTGCTGTTCGATGAGGCTGAGCAACTGTCGGGTTTGCTCAACTACAACACCGACCTCTTCGACGCGGCGTCCATGCAGGGGCTGCTCCGTCACTTCTCCGTGCTGCTCGAGGCCGCGGTCTCTCAGCCTGAACAATCGCTCAGCGAGCTCTCGCTGCTGTCCGCCCCCGAGAAGCAGCAGGTCCTCACCGCGTGGACCGGCACCACCTCCGCCTACCCGCGCGACGCGTCCGTCCACTCCCTCTTCTCTCAGCAAGCTGCTCGCACGCCCGACGCTGTCGCTGTCGACTCCGGCGAGGAGTCTGTCTCCTACGCTCAGCTCGACTCCCGCTCCAACCAGCTCGCTCACTACCTGCGTTCGTTGGGTGTGCTTCCTGGCTCTCGCGTCGCTGTCCGGATTGACCGCTCCGCCGACCTCATCGTCTCCCTCCTCGCCATCCTCAAGGCGGGGGCGGCCTACGTGCCTCTCGACAAGGCCTGGCCCTCCGAGCGTCTCGCCTTCGTCCTCCGCGAGTCCGCTGCTGGCGTCGTCATCTCCCACTCCGATGTCGTCGACGACTTGCCGGCCTTCGGCGCGGTCCTCCTCGTCATTGATGAGGAGGCCTCGCGTATCGCGCGCCAGCCCTCTTCTCCTCTCGCAGGTGCCGTGACGGGCGATGACCTCGCCTACGTCATGTTCACCTCCGGCTCCACGGGCGAACCCAAGGGTGTCTGCGTCCCTCACCGCGGCGTCACCCGCCTCGTCTCTTCTTCCTTCATCTCCTTCGGCGCCTCCGACGTCTGGCTCCACGCCGCGCCTGTCGCCTTCGACGCCTCCACCCTCGAAATCTGGGGTGCCCTCCTCCACGGCGCAAAGCTCGTCCTCGCTCCTCCTCATTCGCTGTCACTCGAGGAGTTGGGCTCGCTGCTCGTCCGTGAGGGCATCACCTCTCTCTGGCTGACGGCCGCGCTCTTCGAGCAGATGGTCGCCACTCAGCCCGCTGCACTCGCCGGGGTGCGCCAGGTGCTCGCTGGTGGCGACGTCCTTCCGCCTTCCCGCGTCCGCGAGTACCTCGCCCGCATCCCTTCGGGCCACGTCCTCGTCAACGGCTACGGCCCCACCGAGAACACCACCTTCTCCGCCACTCACTCGCTGCGCCACGGCGACTCCGTCTCTCGCTCCGTCCCCATCGGCGCGCCCCTCTCCAACTCCTCCGCCTTCGTCCTCGACGCTTCCTTCCAGCCGCTCCCTCCGGGCGTACCTGGAGAGCTCTTCGTCGGTGGTGACGGCCTGGCTTGGGGTTACCTCAACCGCGCTGACCTCACCGCTGAGCGCTTCGTTCCGCACCCCTTCTCTTCTTCGCCCGGCGCTCGCCTCTACCGCACCGGCGACCGCGTCCGCTGGCTCGCCGACGGCACCCTCGAGTTCCTCGGCCGCTCCGACTTCCAGGTGAAGGTCCGTGGCTTCCGCATTGAGCTGGGCGAAGTCGAGACCGCCGTCCGCCTCTTCTCCGGCATCCAGGAAGCCGTCGTCCTCGCTCGTGAGGACGTCCCCGGTGACAAGCGCCTCGTCGCCTACTTCACCTCTGCTCACGACGTCGACTCGTCCGCGCTTCGCTCCTTCCTGCTTCAGCGCCTGCCCGAGTACATGGTGCCGGCAGCCCTCGTCTCTCTCCCGTCCTTCCCTCTCTCCGCCAACGGCAAGCTCGACAGGAAGGCTCTCCCTCCTCCCGACTTCGCTGCCGCCATTTCCGGCGACGACTTCGCCCCTCCCTCCACGCCTACCCAGACGCGACTTGCATCCATCTTCGCCGACGTCCTCGGCCTGGAGCGCGTCAGCATCCACGGCGACTTCTTCGAGTTGGGTGGCCACTCCCTTCTCGCCACTCAAGTCGTCTCTCGCATCCGATCCACCTTCGACGTCGAGTTGCCTCTCGGTGAGCTCTTCTCCTCGCCCACCGTCGCGCTTCTCTCCGAGCGTCTGGAGCTGCTCCACGGCTCCGCGCCTCGCCAGCCGGCCCTCGTTCCCGTCGACCGCGCCCAGCCGCTGCCGCTCTCCTTCGCTCAGCAGCGCCTCTGGTTCCTCGACCAGCTCCAGCCCGGCACCTCCACCTACAACATCCCCTGGGTCCTCAAGCTCTCCGGTGCACTGGACTCCAATGCACTGCTCCAGTCCCTCAACGCGCTGATTCAGCGCCACGAGGCCCTACGCACCCGCTTCGCCGTTCACGAAGGCCAGCCCGTTCAGCTCATCCAGCACGACTTCCTGCTGGAGATGCCTCAGGTGGATCTGCGTGGCATTGCGCACGCGAAGCGTGACGCGGACGTCGAGCGGCTCACCCGCGACGAGGCCCTTCGTCCATTCGATCTGGCGCAGGGCCCCTTGGTCCGAGCCTCCCTCATCCGCCTGGATGAAGCGCAGCATCTGCTTCTCGTCACCGTCCACCATATCGTCTCGGACGGTTGGTCCATCGCCGTCATGGTCCGCGAGTTGGCGGCCTTCTACCGCCAGTTCTCCGGCGGAGAGGCCGCCCAGCTCGCGCCGCTGCCCATCCAGTACGCCGACTTCTCCGTCTGGCAGCGCCAGTGGCTCCAGGGTGACGTCCTCGCCGAAGAGCTTGCCTGGTGGAGGAAGCAGCTTTCCGGCGCGTCCACCTCGCTCGATCTGCCCACCGACAGGCCGCGTCCCGCCGTCCAGACGTATCGCGGCGCGGTGCTCCCTATCGAGCTGACTCGTGAGCTGTCTCAAGCCGTGAAGGCCCTGGCTCAGCGCGAAGGCGCCACGCCCTTCATGGTGCTGCTGGCGTCCTTCCAGCTCCTGCTCTCTCGCTACTCGGGCCAGGACGACATCTCCGTCGGCTCACCGGTCGCCAACCGCAACCGTGCCGAGACCGAAGGCCTCATCGGCTTCTTCGTCAACACGCTGGTCCTGCGTGCACGCATCGACGCGCGACAGTCCTTCCGCGAACTGCTGGAGCAGGTGCGCCTGTCCACCCTGGCTGCCTACGAGCACCAGGACGTCCCATTCGAGAAGCTCGTCGAGGAACTCCAGCCTCAGCGCGACCTCAGCCGTTCTCCTCTGTTCCAGGTCTCGCTCACGCTGCAGAACGCCCCCGAAGAGGCTCTTGCGCTCGCGGGTCTTGAGCTCAGTGCTCTGCCCGCGGAGATCAACACGTCGAAGTTCAACTTCAGCCTCCTGTTCACAGAGGCGGAGCAGTTCTCCGGCATCATCAACTACAACACCGACCTCTTCGACGCGGCGTCCATGCAGGGACTGCTCCGTCACTTCTCCGTGCTGCTCGAGGCCGCGGTCTCTCAGCCTGAACAATCGCTCAGCGAGCTCTCGCTGCTGTCCGCCCCCGAGAAGCAGCAGGTCCTCACCGAGTGGACCGGCACCACCTCCGCCTACCCGCGCGACGCGTCCGTCCACTCCCTCTTCGGTCAGCAGGCCGCTCGTACTCCGGACGCTGTCGCTGTTGTCTCCGGCGAGGAGTCACTCTCCTACGCCCAGCTCGACTCCCGCTCCAACCAGCTCGCTCACTACCTGCGCTCGCTGGGTGTGCTTCCTGGCTCTCGCGTCGCTGTCCGGATTGACCGCTCCGCCGACCTCATCGTCTCCCTCCTCGCCATCCTCAAGGCGGGGGCGGCCTACGTGCCTCTCGACAAGGCCTGGCCCTCCGAGCGCCTCGCCTTCGTCCTCCGCGAGTCCGCTGCTGGCGTCGTCCTCTCCCACTCCGACGTCGTCGACGACTTGCCGGCCTTCGGCGCGGTCCTCCTCGTCATTGATGAGGAGGCTTCTCGCATCGCGCGCCAGCCCTCTTCACCTCTCGCAGGTGCCGTGACGGGCGATGACCTTGCCTACGTCATGTTCACCTCCGGCTCCACGGGCGAGCCCAAGGGCGTCTGCGTCCCTCACCGTGGCGTCACTCGCCTCGTCTCTTCTTCCTTCATCTCCTTCGGCGCCTCCGACGTCTGGCTCCACGCCGCGCCCGTCGCCTTCGACGCCTCCACTCTCGAAATCTGGGGTGCGCTCCTTCACGGCGCCAAGCTCGTCCTCGCTCCTCCTCACTCGTTGTCACTCGAGGAGTTGGGCTCGCTGCTCGTCCGTGAGGGAATCACCTCCCTCTGGCTCACCGCTGCTCTCTTCGAGCAGATGGTCGCCACTCAGCCCGTTGCCCTGGCTGGGGTCCGCCAGGTCCTCGCTGGTGGCGACGTCCTTCCGCCTTCCCGCGTCCGCGAGCACCTCGCTCGCCTGCCCCCGGGCCACGTCCTCGTCAACGGCTACGGCCCCACCGAGAACACCACCTTCTCCGCCACTCACTCGCTGCGCCACGGCGACTCCGTCGCTCGCTCCGTTCCCATCGGCGCGCCTCTCTCCAACTCCTCCGCCTTCGTCCTTGATGCCTCCTTCCAGCCGCTCCCTCCGGGCGTCCCTGGAGAGCTCTTTGTCGGTGGTGACGGCCTGGCTTGGGGTTACCTCAACCGCGCTGACCTCACCGCTGAGCGCTTCGTTCCGCATCCCTTCAGCATCACCCCTGGTGCTCGCCTCTACCGCACCGGCGACCGCGTCCGCTGGCTCGCCGATGGCTCCCTCGAGTTCCTCGGCCGCTCCGACTTCCAGGTGAAGGTCCGTGGCTTCCGCATTGAGCTGGGCGAAGTCGAGGCCGCCGTCCGCCTCTTCTCCGGCATCCAGGAAGCCGTCGTCCTCGCTCGTGAGGACGTCCCCGGTGACAAGCGCCTCGTCGCCTACTTCACCTCTGCTCACGACGTCGACTCGTCCGCGCTTCGCTCCTTCCTGCTTCAGCGCCTGCCCGAGTACATGGTGCCGGCAGCCCTCGTCTCTCTCCCGTCCTTCCCTCTCTCCGCCAACGGCAAGCTCGACAGGAAGGCCCTCCCTCTTCCCGACTTCGCCGCTGCCACTTCCGGCGACGACTTCGCCCCTCCCTCCACGCCTACCCAGACGCGACTTGCTTCCATCTTCGCCGACGTCCTCGGCCTGGAGCGCGTCAGCATCCACGGCGACTTCTTCGAGTTGGGTGGCCACTCCCTCCTCGCCACCCAGGTCGTCTCTCGCATCCGCTCCACCTTCGACGTCGAGTTGCCCCTCGGTGAGCTCTTCTCCTCGCCCACCGTCGCGCTGCTCTCCGAGCGCCTGGAGCTGCTCCACGGCTCCTCGTCTCGTCAGCCGGCACTCGTCCCTGTCGACCGGGCACAGCCGCTGCCGCTCTCCTTCGCTCAGCAGCGCCTCTGGTTCCTTGACCAGCTCCAGCCCGGCGCTTCCACCTACAACATCCCCTGGGCCCTCAAGCTCACCGGCAACCTCAACGCGGAGGCCCTGCTCCAGTCCCTCAACGCGCTGATTGAGCGGCACGAGGTGCTTCGCACCCACTTCGCCATCCACGAAGGCCAGCCTGTCCAGCGCATCCAGCCGGATGTCCGCGTGGCGCTGCCCGTCGTCGACCTGCGCGCCCTGGACGCCTCCACTCGCGACGCTGAGGCCCAGCGGCTCATGCGCGAGGAGGCACTTCACTCCTTCGACCTGTCTCGCGGTCCCCTGGTGCACGCCACCCTCGTGCGCCTCGCCGATGACGAGTACCTGTTGCTCGTCACGGCTCACCACATCGTCTCCGACGGTTGGTCCATCGGCGTCATCGTGCGGGAGATCGCGGCCTTCTACCGTCAGTTCGCTGGTGGTGAGCCCGCGCGGCTTTCCCCTCTGCCCATCCAGTACGCCGACTTCTCCGTCTGGCAGCGGCAGTGGCTCCAGGGCGACGTCCTCGCCGACGAGCTTGCTTGGTGGAGGAAGCAGCTCTCCGACGCTTCAACTTCGCTCGAACTGCCTACCGACAGGTCGCGTCCTGCCGTCCAGACGTATCGCGGCGCAGTGGTCCCCATCGCGCTGTCGAGCGAGTTGACCCAGGCCGTGAAGGCGCTGGCCCAGCGCGAGGGCGCCACGCCCTTCATGGTGCTGTTGGCCTCGTTCCAGACCTTGCTGTCTCGTTACTCGGGCCAGGATGACATCTCCGTCGGCTCGCCCGTCGCGAACCGCAATCGCTCCGAGACCGAAGGCCTCATCGGCTTCTTCGTCAACACGCTGGTCCTTCGTGCACGAATCGGCGCCCACCAGTCCTTCCGTGAGCTGCTCTCACAGGTTCGCGCGTCCACCCTCGCCGCCTACGAGCACCAGGACGTCCCCTTCGAGAAGCTCGTCGAGGAACTCCAGCCTCAGCGCGACCTGAGCCGCTCGCCTCTCTTCCAGGTCACCCTCACCCTTCAGAATGCCCCTGAAGAGGAACTCGAACTCCCCGGACTCACCCTCAGCGGGATGGCCGCGAGCATCGAGACCTCGAAGTATGACTTCAGCCTTTTGCTCGAAGAGGGCGTCAACGGCTTCACCGGTATCCTCAACTACAACACCGATCTCTTCGACGCGGCGACCATGGAGCGCCTCGCACAGCACTACGCGGTGCTGCTCGGAGGGCTGACCACTTCGCCCGATGTCCAGCTCGGCTCGGTTGCGATGCTGACGCCGGATGAGAAGCAGGTGCTCACTGAGTGGACCGGCACCACGTCCGCCTACCCGCGCGACGCGTCCATCCACTCCCTCTTCGCTCAGCAGGCCGCTCGTACTCCGGACGCTGTCGCTGTCGTCTCTGGCGAGGAGTCTGTCTCCTACGCCCAGCTCGATGCGCGCTCCAACCAGCTCGCTCACTACCTGCGCTCGCTGGGTGTGCTCCCGGGCTCGCGCGTCGCTGTCCGGCTTGACCGCTCCGCCGACCTCATTGTCTCCCTCCTCGCCATCCTCAAGGCGGGGGCGGCCTACGTCCCCCTCGACAAGGCCTGGCCCTCCGAGCGTCTCGCCTTCGTCCTCCGCGAGTCCGCTGCTGGCGTCGTCATCTCCCACTCCGATGTCGTCGACGACTTGCCGGCCTTCGGCGCGGTCCTCCTCGTCATTGATGAGGAGGCTTCTCGCATCGCGCGCCAGCCCTCTTCACCTCTCGCAGGTGCCGTGACGGGCAATGACCTTGCCTACGTCATGTTCACCTCCGGCTCCACGGGTGAACCCAAGGGTGTCTGCGTCCCTCACCGTGGCGTCACCCGCCTCGTCTCTTCTTCCTTCATCTCCTTCGGCGCCTCCGACGTCTGGCTCCACGCCGCTCCCGTCGCCTTCGACGCCTCCACTCTCGAAATCTGGGGTGCGCTCCTCCATGGCTCCAAGCTCGTCCTCGCTCCTCCTCACTCGTTGTCTCTCGAGGAGTTGGGCTCACTGCTTGTCCGTGAGGGAATCACCTCCCTCTGGCTGACGGCCGCGCTCTTCGAGCAGATGGTCGCCACTCAGCCCGTTGCCCTGGCCGGAGTCCGCCAGGTGCTCGCCGGTGGTGACGTCCTTCCGCCCTCCCGCGTCCGCGAGCACCTCGCCCGAATCCCTTCGGGCCACGTCCTCGTCAACGGCTACGGCCCCACCGAGAACACCACCTTCTCCGCCACTCACTCGCTGCGGCATGGGGACTCCGTCTCTCGCTCCGTCCCCATCGGCGCGCCTCTCTCCAACTCCTCCGCCTTCGTCCTCGACGCCTCCTTCCAGCCGCTCCCTCCAGGCGTCCCGGGAGAGCTCTTCGTCGGTGGTGACGGCCTGGCTTGGGGCTACCTCAACCGCGCTGACCTCACCGCTGAGCGCTTCGTTCCGCACCCCTTCAGCAGCACTCCTGGTGCTCGCCTCTACCGCACCGGTGACCGCGTCCGCTGGCTCGCCGACGGCACCCTCGAGTTCCTCGGCCGCTCCGACTTCCAGGTGAAGGTCCGCGGCTTCCGCATTGAGCTGGGCGAAGTCGAGACCGCCGTCCGCCTCTTCTCCGGCATCCAGGAAGCCGTCGTCCTCGCTCGTGAGGACGTCCCCGGTGACAAGCGCCTCGTCGCCTACTTCACCTCTGCTCACGACGTCGACTCGTCCGCGCTTCGCTCCTTCCTGCTTCAGCGCCTGCCCGAGTACATGGTGCCGGCCGCGCTCGTCTCTCTCCCGGCCTTCCCTCTCTCCGCCAACGGCAAGCTCGACAGGAAGGCTCTCCCTCCTCCCGACTTCGCTGCCGCCATTTCCGGCGACGACTTCGCCCCTCCCTCCACGCCTACCCAGACGCGACTTGCTTCCATCTTCGCCGACGTCCTCGGCCTGGAGCGCGTCAGCATCCACGGCGACTTCTTCGAGTTGGGTGGCCACTCCCTCCTCGCCACTCAAGTCGTCTCCCGCATCCGCTCCACCTTCGACGTCGAGTTGCCTCTCGGTGAGCTCTTCTCCTCGCCCACCGTTGCGCTTCTCTCCGAGCGGCTGGACCTGCTCCACGGCTCCGCGTCCCGCCAGCCGGCCCTCGTCCCTGTCGACCGCGCCCAGCCGCTGCCGCTCTCCTTCGCTCAGCAGCGTCTCTGGTTCCTCGACCAACTCCAGCCCGGCTCTTCCGCTTACAACATCCCCTGGATCCTCAAGCTCTCGGGCTCGCTGGACACATCCGCACTGCTTCAGTCCCTCAACGCGCTGATTCAGCGCCACGAGGCCCTGCGCACCCGCTTCGCCGTTCATGAGGGCCAGCCCATTCAGCTCGTCCAGCACGACTTCCTGCTGGAGATGCCCCTCATCGACCTCTCGTCTCTGCCCGAGCAGGAGCGCGATGCCGAAGCCCAGCGTCTTGCTTCCGCCGAGGCCCTGCGTCCTTTCGACCTGGCCCGTGGCCCCGTCGTCCGCACCTCGCTGCTCCGCTTGGACGAGGCGCAGCATCAGCTCCTCGTCACCGTCCACCACATCGCGTCCGACGGTTGGTCTATCGCCGTCATGGTCCGCGAGCTCGCCGCCTTCTACCGCCAGTTCTCCGGTGGCGAAGCCGCCCAGCTCGCACCCCTTCCCATCCAGTACGCCGACTTCTCCGTCTGGCAGCGCCAGTGGCTCCAGGGCGACGTCCTGGCCTCGGAAATCGGCTGGTGGCGCAACCAGCTCTCGGGTGCTCCTCCCTCCATCGAGCTTCCCACCGACAGGCCTCGGCCCCCCGTCCAGACCTTCCGCGGCGCCCTGATTCCCTTCGAGCTGTCTCCAGAGTTGACCTTGGCCGTGAAGACGCTGGCTCAGCGCGAGGGCGCCACGCCCTTCATGGTCCTGCTCGCCGCCTGGCAGCTCCTTCTCTCTCGCTACTCTCGTCAGGACGACATCAGCGTTGGCTCTCCCATCGCCAACCGCAACCGCGCGGAGACCGAAGGCCTCATCGGCTTCTTCGTCAACACCCTCGTCCTGCGCGCTCGCATCAATGGCAGCCAGTCCTTCCGCGAGCTGCTCTCCCAGATTCGCCTGTCCACCCTGGCCGCTTACGAGCACCAGGACGTCCCCTTCGAGAAGCTCGTCGAGGAGCTCCAGCCCCAGCGCGACCTCAGTCGCAGCCCTCTGTTCCAGGTCTCTTTCGTCTTCCAGAACGCTCCCGACGAAGCGCTCCGCCTCCCGGGGCTCTCCCTCGACTTCCTCACCTCCGAGCTTCACTCCGCCAAGTTCGACCTCTCTCTCGGCATGAGTGAGCGCCAGGGTCGACTGCTCGGCACCCTCGACTTCAACTCCGACCTCTTCGACGCCGCCACTCCGCGTCGCATGGCTCGCCATTTCGAGAGCCTGCTCGCCGACGCCACCTCTCGCGTCGACGTGCCTCTGCGTCACCTCGGCCTGCTCGACGACGACGAGAAGTCCCAGCTGCTCTCCGACTTCCAGGGCGCCCAGGCGAAGTACCCGAGTGAAGCCACGCTTCACTCCCTCATCGAAGCCCAGGCGTTGCGTACGCCCGAGGCCGAGGCCGTTCGCTTCGACGACAGCGCCCTCACCTTCGCCCAGCTCGACTCACGCTCCAACCAGCTCGCGCACCACCTGCGCTCTCTCGGCGCTCGCCCGGGCGTCCTCGTCGGAATCTGCCTGGAGCGCTCGCTCGACCTCATCGTCTCGCTTGTCGCCGTCCTCAAGTCCGGCGCCGCCTACGTGCCCCTGGACCCGGCGTATCCGCGCGAGCGTCTCGCTGGGATGCTCGAGGACGCCGACGCTCCCGTCCTCCTTACGCACGAGCACCTGAAGTCCGTGCTCCCTCCGCACGCCGCTCGCGTGCTCTGCCTCGACTCCGAGTGGGACGCCGTCTCGCGCCAGCCGTCCTCTGCCCCCGCGCGGCTGGCCGGCCCGGATTCGCTCGCCTACGTCATCTTCACGTCCGGCTCCACCGGCCGCCCCAAGGGCGCCATGAATGCCCACTCAGGCGTCGTCAACCGCCTGCTGTGGATGCAGCAGCAGTTCCCACTGGCGGCATCCGACTCCGTCCTCCAGAAGACGCCCTTCTCATTCGACGTCTCCGTCTGGGAGTTCTTCGCCCCGCTCATCTCTGGCGCTCGCCTCGTCGTCGCGAAGCCCGGCGGCCACCAGGACCCCGCGTACCTCGTGCGCCTCATCGCCGAGCAGCGCATTTCCATCGTCCACTTCGTCCCCTCGATGCTCCGCGCCTTCCTCGAGGAGCCGGGGCTCGAAGCGCTGTCTCACGTCCGTCGGCTGGCATGCAGTGGTGAAGCCCTTCCCGCCGAGATGGCGCGCCGCGCCCACTCGCGGCTGCCTCACGCGGAGATCTTCAACCTCTACGGCCCCACCGAGGCCGCCGTCGAAGTCTCCTTCTTCCGCTGCACCCCGGGGGACGCTCGACACTTCGTCCCCATCGGCAAGCCCGTCGCGAACACGCGCCTCCTCGTCCTCGACGAATCCGGCCAGCCGTCTCCCGTGGGTGTCCCCGGGGATCTCCTCATCGGCGGCGTCCAGGTGGGCCTCGGCTATTGGCGCAGGCCCGACCTCACCGCTGAGCGCTTCATCCCCGACGCCTTCAGTGCCACCCCTGGTGCGCGCCTCTACCGCACCGGCGACGTCGCTCGCTGGCTGCCAGATGGCACGCTCGAGTACCTCGGCCGCTCCGACTTCCAGGTCAAGCTGCGTGGCTTCCGCATTGAGCTCGGTGAGATCGAGGCCGTCCTCCGCACGCTTCCTACGGTCTCCGACACCGTGGTCGTCGTCCGGGATGAGGCGCACCTCGTCGCCTACGTCGTCCCCTCTCCCTCCGCCACTCCCGACTCCCAAGCCCTTCGCTCGGCGCTCTCGCTCCAACTGCCCGAGTACATGGTGCCGTCGGTCTTCGTCCTCCTCGACGCACTCCCGCTCAATCCCAGCGGCAAGGTGGACAGGAAGGCCCTTCCCACGCCGGACTTCGTCACCACCGCGCGCGAGTACGTCGCGCCTCGCACTCCGGCCGAGGAACTGCTCGCATCCCTCTTCGCGCTCGTCCTCGGTGTTGAACGAGTCGGCGTCACCGACAACTTCTTCGAGCTCGGTGGCCACTCCCTCCTCGCCACCCAGCTCATCTCCCGCGTCCGCAAGTCCTTCGGCATCGAGCTGCCCGTTCGCGCGCTCTTCGAGGCCGCCACCGTCGCGCAGCTCGCGCCTCGCATCGAGGCCTCACGTCAGGCCCAGGATGGCCTCCAGCTCCCGCCCTTGGCGCCCGTGGGGCGCACGGGCGACCTGCCGCTCTCCTTCGCCCAGCAGCGCCTCTGGTTCCTCGACAGGCTCCAGCCCGACAGCCCCTTCTACAACATCCCCACCGCGCTTCAGGTGCACGGCGAGCTGCACACCGACGCCCTCACTCGCGCCCTCCACGAGCTCGTCCGCCGCCACGAGTCCCTGCGCACCAGCTTCGTCACTCGCGCCGATGGTGAGCCCGCGCAGCGCATCCACTCCGACGTCGAGTTCTCCCTCTCGCACATCGACCTCGGACATCTCCCCGAGGAGGCCCGCGACGCCGAGGCCCAGCGCCTCGCCACCGCCGAGGCCCAGAAGCCCTTCAACCTGACCCACGCGCCGCTGCTTCGCGCCACCCTCGTGCGCCTCTCCGAGCAGCGCCACGTGCTGCTCATCACCGTGCACCACATCGTCTCCGACGGCTGGTCCGCGGGCGTCTTCGGCCGTGAAGTCATCGAGCTCTACTCCGCCTTCAGCCAGGGCCTGCCTTCTTCTCTGGCTCCGCTCACGCTCCAGTACGCCGACTACGCCGCATGGCAGCGCGGCTGGCTGCGTGACGAAGCACTCGCCCAGCAAGTCTCCTGGTGGCGTCAGCACCTCGCCGGCGCTCCCCAAGCCCTGGAGCTGCCCACCGACCGGCCCCGTCCTCCCGTCCAGTCCGCTCACGGCGCCAACCTCCCCGTGCGCCTCGGCTCGGACCTCACCGCCGCGCTTCGCACCCTCTGCAGCCGCGAGGGCGTGACGCCCTTCATGGTGTTGCTGTCCGCCTTCAACGTCCTCCTCGCCCGCTACTCAGGCCAGGACGACATCGTCGTCGGCTCTCCCATCGCCAACCGCCGCCAGGCCGAGCTCGAAGGCATCATCGGCTTCTTCGTCAACACGCTCGCCCTTCGCACCCAGCTTCGGTTGGACATGTCCTTCCGCGAGTTGCTCGCCCAGGTGCGTGAGTCCACCCTCGGCGCCTATTCGCATCAGGACGTCCCCTTCGAGAAGCTCGTCGAGGAGCTCCAGCCTCAGCGTGACCTCAGCCGCTCGCCGCTCTTCCAGGCCATGCTCGCCCTGCAGACGGCGGCTCCCTCCACGCCCCGCTCCGGCGCTGATGATGCGACTGTCCTTCGCGCCCTCGACGTGGACAGCGGCACCGCCAAGTTCGACCTCTCGCTGCTCCTCGTCGACTCCGGCGACGACATCTACGGCCTGCTCGAGTTCAACACCGACCTCTTCGACAAGAGCACCGCCCAGCGTCTCGGCGAGCACCTCTCGCGCCTGCTCCAGGCGGCCGTCTCTGACCCGAGCCAGTCCCTCGCTCACCTGCCGCTGCTGAGCGCGGAAGAGAAGCACCAGCTGCTCACCGCGTGGAATGACACCGCGAGCGTTCCCCACGTCGCCTCGCTCATCCACCGTCCCGTCGAAGCCCAGGTGGCGCGCAAGCCTCACGCCATCGCCGTCTCCGACGGTGTCTCCTCGCTCACCTACGCGCAGCTCGACACGCGCGCCAACCAGCTCGCCCACCTGCTGCGCCAGCACGGCGTCACCCCGGGAAGCTCCGTCGGCATCTGCCTCGACAAGTCCCTCGACATGGCTGTCGCCGTCCTCGCCTCGCTCAAGGCCGGCGCTTCCTACCTCCCGCTGGACCCCAACTACCCCTCCGAGCGCCTTGCCTTCATGCTCGAGGACTCCGCTGCGCCCGTCGTCCTCTCTCACTCCAGCCTCCGCGCGTCGCTGCCCGCGGAGTCCACGGCGCGGCTCGTCCTCGTCGACACGGAGGCGGATGCCCTCTCCGCTCAGCCTCCTCACGCGCCTCAGCTGGCGCTGTCGCCCGAGTCTCCCGCCTACGTCATCTACACTTCCGGCTCCACCGGCAGGCCCAAGGGCGTCGCCCTTCCTCACCGCGCGCTGAGCCACCTGCTCTCCTGGCAGCTGCGTCAGTCCGCGAAGCCCGCGGCCACCACCCTCCAGTTCGCCTCTCTCAGCTTCGACGTCTCCTGCCAGGAGCTCTTCTCCACCTGGTGGGCCGGCGGCACCCTCGTGCTCCCCACTGGCGGCCTGCGCCAGGACATTCCGGCGCTGCTCGACTTCATGCACCAGCAGCGCGTCGAGCGGCTCTTCCTGCCCTTCGTCGCACTCCAGGCGATCGCGGACGCCGTCTCTCACGGCGCCACCGTTCCGACGACGTTGCGCGAAGTCGTGACGGCCGGTGAGCAGCTCCAAGTCACTCCCGCGCTCGTCTCCCTCTTCGAGAAGCTCCCGGGCTGCGTCCTGGAGAACCAGTACGGCCCCTCCGAGACTCACGTCGTCTCCGCTTTCCGCATGCAGGGCCCGCCGGCCTCCTGGCCGCGGCTGCCCTCCATCGGCTCGCCGCTTCCCCACACCCAGCTCTTCGTCCTCGACGCTCTCGGCCTGCCCTCTCCCATTGGCGTGCCCGGCGAGCTCTTCATCGGCGGCGCCCACCTCGCGCTCGGCTACCCTGGCCGCCCCGAGCTGACGGCGGAGAAGTTCGTCCCCCATCCCTTCGCGTCGACTCCCGGCGCTCGCCTCTACCGCACCGGCGACTCCGCTCGCTGGACGGCTGACGGTACCGTCGAGTTCCTCGGTCGCCTCGATGGGCAAGTGAAGCTGCGCGGCTTCCGCGTCGAGCTCGGCGAAGTCGAGGCCGCGCTGCGCTCCCTGCCCGGCATCCGCGACGCCGCTGCGCTCGTCCGCGAGGACGTCCCCGGCGCCAAGCGCCTCGTCGGCTACTTCGTCCCCGGCTCCGAGGCGGACGCCGCCACTCCCGAAGCACTCCGCTCCGCCCTCCTCAAGCGGCTGCCCGAGTACATGGTGCCCTCCGTCTTCGTCCCCCTGGAGGCCCTGCCGCTGACGCCCAGCGGGAAGATCGCCAGGAGGCTGCTGCCCGCTCCCGACGCGGCCAGCCTCACGGACGAGGCCACCTTCGTCGCGCCTCGCACCCCCACCGAGGAGAAGCTCGCCGAGCTCTTCTGCTCCGTCCTCAACCTGCCTCGCGTCAGCGTCACCGACAGCTTCTTCGCACTCGGTGGCCACTCCTTGCTCGCCACGCAGGTCGTCTCCCGCATCCGCTCCACCTTCAACATCGAGCTCCCCCTCCGCGAGCTCTTCGAAGCGCCCTCCGTCGCGCAGCTCGCCGAGCGGCTGGAGCAATACTCCGTCGACTCGAAGGTCCCCGCACTCGTCCCTGTCGACCGTTCTCGGCCGCTGCCGCTCTCCTTCGCGCAGCAGCGTCTGTGGTTCCTGGATCAGCTCCAGCCCGGCGGCTCCGCATACAACATCCCGTGGGCGCTCAAGCTCACCGGAACCCTGGATTCAAACGCGCTGCTCCTGTCCCTCCGCGCGCTGGTTCAGCGGCACGAGGTGCTGCGCACCCACTTCGCCATTCACGAGGGTCAGCCCGTCCAGCGCATCCAGCAGGACGTCGTGCTGGAGATTCCGCGCGTCGACCTCCGCGCGCTGCCGCAGCAGGAGCGAGACGCGGAAGCCCAGCGCCTGATGCGCGGGGAGGCACTGCATTCATTCGACCTGTCTCGGGGTCCGCTGGTCCACGCGACCCTGGTGCGCTTGAGTGACGACGAGCATCTCCTGCTCGCCACCGCACACCACATCGTCTCCGACGGATGGTCTGTCGCCATCATCGTCCGCGAGCTCGCCTCCTTCTACCGTCAGTTCGCCGGGGGAGAACCCGCTCAGCTCGCCCCCCTGCCCATCCAGTACGCCGACTTCTCCGTCTGGCAGCGCCAGTGGCTCCAGGGTGACGTCCTCGCGTCCGAGATCGACTGGTGGCGGAACCAGCTCGCCGGTGCCTCGACCTCTCTCGAGCTGCCCACCGACAGGCCTCGTCCCGCCGTTCAGACCTATGGGGGCGCCATCGTCCCCGTGACCCTCTCCAGACAGTCGAGCGACTGGGTGAAGGCGCTCGCGCAGCGCGAAGGCGCCACGCCCTTCATGGTGCTGCTGGCTTCCTTCCAGCTCCTGCTCTCCCGCTACTCGGGTCAGGAAGACGTTTCGGTGGGCTCGCCTCTCGCCAACCGCAACCGCTCCGAGACCGAGGGTCTCATCGGCTTCTTCGTCAACACCCTTGTCTTCCACGCCCGCCTCGATCCGAAGCAGTCGTTCCGTCAGTTGCTCTCGAAGGTGCGCCTGTCCACGCTGGCCGCCTACGAGCATCAGGACATTCCCTTCGAGAAGCTCGTCGAGGAGCTGCAGCCCCAGCGCGACCTCTCCCGCTCCCCCCTCTTCCAGGTCACTTTCACTTTTCAGAACGCTCCTGAAGAGGAGCTCGAGCTCCCCGGCATCACGCTGGGCGCGCTGCAGCCGAGCGTCGAGTCCTCGAAGTACGACATCAGCCTCTTGCTCGAAGAGCGCAGCGACGGTTTCACCGGTGTCTTCAACTACAACACCGACCTCTTTGACGCGGCGACCATGGAGCGCCTCTCGCGTCACTACGCCGTACTGATTGAAGCGCTGCGTTCCGCCCCCGATGCACAGCTCGGTCTGATTCCGCTGCTCACGTTGGAAGAGAAGCAGCAGGTACTCACGGGCTGGAATGGGGCTGTTAGCGATTACCCGCGCGACGCGTCCATCCATGGACTCTTCGCGCAGCAGGCCGCTCGCACTCCCGACGCTGTCGCTGTTGTCTCCGGTGAGGAGTCACTCTCCTACGCCCAGCTCGATGCGCGCTCCAACCAGCTCGCTCACTACCTGCGCTCGCTGGGTGTGCTCCCGGGCTCGCGCGTCGCTGTCCGGCTTGACCGCTCCGCGGACCTCATTGTCTCCCTCCTCGCCATCATCAAGGCGGGGGCGGCCTACGTCCCTCTCGACAAGGCCTGGCCCTCCGAGCGCCTCGCCTTCGTCCTCCGTGAGTCCGCTGCTGGCGTCGTCCTCTCCCACTCCGATGTCGTCGACGACTTGCCTGCCTTTGGCGCGGTCCTCCTCGTCATTGATGAGGAGGCCTCGCGTATCGCGCGCCAGCCCTCTTCACCCCTCGCAGGTGCCGTGACGGGCGATGACCTCGCCTACGTCATGTTCACCTCTGGCTCCACGGGTGAACCCAAGGGTGTCTGCGTCCCTCACCGCGGCGTCACCCGCCTCGTCTCTTCTTCCTTCATCTCCTTCTCTTCTTCCGACGTCTGGCTCCACGCCGCTCCTGTCGCCTTCGACGCCTCCACCCTCGAAATCTGGGGTGCCCTCCTCCACGGCTCCAAGCTCGTCCTCGCTCCTCCGCATTCGCTGTCACTCGAGGAGTTGGGCTCGCTGCTCGTCCGTGAGGGCATCACCTCTCTCTGGCTGACGGCCGCGCTCTTCGAGCAGATGGTCGCCACTCAGCCCGCTGCACTCGCCGGGGTGCGCCAGGTGCTCGCTGGTGGCGACGTCCTTCCGCCTTCCCGCGTCCGCGAGTACCTCGCCCGCATCCCTTCGGGCCACGTCCTCGTCAACGGCTACGGCCCCACCGAGAACACCACCTTCTCCGCCACTCACTCGCTGCGGCACGGAGACTCCGTCTCTCGCTCCGTCCCCATCGGCGCGCCCCTCTCCAACTCCTCCGCCTTCGTCCTCGACGCCTCCTTCCAGCCGCTCCCTCCAGGCGTCCCGGGAGAGCTCTTCGTCGGTGGTGACGGCCTGGCTTGGGGTTACCTCAACCGCGCCGACCTCACCGCTGAGCGCTTCGTTCCGCACCCCTTCAGCAGCACCCCTGGTGCTCGCCTCTACCGCACCGGCGACCGCGTCCGCTGGCTCGCCGACGGCACCCTCGAGTTCCTCGGCCGCTCCGACTTCCAGGTGAAGGTCCGCGGCTTCCGCATCGAGCTGGGCGAAGTCGAGGCCGCCGTCCGCCTCTTCTCCGGCATCCAGGAAGCCGTCGTCCTCGCCCGTGAGGACGTCCCCGGTGACAAGCGCCTCGTCGCCTACTTCACCTCCGACGAATCCTCCGTCGACGCCTCGGCTCTGCGCGCCTTCCTTCTCCAGCGCCTGCCCGAGTACATGGTGCCGGCGGCCCTCGTCTCTCTCCCGGCCTTCCCGCTCTCCGCCAACGGCAAGCTCGACAGGAAGGCCCTCCCTCCTCCCGACTTCGCCGCCGCGGACGCCTCCGGCGACGACTTCGTCCCGCCTTCCACGCCTACCCAGACGCGCCTCGCCTCCATCTTCGCCGACGTCCTCGGCCTGGAGCGCGTCAGCGTCCACGGCGACTTCTTCGAGTTGGGCGGCCACTCCCTCCTCGCCACTCAAGTCGTCTCACGCATCCGCTCCACCTTCGACGTCGAGTTGCCCCTCGGTGAGCTCTTCTCTTCTCCCACCGTCGCGCTTCTCTCCGAGCGGCTGGAATTGCTCCACGGCTCCTCGTCTCGCCAGCCGGCACTCGTCCCTGTCGACCGCACTCAGCCGCTGCCGCTCTCCTTCGCTCAGCAGCGCCTCTGGTTCCTCGACCAGCTCGATCCTGGCGCTTCCACCTTCAACATCCCCTGGGCTCTCAAGCTCACCGGCAATCTCCACACGGAGGCCCTGCGCCAGTCCTTCAACGCGCTGATTGAGCGGCACGAGGTGCTTCGCACCCACTTCGCCATGCACGAAGGGCAGCCCGTCCAGCGCATCCAGTCCGATGTCCGACTGGCGCTGCCTGTCGTCGACCTGCGCGCCCTGGACTCCTCCTCGCGCGACGCCGAAGCCCAGCGGCTCATGCGAGAGGAAGCGACTCACTCCTTCGACATGTCTCGTGGCCCGCTGGTGCACGCCACCCTCGTGCGCCTTGCCGATGACGAGTACCTGCTGCTCGTCACCAATCACCACATCGTCTCGGATGGTTGGTCTGTCAGCGTCATCGTCCGCGAGCTGGCTGCCTTCTACCGCCAGTTCTCAGGCGGCGAGGCCGCGCAACTCTCACCGCTGCCCATCCAGTACGCCGACTTCTCCGTATGGCAGCGCCAGTGGCTTCAGGGCGAGGCGCTCGACGCCCAGCTCGACTGGTGGCGCGAGAATCTGTCCGGAGCGTCGCTGCAACTGGAGCTCCCCTCGGACTTTCCGCGTCCGCTGGTGCAGGGCTTCCAGGGCGCACGGGTCGAACGGATGCTCCCGCGTGAGCTGGTCGACTCGCTCAACGCCATGTGCCGCCAGGAGGGCACCACGCTCTTCATGGCGTTGGTCGCCGGCTTCCAGGTCGTCCTGTCCCGCTACTCGGGACAGCAGGACTTCGTCATCGGCACCGACATCGCCAACCGCAATCGCGCGGAGACCGAAGGCCTCATCGGCTTCTTCATCAACCAGCTCGCCCTGCGGGCGCGACTGGGCGGCAACCCGTCCTTCCGTGAGCTGCTGGAGCGCGTGAAGACGGACACGCTGGGCGCCTATGCGCACCAGGATCTGCCGTTCGAGGAGCTGGTCAAGGCCATCAACCCCGAGCGCGGTCTCGGCTTCGCGCCGCTCTTCCAGGTCAAGCTGGTGCTCCAGAACCAGCCAGACGAGGAGCTGAAGGTCCAGGGCCTCACGTTCCGCCCGCTGAGCAGCGAGACGGGAACAGCACGGCTCGACATCACCCTCGCCCTCCAGGAGACGGCACGGGGCCTGGGTTGCAGCGTCGAGTACCGCACGGACCTCTTCACCTCGGACACCATCAACGGACTGCTGAGCCACCTGAGCACGGTGCTCGAAGCGGCGGCGGCCCAGCCCCAGGCGCCCATCTCCACGCTGCCGCTGATGCAGCGGGACGAGCAGCAACGGGTGCTCGTCGAGTGGAACGACACGGCGCGGGACTTCCCCCGCGAGTCCACCGCGCACGCGCTCTTCGAAGCCCAGGCCGCGCGCACGCCAGACGCCACCGCCCTGCGTTTCGAGGGCGAGTCGCTCACCTACGCCCAGCTCGACGCTCGCGCCAACCGCCTCGCGAACCACCTTCGCTCGCTCGGAATCAGGGCTGAAGTCCCCGTCGCGCTCTGCCTGGAGCGCTCGCTGGACCTCGTCGTCTCCATCCTCGCCATCCTCAAGGCTGGCGGAGCCTGGGTCCCGCTCGATCCTTCGTACCCCGTCGAGCGGCTCTCGTTCATGCTCCGTGACTGCGCCGCTCCCGTGCTCGTCACGACGGAGGACATCGCCGACGAGTTGCCCACCAGCGCGCAACAGCTCGTGTTGCTCGACGTCGACGCGAGCTTCATCGCGGCGCAGCCCGAGTCCGCTCCGGTCTCCGGCACCTCCGCCGACAACCTCGCCTACGTCATCTACACCTCCGGCTCCACCGGCACTCCCAAGGGCACCCTTCTCCAGCACCGCGGCCTCTCCAACACCGCCCTCACCGCCGGCCGCGCCCACGGCTTCACACCCTCTTCCCGCGTCCTCCAGTACGCCGCCTTCGGCTTCGACGCCTCCGTCGCTGAAATCTTCGGCGCGCTCCTCGCCGGCTCCACCCTCGTCCTCGCTCCTCGCGAGCGCCTCCTCCCGGGCGCTCCCCTCCGCGACTTGCTCCGCGACGAGTCCATCTCCGCCGTCACCCTCACTCCCTCTGTCCTCGCCCAGATGCGCCCCGAGGACCTCCCCTCCCTCCAAACCCTCATCTCCGCCGGTGAGGCCTGCTCTCCCGAGCTCGTCCAGCGCTGGGGCTCCCGCCTCCGCCTCCTCAACGCCTACGGCCCCACCGAAGTCACCGTCTGCGCCTCCATCTCCGAGC
>NZ_JAKCFA010000023.1 GCF_024198215.1 Myxococcus qinghaiensis
GGCCCTCCGAAGCCCCAGGCCCTTCCGAACGCCGTCTGGATAAACAACCCCGCGCAGCTCCCCAGCTCACAGACAGCTGCGCACTAATCTCTCAGTTTCACTGTCTCATTCACGTTGACAGGTTCCGCTGCCCTTCGACGCCCGACTGGGGCCTTTCTGTGGGTGAGGCCTCTTGGGAGCAGGAAGCGGCCTTGGTGGCAGAGGCGCTCAACCTTCTGAGCGTGATGGCCGCGCCTCGCCTCTATGCACGTTGGTGCTCGCAGACTCCATCAGCAGAGCTGCGACTGGTGCTCAACACTCGCGTCGTCGCGCTTGCGGCGTTCTGCGCAAAAGCGCAGGGGAGTCCTGATGCGGAGCGCTTTCGCGCTGCAGCTCCACGGGTTCAAGCACTCGCCGATTCGGTGAGGGGCGCTCCTGCGGACGGCCTCTCGGAGCCAGGCTGGGTCCACCAAGCTCGCGAGTGCTTGGACGCACTCGGGTTCCCACCGCCTCCAGGCGGATGGGATGCCTTCGAGGGATAGCCCTCCCGGTCACGCCCCCCAGGGGCGCAGGAACTCTTCGGACTCCGCGAGGATTCTTGGCAGGGACGCGGTCAGCTCGTGACCGTCATCCACCTCCACCATCCGCACGTGTCTCCGCCCCTCCGCCCACTGGCGCGAGTAACGGATGTCACAGGTGTCGTCCTTCGTCCCGTGGATCAACAGCGTCGGCACTCGCACGTCGGGCCAACCTCCCGTGCGTGCGTCCACCTTCTCCGCGTCGTCGATGAACCCCGAGTGGATGCGCACCTTGCGCTTCTCCGCGAAGTCGTCCGTCTCAATCCAACCCGACGTCTTCCAGTGTCCCCACGCCGCCTCACCCATCCGCTTCCTCAACTGCGACACCACATGGAACGCAGGGGCCAGCAACACCAGCCCGCACACCCTCGCGTCCTCCGCCGCGATTCTCGCCGCCGTCAGGCCTCCCAGGCTGGAGCCGAACAGGACCGCCCGGTCCTCCTTCTCTCCCAGCGCCGCTCGCACCGTCTCCAGCATCGCGCTCAACCGGAGCTGCTCCATCGAGGGCACTCGCAGGTTCAGCCTCGCGACGTGGACGCCCCTGGCCTCGAGGTGCCTTGCCACGGCCATGCCCTTGGCCGAATCAGGCCCCGAGGCGAAGCCGTGCAGGTACAGCCAGCGCGGTGCGACGGGCTTCGGAACGGACGGAAGGTCACTCATGACCATCCACTGTAGCGCCTGGCCCTCATCCTCTCGGGGCCTCAGCCTCGGAGCGCGTTAGCCGCGCTCAACCGAGGCATGAGGCCCGTCGAGTCCCCTGTCTACTTCACTTCACGGGTGAGCCTGGAGTCCCACGGGCACCAGTGGCCGCCTGGCAGGAAGGCACCCCCCGCCTCGTCCAGGTGGTCCTCCACGTACACCATGTTCGCGTCGCAGACCTCGATGGCCATCGAGAAAAACTGGATGGTCGACGGGTCCAGATGGAACGAGAACTTCGGGTTGTACGGCTGCGTCCTCTTGATGATTCGCCCATGCACGTGGACTTCGTTGCGCTCCTCGCCGGAGAGGATCTTCCGTGCATGGTTGATCGTCTTGTCGTCCGTCAACTCGATGATGAACTCGGTTCCAGGTGAGCTCGGCTGCGTGAATGCGAAGCGGGTGGCAGTCGCCATGGCGCAACTCCTGTGGGGGTGGGGCGCCCTGTGTAATGGGTCGCCGCTTCACCTCACAACGCACTCCCTCGCCCCGCCGTGAGAAACCCCTCAATCCCGCACAGGGAATTGAGGAATCACACACCTCAATCCGTCCAGCGACTCACCCACCCCGAGGCTTGCGTCGCCTCGCGAGGCGAGTCGCATGCTCGGGATTCAACATCCCCACATACGCCAACATCCCGTCGATGCGCGCGCTCCGCTTCGCATCCCCACCGTCCCGGTCCTCCTGGTGAATCATCGCCCGCAGCTTGCGCCGCTCCGCTCGCGACAACCCCAGCCCCTCGTTCACCGTGACGCCCGTCACTCGCTGCCGCCCACCCTTGCGCTGCACGCGGGTCTTCTCGGCATTCACCTCGAAGCCTTCTTCGCGCACGTACCTCGCGGCCAGCGCTCGCACCTTCTCCATCGTCGCCAGGTCATTCCCGGAGAACGTCAAATCATCCGCGTAGCGCGTGTACGCATAGCCATACCGCCGCCCCAGTCCCGCCAACCTCCGGTCCAGCCGCGTCAGCACCGCGTTGCACAGCCCCGGACTCGTCGGCGCGCCCTGCACGCAGACTCGCGGCCCCACCGGGACGTGAAACACTGTCCCCTCCACTTCCACTGGCTGACGCTCGGCCTCCGTCATCAACACCGCCAGCGTCGCCGCCACCGGATAGCCATACCCCAGGGCCAACAACAGCCCTCGCACCCGACCCATCGTGACGGATGGGAAGAAGTCCTTCAGGTCCAGCTTCAGCACCACCCGCTTGCCCACGTGCGGCGCCGCTCCTGTCTTGATGGAGCGCCCTGTCACGAAGCCGTGCGCCTGCGCACTCACCGGCAGCTTCGACACCAGCACGTCCAACAGCCGGCGCTGTATCGCCTTCAGCTTCCGCTTCGGCGCATGCAACAGCCGCTGCCCTCCGGAGCGCTTCGGCACGGTGAACGTCACGTAATGCGACACCCGCTCCCGCGCTCGGTGCGTCGAGTAGTGCCGCAGCTGCCCCACCGACAGGCCCAGCGCCGTGGCCACGTCCTCCTCCGTGCGCCACACCGGCAGCCCGTACCTCGCGAGCTGCGCCTCGTCCTGCAGCAGGTCGCGCACGTTCCGGTTCCGCGTCCGGAACGCCGTGGAGAAGAAACGCCGCGCCTCGGTCGCGCTGAAGAGCCGCTTCCGATTCTTCGTGTAGACCCGCTTGCCCTTGGGCAACAGCCGCGCGTCTCGCAGAATCTGTCGCAGGTGTCCGGGCTTCAGCGGCCCCGAGGTGGCCACCGTCTCGCGCACCAGGTCGGGTGGACGGTCGCTCGCGTCGCGCTCGAACGGTGCATCCAGCCGTGAGACGTCGCGCGTCACCGGCTTGGGGGAGAACCACCCCTTGAACCAATCGAGCCAGCTCATGGTGCTCCGGGAGGGGCCAGGGGACGACCTGCGAGGCGCTGGACCCGGGGCTCCCTGCGTTCCGTACGCAGGGACCCTGGAGAAGAGAAGGAGACAGAACACCGCCGCGGCGAAACACCACGGCACCGACGGCTCATCCGCGAGCCCAGGCCCTTCCCGAGAGCATCACCGGTTATCGTCATCGCCGCCGTCCTCGTCAAGCGCCTCGGTGTCGTCCGCCTCGGTGTCTTCGTCCGTGTCGGCGTTCCTCGGCCGCCGCGCCGCCGCTTCCGCCGCGCTCACCACCAGCGCCTCGGCAGAGGCCGGCACCGAGCTCGCCAGCTCCTTGCGCCGCACCTTCGCCAATCGCAGCAACGCCAGCAGGTGCGCACACGGTCCCTGATTCATCAGGTGCTCGCGGAAGTATTCACAGCCGCACCTGCCGAAGAGCAGCCGGTCCTCATCGTTCAACACCAGCTCCACGTCCTGCTGGAGCCCCACGTGTCCGTGCACCACCCAATCGCGGTAGACCACCTCGCGCACCACCGCGCCCTCGGGCGTCGGCAGCTTGCGCACCTTGCGAGTCTCCCGCGTCGTCTCCGACGTCACCTTCACCGCGTCCGCCGCCGCCAGACGCTCCGCCTCCTCGCGCCGCGCGTCCGGGGGATAAAGCCGGCCCAGGTCCACCGGCGCGGTGAACAGCTCGCGGTGCCGCCAGCTCCGTGCCTCCACGTCGAAGATCGCCCGCCCCGCCGCGCACAACGCCGCCAGTGCTCCCGCCGCTTGCGCCTTGCTCACGCCCAACGCCTGCGCGACTTCTTCCGTCGATGCGTGGACTCGCTCACGCAACAACCCGAGCACCCTCTCCGTCAGTCCACGGTCCCGCTCGGGCTCCAGCAGCAGGTCCATCCCCGCTGTTCCCGTCCACCGGTTCGCCGTCCATCCCGACAGCCCGAGCACGAAGCGCACTCCTGGCCCCAGGTGCACCCCGTAGAAGTGCGGCAGCGCACGGCCCTTCAGGTAGATGTCCACCTTGTCCGCGTACGGCAGCAACGGCTCCAGCAACCGCAGCCGACGCCTGCCCCACGTGCGCACCGTGCGCGGCTCAGTGGCGCCATGGGTCGCTCCTCGCAGCGGCACCTCGTGCTCCCACGGCTCCAGCACCAGCTTCGCGTCCTGGCCCGGCGTGAGCACGTAGCGCAGCGCTCGCGGGGACACCTTCGCCTTGGTGAAGGTGAGGTAGCGCACCGCCGAGAGCAGGTCCACCGGACGCACCGTCAGCTTCGTGCCCGGCATCGCCATGCCGCCCTGGAGCTGGAGGAAACCTCTCACCCACTCGTCCGGCACCTCCACCTTCTGCTCGAAACGCCCTCCCGCGCCCTTCGTGCGGACCTCGAAGCCCTCCGCCCCCACGCGCAGGTGCGTCTCCCGGCTGGAGCGCATCTCCGCCAGCGCCGCCCACAACCACGCGGTGAAGTCCACGTTGGTGGTGCCGCAGCGCACCTCGCCCTCGGGCTCGAAGCAGCTCCGGTCCACGATGACCATTCCGTACGAGCTCTGGTCCTGACTGAACGCCTCGAAGAAGACCCGGTCCGGATGCACCGTGATGAGGGGGTCCATCAATCCCCCCATCCACTCCGAGTTCCACTCGTCCGACTGCCAGATGAGCTGACCCAGCGCCTGGAGCGCCAGTCGTATCGGCAGCACGTCCCTCGCCACCTTCGCGTGGAAGCGCACCGGCCGATGCTGGTCCGCCGACAAGCCCAGCAACGTGCGCTCTCGCGTGGACTCGAAGACCGACGGCGTCGCGTAGAGGAGGTCGACCACCGTCATGACGTGGCCTCCTTCGTGGACGCGGAGAAGACTCGCGGAACCTCCGACGGGCCGCGCAGCTCCGGCCAGCGCATCAGCACCTTCGCCAGCAGCTCCACCAGGGCCTCCTTCGGATACCGCTTGTCGGGCAGCGCGAAGGCTTCGCGCATCCGGGGCAGCAACGTCCTCGCGGTGGCCGCGTCATGCAACGCGGCGTTGGCCAGCGCTCCGAAGGCAGCCAGCCGCGTGCGCCGGTGCAGGGGCCTCAGCAGCGAGGCCTGGAGCAGGTCCAGGTTGAGTCTCGCCACCGCCCTCGCGCGCTCCGAGTCCCGCCCCAGGAGCCGGAACGCGAGCGCCTGCACGTGAATCTGTGGCGCCTCCAGCAAGTCCCTCACCGCCAGCGGGTCCGCCAGGTAGAAGTCATCCGAGCGCTGGAAGAACAGCCGCGCGAGCCGGTTCCGGGACAGCAGTGAGTCGAAATCCCAGATGGAGAACGCGGGCACCGCGCCCAGGGCGTTGGCGGCCCGTCGCGCGAACACGCCGCCTTCCTTCGGCAGCTCCTCATAGTGGGACGCCAGCGCCTCCAGGACCCGCGTCCACTCCTTCTGTCGCTTGTTCGCGCCATGCTCGGGCACGGGCTGCGTGGCGGCTCGGCTCGCGATGAAGTCCAGCAGCTCCTCGTCGCGCTGCTCCAACGCTCGCGCCACCAGCTCGGGGTACGCCGCGCGCCAGCCGGAGGACACGTGCATCCGGAAGGGCCCATGCACCAGCTCCGGGAAGCGTTCGTACATCGCCACCGCCGTCGCGTCCGTCAGCGGCAGCACCCTCGCGAAGCCGAGCCCGGGCAGGTTCCACTCGGCCCCGGCTCCCGCCACCTGGAGGAGCCGACGCCGCGCCACCTGCTCATCCCGGTCCGCGTCCTTCACCAGCTTGCGCACCTCGGTGTCGAACGTCTCCTCCGTCGCGGAGGTGCGCAGCGCCGCTCCCCACACGTCCTCCCAGCCGCGCACCCTGCACAGCTCGAGCAACTCCGGCAGCGCCTTCGCGTTCTTCCCCCTCGGTCCGGCCCAGCGCGGGAACACCGAGCGCAGGTGCTCCAGGACATAGGGCACCACGTCGCGCCCGCGCCGCTCCACCAGCTCCACGAAGACGTCGGCCGCCGCGGTGGGCGCGAACTCCGGGTGGTGCTCGTCCAGCGCGCGCACCAGCGCCTCCGGCTCCTGGATGGACCGGGTGAGCGCCAGCGCGTCCTGGCGCCAGGCCTCCTCGGACACCAGCCGGCGATACACCGTCCACGCCTGCTCCGTGTCTCCCCTGGCGAAGAGGCGCTCCCGGTAGGTGCTCCACATCTCCATCGGCTTCTTCGGCCGGGACCAGGTGTTCGCCGGGAAGGGCAGGTGCTGACGGATGAACGGCCGCGCTGCCTCCGGGTCCACCGTGTCCAGCGCGAGCGCCGTCTCCTCATCCAACCGGAGGTGAAGCTGCTCCACCTTGCTCAACTCGAGGTGCCGGGCACTCCGCGTCTTCGCGCCCCGGAAGCGTCGCACGACGTCCTCGTGCCACACCTCTTCCTGCTTCTTGCCCAACCCCTGCAGCTTCCAGCCGTAGAGCTTCCGGAACACGGCCACGTCGTCGGCGCGGTCCGCGTCCGACAGCCACGTCTCCAGCGCGGCGGCGTACTCGCTCTTCCACGGGTCGAACAGCTTCCCGCTCGCCGTGACGTTGACCGGCGCCAGCCAGGAGAGGATGAGCGGACGGAAGAGGACCCTGTCCCTCACGTGCAGCGCCGGTCCCCACAGCCAGGGGAAGCTCCGGAAGCGCGGTCTCTGGGCCAGTGCCTCCAGCTCCGTGCGCAGCTCCAGGTCCGACTGTCTTCGCGCGAGGGCGCTCCGGATGGCGGCTTCCATCTCCCGCGCCTCGCGTCGCGCCCGCTGCTCCCAGCTCTCGCTCACCCCTGGTTCTCTACACCGGCCATGACTCGCGGCGCATCAGTCGAGTGCGCCAGGGCGCTGTCTCAGAAGCGCAGCACCGGGCCCACAATCACCGACTGAATCAGCTTGGCGCACTCGTCCACTGAGTCCCGCGTGAGCTTCACGTCACAGAACTGGAAGGCCGTGGCGGCGGAGATGCCCCAGCGCTGGCTGAACCAGGCATCCACCCCCACGCGGAACGCCATGCTCGTGGTGTCCACGTTCTCCCGCAGGAAGTTGCCGAACTCGTCCGGCGTGAAGGTGCTGCCCCAGCTCTTCGACAGCCGCGCGCCCACCCAGGGGGTGATGGGCTTGTCCCGGAAGAACCGCAGCCGCGCCTCGATTCCGACGGCCTTGTAGTCCAACTGGGTGCGCTCCAGCCGGTCCTCCCTCGCCGCGTCGCGCAGCTCCGTGCCCCACGTCTCCGAGACTTCGGCCAACAGGCCCAGGGACAACCCCGGCGGGGACTCCACGCCCAGGTAGGCATGCAGCGCCGGCCCCTTCGCGCGGAAGTCACTCAGGTGGTCCAGGGAGATGCCCGCGCCCAGCGAGGCATACCCATTCCAGCCTTCCGCCACCGCCTGGGTTCCCACCCCCAGCACGCCCACCACCGCCACCCACTTCGACATCTTTTTCATGGCGGGCAGTCTATGTCCGACCCGCGCCCGGAGCATGAAGTGGGACTGCGTGTCATGAAGCAAACCGCCCTCCGTCACGCAAGGGTCGTCCCGTTTCCGCACCTACCCCCATCACCAGGCAGGCGTCCCGGCACCGCGAGGCCGGGGGACGTCCGCTGGTGTTCCTTCGCAGGGGGGTGGGTGCGCTTCGCGCCGGTGGAGTCCGGCGGTTAGGCTTCGTCCATGTCCGTCACCTTTGAAGCCGCGGCCAGCGCCGTCCGCGACGCCCTCTCCGATGCGGGACGGGGACTCGTCGAGCGCGAGGCCATGGTGGAGCTCATCGCGCTGTCCGCCGTCGCCGGAGAGCACCTGCTGGTCATCGGTCCCCCCGGTACCGCGAAGAGCGAGGCCGTCCGCCGCACCGCTCGCGCGCTGGGCGGCTCGTATTTCGAGTACCTCCTGGGCCGCTTCACCGAGCCCTCCGAGCTGTTCGGCCCCGTGGACCTGCGCAAGCTGCGCGAGGGGCTGGTGGAGACGGAGACCACGGGCATGCTGCCCGAGGCGGATATCGCCTTCCTCGACGAGGTCTTCCTCGGCTCCACCGCCATCCTGAACACGCTGCTGGGCCTGCTCAACGAGCGGACGTTCCGCCGGGGCCACACGCGCATGCGCTGCCCGCTGCGCGTCTGTGTGGGCGCGGCCAACGCGCTGCCGGAGGACGAGTCGCTCGCCGCCTTCGCTGACCGCTTCCTGGCGCGCATCTTCGTCGAGCCCGTGCCGGACCCGCGACTGGAGGACCTGCTCGCGGGCGGGGCCTCGCTGTGGGGCGACGGCTCGGGACGCCGTGCCTCGCTGGAGGCGCTGGATGTGCTCGCGCAGGCGGCGCGCGAGGCGGACCTGGCGCCCGTGCGTCCGCATCTGGCCCACGCGCTGCGCTCCCTGCGCGGGGCGGGGCTCGCGTTGTCGGACCGGCGCGCGGTGAAGGTGCAGCGACTGGTGGCCGCGGCGGCCGTGCTCGCGGGACGCTCCGTTCCAAGCACCGCGGACCTGTGGCCGCTCGTGTACGCGGTGCCGACGAAGGAAGGACAGGCGCTCGCGCGGGAGGTGCTGCGGGAGTTTCTCGCGGCGACGGAGAACCCGGCCCTCTCGGCGGCGGCGCTGGAGGCCAGCGCGGGGCCGTGGGCTCGGGCGCAGCGAATCGCCCAGGCCGGGCAGGTGCTGCTCGCCGAGCGTCCCAGCGACACCGACGCCGAGGCCTTCGCCGCGTGGCACCTCAAGCTGGAGGGCGTGGCGCGGGAGATGGACGCGAGCTTCGCTCCCGAGTTCCTCACCGAGGACCTGAAGGTCCTGCGCGCCGGGCTCACGGAGGCGCTCGCGCTCGTGTCTCCGGTGTCGCTGGAGGCTCGCCGCGCCGGGCTCTCCTGACCGGAGGTTTGGCGGCGTGGTCCGCGTCGACGACGCGGGGGACGGGGCTTCAAGACGTGCGAGAGGGCGGTGGAGTGGAGTCATGAGCAGTGAAAGTCAGGGGGCCCTGCCGGTGCGCTGGGGACCGCGCGCGGAGGCGATGGAGCCGCTCGCCGTCATCGGCGTGGGAGAGGTGGCGCGCGTGCTCGCGCGACGGGCCCTTCGGGAGGACGACGCGAAGCTGGGCGCGTGGCGCGGTGTCGCGGGGCAGGGCGTCCTCGTGTTGCTGGGCGCCGCGGAGTCCCTGCCGTGGGTGGATGGCGTCCTGTACCTGGGCCGCGACAGCGCGGCGCCGTCACTGTTGCTGCCCTGTGCGCTCGCGCCGGACGTGGTGGCCTCGTTGCTGGAGCGGGCGTTGCTGGCGCTGGCGGGAGACACCGCCACGCCGCTCGCCGTGCTTCCTGGCTCGTTTCAGCTCATCTCGGTGGCCTCGGCTCGGCCGGTGCACCGCCCCACGCTCGTCGCGTGGCTCGCGAGCGAGGAAGCCGGCGCGGGAAGGGAAGGGGCGTCATGAGCTCGCTGCCTCCCGCGCTGCGCCCGTGGGCGGAGTCGCTCGCGCTGTTCCCCGAGGAAATGGCCATGCACCTGGGGCCGTTCGTGGCCCGGCTGTCCGCGGCCATGGGGGCATTGCGCCCGCGTGGAGAGACCGCCGGTGGCGAGCCCCAGGGCTATGACGGAATCACCCGCCGCGGCTCCTTCGACCGGCTGCTCGTCAGTGAGTGGCTGTGGGCCCTGGAGGCTCCGGACGAGCTGGTGCGTCGCGCCGCCTTCGGTGAGCTGTCCTTCCTCAAGCCCGCCTTCCGTCAGCCCCAGGGCGCGCGCCGCACCGTCGTCCTGCTGGACGCGGGGCCCGACCAGCTCGGCAACCCTCGCATCGCGCACCTCGCGCTGCTCATCGTCATGGCCCGTCGTGCCCAGGCCGCCGGGGCCTCCTTCGCGTGGGGCGTGCTCCAGGCTCCGCCCGAGCGGGGCACCTATTCCGAGGTGACTCCCAGCGTGCTGCTCTCCTGGCTCTCCGCGCGCGATGTGGAGCCACCCACCGTCGAGCGACTCGCCGCATGGCACGAAGCCCTGTCCCTGGGTGACGCTCCGGAGGAGACGTGGCTGGTGGGGAGTGCTCGCCTCGCGCGGCTGCCCGGTGCGGAGTCGATGTCCCGCATCGAGGTGACGGAGGTGCTGGCCCCCGAGGTGCGCAAGCTCACCGTGGACGTGCGTCCCGCCTCCCGTCCGGTGCGTTCAGTCGTGCTGGACCTGCCGCCTCCCGACGACAGCATCCGCCTGCTGAGAGACCCGTTCCAGAGCCGTGTCGCGAAGCCCGTGTCGATGGCCGGAGGCCAGAAGGCCCGCTCGTTCCACTTCTCGGCGGACGGCTTCCGGCTGGTGATGTTCCACTCCGACGGCGGCGTGTCCGCGATGGCGATTCCCGACTCGACCAGCTCCACCGCGCCCCGACCTCGGCGCATGAGGCTCCAGCCCGGTCATATGATGCTCGCCGCGGGGTGGCGCTCGAATGGTGGACTGCTCGCGTTGATGGAACGGCCGGACCGCTATGTCCTCCACGGCACGCTCAAGCCCCAGCCTCCCCGCGCCGACGCGGGTGAGCGGCGCCCGGTGACCGAGCGGTGGACGCCGGGCCACGCCTCGGAGCTCCCCGTCGCGCACGGAGGCCCCGGCCGGCTGTTCTCGTGGAGGGACCGCGATGGGGAGTCGGTCCTGCTGCTGACGCGGAGCGGAGAGCTCTTCCTCGTCTACCTGGTCAAGGCCGAGCATCGCGTCGAGTTGATGGCGCTGGACAATTCGGTGACGGCGATGGCCCGGGTCCACGGCAAGCTCGTCTACGTCCGCAGTGGCCCCAGCGTTCGCCGGGGCACGGGGTTGCGCGGCCTGTATCCCGCGTCTCCGTATCCGCCCAATGTCTGCAAGCCTGTCTACATCGCGCCCTCGGAGGGGCCGCCCTTGCCTTCGCGGACGACGCTCCATGTCGTGGGGCCGGACGCGTCGACGAGCACGGTGCTGGAGGCACGAGGGGGTGAGGCCTTCTTCGGGCACGCTGTCGGAGTCAAGGTGCCTGGGGACTCGGGGTTGCTCGCGATGAGTCACGGGCCGAGAGTGTGGCGACTGTTTCTCGAGGGCTCCGTCCAGGACATCATGGTGCCCCCAGGCTTCCACGTGGTCGGCGTGGGCTGCTGTCACGGTTCTCCGGGGCAGGCCGGGCTGGTGGTACTGGGGCCAGATGAGCGCACCTTGTCGTGGTTCGGAGCGCAGGGCCACCACGTGCTCGCTCAGGCCTCGGCTCCGGTGGTGCACGCGGAGCTCAGCCACACCACGTCGCTGCTCGGCTGGCTCACGCAGACCGGGGAGCTGGTGTTGCTGGACCTTCGTGACGGACACGTGCGCTATCGCGCGACGGCGGAGGGCATATGAGGCGCTTCGCGCACGCGAGGACGGCGCCGCGTCAGCATGTGCACCGGGGCACGGTGAGTGCCTCGGCGTTCTGGTTCGACCCGGAGCTGCTCGGCGAGCAGGAGGCTCGGCGGCGGGTGATGGCGCTGTGGGCGCCGGGCACGTCCGTGCTGTTCGTGGCGGGGGGATATCTGCTGCGCTCCGCGCGCGTGCAGCGCGTCTCCACGGCATCGAGCCCGGGACTGCCCCTCACGCTGGAGGGCGGTGTGCTCACCTCCGCGCCGCTGACGGCCTCGGAGTGGGAGCGGCTGGGCGCGACGAAGGACTCGCTCGTGCTCGTGCGCGCGGGCCAGGCCCAGGTGCATTCGCTGTCGGGTGCGCGCGTCGTGGACCTGTCCTCGTGGTTCGACGTGTCAGCGTGGACGGTGCTGCGCACGGACAGCCTGGGGGCGAGACCTCCGCCCGTGGCTTCCGCCGTGGAGCCCGTGGCGCCTGTCACCCGCGCCTTCTTCGGCGGCTCGATTCCGGAGCCGTCGCAGGAGGCACGTGTGGTGCTGGCGCGGATGCAGGGTAGGGCTCCCTCGTCCGAGGTTGTCGTGGCCAGGCGCCCGGGGCTGTTCGCGCGCCTGCGCGCCGCGTGGAAGGGGCGGTCCGCCGAGGCGATGGCCTCCCGGAGTGATGCTGGCGCCGCGCGTCCAGGGTTGCTGTCGCGACTGCGCGCCCTGTGGGCCTCCACGTCGAGCGTCGAGTCAGGAGCGACGTCGGGACGCGCGGGCCCTGGAGTCGCCAGCGGGTGGCTCGGCCGCCTCGCGGCATGGCTGAGGAACGCGTCCTCCTCGGCGGGCGCGCTGCCCTCGGGTGAGGGTAAGGGCATCTCCACGTCTGGCGCGCGGCGCGAGGCCCTGACTCCCAGGACACCGTCCCTGCTGGGCCGGCTGTGGGCGGCGCTTCGTGCTCGCTCGGCGACACGGGAATCCGGAAGCGGTGCGGGGGCGCGCTCCACGTCACCCCAGCCCTCGGGTCCTCCTCCGGGCCCCGGCCCGCTGTCGCGACTGTCTCAGTGGCTGGTGCGCAATACGCCCCTGGGGGACCTGCTCGGCCGGCGCAAGGCGGAGTACCTGCGCCGCCTCTTCGAGATGTTCGAGGGCGGCGACCTTCACGAAGCGCTGCGCCATGCCATCCCGTTGGGTGGGAGCGTGAACGCCAACACCCGCGAGGCGCTCGGCCTGCCGGGGCCGAGAGAGGAGCTCAAGCTCCAGCTCGGGCCGCGCGGTCCGGCCACGACCTTCGCCGGAGGTGACGCGCTCTTCGAGGCCCTCCGCCAGCGCTACCGCGCCGCCTTGCAGCGCTTCGAGCGCGAGGGGCGCATCGACGAGGCCGCGTTCGTCCTCTCCGAGCTGCTCGGCGCTCACGAGGAGGCCGTCGCCTTCCTGGAGCGGCACGGGCGCTTCAAGCTCGCGGCGGAGCTGGCCGAGGGGCGCGGGCTGCCGCCGGGGCTCGTCGTGCGCCAGTGGTTCCTCGCGAAGGACTCCCAGCGCGCCATCGACATCGCCCGGCGCAGCGGCTGCTTCGCGGATGCCGTGCTGCGCCTGGAGCGCACGCACCCCACCGAGGCACACGCGCTGCGCCTCTCATGGGGCCAGTCTCGCGCCGACGCGGGAAACTGGGCCCAGGCCGTCCACGCCATCTGGCCGGTGCAGGAGGCTCGGCCCCAGGCGCGTGAGTGGCTGGAGCGCGGCGTGGAGGTGGGCGGTGTAAGCGGCGCGCGGCTCCTCGCGCTGTGGGTCGGCTCGATTGAGGGAGGGCTGGAAGCGGCGCACCCCCGCGTGCTCGCGCTGCTGGACGATGACTCCTCGCAGGGCCCGGCCGAGCGGCTGGCATTCGCCCAGGCCCTGAAGAGCGAGCCTGTGTCCGCGGCCCGGGCCGCCGTGCTCGTCCCCACCGTGCGTGCCCTCCTGAGAGATCGCGCCCTGGGCCGGGCCCACTTCCTCTTCGAGTTCGTCTCCCAACTCCTGCAAGGCCTGCCGGATGGCTCGCTGCGCGCGGACCTGCCCTCGCTGGTCCCTCCAGTTCCGTCCTCCTGGGTCCATGACACCCGGCGGCCCGTGGTACTGGCGACGGCCTCGCTCGCGGACGCTGGAGCCTTCGCCATCCATGACGCGGTGGTGCTCCCCGGAGACCGGTGGCTGCTCGCGCTGGGCGAGGCGGGCGTCGTCCTTCAGAGCGCCGAGGGCCGGAGACTCGCGCACTTCGACGTGCCCGCGTTCTCCCTGGTCGCCTCACTCCATGGGGACCGGGTGCTGGCCATCGCGCCGCGCGGCGAGGTGCACCATGTATCCCGCGTGGACGTGGTGCGGCGTCAGGCCACCGCGTGGTGCGACGTGGCCATGAACGCGTGGGCTCCCACCTATGACGGGGAGGTGTGGTTCGTCGCGTCCAGGTCCACGGTGATGATGCTGGATGCCCAGGCCGCCGAGCCGCGCGCCCTGTGGAGGGTGTCGGAGGTGTCTGGCTCCGTCGTCGCGCTGGCCGCGAACGAGACGCACGCGTGCTTCGTCACCACCGATGCGGAGCGCTGGGTCTACGAGCTGCGAGACGGCCCCACCCTGCGCGTGCGCGACTCGCTCGGGGTCCGACGGGAAGGCATCTCCATCCGGCTCCTCTCCTGCGCCTTCACCGCCGATGGCGAGGTGCGCGCCTCCGTCCACTTCAGCGACCGCGAATACAACCGCATCACCGGGGCGGACTGGCTGTGGGTGAAGCCGCTGGCGCCTCGCCTCGCCACGCCGATGTCCGTGGGCGAGGCGTCCCTGGAGCGCGTGAAGGGCTTCCTTTCGGAGTCGTGGCGCGCGGAGCTGGCGTTCGTCGACGAGGACTGGCACGTCAGCCTGTTCGACGCGCGTGGCTTCCTCCGCGCGCGGCTCACCTTCACCACCGAGGGGGACGAGCAACTCCCACGAGTCCGCCTCACCTCCACCGCGCTGCTGATGTTCGACACCCGAGGCCGCCTGCTGTGCCTGGACCTGGAGCACGGCACGGTGCGCAACGGGGGTATCGCGTGAGCCGAGTCGTCAGGACGGCTTGAGCAGGTGCGCGGGCAGGTCCACGGACGTGCCGCGCAGCACGCGCGCTTCGTCGTCCACCTCCAGCACCACCCGCACGCCCTCCACGGAGACCAGCAGCGCGGGAGGCGTGCCTGGCAGCGCCATCAGCCACGTGGACGCCATGGGCAGCTCGGTGCCCACCAGCTCCGCGGCGTGCAACAGGTGCATGCGCACCGCGTGTCCCAAGGACGGAGGCAACAGGCGCAGCGGCAGCGACACCTCCTCCGTCAGGCTCAACACATACGGCTCGGAGGACTCGCGCGGGGCCAGCTCCGGCGGATACCGGAGGTTCGAGCGCAGCGCCGTCAGCATCGCCTCCGGCACGTGGGGCTTGCGCAGATAGCCCACCACGCCGCCCAGCGGCACCTCCTGGCCGTTGAGTGATTCGGAGAACATCAGCACGTTCAGGTGCCGAAGGCGCGCATCCGTGCGCAGCTGGCCGTACAGCTCCCAGCCATCCATGTTCGGCAACACCAGGTCCAGCAGGATGAGGTCGGGGTGCCCCGCGCGAGGCCGGGTGCGCAGCCAGTCCAGCGCCTCCACGCCATCCGAGGCATGGCTCACGGCGACGCCCTCCGCGTGGGCCGCATCGGCCAGCCGAGACCGCCAGGAGGGGTCGTCCTCGACGAGGAGGAGGTGACGTAGGGACTGAGACATGGCGCCGGGGGGGAGGAGACCCTTTTCAAATACCGCGCGCCAGCATTTCCCGCCTGCTGGACCGGGTGTGGCTCGTTCGGTGGAGGACAGCCGGAGGGGTGACGCGGAGCGCCGCGCGGGAAATCCAGATTCGTGGAAGTTGGAAGCGCACCAGTCTCATCGACCCTGGGCACGTCTTGTTCGCCACGCCCGGGGTGGTCACCCTGAGTAGGACCATGGCTCTGCGTCTTCAGCTCGCGCCTCCGGCATTGCGTACGCTCGACGAGTGCCCGGCCCCGGTCCGGCAGCGGCTCCAAGGGGAGCTGGCCGCGCTGGCCGCCGGGCTGCCGCTCGAGGGGCCGTTGCTGCCGGAAGAAGTGGGACTGGTGGTGCTGGGCTCCGGCTTCCGCGTGCACTACCTGCTGGAGCAGGAGCACCGCCTGCTGCGGCTCACGGATGTGATGGCGCCCGCGTCGTCGCATTGAGCGACACCGCGAGCCGGCGAGGCTTTCGACGCGAAGTGAAGTGTGGCCTGGATGGCGCATGGCTTCTGCTCGGTTGTGGACGGGGGGGCGCTTGACCTAAATCCACGCCCACCTCGTGCCCGGCCCGGGGCACCACCTCCGACACGCCCTTGCCCATCCCCCTGGCTGACTTCCTGATTCAGAACCGCGACACCATCCTGGAGGCGTGGGAGGTGGAGGTCCGCTCCATCCCCGCGGCCCAGGCCCTGGCGCGCCCCGCGCTGCGCGATGGACTGCCCCGACTGCTGGAGGGCGTCGCGGCGATGATGCGCGGTTCCCACTCGGAGCTGGCCGCGGGGTTGAAGGTCATGAGCGACGACCACGCCCTGGAGCGGCTGGGCGAGGGCTTCGACTTGCGGCAGGTCGTCGCCGAGTACCGGCTGCTTCGCGGCTGCGTGCTGCGCCTGTGGTCCGCGCGCGGCCACGCCACGGCCCGCCCGCAGGAGGAGCGCATCTTCCACGAGGCCATGGACGAGGCCGTCGCCGCCTCCGTCAGCCGCTACACCCGCGCGAGAGAGCGCACCTTGCAGGCCCTGGACCGCATCAGCGCGGCGGCGCTGGGCAGCCCCGACGTGGCGGGCTTCCTGCCCCGGCTGCTCCAGGTGCTGTGCGACACGGTGGCCTCGGTGGACGTGGCCGTGGTCCTTCTGCGCGACGGCGAGGACTCCCTGCGCGTGGAGAGCGGCGTGGGGGAGGGTGTGGAGGTCGGTGGGCGCGTGCCCGTGGGGCAGGGCTTCGCGGGCACCATCGCCGCGACGCGCGAGCCCTTGCTGGTGCATGACGCCAGCCGCGACGAGCGGGCCCACTCGGACGTGGTGCGCACCTCCGACGTGCGCGCGCTCTACGGCGTCCCGCTCGTCCTGAACGACACGCTCATCGGCGTGGCCCTGATGGGCAGCCGTGGCAGCACCGAGCTGTCGCAAGAGGACCTGCTGTTGTTCCGCGCCATGGCGTCGCGTGCCACCGCGCTCGTCGCCCAGGCCCAGGCCCATGAGCGCGAGCGCCAGGCTCGCGCGGAGGCGGAGGCGTCCCTTGCGCGCCTGCGCGAGAGCGAGGCCGGCCTGCGGCGCTGGGAGGAGGTCTTCTTCCGCCTGGGCGTCGGCGTCGCGGTGGTGTCCGCCCAGGACGACACGCTGCTGGACGTCAATCCCGCCTTCGCGCGCATGCACGGCGCCACGCCGGAGGAGCTCATCGGCCAGCCGCTGGAGACGACGATTGCCCCCGAGGCCCGGGGCATGCTCCCGCGCCACGCCACCGCCGCGAACTCCAAGCCCTCGCACGAGTACGAATCGCTCCACCTGCGCAAGGATGGCAGCCGCTTTCCCGCCTTCTCCCACGTCACCGCCTTCCGGGACGAGACGGGGCGGGTGTCACGGCGCGTGGCCACCGTGCTGGACATCACCCAGCGCCGCGCGGTGGAGGCGGACCGGCAGCGGCTCCTGTCCACCATCGAATCGGAGCGCGCGCGCCTGGCCGCCGTGCTGGAGCAGCTGCCCGCGGGCATCTTCATCGCGGACGCGCCCACCGGCCGGCTGGTGCTCGCCAACCGGCAGGTCGCCGCGCTCACCGGGCGTCCCTTCCTGCCCATGGCCCACGTGGACACCTTCACCACCACCTATGACGCCCGCCGCCTGGATGGGGAGCCGTATGCCCCGGACGCGTGGCCGCTGGCGCGCACCCTGCGCACGGGCGAGGTGGTGCAGGGCGAGGAGGCGATGCTGAAGCACCAGGATGGCCGGACGCTCACGGTGCTCGTCTCCAGCGCGCCCATCCGCGACAGGGACGGAGAGCTCATCGCCGGGGTCGCCACGCTGGCGGACGTCACCGAGCGCCGCCGCACGCAGGAAGCCGCGCTCCAGGCGGCCCGCTTCGGTGAGCGCCTCATCGCCATCGTCAGCCACGATTTGCGCAACCCCCTCAACGCCATCCACCTGTCCACCACGCAGCTGCTCCACAGCGAGGTGCTCGCGGAGCGCGAGCGCCGCTTCGTCACGCGCATCGCCCGCTCCAGCGCGCGGATGACGCGGATGATTTCGGAGCTGCTCGACTTCACGCGCGGGCGGCTGGGCGGAGGCATTCCCATCCACCGCACGCCGGGCGACTTGCGGGCGGTGGTGCGCCAGGGCGTGGAGGAGCTGGAGGCCGCGTGGCCGGAGCGCTCCCTGAAGGTGGCGGGCGGCGCGGGCCGCTACGACGGCCAGTGGGACGCGGACCGGTTGCTCCAGGTGGTGAGCAACCTGGGCGGCAATGCGCTCCAGTACAGCAAGCCGGATGCGCCCGTCACCCTCACGCTGACGGACCTGGGCGACGCGGTGATGCTGGAGGTCCACAACCCCGGCGAGCCCATCTCCGCCGAGGCGCTGCCCCACCTGTTCGACCCGTTCCGCCGCGCCACCAGCAGCCACCAGGGCAGCAGCATCAGCGGCGGCCTGGGCCTGGGCCTCTACATCGTCGAGCAGGTGGTGAAGGGCCACGGGGGCAGCATCCAGGTGACGTCCACCGAGGCGCAGGGCACCGTCTTCCAGGTGACGCTCCCGCGCGCGCCTCCGTCGGCCTGAGTCGCCAGCGCGTCAGCCCCTCAGCCCGCCGCGTTCACCACGCGGGCGAGCGTCGCGCGCAGCTCCCAGAGGTCCACCGGCTTGGGCACCGCGGCCTGCACGCCCTCGGGCAGCGGCTGGCTGCTGCCCGCGCCGGACACGACGACGACGGGCAGGGCGCTCAGCGCGGCGTCCTCGCGGACATGGCGCATCAGCTCCCACCCGCTCATCACCGGCATCATCAAGTCCAGCAGCACCGCGTCCGGACAGGGCGGCCGGCGCAGGCGCTCCCACGCCGTCTGGCCGTTGCCCGCCGTCTCCACGGCGAAGCCCTCCATCGTCAGGAACTCCTCCAGGAGCTCCCGGCTGTCTGCGTGGTCTTCCACCAGGAGGACGAGGCTTGGCGTGCACATGGAGACTGAGACTCGTACCGAAGTCTCAGTACCGCCAGTCGCACCGCGTCGATACGTCCGGGCGGGGACGGTGCGGGTGTTCTCCAGCGCACGCTTCCGGATTCGGGAGGTGTGCGGGGATCAGCTCGCGGGGTCCTCCTCCGGCAACAGCCTGTCCTCCAGCACTTCCTCGGGAGACTCCCCGGCCTGCACGCGCAGCGAGGCGTACCTCAGGCCCGTCACCTCCGCGAGCGCGTCCGCGCGTCCGAAGACGAGCCCCGCGCGGCGCGCGTACAGCCGCAGCGTGCGCGCCAGCTCCGCGCCGGTGCCGAAGCGCTCCTCGCGCTCGGGCGCCAGCGTGCCGCGCAGGAGCGGCTGGAAGGCCACGGGCACCGCGCGCAGCGCGTCCTCCAGGTCCTCTCGGCCATAGGCGCGGATGCGACGACGCAGCTCCCTTGCGGCAGCCAGGCTGACGGCCTCCTGCATGGCGGAGTCCAGCGCGTGCACCTCCGCCGCGCTCTCCTGGGAGAGGGCCCGCGCGCGGCGCTGGCGGCGCTCCGCCTCGAAGCGGTCCGCGCCCTCGAAGAGGTGTCGGCCGGTGAGCAGTTGGAGCAGCACCAGCCCCAGGCTGAACAGGTCCGCGCGTCCGTCCAGCGGCTGCCGCGCGACGTGCTCCGGGGCGGCGTAGGCGAGGCTGGTGGGGTGCTCCTGCGTCTCCAGCGCGCCGGAGAGGGCGGACGACGCGGCGCCGAAGTCGAGCAGCTTCACCGCGCCGTGCTCGGTGATGAGGATGTTGTGGGGACCGACGTCGCGGTGGACGACGCGCAGCGGCCGGCCGTGCTCGTCGGTGAGGGTGTGCGCGTGGTGCAGCGCCTCCGCGACTTCGGCGGCGACGTAGAGGGCGAAGCCCTCCGTGAAGGGCAGGTGGGCGCGGGCGGAGGACTCCAGGAGCGAGTCCAGCCGGTGTCCCGGGGTGTGCTCGAAGACGAGCACGGGCGCGTCATCCGGACCCTTCAGGTCATGCACGCTGACCACGTTGGGGTGGTGCAGCAGCGCGGTGAGCCGCCCTTCCTCCAGGAGCCGGTGCGCGGCCTCGGCGCGCAGGGGGCGCTTGATGACCGCGTAGCCCCCGAAGTCCGACTCGTAGCGGCGGCGCGCGAGGAGCAGCTCCCCGTGGTGCGCGGCGCCCAGCGACTTGACGAGCTCATAGGAGGCGCGACCGGAGCGCAGCAGCACATGCGGCTGGGCGGAGGCGTCGGACGACGGGGGCGACATGGCGACTCTCCTCTGACGGACGGACCCGATGGGCCCGAGGACTCACTCGGAGAGTATGGTCGTCCTCCAGCGGGAAGTCACCTCATGGGTAGTGTCTGCCCCGGACGCTTCCTCAGGCGCCAGACGTCGGCTTCAGGAGTCCGTCCTGCCGTGCGTGCTCGCGCACCAGCTCCACCTCGTCCAGCAGCCGCGGCGAGTCCGGGAAGACCTTCTCCGCGCGCTCCGCCAGCCGCAGCCCCTTCTCCAGGGACTCCTTCGTGCGCGCGTCCCCCAGGCTTCGCAGCATGCCGGCCCACGCCTGCTCCAGCGTCTTCAGGGCCTGGGTGGAGCCCTCTTCCCACAGGGCCATCGCGTCGTCATCGCGGCCCCGGATGACGTCCAGGAAGTAGCCCAGCTCCACCAGGGCGACGGCGCTGCGGCGCGACACGGAGACGCTCTGCTCCAGCAGCCGCTGCACCTCCGCGAAGGTGACCTCCGAGGCCACCCCGGGCTCCTCCGCGAGTTGGAGCAGCCGCGCCAGCTCCAGCAGCGCGGGCGCGAAGGTGGGGGCATCCCGCGTCAGCTCGCGCAGCAGTCGCAGCTGCTCCGGGCTGGCGCGGTTGGCGTCGCCCGCCTCGCGAGTGGCCAGCAGGCGCTTCATCAGCTCATCGGCGGTGGGATGCCCGGCCATGGTGGGTCCTCGGTCTTCGAGTCTGCCAGTTTTAAGGCGATGTCTTGATTTTCGGCTTTACGAACGAGAGGTGTCAAGCGCCGAAGCCCAAGCGTCCAGGACCTGTCAGGAGGGGCCCACCTCGCGTGGGAGGTCTCATCACATGTCCTGGACCTCCTGGGTCCTGAGGGGGTGCTGGCTCAGAGGGAGCGGAGGAGGACGCCAGAGGGCGGACTCGGACGGAGGGTGGGGGGCGTGACGGGTGGGCGGTGGGGTTGGCGAGGACCGGGAGACTACCCGCCATATCGGTATTTCGCCTGATGACTTGCTGGGTTATAAGTCCTGTCGGACACGCGTCCGAGGACGGCCTGTGCCTGTGTGGGCCGGGGCCTCGGCCCGTACTCATAAGGTTGACGCGGTGAAGACCCACCCTGAAGGTTTCGCCTCCACCCGCAAGTCGCCCCGAGGACGCCTGGGACGGCCGAGCGACCGCGCCCGGCAGTCGCGTCAACAACTGGAGCGTCGCCTGGCGGTGAGCGTGGGCGAGGAGGCGCGGTCGGCGCGGATGCGCGCGGGGCTGACGCAGGCGGATGTGGCCGAGCGCATCGGCATCGCCGCGGAGGTCTACGGACGGATGGAGCGCGGGAAGATGATGCCCAGCGTGCCGACGCTGTTCCGGCTGTGCCTGGCGCTGCGCCTGTCGGCGGACGTGGGGCTGGGGCTCGTCACGGCGGCCTCGGTGGGGGCCGCGCTGTGGGAGGAGGACTCCCGGGACAAGGACCACCTGCCGGAGATGCGCCGGCTCTTGCGCACGCTGCGTCGCATGTCGCGCGGTCAGCTCAAGCTGGTCAACCAGGTGGCCTCGGCCATCCTCCCCCAGCGCTGAACGCGTCTTCCGAACCTGAACGAGCCCGAGCAGGCGGGCGTCACCCTGGCGCGGCGTTCAGTGCGCGTGGGGCTTCGTGGTAGATGCATGAGCGTGGCCCCGGCCCCGGCGAATCGCGGGCTCGAGGTTGGGAGCGCTTTGGGATGCATGGGGCTGACTCCGAGTCCTTCGAGTGGGTGTTGCGGTCCGCGGGCGAGCCGTCTTCCGCCCGCCTGCGCGAGGCTCCTGGCGCCAGGGAGGCCGTGGAGCGCGTCTTCTCCCAGGCCGCTTCTCTCTCCTCCGCCGCGCCCGAGCCGCGTGCCTTCGCTCGACACCTGGGAGCCTGGCTCTCGCGGGCGGTGGACCCGATGCTCGCGCTGGAGCGACTGCATGCCCGGGATTTCGCGCTCGCGCTCGCCTGCGCCGAGGGGCTGCCAGCGGCCACCGCGCTCCTGGAGCAGGAGGTCCTCCTCGCGCTGCGCGTTCCGCTGTCTCGCATCCATCCCTCGCCGGTGTTCGTGGACGAGGTGCTGCAGGTGCTCCGGGCGAATCTCTTGATGCCTCGCGCGGATGCGCCCTCGCGGCTGCTTGGCTACGCGGGCGTGGGTCCGCTGCTGCACTGGGTGAGTGTCTCCGCGGTGCGGCTCGCGCTGAGGATGCGCAAGGCCCAGGGAGAAGAGTCCCTGGTCGATGCCGAGGTGCTCGCCGCGCACCCCGCGCCGGGAGGACTGGAGCTGGGCTTCGTGCGGGAGGAGGCCCGGGGACACGTGCGTGCGGCATTCATTCGCGCGGTGGCGTCGCTGGATGACGAGGACCGGGAGTTGTTGCGACTGCACTTCGTCGAGCGCCTCTCGCTGGAGCGCATGGGTGCGCTGTTCGGCTTGCACAAGTCCACCCTGTCGCGTCGCCTCTCCTCGGTGCAGGCGCTGCTGGAGAAGCGGACGCGACGCGCGCTCTCCGAGCGGCTGTCATTGCCCGAGCCGGAAGTGGACAGCCTGATGCGCGCCATCCATGGACGGTTGGACTTGAGCCTCTCGGGACTGCTGGCGGCGCGCGAGTGAGCTGCCCGGACGAGAACACGCTCTCGGGATATGCGAGCGGAGGGCTGGACGCCGAGGGCACCGAGGCCGTGCGCCAGCATGTCTCCGGCTGCTCGGAGTGCAGGAGCGTGCTCGCGGTGCTGGGCGGGTTCCTGGCGCCGTCACCGAGCGTCGACGCGGGGCTGCTCGTCACGGGTGCGCGCGTGGGGCGCTACATCGTGCTGGGGCTGCTCGGCGAGGGAGGGATGGGGCGCGTCCATGCGGCCTATGACCCGGAGCTGGACCGCAAGGTGGCGCTCAAGCTGCTGAACCTCGCGCGGCTCGGGGAGGGCTCGCTTACCCAAGCGCGTCAGCGACTGGAGCGCGAGGCGCGCACGATGGCGCGGCTGTCGCATCCCCACGTCGCGCACTTGCATGACGTGGGCGAGTTCCAGGGGCAGCTCTTCCTGGTGATGGAGTTGGTGGAGGGAGGCACGCTGCGGCGGTGGCTGGCGGAGAAGCCGCGCACGCGTCGGGAAATCCTCGCGCGCTTCATCCAGGCGGCGGACGGGCTGGCGGCCACCCACGCGCTGGGCATCAGCCACCGCGACTTCAAGCCCGACAACGTCCTGCTGACGCGCGACGGACAGGTGCGCATCACCGACTTTGGCCTGGCCAACGCGGCGGGACTGGAGCCGTCACGGGGCGAGGTGCGCAGCACCGACGTTGGCTTGGCCAACGCGGCGACTGGAGTGCCGTCACGGGGCCCGGTGCGCAGCACCGACGTTGGCCTGGCCAACGCGGCGACTGGAGTGCCGTCACGGGGCCCGGTGCGCAGCACCGACGTTGGTCTGGCCAATGCGGTGGTACTGGAGTCGTCACGGGGCGAGGTGCGCAGCACTGACGTTGGTCTGGCCAACGCGGCGGGACTGGAGCCGTCACGGGGCGAGGTGCGTAGCACCGACGTCGGCCCGGCCAGCGCGACAGGAGAGCCACCACGAGAAGCAGAGCCGCTCGTCCCCGTCGCGGAGCCGCTTACCGCCACCGGAGTGTTCCTGGGGACGCCCGCCTACGCGGCGCCGGAGCAGCTTCGCGGAGCGCGTGGCGATGCGCGCTCGGACCAGTTCGCCTTCTGTGTCGCGCTGTACGAGGCACTCAACGGACAGCGGCCCTTCGCGGGCGCCACGGGCGAAGAGTTGCTCGCGTCCATGCTGCGCCAGGAGGTGCGTCCCGAGAAGCGGGGCATTCCCTCGTGGCTCAAGGCCGTGGTCCGGCGTGGACTCCACGCGGACCCGTCGCGGCGCTTCGAGTCCATGCAGGTGCTGCGCTCCCGCCTCTCGCGAGAAGCCAGCGCCTGGAAGCGCAGCGCCGCCGTGGCGGTGCTCGCGGGAGGACTGGTGGGCCTGGGGTTCCTCGTGCTCGGGCCTTCCTCGACGACACCGAGCGAAGCCTGTCACGGCAGCGAGCGGCACCTCGCGGGCATCTGGGACACGTCCGTGCGTGAGTCCACGCATCTGGCCTTCCTGAGGACGGAGGACCCGTTGGCCGAGGCCTCGTTCCAGGCCGTGGCCTCCTCGCTGGAACAGTGGACGCGGGACTGGACGCACGCGCACCGGTCCGCATGCGAGGCGACGCGCGTCTTCGGCGAGCAGTCGGAGGCTGCGCTGGGGCTGCGCATGACATGTCTGGACCAGCGGCTGGGAGAGCTGTCGCGGCTGACAGTGGCGCTGCAGGGCGCGGACGCGCGAACGGTGGAGCGGGGCTTCAAGCTGGGGGCCTCGCTCGGCGGCGTGGGCCGCTGCGCGGACGTGCGCACGTTGCAGGAGGCCGTGTCTCCACCGCAGGACCCGACGGTGCGCGCGGAGGTGGAAGCGGTGCGCGTGGAGCTGGCCCGGGCCAACGCGGAGCTGCTCGCGGGCCACACCTCGGAGGCGCTGCGAATCTCACTGCCCGCCCGGGAGCGCGCGCTCGCCACGCGGCATCGGCCCCTGGAAGCGGAAGCGCATCAGCTCCACGCCCTGTTGCAGGAGGACGCGGGAGCGTTCGAGGACGCGCGAGCGTCGCTGGCCCAGGGCTCGCTGGCGGCCGAGGCGGGGCGACACCTGGGCGTGCTCGCGCGGGTGCTGAAGTCCCAGGCCTGGCTGCACGGGTACGGCCTGGGGCGCACCCCGGAAGCATGGCCCTTCCTTCAACGTGCCCGCGCCGTGGCGGAGACGCTGCGAGACGCCGAGCTGGACACGATGCTGGACCACGTGCAGGCGGAGCTGCTGGAGCAGGAGGGCCGCTTCTCGGAGGCGGAGCCGCTGCTGCGCGCGTCGCTGGAGACCGCCACCACGCGCGGCCAGACGCATGCGCGCGCGGAGCTGAGTGGCCGGCTGGGCCTGCTGGCGCGGCAGCAGGGGCGCCTGCTGGAGGCGAAGCGCTGGCAGGAGGAGGCGCTGCGGCTGCATGAGGAGCACTTCGGTCCGGCGCACCGGGACACGGGACGGGCCCTGGCGAACCTGGGAGGCACGCTGGCCCTGTTGGGCGAGCTGTCGAGGGCCGAGGCCGTCCTCCAGCGCGCGCTCACCATCCTCCGCAAGACGCTGGGCGAGGAGAACCTGTCGGTGGCGCGGACGTTGTCCAACCTGGCCCTCGTCTACTTCGAGTGGGGACATGGGGCCCAGGCACGGGAGGCCGCGGAGGCGAGCTGGGCCGTGGCGCGCAAGAGCGTGGCCGCCGACAGCCCCGTGCTGATGGGGATGGCGTCCAACCGGCTCGGCGTCCTGGGAGAGCAGGGCGAGCGTCCCCTGGAGCTGGAGCACGTGCGGCGCGTCCTCGCGCATCGCGAGCGCGTCTATGGCGCCTCGCATCCGGAGGTGGCCCTGGATGTCCACGAGGTGGGCAGGCTGCTGCGCCTCCTGGGTCGTCCGGACGAGGCACGAGCCTTCCACGCGCGCGGCGTCGCGCTCCAGGAGCCCCTGGTCGCCAGGGGCGAGGTGGATGGCGCGGGGCTGCGCTCCCTGGCGGATGCCCTCCTCTTCCTGGGCAAGGTGGACGAGGCCCGGCGTCACGTGGATCAGTCGCTCGCGAGCATGGAGCGGGACTTGGGTCCCGCGTCGTCCGAGCGAATCGAGGCGCTGCTCCTCCTGGGAGACGTCCAGCTCGCGCGAGGTCAACCCGCCGAGGCCCTGGCGCCGCTGCGCACCGCGCTGGAGGTGCTCACGGCGCGGCAGGTGAGCTCCGCGCGCGTTCCAAGAGTCCGTCGTCGGCTCGCGCGGGCGCTCCGGCTGACGGGCGCGACGCAAGAGGCCTGCGCGGAGGCGCACCGTGCCTGGGAGGAGCTGACCCCCTGGAGCAAGGCCTACGCCCAGGAGACCGCGGAGGCGCGGGCCGAGCTGGGGCACTGTCGAAGCGTCGTGCGCTGACCGAGGGCCAGGCTCGTCCAGGAACCGGCCCGGGTGCTTTCGAGTCCGGTGCTCAGCGGCTCGGAAGGCAGAGCGTGTCGGGTGGGCAGCGCTCGGGCCCCATCGCCCCGGGTTTCAAGGGCTCTCTCAGGCGCTCCGCGTCATCGCGAGGCCCCGCCGTCTGTTCGGCCGTGAGCGTGTCCAGCTGGGAGGCCTCCACTGCGGGGATGAAGCTCAGCGCCGCCAGCACCAGCAGCAGTCCGAAGAGCAGCTGGAGCAGGCGAGCGCGCACCACCTGGATGGAAGGAGGGGCGATCATCCCACGCCCTCCCCGACGACGAGGGTCCACGTCCCCGCGACCACCACGTCCCCCACCGAGCGCGTCGGCGGAGCCAGGGGGAGCAGGCAGGCAGCGAGAGACTGGGACGAGGACAGCGGCGTGGCGGTAGACGCCAGCCGGCACCAGGACGGGGACAGACAAAGACTCATGACGCGGGGCTCCGGAGTGCGGGGAACTTGGTGAGCCCCCGTGCGCATGTCCTCCCTCCCTCGGGGACAAGGCCCGTGTCGGGTGCGTGACGCGGTGGCCGCGCTCCGTCCAACCCGGGACGGACGCGAAGGTTTCGCGGTTGCTTCTGCTCTGCGGGTGACGACTTCGCCGGAGGGATGCTTGTCACTCCGCTCCGTCCCTGGCCTCATGCGAGCCAGGGGCCCTCGGGAACAGACGTGACGGAAACGATTCGGGGAAGGCGACGCGGAGGACTCGGCCCGCGCGCGTGCATGGCGGTGTGGCTGCTGGTGCTGCTCGCGCCGGTGCGCCCCGCTCATGCGCAGTCACCGTCGGATGCGGGGAGCCCGGACGCGGGCGTGGCCGAGGAGGTGGGCCTGGCGCGCACGGATGCGGGCTGGGCCGTCGAGGTCGCCACGCCGGACGGTGGCGTGGCCGAGCCCGTCTTCCTCCCTCCCGCGCTGACGCTGGACTCCCCCGCGCCCTATCCGCCCAGGCTCGCCTCGGAGCGCGTGTCGGGTGTCGTCCGCCTGGAGCTGCTGGTCGACGAAGCGGGCGAGGTGGAGTCCGCCACGCTGGTGCAGGGCGTCCACCCGCTGTTGAACGAGGCCGCGCTGCACGCCGCGCCGTCGCTGCGCTTCACGCCGGCCACCGTGGATGGGACGCCGGTGCCGGTGCGTCTGGCCTTCGAGTACCGCTTCGAGGCGCCCGTCGTCGCCGAGGACGCGCGCCCCGAGGGCCCCGTCACCCTGCGCGGCCTGGTGCGCACCAAGGGCAACCGACGTCCCGTCGTCGGCGCCACGCTGGTGTCGGAGAGCGCGCCGGATTCGCCGGTGCAGACGGACACGGAAGGCCGCTTCGAGGCGCGCTGGCCCTCGGGAGGACACCGCGTCCGCGTGTCGGCGCCCGGCCACAAGCCCGGCCTCTTCCGCGAGGCGCTCCGGGAGCAGGAGGCGCTGGAGGTGGTGTACGGGCTGGAGCCGCTCGTCATCAACCCGTACGAGACGGTGGTGCGAGGAGACCGCGAGCGCACCGAGGTCAGCCGCGTCACGCTGCACGACGCGGAGCTGCGCGAGGTGCCCGGCACCATGGGCGACCCGTTCCGCGTCATCATGCTGCTGCCCGGCGTGGGCAGCATGTTGTCCGGCGTCGCGTACCCGGTGGTGCGAGGCAGCCAGCCCGCGGCCACCGGCTACTTCCTGGACGGCATCCGCGTCCCCATCCTCTTCCACCTGTTCCTCGGTCCGGCCGTCATCCACCCGGACTTCATCGACTCCATCGACTTCTTCCCGGGCTCACCGCCGCCGCGCTACGGGCGCTTGTTGGGCGGCGCGATTGAAGGCCGGCTCAGCAGGCCCAGAGATGACCGCGTCCACGGCAGCGCGTACGCGGACCTCATCAACGCGGGCTTCTTCCTGGAGACGCCGTTCGTCTCCACCGGCACCAACGTCAGCGTCGCGGGGCGCTACTCCTATACGCCGTGGCTCATCGCGCTCGCGGCCAACAAGCTCCAGGACCCGCCGTCGCCGGGCCGCACCAACCCGAAGGTCATCCTCGACTTCTGGGACTACCAGCTCCGCGTGGAGCAGGACGTGGGCCAGGGCAAGCTGCGGCTGTTCGCCTTCGGCTCGTCGGACACGTTCGGCTCCGAGGCGCAGGACGAGTTCGGCGACACCGCGCTGCAGTCCATCATCTTCCACCGCGTGGACCTGCGGCACCGCCACCCGCTGGCCGGCGGCGAGCTGGAAATCGGCGCGACGTGGGGACTGGACCGCTTCGCCGTCACCAGCAGCAATCCGCCGAGCGACGCGACGTCCGTCTTCATCGACCAGGGCACCTGGGCCGCGCGCCTGAACTACACCGCGCCGTTGGACCCGAAAGTCACGCTGCGCCTGGGCGGCGACGTGGACCACAAGCGCGCCATCGTCGACTTCTACGAGCTGAACCCGGACGAAGAGACGGCCGAGTTCGCCCCGGTGGCGCTGGCCACCTTCCTGGGCGCGTGGGCGGAGCTGGTGTGGCAGCCCACGCCCAAGTGGTCCGTGGTGCCGGGCCTGCGCGTGGACAACTACCACCTGTCCCCGGGCATCGACCGCACCGCGCTGGAGCCGCGCCTCACGCTGCGCCACCAGCTCACCGACTCGCTCGTCCTCAAGGGCTCCGCGGGCCTGTTCCACCAGCCGCCCACGTCGCTCATCAGCCTGCCGGTGGTGGACGTGGGCAGCTTGATATTGGGACTCCAGGAGGGCGCGCAGTTCTCGCTCGGCGCCGAGTGGAAGGCCATGCAGGGCCTGGAGCTGGGCATGGACGTCTACGTCAACCCGCTGGTGCGGACCATTGAGCTGACGCCCTTCTCCGACGAGGGACTGGTGGATGACCCGGACCCGTTTCCCACCCCGGACCAGGACCCGGGCATCCCGGACCGCGACGACATCAACTTCCCCGACTTCACCAGCCAGGGCCTGGCGTACGGCCTGGAGCTGCTCATCCGCCACCCGCTGGGCGACAACTGGTTCGGCTGGCTCTCGTACACGTTGCAGCGCAGCGTCCGGCGCACGCGCTTCTACCGGTACGATTTGGAGGGCAACGTGCTGGGCGAGGCGCAGGCGGACCTGCCCTTCGCCTTCGACCAGTCGCACGTACTCAACCTGGTGCTCAGCTACAAGTTCTCCAACAGCGTCACCCTGGGCGGCGTGCTGCACTTCAACACCGGCCGCCCCGAGTACGGGACGCTGGGCACGCAGACGCACCGCGCGGGCCGCGACAGCTCCGGCCGGCCGTCATGGGTGAAGGTGGACCGGGACTCCGTGGACCGGCTGCCGCCGTTCTTCCGCTTCGACGTGCGCCTGTCCAAGTCGTGGGTGTATGAGACCTTCAGCCTGGAGGCGTACCTGGACATGCTCAATGTCACCATCAGTCAGGAGACGGTGAGCTTCGAGTACGACGGAGGGAGCGGCCGACCGCTGTCCAAGGAGGCCGTGGGGCTGCCCATCGTCCTGCCCATCCTGGGCGCGAAGGGGCGATACTGAACCCGGGGAGTGATGGATAGCGCACGCTTGCCGCCTCTCCCCGTGGGCGACCCCGACAAGCCGACCGTCGGCACGGTTTGATTCCTGGGCAAGGAGTGTTGTCGGGAGCCGGCCTCGCCCCTGGGCCGGATGGACACTCCCAGGCTTCGAAGGTGGACCGCCCGACCTCCAGGTGAAGACTCCATGTTCCACGAAGGGATAGCGACGATGGCGGAATGGTTGCGATGGCGGGGAACTCCAGGGACGCAGGGGAGCTCCAGCGCCACGCTCTCTCCGGACGCCCCTTCGGACAACCCCGTCCCCGCGGGCGTCGAGGCCCCGGGCGTGCTGCTGGTGGACGACAACCCCGCCAACCTGGTGTCGCTGGAGGCCATCCTCGAGCCGCTGGGCGTGCGGCTGGCGAAGGCTTCGTCGGGAGAACAGGCGCTGCGCTTCCTCCTTCGCGAGGACTACGCCGTCATCCTGCTGGACGTGCGGATGACGGGCATGAACGGCTTCGAGACGGCCTCCCTCATCAAGCAGCGCGAGCGCACGCGCAATGTCCCCATCATCTTCCTCACCGCGTACGGGCGCGACGACTCGGAGCTCGTCACGGGCTACTCCACCGGCGCGGTGGACTTCCTGCAGAAGCCCTTCCCGCCGGAAGTGCTGCGCTCGAAGGTGAATGTCTTCGTGGAGCTGTTCCGCGCGCAGCACCAGGTGCGCGCGCAGGCGGAGCTGTTGCGCCAGAAGGAGGCGGAGGCGCGCGAGCTGGCGCACCGCGCCGCGGGCCACATCGACCGGCTGCGCGACTTCACCGCGCGGCTGTCGGAGGCCAGCACGGTGGCGGAGGTGTGCCGCGCGCTCTTCGAGCAGGGCCTGGTGGCCGCGGGCGCGAAGGCGGGCGCGGTGAACCTCCTGAACGACGAAGGGGACGCGCTCGAAATCGTGGACGCGGTGGGCTACCCCGAGCAGGTGCTGGCGAAGTGGCGCCGGATTCCGTTGTCCAACCCGGTGCCGCTCACGGAGGCGGTGCGCGAGCAGCGGCCCATCTGGCTGGGCTCGCTGGAGGACTGGCAAGGGCGCTACCCGCACCTGAACGCGTACGGCATCCACGAGTCCGCCATCGCCCTGCCGCTGCTGGTGAAGGGGCGGGCGCTGGGGGCCATCAGCCTGTCCTTCGCGCGGGCGCGGCTCTTCACGGAGATGGACCGGGCGTTCTTCTCCGCGCTGGCGCACGCGTGCGCGCAGGCGCTGGAGCAGGTGCGCCTCATCACCGAGGAGCGCCGCGTGCACGAGGAGCTGCGGCGGCGCTCGGAGTTCGAGCAGCAGCTGGTGGGCATCGTCTCGCACGACTTGCGCAACCCCCTGGCGGCCATCTCCATGTCGGTGGGGCTCCTGGAGAAGAAGGGCGAGCTGTCCGACACGCAGCGGCGCACGGTGCAGCGCATCGGTCAGGCCAGCGAGCGCGCGGCGCGGATGATTCGAGACCTCCTGGACTTCACCAAGGCGCGGCTGGGCGGCGGCATCGCCCTGCACCGCCAGACGACGGACCTGCGCGAGGTGGTGACGCAGGTGCTGGACGAGGTGCAGGGCGCCCATCCCGGGCGGCACGTGCAGGTGGACGTGGCGCCGGACGTGCGAGGGGAGTGGGACCCGGACCGCATCGCCCAGGTGCTGACGAACCTGCTCTCCAACGCGCTGGCCTACAGCCCGCCGGACGCGCCGGTGCGGCTGCGCACCTTCGGAGAAGCCGGCCACGCGCTCGTCAGCATCTACAACGGAGGGGACCCCATTCCCCACGAGCTCCTGTCGCGCCTGTTCGAGCCGATGACGCGGGGCATGCTGAAGGAGGGCCAGTCCAGCCGCAGCATCGGCCTGGGCCTCTACATCGTCCGGGACATCGTCCGCGGCCATGGCGGCAGCGTGGACGTGGTGTCCTCCGTGGAGGATGGCACCACCTTCACGGTGCGCCTGCCCCGACTCCAGGACTGAAGTCCGGGAGCGGGGTGGGAGTCCCGCCTTCCTGCCCCGTGGGGCAGTGGCGGTTGTCACCCTGGGTGCACTTTGCTCCTGGGGACGGGTGGGGACGGGGGACGTGGCACACGCCACACAGTGCTTACGGGTGAGCACTGCGGGAATCGCTGTACCCGAGGACACGTTCGCGACACCTCGGACATGGCACTCTCTACCAACGCGCGCTCCGCGCCCCAGTTCCCGCACGGGGGGCTGGCGGGGTGTTGGGCGCCGGGGGGAAGTCGATGGTGAGCCTGTCGTCGTTGCCAGGGAATGCCCTGGCACGGTCGCTCCATGCCGCAAGTCCCGCACCGTGCATGCGCTTGGAGGCGCTGCGGGGACCGGCGGGCGAGGTGCTCGACTTCCAGTGGTCGTCGCTCAACGCGGCCGCGGAGCACTTCGTCCATGACTGGGGGGTGCCCGCCTGCGTCTCTCGCTGGGTGCAGCAAGGCGTGCGCGGCGTGGAGCTGGAGGCGTGCGTGCGCGTCTGGGCCACCGGCGTGCCCCTGTCCGCGACGCTGCGGCTGTCCCGCGACGGACTGGAGGCGTGCTTCCAGGTGGTGGGCGTCAAGGAGTCGGAGGGCCTGGCCCTGTGGCTGTTGGAGCCGTCGCCGGAGGACGCGGCGGGGCTGCGCGACACCTTGGAGCGGGAGCGCGAGGCGCGGCGGCGCGCGGAAGGCGCCTTGGAGGGCGCCAGGGACTTGCAGGCCCGCGAGGAGCTCTTGCGGCTGGCCCTGTCCAAGGCCCGCATGGTGGTGTGGGAGTGGACGGAGGCGCGGCGCGCGGTGACGTGGTCCCCGGACGCGGAGGCGTTCTTCGGACAGGCGCCCGCGTCGCTGGGCACCTCGCTGCCGGCCTTCCTGTCCTGCGTGGTGGTGGAGGACCGGTCCAAGGTGGCGCGCGGAATCGAGCAGGCGCTGGCCGTGGACGGGGCCTATGCGCTGAAGTTCCGCTGTCGTCATCTGGACGGCACCACCCACTGGTACGAGGCGGTGGGGCAGAGCTTCCACGAGGGAGAGCGGCCGCACCGCATGGTGGGCGTGGTGGCGGACTGCACCGAGCGCGAGCAGGCGGAGGCCACGCTGCGGGAGGCGGAGGAGCGCTACCGGCTGGCCGCGCGCGCCACGCATGACGTGCTCTGGGACTGTGATTTGGCCACGGGGCGGGTGCGCTGGGACGCGGGGCAGGAGGAGCTGTTCGGCTACGGACGCGATGCCTCGGACCATGACCTGGGCTGGTGGACGCAGAGGCTGCATCCGGACGAGCGCGAGTCGGTGTCCGCCAGCCTGCGCGACTTCACGGCGTCCACCCGGGCCGCGTGGCAGGCCGAGTACCGTTTCCTGCGCAACGACGGGAGCTGGGCGCACGTGCTGGACCGCGGCGTGCTGTCGCGTGACGCGGCGGGCCGGCCAGTGCGGATGATTGGCTCGATGATGGACATCACCGAGCGCAAGCGCGCGCTGGAGCGGCTGGCGGAGGAGGCGGAGTTCCGCGAGCGCTTCATCGGGATTCTCGGCCACGATTTGCGCAACCCCCTCAACGCGATAACGCTGTCCGCCCGGGCCTTGCGCCGCCGCGCCGCCATCAGCTCCACCCAGCAGCAGATGGCCCAGCGAATCGAAGCGTCCGCGGAGCGGATGGGGACGATGATATCGGACATCCTGGACCTCACGCGGGCCCGGCTGTCCGGCGGCATCCCCTTGCAGGTGGCGCCCGCCAACCTCTCCACCGTGTGTCAGCAGGTGGTGGAGGAGCTGTCCGCCGTCCATCCGGACCGCTACATCGCCTTCGACGTGGACGGCCGCTGTGACGGGCTGTGGGACGCGGACCGGCTGGCCCAGGTGCTCAGCAACCTGGTGGGTAACGCGCTGGAGCACGGCGCCCAGGATGCCCCCGTGCTGCTGCGGTGTCTGGATTACGAGACGCGGCAGGTGGTGGAAGTGACGAACCCTGGCGCGCCCATCCCCGCGCCGCAGCTGGCCACCCTGTTCGACCCGTTCCGTCAGGCCGGCGCCGCGCGCGAGAAGGGCCGACGCCGGGGTGGACTGGGACTCGGGCTGTTCATCGTCCGGGAGATTGTCCACGCGCATGGTGGCAGCGTGGACGTGCGTTCCTCCGAGCTGGATGGGACGACGTTCACCGTGACACTCCCTCGTGACGCGCGCCGCGCGCCGCGGTGATGTTTCAAGCGCGTCTCGCGCTGTGTCACCGCCAGTGAATCATCGTCAACCGTGAGTCGATACACGGCTGAAACGTCAGCCGTTTATCGAAAGCCTTGTCGGACGCACGACCCCAACGGAAGAATTGCACGTGAGTACACCTGTCACCCTGGGCGCGAAGCACTACCCGTTGTCATGGCCGCGAGAGACCGCGCGGTCACCCCCAACGCGGAGACAGTCACATGCGCCAGTGCTTCAGCCGTTTCGAGTCCCGTCCTTCCTTCCTTCGTGAATTGACCGCGTGGGGGTTGCCCGCGCTCCTGAGCATCACTATCGGATGCGGCCCGGCGGGGCTGGGTGAGGGCGAGCCGAGCGAGTCCCTGGGCACCCACGAAGACGGACTGGTGTCGATGAATGGCTTGTCGACGAACGGGCTGAGCACGAACGGCTTGTCGACGAATGGCCTGAGCACCAATGGCCTGTCGACGAACGGGCTGAGCACGAACGGGTTGAGCACGAATGGGGTGTTCAATACATGGTTCACCGCCAATCCAGCCGAGGCGGAAATGCTGATGCGGTATGTCGCCCGCTGTGCATTGTCATCAAGCCAATCCCTGACGTACACCCATGGCGGAACGACGTACTCGTGGCCCGGCTCGCTGGGGCTGGCGCCGGGGTGGACGGGGAGCGCGTCGGGCTCGCAGCCGCAGCCGGCGACGGTGGCGGAGCAGCAGGTGGTGTCCGCGTGCCTGGCGGCGCACGCGAACAAGTTCGGCGTGCATGTGAACATCTCCGTGCAGGGCAAGGGCGCGACGAACGTGGCGATTCCCTCCACGACGGAGGAGCTGCAGCTCTTCAGCCAGAAGGAGGCGTGCTTCTTCGGCAACCTCTTCAACAACGAGGGCCTCTTCGCGGCCAACGACACCAGCTACCTGGCCTATGACCAGAGCACGGTGCGCACCTGCGGCCTGTCGTCGTGGAGTGGCGACTCCGCGTGCGCGCCCGCGATTACGCACGTGGGCTCCTGCCTGGACTACTGCCAGCTGGATGCGTCGCGGACGTCGTACAAGAGCTGCACGTTCAACGGGAAGGTGTACCGCCCCATCAACACCCGCATCCGTCCCCAGGACATCTACCGGTGCGGCGACGGCGTGTGCCAGCTTTCGGAGAAGTGCGGCACGGGTGTCACCGCCAACAGCTGCGCGGCGGACTGCGGCGCCTGCCAGTAGAGCGAGCAGGCGGACTTCGGACCCGCGGCCCCCCCGCCGCGTGGGTCCATGAAGGGCCGACCGGAGGTCCTCCGGCGGCGATATGTCCGGAAGTCGCAGGCGTTCCCGCCCCGAAGCACCCTGGGGGCGGAGGTTCATTCCCGCCGCGACAACATGCCACACGACTTTTGCTCCCCGGGGCTGGTACCCCTGCAGTCCGTCGCGGTGCGCTCCTCGCATCCGCCCCCGTGGAGGTCGATTCGATGAACGCCGTCTGGAAGCCCGCGTCCTGGGCCCTCGTGCCCGTCCTCCTGCTCGCGCAGGGCTGCGGTGACGACGAGAAGAAGAGCGACAAGACCTACACCGTCCGCTTCAGCCCCCAGGTGCGGCAGGAAGCCCTGATGTGTGGGACCACCTACCCGGATATCGGCACGTCGCGCGGCGTCATCGAGCTGCTCGACTTCAAGATGTACCTGCGTGAAGTCACGCTGGTGCGCGCCAATGGCGAGCGCCACCCGTTGACGCTGGCGCAGGATGGGACGTGGCAGCGGGACGCGATTGCGCTGCTGGACTTCGAGGACGGCACCGGGGCGTGCACCACGGGCAGCCCGGCCATGCACCGCGAGGTGGTGGGCACGGCGCCGGAGCACGACGACTACACGGGCCTGGAGTTCAAGGTCGGCCTGCCGCCGGAGCGCAACCACCTGGACGCGGAGGCCGAGCGCGCGCCGCTGAACGTGGCGCCCATGTGGTGGAGCTGGCAGGGCGGCTACAAGTTCGTGGCCCTGGACATCCGCTCCCAGGCGAACGAGAGCTTCTACTTCCACATGGGGGCCTCGGGGTGTCGGGGCTCGGTGCCGGACGGCTTCACCTGCACGGCGGACAACCAGGCGACGATTACCCTGGCGGGCTTCGACCCGGAGGAGAACCAGGTCGTCCTGGACCTGGCGGGGCTGTACTCGGAGCTGGACGTGAATCGCGTCCCGAACGGAACGACGGACATGATGCCGGGGTGCATGTCGGGCGCGAGCGACCCGGAGTGCCCGGTGCTCTTCTCGCAGTTCGGCCTGGCCGCGGATGGCAGCCCCAAGGCGCTGCCGACGACGTTCTTCCGGGTCCGCTGAGCGTGGGCCCTGTCGTCGGCCGAGTGACATGAGGAGTGCCAGGATGTTCCACGCGTGGAAGGTGAGCGCCGTGTTGGGCGCGCTGATGCTGGTGGGGTGTGGCGGCGAGGAAGGCGCGCCGCCTCCCGTGCCCTATGCGTGGAAGCTGCCGGTGGGCTTTCCGGAGCCCTTCGTGCCGGCGGACAACCCCATGTCGGACGCGAAGGTGGAGCTGGGGCGCCACCTGTTCCACGACAAGCGGCTGTCGGGCAACGGCACCATGGCGTGTGTGAGCTGCCACGAGCAGGCGCGGGCGTTCTCGGATGGCAAGCCGACGCCCCGGGGCTCCACGGGAGACCACGTCGCGCGCAACTCGCCGGGGCTGGCCAACGTGGCGTACCTGGCCACGTACACGTGGGCGAACCCGCTGCTGGAGACGCTGGAGTCGCAGGCGCTGGTGCCGCTGTTCAACGAGTTCCCCACGGAGATGGGCGTGACGCCCCGGCTGGAGGAGGTCTTCCAGCGGCTGCGGGACGACGCGAAGTACCAGGAGCTGTTCCGCGCGGCGTATCCCGGCAAGGCGGAGCTGGTGGACCGCGAGACGGTGGTGAAGGCGCTGGCGTCGTTCCAGCGCACGTTGTTGTCCGGCGGCTCGCCGTATGACCGCTATCTGCAGGGCGAGCGGGAGGCGCTGACGCCCGAGGCTCGGCGGGGCATGGAGCTGTTCTTCGGGGAGCGCGCGGAGTGCTACCACTGTCACAGTGGGCGGCACCTCTCGAACTCGTTCCGTTCGAAGGACTCGGTGCTGCCGAACATGCAGTTCTTCAACACGGGGCTGTATGACTTGGACGGGCGGGGCGCGTACCCGTTGGACAACCCGGGCCTGTTCGAGTTCACCCAGCGGGTGGAGGACCAGGGCCGCTTCCGCGTGCCGCAGCTGCGCAACGTGGAGCTGACGGCGCCGTACATGCACGACGGGAGCATCGCCACGCTGGAGGCGGTCCTCGACCACTACATGGCCGGTGGGCGCAACGTGACGGAGGGGCCGTTCGCGGGAGATGGCCGGGCGAACCCGAACAAGGATCCGCTGGTGCGGCCGTTCGAATTGACGGAGTCGGAGCGCGCGGACCTCATCGCGTTCCTGAAGAGCCTCACGGACGTGGAGTTCACGCGCGACGCGCGGTACTCGAATCCGTGGACGGAGCCCTAGGAAGCTCTCGCTCTGGCCCACCGGTCAGGCTTCGTCGTCGGGGAGAAGCCTCCGGAGAAGCTCGTCGTCAGGACCGAGTGGACGCCATCCCGCGGGAGGTGGATTGGCGAGCAGTGCATCACCTGCCCGATCAACCCGCTCCTTGTGTGTTTCTGGGGCGTAGGCAAACCAGGTCCCGAGCGCCAGGGCGACCTCTCCACGGCTTACGTCGTCCAGCACGCCCGGCCAGCCACCTGGGAACCTCTCGGCGAATTCGCGCACGAGGACGTCACGAACCAAGCGAGTGACCTGCTTGTGCTTCTCCGCCTCGTACAGCAAGCCGCTTAGAATCTGCACGGCAGCAACGTCGCTGCCAAGCTCGTCGGCCAAGACGTACAGCGGAACGGCAGGGCGCGCTTCGGCAAAGGCGATGAGTGAGTCGAAGCCTCGTTCACGAGTCCTCTCGTACAGGCGTGCCTTGATGTTGCCCCGCCAGGCTTCTCCACCGTTCATCGACCTCTCCCGGACGTGAAGTCCATCGGGATTCGATAGTCCCGCATACGCATCCCGACCTCCTTCAAGATCTCATTCCGCGTCAACATTCGGCCAGCCTTCATCTCGGCCTTGAACAGTATCTCCATGACCAGTCGGTTCCACTCGCCGGGCCACACGCGCCCCAGCTTCCAGTTGCCCCCGCCATGAATGGCCTCGTGGTGGGCCTGCTCCAGCCGGACGCAGAGCTGGTCGATGTCCATGTCGCCCTTGAAGCCGCGCTGCTCGAACCACTCTCGGTGCTCTTTCGGTAGGACGTGGTGCTTCGGAGCGTCGGACATGCCCGCTCCTGCCTTGCCCGTCACCCGCATGCCCCGCACCTCGGGACTGTCCCCCAGCGCGTCACGAACGCCCTCGGGCAGGTCTTGATGAGCCTGAGCCATCATCACCTGACCCCCGTGGATGCGGACGGCCGCGCTGACGGCGGGGAGGGAGATGACGCCCGCCTGTACGAGCCTTCGCATCAGCTCCACCCACTCGGCGGAGACAACGATGCGCGAGCCCGCCATGACGCCCCCTGAACTCATCGCGAGGCCCACGCCGAGCGTCGCGGGTGCGGCCGGGGGCAGCCGTGGCAGCGACATCTTCAGTGAGGAAATCAGGGTGACCATCTCCAGCACCTGCATGGCCACCAGGACCTTGCCTCCATCCTCCATGGCCTCCCGTCCGTCCGACTGCACCGCGTTGAACTCCCGGGTCAATGTCTCCATCAGCTCGGGCATCGCGAGTGCCGCCGCCTCGACACGGTCCGGGTCCTGGGAGGCGAGGTCCGCCAACGGGGTCTCCACCAGACCCCGGACGCGGTTGAGGTCCACGAACTGCTTCTCGAAGCTGCAGATGAAGCACTCCCGGAGCAAGACGTCGGTGAGCTGGAGGAAATCCACCCGGGTGGCGAGCAGCAGTGTGCCGAACATCGCGGCCTGGAGCCGTGGCCCCGTCATGCGCAGGACGCCCAGCTCCATCTCCGGGTCCTCCACTTCCGATGCGGCCCTGGCCATCACCGTCGCGCTTCCGAGCGCGCCGCGAATCCACGTCACCTGCTTGGAGCCAAGGCGGTGAAAGCGCATGAACACCTCGCCGTTGATGGCCCGGCCATCGAAGCCGGGCCGACGCTTCTCAATCCTGGACAACGCGGACTCGACTCCCTCCAGCGAGCCCTTCATCTCGTCAATGGACTCAAGGACTGCTTGACGAGTCGGCGCGGCGCTCCGCGCTCCGCCTCTGCTATCTCCAGCCACGGAGCCAGGCCCAGCCCGCGTTGCGGCGCTTCGTGGCCCCCGATGCCGCCACAGCCGTTGTCCTGTTTCGGGTCCCGCGATGGCGTGCGGGCGTTCGTCGCTTGGCTCCTCTTCCCAGGCGAGGGACGAGGCTGCACGCGGAGCGTGGTTCAGCGTTCTGTCGCGCCCAGGCGCATGAGTCACCGAGGAGCACCCCGTGGCCAGCAGCACCACGGCCAGCAAGGCGTTGGCGCGCATGGTCCACCGCCAGCTTGAGCGTGCTGAACCAGCTCTCCATGGCCGCGTTGTCGTAGCCGTTGCCGCATCGGCTGATGCTTCGGACGATGCCGTGCCTCGCCAGAACGTGCTGGTAGTCTTCACTGGCGTATGTGCTCCCCTGGTTCGTGCGGTGCCAAAGCCTACCAGCCCGACGCCGCGCTGTACGGCGACGCCGGAAGGGCACACGAAGCGAAGGCGCGGCGGTGCGCCATGACGCCCGTACCTCGACGCAATACCCCCTGAGGGGGATGGCCGGCCCCGGTGCCTTCGGGTGTCATCCGCGCGGGTGTGGGACGAGGGTGTCCACCTCGTGCCATGCTCGACCCTGGGAGGGGCGTCATGAAGGTCATGGTTGGCGATACCGTGGTCATCAAGGAGAAGGCGGGGAATCCCATCGGTATCGTGACGCGGCGCAGCGGCGCCCTGCTCACGGTGCGGTTGCCTCTCCAGGGCAATTCCACGGAGCGCGTCTCCCGGGCGGACGTGGAGCCGCTGGCCCTGTGGCTGGCGGATGCTCGACGGCGGCAGGTGAAGTTCAGCAATACCTTGAGCCTGGTGGGCCAGTCCGCCTTGGCCGAACTGGTGGGAGCGTTTGGCTATTCAACGGACGTCAAGATGCAGCGCACCTCGCTGGAGAGCGTCGTGCGGCAGCTCGAGCGGGCGGGGCTGGACGTCAATCCCACCACGGGAAGTTGGGACCGCCACGCGCCCTTTGTCCTGTCATTGAAGAAGGCCCTCATCGACCCCTCGCTGGTCGAAGACGACGCATCGGAGCCGGAGCCCTCCCAGGGCTTTGCGCTGCCGCAGCCCTTCTGGCCCAGTGCATTGGGTTTGTCGCAGGACCGCGAGGTGGCGTTCCTGCGAGCGCTCACCGGTGCCGAGCCGCTCCTCGCGCTGCTGTATCTTCCGGAGCGTCGGGAGACTGCGGACTGGCTTCAGGCCACCTGGGAAGGGGTGATGGGCTGGGCCTATCGCTCCGCGCAGCGCTTCGTCTGGACGGGGCGTGGGGAGAACGGGGCCCCCGCGGTCGTCCGAGGTTCGTCCCACTTGCTGCATGGGTATCTCAAGCCCTCGCTGCTGGACTCGGAGGGGCCCAGGCTGCGCGATGCGCCCCATGCCCTCAACCTCATCGCGCTCCAGCGAGACAGGGAGGCGCCCGTCGATTTGTCGCGCCTGCTGGCCGCCTGGCCGGGACCAGTCTTCGAGTTCGATGCCACGGCGATTGCTGGGGGCGGCGTGCCCCTGTCCCAGTTGTTGTTGATGGTGGGAGGCAAGCCCGCGCTGGCGACAGAGGCGGTCGTATCAGAGCTGTCTCCATTGAAGCTGGTGTTGTGGAGTCGCGAGGCCAGTGCCCAGGGGGCGGCCCAGGCGATGAACTCGTGGGGAGATCTCCTCACGCGGACGCCGCTCTCCCGGTTCAAGGGCAGCAACGAGAGCAGCATGTCACTCTCCCTCAAGGCCCGGCTGGCGCAGTGGCTCCTGGTGAGGAATCCCCAGGCCTCGCTCCAATTCGAGCAGCACCGGACCGAGGTCCTGGACGATGAAGGTGACGAGCAGGAGGTGATTCGCACGGACCTGCATGTGGAGGGGCAGGGGATGTTCGAGGTGGAGACGCTGGTGGGCAGCGGCCCGATGGAGTCCTTCTACCACCGGAAGATCTTCTCCCGTCGCAAGCCGGACGAGCCCTTCTCCCTGGTGGTTCCTGGCGAGGCGCTGCTGTGGGCCGGGCCCTTCCTGGCGGATATCGCCCACCATCTGGGCGAGGGAGGCGCGGTGCTGGTGCCCGTCGCGGGAGCCGCCTTCGCCTCGCTCGAGGCGCGCGCGCTGGTGGAGAACGCCTCGGAGGTGAAGGACCCGGAGGAGGAGGCCCGGCGTGATTCCCCGGTCGAGAAGTCGGAGCGCCGCGACGACACGTTGCCGCTGCTGGACGACGTGGCTGGCTATGCCTCCGTCAAGGAGCGGATCCGCCGCGATATCGTATGGCCGGAGCAGCGCGGGGCACTGCTGCGAAATGTCTCCCGGGCCTCGGGGATTCTCTTCTTCGGGCCCCCTGGCTGCGGCAAGTCGCTGCTCGCGCGTGCGATAGCGGGCGAGCTGGAGCAGGAGGTGCGGCTGCTCTCGCCTTCGGACCTGCGTGGCCCCTACCTCGGTTGGGGGCAGCGCATGATTCGCGAGCAGTTCGACTGGGTGGTGGAGCAGGAGAAGCGGATGCTCGTGCTCGACGAACTGGACGCGGTCGCTCGCTCCCGTCGCTCGGGCGACATGCACAGTGATGAGAAGGCGGACGTCAACGAGCTGCTGGTGCAGTTGGACCGGGCGGGCAGGTTGCGACGCATCATCGTGGGCACGACGAACTTCCTGGGGGCCCTGGATGAAGCGGTCATCCGGAGCGGCCGTTTCGGGCGCTTCGTCCCCGTGCCTCCTCCGGACCTGGACGAGGCGGTGGAGATTGTCTCCCACTACCTGAAGCGGCTGGCGCGCGCGGAGACCGCGGCGGCGGACCGTGTCCCCAGCGCAGTGGAGCTGAAGGCCACCCTGTCTCCGCTGTTCGCCCGGAACCTGGTGGACCAGCGCTTCTTCTCGGGCTCGGACCTGGAGGCCGCGGTCACCGAGTCCTATCTGGGCTGCGCGCTGGGCAAGGCGCCGAGTCTGGAGCAGAGCCTGGGGCCGGTGCACCTGACCGTGGAGGCGCTCGCCGCCGCATTGGAAGGGGGCCCCCGGTCCGTCTCCGCGCGCTCCATCCAGCGGTTCCTCACGGAGACGCGACGCCACTGCGGAGCGGGCCTGGCGGATGCGCTGGCGCGAAGGTTCGAAGCCCAGGCGCGAGCGCCCTGAAGGGCCCGCCTCGACTCCAGGCGAAGTGAGCGGTTCTCGGGGGCTTCAAGGGGGCTCATTGTCGAACGAACAAGACATGTCCGCGTCATCCGTCGTGCGGCAACTGCTCTCGACACTGGAGCAGTCGTCTCTCCGTGAGGAAGCACGCTCCTTGCGGCAACAGTTCGACCAACGAGGCTGGGCGGGGCTGGGTGCGCCGGACATCGCGCTGGTGGCGGCCCTGGTGGGGCGGCTGCAAACGTTTCCTCCCGCCGCGGTCGTCACTCCCGTGGCGCCGTTGCCCGTCGCTGTTCCCCCTGTCCGGGAAGAGCCGGCGCAACCCGAGGAGATGGGGTGGAGCCCCTGGGAGAACGGCTCGGCATGGATTGACGCCATTCCACGGGGGAGGGAGCTCCTGGCCCTGCTGGATGAACTCGCCCGGTGTGATGAGGCAGATGCAGCCGCGACCCTGTTGAGCCGCTTGTTCGTGGGGCATCTCCGATACGAAGCCCACGTCGTGGATGAGACACCGCGGCTGGACTCCACGGTGGTCATCCGTCGACTCCGCACCGTCGCTCGCCATGGCGACTTCATGGTGTCCCTGGCGGAGCTCGTCTTTCCCTACCCGCATGGCTCCATCTTCCAGCCCATCTTTCGCAGACACCCCTATGGACTCGTGGTGGCCATCGCACCCGGATGGAATGCCTGCCAGTTCGCCTATCGGGAGGAGAAGGATGGAGGGACCCTCGTTCCCAGAACGCGTCAGCTGGTGGGCCATGCGAGGGGCGGCGAGCTGCGTGACACCCTGTTGATATGGCTGCGCCGCATGAGCCTGCTCCGGCTGACAGGCGGGGAGGAGGTGGTGGAGCTGGTGCGACGCGTGGAGTCCGCGTTGGGGCCGGACCCCGTGGAGGTGTCACGCCAGTGGAACCCGGTGGCCCTCGCGCCCTCGCTGTCGACGCCTCCGGGTGTTACCTGGGACCGGCTCCTGGGCCATGAGCGGCGCGCGTTCCTGCAAGAAGACCGGGGTGCGCCAGGTCAGCAACCCCGGCTCTGGTGGGGATTGGAGCGGGTCCTGCGCATGGCCCTTCCCTTCACCCTGGCCCACAAGCAGGCGAGGCTGTGCTACCGGGGCTATGACCTGGAGGCCCCCACCTCGCCGGAGGTCGCGAGCCGGAGTGGGAAGAGCTGGTTCCGGCGGCTCACCCTGAAGCTGGAGCTTGTCTTTGATGACGGGCGGGCCTTGCCCCTCTCCCTTCCTGCCGGAGTGCCGGAGGTGGATGACCGGGGACGGATGCTCCTGGATGGCCTCTGGTATCGGTGGGTCCCCAGGGTGCTCGGCAAGGGACTGCTGAGCGCTGGAGATGCGCGAGTCCAGGAGCCATCCTTCGACGAGGTATTCGAGGAAGAGGTCGAGGAGGAGTCGCCAATCCCAGAGCAGGGCGCGGCCCCGGAAGAGGAGGGACCCGAACCTGAACTGGAGTCACCCCTGGAGTTGCTGAAGGAAGAGGGGCTTGCCCCTTCCTCGCTCAGGGCCTCCCGGGACCCCATGGTCATCGGGTCGCTGGCGGGCGGAAGTCTCTGCGCGTTCCTCGAAAGCGCGACGTACCGGAAGCTGATGGGCATCAGCATGCGGCTGGCGTCCTATGAGAAAGACGCCCATGAGCTTCCCCGGAGCCTGCCGGCCCTCTTGCGTGGCACCGTGGGACGTGACGACCGACTGCTCCTGGTCAGCAAGGTCTTCCTCAAGGCGGTCCTGGAGCCCGCGCCGGGGATGACGACACCCGAGGAGCTGCTTCCCATCTTGCGGCACGCCGTCGCGATGGACGCCGGCACCGCACCGGCGTGGGCCTGTCCCGACGTGTCCGCGGACCTGCGGCCGGGGGCGTGGGTCCCGGTCGAGGTGGCTCGCCTCACCCCGGGGGGAGACCTCTCGGTGCCTCTCCGGGATGCGGCGGGGGTGGTTCGGCTGGGAGTCTCGATGGAGTCGCTGCCTCAGGTGAATCCGCGAGCGGGGGGCACTGGAGGCCTGGGGGCGCGGGGCTGGATTGCGCAGGGGCTTTCCCACTTCGCCGCGCTGCCTGCGGGCCGGCTCCAGTCGGCCGCGCAGGTCGCGCTTCATGCACGTCCCCTCCCCGAGGGACTTCGCGTGGTCTCCGTCCACGGGCCCCGGTTGTGTGCCCGGTGGACGATGGAGGCTCCACCGCCACCCGAGCACAAGGCGGTCCGCGCTCGCGAATTCAGCGTCAGGATTCCCGGGTTGATGCAAAGCGAAGGGGTCGTCGCGCACCGCGTGCTGCTGTCGCGGGGGGCCTGTGTGAAGGCCGGAGATGCGTGGCTGGAGGCGGAGCGGTCGCTCTGGGCCCAGCTCGCGGGTACCCGACCGAGGACGACGAGCCTCCACGAAATGAACATGTGGAGCCTCGCCGCGAATGTCTTCACGTTCACGCCGAAGAAGCCCACGAAGGATGAGGCGGAGGAGGAGACCATCCTCCCGCTCCCCTCGCTGAAGCTTCCCAAGGCCGTGGAACGCTGGTTCGTTCCGCCCGGTGTCCACGGACAGGTCCTCGACATCCATGAGGAGTTGGAGCGGGACAAGTCGGGCGAAGGGCTCGCGTGGCGAATCACGCTCGTCGTGGGCACCGAGGCGCCTTCCTTTCCCTGGAGCCATCTGGTCCTGCCAGATGGGCGGGTGCTTCCCTTCCAGGAAGGCTTGAGGCGGGAGGATGCTCCCTATCGGGAGGATGGCGCGCCCGCGCAGTTGGTCATCGAGGACCCGACCCTCGCGGCCATTTCTCCCTCGGACGTGTGGTTCGATGGGGTGACGGGCGAACTGCTGGAGCGGGCCACCGCCCACGTGGGCACCTGTTTCGTGCTCCCCGCGACGCGCGACGTGCTCGTCGGACCCGACCTCCAGCTCCGGTTTCGCGCCCGCGATGGAGAGGGCATTCCCGCGAGCGCTGAAGCGCCAGCGTTGTCCGCCATGGAGCGTCTGTGGTGGACGGCGGCTCGTCCCGAGGACTCGGCGAAGTTGGCGGAAATCGAACGGGCCTGGGCGGGAGATGTCCCTCCTTTTCTTCCCCGCCTCGCGGAAGTCCTGGAGGCCGCTGACATCGCGCCGCCTGACTGGATGAAGACGAAGTCGACGCGCCAGCCGGGAAAGGGTCGGGCCGCGGAGCTGGAGTCCTTGACCATGTCCCGGGTGCGGCAATGGACCACGGGCTATGCCAAGGAGGACGACGCGCCCGTCAGGTGGTCCTGCTGGTGTGGCCGGACGCACGGGCGCAGGCGTGCCTTCGAGCCGTGCGAACCCGGCTCCTGGGGCTGTGGCACGCCCGTCGTGTTGCGCCCGTCGACGCAGGAGCGGCGGGCCCTGCCGGCCTTGGGGCTCTGTGAGCCGGTCCTCCATCCGTGGAGGATGGAGAGCGCGGCCTGCCTGCTGGGACTGACGCTTCCCGAGTTGAAGGCGCAGCAGGTCCGGGTGGGCGCCGTGGTGCTCGGAATCCTCATGCGTCAGGCCTTGCGCAACGGAGCTCCAGGCGCCGCCGGTCGAAAGCGCCTGGAAGGGCGGCTGTCCGCCGCCGAGCGTGAAGCCCTGCTGCGCGGTCTGGAGACCCTGGAGCATGACGTGGCCACGGGGGGCGCGGACCTCGTGGGGCGGTTCTTTCTCTCCAGCCTGGCGGTCCTGCCCAATACCTTTCATCCCACGGGTCTGCCGCCTGGGGCACCGGGGCTCGTGAAGTCACCGTTGACGGAGGCGTACCACCGGGTGCGTTTCGCATCCAACAGGCTCGCGGCCCTGCGCGCTTCAGGCGCCCGGCTCGTGATTGAAACGGCGCGGGCTTCCTTCCACGAGGCCGTCGAGGCCCTGTTCGGCTCGATGGACCAGGGAATGCACCGGGACGAACCCACGAGCCTCGCGGGCCTCATCACGCGCCTCTGGCCCCTGACGCGGGCGCCGGGGCTGCGCTCCGTGGTCCCAGGGCTCTTTCGCATGGAGGGCAGCCCGGTGGAGTCCGGCTTCGACGGCGCCTTCATCGAACGGGAGGTCGAGCGGCTTCCCCACGTCCATGCGCTCCTGTCTCGCGCTTCCCCCGCCAAGGTGCGTACCGACGCACGGGCAGAGGAAGATGCCGACAGCGACGACGAGGCGTGGGCCGAGTCACCTCATGAGGGCGTCGAGCTGGTGAGGCTGCGGATGGCTCGGACCTCGCCAGGGGGTAGCACCGTCGGCATCTTCTCGGCGGAGCAGGCCCTCTTCCTCCCACCGTTGCCCTCGCCCGCGCTCGAGCCTTTCTCGGCGGAGTTCTGGGAGGAGCGCGCCGCGCGAGAGCGCCTGCTCCGGCTTCATCTGCCTCGCTTGATGGGCCTCGTGGGGGCGTTCTCCACCTCGGACGCCGAACAGGTGGACGCGGGGCGGCAGCCGCCTGATGCGCCGCGGATGCCTCCTGGAAGCGTGGGGACCTTGGCGCTGAGGGAACTCATGGGGGCGTTGGTCCTGCGGGAGTCACGGCCCCTGGACCTCTGCCGCCTCCTCGAGGCCAGGCGGCCCACCCCGCTTGTCGAGGATGGGGCGCGGGCCAGCGTGTGGGTCGAGGAGAGGGTGCGGCGTGCCTTCCCAGGAGAGGGTGCATGGCTGTGGACCGCGCGTCGCTTGTTGGTGCGTGCGTTGGCGGGCTGGTGGAAGACGCGTCCTCGCGAGGGCGCCCCCTCGGGATGGTCCTGGGCGCCGCCGGACCAGAATGGTGCCGCTGGAGGCCGCCGCTTCGTGCCTCCGCTCGCGTCCGCAGCCTGGGCTCGATGGCCAGGCATGGAGGCGGCCACGACACCCGTCCGCTTCCTCGTAGCGCATGCCGGACGCCCCGTGGAAGGGGTCTGGAGTCCGGTCCTTCTGAGGGCGCTGGGCCTGGAGGCCGGGGCGGTCCCCATGGGGACGGAGCTTCCCCAGACGCAGCCGACCCTGGAGGCCCCAGTGCCCCCGCCGGGGGCTGCGCCAGTGGTATCGCCGCAGCCCGAGGAGCTCCTGGTGGCGACCCCGTTGTTCGTGCCGCCTCCCATCCCGCCAGTGGGTGACGTGGACGAGGTTTCCCTTCTGGAGGTCACCATGGCGGCCTGGCTGGGCGACAACACGCGGCTTCTCCCCGAGGTGTCGCTCCTCTCCACATCGATGGATGTCTGGCTGAAGCGAGGGCGGGTCTCATGAGCACGGAGTCGATGGACGGAGCGACGTTGGTCTCGGCGGGGGAGCTGCGCACGGACGTCCTGGAGATCTTCCAGGCCGAGGCGCGCATGGAGCTCCTGTTGTCGGCGCCGGGCCTGTTGGCACAGCCTCCTCATGGACATGCGGCCCTCGCAAAGGAGCCGCACGCGGCCCTCCCCGCCAAGGCGACGCATGCCCACCGCCAGGCGCTCCTGGAGACGTTCGCCGGGCAGTTGGATGGACTTCCCCAGACGACGGAGTGGGAAGCGCGCATCGCGGAGTGGGTTTGCAAGCTCTCCGCCGCCGAGGCCCGTGTTCTCCACCATCAACCGGGTCCCCTCTTCAGCCGGCTCATCAGCCGTCCGACGAGCAGCCTCGTCCCCGTAGGACCCATCACGCGAGGCACCTTGCTTCGACCTCCTGGCGCGGAGCTGGACCTGACGCTCACGGGCGCGATGCATGAGCGGGCACGGGAATGGTTCAGGTCGCGCGCGGCGGAGTCGGAAGACATCTCGAAGGAGGTCCAGGCGCTGCTGGAGAACTCCTGGGCTGGCGGGATGGTGGGGGCGGAGGACCTGTACCTCAAGGTCCTCTCGGAGTTCTTCCTGGAGATGCTCCAGGGCGCCGACCTGACCGACAGCAATCCCTTGCTGGACGTGATGACGACGTTCCAGCGGGCGGCCTATCAGCAGGCCAAGGGCATCCTGAGGCGCTTCGGAGGCGTCTTCCTGGCGGACGTCGTGGGCCTGGGAAAGACATACATCGCCATGGCCCTGTTGCGGTACCTCCAGGACACGATGGACCGCCACGCACTGGTGATTGCGCCGCCCACCGTGTGCCCGACCTGGCAGGCGCTCGCCGACGACTTCGGAGTGAACCTCCGTACGCTGTCCCATGGAAAGCTGGAGGATCTTCCCAAATACAGCCAGCGCCAGGTGCTCGTGGTGGACGAGTCCCACAACTTCCGAAACCCCGCGACGCGCCGCTACGAGCGAATCTGGGAGTGGCTGCATCCCAACAACGTCCCTTCGCGCCGGCAGGTGTTGCTGCTCTCCGCGACGCCCCAGAACAACAGCCCCCGGGATGTGATGCAGCAGTTGAAGCTCTTTCCGGAGAACTTCACGCGGCTCCCCTTCCCTGGGGAATCCCTGGAGGACTACTTCAAGGCGGTGGAGGCGGGACGGGAGTCCCTCACCAATGTCCTCCAGCACGTCGTGGTGCGCCGCACCCGCCGCTTCATCCAGAACCACTACCGCGACGCGAAGCTCCCGGTGAAGCGGTCTGCTGGGGGGTACGATTGGGTGCCCATCCGCTTCCCGAAGCGCGTCTCGGGGCCAGAGCAGTGCTTGCGCTACCGCATCGAGGACACCTACGGCACCGGCCTGTACGAGCGAATCATCCAGGCGCTGGGCAGCATGGAATACCCGCTCTATGGGCTGGCCGCCTACGTCCTGGAGATGCACCGCGACGATTCCCGCATGGTCGGCTTCCGGCAGGCGGGACAGAGCCTTCGAGGCTTGTTCAAGGTGCTGTTGCTCAAGCGGCTGGAGTCCAGTGAAGCCGCGTTCCGTGCCTCACTGGAGCGACTCCGGGCCCGGCTCCGGCGTGCCCTCTCGAATCTCCAGGAGGGCTTCGTCCTGGTCGTCGCGGAGGTGGAGGACGAAGGCGAGTCGACCCCGGGAGGCGACCAGATGCCCTCGGGGATGTTCCATGTGGACCGGCTGCGCACCGCCCTGGCGGCGGACCTGGACCGGGTGGACGAACTCCTGGGGGCCATGCATCAGCAGACCTCGGCGGCGGATGCGAAGCTCGCGCGTCTTCGGGCCTATCTGGCGGCACGTCCTCCCAGTGAGCACCGCACGCTCATCTTCACCCAGTTCACCGACACGGCGGAGTTCCTCCACGCTCACCTCCAGCAGGGGCACGGTGTCGTCGAGAAGGTGACGGGGAGCAGCGGAAACGTCCGGCGGATTGCCCAGCGTTTCGCGCCCCGGGCCAATCCCGTGCGGGAGGGCTCCGAGCTGCCGAAGGGGGAGCAGATCGACCTGCTCATCTCCACGGACGTGCTCAGTGAAGGCATCAACCTCCAGGATGCCGACACCCTCATCAACTACGACCTGCATTGGAATCCCGTGCGGCTCATCCAGCGCGCGGGACGTATCGACCGCCTGGGAAGTCTGAACGAGGAGATTCACATCTCCAGCTTCCTGCCGGAGCGGGCGCTCGAATCCAACCTGGGGCTCGAGCAGGTCCTCCGGCGGCGTATCCAGGAGTTCTTGAAGGTCTTTGGTGAAGACAGCCACATCCTTCCACTGGAGGAACGGCCCGATGTGGATGGTGTCCTGGACATCTATGCCGGAATGGCCCTGGAGAAGGCCGAGGCACAGGACGAGATGGATGCGCTCGGCCGCCATGCCGAACGCATCCTGTCCATCCAGCAGATGGAGCCTGCCCGCTATTCGCGAATCCGCGCCCTGCGTCCTGGCCGCAGGGCGGCGACGCAATCCCGCCTCCCGGGAGTCGTTGCCACACGGTTGGGTTGGTACTGGGCCTTCTGGCGAGAACAGGATGAAGGGGGCATGGAGCGCATCGCCGATGTCGCTGGCCTGGACCTGCTCTTCAATCATTCCCAGAAGACGGGTGTGCAGGAAGGAGGGCGGGTTGTCACGTGTCGGCAGCGCGCGAACCTGCTGGCGGAAGAGGCACGGCGGCTCTTCTCCAGTCTGGCGGAGAACGTTCGAGCGCAGAGGCAGAAGCCGGCGCTGAACATCAATGAGGAGTGGGTGCTCTCCTCGGTCGACGCCCTGCGCAAGGGGAGTGATGAAGCACGGCTCGCTACTCTGGAGGCCATGCGTCAGTGGATCCTCGCCGGTCAGTACAAGCCGAGCCTGCGTCTGGCCGCCGCCCGCTGGCGCAAGGAACAACTGACGGGCGAAGCGCTCTTCCAGCAGATGGAGGCCATGCTCCGCTTCCCGCTCAAGAACGAAGTTCTCGGTGAAGAAGAGATGGTGGGGGTCGTCGTAGGGGAGGACCCCGGCGAGGCGTGAGGCCCGTGCCTCGACGCAATACCTCCTGAGGGGGATGGTCGGCCCCGGAGCCTTCGGGTGTCATCCCCGGAGATGAGGCGCGGCGCTTGTCGATGCGCTGGCGGCTGTCTTCAGGGGCCATCCATGAGAGCGTTGGGAGTTCTTGCGCTGCTGCTGCTGGCGAGCGGCTGCGCGTCGACCCGTGTCGTGCGTCTGGATACGGGCGGGGGCAAGTCAATCGAATACACACCCATCGAGACCGAGCCCGTCGAGATGGATGAAGAGGAGTTCAAGGGCGCCGTCGCGCGGCTCGTGCCCGACCTGCGACTGGACGTCGTGTTCAAGGAGGTCGACCAGGAGGACCATCGCTCCACGAGCGTGGCCCAAGGGGGCGGAGCGCTGGGGCGTGCTGTCTCGTCAGCCCATGAGCGCATCTGTCAGAGGCAGGAGGACCCGATGGGCTGCCTGGGCATGATGACCGGTGGGCTCACGCTGGGGCCGACGGAGCGCAGGATGCTCGCGCTCTACTTCGCCTTCGATGGCGCCTGGGACGACGTCGAGGAGGACCTCCGCGACACGGTGAATGTCGCGGCCCTGCGGGGCCTGGTGACGACGATGTCCGGGACGGCGCTGAGGTCGCTGGTGGCTCCCGAGCCCATGACGAAGCCCATTCCGGTGACATGGGCGGCTTCGCTGATTGCGTATCTCGGGACGGAGCCTGTCTGGAAGCTCGGGCAGGGCTTCTCGCAGCTGGTGGAAGAGTCACGCAACGCGGCGAGCTTCGAGGAACTGGAGCGCGTCGGGCATCGCTTCGGCGATGTGCTGGGCGAAAACGGCGCCCGCGTCCTGGTGATTGTCTCCCTGTCGGTGCTCGGCGGGAGGAATGCCATGACGGTGCGAGGACCGAAGATGCCGGGCTTCGCTCAAGCCGCGATACGCGCCCAGACGGAAGCGGGCTTTCAGCTCGCGGGTGCCCTGTCCGGAGACGTCCGGTCGCTTGCGCTCACGTCCGGGGGAGAGCTGCGAGTGACGCTCGCGCCAACGGCGATCGCCGCGGTCGCGATGGGGCCCGGTGCGGCTCCCATGGGGACGGCGGGTGGCATCCAGGGGGACGCAGAAGGCGCGGTGCACCCCATCTGCGCGGGCAAGGGCACGGCCTCTGAATCGGATGGCGGCCCGTGGGCACAGCGCTGTCAGGAGCTCTTCGGCAAGGCGGGGATGCGCCCGGAGGACCCGGCGAACCTGATTCGAATCAAGGGACATCGAGGGCCTCACTCCGAGGCCTACCACGCGCGGGTCTTCGAGTTGCTGAACGACGCGACGGGAGGATGCCGGGACGCTGGCGGGTGTCGGGCCGCGTTGACGCGCGAGCTCGCCAGGGTGGCTCGGGAGCTCGTCACGAAGGGAACGGAGTTGCGGACCCTCGTCACGAGTGGGGCCGAGGAGTAGCGGGTGGGGTGACGCTTCCACGTGCGCCTCACGGACCCGGAGCCCTCCTTCGACGCGCGGTCCTTGTCGCTCCGAGCCCGCACCGCTGACGCGGGCGATGTGACGGTTCCGACAGGCCGCGCGCGGCTGTTGGTGTCCGACACTTCCCGTGGGAGGTGCGGCACATCGCCCCGGGCTCGCGGGGAGGTGCGAGCGTCATTCATTGTCCCTTGTCATATTTCGCGGATGGGCTTGTGCGCGGTGAATTCCTATCTCGGCAACGGCAGCGTTATCGGGAGCGGAAATGCGCAGAAGTCTGTTGGCGGCGGTGGTGGTCATTCTTTCCGCACTCGCCCTCACCTCGACATTCGACGTGTCGGCGGGGAGTGGCGAGGAGGCCCCTCCATCCCGGGAGCAGCCGGCCTTGGACGCCGCGCCGCGCTCTGACAGCCCCGGGCCCGTCGTCGTCACCTGTCCCGTCGGAATCACCCAGGCGTCGTACATGCCCGGGCTGGGCGAGCTGACGAAGGACGTGACGGTGGCGGGGGCCACCACGCTGAGCAACTGCGTCACCATCCCCGCGTCGCGGGTGACGTCCGCGCGCCTGCCGCTCGACTCGAGCCTGCTCACGGGCTACTCGTGCGCGGACCTGCTGACGCCGCGCACGGTGCGCCAGGTGGTGACGTGGAACACGGGCGAGACGTCCACGCTGGTGTTCAGTCAGTCGCGAGAGCTGGCGCAGGGGCCGCTCACCGTCTTCACGCTGACGGGCACCGTGGAGTCGGGCGCCTTCGCGGAGGCCACCGCCATCTGGACGGTGACGTACCTCAACTCCGACATCGAGAAGGGCTGTGCGTCACCCGGTGGGCTCATCTGGCTGAGCGGGCCGTCCACGCTCGAGCTCATCCGCACCATGACGTGAGTCGTTGGAAAAATTTGGGAGGAGGCTGCTCATGCGTGCGACGTCATGGAGTGTGAGGGGGCTCGTGCTCGTCGGGCTCTGTGGACCGCTGGCCTGTGGAGACGGCGGCGGAGGCCCGGGGCGCGGAGCGCAGGAGGGGCCGGGAGCGATGACGATTGAGCGGCCTCCGGAGAAGGTGCTCATCACCTGTCCCCTCGGTCATGGCGAGGCGAGGTACGGCACGGGCGTGAAGGCGGCGCCCCGCGACAGCGCGGTGTCGTTCCAGGCGACGGTGAGCAACTGCGTGACGGTGCTCGGCTCGGCGGTGACGTCGGCGACGCTGGGCACGGAGGCGCCCAACTTGATGCGAGGCCTGTCCTGCGCGGACCTGGCGCGAGCCGGAGCCGGGCGCCAGGTGGTGACGTGGAACACGGCGGAGACCTCCACGGTGCTGATGAGCCAGTCACACCTCTCCGTGCAAGACGCGACGACGCTCGTCACGCAGACGGGGAAGGTGCTGTCCGGCAAGTTCCAGGGCGCCACGGCGGTGAGGACCACCACGTTCCTGAGCACGGACATCGACAGTGGCTGCCGCTCCGAAGAGGGACTGACGTACCTGAAGGGACCGGCGACCTTCAGCGTGACGTACCCCTGAGGCCCGGCGCGCGGCGGGGACTGCGCGCGGAGGGTGAAGCATTGCATGATGGCTCCCGCCCGGTGCTGAGCGAGGAGCCGCATGTCCGTCCCCCGAGAGTTTCAGAGCAGGCCCCTCGACAGGTTCCTGGAGAACCGCCCTCCACTGGACTGCCTGGCGCAATGGGACGAGACGGTCCATGACGCGTTCCTGTTGAGCGGCCGGCTCGACACCCCCGCTGAGAAGACGTGGCTGAAGGAGACGTTCCTCGCCCTGCGCAAGCGGGCCAGCGCGGACCTGGTGTCGTTCCATGACGAGCTGATGGTGACGCCGTATGGAGGGACGGACGTGGTGTGTCCGGAGGGGTACTCGCCGTGGCGGGTGGAGTTCGGCCTATCGCTGTTCCCCAAGCGGGAGCAGGGCTTCGCGCGCTTCGAATGCGTCGTGGAGTTCAGCCTGTACGAGACGAGCCCCGAGGCCTTTCGTGTGCTCAAGGTATTGCCGGAGGCGAACGCGCGCGTGAAGGCGTGCGAGGAGCTCAGGGGCACGCTTCAGTTTGAATCACTGCCCCAGGCACGGCTCATGCTGCCCATGCCCAAATCGCGTCGGGCGTCGGAGGTCGCCGTGGAGTTCTATGGGAAGCCAGACCCGGGACCCTCTCTCCACGACGCGGCCTGGAAGTGTGTGAAGGCGGAGGCGCTCGGGGACACGGCGGCGCGCTGGCGGTTGGATGCGGCCTCTCCGAGCCGCACGCCGGGCGCGGAGAGCCACGCGCTCTCAATCATCCTCGCCGTGAAGCCCGATGCTCCCGCCATCCAGGCCGCTGGGAGCCTCTTGGCGTACAGCCAGGAGAACTGGCTGGACGCTGTCGTCGGCGACCACTGGCGGCAGTTCCTCACCAGCGTGCGCGAGTTCCAGGGGAGCGGCGCGCCCGCGGAGGCCTATGGCGAGTGGACGGACCTCCTTGTGCCTCCTCCGCCCAGGGCCTGAGTCTCGTCGGGGGACGATGCAATCCATGTATCCTGCCCCTCCATGCGCTCGATTCTGTTCCTGCTGGTGGTCCTCTCCGCCTGCGCGACCTCTCGTCCGATTGCGAAAGGAGATGGGGGGCTGGCTCCAGGCGAGCCCTCCACCGCGCCGCCAGACGGACCTTTTGGAACGGCGCATCGCTTCAACCTGATGGAGGCATCACCCGACGGGCGATGGTTGATTGCCTGTCAGGCGCGAGAGGACACGGACAAGAACGGTCGAATCGACGAGGACGACCGTACCTTCCCTCACCCGAGGTATGGCGAAGGGGATAAGGCCGTCACGTATCTCTTCCTCGAGTCGGGCCTGGGGACTCCCATCGAGGACTTCCTCGGCGCGGACGTCTCCGGTCGCTACCTCGCGGTGGTTCGCAATCAGACCCTCATCCTCCTCGACGTGTGGACGCGAGAAGAGCGGGAGTTGGTGCGATACCGCGTCCCTGACTCGAACCGACCTGACGCGCTGTGGCCTCCGCCTGTCGCGCGCTTCTCGTCCGACGCAAGGCACATGCTCTACCTGCGAGAGGCGCAAGGGCGCGTGTCCGCCGTCCTGCGGGAGCTGGCCTCGGGCCGCGAGCAACAGGTGGAGGCGGGGGCGGGTGAGCTGCGCAACGCGGACTTCAGCGATGCCGGTGACTGGGTGAATCTCTGGGTCCACACCGAGGACCTTCCCGAGGGTGAGCCTCGCGAGCGGCCGGTCCATTGGTCCTCGCGGCTCCGCGGGTCGTGCAAGCTCGACCCGAAGGGGGAGCGCTACCACATGAATGAGGACAGGCTGGTCTGGCGCGCGCGTCGTGTGGAGGGAGGGCCCCTGCATGAACTCAGGGGCGCGGCGCGCATCGATGAAAGAGAGCCCCTGACCTTGCTGCTGGGACGCTTCATCCTGCGGCGAGGAGAGGCCGGTGAGCTGTTCGCCGAGGACGGCTCGGGCCGGCGCACCGAGTGGGTCCCCGCCTTCTGCGAGGGCCGAATCCTGGTCGCGGACCCTCGGCGTGAGCTCGTGGTGGTGGCGTGCACGTACAAGGGACCGGAGTCGCTGGCCACCGTCGAGCTGCATGGGGCCGAAGTCCATCAGCCGCTGGACTTCCACGTCACCTATCGAGACGAGGACTCAGGCTCCTCTCGCTTCCCGTTTCCACGGCTCATCTCCGTGCCCGAGGGGTTCCCGGAGTACCTCGCTCCCGATGGGCAGGTGGCTCGATTCATCGATACGAGGCGCGTCCTCATCGACCTGGAGACGCGGGCCTTGCACCGCGTCGATGACAACATCGTGGCGACGCAAGGTCTTCTCGCGCTGCTCCGGGCCCCGCTGCACGCCGAGCCCCATGAGGTGATGAGCCGCAGTGACGTCAAGGAGCTCGTCAAGAGTCGCCGCCTTGCCCTGTCCTTGTGGGATGTCGAGACGGGCAAGCGGACTTTGCTCGGCGAGCATGTGACCCACTGGAGCTTCCACGCGGGCTCGCTCGTGCTGGCCGGTGGAATCGTGGTGGACCTGGAGTCGAGACAGGTGGTGGGCAGGCCCTCCGTGATTGACACCACGGTGATGGCGCTCGACAAGCGGGGGCGCATCCTCCGTGGGAAAGCACCTCCGACGGGGCAGGGCCGGCGTGAGCCCTTCCGAGATGTCTGGGGACCTGTCTTTTGGGAGCCCCTGGTCCGGTAGTTGTCTGATGGGCAGGAGATGAGCGGCCGGCTGATGACCGGGGACACTCGGCTGATGACGGCTGTCATCAGGGCGCGAGGCTCCATCGCCGTGCGCGCGCGCGTGGCTGCTTGGAATTTCCAGGGGTTGTTCGTGCCATGCCTGCCGCCGAGGGCTGGCACACGCGCTGCTATGGGCTCCCGGGACGCATCAATCCGCCTCCCATCCCCCGAGGGTCCTCGCCATGAGCATCTCCCCCCTGCAGAACGCCGCTGTCCCCCGCTCCAGCGTCTCCCAGCTTCGCGGCGGTGGCGTGGAGTCCGCATCCCTTGGTCCGTCGGTGGGCACGGGCGTGAAGTCCGCGCCGGGCCTGGCCGCGCTCCAGAAGGACGGCTTCGAGCTGGGGGGCTCGGGTGGCAAGGCGCACCTGGGCAAGCTCCTGGAGAGCACCCTCTCGGTGATGAACACGCTCGTGCAGGTGATGTCGCAGATCGCCGAGCAGGGCGGCGTGCAGGCGCCCCAGGGGGCCAAGGGCGCGTCCAAGAGCTCGTGCTTCAACGGCGACAGCGGCTTCTCTCCGCAGGCGTCCTCGGGGCGGCCTCCGCTGGACCTCAATCCCACGCCGACGGGCCCCAGCGCGACGCCGAGCTTCGATGCGGCGCCGAGCGTCGATGCGGCGCCCAGCGCCGCGGGTGGGAAGAAGCTGGGCGGCAACCTGCCTCCGGGCCTGGAGAAGCTGCGGAGCACCATCGAGTCAGCGGCGGCCAAGACGGGCGTGCCGGCGGAGATGCTGGCCGCGCAAATCTGGCAGGAGTCGCGCGGCAACCTGGACGCTGTCTCCACCAACGGCGGCAATGGCCTGACGGACACCGGCCTGATGCAGGTCAACCCCAACACCTTCAAGGAGCTGCAGTCGAAGCACCCCGAGCTGCAGGGGAAGGACCTCTCCGACCCGGCGACCAACATCCTCGCGGGCGCCTGCTACATGAAGGACATGAAGGAGCAGTTCGGGAGCTGGGACCTGGCGCTGCGCGCCTACAACTCCGGCCCGAACGGCGTGGACCGCAACAACGCGAACGCGATTCCCGCCGGCACCGGTGACGCTACCTACGTGACGAAGGTGAAGGACTTCATGAACACCCTCTCCACGGGCGAGGGCACGCTGCCTGCGTGAGCGGCGGCACGCGGGCCCGTGGCCGAAGTCATGGCGCGGGCCCGGCATCAATCCGCCTCCGCGGGTGGCTCCACCTCGCGCCGGAAGTGGAGCCCGATGATGAGGCACACCATGAGCGCGACGTTGCCGTAGACATAGGCCGCTCCCAGTCCGTATAGGATGTTCGTGGCCTCGGTGACCGCCCAGACCGTCAGCGCCGCCACGCAGAGCACGATGCAGAACGTGCCCATGCAGCCAAACCCTGTCAGCGTTTGATGCCTTGGCCCCTCGACGAAGGGCGCCACGCAGAGCGCTGTCAGCGTGGGCGCCACCGTGAAGAACAGCAGGGGCGGCATGAAGATGTAGATGAGCCCATAGCCCGCGTAGGTCCTCGACTCCTGCAAGCCCATCGTCTCGATGCAGGCGATGGGAAGGGCGCAGAAGAGGAGGACGACCCAGCAGAGACCTGTCAAGGACAGACGCATGGTCAGACACGCTCCTGGCGTTCGCCGCGCCACGGGAAGCGTCCCGCGCGGCCACCCTGGAGCGCACTGCAGGGAGGATGCCGGCTCGCGTTCCCCCTCGTCGCCGCCCGTCTCCGCTCGGAAGTCCGAAGCTCCCCGGGTCCTGGCTGTCCACGGCGGTGACACTGCCCGACCACGGCGTTGACGGTGCCAGGGGGCCTCCGGGGTCTGCCACCTCCCTCTGACACGCCAGGATTGCAGCGGTGCGTCGCGACTTTTCCCCGGGATTTCCGTTCATCGGGTGTGCGGCTGAAGTGACACCGGATTTCACCTGTCCTTCGGCTGCATTGACTCAACGTGAACCAGGGACACACCTGGTCGGCCGCCATGTCGCGGTCGCGTGCAACGGGAGAACAGGGAAATGAAGTCCATCAATGGATGGTGGGGCGCGGTGCTCGTGTCGGGGCTCATCGGCTGTGGACAGGAGGCGAAGGAGCCCGCGCCGGAGCAGGCGGAGATTCTCGCCGCCGAGCAGGAGGCGCGCTTCCTGACGCCGCCCGCGGGTTGTACCGAAATCTCAGTGGGCGAGATGGTCAACGGCATCGAGCTGACGCCGGTGCAGTACGAGCGGCAGCCGACGTTCCGTGGCGACTTCACGAACACCGGCGGCGCGCAGCGGGACGAGCTGCGCATCCGCCTGGACATGAACACCCAGCCGGGGCTGTACGACCTGTCGCTGGGCGGAGCGAACACCTTCACGTGCGACCAGTGCGTCTTCGGCTACCAGGATATCGGCACGACGGCGCAGAAGCTGTTCGTCGCGGATGCGGGTGCGCTGCTGCTCGCGCTGCAGGTGTCGCCGCAGCAGACGGTGGGGGCGCTGTCGAACGTGGTGCTGCGCGAGTCGGTGCTCGCGACGCCCACCTCGGGGCCGTACACGGGTTCGTCGGTGGTGTCGGGGGGCGAGTGCCGGTGGATTCGCTTCGCGACGTGGAACACGGTGCGCCCGGGCGGGTGTGACCCGCGTCAGGGTTCGCTGACGTCGAGCCTGAATGACACGGCGTGTGTCGCCGACGACTACGCGGCGACGGACGGCACGCTGCAGCGCGCGCTGGGGACGAAGACGCAGGGTTAGGCCTGCACGGCGACGCCCGCGGAGAGCGAGTACTCGCTGACGACGACGGACTGCGAGCAGGGCTTCGCGTGCACGGACCTGCTGAGCGACGACGCGCAGTGCCTGAAGACGTGTGACTTCATGGCGGCGACGCCCGGGTGCCCCTCGGGCACGGTGTGCGGTGTGTATGGCCTGTGCATCGAGCAGGCGGTGCTGGAGCCGATTGGCTTCGCGTTCGACACGGCGCTGATTGGCGAGGCGTGCTCGGCGTCCTTCACGGAGTTCTGTGGCGTCGAAGGCGCGCGCGGAACCTGCTTCGACCCGGATGGCGCGGCGGGTCCGGCGGGTGAGTCATGCCACCGCTACGCGCGAGCGCGCTCCGAGTGCGGAGCGGGCGAGGAGCTGGGCTATATCTACTATCCGCTGTCGGGTGGCGGTGGAGACCGCGGCTACGGCTTCTGCTACTTCGACGGTCGCTGAGTCGGCGTGACGTCTCCCCGTCCGGCGGGTCCGGACGGGGAGGGCGCGTCGGGTGTCGAAGGCACCTCGAATCAGAGCGAGCTCACGAAGTCGAGCAGCATGCCGCGCTCTTCCCTGGACATGGCCTTGAAGCGGTCCCGGCTCGCGCTGCCCTGCCCGCCGTGCCACAGGATGGCCTCTTCGAGGGTGCGGGCGCGACCATCGTGGAGGAAGCGCGTCCCGGGATTGGTGTGCTCCAGCAGCCCCAGGCTCCACAGCGGCGCCGTGCGCCACTCCTGCCCGGTGGCGACACCTTGCGGGAAGTTGTCTCCAAGCTCCGGCCCCATGTCGTGCAGCAGCAGGTCCGTGTACGGGCGAAAGGTCTGCTCGCGCAGCTCGGCATAGCGGTGTCCTGTTCCCGTGGTCAGCGTCGCCACGTGGCACGCATTGCAGCGAGCCTGCATGAACAGCACGGCGCCGGCGGCGACGCGCTCCTGCAGCTGACGCTCGGCCGCTTCGTCCGCCCGCATCTGCGCCAGCTCGGCCTGGAGCTTGGATGGGTCCGGGTCCGCGACCAGGTCTCCGAAGTCCACGGCGTAGTTCCGCAGAGGTTGCTCGCCGGGGAAGTGGCGCTGGGGAGGGACCGCCAGGAGGCTGGTGTAGTCCACGATGAGGCGCAGGTGCTCGTCGCTGAGCTCCGGCGTGGCGGCATTCGCATCGCGGCACTCCACGTCGTCCGAGGCCAGGCCGCAGTTGTGGGTCGGGAACATGGACGTCGTCACGCCCATGTCGTTGTTCAGGGCGCCCGCGACCTGCTCCTCCACCGTCGAAGCCGTGCCGCGCCAGCCGAAGCGACCCACGCGGGTGATGGACGGGAAGCGGGGGTCCGGAATCAACTGAAGCTTGCCGACCGCGCCGTCGGGGTCCTGTCGGCTCGCTTCGGCGAGGGCCTTCAACTGCTTCTCCGGCACCGCCTCCAGCAGGCCCATCCCCACCATGTGCGGGGCCGTGTGCACCGACATGCGGGCAGGCAGCTCCAGCGCGTTGCCCTGCCGGTCCGTCAGCGAATAGATGGGCGCTTGCAGCGTGTACGCGGTTCCATCCGGATACTGTCCCGGAGTCTCGCGATACGAGGTGACCTTCAGCACCGCGTTGCGTCCGTCGTACTGCGTCTTCCCGTCGTTCACCACGCCCTGCCAGAGGTGCCCGCCGAAGCGGCTGTCCGGCACGAGCTTGCCGGTGGAGTCCACGTCCGCGGTGAGCACCACCATCGTCGACAAGGGCGTGTTGAGCGCGGGAGAGCTCTTGCCGTTGTTCACATGGCAGTCGATGCAGGAGGCCTGCTGGAACCGGGGGCCCGCCTTGTTCATGGCGGTCGTGACAGGCGGATTGCCGGGCTCGTGGTGGCCCCCCGTGAAGAAGGAGGTGTGAATCAGGCGTCGCCCTTCGGTGAAGGCTTGGATGTTGCGACCCGCGATGTTGAGGCTCGCCTGCATGAAGTTGATGTGGGTGAACCCCGAGGTGTTCTCCTGGAGGGTCATCATCTTGCCGCCCGCCAGGGCGCTGTCCGGGATGGGCGTCGAGTCCCAGGGAATCGCAGGGGCATCACAGCAGGGGCCTCGGTACCAGGGCACGATGCCGGGAGTGCCGACGCGGTAGACGAGCGCGTCCGAGTAGTAGTTGAAGCGACCGAGCGTGTTGCCCTTGGGGCCGTCCAGGAAGATTCCGAGCTCGAACTCGTACAGGTCGCCCTCCCGCAGGTCGCGATTGAGCGCGGCCGAGCGGGTAATCTGCTTCACCAACACGAACTCTCCGTCCGCGAGCGGGACATTGAGGTCCCGAAAGCCGCTGGGGCTGTTGTTGTCCGGAAGGGCGTCGTAGTTCTTGATGGGAGTCTCCAGCTCCTGGTCCTTCCGAAGGGTTCCGGGGGGCAGCTGCTTCATGCCGCCGTTGTCCCCATAGAGCGCCACCGACATCGGCAGGTGGGGCTGCTCTCCTCGCCGCCCGATGTACCCCCCTCGGAAGTTCGTCCCGTACAGCCACCATTGCGGACGCACGACGAGCGTCAGGATGCGGGTGCCGGGCTTCTTGGGGTCGGGATTGGGATTGTCGTAGAGGGTGATGTCGTGGGTGCGGCGCTCGAAGTAGTGCGCCGCGAAGGTCATGTAGTTGTCCCCGCCCAGCGGATTGCCCTTCGGAGGCATCTCGCGTGCGTGGCGGTCGCGCGTGCGTCCGCCAAGCTTCGTCACGAGCGTGCCACCGGGGAGCGTGTAATGCGTCGTGGGCTGCGGGTCGGCCCAGGTCAGCTCGGCATAGCCGTCGGGTCCATTGCCTTCAGGTGCGGTGGGTCCGCCCGGCGATGGCCCGTCGCCGACCTGCACGGTGCCGGAGCTGCAGGCGGCGACCGCCAGACATACGCAGGCAACCGTCGCGAGCAGCGCGGGACGGGTGCTCACTGCGTGCTTCGGACTCCGGCCAGGGATGGCCACCCGCGAAGAACTGCTCGCGGGGGCGAACATTTCAGGAACGCAGCTCACGGTTCGACTCCTTTCAAGACGATGGGACACAGACATCCGCTCAAGGCGCATAGAGACGCTTGAGCGCCTCGTAGGCGGGCCGCGTGTTTCGGTCGACGTCGACGATGCCCCACCACTCTTCATTGAAGGTGCTGTCGGGGTAGGGGCCACCACCCGGGGCCGAGCCACCGTTGTCGTGCTGGGAGGGATTGCCGGCCTTCCACCACTCGTCCGACCACTCGAAGACGGTGCCGCCGGAGCACACGCCGCCAGTGTTCGCGGTCGAGTGGTCGAGAAGCTCCTGGGTCAGGGCGTGGGTCGCCCTGGCCTGGCTTTCGGGGTCGTAGCCGGGGAGCTTCGCATTGAAGGCATCCGCCCCGTACTCGGCGAGGAACATCGGCTTCTGGCTGAGGTCCTTCCACTTGGTGAAGGCGTCTCCGAACGTGATTCCGCGATACATGTTCAGACCCCAGACGTCGATATCCGGCATGGCCGCGATGGTGGCCCTGGAGGGCATCTCTCCATAGACGGTCGCGATGGGGTGCTTGGAGTCGAGCGCCTTGATGGCGGCGGCAATCTGATTCAAGCGCGCCATCGAGTCATTGAAAGACACGTTGGTATACAGGCCGTTGTAGTTCCACTCATTGCCAAGGGACCACATGAGGATGGCGGGGTGGTCCTTGAGCGCCGCGACGTGCTCGGAGGCGCGAGACGCGGGGTCGCCGCCGTAGGCGTACACACTCATGATGACGCGGATGCCCGCGGCGTGAAGCTTGTCCAGCACCGCGGTGTCGCGGAGGGTGTCGTAGGTGCGGACCACGTTGATGCCCGCGGCCTTCATCAGCGAGATATCCTTGTCGGCGAAGGCGGCGTAGTCCCCCCTGGGTGGGTGTTCGCGCCCCTTTCCGACAGGGTTCCAGCAGACGCCCTTCATCTGGATGGCCTGGCCACCGACCTTGATGGCTCGCCCCTCCACGGAAATCTCACCGTCGCCCCAGTTGCTGGTGCCTCCATCTGGAGCACCCCCGTCGAGAACGCCTCCATCCTCGCGCGAGGGTCCGCCATCCTCGCGCGAGGGTCCGCCATCCTCGCGGGGGTCGCTCTGCTCGCTGGAGTCTCCAGAACAGGACTGGAGTGCAACCATCAACAGGCTCAAGACAAGGCCACGAAGTTTCATGAACGCCTTTCAAAAAGATGCGCCCAACGTCCAGTTGAGGCCGGAGTAGCGCTCCTGGGAGATGCCACCCCCGGTCCACTCCGTTCCCGCTCCGGAGAAGGTGTCTGCGTATTTCTGGAAGCGGTAGCGAACGCTGTACTCGAGCGGCCCGACGAGCTCACCGCCGACTCCCGCTTCGAGCCCGAAGCCGCTGCTCGACACCTCGGGGCCATAGCGGTCCTGCTGCTCGCGGCCCGGCTGTGGCCGGATGAAGTACAGGAAGCCCGCCTCGACCCGAGCCAGACGGGCCAGGGTCACTGACACATCCAGCCCCACCGACGCATGGGTGCGGCCCGTCTTGGGAAACAGCGCCTGGTATTCCTCGGCCACCTTGAACGAGTGAGAGAGTCCCCCTGCCCGAAGCCCCACGAACGCGGGGAGAGGCGTGGCCGTGAACGACAGCGGGAAGTACAGTCGATAGGTGCCGAAGAGCGACCAATACATGTCCACGGCGCTCGCGGTTCCCCCAGGTCCACCTCCCTGGATACGGACCTGGGGCCAGCGACGCGACAGCTCGGCGGTGACACCCAGGCCCTCCAGCGCCGTGTCTCCCAGGAGCGCCAGTGGAAACACGTCGAGCCCGGCGCTGAAGCCCGAGTACGGACTGGGCGTTCCGAACAACAGCGAGCGCTCCGGCCTCTCCGTCTGCGGCTGCGATTCCAGTTGGCCGCACGACGTGATGCCGGGGGCCGCGCAATAGGACCGAAAGGTGGTGGCGCCACCGAGCCTCACGGAGACCCATCGAGGCCCCATCACCGGTGCGGGAGTCTTCACGGGCGCCATGTCCTCCGCTGGCGCCGCCGCGACTTCGACCGTGGCCGTGGGCTTGGAGGGGGCGACGCCACTCGAAACCCGTGCGTCCGCCGTGGTCGTGGGCTTGGGGGGAGCGACGCCACTCGAAGCCCGTGCATCCGCCTTGGCCGGGGGCAGAGGAGCAACGTCCTGTGGCATCGAAGCGACCGGCTCCGCGGGCTCAACGGACTCGTGGGGGACGACCTCTGTCGCGGCTCCGCGCAACGTCGTCAGGATGGTGCTTGCGGCCCGGAAGGCATCCTTCTTTGAGAGCCTCCCCTGCTTGAGCGGATACGAGTCGGTTCCGAGCAACCTCCCCGACGCGCTCACCACTTCCACGGTGAGCGCACGTCCCGATACGGCTCCCCGGACGATCGCCGCGAGCTTGAGCTCCCGTGAGAGCGTGGCGATGGCCGCATCCGTGTGAGCCTCGCGTCCCCGCAGCCCCAACCGTCGCGCATGGGTTGCATACAGCTTGCCCTTGATGACGTCGGAGCCCTTGGCCTGCAACGAGCGTTCGAGCTGCTTGCGAACCGCATCCCGACGGTCCCCGGTGAAGTCGAGCACCGCGACCCGCTGCTCCGCACGCGCCCAGAAGGACGTCAGGAGCACGCACAGCAACATCACTGCTTTCAACCGCTGGCCGCGAAGAGTCACTTGTCCCATACCTCTGTCACGTCGCTTCAAGGGTGCACCGCGCTCGCCCATCACCTGGGCAGCCGCAAGGTCCGGACTGCTTCGACCGTCGAGGCCTCCATCCGGGCTGGCAATCCGGGGAGCAGCGCGCCGACCGTGGCGGGAACATTGAGCGGATGGATGAGCGCCAGCTGTACGGTCCGGCTCGGAACGTCGAGGAGAATCAAGAAGTAGCGATAGCCAGACACCGGACGGCGCAGGGCCGCACCGGGCCCACGCGTGGGGCTGGCGACCGCGCCCCGCGCCGCTTCAGCGCTCGTCGCTTTGTCGATGAGGTCGGCTTCCCCACCGAGGGCGCCGACGTTGCACTTCGAGCCACAGGGGCCCTCGCCGACATAGCCCGCATAGCCAAACATGTTGGTGCTGAAGACGTCGAGGTTCCGGAAGTCGTTGTTGTCGTTCACGACCTCGAAGACATTGAACTGACCGCAGCCGTCACCCAGGTACCACTTGTCAGGCTCCTTGGCGTAACAGTGGCAGCCGCCGAAGGCGCCAGCGCGCACGAGCTCTCCATGACTGAGGCCCACCCATGGAGCGTCGAACCAGTTTCCGTTCGAGCCCTGCGAGCACGCCTGTCCCAGCGTCCCCGCGTGGGGCATGGTGGCGAGCATCACGAAGAGCTTCGAGCCCGACCAACCCCAGGCCTTCTTCTTTCCGCTCCCTTGCGGCGGGCAGTACGGCTCGCTCCCCGGGCCGCACGTGAAATCCTCGCTCGTCGAGACGTCGACCAGACATTCGGTCCCGATGACGCCGTCGAACCCCTTCGCCTCGGTGCTGTTCCCCTCGAAGTGCAGGCCCTGCGGGCTCTTCGGGCTCCGTGCGTCCCAGGAAGACACCAGGTTCCAGGGCCCCTTTGAATCGCCCTCCGGTTGATACACGGCGAACTGCTTGACCTTCATCGGACCTCGCAGGGTCACGATGAGGTCCTCGTCCCATGGGGTCAGCGCATTGCCTTCGATGTGGTGCTTGCTGAGACAACACGCGGAGGACTGATAGGCATCACAGGGCCCCGTCGCGGGGTCCCGCCGACTCGGATACCAACCCGGCGCGCCGATGGACTCGAAGGTGAGCGTCCCTCCGTGTGAGGCCGGGTCCAGCTCCGAAGGGTCCAGGTTCGCTCCCAGTCCCCCATCGACGGGACCCGGCGTGGGACCGGTCGGAGCGCCGCCATCCGGCGACCGTGAGCCGGGGCCTTGCGAACATGCGCACAGCAGCGCCAGGAGCAGGCTCGTCACTTCGAGGCGTCGGCGTCGGCGACGACCCCGGAGGACCAACACCGGAGCGCCGAGCAGCGCGAGCGTGGAAGGCGCCGAAGCGGCCGTGCATCCAAGGCCATACTGGATGGGGGGCGCCTCCGAGGGGATGACGCCCGGCGTGCCTCCATCCGTGGTCGACCCGAAGAAGAGGTCTGAGCTTCCGTTCGAGGAGGCCACGTTGGGATTGCGGCCCGCCGCCAGCTCGTCCCAATCACCGGTGCCGTCTCCATCCGTATCCGCCCGGTCCTCTCTGACTCCGCCGAGCGCCGTCTGAAGTGACTCCGTGTCGAACGCGCCAGTCAGTCCGTGCTGCCGCAGCGTCTCCGCGAAGGGTTGGGTGGCGGTGCCTCGCCCACCGATGGCGGTGGCGTGGCAAAGGATGCAGGGTGGTGTGTTCTCCATCGCCGTCGCCGTCCGAATCGCCGAGGGGAAATTGCTGGTGGCCCCCGAGGTGGTGCCAAGGAAGAGCGCGACCAGCACCAGTGGTCGGGCGAGACGGGGAGGGCAGAGGGCGCTTGTCACGATGGGGCTCACAGGTAGAAGTGCAGCAGGAGGACGCTGCCCAGGTTGGAGATGGAGGGCTGCCCCTGGACAGGCGTCTGCCGGGCAAACCCGTCGAGCCGGACCTCGAGGCCCCGCGCCGCGAACCAGCTCAATCCCAGCCAGCCCCCGAGCTGCATGCCCGTCGCTCCGCGCTGGTCCTCGCGAAGGAACTCGACGGTGCCCAGCAGGTGCAGGCCACGGACGACCTCCAGGTCCGCCTGGGCGTACCCCACCACGCCCGCCTGGGTCCCTCCCTGCTGGCTGCCACGCACCAGCGCGTCCAGCTCGGCAATCAGGGCGAGGTCGGGAGACGGCGCGTAGCGGGCGAACAGTCCATGTGCTTGACGCAACGTATTCGCCTCCAGGTTGAGGCGGTCGAAGCGGGCGAAGGTCACCAGGCTGGACACCCCCGCTGTCAGGTTCGGTGCGAAGGCGTACTCGAGGTAGCCGGAGGCCCCGCGTTCGCGAAAGCCGTCCGGGCCCACCTGGAAGTTGCCGGCGATGGCCATCACCTCGGTGCGGAAGCTCTCCCCCGAGTAGGCCACCGCCACTCCGTGCTGCTGGGTGTCGTTGAAGTCCGTGCGGGTCACCGCTCGGGCCCAGAGCGTGTGTTCGACGGAGCGGATTCCGAAGGGGAGTGTCAAACGCCCGGCTCTGATGAACAGCGCCTCCTCCAGCAGGGCGGCTCCCAGCCAATAATCGCGGCTGACGAGCTTCGGCCCGTCGATGTCGCCGACAGGGGTCAGGCTGGCCGCGAAGGCGCGGCGGGGGGCCACACCGAGCGAGGCCATGGCCCTGAATGCCCCCACCACCACCGCGGCGCGAACATCGGCGGCCATCACCACGGGCACCATCACGTCGCGGACCTGTCCCTCGTCGCTCGCGGCTCCCAGGTTCACCGAGCGCGTGAAGAGGCCCCCCGCGCGCACCGACACCTCCGGTAGAAACCACTCCGGGCGAGAGGTGCCGAGCGCGCCGTAGAGGAACTGCGTGTTGGAGTCCGCTTCACCTTCCGGGCTGTGCGCCCCCCATTGAGTCTCCAGGAGGGTCTGCTGCTGCGCGCGCCCGTAATCCGTCATCACGCCGCCACCGCTGGGGTCGACGTGACAGGACTGGCAGCTCGTGTAGTTGTGTTTGATCATCCAGGGGAACGCCAGGGCCGCCCGTGGATGGACCAGCAGGCACAGCGCAAGCGTCCAGGTGAGCACTCGAACAGACACGTCTGGGTCCTTCTCTCAGCGCTCACGAACGGCATTGCCCGCCGACGCGCGCGAATGTTCTCAGGCCTGGGTGATTTCGAAGGAGACGTCGACGTCGATGTCTGGCTTGACGGTGATGCCCATGTAGCTCGGGACGGCGACGCCGAAGTCCTTGAAGTTCACCTTCACCCGCGAGGTCACCTTCGTCGTCTGCGCGGCCGCGCGCTCCGCGCTGTAGTGCAGGACGACTTCTCGCGTCTCGCCGTGCAGGGTGAGCAGGCCCTTGGCCTGGCCGGACTTCGTCTCACCCTGGGCCGGCACCAGCAGCTCGCCGCGCTTCACCACGAGGACGGCCTGGGGGAACCGGGCCGTCTCCAGGTACTTCTCCTTCATGTGTCGATTGCGCAGCTCGATGCCCGTGTCGAGGGAGTCCAGCGGCACCGTGAAGGTGAGGGACTGGCCGTCGTCCTTGAGCGACAGCTTCCCCGTGGTCCCCACCAGCTTGAAGCCGGCGGGTCCCTTTCCAGTGAATGAAACCTGGCTCGCTCCCTGAAGCGTGAACTCCGAGGCGGAGGCGACCCCCGGAGTCCCCAGGAGAAGCCCCAGCGACAGCACCACCAGGAGCGCCCTCACGCGAGAATCTCGGTGAGCTCCGCGTTCGCCACGCCTCGCACGTCCTCTCCGAACGAGGTCACGGGCATGCCGAAGACGTTTCGCATGAGCGTGTACCAGAGGTCACGGAGCTGCCGGTCATTGCCCACCGAGTCGTAGGCGATGTGTGTGTTCTGCTTCAGGATGCCGTTGCCGCCGACGATGAGGATGGGCAGGTCGAACGCATCGTGGTCGTGCGTGCGCATCTCGCTGAGGAACACGAGCGTGGTGTGGTCGAGCACGGTGCCGTCGCCTTCGGGGATGGCATCCAGCTTGAGCGCGAGCTCCGCCACCTTGCGGCCCATCCAGGCGTTGATGGCCGCGAAGCTACGGTTGCTCGGCTTGATGATTTTGTACCGGCCATTCTCCGCTGTATCGGCGAGCTCGCCCTCTCCGTGCTGGCTGCCGTGGTAGTGGAGGCTGGAGCCCGCGTTGTACGCGAGCCCCACGCGGGTACGGTCCGCGGCGGGGATGTTGCGGTATTCGAACTCGGAGCGCGCGTCGTCGAGCAGGTGGGTCACCACGCGCGTGCGGTCACACTCGAAGGCGAGGGTGATGAGGTCGTTCATCACGTCGGCGTGGAGCTCGTGGTCGTACCCGTCCTGTCCCTGGGACAGCCCCTGCTGCGGGCCGGGCGGCTCGGGCACCGCGCCAGGCGCGGGGAGCGCGCGGCAGGTGGCCGAGACTTCATCGGCGGCGAGCTCCAGGCTCCGCACGGTCGTCAGGTACTGGTCCAGCACCTGCTGGTCCCGGCTGCTCACGCGCTTCTTGATGCGGTTCATGTCCTCGCGGACAGCGTCCAGCACGCTCTTCTCGCGCGCCTTGAGCCTGGCGAGCTCGGTCGGAGTCTGCGCGTTGCCGCTCCCGACCAACGCGTCGAAGATGACGCGCGGATTGACGTTCCGCTTGAGCGGCTCCGTCGGCGACTTCCACGACAGCACCTGGTTGTAGGCGTAGCTGCGGTAGTCGAAGAAGCCTGGCTTGACGCCCAGACCGGTCTGCATCGAGTTGAGGCCCGTCTGTCCCTGGAGGGTCTGCGCGATGAGCTGGTCCACCGAGGTGGTGCTGCGCACCGCGGAGTCGAGGGGGAGCTTCGCCTTGCGCGCGACCTCATCTGCGTCGATGCAGGTGGTGACGGCCGACATGCAGCGCGCGTGGGACGGCTCGACGCTCGGGGACGGTGACTCGCCGTTGTGGCTCCACGTGTAGTTGCCCAGCCGGCTCACCATCATCAGCTTGTGCTTGAGGGGCTGGAAGGGCGTGAGCACGTTGGGCAGTTGGAACGCGTCACCGGAGACGGACGTTCCGAAGGCGGGGGCCGTGCTCCACCAGTCGTGCGGAGCGCCGTTGGGGAAGGCGCAGAGCAACAGACGGCGAGGCATGCTCCCGGTTGCGGCGCGGGCGACGCGAGGCGCGAGCGCCTCCAACCAGGGAAGGAACAGCGCGACACCTGCTCCGCGCAGCACGGTCCGGCGCGACATTGAAGTCTTCATGGAGCCTCCTCTGCGTGCCCGCGGAAGGCGGGCGAAACCACGACGTGATGAAGGAGCTCGCGGAGCGTTCCCGCCTTCCAGGTGGCTGCCAGCCTGGCGACTCGCGGCTCGTCTTCCGGCACCAGGCTGCGGCGCATGGCGAAGCTGTACAGCTTCCGCGGCGCGCAATCGCCGAGCCGCGAATCCTCCGAGAGCAGCGGCAGCAGCTCCGACACGTTGGCGATGGGGATGCCCTCGTAGACGCCGCTCGAGTCGATGGGGTGCCCCTCGTCCAGGGTGCGGTAGCGACCCACCGGGTCGAAGTTCTCCAGGCTGAGTCCGAGCGGGTCGAGCATGTTGTGGCAGCCCGCGCAGGACGGATTTCGCCGGTGCGCCTCCAGTCGCTCACGCACGGTCCTGGGCGACTGGCCCTCCTCCGGTGGAAGCTCCGTGACGACTCCTGGCGGAGGCGTCATGTCGGTGCAGAAGAGCGACGTGATGACGCCCTTGGCGCGAGCGGTGGGCGAGGTGCGGTCGCTGTGTGAGCTGAGCGCCAGGTAGGCCGGCAGCGTCAGGAAGCCGCGACGCTGAAAGGTCGTCGGGTCGGCGGCGAGCAGCGGCTGGATGGCCGTGTTCGCCGGGTGCGGGGCCAGGAACACCTCTCTCCAGGGCGTGGTCCCCGTCACGAAGCCGGACAAGAAGGCGTTGGCCTGCGCTTCGACTCCCTTCGCCACCTCCGGCGTCCATTGGGGGAAGCGGCTGGTGTCCACGTTGTGGCTCGACAGCCGCACGGTGCCGAGCCACTGGCCGAGGAACTGGGAGACGAAGCGCTGACCTCGAGGATCCGCCAGCATCCTGTCCGTCATGGCGATGAGCTCCGCGTCCTCGTCGAGCTTGCCGCTCTCGGCGAGGGCGAGCAGCGCGTCGTCGGGCATGGAGCCCCAGAGCAGGTAGGAGAGGCGGCTCGCCAGCGCCGCGGATTCGAGCTCGCTCTTGCTCGGTCCGGGACGCTCGATGCGCAGGAAGAACGACGGACTGCTGAGCATCACCCGGAGCACGTGCGCGACCGCGTCCACATGGCCCAGCTCCAGTGACTGTCTCGCCTTCTGGTAGGTCGCCAGGTACGCGTCCACCTCTTCGGCGTCGAGGGAGCGGCGAAACGCGCGGCGACCCAGCGTCGTCACGAGGGACTTGGGACATTCAGCGTCCGTGTCGCTCGCGGGAGTGCAGGTGACCAGACGCGCGGTCAGCTCGGGCGACTCGAAGGCCTTGGCCACCACGTCGCGGGCGGCGTTGAAGACCGCTTCACTTTGAACCTCCGACAGGGAGGCGAGCACGCCCACGTTCGCGTCGAACTCGGACGATGAGGCCGCTGGGAAGTAGTCGGCTGGCCGAGACGTGACTCCGAGCAGGTCCTGAACCGTCGCGTTGTATTCCGACGCGGTCAGCAGATGCGCCGGCAGCGTCTCGCCCTCACCTCGGTTCGAGTCCGACAGGGAGAGAAAGGAAGAGCCCTCACATGCCGAGAGCCCGAGAAGAAGACAGACCCCCACACGTTTGGAGGCTGAGTCGAGACGCATGGTCGCTCCTTGCAGAGGCGCGGAGGGGGACGGGTTTCCTGGCTGTGGAGTCGAGCGGGGGGATGGCCTCTGCAACGCTGCTGTAGAGACTCGGGCTGCGGATTTCGGCTCAACGAAATCGACGAGACGGAGTCGCTCGTTCGCGGAAGTGGAGGCAGGCGGCGCCTGGTGTAGGCGAAGGAAGCACGTGCCTTTCGCTCGCACTCGCCTGGTTGGTGTGAGCCGTTTTGGGCGGTAGTGTCTCTAGAGGGCCATGTCCGTACCCGGGCGACTCATTCCATTGCACCAGGACGCCGCTGAGGTGGAGGTCGATCCGGCCGACCTCACCGCCGTGGTTCGGGCATACCGTCCCTATGTCGCGGGGGTGGTGAAGCGCATGTTGGGACGTGACGACGAGGTCGACGACATCGTGCAGGACACCTTCGTGCGCGCCATCGATGGCCTCAAGCGGCTCGAAAACCCCCTGCGGGTGAAGCCCTACCTGGCGTCGACGGCGGTGCGGCTGACGCTGCGCCGGCTGCGCAGGCGGCGACTGCAGCGCGCTTTCGGCCTGTGGGAGCGTTGGCACCCCACGCTGCTCTCCACGCCCCGCGCCAACGGCGAGCACATGGCGCTGTTGAGTGACGTGTATCGGGTGCTCGACAGCAGGTCCGCGGACGAGCAGGTAGCGTGGAGCCTGCGCTATCTCGAAGGGGAGCGGCTGGAGCGCGTCGCCGAGCTGTTGGGCTGCTCGATCTCAACGGCCAAACGACGCATCGCCGCGGTGGATGCGGCGATGGAGGAGGCGCACCGTGACTGAACGGCACCAGCGTTGGGCTGAGGCGGCGCGCTCGCTCGAACCGCAGTACTCGACCCACGAGGCGACCCTGTTCGAGGCCGAGGTGCGCCGGCGCTACCGTCAGAGGGAGGTGCGCAAGCGGGTGGCGCTGTCCGGGGTTGGCGTCGCGGTGCTCGTGCTGGTCGCGCTCTTCATCCCTTCGAAGTCGAGCGGGCCCGGCGTCCCCGAGGTCGTCATTGGTGAAGACGCGCGGGTGGTGATGCCCATCGGCGCGCCGGTGCGCACCCTCCGCTCGGAGCCGGGACTTTTGTGGCTGGAGCTGGAGCGCGGCGTCATGCACTTCAGGGTCGCCCCGCAGCATGGGCGGCTGGTGCGGGTGTCGGCTGGCGCGGTGGAGGTCGAGGTGGTCGGCACCGCGTTTTCGGTCACTCGCGACGACACGCAGGTGAGCGTGGTCGTCACCGAGGGCCGCGTTCGGGTGCGCGCCGGAGCTCGGGAGACGTTGCTGGCGGCGGGCGAGCAGGGCGCCTTCCGCGTGGAGGCACTCGCCCCTGAAGCCGTTGACGCGCCCGCCGTGCCTGACGACGTGACGACCGAGGCGAGCAAGGACGGGGGTGTGCCCGCGATGTCCGAGGCGCCGAGCGTGGCGCAGGCACCGCAGCCCCCGGGCAGGAAGAGCGTGCGTCGTCCGGCCACCTGGCGAGCGCACGCCGAGCAAGGGGATTTCCAGACGGCATGGTCGGCGCTGCAGCGCGAGGGCGCTCCCGAGGACGAGCCTGGAGATCTGCTCCGCGCCGCCGACGTGGCCCGTCTCAGCGGACACCCCGAGGCTTCGCTCACGCCGCTGCGCAGGGTGCTGTCGCGCTTTCGCGGGGACCCGCGTGCGTCGCTCGCCGCCTTCACCCTCGGTCGGGTGCTGCTGGACGACCTGGGCAACCCGCGAGAGGCGGCCGACGCGTTTCTGGAGGCGCACGCACTGGCTCCGAAGGGCCCGCTCGCCCCCGACGCGCTCGCCCGCGCCGTCGAGGCCCAGGCCCAGGCGGGAGATGTCGCGGCGGCCCGCGGCACCGCCGAGCGCTTCGTCGAAGAGTTTCCGCAGTCGCGGCGAATCGACGCCGTGAGACAGTGGGGGAGGCTCGAAGCACCGTGATGTCCCTTCTTCCGTCCGGGTCCTCCGGCGCTGCGCAGGTGGCCCTGGCGTGATGGTCGCAGTGGTGTGGTGGGTGGCCGCCGTCTCGCTGTCCGGCTCGGGCAGCGTGGCGATGAGCGCCACCGGTTGCCCACCCGGCGTCGAACCGGAGCTGCGCCGGCTGCTGGCGATTGAGCTCAAGGTGCCCGTCGACGCGACATCCGGCGCGGGTGACACGCGGGTGACCGTCGACTGCACGGCGCCGCGCTACACGGTGGCGCTGGAGGTGTTGGACCGAAAGCCCGAGCAGTTCGAGGTCGACATCTCCGACGTCAGCGCGCTGGCTGTTCCACGGACGGTCGCGTTGTTGGTGGCCGAAGCCGCCGCGCGGCTGTGGTCGTCGCCCCCCGCCGAGCCGCCGCTCCCGCCGGTCGAGCCTCCGCCTCCTCTCGAGCTTCCTCCTCCTCCCGAGCTCCCGCCTGTTCCCCAGGCGCCGCCCACGCTGCAGGCCCTGCCCGTTCCCATCGATGAGCCGGGCCGGGTGCAGCTCGGCCTGTTTGGCGTCGGCCGCTTGGGGGAGGTGCCGTTGTTGGGTGGGGGCCTCGCGGCGGATGTGCGGCTTGGGAGTCGGGTGGGTCTGCGCCTCGACGTGGCGGCGCTGCGGGGGAGCGCACAGCGGACCTCGGGCTCGGTGTTGGCGACGCTGGTCGATGGCGGGGTCACCTTCGATGTGCGGACCGAGCGGGAGCGGTGGATGGTTCGGGGTGGCGTGGGGCTGCGTTGCGGACTCGGGGAACTCGAGGGCCTGCCGTCGGAAGGGCATGTGGGGGCTGTGACGCGCGGCGTGCTCTGGGGTCCCCAGGCGGGAGTGAGCGGCGAGTGGCGACCGTGGGGATGGCTTGCGCTGGGGCTGGGGCTTGATGGAGGCGTCTGGGTGCCGCGCCTGGATGGCACCGTGGTGGGCGAGTCGCCTGTTCGCGTCGGCGGTGCCTTCGGTGCGCTCTGGTTCTCGGGTGGCGTGCGCGGGTGGTAGATTGGCGAAACCGATGCGCGGACGTTCGCCCGACATGTTGGTGCTGGCGCTGCTGCTGTCGGGGTGCGAGTCGTTCACGCTGGGCGGCGCTGGGGTGGTCCTCGGTCCCGGCCCGCAGCTGTGTCGGGAGGCGTCACTCCCCCAAGTGACTCCGCTGTTCACCGAGGGCCCCGCGGAGACTGGCCCCATCATCCACCGCCGCGAGGACGGCGTCCTCGTCACCGAGGTCTCCGGGCGGGTGCGCGGCCGTCATGAGCGCGAGGACCGCTCCAGTTTCTTCACCACGCGCTCGTTCGAGAACCGGAGCTACCGGCTCGTGGTCGAAGACGCTGTTGCGGCTGGCCGTTCCGAAATCAAAGTCACCTACTACCCCCTCGTTGACGTCTCGATGTACGGCCCTGGCACCAACTTCCGCAGCTGGAAGATGTATGGCTTTGAGGGGAACCAGAACGGGGGCTACACCTTTCACGTCAACCAAGGGATGCGTCAGGTATCGCCGCGACAGTTGGAGCAGACGGTGACCGACAACGCCCGCGAAGGACGGGCGCTGCTCGTGGGTGACATCCTCGACTTCGAGCTCGGCATCTACCTTGCCGGCGCCGATGCCATGGACCCCAACCCCATTGCCGGCGGGTCGGCCTATTTCTCGGACACCTTCCGCTACCAGGTCGGCCTCGGTGGGCTCACGCCGGAGAACTTCGACTCCACGGGGATGTTGGGGCCTTCTGCTGAGGCCCGTCTCGGCGGGGGCACCACCGTGCCCTTCGTCGCGCTCGCCGACGGCACCCCGGTCGCGCCGAAGTACGCGTTTTCGCAGTTGGCGCTCAACATCCAGTGGCCACATCCGCAGGGGTTTCTCGAAGGCCGCAGGCTCTTCTACACGGAGCTCGACACGGGGGCCCACGTCGAGGCGGGCAACCCGCCCCTGCCGTTGCAGGGTGTGCTGGGGCCGCTGTTCAATGCCCGCAGTTGCGTCGCCTGTCATTCCTTCAACGGCCGTGGCGTGTTACCGCCGGTGGGAGAGCAGGTGCAATCGCTGGTGCTCAGGTTGACTGGCGAGCCGGACTTTGGAGACCAGCTTCAGCCGCAGGAGGCCCCTGTATGGCTTTCGCGCTTCGAGCCGCTGTCGGTGACGCTCAGCGATGGTGAAGTGGTGACGCTGCAGCGGCCGGTGTTCGACGCCGGACGGCCGCTGCGCGCGTCGGCGCGGCTGGCACCAGCGCTGGTCGGCCTGGGGTTGCTGGAGGCGGTCGACGAGTCGACGCTCCTGGCGGTGGCCGACGAGAACGACTGCGACGGGGACGGCATCTCGGGTCGCCCTGGGCTGAGCAGGGGCTCGCCGGGTGAAGAACCGAGGCTCGGTCGCTTTGGCTGGAAGGCCGAGCACCCCTCGGTCTCCGCGCAGGTCGACGCCGAGCTTGAGGCCCACCTCGGAGTGGGCGAGACGGCGAGTGCGTTCGGCGGCGAAGAACGGTCTCGCCTCGTCGCGTATCTGCGGCTGCTCGGGGTCATGCCCCAGCGTGTGACTGCGCCGGAGCAGGTCCGTCGCGGCGCGGAGGTGTTCGCCGCGGTGGGGTGTGGTGCCTGTCACCTGCGCGAGCTGACGACGGGGAGGAGGCACCCGTTCGAGGAGCTCCGCGCGCAGACGGTGCATCCCTACACCGACCTGTTGCTTCACGACATGGGCGCGGGGCTGGCGGACGACTCAGGCCTGCCCGAGGCGAGTGAATGGCGTACGGCTCCGCTGTGGGGCCTGGGCTTCACGGCGCAGGTATCAGGCGCCGTCAACCTGCTGCACGACGGGCGGGCCGGCTCTGTGCTCGAGGCGGTGCTGTGGCATGGCGGGGAAGCGCAGAAGGCGCGGGACGCGGTGGTGGCGCTGCCGCGAGAAGACCGCCTGGCGCTGCTCGCCTTCCTCGACAGTCTCTGACGCTGGCGCTACTGGGCGGCTCCCACATTCACGAGGCGTCCATTTCCCAACCTGTTCGCGGGATGCGCGAGTCCAGAGCAGGGCCTGGATGTTTCCGTCTTCGCGGGTCCGACGTCAGGCCTGTACTTCGTGGTGGTGGACCAGGGTTTTCACCGCTGCGGCGGTCCGAGTGGACGTGTCCTCGATTGGTGGGAAGTCTATGCGGTGACTTCCCAAGGCGTTGTGGGGGATCCTCTCCCCGAGTTCACTCCGGACAAAGAGGTTGCTCCATCCACGCCAGTTGCTCCACCTGCCTCGCCTCCGTCTCCTCCCGAGGCGTCGACCTCCCCTGCGACACCAGCGTCACCCGCCAGCCCAGTGCCAGTTCCACTCGCACCGGTACAATTTCATCTGGAGAATCGATTCTAAAGGAGCCGGTCCATCCCGCGTGTGACGCCGATGAATTCGCGCACGCGGCGAATGGCGAGCAGCGTGCCTTCCACGTAAGGCGTCGCTCCGGGCCCACCGTCATACGAGAGGGTCAGCCGTTCATCCTGTCGCCCGAAGCGAATCTCCAGACCGATGGTGTAGCCTGGAAGGCGAATCGAGTGGATGCGCGACTGGTTCACTGTCGCGCCTCGCGCGGTGACGTCCCCCACGGTCTTCTCCACAGGGACTTCCACGTCGGGAGACCGAACCTCGGTGAGTCGCGCCGCCAGCTCGCGTGCCATGCCGCTGGGAGCATCCATCTTCCCCGCGTAGGCGCTGTCGATGATTTCCCACGATGACAAATGCTGTGCGGCTTCGAGGGCAAAACGCTGGAGCAGGGCCGCGGTGATGGCGAAGTTGCCGATGGCGAGCACGCCGACCTTGGCGCTCCTGGCCGCCTCGTCGATTTCCCGGACCGCGTCGTCGGTCAGCCCCGAGCTGCCGATGACAGCGTGGCGTCCCGCGCGTACAGCGGCGAGCACGTTGTCCTTCACGGCCACGGCGCTGGTGTAGTCGACGAAGACGTCGGATGGGACCGCCAGCGCTTCCTCGACGGAGCCGCTGATGGTCAATCGACCCAGGGGTTCTCCACGGGCACTGCGTGCCACCGCCGCCACCAGATCGAGGTCATCGGCGGCTTCGATGGCCGCCGCGAGGGGCTGGCCCACCCAACCTGTCACTCCCGCTACGCAGACACGAATCATCACTCGCGCATAGCAGGCGATGAGGCCCGGTTTCCAGGTACAGGTGCCACGACAGTCGACGAGCGCAACAACGCACGCGCCACTGTCAGAGCACCGACATGGATGTTCCTCCTGCCTGTCGGGCAATGCTCCAAGGTCATCCAACAAGCCGGGTGGTGCGCTGGTACTTGCCCCACTCCAAGCGAGTGACAGGTATGAAGTGACGCCATGGCACAGACGCCCGGTCTCGATTTGGACGGCTCGAACTCGCCCAGGCCGCGCTGCTCTACATCCGCGACCGCGAGCAGGAGGACGACGTCGCCACGTACTACGCGCGATTCTCCGATACGGCCTTCACCGTCGAAGTCTCCCACGACTTCGCGACGCGAGAAGCAGCGGACCAGTGGCTCGCCAGCGGCACAGCCCGGAACTCCGAGCGTGTGAGAATTGCCGGCAAGGGCTTCATGGTCGTCGAAGCACAAGGACGGCGACTGTTCATGGTCGCGCCTCTTCCCGAAGAGTTGAAGGCGGACCCCGAGTAGGTGCCCCGCTACCGCGCCGGCGGGTACTTCTGGAGCTTGCGCTGGAGCGAGCGGCGGTGGATGCCGAGCTTGCGCGAGGCCTCGGAGATGTTCCCCGCGCAGTCCGCGAGCACGCGGTGGATGTGCTCCCACTCCGCTCGCGCCAGCGAGGGCGCTTCGAACGTCTCCGGCGCCGCCAGTGACGGCTCGCCCGAAGCTCGCTCGAAGGCCGCGAGGATGTCGTCCACGTCCGCCGGCTTGGGCAGGTAGTTCACCGCCCCCAGTCGAATCGCATCCACCGTCGTCGCGATGCTCCCATACCCCGTGAGCACAATCGCCTTCGTGGACGCATCCACCGCCAGCAAATCCTTCACCACTTCCAATCCGCTGCGCCCCGGCATGCGCAGGTCCACCACCGCGTACTCCGGTGACTCCCGCCGCGCCGCCGCCAGCGCCGAGTCGTAGTCACCCGCAGTGGTGACCTCCCACCCGCGCTCACGAAACGCCCGCGCCAGTCGCTCCCGCAGCGTCGCGTCGTCATCCACGAGCAACAGACTCGGGTGATGCCCATCACCGCCCACCGCGCTCACGACGCCACCTCCGTGGCGGGCGGCGCTCCGACAGGCAATGCCAGACTCGCCACCGTCCCCTGGCCCGGCGTGGACCTCAACTCCAGCGAACCGCCGAGCTGCTCCGCCAACGTGCGCGCCAGAAACAATCCCAACCCCATGCCCTCACCCGGCGCCTTCGTGGTGAAGAAGGGCTCGCCCGCTCGCGCCAGGATTTCCGCCGGCATCCCCGCGCCCCCATCGCGCACCTCCAGCCGCGCGCCTCCTCTCCCCGCCACCACCCGCAGCTCCACAGTCCTTGACGGCGGCGACGCCTGGAGCGCGTTCTTCACCAGCCCTCGCACCACCCGCGCCAGCGCTCGCGGCGGCCCCTGCACCCGCCACGCGCTCAACGCCTCGGGCAGCTCCACCCGCACGCGCTCCACGCCCGACAGCTCCGACAGCGAGTCCTCCACCAACCGCCCCAGCGGCATCGGATGGAAGGCCTCTCCCGTCGTCTGCCCCGCGTCCGCCGACATCTGCACCAGCACGTCGCGACAGCGGTCCACCTGCTGACGGATGAGGCGCAGGTCCTCACGCACCGCCTCGGAAGTCCCCGCCGCCGTCAGCGCCCGCTCCACTTCCTTCGACACCACCGCGATGGTCGACAAGGGCGTGGACAGCTCATGCGCCGCGCCCGCCGCCAGCGTCGCCAGTGAGGCCACCTTCTCCCGCCGCGCATGCTGCGCTCGCGCCTGCGCCAGCTCCTGCTCGCGCTCCTCCAGCGCCCGCGTCACCCGCTGCACGAAGTACACGATGAAGCCCGCGGCCACCGCGAACGCCACCCACATGCCATTGATGTGCAGCCGCATCAGCGCCGCGTGGTCCGGCCGCGACAGCCCCGGCACCAACACCACGTCCTGCAGCAGGAACAGCGAACCGAACGCCGTCAGCGTGAAGCCCAACAGGCTCCACATCCAACGCGAGGACAGCAGCACCGTGCCCAGCGCCACGTTCACCAGGTACAGCGTGGTGAAGGGGTTGTGCGTGCCACCACTCAGCGCCAAGAGCCCCGTGAGCACCAGCGTGTCCCACAGCATCAGCTTGCCGATGGTGCCTTCCGTCACCCGCGCCCGGCCCAGCCACGCTCGCACCGCGAGGTTGGTGATGGCCTCCAACCCCAGGAGCCCCGCCAGCACCGGCACCGGCAACGCCAGCTCCAACCCATACGCCGCCAGCGCGATGACCAGCGCCTGGCCCAGCAACAGGCCCCAGCGCAGCTTCAGCAGCCACTCCAGGTTGATGCGGGCGCGCGAAGCAGGCTCGGTGGGGAGGGGAGGCGTCATGGCACGACAACGGACTGCAGCGAGGCGGAGCGGGCCACATTGCCCAGCAGGTCCACGTTGCGAGGAGACTCGCCCGGGCCCACGCCATCCAGCCACGAATCCCACGCCAGTGTGAAGACCCGCGCCGCCTTCGGCGCGTCTTCCGTCAACTCCACTCCATCCAGCAGCACGTCCACCGACGAGCGGCCCCGCGTCTCCACCTCGAACTCACTCGCGCCCTCCGCCAGCGTGCCCCGGACATGCAGACTCAACCCCAGCATGTCCACCGGCACCGCGCCCTGCGACGCCGAGGACAGGCCCTCCGCGTCCTCGTCCGCCGGCTCGAAGGTGAGCCGCGCCCGGCAGTAGCGCCCCGGCGGCGGACGCATCACCCCCAGCGGCAGCACCACTCCGTCCGTGTCCCCCAGCGCGACGACGTGCGGCGTGCCCAGCCGCAGCGCGTTCGACACCGAGTGCGCCCACGCCGTCCCCACCGGGGACAGCTCGTTCCACAGCCGCCGCCAGCCCGTCGCCTCGCACGGAATCAGCTCCACGCTGCCCAGCGTGACGAGCGCCCCGGTGAGCGTGGCCCGCGTGCCCTCGTCCGTGACGAGCGTGCGCGCCCCCGCCGCCTCCGGCACCCCGCGCGCCCGAGCGGTGGTGAGCCCCAAGGTCAGCTCCATCCCCTCGATTCGCTCACCACCCCCACAGCCGGCGAGACACAGCAACAGGGCGGGCACGGCGCTTCGCTTCACGGCGACAGGCATGGCTCAGAGGTCATACGCGACGGACAGCATCGCGATGGGAGTGGGCGCCACGCGTCCGTGGAGCCGGTTGAAGAAGGGGACCCGCACACCCGCGGCCACCACGATGTCCGTGCTGGGGCTGAAGAGGACGTCGGGCGACGCGTAGCCGATGACGCCCCCGCCGTTCTCCTCCTTCTCGCCGTGGATATCCGCCGCGGCCTCTATCCGTCCGTCCAGCCCCAGCCGCACCGCCCACCTGGGCGCGGGCTGATACTGCGCGGCCAGCGTGGTGCGCACCGACGGGCCCGCCTTGAAGCCCAGCATGCCGCGCAGGGGCAGGAAGCCCGTGGCGCTGACCAGGAAGGACCAGTCCCCCCGGAAGTGCTGGTACGCCACGCCCGCCAGCGGGTCCACCGAGCCGCTGCCGAGCTGCGTGTCCAAATCCAACAGCGTGCCGTCCTCCGCGCGCAGCCGGGGCGCGGTGGGCAGCTTCACTCCCGCCAGCACGCTGAAGAGGTGGTCCGCGGAGAACTCGCGGTCCTGGTACAGGAACGCCTTCGCGCTCACCTCCACGTCGCCCACGCCCCACCCGCGCTCGCGGGCCAGGCTCACCGAGCGCACCTCGCGCGCCTGCAAGGGCAGCGTGGCCGACAGGAACAGCCAGGGCAGCGGCGCGTACGCCACCGCCACGTCCATGCGCGCCTCGCGCAGCCGCAGCGCATCCACGCGCTCCTGTCCCACCGTGTGCCCCCAGGCCCGCAGGGTGGTGGACAGGCGCAGCCGTCCGGAGAACGGCTGCTCGGTGCCCATGGAGGTGAGCGTCGGGTCCCCACACGCACACGTGGCGCAGGCCCAGGCGGGGGAGACGGGCGCCAGCACGGCGCCGCAGAACAGAAGGAGGGCGAGGGAGGCTTTCACGACGGCGAAGACGATACGCCCCGGGCCGCCCCCGTCGCGTGTGGCGTGTTGTCGCAGTCCGTCTGGGCGACCCATGGCCCGCGACGCCACCCGGAAGGCGAGCGGGGAGGCGAGCGCCGGCTGCCTCGCGGGAAGTCATGGGCAGGTTGAGAATGACTTCCACGCCCCGGCGTTGGTGGGACACAGGAGGCCTTACATGGGAGTGCTCGCGCCGCTCGGTCGGCTGCTCTTTTCCGCCATCTTCATCACCAGCGGCTTGAATCACTTCATCCAGCTCGACGCCCTCACGGCGTACGCGCAGAGCTCCGGCATCCCAGAGCCGCGCTGGGCGGTGTTGCTGTCGGGCGCGGCGCTGGTGCTTGGAGGGCTGTCCGTGCTGCTCGGCGTGCTCGCCCGCCTGGGGGCCGCGGCCATCGCCATCTTCCTGGTGTGCGCGGCCTTCATGGTCCACCGCTTCTGGCTCATCGCCGACCCGGTGCAGGCGCAGGATCAGCTCATCCACTTCATGAAGAACCTCTCCATGGCCGGAGGCGCGCTCTTCATCGTCTACTTCGGCTCCGGCCCCTTCAGCCTGCGTCGCGGGGGACGCAAGGAGGGCCTGCTCGGCGGGGGACGACTCGGCACGCCGCTGAGGCCCTGAGAGGGCCCCGAAGCTCGGACGCCCGGAAGCTCGCGAGCCCGGCAGGCCCGCGAGCTCGCGAGTTTCAGCCCACCGCCGCCACGGCCGTCGCCGCGCGCAGGGTGAAGAAGGCGACTTCCGGCTCGCTGCCCCGGCGCAGGTACGGGCCGCCGAAGCCGAAGCCCAGCCCGCGATTCACGTAGAGCTGGTTGCCGTTCACCTGGTAGTGCCCGCGGATGTAGGGCTGGCCCGCGCGACGGAACAGCCGCTCGGTGAGGCCCTGGACGATGAACTGTCCGCCGTGCGTGTGCCCGGAGAACTGCACCAGGTTGCCCTGCGCGGGCAGCTTGTCCACCGTGGGCGGCGTGTGGGCCAGCACCAGCCGGGTGCCGGACTCCGGCGCGCCCCGGAAGGTCGCCTCCACGTCGTCGCGGCCGGTGCGCCCGTCATCCACGCCCAGCACCGTCACCGGGGCGCCGCGCATGTGGACCACGCGGTGCTCGTTCTGGAGCACGGTGTAGCCCAGGTGCTCGAAGCACTGGCGCAGGTAGGGCGCGTTCACCCAGTGGTCATGGTTGCCCAGCACCACGAAGACGTGGCCTTTCAGCCCGGAGAGCACGTCGCGCACGCGCGGCAGCGGCTTGGGGCTGTGGGTGACGTAGTCGCCCGTGAGGAAGACCAGGTCGGGGGACTCCGAGTTGACGGCCTCCACCGCGCGGCGGATGCGCACCTCGGACGTCGCCTGCCCCACGTGCACGTCGGAGAGCTGCGCCACGCGCAGGCCGTCATGACACTCCGGCAGGTGCGGCAGGTGCAGCACGTTCTCCGTGAGGGTAAAGTGGTCCCTCCAGCGCAGGCGCCGCTCCGGGCGCAGCGGATCCGCGCCGCTCCAGGCCACCAGCTCGTTGCGGCCTCCCTGATGGGACTCCAGGTGCGGTCCACCGGACGAGGACGACGAGGGGCGACGGCGAGCCAGACGTCTCAAGCGCATGCGATGCGGTTCCTTTTCCGGCCGGAGGCGGTGAGCGCCCGATTGTACGGAGCCGGGGGAGGTGGGTTGAAGCAGGTGTCCCGCGCACGCCTGCCCTCCTTGCGGCCAGCGAGCGGGGTGAGGGGAAAACCGTCATGATTCCGGGAAGATTCCAGGGGGGCCTCGGGCCTTTCTTCCACCATTGGACACACTGCCGGGGGGCATGCGGTGACGGCGTCCGACGAGGTTGGTACACACGCGGAGACGATGAGCCCCCGGCTTGGGACGGCCCCCGACATGGGCCCGGACGTGTTGACGCCAGCCGGTGAGACGGGCCTTGGAGGGCAGGAGGCCCTGCCCGTCGGCTCGCGCCCCGTCGCCCTCTCCGAGCTGATGGGCACCATGCCCCTGGGCATGGCGGTGGTGGACCGCGAGCTGCGCTTCGTCGAGGTGAGCGAGGCCCTGGCCTCCCTCAACGGCCGGCCGCGCGAGGCCCACCTCGGACGGCTCATGGACGAGGTGATGAACCCCCACTCGTCCCTGGGCGACACCGCCCGCCGGGTGCGCCGCGTGCTGGAGACGGGCGAGCCCCTGGACGGCGTGGACATCATCCACCGCGAGCCCGGCGCCGGCGTGGAGCGCACGCGCGTCTTCCGCGCCAGCTACCACCCGGTGCTCCGCGACGGCGAGGTCATCGCCGCGTGCATCTACGTGGAGGACCTCACGGAGCGCCGCCGCGTGGAGGCCCAGCGCGACGCGGGAGCGGCCCGGGAGCGCGCGGTGCGTGAGCAGGCCCTGCGCGAGACGCAGGAGGCCGTGCGCGCCCGTGACGAGTTCCTCAGCGTCGCCGCCCACGAGCTGCGCACGCCGCTCACCAGCATGCGCCTGCACCTGCAGCTCCTGTTGCGCCAGGTGACGGGCGCCCATCCCGAGCTGGGCCGGGAGCTGGCGCCGCGCGGTCAGGTGCTGGAGCGGCAGCTGTCGCGGCTGGGCAGCCTGGTGAACACGCTGCTGGACGTGTCCCGGGTGGCGGCGGGCAAGCTGAGCCTGGAGCCGCGCGAGCTGGACCTGGTCCAGGTCGTCCGGCAGATGGTGGACGCGTTCTCCGAGGAGTTCGCGCGCGCCGGCTGCGAGCTGTCCGTGCACGTGTCGGGGACGCTGCCGGGCCAGTGGGACCCGCTGCGCGTGGAGCAGGTGCTGGTGAACCTCCTGTCCAACGCGGCCAAGTACGGCGCGGGGCGGCCGGTGGAAATCTCGCTGGTGGGCGAGGGCACCATGGCGGTGCTGGCCGTGAAGGACCACGGCATCGGCATCTCCGAGGACGGCATGGCGCGCCTGTTCGGCAAGTTCGAGCGCGCCGTCTCCGAGCGTCACTACGGCGGCCTGGGCCTGGGCCTCTACATCACCCGGCAAATCGTCGAGGCCATGGGCGGCAGCATCACCGTGCGCTCCGCCCAGGGCCAGGGCTCCACGTTCATCCTCCGCCTGCCCACCCAGCCGCGCGCGGCGCCCGCCGTCGCCCCGGCGGTGGTGGTGGGCGGCCGGGCGAAGTAGCGACCCACGAGCAACGGGCGCCCCCCTTCCGGAGAGTCCGGAAGGAAGGCGCCCGTCGAAGCGGTCCGCCGTGTGAGCGAGCGGCCCGGGTGTGTCAGTTCCCGCGCAGCACGAACAGCTTGCCGTCAATCAGGACGTACAGCGCGGAGGGCGTCACGCGGGGGTCATAGACGAGCTGCCGCACCTCGCCGCCGCTGACGCCCGCCACCTTCTCCAACTGCTTGGCCGGCGTCAGGCGCCACAGGCCGTTGCGCGCCGTGCCGACGAAGAGCGAGCCGTCGTCGGTGGCCGCCAGCGCCGTGTAGTCGCTGGTGTTCGCGCCTTCGATTCGGACGTAGTCCGTGTCGGCGTACTTCTTCGGGTCATGTCGCTGGGGCTGCGCCTGGAACTGCCACAGGCCGCTGCCCAGGCCGGCCACGTAGTAGAGGCCGTCCTTCGTCTTCTGGATGCCGCGCCAGTTGTTATGGGGCGTCGCCTGGTCGCGGTACTGGTCGGGGCCCGGGTTGACGGGGTCCACGAAGGTGTTGAGCAGGTACTCGGAAATCTCCGCGTCGGCGGGCACTCCGTCGCGATTCTCCCGGTCCCACCACTTGAGGTCCGCGTTGGGAGGCAGGATGCCAATCTTCCAGTCGTTGGCGATGAGCAGGTGGCCCTCCGCCGAGATTCCAAGCCCGTAGGTGTAGCCGGCGCGCTGGGACTGCTTGGGAGGCTTGCTCGGGTCCTCGTTCGGGATGGTCTGCCACCACGCGGGGTGCCGGTGGCTGCTGTAGTCGTAGCCGCGGATGCGCGTCACGCCGTGGTTGGTGCCGACATAGACTTCGCCTTCATACGTGCCGCTCATCACCCGGGCGCAGGAGTAGACGGAGCGGTCCTCGTCGTAGTGGAAGTCGTTGCTGTTGCGGATGCCGATGGGCTCGTTGCGGCTGGGCCGGCTGGTGCCCGCGGAGCGATACAGGTGTTCGCGCAGCACGATGTCGGAGCCCTCGCCGTTGAGCTGCACGACGTCCACGTCGCCCTTCTGGAACTCGAAGTATCGCTCCTCGGAGAAGCCCTCCTCACCCCGTCCGACGATTCGCTGGCCGCCCACGATTTCGTCGTGCGTCCGGTAGCCGACGTAGGCCTCGCCGGCCTTGCCGCCGCAGATGACGGTGGAGTCGATGGCGAGCTTGTCGGGCTCCCAGCCCAGGCCCAGGCTCGCCTGACCGATGGGCTGGCTGTTCCACACCGGCCGCTGCGTGCCCGCGCGCAGCACGCCAATCTGGCTGCCGTTGAGCAGCCAGATGTTGTGCGCCGCATCCACGCCCACCGAGCGGACCTTGGGGATGTCGTACTTCGCGCTGTAGTCCGTCAGCGCGTCCGTGGGCCAGGGGCCCTCGGGCGTCGTGGGCTGCTGCGTGCCGCCGTCGCCAGGAAGCGGGTCCGTGCCGCCGTCGCCAGGAAGCGGGTCCGTGCCGCCGTCGCCGGGAACCGGGTCCGTGCCGCCATCCGGAACGGGGTCCGTGCCGCCGTCGCCAGGGCCCGCGTCGTCCGTGCCCGGGCCGCCATCCTCCGAGGGTGACTGGATGTCGCCACCACCGCCCTTCGGGTCCGTCCCCTTCGAACTGTCGCAGGCTCCCGCCGCCATCACCAACGCCACACCGACACACGCGCCCAACAGTCGTCGAATCACCGAATCCTCCCGTCCCCGGTGTGGAGCAAGCGGCGTACCGGGCGCGGCGCGGGGACATGCGGGCGAAAGAGGGAAGCGCGCTGCCCACCGTGGGCAATGCCTCGCTTCGACGGGTCGCCGGAAATGACCAGGCCCGCCCCCCGTGAGGGAAGCGGGCCTGGGAGCCTGTCGGCTGGAAGGCGTCAGCGACTTCAGTGCACGGCGTCGTCCACGTCCTGCTTCAGGTCGTCGCCCGTCTGCTCCACCTTGTCGCCGGCCTTCTTGGCGTCCTCCTTCACGGCGTCGGTGCCGGAGCCGCCCGTGCCCTTGGCGCCCTTGGGGCTGGTGGCGCGCAGCTCCACGGCGACGGCGTTGTCACCGCTGAGCTGGAAGCGGGCGTGCACCTCCGCGCCCTCGGGGAGCTGGTCGGCCCGTACCGTCTTGCCGTCCAGCTTCACCGTCGTCTGGGGCTTCACGTCCAGCTCGGCGTCGGGCAGGTCCTTGCGCGCCAGCTTCACGCTGTCGTCATCCGCTTCCTTCACGGTGCCCTTGATGTTGAGCGAGTGCGCCTTCTTGAAGGTGTTGTCCACGCCGGGGACCTGGGAGGCCTCCTTCGAGGCGCCGTTGATGCCGCGGCCCACGTCGGTGGCGTCCACACCCGTCTGGATGCGCGCTCCGGAGCTGGGAATCTGGTTCTGTGAGGGTTGCTCGGCGGGCGCGCTCTGGGCGAATGCAGCGGAGCCGACGCACAGCGCGAACGTGGTGATGAGCTTCTTCATGGGGTTCCCTCTCCCTTGGGGTCAGATGAATGTCTTCTGGGAGCAAGGGTGGGGAGCGTGCCTCCCTTTCGCCAACCTGTCCGGCGCATCACCACGTCACCTCGCCCGGAGAGCATGCGGGCGGGCAGGGCGAGGCTCAGCCGGCGAGGCTCAGGCGCTTCACCGTGGACAAGAGCTCGTTCAAGTCCAGCGGCTTGCGCAGGCAGCCCGCCACGTCGAGCTCCTTCGCGGCGGACTCGAGGTGCAGGTCCGCGCTCGCCACGACGACGGGGATGTCCGACAGCGAGGTGTCATGGCGCAGCGCCTCGCGGAAGGCGAAGCCGTCCATCCTCGGCATCATCAAGTCGAGCAGGATGAGGTGCGGCCGCGAGCAGCCTGCATGCCGCAGGTGCGCGAGCGCCTCCAGGCCGTCCGCGGCGAGCAGCACCGAGTAGCCCTCCAGCTCGAACGCGTCCTGGAGCGCGTCGCGGATGTCCAAATCGTCGTCCACGACGAGCAGTGTCTGAAGCGGTTGCACCCGTCCTCCCACCCTGGTCCGGGGCGGACTCGCTCCCACACCGCGGTAACGATGGGGTCGCTACCGTCCGAGCGGAAGCGCTTCGCTGGCGATCTGGCTCAGGGAGTGCTCACCACCCGACGGCCCGCTTGCCCCAGAAGCACACGCCATTGTTCATGAATTGCAATGGGGTTGCGTTAATTCAAGTTAAACGAAAGATACATCTGGACTGATTTGCTCGTATTGCTGGTTGGGCTGAAGATGCGCCCGGCTGCCCGCCTGCTCGGCGGGCGCTCAATCCCAGGGAGCTGTCTTCATGCGCACCATCCGTCGAAGTGGAGCAGGCAGGAAGCTGTTCGCGTCGTTGCTGTGTACGGTGTCTCTCGCCGCCTGTGGACCGGCGCCGGAGGCGGGCCAGGAGACGGCGCCAACGGACACCGCCGCGCAGCCGGTGGTCTACGGCACCGACAACCGCACGGATGTCTACGCGCATGCGAACGCGACGCTGCGGCAGCGGGCGCAGAAGTCCACCGTGGCGCTGATGAACCCGTCCGACTACACCGTGGGCTCCAACGGCAACGTCACGTTCAACGCGTCCCCGCTGGGGACGGCGTATGGCCTGTGCTCCAACCAGCGCTTCCTGAACGACCTGACGCCGGCGTTCTGCTCGGGCACGCTCATCGACGATGACCTGGTGCTGACGGCGGGCCACTGCATCACCAGCGCGTCCGCGTGCGCGAACACGCGCTTCGTCTTCAACTTCTACCGCACGTCCGCCACCGGGATGCAGACGGTGACGTCCGCGGACATCTTCTCGTGCACGTCCATCGTCGTGCGCCAGCAGGTGTCGAGCCCGCTCAACCTGGACTACGCCATCGTCAAGCTGGACCGCGCCGCCACGCCGCGCTTCGAGCCCGCGCCCATCCGCGCCGGCAACACCGCGCTGGCGGTGGGTTCGAAGGTGACGGTCATCGGCTCGGGCAGCGGCATCCCCTTCAAGATTGACGACGGCGGCTCGGTGCGCAACGCGCGCGCCAGCACGCTGGACTACTTCGTCGCCTCCACCGACACGTTCGGCGGCAACTCCGGCTCCGGCGTGTACGAGAACACCGGCTACACCGTGGCGGGCATCCTCGTCCGCGGCGAGACGGACTACGTCTCCAGCGGCGGCTGCAACATCGTCAACACCTGCACGGAGACGGGCTGCCGCGGCGAGGACATCACCTACGTTCGCCCGGCGGTGACGGCGTACTGCGCGGTGGCGGGCAGCCTGCGGCTGTGCGGCACCACCAACCCACCGCCCACCACGACGTTCCCCTTCACCGCCACCGCCACCAACAACGCGACGGTGAACACCACGGACAAGACGGTGACGCTGGCCGCCGGTCAGACGCTCCAGTTCGGCACCTGCACGCTGCCCGGCGCCTCCGGTACGGGTGACACGTTCCTGCGCCTGGTCAACTCGGCGGGCACGACGGTGGCGAGCAACGACGACTCGTGCAGCCTGCTGTCCTTCGTCTCCCATACGGCCACGACGGCGGGCACGTACACGATGCGCGCGGGCTGCTACTCCAGCAACTCGTGCAGCGGCACCGTGGCCTACACCATCCAGTAGTCAGTGGGGATGCACCGGGCGCGGGAGGAGGCTGACTCCCGCGTCCTGTCACATGTAGCTCGCTCGGGCCCTCTGCCGCTTGAACGGGGGGCCCGGGCGGCCGTCACCTCGCGACGGCCAGGCGCTCGGCCTCGCGAGCGGCCGGGACTTCAGGCGCAGCGGTCGCAGACGCCGCGCAGCTGCACGTCCACGCTCTTCTGGGCCACCGCGCGGGGCACGCCCTTGGAGGAGGCGATGCGGATGGACTCCTCCGGCAGGCACGCCACCGTGCCGCAGTCGGTGCAGGTGAAGTGCGGGTGGTTGCCGCTGTGCTCATCGCCCGAGCGTCGCAGCTCGAAGCGCCACACGTGGTCCCCCAGGTCCGCGCGCACCACCAGGCCGGCCTCGGTGAGGTCCGTCAGGTTGCGGTAGATGGTCACCCGGTCATAGCCCTCGTCACCCAGCGCATCCACCAGGTCGGCGTGGCTCATTGGCGCGGTGGCGGACTCCAGCTCGCGAAGCACCGCCACGCGGGGCGCGGTGCTGCGAAGACCCGACGCGCGGATCCTCTCCTGGAAATCAGCGAGCTTCGGCTGCACGGCGATTCGTTTGGCTCCCATGATATCTTTTCGCATAACCGATCTGCGGGACACTTTCACCTCGACCGTGTCGCAACGTCCGATGTCGAGGACTGGAGTGGCTTGCCCGCCGGGTCCCCCCAGACTCCCTGATACGGAAACAACAACCGGGAGTCCAGGATACTGGTGCAATCCTTGTGCGGAACGACTGTCCGCGCTTCCTGGCTTCCACGGCCCTTGTTCTGGACGCACCTGGACCCCGCGAGGTTCCAAATGGCCACGGCGCTCGGGCGACACGGCCTCCGGATGTCTCAAGGATGACAGTCGGCACCGCGCGTCATGGAGCGGGCCAGGGGGTTGAATCAGAAACAGGAAGTCGTGTGAGTCCCGGGTGCAGGTGCAACTCATGAGTCACCGGTGACGCAGTGCCGGAAGCGCCAGGGTTCGCGCCGCGTGCGGCCCGGCTCGGGCCCAGCGTCAAGGGCGCATCCGGCTGGCGTGGGCTGGGGCACGAGGCCAGGGGAGGAGGGAGGGGAGAGGGCGTCAGGCTGGTTGTCGTATCTGTGTTGTAAAAGCATCCAAGGTGTTTTTTGTCGCAGAGTCCGTGTACCGGGGTTGGGAGGGGAGGGCGCCGTGGGCTGCTCGGCGGGCAGGGCGGGTGTTTGCCCGGCGAACACTTGGACACGGGTACCTTGACTCACTGCGACGAGTGCACACACTTGCGCCTTTTCGTTCCGCGGGGCGCTGGACTGGCCCTGTTGCTCGTGTCTCCGGGTCCCCCTCGCCGTGACGAAGCCCAGCCTGCTGCTCATCGAAGAGGCCAGTGTCGCCCGGGAGCTCCAGGTGCTCGCGCTGGAGAGCCAGGGCTGGCAGGTCGTGGCGTTGGCGGACGTGGGGGCGGCCGCCTCGCTGCTCCAGGCGCAGCCGGTGTTGCTGGTGATTGTCGCCGCGGGGCTGCTGGCCACGGGCCAGGACGGCCTGGCGGCGTTCCGCCGGGCGCTGGAGACGACGGCGGTGGGGTTGTACGTGCTGGCCTTCCCCGCTGAGGAAGAGGTGGTGCGCCGGCGCTCGCTGCCGCTGACGGGCTTCTTGTGGCGGCCGTTGACGCTGTCGGGGCTGGTGGAGGGGGTGAGGCAGGCGCTGCCGGGGCAGGAGCCGGGCGCGCACCGGCCGCTGGTGCTGGTGGCGGATGACGACCCGGTGTCGCGCAAGCTGTTGCAGTTGCTGCTGGTGCCGCTGCGCTTCCAGGTGGTGTCCGCGTCGGATGGCCTGCAGGCGCTGGAGGTGGCGCGGCGGCGGCGGCCGGACGTGGTGCTGGCGGACGCGCTGATGCCGCGCATGGATGGCTACAAGCTGTGCCTGACGCTGCGGCAGGACCCCTGGCTGTCGCGCGTGCCGTTCATCCTCACGCACACGCTGTCGCCGGACGAGCTGGACCTGCGCATGGCGCACAACGTGGGGGCCAACGGCTTCGTGCGGCGCACGCAGGACGGGGAGGAGCTGGTGGGGGCGCTCCTGCGCGCGCTCAAGGCGGGAGGCCCCGCGCCGCTGGTGCCCGGAGGGGAGCTGGCCACCGAGGACCACCTTTACCGGGTGGTGCGGCAGCTGGAGCGGCGGGTGGGGCTGCTGGAGCAGGCGGAGCGCGGCACGCGCGAGAGCGAGGAGCGCTTCCGGCTGGTGGTGAACGGCTCCTACGACGGCTTCTGGGACTGGGACCTGCGGCGGGGCTCGCTCTACTTCAGCTCGCGCCTCCTGGAGATGCTGGGGCTGACGCCGCAGGACTTCGCGGGCACGTATGACGCCTTCGTGGAGCTGTTGCACCCGGAGGACCGGGCGGGCGTGCTGGCCGCGTTCACCGAGCACCTGGAGCGGAGCGCGCCGTACGACGTGGCCTTCCGGCTGCGGCACGCGACGGGGGGCTACCGCTCCTGTGTGAGTCGCGGGCGCGCGTCACGCGATGCCCAGGGCCAGCCGGTGCGCATGGCGGGCATCATCGGCGACGTGACGGAGCAGCTGCGGCTGTACCGCGAGGCGCGCGAGGCGGTGCGCGCGCGCGACGACTTCCTCAGCGTGGCGGCGCACGAGCTGCGCACGCCGCTGGCCGCGCTGCGGCTGAGGGTGCAGGGCGCGCAGGGGGCGCTGAGGGTGCTGGGTGTGGCCCAGGCCATTCCTCGGCTGGAGCGCGCGCTGGAGGCCGCGGACCGGCAGGTGCAGCGGATGTCGGACCTGGTGGAGTCGCTCCTGGACGTGTCCCAGTTCCAGGGAGGGCCGCCGCACCTGCACCTGGACGTCGTGGACCTGTCGGCGGTGGTGCGTGACGTGGTGGCGCGCTCGGAGTCGGCCGCGGCGCGCGCGGGCTGTGAGCTGGTGCTCGGGCCGCTGTCACCGACGCAGGGCCGCTGGGACGGCGCGCGGCTGGGGCAGGTGGTGTTCCATCTGTTGTCCAACGCGATGAAGTTCGGCCCCGGCAAGCCCGTGGAGGTCGCGCTGGAGTGCGCGGAGGACACGGCGACGCTGTGGGTGAGGGACCACGGCATCGGCATCGCCCCGGAGCGGGTGGAGGGCCTGTTCCGCCGCTTCGAGCGCGCGGTGCCGGTGCGTCACTACGGCGGGCTGGGCCTGGGGTTGTACCGGCTGCGCCGCATCGTCGAGGCACATGGCGGCGAGGTGTCCGTGGACAGCACGCCCGGCGAGGGCTCCACGTTCCGCGTCCGCCTGCCGCTGGACGGCCCCCCCACCGCCCGCGCCTGACTGCTCAGAGCGAGTCGAGGAAGGCCACGAGCGCGTCGCGCTCCTCCTTCGCCAGCGCGCGCACGGCGTCTCTCGCGGACGCGGCCTCTCCGCCGTGCCAGAGGACGGCCTCCAGGGGCGTGCGCGCCCGCCCGTCATGCAACAGGCGCGAGTGTCCGCTCACCGCCCGCGCGCGGCCCAGGCCCCACAGGGGCGCGGTGCGCCACTCGCGGCCGGAGGCGAGGAAGTCCTCGCGCCCGTCGGCCAGCGCCTCGCCCAGGTCGTGCAGCAGCAGGTCCGAGTAGGGCCAGATGAGCTGGCCGGACAGCTCCGGGTAGCCGGCGAGCGTGCCGGTGGTGACGGACGGCCGGTGGCACTTCGCGCAGCCCACCCGGTGGAAGACGGCCTTGCCGCGCAGGACGGGGCCTGTGTCCACGCCCACGCGCGTGGGCACCGCCACGGTGTGCGAATAGAAGTCGAGCGCCACCCGCTGCCGCTCGCTCACCTCGGGCACTCCGCCGTGGGGCGCGGCCCCGCATGCGGCCTGCGCCAGCGTGCAGTTCTCCGTCGGGAACAGCGTGGTGGTGAGGCCCAAATCTCCCAAGAGCGCCGCCGCGTTCTGGTGTTCGATGTCCGGCTGGTTCGCCTTCCACCCGAAGCGGCCCACCACTTCGCGGCCCAGCAGGTGGTTCCACACGCGGTTGGGCCGGCCGGAGATGCCGTCGCCATTCGCATCGTCCGGGTCCGCCCAGGCAAGCAGCGTCGCTTCGTCCACCGCCGCCAGCAGGCCCAGGCCCACCATGGGCTGCGCCACCCGCGCGGACGTGCGCGTGTCGGGCGACAGCGGGCCGTGGGCCAGGTCCGTCAGGAGCAGCGCCGGGGACTGGAGTGTGTACGCCTCGCCGTCCACGAAGGTGCCCGGCACGTCCGTCCATTCCACGCGCACCTGTCCCTCGGCGGGCACGGCGCCCACGCCCCGGGGCTGGAGCTGGTCGCCATAGGTGGGCTCCGGCTTGGGGCCGCCGTGGGAGTCGGTGCCGGGCACCGACAGGCGCACCAGCAGCGTGTCGGCGACCTCGCCTCCTTCTGGAGGCCGCCCCCGGCCATTGCCCAGGTGACAGGCCAGGCAGGAGACGGAGTGGAAGACGGGGCCCAGCCCGTCGCGCTCGGGGTTGGTGTTGGTGGGAGCGGCCACCCAGTTGGCCTCGAAGACGGACTCCCCCACGAAGAACTCCGCGCGCCGCGCCAGCGACAGGTTCCCCGCCGGCCGCGTGAAGGCGGCGGCGCCGGAGTCATCGACGCTGGTGTCACCGCCGGGCCTGTCCTCTCCCGCCTCCACCACGTCGAAGCGTGGGGGCTCGGGCTCGGGCACCTCGGGCTCCGGCTCTGGCACCTCGGGCTCCGGCTCCGTGGGAGGCGGGGCGAGGGCCTTGGGCTCGCTGTCGCAGGCCGCGACGCCGAGCAGGGTGAGCAGGAGGAGGACAGGCACGGCGGGTTGCTTCACGGCAGGGTCACCGGGATGGGGTCGGTATAGGACCAGCGGTCGATGATGCCATCGGGCCCGAGCGAGCCGTAGAGGTTCCAACCCCAGGCGAAGACGGAGCCGTCCGCGCGCACGGCGATGACGTGGGTGGCGCCCATGCCCATGGAGGACAGGGGAGCGACTTGCGACGAGGAGGCCGTGGGCACCGGGTGCGTGGCCTCCGTGATTCCCAGGCCGAGCTGGCCGTTGAAGTTCTGCCCCCACCCCATCAGCGAGCCGTCCGCGAGCCGCGCGAAGCTGTAGTTGCCGTTGGCGAAGACGGCGCGCGCGGTGGTGACGTTGAGCACCTTCACGGGCGTGGCGCTCTCCACGTTGGTGCCCACCGAGCCGTCGCCCAGCTGACCGCTGACGCCCAGGCCCCAGGAGGACACCGTTCCATCCGCGTGCACCGCGAGGATGTGGTCGCGGCCGTTGGCGATGTCCACCGCGTCCGCCAGGTTCGGCACCTGGGCGGGCACCGGGTGGTTCTGCGTGTCGGCGACGCCGTTGCCCAGGTTGCCGTAGTCGTTGCGGCCCCACACCCAGACGGTGCCGTCGCGCTTGAGGGCCACCGAGTGCATGGAGCCGCCCAGCACCTTCACCACGTCCGTCAGGCCTTGCACGACGACGGGGTAGTCCTTCGCCACCGCCGTGCCGTCTCCCAGCTGGCCGTTGGTGTTGTTGCCGAAGGCGCGCACCGTGCCGTCCTCCATCAGCACCAGCGTGTGGCGGAAGCCGGGCGCCACCGCGACAGCGCCCGTCAGGCCGGGCACCCGCGTCGCCGCGTAGCGCGGGGTGACGTCGAGCGTGTGCGGCGCACCGTCCACCGGCGGCGTGCCCATGCCGAGCTGGCCGTCCGAGTTCTCCCCCCACGTCCACACCGTGCCGTCCGCCGCGAGCGCCGTGGCGAAGTTCTGGTTGAACGCAATGGAGGTGGCGGACTCCAGGCCCGGCACCGCGCGGGGCTGCGTCTGGTCCGTCGTCACGTCCGCGCCCAGGCCCAGCTGCCCCCGATTGTTGCGGCCCCACGTGTAGACGCGGCCTGCGCGCACCGTGCCGCTGTGCAGGCCGCCCGCGGAGGCCAGCCCGCCGAAGTGGAACGTCACCGTCTTCTCGCCCGTGTTGCCCTTGGCGTCCCGCGCGCGCACCACCACCTGGTTGGCACCGGGGCGGGGCGAGACTTCGAAGGAGAGCGTGCCCTCGGCCGTGGCGGGCAGCGCCAGGGGCTGCTCCTCGCCGCCGTTGAGCGTGTAGGCCAGCTGCGTCACGGCCGCGTTGTCCGTCGCCACCGCCTCCACGCGCACGCGGCGCACGGTGAGCGACAGCCCCTCGTCCGGAGACAGGACCTGCACCTTGGGCGCCTCGGCGTAGCGCAGGTGCAGCACCCGCGCGCTCGTCCCGCCGCTCTGGTCCACCGCCTCCAGCCGCACCTCGTTGTCGCCCTCCAGCAGGGTCAGCTCCACCGTGAAGACGCCCGACGTGGCCGTGTGCTCGGTGACCTCCACGGCCTGGGCCGCGCCGTCGTTCAGCCGCGCCGTCAGCCCCGCCAGCTTGCCCGGCGCGCCCACCTGGCCGGTCAGCCGGACCCCGGGCACCCCCGTGGTCTCACCCGAGGCGTGGGACGTCACCAGCAGATACGGCGAGACGGGGACGCCGGGCGTCGGCTCCACGTCGGATCCGCACGCGGCGAGCCAGAGGGCCACGAGCGCCAGGACACAGGCACGGGACTTCATGGGGGAACTCCTGATGAGTTGAGATTGATTTGCAGAGTCAGAAAAGTGCCCGGTCTCATACCGCTCGCGGCTCCGGGCGCGCAAGCGACGGAGGGCTCATTTCGACGGGTGCCGCCAGGGATTCCCCGAGGGAGAAGCGTGCGCGGGAAAGCCCGGGAAGCGCTCCAGAAGCCATGGCAGGTCCTTCTGGACGGGCTCGTCGGGCCTTTGGGTTTCAGGCGCCGGGGACCTGGGAGGTGTGGGAGACTCACACCAGCAGCACGGGGAGGCCGCCGAGCGCTCCCACTGCCGGTCCCTGTCCCAACGTACGATTGTCCTCCACTGGAAGGTGGCGGGGAGGACGCCGAGACGTTCTCTATGCAGGCCGGGGAATCGCTTTAGGTTCGGCACACGTCGCCAGGGGAATTCATGCCAGAGGTGCTCGTCGTCGATGACAGCAAGGTGATGCGGGACATGGTGGTGGCCTGTCTCAGGCCCTACCCGGGCCTGAACTTCACCCATGCGTCCAGCGGGCTGGAGGCCATCGAGCGCCTGTCGCTGAGCCCGTACGACCTGGTGGTGCTGGACCTGAACATGCCGGACATCGGTGGCATCGAGGTGGTGGAGTTCGTGCGCGGGCAGGATCATCTGCGCGCGCTGCCCATCATCATCGTCACCACCCGCGGGGACGATGCGTCGCGCACGCGGGCCCTGACCGCTGGCGCCAACCGCTTCATGACCAAGCCCTTCAAGCCCGATGACATCCTCGCGGAGGCGCGGGGCTTGTTGGAAGAGAAGCCGGCTTGACCGCCTCCGTGGACCTCGCGGACTTCCTCCCCGCCTATCTGGCGGAGGTGGAGGAGCTGCTCGACTCGGCCCACCGCCACTTGATGGCCGTGGAGGCGAGCGCGCGTCGTGGCTCCGCCCATCCGAAGTCCGTGCGGGAGCTGTTCCGCGCGCTGCACACCATCAAGGGCCTGTCCGCCATGGTGGACGTGGAGCCCATCGTCTCCATCTCCCACTGGATGGAGTCGTCGCTGCGTCAGGCCGACCAGGCCGGCGGGCGGCTGCCCGAGTCCAGCGTGGAGCCGTTGATGGAGGGCCTGCGCGCGGTGGAGCAGCGCATGCGCCAGCTCGCCTCGGGCAAGGACGCCGCGCCGGTGCCGCCCGGGCTGCTGGAGCGGCTGGAGGCGCTGGGCGTCTCCACCTCCGTGGTGCCCGGCGCCGCCCGACCCGTCGCCGTGACGCTCGATGAGACCCTGGCGCTCGGCTCCCGGTTGACGCCCGTCGAGCGCGAGCAGCTCACGACGAGCGTGGGCCACCGCCGCCCGATGCGCGTGGACTTCATCCCCGGCGCCGAGCGCGCCGCGCGGGGCATCACCATCAACAGCGTGCGCGAGCGACTGGCGACGCTGGGCGATTTGGTGAAGGTGGTCCCCCTCGCGGGGCCGGCGCCTGGCGGTGGCTCGCTCACCTTCGTGTTGCTGCTGAGCACCGAGGCCTCGGACGCCGTGTTGATGGAGGCCGCCGGCGGCGAGCCCGCCCAGGTGCGCGCGCTGTCCACCCTGACCGCATCCCTGGCTGATGACGGGGCGCCGGCGCCGGTGCGCGAGCCGGAGCTGGAGGAGCCGGAGGAGGGGCGAAGGTCCAGCGGGACCCTGCGGGTGGAGGTGTCCCGGCTGGACGAGGCGCTGGAGCGCCTGGCGTCGCTCGTCGTCAACCGCTCGCGGCTGCAGCGCGCGGTGGCGGACCTGACGGCCGTGGGCGCGCCCACGCGGGAGCTGCGCGCCATCCTCCATGAGAACGGGCGGCAGCTGCGCGACATGCGCGCGGCCATCCTCCGCCTGCGCATGGTGCGCGTGGGGGACGTGCTGGACAGGCTGCCGCTGCTGGTGCGCGGCCTGCGCCGCACCACGGGCAAGCCGGTGCGGCTGGAGATGGACGTGGGCGACGCGGAGCTGGACAAGGCCGTGGCGGACCGCATCTTGCCCGCGCTGGTGCACCTGGTGCGCAACGCGGTGGACCACGCGCTGGAGTCTCCGGAGGAGCGCCGCGCCGCGGGCAAGTCCCTGGAGGGCACCGTGCGCCTGGGCTGCCATGCGAACGCCAGCGGCTGGGTGGACCTCACCGTCACCGACGACGGGCGGGGCGTGGACGCGGAGGCGGTGGCCCGGCGCGCGCGAGTCCCTGCGCCCCGGGACTCGGATGACCTGCTGGAGCTTCTGTGCCGGCCCGGCTTCTCCACCCGCGAGGAGGTCACCTCCACCAGCGGGCGTGGCATGGGCATGGACATCGTCCGGCGCATCGTCGTGGACCAGCTCGGAGGCGACCTGCGCCTGGAGACGCGCGTGGGGGTGGGCACCACCTTCCACCTGCGCGTGCCCCTGACGATTACCCTGCTGGACGCCATCATCTTCGAGTGCGCGGGCCTGCGCTACGCGGTGGCGGTGGGCTCCGTGGAGGAGCTCATCGAGGTGGAGGCCGCGCGGGTGGTGCGGCCCGCGGGTGCCCACGGCGTGGCCCTGGTGGAGCGCCGGGGCCAGGCGGTGTCGCTGGTGTCGCTGGCTCAGTTGCTGGGCTCCGCGTCCGCGCAGCAGGCGGTCGACGCCACGCCCGCGCGGGGGCTGGTGGTGCGGCAGCGTGGAGACCTGGTGGCGTTTGGAGTGGACCGGTTGCTCGGTCAGCAGGAAATCGTGCTGCGCCCGCTGGAGGACCCGCTCGTGCGGGTGCCCGGGGTGGCGGGAGCCACGGACCTGGGGGATGGCCAGCCCACGCTGGTGCTGGACCTGAATGCGCTGGGAGCGGCGCGCCGCCCGGGGGCCGGGGGACGAGAGGAGCGCGCGACATGAGCGTGCTGCATGTGGTGTTCAAGGTGGATGGCGCCGAGTACGTGCTGCCGGCGTCGGATGTCCTCCAGATGGAGTCCTTCACCGGGGCCACGCCCGTGCCAGGAGCGCCCGCGCATGTCGCGGGGCTGGTGCAGGTGCGGGGCCGCGTCATTCCCGTCGTCGACGCGCGCAGGCGCTTCGGGTTGCCGGCGCTGGAGCGCTCGCTCGACACGCGGGTGGTGGTGGGGCAGCTGGGGACGCGGACGGTGGGGCTGTTGGTGGACAGCGCGCGCGAGGTCTTGAAGCTGGACCCCGCGAAGTTCCAGCCGCCGCCACCCTTGGTGGTGGAGGGCTCGAAGGGGTTCGTGAAGGCCGTGGCCCAGGTGGGGCCCAGGCTGGTGATGCTCATCGATTTCCCCCGGGTCATCGGGGAGGAGACGCCGGATGGCGACGGAAAACGGTAATGGCCCCCAGGGGCAGGATGACGCGCGCGGCCTGACCGAGCGCTTGTCGCGAGGCGTCCGTGAGGGCGCGGCGCTGCTGCAGGACGCGGAGGCGCTCGCCTCGCGGCTGGCCGCCAGCGGCAACGAGCAGGCCGCGGCCTCCGAGCAGGTGCGCGCCTCCATCGAGTCGGTGGCCGCCCACGTCGAGGCGACGAGCACGGCGGCGCAGACGCTCGCGCGCTCCCAGCGCACGGTGAGCGACTCCGCCCGCACGCTGCAGCAGGAGGCGGAGGTCACCGCGGGCTCCGTGCAGGAGGTCAGCGCGTCGGTGGCGGGCGTGCGCAAGGACGCGGCCCACCTGGCGGCGGAGGCGGACACCACCGCCGCCACGCTGGAGCAGGTGTCGCGTTCGGTGAAGACGGTCAACGCCAACGCGGAGGACCTGGCCGCCGCCAGCGAGGAGTTGCTCGCGTCCATGACGGAGATGAACTCCACCGTGGCGGACCTGGTGGCGCGCAACCAGTCGGGCGCGGCCTCCACGGAGGAGGTGGGCGCGACGATTGAGGAGATGGCCAAGGGAATCGCCCGGCTGTCCACCGACGCCCAGGGCATGGGGGAGCGGGTGACGCTGGTGACGGGCGCGGTGGTGGGGCTGGGCAAGTCGCTGAGCGACCTGGCCCGCGATGCCACCTCCATGTCCTCCGGCGTGGAGGAGACGGCGTCCACCGCGGAGGAGCTGGCGCGCAGCGTGCGCGGCGTGGCGGAGAGCGCGCGCGTGCTGGAGACGCACGCGGCCTCCACCGCCTCCACCGTGGAGGAGGTGGCCGCCAGCGTCGAGGAGGTGGCCGCCACCGCGGAGAAGAACGCCGCCGTGGTGGACGCCAACGCGGCGACGATTGAGCAGCTCGCGCGCTCCGCCCAGTCCGTGGCCAAGGCGTCCGAGGCCATCAACACCCTGGCGGCCACCAGCGCCAGCGCGTCCTCGCAGCTGGAGGTGTCCACGCGGCGGGTGGCGCAGATGGGCGAGGAGGCGCGCGCCACGTCGGACCGGGTGGGCACCATCGCCCGCGAGGGTGGCGCCACGGTCGTGCGCTCCATCGCCGGCTTCAGCCGCATCCGTCAGTCCATCGTCGAGTCCTCCGGCGTCATGAAGGAGATGGGCAAGCGCGCCGAGGAGATTGGCGACATCGTCCAGACCATCAACCTCATCGCCGACCGCACCAACCTCCTGTCCCTCAACGCGAGCATCGAGGCGGCGCGCGCCGGGGAGCACGGGCGCGGCTTCGCGGTGGTGGCGGAGGAGATTCGCGCCCTGGCGGACCGCGCGGCGGCGGCCAGCTCGGACGTGGCGAAGATTGTGCGCGGCCTGCAGACGACGGCGCGCGAGGCGGCGAGCGCGAGCGCGGAGGGCATGCGCGCCGCGGACGAGGGCGCGGCGCTGGCGTCGGACGCGGAGCGGGCCCTGTCCACCATCCTCAAGGGCGTGGACGACGTGGGGCAGAACGTGCGCGAGGTGAACCGCGCCACGGGTGAGCAGGTGCAGGCGGTGCAGGCGCTGGCGCAGGGCACCGCGAAGATGAGCGAGCAGGGCCGCGTCATCGCCACGTCCGCGACGGAGCAGGCGCAGGCGGCCCAGGCGCTGGCGCAGGGCGGCACGGAGATGCGGCGCATGGCCCGGCAGACGACGCAGGCCACCGCGGACCAGGCCCGCGCGCTGCGCGACGTGGTGCGCTCCAACGGGCAGCTGTCGGAGGTCGCCCAGAAGGTGTCCCGCGCGGTGCAGGAGCAGGCGGCGGCGGCGGCGGACCTGTCCAAGGGCGCGGCCCAGATGCGCCAGCTGGTGCAGGGCGTGAGCGCCGTCGTGGGGACGCAGAGCAAGGAGGTGACGGGGATGGGGCAGGCGGCCCAGGACCTGTCGAGCACCACCCAGCGCACCCTGTCGGGGCTGTCCGAGCAGGCCAAGGCGGCGGCGGAAGTCGCGCGCGCCATGGAGGAGACGCGCAAGGAGGTGGCCCAGTCCGCGCGCGGCATGGCGGAGCAGGCGCGCGCGCTCAAGCAGGGCGAGACGGCCAGCCGCCAGGTGGCGAAGCTGGCGTCGTCCGTGACGCGTGCCACCGACGAGCAGGCCCAGGCGCTCGTCGCGCTGGTGAAGGGCGCGGACGAGGTGCGGCGGGTGGCCAAGGGCACGGCGCGCGCGCTGGACGAGCAGTCGGAGGTGCTGACGGCGCTGGCGGCCTCCGCGCAGCGGCAGGCCACGGGCACCGCCGCGGTGGCGCGCGCCAGTGGCGAGGCCACGCAGGTGATGGATGGCCTGGCGAAGGGCGTGGAGGAGATGCGGGTGAGGGCGAGGGAAATCACCACCACCACCGCGCAGCAGGTCCGCACGTCGGCGGCCACCGCGGGAGAGGTGCGCGAGGTGGCGGGGCGACTGACGCACCTGTCGCGGCTCCAGGCGGAGCAGGTGGAGAGCCTGGAGCGGTTGGGGAGTGTGCTGGGGAGCGGTGGCACCCCGCAGGCCCCCGAGGCGGGGGGCTCGCGCTCCCGGGAGCGACAGACATGACGGAAACGACTTCCGTGACGGCCTCCCCCTTGTTCCTGTCCTTGGAGGACAGGGCGCGGGTGGAGGAGGTGGAGCAGCTGGCCCGCAGGGGCGCGGGCAGCCTGGAAGCGCTGGTGGCCGGGCTGGACACGTCGAGCTGGGCGGTGCGTCGCGCCGTCGTGGCGGCGCTCGCGCGGCTGGGCACTCCGGCGGTGCCCGCGCTGTGCGACGTGCTGCGCCACCGGCGCGACAACGAGGCGCGGCTGGCGGCCGCGGTGGAGGCACTGGTGGCCTCCACGGGTTCGGTGGAGGAGTCGCTGGAGACGCTGGCGGACAGCCCCTCCGCGGCCATCGTCTGTGACGCCGCGCAGGTGCTGGGGCGGCGGCGCAGCCGGCGCTCGGTGCCGCTCCTGGCGCGGCTCACCGTGCACCCGGACGACAACGTCGCGGTGGCGGCCATCGAGGCGCTGGGCCGCATTGGCGGCGGCGCGGCGGTGGACGCGCTGCTGGCGGCGCTGGGCAGCGGCAACTTCTTCCGCATCTTCCCCGCCATCGACGTGCTGGGCAGGTGCGGGGACCCGACGGTGGTGCCCGCGCTGCTGGGCCTGCTGGCGGACCCCTTCTACGCGCTGGAGTCGGCGCGCGCGCTGGGCCGCACGGGCCAGGACGCGGCGGTGCCCTCGCTGGTGAGCCTGTTGCGGCGGGGCAATGACGGGCTGGTGCGCGTGGCGGCGGTGGCGCTGGTGGACATCCACGAGGCGCAGGTGCAGCGCTTCGGCGGCGCGCGCGCGGTGCAGGCCGCGCTGCGCTCCGGCAGTGACTTGTCCATGCTGGGCCGCAGGCTGGCGCAGGCCATCAGCAGCGCGGACTCGACGGAGCGGGCCGCGCTGGCGCGGCTTTTGGGCTGGGTGGGCGGGCAGGACGCGGCGGCGGGCCTCCTGCGGCTGTTGGACGGGCCGGACCCGACGGTGGCGCGCGCGGCGGCGAGCGCCCTGGCGGAGCTGGGGGCGGATGCGGACGAGCAGATTCTGCAGTCGCTCCAGGACGGAGACAGCGCCCGGCGCCGGGTGCTGCTGCCGCTGGTGGGGCGCCGCGCGTCGGCGGTGCGGGAGGTGATGGCGTGTCTGGAGGACCGGGAGGCGTCCGTGCGCGCGCTGGCGGCGGACACGCTGTCGCGCATCGGCGACACGTCCGCGGTGCCCGTGCTCTTCCAGCGCCTCGTCGACGACGACGCGCGCGTGGTGCAGGCCGCCACGGGCGCCATCCAGTCCCTGGGCAGCGAGCAGACGGAGGACCTGGCGCTCCAGGCGGCGCGCTCTCCGGACGCGCGCCTGCGCCGCGCGGCGCTGCGCATCATCTCCTACTTCGGCTATCCCCGAGGCCTGGAGGTGCTGCTGTCGGCCATGCGCGACTCGGACGAGCGGCTGCGCGACGCGGCCATCTACGGCCTGCCCTTCATCGAGGACCCGCGCGCGGTGGACGCGCTCCTGACGGCGGCCACCCACGAGTCGGAGCGCACGCGCGCGGCGGCCATGCGCGCGCTGGGGCAGACGGAGAAGGAGGCGCGCATCACCTCCACGCTGCTCGGCGGCCTCAACGACCGAGACCCGTGGGTGCGCTACTACGCGTGCCAGTCGCTGGGGAAGCTGAACGAAGAGGCCGCCGCGGACGCGATTGTCGCGCTGGCGGACGACGACGCGGGGCAGGTGCGCGTGGCGGTGGTGGACGCGCTGGCGCACATGCACACGGAGAGCGCCATGACGGCGCTGCGGCGCGCGGCGGCCAGCACCGACGAGGACGTGCGGCGCGCGGCGCTCCTGGGGTTGGGTGTGGCGCGGCGTCAGGACGCGCTGCCCGTGCTGCTGGAGGCCTCGTCGTCCGAGGACGCCGCCACGCGCCTGGTCGCGCTGTCCGCCGTGGCCGAGTACGAGGCCCCGGAGACGCTGCCCGCGCTGCTGCACGCGGCCAGTGACAGGGACGACAGCGTGCGCAGCGCGGCGGTGGGCTTCCTGGCCACGCGCCCGGGCGTCCATGCCACCCAGGCCCTGGTGTCGCTCCTGGGGGACATGACGGTGCGCGAGCGGGTGGTGAGCGCGCTGGCGCTGCCCATGGAGGGGCGGCTGCCGGGGCTGCTCACCGCGCTGGACGTGGCGGACGAGGTGACGGCGCCCTTGCTGGTGGCGGCCCTGGCGCGGATGCGCAGGGCGGACGCGCGCGCCGCGCTCCTTCAAGTCCTGGAGACCTCCAGCGCCTCGGCCCGCCGCGCCGCCGTGCCCGCGGTGAATGCGCTGGGGACCCTGGAGGCCCGCGACGCGCTGGAGCGCGCCTCCCTGCGTGACGAGGACCCGGAAGTCCGGCGGGCCTGCCTCCTGGCCTTGGGGAAGTGACAAGGACGTCATGCCTTCCCTGCCGATGTCCCCCCAGGTCTTCTCCATCCTCGCCGCGCTCATCGAGCAGCGCGCGGGGCTTCACTACGCGGCGGAGGACCGCGAGCTGTTGTCCGACAAGGTGTCGGACCGGGCGCAGGAAGCGGGCTTCGACTCGCTGCTCGACTACTACTACTTCCTCCGGTACGACCCGGCGGGCTCGGCCGCGCTGGACTCCCTGGTGGACTCGCTGCTCGTGCACGAGACGTACTTCTTCCGGGAGCCGCTGCCGCTGTCGGTGCTGGTGGAGGACGTGCTCGCGCCCCGGGTGCGCTCAGGCCAGAAGCCCCGCGTGTGGTGCTCGGCGTGCTCCACCGGCGAGGAGCCCCTGACGCTGGCGATGATGCTGGCGGACCGGGGGCTGCTCTCCGGCGTGGAAATCCTGGCCAGTGACTTGAGCACCCGGGCCCTGGAGCGCGCTCGCACCGGCGAGCACAACCTGCGCGCCACGCGCGCGCTGCCGCCCGGGGTGGAGGGGCGCTGGCTGGAGCAGGTGGACGGACGCACCCGGCCCAAGCAGGAGCTGGTGGACGCGGTGGAGTGGCGCCGCATCAACCTGGTGGACGAGGCGACGGTGGCGAAGCTGGGCCAGTTCGACGCCATCGTCTGCCGCAATGTCCTCATCTATTTCCAGGATGAGACGGCGCGCCGGGTGGTGGCGTCGCTCACCCAGGCGCTGAAGCCCGGAGGCCAGCTGGTGGTGGGCACCTCCGAGTCGCTGCTGCGCTTCGGCACCGCGCTCTCCTGCGAGGAGCGGCGCGGCGTCTTTTTTTATGGCAAGGCGGGTGGATGACGGTGGTTGCTCCCATTCGTGTGTTGGTGGTGGACGACTCGGCGTTCGCCCGCAAGGTGCTGCGCCAGGTGCTCTCCAACGCGGAGGGCATCGAGGTGGTGGACACCGCGCGCGACGGCCTGGACGCCCTGGAGAAGGTGTCGGAGCTCAAGCCCGACGTCCTCACGCTGGACCTGGTCATGCCGGGCCTGGACGGGCTCGGCGTGCTGCGCGCGCTGGACTCCCTGCCGGACGCGCCGCGCGTCGTGGTGGTGAGCAGCACGGGTGAGGAGAGCGAGCTGGCGGTGGCCGCCCTCCAGGCTGGCGCGGTGGAGCTGGTGCACAAGCCCTCCGCGCTCGCCACGGACCGGCTCTATGAGCTGGGCGCGGAGCTGGTGGAGAAGGTGCGCACCGCCGCGCGCGTGTCCCGGCGTCCCTGGCGCCTGCCGTCTTCCAGCTCGCCCCCCACCGCGACGGCCTCGGCCCAGGACGTGGCGGGGCCGGCGCGCAACCTGGTGGTGGTGGGCACCTCCACCGGGGGCCCCCAGGCCCTCACGCGCCTCTTGTCGATGATGCCCGCGGACTTCCCCGCGCCCATGGCGCTCGCGCTGCACATCCCCCCGGGCTACACGGAGGCGGTGGCGCGCCGGCTGGACGCGCTGTGCCCGCTGGAGGTGCGCGAGGCCGAGGACGGCCTGGAGCTGCGCCCCGGCCGCGTCGTGCTCGCGCGCGCGGGCCAGCACCTCAAAATCGAGCGGCACGGCGCCCTCACCCTGGGCCGCGTGGACCGACATCCGGTGCAGATGCCGCACCACCCCTCCGTGGACGTCCTCTTCGAGAGCGCGGCCCGCACGTGGGGCAAGGACACGGTGGGCCTGGTGCTCACCGGCATGGGCGACGACGGGCGGGAGGGCGCGCGCGCCATCCGGGCCGCGGGCGGCACCATCCTGACTGAGTCCGAGTCCTCCTGTGTCGTCTACGGCATGCCTCGCGCCGTCGACGAAGCGGGCCTCTCCAACGCCACTGCGCCCCTGGATGGGATGATGGCGTTGCTGCTCGCTCAGCTCCGCTGACTTCGGGAAAAACCGGGTGGGGGCACCGTCGCCCGCACCCCTACATGGTGAGGAAGGGGGCGGCCTTGCCCCCAGGCCCGAGCGATAGTTTTGGTTCTGCACGGAAGCGTCAGGCAGACTGCCGGCCATGCTCCGTTACCGCGCCGACATTCGAACCCTCCTCTGGTGCCTGGCGATGGCCGTGGTGGCCCTCTCGATGTACGCGGCCCCCGCGCTCATCCCCTACCTGTGCCCGCTCGCGTGCTACCTGGCGCTGTCCGCGGGCGTCATCGCCCACAACCACAACCACTGCCCCACCTTCCGCAACCGGAAGATGAACGAGGCGATGGGCATGTGGCTGTCGTTGTTCTACGGCTACCCCACCTTCGTGTGGATTCCGACGCACAACCTCAACCACCACAAGTTCGTGAACAAGGCGGGCGACGCCACCATCACCTGGCGCTACTCGAAGAAGCACAACTTCCTCGTCGCCTTCCTCTTCCCCTTCGTCTCCACGTACTGGCAGCAGGAGCCGACGAAGGCCTTCATCGAGAAGGCGCGCACGCGCAACCGCGCCCTGTTCCGCCAAATCGTCCTCCAGTACGTCGTCTGGGGCGGCACGCACGCGGCGCTCGTCGCGCTGGCCATCTACCTGCACGGCATCGCGGGCGGCCTGCGCATCTGGGCCTTCGCGTTCCTGATTCCGGCCTTCTTCTCGCTGTGGACCATCATGTTCTTCAACTACATCCAGCACGTCCACTCGGACCCCTGGAGCGAGCACGACCACAGCCGCAGCTTCACCGGCCGCCTCATCAACTTCTTCCTCTTCAACAACGGCCTGCACGCCGTCCACCACGAGACGCCGGGCCTGCACTGGAGCCTCCTGCCCCAGGCCCACGCGAAAATCGCGGCGGACATCGACCCGGAGCTCAAGCCCGTCAGCTTCTTCGGCTGGTGCTTCCGCTCCTACGTGCTGGCGCCCTTCTTCCCCCGCTTCGGCACGAAGCAGGTGGGCCGTGCCCCGTATGACCCGCCCGCGGGTGGCACCGTCGACGTGTCCTTCGGCGACGAGCTGCAGGCGGTGGACTCCGGAGTGAACGTCGCGCGCGTCTGACGCACCCGCACACGTGTGCGGCCTGTGTGTGTCTTTGTCTTGTATTCCCCATCTCTCCCTGGAATCTGACCAGGGGGAGTATTCGCCATGTGGCTGATTCTCGTATCTCGCGGTCAGAGGTACGGGCGGGCTGGGGGGGAAGCAGACACGGAGGCACCACATGAGGATGGCCCCAGGCCCTGTCCGACCTATCACCCGCGAGGCGCCGCCTTCGCCCCGGGTGCTGTGGGTGGGGGTGGCGGGGGAGGCGTGGCTGGCCCTGTCGCGCGCGGCCCGGGCGCTGGGCTGTGAGCCGGTGCAGGCGTCGCTGCCCGGCGCGGTGAGCCTGGAGCTGTCGCGCGCGCGTCCCCGGCTGGTGCTGGTGCACTGGCGCCAGGTCCAGGAGCGAGGCCCCGGAGGGCTCAGCGGCCTCAAGGCCCGCGTGGGCGCGTCGGGTGCGCCCGTCATCCTGGTGGCGGAGCCGGAGACGCCCGCCGAGGTGCTGGAGGCCGCGGACGCCGAGGGCATCGAAGACTGTCTGTTGACGCCGGTGGGTGAGGCGGCGGTGCGGGCTCGACTGTCGGCGCTGCTGGGCGCGCGGGTGCTCCCCGCCGCGAGCGAGCGCTACAGCCCCCGCGTGGTGTTGCTGGCCGGAGCGGGCGGCGCGCGCACGTGGGCGGGGCTGGGCTCGCTCCTGGAGGTGTCTGGCCACCACCTGCTGTACAGCGCCACGGTGGAGGGCGCGGCCGCGCGGGTGGAGGAGCACGGCGCCGCGCCCCACCTGCTCGTCGTCGTGGGGGACGGGGCGTGGGGTGGCGTGTGGGCGCGCGCGGGCGCTGTCGCCCGCTCGTTGCTGGAGGGTGTGCCCTCGCTGACGGTGACGCCAGCGGAGAGCGGGCGCGGGGCGGTGACGCTCCTGCCGCGCATCCACTCCATGCTGGGCCGGGAGGGCGCGTCGCTGCGGGTGGAGGAGCGGGTGCCCTTCTGCTGCCCCGTCGAGTTCTGCGAGAGCGGCCCGCAGGGGCTGGCGTGGACGTCGGGCGTGTCCTTCGCGCTGAGCCCCGGGGGCCTCTTCGTGCGCACGCTGGTGCCCGCTCGGCCCGGCTCGTCGGTGACGCTGCGCATCCACCTGCCCACCACGGGCGAGCGGCTGGAGTCCCACGGCGTGGTGGCGTGGGCCAATCCCTATGTGCCGCGCGAAGGGCTGTGTTTTCCCCATGGCATGGGTGTGCGGTTCCTGGGCATGGGCCCGCCGCGGTTGATGCACCTGCGCCAGCTCTGTCAGGCCACGGCCTCGCCCTGAGGGCCGAGGCTCCGCTCGCTCCGGAGGTGCTTCGTCATGCGGCGCAAGAAGGTCCTCCTCGTCGATGACTCGCACACGGTGCTGATGCTGCACCGGATGATGATGGTGGAGCGCGGCTTCGAGACGCTCATCGCCCGCGACGGGCTGGAGGCGCTGGAGCGCGTGCGGGACGAGGCGCCGGACCTCGTCGTGCTCGACATCCTGATGCCGAACCTGGACGGCCTGGAGACGTGCCGGGCGCTGCGCGAGCGCGAGCCCACGCGCCACACGCCCATCATCCTGTGCAGCACGCGGATGGAGCCGGACTGCGTGCAGGCGGGCTTCGAGAGCGGCTGCACCGACTACCTCACCAAGCCCTTCGCGGGCTCGGAGCTGGCGGCGCTCCTGAATCGCTACTTGGGCTCGGAGCGGGGCACGCGCGGCGGGGGCTGACCGGGAGGCCGCGCCGGCAGCGAGCGGCGGGGCAGCGTCACCATGAACGTCGTGCCCTCCTCCTCGGTGGAGCTGACCTCGATTCCACCGCCGTGCGCCTGGACGATTTCCCGGACGATGTAGAGGCCCAGGCCGTAGCTCATCTTCAGCGTGCGCGTCGTCTGCGGGCCGCTGCGGAAGGGCTCGAAGAGGTGGGGCAGCAGGTGCGCGGGGATGGGGCGCCCGCCGTTGTGCACCTCCAGCACCAGCTTGTTGGCCCGAGCCACGCGCGCCACCAGCTTCACGGGCGTGTCCGCGGGGCCGAACTTCAGCGCGTTCTCCAGGAGGTTCGAGGCCACCTGTCCCAGCCGGTCCGGGTCCCACATGCCCTGGGTGTTGCCCTTGTGCTCCACCTCGATGACGCGGTCGGGGTAGGCCACGCGGAACTCGTGGGCCACGCGCTCCACCAGGTCCTTGAGGTCCACCGGCCGGGGCTCAATCGCCACGCCGCCCATCAGCCGCGTGCGCGTGAAGTCCAGGAGCAGGCGGGTGAGCCGCTCGATGCGCACCGCCGCGGTGGCGATGCGCTGGCTGGTGCGCCGGGCGTCCTCGGCCGTGCCGGACTCCGCCATGACGCGAGACCAGTTCATGATGGCGCCCAGCGGGCTGCGGATGTCGTGGCTGACGATGCCCATCAGCTGCTCCTGGAACTCGGAGTGCCGACGCGCCTCTTCCTCCGCCCACTTGCGCTGGGTGATGTCGCGGCTGATGCCGAACAGGCCCACCACCTTGCCCTCCGCGTCCCGCAGCACGCCCTTGGTGGACAGCCACACGCGGGGGCCCTCGACGCCCGGCTGGCCGTCCTCGTAGGTGACGGTGCGGCCGAAGGCGAGCACCTCCCTGTCGTTGGCGGCGTTGACGCGGGCGACTTCGGGCGGGAACAGCTCGTGGTCCGTGCGGCCCACCATCTGCGCGACTTCGTAGCCCACCGCGCGCGCGCCGGCCTGGTTGATGAGCTGGTAGCGGCCCTCCAAGTCCTTCGTGTAGACGGCGTCCGTCGTGCCCTCGTGGATGGCGCGGAACACCTCGCTGGCGCGCCGCAGCTCCTCGCGCACCCGGTGCTCTCCGGTGATGTCGCGGCAGTGCACCAGCAGGCCCCCGGGCACCGCGCGCGCGCGCACGTCGAAGCACAGCTCCCGGTCCGGCCACTCGTGCTCGAAGCGCGCGGCGGCCTGCTGGGTGGCGGGCTGCTCGAAGCGCAGGTGCTGGCGCAGCTCCAGCAGGCCAGGGCACGCGCGGCGCACGTCGTCACCAGGGCCGGCGGCGCCGTCCAGCAGCTCCACCATGCGCGGGCTGACGTAGGTGAAGCGCCACGCGGCGTCGAGCGTGAAGAAGGCGTCCGGCAGTCCCTCCAGGAGCGCATGGAGCGGTACGCCGGACGCCTCGGATGTCGCGGGCGGGGCCGGGGGACGCTGGCGCTTCTTGGCGGGGGTGGGGGGCATGCGTCGTGGGGTTTCGCGGGAGGCCAGGGTCCAGGGGTGAGCGGAGCGGGATGGGCCGTCAGCCCGTGGGCGGACGGTCCGGCGCGTTCCCTGGCGCCCATGGGGGAGCGCCTGGCGTGCGAAGCCGTCGCGGCGCGGCCCCTGTCGCCCGGACGCGAGCGAAGGGCGCCACTGGCGCGGGGGCGCTTCGTGCTTCCGCGTGGGCCGATGCACGGAAGGGGGCGAGGATGAGGGCTGCGGTGAGGCGGAGGCGCATCCGGGCTGAACCATACCCCGCTCGCCGTCTCCCGCGAGCGGCCCCTGGAGTCTCACCCCCTTGCTCGGCGCATTCCGGGGGTTGGAGGGCCTCCGGCTGCAACTCGAACGGATGAATGCGCTCCAGGTGAATACGGGTTCAGATAGCCTGGAAAATCGAGCTGACCTGGGATGTACCGCTTTGGACTCGAGTCCAGGAGACCCGGCAGGTGGGCTGGCCGGGGCTCGGGGGCGGGGCGGGCCCGTCTGGGGACTCCACCCCGGCGGTGGCTCAGGCGGACTTCTTGGCCTCGGCGTCGTCCTGTTCGAAGAGGCTCTCCAGCTCCTTTCGGGCGCGGGCGGCGGCCTCCACCAGCTTCTGCTCATCGCGGTGGAAGTGGGCCGACTCGCGCAGGAGCTTCTCGTCGTGCTCCCTCAGGCGCTCCATGACGCGGTGGCTCTCGGAGAAGGTGAGGCCCATCGTCTGGAGGATGTCGCCGCCCATCTCGATGCTGCCGGCGAGCGTCTCGCGCATGACGTGCTCGATGCCCAGGTCCAGCAGGCGGTAGGCGTGCGTCCGGTTGCGGGCGCGGGCGAAGATGGTGAGGTGGGGGAAGTGCTCCTTCACCGTCTGGGCGGTGCGCATGGAGGCCTCGACGTCGTCGATGGCGAGCACGAAGACGCGGGCCTTGTCGGCGCGCGCGGCGCGCAGCAAGTCCAACCGGGAGGCGTCGCCGTAGAACACCTGGCTGCCGAAGCGCTTCATGAAGTCGATGTGCTCGGGGCTGGCGTCAATCGCGGTGAAGGTGATGCGCTTGGCGCGCAGCAGGCGGCCGACGACCTGACCCACGCGGCCGAAGCCGGCGATGATGACGGGGTGGTCCTCGTCGGGGGCGACGTCGTACTCGCGGGCCTTCGTCTTCTTCTGGAAGCGGGGGCGGCCCCAGCGCTCATAGGCGACGTAGAGCAGCGGCGTGGTGGCCATGGACAGGCCCACGACGACGACGAGCAGGTCCGCCAGCTCCGTGGACATGACGTGGAAGGACACGGCGAGGGCGAAGAGGACGAAGGCGAACTCGCCGCCCTGGGAGATGACGACGCCCAGGCTGAGCGCCGGCTCGTCCTCCTTGAGGTTGTAGCGTCCCAGGCCGTAGAGCACGGCGCCCTTGAGCAGGACGAGGCCGACGACGAGGCCGGTGATGAGCCCGGGGCGCTCGATGATGAGGCCCAGGTTCACGCTCATGCCCACGGCGATGAAGAACAGGCCGAGCAAGAGGCCCTTGAAGGGCTCGATGTCGGCCTCGAGCTCGTGGCGGTACTCGGACTCGGACAGGAGCACGCCGGCGAGGAACGCGCCCAGGGCCATGGAGAGGCCCACGGCGTTGAGGAGGGCGGCGGTGCCGACGACGACGAGCAGCGCGGTGGCGGTGAAGAGCTCCTGGCTGTGGAAGGACGCGACGGCGCGGAAGAGCGGGCGCAGGAGGAAGCGGCCGGAGAGCACGACGCTGACGAGGACGACGAGCACCTTGAAGCCGGTGCGCCAGCCGGGCTCGGCGGAGGCGGCGTCCGTGTGGCCGAGCAGGGGGAGCAGGGCCAGGAGGGGAATGACGGCCAGGTCCTGGAAGAGGAGGATGCCGAAGGCGAGCCGGCCGTAGCCGGTGGTGAGCTGGTTGCGCTCGGCGAGGAGCTGGAGGGCGAAGGCGGTGGAGGAGAGGGACAGGCCGAAGCCGGCGATGACGGCGGTGCCCAGCGGCAGTCCGAAGAGGAAGCAGGCGGTGGCGAGCAGCGCGCCGGAGATGAGCACCTGGGCGCCGCCCATGCCGAAGACGGAGTGGCGCAGGTTCCACAGGCGGGAGGGCTGCAGCTCCAGGCCGATGACGAACAGGAGGAGCACGACGCCCAGCTCGGAGAAGTGGAGGACGTTCTCCACATCGCCGATGAGCTGGGCGCCGGAGGGGCCGATGATGGCGCCGGCCACCAGGTAGCCGAGCACCGAGCCCAGTCCGAGCCGCTTGAACAGCGGAACCGACACCACCGCGGCACCCAGGAACACCAGCGCCTGATGCAGGAAGGACATGCCCCGCTTCCTCGCACGGACGGATGTGGCGGGCAATCCAGCGCGCTGCTTGCCTGGCTTGGTTGGTGTGGTCGTTTGACTACGAAAGGATTGGGGTGCGGCGCATGTGAAGCCAGACACGCGCCGCCTTGGGGTAGCGCGGGGAATCCGAATCACGGGTGGGACGCCGCGATGTCACGCGGCGTCGCACGAGTGGGCTCAGGAGCAGGGAACCCAAGCGGGGTAATAGACGGTGCTCGACCGGGCTCCCGTGGAGTCGACGACATACATCTTGGGTTTTACGTCGACCTCCGCGGGGAACGTTTCGCTGGGCTCGTAGCAGCCATAGCTGCGCAGAGTGGTCCCCGGGTTGAAGAGTGAGGTGTAGACCTTGTTGGTGTCGTAACGGAACGTCTGCTGTCCCCAGTAGAAGGTGTAGGGCGGGACGCCACCGGAGGCCGATGCGACACAGTCGAGGTGTCCAACCGGAGGAGGAGTACAGGTCAAGGACGCCACAGGGGCCGTCAGGTTGGCACCCAGGGCTTCGGTTCCATTGCCCACCTCCTCGGGGACAGGCTCGCCCGGGCTCGACTCCAGTTCAGGCGCGCCACCACAGGCGGTCAGCGACAGGCTTGCGGCAAGGACAGCGACAAGGCTCCGGCGACGAATCACAGAGTATGGCATTGTGGGTCCTCCAGGGATGGAAGGACTATGCCTGATCGCTGTGTCTGGGAATAGTCGAGTCAGGAATGACATGCGGAGGAAGCCCTGCTGCTCGTCAGGGAATGGCTCCAACTCTCCCGTGCGTGAACGGGGCACCGCTCGTCGCAGGTGCCCCGAAGGCGCCATTACGGGCAGAGGGCGATGGTGCAGTACGGCGGCAAGCCCCCTGCCTGGTAGCGGCAGTTCTGGTTGTCGCGACAATACGCGCTGAGTCAGCAAGACGTGCCTGGCGCGGGCCCAGAGATGACGACCTACCCCATGGTGTTCTTCTTGTTGTGGAATAGCGGGTCCCCGAGCCGGCAGACGTTCTTCCCCTCGAACTTCACATCGAACGAGTACAGCATGAATTCCGCGGGCCCCTGGGTCGAACCGCTCACGACACCTCCCCCGGCGGTCCCAGCCTCATCACCTGATGTCGACTTGTATTGCGCACCCTTCACCATGGGCATCTTGCCATTGACCGTCACCTTCTTCGGTCCCTTGCTCGCATCCGAAGACTTGCCGATGTTTGGATAGGGGATGGGCACGGGCCCTCCCGGACTGGGCGTCTTGCATACATCTGGAAAGACGATGCTCTGCCCGCCTCCGTCCTCTGTCGCAATCCCTCGCCCATTGGCGAAAATCTTGGTTCCCATCCAGTTCTCCTCGGGTGTTGCCGTCCGCATCGCCAGGCATGGACATGCCGGGCTATTCCTCCACTCCCTCCAGGGCTTTCACCCCGAAGCGTACTTCCTGAATCTTCAGTGAGCGTTTGTCGCAGTTCACGGCCCCGCGCCATGTGAGGCATATCTGTCCGGCGTCCGGCTCCAGCGACACGGTTTCCAGCCGGAGAACTGGGCGTTCCAGCGTCCCGCCGATGCACGCCTCGACCTTCCACTCACAACAGGGCAGCGCGAATCGATGACTCCCCTGGGGCGACACGTTCAGTAGCTCCACCCCTTCGCCTCCCTTCAACCCCTCGTGTGCCCGTAAGGAGGGAGGCGCCACCTGGAAGAAGGCCGGACTGAAATCCACCGGAAGGTAGGGGGCACGGGTCGACTTCCAGGTCGCGCCGTAGGTTCCCGCACACCCCTTTCGAGGTTGCCAGGACGGAGCTATCGGGCCCGGGGCCATGGGAGCAGGCGTGTCCGAGATGCCGCGGATGAGATTCTCGGGGTCCTCGAGATTGGGAAGAGCGCGTCCCTTCATTTCCGAAGCGCTGCGCCTTCCCCTGAAACCTCGGCCCACGGGATTGCGCGCTTCACCCTGCACTTCTCCACCCTCTGTCTCATGAACGCCTCCAAAGGCCCTCTCCCAAACGAGCGGCATCGTCACGAAGGGGTCCGGAGATGATGCCGTGGGAGAAAACACGCCCCCTTGCCAATGGCGATCCCCGAAGACCTGAAGCACTTGCCGAACAGGCCCCACGCGAACGGAGACCCAACACGTGTCGACGGGCTTCCCGCGCGGTGCGTAAGCCGAGCCTTTCAACAGGATATCCGTCCCTGGCTTCAACAGATGCGCCTCGGTCGCATGCTTGAGGCTCGATTGTCCGGGGGCGCCCCAGTGCTCATCCGCCAGCACCAGCGGCTGCTGCTTTGACGCAATGGACAGGCGATTCCCCTCCAGCTTGAACGTGGCCTTGACCACCGTGTAAAGCGTGTCCACTCCCTGTTCATCTGGGAACAGGAACAAACCCGGCACAAAAGGAGACTCGTTGCGGAGCTGGAGCATGGATATCCAAGAACCCTCGACCCGAGGTTCATCTCCATTCGAGGCGGCCAAGGGGAAGCGCCGCGGCCTTTGCCTGTGTCAACGCGGTGTACTGGATGCGCGTCCAGGCTCGAGTTGGGATGAAGAGTCTTCGGCGGGTGCGTAAATCCAATGCTCGCGCCAGCACGTGCCGACGTCGCAAGGGGCCTTGCTCCAATGCTTCGAGGAGCACACCTGCCTGGAAGGGTTGCCCCCTCAAATAACGAGTTCTCCCGTCGAGGTTCGCACGGGTCGCATGCCACCAGCGGGCGACGGCTTCGACATCCGGCACGGGAAGTTCGTCCTCGGGTCGCGGCACGAAATCCGCATCAAGGTCCTCCTGGTTCAAGGGAATGGGTTCTTCCAGGGCCTCCTTCGGGGGCACGACATATGTTCCTTCCAGTCGCAGCCCTGAGATGGCGCAAAAAGCCTCTCCCGCGAGCCGGGCCACCTTCAGATTCGAATCCTCCATCCATTCCAGGCAGGCGTCCGCGGCGGCAAGTCGTCCACTGAACCCGAGTGCCCATAGCGCTTCCATGCGCCTTTCGGGCACATGCAGTAGCGAGAGCAGCAGCGCCAGCTCCGTCTCTTCACTCCCCAGCGCCCAGAGGACCATGGGCTCATGGGCGTGGTCGTCCCCCTTCTCCACGGCTTTCTGGCAGGCAGCCCATGCATCGCGAACCCCCATCGCCAATCCCCACTCGATGGCTGCATCGCGAATGTCCGGATGAGCGGAGACAAGGGCGTGCGTGAGTGCTTTTCGGGGAGTTGAATCCGACAGGTTGCGGATTCCCTTCATGGCGGCGATACGGACCCGTGAGTCGTCGCTGGTGAGGAATGGCACCAACTGGAAGTCCTCGATGTCGTTTCGGGCGACGAGCACCTCCAACGCCGTGGCGGTCACGTCCAGGTCGTCCGAGGACAGCAGTGGCTGCAGGACGTTCCCGAGTCGTGACTGGTCGCAGAGCTCCAAGGCTCTCCGCACGGCGGGGCGCTGGGCCAGGCTCGCACCTCGCACCAGGGCCAGCACGCCTTCGGGGACTGCCTTGACCAACAAGGCGTAGGCCACGACGCTTGCGCGCCAGTCCTCCTCGGAATCCAGACCAGGATGGAGAAGGGCTGCCGCCACTTCCTCCCCGCCTTCCGCCAGCCCCTCCAAGTGAGCCAGCAGCCGGACTTCCAGCTCCGCCAGCTCCGAGAGGTCATGGTCCGGCGCAAGCAAGGCTCGCTCCCATCGCCCCCATAACCAGGTCGCCTCGTCGAGATGCTCCTCGAATACGTCCTTCATGTATCGCATGGTTGCGTGCTCATCCGAGCTGGATCGACCCACCCTTGATGCGATTCACACCTTCGGACTGCGTCTCGACATAGGTTCCCTTGATGATGATCTTGCCGTTGCGCCGCAACGTGATGCTCGCCTTGCCGCACTGAAAGACCAGCTCATCCTCACCTTCGATGACATGAACCGAAGAGGTCAGGTCCGTGGTCGCTGGTGGGGCAAGTGAAGCGGGGGGAGTCCCCAACGAAACGATGATGGGGAGCTGGGCATCTCCATCCTCGAAGCGCAGCTCGACCCGCCTTCCGCTTTCGATGGAGGCACGCACCGCGCTCGAATCGAGTGGAATCGTCTTGCGAGCGATTCTGGGCCCCTGCGTGTTGCCGATGAAATCCACGAGAGGCTGCCCTTGTTCGTCCATTCCGACGATGCGGCCCTCACGACCCTCCCAGATACACTCATCCGCTTCTTCTTCGACAAGACCACTCCCCAGCTGCGTGGGCATTGGCGAGGCCATGAGTCCCGGTTCGTTGGCAAGGGTGTGCTTCAGGCAATACGCTACCATTGCATCGGTTGTCAGACAAAACGCCCGGAATGCCTGCTAAGAAAGAGCCCGGTGTTGAACCCTGTCATCTGGAAGGTGGGGCGGTGTGGCTGGGATTCACACTGCTGCCCACTTGGGGCAGGAGAGGCGGAATTCCATGAACGAGATTGCAGACATCCTGTCCATTGGAATGACCACGCCCGTAGGCCTCACTGCCGGAGCCTCGGCGGCGGCTGCGCGGGCGGGCATCTCCCGCGTGAAGCTTTCCTCCATCCAGGACAGCAGACTTCAGCCCTTGCGCGCGGCCTTCCTGGAAGACGAATACCTGCCACCGCTGACCAAGGGACTCCGGTTCGATGAGCGCCCGCTGACGTCCCGCTACCGGCGCATGCTCCGGCTGGCGACGCGAGCGCTCCAGGAGGCGTGTCCTGACGGTGACGCTCCACCTCTGTTCCTGGCTCTGCCCGAGACGCCGAACCCGGAGGGGCCCATCGGTGCTTCCTTCCTCGAACACCTGTCCGTGCAGTCCGGCGTGAAGTTCGACCTGTCCCAGAGCCGCGTCTTCCCTCTGGGAAGAGCTGGGGGACTGGTCGCCATGGAGAGCGCTTGTCAGGCCCTGCGCGAAGGACGCTTCCGCACGGTGCTCGTGGGAGGTGTGGACACCTACCTGGACCTCGGCTTGCTCGGAGCCTTGGAAATGGAGGGCCGGCTCCTCGTGGAAGGCGCGCTCGAGGGGTTCATTCCAGGAGAAGGGGCGGCCTTCCTGTGCCTCGGAACATCCAGGGAGGCGCGGCGACGGAAATGCGCTCCCCTGGCGCGGTTGCTGGCGCTCGGCCAGGACAAGGAACCGGGGCATCTCTACAGCCAGGAGCCCTACCGGGGAGAGGGGCTTGCCCGAGCACTGGGTCGGCTTTTCGCTGCCAGCCAGGCGCACAGGCCAAGGGTTCGCAGCGTGTATGCCAGCTTCAACGGCGAGAACTTCTGGGCCAAGGAGTGGGGTGTCGCGCATCTGCGCCACAGCCAACACTTCGAGGATCACCTGCACCTCGAGCACCCCATCGAGTGCATGGGAGACCTTGGCGCCGCACTCGGCCCCATGATGTCGGGCCTCGCGGCCCTGGGGCTCGACAAAGGCTACCGGGCAGGACCCATCCTCGTGTGGGCCTCTTCGGACCGGGAGAGCCGAGCCGCGGTGCTTCTAGGAGAAGCACGCGGAGGTTGAATCCGGGCACCAGCCTGTTCAGGACTCCTCGACCTCGATGGCGGAGATTCCCCAGCCGCCCTTCCGGGGGTTGTCCTGAAGGGCGTCAATGACACGCTCACTCGCGAGGAGTGTCCCCATGTTCTCAGCCAGCCGGAACAAGTCGAAGGGGCGCGCCTTCTTCCCATCCACCACGAGTTCAGTGAAGCCAGCGAAGGGCGTCCCGCCTGGAGAACTCATGATTTCGGTATACTTCGACTTCGACATGTCCGCTGCCGCCACCAGGCCGAGGACGTTGATGGCGAAATATCCACGCCATTGCGCACCTGCCCCCTTTCCCTGGATGGTCGCCTCGAAGCACTCGAAGTTGTCCACGCCAATCCGCCTGAGGAGCTCCACGAGGTCGGCGGACCACACCGGAATGGATGCTCCAAGAAAGGCCTTGGGCGGGTTGGTCTGAGTGAAGTTCGACTCGAAGACGAGAGGGCGCGGAAGCGGCTCTGTGATTCGCGCTCCCCCCAGGAACGTGGTGCCAAACCCCGGAAGAGGAGGGTCTTCCCTGAGGCCGGCGGTCGCGTAGATATCGGGTTCGAGTCGGAAGAACATGCGCGCTTCCTCGGATTACAATGAACGAATCTTCTTGGATTTGAGTGCCTGGCTCCGCCGCATGGCGTGTGCCGAAATGAAGTACGTCCAGGACGCGGGACTCGACAGTTGAATCTCGTTGCGAATCCATCCGGAGATGAGGTCCAGCATCTCATTGACCCGCCAGGCGGGGTCATAGGGAGGTTTCGATGGCTTCGCCTCGCAAAGAGAGCACACCTTCGACCAGGCCACGATTCGATTGTCGAGTTCGGTCAGGCGCTTGGACACGACATTCGGGTAGCTCTCAGCGGAGCCTTCCTCATCGGTGATGGCATGCTTCCCGTAATGGAACTGGCCCTCCGTCTTCATGGCGAAGTCGGCAATCTCGTTCTTCTCCAACTGCGTCAGCGCGTCGGGGTGGGGACTGGGATGTGCATCACGCTCCCAGGGGCGCTCCGGGGTGCGGCCACGGAGCTTCTTGACGTTCTCCGGAGCGGATGCGAGCCAGGCACCATTGTCTGAGTTGTTGATGGAGTACCCCGTGTCCTTCTTGATGGCTTTCCCTTTGCGTATCCATCTCTCGATGGAGTGTCCGTCCATCACCTTTGCGTCGCCTTCCGACTTGAGCAGGCGTTGCTTGCCAGGGATGAGGTGGTGGGCTTCGTACGAATAGGGACCGAATTCCGGATGTGATAACGGAGGCGACGGCCTGGGCTGTGCCTTGGATTTCGCCTGCCGCTGCTCCCCTCCATCCTTGGGCCTCGCTCCCCCCTGCTGTGACGGGAGTTCGTCCGGAGCCACCATGATTTTCCCGAGAACCGTACCGGTGGCCTTCGCACCAGGATGACTGACGAAGTCCTCGTCCTTCGTCGCGGGACAGAATGGGCATTTCTCCGGGTCATGGGCGGATGCCTGCGAGATGACTTCTCCCATTTCCATAAGCGCTCCCCTCCATCCGAATGCACCCATCTGTCTAGTCCTTCCAAGGCCTCTGGGTCCAGTGTGGAGAAGTCTGGCGGAGGCCGGAGCTGAAGCCAGTTGTGCGAAGCTTGACGACGTCAGTGCATGGGCTCATACCCTGCACAGGTCGTAGCGGTGTCACCGGCTTCGGTTGATGCCCGATGACGCGGCCGGCGCCCGCGCGGAAATCCACCAGCAGGCCGCGGTGAAGCGGATCTCCTCCCCCTGCACGAAGGTGTCGAAGGCCGCGCGCACCGCGTCGAGGACCCGCGTGCGAGTCTGCTCATCCGCCCCTTGAAGGAACGAGCCCACGGGACCGAGCCTACTCAGGTAGCGGACCAGGTCCTTCTCAGGGAAGGCGCAGTTCACGTCGATGGGCCGGAGCTCGACATCGGTCCAGCCGCTCTGTTCCAGAATGGCTTGGACGCGGCTCGGGTCCGCGAACGCGAACTGCCCCGGTCCCTCCGTTTTCCGAGCGGGGAGGTTCGGCAACAGCGGCGCGGCCGCGCGCTCGGCCGTGGTCATGAACGGATTCTCCGAGGCACTCCGCCAGGCGATGAACCTCACCGTGCCGCCGTCCCTCACGGCCCCGCGCAGGTTCGTGAAGGCCCGGACCGGGTCGTCGAAGAACATCACCCCGAAGCGCGAGATGAGCACATCGAAGCTCGCGGGCTCGAACGCGTGGCGCTGCGGGTCGGCGTGGATGAAGCGCGCCGGTGTTCCGTCCTGCTCTGCCCGCGCCCGGGCGACGGCGAGCATCGGCTCCGAAATATCGATGCCGACACAGCGGCCATGTGCTCCCAGGTGCCGTGCGACAGCGAGCGTGGTGGCGCCCGTGCCACAGCCGATGTCCAGCACCCGGCCTCCGGAGTCCGGGGACACCGCCGCGACGAGCAGGTCCTCGAACGGCTTGAACATCCCATCGAGCACCTCCCGCAGGTCGACCCAGGCGTTCCCGGAGGTGCCGTTCCACATCTTCGTCTGCTCGTTCTCGGGCGCGTTCGTGGCACTCATACGTGTCTCCTTCGACTTGCCTTCAGGCAGCGGAAGCTCAACTGTGCCAGTTCAAGTCGACTTGAGGTCAAGCGGGTGAGAGACCTGGACATCACGGAGGTGGCGCGGCGGTCCGGCGTTCCCGCCTCGACACTCCGGTTCTACGAGGCCAAGGGCCTGCTGTCCTCCACTGGCAGGCGCGGCCTGCGCCGACTGTTCGCTCCCGACGTCCTGGAGCGACTGGCGCTCATCGCCCTGGGGCGCGCCGCCGGCTTCTCACTGGAGGACATCGCGCGCATGTTCGCGCCGGACGGACGCCTGCGCCTGGACCGGAAGCTGCTCTCGGCCAGGGCGGACGAACTGGACAGGACGATTCGCGAGCTCGGCGGCATGATTCGCACGCCCACGCTGATGAAGCTGGCCCAGCAGGGCCTGCGCTACACGCACTTCACCACCACGGCGCTGTGCTCACCCACGCGCTCCTGTCTCGTCACGGGCCGCAACCACCACTCCGTGGGCATGGCCAACATCACCGAGCTGGCCACGGGCTTCCCTGGCTACAACGGCCGTCAGCCGCAGGACAAGGCGGGCATCCCCGCCATGCTCCATCAACACGGCTACACCAGCTACTGCATCGGCAAGTGGCACAACACGCCGTCCGAAGAGACGACCATCGCGGGGCCCTATGACCGCTGGCCCACGGGCTCCGTCTTCGGCTTCGACCGCTTCTATGGCTTCCTCGGCGGTGACTGCGACCAGTGGGAGCCGAAGCTCTTCCTGGACCGCGAGGCCGTCGACGCGCCCGCCACGCCCGAGGAGGGCTACCACCTGTCCGCGGACCTGGTGGACCGGGCCATGAGCTGGATTTCGCAGCACCACTCCGCGGACCCGGAGAAGCCGTGGCTGACGTGGCTCGCACTGGGGTGCGCGCACGCGCCCCACCACGTCGCGCCCGAGTGGGCGGACAAGTACAAGGGCCAGTTCGACCTGGGCTGGGACGCCTACCGCGAGAAGGTGCTGGCCCAACAGAAGAAGCTGGGCATCATCCCCGAGCACGCGAAGCTCGCGCCCATGCTGGAGGGCGTGCAGAAGTGGGACTCGCTCTCCGCCGACGAGAAGCGCCTCTTCGCGCGCATGGCGGAATTGTACGCGGGCTTCATCGAGCACGCCGACGCGCAGCTCGGCCGGCTGATGGAGTTCCTGGAGCGCACGGGGCAGCTCGACAACACCCTGGTGTTCGTCTTCATCGGGGACAACGGCTCCTCTGGCGAGGGCACCCTGACGGGCCTGTTCAACGAGCAGTCCATCGCGAACAGCGTCCAGGAGACGGTGGCTCGGAACGTGGCGCGCATCGACCAGTTCGGCCAGCCCGGCTCGTACAACCACTACCCGGTGGGCTGGGCCATGGCGGGCAACACGCCGTTCCAGCTCTGCAAGCAGTACACGCACTTCGGCGGCGTGCGAAACCCGCTCATCGTCCACTGGCCTCGCGGCATCGAGGCAAAGGGCGAGCTGCGCACGCAGTACCACCACTGCATCGATATCGTCCCGACGATTCTGGAGGCGATTGGCGTGGAGGCACCGCGCTTTATCAACTCGGTGCAGCAGGCCTCCGTCGAGGGCTTCCCGATGAACTACTCGTTCAACGATGCGACGGCGCCGACCAACCACGTCACCCAGTACTTCGAGATGCTCGGCAACCGGGGCCTGTACCACGACGGCTGGAAGGTCGTGACGTACCACGGGCGCAAGCCGTGGGAGAACAAGGCGCGGTGGAGCTTCGACGAGGACCACTGGGAACTCTACAACGTCGTCGACGACCCCACCGAGTCCAATGACCTGATGAAGGGCAGGGACCGCGCCAACCTCAGCGACCCGATGGTGAAGAAGCTCATCGAGCTGGTGGGCCTGTGGTGGGCGGAGGCGGGGCGCTACCAGGTGCTGCCGCTGGATGACCGCTTCCAGATGCGCGCGCTGGGCCGCGCGGGGCTCTACGCGGAGCGCGAGCGCATGACGTATTACGAGGGCGCCGTGCGCATCCAGGAGTTCGCCGGACCGGACACCAAGAACCGCTCCTGGGAGATGACGGCGAAGGTGGAGGTGCCCGCGGGTGACGCGAACGGCCCCGTCGTCGCGCTCGGTGGGAGCTCCGCGGGCTTCACGCTGTATCTCAACGAGATGCTGCGGCAGTAGTGCGCCGTGAAACGCTCCCGGCCCGTCCGCGCCGGGAGCGTCACGCCCCAAGTCACTTCAGGCAGACGGCCTCGACGTTGTTGCCGTCGGGGTCCTTCAGGAACGCGGCGTAGTACGTGGGGCTGTAGTCGGCGCGCACGCCCGGCTTCCCATTGTCACTGCCGCCGGCCTCCAGTCCGCCGGCGTGGAAGCGGTCCACGGCTGTGTGCTGCGAGGCGCGGAACGCCAGGTGGCCGCCGGGCCCCGTCGCGCCTTGGGTGGGGTAGAGCCACAGCGCGGGCTCACCCGGAGGGCCGAAGCCCGCGCTGGAGTCGTCCCGCGAGCACAATCCAAACCCCAGGGGCGCGAGCGCGGCGGTGTAGAAGCGCACGCTGGCGTCCAGGTCCTTCACCTTCAAGCCGATGTGGTCGAACACGATGACCTCTGTGTGAGAGAGGCCGTCACCGTACGGGGCGGAGCCCGAGTCGCTCTTGGAGGAAATTGCGCTCGCCCCGGGCCGCCTGACGGAAGCGTCCAGGAGACACGCCCGCGGCGCGGTGGAAGGTGCGCACGAAGTTGGAGAGGTCGCCGAAGCCCACGTCGAAGGCCACGTCGGTGATGGAGCGCGAGTCATCCGCGAGCAGGCGCGCGGCATGGCGCAGGCGGGAGCGCAGCACGTACTGGTGCGGCGTCACGCCGACGACCTTCGAGAAGAGCCGCAGGAAGTGGAACGCGCTGAGCCCCGCCTCCCTCGCCGCGCCCTCCAGGTCGATGTCCTCGCCCGAGTGCGCATCCAGCCACAGCGCCGTCTCCACCACGCGCCGCCGGTCCACGGGCCGCGCCGACGGGGCCTTGTCCTCGCGTCCGGTGATGACCTCGGCGAAGCGGGCCGCGAACACCAGCCCCACCTCGTCCATCCCCAAGTCACTCGCGCCCTCGGCGGTGGCCTGGGCCAGCTCCCCGAGCACCATCAGCTCCGGCAGGGGAGGCACCCCGCCGCTCCGCCAGGCACGGGGCGACAGCCCCATCGACTCCAGCAGCGCCGGGGCCAGCTTGAAGGACAGGCACTCATCGCCTCGGAGGTGCTCGTGCGAGCACATGTACTCGTCCCCGGGGTGGCCAATCAGCAGCGAGCCGGCGACCAGCTCGAAGGCCTCGCCGCGCGTGCGGTAGCAGAAGGTGCCCTTGCGCACATAGGCCACGGAGAAGGCGCGGTGCTGCTCGACGAAGGGCGCGTCCTCGGGGCCGGCGTCGCACCGGAAGTCCAGCACCTGAATCGACTCACGCTCCAGGACTGTCGACACCCGCATCGTCCGCCCAAGCTAATGGCGGGGCCATACCCGGGCAACGGAAAGCCAAGGCCGGAGCTACTCGTCCTCCTGCTGGCCGAAGAGTAGCCGCAGCAGGGACAGGTCCTCGGTATGGCTGATGACATACACGTGGTCCCCCTGCTGGAACACGGTGTCGCCCTTGGGGGCGACGAGCTCCTGGCCCCGCACCAGGAGCATCGCGGAGGAGCCCGGGGGAAAGGGCAGGTCCGCCAGCCGCTCGCCAGCCACGGCGGACGCCTTGTCGATGTAGAACGAGCTGACCTCGCCCTTGAGGAGCTGGGTGGAGGCGATTTCGAGCACGGCCTGGGGCGGCTCGGGCACGTTGGCGGCCAGGCCCAGCTTGCGCGTCACCCACGGCACCGTGGCGCCGGGCACCAGCCCGTTCACCACGACGATGAAGAACACGATGTTGAAGATGTCTCGCGAGCCCGGCGTGCCGGACAACACCGGGAAGGTGGCCAGGATGATGGGCACCGCGCCGCGCAGCCCCACCCAGCCCGTGTAGACGATTTCGCCCACCGGAAACCGGAAGGGCAGCAGGCACAGCAGCACCGCCAGCGGCCGCGCCAGGAAGGCCAGGATGAGGCCCAGGCCCAGGCCCACCCATGCCACCTCCACCAGGTTGCGCGGATACACCAGCAACCCCAGCACCAGGAACATCAGCACCTGGGACAGCCACGCCAGCGCGTCGTGCACGCGCAACAGGCCCGTGCGATAGCGGATGGTCTCGTTGCCCAGGGCGATGCCGACGATGTACACGGCCAGGAAGCCGCTGCCATTCAGGAGCGTGGGCAGGCCGAAGGCCAGGAGCGCCAGCGCCAGCGTCATCACCGGGTACAGCCCCGCCACGCGCAGCCGCAGCCGCTTGAGGAGCAGCCGCGCCCCCCAGCCCATGGCCAGTCCCAGGCCGGCCCCCACCACCATCTGCACCAACGCCTCCCACGCCAGCTCCCACCCCGGCGGCTTCCCGCTCGCCAGGGTGTGCGTCAGCCCGGTGGTGAGGATGACGGCCATGGGGTCGTTGAGCCCCGACTCCAGCTCCAGCGTGGTGCCCACCCGCCGCTTCAGGTGCAGCCCGCTGCCGCGCAGCACGGAGAAGACGGCCGCCGCGTCCGTGGAGGAGACGATGGCGCCCAGAAGCAGCGCCTGTGTCCACCCGAAGCCGAAGAAGTAGTGCGCCGCCGCGCCCATCAGCGCGGCCGTGGCCACCACGCCCACCGTGGCCAGCGCCGCCGCCGGGCGCAGCGCGGAGTGGATGGCCGCCAGCGGCGTGTTGAGGCCGCCGTCGAAGAGGATGAGGACCAGCGCCACCGTGCCCAGCCGGAAGGCGAAGCCGTAGTTGTCGAAGTCGATGCCACCGGGCCCGTCCGAGCCCGCCGCCATGCCCACGCCCAGGAACAGCAGCGCCACGGGAATGCCGAAGCGGCCGGAGGCGCGACTGAACAGCACGCTGAGCGCGAGCAGGGCGCCGCAGACAGCGAGCAGGAAGGCGGTGGGGAGCGGCTCCGTGGTGACCATGTCCGGGGAGGACTCTACCTGTCCCCGGAGAAACTCAGGCGTCCACGCGCGACGACGTGCGGGTGGAGTGGGTGGCGGAGGACAGGGGCAGCGTGAAGGAGAAGGTGCTTCCCTTGCCCGGCGTGCTCCGGGCCTGGATGCTGCCGCCGTGGGCCTCGACGAGCCCCTTGGCGATGGCGAGCCCCAGGCCCGTGCCCCGGCTGGCCGCGTCGCGCGCCTGCCAGTACCGGTCGAAGATGTGCGGCAGCGCCTCCGCGTCGATGCCGGCGCCCGTGTCCTTCACGTGGAAGCACACCTCGCCGTTGCGCACGGCCGCCCCCACGTCCAAATCTCCTCCCGCCGGCGTGAACTTCACCGCGTTGCCCAGGAGGTTGCCCATCACCTGCAGCACGCGCGTCCGGTCGCACCGCGTGCGCACATCCTCGGGCGGGGGCTGGGGGTGCAGGTGCAGCCCCTTGGCCTCGGCCAGGGGACGGATGGACTCCATCGCCTCCGCGACGAGCCCCGCCACCGAGTGCTCGCCCAGCTCCAGCGGCAGCCCGCCCGCCTCCAGCCGGCCCCAGTCCAGCAGGTCGGAGATGAGGCGCGACATGCGGTCCGTCGCGTCCTGGATGCGCGTGGCCTGCTTCGTGACGATTTCCCCCCCCGGCCGCGCGCCCGGACCGCGCAGCAGCAGCGCCGCGCCCAGCTGCACCACGCCCAGCGGGTTCTTCAAGTCGTGCGAGACGACGGCCAGCAGGTCCTCGCGCGCCCGCGCGGCCCGGCGCGACTCGCCCACCAGCCGCGCGTTGTCGATGGCCAGGCTGGCGCGCAGGCACAGGTCCTCCGCCAGCGCCAGGTCATCCGGCCCATACCGCCGCCCGGAGCCCGACGACACGAACGTCACGGCGCCCAGCGTGTTCCCGCGCGCTCGCAGCGGGATGATCATGTACGAGCGCGCCTGGAGCGCGCGCAGCAGGGTGGGGTGCGCGGGCTCCGCCGCCGCCGCGCGCAACAGCGAGTCCGTCACCGCGGGCACCAGCTCCGACTCCCCGGTGCGCAGCACGCGCAACAGGCCCACCGGCGCGTCGTCGCGCTTCTCGATGCGCTGGGGCAGCGCGCTCGCGCGCTCCTGCTGCGTCGGGTCCAGGCACGCCACCGCCACGCGGGACACGAAGGGGCCCTGCTCCAGCGCGTCCACCAGACACCAGTCCGCCAGGTCTGGCACCGCCAGGTGCGCCAGCAGCGTGTACATGCCGTGCGGGTCGGGCGGGTGGGTGAACAGCGTCGTCATCGCCTGATACAGGAACGAGCGGCGGCGCTCGGCCTGCTCGACTTCGGCGCGCGCCAGCTGCTCCAGCTCCAGCGCGCGCGAGTACACGGCCTCCGCCTCCGTGAGCGGCCTCGCCGTCACCAGCACGGTGCTGGCGGCGCCGTTCTCGGGAGGCAGCGGCGTGAGTACCAGGGCGTGGCGGCGCAGCCCCGCGTCCACCGGCCATGGCAGCTCCACGGTGATGGCGTCGCCGCGATTCGAGGCCTGGACCCGCGCCGCCTCCAGCCGCGCGGCGTCCTCCAGGGGCACGCCCAGCTCTCCCCAGTGCCGGCCCGCCAGCCCCTCCGGCCCCTGGCCGAACGCCCGCGCCCCCGACGTGCTGCACGCCAGGATGCGGCCCGTGGCATCCAGCACATAGGCCGGGTCGGGAAGCGCCGTGAAGGCGCTGAGGAAGGAAGGCAGGTGGGTACTCATCGAGATGGGGAGGGCTGACGGGATATTGACATCGCCCACCCCCAAGGCCATTCCGGGACAGGCGGGCTCCGCTCAAGGATTCAATACTGGATAATGTGTCTCACCCTGGCTGCGTGTCTGCCCGGACGGTGAGCAACACCCGGGAAGGCAGGGCGGACAGGGAGACGACCTCGTCCGCCAGGCCCGCGCTCACCACGACGCCCGGCATGCCGAAGACGACGGAGGACTCCTCGTCCTGGGCCAGCACCCGGCCGCCGACCTCTCGCAGCTCCCGGGCCCCCTCCAGGCCGTCCTGCCCCATGCCGGTGAGGATGACGGCCAGCGCTTCGGAGCCGTGCGCGCGCGCCACCGAGCGGAACAGCCACGTCGCGGATGGACGGAAGCCGTTGACGGGCGCCGCCTTGGACACCTGGGCCCGGCCGTCCTGGACGCCCAGGTGCCGGTCATCTGGCGCCAGGTAGACGTGCCCTGGCAGGAGCAGCTCACCCTCCTCCGCCACCCGCACCGGCAGCGGGCCGGCCGTGGCCAGCCAGGACGCCAGGCCCTGTCCGAAGCCGAGCGCGATGTGCTGCACCACCAGCAGTGGCACGGGGAAGTCCGCGGGCAGCTCCGACAGGAGCCGGAACAGCGCGGCCGGTCCCCCCGTGGACGCGGCCAGGGCCACCACCGCCGGCCGTGACGTCTGCGCGCGGGGCGCGGGCTTGGGCACGGGCAGGGCCTGCGGGGTGCTCCGGTCCGGCCAGCGACGCACGACCTTCACCTCGGCCATGGCCTTGAGGGTGTCGCGCAGGCGGCGGCTGTCCGCGTCGAAGTCCGGAGTCTCCGGGCCCAGGGGCTTCTGGAGCACCGCGAGCGCGCCGGCCCGCAGCGCGGCCATGGACGTCTGGATGTCGCGCTCCACCAGCGTGGAGACGACGACGACGGGCGTGGGCACCTCCGTCATGATGCGACGGGTGGCCTCCAGGCCATCCATGCGCGGCATCTGGATATCCATCGTCACCAGATGGGGCCGCAGGCGCTGGGTGAGCTCCACCGCCTCCACGCCGTCCTTGGCTTCTCCCACCACGCTCAGCGCCGGGTCGGCGCGGAGGATCTCCACCAGCAGCCTGCGGGCGGTGGGCGAGTCCTCCGCCACCACGATGCGCAACGGTTCGGTCCTCATAGCAGTCGTCTCAAGGTCTCCAGCAGGCTCGTGGGGTCGAAGGCGCTTTTCACAAGATAGGCACTGGCGCCAGCTTGAAGCCCGCGCGCCTTGTCCTCCGGGCGGCCCCGGGCGGTGACGAGCACCACCGGCAGCCGCGCGAAGCGCGGGGAGGCACGCACGGCCTCGGTGAGGGCGATGCCGTCCATGCGCGGCATCTCCACGTCCAGCACCAGCGCGTCGGCGCCGCCCGCCTGCAGCCGCTCCCAGGCCTCGGCCCCGTCGGAGCAGGGCACCACGTCATAGCCCGCGCCCTCCAGGATGCTCTGCTCCAGCGCGCGGGTGGTGGGCGAGTCGTCCGCCAGCACCACGCGCCGGCGCGCCCGCTGGGTGGCCGGGGCGGGGAACAGCGCCGTGGAGGGACGCCCTCCCGCGGCCCGCACCAGCGAGACGGGGTTGAGCAGGAGCGACAGCCGCCCGTCCGGCAGCACCGCCGCCGCGGACACATGGCGCGCGCGGCGCACGCGGGGACCGAGCGCCCGGACGAGCGCCTCCTGCTCCTCCAGGACTTCATCCACCACCAGCGCGGCCCGCGCGGTGCCGGCCGCGAGCACCACCGCGCCCCGGCGCTGACGCGGAGGACCCGGAGGCAGCCCCAGCACGTCCGCCAGCGCGGCCAGGGGCACCAGCGCGTCCGGGGCCACCCACGTCGGGCGGCCCTCCACGTCGCGCACCTCCTCGGGCGCCAGCCGCACCAGCCGCGCCACGCCTTCGATGGCCAGCGCGAGCGTCTGCCCTCCCGCGGACACCAGCAGCACGCGCAGGGTGCTCAGCGTGAGGGGCACGTCCAGCGTGAAGCGCGCGCCCTTCCCGGGCCAGGTGGCCACCTCCACCGTGCCGCGCATCGCCTCGACTTCCGTGCGCACCACGTCCAGGCCCACGCCCCGGCCGGCGACCTCGGTGACGCGAGTGGAGGTGGACAGTCCGGAGTGGAAGGCGAGGCGCGCGGCGTCCTCGTCGTCCTCGGGCACGTCGAGTCCCCGGGCCTGCGCGCGGGCGCGCAGCGCTCCCAGGTCCAGCCCGCGCCCGTCGTCCTCCACCGTCACCTCCACGCGGCTGCCGCGCAGGCGGGCCGACAGCGTGACGCGGCCCTCCTCGGGCTTGCCCGCGCGGACGCGCTCCTCGGCGGACTCCAGTCCGTGGGCCACCGCGTTGCGCACCAGGTGGAGCATGGGCTCGCGCAGGGACTGGAGCAGCGAGCGGTCCAGCTCCAGCGCGCCGCCGTTCACCTCCAGTCGCGCCTTCTTGCCCTCGGAGCGGGCCACGTCGCGCGCGGCGCGCACCAGGCCCTCGCAGCCCTCCATGAAGGGCAGGGTGCGCGCGCGGCGGACCTCGTCGTCCATGCCGGTGGCCACGCCACTCAAGGTCCGCTGGTCCGAGGCCAGCTCGCGCGTCACCCGCGCCAGCTCCTTCTCGGCCCTGCGCAGCGCGCCCTCGGCCTCCGTGCCCTGCACCGCCTCGCGCATGCGCGCCAGCTCCTCGCGCACGCCCTCCAGCGTCTCCGTGCGCCCCTCGAGCCGCAGCGAGGCGACCCGAAGCTCCCCGCTGCGCGACAGCAGCGCGTCCAGCTTCTGCGCGGACACCCGCACCGGCAGCGTCGCCTCCTGCGCGGGGCCGGAGGGCGCGTACTCCGGCGCGGAGGGCTCGGCCGGGCGAGCGGGCTCCGGGGGGGAGGTCTTCGTCGTGCGAGGGGGCTCCGGCGTCCGGGTTCCCTCCGTGCGAGCCGGGTCGGAGGAGGCGGTCGGACGAGGCGCCGAGTCGATGGGGCCCGCCGCGCGCTCCAGGTCCGGCAGCAGCTTCTCCAGCGGAGAGCCGGTCAGCTCCTGCTTGGTGGCGAGTCGCCGTCCCGCGTCGTCCAGCGCGTCCACGGTGGAGAAGCACAGCTCGTACAGCTCCGGCGCCGCGGTGCGCCCGTCGCGCAGCGGCTCCAGCACCTCCTCCAGCCGGTGACACGCCGTCTCCACCAGCATGGCGCTGGCCGCGCGCGCGGCGCCCTTCACGCTGTGCAGCGTGCGCAGGAGCGACGCCACGCGCTCGGCGGCGCGCGACGTGCCCTGCTCCCGCTCCAGCGCGAGCAGGTCCCGGTTGAGCGAGGCCACGTGCCCCTCGAGCTCCTCGAGGAACGTGGCCAGCAATGCCTGGGCGAGCCTGTCGCGGTCCATCAGCGCCCGTACTCTTCGAGCAGGTTCTTGAGCTTCTGGCCCATGGCGTTGATGTCCTGCATGGCCCGCTCCGTCTGGCGCGAGGACATCAGGCCCTGCTGGGTGGCCTGGTTGACGTCATGCATCGCCTGGCGAATCTGGGCGATGCCGGTGGCCTGCTGGTTGGCGGAGGCCGCGATCTGCGCGGCGGTGAGCGACGCCTGGGCCAAGAGGTCCGACAGCGTCTGGATGGTGGAGCCCGCCTCCGCGACGATGCGCGTGGTGGTCGCCACGCTCTTGGTGCCCTCCTCGGTGGTCATCACCGCGCCGTGCGTGGCCTTCTGGATTTGTCCCAGAATCTGACGCACCTGCCCGGTGGCCTTCTTGGACTGGTCCGCCAGCGCCTTCACCTCGGCGGCGACCACGGCGAAGCCCCGGCCGTTCTCCCCGGCGCGGCTGGCCTCGATGGAGGCATTGAGCGCGAGCATGTGCGTCTGCTCGGAGATGTCATTGACGGTGGTGATGATGTCGCCAATGGCCTGCGCCTGCTCGGCGAGGGCGAGGATGCGCGAGGCGATGGACTCCACCTGCTCGCGCACGGTGCCCATGGAGGAGACGGCCTCCTCCACGGAGCGCCTCCCGCTGCGGCCCACCTCCTCGGCGTGACGGGCGGACTCGCTGACGTTGCGCGCGCGGCCGGCGGCCTCCTCGGACGTCTTGGTGATTTCCTCGATGGTGCTCACCGTCTCCGTCACCGCGCTGCCCTGCTCCTGCGCGCCCGCCACCTGCTCCGTGGTGCTGGCCAGGATTTCGGAGCTGGCGCCCGCGAGCTGATTGACGAACTCCGCCACGGTGCGCAGCGTGTGCTCGCGCTGCTCGGACTGTTTGGCGATTTGCGCCTCGGACTGCTGGCGGCGCTCGGCCATGTTGTTGAAGGCGCGCGCCAGCTCCGCCGCCTCGTCCTGTCCCTTGATGTCGATGCGATGGGTGAGGTTGCCCTGGCCCAGCTGCTCGGCGCCCACCATGAGCTTGCGCAGCGGGACGGTGATGCTGCGGGTGACGAGGTAGCTGCCTACGGAGACGATGAGCAGGCCCAGGACGGTGCAGATGCCCAGCACCCACATGATTTGTCGCGCGGCGGCCTCGGCGGCCTCGGAGTGCTCGGCCCAGCGCTCCTGCTCCTCCGCGAGCATCTCGTTGATGAGGTCGCGAATCTGGTCCATCAACTGTCTGCCCCGGTTGTTCCGGACGATGACCAGCGAGCCCTCCAGGCCCTTCTCACGGCGCTGGCGGATGCCCTCGTCGAGCAGGGCCAGGCGGCCCGTCACGAGCGGCTCCAGGCGCACCATGCGGTTGCGCTGCTCGGGATAGGGGGCCATCGCGTCGCGCAGCATGTTGATGTCCTGCTGGAGCGAGGCGAGGGCCGCCTGGTAGGGCTCCAGGTACGGGTCCTCGCCCGTGAGCAGGAAGCCGCGCTGGCCCGTCTCCGCGTCGATGAGCAGGGCGCGCACCTCGCGGACCAGGCGGAAGTTCTCGTGGGCCTTGAGCAGCCCCTCGGTGGTCTCGTTCAGCTGACGTGCGCCCTGGAAGGCGACGGCCGCCAGGACGAGCAACACCATCAACGACAGTCCGAAGCCGATCGTGATGCGGTTCCCGATGTTCATACGACTCCTTCGTCGGACAAATCGAACACGAGGCGACTGTCACCCAGCAGTGCCTCGCCCTCCAGCATGAGTGTTCCCGCCTTGTCCGCCGCGAACACCAGCTCGCCGGTGGGGCCCGCGGGGGCGGGCAGCAGGTCCTGACTCGACACCTGGGTGACCTCGTGGACTTCTTCGGTGCGCACGCCCAGCTCCGGCCGGTTCGTTCCCAGCACCAGCACGGGCCCCGAGCTGTCCATCGGGGGGTGGCCGAACAGCGGTGCCAGCTCCACTACGGGGAGGACCTCGCCGTGGAGCAGGGTGAGCCCGCGCAGCGTCGGAGGCGCGCCGGGCAGCGGCACCACGTCCACGTTGCGGACGACCTCCAGCACGAAGCGGGACTCCAGGGCGTACGTCTGGCCGGCGGCGCGAAAGCGCACCACCTCGCGCAGGGTGCCCGGGGCGACCTCGGGGGTGGGGGGGCGGCTCAGCGCGCGGGCGCGCTCGTCGAGCAGCGCGGCCTCCGCTTCGGGGGTGAGGGCGCCTTCGGCCTCGCGGGAGGCGGCGAGCTCGGCGAGTCGCGCGCGGAGGGTTTCCCAGTTCATTCCTTGGGGGCCAGCCATCAGGGTGTCTTGCCTTCAGTGAGGGAGAGCTCCATGCGGAGGCGCTCGTCGCGTGCGGCGCGAGCAAGGTCCCGGGCGAGTTCACCCTCCGCGAGTGGGAGGGGCGCGTCGGGAGGAAGGGCATTACAGAGGGCTTCTGCTTCGCGCAGGGCCTTGAGCGCGCCCTCGGTGTCGCCGAGTCGACGCAGCACGCGTCCGAGGACGAGCCACGCCACGGCGAGGGTGGGCTCCAGGTAGAGGGCCTGACGGACGGAGCGCTCGGCGTCGGGCAGGCGTCCCTGGCCTAGCAGGAGCAGGGCTTCCAGGTAGCGCAGGCCGGGGACCAGCGGATGGCGGGAGGCGGCCTCTGCGCTCGCGTAGATGGCGGCTTGAGCGTCCAGGTTCGCGATGGAGCGCACGGCGGCGGTGGCCGTGTCGGCGTCGGCATCCAGCGCGCCCAGGCGAAGCGCGGCCTCGCGCCAGTCACCCCTGTCCAAAGCGCGGCGAGCCACGGCGAGCTCGGAGGGGCTGGGGCCGCGAGCGTTGCTTCCAGCCGTGCCCGAACGAGGAGCGAAGCCCGGCGCGCTCGTGCCACCGCCCGAGGCCGTGCCCAAGCCTGGCGCGCTCATGCCACCGCCCGAAGCCGTGCCCACGCCTGGAGCGAAGCCAGGTGTGCCCGGGCCGCGCCCGGAAGCCGAGCCCGAGCCCGGCGCGCTGGTGTGGCCTCCCACGGGAACTCCCGTGGCGAAGCGCGCCTGGCCCGCGGCACCGCTCTCCATCGCGGTGCGCGCACCGACTCCGTATGGAACACCCACCTCCTCGGAGGCCGCGCCGCCGGGAGGCGACGTCATCCGTCCCCGGTCACCGAATGGCGACGCATCAGGGACGGCCACGGTGGTGCCGGGCGGGAGGCGTCGGTAGAGCACGCCCCACTCGGTGAGGACGGGCTCCAGCGGAGCGAGCCCCCCGAGCGGCGGGTCCGAGGGCCCGGTGAAGAGCACGCCACTTTCACCCAGCGACGCATGGAGGCGGCGAGCCACCGCCTCGATGGTGGAGCCGTTGAAGTAGATGAGGACGTTGCGACAGAAGATGACGTCCAGCTTCCAGATGCCCGACTCGGGCGAAGGCCATGTATCGAGCGCGAGGTTCAGGTAGCTGAACCGCACGCGCTGCTTCACCTCGGGAGCCAGGACGTACTGCCGACCCTCGGGCCGCAGGTGGACGCGCATCCGCTCGGCCCACGGGCCCCGGAGGGACCATTCGCCATAGTGCGCGCGGCGCGCCCGAGCCAGCGCGGTGCGAGACACATCGGTGGCATACACCGCCATGTGTTCGCTCCAGCCCTCGTTCATCAGCAGGGCCGCCATCGAATAGGGCTCTTCGCCGGAGGAGCAGGCCGCGCTCCACATCTTCACGGTGTAGTCCGGGCCATGCCGTTCGCGGAGCTCGGGCAGCACGACGCGGCGGAGGAACTCGAAGTGCTCGGGGGTGCGGAAGAAGTACGTCTCGCCGATGGTGAGCTCGGTGAGGAGGTCATCCATCGCGGCGGAGTCGGTGGCGATTCGCGCGCGGTACTCGTCGAAGTCACTCAGGCCGGCGCGGGCCATGGCGCGGGAGATGCCTTCCTCGGCGGAGGCGGGGCAGCTCGGAGGGGCGAGGCCCGCGCGCTCCTCGACGAGGGCGAGCACGGCGGGGAAGCCCTCATGGCTCCACGGCCCTTGTCTCACGCACGCTCCGGCGGAGCGGCGAGCGCCGCGTCCAGCTCCAGCGCTTCGGCTTCGGAGAGAAAGCCGCGCAGGTCATGGACCAGCACCAGTCCGTCCTCCAGCTTCGCGGCGCCAGCCACATAGCCCACGCCGGGCAGCTCGCGCGGCGTCTCGTCCCATTCGCCCGGTGCGAGCACTCGCAGACCCTCGGCGCGGTCCACGCGCAGGGCGACCTGTCGCGAACCCGCCTGGGCGATGATGATGTGGTCGAACGCGGACAGGGGGCGGGCCGGGTGGCGGAAGCGGCGGCGCAGGTCCAGCACGGGGAGCAACTGGCCGTGCAGGTTGAGCAGGCCCTCGACGACATCGGGGGCGCTTGGCAGGGGCGTCAGGCGCACGGCGCGAATCAGCTCTCGCACGTCCTCCATGGGGAGGCCGTAGCGCTGACCTTCCAGGGTGAACAGCAGGACTTCTCGCGGAGCGGGAGCCATGTAGGAGGGACATAGACGCTGTCCTGCGGGCTGTCGAACCCGGCGTGGGCCCCGCATGGCGTCTGTCCACCAGTCCCCACTGGCGCGGCGTGTCCCCTGTCGCGACACATGTTTTTCGGCTTGCGGAAACGGCGGGAGTCGGCCGTTCCATCGCCATGGGCCGACTCGGCTCCGGGGAGACCTGGCTTGCGAGACACCCGCACGAGCCGTGACGTGCCGCACGCGGGTGCTCGGACCTGATAGATGCCGGCCAGGTATCACCGTGAGCGAGGCGCGTTACTCCCAGACTCCGCTGTCCTTCGACGCACCGCCGCTCCCCGGCGATGTGCCGGCGCGTCTCCCGAGCCCGTTCGATTCAGGCCCCCCGGTGCGACTGGCCCGTCTGGCGGCGGAGTCACTGCAACAGCGCCTGCGGCGTGAGCATGCGCGGTGGGAGGAGCTGTGGCGTCCGGGTGGCGGCAAGATGTTCGGGGTGCTGGTCGTCGCGACACCGGAGGGACGGCTGGGGTACCTGTGCGCGTTCTCCGGGATGCTGGGGGGCGCCTGGGAGGTGGAGGGCTTCGTCCCACCGTTGTTCGACCCCGTGGCGCGCGCCGCGTTCTGGCCCGCGGGAGAGGCCGAGCTGGCGGAGCTGGGGCGGCGATACGAGGCGCTGAAGGAACAGTCCGCGCACCTCGCCCAACACCCCAAGGGTCGGGAAGCGGAGCTGAGAGCGCTCGAAGCGCGCAGGCGTGAAGTCGCTCACGAGCGGGCCGAGCGTTCCCGCTCCCTGTGGCGACAGTTGTCCGTGGGCTTCGAGGTCCCCAACGCGCGAGGAGAGCACCGGTCCATGTCCGCGCTGTTCGCGCCGCGTCCTCCTCCGGGAGGCGCCGGAGACTGCGCGGCGCCCAAGCTGCTCGCGTGCGCCTACCGTCACGGGTGGAAGCCGCTGGCGCTCGCGGAGTTCTGGTGGGGCGCGGAGCCGCTCGGAGGAGGTCGCCAGTCAGGTGCGTACTACCCGGCCTGTGACAACAAGTGCGGAACGGTGCTGCCGTTCATGCTGGAGGGACTGGAGGTGGACCCCGCTCCCGCGGCGCCAGCGACTTCAACCGACGCGGACACCCTCCGCATGCTGCACGAGGACGCGACGTTGCTCGTCGTCGACAAGCCCCACGGCCTGCCGTCGGTGTCGGGACGTCACTCCCCCACGAGGGACTCGGTGCTCGTCAGGCTCCAGTCTCGCTTCCCGGACCTGACCGCCGCGCGCTTCGTCCACGAGCTCGAGACAGAAGTGTCGGGCCTCCAGGTGATTGCCAGGGACGCCGCCACGCAATCCGCGCTCCAGCGACAGCTCGCGCGAGGCGAGGCCGAGCACCGGCACGTCGCCTGGGGCGAAGGGCTCCTCTCTGGCGAGCAGGGGCGCATCGACGTGCCCCTGCGAGGCACCACCTCAGGATCCCTCGAAACGCTCGCGGACCCGAATCACCACAAGCAGGCCCTGACGGAGTGGCGCGTCGTGGAGCGGAGCGACGCGCGCACCCGCCTGTTGCTGTGGCCCCGGACGCGCCACGCGATGCAGCTTCGCATCCACGCAGCGCATCCGTTGGGTCTGGGCCTGCCGCTCGTCGGTGACGCGCGCTTCGGAGTCGAAGACACGCGGTTGATGCTTCACGCGGAGGGACTCGCCTTCACCCATCCCACGACTGGAGAACGGCTGGACTTCTCTTCGCCCTCGCCGTTCTGACGAACAGCGACGCGCGCCCTACTGCGCCTCCATCCTGAACTGCTGGCAGTCGTTGGACGCCCAGACCCATTGCTGGAGCGCCGCGCCGTCGCCGGCCGTCCAGCAGTTGCTCACGTCGAGCACCTTGCCGCTGTGGCGCGCCTCGAAGCGGTGGAAGCCGCCGCTGGTGGCCACGGCCCTGAACTGCTGATTCCAGCCCGGTGCCACGCTCCATTGCTGCACGCGTGCGCCGTCCGTGGTGCTCGCATCCGCGATGTCCACGGCCTTGCCGCTGTAGCGCGACACCAGCCGGGAGAAGCCACCGTCGGTGGTCTGGAGTGCCCACTGCTGGCTCGTCCCACCGTGGCACGCCCACTGGTGCAGCCCGGTGCCGTCCGCCGCCGACGGGCCGACGATGTCCAGACACTTGCCGGTGGCCTTGTTGACCAGCCGGTACCACGGGCCACTCGAGCCGCCGCCCCACGAGAACGACACCACCGAGCGCGGCGGCAGCGTGTAGTCGAAGGCCTGTCCCGCCCAGCGGACCTTGAAGGTGAGCGTGCTCCCGTCGTTGGAGTTCAGGGCGATGAGCGCATGCGAGCCATCTGGATTGCGGAAGGCCAGCGTCTCGATGCTGTTGTTTCCCAGGGACGTCGCGCCGATGCGCACCGCCCCCGCGCGCACGACTTTCGAAAGGTGCGCCCACGCGTAGTACTCCTCGTTGCGGGTGTACGTGCCGTTGGCGTTGTTCACCGTGAACATGCCTCGGCAGTCCGCGCAGCCGCCCACGCGCGGGCCGTGGTTGGGGTCCAGCGCCAGGTTCCAGTACACGGAGCTGCGCGCCCAGTGGCGCAGCGGCCCGAAGAGGTTGTTCTGGAGCGCCCACTCCAGGTTGGCCGCGGCGTTCGTCGCCCATGCGCCGCCGGTGCACTCGGTGAAGTGGACCTCCTTGGACGGGTAGGCGTCGCGGAAGGCGGACTGCACCGTGTAGCTGCCCTCGGGGCTCTCGTAGCAGTGGTAGGCCACCCCGGCGACGGACGACTGCGCCTGCCCGTTGTTGTAGGCCATGACTTCATGCGGGAAGCCCGCAGGGCCCGCGCCGTCGTGCCAGTTGTGGTCCCACGCCAGCAGCTTCACCCCATTGAAGCCCGCCGCGTTGAGGGCCGGGCGCAGGTGCTGCGAGGCGAACACCGCCTGGTCATTCGACTCCATCTGCATGGTGGCGTAGCTGCCGTTCGCATTGTGCGGCTCGTTCTGGAGGCTGAACGCATGCAGCGGCACGCCTTGCGCGGCGTAGGCCTGAGCGAACTTCACGAAGTACTGCGCATAGGTGCCATAGAGGTCATTGCGCAGATAGCCGCCGCCCAGCAGCGAGTTGTTGAACTTCATCCACGCCGGGGCGCTCCACGGCACGGCGAGCACCTTCACCTCGGGGTTGAGGGCGCGGGCCTGCTGGAGCAGCGGGAGGATGTAGGCCGCGTCGTGCCCCACCGAGAAGTCATTCAAGTCGCAGCAGGTGTCGTCGTACGTGTAGTGATTGCGCGCGAAGTCCGACGAGCCCATGGGCAGACGGATGAGGTTGTAGCCCGCGCCCGCGCTCACGCTGAACAAGTCACTCATGATGGCCGCGCGGTGCGGCGAACCATGGATGAGCCACGCGGAGGAGTCCGTGAGCGCTCCGCCGAACCCGTCGAGCGTCTGGTACGTCACGCCGTCATTCACGTCGATGACCAGGGCCGTGTTGCTCTCCGGGCCGAACGTCTTGCTCGCCTCCACGCTCAGCTTCTTGGCCAGGGCGCTGCCGGACGTCGTCGTGAGATGGACCTGGACGGACTCGCCGGCAGCGAGCGCATGAGGAGCGGCGAGCACCGACGAGACGAACACGGCGGCCAGAAGCGACGACAAGGACGGCAGGGACATACGGAGGGCTCCGTCAGCGAGGGGGGCCGCAGTCTCTTGAAGCGCTCCGTACCCTTCAATGTAAATCGAGATTTGTCTGAAATTCCAAGTTGCGATTGGGATGAAGAATCCAGCCTGCACTGAAGCGAAGGAGGGCAGCCGGGAAGGCACACCCTTCAGGGCCCCCACGCCGCTGCGTGCCGGTGGGACGGAGGGTCCCCAGCCTTATCCGGACTTTGCACGCGGCGCGGCGCGCGGCCGGGCCGCAATGGAGGAGTCCGCTCATGGCCAGCAATCGCGGCGTTGTCTATCTCGGTCCCGGCAAGGTGGAGGTGCGCTCCATCGACTATCCGAAGATGGTGAATCCGGAGGGGAAGTCCATCGAGCACGGGGTCATCCTCAAGGTGGTCTCCACCAACATCTGTGGCTCGGACCAGCACATGGTGCGCGGACGCACCACGGCGCCGAAGGGCCTGGTGCTCGGCCACGAAATCACCGGCGAAATCATCGAGAAGGGCAAGGACGTCGAGTACCTGAACGTCGGCGACCTGGTTACCGTGCCCTTCAACGTCGCCTGCGGCCGCTGTCGCACGTGTCGTGAGCAGCAGACGGGCGTGTGCCTCAACGTGAACAAGGGCCGCGCGGGCGGCGCCTACGGCTACGTGGACATGGGTGGCTGGGTGGGCGGCCAGGCCGAGTACGTCATGGTCCCCTACGCGGACTTCAACCTCATCCGCTTCCCGGACAAGGCGCAGGCGCTGGAGAAGATTCTCGACCTGACGATGCTGTCGGACATCCTCCCCACGGGCTTCCACGGCGCCGTGACGGCGGGCGTCGGCGTGGGCTCCACGGTGTACGTCGCGGGCGCGGGGCCAGTGGGCCTCGCGGCGGCGGCCTCCGCGCACGTGCTGGGCGCGGCGGTGGTGATGGTGGGCGACATGAACCCGGAGCGCCTGAAGCACGCGAAGGCCTCGGGCTTCGAGCCCATCGACCTCACCAAGAGCGACAAGCTGGAGGAGCTGATTGAAGCCGTCGTCGGTGTGCCGGAGGTGGATGCCGCCGTGGACGCGGTGGGCTTCGAGGCGCGTGGCCATGGCGCCCAGTCCTCCACGGAGGCGCCGGCCACGGTGCTCAACTCGTTGATGGCGATTACCCGCGCGGCGGGTGGCATCGGAATCCCCGGCCTCTACGTGACCGAGGACCCGGGCGCCAAGGACGAGGCCGCGAAGCAGGGCAACCTGCGCATGCGCTTCGGCCTGGGCTGGGCCAAGTCCCACCGCCTCTACACGGGGCAGACGCCGGTGCTGCGCTACAACCGCCAGCTCATGCAGGCCATCCTCCACGGCAGGCTGCCCATTGCGAAGGTCGTCAACGCCACCGTCATCTCGCTCGACGACGCGCCGCGCGGCTACCACGAGTTCGACACGGGTGTGGCGCGCAAGTTCGTCATCGACCCGCATGGGATGTTGAAGAAGAAGTCCGCCTGAGTCCGGCGAGGAGGACTCGGGTGGACTCCTCGTGCCTCCCGCCCTGTTGTCGGCATTCGCGGGCGGGGGCACCAGGCGTGCGGTGCTCCTCGGGCGATTCCAGTCGGGAGCGCCGTTCGCTGGAGGGGAATGTCCCGCATGTGCTGGGCGGGGGGCTCGTGAGGAGGCGCGCGTCCAAGCCAGTCGGAGCAAATTCCATCAGGGGTGGCCACTGCCGAGGCCGAGAACTCGGGCCTCGACGTTGCTACCCCCTGAACGGATTTCGTTCGGAGGGCCTAGCCTCGCTGGCGCTCCGTCAGGTCGACCGGCGCGTAGTAGTGCCGGTCGCCGAGCGCGTCGACGCGTCGCCAGAAATCCTCGCCCACGGCCAGGCCGCTCGCGTTCTTCTCGGCCGTCTGTCGCCAGAGCGCCCAGGACGCCGGGTGAAGCCGGGTCGCCTCGGCGAACTCGGCCGAGGCCTCGTCGACCTGCCCGTCGCGCAGCAGTGCCTGCCCCAGGCGAAAGTGCGCGTGGGCTTCGGAGATCGCCGCGTCGGGAACGGTCAGCCGCGCCATGACGGCCTGCGCATCGAGGGCGTACGGGCTCGCGCTGCCACGGACGGACCAGTCGCGCACGGCGTCGAGGTACGCCGCCTTCGCTCGGTCGCGCGCCTCTCGCGCCGCCTCAGGCATCGAGAGGCTCGTCCGCTCCATCGCCCGGAAGCCATCCGTCATGCCCGCGGACTCGGGCGGCCGCACCAGGTGTCCGGCTTCGTCAATCCAGACGGCCTGCGGCACGTTGACGAGGTTGTAGAGCTCGGCGGTGAGGTGGTCGCGGTCGATGAGGCACGGATAGTCGGGTGAGGCCGCCTCAATCCAAGGCCGGGCCGCGTCGGGCTGGTCCAGCGCGATGGCCAGCACCGTGAAGCCGTGCGCCTTGGCGGTTTCATGGAGCGAATGCCAGACAGGCAGGTCTCCTCGGCAGCCGCACCACGAGGCCCAGGTCACGAGGAAGACCTTGCGGCCCCGGTAGTCGGACAGCCGATGCAGTCGCCCGTCGAGGTCGGGCAACGTGAAGTCGGGCGCCTCCAGGGAGGTCAGCGCGGCGGCACGGCGCGCTGCGCCCTCTCCGAGCACCCAGAGCGTCCCCTCACGGTTGTGGACGACGGGCCAGCCCGCCTGCCGCCACACGCCCGCCGCATCGATGCGGTCGCCGTCGACCAGCTTCCGGCCGCCGCGTGGAATGGGCATACAGGTGTCGTCCCGGCACAGGCCCACGGGCTTCCACTGCCAGCCGGTGGCCCGCTCGAAATCCGCCTTGTCCAGCCAGAGGCTGTCGCCGTCGGACGTCCCTCCCGCGAGGCGCAGGTCCTGCGCCCCATGAATCACTCGAAGCTCGCTCGTCATCGAAACCCGCCTTGGTTTGAGTTGTGACCACCCTACGCAGCGGAGCGAATCGAGGCCTGCCCGATACTCGCACGCTCTTGCCTGATTCTCTCCAGGTGGGCAGGATGGATTCGAATGCCTGCCGACCTGTCCAATCGAGCGAACGACGAGGAGGCTCAAGAGTTCCTGCGGCGGCTGACGGAGCATGCCCTACGGCTCGTTCCGCCCTCGACAGACCGAACGTCGCAGCTCGTCACTCCACGGCATGGCTTGTACCTGCTGCGGCAGCACCAGCGCACGTCCTTCGAGGCCGCCATCTACACCCCGATGCTTTGTCTGATTCTCCAAGGGTGCAAGGAGATGACCTTCGGCGAGCATCACTTTCGGCTGCGCGCAGGCGAGTGCGCGCTGGTGAGCCATGACCTGCCGATTGTCTCCCGGGTCCGTGACGCACCCTATCTGGTGTTGCTGCTCGACATCGAAGTCGAGGTGCTTCGGAGCCTCTACGAAGACCTCGGCGAGTTGGTGACGGCTGGGCCGGAAGCGCGGGCGCTCGAGGTGCATCAGGCCGACTCGCGCATGCTCGACGCCATCGCCCGTTATCTCGCGCTCGCGGAGTCGGAGACGGACGCACGGGTGCTCGGCCCGATGTTGCTCAAGGAGATCCACTACCGCCTGATGATGGCGCCGCTCGGTCACATGTTGCGGGGCCTGATTCGGCAGGACAGTCACGCGAGTTCGATTGCCAGCGCCATCGCGCTTCTTCGAAGAGACTTCCGCTCGCCGATGGTGGTGGAGGAGCTGGCGCGCGCGGTGGGGATGAGCGTTTCGTCCTTCCACAAGCACTTCAAGGCCGTCACCGCGTCTTCGCCGCTGCAGTACCAGAAAGGACTGCGCCTGCTCGAGGCGCGGCGGATGCTCGTGGCGGGCACGGCCTCGGTGACCACGGTCGCGTTCGAGGTGGGCTACGAGAGTCCCAGCCAGTTCAGTCGGGAGTACACGAGAAAGTTCGGACGGCCGCCGAGCCAGGATGTGGCGTCCCGGATGCCAGGTTGAAGCACATGGCGCACCAGCTCCTCTCTGTTCTGCGAGCAGGTGAGCACGCGACCCGTTGCCTGCCCGACGCCTCTCAGGACCCGGCGGCGAGCCGTGAGTCCGGACCCTGTTCAATTTGCTCCTGAAGGCACCCCAGTTTGAAGGAGGCCATTCGGAACCGCGAATCGCAGGCGGAGGTGGTGGACCACTCCTGACAGAATCGTCACGACGGCCAGTCGCAGGCTGGGGGACGGTGCGGCTTTCGCACGAAGCGCGAGGGAAATGACATGCGTGGATGGAAGCGGCCGCTCACCGGTGTGTTCGTCGCCTGCTCCTGGCTCCTGGGGGGCTGTGGAGAGGTGGAACCCACGCTGCGGGACACGGAGGTGGAGGACTCGCTGCCGTTCTCGCAGTCCCTGGCCGGAACCCAGACCACGGCGTTCCAGGACGGCGTCGCCCCGACGACGGGCTACGCGGGCACCCGGGACGCGATGATTGAAGAAGAGGACTCCAACGCCAACCACGGGAGCGCCTCCAATCTCTCCGCGAGCGGCGACACGCCGTCTGGCAGCGGCAATGAGAACTACGTCCTGCTCGCGTGGGACGTGTCCTCCATTCCCGCCAACGCCGTGGTCCGCTCCGTCTCGCTCACCGTCACGGTCTCCGACAAGGCGGACCAGGACTATCAACTGTATGCCCTGACGCGCGGCTGGACGGAGAGCCAGGTCACCTGGGAGCAGGCGGACAACAGTCAGGACTGGGCTTCGAATGGCGCGGATGGGACTGGAGACCGGGACACCACCGTGCTGGGCACGCTGCGAGCCCCCGCGACGGGCACCTACACCGTGGCGCTGAACGCCAGCGGAGTGGCGGCGGTGCAGCGGTGGGTGAGCACGCCCGCGAGCAACCAGGGCCTCATCCTGGCCAACAAGGACAATGACAATCGCCTGGAGCTGCGCTCGAGCGAGTACTCGACGAAGGCCTCGCGTCCCAAGCTCACCGTGACGTGGGACGCGCAGGGGAATCCTGGAGGGGAGGTGCCCGCCTCGGGGACGTTCAAGGGCACCTGTGACGGCTCCGGCGGAGCCTGGGTGGACGGGACGCACTTCCTGAACGTGAATGACGAATCGCAGACGGTGCGCATCTATGCCCGGAGCCAGAGCGCCAGCGCGGTGAAGAGCCAGGACGTGAGCTCCGCCATCGGCATCTCCTCGTCGGACGAGGCGGACCTGGAGGACGTGGCCCGCGTGGGCAATCGCCTCTACGTGACGGGCTCTCACGCACGCAACAAGGACGGAGAGCTGGAGTCCTCGCGCTACAAGTTCTTCGCCATCGACGTCGCAGGCACGGCGCCCGCCGTCACCCTCCAGGTGGCGGGGACGTCCTCGACGCTGCTGCGGGACCTGCTGAACGCCGCCAACTGGGACGTGCCGGACACGGTGGTCCTCACGTTGCTCAGCGAGCGCTCCCGGTTGTCGGAGCCCACGGTGGCCTCACTGGCGCCGAAGGTGAATGGCACCAACGTGGAGGGGCTCGCGGCGCTGCCCTCTGGCGAGCTGGCCATCGGCTTCCGCAACCCGCGCGTGGGCTCCAGTGCGCTGGTGGTGACGCTGACGAATCCGGGCGCTGTCCTCACGGGCGCCACGGCGCGGTTTGGCCGAGCCATCCTCCTGAGCCTGGGAGGCCAGGGCCTGCGCGGCATGGCGTGGTCGGAGGCCCACCAGGCGCTGCTGCTCCTCAGTGGTCCGCACGACGAGAGCAGCGGCCCCTTCGCGCTCTGGAAGTGGTCGGGAGACGCGAGCAGCGCGCCGGTGAAGGTGGTGGAGCTGACCGCGCCGGCGAACTCCGCGCCGGAGGCCGTCATCCCCTATCCCGGCTCGCTGGCCGTGCAGGTGCTCTTCGACATGGGCTCGCGCTTGATTGGCGGGACGGAGTGCAAGGACGTCTCGTCCGCCAGCCAGAGCTTCAGCGACGTGTTCATCCACGTCGACTGAGGCCGAGCGCTCACTTCACCAAGCGCAGCACCGCTTGCACCGCGCGCTCCGTTCCGTCCACGCCCTCCAGCGAGGCGGCGAGCGCGCGGGCTCGGGCCGTGACAGCGGGCTCCAGGAGTCGGGAGAGGGCACCGGCGACGGAGGTGGCGTCGAGCGCCGACGGAAGCACCGCGACGCCCACGCCGAGTCGCTCCACGCGGCGAGCATTCGCGAGCTGGTCCCCGCCAAAGGGAATCACCACCATGGGGCGACCCGCGGCGAGCGCTTCCTGCACGGTGTTGTTCCCGCCATGTGTCACGACGAAGTCCACGCGCCGGAGCAAAGGCACCTGGGGCACCTGTCGGAACACGAGCGTTCGAGGGCCCGCGCGCCGCTCCAGCCGTCCGAAGCTGGCGCCAGCGCTGACGACGGTGTGCACATCATGTCGTGCCAGTCCGTCGAGGATGGCGTCGAACACGCGGGGCTGGCCGTTGAACACCGTGCCCAGCGACACGTACACGTGGCGGCGCCCTGACTGGATGGAGCGCAAGGCGGCGTCTTCCTGGTCCGCGTCGCGAGCACGGGGAAGGCAGGGGCCGGTCATCTCCACGGGCCCTGTCAGCGGCTTCAGCCCGGGCTCCAGCTCGGGAATCGTCGCCAGCAGGTTGAGGTCATCGGAGATGGGCGCGGAGAGCAGCCCACCGGCGCGCAGGCGCACACCGAGCGCCCCCGCGTCCCGGGCGACGCGCTCATCGAACCAGCGACCGAGTGCCTGCGTAGCCTCCTCCGCGCGCGCCCAGGTCTCATCGCGGGGCGCATCGTCTGGCAGGCCGCTGCCGAAGGGAGATGCGCCCTCCACCGGAAAGGGGAGGGCCGAGTGATAGAACGCCGCATAGGGCCGCTTCGTCAGTCGGGCCGCGAGCAGGGCGGCGGGCATGAGGTAGTCGCCGAGGACCACGTCGATGCCAGACGCCTCGATTTCGCGGGCGAGGTGGCGGGCCTGCGACTTCATCCCGGCGGTGAACAGCCGGAGCGCCAGGGCCAGCTCGTCGACGCCTCGGGCGTGGGGGATGCGGGCGCCGTACCAGAGCATGGCGGGTGAGGGCTGGAGCCGGATGAGCCGCAGGCCGTCGCGTTGGACCGCATGGGGCAGGGTCGTGGCGACGCGCAGGGGTTCGGGCCAGAGGTGGGAGAAGGGAAGGGGCGGCGCGGCCAGGGCCATCGCGACGTCGTGGCCCAGCTCGCGCAGCCTCACGCCCATCGCGCGCAGGGCATTGGTGTGGCCCGCGGTCGGATGGGCGGCCATGAGAATCCTCGGCATGGAGGACGCTTAGCACGGCCTGTCGTGGCGCCTGGCCCATGGTGACTCGCTCGGGTGTCACAGCGGGAGGACCGGGACTCCACGAGAGAGGAAGCCACGGTGGCTTCCCTTCGTGCCGAGAGGTGGGGACCATGTCGAAGGAAAAGCAGTCCTTCCTGACGGTGCTGCTGTCGCTCGTGCTGGTGCCGGGAGTCCTGCTCCTCGTCAGCGCGGTGACGGGTGGTGCCTTTCCGGTGGGTGTCGCGCTGCTGTTGGGGCTTCCCCTGGGGCTGGGATACGGCCTGCAGACGGGACTCCTGCGCAGCTATCCGTTGTCCTCCGCGCAGGGCTGGGTGGAGCTTCTCGTCGACCTGACGTGGAGTCTGCCCAACACGCTGTTCGGCTTCGTCTTCGGCAATCTCGTCTACGTGTTTTTCGGCAGGCCCTCGCGTGCCGACTCGGAGAATCAGGGCTGGGTCGTCTATCGGCCGAACCCGGGAGGCTCGTTCGGACACAACGTGCTCCAGACGTTGGGCACGGTGAACCTGGGAGGCGCGGGGCAGCACGAGAAGATGCACCTGCTTCAAGCGCGCATCTTCGGCCCGTTCTATCTGCCCTTCGTCGCCGCCTCGTATGTCATCACGTCCCTGTTGCAACTCTTGTGGACGTGCACGGTGGGTGGGTTGCTGAAACTGCTCGGCATGCGAGACAAGGCCTACCTTCGTCCGCCTGCGCACTCCGCGGTGGGAGGCTTCTTCGGGTGGATTTATTACGCGACGCCCATCGAGCTGTGGGCCTACGCGACTGGCAATCCTTGAGCCAGGGCATTTCAACGGACCCCGGACCAGAGGCTGTCGGGCTTGGAGGACGGCGTCATCCGCGCGCTGACGACGTAGCGCTACGAGCCTGCCATTCTTGACGGCAAACCGGTGCCCGTGCTCTATGAATTCGACATCTGGTTCACCAACGAGCCCGGGGGTTGGCCGCGACGCGGAGCAAGAGGACTGGTGCTAGGGTTTGCGCCACCGGGCCCCCAATCGCCCGGTGGAGGATGCACACGTGCGAAGCAGCAACATCCTGGGTGGTTTGTTGGCGGCAGGGCTGCTGATGGTGGGCTGTGGTGGCGTGGAGCCTGCGATGGAGGAAGAGCAGTCTTCACTCGACACGCGCGCGGATGCGCTGCCCTTCTGCGGCAATCAGTCCTACTGGATTGACTACTACTCCGACGCGACGCTCACGAAGTGGGTCGGGTACATGTCCTGTGAGTGTTACGAGACCGCGTGGATCTCCGGTCGCCGGACCAGCTTCGCGGTGACGGACTTCTCGTCCACCTGCGGCTGACGGGGACTCCCCTTCCCGGTGCTCCCTCGGGGCACCGGGGCTTCCTTGAAGTGAGAACAAGTTGCTGTTGAACAAGAATTGCGTCTAGCGTTCCGCCATGACCGACCTGAATCGCTGGGTGGTGGCGGGCCTCTTCCTCTCGCTGAGCGCCTGTGGTGGCGCGGTGGAGGCGGAGGACGTCCTGGGCACGTCACAGTCCGCGCTGGCCTGCACCTGCGGCGCCGAGACGTTCACCGTCGTGAGGCGGGCGACGTCCGTCAACTGCGCGCGGGCCTACGACTGGGCGAACAGCCTCGCGGACGAGGCCATCGCCACCGCGTGTCCGGCGGGTGGCTGCAACCTCACCCGCTCCCTCCAGTCGTGCGCCCCGGTGGGCCCCAATGGTAGCCAGGGCTTCAGCATGGGCGTGCTGGTGACCTACTCCTGCAACGAGCCCGACACCTGCGCCGAATGACGCCGCGCGCGCCGACGCTCAAGGGCAGATGTTGTAGCAACTGCCCGCGCCCCGAGCCCGGCACTCCGCGGTGGTGGAGCAGCCCGAGCAGTCATAGGAACAGTAGCCCTGCAACCCCACCGGCTCCTCCGAGAAGAGCGCCGGCGTGGCGTCCCCCGGAAGGCCGCTGCGCGCCCTCGACATGAGGAGCTTCTGCTTGTCCGCCTCGCAGGAACTGGAGGTGGGGGCGGCGGACTCGGCCGCGAGGGGCTCATCCCGTGGGAAGGTGGTGACCACCATTCCCACCGCGACGGTCAACGCCAGCACGAATCCCGAGGCAGGCTTCAGCATCATCCGGAGCTCCTGGAAAGGGGAACTCCTGGATGATGCCCAGGAGGGCTGACTTGCCCGCACGGGTATTCGGTGGGGCTGTGTGCCGCTGAACAACGGCCCACGTCCTTCTCAAGGGGCCGTCTTCGCGGCGCGGCGAGCCCCCTGGCGCTGCTGGATGGCCCGGCGCAGCTTGGCGATGAGCACCTCGGGGCTCGCGGAGCGGACCAGGACGTCATCTGCCCCCGCCTCCAGGCTGGCGGTGAAGACGGCGGGGTCTTCCTTGTCGACGATGAGGTAGACGGGCAGGTCCTCGGTGGCCGCGTTCTTCCGGAGCGCTTGCAACAGCGAGCTCAAATCTCCGTCCGGCAGCGGGTTGGCGAGGATGGCCGCCTGCGCGCCGGCGCTCACCGCCTTCTCCACATCGACACGGGACTTCGCGCGCACGGTGCTGAAGCCCTCCGCCATGAGTCGGATTTGCAGCGTCATCGCGTTGGCGCTGTCCGTCTCGGCCACCACCACCTTGGGGACGGTCTGGTCGGAGTGGGTGCTCGCCTCCAGCTCGAGGGTGAGCGCCTCCAGCACGGGGATGGGCAGCCGCGCATCCTGGCGCAGCGTCTGGAGCGCCTGGGCCGCCTTGGCGGGAGTGGGCTGCGCGCTCTGGACCTCCTGGACGAAGCGCGCCGCGCCCAGCAGGGCCCCCGCCGCGCGTCCCACGGGTGGGGTGCGCTCCTCGCCTTCGGGCAGGACCGACATGAGCACCTCGGTCACCTCGGGCATGGCGTTGCTCGCGAGCACCAGCGCGCGAGCGCGCGAGGGCAGCGTGAAGCGGCGTGGCTCCTCCAGGCGCGCGGCCAGGGCCAGCGCACAGGTCGCCGTGCCGAGCAGAATCTCCTCCACGCGCCCCGCGCCCAGCCGCACGGCGATTCGTCGCGCCAGCTTCGTCAGGAAGGGCGCCAGCGCCGCGCTGCCGCCGAGCATGGACAGCATTCCATCCAGCAGCCGGGCCTGCGTCTCCGCGAGCCGCGCCAGCGGGCCGCCCTCGCCCATCAGCGCCGCGCTGTAGGACGGCAGCAGGCGCACCTCCACCTGCGGGTGCGCGGCGCGCAGCTTCTGCGCCAGGGCCGCGGGCTCCCTCACCGAGTCCTCGAGCACGAGCACCAGGTCATAGCCCCCGAGCGAGAGCGCGCGCTCGGCATCCGCGGCGGGGCTGGTCGCCGCCGCCAGCCCTTGCATCAGCAGCAGGCGCACCACGGCCTCGCGAGGTTCGGAAGGCTCCGCCACCAGCAGCACCATGCGCGCGCGCACGTCGCTCCGGGCCGGGGTCGCCCGACTCGCGGGCTCCAGCGACGCGGGCGTCCTGGCCTCCGGCTGCTCCGCTGGCGCGAAGGTGCGCTCGTCGAGCACGGGACGGCCGGTGAACTGCTCGGCGAACTGGAGCACGCGCGCGCGTCCGCCGGCGTCGGGCTCGTCGTCCAGGGGGATGGGCTCCCGGTTGCGAGGCGGCGTCTGGGGCTGCTCCTCCTCACTGTAGAAGCGGTGGATGGCCTTGCGGATGGCCTCCTCCGTGGCGAACAGCCCCTGGACGGCGACGGCGCGCGTGGAGAACTTGAGCGCGTCGGTGACCTGCACGTCGCGAGGGTCCAGCACCGCGCAGAACAGCTCGCGACCGCGCAGGCCGATGGGGACGGCGCACAGCCGCTCGCACAGCTCGCGAGGAACCCGTTGGACCAGCTCCTTCGGCACCGGCAGGGCCAGGAGCTTCTCGTCGGTGATGTGCGGCAGGCCGGCCTGCTCGGACAGCGCCCGCATCAGGTGCTCGGGCTCCAGCCACTTCTCGTGCACGAGCAGCTGGCCCAGCTTGCCGCCCTTGCGCCGTTGGATGGCCAGCGCTTCGTTCAGCACGTGCGGCGTGAGCAGGCCGCGCGTCAGGAGGATGGAGCCCAGCTGCGGCCGGGACCGCGCCGCGCGGGGGCCGGGGGCACCCATCATGGTGGCCAGCCGCGTCGCCGGTTCAATGCCTGTCATGGAAGGGCCCAGGCCAGGGGTGCGCACCACCGCCGTGGCCCCCGCGCCTCCGGGAGGCGGCGTCACCGGCTTCAGCATGGGCGGGGGCGGAAGGCTGGGAGCAGGAGGTCGTCGCGCGTCGCGGCCCGGGGGCGTGCGCGTGCGCTGGAAGTCCTCGCCCTCCAGGCGAATCTCCTCGCCGGGGCTGCTGGCCAGGTCCACCAGGGGGGAGCGCCAATCGGGAAGCGCGCGGCCGAAGAGGCTGGCGATGTCGGAGGCGCCCACGCGCAGGCGGTGGTCGAAGAGGAAGTTCTGGATGGACTCGGAGAACTCGCGGGCCAGAGGGCAGCGGGCGGCGGGATTGGCGGCCAGCGCGCGCACCAGCAGGGTCCACAGCGGCCCTGGGACGCCGGGCAGCGGCTCCAGGGCGCGCTCGTTGAAGCTGCCCAGGGCGTGGATGATTTGAGGCGTGGTGCCCTCGAAGAGGCGCCGTCCGGCGAGCATCTCGTAGAGCAGCAGGCCCAGGAGGAAGATGTCGCTGCGCTGGTCCACGGGGCGGCCGTGGACCTGCTCGGGGGACAGGTAGTTGATCTTCCCCTTGAGGACGCCGACCTGCGTCTCCTGGTGTCCCTCGTCGGCGGCCTTGGCGATGCCGAAGTCCGCCAGCTTCACGCCTCCGTTGCTGGAGACCATGACGTTGGAGGGATTGACGTCGCGGTGGATGATGTTGAGCGGCGCGCCGCTGGAGTCCGTGCAGCCATGGGCATACGCGAGGCCATCCGCCACCTGTTGGGCGATGAAGCAGATTTCGCGAATCCCCAGGGGCATCTGGCGCTTGCGCGCCGCCTTGAGCAGCGCGCTCAGGTTCTCCCCGTCCACGAACTCCATCACCATGTAGTACTGGCCGGCGCTGGAGCCCAGGTCCAGCACCTGCAAGACATTACCGTGCTGAAGGGAGACGGAGAGCTTCGCCTCGCGCAGGAACAGGTCCACGAAGGCCGCGTCCTGCACGAAGGAAGGGAGGATGCGCTTCACCGCGACAGGCTTTTCAAAGCCTTCCGCGCCCACCACCTTGCCCAGATAGACCTCGGCCATGCCGCCCGCGGCCAGCTTCTTCACGATGCGGTAGGTCCCCACGCTGTCTCCGAAGCCGCAATGGCATTGCAGACGTACGAGGGGAGAGGAAAGGTCACAATCAGGCGTTCAGGGCTGCGGGGCCGGCGAAAAGCAGCCGGACTGTCGTCCCCTCAACGTTTGTTGTTCTGGGGATGTCTGGTCTTGGACGCCGCGGACGGTTGGCGGATGCCAGTGGTGAGGTATGCATTGAAGAGGCCGACCTGGGGACCGGCGCCCAGGAGGACGGAGACCTTCTCCTCCAGGGCCTGTTGGAGGGAAGGCCACTTGTCGCCCAAGGCCTTGCGGGCCAGGACGACGGGGGCGCTGGAGCGCATCAAGGAGTCCACCATGGCGGTGGTGGATGGGTATTCCACGCGGGCCGTGACCTCGTGCACGGCGACCTCCTTGAACCCAGACGCGGTCATCTCCCGCAGACAGGTCTCCTTGTCGGACAGGGGCATCATGCCGTCGCGGGGGCCGCCGCTTCCGCCTCCCATCAGCTCCGCGAAGGATTGATAGACGGTGTTCATCGTGGGCGAGTGCTCGAAGGGCAGCCAGCTCGACACGACGGCGCGGCCGCCTGGGACGAGGACGCGGTGCAGCTCGCGGAAGCCGCGCGGGCGGTCCGGGAAGAACATCAGGCCGAAGAGGGAGAAGGCGGCGTCGAACTTCTGGTCCGGCAGCGGCAGGGCCATGCCGTCCCCGGTGAGCGCTTCGATGTCGAGCCCTTCCGACGTCGCGCGCTCCCGGAGGGTGGCGAGCATCCGGGAGGAGAAGTCCACCGCCGTCACGCGGGCGCCCTGTCGCGCCGCGAGCAGGGAGAGAGTTCCGGGGCCCGCCGCCACGTCCACCACGCGCGAGCCTGAGCCGGTGGCCGTGCGGGCGAGGGCGTCCCTGGCGAAGGTCTCGAAAACGGGGAGCAGCTCGCGCACGTACTCGGGCGCGACAAGGTCCCAGGGTTCCGGCACGGCGAGGGGGGAAGCGGTCGACGACATGGGGGTGGGCTCCAACAGGATGGGACGCGGATTCCACCTGGAACGGGCCGCGAGCGCTTGGAAGAAATGCACCGCCCTTGACTCATGGGGTCGGTCACCGGAGGCTGCTCGGCGATGCGAATTCGATGGGTGGCCTGGGCAGTGATGATGGCGCTGCACTTCCTGGCGATTGCGTTCCTCCCGAAGGAGCTGGCTCCCGCGCTGGCCGGTTCGGTCTACCTGCCGCTGATGCCCTTGAGTGCCATGGGGCTCCCTGTCCTTTCGACGGCGCCATCGGGCGGCTGGGCGGGGCCGTCGGTGCTCGGCTGGGTCGCGGTCGTCCTGGTCTGGGGGCTTGTCTGGTGGGGCGTGGCCTCGCTGGTCGCCCGCTTCACGCAGCACCGTCACGCGCCTCACGCGGCTTGATTCGGAGCGCGAGCGCCGAAGCGGCGCCTCAAGGGGCCGTGGCGCTCCTGCCGAAGTCCGCGCCGCGAAGCTTCAGGACGCAGTCCAGCGGCAACGGCCCCTGGGGGTCGCGGAGGAAGGCCAGGGTGACCTCTCCGCCGCAGCGGTTGAACGACGCGCCGTGGCTGTACCCGCGCAGCTCGACGTAGCGCGCCTGGGGCATGGACTCCAGCAACTGCCGCCCCCAGTCCGGAGGCGTGTCCGGGTCGAACTCCCCCGCGAAGATGAGCGTCGGCACGTCGCTCTTCACCGGCGTGTTCTCCTCGGCGGGCACCGGCGCCACATTCCACACGCGGCACGTCTCCACGGAGGCCGTGCCTTCGTCGACCCCTCCCAGCCCCATGGCCGGCGAGTGCTGCGCGGCGATGTGCTTCGGGTCCTCGAACGGAACCTCCTCCGAGCACCAGACCGACAGCCGCAAGCCCCAACTCATCGTCGACGCACCCTGGCTGCGCTCCACCCAGGACGTCAGCTCCGAGTAGTCGCCCGCCGCCGCCCGGCTGATGATGCGCGGGAGGAGGGGAATCGACTCCGGGTCGTGCAGCGCCGTGTAGAGGGCCTCGACGACCTGCGCGCCGCGCACCTCCACCGGACGACCCTCCGTCACGGACTCCTTCAACACCAGGGGCAGCGGCTTGCGCTCCGCGGTGGCGATGAGCCGCGCGAAGCGCTGGCGCAGGTCGGGATGCGCGGCCGAGCACTCGCGGTCGATGGCGCACCCGTCGAACACCAGGTCGAGCGAGCGCAGCAGGTTCACCGCGGCGACCTCGTCGAAGTTCACCTCGGGCGGCAGCACCGAATCCAGGATGACCGAGCGCACTCCCGCTGGATGCCTGCGCAGCACGGTGAGCATCAGCCGCGTGCTGTAGGAGAGCCCCTGGAGGTTCCACGTCTCGTAACCCAGGGCCTTGCGCAGGTCCTCGATGTCATCCGCCGTGGCCGCCGTCGTGTATCCGTCCAAATCCACCCCGGCGGCCGTCAGCGTCGCGCGGCAGCGGCCCGCCGCCTTCGTCAGCGCCTCCTGGGCCTTGGCGCCACGCAGCCGGCCCGCCGCGATGTCGCCCTTGAGGGCGTTGATGTCGGGACACTCCAGCGCGGGCCGGGCCATCTTCCCGCCGCGCGGCTCCAGGACGATGAGGTCTCGCTCGTCGAGCACGGGGTTCTTCTTCCCGGACCGCAGCCGCGCCACGGCGCTGACCCCGGGGCCGCCGGGCATGAAGAACAGCGGGTCCTTCGCCGGCTTCGCCGCGCGGCTGCGCAGGCGCATCACCGGCAGTTGGATGGAGCGGCTGTCCGTCTTCTGTCGGTTCTCCGGAACGACCAGGAACCCACACTCGATGCGCTCCCCGGCCTCCACGGTGGCGGGACAGGGGGCAAGCTCGAAGCGCGGCACGGCGGTGGGCGGTGATTCCGTGGCGGAGGCCGAGATGGCGAGTGACAGCGAGGCCAGGAAGCCCATGATGCTCGAGGACATGGGCTCCGTTAGAAGTCAGCCACCCGCCGCGCGTCCAATACCAAAATCCAGGCCTGTGATAGCGAAGTGATCTCACCCACGCTCGATGCCCGCCGCCTCACGTGTTTCATCGCGGTCGCGGAGACGCTGCACTTCCGCAAGGCCGCGGAGCAGCTGCGTCTGGCGCAGCCCGCGCTGAGCCAGCAGATTCGCAAGTTGGAGGAGGAGCTGGGCTGTCAGCTCCTGAAGAGAGACAGGCGGCGCGTCGAGCTGACCCCGGCGGGACGGGCGCTCCTGGAAGCGGGAAGGCGAGCGCTCGTCCACCTGTCCCACGCGGCGGAGGCCGCCCAGCGCGCGGCCAGGGAGCAGCAGTCGTTGTTGCGGGTCGGCTTCGTCAACCCCGCCGCGTTCGCCCTGGTGCCTGACGTCCTGCGCGGCCTGCGAGCCGAGCACCCGGAGGTGCACCTCATGCTGCGCGAGGCGGACAGCAAGACGCTCCTGGAGGAGGTGCGGCTGGGACAGCTCGACGTGGCCTTCGTGCGAGGGCCCATCATCGCGCCAGGGGTTCGCATCGACACGCTGCGCCGGGAGCCGTTGGTGCTCGTGTTGCCGTCGCGTCACCGGCTGGCGCGACGCACGCGGGTGCCGCTGGAGCAGCTCGCGGACGAGCCCTTCATCGGCTTCGCTCGGGACACGGCGCCGTCGCTGCATGACGCGATGGTGGGCATGTGCCTGGAGGCGGGCTTCTCGCCCACGTTCGTCACGGAGGCGGTGGAGTGGTTCACCCTGGTGAGCCTGGTGGCGGCCGGGCTCGGGTGCGCCATCCTCCCGGAGTCGGTCCGCACCTTCTCGCGCGGGGGCGCTGTCTATCGCGCCATCGCGGGCACTCCCCGGCACGTGGACCTGGTGATTGCCAGGGCCCCCACGCCCCCGGGCCCCGCCCTCCGGGCCTGTCTGCGCATCGTGTCGCGGATGACGTCGGTGGCGCTGAGTTCGTGACACGACGGCGCTTCCGTCGCGGACCGGATGCGGCCCGCGTTGGGGCTCGACTCGCGCGGCGCGAGCCGTCACTGTGGCGCGCTCGAACGGCGGCGGGCCGGGCCGTTCCCCAACGCGCAGCGTCCTTCCAGCCGGCCGCGAGGGAGTCGACATGAAGTACACGAACCTGGGGCGCTCGGGGCTTTCCGTCAGCCGGCTGTGCCTCGGCACGATGAACTTCGGCTGGACCACCGAGGAGCCCGACGCTCACGCCATCATGGACTCCGCGCTGGAGCGGGGAATCAACTTCTTCGACACGGCCAACGTCTACGGCTGGGGCGAGAACAAGGGCCGCACCGAGCAGATCATCGGCAACTGGTTCGCCCAGGGAGGCCGCCGGCGCGAGCGCACCGTCATCGCCACCAAGCTCTACGGCCCCATGGGCGAATGGCCCAACGAGGGCAAGCTGTCCGCGCTCAACATCCGCCGCGCGCTGGACGCCAGCTTGAAGCGGCTGCGCACCGACTACATCGACCTGTACCAGTTCCACCACGTGGACCGCGCCACCCCGTGGGAGGAAATCTGGCAGGCCATGGAGGTCGCCGTCGCCCAGGGCAAGGTGCTCTATGTGGGCAGCAGCAACTTCGCCGGCTGGCACATCGCCCAGGCGCAGGCCGCCGCCGCGCGCCGCGACTTCATGGGCCTGGTCAGCGAGCAGTCCCTCTACAACCTGATGGCGCGCACCGTGGAGCTGGAGGTGCTGCCCGCCGCTCAGCACTACGGCGTGGGAATCCTTCCGTGGTCTCCCCTCCAGGGCGGCCTGCTCGGCGGCGTGCTGAAGAAGGAGCGCGAGGGCAAGCGCCGGCTGGAGGGCCGCGCGCAGGAAGCCCTCCAGAAGAATCGCGAGAAAATCGAGCGCTACGAGAGTCTCGCCGCCGAGCTGGGCCACGAGCCGGGTGACGTCTCGCTGGCGTGGCTGCTCCACCAGCCCGCCGTCACCGCGCCCATCATCGGACCGCGCACCGCGGGCCAGCTTGACGCGGCGCTCCGTGCGCTCGACGTGAAGCTCGACGAGAAGACGCTGGCCACGCTGAATGAAATCTTCCCGGGTCACCGTCCCGCGCCCGAGGACTACGCCTGGTAGCGCCCCGCGCGCCGCCTCGCATGCGCCAGTTGGCGTCGAATCGTGTCCTGGAGGCGGTGCCTCTCACCAGGCACCCTGGACACCTCTCGAAAGCCTGAGGCAAGGTCCAGCTCACCGAGGGTGGTGTCGCCCTCATCACGCCGGAGTTCACATCATGCGTCGCTTGGTCGTGCTGGTTTCGTTCCTGGGACTGTCCGCATGTGGTGGTGGTGTCGAGTCCGCTGGAACCGAGCAGGAGGCCGTCTCCCAGACGGAGCAGGAGCTCTGCTCCAGCGCCAATGCCTGGGAGTGTTTCTGCGCGCAGTTCAAGACGCAGGAGGCCTGTAGGGAGGTCCAGCGATGTGTCTGGCAGCCGTACACGGCGGCCGCCAGCCGTTGTCTGCCGACGTACGAGTAACACCCCGCTCGCGCGCCACGGGGCAGTGGCTGTCATTGGCAGGCGCTGCCTCAGTGCAGCGGCGGTCCGGGAGGGTCCGGCGGCCGGGGTGGCTTCGCGGCCCCGGCGTCAGGCCCCGCGCGGGGCAGCACGACGACGAAGGTGGTGCCCTCGCCGGGGTGGCTCTCCAGGAAGATGTGGCCGCCATGGGCCTCCACGAGCTGGCGGGTGATGAACAGGCCCAGGCCCAGGCCGCCGTAGTGACGGCTGGACACCGCGCGCTCGAAGCGGTCGAAGACACGCTCCGCATCCTCGGCGGCGATGCCGATGCCCCTGTCTCGCACCTCCAGGCGGGCCTCGTGCTCGTCGCCGCGCACGTGCACGTCCACCGGCGCGCCATGTCCATACTTGAGCGCGTTGGACAACAGGTTGGTGATGACCTGCTCCAGCCGCAGCCGGTCCCACCGGCCCGTCATGGGCGCGGGCGCGTCGACCTCCAGGCGCACGTTCACCGTCTGCGCCTCCATCTCGAAGCGGCGCGCCAGCTCGCGCACCAGCTCTCCCAGCTCCAGCGACTCCAGCTGCAGCTCCATCCTCCCGCTCGACAGGCGTGAGACGTCCAGCAGGTTGTCCACCAGCTTGGTGAGCCGGGTCATCTGGCGCTCGCAGGTCTCCACGCCGCGCTCCAGGCGGCTCAGGTCCAGCGGCTCCTTCTGGTGAATCTGGCGGAAGAGGAGCTGGAGCTGGAGCTTCAGGGACGTGAGCGGCGTGCGCAGCTCGTGCGCGGCGACGCTGAGGAACTCGTCGCGGATGCGCACCGCCGCCTGGGCCTCGCTCGCCAGCCGCTGCTGCTCGGCGCTGGCGCGCTCCGCGGAGGCCCTCGCGTTGACCTGGGAGCGCGTGACGAGGAACACCAGCAGCGACATCAGCAGCCCGCCGAGCGCCACGGTGGTCGGGTGGCTGGAGCGCGTCCCCTCGAAGAAGGCGGGCCGGGTGGTGAACACCAGCGTCCACGGCGCTCCCGCCACCGACAGCGTGAGCTGTGAGCGCAGCACGCGCTCCTGAAGCGAGGGATGCTCGGTGTGCGAGGCGAAGAGCAGGTCATGCTCGTGGGCCTCCGCCCCATCGTAGATGGCCAGGTCGATGGTGGACCGGAAGCCGGGGAAGCGCATGCCCTCCACCAGGTCCCTCATCCGGAAGGCGCCGAACACGAAGCCCTGGATTCGCGCATGGCGTTCCTCGGACGTGGTGGGCTCCGGCTTCTCGAAGAGCGGCACGTAGAGCACGAAGCCCGCCTGGACGTCCCGGTCCCCCTCCAGCTCCGACACCAGCCGCACCTTGCCGGTCGCCGCGGGCAGCCCTGTCTCCAGCGCGCGCTGGATGGCCGCGTGCCGCACGGACTCCGACAGCATGTCATAGCCGAGCGCGCGGGCGTTGCGCGCGTCGAAGGGCTCCACCATCGCGATGACGGCATGGTACGGCCGCTCGAGCCGGGGCCGGACGCGGTACTCGGGGAGGCCCTCGGCGCGCATCCGCGCCTCGTGTTCCGCGAGCGCATCCCCCCGAAGCCACTCGGCGAAGCCGATGCACTGGATGCCAGGGAAGCGCTGGCTCACCTCCAGGCTCTCGGTGTACGCGCGGAACTCCCGGCGCTCCACCTCCTGGCTGCCGCTGAAGACGCCGCGCGTGCCCAGCAGCATGGCCTGGTACATGTCCATGCGCAGCTGGAGGGCCACGGTGCCGTCGGCGACGGCGTCCTCGAAGAGCTGCTCGCGCCGCAGGTCCACGCCGCGCTGGACGTAGGACGTGGCCCCCGCGGTGACGAGCAGCCCCAAGAGCAGGGCGCAGTACGCGGCCGCGTTCCGGCGCAGGTGGGCGAGAAGAGAGGTCGACACGGCGGCGCCGAAGCAGGACCGCAAGGAGGTGGCCGGGAAGGGGCCGGGAGGACGACGAGGCGAGCTTCGAGTGCGCGGCGGCCCCCTTCAAGCCGTCCCCACTCCCACGTGTCTTCCAGGAGAAACGCCCGGGGGCGAAACACAATGCCCGCCCGCCCGTCCGCACCTGGAACGCTGCAACGGGTGCTCGCTCAGGGCATTCTAGGAGCCATGGTGCGTCACGTCATCGTCGTGGGAGCCGGACCGGGCGGACTGTCCGCCGCCATCAACCTGGCCGGGCAGGGCTTTCGAGTCACGGTGGTGGAGAAGGACCCGGTGCCGGGAGGTCGGATGAAGGGGCTGAAGCTCGGACCCCAGGGCGAGTATTCGCTCGATACCGGTCCTTCCATCCTCCAGCTCCCCGGGGTGCTGGAGCGCATCTTCGAGCGGGCGGGCCGGCGACTGGCGGACTACGTGAAGCTGGTCCCGCTGGACGTCAACACGCGGGTGCACTTCTGGGACGGCACCCACCTGGACACCAGCCGTCACCCGGAGCGCATGGAGGCGGAGCTCGCCCGCTTCGGCCCCACCCAGGTGGAGGCGATGCGCCGGTGGCTCGCGGACGGCCGGGAGAAGTACGGCGTCGCGTACGAGAAGTTCATCTGCACGCACGCGGGCAGCCTGGGCTACTACGCGCCCTGGCGCCTGGCGCCCACGCTGCGCTTCAAGCCGTGGCAGACGCTGTACCGGCACCTGGACTCCTTCTTCCATGACGACCGGCTGACGTACGCGCTGGCGTACCCGTCGAAGTACCTGGGCCTGCACCCGACGACGTGCTCGTCGGTGTTCAGCGTGATTCCCTTCCTGGAGCTGGCCTTCGGCGTGTGGCACGTGGACGGCGGCTTCCGCGAGCTGGCGCGAGGGATGATGCGCTGCGCGCAGGATTTGGGCGCCACGTTCCGCATGGGCGCGCCGGTGGAGCGCGTGCGCGTGGAGGCGGGGCGCGTGGTGGGCGTGAAGCTTCAGGGCGGCGAGGTGCTGGACGCGGACGCGGTGGTGATGAACGCGGACCTGCCGTACGCGGCGACGCGGCTTGTGCCCGCCGAGGCGCGCGAGGGCTCGCGGCTGACGGACGCGGCGCTGGAGAAGGCGAAGTACTCGTGCAGCACCTTCATGGCGTACTACGGGCTGGACACGCGCTACGAAGACCTGCCGCACCACCTCATCTATCTCTCGGAGGCCGCGCGGCGCACGGACCGCGACGCGCTGGAGGACCGGAGCGTCGACGTGGACGACCCGCCCTTCTACGTGTGCAACCCGTGCGTGACGGACCCGTCCGGCGCGCCGCAGGGACACTCCACGCTCTACGTGCTCGTGCCCACGCCCAACACCGCGCGCCCGGTGGACTGGGCCAAGACGCAGGCCACGCTGCGCGAGCGCATCCCCGACATGCTCGCGAAGGTGGGCCTGAAGGGCGTGCGGGAGCACATCCGCGAAGAGCGCTACTTCACCGCGGAGACGTGGCGGGACGACTTCAACGTGTTCCGTGGCGCCGTCTTCAATCTCTCTCACACGTGGCTGCAATTGGGGCCGCTGCGGCCCCGCGTGAAGAGTCCGGACGTGGAGGGCCTGTTCTGGGTGGGCGGAGGCACGCATCCAGGCAGCGGGCTGCTCACCATCATGGAGAGCGCCAACATCGCCGCGGACTATCTCAACCGCGAGGCGGGCCAGGGGCCGCTGCCGGGCTGGCCGTATGTACCGCCGCTCGACGACGCGACACGAAGCGCCTCGGGCCCGTCGGTGCAGGCGCCCCGGGCGCGCGCTGGCTGAGCCTCCCTCCCCTCCGTGCGGTCGCCGGGCCCGGCTCGCGTGGCGGCGTGACGGATGCGAAGCTGTCACCCTGTCCCTGGAGGTCGCGAGAGCATGCCCTTCTTCATCCCGTTCGCGGTGGGTGGCCTGGTGCTGACGGCGCTGGGGCTCGGCGTGAAGCGGGCCTTCGATGAGGGCCTGATGGGACCTCCTGACCCACCGGAGGTCCGCGCGGCGAAGCAGCGGCACGCGGCGGCGCTGGGGGCGCTCAAGTCCGCCCGGCTGGGGGTGCGGGACACCATGGCCTCGCTCGGCGAGCGGCAGGCCAGGGCGAAGGCGCACGTCGTGGAGCCGCTGCGCGGCCTGCTGGCGCGGCTGGAGCGGTGGGAGCACGCGCGGCGCGAGGACGTCCTCCCGCCGGAGGCCCTGGCCGCGCTGGAGGCGCTGCCTCCCGAGCCCGTGTCCCGAGGGACGCGGCGCGCGTGGCCGCTCTTCGGCGCGGGGGCGACGGCGCCTTCGGAGCTGGTGCCGGTGCTGGAGTGGCTGGAGCGGGGCTGGCTTCAGGAGGACGCGGTGCCGGTGGTGCTGGATGGGACGTCGCTGTTCGACGCCGCGGCACCCTGGGCCACCTCGCCCGCGCCGGACACGGTGGAGGCGCGCGTGCGAGGCCTGGATGACCGCGCGGCGATGCTGACGCGGGCCACGACCTTCCTGGAGGAATTGCTCACGCGCCTGGCCACGCTCGACGCGCGCGTGGGAGTGCTCCAGGGGCGCGCGGAGGTCCAGCTGACCTACCTGGACGCGGCGAGCTTCGAGGAGGGCGGCGCGGAGCCTCGCGAGCGGCTGTCACGCCTGGGCGTGCTCGCGGGGCGCCTGGTGGTGCTGCTGTGCGCGCCGGTGCTGTCGTCGGAGGGGAGGCTCGTGCCGGAGCCTCCCGTGTCACCCGAGGAAGCGTCGCTGGCTCAGACGTAGCGCTGCGCGAGCTGGGACACCTGGCCCGTGGCGTGGGTGACGGCGACGGCGGCCTGCTGCGTGGTGTCCAGGTGGCGCAGGGTGTCCGTCGTCAGCTCGTCCAGCTCGCGCACGGCGGCGAAGAGCTGGTCCACGCCCTGGTGCTGCTGGGCCACGGCCTCGGCGATTTGACGCACGGCGGACGCGGACTCTCGCGACAGCGTGGCCAACTCGCGCAGCCGCTCTCCGCTGTTGCGCAGCGGCGTCAGCGCCGTCTCCACGCCCGCGGCGCCCTTGTTCGTCATCTCCGTGGCCTCGGTGGCGGCGGAGGCCATCGTCTCCAGCAGGCCGCGCACCTGGTTGGTGGCCTGGACGGACTGGTCCGCCAGCTCGCGCATCTGCCGCGCCACCACGCCAAAGCCCTTGCCGTGCTCGCCCGCGCGCGTCGCTTCGATGGCCGCGTTGATGGCCAGCATGTGCGACTGGTCCGCCAGCGCCTTCACCACCTCCGACACGCGGCCCACCTCGCGGGCGCGCTGCTCCAGGTCCATCATCTGCTCGTGCAGCCCGTCCGCGATGTCGCGGATGGAGGCGAGCCCCTTCTCCGTGCCGAGCAGGGACTCCTCGCCCAGCCGGCCCACGGCCGCGGCGCGCTCGGCGACCTGGAGGATGCTGGTGGCTCGCGAGGCCGCCACGTGTGACGCCTGCTGGATTTCCTGCGCGGTGGCGCGCGCCTGATGCAGCGCCGCGGCCTGGCGCGACAGCGTCTGGTTCTGCTGGCTGCTCGCCTCCGACAGCCGCGTGCCGGCCTGGGCCAGGTCACCCGCCGAGGAGCGCAGCGAGCGCGGCAGCTCCTGGAGACGCTGGTAGAGCTGCCACGTCGTCGCGGCCAGGTCTCCCAGCTCGTCCGTGGACACCCAGCGCGGCGGCGCGGCGCGGCCTTCCACCAGCGCCTCCAGCGACGCCCCCACCGCCCGCGAGCCCTTGGCCAGCCTTCGCGCGGCCCACGCCGCCGTGAGGATGGAGCCCAGCGCCGCGTAGCCACCGAACATGACGACGGGCAGCACCAAATCCCTTTGCAGCGGCGCCACCGTGGCGCGCACGCGGTCCGCCGACGCGGCCTGGCCTCGCGACGCGATGTCCGTCGCCAGCTCGCCCAGCTCCCGCTCGATGCGCAGGTGCAGCGTGACGATGCTCGTCAGACACGTGACGAGCAGCGCGGACACGACGGTGGCGGGCAGGAGCCACAGCTGTCGGGGCGCGAAGCCGTCGCCCGCGGGCCGGCTGCTGGGCGCCTTCTGGTACGCGTCCAGCACGGTGGGCATCAGCACCTGCTCATAGAGCATGTACAACAGCGGGCTGCTGAACAGGCCCGCGCTCATCGACACCGCCACGCCCACCGGCACCACCGACAGGGGCCGGTCCAACAGGAGCGCCACGCCGCCGTTGAAGAGCACCCCGCCGATGAACCACGACACCATCGACTCGCCGAACGCCAGCGTGGAGGGGATGCGGATCAACCGCTCCACGCGCTGCTTTCCCTGCGAGGCCATGGCGCGCTTCAACAGCCACGGCAGCACGAGCATCGGCTGCGCCACCGCGCACAACCCCAGCACCAGCGGGGTGATGACTCCCAGCAGGATGCGCGTCGCGCGCGGTCCCTCCAGTGAGAGCAATTGCATGTCCACGTACAGGGCCGGACAGAAGGCCACCGTCGTGATGAGGGACCGCAACATGTACATCCGCCAGAACAGCGCGCCAGGGGTCGGAAGCGGAGGAGTAGACATCGGGAAGCAGTGACTCCGGGGTGGCAGTGACCTGAGCGTGCGGGCCGGCGCGCTCTGCGTCAACGTCCCGTTTCAGCCTGAGAGGAGGATTCCAACCAGGTAGCGTGTCTGCCTGGCCGTCAGGACCACGTTGGAACCCTACCCGCAGTCTATCTGCATGTCAGGCAATTCCAGGAAAATTATGGGATTACCACCCGATGAGAGAGGAAGGCCTGACACCGGCACCTACACGCCTTCCGCCGCTTCCAGGGCAGGCGAGCGTCTTCCCTCCGCCTGCACGCCTACGCCGGGGTGTTCACACTCACACCACAACGGCTCTCAGGAGCTCACAGCCAAAGGAGACGCGTCATGGGTGAGTTGATCGACAAGGCCAAGGGCAAGATCAAGGAGACCGTGGGCGCCGCGACGGGCGACCGCTCGCTGGAGGCCGAAGGCAAGGTCGACACGGCGAAGGGCCACGCCAAGGAGAAGGTCGAGGACGCCAAGCGTGCGGTCCGGGACGCGGTGGACGACAACAAGCCTCGCCGCGATGAGCCCTAGTCCGCTGTCACGAAGATGAAGCTGACGGTCGGGTCGCGGGGCATGCCCTCGCGGCCCGTCGCCGTCGTCGCCGCCCTAACGCTTCACCGCGGGCGGACACGCCACTTCAAGAAACGTCGTGGTCTTCCCACTGAGCATCACCCACAAGCAGCGCAGCACACAGCCCGCGCCGAACTCTCGGTAGATGAGACCCAGATTGGTGACCACCTCTCTGCTGGTGATGACCCCTCGCATTGGCCCTCCCCCTTCTGCTGCATCCCGTCCGTCCCGCCACCTCACCGCGCTGCCGCCGCACCCCTTCTGCAAACCCCTGGCCGTCGTTCGCGCGGCCCGCAGGCGTCGCTCTGTTGCTCTGCGGACGTGCCAAGCGGGCCAATCCTCAGATCGAGGCGCGGGCCCCTCGCGGCTCACGGGAGATACGGACACCCGCTGCCTGGAGTTTTTTCAGGGAGGCCGTCCACCGTGCGACGCACCGCTCCTTCCCGCGCGCAGCGGGAGCTCGCACCCTCGCCACCCTTCATGACGTCGCGCCCTCGTTGAGCGCGGTGTCGTGCTCCACCCTCACCCAGGTCTGAGTCGAGCAGGCGCGACTGTCAGCGCCTGAGACGCCGGGGCATGCGCCAGGCGCACGACGTCCAGGCCGGAGGGCGCGGAGGACGCGCGAGGACAGGAGGGCTTCATCGACTGCTCGGGCATACGGCGTCCCCGGAGCCTGGGTGGCATTTGAGCGCGTCGGCCTGAATCTTCGGTTCGAGGACTGGGATGTCGCCGCGAGTCAGCAGCGGCGGACCGACGAGCAACGGCTCGCCCAGGTCGTGTCGGGTGCATGGGATGGCGTGTCACCGCCCCACGGCGCCGACACTAAAGAAGTGAGGACAGACGAAAGGAGGGTCTCGCGATGAGGCAGCACGAGCTGACCCGGATGGCCATTCCCTTGGCGTCGTCCCAGGGGCCCTTCCGAGGACCCCGGGGCATGACACGCCTGGTGGTGGCGACGGACTTTTCATTGCGCTCCGAGCTGGCGCTGGCGCGTGCGCTGCGGTTGCCGCTGGGGCAGGGCGCTTCCTTCACGTTGCTGCACGCGGGGCCCCTGTTGGAGGGCACCCCCGCGGGAGGCGTCGTGGCGGGAGAGCGCTGTCTGCGCAAGGCGGTGAGCGCGGTGGGTCGTCGGCTGCGGCAGCGGCCGGACGTGACGGTGCACGAGGAGCTGCGGCGGGGAGACGCGGTGGATGCGGCGGTGGCGGTGGCGCGCGAGCGGGGCGCGGAGCTGGTGGTGCTGGGCGGCGTGCACGTGACGACGCCGGGGCGGGAGCTGGGGGAGCGCTCGACGGTGCGGCGCATGGTGAGGCGGCTGGACACGTCGGTGCTGACGGTGTTGCCGCATCCGGCGCGGCCGTATGCGAACCCGCTGGTGGCGGTGGACTTCTCGCGCGAGTCCCGGAGGGCGCTGGAGCTGACGTTGCGGTTGTGCCCCCTGACGCCCGTGGAGGTGCTGCACGTGGTGGACACCCGCGCGGACGAAGCGGCGCTGCGCGAGCGGGGGGCGTCCCCGGAGCGCTTCCTCGTCCTTCAGCGGGAGCGGGAGGACGCCGCGAGGGTGGCGCTCGCCCGCTTCCTGGCTCCCTACCGGGAGACGGGGCGCGAGCTGGAAGCCCGGCTGCGGGGAGGAGAGCCGGGGGAGAGCATCCTCGCGCACGCGGCGGAGCTGGGCACGGACCTGCTGGCGCTGGCGGGCTCGGGCCCGGGCTCAGGAGAAGGGTGCGGCGTCTCGCTGGCGGAGCGGGTGCTGGCGAGGTCCTCGTGCGACGTGCTGGTGTCCCGGCACGAAGGACACGCGGTGTCGTGAGGGGCCAAGCGCGCGGACGCCGGGCGCGTTATGAACGCGCCCTGTGTCTCCTCGTCCTCTTGATTCCACGCCCCCCGCGAAGCCCTCTCTCAAGGAACGCCTGAAGGGCGCCGGAAGCCTGTTCCGGCAGCTCCCTGGCACCTTCCACCTCTTCTGGCGGGCGAGCCCTCGGGGGGCGGTGTTGCTGGGCGCCCTGACGCTGGTGGCGGCGGTGATGCCGGCGGCCATCGCCTGGGTGGGCAAGCTGATTGTGGACGCGGTGGTGGCGTCCGCGCAGGGCTCGGCGGAGGCGCACTCGCGCGTCTACGGCCTGGTGGGGTTGGAGTTCGGGTTGATGCTCGGCGCGGGCGTGGTGGAGCGGGGCCTCACGCTGACGCGGGAGCTGTTGCGCGCCAACCTGGGCAACCTGCTCAACGAGCAGATTCTCCAGAAGGCGCTGGCGCTGGAGCTGCGGCACTTCGAGGACTCGGACACCTACGACAAGATGCAGAACGCGCGGCGCGAGGCGAGCAGCCGGCCGCTGTCGCTGGTGATGCAGGCGTTCTCCATCGTCCGCAACGCGATTACGTTGTCCACCTTCGCGGCGCTGTTGATTGCGCTGTCTCCGTGGAGCGTCGTCGTGCTGGTGGCGGCGTCGATTCCGGCGTTCATCGCGGAGGCGCGGCTGGCGATGGCGGGCTTCAGGCTCTACTCGTGGCGTGCGCCGGAGGGGCGCAAGCTGAACTACCTGGAGTGGATCCTCACGCGCGACAGCCACGTGAAGGAGGTGAAGCTCTTCGGGTTGGGGGAGTTGGTGCTGGGGCGCTACCGGGAGCTGTTCCGGAAGTTCTTCGCGGAGGACCGGGCGCTGGCCTTCAAGCGGATGGCGTGGGGGTTGGGGTTGGGTCTGCTGTCGCTGGCGGCCTTCTATGGCTGCTATCTGTTCGTCGCGGGGAAGGCGGCGGACGGGGCCATCAGCGTGGGCGACATGGTGCTGTACCTGGGGGTGTTCCGGCAGGGGCAGGCGGCGTTCCAGGGCATCCTGACGAGCGTGGGCTCCATGTACGAGGACGCGCTCTTCATGAGCAATCTCTTCACGTACCTGGAGATTCCGACGGGCGCCGAGACGGCCCGGGTGACGCCGGCGAAGTCACCGCCGCGCGGGCCCACCAATCACATCGAGCTGCGCGACGTGTCCTTCCGCTATCCGGGGAAGGAGGCGTGGGCGCTCAGGCACGTGTCGTTGACGCTGCGGCCGGGACAGAAGCTGGCGCTGGTGGGGGAGAACGGGGCGGGGAAGAGCACGTTGTTGAAGCTGCTGTTGCGGCTGTACGAGCCGACGGAGGGGGCCATCCTCTACGGGGGCGTGGACATCCGGGACATGGAGGTGGGGGATTTGCGCAGCCGCTTCGGGGCGGTGTTCCAGGACTTCGTGCGCTACCAGTTCAACGTGGCGGAGAACATCGGGTTGGGGCACGTGCCGGCGCTGGAGGACCGGGGCCGCATCGTGAAGGCGGCGGAGCAGGGTGGGGCGAGCGGGGTGATTGAGACGCTGCCCAGCCAGTACGACACGATGCTGGGCGGGTGGTTCGAGAAGGGGCAGGAGCTGTCGGCGGGGCAGTGGCAGAAGCTGGCGGTGGCGAGAGCGTTCATGCGTGACGACGCGGAGGTGCTGATTCTGGACGAGCCCACGGCGAGCATCGACGCGGAGGCGGAGCACGCGTTGTTCGAGCGCTTCCAGGCGCTGGCGGCGGACCGGATGGCGATTGTGATTTCGCACCGCTTCTCCACGGTGCGGATGGCGGACCAGATTGCGGTGCTGCACAACGGCGGCGTGGACGAACTGGGCAGCCACGACGCGCTGATGGCGAAGGACGGGCGCTACGCGCACCTGTTCCGCTTGCAGGCGCGCGGCTACCAGACCTGAGGCAAGGCGCTTCAGCCCCGCTCGCCGCGCAGTCGCTCCAGCTCCGCGAGGGCCTCGGCCAGGCGACGTCCACTCCGAGGCCCGACTTCAGGGCGAGGGCGGCTGGTCAGGTCCCCCGGCGTGGCGCTGGCGCTTCTCGCGTGCCTTGTCCAGGCGGAAGAGCACGAAACCCAGGGCGAAGAACACCGCGGCGAACGAGACGCCCCCGCCAATGAAGCCGCCGACGAAGCCACCGAGCCCACGCACGGCGCCTCCAACGAAGCCGTCGAGCCCCCAGATGGGCTCCGAGGTGATGCCCCACACGGCGCCAGCGATGCCGCCGAGGGTGGCGCCAGCGAGGAGGACGGGCTCGATGAGGTTCATCGTCTTCCTCGTGCGCGGTGGGAGGAGCGGTGCTCCCACCATTGAAGCACATGGGCTCGGAAGCCGCCTGGGGACACTGTCCGCGCGAGGGCTCAGGCGGGCTGGTGCTCGCGCCCGAACTCCGTGACGAACTCGGCCAGGGACTTCGTGGCCTCGGGATGCAGGGCGCCGAGCACCTCCGAGGCGAAGCTCGCGGGCGCCGAGCCGGACGCGGTGACAATCCGTCCACCACGCACCGCGCGCGCTCCGGGTCGATAGTGCGCGGCGCCACGGTAGGCGGGGACATGCTGCTGGAGGAAGTCGAGGGCGTTGCTGGTGTGCGCGCAATCATCGAGCAGGCCAGCCCGGGCCAGCGCGAGCGTCGCGCCGCAGATGCCGGCGACGACGAGGCCCGCGTCCGCCGCGCGCCGCAGCAGGGGCGTGAGGTCGGGGCTCGCGGGCGTCATCCAGAGCGAGGAGCCAATCAGCACGAGCGCCTCGGCCTGGTCGGTGGCGAAGTCCTCGAGCGCGCCGTTGACCTGGATGGTCATCCCGCCAATCGAAGGAACCGGGCGGCCCCCTGGAGACCACCACGACACCTGGTCGCCAAAGTCCTCGCGAGCCACCGCCGCCAGCAGCGCGGGCTCCCAGTCGGCGAACGGCTCCACCACGACGAATGCGATACGGGCCAACAGCGTGCTCCTCGTTGAATGAGCCCCGAGGATAGGGAAATCGGCCGCGACTCTCCAGACGAGAGAAGTCCCGCCGCCAAGGCAAAGCAGCGGCGGGGCCCTCTCGCCCTGGGTTTTAAAGTCATACAGCTTCAGTCAGCCGAAGTCGTCCCGTTCAGGACAAGGGACGGCGGTTCGCGACCGCCCGTTGGCGTGCGATGAATGGGGCGATGATAGTGGTTGATGTAGTCAATGACTTCGCGGTGTGATGTCCGCAGCACGAATGGACGGGGTTCGTGCGATTCGCCAGTGCGTCAGTTCGTCCAGCGGATGTGCCACGGACCGCCCTTCCAGTAGCAGACGCTATACGCATTGGGCTCGCAGTCACCACACGCCGTGTTCGGAATCTGAATGAGCTCTCCATTGCAGCAGCGGACGCCGCAGGTCCGCAGGTTGGGCGAACATGCCTCCTTAACGGTCAGCGAGCAGGCCAGAGCCGCGACCTCACCGTCCTCCGTCACAGCCTCCATGCTGACCTCCTCGCCAGGCGCGGCCTCGGCGAGGGCCTGCTCCTCCGGGAGCGGACCTCCGCACGCGGTCAATGCCACGATTCCAGCCAACAGCGCACAACGACGCAGTCCTGTCATGAACATGAGTGGCTCCGCTTTCTTTGGCGTCTGGGTTTCTGATGGGCCCAGCAGACGCAAAGACAGTAAGTCATGGAAGGACCGGAAATGCAATATGATGGCGTGTAAGTGGTTGCCGAAGTCAATGAGTTGTCCGGCGGGTCTGCCCATGGAGTTCGGGACGTGAGCTGGGATTCCCTCATGCCACACGGCCCCACCAGAGGCTCCAGGACCCTCCGGCGGGACGTGGGCGGGAACTCTGCTCAGGGACGGGCGTCGACGAGGGGGAGGGTGCTTCGGTGAACCCAGGCTCTCTGAGTGCGCGTGGGGGCACGAGGACTCTCACCGAAACCTCGTAGCCCTGCGGGGCGGACGCGCTCTTGTCCATACCTCCCCGGGGTCGGTCCCTCACGCGCGCGCTTGTGGAAGCTTCCCGGGGGGCCTGCATCCGCAGGACTCGACCAGTGGGGAATCAATGACTGTCAGATACGACGCGGAAGTCATTCGCACGCATGCACAGGAACTCTATGACCAGGCGCGGGGCATCGTCTTCGTGTGGGGCTTCATGGGGCTTGTCGGAGGAGGCATCGCTGGCGCGGTGCTCGACTCGGCGATGAAAAGCGGGCCGATAGGGGCCGTGGTCGTCGGCTGCATCGGAATGGTGCTGGGGGTCCGCTCGGCGAGGTCGCGGGCCTTTGTCCTCCAGCTCCAGGCGCAGCAGGTGCTGTGTCAGGTCGCCATCGAGGTGAACACGCGCCGGGCCGCCGATGCCATGGTGGCCGCCGCGAGTCCGCCAGAAGGCGCGCGGCTCACCCAGACAGGCTGAGCACGGCGCCGTGAGGCGTTACGCCGTCGGCAGGTGTTCGCGGACGACGCCGAGCCAGTACTCCTTGCCGTAGTACTGGCTCATCTTCCCGATGAGCTTCCCATCGCGGAAGAGCAGGAACGTGGGGATGCCGTAGAGGCCGAAGCGGTGGGCCAGCGACTCGTGCTGGTAGGCGTTCACCTTCACGACTCGCATCGGCGCTCCGTCCAGTTCCGAGAGGAGCATGGGTTCGGCCGCCGCGTAGATGTCGCAGTTCGGGCAGCCGTCACCCCAGAAGTCCACCACCACCAGCTCGCCCTTCGGCTCCATGACGAGCTGGTCGAAGTTCTCCGCCGTCCCCTCATAGCTCACGGGATGTGCCATGCCCCTTGCCTAACGGGTCGCTGTGCCGGCTTCAAGCCGGGCTCGACCAGGGTGACGTCCTTCGGGGGAGGGGGTGCGCCGGTCGTCATCCCGCCGGGTCCGCCCTGCTTCGCGTGGGGCTCGACGTGGCTCGTGTCGACGCCAGGACACAGGGGTTTGGGACAGGCGGGTCGGCCACGGGCGCGTCGTGGATCAGCGGAAGAGCGATGGGCCACCTGGGGTCTGGGACGGGGTCGGAGGCTGGGGCCCGGTGGCTCGGTGGCGGGTCCTCCTCCCGAGGGAGGGGATGGATGGAGCCCAGGCCGGGCGTTGTCAGGGTAGGTGGCCAGGAGGGGTCGGCGGGGCCCTACCTCTGGGGGCTGGATCATCCCGCGCGGGGGCGAATGAAAAGCCGAACAGGCGCACTGCGCGGGAGGGCACAGCCGCCGTAAGGTTGTGGCAATGGTTGTGTCGTGGAGGGGTCATGCACGAGTGGTTGCAGGCACTGCGGAAGTCAGCGAAGGCAGCGTCATCGGGTGTGTCCGCGGATGAGGTCCGGTGGGCGGAGACGGAGTGTGGCGTTCCATTCCCAGAGGACCTCGGCCACCTGTACCTGTCCTTCAACGGGGGTGAGTTTCACGGAGACGTGAGCCTCTTCCCGCTGCATGGGCCCGAGGGCTCCGTGAGCGTGCTGGAGAAGACGCGGCTGAAGCTGGAGGGGCTCCCGGCGGCGGGCGTGTGGCGCATCGGGATGAAGGGGACTCACCGGCACCTGTTCTCCGCGCGCAAGTCGGCGATGGTGGAGCAGGGGGATGGGGGCGGGCCGCTGCCAGGCTGGGTCCAGGCGCTGGGTGACGAGGAATGGATTTTCGGCACCTGGGAGGGCGAGAAGCGCGAGATGCGGCTGTACCGCACGTTGAAGGAGATGCTCGACGTGCTCGTGCCTCCGGCGGAGGTCGAGAGCTTCGGTGAGCGCACCTTCGCGCGGGCGCTGAACGCGGTGCTCCAGGGCGCGCTCTCTGGCGTCGCGGCGGACGACGAAGAAGAGGTGAAGGAGGAGGGCGTCGAGGAGGAGGTGCTCGTCGAGGCCGAAGAGGAAGAGGACCCGGGCGCTCAGCGCGAGCTGGCCTATGAGTACGACGACGACATGTCGCGCGGACGGAAGGGCGACGAAAGTGTCGGGTTCGGAAAGAGTGGCGCGAAGGTCGGTGGTGGGAAGAAGGCTCCGTTGAAGGCGGCGGTGACGCAAGTGGAGCTCTTCGTGCGGCCGACGATGCAGGAGGCGCTGCGCAAGGAGCTGGGGCCCGAGAAGAAGGCGCCCAAGAAGAAGCCGTCCGCTGCCCAGGCGCCGGAGACGAAGTCCCTCGCCGAGCCTGTCGCGAAGAAGGCCAAGGCGAAGGAGGCCGTGCTGCCCGTCGAGGTGAAGCCTGCGAGTCCTCCTCCGGCCGAGCCTGTCGCGAAGAAGGCCAAGGCGAAGGAGGCCGTGACGCCCGCCGGGGTGAAGCCGGCGAGTGCTCCTCAGGCCGAGCCTGTTGCGAAGAAGGCCAAGGCGAAGGAGGTGGCTACTCCACTGGCGCTGGCGCCTGTGACGAGCGCTGTGAACAAGGCCGCCGGCAAGGAGCCCGCAGCGAAGAAGGCGCCTGCGAAGGTGGCCGCCGAGAAGAAGGTACCGGCGAAGGCACCGGCGAAGAAGCCTGCCGCGAAGAAGGCACCGGCGAAGAAGCCTGCCGCGAAGAAGGCACCGGCGAAGAAGCCTGCCGCGAAGAGGGCACCGGCCAAGTCCGCCGTGAAGAAGCCTGCCTCGAAGAAGGCAGTGGCCAAGGGTGCCGCGAAGAAGGCGGGTGCCAAGAAGGTCGCCGCGAAGAAGGCAGTGACCAAGAGCACTGCGAAGAAGGCCCCTACCAAGAAGGCCAAGACGCGGAGGTAGTCACTCCTCGTATCCACGCGCGGCCCCTCGATTCAGCAAGGGGTCGCTCGTGGGCTCGGGGCGAGGCGGCTCCCTGAGGTAGGCAATACGAGAAGACCGTCTCGACGTCAGCTTGGCGACTCCTCGCCGTTCCTCACCCTCAAGGGAACTTCTGGGAGGAAGCAATGACGAGGGATGCTCTGCACGCGCTCGAAGGCTGGCTTGCCAATCACTCCAACGGAGAGTGGGAACACCAGCGCGGGTGAGGGCGGTGGGGGCAGCGGGCTCGGGCCTCTTCAGCCCGGCCTCGCCATCCCATCGGTGGCTCCGTGAGTCAGCTCTCCGGAAGCTGATCCCTGCGCGCGGGGCGCAAGCGCTCCTCGGGCTGGGCCGTCAGCTCCACTTCGTCCTCTTCCTCGTCACCCCGGCGGAACTCATGAATCTGGTCCGGCAGGATGTCTCGGAAGTCCGGCTCCTCCTCCAGCGGCGGAGTCGCCGCCATGTCCTGGTCGGAGATGTTGATCTCCTCCTCACCGGTGTCCTGATTCACATGGCGCAATGAGGTGGACTCGCCCACGTCCTCCGAACCGAGCTTCTTGAATCGCATGGTGTCTCCTCGCTCAAGCGGGGTGGGCCGGCCGCCGTGTTTCAACAATGAGAACCCGCGAGCACGGCCGCAATTCGTGCCGCCCGCCCGCCTGCCGGGCTCGACGGCTCAGCCCTTCGGGAACGCCGCGCGGCCCGTGGGGTAGACGGGCTCCACCTTCAGCACCACCATGCCCAGCGCCAGCACGCGCGACAGCGTCTCGCGCACGGTGTAGCGCCAGGGCGTCGAGCGCCCCTCGTCAGCCGCCACACCCCACGCGTCGATGCCCACCGAGTTGGCGATGAACAACGCCCGGGGCAGGTGGAAGCGCTGGGTGACGAGCAGCGCCTGGCTCGCTCCGAATACGCCGCGCGCCCGCAGGCAGCTGTCGTAGGTGGACAGCCCCGCCTCGTCGCCCAGCACCGCGGACTCCGGCACGCCGCGCTCCAGCAGATAGCGCCGCATGGCTCGCGTCTCGTGGTGGAAGGGCTTCACCTCGTCCCCGCTCACCAGCACCGCGCGCACCTTGCCCTCGCGCCACAGCGCCATCGCCATGTCCAACCGCTGGGCGAGCACCGGAGAGGGCACCGCGCCCGGTGCCAGCCCCGCGCCGAAGACGAGCGCCACCGGCGCGGACGGCGCCTGGGCCAGCGACACGATGCGCTCCTCGTAGCTCACCCGCACCAGGTGCGAGGTGACGAGCAGGCCCACCGTGCCCACGAGCAGGAGGATGAGGGCCCTGCGCGCCCAGATACCGCTCGCTCGGGTTGGCTTCATGGACCCTGGAACCACCGCTCCAGAGGCGCCATTGTGTTACGGCCGACCGCCCTCGCAAAGCCCCGTGTGGGCTGCCTGCGTCAAAGGAGCGCGTCCGCCTGGGGAGCGGCCAGCCCTGGCAACAGCCGCCGCAGCGTCTCCAGGAGCCGCTTGGGCTCCACCGGCTTGGGCAGGAAGGCCGCCACGCCCTGGCTCGCCGCGTACACCGCCCTGTCGCGAGGGCTCATGTCCGCCGTCTCCGCCGACAGGATGACCACCGGCACCCTGGAGAGCGCCGGGTCGGTGCGCCGCGCCGTCAGCACCCGGTGGCCGTCCAGCACCGGCAGCCCCATGTCCAACAGGATGAGGGAGGGCGGCTGCGGGCCCGCCAGGTGCGCCAGCGCCTCCCGGCCGTCGCCCGCCACGCGGACCTCGTAGCCCTGCAGCTCCAGGTAGGCCTGGAGCGCCTCGCGGATATCCACGTCGTCCTCGACGATGAGCAGGGGTCCACCGGCGGTGACTGCTGAGACCATGCCCTGGAAGGTAAGGGGTCCGCCCACCACCGACAGCATGGGGGGTGCCCGCCCGGCAGCCCTCCGCCGGAGCTTGCGGGAAGCACCCCGGGTCGCGTGTCGGGAAAACCCCGGCAGGACTGCCGTTGACCGGCTTGCGGCCCGCTTATATAGGGGGCCCCGCCGTCAGACTGCCTTGCTCCCACCCGGGCGCACCTGGGCAGAACGTCCCACAGGAGTCCTCCGTCCCATGGCGTCCCTTCGCGACATTCGCAAGCGCATCCGCTCGGTGAAGAACACGCGGCAGATCACCAAGGCCATGAAGATGGTCTCCGCCGCGAAGCTGCGAAAGGCGCAGGACGCCATCCTCGCCGCCCGTCCGTACGCGACGATGCTGGACCAGATCATCTCGGACCTGTCGGCGCGCTCCGGTGACGACAACCTCACCCATCCGCTGCTGGTGGCCCGTCCGGTCAAGCGCGTGGAGCTGGTGACGCTGACGTCGGACCGCGGCCTCGCGGGCGGCTTCAACTCCAACATCACCCGCCGCGCCAACCGCTTCATCTACGAGAACACCGCGCTGGAGAGCATCCAGGTCTCCACGGTGGGCCGCAAGGGCAACGACTTCTTCCGCAACCGCAACCAGACCATCCGCAAGGACTTTGGTGGCCTGTACCAGCGGCTGAACTACCGCGCCGCCGCGGACGTGGCCGAGGAGCTGGTCGCCAGCTTCCTCAACGGCGAGGTGGACGCGGTCCACATCGTCTACAACGAGTTCATCAGCGCGATTAACCAGAAGGTCGTCGTCGCGCAGCTGCTGCCGCTGCAGACGCTCGGCGCCGGCGCGCCCCCCGCCGAGGGCGCCACCGCCATGGTGGACTTCAAGTACGAGCCGGACCGCCAGGCCGTGCTGGACCGCCTGGTCCCCCAGGCCGTCAACATCAAGGTCTACCGCGCCCTGCTGGAGAGCGTGGCCAGCGAGCACGGCGCCCGCATGAGCGCCATGGAGAACGCCACCTCCAACGCCTCGGACATGATTTCCAGCCTGACGCTCACCTACAACCGCACCCGTCAGGCGGTCATCACCAAGGAGCTGATGGAGATCGTCTCCGGCGCCGAGGCGCTCAAGTAGTCCTCGCCTCGCGTCGCAGCGCCCTCGGGCCCGCCCCCATTTTTGGGTGCGGGCCCTTCGCGTTTAAAGGCCTTCGCGAGCGCGCGTGGGTTGCGTGCGAGGAGGGCCGCGTGAAGCAGCGACTGTGGGTGGTGCTGGGCCTGTTGTGCATCAGCGGGTGTGCCTGTGAGACGGTGTCCAGCGGCCACGGGGGCATCGGCTTCGACTCGTTCGGCAGCGGCACCCAGCGCGAGCCCTATGGGGAAGGCCTGCACGTGCTCAGGCCGGGCAAGTCGCTCATCACCTACGACTTGCGCGTCCAGGAGATGAAGGACGAGCTGAGCGTGCTCTCCAACAACGGCCTGGATTTGAAGGTGGACTCCAGTGTGCGCTACCGGGTGGACCCGACGAAGCTCTTCGAGCTGCACACCCAGACGGGTCCCCGCTACGCGGACATCCTCATCGCCCCCATCGCCCGCTCGGAGGCGCGCAAGGTGTTCGGCCGGTACGCCCCGGAGGAGATCTACTCCACGAAGCGCGAGCAGATTGAGAAGGAGATCCAGGACGAGGTGTCGCGGGCCCTGCAGGGCAAGCACGTCGTCGTGGAGGCCATCCTCGTCCGGGACGTCACCCTGCCGGCCGCTATCCGGGAGGCCATCGCCGACAAGCTGGCCGAGGAGCAGCGCAGCCAGAAGATGCGCTTCACCCTGGACAAGGAGCGCCAGGAGGCCGAGCGCCGGCAGATCGAAGCCGAGGGCATCGCCAGGTACCAGGACATCGTCCGCCAGGGCCTCACCGAGGAGTACCTGCGCTTCAAGGGCATCGAGGCCACGGAGAAGCTCGCCTCCAGCCCCAACGCCAAGGTCGTCGTCGTGGGCGGCGGCTCGAAGGGCAACCTGCCGCTCGTCTATCAGGTGGACGGGAAGTAGCCGGGGGGTTGGCGCCGGGGGCGTGGATCCGCTAAGCGGGACTTACCGGTCAGGACCCCGGGAGGCTTGATTCTAGGGAAGGCCCCCGGTAAAGGGGCACCGCCCTCCCACCCGGGCCGAAATTTGATGACGGGCACGGCGCCGGCCGCTCCCCCTCACGAGGCAGACGAAATCCCATGAGCGCTCAAGTTCCTACGGCAGGCAAAATCATCCAGGTTCTCGGCCCCGTGGTCGACGTCGAGTTCCCGCCGGGCGGTCTCCCCGAGGTGTACGTCGCCCTGAAGGTGACGAACGCCAACCTGGGTCCGGAGCAGGAGAACCTCACCCTGGAAGTGGCGCAGCACCTGGGCGAGAACACGGTGCGCACCATCGCCATGGACTCCACCGAGGGCCTCGCGCGTGGCACCCCTGTCCGCAACACGGGCGCCCCCATCCAGGTTCCGGTCGGCAAGGCCACCCTGGGCCGCATCCTGAACGTCACCGGTGAGCCGGTGGACGAGATGGGCCCGGTGAAGTCGCAGGAGTACTGGCCCATCCACCGCGCGCCCCCTCCGTTTACGGAGCAGGACGTGCGCGTGCAGATGTTCGAGACCGGCATCAAGGTCATCGACCTGCTCGCCCCCTACACCCGTGGCGGCAAGATTGGCCTGTTCGGCGGCGCCGGCGTCGGCAAGACGGTGCTCCTGCAGGAGCTCATCCGCAACGTCGCCATCGAGCGCGGCGGCTTCTCCGTGTTCGCCGGCGTGGGCGAGCGCACCCGCGAGGGCAACGACCTGTACCACGAGATGCAGGACACGGGCGTCATCAAGACCGACAACCTGGAGGCCAGCCAGGCCGTCCTCGTGTACGGCCAGATGAACGAGCCGCCCGGTGCCCGCGCCCGCGTGGCCCTCTCCGCGCTGACCATGGCGGAGTACTTCCGCGACGTGGAGGGCCGTGACGTGCTCCTCTTCGTGGACAACATCTTCCGCTTCACCCAGGCCGGCTCGGAAGTGTCCGCCCTCCTGGGCCGCATCCCCAGCGCCGTGGGTTACCAGCCCACGCTCGCCACGGAGATGGGCAGCCTGCAGGAGCGCATCACCTCCACCACCAAGGGCTCGATTACGTCGGTGCAGGCCATCTACGTGCCCGCCGACGACCTGACGGACCCGGCGCCCGCGACGGCGTTCGCCCACCTCGACGCGACGACGGTGCTCAACCGCTCCATCGCCGAGCTCGCCATCTTCCCCGCCGTGGACCCGCTCGACTCCACCAGCCGCATCCTGGACCCGGGCATCATCGGCCAGGAGCACTACGCGGTGGCCCGCAAGGTCCAGGGCATCCTCCAGCGGTACAAGGAGCTGCAGGACATCATCGCCATCCTCGGCATGGACGAACTCTCCGAGGACGACAAGCTGGTGGTGGCGCGCGCCCGCAAGATTCAGCGCTTCCTGTCCCAGCCGTTCTTCGTCGCCCAGGTCTTCACCGGCAAGGAAGGCCGGTACGTGAAGCTCCAGGACACCATCCAGGGCTTCAAGGAGATCGCCGAGGGCAAGCACGACGAAATCCCCGAGAGCGCCTTCTACATGGCGGGCGCCATCAACGAGGTCGTCGAGAACGCGCGCAAGCTGGCGGCGTAGACTCGGTTCCCACTCGCTTTCCGAGGTGACCATGCGTCACGCGGCGCTCGCCCTGTTCCTCTGTGTCCTGTCGCTCCCCGCCGTCGCGGAGGAGCGAAAGGGCCGAGCCCGGGTGAGCGCCAACGGCTTGTACAGCGTGCGCATGGTGGACCTGGGGCCGGGCAAGTGCCGGCTCGAGGTGACGAAGGAGAGCGGACCCGTCTGGCAGCTCGAGCAGTGCGTGGGGACGGTGGACGACTACTACTTCGTCTCCAACGACGGCGAGCGCGTCTGGGTGCTGTGGCCCCTGGTGGAGAAGGGGAAGGGGAAGGAAGAGCCGGCGCCGAGGCGGGGCAAGGCGAGGAAGCCCAAGGGTCCTCCGGGCTGGGCCGTGAACGTGCTGGTGGCGGGGCAGTACGGCCGCGACGGGCAGCGCGTCCTGGAGCGGCGGCTGACGGACCTGGTTCCCGCCAAGCAGCTCACCGAGGTGCGCCAGATGACCCACCACTTGAAGTGGGTGGAGGGCACGCTCGGCATCCCCGGCAAGGGGCCTCGGTTGACGGACGGCGGGGTGGTGGAGTTCGAGCCGGTGGGTGGAACCACCCAGCAGCTCCATTTCTGATTTGGGTAGTGCGAGGAGCCTCATGGCCAAGCTGACTGTGGAGATTGTCACCCCCGAGAAGCGCATCCTGTCGGTGCAGGCCGACGAGGCCATCGTGCCCGGCGGCAAGGGTCTGTTTGGCGTGCGGCCGGGGCACACCCCCTTCCTGTCGCTGATGGAGCCGGGCCCGCTGACGCTCATCGAGGCCGGCAAGCGCGACGCGTACTTCGTCGCTGGCGGCTTCGTGGAAGTGGCCAACGACAAGGTGCTGGTGCTGGCGGACGCCGCGGAGCACGTGTCCGGCATCGACGTGGAGGGCGCGCGCAAGCGTCTGTCCGACGCGCAGGAGCGCCTCAAGGGCCTGTCCTCCGAGGACGCCCGCTACGAGCTGGAGCAGGCCACGGTGCGTCGCGAGGCGGCCCGCATCGGCGCCGCGTCCACGGCCGCCCGGGGCTGAGTCAGCGTCCTGGCCTCAGGGCCAGGACAGCCCCAGCGACTTCTCGAAGCCCCGCCGGCCCTCGACGGTGAGCCGCACTCCGCGGCCCTCGGGCCGGCGTGCAATCCAGCGCAGCGCGAAGAGGCGCTCCGCCAGCGCGGCGCCCAGCGCCCCACCGACGTGGGCGCGGCGCTCGCTCCAGTCCAGGCAGCGGCGCGCGAAGGCGCGGCGGCCCTGGGACAGCTCCTCCAGGTCCACGCCCCACTTCGTCATGAAGCGCTCGCCCGAGGCAGTGAGCGCGTAGCTGTCCTCGCTGGACTCCAGGAGTCCGCGTTGCTCCAGGCCCTCGGCCATCGCCACGCCCAGCGTGCCCGCCAGGTGGTCGTAGCAGGTGCGCGCGAAGCGGAGCGGCTCCGGGACGCGTACGGGCGCCACGCGCGTGGGCACGAGCAGGCTGAGCGCCTCCAGGGCGCGCGCGACGTCGGGGCTGGCGAGCCGGTAGTAGCGGTGCCGGCCCTGGACCTCCACGCGGACCAGGTTTCCCTCCAACAGCTTCGCCAGGTGTCCGCTCGCCGTCTGCGGGGAGATGCCCGCTTCGCGTGCGAGCTCTCCCGCCGTGCGCGCGGGCCCTTCGAGCAGGCGCGAGAGCATGCCCGCGCGTGTGGCGTCTCCGATGAGCGAGGCGGTGAGGGCGAGGTCGATGGGATGGGGCATGACGGGAGCTTGCGCACGGAGCGTACCAGGACGTTTCGGTGTGCGCCGAAGCGTGGCCGAACCTGGAGCGCACGCGGGAGGCCGTGGTGAACCTGCCCTCCGCGTCCTTGTGGCCTCAAGTCGAACGCTGGTGGCCCCTGCTCTAACGTGTTCCGCCACGACGTCGGCACCAGCGCGGCCCTGGGCCGCAACTTCCGCGCGGAGACGTGAATCCCCCACGACGGCGCCTCCAGGGCCCCGCCTGATTCCATCGATTCAACCGCCTTGTCCGACGAAGTTGACGTTACGCTCGAATCGATGCATTTGAAATGCATCTTTAGGCCCGGACCGGGCGAAAGGGGCGGACCGAGATGAGCACGGCGGCGCAGGAGAAGAGCGTTTACGAGCAGATTGGCGGAGAGCCGGCGATGGCGGCGGCGGTGGACGTGTTCTACCGGAAGGTGCTGTCGGACGACCGCATCAGCCACTTCTTCGAGGACGTGGACATGGAGCGCCAGGCCGCGAAGCAGAAGGCGTTCCTGACGATGGTGACGGGCGGCCCGTCGAACTACTCGGGCAAGGACATGCGCGCGGGGCATGCGCCCCTGGTGAAGCGCGGGCTGAACGAGACGCACTTCGACGCGGTGGTGGAGCACCTGCGCGCGACGCTGGAGGAGCTCAACGTGCCCGCGCCGCTGGTGGAGCGGGTGCTCTCCATCGCCGGTGGCGCTCGCGCGGACGTGCTCAACCGCTGAAGCCACCGGAGGCGCGCCATGGCCAGGGTCAAGCACGAGTCACGGTGGTATCCGCTGGAGTCCGAGGAGAGCGTGCTGGACGGCCTCTTGCGACAGGGGGTGGCGGTGCCGAACGCGTGCCGCGCCGGAGCCTGTCAGTCCTGCCTCATGCGCGCGCTGTCGGGCGAAATCCCGGAGGCCGCGCGCGTGGGGCTGAAGGACACGCTGCGCACGCAGGGCTACTTCCTCGCGTGTGTCTGCAAGCCCGTCGCGGGCACGGAGCTGGAGGTGGCGGGCGCGGACGCGCTGCGTGTGCCCGCGCGCATCGACTCGCTGACGCTCTTGTCCGCAAGCGTGCTGCGGGTGCGGCTGTCCACCGACGCGCCCTTCGACTACCGCGCGGGGCAGTACGTGTCACTGCTGCGGGCGGATGGGCTGGCTCGCAGCTACTCCCTGGCGAGCCTGCCGCGCGAGGGTCTGCTGGAGCTGCACGTGCGCCTGATACCAGGCGGGGCGATGAGCGGCTGGCTCGCCCGGGAAGCGCGCGTCGGTGACACCGTGGCGGTGCAAGGCCCTGCCGGGAGTTGCTTCTACGTGCCCGGCCATCCCGAGCAGCCGCTGCTGCTGGCGGGCACCGGCACGGGGCTGGCTCCGCTCCACGGCATCGTCCGGGACGCGCTGGAGTCGGGGCACACCGGACCCATCTGGCTCTTCCACGGCGCGCGCACGCCCGAGGGGCTCTACCTGATGGACGCGCTGCGTGAGCTGGCCGCGCGACACTCGGGTTTCCACTACAGGCCTTGTGTGTTGACGGGCGGCAGCCGCGACGTGGCCGAGGGCGCCCTCGACGTGCTCATCCGCGCGGAGTGCCCCAGGCCGGTGGGCTTCCGTGCGTGGCTCTGCGGCGATTCTGGAATGGTGTTATCCCTGCGCAAGAAGCTCTTCCTCTCGGGACTCTCGCTGAAGGACCTCCACGCGGATGCCTTCCTGCCGAGCGCTCCCCGGGTGGAGCCCGTCGGAGCCCGCTGACCGTGCACCTCACCCTCCACGCCGACTACTCGCTGCGCGTCCTGCTCTACCTCGCCGCCCGTCCTGGAAGGCTCGCCTCCACCCAGGAGCTGGCGGACGCGTACGGCATCTCCAAGCACCACCTGGTGCGGGTGGTGCAGACGCTGTCGGGCGAGGGCTTCGTGGAAGTCAAAGCGGGCCGCTCCGGCGGCGTCACGCTGGCACGCCCCCCGAAGGACATCTCCGTGGGCAAGGTGCTGCGCGCGGCGGAGCCGGACTTCGAATTGGTGGAGTGCTTCAACCGTGAAACCAACACGTGCCCCATCGCCCCGGCCTGTGGGCTCAAGGGCGTGCTGGCCGAGGCGCGCGAGGCCTTCCTCGCCGTGCTGGACCGGTACACACTGGCGGACCTGGTCGGCCGCTCCCGCAAGGATTTGGCCGACTTCTTCCTTCCCGTGACGGCGCCATGACCTCTGCCCCGCTCGAGCTGTTCCACCGCATCGCCGACAAGCCCTCCGCCGCGGCGCGCCGCTACATCGTCGACCACGCGCTGGAGGACCGCATCGTCTTCCGCAACCTCGTGTACGCGGAGGCCGAGCTGGACTGGACGCTGCATGGCGGCCACTCCACACCCGCACTCTGGGACGGGACGCACCTGCACCAGGGCGCGGAGGCGGTGCTGGCGCGCTTGCAGGCCGTCGTCAACCTGGGCCGCGACGACGCGTGACGCGTGACGGCGCGTGTGCCGACTCCCGCGTGGGGCTGCCACCTGCGCGCTCCTCGTGCGCCATGCGCTCCGTGTGAGCGGACGCGCTGAAGCTTCCGGAGTTGGACACGCGTGCAGGTGCGCGAATGCATGCTGGTGCTCGGGCTTGCCGCGCGCGTGCTGGTTGCGATAGTCAGCCCACCCCCGCGTGTGACGACTCGGGGGGCACGAGGCAAGGAGGGTGGACGGTGATGACGGCGGGCGTCCTGGTGTACGGAGCGGAAGTCGTTCGCGTGAAACACGCGGGTGCCGTCCTCCTCCGCGAGTCAAGTCCCCACGCGTGTCATTTCGTCGGAAGCCGCGCGCGATTCGCGCGCTTCTCCCTGTCCGTCCAGCCCTGAGCCTCGGTTAATCTCCTCGAATCCATGCCGCTGACTCCCTCCGAGCGCCAGGACAGGTTCCAAGCGGCGTTCGTGGGGCTCGCCATTGGGGATGCGCTCGGCTTTCCGCTGCGCGGAATCCCCCCCGCGAGCCTCGCGCGGCTGCCGGGGCTCGCCGAGGACTTCGCGCCCAGGCCGCGCGGCAAGTTCGCCAAGGGCCAGTTCAGCGACGACACGCAGCTCTTGCTCGCGGCGGCGGAGAGCGTCATCCGCGAGGGCCGCGTGGACGGGCGCAGCGCGGCGGCGCACCTGGCGTGGCTGTGGCAGGAGGGCATCATCCTCCAGCCGCCCCGCAGCCTCGCGGAGTCGCTCCAGCGGCTCTCCAGCGGCACGCCGTGGATGAGCGCGGGCGCGCCCCTGGGCACGCGCTGTCCGTCGGTGCTCAGCCGCTCGCTGGTGGTGGGCCTGTTGGAGAGCGGGCAGCGCGCGCGCCTGCCGCATGACGCGGGCGTGCTCACCGTCATCACCCACAAGGACCCTGTCTGTTCCGCCGCCGCCGCCGCCTTCGCGCAGGCCGCCGCGCTGGGCATGGAGGAGGCGCCGCTGACGCCCTCGGCCTTCTGCGAGCAGCTGTCGCTGACGGCCGCCGTGCACGACAAGGGACTGGCGGAGGAGCTGCGGCACCTGCCCCGGCTCCTGACGTGGGACACCGCGCGCGCGCTGTCGCAGCTTCGCAAGGTGGGCGTGCCCCCCAGCGAGCTGAAGGGCGTGGACGGGCTGCCCTCGCACGTGGTGCCCGTGCTGCTGACGTCGCTGTACGCCGCGCTGAAGGTGCCCCACGACTTCCGCGAGGCGGTGGCGCTGGTGCTGCGCTGTGGCGGAGAAGCGGACGTCGCGGCGGCGTTGACGGGCGCGTTGCTGGGCGCGCACCTGGGCACGCGCGCGCTCCCCGCGCGCCTGCGCAAGCAGGTGCTGTACATGGACAACCTGGTGGACACCGCGGACCGACTGTTCCGGGCCCACCAGGTGCGCGAGACGCTGGCCACGGCCCTGGCCCACCAACGCCGCCGCTAGCCCCTCGCGAGTCTCCCCAGGCAGGCGACCAGGCGGGCCGGTCCTGCACTTCCAGGCGGGCTTTGCGCGCTCGTCCGCCCTGCCCACCTTGTCCGGAGGAGTGGGGCCAGGTGCCGGCCGAGCGGACGGGCGCGCACCCGGGAGTCCCCCTCCACGGAACGCGGGAGACGTGAGTCGTGGACCTCGAATCGGAACGCCTGGAACGGAGCCAACTGGAGTCGCTCTCCACGACGGAGCTCATCCGGCATGCCCTGGCGGAGACGCGCCTGTTGGTGCGCGCCGAGGTGCTGCACGCCAAGAAGGAGCTTCGTGACGAGCTGAAGGCCGCGCGCACCGCGGGCATCCTCATTGGCGCGGGCGCGGTGCTGGCCCTCACGTCGCTGGCGGTGCTCTTCGTGGCGCTGGGCCTGGCCCTGCCCCTGGGCGCGGCCCTGGGCGTGCTGCTGGTGGGCGTGGTGCTGCTCGCCATCGCCGGCGGCATGCTCTTCCTGGGCAGCAAGCGGGTGCCCAAGAAGCCCCTGACGCACACGCAGGAGCGTCTGAAGCTCGACTACCAGCTCACACGGGAGACGCTGCAATGAACGGCAACGGCCGAGGGGGCAACGAGCTGGCGGAGCGTCAACGCCACGTCGACCACCGCATCACCAAGGGCATGGATGACCGCAAGCAGGTGGAGCAGACCGCGGACCGCATCCGGGATGAGCTCCTGTTGACGTTGGAGGAGTTGGACCGGCGGCGCGGGCGCATCCTCGATGTCCGCTATCAGGCGAAGCAGCACTCGGGCGCGCTGGTGGCCGCGGGCGCCGTGGCCATGGTGCTGGTGGGCGCGGGCGTGGGCCTGGCCATCTACCGCTCCCGCCACCGCGCGGAGGTGCTGCGCAAGAAGCGGCGCAAGGCGCTCCAGCGGGCCTGGGAGCATCCGGACCAGGTGGCCGCCAGCGCGGACCAGCGCCCCGTGGGCGCCGAGCTGGGCCGCAAGCTCGTCCTCATCTTCGCCACCACGCTGGCCACCGCCGTGGCCAAGAACTCCGTGAAGACGCTCGTGCCCGCCCGTCAGGCCCCGAGCCCCGCTTTGCCGGAGGAGTAGAAAATCTGAATGCGTAACAAATGGGCATAATGCATTCTGATGCCCATGACGGACCTGCTCTATGCGCGGGCGCAGATGGGCCTGTCGCTCGCGTTCCACATCGTGTTCGCGGCGGCGGGCGTGGCGTTGCCAGTGCTCATGGTGCTGAGTGACTGGAAGCAGCGGCGCACGGGAGATGCCGACTATCGGAAGCTGAGCCAGAAGCTGGCGAAGGGGACGGCCATCCTCTTCGCGGTGGGCGCGGTGAGCGGCACGGTGTTGTCGTTCGAGCTGGGCCTGCTGTGGCCGGAGTTCATGGGCCAGTACGGCGAAGTCATCGGCCTGCCCTTCAGCCTGGAGGGCGTGGCGTTCTTCACCGAGGCCATCTTCCTGGGCATCTATTTGTACGGCCGCGAGCGGGTGTCGCCGGGGCTGCACCTGTTCTCCGGCGTCATGGTGGCGGTGAGCGGCGCGGCCAGCGCGTTCTTCGTCACGCTGGTCAACGTGTTCATGAACGACCCGTCGGGCTTCGTGGCCACGCCGCACGGGCCCACGGATATCGAACCGCTGAAGGCGATGTTCAGCCCGGGCTGGCTCACCCAGACGTCGCACGTGCTGCTCTCCTGCTATCAGGCGAGCGCGTTCGCGATGGCGGGCATCCACGCCTTCGTGCTCTTGCGCCATCCGGGCTCGGCCTTCCATCGCAAGGCGCTGTCGGTGGCGCTGCCGCTCGCGTGTGTCACCGCGCTGCTCCAGCCCGTTGTCGGAGACCTGTCCGCCAAGCACGTGGCGAAGGCGCAGCCGGTGAAGCTGGCGGCGATGGAGGGACAGTTCGAGACGGAGCGCGGCGCGCCGCTGCGGGTGGGCGGGTTGCCGGACGTGGAGACGGGGACTGTCTCGCACGCGTTGGACATCCCCAAGGGCCTGTCCATCCTCGCGTTTGGAGATCCGAACGCGGAGGTGAAGGGGCTCAACGAGTTCCCTCGCGACACGTGGCCGCCGGTGGCGAAGGTGCACGTGGCCTTCCAGGTGATGGTGGGCACGGGCAGCGCCATGGCGTTGCTGGCGCTGGTGACGCTCGGGTACCGGTGGCGCAGGAAGGCGTGGCCCTCGGGGCGGAAGATGATGTGGGCGTGGCTGGTGTCGGGGCCGCTCGGGCTGGTGGCGTTGGAGGCGGGGTGGCTCGTCACCGAGTGGGGACGGCAGCCGTGGATTGTCCGGGGCGTCATGCGCACGGCGGACGCGGTGACGCCGGTGCCGCACCTGGCCGCGCCGTTCTGGACCTTCACCGTCGTGTACGTGTTCCTCGGCGTGGTGGTGGTGGCGCTGTTGAAGCGGCAGGTGGCGGACACGCTGCCGGACCGCGAGCCGAAGGGGCCTGACGCGAAGGGAGGCGGGGCCCATGTCCACTGACGCGGTGCTGGGCTTCGTGCTGGCGGGGACGTTCGTGCTCTACGCGCTGTTTGGCGGCGCGGACTTCGGTGGCGGGGTGTGGGACCTCTTGTCCTTCGGGCCGCGCAAGGCGGAGCAGCGGGCGCTCATCGCTCGCGCCATGGGGCCGGTGTGGGAGGTGAATCACATCTGGCTCATCGTGGGCGTGGTGCTGTTGTTCGCGGGGTTTCCTCGCGCCTTCGCGGCGCTGAGCGTGGCGCTGCATGTGCCGCTGACGTTGCTGCTGTTGGGCATCGTCTTCCGGGGCGCGGCCTTCACCTTCCGCACCTACGACATGCGAGGCGACGCCGCGCAGCGGCAGTGGGGGCTGGTGTTCAGCGGGGCGAGCATCGTCGCGCCGCTGCTGCTGGGCATGTGCGTGGGCGCGGTGGTGAGCGGCTCCATCCGCGTGGAGGGCAGGGTGGTGGTGAGCGGCTTCTTCGCGTCGTGGCTGTCGCCCTTCTCGTGGGCGGTGGGGGTCCTGGCGCTGGCGCTCTTCGCCTTCCTGGCGGCGGTGTTCCTCACGCACGAGGCGTCTGGAGCGGAGCTGCGAGAGGATTTCCGCAAGCGCGCGCTCGGCGCGGGTGTGGCGGTGTTCATCGCGGCGCTCGTGGTGTTGTTGCTCGCGCGCGAGGGGGCGCCTCGGGTGTGGGAGGGGTTGTCGCGCTCGCCCTTCGCGCTGGCGCTGCATGGGGCGACAGGAGTGGCGGCCGTGACGGCGTTCGCCTTGCTGTGGACGCGTCGCTTCCAGTGGGCGCGACTGGCGGCGGCCCTCCAGGCCGGGCTCATCGTCCTGGGCTGGGCGGCGTCCCAGTATCCCTATCTGGTGGTGCCGGACGTGACGCTGCAGGGCGCGGCGGCGAGCCCCGCGGCGCAGCGCTTGTTGCTCATCGCGCTCGCGGTGGGAGCGCTCACGGTGATTCCGTCCATCGCGCTGTTGTTCCGGGTGTTCCGCCCCAGGCCCGAGGGCGCGTCCACCGGGGACTCCGGACACTGACGCGCGCGAGGCAGTGAGAGGCCCCGCAACCAGGAGTTCGGGGGCGGGTTCCTGGAGGCATGAAAAGCCCCCTCCTGCTGGCCTCCTTGTTGTTCTCCTCCACGAGCTTCGGCTTCGGTGAGGACCTCTGTTACGCGACGTCGGGCGGTGCGCCGCTCAACTGTCAGCCGCTGCCTTCGGGGTGCGCGCCGGGTGACGCCTCGATGGCTTGCAAGGCCGCGGCGGTGAATGCGGCGGCGACCGCGAAGGGGCAGTCGAATGGGGCGCGCAGCCTCGTCCACGCGGATGCCACATTTCTGTTGGCGCAGGCGGTGGGCTTCGACGCCGTCAGCGCCTACTGGATTGCCGCCTATGACCAGGCGACGGACCTGTCGACCTTCACGCCCCGGACGCTGAATGGCGGCGCGGTGTCGGACGGCGTGGCGCGCACCACGAAGTCCATCTCCGGGGTGAACCGGGGCAACTTCAACCAGGGCGGCGTGTTGTTCCACTTCGTCACCCCGCGCAACGGTGGGGCGATGTCCCCGGATGCCACGGTGGACGGGCTGCATCCGGACACGACGGACGTGGACGAGGTGCTGCTCGCCAACCTGCGCGCGTGGGTGCTCCAGGGCCAGGGCGCCGGGCGGGGCTGCACGGGGGGCCTGACGACGCCGATGGCCAACGGGGGTTATGCCCTGGGGACGGGCTGCTACGCGTTCTCCGGCGCGCCGGGCGTCATCTCGGGCAGCGTGGCGGCGGTGGGGCCCGTCGCGGTGCCCATCAGCTCGACGACGGGGCCGCAGGTGATGGACGTGGAGACGGGTGTGCTGTCCACGGGCTTCGATGAGTACATCGGCACCTATGCGTTCGAGGCCCGCGCGGGCATCTTCCTGCATGCCCTGGCGGACCGAATCTCACATCATGTCTGCACGGATGCCTCGTCGAGCTACGGGCCGCTCGGGCCGCAGCGCACCTTCACCATCGACATGTCCAACGCCGAGTGCGTCCAGACGATGCACGTGCTGCGTCACGTCTGGGAGACGGGCGTCGATTTCTCCGCGCTGCCGGCGCGCGAGCAGACCACCCCGGCCACGTTGGGGGAGGTGTTCGATGCGCTGCTCGAGTTCGCCACCGCGCGGGGAGTCGCGTCAGGGCCGAACAGCCAGACGCTCGCGCTGAGGACGGCGCTCGTCAGCGAGCTGTCCGCCGCGCTGGAGACCTACGACGCCCGGGCCCGCGCCATCGCCGTGCGCGACGTGGGGTGCACCCGGAGCTACGCCGTGTTCCCGGGCATGCCGGCCTGTGGAACGCCGTGACGCTTCTTCATCCCGGGCGTGACGCTCGTCGTTGATGTCGACTCGTGGCCTGTCAGGGCAGGCGACTCCTGAGCTGAAGCCATTCGGCCAGTTCTGGATGCTTCTGCACCACCCCTGAGTCGGAGATGTGGCTCAGGGTGTTGAGCGCGCTCTTGATGTAGCGCAGCTTGAGGAGCGTCTCGATGGGAATGGTGCGCCAGTCTGGTGTCGCTACGATTCTGGCGGCCTCTTCGAGGGGAAAGACGGCGAGATCCTGGAACCACCTGAAGATGGTGTCGGGGTCCAGGACCGCATCGCCGTCTCGGGCGCCCAGTTCCTTGATCATCCACGCTCGCAGGCTCATCGCGGAGAGCATGAAGGTGTGCGCATCACCACCAGGAGGACGCTCCGCGAGCACGCCATAAACGAGGAGCGCCAGATGGGCCCAGGGCACGCTCCGCTCCGTTTTGGCCCGAGCAGCCACTGTGAAGGCGAAGCCATCCCAATTGAAATTCTCGCCTCCCACGGGCTCGCCGATGGAAAGCCCATCGAGCCAGGCCATGACCTGTGGAAGGGGCCAGCTCAGAACCGTCTGCAGAAGGGGCGTTTGGGTCGCCATGCGTATCGTCACGGAGCGAAGGTGATTCCGAGCAAGGGCCTCGCCCCGAAGTCAAGGCCACCTGGGTGGCTCGGCACCGAAGTGCACCTGAAGCGTGCCCGCCGTTGTCCAGCTTCGCACCCACACTGGTGCAGATGAGTGTGGCGGCGTGAGACAGAAAAATATTGTCTTGGCGGAGCGCGACACCTGCAACGCCATGCGGGCTGTTTCTTGCGTGGCACTCGCATTTTAGGTGTCGCGGGTCTGTCCGATTTGGCGTGGGTAAAGGGACTTGTGTGTCTGCCTTTGCTTGGGGTGCGTGACGCTCCGAGTCGTTTTCCAGGCCGCTCGAATCTTTGATTCCCGAGAGGACGCGCCCCGCATGGGTGGATGTAGGAACTTGATTTTCTGCACGCAAGGAGTTGCATCCGTCGCGTTGATACATGCAAGACAGTGAGAAGCACCGCTTCTTCCTGACGTGGAGGTCGCCGATATGGGTGTCGTCCGACGCGCGGTCTTGCTGCTGTGCTTCACCTCGCTCCTGCTCCCCGGGATGTCTCACGCCGGTGAATCGTTCGTGAACTGGGAGGACCCTCATGTCCACCCGCTGGACCTGACTCCTGACGGCAATTTGCTGCTGGCGGTGAACACCGCCGACAACCGGCTGATGGTGTTCGACGTGACGTCGCGACGCGGGCTGGAGCTGGTGGCCTCCATCCCCGTGGGCCTGGACCCCGTGTCGGTGCGGGCTCGGAGCAACACCGAGGCGTGGGTGGTGAACCACATCTCCGACAGCGTGAGCATCGTCGACCTGCGACGCGGCACCGTGACGGCCACCATCCATACGGATGACGAACCCGCGGATGTCGTCTTCGCGGGCCGCCCGGAGCGCGCCTTCATCACCTGCTCCCAGGTCAACCGCGTGCTGGTGGTGGACCCGCGCCGCCCGGATGCCACACCTCAGCGCATCACCCTGAAGGGCGAGGACCCGCGCGCGCTCGCGGTGAGCCCCGACGGCCGCTTCGTCTACGCGGCCATCTTCGAGTCCGGCAACGGCAGCACCATCCTCGGCGGCGGCTCGCTGATTCCGGATGCCTACCCACCCAACGCCGTGAGCGACACGCGCGGGCCCTATGGCGGCATCAACCCGCCGCCCAACGCGGGCTCCTCCTTCTTCCCGGCGCTCAATCCGGCCAACCCGCCGCCTCCGCCCGTGGGCCTCATCGTGCGCAAGAACACGCGAGGCCAGTGGCTGGACGACAACCGCGCGGACTGGACGGCCCTGGTGAGCGGCTCGAATGCCGCCGCCTCCGGTCGCCTCACGGGCTGGGACCTGCCGGACCGCGACCTGGCCATCATCGACACGGCGTCACTCGACGTCAGCTACGCCACGCGGCTGATGAACGCGAACATGGCGCTGGCCGTGCATCCCTCCGGCTCCGTCACGGTGGTGGGCACCGACGCGCGCAACGAGGTGCGCTTCGAGCCGAACGTCAACGGGCGCTTCCTTCGTGTGCTGATGGCGGTGGTGGACCCGCGCCGGCCTTCGTCGTCCTTGGTGCATGACCTCAACCCGCACCTGAACTACGCCACGCCGACGGTGCCGCAGTCCGTGCGGAACCTGTCGGTGGGAGACCCGCGCGGCATCGCCTGGAACTCGCGCGGCACGCGGGCCTTCGTGACGGGCATGGGCTCCAACAACGTGGTGGCGGTGGGCCTGGGCGGCGCGCGGCTGGCGCAGGCGGAGGTGGGCGAGGGGCCCACGGGCATCGTCCTCGACGACTCGCGTGACAGGCTCTACGTGCTCAACCGCTTCGGCGCGAGCATCTCCGTGTTGAGCACGGACCGCCTCAAGGAACTCTCGCGGGTGGCGTTCTTCGACCCGACGCCCGAGTCCCTCAAGGCGGGCCGCAAGCACCTCTACGACACGCACAAGACGTCGGGCCTGGGCCACGTGGCCTGTGCGTCGTGCCACATCGACGGGCGCATGGATCGGCTGGCGTGGGACTTGGGTGACCCGACGGGCGCGGTGAAGTCCCTGGCCGGGCAGAACCTGGGCATGGGCCTTCCGCTGCCGCCCTTCGAGGCGTGGCACCCGATGAAGGGCCCCATGACGACGCAGACGCTCCAGGATATCATTGGCAAGGAGCCGCTGCACTGGCGCGGAGACCGCGCGAGCCTGGAGGAGTTCAACCCCGCCTTCGAGGGCCTCCAGGGTGACGATGCCCAGCTCACGACGCGGGAGATGAAGGAGCTGCGCTCGTTCCTCGCGACGCTGACCTTCCCGCCCAACCCGTTCCGCAACCTGGACAACTCGCTGCCCCGGAACCTGCCCTTGCCGGGCCACTACACGACGGGCCGCTTCGCGCCCGCGGGCCAGCCGCTGCCCAATGGTGACGCGACGCGGGGCATGGCGATATTTCGTCCGCCGCGCCTGCTCGCGCAGGGCCTCTTCGCGTGCAATACGTGCCACACCTTCCCGTCGGGCCTCGCCGTCGACATGCAGTGGACCGGCGCCATGTGGATGCCCATGCCGAAGGGCGCCATGGGTGAGTCTCACCACGCGCTCGTCTCCACCGACGGCAGCACCAACGTCACGCTCAAGGTGCCGCAGCTGCGCAACGTCTACGAGAAGGTGGGCATGGAGCTGACGCAGAAGGAGAGTCTCGCGGGCTTCGCCTTCATCCATGACGGCAGCGTGGACTCGCTGGCGCGCTTCATCACCGAGCCGACCTTCAACCCGGAGAGCGACCAGGAGGTGGCGGACCTCGTCGCGCTGCTGCTGTCCTTCTCTGGCTCGGAGCTGCCGCGCGGCTCGGCCACGGACATGTTCTTGCCGCCGGGGCCTGACAGCAAGGACTCGCACGCGGCGGTGGGGCAGCAGGTGACGCTGACGACGGCCACGCCCTCCGAGTTCGCCCGGGTGTTGCAGTTCATGTCCCTGGCGGAGCAGGGCAAGGTGGGCCTGGTGGTGAAGGGGCGCCGCTCTGGCGAGGCGCGCGGCTTCACCTACCTGGGCGGCGGGGTGTTCCAGTCGGACCGGGCCTCGGAGAAGGTGGGTGCCTTCCTGCTGCTGGCGGGGGCACGGCCTGGCTCGGAGCTGACATACACCGTGGTGCCCGCGGGCTCCGAGCGACGCATCGGCGTGGACCAGGACCAGGACGGCATGTTGGACCGGGACGAGCTGGACCGGGGTCGCAGGCCGGACCTGGCGAATGATGGCCGACGGCTCGTCGAGGGTGAGGGGGCGGGTCAGAGTGGCCCGCTTGCGACCGCGGATTTGTAACCCGTATCGTCTCACGTGGGGGGCTGCTCGTCAGCCCATACGGTCCTTGGAGGCGTGAGCATGAAACTGAAAGTCGCGTATTGGGTTGTCACCGGGCTGGTATCACTGTCGGCCGCGGGCTCCGCCTTCCTGTATCTGACCGCTGCGCCGAACATGGTCGCGGCGTTCGAGCACCTGGGCTACCCGGACTACTTCCGGACCATGCTCGGCGTCGCGAAGCTGCTGGGCGTGGTGGCGCTGTGGGCCCCCTTGCCCCGCACGTTGCGCGAGTGGGCCTATGCGGGCTTCGCCATCGACTTCGTGGCGGCGGCCGTGTCGCACATCGCGATGGGAGATCCGCTGGGCACCGCTGTCGCGCCCATCGTCGTCCTGACGCTGCTGCTCACCTCGCACCAGCTCTGGCACCGCGTGTCGGCTGGCGTGGAGTCCTCGCCCGTCGCTCACCCCGCGGGGGCCTGAAGTCTCTCGGGCGGACAGCTCCGGAGTCAGCGCGCTCCGGAGCCGTCCCTCGAGCGACGTGGCGCTCAGGGCGTCGTGGGCCAGATGAGGCGAGGCTCTTCGTCACCCTTCGCCACGAGCACGCTGACGTCATCGACGAGGTCCTCGGAGTCGAGGGCCTGGAGCACGGTGCGGACGGCGGCCTCGGCGTGCATCACCTGGCAGTGGACGCGCAGGTGGCCGTCGCGCAGCTCGCCGCCCTCCACCTCGCCGTTGCCTGTCCAGCCGAGCGCGTCGGTGAGCAGCTCCTCGACGGCGACGCGCTTCTCCACGTCGTGGCCGGTGCCCTTGCCCTCGATGGGGTACTGGACGATGAGCGTGGCCATGGCGTCGGGCTCGGGCTCGTCGTAGTCCTGTTCGATGAGCGGACCGGCGGCGTCGGCGATGGCGAAGTCGGGGTCTTCTTCCGGAGGGAGGGGCATGTCCTTCTGTTCGCCCACTTCGCCCACGGTGCCCCAGTGCGTGGTGAGCACGCCCTCATGCACCCAGACCTCCCAGTAACGGAGGCTGTCGCCTTCCTTCTTGTAGAGCTTCAGCAAGTCAAACCCCAGGGGAGGGCCCTCCATAGCATGGCGTCCGGCTGGCGCCAGCCCGTGGAGGAGCCCGGGCCCGGGGGCCGTTCAGAAGGCGCGGCCCTGTCCGCCGTCCACGGGGAGGGTGGCCCCCGTCACCCAGCGGGCGCGCTCCGAGCAGAGGAAGGCCACCACGTCCGCCACCTCCTCGGGCGAGCCGAAGCGACCCCAGGGCAGCTCGTCCTTCACCATCTTCGCCACCTTGTCCGGGTCTGCCTTCTGGCGTTTGTCCCAGCTGCCCCCGGGGAAGAGGATGGAGCCGGGCGCCACACCGTTGACGCGGATGCGGTGGCGCGCGAGGTCCACGGCCATCTCCTTGGTCAGCGCGGTGATGCCCGCCTTCGCGGTGGTGTAGGGCGCGCTGGCGGCGTACTCGCGGCCGTAGATGGAGTTGATGTGGATGATGGTGCCGCCGCCGTTGGCGCGCATGACCTCCACGGCCCGCTGGCTGCACCACACGGCGGACATCAGGTTGCGGTCCATCACCGCGCTCCACTGCTCCACCGTGGCCGCGTCGAAAGAGCCCGCGCCGCCGCTGCCGCCCACGTTGTTCACCAGGATGTCGAGCGTCCCGAACGCGCGCACCGCCGCATCCACCGCCGCCACGGCTCCGGCCTGCGTGGCCACGTCCGCGACGACGGTGGCCACGTCCGCGCCCGCCGCGCGCAGCTCCTTCGCCGCGGTCTCCAATGCCTCCGCGCCCCGCGCGCTGAGACACACCCGCGCACCCTCACGGGCCAGCGCCGCCACCGTGGCCCGTCCGATGCCCCGGCTGCTGCCGGTGACGAGGGCCGCCTTGCCTCTGAGCTCCAGTTCCATGGCGCCGGTTCTACTTCAGGTCACCCGGGAGGAAACGCGGTCCGCGAGCGACCTGACGCCTGTTTCACACGACGACTCCCGCGCCGCGCGAGAGGGGAGTGTCATGTGGCGTGCAAGGCCGGATGACACTCCTCGCGAGGGGTGCACGGAGGGCCGGAGTCGTGCGGCTTCCTCGCGTGCGTTGACGCCGCGCCTCCTTCCGTCATGCGTTGGCGCGGAGCGAGCCGAGGGGCTCGACGGACGTGGGCTATCGAGGGTTGACGGGGCGCGGGGTGAGCGCCTGGGTGGCGAGCCACTCGACGGCGTCTTCCCACAGCGTGTCGCGGAAGCTCTCGCGGAAGAAGCCGAAGTGGCCGATGGGCTGGCCCACCTGCTTCGGTGTCACCCGACGGTGCTCCACCAGCGCGTCCGCGTAGAACGACAGCAGGTGCTCCACGGAGGCCTTCGAGGCGATGGGGTCGTCCGCGAAGCTGTAGGCGCGCAGGGGCAGGTACAGGGACGCGAAGGCCTCGCGGCGAGGCTCACCTCCCTCGCTGAGCAGGTAGTCCGGAGACAGGCACCAGCGCGCCCACTGCTCGGCCACGCCCGCGGGCAGGTCCTCCGCTGTTCCCGCCCAGCCCGGCAGCTTGCCGAAGGCCCGAGTCAGCACCGGCGTCAGCACGCGCCAGTTGAGCGCCATGCGCAGCCGCTGGGGGAACAGCTTGTAGTAGCCGGAGCCCGTCGCCACGTTCAGCAGTGCGGACACTTCGCGCGCGTTCTCCGCCAGCCCGAGCAGCTGGCCGCCCACGCTGTGGCCCACCATCAGCAAGCGGCGGCCCGGGAAGCGCTCGCGCATCGTGGCGATGGCGCCCGCGAGGTCCTGGCTCCCCCAGTCTTCCATGCGCGCGCTGAAGCCCTGGAAGGAGTCCGGGCGCGAGCCGCCGATGCCTCGGTAGTCGAAGGTGACGGTGGGGAAGCCCCGGCGCGCGAGGAAGGACGCGAAGCGCGAGTAGTACCGCTGCTTCGCTCCCGTGGCCCCGCCCACCAGCACCACCGCGCCGACCTCCGCGCCTTCGTGCGGGAAGAGGGTGGCGGACAGCGTGTAGCCGTCCTGGGCCTTGAGTCGGAACGGGACGCCCGGGCTCGAGGCCTGGGTGACCGCCGTCAGTCTGTCCTCCTGGGGGAGGCTCCGCACCGAGGGGACTGTGTCTTGCTCCAGCGCCGTCGCATGAGACATGGAAATCGCGTTCTCCTGTCGTTCGCGCGGGGCCGCCAGGCGTGCCGCCGCTTCCAGGTTCGGAGATAGCGCTGGAAGTGCTGCGAGAATGCAGGGCTTTGCTGCACCATTGCAGGCATGGATCTGCGATGGGACGACCTGCGCTACCTCCTCTCCGTGGCACGCCAGGGCTCGCTCGCCGGGGCGGCCCGTGAGCTGCGGGTGGATGCGACCACGGTGGGCCGGAGACTGTCGGCGCTGGAGAAGGCGCTGGGCACGCGGCTGGTGCTGCGAGGCTCGCGGACGCTGGGGCTCACGGAGGAGGCAGAGGCGGTGGTGGCGCGAGCGCGGGAGATGGAGGACTCTCTCCGGCTGCTCCATGACTCCGTCTCCAATGAGGCGAAGGCGGAGGGCACTGTCCGCCTCGCGGCCACGGAGTATCTGGCCCAGGCCCTGCTCGCCGCGCAGCTGGGAGAGCTGCACACGCGCCACCCCGGGCTGAACCTGGAACTGGTGGTGGGCACGGACGTGGTGGACCTCCAGCGAGGCGACGCGGACCTGGCGCTGCGGTTGACGCCGCCCCGAGGCGATGCGCTGGTGGTGCGCAAGGTGGGCGAGATTGCCTTCGCCATGTACGCGTCACGCGGATACCTGCGCCGCCGCGGCGCTCCTCGGCCCGGAGACTTCCGTGAGCACACGGTGCTCGTCTACCGCACGGCCCTCACGTCCGGAGAGGAGTCGGAGGTGCTCAAGCGGCTGACGTCGGGCGGGCGGCGACTGCTGCAGAGCAACAGCACCTCGGTGCTGCGAGAAGCGGCGGCGGCGAATCTGGGGGTCGCGTTGCTTCCGTGTCTCTCGGGAGAGAGAGACCCCCGGTTGACGCGCGTGGGCGCGGGAGTCCTGGCGAAGCGGCCCTTGTGGCTGACGTTTCACAAGGACTTGCAGAGCAGCCCCCGTGTGCGCGCGGTTTCGGACTGGGTGGCGGAGCTGTGTCGACGCGAGAAGGCGGGGCTCGCGGGGACTGAGGCGGCGTCGCGGTGAGTCACCCCGCGGGTTTCAGCGCGAGTCCGACTCCTTGAAGCGAGTGTTGCGCAGGTAGTCGTCGCGGCGTCCGTCGAGGACGGCTCTCACCTGCGCCGGGGAGTCCTCTCCCAGCAGGAGGCGCAAGGGTCCCTTGTCGCGATGGACATGTTCGACGAGCTCCCGAGCGCCGATGGCGGGCGAGGCGCCGGCGTCCTGGGCCTGCTGGCTCATGTCCCAAGGGAAGCGGCGGACGCCGAACAGTGACTCGCGCAGTCCGTCATACGCGGGAAGCGGAGCCGCGAAGCGCATGCTGCCCCAGCTCCAATCCGTGGCGAAGGAGCCGGGCTCGACGATGGTGACGCGGATGCCGAAGGGCGCCACCTCCATGGCCAGGGCCTCGCTGAAGCCCTCGAGCGCCCATTTGCTGGCGTTGTACGCACCGAAGGTCGCCATGCTGCCGACACCGCCCACGCTGGAGATTTGCACGATGTGTCCGGAGCCTCGTGCGCGCAGGTGGGGCAGCACCGCCTGCGTCACCCACAAGGCGCCGAAGAGGTTGGTCTCCAACTGCGCGCGGACGTCGGCCTCGGTGAGCTCCTCGATGGCGCCGACCAGTCCATAACCCGCGTTGTTCACCACGACGTCGAGCTGTCCGAAGGCCGCGATGCCGCGCTCGATGCCAGCGTGCACGGCGCTCCGGTCGACCACATCCAGGGGCAGGGCGACACAGCGCCCCGGATGCCGGGCTACCAGCTCCTCGAGCCGCGCCGGCTCTCGCGCCGTGGCGACGACGCGATCTCCCGCCGCGAGCGCGGCCTCCGTGAAGGCACGCCCCAGCCCGCGGCTCGCTCCTGTGATGAGCCAGACCTTGGTCGTCTCAGACATCGATGGGCCTCTTTTCAGTGGGTTGGGGGAGTGGTCGCGAGACGAATCGTCTCGTGAAGAGGTAGGCTGGAGCGGTCGAGGTGTCAAGACGAGACGGGTCGTCTCGACTCGGCGTGTGCCCGCCGTGGAGCGCTGCCCACCTCGCGGCGGCGGTGAGCTGCTGCTCCGCGAGGTGTCGAAGCGCCTCGACGTGCGCCGAGGGCGGGAGCACCGACCGCGCGAAGTACCTGCGAGGCGCGCCGCGAGGGGGATTGCCCACCAGCTCCTCGAACGCGGCCTCGTCGAAGCGGGAGATGACGCAGCGGTCTCTGCCCGCGTGCTCGTGCGGGATTTCGTACTGCTGCCCAGGGCTGACGAGCATCGCGAAGCCGGTGGTGAGCAGCCGGGGCCCTTGCTCGCTCCGGAAGCCGAACACGCCCGAGCGCACCAGCGAGATGGAGGTGTGGGTGAACTGCTCGGGCTCGACGGGAGCGCCCTTTGCCGTGGGTCAGTGGTACGCGAAGACGCGCACCCGTCGGGCATGTGCCACTTCGCGCCGTGGCGGGGTGGGCGGCACGGAAGGGCCCGTCGACCGGCTCATGCCGTCAGCCCAGGTCGAAGTCCCGCCTGCCGGTCCAGGACAACCGCGCGAGGGCCCCTTGAGCAATTTTCGCCAAGTGGCCCGGAGGAGCGTCTCGCTACAACGCCCGCCGTGACATCCGCTGCCCCCAACCCTTCAGGAAACGACTTTGGGAATGGACTCCAAGCACTCCGCACCGAGCCAGCACCCTTCCGTGACGCACCAGCTGCGGCGCAGGGGGTTCCTCGTCTTCGCCACGGGAGCGCTGGCCGCCAGCGCGCTCCCTGGCTGCATGTCCCGGGCGAGCAGCGGCACCTCCTCGCCAGAGGGCGGCGCCCTGGATGCGGCGGCCTATCACTCCTCCCGGCGCTATCTCGACAGTCGCTTCGGGCGCATTGCCTACGTCGAGCGTGGCAAGGGCGAGGCCGCGCTGTTCCTGCACGGCTTCCCGCTGAACAGCTTCCAGTGGCGCGGCGCCATTGAACGGTTGTCCCCCTACCGCCGCTGCGTCGCCCCCGACTTCATGGGCCTGGGCTACACCGAGGTTGCCGAGGGACAGAGCTACGCGCCCGCGGCCCAGGTGGACATGCTCGTCGAGCTGCTCGACAGGCTCGCCATCAAGTCCGTCGACGTCATCGCGAATGACAGCGGCGGTGCCATCGCGCAGCTCCTCGTCACCCGACATCCCGAGCGCGTGCGGACGCTGCTGCTGACGAACTGCGATGTGGAGAGCGAGTGTCCGCCCGCCGCCGTGCTGCCGGTCATCGAGATGGCGCGGAAGGGCGCGTACGTGGACGCGTGGCTGGCGCCGTGGCTCGCGGACAAGGCCCTCGCGCGCTCGGAGAAGGGCTTCGGGGGCATATGCTACTCCAATCCCTCCCAGCCCACGGACGAGGCGATTGAGTACTACTTCGCGCCCCTGGTGCGCTCGCCGCGCGGCAAGGCGCAGGCCCACGCGTACACGCTGGCTTTGGAGGACAACGCGTTGGCGGGAATCGGCCCGGCGCTCCAGCAGTGCACCGTGCCCACGCGCATCCTCTGGGGAACGGGCGACACCCTCTTCTCCCAGTCGAGCGCCGACCATCTCGACCAGGCGTTCGGAGTCTCGCGAGGCGTGCGGCGCGTGCCCGGCGCGAAGCTCTTCTTCCCCGAAGAGTACCCCGACCTCATCGCCGAGGAGGCGCGTCGCCTCTGGGGCATCGGCTGATTCGACACGCGAGAGCCCGGCGCTGAACACCACGCCGGGCCGTCGCGGTGCGGCTCACTTCACCTGGAAGCGGGCCTCCGAGGGACTCGCGCCACCCGAGCGCTGCACGCCGCGCCCCGGGTTGGCCGCCAGGTGCTCCAGCACCTTGAACACCGTCTCCACCTCGTCGGGCTGGCCGATGTCGTTGGCGAGCTGCTCGGCCGTGCGCGCCGAGGCACGCGCATCCAGGAGCCGCGCGGTGAGCTTCTTCTGGAGGTCCAGCACGCTCGTGGCCGCCTTCTTGCCCGCCTCCACGCCCGGCTGGTGGTACGCGTTGATGTGCACCAGGCTCGCGTACAGGCCCACCGCGCGCTCATAGAGGGCAATCAGCGCGCCCACCGTGCGCGGGCTCACATCCGGGACGGTGAGGGTGAGGGACTCGCGGCCCTTCTCGAACAGCGCGCGGCGCGTGCCCAGCAGGAAGCCGAGCAGGTAGTCCCCGCTGGTGATTCCACGCTCCACCTCCATGGACTCGCCGTCGCGGTCCTTCAGCACCTCGATGAAGGTGGCGAAGAAGTTCGGCACGCCCTCGCGCAGCTGCTGCACGTATGCGTGCTGGTCCGTGGAGCCCTTGTTCCCGTAGACGGCGATGCCCTGGTTGACCACCTTGCCGTCCAGGTCCTTCTCCTTGCCCAGCGACTCCATGACGAGCTGCTGGAGGTAGCGCGACATCAGGAGCAGGCGGTCCTTGTACGGCAGGATGACCATGTCCTTCAGTCCCTTGCCGTCGCCCGCGTGGAACCACATCAGCGCGAGCAGCGCCGCCGGGTTCTTCACCGCGTCCCGCTGCCGCGTCGCCACGTCCATCTCCCGGGCGCCCGCCAGCATCGCGTCGATGTCCAGGCCCTGGAGCCGCGCGGGCAACAGGCCCACCGCCGACATCACCGAAGTGCGTCCGCCAACCCAGTCCCACATCGGGAAGGTGCGCAGCCAGCCCTGCTTCTTCGCGTGCGCGTCCAGCTCGCTGCCCGCGCCCGTGATGGCCACCGCGTGCTTGCTGAAGCCAAGCCCCTGCTCCACATAGGCGCGCTCGGCCTCCAGCATGCCGTTGCGCGTCTCCTTCGTGCCGCCGGACTTGCTGATGACCACCGTCAGCGTCTCGGCCAGCCGGGCCCCGAGCTGTCCCAACGCGCGGTCCATTCCATCCGGGTCCGTGTTGTCGAAGAAGGACACCGTCAGCTTGTCGTCCCGCGACGTCAGCGCGTCCGCCACCAGCTGCGGGCCCAGCGCCGACCCGCCGATGCCCACCAATAGCAGATGGGTGAAGCGCGACGCCTTCTGCGGCTTCAGCTTCCCCTCGTGTATGTCGCGCGCGAAGGCGTGCACGGCGGCCACCGTGTCGGTGATGTCCTTGGCCAGCGCCGGCTCCGGGGCCAGCTCGGGCGCGCGCAGCCAGTAGTGGCCCACGCGGCGGTTCTCATCCGGGTTGGCGATGGCGCCCTTCTCCAGCGCCTCCATCTGGGAGAAGGCCTCCTCCAGGCGCGGCTGCATCCGCTCCAGGAAGTCCGCGGCGAAGCCCATGCGCGAGACGTCGAGGGAGAACCCCAGCGACGGGACGACGCTCAGATACCGCTGGTACCGCTCCCACAGCTCACGCTCGGTCATGACTCGTCCTCCTCCTTGGGGGGGCTCGCGCGAAAAAACAGGCGGCTGGCTTAGCGCCTCCGCGCACGTGAGGGAAGCCGAACACGCGCGCGACGCGAGGACTCGACACCCGGGGAGGGCGCAGTGCTCAACACCTCCCACTCCCGAGGGAGTCAGGGGCACCCCTGGCGGGACTCCACCTCAGGCCGAGGGGCGCACCGGCTCCACCGTCGGAGGGTTCGCGGGCGGCGAGCTCTCTTCGTCCGGCTTCCATGCGGGATTGCGGAAGACGTAGCTCAGCCGCTGCTTCAAGGAGCCCGGCTTCATGGCGTCCTTGGCGATGGCGAAGAACTCGTGGAACGCGATGCGAAACGGGTTGTATGTCTGGAGGTTCTTCGTCAGGCCGTAGACGGGCTTCTCACCCTCGGGTTCGAAGGTGCCGAACAGCCGGTCCCAGATGATGAGGATGCCCGCGTAGTTCTTGTCGAGGTAGCGCGGGTTGGACGCGTGGTGCACGCGGTGGTGCGACGGCGTGTTGAGCACCCACTCCAGCGGACGCGGCAGTCGGTGGATGGCCTCGGTGTGAATCCAGTACTGGTAGAGCAGGCTCACCGACTGCTGGACGACAATCATCACCGGGGAGAAGCCGAGCAGCGCCAGCGGCGCCCAGAACACCCAGCCCGTGGGGTTGGTCCACGTCTGCCGCAGCGCCGTGGTGAGGTTGTAGTGCTGGCTGGAGTGGTGCACCACGTGCGACGCCCAGAAGAAGCGGCTCTCGTGGTGGACGCGATGGAACCAGTAGTAGCAGAGGTCCTCCGCGAAGAAGAGCGCCACCCAGGCGAGGATGCCGGTGCCCACGCGCAGCGGCGTCAGGTTGTAGAGGGCCAGGTAGCCGGCGAAGGCCACGCCCTTCCACACGATGTTGATGAACACGTTGCCCAGGCCCATGGAGAGGCTGGCGGCCGAGTCCTTCAACGCGTGCCCCGCCACCTCGCGGCCCTCATCGCGCAGCTTCTTCACCCACAGGGCTTCGGCCACCACCGTCAGGATGAAGACGGGGATGGCGGGAGTGATGAGGTCGGGAATGTGTACGGCGTCCATGGGACACCTCCTTCGTGAGGCTCAGGAGCGGTGGCGTTGGCGCGGGCGACGAGTCGAAGGTGAAGAGAATGCACCGCGCATGAAGCGGGTGAGGGCATCGAGCATGCGGCGGTGGGCCGGGTCATCCGGCCTCGCGCTGCCTCCGACGGCCGCGCCCTGCACGGCGTCCAGCGCCAGCTCCACCACGGAGTCGAACTCCGGGTAGGCGGTCGCCGCCTCGGGGAACAGCTCACGCGCCACCCGGTGCAGGTTCTCCCGGTGGGGCCCATCCACCGCGGCCAGCGCCACCTGGAGCCCTGTGTCCGTGCGCGCGGCCACATACAGCTCGATGGCGGCTTGAAGCTCCGGCCGCTGGTACGCGGCCCACAACATGTCCACCGCGGAGGCGATGCGGTCCTTGCTCGACGGCCGCGCGCCGACTCCCGCCAGGTAGTCCTGGATGATGCGCGGGAAGAGGTGCTCCACCGCCGCGGCGAGCAGCTCCTCCTTCGTGTCGAAGTGCGTGAAGAGCGCGCCCTGTGACACGCCCGCCCGCTTCGCGACCTCCACCGTCGTCAGGCGCGCGTGCCCCAGGTCCACCAGCGTGTCGATGGTGGCGTCCAGCAGCTTGCGGCGCGTCGTCTCGCGGCGCTCCTGCTGCGTGCGGCGGGGAGGGCGGGGTGGCCCTTCAATGGGGGTCTTCACGGCCATCTGATGAACAGCATAACGCCGATGTTAGTGAGTGACCAGTCACTATGTTGCGGCTGCTGGTGAGCGGGGGTGATTCACGGTGCCACCCTTGGAGGCACAGGTGAGACACGAGAGCCACTCCATCTTCGCAAGGCCCGCCTGGGCATTTTCGCGCCGGGCCGTCGAGCGGGCGAGGAGACAGGGCCCCGTTCGCTGAAGGCGACTCGCTCCCTCGACAGCGAGGGCTCCAAGCCCCACGGTCGAGCGGACGGGCCATGGGGCCCCTGGTGATAGGCCTTGAGACCGCGAGATAATTGCGCAGGGAAATACCTCAGCCACTTGTCTCCGTTGTCCGCCGGCCCGATATGAACCTTTCCTCCGCTCTCCTTGTCGGCTCCCTCCTGGCCACGGCGCCAGCGGCTACCAACTCGATTGCCTCTCCTCTGGGCGACATGCCCGAGGTCGGCGTCCCGTTCGCGTGTGGACGCATCCACACGGTGAGCCAGGGGCACGACACGGGCAGTCACCAACACAACGACACGTATGCGTGGGACTTCCGGATGCCGGAGGGCACGCCCATCGTCGCCGCGCGTGAAGGTGTGGTGCGGCTGGCGCGTGGCGACAGCACGAAGGGCGGGTGTGACGAGAAGTTCGCGCCCTACGCCAACTACGTCGTCCTCTCGCATGGGGACGGGCTGGAGACGCAGTACCTGCACTTCAACGCCGTGGTGGTGAAGCCCGGCGAGCGCGTGAAGGAGGGGCAGCTCATCGGCTTCTCCGGCTCCACGGGCTGGGCGTGCGGCGCGCACCTGCACTTCAAGGTGGCGCGTGAGGTGGGCAAGGGGTGGAACAACCCGTCCGTGCCCGCGCGCATCGCTGGCTATGGGGACCCGGTGCGCGAGACGCGCGTGGCCGCGCCCATCTGCCGTGACTCCGGTCGTGACACGCTCATGGCCGCTTCGGAGGGCGCGCACACGCCGGGTCAGCCGGTGGTGTCCATGTCACCGGAGCGCGAGGATGCGCCGCGCGGCCTCCCGCCCGGGGCGAAGGCCATCATCGACGGCCTCTCCCAGCCGCCCGCCCAGGGTGGCCAGGGCCTCGACGAAGCGCGTGCGCCCGCCGGCGCCCGCACGGCGAGCGGCCCCAGCGAGACTCGCTGAGGCCAGCATCGCGCCTGCTCCCGCGAGCAGCGTGAAGAGGGCTCCCGCGTTGACGAAGTAGTCCAGCGGCAACAGGGGGCCCTCCACGTAGGCACGCACCACGCGGTAGCCCACGTGTCCCAGCAGCACGAGCAGCGGCAGGTTGATGAGTGGCAGCACCAGCCAGCGCGCGGTGCGCCACCACCCCGCGACTGCTTCCGCCACGCCCGTCGTCGCCGTGTAGCGCCACGCGGCGGCCCGTGCCGCGCGCACCTCCTCCAGCATCGTCTCCACGTCCGGCACGCCGAGCACCGAAGGCTCCAGGCCTCCGGCGCGCGCGATGCTGCGGGCTTCCGCCAACGCGGTGCGCGCGGCGGACTCCACGCCGAAGTCGTCCTCGAAGGGCTCAATCACCGCGCTCTCCGCGGCGCGCGCGCGGGTGTGTCCCCGCACCGCGTCCACCACCGTGGAGGCCGCCGCCACCGCGAGTCCCGCGGGCAGGCTGCGTCGTCCCACCAGCGCCGCCGCGCCCAGGCCGCTCGCGCCCCACACGGAGAAGCGAAGGCCCCACGCGGCCGGGCCCCAGAAGCGGCCTCCCGCCTGTCGTCGCACCTCCGCCGCCAGGTGGCCGTGTGCGAGTCGGAGCCGCGCGTCGAAGTCCTCGCGCAGACCGTCGGACGCCTTCGCCAGTCCGGAGTCCAGGGCGGTGCGGGTGCGCGCGAGCAGTGCGTCCGTCTCGTCGAGCGCGGCCTTCACGCGCGTGGACACCTCGTCGAGCGCGCCCATGGCGTTGCCACGGCGCACGCGCGCGGCGATGGCCTGGGTGGCGAGTCCTCGCAGGTGGAAGAGGAGCGGGCCGAACTCGCCGGACACGTCGCGGCCTTCCTTCGCGGCCAGCGCGCTGATGGCGAAGACGGGCACGTCCTGGGCGGGGAGGCCGAACTGCTCGGCGGCGACGCGGCGCACCTGGGCCTTGAGCGTCTCGCGAGACTCGGGAGACAGCTCGTCCGCGAAGTTGAGGATGAAGACGAGCGCGCGGCGGCGGGCGAACTCCGCGAGGAACTCCACCTGGGTGGCCTCGGCCACGCTGCCCCGGTGCATGACGACGAGCGCCACGTCCGCGCGCTCCAGTGCCGCGCGGGCGACGTCGCGATGGGTGGTGGCCACGCTGTTGAGGTCGGGGGTGTCGATGAACACCTGTCCGCCCCAGAGGGCCTGGGGGCCGGGCACGTACCGCGCCACGCGGGCGCCCGTCTGCGCGAGGGTGTCCGCCGCTGCACCCTCGGGGGCGAAGACGGTGGCGGCGGTGCTGGTGGGACGGTCAACGCCTTCACGGGAGAGGGACTGTCCGGCCAGGGCGTTGAGGAGGGTGGACTTTCCCGCGCCGGTGGCGCCCACGAGCGCGACAGCGAGCGGAGCGTCCCTGCTCGCGACGCCGCGCGCGTAGTCGTCCACCAGGCGCTCCAAACGCGCCGCATGCGGCTGGAGCGGTGGCAGTTCCAGGGCGGTCTTCAAGAGAGACCGCAGGGCATCGGGTTCAGGGAGGCTCGTCTCGTCCACGTGAGGGGCAGCCTGTCCCGGCGTCGCGTCGAGGGCCAGCGCGAATGTGACGAGGCGTGCGCCAGCGTTCAATGGAGGGACGTGCGGTGGCGGTCCTCCGTGGGGGAAGGGTAGAAGCGGAGGGGTCATGGAACTCTTCCTCATGTCGCCCCCGGGGCGAGGCTGGGCGCTGCGCGGGCGGAACAACTTCCGCAGTCGCGAGGCGGGGCAGGTGGATGCGCGCAAGGCCCGGCGCGAGTGGCTGGCGTTGGCGCGGGCCATCGAGGCGCGGGGCGGCACGGTGGTGGCGCTGTCGTCGCCGTCGGAGCTGCTGACGGGCATGCCGTACGCGGCGGAGTGCGGCCAGGTGGTGGCGCGCGAGGGCGCGGCGCCGTGGCTCGTGTTGCCTCGGATGATGAGCGCGCACCGTCAGGCGGAGAAGGAGCACTGGGCCGCGTTGGCGCGGCGCATGGGGTTCGAGGTGGTGGAGCCGGACGTGGGCATCTGGGAGGCCCATGGCGACGTGGCGCACTTCGACGGAGCCACACTGGTGTTCTGGGGTGGACGCACGACGTTGGACGGGCTGGAGGCGGCGTCGCGTTGGCTTCCGGGCGAAGTGGTGCGCGTACAGGTCCGCGAGCCCGCGTTTCACGGCAACATGGCGCTGCTGCCGTTGCCGGCCGTGGACCGCATGCTGGTGTGTCCGGAGGTCATCGCCGATGAGTCGTATGCGCGGCTGCGCGAGCGCTTCGGGGAAGAGCGATTGCTCACGGTGACGGAGGACGAGATTCGTCGCTATGCCACCAACGGGTTGCCGGTGGGCAGGGACTTGCTTGCGCCCTCCGTGGTGCCGGAGGCGGTGAAGGCGCGGGTGGAGGCGCTGGGGATGGGTGTGGTGTCGCTCGACATGAGCGAGCTGTGTGAGAAGGGCGGTGGCTCTTCTCGCTGCCTCGTGTCGCGCGCGTGGGTGGAGGACGGCGCGGTGCGGATTCCGGACGAGGCGAGGTTGTCAGCCGTGGCGAAGGACATCGAAGCCGATGGGTGACACCGAAGCACTGGCGAGGCAGGCCGAGGCGTTCTTCTCCGCGCATCCGGGCGTGTCGCTCATGGCGCTGGGGGCGGGAGAGCACGCGGAGGCGATGGACCTGTCGCCGCTGGGGTTGCCGGCGACGTATCTGCCTGCAGAGCGGAATCTGGAGTTGGCGAAGCAATACCTGGCGCTGAACCAGTTCGCCTTCAGGGGGATTGGTGTGCCGCGTTGGGTGCTGTCGGACCTGTACCTGATGCCGGGAGCGATTGGGTTGCTGCGCTGTCCCGCGCGGATGTTGAAGCCGGAGCTGCGCGCGCATCTGGGGCTCGCGGACGAGGAGCCGGCCATCGGCGCGGCGTATTACGCGGCGCCGTCGATGACGTCGGGGCTGTTCATCGGGGTGTCTCTGCTGAGCTTCCTGCCGGGGACGGGCGCGGGGGCCTGGGTGAAGACGCTGACCCTGTGCATGCTGCGAGCGACGCGGCTGCGCGGCGTGGCGCAGTGGGACAATCCGAGTGTGCGGGTCCACGCGCGACTGGGGCCCTTGCGATTGATGGGGCGTGTTCCTGGAGGACATGAGTACGGCGAGCGGACCTTCGTCTACGAGACGGACCTGACCGACGGCGCGCGCGTGGCGGAGGCGATGGCGCGTCGACTGTCGTTGGAGCCCACGCGGCGCATCGCCGTCACGGACCAGCCGGCGCTGAGCGCTCTGCTGGACCGCGCGGAAGCGGGCGAAGCGCTGTACCTCGTTCCTCCTGGTGTCCAGGAGGGTTACGTGCTGGTTCGTGAGGGCTGATTCGTGACCTTGGGGGGAGGTTGGAATACCAGGTCGGTCGCCGTCCCATGTCACCCCGTAACGGTACGCTTCGAAGCCTTCAGTGTAGGAACGGTAACCGTTCAGGGGTGGTGTTGAGGCCGTCGTCGCGGTGTGCAACCCGTGGCGGATGCAAACGAAACCCACTGCGACGCTGGAATCGAAGATTGAACGACTGGTCCACGAGCACCTGGTGGAGCAG
>NZ_JAKCFA010000024.1 GCF_024198215.1 Myxococcus qinghaiensis
GGAGCCACCAACGCGGCGCCCTGGACGGCCTGAGCCAGCCCCATGTAGCGATCTCCAAGAGCGAGATCGCCACACCCTCAACCAGCTTGGTAGCCCCATGCAAGGGCTACCTAACTGATCAGCATTGTCCCTAGGCCGGGGGACACTGGGAGATGCAGTACGCCCTGTTGCTGTCACAGGTGTACCTCGGGGTGCCGCCACCGCCGTAGAGGCACTGGTACCACCACGAATCACAGGTGTTGATGCACTCCGCGCGCGTCACGCCCTGCTCGACCTGCCCCGGGTCTTCCTGGCTGACGAGTTCCTCTCCTCCTTCCGCGCCACCACAGCCCGCCATCAGTCCCACCGCCATCAGTCCGGCAATGATTGCCACTCGCATGCGCTTCTCCTGGCTCCAAGGCCCGTGCTGCCTTGCCAGGATAGACAGATTTCGGACGCCATGACAGGCATGGCGGCGGGGAGCAGCTGTAGGTCTGTCATTCAATCGTGGAGTTCGTCACCGTGATGGGTGTGTCCGTGTGATTGGAAATCTGCGGATACGTCACGTACCAGGAGCCACCCCGGTTGTTCTGGATGACCGAGCGGTCGATGCGGATGTTGCCCGAATGGTCATTGCTGACGAAGAAGATGGCGCTGCCGTGGGCGTTGACTTCGTTGTGCTCGATGCGCGTGCCGCAGAGTGACAGCGTCATCGTGTTGCCGTCGTTGTAGATGGCGCCACCGCTGCCTCCGCCTGGAGTGCCTGGACCGGCGGGGTTCGCGCCGTTTCCGATGGCCCGGTTGTGGGAGAAGAGGCTGTTGATGAGGGTCCACGACACGCCGATGCTGCTGATGCCGCCCCCGTTGGAGCAGACCCCGCCGTAGCCCTCCTTGCCACCGAAGGTCGTGTTCACCACGAAGACGGGCAGGTTGTTGTACTGGCTGAACACTCGAAGCGCGCCGCCACCCACGTCGGGCCCCACATCGGCACACGCGTTGTTGAAGAAGCGGGAGTTGATGACCTTCACCCGCCCGCCGCGCACCCAGACCGCGCCACCTCCGTCGAACTCCGACTCCGTCTTGGAGCTGGCATCCACGAACGTGAGGTTCTGGAGCGTCAACCGGGGATGGTCCTGGTTGTCGCAGTGGGAGGTCGTCCACACCTGCTTCTGGTCGCAGGTGTTCATGTACAGGATGCGGTGCCTGCCCGCTCCGCTGAGCGTCACCAGCCCCTTGCCGTCGATGACGATGTCCGGTCCCTTGTCGTTGAAGACCTTCGCCGTCCTGTCGAGCGTAATCGTCACCGGCTCCGGTCCACAGTCGAAGGTGATGACTCCGCCCCGGGCCACGGCGTCGATGAAGGCCGCGCTGGTGCAGCTCGCCGGTGTTCCCGTCCCGACGACGGTGGTGGGATTGGAGACGTTGGCGAGGCCTGCCTCGGCGGGCACGCCGCACGTGGCCTCCGCGTTCGGATTGCCAGCGGGTGGGCCGTCCTTGGGGTTGGTCAACGGGTTGGGCACGTCCACGTCTGACGCGTCATCGCCCGAGCAACCCACGGAGCAGGCGAGCGCGAAACCCACGGCCAGCGAGAACACCTTGGTCGAGGGGAACCGGTGAAGTCTTTTCGGATGCATCCAGCCTCCAGGAGGGCGGCAGTGTACATCAGCCTTGCGCGAGGCCTGGACTCGGGCCCATGCCGAGGAGCCACACCTGGTGAACCGCCTGGTGCCAGCGTGCCATCCTGGGAGCTGGCTGCGCGCACGGAAGGAGAGAAGGCCTCATGCGGAACCAGCACGAACTCGCACGGGAAATCGCGGAGACCCGGGCCCTGTGCAAGGCGAGGTTCCCGGAGCTGTAGCGTCGCCGCGCGTCCCTGGACAGCGTTGCGGAGGTATGGCTGGCTGACCTCATGGACCGGCGAAAGACCTTCACCGAGAGCCTGCGACACGACGGCGTCGCGCTCATGCCCCAGGCCGCATCGCCGGAACTTCTGGTGATGCTGGAGCGTGCCTTTCCCCCGTCGAGCGGCGACGAGCCCACCCACAGGCGAGGAGGCCAACGCAACGTCCTCGATGTACCGGCCGTCATCTCCGCCGCGTCCGAAGGCGCGGGGGTCCGCTCGCTCGCGCAGATGGTGCTTGGCGAGGACTGCTTCGTGGCGCGGGCCCTGCTCTTCGACAAGACGCCCGACGCCAACTGGAAGGTGCGCTGGCACCAGGACCTCACCATTGCCTTGCGCGAGCGGCGTGAGACGCCGGGCTTCGGGCCCTGGACCCACAAGGAGGGCGTCACCCACGCCCTCGCGCCGGACACCCTGCTCACCCGCATGCTCGCCCTGCGAATCCACCTCGATGACTGCGGCGAGGAAAACGGGCCCGTGCGCGTCCTGCCCGGCACCCACCTCCAAGGGCGACTCAGCGAGGCGGACATCGAGGACAGGAAGTCGCGCATCCCCGCCATGACCTGCCTCGCGCGGCGCGGCGACGTGCTCGCGTTCCATCCGCTGCTGCTTCACGCCTCCTCGCCCGCCGTGAAGCCGGGCCACCGACGCGTCCTTCACCTCGAGTTCGCCGCCGCCGCGCTGCCCGGCGGCCTCGAATGGCGCTGGAGGGTTTGACCCGGCGGGGAGACTCGACGACGAGGCGCTCGCGGGCCCCGCTATGACTGGGACTGGGCCACGGGCATGGCCACGTCCTGCACGGGAGGATGCCCCACGCCCTCGCCATCGAGCGGCGGCGACTTGTCCTCGGCCTCGGGGACCTGCGTCCGACGCATCACCCAGACCAGGACGCCCGCGCCCACATAGCAGGCGGTGCCCAGGCCGAAGGTGACGGCCGTTCCGAAGTGGATGGCCACGAAGATGGCCGCGGCACTGGCCAGCACGGAGAACGCGCCATTGAGCGCCCACCCCCACTGCACCAAATCCCTCCGGCCGCTGATGAGCGTCATGCCCAGGGCCATGGGCATCCCCATCAGGAACGACAGCGGCGCGATGAGCACCGCCGTGACGAGGATGCGCGTGGAGAGCGGCAGCCCCACCACGCCCTCCAACACCGGGCCCTTGAAGGACAGGAACGCCCCCAGCCCCGCGACGAGCGCGAGGAACAGCCCCGCCGTGATGACCGGCCGCGCACGGGCGAGCCGCTGCGCGAGCAGGCTCCCCACCCCGCTGGCCACCAGCATGCTGGCCAGCACCGTGGCGAAGGTGATGGTGGGGCTGCCCAGCACCATCGCGAAGACGTGGAAGAACTCCATCTCCACGAGCATGAAGGCCACGCCCAACAGCGAGAAGTAGGCGAGCGAGGCCCAGCCCGACGTGCCCAGCCTCCCGGTCTGCCGGGCCAACTGGAAGAGCGGCAGCACCAGGAAGGGCACCACCAGCGCCAGCAGGATGAAGACAAGGCGCCGCAACTCCACCACACCGATGCCAGCCGCCCGCGAGGGACCCGCGCGCTCCACGAAATAGAACGGGTTGTTGTCGGTGGCGGGGGCGATGTCCAGCGGACCCTCCGCCCACAACCGCGCCGGGTCCGGGGTGGTGATGATGTCGTGAATCAACCGTCCCCAGCCCGTGAAGGGCTTGGGGATGGAGGCCACGTCGAGCGAGCCGTCCGGCATCCAGAGCGCCTGGAACCCCATCGCATCGAGATGCGCTCGCGTGGTCGCCACATCCGCCGCGGTGATGGGCGAGCGCTTCACCAACACGAAGCACATGGGGCGGGAGAAGTGGGGGCTCGCCACGGCCGCGACCAGCATGTGCTTGCCCACATCCTGGATGCCCAGCTTCTCGAGCGCCTCGCGCGCCACGGTGAGGCCCCGCATCGAGTCGATGCGCACCACCTCGCTGGAGCCCAGCGCGCGCAGGAAGCCCATGTAGCCATTCGGCGTCAGGTGCCGGAAGTAATCCTGATAGGCCTCGACCGTGTAGAGGTAGTTCTCGCTGAACGCCAACGCCGTCGCGCTCCCTCCAGTATCCACCCAGGTGAGCGTGATGAGGTCCCACAGCTCCCGGGAGCGCTTGACGAACGTCCGCCCGTTCTCGATGTGCAGGTCGACCCCGGGGAGGTAGTAGGGCCGGCCGGAGAAGGCCGCGAGGTCCTCATTCACCACCCGCGCCACCAGCGGGTTGATCTCCACCGCGGTGATGTCCTTGCGGCCCTTGCGCACGGCCTGGAGGACGTCCACGCCACCGCCCGGACCGATGATGAGCTGCCGTCCCTCCGCGGGGACCAGCTTGTGCGCAAGCGCGGTCAGGTCGTGGTCGAGATAGGTGTAGGCGGCGAGCGACTCGGGGTTGCCATTGAACTCGACAATCTGGGTCCCCCCGAGGCCGTCGATGAGCAGGTCCATCATCCGGAACTTCCGTCCGGTGTAGTTCCCGCTCAGCGACCAGGTGAAGAAGTTGGTGGGGTGCACCCGAACGGAGGAGATGGAGTTCCACTCGGAGACCACCGTGGGCGCCCCCAGCCAGCTCACGTGCGGCGGCCTGGCGATGGCGGGGACCTGCGTAAGGAACGTCCCGAGCACCACGAAGGCCAGGGTGAGCCCCAGCGACACGAGCGCGGTGGTGCGCAGTCCGCCGGCCAGCGCGAACAGGACGGCCGCCACCATCGGCAGGATGACGACCGTGCCGAGCATGACCTCCACGGGCGTGCTCACATCCAGGAGGAAGACCGCGACGATGCACCCCAGCGCGGCGAACACCAGGTCGACCGCGTAGAGCCGGTGGAACCGCTCACGGTTGTGCGACAGGACGAGCGAGACGACGAGCCCGCCGAAGAGGAACAAGGGGAAGGCGCACCAGAAGATGGCCGCCAGGGTCCAGAACTCCTGCGCGTAGACGCGGAAGGCGCCGCCGAACTTCACGTGGGGCAGCAGGGCGAGAATCCCCAGGACGCCCACGAAGCCGGAGATGCCCGCCAGCAGGCTCAGCACCGTCACATGGCGCAGCATCCGCTCGGGCGTGAAGAAGCGCTGGGCCAGCTGCGCCAGGAGCCCACCCGAGGCCAACCCCAGCATCGCCAGGGAGATGAGCATGAAGGCGTAGTAGTAGGTCATCGTCCCCGCGAACAGGCGCGAGAGCACCACCTGGGCCGTCAACATGCTGGCCGCGACCAGACCGAATCCCAGGCTCATGGCCCGCATCGACGTGCCCGCCAAACGCTCTTGCATGGTAACGACAGGTCCTTTCCCGGAGGGGACCTGGAGCATAGGGGAGAAGCGGGACTTCTCCCCAGCACATCAGGAAGGGAAAGACAGCCTGCCGGGTGGGTGGAGAATGCCCGACCGGCGGCCCTTCGCCCTCACGGCGTCTGTCCCGACGTCAGGGGACGAGCGCCGGGGATGCCCAGCCCTCGCAGCCACGCCTGCGCGAGCGGCCCGGGGTCATGACCCGTCTCCGACTTCACGAAGTCGAGCAGCTGCTGCATGCGCGCCGCCTTGCCCACATGGAGCCGGTAGAAGCGCGCCAGCACTCCATCCAGGGCGGCTCTGCCCACCTGCTTCTCCAGCTCGTGGAAGAAGAGGCTTCCCTTCAGATAGGGCAGTGGAGAGGCGAGCGGGTGCGTGCTCATCTCAATCGCATTGCACGTGGCGTCCGGCAGGACCACCGTGTCGCGCCTGGCCACCAGCTTCTCCAGGTCCTTGCGCCGCGATTCCCACAGCTTCGCCTCCGCGGCCTCGCCCTCGGTGGCGCCCACCGCGCGGGCCGTGAGGTAGTCCGTCGTCCCCTCGGAGAGCACGAAGTCCTCCCAGCACTGGATGCGCACGCCATTCCCATACCAGCCATGCGCCGCTTCGTGGTGATGCACCAGGCGGTCCCCCATCGACTGCGAGGCCACGTGCCAGAACGGATGGTGCTCCATGCCACCCTTCCCCTGGGGCCCCCAGTTCGCCGACACCGAGCCCGCCTTGTCGCCAAAGACATACTTTCCATAGCGGGTCTCGAAGAAGTCCATCGCGTCGCGCAGGTGGAGCGTGCCCGCCAGCGCGGCCTCCTCCTCGCCCGGCAGATACCAGACGGACACCTGCGTCCCCGCGCGCGTGACGCCCAGGGGCCGCTCCGTGTAGGCCCCCACGGCCCATCCCAGCATGTACGCCGGCACGTCGCCCGCGACCTGCTTCGGGTACACCGCCACCTGCCCTTCCGGCAGGTCTCCGAGCCGCAGCGAGAACTTCGTGCCGTCGTCCGGTGAAGGGTGGCAGGGGAACAGGTTCTCGCAGAAGGCCGGCCACGTATAGGTCGTCCCGGTGTGCCGGTACCCATCCGTCTTCGCTGTCGCGGCGAACGTGTAGTCGACGATGACGGTGGTCGCCCACTCCGGCACGCCGATGTCGAGCCGCCCGTCCTTCACGGTGTACTTCAGGTCGCCACAGCGTCCCCGCACGCCGTTGATGTGGAGCGAGCCCACCCTCAGCGACAACCCCGGCGCCTTCGACTCGCCCACCTGGAGCGTCGCCGTGCCGCGCAGCGCACCAAGCTTCACGTCCAGCGCCGTCGAGACGATGTCACGCGCCAGCCCCTCCGCGGGCGGTGGCGAGGGCAGCCGCGCCACCATGTCGCAGAGCTGGGGACAGGGAGACAGGGCCCCACCCTCCCCTGGCGTCGAACAGACCTGGGCTTCCCGCAGCCCGGCCTCGACCGAAGGCTCCCCGCATCGACAGGCGCCCAGGCTGCCCACGAGCAGGAGGACCGCGGTCCTCGTGATGACACGCTTCATGATGTGACCTCCCTGCATCTTCCGCCTCTCATCCAGCCACGTCATGAGCGCCAACCCGTGTGACATCCACCCACCGCCCGGTGACAGACCCGGGACGGGCCTGCCTTACGACGAGTAGGAGAGTCGAGCACAGTTCCCGTCCCAAGAGAGTTTGAACATGGCAGCACTCGGACTCGGCGCCCCGGAGGGCTCCAACTCCAGGCCCAGGTCGCTCGTCCTGCCGCTCCGGCGGATGGCCCATACCGAGACACGTCCATCGCTCCCGGTGCCAGCCCTCCCCAGCACCTCGCCGCTCAACAGTTGATCCGCTAGCGTGGCGCGCATGAGAAGACCCTCCGCGCTCGTGCTCCTCCTCCCGCTCCTCTCGACGTTCGCCTGCGCACCGCTGGCCTCTGAGCAGGACGATGAAGCGACCCTGCCGGGCGAGGCGGCCCAGGCGGCCTCGACTCCGCTCCGAGCGAAGGCGCTCGGCCGGATGCGGAACGCGGCGAAGTATTTCCACGACCAGGTGGCGCGCCACGGCGGGTATGCGTGGCATCACAATGCCAATGACCTGAGCGAGCGCTGGGGCGACATCCGGCTCGACGACGAGCAGATCATGATTCAGTCGCCCGGCACGTCGGACGTGGTCGTCGCGTTCGTCGAAGCCGCCCTCGCCGACCCGGCCACCCCGGCACTCAAGACCTATGCGACGGACGCGGCGATGGCGCTGCGCCATGGACAGGTCAAGTCGGGAGGCTGGCGGCTCTACGCGGACTTCAAGGCGACTCCGACGCTGACGGCGTGCTACCGCCACACCACTGCGAACTGCGGCTGCGGTGGCTGCACGACGACGACCTACGACGACCAGACCACCCAGAACGCGCTCATCGCGATGATGCGCGCGGACCTGCTCCTCGGGTTCGCGAACACGGCCATCTCCGAGTCTTCGTCCTATGCCCGCGCGCGGATGGAGACCTCGCAGTTCCCGACGCATGGCGGCTTTCCCCAGGGCTTCGCGGGTCCTGTCGCCGCGCGGCCGGCGCTGACGGCCAGCTATCCCCCCTCCATCGGGACTTCGTGTGGCCTGGCCCACTGCTACGCGAATAGCTACACCCACGAGTACTGGGATGACCCGACGCTGAACGACAACCTCGCGACGGCCTTCGTGGAGATGCTGAACTGGGCCCAGGACATCTATCCCGCGCGAGCCACGACCTATCAGGCCATGCGCACCGCGTTCGGAGGCTTCCTTCGCCGGGCGCAGCTGCCGCAGCCCCAGCCCGCCTGGGCACAGCAATATGACATCCAGATGCAGCCGCGCTGGGCGCGCAACTGGGAGGTCCCGGCCATCGCCGGACAGGAGAGCCAGGACGTCATGTGGGCACTGCTTCGCCTCTACCAGCTGGACCCGAGCGTGCCGGCGAACCGCGACGCCGTCGGCACCGCGCTCGCCTATCTGGAGACCGTGGACCACGCGAATGACACGCTCATCCACCGCTATATCGAACTGGACGACACCGCTCCCGCCAACCTCGGCTTCTTCACGGTGAAGCCCGGCGGCTATCCGGTCCGGTTCTCCCAGGCCCCGCCGACCTACCAGAACTACGGCTGGGAAACCCCCTCCCAGCTCGCCGCCCTCCGCGCGGAGTACAACCGGCTGGCGAGCGACACGACGGTGATGAAGCGCACGTGCCAGCAGCTCCGCGCCGACACGGCGCAGGCCGTCGACGCGACGGTGAACAACGAGAAGTGGCTCACGACCTACAGCCCGAGCGGCCCGCGAAGTGGCTCCACACCGGGTGACTATCTCGACACGAGCACGTTCGTCCGGAACCTGCGCACGCTGGCCGAGTTCGTCACGCGCACGACGACCGACTGCACCGCCTGGAACTACTGAGGCGGAGGCCCGGGCCCTGCTCGGCCTGTCTCACCGCGGTTGCATGCCGGTGAGCTGCTGCAGCTCCAGCTCCTCCAGGTCGAGCTCCTGCTCGATGCGCTGGAAGGCCGAATCTCCGATGGTGCCGTCCGCCCGCAGCGCGAGGAGCCGCTGCCGTTCGGCCGAGGTGACCCTGCGGACGATATCCGCTTCGGCATCCGACGAACGACCGTCACCCGAGGCGCTCCCAGGTGGCGGGGTGTCGCCACGGGTGAGGTCCGCCTCGGCGCGCCGGAGCAGGACCTCGTAGCGCCTGCGCAGCAGGCTCGACAGCTCCTCGCCGGGCTGCACGGACGTGGCGTCCAGCGCGGCACGCAACGTCTCGGCACGGGCGAGCTGGACCTCACGCTCCACCGAGCCGTCATCCTCGAGGTGGAGCAGGTTGATGAGCGGACGCAGCGTCATCCCCTGCACGACGAGCGTCGCGAGCACGACGAAGAACGCCGTGAACAAGACCAGGTCTCGGTGAGGAAACGCTGGCCCGTCCGCCCCGCCTGAAGGCAGCGCCAGCGCCGCCGCGAGCGTCACAATCCCTCGCATGCCGCACCACCCGACGACCGCCGCTGAGCGCCTCGACAGGCTGACTCCGTCACTCCGCCCAGGCGCGCCCTTCAAGGTCGGACGGCGCAGCCAGCGGCCCAGCGCCGCGGCGGTCGAGACCCAGACGATGCGCGCGACCATCGCCGCGACGCACACGGCCGCCGCGACCCCCAGGTACTTGAGCAACGTGGGCGAATCGAGGCGAAGGAGAATCTCCTTCAACTGGAAGCCCACCAGGATGAAGGCGAGCACGTTCAGCGCATACACCGCGAAGTCCCAGACCGCGTAGGAAGGGAGGCGGACGCGCGCCGGGACGACATCCGCGGCGCGCCGGGCCAGGAACATCGCGAAGACGACGACGGTGAGGATGCCGGAGAGGTGGAGCCGCTCCGCGAGCATCCAGACGGCGAACGTCCCGCAGAACTGGACGACCACCGCCGTGGCGACGTCCTGAATGCGCGCGTTCACCCGGAGGACCACATGCGACAACACGAACCCGAGCGCCACGCTGCCCACCGTGACGACCAGCAGCAATGGAACGGCGCTGGCCGGTGACAGCGTCCCCGCGAGCGCGGCCCCGACGGCGAGGCGATAGATTAGCAGCGCGCTCGCGTCGTTGAAGAGGCTCTCTCCCTCCAGGATGACGAGGAGCTGATGCGGCGGGCGGAGCTGCTTGAGCACCGCCGTCGCGGCCGCCGCGTCGGGAGGCGCGACAATGGCTCCGAGCGCGATGGCGACGGCCCAGGACATGTCCGGCACCAGCAGGCGCGCCACCACCGAGACCACGAGGACGGTGAGCCCGACCGCTCCGATGGCGAGCCCCGTGACGGCGCGCCAGTTGGCCCGGAGGTCGCGAGGAGACGCATCGAACGCGGCATCCAGCAGCACGGGGGCGACGAAGAGCGTGAGCGCCAGCTCGGGGTCCAGGTCGAGCGTCGGCGTACCGGGGACGAGCGCCAGACCCGCCCCGGCGAGTGCCACCATCGCCGGGTAGGGAGTCCCGATGCGGCGGGACAGCACCGTGAGGCCCGCCCCCGCGAGCAGCATCGCGATGATGATTTCGAAGACGTGCATGTGGAACGAAGCGCCGAGAACCTTTCCGGGCCCCCACCTTGCGCTGCCAGCGCGCGGGCACACAAGCGGCGCTCACGGATGCGTCCGGTACTCGTCGATGGTCGGAGGGTATTCCCTCTCATGATGAAGAATTGCAAGACGCTCTCGGACGGGCGTGTCCGCTAACGGTTAGCATCCCATTCGCCATGTCACGCCCTACAACTCCGCCTCCGCTCCACTGGGACATCGCGGAGGAACACCTGGACGAGGCCGCCTTCCTGTTCAAGCGGTGGGAGGAAAGCCTCTCTTCCCCCCTCTTCACGCCCCAGGAGGTCGCGGACGGCCCGGAGGAGCGGATGCTGGCGCACGTGGATGCGCTGGCGTTGGGCGGCCCACGGGTTGCCCGAGGCCTGCTTCTTCCCCGACTCTCCGCGGACAGCCGGGAGGAGTCTTTCGCGGCAGGGCTTGCGCTGCTCGGGATGGAGGAGGACTGGAGCGAAGCCGTCCTGGGCGTCGTACAAGAAGGGGAGCCACACCAGCGAGAGGGGCTCCGAGAAGCGCTCCGACTCACCTCCCGTGCGGGCCTGGAACCTCACCTGCTCGACATGTTCGACCGCTCCGGCTCTTCCGTTCGGGCCGCACTCCTGGAGGTCCTCGTGGCCCGGCGGCACCCGCCTCCCGGCAGACTGGACCCGCTCGTGGCGGGCGAGGACTCGGACCTGGCATGCGCCGCCCTGCGCGCGGCCCGCCACTTTCCCAACCTGCTTCAGCAAGCATCCCTGCGTCAGGCGCTCCACGCAGGAGACTTCGCGGTGCGCGGCGCAGCCCTGGAGACCGGATTGATACTCGGGCTGCCAGAGGCGTGGCATGAGTACGAGCAGGCCATCAAACACCCCACGGAATCATGGAAGCCCGTGGCCGTGGCCTGGGCACTGGGGGCTTCCGGACAGGACCTCGAGCCACTGCTGCGGGGGCTCGAAGCCCACGAGACCCGGCGCGATGCCCTCTGGGCGCTCGGCTTCAGTGGAAGACTGGCGGCAATCGAGGCGCTGCGGCCCTGGCTTCGAGACGAGGCGACAGCACCCGTGGCCGCGGAGGCCTTCGCGGCCATCACCGGCCTGCCGCTGGAGCCCGGGTTCGTCCTGCCTCCCGTCGAGGACGCGGAGGCCGAGAGTCCGGAGGGAGACCTGCCCTTTCCCGACGCCGGCCGCATCGAGGCATGGTGGACGGAGGCACGCTCCCGCTTCAAGTCCACCGAGCGATACATGGGCGGCAGCCCTTGGAGTCCCGAGCGGCTCCTCGAGTTCCTGAAGCAGGCACCCATGCGCCGCCGGCCCGTGCTGGCATTGGAGCTGGCGATTCGCACGGGGGGACGGTGCCAGTTCGACACCGGGCTCCTCGCGGCCCGTCAACTGCGGGAGTTGGAACGGCTGCGTGGCGCCCTCGGGCGGGTGCCTGCCGGTCGGTTCCGCGAGTTGATGCAAGGCTGGGCACCACCGCCCTCCGCACCACGCCCCCAGCCGGCGGCCCGCCCCGCGGCCCGCGCACGGACAGATGGCGCGCTTGTCCTCACGGGGATGGGAATGGTGAGTGCCATCGGCCATGGCGCAGTCGAATCCTGTGCCTCGCTCCGCGCGCGCATCGTCCGGCCCCGGCCCCTCCCCTTCCAGGTCCTCCAACTGGACGAGCCCGGCACGGCCGTGGCCACGGGCCACCCTCTGCGAGGGCTGGTGGACGGGTTCCCCGGCCTGGCCCGACTCATCAAGCTGGGGGCACTGGCACTGGAGGACGTGCTGCGTCCGGCGGAGCTTTCTGGAGGCACCACCGCCTCCTTCCAACAGACAGCGCTGCTGCTCTGCCTGTCCTCCACCCGACGGGACGACTTCGACTTTCAGGACGAGTTCATCGCCGAGCAGCTCCCTTCGCGGTTGCTGCGACATGCCGGGCTGGCGCTCCCCGTCCAGAACGTCTCGGTGATTCAAGCGGGTCATGCCTCGGGTCTGCTCGCCCTCCAGCAGGCCTCCCAGTTCCTCCAGGAGCGTCGTTTCCAACGGGTCCTGGTGCTGGGCATCGACAGCCTGGTGGAGGAAGACACCCTCCAGTGGCTCGCCAGCCGGCGACGGCTGAAGACACCGGAGCACCCCATGGGACTGATGCCGGGCGAGGCGGCCGCCGCCATGCTGCTGGAAACCAGCACCGAGGCGAGGCGGCGCGAGGCGTCCGTACTGGGCACGCTGGCCGCGATGGGCACGGGGCGGGCACCAGGGGAGGCCCGCCAGGGCGCGGAGTCCGGACGCGTTCTGGCCCAGACCATCCGTCTGGCCTGGCCCGCGGGTGCTCCGCCAGTGGGAGACATCTACGGCGACGTCAATGGCGAACACTCGCGTGCCCTGGAGTGGGGCTTCGCGCAATCGATGCTCCGGGAGACACACTCGCTGGAACAGGCCTACCTCCACGTCCCCGCCGAGTGCCTGGGCGACACCGGAGCGGCCAGTGGGCTCATCTCGGTGTGCGCCGCGCTCCAGGGGTTCGTGAGAGGGTATGCTCACGGAGACCAAGCCCTCGTCTGGTCCAGCTCAGACTCTGGAGAGTTCGCGGCCGCGCGGCTCTCCCGGGCCTGAGCGTCCTCGGGCGAGGCATGCGGGAGGTCACGATGGGAAAGAAGAAGCACGTCTCCTGGAACCTCAAGGAGCAGTACCATCAGGACGACACGACCGGCTGCATCTGGCGCCATTCGGGTGGATATGGAAAGACCGCCTGCCACTACGCCATGAACGGCTACAAGGTGAGCGCCGGCCGCCAGGACATGTACAACAAGGACCACCGCAAGAATGCCGTGGCGCTGGGCTACGTCCTGGATGTCTCGGGCGACAATCGCAGGCGCGGTGACCTCAAGCTCACCTCCAAGATTTCGCGAGAGGTGCGGGCCAAGGCGCGGACCGCCCGGAAGACGAGCGAGGGGCGGGAGGCCTTCCGCAAGCGCTTCGAGGGCCGCTTCGGCGGGTCCATCAAGTGGCTGAGCCTCGACAAGGACGGATGGCACTACGGCTACACGCTCCCGGTCGGACACGTCCCCAGGAAATACATGCAGGGGCCACAGCCTACCTTCAAGGTGAAGAACGGGCCCGCCGAGGGTTACGGAGCATGGTACCCATACCACCACAACTACCACCACCTGGTTCCGCAGGGCGCGCTCCTGGATTTCGTCTGCGGCAACGACGACAAGACCAGGCGCCGGGTCGAAATCCTCTGTGCCTCGAAGTGGAACATCAACGGTCCGAACAACATCGTCCTGCTACCGCAGGAGACCTCCGTCTCGAAGATTGTCGAGCTGCCGGCGCACTGTCCTTGGGGTCAGAAGAAGCACTCCGCCTATTCCAGGTCCATGAAGGACATGCTGAAGGACGTGAAGCGGAATCTCGACAAGGCCATGAAGACGAAGGCCTGCGAGGATACGGAGGAAGTGGCGGTCGAGCTCGACGCCGTCTCCAAGAAGATTCTCCAGCAGATCAAGACCATGCCGACAGGAAGGCAGATCGGCCGGGTCCAGCCCTCGTGAGCGAACAAGGTCAGGACATGGCACGTCATGAGTACTCCATCTTCGTCATCAACAATGACGCCCGCGTGGGCGTCATCGAGAATCTCGATGACACCTTCGACGATTACTGGATGCTGAACGAGGGCGTCGCGCTGGGAGATAAATACCCGCCCAAGCTGGACCTCACGCTGTCGAAGAAGGGCGGCGACATGGTCACCGACTTCATCGACAACATCCACAAGGTGGTGCTCATCTCCGAGAAGGCCAGGGGCATCATGGAGCAGGCGGGACTGGGACCCGAGCAGGTGGAGTTCCTGCCCTTCACCCTCAAGGACCGCAAGCGCAAGAAGGTCCCCGAGCCCTATTTCATCGCCAACGCCCTCCAGTGCTTCGACTGCTTCGACTGGGACCGCTCCGAGTACGACCTCTACCCGACCAAGCGGAAGGTGGTGAGCACCAGCCTCAGCAAGTTGTACGTGCTGGAGGACAAGGTGCCGAAAGACGCCCTGTTCTTCCGGCTCGACGAGCTGAAGAACCGCATCCTCATCCGCTCCGACCTGCTGGAGAAACTGAGGGCCGCCGGCTGCGACGGAATCAGCGTCGCCGCCATGGGCGAGCCCCTTCCCTAGGAGCCTCCCATGGGCATGCTCGAGTTGGACATCACGCTGGGGAATCTCGAGGAGGAAATCCAGGACGGCCTGGAGCGGCTGCGCGAGGACGGCCCGGACGCGGCCACGGTGCTGGACATCTGCGCACGCACCCGACAGCTCGGCTGCGGCCTGCTGCTCATCGACCTGGACGTGGATGGCTTCCAGCACTCGCTCTTCGAGAGTGCCCGCCGCTACGACTGGCTGCTGGACCAGCGCGCCGCCCATCCCCGACTGGACACGTACTATCTCTGTAAGTCCCGGGCACAGCCCCTGCTGGATGCGCTGGCGCTCAACCAACTGCCGCTGGCCCACGCCATTGCCGCGAAGCTGGACACTCCCTGGGCACGGAGGATGGAACCCGAGGAGGATTTCCGCTACTTCGACCTGCTCTCCGGACCGCTGCTGGAGCGGCAACCGGATGAGGTCCGGCTGGCCGCCTTCGAGCGCTGCTTGGAGCAGCCCTCCGCCCGCTTCGATGCCCTGACCGCGCTCATGCACCAGGACGCCGACGCTTTCTGGAAGGCGCTGAAGGTGCTCACCCGGGAGTGGGAGGAGGACATCGAGGCCGACCGGCGCCAGGACTCGCTCGATGCGTACTTCGCGATGACGGAGGCCTCCATCTTCGTGGAAGGCCTCGCGTTGGTCCGACTCGCCGGCCTGTGGGACATCCCCGCGAGGTCGCGCCTGCCCTTCATGCCCGCGGAGGCCTTCCAACCCTCCTCCGAGCCGTTTCCCGAGGAGCTGGACCTCTAGCAACCCGCGTCAGTTGATCTTCACCTTCCCGCCACGGATGCGGTGGACGCCTTCCGCCTCGGTGAGCACCTCCACCCCACGGAGGATGACCCTACCGTCAGAGCGGAGGATGAGGGTGGCCTTGCCACACCGCAGGACCACCTCGTCGCGTCCCTCCAGCAGGACACGCCGGCCGTCGACCTGAGCCTCCCGGGGCGACTCGGGGAGTTGCTGTGCCAGCACCGCGTCGAGCAGGGGCGTGGGAGGCATGGGCAGGAGCAGTCCCGTCAAGACGGGGCGTGAGGGCCTGCCGTCGTCGAAGAAGAGCGTTACCTCTCTGCGCTCGCGCACGGTCTCACGCCACTGCTCAGGTTCGAGCGGGACGGTGGTGCGAGCCAGCAGCGGCCCGTGCCGGTTGCCCACGAAGTCGACCCGGACCGAGCCGTCCGGGTCCATGCCCGCCACCCAGCCGATACGCATCCCGTGGATGGGGCGTTCCTCCTCCTCGGTCTGGGAGGGCGCGGTGTGTCTGGGAGAGTCCTTCGCCATAGGGAGAATGTGCTCCGTCAGGACCGAGGGTCTCCGCAACAGGGACACTTGAGCTTCCCATCCTGTTCGTCCATGGCGATGACGGGTGGCTGGAGCACGGGGAACGGCGGGGTGTTCTTGTCATTGTGAAGCATGAGGTCAAAGGCACGCGGCACGTTCTTTCCCTCGATAGAGACATCGAAGGAATAGCTGACGAACTCGGCCTTGCCCTTTGTCTTCCCTGAGGCCACTCCGCCCGCACTGCCGGCCTCATCGCCGGTGCTGGTGGAGAAGTTCGAGTCCTTCAGGCAGAGGGGCTTGCCCTCCACGGTGACCTCCTTCGAGCCCTTCGCGGTGTCCGCCGAACGGGCAATGTTTGGATACGGGAGGGGGACAGGACCCGCTGGGCTGGGCGTCTTGCACACATCGGGGAACGCGATGGTCGTCCCTCCAGAGTCGGCGTTGACGATGGACAGCTTGTTCACGCCCACGAAGTTCTTCCCCATGCCCCCCATCATAGCGCCCCGCCACCTCACCTATTCTCGTACAGACTCCCATTGTCATACGGAAGTCAGCCCGCCCCGTCCGCCTCACGGCGCCCTCATGCCGCACGCTGCAGCCGGCGCTTGTACTTCTCCCCCCACTCCCGCAGGCCCATCAGCACCGGCTCCAGGGAGCGGCCAAAGGCGGTCAGCTCGTACTCCACGCGCGGCGGCACCTCGGCGTAGACGGTGCGCTTCACCAGCCCGTCCTCTTCGAGCTCGCGCAACTGCAACGTGAGCATGCGCTGGCTGCAGTTCGGCAACCGCTTGCGCAGCTCCCCGAAGCGGTGCGTGCCCTTGAGCAACCAGTACAGCACCACGCCCTTCCACCGTCCGCCGATGACGCCAAGGGACGCTTCCACGGCGCAGTTCGTCTTCGAGTCGTCGTCACGTTTCCGAGCCATGGTTCCCTTTTTGTTCGTACTCATCAAACTTGTGCGTACTTGCGAAGAAATAACCTGAATCGTACGTCTGCACCATGAAGACATGGGAACTGCAGCCGAGGCCGGGGCTCGATTCACTCACGAAGGCCGAGCGTCCCTCGCCGAGCGTGGGCGAGCGTGACGTAAAGGTGCGCGTGGGCGCGGTGTCGCTCAACTATCGCGACGTGCTCATCGCGAAGGGCGCGGAGAAGAGCCTCAAATCACCGCGCGTGCCCGTCTCCGATGGCGCGGGAGAGGTCATCGAAGTCGGCTCGGGCGTCACCCGCTGGAAGGCAGGCGACCGGGTGATGGCCAGCTTCTTCCCCCACTGGGTGGACGGCGAGCTGAGTGACGCACACCACGCCAGCGCGCTCGGCGGCTCCGGGGCGGATGGCATGCTCCGCGAGGAGGTGGTGCTGCCCGAGCACAGCTGGGTGCGGATGCCGGCGGGGTACTCGTTCGAGGAGGCGGCGACGCTCCCGTGTGCCGGGCTGACGGCGTGGCAGGCGCTGTTCGAGGTGACCTCGCTCAGGCCGGGTGAGACGGTGCTGCTCCAGGGCTCGGGCGGCGTCTCGGTGTTCGCGCTGCAGTTGGCGAAGGCCACGGGCGCGCGGGTGCTGATGACGTCGAGCAGCGCCGACAAGGCGGTGCGGCTGCGGGAGCTCGGCGCCGAGGAGGTCATCGACTACCGGGCCGACACGAAGTGGGGCGAGCGCGCGAAGGCGATCACCGGCGGGCGCGGCGTGGACCTCGTGGTGGACGTCGGAGGCCAGGCCACCTTCGACCAGTCCTCGCTGGCGCTGCGCTACGGCGGCTCCATGAGCATGCTCGGCGTGCTCACCGGTGGGCGCGGCGAGGTGAACCTGCACTCGGTCTTCCACCGGCGGCAGACGGTGCACGGCGTCTACGTGGGCTCGGTGTCGATGTTCGAGCGCTTCGTCGCAGCGCTGGAGCGCACCGGCATCCGGCCCGTCATCGACCGCGTGTTCCCCTTCGACGAGGCGCGCGCTGCCTGGGAGCACCTCGCGAGTGGACAGCACCTGGGCAAGGTCGTCGTGACCACCACCACCAGGGCCACCCCATGAACGTCCTGATTGTCTATGCCCATCCGGAGCCGCGGTCGCTCAATGGCGCGTTGAAGGACCTGGCCGTGAGCCACCTCACCGCGCGGGGCCATTCGGTGCGCGTCTCCGACCTCTACGCCATGGACTGGAAGGCGACGGCCGATGGCGGTGACTTCCTCCACCATCAGGCGGGAGAGAAGCTGACGTACCGACTGGCATCGAAGGGCGCCTTCGCTGACGGCTCGCAGAGCCCGGACATCGCGGCCGAGCAGGAGAAGCTGCTCTGGGCCCAGGCCGTCCTCTTCCAGTTTCCGCTGTGGTGGTTCTCGATGCCCGCCATCCTGAAGGGCTGGGTCGACCGCGTCTTCGCCGCCGGCTTCGCCTATGGCGTGGGGGTGCATGAAGGCGAGCGCTGGGGAGACCGCTATGGCGAGGGCACGCTGGCGGGCCGCCGCGCCATGCTGTCCGTCACCATGGGCGGACGCGCGCCGCACTACTCCGAGCGCGGCGTCAACGGAGCCGTGGACGACCTCCTCTTCCCCATCCAGCACGGGGTGCTCTTCTATCCCGGCATGGAGGTGCTGCCGCCCTTCACCGCGTATCAGGTCGACCGCCTGAAAGCCGAGGAGTGGCATCCCATCGCGGAGGCCTTCAAGGCGCGACTGGACGGCTTGTTCACCGACGCGCCCATCGCGTTCCGGAGGCAGAACGGAGGGCACTACGATGGCCAGCAGGTGCTGAAGCCCGGCCTCGGCCAGGGAGCCTCGGGTACGCGCATCCACGTGCACGCGCCGGACGAACTGGCCTCGCGCGGCTGAGCGGGGTGGCCAAGTGTGAACAGCAGCCCGGTGGAGACTCCGACATCGCGGGGAGCGCGCTCAGGCGCTCCCGCGCGCTGGCCGAGCGACTACGAGCAGATGAACCGGATGTCCGTGTAGTACGGCGTCACCTGACCCGACTGGGTGATGTACCCGGCACAGTCGTAGTGCCACGCGCCCGCCCAGGTCGTCTTGGACGCGTTCGTGTAATAGGTCCGGTGCTCGCCATATCGCTCCCCACCACCGGGCGGCTCCGAGCGCTGCTCGACCGTGCTCACGTCGGCGGTAGCCTCGCCCTCCGCGGACTGCTCAGGGGCTCCACCGCAAGCGCAGGCCAGCAGCGCGGACATCCCCACGACCCAACGGGTCAGCATCATCGTGTGCTCCTTGTAAAAAGTATCGATATGACAAATGCAATCCTATCAAGTTCCTGCCTCTGGCGTCCAGGCAGCCGCATGCTCCCATCCACGGAAAAATACACCCGATGTATCACTGCTCGCCGTTTGACAATCATCCCCTGAAACCGAATCCCACCTGAGTGATTGCATCGCGCGCTCGACACCTCCGCCCTGGGACGTCTCCGACGGGTGTCGTCGTCCGAACGCCGAGCCTGTCAGCCCATGAAGGGGGAGCGGGGTCCGCCTGGGACACGTCCTCTGCGTGTGTCATGCTTTGGCCATGGCGGATGCGCTCGAAGCAGACACAGCGGCTCCTGGCGGATTGGACCGGCGCGGGTTCCTGACCTGGGTGGTGGCCTCCCCCACGTTGATGATCGCCGCACGGTTGGGACTCGACGTGCCGGCGGCGGACGCGGCCCAAGCGCCCGTGGCGGGGGCGGAGACTCCGCTCAGCCTCTACATCGCCCTCCAGCTCGACGGTCGCGTCGTCACCACGCTGCCTCGCACGGAGATGGGCCAGGGCATCACCACCGCCGTGGCCATGCTCGTCGCGGAGGAGCTGGACGTGGCGCTCGACGCGGTCGACGTGCGCAGCGCGGATGCGGACCCACGCTGGCTCATCCAGCTCACCGGGCTGTCCTCGACGATGCGCTACCTGACGGGCCCGCTTCGCTCCGCGGCGGCCGAGGCCCGCGCGCGGCTCGTCACCGCGGCGGCGCTCCGCTGGCGGGTGCTCGCCCCCACCCTCACCACCTCCCATGGCGAGGTGCACGCTGCCGATGGCCGGCGGCTCGGCTACGGCGAGCTGGCGGAGGAGGCCGCGCGGGTGCTGCTGCCCCTGGTCTCCACGCGGCCCAAGCCGGAGAGCCAGTACACCGTCGTGGGTCGGCCCACGGGGCGCATCGACGCGCTGGACATCGTCACCGGCGCGGCGCGCTACGCCCTGGACCTGGACCTCCCCGGGGCGCTGCCCGCGGTGGTGGCAAGGCCTCCCACGCTGCGCGGCTCGGTCCAGTCCTTCAACGACGGCGTGGCCCGGACGATGCCAGGAGTGGTCGGCGTGGTGCCCCTGGCCTCCGGTGTCGCGGTGGTGGCGCGGACGTTCGCCCAGGCCTTCGCGGCGCGTGACGCCCTCCAGGTCTCCTGGACGCCGGGCCCGGCCAGCACGCTCTCCGACGTCGACATCCGCTCCCGCCTGCGGGATGCGATAGGCCCCCGTCCCCTGCCTCCGCTGCTCACGACGCGGACGGTGGAGGGACGCTTCGACTTCCCCTACCTCGCGCACGCACCCATGGAGACGCAGAGCTGTCTGGCCCACGTGCAGGGCACCCGGGCCGAGGTCTGGCTGGGGGCCCAGGACCCCAAGTACGCGCAGCGCGAGGTCGCCCGGGCGCTCGGCTGGGACCTCACGCCCCAGCGAGTCACGGTGCACGTCACCCGCGCCGGTGGCGGCTTCGGTCGCAGGTTCTTCAACCAGGCCGCCGTGGAGGCCGCGCTCGTCTCGCGCGCCATCGGCCAGCCGGTGAAGTTGATGTGGAGCCGCAACGACGACATGCGCCACGGCCACTTCCGGCCCGCCAGCCACCACCGCATCCTCGCCCACCTGGGATTGGGCGGAAGCATCCTCGGCTGGCACCACCGCGCCGCCATTCCCACCGTGGAGCTCCCTCACGGCTTCGGCGATGTGCTCACCGCGCTGCTCGGAGAGGCCCTGCCCGATGCGACGAGCGCCGTGTTCTTCGCCATCTCCCAGCGCATCCCCTACCGCTTCGGCCTCGCGAGCCACGAGCTGCGTGAAGTCCCCATCCCCATCCCCACCGCCTCCTTCCGCTCGGTGTTCACCAGCCAGGTGGGCGTGGCCAACGAGGTGTTCGTCGACCAGCTCGCCCGTGAGCTCCAGGTCGACCCCGTGGCCCTGCGGCGCTCCCGGCTCCCCTCCAACAGCCGGCTCAGGGCCGTGCTCGACAAGGTCGTATCCGTGGGCCAGTGGGGCCGGGCCCTGCCACCCGGAGTCGCCCAGGGCGTCGCCGTGCTCGAGGAGTGGGAGAGCGCCATCGCCCACCTCATCGAGGTGGACGTCACCAGCGGGACGCCTCGGGTGCTGCGCGTGGTCATCGCCGCGGACGTCGGCCTTCCCATCAACCCCAAGGGAGTCGAGGCCCAGCTCCAGGGCGCCGCGGTGGACGCGATGTCCACCACGCTGAGCGCGGGGCTTCACATCGACTCGGGCGCGGTGCGCGAGGGCAGCTTCGCGGACTACCGCTGGCTGCGGATGAAGCACGTCCCCGCCGACATCCAGGTGCACCTGGTCCGCTCGGACGACCGCGTGGGCGGCGTGGGAGAGCTGGGCTACCCCAGCGCCGCGGCGGCCCTGGCCAACGCCGTGGCCCGAGCCACCGGCACCATGCCCACCCGCTTCCCCATCCTCGACGAGGGAGTCTGACCATGCTGGCCCATCAATTCATCCTCAATGGTCAGATGGTGACGGTGGAGACGCCCGCGGACCTGCCCCTGCTGTGGGTGCTCCGCGACGTGCTGGGCGTCAGGGGTCCCAAGTACGGCTGCGGCGTGGGCGTGTGCGGCGCGTGCACCAGCCACCTGGACGGCGAGGCCTTCCGCCCCTGCATCCACCCGGTGGGCAGCCTCTCCGGCCACGAGGTGATGACCATCGAGGGGCTGGGCGCCCAGGGACTGCACCCCGTGCAGCAGGCCTGGATTGACGAGGACGTGGCCCAGTGTGGCTTCTGCCAGCCGGGGCAGATCATGGCCGCCGTCGCGCTGCTGAGGAAGAACGCCCACCCGACCGACGCGGACATCGACGCCGCCATGAGCGAGAACGTCTGCCGCTGCGGCACCTATGTCCGCATCCGCGCCGCCATCAAACGCGCGGCCCTGCTGCTGCGGAGCGGAGCGGGCATCGGCGGCGGGTGAGGCCACGAAAAGCCCGCTGACTCGCGCGCCGCGTGGCGTGGACTCCCCCTCAACGAGGAGTCCACCCCGGCACACGAGGTGAAGTGCTACTCCGTGGCGCGGACCCAGTGCTGGGTGCGGCCGAGCAGCGACATGCCGATGTAGCCGCGAACCTTCAGCTTCTTGCCGCCGTCCTCGACGGCGATCTTGCACTTGTAGGTCTTGCCGTTCGCCGGGTCGAGGATGGTCCCGCCGTTCCACTCGTCGTCGTCTTTCTTCAGGTCGCGCAGGATGGTCATCCCGATGATGGGCTGGTCCTTCAGCGAGCCCTGGCACTTGTCACAGACCGGGTTCTGCTCTTCCTTCGGGTCGCGGAAGAGCTTCTCGATCTTTCCGACGAGCTTGCCGTTCTCCTCGGAGATGACGATGACCGACTTGGGCTTCTTGGTCTCGTCGTCGATGGTCGTCCACCGGCCGACGGCGGCATTCGCCTCCGCGGCGGCGGGGGCCTTGTCCTCGGCCAGGGCGCTCGAGGCAATCATCAGGGTCAGAGAAGCGAGTCCGAACCACCGGGTTGCGTTCATGTCTTGAGGTCCTTCTGCGCGGGGCTCACATCAGAGGGGGCTTGCGCTCAAGCGTCCCGTCATCCCGTTTGTACTCCAGCCCTGCGCCGGCAGGCAGCCCCTCTGGGAATTCCGTGAGGTGCTCGAACGTGCCGCTCCGCGGCATGCACCGTCCACCCGCACTCAGGGTGGGCCGGCCCGGTTCGAGGCCCACGCGGTGCTCCCCCGCCCCATTTTCAAGCGGGCCTTACAAGCCCATGGACTCCGAGGCCCCTGGTTCCGTGCGGAGGCGGGTCCTATCTCTCGAGGAGACATCCACGCAGGGAGGAACCGTCATGCAGAAGCGCAGGCTTGGAAAGAGCGACCTCGAGGTCTCTGCCATGGGCCTCGGTTGTATGGGAATGAGCTTCGGCTACGGCCCGGCGGTGGACCGGGAGCAAGGCATCGCGCTCATCCGCGCGGCCGTCGAGAAGGGCGTCACGTTCTTCGACACCGCCGAGGTCTACGGCCCGTACACGAACGAGGAGCTGGTGGGTGAGGCCCTGGCGCCGTTCCGCGAGCAGGTGGCCATCGCCACCAAGTTCGGGTTCGAGCTCGACGCGAACGGGAAGCAGGCAGGCATGAACAGCCGGCCCGAGCACATCAAGCAGGTCGCGGAGGCGTCGCTCAAGCGACTCAAGGTCGACGCCATCGACCTCTTCTACCAGCACCGCGTGGACCCGAACGTGCCCATCGAGGACGTCGCGGGCGCGGTGAAGGACTTGATTCGCGAGGGCAAGGTGAAGCACTTCGGGCTCTCCGAGGCAGGCGTGCAGACCGTGCGGCGCGCGCACGCCGTCCAGCCGGTGACGGCGCTGCAGAGCGAGTACTCCCTCTGGTGGAGAAAGCCCGAGGGGGAGATGCTGCCGACGCTCCAGGAGCTGGGCATCGGCTTCGTGGCCTTCAGCCCGCTGGGCAAGGGCTTCCTGACCGGGAAGATCGACGAGACGACCTCGTTCGCCAAGGACGACTTCCGCAACATCGTCCCGCGCTTCACCGCCGAGGCGCGCAAGGCGAACCAGGCCATGGTCGACCTGCTCAACAAGGTCGCCGCGAGGAAGAAGGCGACGCCCGCGCAGATTGCCCTCGCGTGGCTGCTTGCACAAAAGCCGTGGATTGTCCCCATCCCCGGCACCACCAAGCTGCACCGGCTGGGAGAGAACCTGGGCGCGGCCGAGCTGGTGCTGACGACGGAGGACCTCCAGGAGCTCACCGACGCGGCCTCGAATATCACCGTGCAGGGCGCCCGCTACCCCGACACGCTGGAGAAGACGACAGGGCGCTGAGCGGCGAGCCTCGCCGGAGACGCGCTACCCTGCCGACCGCCCCCTCATGAGGAGCCGCCCATGCGTGAAGCGAAACGCCCGTACGTGATTTGCCACATGGTCCCATCGCTCGACGGGCGCATCGTCACCCAACACTGGAAGCTCTCCTCCCGCATGCTGGCCGAGTACGAGCGCACGGCCGAGACGTTCGACGCGGAGGCGTGGATGATTGGCCGGATTTCAATGGAGCCCTACGCCGGGAAGGCGCGGGTTCCCTCACGCAAGCGAGCGCAGCCGATTCCCAGGAAGGACTTCATCGCGCGACGCGATGCCGAGTCCTACGCCATCGCGCTGGACCCTTCGGGCAAGCTCACCTGGAAGTCGGCCTCCATCGATGAGGAGCACGTGATTACGGTCCTCACCGAGCAGGTCTCCGACGACTACCTGGCCTTCCTCCAGGCCCGGGGCGTCTCCTACCTGTTTGGCGGCAAGGCGAAGCTGAACCTCCGACGGGTGCTGGAGAAGCTGCGCCGGGAGTTCGGCATCAAGAAGCTGCTCCTGGAGGGCGGGGGCAGAATCAACGGCTCCTTCCTGGCCGCGGACCTCATCGACGAGCTGAGCGTGCTCGTCGCCCCCATCGCGGATGGCTCCATCGGCACGCCCTCGCTCTTCGATGCGAGCGAGCGAAAGGGGCCCATCCGCCACCTCAAGCTGGTCTCCCTGGAGAAGCGCGCGGGTGACCTGGTCTGGCTGCGCTACAAGCCGAAGCGCTGACCTGAGTGCCCTTTCAAGGAAGAAGCCCGGTATTCTGGGAAAGCTTCACATCCCGGATGTCTTCCTCGAAAGGGCTTCACATGCGCAAGAGCATCATTGGCGGAGTGTTGGCGGTGGGAATGCTGGCGGGCTGCGGCGGTGTCGACGCGGTGGACGAGGCCCCGCTCGGCACGCGCGAGGACGCGCTGCCCTTCTGTGAAGGCTTCTCCTTCGTCACGTACTACAGCGACGCGACCTACAGCGTGCAGGTCGGCCATGGTGACTGCAGCTGTGGCCACACGCTGCGCGTCGTCGGCCAGAAGACGGACTTCGCCGTCTACCTCCCCGAAAACTGCTGAGCAGTGCAGCTCCCTCGGCCCGCGAGTGACGCGGGTCGAGCCTCTGCCCGGCCTCCCCCAACGTGGTACGCATGGCGTGTATGTGGATGAGCCCGCATGTCCCGCGAGGAAGCACAGTCCTGCGGCCTTTCGTCATGGTGTGTGTCGTCATCGGCCTGACGGTGGCCGCCTGCGGGACGCCCAGGCCTCTGCCTTCGCAATCCCTGACCTGGGTGAGCGTTCCGGCCGCGGATGGGCGGGTGCGCTACACCGGGCGGACGTACCGCTCCGCCACCGGCGTCGTCTTCTCCCATCCCGGGGTGACGATTCGCGCGAGCTTCTGGGGTGACGCCCTCCGGATGAAGCTCCACGACGCGGGCCTGGGCGGCGAGGTGGGGACCAACTACTTCGATGTCTCGATTGACGGCGCGGCGCCCCAGCCGCTCGCGGTGCACCGCGACCAGCCGACGTACGTCCTCGCCACCGGCCTGGCCGTGGGGCCGCACACGGTGGAGCTGGTCAAGCGCACCGAGTCCTCGGTGGGCTCCAGCGAGTTGGTGGCGCTGGAGGTCCATGGCGAGCTCCAGGAGCCCCCCGCGCGCACGGCGCCGGTGATGGAGTTCATCGGAGACTCCATCACCTGTGGCTACGGCACCGAGGTCTCCGGCATCCCCCAGACGCCGTTCTGGCGCGCGCCGACCTTCACCTCGGCGCACCAGAATCCCCGGCGCGGCTATGCCTGGCTCACCGCCCTCTCGCTGGGCGCGGAGCCCGTCCTCGTCTGCTATTCAGGCCGAGGGATTTATCGCAACCTGGATGCATCCACATCGGGGTTGCTACCTGCCCTCTACGAGCTGGCCGTCCCGGACCACGCCGTCCCCTGGGACTTCTCCCAAGCGTCGCCCGACGTGATTGTCGTCAACGCCGGCACCAACGACACCTTCGCCGGCCACGGCACCACCCAATACCTTCCGGATGAGGCCGCGTTCAAGTCGGCCTACCGCGCGTTCCTCCAGCGCCTCCGGACGCTGCACCCTCGGGCCCACATCATCTGCACGCTGGGCAGCATGACGGACGGCCACAAGGAGACCGAGGGGACCGACAAGCCATCATCGGTCCATGTCGGGCACTGGCTCACGGACGTCGTCACCGAGCGACAGCGGCAGGGGGATGTCCGGGTGTATCGCCATGAGATGGCCGAGCAGGTTCCCGAGCTCGACGGAGTCGCCGAGGACTGGCACCCGTCCGCCGCCACGCACCTCAAGATGGCGGAGGCGCTGCGCCGGTTCATCGAGGCGCAGCTCATCCCCCTCCCGTCTCCGCGCGTTCGCCCGTGAGCCGTGCGCAGACGGGAGGGAGCTAGAACGCAACGAGCGCACTACGGCGCGCAGTCGCCCCACGCCGCGTCGAAGAGGCCACCGCGGTCGCCGACGGCGCAGTAGTCACTGGCACGCTGGGTACAATTCGAGACGACGCCCTCGACCAGGTGATAGCGCGCGCGATTCCAGCACCACGCGCAGCAGCCATACGCCGCCGCACTGACAGTCCCCGGCGCCTGCTCCACGGAGACGTTGGCGTCGTCCTGTCCAGGCTGAGCCGAGACGACTTCTTGCTCTTGCGCGCCCTCGTCCATCGCGCCGCCACAGGCAACCAGGGATGCAGCCAGGCCCAGCATGACCACGAACGGCAATCGCTTCATCATGACGGAGTGCCCCTCTCGAGGAAGGAACGCCAGACATTGGGTTCCTCCCTCAATCAATCCCAGACAGACGGCTGTCGAAATCGTGGCTTCCCACATCGCGCCCCAAGCGTGGCACGGCGGACACTCCGACGAAGCGCTGAGCCCGAGGACAAAGGCCCGCGCCCCGCGCGCTCACGCGCCGGCGAGCTGCTTTCCGCGGCCAGGTCTCCACCATGGAGCGCCCGGGCCCGATGGTCGGGAAAAGCACCGAGCTGACGAGGTACAGGAGGGCGACCTCGTGGCCGCCAACGCCTCCGACGACCAGGTCGCCGCGCACCACCGCGAGGAAGCACACCGCCGCGGCCTCTTGAAGAAGAGGCCAGCCCCTTCGAGGCGCAGGCCGGACCGAGGCGGGCGTCATCCACTCCGCTGTTCCGCGGAGCCCCTGCCCATGGAGTGGAAGCGCTCCATGCGGCAGGCCCTGAAAATACAGAAGGCCCGACCCTTTGATGGACCGGACCTTCTGGGTGAATCACGAAGTCGTCAGGATGACGAGGGGCTTAGATCGGGCGAACGTTCTGAGCCTGCAGGCCCTTGGGGCCCCGGGCGACATCGAACTCCACCTTCTGGCCTTCGGCCAGGGAGCGGAAGCCGTCCGCCTGGATGGACGTGTGGTGGCAGAACAGGTCCTCGCCCCCGCCGTCCTGGGTGATGAAGCCGAAGCCCTTCGCATCGTTGAACCACTTCACGGTACCGGTTGCCATTGCCTTGTTCTTCTTTCATCGCGGACAGGGAGAGTCGCCGTCCGGCCCCACAGAGTATCAACCCTACAAGACGACACAGCCTAAGCATTCGGCTCGGACGATGTCCACCCCTACGCACGTCATCCTTCGCACTTCTTGCCTCCACCCACCCCCACGAGCTCCCGCTGCGGGCCGAATATTCCAGTATCAGCGCGACTTTCCTCGTCTCGCGGTTTGTCATCGCCGCCAGTCGGGGATTACTCGGACGCAAGTCGGGTTTCGGGACCCCCGAGGTCATTCACCCTGGAACCAACCGAGGGGGCGAGCGCCGCCGGGCAGGCAGCACCCGTCCCCCCGACGGGCCCCACGCCAGGTGCGCGTCCTTCAGTTCACGGGTGCACACTTAGCGGCGCCGAGCGAGGCCGCGAAGTACGGGGTGTAGAGGTCCGGCACGAGCGAGAAGTTGCAGACGTTCACCGCCTCCGGCGCCAGGCCCTGGTGTGCCTGCATGTAGCGGGCGACGTAGTCCCGCACGCCGTCCGCGGAGGTCCACAGCACGCGGCCCTCCTTGAACATGGAGTACCCGCCTCCGCCTCCGGCCCGGTAGTTGTTGATGGCGACGATGAAGACCTGGTCGTCCGTGACGTCCGCGCCCCGGAAGCGCAGGTGGGTGAGGCGGGAGCCCGCGGGCCGCGTGAGGTCGTAGCCGTACTCGATGCGCGAGTAGAGGTCCCAGTTGTAGTCGGCGACCACGGGCGAGGTGGCCTTCGCGCCCTCGGGCCTCGCGGGCAGGTTGTTCGCGTCGAGCATGGCGAAGTACAGGGTGTTCATCTCCAGCGCGCGCCGGAGGATGGAGCCGTTGATCTCCATCACGTACAGCGTGTTGTCGTAGATGTAGATGCTGTAGGCGTCGCGCAGGGTGACGTCACCGGCCGGCAGCGCCCCATCGTTGGTGAAGAGCGCGGCCAGGGACAGGTCCACGTCGAAGCCGGCCTCGCGCGCGGCCTCCTCCTGGACGGTGTTGATGAGGTCCCCCAGGGGGCTGTCCACGTAGCGCCCGGCGAAGCCCCCGGGGAAGGCCTGGGTGGTGGTGCCAATCTTCTGGTTCACGTAGGCGACCGTGGCGTCGTGGTAGCCCTGCGTGGCCTGCGTGACGACGGCATCCGCCGCCACCTGCTCGTCCACGGCGTGGAGCCGGGCGTCATGGGCGTCCACGGCCCACTTCTCCCCGCTCCAGGTGACTTGGAGCTGGACGTCCGCCAGGTGGCTGCCCCAGCGGTTGGGCTGGGTGAGGAGGACCTCGCGGCCCGCCGGGTTCTTCAGCAGCATCTTCGGGATGGGCTGGTGGGTGTGGCCGGTGAGGAGCACGTCCACGTCCACCACGCCCTGGGCAATCTGCACGGCCTCGTTCTCGCCGGGGAGGTTGCCCCGGTCCGCCCACTTCGAGTCATCCGCGTAGTCGGCCAGCCACGAGTCGGGGTTGCTCGCGCTGCCGACGGGCTGCCTGTCCGGGCCGCTGTGGATGGCCACCACCACCACGTCCGCGCCCGCCGCCTTCAGCCTCGGCACGTAGACCCTCGCCGTCTCCAGCGGGTCATCGAAGCGCAGGCCGGGGATGTTCTCCGCGCGCTCCCACGTCGCCACGCCGGGCGTCACGAGGCCGAGGATGCCGACCGTCACGTCGCACACCTTCGTGAGCACGTACGGCGTGAAGGCCTCGGAGCCGTCCGCGCTGTTGCGCACGTTGGCGCCGAGCAGGGGGAAGTTGACCTCGCTCTTGAACTTGTTGAGCACGTCGAGGCCGTAGTTGAACTCGTGGTTGCCCGCGGCCATGGCGACATAGCCCAGCTCGCTCATCGCGACGGCCATGGGGTGCCGGGACGAGGTGTCCACGAGGGCATGGTAGGTGCCGAGCGGCGTGCCCTGGATGGTGTCGCCGGTGTCGACGAGCAGCGTGCAGTCCGGGTTCTTCTCCCGCTCCTGCTTGATGAGCGTGGCCACCTTGGCGAGGCCGCGCTTCGCGTCGGGCTTCCCGGTGAAGTAGTCCCACGGGAAGATGTTGGTGTGCAGGTCGCTCGTCTGCAGCAGCGTCAGCGTGCGCGGCGAGGTGTCTCGCGGAATCGGCCGGGGCGGAGTGTCGTTGGACTCACAGGCGGTCAGCAGCGAACACGCACCCACGAGGCAACAGGAGGCGGTGCGCAGCGCGCGCCTCAGGACTGAAAAACGCATCAGGAGACCTCTACTGAAGGGAAATGCCAGGACGAATCACCCAGCGCGAACGGACCCTAACGTCTCCCTCTGACGTCGCCCACCCGTCCGACGGGCTGCAAGGAATTCGACTTCAGCGCGGCGCGAAGTTTCCGACACCGTACTCGGGCGGCGGTCATTGCCTGAGGGAGCCGCGCGAAGTCCCATCGTGATTGGTTTCCCCCGAGGGAGCGCTGTAGCGTCCGCGCGAATGAAACACGTCTCCGCGATGCTCGAAGCGCTGCGCCAGTCGAAGTCCGTGAAGGTGAAGACCGGGGCCCCGATTGCACCCGAGTCCCTGGTGGATGCCATCACTCCGCCCTTCGGTGTCATTGAGTGGACCCCTCCTCCTGGCTACCGCGAGGCCCTGGGCTCGGGCTTGAGGTCGGCCACGCGGCACGTTCCGGCGGTGGGACGGGAGCGGGGGTTCAAGCTCTACGACGCGGACGCGCTCGGCAAGGCGAACGAGGACTGGGTCCACCTGCCGGAGGGGGTGACCCTCGAAGACGGCGTCGACCTCTCCACCAACCACCTGGTCGGCTTCGCGGAGGCGGAGGGCGAGGCCGTGTGGTGCTTCGACGTGAGCGCTCCCCGCGCGGGCGGAGAGTACCCGGTCTACTACCACCACGCGGAGCTGCCTCGCGCCCGGGTGCTGGCGACGGGCGCCTGGCTGAAGCCGGAGGATGCGACGCCGGACTTCGAGTCCTTCGCGCAATGGCTCGAGACGATGACCGCCGCGCTCATCGCGGAGCCCCCGCCCGCGTGGCTCCAGGACCTGGGCACGCCGGGGCTCACCTTCACGAAGAAGCGCCTCTCCCTGTAGCGCCGGACTCAGCGGGCGGTCGTCATGATGCCGCCCCGCTCCAGCAACCCGAAGAGGTCCATCAGGGCCTCCACGGGGAAGACGTGGCCGTACTCGGAATAGGCCGCGTCGCGGATGTCCGCCACGGAGCGCTTGCCGTCGGCGTAGCTCGCGAGGGCATCCGGCAGTTGGTAGAAGCGCAGCTCGCCCTCGCCGCGCTCCCGCAGGGCCGTGGTCGCTTCGCGCAGCGCGGCCTGCACGGTGGCCACGCGGGGCTGGTCCCCGGGGGCCGCCCGGGTCACCAGTTCGTCGAAGGACGCCAGCTCCTGCCCCTTCACGCGGCGCGGGACGAAGGCCCGGGCGCGGCGCTCCGCCTCGGAGGGCGCGGGCTCCTTCAGCGACACTCCGCGCGCCTTGCTGTCCGCGTCCACGCGCCCCAGCGCCTGGGCCTCCGCCGTCTCCAGTGACTGCGTCATCGCCCGCACGGCCTTGGCCGGAGCGCCCAGCTGCACGCAGGAGAGCAGCGCGTCGCGCTCACGTTGGTAGGCGGCGCGCACCACCGCGCGGGCCAGCCGGTGCATGCCGGCGACGCCGGTGGCGGGGGTCGAGACCAAATCCCTGCGGGCCCTGAACTCGTCCTCCGCCACGCGCCGCGCGCCGTGCACCGCCACCAGTCGCGCCAGGTCCAGCGCGCCCGGCCCTTCCGCCCAGGCGGCGACGGTGATGGAGGCCAGGCCCGCGAAGGCGGCGCGGTGGAGCTGGGTGGGGTCCACGAGCTCCGGCCTGTCTCCGCTCGTGTGGTAGGTGTCGTCGGGCCAGGTGGAGAAGGCCACGCCTGGGATTCCGTGGTCATTGAAGAGCTGGTGGTCCGAGCCCCGGCTGTACCGGTCCAGGTGCGCATCCAGCGGGTCCCTGGAGCCGGTGACCGAGCCGATGCGGAAGTCCTTCCGGGGCGGATACGTCACCCCGTTGAAGCGGTTCATGAAGGCCACGGTGGACTCGGACACGGCGTTCACGAAGCTGCCATTCCAGTCCGGCGTATAGGACACCAGGAAGCGCGAGTGGGCACGGGACAGGCTCGCGCCGAGCATGTCGAAGTTGAAGTGGGCCGCCCGCCGCACGGGGTCGGCGCCGTGGAGGGCGAACCACTCCCGGGTGCCCTCGAACTCCGGCAGCCACAACACGCGCACCGTGCGCACCGGCGGAGGAAGCACGCCCTGACGGATGAGCGTGGTGTACGTGCGCACCAGCTCCAGCAACGTGGCCGTGCCCGAGGCGTTGTCATCCGCGCCGGGCTTGTAGTGGTCCAGGTGCGCGGTGAGGACCACCTCCTCGCCGGCGCGCGTGCCCGGGATGACGCCGCTGATGATGCTGTAGTGCCCCGGGGACTCCTCGGTGGCGACCTTCACGTCCACCTTCACCGGGCCCGCCAGCAGCTGGGCGCGCAGCTCCCGTCCCTGGCGGTCGGAGACCATGAACAGGAACGGCGCGGGCTGACCCTTGGGCACCAACCCCGGCGGGACGATGGCCCAGCCCACCTGGTCCGGGAAGTCGCCGTCCAGCCGATGGGGCAGGTTCCACGGCGGCGTCGAATAGGAGGAGACGACGCCCACCGCGCCCAGCTTCGTCACCGCCCTGCGCAGGGTGGCGCTGGGGTGGCCGCGCGTGAGCACCACCTTGCCCTTCAGGTCCTTGCCCGCGTACTCGGCATCCTGGGTGCCGGTGCCCACGTCGACCAGCTCCAGGTCCGCGCCCTCGAAGCTGCCGCTCTTTATCGCCAGCGACATGGGCAGGTCCGCATGGGAGGTCACCCGGTAGCGCTGGGGGCCCGCCACCCACAGCTCGCCCCGGGTGGCGCGCCACTGGGGGCCTTGCTTCATCGGCTCCAGGCGCACGTCCTTCAGCCCCGCGGCCTCGGCGGCGGCCTTCGTCCACAGGGCCGCTTCGGTGTAGCCGCCCACATTGTCGCGAGCGAGGAGCGCCAGCCGCTGCACCCCATCATGGATGCGGTCACCGGAGCTCTCCTGGATGAGGGCGCGCACCACGTCGTCGCGCAGCACCAGGCCGGTGGTGGGCGACACGGGCCCCACCGGGGACGAGGGCGCCTGGGCGGCGGCGCTGAGCGTGGTGAGGACGACGAGGGCGGCGAAGGGGTGTGGGAAGAGGCGCATGGGAGTCTCTCGGGCCTTATCGCTCATGCTGGGGCACGCCGTCCCCCAGCTCGTAGTAGTCACCCTTGCTGGCCACGAAGATGTGCTTCGCCAGCCGGACGTGGGTGGGCGAGTCGAAGGCCCCCATGGCGATGCCCATCCAGTCCCGGTGAATCGGGTCCCAGAAGAGCACCGACCCGCAGGTGGAGCAGAACCCCCGCCGCACCTTCTCCGACGAGCGGAACCAGGTGACCTTGTCGGCGCCGTGGATGGTCACCGCGGCGCGGGGGACGTCAGTGGACGCCCAGAAGTGTCCTGATTGCTTGCGGCACTGCGAGCAATGACAGGCATCCGGCGGCGGCAGCGCTCCCGTCACCTCGAAGGTGATGGCTCCGCAAAGGCAGGCTCCTCGGTGCATGACGTGTCCTTTCGTCGGCGTCCCGGCGAACCGGGCCTTGTCCGAGGATAGGCGAAGCTCGGAGAGCAGGGAGGCGCTGGAATCGCCCGACTTCACTCCCCGAGCCATCCGTGGCTCCAGGCTGGTGGTATCTTGCGGCGCTCGCATGCCAGACACCTGGCATCCCCACGCACCGACACCGTCATGGCACCCCTTCAGCACGCCCCCGCGGAAGCCGCTTCCGCGCCGCCCCCAGCGCTCATTGACGAGCCCCGCCCGGCGCCGCTCCCCGTGGCAGGGAAGACCCTCTCACTCGAGGGGCTGCGCGGACTGGCGTCCCTCACCGTCATCCTGTCCCACTGCTTCTTCACCTTCTTCCCGTACCTGCAGCTCGGGGAGCTGGCGCAGCGCAAGGGGGCCTGGGAGTCCCTGCTCTTCAACAGCCCGCTGCGGGTCATCTACAACGGCACGTTCTCCGTCTCGGTCTTCTTCGTGATGAGCGGCTACGTGCTGACCCGGAAGTTCTTCAAGGACGGGGACATCGTCTCGCTGCAGGAGGCCTCGGTGAAGCGGTACGTCCGGCTGATGCCGCCCGTGCTCGTCTCCATCCTCCTCTGCTACGGGATGATGAAGCTCGACCTGTTCCCGGTCGCCCGGAGCGACTTGAGGGAAGGCTTCCTGGGCAACGTCTACCTGTTCCAGCCCTCGTTCCTCGAGGCCTGGTGGGACGGCCTCTACCGCTCCCTGCTGCTCGGCAACGCGTCCTACAACTACATCCTCTGGACGATTCGGACCGAGTTCCTCGGCTCGCTGATGCTCTTCGCGTTCCTGGCCCTGTTCGGACGCTTCCGGGGCAGCGGCTGGATGGCCGTGGTCGCCTCCCTGGCGCTGCTCTGCATCAACTCGACGGACGGCATCTTCTACGCGCTGTTCCTCGCGGGAGCCTATCTGCACCGCTGGAAGGACCTGCGCGTGCGCCCCGTGGGACTCGCGCTCGCGCTGCTCGTGGGGCTCTACCTGGGGGGCTATCACTGGTACAGCGGCCCGTACCTCTGGATGGTGAAGGTCGCGCACACGCTCGATGCGGCCGGGCTGAAGCTCGAGTGGCCGCTCCTCTATCCGTCCCTGGGAGCGGTGCCGCTCGTCTGGGCCATCCTCAGCGACAACCCCGTGTCACGGCTGCTGTCCTCCCGGCCGCTGGTCTGGCTGGGGGACAAGTCCTTCTCCATGTACCTGCTGCACAGCGTGCTGCTGTCCTCGGTGGGCGTGTACGTCTATCTGTATCTGCCCGCGAGCATCGCGTATCAGGGTCGCGCGGCGCTCGCGACGCTCGCCGTCTTCGTCACGACCTTCGGGGCCTCCACGCTCTTCGCGCGCTTCGTGGATGCGCCGACGGTCCGCCTCTCCGCCCGACTCGGCAAGGCCCTGCGCGAGCGGCAGGCCACCCCTCACCCGTCGGAGCCTGCCGTCATCGAGCACGCCCCGGCTCGGTCAGCCTGACGGGCCTACCAGTAGCGGCGGGGAGGAGCGACCTTCGGCGGAGGCGCTGGCAGCGGCTCCAACATGCCGCACTTCAACAGCCGGTCGACCGCCTCCTTCACCACCTTCGCGGAGATGTCACAGCCCTCCAGGCTGTGCGTCGCCTCGGAGACGGTCCTCCCGCCTGCCTCGAACTCCACCAGGAAGAGCCCGTCCTCCGCGGCGAGCCCGAGCGAGGCCCCCCAGGTGGCGCGGGCCGCGTCGAACTGGGCGCGTCCGCTGCCGGCCTTGGCTGCTTCAATCATGACGGTATACGCCGCCACGGCTTCCGTGCCCTTGGGTGAAAGCCTGAACTTCTGCGCCCGCCCGTACCGCACCTTCTCCGTCTCGTCACTCATACCGCGCCCTCGATGGCAGCAGGCTGCCCCATCCGCTTGAGCCACCGCACGTGGCTCTTCAATGCCGCACCGACGCTCTCGTTCGCACGGTAGCGGATGCCGTGCTCACGACAGGTCTCCTCGACGATGCGAGAGAGCGCCGGGTAGTGCAGGTGACACACCCTGGGGAAGAGGTGGTGCTCCACCTGGAAGTTGAGTCCCCCCAGGTACCAGCTCACCAGCGGGTTGCCCCGTGCGAAGTCCACCGTCGACAAGACCTGATGCGTGGCCCAGTCGCGAGGAAAAGTCGTGCCGCCTTCCGGTGGCACGGAGAAGTCCGCCTCCTCCACGCAATGCGCCATCTGGAACACCGTGGCCAGCGTCAGCCCGAGCACGAACGAGGTGAGCACATGGCCCAGCACGACCTGCCAGAGCGGGTGGAAGAACCACGGCAGCACGAGGGCCCAGCCATAGAACAGGAGCTTGCCGCCCACGGCGCCCGCCAGCTTCCGCCGGTTGGGGCGCGGCATCTTCTGTTGCCCCACGCTCCCTCTGACCAGGTCCTTGAAGTCGTCCACGAAGTGCCACTTCAAGGTCAGCAGCCCGTAGAGCAGCCAGATATAGGCGAACTGGAAGCGATGCCCCGACCGCAGCTTCTGCCCCGGCGCCAGTCTGCAGAACGGCTGGATGTCGATGTCCTCGTCCAGGCCCACCACGTTCGTGTGGCTGTGATGGAAGATGTTGTGCTTCCAGCCCCACACGTACGAGGAGCCGCCGATGGCATCGAGCGTTCCTCCCAGAAATTCATTGATGCCGCGGCGCGACGAATAGCTTCCGTGGTTGGCGTCATGCTGGACGCTGAACCCCACGCCGGCGATGGCCAGCCCCAGCGACAGGCACCCCGCGAGCGCGCCCCAGGGCCCCGAGGCGCCGAAGACGAGCCACGCATAGGAGGCCGCGAACCAGGCCAGGATGACCGCTGTCTTCACGTACATCCACGGCAGGTCCCGAGGCGAGCGCCCGCTCGCTCCCAGGTAGAGCTCCACCCGCGCCTGTAAGTCCTGAAGAAAGAGCCCTGACCCGAGAAACTTCGCCTTCGTCGCGTGCGACAACGTCCACCCGCCTTCACCACGCCGCCAGGGGCACCATCGGTGGAGTCTGGAGTCGCGCTGGGAGGAGCCCGCCGCGGCCATCGCCTGCCTGGTACCGAAGGTCCATGTAACACATCGACCCCACGAACTGTTCCGGCCTCTCGCGCCCCCTGGTACGCAGCTCCTACGCCCCAGCGCCCGCCGCCGAACAGAACGCCCCCTCGCCTCCTCAGCGAAGCCTTGTAGCCAACGTCGCGGACACAGTGGGCCTGTGTGGGCAGCCGCCCTTCCCCGCATCCCCGCGCCAGTTCGCCGCCCGCGTCATGGCGGCCTTGACGATGCGCGATGCCCTGTCCGTCCGCCTGCGCTCTTCGGTCATCGCCGCTGGCCTCCCCGCGAATGGGTCCGTCATCGAAGCTGGAGTTCTTCCTTCAGGCGGATCAGGCGTTCGCTGAACCACTGCCGGAAATGGGAGGCCGGATGGTACAGCACGTCCGGCTCGTCATGATGGCGCAGGAACACGGGGGCTTCTCCAGCGGCGTCCCGGCGTGAGCAGAGCGCGAAGACGGCCTCCGCGCCCTGCTCCTCTCCCACGTGCAGCAGGTGCCTCGGAGCCTTCGAAGCCAGCGTGAGGCCCTCCGCCGCCGAGGCCTGGAGGAAGCGCTCGGCGGTCAACGCGACGTCGGCTTCGAGCGAGGCGCTCGCGGCGACGACCCGACGAACGGACGTGGTGGCGTCGAGCCATGGATTGAGGAAGGAGACCGAGCCCACTTCGAGCAGGAAGGCCGCGAACGACGGAGGCAGCGCGAACCCCAGCTCGCGCTCGGCGGCCTCCAGCTCCGCGCGGGTCGCCGGAACACCCTCGATGACCACCGCCTGGGTCCGCTCACCCGCCAGCCGCGCGGCGAGGTCCGGCGCGCTTCGGAGGTGCTCGGCGAACCACGCGTTCACCGAGGAAATCTGCTCCTGGTAGCTGCTCTTGCCGTCGAGGGCCGGGCCGGTAGGGCCGAGCGCGGCCCGGGAGTCCTTCTGCGCGAGGGCCTGCTTCTCGGCTTCGGCTCGCTCGGCTTGCTCCTTCGTGGCCAGGCCCGCCTTCTGGAAGGCCGCGGCCAGTCCACCGAGGGCCGGCGGCCTGGTCTTCCCACCCATGACGTGCACCCCACCGGGCACGACTTCGCCCGGCGCGCACTCTACTCGGGATGCGCTTCGAGCTCCCGGGCCAGGCTCTCGAGCAGCTCGCGAGTGCCCTCCCTGCGCCCTTCCGAGCCGTCCTTGCCGTCGACGAACGCCGTGTGCTCGGTGAGGCGCAGCAGGGTCCCCGAGGGCACCTGGAGGAACTCCATCGAGCCCAGGGACGACGACATGGGCGCGCCGCCGTACGTCATGGAGTAGGCGAAGACGAGGCGCGTGTTCTCGACGATGTCCAGGTAGACGCAGTCGTTGGTCATCTCCGGACCGTCGCCGAAGCGGAAGCGCGTGCGCTCGAAGCCGCCCACCTTGAAGTCCAGCGAGTAGCTGTCGACGATGAAGCCCTCGCCCTCGGCGAACCAGCGACGCTTCTTGCGCGGGTCCGACATGGCCTTGAAGACGCGCGCCGGAGACGTGGGATAGGTGCGCTCCAGGGTGAAGCTCTTGTGGATGACGGGCGGGCTCATGACTTTTTTCTCCGGCGTGACTTCGTGGGGGGTTCGGGCTCTTCGTCCGGCTCCATGAGCAGCGACCCGAGCCGGTCCAGACGACGCTCCCAGCGCGAGCGGTGACTCGCGAACCACTGCTCGGCGGTGGCCAGCACGTCCGGCGCCAGCTCCACCGTGCGGACCCGGCCCACCTTGCTGGTGCGGACGAGCCCGCTCGATTCGAGCAGGTGGACGTGCTGGCCAATGGCCGACAGCGACACCGGAAACGGTGCGGCCAGGTCACTGACCGACACCGGCCCGCCAGCGAGGCGTTCGACCATCGCCCGCCGCGTCGGGTCCGCCAGCGCATGAAAGACCTGGTCCAGGGAGGAATGCTGAAGCATTTGCTTCAGTATTGGCTGCCCAAGCCGCAATGGTCAAGCAGTTGCTTCAGTATTCAGAGCGCCCGTCATCGCTCATGCTATAGGGCCGCGCGCGGTACGAACCCGAGAGGTGAAACCACGGATGTCGGAGCGGCATATCGAGATGTTCTGGCGGTGCACCAGCTGTCAGCACCGCAACCTCGGCCGTCACCTGGTGTGTCAGCAGTGCAAGAACGCCAAGGACGGCAGTGAGCCGTACGAGATGCCGGAGGACACGGCCTCTGCGGTGACGGTGACCGACGCGGCGCTCCTGCGAATGGCCACCGCCGGTCCCCACTGGCGCTGCGCCTACTGCGACAGCGACCAGCGCGCCCTGGACGGCGGCTGCCGGAACTGCGGCGCCTCACCTCCTCCGGGCCCCGCCACGTCCGACGCGCCCCCGGCTCCGACCGCGAAGAAGAAGTCCCGGCGCGGCTGCATCTTCCTCGTCCTCATCGTGGCGTTCTTCGGCTGCTGCTGCCCCATCTGGCTGAACGCGGGGACGTCCACGTCGGGACCCTCGGAGCCTGGCGATGCGGGGCTCAAGCGAATCACCGAGTGGACGCAGCGCCTCCAGGTCGAGGAGGTCGCCTGGGAGCACACCGTGACGGTGGAGCGCCGCCATGCAGTGGACCGCGAGGGCTTCGCCGAGGACCGTCCCGAGGACGCCTTCCAGGTGAAGGCCCGGGGCAAGCATCATCACCATGACGAGCAGGTCCTCAATGGCTACGAGACCGTCTACTACACGGAGCGCAAGCAGTCCGGGTACACCACGGAGACCTACCGCGACAAAGAGGCGTGCGGCGAGGACTGCTCCACCACTCCCAAGAAGTGCAAGGAGGACTGCACGAGCAACAAGAACGGCTTCGCCACGTGCAAGACCACCTGCACCGGTGGGGAGAAGCGCTGCACCACGCGCTACTGCTCGGTGACCAAGACGCGCAAGGAGCCGCGCTATGTCGACGAGCGGCGCTCTCGCAAGGAGCCGCGCTACCGGAGCGTGCCCCACGAGGCGCCGTGGTTCACCTGGAAGGAGTGGGCGTGGAGCGAGGACCGGCGCGTGAGGGTGAACGGGCAGACGCTCGAGACGCGCTGGCCGGCCGAAGTGCAGCTGCGTCCACTCAAGCCCCTGCCCAAGGGTGGACAGGAGCGGACCTCGCGCAGCGCGAGCTACACGGTGGTCTTCCAGGCCGACGGAGAGGCCTCCGTCCAGTACTCGCCGAAGACGCTGGAGGAGTTCCAGCGCTACACCCTCGGCGGCACGCACACCCTTCAGCTGAAGAATGGCGAGGTCTCGGTCGTCACCGAGAAACCATCGCCGCCCACCGTGGCGAAGTGAGGTGAGCGGGGTCGCCCGAGGGTTTTCCGGGCGGCCTCGATGTCGTGCGAGCGGAGCCCACCGAAAAGCTCACGAGCCGGAGGCTCTGCGCGCAGCGGTCCAACTGGGGTCGCCTGGCTTGTTCATCCTGGCGACGTGGAAAGGGCGCTCTCGCTTCGCCAGGGCCGGGCGAGCGGAATCCGCCTCTCGCGCGGGTCATGACGCGCTCCTGCGACACCGGGGCCCGGCGAGGGGGCTTCGCCTCGCGCGCGGATCACAAGACGTGATCTTGCTACGCCGGGGCCTGGCGAGTGGGCTTCGTCGCGCGCGCGGGGCGCCCTAGCGACCCAGGAGCCGGCGCCGGAGGAACGCCAGGATTTCATCCCGCGCGGCGGCGGTGGGCGCGTGCTCCTCGTCGACGACGTGGACAGTCAGCACGCTGTGAGGCGTGGGGATGAAGCGGAAGAAGTCGTCGGGGCGCTCGGACTTCGGCCCCGCCGCGCTGTCCGGAAGTACTCGCCCCTGGAAGCGCTCTCCGAGGGCCCGCTGGTAGGCGGCGAAGCGCTCCGCGCGACAGAAGGCATCCCCCTGGAAGCGATAGGCCAGGACGGTCAGGTCCTCGTCCACCAGCCGTTGCCGCACGCGCTCCAGCTCCTCCGGAGCGATATTCACTCCGGCGGGCTCGTCGAGCGGCAGTGACGGCTGCGACAGCACCGGTGCCAGCACCGCCTTCTCCAGCATCATCGACAGCGCGAAGTTGCCCGTGAAGCACATCCCCACCGCGCCCACTCCCGGACCGCCACACTCCGCATGCGCCTGGGCGGCCAGCGCCCTCAACCACAGCGTGATGGGACTGGACTGGTTCGCGCCGAGCGCCCGGAACTCCTTGCTGATGCACGCGCGCTCGAAGACCGCCCTGCCCTCCTTCGCGGTGGGGACCGCGCCGTCCTTGCCGAAGAGGCTCGGCATCCACACGCTGAAGCCGGCGTCCCTCACCCAGCGGGCGAAGCGGGCGACACGCGGACTGATGCCTGGCATCTCGGCCATCACGATGACCGCCGGACCCGCTCCCGCCGTGTAGAGCTTCCGCGTCTCCTCGCGCAGGGTGACTTCGCGGTGCTGGAAATCCTCCAGGGCATCGTCCTCTTCGAGATTGCGCGCGGCAGGAACGGCTCGGGTCGTCATGGGCGTTCGCGTCCTTTCTCCAGCAGAAGACCACCCGCCCGCTCATGTCAGCCAGTGTCGGAAATGACGATTTTCGGGCAGATTCAGACACCATGTCCTTCACCATCATCGTCTTGGAGGGAGCCTTCGCGACCAGCGTCGCGGCGACGCTCGACATGCTGCGGGCCGCGCGCTCCCTGGGGGCGAAGTCACTGGAGTTCGAGGTGTGCTCGGTCGACGGAGGCCAGGTCCCCCTGACGGAGCGCGTGAGCCTCCAGACGTCGCGCCTGCGAGTGATGGCTCGCAATGACGAGACGACCTGGGTCATCCCCGGGCTCGGGATGACGAACGCCGCCGCCGTGCGCGCGCGCCTCGGCAGACCGGATGCCACGAAGCTCTCGAAGGCCATCGCCCGCCACGTCTCGCGGGGAGGACGCGTCGCCGCCTCGTGCACCGCCGTCTTCCTGCTGCAACAAGCAGGAGTCCTCGTCGGACGCCGGGCCACCACCACCTGGTGGCTCGCGGGCCTGCTCACCGAGTTGGAGGGACAATGCCGGGTCGACTCGAACGCGATGGTCTGCGCGGATGGCCCCATCATCACCGCCGGGGCCGCCTTCGCTCAGGCGGACCTCATGCTGCACCTGCTTCGCGAGCGCTGCGGCGCGCGACTGGTCGACCTCCTCGCGCGCGCCATGCTGCTCGACGGACGGCAGGCCCAGGCGAAGTTCATCGCGCCGGAGCTGCTCGCGAATGGTGACGCGCTGATTGCGCGCATCACCTCGGAGCTGGAGGCGCGCTTCCCGAATCCCCCGGGCGTCGCCGAGCTCGCCTCTCGCCTCGGCATGACGGAGCGGACGCTGTCGCGCCACGTGCGGCGCGCGACGGGCCGAAGTCCCCTCGCGCTCGTCCACAGCGTCAAGGTGCGGCGGGCCCAGGCGCTCCTCCAGGCAACCCACCTGAGCATCGACGACGTCGCAGCGGAGGTCGGCTACCAGGACGCGAGCACGCTCCGGCGGCTGATGAAGAAGCTCGGTGGTGGCTCTCCTCGCGCGCTTCGCTCGGCGCGGTGACACGAGCCACCCGGATGACTCAGGCGCCCGCGCCACCCCTGTCCATGGGCGGAATCGCATAGGTCCCCACCGCGTGGGCCACGGGCTCCGGCAGTCCTTCCGAGTAGAGCGACACCTCGCCCACCGCCAGCGTCCGCCCCAGCTTCAGCAGCTTGCACACGCCGAGGATGCGCCGGTCCGCCGAGGGCTTGCGCATGAAGTTGAAGCTCAGGCTCGTCGTCACGGTGAGCGGGACGATGCCAATCTCTCCCAGAATCGCGACGTAGAGCGCCACGTCGGCGGTGGCCATCAGCACCGGACCGGACACCGTGCCACCAGGCCGCAGCTCCGCGACTCCAACTTCATGGGCCACGGTGGCGGAGCGGTCCCCGACCTGGAGAATCCGCACTCGCGTCTGCGGAAACTCGGCGGCGATGAAGGCCGCGATTTCTTGCTGGGTTGCCATCCCCCGAGTCTGCGGGAAACCTCCGGTGAGTCACGGCGAAATCGCCGGAAGCGCTCACGTGCCAACCACCTCATCCGGAAGTCTCGGGATTCATGTTAGGACCCGAAGCGCACCCGCGGTCCTGCATAGGAACTTCTCATGAAGCTTTCGCTTGCGGTGGTGGTGGCGCTCTCATGTCTCTCTTTGCTGGGCTGCGGCGGGCCGTCATCGGACATCCCTTCCGAGGCCGTGCTCCAGGAGTCCGGAGCGGTCTCCCAGTCCGTCACGTGCAGCGAGCTGCCCTCATGCAGCCCGTACCATGGGCAGCCGTGCGCGCCCCTCTACAGCCGCAAGCCGTGCTGCCGGGGCACCGACGTGGATGAGCTGGTGTGCTCCACCAATGGCATCACCCCGGCGTTGACGTGGCAGTTCTGGTGAACCCGGGAGTCACCTCCGCGTGACGGTGACGAGCCCCCTCGGCTCGCGGACGTGTGTGCAAGGGTGCGCCGCTCGCTTCTGACAGGGCAACTGTGCTTCTGATGCACCCATGTTCATCACGCACCGCGCCAAGGGCTTTGTCGCATCTCCTCCACGCCACGGAAGCGGTGCCCTCGCGCTGCTGGAGAAACCTGGCCTCCTCGCGCGGTCCCCTGGCGCCCGCTTCGTGGTTGCCGGGGGCGCGTCCTGACCACCGAGGCCGTCGTCGAGAAGCCGAAGCTGCGTGGCGTGCTGCACCAGTTCGCGGCCGTGGGCGCGCTCGGCGCCGGTGCGGTGCTGGTCTCCATGGCACCCACGCTCCGGACCGCCACCGCCGCCGGGCTGTATGCCATCAGCCTGGTCGTGCTGTTCTCGGTCAGCGCCACCTACCACCGCGTGGACTGGTCCGTTCGCGCCCGGGCCTGGATGCGGAAGATGGACCACGCCTCCATCTTCATCCTCATCGCCGGCACGTACACGCCCATCGCCCTGATTGGACTCTCCGGCGCCGCGGGCGACAGCCTGCTGCTCGCCATCTGGTGCGGCGCCCTGCTGGGGGTCGTGAAGTCGCTGTTCTGGGCGCATGCCCCCAAGGTGCTCACGGCCGCCCTCGCCCTCGCCGTCGGCTGGACGCTGGTGCCCTATCTCCCCGAGGTGCGAGCCGCGCTCGGCGGCGTCGAGCTGACGCTCATCCTCCTGGGTGGCGTCGCCTATACCTCCGGAGCCATCGCCTACGCCTTGAAACGCCCTGACCTCCGCCCTGGCGTCTTCGGCTACCACGAGCTGTTCCACGCGTTGACCATCGTCGGCGCGCTGCTCCACTTCGTCGTCGTCCTGCGGCTCGTGCGCGGCGCGGGCGCGTAGAACCCGCGAAGTCGAACGGGGGCCACCGTGAACCCGCATCGGGATGGGGTCCCCGTGCGGTATCGTGGCGGCATGATGGGCACGAAGAAGCACCTGCTCCCGAAGGCCCTGCGCTTCAGCGCGGGGACCCTCACCGAACAGTCGACGCTGGCGCTGCTGAGGAAGCACGCCCGAGGGAAGTTCGCGAAGTCCAGCACCCTGCGCGCCGCGAAGCGCTTCATCGAGGAGCGCGTCGCGGGCGACCGCGCCGACAGCGACATCCTCCACCACGTGGGCCGCGTCAGCCTCGAAGAGCTCGTCACCGGGCGCCGACCCCGAATCGGCCTCCTCATCGTCGAAGGCGACCTCACCGTGAAGGGGCGCTACGAGGACTCGCTCGACCCGGAGTCGGTCGTCATCGTCACCGGCTCGCTGCGGGCCCGGGACGTCATCTCCACCGGGTTCCTGGAAGTGCACGGGGACCTGGTCGCAAGCCAGTCCATCCTGTTCGTCGACAACGACGCCTGCTGCGAGGTGTTCGGCGACGTCCGCGCGCCCTTCGTCTACACGAACTATCACGCGGTGAAGGTGCACGGCGCAGTGAAGGCCCGGCTCGTCACCGGGGACGCGAAGCACATCCGGAGCACGCAGCCGCACGCGTTCATCGAAGAGACGGACCCGCGCGTCCGCGACGCCCTCTCACCCAGGTTGCTGAAGGTCTTCGCCGACGAGGTCTTCGAAGACGAAGAAGGCGAGGAGGCCGACGCCGAGGCGCCGTGGATCGACGCCATCGACGTGGAGAAGCTCACGGCGTTCGTCCGCCGGGGCCATCCCGCGCTGGCGCAGCCGGCCCCCAGACGTCGGAAGAAGTGAGAGCGGTCCACGGGCGCCGCGGGGGAGGATTCCCGCGCGCCCCGGACAGGACGTGCCGAGGCGTTCAGCGCCGCACCCCGCCCTCTTAAGCTGGCGTCACGCCCGGAGCGCGACGCCATGAACACCCACGAGAGGCCGCAGAGCGACGTCACGTCCACGAAGGCCGCCTGGGAGGAGCGCGGCACGAGCGAGGCCCCCGCCGCCTGCATCGAGACGCCCTCGGGCAAGCGACACCAGGCCCTTCAGCGGAAGCTGAACCAGCGCCCCGCCGTCCAGTCCCTGCTCCAGCGCCAGCAGGACGTCAGCCAGAGCCCCCGCGTGGTGGCCCGAAAGGCCCAGGCCAGCGCGCTCCAGTCGCGCCAGGCCGCGCCCGCCGGGAACGGCCCCGTCGTCCAGCGCTTCACCGTCGAGGACGGCTACCGCGTCTCGGAGCACCGCACCCTCGCCGTGCAGGACCAGGCCGAGTCCAAGGACTTCTACGCCACGCCCGCCGAAATCAACCGCTCCAACCTCATCCTCGCCGCCACCGAGTCCCGCGTAGCACTCCAGGCCGGACAGGCGGCACCGGCGCCGCTCGCGGGCATGCAGGCCGTGACGCCCGTGCCTCGGAATCCCGCGCAGCCCCTCTTCGATGTCAACGAGTGCATCGACGTGGCCAAGCAGGTGATGGGCACGGGGAACATCCACGCCATCTACCAGGCTGGCGCCGGCGGTGCGGTGAGCCTGGGGGAGCAGACCACCGACCCGAGCAACCTGGACGTACTCAACGTCATCGCGAGGCACCTGGCCGACAATGCCAACGTCACCCCCCAGGACCTCATCGAGGACCAGCGGGCCCTCGCCGATGAGGAGGAGGGTGCGGCCAGCTTCCAGTTCTCGTTCGGCGGCGTGGACGTCGAGACAGACAGCGTGCGAAAGGCCAGCGCCGCCCTGACGGAAGCGATTCCCGTGAAGAACCTGCGCATCGCGCTCCTGAGGGAGCACTTCGAGGACTCCAATGAGAGACAGCCCCGGGTCCAGCAACGACTCGCGAACATGTTCGGAGCGTTCCTCGCCCAGCATGGGCAGGAGCAGGGTGAGCCACGCAGCGTCAATGCGTGGTCCTACCTGCTGCAGGACTACTTCAGGGCTGGTTTGCGACAGGAACGCGACGCGGTGTCGGCACGCTACATGGAGCAGGCGGCGGACGTGACGGACGCGCGGAGTCAGCAGGTGGGCGTCAACGCCCACGCCCGTCCGGAGCCCGGCGAGTCCTACGCCATCGTCCCAAGTCGGGACCGCACCGAGGAAGACGGGCAGATGTGGAGCTTCCACTTCGCCGCGGTGATTGCCCGGGATGGCGCGGACAGCGTCACGCTCGAGAACTACAACCGCTACACGGGGGCCGCCGGCAACACGCAGTGGTACTTCGACATGCAGGGCCCCGAGGAGCAGTCCTTTCACGAGAAGCACCGGAACACCGTCGCTGGCGCGCTCACGCTGCGGATGGGCGCCCCCGCGACCGCCGACCTGCGGGCCCAGACCCTCCAGGGACTGCCCCAGCCCGTCTCGGAGGAGGTCGCCGTGCGAATCCAGCAGGCCCGGACGCGCGCGGAGCTGGCGGCCATCCACGCCGACGTCATGGGCGCGGCCCCCGAGCAGGGCGCCGACACCCTGTAGGCCCCTCACCCCAGGCGCGACGATGGGACGCGGACGTGCTACCCCCCGGGTCCATGCCCCGTCCCACCCGAACCGCCCCCCCGCCCAAGGGACCGGCCCCCGTCGCGCCCGCTGCCCCCGCGACCCCGCTCCCCGCTGGCGCCCCGTTCACCTGGCGCTCGGAGAGCGACGAGCCCTCGCCCGCCCGGCTGCACGCGGTGAATGACCGACTCAGCGCGGACACCGCGCTCAAGCGGGTCCGCAATGGGGAGTTCCTGCTGTACTCGGGCGACTTCCACAACGCGAAGCAGCTCCTGGGCGCGCTGGGTCGCAGGCTGGAGCGAGCGTCGAACGCCCGCACTCCCCTGGAGGCCTTCCGGGCCGAGCGTCGCGCACGGCAGCTGGAGCACGAGACGCTGTCACGCATCGTCGTGTCGCTGGACCGCGACTACCGGCTCGCGCTCGCGCGGGCACCGGACGTGGCCCTGGCGTGTGGACAGGTCTGGGGAAAGCCCGAGACGGAGTTCACGGTGGTCCCCCTCAAGCAGCTGCTCGGCATGCTCGGGGCCGCGGAGTGGCGGCGAAAGGGCCTGGCGGTGCCCGGCCTCACCGGCCTCATCCACCCCCACTACGGCGTGTACCTGCCCACGCGCACCGACTACATCGAGCTGCTGCTCTGGCTCCCCGAGCTGAAGGGCCAGCGCGTGTTCGACGTGGGCACCGGGACGGGCGTGCTCTCGTTCCTCCTCCTCCAGCGGGGCGCTTCGTCCGTGCAGGCGACGGACAGCGACTCGCGCGCGGTGGCCTGCGCCCGGGAGAACGCGGAGCGGCTGGGGCTGCGCAAGACCTTCCAGGTGACCGAAGCGGACCTCTTCCCGGAGGGGAAGGCGGACCTCGTGGTGTGCAATCCCCCGTGGATTCCCGAGCCCCCCAAGAATCGCGTGGACCGCGCGGTGTTCGACGAGGACAGCCAGTTCCTGAAGCGCTTCCTGGAGGGACTCCCCGCCGCGCTCGCGCCCGGAGGTGAGGGGCTGCTCCTCCTGTCGGACCTGGCGGTGCTGCTGGGCCTGCGTCCCCAGGGCTGGCTCCAGGAGCAGTTCACCCGGTGCGGCCTGACGGTGAAGTGGAGCAAGTCCACGGCGGCGCGGCACTCCAAGGCCAAGGACACCTCGGACCCGCTGCACATGGCGCGCTCGCGCGAGACGACCACGCTCTACTGCCTCACCCCCGTGGCGTCGTAGTCCCACGCGGCGCGGGGGGGGCATGACTTCAGTCGATGTCCACCAGACATGCCCCCATCTCCAGCACGAGCGGCTCCCGCGCGGAGACCCGACAGCGCTGGCCCGGCGTCTCCAGACGATTCCCACCGACAATCGTCACGCCCTCCACCGCCTCGATGAAGAAGCATGGGTGGTGACCTCCGCCCACCGTCACCTGGGCCTGGTACGCGGCCACGCCGTCCTGGTCCACGACGATGACGTTGGTGTCAGCCCGCCCCACCGTCAGCGGCTTGGACCAGACCTCGTGCCGGCCCCCCAGCAGCAGCGTGGAGAGCACCGCGCCCTCCTTCGAGCGGAGGGTCACCTTCATCCGGTACTTCTCCACCCGCCAGTACACCACGGACGCGCTGAACGGACGCGCGTCTCCCCACGCCAGCGTGCCTGACTCCGGGTCCACGCGGACGGTCTGGAAGTTCTCCGGCGAGCGCAGCCAGTCACGCAGCTGGGGAGTCAGGTCCGGGACGCGCGCGGGCTCCCACTCGAAGAGACACGGCTTGAGGCTCGCCTCACCCTCCTGCCCGTCGCTGAAGCGCACCCGGACGACGAAGGGGGCCACGCAGCGGGCTTCCAGAATCACCGCGGCCATGCTCTCACCACTCCCGTTCGGGGAAGCCCTCCCCTCACACACCAGCGCGAGGCAGGGGGCACTCGAATCCTAGCGCGAGGCCCTCACTGAACGTGAGCCACGGGCCCGGGGCGGCCCTCGGGTGCGTCCCGGCGCAACTCGAAGCTGAACGTGGCGCCCTCGCCAAGGGCGCTCTCGACGGAAATCCTTCCGCCGTGCTCGTGGATGAGCTGCTTGGAGATGTAGAGCCCCAGCCCCAACCCGCTGGACTCGCTCGCGGACGTCGCGCGCTCGAAGCGGACGAAGATTCGCTCGTGCTGGTCGGCGGGGATGCCAAGGCCTTCATCCCGGAGGCTGAACCTCACCCAGCTCCCCCGCTGCTCCAGCGTCGCGTGCACCGGCTTGCCGGGCGCGTACTTGATGGCGTTGATGATGAAGTTCGTCAGCACCTGCTCGATTCGCGCGGCGTCCAGCATCACCTGGAGTCCCTCCTCCAGTCGCTGCTCCAGCAGGATGCCGGCCGCCTCGAACTGGGGTGAGAAGCGGGCCAGCACCTCCCGCACCAGGTCGGAGAGGTGGGTCTCCACCGGGACGACCGTCAGCTTGCCGGAGCTGATGCGGGACACGTCGAGCATGTCATTGACCAGGCGCGCCAGGCGCTCCACCTGGAGGAGCGTGGTGTCGAGCAGCTTCTCGAAGCGCGCGGGCGAAAACCCGACGAGGCCCTGACGGGAGAAGACGCGCTTGCTCATCTGCGTCTGGAGCTTGAGCGTGGTCAGCGGCGTGTTGAGCTCGTGCGAGGCGACCCCGAGGAAGGTGTCCCGGGCGACGATGGCCGCGCGGAGGTTCGCCGCGAGCTGCTCAATCTCCTTCTGCTCGTTGACCTGGTCCGTCACCTCGTAGATGACCACCAGGACGCCATCCACCCGCCCGGCCGCGTCCCGCTTCGCCTGATAGGTGAAGTTGATGAACATCTCCCGCGCGGACCCATCCGCCTGCACCATGGAGGCGCGCAGCTTGGTGCCGTGGAAGCTCTGGCCCGACTGATAGACATTGTCGAGAATCTCGAAGAACCCCTGCCCCTCCAGCTCCGGCAACGCCTCCCGCACGGGCAGGTTCAGCAGGTCCATCACGGGCCGCCCACTGAACAGCATGGACATGAAGGGCGCGTTCACGAAGGTGAACACATGACGCGGCCCGCTGAGGATGGCGATGCCGAGCGGCGCCTGCAGCAGGAAGGCCTGGAGCTCCTGGCGCGCGCGCAGGCCCTCGTCCTCCGCCCACTTCCGCTCGCTGATGTCGAGCGTGGTGCCGATGAGCCGGGTGGCCCGTCCCTCCGCGTCGAAGGAGACCTGCCCTCGCGCCTCGACCCAGCGAGGCCGCGCGCCAGACTCGGCCACCACCCGGTGCTCCCGCCGGTACTGCCCCTGCGCGGCCCCCGCGAGCGCGGCGGCGATGCTCCCGCGCACCTCTTCCACATCCTCCAGGTGGATGCGCTCCAGGACTTGAGCGAGGCTGAACTCCTCCCGCGCGGGGAGGCCAAAGAGCGTGGTCATCCGCGCATCCGCGGTCATCCTCCCGGCGCCGACCTCCAGCTCCCACGTGCCCGCACCGGAGGACTCCACCACGCGGCGCAGGTGCTCCTCGCCGCGCCGCAGGGCCTGCTCACTGAAGATGCGCCCGGTGGTCTCGGTGCAGACCACCAGCGTGCCCTGAATCGCTCCGGACTCGTCGAAGACCGGCGAATAGCCGTAGGTCCAATAGACGTCCTCGATGCGGCCGTTGCGGAAGATGGGGACGAGCTGGTCCTCGTTCCAGCTGGCCTTCCCCTCGCGCATCACGTCTTCGATTTGCGGGCCGATGATGGGCCAGATTTCAGGCCACGTCTCCCGGCCCGGCCGCCCCAGGGCCGCCGGGTGCTTGCCCCGGCCGAAGCTGGGGACATAGGCGTCGTTGTAGAACTGGATGAGCTCCGGCCCCCACCAGAGGAACATGGGGTGGCGGGAGTGAAGCAGGGTCTTCACCAGCACCTGCAACGAGCCGGGCCAGCCCTCCACGGGCCCCACGGACGTGGCGGCCCAGTCCAGCTCGCGCATCCGGGTGGCCATCTCCCCGGCTCCACTGAACAGCGCATCCGCCTTCACGTGGTCGAACTCCCGGGTGGTGCCGAGCGAGCCGGGTTCTAGAGCATCCCCCCCAGCACATGAAACAACTCCGCGACGGCGGGCGAGCCCGCGGGCCTCCTTCTCTAACGAGCGCGCTCGCGCGGGGGCGATTATCACCAGGGCCAGATGGCGGGACCCTTCCCCCGCCGGTCCTCTACCAAACGGAGTCACGCATGAAGATTGGAATCATCGGCGCGGGTTACATCGGCTCGGCGCTGGCGAGGAAGTGGGTGAAGCTGGGCCACCAGGTCGTGCTGGCGAACTCGCGCGGACCCGACACGCTGAAGGAGCTGGCGGCCGAGATTGGCGCGACGGCGGGCACCGTCGAGCAGGCCGCGCACGCGGGAGAGGTCGTCGTCGTCACCATCCCCCAGCGCGCGGTGCAGGACCTGCCCAAGGACCTCTTCAAGGGCGTCCCCGCCGATGTGGTCGTCATCGACACCGGCAACTACTACCCCATCCGCGACGGCGACATTCCCGCGCTCACCGCGGGCCAGCTCGAAAGCGCGTGGGTCGGCGAGCACTTGGGTCGGCCGGTCATCAAGGTGTTCAATAACATCTACTCCAAGTCCCTGGCGGAGAAGGGCGCGCCGAAGGGCACCCCGGGGCGCGTCGCGCTCCCTGTCTCCGGTGACCCGGCCGAGGCACGGGCGAAGGTCATGCGCCTGGTGGACGAGCTGGGGTTCGACCCGGTCGACGCGGGCGGCCTCGACGAGTCCTGGCGTCATCAGCCGGGCACGCCCGCCTACACCCAGGACTTCGATGCGCCCCGGCTGAAGGAGGCGCTGGCCGCCGCCGAGAAGAGCCGCCTCCCCGAGTACCGCAAGGCCGCGGATGAGTCGCTCAAGGCGTACTTCGCGGCCCTGTCCAAGGGCTGAGCCAGGTTTCAGAAAGGCGCCGCGTCGCCGGTGGACTCCGGCGCGGGCGGCGGCGGCGCCTCGTCCTGGCTCACCTGGGAGTTCAGGACCCAACTCAGGGAATAGCGTGAGCCGAGCAGCCGGTAGGTGGCGCGCTTGCCACAGCCGGTGACGCCCGCGGTGTGCTTGTCGAGCCGCGTCGTCGCCAGCTCCGCCCTCGCGCAGCCCAGGTCGAACTCCGCGCGAGCCTTCACGTCGGGCACCCAGGAGCACTGCCCCATCATGCAGCGCAGCTCATAGGTGCCGGCCGCGTCACACCCACTCATCTGGTACTGGTTCTCACCCAGGTAGGTGGGCGTCAGCTCCGCGTCGCACTTGAGGTCCTTCGCGGCGAGCTTCTCCAGGTTCGCATAGCGCTTGGAGTTGATGGACGGCCCCATCTTGGAGAAGTCCACCCTGGCGTGGCTCCGGCTCCCACCACAGCCAGACACCAGCAGCGCCACGCCCAAGCCTGTCATCCACTGAACAGTGAGGTTCATGGGCAGACATCTATCATGACCCGAGGTCCGCCCCCGGGCCTCCGCGACAGCCTCAGGCGGCCTGCTGGGAGCGGGCCTGGTGCTCCTTCATGGCCCGGCAGCGTCCCAGGTAGTGCTCGAAGGCCCTGAGCAGCGCGTCCGGGTCCTTCAGCTTGCTCAAGCAGAGCGAGCGCTTCTCCTTGGACCGCCCCTCAGTCGTCACCTGCAGGTCCAGGTACTTCTTGAACATGCGGTCCGCCGTGCTGGCGTGGGTCACTTCCGAGAGCAGCACGGGCGCCTCCCACTCCGAGCAGCCCACCTGGGCGAAGTCGAGCGTCGCCTCCTGCCCGGCCTCCTTGCCCTCGAAGGACAGCGGCGGGAAGTGCCGCTCCACGTGCTGCCGCTCCTCGTCGTTGGACGGCACGTAGCGGTACGCGAGCACCAGGTCATGGGCCTGCGAGAAGCGCGCCTCGTAGGCGCCCCACAGCCGCGCCTCGATGGCCTCCGCCTCTTGAATCGTGCTCACCCAGGAGAACGTCACGGGCTCCAGCAGCACCTGCGCCATGTCCGACGGCGCCAGCCGCGCATTGACGTTCTCCAGCCGCGCGGAGAGCGGCGGGTGGGAGTCGAACGGGTGCGGCGTCACGGAGCCGTGCAGGTCCCCATGCACGGCATCCGACTGCGCGTAGTCCGCGAAGCCGAGCGCGACGCGATGGGCGATGGCCACCGACTGCTGCCGCTCGTCACGGGAGAAGAGGTCCGCCTCCACACGCTCCCTGAAGCCCGCGTACGCGCCCACCTTCACCAGCGAGCGGGCGATGTCCCGACCGGAGGTGATGCCCGCCGCCAGACGGTCCGCGGCCAGCTCGCTCGCGCGCCGGCTGCGCCCCAGCGACAGCTCGAAGAGCCCGCGGTACGCCAGCATGAAGTGGTAGATGGGCCGCGTCAGGCCTCCCTCATGCAGCGTCTGGAGGTACTGGGCGAAGTGCGCGAGCCTCGGCGCCAGCCGCTTGCCGTGGCCCGTGTCCCCGCCCAGCAGGTGCCCCATCTCGTGCGCGAGCACCGCGTCCGCCTCCGACTGCTCCAACAGGCGCAAGAGGGACAGGCTCACGTAGAGCGTCCGGCCGGAGAGCGTCTGTCCGCCGACGCGCACGTCGCTCTCCGTGACGAAGAAGTTGGCGTCGATGCCCGCGAGGATGTGGTCCGGCGGGGGCGTATCGAGCCGCGCGCACAGCCTTCGCACGTGCGCCCAGAGCTCCGGGGCCTTGGACTCCTCCAGCACCTCCGCCTCCACCTCGAAGTCCATGGGCGGACGGCGGAAGATGGCGACCACCACGAGGAAGATGGCCATGGCGGCCAGGATGCCCACCACGCCGATGAGCTTGGGTGAATAGCGATTGAACCAGAGCGCCGTCACCCAGTAGGACAGCCACACCGCCAGGCCGCCCTGTCCAATCGCCTGGAGCGCGCCCGTGACGCGGAGCACGTTCCACCCCACGACGAAGCTGATGAACTGGAACGGCCGGGACACGAACGCGGCCAGGCCACACAGCAGGGCAATCACGGTGGTGGCGAGCCCCAACGCCAGCAGGCCCAGCGCCAGGGTGTGCATCCAGTCGAACTGCTTCACGTCCTTGCACACCTCGCTGAGGTTGCTTCGGAAGTTCGCCAGCTCCGCATCCGTGCTGAGGCAGGCCGCCGAGGCGGGAACGGCGCGGAAGAAGGCCAGGGTCTCCGCCCGCTGCTCCTCGGTGAGCTCGGCATCCTGGCCCACCTGCTTCTCGATGGACGCGAGCACGTCCCCGTCCACGCTGGAGGTGGCATGGCCGGTGAACCAGAGGCCGAAGAGCGGGAGGGCGAAGAGCCAGAGAGCGGGCAGCACGTAGCTGCGCAGGAAGCCAGGGGCGGTCGTCGTAGGTCGCATGGGGATGGGTGCCGACAATCCTACCCCCGGGTGGGCGTCCCCCCGCCAGCCGCCCGGAGCAGGTCTCCGTTCCCAAGAGCCAGGAATTCCCGTGACATGCCCTGGGAGACCATGGGGAGGCGCTCGCCGCGGGGCGGGCGCTACGCGCGCTGCCGCACCATCACCACCTTGGGGTACGCGATGAAGAACCCCAGGCGCTCCATGTTCCGCTGAGACGCGCTGGCGGGCAGGGTGCTGCTCGCCGCCAGCGTGCATCCCTGGCCCACGGCCCACGCCAGTCGCGTGGCAATCAACTCCTGCTGCAGCCCCCTGCCACGGAAGCGCTCGCGCACCGACGTCCCCGACAGCGTCGCCACGCCGTCATGCAGGGCCACGGTGCCACCGCCCGCGGGCTCTCCGTCCACCAGCGCGAGGAAGCAGGTGGTGCCCGGCATCGTCGCCGTGCCCAGCATGAGCGAGGCCTCCGCGTCCGACACCTCTTCCCGTCCGAGGAAGCCCCGGGCCACCGTGCGAGCGAAGACCTCCGCCTCTCCGGAACGGAGGGGACGAATCTCCGCGCCTGTCGGCGGCGTGGGACTTCCCGGCAACTCGCGCATGAGCACCTGCTGGAACTCGCCCACCTGGTAGCCCCGCTGCGCCAGTCCCTGGGCCAGCGTGGGATGGGAGAAGGGCAGCAGGTCTATCTGGAGCAGGCCGCCGCCCTGGCCCAGATGGGACTCCACCCGGTCCAGGTCCTCGGCGCTGACGGGCCCCTCCATTCCCAGCGCGAGCGCCTGGGTGAGGGGCGAGTCCGGACCGTTGAAGAGGGCCAGGCCCCCGGCGACCTCCAGGACACCGGAGGGCGGCGTGGCGCCGCGATTCTGCGCGGCCTGGGCCAGCTCCAGGCGACGGGCGAGTCGAGCGTCCACCCCCCTGCGTGACGGCGAAGAAGAAGGCTGCATGGCGCGCACCCTCATCCACGACGGGCGGCGGCGTCTATCGGCTTCCGGCGCCGCTTGTCACAATCGTGCGCTGCTTCACGCCCGCTTCGCGCAGCGGAAGCGCGCGGGAGTCGCTCCATGGCGGGCGCGGAACAGCGCCGTGAAGTGACTCTGGCTGGAGAACCCCGTGGCCTGCGCCACGTCCCCCAAGGGGAGCGCGGTGGTGGTGAGCAGCTCCCGGGCCCGCTCCAGCCGGCGCGTCAGGACGAAGCGGTGCGGTGTGCTGCCCGTCGCCCGCTTGAAGCTCCGGGCGAAGTGCGACGGGCTCAGCCCCACCACGCCCGCCAGCGCCTCCAGCCCCAGCGCGCCGTCCAGGTTCGCCTCCACGAAGTCGGTGACGCGGCGGAGCTGCCAGGTCGGCAGGCCCACCGCCCGGGGCCCACCGCGCCGCTGCTGCCCGTCCAGCCGCAGCAACCGCAACCCGACCACCGTGGCCAGCGCCTCCACTTCCAGCCGGGCGGGCGGCAGGCCCTCGCGCAGCGCCTCCCCGCTGGCGCGCAGCAGCTCGCGCAGCACCGGGTCTCTCAGACACGAGGACCCCACGGCCCTCAGTCCTCGCCCCGAACCGGCCTCCCCGGAGAGCGCGGCGAGCCGCTCGGGGTGAAGGAAGAAGGAGACCACCTGCGCCCCCGCCTCCCACGCGAAGGCATGGGGCACATCAGGGCTGACGACGCCGACCTCCTCGCTCGCGACCCGCTGGTCCACCGCTCGCCCCGTGGGCCGCCAGCGCCCCTGGAGGGGCCGGCGCACCAGTGGCATCAGCAACTGCAACTCCGGATGCTGGTGCTCCTCGGTGCGGACCTGTTGATGCCGGTAGAGGGCCACGCCCACGCCCTGCCACGCCACCGAGGGCAGGGGCTCCAGTCGCTTCTCGGGTCCTGTCACGTGCGTTCAACCTCCAGGAAGGACCCAGCGTATGTCCAGATTCATGAACACGGTGACCCGGGTTGCGCGAGTCCCCTTCGCATCCCATCATCGAGCGACAAGGACGATTCGCCGGGAGCACTTCATGCGGGCCCGGACGGAGGGTGGCCAGACGAGCTGGATGTCCACTGTCAGTGCACGACTTCACCGAGGAACGCCCCGCTCGCACGGCGCCTCGCCATCCGTGCTACGCAACGCAACGGCCGCGCCTTCTCCTGGGCGCGTCAGTCCTCCCCTTCCCTCGTGAACCCACCTCTCCACGGCTCCCGCCTCGCGAGTGCCTCCCCGCCTGGGGCGGACTCCGCGCGGGTGTGGATGGTCGATGACAGCCCCATGCAGTTGGAGAGGGCCCGGGCCCTGTTGTCGAAGGACCACGCGGTCGAGACCTTCCGCGACGCAGAGGCGATGCTCGAGCGGCTCCACCAGGGTCCTCCTCCCGACGTGCTCCTGCTGGACTGGCAGCTGCCGGGCGTCTCCGGCCTGGATGCGTGCCGCTACGTGCGCGAGCAATATGATGACGTCACCCTGCCCATCCTGATTCTCTCCGCGAGGGGAGCCCACGCGGACTTCGCGGAGGGCCTGCGGGCCGGGGCCAGCGACTACGTCTCCAAGCCCTACGACGACGCGGAGCTGCTCGCGCGCGTGGGCGGCCTGCTGCGCATCCGGGCCCAGGGGCAGCAACTGCGCGAGCGCGAGGCGTATCTGGCCACGACGCTCTCCAGCATCGGCGACGCGGTCATCACCACGGACCAGGCCGGGCACATCACCTTCCTCAACCCCGTGGCCGAGCGGGTCACCGGCTGGAGCGACGCCGAGGCACGCCAGCGCCCCGTGACGGACGTCTTCCGGCTCATCGACGCCTCCACCCGGGCCCTCGTGGAGGACCCTGTAGGCCGCGTCCTCACGCGCGGCACGGTCCAGGGGCTCATCGGGCCCACGCTGCTCTTGCGCAAGGACGGCTCGGAGGTCCCCATCGAGGACAGCGCCGCCCCCATCCGCGTGGGCACCCGCGAGCTGACGGGCGTCGTGCTCGTCTTCCGGGATGTCACCGAGCAGCGCAAGACACAGCTGCGCAACGAGGCCCTCGACGCGAAGGTCCGCGCCAGCGAGGCCGAGCTGCGCATCCTGCTCGACGCGATTCCCGTCCTCGTCTCGTATGTCACCCCAGAGGAGACCTACGGGCGGGTCAACAAGGCGTACGAGGACTGGTTCGGAATCGCCCAGGACAGCCTCCGGGGCAGGTCCATCCGGGAGGTCGTCGGGGACGCCGCCTACGAGGTGCTCGGGCCCTACGTGAAGCGGGGGCTGGCGGGAGAGGACCTCTCCTTCGAGCAACATGACGTGCCCTACCGGTTGGGCGGCACGCGTGACGTGAGGGTCACCTTCATCGCGCACCGGGAGGCGGGGCAGCCCGCGGGGGGTTATGTCGCGCTGCTCCAGGACATCACCGCGGAGCGGCGGCTGACGAAGGAGCGCGAGCGCTCCGCCCAGCAGCAGCGGGAGCAGGCCGAGTTCGAGCAGCAGCTCATCGGCATCGTGAGCCATGACCTGCGCAATCCCCTGGGCGCCATCCTGATGGGGGCATCCCGGCTGAACCAGCAGGACGGGCTGGATTCGAATGTCCGCAAGACGTCGGCGCGCATCCATTCGTCCGCGGCGCGCGCGGTGCGGATGGTGAATGAGCTCCTGGACTTCACGCAGGCCCGGATGGGCGGCGGCATCCGGATTGAGTGCAACCCCACGGACTTCCACTCCCTCTTGCGCACCATGGTGGACGAGGTGGAGGCGGCCAACCCCTCCGCCCGGGTGAAGGTGGAGATGAGCGGCGACGGGCTGGGCCTGTGGGACGGAGACCGGCTCTCCCAGGTGCTCCAGAACCTGGTGACGAACGCCCTCAAGTATGGCGAGCCCGGCACGCCCGTCCTCGTCGCCGCCCGGGGCGACCGCGAGCACGTCACCTTCAGCGTGCACAACGAGGGCGCGCCCCTCCCCGCCGACCAGCGCTCCGCCCTCTTCGAGCCCTTCCAGCGGGGCACGGGCACCGTGGACAAGACGGGGCGCAGCGTGGGGCTCGGCCTGTTCATCGTGAAGTCGATTGTCGACGCGCACGGCGGGCACATCGAGGTGCGGTCCGAGGCCGGCAAGGGCACCACGTTCATCGTGAGCCTGCCCCGCCACGCGCGCAGCTCCGCGCCGCGCTAGACAAAGCCGCGGCCCTCCGCCTGGAAGGGCAGCGGCCTTCGGGCTCACCCCTCCAGGTCACCGACAATCTTCCCGAAGGGCGACGGCGTGCCCAGCATCTTCTGGAACCGGTTCCGGTTGTCCGAGCCCACGTCGTAGTTGTTGAAGTTGACGTCGTTGGAGTTCTTCCCGTCCGGCAGCATGCCCGAGTAGTCCTGGCGGGCCGGCAGTCCGTGCTCCGCGCGAATCTTGTTCTCGGTGGGGGCCCAGCCCGCGGGCGTGTGCGGCGTGGGCTTCAGGCCCACCGTCTCGAACTCCTCGCGCAGGCGCAGGCGGTCCTCGACGGTCTCCTTCATGTTGGCGGAGTGCGTCGGGTACTGCTGGAAGACAGGCGCGTCGGCGTGCTTGCTGGCCGCCAGGGGGCTGACCTGCACGCCGTTGGCCGCGCGCCAGGCGTGGACCGACTCGTGGCCCAGGCTGTTGAAGCGCTGGCCCGGGTCGTTCTCGTTGTAGTTGATGCGGCTGGCCGTGCCCGTGCCGGGCTGGCCTTCGTAGCGGTACGCGGGGCGGAGGGAGTCGAGCGTGCCGTTGTGCCGGGGCGCGTGCGACATGGGCATCGAGGCGTCGCGGCCCGAGTAGAGGTCCGCCACCGTCAGCGGGTTGCGCTGGGTGCCGATGGCGCCGGGGTTCACCGCGGACGTCCTGTCGTTGAGCTCCGTCATCATCCGGCCGCCCTCGGGCCGGCTCGTGAGCCGGTGCGTGGAGTTGCGGGCGTCCTGGGTGAAGTCGGCGAAGTCCGCGCCCGTCTGGTTGCTGTCGCGGCGGGTCCGGATGCCCTGGAGGTCCGGGTGCACCACGCCATGGTCCGTGGGCTTGAGGTTGTTCCTGCCGTCCTGGAGCTCCGCGGGCGACGGGCGCGGCTGGGAAGGCCCTCCGGCCGACTCGGTCGTCCGCGGCGGGCTCTTCTCCGGCGTCTTCGCGGGCGTCTTCTCCGGTGCCTTGGGCGTGCTCGTCTCCAGCTTCGGGGGCGCGCTGTTGCTCCGGGAGCGGGAGGACGACGAAGAGGAGGACGGGGAGAGGACGGAAGACGGCTTGGAGCGGAGCTTCATGGGGGAGCGCCTCTGGAGGGAGTCGGTGACGAGGCTCCCTAGAGCATCCGGTGTGCCAGCCTCCCCGTGGCGGGGCGCGGCCCTGGAGCGACCTGATTTCAAGAGGTTCCACTGGCCTCGGAGCGCGTCCGGGAGCCGCCGCTGATGACCGTGAACAAGGGGCTGATGACCGCCGTCATCAGGCGCGGCGCCCTCCAGGCTGGCAAACACAGGGAGGGACGCCTAGAAGCACGCCCCTCCTTCATCCAAGGCTCATCCACCGCATGAATCGCAAGAACGCGCTCAGCACCCTGCTCGCACTGGGGCTGCTGACGACCCTCAGTGCCCAGGCCGAGGTGTTGTTCTCCCAGGCCAACCTCCTGCTCAACAAGAACCAGCTCTCCGCGGTGAACTATCGCGGCAAGGGCCTGTCGCTGCCCGTGGGGACGAAGGTGGAGGTCCTCAAGCGGAGCGACGACGAGGTGCGCTGCCGGGTGGTCGACTCGGGGGCCGAGTTCAAGTTCGTCTCGCACAAGAGCCTGGGCAAGGACGCCGCCGCGCTGTTCCCCTCCTTCTTCTCCGCGAAGGACCCCGCGGCGCGCATCGCCGCGCTCACGCCGGAGGAGCAGAAGCAGGTCAAGGCGGGTGAGCTGGCCCGTGGCATGTCCCGGGACGCGGTGCTGCTGACGGTGGGCCCGCCGCCGCCGCACCGGACGCTGTCGCTGGAGAGCAAGACGTGGACCTACTGGAGCTCGAAGTTCTCCACGTTCGAGGTCATCTTCGATGCCGACGGCAAGGTGGTGTCGTTCGGTGACGAGCCCGCGCCGGTGGCCGCTCCCGCTCCGGCCCCGTCCGAGAAGGTCTTCCACCACGCGACGGCCAACTTCCACTTCGACGACGACACCGTGTCCTGGGTGAACTACCTCAAGGGCCCCATCCTCCCGTTCAACACCCGGGTGGAGGTGCTGGACAAGGGCAGCTCGAAGGTGAAGTTCAAGGTCGTGGAGACGGGCAAGGAGTTCGTGTTCGAGAACGACTCGCGCTCGGGCGCTGACACCTGGGCGCTGTTCCAGGCCGCGTTCGCCCCCGAGGACCAGGCCCCCAAGCTGGAGGCGCTGTCGGCCGAGGACCGCAAGAAGGTCTCCGCGTCGGAGGTCGTGACTGGCATGTCCCGCACCGCCGTGCGCATGGCGTGGGGACCGCCGCCGCCGCACGAGACGCCGTCGTTCAACTCCACCGTCTGGACCTATTGGAAGAGCAAGCTGGTCAAGGTGAAGGTGACCTTCGACAAGGACGACAAGGTCGCCTCCGTCGAGTAGCGGCCCGCCGCCCCGGCTGTCCTGGAGGAGCTTCGACTCCGTGGGACAGCCGGAGGTCGCCCCCCGGACGAGGGCTCGATGCGCACGTTGGCCGCGCATCCGGGACCGCTCCTTCCGGGTAGATGGCACGGCCCCTGGGAGACGTCAGGTTTGCGTCTCACAGGGGAGAGACGCATGAGGCGGAGTGGAAGGTCCGGCATCGCCGGAGGCCGTGGGGTGATGCTGCTCGGGGCCCTGCTCGCGGGCTGTCAGATGGCCCCCGGCCAGGAGGAGGCGGCGCCCCCGAAGGACCTGGCACCCGTGGAGGCCAAGGCCGATGGGGAGGCCCAGGCGCGTGAGTGGAGCCGGAAGTGGCCCTCACCCGCACCGCTCGGTCGCCGTGGACCGGCGGTGGCATATGGGGGAGGGAAGTTCTTCGCGGTCTGGAACGACGTGCGCGAGGGCGGAGTGTACGGCGCCCGCGTGAAGCCGGACGGCACCCTCCTGGACCCCGAAGGCATCCGCCTCAACCTGGGCGACGGTCCCGTCGGAAGTGGACGACCCGGCATCGCCTTCAACGGGACGCATTTCTTCGTCGTCTGGGAGACGTCGGACGGCATCGACGGCGTGCGCGTGAAGCCGGATGGCACTGTCGTCGGCCCCGAGTTCCGGGTCATCCAGACGGACGAGTCCTTCGGGCCGGCGGCCATCGCCTGCTCCCCGAAGCTGTGTCTGGTGACGTTCACCATCGCGGGTGACGCGGAGACGGTCATCTTCTTCGGACGCGTGACGAAGCATGCCGAGGTCATCGCGGACAGTGAGCGGACGCTCAGTCCAGCCTACAACTTCGCGGGCGATTCGGCGGTGGCGTGGAACAACAGCCGCAAGGAGTTCCTGGTCGTCTGGTCCGACGAGCGCGGGGCCGGCGCGGGGAAAGAGGACATCTACGGCAACCGCGTGAAGGAGAACGGCACCATCCTCGATGATGTCGGCTTTCCCATCGCCATGGCCCCCGGCGCCCAGTTGACGCCGGACGTGGCGTGGTCGGGCCGCCGCTACCACGTGGTCTGGTCCGACAACCGCGATGGCGACACGGACATCTTCGGAGCCCGGGTGCATGGGAATGGCACGGTGGAGGACCCGGACGGCATTCCCATCTCCACCGCCATCGGGGAGCAGACCGTCCCGCGCCTCGCGCACCACAACTCCAAGTCCCTGGTCGTCTGGGATGACACGCGAGGCGGCCCGCACCGCGTCTGGGGCGCGCGGCTGGGTGAAGACGGCGACGTGTGGGACCCCACGGGCTTCGCCATCTCCCAGGGCGACCAGCCCCAGGAGTACCTGCCAGACGTGGCCCAGGGCGCTGACCTGTTCTTCACCGCCTACGCCGGCGCGGATTCCTTCCTCCCCTTCGGGCCCAACTTCATCCTGGGCACGCGGGTGAACCACCACACGACGGTGAAGGACATCCCGGCCCTGCCACTCACCCAGGAGGAGTGAGGACAGGGCCCGGGCCCGACGACGTTCGTCAGCGCTTCGCCAGGAGCGGGCGCGGGTCGAACGTCACGCGGATGCGGGAGATGCGCCCATCCTCGACGTGGCTCCAGTTCGCCACCGGCAGGGGGGCGCCTTCCGAGGGCTGAATCTCGAACCAGGTCAGGACTTCGGCACCGTCCACGAAGCGGTGCAGCACCGTCACCTGGGGTGACACCTTCCACATGCCGTTGACCAGGCCCTTCACGCAGGCCTCTGCCCCCTCCGCCGTGCCGAGCGCGCCGACGAAGCTCACGTCGGGCGCGAGCGTGGCGCGCAGCTTCGCCTCGTCCTTCTCGCTCCACGCATCGAAGTACGCCTTCACCACTTCCGCGGGACTCCCCATGTTCGACCTCCGAGAATGTCCTCCACCCTCCCCCACCTCGCTGACAGCGGAGTGTCAGGATTGAGAGGGCTGCTTCCCGAGGAAAGCACGCATCCACCCTGGCTCAGCGCAGGGCGAAGCGCCGCCGGTAGGCGTCCGGAGTCAGGCCAGTACGGGCCTTGAAGCGGCGACGGAACGAGGTGGTCTCCGCGTAGCCCACGGCCTGGGAGATGTCCTCCACGGTGCGGGGGGTGGTCTCCAGCAGGTGCCGGGCGGCTTCGATTCGCAGGCGCTGGACGTAATCCAGCGGGGTGTCGCCGGTGGCCTTGCGGAAGCGGCGCAGCAGCGTGCGCTCTCCCAGGCTCGCCGCCACGGCCGCGCCCGCCAAGCTCACCGGGCCGACGAGGTGCGCCTCCAGCCACTCCTGGGCGCGCAGCACGGCCTCGTCCCCGTGGCCCCGGGGCACGGCGTGCACCGCATAGGGCGCCTGGAACCTGCGGCCCGGCTCCACCAGGAGCATCTTCGCGCACAGCGCCGCCAGCTCCGGCGAGGCGTGCTTCGCCACCAGGTGCAGGCAGAGGTCCAGGTAGGCCGTCACGCCGCCCGCGGTGAGCACGTCGCCGTGGTCCACCAGCAGCAGCTCCGGCTTGAGCGCCACGCGCGGATAGTGCGCCACGAAGTCCTGGGCGAGCCCCCAGTGGGTGGTGGCCTCCCTCCCGTCCAGGAGGCCTGTCTTCGCGAGCAGGAAGGCCCCGGCGCACACCGCCGCCAGCGTGGAGCCCCGGGCGTGCTGGCCCGCCAGCCAGTCGGCCGTGGAAGGGTCGGCCACGCTGCCCCCCAGGTCGCCGATGACGGCGGGGACGAAGACGACATCGAAGCGCTCGGACGGGGCCGGCACCCGCGCGGCGGCGAGCTCCAGGCCGTGGAAGCTCCGGATGGGGCCTGCTCGCGCGGCCACCAGCTCGGCGGTGAAGGGCTCGCTCCGGCCCTGCTCACGGCACAGGAGGTTGGCCATGGCGAACACGTCCAGCGGCCCCGTCACGCTGGAGGCCACGCAGCCCTCCAGGGCCAGCACCGCGATGTGGAGGGACGAGGACCTGTCGGCCATGTGCGCTTGTCGGTTTCCGCCCGGACTTTGTCAATCCGAGCACTGCCGCCGGAAGCGACGTCTGGATATTCAGCCGGACAACGGACGACCACGGATGGAGGAGAACCCCATGGACAAGCCTTTGGAGAACGCCGCGCTGCTGCTCATCGACATCCAGAACGACTACTTCCCCGGAGGCCGGTTCGAGCTGGACGGCACCGACGCGGCGGCCACGCAGGCCCGGGCGGCGCTCGACTTCTTCCGCGAGCGGGGTGTGCCGGTCATCCACGTCCGTCACGAGTCACCGCAGCCAGGGGCTCCGTTCTTCCTGCCGGGGACGCCAGGGGCCCAGATTCATTCCCGCGTCGAGCCCCGGCCCGGCGAGGCGGTGGTGCTCAAGCACTTCCCCAACAGCTTCCGGGAGACGGACCTCCAGGAGCGCCTGCGGACGCTGGGCGTGAAGCACCTGGTCGTCACCGGGATGATGACGCTGATGTGCGTGGACGCCACGGTGCGCGCGGCGGCGGACCAGGGCTACACCGTCACCGTGCTCCCGGATGCCTGCGCGGCCCGTGCCCTGGAGTTCAACGGCCAGAAGGTCTCCGCGCCGGATGTCCACGCCGCGTTCCTCGCCGCGCTCGGCATGGGCTACGCCCGCCTCGTTCCGACGGCGGAGTTCCTGGCCCAGGCCGGGCGCTGACGCGAAAGCGCACTTCCCTGTTGGACGGTCACGCCGATGGCGCAGGCGCGGACCTGGCCGGGGTCCGAGGCGATGTGCTCCTTGGACCCCGCGGACCTGGTGCCATTGACCATCGGCATGTTCTTCCAGCAGAGCTGCCCAGGCCAGGTGGCGCCCTCGTCGCCGCACAGTGAGTTTCCCGGGGGTGTTATGCCTTGGCACCATGATTGACCACACGGGTATCGGTGTCGCGGACGTCGCGCGCTCCGCCATCTTCTACGATGCGGTGCTGAGCGCCTTTGGAATGCGCCGGGTCGCGCAGCTTCCCGAGAGCGATGGACGCGATGCGGTCGGCTACGGCGTCGACTATCCTGTCTTCTGGATTGACCGCTTCCATCCGCACAGCGTGAAGCAACACACGGCCTTCGCGGCCCGGAGCCGCGCGGAGGTAGACGCCTTCCATGCGGCCGCGCTGAAATCCGGAGGCACCGACAACGGGCCTCCCGGGCTCCGCTCCACCGCGCAAGGCTATCCGCCGGGCTACTACGCCGCCTTCGTGTTCGACCCGGACGGCAACAACATGGAAGCCCTCTTCCGCGAGCGGTGAGTCGGGTCCGCCGAGGCCCTGCTCACGCTCCGCGCTGTTCGCCGGGATTCCCGCCTGGAGGTCGTGAGCCTCACCGAGGCGCGGCGCCCGACGATGACTGCTTCGGATTGGAGAACACCGAGCTGGCGGAGCGGTGGGAGATGCGTTGATAGCGCGCATAGGCCTCCACGAGCGCGCTGCGCATGGCCGTGGCCTCCGTGGGCCCATGCCGCGCCACGGTGGTGGCCAGTGCCTCCAGCAGATAGGCTTCGGGCGCCATCAACGTTCGCGTGAGCGCGATGGGGCTTGAGCCCAGCGTCTTCAGCACCGGGCCGAAGTACTGCTCACTCATGCACGCCAGGACGACGACAGGCCTGGGCGAGGCCCCCGGCGGAGACTCCACCGGAGGAGGCGCGCGGTCCATCAGCCGGTCATGCCCGGCCCACACCAGCAGGTCGGCCCGGCTCGCGCCCGCCGCCGCACGCAGGAAGTCCTCCAGCGCGGTATCAATCCGGTCGCCCGCATAGGCGTGGAGCCGCAGCCGCACGGGCCGCTCTCCCTTCGCGGCCGTCCGCTCCAGGACGAGCACACGCAACACCGCGGAGTCCTCCGGCCCCGCCTCGCGGCTCACCACCTTGAAGCCCGGGGCCCGTGAGAGGAACCGCTCCGCCCCATACATCGCGCCCCAGTAGAGGTTCGTGTCCAGGGCGCGAGGGGCGCCCGCCGGTGCACGGCCGCACTCAATCAAGGCGTTGTCACACAGCGGGACGAAGACCTCGACCTCCACTGCGGGAGGCGCGGCCAGCAGGCTCAGCAACACGAGGGACAACACGGTGGACCTCCAGGCGTGACTCGAAGAGACACCCCTGGCCCGTCCATCCGTTCCCTCGGGCGTGAAACGTGTCCACGCGCCCTACCCGTCCGTCACTGCCACTTGTAGACGAGGCCCTGCGCGTTGAGTCCCCACACGGAGCCATCCCCCGCGGCGGAGATGTTGCGCAGCGCACCGGGCACCTTCTGCCAGGCCGTCCCACTCCACTGGTAGACTTGGTCGGAGCCATCCAGCGCCCAGATGTTCTTCGCGTTGCCCACGGAGACGAACGTCATGCCGGCGGGGATGTTCCAGGTCCACTTGGTGCCGTCCCAGCGGAGCACTCGGTTTGCGTCCGGGGGGTTGGTCGCCCACAGCTCGCCATCCGCGCCCACGGAGAGCTGGCTGACGCAGCAGCCCTTCTTCTCCCACGCGGAGCCCGTCCACCGGAACAGCGAGCCGCCGTTGTCCAGGCCCCAGGCCGTGTTGGCGTTGATGGCGGTGACCTGCTTCATCCCCGTGGGCACGTTCCAGGTCCACTTGTTGCCCGTCGCGTCCCACTTCAGCACGCGCAGCGAGTCCGCCGGATTGGTGGCCCACAGCGTCCCGTCCGAGGCCGTGGAGATGTTCGCCACCGTACCGCCCATCTTCTGCCAGGCCGCGCCCGTCCACTTCCAGTGGAAGCCCGCGGTGTCGAGCCCCCAGACCGCGTTCGCGTTCCCCACTGAGATTTGCTTGAGCGTCGCGCCCTGGGGCCCCGGCTGGAGCACCCACTGCGGCGCCGGAGCCGCCAGCAAGTCACTCCACTTCATGGTGATTTTCGAGTCCGTCTGCCCGGCGAACGTCACCGTCTTGTCCAGGGTGCTCACGGTGATTCCATACACATACCGCGCACCCGGCTTCTCCCACTGCGCCACCATCCTGCCCAGGGCGTCGTAGGCGACGATGCCCATGCTCACGCGGTTGTCCGTGTAGCTGTAGGCCCAGAAGGTGTAGCCCTTCCACTTGATGACCGGGCACGTGGCGGCGGCGGCTCCGGTGCCGGGCCCCTGCGTGCACGTCACCTTCATCCCCGGGGGAATCGCGGGCGTCGGCGCGGGAGGAACCTGGACGACCACGGGGGGCGGCACCAGCTCGTCCCAGGTCATCGTTATCTTCGCGTCCGTCTGCCCGGCGAACGTCACCGTCTTGTTCGCGGGGTTCACGGTGATGCCATACACATACCGCGCACCCGGCTTCTCCCACTGCGCCGCGAGCGCACCCGTGGCGTCATACGCCGCGATGACCATGCCGATGCGGTTGTCGCCATAGCAGAGCGCCCAGTACGTGTAGCCGTCGTACTTGAGCACCGGACAGGTGGCGGAGGCGGCCCCCGTGCCGGGGCCCTGGGTACAGGTCACCTTGGTGCCGGCGGGGAGCGCGGGAGGGGGGCTCGGCGGGACCTGGGCAATCGCGGGGAGGGGCTGCGCACCGGCCGGGGGGCTGGCGGTGACGGACATCAAGCCCAGACACAGGGCCGCGAGGTTCGCGAACTTCAGAGCTGGTTTCATGGGGGGCTTATCGCTTTCGGGGGAAGCAATGGCTGCGCACGGCGCGAGAGCAACAACCAGGCCAGTACCCACTCCAGGGGAGCGAAGCCTGATTGAAGCGCGCGTCGGGTGTGTCAGGAGCCGCCCTCGCGGGTCTTGACGTGTCCGTTGACGTGTCAGCGCAACGAAACGCCGCGATGGCTCCCGGAATGACCACATGTGCATCTCCCCGCCCACTTCACCGTGGCCTCGGGAGGCCTCGGCGGCGAAGCTCGGTGCCTGGGGCGTGTGGGACATCGCTCCACGGTGGACCCGGAGAGAGCGCACCATGTCGCGAATCGTCGAGCTGTGGGATGCGTGGAGCGAGCGCCAGACACAGGCGGGGCTCCGCGCACTCCATGGCGGTGAGCCCCTCTCGCGCGAACAACTCGAACGTTACGAGGCCGCGTTCTGGCGGCGCGGGTTCGAGCTGACCGGAGACCTGCGCGAGCTGCTCGAAGCACGCGGCATCGTCTGGGCCGCTCCCGTGGAGTCCGATGATGGCGAGACACTCCCAGGGCTGCGCCTGCTGAGCGACGTGCGGCTGCTCGACGAGCACGACCGTCACCTGGAGCTGGCGGAGCTCAACGGCGTGCCTGGCGCGGAGCAGTGGATGCTGTTCACCACGGAGCGCGACCTCGAGCCGGCCTGGGCGCTCGATGCCCGCTTCGTGGGCGAGAATGGCCCGAGCGTCGGCCAGTACCACCAGGACCTCGTCTGCACCCAACCGGTGGGTCCCACCGAGCCGCTGCCGCTCGCCTCCCCCGACGTCCACGCCTGGCTCGCCGCGAGGCTTCAGGACCTCGAGGCCCGGTGGCGGAGCCTGCCTCGTGAGGTGCTCGAACAGGCGATGTCCCCTTCCTCCGACATGGAGTCCTTCGAGGCCCAGCAAGCCATGGCGCTCGCGGCGGCTGAGGCGCGCATCGCCAAAGGCACACTCCGCTGGGAGACTCTCGCTGTCGACTGGCGCCGCGTCGCGAGCGGCACCCGTGACTCCGCGCTGCTCCAGCGAGTCCTGGAGAGCGTGCGGCAGGACCGGCGCAAGGGACGCCCTGGCATTCCCTTCGACCTGTTGGCACAGGGCGTGACCTGGCCCTGGGACTACCCGGGTCCGGGGCAGCTCGCGGCGCGCCTCGACGAAGCGGAGCGAGGAAAGGTCATGGGCTGGGCCCTGGAACGCGCTGGCGGGCGGACGACAGGCGGTGAAGGGCTTCGCTCCGCGATGGAGGCGTTACAGGCGGGAGTGCGTGGCTCGCGGGAGCTGCTGCGACACGTCTCGCTGGAAGGGTGGACGGAGCGCGCCCTCGACTTCGCGACGCCCGAGGGACGCGGTCGCATCCTCGCGCGTGCCGCGGCGCTCGCGCTGTCGGACCGGACGGAGAGCAACGTGGAGCGCGTGTTGACGCTGTGCGCTCACACTGGCGCTGGGACGCGGGGGGCCTGGAGTCTGCTCGATGCGTGGGACCACCTCGACGCCGTCTTGAACGGACGAACGAAGCCGGGCGTCGAGGTGAAGCCCGCGCCGGCAGTCCCCGACTCGGCGCTCGTCACGGAGCTGCGCGCCTGGCTGCTCGCGCACCCGGGTCCGCAGAGGAAGCTCGCCGAGGAGCTGGGCACGCAGTGGGCACCTCGACTGAGTGCCGCGACGCCAGACGAGCGCGAGCCCCTCACCCGGCTGCTCAAGAGCGCGCTCAAGTCCCCGAAGCTCACGGGCGAGCTGGACGCCCTGCTCGCACGCCTGAGCTGAAGCGGGGACAACGCTCCATCGGGAGGGATACAAGAACGCCATGCAAGAGCCCCGGCCCCCACGGCCTCTCCACCGAGGCGACCTCTACTGGATGGAGTCCGATGAGGCGCGAGGGTCGATTCCCCCCATCGTGCATCCCCACCTGGTGATTCAGGAGGATGTCCTCAACCACTCGCGCATCCACACCGTGGTCGTCTGCGCGCTGACGTCCAACCTGAAGCGCGCGAACGAGCCGGGCAACGTGCTCCTCGACGAGGGTGAAGGCAACCTGCCCAGGCACAGCGTCATCGTCGTCTCCCAGGTGTCCTCCGTGGAGAAGACCCGGCTGGGAGAGTTCATCGGCACCCTCTCCGCGCAACGGGTGGAGCAGGTCCTCGCGGGCCTGCGCTTTCAACAGGCCGCGTTCTTCAACGGCCGCTGACCCGCTGCAGCCAGCGGCTCACTTCGTCCAGGTACTCGCGCGGGAGCGCATGGCCACTGTCGAAGGTCTTGTGCGTCTTGCGTCGAGACGGGGCCGCGTCGAACAGCGCCTTGCTGTCCGCGACAGGAGCGAAGTCGTCCTGGTTCGCCGTCAGCAGCAACCAGTCCTGTTGAATCCGCGCCATGTGTCGCGAGGGAGCAATCTCCTCCATCGTCGGGTCGATGTGGGGCGGCACCATCGTGACGAGGTGGGTGACGCGAGGCTCACGCGCCGCGAGCAGCAGCGCCACCTGGGCCCCCATGCTGTACCCGGCGACGAGCACCCGAGGCGGCTTGCCCTTCGCCAGCACGGCGGTGAGCAGTGCGTGGGCGTCCTTGACGGTGTCGGCGACCATCGCCACATACGGCCCGGGCTCGCCCCGGTGCGCCTGCTTGGCGAGCGCACCCGGCTTCGCCTCGGGGGTCGCCCGCTCGCCGTGTCGTCGCGCGTCCAGGAGATAGACGCGGTACCCGGCCCGCAGCAGCGTGTCCTTCAGCACTCCACCATGCGTCGGGGCCGCGTCCGACAGCCAGTCCTCCTTCTTGCGGGTGAGGCCGTGCAGGAGGACGGCCACCGGCGGGTTCGCCGCGCCGCCCTCGGGCTCCAGCACCACGGTGGGGATGCGTTCTCCGTCCGAGCCCCGGACCTCCAGCGGCGCCACCGGGTCGGCGGCGTGGGCCAGGGAAGCGGACAGCAGCAGCAGGTACAGCGAGAGCAGGCGGGTCATGTCGGGATTCCTCGAAGTGAGAGGCCCGCCACCTTGCGGTTTCCGACGTCAGCCACGCGTCAACGCGCGGTTGACCTCCGGTTGACGCGGCGACTGATAACCTGCGGCCCTCTCCTTCCAAGGCCCCCTGCCCGCCCCCGGGCATCCCCATGCGAGTGCTCATCGTCGAAGACAACCGCGACCTCCAGGCGAACATCGCCCGGTTCCTGGGCGCGGACTTCCAGTTGGACTTCGCCACCACCGGGCCGCAGGGACTCACGCTCGCGCTGGGCCATGAGTACGACGTCATCGTCCTGGACCTGATGCTGCCGGGCCTGGACGGCATCGAGCTGTGTCAGCGCTACCGGGAGCTCGCACCCCGGCTGGTGCCCATCCTGATGCTGACCGCGCGGGACACGCTCGATGACAAGGAGGCGGGCTTTCGCGCGGGCGCGGATGACTACCTCGTGAAGCCGTTCTCCCTGCGGGAGCTGCGCCTGCGCCTGGAAGTCCTGGCGCGGCGCCCCGTTCCTCCGAGCGGACGACGGCTGACGGTGGGGGCACTCACCCTGGAGCCGGATACCGGCTTCACCCGGCTGGGTGAGCGCACCGTGCGCCTCAACAGGACGGAGGCCCTCATCCTGAAGCTGCTCATGGAGGCCGCGCCCAAGCCCGTCTCCACGGAGAAGCTGGCCCACCAGCTCTGGGGAGACGAAGCACCGGAGTCGAGCGCGCTGCGCACCCATGTCTATGCCCTGCGAGGCGCGCTCGCGGAGCTGGGAATGAGTCCCTCCATCACCACGCGGCGCAACGAGGGCTACAGCCTGGATGCGCCCCAAGACTAGGTCGGTCCGAGGCCTCCTCCTGGGCGCCATGGCGCTGTCCGCCGCGCTCGCGCTCGTCCTGATGGGAGCCTTCTTCACCGCCTTCAGCTACGACCTCGAGGACGCCATCTTCGACCGGCTCGTGGCCACCGAGGCGGACCGCCGCCCGGACGCACCGAGCGTCGTCCCATCCGGAATGACGACCTACGTGGGCCACGCCAGCCTGCCGCCGTGGCTCGGGGAGTCGCTGCCGGAGGACGCGCCCCGGAGCGAGCGCGAGGTCTTCACGAAAGAGCATGGACACTTCCATGTCGCGGTGCGCCCGGACGCGACCCGAGGGCTCACGCGCTACGTGGTCTTCGACACCACGGCGCTGACGAGCACCACCCGCCACCTCCAACGGACGGCCGGATTGCTGGTGACCAGCGCCCTCTTGGCCCTGCTGGGCGCCGCGCTGCTCTCCCGCTTCGTCGCGAGGCGGCTCAGCCGTCCCCTGGAGCAGCTCGTGTCACGGGTGCGGGCGGATGCGACTCCGAGCCCGGAAGAAGATGGCGGCATCGCCGAAGTGCACCTGCTCGCGGCGGCCCTGCGTGCCAGGGACCTGCGCATCCAGGAGTTGCTGGAGCGGGAGCGCGCCTTCAATCGTGATGCGAGCCACGAGCTGCGCACCCCGCTGGCCGTGGCCCAGGGCGCGGTGGAGATACTGGAGCTGGATCCGCCGTCGGACAGGGAGACCTTCGAGCGACTGCGCCAGGCGGTGCGCCACATGGGCCTGCTGACCGAGGGAATCCTCTGGCTTGCCCGCGCGGGCCGCTCCGACGAGACGTGCGGACTGGTGGGCATCACCCGCGAGCTGGCCGCGCTGTACGGGGACCGTCGCCAACACGACGGCGTGGAGCTGGTCATCGAGGCCTCGGACGAGGTCCTCGCGCCACTCCCGGGAGCCGTGGCGCGGGTGATGCTGGGCAACCTCATCAAGAACGCGCTCGACTACACGAGCCAGGGACGCATCGTCATCCAGGTGGCCCCCGGAAGCTGGAGCATTCGCGACACGGGCGTGGGCTTCGGACACGTACAACCCGAGCACGAGGGCTTCGGCATCGGCCTGTCGCTCGTGGAGCGGCTGGCGCGTCGGTTCTCCTGGGAGTTGTCCATCCGTCCCCTGGAGCCGCACGGCACGCGAGTCCTACTCTCCTGGCCTTCCGTGGGGCCGCGCGGGAGGTGACGACGGCTTCCGCATGGGCGCATGTTGGCGACAGCGACCGGGGCGGGGGCCCTGCTCCATCCGAGTCGCGACCAGGCCGGAGTAGGTGTCCGCGTGTTCCTTCAAGTAGGCCACCAGGTCCACCTCCACCACCTCGCCCGCGAAGTGGTCCCCGACAACCCAGCGCCCGTTGCCGCTGTAGAGCCCGGTATGCCAGACCCAGACGGGGCGACCTGAGAGCTCGCCGATGGCGGGCTCGGCCGGATTGGCGTCGAACCCCACCAGCCACAGCACGTCGCCGGGCAGCAGCCGCGTCACGTCGAGCGACGAGGAGGCCACGGGCGACAGGCCCGACACCGAGGCGCCCAGCTCCGCCGAGGGCACCGCCACGGTGGGCAGCACGGAGAACGACTTCCAGCCACAGCGTCCCACGCGCTCGGCGGCGTAGAACAACACGCCCTGGCAATCGAGGCCCGCTCCACCTTCACGCAGTCGCCCGCCCAGCACATAGGGCACGCCCAACACCTCTCGCGCGGCGCGCACGAAGCGCTCACTGGGAGAGGTGACACCAGACGTTCGAGGCGGCTCCGTCTGGGCATGCACCGCGCCGGGCAGCGCGAGCAGGCAGAGGCTCCATCCCAGCCAGGAGCTGGCGGCCCATCGCGAGGCGAAGCCGCACAGCGTCGCCCCGAAGCCCTTGCACGTGTTGAAGACCATGACCGGAGCGTGGCACGCCACGCGGCGGCGCGGCAAAGCGACACATCTCTGGCGTGGCCGCGATGCCAGGAAGACGCGGGCGGATTTGACACCGCTCGCCGTCCACGCGTTCCCTTGGCGCTGACTGGAATAGGAACACGCCCAAGGCCCGCAGCAGATTCCAGAGTCCGAGGAGGGTACCCGCGGAGCCCGTCGGTGGCTCACGCGACCTGGAAGATTCATCCTCGCGAAGTAGGATGCGCGCATGCTCAAGGTCTACGGCTTCTCCCGAGTGAACAAGATGGCCCGCGGCAAGACCCGGGACTTGCGCGTGCTGTGGGCGCTGGAGGAGATGGGGCTGCCGTATGAAATCGTGGGGATGGATCATCCGCGGCACGACCTCGATACGCCCGCGTATCGCGCGCTCAATCCATTCGGACAGATTCCGGTGATTGACGACGACGGCGTGGTCGTCACCGAGTCGGGCGCAATCCTGCTCTACCTCGCCCGCAAGAGCGGCAAGCTGATGCCGCGCGACCTCGCCGGCGAAGCGCAGGTGCTGCGCTGGTGCGTCGCGGCGCTGAACTCGATTGAAGTCCCGCTCCTGAGCGCGTGGTTCGTCGATATCAGCGGCGGCAAGGGCTCCCCGGGAAGCGATGCGCTTCACCAATGGGGGAGCATGCGCCTGAAGCAGCTCGACGGCTGGCTCGCGGGCCGGGAGTTCGTCGCGACCCACGAGTTCACCGTCGCGGACCTCTTGCTGACGCATGTGCTGGGCGCCGGCACCGACGAGAGCATCGTCAAGGACTACCCCAACGTGCTCGCCTTCCAGAGGCGCTGCATCGCTCGCCCGGCCTGGAAGAAGGCGTTCGACGCCTACTGCGACCGCGTCGAAGCGGGCTGAGCGCGGGGACAGCGCCTAGAACACCTTGTCCCAGCCAGTCTTGAGCCAGTTCTTCACCGCGCTGGCCGCGTCACCCCAGTTGTTCCCATGTGGCCCCGCGATGTCGATCATCCCGTTGACGCCTCGGGCCTTCAGGTCCTCGGCGGCCTTCACCGGGTCCTTCGAGTCGCCCCACACCGAGACGGTGCCGGCGGGCAGGAAGGTCTTGATGGCGTCATCCGTCAGCTTGTCGTGACGCACCACGAAGGTGACGGGCCCACCCAGCTCCTTCGCCAGGTCGACCATCTTCTGCGCATCCGCCCCCTTCACCTGTCCCTCGGTGGGCGGGTTGATGGCGAGGATGGCATTGGGGAAGCGCTCGCGAATCTCGGCGCCGTACTTCTGCATGTCCCCGAAGCCGAGGTTGAGCATCAGCTTGTCCTCGGAGATGCCCACCTTCTCCAGCTCGTCGAGGACGGCCGGAATCTGGTCGCCCTCCTTGATGTCGAGCTTGAGGCCGCGCCCGGACTCCTTGCCCATCGTCAGCCACTCGTTGAGCGTGAGGTTGTCTCCATCCTCGTGGCCCTTGTCGTGGCGCATCTCCGGAGTGTCGTTGTTGATCTCCTTCCGGATATCCCCCTCGAACCAGTTCGCGCCGCTGTTCAGCGCGGCCTCGAACTCCTGCTTCGTGTTGGTGCGATGCGCATTGCGCGCCTCGGAGAGCGGCTGGCCCTTGGACCAGGTGTTGTCCACCGGCGTGGAGGACTCGGCGGACTTCGCGCTGACGGTGTTCGCCTGGAAGCTGTCCGTCTGGGAATAGCCCTTGGGCGCGGTCGACGGAGTCGTGGCCTTCGCCTCGGCCACCGGAGGCGGCGGCTGCGGCTTGGGGAGCAGCGGGACGACCCTGGGACCAATCCGACCGCCGTGCTCAAAAGGCATGGTGCGACCTCCGATTCTCAATTGTCGGGGAATGGCGGGGAAAAGGTGCTTGGGCTGGCACGCGGACCACCCCGCACCGCGTCAAGCCCTAACATCCTCCCCGCGCTGTGCCCCACACCCCTTCAGCGCCGGGAGAATCGACCGTGCCCCAATTCCTTCCCACCCGCAGGGCCCTCCTCGCCGGTGTCGCGGCGACCACCGCGGGACTCGCGCTCCGCCCCCAGCCCGTCCAGGCCGCCGCCCCCCAGCGCGCGACGCTCAAGGACCCCATCCGCCTCTTCTTCAACGAGAACCGCTACGGCCCCTGTGAGGGCGCCCAGCGGGCCATCCGTGAGTCGCTGCATCTCAGCAGCCGCTACGCCTCGTCCGACAGCATCTCCGCCCTCACGCGCCTCATCGCCGAGCAGGAGGGCCTGACGCCGGAGCACGTGCTCGTCACCGCCGGCTCCTTCGAGGCCCTGACGCTCGTCACCGCCGAGTACGCGACGGGTGGAGGCGGCGTCGTGTGCGCCAGGCCCAGCTTCCCCGTCGTCGCAGACTATGCCGAGCGCGTCGGAGGCAAGGTGCACCGCGTCCCCCTGGACGCCACGCTGACGCATGACCTGGCGGCGATGGAGGCCCTCGTGGGCGCGGACACGAAGCTCGTCTCCGTGTGCAATCCCAACAACCCCACGGGCACCGTCGTCGACCCGGTGCGCCTGCGCGCCTTCTGCGAAGCGGTGGCACCTCGCGCCACCGTGCTGGTGGACGAGGTGTATCTGAACTACCTGGAGCCGGCGCCGGGCCAGTCCATGGTGGACCAGGTGCGCGCGGGACGGAACGTCATCATCACCCGCTCCTTCTCCAAGATTTATGGCCTGGCGGGCATGCGCGTGGGCTACGCGCTGGCCCAGCCCCACGTCGTCAAGCGACTGGCCGGGCTGCGGATGGCCCTGCCCAACCCCACGGCCATCATGGCCGCGCTGGCCAGCCTCCAGGACCCGCTCTTCCTCGCGCGCATGCGCAAGCTCACCGCTGAGTCCCGCAAAGTCACGACGCGCGTGCTGGACGAGTTGGGGATGAAGTACGTCGGAGGCCACGGGAACTTCCTCTGGATACCGCTGACCGCGAAGCAGCTGGACCTGCCCGTGCGCTTCGCGCCCCATGGCTTCCATCTGACGACGACACCCGACGTCCCCATCTCCGCGGAGGTGTCGGCCCTGCGCCTGACGCTGGGCACGGTGGAGGAGATGCGCGCGTTCGGCCCCCTCCTGAAGAACATGCTGAAGACGTGAGGGCAGCCAGACGAGCCTTTGTGTCCTTCCGCGCTTGTGTCGTCGGGCCGGGGCCGCTCTGGTAGGTTGCCGCGCATGGAACACCGCCCCGCCCCCGCGCCGGCCTTCTGGAAGTTGCAGCTCGGGGGCTGGGGGCTCTACGCCCTCCTGCTCATCATCACCTTCTATCCCGCCATCAACGCGGATGGCGGCGCGCTGCACCTGGTGGTGGCCAAGGCGCACCGCGCGCTGTACGGGCTGGCGCTCACCAGCGTGATGAGGCTGCTCTACCGGCCCCTCTTCCCGAGCACCTTCCGGCGGCAGACGCTCTGGGCCATGGTCACCAGCGCGGCATTCGGAGCCCTCTGGGCGGTGTTGGGTGAGCTGTGGGCGGTCTGGCTCTATCCCACGTACGACTGGCAGCGGCACCAGATGTCGCTTCCCCGGCTCTCGCTGGAGTACGGCGTCACGCTGCTGGGCTGGAGCGGGCTCTACTTCGGAATCAAGCACGCCCGCGCGTGGCAGGAGGAGCGCGAGCGGGCCCTGCGCGCGGACACCCTCGCGCAGGAGGCGCGGCTCGCGTCCCTGCGGCACCAGATGCATCCGCACTTCCTGTTCAACGCGCTCACCTCCGTGCGCGCCCTCATCGGAGAGGACCCCGCCCGGGCGCGGCGCATGGTGACGGAGATGGCGGACTTCCTGCGCTTCTCGCTCCAGAAGGGGGACGCCCCACAGGTCCCGCTGGAGGAGGAGCTGGCCATGGTGCGCAGCTACCTGAGCATCGAGTCGGTGCGCTTCGAGGAGAAGCTGGACGCGAGCCTCTCCGTGGAGCCGGGCACCGAGCAGCTCACCGTGCCCGCCTTCCTCATCCAGCCGCTGGTGGATAACGCGGTGAAGCACGGCCTGGCCGCGGGCGTCCTACCGGTGCGCGTGCGCGTGCGGGTGACGCGGGTGAAGGACGTGCTGCGCATCCAGGTGGACAACACCGGCACGTGGGCGCCCGCGACCCGCGAGCTGGGGCCCCAGGGCACGGGCACCGGCCTGCGCAACGTGCGCGAGCGGCTGTCCCACCTCTACGGAGAGCGCGCGAAGCTGGAGACGTCGGAGACGGACGGCTGGGTCCACATCGTCGTCGAGCTCCCCGCCATGGAATGGACCCCGATACTCGCCGAGGAATCGCATGACGCCCCTGCGCGCCTTGCTCGTGGATGACGAGCGGCTCGCCCGAGTCGAGCTGCGCGAGCTGCTGTCGTCGTCTCCCCACGTGAAGGTGGTGGGCGAGGCGGACAGCGTGACGTCCGCGCTGGCGCGAATCGAGGAGCTGCGGCCGGAGCTGCTGTTCCTGGACGTGCAGATGCCCGGAGAGGGCGGCTTCGAGCTGCTCGCCCGCCTGCCCGAGCGGCCGTTCCAGGTGATTTTCGTCACGGCCCACGACACGCACGCGCTGCGGGCGTTCGAGGTCAACGCGCTCGACTACCTGCTCAAGCCCGTGCATCCGGACCGGCTGGCCAGGGCCGTGGAGAGACTGGTGGCCCGGGAGCAGGGCAAGCCCGCGCCCACGCAGGGGCCCACCCGCCCGAAGCTCACCGAGGCGGACGTGCTGTTCCTGGAGAACGGCGCGAAGTCGCGCTTCGTGCGGGTGGAGCAGCTCGTCTGTCTATGCGGCGCGGGCGACTACGTGGAGCTCGTCACGGCGGACGGCCAGCGCACGCTATCGCCGCGCCCCCTCAAGGAGTGGGAGCTGAGGCTGCCGGAGCGGACCTTCGCGCGCATCCACCGCTCCGCGCTGGTCAACCTCACCTTCGTCGAGCGCGTGGACCGGGGCTTGAGCGGAGGAGGTGAAGTCTACCTGCGCGGGCTGGAGGCCCCGCTGCCACTCAGCCGGAGCCACGCGTCGGCGCTGCGCGAGCGGTTCGGCTAGCGCGGGCGAAGAGGCGGCTACCTGCCCTGCCGCTCCTGCTCGCGACTGCGCTCCACGAAGTCCAGCACCTCCCGCGACACCGAGCCCTCCGGCAGCGTGAAGTGGCGCGAGACGACGTCCACGGTGGCGATGTACTCCGGCAGGTTGTAGCCGTAGAAGACCACCCGCCCGAGCCGCGACTGCTCGCGAGTCTTCAGGTGCTCGCTCAGGGTGGAGCACGCCAGCTCCACCGACTCGCGCAGCGAGAGCCCTCCGGTGCCAGCGCCCAGCGCCACCATGGCCACGGAGAGGTCTTCCTCCTCCACCTGCTCCAGCGCCGCCCACAGCCGCGCGCACGCGTCGCGGATGCGCTGCGTGTCCGGGAACGAGCCCCCGTGGATGCCCTCGCGGTAGTCCATCACCGCGACGTGGGCCACCCACTTCGCGGTGGGGTGCGCGCCCGCCTCCGTCACCAGCACCTCGCCCGGCGCCATGGGCCCGCCGAAGCGCGCGTTCAAGGCCGCGAGGATGTGCTCCTGGAAGCCCGCGCCACACGCCCGGCGGATGGCGCCGGAGACCCCCGAGCCGAGCTGTCCATTCGTGTTGGACGCATTGACGAGCACCCGCTCCCGCCCGTTCACCAGACTGCCCTGCGCGACTTCGACAGACGTCAACCGCGGGCCCACGTCAGGGCCCTTCAACACCACGTTCGACAAGCGCATGCACGACCTTCCCAGGTCCACTCAAGACAAGCGGGACCCGCCAGTGCTCCGGCCGGTCCCGCGAAGACGATGTTCTGTGATGGATGCCGGTGGAGCGGACCCCGGGCCCGCTCTACACCCGGCTCACTCCACGGCGCGCTTCACCTCGGGGTCGATGACGCGGTTGCCCTTCCACCAGTCATGCTCCCCGTAGCGCTGCTGAGCCCGGTCCACGCCGCCGTAGTTCCCGGTGACGATGTCCGCGATGTTGGCCAGGGACTCGGAACCCTCGTTGTAGTACTTGGAGTGGTCGCCCATGTTGCTGTTGTTCCCGCGGTCCTTCGCCTCCGCGGTGAACCGGTTGGCGCCGAACTTGTTCTCGGACGGGTCCTGTCCCAGCGGGTCCCCAGGCAGGTTGCTGCCGTTGAGCCAGGACACCAGGTCGCGGCTGGCCGAGCCGGACCACACGTGGCCGTTGGCGAGCGGGCCGTCGTAGTCCTTCACCGACCTGGCGCTGCCGGCGCCAGGGCTGCCGATGAGCACCAGGTCATCCGCCTGGAGGCCGTTCTTGTCGGCGGCGATGGAGGCGGTGGTGCTGCCGTAGCTGTGGCCAATGACAGTCAGGTGCGGCTGGTTTCCCTCGCGGCTGGCGCGGATGCCGGCCACGTCGGCGGCCAGCAGCTTCGCGCCATTCTCCGCGGCGTTGTCGGACGCCACGTTATGGAAGCCCGGCGCGTCGTAGCCCATCCAGGCCACCGTCGCGACCTCACCATTCGCCGCGCCCGACGCCTCGTGCAGCCGGAGCGACTCGCTGGTGATGCTGTCCATGGAGCCGCGCACGTCCGAGTTCAGGCCCGGCACGCTCACGGACACGTGCTTCGCGGTGTCCAGGTTGCCGGCGACAATGGCCGCGCGGCCCTGGCTGTTCACGAAGGTGGAGTCGTAGATGAGCAGCTGCGCGGAGCCCGCCTCCTTCGCCGTCCGGTCCAGCTGCGCCTGCACGGCCCGCGCGTTCTCCAGCTGGCGCTGCTGCTCCTTCGACGGCGACTTCTCCGCGCTGAGCTGCGCGATTTCGTTCTTGAGCTGCGTGCGGTTCGCCGTGTCGCGCACGGAGGCCGGCAGGCCGTCCATGGAGCCGACCTTCTTGGGGTCCGAGCTGACCGCCTGCATCTGCTCCGTGGGCGAGAGCTGCTTCCACCACGTCGCGCGCGCCTTCGGGTCCGCGGGCGCGCTGTCCAGCGGCCCCTTCGCGGCGGGCGGGGCCTTCTCCCCCGTGAGCTTCTCCGCGCCCGTCTTGCGAGGCCCCTCGTACGCGGAGGTGGAGGCCAGCTCCACCGGCTTCGCCTTCGGCTTGGACGCGGTCGCCGTCTGCTGTGGCTGCTGCTGGGCCGCGACGCGCGCTGCCTCCGCGCGACGACGGGCGGACTCGGCGGCGCTGCTGTTCACAGAGGAGATACCGGCCATGACAGCGCCTCGTGTTGAAGGGGGATGCCTACATCTTCGCGAATCAGCCGAAAATGTTTCCTGACGCGTGGGAAAAACCGGGGGACACGATGTGACGCGGGAAGTCACTCCCTCCGTCGGCGACCCACGGCGCCCTGCGTCACCTCGGCGCTCCGCGAGCAGAGCCAGACGTGCGGTCCGCCCACCCACGGCCCCCGCGTGAAAGAGAGAAGGCCCGGGAGCCGCTTGGGAGCGACCACCGGGCCTTCGTCAGCAACGGGAGACGGGACGGCTACTTCGTGGGGTTGTCCACGCCGGTGCTGGTCCACTGGTAGCGCTGAACCCAGTCACCACCGACGCCCAGGCCCGTCTCACGCTGGCGGTCCTGCACGAGCGCCGGAGGCAGGCCCTTCTCCTGGAAGCTGGCCGGCACGCGGGTGCCGGACTCCATGTGGGAGTTGTTCACGACCTCGTACGAGAGGTTCGGCTTGCCGGTCTTCTCGTCGATGCCAGTGCACTTCACCTCGGTGCGGTACGAGCCGATGAACCACTCCAGCGAGGTGTACTTCTCCTTGCTCTTCTCGTCGGTGCCCGGGCCCGTGAAGCGGTACAGGGCCTTGTCGTTCTGCTCCTTGGTGGCGTCCTTGGGAGGGAAGACATCGCCCGGCTTCGGATTCGGGTACATCTTGAAGAACTCTTCGGTCACCTGCTGCTGGTGGGGCCGGCCCGCCAGGTCGTCGGTGTACGCGTTGTCGCGCACGGTGACGCGCTCGGTGCCATTCTTGTCCTTGTCCCAGGTGCCCAGGTCCTTGGGCTTCTCCTCCAGCAGCCACGTCCCCCACAGCTTGGGCCAGTCTCCCTGGAGCTTCTGTCCCGTCACCGGGTCCGTCGTCCGGGTGATGCCCTCCAGGTCCACCCGGCCCAGCGTCTTCAGGCTCTGGGTGACGGAGGAGTCCTTGCCCAGGAGCAGCTCGGACGTCTTGGCCAGGCCATCCATGCCGCCCTCGGCCGCCTTCACGAGCTGGTCGGCCGCGCCGTCCGGCAGCACCTTCTGCACGCCGTGGTAGGCCGTGCGCAGGCCCGTCTGGAACACGTCGCGCGCCAGGTCCTTCGGGTCGGTGATGGCCTTCTTGAAGGCGTCCGTGACGGGGTTGTGCTTCACGTCCTCGAACACGTCCTTGCTGGTGTCGACGACGGCCTTCTTGACGTCCTTGCTCGTGTCGACGACGGCCTTCTTCACGTCGGCCGCCTTGTCGACGACCGTGTCCTTCACGTCGTTGACGGTGCTCGTCACCGTCTTCCGAACGTCGTTGAAGCTGGGGATCCTGAAACCCATGGGTGGGACCTCGGGGGGTGTGGGCGGCCGGACTGCGGCTGACTCAGGAGTTATCGGGCCCGGAACCCCGGTTGTTTCTTGTAGGCTGAGAGCCACGAGCCCACCTCCAGACTTCCCATGATTCTAGGGGTTTGCGGGGTGTGGGTTGGATCATGACAGGCCGCGTCGGCGCCGCGATTTCGAGGTCATTTCCATGCAGCCGCACTCCGACTGGCGCCCGCACGCGCTCGATGGCGCCCTCCTCTGGTTCCACCGGAAGACGGGCACGAACGTCCGGGTCGATGCGCCTCCCACACGCCACCTGCGCCGAAGGGCGCCCCGGCTGGTCCTCTTCGGCATCACCAACGCGTGCAACCTCGCGTGCACCTTCTGCTCGAGAGAGCAGCAGGCGCGGAGCGAGTGGACGGTGGACTCGGCGTTCGACGTGCTGGCGGGGCTGGCCCGCGCGGGCACGCTGGAGGTCTCCTTCGGCGGCGGCGAGCCCCTGGCGTTTCGCGGGTTCGATGAGCTGGTGCGGCGGCTGTCGGACGAGACGCCGCTCGCCCTCCACTTCACCACCAACGGGACGCTGCTCTCCGACGAGCGACTCGCCAGGCTCGCGCCCCACCTGGGCGAGGTCCGCGTGTCGCTCTACGACGACAACGACTGGGAGGCCTGCGTCGAGCGGCTCGCCCGCGCGGGACAGACGTTCGGGGTGAACATCCTCGCCACGCCGGAGCGCCTGCCCTCGCTGCCGGAACAGCTCCGCACGCTCCATGCGCTGGGCTGTCGCGATGCCGCGCTCCTGCGCTACGTCGGCAACGACGCGAAGCTCCGACTCAGTGGCGAGGAGGAAGCGCGGCTCACGGAGGTGCTCGCGGAGAGCCCGCTGCGCACGCGGCTGTCGGTCTGCTTCGGGGACACGCTGACGGAGGTCCCCCGGCTCTTCGGCGGTGACTGTGGCGCGGGGCTCGACTTCGTCACCCTGACGTCGGACCGGCGGCTGAAGGCCTGCTCATTCCAGGGCGGTGGACTGCCCATCACCTCGGCCGAGGACGTGCTCGCGGGCTGGAACGGGCGGCGTGACGTGCTGTCCGCGCCGTCGCCGCTGGCGGGCTGTGCACGCGCGGGGACGCCCCAGGCGGAGGCGCTGTCCGACGGTGTTCGCGTGTGGCGCGGGTTCTCCGGGAACAACAGCGGCGACTGCGTGCTCGTGGGCCGCTTCGAGACCACCGACGAGGCCACCGCGTACCTCGACGCGCTCCTGCCGGACTGGAAGTCAGGTCACGCCTACCCCGAGCGATGGAAGGAATTGCTCGCGGCGGAGGGCATCCCCGTGGGCGAGCAGGAGGTCGCGCCGGAGGTGATGACGTCTCTGGGTCGCGTGGTGATGCTGTACACGGACATGACGCTGGGAGATGACTTCCCCGCGCTGCGGACCCTCCTGTGGAAGCGCAAGGGGCGCATGGTCCACTCGGAGATTCACGGCCATGGGCGGCTCGCGCTGGCGACCGTGTTCGGCGTGAAGGACGCCGCTGCTCTCGGGGCACTGGAGCGTGTGCTGGAGAAGGAGCAGCTCGGCGCCTTCTTCCGCCATGCGAACCAGCTCCACGGGCTCGTCGACTTCTGGGGCATCCCTGACCAGGAGGAGTCCCTGGGGACGGAGGTGGCGAAGCTGAAGGCACTCGCCCTGGCGAACGGCGCGGCCGTCGCGGCGGAGCTGGTGGATGTCCCCAAGGACGTTCGCCTCGAGCAACGCCTCGCCTCGCGCGCCCCTCAAACGGGACGGCTGCGCCTGTGGGTCCTGTTCAAGTCCGCGGAGGCGGCGGCCCGGTATGCGAAGGACCTGGGCGGCGACGTCACGGTGGCGGGCCCGCACGTGCTGCTGGAGGAGGACCACTTCGGACCCCGCCTCGGCTACCTGGCCCAGCGCCAGGGTGGCACCGCGCTCATGCTCACCAGCAAGCGCGTCATCGTGAGGGGCCACTTCTCACAGCCGAAACGCGGACCGCCCGACGTCATCCCTCACCTTCGCCCGTACCTGACGGTGGACGACCGCGTGGAGTCGACGCCCGGGAACGACAGCCTCTCGGTCCGGGTCAACACCCTGGAGCCCGGACGGGTGCTGAAGGCCTTCGTCGAGCTGGAAGCCCTGCTGGGCCCGCGCGCCTGGATTCGGGTGGGCTCCGACAACCCGCTCGCGGAGGCCCTGCACCGCCTTCGCGAGGACGTGGACCAGGAGCTCCGTCGACGGTAGCGACAGGCGCTTCGCCCGGAGGTTCTCGCGTCCATGCGGACGAGCAAGCAAGCGATTCGCGGTCATCGAGGGCAACCAACGGTGCTGCCCCTCGCTGACACCCGCGCACCAGGCAGGGGCAGGGTCGACGGGGACCGCCAGGATTTGCGCGACCTCGAGCCCCGTTCCACTCCGTTGGGAGCCCATTCTTCCGCCCACGCGGAGGCGTCACGGACTCCCGTGACAGAAATGTCGGGTAGCACTTCGCGCCGCCACCGGCGTTTCATGAGAAACTCCGCGAAAGTTCACGCGCCCCCCGCCGCCTGCTCAGGGAATTCATGTCATTTCTGGACCGCATCCTCGATCCTCCGAGCTACGGCTACGAAAAGAACGGCGCGCTCTATGTGCCGACTCATCGGGAGATCTTCTCGGAGTTCTTTACGCGCCTGAACATCTTCCGCACGCGTAAGAACTGGCTGGCCCTCATCGCCTGGGTCACCACGCTGGGCTTCGGCATCCCACTCGCGCTCTTCTTCACCCACCACTTCAGCTGGTGGCTGCTGCTGGCGGGCTTCATCTACAGCATGGTGATTCTGGGGACGCACGGCACCATCTGGTACCACCGCTACTCCACGCACCGCGCCTTCACGTTCAAGAACGCGTTCTTCCGGGAGCTGTGCCGCAACCTGGTGGTGAAGACGATTTCGGAAGAGGCGTATGTCGTCTCCCACCACGTGCACCACGCCCGCGTGGAGCAGCCGGGGGACCCGTACAACGCGAAGGCGGGCTGGCTCTACTGCTTCCTGGCGGATGTGAATCACCAGGGCATCCGCAGGGACTTGAGCGCCAAGGACTACTCGCAGCTGCGCAAGCTGGTGGAGCACACGGGCGTCCACGTGAACAGCTATGAGCAGTACCAGAAGTGGGGTTCGCTCTGTCACCCCGCCTGGACGGTGGCGCACTTCCTGGCGAACTGGGCGGTCTGGTACGGCCTGTTCTTCCTCATCGGCGGACACGGGCTGGCGCTGGCGCTCTTCGGCTGGTCCGGCGTGTGGGCCGTGGGCGTGCGGACGTTCAACTACGACGGGCACGGAGGCGGCAAGGATCGCCGCCGCGACGGCGTGGACTTCAACATGAAGGACCAGTCCATCAACCAGCTCTGGCCGGGACTCATCACGGGCGAGTGGCACAACAACCACCACCTGTACCCGCACGGCGCCCGCGCGGGCTTCCTGCCCCACCAGTTCGACCCCGCCTGGCACTTCATCCGCGGCTGGTCCTGGCTGGGAGCCATCAGCTCGTACCGGGACTTCAAGGCGGAGTTCATGGAGCAGCACTACCTGCCCTGGGCGGAGAAGCAGAAGGCCAAGGCCGACGTCGTCGTGAGCGGCTAGCCCTCAAGCGGGTGCGGGGTGGCCTGACTGGCACCCCTGCGATACGCTGACGCGCGAATGGCGACAGAGAAGGCGCTGCTGCTCATCGCGGACATCGGTGGCTACACCCGGTTCATGAAGCACCACCGGTTCAGCCTCGCGCACGCCCAGGACACGGTGGCGCAGCTGCTGGAGGCCCTCATCGATGCCTCCGGCAAGCTGAAGCTCGCGAAGCTCGAAGGGGACGCGGCGTTCTTCTACGCCGTCGGAGACGACTGCTCCGCCTTCGCCCGGCAGGTCGCCAACCTCCGCCGTGCCTTCCTCGCCCGGCGCGAGCGGCTCATCGTCGACCGCATGTGCAAGTGCGACGGGTGCATGCAGGTGGGCGCCCTGACGCTCAAGTTCGTGGCGCACTCGGGCGAGGTCGCCTTCCAGCGCGTGAAGCACCTCACCGAGCTGGCGGGCGTCGACGTCATCCTCGTGCACCGGATGCTGAAGAACGACGTCCCGGTGTCCGAGTACGTGCTGATGACCGACTCGGTGCATGAGCGGCTCGAACCGGAGCTGCGCCAGCACACGCGCGGGCTCGAGCACGAGTTCGAGGGCCTGGGCCGCACGGCGACGCACTACCTGGACCTCAACGAGAGCGGCCAGGAGCTGCCCGCGGCCCCGGGTCCCAGCCTGCTGCGCAGGTGGTGGCACAAGCTGACGCAGGAGGCGCGCTCGCTCAAGTACGTGCTCGGCTTCCGGCAGGCCTGCCAGGACTTCCGCAACGTCGAGATTGTCGACGTCCACGCACAAGCGCACCTGCCCCCTCCTCCGCGCTCCTGAAGCGCGCGGCCACGGCGCGGGAAGAGGTGCCAACGCCGGGCCCGCGGGCGGCTGAACCGCCGGACCTCGTCCGCTGGGAACAGACGTTTCCCAATCACCCCGCGCTCACATCGTCGGACCGCGACAGCAGCGTCGTCATGGCGAAGTGAGTCACGGGCTTCATGAGCGACCCAGCGCTCGCGTCGGATGCGCAGTCGAGCTGCCTCGGGTACCTTGCCGGGCAGCTCTCGCGCGAGGCGAGCAGCCAGGGGGCACTTCGTGAGGCGCTACTTCATGCCAGGAACCCGAGCCACCCGCCCGCTCGACGGCCCTCCGTGCCTGGCCGGCTCCGTCAAGCCACACACGCAGCGGCCCGCGGTCCACGGGGCCGTCTCGACTTGAAGTCATCCGAAGGAGGACGCCGATGAACCAGCTCGCCTGTGGCCATGCCGCACCCCACGCGGGACACTGGTGTGTCCACCTCCTGGACGACGACGACGCGGGACACCACGTCCGCTTCACGGGGCAGGGCGTCCACCACGACCTGCTCTGTCAGGACTGCGCGCGGGTGGCGCTGCCCGGCCAGCAGTTCAAGAGCATCTGCGTCGACTGCCAGCACGTGAGGCTGGGACACAGCTCCGCGTTGATGGGCATCATCGGACGCCCCCAGGTGCGCACCCGGACCACGGGGCTCCACTTCGAGCACCGGGAGCAGTCACTCCCCCCGCTCGCGGGCCAGTCACTTCGGGCCATCACCGCGCTGGGCTCCCTGCCGGGCTCCCTGTGGCTCGCGGTGAACGCGCACGGCGAGCTGCTCCGCCTGGACCTCGATGAAGGCTCGCTTGCGCGACTGGGGTCCGTGGGCGCGGAGACACTCGACCTCTCCGCCAGGCTCGCGCTGCACGTCTCCCCCTGCGGGCGCTACGCCGCGGTGGTGAACCTGCACGGCGCCCGGGGGCTCGTCCTGGAGCTGGCCACCGGCAGGGTGACGATGACGCTGGACCGGGGCTCGTACCATGAGACGCGCTGCGAGTTTCCCGTGGCCTTCTTCCGCGACGGCACCCGGACGCTCCTCGCCCACGCGTCGACCTGGAATCGGTTGGACTTGTCGGACCCCGCCACGGGGGAGCTGCTGACGCCGCGCGAGCCCGGGGGACGGGGCAGGCCCGGTGAGCCCATGCCCCGCCACGAGCGCGACTACTTCCACTGCGGCCTGACGGTGTCCCCGGACGAGGCGTGGCTCGTGGACGATGGCTGGGTCTGGCACCCGCTGGGCATCCTGACGACCTTCTCCCTGCGGCGCTGGGTGCACGAGAACGTGTGGGAGTCCGAGGACGGCCCCTCCCTGAAGCACCTGCGCGAGTGCACCTACCATTGGGATGGCCCGCGCTGCTTCGTGGGCCCTCGCGCCCTGGCCTTCTGGGGTTTCGGCGGGGATGCCGACGCCTTGCTCGACGCCGCGATGATTCACGACGTGGAGACCGGGAAGCTCCTGCGCTGGTTCCCCGGACCGCGCGGCGAGTTCAGGTGCGATGGCAACCTGCTGCTGGCGAGCGCGAAGGACCAGGGCACCTCCGTGTGGGACGTGGAGACGGGAGAGCAGCTCCACCAGGACCCCACCGTGGTGCCCACGGCGTGGCACCCGGCGGCGCGCCGCTTCCTGACGGTGATGCCGGACGGTCTGCTCCGCGAGAGCAGCCTGAGCGGCGCGGCCTGGTGAGTCGCGCGGCCCCGGGCGCGACCACGCACCAGGGCGGCGCCCCGAGGAGACGCGGCAGGCGGATTGTGAACGCGGGCCCCTCCCTGAAGCGCACGTTGGCAGTCCAGGTCAGGCACCCCACCCTCCCGTGCCATTTTTTTCCGGGCCAGGGAGGAGAAGACATGCGGGCAAGACATGGATGGGTCCTGTTCGGACTGGCACTCGCGGGGTGTGGAGTTCCCCCCAGCACCGAAGAGATGCAGCCGGGCGCGGATGGACGCGACGTCAAGCAATGGGCTTGTCCCACCGGGGTCGCCTCGCGCCTGAGAGTCATCACGCCTCCAGGCAGGGGCCCCGTCATCATCAGTGGACAGCTTTTCGGGACCGACCAGCTCGTCCAGTCGAATGAAGCGCTCTACTTCGGCACCAACTTCCACGACGGCAGCGCCGTCCTCTGGCGCACGGATGGAACGTCTTCCGGGACCATGCGGGTGAAGGCCTTTCCGCCGTCCATGCGCGGCCCGCCCCGCCTGGGTGGACTGGTGGCCGTGGGCGACCAGGTCTTCTTCGAGCTGGATGACACCGCCACCGGGAACGAACTGTGGGTCAGTGACGGGACGGAGCGAGGAACCCGGCTCGTCAAGGAGCTGGCGCCCGGCATGGAGGGCGCTTCCCTGCAACACCTCACCTCACTCAACGGGCTGCTCGTCTTCGTCCGCAACGTGGCGGTCCCCGCCCCCGTCTTCATGCGACGCGAGGTCTGGCGCTCGAATGGCACCGACACCGGCACCTATCGCGTGGCCGTGCTTCCGTCGGAGGTCGATGTCCGCTTCACCTCGCTGAAGGTGGGCTCGGCGCTTCACCTGTTCCTGTCGTCGAAGTCCCATGGCACCACGCTCTGGCGCACCGACGGCACCACCGCCGGGTCGTTCGCCGTCAAGCGGCTGGACGCGCGGCACACCTACGTCCACCACGCGGCGCGGGAGGGGAACCTGGGACTGTTCGTGCTGGACGACGGTCCCAACGACGAGGTGTGGAAGACGGATGGCACCGCCGCGGGGACCGTTCGGTTGGAGTCGTTCGGCCGGTCCACCAGTCTGGTCGGCGTGCTGGGCTCATCCGTCTACCTGGCCACGCAGTCCACGGATGCGAAGCGGCTGCACGTCGAGCGCGTCTCGCTGAGCGGCGGAGGCAGGACGCGCATCACCACCCTGCCCAACCCGTACGCGAACCTGCCGGACGCGATGCCCTACCTGCAGCGGACGACAAGCTCCGGAGGCAGGCTCTACTTCACCCTGGCCATTGGCGGCACCGGCCCCTTGCCTCGGGACGTGTCGCTGTGGGCGACGGATGGGACGGCGGATGGGACGCAGCTGCTCCATCACCCGCTGGACTTGAGCGACGACGTCGACTCGTCCCTCTTCGCCACGGATGAGGGCACCGTCTTCTTCAGCGCCTCGCAGGATGGCCTGTTCACCGAACCCTGGTTCACCCGAGGCACGCCAGCGACCACGGGCCAGCTCGCGGACATCAACCCCGGCATCTGGGGCTCCTCGCCGGGCGGCTTCGCGCGGCTGGGCTCACGCGTCTACTTCTTCGCGAGCGATGAGACGAGCGAACATCAGCTCTGGTCCACGCCCGTGGGCATCCACTGTCCCCCGGGAGCGGTTTCCGCGCAGTAGCCACGCGCCTCCAAGCCCTCACTGCCCGGGCGGAGGGAATGGGGGCGGCTGGAAGGCGGGCACGGGCAGCTCCACGCGCGCCGGGAGCCCGCGGGTGTCGCCTGTCTTGAGGAACTTCACCACCTGGGCCAGCAGCTCCGGGTACTTCGCGAAGACGGGAGCCCGCGTGTGGTGCGCGCCCCGGTGGACCTGGACGACGCGACCGTTGGCGAACCAGGGCAGCAGGCCCAGCGCGTTCTCGAGGGGTGTCGAGGTGTCCCAGTCTCCGTGGAACATGAGCACGGGAATCGGGCTCTGCACCGGGAGGCGCACCCCGTCACCGATATCGGGCGTCGGCCACGCCTCCTCGGAGGCCATCAGCGCGTCGAAGTCGACGGCGCCCAGCAGCTCCAGGCCCGCGTCGGTCTTCAACAGATGTCGGCGCTCGGCGGACACCGCGAGACTGCTGTCAATCAGTGGCGCGATGAGCCGGACGGGTGACTCGACGTCCTGACGCTCCGAGAGGACCTCGCGCGCCCAGTCGTCATAGCGGCGGTAGTACAGGGAGAGGACGAAGGCGGGCCAGGACGCCGCGGGCCGGAGCAGTGAGCCCTGGAAGTCCTCCAGGCCGAGCGCCACCGTTCGCGCCGTCCCCGTCTTCGCGTCCTGGACCGTGACTTCGATGGGCCCGGCGGAGAGGCGCTCCCGCACCGCGCGCACTGCCGCCATCACTCCGCCCCGGGGCAGGTAGGGCTGGAGCGCGGGAGAGCGGTCCGCATCCCAGGCGATGCGCTGGAGGGACGCGAAGATGTGCGAAGGCATGTCATGGCTGTTGTCGAGCGGCTCGACGCCCGAGAGCAGCGCCCTCGCCACGAGGTCGGGATGCAGCCGCATCACCGCCAGGCTCCACTGCGAGCCGAAGCTCTGTCCCGACAGCGAAATCCGCCGATAGCCGAGCGCCTTGCTCAGCGCCTTCACGTCCTCCGCGTACTCGACGAGGTTGTAGCCGGACAGGTCCTTGTCGGGATGGGCCGCCACCGCGTCCTGGGCCAGCGTCACCATCGCCTCCGCATCCGCCGCCAGCGAGCGCGGTTGCCCGAGCGACAGCGTCCGCCGGGACACCGTCAGGATTTCCCCGCGCGGCGAGTAGCCCCGCTGGTCCACCACCACCACGTCACCCACGGCCCGGTAGGGAAGGATTCCCTCCAGCTGGCTCTTCGCCGCGTCGTCGTGGTCCGTGAAGGCGTTGAGATACGAGCGCGCCGGGCCTCCCGGAAGGATGAACACCGGCGGAGCACTGGTGGGCTTCGCCGCGCGGATGCGAGCGAACCCGATGCCGATGACGCGGCTTCGCTTCGCGCTCCGGTTCTCCGGGACATAGAAGGTGCCCAGCTCGTAGCGGAGCGTCTCGCCGGACGGCGTCTTCGTCGTTCCGGTCTCCACCACCAGCTCTCCCGCCTTGCGAATCCCCACCGTATCGGTGGCGCGGGCCTCCGGGGCAAGCACCAGCAACCAGATGACAGCTACAACGGAAGATGTCTTATCGAGGCGCAGGGTCATCTCCTCCGAGGGAGGGTAACCGGGCGCGAGGCGGTTTACTCCCGCCTCCGAGCGACTTCTGGCAGGAGCCCCAGGGCCTTCGACGTGGCCCGGGCCTCGGCGAGCAGCCAGGTCTTGAAGGCGACCACGTCCCGGCGGCTCGACAGGGGTCGGGGGTGGACCAGCCAGTAGCCGAAGTCGTTGGGCAACACCTGCGTGAAGGGCTGGACCAGCCGGCCCGCCTTCAGGTCATCCGCGGCGAGCAGCAATCGCCCGAGCGCCACGCCATCACCCTGTCGCGCGGCCTGGAGCACCAGCCCCGCGTCGTTGAACGCGAAGCCCTTGCCGGTGTCCACGCCGTCGACGCCGGCCGCCTCCAGCCAGCGGCGCCACCCATCCTTCGGCGTGTCATGGAGGAGCCGCACCTTGGCCAGGTCCGACGGTGAGCGCAGCTTCCTGGCGAGCGCCGGACTGCACACGGGCGCGAGCACCTCCGGCGCGAGCTGCTCCGCCTTCAGCCCCGTCCACCGTCCCAGCCCGGAGCGGATGCCCACGTCGAAGCGGTCGTCCAGGAAGTCCCACAGCTCCGACGCGCTGCTCAGGTGCAGCTCGATATCCGGATGGAGCCGACGAAAGCCCTCCAGGCGGGGAAGGAGCCAGGACGAGGCGAACGAGGGCAGCACGGTGAGCCGCAGGGGCCCCTGCTCCGCTTCGTACAGCCGCGTGGTGGCTTCCGAAAGGCGCTCGAACACGGGCGTCAGCTCGCGCAGGTACGCCTGCCCCTTCGCCGTCAGCGTCAGCGCGTGTCCCCGGCGGTCGAAGAGGGAGACGCCGAGCCAGTCCTCCAACTGGCGCACCTGGTGGCTGATGGCCGCCTGGGTGACGCGCAGCTCCATGGCGGCGCGGGTGAAGCTCAGGTGTCGCGCCCCGGCCTCGAAGGCCCGCAGGGCGCCGAGCGGTGGAATGCGGCGCATGCTCGATGAGCTCCCTTTATCGAGCGCGCGAGGATAGCTCGCTGGGTGACCGACTCGAAATGGAGTTTGTGTGGTGGCTCGCGCCCCACCACGACGACAGGGGGCGCGTGGGGGCTTTCGCCATGATTCCCGCTGAAGTGTGGGTGATGTTCCTGGGCTACACCGTGCCGATGGTCTTCAGTCCCGGGCCCGGCAACACGGTGCTCGCCACCGCGGGCGGACGCTTCGGCATCCGGGGCTCGCTGCCGTTCTGGACAGGCTTCGAGGTGGCCAACGTCGCGCTCTGTCTGCTCTACGGCCTGGGGCTGGGACGCGTGCTGCAAGGGATTCCCGCGCTGCACGACCTCCTGCGCTGGTGCAGCGTCGCGTACCTGCTCTACCTCGCCTGGGGCTTCTTCCGCGCCTCCAGCCCGTCCTCCGCAACGACGGAGGAGCCGGAGCGGCTCGGCTTCGTCGAGGGCCTCGTCACGGTGGCCCTCAACCCCAAGATTCACTCGATGATCGTGGTGATGTTCTCCCAGTTCCTGAACCCGGAGGGAGGCATGCTCTCGCAGGCCGCGCAGCTCACCGCGGCCTTCCTCGTCGTCTGCGTGGCGTGCCACTTCCCCTGGGTCTACGGAGGGAAGCTCATCCTGGGACGCTTCCGCTCCGAGCGCGCCCTGCGCATCCAGGGCTGGACGTTCGGCGCCTGCATGGTCGCCGTCGCCGCCTACGTGGCCGTCGCGTGAGTCACTAGTCCGACCAGGTCATCACCTCGATGAAGCGGACGGAGTCGCGGGCGGGGTTGACCGACACCACCACGTAGCCGCCAATGTCACCCGGGCCCGTGCGGCCGTAGGAGTCATGCCAGGACGCGACATAGTAGCGGGCTCCCGTTCCCGCGTTCGCGCTCAGCCAGGCGAGCGCGCCGTTCACCTCGGCCGCGCTCGGCGCCTGGCCAAAAATCGTCGAGCCAAGCTTCGCGCTCAGCTCCGCGTACGTGACGGGAGCGAAGGTGGACGGCTGCGGACCGAAGTAGCCGTAATAGGTCCACATGAGCGTCGTCTGGTTCACCACGCCCTCGTCATCCAAGAGGCCACCCTCCTGAATCCACGCGTTGCTCGCCAGGCGGCCGCTCGCGCCGAAAATCTGCGCGGGCGTCTGGGCCGGTGACGCCACGTCGAGCGGGGAGGAGGTCGCCGCCCCGTCATTCAGCTCGTGATAGCGGAGCAGGTAGTCCCGCGCCGAGGTGTCGATGCCCGCGAGGAACGTGGGGCTCGCGACCTTGCCGGCGAGATAGGTGTACTCGGCGGCATCCGTCTGCCCGTCGTCGGAGCTGAGGAACGCCTCCAGCGCGGTCTTCATCTCCGAGCGCACCACCGTCGTCCCACCAGTGCTGCCGCTCGCACGGGCCGCCGTCATCCGGGACTCGAACAAGGGGATGGAATAGGTGCTGCCCCACGCGAAGGCGGCGGGAGCGGCGACGACGGACAACACACAGAGCGCGGCACGCAGCGAAAAGGACTTCATGGGTGTGGGGCCTTTCTGGCCGCCCGGGAGTCGGACGGGACAAAGCTGTTATTCGAGCATACAAAGCCAATCTCGGATAAATCATTATCAGGGGTGAAACACCTGCCACACAGACATCCGCGACTGGAGATGTTCATGCTCACTCAAAGAACCGGCCTGCTCCGGTTGGTGTTGTTGACGTTTTCCTCCGTGGCGGTCCTGGGCTCGACGCCTGGCTGGGCCCAGACGGTGTTGGACCTGTCGCCGTCGAATCGGCGCGCACCCATCGCCGGGCTACCAGACTGGTCCAAGGCGGGCTACCGGGGCGGGCAGAACCTGCCAGGTGAGGCGGACATCAATCCGGACGCGGCGTGCCGGGTGACACCGGCGGAGCTGGCGGCGAACCACGGCGTGATTCCGAATGATGGCGTGGACGACACCGCGGGCCTCCAGGCCGCCCTCGATTCCCTGCGTACGGTGTGCACCCCTGGCGCCTCGTTCACGAAGCTCTCGCTGCTCTCACTGCCCGCGGGCCAGCTCGACGTGTCCCGTCAGCTCAGCGTGGACGCCAGCTACGTCATCATCCGGGGTGCGGGCTCCTCTCCGGTGACGGGCACGAAGCTGGTGTTCCGCCCCGATGTGAACACCCGCTACGACACGCTGACGTCGGATGGGGGTGACTGGGACGAGGACACCATGACGCACGGCGAGGGCAAGGGCGGCTGGCTGTGGCCCGGCCGGGGCCTGTTCCGGGTGCAGTCGCGCCAGGTCCACACGGCGTACGACGACGACTACGAGACGGCCCCCGCCAACCGCGCCGACATCTTCGAAGGCACCGTGAATGTCCATTGGAAGGCCGGCGTGAAGCTCCGCGCGAAGCCGGGCGAGACGGGCTTCGCCGCGCGCACCGGCGACACGGTGGTGTACCTGGCGACCAACTCCTCCGCGCTGGCCGTGGGCAGGCTCGTCAACATCCGCGCCGCCAACTCGCGCGCCTTCTACGCGGAGCAGCAGGCGCTGCCCACCGAGCACGCGCTGTCCAACCTGCACATGCGTCAGCAGCTCTTCCGCATCGTCGCCGTGGACTCGGGCAACAGGACGCTCACCCTGGACAAGCCGCTGGAGTACGACGTGCCGGTGACGTCGACTTCGGATGGCTCGGCCTCCATCGACGGCACGGTGTACGACTCCAAGGCGGCTCCGCTCGTCGACCCCATCGTCGGCGTCGGCATCGAGAACCTGTACTTCACGCAGGAGGTGCCGGGGGTGAGCGCGTCGGCCGCGCTCCACAACTATGGCAACCTGGCGCCCGCGTACGAGATGCACGGCATCGTCTTCAAGTGGGCCGCGGACTCCTGGGTGCGCGGCATCCGCGCGGAGATGACGGGCTCGCATCCCATCGTCACGGAGGAGGCGAAGAACCTCCAGATTGTCGACAACGTGTTCGACGGCGCGTGGAACAAGGGCAAGGGCGGCAACGGCTACTTCCGAGGCTCCCGCGTCTGGGACTCGCTCTACGCCGGCAACACGTCACGCAACCTGCGGCACTTCACCTTCCAGTGGTCCGCGTCCGACAACGTCGTCATCGGCAACGACTTCGACTCCGACCTCAACCTGCACGGCGGCTGGGAGCGCAGGAACCTCTTCGAGCGCAACGTCAGCGCCGTCCCGTACGCGCACCGCTCCGGCAACTGCAACTCCCACTGCGGCGAGGAAGGCGGCGGCGGCCCGGATGACTCGAACTGGTATCCCATCTGGTGGGGCGCCGGAAAGAAGGCGGTGAAGTGGTCCGGCGCCACGGGGCCGCAGAACGTCTTCTTCAACAACGTCCTGCGCAAGCAGGTGGGCAATGACACGGCCCCCTACGCCGACTTCTATTCGGAGCCTTCCCGCGTCTACCAGTTCGGCTGGTCCGGCTCGGCGTACAAGCACCTGGACATCAACGGGACGCCCATCGCCGACTGGGCGCACGCGGAGACGCTCGACTACTCCGGAGGCCATGGCGTGGACACCACGAGGACGGACTCGGCACCGTCGCTGTTCCTCGTCAGCATCGGCGCGCCTCCTCCTCCCGACACCACCCCGCCGAGCGCTCCTTCCAATCTCCGCGTGACGGCGGTGACGTCCACCAGCGTCACCCTGGCCTGGGACGCGGCCACCGACAACCGGGGCGTCACCGGCTATTCCGTCTGGCTCGGCGGCAACGTGGCCGCCGCCACGGCGGGCCTGGGTGTGACGCTGCTCGGATTGAGCCCGGCCACGGCGTACTCCTTCACCGTCACCGCGCGGGATGCGGCGGGCAACGTGTCGGCGCCGAGCGCGGCGGTCATCGCGACCACGGCCCCGGCGGCGGCCTCCGGACTCGTCGCCCACTTCGCCGTGAGCTCCTCCTGGTCCAATGGCTACACGGGCCGGTACACGGTGGAGAACCTGGGCACGACGAGCGTCAGCGGGTGGCAGCTGGAGTTCGATTTGCCGGCCGGCACGACGGCGCAGAACCCGTTCTCCTCCACGATGACGCGCAACGGGAACCACTACACGTTCCTTCCCGTCAGCCACAACACCGTCATCAAGGCCGGCGCGAGCAAGGAGTTCGGCTTCACCACCACCGGACTGGGGCAGCCCTTCAACTGCACGCTGAACGGCAACCCCTGCGAGTGAGGCGGGCGCGTCGGTGACGCGTGCACCTGGATGGCCCGGCGCTCGTTCAGGCCGGGCCCTCTTCACGCCGCGAAGCCGGGCGAGTCACGGGGCCAGTCAGTACCCGAGTCTCCGTCACGCTATTCGACGGCGCGCGCCACCGAGGACGCATTCGCGAACACCCGGGTGAGCCAGTCGATGAAGACGCGCACGCGGGGCGAGAGCTGGCGGCTCTGGGGATAGAGCAGCGACACGGGCGTGGGTGACGGCGGATGCTCGGGGAGCACCTCCACGAGCGTCCCCTCCCGAAGCTCCTGCTCCACGTGGTAGCGCGGGAGCTGAATCAGCCCGAGCCCCAGCTTCGCCACCGAGGCGTACGTCTCCGCTCCCGCCACGGTGACGGTCGCCGGGAGGGTGAGGGTTCGCGGCTCGCCGTCGACCATGAACTCCAGTGGCAGCACCGCGCCCGTGGCGGAGGACATGAACCCCACCGCCACGTGGCCTTCGAGTTCTTCGAGATTCGTGGGCGTGCCGTGCCGGGCCAGATAGGCGGGGCTCGCACAGGTGACTTCTTCGAGCAGCGCCACGCGCCGTCCCACCATGGAGCTGTCCTGGAGGTCTCCCGCGCGGAGGACGCAGTCGATGCCCTCCCGCACCAGGTCGACCAGCCGGTCCCCTTCTCCCAGGTGGAGCTTCAGGTCCGGGTATTCGGCCAGGAACCCAGGCAGCGCGGGCAGCACGAAGTGCCGGGCCAGGGTGCCATGAACATCCACCCGGAGCGGCCCTCGGGGCTTGGCGCCGCTGAAGGCGGAGTCCGCGTCCTCCACCTCGCCGAGGATGGTGACGCAGCGTCGGTAGTAGGCCTCTCCATCGAGCGTCGGCCGGACATGCCGCGTCGTGCGCTGGAGCAGTCGCACGCCCAGCCGGGACTCCAACTGCTTGATGGCCTGCGTGGCCGTCGAGCGCGGCAGCTCCAGGTCCTGGGCGGCCACCGTGAAGCTGCGCCGCTCCACGATGCGCGTGAACAACCGCATGACGTCCAGCCGGTCCATCCCGCCTCCTCACGGTCCGCCGGGGCCGAGCACGGCAACTCGAGTGCTCAGCCCCAGCGGGTCGCGGGGCACATGGCCCCGCGACTTCCTGCGCTCCGGCTCACCGCTTGATGACGAACTCCACGCGGCGGTTCTCGCTGCGGCCTTCCGGAGTGTCGTTCGACGCGATGGGCTGGGCCGGACCGAAGCCCTTGGCCTCCAACCGCGAGCCTGCGACACCTCGGCGGATGAGGTAGGCGCGCACGGCCTCCGCGCGCTCCTGGCTCAACGTGCGGTTGAGCTCCTCCGGACCGGTGTTGTCCGTGTGTCCTTCGATTCGCACCGCGACGTCGGGCCGTGCCTTCAGCTGCTCGGCGATGTCGTCGAGCACCTTCGCACCCTCACCCTCAATCTGGGCGAGGCCCACCTGGAAGGTGATGCGACGGTCCGCCAGCGAGAGCCGCTCCTCCGTCGGCGCCTTCTCCGGCTCGGGGCACCCCTGGTTCTCCACGGTCCCCTTCTGCTTCGGGCACTTGTCGGAGTCGTCCGGCACGCCGTCGCCATCCGAGTCCTTCGCGGGCGCGGGGCAGCCCTGGTTCTCCGCCGTCCCCTTCTCGTCCGGGCACTTGTCGGAGTCATCCGGCACGCCATCGCCATCCGAGTCCTTCGCGGGCGCGGGGCACCCCTGGTTCTCCACGGTGCCCTTCTCGTTCGGGCACTTGTCCTCGGAATCAGCCACGCCATCGCCGTCCGAGTCGGGGCAGCCGTTCGTCTCCGCGCTCCCGGCCTGGTTCGGGCACTTGTCCAGCCGGTCCACGACGCCATCGCCATCCGAGTCGCGGTCCGGGCAGCCCGCGTTGTCCGGCGACCCCGCCTCCAGCGGGCAGCGGTCCGACTTGTTCAGCACGGAGTCACCGTCATCATCGGAGTCCGGGCACTGCTCGGGCGAGTGCTTGCGTCCGCCCTTGCAGACATCCTCGCGCGGCGGGTTGTGCGCCCACGCGATTCCCGCGCCCAGACGCCATGAGGGCGTCCCCGGGATGTCCGTGAAGCCATGCCCGCCGAGCGCGTTCAGCTCGAAGCCCATGCCAATGGGCAACCGCACGCCGCCGAGCAGCTCCACCGCCACGTCCGGATGCACCAGCGACTCCGCCACCTGCAGGGCCACTTCGGCGCGCAGGCCGTCGCCACGGGTCGCCACCACCACGGACTGCTCCAGCTCCGTGCCCACGTCACGGCCCGGCTCCACTTCCGTGGAGCGAATCCTCGCGCCCACGCTCGCGCCCAGCGCGAACATCCCCACCTCGCGCCCCAGCGAGACTCGCGGCGAGAACTGGAGCCCCGCCCAGTGCTCCTGCCGTCCGAAGGCGCTCGCCCGTCCACCCGGGAGCCCCACGTCGAGCCCCACCGCGAGGGACAACGGCGCACCTTCCTCGCGCCGCAGCAGCGAGTAGCGCGCGCCCACCTCGGGCGTCCCGAGCCCCGCGGACGAGGGCTCCGCGACACCCTCCAACTGGTTCGCGCCGTGCCCGCCCTGCGAGATGATGACGGGCAGCCGGGCGGAGACCTCCAACCGGTCCACCGGAGACCACGCGCCCATCAACCAGGCCGAGGTCCGGTAGTGGATGATGGAGTGCTCGCTCCCGTCGCTGCCTTCCAACAAGAGGATGCCGCGCTCGTAGTTGGCGAGGAGGCTGAGCCGATAGCCCCCTTCCGAGAGCACCCGGCCCGTGTCCACCATCAACGAGTCCGTGGCGGCGGGGCTGAGACGCAGGCGCTCCGCGTCGAACGCCACCAGGGGGCTGGAGAGCGTCTGCGCCGAGGCGCCCGTGGCGACCAGCGCCGCGACGAGCACACAAGTCCGTGCCGATTCACGCAAGGGAAGGTCCTTCGAGCTGAAGAGTCGCATGAGAGGATTCAGGAGGCTCACGGGGTGGCTCGCTCCCGGCCGCGACGGCGGCCTGCCCAGAGGGCGACGACCGACAGCACGACGAGCGCCGCGCTCGCGCCGCCCCCCGAGGACTGACAGCCACCTCCGGCAATCGAGACCACGCGGGCCTGCACGGAGACCTCGAACGAGCACTGCGCCGAGTTCCCCGCCGCGTCCGTCGCGGTGACGGTGACGCGAGTCTGGCCTCGCGAGAAGCGCGAGCCCGACTCCGGCGACGCGGTGACGGTCGCGGGCCCGGAGACGGAGTCCGTCGCCGTGGGCAGCGCGTACGTCACCTCCGTGCCGCCCGCTTCATCCAGGGTCACCCGGATGTCCTCCGGGCAGCTCACCGCGGGGGCCGTCGTGTCTCGCACCGTCACCTGGAACGAGCACGTGGACTGATGGTTCGTCGAGTCCACCGCCGTCACCGTGACGGTCGTCTCGCCCAGCGGCAGCCTGCTCCCCGACGGCGGCGAGTACGTCACCACCGGGTCCGGCCCTCCCGGGTCCGTGGCGATGGCGGGCTCATACGTCACCACCGCCCCGGAGGCGTCCTGGGCCTCCGCCGTCTGGTTCGCGGGGCACGTCAGCACGGGCGGCGGGTCGGTGACCACGTTCACCGCCACCGTGGCGGCGGGACTCTCCAGTCCGCAGTCCCGGGCCACGAAGGTGAAGCTGTCCGGTCCCTCGTAGCCGGGATTCGGCGTGTACGTGAGCGCGGGCGGAGTGCCGCTCAGCGTTCCATTCGCGGGCGGCGTGACGATGACGTAGGTCAGCGCTCCCGCCTCCGCATCCGTGGCCACCAGCGTCACGCTCACCGAGGTGTCGCGCAGCACATCCAGCGTCTGGACCTGCGCCACCGGCGCGGTGTTCTGAAGGACCGTCAGCGTCCGTCCGCCGCCAATCGCGTTGGCGAAGACGGAGAGCACATAGGTGCCGGGCGTCGCGCTGGCGGGAATGGGCACCGTCACGCCCGTGTCGGAGTGGTCCGTCCCCGGCGGGCTCCAGAGCCGGCCTCCCTCCACGCGCTGCAACCGCACCAGCGGGAAGTTCGTCGCGGAGTCCTTGTAGTCGCCCGAGCTGGCCCCGGAGATGCCCCGGAACCCCGTGCCGGTGACGCGGATGGGGCACGCGCGCAGCCCCTCGTCCGGCCCCGTCACCACCGGGCGCCAGGCGGGCTGCGCTCCCGTGTCCTCGTACAGCTCGGAGCTCGCCAGCCACGTATTGGCCGCGGACTCTCCCCCGAGCACGAGCACCTCGCTCGTGGGCAGCACCACGGCGGCGAAGCGCGCCCTGGGTCCACCGAGGTTCGTCGCCGGCTTCCAGGTGTTCGTCGTGCCGTCATACAGCTCCGCGGTGTCGAGCACCGCGCCTCCAGCGCCCTGGCCTCCCGCGACGAGCACGCGGCCCGACGGCAGCAGCACCGCGGAGTGGAAGGCGCGCGCCCCCGTGAGCGGGCCCGCCGGAGTCCAGGTGTTGGAGACCGGGTCATACAGCTCCGCCGAGGCCAGCTCCGCCGCGAGCGTGGAGCCCGCCGTCGCCAGCACGCGGCCCGAGGACAACAGCGTCAGCGTGAAGGACTCGCGCCCCTGCGCGAGGCTCGCCGCCGGAGCCCAGGTGTTGGAGACCGGGTCATACAGCTCCGCCGAGGCCAGCAGCCCTCCCGCGTTCTGCCCACCCGCCACGAGGACACGGCCGTCGTGGAGCAACACGGCGGCATGTCCCGAGCGCGGCGTGGAGGCCGATGCGGCGGCGCTCCAGGCATTGGCCGCCGGGTCATACAGCTCCGCCGACGCCGAGCCCGCGCCTCCCACCACGAGCACCTGTCCCGAGCCGAGCACCGTCGCGGTGTGTCCATCGCGAGCCGTGGCCAGCAAGCCCGCGGGCGTCCAGGCGTTGGCCGTGGCGTCATACTGCTCGGCCGAAGCCAGCGCGCCCCCGCCATCGGCACCGCCGACGACGAGCACCTGGCCCGACTGCAACAGGCTCACCGTGGCCCGCTCGCGCGCCGTCCCCAGGGATGCAGCGGGCGCCCAGGTGTTGCTCGCGCGCGAGTAGCGCTCCGCCGTCGCGAGCACGCCTCCCGGACCGCGTCCCCCTGCCACGAGCACCTGCCCCGTGGGCAACAGCACGGCCGCCTTGGAGGCACGGGCCGCCGCGAGATTGCCGGCAGGGGCCCAGACATCGCTGGACGCCTCATAGACGTCGGCGTCGGCGTAGAAGGTGAGGCTCGGGGTGGAGGAGTAACCACCGTTGGCCAGCACCTGGCCCGTGGGCAGCAGCGTCGCCATCAGGTTCTCACGCCCCACCGCCATCGACCCGGCCGAGCTCCAGGTTCCCGTCGCGGGGTCATACAGCTCCGAGACCACCTGGGTATTGCGAGCCGCGTCCGCGCCGCCCGCGATGAGCACCTGGCCGTTGGGAAGCAGCGTGGCGGAGTGGCCATTGCGCGGAAAGCCGAGCGCTTCCGTGGCGGTCCACGTGTTGGCCACGGGGTCATAGAGTTCCGCGTGGGTGGTGACCCCTCCCGCCGCGAAGCCTCCCACGAGCAGCACCCGGCCATCCGGCAACAGGGTCCCCGTCGCGTAGTGCCGAGGGACCAGGGCAGGCGCCGCGAGAGACCATGTCTCGGAGACGGGGTCATACAGCTCGCATTCGGGGACCTCGCCCGGGATGACGTTGCTGAAGCCGCTCACCACCAGCACCCGTCCAGCCCTCAGCAACACGGCCGTGTGGGCGCGATGGATGGCCGCCATGGAAGCCGTGGGCGTGAAGGTGTTGGTCACCGCATCGTAGAGCTCCGCCGTCGCCAGGTTGGAGCCACCGGCGACAAGCACCTTGCCCGAGGGCAGCACGGTGGCCGATGGCAGGCTGCGCGTCTCGGACATCGCTCCCGTGGCGGTCCAGGTGTTCGTCTGGGCATCGTAGATGCGTCCCGTCGTACTGCCGTCCGCCATCACCAGCGCCCGTCCCGTGGGAAGCATCACGCCCACGGTGATGTTGCCCTGGATGCCGGGGCTCCCAGCGGAGGCCCAGGTCCCACGCTCCGGGTCGAACCGCTCCGCGGTGGACACGAAGCCCAGCCTGTTGACCCCTCCGGACACCAGGACCGTGCCATCCGTCAGGAGCAGCGAGGAGTGCTGCGCTCTCGGGGTCGCCATGCCGGCCGTCGACGACCAGGCCGGGTCCACCACCAGCGGCGCGGCGAGTCCGGCGAGCGCCACCTCCGTGGAGAGACTCACGCGAACACCCTCGACGTCGAACACGTTCGCGACCGAGGACGCGCGCACGCCCGACAGTCGCGTGACGCCGCGTCGGGACTCGCCCCGCGCATCGCGCACCTCGGACGGATGGAAGCGCAGGACGGGCTGCCCGTCGGTGTCGAGGAACTCCACGTACTCGCCCACGTCCCGCAGGCGCGTCACCGAAGGCGGCAGCGTGACGTGGTACTCCGCGCGGTGGAGCGGCTCGGAGCCATCCACCACCCATGCCTCCTCCAGTCGCGAGGAGCGCCAGCCCTGGCTCACCTCGGCGGAAGCACCCACCGGGAACCAGAAGTGCCGGGGGCCCGCGAAGACCTCCGTGCGCTCGCGGCGCAGGGCCCCGGCGTCATCGGCGGAAGCCCCCTGTTCGATGCGGAAGAGCAGGCCCCGCGTCGTCAGCTCCAGCGTCCCGCTCCCGGAGAGCCGCGACGTGAGGGCGCGGGAATCCGCGACGGTGAGGGGAACCTCCGAGGAGGAGTAGACCTTCGACGGTGCCTCCTCCGGGGTCAGCTCCGGGAAATAGGCTCGGGTCAGGGCCACGGCTTGCGCCGAGTCCGGCAGGTCGCGCTTCTGTTCGCACGCGGCGAAAAAGGCACAGCAGAGCACCACGACCAGGCGTTGCGAGACGCATCTCGACTGCATCTGTCACCCTCCACACCCGTGCGTGTGGCACGGGCTGACGCGCGGGGGACTCCACGACGGGCGAGCGTGCGCGTGTTACATCCGGCTGTATCACGCTTTGACCCCTCCGGGTCCTGGCCGACGCCTCGAAAAAAGGACGCTGGAGGTTTGGACACAGTGGCAGGCTGCGGCCTCATTGGATTTCCTGGAGGAGCACCATGACCGCGACGAAGCACCAGCCCGTCACCGCGCCTGGATTGCCGAAGCCCGTGGGCCCCTACTCTCCGGGCATGCGGCTGGACTCGCTGCTCCTCGTGTCCGGACAGGCGGCCACGGACCCCGCCACCGGGAAGCAGGCCGAGGGAATCGAGGCGCAGACGGAGCAGGTCCTGCGCAACCTGGAGCGCATCCTGCTGGCCGGTGGCTCCAGCCTCCAGCACGTCCTGCGCTGCGGCGTCTTCCTCGTCGACATGAAGGACTTCTCCCGGATGAACGCCGTCTACGAGCGCGTGTTCGCCGGGCACCGGCCCGCCCGCACCACGGTGCAGGTGGCCGCGCTCCCCGAGGCCGGCCTGCTGGTGGAGATCGACTGCATCGCCTACGTGCCCTGAGACGGGTGCGGGCCCCACGGTCCGAATCAGGACCGGAACTGTCCTAGATGGCCCCTACGGTGCCTTCCGATACCCACTACCGGAAGGCCCGATGCGACCGCTCTTCTTCACGCTCTTGTTGCTGCTCACGTGCGAGGCGGGTGCGCGCCCGCGGACACCTCCGACAGGAGCCTCCGCCGTGAAGCCCGCTTCCCGTGATTGCTGTGCCGTGCTGGAGCTGCGGCAGTACACGCTGCGCCCAGGCCAGCGCGACGTCCTCATCGAGTTGTTCGAGCGGGAGTTCATCGAGAGCCAGGAAGCCGAGGGCGCTCACCTCGTCGGACAGTTCCGGGACTCGGCCCGCTCCGAGCGCTTCGTCTGGGTGCGCGGCTTCCCGGACATGGTGTCGCGCGAGCAGACCTTGAAGCGCTTCTACGGCGGCCCCGTGTGGAAGGCCCATCGCGAAGCGGCCAACGCGACGATGTTGGACGCGACGAACGTGCTGCTGCTGCGCCCCCTCGCCGGAAGTCGAGGGTTCCCCCCGCCGAGCTCCCCACGGCCCGACAAGGGGAGCGCCTCGACACCGGACTCCGTCGTCCGCGTCACGCTGCTCCACCGTGACGCGCCCCTGGACGCCGGGTTCCTGCGCTTCGTCGAGCAACAGCTCGTGCCCGTCCTGCGCGAGACGGGCGGCGCGCCGCTCGCCCTGTTCCAGACGGAGTCCGCCCCGAACACCTTCCCCGCCCTCCCCGTGCGAGAGGGAGAACACGTGCTCGTCGCGTTCACCGTGTTCGCCAGCCGGGAGAAGTACCAGGCCCACGTCGAGCAACTGGCCCGCTCACGCCGCTGGACGGACACCGTGCGCCCCGCCCTGCTCCAGCACCTGAAGGCGGCCCCCGAGTCCCTGCTGCTGGAGCCCACGCCCCGCTCCCTGCTGCGGTGAAGCGCCGGCGACGGCGACACCGCGAGCGACCCAATCCAGGGGCCGCGCAGCTTCTCCGGCCCCAGGACGACCTTCGTCAGGTTCAGGCGGACTCTCTTGAGCAAGGCCACGCCCAGCGTCGCCTTGCCGTAGAGCGCCGACGCGCGGCCCGGCTGACCCATGGCGCCGAAGAAGTCGGCCGTGCCCGCCAGGCCTCGGAGACCTCCTTGCAGGGGGCACGCCAGGATGAGCCGTGGAGTGACGCACGGCCAGCTCATGGCCAGGACTGTCCACCCGCTTTGACAATCCCCTGACGCGGTGTCCAACCCCCTGGAAGGGCGCGCGTCGGTCCGTCTCGCACCCGGGTCCGTGGGGGATGGGTCTGATTCCCTTCCGACAAGCGCTCCCCCGAGGTGTCGATTCATGGGTCTCCTCCCGGTACCCCAGTCGGGATTTACCGAGGGGCCTGGCGCACCCAGCTTGGGCCGGGGTCCGTCCATCCCGGACAGGCCTCGGAGCCTCTGGAATTCCGCCACGCCCGAGACATGGCGAGCCTGGTGCCGGATGGGTCTCGAGAGGAGCACCTATGATGTCGCGGTGGATGGGCTGGATGGCCTTGGGGATGGCCTTGTTTTGCAGCGCGGGTGCGGGCGCGACGGAGCCGGAGCTTCCCGACGCCTCGGAGATGGACGCGTTCGCCACGAGTTGGATCTACGAGGACTCCATGGCGTCGCCCTGGGTGGACGCCTCCTGGACGACACATTCCCTGGTGGCCACCTCGCCGGTGTCGGGGGGGAGGCACTCCATCTCCGCGACGATGGGCGCCGAGGAGGCCCTGTTCTTCTACACGCCCTCCCGCGTCGCCGACTCCAGCGCCGTGTTCATCCTGCGCGTGCACGGCGGAACGAGTGGCACGGGCGCGGCGGTCAAGGTCCGCGCCTTCGCGGATGACGTGCTGACCGCCGGCACGGACCTGGGAGCGCGCTGCTCCGGGGGACGCATCCAGGCCAACACCTGGGTGACCTGCAACGTGCCGCTCTCCGCGCTCGCGCCCCCGGGGGCCCGCATCAAGGGCCTCGTGCTCCAGGAGGGGCGCGGCGTGACGCTGCCCACGCTCTACTTCGATGAGCTGCGCGTGGAGGGACTGAGCGTCCCCTCCCCCGTGACAGTCACCCTCAACCCCGCCTCCCTCTCCATGACGGGAGGGACCTCCCGGACCTTCATCGCCACGGTGACGGGGACCGCGAACACGGCGGTGACCTGGTCCGTGCGCGAGGGGCCAGCGGGCGGCTCCGTCACCGCCTCGGGCCGCTACACCGCGCCCAGGCAGCCAGGCACGTATCACCTGGTGGCCACCAGCGTCGCGGACCCCACGAAGTCCGCGACGGCGCCCATCAGGGTCACCCCGCCGCCGCCTGGCGGGCTGTGGGTGTCTGGCTATTACACCGGCTGGAACGCGGACCTCTATCCGCCGGAGAAGGTCGACTTCAGCGCGATGACCCACATCATGGTCGGCCGCGTCACCCCCAATCCCGACGGCACGGTGAACACCCAGTTCGACAATGACAACGGCCCCGCCATCGCCCGCACCCTGTCCACGCGCGCCCACGCGGCCAACCGCAAGGCCCTCATCATGGTGGGCGGCGCCGGAGAACATGACGGCTGGGTAGGCGCCGCATCCAATGCCAACCGCGCCCGCTTCGTGCGCAACCTCCTGGCCGCCATGGACAGCTTCGGCTACGACGGCCTGGACATCGACTGGGAGCCGGTGGAGGCCGCCGACAAGCCCTTCCTGCTCGCGCTGGTGCGGGAGCTGCGAGCGGCGCGGCCCGGCATGCTCCTCACCTTCCCCATGGGCTGGGTCAACGCCAACTTCCCCGAGGACGCCGACCCGTGGTTCACCAACCTGGTGCCGTACCTGGACCAGATGAACGTCATGACCTACGAGATGACGGGCCCCTGGGATGGCTGGACGTCCTGGTACTCCTCCGCGCTGACGGCGGAGACGAGCGCCCACCCCACCTCGGTGGCCTCCAGCCTGAGTGCCTGGGTGGGCGCGGGAATCCCCAGGGCCAAGCTGGGCATGGGGCTGCCATTCTATGGCATGGCCTGGCGCCACATCACCGGTCCCTATCAGCCCTATACCGACTGGTCGGACTACGTGGGCAGCGACAATGACTTCACCTACGCGCGCATCCTCCAGTTGACGGCCCAGGGTGGGACGTACCGCTGGGATTCCCTGGCGCAGTCCAGCTACGTGACCTTCACCACGCCGGTGGTGGATGGCACCGTGCGCTGGATTTCCTATGACTCGCCGCAAGCGATTGCGGCCAAGGGCGCCTGGGCGCGCGCCAACGGCTTCGGCGGCACCATCATCTGGAGCCTCAACCAGGGCTGCACCAACCCGGTGACGGGCGCCAATCCTCCGCTCGACGCGGTGAAGGGCGCCTTCCTTCCGTAGCGGAAGACAGGCGATGCCCACTCAGGGAACGCGGTTTCCCTGAGTGGGCATCCCATGCCCCTCATGCCCCGCACCCGCGGGGCCTCCTCGGCCTCCCAGGGCATCACCCCACCGGGCCGAGGGGGAGCCCTGCCAGGGCATGTCGGCCACCTGAAATAAAACACATATTCCATCCGGCGTCGCCAACTGGCGGCCGACACACACATGCAACGTGAAGCAGCCCAAACCGAGCCGATGTTGCCTTGGCGTTCGTGATCCTGGCTCCCAATCTGCAGTCACCAAATGCCGACCGGGCTTCACCGGTCTTCTACAGTTGGAGCAGTTCAAGTGAAAGCAATCAAAGGCATCCTCACCGCCGCCGCGGTTACGGCGACTCTGGCCTTCGCATCGAACGCGGCCGCGCAGACCGATACGGCCACCCTGACGGTGACCGCTACCGTGGCGTCCGCGTGCTCCATCGAGTCTGGCACGCTCGACTTCGGGCCCTACGACCCGGTGGGCGTCAACTCCCCCACCGGTGTGGACCTGATCGGCTCGGGGACGCTGTCCGTGACGTGCACCCTGGCGGGCACCGCCGTCATCACCCTGGGTCAGGGCGCCAACCCCGACGCGGGCTCGACGGAGGCGGCGCCAGCGCGCCGGATGCTCAACACGCTCTCCGCCGACTACCTGTCCTACGACTTGTACCAGGACACCACGCGGCTGGAGATCTGGGGCAACACGGAGCCCACGGGCCTGCCGTACACCGGGACCGGCGAGGCCGAGGACGTGACGGTCTACGGCACCGTGCCGCTGGGTCAGAACGTTCCCGCCGGCAGCTACATCGACACGGTCGTCGCCACCATCACCTTCTGAAGTCGTAGCCGGGGGTATCATGCGCATCCGTCCTTTCTTCCGGAGTCTTTGTCTGGGGTTGTTGGGCACCCTGACAGGAATTGTTTCCACGCCAGGGCAGGCCGCCTCGCTCGAGGTCAATCCTGTTCGTGTCGAACTGGCGCCGGGAGCCAGGGGCGTGGTGGTGACCGTGAAGAATCAAAGCCTGGAGACCACACGCTTCCAGGCCTCGGTCCATACCTGGGCCCAGGACGAAGACGGGCGCATGAAGCTGGAACCGACGAAGGAAGTCTTCTTCTTCCCGTCGATGTTGACGCTGGAGCCGGGGGAGTCCCGTCCCATTCGGGTAGGGATTTCCTCGGCGCCTCGCGACAAGGAGCGGGCGTACCGGCTCGTCGTGGAGGAGCTGCCACCGCTCGCGCCAAGGCCTTCCGTCATGGGGCTGAAGATTCTCACCCGCGTCTCCATTCCGGTGTTCGCCGCACCGAAACAGAAGGAGTCACGGGTCCGTCTGGAAGATGTCGACCTGCGACAGTCGCAGTTCCGCTTCCGCGTGAAGAACCCGGGCACCGTGAACTTCTTCATCCGCAACACGCGGGTGCGAGGTCTGGATGCCCGCGGCAAGAAGCTGGTCGAGCAACAGAAGCCGGGCTGGTACGTGCTCGCGGGTGACTCGCAAGTGTTCGCCCTGGATGCCAGCGCCGAGAAGTGTCGCCAGATTCGCTCGCTGGAGCTGGAGGTGGAGACGGACCAGGGCGTGTTCCGCCACGCCGGCCCCATCACCGCGGCCGAGCCCTGCAAGCCTTTGTCCCCGCCATGAACCGACGACTCCTGGCGAGGCCGCGGGCGGCGCTGGCCCTGGCGCTGGCCCTCGGGCTTCCAAACGCGCGAGCGTCCGAACCCGCGCCCCCCATCCCCATCGTCGTCGAGCTCACCCTGAATGGCGTTCCCCAGGGGGACACCTACCCGTTGGTGAGGGGAGACGACGTGTTGATACCCATCATCGCGCTGGAGTCCCGGGGGGTCGACCTGGCACGGCTCGGGGCGGACGTCGAGGTCATCAATGGTCAGACCTACGTCTCGCTTCAATCCCTGGCGCCCCGAGGCAGCTTCAAGCTCGACGAGCGCACCGCCACCCTGCGCTGCGAGCTGCCGCCCTCCGCCTTCGTGGCGACCCGCGTCGACCTGGGCCCCAGGCCGCCCGCGGGCTACGCCGTCTCCGGAACTCCGAGCGGGTTCGTCAACTACGCGGCCCAGTTGCGCAACGCGAGCCTGGCGTTGTTCGGCGAGGTCGGCGCGTCGGTGGGAAGGGGCCTGCTGACCACCCAGGGGCGGTGGAACCCCGGCGCGGCGCCGCTGCGGGGCCTGACGCAACTGTCGGTGGACTTTCCGGAGGCCATGGTGCGCGTCCTCGCGGGCGAGGCCACCGGCTACGGCGGCGTGCTCGGAGGCGGCGCGGTGGTGGCGGGCCTCCACGTCATGCGCTCCTTCGAACTCAACCCCTACTTCGTGCGCAACCCGGTGCAGGACCTGGCGGGCGACGTCACCACGCCCTCGACGCTGGAGGTCTATGTCAACAACCGGCTGGTGCGCCGCACGGAGCTGCCCCCGGGCCCCTATCGGCTGGAGAACCTCACCATGCCCCGGGGCGATGGGACGGCGCGCTACGTCGTGCGCGACGCCTTCGGTCGCGTGAGCGAGGTGAATACGTCGTACTCGCTGGGCGCGCAGCTGCTGGCGCCCGGCGTGGCGGACTATCACCTGTCGCTGGGCATCGAGCGCGAGTCGCTGAACTCGCGCAGTTTCGACTACGGACGACCGCTGCTGCTGGGCACCTTCCGCATGGGGACAACCCCCTGGTGGACACCGGGCGTACGGCTGGAGCTGTCGCCCGACCTGCTCAGCACCGGAGCCATGCAGTGGTTCCAGCTTCCGATTGGACAGATGGAGGTCTCCCAGTCCATCAGCCGCTCGGAGCGACGCACCGGCGTGGCGGCCGGCGCCGCGTACGCCGTCCAGGGGCGGCAGTGGGGGGGCTCCGTCTTCAGCCGGGCGATGAGCGCGCACTACGCCCACGCCAACCTCACCCCGGCCGGGCCGCACCCCCTGGTGGAGGTGGGCGGCAACCTCTTCGCCTCGCTGGGCCGCCGCGTGGGCGTGGGCGGACAGGCGGTCGTGACACGCTGGAGGAACCGCGGCTGGACCACGTGGCTGAGCGCGTCGACCTCCGCGCAGTTGACCGAGCGGACCCTGATTTCGTTCTCCGCCAGCCGGGGCCAGCGGCTCCTGGGGGCCTCCACGCTGGAAGGCATGCTGAACCTGGTCGCCATCCTGGACCCGAGGACGACGGGCACGGTGGGCCACAGCCAGAACCGGGACGGCGGCACCACTTCCGTGAATGTCTCACGGGGGGTGCCGGTGGAGGGCGGGCTGGGCTTCCAGGTCCAGGGCCAGGTGGGCCGCTACGAACAGGCCCTCGGCCGCGTCGAGTATGAGACGAACGTGGGCCGCTATGGGGCCGGTATGGAGTGGCGAGAGGGCAGGTGGGTCGGCGCGGCCGAGGTGTCCGGCGGACTGGTGGCGCTCGGCGGACGCCTGCGTCCCACCCGGGCGGTGAATCAGCAGGGGTATGCGCTGGTGCGGGTGGAGGGCGTGGAAGGCGTCGGCGTGCGGCTCGACAACCATCTCATCGGACGCACGGATGAGCGGGGCGAGCTGATGGTGACGCGGCTCCAGTCCTATGGTGCGAACCGGGTGTCGCTGACAGACGAGGACCTGCCGCTGGAAGTCTATCTCCGGACGTCGGAGAAGGTGGCGGCGCCATGGCGTCGCGGCGGCGTGGTACTCGACTTCCAGTTGGACGTGGTGCGCGCGCTCCGGGGGCAGTTGGTGCTCGCCGACGACGCGGCCAAGCGCACGCCCGCCCTGGGCGAGCTCCGGGTCGACTTCGAGGAAGAGCACTTCAGCTCCCCGGTGGGGAGGAATGGCGAGTTCGAGTTGGTGGGTCTCCCCGCGGGAAGACACGAAGCGACAGTCATCTACACCGGGGGACAATGCGTCGCGACGCTGGACATCCCATCGCTCGCGGACAAGGTCATCGACCTGGGAACCGTGAGGTGCGTGGATGAGACTGGGCGGTGATACGACGAGAACCCAGGCGCTCATGCTGGCGGGCCTGTGCGGGCTGGCACCCGCGAGCGCCCGGGCGGCCTGTGAGATTCGCGCGGTGGTGGGTCCGAGCTTCCTCAACTACACCAGCCTCCCCCCGCTGCCACTCGACTCCACGGGGAGCGTCACCTTCCGGTGCACCGCCGTCCAGACCACGCCCATCACCATCGACTTGAGCGAGGGCAGCTCCGGCTCCTACGCGACTCGGCACCTGCAGGGCCCGTCCTCCACCCCTCTCGAATACAACCTCTTCCTGGACGCCACCTACCTGAGCATCTGGGGAGACGGCCTCTCAGGCACGTCCCGCTACGGCCCGGTCGTCCCCCCGCTGGACGAGGACATCACCGTCACCATCTACGGCCGCATTCCCGCCCAGCAGAGCGTCGTGGCGGGCGCCTACTCCGACACGGTGGTGGTGACGCTGAACTTCTGACGCCCTGGCGCCCCCCCGCTCACGCCACGTATGAGTCCCGCGGGGACGGCCGGGACTCGGGGGCATGCGCCTGGCAGGGGCGCTCCGGCGCGGACGTCGCGCTCGCGCCAGCCTGGACGGCTCGCCTATCCTCGCGCCATGAGTTCTTCCGACCCCATCGCGACGACCTTCGTCACCCATGAAGTCACCAATCAGGCGCCCCCCCTGGTGTACGACGCCTGGAAGACAGACCTCCCGCTGCGCGAGGCCGTGGCACGCGAGGGTGGGAGCTGGGCGGAGGCGGACATCGCGAAGTACGGCCCGCTGGTGGGCGGCGAGCTGATGCAGCTGGGCTTCACCGCCAACGAGAACAAGCCGAAGTTCAAGCCCTTCGACCGCTATGGCAACCGGCTGGACGAGGTGGAGTTCCATCCGGCCTACCACCGCATCATGGAGGCGGCCGTCGCCCACGGCATCCCCAACTTCGCGTGGCGCCACGAGAAGACGGTGGGCGCCCACGTCGCGCGCATGGCGCTCTCCTATCTCCACAACCAGGCGGACCAGGGGACCAGCTGTCCGCTGACGATGACGTACGCATGCGTGCCCACGTTCCGGGCGCACGCGGGGCTCGCGGAGAAGTGGCTGCCGCTCGTCACGTCCACGTCGTATGACTCGCGCTTCCAGCCCGCCGAGCAGAAGAAGGGCGTCACCATCGGCATGGGCATGACGGAGAAGCAGGGCGGCTCCGACGTGCGCAGCAACAGCACGCGCGCGCACCAATTGGGAGCGCGCGGTCCGGGCAATCCCTACGCGTTGGTGGGGCACAAGTTCTTCTTCTCCGCGCCCATGAGCGACGCCTTCTTCGTCCTGGCCCAGGCCGAGGGGGGCCTGTCGTGCTTCCTCCTGCCGCGCTTCACGCCGGAGGGCACGCGCAACGCCATCCGAATCCAGCGGCTCAAGGACAAGCTGGGGGACTGGAGCAACGCCAGCTCGGAGGTGGAGTTCCAGGGCGCGGTGGCCTTCATGGTCGGCGAGGAAGGCCGGGGCGTGGCGACCATCCTGGAGATGGTGGCCCTCACGCGCCAGGACTGCATGATTGGCTCCAGCAGCCTGATGCGTCAGGCGCTGGTGCAGGCCATCCACCACGCGCGGCACCGCAAGGCGTTCGGCCGGCGGCTCATCGAGCAGCCGCTGATGATGAACGTGCTCGCGGACCTGGCGCTCGAGTCGGAGGCCCACACCGTGCTGACGGCGCGCGTGTCCCGCGCCGTGGACGCAAGCCACCGCGACGAGCGCGAGGCCGCCTTCGCCCGCATGGCCACCGCCGTGGGCAAGTACTGGGTCTGCAAGCGCGCCCCCACCTTCGTCAACGAGGCGCAGGAGTGCCTGGGCGGCGCCGGCTACGTGGAGGAGTCCAACCTGGCGCGGCTGTACCGGCAGGCGCCGCTCAACTCCATCTGGGAGGGCAGCGGCAACATCCAGTGTCTGGACGTGCTGCGCGCGGCCACCCGTGAGCCGGCCAGCCGGGAGGCCCTGTTCCAGGAGCTGATGGCGGCCCAGGGCGGCCACCCCGCGCTCGACGCGGAGCTGGCGCGAATCGCCAAGGACTTCTCGGACACCGCCACGCTGGAGACGCGCTCGCGCTTCGTCGTCGAGCGGCTGGCCCTGGCGCTCCAGGCCTCCCTGCTCCTGCGCGCGGGAAACAGCCAGGTCGCCGACGCCTTCTGCGAGTCCCGGCTCGGCGGCGCGCACGGCAACTGCTTCGGCACCCTGCCCGCCCATGCCCCGATGAAGGCGCTCATCGAGCGGGCCTTCAGCGAAGGCGCGGTGAGCTGAGGCTCCCTCGCCTGCCCTCACCCCCTGTCCGACCCAGGCCGCCGGACAGGGGGGCTGGCGCCCCGTCCACCGCCTCCGGAGGAAACGGGGCCTTCGTCTACTGGACGAAAGAGCGAGACTCCCGCTTGCAAGCCAACACTGACGTGTTCTCCTAGGTGGCTGAGAAGAGGGGCACCTTGGGCGACGACCACGACGACCTCCTGAACACCGGTGACGGAGGCATCACCTACTCGCAAAGAGACCACTCCAAGCGCGACACGGAGGATCAGCTCCGGCTGTTCATCTCGAGCGTCGTTGACTACGCCATCCTGACGCTGGACGAGCGCGGCCATATCGCGAGCTGGAACCCGGGGGCGGAGCGCATCAAGGGCTACCTGGCCGACGAAATCCTGGGCCAGCACTTCAGCGTCTTCTACCCCCCGGAGGACGTGGCCTGGGGCAAGCCCGCCTGGGAGCTGGAGTGCGCCATCCGGCTGGGCCGGTTCGAGGACGAGGGCTGGCGCATCCGCAAGGACGGCTCGCGGTTCTGGGCCAACGTCGTCATCACCGCCCTCTTCGACGAGAGCGGGGAGCTGCGCGGCTTCGGCAAGGTGACGCGGGACTTCACCCAGCGCAAGCAGGCGGAGGAGACGCGGGAGCTGGAGCGGCTGCGCGAGGCGCTGCTCGCCCGCGACGAGTTCTTGTCCGTGGCCTCGCACGAGCTGAAGACGCCGCTCACGCCCCTCCAGTTGAAGCTGTCCTCCCTGCGCCGCCTCGCGGAGAGCAACCCGGAGGCGCTGCTGGCGGACGGGCGGCTCGTCCGGGAGTTGATTTCGGCGGGCGGGCAGGTGCGCAAGCTGGCCGACCTCATCGACGACCTGCTGGATGTCTCGCGCATCAGCGTGAGCCGGCTCCCGCTGGAGCCCGCGCGCCTGGACCTGGCCGCCCTGGTCCATGACGTGGCGACGCGCTACGGCGCCCAGGCCGCCGCCGCGGGGTGTCACCTGGACGTGGAGACGCCCCCTGGCGTGGAGGGGATGTGGGACCGGCGGCGGATGGACCAGGCCGTGACGAACCTGCTCACCAACGCCATCAAGTATGGCGCGGGAAAGCCCATCCTCCTGTGCCTGCGCGCCGATGACACGGTGGCCGTCCTCACCGTGAAGGACGAGGGAATCGGCATCGCGCCCACCCAGCAGCAGCGCATCTTCGAGCGCTTCGTGCGCGCCGTCTCCGAGCGCAACTACGGAGGCATGGGCCTGGGCCTCTTCATCACCCAGCAGATTGTCGAGGCCCACGGCGGGAGCATCCACGTGGAGAGCGAGCCGGGGAAGGGCTCGGCCTTCACCTTCAAGGTGCCGAGGACGGCGATGACGCCCGGCAACCCGACCGCGTCGATTCCCCACGCCTGAGCCCCGGGCACGCCAGCCCGCGAATCGAGGCTGGCGACCCGTCCCGCTGTTGCCGGTGGGCCTACTGGAAGCTCACCTTGCCGTCGCGCTGGTAGCAGACGTGCGCCGTGCCGTCCGTGGGGCGCACCGCCACGCTCGGACGCGAGCCCTCCTGCACCGTGCCCAGCTGGGTGTACGTCCAGTAGCCGCGCGCATCCGGGGTGATGAGCTCCAGCGTCGTCGCATGGCGCTGGGCGATGAAGAGCTTGCCTCCGCCGTAGGTCAGGTCGTTCGCGTCGTTCTCGAAGTCCACCGGCGAGGCGACCAGGGTGCTCGTCGTGAACGGGGCCTTCACCGTGAGGTCCTGCAGGGCGCTCCTGGTGCCGTCGAGGGCGCCGCTCGACAGGAGCAGCAGGTGCTGGCTCGGCCCCCAGACCGCGGAGAGCCACAGGGTGTTGTTCCGATTCACGCCCTCCAACTGGAAGATGTCCGTGGCCACGCCGGGCCGCACCCCCACGTAGGACTCCGTGCCGGAGCCCGGGCTGTAGGGGATGTACAGCGCGCCCGAGGCGTCGAAGTTCACGTCGCCCATGAGAATCGCGGTGTTGTGCTGGGCGATGCCCCAGGTGCCAGGCGCCGTCCGGGTGGCGACACGGACACCCGTCCCGAGCGAGCCATCGCTGAAGACGACGACGGGCTGCAGGCCCTGGTTCGGATTGAGCGCCACGCTGACGCGCGTGTAGGACGTGCGGTTGGCGGGGTCCACCTCCTCGCGCACCCAGCTGCCGTTGACGCGCGTGGCATAGGTCATCCGCCAGTTCGCCGCCGTCGTACCGGGCAGGCCGGGCCCCTTGAGGTAGACGACGTGCGGCGTCCCGCTCGCCACGTCCAGCGTCAGGGCGATGTTCCAGTTCAGGACGTAGGTGCCGCCGTTGTTGAAGCCCGGGCCGTCAATCTGCTCCGTCGTCCACGTGGTGCCATCCCACGTCGCGTACCACAGGCCCTTGTGCGTCTCGTTCGTGTAGACGAGGTGCCCCTTGCCGGCGGTGTCGAAGGCCAGCTCGCAGAGCACGCCCGTCACGTCCGGCCCGGCGTCAATCGCCGTCCCCGGCGCGACCGCGGCGGCTACCACGTTGAAGTTGAACAGGCCCTCCGCCGTCTTCCCCGACGTCGTCTCCACGGAGACGGACAGCGACGCGGTCCCCTCCTCCGGCAGCGTCCACGTCACGCGCTCCGCCTCGGCCGCGACAGCGCCCGCGTTGGCGCTCCAGCGCACCGCCTTGAAGGACTCCCCCGAGGCGGTGACCTTGAAGCGCTCCTGCGTCCCCTCCACATAGGGGCCCTCGCCGCCCTCACGCTCGATGAGCAGCACCACCGTGCCGGGAGGACCGTGCGAGTCGATGACCTCCGCCTTCTTCTGCGCACCGTCACACGCGGCGAGCAGGGACACACCACTCACCAGGAGGCACCAGGAAACAACGACCTTCTTCAGCATGATTCGGACTCCCGTTGATGAGGACCGGCGCGCGACAGGCACGCCGGACCGGAGCCGCGACGGCTCCACTCACCGCATCAACGGGTGTGCTCCAGGAATGTCTTACGAAAAGCGAGACATGGCGGCGAAAACACCCGGCTCAAGGAGCTCCCTGGGCCTGCTGCCCCGGAGGAAGGCGCCGTCCCGTGGGAGTGGGGATTGCCGCCTGGGTGTGGTCCACGAAGAGCAGCCCGTCATACGCCCCGGCGGCCCGGACGACCCGGGGCTGGATGTCCTTGCTGAAGACGGCCCCGTAATTGCGCGTGTACCGGGGCTGCACGAAGAAATCAGACACGCTGCCTTCCTGGGGAAGGCCTCGCAAATCCAGGGCGAACGCCGACACCTGTGCCCGCGCGAGGGTTCCATCGAGCCAGCCGATTTCCGCGGGCGGGACGGTGTGGGGAATGACGCCCCGTCGCGGCTCGTTCGGCTCGCTCGGCAGGTGCACGGCCTGGAAGGAGCCCTGGTTGAAGACGAAGCCAAAGACATACATCCGTGAGCCCAGGGCCTCGCGCAGATGCTGGCCCATGGACAGAGAGCCGCCACGGTCCGAGGTGCCGACATGGCCGTTGTGCGCCCAGAGCACCATCCGGGCCTCAGGGCCTTCGTGCTCCAGAACCCAGCGCGCGTTCTCCGCCATCGCCCGGTCCCTGAGGTCATTGCTCGAAAGCGGGGCCACGACAACCTCGGCGAGCTGGCCCAGCACGCGCGCGTGGCGGGCTGCCAGGGCCCGGGCATTCTCCGAGCGCTTCCGGACGGGCAGCCGCCGCAAGCGGGCGTCGACCTCCGCGACGAGTCCGGCGAGTTGCTTCCCGGTCTCCACCGAGCGCGCCTCGGGGCCCTTCTTCTCGTCGAGGAACGGCGCCATGGGTCCGAGCAGGCGCTGGTGGAAGGCTGGGTCCTCCTGCTCGAAGAAGTCGACGAGGGCCCGCGCGGAGGCAGCGGTGCCCTGCATGTCCACGCCGTAGAACTTGAGCTTCCTCGGATGGCTCGGGTCCGCGTTGTAGGCCCGCATCCACCGGATGAGGGCCAGCACCTCCTCGGTGTCCCAGGTCCAGAAGCCCAGGCCCGCGAGTCCCTTCGCCGGGTCCCCCTTGCCGGTGAGGACGTACTCGTTGAGCGCGAGCGAGTCTCCAAAGCTGGCTTCGATGGCGAAGACGGTGAAGCCCATTTCCGTGGCGAGGAACTCCAGCATCCGGTGCTTGAGCTGGAAGAACTCGCGGGTGCCGTGGGTCGCCTCCCCCAGGGCGACGACGCGGGCTCCGCCGAGCACCTGCTTCAGCGGCTGCAGGTCGGCGAACCCATGGCCCGCCTCCACGGTGGCGAGAGGCACCAGCGACTGCTTCACCCACGACACGACCTCCGCGGAGGGCGGCGAGCTCTCGGGCAGCGGCCGCAGGGTGAAGTCCAGGTCCGTCACCGACCTCTCGGCGGAGACCTGCAGGTCTCGCCCGGTGGGCATGAAGCCCTCGGAGAGGAGGGCCACCCCATACCCGCCGACGGGCAGGGCCACCTCATAGGCCCCGCGCGCATCCGCCTGGACGTAGAGCATGTCCCCCAGGAAGTCGCTGTAGCGGCCCAGGTGCAGCCAGGCGCCCGCGACGGGCTTGCCCGACTCCGACTTCACGACGCCCCGGAGGACGTGCGCGGAGGGGGCGAGCACCACCTCGAGTCGACGCGGGGAAGCGCCTGCCGCGAGCTTCACGTCCATGAGGAAGGCCGCCTCGTGGCCCGTCGCGCTGACGGTGAGGCCGTACTCACCAGGAGGCAGGCCGTCGAAGTGGAAGCGGCCATCCGGCCCCGTGCGCATGCGGGCCGCGGGAGGTGAGCGGTCCGGATTCCAGTCCTCACGCGCGGGAATGAGCGCGACCACCGCGCCCTCCACGGGTGTGTGAGCAGCGCTCTGGACCTGGCCCTCCACCGTGGCGGTCGTCACGGCGGGGGCCACCTTGTCGACGGGAGCGGCCGCAGGAGAGGGAACACGCGGAGCGCCGGAGCTGGCGCACGCGAGTGGAAGCACGAGCCACAACAGACGAAGGACTTTCACGCGGACCTCGGGGTGGACGACGGGTGCTCGGCCGGGACGCACCGGGCCTGGAAGGCCCGGCACATCCGCCGTGAAGGGACATCGGAATGGAGGGGGCGATGCGCCCACCTGGCATCGGCGCGCTCACCCCGAAGGCGGCGGCGCTCACGTGCTCGGGAGGGAACGGAGCCGAAGCGGGGAGCCACGCTCCCACGCTCCAGCGTCCGGGTGTCGCGGACCGTCGACGGCGAACGCTACGGCGAGACGTTCTCCTGGTAGTCGCTTGGGATGACGAAGCGCGTGGCGTCCGGTTCGATGAACTGGATGTTGGAGACGCGCAGGGTGCCGAAGAGGTCGGACTCCTCGCGGATGGCGTAGCCCAGCTCCGCGTCCACCCACTGCGTCACCGTGTCGTGCGGCGCATGGACGCGGCGCCACCGGCGCGTGAGTCGTCCCTCCACGACCTCCTCCCCCTGGAGCTGGCAGTCCGTCTGACGCTCCGAGCAGCCGCCCGGAAGGTGCAGCGGCAGCCCCAGGTCTCCCGGATGGGGCATCACGTAGTAGTCGCGCTCCCTGACATCCAGGGACACCCGCTCCCGGCTGTTGACGTCATAGAGCATCACCAGTCGGGCACGGCCATTCTCGGCCTCCAGGCGGATGCGACCGCAGCGGGAGACGGAGATGCGGTTGCGGATGGTCCTCCCACCGCTCTCGTGGGTCGTGATGGCGGTGAAGTCCTTCGGGTAGACAGCCCGCGAGCACACCGCCGCCGAGAGCCCGGCCCTCGGCTGCGCGGGTGTGGACAGCGGTTCGGGCACCTCCCACGCCCAGGCCGCGCCGGAGGCCACCAGCACCGCGAGCACCACGCCGACACGGCCGGCCAGTCGCGCCTTGCGAGGCACCTCGCGCCGTGGCGCCTGCCCGAGCATCCGCCGCACCCGCTCCGCCAGGGGCTGGGTGCCCGCGCCCAGCGCCACCACCGGGCCCTCCTGCCGCAGCTCCTCCAGCCCCAACAGCGCGCTGGAGTACAGCCGCGCGTTGCCGCAGAAGCCGACCGCCGCGTCATCACAGCAGTGCTCGCGCTCCAGCCGCACCTGGGCGGACAACCAGCGGGCCGCGGGGTGGAAGAAGAACAGCACCTCCACCAGGGACTGCACGAAGTTGACGACGGTGTCGTGGCGCCGCACGTGGGTCAGCTCGTGCGCCAGCACTGCTTCCAGCTGCGCCGGGGAGAGCCGCTCACGCATGCCGCGCGGGAGCACGAGCACCGGGCGCACCACCCCCAACACCAGCGGAGACGGCGCGAAGGCGGACTCCAGCACCTTCACCGCGCGACGCAGGCCCAGCTGCCCGGCGACGTGCGACACCAGCAGACTCAGCGCCGAGGAGGCGGGCGCCGCGGGCCGCACCAGCCGTCGCGTCAGCCGCCGCCAGCCCAGGACCAGGCGCAGCAATGCCACACATGCGCCGCCGAGCCAGAGCCCGCCCAACACGAGGGGCCAGCGCGTGAGGAAGGACTCCGGCGCGGGCTCCGGCATCGCCCGGGAAGACGGGCTCGGCAGGGCGCCCCCCGCGAGCCGCTGGGAGTCCACGACGATGGACGTCGGGCGCTCGCTCTGCGCCGCCACCAGCGCCCGCGCCACGGGGGTGGAGGCCGGAGAGGACAGCACCAGCGTGGCCACGGGCGCGAGCACCAGCGCGGCCAAAGCCAGACACCCCACGGCATAACGCGCGCGCGCCGAGCGGTGCCGCAGCAACCACAGCGCGACACCCGTGATGAGGACGATGACGCTCGTCTGCCACACGCCATGAGCCAGCCACAGGGCCACCGCGCGCCCCCACTCCTCCATCAGCCAGGCGGGGCTCATCGCTTGCTCCCCTTGTCCTCATCCAGCAGCCGGCGAAGGTCTTCCAGTTCCTCCTTCGAGGCGGGCTTGAGCGACAGCGCCTGCACGGCGAGCGCGCCCGAGGAGCCGCCGAAGACGCGGTCCAGCAGGTCCTTCACCAGCTGGCGCTTGGTGCGGGCCTCCGCGACGCTCGCGGCGTACACGTGGCTGCGCGCGCTCTCGTCACGGCTCACCAGCCCCTTGGCCGACATCACCTGGAGCTGCTTGAGCGTGGTGGTGTAGCCCGCGCTCTTGCCGTCCTCGCGTCCGAGCGCCTCGTGCACGTCTCGCACGGTGCTCGGACCGCGCTTCCAGAGCACACCAAGGATGGCGAGCTCCACTTCCGTGGGAATGGCATCCGTCGTCATGCGGCCAAAGTACGACTGCAATCGTATGTTGTCAACGACGAGCGTCGTACTTCGTCACCGCTACCCCGTGGCGCGCTCCGTGCCGGGGCTCTTCGCACCCTGCCCCCAGCCCGACACGCAGCCCAGGTCATGCTCGCGCGCGAAGGCCTCCAGTCCGCGCTGATGCTCCGGGGTGAACTCCCTGCCATCCGGGTGGCGGCCGAACAAAGGACAGGCGCCCAGCCGCCGCCAGACCCTGTCCGAATCCCATTGAGGGAAGGCCGCGGCGACATGCGCGTGCATGCCCCGCAGCGCATGCAGACAGCACTCGAGGACGTCCGAAGGCGCCGAAGGTCCGAACTCCATCATCCGCCCATTGATGAGCGCCGGTTCGAGGCCCGCGGAGGACAGCCGCTGGAGGAACCTCACGCCCCCGTCGTTGAACCCGGCCAGTGCGCCCGGCGCACCTGCGACGGGCAGCGTGTAGGAGAGCTTCAACGTGGGATGGACGCAGAGCAGCTGGGAGAGGGCCGCCAGGTGCCGCACCTGGCCCTCGTCGTCGTGGAGGAAGGCGCCCTCGAAGGCGAAGTCCAGGTGGCGCACGCCGTAGTTGCGCAAGACGGCCGCGTAGGTCGTGACGAGCCTGGACACGTCCGTCTCCACGGCTTCGAGGGGCACGTTGGACGCACCGCCAAAGGACAGCACCACCGTGCCGCCGCCGCGCCGGAAGTCGTCCAAATCCAACTTGCCGTAGTCGGAGACCGTCGCGTCCCCCGCGTACGTCTGGCCATCCTCCGAGTCCACGAGCAGGGTGCTTCCGCCCCAGGACGCCGACCTGTCACCGGCCGGCCGCACGGCGAGGAAGCCGAGGAAGACGCCGTCGAGGCCGGACTGCCTTGCGTACGCGGACACGCGAGGCGTGGGCCACGCCGTGTAGTCCACGAAGGGAGCCCGGGGCACGTCCCAGTCCCCCGCGTCCGGCAGCGCCGCCGCCGTGCGGACCTTCACGACTTCCGAGGGCGCCGAGGCGTTGTCGGCCAGGTCCAGCGCCACCACCGAGACTCGGTACTCGCACCCCGCTGACAAGCCCATCAAGGTGATGGCCGGCCGGCTCGTCATGAGCGTCCAGGCCTCGCCACCGCCCTGCTTCGAGTACGTCACGCGATAGCCCGCGACGGCGACGTTGTCCGTGGACGCGTCCCACCCCACGGTGATGAGCCGGGAGCCCACCAGCGTGGCGTGCACCCGCTTGGGCGTCGTGGGCGGCTCGGTGTCGAGCGGCGGGTCCGCGGGGCGCCCGTTGACGGTGAAGTCGAAGGGAAGCCGGCCCTGGGCCTGGCCCCGCACCGACAGCCGGAACTCGCTCGCGGCGCGCGGCGGGATGACGTTGCGCTCGGACACCAGGGTGCCGGACACAACCTCTCCGCTGCGACTCCAGACCAGGCCGTAGTTGTTCTGGAGGACCTGTCCCGCTCCCACCTTGAACGAGATGACGGGATTGACCACCACCTCGTCCGACAGGTTCAGCAACGTCACCTTGAAGGTCGACCACGAAGGTCTACCGCCCGACACCCACTCCGGGCGCGCCACCACCACCAACGTGTTTCCCACCATGGCGACGGTTGTGCCGGATGCGGGGCGGGCACGACATTGCCCAGGGGTTCCTCCCCCTTGTCGCTCAAGTGACGGGACGCGCCCCACGGTGTCGCTGCGGGGCGCGTCCAGGATGGAGACCGCTGGCTCCGGGCACCGCACGTGAGGCGACAGCGCTACAGGCTACCGGTGGCCACGGCCCTTGGGGCGCCGGGTGAAGGCCTACTTGTCCCGCGACAGGATGACGACGCTGTAGGGGCCCAGGTTGTTGAGGGAGCCGCTGGCGGGCAGGCCGTCCTTGCCGTTCCACTTGCCGCCCACGTCGAAGCTCTGCGCGTTGCCGAAGTCGCCGGAGTAGCCCTGCCAGTCGCTGTTGTAGCGCACCTTCCACGTGCCGTCGGAGGGCAGGCCCAGCTCGTAGTCGGAGAGCTGCTTGCCGCCGAAGTTGACGACGACGATGGTGTCGTCGCCCGGCCCGCCCTTGTCCCAGCGGTGGAAGGCGATGACCTTGTCATTGTTGTTCACGTGGTGGACGTTGACGTTCTCCCCACGCAGGCCCGCGGTGTTGTCGTTCCAGTTGCGCCGCAGCTTGATGAGGTCCGTGTACGCCTGGTTGATGCCGGCGAAGGACTCCTTCTTCTGCCAGTCGAGCGGGTCGCCGTCCTGGAAGTGGCCGTCCTCGAGGAACTCCTGGCCCTGGAAGAGCATGGGAATGCCAGGGCTTGTCATCGTCAGCGCGGCGCCGATGAGCGAGCGCTTCTTGGCGTGGTAGCCCCCGGAATCCCAGCCGCCCACTTCACTGGGCAGCCGCTGCTTGCCATTGGCCACCTCGTCGTGGCTCTCGGTGTAGATGACACGCTGGGTGGCGTTGCCGTTGTATTTGAAGCCAATCGCGCGGGCGACGGCGTTCATGTCGCGGTCCGCGTCGGAGAAGGCCGTCAGCGCCGTGCGCACCGGGTGCACGAAGTTGGAGTCCCACTGGGTGTCGAAGTTGGCGCCATCCGGATGCGTGAGGCCGCCCTCGTTGCCCAGGTCCTCCGCGATGATGATCTTCTGCGGGAACTCGCGGTTGACGGCGTCGTTGATGTCCCGGAGCAACTGCCAGCCCTGCGGGTTGTCCGCGCCGCTGGCCTGTCTGATTTCCTTGGTGGCATCCAGCCGCAGGCCGTCCATGTGGTAGTCGCGCAGCCACATCATCGCGTTGTCGCGCAGGTAGTCGCGCACCTCCGGGCGGCCGTAGTCCGGGCGCGTGTCGCCCCACGGCGTCTTCGCGCGCCAGTCCGTGTAGAAGTAGCTGCCGCCCTTGCCGTACGTCTCGCCGTCGAAGTCCCAGTGGGGCAGGTCACTGGGCCCCAGGTGGTTGTAGACGACGTCCATCACCACGCCGATGCCGCGCTTGTGCGCCTCGTCCACGAAGCGCTTGAGGTCCTCGGGGCTGCCGTAGGCGCTCTCCGGCGCGTTGGGGAACGCGGGGTTGTAGCCCCAGCTGAAGTCGGCGGCGAACTCCGCCGAGGGCATCAGCTCCACGACGTTGATGCCCAAATCCTTCAGGTGGTCCAGCTTGTCGATGGCGCTCTGCCAGTTGCCGGGGCCCCAGCCAGGGGAGTCGTTGAACGTGCCCACGTGCATCTCGTAGATGACCGCCTCGTTCCAGGCCGGCATCTTGAACTCCCAGTCGTGCTTCCACTCGTAGGACTTGTGGTCGACGATGACGGAGTTGCCCGTGGAGTTCGTCACGTCGTTGGCGCGCGGGTCTCCCTTCCAGCGCCAGTCGCCGTGCTTGCCCTGGATGACGTACTGGTACTGCTCGCCGGCCTTCGCGCCGGGGACGTCCAGGGAGAAGTTGCCGCTCGGCTCGCGCTTCAGCTCCACCGACTCCCAGTTGCTGAAGTCACCGGCCACCTGCACCCGCTGGGCGTTGGGCGCCCAGACGCGGAACGTCGTGCCTCCGTCGTAGGGGATGGCGCCCATGCCCGGACGGCTGGAGGGCTGGGACGGCATGGGGACGGCGGTGGCCCGGGGCAGCTCGGCGACGAGGCTCCCATCCTTGCGGACCAGGTCTCTCCCCGCGGGCCCATGGTCCGCCGGAGCACGCCGCGCCTCCGCGTTGCGCGTCTGCCGGACGTCGTCGAAGAAGTCCTTCACCGCCGGCCCGCGCGCGCCAGCCGCCTTCCCACTGGACGCGGGACGCGGCGACTCGGACTCGGTGGAACGGGACGTGGAGGAAGAGGCGGGACGGCTCGGTGGGGGAATCCGGGTGGGCATGGCTCGGCCGTTGTCTGGAGAAATCCAGAATCAGTATCGAGCACACGCCCTCGAGGTTGCTTGAGGCATGTGACAGCCACTGCCGGAGCCCGCTGAAACAGCATCAACCTGAAAACAAATACACGTTATCCACGGCTGATATCCGCGCGCCCCACATCGTGGGACTGACTCCCACCCGACCGGGCGCTACTCGTGCGGGAAGTGCGGGTCCCGGGCGACGACGACGTCCGGGGCGGCGTCGCGGTTGAGGGCGTCTCCGTGAAACCCGGCCTCACCCACGGAAGGGGCGGAGACACCGCGCCGGGCCTCCGCCACGCTCTTGAGGTCGGCCAGGCCCCGTTCGAAGTCCCGGCCCATCACCTCGTCCATGCTGGCGAAGAGCTGCAGGGCCTTGCCGGCGAAGGTGTTCTCCCCGGTCATCACCCACGTCAGCGTCACGCCCTCGTCGGTGGGGGTGAGCAGGTACTCGGTGGTGTTGGTGGCCCGCATGGGCACGGTGAAGTCGAGCCGGATTCGCACGGAGGTGTTCGGGCGGCTCTCCACGATTTCCATCCGCCCCGAACCCGTCCGCTCGCCCCGCCACGCGTAGACGGCGCCCACACCCGAGGACGCGCCCTCGAAGGAGACCTGCTGGGTGGGCTCCAGCTTCCACCAGGGCGACCACTGCTCCCAGTGTTGGAAGTCGTTCACCAGCGCGAAGACGACCTCGGCGGGTGCCTGGATGTTCGCCCTGCGTTCGACCCGGAACGTGCCGGGCCGCTGGCTGATGGCGACGAGCAACACGACGACGGCGACCATCGAGACGATGCCTGATGTCCTCTTCATGAAAACTCCCGGACGTTCAAAAGGATGGATACGTCGGGCCCCCCCGGGCCATGCACCGAGCGCTCAATCGCCGCTCTGCAGCGGCGACGAATGAGGACCCCTCAGATCGACACGGGGTTTGCGATTTTCCTGGTCTTTCCAAGTACGCGGAATGATTGATGCTGGCACCTCCGGAGGGCTCCCATTAGAAGTGGGCGGCCTCTTCGACGCCGGACACCATGCGAAATACCCACCGTCCCCTCACCACCGTGGCCCTGGCCCTGAGTCTCTTCATGGCGGCCCTGGAGGTGACCGTCGTGTCCACCGCGATGCCCACCGTGGTGGGAGAGCTGGGTGGCATCCAGAGCTACGCGTGGGTCTTCACCGCGTACATGCTGTCCTCCACCATCACGGTGCCCATCTACGGGAAGCTGGCGGACCTGTACGGTCGCAAGCCCATCATCCTGTTCGGCATCGGGCTGTTCCTCGCGGGCTCCATCGCCAGCGGGCTGGCGTCCACCATGGGGATGCTCATCGCCTTCCGGACACTGCAGGGCCTGGGCGCGGGGGCCATCCAGCCGGTGGCGCTCACCATGATTGGAGACCTGTACACGATGGAGGAGCGGGCCCGGGTGCAGGGGGCCTTCAGCGCGGTGTGGGGCGTGGCGGGACTGGTGGGCCCCCTCACGGGCGGGCTCATCGTGAAGTACCTGAGCTGGCACTGGATCTTCTTCATCAACGTGCCGGTGGGGATGCTGACCTTCGTGCTCATCGTCACCTTCTTCCACGAGCGGGTGCAGCGCAAGCCGCAGCAGTTGGACTACGCGGGCGCGGCGCTGCTGTGCGCGGGCGTGGTGGCGCTGCTGTTCGGCGTGCAGGGCGTGGGCATGAACCTGTGGGCCCTGCCGGCCGCGCTGGTGCTGCTGGTGGCCTTCGTGCAGGTGGAGCTTCGGGCCGCCGCGCCCGTCATCCCCATGGCCATCTTCAAGTCCCCCGCCATCGCCATCTCCTCCATCGCCGGAGCGCTCTTCTCCGCGGCGATGTTCGGAGCGACGACGTACGTGCCGCTGTACGTGCAGGCGGTGCTGGGCAGCTCGGCCACGGTGGCGGGCGGGATGATTACGCCGATGATTGTCGGCTGGCCGCTGGCGGCGGTGTTCGCGGGGAAGCTGCTGCTGCGCGTGGGCTTCCGGCCGCTCATCGTCGGAGGGCTGGGGCTGACGGTGGTGGGAACGACGTTGATGGCGCTCCTGCTCAAGCAGGACGCACCCCTGCTCGCGCTCCAGGTGTCGATGGCGCTGTTCGGCATCGGCCTGGGCTTCGCGTCCACGGCGCTGCTCATCGCGGTGCAGACGAGCGTGGGCTGGGAGCTGCGCGGTGTGGCCACCGCCAGCAACATGTTCTTCCGCACCATCGGCGGCGTGCTGGGCGTGGGGCTGATGGGCGGAGTGATGGTGTCGCGCCTGCTGGCGGACCCGCACATTCCCATCGAGGCCGCCAACGCGCTGCTCAGCCCCGAGCACGGCCACTCCGCCGTTCCGGAGGGGATGCTGAGGACCCTGAGCGGCGCGCTGACGTCGGGGCTGACCGTGAACTTCTGGCTCATCTGCCTCTTCACGGTGGGAGCCTTCGTCGCGGGCCTGTTCTTCCCCCGCGTCCAGCGCAACGCCGGCACGCCCGTCCCCGCCGAGGCCACCGTCGCGCAGCACTGAAGCGCGCGCGCCCTACCCGCCGCGCTTCGACTTCGCGGCCACCTCGCGCACCACGCCGATGAACGCGCGCAGGCCCGCGGGTACCAGCCGGTGGCTCGGGTAGTACAGGCAGAGGCCAGGGAACGGCGGCGTCCAGTCCTCCAGCACGCGCACCAGCCGTCCCGCCGCCAGGTCCGCCTTCACGGCCCACTCGGTGACATAGGCCAGTCCCCTGCCCTGCAAGGCCACCTCCCGCATCAGGTTGGCGTTGTCGAGCGAGAGCCGGCCCGTGACTTCCACGGACAGCGCCTGTCCCCGCTTCTCGAACTCCCAGTGGTAGTACGCGCCGCTGCCGAAGCGGTAGCGCACGCAGTCGTGCTCGGTCAGCTCGTGGGGTGTCGTGGGCTTGGGATGGCGCCGGAAGTAGGCGGGAGCGCCGACGACGACGAAGCGCTGGGGCGGGCCACAGGGGACACGGACCATGTCCTGGGGCACGGCATCCGACAGCCGGAAACCCGCGTCGTAGCCCCCGGCGACGATGTCCACCAGCTTCCCGTCCGTCACCACCTCCACGCGCATGCTCGGGTAGCGCTCCAGGAACTCCAGGAGGATGGGCGTGAGGATTTGCTGGGCCGCACCCTCGGAGGTGTTGAAGCGCAGCGTGCCCGTGGGAGAGTCGCGCAGCTCGTTGACGCTCTCCATCGCCTCGGAGATTTCCCGCAGCGCGGGCTGGACGCGTGAGAGGAACCGCTGCCCGGCCTCGGAGAGCGACACGCTGCGCGTCGTGCGGTTGAAGAGTCGCACGCCCATGCGCGCCTCCAGCGTGGCGATGGCGTGGCTCAGCGCGGACGGAGACATGCCCAGCTCGGCCGCCGCCTTGCGGAAGCTCTTGTGGCGCGAGACGGCGACGACGGCGTTCAGCTCGGTGAGACCCGCTTTGGGCATTGTTCGAATTCCTGCATCAAGGCATGCCGGTTCCAGTGGATGGCCTCAACAATAGCCGCCGCTACATTGCCCTCACCCAGGAACTTTCACGGGTGGGAGCAAGAGCCATGAAGAAGACCGTACTCATCACTGGAGCGTCCTCGGGCTTCGGCAAGGACACCGCGCGCCTGTTCGCGCGCAACGGGTGGAACGTCGTCGCGACGATGCGGACGCCCGCCTCGGAGACGGAGCTGAACCGGCTGGACGACGTGCTCGTCACTCGGCTGGACGTCCAGGAGCCGGAGAGCATCAACGAAGCCATCGCCGCCGGAATCGACCGCTTCGGGCGCATCGACGCGCTCATCAACAACGCGGGCTTCAGCCTCTTCGGCGTGTTCGAGTCGATTCCCCGCGAGAAGGTCCAGGAGCAGTTCGACGTCAACGTCTTCGGGGTGATGGAGGTGACGCGGGCCCTGCTGCCGCACTTCCGGAAGAACCGGGCCGGCGTCATCCTCAACATCAGCTCGGGGGCCGGCGTCTTCACCCTGCCGATGCTCTCCCTCTACTGCGCCAGCAAGTTCGCGCTGGAGGGCTTCTCCGAGGCGCTCTCCTACGAGCTGCTCTCGCAGAACATCGTCGTGAAAATCATCGAGCCCGGCGGCGTCACCACCACGAAGTTCGGCGACCGGTTGGGCGCCGAGGCGGGCCGCGCCACCCCGCCCCCGGACTACGCCTCCTTCGTCTCCGGCGTGAATGACATCTTCGCGAAGCTGCGCGCAACCCGGCTGGCCTCGTCCGAGGACGTGGCCCAGGCCATCTACGACGCCGCCACCGACGGCACGGACCGGCTGCGCTACGTGGCGACGCGCGACATCGAACCGCTCGTCCAGGCCCGTCGAGAGACCTCCGAGGCGCGGTACATCGACTTCATGCGCACCCGGTTCCTCCAGCGCCACGACGCACCGTAGAAACAGGGGAGGGAGCGTGCCCGTCGCGACACGCTCCCGCCCACAGTCGCTCAGTGGTGGTAGCCGGACGCCTCTTCCCGCGTCATCGGCGCGCTCACCGGGTGGCGCTTGAAGTGCTCGATGCAGGCGATGAGGTCCGTCACCAGCAGCGTGGCCAGGTCCCTGCTGACGCCGTGGCGCACCAGCACGCGCTGCACCACCAGGTCCTCGAGGTTGGCGGGCATGGGGTACGCGGGCACCAGCCAGCCGCGCTCACGCAGCCGGTCCGCCAGGTCGTAGAGGGTGAAGCCCGGATTCGTGCCGTCCTTCAGCTTCCAGCACACGCCGGGCACGCCGCCCCGGCCGTCGTAGACGATGTCGAACAGGCCAATCTGCTCAATGGCCTTCGCGATGACGTTCGCCGTGTCCGAGCACGACTGCTGCAAGCGCCGGTAGCCCTCCCGCCCCAGCCGGAGGAAGTTGTAGTACTGGATGACAATCTGCCCGCCCGGCCGCGAGAAGTTCAGCGCGAAGGTCGGCATCTCGCCGCCCAGGTAGTCCACGCGGAAGATGAGCTCCTCGGGCAGGTCTTCCTTGTCGCGCCACACCACCCAGCCGCAGCCCAGCGGCGTGAGGCCGAACTTGTGGCCGGAGGCGTTGATGGACTTCACGCGCGGCAGCTTGAAGTCCCAGACGACGTCCTGGTGGATGAAGGGCGCCAGGAAGCCGCCGCTGGCCGCGTCCACGTGGATGGGGATGTCCAGCCCGGTGCGCTTCTGGAGGCCATCCAGCGCGGCGGCGATCTCCTGCACCGGCTCGTAGAGCAGGTTGAAGGTGACGCCCAGCGTGGGCACGACGCCGATGGTGTTCTCGTCGCACAGCTTGAGCACCTCCTCGGGCGTCATCACCATGCAGCCCTGGGCCAGCGGCACCTGGCGCAGCTCCACGTCGAAGTAGCGCGCGAACTTGTGCCAGCAGATTTGAACCGGCCCGCAGATGAGGTTGGGCTTGTCGGTGGGCTTGCCTTCCGCCTCGCGCCGCTTGCGCCAGCGCCACTTGAGCGCGAGTCCGCCCAGCATCGCCGCCTCGCTGGAGCCAGTGGTGGAGCAGCCCATGGTGTTGGCCGCGTGCGGCGCGTGCCACAGGTCGGCGAGCATGTTCACGCAGCGCGTCTCGATTTCGGCGGTCTGCGGGTACTCGTCCTTATCAATCATGTTCTTGTCGAGGCACTCATCCATCAGCTTGTGCACCTGGGGCTCGGACCAGGTCTGGCAGAAGGTGGCCAGGTTCTGCCGGGAATTGCCGTCCAGCAGCAGCTCGTCGTGCACGACGGCGTAGGCGTGCTCGGCGCTGTGCTCCTCGTCCGGGATGCGATACTTCGGCATCGGGACGGACAGGTCCGGGGAGGCGTAGACGTCATCGTTCAGGCGGTCCCGGACTTCATCTTTGCCATGCAGGGGCATGTGTCTCTCCTCGCGGTGGTGCACGGTGAAGGCGTCACTGGGATGTGAGATGGCGTCACCCGCCCGGAAGGGCGTCGTCTCCGGGAGAGGGGCAGGCCGACGGGCAGCCGCCCGCTCCACCTGGAGGGTGCGGGTTGTCTCGAAGCCCCGTGTGGCCCGCGGGGGCCCTCTTCAGCGGCGCGAGCGTCGGGGCCGCTTCACCGCGCGCACCTTGCCGCTCGTGCCGCCGCCCGCGTAGAGGATGTCGCCCTTGTCGGACTCCAGCCCGGTGACGCTCATCCCCTCGGGCAACGTGAGCCTGACGAGCACGCGGCCGTCGGCCGGGTCGAGCCGACGGAGCTCGCTGGCGCCGTCTTCCAGGGTGCCGTGCCACAGCTCGCCCTCCGCCCACGTCACGCCCGTGACAAAGCGGGTGGACTCAATGGTGCGCAGGATGGTGCCCGTCTCGGGGTCGATGCGATGAATCTTCCGGCCGCGATACTCGCCCACCCACAGCGAGCCCTCGGCCCAGGTGAACCCCGAGTCACTGCCATTGCCCGGAGCAGGGAGCGTCTTCAACACCTGTCCCGTCTCGGGGTCGATCTTCCGGATGCGCCCTCCGCCAAGCTGGAACAGATGTCGCCCATCGAAGGCGGTCCCCGCGTCACACGCGACGGCGAGGGTGCGCACGGGTTCCCCACTCACCGGGTCGAAGGCGTGAAGCGTCTCATCGCTGGCGAACCAGACATGCGCGCCGTCGAACGTCACGCCGTGGACGCGCGAGGCACCCTCGAACGGGCCGTACTCCCGGAGGACCTCCGCTGGCTGTGTCTCCTCCACCTCGCTCCCGGTCTTGTCCATGTCCGCGCTCCTTCCCGTGCCCCTCGGGTCCGCTCTAACCAGGGAAAGTCGAGGTGGGGAGTAACAAGGTCGTCGTGAAACCACTGACGGGAGGAGCCACCCAGCGTCGCGCGCGGCCACGCCCCAGCACTCGGACCTGTCCGGCCTCCTCCAGCGCGGCGAGCGCCCGCTGCACGGTGCGCTGACTCGCCCCCAGCGCGTGCGCGAGCGCGGAGGTGGACCAGTGCTCACCGTCCGCGAGCAGCGCCACCACGGCCCCTCCCGCCCCCTCGACAGGCGGAGTGAGGACCCGGACCTCCACCGGACGCCGGGGAACCAGGACGAACCCACGCGGGGTCGCCTGGATGTCCGCCAGGTCGCGCGACTGCGTGCGCAGACGCCCCAGCTCCACGCGCAGCCGCGCGCGATGCGAGGCATTCACCCGCCGCGCCCCGAACACGTGCCAGACGAGCTCGTCGCGAGAGGCGTCACCCGGCCAGGCCTCGGCCAGCACCCGCAGGAGCGCGAACAGCACGGGGCGCGTGGACAGCGATACAACCCGCGAGCCCGAGCGGAACACGCGACGGCAGGCATCCACGACGAGGTGCTCCGAGCCGAGCAGCGACTCGACCTCGTCGAGCATGACGGGCCGCGCCTCGCCCCGAACGACGACGCGCGCGGCGGGGATGCTCAACACCCGGGCCGCCTGCTCGACCTCGGCGCCAAGCGCGGGGATGCGCGCCTGCCGGGCGGCGACGCGGGCGTGTTCGAGCGCGGTGCGGGCGGCGTGAATCTTCCCCCGACGCAACGCCACCTCGAACGACAGCAGCCGCGCGAGGGACGACTGCATCGAAGACACACCGCGCGAGTCGAGCCCGGCCAGCACCTGCTCGGCCGCCTCGACCCGACCCAACACCAGGGCATGCCGTGCCTGCAACAGGCGCGTGTAGCGCGCGTTCTCGGAGTCACCGTGGTGTTCGAAGGTTCGAAGCGCCTCGACGAGCAGGAGGTCCACCCCTTCGAAGTCGCGGGACGCGAGCGCCACCTCCGCCTCCGCGACGCCACAGCGCGCCCGTGCCAGGTCGTCTCCGGAGCCATAGGCGCGCGCGGCACGCCTCAACAGCTGCGTGGCCTTGGCGAACTCGCCCAGCTGCGCCATCGCGACCCCTCTCAGGGCCAACGCCGGTGCGTCCTCCCGGAGCGCCACACGCTGGAGCGCACCGAGCGGGTCTCCCTCACGAAGTGCTCGTGCCGCCCTGGTGACGAGCGCATCCATGCCGCGCATCCTCCAGCACCCCACCGGCGTTGGGAAGCCCGTCGCCTTTGTTACTCCCGGCCCGCGCCTCGTGCCCATTACGTCTGGAGTCCCAACCCCCGGGAGGAATCACATGACACCCGTCATGACGGAATCGAAGAGTGAGTGGCTCGCCGCACGCAAGGAGCTGCTGGCGAGGGAGAAGGCCCTCATGCGCATGAACGACGAGCTGAGCGCCACCCGCCGCGCCCTTCCCTGGCTGCGCGTGGCCGAGCCCTATGTGTTCGACGGCCCCGACGGACAGGAGACGCTGGCGCAGCTCTTCGCGGGCCGAAGCCAGCTCGTCGTCTACCACTTCATGTTCGCGCCAGAGTGGGAGGTGGGTTGCAAGAACTGCTCGTTCTGGGCGGACTCCTTCAACGGAGTCGTCGAGCACCTGGCGCAGCGGGACGTGAGCTTCGTCGCCATCTCCCGCGCGGCCCCGCCCAAGCTGCAGGCGTTCCAGCAGCGCATGGGCTGGCGCTTCAAGTGGCTGTCCTCCCAGGCCAACACCTTCAACTTCGACTTCAACGTGTCGTTCAGCCCGGAGGAATTGGAGCGCGGCGAAGCCGTCTACAACTACGGACCGCTGCGGGAGTCCAACTCAGACATGCCGGGCATCAGCGCCTTCGCGAAGGACGAACGCGGCGACGTCTTCCACACCTATGGGACGTACGGGCGCGGCATCGAGGTCATCAACACGGCCTACCATGTGCTCGACCTCGTCTCGAAGGGACGTGACGAGGGCGGACTGCCCTGGCCGATGCACTGGGTGCGCCTGCGAGACCAGTATGGCCGCTGACCCGGTGACACGCCGCCCCACCATGGGCGGGCCTGGCGTGTCGCTGGCCCTGGGGCTCCTGGCCACGCTCATCCCGAAGTGTCCCCTGTGCATCGCCGCGTACCTGTCGCTGCTCGGGGTGACGGTGGGCGTGGCCGGAGTCATCGGCTCACAGCTGCGCCTCGCGGGCTTCGCCGTGGCGGCCAGCTCCCTGGGCCTCATCCTCGTTCGCCGCGTGCGCGGTGCCCGGCGAGGTCGACGTGGAGGCCCGCGGGCGTGTCGAGCCGGTGAGCACGAGGATGCCCGCGAGAATCACCAGCAGGTGAATGGCCTCCAGCGAGTCGGAGAGCGGGTCGCCATTGCGCACGTGCGTGCCGATGGCTCCAAGCATGATGAGCAACAGGCCCGCGGCGCTCGGCCGCCGCCACCTGGGCAGCAGCAATCCCACCGCACCCGCGAGCTCCAGGGCCACCGTCGAGTAGTGCAGCCAGACAGGGAGCCCCGAGGCCACGAAGAACCGCCGCATGTCCGCATCGTGCGTGAGCTTCCCGATTTCGACCGAGAGGAGGGCGGCGGCCACCGTGACGCAGAGGCCGAGCACCATGGAGTCCCTCGCTGCCAGGGGGAAGGCATGGGCGCCTGACTTCGAACCCGCGGTGTGCCGCCGGGCCTGGACCGCGATGGCGACGAGCGTCGCGGCCAGTGAGACGCCGATGACGACCCAGCCACGGAAGAGCAGGACCCGAGCCGCGAGTCGAACGGCCGGCGTGCGTGGGAGCACGCCCGTCACCGACAACAGGGTGGCCGTCACGCCGGCGAGCCCCAGGGCAAGGCAGAGATGCAGGAAGCCCCTGCCCACCGTCGGCGATTGGAGGGGAGAGCGGCCGGCGGCGAAAAGGAGCAGCACGGCCAGCGTCGCCACACACGTCAGCAGCACGAAGTTCGCGGGGTCGTCCATGGAATGCCCTGCCAGGTCCGAGGAGGAACCACGACAGGACACCTGGCGCGAGGAAATACTCCCGCCGCGCGAGCGGGTGGCTCGAGCGCGGCGGGGATGAAACGAACGCCGCAGGCCTTACTTCACGCCCACCGCGGCCCAGCTCTCCAGCACCTTCGCGGCCTCGACGGAGTCCTTGCCGTAGAGGTCCTGCGCCGCCTTGTACGTGGCCTCCTTCGCCTGGGCGAAGTTGGTCTGCGGCGTCATGTAGAAGCTCAGCGCGCGGGAGTAGATCTTCAGGCCCTTCTCGATGCCGATGCCGTCCTTCACCTCGGTGCCGGAGGTGCGGTTCTTGCCGCCCTCGGACAGCAGGTAGAAGGCGTTGTTGGCGATGCCCGAGTTGATGTGCACGCCGCCGTTGTCCTGCGTGCCCTTGTAGCGCTTGGAGTAGTGGTCCGGCGACATGCCGTCGCTGGACGGGTCGCTCAAGTCGCGCAGGCCGTCGGTGGGGTCGCCGTTGTTCGGGGTGAACGTGTCCTCGCCCACCGTCCAGTCGAACTTCACCGCGTCGTTCGTCTGGCTGGCGTGCCACTCCACGCCCACGCCCATGATGTCGCTGAACGCCTCGTTGAGGGCGCCCGACTCGTTGCGGTACTCAAGGCCCGCGGTGCGCTCGGTGAGGCCGTGGGTGATTTCGTGGCCCGCGATGTCCAGCGTGGTGAGCGAGCCGAACTGGTCGCCGTCGCCGTCGCCGTAGTTCATCTTCTCGCCGTCCCAGAAGGCGTTGGCGAAGTCCTTGCCCACGTGCACGTCGGAGATGAGCTTCTCGCCCTTGCCGTCGATGGAGTCGCGGCCGAGCACGTCCTTGTAGAAGTCGTACGTCGCCTGGGCGCCGTACTGCGCGTCCACCGCGTCCTTGTTGCGCGCGGAGTCGGTCTTCTCGCCCCAGACGTTGTTGTCGTCGGTGATGGGGGCGTTGGTCGTCCAGTCGGTGTCCGGGTTGCGGTTGAGCGCGTCACGCGTCACCACACCGCCGCCGCGCGTGCTGTCCTCCAGCGCGTACTTGCCGTCCTTCGTCTGGGTGCTGCCGATCTCCACCTTGCCGCTGTACTGGGTGGTGTCGTCCGCCTTGCCCGTCGTGGTGGGTTCCGCGCCCGGCGTGGTGGGCTCGGTGGCGACGAGCGAGGGCTTCTTCGCGTGCGCATGGTCGGCGCCGTGCGCGTGGTTCCCCACGCCGCCCATCTGGTTGTACTGCTCCAGCACCTTGCCGGTGTTCGCGTCGACCAGGTAGTTCATGCGGCGCGGGTCCTTGCCCGGGCCCAGGTCGGTCGTGTTGCTCAGCTGCACGTGGTACGCGGCGCGGTACTCGCCGCTGGCGTCCTTGAAGATGACGCGCTCGGTGACGGGCTTGCGGTCCGTCGCGCCGCCGAACTCCTTCTGCGCCACGGCCAGCGCGTCCTTCTCGGACAGCTTGGTGGGGCTCTTGCCCAGGCCGGCGGGGATGGTCGCCACGTCGCCGGTGACGCTGTCCACCTTGCCGTCCGCCGTCAGGTGGCTCACCACCTGCTCGCCGAAGACGCGCACTCCCTCGCTCTTGCGGTCCATGCGCACGTGCGTCATGCCCAGGTCGTCCTGCTCCACCGCGCGCGGCGCGAAGTCCGCGGCGTTGACGCCCGGCTTGCCGGCGAGCAGCTGGGAGACGGTGGGCGCGCCCTGCTTCTGGAGGAAGTCCACCGTCGACTGGATGGCGGCCTTGCTGGCCTCGCTGTCCAGGGCCACGGGGCCGGACTTCACCGGCGGGGCCAGCGGGGCGGCCGGCTTCACCTGCGCGGGACGCACCGGCGCCTCGAACGAAGAGCCCCCGGCGAAGCCCACGGCCGTGTTCTTCACCTCGGTGGCGGCGGCGGGGCGCGAGTCAGCGGGACGCGTGACGGGAAGCTTCGGGAGGTCGGCGCGAATCTTCATGGTGGGGGTGCCCAGAGGTTGAAGTGCGGCTTACGTGGGTATTCTCGATTCTTGCGAGCCCAGGGTTGTGTCTCCGTGGGAGGAAAACGCACACACTTCCCGTCTCTGCGGGCAACCCCTTGGAATCACTGCCCGGGGACGGGCTGGGGACGTGCTGGAGCGGGTTGGACGAGGGCCAGCAGTTCGTCCACGGACCACTGGTCGTCCGCATGCTCGCCGTATTTCACGGCCAGGATTTCCCCATCGCCGCCAATGAGGAGGTCCGCGGGGAGCCCCAGGCGCCCTCCGGCCGGGAGCACCGGTGGCGCCGGGTGCCGGCCCGTGAAGAAGTCCCCGAAGCCGTTGACGAGCGCCCGGACCAGCCCGCCAAAGACCCGAGGATTCAGCAGCGCCCGGGGCGCGGCCTCCACTCCGTACTCCCGATAGAGGCGGCGCTGAGGGTCCCCCACGATGGCAAACGGGAGGGCCCCCTCATAGGTGCGCAGCTCCTCCGCGCTCGAGTGGAAGACGATGACCTCTTGAAGCCCCGCCGCCTTCAGCTCCTCGTGCCGCCGCGCCAGGGAGCGCAGGTGCAGGTGGCAGATGGGGCACCCGGCGAAGCGCCGGAATTGGAGATGCACCGTCAGGCCCGGCTCGGGGATGCGGACCTTCCCGCCGGAAATCGTCTCCAGCTCCCTCGCGGTAAACCGGTCCCCCATGGACAACTTCCTGCCTTCGGGACGCACCGACATCTTTCCTCCAGCGTAGGCGTACGTTGTACTCCTAAACTAAGAAGGTGCCCCTTACGCTGTCAACCGAATGCCCCGTCCCCGCTCGCTCACTCCGTCAGGCATCGCCGCCGCCGCGCTCACCGTCATCGACCGGGAGGGGCTGGACGCATTGACGATGCGCTCCGTGGCGAGCGCGCTCAGCATGGGCACCATGTCGCTGTACCGCTACGTCGAGGGCCGCGAGGCGCTGGAGTCGCTGGTGGTGGACACGGTGATGCGCGGCATCGAGCTGCCGGCGCCGTCATCGAGCGTGAAGTGGACGACGCGGGTGATGGGGTTGATGACGCGCGTGCGGGAAGCGGTGCTCCAGCACCCCGCCGTCGCGCCCTTGCTGCTCACCCGCCGCCACTCCACGACGGGAACGCTCGCGTGGGCGGAGGCGCTGCTGGGGCTGCTCACGGAGGGCGGCTTCGACGGCACGGCGCGCGTCATCGCGTTCCGCACGCTGGTGAGCTACGTGTTCGGCGCCGTCCAGTTGACGCACCTGGGCTCGCTGTCCGGCGAAGGCACCGCCGCGCTCGCGGAGCTGGACGTCACCACGTATCCGCTGCTCCGGGAGACCGCGCGGCGCGCCCAGAAGATGGCCCCCGAGGAAGAGTTCCGACGCGGCCTGGAGCTCATCCTGCGCGGAATGGAGGAGTCGGTGGCCCGCCGCTGACGCGGGCCCGCGCGAGCGTGTCACCCTCCGCGGGGGCGACACGCTCAAGGTGGCGACTTCAGGCGGTGGCGCGCAGCGGGAACGGCTGGTTGCTCGGGCCGGCCTCCCAGTTGTTGTAGCGGCCATCCCAGTACTGGACGGTGAGCTTGGAGACATCCACGCCGTCGAGGCAGCCCAGGTTGATGGAGCGGAAGTGGCCGCCCATCTCCTCGACGAAGCCTCCGCCGTAGCACTGGACGCCGCAGTGCTTGCAGAAGCGGCGGTAGTTGGGGCTGTCACCCACCCGGTACTCGCTCGTCTCGCTCTCGCCCTTGGTGACGCGGAACTGGCTGGGCGGAACCGAGGTCGTCGTGCCGCCCATCTTGGTGCAGACGGTGCAGTTGCAGCGGTTCACCGGCGCGGAGAGGTCGAACTCGGCCTCGAAGCGCACGGCGCCGCAGTGACAGCCGCCGACGTACGTCTTGAGGGTGGGGGACTTCTGGGGGGCGGTCTCGCTCATGGCAGGGTTCTCCTCGGTGCGGCGTGTTGATGGAGGGAGTTATGGACCCTGTCAGTGACAGGAGTATGTCAGGTTTCCGCGAGGCCCCCTGACCTTCGGGCCTGACGCAGCAGGTCGAGCCGCCCCTCACGTCACGGGCAACGCGGAATCACGCGCGCGAGCGGACGATGGCGCCCGGTGTCACTCCCAGGACCCGGCGCATGCACCGGGCCATGTGGCTCTGGTGGGAGAAGCCCGCCTCCAGCGCGACCTGCCCCGTGGGCATTTCCCCGCGCAGCAGCAGGGTGCGGGCGCGCTCCACCCGGCGCTGAATCACGTACTCGTGGGCGGGTAGTCCCGTGGAGCGCTTGAAGAGCGTCTTGAAGTGCGACGCGCTGACTCCCGCCACGCGAGCCAGTGACGCGAGGGCGAGGTCTTCGTCCAGGTGGTTCTCGATGTACTCGATGACCCGCTGGAGCTGGGACGCGGGAAGTCCACCACGCACCTCGGCCTCGGTCCGATACCTGGCCAGGAGCCTCGCCGCGAGCGCCAGCCCCAGGCTCTCCCGGTAGAGCAGCCCGTTGGGGAAGTCCGCGTGGTACTCCGCCTCCAGCGCCCAGGCGATGTGCTCAATCTGCTCGTCGCGGAAGTGGTGGCGCTCCTCCAGCCCCACCTTGTCCGGGTCCAACCCCATGTCCTCGGCGGCCATCCGCAAGAGCGAGTGGGGCAGCCGCAGGTCCACCGCGGTGCTCGCGTCATCCTCCACCCAGGTGTCCGACACGCCGGCGGGCATCAGGTTCAAATCACCGCGCGTGCGCAGAGAGCTGATCCGGCTGGAGTGACAGGCCACGCGGACGGGCTTGCCTGAATGGATGCTGATGAAGTGGTCCGCGCTGGCGGCGTGCAGCACGTCGCCCACACTCGTCACCCGCAGCTCGACACCGAGGCTGATTCGAGGACGTCGGCGCGCGTGCTCGCTCATGGCCCCCGAATATAGGGGGCACCGGCTTTTCGTGCTCCCGAAACATCCGCGCGTGCGCGACCCGCGCGGAGGCCGTCGGTATTCCTCTCCCACATCCAACGCGAGGTGGGCGCGAGCGGCCCCACCTCCAGGCAGGCGGTCGGGAGTCATGGACATGGGCAGGTACTCAGGGAAGAAAGCCGTGGTCACCGGAGGCACGGCGGGAATCGGGCTCGCGACGGTGAAGGCGCTGCTCGCGGAGGGCGCGGAGGTGCTGCTCACCGGGCGCAACGAGCAGGGACTGGACGCGGCGCGAAAGGAGCTGGGCCCCCGGGCGCACGTGGTGCGCTCCGACACGGCGAGCCTGCGCGATATCGACGCGCTGGCCTCGCTCGTGAAGGAGAAGCTGGGCGCGGTCGACTTCGTCCTCATCAACGCGGGCTACGCGAAGCTGCGGCCCTTCGACCAGGTGTCGGAGGCCGAGTACGACGAGACGTTCGGCATCAACACCAAGGGCGCGTTCTTCACCGCGCAGCGGCTGGTGCCTCACGTCCGGGAAGGCGGGGCGTTCGTCTTCACCACCTCGGTGGCGGACGAGTCCGGTCACCCGGGCATGAGCGCCTACTCGGGCGCGAAGGCGGCGGTGCGCTCGTTCGTGCGCGTGCTCGGCTCGGAGCTGTTGCCCCGGGGCATCCGCGTCAACGCGCTGAGCCCCGGCTTCACCAAGACACCCACGCTGGGCGTCAGCGGCGCCACGCCCGAAGAGGTGGTGGCCTTCGAGAAGGAGGGCGCGGAAATCACACCGATGAAGCGCATCGGCTCCGCGGAGGAGGTGGCGCGCGCGGCGCTGTTCCTCGGCTTCGAGGCGACATTCACCACCGGCGCGGAGCTGCCCGTCGACGGCGGCCTCTCGCAGCTCTGATTCGAGACAGGGAGACATACCAACATGAAGCCATCCATCAGTGTCATCGGCACGGGCCGCATGGGCTCCGCGCTCATCAGGGCCTTCCTCCAGAGCGGACACGCGACGACGGTCTGGAATCGCACGCGGGCCCGCGCCGAGCCCCTCGCGGCGCTGGGCGCGCGCATCGCAGAGAGCGTGCGGGACGCGGTGCACACCTCCGACGTCATCGTGGTGAATGTGAATGACTACGACACCAGCGACCACCTGCTCCGGCAGGACGAGGTGACGCAGGCGCTGCGAGGCAAGCTGCTCGTGCAGTTGACGTCCGGCTCCCCTGCCCTCGCGCGTGAGCAGGCGGACTGGGCGCGGCGGCACGGCATCGACTACCTGGACGGAGCCATCATGGGCACGCCGGACTTCATCGGCCTGCCCGAGGGGACGCTCCTGTACGCGGGCCCCACCGCGCTGTTCGAGAAACACCGGTCCACGCTGCTGGTGCTCGGAGGCAACACGCAGCACGTGGGCGAGGACGTGGGCCATGCGTCCGCGCTCGACAGCGCCCTGCTCGTCCACATGTGGGGCTCCCTGTTCGGCGTGCTGCAGGCCGTGGCCATCTGCCGCGCGGAGAAGCTCCCGCTCGCGACGCTGGCCACGTTCGCCAAGGCCCTCGCCCCGGTCGTCGACGGCGCCGTGGCGGACGTGCTCGCCCGCGTCCAGAAGGACACGCTGGGCGCCGACGAGGCGACCCTGGCCACCCTGGAGACGCACAACGTCGCGTTCCAGCACCTGCTGCACCTGTGTGAGGAGCGCGGCATCCACGACGGCATCCCTCGCGCCATGGACGCCCTCATCCAGGCGGCCTTGAAGGCGGGACACGGCCAGGACGACTTCGCGGTCCTCACCCGCGTCCTGCGCTGAGCGTCACGCGCCTCACCGAGGCGCGAGTCGAGGCGGAATCCCCTCCGCTCATCACTGCCGGTGAGGCATCGGCCGTCCGTGCATCCCATCCTCGCGGAGCCGCCCTCTTCATGACGCTTGCTGGTCCATGGACGGGGCGGTAGGGAATCGGGGCCACCACCACGAGCCAGGACCCCATGGCGCAAGAGAAGACCGCGGCCCCTCGTTCCCCCTCGAAGAAGGCGTCGACGGCTCCCGCCGTCCCGCTCGAGGTCTCCTGGCGGGCGCTGGAGCAGCAGTTCCGAGAGGCCCTGGGCCCGCGCGCCACGGGGCAGTACCCGGTGGACCTGGAGCCCCTGCACTTGACCTTCAAGCAGGTCCCCGACGTCACGGGGCTCCTGCCGGACACGTATCAGCGCTTCGTCGAGGCCGTGGGTTATGGCTGGCTCAACACCGGCAAGAAGGGCCTGGCCTTCCTGCCACCCCGCTGGCGCGCACGGGAGTCACAAGGCATGGGCGAGCCGGGTCGCGCTTGGGACCGGGTGCGCTGGGAACGAGAGGCGGGCCATCACGTCTACCGCTTCCTGATGTTCGCGTCCGAGGACCGCAACGACGTCAACGGCTACTGCTTCGGCAAGAGCGAGCAGGTTGACTCCCTCGTCATCTGGCTCGTGGAGGACAGCCTGCCCCTGCGGGAGGAGGGCCCCTTCGAGCCCTGGCTCGCCAAGAAGCTGGCGGCCCTGACCAAGGCCCTCGCGAAGCGCGGCGCCCGGCCGGAGCTGGGAGACCCGCTCGCGCTGGCGCAGGAGTCGCTCGGAATCACACCGCCTCCGCCACCCGCCTGACCCGGTGTTCCGGAACTGGGAAGCCACTTCCCAGGGTCGGGCAACCCGACACGCGGCGAGCACGGGCCTTCACTCGACGCGCCCTGGGAGAAGAGGCATGGCTCGACCCTTGCTTCGTGCGGGGAGCCGCAGCCTTCGCCCCGGAGGGGCCTTGTCCGACATCACCCAAGACCTTCGCCTCGCCCTGAGGATGCTCGCCCGGCATCCGGCGTTCACCCTCGTCGCGGTGCTCACGCTGGCCCTGAGCATCGCGGCGAACACCGCCATCTTCAGCGTGGTCAACGCGGTGCTGCTGTCGCCCCTGCCCTTCCCCGAGCAGGACCGACTGGTGCTGGCCTGGACGCGGATGCCGAGCACCCCTCGGTGGACCGTGGCGCCCGCCAACTTCCTCGACTGGCGCGCACAGGGCGACGTGTTCGACGAGCTCGCGGCGTTCTCCCGCCTCAGCCTCAGCCTGACAGGCGATGGCACGCCCGAGCGCCTGCGCGGCGCCAGCGTGTCCGCCAACTACTTCCAGGTGCTCGGCGTGCCGGCGGCCCTGGGCAGCGCGTTTCAACCCGTCGAGGGGGAGACAGGGCCTCGCCACGTCGTGGTGCTGAGCCACGCGCTGTGGAAGCGCCGCTTCGGCGCGGACCCTCGCATCATCGGTCGTGACGTGCGCCTCGATGACCGCGGCTACCAGGTCGTCGGAGTGATGCCGGAGCGATTCACCCTGCCCGGCATCGGACCGCAGACGTCCACGCCGGCCGATGCACCCGAGCTCTGGGTTCCCGCGCCGTCGCACGACATCCCGCAGCTCGGCTCGGATGGGACGCTGGACCTCAGCCAGTCCCGAGACACCACCTACCTGCGCGTGCTCGGACGACTGAAGCCCGGCGTGACGATGGAGCGCGCGAGCGCGGCGATGAGCGCCGTCGCCCAGCGGCTGGAGCAGGAGTACCCCTCGAGCAACCTGCACTCCGGCATCACCCTGGTGCCCCTGCGCGAGCAGATTCTCGGCGACGTGCGGCCTGTGTTGTGGGTGCTGCTGGCGGCGGTGGGGCTGGTGATGGCCATCGCCTGCGCGAACGTGGCCAACCTCTTCCTGGTGCGCGCGGCGGCGCGGCGGCAGGAGATGGCGGTGCGCGCGGCGTTGGGCGCGAGACGCGGACGGATGATGCGTCAACTCCTCACGGAGAGCGTGCTGCTCGGCCTGCTCGCGGGCGCGCTGGGCCTGCTCCTCACCGTCTGGGGAATGGACAGCCTGCTGAGCCTGGTGCCGGCGGAGCTGCCCCGGCTCGACGAGGTTCGCGTGGACGGATGGGTGCTGGCCTTCGCGCTGTGCATGTCGCTGGGCACGGGGCTCCTCTTTGGCCTGCTGCCCGCGCTCCAGGCCTCGCGTCCGGACCTCGACGGAGTGTTGCGACAGGCGGGTGGAGGAAAGCTCGTGGGCGGCGGCCGTTCGCGCGGCGCGCTCGTGGTGGGCGAGGTGGCGCTGGCGGTGGTGCTGCTCATTGGCGCGGGACTGTTGCTGCGCAGCCTGTCGCGCCTCCAGGACGTGGACCCGGGCTTCCGCGAGGAATCCGTGCTCACCTGGACCCTGGAGCTGCCGAAGGAGAAGTACCCTGACGAGGCGCGACAGGGGGCCTTCTTCCAGCAGGTGGTGGAGCACGTGTCGGCGCTCCCGGGCGTCCGGAGCGCGGGCGCGGTGACGGACCTCCCGCTGGGAGGCGCCAACATCTGGTTCGACCTGGACATCGAGGGACGTCCGGCGCCTTCTCCCCAGGAGCGCGCGAGCGTGGGCTTCCAGGTCGTCACGCCGGGATACTTCGAGTCGCTGGGCATCCCCGTGCGCCAGGGCCGGGACGTGACGAGCACCGACACGAGCAAGTCGCAGCCCGTGGTGATGCTGAACGAGACGGCCGCGCGGCTCCACTTCCCGAAGATGGACCCGGTGGGCCAGCGGATTCGCGTGGGGGACGCGGAGACGCCCTGGCTCACGGTGGTGGGCGTGGTGGGCGACGTGCGGTACGACGGCCTCACCAAGGAGACCCGACCGGAGGCCTACCTGCCCGCGCTCCAGCGCTCCCTCTTCCTCATGTCCTTCGTCGCCCGGACGGAGGGCGAGCCGATGGCGCTGGCCGCCGCGGTGCGCTCCGTCGTGGCCTCGCTGGACAAGGACCTGCCCGTGGGCGTGACGCTGACGATGGAGCAGCGCGTGGCGGAGTCCACCGCGCGGCCTCGCTTCGTGTCAGTGCTCGTGGCGGTGTTCGCGGTCCTCTCGCTGCTGCTCGCCAGTGTGGGCCTGTCCGGCGTCATGGCGTACACGGCGCGGCAGCGCACGCGGGAGATTGGCATCCGCATGGCGCTGGGGGCGCAGGCCTCGGACGTGCTGCGCATGGTGCTGGGCCAGGGCCTGCGGCTGGCGCTCGGGGGGGTCGCGCTGGGACTCCTCGGTGCCTGGGGACTGACGCGCGTGTTGTCCAGCCTGCTGTTCGGCGTGAGCGCCACGGACCCCGTCGTCTTCGGCTCGCTGTCCCTGCTGGTGGCCATCGTGGCCCTGCTGGCCACCTGGCTGCCCGCGCACCGGGCCACCCGGGTGGATCCGCAAGTGGCCCTGCGAAGCGAGTGAGCGCTGAGAGTCCAGCACTCACCCTGCCCGTGAAGGAGGTGACGCCACGGAGCGCTTGAGGCCTCGGGGGCAGTCGTTAGATTGCCTCGCATGGCTGACAACTTCGACCCCATCGACAGTGCGCGCGCGAACATGATTCTGGAGAGCCTCCTCGACACGCCGTTCAGCGAGGACGACGACCACCTCCAGTTCCTGCTGCGCCAGGGGAACCTCACCGTCGAGGGGGACTTCGAGATGGAGCCCAACGAAGTCGTCATCGTCGTGGGGAACCTGACGGTGACGGGCTGCCTCGCGGACCAGTTCTACAACGAGGACGACTTCTCCAAGGTGTACGTCCTCGGGAACCTGAGCGCGCGGGACATGGTCTGCGGCTCGGAGGTTCGCGTGACGGGGAACCTCACGGTGGAGAACGTGCTCTACGCCAACTCGTTCGACGTGGACACCCTGGGCGTGAGCGGGAAGCTGAGCGCGAAGGTGTTCATCGAAGATGGACACCAGGTGGAGTTCGGCGCGTTCGAGGTGGGCACGCTCATCTCCGACGACGAGACATGGCGCGAGGTGAAGCCGGAGGCCGTCATCGGCGACTTCGAGACGGTGCTCCAGGACCATGTCCTCAGCGAGGACGGCAAGGTGGTCCTCGGCGATGCGCTCCATCAGGAGCTGAAGGCGGGCCGCTCCGTCCTGCGCTGAGCGGCCCAGGCGCGGGACTCAGGGCGCGTCGGGGAGCGCGTACTCGAACACGTAGGTGTGGCCACCCTTCTCGTCGATTTGAATCTGCATCGAGCCGGTGAGCCCCTTGAGCTCATCCGTTCCGGAGTCGGGGACGACGAGGATGGAGAGCTCGGGTGCGCCGCGCGTCATGCGGCCGGTGTGATGGATGGAGAAGCTGCCCTTGCGGCCCTGGAGGCTGCCGGTGACGCGCTCCAGCGCGACGTAGGCGCCCGACTTGCCGTCATCCATCGTCGCGAGCATCTGCCCCACGCCCGTGCCCTCCAGGTCGCCGTGGTACCGCTTGTCGATGGACATCCGGCCGATGGGCGTCGCCGCCGCGCCTTCGTCCGGCGCCAGGGGCTTCACCTTGACGTCGAAGGGTCCCTGCACACGCTTCGTCATGTTCGTCTCGCTCCCTGTCCGTGGGGAAACCGTGGCCTGACTGCCCGCGCAGCCCTGAGCGAGCACGGCGCCGAGCACCCACGTCCACATCATCGTTCTGGCCTTCATCATGGATGGCCCCTCATCGAGTGGCCCATCCAATACCGGTGCCTGCGCGCCGCCGATTGCAAAAACGCGACACGCCGACAGAATGCGCGCCGGTGAGTCGCCCTCGCATCGATGCGCCCCGTGGAGTCCTTCAGCGCCCCGCCCCCGAGGGCAGGATTGCGCACGAGCGCTTCGCGCCCTCGGCTGACCTGGAGGCCTTCGTCCAGCACTTCTGGACGGTGCGCTGGGACTTGCGCGGGGAGCCGCCGCTGCTGGCGGAGACCCTGCCCCACCCGTGCGTGCACGTGGTGTTCGAGCGGGGACAGGCGCGCATCGCGGGAGTGCAGTCGCGCCGGTTCCGCCGCAGGCTGCAGGGCCAGTCCCGGGTGTTCGGCATCAAGTTCCGTCCCGCGGCCTTCCAGCCCTGGCTCAAGGCCCCGCTGTCGCGCCTCACGGACCGCACGGTGAGCCTGCGGTCCGTGTTCGGACGGGAGAGCATCGCGCTCAAGGACGCCATCCTCGCGGAGCCGGACGTGCGCCGGTGCATGACGCTGGCCGAGGACTTCCTGCGGCCCCGCCTGCCGCTCATGCCCGAGTCCATTGCCCGGCTGAGGGATTTGGTGGAGCGGCTCGCGGTGGACACGACGCTCACGAGGATGGAGCAGGTGGCGGCGCTCGCGGGGCTGGAGCCGCGCAACCTCCAGCGGAGATTCAGCGCGGCCGTGGGCGTGAGCCCCAAGTGGGTCATCCAGCGTTATCGCCTGCATGAGGCCGCCGAGCAGCTCGCGCGACCCGATGCTCCCGACATGGCGAGCCTGGCGCTCCAGCTCGGCTACTTCGACCAGTCGCACTTCATCCGGGACTTCAAGGCGCTCGTCGGTCGCGCGCCCGGGCAGTACGCCGCCCAGGCAGCGGCCGCGCGTGGGAAGCGCGCTTCCCGATAGACACCTGTCCCATCACCCTGCATTCAGCATCGGGCAGCATCGCCTCTACTCCAACAGGCAATGAAACAGCGAGGCGAGCGTGGAGTGCCCCTGCGCCACTCCCCGCCCGCCCCGCCTTGCTTCACGTCAGAGGAGCGCCGCCCCGGGCGGCGGGCTCCCCGGCCGTCACTGAAACAACAGGCAATAGGTGTCGAGCCCGTAGAAGTCCGACGGCACGAACGGGTTCCACGTCTGCCGCACGAAGTAGAGGTGACGCCCGTCCACGCTCAGCGACGGGTGGAACTCATCCTTCTCCGTGTTCACCGCCGGGCCCAGGTTGATGGCCTTGGTGAAGCGGCCCCCGATGTTGATGCTCGCGTACAGGTCTCCCAGGCCATGGCCCTCCGGCCGGTTGAGCGAGGCGAAGATGAGCACACGGCCGTCCGCGGAGATGTGCGAGTTGTACTCCCAATAGTCCGGGCTGTTGACGCCCGTGCCCAGCTTCTCCGCGGGCGCATAGCCGGGGCCACGGCGCTCCGCGCGGTAGATGTTGAAGTCCGAGTCGAACGTGCCGCTGGCGAAGTACACCGTGCCATCACGCGTCGCGCTGACGTAGAGCTCCTGACGGTCCGAGTTCACGTTGGGGCCCAGGTGTTGCGGCGTGCCCCAGCTTCCATTCGCCTGCTTGTGCACCACCCACAGGTCCGAGTCCGCGCGCTCCTCGGTGCCCGTCACGGGACGGGTGGACGAGAAGAACAACGAGTTGCCATCCGGCGTGAGGAACGGGTCCGTGTCCAGGTACGTGCCGGAGAAGGACACCAGCTGCCCCGGGGTGAAGTGGCCGTTCACCTTGTGCGTCTCGTAGATGGCCTGGAACGGCGCCTCCGCCGCATCCACGTGGTAGTACGCCGTGTTGCCGTCCGCGGAGAGGGTGAGCCGGTACTCCGAGCGGTCCGGCAGGGAGACCTCTCCCGGAGCGAAGATGCTGCCGCCCGCGGGGCAGGTCAGGAACCGCAGCGAGTCGCTGGACACCTCATGCGCACCAAGCGCCTCCGCCACCTTGGCGGACTCCGGCTCCTGCGCGGCGCACGCCATCGTCATGGAGGACATGGCGACGAAGAGGCCCAGAGACCACGACTTCCCAGCGATGAAACGATTCATGCGACGTCTCCTTGTGATGGAGACACAGTCGCCCGGCCTCCCGAGACTCGCGATGGAGTTGTGACGAACGGAGGAGGTCCTGGGGCGAACGGTGGAACCGCCGCCCCACCCCGCTCAGGAGGGCAGGTCCAACGCCCGCTGGAGCCGGGCGCGGTAGCTCCGTCCTGACGTCAACTTCGTCCCATCCCGCAGGGTCAGCACGAACTCGCCAGGAGGCAGCGGCTCCACTTCCTCGATGCGGTCCACCCGGACGATGAGCGAGCGATGCGCACGCACGAAGTCCTTCGGGTCCAGCTTCGCCTCCAGCGCGTTCATCGTCTCGCGCGCCAGGTACGACTGCTTGCCCAGGTGGACGGAGACATAGTTCCCCTCCGCCTCCAGGTAGTCGATGTCCTCCACGCGCAGGAAGCGCATCCGCCAGCCCACCTTCGCCACCAGCTTCGTCGCGTACGGCTCCGACGCGGGAGGCAGGCGCTGCGACAGCGCGTCCAGCCGCTCGATGAGGTCCGCGTCCAGCTCCGTGGCCCCGGTGCGGCGGCGCTCACGCACCCGCGAGAGGCTGAGGCGGAAGCGCTCCCTGTCGAAGGGCTTGAGCAGATAGTCGAGCGCGTTGGCCTCGAACGCCTGCACCGCGAAGTCCCGGTGCGCCGTCACGAAGATGACCGCCGGTTGCCGCTCCTGGGCCACCGCGCGCAGCACACCGAAGCCGTCGGGCTCCGGCATCTGCACGTCCAGCAGCACCAGGTCCGGGCGCTCCTTGCCGATGGCGGCGATGGCCTCGACGCCGTCGCGACACTCGCCGATGACGGTCATGTCCGCCTCGTCCGCGAGCAGCTCCTTGAGCCGCTCCCGCGCCAGGGGCTCATCGTCGACGATGAGCACGCGGATGGGCGGCGTCACGTCGCGGGCTCCGTCCGGAAGGGAATGGCCAGGGACACCAACGCCCCGCCCTCCGAGCGCCCCCGCAGCTCCAGTCGATGGTCCGGGCCGTAGAGCTGGACGAGCCGCTCCCGCGTAATCCACAGGCCCTTGCCACTCCCCGAGGCCTTGGGGGCCGTCGACTCGCGCAGGCCGACGCCGTCGTCGCGGACCTCCAGGAGCAGCGCCGGGCCCTCGCGCCGGGCGGACACCGTCACCGTGCCCGGAGCGGAGCGCGGGGCGATGCCGTGCTGGATGGCGTTCTCCACCAGGGGCTGGAGCAACAGGTGCGGCACGTGGGCACCGAGCGTGTCCTGCTCGATTTCGTGCTTCACCTGGAGCCGGTCCGTGAAGCGCACGCCCTGGATGTCCAGGTAGAGCTGCAAGGTGCGCAGCTCGTCCCGCAGCGTCACCTCCTCGCGGCCCGCAGCATCCAACGTGCCCCGCAGCAAGTCGCTGAGCCGCGCAATCATCCGCTCGCTGCCCATCGGGTCCCGGTGCACCAGGGCGGAGATGGAGTTGAGCGTGTTGAAGAGGAAGTGCGGGTGGAGCTGGGACTTGAGGACGTGGAGCTGCGCGCGGGCGAGCTGCGTGTCCCTCAACCGGACCTGCTCCGCGTAGTAGATGGCGTGCGCCACACCCAGGAGCGTCAGATAGATGAACGGGTTGTAGAGCAGCGCATGCTCCAGCACGGCCGTGTAGGCGGGGGGCGCGTCGTACCAGTGGAAGTACGGGTCCAGCGAGTAGATGACGGTGGCACGGAAGAACGAGACGGCGAGCGCACCGCCCACGTGCAGGGCGAGGCGAGAGCGCCAGCGACGCCGCTCGAAGGGGAAGCGCAGGCCGAAGTACACGACGGCGACGGTGATGGGCGCCCACAGCGCGGTGGCGAAGCCATCCGTGAGCAGCGCATGAGACCAGGACACGCCCCGGACGGAGTGCGCTTCACTGGAGGCCGCCAGCCCCTGCAAGGTCCAGTAGGCGAAGGCCGCCACCCATAAAATCCAACCGCGTCCGCGTGACATGGCCTCAAGGTACACGGACTCGCGCCGGCTTTCACATCCATGCCCGTCTCCCCTCTGACGGGCAGGCCCGCACACATGAGTGAGCAGGCAATCCAGCCCCCATCCGGCAACTGTTTTTGGCGAACCTCCAGCAATTCAGTGACAATAGACACATGTCACTATCACGCACGCTCTTCGTCTCGCTCGCGGTGGTCCTCCTGGGGTGCTCCGGGTCGTCGGGTGACTCGGGAAAGGAGGAGTCGCCCGAAGATGAGTTCGGAGTGGCGTCCGTCAGCGACGCCGGAACGCAGGATGCGGGGATACCGGACGCGGGTGGAGGCCCGGCCGACGCGGGTGACAGCCTCGCGGGGCTGACCCGCATCGCCACCGCCGAGTACCAGTTGTTCTACCTGGTGGATGGCCGCGTGAAGGGCATCGGCTCCAACCGCGCGGGCCAGCTCGGCGTGGGCCACTCCAACCCGTACAACCAGGTCCCGCCCATCGACATCGCCCTGCCCCAGGGGCTGCGCTTCAAGGACGTGGCGGGCGGCGGCTTCCAGAGCCTCGCGCTCGATGTCCAGGGACGCGTCTGGACCTTCGGACAGAACCTCTACGGTCAGCGGGGCGACGGCACCACGAACGACTACCCAAACCGCACGACGACGCCGAACAACGGCCAGCCGTACCTCATCCTCCAGGACTCCACCGGCGCGGTGTTCGACAACGTCGTCGCGGTGCGCAGCGCGCTGCTGTTCAACATGGCGCTGAAGGCGGACGGCTCCGTCTGGGTCTGGGGCATGAGCGGCACGGCGATTGGCAATACGCTGGGCATCGCGGGAGACGGAAACCAGGCGCCGCGCAACATCACCCGCCCCACGCGCGTCCCGCTGCCGCAGGGCGTGCGAATCACGAGCTTCACCACCAACGACAACACCATCTTCGCGCTGGATGACACCGGCAAGGCGTGGGCGTGGGGCGGAGGGTCCGCCGCGGAGAACCTGGGCACGGGCAATTTCGCGGGCTATGCGCAGCCGAACCCGCTGAACATCCCCGTGAAGGTGAAGGAGCTCGCGGCCGGAGGCAGCCGCTGGGCGGTGGCGCTGGACGAGAACGGGAGCCTGTGGGGATGGGGCGTCCAGGGCACCTTCCTGGGCATCGGCAGTCCGACGGGCGGCTGGATTCCCAAGGCCACCCCAGTCCAACTGTCGTTCCCCGAGTTCGGCTCGCGCAAAATCGTCCACGTGTCCGCGTGTGGCCATGCCACGCACGTGATTCTGGACGACGGCTCGCTGTGGGGCTGGGGCGACAGCGCGATGGGCGAGGTGGGCAACGGAGTGATGCTGGACTTCGCCACCTACCACACGCCCTACAGCTGGGACTGGTCCAACTACCAGAAGATGGTCTTCCGTCCCGTGCAGGTTGCCCCGGGCGTCACCTTCAAGGCCCTGCACAACACGGCGCAGTCCTTCTACGGCTATGCCACCGCCACGGACGGCACCATCTACTCCTGGGGCCGCAACAAGACGGGCGTGCTGGGCAATGGCGTGAGGCCCACCGGTGACGTGGCGGGCCGACCCGACAGCTGGAACGTGGCCACCGCCACGCCCGTGCCCGCGCACCTGCTGACCACGGGCACCGACACGCCGTCGCTGTAGCGCGCGCCGTCAGTCGTTCAGCACCACGGCCAGGCCGTGGGAGAAGGGCTGGGCGGAGGCGAAGCGGGGTGTCACCGCCCAGCTTCCGTCCGCGCGCAGATAGCCGAACCTGCCGTCCTGCTTCACGGCCGCCAGCCCCTCCGAGAACGCGCCATTCACCGCCTGGAAGCGGGGCTCGATGACCATGGCCCCCTTCCGGTCGATGAAGCCATAGACACCCTTCACCTTCACGGGCGCGAGTCCCTCGCGAAACGCGCACTCCGTCAGGCACTCGTCCCAGCTCGAGAAGCCGGGCTCCAGCACCCAGGCGCCGGACTCGTCCACGAAGCCGAACTTCTTGCCCTTCATGACGAGCGCCAGCCCGTCCGAGAAGCGGCCCATCGTCTTGAAGTCGAAGCTGGCGAGACACTGGCCCTTGGGGTCGATGAGCCGGCTCTCCTCGCCCGGAGGGCTCTTCTTCAGGACGACGTGCGCCTTGCCGTCGACGAAGGGCCGGGCGAGTCCGCCGCCGAACCCGTCCAGCACCACCTCGCCCTTCCTGTTGATGTACGAGTCAGAGGCCTTCGCCCCCGCGCGCATCACCGGCGCGAGCCCCGAGCCGAAGCGCCCCACATTCACGTAGGTGGCCCCGGCCACGACGTACTTCGTGAAGTTCGCCTTGAACTCCACCGGCAACACGAGCGTGCCCTTCACGTCGATGAAGCCCTCGTCCGTCAGGGCCAGTCCATCGCTGAAGCCGCTGAAGGCGCGCGTCACCTTCAGCGAAGTCTGTCCCTTCACGTCGATGAAGACCCAGCCATCGCCGGCGGGCATGCGGGCCTGGCCTTCGTTGAAGGTGAAGGGAGTCCCATGGGGGCTGGGGATGACCAGCTCCCCCTTCGTGTCGATGAAGCCGTAACGCGTTTTCACGCCAGGGACCCTACCGTCCGGGCCGTGGCGCGTCGATGCTCACGGCCGCGCGCAGGAGCGTCCACCGCCCGCGTGATACATGAGGTCCTGGTAGACGGTTTGCGCGAGGATTTGCGTCTTGCTCTCCAGGCGCTGGACGGTGACACCGCCGCGCTGGAGCTCGAAGACAGGCGTGGTGCCGGGCACCAGCGGAGCCTGGAAGGCCGTCACTCCCGCGCTCGTCACGTCCAGCGTGCGCACGTCGGTGCCCTGGGTGATGACCAGCCGGCCCGGCTCCTTGAGGAAGGCGAGCAGCTCCACCTGGTTGGACGCGGCCACCCCGCCCCGCAGCTTCATGGCGCGCGCCGTCTGCTTCGCGGCGTTGTAGGGCGCGTCCGTGCGGTGCCGACGGTGCGTGTAATAGAGCGTGTCGCGGACGATGGTGGGGCGCTGCCCCGTCTTGAACCAGGTCGTGTAGTACGCAATCCAATCCATGATGACGTAGCCGCGCTCCTGGGACGCCGTCATCCACGACTCGCCGTAGTCCGTCAGCGTCAGCAACGTAATCCAGTCCGCGTCGCCCTCCATCGCCTTCTCGAACTGCGTGCGGAACGCGAGGCTGTTCTGCGCCTCCCAGTACACGCGGCTGCTGTTCTCGCTGTCGGTGAGCTTGTGGCGCACGTCCTCGAACGCGACGGGGGACATCCACAGCTTGCCTCGGCGGTGCGACTCCACGCTCCAGCGGCGCATGTTCTCCCCGGACTGCGCGGTGCGCTCGCCCCACGTGGAGAAGCCCGTCACCAGGTTGTTCCACTCCGCATACTTCGTCACGTCGCCCGTGTACGACAGCAGCGGCCAGTACGTGACTTGGATGCCCTGCGCCGCGAGCCGCGTCTTCAGCTCCGTCCAGAAGGACACCGACTTGCGCTCCGGGTTGAAGCTGGCCAGGACGATGGCCCCGTTGAGCTTGTGCACGGACGGGTGCTGCGCCACGGAGGCAATCATCGACACCAGTCCATCCGTGGTGCCCGTGGCCTCGGTGGGGAAGTCCGGACTGAGGACGATGCGGAACTCCGGGTCCACCGCCGCGGCCGCCGCGAGCATGACGGTGAGCTGATTGTTCCGCGTGTCCGACGAGACGCGGTACGGGTGCTCGTAGATGAAGCCGTCCATCCCGGAGGCAATCGCGCGGCGCACCTCCGTCTCGAAGTCACGCTGCCGCCACGCGCTGTCGGCCCAGGGGGCTCGGGGCAACGGCCTGTCCCGCATCAGTCCGCCGATGTTCGCGTACTCGCCGTTGCGCGACTCGGGCGTCATCCAGCCCGTCCAGTAGTCCGACGCGGGCTGCGCGTTGTCGATGGAGATGGGGAAGATGGGGTAATAGAAACCGAAGACCTTCTTCGGCGCCGCGCGCAGCACCGCCGTCGTCGGCATGTCGAACGGGTAGCACTCGGAGATGGGCGTCGGCGCGGGCGCCAGCGTGGCGCTCAGCTCCAGGTTGAAGCGCGCATCGGACGTGTTCGCCGCCGACTGGTGCAGCTCCACCGCGAGGACGTTCGTCCCCGTGCGCAGCGCCGCCGCGTCGATGCCCTGACTCACCCACGTCTGCTCCTCCGCGGGCACCGCGATGGTGGCGGGCGCCAGCGTGCGGTAGCCCACCGCTCCAGCGGGCAGGTTGCTGCGGAAGACCTCCGTGCCGTTCAGGTAGACGATGGCGCCGTCATCCCGCTGCAACCGCACCAACAACTCGCGGACTCGCGCCGCGTCCGCGACGGTGAAGGCGTGCCGGAAGTACGTGGTGATGTGCTTGTTGGTGGCGTTGGCGCCGTAGGAGACCGACGTGGCCAGGTCCGTCTCCGCGTAGCCCAGCGGCGAGGCTCCCGCTGCCCAGGCCGCGTCCGCGAAACCCGTCGCCGTCCACGCCGTGCCCAGGTCCACCCCTGTGTCCAGGTAGCGCCACGAAGCGCCCGTCGCGACGAGCACCGTCGTCAGCGAGGGTGCCGCGGCGGCAACCAGGTCGGCTTCCGGCGCCGTGGGAAACACGCCCGCCTCGGGTGCTCCGTCCTCGGTGGGAAGCGACTCGTCCGGGGCGCCTCCCGCGCACGACATCGAGAGCAGGGGTGCCAACAAGAACGCGGCGAGCCGCGCCCTGGCGAACTCCATGGTGATGCGCATCGGTCGACCTCGAGGGGCGCTTCATCCGGGGGGATGAAGAGGGGGTTACCCTCGGGACACGGGAGGTCCCCAGATGGCGCACGCTTTCGCGCTTTTCCTGCAAGTCATTGAGCCGCGCGACACATCGGCACGCTCACGTCATGGCAGCAGTGCTTCCTTCCGCTTCAGCTTCTTCGCGAGCGTCGTGTAGGACCACTCGCCCTCTTCATCCACCAGCCCCTTGGCGAGCAGCTTGCTCAACTGGGGGCCAATCTCGCTGGAGTGGCCGATGAGGTGATGGTCCGCGCGCACCTTGTCGATGGCGTCCTCGCGGTCATCCGAGACGACGAGCCGGGCGGACAGCGTGTCGGCGTAGGTGGAGTAGTCGTTGTAGTAGGTCCACGCCACACCCTGGAGGGAGAAGTCCCCCAGCACGACAATCTCTCCGTGGAAGAGGAGGTTGTGGGCCTTGAGCGAGCCGCCGACGAAGAGCAGCGAGTAGTCGAAGCCCTCGTGGATGATGTTGCCCTCCACCACCAGGTCTCCCGCGACGAGCAGGCGGCCCTGGTCCTCCAGGATGAGGTTGCCGTTCACCGTGACACTCTTCGCGTCGAAGGTCTGGTCCTGGCCCTCGGAGAGGGTCAGGCCCTGCGCCACCTGCTTCACTTCGGCGGACGGTGTCAGCTTCGCCTTGAGCGCGGCTCGCTTGCCGGCCGAGCCAGCTTGTGCGTGGAGCGAGCCTTCCTGCAGCAACTTTTCGAAGAGCGTCATGTTCACAGGCTAGAAGTCCACCCGGGAGCTGACGAGCGAAATGTCCGGGCCGGATCTCCCTGGGAAGCCTCGGCCGCCCGGCTCCGGGTATACTGGGGACTCGGCCGGGAAAACGGTGTGAGGTCCGCGTGGCATCGACCAGGACTGTCCCAAGGGTTTCGACGCTCGGGAGTGTGAGCGCTCGGGGCGCGCTGCTTGCCTGTGCGCTGCTCTTCGCCCATGCGGCGGTCGCGCAGACCACGGAGGACCGGGCCTACGTTGGCGTCACCTTCGCGCGCGGCACCGAGATTGGCTCACAGGGCGGCAGACTGGATGAGCGCAGGCAGTTGGACCTGCGCATCCCCCTCCCGCCCCTGTTCCTGGGCCGCACGGTGCTCGTGCCCTCCTTCGGTTACGAGACGCGCTTCATGGGACTGGAGCAGCACGGTCCGCTGGCCGACGTGTCGGAGGAGGAGCTGGGTCGGCAGTTCCATCGCTTCCAGCTCGGCCTCACGCTGATTCGTCCGCTCTCGCCCCGGTGGATGCTGGTGACGGGCGCGGTGGCGAACACGCGCACGGACTTCAAGAGCTCCTTCGACTTCGGACTGGACACCTCGTGGGTGGGCTTCGCCATGGCGAACTACCTGATTGGTGGAGACCCGGACGTGAGGCTGACGTTCGGCCTGGTGGCGCTGTATCCGTTCGACGCCACGCCCGTCATCCCCATGCTGGCCTTCGCCTACCGCAAGGGGCCGTACATCCTGGAGGTGGGTCTGCCTCGGCTCGCCATGCTGTACAAGGTGGGCGACGGGGTGGAGCTGGGCATCACCGGCATGTTCGACCAGCAGGTCTTCCGCTCGCGCATCCCGTATGACGGGCAGGGCCCCATGCCGCAGTACATCCGTGAGACGGCGCTGCGCTTCGGCCCCACGGTGAATGCGCGCCTGGGCAGTGGAAACCTCTGGGTCAGCTCGTCCATCGGGCTCGACTTGCTGAACGACTATGCGCTGCTCGACAAAAACCGGGACCGGGTGGAGCTGGGGATGCTCCAGTCCACGGGCCCGGCGCCCTATCTGAGGGTGTCGCTCGGCTGGCGTCCGCCCCGTCGTGCCAGGGAAGCCGTCCGCCCCATCGGCGGCACGCCGGAGCAGGCTCCGGCGAAGGGCAACCCCCCGTCGCTCATCCGATGAAGGGCGTGAGCGCCTTCAGCCAGACGACGACGGCGGCCGCGCCCGCATCGGGCACACCGAGCGCCCTGCTCCCCAGGTAGCTGGCGCGTCCGAGCCGGGGCTGCATGCCCGCTGTGGCCTCCGCGCCCCGCGCTCCTTCGCGCACCGTCGCGGCCCAGGCCTCGGCGGTCGGCGCTCCGGCCTTCAGCTCTCGCGCGAAGGCATCGGCCGCGGGCTTGAGCGCATCCAGCATCGTGCGGTCTCCGGGCCTGGCCCCGCCGAGCTGCGCCACCGCGTCGACGGCGAGGACGAACGCGTCCGCCCAGGCCGGAGCATCGGTGGAGCCCTCGGAGAGCCGGCGCGCGGCGCGCAGCAACGCGGTGGCGTAGAACGGCCCCGAGCTTCCGCCGATGGCACGCCGCAGGGCATCGCCGATGGCCGTGAGCGCCCGTGAGGGAGTCGTCCACGAGGACTCGGGCAGGGCGCGAATCGCCGCCGCGCCGCGCGACAGGCTGAGCCCCAGGTCGCCATCTCCCGCCGCGCTGTCGAGTTCAGTCAGGCGGACTTCACTCGCCTCGAAGGCGGCGGCGACGGCGAGCGCGGCGTCCCTCACGCGCTCCATTCCAGGCTGACGAGGCTCCTGGGTGGGAGGCGCGGACGGCGTGGCGGTAACGGGCCGAGCAGGCCGCGCGGGTGCGAGCCGGCCCTCGCCTCCCCAGGCGGGCGCGGTCGTCTTCGCGTCGAGCCAGCCCAGGCGCGCGTCATCCAGCTTCAGCACGGACAGAGAGCAGCCCGGCATCTCCAGCGCGGAGAGGAACGTCCCGGTCCACGCGCGCTCCACCCGCAGGCCGCGCTCGCCGAGAAGGGTCAGCGCGCGGCGCGTGACGATGGCCAGCTCCATGGGGGGCGTGCCGCCCAGTCCGTTCACGAGCAGGGCCACGCGGGTGCTCGCGCCGAAGCTCCGGTCCTCCAGGATGGTGGCGAGCAGCGACTCCACCAGGGCATCAGCGGCCTGGAGCGGCGCGCGGCGCACGCCCTGCTCTCCGTGGATGCCCAGGCCCAGCTCGATTTCGTCGTCGCCCAGGGTGAAGCCAGGACGGCCCGCCGCCGGCACGGTGCACGGGCCGAGCGCGACGCCCATGGTGCCCAGCTCCGCCGAGGCCGCCTGGGCTTCTCCGAGCACGTCCTTCAGGGGCAGCCCCGCTGCCGCGGCGGCTCCCGCCACCTTGTGGACCAGGACGGTGCCAGCGATGCCGCGACGTCGCGCGGGCTCGACGGTGTCGCGCAGGGCGACGTCATCGGCGACCACGACGACCTCCACCGGGATGCCTTCCGCGCGAGCCAACTCGGCGGCGAGGCCGAAGTTGAGCCGGTCTCCGGTGTAGTTCTTCACCACGAGGAGCGAGCCCGCGGGGCCTGACACCGCGCGAATGGCGGCGAGCACGGCGTCGGTGCTGGGCGAGGTGAACACGTCCCCCGCCACCGCCGCGTCGAGCATGCCCGCGCCGACATAACCCGCGTGCGCCGGCTCATGTCCGCTGCCGCCACCGGAGATGACGGAGACCTTGCGCTGCCGAGGGTCGGCCGGTGTGTCGGCGCGGATGACCACCGTCTCGTCGTCGAGCAACACCTGCCCTGGAGCAAGCGCGACGAATCCCTCCAGCATCTGCCTCACGACGGCCCTGGGCTCATTGACGAGCTTCTTCACCGGTTCCTGCTCCTTGGCGGGGACGGCCTGAACGGCGGGAGTAAAGCACGGGCGTCCCGGCACGACGTCCGGAGGAGCGACACGACGAGCGAGGCCCGCATCGGAAACGTCCGCCAACCATCGCCGCGCCCCCATACGGACCCAGCCCGTGGAACGGGTCATCTGGCGGCGTCCTGGATTCCCTTCCGCAGGGGCGTCCCTCCCCCTTCGACCTTGGGCCAGAAATCGCTTGCCGGGCCGGGGCGGAGAGACCTAGCTAGGGCTCGGGGAGCGCATGTCCTTTCTCGTCATCCTGCTGACCGCGGGATTCTTCACCATCCTCTTCTCCCAGTTCGGGCATCGACTTCCCGCGAGGAACTCGCTCATCTGGTGGTTGGTGGCGCTGTTCCTCCTGACCACCGTCATCAATCCCGACCTGTTCCGCCCGGTCATCCGGGTGCTGGGCATCGAGCTCGTCAGCAACTTCGTGCTCGGCGGGATGATGATGTTCCTGTTCTTCCAGATGGTGGAGCAGCAGGCGGAGAACCGGCGCTTCTCCCGACAGATTGTCGAGCTCACCACCAGCTTCGCCGCCCAGCAGTTCCCCAAGGAGGCCGCGCGGCACCTGGCTGGCGAGGGACGCAAGGTGCTCATCCTCCTGCCCTGCTTCAACGAGGCCGGCTCGCTGCCGGAGGTGCTCCCCCGGCTCGCCGCGCTCGAATCCCGAAGCACCGGTGAGGAGCGCTTCGCCTTCTGCGTGGTGGACGATGGCTCCCTGGACGATACGCCTCGCCTGCTCGCCACGCTCGCGCCCCTGGGCCACGTCACCCACAGCACCAACGTCGGCGTGGCCGGAGCGCTCTTGACGGGCTTCAAGCTCGCGCGGGTCCTGGACGCGGACCAGGTCGTCCAATGCGACTCCGACGGCCAGCACCCCATCGAGGAGATTCCCCGCCTGGTGGCGCTCGCCCGTCAGCGGGGCGCGGACCTCATCATCGGCTCACGCTTCGTGCCGCCGGAGCCCACGGCCAACGCGGTGTCCAATCCCCTGCGCAGCACCACCCCGCTGCGGCGCACGGGTGGAATGCTCGTCACGCTCGTGCTGGGCCTGTTCGGCCGGCAGGCGCGAGTGAGCGACCCGACCTCCGGCTTCCGCGTCTACTCGCGGCGGGCCGTGCAGGAGCTGCTGCGCGCGATGCCGGACGAATATCCGGAGCCCGAGTCCATCGCGTTGCTCGCCCTCCGCGGCCTGCGCATCGAAGAGGTCCTGGTGGAGATGACGCCGCGCACCCAGGGCGTCTCCAGCTTGAGTGGACTGAAGAGCATCCGGTTCATGGTCAAGGTCACCACCGCGCTGCTGGGGCTGCGCGTCCGCTCGCTGGTGGGAGGCTGAGCGGATGGCGACGTTTCGCGAGCGGCTCACCCGGGCGCTGAGCAGCCTCGACACTCGCGGCTCGCCCTCCGAATCCCCCGGCCCGGCCACCTGGCTGGTGCTGGCGCTGTTGCCCGTGCTGGCGCTGTTGCTGTCCGGTGTCTTCCGCGCGGCGCTGCGCCTGGGCATCACCGCCTCCCTGGGGCTGGCGGTCATCCTGCTCGCGGGTGGAGTGGTCCTGGCCGCGCTCGCGGGAGGGCTCCAGGTGAGGCGCGGGTGGCACGTCCTCCCTGCGCTGCTGGTGCTGGGGGGCCTCATGCTGGCGACCTTCCAGGCGCTCTACGCCCCCGCCTTCGACGGCTTCATGTCCATGGGCGGTGGAGACGCGGGCAATCACGTCGCGCTCCGGCGCGCGTTCGTCGAGAACGCTCCGGAGACCTACCAGCAGTTCGTGTCGTTCTACGCCTTCACGCACTGGCTGGAGGTCTTCTTCGGCCTCAACGCCTTCGAGTCGTTCCGGGCGGGGTTCTACGCCATCCCCTTCCTGCTGACGCTCTGCATGCTCGCGGCGCTCCTGGCGATGAACCACCGTCAGGAGGAAGCGGGAGTGCCGGGCGCGCGCGTGGCGCCGTGGCTGTTGCTCGCGGGCCTGCTGGCGGGGACGTCCATCCTCTTCCCGATGCTCCACTACCACCAGGCCGAGGGCTTCTACGCCCACCTGTTCGGACTGGTGCCCACGCTGCTGGGCTGGATGCTCTTCGGGTTCTTCACCTCGCGGCTCTTGCGCATCGGAGCCCTGCTCTTCGCCGTCGTCCTCCACCGCTACACCTACGGGCTCAACCTGGGCGACGTGCTCCTCGTCACCGCGGTGCTGGCGGGCGTCGAGTCCATGGGTGTGCCCCATGCACGGCGCGCCCGGATGGCACTGCGCATCCTGGCCGTCGGACTGGGGCTCGCGGCCCTCTTCGCCTATTGGAAGCTGCTCCCGCTGATTCCGGTGACGGGCGGCATCGTCGCGCCTCGCTTCCACGCGATGCTGCGGGGACAACTGGTGCTGGCCCTGGGACTGCTGTTGCTCCCGCTGGCCGCGAGGCGCATGGGGCTGGCCCTGGGCGACACCGGAACACGCCTGGCGTTGTATGCGGGCCTCTTCGGCGCCGTGAGCGGCCTGGTGCAGCTCCTCTGCCTGGGGTTCGTGACGAGTCGGGAGTACTACCTCATCAAGTACCACCTGCACGGCGCCGTGCTGGTGCTGTGCGCGACGCTGGTCCTGGTCTCCACGGTGCTGGCCCAGGCGCTCTCACGGTGGGCACGGCGGCGTCAGGGGAGACCGGTTCACCCGGGCCTCGTGCCGCTGGCCGTCCTGGTCGGCGTCGGCGTGTTCAACCTGCACAAGGCCGTCGCGCCCTATGAGGAGAGCCTCCAGGAGCGCGGGTCCGGCAAGGCGCCGTGGCGCACGCTCATCCCGCTCGCGGATGGCGAGGGCTGGAGTCGCATCCAAGCGACGCTCGCGCGAGAGCACGCCGACTTCGGTGGGCTCGTGTCCGCGAACTGGCCGCTGATGAACTTCATGAACGCGGGGCTGCGCAAGACGACGGGCGAGGACGCGCTGAGCTTCGGCTGGCAGCAGTACCTCCACGGCCTGGTGAAGCAGGGCCCGGGCCTGTGCGTGTTCTGGTACGCGACGGAGCGCGACTTCCAGGAGCTGGCCGAGACAAAGGCCACCAATGGAGGCTCGCTGTTGGACGTGGCCCGGGCGCTGGACGCCAGGGCGGAGAAGCGCTGCGAGGACTACCCCGCGCGCTGGGATGCCCAGCGCCCCCTCCGGCTCTGCCACGTCTGCGAGCCGAAGCAGTCGGGGACGTAGCGACTCACGTCAGCCGCTTGCCCTTCACCATCTCCAGGCCCAGCGGGTTGCCCCGGTAGTGGACGGGGTCCAGCAGCACCTTCTGGATGCGCCACCCTTCGGCCGTCTTCTCCACGTCGTGGGTGTAGCGGGCGACGATGGTCCACTCCTGCTGGACGCCGCCCAGCGTGAAGTAGTGGGCGACCTCCGCGTAGGCCATCACCTGCGCCTGCGTGGCGCTCTTGAAGTGAATCCTCACGGTGGTGGCCGTGGCGTGCTGGACGCGGCTGAAGGCGCCCACCGCCACGCGGCCGTACTCGGCGGCCTGCTCGCGAGTGATTTGGATGGGCTCGCCTCCCATGAAGCGGCTGTAGTCCGCGGTGAGCTGGGGCGTGAAGACATTCGCCCACCGACTCCAGTCCCCCGTGTCCTTGCCGAAGTCGATGGCCTGCCCGTACTCCGCCACCAGTTCCTGGATGGCAATCCAATCCAACACATACTGCTGGTCTTTCTCTCGCATACCCGGGGACTCTAGCGCGGAAGCCTGTACGGGAAGGCCTCGCACCGTCATTCATTCATTGCCCCGGTACGGATGGCAGACGCCAGTGCAGGAGGACCGCCAGCATCCGCAAGCCGAAGCAGGCCACGGCCCCCAGGCTCGCCGCGAGCACGGCGGGCGCACCCACCCTCCGGGCCACGAGCAGCACACCCGCGCCCACGAGCGCCGCCACCGCATACACATCCGCGCGCAACACCAGCGGGACTCTCGCCAAGAACAGGTCGCGAATCGTTCCTCCCCCCACGCCTGTCATCGCGCCCAGCAACAAGGCCGTCAGCGCGGGGGCGCCCAAGGAGAGGGCCTTGCTCGCGCCCGTCACCGTGAAGAGGGCGAGCCCCGCCGCGTCCAGGGCCAGCGACAACGTAGGAGGAACCTGCCCCAAGGGGCCGCTCACCAGCACCACCAGCACGCCCCCGCCGAACGCCGTCGTGGCGTAGCGCCAGTCGCGAATCGCCAGCGGTGGCACCGCGCCGAGGAGTACGTCCCGCACGAGCCCACCGCCCAGCGCCGTGGCGAACGCGAGCACCAGCACGCCGAAGACGTCGAGCCCCGCTCGGGCCGCCGTCAGCGCGCCCTCGACAGCGAAGACGAGGGTGCCGGCCAGGTCCCCTGCCGTCAGGAGCATCAGCGGCATGCCGCGAGCCGGTGCGTCGACCATCGATGCGGGCCGCATCCCATTCCCCTCCGATGCCCCGTGGACCTGACCTCCCGGACGCGTCAGCTCTGCAGCACGGCCCTCACGGATTCAATGTCCCCACTCCACGAGAGGCCGGCTTCTGAACACCGCGACGCACTCGAACGTCAGGCGTCCCGCGGGCCCGACTCGCGGATGCGGCGCCGGAGCGCTCGCTGGAAGACTTCCAGTCGCCGCGCCGCTTCATCGACAGCCCCGCGCAGCAAGGGAAGCACCAAAAGACTTCCAGTCGCCGTGCCGCTTCATCGACAGCTCGGCGCAGCAACGGAAGACTTCAAGTCGCCGCGCCGCTTCATCGACAGCCCCGCGCAGGGATGAAAGCACCGGGTGAGGTCCTCGGCGCTCATGTGTCACCCGCGCCCCTCGGCGGCGCGCGCTCGATGCCAGCGCACCGCGCCGAGCAGGCACATCAACCTACGGCGCCCCTGAGGACTCGTCCGTCCGCGCGGCCTCCTGCGTCTCATCCTCCGGCGGCTTCGCCACCACGGTGAGGATGGGCCTGGCATCCGCGAGCGAGGGCGTGAAGAGGGACGGCTGGCCCGGGTCGTCGAAGACGGTGGAGAAGTCGAGCCGGGTCAACCCCCGCTCCAGCCTCGCGGCGAACGTCTCCTTCAACAGCCGCACGTAGTATTCGACGTCGTAGTCGCGCGGCGCCTCCACCGCATCCGCCGGCCCGCCTCCGATGTCATCTGGCTCCGGCTCCGGCAACAGCCCCGCGCGTCCCCCCACCGCGCGGTAGACGTGGACGTGCTCTCCGGAGACCCAGGTCTTCCTGCCAGCGGCGAGCATGGCCTCGTAGGGCAGCTCGCGGCGACGCTCGCGCAGCGCGCCGTACTGCGCGGAGTCCTTCGTCAGCCGGACGTGCGAGGCCAGCTCCATCGTCGGCACCTGGCGCCTGCGCAGCGCCAACACCGTGGAGACGTAGACCTCCCGGACTCCCACCACGTCTCCAGCCAGCAGGCACCGCACCGCGCGGCGCAGGAAGGCCTCACCGAAGGGCTCCGCGCGGCTGGAGCGGAAGGCCACGCCCTTGAGGTGCAAGGTCCCATCATAGGACTGGAGCGCGTAGTTCTTCGGCTCGTGCGAGAGCATGGCCGCGTAGCGCCCGTCGAACTCGAGCTGGACGCGCTGGGGCAGCAGCGCTGCGACCTCCGACACCACGCGCCGCTCGTCCTCCTCGCGCCAGTCCTCCGGCACCGCGAAGTACACGCCGTCCGTGTCCGCCTCCAGCAGCGTGACACCCCGGCGGTCCAACTCGCGACACAGCAGCGCCAGCACCGCGCGCCCGCGCCGCGTCACCTCGTTGGCCGCATGCACGTCCGAGAAGCGCGTCAGCCCGGAGGCCCCCAGATAGCCATAGGCCGAGTTCACGACGAGCTTCATCGCCGCGGAGAGCGCTTCGTTCTCGTGTCGCTCGGACGAGCCCGGCGCCGCCGCGCGCGCCCGCTTCTTCGCCGCCAGCCGCTGGTCCACCAGCCGGTCCACCATCGCCAGCAGCGCGCCCAGCCTGTCCCGCTTGGGGCCGATGCGGTACTCGCGCATCAGCGACGGATAGAGGCTGGCCACGTCCGCCTTCACCACGCGCCGGGCCACCCCCGTGGCGAACAGGTGCAGCGCCGCGCCGTTGTGCGACGTGCCATCCCCGTCCTCATGCGCGGGGAGCGCCGCCCCCGTGCGCAGGTACGCCCGCACCAGCAGCGGGTCCAGCACCCCGGTGGCCGCGCCCGCGTCCGCCAGTCGCTCGTAGCGACGGGGCGCCATGCGCGCGAGCGCGAAGGCCGCGCCACCCAACAGCCGCGCCAGCCCCTCCGCCTCGCCCACGTCGTCGCGTGCGTAGCGCCGCACCCGCTCCGGGTCCGTCTGGAAGACCTCGTGCACGCGCGCGCCAGGGATGTACTCGCGCGCAGGGCCGGCGATGCCGAAGTGCCGCGCGACGGCCTTCAGCCCGTGGCCCGGCAAGTCTCGCGCGGAGAAGTCGTGCCGCAGCACCGCGTCCATCGTGTCGATGAACTCACGCCCGGGCACCGTGTAGCGCGCGCGCCGCATCGAGTCCGCGTTGCGCTCCGCGCCGCGCCCCAGCGCCGAGCCTCGCGCGGAGGGCCGGTGCCGCAGCCCCGGGCCTCCCATGCGCCCCAGCGACACGGGCACGTTGAGCAGCTTCGCGCGCCGCGCGACGAAGGGCAGGTCGAAGCCGTGCAGGTTGTGGTTCTCGATGACGTCCGGGTCCAGCTCGCGCACCCGCTCGACGAAGCGGCGCAGCAGGTCCGCCTCCGCCGCGTCACCCTGTCCATGCGCCTCCAGCACCTCCAGCTCGCCCTTCGGCCCGCGCATCGCGATGAGGAAGATGCGGTCCTTGCCCGGGTCCAACCCCGTGGTCTCCAGGTCGAACTGGAGCCGGTGCAGCTCGCCGAAGCCGAGCCCCCGGAAGTACGTCCGCCCGGAGGCCGTGAGGTACTGCTCCTCCGGCGGCAGCGACAACACCGTGCTCGGGCCCAGGTCCCGCAGGTTGGAGTACGCACGCCCCAGCCGCCGCGAAGCGCCTTGCAGCACGTCCGCCGCCAGCGCCCGCCCGTCCTCCGCGCGCACCAGGAAGCGCAGCACCCCAGGCCCCGACAGCTCCTGGAACGTCACCCGGCCCGGCGCATAACCCTCGCGCTCCGGCCGGAGCCGCGCGCCCAGGTGGTCCAGGTCTTCAAGGTTGGAGAGCACCAGCCAGGGCCGGAAGCGCACGTCCTCGCGCACCAGCTCCCCCGTCCCGGGAATCCGCCGCCAGACGAAGGCGCGGCCGTCGGGCTCCGCCCACACCGAGACGATGCCCGGTGTCGCGTCCCAGCCCCACAGCCACTCGTCCTCCAACATGCCGCTCATCATGCCTCACAGCTTGCCGCCCACGGTTGTCAGCGGTATGTCAGTTATCACCCCCATGCAACGCACCGAGCGACTCTTCGCCCTCGCCGAGTACCTCCGAGGCCGCCGCACCGGCGTCACGGCGGAGACCCTGGCGGAGCGCTTCAGCGTCACGGTGCGCACCATCTACCGGGACCTCGACACGTTGCGCGCCGCGTCAATGCCGGTGGCCGCGGAGCGCGGGCGGGGCGGCGGCTACGCGTTGGACCGCAGCTACAGCCTGCCGCCGGTGAACTTCACGGCGCGGGAGGCCGCACTGCTGGTGGCGCTGGGGCGCTTCGCCATCGACATGCGGCTGTTGCCCTTCACCGGGACGCTGGAGTCGGCGCTGGACAAGGTGCGGGCGGCCCTCTCCACGTCCGCGCAGCGCGAGCTGCTCGACAGGCTCAAGGAGCTGTCCTTCCTCGGCGTGCCGTCGCTGCCCAGCAAGGCGTCCGTCCGGGCGGCGATTGAGCGCGCCTGGTTCGAGCAGCAGCCGCTGCGCATCACCTACGTGGACGGCAACTTCCTGGAAACCACGCGAGAGGTGCGAATCGTCTCGGTGGTGATGGACCGACACGAGACTCGCCTGGACGCACTCGACGTGCGCAGCGGCGAGCGCAGGCACTACCGCGTGGACCGCATCGTCCAGGCGGAAGTCACGCGCGCCTTCGGCACCTGACGACGCTCGGCGCGGGCCTCCATGCCGCAGCGCGGCAAAGGCAGACAACGAACATCCGCCGACCCGGGGGCTGGACTGGCGCGCAATCGGGATACCATCCGCGTCCCCCAACCCATCAACGACACGCGCCTTGGAGGCGAGCCCGATGGAGAAGCCCTGGTTGAAGCACTATCCGCCTGGAGTCCCGGCGGAAATCGATGACCGGCAGTACCCGACGCTGACGCACCTGTTGGAGGAGTCGTTCACCAAGTACGCGGACCGGCCCGCCTTCAAGTGCATGGGCAAGTTCATCACGTATCGGGAGCTGGACGCACTGTCGCGGCGCGTGGGCGCGTGGCTTCAGTCACGGGGGCTGGAGAAGGGCGCCACCGTCGCCATCATGATGCCCAACGTGTTGCAGTATCCGGTGTGCATCGCCGCGATCCTGCGCGCCGGCTACATCGTGGTGAACATCAACCCGCTCTACACGCCGCGCGAGCTGGAGTACCAGCTCAAGGACAGCGGCGCCCAGGCCATCTTCATCCTGGAGAACTTCGCCGTCACGTTGCAGGCGGTGCTGGAGAAGACGCCGGTGCGGCACGTCGTCGTCGCGACGATGGGCGACCTGCTGGGCGGCTTCAAGGGCACGCTGGTCAACTTCGTGGTGCGCAAGGTCAAGAAGATGGTGCCCGCGTTCCAGCTTCCGCGCGCCACCAGCTTCAAGCAGGTGCTGGCCGAGGGCGGCACGCGCACGCTCACCCCCGCCACCACGACGCGAGATGACATCGCGTTCCTGCAGTACACGGGTGGCACGACGGGTGTGTCGAAGGGCGCGATGCTGCTGCACCGCAACGTCATCGCCAACCTGCTGCAGGTGGAGGCGTGGCTCCAGCCCGCGATGAAGGGCCGGAACATCGAGCAGGCGAACATCATCTGCGCGCTGCCGATGTACCACATCTTCGCGCTCACCGTGTGCGGCCTGATGGGCATGCGCATGGGCGCGATGAACGTGCTCATCCCCAACCCGCGCGATATCCCGGCGTTCATCAAGACGCTGTCGGAGCAGCCCTTCCACATCCTCCCGGCGGTGAACACGCTCTACAACGCGCTGGTCAACCACCCGGACTTCAGCAAGCTCGACTTCTCCCACCTGATGGTCTCCAACGGCGGAGGCATGGCGGTGCAGAAGGCGGTGGCGGACAAGTGGTTCGCCGCCACGCGCGTGCCGCTCATCGAGGGCTACGGCCTGTCGGAGACGTCTCCGGTGGCCACCAGCAACACGCCCATCGCCACGGAGTACTCGGGCACCATCGGCCTGCCGGTCCCGGGCACTGAAATCGCCATCCGCGACGAGGACGGCAACGACGTTCCGATGGGCGAGTCGGGCGAAATCTGTATCCGCGGCCCGCAGGTCATGGCCGGCTACTGGAACCGTCCGGACGAGACGGAGAAGGTGATGTTCCCCGACGGCTTCTTCCGCTCCGGCGACATCGGCATCATGGACGAGCGCGGCCACACCAAAATCGTCGACCGCAAGAAGGACATGATTCTCGTGTCCGGCTTCAACGTGTACCCGAACGAAGTCGAGGGTGTGGTGGCCATGCACCCCGGCGTGCTGGAAGTGGCGGCGGTGGGCATCCCCGACGAGCACTCCGGCGAGGTGGTGAAGCTCTTCGTGGTGAAGAAGGACCCGTCGCTCACGGAGGCCCAGCTGATGGACTTCTGCCGTGAGCAGCTCACCGGCTACAAGCGGCCCAAGCACATCGAGTTCCGCACGGACCTGCCGAAGACGAACGTCGGCAAGATTCTGCGGCGCGAGCTGCGCGAGAAGAAGGTCGCCTGAGTTCCAGGTGACGTCACGTCGGCCGGAGCGGCATCCTCGTCGCTCCGGTCGACGCAGGGACGGCCCGTGCCTCGCTGGAGAGCGGACCGTGCTCGACTAACGCGACGCCGACGCCTCCCGCCGCTCCTCCAGCTTCCGGAAGTTGTCGCCGCGCTCGCGTTCGATGCGCAGGAAGAACGGGTCGACCCCGACGTACGTCGGGCGCTCGGCCACCACGAAGGACACCTGCGTGGACGCGCCCTGGAAGCGCAGGCGCTCCACGTGCAGCGGGGCGTCCTCTCCGGAGCCATCTCGCGGGGACTCGCGGTAGACGGCGACGTCCAGGGCCTCATCCATGGGCAAAGGAACATCCTCGCTCCCCCGGCGCGCGTGCTTGGACGTCGTCACCCAGGCCGTCACCTGGAAGCGCCCATCCGCCCGAGCCTCCACCGTGGCGGCCTCCACCTTGAAGTCGTACAGGACGACCTCCTTCAACCACTGGTCGATGAGGACCACCTGCTCGGCGGACGCCTCCGCGTGCAGCGCGTCCAGCAGGTCCAACGTCGTCAGTGAACTCTCCCGCCCCTGCGCATGCAGCAGGTGGCGCAGCGCCGCGTCCAGCTTCGCCTCGCCCAGCAAGTCCCGCAGCGCGTTCATCACCAGCGCGCCCTTGCCGTAGTAGAGGTACGACTGGCCCGTGCCCTTGTAGAGCGGTGGCTCGTGCTCCACCTCCTCCGCGCGTCCCACCAGGTAGCGGTCCCGGTCGAACGCCAGCACGGGCAAGAGCGAGCGCTCGCCGTGCAGGCCCGCCAGCACCCGCTGCTCGGAGTACTTGGTCAGCGACTCCACCAGCATCGTCGCGCCCTCCACGGTGGCCGGGTCCAGCATGTGGCCCCACCACTGGTGCGCCACCTCGTGCGCCGTGCGCCGCGTCACCAGGTCCACCGCATCCGTTCCCCTCATGTCCGTGAGGAAGCCCCGGTCCTCCACGAAGTAGATGACCTGGCTCATCGCCAGCGCGCCGAAGTCCCAGTACGAGGGAATCTCCACCACGCGCAGCTGCGTGTCCGGATAGCGGTGGAAGCGCGCGCCGAAGTCATCGAGCGAGCGCGTCATCGCGGCCACTATCGCCTTCACGTTGTAGGGGTGCGCGGGGTGGTAATACACCTCCACGTCGACGCCCTGGTGCCGCGTCCGCTCCACCGCATAGCGGGCGGAGACGATGGCGAACATCGGCGTCATCGGCCGGTCCACGACGTAGTGGAAGTAGCGCCGACCTCCCTCGCGCCACTCCCTGCGCAGCGTCCCCGGCGCAATCGCCGTCTGGTCTTCCACCGTGGACACCGTCACGTCGAGGGTGTGCCAGGTCTGGGCCGCATGCGCAGGCGCGGCGCCGCTCTCATCCAGCGGGGGCATCCTCGGAATCTCCGGCAGGCCGAACTCCCTGCGCCGGGCCGGGTTGCCCATCTCGTACGTGCGTCGGTAGCCCAGCGTGGGGAACGCCTCCGTCTCCCGGATGAAGGAGCCGTTCTCCACCAGTGCCAGCTCGAAGTCCCCCGCCCTCACGCCCCGCTCCTCCCGCGTGACGTCGTAGGACAGCTCCGACACGTCGCCCGGGAGCAGTGGCGACGCCCACTTGAAGCGGTACATGCCGAAGCGCTCGTCATGCGCCACCAGCTCCGCGCCGCGCAGCGCCAGCGACACGGGCCGCGCGCTCCGGGGCACGGCGACCCACAGCGTGTCGATGGGCGACAGCGTCCGGTTCTCCAGCCGGTACGTGCCGGTGACGCGGTAGCGGCCCTCCTCCGGGAACAGGTCCACCGCGGACTTCACCGCGACGATGCTGGGGAGCGGGAGCGCCTCGTGGACCTTGTACGCGCGCTCGTAGTCCGCCTGCCACGTGGAGAACGTGTCGCGGGACTCGTAGCCATTCAGGCCGTAGGTGTCATGGAGGATGAGCCCGCCTGTGCCCAACAGCACCGCGCCACACGCCACCGCGCAGGCCAGGCCACCTCTCCCCCACCGCGACGGCAGCGCCTGGAGGCGGGCCGCCAGCCGGGGCGCCAGTCCGCGCCGCCACAGGCCCCATGTCGTCAGGGCCAGCAGTGCGGAGAAGGCGCTCCAGTACACCATGAAGGCAGTGAAGGACGCGGTCAGCGGGCCATGGCCATTCAGGTCCGTGTGAGACAGCACGGGCGCCGCTCCGAAGCGCGTCAGCGGATGCTCCAGCCCCCAGCCCGCGCCCTGGCCCGCGACGATGGCCAGCAGCAGGCTCAGCACCATGCCCACGTAGCGATGCGGGCTCACCGTCTGGATGAACAGCACCGCCACCGCGAACAGCACCAGCGGCAGCCCCGCGAAGTAGAACAGCGACAGGTAGAGCCCCGGCTCCAGGAGCGGGTGGCCGCGCGCGAGCTGGAAGAGCACGCCCAGCACCATGGGCGTCCCCGTCAACACACCCACCAACGCCACCAGCGCCGCGAGCTTGGACACGACGAAGACGATGCTGGAGACCGGCGTCGCGTCGAGCAGCGCGTCGAAGCGCGCCATGCGCTCGCGCCACGCCAGCTCCGCGCCGAAGTAGATGAGCACCAGCGTGCCGAGCTGGGACAGCGGCGTCCAGATGCTCTCCAGCACCCGGCCCGTGGTGGGGATGCGGCGCGTGCCGTACTCCCCTCGCCCCGCGCCCGTCACGATTTCCATGCCGACCATGAACAGCCACAGCGCCAGCAGCGCCAGGAAGGGCCAGCTTCGCAAGAGGTGCCGCAGCTCCAGCCGCGTCGCGGAGGCCAGCACCGCCCACGACGAGCCCGCCTGGGACGCGGCCTCCACGGCGACGGGCCGGTAGGGGGAGGCGGCCGTGGACTCGAGCTCCGGGGAGCGCTCGTCCCGCCGGGGCTTCACCGCCGCGCTCCGGAAGGAGAAGCGCCAGTGCACCAGGCCCAGCACGCACGCGGCGACCCCGAGCCACAGGAGCCGGTTCCAGAGCAGGTGGCCCGTCAACGAGAGCAGCCGCGTGTTGCGCTCGGCCTCCGTCCAGTAGCGCGTCTGCTCGAAGAAGGCGGACAGGCCGAACGGGTCCAACAGCGCCGCGCGCGCCAGGGCTTCCGGCGTCTGCGGCGTCGCGCCCGCCATCAGCGGAGAGTCCGCCCACATGGCGCCGACGATGTAGAGCGCATACACGAGGATGCCGCCGACGTAGCTGGCCAGCGTGCTGCGCGACAGCGCGGAGACGGCGAACAGCAGCGACGCGGCGAACACCACGTTGGGCACCACGAGCACCAGCATCGCCCACAGGTAGCTCGCGACGCGCAGGGGCCCCAGCCGCTCGGGCGCCACCTCCACCACGAAGGGCGACACCATCAGCGCCAGCGCCGCCACGGCGAACACGGCGAGCGTCGCCAGCAGCGCCCCCAGGAAGCGGCCGAGCAGGTAGTCCCGCTGGGTGACGGACGTGGTGTAGAGCAGCTCCGTCATCCGGTGCTCGGCGTCGCGCTGCACGGTGTTCGCGCAGAAGATGCCCAGCACGAAGAGGGACGTGAGCGACAACAGGCCCAGCGACTGCGCCACGCTGTACGGCGAATTCACGTGGAGACCGTCACCGCCGTAGCCCGTGGCGACGAACAGGACGCCCAGCCCGAGGAAGAACGCGGACGCGGCGAAGAAGACGGCCTGGCGCGTCTGGTAGCGCCACTCGAAGTGGAGGATGCCCCGGAGCATGGCGTGTCCTTGCCCTACGCCGCGCGCCGGTGGGACAGCGTGGAGAAGTAGACGTCCTCCAGGTCGGGCGCCACCGGCTCGAAGCCCTCCTCCGGCCGTGCGTCCGCGAGCACGTGCACGCGCGTGCGGCCCGCCTGCAGTTGCGTGGACAACAATGGGAACGCAGCGCGGTAGCGCTCCACCGTCCCCCTCTCCACCGTCTTGCGCCACACCCGCCCTTGCAGGGACGCCACCAGCGCCTCGGGCGCCCCCTCGCACAGCACCCGCCCGTCGCAGAGGATGGCCATGCGCGGACACAGCTGGCGCACGTCCTCGACGATGTGCGTGGAGAGCAACACGACGACGTGCTCCCCCACCTCGCCCAGCAGGTTGTGGAAGCGCTGGCGCTCCTCCGGGTCCAGGCCCGCGGTGGGCTCGTCCACGATGAGCAGCCGGGGGCTGCCCAGCAGCGCCTGGGCGATGCCGAAGCGCTGCCGCATGCCGCCGGAGAAGCCGCTCACGGCCTTCTTGCGGTGGGCGTGGAGGTTCGTCAGGTGCAGCAGCGCGTCCACCTGCTCCCGGCGCTCCTTGGCGCGCGTCAGGCCCTTGAGCAGGCCCAGGTGGTTGAGCAGCTCCACGGCGGACACTCCCGGGTACACGCCGAAGTCCTGGGGCAGGTAGCCCAGGTGCCGCCGGTGGGCCTGCGGCTGGGCGAGCACGTCCAGCCCGTCGAAGACGACCTGCCCGGAGTCAGGCGCCTGCAGCGTGGCGAGGATGCGCATCAGCGTGGACTTGCCCGCGCCGTTCGGCCCGAGCAGGCCGAAGAGTCCTCGTTCGATGGTCAGGTCGACGCCCTGGAGGGCTCGAACCCCATTGGGATACGACTTCGAGACAGCGGAGATTCGCAGCATGGGGAGCGCGGTGGGGCGGTAGGGATGACCGCCTTGCTACGCTCCGGCTCCCCGAGCGATTGCAGCACCGTGGAGCAGACAGGCCCCCGCGTCACTCCCTAGATAGGGCGGACGTTCGAGGCCTGAAGGCCCTTGGGCCCCTTCTGCACGTCGAACTCCACCTTCTGCCCCTCCGTCAAGGTGCGGTGCCCATCCGTCTGGATGGCGGTGTGGTGGCAGAACACGTCAGCGCCGCCGTCATCCTGCGCGAGAAAGCCAAAACCCTTCGCGTCGTTGAACCACTTCACGGTACCCGTCGCCATACGCGGCATCCTCCCTGTCGCGACCTTTGCGTCGCCACATGCCCGGAAAGTGGCATGGGGGACGACGCGTAGCCCGGACCCGAAGCGCCTGTCGACGGGCGACGCTCGCGACTATCCACCGGTGAGCTTTCGGGGAACCCAGGGCGTCACCCCGGAGACGGGATACAACAAGGCCCACCACGGTGCTTCGTGGTGGGCCCGACTGCGGTGGGGACCTAGTACTCCACAACCGGCTGCGGACCGGGAATGATGTCCGCGATGTCCGGGTCCACTTCACCAGGCTGGCGGGGCGTCTTGTCCCCCTTGTCCTTCTTGCGCTGCTCGCGCTTGGCATCCTTTTCCTGCTGATGCTGCTTGCGCGCCTGCTCTTTCTGACGCTTCGTCGACCTTCCTTGCATGTCGCCTCCCTCCTGAAAGCAAAAGCCCGACCTCACTCAAAAGGAGACCGGGCATGAGTGCTGGAGCGGACGCGCTCAGCCGATCGGACGAACGTTCGAGGCCTGGAGTCCCTTGGGCCCCTTCTGCACTTCGAACTCCACCTTCTGACCCTCGGCCAGGGTCCGGAAACCGTCCGCCTGGATGGCGGTGTGGTGGCAGAACACGTCAGGGCCGCCATTATCCTGCGCGATGAAGCCAAAGCCCTTCGCGTCGTTGAACCACTTCACGGAACCAGTCGCCATATGCGTCTTCTTTCGTCTTGCGGCAGTCGAGGCCGCCTTCCACCCCGAACCTGGGGTGCCGGACTGCCTCTAGCCTGATAGGAGGCCTCTGTCATCACATCCAGGCCTCGAAAAACCAACCTACCCCAACCCCGCGCGGAACAACGCACGAGCTACCCGAACAATTCTCGTTTCAGTTTAACGGTGGGCGCTCCCCTCCGCTGTATTCCGGAAGGTGAGAAGACCCCGCATCCAGCCTCTGACAGAGCGCCCACGGGCAGGCGGGCAACACCCCCGCGCCCCCCCTGGTTTCCGGGCGGCCCCCGTCATGCCTGGACCCGGGCACGGCGTCCACCCCGATTGTGAAGGACTCAACGGCGCGTCCGTGGGGAGAGCGCGTCCAGCAGTCCGCGCTTGGAGCCGAAGTGGTAGCGCGGCGCGCCGCGTCCCACGTGCGCGCGGCGGGCCACGGCCGCGAGCGTCAGCGCCTCCAGGCCCCGCTCCCGGACGAGCTGCTCGGCCACGCGCAAGAGCCGTGCGCGCATTCCCTCCTCGATTCTGGCGCGCGGCGGCGCGACGATGAGGTGAAACCAGGGCCACCCCAGCATGACGTTCCCCCTTCTCCTGCTTCAGGCCGCCGGACCCAGGGCGGACCCCGGCCGCGACTCGGACCAAGGCCGTCACGTAACCTGCTTGCGGATGTTTCCAACAGTGATGGCTCGTGATTCCAAACATCACCGGTGTGAATCCTCCAGCGCTGGGGCGCGCGGGGCATGACGCCCTCGAGACCCGGCGTGAAGGGAGCGGCCCGCCAGCGGAGGTCGCGCAAGCGGCCGGCGGTCATGGCGGCGACCTCGCTGGTGTTGGACGCCACTTCGGGCGGCTCGCTCCAGACGCAGCTGGTGGAGGCGCTGCGCGCGGCCATCGTCGCCGGGAGGCTGGGCCCGGGCATGCGGCTGGTGTCCACGCGCGCGCTGGCGGAGCAGTTGGACCTGTCCCGCAACACGGTGCTCAACGCGTACTCGCGGCTCCTGTCGGAGGGCTATCTGGAGGGCCAGCCCGGCTCGGGCACGTATGTGGCGAAGGAGCTGCCGGAGCGGCTGCATGCCTCGCGACACGCACGGGCGCAGGTGGCCGCGCCGAAGCACACGCCGGGCATCTCCCAGCGCGGGCTCGCGGTGGCGCGGCTGACGGACCTGCGCATCGCCGCGCCCGGCATCCCCGCCAGTCGGATGGCGTTCCGCATGGGCACGCCGTCGGTGGATGCCTTCCCCAGTGACTTGTGGGGACGGCTGCTGCACACGCGCTGGCGGCGCTCGTGGGGGGACTTGCTCAAGCGCGCGGAGCCCGCGGGCCATGGCCCCCTGCGGCGCGCCGTCGCGGACTACCTGGCGACGTCGCGGGGTGTGCGGTGTGTCCCGGAGCAGGTCATCATCGTCAACGGCGCTCAGCAGGCGATGAGCCTGGCGGCGCAGGTGCTGTTGGACCCGGGCGACGCCGCGTGGGTGGAGGACCCGGGCTACTTCGCCAGCCGGGGCGCGCTCATCGCCGCGGGCGCCACGCTGGTGCCGGTGCCCGTGGACGCCGAGGGCCTGGACGTGGAGGCCGGCATGCGGCTGCGGCCCGACGCGCGGCTGGCCATCGTCACCCCGGCCCACCACTTCCCGCTGGGCGTGGCGATGAGCGAGGCGCGGCGGCAGGCGCTGCTCGCGTGGGCCGCGCGCTCGGATGCGTGGATTGTCGAGGACGACTACGACAGCGAGTTCCGCTACGTGGGCCGGCCGCTGCCCGCGCTCCAGGGGCTCTCGCCGGACGCGCGGGTCATCTACATCGGCACGTTCAGCAAGGTGGTGTCCCCGGCGCTGCGGGTGGGCTACCTGGTGGTGCCGGAGTCGCTGGTGGAGGCCTTCAGCGCGGCGCGGCGCTTCGCCGACGGCCACACGCCCATCGTCGAGCAGTCGGTGCTCGCGGACTTCCTGGATGGGGGCCACTTCAGCCGCCACGTGCGCCGCATGCGCGTGCTGTACGGCGACCGCCAGGAGGCCCTCGTCGAAGCGGCCCGGCGCGAGCTGCGGGGGCGGCTGGACGTGTCCCCCCTCCACACGGGCATGCACCTGGTGGGCTGGCTGCCGGAGGGCGTGGATGACCGCCAGGCCTCCGCGCGAGGCATCGAGGCCGGGGTGATGACGATGCCCCTGTCCGCCTTCCGTCTCGAGTCCTCGGGCCCCGGGGCGCTCCTGCTCGGCTACGCGTGTGTGCCCGAGAAGGAAATCGAAGAGGGTGTGCGCCTCATCGCGCGCGCCCTGAGCTGAACAGAGCCCTGCCTCGTCTGACTGGGAAGTGGCCCCCACGCGGGCCCGAAGTGGCACCATCGAACGGTGCGCGAGTGGCCCTCGCGCGGGATGACCGCCCCGGTTACTTCACGCCTCAGCGATGGGGACACGAGGTCCCTCTCGGAAGGAGACGAAAGACCATGGAAGCCCAGCGTTTCGATACCGCGAAGGTCGCCCCCGGCATCTACACCGCGATGATGGGGCTGGAGAAGTACCTGCACCAGTGCGGGCTGGAGGTGGGCCTGCTGCACCTCATCAAGCTGCGCGCCTCGCAGCTCAACGGCTGCGCGTACTGCATCGACATGCACTGGAAGGACCTGCGTGCCATTGGCGAGACGGAGCAGCGCCTCTATGGGCTGGATGCGTGGGAGGAGAGCCCCTACTACTCGGCGCGGGAGCGCGCGGCCCTGGCCTGGACGGAGGCCGTCACCGACTTGAAGCACGGCCACGTGTCCGCCGCCGTACACGAGGCGGTGAAGCCGCACTTCACGGACAAGGAGCTGGCGGACCTCACCGGCGCGGTGGCCACCATCAACGCGTGGAACCGGCTGGCCATCGCCGCGCGCTCGGTGCCCGGCGCCTACCAGCCTCCGAAGTCGGCGCAGAAGGGGGGCTGAGGTTCGCGGGCGCCGCCCGGGTGTATCGACGCGGGCCCGGGCGAAGCATTACTGTCCGGGGCTCATGGCGGACACCCGACAGAAGGCTCCTCCCACGCACTTCACCGAGCGGGAGGCCGCGGAGATCATCCGCGAGGCCAGCGCTCATGCGCTCGCGAGTCGCGAGCCGGCGCGGACGCTGACCCGTGAGGAAGTGCTCGCCATGGCGCGGGAGATGGGCCTGAGCGAGGCGGCCGTGGAGGTCGCCCTGGTCTCCCGCGCCCAGAAGGAGCAGAACCAGCGCAAGGACCGCAAGGAGCTCCTGGGCCTCGCGACGCACGGCCTCAGCTACACCATCGTCATCGGCGGGCTCACGCTGATAGACCTCTTCTCCGGCCCTGGCTGGTGGGTGCACTGGCCCGCACTGGGCTGGGGCATGGGGCTGGCGTTCCATGCCATGGCCACGGTGATGGAGATGGCCAAACGCGAGCTGAAGGTGGAGGACGACGAGTAGCCGCGAGGGCCGCGGTTCATGTCCCGGGTGGCGTGCGCGGCAGCTCCGTGCCGAACAGCGCTTGGAGCAAGTCCAGCAGGCCGGGCCACGCCTCGGCGCCCAGCCACAGTCCCTCCTCCACGTGCTCCACGCTCATCGCGAGCGAGGCGTTCTCGAAGAGCTTCGCGGACAGCACTCCCTCGGGAGGAAGCCTGCCCTCCACCTGGAGCACCTGCCCGTCCCAGCGCATGCCGGGAGGCAGCAGTCGCTCGGCGAGGGCGCGCACGGCGGAGCGCCCGGCCCCCGCGCGCAACACCCCCATCACCAGTGACGACGCGCCCCGCGACTCCTCCAGCTCCACGCGTCCCGGCGTGCGCAGCCACAGCCGATAGCGCCCCGAGGCGAACTCCACGCGCTCCAGCGTCGTCTCGACGCGCAGCTTCCAGCCCTTCACCGACAGGCGGATGTCGTACAGCTCCGGACGCGCCTCCCAATGGCGCAGCTCCAGGTGCTTCACCTTGACGAGGAGCTGGCGCACCACGGCCTCCACGCGCACGTGGGACAGCCGCAGCCGCTTGCCCCCTACGTCCACGGCGAGGTCTCCAGACAGCGTGGACGGCAGCCGCTTCGCCCACTCCCTCGCGCCTTCCAGCAGCTTCAGCGCCAACGACTGACCCGACATCCATGTCCTCCCGAGTGCGGGGCGCAGCATGCACTGGATTCGGGTCGTGGGGCCTCGGCCCTCGGGTACGAGGGCCCGGCGCCAGGGCTGCTCAGGGAGCGAGCGGCGGGAAGCGTCCAGCCTCCCAGTCCGCCAGACGCGCGCGGCCCTCGGCCACGCTGTCCACCACGAAGTTCCACCAGATGACGAGGGGGTCCGGCAGCGGCTCGCCACCGAGCACCATCACCCGTGCGCCTCGCGCCGAGCGCAGCGACAACGTGGGCGCGCCTTCGTCCAGGTGCGCGAGCACGCCCTTGTCCACGGAGGTCTGGCCCACGGCCACGTCACCCTCGGCGACGTAGACGGCGAGCGCGTGCGTGGGCTCCACCGGCAGGGACACGGAGGCGCCCGCCTCCAGCTCGACGTCCAGGTACGTCAGCGGATGGAAGGCGGGCACGGGGGAGAGGGCCTCGCCGAGCCGTCCCGCGAGGACCCGCACGCGCGCGCCCTCGTGCTCCACCAGGGGCAGTCGCGACGAGGGGACGTGCTCGAAGGCGGGGTCCACCTGGCGCTGCGCGCGAGGCAGGGCGACCCACGTCTGGATGCCGTGCAGCGGCGCGGCGCCCGGGCTGGAGTCCACGTCTTCGGCGTGGACGATGCCGCGTCCCGCGGTCATCCAGTTCACATCGCCCGGGTGGATGTCCTGCACCGTGCCCAGCGAGTCGCGGTGACGGATGGCCCCCGAGAAGAGGTACGTCACCGTCTGGAGTCCCACGTGGGGATGGGGCGGCACGGCCATCGCACCTGGGACGGCGGGCGAGGGGCCGAACTGGTCGCAGAAGACGAAGGGCCCCACGCGTCGCAGCTCCACGCGGGGCAGCGCTCGCAGCACGCGTGAGTCACCCACCAGCTCCGTCTGCTTCGCGGGCCACAGCGCCACCACGCCGCGCTCCGCCGAGCCCGTGGCACGTGCCGCGGACGATGAATCCGACCCCATCTCGAATCTCCTCCTCGAGCGACACCCTGGCGCTCGGGTCCCGTGCGTCGAAGCGCGGAGCGAATGCAGTATCGCCCGCCGCATGGCTCGCCGGTAGCGGCTGGCGACGGGCTCCTGGACCGAGACGCGGGGGCCGCACCTCTCGCCCGGGCAGGCCGGGCGGGCTTCACTCCGATGGGGGAGGAAGGACCAGGGTGGGTGTGCCGCAGCCCTCGGCGGTGGGGAAGAACGTCAGGTCGGCGCCCACGCCCCTGAGCGCCCGGAACGTCTCCAGCACCGGGAGCTCCAGTGACATGGGGGCGATGCGACGGACGCGACGTCCTTCTCGCACCTCCCAGCCTCCGGCGATGAGGGACACGCGCCCGGGACGGGGCATCGTCGTGAAGGTCTCCACGCGGGCGACCAGCTCCGTGTAGTGCGCGGGCAGCGCGTCGCCGCGTGGGACGATGAAGAAGTTGAGCGCGGTGGCGGACGGCTCGGAGGCGCCCTCGCGCAGTCCGCGGCCACACGGCTGCGCGCCGAGGCGCGTCGCGGTCTGCTCCGAGTGGAGGAAGCCCAGCAGGCGGCCCTCGTCCACGAGCCGCACCGCGCGCGCCTCACGACCTTCGTCATCCCATTCGCGGCGCCGTGTCCCCTGGGGGTGTAGCGGGTCATCCTCCACGGAGAGCACGGAGGGGAAGGCCTTCTTCCCCACGGCGCGCGCCAGGCCCGGCGTCGCGGCGGCCACATCTCCGCGAAGCAGCCAGGAGAGGCCGGCGACGAGCGGAGCCGCGACGGCGGGACGCAGCACCAGTGGCAACGTCGGGTCCGCGACCTCCGATACTGGCTCCTCGGAAGACGACAGGAGCGCCGGTGCCTCCATGAGCGATGTCGCGGAGTCTCGCGCGCGTGGCTTCGCCGGAGCCTCCAGCGCCGCCACTGCCTCCAGGAGACGCTCGCGCAGGGACTCCAGCTCCAGCGCGTCCTGTCCTGGGGCTCGCGCCACGGCATCGACCACTGCGCCACGAGACGTCTCGCAGCGCACGAAGGCCTCCTCCCTGTCCTCCACGTGCGCGACCACACCACCGCTGCTTCGCAGCAACGCGGACCACGTGGTGCGATGGGTGGACACCAACGCCTGCACCACGGTGCCCGAGGGCACCACCGTCCGAACCAGCCGCGCGGCTTCGCTCCGCGCCCGCTCCACGGAGGGCTCCCATTTCCACGCGGGAAGCGGGGTCACCGTCAGGAAGCCAATGGGAGGGGGCCGCGACCCAGCGGCGACTCCTCGCACCGCCGCATCCAGCCAGCGCTCCAGGTCCTCGCGACCCCGCACGGGGCCCGACACGAAGCCACGCGATTGCGCGTCCCATACCCGCGCCGCCACCGAGCACGCCACGCCCTGGCTCGCGGCGAAGGCGCCCGTGGCGGCCTCCAGCTCCAGCGTCAGCTTCCCCTCCACGACGACGAAGAGCTCGGCCTCCAGGCTCGGATGCGCCCGACGAAAACCCTCCAGCACATCGCGCGCCGCCTCGGCCAGCACGTGCGGCGCCGTCACCTTCGCTTCGTCACGCCGCTCGCCATGCCCGTTGCCGATGCTCACGCGTCCCCATCATGCCCCATCTCCCCGGTGGACCGTCCGTGGGCGCCGCGCGATTCCCGGCGTGGGTCTCGGCCCCTCGCCACGACGGTGGTAGAACGGAGCGACGTGCCCGTCGAGAAGCCCAACACGTCGAGCTGGTTCGTGGAGCATCGGGAAGCGACCGAGGTCGCCCACTCCCGCTCGGGGACGCGCGTCCAGGCCCTCCACCAGGAGCAGGGCCTGTCCCACGCCCTCACCGTGGACGGCGGCGTCGAGCACACGTGGGAAGTCCTGGTCGATGGCACCCTCCCCGTCCACGGCGTGCCCGGGGACTTGAGGACCGGTGCGCGGGAGCTGCTCGACCCGACTCCGGTCCTCGAGACGACGGCGGCGCTGGCGACGGAAGTCACGCGCAGGCTGGTCGACACCGCCCGTGCGGCCGGAGCCACGCACCTGGACGTGCTGCTGCGGGAAGTCGAGCGGCGCACCCTGTGCTTCGACGACGGACGCGCCGTGCGACAGGACTCCCGCCACGCCATCCTCGAAGTGAAGACCTTCCATACGACGGACAGTGGCGTCCTCGATGCCTGGCGCGCCACCGCCTTCCCAGACCTGAACCACCTGCACGCGGCGCTTCCGACCCTGGAGTCCCTGGTGGACGGACTGGCGCGCGAGCTGCGCGAGTCCAGCCCCGGCATCCCCTGTCCCACGGGGATGTTCCCCATCGTCTTTCCTCCGGGCGCCGCCTCCGCCTGCTTCTTCCATGAAGTCTGCGGGCATCCACTGGAGGGGGACGTCGTCGCACGCGGAGGCTCGTACCTCGCGCGCAGACTGGGGCAACGCGTGGCTGGCCCCTGGCTCTCCGTGTCGGACGACCCCACCGACGGACACGGCGCCCTCGGCTTTCAATGGGATGACGAGGGCCACGCGGCCCAGTCCGTGCCGCTCTTGAACAAAGGCGTCGTGGGCTCGCCCATGCTCGACGCGCGCAGCGCCAGGCTGCTGGGGCACATCCCCAATGGCCACGGTCGACGCGTGGGCTTCCGCCATCCGCCGCTGCCGCGCATGGCCCACACGCGCGTGGAGCCTCACGAAGGCCACCTGGAATCGGTGCTGGCCGGAGTGCCTCACGGCCTGCTCGTCCAGCACCTCACGCCCCGGCACATGGACCTGCTGTCGGGGGACTTCAGCTTCTACATCGTGGAGGCGCGCGAGGTGCGAGATGGCCGCGTGGGCCAGCGCGTGTCACCCGGCATCCTCGCCGGCAACGGCCTGGAGGCCCTGGCCTCCATCGACGCGGTGGGCGCCGACTCGCGCAACCTCTTCGCCACGCGCGGCTGTCGCAAGCTGGACCACGGCGCCCTGCCCGTGTCCTTCGGACAACCCGCGGTGCGCTTCCGCGGGCTGACCGTCCGTCCCTGGCGCTGAGCGCGCGCTTGTCGCCTTATCCGTCTACGGCTGGCACAGCCAGCGCTCATCCAGCGGCGGCGGCGGCAGGTCCTCGAGCGGGTCCACCGGAGGAGCCGGCAGGTTGGGGTCGGGATACGCGAACACGCGCTGCACGGAGACACCGGGACGCGGCTGCACCGTGACGGGCGAGATGACCAGGGGGCGCGGGTACGGGCCCGCAGGCTCCTCCGGCGCGGGGACGTAGGTGTCCCTGAAGGTCACCGTCACGGGCGTCGTCAGCCCCGGAGGCAACACCAGCGCGTAGTAGCCGAAGAAGCCCGTCGGGTCCGGCGACGCGAAGAAGCCCATGGGCGACTGGCCCGGCGGCCCCACTCCAGGAGGCGCCCAGTTCACCGACAACAAGGTGCCGGCGCTCGTCTCACCCACCACGCTGTCCAGCGGGATGACGAAGTAGTCGTAGAAGAAGCTGGGCGGATGCACCCAGAAGAGGACGACGCCGCCCGTCCGGGCCGGGTCGAGCAACTGCTCCACCGTCGTCGGCGTGCCCTCGCCCGTCAGGTACTGGGCCACCGCGTCCAGGGCGCCCGCGCTGCCGACCATGGGCGCCGTCTGGGAGGTGCACTCGTTGACGTTGACCTGGATGGGACGCAGGTACGTGGTGGGGTAGTGCGTCGCCGGCGGCAGCGGAAAGGGCGCGCCCTCCGTGAAGAACTCCACCGGCCCCGCGGGAGGAATCGCCTCCGCCAGATAGGGCGTCGTGGCATCCAGGGGGACACCCTCCACCTGCCAGATGCCCGCGAAGGACGACGCGCCGCTGGAGACCGCGGAGCCCCCGCTGCCAGCCAGCCGCACCGTCGCGCCGGGAATGGCCGAGAAGAGCAGGTACGGCGTGTCCTCGAAGAGGGCGGGCGGCGGCGTCTCCTCGCCCGGGAAGTTCAGCACCGTCAGGAAGAAGGCTTCGGGGTCATAGACGACGCCGGAGACGGTGGCGCGGCGCTCGGGCAGCTCTCCGATGGGAGCGTTCGTCCCCTCCTCGGGAGGAATGGGTTCGGAGTCGGAGCATCCGCCCAGCGAGGCGGCGAGCAGGAAGGTGGCGGTGAGGGAGCGGGCCTTCATGGCGGTCCTGTTCGGAATCATCGGAGGGGCAGCACGTGCTCGGCCGGGGGCGTCGTCACGTGGCACGCGTTGGCGCAGTTCCCGTAGATGTTGGGAGCGGACGCGAGGTTTTCGAACTCGAGGTTCTTGTATTCGTTGCCATGCGTGCCCGGATGGCAGCCAGCACAGGCGATGAGGCTGGGCCGCAGGGTGCTCTCACGCGTCAGGTGGCACAGCGTGCAGTCACCCTTGTTCTGGGCGTACTTGCGCGAGCTGACGTGGATGCGGTGCATGAAGTCCGACACGTGCCCCACCGACTCGTCGTAGTGGCACACCTTGCACGTCTCCACGTGGTCCACGCTCACGCCGTGGTGGAGGTTGCTCAGCGAGTTGGGCCCGTTGTGGCACACCTGGCAGTTGCCAATCGTGTTGGGGTACTTCGTGGGCTCCGCCTGACCGACCTGGAAGAAGAAGGGGTCCAGGCGGTTGAGCCGCTCGCCCATGTAGTTGCGGTGTCCCTTGAGGAGCAGGGCATACGTGCCGGGCTTCGCGTCCGGCGGCAGCTCCACGGTGTAGCGCGTGCTGGGGCGGTGGGACTTGCCACCGGGACGGTAGGCCGCGGCGGGATGGATGTAGTACGCCGGCTCGACACCCGTGGGGAACGCGAAGTACGGCGGCGTATGCGCGCCGTTGACGACCTTCAGGTCCTGGAGGGGTCCCACCACCTTGAAGCCCGACTCGGAGGCGCTGGTGTCGCGCCAGTTGATGAGCATGTTGCTGTTGAAGTACGCGAGCCCGTTGGAGCCGTCCCCCATGTAGTCGTTGAAGCTCGGCATGGTGTCGCGCGGGTGGAGGGCGTGGCCGTCGCCGTCCTGCAGCGCCACGACGAAGTCCAGGGACTCTCCCGGCAGCAGGAAGCGGCCGTTCTGCGGCGGCGCCACCACGACACTCTGCTTCAGGCCGAAGCCGCAGCGCACGGCCACGTCGGTGGGCAGGCCGTTGGGGCCCATCTCGAAGCAGGAGTCGGGGCGCTCGTTCTCCGGGACGAAGGTCACCGGAAACAGGAACGGCTTCAGGGGCATCAGGCTCCAGGTGAGCCGGATGAGCCCCTCGCCCCGGAGGTCCGGCATGGTGAAGGACTTGAAGGGGTTGGTGGAGTTGGCGAACGAGACCTTCACCGTGGTGAGGTAGTTGATGGCCTCGCGCGTCGCGGCCACCACGGGGACGGGGTCGTCCGCGAACTTCGGCGGCGCCAGGCCCGTGACGGCGAAGGAGACGCGCGTGTGGCCCGTCGCCGCGTTCTCCGCCATGAAATCGCTGCGCTTGTAGGTCTCACTGGTGCGCACGTTGCCGTCCGCGTCGAGCACCTCCAGGAGCAGCGTGTCCGTGTCGGAGTTCATCCAGGCGGCGTTCTCATAGAACGTCTCGCGCTGCATCGCTCCCGGGTCCAGGACCTTCCAGTCGTCGAGGCCCACCGTCAGGCCGCTCCAGTCCAGGTCCTTGAAGTCCGATTGGATGCGCGCCCAGGCGGCCGGAGTGCGTCGGTCGTTGTAGTCCGTGTGGACGTCGTGGGCCAGGTCCACCGCGGAGAACTCCCGCAGGAAGTACAGCTCCCCCGGCTTCACGTTCATCCGCGCCGAAGGAGGCACGGGGGGGATGGCGCTGCTCAGGGGGATGGCCGTGTTGAGGTTGAGGCACGTGTCGGGGTAGCTGGGCAGGACGAGCCCCCCCTTCGTGACCGGCTCACCGTTGGGCAGGATCGCGCAGCCCTTGAAGGACAGCAGCGACAGGGAGATGGCACCCGAGGCGGAGCTGTCGTACGGGTCGAAGGCCGTCGCGCCGCGACCGCGCGTACCCTCCGCGTCGGACGTATCGAACAGGTTGCAGCCTGTGATGAGCGCCAGCACCGGGAGCGTCAGGAGCAGCGACTTGAAAGGCGATTTCATGAGGACTCGTGCCAGGCCGGTACCGTTCTTCGCTGTATCGGCTGGCGGGTTTCTAGCGAATGAGAACCCGAGAATCCTATAGGCCCTCCACCCAATACGCCAACAGTCAGCTGCGTTACTTCCCGACAGTGGGGGGGCTCGCGGCCGGGGGAGTCGCGATCTGCGCGCTCACCGGGGGCAGGGTCTTCAGGTACCGGTAGATGGCGCGCAGGTCGTCCTCGTGGAGTCCCGCGAGGAGGGACCAGGGCATGGCCAGCTTGTTGACCTGACCCCGGCGGCTGGGGGCTGGGGCCACGTCCTTCCAGGCGGTGAAGCGCGCGACGAAGGCGTCCTCGCCCCCCTTGATGATGGCGCCCTCGGGGCGCAGCGACGGCGCCTTCTCCTCACCGAAAGGGGTGGGCAGGGGGAGTCCGCCGGCGAAGGGCACGGGCGTCTCTTCCAGCCCTCCGTGGCAGAAGGAGCACTGGGCCACGGTGGCCAGGTACTGGCCCCTGGCGACCACGTCCCCGCCCGGAGGGGGCACGGGTCCCGGCAACGCGCTGGCCAGGCCCTGCAGCTGGGCGACCAGCGCCTCGGGAAGCTGCGTGCGCTCCACGGAGCGCGGGACGGGTGGCACCTGGCGCAGGAACGCCACCACGGCGCGTGCGTCCTCGTCGGAGAGGGACCGCCACTCCGAGTACGGCATCATGGGGAAGAGGGTCCTGCCATCCCTGCCCCGGCCCTCCCTCAGCGCCCGCAGCAGTTCCTCGTCCGTCCAGCGGCCGATGCCATGCTCGGGGTCCGAGGTGATGTTGGGCGCGCAGACCCGGCCGGGCATGCCATGCCCCTCGCCGAAGCAGTCGCCCGCCAGCGGCTCGGCCTTCGCGGGGCCGCCATAGCGGGAGTAGTCCCGGGCCGTGTGGCAGGCGCCGCAGCCGAGCACCGCCTCCACGAGATAGCGGCCCCGGGGCACGCGCTCCGTGGCCTTCGCCAGGTCCGGGACGACGGCGGCCGTGGGAGCCACCACGCTGGGGGTGGAGGGAGGCACTGGCTTCGGGGCCTCCTCGCGCTGACGACACGCGGGCCCCCACAAGAGCGTCAGCACGACGACGGCACCCAGCCGCCCCACTCCGCCAGCATGCATGAGCGCTCTCACTCCATCCTAGGGTCGTCTGGCGCCTGACCCAGCCGCAGCGCCGCCATGGCGCGGCGGTATTCGATGGGCAACCGGTCCGCCTTGACGTGGACCTCCCCGTCGAAGCCCAGCGGGTGCGCCTTCGGACGCTGGCCCTCGGCGATGCGCCGGTCCTGCTCCAGGATGGCCAGCTCCGACTTCACGAACATCTCCCCGAAGTTGCGAATCTTCGGGTGGTACGAGCAGAAGTAGAAGCACCGCATCTTCTCTTCCGAGAGCGGCTGTGCCACCGCGTAGACGGTGTGCGTGTAGAAGAGCGTCGGCTTGAACTCCAGCCGCACGGAGAAGGGCAACGTCACGTCATAGGTGAGCGTCGTCTTGTCCACGCGCGGGGGCGCCCCGCCGATGCTCGGTCCGAGCGCCGGGTAGACGATGCGGGTCCTCAGCCCGGAGGCGTGCCGCTCCACGTCATAGGCGGGCACCTCCTGCTGCTCGGGGTTGCCGAACGTCCCCCGGTGCACCCAGGACAGGTGCGCCACGTCGAGGACGATTTCCATCATCCGCCCCGCTGACACGTCCCAGTCCAGCAGCGGCAACGCCACGGTGGCCAGGGCCCCGTCCTCCAGCTCCGGCCACTCCGGCAGCGGCGCCGACGGCGTCGCGGACAGACAGACCCAGATGAGCCCGTAGCGCTCGGCGCAGCGGTACGCGGCGAGCCGGGCCTTCTGGGAGATGGGCGCCGAGAGCTGCGAGGGCACCCTCACGCAGCCACCATCGACCCCGTACGTCCAGCCATGGAAGGCGCAGCGCAGCCCCTCTCCCACGGGCTCGCCGTCGCAGAGGTCCGCGCCCCGGTGCGCGCAATAGCGCTGCGTGGCCGCGACGCCTGACGCGGTCCGCCAGACCACGCCATCCACTCCGAGCAGTCGGAAGGCAAGCGGCCGTTCGTTCAGCTCGCGGGAGAAGGCGACCGGATGCCAGAACGCGGCGAGCGCCTCCTCATAGGGGCGCGGCATGGCGGGGGTGCTCACGCGAGGGCGAGCGGGGCGATCTTGCTTTCAATCTCCTCGAGCAAGAAGTCGATCTCCTCAATCTCATCGAGCTTCTCGGGGGCCGCCGAGACAGCGGCGGCGGCGGGCTCCGCAGAGGGAGCAGCCGCTTCGGAGACCACCGTGGACGTGTTGGGCGACTGGACCGACTCTGACGCTTCCGAAGCCATGACTCCTCCTGGCACTCGCAGCAAAGGGGTTGCCATGCTCGTGGGAATCCAGGCGAGGTGTCAACACGCGGCGGGTGTGTTCACGCAATGCGTGAACGGCTCGGCGGCCGGTGTGTTCATGAAACGTAACGCCCTGACAGGCAATCTGGTGGGGTGGGTGCCTCGCGACATTGATTAAGAGGAGGCTAGAGTGCGGCTCCCCCATGCCAGCCCCGCTCACCCGCGCCTTGCTTGTGTTTTGCCTCCTGCTTGGAGGCACAGCGGGAGCAGAGGTCTGGAAGCAGGTGCGCCCGGGCGCCACCACCGAGCAGCAGGTATTGAGCCGCTTCGGTGAGCCCACGCGGCGACACTCGGCCGGCGGCGCGCGCGTGCTCACGTATGACGCGGACTCGGCGCCGTCGGGCACCGTGCGCGCGGACTTCCACGTCGATGAGAGGACGCAGCGCCTGCGCCGCCTCGACGTGTATCCCTCCCCCGCGCCGTCTCGCGAAGCGGTGGAGCGGATGTTCGGCCCCGCGTGCCAGGGCGGAGGCCGCGCGAAGAAGCCGTGTCACGAGGTCAGGCTCTCTGCCACCAACGAGCCCTACCTCCACTATGTCGCGCGCGGGCTCGCGGTGTTCTTCGCGCGCGGAGAGCTCCAGGCGCTGACGTACCTCCCCGCCGCGCGAGCGCGTCAGGCGCGCATCGCTCCGGTGGAGCCACCCCTGATGCAGGAGGCTCCCACGGCGAGCCCCGAGCCGCGCGCGAGCACGAACACGCCCGCCGACGACGGCCTCGCTCAAGCGACTCCCACCACCGCGTCGCAAGCGCCTTCGGAGACCGTGGCCGTGGAGCCCATCGCCACGTCCCCCGTCGTCCCGGAGCTCACGGTGGCACGCGTGGAGGTCCCGAGCGCGGACACCGGCTCGAGCTCGAGCGACCTGCTGCGTCCCGCGATGATGGACAGCGGCGAAGGCGCGCCGAGTCCCACCGCGGACAGCGACACGACGCAGGGACCGCGCCCGCTGAACGAGCCCGAGGAGACGCAGGCGCCGCGGCTCGCGGACCCGGTGCAGCCCGAGGTGCTGACGCTCGGCGGGTTCTACTTCCAGCGCGCGGACATGGTGGTGTCCCAGCGGGCCACGGACGCCACCACGGCCGCGCAGCCGTACTTCCCGGGGCTCGTGGACGTCTACCTGGACTTCAGGCCCCAGGACGACATCCGGGCCTACGTGGTGGGCCGCCTGGTCTATGACCCGCTGGACCCGACGCTCTCCACGCCGAGGACGAGCCTGGACAAGCTGTGGCTCTACTTCGGCCTCTTCGACAGCGTCTACGTCACGGCCGGACGCCAGCATGTGAAGTGGGGAAGCTCCCGCATCTGGAACACCACCGACTTCCTGCGCTCCCCCAACCCGGATCCGCTCGGCGTGTTCGACCTGCGCCAGGGCGTGGACATGGTGAAGGTGAACGTGCCCTTCGAGTCGCTGCGCGCGAACCTGTGGGGGTATGCGACGGCGACCCTGGAAGACACCGGGGTCACCGGCGCGCTCCCTCGCGCGCGCTACGGCGGCGCGGTGCGCGGAGACATCGCCTTCGGCACCAGCGAGCTCATCGCCTCCGCGTCCTTCCTGGAGCGGCGCCGCCCGCGCTACGGGTTGGACTACTCGCTGGGAATCGGGAGGCTGGACCTCAACGCCGAGGTCGCCTTCGTGCGCGACTCGGACACCCGGCTGTGGCGGTCCACGCCGGAGGGGAGCTTCGTCGAGCGCACCGTGACGGGCACGCAGGTGCAGGCCAGCGCGGGCGTGGCCGCCGAGCTGCGCATGGGAGACCTCTACCGCACCGTCCTCCGGGCGGAGGGCTTCTACAACCAGCTGGGCGACGACGACCGACGGCTGCTCACGTGGGTCCAGTCGACCGGGGACTACCGCGCCCTGTACTTCGGCCGGACGTATGGCCTGGGTCAAATCACCGTCACCCGCCGCAGCATCTATGAGCCGTCGTGGACGCTCACCGTGCTCGGCAACCTGGGGGACCCGTCGTTCCTGGGCCGCCTGGACTTCGGCTTCGTGCGCAACAACGTGAACGTCGCGGCGTTCGTCGAGGCGCCCTTCGGCGCTCGCGGCGGTGAGTTCCGTTTCCAACCCGACCCCTCCGTGGCGGCCCTCCCCGCGACGGACCTGGGAATGTTTCGAGCCGGCATGAGCCTCCGCCTCCGGCTGTAGCCCCTGACGCCCTTTCACATGACCACTCCCCCTGACTCCGTCCTCCCCGGTCAGTCCCCCCTCCCGGAGCAGACGACTTCCGGGCCCGCGCAGGTCGGGCCGGCGGAACGCGAGAACACCTTCATTCCGCCCGCGAGGCTCCCCGAGTCCGACCGCCAGCGCGTGCTGGTGGAGTGGAACGCGACGACGTCCGAGTACCCTCGCGACTCCACGCTGCCGGAGGTCTTCGCCCTGGTGGTGGAGCGCTTCCCGGACAAGGTCGCCGTCGAGTTCGGAGACAGCCGGCTCACGTACCGCGAGCTGGATGCGCGCTCCAACGTGCTCGCCCTGAAGCTGCGCGAATCGGGCGTGGACACCGACGTGCGCGTGGGGCTCGCCGTCGAGCGCTCGCTGGAGGTCATCATCTCCGCGGTCGCCATCGTCAAGGCCGGTGGCGCCTACGTCGCGATGGACACGTCGTACCCGCGCGAGCGACTGGCGGCCATGGTGGAGGACGCCCGGCCCCAGGTCATCATCATCACACGCGCGCTCGTCTCCCGGATGCCCGTCGGGCAATCGCGACTGTTGGTGCTGGAGGACCTCTCGCTGGAGAGCCCGGCCCCTCACGCCCCACCGTTCCGAGCGCTGCCGGACTCGCTGGCCTACGTGGACTTCACGTCCGGCTCCACCGGCAGGCCCAAGGGGGTCGGCACGACGCACCAGGGCGTGCTGCGCAACCACCTGGGCGTGAGCTACGCGCGCTTCGGGCCGGACGAGACGCAGCTGTTGATGACGCCTCTCTCCTTCGACGTCTCCACGTTCGAAATCTGGGGAGCGCTGCTCCACGGGGCCCGGCTGGTGGTGATGACTCCGGGAGTCCCGTCGCTGGAGGAGCTGGCACGGGTGGTCCGCGAGGCCCGCGTGACGACGCTCTGGCTGACGTCGGCGCTGTTCTCCCAGGTGGTGGAGGAGCACCTGGAGCTGCTGCGCCCCGTCAAGCAGCTCCTCGCCGGTGGCGACATCGTGGCGGCGACCCATGTGCGCCGGGTCATCGACACGCTGGGGATTCCCGTCATCAACGGGTACGGCCCCACGGAGACCACGGTCTTCGCCACCTCGTACATCGCGACCGCGTCCGCCCAGGCCGCGAAGACGTTCCCCATTGGCCGCCCCATCGACAACGTCCGCGCGTACGTGCTCGGCGAGGACGGTGAGCCGGTCGCCATCGGAGCCACCGGCGAGCTGTTCGTCGGCGGCGAGGGGCTCGCGCGGGGCTACATGGAGCAGCCCGCGCTGACCGCCGAGCGCTTCCTGCCGGACCCCTTCCACGGCGTCCCTGGCGCGCGCATGTACCGCACGGGCGACCTGGTGCGCTGGCGGGAGGACGGCGTGCTGGAGTTCCTCGGCCGCGCGGACTACCAGGTGAAGGTGCGCGGCTTCCGCATCGAGCTGCCCGAAGTCGAGGCCGCGCTGCGCGCCCATCCCTCCGTACGCGACGCCGTGGTGCTCGCGGTCGCCGACCCTTCATCGGGCAAGCGACTGGTGGCCCACGTGGTGCCCGCGGTGGGGCTGCGCATCGAGCCCCGCCAGCTTCGCGCGGACCTGCGTCAGCGCCTGCCCGAGTTCATGGTGCCCTCCGAGGTGGTGGTGCGCGGCGCGCTGCCCTTGACGGTCCATGGAAAGGTGGACCGTCGAGCCGTCGCCACCCAACCGGTTCCAGCCCAGGAGGACGGACTCCAGGCCCCCGCGGGACAAGCACCTCGCGGCCTCGTCGAGGAGATGCTCACGCACCTGGTCGGTCAGGTGCTGGGCCGCCAGGACGTGGCGCGAGACGTGAGCTTCTTCGACCTGGGTGGACACTCCCTCAGCGCGACGCGACTCATCATCCGCATCCAGCAGACCCTGGGCGTGCGGTTGCCGCTCAGTGCGCGGTTCGGAACGAGCACCGTCCTGGAGCTCGCCCGCGAAGTCGCCGAGCGTTCCCGCTCCGCATTGCCCCTGCTGCCCGAGCCGACGCGCCTCCCGAAAGAGGCGCCGCGCTTCGTCTCGGCCTCGCAGGACCGCATGTGGTTCCTGCACCAGCTGCAGCCGGAGCTGCGCGCGTACATCCACTCCGAGGCCGTGGAGCTCCGGGGCCCGGTGGACGTGGCGGCGCTGGAGGACTCCCTGCGGCTGTTGTTGGAGCGGCACCCCGCGCTTCGCACGCTCGTGGTCTCCCATCAGGGACATCCGGTCCCCCGCGAGCAGCCGGTGCCGGCGCACGTGCTGCGCGTCGAGCAGGTGCGGGGCTCCGGAGAAGAGGGCCTGCCCTGGGCGCGGCTGCGGGAAGAGGCCTCCCGGCTCTTCTCCCTGGAGCAGGGACCGCTCTACCGCTTCCTGCTGTTCCAGCTCGCGCCCGAGCACCACGTGCTGCTGGTGGTGCTGCACCACCTGGTCATGGATGGGCTGTCGTTGGACATCCTGTTCCGTGAGCTGGGGCAGGCCTATGCCGCTCCAGCGGGACAGCGACGCGCCCTCCTGCCCGAGCCCGAGCTCACCTTCGCGGACCTGGTGGCCTGGGAGCGCAACCCGGAGATGAAGGTCCGCGAGGACACGGACCTAGAGTACTGGACGCGCCAGCTCGAAGGAGCCCCCTCCCAGCTGTCCCTGCCCACCGACAGGCCCCGACCGGCCGTCGTGAGCGACCGGGGCGCGGCGACTCCGAGGCACCGGCTGACACCCGCGCTCCGACAGGCCCTGGATGCCGTCTGCCAGCAGCATCAGGTGACGCCCTTCATGGTGCTCTACGCCGCGTTCGCGGTGTTGCTGCAGCGCTACTCCGGTCAGGCCGAGCTGTGCGTGGGCACCCCGGTCTCCGGCCGCACGCACCCCGCCGCCGACGACGTCGTGGGCCTGTTCATCAACACCGTCGTGCTGCGCACGAAGGTGGAGGCGCGTGCCTCCTTCGTGGACCTGCTCGCGCAGGTGCGCACCACCTCGCTGGAGGCCGTCTCCCACCAGCAGGTCCCCTTCGAGCGCGTCGTCGAGAGGCTCCAGGTCGAGCGCACCCACGGCGACTCGCCGCTGTTCCAGGTCCTGTTCGACATGAGCCGCGTGGAGCATCCGCTCGCGTCGGCGTTCCCCACGCTCACCCCCCGGGCGCTGCACCTGGGCCCGGGCTCCAGCGCCTTCGACCTCCACCTCACGGTCCACAAGGTCCAGGAGGAATACGAGTTCTTCTTCCGCTACCGGACCGAGCTGTTCGACGACTCCAGCGTCCAGCGGATGCTCACCCATTACCTCCAGTTCCTGGGCAACGCGCTGCATGCGCCCACGTCCGCGCTCAGGGAGCTTCCGCTGCACACGGAGGCGGAGCGCCAGCAGGTGCTGCGGGACTTCAACTCGGAGCAGCGGCCCTTCGACGAGGAGGCCACCACCGCCTCGCTGTTCCTGAGCACCGCGACGCGGACTCCGGACGCCGTCGCGCTGGTGACGCCCGACACCTCGCTCACGTTCGCCCAGCTCTCCTCGCGGGCCACACAGCTCGCGGCGCACCTCTCCGCCCTTGGCGCCCGTCCCGAGGCCGTGGTGGGCCTGTGCCTGGAGCGCTCCGCGGACTCCGTCATCGCCCTGCTCGCCATCCACTTGAGCGGCGCGGCCTGTCTGCCCCTGGAGCCCTCGCATCCCGCCGCCCGTCGCGCCTCGCTGCTGCGACAGTCCGGCGCGCGACTGGTCATCTCCCGCGAGGCCTTGTTCGAGGGCACCGCGCTTCCTGTCCCCCTCGTGCGCCCCGAGGACGCTTCCCGGCCCGGCGCCGCGCTCGCGCCTTGTGTGCCCGCGCGTCAGGACCACCTCGCGTATGTCCTCTACACCTCTGGCTCCACGGGCGAGCCCAAGGGCGTCGAGCTCACACACCGGAACCTTGTCCACGGCTTCGCCAGCTTCGACGCCTTCCTCGACACCGCGCCCGGCGCGACGTGGGCTGTCTCCAGCAGCTTCTCGTTCGACATGCACATCATGGAGCTGGTCTTCAGCCTCACGCGCGGCGCTCGCGTGGTGCTCCGGCCAGTCGGTCCCCTGAACCTGGGCCGAGACATCCTCCAACACGGCATCACCCACATCGTCATCACACCCTCCTCGCTCGCCACGGCCTTCGAGGAGCCCGGTGCGCCCGAGGCGCTTCGCACGCTCAAGGTCGTCGTCACCGGTGGCGAAGCCCTGTCCGATGCACTCGTGAAGCAGCTCGCCTTCACGCAGACCCGGCTCACCAACGCCTTCGGTCCGACGGAGACGACCCTCTGTGTGACGTCCGCGCCGTGCTCGCCCGAGCTGCCCGTCACGCTCGGCAAGCCCCTGGCTCGCACCCGCCTCTACGTCCTCGACGACTCCCTCCAGCCCCTCCCCGTCGGCGTCCCGGGTGAGCTCTTCATCGCTGGTCCCAGCCTCGGCCGTGGCTACCGCGCGCGCCCGGACCTCACCGCCGAGCGCTTCATTCCCGATGCCTTCAGCGACACGCCCGGCTCCCGCCTCTACCGCACCGGCGACAGGGCCCGCTGGCTCCCTGACGGCTCCCTCTCCTTCCTGGGCCGCTCCGACTTCCAGCTCAAGATTCGCGGCGTCCGCGTCGAGCTCGAGGAAGTCGAGGCCGCTCTCCTTCGCCTCCCCGGCGTCCGTCACGCCGCTGCCATTCCCCACCCCGCCACTCGCGACTCCCTCCTCGCCTTCCTCGTCCTCGACTCTCCCTTCCATGACTTGCGCGCCCTGCGCTCGTCCCTCTCCTCTTCTCTCCCCGACGCCATGGTGCCTTCGCTCCTGCGCGTCCTCGACTCCCTCCCCCTCTCCTCCTCCGGCAAGGTCGACCGCAAGGCCCTCGCCTCCCTTCCCCTCCCCGACTCCCTCCCTCTCGCCGAGTCCTTCTCTCCTCCTCGCGGCCCCACCGAAGAGCTCCTCTCCCTTCTCTTCTCCCAGGTCCTCGGCCTCGACTCCGTCTCTCGCGACTCCGACTTCTTCTCCCTCGGTGGCCACTCCCTCTCCGCCACCCGTCTCGTCTCCCGCATCCGTCAGTCCTTCGGCGTTGACCTTCCTCTCGCCTCCTTCTTCGCTTCGCCTTCCATCTCCGCCCTCGCGGCAATCCTCGCTCGCGGCGCTGACGCCCAGAGCACCCCGCTTCCGGCTCCGACGCCGAAGCCTCCCGACGCTCCGTTGCTGCCGACGTTCGCGCAGGAGCGCTTCTGGTTCCTCCACCAGCTGCTTCCCGACCTGCGCGCCTATGTCGTCCCCGAGGCCGTCGAGCTTCGCGGCCCGCTGGACGTGGACGCCCTGGACGCCGCGCTGAGACTGCTCCTGGAGCGCCATGCCGCACTGCGGACGCTCTTCGGTACCGAGGAAGGCCGCCCTGCTCCACGCATCGAGCCCATCCCCGCGCGGGTGCTCGAAGTGGAGAGCGTGGAAGCGACAGGAGAGGGAGACACCGCCCTGCCCTGGGAGCGGCTGACCGCGGAGTGCATCCGGCCGTTCTCCCTGACGCAGGGACCGCTGTACCGCTTCCACCTCTTCCGGATGGGCGCCGAGCACCACGTGCTGCTGTTCGTGCTGCACCACATCCTCGTCGATGGCGTGTCCCTCGACGGCCTCCGGCATGAGCTGGCCGTGGCCTACGAGGCGCTCAGTCAGAAGCACGTCCCTGCCCTGCCCGCCGTCACCCTCACCCAGGCGGACATCGCCATCTGGCAGCGCACGCCCGCCGTGCGCGCCCGTGAGGAGGCACACCTCGAATACTGGAAGCAGCAGCTCGCGGGAGCACCGTCTCGACTCGCGCTCCCCACGGACCGGCCCCGTCCGGCCGTCCTGGGCGACAGCGGCGCCCTCAGTCGTCATCTCCGGCTGAGCGCCTCGCTGCACCGCGCCCTGAACAACGTGTGCCGTCAGCATCACGTCACGCCGTTCATGGTGCTGTACTCCGCCTTCGCGACCCTGCTCCAGCGCTACTCCGGTCAGGACGAGCTGTGCGTGGGCACTCCCGTCTCCGACCGCTCCCACGCGGCCACCGAAGGCGTCGTCGGCCTGCTGCTCAACACCGTCGTGCTCCGCACCCGGGTGGACCCGCGAGCCTCGTTCGCGAGCCTGCTGGCCCACGTGCGCACCGTCTCGCTGGAGGCGTTCTCCCACCAGCAGGTCCCCTTCGAGCGCGTCGTCGAGGCGCTCCCCGTGGAGCGCAGCCTCAGCCACGCCCCGCTGTTCCAGGTCCTGTTCGACATGAGCCGCATGGAGCACCCGCTCCCGGCTGCCTTCCCCACGCTCCAGTCCCGAGCCCTTCCCGTCGACAGCGGGACCAGCCAGTTCGACTTGAGCCTCTCCGTCGCGGAGGAGCGCGATGGGCTCGAGGTGTACTTCCGCTACCGGACCGAGCTGTTCGACGCGACCACGCTCGAGCGGATGCTGGGCCACTTCGAGCGACTGCTGGAGCACGCGCTGGAGACGCCCGAGCAGCCCATCGGCACGCTGTCGCTGATTGAGCGCGCGGAGTTCCAGCAGGTGGTGCGCGACTTCAATGCGACGCGACGGCCCTTCGATGAGAAGGCCACCCTCGCCACGCTGCTGCGCGCCTCCTTCGAGCGCACGCCCGACGCCGTCGCGCTGGTGAGCCCCGAGGGCTCCTTCACCTTCGCGCAGCTCGACTCCCGCTCCTCGCGGCTCGCTTCACACCTCGCCGCCCTCGGCGCTCGACCCGAGACGGTGGTGGGCCTGTGCCTGGAGCGCTCCGCGGACTCCGTCGTCGCCCTGCTCGCCATCCACTTGAGCGGCGCGGCCTGCCTCCCGCTGGAGCCCTCGCATCCCGTCGCACGTCGTGCCTCGCTGCTGCGCCAGTCCGGCGCGCGGTTGCTCATCTCGCGCGAGTCCTTCTTCGAGGGCGCGCCACTCGACATTCCATTCGTGCGGCCCGAGGACGCCGCGAAGCCCGGTGCCGTGCACGCGCTCCCCACTCCCGCGCGCCCGGAGCACCTCGCCTATGTCCTCTACACCTCGGGCTCCACCGGTGAGCCCAAGGGCGCGGAGCTGACCCAGCGAAACCTGGTCCACTGCTTCGCCAGCTTCGATGCCTTCTATGAAACCGCTCCGGGCCACGCCTGGGGTGCGTCCAGCAGCCTGTCCTTCGACATGCATCTGGAGGAGCTGCTCTTCAGCCTCACGCGTGGCGCTCGCGTGGTGATGCGCGCCGTTGGCCCCCTGAACCTGGGCCGCGACATCCTCCAGCACGGTATCACCCACATCGTCATCACGCCCTCCTCGCTCGCCACCGCTTTCGAGGAGCCCGGTGCGCCCGAGGCCCTCCGCGAGCTCCGGGTGGTCGTCACGGGTGGCGAGGCCCTGCCCGACTCCCTCGTGCGGCAGCTCGCCTTCACGCAGACCCGCATCGTCAACGCGTATGGTCCCACCGAGACGAGCGTCTGCGTCGCGGTGGATGTGTGCGTGCCCCAGCGCCCCGTCAGCCTGGGACGGCCACTGGACCGCAGCCAGCTCTACGTGCTCGACGACGCGCTCCAGCCTCTGCCCGTGGGCGTGCCGGGCGAGCTGTTCATCGGCGGCGAGGGCCTGGGTCGTGGCTACCGCGCGCGCCCGGACCTCACCGCCGAGCGCTTCATTCCCGATGTCTTCAGCGAGACTCCCGGCGCGCGCCTCTATCGCACCGGTGACAGGGCGCGCTGGATGCCAGACGGCACCCTGTCCTTCCTCGGCCGCACGGACTTCCAGCTCAAGATTCGCGGCGTCCGAGTGGAGCTGGAGGAAGTCGAGGCCGCCCTGCTGCGCCTTCCTGGCATCCGGCAGGCCGCCGCCATCGCGCGACAGAGCGTCCGGGACATGGAGCTGGTCGCGTACCTGGTGACGGAGGTCGCGTCCCCTGATTTCCGCGCCCTGCGTCAGGCGCTGTCCAAGCTGTTGCCGGAGGCGATGGTCCCCTCGCGCATGCGCGCGCTGGACTCGCTGCCCACCAACACCAGCGGCAAGGTGGACCGCAAGGCCCTGGCCGCGCTCCCCGTCGAGCCCGACGCCGACGAGACCGAGCACCAGCAGCCCCCTCAAGGCCCCGCCGAGGAGTTGCTCGCGCTCCTCTTCCGCCAGGTCCTCGGCGTGGAGAAGGTGCACCGGAACGCGGACTTCTTCTCGCTGGGAGGCCACTCGCTCAGCGCCACCCGGCTGGTGGCTCGCATCCGACAGTCCTTCGGAGTGGAGCTGCCCCTCGCAACGCTCTTCTCCACCCCGACCGTCGCCTCGCTCGCCAGCGTCCTCTCGGCGCATCCGATGGACCGCGCGTTGCCGCTTCCCGCGCCGACGCCTCGTCCCGCCGGCGAGCCCCCGCTCCCGTCGTTCGCGCAGGAGCGGCTCTGGTTCCTGCACGAGCTCCAGCCTTCGCTGCGCGCCTACCACATCCCGGAGGCGATGGAGCTGAAGGGCCCTCTCGACATCGCCGCCCTCGAGTCGTCGCTCCGGCTGTTGCTGGAGCGCCATGCCTCGCTGCGCTCGGTCTTCGTCCCCGAGGACGGTCGGCCCATGTTGCGGGTCAGTCCGCTTCCGTCGCAGGTGCTTCAACAGGAGGACCTCGCTTCGACGGACGTGGATGCCAACGAAGCCCTGCGCATCCGGGCCCGGGAGGAAGCCAGCCGTGCCTTCCCGCTCGCGGAAGGGCCCCTCTATCGCTTCCGACTCTTCCGACTGGGCGCCGAGCACCATGTGCTGCTGCTCGTGCTGCACCACCTCCTCGTCGACGGCGTGTCGGTCGACATCCTGCTGCGTGAGCTGGCCGTGGCCTATTCCGCCCTGAGCCAGCACGAAGAGCCCGCCCTTCCCCCGGTGACGCTCACGCAAGCGGACGTGGCCGCATGGCAGCGCACGCCCGCCGTGCGTGCTCGTGAGGACGCCCACCTCGATTACTGGAAGCAACGGCTCGAGGGAGCGCCCTCGGCGCTGGCACTGCCGCTCGACAAGCCACGCCCCGCCGTGCGCGGAGACGAAGGCGCGTTCTGCCCGCCGCACAGGCTGAGCCCCGAGCTGGTGCAAGCCCTGGCCACCCTGTGCCGTCTGCAGCAGGTGACGCCGTTCATGGCGCTGTATGCCGCCTTCGCCGCGCTGCTCCAGCGCTACTCCGGGCAGGACGAGCTGTGCGTCGGGATTCCCGTCTCCGGCCGCGCGCATCCCGCGCTGGAGGACGTCGTCGGTCTCTTCATCAACACCGTCGTCTTCCGCACCCGCGTGAGCGCCAGCACGTCCTTCGCCGACCTGCTGTCCCACGTCCGCGCGACGTCTTTGGAGGCGTTCACTCACCAGCAGGTCCCGTTCGACCGCGTCATCGAAGCGCTCCACCTGGAGCGCAATCTCCACCAGACGCCGCTCTTCCAGGTCCTGTTCGACCTGAACCGGATGAACCGTTCCGGGGAGGGACAGTTCCCGGGACTCTCCACCCGGCCGCGCTTCGTCGACAACGGCACCAGCCAGTTCGACCTGAGCCTCTCCGTCATCGAAGACGCGGAGGGGTTCGAGCTGTATCTCCAGTACGACACCTCGCTGTTCACGGAGGCAAGCGGGACGCGGATGCTGTCCCACTACGTGCGTCTTCTGGAGCAGGCGTTGGAGGCGCCGACGCACTCCGTGGGCGCGCTGTCCCTGCTGAGTTCAGAGGAACGCCAGCAGGTGGTGCACGGGTTCCACTCGGCACAGCAGCCCTTCGATGAAGAGGCCACTGTCGCCTCGCTCCTCGTCGCCTCCGCCGCGCGGACTTCTGACGCCGTCGCGCTGGTGACTCCCGAGGGCTCGCTCACCTTCGCCCAGCTCATCGCTCGGGCGTCTCAGCTCGCCTCGCATCTCGCGGCCCTCGGTGCTCGGCCGGAGACGGTGGTGGGTCTGTGCCTGGAGCGCTCCGCGGACTCCGTCGTCGCCCTGCTCGCAATCCACTTGAGCGGCGCGGCCTGCCTCCCTCTGGAGCCCTCGCATCCCGCCGCCCGTCGCGCCTCGTTGCTGCGACAGTCCGGTGCGCGGCTGCTCGTCTCTCGTGAGTCCTTCTTCGAGGGTGCCTCGCTCGACATTCCCCTCGTGCGCCCCGAGGACGCCGCGAAGCCCGGCGCCGTGCTCGCGCTCCCCACGCCCGCGCGTCCGGACCACCTCGCGTATGTCATCTACACCTCGGGCTCCACCGGTGAACCCAAGGGCGCGGAGCTGACTCAGCGCAACCTCGTCCATGGCTTCGCCGCGTTCGATGCGCTCTATGACACCGCGCCCGGCGCGACGTGGGCCGCGTCCAGCAGCGTCTCCTTCGACATCCACATGGAGGAACTGCTCTTCAGTCTCACGCGTGGCGCTCGCGTGGTGCTGCGCCCGGTCGGCCCCCTGAACCTGGGCCGTGACATCCTCCAGCACGGCATCACCCACGTCTCCACCACGCCCTCCTCGCTCGCCACCGCCATCGAGGAGCCCGGTGCACTCGAAGCCCTGCGCCACCTGCGCGTGTTGATTTCGGGTGGAGAGGTCCTTCCCGAGTCACTCATCCAAGCACTGGCCTTCACGCAGACCCGGCTCATCAATACCTACGGGCCCGTCGAGACGACCATCTGCGTCACCGGCGCGGTGTATTCGCCTGAGCGGCCCGTCACGCTCGGCAAGCCCCTGGCTCGCACCCGCCTCTACGTCCTCGACGACTCCCTCCAGCCCCTCCCCGTCGGCGTCCCGGGTGAGCTCTTCATCGCTGGCCCCAGCCTCGGCCGTGGCTACCGCGCGCGCCCGGACCTCACCGCCGAGCGCTTCATTCCCGATGCCTTCAGCGACACGCCCGGCTCCCGCCTCTACCGCACCGGCGACAGGGCCCGCTGGCTCCCTG
>NZ_JAKCFA010000025.1 GCF_024198215.1 Myxococcus qinghaiensis
TGCTCCACCAGGTGCTCGTGGACCAGTCGTTCAATCTTCGATTCCAGCGTCGCAGTGGGTTTCGTTTGCATCCGCCACGGGTTGCACACCGCGACGACGGCCTCAACACCACCCCTGAACGGTTACGAGCAGATGGGACGGCGGCTGGATGGGGGCACCACAGTCAAACCAGAGCATGATGATTGGCGCGTGGGAGCGGCACCTGCATGTGGCGGAGCCTTCCCTGTATCTGCCCAGCATCGACCTCAAGGTGCCTAGCGTCGAGACCCTCGACGACGCGAAGGCCCAGCCCGATGCGCGCCACACGAACGACATCGGACAGAGTTCTGGCTCCTCTAAGTCGGCCCTGACGTCCCTTCTGACCAAAGCATCCGAGAGCTTCGACATGAACTCGGAAATGGTCCCCTGTGGACCACACCTTGGGTGCCACGCAAGCAAAGCCTTCGTTGGCTCGCAACTCGACAGCATGCTGAATGCATCGGCGGCGTATGACATGTACGCCCCTGTCAGCAAACTCGCCGCAGCCAGCTTCGCCATCAACGAGTTCATCCCGTTCGTGTCAGCGGGTGAGAGCTATCTCGAAACCAAGTCAGCCTGCGGCAACGGGGAAACGGGCCGCTGCGTCGTCGGCGCAGGGAAGACGGCCTTCTACACACTCTCGTCGGGACTTTCCGTCTATTCGATGGGCCGCAGTGGCGCAGGACTGGCAAAGGGACTGCGCACTCCATCGACTTCCCTTCCTCGCCGGCTCAACATCAATCTGGGGCCTGCGGGGGCAAGCGCCAAGGCCGCAGGCAAGCCTGGAGCCATGGTTGCTCAGCTCACTAAGAACACCTGCGGGCCTGCCTCCGGTGTCCAACTGCTGAAAGAGGCCGGAATCGAAGCCCACCAATCCAATTTAACATCAGGATGGTTCCGAGGACTCAAGCCCGATTATCTGGCGGACAACCTCAACAAGTTCCAGCCGGGCTGGCAGGGAATGATGGCGTATCCAACGGAGCTTCAGTTCCGGGGAGTGGCATCGAGGGGTTCCTTCATTGCACGTATTGGCTCTCAACCAGGCCACTTCGTCATCGTTGACAAGGTCTCGAAGAACACGGTCTTCTTCCGAGACCCGGCTGGAGGGGTTTCTCGACAGATGAATTTCGCCAAGTTTCTCGATATCGTGAGTGGATTGGTTTTCAGATGACCTCACCACACATTCGAATCCACTACCACAGCATCAAGATGTTCTTGACGGTTGACCAGAACACCATGATGGCGGTCTTGCTTGAACAATTTGGTCCACACTTCACGATGGAGATTCAGCCCATGACGGAATCAGAAAAGGCCCTGGCGGAAGAGGACCTCGGCATCGTCACGGCCGTCCGGTCTCGTTTCTTCCTCGTGGAAGTACGCCCTGACCAGGAATTGATTCGGCACAAAGACCTGGAAGAAAGGATCATTCAAGAGGGCCGGAAGTAACGTCATGACGCCAGAAGGCACGCCTAATCCCTTTAAAGGATATCGAAAGCAGCGTCGCCCATCTCCCGGTGGCTCCAACCCACCGGGAGGTCTCATCTGCGTCACGGCGGATGGCATAGAGGGCATGCCAGCTGGAGAATCGGCTCCGGGAGCGCCCTTCAAACAAGGCAGTCATGAACGAGAAGAACTTGAGGGGAGTGCAAAGCGATAACCTGGCTCAAGAACCCTCATCCCCTCTTCCGTCCATGTCGAGTTCACGGCCCTGAAACAGGAGTCCTTTGACTTCCTGATGAACATCATCGAGCGGGGCAGCGGCACGCCTCGACAACTCAGGAACGCACTCTTGATGGCCTCGAAGATGCGGGGGTGGGGAAGAGCGCATTTTACACTCACGCTACCTGGTCTCTGCGAGCACGGAGACGTCAAGGTGCGGACCACTGCACTCCGCATCCTTGTCTTGTGGCTCAAGCAGGCAAGAGCATCCCCAGCAGAACGAATCGAAGGCTCCGATGAACGCTCCTTCGACGAGCCCATCAACAAGGCTCTTGCGCTCGGGGTCGACGAAGGCACCGAGTCTCTCGCGCGCAAGCATTTGGTCTCTCCCGCTGAGTAGCCCCTCCACGGCATCGGAGAGATTCCCCCCGTGCCCTCATCCGGTGTGCAGAACCCGCAATCACCTCACACCGTCACCAGCACCGAAGTGCACGCCCGGCACCGCCGTGCCTCCAACGGAATCGTCTCCAGGCACTCCGGACACACCTTCGTCGTGGCGGGCGCGGGCTCGCCCTTCTTCCCGCGCTTCGCCCACGCCTGCCCCACCTTCGCCACCACGATGAACAGCACCGCCGCGATGATGAGGAAGTCGAGCACCGCGCCCAACAGGTGCCCCCACCGCAGGTTCAGCGACGTCGCCGTCGCGTTGCGCCAGTCACCTCCCGGCAGCACCGCGCCGACCACTGGCATCACCAGGTCCGCCACCACCGCGGCCACAATGGCGGAGAACGCGTTCCCCATCACCACCGCCACCGCCAGGTCCACGACATTGCCCTTCAGGGCGAACTGCTTGAACTCCGAGAGCAGGGACATGGGTACACCCCTCCGTCACCGGATGGCCTGCTCCCCGTATGCCTTGGCACCAGCCGGAGGGCCCCGGAAACGGACGGCACCCTAACCGCCCCACCCCGCACCCTCGGCTCGCCCGACAGGGCACACTGTCACGTGGTGGGCGAAGTCGGCTCGGACGTCACGGGCACCGGCATCACCGTGCCCCCGTACTGCGTCGCAGCCAACGTGCCGCACGCCGCCCCAATCTCCTTGCCCCCTGAATACCGCCGCGCCACCGGCGCCTTCAGAATCTGCAAGTAATCCCGGAACGCGCTCAGCTCCTCCGCCGACGGCGGCTGGTACTTCCCCGTCGGGTCCGTCACGTCGATGAGGTCCACCTTGATGGGAATCCCCTCGAAGGCCACCTTCAACGCCTCCGCGTCCTCCCGCTCCAGGTTGAAGCCCGATATCGCCACATAGGCAATCATCGCCCGCTCGCGCCGCACCTGGCTGTACTCGCGAATCGCCTCAATCAGCTCCGGCAACGGATGCGTCTTCTCAATCGGAAGCACCTTCATCCGCTTCTCGGAAATCGCGCTCGTCACCGAGAAGGCCAGCCGGTACGGATGCCCCTCCTTCGTGTAGCGACGAATCGCCGGCACATGCCCCGCCGTCGAGAAGGTGATGGACTGCCCCGAAATCGAGAAGCCCGCCGGATTCGAGAGGATTCCCGCGGCCCTCAACGTCTCCTTGTAGTTGAGCAGCGGCTCCCCCATCCCCATGAACACCACACCCCGCACCGGCCGGTCCGCCTCCGCCCGCACCTGAAGCACCTGGTCCAGAATCTCCCAGGTCTGCAAGTTCCGTTTGAAACCCAACTTCCCCGTCATGCAGAAGTCGCACGCCAGCGCGCAGCCCACCTGGCTGGACACGCAGACGACGTACTTCTCATCGAAGATGGGAATCCGGACGGCCTCAATCCGCCCGCCCAGGGGCGAGTCGAAGAGGTACTTCACGAAGCCGTCGTCCGCCCGACGCCGCTCCACGACCTGGAGGCTGGGCATCTCGGCGTGGGCCTTCAGGTGGTCCGCCACCCGCCGGGGCACCTGGGGCGAACGGGCGACTTCCTCCACCGAGCCAAGCCCGTGGGCGAAGACGGCGGCGAACACCTTGCGGACCGCGGTGGGGGACGGGGAGAAGGGCGCAAGCGCCTCGGCCAGCTCCGGCAGCGACAGTTGCTTCAGGTTCACGAGGCGGACTTGATTTTGGTGCGAAGGAACTCCGTCAGCTTGGAGCTGACCTCCTTCGGCATCCTCGCCGCCAGCGCGCGCTTGCACAGACTGGGCGTCGCCCGGTACGTGTTCAAGAACTCCTCACAGGGCGAGCACCCCGACAGGTGCTCCTGGAGGTGGCGCGACTCCTCGGGCGACATCTCGCCCTCGAGGTATTCCAGCAGGAGGTTGATTGAGTCTTTACAGGTGTACATCCGAACCTCGGCTGGCTGCGGCACGCCCTCGTCCTCGCTTCGGAAGATGCGGAGCCCCCCAGTTGCGTTTCACGGACCGCGATTGTCCCGGTTGTAGAAGGCGTCAATGGCCTCCCGAAGCGCGAGACGAGCCCGGTGCAGGCGGCTCTTGATGGCGGGAATGGAATCCCCCGTCACCTCTGCAATCTGTTCGTAACTGAGGCCGTCCACGTCTTTCAAGAGGAAGACCTCACGATACCCCTCAGGCAGCCTGTCCGCCGATTGCCGGATGGCCTGCCCCAGCTCGGCGTCCAGGGCCTTCTCCTCGGCGTCCCGGCTCCAGTCCGACACCGGGTAGTCCGCCAGCGTACCCCGGGGAGTGAACTCCGGCCCCTGGAGCTCCACCTCGGCGGCCTGCGTCACCCGCCGGTGGCGCAAGCGCATGAGCGCATGGTTGGCCGCTATCCGGTGCACCCAGGAGCCGAAGGCCGCATCCCCGCGGAAATCCTTGAGATGTTGGTAGGCCGACAGGAAGGTGTCCTGGGTGATTTCGGCGGCGTCCGCCTCCGAGCGGGTCATCCGCAGGGCGAGACCGTACACCTTGTCCTGGTGTGACTCCACCAGGGCCTCGAAGGCGGACATGTCCCCATCCTGCGCGCGGGCGAGGAGCTGGCGATCATCTTCCGTGGCGACCTCGTCGGGCATGGCGGGGCGCACCCAACCAGCCGGAAGCGCCTTCGTCAAGGCCGGTTGCGAGCTCTCGTCGAAGGCCGCTTGCTGACGTGTTGACTGTCCCGGACCCAGAGCCGGAAGGGCTCGTGGGCCCACGCCCCCGCGTAGTCCACGCCGATGCGCGGCCCGCGCTCCACCCGCGCCTCCGCCACCTCCACCCCCGGCAGCAGGTGCAGCCCCGGCGAGCTCAGCTCCAGCCGGTTGTGCCCCAGCGTCAGCCCCAGCGCCTTGCACAGCTTGCCCGGCCCGTCCGTGCGCACCCCGGCCTCAAGCCCCTCCACCGGCTCCACCGCGCGCACCAGCACCGCCGCCGCGACGCCGGGCGCGTCCGTGACGACGTTGAAGCAGTGGTGCATCCCGTAGATGAGGTACATGTACGCCCGCCCGGGGGGGCCGAACATCACCTCCGTGCGCGGGGTGAGCCCCTTGGCCGCATGGCAGGCCAGGTCGTGCTCCCCGATGTACGCCTCCGTCTCGACGATTCGACCCACCCGGCGCTGGCCGGCGGCGTCCACCACCACGAGCAGGGTTCCCAGAAGCTCCCGGGCGACCACCAGGGCCGGCCGCGCATAGAAGGAAGAGGGCAAGACAGTCACTGTCACCCCGGGATTGTACCGGCCAACACATGGGTGCGCCGCAGAAGGTGCTTCCGTCCTCCAGCGAAAACCCGCCGCGCGATTCCTGGTATCGGACCAGTTCACTCCGGGGCAGGTGTGGTGCAGATTGCGCCGCACCATGTCCACCCCCGGCCGGCTCTCCGGTCTCCTGCTTCCGCTGTTCTCTCTCCGCGCCCCGACGGATTTCGGCATCGGCGACTTCGGCGCGCTGGATGGGATGTTCTCCTGGATGAAGGCCGCGCGTCAGAAGCTCTTGATGCTGCTGCCGCTCCTGCCCACCGCGCCCGGTGACTCCAGCCCCTACGCCACCCGGTCGGCGTTCGGCCTCAACCCGCTCTTCATCGACCTGCACGCCCTGCCGGAGTTCATCGCCTCCGGCGGCGAGGGCGCCTTCTCCGAGGAGCAGCGCAAGCAGCTCGCCGAGGCCCGCGCCGCGCCGCGCGTCCGCTACGACCTGGTCTTCCCCCTCAAGGACGCCGCCTTCGCGCGCGCCTTCGACACCTTCGAGGAGCAGCACTGGACCCGCCAGACGGAGCGCGCCCGCGCCTTCCGCCAGTGGCGCGAGGCCCAGGCCGACTGGCTGGAGACCTACGCCCTCTTCACCGCCATCAGCGAGGAGCAGCAGCGCCGCGCGTGGTGGGAGTGGCCGGAGGGCCTGCGCACGCGCCAGCCCGAGGCGCTGCGCGCCAAGGCGACGGAGCTGGAGCGCCGGGTGCGCTATCACGCGTGGCTCCAGTGGGTGGCCGAGCAGCAGTGGGACGCGGCGCGCGCCAGGGCGAAGACGCAGGACGTGCTCCTCTGCGGCGACGAGCCCTTCATCATCGGCCAGGACAGCGCGGACTGCTGGGCCAACCCCACCATCCTCCGTCGCGACGCGCGGCTGGGCGTGCCGCCGGATGACTTCTCCGCCACCGGCCAGGACTGGGGCCTGCCCTACTTCGACTTCGCCGCCATGCAGAAGGACGACTACGCGTGGCTGCGCGCCCGCGCGAAGAAGGCGGCCAGCTACTACGACTTGCGCCGGGTGGACCACGCGGTCGGCTACTTCCGGCAGTGGATTCGCGACGAGAAGACACCCACAGGGCGCTTCATCCCCCCGGACGAGGAGAGCCACAAGAGACAGGGCCGCAAGCACTTCGAGCTGCTCTCCGAGGGCGCGGGCATCGTCGCCGAGGACCTGGGCGTGATTCCCCCCTTCGTGCGGCAGATACTCGCGGAGCTGAAGCTGCCCGGCTACCGGGTGATGCGCTGGGAGCGCGACGACAGCGTCTACCGGAACCCGCACCAGTTCCCCGCCGTGTCCCTCGTCACGACGGGCACCCATGACACCGACACGATGGCGGAGTGGTGGGAGGGCGCCCGCGACGACGAGCGTCAAGCCGCCGCGCGCGCCTGGCCGGAGCTGCAGGGCGTGACGGTGACGCGCGAGTTCACCCCGGAGGTGCACCGGGGCCTGCTCGCCGCGGCGCTCAACTCCAGCAGCGACTTGTGCGTGCTGCCCTGGCAGGACGTGCTCGGCACCCGGGACCGCATCAACCTGCCGGGCTCCATGAGCGACTCGAACTGGGCGTACCGCATCTCCCAGGACGTGGGCGCGCTCATGACGGACCCCACGACGAAGGACGCGGCCGAGAAGCTGGCCTGGCTCACCGCCTCCGCCCGCCGCTGACCCGAAGACACCGCTGACTTCGTCCGGGAGAAGTCCCTCCCGGACGGAGTCACCGCTACCCCACGGCGGTCAGTCGATGCACTTCACCTGACCCGGGAAGCCATCGAAGATGGCGCAGCGGCGGTTGGCGTTGGCGCACTCCAGCCGCGCGCAGACGTCCTCGGTGACACAGATGGGCGGCGAGCGGCCGAATTCCAGGAATACCTCGGCGCAGAACTCGAAGGAGTCCGCGCAGCCGAAGGAGCCGCAGTAGTCCGCGTCGGCCAGGCTCTCGCCCTCCTTCACGCGCACCACCTCGTCATCATCCACGCCGCAGGCGGCGGTGGCGAGCGCCGACACCACGCAGAACACCAGGACTCTGATTCGCCGGGACAGGAGCATGGGCCCCAATCTGGCGCACCTTGGCGCGGCTTGCACGTCTCCGTGTCCGTCCGGCAAGGACCAGCCGACAGGACCGGGCGACAAGACGTTGGAATGCGACAAAGGGATGAGCTCGTCCTCCAGAGGACGCGTCAGCCGCTTGCCTTCCTTGTATGAACAGTCCGTGGCCGTTGACCTGCTCCGACTCCTCCGCCTCGCCACTGTCGCCTCGCTCCTGAGCGTCGCGGCGTGCGCCACCACGTCCACCCCGCCTCCGGGCCCCAAGGTTTCCCAGCTGGAAATCGAGGGCACGAAACACGTGAGCAAAGGGGACATCAAGGACCGCATCCTCACCTCGGAGACTCCGTGGTGGGCGTTCTGGCCCTTCGGCAGCCCCCACTACTTCGACCCCAACGCGTGGCAGGCGGACCTGCGCCGCATCGAGCGCTACTACCAGGCCCAGGGCTTCTACCAGGCGGAGGTGGTGGACAGCGCGGTGGAGCCCCAGGGCAAGAACGAGGTGAAGCTGCAGGTGCAGGTGAGCGAGGGCGAGCCCACGCACATCAGCGAAATCCAGGTGGAGGGCCTCCAGACGCTGCCGGAGCAGCACCGCAAGGAGCACCACGAGCGGGTGATGGACGACCTGCCCCTCAAGAAAGGCGACATCTTCCGCGAGGCGCCCTGGGAGGAAGCCAAGGCCCGGGTGCAGGAGCAGCTGCGCGAGCTGGGCTACGCGGAAGCCGAGGTGTCCGGCGAGGTGCAGGTGGACGTGGACACCCGCCAGGCGAAGGTGCGGCTCGACGTGAAGCCAGGCCCGCGCTACCGCTTCGGCAACACGTTCGTCGCCACGGACGCCAACCCCCAGGTGCCGCCGCGCCGCATCATCGAGCAGGTGCAGGGCGCGCTGAAGAAGGGGGACTGGTACAGCGAGACGGCGCTGGCGGAGGCCCAGGCGCGCGTGTTCCGCATGGGCGTCTTCGGCGCGGTGAAGGTGAACCGCGGGGCGCCGGACCGGGAGTCCGCCACGGTGCCCGTCGTCGTGGACGTGCGCGAGGCGCCGTTCCGCTCGGTGCGGCTGGGCGGTGGTATCGGCGTGGACGCGGCCCGGCAGGAAGCGCGCGTGCTGGGGGAGTGGACCAACCGCAACTTCCTGGGCGGCCTGCGCCGCGTCACCCTGCGAGGCCGCGCCGGCTACGCGTTCATCCCCCACGTCCTGTCGCCGTCGAAGCAGGGGCCCGTCTTCGAAATCACGGGCGAGTACGAGCAGCCGCGCTTCCTCTTCCGAGACTTGCGCCAGCAGACGTCGCTCACGCTGGAGAAGGGCCTGGAGCAGGCCTACGACTTCTACGGCGGCAGGCTTCAGACGGGTGTCATCTGGCAACCGCACCGCAGCTTCTCCGTGTTCCCCTCCTACAACCTCCAAATCTACCGGCTGTCGGGCCGGGTGAGCGCGGACTCGCGCGTGCCGCCCGTCGTGCTGGGCTGTGGCGCGGACACCATCCAGTGTGACGTGGCGCTGAGCTTCCTGGAGGTGGCCTTCTCGTGGGACCGGCGGGATGACCCGGTGGAGCCTCGGGATGGCTACTTCCTGAGCCTGTCCGTGCAGAAGGGCGGCAGCATCTTCTTCGGCGACTTCAACTACATCCGCCTGCTGCCGGACCTGCGCTTCTACTACTCCTTCGGCGAGGACAAGCGCCTGGTGCTGGCGGGCAAGCTGCGCGCGGGCACGCTCAACCCCGCGGGAGGCTCGCAGAGCTCCATCGTCACGCGCTTCTTCTCCGGTGGCGCCACCTCCATGCGCGGCTTCAATGGCCAGCGCCTGTCGCCGCTGGCGGCGCTGGCCAAGCAGGAGGACCTGGACGGCGACGGCGTGCCGGAGACGACGCAGACGGAGGAGTGGGAGACGGTGCCGGTGGGCGGCAACAGCCTCGTCGAGACGTCCTTGGAGCTGCGCTACCAGATCTCCACCAGCATCGTGCTCGCGGCCTTCTGGGACACGGGCCTGGTGGGCGTGGAGGGCTTCGACTCGGGCAGGGCGCCCAAGTTGTTCGGTCCCGACCACTACCAGGCCGTGGGCTTCGGCTTGCGCTACCTCACGGTGGTGGGGCCGGTGCGCCTGGACATCGCGCGGCGACTGAATCTGGGCCAGGGATTGCCCGTCGCCACCCCGGGGTACATCTATCCGACGTCCGGAGGCTGCTTCGGCATTGGCAGCAAGTGGAAGCCCGACGGCCCCACCTCTCGCGGGGCCACCTTCGCGGGAGCGCCTGACGGTCAGTGCGCGCTGCACCTGTCGATTGGAGAGGCGTTTTGAAAGGGCGACGCTGGGCACGACGACTGCTGTTGGGCCTGCTCGGCCTGGTGGGCCTGGTGGTGCTCGCCGTCCTGGGCGCGCTCGTCTGGGTGACGTCCTCCCCGGGTGAGGGCTGGCTCGTCCGCAAGGGCCTCCAGCTGGCCAACGAGCAGTTCTCCGGCCGCCTGGAAGTGGAGGGGCTGGACCTGGCGCCTCCAGGCGCCGTCCTCACCGGCGTGAAGCTGTATGACCCGGAGGGCGAGCTGGTGGCGGAGATTGCCCGCGTCGAGGCGCGCGTTCGCCTGGGCGGCCTCCTCCAGCAACAAGTCAACCTCACCGAGGCGCGCGTGGTGCAGCCCCGCCTCTACCTGGCCCAGGACGAGCGCGGGCTGAACCTCTCCCGGGCGATTGCGCCCCGCGTGCCCAAGCCCGAAGAGCCGCCCTCCCCTCGCGGCAAGCTGCGCGTGGAGCTGAGCGAGCTGCTGCTCGAGGACGGCTACGTCGACTTCAAGCAGGAGCTTGAAGAGGGCGGCGAGCGACAGGTGCGCCTGGAGGACTTCGACGCGAAGGCGTCCGGCCACTTCGCGGCGGCGACGCAGGGCTTCGGCGCGACGCTGGAGGCCACGGGTGCACTCGCGCTGCCCGCGAAGGGCCCCATGCGGCTGTCGCTGAAGGGCGAGGGTGAAGAGGGCGCACTGAAGGCCGACGTGGACCTGGACCTCGCGGGCCTGCTGCTCGACGCGAGCGCCTCCGCGCAGCTTCCTCCCGAGGCCCCGCCGGGCCAGCCCGCTGGCGCGCTGAAGGCGGACGTGGACGTGCGCCGCCTCACCGTGCCGCCGGAGCTGACGCGCGGCTTTCTGCCCACGTGGCCGCTGCTGGTGCCGGTGAACCTGGTGGGCAAGGCGGGCATCGACGGAGACCTGGCTCGAGCGGACATCCAGGGGACGGCCGCGGACGCGAAGCTGGACGTGAAGGGCGACCTGGACCTGGAGCGGATGCGCTCCACCGGCGTCTCCGTGAAGGCGCGCGACGTGGACCTGTCCGCGCTGGTGAAGGAAGGCCCGAAGACGAGCCTCTCCGCGAACCTGGACGCGAAGGGCGGCGGCACGAGCGTGGAGACGCTCGACGGCGAGGTGGACCTGACGGTGTCGCCCTCGCGCTTCCGGGGTCAGCCGCTGGGGCCCGTGGAGCTGCATGCCCGCGCCAAGGACGGGAACTACACGCTGTCGCGCCTGCTGGTGCTGGTGCCGGGCGCCTCCCTTCAGGCCAAGGGCGAGGGCACCCTCGACTCGATTCGCGTGGACGGCAGCCTGACGGCGGGCAACCTCGCCCTGCTGTCCGACACGTTGACGAAGCTGCTCCCTGGCACCGTGCCTCCGCTGTCCGGCAGCGGCACGCTGGAGTTCCGCGCGGAGGGCCCCGCGCGCACGCCGGGGGTGCTGGTCCAGGGCAACTTCACCGCGCTCTCCTATGCAGACATCTCGGTGAGGAACCTCACGCTCCAGGCCGAGGTGCCGGACGTCACCCGTCCGCTCACCACGGACGCCACGCTGGTGGTGGGCTCGCTGCGCTCCGGCGAGCGCTCCTTCCGGGACGTGTCCGCCACCATCACCACACAGGAGCGACGCCTGGAGGTCAGCGTCCGGGCCCTGGGCGATTTGACGCTGGGCCTGGGACTGAACGGGCTGGTGGATGAAGACAACCAGGGCCTGGAAATCCAATCGCTGGTGCTCTCGTGGCCGGAGGCGACGTGGAAGCTCCAGGCGCCCACGCATGTCGGCTTCGGTGGTGGCGGCGTGAAGGTGGAGCCCGCGCTGAAGCTCGCGTCGGGCGGGCAGTCGCTGTCGGTGCTCGGCGCGCTCGCCAACCAGCAGGTGACGGCGCGCGTGGAGCTGGAGGCGGTGGACCTCACGCTGCTGCCGCGCATCGCCGTCCCGGAGGCGCTGGGCCTGGGCGGCACGGTGTCCGGCTTCGTCACCGCGAAGGGCAAGCTGCCCCGGCCGGACGCGGAGACGAAGCTGCGCTGGCAGAACGGCACGGTGAAGGGCTACGAGAACCTCCAGCTCGCGCTGGACGCGCGCTACGTGAAGGACCGCGCCACGGGCACGCTGGCGGCGGGGCTGCCGGTGGCGAAAGTCCTCGCGGACTTCGACGTGCCGGTGCAGGGCGTGCTGAAGCGCCGCAAGGACGCGCTCTCCCTCAAGGTCGACCTGGAGGACCTGGACCTCGCCGGGGCGATGAAGCTTTTGGGCCGCACGGAGCCGGTGAGCGGCGTGGTGGCCGGAGAGCTGCGCATCGACGGCACCGCGCGCGAGCCCCGGCTGGACTTCGTGCTGCGCGGCCGGAAGCTGAACTACACCGCGCCTCCGCCCGGCTTCGCCCTGAAGCAGCCGTTGGATTTGGAGCTGCGCCTGGCGTCGGACCGCGAGGACGCCACCCTGGACGCGCGCCTGGACGTGACGGGCCTGGCCTCCCAGACGTACGTGGTGCTGCACACGCCCTTCACGCTGGGCGGGATGATGGCGCGGCCTCCCACGGCCGATGACATCCTCGCGGCCTCGGTGGACCTGGAGGCGCTCATCGCTGAATTGCCCCTGGCCCAGTTCGAGGGCGTGGGCGGCCTGCAGAAGCCCGCGGGCACCGTGTCCGCGCAGCTCTCCCTCTCCGGCTCCGCGCTGGTGCCGCAGGCGCGGCTGAGCGTGAAGACCGCGGGCCTCACCGCTTATGGCCTGCCACCGGTGAACGGGCAGCTCGGCGTGGTGGGCGATGACCAGGACGTGAAGGTGACGCTGGCGGTGCAGCGGGACGAAGGGCCCCTGGCCCAGCTCGACGTGACGCTGGATGCGCCCCTGGGCGCGCTGCAGGACCAGGAGGTCTACGGACACATCCCCTTCCAGCTCAAGGGCCGCCTGGGCCCGGTGGACCTCCAGCACCTGCCCGGCGTGGCGAAGGCCCGCGCGACGGGCGCCGCGGAGCAGAAGGCGAGCGCCTCGGCCAAGGGCATCCAGGGCGAGCTGGCCGTGGAGCTGGCCGCGCGCGGCACGCTGGACACGCCGCGCATGGAGCTGACCGCCGGAGTGCAGAAGCTGGGCATGGGCGAGCTGGCCCTGGGACAGGCGCGCCTGCACTACGGCTACCAGAACGCGCGCTCCGCCTTTGACCTGCTGCTCACCGCGCCCGCCGGTGGCACCCTGCTGGTGGAAGGCGGCGTGGAGCTGGACGTGTCCCTGCCCGCGATTCAGCGCGGACTCAACACCTCGAAGGCGCCGCTGGACGTGACGCTCAAGGCGCGCGACTTCGACCCGTCCTTCCTCTCCGGCGCGGTGGAGATGCTGCGCAGCATCGGCGGGTTGATTCAGGCGGACGCGAAGCTGGCGGGGACTCCGGCCGTGCCCACCTTCCAGGGCTCGCTGGCGTGGAAGGACGGCAAGCTCGGGCTGATGGGCCTGGGGGAGTACCGCGAAATCCAGCTCGCGCTGGAGGCCAGCCGCGAGGCGCTGGCAATCAAGACGCTGTCCGCCAAGGCCGGCGGCGGCACGGTGTGGCTGGACGCGCCGCTGACGGCGACGCGCACCCAGAATGGCGAGTACGAGCTGACCAGCCCCGCGGGGAAGCCCTATCCGCTGATGGCTCGCGACTTCCCCATCGTCTTCGACGACCAGCTCATGGCCGTGCTGAGCATGAAGGCGAAGGTGGAGGGCACGATTTCCGAGCGGCTCGTCAACCTGCGCAACGTCTCCATCCCCGAGGCCACCATCGAGCTGCCCGAGGTGAAGCGCAAGGACCTCCAGGACCTGGAGCGCCCCGGGGACGTGGTGCTGGTGCGCAACGGCACGCCCATCGAGCGACGCAAGCGCAAACAGACACAGCAGCCCTCGCCCGGAGACCCCGAGCCGAACCAGCAGCCCACCACCGAGCTTCCGCCCGCGCCACAGTCCGAGGAGGACCTGGAGGCGGGCGACGACGAGTCGCCGCCCCCCGGGCGCGCGTACTGGGTGAACGTGAATGCGCCGCGCAACATCTGGGTGAAGGGCTCCGACCTCAACGTGGAGCTGGGGCTGTCGGAGGACTTCCGCGTCGAATACACCGACGTGGCGCGCCTCTTCGGTCAGGTGCGCGTGCTGCGCGGCCGGGTGGACGTGCTGGGTCGGCGCTTCGACGTGCAGCGCGACAGCGTCGTGAGCTTCACCGGGCCGCCGACCGTCCCGTACATCAACGTCACCGCGGAGCACCGCAACGACAGCTCCAACATCACGGTGTTCGTCACGATTCGCGGCCAGGGCCGCGACATCACCCTGAAGCCCACCAGCGAGCCGCCGCTGCCGGAGTCCGAAATCTACACGCTGCTCGCCACCGGCCGGCGCACGCTGGAGCGCGGCTCCGGCGCGTCGATGACGGCCAGCGCCCAGGCCGCCTCCGTCGTCGGCTCGCTCGTCGCCAACGAGGCGCGCAAGGCCCTGGCCGCGAAGCTGCCGCTGGACGTGCTTTCGATTGAGGCCGGCGGCGCGGGCATGGCCGGCACCAAGCTGGAGGTGGGCACCTACGTCACCGACAAAATCTACGTCGGCTACACCGGACGCGTGGGCGCCAACATCCAGCAGGGAGAGAACTCCAACGCGGTCCGCTTCGAATACCAGTTCGGACCGCGCTGGAGCCTGGAAGGCCAGTACGGCGACGCGCGCTCGGGTGGCCTGGACCTCATCTGGACCAACGAGTACTGACGCCGGCCGCTACAGCCAGTACATCTCGAAGCACGCGCCCACGGGGCCCGCGCCGCTGTTGGGCGCCATGGGCGAGCTCACCCACGCGCCGCCCACGCCGCACTGGCTCCACTGCTGGTCCGACGAGGACTGGACGCACGTGCGCGCGGGCACGCTGCGGCCCAGCGTGGCGGAGGAGCACCACGGCCACGACTGGGTGCAGTTGCCAGGCTTCGTCGTGGTGCCCGCGGTGAAGACGCCGGACACGCACTGCCGCCACACGGCATCCGACGAGCTCTGCACGCAGCCCAGGTTCGGCACCGTCGTGCCCGCCGTCTCCGACACGCAGCCCGACGTCGTCGGCGCGTCCCAGTTGAAGCCGCCGTCCGCGTAGCGGTGGTAGATGCTCGCCACCAGCGACGAGCCGCCCACCGTGGTGCGGCCACACTGCGTCGCGTAGGCGCCCACCCAGGGCGTGTACGTGTACAGCGCCGCGGTGGCCTTGTTGGTCGGCTTCACCGAGCACGGGTCCAACGTCGCCTTCGTCGTCCCCACCTTCCAGCCGGAGATGGTGGGCCGCCCCGCGTCCAGGTCCGTGAAGTAGCCGCGCAGCTTCTTCGCCGAACAATCAATCTGCTTGCCGAAGCCCGTGTATTGCGCGTCACACCCGCTGCTGTCCGGACAGCCACAGCCGGTGGCCTTGGCCAGGTTGGTGGAGGTGCCGCTCTGCACCAGGCTCGACTCCACCTGGATGCGCGCCAGCATGTACAGCGGGCTGATGCCGAACGCCTTGGAGCGCTCGACGATGAGCGCCGCCGCCGTCTTGTTGCTGAAGGCCGGGTCCCGGTAGTTCGCCAGATACGAGCCCTGCTGCGTCAGGAACGCCTGCACCTGCTCGGTCGTAATCCACTGGTGCCCCAGCACCTGCGCGTCCTCCAGGAGCCGGTGCATGTCGTACTTCACCGTGGCCCGCTGGAGCACCTGCCCGGTCAGCTCGTCGATGACCTCGCCTTCTTCGTCGTCGACGACGGGACCACAGCCAACCGCCAGCAATGCGGGCACCACCAGCCACCACAGTCGCGTCTTCATCACGGCCTCGAGGGGATGTGCCACGCCCGCGAGGAGACCCAAGCCACCCGGCGGGCTCGGCAGGGGGGACCCCTCACGTGTAGTCGGCGCGAATGCCGAGATTCAAGAATTTCTTGAATTGAAAGATTAACAGATTGTTATCACGAGGCTGGATGTGGAGCGGGGAAGCGGTCATGGCGCCCCCCCCCTGTCCCGGAGTCTCGGGTCCTTGAGCCGTGCAGGGCGTGACGGGGTAGCGTGACTGTCGTCATGCGCATGCACACTTCGACGTGGCTGAAGCGATTCGCTCCTCTCACCCTCTGCCTGCTGGTGCTGGGAGGCTGCTCCAGTTCGGACGATGACGGACGTTCGCCCTCGGGAGATGCGGGCACGGACGTCTCCGACGGCGGAGGCAACGGGACGCCGGATGGTGGCGGTGGGATGCCGGACGGTGGCCCTGTCGGCACCGGGTGCATGGGGGAGACGTTCCTCACGTCCCTGGGGAAGAACCGGCTCCTCGTCGGCGCGCAGATGGAGGACAGCACGGCGGCCGGTGCACCCTTCGACGTGCACTACCTGTACGTCGCCAGTGGGCTGGTCGACTCGACGAACATCTGTACCTCGTGCACCTCGGGATGCACCACGTCCGGCACGACCTGCGCGGGTGCGTCGTGCGCGTGGTGGGGATGCTGGCAGGACGTGTCCCAGCCGCCCGGTGCCTACGTGCGTGGCCACGTGTCCGGGGCCAAGGGGCGCCAGCAGCTCCCCTTCATCACCTACTACCAGCAGCTCCTGGGCGGCGTCGGGCCCGCGCGTGAGGGCGAGCAGCAGCTCCAGTCGCTCAACGACGTGGCCATCATGCGGCGCTACTTCGCGGACTGGCGCTTCACGTTGCAGCAGGTGGGCAGCGAGCGCGCCCTGCTCCACATCGAGCCGGACCTGTGGGGCTATCTCCAGTTCTTCTCCAATGGAGACCCGGCCACGGTGCCCGCGCAGGTGGCGAGCGCCAATGCCACGGACTGCGCGGGGATGGCGAACAACGCCGTGGGCGTGAGCCGGTGCATGATTGCGATGGCTCGCAAGTACGCGCCCAACGCGAAGGTGAGCCTGCACGCCAGCCCCTGGTCGACTCGCACGGACGTGTACCTCAACACCAACGCGTCGTTCGATATCGCGGGGGAGGCGCGCAAGGTGGCCGACTTCCTGCTGAAGCTCGGCGCGGCGGACACGGACTTCATCGTCGTGGAGGCGTCGGACCGCGACGCGGGCTTCTACGACAGCGTCGGCGAGGACACGTGGTGGGACGCGAACAACGCCACCCTGCCCCACTTCCGCCAGGCGTTCACCTGGGCCAGCGCCATCTCCGAGCGGCTCAACAAGCCGAACTTCTGGTGGCAGCTCCCGGTGGGCAACATGAACCTGCCGAACACGAACCAGAAGTGGAAGGACAACCGCGTGGACTACTTCTTCTCGCACACGGCGGAGCTGGCCGCCGCGCACTCCGTTGGCTTCTCCTTCGGCGCGGGTGAAGGCCGGCAGACCTCGCCGGAGACCGACAACGGCAACCTGTCCACCCGAGTGAGTGCCTACAAGCGCGCGGGGGGTCAGGCGCCCTGCGCGCCGTAGCGCGACTCTGGCTCCTGGGTGCCTTCGAGGATTCCGCTCGGAGGCACCGCGCCACTTGGAACAAGCGCGAGCAAGGAGGCGTCTCCTCGGGGCGCGGCACCCGGGGCCGCTCAGAACAAGCGGGAGTAGGTGGGCTTCGCCTCGGGACGCGGCACCCAGCGCTGGCCGTCTCGCGGGAGCCACAGCACATGGAAGCGCTCCACCGGACCTTCGTAGCGCACGGTGTGCTCCCCTCGCGTCAGCGTGAACTCCCCCTCCGTGACGCGGGCCCCGTCGATGAACAGCGCGCCCGACTCCAGCACGGACGCAGGCTCGACGAAGTAGCGTCCGTCACGCACGGCCAGGAAGCGTTCCTCCAGCGCGCTCCCGGGTGACACGTCGTACCGCCGCCCCCACAGGAACAGGTCTCCGTCGTAGGGCTGGTAATGCGTGTCGAGGAAGCCTCGCAGCGACTGCGGCAGTCCCGAGGTCCGTAGGTCATCCACGCGCAGCACGCAGCCGCGCTCCACCAGGGCCTTCGGCACTTCGCGCGCCAGCACGTCCGGGATGGAGCCCCGCAGATAGGCATCCGTGTAGAAATAGAAGTGCGCGTGCGGCCGGCTCACGTAGCCCCCTGAGTTGTCATAGACGACATCCCCGGGCCCCGTGAGCGTGCCGATGCGCGCGAGCACGTCCTGCTGTCTGGCATTGCCCCCTCCGTCCAGCAGGGCCTCCAGCCTCCAGAGCTGAAGACAGAGCAACACACCCAGCGCCAGGCTCGCGACGACTCGCGCCGGGGGAGCGCTCCAACCACTGAAGGCCGCCACCACGCCGCGCGCCATGAACGGCGCGAGCGCTCCCAGGAACGGCAGCAGGCTGTATGGGAATGGCGCGCGCTGGAGCGCATACGAGCCGAACGTCGCCAGCACTGCGAGCAGCAACGGCAGGTCCGCGTCCTTCCAGCGCTCCGCTCCCGAGCGCCACCACGCACGCACCGAGACGAGGAACCCCAACACCGCCAACCCGAAGAGCCAGGGCTGCTCGCGAACCATCGGCAGCAGGTAGTCCCGCCACGAGAAGCCCGGGTAGTGCCGCTGATGCTCCGCGGCCCACACGAAGCACCACTGCCACCAGTCCCTCCACGAGCCCGTCACCGTGAGAGACATCGCCACCGCCGCGAGCCCCACGCCCGCGCCCGCCAGGAACGCGCCCGGCCACGCCACGAGCACCGCACCCCTGCCCCGCCGCCAGATGATATCCACCGCGAGCACCACGCCCACCAGCCCGCCGTAGAACAACACCTTCTGCGACGACCACAGCGCGGCCGAGAACAACAGCCCCGCCACGAAGCCGAGCGTCCGGGTACCGGGCCGCACCGACACCGCGGCGAGCCCTCCCAGGAACAAGGCACAGGCCAGCGCGTCCGGACGAATCTCCGTGGCGAAGCGCGTGAACGGCGTCAGCGCCAGCAACAGCACCGGAGCCAGCCACATCGAGACGCGGCCCTCGCGGCGATTGAGCACCGCCACCGAGACACACGTCCCCGCCAGCGGAACGAGCATGGCCAGACGCAAGGCAAGCACACCCCGAGGTGCATCCCCTATCAGCCAGAACAGCGGCGCCAGCCCCTGGTAGAGCAGCGGGAAGTGGACCTCGAAGAAGTCTCGGTAGGGCACCTGCCCCTTCGACACGAGCCAGGCCGCGTGCGCGTACTGGAACTCGTCGATGCTGAAGCCCTTGTGCAACGCCAGGCGCGCGGCCTGGAGGGCCAGTGCGAGGAGTCCCAGCGCGAGGCCCAGGCGTCCCCAACGTGCGTACGTCATGGGCGCCTCATACCTCGAAAGCCCCATTCCCAGATTTCGGTAGGGGGGAATTTTTTTGACCCAGTTGTGGCACCCGTTCTTTCCGTGTATCTCGTCTTTACCCTGTGAACTTCATAGGGAGCGGGCCGCCCCCCTCATCGCGATGACACCTCCAGGTCGGGGGCGGCCCGTGCCACATCCGTAGAGGGGGAAGTCCTACATGCTGAAGAACCACCCGTGGAGCGCAGAGCGCTCCGCGATTGCTCGCTCATGTCGTAACGCTGTCGGGGCTTTGCTGTGGGTCTTGGGAGTGGCCGCGCCGGGGAGCGCACTGGCCGCCATCGACCTGCCGGGCATGAACCTGACGGCGCACTGCGTCCAGTTGTATGGCTCTGGGGCCACCGCGACGCTCACCCAGAACAATGCGTATGGTTGGTCTTGCCTCCATAACGGCCAGTACAAGGGGATGAACCTCAACCTGGCGTGCAGCACCCAGCACACGGATGGCTATCAAGCCGCCTACAAGGACTTCAACGACCCCTATTCCTGGTACTGCGTCCTCCGGAAGAGCTACACGTCCATGAACTCGTCCAACCACACGCTCTACGTGTGGAAGGGCCAGTACGTGGCGCTGAGGACACCCGACCTGACGACCTGCAACGTGACGCAGCTGTCGCTCGTCATCGATGGGCTCGACAAGGGTTACTCGTTCTACCAGAGCGCGACTGGCAAGACGCCCACGTTGAACGCGTCCTACCCGAGCCGGCACTACCTGGGCCGGGACAGCCTGGCCGCCCTGCCCTCGGGCGCGGTGACGGGCTGCTCGGCGACAGACCCGGCGTGTGGCTACATGGGACAGACAGGCATCGAGTTCAAGTTCGACACCTTCCAGAACTACATCTGCCCCGAGGCCGCCGCCGGCAAGCACAACCAGGTGGGCTTCTACGAATTGGGCCGCAACTTCTGGTTCTACGATGGCGAGCTGAAGTCCACCAACGCCAACTACGCGCACGCCATGGTGACGGGCTACGCGGTGCTGATGCGCTTCCTGGCCATGGAGTACTACAGCCTGCCGGTCACCACCGCGCACACCACCCAGTACACCAACGTGAAGGCCTTGGTGGACACGTACCGCACCGCCGACGTCCTGTGCGGCACGGCCGGCGCCACCAGCACGCAGGTCTCCCCGGGAAGCTCCTATTGCTACAAGCATGACTGGACGAACACGCTGGTGGCCAATCAAGGCATCAGCGGGTTTGGCACCACGGACCTGTTCGCCTCCTTCGTGCTGCGCCTCGCGCGGGTCCACGGCTGGGGTTTCGTCCTCGTGCTCTGGCGCCAGGTCGAGTCACTGGGCAACGTGACGACCCCGACCGACTCCGCGAACAACTTCGTCCTCGCCGCCAGCCGGGCCGCGGGCGCCAACCTGTCTGACTTGTTCCAGTACTCGTGGCGGTGGCCGGTGAGCAGCACGGTCCGCACCCAGCTTCAAAGCGAGCTGGGCACCCCCGTGAGCATCATCCCGTACAACTGATGCACCTCCGGTGGGCGGCCCGTCTCAGGCCGCTCACCGGTCCAGTCGCCGGCGGGAGCGGGCGCGCGCTGCATCCAGCGCTGAGTCCACGCTACCTTCCCCGGTCTTCGTCTCCGCGCCAGAGGGCTTCGCCTCCGCCGGAGTCGCGGCGGGCTCGGTCGACGGGCCTCGCGCGGAAGCCTTCTCGCTCCTCGCGGGTGCCACCGTCTGCTGCGTCGACGGCGCGCTCGACGGCGAAGCTGTCGCCACGACGGGCCTTCGCACGCGGGGCGCGGAGAGGAAGCGGCGCACCGCCACCTCCGACAGCAGCACGGCCACGGCCAGCGCCACCAGCCAGGGCGCCAGGGCCAGGTGGCCCTCGGACTCGGGGGCCTCCTCGAAGAGGCCCGTCATGGACAGACGCTCCACGCCTCCTCCCACGGCGGCGACGGCTCGCAGCACCGCGAGACCTTCCTTCGGACTTCCGGGCTCGAACTCCGGGGCATACGGCAGCGCGATGGGCGGGGCGCGCAGGGCGCGCGTGCCCACTCGCACCACGGGGTGCCACGTGCCGCTTCCCTCCAGCGGCAGCTCCGCCACCAGCCGGTCATCATCCTCCCAGCGCATGGGGTGCTCGGTGGGCGCGGACTTCCCGTCCCCCGCCAACAGCATCAGCGTGGGAAGCGTCGCGGGGAGTGGCTCATCCGGGGGCAGGTCCAAGGTCACCCGCAGCAGGTGCCCACGCCGCTCGGAGCGCACCACCGCTTCGCCCAGCGGCGTGGTGCCCGCCAGCGTCCAGCGCACCATCGCCTCCAGCGCGGCGCGCAGCGAGCCCCACTGGCGCAACTCGCCGGTGAACGGACCATCCACCTCCGCGGTGAAGGCCACCGTGCGTCCCGCGCCGCGCGGCCACATCGCGAGCACGGGCGCCGCGTGGGTATCGAGCGTGCGCAGCGCCACGCTGGCCCGGGGCCGGAGATAGGTGAGGTTGTAGCCGCTCACCTGGGGCAGTCCTTCGGCGGGCAGCTTGCCGAGGAGCGGCAGGTCCGGCGCGGCCTCCATCGACACGGGCTCGTCGATGAAGGTGGCGCGGGCGACGGCGAGCGTCTCCTGGCTGAAGATGCGCGGCAGGCTCATCGCATCCTCCGCGAAGTAGATGCGTCCGCCGCCCCGCTGGGCCACTTCCTTCAGCAGCGCCGCGTCCGAGTCCTTGGGCGTACCCAGGCCGATGACGGACACCGTCACGCCCTTGCCCTGCAGCTCCGACAGGATGCGGCGGTAGTCGCCTGGCTCCTCGGAGTCGGCCGCGTCGGAGAAGAGCAGCACATGGCGGGTGGCCTTGTCGCTGCGCAGGATTTGCTTGCGGCCCGTGAGCAGCGCTTCGCCCACGTAGATGCCTCCACCGCCGCTGAAGCCGCGCGCCACCTTGTCGAAGGGAAGGCCCGCCTCCACCGAGCGGAGCGGGAAGATTTCATGCGGCTCCGTGTCCACCATGTGCACGGAGGCCTCGTCCTGCGGGTTGAGCAGGGTGAGCGCACCCACGACGCCCTCGGCGGCGACCTCCATCTTCGTGCGGCCGTCGGGCACGGTGGCGCCCATGGAGCAGGAGCAGTCCATCAGGATGCTCATGGCGATGGCCGCGCGGCGCTGCTCCTCGCGCATCTCCAGCGACACGGGCAACAGCGGCTCCACGGGAGAGCGGCGATAGCCACCCTCGCCGAAGCTCTCGCGCCCTCCCGTCATCACGAGCCCCCCTCCCGCCTGCTCCACGTAGGACGCGAGCGCGTTGAGGCCCGGCTCGCCCAGCGCGTTCGCGTCGACGTTCTCCAGGACGACGGCGCCCACGCCATCCAGGTCATCCAGGGTGAGGCGGAACGGCGCGCGGACCTCCAGGAGCAGCCCGGTCGCTTCGAGCGCCTTCGCGAGCGTGCCCTTGGGCTGGTTCGTCACGAGCAGCACGCGCCGGGGACCTTCGACTCGCAGCACCGCGAGGCCCTTGTCGTTCTCCACCACGCCGTCGCCCGGGACTTCGATGGTGAGCTGGTAGCGCGCGAGGCCGGGCTCCTCGATGAGGTCTCTCAAGGGCAGCACGTTGGGGCCGGGCTGGAAGTCGAAGGGCCCCTTCACCAGCAGGCGGCCGTTGCGCTCCAGGCGCACCGTGCCCGTCACCGCCGCCGAGGAGTGCACGCTCGCGGAGAACTGGAAGGGCTCGCGCACGGCCACGGCGGTGGGCACGTCCACCGAGACGACGGCGACATCGAGTGGAGGTTCGGGCCGCGCGAGCTGACGCCAGTCCACGGCGATTCCGCGGGCCGCGAGCCTGCGCGCGGAGCCTCGCGCGTCCGTGCCCGTGGCCCGTCCATCGGAAAGGACGAGCACCCGGCCGGTGCGCTCCTGGGGAATGAGGGCGTTGGCGGCGTCGAGCGCGGCGGACAGGTCCGACGAATCCGCATCCACCGGGCGCGTGAAGCCACCGAAGGCGCCACCCGTGGACAGGGGTTGCTCCACGCGCGGCTCGCGGCCGAAGGCGATGACGCCCACCCTGTCACCCGGACGCCGCTGTGACTCCAGATGAGAAACGAGTTCCTGCGCGGTGCGGTCGATGTCCCGAGGCATCGAGGCGGAGCGGTCCACGACCACCACCACGTCGCTGCCCGCATCGGCTCGCCGCAGCTCCGGGCCGGAGAGCGCGCCCACCGTCAGCACCAGCAGCGCGGCGCGCAGCCACATGGGCGGGCCGGGTCGCCGGCCGAACTTCCAGAGGAAGAGGCCCAGCGGCAGCAACAACACCCACGCCTGGGGGAGGGAGAAGGTCATGACGCCCGCCTCGTGACGTAGAAGTCGCCCAGCAGCGCGAGCAGCAACAACACCAGCGGCCAGCGCGCACGGTCCGAGGCATTCGCGCGCGCCTCGTCTTCTCCCGATTCCTTCGCGGGTACGTCCGCGCTCGTGCGTCCACGCAGGTCCGACTCCCGTGCGTCCAGCGCGAGGACCTCCGCCGAGTCCACCGTGTCCGCGTCGTCACGCTCCAGCACGTAGCGCCCTGGCGTCGCGGGGGGAGGAAGGCTCACCGCTCCCGCGCCGAACACCGGCTTGCTTCCACCCGGGCCCACCAGCGTGTAGCGCTTCCCCGGCAGCGTCACCAGTTGGAGCGGCTCGCCCAGCGTGAGCTGTCGGCGGACGAAGCCCTCGCGGGCACGACGCGCCTCTCGGACCACGTTGCCCAGCAACACAGGCCAGGCGGACACGCGTTGAACATTGGAGCGAGACAGGTCCACGTTGAGGTGCACGCGGCCATCGTCCTCTTCGGACACCAGCACCGCGTCTCCCGCCGTGACGAGCGGTCGTCCGGGAGGATTCTCACCCGCGGACCACCGCACACCCGCGAGCTGCACATCATCCAACAGCGGGTGCCCCTTCTCGGAGAAGAACGGCCCCACGAAGGTCCGCGACTTTCCCGAGGCGCCCACCGTCACCTTCGCATCCGTGCCCCTGGGGCCGATGAGCAACACCTCGCCCGATGCGCCATCTCGCGCCACCTCCGGCGAGGCGCCCAGGAAGCGCTCCAGCGCATCGCGCTCCAACGAACCCATGCCCTGGGCCAGACTCACCGCGAGGGGCCTCGTGGGCGCGACGGCGAGCCGTGCGTGCCCGTCTTCCGGCAGCGCATCGTCCGGGAGGGAGACCTCGATGTCGCCCGCGCTCTGGAACGTGAGGCGCAGCGTGGCGGTGCCCTCGCCCTGGAGCGACACCTTCTCCACGCGCTCCGTGCCCTGCTTCGCATCGGGGCCTGGGAGTGCGCGCAGTCGCACGGCCACGGACTCAGGGCCTGGGCCGAAGCGGGCCACTCGCAGCGTCACCGTCGCCGTGCCACCCTCGTCCTTGCGCTGCGCGGAGATGAGCGCCACGTTGTCGCGCGCCGCTCCCAAGGCCGTCCACCGCACGGGGGCTGGGATGACCAGTCCCTCCATGGGGGCCGCGTCGGTGAAGAAGGCCACGTGCTTGCCCGTGCTTGCCAGTTCTTGAGCCCACAGGAGCGTGGGCATGGGGTCGTGGTCCGCGCCTCGCGCCTCGAAGGACTCCAGCGCCGCCAGGGCGCGAGAGGGCTCGGCCTCCGGGCCCGCGACGACACGCGGAGACAGCCCCGTGGCCAGCACCGTCACGCGCGTGGCGGCTTCATCTTCGACACGCTTCGCGGCCTCGCGGCGGGCCTGCTCCAGCACCGTCACCCCGTCAGGGCCCCGCGCTGACATGGACAGACTTCCATCCACCACCAGCACCAGGTGCTTCGTGCGCGCCGTCTCGCCCAGACGCACGTCCGCGAGGTACAGCGCCGCCGCGATGACAGCCAGCGCCTCCAGCAGCAGCGAGGCCTCCCGCGTGAAGCGCTCCCAGCGAGGCCCCGCCTCAGCGCGCGGGCGCGGCGTGCGCCACAGGAACAGCGCGCTCACCACGACGGGCTTCTGCCGACGCCGCAGGAAGTACGCCGCCACCAGCGGAACCAACGCGCCCAGGGCCAGCAAGCCCCACGGGAAGCCGAAGCTCACGCCTCACCTCCCGCAACGACCCGGGAGCGAGATGCGCCGCACTTCAGCAACACCCATCGGGAGCCCACGCTCACGCCTCCCGCACCAACACGGGAGCGCGGCGTGCCACACCCCGGCAGCGCCCGTGAAGCACGGAAGCTCACGCTCCCCGCAACGACGCGGGAGCTGGGCGCGCCACATCCTCTCGCCGCCCCTTCGAAGCCGAAGCTCACGCGTGCCCCCCGGCGACGAACAGGGGCCGCAGAGCGCCCCGCACCAGGGCATCCAGTGACTCCGTGGCGGGCGCCGTCAGGAGCGCTCCCCGCGACCGCAGGGCCGCCGCTCTCAACAGGCGCTGGTGCTCCTCGAAGCGCCGCGCATACGCGGCCAGCACGTCCTCCGTCAGCAGCTCCTCCAGCGCCGCGCCGCTCTCCGAATCCACCAGTCGCGCGCCCTCGCCTCCCGACGGCGCCAGGTCCTCCGCGTCCAGCACCTGCACCAGGAAGAACCCCGCCGCCCCCCGAGACAGCCGCGCCGCCATCGCCGACAGGTCCGCCTCGAACAGGAAGTCGCTCACCACCACCCGCAACCCACAGGCCCTCGGCGGAGGCAGCCGCCCGAGCGCCGTCACCAGGTCATCCCCCGCATCGAACTCCAGCGTCCGCAGCGCGGCCCGACACGCCGACCCCTGCACCCGCTCCGACCTCACCCCCGTCGCCAGCAACGTGGGACTCAAGCCCTGACGCGCGCCCACCTCACACGCGAGCAACGCCAGCTCCCGCGCGCACGCCGCCTTGCGCGCGGACAGCGCCATGGAGCGCGAGCCATCCAGCACCACCTCCACGCGCGGAGACACCTCGTCCTGCCGCACCCGGAGGATGAGCTCATCGGTGCGCGCCACCGCGTTCCAGTCCAGCTGCCTCAAGTCATCGCCCGGCTGATACGCCCGGAAGTCATGCAGCTCCAGCGAGCTGCCGGTGGACGACGCGCGCACTTCACCCACGCGTCCCCGGTGAGGACCTCGCGGCAACGCCAGCGCCAGCCCCGGCGCCAGCCGTCCCACCGCCGCTTCGTCCAGACGCTCGCTCACGGCAGGTGGGCCCGCTTCTCACGCTCGACGAGCGCCCGGTCCGCCAGGAACGCGACCAGCAACGCCACGCCCACCACGAAGGTGGCCAGGGGCCACGTCATCTCCGGCTCGCCCGTGGAGTAGTCATGGGTTCCGAAGTTCGCCAGACCCACCACCGGATTCAGGAGGTTCAGCAGCGGGTCCCCCATGTCGAACCCCGTCAGCTCCGCCAGCAACGGAGGCAGGCCCGCCGCCACGCCGACCGCCGCCACGAAGAGCAACCGCACCGACGCGGGCGACGAGAACCGGTCCGAGCGCGGCATCCGCCCCAACACCAACGCCAGGGACAGATAGAGCACCGCGTAGGCCGGCATCACCATCATCAGCATCCGCATGGCCTCGCTGTTGGAGTTCCTGTCGTCCGACACGAGCGCCAACGCCCCCCACACCGCGGCCCAGGCCACGAACAGGAGCACCGTCAGCCGGAAGCCTCGCAGCGCCCCCGGACGGAACAGCGACAGCGGCCCCGTGCCAGGGCGCAGCGCACGGGCCTGCCCATCCACGTCCGAGACAAGGAAGAGCCCGACGAAGGTCAGGTGCACCGTGCCGCAGATGGAGAAGATCTCCGTCACCACGTGCTTGCGGTCCTCGTACCACCAGAAACCCAGGCCCACGAGCAGGGCCACCAGCATCTGCGCCACCACCGCCCGCCGAGGCCCCTTCGTGTAGTCCTCCGTGGAGAGCGACAGCCGCGACGCGGCCACCTCGAACAACAGCCAGCCATCCAGGAGCATCACCCCCAGCCCCACGCCCGTCGCCAACTGCACTCCATACTTGCTCAACAGCCGGCTGCCCGAGTCGCTCAGCGCGCCCCCGACGCCCAGCGCCGTGCTGAAGGCCATGCCCAGCGCCCCCAGCACCACGAAGTGCACGAAGGCGCGCCCCATCCGACTGTCCGCCAGCGTCGCCGCGCACACCGCCACCACGGTGAGGAACACGAGCCACGCCCCACCCAACCCCAGCACCGTGAGAATGGACGGCAGTGAGATGCCATTGAGGTAGTAGCTGAAGAGCAGGAAGGGCCCCACCGCGGAGGCATACAGCCCCGCCTGCACCAGCGCCGAGGCCACCTTGCCCCGCAGAATCTTGCGAGGCCCCAGCCCCGTGAGCACCAACAGCACCCACGTGTCGTCCTCGCGCTCGCGCGCCAGGGAGCGGTACGCGCCGTACGGAATGACGAAGTAGTGCGCCACGGCCAGGCAGATGAAGAACGCGAAGAAGTAGGCCTGGCCATGATGGGAGAACGACAGCTCCCGCGTCTGGACGAACGCCACGAGCGCCAGCACCACGCAGGCAATCAGGTTCAACCCGAAGCTCGCCCAGAAGATGCGCGTGCGCAGGCCCTGACGGACCTCCTTCACCACCAGCGGGTTGAGGCGGTCTCCCCATCGCTCCTGGAAGGACCCGCCTCCCACGCTCGACTCCACCGGCGCGCTCAAGCGAGCCTCCCCTTCGTCACCGTCATGAAGGCGTCCTCGAGGTTGCGCTCCCGCGTGCCGAAGAAGCACACCGGCAGGCCCGCCGTCACCAGGACCGCCAGCAGCGCCGCCGCCGCCGCGTCCACCTGCCCCGCGCCGCCACCGGACTCCAACTCCAGCTCCACCCTCAAGGACTCACCCTCGCGCGAGACGCGCGCCACGCGCGGCTGCTCCAGCAGCAGTCGCTCCGCCCGCGCCCACGCAGCCTCCAGGCCCTCGCCCGCCGCCAGCCGCACTGTCAGCTCCACCGCGGCGACGCCCGTGCCCTGCCGGAGGATGTCCTCCACCTTGCCCGTGGCCAGCAGGCGCCCCTGCTCGATGATGGCGCACGTGTCACAGATTTCAGCCAGCTCCGTGAGGATGTGGCTGGAGATGATGACCGCCTTGCCCTGGTCCGCCAGCGCGCGCAGCAGCTCGCGCAGCTCGATGCGGGCCCTCGGGTCCAGGCCGTCCGCCGGCTCGTCCAGGAGCAGCAGGCTCGGGTCGTGAAGCAGCGTGCGCCCCAGCGCCACGCGCTGCCGCATGCCCTTGGACAGCGCCGTGGTGAGCCTGTCCGCCAACGGCACCAGCCCCGTGAAGCCCATCACCGACTCCACGCGCTGGCGCCGCTTCGCGCCCGTCAGCCCATACGCGCGCGCGAAGAAGTCCAGGAACTCGAAGACCGTGACGTCGTCGTAGGTGCCATACCGGTCCGGCATGTAGCCGATGAGCGGACGCACCTTGTCCGGCGTGTCCACCAGCGAGTGGCCGCCCAGCAGCACCTCGCCCGACGTGGGCGCATCCAGCGTCGCCAGGATGCGCAGCGTGGTGCTCTTGCCCGCGCCGTTGGGACCGATGAAGCCCAGGATGCTGCCCGGCTCCAGGTTGAAGGACACGTCATCCACCGCCCTGAGCGGGCCGTAGTCGCGCCGCAGCCCCTTCACCTCCAGCAGCGGGCTCATGGCTTCACCTCGCCCCGGATGAAATGCACCCCGGCATCCACCTCGGTGGGAAAGCCGCTGGTCGGCATCAACCCCGGCCCGCTCAACCGCGCGATGAAGCCATTCTCAGGAGTGTTCGCGCCAAAGGGCCCCAGGGCGTTCGTCAGCCGCAGCGCGCCGCCCTCCCCCAGGCCCTGGCTCACCGAGAAATCCTTCGCGTCCTCCGGCTCCACCACGGTGAGCGCACCCTCTTCGCCCTCCGACAAGACGGGCAGACGCCACAGCTTTCCATCCAGCCGCAGGTACCCTTCCTCCAACCGCGCCCCCAGGGCGTTCTGGATGCGAGGCGTCTCTCCCGCGCGTTTCACCACCAGCCGCGCGCGCGAGGGGAGGACGGCCACCTCACCCCACTCGCGATACGTCCTCGGCGGAAGAAAGCCGTCGCCCACCGTGAGTCCTCCGGTCCAATCCATGTCCGCCAGCGAATCCTCATCCTCGGGAGGCGGCAGGAGCACGCTGGCGGAGGGCAGGCGCACCACGTCCGGAGACAGGTTGGCGTACCAGGCGCTCAGGCCCACCGTCACCGCGCGGGAGCGCGCTCCGTCCAGCCACGTCAGGCTGTAGCGCGCGGTGTGCACGGCGAAGCCATCCACCAGCACGGACCAGAAGATGAGCGCCAGGCACGTCACCACGGAGATGGCCGGCACCGCGATGAGGACCGCCACGGGCCCTCGTCGTCTCGCCAACCACCAGGCCCCCGGGCCCACCGCCAACGCGAAGGCGGAGATGACCAGCAGGAAGCGGCCCACCGGCGTGCGGGCATTGGTCAGCAGGGGCTGCGCCTCGCGCCGCTCTCCCATCACCGACCCCACCCAGCGCTGCTGCGCGCCCACGGGAATCACCGGGCCACGCGCAGCCGGCTCGACGCTGCTGACGCCTCCGCGAATCCGCGCCTGGCACTCCAGCGCGACGCCGTCACACGTCCACACCTTGCCGAAGCCATAGGGCATCTCCGGGGTCATCGCCTCCGGGAGCAGCGGCAGGCGCTCACGCAAGTCCCTGGAGGGGCGCGTGACGACCAGCGTCCCTCCCGACACGGCGTAGGCCTCCAGCACGGCCCACACATCCGCAGGCACCACCGTGGCCTCGTCCGTGATGACCACCATCTCGAAGCCCACGTAGGCGGCCAGCTCACGCGGTGCATCCCGCGCCTCAAGGAAGCGGGCGGAGAAGTACGGCTCGTCCTGCTCCCCCGTCTTCGTCAGCGCGGTGGCGGCCTCGAAGTCCGCCACGCTCCCCACCACCATCACCGGCTCGAAGCGGTCGGAGTCGGCGTAGAGCGACTCGTTGATGGGGGCCACGCCGGGAGCGAGGACGAGCACGGTGACCGAGTGCCACGCCACGGGCAGCGGCACCCATGTGACGACGCGCTGCCGGGGCCCCACCTCCACCTCGCGCACCACGGCGCGCGTGGTGTCGCCATAGGCGGGGCTGAAGGACAGGCGCACCGGGAGCGGCTGGGGCCCGCTGTTGTTCAGCACCACCTGCGTCGCCCAGTACCCGCGCTGGGGCTTCAGCGCGCCGCCGTGCAGCGTGACGCGCAGGGGGCCCCAGGTGTTGGAGTCCGCGCTGCCACTCGCCTCGCGATAGCCGTAGGGCGCACGGGCGGCCTCGGCGGCCTCGGCGATTTCCACCGCGACGGGTGGGCTCTTGATGGGGGGTGGCGGTGGTGACGTGCCCAGCAAGAGCCACAGCGAGAGCATCGCGACGCTAGTCACGCGGCACCTCGGGCACGGCCTGGAGCAGCGCGCGGACCACGTCCGGCGATGACACCTTCTCCAGGGAGGCCTCGTAGGCGAGCACCAGCCGGTGGTTGAGCGCGGCGGGCGCGGCGGCCACCACGTCGTCGAAGCCCACGTTGGGCCGTCCACTCAAGAGCGCACGCGCGCGTCCGGCGGCGGCGAGCGCGAGCGCGGCGCGGGGGCTCGCGCCATAGCGCACGAAGCGGCGCACGGCGTCGGGCGCGGAGGCCTGGCGCGGGTCGCTGGCTTCCACCAGCCGGCCGATGAAGTCCGCCACGGGCCCGGGCAGGTGCACGCGGTCCGCGGCGGCGAACAGGCGCGCGAGGCCCTCTGCATCCAGCACGGGGGACAGCTCCGGCGGCGCGCCGCGCACGCGCGTGGTGAGCAGCGCGCGCAGCGTCTTGGCGCCCACGGGTGGCACCTGGATGCGGAAGAGGAAGCGGTCCAGCTGCGCCTCGGGCAGCGGGTAGGTGCCCTCCAGCTCGATGGGGTTCTGCGTGGCCAGCACGAAGAACGGGTCCGGCAGCGTCCGCGTCTGGCCGAGCACCGTCACCCGGCGCTCCTGCATGGCCTCCAGCAGCGCGGACTGCGTCTTGGGACTGGAGCGGTTGATTTCGTCCGCCAGCACCAGGCTCGCGAACAGCGGCCCCTCGCGGAAGACGAACTCGCGGCGCCCCTCTCCCTCCAACACGTAGGTGCCGGTGATGTCGCCGGGCAGCAGGTCCGGGGTGAACTGGATGCGACGGAAGGGCAGCGCGAGCAGCTTCGCCAGCGACTTGCACAGCTCCGTCTTCCCCAGGCCGGGCAGGCCCTCCAGCAGCACGTGCCCGCGCGCGAGCACCGCGACGACGACCTGCTCGACGACGGACTCCTGGTCCAACAGCACCGTGTTCAGGTTGTCCCTGAGCCGGGCCGCCACCTCCGCCGCCCCCTGCGCCTCGGCGGGACTGAGAAGCTCCGCTGCCACGTGTGTCTCCCCTTCCAGACTACTCGCCACCAAAGTACCGCTTCACGAGGTCGCGGTTGCGCGGCAACAACGGCTGCGCCCCCGGCCCCGCCGTCGCCTCACCCCGCGCGCTCGTTCCCCGCGAGCCCGCCCCTCCCGACGCCCCTGTGTTCCGCCGGGGGTCCGCCGCCTCGAGCCCCCAGAGCTCTCCGGCCTCGCCGCCCTGTCCCTCCGGAAGCGGCTCGAACGCGAGGCGGTCCGGGTCCATCTCCGCCTCACCCCCGAAGAAGAGCGAACCAGGCCCGCCACCCTCCGTCCCCGTGCCCCTGTGTGTCCCACGGCTCGCATGGCCTTTGTTCCCCTGTCCCTGTCCTTCGCCCTGCCCCTCGCCTTCACCTTCGCCCTGTCCCTGTCCCTGTCCTTCGCCCTGCCCCTCGCCCTCACCCCGTTGCTCGCCGCCCTGTCCGGGTCGGGACGCACCTTCACCGCGCTCGCCCGCGCCCTGCCGCTGACGCGGGCCCGAGCGTTGTGAGCTCGCCTGCTGGCCCTGGCCCTCGCGCGGCTCGAAGCGCTGCGCGAGGGACTGCTGTCGACGCTCCAGCGACTGGCGAAGTTCCGAAATCTGGTCCGGAGCGCCCGCGGCCTGAGCGCGGGCCTGGGCCTGCCGCTGGGCCTGGGCCTGCTCCTTCGTGCCCGCCGTGCCCTGCTGTCCCGACGGAGAGGTGCCCTGCGTCCCGTTCGGGTCCTGTCCCTGCTGCCCCTGTTGTCCTTCACCCGAGCGAGCCGAGGCCTCACCCTGCTCCTGGGAGTCCTCGCCCTCCGACGGGGACTCGCCGCTCGCCACCTCCGAGGGATTCAGCCCCATGAGGGCGCGCTCCAGCGCCTCGCGCTCACGAGACGCGGACTCGGCGCCCCCCGCCGCGCCCAGGGCCTCCTCCAAATCTCGCGCGGCCTCGGAGGCCTGGGCCAGCTCGGCGGCGGCCTCGGCGGCGCGCTCGGCGAGTCGTCGCTCCAATGAGTCAGCGGCCTCCCAGTCGCCGGAGTCGAAGCGACCGGCGGCGACCTCCTCGGCCAGTCGGCGCAGCTCGTCCTCCACCGCCTCGCCCAGCGGCTCCTCCCGAGCCAGCGCCTCCGCCTGCGCCTTCACCGCCTCCACCTTCGCGGCCGCGGCGGCATGGGGAGCGCGAGGCCCCCGGGGCGCGGGCAACGGAAGCAGGAAGCCGACGAGCAGGAACAAGAGCGCGCCCGAGAGCGCCCCCACCGGACGGCGCCACGCCACCACGGGCGGCTTCACGTCACGGACGAGCTGATTGACTGTCAGCTCCCACTCGCCCACGGGCCGCTCCAGCCGCGTCAGCAGCAGCCCACCCGCGTTGGCCGAGCGGTCCGCGAGCACGGCCGCCTGCTCCAGCGAGACGCCGCGCGCGCGAGCCCGGAGCCAGCCCCACGTCATCCCCACGAGGACCAGCGGAGGCAGGAGCCAGACACACGCGTCACGCAAGAGCAGCCGGGCGAGCACGCAGGCCGTGACGGTGGCCCACAGGGGAACGACGCTCGCCTGGGCCCAGGCCACGGCGTTGAGACGCCGTTGCACGCGTCGCACCGGGGCGAGCACGAGAGCCTGGAGGCGACGTTCTTCGCTGGCGGCCATGAGGAAGCGCTAGTGTCGGACACTCGGACGGCCCCTACAAGCCGCGTGGAGCGGGAACAGCGCACGCCGGGTCCCCTGGACGGAAAGGACCCAGCGGCGGGATTGGACACCGGGACTACGGAGTGCGGTCCGGTTCCACGGTGAGGCAGGGCTCCATCTTGTCCGGGGCGACGAGGAACGCGCTCTCGCGGCTCAGGCTCCGCAAGGCCCCCAGCTGGGAGTCGCCAATCTCCCCGGCCCCGTCATAGACCAGGGCCTGCCAGTCGTTCTGCGACGCGGGGAACACGTTGTTCTTCGCACCGTTGTGGTTGAGGTCCAGGGCGTAGCTCGTGGCCTCGATGACGAAGTTGGCATTGAAGCTGAGATTGGCGCTCGCGTTGCCGATGACCAGGCGGTTGTTGAAGCGAAGCCCTCCGATGAGCGCGAGGTCCGCCTCGGTGGTGGGAGCGACCGGCGTGAAGGCCGCGACCTCGTTGATGGTCGCCTCGTTGAAGGACGCAATCCGCACGCGCGAGTAGTCGAGCACGTTGGGCACACCGCCCATGGTGAAGCCATGGAGCTGGTACTCGTTGTTCATGATGCTCAGGTAGTTGGGCTTGAAGTGGGCGTTGTCGTTCCCACCGTGGCGCAGGCCGATGTTGTGCCCCAACTCGTGCATGAGGGTCCCTGCCAGTTGAAGCGCCGTGCCACCTCCAGCGAAGCCCAGGGTCACCACGAAGTCATGGCCGGGGATGCCTCGAGAGCTGCCGCTGGCGGTCCCGCCGCTGTGTTGGTTCGCGAGCAGCATGTAATGGAAGAACGGCGCCCGGCTCGCCTCGAAGTACTTCGCCTTGATGAGGTCGAACTCCGTCCAGACGGGGTCCAGGTCCTGGTCCGCGTCCGCCGCGGAAATCTGTTCGTCCACCATCAGGTGCAACGAGACGCCCGTGGAGCCATCCGGGTTGCTGACCGGCGCGGTGGTGAACGCCGAGATGACGCGGTCCAGCGTCGTCTGTGCGGGCAGGAAGCCGGGGTAATAGTCCACCTCCACGAAGAGGTCCTTCCTCCGCGGATTCGCGCCCAGGGAGGGCAGGTCCACGCCATCGAGTCCGTACGCCTCCGCGTAGTCGCTCAGACGGTCACCGTCCGTATCGGAGCTGTCGGGATGGGTGCCCAGGATGGCTTCCACCCCGTCACAGATTCCGTCCTGGTCCGTGTCCGGGGATTCGGGCAGACACCCGGGCGGGGGAGGCGGGGCCAGGGCCACGCCCTGACGGGTGCTCGCCATCGGTGCCTCCTGGCCGCCGGTGCCACCACATCCGTTCAACCCGAGGAACAGCAGAGAAGCGGTCAGCAGCGCCTTCTGAAGCTGGCTCATACACTTCCTTTGCGAAGCGAGGACATGCATCACACCCGACGGCGCATTCCTTTCGGCGCGCCCCCTGTCGCCTTCATGCCCATCCAAACCGCGAGGGCCGAGCCCCCGGAGAGGAGGACTCGGCCCTGGGATGCGAAGGTTCCCTTGGAGCGAAGGACTACGGCATGCGGCTCTCTTCCACGGTGAGGCAGGGCTCCATCTTGTCCGGGGCGACGAGGAACGGCTCCTCGCGGATCAGGCTCCGCAAGGCCCCCAGCTGGGAGTCGCCAATCGTCCCGGCCCCGTCATAGACCAGGGCCAGCCAGTCGTTCTGCGACGCGGGGAACACGCTGTTCGACAGGCCGTTGCGGTCCAGGTCCCGGGCGTAGCTCGCCACCTCGATGAGGCCATTGGCATTGAAGTCGAGGTTGGCGCTCGCGTTGCCGCCAATCTGGACGTTGTTGACGCGAAGCCCGCCGAAGCGGGCGAGGTCCGCCTCGGTCGTCGGAGCCACTGGCGTGAAGGCGGCGACCTCGCTGATGGTCGCCTCGTTGAAGGACGCAATCTGCAAGCGCGAGTAGTCGAACACGTTGGGCACGCCGCCGATGGTGAAGCCGTAGAACTGGTACTCGTAGTTCATGATGCTCAGGTAGTTGGGCTTGTAGTTGGCGTGGTCCGTGCCGCCGTGGCGCAGGCCGATGTTGTGCCCCAGCTCATGCATGATGGTGCCGGCGAGCTGCGACGCCGAGCCACCGCCGATGAAGCCCAGCGTCACCACGTAGTCATGGGCGGGGATGCCTCGGGAGATGCCGCTGGAGTTGCCGCCGCTGTAGCGGTTCGCGAACAGCATGTAGTGGAAGAACGGCGCCCGGTTCGCCGCGAAGTACTTCGTCTTGATGACGTCGAAGTCCGTCCAGACGGGGTTCAGGTCCTGGTCCGCGTCCGCCGCTGCAATCTGCTGGTCCACCACCAGGTGCAGCGTGATTCCCGTGGAGCCATCCGGGTTGCTGACCGGCGCCAGGGTGAACGCCGAGGTGACGCGGTCCAGCGTGGTCTGCGCGGGGAAGAGGCCGGGGTAGTAGTCCGCCTCCACGAAGATGTCCTTCCTGCGCGGGTTGGCTCCGAAGGCAGGCAGATTCACTCCGTCGAGCCCGTACACCTCCGCGTAGTCGCTCAGCCGGTCCCCGTCCGTGTCGGAGCTGTTGGGGTTGGTGCCCAGCGCGGCCTCCACGACGTCACAGATTCCATCCTGGTCCACGTCCCGGTCCGTGGACAGACACCCGGGCGGCAGCGGCGGGGCCAGGGCCACGTCCTGACGGGTGCTCGCCGTCGGTGCGTCCTGGACCTCGGCGTCACCACACCCGTTCAACCCGAGGAACATCAGAGAGGCTGTCAGCAGCGTCTTCTGAAGCTGGCGCATACACGTCCTTTGCACAGCGAGGATTCACGGCTCAGCGGGCAGCGCATTCCTTGACGGCGCGCAATCCCTGTCACATCCAAGGCAATCCAAAGGCCGGACAACACTGACAAATCCGTCACCGTCCGGAATCGAACAGGACCCTTCCACCCTAATGCCAGACTTCCGTCTCGGGCTGAAAGACAACAGGCCGGGCCCCCACAAAGGAGGACCCGGCCTTGGGATGCGAACGTTGTCTTGGAGCGATGGACATCCGCTCCAGACAAGTCCTTGCGACATGGGGCGCCAGGATTTGGGCAGGTGCGAACGACCCCACTCAGTGCCTTGAATTGAACGAGCGTAGGCCCCCTGGGGAGGATTTACCCTGGGGCGCTCCCGCTGTCGGAATGCGGCGCATCGCGGCGTCCGCGGAGCGGGGGAAGCATGTCGAACCGGGAAACGAAACCAGACGAGTCACGCGGGGCACGCAAGGACTTCAGCGAGTCCGCGTGCAGGCAGCGCGGCAACCAGGTGCTGCAGCGCACCGCGCGCTCTCGCTCCGCGCCGGAGCTGTTCGGTCCCGCGGACCAGCTCCAGGCACCCGGCTTCCTCACGGCCTTCGTCCCGCTGGAGCCCCAGCCGGAGCCCTCGTGGCGGCCGGGCATGGGCGCCATCCCCTTCGACGGCGGCGCGACGTTCCGCGTCTGGGCGCCCCATGCGCAGCGCGTGCAGGTGGTGGGCGACTTCAGCCACTGGCACGCGGTGGAGCTGGCGCGCGAGCCCTCCGGCAACTTCTCCCGCGACATCCCAGGCGCGGGCAACGGCCAGCAGTACCAGTTCATCATCCAGGGTCGCTACGGCGACTGGCGCTGGCGCAATGACCCGCGCGCGGCCGACGTGACGAACTCCACGGGCAACAGCGTCATCCTGGACCACCGCGACTTCCAGTGGCGCTACGACGGCATGTTCCGGATGCCGGACTTCCGCGAGGCCGTCATCTACGAGCTGCACATCGGCACGTTCAACGACGCGCCCGGCTGGGGCCCCGGTCACTTGCTGAGCGCCATCGACAAGCTCGACTACCTGCGGGAGCTGGGCGTCAACGTGGTGGAGCTGATGCCCTCGGCCGAGTTCGCGGGGGACTTCTCCTGGGGCTACAACTCCACCTTCCCCTTCGCGCCGGAGAGCTCCTACGGCTCGCCCAACGACTTGAAGCGCTTCGTGGACGAGGCGCACCGGCGCGGCATCGGCGTCATCATGGACGTCGTCTACAACCACCTGGGGCCCAGTGACTTGCCGCACTGGGACTTCGACGGGGAGACGTTCGGCCGGGGCGGCGTGTACTTCTACGCGGACTGGCGCGCGAGCACGCCGTGGGGCGACACGCGTCCGGACTACGGCCGCTCCGAGGTGCGCGACTACCTGCGCGACAACGCACTGATGTGGCTGCGCGACTACCACATGGATGGCCTGCGGCTGGATGCGACGAAGGAGATTCGCACCGCCAGCGGCGTGGACAACCCGGCGGGCTGGGAGCTGCTGCGCTCCATCACCGAGGCGGTGAAGCGCGAGTTCCCCTGGAAGCTGCTCATCGCGGAGGACATGGCCGCCGACTCCGCCGTCACGCATCCCCAGGGCGCGGGCTTCGACGCGCAGTGGGACGCGTCCTTCGTGCACCCGGTGCGCGCCGCGCTCATCGCGCCCTTCGACGAGGGGCGCGACTTGAACGCCGTCCGTGACGCGCTCTGCTTCCGCTACAACGGCGCGGCCACGCAAAGGGTCATCTTCACGGAGAGCCACGACGAGGTGGCCAACGGCCGCAGCCGGCTGCCCACCGAGGTGTCGCCCCACAACCCGGGCGACCTGCTCGCGAAGAAGAAGGCGCTGCTGGGCGCGGTGCTGACGCTGACGGCGCCGGGCATCCCCATGCTCTTCATGGGGCAGGAGTTCCTGGAGGACGGCCACTTCGATGACGGAGACCCGCTCGACTGGAACAAGGCGGGCTGGTTCGGCGGCATCCTCCAGGCGCACCGGGACCTCATCCGCCTGCGCCGCGACTGGCACGACACCACCGCGGGCCTGCGCGGCGAGCACGTCAATGTCTTCCACCTGAACCACGTGGACAAGGTGATGGCGTTCCATCGCTGGGAGCACGGCGGCCCGGGAGACGACGTCGTCGTGGTCGTGAACCTGGGGCACCGCGCCTTCTCGGGGTACGAGCTGGGCCTGCCCTCGGACGGGCTGTGGCGGGTGCGCTTCAACGGGGACTGGCGAGGCTACTCGCCGGACTTCGGGGACACCGCCGTGCACGACGTCTGGGGAGAATGGGGCGGACGGGATGGACTGCCCGCGCGCGGGGCGCTCTCGCTCGGGGCCTACAGCGCGGTCATCCTGTCGAGGAATCGCTGGTAGCTTCACCCGCGAATGCTGCTCGCGCGCCCCGCCGACCTCGCTCCCCGTGCACCGTGGCCGGACATGCCCCTGGTGGTGTGGCCGGCCGCGCTCGCCATGTGGGGGCCGGGCGACGCGTCGTCGAAGCACGCGCACCACGCGATGCACCTGTTGCTCTGTCGCGAGGGCACCCTCGCCTTCCGCGCGGGCACGGAGAAGGCGGACACCCGCGCGGCGGGCGTGCTCGTGGGCCCGGATGTGCCCCACGCCATCGACGCGAAGGGGGGAGAGGTCGTCCTTCTCTTCATCGAACCAGAGAGCCAGGACGGTGAGCGGCTGCGCGCCTCGCTCGAGTCCCCCGCGCGCCTCTTCGACGAAGCGGCACGGGACGCCCTGCTCGCCCGGCTGCCGCGCGAGGGCCCCATCGCGCACGAGGCCATCGGCCCCTGGATGGAGGCCACACTGGAGGCCCTGGCCGGTCCCACGGAGGTGCCTCCACCGCGCATGCATCCGCGCGTGCGCAAGCTCCTGCGACACCTGCGCGCGGAGCCCGCTCCGGAGGACACGTCCCTGGAGACGCTCTCCCAGGTGGCCGGCCTGTCCTCGGGGCGATTGATGCATGCCTTCACCGAGTCCACCGGCGTTCCCCTGCGCCCCTATCTCCTCTGGCTGCGACTCCAGCGAGCAGCGGGCGCCATCGCCTCGGGCCGCACCGCGGGCGAGGCCGCGCACGCCGCGGGCTTCTCCGACGCGGCCCACCTGACGCGCACCTTCCGCCGCATGTTCGGCACCACGCCCTCACTCCTTCAACGTCGCAGCCAGTTCGTTCAAGCGAAGGCCCGCCCCACCGGCGCATCTTGAGCATCGACCCACCGGGACCATCCCCGGTCCGGATGCCCGAGGTGCCTCGCCATGTCCTTCGCCCTGGTGCTCATCACCGCCTTCCTGTTGCTCCACCTGCCTCCGCTGCGTCGCCTCCCCGCGCTCTCCACGGCCGCTCGTCGCGCCGCCGTGGCCGCCGGACTCTTCTTCATCGGCGCCGGCGTCATGCACTTCGCGATGCCCGCACGGTACGACGCGATGATTCCGCCGCAGCTCCCCTCGCCGCGCTTCTGGACGCTGCTGTCCGGCGTGCTCGAAGCCCTGGGCGGCGTGGGCCTGCTGATGCCCCGGACGCGCAAGCTCGCGGCCCTGGGGCTCGTCGCGCTATTGCTCGCCATCCTCCCCGCCAACATCCACGAGGCTGCGGCGAATCAGGGCACCCACGTCCTGCCGTTTCCGGACGGGTACTTCTGGCTGCGCATCCCCTTCCAGCTCGTCTACGTCGCGTGGGTGACATGGGCCGGTGGACTGTGGCCGCTCGGAAGCCGTGCGAGCCGCGCCATCACTGGTTAGGCTGCCGCCCCATGCACTTCCGTCATCTTGGTCGCAGCGGTCTGGCCGTCAGTGAGATTTCCTTCGGCAACTGGCTCACGCACGGCTCCCAGGTGGAAGAGGACGCCGCGGTGGCCTGCGTGAAGGCCGCGCAGGACGTTGGCATCACCACCTTCGACACGGCGGACGTCTACGCCGGCACCCGCGCGGAGTCAGTGCTCGGCCGCGCCCTCAAGGGCCAGCGCCGCGCCGGCTATGAGCTGTTCACCAAGGTGTTCTGGCCCACCGGCCCCGGGAAGAACGACTGGGGCCTGTCACGCAAGCACATCATGGAGTCCATCCACGGCTCGCTGAGCCGCCTCCAGACGGACTACGTGGACCTGTACCAGGCGCACCGCTTCGACACGGCGACGCCGCTGGAGGAGACGATGGTCGCCTTCGCGGACATCGTCCGTCAGGGCAAGGCCCACTACATCGGCGTCTCCGAGTGGACCGCCGACCAGATTCGCCAGGGCGCCGCGCTCGCCCGCGAGCTGCGAATCCCCTTCGTCTCCAGCCAGCCCCAGTACTCCATGCTCTGGCGCGTCATCGAGGAGAAGGTCATCCCCGCGTCGCTCGAGGAGGGCCTGGGGCAGATTGTCTGGTCCCCCATGGCGATGGGCGTGCTCACCGGCAAGTACCTCCCCGGACAGCCGCCTCCGGCGGGAAGTCGCGCCACGGACCCTACCGGCTCGCGCTTCATCGCCCGGTTCATGAAGGACGACGTGCTCACGCGCGTGCAGCAACTGCGTCCGCTGGCGCAGGAGGCGGGACTCACCATGGCGCAGCTCGCCGTCGCCTGGGTGCTCCAGAACAAGGGCGTCTCCTCCGCCATCATCGGCGCCTCCCGCCCCGAGCAGGTCCACGACACCGCGAAGGCCGCCGGCGTGAAGCTGGAGGCGGAGTTGATGCGCCGCATCGACGAGGTGCTCGGCCCCGTCGTCGAGCGCAACCCCGCCCTCACCGACGCGCCCGACCGGAAGATTTGAAGCACGGCTGTCGCGAGACAGACGCCTCTGTCCCTTCTCCGACACTTGAGAGGGGACAGGGTTGAAGGCGCCAAGCCGAGACATGGACTAATCCCTCCCAAGGCGCGCCAGCGTGGGCGCGCCGGACGCAATCACAGTCGCGCGCGGAGGGGGAAACATGAAGAAGACCTTGCTGATGGGCTTGCTGGGCGCTGTCATTGGCGTCGGCGCATCCCTGGTGTCCACGACGGCGAGTGCCGCGGAGGACCTGCTGGCGCCGTGCTGCTCATTCTGTGACGCCAGATATGAAGCGTGCCTGTCGGGCTGCACCACTCCGGCCTGCGAAGTCGCCTGCGAAAATACCTGGGACGGCTGCTTCGGAGTCTGCCGCTTCGAGTGCTGAGCGAAGAATCCACCCGACGGAGGGCGCGGACGCAAAGGCCCGCGCTCTTCGGTTCATCGACCTCTCGCGCCGCCCTATACTCCCTCCAGGTTCTTCCTCTGGAGGTGGCGTGTGCGTTGGCTCGTAATCACCGCAGTGCTGTTCGCGTCGAGTGCGTCCGCCCAGACTCCCGAATGCAAGTCCGCGAAGAAGGAGCTCGCGGAGCGGGAGGAACAGCTCACCACCTTGAAGAAGGCGCGCAAGGACATGCGCGACGTGGTGCTCACCGCGAAGAAGGGGCGCGCGCACAGCCGGGCCCTGGACTCGCTGGAGAAGGCGGATGACGCCATGGAGGACGCCGTCAAGCGGGCGACGGCGGAGCAGACCCAGCGCGACAAGCTGACCAAGGAGATCTGCAAATAGCCGTCGCGCCATCCAGGCGCCGCGTCAGCTCGCGGTGCCCGTCGCATGGGACTCCGACTCTCACGTTCTCAAGTTCCTGATGTTTCCGAGATACAAACTCGCCTCTTGGGATTCACCCGGGCTTGAAGCAAGGTCAGTCCATGAATCGGCAAGAATCCGCGATGGCCTTCTCGATGGCGGTGCTGTGGATTCCCCTGCTGCTGGGCGTGTTCGTCGGGACGTGGCTCCGGAAGAACGTGCACCCCAAGCTGGTGGCACGCTCGAAGCTCCTCGGCAGGACGGCGAACTCCGGCGCCACCACGGTGGTGAACATCCTTCTCATCATCGCCTGGGCGGGAGTGATGATGGCATGCAGCGGCATGGCGGCTCCGAAGACGCTCGCGTGGCTCCAGTCGCTTGGAGCGCTGCCCATCCAGCCCTCGCTGGGGCTGCTGCGAGGAGTCTCGCTGTTCGCGGCCTTCATGATTGGCTACACCGGCGGGGCCATGCCCAGGGGCGCCTCCACACCACAGCCCCCCGGGGAACTCGCCCACGCGCCAGGAGCGACCGTGTCCAGTGCCGGCAACGGCCAGCCCATCAACAAGCACTCCAACATGAAGGTGTACCTCGTCATCACGGGCACGATTGCCGTCGGACTCGGCCTGGGCATGGTGAGCACGGGGCTCAAGAAGGGTGGCTTCTTGACGACCTCGGACGTAGGCGGGCTCCCCGAGCTGGCCCGCATTCAGGAGCAGCTGAGGCCGCTCGAGGCCTGCTCGCTCACCTATCAAGAGCGGGACCGGCGGGGCCAGCGCAAGTACCCGACCACGGTCTTCATCCGGACCTGCACGCTGGGCGAATACATCTCCGTCACCATCCCCGTCCCTGGGACCTGGGCGGCCCGGGGCGTCGGCTTCGAGATGCTCCGGAGCTCCAGCTCGGAGCCCTGGGAAATCATGGTCGAGAAGAACGACGTGCCCTTCCCCGACCTCAAGGAGGCACTGGAGCACTTCGCTCCGCTCATCGCCGCGCAGTATCCCGAGAAGCTCCGCGAACAGCGCGACAACGCGAACAAGATGGACCGCCACCTGGACGAACAGGCCCGCGAACGGGACCGCGTGGAGAAGGAACGCAAGGAGCGGGCGAAGACCTCCTATCCGGAGTGACGCTCCCCGCCCGCATCCCTCATCTCAACGCGGGCACCGCGGATGCGCGGCGGCGTGCAGCCGCTGGTACTCCGACTGCGTGAGCTCTCCCGCGAAGAGCGTCATCGCGATTTCGCCCCAGGTGCCCACCCAGTCAGAGGGCATCACGAGCGGGTCATAGTGCACGCCCGGCGGCGGAGGCGGCGGCGACATCATGAGGTAGCCATCACCGAGCCGATGCGGAGGCAGCTCCCGCGCGAGCACCCGACGTCGCAGTTCGTCGAAGGAGATGTCGCCGCGCTTGTACGCGGTGGCATCGGCCAGCGCGGCGGAGTAGTCCGCGCTGCCCTCCGGAATCCGAGGGTCCCTCGCGGGCCCGCCACGCGGTGGCATGCCGGGCGGCCTCGGCGGCGGGGGAAGCGAATCCTCGGGCGGCTTCGTCATGCGCTCTCCTGATGTCGGGAGACGAACCTTCCCCCAGACGCGCGGATTCCTCCAGCCCCTCCACTGCTGACTCCTCCACGCATGCCGTGTTGGACCGCGCACACCGTTCCGCGAGTCCAATGGGCGGAACGAGCTCCAGGGTCGATAGCTGTCGGCTTCTCCCCGCTCACCCGCCCATGAGGAAGCCCATGCACATGCGTGTCTTATGGATGACCCTGGCTTGCACCGCCGTCCTGTCCATCGCCGGAACAGCTCGAGCCCAGGACGCCGTCCCCAGCGAAGACCCCACCGGAGACCTCACTGAAGACCTCACTGGAGACCCTGCCGCCAAGGGGCAGCAATCCGTGCCCCGCGAACCAGGACCCAATCCCAACGGAGAGCCGCTGGAGACGGCGCCGCCCAACGTGACGGAGTTCGACCCGGCCTTCCCCGGCCAGACGCGTGCGCCCGCCGTGCATTCTCAGACGCGCTATCAGGTCACCGTGGTCGCCACCAACTTCAACTACCCCTGGGCCGTCGCCTTCCTGCCGGACCGGCGCATGCTGGTGACGGAGAAGCCCACCGGGAAGCTCTTCATCGTCACGCCCCAGGGCGTGAAGTCCGCGCCCGTCGCGGGGCTGCCTCCCGTGGACGGCCGCGACCAGGGCGGCCTGCTCGACGTGGAGGTCGCCCCCGACTTCGCCACGAGCCGCCTCATCTACTGGACCTATTACGAACCGCGCGAGGGCGGCAACGGGCTCGCGGTGGCACGCGCCAAGCTCAAGGACGGCTCGCAGCCGCGCATCGAGGCGCTCACCGTCATCTTCCGCATGAAGCCCACCTTGAACTCCGTGCTGCACGCGGGAGGCCGCCTCGTGTTCGCCCGCGACGGCACCCTCTTCGTCACCCTGGGCGAGCGCTCCATCCTCACCGGCCGCGTCCAGGCCCGACAGCTCAACAGCCACCTCGGCAAGACTGTCCGCATCAACACCAACGGCACCGTGCCCGCCAACAACCCCTTCGTGAACACCTCCGGCGCGCGGCCGGAAATCTATTCGCTGGGCCACCGCAACGTCCTCGCCGCCGCGCTCGATGCCCAGGGCCGGCTCTGGGAGGTCGAGATGGGACCGCTCGGCGGCGACGAGCTGAACCTCGTCAGGTCGGGCAAGGACTACGGCTGGCCCACCATCGGATATGGCAAGGAGTACTCCGGCCAGCCCATCCACAAGAGCTCCCAGGGCCCGGGCATGGAACAGCCCGTCTACTACTGGGACCCCGTGATTTCCCCCTCTGGGTTGACCATCTACTCGGGGAACCTCTTCCCTGAATGGAAGGGCAACTTCTTCATCGGCGGCCTGTCCAGCCATGCCCTTATCCGACTCGTGGTGAAGAACGACCGCGTGGTGGGCGAGGAGCGCTTGAAGCCCGCGGGGAACGCTCGGGTGCGCGACGTCGTCCAAGGCCCCGAGGGCGCGCTCTACCTCCTCACCGACGCGCCGAACGGACGGCTGCTCAAGCTGACCCCTCGCCCCTGAGCCCAGGCGTCGGGAGGGGGGCCCGCGCGGACGTGCGCGCAGCCACCCGGAACCCCAGCGGACGGCTGGGCGACAAATGTGTTTCCAGTCGGCGCCAGACGGCCCGGGAAGCGGACAAACCGGCCGATCCATTTGACTTTAGGGTCGGACGGAACAACAGATGGGCGCGCGAGTTGGCAACCGGGTTACTGACACCCGTCACCCACTTCCCCCCAGGCTTCCCTTCATGATGCTTTCCCTCCTCCTGGCCCAGACAGGGCAACCCGAGCTCGGCTGGCTCAGCAGCAAGCTGCTCGGCGTCACGCTCACCTCCGCCGAGTGGGTCCTCTGGATTCTGGTCGTCCTCTCCGTGCTCTCCATCGCCATCATGCTGGAGCGCACGGTGTACTTCGCCCGCAACCGCCTCCCTGACTCGGAGGCCCTCGCGGTGCAGCTCGCGCGCGGCGACTTCGAGGCGGCGCGCAAGGCAGTCCAGGGCCGCACGGGCATGGAGGCCGCCATCATCCGCGAGGCGCTCGCCTCCGCCCCGCAGGGCGCGGACACCGTGGAGCAGGTGATTGCGTCCACCATGTCCCGCGAGCGTCCCCAGTACGAGCGCTTCCTGTCCTTCCTCGGCACGCTGGGCAACAACGCCCCGTTCATCGGCCTGTTCGGCACGGTGCTCGGCATCATCAAGGCGTTCCACGACTTGGGCTCCGCCAACGTGAAGGGCGCGGCGATTCAGCAGACGGTGATGGCCGGCATCTCCGAGGCGCTCGTCGCCACCGCCGTGGGTCTGGCCGTCGCGATTCCCGCCGTCGTCGCCTTCAACATCTTCAACCGTCAGCTCAAGACGCTCACCAGCCGCGCCAACGCCCTGGGCTACGCGCTGGTGGGCAGCATGCGCGCCGAGGGCCGCACGCCTGACGCGGCCGCTCGCACGGCGGAGGGCCGCTAGCCCATGGCCGGAGGCGCACAGCAGGACGACGAGGAAATCACCGGCATCAACGTCACCCCGCTGGTGGACATCGTGCTGGTGCTGCTCATCATCTTCATGGTGACGGCCAACTTCATCGTCCGCGAGACGGTGGAGGTGGACCTGCCCCGCGCGGCCAACGGCGGCGAGACGGTGCAGGGGCTCGTCAACGTGGTGCTCGACAAGGAGGGCAAGCTCTACTTCGACGGCGCCGCCGTCAGCGAGACGGACCTCCGGGCGAAGGTCGCCGAGGCCATCGCCAAGGACAAGGACACCCGCGCCATCATCAGCGCCGACCAGAGCATCGCGTACGGACAGGTGATGCGGCTCATCGACACGGTGAAGGGCCAGGGCATCGCCAAGTTCGCGCTCAACATCGAGAAGGACGTGGCCCCCGCGGCCGCGCCCGCCACACCCTGACGCAAGGCCCAGCGCATGAGCCAGGCGGCCGTCGACACCTCTCCTCCCCTGTTCCCCCGCCGTGAGCGCTCGCTCAGGGTGGTGGGCATCTTCCTCTTCGTGTCGCTGGTGCTGCACGGCGTGGGGTTCTGGTACCTGCACCTCATGGCCGAGCGCCCACGCCCCGTCGTCCAGCGCCCGGTGGAGCTGGTGATGGTGGAGGTCCAGAAGCCGCCTCCGCCGCCTCCTCCCGAGGAGAAGAAGGAGGAGCCCAAGCCGCCTCCGCCCAAGCCCAAGGCGGTGAAGCCGCCGCCCATCAAGGTGGCGGAAGCGCCCAAGCCCCAGCCGCCTCCGCAGGAGCAGCTGCCGCCTCCTCCCAACGAGCCGCCGCCCACGCCGCAGGCCAAGCCGCCGCCGCTCGTGGTGGGCATGACGATGTCCTCCACCACCAGCGCGGGCTCGTTCGCCGCGCCCGTGGGCAACACGGCCTACGGCAAGGCGGAGGGCACCGCGAAGGACCCCAAGGACGTGAAGGGCTACTCCGCGCCCAAGTACACGCCCATCTACCAGGTGGACTCCGAGCCCACCGTGGCCTCCGAGGTGAAGGTCCCCTACCCGGAAGAGGCCCGTCGCGCCGGCATCGAAGGCACGGTGACGCTGTCCATCACCATCGACAACGAGGGCCGCGTCGTCGCCGCCAAGGTGCTCTCCGGGCCCGGCTACGGCCTGAATGAAGCAGCGCGCGACGCCATCAAGCGCTTCCGCTTCAAGCCCGCCATCAAGAAGGGCGAGGCCGTCTCCACGGAGATGAAGTACTCGTACACGTTCCTCCTGGACTGACGCACCCCGGGCCCGCCTCCCTCTCACCGGAGGGGCGGGCCCGCGCGCGTGTCACTGCGGACGCAGCGCCCGGCGCATGATGTCGCGCAGCGCGCGCAGGTCATCGTCCGACAGCGAGGCGATGAGCTCCGGCGGCTCCGCCAGTCGCGCCAGGAGCCGCTCTCGCAGCGCCACTCCGGACTCCGTCAGCACCAGCATCTTCACGCGCCGGTCCTGCTCGCTGCTGCGCCGCTCCACCAGCCCCCGCGCCTCCATGCGGTCCACCAGGCCGGTGACGTTGGACGCGTCACACGACAGGTAGTTGGCCAGCGTGCTCATCGCCAGCGGGCCCTCGCCGAGCTGACGCACCACGTGCGCCTGCACCGGGGACAGCTCGAACTCCGCCGCCAGCGCGGGGAAGTTCCTCATGTGGGCGTGCATCAGCTCGAACAGCAGCGTCCACGCCTGCTTGGGCAGGTCCCCCGGCTCGTCCCCCCGGGCCTCCGGCCCGGAGTGCGGTGACTTGCCCCGTCGCTCCAGATTTTCGCTGCTTCCACTCATGTCCCTCATGGTAATTCACCCCCATTACCTAAACAATTGACTTCATCAACTATTGAGGGTTACTACATTCCGGAGCTTCCAAAATCGAACGACATGGCCTATGTGGGGCCGACTCGAAACAGGACCGTGGAAGAAGCCATGCGCTGGCGGATGACCTTCATAAGAGCCGGTGCGGCCCTTCGCGCTGAATTCCTGACGTTCATGACGCGCTCGGGCAAGAAGCCCGGGACGCGGACCCAAGACACAACCCGTAGCAAGTCCACCTAGGACCCATGGGGCTCGCGCCGGCGCGGACCCCACGAGGAGGCAGAGGCGGTTATGAGCTCACTTCTGGCGTTGACCCTGGCGGCCACCCTGGCCGCGGCACCGCCCCCCGTGTTGACCCTGGAAGACGCACTCATCCAGGCGCGTAAGGAGAACCTGGACCTGAAGGCGGCGCAGGCGCGCCTGCGTCAGGCGGACACCGCGTCCCGCAAGGCGTGGGCCGGCTATCTGCCCACCATCGCCGTGGGCGCGGCCATCATCCGCAACTCCAACGCGGCCGTCATTCCTCCCGGCCCCCTGGGCCCCGAGCCGGTGGTCATCCAGCCGCTGGTGCAGCGGCAGTTCCAGGCGGAGCTGCGCCAGGCCATCATCGCGCCCCAGCTGTGGGCGGGCATCCAGGCGGCCTACAAGAGCGAGACGGTCGCCGCGCTCAACGTGGAGCAGGCGCGCCGCGAAATCCTCTTCGGCGTGGCGCAGGCGTACTACGGCGCCGCCGCGCAGGCCCAGGCCGTGACGGTGCAGGAGCGGCTGGTGGAGCTCAACGGCGCTCGCGCGAAGGACACCAAGGTCCGCTTCGACGCCGGCACGGTGACGCGCGTGGCGCTGCTGCGCGCCGAGCAGGATTTGTCCCGCGCGGAGCAGGACCTCATCCGCGCCCGCAACGCGCTGGCGTCCGCGAAGCTGGTGCTGGCCACGCTGCTGGCGCTGGACAGCGCGGACTTCGAGGTGGCCCCGCCGCCGGAGCCGCAGGTGCCGGTGAAGACGGAGTCGGACGTGCTGGTGCAGCGCTCGCTGGAGCAGCGCGCGGACGTGGCCGCGGCCCGTGAGACGACGGAGCTGGCGCGCATCAACAAGCGCGGCGTGTTGTTCAGCTACCTGCCCACCGTGGGCCTCACCGGCACCTGGCGCATCGCCAACGCCGCGGGCTTCGCGGGCCGGGCGGACGTGTGGCTCATCACCCTGGGCGCCAACTGGACGCTGTGGGATGGCGGTCTGCGCGAGGCCAACCTCACGGAGTCCTCCGCGCGCATCGTCGAGGCCCAGGCCAACGCCCGCAAGGCGGAGCTGACGGCGCGCGAGGAAGTGAAGCGCTCGCAGCTGGATTTGGAGAGCGCCCTGGCCAACCGCCTCAAGGCGGAGCAGACGGTGGAGCTGGCGCGTGAGTCCCAGCGCCTCACCGACGTCTCCTTCAAGGCCGGCGTGGCCACGTACCTGGAAGTGGCGGACGCGAACACCGCGCTGACCAGCGCCGAAATCGGCCTGGTGAGCGAGCGCCTCCAGGCCTCGGTCGCCGCGCTGCGCCTGCTGCGCTCGGTGGGTGCGTTCGAGGCCCGCCCGCTCGACTCTGATTTGAAGGACGAGACGGCGGTGCCGCCCACCGTGCAGCCCCTGCCTGGCGCGACGGAGCAGAACCCGGCGGGGATGCAGGTGCCGCCGGACGCGCAGCTCGAGCAGCAGAAGCAGCCCGCGCAGCAGCCGTAAGGTGTCACCGTCCGGCGCCTGAAACCCAGGCGCCGGACCGAACGCCCCCCCGGGGCGGTGGCGAGCCCCGCTTGTGAGGCACGTCCACCGACCCCACCCTCGGAAGGAAGACAGCAGCACCCCTTTTTCCGAGGAGGTCATCATGGCGGAAGGTTCGTGGGGCAACTGCAAGAGTTGTCGCTACTTCGCCAGCGGCAACGCCAATCCCAGTGACAACGAGACACAACGCTGCATGCAGGCGGACCTGAGCGCGTACGACCTGAAGGTCTCTGGCGCCAGCGGCTGCAATGCGTTCGAGGCCCGCACCGGCGTCGGACTCCCGCAGCAGCAGGAACCCGTCCAGCCGGCGCACTGACACCGGCCAGGGGTTCCCGTCGAGACTTCGTGGAGCACGAGACTCCACGAAGCAAGACGGCCTGTCAGGCCGTGACTTCGCTCGACTCCAACCGCCCCACCCCAGGCAGGAAGCGCCCCACCCGCGCCGCGTACTCGCGATACGCCGGGCCGTGCAGCCGCGCGAGGTGCTCCTCCTCCAGCCTGACTTGAAGAGACACGAGCAGCACGTAGTCGGCGCACGCCATCCACGTCCACGCGCTCGGCGTCACGCAAGCCATCCCCACCACCACCCACAACATGCCCGCGAAGATGGGATTGCGGACGACGGAGAACAGACCGTCCGTCACCAGCGCCGTGGGCTCCCGGTCGATGCCGATGCGCCACGAGGCGCCCATCTGCACCTGGGCCACCAGCACGAGGACGAGCCCCGCGGCCATCATCGCCCAGCCCAGCCACCGGACGGCGTCGGGCACGGGCCACACGCCGAGCCGTCCCGAGCCCAGCGCCGCGTACAGCGCGCTCCAGGCCGTCAGCCCGAGGATGAACAGACCCATGCACACGCCGATGACGCGCTGGAAGGGATTGGCGCGGCGGTGCAGCACGAAGCCCGCGCTCCCCGTGCGGCGGCGCAGCCGCGCGGTGGGCAGCACCAGGGCAAAGAGCAGGAAGGCGACGGCGCTGACAGGCAGCGCGAGGCGGTGGAGGGATTCGGTGTCCATGGGCGTCCTCGACGAAGGGGGGCGAGCACCCGCCCGCCCCTGACGCCCGGGCTGACGCTCGGACTCCGCGCGGCATTACACCGGCATTCGTCAGGGACTCCCGGTGACGCGGGGGCGGCCCGGCTCGCAGGCGCAGTCCACGCAGCCGTGGGTGCAGCAGGTGCCGCACAGTTCGATGAGGCGCCGGCCCAGGGCCTGCCGGGCGCGGTGCAGGCGGACGGCGGCGTTGTTCGCGGTGAGGCCTTCCTCGCGGGCGAATGTCGTCACGCTGGTGCCCTCCAGGTCCACGCGGCGGATGGCGGCCGAGTACTCGGGCTTGAGCGTGTCCGTCAGTCCCGCCACGCACGCGCACACGGAGGACTCCAGTTCCTCGGTGTCCTCCGTGGAGCGGGGGGCCTCTGCGTCCTCGGCGGCCAGGACGCGCTCCTCGCGGCGAGCGCGGCGGTGGCGGTCCACCAGCACGTTGCGCAGCAGCCGGTAGAACCAGGCCACCGCGCTCTCCTCATCGCGAAGGCCCTCGCCCTTCTCCAGCCCCTTCACCAGGGCGAGTTGGAGGACCTCCTCGGCCTCCTCGGGGCTGCCCACGCGCGGGGCGAGGAACGCGAGGAAGCGGCGCCGCTGGGCGACCAGGGTCTCCACGACGCGCGCGTCCAGGCTCATACGGCCCTCAGCCTACCGCCTCGCGGGCGAGCGCCACGGGCGACTCCTCGTCCGAGGAGGGGCGCTGCTGATGGAAGTAGATGCGCTCCATCAGCCGGCGCTGGTGCACGAGCGGCTTGTCGTAGCGGTCCAGGCGCATGCCCTTGTGGCTGTAGGGCGTTGCCGCGACGGTGGGGATGAAGCGCGCGTCGTCGACGACCTCCCAGCGGGTGAGCTCCATGGCCACGCGGGCCGCCACCGGCAGGAAGGGCATGAGCAGCGGCTGCACGCAGCGCAGGAAGGAGAAGACATGCAGGCGCGTCGTCTTCGCCGTCTCCGGTACGAAGAAGATGTTGGCGCGGGTGATGAAGGGACGCTGCTTGCCGGTGGGGGATTCCCAGCTCACGGTGTACTGGCTGTGCACCGGGTCGAAGCGCGTCACCCACTCGTTGCGGAACAGGTCGCCGTCGCGCACGCCCAACAGCTTCATCAGCGCCGCGGGCCGCTGCGGGGCGAGGTAGCGCACCTCGGTGTGGTCCTCGCGGTTGTGCGCCTCGAACTGCACCTGGCTCGCGTGAGGGTCATCCCAGCCCAGGCGGGTGTGGACGTAGGGCGTGTGCTCGTCCTCGCTGAAGTTGTCGAGCGCGACGTGCAGCGGGGCCTCGAAGAGGACGGAGAAGCTGCCTCCGAAGAGGTAGCCGTCGGTGGCGGGCAGCTCCGGCAGCGCGGACAGCGGCGTGTCTTTGTGGGCGAGCCACAGATAGCCCCGGTGCTCCACCACCTGGAAGCTGCTCACATTGCAGTGACGCAGCTCCGGCTGGCTGGGATTGGCGCCCTGTCCCTGCGCGTCGAAGCGCCAGCCATGGTACGGGCACTGGAGCCGCCCATCGGGACGCACGCGGCCCTTGGAGAGCGGCGCGAAGCGGTGGGGACACTTGTCCGCGAGCGCCGCGGGGCGCCCCTCCGCGTCCCGGAAGAGGGCATAGGCGCGACCGGCCACCTCGACTCGGACGGGTTTCTTTCGGAGCGACGCGGCGGGGAGCACGGGATGGAAATGACGGAGGACATCAGGCAGTGGCTCCATACTTTCCAAGTATAGCGAGGGACTCAGGACAGGGGAGGAAGGTGCTCCAGCAGCCGGCGCAGGTCCGGCTGGAGTTCGTCCGGTGATTCACCTGCCAGTTCTTCCACCGGGTGAGTGCCCCAGGTGACACCGTAGGTGCGAAGTCCGGCGGCCTTGCCGGCCCTCAGGTCCAGAGTGGTGTCTCCCACCATCCACAAGCCGCCTGTCTTCAGCACGGAGAGGGCCCGGTGGAGCACGTCGGGTGCGGGTTTGTGCGGAAAGTCATCCGTGCCCTGCACATGGTGGAGGACGGGGCCCAGGCCCATGGCGTCCACGAAGCGGCGGGCCATGGGGCTCTTCTTGGTGGTGGCCACGGCGAGCAGATAGCCGCGCTCGCGCAGCGTGCCCAGGGTCTCCAGCACACCGGGGTAGGGACGCGAGCGGTTCATGTAATTGAGGGGGTAGTGCTCGCGGTACGTGGCGCACAGCGCGGGCACGTGCTGGGGCGCGAACTCCGCGTACATGAGGTCGAGCGGATGGCCGATGAGCGCGCGCACCTGGGCGTAGGTGGGGGCGGTGAGGCCATGCAGGGGGAAGGCCTGCAGGAAGGTGTCGATGATGTCCGGCAGCGAGTCCACCAGCGTGCCGTCGAGGTCGAAGAGGATTCCACGGGAGTCAGCGCGGCTCATGCGCTCCTGCATACGTGGTTCGCGCGCCCGGGGCACGTGTTCCCGACGTGAGTCCGCGCGGGCACCCGACCTGGGAGGCGGACGGGTGCCCGGGTGGAGGACGCCACCCTCGGCACGTGACACGAGCCAAGGGTGACGGCTGGCTCCAGTTCAGGGCGTGTAGAGCACCGCCGAGTTGTAGACGGTCTCGGTGCTCATGCCTCCGACAACGAGCACCTTTCCATTCTGGAGCAGGATGGGCTGCCCATAGGCTCGAGCGTGAGGCATGCTCACGGAGTACTGGGTGATGCCTGTCATGGGGTCGAACAACTCTGTTGTGGCGCTGATGGTCTCCGTCCCGCCGGTCACCATCAGTTTTCCCGACGGCAGCATCAGTTGAAACGCCTGATTGCGGCTGTGAATCCATCTGCCAAGGACACTCTGGACATTGAGCTGCGAGTCATACAGCACCAGCGAGACGCCAGACTGGAGCAGGACCTTGCCGGACGGCAAGAGGTAGGCCTCTGGCCAAGACACTCCCGTGAGACCTGTCGCAGGTGTCCACGAGTCCGCGGTCGCGTCGTAAATTTCAGCCGCGTAACCGCCTCCTGCCACCAACAGCTTGCCCGAAGGCAGCAAGGTGGTGCTGTGACCCAGCCGATAGGCTGCCACCATGCTCGCGACCGGCGTCCACGTATTGGTCTCCGGGTCATACACCTCTGGGATACGGGCCATGCTCTCCGAGCTATTTATCCCGCCAACGACAAGCACCTTTCCTGAAGGCAGCAAGGTCGCGGTGTGACCGCTGCGCTCAAAGGTCGTCGATGTGGCGGCCGTCCAAGTGTTGGCCTGAGGATCATAAATGTCGACATCTCGTACTCCCAAAGAAGACGTCGACACAGAGCCCCCCACCACCAACACCTTGCCCGAAGGCAACACTGTCATCGTGTGGCCGAAGCGGGCCCTCCGCATGCTGCCAGCAGCGGTCCAGGCTCCCGTCTCCGGGTTGTAGAGTTCGGCAGAAGCCAGAATCGTTGAACTGTAGTAGCCGCCAACCACAAGCACCTTGCCCGATGGAAGCAGGACGGCGCCATATCGGATTCGTGTCGCCAACATGCTGCCCGTGGCATCCCACCGCGCCACCGTGCCGCTGCCACAGTCCGGCCCGTTGACCACGCTCACGCTGAACGTGTGCGCCACGGAGAAGCCCCGCGCGTTGGTCACCGTCGCCGTGACGGTCGGCGCGCTGCCCTGCGCCACACAGGCCGGCGCCGTCCAGCGGACCTCGCTCGACGTGAAGCCGTTCGTCGCCGTGCCCAACGTACCGACACTCGAAGCCCAGCCGAACGTGAGCGCCGTGCCATCTCCATCCTCGGCCAGCACGCGCAGGGTGACAGTCCCACCACCGGCCACCGTGTTCGAGGACTGGTTCGCCAGGACGATGCGCGGAGGAACACTCGGGCCCGTGCCCGGCCCGACACAGACGCGCAGCGTCCCCTGCCCTCGCCCGCCCTTCGCATCCGCCACCGTCACGTTGAGCGCGCAGTTGCCACACGGGTCTCCCGACGGCACGGCGCTCGGCGTGAACGACGCGGACAACGACGTCGCCTGCGTCCAGGCGCCCGCGCACACGGTGGACCACTGGTACGTCAGCGCATCCCCATCCGCGTCCACCGCGTCCACCGTGACAGTGGTGCTCTGTCCCACCGGCACCGGCGAGCGCGTCACGGTGATTCCCCGCACCGTCGGCGCCATGTTGAACGCCACGCTCACATTCGCCCCACCCGAGTTCGGCCCGCCATCCGTAGACATCGTGCGGACATCGATGCGCAGGCTGGTCGCCGCGCCGCGCGAGTCCGTGACAGTCAACGTCAGCGCGAACTCCCCGGAGACCTGCGGTGCCGTCCACGTCGTGGTCGACGTGCCCGTGGTGGTGAACACCCCACCCGTGCCGCTCCACGCATAGGAAATCGTGTCAGTCGCATCCTTGTCGTGCGCCGTGGCTCGCAACACGATGTCGCCACCCGGCAACACCACGCTCGACGAAGCCACCAGTGAGTCGATGCAAGGCACCGTGTTGTCGAACGGCGTCCCCGTGGAGAGGGATTGCAGGGTGATGGCCACCACCGCCGTCGCACCCGCCACAATCGTGACACCCTCCGCCACGCCGCGATAACGCAGCGCGCCCTGTGAATCGAACGCCTCCGCGGTGAACGTCCGCGCCGTCCCCGCGGGAATCTGATGGAACGTCCCCCGCCACGCCCCCGCGTCCTGCACCAGCGCCACCGTGGACGCCGGGACTCCCGTGGCCGTCAGCGTCACGGTGACGCGCGTGACGTCCTCTCCCGCGAGCGCATCAGACACCGCCCCCACGAACTCCACCGCGCCCAGCGACTGCGCCTCTCCCGACGAGCCACAGCCCAGGGAGGCCCCCAGCATTCCAATGATGAGACAGGCCCAGCCCCAGCGCGTCTTGCCTTGCATTTGCATTCGAGCTTCCTTTTCCCAGCGTGAGCAGGAATCGGCCGGCTCCCCGACGAGATGGGGCGCGAGATGAGGGGAGGGAGACCAGGCCGTTGGTGAGCCCGCACCACCCCGAGGGAGGCAGGTGCGGGCCGGCGGAGTAGAGCATTCCCGCAGCGACCGCATGCAACACAAACAACGGATGTCAACCCGGACCCTCGCATGACAAGGATTGACCCATGGGACGAGACAGCCTCACTCCCGGTGCTGCAGTCGCATCAACCCGAGGTCTACAGGGGGAAGGACCCGACATGCGACTCGATATCTTCTCGGAGATGCAGCACCCGAAGGAACACTGGACCCAGCCGGACCATGAGCATCGGCTCATCCGTGAAACGCTGGAGCAGGCGCGGCTGGCGGATGAGATGGGCTACGGCGTCTGGTGGCAGGTGGAGCACCACACCGCGGTGGAGTTCAGCCACAGCTCCGCGCCCGAAATCATGCTCACCGCCATCGCGATGGGCACGAAGAACATCCACGTGGGCCACTCGGCCGCGCTCGCGCCCGCGCGCTTCAACCACCCCATCCGCATCGCCGAGCGCTCCGCGTTCATCGACCACCTGAGCGGCGGCCGCTTCCAGCTCGGCATGGCCCGCAGCACCATCCCCGAGTGGCGCGTCTTCAACATCGAGGCGGACTCCACCCGCTCGCAGATGCAGCAGGCCTTCGAGATGGTCCCGAAGATGTGGACGCAGGAGAAGTTCTCCTGGGACACGCCGGACTTCCGCGTCAAGGACATCAGCGTCATCCCCAAGCCCTATCGCAAGCCGCACCCTCCCCTATGGCAGGCGTGCTCCAGCCCCGCGTCCTTCGAGCAGGCCGGACGCAACGGCGTGGGCGCGCTCGGCGTGACGCTGTGGGCCTCTCCCGAGCAGGTGGGCGAGATGATCCACATCTACCGCGAGGCGCTGAAGACTCGCTGTGAGCCCGTGGGCGAGTTCGTGAACGACCAGGTGGCCTTCTTCACCTTCGTGCACTGCGCGGACTCGGAGCGCGAGGCCATGGAGAACGGCGCCGCCCAGGCCGCGGCCTGGTACACCAATGGCTCCTTCACCTTCTTCGAGGCCAAGGACTTCTTCGTCCAGACGGCCGCGGAGCTGGAAGCGCTCGCCAAGGACCCCGCCGGTGGCGGCCTCACCGGCCAGTACCTGCGAGGCAAGGACCCGAACGCACCCGTGTCCAAGGCCCAGCGCATCCTCGGCCGCATCATGTCCGGCGAGGACGTGCCGCACGAGCAGGTCTGGGAAGTCCTGAGCGCGCAGGACTCGCTCATCGTCGGCACGAAGGACCAGGTGCGCCAGGGCCTCAAGCGCTACGAGTCGCTGGGCATCGACGCGCTGATGTCCTTCCACCAGGTGGGCGCCCTCTCGCACGAGGCCGTCCTCAAGAGCATCCGCCTCACCGGCGAGCTCATCCCCGAGTTCAAGACGCCCGCCCCTCCCTGAGCCCCCGGGGCAACGCCGGCCCCACACACCCGTGCCCGTCTGGTGTGACGGGCAAAGGCCCCTTCCCCGCTTCCCTGCCACGCCATCGTGCGCACCTTGGGGAGCGGGGTTTTCCAGCGGGGAGGGGATGGGGATGAGGGTCAGCCAGCTGACACTGGGATGGGGCCTTGCCTGCGCGCTGTGGGCGTTCAGCCCCGCATGGGCGGCGAACACACCCTCGCCCGCCAAGAAGGAGGGCAGCCAGGGGAACGGCGACACCGCGCGGCACGCCACGCGCCGGCCGAAACAATTCTCCCGGGAGTGGCACGTGAGCACCTCGGGCTCGGACACGGCGGCGGGGACGAAGCAGGCCCCGTTCCGCACCATCGGCCGCGCGCTGAGGACCGTGAGCCCCGGCGAGGCCATCCGCGTCCAGGCCGGCGAGTACGCGGAGGGCCTGCTCATCGACAACGCGGTGAAGGCGGGGCGCGCGGAGGCCCCCATCACCCTGGTGGGCGAGGGACGGCCGCGCATCGTCCCGACGCCGAAAGGCGGGACGCTGGTCCAGGTGCGCAAGCCCTACTGGATTATCGAGGGCTTCGAAATCGACGTGCGCGGCCAGCCCCGCTTCGCCGTCCTCTTCGAGGGCAACACCACCGGCTCCGTCCTCTCCGGCAACGACATCCACCACGGCACCCTGGGCGCGGGCATCGCCACCTACGGCGGAGCCCGGGACGTCCTCATCGAGAACAACCACATCCACGACTTCCGCAAGCAGCCCAAGGGCGACTCACACGGCATCGTCATCCAGGCCACGTCGCGGGGAATCACCGTGCGCGGCAACGACATCCACGACAACTCCGGTGACTCCGTGCAGTGCCTGCTGCCCGACAAGAAGGAAGACGCTCCGGCGAGCGACATCCTCATCGAGAACAACCTGCTCCACGGCAACGACGAGAACGGCGTGGACGTCAAGACGTGCCATCGCGTCATCATCCGTGACAACACGATGTACGGCTTCCGCAAGTCCCCCACGTCCGTCGGAGAGGCCGTCGTCATCCACTACTCCGCGCGGGACGTGCGCGTGGAGGACAACATCATCTTCGACGCGGGCCGGGGCATCTCCGTGGGAGGCTCGCGCATCGGCGACCAGCCCAGCCCCGTGGGCGTGGTGGTGAGCGGCAACGTCATCCGGGACATCACCCAGAGCGGCGGCAGCGACGGCACCGGCATCCGCGTGGAGAACTCGCGCGAGGTGCAGGTGGTGGACAACTCCATCTCCGGCACGCAGGGCTACGGGATGATGCTCGGCCTGGGCTCCAACGGCGCGCCCAGCGAGAACCTGACGGTGCGAGGCAACAGCATCCAGGGGCGCCGGCTGGTGCGCCTGGGGCAGCGGCAGCACCGGCCCGGCCTGAAGATGGACCGGAACCGGTACGGCTCCAGCGGGACGTTCAAGGTGGACCCCCAGGAGGAGACGAACCTCTCCGACTGGCGCAAGTCCTCCGGCGTGGACCAGCAGTCCACCCCGCTCCAGTGAGCCTGGGCGGGCCCCCTTCCGCTCAATGAAACGAAGCGGAAGGGGCCTGCTCCACCGACGCTCAGGGCGTCTCGTCGGACGGCACGTCACCCGTGAGCACGCAGATGAGCGCGACCGGGTCACACTTCACGGGGAACAGCGGGTTGATGCCGGAGCCGCGCAGGCGGCCCACGGTGTAGTCCGGGTACGGGTCGCACTTCACCTCATCCGGCTTGCCCGCGGTCGCACAGCTCACCACCGGCCAGATGCCCTTGGCCTGGTACGTCGCCGTGCACCCGTTCTCCGTGTAGCTCAGGTCCGCCTTGAACTGCGTGCCCGGGATGCCAGGCGTGTTGTAGATGCGCAGGTTGGACCACTCGTAGCGGAAGCTCTGCGCGGGCAGCGTGTCCGTGGCGGGGACTTCGAGCCGCGTGGGGCTCAGCGTGGGCACGTCGCAGAAGTGGTCATCGCCGGGGCCCTCGCTGGAGAACGGGCCCACCGAGTAGGGCGTGTGCGAGGCGTCCAGGTCCGGCCTGTCATCGAAGTCCTCCAGCAGCTTGCCCAGGCGCGCGCTGCGCACGGCGACGGTGTCCGGCGCGTTGGCGTCCCGGCTGTAGTACTTCTGCAGGCCCAGCGACTCCGACTTGAGCTGGGCGCACTGCTGGTCCGGATTCTGTCCGGGCGACAGCGTGTACACGGTGGCGAACGAGCCGATGGAGCCGTCGCTCACCGCGCGCGCCACGACACACTGGGGCTCCGGGTCCTCCACGCCACAGCCCGCGAGCAGCACCAGCGCGGCGACGCCTGGGCCCCATCCCATCCAACGAGTCTTCATGGGTGATTGTCCTTTCATGGTGGGGGCCTAGAAGCTGAGCTTCGCGCCCAGACGGATGGAGCGCGGCGCCTGGTAGGCGGTGGGACGCTTGAAGTTGGGGTTGATGTCGGAGGTGAGGATGGGCTGGTTCGTCGTCGTGGAGATGACCTTGCAGTCCGGGTTGTTGGCCGTGAGGCACGCCGTCAAATCCGCCGGCTTCCCGCCCTGCTCAATCGCGTAGACGCGGGTGAAGGTCAGCGTCTGGTCCACCGCGGTGTACTGCTGGAAGTTGAAGAGGTTGAACGCATCCAGCGACAAGCTCAGCGTGTAGTCCTTGGACAGCTTCTGGTTGACGCCCACGTGGGTGTCGATGTTGTGGACCCAGGGCAGCCGGCCGGCGCTGCCGCGCGGCAGGATGAACGTCTCGGAGCCGCTGCGCCGGGGGTGCGCGCCCAGGTAGTTGAGCGACGTGCCGGAGCGGCTGCGGTAGCCACCGCCGATGTTGACGCTCGTCCCCTTCGTCACCTGGAACTCGCGCGCGCCGAAAATCTTGATGGAGTGCGTGCGGTCTCCAGGCAGCGGGCCGTCGCGGTTGGTGGTGAGCGACACCAGGTCGAAGTCGCGCGTGAGGTTGGGCGACAGCTGGCCGGTGTCCGCGCGGAACAGGCCGGAGTAGTTGCCGCGCAGCTGGGACCACGTGTAGCTGGCCTGGGCCAGCCAGCCGTTGGAGAACCCCTTCTGGTAGTACAGGTTCACCGCGTCGTACTTGCGCACCGCCTCCGGGAAGTCGGACGAGTACCCCTTGCCCGGGTTGCCCAGGAAGAAGGTGTTGCCGTCGTCGCGGCTCATGTCCTCGATGACGTCGTTGAGCTGGCGGCGGGTGTACTGCAGGCCGAAGCGGCCGAGCAGCACCTCGTACTCGCCGCCGACCATGATTTCGTCCGCGGACTGGGCGCGGATGTTCGGGTCCACCGGCACGCGGTCTCCACCCTGCGCGTCCCAGGCCTGGTTGGGGCTCTCGCGGTTGCCGATGAGCTGGCGGTTGCGGCTGGCCACGCAGTCCGTCACCAGGGAGTTGCGGTCATTGGGGTTGCAAGGCGGCGAGTCGTACGTGGCCGACAGGAGCTGCTGCTGCGGGAAGGACAGGTCCGCCATGTCCAGCGGCACGTTCTCGAAGAAGCGCGCGTAGTTGACGAACAGCTTGGAGCGGCCCTGCTGGGTGAAGTCGTAGACGGCGCCCACGCGCGGCGACCACTGGTTGGGCAGGTGCAGGCCCACCTTGTCGTCCAGGCCCCACAGCGTCTGCACGTCGTAGCGCAGGCCCGCGTTGAGCGTGACGGTGTCCATGATGGACCAGCTGTCCTGCACGAAGCCGCCCACCGTCATCGACGTGGACGTGCCTTCCTTGCTGGCCAGGAACACCGGCGAGTCCGGTCCCTCCAGGTAGCCGTACTGGTTGAGGGTGTAGAAGCAGTCGCCGCCGGTGCACTCCTGCCAGGGCGTGCCGCCGGTGCGCGCGCGGTTGTTGTAGAAGCTCATCCGCTCCGCGTCGAAGCCCGCCTTGACGATGTGGTGGCCGAGCGCCTGGAACAGGTACGTGCCCATCACCTTGCCCTGGACGCGGTCCAGCTCCTGCTCGCTGATGGTGCCGGGGCCGCCGGTGGAGTAGGCGGTGACGGGGCAGTTGCGGCGCTGCTCGGCGTCGGTGGCGCCACAGACGGACGGGTCCACCAGGGACTCGAACTCGGTGATGGTGTGGGGGCCGGGGTTGCGGGTGCGGCGCCAGGCGATGTTGGGGCGCGAGGACAGGCCCGTGTCCGACAGGAGCCCGGAGCCATCCGACGGCAGGGTGCTGTCCGACTGGTGGTGCCAGCCGAGCGTCGCGTCCACGAGGAACTTCTTGTCGAAGAACGACGAGGACTGCTTGGCGACGATGTCCATGACGCCGTTGGAGCGCCGGGTGGCGATGGAGTCGTAGGAGCCCTGCACGAAGCCGGTGCAGGACAGGCCCACGCAGACCTCCGGGTCACCGTCGTCGCTGAAGGCATACTTGCCGTCGCCGCCGGAGGAGCGCGGCGTGCCGAAGACGGAGACGGACAGGTTGTGGTCCGGGTTGAAGAGGTACGTCAGCTTGCTCATGTACTGGATGCTGCGCTCGTCGGCGAAGCGGGTGGTGCGCGAGCCTTCAATCGGCGTCACCTGACCGAAGCCCGTCTCCGGGTCCCTGCGGCGCTGGCCCACCGCGGCGCAGCCGGCCGCCGGGTCCACCTCCGTGCAGAAGTCCAGCGTGCTCAGCTGGCGGTCCACGCGGATGCGATTGAACGACGGCGCCACGCCCACGTAGAACCAGAGCTTGTCCTTGAGGATGGGGCCGCCCAGGTCGAAGCCGAAGTCGCCCTGGTTCCACGGCTGTCCCTGCGCGGAGATGACGGTGCCTTCCTGACGGACCACCGTGCCGTTGCGCTGCAGGGCACCGGGCGCCATGTTCGCGAACACCGAGCCGTGGAACTCGTTGGAGCCGGACTTGGTGACGACGTTGAGCACGCCACCCGTGGAGCGGCCGTACTCCGGCATGTAGCCACCGGTGATGACGTTGACCTCCTGGACGAACTCGACGGACAGCGGCGTGCCCAGCGTTCCCACGCTCGGGTCATTCACGGACAGGCCATCCACCACGTACTGGCTCTCCGGCGAGCTGCTGCCGCTGACGCTCACGCCGTAGCGGTCCTCCGTGGCGCCCGGGGCCAGTTCGGCCAGCGACTCGAAGGAGCGCGACGCGGAGCCCTTCGTGCCGGGGCGGATGACGGCCATGGTGCGCAGGAAGTCCGCGTCCACGTTCAGGCCCGTCGTGCTGGAGCCGACGTCCACCGTGGGCGCCGCGCTGACCGAAATCTCCTCGCCGAAGGACGAGGGCAACAGCTGGATGTTGACCCGGATGGTGCGGTCCAGCCGCAGGACGATATCGGCGCGCACGAAGGGCTCGAAGCCCTCGCGCTCCACGCGCAGCGTGTACGTCCCCGGAGGAAGCTGGGCGAGTCGGTACAGGCCGCTCGTGTCCGAGACGACCACGCGCTCACCCTGCAGCTTCGGTGACGTCGCCGTGACGACGGCGTCCGCGAGCGAGCGCTTGTCATCCGCGCTGGTGATGGTGCCGGTGATGACCGAGACGCCCTGCGCGAATGACCCCGCGCCAATGAGCAGGACCGCGAGACACAGCCCGCGAGCAAGACCTACACGTATGGACAAAGCTGACTCCCTCCCGTGATTCGGGAGGCACTCTGTCTCAAGACGCGAGAAAGCAACAATCCCTAATTAAACAGTGCAGGCGGGGATGCCTTGCTCCAGTGAGCGATCAAACGCGAGCCGCAGGAAGGCGTCCAACGGGGCCCGGCCCTTCTCCACGCGGCTGCGCAGCACGGCGCCTTCCCAGGCCCCGAGCATGAAGGTCGCGAGCATTCCGGGCGACACGTCCTTGGCGACCTCGCCGGCCTCCTGCGCTTCCAGGAGGACTTCCTCCAGACGCAGGGACCACTCGGTGAAGGAGGCCGCCACGCGCTCGCGGATGAGGGGGCTGTGGTCGGCCAGCTCCGCGGCGAAGTTCGCCAGGAGGCAGCCGCACTCGAACCGGCCCGCGACGAGCGACTCCACCTGCGCGGCGAAGTAGGCGCGCAGCCGTCGCAGCGGCGTGAGGGACGTGTCGCGCAGCAGCGCCAGGTCCGCGCTGCTGGCGCGCATGTACTGGTCCACCACCGCCGCCCCCAGCGCTTCCTTGCTGTCGAAGTGGTTGTAGAAGGAGCCCTTCGGCACGCCGGCCGCGTCGGTGATGTCCTGCACGCCGCAGCCGTTGAATCCCTGCGTGCGCAGGGTCTCCAGACCGGCGGCGAGCAGCTTCTCGCGAACGCTGACTCTCGGCATCGCTCCCTTTTAGGGCCCGTGCCCCGGGCCGTCAAAACCGGGGGCTATTTGCATCCAAGCCCATGATTCTCCATGGGATTTCGGTCAACATGACCGGTCGTCTTGAATCCCAGGAGGCCGCTCGCTAGCTTGCCGGCCGGGAGCGGCGCCCGGACTGGGGTGGCCGTCCCCGTCACCAACGCGGGAGTGGAGCCATGGGCACGTCGGAGAGGATTCGGGTGGGCATCATCGGAGCGAGCCCCCAGTGGGGGTGGGCGACGTACGCGCACCTCCCCGCGCTGCAGACCCTGCCGGGCTACCGCGTCACGGCGGTGAGCACCACGCGGCAGGTGAGCGCGGACGAGACGGCGCGCCGGTTCGAGGTGCCGCATGCGTTCGCGAGCTTCGAGCCGCTGGTGGAGCATCCGGAGGTGGACCTGGTGGTCGTCTCCGTGCGCGCGGCAGAGCATGCGCGACTGGTGCGCGCCGCCATCGCGGCGAAGAAGCAAGTGTTCTGCGAGTGGCCGCTGGGCGTCTCGTTGGAGGAGACGACGGAGCTGGCGGCGCTGGCGCGCGAGGCGGGTGTGAGGACCGTCATCGGGCTGCAGCGGCGGCTGGCTCCCGGGGCTCGCTACCTGCGGGACTTGCTTCAGGAGGGCTACGTGGGGAAGGTGCGCTCGGTGACGCTGCAGGTGTCCACGTCGATGCTCGGGCACACGCGGCCCAAGGCGTACGACTACACGGCGGACGCCAGCAAGGGCGCCAACGTGCTGGCCACCATCACCGCGCACTTCCTCGACACGGTGCTGGCGGCGGTAGGGGACGTGCAGAGCGCGGCGGCGCTGGTCGCCCGACAACTCGAGCACACCACGCTCGCGGAGACGGGCGAGGTCATCCCCGTCACCGCGCCGGACCAGGTGCTCGTCTCTGGCACGCTGAAGAGCGGCGCGGTGCTGTCGGCCCATGTCGAGGCCGGCAAGCGCAACGGCGGTGTCATCGGCTGCACCATCACCGGTACTGAGGGAGACCTGTACCTGTCACAGGACCTCACCGTGTCCGGCGCGCGGGGCGACAACCAGCCGCTGCAGTCCCTGCCCACGCCGGAGAAGTACGTCCTGAGCCCCAAGGGGGCGCTGACCGACGACGCGCACCAGACGGCGCAGCTCTACGCCGCCTTCGCGAAGGACCTCGCGGAGGGCACGTCGCTCGCTCCCGACTTCGAGCATGCGCTGAAGCTGCATCGCCTGCTGAACTCCTTCGCGGAGTCCTCTGCGTCGGGGCAGCGGCTGTCGCTGTAGCGACGGGACAGTGGCCGACGTCGTCTGGGAGTCCTCTTCGGTGGGATGGCATGGAGATGCCGTCCGGGCCGAGGGGTCAATCACGAAGCTCAAGCTCCTCGAGCGGCAGAGCTGCGTCAGCGCCTGGACAGCGTGGCGCGCGAGGACGCCACGCGCATCCACCACACCTCACTCATCCGATTTTCCAACCCAGCGCCCGCTGTCCACAATGTCATCCAGTTCATGATCAAATCCCTCGAACATCGGCGCGCGCCCCAGCAGCGCCAGATCGACGTAGCAGACAGGAGCAGGCACGACACTCGGAACCAACAATGAGACCCCACCCAGGTGGCTCACCCCATGCGGGCACGGATACTCGTCATGGTCCTCGGGCGGAATCATCACCCGCGCAAGCGCAGCTCGTATCCGAGACAATTGCACCGAATCGACATGAGCCGTGCGCACTCCAACTTCCTTGACGAACTTCACGCCAAGATATCTGAGCGTCCCATCCGCATGGACAACAAGCTCATAGACCGGGCACGCCCCTTCACAGGGTGTTCGCTGCATTGCGACGAGAACGGGGGACCTGGCCCCACCCAGACAATTCTCAAGAGGCGACAACTCCAGGACGCGAGGATGCCTGACTGACGGCCCTTGGCATCCCAGCCCCATCGACACAATGAAACCAGCCCACGCACGCATCTTTCACCTCGGCCGGCGACAACAATCTCCTGCGGCGTCATTTCAATCTCTTGCCGGCCCCGTCTGACGCACCGTATCCACATGCCTGCCTAGAGTCTTCACTTCGCCAAGCGCCTCGTCAGAGGACGTCTCATCGCGGAGCCCCCACGTAGAGCGGCGGCTGATTCCCTGGCGGAGCCCTCTACGTCGGCGGGGCGCTGTAGGTGCCGCGAGGTAGGTGGCCGGCGGGCATGGCGTCCATTTGTGTGCTCGCCGAGCAGGAGGCCCTTGGGGACAGGTGGCCTGGGCTCGCCCTGGTCTATGCTGCGCGCCGCGTGGACGCTCCCCTGCCCTCCCGACGACGCTACCTGGTGGCCGCCGTGCTCTTCGCCAGCATCAGCATGCTGGCGGCACTGGCGACGCTGTACGTGCAGGGTCTGCTCCCCGCCTCCGTGCCTTCCGCCGACGAGCCCTTCCACTATCAGGGCTTCGAGAAGGTGCTCCGGCATGTGCGGCCGGACGGAGACGTGGACTTCTCCTCCATGGGCCTGGAGCGCGCGGAGCTGGACCGCTTCGTCGCGTCGCTCGCCACCTTCTCTCCGCACAACCGGCCGGATGTCTTTCCCACGTCGGAGGACGCCCTCGCGTTCTGGCTCAACGCCTACCACGCGCTCGTGCTCCAGCAGGTGGTGGATGGGTATCCCTATCTGGAGAGCGTGGAGCAGCCGTGGCCAGGACGCTTCTTCTGGGCCCGCTCGTGGCCGGTGGGCGGCCGGCGCATGACGCTGTGGTCGCTGCGCCACCGCATCCTCTCCGAGGAGTTCGCCGACCCGCGCGTCCACCTCGCGCTCTTCCACGCCACCCGGGGCGGCCCGCGCATGGACAGCTCCCACTTCCAGCCTGAGTACCTCGACGCGCAGCTCAACGAGGCCAGCCGCCGCTTCGTGGGTGACAAGCGCCACGTGCGCCTGGATAGGGACACCGTGCACCTGTCACAGCTGTTCTACACCTACCGCGAAGACTTCCTCGCCGCCCTGCCCGAGGGCCGCCGGGGCAACGTGCTCCAGTTCGTCTGGGCCTTCCTGCCCGACACCTGCGAGGAGCGCCCCGGCTGCGACACCCGCGCCGACCTGGACCATGCCTGCGGCCCCAAGCTGGACCGCTGCCACATCGTCTTCGAGCCGGAAGACACCACGCTCCCGGACGCCGCCGCGCGTCCCTCTCGCTCGGAGCGCTGAAGCCCCTCACGCCGGCAGGCGCTGACGAGGCCCCGGAGGTGGCGTGTGCTCCTCGTTCTCGTCCTCGTGAGAGCGGGAGTGATTCACCGGCCCACCGTCCTTGCGCCCGCGCAGCCACTTCTCCAGCCCCACCGCGGGCACCACCACCGCCCCCACCAGCACGGACAGGCCAATGGCCTCCAGCGACAGCGGCGCGGTGCCGAAGATGCGCCGCATGAAGGGCACGTACATGAAGGCGAGCTGCAAGAGCACCAGCGTTCCAATCCCCATGAACACGGAGGGGTTGCTGAACAGCCCCACCTTGCGCAGCGAGCCCGTCAACGTGCGGCACATCACCATGTAGAAAATCTGGAAGCTGATGACGGTGTTCACCGCCATCGTCTGCGCCTCGGCCAGCGCCCGCGCATGCCCCACCTCGGGCACCTCGTGCGAGTACTCCCAGAGGAACAAGCCAATGGCGCCCGCCGTCATCAACAGGGCCACGAGGCCCGTGCGCATCACGATGAAGTGGCTGAGCACCGGCGCGTCCGGACTCCGGGGCCTGCGCCGCATGATGTCCGACTCGCGCGCCTCGAACGCGAGCGGCAGCGCGAGCGACACCGTGGCCACCAGGTTTATCCAGAGCAGCTGCGTGGGCAGCATCGCCATCAGCGGCACCGGCCCCCCACCGAAGTCCTGGATGGGGAAGAAGGCCACGCCGCACAGGAGAATCAGCGCCAGGCCCAGGTTCGTGGGCAGCACGAAGGCCAGGGACTTGATGAGGTTGTCGTAGACGCGCCGTCCCTCTTCCACCGCCGCCGCGATGGAGGCGAAGTTGTCGTCCGTGAGGACGATGTCCGCCGCCTCCTTGGACACCGCCGTCCCGGTGATGCCCATCGCCACGCCGATGTTCGCCTGCTTGAGCGCGGGCGCGTCGTTGACGCCATCCCCCGTCATCGCCACCACGTGTCGCCGCTGCTGGAGCGCGCGCACCAGTCGCAGCTTGTGCTCCGGCGCCACGCGCGCGAAGACATTCGTGCGTTCGACGACGTCCGCCAGCTCCTCGTCATCCAGCGCGCCCAGCCTGGCGCCCACGACACCAGGCGTCCCCGGCTCGTGCAGCCCCAACCGCGCGCCAATGGCCTCCGCCGTCGCCGGATGGTCGCCGGTAATCATCTTCACGACGATGCCCGCCTCGTGACACGCCCGCACCGCCTCGATGGCTTCTTCTCGCGGCGGGTCCATCATCCCTTCCAGCCCCAGCAGCTCCAAGCCGCCCTCCACGTCCTCCGGTGACACGGTGTCCCGCCCCCGCGGCAGCTCGCGCGAGGCCACGGCGAGCACGCGCATCCCCCGCCGCGCCAGGCGCTCCACCTCCTCGAGCACCTCCTCGTTCGACGCGGCACCCTCCGGCGCGCACCGCGCCAGCACGGCCTCGGGCGCGCCCTTGAGGAGCAGCACGCGGCCTCCTCGTCCGTCGTCATGGAGGGTGGCCATGAACTGGTGCTCGGACTCGAAGGGGATGGCGTCCAACCGGCGGAAACGCTCACGGGCCTTGTCCACACCCAGGCCCGCCTTCTCCGCCGCCACCACCAGCGCGCCCTCGGTGGGGTCTCCCGTCAGCCGCCAGTCGCCATCCGTCCGGCCATGCAACACGGCGTCGTTGCACAGCGCGCCCGCGAGCAGCAGCTCCCTCACATCCTCTGGCACCAGCAGCGCGCTGAGCGGAGGCCCGTCCCGGCGCAGCTCGCCCCGAGGCGCGTAGCCCACCCCGGTGACGGTGTAGCGCCCCGTCGGCGTCCACAGCGCCTGCACCGTCATCTCGTTGCGCGTCAGCGTGCCCGTCTTGTCCGAGCAGATGACGGTGGTGCTGCCCAGCGTCTCCACCGCCGGCAGCTTGCGGATGACGGCGCGACGGGCCGCCATGCGCTGCACGCCGATGGCCAGGGCGATGGTGACGATGGCGGGCAGGCCCTCCGGAATCGCCGCCACCGCGAGGGTAATCGCCACCACCACCGCCTCACCGAGGTCATAGCCGCGCCACAGCCCCACCCCGAGCAGGAGGACGGACACGACGAGGATGGCCACGGTGATGACCTTGGCGATGCTCGCGAGCGCCTTCGTCAACGGCGTCTGAAGGTCCGTGGCCCCATGGAGCATCTCGGAGATGCGGCCCAGCTCCGTGGCGCCGCCCGTGGCCACCACCACCGCCGTGGCCGCGCCGGACGTCACCAGCGTGCCGCCGAAGACAACGCTCGTCCTGTCGCCCAGCTCCGCGTCCTCCTCGACGGACGAGGGCTGCTTCGCCGCCGGCACCGACTCGCCGGTGAGCGCGGCCTCCTCGATTTGGAGATTGCGCGAGGACACCAGCCGCATGTCCGCGGGCACCTTGTCGCCCGAGGCGAGCTCCACCACGTCGCCGGGCACCAGCTCCGCGGCCGGCACCGCGCGCTTGTCGCCGTGACGCACCACCGTCGCGTTCTCCGGCACCATCCGGCTCAGCGCTTCTATGGCCTTGCTCGCACGGAACTCCTGCACGAAGCCGATGACGGTGTTGAGCACCACCACCGCCGCCACCACCAGCCCGTCCGTCACCTTCCCCATCACCACCGCGAGCACCGCGGAGACGATGAGCACCCAGATGAACGGGCTGTTCACCTGGCGCCAGAGCAGCCGCAGCGGCCCTTCCCCCTTCTGGCGCTCCAGCACGTTGGGCCCGTGGCGCAGCAGCCGCTCGCGCGCCTGCTCGTCCGTCAGTCCCTTCGAGCCGCTCTCCAGTCGCTCGAACACCCGCTCGGGCGGCAGGGCATGCCAGGGCACGGCTCCGCGTGAGGACGCACGGCCGTCCTCTCCAGACGCGGCGGGTGGCGGCTCATGCATGGGACTCCCCCTGGCAGACCTCGGCGGTGACGGGAGGCTTCACCTCCACCTCACCTGGGAAAGCTATGTCCGCCCCCTCCGCGCGCCTCACGCCCGCCCTCGGAGGGAGCAGGCATCGGCACGCGCCCGTGACAAAGTCATTGCCCTTTACGCATTTTCCAAGTAATCAAGAATTAATAGTTTTAACCACCTATCGACTTTCTCCTGATGACCTTCAGAAAGCCTGGTTGGGCCCTGGTGGGCGCGGTGCTGGTGGCCTCGGCCGTCGCGCTGCTGCTCTTCCGAGGGACGCCTCCTTCCTCCCCGGACAGCACCGACACCGTGAGTGCCGCGAGGCAGCCCACCTCAAGCGGTGTCCTCGTCGGCACGCCTTCAGGCGCGTCGCCTTCGACCGAGCCGACCCCGGCGATTGAGCAGCTCCCGATGCCAGGGTGCTGGGATGGCCTGCGCCAGTTGGACAAGACGGCCACGCTGGACTCGCTGCGCGAGGCGCTGGCCGTGGCGGTGGGCAATCGGGACAACCTGCTGGCGGCGTACCTCCAGGAGCGCCTGACGGAGCTGGTGGGCCAGGACGCGGGCCGCGCGCTCCAGGTCGTCGAGTGGGCGAAGCAGGCCAGTCCTCCGCAGCTGGGGCTCTACCTGGATGCCCTCAAGGCCGCGCCGGCCGTGCACGACGCCAAGGTGTCCGAGGCGCTGCTGAAGCTGGGCGAGGACAAGAGCCTGCCGCTGCAGAACCGCTCGGCGGCGCTGGACGCGCTGGAGACGCAGCGTCGGCTGTCCCCTGGAGACCTCGCGCGCCTGAAGGCCGTGGCGCTGGACGAGACGGCGGACTCCACGGCGTGGGTGGCCACGCGCACCCTGGGCCGGGTGATGAAGGAGGACTTCGAGCGCACCGGCACCCATGCCCCGTACTGGAAGGAGCTGCTCTCCATCGCCGGACAGTCGGATGACATGGCGGTGCGGCTGCTCGCGCTGGAGATGCCGTCGTACTCCAATCCGCTCATCGGCTCGGAGTCCTTCGACGAGCTGAAGCGCATCCTCACCACGGACCGCGAGCGCGACGTGCGGGAGATGGCGGCCTTCCGGCTCGGCGTCACGCGAGAGCCGGAGGAGGCCCTGAAAATCTACGAGGCGGCCTTCGAGAAGGAGCACGACGTCTGCGTGCGCTGGGCCATCTTCCGCTTCGCCGTGCGCGCCGCCGGAGAGCAGGCGCTGCCGCTGCTGGCGAGGCTGGCCGCGAAGGACCCGCGCTTCCAGCGCGACTACGCGGAGTTCAAGCAGCTCTACGCCTCGGGCACGGTGGACTTCGCCCGCATCTGGCTGGGCAAGGGCGAGCACCACGCGTGCCTCGTCGAGGAAGGAGCGCCGCACTGATGGACGCCCTCGTGAGGAAGCACCTGGCGCGCGCGCTGCTGGTGTCGGCACTGGTGTCTGGAGCGCTGCCCGCGAGCGCGGCCCCGCCCTTGCTGACGCCGTCCACGTGCACGGTGGAGACGATGCTGGTGGACGTGCGCGCGGCGCTGAAGGACGGCTCGCCCGCGCTGCGGCGCTACGTGAAGGTGCGGCTGCGCGAGGCGGCGCTGGCCCTGCCCGTCGCGGAGCTGCAGGCCGCGCTGGAGCGGGAGCGCGAGCCGGAGGTGCTGGAGGCCCTGGGCGCGGCGCTGGCCACCAAGGCGAGCCACGCCGAGTCACCCACGCTGGTGCAGCCCCTGCTCGCCCGAGCCGCCGGAGACGCGGACCCGGCCGCGCGCGCCGCGGCGGTGCGCGCCCTGAGGGCCACGCCCTCCGTGGAGTTCATGGCGAAGAACGGCGGCGTGGTGACGTACGAGCAGCTCGCGCGGGACGCCTCCCCCGAGGTGCGCCGGGCCGTCGCCGACAACCTGATTGAAGAGAGCGCCCAGGTGTACTCGGGCCATGACCGCGCGGTGTCGGAGACGGCGGTGGCGGTGGCCACCTCGACGGAGGACCCGGCGGTGGCGGCGAAGCTCCTGGGCGAGATTTCCATGGAGGCCGTGGGCCACGAGGCGGTGGAGCGCGTCACCGGACACCTGAAGTCGGAGGACCCGGGCCTGCGCGCGGCGGCGGCCACGGCGCTGGGCGGCGTGCCGGGGGCGGAGGCGACGGGGGCGCGGCGCTCGCTGGAGGAGGCCTTCCGGCGCGACTCGAATCCGGCGGTGCGCAAGGCGGCGCTGGAGGGAATCGCCCGGCTGGGCCAGTCCTCCGCGCGGCCCCTCCTGGAGTCGCTGCGCGGGGTGGACGCGAGCATGGACTTGGAAATCGACGCGTGGCTGTCCGCGCTGAAGCTCAACCTCCAGGAGTGGCACCTGCTGCTGCGCGAGAAGCAGCGGCTGCGGAGGTGACCCCTGCATCACCGCAGTGCCGCAGCGAAACAACTCAGAGGAGGTTTTCATGAAGGCAATGAAGTGGATGTTGGCCACGGTGGCGCTCACCGTGACGGGATGGGCCACCAGCGCGCTCTCCGCGACGGCGGTGGGCCCCATCTGTGACACGGCCGCTCGCGTGGGCTCCACGACGTACTACTCGTGCTCGGGCAGCAGCCACAACGCGCTCGACATGAGCAACGGCACGTGCAGCGAGTGGAACCACCGGGGGATGATCAACGTCAGCCGCTACTACGCCTACTACGGCGGCTGTGCGAACAACTGCAGCGGCGGCACCACCTGTAACGGCGGCGCGGGCAACTACTACGTCGTCACCGGCGCCACCGGCTGGGACTTCCGTCAGCTCCACCTGAACTCCAACGTGTCCTCGGGCTCCAAGACGTGCGACCGCTGCGCGCTGGGCCTCGTGGGCTCCACGGGCAACAGCACCGGCGCGCACGTGCACGCGGACAACCGTCAGTACGGCACCCGCAAGACGGCCTGGTACACCAGCGTCGGCACCACCTGCGGCTCCAGTGCGTACTGCAGCAATCGCGTGGGTACCCCCACGCTGTAGTCGCGGTCGCCGCACCCCGCGCCCCGCTCCGGTTACCCTATGGCCGGAACGGGGCGTCCCTATTTTCAGGCGTCGGAGTGTCGAGCAGCGTCGGCCGCAGCCTTACGCAACAGCTCCCCCGTCGCCGCGTCCGCCGGGAAGAACGACTCAATCGCCAGCTCCGCCAGGGTGATGTCCACCGGCGTGCCGAACACCGTCGTCGTGCCGATGAAGGACAGGACGCCTCGCGGCGTCTGGATTCGCAGCGGCACCACCACGCCCGCGAAGTCCGGCTCCGCGGAGCTGCTCTGCGCCCCCATGCCTCGCAGCTCGTCGAGCAGCGCCGCCAGCGTCACGTCCGCCGTGCTCGACACCTGTCGCTGCAGCCGCGTCAGCACGTGCGCGCGCCACTGTTCCAAATTGAGGATTCGCCGGCCCAGCCCCTCCGGATGAAGGCTCAGCCGCAGCACGTTGATAGGAGGCTGAAGCAGCTCCACAGGCACGCCCTCCAACAACACGCCCACCGCGCGGTTGGCCGTGACGAGGTGCCAGTGCCGGTCCACTGCGAGCGCGGGATAGGGCTCGTGTCCGGAGAGCACCAGCTCCACCGCCTCGCGCGCCGCGCCCATCCGAGGCCCATCCAGCTCGTTCTCTGAATAGACAGGCGCGAAGCCCGCGGCCACCAGCAGCGCGTTGCGCTCGCGCAGCGGGACATCCAGCTCCTCGGCCAGGTGCAGCAGCATGTCCCGGCTCGGCGTGGAGCGCCCCGTCTCCAGGAAGCTCACGTGCCGTGCCGACACGTCCGCGCGGCACGCCAAATCGAGCTGACTCAAGCTGCGGCGCTGGCGCCACTCCCGCAGCAACTCTCCCACCGGACGGCTCGGCATCATCATGCCCCTGACACTAGGAACGCGGGGGAAGCGCTCCAATTACCTCGCACGTAATCGACTTCAAATCCCCCGGCGCGCAATTTGTGTCTCACACGGCGGCCGGATGCTCCGGCGCCGCTTTCCCAAGGACACCTCCATGAGCGCCATTCCCGCTTCCCGCACCCTGCTGGGCCACGTCCTGCTCGCCGACGGTCTCATCAGCGGCGCCACCGGGACCCTGATGTTCTTCGCCGCGGGCCCCTTGAGTGACTTCCTGGGCCTGCACGTCACGCTGCTGCGCTCGGCGGGCTTCAGCCTGCTGCCCTTCGCCGCGCTGCTCGTCTTCCTGGCCATGCGCCCGCTCGTCCACCGGGCGCTCGTCTGGGCCATCATCGTCGCCAACGTGCTGTGGACGGTGGACAGCTTCGTCCTGCTCGCGTCCGGCTGGGTGCAGCCCACCGTCTGGGGACAGGCCTTCACCCTGGTGCAGGCCATCGCCGTGGCGGGCTTCACCTGCCTGGAGTTGATGGCCGTCAGGCAGGCCCGCGTGGTGCCCGCCTGAAGCGCCTCACACGACACCCGCGCCTGGAAGCGGCGCGGCGCTCGACGACTCAGAGCGCCTTGCGGACCGCTTCCAGCGCGGCGTCGTAGTCCGGCTCGTGCATCATCTCCGGGACGACTTCCCGGAAGACGATTTTGCCGTCACGCCCCACCACGAAGGTGCTGCGCGCCAGGAGGCCCAGCTCCTTCATGTACAGGCCGTACTTCCGCCCGAACTCTCGGAGCTTGTAGTCCGACAGCACCGCGACGTTGTTGATGCCCTCGGCCGCGCTGAAGCGGTTGAGGGCGAAGGGCAAGTCGAGGCTCAGGTACCAGACCTTCACGTCCGGCCCCATGTCCGTCGCCTGCTTGTTGAACATGCGCAGCTGGATGGCGCAGACCTTGGTGTCCACGCTGGGCGCCACGCTCAACACCACCACCTGCCCCTTGAGCTCCGACAGCTGGTGGGACTCGAAGAACCCCTTGAACACGGTGAAGTCAGGCGCGACGTCGCCCACCTGCACCTGTCCGTCCCCCTCCAGCGTCACCGGCTGTCCCCGGTAGGTGACCTGGTTCTTGAACTCGGCCATGAATCCGCGCTCCTCTCATCACGCGGCCAGCAACGCCGCACCAATGAGGCCGCTGTCGTCACCGAGCTCCGCGTCGGCGATGAGCAGCCCCTCGCGGGACGTCTGGGACGCCCACGCCCGCACACCCTCCAGCACCCGGCGCCGCATGCCGGGGCAGTGGTTCAACACCCCACCGCCCAGGATGAGTCGCGCCGGGTTCAACACCGTCACCTGGTTGGCCACCGCCAGCGCCAGGAACGTCGCGGCCCGCTCATACACCTCCCGAGCCGCCGCGTCGCCTGCTTCCGCCGCCTGCTCCAGCGTCACCGGCGTCAGCTTCGTGGCGTCATTCCCCACCAGCTCCGCCAGTGCGGGCGAGCTCCCCGCCGCCAGCAGCTCGCGCGCCTGCGCGATGAGGTTGTGCCCGCCGGTATACGCCTCCAGGCACCCCTGCTCGCCACAGCCGCAGCGCCGGCCGCCCGGCACCACCTTGATGTGGCCCAGCTCTCCCGCCACGCCGCCCGCGCCGTCCAGCAGGTGTCCACCCGCGATGATGGCGCTGCCCACGCCCGAGCCCACGAAGACCACCAGCAAGTCCTGCGCGCCGCGTCCCGCGCCCGCGTGCAGCTCACCCCAGGCGGCGGCGGACAAATCGTTCACCACCTTCACCTTCTGCCCCAGCCGGTCCGTGAGCAGCTGGCCCAGCGGCACGTTGCGCCAGCCCAGGTTGGGGGCGACCGACAGCACGCCAGAGTCCTTGTGAATCTGCGCCGCCGCGCCCACGCCACAGCCGCCCACCACGACACCCGCGGACTTCACCGCCTGGGACGCCGCCTGGGCAATCGTCTCCACCACTCCGGAAGGACTGCGCTCCACGAGGGCCACCTTGGCCGACGCGAGCATGTTCCCCGCCTCGTCCACCACCGCGGCTCGGGCAAACGTTCCACCCAGGTCGATTCCAAGCGTCGCCATGGAGGTGTCCTTTCTCAGCCCTTCACGCGCTCGAACAGCTCGGTGACCAGCGCTTCGACTTCCTTCTTCTTCGCCTCGTCCTTCAGCGTGCCCTCGGGCGTGAAGGCCTCCATCGCCCGGGCCAGGTGCACCTGGTTGGGCAGCACCAGCGCGCCCACCGACGACATCACCTGACGCAGGTGGGGCTGCATGCGCGACGTGCCGAAGTTGCCGGGGCTGGCGCCCATGATGGCCGCCCACTTGCCCTGGAACAGCCGGCCCGGCGCGCGCGACGCCCAGTCGATGGCGTTCTTCAGGCCGCCGGGAATGGACGAGTTGTACTCGGGGCTCGAGATGAGGAACCCCTGGGCCTTGCCCACCCGCTCGCGCAACGCGACGACGGGCGCGGGGAGCCCCTGCGCCTCCACGTCACCGTCATAGAGGGGGATGCCGATGGCCTTGAGGTCCACGACATCGACCTCGGCCCCCAGCGCGCGGGCCTTCTGGATGCCCACCGCCAGGAGCAGCTGGTTGAACCCACCGTTACGAAGACTTCCACTGATGGCGAGGATGCGAGGCGACGACATGCTCACCCACCCACTTCCTTCTGCACGCGGGCCACCGTGCCCTCGATGAGCTCCTGGATCTCCTTGAGGCGCTCGGCCGTGTTGGCCTCGAAGCGGAGGACCAGGATGGGCTGCGTGTTGGAGGCGCGGATGAGGCCCCAGCCGTCGGGGAACGTCACGCGCACGCCGTCCACGTCGATGATGTCGTGGCCCGCGGCGCGCAGCGTCTCCGTGGCGCGCTTGACCATCTCGAACTTCTTCTCTTCCTTCGTGTCGAAGCGCAGCTCGGGGCTGGCGAACGTCTTGGGCACGTCGGAGAGCAGCTCGGACAGCTTCTGCTTCTCGTGGGTGAGAATCTCCAGCAGGCGCGCGGACGAGTACACCGCGTCGTCGAAGCCGAAATAGCGGTTCTTGAAGAAGATGTGGCCGCTCATCTCGCCGGCCAGCTCCGCGTGCTCCTCCTTCATCTTCGCCTTGATGAGGGAGTGGCCCGCCTTCCACATGATGGGCTTGCCGCCGCGCTTGGCGATGTCGTCGTACAGCGTGTAGCTGCACTTCACCTCGCCGACGATGGCCGCGCCCGGGCTGTCCTTCAGCACGTAGCGGCTGAAGAGGACCATGATCTGGTCGCCCCAGAGGATGTTGCCCTGGTCGTCGATGACGCCGATGCGGTCGCTGTCGCCGTCGTAGGCGATGCCCACCTCCGCCTTCTCGCGCTTCACCGCGGCGATGAGGTCCTGGAGGTTCTCCACCACCGTCGGGTCCGGGTGGTGGTTGGGGAACGTCGCGTCCATCTCGCAGAACAGGGGCACGACTTCGAAGCCCATGCTCTCGAACAGCGGCACGGCGATGGCGCCGCCGGTGCCGTTGCCCGCGTCGATGACAATCTTCATCCCCTTGCGGCCCACCTTCACCGTCTGCTTCACGAAGTGGTTGTACGGGGTGATGATGTCGAACGGGGTGACGGTGCCGGGCGTGGCCGAGACTTCGAAGTCAGCAGCCTCGATGAGCTTGCGCAGCGCCTGGATTTCGTGGCTGTGGAAGGTCGTCTTCCCCGCGCCAACCTTGAAGCCGTTGTACTCCGGCGGGTTGTGGCTGCCGGTAATCATGGCCAGGCCATCCACCGGCAGGGTGTTGGCGGCGAAGTAGACCAGCGGCGTGGGGACGACGCCCACGTCGAAGACGTTGAGGCCGGTGGACGTGAGGCCCGCACAGAGCGAGTCGCGGAAGCGGGTGGAGGACTCGCGGCAGTCGCGGCCCACGGCGATGAAGCGGCCGCCCTTGCGTCGGATGATGGTGCCCAGGCCCTTGCCCAGGAGCTCCACCACTTCGGCGGTGAGGTCCTTATCGACCAGACCTCGGATGTCGTACTCGCGGAAGATATGCGCGTTCATGAAGGTGTCCCCGCCCTCGCGAAACCGGAGGGCATGACGGAGGGCGGCGGACTCTACACGAGCGCCAGGATTCCCGGCACCCGCCGACACAGGGGCTCAACCTCCTGAACGCAGGCCCCTCGGGGACCCTTCAAGTCCCTGGGGTGCCAATCAACCCCCAGCCCTGCCCGACTGTCGGGCAGGCGGCGGTTCGTGCTCCAGGGCCCCAGGCCCTCCCGGGACGCGCAAGGGCGTCACGGGGCGTCACTCAGTGCGTGGTGACCTCCAGCCCCCGGGACTCGACGCTCGGGGCGACGACGCCCTGGCGCGCCCGCCCGCGCAGCTCCTGGTAGTGGCGCAGCCAGGAGGCGTTGAGCGGATCCAACGAGAGGGCCTCCGCGTAGCGCTCCAGCGCGGCGTCCAGCGAGCCTCGCGCCTCCAGCGAATGGCCCTGCGTGAAGAGGGCCCGGGCCCGCGACTCGGCCAGGGGACGCGCCGTGAGGAAGGCCTGGCGCAGCACGTCCGCCTGCGTCTCCGACAGGCCCGCCTCCAGGCAGCGCGCCACACCCGCGAGGTTGCCGCGCGTGGCATCGAAACCCGCGCGCGACACGGGCTCGCCCAGCACGCGCCCGGCCGCCTCCACGCGGCGCAGCAGCGACTCCAGCGCCTGACGCTGTCCCAGCGGCAGCGCGCGCTGACGGAACAGGTTCAGCCGGCGCAGCGCGGCGCTCGCGCGGCGGCGCACCTGCTCGAAGTCCTCGTGCGGCAGCGCGCCCAGCAGGGCATACGGGTCCTTGGCCACGACGGCCGCGCGCGACAGCAGACGCCCCAGCTCCGCGTCCGGCACGGGCTCCGCGTCCAGCGCCCCTCGCGTCACGCCCACGCCCAGCGCCCGGCCCAACAGCTCCCGCGCCGCCTCGCCCGCGAACTGGACATAGAGGCCCGACGCCCCGCCCCACGCCCGCGCCTCGTCGCGCGTCACGTGGCGGACCACGTCGCAGTCACACGCCACCTTGCGGCCCCCCAGTGACAGCTCCACCGGGAGCTGCGAGGCCAGCTCCGGCAGCGGCCCCGCCCACGTCGCGAAGAAGCCGTCCACCGTCACGTCCCCCACGCGCACGGGCACCAGCTCCGTGTCCGTGGCCAGCCCCAGCCGCACGCCCAGTCCCTGCGGCGACTCCATGCGCGGCGGCTTCACCTCCGTCGGAGCGGCGTTGCCATGGGCCGCGTCGCGCAGCGCCACGTGCAGCGGCGTGGCGCCGTCCTCGGGGAGGATGTGCCCGAAGATGGAGACGCCGCCCTTCGACGTGCGCGTGCGCGCCGGAACAGAAGGCTCCAGCCGGCCGATGCCCTGGCTCTCCAGCAGCGCCTCGCGGAATGCGCGCGCGTCCGGGTAGCGCTCCCCGGGGCGCTGGGACAGCGCGCGCAGCAGCACCTGCGAGAGCGCGGGAGGCACGCGCGGGTTGAGCACGTGCGGCTCCGTGGGAGAAATCCCGCCCACGCGGCCGAAGCCGAAGGGCAGCCTTCCGGTGGCCAGCAGGTAGCCCACCACGCCCAGCGCATACAGGTCCGTGCGCCCATCCACCGCGTCCCCCGCCCACTGCTCGGGCGCGAGGAAGGCGGGCGAGCCCACCACCATGCCGCACGCGCGCTCCTCCGGAGAGAGGCTGGCGGAGAGCACCGCCTGCGTGCCGAAGTCGAGCACCTTCACCTGCCGCTCGCCGCGCGAGTCCCACGTCAGGATGAGGCTGTCCGCGGACAAGTCACCGTGCACCAGCCCTCGCGAGTGCGCGGTCTCCAGCGCGCACAGCGCCTGGGCCAGCAGCAGCACCACCTCCGCCGAGGCCAGCGGCATGGGCAGGCGCGAGAAGGGTTCGCCCTCCGCGTACTCCATCAGCATGCAGGGCAGACCGCCGGGGCCCCGGCGCACGTCCAGCACGCGGGCCACATGGCGGTGCTTCAGCGTGCGCAGCGCCCGGCCTTCCGCCTGGAAGCGCGCGCGAACGACGGGCTGGGCGGCCAGGTGCGGGTGCAGCACCTTCACCGCGAAGCGGTGGCCCGTGGGCTGGTGCTCGGCCAGGTACACCGTGCCCAGCGCTCCGGCGCCCAGCGACTGGCGCAGCACGAGCGGCCCGTGACGCTGCCCCTCCAGCGAAGGCGCCTGGGGACAGCCCGTGCCCACCGGATGCTCCACCGCGCAGTGCCTGCATGCCATGTTCGCCCACCGCCCCTGCCGCCCCGGAATGGGGCGGGCGGCGGGGGCACTGCAACCCCCGTGCACCCCCGGCTTCGTCACCGACTGGACAGGACAACCTCCCGACGGGACGAGAACCCGGAGAAACCCGTTACCCACGAAGCGGAAGTTCTTTCAGCCCGCGGGTCGGAAGTTTCTCCAGCGCACACTGGGCGCCTGCGCCTACAGGTACTTCTGCAGCTTGCGGGCCTTGAGGGCCTCCACGACTTTGCGCACGTCCTGACTCTTCTCGCGGGGGACCACCAGCACCGCGTCACCGGAGTCCACCACCACGACATCCGTGAGGCCCACGACGGCCAGGGGGCGCTTGTCCGCGAGCACCACGCAGCCCTTGCAGTCCACCACCACCGCCGAGGCGCCGGAGATGACGTTGCCGTTCTCGTCCGCCGGGCGGACCTCCGGAATGGCCGCGAAGGAGCCCACGTCGGACCAGCCGAAGTCTCCAGGCAGCACCGCGATGTTGGAGGCCTTCTCCATGACGCCGTAATCGATGGAGATGGAGGGCAGCTTCGGGAAGACCTTCTTCAGCACCGAGCCGAACGTGCGCTTGCCCGCCACCTTGCTCAGTGCGGACAGGCCCTTCTTCATCTCCGGCATGTGCTGCTCGAAGGCGGCCAGGATGACGTCCGCGCGGAAGACGAAGATGCCGCCGTTCCACAGGTACTCGCCCGAGGAGACGTACGCCTTCGCCGTCTCGACGTCGGGCTTCTCCTTGAACGCCTTCACGCCCCGGCCACCGCCCGTGAGCGCGTCACCGACCTGGATGTAGCCGTAGCCCGTCTCCGGGCGGTTGGGCTGGATGCCCAGGGTGACGATGTGCCCGCCTTCCGCGATGCGAGCCGCCTCTTCGAGCGTGCGCTTGAAGCCGGCCACGTCCGCGACGTGGTGGTCCGAGGGCAGCACCACCATGATGCCCTTCGAGTCTCGCGCGGCCACGTGCAGGGCGGCCAGGGCAATGGCGGGCGCGGTGTTGCGAGCCACCGGCTCCACGAGGATGTTCGCCTTGGGCAGGCCCTTCACCAGCTTCGCCGCGGCCTTCGCGTGCAGGGGGCCGCACACGATGAAGGTGTTCTTCACCGTCGACAGGCCCTTGAGGCGGCCCGCGGTGTCGGTGATGAGCGGCAGCTTGGAGGCCAGGGGCAGGAACTGCTTGGGCCTCGCCTGACGGGACAGGGGCCAGAAGCGAGTGCCGGAGCCACCGGCCATGATGACGGGATAGAGGGCCATGCGGGGTACGACTCCTGCGAGTGCCGGCTCGTCGCCAGCGGAAGGGAGGCGCCAGGGTCTTCCCCCAGCGCGGATGGCGGCGCACCATAGCGTTTCGGCCTTTCCGGGAAAGAGGGGAGCCGCTTCCCATGAAGCCCCCGCCCAGGCCGTTGCGCCTCCCACCTTCAGGGCCCCCGAGCCCGCCTGTCCGCCCTCCGGACGATGGAGCGGCCCCGAGCGGCGAGAGTTTTGACCCGCCCCCGAAAAGCCAGTCTCATGCCGCGCTGTTGGACTTCCTCAAGGCCAGAACCACCGGGCTGACGCTCGTTCTCACCGTCGCGCTGGCGCTGGGGCTTTCGCTCGCCCCGATTCCAGAGTCGTGGCGCCCCCTGCCCAGTCTCCAGCGAGGCCCCCTGGGCCCGAAGCTGGTGGCGCTGGCGCTGCCCGCGTCCTTCACCGGAGGCCGTCCCGCTCCACCCCCTGAAATCGAGGCGGTGGCGTCGGATACGACCAAGCCGGACGCGGTGCCGGAAGAAGACCCGGCGGACGACGCGGGGACAGCGGTGGTGGACGCGGTGCCCACGCCCGCGGTGCCCACGGTGCCGGGCATCGGCCTGGAGGAGCTGAGCGCGCCGTCGCTGGCGCGCGCCGTGGAGCTGGAGGCGCTGCGCGAGCGGATGAGCGCCCAGCACGTGGATATCGAGCCCAACTGCCGCAAGGCGCGTGCGGACGGCACCTGTGAGGAGGACGGGCTGGCCCCCTTCCACCGGGCGCTGACGGAGCTGCGCGCGGACACGCGGCGCACGCCGGTGCGCGTGGTGCACCTGGGGGACTCGCTCGTCGCGTCGGACTACATCACCGACGTGGTGCGAGACAGGCTCCAGGAGCGCTTCGGCTCGGGCGGCAAGGGCTTCCTCTTCATCACCCGCCCCGCCAGCGCGGGCCGGTGGACGCGCTCCGGACGGGGCTCGGACGGCTGGGAGATTGCCCGGCTGGTGGACACCAAGTGGCCCCGCGACAGGGTGGGCTGGACGGGCGTGGCCTTCACCTCGGCGGGCGGCTCGCAAAGCACGAAGTACGACGTCGAGGGCTCGCGGGTGGCGGAGCTGTTCTTCCTCGCCCAGCCGTCCAGCGGCTCCGTGCAGCTCTCCGTGGATGGCAGGCCGTTGCAGCGCATCCAGACGCGCGGCTTCTCCAAGACGAAGTCGGAGGCGGCCTTCGCGCGCGTGAATCTGCCCGAGGGCGCCAAGACGCTGACGCTCACCACGTCCGGCAAGGTGGAGCTGCACGGCGTGACGTTGGAGACGGGCACGCCGGGCGTCATCTACGACACGGTGGGCCTGCTGGGCGGCATGGCGGAGGTATACCTCCGAGCCCAGCCCGCGGCCTTCCGCGCGCAGCTGCGTCAGCGCAAGCCGGCCATGGTGGTGCTGATGGTCGGCGGCAACGAGGCGTTCTTCTTCTCGAGAGACCGAACGACGCTCGAAGAGGTGCGCGCGCAGATGAAGGAGCTGGTGTCGCGCGTGCGCGCCAACGTGCCGGACGCGGCGTGCCTGGTCATGTCGCCCATCGACGCGGGCGTGCGGACCATGGGCGGCGAGCTGGTGCCGCGCCGGGGCTCCAAGGAGGTCTCCGACATCTTCCGCGAGGAGGCGCGCCTGGGTGGCTGTGCCTTCTGGGACGCGTACACCGCCATGGGTGGCGAGGGCGCGGCGCTGCGGTGGCTGGAGGCCGGGCTGATGCTGGAGGACCTGGTGCACCCGCGCGCGAAGGGCTCGGACCTGCTGGGTCATCTCTTCGACCTCGCGCTCCAGCGAAGCTTCGCGAAGGTGCACGCGCCGCTGGTGCCGGTGGCGGACACGCCGGGGTTGCAGGACGCGGACACTGCGCTGACGAAGACGTTCGACCGGCTGCGCCGCCGCGAGTCCGGCGAGGCCCTGCGCGTGGGCATCGCCCAGCTCGGCGCGTCGCATACCGCATCGCACTACTTCACGGACGCGGTGCGCGGGGTGCTGACGAAGCGCTTCGGTGACGCGGGCCGGGGCTTCATCGCCGCGGGCAAGGCGTCGCCTCGCCTGGAGAACGCGCGCGTGGCCCGCGAGCTGGTGGGCGACTGGAAGGTGGAGGACGCGATGGAGGCCGAGCCGGGCGGACTGTGGGGCCTCACCGGCATCCGCGCCGTGGGCGCGCCCGGCGCGAAGCTGCGCATCGAGTTCTGCAAGGACTGCCCGAACGCGAAGGCCTCGACCACGGGGCGACTGGACTTGTACGCGCTCGACGTGCCGGACGCGAAGGCGCCGGACATCCGCGTGGATGGCGAGGCCATGCCTCCGGACGCGCCGCTGCCGGAGCCGCTGTCCGCGCCCATGGTGCGCATCCGCTCCTTCCCTGTCACCGGCCCCTCGCACGAGGTGGAAGTCACCGCGCCCGAGGGCAGCGGCGTCACCGTGCTGGGCGCCGCGCTGGAGTACGACACTCCGGGCGTGGTGCTGGACGCGCTGGGGTTGCCTGGGGCCATGGCCTCCACGCTCGGAGGCATGGATGCGGCGGCGGTGGACGCGCAGCTCGCCTCGCGTCGGCCGGACCTGCTCGTCTTCTGGTACGGCACCAATGAGGCCGGAAGGTCCGACCTGGACGCGGCGGCGGTGGCGAACGACTACCCCGCGCTCATCGCCCGACTGCGCAAGGCCACCGGCAACGCCGAGTGCCTGCTGATGGGACCCACGGACCGGCTGGCGCAGGACACGAATGGCCGCTGGACGGAGGCGCCCGCGCTGGCGTCGGTGCTGGACACGCTGCCTCGGGTGGCTCGGGACGCGGGCTGCGCGTACTGGTCTCCGCGCGCGGCCATGGGCGGCGAGCGGGCGATGCTGCGCTGGCAGCGCTCCCGGCCGGTGCTGGGCCACGCGGATGGCGTGCACCTGACGCCGGAGGGCTACGAGCGACTGGCGGCGAGCTTCGCGCGGGACTTCCTGGCCGCGTACGAGCTGCGCAAGAAGACCGAGCCCACCGCGCGCATGGAGGGGAACTGACGTGCTGTCGCACAGCCTCCAATACCTCGTCTTCGTCATCGCGGTGTTCGCCCTGTACTGGGCGGTGCACCGTCACTACTGGCCGCGCCTGTTGGTGCTGCTGGTGGCCAGCGTCTACTTCTACGCGGCCTTCACGCCCTTCCCGCTCATCATCTTCCTCATCGGCGTCACGGTGGACCACCTGCTCGTCAAGGGGATGGGACGCGCGACGTCGCAGGGCGTGCGCAAGCTGTTCGTCACGCTGTCCATCGTGTCGAACCTGGGGTTGCTCGCAGGCTTCAAGTACCTGGAGCTGCTGCGCAAGACGGCGCTGGAATTGGTGCCCGCCTCCTGGGGCCTCCACGTCCGCGAGACGCCATTCAGCCTGATTCTGCCGCTGGGTCTGTCGTTCTTCGTCTTCCAGGCCATCAGCTACACGGTGGACGTGTACCGGGGGAAGGCCAGCTCCGAGCACTCGTTCATCGAGCACCTGCTGTACATGCTCTTCTTCCCGCGCGTGGTGAGCGGGCCCATCGTCCGCGCGTCGGAGCTCTTGGAGCGCTTCAAGGACGTGCCCACGCTGACGCCGGAAGAAGGCGGACAGGCGATGTTCCGCATCGCCGTGGGCCTGGTGAAGAAGCTGGTCATCGCGGACGTGCTGGGCAGCGGCATTGTCGACCCGGTGTTCGCCTCGCCGGACAAGTACGCGTCGGCCGAGTGCATCGTCGCGGCCATCGCCTACACCTTCGAGCTCTACTACGACTTCTCGGGCTACTCGGACATCGCGCTGGGTGTGGCGGCGCTGTTCGGCTTCAAGTTCCCGGAGAACTTCAACCGGCCGTACCTGGCGAAGAACCTGGGCGAGTTCTGGAACCGGTGGCACATGAGCCTGTCCACCTGGCTGCGGGACTACCTGTACCGCCCGCTGGGTGGCAACCGGGTGTCGAAGCCTCGGGTGCTGTTCAACCTGATGACGGTGATGGTGCTGGGCGGCCTGTGGCACGGCGCGGACTGGCGCTTCGCCGTCTGGGGCGGCGTGCACGGCGCGGTGCTGGGCCTGTCACGGTGCTGGGAGTGGTGGGTGGGCAAGCCCGAGAAGCCAGGTGTCCCTCGCATCGCGATGGGGATTCTGGCCACGTTCACCATCGTCGTGCTGACGCGGGTGGTGTTCCGCGCGAAGACGATGACGCACGCGGGGGAGTTCTACGCGCGGATGATGGAGGGCGTGCCGGGCATCGCCAACGTCAGCCCGCTGGTGTGGGGCATGTTGGCGGCGGCGGTGTTCTTCCACGTGGTGCCGATGAAGCTCTACACGGTGGCGTCGGAGGTGTTCGTCCGGATGCCGGTGCCGGTGCGCGCCATGGCCCTGGTCGTCCTGGGCCTGGGCATCCGCCACCTGTCGGCCGTGGAGACGCGGCCGTACGTGTACCTTCAGTTCTAGCCGCGCGCGGTGAGCACGGCCTCCAGGCCGGGCACCTGCGCGAGCTGCCCCAGGAAGTCGCGGAGGATGCGCGCGGTGGCGCCCCAGATGACGTGGGTGCCGTACGTGTAGAAGTACAAGTCCCGCTCGGCGCCGAAGACCTCCTTGCGCTCGACGCGGAGGATGGCCGGGTCCATCAGGCTGACGAGCGGCACCTCCAGGATGAAGGCCACCTCCTCCGGGCTGGGCTGGTACTTGCCGTCGCCCGGAATCACGCCGACGAAGGGCCGCACGCGGTACTGGGAGATGGTGGGCACCTCGTCGAGCATGCCCAGCACGCGCACGCCGCGCCGGTCGATGCCCAGCTCCTCTTCCGTCTCGCGCAGCGCGGTGTGCAGCGGCGTGAGGTCCTCCGCGTCGCGGCCTCCGCCCGGGAAGCTGTACTGGTTGGCGTGGGTGCGCAGGGTGGCCGGGCGCCGGGTGAAGACCACGTGCGGCACGCCGTCGCGCTCGAACAACGGCACCAGCACGGAGGCCTCGCGCAGCACGAGCCCCGGCAGGTCCACGTTGCGAGCGGGACGCGCCGACAGCCGTGCCTCCACCCCCTGGAACAACGCCTCCACGCTCACGAAGCCCGCCTCCAAACTAGTCGGTGATCTGCTTCTCGATTTGCTGCTTGCCCGGCTCGCGAGGCACGTCCAGGTTCTCCACGCCGGACAGCGGCTTGAGCTTGCCCGCCTGGAGCAACCCGAGGAGCAGCAGGCCGAGCGCCACGCGGTACACCACGAACACCAGCGTCGTGCGCGAGCGCAGGTAGTTCAACAACCATGCAATCGCCGCCATGCCCGAGGCGAACGCCACCAGGGTGCCGACCCAGAGCGACAGAGCGCTGGGCCGCGAGGTGGCCTCCAGCAGGTGCTTCAGCTCGAAGATGCCCGCGAGCGTGGTGGCGGGGATGGACAAGAGGAACGAGTAGCGCGCGGCGTCCTCGCGCTTGAGCCCCAGCGACAGGCCGCCGGTGAGCGTGGTGCCCGAGCGCGACGAGCCGGGGATGAGCGCCAGCGCCTGCCACAGGCCGATGAGGATGCCGTCCCGCCACGTCATGTCGGCCAGCGTCCGCTTGTGCGAGGCGCGCTTCTCCACCACGTAGAGGATGATGGCCAGGATGATGAGGCTGCCGGAGATGACGTAGAGCGAGCGGAACTGATTCTCGATGGCCTTCTTGAAGGCCAGCCCGCAGATACCGATGGGCAGCGTGCCCACCAACACGAACCACGCCAGCCGGGACTCCACGGTGCCAAAGGGCTCGCGCTTCGCCAGGCCCCGGAAGAAGGCCGTCACCAGCGAGACGATGTCCTTGCGGAAGTAGATGAGCACCGCGGCGACCGTGCCCAGCTGGATGACCGCCGAGTACGCGGCCCCCGGGTCCTTCCACCCGAACAGCTCCGGCGCGATGCGCAGGTGGGCGGTGGAGCTGATGGGCAAGAACTCGGTGAGACCCTGGACCAGTCCCAGGACGATGGCTTCAAGGAGGCTCATAGGCGCGGTCCCCGGATGTATGCCCGGACACCGCCGCCAGCAAGGGCGATCCTCCGAGTGTGTGGCGAGGCGAGCACGCGGCGTCCCCCTGGGCGCTCCGTCCAGGTAGGCTGAAGGGCGCGCCATGCCCCCTGCCCCTCCATGCCCCTGCTGCTCTGGCCTGCGCTACCGCGAGTGCTGTGCCCCCTTCCACCGGGGCGAAGCCGAACCGCCGGACGCCGAGCGACTGATGCGCAGCCGCTACGCCGCCTTCGCCCAGCGCGAGCCGACGTACCTGTGGAAGACACTTCACCCCAGCCACCCGGACCGAGCGCGGCCCGAGGACGTGGTGGTGCGCGAGCTGCGCGCCTTCGCACAGGCCCACCAGTTCCCAAAGTTGGTGGTGATGGACCGTCAGGCGCCCGACGCCCAGGGCACCGCGCAGGTGCTCTTCTTCGCGAAGGTGTTCGAGAAGGGCAAGGAGCGCTCCTTCGTGGAGCGCTCGGACTTCCGCCACGACGGCACCGGCTGGCGCTACCTCTCCGGTGACACGCTCATGCTCCGCGAGCTGACCGTCCCTCCAGAGTCGCTGACGCTCGCGAACTTCCCGAAGTGAATCCGGTCCGGGTCTGATTTCACGCCCCCCACACGTCGACCGAGGCGCCAGATGCCCTCCTCCTCACTGAAGCTGGACTCCCTGCTGGAGCCCGCGAACCGAGGCGACTGGAACGCCGTCCTCGACGGTCTGCTCGTGGCCTGGCGCGCCACGCCGCACACCGCGCTGGCGAACCCCATCGTCGCCGTGGGGAACAAGCTCGCGGGTGACCTTCACCCTCCGAAGGATTGGGACGCGCTCGCGAAGAAGCCCGACGCGGCGAACCTCACGACGCTGCTCGCCGCGCTGCTCGACAAGGGCTCGGTGAAGGGGCGGGGCCGGCTGGAGACGCTCGCGGGCTGGCCCGAGGACCCGCGCATCGACCGCTGGGTCGCGAGCCGATTCGTGGACCCGCCGTTCACCAGCTCCGGGGCCCGGCCGTTCTGGACACGACTGGCTCCCCTGGCGCGCCGCATCCGGGATGCCCAGGCCGCGAGCGCGATGCTGAAGGCGCGCGCGGGCTACGACAAGCAGGAGGACTTCGAGGAGTTCCTCGCGGGCCACGTCGACCGGATTCGCGTCCAGCTCAAGGCCGCGAAGGACGCCGAGCTTCCCGCCGACGCCGTGAAGGTCCTCGCCCAGCTCGACACGGCCCTCCAGGACGCCGCGACACCCAAGCCCCGGAACGCCGCGGACGCGGAGACCTTGCTGGCCCAGGTGCTCGCGAAACCCGAGGACGAAGAGGCCCGCGCCGTGCTGGCCGACGTGCTGCTGGAGCAGGGCCACCCTCGCGGTGAGCTCATCGCGCTCCAGCTCGAAGCCACCCGGCGGACCCTCACCGCCACCGAGCGAAAGCGCGAGCGGGAGCTGCTCAAGAGCGCCCGAAAGGAGCTGCTCGGCCCGCTCGACGCGGTGCTCAAGCCCGACTGCGTCTTCACGCGGGGCTTCTTGTCCCACGCCGCGCTGAAGCAAGGCAGCGCGCGCGCCATCCGGAGCGCCATCCAGAAGACGGCGGGCCATCCCCTGTGGGCCACGGTGGAGCATCTGGAAGGTCGCGGGGACTACGACATCACCACGCACCCGGTGATGAAATCGCTGCGCTCGCTCGCGAACAGCGAAGTGATGACGCAGGTGCTGGCGAAGATGCCCTGGCTCGAGTCCCTCGCGATGCGTGGCGCCTTGGACCAATGGACGGAGCTGGGCCAGGACCCCAGCGCGTTCCTCGCGCTGCGCCACCTGGACATCTTCCTCTTCCTCGGGTGGGTCTCCGACTTCCTGGCGACACCGCTCGTGTCCCGGCTGGAGCGACTCCAGGTCCGCATCTACGTGAGCGCCCAGGTCTCATCGACGGAGCTGGAGTTCCTCTCGCACGTGCCGACGCTGAAAGTCCCTGACATCACCTTCCGACTGGTGCGCAACGACACCAAGGACTGGAGCTGCGGCTTCCGCTTCGTGCGCGAGCCGGATGGCAGGCACGCGGTCCACCTCTTCACCACGGCGATGAACGAGCCCCACGAGCAGCTCGTGCGCGACGACCTCCTCGCCGGACTCGAGCAGGTTGCGCGACTCAAGCGCTCGAAGCTCACCTTGGCCCATCGGCTGCGCTCGGACGTGAAGGCTGATGTCGAGCGACGAGTCAAAGCGCTTGGCGGCACGCTCGAGGCCTGACGTACTCGCGAGGAACCGCGACGAGGCCCGGCGTGACGTCTCCGGGCCTCGTCACTTCATCCGCGCTTAGCGAGGCACCGTCGTTCCGGACGGCGACGGCTTGGCGGCGGGCGCCGGGTCGCTGGTGTCATCGACGGCGTTGGCGGTCCTCCAGGCGAGAGCCGCGAAGCCATCCGGCACCGCACCTCCTTCGTCCTCCGGGTCCGGCGGCGGCTTGTCGCCAATCTCATCCGACTGGTTGGTGCAGGGGTCATACGGCGGTGGCGCGCTCTGCTCCTCGCCTCCACCCTGATTGCCCTGCTGCGGGGAGCCCGCGTCGACGGCGTCGGTCCCCACGGAACCCTCGCCCCGGGCCTTCACCGGCGCGGTGAACGTCGTCGTGGGGATGCCCTTGCGGTGGACCTGCGCGAGGAACGCCTCGCTGGAGGCGCGGTCACCCGATACGGCGTACGCGAAGGTCTTCTTGCCGGGGTTGACGCCCAGCGCGAGGAACTTGCCCGTGCTGGGGCACATTCCGATGACCATCTGGGTGGCGCCCTCGGGCAGCTGCGCGTTGGGCGGCAGGCGTTGGACCTTGGGAGTCTTCGGAATCGGACCGGGCTCGGGGCACGACGGGCTCGGTGTCACCGGTCTCGTGCCCAGCGTGCGGCATCCCGTCACCGCCCCCACCAGCACCAGGCACATCATCCACTTGTTCATGTTCTTCATCGTCTTCCCCCTCCACTTGAACCAGGCGGGCCCATCCCGCCCTCATTCAAAAACCAGGACCGCGCGCACCCAGCTCCGAGGGTCTCGCCGCATCCACGTCATCCGCACGTCTCGCAGTGCATTCGCCGCGCGCTCTCCACGCTGAATCCGCTCACGCACCGCATTGAAGAAAGGTCCCGCTTCGGCATCGGGCACATCCACCGTCGCCGCGAGCACCGTGCGCGCCCCCGCGTCCAGGAAGGCCACGGGCAGGCTGAAGCGCTCATACGTCCAAGTGGTGCCGTGCGCGGCCCGGCACGCGGCCAGGATGACCAGGGGCTGGCCTCGCAGCTTCGTCGCGCGCACCTCGCCCGCGGTGAGCGCGTAGCGGCCACCTGCCTCGGGGGACAGCACCAGGAGCGACGCCTCGGACACATCCGGGTTCATCAGGCCGTGGGCGTGGACCTCGATTTGCGAGGCGTCCGCCATCGCCTCCAGCACGCGAGAAGGCGTGGCCTGACGCCCCAACAACATCGTGGCGTCATCCCCAGGCAGCCCCGCCCATCCGCCGAGCGCGGGCAGACCCAGCGACGTAGGCGCCTGCACGTCCGCCACCACCAGCCGACGCCCCGTGCTCACCGCCGGCACGGCCGGCTGAGGCCTCACCCCGTGGTAGGCCCACGCCAGGTCCTCGGGAAGGAGCCCCGCGCGACCGTGCAACGGGGGACGCGCGACCACCTCCACCGTCGGGCACGCCCGCAGCATCGCCGTCATCGACTCGGGAACCAGCCCCTGAAGCTCTTCATCCAGCGGGGTGCGGCGGCTCGCGTCGTGGTGCTCCACGAGCCGGCCATCCGGGCCACGCGCCAGCACCAGCGTCCGCTCGACATCCACGGTGACGGCGAGGACACACTGTCCGGGAAGCGCGCCGCCCAGCTCCTCGCCGAAGAGCTGGAATGCCTTCTCGGCCTCTCCCGCCCGGGCCGCCGCGAAGAGCAGCGACGTGTAGCTGTAGGCGCGGGCCTTGCGCGCATCGACGCTGGTGGCCGGAAGGCGCCGCGCTTCGTCGATGGACTGTCGGAGCAGCGCCTCGCCGCGCACCCTGTCCTGCTCCACCAGGAAGCGCCCCTCGATGTGCGTGAGCAGCGCGGCCTCGCCCGGAGTGAGCGTGTGCTGCTGGCGCCGCTCCGACAGGCCCGCCACCAGCCGCGCGTCCTGCTCCGGGTCCGGCTTCAGCCGCGCCAGGTCCGCGAGCGTCTTCGCTCCCGAGAGCAGCAAGGGCGTCTTGCAGGACAGCGCCTCGCGCATGCGCTCCCGGGCCTGCTCCACGGAGAAGGACCCCAGCAAGGCCAGCGCGTCATTCGAGCGGACGAAGTGGCGGATGGTGCAGTCGTCGGGACGCTGCGCGAGCGCTTCCTCCAGGTAGGCCCGCGCCTGAGCGGCGTCACCCTGGTAGCGGGCGAGCTGCCCGAGCTGGAGGAGGAGCTGCGTCTCGCCAAACCTCGGGTCCGTGCGGTACAGGGCGCGCGCGGCCTGGAGGTGACGGTGGGACTCCGCCAGCCGGTGGAGCTGGCGATACAGGTCCCCCAGGTCCGCTTCAATCGGGATGCAGCGGTAGCCGAAGGGATGCTGCTGGCAGAGCGAGGCGGCTTTCAGGAGGTATTGCTCCGCCTGGAGCAGCTCTCCTCGGGAGATGGCCACGTTGGCGCGCTCGTGTTCCAGCAGGAGTGTGAACCACGGGTCTCCGAGCTGCGAGATGAGCGGCGCGAGTTCCTCCAGCCGTTCCCCCACCTTCTCCTCGCGCACCAATGCGCCCAGGTACAGGTCCATCTCGCCCGCGTCCCGCAGGTCCTCCAGGAACGCGGCGAGTCCACCGGCGACGTCATGCGTGCGGTACAGCTCCAGGTAGCGCTGGGCCAGGGGCGCGCGGACCTGGAAGTCGCGTCCGCTCGCCCTGTGGATGGCATCTCCCAGCGTCGTGCCGCCAGCGCGCGCATCCAGGACCGCGGCCATCGGCTCCAGCGCGCGCAGCCGCTCCACCGAGGGCGCCGCGCGAATGGCCTCATACAGGTACATGCGGAACATGCCGGGATAGGCACGGAGGACCTCGGCGGACACGGGCTCGCCCTGCGTCACGAGCGCATGGCCCCGCGCTGAAATCTTGCGCCGGTCCTCCGTGCCCATCAGCCGGGCGCGCGCCGCGTCCGCGCGAGTCTTCGCCTCCGCCGCCCAGCCCGGCTCCCCCAGCGCGGCCACGGCGTCGAAGGAGCGCGCGGCGAGCGCCCACAGCTCCAAGTCCCGCAGCACCAGGCTCCGGTTCCACAGTGCCTGCGCATGCCTCGGCTGAGCGCTCAGCACCCCCTCCAACAGCGCCAGCGCCGTGGCGGAGTCCCCCTGGTCCAACGCCATGATGGCCCTGTCGCTGGCGACGTCCGGAGACGTCCCCGCCTTCGCCAGATAGGGCGCGGCCAGCTCCGCGTTGCGTCGCACCAGATAGGCGGCCGCGAGTCCATGCATGTCGCCCTCGGCCTCCAGCCGCGCCAGTTCGCGCAGCGGCGCCGGAGTCGGACCGCCCGCATCTCCCGAGCGCAGCGGTCCATAGGGACGGTGCACGTCCGCGCCGGGGTAGCTCACCCGCGCCTCCAGCGTGCGCACCGGAGCGCCGGTCAGGAACAGCTCCGGCGACACGGGCGTGGGACTCAACCGCGAGCGCAACCCCGCCACGACAGCGGCGGCTCCCGCGATGCCCACCACCACCACGAGCGCGGCCCACCTCGGCCGCGGAATCGAGGACCAGGACCCGTCATCCACCGCCGTACTCCCCGCGTATGTGCCCTGGCAGCCCATGCCCACCCAACGGCAGGGCTCCAGAATCTTCCCGCCAGAACGCTACGCCGCTTCTTTCGCCATCGCGATGCCGATGGGACGCGGCGCTCCACGTGCACGGTCGAAGTTGACGAGCAAGGGCTTCGCCTCATGGCCTCGTCACCTGCACCGGGTGTCCGAGCCGATGACGGCGGTCCGTGTGCAGGGAGGAACGGACAGAGCACGACGCTCAAGGAAGCGGCCCCCCGAAGACACACGACGTGGGCTCCGTGCCACGCACCCGTGGACCCGTCGCCACTGCTTCGTGTCCGAAGGACCACGCCACCCTACGGGTTCTCCCTCACGCCCCCGGCGGCGAGCCCTGGCGCAAGCCTTGCTCCCGCACCGGCCCCAACGCGCGAAGCTCGTCCCCCGTCGCGTAGAACCGGAGCCCCATGTTCCGCAGCCCCACGACACTGCTCGCCCTCTTCACCCTCGCCACCTCCAGCGCGCTCGCCGCCGCGCCCAAGGCCCCACCGGCCCACCCGGGCTGCTTCCTGTTGATAGACCTGGAGACAGGCAAGGTGACTCGCAACGACGCGGCGAAGTGCGCCACGCGGCTTCCGCCTGCCTCCACCTTCAAGGTGCCCCACGCGCTCATCGCCCTGGAGACAGGTGTCGTGTCGAGCGTGGACGAGGTGCGCAAGTGGGACGGCACCAAGCACGCCATCGCGATGTGGAACCAGGACCAGACGCTGGACACGGCCATGCGCCGCTCCGCGCTGTGGTTCTTCCAGGGCACGGCGAAGCAGCTTGGCCGCGAGCGCATGGAGGACTGGCTGAAGCGCTTCCACTACGGCACGCAGGACGCCTCCGGCGACATCACCCTCTTCTGGCTGGGAGGCCCCCTGCGCATCTCCCCCGACGAGCAGCTCGACTTCCTCGCGCGCATGTTCCGGGGCGAGCTCCCCGTCAGTCCCCAGGTATTGGAGCAGGTGAAGGCCACGATGACGCATGGACCGGACACCGTGGCCAGCGTCCGCGATGGCATCAACCTGGGCGGCCCCTGGAAGGAGGGCGCGGTGCTGAGCGCCAAGACGGGCTGGTACCCGAACAAGGCGGAGGGCGACGTCACCTGGCTGGTGGGCCACGTCGCCTCGCCCAAGGGCCGCCACATCTTCGTCAGCACCGTGCGCTCTCCCGCGGGCAAGTCCCCGTCGCGCTCGCCGGCGCTCTCGAGCGCCATCGACGCGCTCAAGGCGCACGGCCTGCTCTGAAACGACGATGGGCCGCTTCCCACACGGGAGGCGGCCCATCTCGGCTTCCGCGTCAGCCCCGGACAGCGGGGCGTTCGCGAGAGGAACTCAGACCACCTTCAGGCGACGACCCGTGGAGGTGCTGTTCGCCGCATCCCGGAGCGCGTCCTTCTTGTCCGTGCGCTCCCAGGTGAACTCCTTCTCCGTGCGGCCGAAGTGACCGTACGCGGCGGTCTTCTGGTAGATGGGCCGCAGCAGGTCCAGGTGCTCCGTGATTTCGCGCGGCTTCAGGCCGAACGTCTGACGGATGGCCTTGGCGATGCGCTCCTCGGGAACCGTGGCGGTGCCGAAGGTCTCCACCATGACGCTGACGGGCTCGGCCACGCCGATGGCGTAGGAGACCTGCACCTCGCAGCGGGTCGCCAGACCCGCGGCCACCACCGTCTTGGCGATGTGGCGGCCCATGTACGCGGCGGAGCGGTCCACCTTGGACGGGTCCTTGCCGCTGAAGGCGCCACCACCGTGACGGCCCATGCCGCCGTAGGTGTCGACGATGATCTTCCGGCCCGTGAGGCCCGAGTCGCCCATGGGGCCACCCACCACGAAGCGGCCCGTGGGGTTGATGTAGAACTTCGTCTTGTTGTCGATGAGCTTCTTGGGAATCGCCTTCGCGATGACGTCCTCGCGGATGGCCTCCTGGATCTTCTTGTTGGAGACGTCGTCCGAGTGCTGGGTGGACACCACCACCGCGTCGATGCGCACCGGGCGGCCCTCGCGGTACTCCACCGTCACCTGGCTCTTGCCGTCGGGACGCAGCCAGTCGTGCTGCTTGCGGCGCACGTCCGCCAGCTTGCGGGTCAGCGCATGGGCGTAGTGCAGCGGGGCGGGCATCAGCTCAGGCGTCTCGTCGCACGCGAAGCCGAACATCATGCCCTGGTCACCGGCGCCCTGCTCCTTCTTGTTGTCCACGCCGCGCGCGATGTCCTGGCTCTGCCCTTCGATGGCCACCATGACGCCGCAGGTGTTGCCGTCGTAGCCCATGGAGCTGTCGGTGTAGCCAATCCGGCAGATGGTGCCGCGGACAATCTTCGGGATGTCCACGTAGGTGTTCGTCGTCACCTCACCGGCGACAATCGCGAGGCCCGTCTTGACCAGCGTCTCCACGGCGACGCGAGCCTGCGGGTCCTTGGCGATGATGGCGTCCAGGACGCCGTCGGAGATCTGATCCGCGATCTTGTCCGGGTGGCCCTCGGTGACGGATTCAGACGTGAACAGGTAGTCGGTAGGCATGTCGTCTCAGTGCAAGGGGGGCGCATACCGCGCGCGCGGGCGGACACTAAAGTGTGGTCCCAAGGGAGTCAAACGGCCAGCAGGCCCGCTTCATTCGAGTGTCCGCCATGCCGGGCGAGCGGGCACCGTGGCCGCCCGCCGAGCTTCCAGCGTTGAATTTCGCGAGGCGCCCGGCGTTCTCCTGGGCTAACAGAACGCCGAGCATTCGCTGTGGAGGACTCGCCCGACATGAACGCCCGCTTCCGTACCCTCTCCCTCCTGGTCGCCTTCACCCTGTCCGTTCCCGCACTGGCCGCGGCCCCGAAGAAGGACGACCCGGTGGTCAAGCCGGTGAAGACGGTGGTGACGTCCGTGCGCTACGAGCGCGACGCGGCGGCCCTCAAGCTCTTCGGCGGTGAGGAGCAGGGGAAGTTCCTGCTCGGCGACTCGTGGGCCAAGGGCACCGATGAGCAGCGCAAGGAGTTCGTCACCCTCTTCCACGGCCTGTTCGCGAAGATTGCCTTCCCGCGCGTGCGGGAGAACTTCAAGTCGCTGGAGGACATCGTCTACTCCCCCGCCGAGGTGACGGGCAACGAGGCCACGGTGGACTCCGTCGTCTTCATCAAGCACCCGCTGAAGACGCAGGAGATGAAGCTGAAGTACCGGCTGGTGAAGGACGGCGCCGCGTGGAAGGTCGTGGACGTGACGGTGCTGGGCTCCTCCATGCTCCAGGACATCCGCGACACGCAGGTGCAGCCGCTGCTGGCCCAGGGTGGCTGGGACAAGCTGCTGGAGCGCATGCGGCAGGAGCTGGCGAAGAAGTAGCCGCCGCTCCCACTCCCGACGGCCAGGCCACCAGGCCCCCGGCCGTCGGAGGGGTTCCGAGGGGGCGCGGCATGGCGTAGTCTCGCCTCCCCCTCTCGCCTGGTCGATGACCCTCCCCGCCCCCGCTCCGCTCACTCCGAGCCGCACCTCCCACGCTCCCTCCGAGCGGGAGGTGGACGCGTTCTGCGTGCAGTACGCCCCGCGCTCGCCGGGCAACCCCGCCGTGAGGGACTTGTACCGGCTGTTGCGCGACGTGCCCGAGGACGGCCTGGAGTCGAGGCTCGACTGGGTGGAGCGCTGGATGGCCTGGCTGCGCGAGCGCATCCCCGCCCATGGGCTGGTGGACGCCGCCGAACCCGAAGCCCCTCCCGCCGACACCCGCCTGGCGCTGATGGTGCGCATCATGGAGGGCGAGCCCGCGATGCGCGCCGCGGTGACGCGGCTGGTGTCCGCCGTGTGCGATGGCAGCCGGGGGCTGAAGCTCTTCGCGCAGGTGGGCCTGCCCGCGGGCCAGGGCTTCCTGTCGGAGGTCTCCGACCGACTGGCCCGCACGCTGCTTCCCGCCCCGCCAGAGCCCGGCAAGCTGTCGGAGCTGCTCTTGCGCCTGTTCCCCGTGCCGGAGGACGCGGTGTGGCTGGCGCTGCTGTCGCCCGCGCTGCTGACGAAGCTGGCGTCGCTGGTGGGCGAGCCTCTGCCACCGGCCCCCGTGCCCGCCGCCCGCGTGCGCTCCGACCTGATGGACGCGCTGATGCTGCTGTCGGTGCAGACGGCGGCGCTGGGGACCATGGAGGACGTGAGGGACCGCGCCCCGGAGACGTCCTTTCGCGCCTCGCCCTTCCTGCGGCTGCGGATGGTGTGCGACGCGGTGCTCGCGCGCGACGCGGCCTCTGACACGCTGAGGGACCTGGCCACGTGCGTGGACGACTGCCGCCTCGTCGTGGTCAGCGTGTCGCGGCACCTGGAGGCCTCGGGCGTCAGCGTGGACCTGGTGTACCGGCTGGAGCGCATCCGCCGGAGCCTGGAGCGCATGGAGGCCATCGCCCGGGTGCTGGGCGCGCCCCGGGGTGAGCCGCGCTGGCGCGAGGCGCTGGGGCTCTTGTCGGACCTGTTGCGGCGCGCGCACGCGGACCGCTCCGTGGGAGAGCTGGTGCGCCGCAACGCGCGGATGCTGGCGCGCAAAATCATCGAGCGCGCGGGCCACTCCGGCGAGCACTACATCACCAGCACGCGCTCCGAATTCCACGCCATGGTGCACTCGGCGGCGGGCGGCGGGCTGGTGACGGCCGTCGCGGTGGCCAGCAAGTTCGCCCTCACCTCGCTGGCGCTCGCGCCGTTCTTCTCGTGGCTGGCGGTGGGCCTCAACTACGCGGTGGCCTTCCTCCTCATCCAGGTGCTGGGCTTCACGCTGGCCACCAAGCAGCCCTCCGTCACGGCGGCCACGCTGGCGGGCGCGGTGGGCGAGGGCGCCCGGGGAGACCGGCTGTCGAGCCTGGTGGACATCATCCCTCGCATCACCCGCTCGCAGCTGGCCGCCTTCACCGGCAACCTGGGCTGCGTGCTGCCCGCCGCGGTGGCCCTGGCCCTGGCGTGGCAGGCCGCGCGGGGCACGCCCTTCCTCTCCCCCGCCAAGGCCCAGGCCACGGTGGCCTCCATGCACCCGTGGAAGAGCGGCTCGCTGCCGTACGCGGCCCTCACCGGGGTGCTGCTGTGGCTGTCCAGCGTGGCGGGCGGGTGGCTGGAGAACTTCGTGGTGTACCGGCGGCTGCCGGAGGCCCTGGCCCATCACCGCGTGCTGCGGCGCGTGCTGGGCGTGGGCGGCGCGCAGCGGCTGGCGGACGGGCTGGTGCACACGGCCTCGGGCGTGGGCGCCTGCGTGACGCTGGGCTTCCTCCTGGCGCTGATGAACGTACTCGGGCGCTTCTTCGGGCTGCCCCTGGACATCCGCCACGTCACCTTCGCGCTCGGCTCGGTGGCCATGGCCGGCGGCGCGCTGGGCCCCCAGGCGGTGCTCCAGCCCGACTTCCTCATGGCCCTGGTGGGTGTGGGGCTCATCGGAGCCATCAACTTCACCGTGTCGTTCTCCCTGGCCCTGGGCGTGGCCGTGCGGGCCCGCGACGTGCCCGTGGGAGAGGCCCTGCCCTTCCTGCGCGCGGTGGGGGCCCGCTTCCTCGCCGATCCCCGCTCGTTCTTCCTGCCCCCCCGGGCGCCCCCCGAGCCGCTGCCCGCCGTGCTCCCCGTGGAGGGGGGGCACTGAGCGCTCGTCGGCCGCCTGTCAATTATTCCCGGAGTCGCTTCAAGGTTTCCCCGTGGCCAGCAAGCCGGGCGGGCAGGTGGGCCGTGCTTCCGGGGGAGCGCGTTTGTCGGTAGGGTCGCCCGCGAATGAGCGGCGCTCCTCGAAACCCGAACTCGCATTCTCGCTTCGCCTACGCCTTCGCGCAGCTGCTGGTCCGTCGTCCAGGCACCATCCTGGCCGTACTGCTGACCCTGCTCGCAGTGTCCACGTGGGCCACGCTGAAGCTGCGCATCAACTCCAACCAGCTCGACCTCATCTCCCAGGATTTGCCGGAGGTGAAGGACGTCAAGCAGGTCATCGACATGGTGGGGGGCAGCGGCTTCCTGATGCTCGCCCTGCGCTCGACGGACGAGGCCGCGATGAAGCGGACCGCCGACGACATCGCCGCGATGCTCGAGGCCGACAAGGAGAACGTCCGCACCGTCTCCTACAAGCTGCCCGTCGAGTTCATCCAGCAGAACATGGTCCTCTTCGTGAAGACGGAGGACCTGGTGGAAGGCAAGCGCCGCATCATGGCCTTCCTCGAGGACAAGCTGCGCCGCAGCAACCCCTTCTACATCGACATGGGCGCCACCAAGCCGGTGGAGCTGGACATGCAGGACCTGGTCGACAAGTACTCGTCCGTCGGCAAGAAGAGCATCCGCGACGACTACAACATCTCCAGCGACAAGAAGATGGTGCTCATCCTCGTCAAGCCGATGTGGGACACCACGGAGATTGGCAAGACGAAGGACTACCTCGACAAGCTCAACAAGGACCTGGCCGCGTACTCCACGCAGGCCGGCAAGGTGAAGCTGGTCGAGGACTACAAGCGGATGGGCGACTCGCAGACCATCGCCTACGGCTACACCGGCTCGTACAAGACGACGGTGGACGACTCCTTCGCGATTGAGGAGTCGCTGCAGCCCGTCACCGTCATCGCGCTGGTGACCATCTTCGCCATCACCATCCTCTTCTTCCGCAAGCTGGCGCCGACCTTCATCGTCGTCAGCGGCACGGTGATTGGGACGATTTATACGCTGGGCTTCACCTACGCGACGATTGGTGAGCTCAACATGATCACCTCCATCCTGGGCGGCATCCTGATGGGGTTCGGCATCGACTACGGCATCCACTTCACCTTCCGCACGAGGCTGGAGCTGGGGGCGGGCAAGCCGTACGACGTGGCCATCATCGACGCCTTCGTCAACGCGGGCCGCCCCGCGGCGGTGGCCGCCATCGTGACGGGTGGCTCCTTCTTCGTGCTGATGGTCAGCGAGTTCCGCGGCTTCTCCCAGTTCGGCTTCCTGGCCGGCTGCGGCACGCTCATCCTGGGTCTGACGCTCTTCGTGTGGAGCGCGTCGCTGCTGGCGCTGGTCGGCCGCATCAACCCGGAGTGGCCCAAGAAGCTCATCGGCGAGATGAAGCCGCCGCCGGTCAACTCCTCCGTCAGCGGCCAGGAGCTGCGCATCCCCCGTCCCGGCCTGGTGCTGGGCGTGAGCACCGCCATCGTCGCGCTCATCTGCGCCGCCGCCGTCCCCTGGGCGGGCACGGGCGAGCCGCCCGAGGGCGCGCTGAGCTTCTTCGACCGCGTGAAGCACGGCGTGGGCTTCAACTACAACACCCGCGCGCTCATCCCGGACGGCATGTCGTCGGTGCTGCTGCAGGACGAAATCAACGTCCGCTTCAACATCTCCAGCGACCCGATGGCCGTCTACACCAAGGACCTGGACGAGGCCGAGGGCGTGTACCGCGAGCTGACGCAGAACGCGCACAAGTACCCGTCCATCGACCAGGTGGTGAGCATCTTCACCTTCGTGCCGCCCGAGGCGACGGCGAAGGCCAACGAGAAGGTGCTCCAGGAGTGGAAGCAGGACATGGCCAATCTGGAGGCGCGCGGCTTCTCCATCTCAGCGCTCCCGCCGGACATGCAGGAGAAGGCCACGTTCTTCATGAAGGTGCTGGATGCGAAGCCCTTCGACGTGCACGGCGTGCCTGACAACTACAAGGCCCAGTTCAAGAACCTGCCCACCGCGCAGAACAAGGGCTACCTCACGTTCATCTACTCGAGCGTGGACCTGTTCGACGGCCAGAAGATGATGCAGTTCGCCGACGAGACGCGCGGCATCCCCGTCACGTACAACCCGGGCCGCTTCGACAAGGATGACTTCGACCCGCCGGGCCCCACCGCGCAGAAGGAGTTCCGCGCCGCGGGCGCCACGCAGCTCTACGCGAAGCTGGCGCGCATCGTCCTCTGGGACGGCAAGGTGACGGTGATTCTCACCGCGCTGTGGATTCTGGCCATGCACTTCCTGGACTTCCGCAACGCGAAGCTGGCGCTGGCGTCGGTGATTCCGCTGGGCGTGGGCGTGGCGATGATGCTCGGCATCATGTCGCTGACGGGCCTGCGGCTGAACTTCATGAACATCATCATCCTGCCCATCCTCCTGGGCTTCGGGGTGAGCCACGGCCTGTACCTCCTGCACCGCTTCCTGGAGGGCACCTCGCCGCTCGTCGCGCTTCGCAGCGTGGGCGCGGCGGTGGCGTCCTCCACGCTGACGGCGGTGGCGGGCTTCGCCGCGCTGCTGGCCGCCAAGCACAACGGCCTGCGCTCCATGGGCATGGTGGCCTGCATCGGCCTCATCACCACGCTGGTGGTGTCGTTCACGGTGCTGGCCGCGGTGATGCAGCTCATGCACGACCGGCGGCGGCGCGAGTCGTCCCCGGGCGGCAGCACGCCCCAGGCGGGCGGTGGTGAGGACAGCTCCACGCGAGCGGCCTGAGGCACGCGGTACACGGCGCGGTAACACGAGGCCCCCTTCCGACGAAGGGGGCCGGGAGAGGGACATCATGAGGATGATGCGATGGGCGCCCCTGCTCGGGCTGGGGCTGTTGGCGGGTTGCTCCGCGGTGAAGACGCACCGCGTGCGCGGCGACTACGCCCAGGTGGACCGCAAGGCGACGAAGCGGCTGGTGGTGGTGGCGCAGCCGCTGCCCGACGAGAAGCCCGCGGTGGGGGAGCTGTGGACGCTCATCGCCCGCCAGTGGGTGAACCAGAACCGCGACTTCATCGTGAAGGACAACGTCGCGCTGCCGGGCCGGCCCTCGGACACCACGTTCAAGGGGCTGTGCGTGGAGGGCGTGGAGGGCGTGCTCTGGTTGGACCCGAGCATCAGCCTCAAGGGCGACGGCGCGGAGGCCGAGGTGAAGGCGCAGCTGTTGCGGTGCACCGACGGCCAGGAGGTCTGGGCGGCGGAGGCGGCGGGGAGCTGGGGCTCGCGCGACGAGGACTACGCGGCGCGCGTGACGAAGTTCAGCCAGGAACTGGGCGAGGAAGTGGCGCCCTACGTCGTGCCCACCACGAAGCTGCTGGCGGCCACGCTGGAGACGCTGCCCAATCCCGAACTGACGGAAGCGGACAAGGACGAGAAAATCGAACTGGGTGAGTAGGCTCTTCCCACGTGGATGAGACCCTCATCGCCCTGCGGCTCGGCGTCGCGGCGCTGCTCGGCGCCGTGCTCGGCCTGGAGCGGGAGCTGCGGGGACAGGCCGCCGGGCTGCGCACGCACATCCTCGTGTCCCTGGGCGCCTGTCTCTTCACGCTGGCCAGCGTCTTCGTCGAGTGGACGCTGGGCAGCGGCTCCCCGGACGGCTCGCGCGCGGACGTCAGTCGCATCGCCAGCCAGGTGGTGGTGGGCATCGGCTTCCTGGGCGCGGGCGCCATCATCCGTGACCAGGGGCACGTGAAGGGACTGACGACGGCGGCGAACCTGTGGCTCACCGCCTCGGTGGGCCTGGCCACCGGCATGGGCTTCCACTGGGCGGCCGGCACCACGGTGGCCATCGCCCTGCTGTCCCTCGCGGGCCTGCGTCCCGTGGAGCGCGCCATCCGCCGCCACCGCATCAAGAGGGGCCTGAAGGTGGACGGTTCCCTCCCCTCCGCTCCCGGCGACGAGGACGCACCGGACTGAGTCACCCGCGGCCGGCGGGCTGGCGAGTGGACCCTTCGCCAAGCCCCGTCCTCGTGCACGCACGGAACTGAGTCACCGTGGCCGACGCGCTGGCGAGAGGACCCGTCGCCTGGCCCCGCCCTCGTGGACGCTCGCGACCGGACTGAATCACCCGCAGCCGACGCCCCCGTCGCCGTGGACGCTCGCGGGAGAGACTCAGCGGCGCGTGTGCGAGTCACCCTCGGACGGAGTGCCCGCGCGGCGCCCGGAGGCCTCGTCCTCGGAGTGCTCCGAGGGCCGGCCCACCAGCACCCCTTGCGGCACGTCATCCTCCCCCGCCGCCAGGGCCACCTCTGTGTCCGCGTGGGTCCTCACCCTGTCGAGGGGGGCAACACCGAGCGCTCCCGTCGCGTCGTGGTACAGGGCCACGTGACGGGCAGTCTCTCCGCGCGCCTCCAGCACGTCCGTCCTGACGCCTGGAAGGCTCGCCAGGTCCTCGCGCAGGTACACGTCATCCCGGTCGATGTCCGACACGTCCGAGAAGGCCACCCGGTAGTCGCGATGGAAGAAGCCGCCCTTTTCGATGACGAAGCCCGCCGCGTCGACCGAGACGACGAGGCCCAGGTTCTCCCCGTCCCTGTCCCGCGCCGTCATGCCCGTCTGGATGTCCGCTGGATTGAACACGCCCGCCTCCCAGGTCAGGTGTTGACCTGCTCGACCTGAAAGCTGGGCACGGCCCACGCGCCTCGGCACGGGCCTCCCGCCGGGCAGACGGGGGGACAAGCCCCCGCGCCGCGCCCCGGCGTCAGGACGCGGCGTGCTTCAGCCCGTGGTCCGCCCGGAAGGCGCGGGCTTGGCGTGCTCGGGCTCGGCGCGCTCCGGCGTGTCGACGAAGCGCCGGTCCATCTCCGTGCGCATGAAGCGCTCGATTTCCTCGGCGGTGGTCAGCTCCATCGCCTCGCGCAGCAGCACCGACGCGTCCACCCGGCTCACCCGGCGGATGAAGCGCTTCACGGCCGGAATCTGCCCCGACGTCATCGACAGCTCGTCGAAGCCGAGCGCCAGCAGCACCAGCGTGTAGAGCGGATCTCCCGCCATCTCCCCGCACATGGACACGGGGATGTTGGCGGCTTTCGCCGCGGCGACGATGGTGTCCAGCATGCGCAGCACGGACAGGTGCAGCGGCCGGTAGAGGTAGGCCACTTCGCGGTTCTGGCGGTCGATGGCCAGCGAGTACTGGATGAGGTCGTTGGTCCCCACCGAGAAGAAGTCGGCCTCCTGCGCCAGCCGGTCCGCGATGATGGCCGCGCTCGGCGTCTCCACCATGATGCCCACCGGGAAGCGCTTGCCCACGGGCACGCCCGCGCGGCCCAGCTCCGTGCGGCACGCCTCCAGCTCGCTCCGGGCCTCGCGCAGCTCGCTCACCCCGCAGATGAGGGGGAACATCAGCCGCAGATTGCCGTGCACGCTGGCGCGCAGCAGCGCGCGCAATTGCGTGCGGAACAGCTCGCGGTTGGACAGGCAGTAGCGGATGGCCCTCAGGCCCATCGCCGGGTTGGGCTCCTTCTCGTGCTTCGTCTTGCCCGGCACCTTGTCGCCGCCCAAATCCAGCGTGCGGATGGTGACGGGGCGCCCGCCCATGGCCTCCAGCACCTGACGGTAGGCGCGGTAGTGCTCCTCCTCCGTCGGCGCCGTCTTCCGGTCCAGGAACATGAACTCGGTGCGGTACAGGCCAATGCCCTCCGCGCCGTGCGCCAGGAGCGACGGAATCTCCTCCAGGAACTCCATGTTCCCGTTGAGCCGGATGCGGAAGCTGTCGGTGCTGATGGCCTCCAAATCCTTCGTCGCCAGCGCGAGGTGCTCGGCCTCCTGGTGACGGCGCTGCTCCTCGCGGAAGCTCTGGAGCTGCTCCTCCGTGGGGTTGACCAGGATGATGCCCCGGGTGCCATCCATGGCCACCAGGTCCCCGGGGGATATCTGCTCGCTGGCCCTGCCGGCGCCCACCACCGCGGGCGTCTCTCGCGCACGGGCGACAATGGCCGTGTGGCTCGTCTGGCCGCCCAGGTCCGTGACGAAGCCCGCCACCCGGCCGCTGCGCGCCATCAGCGCGGCGTCGGCCGGAGGCAGGTCATGCGCGACGACGATGGCCTCCGCCGGCACTTCCACCTCCTCGTCCACCACCTGGCCCATCAGGTTGCGGATGATGCGGTCGGCGACGTAGTCCACGTCGGAGCGCCGCTCGCGGAAGTACTCGTCCGGGATGTTGTCGAACAGGTGCTTGATTTTGCGCGCCACGCGGCGGACGGCCCACTCGGCGTTGATGCGGTCCTCGACGATGAGCTGGTTGACGGCGTCTACCAGCATCGGGTCGTGGAGCATCAGCCGGTGCGCTTCCAGGATGAGGGCGTGGTCGGAGCCCTCGGTGCGCGTGATTTGTTCCTTGAGCTCGGCGAGCTGACGGTCGGACAGGTCCACCGCCGTCTTCATCCTCATCCGCTCGGGCTCGACTTCCGCCTCCGCCAGCCTCAGCTTCGGCGTGCGGATGCGTTTGCGGTCCAGGATGAAGGCGTGGCCCACCGCCACGCCGGGTGAGGCGCCGATGCCCATCAACCTCAGTGTGGGAGTGGCCTGGCTGCTCACGTGTCTTTCTTTCCTCCGCGTCCTACCGCATTTCCATTCTCACCCGTCACTTCGACTCGCCAAAACGGTCGGCGATGAGCTTTGCCAACTCCTGGAGACACGCCTCGGCGTCTTCTCCCTTACACGTCACCTTCACCTTGAACCCCTGGGCCGCCGCGAGCATCAGCACGCCCATGATGGACTTGGCGTTGGCCTTCTGACCCTCGGCCTCGATGAAGACGTCGCTCTTGAAGCGATTGGCCACCTTGACCATCTGCGCCGCCGCCCGGGCGTGGAGCCCCAGCTCGTTGATGATCTCGTATGTTCCTTCGGCCACCGTTGACATCGCGACTCCTACCTCTCGTCTTACCTAAAGGAAGGCACCCGCCGCGCCAGCCAGTATCGCCGCGAGGTAGAGCACCACGTAGTTGGGCACCCGACGGCTGACCAGCACGTAGGATGCAACCCCCAGGGCCAGGCACCCGGCCGCCAGCAGGGGCGCATGGGCCCCGCCCGCGTTGGCCCCGAAGGACACCGCCAGCCAGGCCGCGAGCCCGCCAGCGCACAGCGCCGCCACCGTCCTGAGCCGCGCCCCTCGCGCCGGCAGGTTGGCCCGCGCCACCGCCTCCACCAGCCGGTCTCCCAGGGTGAGCCCCAGCCAGTACAACCGCACTCGCAGGAGCATGTGCACCAGATTGTAGAACACCAGGAACACCGGCACCGCCCACAGCCCCAACAGGGGCACCAGCGCGGCGCCCACCGCTCCCGCCGCGGGCTTGAGCGACAGCCAGAAGAAGCCGTCCCCCAGCGCGGCCAGCGGCCCCATCAGCGCCGCCTTGAAGGCCACGACCTTGTCGGGCGTCTCCTCACCCCGGGCGATTCGCTCCTCGTGGAACACCACCCCGCCGACGATGGCCGCGGCCACGTACGGGTGGGTGTTGAAGAAGACCAGGTGCCGACGGACGGCCTCCTCGCGCGCGGTGCCTGACGCGTACAGCCGCTCCAGTGCGGGGAAGACGGCGTAGGCCAGCCCCAGGTTCTGCATGCCCTTGGGGTTCCACGATGCCTGGAGGAAGAGCGAGCGCATGAAGACGCGCAGCAGCACCGTCCAGGGCAGCGCGGTGTCCGGGGCGCTCACGTGCGCTCCTGGAGCAGCAGGAAGACCACGGTGACGGTGACAGCCGCCGCGCCCAGCGCCGCGTAGAGGGGGGCCCGCCTGGCGTGGCTGCCCTGCGCGGCGATGGCGGCGGCCACGGAGGCCATGGCGGGCCAGGCCCACGCCAGCCCGCGCACCATCATGGGGGGCATCTCTTGGAGCATCGGCTCCGCGAAGAAGCCGGCGAGCGCGCACAGCGACGTCAGCACGCCGTACACCACGAAGTGCGGCCACATGCCCCACAGGTTCTGCCGCATGGCGCGCGTGAGGTCGCCGGCTTCCGCGGACGCCAGGGCCACCCGCGCCAGCCTGGCCGAGTAGCCCTCCAGCAGCCGGTCCGCGCGCCGCCCCACCCGGCCCATGCCGATGAAGAGCAGCACCGCCAGCGACCAGATGGCCGGCGTGGAGCCCGCGCCGGAGGCCAGGGTAATCGTGCCCGCGGCGGCGCTGGTGGCGGTGGCCGCCAGGGTGTCGTTCTCCGGCAGCGCCGCGCCCAGGTTGGCGGTGCCCAGGAAGAACAGCTCCAGCAACAGGCCCACGCCCAGCCCGGAGGGCACGTCATTGAGGAGCAGCCCCATGACGGTGGCGGCGACGAGCGGCCGGGACAGCATGGCCTGGAGGAACGCCTTGCGCTCCACGGCCACCAGCCCGCCCCACACTCCCGCCAGCGCCACCTGGACCCAGACGACGCTCACGCGCTCACCCGGCCTTCGCCCACCGCTCGGACAGGTCCGGCAGCTCCACCGGCTTCTCCGCGGGCACCGCGCGCGCTTCCACCCGCACGCCCTGCTCCGCCAGCTGCTGGAGCGTGCGCAGCTCCGCCTCCGCCAGGAACACGGACGGGGACACCTGCCGCCGGCCGGTGCCGAAGTGGACGTTGCCCAGGTTGAGCTCGCCCAGGCTCAGCCCGTGCGCGTACGCGAAAGGCACCGAGGCCACGTCGCGCAGGAGCACCAGCGTGCGCACCCCGTCCTTGGACAGGGCCGCGAAGTCCACCTGGGACAGGGGGAGAATCTGGACCTCGATGGCGCTTTGCACCGCCAGCGCCATGGCGGCGCGGATGAGCGGGCTGGAGGCAGCCTCGTCATCCGCGACCACGACGCGGGACACCTTGAGGTGCGGGAGCCAGGCTTCGACGACCTGGCCGTGGATGAGGCGGTTGTCGACGCGGACCAGGGTGATCACGGCAGTCTCGAATCGCCGACCCGCGCGGGTCCGTCAAGTTCGCGGTTGCTGCTGGGCCTCGCGAAGCAGGGCGGATGCACAGGTGATGTTGCGCTGACCATGGGATGCCAGCTGGTTGGCCATCTCAGGGAGGGTGAGCTGCTCGGAACGAAGAGAGTTGGCCTTGAGGAGCATGGGCAGGTTGACGCCCGCCAGGACCTCCAGGTTCATGCGCTGACACATCATCAGCGACTCCTTACAGGGCGTACCTCCGAACAGGTCCGCGAGGATGATGACACCGTCACCGGTGTCCACGCGCGACACTGCCTGCTTCATCTTCGCGCGGATGTCCTCAACGGGCGTCCCCGGCTCGATGTTGCAGGTTGCCACCGCGGGGAGTTTCCCCACGATCTGTTCCGCGGTGGAGACCAGCTCCTCCGCCAAACGCCCGTGCGATGCGACGACGAGGCCGACCATGTTCACTCCTGACCAACCCCCCGGAGATCGCGTCCTACGCCTGAACACGAAGTTGCGCAACTCCGGCGAAAGTTTCCGCCCTGTTCCCTGGATAAGCTCTCACGTCTTATCTCGAAAGGTAAGACGCCATTGCTTCCCGTGCCCGAAATTTCGGGTCCGGCCTCGCGCAGGGCTGTCGCCTGCCGGACGGGGGAGCGCCTTCGCATCCCCCACGACTATGAGATGCGGCGGGGGTGGTGGAGATGCTGCGCGCCAACAAGGGCTCCGCACATGACCCTCTCACCCTCGGGCAGCGAGGGAGCAGGCACCCCACCCGACAGGAGGGCTCGTCCGCAAGCTCGCCCCTCCCCTCGGGGCATGGTTGACTGCCGCGCCTCGGGCGCGCCGGGCCCCCACCTCCGGCGATGCGGGAGGACTGCGTGGCGAAGCAGAAGCTGCTGAAAGCCGGGGATGCGCTGCCGGACGTGACGTTGACGGGAGCGGGCAACCAGCCGGTGCGCTTGCGCGACCTCGCCGGACAGAAGGTGCTCGTCGTCTACTTCTACCCGAGGGACGACTCGCCGGGTTGTACCGTGCAGGCGTGCGGCCTGAGGGACCAGTACGAGGACTTCGTCGCGGCGGGCGCGGAAGTCGTCGGCATCAGCGGTGACTCCTCCGCGTCCCACCAGGGCTTCGCCGCCAAGCACCGCCTGCCCTTCGTGCTGCTGAGCGACGAAAAGGGCCAGGCGCGCGAGGCCTTCGGCGTCGGCACCTCCTTCCTGGGCCTGCTCCCCGGCCGCGTGACGTTCGTCGTGGACCGCGCCGGAGTCATTCGCGACAGCTTCGAATCCCAGATTCGCGTGGGCGAACACGTGCGGCGCTCCCTGGAGCTCGTCCGCTCACTCGCCGGTGAAAGCGGACCCGCCGCAGGGAAGTGACGCAAGCGGATGCGTGTGCGCGGGCCTCCAATGTCGAGGCCGCACGCGCGCGTCCCATTCGCGAACAGGCTGCGCGGCGAAACCCGCCGCGCGGGCCCCTTCACCGCTCCAACCCCGCGATGCGCCTGGGTTTCCACCCGCGCAACGCCCATGGCCCAGGCCTTGCTCTTGTGTCCGGATGCCACGCGATGACCGCGCGGCGCGACGCAAGGAACACCGCCATGACCACCCAAACCGAAAGCTTCTACGACACGGTCCTCTTCGCGCTCGGCCCCGTCGTGCTCGGCTACGCCGCGTGCATGGTGGCCCTGCTCGTGTCGTACGCCCGCCCCTAGTCGCACCCGGCTGTCGGGGTCTGGACGGGATTCCCGGGGCGGGACTATAAGGTGGATACCGCGACAGGACCGCATTCTCTGAATGAGGGCCGCCGCGTACTCCGCGAAGTCACTCCCCAAACGTATCCCCCCGAAAGGAAGTCCCCGATGAGCTTCAGCTCAGGTGGTCGCCTCAATTGGTGGATGGGTGCAGTTGTCAGTGTCTCGCTGCTGGGTGCTTGTGGTGCTCCGGAGGAGCGCGCGGGCGAAGTGCCCACCGAGGGCGAGTCGGCGCGAGACGCCGTCGCCGGAGACGTGGCGGTGAAGCTGTCGGTGCCGCGCTCGTCGCTGGCGGCCCGCGAGAGCGTGAGCGTGACGGTGACGCTCACCAACGTGGCGAAGGACACGGTGCGGCTGCTCAAGTGGCACACGCCGACGGACGGCCTCAAGGAGGACCTGTTCGCGGTGACGGTGGACGGCGCGAAGGCGGAGTACAACGGCCGTCACTACAAGTGGGCCACGCCGGTGACGACGGACTTCCTGCGCCTGGCGGCGGGGGAGAGCGTCTCGTACACGGTGGACCTGGGCACCATCTACGACTTCTCGAAGACGGGCAGCTACAGCATCCGCTACGACTCGGACGGTCACCACTCGGACGTGGGCCACGAGGGCATCTCCCAGCTGCGCTCCGACAGCGTGGAGCTCTTCATCGAGGGCCGTGAGTTCCAGGCGCCGGTGGCCTGGGGCAATGACACCGTCACCGCGCAGGCGCTGTCCACGTCGAGCTGCACGGGCTCGCGTCCCGCCTCCACGGTGTCGACGGCGTTCAGCACCGCGCAGTCGATGACGAACAACTCCGTCAGCTACCTCAACGGCACCATCGGCCAGCGCTTCACCACGTGGTTCGGCCCGAACACGTCGAGCAACGTGAGCACCATCAGGTCGCACTTCGCGGCCATCAAGAGCGCCTTCGACACCCGCAACGTCATCGTCGACTGCGCGTGCTCGGACAGCGCCTACGCGTACGTCTACAAGAACCAGCCGTACCGCATCTACGTGTGCAACGCCTTCTGGAGCGCGCCGATGTCCGGCACTGACTCCAAGGGCGGCACGCTCATCCACGAGATGAGCCACTTCACCGTGGTGGCGGACACGGATGACCATGCCTACGGCCAGAGCGCCTGCCGCAGCCTGACCAGCTCCAACTCCGCGCGCGCCCGCGACAACGCGGACAGCCACGAGTACTTCGCGGAGAACACCCCCGCGCTGCCGTGACAGGCCTTCGTTGACATGATGTGACGGGAAGCGGGGGTGCGGCCGGCGCCCCCGTTTTCTTTTCCGGACGGCGCGAGGCCTCGGGCCCCACGCCGTCTTCGAAGGCGGAGGTATCCATGACGACGCGTGGACACGTGGGCCGCATCGCGCTGCTGACCTTGGCCATCACCGGGTCGGGCTGTGCGACGCGCAAGGAAGAGACAGCGCCGCCAGCGGATGCGCGGACGCAGGAGGAGGCAGCCGTGGCGAAGACGCTGGAGTGCACGCTGACGGGCCCCGCGCAGGTGAAGGCGGGCGAGCCGGTGGAGCTGGTGTTCAAGCTCACCAACCCCACGAAGGAGCCCCTCTACGTGCTCAAGTGGCACACGCCGCTGGAGGGCATCCGCAACGACATCTTCCTGGTGTCGCGCGACGGCGCCGCCTCCGCGCTGCCCTACGGCGGGCCCATGATGAAGCGCGCGCCGCCGACCGCCTCCTCCTACGCCACCCTTGCTCCCGGCGAGTCGGTGGAGGGCACGGTGGACGTGGCGCCCGCGTACGGGCTCCAGGAGCCGGGCACCTACCGCATCACCTTCCAGGGGCCGCTGATGGACGTCACCTCGGACCAGGCGAAGGTCCCCGCCCTCGCGGGCGAGTACCACGACGTGGCGCTGAAGTGCCCCGAAGTCGTCGTGACTGTCACGTAGGGCGCGGGGTGAAGGAGCGACGGGGCGCTCGCGCGCGGGCTACAGCGCGAGCACGCCCTGAACGGACTCCATCATCCGCACGCGCCGCTGGGTGACGGGGCTGCTGCCATCCAGCAGCGCCGCCGTCTCCGACAACACCTGCTCCAGCGGATAGCGCTTCACGTACGGGTCCGGCGTCGTCTGGCCGCCGGGCACCGTGGACTGCCAGCCCACCATCAAGTCCGTGGCGCCCTCCAGCGCGGCCTCCACGGCGGCGAAGGCGAGCCGGCCCGCAATCATCCGGTCATGGTGGGTGGGACTGCCGCCGCGCACCAGGTGGCCCAGCACCATGCCGCGCGCCTCCACGCCCTTGAGGTCCTTCAAGCGCTCCTGGAGTCGCGAGACGAGCAGCGGCGTAGGCAGCTCCACACCCTCCGCCTTCAACACCAATACGCGCCGCTTGGTGCGCCCCTCCGCGAGGTTGCGTCGCACCAGGTCCTCCAGCGCCTGGAGGATGTCCGCCTCGCCCCTGCCCTGCTCTCGAAAGAGCACCGCGTCGGCGCCCGCGGACACGGCCGCCGCCATGGCCAGGTAGCCGCAGTGCCGCCCCATCACCTCGACGATGAAGGCGCGGCGGTGGGCGCGCGCGGTGTCGGAGATGCGGTCGCACGCCTCCACAATCGTGTTGAGCGCGGTGTCCACGCCAATGGCGGACGCGCTGCAGCCGATGTCGTTGTCGATGGACGCGGGGATGCCAACTATCGGCGTCTTGCACTCGCGCGCCAGCAGGTGCGCGCCGGTGAGGCTGCCGTTGCCGCCGATGACGACGAGCCCCGACAGGTCTTCCAGCCGACGGGCCGCGTCCGCGCGTCCCTCGGGCGTCATGAAGCGCTGGCTGCGCGCGCTGCCCAGGATGGTTCCACCCAGCTGGCCGCTCGCATCCAGCTCCGGCTCCGGCACCAGCGGACCGCCCTCGCCGTCGGGCCGGGTCAGCTCGCGGAAGCGGCCCTCCATCAGCCCCTCGTAGCCGAACTCCACACCCAGCACGCGTACGCCGCGCACCGCCGCCACGCGCACCAGCGCGCGCAGCGCCGTGTTCATCCCCGGCGAATCCCCGCCGGACGTCATCACCGCGAGTGTCCTGGCCATGAGCCTCTCCTCGTGCGTGTTCCAGCGCGGGACGCCCCGAGCGTCCGTGAGGCGTCACCATAACGCGAGGAACGCGGCCTCCGGAAAACTCAGCCCACCACCAGCCGCGCGCGCTGCCGGGCCGGACGGATGTGCGCCCGCGCCCCCGCGCCGAAAACCAGGAAGTCCTCCTCCATGCCGTCGCTGAAGATGACGCCCCCCGACGGCATCCGCGACTCCAGCACCAGCTCCTGCTCCTCTGTCACGAAGCCGCCCACCACCTCCGCCCCCGAGTGACGGCTCACGAAGGGCTCGCGCACCACGAAGGCCAGCCGGGGCTCCTCCCACCCCAGCCGCCACGGCGCGCCCGGCACGCCGCCCGTCTGCGCCGTGAGGCTCCGAGCCAGCGTGAAGACGGAGGACAGCCACCCGCTGGAGCCCGCGCCAGTGGACACCAGCACGCCACTGGACGACTGCGACTCCTCCTGTCCGCCATGGCTCAACCTGTAGCGCGCCGACACGTGCGTCCTCGCGCCGATGAACAAGTCGTTGAAGGCCAACAGCCGCTGCCCGTCCTCCAGCCGCGCCTCCGCCAGCGTGACGCCGCGCAGCCGGGCCTTGCCCTCGAGCACCTTGCGCACCGCGCCACGCGCCTGCGCGACTTCGTAGGGCAAGAGCACTCCGTCGAAGCGCTCCGGGTCCGGATTCACGCCCACCAGCGGCTGCTCGCCCACGTACTTGGCCACGTTCGCCACCAGGCCGTCCTGCCCCGCCACCACCACCACTTCCTTCCCGCTGAAGAGGAAGGTGGGCACCAGGCCCCGGTCCACCTGCTGCACCGGCAGCCCCACGTCCAGCGAGTCGCGCAGCCGGTCCACCGCGCGCAGGTAGGCGTCGTCCTCGCGCTCGAACTCCTCGAAGTCCTGCCCCGCGTGCTCCACGTAGAACTTCGCCTGCTTCTTCGTGTTGAAGCGCTCCACCAGCCCCGCCAGCCGCGTGCGGCGGGTGACGAGCAGGATTTTCTCGTACATGGCCCGGCCCTCCCCTCGTGGTGGCTCAGCGCTCGCGGGGCGGCCCGTGCTGGACGTTGCGCGGGTTCTCCCTCGGCGGCTTCGCGCCCGCGCCGCTCATCAGCGAGGTCAACAGGTCCGGCGACACGTTCAGCTCGCCGATGCGGTGCGCGTTCTCCGCCATCTCCCGGAAGGCGAGCGCGATGTTCAGCGCCGGGTCTCCACCGTTCGAGGACGTCGCCATCAGCGTCTTCCAGTCCACCCCGCGCACCGGCGCCAGCGTCTTCTCCAGCGCGTAGGCCCGCGCGTCGGCGGCCTGCTTCTCGTTCTGCGCCCAGCGCTCCATCAGCGCCGAGCGCTGCTCCTCCACCGCGATGTCCCCCGCCATCTTCGCCTCGCGCAGCTGCCGCTGGCGCTCCTGCACGGCCAGCTCCGTCGCCAGCTCGCTCTCCTTGATGCGGCGCTCCTGCTCCACCGCCGCGTTGCGCCGCGCGTAGATGGCCTCGTCCGCCTGACGCTGCAGCCCCTCGCGCGCCTCCGCTTCCAAGGCCCGCGCCATCTCCGGCGTCGGCTTCGCGGACAACAGCGAGAACGCCATCACCTCCACCCCCAGCGCCCGGATGGGCTCCGCCGCCGACAGCGACGCCAGCACCTGGGCTTCAATCGTCTGCGCGCTCACCAGGACTTCGCGCAACACCATCCCCTGCACCACCGTGCGCGCGCGCACCTGCGCCACCTGCACCAGCCGCTCCTGCAGCTTCTCCGGGTCCTCCGAGCGGTGCCGCCCCGACGACGCCAGCGAGTAGTCCAGGAGCGACGCCAGCTTGCGCGCGTCCGCCACCCGGTAGGTGAGCTGCCCCTGCAGCGTCACCGCCTGGAAGTCCCGCGTGATTTCGTTGAAGACGAAGGGGACGTCCACGCTCGACAGCGGCACGCTCACCAACGTCGCCGACGGCTTCCAGTAGAAGAACGAGAGCCCCGCCCCCTCCCGCACCACCTTTCCCCCTTCGAACTGCATCACGTACGACGTCGGTGCCGCCTTCATGTACCCGATGACCATGCGCCCGCCCTCGCCTTCGTGTATTTCGGACACAGTCTTAGTGTTTAAAAGACACGATTGCAAATCGAAATCGGAGCGCATCGCGTCGTGGACGAATGCGCACGGCGTGCGCAGGTTTGCGGGGAAGCCCTGGCTCCGTTACTCATGAAAATGGGCCGCGACCTTGACCATGCGCGGGAGGGGAATACGGCATGCACATCGCGGTGATTTCGGACCTGCACCTGGGAAGACGCGACGTGGCGGACCACTTCGGCCACGAGGACTCCTCCTTCGTCCGCTTCCTGCGCGTGCTGGAAGGCAACTTCGAGCGCATCGTCCTGCTGGGCGACATCTTCGAGACGCTCACCTCTCGCGCGCCCGGTCACCAGGCGGCCGAGCTGGCCGCCGCGCGCGCTGCCCACCCGGAGCTGGTGCGCCGCTTCGCCGAGCCCCAGTACCACTACGTCCACGGCAACCATGACCTCGTGGCCGGCACGGCGCTCGGCGCGCCGGAGCAGCTGGTGCTCGAGGCCGATGGCATCCGGATGTTGTTCACCCACGGGCACCACCACGACTGGGTCATCCGCAAGGCGCGCTGGTTCTCGGAGGCCTCGGTGTGGGCGGGCGGGTGGCTGCGGCGCATGCACCTGCGCGCGATGTTCCGCATGTTCCAGGCGCTGGACGCCCGCCTCTCGCCCGCGCTGCCGGACCCGGCGCGGTGCAGCTTCCAGCAGTGGGCCCTGGCGCGCGCCAGCGACAGCGAGGCGGACATCGTCGTCACCGGCCACACCCACCAGGGCATGAAGGTGGAGCACGGCAGCAAGCTGTTCCTCAACAGCGGCACGTGCTCGGAGGGGCAGTTCTCCTTCCTCAGCCTGGACACCCGCGCCGGCCAGTATGCCCTCCACACGTCCTGGTAGCGCGGGCTGGCGGGACGCGGAGCGGGCAGCGGACCTGGCCCCTCACGTTCCGCTCGCTCCCACCCGGGACGGGCGAAGTAACATCGCCGGATGTTCAGGCGGCTCACCCAAGCGCTCCGGCTGCTCGCGCGGAGCATCCCGGGTCCGAGCTCCGACGAAGGAACTCCACGCGGCGGCGAGGCTCCTTCCGAGGAGGCTCCGGACAGCGCCCGCCGAGCACCCGCCGCCCGCCGTGCCTCGCAGCGGCCCGAGCGCACCGCCCGCTACTTCGACCTGCATGACGACTTCCGCAACCCGGCCCGGCGCGAGCTGAGCGACCCGGTGGCCCTGGACGGCCGCAAGCCGCGCTCCGTCTGGTCCTTCACCTCCGGCGCCCCGGTGCGGCAGCAGGGCCGGCTGAAGCTGACCGCCGAGCCTCCCGGCCGCCCGCTGGACTTCTCCCTGGCCGGCGCGGGCCTCACCCCCATCGTCCACGCCACCGTGGCCTCCATCTTCCGGGAGCTGGCCCCGGAGGACGTGCAGCTCATCCCCGTGGAAGTCGAGGGCGAGCCCGAGCCCTTCTTCATCCTCGTCGCCACCCGCCTCATCCGCTGCCTGGATGAACGCGCCTGCGCGGAGGTCTCCCACTACACCGCCGAGGACGGCCCGCCCGAGCGCGTGGGTCATTACCGCACCGTCCGCGGCCTGCGCATCGACGCGACGAAGACGCAGGGCGCTCGCGTGCTGCGCACCTGGGGCTGGCCCGTCAGCCTCATCGTCTCCGAGGGCATCAAAGAGGCCCTGGAGCACGCGGGCGTCTCCGGCCTCCGCTTCGCCGAAGTCACCCCTCCGTCCCCCCCGCACAAACGCCGTCGCAAGTCCCGCGGCAAACCCCGCCGCGGATGACCCACCCGACTCCCGGAGTTTGATGCCCAAAGGGCTTGACACCCGAGGGTCGCGAACTTGTGGGGTAGGCAAACCAACTGTATCTTTCTCGCCTTACAGCTAATTCCTGAGGCGACAGTTGGACAGGCTCGACGCGCCAGTGCCGGTTCCCGTTGAAGACGTCTACTTCGGGAAATACAGAATTCTGCAAAGGCTCGCGGCGGGTGGGATGGCGCACATCTTCCTGGCCTCCATTGATGGACCGGACGGCTTCTCCAAGCCGTGTGTCATCAAGCGGGTGCTGCCGGAGTACGCCAACCTGGAGGCGTTCAGCCGGATGTTCGCGGACGAGGCGAAGGTCGCCGCGCTGCTGACGCATCCGAACATCGTGCAGGTCTTCGACTTCGGGAAGATTGAGGGCCAGTACTACCTGGCCATGGAGTGGATTCAGGGGCAGGCGTTGGACCGGGTGCTGCGGCACGCGTGGAAGTCGCACTTCCCCCTGGGCCAGCGGGTGGCGGTGGACGTGGGAATCGCGGTGGCGGACGCGCTGGCGTACGCGCACTCAAAGACGCTGCCGGACGGCACGCCGCTGAAGCTGGTGCACCGCGACGTCACGCCGGGCAACGTGCTGGTGTCGCGCGACGGCATCATCAAGCTGGCCGACTTCGGCATCGTGAAGAGCGCGGTGAACGTCGAGCGCACCAGCGTGGGCGTGGTGAAGGGCAAGTACGCGTACATGTCCCCGGAGCAGATTACGAACCGGGAGCTGGACCACCGCTCGGACCTCTACTCCCTGGGTATCGTCCTCTACGAGGCGTCCACGGGGCGGCGCCTGTTCAAGCGCGACACGGTGGAGCAGACCATCGTCGCCGCCACCCAGGTGCAGGTGACACCGCCTTCACTGGTGTCACCGGGTTTCGCGCCGGAGCTGGAGCGCATCATCCTGCGCCTGCTGGAGAAGGAGCCCGACGCGCGCTACCAGACGGCCCGCGAGCTGGCGATGGATTTGGAGCGCTTCCGCGCCGCGCAGCAGTGGACATCCGGCGGGCGCGAGCTGGCCTCGCTGGTGACGTCGCTGTTCCCCGCCGACACGACGGGGCAGCACGCCACGGCGCTGTCCGCGTTCGGCTCGTCGCCCGGCAGCGGCATGTCCGGCGGGAGCATCCCCTTCGAGCGCACGCCGAGCCCCGTCTCGCGGCTCCCGCCGCCCGTGGAGGAGCGGACCTCGCCCACCATGCGCAGCCCGGTGGCCGCCCTCCCCGTGTCCGTCCCCGTGGACCTGAGCGAGCCCCCCTTCCCCTGGCCCGTCGTGCTGACCGCGGGAGCCGCGGCCTGCGCCAGTGCCCTGTTCTGGTACTTCGTCGTCGTCTGAAGCGGGACGGCCTTCGTGCCCGGGCTGATGTGGCGCGTGCGGTGAGACCGAGAAGCGGATGAAACAGAAGACCTGGATTGCCGTCATCGTCGTCGGAACCCTCGCCCTCAACGCCATGGCCTACGTGGTGGTGCGCAAGCGCCGCGCGACGGAGGCCATTCCCACCACCGCTCCCGTCACGCCACCGACGCAGGCCGCGACGGCCCCTCCGCCTCCTCCGCCGCCGGTGGATGACGCGAGCGAGGGACTGGCCCGCGCGCGCCGCGCCGCCGGACTCGCCGCCCTGGAAGACCGCGACTACGACACCGCCGTCAGCGAGTTCACCGAGGCGCTGAGCCTGCGCAAGGCGCCCGGAGGAGATCTGGTGGAGCTCTTGCGCATCGCCACCGACCTCCAGTCGCGCGAGCGCAACCGCGGCCGCACGGAGCAGGCCAAGGCGACGCGAGAGCCCCCGGCGCGGCAGCCGGCCCGGACGCGCGCCTCCAAGGCGGCGGCCACGGCGGCGCGGGCGCAGCCCAAGGAGGAGCCCGCCGTGCTGGAGGAGCCTCGCGGCGGCCTCTTGCTGGTGACGTCCACGCCGCCGGGCCTCGTGGTGCAGGTGGATGGGAAGGCCGTGGACATGACGCCCGCGCGCCTGCCCCTGCGCGCGGGCACGTACCGCGTGGCGCTCGCGCAGGGAGACCGGAGGCTGGTGGAGGAGACGGTGGAGTTGGAAGAGGACGCGGTGCACTCCCTCAACCGCGACGTCAGCGGGCAGCTCACGCCCGTCGTCACGCGGCCCGCCGCGCCCACCTCTCCGCCCGTGACCGTCGCCGCGCCCGCGGCGGCCGTGGAGCCTCCCGCCGCCCACGCGCCCGTGGCCTCCGCCGCGCCCGCTGTGACGAAGGCCGCCGCGACGGGCCGGGGTGAGTTGGACATCACCTCTCCGGCCCTCTACGGCGAGGTCTGGGTCAACAACCGCCCCTATGGCTTTCCGCCGCTGGTCGCCCAGAACCTCCCCGCCGGCCCCGCCCGCGTGGAGGTTCGCGTCAACGGCGAGGTGAAGCGTCGCATGAGCGTCGAGGTCGAGCCGGGTCGTCGCACGGCCGTCCGGGTGCGCTGAACCCCGCCGCGCACCGCTGTCTCCCCATCCCTGTCAGACGCGGGCCCTGGCCGCCCATGCCCCCCGCTTGCCCCGAGGTCCCCTCATGCCGCTCTGCCTTCGCTGGCCCCGCCCCCTCCTGCTCCCGCTGCTGCTCTGCGCCGCGCCCCCCGCCCTCGCCCAGTGGGAGCCGGAGACGTCCGAGCCTCCTGCCGAGGCCGCGCCCGAGTCGACGCCCGCAGAGGTCCAGGACGTGCCGCTCGACGAGGAGTCCGACGTGCACAGCCAGGTGGCGTCGTTCGCGATTACGAAGCTGCGCGACTCGCCAGCGGTGGTGACGTCGATGACAGGGGAGGAGATTCGCAACTCGGGCGCGCGCGACTTGATGGACCTGCTGCTCCAGGTGCCGGGCTTCTTCTTCGGCGTGGACACGCAGGGCGCCGTCGGCCCGGGGTTCCGCGGGCTGTGGGGCTACGAGGGCAAGGTGCTGCTCGTCGTCGACGGCAAGGAGCTCAACGAGCAGCTCTACTCGACGATGCAGTTGGGCAACGAGCTGCCCGTGGAGCTCATCGAGCGCATCGAAGTGGTGCGCGGCCCCGGCTCGGTCATCTACGGCGGCAACGCGGAGCTGGCCGTCATCAACGTCATCACCCGGGGCGTGCAGGGCAGCACGGACCTGATGGTGTCCGGTACCTACGGCCAGTTGGAGAAGGTCAACGGCCGACGGAGCCTGACGCTGTCGGGACGCAAGGTGTTCGAGTCCGCGCCGGGCCTGAGCGTCTTCGCCTCCGCGTCGCTGGGCCAGGGCCAGCGCAGCGATGCCCAGTTCCAGGACTTCTTCGGCAACACCGCCGACATGGGCGGCAACACCAAGCTCAACCCGACGACGGTGCAGGCGGGCGTGGGCTACCGGGACCTCCAGCTGAGCGTGCTGTACCAGCGCTTCGCCACGTCGGCCATCGTCGCCTTCGACGAGGTGCTGGACGCGCCCTCGTCCTCCGACTTCGAGTCCTTCCACGCGGAGCTGAGCAACCGCTTCCGTCCCAGCGAGCGGGTGGAGATCATCCCCCGCTTCAACCTGACGCTCTCCGAGCCGTTCCGCGACGCGGACCAGGCCTCCGAGTTCTATTACGAGAAGCAGGTGATGCGGCTGCGCGGCCGGACGATGGCGCGCTGGGCGGCGCTGGACTTCCTGCAGCTCACCGGCGGCGTGGACGTGGCGTCGGACCAGGGCAAGCTCAAGGGCCCCGCGGACGTGGGCCTCCAGACGGCCTTTGGCGAGGACGGCGCCGTCAGCGTCTCCTACCTCAACGTCGCGGGCTTCGTGGAGGCCTTCTCGGAGAACCCCTTCGTCACCGTCGTCGCGGGCGCGCGGTATGAGAACCACAGCGACTTCGGCAGCTCGTTCGTCCCCCGGCTGGTGCTCCTGCGCGCGTTCGGCCCGTTCAGCGGCAAGGCGCTCTTCAGCCGTGCGTTCCGCGCGCCGGGCATCGAGAACATCAGCCTGGGCGCGGACGTGAAGCCCGAGCGCACCACCGTGTACGAGCTGGAGGGCACGCTGCGCTTCGGCGATGGCCACGCGCTGAGCGCCAACGCTTTCGACGTGGGCGTGTCGGACCCCATCATCTACTCGTACGACGCGGTGACGAACGAAGAGGCGTACCGGAACCTGGGGCGGCTGGGCAGCCGGGGCATCGAGCTGGACTACCACGTGAAGGGGAGCTGGGGCCGCGCGGCGCTCAGCTACTCGTTCTATGCGCCTTCGGGCCGCAACGACGTGGCGGACTACCAGGTGCCCGGGCACTCCAACGCCTTCACCGGCATGCCCACGCACAAGGCCTCGCTGTCGGGCAGCCTGAAGGTGCAGCCGTGGCTGTCCGTGAATCCCACCGCGGTGCTCGTGGGCAAGCGCTTCGCGGTGGACGTGCCGGACGACGAAGGTGCCTCGGCGGTGGAGGAATTGCCCACGCAGCTGCTGCTCAACCTCTACGTGCGCGCGGAGAACGTGGGCACGAAGGGGCTGGAGATTGGCGCGGGCATCTACAACCTGCTCGGCACGAACTTCCGCATCGCCCAGCCGTACAATGGCGGCCACGCTCCCATGCCCGTGTTCTCGCGCGAGTTCCTCGTCAAGCTCAGCTACCTGTTCGACCCGGGCTTGAGCGAGCTGTAGGAGTCACGACCATGAGCACGCACGGCGACAGAAGAGGCCCCCGGCTGATTGCCGGAGAGCCGCTGAGCGAGGAGGGCAGCCCCTACGAGATGTCCCTCGGAGGCTGGTTCCGCCAGCGCGCGTCCGGCGCCCCCGTGCTGCTCACCGTGGAGCACCGGCTGGGACCACCGCCCTTGCTGCCGCCGGCGCCCGGCACGCTCCCGGTGGCAGGACTGGTGCCACAACCTCCAGCGGACTCACGGGGCGAGGACGGCATCGTGGACCGCCGCGCCGAGAGGCGCTGGCTCCGCCATGTCACCACCCACACGCGAGTCGCTCAAGTAGTGGCCACGGGAGGCACGGGGTGGAACCCCTCGGGCCTGCTCGACGCCTGCATCGCCGCGCCCGTGGACCCGGAGGAACTCGGCACGGACGAGTACCCGCCTGTGCCCTGGGTGCCCCGGGTGGCCGCGCCCCGCGTGGGCAGCACCGTGGTGAAGTACTCCTACCGGGGCGGCCTGCGGCAAGGCCGCATCATCTCCGTGAGCGAGAACGACGGACGCGAGGTGCTCGTCACTGCCACGGATGACCGGCCCTTCTCGATGGCGGGTGAGGTGGGAGCGCTCCTCATCGACCTGGAGGCCCGCGCCGCCGTCGCGCTGTATGTGGGCGACGTCCACATGCGCGGTGTGAATGAACGACAGTGGGCCGTGCTGTGGAGCGCGCGCCCTCTGCCGCTCCTGATGGACGCCTTTCAACTGGCGCCGCTCTGAGCGCCCGCCCGCTCGCGTCAGGGGTGCCGCTCCAGGACGATGTCCCGCCTCGCGAGCCACACGTCCGCGGCCGTGCGTGACAGCTTCACGATGCCGCTGCCACCTCGAAGCTCCTGCCGCGCGTGGTACTCCGGCGTCACGCCGAACTCTCCGTCGAACACGACGTCATCGACGTAGTACGGAGGTCGCCCCGGCTCGCCGATGAACAGGTGCACGTGCGCCGGCAGGATGTCGTTCGGATAGGGCGCGGGCTTGATGGTGTCGAACGTATAGACGCCGTCCCCACCCGTCCTGGCCCACCCTCGCAACCGGCCGTGGCGACGACTCCACTCGGACTCCTGCGTACCGTTCGCATACAGCCCGGCCGCGTTGGTGTGATGCGCGTAGATGACGACCTCCGCGACGGGCTCGCGTGACTCGGCGCTCAACACGCGCCCCGTCAGCGTCATCCGCTCCCCCGGCTCCGCTCCGCTGGCCAACTGGACGAAGGGCGCCAGACGCTCCGGGCTCCGCTCGGCGACTGCTTCACAGCCCTCGCAGACATAAAGCCGCGCCCTGACGCGAGGCGCCACGGGGACAGCCTCGGCCTGGGACGCGCAGGTGCAGGCCACCGCGCCCACGGCGCAGGACCCCAAGCCCAGCAAGACAGAACGTCGACTCAACGTGCCCATGAAGACGAGCAACCGGTGACCCGCGCCCGGATTCCGGTTGCGCCGGGGCCCGCTGAAACTTTTCAAGACGGGAGCCCCAGGCTATGGTGGCCCCCGTCGTCGCCATTCCGCTCGGAGCCGGACGTGAGCCGCACCCCGTCCAGTGCCCCTCCAGGATGACCCGGCGCCCCCCGCTCCCGACTTAGTTCGCCGTCCGAACAAAGTTTCCAGCACCTCTCCAGCCCTCATTCACCTGCTCGCGCGCCTATCCCTCTCACCGCACCATCGCCGCGTTGCGTCAGGCGTTGGGAGAGGTCCACCCTCGGCGCCATGTCTGGTTTGGCGTCAAGGGCCTGTCACGCGGCGGCTTGCATTCCAGCCAACGTCGCTGGTACTTTCTTCGGCACTCGAACGAATGAAGCACGCGTTCGTGGCGGAGTGACGGTGGGCCCGGGGGTGTTGGCGGATGGGCACGGCGTGATTCACCTCACTCTCCTCTGAAGCAAAGCGCTTTCTTGACGCATCGCACCACGCGAGCGCTGGCTCGTTGCGTCGACTGGTTTCTTCGCAGTGCGAACGAAGTTTTCCAGCAGGGAGGGGAAGCCCATGCAACACAAGCGTTTCGCCTGGACGTGTGCCGCGGCGGGGATGCTCGCCGCGATGAGTCTGCTTGGAGCGTGTGACCCGGAGGACGACGACAAGACGCCCGAGCCGCAGGCCGATGCGGGGACAAAGCCCGACTCCGGCACGCCGGACTCGGGGCCTGTCGACTCGGGTACGCCGGACGCGGGGCCCGTGGACTCGGGCACGCCTGACGCGGGAGAGCCGCCACCGGACGCGGGCGTACCGGACGCGGGCCCCACCACGCTGCTGCCCCTGACGGTGGATGGCCACTGGGCGCCCAGCGGCTACATGGGTGACGGCGAGCTGGGCACCATCGTCTCCGCGCCCGAGTGCGCCGCGACGCGGCCGGGCACCGCCAAGGGCGACTGCCACAAGTTCACCTACACGGCGAGCAACAACGGCTGGGGTGGCGTGTGGTGGCAGTACCCCGAGTTCAACTGGGGTGACCTGCCCGGCTTCGAGGTCCCCGACGGCGCGTCCGTGCTGTCCTTCTATGCGTGGGGCGCCCAGGGAGGCGAGGTCGTCAAGTTCCTGGTGGGGATGAGCACCAAGGCCGACGGCTTCACCCTCGATACCGGCGACCAGACGCTCACGACGGAGCCAAAGGAGTACACAATCGACGTCAGCCGCGTCCGATACCGGAAGGTGGTGGGTGGTTTCGGCTGGGTGGCGGGGGGCAAGCCCTCCCCGATGGTCTTCTACATCGACGACATCCAGTGGAGATGACACCCACCGCGCCTTCCGCGCGGCGGAATGGAGCGTAAGGGGACGATGAAAGTGGGAACGGCGGCACTGACGGTCGACGCGGCGGGCATGCGGGCGCAGAACAGCAGCCTGCTGCTCAACATGATCTGGCGCGAGCGCCAGATTTCCCGGGCGGAGATTGCCCGGAGGACGGAGCTGAGCCCGTCCACCGTGTCGGCCATCGTCGCGGACCTGGAGCACTCGGGGCTGGTGCGCAGCATTGGCGCCGGCGTCTCCCGAGGCGGCCGTCGCCCCACCCTCATCGGCTTCCGCGACGACGCCTTCAGCATCATCGGCGTGGAGATGGGCGCCACCCACGTCACCGTGGTGCTCACCGACTTGAGAGGTCGCGTGCGCACCCACCGCACGGCCGCGCAGCAGGTTCGCAATGATCCGGAGGGCACGCTGAAGACGGTGCGGACATTGGTGCAGGAGTGCCTGGACGCCGAGCGCGTGCCCCGGCGCTCCGTGGTGGGCCTGGGCGTGGCCGCGCCCAGCCCCGTGCACCCGTCCGCGCCCGGGAAGCTGTCCCCGCTCATCCTGCCCGCGTGGCGCGGCTACGACGTGCGCGAGGCGCTGAACACGACGTTCGATTTGCCGGTGTTCGTGGACAACGACGCGAACCTCGGCGCGCTGGCGGAGTGCTACTGGGGCGCGGGCATCGGTGGCGAGGACCTGACGTACATCAAGCTGGCCACGGGCATCGGCTCCGGCCACATCATCCACGGCGACGTGTACCGCGGCGCCGGTGGCACGGCCGGAGAGATTGGCCACATCGCCGTCGACTCAGCGGGCCCGCCGTGCCTGTGCGGCCTGCGCGGCTGTCTCGTCACGCTCATCGGCTCCGGGGCGCTGGTGGAGCGCGCGCGGGAGCTGATGGGCACCAAGGGCCGCAAGGCGCCCACGGTGCGGGAGATTGTCGAAGGCGCGCGCGCGGGAGACCCGGCGGCGCGGCAGATCATCGACGGGCTGGGCCAGTACCTGGGCGTCGCCGTGGCGGGCCTGCTCAACCTGCTCAACCCCGCCATCGTCGTGCTCGGCGGCGAAATCTCCTCGGTGGGAGACCTCTTGTTGGACCCGTTGCGGGCGTCGGTGCGCAAGCGCGCGCTGTCCACGTCCATGGCGGAGACGCGCATCGTCACCTCCGCGCTGGGCGACAAGTCCATCGCGGTGGGCGCGGCCACACTCGTGCTCCAGGCGGCCCTTCGGGACCGCACGCTATTTCCCCTCCAACACGTCGGAAAATCCGCATGACGCCCAGCCGACTCCTTCCGTGGTTCGCGCTCCTGGGAAGCCTGGCCTGTGACCCGGCCCGCTCAGGACGAACGGAACCGCCTCCCACCACGCAACAGCCCGAGCGTCAGGATTGGCGCCTGGTGTGGCAGGACGAGTTCGACGGACCCGCGGGCGCGCTGCCTTCCTCGGAGCGGTGGAGTCCGGACGTCGGAGGAGACGGCTGGGGCAACGGCCAGTACGAGCACAACACCGCGCGGGCGGAGAACGCGTCGCTGGACGGCGAGGGCCGGCTGGTCATCACCGCGCGGCGCGAGCGCTACCAGGGCAACGACTACACCTCCGCGCGCCTCACCACGCGCGGCAAGTTCGAGCGGACGTACGGGCGCTTCGAGGCGCGCATCCAGCTCCCCACGGGCAAGGGCATCTGGCCGGCCTTCTGGATGCTGGGCGCGAACTTCAACCAGGTGGGTTGGCCCACGTGCGGTGAAATCGACATCATGGAGCACCGGGGCCAGCTTCCCGCCATCGTCCGGGGCTCGCTACACGGCCCGGGCTACTCCGGCGGGGAGAACGTGGGCGAGGAGCATGTCGTCGCCGGCGGCAAGCTCTACGAGGACTTCCACCTCTTCGCGGTGGAGTGGGACCCGGACCGCATCCGCTGGTTCGTGGACGACATCGCCTTCATGGAGGTGACGCCCAGGGACTTGCCGGGCAACGCCCGCTGGGTGTTCGACCATCCGCACTTCCTCATCCTCAACGTCGCGGTGGGTGGCGGCTTCGTGGGTCCGGTGGACGGCACCACGCAGTTCCCCCAGCAGATGCGGGTGGACTACGTGCGCGCCTACACGAGGGTGGAATGAGGCCCGCGGGCCTCATCGCCTCCACCCTCTTCCTGCTCCTGTGCGCGGCGTGCTCGAACGAGCCTCGTCCGCGTCCGCCCGGAACGCTGTTCGTCTCCGTGGAGCAGCAGAGCGCGTGGGTGCGCAACTTCAACCCGCTCTTCCCGGGCGCGGGCTCGCGTTGGCCCACGCGCGCGGGCGTCTACGAGTGCCTGGAGCTGTACACGCCGTCCAAGGGTGACTTCCAGCCGTGGCTCGCCACGGGCCACGCGTGGTCCGAGGACCGCCGCACCCTGCGCTTCACGCTGCGCGAGGGCGTGCGCTGGTCCGACGGCAAGGCCTTCACCGCCGAGGACGTGGCCTACACCTTCCAGCTCTTGCGCAAGCACGCGGCCCTGGACGCGGGCGGCGTGTGGCGCTTCCTCTCGGACGTGCGCGCGGAAGGGCCTCACACCGTGGCCTTCCAGTTCTCCCGCACCTTCATCCCGGGCTTCGGAGACCTGGCGGCGCAGCCCATCGTCCCGCGCCACATCTGGGAGCTCGTCGCGGACCCGGTGACCTTCACCAATCCGAACCCGGTGGCCACCGGGCCCTTCACGCAAGTCAGTGTCTTCCGCAACCAGGTGTACGAACTGAGCCGCAACCCGTACTACTGGCAGCCCGGCAAGCCCGCCGTCCGGGCGCTGCGCTTCCTGGCCTTCCCCACCAATGACCAGGCGAACCTGGCGCTGGTGGAGGGCGAGGTGGACTGGGCCGGCAACTTCGTCCCCGCGGTGGACCGCACCTTCGTCTCCAAGGACCCCAAGCACCACGCGCGCTGGTTCCCGCTCTTCGGCAGCACCGTCTTCCTCTACCCCAACACCACCCAGCCCCCGCTGAACGACGTGCGCGTGCGCAAGGCGCTGAGCATGGCGTTGGACCGCGAGCGGCTGGTCGAAATCGCCATGTACGGCTACACGCGGCCGGCGGACGCCACGGGGCTCAATGACGCGTACACCGGCTGGCGGGACGCGGCCGTCGCGGACGACGCGTGGGTGCGCCACGACGCGAAGGAGGCCGCGCGGCTCCTGGACGAGGCGGGCCTCACGCGAGGGCCCGACGGCCTGCGCCGCCAGGCGGACGGCAGCCCGCTGACGCTGGACATCGAGGTGGTGGGTGGCTGGTCGGACTGGGTGCGCGCGGGACAGGTCGTCGCGCGGGACTTGCGCAAGCTGGGCCTCCAGGCACAGCTGCGCACGTACGAGTTCAGCGCGTGGCAGGCGCGGCTCCAGAAGGGGGAGTTCCAGTTGGCCATCTCCTGGTCGCTGGACGGGCCCACGCCGTACACCTTCTACAAGTGGATGCTGTCGTCCGCGACGGTGCGTCCGGTGGGCGAGGTGGCTCCCGCCAACTGGCAGCGCTACGGCGACAAGGAGACGGACGCGCTCCTGGAGCGCTTCGAAGTCACCGACTCGCGCGAGGAGCAGCAGGCGCTGATGGCGCAGGTGCAGCGGCGCTTCTCCGAGACGGCGCCGGCCATTCCGCTGTTCCCGAACCCGTCCTGGGGCGAGTCCAACTCCAAGCGCTTCACGGGCTTTCCCACCGAGGCGAACCCCTACGCCCGGCTTTCGCCCCACGCCGAGCCCGACAGCCTGCTGGTGCTGACGGCGCTCGTCCCGAGGGAGGCGCCCTGACCATGCGCTACGTGCTCCGCAGGCTCGGCTTCTACCTGCTCGCCGCCTGGGCCTCGCTGACGATGAACTTCGTCATCCCGAGGCTCGCGCCCGGCGACCCGGCCACGGCGATGTTCGCCCGCTTCGAGGGCCGCATCTCCCCCGAGGCGCTGGTGGCCCTGAAGACGGCGTTCGGCTTCACGGACGCGCCGTGGCACGTGCAGTACTTCACGTACCTGAAGCACCTGCTCACGGGCGATTTCGGCCTGTCGTACGCGTACTACCCGTCGCCCGTGACGGAGGTCATCGGCACGGGCCTGTTGTGGACGCTGGGGCTGGCCGGGTGCGCGGTCATCATCAGCTTCGCGGTGGGGACGATGCTGGGCGTGCTGGCCGCGTGGAACCGGGGCGGCTGGCTTGACTCCGCGCTCGCGCCCGCGCTCGCCTTCCTGGGGGCCTTCCCCTACTTCTGGCTGGCCATGCTGGCGCTGTACCTGTTCGGCTTCGGGCTGGGCTGGTTCCCGCTGCGTCACGCGTACTCGCACGACGTGGAGCCCGGAGCCACGCTCACCTTCATCGCGGACGTGGGACGACACGCGGTGCTGCCGGCGGCATCCATCGTCGTGGCCACGCTCGGCGGGTGGATGCTGAGCATGCGCAACACCATGGTGGCGGTGCTGGGCACGGACACGCTGCGGCTGGCGCACGCCAAGGGCCTGCCGCCCCGTCAGGTGATGCTGCGCTATGCGGCGCGCAACGCGCTCTTGCCCAACGTCACGGGCTTCGGCATGGCGCTGGGCTTCGTGCTGAGCGGCTCGCTGCTGACGGAAATCGTCTTCTCGTATCCGGGCACCGGCTACCTGCTCATCCTCGCGGTGCGCAACCAGGACTACCCGCTGATGCAGGGGCTCTTCCTGGTCATCACGCTGGCGGTGCTCGCCGCGAACTTCGCCGTGGACCTGCTCTGCCTCTGGCTGGACCCGAGGACCCGCGCCCATGCGTGAGACCCTTCGACGCCTGCTCCGCCAGCGCAAGGCCGCGGTGGGAGGCACCCTCCTGCTGGGCTTCCTCCTCGTCGCGCTGGTGGGCCCGTGGTTCGTGATGGACCCGACGGAGCTGATGGGTCAGCCCCACCAGCCGCCTTCGAGTGCCCACTGGTTCGGCACGACGGGCCAGGGCCAGGACGTGCTCGCGCAGACGGTGGTGGGCGCGCGCGAGACGCTGGCCATCGGCTTCGCGGTGGGCGCGCTCGTCACGCTGGTGGGCGCGCTGGTGGGCATCACCGCCGGCTACCTGGGCCGACGCGTGGATGACGCGCTGACGCTCACCACCAACATCTTCCTGGTCATCCCGGGCCTGCCTCTGGCCATCGTCCTGGGCGCCTACCTGCCCTCCGGCCCCTTCCGCATGGTGGTGGTGCTCACCTTCGCGGGCTGGGCCTGGAACGCGCGCGTCTTCCGCGCGGAGGCGCTGGCGCTGCGAGGCCGGGACTTCGTCGCGGCGGCCGTGGTCGCCGGAGAGAGCCACGCGCGCATCATCACCCGCGAGCTCTTGCCCAACATGGCGTCGCTGGTGGCCTCGTCGTTCATTGGAAACACGCTGTACGCCGTGGGCGCTCAGGTGGGCCTGGAGTTCCTGGGCCTGGGCGACGTGGGCGCGGTGACGTGGGGCACCAACCTCTACTGGGCCGGCAACGACGCGGCGCTGCTGACGCGCTCCTGGTGGATATTCGTCCCCACGGGCATCTGCATCGCGCTGGTGGGCTTCTCGCTCACGCTGCTCAGCTCCGCCATCGACGAGCTGACCAACCCCTCACTGCGCGCGCCTCCGAAGGCGCCCAAGGCCGCGGTGATGCGCGCCGTCGCCACGCCCGCGCAGGAGGCCGCCGCGCCCGGCGCGCTGTTGAGCGTGCGCGACCTGTGCATCGAGTACATGACGCAGGCGGGCCCCTCCCGCGTGGTGGACCAGGTGTCCCTGGACATCGCCCCGGGCGAGGTGTTCGGCCTGGCGGGCGAGTCCGGCAGCGGCAAGTCCACGCTGGGCTACGCGCTGTTGCGCCTGTTGCCCTCGTCAGCGGCCATCACCCAGGGAAGCATCGTCTTCGACGGAACGGACGTCACCGCGTTGTCGCCGGAGGCGCTGCGCGCCTTTCGGTGGAGCCGTGTGTCCATGGTGTTCCAGAGCGCGATGAGCGCGCTCAATCCGGTGCTCACGCTGGGTGAGCAGTTCCACGACACGCTCGCGGCGCACGGCGGCGCCTCACGCGCGTCCTCCTACGCGCGGGGCCGCGAGCTGTTGGCCATGGTGGGCCTGAAGCCCGAGCTGGTGAACGCCTGGCCGCACCAGCTCTCCGGCGGCATGCGGCAGCGCGTGGGCATCGCCCTGGCGCTGGCGCTGGAGCCCCGGCTGGTGGTGATGGACGAGCCCACCACCGCGCTCGACGTGGTGGTGCAGAAGGAGCTGCTCCAGCGCGTGCTGGAGCTGAAGGAGCGGCTGGGCTTCGCGGTCCTCTTCATCACGCATGACTTGCCGCTGCTGCTCGCGCTGTCGGACCGCGTGGGCATCCTCCAGGCCGGCAAGCTGGTGGAGGTGGACACCGCGCAGCGGCTGCGCACGGACGCCCGTCACCCGTACACGCGCCTGTTGCTGTCGTCCTTCCCGCACCTGGGCGCCACCGACACGCAGGCGCCCACGCCCGACGTGCTGGAGCAGGCCGCCAGCGCGCTGAAGCCCCCGCTCGCCGCACTGCCCGGAGGTCGTCGATGAGCCCTCCCCTGTTGGAAGCCTCGCGTTTGAATCGGAGCTTCCCCGTGGGCGGCTTCCTGTCCCACGCGCGGCGCAAGGTGCTGACGGACGTGTCCTTCTCGCTGGAGCGCGGAGAAATCCTCGCGCTCGTCGGTGAGTCCGGCAGCGGCAAGTCCACGCTGGCCCGCCTCCTGGCGCGGCTGGACACGCCGGACTCGGGCGACATCCTCCTCAGTGGAGAGAACGTGCTCGCCCGCGAGGGTCGCTCCGCGTCGCTGGCCTACCGGGGCCGCGTGCAGATGGTGTTCCAGGACCCGTTCGCCTCGCTCAACCCCGTGCACACGGTGGCCTATCACCTGGAGCGCTCGCTGGTGCGCCATGGGCGCGCGCGCGGCGTGGAGCTGACGCGGAAGGTGCATGCGCTCTTGGAGTCGGTGGGCCTGACGCCCGCGGAGCAATTGGCGAAGCGCTATCCGCACGAGCTGTCCGGTGGCCAGCGTCAGCGCGTGGCCGTGGCGCGGGCGCTGGCGGTGGAGCCCGACGTCATCATCGCGGACGAGCCCACCTCCATGCTGGACGTGTCCACGCGCCGGGGCGTGCTCCAGCTGCTCAAGGGCCTGACGCGCGAGCGCGGCATCGGCATCCTCTTCATCACGCACGATTTGGCGAGCGCCCGTCACCTGGCGGACCGCGTGCTGGTGCTCTACGCGGGCTCCGTCGTGGAGACGGGCCGCACCAGCGATGTGCTCCAGGCGCCTCGGCACCCGTACACGCGGCTGCTGTTGTCAGCGGTGCCGGATGGCGCGGACTTCCTGCGCACGCCCCTTCCCGCGCGCGTGGCGACCGCGCCGCCTCCTCCCCTGGGGTGTGCCTTCGCGCCCCGCTGTCCTCACGCCGACGTGCGGTGCCACGAGGCGCTTCCTCCCTTTCACCTTCCCGCGGCGGAGCACCACGTCCGCTGCCATCTCGAGTCCTCGAAAGGAGTCCCTGACGATGCGGCAGTTTCCTCATGACTTCGTGTGGGGTGTGGCCACCTCCTCGTACCAGATTGAAGGAGCCACCGACGCCGACGGGCGCGGTGAGTCCATCTGGGACAGGTTCGCCGCCACGCCCGGTAAAATCGCCGACGGAACCAACGGCAACGTCGCCTGCGACCACTACCACCGCTGGCGCGAGGACGTGGAGCTGATGCGCTGGATGGGGTTGAAGGCGTATCGCTTCTCCATCGCCTGGCCGCGCGTGCTCCCCGTGGGACGCGGCAAGGTGAACACCGCCGGACTCGACTTCTACTCGCGGCTGGTCGACGGACTGCTGGAGGTGGGAATCGAGCCCGCCGTCACGCTGTACCACTGGGACCTGCCGCAGGCGCTCCAGGACAAGGGCGGCTGGGCCTCGCGCGACACGGTGAGCGCGTTCGTCGAGTACGCGGACGTGGTGAGCCAGAAGCTCGGGGACCGCGTGTCGAAGTGGATTACGCACAACGAGCCCTGGTGCATCAGCATCCTGGGCTACGCCAACGGCGAGCATGCGCCCGGCATCAAGGACTGGGGCCAGGCGCTGGCCACGGCCCATCACGTGCTGCTGTCGCATGGGCAGGCCGTGCCCGTCATCCGCTCCAACGTGCCCAAGGCGGAGGTCGGCATCACCCTCAACCTGGTGCCCGCGGAGCCGGCGTCGCCCAGCAAGGAGGACCACGACGCGTGCCGCGCCTTCGACGGCGGCTTCAACCGCTGGTACCTGGACCCGCTCTACGGCAAGGGCTACCCGCGCGACGTGATTGACGACCATGTCGCCGAGGGGCGACTGAAGTCGGACACGCTGCCCTTCGTGCGCCAGGGCGACCTGGCGGACATCGCCGTCCCCATCGATTTCCTGGGGGTCAACTACTACAACCGCGGCGTCATCCGCAGCGACCGCATCCCCGAGTCGCAGAACGCGCCTCGCACCGTCCACGTCAGCTCCGAGAAGACGGAGATGGACTGGGAGGTGTCGCCCCACGGCCTCACGCAGCTGCTGGTGCGGCTGCACCAGGACTACAAACCGGGCCACCTCTACGTCACGGAGAACGGGGCCGCCTACGGCACCACGCCGGACGCGGATGGCCGCGTGAGGGACGCCAAGCGCGTGCACTACCTGCGCTCGCACCTGGAGGCCTCGCTGGAGGCCATCAACCAGGGCGTGCCGCTCAAGGGCTACTTCGCGTGGTCGCTGTTGGACAACTTCGAGTGGGCCTACGGCTATCAGAAGCGCTTCGGCATGGTGTACGTGGACTACGCCACGCAGAAGCGCATCCCCAAGGACAGCGCGCATCTGTACCGCGCCGTGGTGGCCCAGAACGGGCTGGATGTGGAGCTGGCCGCGTGAGAGCCCTGGTCCTCGCACCCCTCCTCGCGGTGGCGCTGTACCAGGCCCCCGTCCATGCCGGGCAGGACGCGCAGCCCGTCCAACCCGGCGGTGCCCAACCGCAAACGGCGCCGGTGGAGTCGACGCCGCCTGCCGCTTCTCCCCCGGGTGGCGCGCCTCCCGCCGCCACCACGACGACGCCCTCGGGTCCTCCCAGTCCGACGCCGTCTCCCGCCCCGCAGCCGCTCACCCTCCAGCCCGTGGACGTCAAGCCGGGCGCGGAGCAGGCCACCGTCGTCAAGATTCAGCACGACGAGCGCGGCTTCAAGCTGAAGGTGGACGGCCGCGACTTCCTGTTGCGCGGCATGAACTGGGGCTACACGCCCATTGGAGAGAACTACCGCTACTCGCTCTGGAACCAGCCCGACGACTTCGTGCGCGCGGTGCTGGCTCGGGAGATGACGCTCTTGCGCGACATGGGCGTCAACTCCATCCGCCAGTTCGACGACATCCCTCCGCGCTGGGTGGAGTTCATCTTCAAGAACTACGGCATCACCACGGTGGTGAACCCGCTGATGGGCCGCTACGGCGCCACCGTCAACGGCGCCTTCGTGCCGAACATCGACTACTCCAACGCCGCGCACCGCAAGGCGCTCCTGGAGGAACTGGCGAAGAAGGTGGAGGTGTACCGGGGCGTTCCGGGCGTGCTGATGTGGCTGCTCGGCAACGAGAACAACTACGGCCTGCACTGGACCAGCTACGAAATCGAGGCGCTGCCGGGCCAGGAGGACGCCGCGCGCGCGGAGCACCTCTACACGCTGATGGGCGAGGCGGCGCGGACCATCAAGGCCCGTGACGTCAACCACCCGGTGGCCCTGGCCAACGGAGACCTCCAGTACATCGACCTGGTCGCCAAGCACGCCATGGATATCGACATCTTCGGCGCCAACGTCTACCGGGGCCCGAGCGTCAGGGACTTGTTCGACGAGGTGCTGCGCAAGGTGGACAAGCCGGTGCTCTTCTCGGAGTTCGGCGCGGACGCCTTCAACGCGCGGGACGGCCGTGAGGACCACCTGTCCCAGGCCGAGTACCTGCGCCAGCAGTGGGAGGAAATCTATACGCAGACCTACGGTCAGGGCCGCGTGGGCAACGCGCTGGGCGGCTTCGTGTTCCAGTGGGTGGACGGCTGGTGGAAGATGGGCCAGGAGGCCAACCTCTCCATTCACGACACGACGGCGTCGTGGCCCAACGGCGGCTACGCGGCGGACTTCGTGCCCGGCCAGAACAACATGAACGAGGAGTGGTTCGGCATCTGCGCCCTGGGCCAGCCGGACGACGCGGGCATCTCCCGAATCCAACCGCGCACGGCCTACTACATGTTGCAGGCGGCCTTCCGCCTGGACCCGTACGCGGCGGACACGGACCTGGACCGCATCCACGCGCACTTCGCGGGCCTGCGTCCCTCCGACATGTCGAAGAGCTACGAGTCCTCCATCGCCCTGGCGAAGACGGAGGAGCTCAGCATGGTGCGCGTGTCCAACCTGCGCCTGGTCATGGACAGCTCGCTGTCGCGCGGGAGCATCGCGACGACGCGGCCCAACCTGACGGCGGCGGACCACACGGAGTCCATCTTCTTCGACCTGGCGGTCCAGCCGGCGACGGGGGTGTACGGCCGCGCGTCGTTCAACGTGGTGGGCAACGTGGCCACCAACCGCCTCAACAACCTCTTCTACGAGAACCGGGGCACCACGCCCACGCCGACGACGCCCACGACGGGCTCGCCGACACCGGGCGTCTCCCAGCCGGGCGTGTCCGCCTTCGACCGCTTCGCGCTGTACCAGGCGGAGTTCAAGCTGGACCGCGCGGACTTCGCGCTGGAGGGCTACTACCGCGTCGGCCACTACCACTGGGGCGAGGAGGGCGACTTCTTCGGCCTGTACCGTGAGGCCAACTACGGGCCGAACATCGACATCTACCATGGCAACGCGCCCTTCGGCGTGGTGCTCAGCGGCAAGCGCTCCTTCGAGGGCTTCAAGCTGGCGGTGGGTCCGGAGCTGTACTGGGGCGCCAACCCGTCCATCGTCGCCAAGTACCGCAAGGGCTTCGGGGACATGGCGCTGACGCTGGTGCACCAGGAGGACATCGCCCGGGGTGCCACGCAGCAGACGGCCTCCGTCATCCGCGAGCGCGTGGCGCGTCGCACCGCGCTCACGTTCGAGTGGAACAAGGGCCCGCTGGCGCTCGACATCGGCGGCATCCTCGCCGCGCCCCAACGGATTGGTGAGGAGTTCACCTGGACGCGCGAGGCCAAGGGTGGCGCAAGCTACATGGGCACGGGCCAGGAGGTGCTGCGCGACGAGGTGCAGTTCCTCGACACGCTCGGCGCGAAGGCGCGGGCCACGTATGACCTGGGCGGGGTGCGGCTGTATGCCCAGGGCTCGTTCCGCGGGCTGGTGGCGGACGGCGGTCCCGAGCCGAGCATCGTCCTGACGGGCTGGAGCCTGCGGGAGAGCGGACGCGGCAACCACTTCGGCGCGCAGGCGGGCGCGGCGTTCCAGTTGGGCACCATCGAGGTGGCGCCGAACGTGCTGTACCAGAAGCCGCTCATCGGGCCGAACCCGAACATCCCCGACACGTTCGACCAGGACTCGGGCACGTACTTCCCGGCGGTGCGGGCGCGCAACGTGTTGCAGGACGCCTTCACCGTCCTGGACAACCGCGAGACGCTGGGCGCGGAGCTGCTCATCACCTTCGACCCGACGCCGGGGACGTGGTTCTGGGCGTGGGACCGGGAGATGCGCGAGGACGCGCCGTTCGCCGCGGGCCTGGACCTGGTGTACCGCCGCCAGCCGACGTCGCGAGACGCGAGCATCGCCATCCTCGCGGACGGCAGCGCGGTGGCCTTCGCCGGGGCGCCACCGGCGCGCGACGAGTGGGAGACGACGCTGCGCATGGTGGGCAATCCGTCGCAGCGGCTGAAGCTGTACGGCACGGCCTTCGTGGGCAGCGTGCAGTCCGGAGGCGAGGACGCGCGGCAGGTGCGCCGCTTCGGCCTGGACGCCAACGTGCTGTACGACACGCTGCTGCTCGCCACGCAGCTTCGGTTCAACGACTGGGGTCCATACGACTACCACCGCGTGTTCAACCTCACGTATCCGGTGCAGCTGGGCGGCGACGTGTCCTACGGGCTCAAGCGGCCGGTGCTGGGCGCGGTGTCCACGCGCTTCGGTCTGCGAGGGTTGGTGCGCATGTTGGATGAGTACTCGGAGGGCATGAGCACGGTGGCCATCGCCGAGGGACTCAAGGGCCGCGAATACGAGGTGGGTGCGTATGCAATCCTTTCGCTCTGAGGGACGACGTATGAGGACGTGTCTCGTGCTCCTCGCGGCCTTGAGCACCTTCGGGTGTTATGACCGCGCGAGCTATGTCTATGGCGAGTCGCTGGAGGACCTGACGCTCGAGGTCCATGACCCGACCATGGGCGTGTATCCGAGCACCACCATCCTGGACGACCCGAACAATCCGTTCGCGGACTCGACGCCGGGGACGGAGACGAAGTGGGTGCTCCAGGCCAACGCGGGGCCGGTGGCGGCGTTCTACTCGTGGGCCACCGTGCTCGCGCGAGGGCCGTATGGCGAGGCGCAGTACTACGTGGGCCTCAACCTGCTCGGCGTGTACCAGAACGGACTGGCCCGGCAGGAGGACCTGCCGGTGGTGCGGGACATGGCCATCCGCTCGTACCAGTCGGTGTTGGACAACTTCCCGGACGCGGTGACGTACGACTCGACGGGGACGATTCCCTACGAGCTGTTGACGCCTTCCTACAAGGCCATCGTGGAGATGGGTGGGACGGTGACGGGCGGCTGGGTGCTGGTGCGGACCTCGAGTGGTGGTGAAAGGGCGGTGCGACCATGAAGCGGACCGTGGGAATGCTGCTGTTGACGTTGGCCGCGTGCCGACCGGACCCGGGGGCATCCGACTACGAGAACCACCAGCCGTCCTCGCAGAACGATGCCGGGTCGAATCCCCAGGACGAGGCGCTCCCGGGGCCGTTCCCGTTCGAGGCGGGCCAGCGGCGCCTGTTCGTCGGCTTCTACGAGGGAGGCCGGTCCGAGGAGATCATCATCAACGACGTGGACACGCACCTCTACCTGTACGAGGGCACCGTTACGATTGAGCCTTCGAACACGCGCATCGAGGGGAAGACGGCGGACCGCATCATCCACACGGGCAAGGGGTGGCTGGGCTTCGGCATCCACTGGGATACGGGCCACAACCTGGACGCGTGGAAGACGCTGCACGTGAGCCTCAACTCGTCGGACCCGGGGTTCGCCTCGGTGAAGATTGGGATGAGCGACACGGAGGGCGTGCAGTTGGACGTGGCGAAGTATGGGTATGTGAATGACGGGCAGTGGCACCACCTGGCCATTCCGCTGTCGGACTTCTCCGCGGCGGGAGTGAGCATGGGCGCGGTGCTGTCGCCCTTCGTGTTCATCGCGGGAGGCGGGCCTTCGGGCAACGCGCTGCTGCTGGACAACCTGTACTTCACGGCGAACTAGCTGTGAGGCTTGGGCCCGCTTCCCTGGTTCAGGGGGAGCGGGCCTGTTGCCGGGACGCGGTGTTAGGATTGAGCGCGAGATGTCCGGCGCGCGTCCGTCTTGTCCGAGCTGCTCCCCTGTGTCCCGACTCGAGCGGGACTGGGTCGACGTGGCGCGTGACGAGGCGACGGGCATCGAGAGCATTCGAGCGCACTTCACGGGCCATGCGTATGACCCCCACTTTCACGACGCGTACCTCGTGGGAGTGACGGAGCAGGGGCTCCAGGAGTTCTCATGTCGGCGGGCCCTGCACCGGAGCACCCCGGGACGGGTCATCCTGATTGAGCCCGGGGAGACTCATGACGGGCATGCCCGGGGCGAGACGGGCTTCACGTATCTGATGCTCTACCTGGAGCCGTCGTGGGTGGCTCGGGCTTGCGAGCGCGTGGCGGATGGGCGTGGGGTGTCACAGGGACCGGGCTTCCAGGCGACGCTCACGGAGGAGCCTCGGTTGGCGGCGCATATCCAGCGGGCGTTCTGGCGACTGCGCGGGACAGGCTCGCGGCTGGCGCGGGACGAGGCGCTGGAGGAGCTGGCGGCGGCGCTCAATCCACAGCTCGGAGCATCGGTGGTGACGCGACTGGGGGAGGCAGCGCACCGGGCCGCGCGTCGGGCACGGGAGTTCCTGCGGACGCGGATGGAGGAGGACCTGGGGCTGGAGGAGCTGGCGCGGGAGTGCGGAGCAAATCGCTTCCAGCTCTCGCGAGCGTTCCGTGCGGCCTATGGGCTGCCACCTCATGCGTATCTGGTGCAGCTTCGCCTCGCGGCGGCGCGCGGGAGGTTGGCGAGAGGAGAGACACCCGCGAGTGTCGCGGCGGCGGTGGGCTTCGCGGACCAGAGTCACCTGGGACGATGGTTCCGGCGGGCGTATGGACTGACACCGGCCGCCTACCGCGCGATGTGCACGAACGTTCCAGACCTGGAGCGCGCCTCTGTCGAGGATGACCGGCGACAGAGGAGACCTCCATGCCCGAGCTGTTCACGACCAAGATCGCCATCGTCATCCGCGAAGACCTCGCCGTCTGGCAGAAGCTGAACGTCACCGCCTTCCTCGCGACGGGAATGGCCGCATCGGCTCCGGAGATGCTGGGGGAGCCGTATGAGGATGCGACGGGAAGGAAGTACAGCCGGCTCCTGGGCCAGCCGATGCTCGTGTTCAGCGCCACTCGGGAGCAGCTTCAAGCCGCGCACCGGGCCGCCGTGGAGCGAGGGTTGACGGCCGCTGTGTACGTGGCCGCCATGTTCGCCACGGGCAACGACGTGGACAACCGGGCCGCGTTCCGCGCGGAGAACCCCGAGGACTTCGACTTCGTGGGCCTGGCGTTGCGAGGTGAGCGCAAGCAGGTGGACAAGGCCATCAAGGGGCTCGCACTGCACAAGTGAGCGAGGCCGGACTCCTGCGACCCGTCATCTCCTGACGCCTGCTCCAATCACCGCCTCTTCCACCTCGCATCGCCCTCTTCCGCGGTGAGGAGGATGAGCGTCGCGGTGATGGCGGCTTGCACGTCCGGGGGGTCGCCCGTGAGCGCGTCGCGGTACAGGAAGAACTGTCCCACCCGGACGATGACGTTCGATAGCGCATCCAGCCCCATCGCCGGGCGGAGGTGCTTGTCCCTCACGCCCTCCTCCAGCGCCTTCCTGATGCTCGCCGCGCAGCGCTCTTCCACGCGGCTGCTCTTCGACATCAGCACCCGCATCGCGTACTCGGAATCCTGTTGGATGAAGCGCCGCAGCGGCGCGTCCTCCACAATCAGGTGGAGGAGGCGCTGGGTGACCGCCGCCACATACGCCGGCCCCTCCCCCTTGAACTCGCTTCTCGCGGCGGTGAGCGCGGCCTCGAACCGGAAAGACAGCACCTCGCCATAGAGCAGCTCCCGCGTCCCCGCCCAGCGGAACACCGTGGCCCGACTCACGCCCAGCTCCTGCGCCATCCGGCCGATGTCGAACCGCTCCCCTTCTTCCCACCACCGCATCGCCAGGGCGAAGAGGTCCTGCGGCGTCGCCCGTGAAGGCACCTCCAGCCGCTTCGAGAGCGGCGTCACCCGCCCCCGCGCCTTCTCTCGCGAAGCCGGCCGACGCGTCCTCGAAGGCGCCGCCTTCGTCGCGCCCCTCGAGTCCTTCACGCGCGTGCGCTTCATGTCGCCGCGCTCAGCATCTTCCGCCGCCGACGCCGCATCCCCGCCACCAGCACCCGCTGGTACAGGGTCGGCAACAACCGCTGGAACAGGTCGATGAGCACCGCATCCCCGCCAATGAGCTGCCGACGACGGTTCTTCCGAATCGCCGTGACGATGTCCTCCGCCGCCCGCTCCGGCGTGGTGGCGAAGGCCTTCTCGAAGTCACTCGACGAGCGTTCGTCCGTCCACCCTCGACGCACCGTGACCCGCGCATTGCGCGCGATGTTCGTCTTGATACCCCCAGGGTGCACACAGGTGACGCCGATGGTCCCCGGCTCCACCTCCAGCTCCTGCCGCAGCGCCTCCGTGAAGCCCTTCACCGCGAACTTCGCCGAGTTGTACGCCGCCTGCGTCGGTACCCCGATGAGGCCAAAGACACTCGACACGTTGACGATGTGCCCCTCGTCCACCGCCTTCAGGTGCGGCAGGAACGCCTTCGTCCCATACACCACACCCCAGAAGTTGATGTTCATCAGCCACTCGAAGTCCTCGTACCGGGTGTCCTCGATGGTGGCCCCCAACGCCACACCCGCGTTGTTGATGATGATGTGGACGCCGCCGAACTCCTTCGCCACATCATCCGCCCAGGCGTGCACCTGCTCGCGCTTCGCGACATCCACCCGGTCCACCCGGACACGGACACCGTGCGCGCGGCACTGCGTCTCCGTCTCGGAGAGCCCCTGCACATTCACGTCCGACAACGCGACGTGACAGCCCTGACGCGCGAGCAACACCGCCGTCGCCCGGCCGATGCCCGAGCCCGCTCCGGTTATCGCCGCGACCTTGTCCTTCACCGACTTCATCTGTTGGCTCCGTTCCGCGTTCGGCCCGACAGACCCTCATCGAGCATGCGGCGCGACGACATCGCGAGCGCCGCCATCGCCACCGCGTCAGCCATGCGCCTTCTTCCGAGAACCCGCCTCGCCCCTCGCACGCGCTCGCCGGTGGATGGCCACATAGTCCGTCGGCTCGAAGGCGGAGACGCGGCGCCGGTATTCGAAGGTGAAGCCCGGCCACAGCGTCGAGTTGCGCCCCGTCGCATCCAGGTACCAGCTCACACAGCCGCCCCGCATCCACACCGTCTGGGCCATTCGCGTGTCGACCTCGCGAACGAACGCCTCCTGCGCATCCGCCGTGGGCTCCACCGCCGCCAGTCCCCTGCCCTCCAGGTAGCGCAGCGCGCTGAGCACGTGCGCCAGCTGGCTCTCAATCATCAGGATGACCGACGTGTGCCCCAGCCCCGTGTTCGGCCCCAGCAACATGAAGAAGTTGGGGAACCCGCTCACCGACGTCCCCAGGTGCGCCTTCATGCTCCCCGCCCACGTCTCCGCCAGGGTGCGCCCGTCACGCCCCCGGATGTGCCGGGCGAACGACGGCTCCGTTATCTGGAACCCCGTGCCGAAGATGAGCGCGTCCACCGGATGCTCCACGCCCGACGTCGTGACGACGGAGTGCTCGCGCACCTCCTGGAGCCCCTCCGTGACGACCTCCACGTTCTCCCGCGTCAGCGCCGGCAGGTAGTCGTCCGACACCAGCACGCGCTTGCAGCCCATGGTGTAGCCAGGCCGCAGCTTCGCGCGCAGCACCGGGTCCGGAACCGACGCCTTCAGGTGCCGCCACGCGCCACGCTGCGCCAACTTGATGATCCACGGGTACATGAAGGCCAGCGCGGACAGCTCCTTCACCGCGTAGATGCCCGCGCGCATCAACCACCGCGCCCCAGGGACGCGCGCGTACAGCCACTGCTTCCAACCGGAGATGGCGTCGTCGTTGCGCGGAAGAATCCACGGCGGCGTGCGCTGGAAGAGGACCAGCTTCGCCACCTTCGGCTGGATGGCCGGGACGAACTGAATCGCGGACGCCCCCGTGCCCACCACCGCCACCTGGCGCCCCTCCAGCGCGTAGTCGTGGTCCCACCGCGCCGAGTGCATCACCTTGCCCTGGAAGCGCTCCAGGCCCGGAATGGCGGGCTGCACCGGCTCGCCAAAGGCTCCCGCCGCGAGGATGAAGACGTCCGCCGTGAAGAGCCCCTCCGACGTCTGGAGGCGCCAGTGCCCCGCCTCGTCGTCCCAGCGCGCGTCCTCCACTGAGTGACGGAAGCGCACGTGAGGAAGCACGCCGAACCGCTCCGCGCAGTCGCGCAGGTACGCATGAATCTCCGCCTGGGGCGAGTACGAGCGGGACCAGCGAGGATTCGGCGCGAAGGAGAACGAGTACAGGTGCGAGGGCACGTCGCACGCACACCCCGGATACGAGTTGTCCCGCCAGACGCCACCCACGTCGTCCGCGCGCTCGAAGACGACGAAGTCCTCCAGCCCCTCCTGCTTGAGCCGGATGGCCATCCCCAGGCCGCCGAACCCACTGCCCGCGATGGCCACGTGGAAGTGCCGCGTCAGGGGAAGGGACATCCTGGCCTCCAGTGGGAACCCACGCTACGGACTCCCAGCATGGCGCGCCATGAGTCACTTCGCAATCTTGACTCACTCGTGACGTAGGCCAGCGAGGTGTCGCACGAGAGGCAGCCTCATGCGGGGGCACGGAGCCCACCGCCGGGAGGCCTACGCGCTCATGTGCTCGAAGAGCGTCTTGAAGCCGATGCCGATGAGCACCAGGCCGCCGAGGATTTCGATGCGGGTGCCGAAGCGCTCCCCCAGCCGCTTGCCAGCCCAGGCGCCGAGGATGGACAGCACGAAGGTCATCACCCCGATGAGGCCCGTGGACAAGAGGATGCCCTGGTCCAGCGCGGGCAGCGTCACGCCGACGGCGAGCGCGTCGATGCTGGTGGCCACGCCGAGCGTCAGCAGCATGGGCAGCGGAATGCCGGTGGCGGAGCGCGTCTCCTCGTCATGGGAGAACGCTTCCCAAATCATGTGCCCGCCCACGAGCGCGAGCAGTCCGAAGGCAATCCAATGGTCCACCGCCGCGAAGTGCGTGAGGATGGCCCGGCCCCCGAGCGCACCGCCCAGGGACATGCCGAATTGGAACAGGCCGAACGTCAGCGCCAGCTTGAGGACATCCGGCTGACGCGCGCCACGGATGGCCATCCCGCTGGACACGGCGGTGGCGTCCATCGCCACCCCGAGCGAGAGCAGAAACAGGGTCAGGGACGCCACCGAGCTACTCTTTCTCGATGTCGCGGTCCCAGAGCTGAACGCGGGTGTTGTCGTCGGTCAGCCGCTTGGTCAGCTCCGCCGCGATGGCCACGGAGCGGTGCTTGCCACCCGTGCACCCCAGCGCCACCGTGAGGTACGCCTTCCCCTCCTTCTGGTAGCGAGGGAAGAGGAAGCGGCACAGGTCCACGACCTTCTCGAGGAACTGCTGCGTCTCCTCGCGCTCCAGCACGTACGCCGCCACCTTGGGCACCTTGCCCGTCAGCCCCTTCATCTCCGGGACGAAGTACGGGTTGGGCAGGAAGCGCACGTCCAGCACCAGGTCCGCCTGCGGCGGCACCCCGTACCGGTAGCCGAAGGACATCACCGACAGGCTCGGCCCCGCCGCGGGCTCCGGGCTGAAGCGCGCCTGCACCATGCGCTTCAAGTCATGGACGTTCAGCACCGACGAGTCGATGACCTGGTCGGCGATTTCGCGCAAGTCACGCAGCTCCTGGCGCTCCGCCTTGATGCCGTCCGCCACGGTGCCGTTGGGCGCCAGCGGATGGCGGCGGCGCGTCTCGCTGAAGCGACGGATGAGGCTGTCGTCGCTGGAGTCGAGGAAGAGCACCTCCACGTGGTGACCGGCGCGGCGGACCTCGTCGAGCACCCGGGGGGCGTCCTTGAGGAACACGCCCTCGCGCACGTCCATCACCAGCGCCATGCGCTCGATGTTGCCCCCACCGGCCAGCTCCGTGAGCTTGGGCAGCAGCAGCACCGGCAGGTTGTCGATGCAGAAGAACCCCGCATCCTCCAACGCCCGGATGGCGGTGGACTTGCCGGAGCCGGACATGCCGGTGATGACGACCAACTGTTTCGCGGGCGCGGTCACTCGACCTCTTCTCCCAGGGTGCGGCGCATCGCCCCTTCGGCGATGGCTCGGTTGAGCCGCTCGGCGAATTCCCTCGCCGAGTGGTGGCCCTGAAGCTTCAGCAACTGGTTGCGGGCGGCCACCTCGATGATGGTCGCCATGTTACGGCCTGGACGCACGGGTACCACCGACAGTGGGATGTCCACACCCACAATCTGCAGATGTTTGTCCTCCACGCCAAGCCGGTCGTACTCCTGATGGGGGTCCCATTCCTGCAGCTCAATCACGAGCTCGATTTTCTTCTGCTCGCGCACCGCCGCCACGCCGAACAGGTCCTTGATGTTGATGATGCCCAGGCCCCGAATCTCCATGTGGTGCTTGATGACCGGGTTGCCCGCGCCGTAGACGGCCCCCTTGCGCCGGCTGACGTCGACGATGTCGTCCGCCACCAGCCGGTGGGCCCGCATCACCAAATCGAGGGCAATCTCGCTCTTGCCGATGCCGCTCTTGCCCAACAGCAGGATGCCCACGCCGAAGACGTCCATCAGCACGCCGTGCAGGCTGCTGGACTCGGTGAGCGCCTCCTCCAGGAAGGACTGCACCCGGGTGATGAACTCGCTGGAGAGCAGCGGCGTCTTCATCAGCGCCAGCCCGCCGGCCTCGCACGCCGTCACCAGGACGGGCGGAATCTCCAGCTCCTTCGTCACCACGACGCACGCCAGGTCCTCTTCCTCGAAGAGCTTGGAGAGCGCGTCCCGCTGCCGCGACTCCGGCAGGGTGGCCAGATAGGAAATCTCGGTGTTGCCGAACACCTGGACCCGGTGGGGGTGGAGGTGCTCGGTGAAGCCCGCCAGCGCCAGCCCCGGCTTCTGGATGCGCGACGAGTCCACCGTCCGCGTCAGCCCGCTCGCGCCCGCGATGAGCGTGAGGCGCAAGTCGTAGTCGTGGTCCTCGATGAGCTGGGAGATGCGGATGGATTTCATCGTCGGGGCCTGGAATATCACCGGTGGGGGCTTTTGAGGCGAAGTGCCCACCTGGCATGTCGTCCCCCACCTCTACCGCCGATTGCCCACCCGAGCGAAGCCCCGGCCGCCCTCCCAGCGAATCGCTTGGGACCTCAACAATGAGCGCCGAGGCCATTTCCCCCCGCCCCGCGCGTTGCTAAGCCCCGGCCCATGTCCGACTGCCTCTTTTGCAAGATTCGCGACGGCCTCATCCCCGCCAAGGTCGTCTATCAGGACGACGCCTGCCTGGCCTTCGAGGACATCAATCCCCAGGCGCCCACGCACGTCCTGTTCATCCCCCGCAAGCACATCGCCACGGTGAACGACATCTCCACGGAGGACGAGGCGGCGGTGGGCCACCTCTTCGTGGCCGCGGCGAAGCTGGCCCAGCAGCGGGGCCACGCCAGCAACGGGTACCGGGTGGTGATGAACACTCACAAGGACGCCGGGCAGACGGTGTTCCACATCCATCTGCACCTGCTGGCGGGTCGGCCGCTCCTCTGGCCTCCAGGCTGAGCAGGCACGCGCTGCGGACCGCCAGGGCGCTGGCACGGGAGTGGACGCGGGCCGGGTGAGCGGGTGTTAGCGTCTCCTGACAGCGCAGGGGTGCGCCGCGCATGCCCTTCACCACGGAATCCTCTCCCAGCAACCGCCGCGCCTATACGGTGCTCTCGCTCCTGCTCGCGGCGGTCGCCGGGTCGGTGAATGCGACGGGCTTCGTGGCGCTCGGCATGCACACGTCTCACATGTCCGGGAACATGGCGGCGCTGGGCGAGTCGATTGCCACGGGCGAAGGGCGCCTCACGGTGCTCGCCGCGCAGCTGCTCCTGTCCTTCGTGCTGGGCGCGGTGTGCGCGGCGGCGCTGCTGGATGCGTCCCGTCACCGCTCGCGAGGCCGGCACGTCGCCGCGCTGCTGGTGGAGGTGGTGACGTTGGCCGGCATCGGCACGGCGCTCACGTCCTCGCCGGGCACGCGCGCGCCCGTGCTGATGTGGGGCCTGGCCTTCGCCATGGGGCTGCAGAACGCGCTCGTCACCCGGGTGTCCGGCGCGGTGGTGCGGACGACCCACATCACCGGCATCCTCACGGACATCGGGATTCAGCTGGTGCGGATGTTCGCCTGGGTGCGGGACGGGGCTCGCGGCCAGGGCGTCACCGGCGTGCTGCGCCGGCTGCGCGCCCTGCCCTCCGCCATCGAGTTCGAGCGCACGCGCCTTCACCTGGGACTGGGCGCCGCGTTCCTGCTGGGGTGCACCAGCGGGCCGCTGCTCTATGTCCATCACGGGGCCGCTGCCCTGGGGTTGCCGTGCGCGGTGCTGCTCCTGCTCATCGGCCTGGACTTGAGCCAGGCGGCGCGACGCCAGCCGGACTCGGCCTCGCGCGCCTGAGTCACCGCCCGGCGGGACGGGCCAGGGGTATCTTCGGCGGGCCCGAGGACGCCGCCACATCCACGACATTCACATCGGGTTCGATTTCCCGCAGCACCCGCAGCACGCTGCTGCGGTCATCCGTCCAGGCGAAGTCCTGCTCTTCACGCAGCCCCAGGCGCCGCACGCGCGCCGTGGCTCGGGTGAACGTCGGGCCCCAGGAGAACTCACGGTCCGGACTGAGCAGCATCCAGTTGCTGCGCAGCGCGTCCCCCTGCGTGTCGTAGAAGACGAAGGCCGCGTGCATGCCCAGGCGGCGCGCGTGTGACAGCGTCACCGGCACCAGGTCCAGGTGCACGTTGCTGATGTGCAGCGCCAGCACGCCGTGAGGAGCCAGGTGCCGCTTGTACAGGGCCACCGCCTCCTCGGTGAGCAGGTGCACGGGGACGGAGTCGGAGGAGAAGACATCCAACGCCAGCACGTCGAACGCGCCGGGCTCGCCTCGCTCCAGCTCGCGCTCCAGGGAGATGCGCGCGTCCCCCTCCACCACTTCAATCGTCGCGGGCGAGTCGCTCAGGTAGCTGAAGAAGCCGCCCTCGCCTCGCGCCAGGGAGATGACCGCCGGGTTGATTTCATAGAAGCGCCCCAGGTCCTCCTTCTCCAGCAGCGCCGCGCTCGTCCCCACGCCCAGCCCCAGCACGCCCATGCGCAGGCCCGGAGGCAGGCCCACCGCCGCGCGCAGCCGACGCTGCTCCGCGATGGCCAGCCCGAGCCCGGCCTCCCGCGTGTAGTACGTCGTCGGCCGCGAGCGGTACTCCGGCTTGACGTACTGCATGCCGTGGGTGATGGCGCCGTGGCGCTGGCTGTAGAAGTGGGTCTCCGGGTCCTCCTCGCCCTGCTCCGTCACCCGCACCACGCCGAAGAAGTTCCGCTCGCTGAACAGCGCCTTGTCCAGCTCCCGGTTCACCGAGAGGAACAGGTTCACCGTCACCATGACGAGCATCGCGCCGCGCAGCACCCGTCGGCCGCGCTGACTCCACGTCTCGGCCGCCGGCCCGCGCACCATTCCCGCGAGCGCCACCGCGCAGCAGCCTCCCAAGGACAGCGGGTACTCCCAGTACGCGCGGAAGAAGACGGTGGCCACGCCGCTGACGAACAGCGCGCCCAGCACGCCCCCCGCGGACACCCACAGGTAGAAGGCACTCAGGTGGCGCGGGGCCGGACGCAGCCGGTACAGCTCGCCGTGACACACCATGCAGCCGGCGAAGAGCGACAGGGCGTAGGCGAGGAGCTGGAGGGGGAGCGGAAAGTGGGCCCCCGCCGCGTGCGCGTGCGCCACCGCCGCCCCGGAGCCGATGAGCAGCACCCCGTAGACGGTGCGCGAATAGAAGGACTCGCGCGAGAAGGCGATGATGAAGGTGAGCAGGTAGACGGCCAGCGGCAGCACCCAGAGGAAGGGACCCGCGGCCACGTCCTGCGAGAGCTGGTTCGTCGTCGCGAGCAGCAGCACCGACGCGCATGTGGCCAACCCGAGCCACGACAGCGTGCGCGCCACTCCGGGCCGGGCCTCGGAGTCGATGGGGGCGGGCGCGCCTCGCGCTTCTCGCCGCATCGCCTCGAAGGCCGCTTCACGGGCCGCTTCCGCAGCCGTCGTCTGTGCCGGTGACGCGGCCTCGAGCGACGTCGGGGAGGAGGCCACGGCGAGCCCGTTCCCCGCACTGGCCTCGGCCCTCCGCGAAGCGACCTCACCCTCCTGGGCGGCGGCACCGTGCGGGCCCGAGGCACCTCCCGCCGCCAACGCGGGCCAGGCACCGATTGCACCGGTCCCCAGCACTTCGGCACTCGCCGACAGCTCGCCCGTGGCCCCCACGCCCGCGGGCGCGCTCACGACGTCGACTCCAGCTCCCTCGGCCCCTGTCGAGCCCACGGCGCCCGCTGTCGCCCGCTCGTGTCGCAGCACGTCCACCGCGCACACCGCGCAAGCCACCGCGAACAGGACGAAGCCCACGCCCCAGCCCCACGCCTGAGTGCCCCGCCCTACCCACGGCTCCACCAGGAAGGGGTAGCCCAGGAGCGCCAGCAGCGAGCCCACGTTGGACAGCGCATACAGCGCATACGGGGAGCGGCCGGGCCGCGCGCGGGAGAACCAGGACTGCAGCAGCGGCCCCGTCGTGCTCAGCACGAAGAACGGCAGGCCGATGGTGGCCGCCAGCATCGCCAACAGCCGGGGCACCGCCAGGTCCGTGGCCGCCGGACGCCACTCCGGCCCTGGCGCCACCGGTGAGCCCACCCACAGGGCCCTTGCCCCCAGCACCGCCACCGCCACCGCCAGCACGCCCAGGTGCACCTTCGCCTGCGTCCTCGGCCTCAGTCGCGACGCGAGCCCGTGCGAATACGCATACCCGCCCAGCAGCGCCGCCTGGAAGAACAGCATGCATGCGGTCCAGACGCCGGGCGTGCCGCCATACCAGGGCAACGCATACCGCCCCGCGAGGGGCTGCACTCCAAACAACAAGAAGGCACTGGTGAAGATGGCAACGGCGTAACGGAGCATGCAGAACCTTGAGGCGGAATCAGACAGCGGGCGCGGGGGCCGCGGGGGGACGCCGGGAGCGCAGCGCACGCGCCCCCGCTGTGAAGAGCGACAAAGCCAACGCAAGCAACACCACCGCCACCACCCCATTCACGCGGGAGGCGGCGGAGCTGGTCGGCTGCAGCGCCTCGCGCACCAGGAGCACCAGGCTGGTGAGCGTCACGGCCCCCACGAACAGCATGGGCACCAGCGCATACACATACGGCCGGCTCGTGCTCTTGAGCCACACACAGACGCCCAGGAGCGACAGCGAGGCGAGCAGCTGATTGGACGTGCCGAACAACGTCCAGAACGAGCGCCACGCCCCCGTGCCCGCCAGCAGCACGAAGGCCAGCGGCACCCCACACGTCACCGCCGTGGCCACCATCGCCGACACCCGCCCCTTCCTGCCCGTCAGCTCCTGGAGGATGTAGCGCCCCAGCCGCGTGGACACGTCCAGCGTGTCGAACACGAAGGTGGAGAAGGCCATGGCGCCGAACGTCGTGGCGAAGACGAGGTGCTCCTTGCCCAGCACCGTGACGAGGAAGCGTCCCAACCCCGCGCCATACACCGCGCCGGGCGCCTTGCCCGCGAGCTCCCCCTGGGTGGCAATCATCACCGTCGCCAGCGCGATGACCGCCACGAAGCCCTCCAGCAGCATGGCCCCGTAGCCCACCGGCTTGCAGTGCGGCTCCTTGTCTATCTGCTTCGACGTGGTGCCCGAACACACCAGCCCGTGGAAGCCCGAGCATGCTCCGCAGGCGATGGTGACGAAGAGGAAGGGAAACAGCGCGCCTCCAGCCCCGGGCACGTTGAAGCCCGCGAAGGCCGGCTGCTCAATCGACAGCTCCCCGCTCAGCCCGCCGTAGAAGATGCCCACCACGCCCACCGCCAGCGCCGCGTAGAGCACGAAGCCGCCCAGGTAGCCGCGCGGCTGCAGGAGCACCCACACCGGCGTGAGCGACGCGATGAAGCAGTACGCGAGGATGAGCGCCGCCCAGCTGCGCGCATCCATCACCAGCAGCGTGGAGAAGCGCGTGCCCAGGAACACCACGCCCAGCGTCGCCGGCACGAAGATGAGCGTCTGCAGCCACAAGGGCGGCTTCAGGTAGCGGTCCACCAGCCCCATCACCATCGCCAGTCCCAGGTAGGCAATCGACGCGAAGGCCACCGCGCCGCCCAGGTTGAAGCGGAAGGTGAGCCCCTCCAGCTCCGCGTCACCGCTGACGAACGTCGCGGCCGTCGCATCCGTGAAGGCGACGATGACGTAGACGAGCGCCACCCAGATGAAGGCCAGCATCGCCAGCCCCGCCGTCGGCCCCAGGTGGCTGCGCACGACTTCCGCGATGGAGACGGCCCCGTGGCGCACGCTGGCCACCAGCGTGGCGAAGTCGTGCATCGCCCCGATGAACACCGAGCCCACCGCTATCCACAACAGCGCCGGCAGCCAGCCGAACTGCTGCGCCGCGAGGATGGGACCCGCGATGGGGCCCGCCGCGGCAATCGCGCTGAAGTGCTGGCCCAGCAGGTAGAAGGGCTTCGTCGGCACGAAGTCCACGCCGTCCTGCTTCGTGTGCGCGGGCGTCGCGGCGCCACCGTCCAGCCGGAACTGCCGGGCGATGAAGCCGCCGTAGAAGCGATAGCCGAGGGCCAGCACCACCAGGAACACGCCGGCAATCAGGGGGAGGCTCATTCCTGAAGGCTTTCCCGCCCAGGACTTCCGGTCAACTCCATGACTTCTGGCTGCTCCAGGGCCAAGGCCGCGGGCTCACTCGTCTTCCTGGCTGAGTTGTCTCAGCGCATCCTTCTTCACCCGCCTCACACTCTTGAGGATTTCGGGGTCCGGGTCCGGCTCCCCCTTGGCGGCCTCCACCATTTGGCTCACGTCGTTCCGACGCGTGCACAGCACGCCCATGTTCTCGCAAGGACGGATCTTCTCCAGCTTCTCGAACAGGGCGAGCGTCTCCTTCCACTCCTTCCTGAGCTCGGCCTGGGCCTTGCTCGTGGGAGCCGTGGCAGCTCGCGCACGTGAAGCGGCGCGCTTGGAGGGGGCGGACTTCGCGGGGCTGCCCGACAACGGGGCCAGGAACAGGTCCTCCGCCACCGGCTTGTCCTCGGCCGGCTTCGCGGGAGGCGGTACGTTCGCGGGAGCCGGTGGGGAGGGAGGCGGGCTGTCCTCGGCGACCACCTCACCCGCGACGGGCGGCGCGGCGACCGGAGGCACTTCATCCCCCCGCGCCACGGCGCGCTCAGAGGACGGAGGCTGGGGCCGCTCGATGGGCTTCGCGGCCGGAGGGCCCGCGTCGAGCTGGGCGAGCCCCAGCTGCCGTGTCAGGAGTCTGAGCAAATCGGGCTTCAGGACGAGCGCGGCGGCGCCCGCGAGCAACGCGCCCAGACCGCCCAGCATCACCACCCACTTCACGACGGACCTGCCCTGGGAGCGCCGGGGCATGGAGGTCCTGCGGGTGTCCTCTCCGGCGCGGCGCGCGGCGGCCTGCACGTTCGGCCGGACGGGCACCGCCGTGCGGCGCGTCTCGTCATGCGAGGGCATGGACACGCGAACATCCGCGTCCTCCTCCTCGTCCTCGGCGGGCTCGGGTGCGGGCGCCGGGGCAGGCGCGGGACGGATGACGGAGGCGGACCCGGTGCGCCGGCCCTGCTGCACGGGTCGCATGCCGGGAGAGGACGCGCGGACGCGGCTCGAGCCCGTCTTCGGACGCGCGCTCCCCTGCCGCTCCTCCTGCTCCCGCGCGGCGCCCTCCGCGTCGCGAAGGAAGCTCTCGTCGAGCACCACGCGAGGCTGGGTGTCCTCATGGGCGACGGCCGCCGGCCGCATGTCCGCCACGCGCGGCCCCCGAGGGTCCGTGTCCGCGTCGCGAGGCCCGCGAGGCTGCGTGTCGTCGGAGCGCTCCGCTCGTGGCGGCCGGGACGCGCGCGGGTTGGTGTCCATCTCCTCCACCCGCACCGCCTGCTCGTCGTGGCCCATCTGCTCGGGCGTGAGCACCGGCAGCTCGGCCCCGTCCGACTCGAAGCCCGCCGAGGCCCCGACATCCGGAACGCCCCCGCCCGACTCGGCGCCGCGGGACGAAGGCGCGCTGGCCGGGGCCGCGCCCGAGCGCGCGGGCGTCGCGGGCAGGGAGACGGCCGGCATCATCATCACCCCCGAGCGCGTCGGAGCGCCCGGTGGCGGCGAGGAGAACGGGCCGCTCGCCGCGGAGACCGCGGGCATCACCATCGCCCCCGAGCGCGCGGGAGCCCCGGGAGGCAGCGTCCCCGAAGGAGCGCTCAGCGCCTGACGCTGCGGCATCGTCGCGGGCGGCACTGGCGCGGCGGGCGGCGGCTGGGCCACCGGAGGCGGAGGTCCACCAGGACGGGGACCCGAGGCGGGCGCCGGAGGCCGGGACGCCGTCGCGCCGGGCCTGAGCGGCTCGCCACCGGCTCCACGCAGCGGCTCCGCGCGGGGCTCCGTCGGCTCCACCGGCCAGGGGGACGGCTCGGAGTCGGCGGGGCCGACCACGGCCCCCATGGGCACCAGCTCCAGCTCCGTGGGCCGCATGTCCGGCCTCGAAGGCGGCGGCGCGGGCGGAGTCCAGGGGGCGGGGGGAATCGCCTCCGGCGGCATCGTGGCCAGTGGCACCTCGCGCGTCTGCGAGGGCGGGCGAATCACCGCGGGGACCGCGGGCGGCGGCGCGGGAGGAGGACGGCTGAAGGCCTCCGGCTCCACCTCCACCGAGGGCGACGTGTCCGGATTCAGCCGGCCCGCCCGGGCGCGGGCCTCTTCCTCCAGGGCCTCCAGCGGGAAGGCGGGCCGCGTGGACTCGTCCATGGGGATGCCCGGACGCGTCTCGCCGTCATTCACCGGCCCCCCGGCCTCGCGGCTGCGCGGCGTGGGGTGGAAGGAGAGCGCCTCCACCGGGCCATCCAGCCGGATGGTCTTCGCGGGCAGCATCGCCCCCGCCGGCAGCGTCGCGCGGGGCGCGGGGCCACCGTCCTCCTGCTCCAGGGCACCGGCGCGAGGCTCCGGGGCGCCGCCACCGCGCGGCACCTCCTTGAGGCTGGCCAACAGGCGCCGCTCGGACTGGAAGTCCGCGGTGAACAGCTCGCGCATGAAGCGGCTGACGCTCTCCGGGCCCGCGTTCGCGTCAATCTCCATCAGGCACGTCTGCAGCCGGCCGCGGAACTCCTCCGCCGTCTGGAAGCGCTGCGCGGGGTCCACCTCCAGCGCCTTGGCCACCAGCGCCGTCACCGAGCGCGGCGTGAGCGGCTCCACCTCATCCAGCGGCGGCACCTTGGGGTTGGCGACGACGGACATCAGCTCGCCGGGGTGGATGCCGTCGAAGGGGTTCTTGCCGGCGATGAGCTCGTAGAGCGTGAGGCCCACCGCGTACAAGTCGCTGCGGCGGTCCACCGGCTGGTGCCGCGCCTGCTCCGGGGACATGTAGAGGAACTTGCCCAGGATGATGCTGGGGTTCGTCTTCGCCGCCGACAGCCGGCTCTTGGCCAGCCCGAAGTCGACGACCTTCACCTCCCCTTCGTAGGAGATGAGGATGTTCTGCGGAGAGATGTCCCGGTGGACCAGCTTCAGGTCCTCGCCGTCGTCATCCTTCTTGCGGTGCGCGTAGGCGAGCGCGTCCAGCACCCGGCCCACGACATAGAGGATGAAGGTGAGCGGCAGCGGCACCTGCCTGTCCCTGACGCGGGCGGCCACCTTGCGCAGGTCCTTGCCGTCCACGTACTCGAGGGCCATGTAGGCCTCGCCCTCGTGCAGCCCCATGTCCAGCACCTGGGCGATGGAGCCGTGGCTCAGCCGGACGAGCGTGCGCGCCTCGCCCACGAAGCGCTCGACGAAGTCGGTGTCCTCGGCGAGCTGGGGGAGGATCTTCTTGATGACGCACAGCTTCTCGAAGCCCTGCGCACCCTCCAGGCGGGCGAGATAAATCTCTCCCATGCCGCCCGTCGCCAGATGGGACAGGAGGGTATACCGGCCAAAGGGCTGGGGCCGGAACGGACGCAGCCGGGCGGAAGGGTTATGGGCGTTCATGGAGGCGGGGGTCCACCACTGGGACCCCATTGAACCCCGTCCAGGGCCACTGCATCAACCCGTCAACCTGCCGCGAGGGGTTTTCACCGCAGGCCCGGGTTGGTGAGCGTGCCGACGTCCTCGTCGAGCACCTCGAAGACGGCCACCTTCTCCCGGGGCGCGCGGACCAGCCGCTCCCCCAGGGGCATCACGTCGAAGCGGGCCCCCACGGAGGCCAGCATCTTCCCCGTCATCAGCACCTGCCCGGGGTTGCCCGTGGCGGCCAGCCACCCGGCGACGGGCATGCCCTCGCCCACGGCCGTGTAGTCCGAGCGCACCTCGTTGCCGATCATCCCCACCAGCGCGCGCGTGGTGTGCAGGGCCAGCCGCAGCTCGCAGCGCTCGTCCTGGGGGCGGCGGCTCATGGCCCGCTCCCAGTCGGTGCGCAGCGACAGCGCGGCGCGCACCGCCCGCACCGAGTCCTCGCCCTTCATGTACGGCACGCCGAACAGCGCCCGCATGGAGTCGCCCAGGAAGCCCTCCACCGTGGCCTCGAAGCTGAACACGATGCCGGTGGCGCGCGCGTGGAAGTCGTTGAGCAGCTGGGTGGCCTTGGCCGCGCCGATGCGAGGCGCCAGGGCGCCAAAGCCCACCAGCTCCACGTGCAGCACGGTGAGGGTGCGCTCCTCCAGGCCTGGCAGCCTGCCCCCCTGGCGTTGGGCCTCGGAGGCGCGGCGCTCGGCGATGTCCGGCGGGTGGAAGCGCTCCAGCGTGCGGCGCGCGCGCTCCAGCGTGGCGCCGCCGTCCTTGGGGGAGAACTTCTGCACGCCCGTGGCCACCAGGTGGGCCACCGCCGAGCAGGCGTCCAGCATGGGCTCCAGCCCGTCTCCCTTGGTGGTGGTGTTGACGTAGAGGACGCCCGCGTACGGGGGCTCCGCGCCAATGGGGATGCACAGCACGCTGTCCACGGCGTAGAGGATGACGCTCTCTCGCGCGGCGAAGCGGCGGTCGTCGCGCACGTCGCCCACCGCGAGCGCGCGGCCCTGCTTCAGCGCCTCCTCGACGATGGCGTCCGACACGGGCACCTCGCCCTTGGCCAGCTTGCCCCGGTGGCGCACGGCCGCGGGCACCAGCGCGCCCGTGGGGTGCTTGAGCAACACCACCGCCGTCGTCGCGTCCGTGCGCTCCAGCAGCCGGTCCATCGTCGTGTCCAGGAAGGTGGACAGCGTGGTGGCGGTGGAGAGCGCTTCCGCGGTGCGGAACATCAGCACCAGCGTCTCCTGGCCCACGCGGGGACTTGCGGGCGCAATCGGCGTGGACGCGCTGCTGAAGTCCTCGAAGGGGATGGGCCCCACGTTGTCCAGGAGGCGCAGCACGTCCGCGTCCCGCACGCTCTTGGCGAGCAGCACGGAGGGCCCCACGTCCTGCCCATGGCCGAAGCGCACGACGCCGCCCGCGCCCAGGTTCACCATCTCCGTGGCCGCGTTCTCCACGGTGTTGGGCTGGCGGACCGCGAGCGTGTTCTCGCCCAGCGCCACGGTGTCCCCGGGGGACAGCTGCCGCGAGCCCTGCAGCGGCGCGCCGTTGACACGACTGCCGTTACGGCTGCCCAGGTCCTCGATGCGGAGGATGTCCGCCTCGACGTACAGGCGCGCGTGACGGCGCGACACGAGGTCGCCACCCAGGACGATGTCGTTCTCGTCCGCGCGGCCCAGGCTCGTCACGCCCTCGGGCAAATCGTAGGACGTATCGAAGTAGCCGGGCCCGTTGATGATGATCTGCCACATCGAATGCCCGACATTACACGACTCTCCCGTCTCATGAGAGAAGGAGACACCGCTTCGAGAGGGGGGACAGGAGTGACCCGGACCACGGGCGCGAGTGCCATGCGCCGCGTCAAGATTGACAGTGCGCGGGGCGACTCGCAAGTGCCCGACGGGGCAGGACTTCAGCGGGGCCTGTGGATGAAGACGGAGTCCGCGTAGCGCACCGCGGTGAAGGTCGTCAGCGCTCGTTGTGCGGGCCCCTGGAGCACCGCGCCGTCCAGGGCGAAGCGGGAGCCATGGCAGGGACACTCCATGACGCCCTCGGACGGGAGCCAGTCCACCGCGCAGTCACCGTGAGTGCAGATGCGCCACAACGCCACGAAGCAGCCGGGCCGCGTGTGCACGAGCACCACGTCCAGGAGAGCCTGGGGCACGCGCACTTCGGCATGGCCGCCGGGAGTCTGGAGCGCGGGGTGGTCCGCGAGCCGCACCTCCACCCAGCCCTCCTCGGCGGTGCCCGGCAGCGGCGCCCCGGGACAGGCGGCGCCGTCGGGCGGGAGGTCCAGGACGACGGCCTCCCGCCACTCACCGCCGCACCCCATTCCCAGCGCGGCCAGGGCACAGCCACCCTGGGCCAGCGTGAGGAGCGCGGCGCGGCGGTCCAGCTTCTTCGTCATGGGGCGGCCGTGAGCGACACGCCGTTCACCACGGCGACTCCGTCCAAATCAAAGCCGGCGGACGTGCCGGCGGAGCCGTTGGTGCCGGAGTCCTGGATGCGCACGTAGCGCGCCCGGCTCAGGCCCACGGTGGCCAGGTCGAAGCCGTCTCCGCCCGCCACGGCGGGGTCCGTGGCGCTGATGCCCGCGGCGGGGTTGGCCGTCACGGGACGCACGCCCGCGCAGCCCGGGTAGTTGTTCGCCGCGTCCGAGGGGGCGCAGGGGAACTCGAACCACTGCACGCCGTCGTCGCTCACGGAGACCTTCGCCCGCTCGGTGAAGGCACGAGCGCCTCCGGCGATGAGGAAGGCGTTCTCGAAGACGAGCAGGTCCACGCCCGGCCCATCCATCACCGCGATGTCCGTGAAGCGCAGGGTGATGGAGCCCGACTTGCCCAGCGAGAGGACGTCGAGCGAGCCGCTGTCCAGCCCCGAGCCCACCGGCGGCCCCAGGACGACGGACGGGAAGCGGTCCTGCCCGAAGCCCGCGCCGAGGCCCGGAAGGAACTCGACGACCTCGTCCGCGTACGGGTCCGCGGGCACGGCGACGCTCGCGTCCCCGGGCGGACCCGAGTCGTTCGGCCCCGCGTCTCCGGAGGGAGAGGACGGGTCCTCGCCTCCGCAGGCCGTGAGGCTCAGGAGCGCGGCGAGCGCCGGGCCCCTGTACGCGCGGCGAATCACGGGGCCACCTGGAGGCGGACCAGCCGCTGGCCGTTCTTGTCGGCGACGCCCACCAGCACGTCAGAGCCGAGCGGCTCCAACATGGTGACTGTGGTGCACTGGTCCACGTAGTCGAGCACGGCGGCGCGCGCGCCCACGGTGACGGTGTCGCCACCTGTGTTGGTGGACAGCGCGAAGCGCGACACGTCGGTGCTCACGAAGCTGAAGTTCTCGTCATACCCGCCGCGGTTGACCACCACGCCCGCGCCGAAGGAGGACGCGCTGTCGAACTCGCTGCCCACCTCGATGGGCGACTGGCTGCCCAGCTCCAGCGGCGTCCCACTGGTGATGGCCTGGGCGACGACAGCCGGGGCCACGCCGTAGATGACGTTGACGAAGTCGCCGTTGAAGTAGCCCAGCGCGGCGACGCCGTTGTCCGCCACGGCCGTGAAGCCGCTACCGACCGTGCCTTCCGGGAAGTTGGCCACGCGCACCGTGCCCAGCGGATTCTCGGACGTCACCAGGCCGTAGATGCCAAGACCCGTGGGCAGCGTGCCCAGACCGCCGCCGTTGATGAGCACCGCGCTCGTGTCCCCGCTCGAGAAGGCCGCCGCGGAGTAGTTCTTCGGCGCGGAGAGGAAGGACGACGAGGCCGGCGTGGCGATGTCGTAGGCGGCGATGGAGCCCGGAGACCCGGAGGCGCCCGTGGTGTAGCCGGTGAAGACGCGCTGCCCGTCGTTGATGAGGTAGCCGCCCGCGTAGACGGTGACGCTGCCAGCGCGGTCCTCCGGGGTGACGACGTCATAAAGCTTGGTAGTGGAGAGCTGGAGGTTGGGCCACGTGCCCATCGAGTACAGCGCGGCGTCCTTGCCGCCCCCCTGCACCGCGTAGAACGCGTACGTCGGACCCGGCGACGAGCCCAGCGCGGCGATGCCATCCGGCAGTGGCGCCGTCTCGGTGGCGACGAAGCCCGGCTGGAGCGCGAGCGTGCCCAGCTTCGCGTCGTGCGGCGTGTTCTCGCAGGTGACGGGGCCTGCGTCCGGCGTTCCCGCGTCCGGCGTGGGGTCCACCGGGCCCGAATCCGGCGTGCCCGAATCCACGGGGCCTGCGTCCGGCGTTCCCGAGTCGGCGGGACCCGGGCCCGAGTCCGGAGTGCCCGAGTCAACGGGCCCGGCGTCCGGCGTGCCTGAGTCAGGCGTCGGAGGCTGCTCCACCGGCTCCGTCTCGCACTTCTCGTCGACGCAGACCCACTGCTGGCCCGCGGGGGGCTGGCCATTGTCGGCGCGGCAGTCGAACTGGTCGACGCACTCGGGATTGCAACCCGTGCCGAGCAGCGCCACCGCGAAGGTGCTTACTGCCAGCGAAACAGACCTGGTCCAGGGGGATACTCGCTTCCAATCAGCGGTCTTCATCAGCGTCCTCGGTCCCTCTCCGCCCCCACGGGCGGGTGGGCTTCCAGGAGGACGCGGTCGAAGGCGGCCCCGGGCACACCCACGCGCACGGGAAAAAGGCTGACGCCTCCGCCGCCTCCCCTCGGAGGCCTCGGTGATGTCCGTGCCCGAAGGGCACGGGTCCTTGGCAGGTTTTCGGACTCGCAGGCGCGGATGCCCCAGGGGCACCCACCTACTGGCCGTCGCTTCCCAGCCCCACGAAAGGGACCAGTGCTTCGTGACGGCGGTCGTTCCTGCACACCGCTGCGGGGCAGTCCCGGATTCACACCGGGTTCCCTAGAGCCACCGTGTTTCCACGCCAGCACCGAGGACGCCGGCCGGGATATGGCGGGTGGCGGGCATTGTCAATGGAGCGCGGTGACGTCGATGGCATTGGACACGGGGCGACGCGGGTCCAACGGGCACGCCTCCAACGCGGGGCCCTTCGCCTCGGGCGTGGAGTAGCCACGGCGCTCGGTGAGTCGGCCGTCTCCCACCTCCACCACGAAGACGCGGCCGGCGTTGGTGTCCGCCAGGTACACCGCGCCCTTGGCCACCGCGAAGCGACTTGCCACGGAGAGCACACACCCGGGCGCACCGGGCTGGCAGCCGGGGTTGAGCGCGTAGGAGGCCACGACGGCGTCGTCCTTCACCAGCACCAGCCCGGTGGAGCGCACCGACGTCGCGATGTAGCCATTCTCCGGGTCATAGAGGGCCTCGCCGATACAGGCGACCACGAGCTGGTCCCCCACCGCCTCCACATAGCCCGCGTTGAGGCAGCGCTCCGCGCCCAGGTCGATGGCGCTCACCGCTCCGGTGGAGGGGTCGATGCGCGCGAGCATGCCCGGCCCGTTGGGACGGTAGTCATTGGCGGGGTTGAGGTTGGTGAGCGCCACGTAGACAGCGGAGCGCGTCGCCGTCACCGAGTACGGCAGCGGCATCACCGGGCCTCCACCGAAAGGCTTCAAGTCCAGCCCCGTGAGCGACAGCGTGTCCACCTTGCGCGGCTGCTCGGGGTTGGAGACGTCCACGCGAGCCACGGCGTTGCCGTGCTGGAAGCCGGAGCTCGCGGTGCCGAACAGCGGGATGTAGAGCGTGGTGCCGAAGCGCGCGAGCGCCTGGGGACTGGTGTTCGCTCCCAGGTTCACCTGGCCCACCGTGCGAAGGCCCAGGCCGTTGCCCTGCGCGGCGCCCTCGCGCTTGAGCACCTGGAGCGTGTTGTTCACCGAGTCGATGACGTACACGTAGGGCGGGTCCACGAGGATGTCATTGGGCGAGCCGGAAACCACGCCCAGCGAGTCCTCCTCGACGAGGGCCCCCAGGTTGCCTCCCGACGCCTGGAGCAGCTTGCCGTTCGTCATGTCCGCCGCGAGCACGTGGCCATCCCACGACGCGAGCGCCTGCACGCCCGCGCCGAACTCGCGCCGGGGCCCGAGCTGGTCCGTCCCCGCCTGGATGCCCACGAGATGTCCATTCGTGAAGCACGCCGTCACCACGTCATAGGCGCACCGGCCCGCGTGACACGACTGCACGTCCTGGCACGCGACGCCGCACGAGCCGCAGTTCAGCACGTCACTTCGCGCATCCACGCACGCGCCGCCGCAGCGCAGGAGACCCTCCGAGCAACCCTCTCGACACGTGCCCGCTTCGCACACCTGACCGGCGGCACAGGCCGAGCCACACGCACCGCAGTGGGCCACATCCGTCGCGGTGTCCACGCAGGCGCCACCACAGGACTCGGTCCCGGCACGACAGCCGCAGATGCTGTCCTGACAGACTTCGCCCGAGGAGCAGGTGGTGCCACAGGCGCCGCAGTGGGCGGTGTCACCGCGCAGGTCCACGCAGGAGCCCTCGCAGACGGTGAGGCCGGCGGTGCACACCACGCCTTCGTCCGGACAACCGGTGAGCACGAGCGCCAGGAGGCAGACCGACAGCAACGCCAGCGGCGTGGGCTCAGGGAGACGGGGCGCGCGGGGCATGGGAGTCCTCGGAGGAAGGAGGCGAAGCGGGGTTCGGGTCGAGCGCCACCGCGAGCGTCGCGTAGGCCGCGCGCCCTGGCAGCGGGAAGCCGGTGAAGTCCTGCGCCCGGGAGTCGAGGAGGTTCTTCACCTCGACGGACAGGGTGACGTCTGGAGCGCGCAGGAAGGTGCTGGAGGCGCCCACGCTCCAGAGGGTGCGTGACGGCAGGTCGCGCGTGCCGGTGCGATTGACGAGCTGCGAGGCCTGGTAGAGCACCTCGGTACGAGCGTTGAGCCAGTCGGGGCCAGCGCGCACGCGGCCCACCCACTTGTGACGCGGGCGGTAGGGCAGGTCCTGGTTGTAGTAGCGCGGATCGCCCAGTCGGTTCTGCGTGCGCAGCCACGTGCAGCTGCCGCTGGCGGACAGCCAGGAGAAGGGCCGGGCCTCGCCCTCCAGCTCCACGCCCCACACTCGCGCGGCGTCGAAGTTGTAGGGCCGCGCCATCATCGGCGGATACAGCTCGTAGGCGATGAGGTTCTCGTACAGCGCCGCGAAGCCACCCGCCGTCGCGCTCCAACGGGGCGCTCCGGAGACGGTCTCCTCGGAGTCCCAGCCCAGGGCGGCGTCCGCGTACAGCGCGCGCTCGGGCTTCAAGCCGGGGTTGGGCAAAAGCGTGCCCTGGCGGATGTACAGCTCCAGGAACGAGGGCGCGCGGTGGGACTGGCCCGCGTTGGCGCGCAGGCCGAAGCCACCGCCCAGCGACACCGCGGCGCCGAGCTTCGGAGAGAAGAGCCAGTAGGGCCCCACGCGCTCGAACCGCAGCGAGGGCACCACATCCAGCACACCGCCGAACAGCGCCCACTCGTCCATGGCCATGACGCTGCCGCGCCACCAACCCGCGGACTGAGAACCCCGAGCCTCGGTGACCTGCTCGCCGGAGGAGGCCACGGTGGTGGTCAGCGTGTGAGCGCCTTCCAGCGGCAGCCGTCCCTCCAGCTCCACGCCGCCCACCAGGTGCCGCTGCGGACCGCCCGCGCCGAGCAGCCCGCCTGTCACCTCCAGGCCATCGCGCCGGAAGAAGCCGCGCGCGCTGCCCTGCGTTCCCGCGCCGCCGAGCGCACCCGACCAGCGCACGCCGAGCGAGAGCCGGTCCAGGTCCTGTCGTCCGGCGGACTGGGGGTTCTGCACCGTGCCGGGGATGGCGCGGTCCTCCAGGGCCAGCTCGGAGAGCACATCCAGGCGTGAGCCTCCGGGCAGTCGTCGTCGATAGCGCAGGAGCACGCCGCCGCCCTGGGCATCGTTGCGCGCGCGGGCCTCGGCGGTGACGGGGTTGTCGTCCACGGCGGGCAGCTCATCGAGCTCGTAGGCGAAGTCCCCATCCGAGCGTCCCGCGTGCAGCAGCACCAGGCCATGTCCGTCCAGCAGCGGGCCGGTGACGGCCACGTGCCCCAGCGCCGTGTTCCAGCTTCCGTACGTGACTTCGCCACTGGCGCGCGTGTGTGCGGAAGGCGCGCGCGTGACGATGTTCACCGCGCCGCCCAGGCCTCCCGAGCCATAGCGGGCGCCCGCGCCACCGCGCAGCACCTCGAAGCGCTCGACAAGAGCGGCGGGGACCTGGGACAGGTCCGCCATGCCACCCGCGCCGTTGAGCGGGATTCCATCGAGGAACACCAACACCCCGTTCGACGCCGCGCCGCGCACGACCAGGCTCTTGCTCTGGCCATAGCCTCCCGAGTCCTGCACCGCGAGGCCCACCGAGCCGACGAGCAGCTCCGCCGAGTCACGCGCCTCGCCCGCGCGAGCGGTGGCGTCGATGATGGTGATGGCGCCCGTCGGGTCCCTGCGCTCGGGTGAGTCAGGAGGCGGCGGTGACTTGCCCCGCACCACCGTGGAGCGCGCACCGGGACTCACCGGTGTCACCTCGTCCGCGGGGGGCTTCGGAGGCTCGCTCGGGATTGCATCCGGAGCCGCGTCGGCCTGCACGGGAGGCACAGCGACACCGACGTCATCCGACGCCTGGGCGCGTGAGTGGGCTGGGAGGCTGAGCGCCAGGCACACGAGGTGCCCGACGAGGAAGGTGCGCCGCATGCTCCGCCTTCCGCTCTCTCCATCGAAGAGAGAAGGCCGTCCGAGCGTGTCGCCACGCGACACGTCCGCACCCCTGGGCAGGTCTCCTGGCTGATGGGCTCCAACCTCAGGCGCACGGCGCGTCTGGCTGGAAGGGGGCTTCCGCCTTCCCCCGGAGCGCCGCGAGGCCGCTGCCGAAGTGGCGACTGACCGAAGTCCCCGGCCCTGTCCTCAGGGCTGCCCAATCACAGTGGCGGGACCGCACCGGATTCGCACCGGCTTCCCTCTTGAAAGCCCGACATGGGCACCCAAGGGCGCACCCCTTCTAAGGGGGTCACCTCCGTCGCGTCAAGCGCACCCGGGACGGCGCGGCGCACGAGCGCGCGTACTGCTCGAAGGCGCTCGCCTGGAGGAACACCACCTCCGCGCCCCCCAGCCGCAGCGACGCCCGACTGAACAACGGAGAGGAGCGACCCGGCACAATCAACACGCCTTCCTGGTACGTGCCGCCGTGGCTCTCCAGGTCCGTCACGCTCCACACCTCCGTGTGCGGCTCCGGACGAAATCGCGCGTGCTGTCGCGACACGGTGGGCTCCGGCAGGACGATGTCGCACTCCGGGCTGCGGCCGACCGTCACCTCGGAACCACTTCCCGGCAGCCTCGGCCGCAGCTCGAAGACGACGGGCTCCCCGACACGCGGCGGCGACGGGCCCATCAGCGTCGGGGCCTCCACCGGAGACACCGCGCGCGGCAGACGCGGCATCGAGTCCCACACCAGCACGGGCCACCCGACACCTCGCAGCAGCGCCTCGCGGTCCTCCTGGAGCTGGGCCATCAGCGCTGACAGACGGTGGAGCACGGGGGTCCTCCAGGCCGGAAGGAAGGTGTGCTCGCTAACCTGTGCACGCCCCTTGCGTCTGTCCACCCCAGCGCGTTCGCGAAGTCGTCCCGGTGTCGCGGGGACGTGCCACGCACCTCACTTCGCGGGGCCGCAGGCGCTCCCGAGCGAGAGCACGTCCGCGTCGTAGTGCAGCCCCAAGGCGCCAGAGGCCTCGATGTGGCGCACGAAGAGCGAGCCATACACCTCCGCGTTTCCACTGAGCGTCATCGTGGCGCCGGGCGCGTAGAAGTTTCCCGCGATGACACTGCCCGCGGAGATGCCCAGCGTCCCGGTGCCCGCCGAGTACACGCGGACGCGGGCCGGCGCATCCACCGAGCCCAGCAGCAACTGCCCCGCCACCGTCACGTCGCCGCCGATGAACAGGTCCAGCTCTCCGGGCGGCACCACCTCCACGGAGAGCCGCTCGCCGATGACGACGTCATCGCGCACGAACAGCGCGGTGCGCTCGCGCACGACGAGGTTGAGCCGCCCCTGTCCCTCGATGCCCGTCAGGAAGAAGCGCCCGCACGGCAGCTCCAGCGTGCGCTCTCCGTTGAAGCCCGCCAGCGACGAGGCGTCCAGGCCGATGGCGTCGTTGTGGTTGTGCTCGGCGTGATTGGCGATGAGGCCGCGGATGTCCACGCGCGAGGCGTCATCACACGCGCACGGCGCCACCGACTCCACCGGCTCGCGCAGCACCTCCGAGGCCGTCACCGTGCCCGACATGTCATTGCCGGCGGGCACGGCCAGCTTGCCCATCACCGTCAGCGACGCCAGCCCCACGTTTCCGCGCACCCAGGCATCGCCCGTCACCTGCGCGGACACGTTGCCCGTGAGCGGACCTCCGCTGTACAGGCCGCCGCCCACCGACAGGCCCCGGCCCAGCGAGATGCCATCCGCGCCGCCCGCGCTGAACCCACCGCCCACCTTCAGCGTGTCGTTGGCCGCGACGCCACCATTCGTCGCCACCGCGCCGCCCTGCCCTCCCGGCACGTACTTGCCCATGGAGCTCCGGAACGCGTCCGTGGTGAGCGCCGCGCTGAACGCGAGCCTGTCACACGAGCACAGCGCGAACCGGAAGGCGCGCTCCGCCAGATGGCCGCTGCACACCTTCTCTCCCGTGACGCTGTCGCCCACGAGCAAGAGCGGCCCGGTGGACGCGCAGAAGGCCGCCTGGTCATCGGGAGTCTCGGCCTCCCCGGTCGGCCCACCACCGTCGGACGAGGCCACCGGGCCCGCGTCGTTGTGCGGCGTGTTGATGAAGGCCACCGGGTCCCTCACCGTGCACGCGGACCCCACCGTCAGCCAGCCCAGCAGGACGAAGCCGCCAGGAGAACGCTTCCACCGCGATGCGAAGGCGCGAGTCATCGACCTGAAATCTCCCTCAGTCGGTTCCGAGCCGCCACCCCATGGGGCGAATCGGGGTGGCGCGCGAGGAAGGCCTCCAGCGCTCGCGCCTCGCCGTCCCTGTCGCCCAGGGCCCGCAGGGCCTCCGCGACGCCGTGGCTCGCCTCTTCCTCCAGGACACCCCCGGGCCAGCCCCGCTGGGCCTCCTGGTACTGCCGCAGCGCACCGCGTGCATCCCCCAGGTGCTCCAGCCGCAGCGAGCCCGAGGCCACGCGTGCCACATACGCGGACATGCCCTTCGGGTCGGTCCGGATGACGCGCAGGTAGAGCGCCTCCGCGGCCTTCCACTGCCCCGTGGCCCGGTGCTCATTGGCCCGGCGCAACAGGTCCTCCGGCGCGGGCGCACCCGGGAGCCGAGGCTCCACCCGGGGCTTCACGGACGGTGGCGACGCGGTGATTTCGGGCCCGGCCCCAGCCGCGTCGACGTCAGGCACCTCGGACCCAGTCCGTGCGGCGGCGGCGTCCACGCGCCCAGGCTCGGCCCTTGAGCCATCGACACCGACGCCCTCGGGCACGGTCGGCCCGACGCGGACTCCGTCCATCTCCGGGTGGGCCCGCGCGCCCTTGGCACTTCCCCCGGGGGCGACTCCCGGCTCCGGAAGCACGGGCTCCACCACGGTGGGATTCGCGCTGAGCGACGGCGCGTCCGGCTCACTCCGTCGGGACAGGTGCCAGGTGGCGACGGCCGCCGCGCCCACCACGAGCAGCGCGCCTCCCATCAACCACTCGTACCGTCGACGGGGACGCGGAGGCGGCGAAGGCGCGTCCAGGGCGGCGAGCATGGCGGCCTGCACCAGCGCCGCGGACTTCTGCCGGGACAGTCGCCGGGCGGGCCCCGGGTCCTCGTCGAGCGGCGCGAGCATCCCCGGCGGCAGCCCTTCGTCATCCAGGGGCCGGCTCATTCCGTACCTCCATCCGGAACGGAGCCGTCCTCGGTCGCCAGCGCGCGGAGCGCCGTGCGCCCCAGCCGCAGCCGACTGCGAATCGTCTCGAAGGGAATCCCCAGCTCGTCCGACACCTCCGGCACACTCATGCCGAGCACATGATGCAACACCATCGCATGTCGCTGCTCGTCGGGGATACGGTCCAGCAGCATCACCATGCGACGACGGTGCACGTACTCGTCGGGAGGCGCGTCCTCGGACGGCACCGCCATCAGCTCCGCGGAGTCATCGCCGCGCCGCGCCTCGTTGCCCCGAGCGCGCTTCAGCCAGGCGAACGTCGTCCGCGCCACCACCCGGTCCACCCAGGACTGGAACTGCCCCTCGCCCCGGTACGTGGACAGCCCGCGCAACAGCGCGATGAGCGCCTCCTGCGAGATGTCCTCCACCTCTCCATCCCCATGCACCAGGTAGCGCACGAGGTTGCGCACGCGCGGCAACAGCTCCATCAGCAAGGACTCGGCGGCCTCCTTGCGTCCCTGGATGGCCGCCTGGATGCGGGGGTCCGCTCCAGGACGTGCCCTGCCGACAACTTCCCGTCCCGTGCTCGTCATCGCCCCCATGGAGGGAGGTCGAGGCGAAAACGGGTCATCGCCACTCACGGCAGCAACACCAGCGCCAGGGCGAACCGGGGCCGTACCGCCCAGCCCTCATTGCGCGGCACGAAGTTTCCGTCCTCGGAGTAGCCGAGCCGGGGGCGCCCCAGGACGGCATCGGCGGCGACGGTGGCCTCCATCGCGACCAGCTGGGAGAAGCGCCAGCGCACCGAGGTATCGGGCCCGGCCAGCAGGGCGGGGGTGAAGCGGGGCTTGGCGGCGATGATTCCTCCGAAATACGACTCCGTGCTGCGGCCGAAGATGAGCAGGCCCAGGCCCGCGCCCACACCCCAGCGCAGGCTCCCCGCTTCGATGAGCGGAGTGTCCACCCACAGGCCTCCGGCGTACTGCTCCAGCTTCACGTCCGTGCGCCCATCCGGGAGCTTCTTCTCCAGGCCCGCGAGGACCTGGAGGCGGATGCGCAGCGTGCGGAACTCCCAACCGGACGCGAGCAGCAGGCCCTGATGGCCTGAGCTCTCATACCCATCCAGCGTCATCACCCCGCCCACCATCACCTGCCAGCGCAGCGGCACCGAGTCCGACGCGGCCGGTGGCATGGACCACAGCTCCGGCGGCATGGGCGTGGGCTCGCGCTCCGTCTCGGGGGTGGCGGGCGCGGGCAGCGGGGCGGCGACTTCGACGACGTCTCCCAGGGGCGTGCCGGCCTCCACCGCGCGCAGGGCGGAGCGCACGACGAGCGCCACGGCCTCGGCGCCCGCGGACCACTCGAGCGCGCCGGGCTGCCCTTCCAGTCGCGCGACACGCACGAAGAGGTGGCGACTGCCGGGCTCCGCGAAGTGGACGCGCAGCTCGGTGCCCGAGCGCTGGAACCAGAGGACGGCGCGGGCCTGCTGCGCATCCGCCAGCGCGACGACGGAGCGCCACTGGTCCTGGGGAGTGCCCTCCAGGGATGGGCCGGGCATGGCGCGCAGCTCGACGGGCAGGTCGCTGCTCTGGCCTCGCACGCGCTCCAGCAGGGCGCCGTCCTCCTCCGAGGACACGCGCGCCACGGCGAGCCATGGGCCGCCGTCCGCCGCGCGTACCTCCACGCCCAGGCACAGGGCGGCGACGAGCCCCAGCCGAATCAACACGACGCCCGATGCCATGGCGCGGAGGCTAGCGTCTCGTGAGTGCGCGCGGGAAGCCCCGGGGCAAACACACCTCACCGCGACGACGCGGGTGGCAGGCGTACCGGAAAAGACGCGCTGCGCCTGCCATCCTCCGGCGGACGGGCAGCCATGGGCCTGGGCCTCCAGGCTGCCCTCGTGCGTGGCTTCAGCGCTGGACGCTCGGGGTGGCGCGCAGCTCGCGGCTGACGCGCTCGGCCTCCCGGAAGACGCGCAGCAGGTTGCCGCCCAGAATCTTGTGGAGCTGCTCGCGGGTGTAGCCCCGGGCCACCAGCGCCTCGGTGATTCGCGGCAGGTCCGCCACCGAGTCGAGCCCCTGGGGCGAGGAGTTGATGCCGTCGAAGTCCGAGCCCAGGCCCACGTGGTCCACGCCGGCCACCTTGGCGATGTGGTCGATGTGGTTGATGACGGCCTCCAGCGGCGGGCGCGGCACCTTCGCGGCCCACGCCCAGCTCACCTCGGAGTCCGCGCGGAAGCGGGTGACGGGGTCCGCGTCCTTGTACTTCGCCTCCACCGCGGCCTCGGCGGCCTTCCGCTCGGTGGCCATGGCGGCGTAGGCCTTGCGGTAGGTGTCGTCGACGAAGGCGGAGAAGAAGTTCACCATGACGACGCCGCCGTTGGCCGCGACGGCCTTGAGCATCTCGTCCGTCATGTTGCGCGGATGGTCCGTGAGCGCGCGGGCGGACGAGTGCGACGCGATGACGGGCGCGCGCGTCACCTTCACCGTGTCGAAGAACGTCTTGTCGGACACGTGGGAGATGTCCACGAGCATGCCCAGCCGGTTCATCTCGCGCACGACGTCACGGCCGAAGTCGGTGAGGCCATCATGGTGCTTCACCGCCGCGTCCTGGATATCGCCCGACGAGTCCGCCCACTCGTTGGTGTTGGACCAGGTGAGCGTCATGTAGCGCACGCCCAGCCGGTAGAAGTCGCGCAGCACGCCCAAATCATTCTGGATGGAGTGGCCACCCTCGATTCCCATGAGCGTGGCGAGCTTCTTCTGCTTGCCCGCGCGCGCGGCGACGATGTCCTTCGAGGACAGCGCGAGCACCATCTGGTCCGGGTGCTTCTCCACCGCGCTGAGCACCGAGTCGATGATGCGCAGCGTCTGATGGGTGTAGCGGCCCGCGAACTCCTTGGGCTCCACCCAGATGGAGAAGAAGGCCGCGCCCAGGTTGCCCGCGCGTGCGCGGGTCAGGTCCAGGTGACCCTGGCCATTGGGCGGCTGGGAGCCCACGTCGAAGCCCTCGTTGAGCATGCGCAGGGGCGTGTCCACGTGCGTGTCGATGATGAGCGCCGACTCGTGGATGGCGCGGGCCTTCGCGGAGATGGGCGACGGCGCGGCGGGCGCGGCGGCGAGCGAAGGCGCGCCCAGGAGGAGCAGGGCGGTGAGGACGGAGCGGTTCACGCGGGCACCTCGGAACGACGGGACTTGGGGGGACTCTCCCACGGAGCCCGCGCGGGATGAAGGGACGTCAGGGGCGCTTGCCCTGCCCCACCCCGCCCAGGCCCGCGTAGACGGTCTCCAGCCACTTCTCCGTCTTGACGTGGCCCTCGCCGAAGCTCCGGTACTGCTCCGGCAGGCCCTCGGCCTTCACCTGCTCCAGCGTCTTGCCCGCGACCTTCTTGCGCCGCACCAGCGCCGTCGTCTCGCGCAGCATGGCGACGAAGCGCTCCAGCTCCTCGCGTCCCGCCAGCGCGCCGTGACCCGGGATGATGCGCACGCCGGCCGGCAGGCTCGCGAGCACGCCCTCCACGTTGCGCACGTAGCCCTCCACGCTGCCGCCCGCCTCCAGGTCGATGACGGGGAAGCGGTCCGTGAAGAACTGGTCGCCCAGGTGCAGCACGTTGCTGCCCACGAAGAGCACCGTGCTGTCGCCATCCGTGTGGCCTGAAGGCAGGTGCGTCATCCGCACCTCCTCGCCGTTGAACCAGAGGCTGAGGCCCTGCTGGAAGGTGAGGACGGGGCGCGCATGCTCCGGCGCGGGAGGCAGCGTCTCGCCCCGACGGACCCTCGGCTTCGACATGCGCGCGCGCACGGCCTCGTGTGCCACCAGCGTCGCCTCGCGCCCGAGCACCGCGTTGCCTCCGGTGTGGTCGCTGTGCACGTGCGTGTTGAGGACGTAGACGAGCTTCTGCTTGCTCAAGGTCTTCAGCGCCGCGCGGACCTTGTCGATGAGCGGCGCGAAGTCGTCGTCCACCAGGAGCACGCCGTCGGGCCCCACCGAGACGGCCATGTTGCCACCGGCACCCTGGAGCAGGTGCACGTTGCCGGCGACAGGCGTGGCGCGCACCTCCACCTGGGAGAAGTCGCGGTCCTGCGCGAGCACGAGACAGGGCAGCAGGACGAGCACGGCGGCAACGGCCTTCATGCGACCTCCAGACGACGGGGGATGCGGCGGCGCGCGTCTTAGCAAACCTGGCGCCCTTTCATTCCCGAGAGCCTCACTTCTCCCGTGAAACACGGACCGTCACGACGCCGAGCGGCGTGCCGACATGGGACGATGGCGAACCCCGCGCCGCTCGCGGGGACGGACACCTCTCGCGCCCTGGCTCCGTCGCGTGGCACCTCACGCATCTCGCCGCGTGAGAAGCCACTGGAGCCTCGGCGCCCGTCCTCGCGGTGGGACACCTCGCGGACGCGTGCACGGGGGTGATGACACGCCTCCGAGGGAGACGGCCCTGGCACGGCGACTGCTCAAGCAGGTGGCGACCTCAGGCGGTCAAGCCGGCGAGGCGGTCGCGCCGTGGTGGCGCGGTGTGGAGTGTGGAGGCGGAAGATGCTGATGGCGGGGAAGCGACTGGCGGTGTTCTCCATTCGCGAGGGCAAGGGCGGGAGCATCTGGGTGCGGGCGGGCAGCGCGTTCGTGAACAAGGACGGCTCGCTGAACGTGTTGCTGGATGTGCTGCCGCTGGACGGCAAGCTGCACGTGCGTGAGGCGGCGGAGAAGCGGGACACGCCGGGAGTCAGCGGGCGGTACGCGCCCGAGGTGGGGCTGGACGCGGCGCCCGTGGGGGGCCATTCGTGAGGGCCGCGTGGGGACTGCTGGCGCTGGTGCTCCTGGTGGGGAAGCCCGGCGTGGCGGACGCGGCGCGGCTGCGCACCCAGTACTCGGGCGTGGTGAACCTCAACGAGGCGACGGCGGCGGAGCTCGACCTGCTGCCCGGCGTGGGTGACTCGGCGGCGCAGCGCATCATCCAGCACCGGGGCAAGCGCCCCTTCCAGCGGGTGGAGGAGCTGGTGCGGGTGAAGGGCTTCGGCCGCAAGAAGTTCCTCAAGCTCAAGGCCCACCTGACGCTGAGCGGCCCCACCACCTTGAAGGTGGAGCAGGTGGCCTCGCCTCCCGAGGGAAAGGAGGTGGTCGCCACGAACAACTGACACGACGCATCCATTCATGGGGAGAGGGGTCGCCGCCCGGGTCTGTCTCGTGGCCCGGGCGGTGGCCCTGTCGAGTCGCGGCTCCGCGCCGGGGGAGCGGCCAGGCACCTCGCAAGAGAGGTTTGTATCTGGAACCCGGCTGGTAGAGCATCCGCCGCCATGAACCGACGACTGCCTCGACTGCTCACCGCGCTGCCCGTCTCGGCCGCGCTGGTTGCTCCGCCCGTCCTCGCGTGTACCAGCATGCTGGTCAACAAGGGCGCCACGGCGGACGGCGCCACCCTGATGACATACGCCGCGGACGCGCACGAGCTGTACGGCGAGCTGTACTACACGCCCGCGCGCCGCCACGCCGAGGGTGCCCAGCGCGACATCATCGAATGGGACACCGGCAAGCACCTGGGGCGCATCCCCGAGGCGCCGGTGACGTACTCCGTCGTCGGCAACATGAACGAGCACCAGCTCTCCATCGGCGAGTCCACCTTCTCCGGCCGCAAGGAGCTGGAGGGGCCCGCGGGCATCGTCGACTACGGCTCGCTCATCTACATCGCGCTGGAGCGCTCCAAGACGGCCCGCGAGGCCATCACGGTGATGACGAAGCTGGTGGCCGAGCACGGCTACGCGTCCACCGGTGAGTCCTTCTCCATCGCCGACCCCAAGGAGGCGTGGCTGCTGGAGCTGATTGGCAAGGGCACAGGCCAGAAGGGCGCGGTGTGGGTGGCCCGCCGGCTTCCGGAAGGCCACATCACCGCTCACGCCAACCAGGCGCGCATCGAGCAGTTCCCGCTGAACGACTCGGACAACGTGCTGTACTCGCCGGACGTCATCTCCTTCGCCCGCGAGAAGGGCTGGTTCAAGGGCGCGGACAAGGACTTCAGCTTCGCGGAGACGTACAACCCGCTCGACTTCGGCGGGCAGCGCTTCTCCGAGGCGCGGGTGTGGAGCATCTTCCGGCGCGCGGCGCCGTCGAAGAACTACGGTCCGGAGTACGCGGATGGCTCCGCGCCGGCCAAGCGGCTGCCCCTGTGGGTCAAGCCGGACAAGAAGCTGTCCGTGCAGGACGTCATGGCGCTGATGCGCGACCACTTCGACAACACGCCGCTCGACATGTCCAAGGACGTGGGCGCGGGTCCCTACGCGGCGCCCTACCGCTGGCGGCCGATGACGTGGGAGGTGGACGGCAAGAAGTACGTCCACGAGCGCGCCATCTCCACGCAGCAGACGGGCTTCTCCTTCGTCGCGCAGATGCGCGGCTCCATGCCGGCCCCCATCGGCGGCGTGCTCTGGTTCGGCGTGGATGACACGTCGATGACGGTCTACACGCCCATGTACGCGGGCATCCGTCAGGTGCCGAGGAACTTCGCCCAGGGCGTGGCCAGCCGCGGCGCGTTCTCCTGGGACTCCTCCTTCTGGGTGTTCAACTGGGTGTCCAACCAGGCCTATGCGCGCTGGAGCGACATGTCCGTGGACGTGCACAAGGAGCAGGGCGCGCTGGAGGGCCAGTTCCTCGCGGACCAGGCCGACATCGAGAAGACGGCGCTGGAGCACTACAAGCGCAGCCCGGAAGAGGCGCGGCAGTACCTCACCACCTACTCGGTGCAGCAGGGCGAGAAGGTCCACGCGCGCTGGCGGAAGCTCGGCGAGACGCTGCTGGTGAAGTACATCGACGGCAACGTCCGCGACGAGCAGGGCAAGGTGAACCACCCCAAGTACCCGGAGAGCTGGTACCGGCGCATCGCCCAGGAGCGCGGCAAGACGCTGGAGATGCCGCCCGAGCCCCAGGAGCCCAAGCCCGTCGCGGCCCCCGGCCCCGGCCCGAAGACGCCGCCCGCGCCCGCGCCCAAGCCCACCGTGGCGCCCGCTCCGTAGTCCCCCGCCCCCTCTCCGGCCCAGGTCGGGAGGGGCCGCCGGAGCCCCGCCACCGAGCGGACAACCCAGGCGGGGCGCCCCCCGCCCCCCACCTCACGGGGTGGAGGGACGGGCGCCCCCCTCCCGCGTCATGGGAAGCACGGGCGCGGAAGGCGGAGGTGGCGGAAGGTGAAAGCCTCCCCACGTCTTCTGGTGACTGATACACAACGAAGTTACAGGGCGGGGGGGACCGCGAAGAGATAGACCCCCTGCGACTCAAAGACTTGCAGAGACAGGGAGGCGGCAGGTGAGGGAAGATGAAGTCATGAAGGACACGGCCAGTGGGGAGCCGGAACCCCAGGAAGGTGAGCGGCTCAAGGGCCCGCCGCTCGGCGAAGTGCTCGAGTTCATGCGCCTGCTGTGGGCCGTGGACCACGGGCTCCAGTCCACCTCGAAGCGGATGGAGTCGACGCTGGGCCTCACCGGCCCGCAGCGCCTGGTCATCCGGCTGGTGGGACGCTTCCCCGGAATCACCGCCGGCACGCTCGCCCAGATTCTCCATGTGCACCCGAGCACCCTGACGGGCGTGCTCAAGCGGCTGGAGAAGCGCGGCCTGCTGGAGCGCAAGTCTGACCCGCTGGATGGGCGCAAGGCGCTGTTCGCCCTCACGGAGTCGGGGCGCGCGCTGGACATCCCCTCCGAGGGCACCGTCGAGTCCGCCGTGCAGCGCGTCCTCTCCCGGATGTCGCGCAACCGCATCCTCTGCACGCAGGACGTGCTCACCGCGCTCGCGCAGGAGCTGGGTGGCGTACCGCATCCAGAAGAGGACCTGGCCGCTGACTCGGCCGCGAAGAAGCCGGACTTTCGCTGAAGCAGGTCCGCCACGGCCCGCCCCTCCGGCGGGCCCCGGCTCGCCAGCTCGCTCGCCCGGCGTCCCGCTGAACCAACGAGCGTCGATCCGGTGCCGCCTCCGCGCAGGCCCTCGACGCGCTTCCCCACCCCTCCCAGCGCCTGGACCTCGGGTGGGACCCTGCTTCGCGGCCACGTCGCCCGGCGTCGACCGCCTCCGGCCCACCAGCGCCATGAAGCCCTTCCCGAGTCATGACGGGCACTTGGCGCGGGCTGACGGGACGAATGGCGGCCTGCGCCGCGTTGCCTCCCGGACCCTCCGGCGCCTGGGTCCTTCCGGCGTCGGACAGCCCCGCCCATCCTGGGTGAAATCCAGGGGCCCAAGCACCTCGCGGCCCGTCGGACGTTGCTAGAGAATCGGGAAATAGGCACCTCCGCCGGGAGTTGCCTCGCCACTGAGCGGACAGGACAGCGTGAACCTCGACACCCCGCAGAGCCCAGGCCCCGAGCTGCCGCCCCCGCCGCCTCCGCCACCGGCCTCGCCCACGCGGGTGGGCAGGTCCTCGCGAGGCCGTGGCGTGGAGGCCCTGCTCTCCGCCGTGCGCGCCCGGCAGCGCCGGTACCTGTGGCTGCAGGGAGTCGCCCTGGGCTTCGTGGCGGCCTGCCTCCTGTGGGTGGGCGGCGGCCTGCTGGGACTCGTGGCCCCGCGCATCGGCGGCTCGCTGCTCGGGCTGGCCGTGCCGGTGGGCGCCGCGGTGGCGTGTGTCTTCGGCCTGTGGCTCGCGCGGCGACGGGTGGGCGACGACCTGCTCACCGCGCGCCTGGTGGGCCAGCGCCGGCCGGAGCTGTCGCTGGACGTGCTGGCGGCGGTGGAGCTGCGGCGCGAGCAGGAGGGGCAGGCCAACGGCTCGCCGGAGCTGGCGGACGCCTTCCTCGCGCAGATGGACACGCGGGTGCGCACCGTGGACGCGCGCTCCGTCGTCGACGGCCGCCCCGCGCAGCGCAGCGCCCTGGCCGCGTGCGGCGTGCTGCTGGTGCTCGCGCTGGTGTTGGGGCTGTTCGGTGAGAAGTGGGGCGCGGGCGTGAAGCGCATCCTGGAGGTGGCGCGCACGCCGGTGGCCCAGGCCCAGGTCGAGCCCATCACCGGCGACATCGAGCTGACGTACCGCTACCCCGCGTACACCGGCCTGTCCCAGCGCACCGTGCCCGGCACCGACGGCGCCGTCAGCGCCCCGGCCGGCACCGAGGTCGTCCTCAAGACACGCTCGGACCGCCCCGTGGAGCGCGCGGAGCTGGTCATCAACGACGAGACGGTGCCGCTCCAGGTCACCGGCAACCGGGATTTGGAAGGCACCTTCATCGCGAAGAAGACCGGCCACTACCGCTTCGTCTTCTATGCCCGGAGCGAGAAGCCGCTCGCGGTGGGCCCCGACATCCCCCTCACCGTGGAGGCGGACAAGGCGCCCCAGGTGACGCTGATGACGCCCGCCGCGGAGCTGGAGGTCGACCCCGGCCAGAAGGTGACGCTCAAGTACGAGGCCACCGACGACTACGGCCTGTCCGGCCTGTCGCTCGTCTTCCGCACGCCCGGCGCACAGAAGGACACGCGCGTGCCACTGCGCCGCGAGGACGGCCGGCGCAGCCGCGACACGTACACGTGGGATTTGGGCTCGCTCAAGGTGGACCCGGGCGACCGGATTACGTACTTCGTGGAGGCGCAGGACAACGACGCGGTGGAGGGCCCCAAGAAGGGCGTCAGCCGCACCCAGGTGCTGCGCATCTACTCCGCCGCCGAGCACCACCGCGCCGCGCTGGAGAAGGCCGAGCAGCTCTGGGGCCGCATGGTGGACCACCTGGCGGACCGGCTGGAGGGGCCTGACCGCGACAAGCAGAAGGACGCCCAGGCCATCGCCTCCGCCGCGTCCGTGGACACCAGCGGTCAGCAGCTCATCACCGACATGCGCACGCTGGCGCAGACGCTGTCGCGCGAGCGCGACGTGCCCACCGAGCTGGTCTCCGCGCTCGCCAACATCTCCGAGTCCCTGGGCAGCCACATCAACGGCACCGCGGACTTCCGCCGCCTCTACCTGCGCACCCAGCGCGCGCGCGGCGAGGACTGGGGCACCGGCAACCGCCTGTCCGGCGTGGTGACGGAGGAAATCGCCGAGCTGGAGAAGGACATCCTCTACCTGGAGGCCCTGCTCGACAGGCAGAAACTGGAGGCGCTCCAGGAGATGGGCAAGCAGTTGGCCGGCGAGCGCCGCGAGCTGTCGCGGCTGATTGAGCAGTTCAAGGCCAACCCGGACGAGTCCGCGCGCCAGGCGGTGATGGAGCAGATTCAGCAGCTCAAGGCGCGCATCCAGGAGCTGATGCAGCGCATGGCGGAGATGCGCAAGGGCATCCGCGACGAGCACCTCAACGCCGAGGCCCTGTCCGAGATGATGAAGGACAAGGACATGCAGAGCGCCCTGGACGATGTGGAGAAGCTGATGCGCGAGGGCAAGACGGACGAGGCGCTCGCGAAGCTCCAGGAGCTGGGCATGCAGATGGACGAGATGCTCAAGGGCCTGGACGAAGCCAACGAGGAGTTCGGCGGCGAGCAGTACCCGGAGCTCGCGGAGAAGTTCGGCAAGTTCATGGAGGACCTGAAGGGCACCGTGGACGAGCAGCAGCGCGTGGCCGAGCAGACGCGCCAGCTGCGAGACCAGGCCCGCGCGCAGAACAAGGAGCGCCTCTCCGAGCGCGGCGAGTCCATCAAGAGCGACCTCATGCGCAAGGTGCAGCAGGCCCAGCAGAGCTACGACAAGCTCAACCCGGAGCACCTCAACAGCCGCGCCGCGCGCCCCCTGGAGGAAGCCCAGTCGGAGCTGCGCAACGTGGAGAACGCGCTGAAGGTGAACGACTTCGACCTGGCCGCGGAGGCCGCCGCCAGGGCCGAGGACGCGGCCCGGCAGCTGGCTGGCATGGGTGAGCAGCAGAAGCAGCTCGACGAGATGTTCGGCAACCCGCCCGAGGTGCGGCAGCAGTCCTCGGAGCTGGCCCAGCGCCTGGACCGCGACGCGCGCAACGTGCAGGACGTGAACAAGCAGCTCCAGTCGCTCTTCCCTCCTCCCGGCTCACAGCTCTCGCAGCAGGAGAAGCAGCAGCTCCAGCAGCTCTCCCAGCAGCAGCAGCAGCTGGAGCAGCGCGCGCAGGACCTGCGCCAGCAGATGGAGGAGATGGAGCAGACGGCGCCGCTGTTCGGTGAAGAGGCCTCACAGCAGATGGAGGGCGTGGGCCAGCGCATGGGTGAAGCCGCGCAGCGGATGCAGGGCAAGGACCCGGGCCGGGGCTACGGCGAGCAGCAGGCCGCGCTGGAGGGCCTGCGCCAGTTCCAGCAGCAGATGCAGCAGGGCCAGAAGGGCCGCAAGGGCGGGCTGCCCCTGCCCGGCGGCATGAGCGGGCGCAAGCAGGGCAACTCCGGAAGAGACCCGAAGGACCAGGTGGAGCTGCCCGACGAGGACGCGTTCCAGGCGCCCAAGGAGTTCCGCAAGGACCTGCTGGACGCGATGAAGCAGGGCGCGCCGGAGAAGTACCGCGAGCAGGTGAAGCGCTACTACGAGGAGCTGGTGAAGTGAGAGACCGCCGGATGAACCGCTGGGTGGCCCTCGCGCTGGCCCTGGGACTGGGCGTGGCCACGCCCGCCGTCGCGCAGCAGGAGTCCTCCCTCAAGGACGAGGTGAAGGCGCGCCTGGGCCAGGTGGAGCAGGGCCTGGACGACTGGGACGTGCCCGGCGCCAAACGCGAGCTGGCCGCGGTGGAGCAGCTCATCCCCTCGGACGTGGAGCCCTTGAAGTACTACCAGGGCCGCGTGGCCTTCGAGGAGGGCCGCTACGACGACGCGGTGGGGCTGCTGGAAGGCGCCAACATCGAGGACAAGCCGGGCAGCTACCTGCGGCTGGCCAAGGACACGCGCGACATCGTCAAGAGCCACGAGCGCGCGGAGAGCGAGCACTTCATCTTCTTCTACCCGAAGGGCAAGGAAGCGGTGCTGGTGCCCTACGCGCTGGAGACGCTGGAGGCCATCCACCGCGCCATGGCGGAGGACCTGGGCTGGACGCCGCCGGGCGGGAAGATTCGCGTCGAGGTGGTGAACAACGCGCGTGAGCTGTCCAAGGTGAGCACGCTCACCGAGAAGCAGATTCGCACCACCGGCACCATCGCCATCTGCAAGTTCAACAAGCTGATGGTGACCAGCCCCAAGGCCGTGGCGCAGGGCTACGACTGGCAGGACACGCTGGCGCACGAGTACATCCACCTCGTCGTCAGCCAGATGAGCCGCAACACGGTGCCCATCTGGCTGCACGAGGGCATGGCCAAGTTCCTGGAGTCGCGCTGGCGCGGCAAGGCGGGCCTGGCGATGACGCCGTCCACGCAGGCCCTGCTGGGCAAGCGCGTGAAGGCGGACACGCTCATCCCGTTCGAGAAGATGCACCCGTCCATCGCGCTGTTGCCCACGGCGGAGGACGCGGCCACCGCCTTCGCGGAGGTGTTCTACGCCATCGACTACGTGCACCAGACGAAGGGCGCGGCGGGGCTGCGCGCCGTGGTGCGCGAGCTGAAGGCCGGGCAGACGGACCGGAAGGCGGTGGAGGCGGCCATGGGCATGCCCTTCGCCCTGTTCGAGAAGTCGTGGCTTTCGCACATCAAGAAGCAGCCCTTCCCCTCGGAGCTGGTGCCGCGCGACGACCGCGTCGTGTTGAAAGAGGACGCCAAGAACAAGGGCAAGGAGGACGGCGAGAAGAAGGGCCGTGAAATCTCCTTCGGCGACTTCAACGAGGTGGCGGAGGTGCCCGCGCGCAAGTTCGCGCACCTGGGGGAGCTCTTGCGCGAGCGCAACCGCGTGAAGGCCGCCGCCGAGGAGTACGCCAAGGCGCACAAGCTGGTGGGCGACAAGTACGAGTCCGTCTCCAACAAGTACGCGCTGGCGCTCCTGGAGCTCAAGCGGCTGGACGAGGCGGAGTCCGTGCTGCGCGGCAGCCTGCGCGTGCACCCGGGCTCGCCCGCCACCAACGTGCACCTGGGCCGCATCCTCCTGCACCGCAAGGACTACCCGAAGTCGAAGACGGCCTACCTGGAGGCGCTCGCGTCGGACCCGTTCGACCCCGAAATCCACGTGGCGCTGACGCGCATCCACGGCGCGCTCGGCGAGACGGCGCTGGCGTCCCGCGCGAAGACGGCGACAGCCGTGCTCACCGGCCTGGAGCCCGCCGAGGTCGACAAGCTGGCCCAGCAGTTCCTGCGGGAGGAAGGCGAGCTGTCGGAGACCAACGTCCCCGCCACGGGCGGCGCTCCGGCCAGACCCGCCGCGCCCGCGCCCTCCACGGCGGGGCCGACGGACGCGGGGCGCTGAAGACGCCGCGCGGCCCAGGGCGGCTCGAGTCCGACAGCGAGCCGCCAGCCAAGGCCCTGCCCGCCGTTGAAGGCCGGCGCTCCTCGTGTCCAGGTTCAGCCGGGGAGGCGTCGTCATGGACATCCGGCCGCTCGTCTCGCTGTCCGCCCGGCTGATGGAGGCCGCGGGCGTCGGCGCCATGGTGCTGGGCGCCCTGCTCGCGCTCGTCATGCTGCTTCTGCGGCGACGGGAGCTGCGGGCCGGTGAGGCCTATCGCCACTTCCGACTGAACCTGGGCCGCGCCATCCTGCTCGGCCTCGAGTTCCTCGTCGCCGCCGACATCCTGCGCACCGTGAGCGACGAGCCCACCCTGCGGGATGTCCTGGTGCTGGGCCTCATCGTCCTCGTCCGGACCTTCCTCAGCTTCACCCTGACGGTGGAGCTCGAGGGCCGCTGGCCGTGGCAGCCCGAGCGCGAGCACTCCGTGCCTCCGCGCTGACGCACACGCAGCCCCGAGACGTCGCGAGCCCAACACCCGTCACGGGCGCCACCGTTGACTGCCTGACCTGTCTCCACGGCGTTCGTGTGCTGCCACACGAATGGCGCGACGCCCACGTGCCTTCCCCCAGACGTCTGTCTCAACGTGCGTGTCCGCAGTGCGGCACTGATTGGTTTTCAACGCTGAAAGGACCCACACCCCATGAAGCGAACCCTGCAAGGAGTTGTCCTCGCGGTCTCCCTGGTCACCGGCGGCGTCTCACTGGCACAGGGCACACCGTCTCCCGCGATGAAGCCCGCCACTCCGCAGAAGGGCATGGCCGAGTATCGCGGCTTCATGGCCCCCACGGACGAGAAGGCGCTGCTGGAGCGGCTGCACTACGCCAACCAGCAGGAAATCCAGCTCGGCCAGCTCGCCCAGAAGAACTCGCAGAACCCCGAAGTGCGTGCCTTTGGCGAGATGATGGTGAAGGACCACACCGCCATGGACCAGAAGCTCACCGACTATGCGAAGACCCAGGGCATGAAGCTCGCGGAGATGCCCAAGCCCCTGAACGACGTGGAGAAGAAGGTCATGGCGGCGGACAAGGCCGCGATGGAGGAGCTCCAGGTGCTCCAGGGCCCTCCCTTCGACTCGTGTTACATGGCCGGCCAGGTGGCGGACCATGACGCGGTGCTGGGCAAGGTGCTCGCCGCCAAGCAGGGCATGCCCTCCGCCAGCCCCGAGCTGACCGCCATGTTCCAGGAGCTCACCCAGAAGGTGCCCGCCCACCGTGAGCAGGCCTGGCAGATTCTGGGCAAGCTGGACGACACCATGGGCGTCGGAGGCTCCGGAGCGACGCCCTCCGGAACGCCGGGCACCCCGGCGCACCAGGGCCACGGGGACATGGGCACGAAGAAGAACTAGCCGGGCCCTCCCACCACGTGTGGAGGACGCTTCACCTCCACACGTGGCGAACCGCCGGAGGCAACACGTCCAGGCTATTCCAGGAAGAGACCGGGTGCGCTAGGACACCGCCCCATGTCCATCCGAACCATCGCAGTGACGACCCTCCTGGCGCTCAGCGCGGTGCTCACCGGCTGCTCCAGCAACGCCGACACCATCTGTGACCATCGCAAGGAGTGCTTCGACTCCAACCTCGACACAGGGAAGTGCGCGGACACCATCAACGACTGGGTGGATGACCGCGACACCGACGACCGGAAGGACGCCGTGGCGGAGTGTGCCGACTGCGCCGCCGACAAGAGCTGCTCCGAGTACCTGGAGCACTGCATCGACGAGTGCTTCGTCATTCCCTGAAGAGAAACAGCCGGGGCCCGCTCGCGTGACGAGGGGCCCCGGGGTGTCACCTGTCTAGTTGCGCGTCCACTGGTCCAGCCAGGCCAGCACCTCGTCGTGCCACTGGATGCTGTTGGCGGGGCGCAGGACCCAGTGGTTCTCCTCCGGGAAGTACAGCAGCTTGGAGGGGATGCCCTTTCGCTGGAGCGCGGTGAAGGTGCCCAGGCCCTGCGTCTCCACGACGCGGAAGTCCTGGCCGCCGTGCACCACCATCATCGGCGTCTTCCACTTCGCCACGTGGTTGATGGGGCTGTGCTTGCCATAGCCGTCCGGGTTCTCCCACGGCGTGCCCTTGTGCTCCCACTCCGGGAACCACAGCTCCTCGGTGTCGAAGTAGCCCATGCGCTCGTCGAGGATGCCGTCGTGGTTGACGAGGCACTTGAAGCCGTCCGGCCAGTTGCCGGCAATCCAGTTGATCATGTACCCGCCGTAGCTCGCGCCCAGCGCGCACTTCTTCTCCTTGGAGATGAAGGGGTAGCGCTGCAGCGCGGCGGCCAGGCCCTTCTGCAAGTCCTCCAGCGGCTTGCCGCCCCAGTCGTCGGTGATGGAGTCGGTGAAGGCCTGTCCGTAGCCGGTGGAGCCGTGGAAGTCGACCATGACGGCCACGTAGCCGCGGCCCGCGTAGACCTGGGGGTTCCACCGGTAATGGAAGTGATTGCCGAAGGAGCCCTGCGGTCCGCCGTGGATGAGGAAGGCCAGCGGGTACTGGCGCTTCGGGTCGAAGTCCACCGGCTTCACCACGTAGGCGCGCACCGTCTCGTTGTTCCAGCCGGGGAACTCGAACTGCTCGAAGCCGCCGAAGCGGATGCGCGCGAGCGCGTCCTGGTTCACCTGGGTGATTTGCTTGGAGGTGCCGTCCGCGTTCAGGACGTGCAGGTCCGCGGGCGAGTCCAGGTCGTCATGCACGTAGACCAGGGTGCCGCCGGCGGCGGGCTGGGGCGAGTCGTCGGTGCCGTCCTTGGTGAGCTGCCGCGCCTTGCCGCTGGCGACGTCGAGCGCGAACAGGGGCACCTGGCCGATGTGGCCCGCGGCCGTGTACAGCGTCTTGCTGTCCGGGCTCCACGCGAGCGAGCCGGAGGAGCGGTCCCAGTCCTCGGCGAGCACGCGCTCCTGGCCACCCGGCCACGTGCGCAGGATGACGCGGTAGCGGTCCGCCTCGAAGCCCGGGCGGGCCATGGCCAGGTACGCGAGCGTCTTGCCGTCGGGGCTGAAGACGGGGCTGGTGTCCGTCGCGCGGTTCTTGTCGGTGAGCTTGCGCGGCTTGGACTTGCCGTCGATGGGGGCCACGAAGAGGTCCATGTCCGTGGACCAGGACTCGGTGCGGCCCACGTCGCGCGCGGTGAAGACGACGCTCTTGCCGTCGGGGGTGAAGGTGTACTCCTCCGGGCCGCCGAAGGGCTTGGAGGGGCTGTCCGCGTCCATGCCCTTCATCACGTCCACGGGCGTGCCGCCGGCCACGGGGACGACGAACACGTGGGAGCGCTTGCCGTCCTTCCACGTGTCCCAGTGGCGGGCGAAGAGCTTGTCGTAGGTGCGGCCGGTGGCCTTGCGCTTGGAGCGCTCCGTCTCGCGCTGGGTGTTGCACTCCAGGCCGGAAACGCAGTCGGGGAACACGTCCATGGAGATGGCCAGGCGCGCGCCGTCCGGGGACAGGCGGAAGGAGCCCACGTCCAGGGGGAGCTTCGTCACCGGGAGGGGCTCGCCGCCGTCGACGGGCAGGCGCCACACCTGCGAGGAGCCGCCGCGCGAGGAGAGGAAGAAGAGGCTCTTGCCGTCCGGGGCCCAGGTGGGGTCGGAGTCCGAGTCGGGGTGAGAGGTGAGCTGGCGCGCGCCGCTCCCGTCCAGGTTGACGAGCCACAAGTCATTGCGGCCCTTGTTGGCCTCCAGGTCGGTGGTGCGCAGGACGTAGGCGACCTGTTTTCCGTCCGGCGAGACGCGCGGGTTGCTCAGCCGGCGCATCGAAATCATGTCGTGGTGGGTGAACGGTTGGGGCCGGGCGGGCGCCGGAGAGGCGGCGATGGCCAGGGCCGCGACAAGCGACAGCGACAAGGTGTCCTCCTGGGGTGGACCCAGGCGCTGGCCTCCAGGCGAGCGCTCGGGTTGGGGGCATTCGGGGGTGGACCGTGCCCGCTCCTCTGGACGCTGTCCACCCTGGGGCGTCGGAACATGCGAGCGGCGGCTGTATGCCCGGAGCGGAGGACTTTCACTCGCGGAGTCCTCGCGGGGAGACGGAAGCCATGACGTGACGCGCCACTCCGGTTAGTGAGAGGGGCATGAGCGAGCCCGTCACCGTCCGCGTCTGGTCCGACTTCGTCTGTCCCTGGTGTTACGTCGGTCTGCAGGAAGTCAAAAAGCTGAGCCGGGAGTACGACATCCAGGTGGACTGGCGTCCGTTCTTCCTGCGTCCGGAGACGCCGCCGGAGGGGCTGCCGTTGCCCGCGCACATCCGCGAGAAGATGAAGGACCCCAACAACCCGTTGAAGGTGCGCGCGGCACAGGAGGGCCTGACGATGGTGGACCGGGAGGTCATCCCGTCCACGCGGCGGGCGCACCAGGCGACCGAGTACGCGCGAACCCAGGGCAAGTTGGAGCCGTACCACGCGGCGCTGCTGCGTCGTTACTGGAGCGAGGGACAGGACCTCTGGGCGTGGGAGACGCTGCGCGGCGCGGCGACGGAAGTAGGGCTGGAGCCGGACGCGCTTCAGAAGGCGGTGGAGGGCGGGCACTTCGAGAAGGTGGTGGACGACGCGGTGACGGAGGCGCGGGAGATGGGCGTCAGCGCGGTGCCGACGTTCGTGGTGGGAGACCGCTTCGGCATCCAGGGCGCTCAGGACATCGCCGTGTTCCGTCAGGCGATGGAGCGACTGGGCGCGAAGCCCCGCTCGGCGACGTGAGCGCGAGAAGGCTCACGCCGCTGTCTCATCACGCTGAAGGTTGGCCGCGCGGTGGAGGCGCGTGCGGCGACCTCGGCGCGGCTCAGAGTCCCTGGAGGAGCACGAGCATCCGGGGCAGTGAATCCGGCCCCGCGCCGCCCGAGAGTCCCTGGGCAAGCGCGTGCAACTCTGAAGATTGTTCAAGGTGCTTCGCGCTGAGCTGGAAGCACTCCACCGCCGCCGCGTCGAGCTGAGCGCGAGCCTCCTCCGTGGGCTGGAGGTCTTCGCGCTCGCACAGCGCCACCACCGTCGGATGGCCGAACAGCGCCCAGCGCAGCACCGCCGCGCGCAGCACCAGCTTGAAGACATAGTCGAGCACCGATGGCGCATCAGTGAATGGATGGCGCAGCCAGTGGTTCATCGCGTGGTGCCGGAAGTACTGCTCCACGCGCTCGCCCAGCACCGGCTCCAACCGAGCCCTGCGCGCGCCATAGCGAGCCCAGACCTCCTCAGGCGAAGCCTGCGGACCACCGTGGGACGCCAGCACCGCGCGAGCCCACCCCGCGAACCGCTCACTCCCGACCGCACCCAGACGTGCCCGCAGCACCGTCCCGCAGATACCCGCCCATGGACCTCCAGGCAGTGACACTCCGGAGACCGCCACATGCAGCGCGGCCAGCGTCTCCGGCACCTCGAACATGGCGAGTGTCTGGGTCAGCAGCGTCGCCGCGCCCTCCTCCCGGAACATCTCGGTGCCCCGGAAGTAGAAGGGCCCCAGCCGCCGCGCCAGCTCCCCCAACATGAACAGCCGCGAGGCGAACGGAAACTCGCGCCGCTCCAGGATGCTGAGCGCCACATCACGCACCCGCTCGGCGTGCACCATCCACGCGTCCTCGCCCTCCAGCGCGCGTGCGACCTCCGGCCGAGCCACGATTGAGGCGTCCACCGGCACCTGCTCCAGCGCATCCTCCGCGAGCAGGCACAGGCGCACCACCTCCGGACAACCGAACGAGCCCGTCACCTCCAGCCGCCCTCCCCTTCGCGTGGCGACTCTCGGAAACATCGCGCACGCATCCGGCAACGCGACCTCTCCATACTTCCGATGCAGCGAGCACAGCTTGCGCTCATCGAGGAACGAGCAGTTCCCATCCTCGCGCTTGGTGACATACGCGGCCTCGGCGCCCGTGCCGCTGCCCGGGTCCGGCACCACGAGCCCCTCCACGAGCGCCGCATCGGGGCCACCGGCCACCAGGCCACGAAGGATGCCCCAGCGCGCCTCACTCACCGGCACGACGAGCCCCGCGCAGCAGGTGTCCTCGCACGTCTCCGCGAGGCACTGGAAGCGCGTCAGGTACCGAGGCGCGGAGACAGACGACATGGGGCTCCCGAGGTCACGCGTCGTCCGAGCCACCGTGAAGCGGGGTGGGGTTCCCCTTCGGAGGCGAGCCGGCGGAGAAGGCCTGCCGATCCAACTCCGCGAACAGCCGCACCACACAGGGGTCGCAGATGGCGGCACCAGCACTGCCCTGTTGCAGGTGGCCCGCTTGAGGCTCGGCGGTGCCACAGAAGGAGCAGCGCCGCCGGGGAGGAATGTGCTGGCTCACGACGTACCGTCCTTTCATCCCTCGGCGTGCCCGCTACTTGCGGCCCAGCGCTTTCTTCACGAAGCCCCAGAACCCACCCGCGCGCTCCTTCAGGTCCGCGCCACGGCGCTCCTCGGCGGCCTTCACCGACTCCTTGCTCACCTGGAGCTGCTTCTGGAGCTCCTCGGGTGAGTAACGCGTGGCCAGCGTGGCCTTCACTTCCTTGCGCGTGGAGTACTCGCGCGCCTCGACGTGCAGCACGCACTCCGAATCGAGCTTGATGGTGACGGCCACGCGCACCGAGCCCTTCGGTCCCCGAGGCAGTCCCTCGATGCGCACCGTGCCCAGGTACTCGTTGGCGGAGATGTGATTGTCCTCGCCCTGGAAGATGGACAGCTCGAGGGACTCCTCGTTGTCCTTCGTCGTGTTGAGGGCGAACGAGCGCTGGGCGGGCAGCGGGCTGTTGCGCTCGATGACGCGCTTGAAGGCGCCACCGGGCATCGCCACGCCCACCGTCATCGGCAGCACGTCGATGAGCACCACGCTGCTCACCTTGTCCACCGAGCCCGAGTAGAGCGCCGCGCCCAGGGCGACGGCCTCGTCCGCGTTGACGCTCGCCTGCGGGCCCTTGCCGAACAGGCCCTTGAGCTTCTCGCGCACCAGGGGCATGCGACTCATGCCGCCCACGAGGATGATGTCGTCCACCTCGCTGGCCTTCAGCTTCGCGTCCAGCAGCACGTCACGCACCACGTCCACGGTGCGGCTGAGCAGCGGGTCGCAAATCTTTTCCAGCTCCTGCCGCGTCATCACGACGCGCAAGTCCCTGGGGCGCCCGTCGTTGTCCATCATCAGCATCGGGATGTGGACCTCGAAGGTGGCGCGCTCGGAGAGGGCCATCTTCGCGCGCTCGGCGGCGTCGCTGACGCGCGACAGGGCGATGCCGTCGCCGTTGAAGGCCATGCCCTCCTTCTCCTGGAAGCGCTGGAGGAGGAAGTCGACGATGAGGTTGTCGAAGTCGATACCACCCAGGAAGATGTCGCCGCCGGTGCCGAGCACCTCGAAGACGTTCTTCTCGATTTTGAGGATGGTGGCGTCGAAGGTACCGCCGCCCAAATCGTAGACGAGGACCTTCTTGTTCAGCTCGCGGTTGAGGCCGTACGCGAGCGCCGCCGAGGTGGGCTCGTTGAGGATGCGCTCCACCTTGAGGCCCGCGAGGATGCCGGACTTGCGCACGGCTTCACGCTGCGGCTCGGAGTAGTACGCGGGCACCGTCACCACCGCGCGCTCCACCTTCTGGTTGAGGTGGGCCTCCGCCATCTCCTTGCACTCGCGGAGGATGATGGCCTGCACCTCTTCCAGCGACAGCACGCTGTCCGCCAGTCGCACGGCGGCGCGGCCGGCGGCGTCGGGGACGATTTCGTAGTGGAAGCGCTCGCGGACCTGGTTCACCACGGCGCTGTCGTAGGGACGACCCACCAGTCGCTTCGCGCCGTAGATGGTGTGCTGCGGGCGCAACACGAGCTGGTTCTTCGCGCGGTGGCTGACGAGCAGCTTGTTCTGCGCGTTGAGCGAGATGACCGACGGAATCGTGTTGTAGCCCTCGCGCGAGCGAAGGACCGTGGGACGTCCGTTGGACAGCAGCGCCACGCACGAGTTCGTGGTGCCCAGGTCGATGCCGATGACCGGCCCCGTGCCCACGATTTGCGCGGGCGGCGGCGGAAGGAAGACCGTCTTCGGAAGGCCCCGCTCATCGAGCGGAGGCGCGGCGAGCGGCGTCGCGGGCTTCGCGGCCGTCGGGGAGAGCAGCGTGGGAGTCCCCACCGGCTCGGGAGGCTTGGGGGCCTCGCGGCGCACGTTGGGCAGCGCCTGCGCCGGAGGAGGCGCTGCCACGGGAGCCGGAGGAGGCTGGAACGCGGGCGGCGCGGGTGGAGGCTGGAACGCGGCGGGCGGCGGTGGCGGCCGGGCCGCGGGAGGCGCCGGCGCGGGCACCCGAGGCGCGGCGACGCCCGGAGAGGGGCTCGCGCTCACCTCCGACAGGTCCAGGTCGAACTCGAAGCTGCCACCGGCCGGTCGACTCGCGGACGGCGGAGGCGGCGGCGAGGTCCGCGTCGGAGGCGGCGCAGAAGGAGGCATCTCCTCCACGGCCTCGCTGAAATCCAGGTCGAACTCGAGGCTTCCACCGCTCGGCTTGGATGCTGCGGGAGGAGGCGGGGGCGCGGACGGACGCGCGGGCGCGGCGGGGCGCGCGGGAGGTGCCTCCTCCACGGCCTCGCTGAAATCCAAATCGAAATCGAAGGTCCCCCCGCTCGGCCTGGCGGCAGCGGGAGGCGGCGGCGCGACGGGACGCGCGGGCGAGGAAGGGCGCGCAGGCGGCGCGGGAGGTGCCTCCTCCACGGCCTCGCTGAAATCCAGGTCGAACTCGAACGCTCCCCCACTCGGCCGCGCGGCAGCGGCGGGAGGCGGCGGCGCGGCGGTGCGCACGGGCGCGGTGACGGGGCGCACGGGGGGCGTGGGAGGGGACTCCTCCATCGCCTCGCTGAGGTCCAGGTCGAACTCCAGCGGTCCGCTGGCGCGCGCCGGCGCGGCGCGGGGAGCAGGAGGAGGCGCCAGGGCCTCCTCGGACATATCCATGTCGAACTCGAGCGGTCCGCTGGAGCCCGCGGACGAGTCATCTTCCACCGTGATGCCGACCTCGATGGGAGGCGCTTCGTCGAGGCTCACGGGCTCATCGAGCACCTCGCCCAGCGCCAGGGGCGCGTCCGCGAGTCCCGTCTCCATCTCGAAGTCGAACCCAGGCAGCGGCTCGTCACCGGGGAGCGAGGCGGGCGGCGGCGTGCTCGCGATGAGCTCGTCGAGCGGGATGTCCACGTCGCTCTCCGCCGAGGCAGGGGGCGGCGAGAAGTCGAAGGACTCATCCGCCAGGGACGGCGGAGAGAAATCAAAGGGCTCATCGAGCGCGGGAGCGGGCGGCGCCTCGATGTCATCGAAGAGCGAGTCGAGCGCCATGCCTTCCACCGGACGCGGCGCGGGCTTCGCGGCGGGCGGGGGTGCGGGCCGGGCCTGCACGGGCGGCACGGCGGGCATCAGCGGCGCGATGGCGGGAGCCAGCGGCGCGACGGAGGGGGCGATGGCGGGCAGCGGCGAGACGACGGCGACGGGGGCCTCCGGCTTGCGCTGGAGGAGCATCATGTCGACGAGGGCGCGGCTGGCTGGGTCCAGCTCATGGAACTGAAGGCCCATGCCGGGAGGGCCCGAGGGGTCTCCCACTTCGCGAATCCAGCGGACATCGGCGGTGCCGTGCAGCACGCGCACGCCACCGGCGATCTGCACCTCGAATTTGACGGGTGTCCCCACGGGCTGGGGCGTGCGCGAGCGGATGAACATCCCGCCCGGGCTCAGGTTGGTGGCGAACTCCTCCGCGAAGCTCCCCACGCTCTCATGCTTGAGCTTCACCAACAGACCGACTGCCTTCCGGTCCGTGGTGCGCCTGCCTTGATCCATAACGCACCACCATCGCGGTACGCAGCGCCCGGCTCAAGAGGGTTTTGGGCCCTTGGTCGGTCGACCGGCGAATGGAGGACGAGAGGTGGGCCTGCGGCCTACCTGCACCTTCCTGTATCTTGTGGGGCCTCCGAGGAGAGCCTCATGAGCACCCTGCCTCTCACCGCCTCCGAGGCGCCACGTCCTGGCTGGCTGGTCGACCGTCGCCATGACCTGCTTTCCACGGTGGGCGGCGCCTGCGCGAGCCTCGCTCTAGTCGGGCTTCACGTCTGGGGAGGCGTGAGCAGCCTGGCGTTGTGGTGGGCGTGGGTGTTGGTGCTGGACGGGCCGCACCTGTTCGCGACGGTGTCGCGCACGTACCTGGACGCGAGGGAGTGGAAGACGCGGCGAGGGCTCCTGCTGGGGAGCCTGGGGTGGTTCGCGTTGGGCCCGCTGTGCTTCGCGGTGTCGGCGGTGGTGGGCAGCAAGCTGCCCTTCGTGTTGTTCCTCACCTTCGCCGCGCTGTGGGCGTACTGGCACGTGGTGAGGCAGCACTACGGGCTGATGTCGCTGTACCAGCGCAAGGGAGGCGAGACGTCGCTGGTGGACCGGAGGCTCGACAGCGTGACGTTGTACGTGGGGTTGCTCGCGCCCTTCGTCGCGTTCGCGGTGACGCATCCGGGGGCGCGCAGGCAGTTGGGGCTGACGGGGACGCCGACGTGGGAGCCCGTCGTCGCGGCGGCGTGCTTCGCACTGGTGCTCGCGGTGGTGGTGCTGAGCGCGGGGCGGCAGGTGTGGCGGTGGAGGACGGGCCAGCGGGTGAACGGGCCCAAGCTGTTGATGATGGCCGCGGCGGTGGGCTTGTCGGCGGTGGTGTTCTGGCCGTCGGTGTCAGCGCGGATGGACTTCATCATGTTCGCCGTGGCGGTGACGGCGTTCCACAACGTGCAGTACCACGGCGTGGTCTGGTTCTATCACCGCAATCGCTATCACTCGCCGGGCGTGGATGCGGCGGCGTTCGGCTGGGCGCCGAAGGTGAGTCAGCGCTTCCTCATCTACGCGGTGTGCGGCGTGGTCTTCACGCTGGTGTACCGGGGCGTGGGGTGTGGCTTCGGCGCGCATCCGGGCTGTGGAGGGTTCGACGCGAAGCTCGCGCTGGGCGCGGGCCTGACGCTGAAGGACTTCATGGCGGGCTTCATCTGGGGCTTCGCGCTGCACCACTACTACCTGGACCAGAAAATCTGGCGGGTGAGTCGGGACAAGGGACTGCACCAGGATTTGAAGCTGGGGACCGGGCCCCTCAGCAGCGGGCCTGCAAGGCATTAGCGAGACAGCCAGCCCGGAGAATGGCGGCGCGGGTATCCCTGGCAATCAGTCTCGGGTTAGAAGGCCTCCGCCTCTCGTTCTCTCCGGCGCGCGAACACATCCGGGGTTATCTCAGACACCCCGAAGGACACGTCTGACTCAGGCCGCATCCGGCAGGGTTTCCGCCCCGTCAAAACAGCCATGACCCGAGAGAGGCCGGGTCTGGGCTGGCCCTCAGGAGCCGTGCCTTGAAAAGTCCATGTCCCGAAGCGTCACGAGTCCGCGTGCTGAGCGCGGTCCTCGTCATCCTGGCGTCCGTGAGCTGCGGGGAAGAGCCAGAGCCCATCCCCGAACCCTCCCAGGAGATCCTCGACACGAAGCGACAAGAGCTGTCTGCCGTACGAGTGCCGCGCAAGGTGGCCGCGGGCGCCTATCACTCGCTCTTCCTGGAGAAGGACGGAACGGTCTGGTCCTGGGGGCAGAACACCTTCGGCCAACTGGGCACGGGCAGCGTCAGCCCTACGACCCAGCCTCAACCCGGCAAGGTGTATGGGCTTCTCGCCATCAAGACCATCGCCGCCGGCGCATACCACTCTCTGGCACTCGGCGTGGATGGGCGTGTCTGGGCATGGGGTCAGAATGCCTCGGGTCAGGCGGGTCTCGGGAGCACGGGAGGGACGGTGTTGGTGCCCACCCAAGTGCCCGGGCTGTCCAACATCCAGGCCATCGCGGCCAACGGCAGCTTCTCCCTGGCCTTGTCGTTGGACGGACAGGTGTTCGCCTGGGGACAGAACACCTCGGGACAGTTGGGCACGGGCTCCACCAGCGCATCGGTGTCCTCTCCTGTCCAGGTGACGCGACTGCCGACCATCCGCGCCATCGCGGCGGGCGTGAATCACACCCTCGCGCTGGATGCGGATGGGCAGCTCTGGGCCTGGGGCTTCAACAACGCAGGACAGGTGGGCACGGGAAGCACGTCTCCCTCGATGGTGCTGACGCCCACGCGGGTGATGGGCGTGCCGCGCGCCAAGGCGATTGCAGCGGGAGCGGGCCACTCGCTCATCATCGACGAGCAGTTCGGCAACGTCTGGGCCTGGGGCCAGAACACCTTCGGGCAGACGGGGACCGGCAGTGCCTCCTCCACGCCGGTGCTGTCGCCCTCGCCGGTGGGAGGCGTGTTCGCCGCCACGGCCATCGCGGCCGGACACAACATGGCCATCATCATCATGGGCAACGGACTGGTGAAGAGCTGGGGCCACAATGCCTCGGGGCAGCTCGGCAATGGCACGACGGTGACCAGCGCGTCGCCGGTGGACGTAACAGGACTCGGGGATGCCAGCTCCATCGCGGCGGGAGCCCAGCATGCGGTGGCGGTGCGGCCGGGATGTCCGGTGTGGGCCTGGGGCAACAACAGCCAGGGACAGCTCGGCACCAGCGCCAGCACATCAACCACCCCATCGACCACGCCTCTGTCCACGCTGCTCACCAACACGTTCTACTTCGACGGGGACATGGATGGCTTCGGCGACGAGTTCAGCCCCGAGACTGCGTGCACGCCCTCCCCCGGCTTCGTGGAGGAGCTCGACTGTGACGACCTGATGCCCACCACCTACCCGGGCGCGCCGGAGCAGTGCAACGGTGTGGATGACAGTTGCGACGGTCTGGTGGACGACGGCAACCCGAGTGGCGGAGAGAGCTGCGCCACGGGACAGCTCGGCGTGTGCTCGGCGGGCACCACGGCCTGCACGGGAGGAAGCGTGGTCTGCGCGCCGAACCAGGCGGCGTCCCCCGAGGCGTGCGACAGCCTGGACAACGACTGCGATGGCGAGTCGGACGAGGGAAACCCTGGCGGACTGGTGGCGTGCCAGACGGGGGCCCTGGGCGTCTGTGGGGAGGGGGTGAAGTACTGCACCCATGGCGCCCTCGAATGCGTGCAGAAGCAGGCGGCCTCTTCGGAGAGCTGCGATGGTCTGGACAACGACTGTGACGGCCAGTCGGACGAGGACCTCGTCTTCCAGACGTGGTACCGCGACCAGGACAGCGACAACTACGGCGTGACGTCCCAGTCGACGCAGGCGTGTGCCCGGCCCACGGGGCACGCACCGAACGCGGGTGACTGCGACGACGCCCAGCCGAGCCTGCACCCAGGCGCCACGGAAGTGTGCGACTCGGTGGACAACAACTGCGATGGGCAGGCAGACGAAGGTCTGGCCACGCAGGCGTGGTATCGCGACCAGGATGGAGACGGTTTCGGCTCCGCCGGACAGACCGTCCAGGGCTGTCGGCAGCCCGCTGGCCACGTGTCGAACGCGAGCGACTGCAACGACGGCGACGCAGCCATCAAGCCCGGCGGCAATGAAGTCTGCGACAGCGTGGACAACGACTGCGACTCCCAGGTCGACGAAGGTCTGATGAGCGCGTGGTACAGCGACGCCGATGGCGACGGTTACGGTGACGCGGCGCAATCGACCCATGCCTGTGCGCGTCCTGCAGGCTACGTGCAGAACGCCAGCGACTGCAACGACGGCAGCGCGAGCATCCGGCCGGGAGCCACAGAGACGTGCGACTCCGTGGACAACAACTGCAACGGCTCCACGGACGAGGGCCTCGCCACCCAGACGTGGTACCGCGACGCCGACGGCGACGGCTACGGCACGGCCTCAGCCACCACGCTGAAATGCGACCAGCCCGCGGGGCATGTGTCGAACGCCAGCGACTGCAGTGACGCCAGTGCCAGCATCAAGCCGGGAGCGACGGAGACGTGCGACTCCGTGGACAACAACTGCGATGGCTCCATCGACGAAGGCGTGACGTCGACGTTCTACCGGGACGCGGATGGTGACGGGTACGGCAACGCGGGCCTGCCCACCCACGCCTGCTCACGTCCGGCGGGCTACGTGACGGACACCACCGACTGCAACGACTCCAGCGCCAGCGTTCGCCCTGGCGCCTCGGAGGTCTGCGACTCGGTGGACAACAACTGCAACGGCACCACGGACGAGGGCGTGACGTCGACGTTCTATCGGGACGCGGATGGCGACGGTTACGGCAGCGCAAGCCAGCCGACCCACGCTTGCACGCAGCCCGGTGGATATGTGGCGAACGCCAGCGACTGCAACGACTCCAGCGCGAGCATTCGCCCCGGTGGCACGGAAATCTGTGACGGGGCCGACAACAACTGCAACGGCGCCACCGACGAGGGCGTGCAGTCCACCTTCTACCGTGACGCCGACGGCGACGGGTATGGCAACGCGGGCCTGCCCACCCAGGCGTGTGCGCGGCCCGGTGGCTATGTCTCGGACGCCACCGACTGCAACGATTCCAGCGCGAGCATCCGTCCTGGCGCATCCGAGGTCTGCGACGGGGCAGACAACAACTGCAATGGTCAGGCAGACGAAGGCGTGATGCCTACGTGGTACCGCGATGCCGATGGTGATGGGTACGGCAACGCAAGCCTGACCACATTCGCCTGCGCTCAGCCCGGCGGATATGCGTCGAACGCCAACGACTGTGACGACATCCGCTCCAACGTCTCCCCAGGCAGGGCGGAGAGCTGCGACGGACTGGACAACAATTGCAACGGTTCCACGGACGAAGGCGTGCTGCTCACCTTCTATCGGGACGCGGATGGCGACGGCTACGGAAACGCCACCATCCCAACCACAGCCTGCACCCAGCCCAGCGGCTATGTGGCGAATGGCGATGACTGCAGCGACTGGCTGTCGAGCTGGCATCCCGGGGCCACTGAACTCTGCGACTACGCTGACAACAATTGCAACGGAGAGGTGGATGAAGGCGCCTTACGCATGCTCTACCCGGATGGCGACCACGACGGCTACGGCTCCTCCAGCCATCCAGGCACGCTAGGCTGCTCCATCAAGTTCCACACCACGGCAACCGGGGACTGCCACGACGGAAATCCCCACATCAGCCCCGGCGCGACGGAGGTATGCGACGCCCTGGACAACGACTGCGACGGAGCCACGGATGAGGGCCTGGCTACCCAGACTTGGTACAGGGATGCGGATGGGGACGGCTTCGGCACCCCGTACATCACTCATCAATCCTGCGGGCAACCGTCTGGCTACGTCGGCGACGCATCGGACTGCGACGATTCAAATGGTAGCGTCTCCCCAGGCCATTGGGATGTCTGCTATGACATGGCCGACAACAACTGCGACGGCAGAGTTGACGAGGGATGCAGGGAATGCCCTTATATGCAGGTTTGCCCCGAACAAATCCCTGACTATTGACAGCAATCCGGGCACTCCCTTGAGCCACGCTGACGCATTCAGTGTGCCCTTGCCTCATTGACAGAATGAAGGGGCCGGCCAGTCCCGGCGGCCCCTTCGGCACGACCTGCCATTCATCTCTCAAGAATCGGGCACACACCTCACACCCATTCAATGCCTCACGGGAACCCTGTCCCCGGGTGCCGGCCAGTTGAATCCTCGCAGCGGCGGCCTAGCTTGGCTGCCCAAGCGGGGCTCGGAACGCCCGCGCTCACCCCCGGAGTTCCCATGTCGCGACGAACCAGTCTCTCTTTCCTGGCCATGCTCTCTGTCTTCACGTGTCTGTATGCGGGCGAGAGCTTCGCGCAGAATGCCCGCACTGGGACGGCGAACGACGGCACCTACATCACCGTCCCCTCGGGCACGGTGAACGATTGGGTCATCCACGTGTCCCCGCAGAGCATGGGATTCGAGGAGCCCGGCTCCGAGGGCGACAACGCACTCATCAAGATTGAGTGCTACGCGGTGCAGATCAACCAGTACACGTGGCAGGTCGTCACCCGGTACAAGTACCGCCCGTGGAGCGGCCGGGACGGTTACTGGAACAGCGGTTCCGCCAACTACCTCCTGGTTCGTAAATAGACGTCCACGCAAGCCCTAGGAGCTTGCATGAATGAAGGGGCCGGCCTGTCCCGCCGGCCCCTTAGAGCCTGTTGAAATGGAGCGCTACGCGAGGCGGCGCAGCATGAGGCCGGTCATCGCGATGTGGATGAAGGTTTCGGACGAGTGCTCGTGACGCTCGTAGTCGCGAGCCAGTCGCCGCTGGCGCGTC
>NZ_JAKCFA010000026.1 GCF_024198215.1 Myxococcus qinghaiensis
CCCGGAATCGGTGCTCGACATGCCCGGAATGCCTGCTCGGCATCCCCGGAACTGCTGCTCACCTTGCTCCGGAATCGCTGCTCGGCTTGGCCTGGAATCGGTGCTCACCTTGCCCCGGTACACGCAGTCCGTGGACATCAACACGCTGGGGCTGACGGCGGAGGGGAAGATGGTGGCGCAGGCGCTCCAGGACTTCGGCGCCTACGTGACGGACGCGACGGGCGGCACCGTGGCCTTCTACGTGGAGCCCACCGCGCCCTCATCCTTCGCGTCCAACCTCCGCAGGGATGCGCCGAAGCTGCGCGCGGTGATGCGGCGGGTGACGAACAACAGCGCGGCCACGCCCAACGGGCCCGGCGCGCGCCGCGTGCCCATGGTGCCGGAGCTGGCGCCGCTGCCCTGACGCGTGAAGCGAGGTGTCGGCGCCGCTCAGGGGTGGTGCCGGCACTGGCCGAGGAAGCGGACGATTTCGGCGTGGAACCACTTCGCCGAGTCGAGCATCAGCCAGTGACTCGCGTGCGGTGCCACGGAGCGGGACAGGTCGGGACGCTGGCCCACCAGCGTCTCCGGGCCGGTGGCCGCCACCAGCGCGTGCGTGGGGCCCTTGAACTGCTCGAAGGCCGCGTCCGGGTCATGGACGAGCAGGGACTCCAGGTTCCCCGCGATGGCCTCGCGACGCGAGGTGCGCATCGTCTTCATCACCAGCACGCGCGTGGAGTCCTTCGCGGCGAGGAGCTGGGGCGTGAGCCAGTGCTCGTGGAAGGCGCCGTACTTCGCGGCGCTGAAGTTGTCGAGCCAGGCCTCCGCCTCGGCCTTCGGCAGGCGGCGCAGGTCTCCCGGCGCTTCGACATACAGGAGGCCGGCCAGCCGCTCGGGGTAGTACGCGGCGAAGGCGCCGGCCACCGCGGCGCCGAAGCCATGCCCCGCCAGGACGAACTTCTCGGGAGCCAGCGCATCGGCGACCGCGACGATGTCCTCCACCGCCGCCTCCACGCCGAAGGGGCCATGAGAGCCGCTGCTCTCCCCCAGCCCGCGAAGGTCGAAGGCCACGGTGCGCGTCGCGAGGCCCGCTTGCGTCTCGGCCCAGTGCGTCCGGTCCCCCGCGACATCGTGCAGCAGGAGGGTGGGGATGCCACCGTCGCCTTCGACTGTCGCCATCAGCCGACCCGCCGGCCCATCGACAGACACCATCCTGGCTTCCTTGTGCTTCATAGGCTTGGCTCCTGGCCCCTGGTACGGGCACTGCCCGTCCACCCACCGCGCCATCCGTGGCGCCGAGGCCCTCATCCACCGAGTCTGCCCTACTTCCCTCCCGGCCGCCCGACGTGTGACCGCCTGGGGGCCAGCACATGTCCGCCATTGCATTCCTGGTGGAGCGCGAGGCGACGGCAAGAGCGGCCTGTGACACGGCAGGACTTGCCGGCCGTCTTTGTCCTTGAGTGCCCCTGATTCCTCGCACTCCCTCTGGAGCTCGCGCGGCACGGCCGTTGCTCATGGCCTGGGAGCACGCCGACGCGGTCTGAAGCGGGTCTCGCGGCGCGCGAATGCATCCACCCCAATCACTGGAGCAGCGCCAGGAGCGTTGCTCGGGAGAAGTCCCATGAAGCGTTTCGTCCCTGGAGTCATGATGATGGTCCTCGCCGCCGGCTGCGGCACCGAGGACGCCGACACCACCACCGCGGAGAAGGCCCAGACGCCCGCGTCGGTGCTGGCGCGCGTGGAGCGCGACAACGGCAACGTGGTCGAGTTCCTGGAGCTGGCGGACGGTGAAGTCATGGTCATGGAGGCCGGCATCTACCCGAACCCTCCGGCGGCCATCGACGGCGTTGGCCCCGCGGCGGCGTGGAGCAAGCTGACCGGCCGCAGCGACGTGCCCCAGGCGCTCGGCATCGCCCAGCAGCGCTACGAGCTGATGCACACGACCCCCGCCCCCCGCGACGCCGAGGGTGCGTCCGAGCGCGGTGAGTCCATCGTGAAGGACGGCGTGGCCTCCGGCAACACGAGCGCCGCGGCCTACGGCCCGTGCGACATCACCTGGTTCCAGGACAACTTCTGCAACGCGGCCTACGACTGGAAGATGTGCCTGACCAACTGGGGTGGTGGCGCCTACGCCCAGCGCGGCGACGTGGACTACCACAAGACCGCCGTGTGCCCGACCTCCGGCAACGTGACGCTCAACATCAAGAACCAGGTCATCCGCAACGTCGGCGCGGGCGGCTACCTCTGGTACTACCGCAGCGGCACCAACTTCGACTACCGCGCGGACGTGGACGACGCGTCCGGTGACACGTTCCACTTCGCCGTCAACCTCAACTACTGAGGTCTGTTCCTCCTGGCCTCGCGGCTCCGGGCATGTCCCGGCCGCGAGGCGGGCTGGGATTCAACCCCGTGCGGCGAGTCCCTGGACGGTGCGCATCCCCATCCAGGTCAGATCTGCGCGATGCCTCCGTCGACGAACAGCTCGACGCCGTTGACGAAGCTGCTCTCATCCGAGGCGAGGAAGGACACGACCTGGGCGACCTCATCCGGGCGCCCCAGCCGGCCCAGCGGGATTCCGCTGGCCATCTCCTCCAGCATTTTCGCGCCCTGCTCCGGCCCTGGCGCCAGTCCGCTGAGCCCCGGCGTGTCGATGGGCCCGGGGCTGATGGCGTTGACGCGCAGCTTGCGGCCCTTCAAATCGAGCACCCAGTTGCGTGCGAACGAGCGCACCGCCGCCTTCGTCGCGCTGTACACGCTGAAGGCGGGGGTCCCCATCGTCGACGTGGTGGACGCGTTGAGGATGATGGAGCCGCCTTCGCGCATGAGCGGCAGCGCCTTCTGCACGGTGAACAAGAGCCCCTTCACGTTGGAGTTGAAGGTCTTGTCGAAGTGCTCCTCTGTGATGGAGCCCAGGGGCGCGAACTCCCCTCCACCCGCGTTGGCGAAGACGATGTCCAGGTGGCCCTTCTCGCGCTTCACCGTGTCGTAGAGCCGGTCCAGGTCGTCGAGCTTCGCGACATCGCCCCGCACGCCCGTCACGTTCTTCCCAATCTGCTTCACCGCCGCGTCGAGCTCTCCCTGCCGACGCCCCGTGATGAACACGTGCGCCCCCTCGTTGGCCAGCCGCTGCGCCGCGGCGAGCCCAATGCCCGAGGTACCGCCCGTGACGACCGCGACTTTTCCAGAGTGCTTGCTCATGCCCCGTCTCCACTTCTTCCAAGAGAGTTGCTGGGAAGGAAAGCCGTCTTCCACGGGCCCGACGGGCCGCCCGCTGCTTGCGGAGACCCTTGCCCGTCGGCCACAATAATGACGACCATCATTGATTCGAGACGATGAGTAATGAGCGGCATCCAACGCGTCAAGTGGACCTGCCACGGACCCGTGGGGCTGGAAGGAGTGGAAGATGCGACTCACGAAGGAACAGGCGGCCGAGAACCGGCGGCACATCCTGGAGACCGCTGGGAGGCTCTTCCGTGAGCGAGGCTTCGACGGGGTGGGCGTCGCGGACTTGATGAAGGAGGCGGGGTTCACCCACGGCGGCTTCTACAACCACTTCGACTCCAAGGAGGCCCTGGCGGCGGAGGTCATCTCGGGTGCGCTCGGGAGCGCCAACGCCGCGCTCGCCGAGGAGCTGCGGCAGTCCCGGGCCCGGGCCTGGAAGCGCTTCATCGAGCACTACCTGTCTCTTGAGCACCGGGATGACCCGGCGAGCGGGTGCACCGTCGCGGCGCTGGCGGCGGATGCGTCCCGACAGGGCCCGGAGGTGAAGGCGAGCTTCACGTGCGGGCTCGAGGAGGTGCTCGGCATCATCACGGACCACCTGGCCCAGACGACGCCCGACGCGACCCCCGCCGCGCGACGCGAGCAGGCCGTCAGGCTCTGGAGCGAGGTGGTGGGCGCGGTGGTGCTCGCGCGCGCGGTCGCCGAGTCGAACCCCCGTCTCTCCAAGGAGATCCTCGACACGAGCCGTCGCAAGTTGCTCGGCTGAGGAATACGGGCAGGCGGGCTCAGGTTGCCCACGGTTTCTCCAGACATGACGCCCTCCCCTTCCGAGCCCTCCGCCCCCAGCGCCGAGGCCCGTCCCGTGGACTCCAGCGAGCGACTGGCGCTCCTCGACACGCTGCGCGGCTTCGCCCTGTGCGGTGTGTTCATCTCCAATGTGGTGGTGTGGTTCAGCGGCTGGGCGTTCCTGCCGCGAGAGCAGGTCCTCGCGACGCTGAACAACGCGCCCCTCGTCGACCGCGTCACCTGGCAGGCGTTCTCGCTCTTGGTGGCCGGGAAGTTCATCACCCTCTTCTCGTTCCTGTTCGGCCTCGGCTTCGCGGTGCAGATGGGCCGCGCCGAGGCCCGAGGGACTTCCATCACCCCTCTCTATGTCAGGCGCCTGGGGGTGATGCTGGTGATGGGGCTCGCCCACCTGTTCCTCATCTGGTACGGCGACATCCTCAGCACGTACGCGGTGCTGGGCTTCGGCCTGTTCCTGTTCCGGGGACGCTCGGACCGGACGCTGCTCATCAGCGCCCTGGTGCTCGCCCTGGGGTGGTCCATCGTCGGAGTGGTCATCCTCAGGTTTCCGCAGTTGATGGCGGACACGCCGGAGGCCGGCGCGGCCATCGCCAAGGCGGCCACCGAGAAATCCGCGGCCATCAAGGCACAGACGCTTGCGGCCTTCATGAGCGGGAGCTGGCTGGACGTGACGAAGGCGACCAGCCACTTCTTCTTCCGCGACTACCTGCCGCTGCTTCTCGCCATCACCCTCTCGACGTTTGGCCGGTTCCTGCTGGGCCTGCTGGCGGGGCGCCGCCGCATCTTCCACGACGTGCCCCAACACCTGCGGCTGTTCCGCCGGCTCCTCAGGTGGGGGTTCGTGGCCGGGGTGATTGGCAGCGGCAGCGGCCTGGTGCTGCAGCAGCTCCTGGTGAAGAAGGTCTTCACCCCGGAGACACTGCCGACGTGGGTGCCCTTCGTCACCGCGCCGCTCCGGAACCTCGGAGAGCTGGGCTTCGCGGCCGTCTACATCTGCGCCATCACCCTCCTCTTCCAGCGCGCCACCTGGCAGCGCTTCCTCGGCCTGCTCGCGCCGGTGGGGCGCATGGCGCTGACGAACTACCTGTCCCAGTCGGTCATCAGCGCGCTGTTCTTCTACGGGTACGGCCTGGGCTTCATCACGAAGCTGGGCCCCGCGGCGTGCGTGGCGTACTGCCTGGCCATCTTCTCCGTGCAGGTGGTGTGGAGCCACCTGTGGCTGTCGCGGTTCCGCTTCGGCCCCGTGGAGTGGGTGTGGCGGTCACTGACGTATGGGAAGGCCCAGCCGATGCGCCGTGATGACGCGTCCAGCCAGCGCACGACGGTGTCGGCGTAGCCGGGGGCCGTCGAGTACAGCCCCGAGCCACAAACCACCGCATTCCCACATGAAGCGACATACTCTCCGTCAGGGTTCAAACCTCTTCGGAAGAGACCCTGCTCAGAAGTACGGGGTGTACATCTCGGTGCGCTTCCAGAAGCTGGCGCTGTAGTTGTACGGCTCGTCCGAGAAGTTGGTCACCGCGTACCAGGGCCGTCGCACCGTGGTGGGGTTCGCGAGCGGAATGCCCGTACTGGTAACCGAGCCGAGCAGCGCGAAGGTGACGGGATTCTCCACCGTCGCGGACGCCCTGCACGTCGCCCCCGTGCACTCGACGAAGACAGAGACCCGGATCTTCCACACGCCCGTCAGCGCGGACTTGTTGAACGACACGCAGTGGAGAATCTGGGAGCCGTAGATGTCGCTCCACGCGAACTGCTCGATGGCGAACTCGACGTTCGTGTTGGAGGAGTCCAGGGGACAGCTCGGATGCGAGGCGGTGTCGATTCTCCCCAGCGCGATGCCGATACCGCCATTCGGCGCCGTGGTGCTGAAGGCCCCGCTCGTGCCAAACGGTGCCCCGTTCGCGAAGGCGCTGATGGCGATGTGCTCATTGCTGTTCTGCAGCAGCGTCGTCGCCGAGATGTCGACTTCGATGTACTGCGACTCCCGGACGGCGTCCGCCGGCTTCGTGGCCCTGATGCCGAGCTGCGACGCACCACACAGGCCCGGCGCGCAGGGAGGCGTCAGGGAGAAGTCTTGAGCGGACGCGGACGTCCCCCATGCCAACAGGGAGACGACAAGGGACCGAATCACAGTGGAAGGTTTCCAGGTCATGGCGTTGCTCCAGTGGGAGGTTCACGGGTGTTACACATCAGGGCGCGACGAAGAGTCCAGCGCTGGCATCCGAATCGCAGCTCGCGAAGAACTTGTAGGAGATTGACGTCATCGGCGGCCCTCCCACTGGCGGGAGATAGAGGTCCATCCAGATGTCGCGGACCGTCGTCGCGAAGTGCGTCGGCATGGGGTACGCCGGCGTGGCGTAATTGTACCGGGTAATCACACAACCGCTCGCGGGCGCCCCCACCGAGTCGAAGCTCAAGTTGAACCGCCCGTTCGTCGGGAGCTGCAGCGTCGCCCCGACGTGCTCCAGGAAGAACACCCGGGGCGTGATGCGCTGGCGGATGGCGAACTCCGCCCGCGCGAAGGCGTATCCCTGGCCATTGCCGGGTGGATTGAGGGTCGGCAGGAAGATGTCCTGGTTGACACGGTCCTTGGACTGGAGCGGGTACAGCTTGTTCCGGACGGCGAGTTCGATGTCCAAGGACGTCGTCAGCCCCAGCGACTCCGCGAGATGGGCCGCCAGCCCCGCCACGAACGGCGCGGCCATGGAAGTCCCAGACATGGGGGCGTAGAGGGTGGACACCGTCGTTCCAGACTGGGGATAGGCGCCGAAGGTCGACGCAATCTTGTACCCAGGTGCCCAGGCCTCCACGCAGGCGCCGTAGTTGGAGCCCGGCTGGGACTGGGCCACGGTGCTGAGGTTGCGGATGCCCGCGATGCAGGCGACGGTCGGCCAGGTGTCGCAGTGCATGGGCGTCAGGGGTTGGCCCCGGTCATCGAGGGCGCCCGTCACCATGATGCCGTCCGTGATGGCCGCCGGGCCATAGGCATACCCACAGGCATTCTGGAAATTGTTGCCCGCGGACTGAGAGATGAATGCGCCCTTGTACGTGCCGACGCTCTTGGCGACGACCTTCATGCGCGAGCCGGCGGTGCCCGTCGCCGCGAAGATGTTGTCCGCCGATGAGCCCGCATTGAAGGAGAGGTTGACGATGCCCACCCGTCCCCGCTGGGTGATATCCATCATCACCCAGTCGAGCGCGGCGATGAAGCCCGCGGCGGTCGAGCCGCCAGTCACGCCTCCCTTGTTGCAGCCGTTCACCGCATCCAGGTTGCCGGTCCCCAGGACGGAGACGGACACCAGCGCGGCCCCCGGGGAGATACCGACGGTGCCCTTGGCGTTCTGACGAGCCCCGATGATGCCCGCGACGTGGTTGGAGTGCGGGTAGCAGCCCACGATTCCCTCCGGAGCGTTGTTGCCCAGGGGCCACACGCGCTGCACGACATTGAGGTCCTCGTGGTAGCCGATACCGGTGTCGAGCACGTAGACCCTGACGGCGCCGCCGCTCACGGGCGTGCTGACGGCCACGGCGCGCTTGCCCCAGCTCTTGGTCTCCCCTCCCGAGGTGCTGTCGGTCCACAGCGGCCCACTGAGGGCCAGCTCGGTGTCGGGCGTGAGGCGTTCGACGCGTGGGTCCTCGCTCAGGGCCTTCACCTGGTCAGGGGTGAGGTAGGCCGAGAAGCCCAGCCCCGCCCAGCTCGTCATCGACGTCGCGCGGAGGCCATGCGTGCGCTCCAGCTCCCGGACGAGGTGGCGGACGGGGGTCTTCTGCCATGACGCAAAGCCATCCATCGGCGGCGCGAGCTTCGCGAAGGCGGCCTCCGAGCCCGCGCGCAGGTCGATGAGGTAGTGCACGTCCCCTGCCTCGTCGCGAATCCGCGTGTCGCGCTCGGCGACCTGGGGCACCCCGTGGGCATCGATGGGCACCAGCAGGTCATCCGTCACGAAGACGACGCCTTCTGGCCCGGCGGAAGTCGGCGGGAGGTCCTGCGCGAGCCCGGGTGCGGCCATCAGGGACAGCGCGAGGGTGAGGGACTTGAAGTCGAGCGGATGCAAGGAATCTCCAGGAGTCGGCGGACCTCCTCCCTTGCATGTCAGCGCGAGTGGAAGCCCTGATGAAGCTTCCCTTCTCGTACGACGGGCCCGCGATGAACAGGACCCGGAGCGGAGTGCTGTCGAGAACCGGCGGGCACGGAGCCCCGCGCCCCTCCGACTCGCCCTTGCGGGGCCGGGTCGTGACGAATCCCGGCGCACTTGTCTGGTAGCGCGGAGGGCGGCTCGTTACGGTGGGCAGCCTCTCCCCCTCGAGTCACGACACGCCCATGCCTACCCTCTTCGACCCGACCACCGCGGGTGACCTGCGCCTCGCCAATCGCATCGTGATGGCGCCGCTGACGCGCAACCGCTCACCCAACGCCATCCCTCCGGACATCGCCGCCACCTACTACGCCCAGCGCGCCTCCGCCGGGCTGCTCATCAGCGAGGCCACCGCCATCAGTCATCAGGCGCAGGGCTACGCCGACGTGCCGGGCCTGTATGCCCCCGAGCAGCTCTCCGCGTGGAAGAACGTCACCAGCGCCGTGCACGAGGCCGGTGGCCGCATCGTCACCCAGCTCTGGCATGTCGGACGCGTGTCCCACACGGAGCTGCAGCCGGGCAATGGGGCGCCCGTCGCGCCCTCGGCCATCGTCGCCAAGACGCGGACCGTGCTGTTCCGGGACGGAGTCCCCACGTTCGAGCCCACCTCCGTTCCTCGTGCGCTGGAGGCAGCGGAACTCCCCGGCATCATTCGTGACTACGCCCGGGCCGCGCGCGACGCCGTGGAGGTCGCGGGCTTCGATGGGGTCGAGCTTCATGGCGCCAACGGCTACCTGCTCGACCAGTTCCTCAAGACGGGCTCCAACCAGCGCACGGACGACTACGGCGGAAGCATCGAGAACCGGGCGCGCCTGCTGCTGGAAGTCACGCGCGCGGTGATTGACGCCGTGGGTGCCGGACGCACGGGCATCCGCCTGTCCCCCGTCACCAACGCCAATGACGCGTTCGACGCCGACCCGCAGCCGCTCTTCGAGTACGTCGTGCGGGAGCTGGCGAAGCTCGGTCTCGCCTTCATCCATGTCATCGAGGGTGCCACCGGAGGGCCGCGAGAGCTGGAGGACCGCCCGTTCGACTACGTCGCGCTGACCAAGGCGTACCGCGACGCGGGCGGCAAGGGCGCGTGGATGGTCAACAACGGCTACGACGGTGAGCTCGCGCGCAAGGCCGTCGAGGCGGGAGCGGACCTGGTCTCCTTCGGCCAGCTGTACATCTCCAACCCGGACCTCGTGCGCCGGTTGCGAGAGAACGCGCCCCTGGCCCGGCTCGACAAGACGACGCTCTACGGCGGTGGCGCCAAGGGCTACATCGACTACCCCACCCTCTGAGCCCGGCAGAACACCGGGTGGTCCTCGCGCGGAGGCGCTCTTCGCGCGGGGACTGTCGCGGCGCCAGGGCTACGAGGCCGCCGCCGCGCCCTGCTTGAGCTGGCGGTCGTATTCGTTCGCGTCGTAGCTCCCCGTCGCCTCGATGACGCGCCCGTCATCCGCGAGCGTCCACTCCTCGAAGCCAGAGATGCGGACGAACTTCCCGGTGCCACCAGGCCCGGTGTTCGTACCGGTGAGGGTCCAGTGGAACTCGACGGTCTCGGCCTTCACGATGACGTCGTCCATGAACACCTGGATGTCGGGAAACGCGTCCATGAACGAGCGCGCCGCCTTCGTCATCTCGGTGCGCTGCCCCCGTTGATGGCAATCATCCCCCCAGGAACGTAATGGGCCGCGACTCTCGTCGGGAGGGGGCCGGGGCCCACGGGGACGTCACCCGCAAGCCCTCGTATGGCTACGGGTCCTCGTCGGGGACGGTGCACGTCCAGACGTGGTTGGTGGTGCACTGGCAGTTGCCAAAAGGCTCGTCCCCGATGCAGCACTTGCGTCGGGAGCCCGGCGTCATGCAGCCGGTGTCCAAGAGGTTCACACAAGCTTCGCTCGACCAACTGCAGTCGATGGCAGGCGGGGGCGTGGTGGGGCAGTATTGATAGACGCCGTCACACTGGACGTAGTTGTTGTTGGACGCCGAGCACGAGTTGCCCCAACAGGAGAGCGACGGGCCCGTCGAGCACGCCGTGGAACATGAGACGAGGGCGCTCGACTCCTGCCCGAGCGGCTCGGGCGCTTCGGCGGGCGCGGTGCCGCCACAGGCCGTCAGGGTCGAGACGACGAATGCAGCGAGAACACCAAGGTATTGCTTCATGACACGCTTCTCCTTCGACAGGGGTTACTGGTTGCAGCAGATGCCGTGGCCACCGCGCCAGGGGTTCGAGAAGGCGGAGTGAAAGCAGGGCCCCACGTATTCGACGCCGCCCAGGCTCGCGCAGAACTGAGTTCCTTGAGACAGGGCCAGAGCGCAGGCATCTTCTTGAGAGACGTAGGACAGCGCGTCGAAGACTTGACACGTCTGCAGGTCGTTCTCCGCTTGGGCGAGCCCCTGCTCTTGAGGCTCCATCGGTCCGCACGCCACGAGCCCTGCTGCCGCCAGCGCGAAATACGCCGCACGCTTCAACGAAATCATCGGGCCACCCTCTGGAATCCGCCCCCATCCATTGGAGGCAACGCTGGAGAGGAATTGAAACACGCCATGTCCCAGTTTCGCCATGGCATGGCGAATGCCTCCATATTGCCGTATGTCCTCGTCGTATATTTATGGGGAAAACACCCACTCCTCACCGAAGCAGATCCGCTCCTGACGAAAAGGTGCGAACTGGCTGCGGGGTGCCGAGTTCTCTCGGGCTCCTGCTGATTGAGTTTCAACATCCGTGGGTGCCGACTCAGAAAGTTCACTTGAGCCAAATCCGGAATACCTGGAAGGAGACGGAACACCCAGGAGCGTGTCAATGCACCTTCGTCACCTGCCTTTCGCAGCTCGCCTCTCCACACTCGCCCTGCTCTTCGTCACCGCCGCTGCCTGCGACGTGAAGACGGAAGGCGACTCCGAACTCTCCACGCAGACCGCCGCGGTCACCTCGGGCACCCGACTCATCGGTGTGCAGTCCGGCCGCTGCCTCGACGTGTCCCAGAACAGCCAGACGTCAGGGCAAGGGCTCAACATCTACGACTGCCACGCGCAGGCGAACCAGCGGTTCCTGTTCACGCCCGAGGGCGAGCTGCGCGTGTTCGACGGCGCCTGGTGCGTCCAGCCCGCGACCACCAGCGCGGGAGCCCGAGCCGTCATCAGCGCCTGCACCGGCGCGGCGAACCAGCGGTGGGTCCGCAACTCCAACGGCGCGGTGGTCCACACGGCGACCTCGCTGTGCCTCGATGTGTCCGGACAGGCCACGGCCAACAGCTCTCCGGTGGTGGTCTGGAACTGCAACGGCCAGACGAACCAGCAGTGGTCGCTGCCGGCCGACACGCAGCCTCCCACCGTGCCCACGGGACTCACCCTGTCCAACGTGACGTGCAACTCGGCCACGCTCACGTGGTCGCCGTCCACGGACAACGAGGGCGTCGCCTTCTATGACGTCTACCACGACGGCCAGCTCATGAAGTCCGTCTCCGCCGCCGTGGTGTCCACCGGGCTGACGGTGGTCCCCGGGGCGACGTGGGGCCTGTATGTCAATGCGCGGGACGCCGCGGGCAACGTCTCGCAAGGCAGCGCCACGCTCACCATCACCCCACCGCAGTGCCAGGTGGATACCCAGGCCCCCAGCATTCCGACGGGCGTCACCGCCACCGCGCTGGGCACCAGCGTGACGGTGAGCTGGACGGCGTCGACCGACAACGTGGGGGTGAGCGCCTACGACGTGTTCCGAGGGGGCGTGAAGATTGGAACGGTGTCCGGCTCGCCGCCGGGGACGACCCTCGTCGACAGCGGCCTCTCCCCGAACACGACCTACGCCTACACCGTGCTCGCGCGTGACGCCCAGGCGAATGCTTCGGCCCAGAGCACGTCCGCCACGGTCACCACCGGCCAGGCCTGCACGAACGCCGTCTGCTCCGTCTCCCAGGTCGCCACCGACACGGACATCCCGTGGGGGCTGGTGAACCTGCCGGACGGGACGGTCCTCTACGGCCGCCGGGACGCGCAGAACATCGTTCGCCTGGACCCGGCGACGGGCCAGAAGACGTCGGTGGGAACCGTTCCCAACGTGCAGAGCACCGACGGCGAGGGCGGGCTGATGGGCTTGGCCCTTTCCCCCACCTTCTCCACCGACCGCTGGCTGTACGTGATGCACACGTCTCCGACGGACAACCGCATCGTGCGCATCAGGTATGAGAATGGCGCCCTCACCACGTCCTCGCTCCAGGTGCTGCTCTCGGGCATTGGCCGCAACAAGTTCCACAACGGCGGGCGCCTGCGCTTCGGACCGGACGGGAAGCTCTACGCGTCGACGGGTGATGCCCAGAACGCCGCCTACGCGCAGGACCTCAACAACCTGGCGGGCAAGGTGCTGCGCCTCAATGCCGACGGCACCATCCCGTCCGACAACCCGTTCGGCAACTACGTGTGGAGCTACGGCCACCGCAACCCGCAGGGCCTGGCGTTCGACTCCCAGGGCCGCCTGTGGGAGCAGGAGTTCGGCAACTCGGTGATGGATGAGACGAACCTCATCCAGCGGGGTGGGAACTACGGCTGGCCGAACTGCGAAGGAACGGTGTCCCAGGGCGGCTCGGGCTGCGCGACGGCCGGGTACATCGCTCCGAAGCGGACCTACTCCACGGCGGAAGGCTCCTGCTCCGGCATCGCGGTGGTCCGCGATGTCCTCTACGTGGCCTGCGCCCGTGGGACGCGGCTCTACCGAGAGGTCATCAGCGGCACCGAGCTGACCAACGTGCAGCAGTTCTTCGTCGGCACCTACGGCCGGCTGCGCACCGTCGAGCCGACCCTCGATGGCAACCTCTGGATGACCACCACCAACCAGGGCGACAAGGACAGCATCCCCGACAACAGCAACGAGCGGATCTTCCGCGTCGTGCTCGGGCAGTAGCGAGCGTTCGATGCCCCCCGGAGCCCAGGAGGCGCCGGGGGCATGGGACGCGGTTGAAGCACCTCGTCGCCCTACTTCACCTTCTTGATGAAGAAGCGGTGCTCGGACCACCAGTCGAAGTGGCCTCGGCTTCGCTCGAAGTAGATGCCACGTCCGGCATCGAGCACCTTCTCCCAGACGCTGCCGCCGTCCTTCTTCTTGAGCACGCCTGTCGGCTTGCCGAGGAACTTCTTCGCGGTGAAGTCGTTCACGCCCGAAGGCAGCTTGAACGCGAGCGGCCCGTCATACTTTTCGCCGAGGTGCACTTCGGAGATCACCCCGTTGCGGCCGATACGGACCGTGATGCCGCGCTTCTTGTCCTTGAGCGCGCCACCGGCCTTCAGTGGTTTGGTCGGCAGCTTCAGCTTCTTCAGCGCCGCGGGGAGCGTGGCGTCTTTCACCGACATGCCGAGCAGTGACACCAGCCCTCGCGGAAGGGGCGCCAGCTTCTTCACGCCCTCGCTCTCCACGGGAGCGGGCGCGGCATCACGCTGGTACGCCTTCACGCTGAACTTCGCGGGCTTCGGCGCCTTGACCTTCTCCTTCGCGAGCCACGCCTGCAGCGCCTCGCGCGCATCCCCCTCATCCAGGTCATTCAAGCGCGTCTTGCCCGCGCCGAGCTTGAGCAGGAACGCCTCCAGGCTGGGAGCGACGACCTTCAGCACGTCCGATTCCGAATCGAACAGCACGACCGGCCGCGGCTCCACGGTCGACACAAGCGCGAGCAGCGAGCCGTCGGGCAGCGAGAGGAAGCACCACGCTCCGCTCAAGTCACCCGGAACCTCCGAGGTCATGAGCTCGAACGTTCCGAAGGTTCCGTATTTCTGCGTCGCGACCCACTTGGCGAAACGCACGAGCAACGGAGGAACAGTCACACCTTTGGGCGGCTTCAGCTTCGCGAAGTATTTGCTCATGGGGCGCGCACCCTACTTCATGGCGACGACGGGAAGTCACCCGGATCCAGAGGCCTGCGTGGCTACTTCTGGTGGATGCGGATGAAGTTGAGCTTGTTGTTGGCGGCGCCCGGCGCGCTGCGCACGGTGAGCCGTCCGTCCGACACCGCCACCACACCCGAGCCGTTGGTGAAGCCGTACCCCGTCGGCATGCCGCTCAGCAGCACCGAGTCCTCCACCTGGATGCGGTATGAGCCGTTCTTCGTGCTCGGGTCTCCCGCCATGAGGTCCACCTCGTAGACGCCGTTGGGCACCGCAATCTCCCAGACGCGGTCGCCGCCCTGCTGCATGCGCGCGTGGCGCTGCGCGAGGATGTCGATGTCATGGCCCGCGTCCACCATGTTGGCCGTGTTGTCCACGTTCCAGCCATAGCTGAAGCCGTAGGCCCGGCTCCCGTATACCTGCCCGTAGTCGGTGAGCATCGCGTAGATCTCCACGGGCGAGGCCGAGGCCGGCTGGAAGTTGATGTCCACCCCGAACTTCCGCTTCACCTCCACGAAGGCCAGCTTGTTGTTCACCGCTGCGCTGTCATTGCGAATCGTCAGCCGGCCGTCATTCACGTCGACCGTCCTCACCGCCTCGACGAAGCGCTTGTCGGTGGTGGGCGTGCCCTTCAGCACGTGGCCGTAGTACTCGACGCTGAAGATGTAGTCGCTGTCGAAGAAGCTCGGGTCTCCCGCCACCAGCCGCACCTGGTAGTAGCCGTTGGGGACGGCCAGCTCCCAGGTGAAGTTGCCGCCGTTCTGCGTGCGGATGACGGTGTCGTAGGCCTGGGAGGGCGTGTTCGCGTCATCGCGGTCTCTCGCGTTGGCCGTGTTGTCAGCGCTCCATCCATACGTGTAGCCATTGCCCCGGCTCCCGAACACCTGCCCCGAGTCCGCGACGAAGCCCGCTGGCACCGCCACGCTGGCGGGCTGGAAGTTCACCCTCAACTCGAAGGGCACGAAGGGAGAGAAGGGCACGGTCTGCGCCATGGCCGGCGCGCCGACCCACGTCAGGCCGCCCAGGGCCGCCAGGCGCAACGTCTTCGAGAACAGTGTCTTCACGATGTGGACCTCGGGGTGTGGGCACCGCGCGACGGCGGGCCGCATGAACGGCCCACCGCTAACATGCCTCTCCCGCATCACCGCAAGCCACACATCCACCACGCGCTGTCCGTGCACGGCCCCGCGCAATTCTGCCGCGAGAATGGACGCGGGTTGAACACCGCGCACACTCTTCCAGCCCGAGTGCATCGCCCCGACCCTGGGAGCCGGTGATTCGGAAGACCTGGGCATTGGTTACATCGGCGCGGCGACTCCCGGCGGGCAGGAGAACGACGCCGGCACGGACCAGAGCTGTTCCAGGCCGGTCTCATCGGTGGCGGGGAAGAACACGCGACTGCCCGCGCGGACGAAGGGCTGTGGATCCAGCTTGATCACCACCGGGACGTTGACGTTCGCGAGCCGTCCCGTCGTCGCCACCGTGCCGCGTGTGAACCAGGGCCTGGTGCGCGTACCGTCGGGTGAGCCGGTGAAGAGGACGGCACCCGCCCCGGTGGCGAACACGGGCGAGGAAGAGTCGTCACTTCGAGCAAGCGAGCGGAAGAGCTCGCGAGTCCCGCTGGCCGTTCCATTCGTCACCCACAGCCGCACGTCGTCGGGTTGGGGGCTCAGGCCCAGGAGAGCCACCGAAAAGTAGAGGGCGCCCCCGGAGGCCACCGCCCGCTGGACATAGTGCGTCTGGTCCGCGGTGTCGCGCGACAGCGTGGTGATGAACGTCTTGTCCCCGCCACTCAGCGAGAGGCTGTAGAGCTGCGCACCCCTGGCAAGGTAGACCTTCGAGCCCAGTCCGCCGATGAGGCGGACGGGCTGACCGAACGTGTCCAGCCGCAGGGTGCCCGCGGCCGTGCCATTCGTCTTCCACACCTCCTGGTTCGTCCCATCCCGCAGGACGAACAAGCCCTGGTCCCCTGCCTGGCCCACCTGCGCGATGCTCACCGCTCCCGCGTCCAGTTGCTTGAGGAACGTGGTCCCCGCGGGCGTGCCGTCGGTGCGCCACAGCGCCGTGCCCCCGCCTTGCGTGCGGAAGAAGAGCAGGCCGTTGCCCACCTGCAATGTCTGGTTGAAGTAGAGGGCGAGGACACCGGTGAGGTTCGCCACCAGCACCGTGCCCGCGCTCGTCCCGTCCGAGCTCCACAGCTCCGTCGTCGCCGACTGGGTCAGGTGGAAGAAGACCAGCCGACCGTTGATGGCGGTGGCGCTGCGCAGCGAGGGCCCGTTGAAGTCCGGGGTGAAGGCCCTGACAAACTGGGTTCCGCTGGCCGTCCCATCGCTGACCCAGAGCTGAACCATCCCCGTGCCCTGCTCGACGAGTTGGAAGAAGAGCTTGTTGCCCACCGCCACCGCGTCTCCCTCCGCGAAGACTCCCGCTGGAAACACCTTCACCTGGACGGTGCCCCCCTCCGTGCCATTGCTGCGCCACAACACCGTGCCCCCCGTCTCCACGGGGGTGACGGTGAAGTAGAGCGCCCCCTGGACGTCGGTGAGGCCTTCCAGCCATGTATAGGGAGAAGCGCCCGGGGCATTGACGACCTTGGTCCGAGACGCCACCCCAGCGGGACAGGCCTGGGCCTTCACCTCCTCACCGGGGTCCTGCTGGAGGCCCCCGCATCCCGCTACCAGCAGCCCCAGCAACATCAGGGCACCACGATTCATGACACGCATGTTCCGCACCTCCACCCCACGGGGGCGGAAGGTGGGGTGCGAGGCATCGCTTCTCAAGGGGCCCCCCAGGGCACCTCGGCCGTCAGAGGATGATTCGCGTGATGGGCACCCAGACAGGCTGGATGTCGCGCACCAGGACCCCCTCCTCCGGAACCACCAGCGCTTCTGAATGCACCACGTAGGGGCCGCCCTGGGGATTCCTGCCCACGAGCAGGTACGTGTAGCGGCCCGCGGGGAGCGCGTCGTACACGACCTCGGGAGAGGTCAGGGGCGTCGGGCTGGGAACCCCCAGGTCACGTCCGAGCCCCTCCACCCTCCCGTAGGTGCGCACCTGTGGCACCGCCCCTGGAATGAGCACCGCCAGGTCGAGGGCGATGTTCTCCGGAGGAATGCCCGTGAAGCGAGGCCTGCGCAGTCGCAGCGTGGCGCGCCCCTCCTGCTCCTGGAGCTGGAGCACCCGCCGCTCGTCGGGCGCGAGCGTCACCCTGCGCGGGACGTACCGACCGGAGCGGGTCTCCGACCAGGGGTTCCCCAGGAAGTCGTACTGGGTGACGACCTTGAGGACGTACTCCCCGGGCTCGAGCCCTCCCACCTCGAAGGCCCCGTCCTTGACGTGCCGGAGGCCCGCGGAGGGACGCTTCTGCTCGTCCATGGGAATGACTCGCAGCACCACGTTCGCGGGCCGCCCGTCGCGGTCCTTCACGGTGCCCTCCAAACGAGCCCCCGACGAGAGTCGCAGCTCCAGCGGCGCGTCACCCGAACCCAGCTGTTGTTGAAGCGGCAGGTAGCCCGAATGGGCGACGTCCAGGGACAGCGGGCCGGACTCCACCGACTCGAACTCAAAGGTACCCGACGGGTCCGTCTGGATGCTCGCCAGTTCGGGGACCCCTCCCCCTTCCGACCCGGCGACTCGTGCGGGCCGCGTGAGTCGAACGCTCACCCGGGCCCCCGCGACGGGGGCGGAGGTCGTCGCGTCCACCACCCTTCCGCGCACTCGCCGCCCGGCCTCGAGGACGAGGTCGCCCAGGTCCACATCCTGGCCAGGCTCCACCTGGACCTCGCGGACCGTGCGCGTGAGCCCGGGGACATCGAGCGTCAGCCACATCACGCCTGGCGCCTCGACAAGAAGCCGGAAGGCGCCAGCCTCGTCTTGAAAGGGCGTGTCATTGACGATGAAGCGGGTGATGGGCGTGCCGTCCGGACGCCGGAGCCTTCCACGAAGGCTGCCCTGATAGCGCAGCACGAGCCGCACGTCCTTCGCGCCCGCGGTGACGACCGCTTCGGTGGACGTCTCGGATGAAGCGCCTCCCTCGGCGGCATCCCCGCGCAGGACGTAGCCCTGCTTGTCGATGCTCAGGACACTCTTGCCGGGCAACAGGTGCGAGACGGAGAAGCGGCCCGAGGCGTCCGTCCTCACGTATGAGTCATTGACCCGGATGCTGCGCTCCTGCTTCTCCAGCGCGGCATAGGTGTCCCGGTGGGAGTGGGCCCTCACCTCGACGTCGGACACGGGCTGTCCCGCCTCGTCCACGACGATGCCGGACACCGTCAGCCCGGTGTCCATCCGCAAGGTCACCATCGAGGACTCCCCGGGCCGCACCGTGACGACCTGCGAGGCCCGATGAGGGCCCCCCATGGAGAAGGCCGCCGTGAGGGTGTATCGACCGGGCTCCACGGTGCGAAAGTCGAAGCGGCCCTGCTCATTGCTCGTATCGCTGAAGGCGCCGGTCTGCGTTCCGTCCGCCTTCAGGGAGAGGTCCACTTCCCAGAGCGGCTCACCGGTGTTGCCCACCACGGTGCCCTCCACCTTCCCACCCGCGCGCAGCACCAGTCGAAGGCCTTGAGCCGGCGCCTCCACGTCCACCCTCGTGATGACGAAGCCCTCCGCGACGGCGACCAGGAAATGGGGGCCTCCCTTGGGCAGCTCGAGCACGAAGCGCCCTGACCCGTCCGTCTCCGTTTCGAACCGGGCTGACTCATAGGTCCCCAGCCGGTGGATGGTCCCCCCAGCCTGCTCCACGGCGAGCGACTCGGCGGAAGGTCGGGACGTGTCTTCCAACTGCCGGGGCGGAGTCATCGCCGCCACCGCTGCCGCCTCCAGCGGCTTGCCCGCCTCGTCGACGACGATGCCCTCCAGGAGGACGGCCGGCACGAGCGTGAAGTCCAGGGTCATGCCCTCACGCGGCACCTCGTGGGCCTGGGACAGGATGTCCAGGTAGCCGACGGCGGACACCGAAAAGACACGAGCGCCCGGCGCCGTCGTCTCCAGCACGAAGCTCCCATCCGCCTGGGTGACGGCGTGTTCGGAGGTGCCGTCTTCCTCCAGGGGCGCCAGCCGCACCTCCGCGCTCGCGATGGGCTGGCCTGCCGAATCGCGCACCCGGCCTGTCACCCGGGTGGCCGGGGCCTGCTCCGCGTCGAGCGGCACCGCCAGCGACTTCCGCGCCGGAGACTCGTGAACCGCGGGCGCGGCCCGCTCGGCGACAGGAGTCCGGAAGAGCAGGAGCGCTCCGGCGAAGCCAAGCGCGAGCACCCCGAAGGCGATTGCCACCACGGATGACCTTCTCATGGGCCCCTCCCGTAGAGGTCACGCTAGCAGGACCGGGTCGCGACCTTCAGGCCACCCCTTCCGACGTCACCGGGCTCTGCTTCGACGAGAGGGCACTGCCCGCCGATGCCAGGACGATGAAGCCAATGGCCAGGCCCTGCACCAGCGAGAGGCGCTCGCCCAGGAACAACAGCCCCGCGAGCGCGCCGAGCGCGGGCTCCAAGCTCATCAGGATGCCGAAGGTCCGCGTGGGAATCTGCTTGAGCGCCACCATCTCCAGGGAATAGGGCAGCGCGCTCGACAGCACGGCGATGCCCAGCACGAAGGGCAGCAGCGACACGTCCAGCAACGCGGTGCCCGCCTTCGCCACGCCAAAGGGAACGACGAGCAGGGCCGCGGTGAGCATCCCCAGCGTCGTCGCCGTCCCTCCGTGCACGGCCGCGCCCGCCTTCTGGCCGAACAGGATGTACAGCGCCCAGCAGAGGCCCGCCACCAGCGCCCAGCCGACCCCCACCCAGTCGAGCGCCGCCGCGGTCCCCGTGAGTGGGAGGATCATCACGACGCCCGCCACGGCCAACAGCGCCCAGATGAAATCGACGGCCTTCCGGGTCGACAGGAGCGCCACGGCGAGCGGACCGGTGAACTCGATGGCGACGGCGATGCCCAGGGGGATTCGCTCCAGCGCCAGGTAGAAGGAGAGGTTCATCACCCCGAGCGCTGCCCCATAGATGAGGATGGGGCGCACCTCCGCGCGGGTGAGGCGCTTGCGCCAGGGACGCCACACGGCCAGCAGAATCAGGCTGGCGAAGAAGAGCCGGAGCGCCGTCGTCCCCTGTGCACCGACGACAGGAAACAGCCGCTTGGCCAGCGAGGCGCCCACCTGGATGGAGCTCATCCCGAGCAGCACCATGAGCACGGCGCTGGTGCGCGGACTGGTCAGCCCTCCGAGTCGAGACATGCCAGCCACTGTCGCACAGGCGCGCTGGGGCATGTCACCGAGAACATCCGGCGGAGTCGGAGCGGGGCTCCAGAGTCGCGCGGCCCGTCCGCTCGCAGCGGGTGCGGCCAGGCTCGCGCGCTCTGGAAGGCCGTCCGGACTACTTCTTCTTGTCGGCCTTCTCCTTCTTCTTCTTCTGCTTCTCCTTCGTCGACAGCTTCGGCTTGTTGTCCTTCTTCGCCTTCTCTTGACCCTTGGGCACGGTATTGCTCCTGACGCTCGACTGCGGAGGGCCGCATCCTATCGCAGTTCCGGCCCTTGGCGCCTTCAACCTGCCCGTCCCTGCCTCTCCGGTCCGCCCACGGGGCTCAGCCTCCATCCGCTCGATGAGGTATTCGCGCTCCGTGTTGATGGACACCGACTGCTCGTTCCCGCTGCTGGCCCCCCGGCACGAGCCTCTCCGTGCGCGCAGGCGGGCACGAAACAAAGGCGCCGCGCGTGGCGCATTGTCGGGCGGACCCGGCTGGATTGAGCGGGATGCGCCTGCCTGCCCATCGCTTGACTCCAATTCTGGGAGTCTATGCAATGCCAGGCCCATGTTGCTCATCCGCGACGCTCAACTCGTCCCTTTCGGGGACGAGGCCCGCCAGCGATTCACCGAGCAGCTCACCGAAATCATGGCCAGCGACTTCACCGTGCACGTGACGACGCTGGGGCGGCCCGCCTTCGACAAGGTGGTTCTGGAGGCCATCACCCAGGCGGAGGGCTTCGGGCTGCGCACGTTGGGGGCAATCACCGACTACGTCTGCACCGTGCTCTGCTGCGGCGAACACTTCCACACCCAGCCCGCTTACTCATGGGCAGACATGCTGCTTCGCTCCAAGGACCCGGAGCGGGCGCGGAAGGTCCTGGATGAGGTGCTCGCCAGGCTGGGGGCGCAAGGCGGGGAGCACTCATGACCGAGCTCGTGTTCCTCACCTTCGCGGGGACGGTCCTCACGGTGACCGCGTCGACCCTCTATGTTTGTTGCTTCCGCGCGCGCGGACAGGGCGCGCGGCTCAATAACAACGCCGTGCAGGGCTGCGCCTTGGCTGGCGCGCCGGTCAACGCCCCGGTGGGGCCCCCCCCAGCCCCCTCCCCAGCCGGTCGTGCAGCCCGCGGTCGTGGTGCAACCCGCGCCGACCATCAGCGCCGTCCTCCCCCAGCAGGGAACCACCGGCGGCGGGACGCGGGTGCGCATCACGGGCACGAACTTCTCGCCCGGCAACGTGACGGTGCGCTTCGACAACGTCGTCGCCAACGGGGTCATCGCCACCGCCCTGCAAATCGACGTCGACACGCCGCCGCATGTCGTTGGCGCGGTCGACGTGCGAGTGACCAACAACAACGACGGGCAGTTCGCCGTCGCCCCGCACGCGTTCACGTACATGCAACCCCAGGTGCTGGCGATAGCGCCCCCCATGGGGCCCCTCCTGGGCAACAACCGGGTCCGCATCACCGGCAGGTACTTCGCCCCCAACGTGAGCGTGCTCGTCGCCGGACGCCCGGCCGCCAACGTCAACCGCGTCGACGAGCAGACCGTGGACGCCGACATCCCGGCCCGCCAGGCGCCGACCCCCATCGCGCAGGGTCTCAACATCGACGTGGTGAACGGGAACGACCAGGCCCGTGGACGCCTCAACACGAGCTACACCTATGAGCCGCTGCGGCTCGATGAGGTGCTGCCCGCCAGCGCGCCGTCCGCGGGCGGAGTCCCCCTCACCCTCCGAGGCAGGGGGTTCGACGCGGGCACCACCGTCACCATCGGCGGCATGCCGGTGGGCGGCCTCGCGGTCATCTCCCCCACGCGAATCGACTGCACCGCGCCCGCGCTCCCGACTCCAGGCGCCGCGCTCTGTGATGTCGTCGCGACCAGTGGCGGCGGAGCCCAGACCGACACGCTCGTGGACGCCTTCACCTACACCGCGCCCGTGACGCTCGTGGCGATGACGCTTTCGTCAGGAGCCCGCGGCGGCAACACCCAGGTGGGCCTGCTCGGCATGGGCTTCACCCACCCGATGGTGGCCTTCTTCGCGGGCCAGCAGGTGAACACGGTGTTCGTGCACGAGGGGGAGTTGATCGTCCCCCAGACGCCAGCCGTGCCTCACCCCAATGACAACGCCCACCCGGTGGACGTCATCGCTCGCGACCAGGGCAACCACTCCTCGCAGCTGGCCCATGGCTACACCTACGAGGCGGAGCGGCCCGCGATGAACGTGGTGGTCTACGCGCCCGGCCAGGACTTCCACTCCATCCGGGCCGCCGGTGCGAACGATGCGAGCCTGACCGGACAGCTCCTGCAGATGCACAACACCGGCGTGCTCGACGCTCGGGACGGTGCCTCGGCGGCCCAGATGCCAGGGAGGAGCTACCACAACCACATCGCGGGCGGCGTAGGGGGGCTGCTGTTCAACCGGCACGCCCACCCCCGGCACACCATCCACCAGGTCCTGGATGTCACGATGCACCGGCCCATCAACAACTACACCAGCAATCTGCTGGCGCCCAACACGCCCAACGGCAGGTGGCACCCCGACGCAGGTGTCTCGGCCGCCATCATCGCGGCCCACAATCTCGCGCTGGCGGCGAACTTCGCCAACCCGGCAGCCGTACAGAACTCCATCAACACCACCCTCACGTTGTTCTCCGTGACGCCGGCCACGGGTGCGACCGCGGGCTGCGAGCAGGTCACTCTCACGGGACAGAACTTTCCGAACAACGTCACCGTGCACTTCGGTGGAGTGGCGGTCCCAGCCGCCCACTGCATCCGCGTGAATGCCACCACCCTCACCGTCACGCCCCCCGACCACGCCCCGGGCGTCGTGGACGTGCGCATCACGGATGCGCGCGGCGTCTTCGTGGAGCTCCCGGCCGCCTTCACCCACCAGGACTTCGCCTTCGCCACGCTCACCCCCGCGATCGGCTCACACGACGGAGGCAACGTCGTGGTCATCACCGGCACGGGCTTCAAGGCGAACACCGCCGTCTCGTTCGACGGAATCGCGGTGGCCGCGCACGACATCACGGTGCACAGCTCCACCGTGCTCACCGCGCGCGCGCCCCCGCACGCCGCGGGGGTGGTGAACGTCAGGCTCACGCTCGGCGGCGTGATGCACAACCTCCCTTATCGATATGTGCAGTAGCACCGCGTGTCGCCAGGGCACGCGGTGCCATCGCTGGCACCGATGGGCTCACGACCTGCGCGTCAGGGACAGAGCAGCTCGACGGACTTGATGCGCATCACGCCATCGACGGTCGGGTCGTTGGTCTGGTCCCCGATGGCGATGTTCCCGTCCACCGTGAAGTTGTTCCGCGTGAGCTTCGCGACGCCGTCGATGCTCACCGTGGCCACCTTCGCCGCGTCCACCGCGAGCTCGTAGACATGGTACGCGCCGTCAATCACGGGGAACGCCGCGGACTGCGTGTCGTCCGCCCAGCCGATCGCCGCGCTTTCGAGGTAGATCATCTGCGAACGGTCCACGCTGTCGCCGACTGTCGGCGTGAAGCTCCCCAGGATGGCGGCGCCGCTGTCGAGCGAGTTGTGGCGGCTCGCTGACTCGACTTGCAGCGTCACCTCGAGCTTGAAGGGTTTCGTTGCGTCGACGGCATTCGCCCGCCAGAGGAGCAGCTGTCCGCCCGTCCTTCCGCCGGGGGTCGTCGACGTCTCCAGGCGAACGTAGTCCGCGCCGTACGTGAGCGTGTTCGGCCCCTGGACGGCCGTCCTCCACCCTTGCGCGGTGATATCGGCACCGCCGACCAGCAGGGGAATGCTCCTCCGCGCCGACCACTGCGTCGTCGACGTCGCCGGCGTGCACACCTCACAAGCGTTCGCCGGATTCGGCTCGCCTTCGGCGTAGAGGGTGCCGTCGATGAAGCACTTCGGGCCGCACACACCCGCCGAGCAGACCTGTCCCGAGGCGCACTGCGTCCCATCCGCGCGTGGCGTCCACGTGGTCGCGGAGGTCGCCGGCACGCACTGCTCACACGCGTTCGCCGCGTTCACCGCCCCGGATTCGACCTGCTGGCCGTCAATCTGACAGCGCGCGATGCAGACACCGCCCTCACACGTCTGACCACTCGCACAGGCATTGTCGCAACCACCACAGTGCGCCGGGTCGACCTCGGTGTTCACACAGGCGCCGCCGCACCGCGCGGCACCGCCGCCGTCGCACTGCTCCGGCACGGACGCGTCGGGTGGATCGTCAGGGCGAGGAGGGGAGTCCTTGCCACACGCGGCGACGAAGCCGAGCACCACGAGACAGGAGAGCGCGACAGAACGAACAGACACCATGGAAACCGCCATCTTGGAAGACCACACGCCCGAGCGACGTGTGCTCCTCAAGCTTGGAGCGCACGCTCGCGGGTGGGGCAAGGCCTTTACCAGGGAGCGGTTGTCGAGCAGACAGGAGCGGCTGTCGAAACGACAAGGCAAGCTCACGAGCGCGGCGATGAGAACCGAACTCGGAGTCCTTCCGCCCCCTCCGTGCACATGTCAACAACAGGGAGTGCGTGACGCACTCGGTGAAGACTCAGGTCCGGGCCTGCCAGGTGAGCCACTCCCCTGGACGCGCCAGCTCCACGTTCACCTTCCGCTTCCGCGCCGTCGCCAGGAGCAGTGCTTCCGCGCCTGGAACCTCCTGGTAGTCCTCGGAGGGCGCGACACCGTAGTGGATGGGCACGAGGAGCCGCGCGCCCAGCACCACGGCCGCGGCGACCGCCTGCTCGGGTGTCAGGACGCCATGCACGTCACTGACGGGCTTGCGCCAGCCGAAGCGCGCCCCGTTGATGGGGAGGAAGGCCGCGTCGAAGGGACCGAACTGACGGCCGATGTGCCACCAGGAGCCGTGCCACAACGTGTCGCCGCAGTGGATGACACGGCGGCCTCCGCCGGAGACGACCCACGACACCTGAGTATCTCCATAACCGTCCGCCGCGGGAACGGCGGTGGCGGTGAAGTCATTGAGGAGGATGGGCTCGTAGAGCGGAGCGGGCCGCACACGGAAGCCCGACGCGGCCGCGGCGGCGGCCATGTCCGGGGGGCACACCAGCGTGCCGGTATCCCCCAGCGCCTGACGCACGGCCATCCGGTCGAAGTGGTCGGGATGGCGATGCGTCACCAGCACGAAGCGCCCACCCTCCCCCACGTCCATCGGGACCAGCGGGTCCTTCAGCGCGGCCCCCCACACCGTGGAGTCGCTCAACGGGTCCATGAAGAGCGTGTCCTGTCCCAGCCGCAGCCGCACGCCGGCCCACGCCAGCCGCTGGGCGCGCAGCACCGCGCTGTCGGCGGGCTTCGTCGCGCCCCCCGTGCCCGGGGAGAACAGGACAGCGCCCGCGGAGAGGGAGACCGCCGCGCGCAGGAAGTCCCGACGCCCCGTCCGCGAGGGCCGAGCCAGGGTGTCCCCGCTCTCGAGGTCCAAAGCGTCCCGGCTCATCGAGCCACCGGGGAGGCCACGAGGTTGATACCGAAGAGGCGCACGCCCGTCTCCGTCCTCGGCTGATGCTGACTCATCGGCGGGAAGAACAGGTAGGTGCCTGGCCCCAGGCGCTGCTCGCCTTCGATGAGCTCACCGCTCACCACGAAGACCTCCTCACCCGTGTCGTGGACGTCCACGCGGGGCCACTGACTCCCGGGCGCCATGTCCACCACCCAGACCCTCACGTCATGGGTGCTCGGCAGGTCCCTTCGCAGGCAGCCGGGGCCCACGACCACGGGCTCGACGTCGTCGATTCGCACGGACGACATGAGGGGTACGACGGGGTGCTGCGTCCTCGGGAAGCTGTCTGGGTGGGGCATCCGTCCGCGCTCCTTGCAGTGGGAGGTCCACGTTAAGGAGACGGGCTCCATGAGTGCAGCGAAACGATTTCGCGATGATGCTGAGCCGCGTTCATGTGAAGCTGCCCGGCATGCTCGAGCTCCGTCACTTCAAGCTGATCGCCGCGGTCGCGGACACCGGGAGCCTGGCCTCGGCGAGCCGGCAGCTCCACCTCACGTCCTCGGCGCTGAGCCACCAGCTCCGCGACGCCGAGGAGCGACTGGGCGTGCAGCTCTTCCAACGCCGGCAGCGACGGCTCTTGTTGACCGGCTCGGGGGAGACGCTGCTCCTCTCCGCGCGGCGCGTCCTGAGCGAGGTGGCCCACGCCGAGGCCGTCTGCCGCAAGAATCCGCAGGACGACCTGCTCCGACTCAGCACGGGCTGCTACACGGTGTACGGCTGGTTGCCGCCCATCCTGGGGCGGTGGCAGGCCGAGCACCCGCGCGTCGAGCTGCGCATCGTCCTGGAGGCCACGCGTCAGCCGCTCGGGGCACTGCTGAACGGCGAGCTGGACCTGGCGTTGACCACGGACGTCCCTCGGCAGGCGCGGCTCGCGCAGACCGCGCTCTTCACGGACGAGCTCCGGCTGGTCGTCCCCGAGCACCACCCGCTGGCGCGACGGAGTCACGTCACCGCGCAGGACCTGGTGTCGGAGCAGCTGCTCACCTATGCCGCGCCCCGGGAGCAGCTCGACATCTTCACGCGCGTGTTCTGGCCCGCGGGCCTGGAACCAAGGCGGGTCTCCCCCGTGCCCCTCACCGAGGCGTTGATAGAGCTGGTGCGTGGCGGTATCGGCGTGACGGCGCTGCCTGAATGGATGCTGCCAGCCCAGCGCCAAGGGCTGCACACGGTCCGGCTCACCCCTCGGGGAATCCGACGCCGCTGGAGCGCCGTCACCCTCGCATCACGCCAGCGCCCCGCGCCGCTGACCGACTTCATCCAGCTCCTGCGTGAGCGCTTCACCCGCAAAGGCAAGGCAGGGCCACGGCAGCCGGAGCAGCCGCGCCTGGATGATTTGTTCCCTCGCATCGCGCGGTGATTCGACGAGGCGGGTCATGCCCTGGTCGAGGCAGAGCCCGGCACGGCGGGCGGCAAGCGCTTGCGCATCGAGTGGGTGTAGCGCGCTCGTGCCAGGGCCCGGGCGGAAACGGGCTTTATTGATTAATCCTGATTTTACGTGATTTGTTGCCCATCGGCGCTCCCGTTCCGGGGGCGCGCGGACCGCTGTGGGACGCGAGGGGAAACGACCATGTTCAAGAGAGCGGCAGTTCTCGTGATGAGCTGTGGTGCGCTGCTGGCCGGCTGTGGGCAGGACTCGCCGGGAGACGAAGAGGAGCTCATCTCCAACCTGGTCGAGGCCGGCTTTCCGGCGCGCGACATCCAGGTCCTCGGGGATGACGTGTACGTGGGAGGCGATGCGCACGTGAGCCTCCAGGCCTCGCGCGAGATGCTCCAGACCGAGGGCAGCGCGGAGCAATACCGGACGACCAACCTGGTCAACACGGGCGCCGTGACGCGCATCTGCCTCAACCCCACGGCCACGTTCACCAGCTACACCCGGCTCAACCAGGGCCTGGACCAGGCCATCATCAACTACAACGCCCTGGGGCTCTGTTTCTCCATGGTGCGGGGACCGAACACGAGCTGCAACGCGACCATCAACGTGACGACGATGGCCGGCACCGGCGGCTCGTCCGGATTTCCCTCGGGTGGCAGGCCCTACAACACCATCCGCATCGGCACCGGGCTGAACACCGCCAGCCTGGACGTGGTCGAGCACGTCATCACCCACGAGCTGGGACATGCGCTGGGATTGCGCCACTCGGACTTCTTCAACCAGGCCAGCAGCTGCGGCAGCGGGGTCAACGAAGGAGCCGCCGGCGTGGGTGCCATCCTCATCCCCGGAACGCCCAGCACCTCCTACCCGGGAGGCTCGCTGATGAACGCCTGCTACCCGCCGAGCACGACCGGTGAGTTCACCAGCACCGATATCATCGCGTTGAAATACCTCTACGGCTGCTGAGCGCGGACCGAGCCTCCACGGGACACCGCGAGGCTGGCGTGGCGCAGGTGGAGCAGGACGCCAATGACCAGGGCGTCCCGCCGCGGCCCCCAATTCGAGAGGGTGACATGGGGGCCGCAGCGTAGACTGGGTCCCTTCTCACATCGCCCACGGACCTGCTCGAACATGAAGCCCACACCTGGAGACATCTTCGCCGTCTACACCCCTCGGCTCGGCGCCTACACCGCCGTCCAGGTGACGGCCCTGAAGGTCGAAGGGAAGAGCGAGCTGGCGTGCGTGTTGGCCCTGGATTGGGTGGGCCCCGCCCTGCCCGACACCACGGCGGTGGCGACCATGGCACCCGCCACCTTCAACTTCTTCTTCTGGAAGGACCACAGCATCCACGTCTGGGTGTCCGCCGAAGTCCCTCGCGGCTACACGCTCGTGGGACACCGACCGCCCCTCGTCGTCGAGGACGTCAACAGCTACAGCGGCTGGCCCTCCGGCAGCGCCCTGTACAGTCAGCGGCGCTGGGAAGCCATTCCCCAGGCCGAGCGCGACCTCTTCAAGCAGATGGACGCCAACCCCGACAAGAGCGCGGTGCTCAAGCTGGGCGACCTGGAGGTGCGTCGGTCCACGCAGCGGCTCGACGCGGACAGGCTCGCGGCGGTACCCGACCTGAAGGTGTTCGAGGCACTGCCCATCCTGACGTCCGTCAACGCCGACGCCCCCATCCCGGGCCTGTTCGACTTCATCCGCCGTCGGCCGTTTGTCTATGAGTCGGACGTGCGCAACCACGGCGAGCGCCGCGTCGACCTGCGTGGCGCCAATCTGTCGCGGCTCACCCTGGAGGTGACAGGCGTCCACGAGGTCTTCCTCAACGAAGGGCTGGAGCACCTGTCCTTGTTCGGTCAGGCCAGTCCGGAGCTGAAGATTCACGCCGAGGCCGACGGCCGCTGGCTGACCCTCATCACGAACAACCCGGCCATGGTCTGGTCCGGCCTGGACGCCCTGGGCGAACTGCATGTGAATTCCGCCCGGGAAGTGGATGCCCTTGGCATCGTGAGACGGTTTCCGAAATTGACCGGGCTGCGAATCTGGGGTGCCCCCGGCTCCCTGCGAAACACGGCGGAGCTGGCGGCGCTGCCCGCCCTGGACACGCTGACGCTGAGCGACATGTTTGGAATCACGCCTGACGAGTTCCCTGGCCCTGAACACTTCCCTGACCTGGGGAGGCTGTGGTTGACGAGCATCCCCGCCGAACTCGCCGCCCATGTGAAGAAGGCCTACAAGAACGCGGCTCGCGACGGCTTGGACCTGTCCGTGCGTCAGCCACGCAAGGCCGAATGGCTGGCGGAGAACCTGGACAATCCCTTTCGCATCTGGGACGGGGCTGACAACATCAGCGCGGCCCAGGCCAAGAAGGCGGCGGCGCTGTACCGACAGGCCCGGTCCGCGGCGCTCAAGGCCGCGTCCGAAGAGCTTCGCGCCGATGCCCTCGTGGCCGCGCTCACGCCCATCGTCACGACCTACACGGAGGGCTTCAACAAGCTGGATGCTCGCAAGCCCTTCCTCTTCACCGAGGAGCGCGAGCACATCTATGTCGCGCTCATGGGCATCTTCGACGCGGTGGACGAGAAGCGCCGGTCCACCGGAGCGACTCCCGCCGAGCCCCTGAACCGAGACGCCCTGGTCTCCGTGATGGATTCGATTCGGGACTTCTAGCGTGGGGGCTCCCAAGTGCCCGAATTCCTGATGCGAGCCCGCGGGCTTGATTATCTCGTTTTTCCTGTTTTTCTGAATCCCTGTTCCACACTTAGCCTGCGCCTCTGGAGCCAGGCCCGGTGTTCGCTGGGTGGTGCTCCACACGCCACGGCAACAGGAGACACCATGAAGAGAGCAGCGTGGAGAGCGACAGCCACCGGCTGGCTGATGCTGGGATTGCTTGTCGGAGGAGGCACCGGCTGTTCGGACGGGGGAATGACCTCCCAGGAGCCCGACCTGGGAGCGAGGACGAATCGCCTGGATGAGGGGCCCGACCTCGTCATCACGGCGATGCGCGTCCCCCGAGCTTCCGCCCCAACCCCTTCCCTTCGTCGGCGACCGTGACGGCTTCCGTGACGGTGTGCAATCAGGGCACGGACTACAGTCCTCAGACACAGGCACAGCTGTATGTGTCCATGGATGATGAGCTGACCCCCATGGGCCTCGGCGGTCCGGGCTATCCCGTGACGGACCAGGCCCCGCTGGGCATGGTCCAGGTGCCTGACCTGTTTCCGGGTCGCTGCGCCACGGTGTCCACGAACTTCTGGCCCACCTTGCCTCCGGATGCCCAGAACGTGCATGGCGCGTACTACGTCGGCGCCATCATCGATGAGCAGTCTTCGGTTCAAGAGCTGCGCGAGGACAACAACGTCTTCATCCACGGCCTCGTCGGCGTTGGCGACGGCCCGGACCTCGTCATCACCGCCATGAGCATCCCGACGAGCGTGGCACCGAGCCAGGCTTTCACCCTCTCGGCCAGGGCGTGCAACCAGGGCACCCAGCCCAGCGGACCGACCGAAGCGCAGCTCTACCTGTCCATCGACACCGCGTTGACGCCAACGTGGACCAGCCCGAGCTTTCCCCTGAGGGACCAGACGCTCATCGGACAGGTCTCCGTGTCCGCGCTGGCCCCCGGCCAGTGCGAGGCGGTTTCGACCACGGCCACGGCCACCCTGCCTCCGGACGCGCAGGGAGATGGGGTGTATTACATCGGCGCCATCATCGATGGCGCGTCGTGGGAGCACGAGCTGCGCGAGGACAACAATGTCTTCGTGAAGGGCCTCATCGGCATCGGGAATCGACCGGACCTCGTCATCCGGGAGCTGTCCGCGCCCGCGAGCGTGGCGCCGGGTCAACCGCTCGCCGTCACCGTGAAGACCTGCAACCAGGGCACCCAGCCCAGTTCACCGACCCTGGTCCAGCTCTTCCTGTCGCTGGATGACGAGCTCTCTTCTCCCTCCGTCGGATATCCGGTGAGGGATCAGCTGGAGCTGACGGGCACGAGCCTCCCCGCGCTGGGAGCAGGTCAGTGCCTGACGCAGGTGTTGAGCGGCCCCGCGATGCTGCCCCCCGATGCGCAAGGGGATGGCAGATACTTCCTGGGCGCCATCATCGACGACTCGAACCAGGTGCACGAGCTGCGCGAGGACAACAACTCCTTCGCGAAGACCCCGATTGGAGTGGGGCTCAGGTCGGACCTCGTGGTCACCGCGCTGACGAGCGTTCCCTCCGTCCAGGTGGGAGCCTCCTTCAGCGCGACGGTGCAGGTGTGCAACCAGGGCACCCAGCCCAGCAGCGCGAGCTCGGTGTTCCTCTACACCTCGCTCAACGCGGTCCTCACCGCGGAGTCGCCGCTGTCCGGGGGGCCAAACCCTCAGGACCAGCGCCTGATTGGCGTCGCGATGGTCGGCGCGATGAATCCCGGGGGCTGCTTCAGCCAGTCGCTGACCGTTTCGGCCGACTTGCCTCCGCGCGCCATGGGAATGCCCGGGGCCTACTTCCTGGGTGCCTATGCCGACGCGGAAGAGGCCCTGTCCGAGCTGCGTGAGGACAACAACTCCCGCGTCACCGGACTCCTGCTCACGCCGTAGCGCCGCACCCCACCCGAGGGGATGGGCCGAGCGGCCGTCCCCTCGGGGCCCGATTAAATCGAGTTAAATCTCCGGGGCGCCCCTTGGAAGCCAGGGGCGCTCCGAAGGAGCCTGGGTCATCGAGGCACGGAAGGGACGCAGTCGAGACCACCCCTCCGAGCCAGGCCTTCACGAGGGGGATGACCATGAGCACCATCAAGCGCGACCCGCAGCCACTGCCGCTTCCACCACCACCACCTCCCAAGCCCAAGGCGGAGGCGAAGCCTCCCCCGCCTCCTCCGCCGCCTCCCGCCCCCACGGTTCAGCGCGGCGGGTTCTTCGGCGCCGACACCCTGTCGTTGTCCACGCAGGGGAACACCTCGCGGAAGCCCCCAAGCCAGCTGCTCGCCATGGATGGCGTGGTGGCTCCCTCCACGACGGCTCCCGCCACCACCCTGCTGACCGAGAACACCCGCGACGCACAGCGCAACTGCCTGGACGCGGTGGGCGACTGGCTGGCCCTGGCCACGCCACAGCTTCGCGCGCGCAGTGAGGTGCTCATCCTGCGCGACACCCGCTCCGGCGCGGAGGGAACGACGGGCCACGCCGTCATCCGTCAGGGCGAGTCCATCTTCGACCCGTCCACCGGCCGCAGCTACGCGAACTTCAAGGAGTTCAACGCCGCGGGCCACTACCAGCTCGTCCACACCACGAGCGGCTCGGCCATGCAGCGCGTGCTCAGCACGCCCGCGGGCTCCCCCGAGCGACAGCAGGCCCTCGACGCGGCCCGCATCCCCGCCGCGGTGCAGAACATGCTCGTGGCCGACACGAAGGAGGGACGCCCCCTCACCGCCCAGCAGCAAGCCGCCCTCGACGAGGCCGTCCAGGCTCTCCCGCCCAACCCCACCGCGCAGGACATCGGCGCCATCATCGACGACCAGGACGCGTTCTGGCTGGACTCCGGTGAGCAGAATCCCCAGGCGCTCGCGGCGCTCACCACCGCCATGGTGTCGCGCTATGCGCCGCCACGAGGCCCCCAGGCGGACCTCCTGGGCTTCTCCACGGCCATGCAGCAACTGTCCACCGCGGCCGGTGGCTTCACGCCGGAGATGTCCGCGGCCGTCGCGAGCGCGGCGTTGGACCCGGCCCTCGCGACGCGGGGACTCCACACGGGCGAAATCGCGGCCTTTGCCCTGCAATCCGCCACCACACCGGACGCCGCCCAGGCCGTGCTCGACACCGTGGGCCCCGACCGGATGGAGTCGTTCGTCGCGTCGCTGGGCCTCAACCCGACGGACTCCAGTGACGCCACCTTCCTCAACAGCGGCAGCCGCATGCTGGCGCTCAACGGCTTCATGAACGTGGCCTCCGGAATGCCCGGCACCGAGGGCGTCCCCAATGGGGTGCAGGCCAGCTTCTTCCTCACCGTCGCGAGACAGGCGGGGCCGCGCCCGCTCGAAAACGCGGACTTCCGCGAGGCGCTCGGCAAGGGCCTGGGCACCGTCTACGCGATGGGTGATGCGGCGCTGGCCCGCACCGAGTCCGCCCGCATGGGCGAGCTGCTCCGCAATGGCCACGTCGGCGACCTGCTCCAGAGCGCCACCCCCGAGCAGCGCGACGGGCTGCTGGTGGCGTTCCTCGACAACCGCCAGCTCACCGCGGAGCTGGTGGACCACCACAACGGCAACCTCGCCACCGCCGTCGCCTTCATCCAGCTCGAATCCGTCACGGAGGGCCTCACGGGGGCCTTCGGTCCCGACGGTCAGGTCCCCATGGGACCCGATGGCCTGCCGCTCATCCTCCCCGACGCGGTGATTCCCGCGCCGCCTCCGGACGTGCTGGCACGGCACCCCGCCGTGGCCGCGCTCGGCGACCCGCTGTCGGCCGGGACGGTGGCGCTGGCGGTCCAATCCGGGCAGCTCACGCCCGCGCAGGCAGCGGACTACCTGGATGACCTGGCGGGCCTGTCGAGCAACCTCGCCAACCCGGACATGGGACGCTACGGCGCGGATGGACTCACCGCCGGCGTCATCCACGTGCTCAATGGCGGCAATCCCATCGAGAAGTCCCGGCTCAACGAGTACGCCGCCCTCAACGCCGACAGCCTGTCGGCCCTGGCGGACCTGGTGCGCGCCTCCGATGACCCGGCCTACGTCGCCCAGGCGATGACGGCGGCGGGCGCGCAGGACGCGACCTTCCGCGCCAGCCTGCCAGGCTACGGCGACTCCATCGCCGCCATGGGGGAGAGCGTGCAGGGCCGGCGCCGCCTCATCATCGCCGGAGTGGGCATGGTGGCGTCGATGGCGGCGCCCATCCTCGCCGCGGCGGCGATTCCCGCGACCACCACGCTCGCCGTGGGCGGCGTCACCCTGGGCACCGCCACGCTGCAGGCGGGCGCGGCGGGCCTCACCAGCACCCTGGTGAGCACCGCCCTCAACGCCGGCAATCAATACGACGCCACGGGCGAGCTGCACCTGGGCAACGCGGTGGCGGGAGGCGTGGTGGATGGGCTCACCACGTACTTCGGCATGCGCATGTCCATCGTCGCGGCGGCGCGCGGGCAGAGCGGCCTGGGCACCGTCCTGCGCGGCGCCACCTTGGACGGGTTGGGCGGAGTGGGCGCCTATGCGTTGGGAACGCCGGGCGCGCTGGAGGGCATCTTCAAGGGAGACCCCCAGTTCGTGAACACCGCCGCGCTCCAGGGTGGCGTGAGCTTCGGCTCGTCCTTCGTGCTGAGCAGCCTGATGGACCTGCCCGGCGTGGACACGCAGCCCCGTCCGGGAAACATCGTGCTGGACGGCGTGGGTGTCTTCACGCCCATGCCTCGCTTCGGGGCTTCCGCCGCCGGCTCGCGGGTCCACGGCTACCGGGGCATGCGCGACATCGGCATCGACGACCTGGAGAACATCATCACCACGGGGCTCCACCCGCGGACGGTGCGCACGGGGCAGTTGGAGGAAGGGGCCATCGAAAACATGCCCTTCTTCCAGCGCTTCTGGATGGCGGTGCAGGAGTCCGCGGGGAAGCAGGGGACGGTGGGTGAGCATGTGGTGATGCTCACTCGCAATCCGAACCTCGCGGAGGCCTGGGCGCGTGAAACGCCGGTGAACGCGCAGGGCGAGGTGTCCTGGATGGACTTCACGAAGTTCACGTTGTCGAGGCCAAGGCCCACACGCGCCGAGTACTTCACGCCGCAGCAGTTCGAGTTGCTGCGCTCACAGCAACTCGCGGCGGGGGGGCCCCCCATCATCGTCAAGGACTCCTCCGGGAACACGGTGCAGATGACGCTGGACCAGGTGCGCCAGCTCATGGGCGACCGCCCGTTCGACATCACCGCCGAGGTGGCGGCGCCGGTCGAGAGTCAGGTGGGCCTCGCCTCGTTCTACATGAGCCCCAAACACCAGGAGGAGCCCATCGTCGGCTCCATTGGCCCCGACGGCATCATCTCCCTCACCGTCCTCTATGAAGGCACGCTGCCCCCGCAGCCTTAGTCCTTCAAGGTGCGGAACACGGCGGGCAGCTCCTGCTCACCCAGGCCCGCGCCCACGGCCCGCCGGTAGTTCTCCAGGAGCTCCCGGGGGAAGCGCGTGCTGATGCGCGCGTCCCCGCTCAGCCGGACGATGTGCTCGATGGCCGCGACGTGGGTGTTCAGGCTGCACTGGGCCCCCGAGAAGTCGTCGCGCGCAATCATGTCCTGAGCGGCGTCGGCCGTGACGGAGATGAGCCCCAGGAATGAGTTCTTCTGGGCGAAGAAGGCCTGGGGGTCCAAGCCCTCGGCCTTGCACATCGCCGCCGCGTGGAGGACCGCCAGGGAGCCTCCGTAATAGGCCTCCAGGATCGCGCAGTCGAGCGTCGCGGCGGCGCCAATCTTCTCGTCGACGTAGACGGAGTTCTTGGCGATCGCCTGGAGTGTCGGATGGTGCCGGTCGAAGACCGCGCGAGACCCGGCGTAGAAGACGGTGGCGTAGTCGGTGGCCACGAAGGCGGGATAGGCGAGGATGGCGGCATCCAGGTAGTCCACGCCGTGCGCCCTCGCCCACTCCAGTCCGCTCCGCGCGTCCGCGGGTGAGCCGCTGGTGAGCTGCACGAGCGTCGTCCCGGTGAGCGCCGCCGCGACGTCCTTCGAGGAGAACAGCTCCGCGCAGGCCGCGTAGTTCGACAGCGAGGCGACCACCAGCTCGCGTCCCGCGACGGCCTCGGTCAGCGACTCGAACGCCAGGGTGCCACCACCCACGGCCCTGGCCTTGCTCGCCGTCCGGTTCCAGACCGCGACCTCGTGACCCGCCGCGGCAAAGGCTCGCGCCAGCGCCGTTCCCATCAGCCCACTGCCAATCACCGCGATTTTCGTCTGACGGCTGGAAGTCATCTTCGCGCTCCTGTGGCTTCGCTCGAATGCCGCACCCCCATCGGTGCCCGAGGAAGAGACCACAGCTCCGGAAGGAATTGACCCAGGATGTTTTTGTCCGGATGTCATTCATTGCCACCTGGACAGAAGTCCTGAGGTCCAGGCCTTGATATTGGATGTTCACTGCCGCGGCTCCGCGCTCGCGCGAGCATGAGGCCCCGTCTTTCGAGCGCGACTCGTGGTGGACGTCACGGGCTCGTCGAGCGCGCTGAGCTCGGCGGCGTGGAGCCGGCCCCAGTCACAGAGCGCGCCCACGATGGGGCGCAGGCTGAGCCCGAGCGCGGTGGCCGTATAGACGACGCGCGGCGGCACCTCGGCGAACACCTCGCGGCTCACGATTCCGTGCGTCTCCATCTCGCGGAGCTGCTGCACCAGGACCTTCTGGCTCACGCCTGGAATCACGCGCCGCAGCTCCGAGAGCCGCTTGGGGCCCTCGAAGAGGAAGTACAGGACGAAGACCTTCCAGCGCCCACCAATCACCTTCAGCGCGCGCTCCGCCGGAACCAGCGGGAGCTCCTTCATGATCGGCATGGTTACCTCCAGGTGCCCAGGGAACGAAGACGTCCGTATGGGGTGAACTTGTCTGTAGTCGCGACCCGGGAGCGTAGGAACACTTCGTGCCAGAAATCACGCGACTCCCGAAAGGAATTCCCATGTCTGTTGGCACGAAGCCTTCTCCCACCCCGATTGCCCTCATCACCGGAGGAAGCCGAGGCCTTGGCCGGGCCACGGCGCTGGCGCTCGCCGACCGGGGGATGGACGTCATCCTCACCTGGCGCACGGGGCGCGACGAGGCGAACGCCGTCGTCACGGCCATCCGAGCCAAGGGCCGCCTGGCCGTCGCCCTTCAGCTCGACGTGGGCAAGGCGGGCACCTTCGAGGCGTTCGCCACCGAGGTCCGCGACGCGCTGAAGCAGACCTGGTCTCGCGAGCGCTTCGACTCCCTGGTCAACAACGCGGGCATCGGCGGCTACTCGCCCTTCATCGAGACGTCAGAGGCCAGCTTCGACGAGCTGGTCGCGGTGCACTTCAAGGGCACGTTCTTCCTGACGCAGAAGCTCCTGCCCCTGATGGCGGACGGCGGGCGCATCGTCAACATGTCGAGCGGGCTCGCGCGCTACGCGTACCCGGGCCTCTCGACCTACTCCGCCGTCAAGGGCGCCGTCGAGGTGCTCACCCGGGTGCTCGCCGTGGAGCTGGGCCCGCGCCGCATCGCGGTGAACGTCGTCGCGCCGGGAGGAATCGACACGGACTTCGGAGGCGGCGTCATGCGAGACCCCACGCTCCAGAAGACCGTCGCGGCGGAGACTCCGCTCGGGCGAGTGGGCCAACCCGACGACGTGGCGGGCGTCATCGCGATGCTGCTCGCCCCTGAAACCGGCTGGGTCACCGGCCAGCGCATCGAAGTCACGGGCGGCTACCGCCTCTGAGAAGCAGCGCGCCCCCAAAGAGCCCGTCGTGTCGTCGCCGACAACACACGGGACCACAGGGAGTCGCCCAAGTTGAAGGGTGAGTCAGGATTCACTGAGCCCCGCCCCGGGCCGTCCACGGGCCGGCTCCGGGAGTCCTGGCGTTTGCTTCCAGTGGACGCGGAGGCGGGACACCGCCTTGAATCAGCCCATGACGCGCAGATTCGGGGAGCGGTTGGTGCTGGAGGGCGTGCTGACGCCGGAGCTGTTGTCCCGGGCGCTCGCCCATCAGCAGGAGACCGGGCAGAAGCTGGGTGAGTGCCTGGTGCGGCTGGGCGTGGACGAGACGCCCATCCTGCGCATGCTGGCGCGGGAGCTCCAGACGCGCTTCGTCTCCACGGAGAAGCTGGCCCAGGCGACGGTGGGCCCCGCCCTGCTGGAGCAGGTGCCGGTGCGGCTGGCGGAGGGCTTCGACTTCATGCCGCTGCGGCTGACGCAGGGCGTGCTCAGCGTGGCCATCGCGGAGCCCCAGCGGCAGCGCGCGCTGGAGGAGATTGCGCGCACGGTGGGCGCAACCCAGGTGCTGCCCTTCGTCGCGATTCGCAGGTCCATCCGCGCGGCCATCCGCAAGCACTACTACGCGGTGGCGGACGCCTTCGAGCACCCACCGGAAGACGACGCCTGTCCCCACTGCGGCGCGCCCACGCTCCCCAAGGACTTCCAGTGTCCGCGCTGCGAGCTGCTGCTGGTGCGCCACGTCGAGGACCTGCCGCCTCGCGACAACGTGTCGCTGGTGCGCGCCCTGCTGACCCAGCCCGAGCGCAATGGCACCTCCGGGACGCCCCGAGCCCCCCAGACGGAGGCCACCCGCGCCTCGGCGTTCGATGCCCCCACCGGAGGCGCCAACGCACGGCCCTTCCTCGTCGGAGGCCTGAAGATCGCGAACCTGAAGCTCAGTCCCTTCGAGGCCTATGTGCTGTCGCTGGTGGACGGACACACGTCCCTGGCGGACCTGTCGCTCATCACCCAGCTCGCGGAGGTGGAGCTGCGCGCGCTCTTCGCGTCCCTGGAGGAGCGAGGTGTCACCCAGCTCTACGAGGTCGCTCCGCCGACGGCACGGCCCGCGCCGCGGCCGGTGACCCAGGCCCCCGTCCCTCGCGCGGAGGATGCGAACGAGGACCTGCTCCAGCGCGTCATCCGGATGGAGCAGGAAGGCCGGTGGTCGGAGGCCATGGAGCTGCTGGAGCGGGGCATCGGCCTGCTGCCCTCACCCGCCCCGCTCTACAACCGGCTGGGGATGATTGTCGTCAACCACCACCGCGACTACGCGCGCGCCACCGCCCTGTTCCAGAAGGCGGCCGACCTGGAGCCGGAGAACAACCTCTACACCATGAACCTCTACTCGGTGATGTGCCTCCTCGCGGATGCCACCAACGCGGGACAGAAGAAGGCGCGACACTGAGCCAGCCCACCCGGAGCTAGGTGTACTATTGACACGAAGCTGGGCGCTTGCGACACTGGCTTCGCCATGGACACTGCCTTCGTCGCCTTCATCCCGCTCTCGAACTGGCTGCGTGGATTCGATCGCTACCGCATGCGGTACTCGAAGGCGTCCATCTCCGAGTCGACCTTCCCGGACGCGTTCTACATGTTGAGGGAGGACGAGCCCTGGACGCCCGGGCTCGACAAGGCGCGGCGGCTGGTGGCGAAGCTCGGTCGCGCGAAGGACCGCGTCGTCGCGCTGCGCGCGCGGCTGCCGACGTCCGGGGCGCGGGCGATGCGCCCCAACGACACCACCGGCACGGGAATCGGCTGGCGCTGGCCCGCGCCCGACGTGCCGCTGAGCGGCGTGGCCTGGGTCGACGACGCCGGCACGCTGCGGCCCACCCTTCACGAGGAGGTCACCGCCCAGGCCTTCCTGCTCGACGACACGGGCCTGTCGCCCTGGGCCGAGTGTCGGCCTCGCACCTTCTCCGTGCTGCCCGTGGCGAAGGCCTGTCAGGCGAAGTGCGCGTTCTGCTTCTCGAAGGCCAGCGCCTCCGACCTCGCGCGGCAGCGCGGCGCCTCGCTCCAGGAGCAGTTGCACTGGGCGGACCTCGCGCGAGCACGGGGGGCGGAGCGCGCCGTCATCACCGGCGGCGGCGAGCCCACCCTGCTGCCGCCAAGCCAGCTGCGCGCCCTGGTCCAGGGCCTCGCCGAGCGCTTCTCGAAGACGCTGTTGATCACCAACGGCGCGCGGCTGGACGCCGAGCAGCTGCACGCCTTGCGCGACGCGGGCCTCGCCACGCTGGCCGTCAGTCGGCACGGCGTCACCCGGGAGGACGACGCGCGCATCATGGGCCTGTCCGTCGACTCGGGGGCGCTCGCGCGCGCCTTTGGCCTTCGCAGCCGGGCCATCTGCGTGCTCCAGCGCGGCGGAGTCGATGACGTGGCCAAGGTCCACGCCTACCTGGAGCGCAGCGCGCGCGAAGGGTTCCACGAGGTCTGCTTCAAGGAGCTCTACGTCTCCAGCCTCTCCGAGAACGCCTGGGCGCCCAGCGCGGTGAACCGGTACTGCGAAGCGAACCAGGTGCCGCTCGAGGTGGTGCTCCGCGCGATGGACGCGGGCGGCTTCACGAAGGTCACCGAGTTGCCGTGGGGCAGCCCGGTGTTCGAGGGCGAGGTCGCCGGACGCGTGCTGCGCGTCGCGGCCTACACCGAGCCCTCCGTCGGCTGGGAGCGGACCCACCGGCGGGTGCGCTCGTGGAACCTCATGAGCGATGGGACCTGCCTGGCCTCGTTGGAAGACCCGGCCTCGGAGCTGCGCCGATGAAACACGACGCCTTCCTCTCGCTGCGTGACGCGTGGCGCGACAAGCGCCCGGAGCTGGTCGACCTGGCGGAGCTCAACGTCTACCGCAGCCTCGCACCGACGTTCGCCGCCATCGAGCCGTCGATACATCCTGAAGCACCGTATCGGTGTCACATCGCCGAGCGATTCCTCTCACACCTCGGGCTGGATGCCCAGCTCAAGTCCCGGACGCAGGTCAGTCACGGCGTGCGGCGTTCCTTGCGCGCGTTGTTCGGTTGGCTGGCTTCACGCAACGCCCGCGTCGGAGTTCCCGACGACGTGTATCCGGTGTACCTCCAGCTCGCCGAGGACGCAGGAGTCGAAGTCGTCCGCTTCCCGGCGCGAGAGGGACTCCCCCCGCTCGACGCACTCGACGCGCTCCTCCTCTGCGAGCCGCTCAAGCCCTGGGGGCGCACGCCGGAGAGCGAAGAAGCCGAGCAGGTGGAGCGCTGGGTTCGCGCCGAGCCCGACAGGCGTGTGTTGCTCATCGACTCCGCCTACGCGACACCTCCGACGGCGTGGACGCAACGGCTGATTCACGAGGACCTCGCGTTCGTCCTCGCCTCGCTCTCGAAGGGCTGGCTCCTCCCCGACCACGTCGGCCTGTGCATCACCCCTTCGCGCTGGCGACAGGACGCACGCGCCGTGTTCGCGCCCCTGCCGAAAGACGAACGAAAGCTGCGCATCGGCTACGCGGCCCTCACGGAGCATGCGTCAAGACCTCGACAGGTCAGCGAGCTCCTGGAGGAGCGGGCCCACGCCCTGGATGCGTTCACCGCCAGTCGGCCCGAGCTCCGGGGCTCCTCCTGCGTCGGCTACTTCGCCACCTCGCGGTGCTCCTTCGAGGAGCTCCTGGAACAAGGTGTCCTCGGCGTGCCTGCCTCCGTCTTCGGCGGCCCCGCGCGGGTGAGCATTCTTTCGAGCCTGCGAGCCTGTCCGCGACCGTGACTCGTTGGATGACCTCTCCACGAGACGCGTGTCCGACCCAACAAATGTGTCGGATATGTATCGGAGCCGCAATGACGAAATGATTGGAATACATTCAAACCAATCGTGCTATCCTGCTCCGCCATGCGAACCACACTCTCCCTCTCTTCCCTTGTCCTCGCATCTTCCCTCGTTGTCGGCTGTCTCGGTCCCGAGACGGACACTGACACTGAAGTTCTCCAGGCCGCCGAGCAGGAAGTCACGGACCCCAACTTCCGCGTCTACAACATCGTCGAGTCCTCACGCACGGCCGGTAACTACGACGGCGTCGCTGGCAATGAGTGCATCGCCCTGCTGAACCCCGAGCACCGGCTGCGGAAGATCATCCTTGTAACGCCCGCGGCGGCCAACGGCTCCTGCGCGCTCAGCGCCTACACCGCGGGGACCGCCCTGAGCTTCACGTGGGGTGACACCTCTGTCTATCAGGGCTCGGCTGGCATCGCCGCCATCCGCGCCGCGCTCTCCGACACGGACGGCGCCGTGCACCGCCTCACCGGGAGCATCACCTCCGAGGCCGCGACGCTGGCCGACATCCAGGCCATGCTCGCGAAGACCGACGCCCAGCAGACCAGCCAGCTCGCCGCCTACCCCAACACCCGCGTCCACTCCCTGTATGACTTCGAGGGACAGGAAGAGGTCTACGCCGAGGCCGCCTACCAGTGGGTCCGCGTCACCCAGCCCTGCGAGAACCCCGGCACGCCCACGCTGTCGGCCAAGTTCCACAACGGCTTCGTCTACGGCTACTACACCAGCAACACGGGCAGCTGCCACAGCGGCTGGTTCACCCGGAACCGCACCTACAACCGCAACTGGCGGGTGGTGGGGCAGTACGACTACTCGGAGTGACGCACCGCGCAACACTCAGCTAAGTTGCTGAAAAAGAAGGCCCTGCCCACCCGGCAGGGCCTTTTTTGTGGGGCTCGGGGCCCGACCTGACGCGGGGAATCTTACAGCCTCATAGAAATATCAAGAATCGAGGAAGTGCGTCGCAACTCATTCGTGGAACTCCCGAGAATTGTCGCAAGGAGCCACCATGTCCAACTACAAAATCCGTCCTGGCGACACCCTCTCCGGCCTGGCGGCCCGCTTCGGCACCACTGTCGAGAAGCTGGCCCGCGACAACAAGATCTCCAACCCCGACCTCATCTTCTCGGGCGCCAACCTGAGCATCGGCCACTCGACGAAGGACACGTTCGACGCGGGCGGGAGCAACCAGGGCGTGCGCGGTGGGAACGACGTGGGCGGGCCTACGGGAGTGGGCCCCAGCAACGCGTCCAACAAGATGCAGCGGCTGGCCGAGGCGGCCCGCGCGGCGGCGATGGGCATGGGCGGCTACAACAGCCAGGGCCTCTGCGCCACGGGCGTGAGCCGGGCCATCAGCAACGCGCTGGGGATTGGCGTGTCGGGCAATGGCAACCAGATTGATAACAACCTGCCGCGTGACAAGTTCAAGCAGGTGGACATGACGCTGGAGGAGGCGCTGAAGATTCCGGGCCTCGTCCTCACCTGGGAGAGCACCTCCTCGCGTCTGGGCAGCATCTACGGCCACACGGCGGTCACCCTCGGCGACGGTCACTCCTCCGCGAGCGACTTCATCGAGCGCAACACGACCAACAGCGGTCGCACGGGCTTCAAGGTCTTCATGCCCATCGAGTAGCGCCCGTCACACACATCCCCGTGACTCCCGAAGCCCCTGGCCCCGAAATGGCCGGGGGCTTCGTCGTTTCGTGGGAGACGCGCGCGGCGGAAGGCCGTTCAGCTCCGGTGCCGGGCGATGAGCGCGGCGGCCGCGGCCGGCTGGCCCTGGCATTCGAGCAGGGCGCGGAGGAGCAGCGGGGCGACGATGGTGGCGTCCGACTCGATGACGAACATGGGCGTCGTCTCCGTCAGCTTGTCCCAGGTGATCTTCTCGTTGGGCGTGGCCCCCGAGTAGGAGCCGTAGGACGTCGTCGAGTCGCTGATCTGGCAGAAGTACGCCCACGGCTTCACGGGCTTCTGCAGGTCGTACTTCGTCGAGGGGACGACGCAGATGGGGAAGTCACCGGCGATGCCGCCACCAATCTGGAAGAAGCCGACCCCGTGGCCCGAGGAGAGCTCCTCGTAGCGGTCATAGAAGTCCGCCATGTACTCGATGCCCGACTTGACGATGCTGGCGCTGCACTCGCCCGTCTTCACGTAGGACGCGAAGATGTTGCCGAAGGTCGAGTCCTCGTAGCCGGGGACGACGATGGGCAGCTTGCGCCGCGCCGCCTCCAGCAGCCAGCAGGCCTCCGGGTCCCCCTCGAACACAGAGGAGTCCAGGGCCTGGATGAACTCGTAGAAGTACTCGTGCCAGAAGCGCCGCTCGCCGCGCGCGGTCGCGTTCTTCCACATGGGGACGACGATTTTCTCCACGGCCCGGAACGCCTCGTCCTCGGGGATGCTCGTGTCGGTGACCCGCCGCATCCGCTGCTCCAGGATTCGCGTGTCGTCCTGCTTGGTGAAGTAGCGGTACTCGGGGAAGTCCTTGTACGCGGAATGCGCGACGAGCCGGAAGAGCGACTCCTCCAGGTTGGCGCCCGTCACGGACAGGCCATGAATCAGCCCCGCGCGGATGGCGGGCGCGAGGGTGATGCCGAGCTGCGCGGACGACATGGCGCCCGCGACGCTCCAGAACATGCGGCCCCCCTTCGCGATGTGCTCCCAGTAGGCCAGGAGCGAATCGCGCGTCGCGCGCGCGTTGAAGTTCTTGTAGTTCGTGAGGATGAACTCCAGCACGGGAGTTTCGGATGCGGGCATGCGGGCCTCCAGCAACGACGTGGTCGAAGCTCGGGCGGCACCCATTCGAGAGAAAAAGCCACCCGAGGACACCCTACGGTCTCGACGAAACGTCGGACCGCCATCGGAGCGTCAAGTGGCTGCCGGCTGGCTACCACGCGGGGCGGCGTGGGGCCACGGCATTTCGCGCGCCGGCCCACGCGCGCCCGCGCTCCTGAAGGAAGGGAGGCGGGCGCGGGCCCGGAGCGGTAGCGCCCTACCCCTCGGCCCAGGCGTCCACCTCGCCCGCGGCGGCGCGCGCGAGCTTCGCCGCGGCCGCCGGGTCCAACCGCGCGGTGACGAGCACGCCGATGACGGACCCCACCAGCAGCTCCACCCGGCGGGCCACCGTCTTCTTGGGAATCACCCCCGCCCGCGCCGCCGCATCGAGGGCGCGCGTCAGGTGTCCCTGCAGCAGGGCCCGGTAGTCCTCCACCGCGCGATGGGCCTCGGCGTCATGCGGAGCCAGCTCCGTGGCCGTGTTGACGAGCAGGCACCCCCTCCGCGTCAGCGTCGGCGGCGCGGTGCCCATCGTCGTCGCGAGTGACTCGAAGTACGTCGTCACCTGCCCAAGCCCCGCCGGCCCCGTGGCGAAGACCGTCAGCCGGGGCGCAATCACCTCCTGGAGGTACAGCGCCACCGCCCGCGCGAACAGCGCGCGCTTGCTCTCGAACGCCTGGTACAGGCTGGAGCGGTTCAGCCCCGTGGCCACCTCCAGGTCCGCCAGCGACGTGGCCTCGTAGCCCCGAGACCAGAACACCCCCAGCGCCTTGCGCACCGCCTCCGTCTCGTCGAACGCACGCGTCCGCGCCACGTCACCCTCCTTGACAATTCTGGACCGACCGTTTCAATATGGATTCGGAACCGACTGGTCCAGAATACCGAAATCCCGGAGGGGAGTCATCATGTCGTCACTGGCGCAAATCTTCGCGGTCATTTCAGCGCTCATCCACGTGTTGTTCTTCGTGATGGAGAGCATCCTCTTCTCGCGGCCGGAGGTGTGGATGCGCTTCGGGCTGAAGTCGCAGGCGGACGCGGATGTGCTGAAGACGATGGCGCTGAACCAGGGCTTCTACAACCTGTTCCTCGCGCTGGGCGTGCTGGTGGGCGTGGTGCTGGTGAACAGGGGCGCGGTGACGTCCGGAGTGTCGGCCGTCGTGTTCGGCTGCGCGTGCATGGTGCTGGCGGCGCTGGTGCTCGTGTCGAGCAACCGTCACTTCGTCACGGCCAGCCTCGTCCAGGGCGCGCTGCCGCTCCTGGCCATCTGCCTGGTGGTGGTGCAGTCGCGCGGGTGAGGCCACGAGGCGCTCCGGAGGACTCCCGTCCGAAGCGCCCCATGGATTGCGTCAAGTCACGTCACCTCAGGGCAGCTTCACCTCGATGAACGCGACAGGGACGCCACCGTTGGACCACGAGAGGGCCTGGTCACAACTGAACGTCCACTGCGCCGCGGCCCAGACGGGATAGAGGCCCGGCTGCTGCGGGGCGATGAGCGTGAAGGACTGCTCCGTGACGTTCACCACGCCCCCGCCACTATAGAGGCACGCCTTGGAGCCCTGCTCGACTCCGAAGATGACCTGGGAGATGCAACTCGGGCATCCCCCCGCCGCCGCGTTGATGGAGTAGTTCGTGGTGATGGTGACGGGCGCGCCCGGGAAGACGTTGATCTTGTGCGAGGTGTTGCCGTTCAGCTTTACCTTGGACACCGAGCCCCAGCTCCACACCCACGGGTCTCCGTGGACGCCCACCAGCCCCAGCGCGGGCCCACCTTGCGTGACGGACCGAGCCACCTCGCAGTCCGGCGTCCGCGCGGGGCTGGCCCACAGCGGGTAGATGCCAGGGGTGGGGGGTGCGGTGAGCTTGAACTCGGCATGGCCCTGAAGCGTCCCCACCCCACTGTAGATGCACTCGTTGCTTCCCTCGGGGAGGCCGAAGACGAGCTGCGTGTTGCAGTCGATGCAGGGCTCGGCGACGTTCCCCACGAAGAAGTCCGTCGCCACGACGACGGGCATCCCCGGACCGGTGGCCACGGTGCGGTGCCCCGGCCCCACCGTGACATCCGTCACGTTGATGAGAGGCCCCCACTGGAAGTTGTTGGAGGGCGGGAGGGGAACCTGCCCCTGGGCGTGTCCCACGCCCGCGAGTCCCAACCCCAAGACGGCAATCCAGCGCGCTACGCTTGTCTTCAAGGACATAAGGCCTCCTGGCACCTGGCCAGTCCCGGACGAGGGGGATTCCCCATCCGCGAGAACTGCCCCTCTCCGACTTCGGCCGTATTTCCTTGTGATTCCGAACAGACAAATCCTGGCAGTTCCCCCACCAGCGCAAGCCGGCAGGCAATGACAGGGGTTGCGAGGACCCGAGGGAAAACCCCCGGGTCCATCGCCACACGACTACGGCACCGGGCTGACGTCCACGTCGATGACGCGCGGCTCCTCGGTGTGCGTGGTGCCGGTGCCGGCGGCCATCGAGGCCCCCACCACCAGCGTCAGCGCCCAGTCCCCCGTGGCGAGCCGGGTGGGCACGTACTTCCAGGACAGGCGCACGGCGCCCGTGGTCTCCCCTTCGGCGACCAGGGCGGCCGTGGCGCGCTGCTGGATGTCCGCCGTGCTCAGCCGGGTGCGCAGCAGGTGGCCCGTGCGCGCCAGGGCCGGCCAGGAGATGAGCGCGCGCTGGAAGGTGCCATCCACGCCGTGGGACACCACCGCGCGGTGGCCCTGGACGCGGATGCCATTGATGGCGCGCATCACGAAGGTCTTGTAGCGGTGGAGCTCCGGCACCGCGGTGACGCCGGTCTCCTCCGTCTCCAGATAGGACTTCACCTGGAGCACCTGGCCCATCTCCGAGGTGGGGATGCCCCAGCGCTGCAGCCGGGCGATGGCGGTGCGCTGCATCACCGCGGGCTCCTGGGGGACGGCGGGGCCGCTGCCCAGCTTGTTGAGCACCAGCGCCTGCCCCTCGGACGGGTCATTCTCCAGCGTCCAGGTGCGCGACTCCAAATCCTTGCGCGAGCCGAGCGTCCCCGTCGTGGTGAAGGTCTCGGTCGAGCCCACCAGGGCCCCCTGCAGCACCGAGTCGTTGAAGGCGGTGCGAGGAAGCAGGTCGGTGGGGATGCCCCCGGTGGGCGGAGTGGCAATCAGGGTGGTGTCGAACACGAAGCCCGTGGTGGTCGCGGACGCGACCTGCGTCTGGGGCTCCACGGGGTCGACGACGGGAACCGGGCTGTCGCAGCCGAGCGCGGCGGCGAGTGGGAGGGCGGTCAGGAATCGGATGAGTTGGGTCTTCATGGCGTTTCGTTCTCTCTGAACAGGGGCGAAGGAGACGGGGGTCAATCCGGCAGCTGCTGGCCGCCGGAGGGGTCACAACCGCCCACGTAGAAGATGGTGGAGGCGACCTTGGCGCCGGTGTTCTTGCGGTCCCTCCAGCCGCCCGCCTCGAACATCGCGACCCGCTGCGCCTTCGTCTCGCCGAAGACGATGGACACGGGGCAGTCGTCGTTGTTCGCGCCCGGGTCCTTGTCGTAGGCCTCGTCGATCCAGTTCTCCCCCACGCCATCCGACCGCGACTGGGACGCGTAGCGCTTCACGTAGTCCTTCACGAAGCTGCCGCACGACGAGTTCCCGTGGAAGGCATTCCACATGGTGAAGCCGCTGGTGCTCGTCACGAGCGCCGTGCGGTAACCGCCCTGCTTCCAGACCTGGTAGTCGCCCGACTGGCAGGCCTTGATGACGGCGATGTTCAGCTTCCCGTTGCCCAGCCGCATGTGGGTGTCCGTGATGGCCGAGCACGCGTCCAGGTTGCTCCCCATCACCAGCCAGCTGTTGAGGTTCGTCTCACTGTGGCCGCCGTGCGTGTGGACGTAGAGGACATCCGCGTCGTCCACGCCCGCGTTGACCTGGGTGTCCTTCGCGTTCGCCGCGCTCCCCTTGGACGCATCCGTCCAGAGGTCCGTGCGCGCGCTGGTGTTGTTGAGCGTGTGGACGTCCGTCCACAGCCCCGCGCTCATCAGCGTGGTGAAGTAGCTGGCGAACTCCCCCGCCGTCTGCGTGTGGACGGAGTGCGACTCGGCATTGCACTGGCCGCTCGCCGCGCCGTTGAAGTTCGCGATGCCGTAGACATGGGTCTCGTTCGCCAGCGCCGCCGCGGGCAGGAGCAGCGCCCCCGCGAGCGTCGCGCTCGTCCACTGCCTGGTGTGCTTCCGGAGCTTCATGGTCCTGCTCTCCCCCCGCGTGGGGTGTCGATGGTGGGCCTGTCACGGCGGGAGAGGCACACGCGGTGGCGCCGTGCGTTCTCCGGCCTCGGCTCATCAACGAAAGTCGCGGGGATTTCCCCTCACCGGCCTCGTGCGTGGGTTCCCACATCGACGCGGCGCGGGGTGTGGTGACACGATGTCCGGGTCGCCCGGCCCCTCCTCCGGCACCTCTCGGGCGCCTCGAACGTCACCTGGAAAGGTCGTGGGCCATGTCGGCGCAGTATGACCAGATTGGAGAGAAGGTCGCGGACTGGGACGTGCTGCCGGTGCGCTCGGAGTACATCGAGGGCTACACCTTCTTCAAGGTCTTGGGCCCCGTGGCCGGGCAGGACGTCCTGGACCTGGCCTGTGGCGACGGGCTGTACACGCGACAGCTCAAGGAGCGAGGCGCCCGGCGCGTGGTCGGCGTCGACATCTCCGAGGAGATGATTCGCGTCGCCCGGCGAATGGAAGCGGAGCGGCCGCTGGGCCTCGAGTACCACGTGTCGGACGTCGCCGACCTGGCGTCCCTGGGCACGTTCGAGGTGGTGACGGCCATCTATCTCCTGCACTACGCGCACTCGCCGGAGCACATGCTGCGAATGTGCCGGAACATCCATGCGCACCTGAAGCCGGGCGGCAGCTTCGTCACCTATTCGTTCAACCCCGAGTTCAGCGCGCTGGGGCCCAACAGCACCCCGTATGGCATCACGATGTTGGACTTCCCGGAGTCTCCTCGGGAGGGGCAGATGATCTCCGCGGAGCTGCACACGAAGACGCCCTTCACCATCCACTTCTCCTATTGGAGCCGGGACACGTACGAGCGCGCGCTTCGCGAGGCGGGCTTCCGAACCCTCACGTGGATGCGTCCCGAGTGCTCCCCCGAGGGAATCGCGCGATATGGCCGGGAATTCTGGCGGGACTACCTGGAGAACCCTCACGCGGTGGCGCTGCGCTGCGAGCGGTGAGCCCCGAAAGGAACGTCCCGCATGTCGCCTCCCTATTTCGTCCTGCGAGTGGAAGACCCCCAGGACGGAGCCCGCGCCCGGCTCCACTACAAGCGCGACCAGCCCACGCGCAGCTGGATGACCGGCGTGGCCTTCGCATCACCCCCGCCCACGCCCATCCTCCTGGAGCTGCGCGGGACGGACGAGGAGGGCTGGGTGCTGGGAGATGTGTGGCTGACGCCCCTCTGCGTCATGTCCCATCGCCTGCATGCGGTGCTGAAGCAGGCGGGCGTGGACAACCTCGCGACCTACCCCGCCATCCTGAGAGACCCGGTGACGGAGACGGACCACACCGACTTCGTCGCCTTCAATCTGGTGGGCAAGCGTCCGAAGGCGGACCCGGCAGGGGCCCTGTTGTTCCGCCTGGAGGAAGCCGTGAATGTCATCGTGATTCACGACACGCTCCGCCGCGCGATCGAAGCCGCGGGCATCGACACGTTGACCTTCCTCGCCCCCAAGGACTTCGCGGGCTGAGGCGGCGTCGAGGAGCCCGCACGTGAGTGCGAGACGGGGCTCCTCGACGGCCGTCGACCAGGTGCGCCTGGCTCACTCAGTCCGCGAAGCGGTCCTCGAAGGTGGAGAGCTGCCCCTCCAGCCGCCACTGCAGCGCGGCGCGCTTGTGCGCACCGAGGTAGCCCTGGCAGGCGGAGGACGGGTTGGCCCCGCCCGGCACGTCCTGGGCGCAGGCGCCGACGCGCTGGGAGAAGTCATCGCGCCGGGCCCAGAGGCTGTCTCCCTCCACGAAGGCGTGCTCCATGCTGGCGCGAGCCAGCTGCTTGAGCGTCTTGTAGTCGAGCCCCTGGACGGTGGCCGCGGCGATGTACTCCTGGGTGATGTCTCCGCGAAGGATTCCGGAGTCATCCGTCGCCAGCGTCACGGGCACCTTCTCCACGAGGTACGCGGAGAGGGGGTGGTCGGCGCCCTTGATGCCGAGCAGGACGTTGTTGGAGGACAGGCAGATCTCCACCAGGACGCCGGCCTCGTGCATGTCGCGCAGGAGCGCCTCGACGCCCTCCCCGTCCGTCTCGCCCAGCACGTCCACGCCGTGGCCAATCCGCTCCGCGTGGGCCAGCTTGACGGCGTTGCGGATGTGGAAGCGCAGGTGGCCCTGGTCCTCGGGCTTGAGCACCTCCGGAATCAGCTCGCCCGCGTGGAGGGAGACGTGGACCTCCTTGCGGCCGGGTGTGTTGTCATTGTGGTCATCCAGCGTGCCCAGGGCGAACATCTCGTCGTTGTAGTACGCGAGCGAGTTCGCGTGCTCCTCGGGTGACACCAGGTTGACGCCGACAATCTCAGGCACGCGCTGGGCCAGCTCGAAGGCATACACCCACTGGCCGAAGACGTTGGCCCGCGCCGCCGTGCGGTTGGCGGAGACGAGCAGCCGCACCTCCACGTCACAGCCCGGGTCCGCCTGGGGCGTGCCACACTGGAGCAGCTGCCTGCTCCCTGAGAGGGTGTTGGCGATGCTGCCGGCCTGACGCTCCAGCGCCGCCTGGAAGTCCGGCAGGGCGATGAGCAGCTCGCGCTTCGCCAGCAGCGTCGGCGCATCCCAGACATCCGTGGGGGAGAACAGCGGCTCCGCGAGCCGGCCGCCGGTGCTGGCGCCGAAGCCCTGCATCAGCTCCACGTACACCTGGTTGTGGTGGCCCGCGCGGGAGATGATGTCCGCGTAGCTGTCGTCGTTGCGGGCATCGGTCTGCACCGCGCCGTACTTGCCGAAGGCATCGAAGAAGTGCTGGTGGGCGGCGAGCAGCGGACCGGAGAAGCCTTCCATGGACCAGGCCCCCATCACCGCGTCATAGAGAGTGCGGTCCGTCGCGGTGTTGGACAGGGGCGTGGCCCCCTGCTCACAGGGATTGCTCGCCACATAGGTGGTGGTGTTGACGCATGCGCCATCCTCGGCGCCCCACTGGATGAGCTTCTCCGTGGTGATGGCGCCGGAGGTGTGGCTGTGCAGGTCGCCGCCCTTGGGCATGTCGCGAAGGAAGGCGGCGAGCGCGGTGGGGTTCCCCCTCAGCGACTCCATGTGCTCCTGGGTCCGCTCCTCGGGGTCATCCTTGCACGCACTCAGGCCCAACCCCACCACGACGACGAACACCGAAAGCTTGCTCATGTGGACGACCTCTCAGGCGGAAAGGCCTGATGAGAGTCTTTTCTGGAAGGCCGGTCTCTGACCTCCCGGGGCAGGTCTTCGTGTGGATCTCCACGGAACGAGTTTCCAGAAGAGGTCAATCACAACCAAACACAACACGACAATGTCACCTGTTCACCGGCTCACCGCGCGTCCAGGCCCGTCGACCGAGGCCCCTGGCCGGCCAGGCCTGGACCGCGTCATCCGCGACACCCGGCTCCAACTGCATTTTTCCACGCGCCACGACCAATACCTCTCACCGCCCAAGGCATACACAGGGTATTCCCTTACAACAACCCCCCATTGACGGCCAACGAACAGACAACTCATACTGGCTGTCAATTCTTGGAAGGAAGCTTTTACCGGTCCCGCGGCATGGGGGGGATGATGACACGGTTCGCACGAACAGCAGCTCGGAGCGGGCTGGGCGCATGCGCATGCATGCAGCTCGTGGCCCGCGGACCTTCCGCCCCGGGCGCCACACATGGCGCTGTCAGACCTTTGTTACCCCTGTAGCCCCCGTCGCAAACCCAACCCCCCGTCAGGAAACTCCGCGAGGCACTTCGCCTCGCGGCCTTGGAGGCGTGTATGCAAATGCTGTCGACAAAGGCCGTCCTCAGGAATCTCCCCTCGCTCGTGATGGCCCTGTGTCTGGGCCTTGGCTCGTCCGTCATGGCACAGGAGTACCAGCGCTTCGCTGGACGCCTGTCCGACAAGAACACCGGAGCGGCGTTGGTGAGCACCATCAGCGTCAACGGCGTGCGCAAGGCCACGACTTCGAACGGCTCGTTCGAAATCTACGTTCCGACCGCCGCGCGCTATGTCCTGGATGCCAGCCTGAATGGCTACATCCCCACCTCCCTCATCCACACCAGCCTGCCGCCAGAGCATCTGGAGGTACAGCTGACGAAGGCGGAGACATTCGCCATCAACCCCACGCAGAACGTCGATGTCACCGACAGCCGGGGCACCCGCATCACCATTCCCGCCGGATCGCTCGTGGACTCCCTGGGTCGCCCGGCCCCGTCCTCCGTGCAGCTCCAGCTGTACACCTATGACCTGCGCAACGAGCAGATGGTGGGCGACATGAGCGCCATCGACTCCAATGGGCAGCCCGTCGCCCTGGTGAGTGTCGGTGCCTTCTCGGCGGAGTTCCGCGACTCCGCGGGAACGTTCTACAACCTGGCCAGTGGCCGTTCCGCTGGCATCAGCTTGCGCGCGGATCCAGGCAGCGCGTTCAGCGGCGCGGTGCCGCTCTGGTGGTATGACCAGACCCGGGGCGTGTGGGTGGAAGAGGGAGTGGGCACCGTGACGGATGGCGTCGCCACCGGTCAGGTGCGGCACTTCACGGTGTGGAACTTCGACATCAAGCTGGCGGCCCCCGCGTGCATCAAGCTGGCCATCGACCCCACGTTCTTCTACGCCTCGCTGGGCGGTTCGGCGAATGTCCGCCTCAACGTCGTCGGCACGGCCCAGAGCCGCAGCGGGACCGTCACGACGCCCGGTCCGCACGCGACCTACAACCTGCCGCCGCACACCAACGTCGAGGTCTTCATCAACAACGTCCCGTACGGAGTCGTCAACACGGGCGCGCCGTGGGGCGGGACGGGGACCCCGACGTATCCCTATGACGTGTGCAACGGCAAGATGCTCAACATCAATGCCTCCACGGTGCAGACGGGTACCTTGAAGGGCAAGGTGCTGCGCCAGCACCGCACGAGTCATGGCGGTGTCACGGTGACGGCATACCGTGGAAGCACGCCGGTGGGCTCGGTGGTGACGGACGCCGCTGGCAACTTCTCCGTGCAGGTGTCCGCCGGGACGACGTCGGTCATCGCGGCCAGGTCGGGCTATCTCTCCGCGCAGCGCGCCACCTTCAGTCTCGCCGCGGGTGCGACGATGGAGCTGCCCACCGTGCAGCTCTTCGCCGGCAACACGGACGGCGACAACGACATCGACTGGAACGACATCAACGCCATCGGCTCGGCGGTGACGAACCCCCTCACGGCGGTGGGCTCGAACGACCCGCGTGACGTCAACGGCAACGGCTTCATCGACTGGGATGACTCCACCAAGGCCTCCGCCAACGGTGGGTTTGTCGGCCCCCGTATCTGGTAGCCGCCGTTGAAGTGAAGTGAGCGCGTGGCCGGGATGGCAGCTCCGGCCACGCGCGGCATCTCCCCACTCTTGAAATCCAGACCATTGAAAAACCATCCAGGCATCGAGGGACAGATGTGGCTTTCGCGCGCGGCGATGTGGACGTGCATGGTGATATGCGGTTCCCTGACGCTGTCGGCCTGTGGTCACCCCTCGGGCGCGGGTGACGAGGAGGACGGGCCCACGCTGGGAGGCGTCGAGCAGGCCACGTATGCGGGTGACCTGGGACGAAGTACCGAAAAGGCGCTCGCGACAGGCAACACCTGTGGGAAGACCAGCGACTACAGCCCGAGCTGCGCCTTTGGCCCCGCCGCGCCAGACATGGTGTATCTCTGGAGAGCCCCCAGCACCGGTATGTTCAGCTTCACCACGCTCGGAGCCAACTTCGATACCGTGCTGGAGGTCCGCCCCTACAACAGCACGACCCAGTCCCTGGCCTGCAATGACGACATCGGGCCTGGAAACCAGCAGTCCGTGGTGGATGTCCCTCTCACGAGCGGACAGGTGGTGCAGATCATCGTCGACAGCTACGGAAGCCAGTGCGGGAACTACATGCTCACCTTCGGGAAGAACTGCAACCTCTGCCATCCCACCGTGATGGCCATGCCTTCCGACGGCACGCCTCCGCACGCATCCTTGCAAGGCAGGCGCGGGCCCCGTCCAGACATGCCCACCGCCATCACCCCATGAGGCCCTTCGCCTTCTCGAAGGTCCGCCGCATGAACTCCCAACCAGACATCGAGGAAACAATGTGGCCTTCTCGTGCGCTCCTGCTGGCGAGCCTGCTGACCTGCGGTGCCCTGGCGCTGGCAGCCTGTGGTCGCGCCTCGGACGCGGGTGATGAGGAGGACGGGCTCGGGCTGAAGAGCCTCGCGCAGGCGGCGTATGGAGGCGACCTGGGTCAAAGAGTCGGAGACCCCATCGCGACGGGTAGCACCTGTGGGAAGACCAGTGACTACAGGCCGAGCTGCGCCCTGGGTCCCCCCGCGCCAGACCTCGTCTACCTTTGGACCGCCCCTCGCACCACCATGTATACCCTTACGGCGGCAAGCCCCAACTTCGATACCGTGTTGGAGGTCCGCCCCTACAACAGCACGACCCAGTCCCTGGGCTGCAATGACGACCACAGTCTCGGAACGCATGATTCCAGGCTGAATCTCAACCTCACCCAGGGGCAGGTGGTGCAGATCATCGTCGACAGCTATGGAACCCAATGCGGCGACTTCAAGCTCTTCCTCGGGGACAGCTGCTCGACGTGCCACTCCGACATGTTGACGCCGCCCCCTGGTCTCGAAGCGTCGCCTCACGACAGGAAGTGTCGCCGTCCAGAGGTGCCCGCCGTTTTCACGCCATGAGGCAGCTCCTTTTGATTGTCTCCGGGACGCACATGAAATCGCAGACCTTGAAGCACTCTCTCGGGAGCCTTCCCGCGCTCGTCGTCGCCCTGTGTCTGGGCCTTGGCTCCGCCGCAGTGGCCCAGCAGCCCCAGCGCTTCACGGGAAGGCTGACCGACAGGAACACCGGCGCCGCGCTGGTGGGAAGCCTCGCCGTGAACTCGGCGTGGGACTTCAACCTCGTCCTGTCACCGGGAGTGGCGGCCTGCATCAAACTGAGCTTCGAGCCCACGTACTTCTACAACACGCTCGGAGGCTTCGTGACCCTGGGCATGAATGTGGCGAGCGCGCCCAACCAGGTCATCTCCGCGCCCATCACCACGCCCGGGCCGTATGCCCTCTACAACCTGCCGCCGGGCACGAACATCCGAATCCAGCTCAACAACCTGCCGTACACCTTGGTGGACTCAGGGCCCCCGTGGGGTGGCACCGGCCTTCCGCCCACCCCCTATGACGCGTGTCGCAAGTTCAGCGTCGGCACGGCCAACGTGCGCGGCGTGGTGCGACGCCAGCACAAGCCGGCGCATGGTGGCCTCACCGTGCGGGCCCTGCGAGGAAGCACCGTGCTGGCCACGACCACGACGGATGCCTTGGGGAACTACACGTTCGATGTGACTCCGGGCGCCATCTCCATCACCGCCACCGGTCCCCAGCACCTGTATGCCCAGCGAGAGAGCTTCAATGTCGCCCTGGCCTCCAACACCTACGTGCCCCCGGTGACGCTGCTCGCGGGAGACCTGGACGGAGACAATGACGTCGACTGGAACGACGTCTCGCTCGTGGGGCCCTGCGTGACGGAGCCTCCCACCCCGGTGAGCGCGAATGACGCTCGCGACATCAATGGCAACCTCCTCATCGACTGGGACGATGTCGCCAAGGTCTCCGCGAACACGGGCCTGGTTGCCCCCAGCCCCTGGTAGCCAGTGAAGTTGCAAATCAATCTCAGGGTGACATACTGGCGCCATGTCCCAGGTCCAGACTGTCGAGGCATTGGAGCAGCTCGTCGGCTCGCGCCCGCTCGGGGTGATGATGAAGTCGCGGGACGCGCTGGATGAGCACTGCGTCCGGCTGCTCGCGGTGTCCTCCTTCGTCGTCATGGGCTACGTCGACGTGGACGGACACGCGCGCGCCACGGCCGCCGGGGGGCCGCACGGGTTCGCCCGCGTGGTGGACTCCACGCACCTCTGCTTCGAGCTGGCCGACCCCATCGCCCTCAACCCCACCGTGGGCTGCGGGCTGCTGTTCTTCGTCCCCGGCCTGGGCGAGACGCTGCGGGTGAACGGCACCGCGAGCGTGGAGGGGACGACCCTGCGCTTCACCGTGGAGGAGACCTTCGTCCATTGCGCCAAGGCCATCCTGCGCTCCTCCCTCTGGAAGCCGGCCGCTGCCACCCCGCCCCCGGCCACGGGCATGGCACCGGGGCCGGTGGGTGACGTCGTCCTACGGGACTGGCTCGCTCGCACGCCCTTCGTCGTGCTGGCCTCGTGGGATGCCCAGGGGCGCGCGGACACGAGCCCCAAGGGCGACCCGGCGGGCTTCCTCCGACTCGACGGGACGCGGCTGGCCGTCGCGGACCGGCCCGGGAACCGCCGCACGGACACGTTCCACAACGTGATCGAGCAGCCCCGCGTCGCCCTGCTCGCCTTGATTCCAGGAGAGGCCCGTGCGCTCGAGTTCTCCGGCGTCGCTTCGCTCACCACCGAGCCCGCGCTCCTCGAGTCGATGGCGGTCGCGAACAAGGTGCCGAAGATCGCCCTGTCGCTCGACTTCAGCGAGGCCCGGCTCAGCTCCGGGCGCGCCATCACCGACGCCGGCCTGTGGGACACCTCACGCCACGTCCCGGCGAGCCAGCTGCCGAAGATGTCCGACGTGTTCGTCGTCCACGTCAAGCGCAGCGCTCAGACGGGAGCTGCCGCGGCGACGGTGCGCGCGCTCGTCTCCAAGCGGCTGATGAGCTGGGGCCTGTCGCAGGACTACAAGAAGAACCTCTATTGAGTGAGCCGGCCCGCCACCCGGGTCCTCGTCACTTCGACGGGCGCACCATGCGCGCTCGGACCGGAGCACGTCGGCTCGCGCGGCGACGCCACACGCGCCACAGCACCACGGGCGCCACGAGGAGGACCATCGCGGCCACCAACACTGGCCACCAGACCTCCAGCAGGATGAGCAGGAGGACCGGCCACGTGTAGACCTCCAGGTCACCTTCGGAGGACGCGTGAGCCGGGAGCGCGGTCAGCAGGGCGGTGAGACATCCGACGACAACAGCCCCATGCACGTGTCGCATGAGGACTCGGGTGCAGGCCTCCCTCACAATGCCAAGACACCGCATGACCTCTCCCTGGATGGATGGGCCGCTGAACCTGCGTTCATTGACCCTGCAACTCAAACATTCTAAGAAGTTCAGGGTCCGCCCGATACGCCCGTGATGGCGCGTCGGAGCCACCCCCTCAAGGCAAGAGGCACCACGCGATGTTGACGGAGACGGGCGAGTCCATCCGCGGCGGCATCCCCGCGCTGAACAAGCTCGACCGGGCGACGAGGCGTGGGCTCCCTGGTTCGACGATGACGATGACGATGTGGCGCTCGCTCCTGACGGGCACCCTGCTCCTGGGCCTGTCCGCCTGTGGAGGCAAGTCGACGCCCCCCGAAGTGGAGCCTTCCGTGTGCGAGGCGCCGACGGAGGCGAAGGTGAGCGGCTTCACGCAGTGCGGACCGACCAGCGACCTCACTCCCGTCAACAGCTATCAGGGTGAGTTCGCGCTCCTCCAGGAAACCGAGGGCGCGGTCGTCCTGCTCGACGGACGCTGCACCGGGACGTTGATAGCCGCGAGCGCGGGGCCGGTGGTGCTCACCGCGGGGCACTGCGTGGGGCTCGGGGACCGCTCGCTGGCGGTCTTCAACTTCGAGGACCAACCCGATGGCGAGGAGCTCATCACCGAGGGCACCGTCATCGAGCAGGCGATGGAGCCCGACTACGCGCTCATCCAGTTCGACGTGCTCCCCGCCGGGATTGCTCCGCTGCTGTTGACGACCCGGAGCAGCGAGCGGCTGGCCGTCATCCAGCACCCCCGGGGCCGGCCCAAGGTCATCGCCGAGGGCAACTACCTCGATTCGTGCAACCGGCTCGTCTACTACAAGGATTTGGACACCCTCGTGGGCACCTCCGGCGCGGGCGTGCTCAACCGCCAGGGACACGTGCTGGGCGTCCACACCGACGGCGACTGTGACGCGTCCGGCAAGGGCGCCAACAGGGGCTGGACAGCGGAAGCGATTGTCGAGGCGTCCGAGTATCTACAGGCCGTGGACATCGCCGACCGCTGAAGCCAGGTGTGACGCGTGAAGCCATGTCAACGTGGCTGAACACAGCCGCGCGGGTGCTTGTCATGGCGCAAGTATTCCCCTGGGGATGAGGGAGTTGGGACCCGGAGCTGTCTGAATGGGTGTCCCGCGAATCACGCGGGGTGCACACCTCGAAAGGTCCCCCATGACAGACACCCTTCGCTCGCTCCGGGCGCCGCTGGCCATCGTGCTCCTCCAGCTCCTCTCCGGTTGCGAGGACTCCCCCTCCCCTTCGACACCCGACGCGGGGCCGTATGTCTGGGACGGGACGTACACCGAGCTCGAGGACCCTGGGGACTGGCAGGATCCAGGTCCGCTCGCCCCGTGCTCCTCCAGTGCGGTCGCCGCGCAGCAGGGCGCCTGCGATGACCTGTCGCTCTTCGACGTGTCGCAGTGCGATTCGCAGGCCCTCTCCGCGATTCCACCGGAGGGCATCTACCTGTCCGACGGCCGAGGTGAGCGCCAGCTCGCGGACGGCGGCGTGGGCATCGTCAGTGTCCCCATCGGCTTCCTGCTCAAGGAGGACGGCGGGACGATGTACGACGAGCCCCTGCGCTTCAAGGAGACGCAGGGAGGACGCTTCTCCCTCATCGGCCGGCTGACCCGCACGGACCTCACCGTCTCCATGGTGGGCTGCAAGACGCCCGCTCCGAACGTCATCACCGGCTGCTTCGCCTACTGCCGCCGGGGTCGGCTCAGCCTCAAGGGCACCTTCGAGGCCCACCGGGTGGCCCTGTCGACCGGGGAGCCCGAGTCCTCGGGGGGCCTCAACCTCGTCTCCGAGCGCTTCGTCCCGGTGGGCCTGCCCGCCGACATCTACGTCGCCAAGGGCCACGCCTACGTCGTCTCCCTGCCGGACAAGGGCCGGGCCGGCGGGCTCACCGTCATCGACGTGAGGACCCCCACCGCGCCCGTCGTCACGACGACCATCACCCTGCCCGAGGACAACTCCTGGAACGGGGTCTGGGCCAAGGGCGATGCCCTCTACGTGGCCAGCAACGGCACGGGCCCCATCGTCTACGACATCTCCAATCCCGCCCTCCCCACCTTCGTGAAGAGCCTGCCGACGGGGGACTTCGGCGCGCACACGGTGCTCGTCGACAATGACCGGCTCTACGCCATGGTCCCCAACACGGGCACCCACGTCTATGATTTGACGGAGCCGCTCAATCCCGTCCTGCGCACCATCATCTCCCTGCCCGAGGACGCGGAGCTGGGAGGTCCGCACGATGCCTTCGCGTACGAGAACCGCCTGTACATCAGCAGCTCCTTCGGCGGCTACAACGTGGTGGACGTCACCCACCTGGACAACGTCAGCCGGCTGGGCCGCTACGAGCGCTCCATGGATGAATACGCGCACCACAGCGCGGTGGGCACCTTCGGCGGAAAGACCATCGCCTTCGAGGGCGGCGAGTTCAACGCCTCCCACGTGCGCGTGCTGGACGTCACCGACCCGTCCCGCATCGTGAAGATTGGCGAGTTCCGCATGCGCAAGGTCACGTCCATGCACAACCTCATCCTGCGCGGCAACCTCCTCTACGTGGCCTGGTACCACGAAGGGCTGCGCGTGCTGGACGTGTCCAATCCCACCAAACCCAGACAGGTGGCGCACCACCACACCTTCCGCGAGAGCGACCCGTTCCGGGGCGACAGCATCTTCGAGGGCGCCTTCGGCGTCCGCATCCCCGGCGACGGCTACGTGTATGTCGTCGACTCGTCGCGAGGCCTGCTCATCTTCAACGAGCTGTAGGGGCCGGGGGAGCGTCATGCCCGGGCACGTGAGACGCCCGGGCTGACGCTCCTTGGGGATCAGTTGACGAGCAGCACCTTGCCCGAGCCGCCCTTCTCTGCGTGCTTCTGGGCTTCCTTCGCCTCATCCATCTTGAATGTCTTGCCAATGGGGATGAACAACTCGCCCTTGGCCACGCTCTCCCCCAGTTGCGCGAGCCGGCGGCCGTCCGGGTGCGAGTGGAAGCTGCGCACCTCGAGCCCCTTCTCCTTCGCGCCCTTCGGCGGCCCCACCACGCTGCCCACGATGCCGCCGCGCTTCACCTTGTCCAACACCACCGCCACGGCCTCGCCGCCCACCGTGTCCGCCACGGCGTCCAGCGTGGGCAGCTTCGCGACGTCTTTCGGATCATCCAACGCGACGACCCCGTCCGCCCCAAGCTTCCGGGCCTCCTCCAACTGGGTGGTCCGCACGCCGGCCCAGACCTTCGCTCCGCGCGCCTTCGCCGCGAACAGGGCGGCGCGACCCACCGCACCCACCGCGCCGGTGATGAGCACCGTGGCCCCCTTGGCGACCTTCATCTGCTCTTCAATCAACTGCACGCCCGTCAGCGTCACCAACGGCAACGCGGCCGCGTCCTTCAGCTCCAACGCGTCGGGCACCTTGGCCCATACGTCCACGGGGGCAACCACCGTCTGCGCATAGCCCGAGGACACCACGCCCATCACCCGGTCGCCCTGCTTGAAGTCCTTCACGCCCTGCCCCACCTCGACGACTTCACCCGAGACGTCCCTCCCCAGGATGGCGGGGAACGTCATGGGCATCGCGTCCTTCATGTCGCCTCGACGAATCTTCCAATCCACCGGGTTGATGCTCGCGGCGGTGACGCGGACCTTCACCTCGCCCGGCCCCACCTTCGGCTCGGGCATCTCCTGCACGACGAGGTTCTCCACATCTCCATAGGCCTTCAGCACGACTGCTTTCATGGATGCCTCCCTGGATGAAGCGGCACGAAGCGCGCTCCCGCAACGGAGCAACGATAAGTACCGACGGAGGGAGCGCCATCGGGCGCGACCGCTTGCTTTCTTGACTCCCCTTCACGAAGCCCCTGAGAGACAACAGGCGCGCTGGGCTCGCCAGCCAGCCTGGGTGCGGCAAAGGCCCTGAGTAGCAACGGTGTGCGCCCCCTGGAGGCAAGCCCGCGGTGTCACGGTCGCAGGTCGTAGACCTTGCGCAGCGCCAGGCCGCCCCGGTCGATGTCGACCTCCAGGTGCCGGGACTTCTTGAGCAGCATGTACTGCTCCAGCGCCTTCTCCGTCGAGTCGAGCGCGACGCCGTTGATGCGCTGGAGGATGTCTCCATTCTGGAGGCCCAGCTTCTCGTACACGGAGCCTGGCCGGATGGAGAAGAGCTTGAAGCCCTGGGGCGTCCCCTCCCTGAACGCCGGAACGATGCGCGCCTGTGTGAGCGCGGAGCCCTGTGTCCACTGGTCCAGGTCCAGATAGGTGTCAGGCACCTCGTAGGCGTGCTCGCCCACACGCCGGATGCCTCCTCCACTGTCGCTGCTCGCCGACACCGGAGTGCCGGTCGACGGTGGCCCCCCGGGCCCCTCGCGGTCGATGACCTCTTGCTGTCCTTCCCGGGTGACGATGATGCGCTCGCGCTCGATGACGATGACCTCCGCGTCCTGGAGCACGTCCCCCACGCGGAGGCTGCGCACCCGCCGACTGTCGAGGTCCTCCACGGACGCAAGCGACCAGATGGGCTCGCGCGACGTCAGCGTCCCCACGAGCTTCGCGCGCCGCGCGCTCCTTCGTGGCCCATCATGGGCGGCGGGAGGGACGACCGGGTTCCGCTCCTTGACGCCGAGCAGACGCGCCAGTGGCTCGCTGCGCAGCTCCAGCCGTGCCTCGGTGCGGGCGAACCGGATGGGCCCCGACGGCGTCGAGCCCAGGCCGGAGACGGGAATCTCGAGCTGGAACGCGGTGATGAGGTGGAGGGTGCGCGCGGCAATCAGCGCGGCCACCAGGATGAAGGCACAGCTCACCAGCCAGAAGTGCTTCTGGAGCAGAGTTCTCATCATGGCGACGGGCATGAGCAAGCACGGGGCCAGGGAAAGCCACACACCGGGCCTCATTCGGAGGACACCGCATCTCCGAGCGAAAGCAACACACGGCGAGTGCTCGCGGGATTGTCTGGACTGTCACGGGGCGGCTGTATGTCCGAGACAAGCTGTCACGATGGACGCTGCTGTCCCCGCTGGGGTATTCAGCCGCCCCTTCACTTCGCGGAGCCGTGCATGTTCATCATCTCTGGCAGTACGCCGAAACAGCAGGAACTCGGCGAGCAGCGCGCGCCCTGCCCCGACTGCCACCAGGAGACGGCCCAGCGGCTCCAGCGTCACTACCGGGTGATTCACGTCTTCTGGTTCCCGCTCTTCTCGTTGGGAACGAAGTACGCGCGGGTCTGCGGGCGCTGCAACCTGCGCTCGGAGGTGCCGGAGCAACAGGTCGGCCCGGTGCCGGTGGCGCCGCTGCTGCACCGCATGGGCGGTCTGTTCCCGCTGGCCGCGCTGACGTTCTGCTGCGTGGGCTTCCCGCTGGTCAGCGCGGTGGGCGCCTTCGTCTCGGGTGATTCGGGGAGCCCCGCCCAGGAGCAGCAAGCGGGCAGGCAAGGCTTCGACCAGCGCTTCGAGGCCCAGGCCGAGGACGTGGCCGTGGCGACGACGGTTCAGTCGAAGCTCGAAGCGCTGGGCCACCGGTCGATGGAAGTCTCCGCCAGCTCCGCCTCCGTGAAGGAGCACGTCATCCGCGTCATCACCGCGCAGTCGCCCCGCCTCAAGAAGGTGAGCGACGGAGACCGCATCCGGCTGCTGGAGCTGATGGAGGCGGAAGCGGACAAGGGCTTCGTCAACGACGAGGTCTTCCTGGGCCTCCGGGGCAGGCTGCTGTGGGGCGGGTATTCCCACCGCGCCCCCGGTGGAACGTGGCAACGCGTCGTGGACGGCACCACGGCGAGCCCCATGGTGGATGCCTTCGAGGCGCTCCTCGCGCGCGAGGCCGCGCTGCCTCCCTCCGCGCCGGATGCGGTTCCCACGCCCGAGCCGACCGCCGCGCCCGCGGTGGCGGACGACACGGCGCGGTGAGCCCCATGCCCCCGGTGCTCATGGCCCGGGGTACTTCACGCGGTCAGCGCGCCTGACGGACTTCCGAAGCGGGCGGCTCCAGCGTGTCGAGGAACGCGAAGATGCGGCGGGCACACCCCTCCGGGTCCTCCAGCGGGAAGAGGTGGCCGCCGGGGAACTCCTCGAGCCGGGCCCCCGGAACGACCTTCCGAGCGCGCGCGAAGGCCGAAGCCGCGAGCGTGCGCGTGTCACGCCCCCGCACGATGAGGGTGGGCACCGAGATGGAGCGCAGCGAGCTCCACAGGCCCTCGGGCGTCGTCTCGAAGACGCGGGCCTCCCAGGCACGAGGGATGGTGAGCTTGAAGCCACCTTCCGCCGCCTCCGTGAGCCCATACGTGACGTAGTCCTGGAAGCAGTCCGGGTCGAAGCTCTGGAACAGGGGCTTCTTGCGATAGCTCGCGGCGGCCTCCTCGCGCGAGTTCCAGTGCTCCCTCCGGCGGCGCGCCAGGCTCGCGGGGGGCACCCGACTGCGCTGGCCCAGCAGCGTCAGGGTGTCGAGCACCAGCTTGCGCATCCCCGAGAACAACACGGGGTCCAACGTGACGATGGCGCGGAAGAGGCCCGGCTCCTTCACGGATGCCAGCAGCGTCGCCACGCCGCCCATGCTGTGACCCACGCCGATGACGTCCTTCAGCCCGGCGGCGCGAAGGGCCTGTGCCAGTTCGTCCGCCATGTCGTTCCAGGTCCGCATGGCCAGCGGGTCCGAGCCCGGCACGAGGCAACGGCTCCGCACGGAGACGACGTGGTAGCGCGTCTTCAAGCGCTCGATGAGCTTGCGGTAGGTGCCCGGGGGGAAGCCGTTGGCGTGCGCCAGGTGCAGCACGGGGCCGGTGCCGCCCCAGTCATCGAGTTGAAGGGCCTCGCTCATGGCCCTGTCGGGATACCGCGAACCGCGCCCGCTGTCTCGCGCCTCGGACGCGTGGACCGGGTGCAAGGCACTCGCGCGGCAGGGGCCGCCAGCCGTCCCTGGCGGCCGGAGGCTCCCGCCACCACTTCGCCCAAGTCGTCCCATGGGGGCGCGCGCTCACTCGCACATCCATTCCCTTGCATGAGGAGGAATCAAGCGCCCAATCCATCACATGTGGCTGGCTTCAGCGCCACTGCGGATGGGCAAGCACACGAGCCTCGATGTCAGCCGTCAGCGTGGCCCCATGCGGTGCCCGGGACGATGAGCGCGTCCAGCGCTCCAGCCACCGCGTGCCCAGGGGCGCTGCCAGGGATTCGCGGCGCGTGGAGGCCACCGTCGTCTCGCCCTTCGTCCCCGTGGCCGCACCCGCCCCCACGAAGAAGCCCGCCAGCAGCAGCGTCACCCGCGTGGGCGTCGCGGCGCTGTAGGTCAACAGCAGCGAGCCCTCCCCGTCCTCGCGGCAGTGGCGGCGAACCCGGGCGAGCACGCCCTCCGTCCACATGTCCGGGTTCGACGCGGGGGAGAACGGATCGAAATACACCAGGTCCGCCACCGGCAGCGCTCCGTCCAGGAACGGCACCGCGTCTCCCAGGTGCAGCCGCCAGCGCAGGCCCGCCTCTTCCCAGACACCGTCGCGCATCAGCGTCTCGGCCGCCTCGCGAAACGGCTGCAGGAATGGGAAGCCCGCCGCGTCCGCCAACGCCAGCCGCAGCGGCGCCAGGTCCACCTCGAAGCTGATGACCTCCAGCGTCCGGCGACGCGCGGCGCCCAGCTCGCGCGCGCACGTCAGCGCGGCCACCGCGTTGGTGGCGGCTCCCAGCCCCACGTCGTGGATGACCAGCCCAGGCCCCTCCTGGGACAGCCGCTCCCCGAGCCGGGGCTGCTCCACGTAGAGGCCGAGGGCCTCCTTCCACGGGCCCACCGAGGGGTGCATCACCTCGCCATGGCCCAGGTGCCGCACCGCACGCGAGCCGTTGCGCAGCGTGACGAGCTCGAAGTCCCCGTCGCGCGGGTTGCCCTCCTCGCTCATCCGACTTCCTTCAGCGTCACCTCGTTCGCGCTCGCCCCTTCCTTCAGGTCCTTGGGCGTGGCGATGGCCACCTTCAGCTCGCGCGCCACCTGCTCGTAGGTGCCGGACAGGATTCCCGCGCGGATGCGGCCCATCAGCTTCTGGTAGTGCCGCACGTTGTGCACCGACAGGAAGCGCGAGCCCAGGTGGTGCTTGCCGCGCATCAGGTGGTGCAGATAGCCGCGCGTGTAGCTCTTGCACACGTAGCAGTCGCACTCGGCGTCGAGCGGCTCGTCCGCCAGCCGGAACACGTTGCGGGTGATGCGCACCAGGCCCTGGAAGGTGTACGCGTAGCCCTGCTGCGCCATCTTCGTGGGGATGATGCAGTCGAACATGTCCACGCCGCGCAGCACCGCCTCGATGAGGTCCGTCGGCGTGCCCACGCCCATCAGGTAGCGCGGCTTGTCCTTCGGCAGCGACGCGGTGGTGCGCAACGTCATCGTCTCACGCTCCGCCTTCGTCTCGCCCACCGCCAGCCCGCCGATGGCGAACCCGTCGAAGGGCAGCTTCGTCAGGAACTCCGCGCTCTCGTCGCGCAGGTTCGGGAAGACGCCGCCCTGGACGATGCCGAACATCGCCTGGCCCGTGTCCACCTTGTCCTTCGCCGCCAGGCTGCGCACCGCCCACCGGTGCGTGCGCTCCATCGCGTCGCGCGTGCCCGCCTCGTCCGTGCGCGAGTCGATGCACACGTCCAGCACCATCATGATTTCGGAGTTGATGGCCTGCTGCATGGCGATGCTCGACTCGGGGCTGAGCAATTGCCGGCTGTTGTCGTAGAAGCTGCGGAAGTGCGCGCCCTTCTCCGTGATGAGCCGGTCCTCCGGCAGGGAGAAGATTTGAAAGCCGCCCGAGTCGGTCAGCACGCCCCCATCCCAGTTCATGAAGGGGTGGATGCCACCGAAGCGCTTGAAGACCTCCGCGCCGGGCCGGAGCATCAGGTGGTAGGTGTTCGCCAGCAGGATGCTGGCCCCCGTCTCCTTCACCTCCTCCATGCCCAGATGCCGGAAGGCGGCGTGCGTGGCCACCGGCATGAACATGGGCGTGGGGAAGGCTCCGCGCCGGGTGTGAAGCACTCCGGCGCGGGCGCCGGTGGGGTCGGTGGTGATGAGCTCGAAGCGAACGGCCATGGGCGGGGGCTTATACCCGTCATCCCTCCCCCACGGTCCACCCGTGTCGCCCGTTCCCCCACCGGCCGGCCGGGCGGGGCCACAAGAGCCCGCTATTTCAGGGCATTTTTCGTTGTCTGCCGGGCGTTCAATGCGGTCACCGCGAGACGGATGGAGCGCGATTCCACGCTTCCTTGGCCGCTCCGCGTCAATTCCGCTACAAAGCGCCCGCCATGTTCAACGTCATCAACGTCTCCAAGGCCTACGGGCCCAAGAAGCTTTTCGAGGAGGTCAACGTCACCTTCTCACCGGGCCGTCGCTACGGCCTGACCGGCCCCAACGGCGCCGGCAAGTCCACGTTCATGAAGATCCTCGCCGGAGACGAGGAGGCCGACATGGGCAACATCGTCCGGCCGCGCAAGCTGGGCATCCTCCGCCAGGACCACTTCCGCTACGAGGAGGAGCGCGTCCTCGACGTCGTGCTCATGGGCAACCTGCCCCTGTGGGCGGCCATGTCGGAGAAGAACAAGCTGCTGGCCAAGTCGGACATCACCGAGGAGGACGGCAACCGGCTGGGCGAGCTGGAGGGCGTCATCGCCGAGGAGGATGGCTACTCGGCGGAGAGCGACGCGGCCACGCTGCTGGCGGGTCTGGGAATCGAAGAGGCCTTCCATGAGGGCCCCATGCGGCAGCTGACCGGCGGCCTCAAGCTGCGCGTGCTGCTCGCCCAGGCGCTGTTCGGCAAGCCCGAGGGGCTGCTGCTCGACGAGCCCACGAACAACCTCGATATCGACTCCATCCGCTGGCTGGAGAACTTCCTGCACGAGTACGAGGGCGTGCTCATCACCATCAGCCACGACCGGCACTTCCTCAACTCCATCTGCACGCACATCGCTGACATCGATTACGAAGCCATCATCCAGTACAACGGTGGCTACGACGACATGGTGCGGCAGAAGTCCCAGCTGCGCACCCGCGTGGAGTCGGAGACGGAAGAGAAGAAGAAGAAGATCGCCCAGCTCCAGGACTTCGTGGCGCGCTTCCACGCCGGCACCCGCGCCTCGCAGGTGCAGAGCCGCATCAAGCAGATCGACAAGCTGAAGTCGGACGACCTCAAGCGCTCCAACATCGCGCGCCCGTTCATCCGCTTCGACCAGAAGGTCGTCAGCGGCAAGCAGACGCTCATGGTGGAGGGCATCAGCAAGTCCTTCGACGGCGTGCCCGTCATCCGCCCCTTCAACGCGCTGGTGTGCAAGGGCGAGCGCGTCTGTGTCATCGGCCGCAACGGCGTGGGCAAGTCCACCCTGGTGAGGATGCTCGCCGGCCAGCTGGAGCCGGACACCGGCAAGATTGGCTGGGGCCACCAGGCCACCGTCGGCTACCTGCCGCAGGACCACCACGGCGTCGTGCGCAAGGGCACCACCTGCTTCGGCTGGCTGCGCGACTTGCATGACAAGCTCACCAACGAGGAGATTTCAGGCGTGCTCGGCCGGATGCTCTTCTCCGGTGAGGAGCGGATGAAGAACACCGACACCCTCTCCGGTGGTGAGACGGTGCGACTGCTGTTGTCCAAGCTGATGATCATGCAGGACAACGTGCTGGTGCTCGACGAGCCCACCAACCACCTGGACCTGGAGTCCATCTCCGCGCTCGCCGAGGGCCTGCAGAAGTACGAAGGCACGGTCATCGTCGTGACGCACGACCAGGAGCTCATCTCCGAGGTGGCCACGCGCATCTGGTCGCTGGAGGCGGGCCGCGAGGTGCTCGACTTCAACGGGCCCTACGCCGAGTTCCGCGAGAAGCACGCGGCCTCCGCGGCCCAGCGCCGCTGAGCTGGAACGCGCCCTCCCGCGCCGCTCAGCCCGTCGGGTTGAGCGCGCGGAAGCGGGCCGTCAAATCCTGGGACATCTGGGCCACGGTGGTGCCCTCCAGGCTCTGCTTCAGCGCGGCCTCCGCGCGGCCGAAGACACCTTCCAGATACTCCGCCACGCAGGGGCCAATGGTGCAGTCCGGAGCGGGCCCCACCGGGTGCCGGCCGAACAGCTCCGCGCCCTCCTCCACCGCCTCGTAGATGTCCCGCAGGGTGATGTCCTCGGGGCGCCGGGCCAGCGTCACCCCGCCGCGAGCGCCCCGCTTCGTCTCCACCAGCCCCGCACGCGCCAGGTCGCCCAACAGCCGCCGCACCACGACGGGGTTCGTCTGGATGCTGCGCGCCATCGCCTCGGACGTCAGCGGTCCAGCCGCGTCACCCGCGCACTTCGCGAGCATCGCGAGGATGTGCGCCGCCATGGTGAATCGGCTGTTCACTCGCCCTCCGGGCTGGAATGGAGACCTCGAAGGTTACCTATCGTCCGCCCCGACGGCATGCAACCCGGCATTCCCCGACTGCCGGGCTGCTTGTCCGCTGGGAGCCCCGGGACTCAGGGATTCACGAGTCCAAAGGTACCCGAGGGCGTCAGGCACCAGGGATTCGGAAGCAACCTGACGGCGTCGAGCCGCGCGGCCTCAGCGATGGGTGCTCCGCCGCAGGAAGAAGACACCCAGGCCCAGGCCCGCGGCCCACTTCGCGGCGGCGGCCAGCGGCGTCTGCCGCAGCTTCGGGGGCGCGCCGGAGGTGAGGCTCGCGCCCGTCTCCGGGTCCACCGCGGGCCGGAAGCCCCGTGAACCAGGGATGTCCGCCCCGCCCTGCTCCAGCTCCGTCTTGGTGGCCAGCACCGCCTTGCCCTGCCCCGGCACGTGTTGTCCCGGCGCCTTTCCCTCGGGCGAGCGCTGCTCCAGGATGGAGTTGATCTCCGCGCCCAGCAGCACCACCTGCGAGGACAGCCACATCCACAAGAGGAGCACGATGACGCCGCCGATGGCGCCGTAGTTCACGTCGTACTTGCCGAAGTTGGCCACGTACTTGGAGAAGGCCCACGACGCCGCCACCCAGATGAGGACCCCCACCACGGAGCCCGGGGTGATGAAGCGGAACTTCTGCTTCGCGTTGGGCAGGACGTAATAGAGCACCGCCCACAGGAACATCATCAGCAGGCCCGCCACGGGCAGGCGCAGCCACAGCGCCACCGTGGACATGGGGCCCGGCAGCTTGGTGGCCAGCGCGGGCGTGGCCACGGCCGCCAGCGCCGCGAAGATGGCCACCACCGCGGCCACCAGTGTCGTCGCCACCGCGATGAGCCGAAGCTTCCAGACCGGGCGCGTTTCCTCGACGCCGTAGGCCGTGTTCAGCGCGGTCATCAACGCGACGATGCCCCCGGAGGCCGCCCAGATGGCGCCCACGCCACCTACCGTCAGGAGCCCCACCGGGTTGCTGTCCGCCAGCGCCTGGATGCGCTCCCCCAGGATGGTCGTCACCTCCTTGGGGGCCACCTTGCCCAGTTCCTGGATGAGCACCTGGGCCTGGTTCGGGTCGATGAGGACGCCCGCCAGCGACACGAGGAACAGGAGGAAGGGGAACAACGCCAGGATGGCGCGGAACGTCAAAGCCCCGGCGACGTCGCCGACATCATCGCGTTTCCACTCATCCTTCAGGAGCTTGAAGAACTCCCACCACCCCATGCCCTTGCCTGGCAAGACCATCTCGTCCCCTCGCACATGTATGCCCCAGGGAAGATGGCCATGCGGACCCTTGGTGGCGCCCCTGCCCGGACGGGCAGCCTCCCTGGCTGCTGCACCCTCAGGGAGCCGGCTTCCTGAAAAACATTTCATCCGCTAAAAAACACCCGGCGCCCGTTTCCCGCCCTATCCGGGCACACGGGACTCACCGCCTCAGCCCGCCCCGAGGACGCAATGTTCGTCGCCTCTCTCCTGAGTGTCAGCCTGGCGCTGGTCGCCAGCGCGACACCCGGCGCCGCCCCCGAAGCCCGCGCCGAGGCCCCGGCCCACACCCTCTGGCTCGTCCAGCCCATGTACCCAGGGCAGGACGCCCTGGTGAAGCGGACCGAGGACGGCATCGCCACCCTGCTGCCAGGGGACGTGAAGCCCCAGCAGGTGGTGGGCGTGGGCGCCCTGGCCGGACATCTCCAGGGCAAGGAGGGCGACCTGAGCTGCCTGGCGGGTGGCGCCCGGTGCCGGGAGCCCCTGGGGACCTATCTGGCGTCGCTGGGCCTGGAGCGCGTGGTGCTGGTGCGCGTGGGCCAGGACGACGCGGGCTACCGCTTCCGCGCCGTGAGCGTGCGTTCGGAGAGCGGCGCGCGCGCGGAGGCGGAGACGAGCAACCCCGCCTTCGAGAAGGCCCTGGCGGGCGTGCTGGTGAAGTTCCTGTCCCTCAACGCGCTGGTGGAGGCGGTGTCCGAGCCCGCCGGCGCCACGGTGTTCATCGACGGGGTGAAGATGGGCGTCACGCCCTACGCCACGGAGGTGCTGCCCGGCGAGCACACGTTCCGCTTCGAGTTGGCCTCGCACCTGCCGAAGGAGGAGACGCGCGTGGTGGGCTCGCGCGAGCAGGTGAAGCTGCGGCCGGCCCTGGAGAAGGTGCCCGCGCGCCTGGTGGTGAAGGCTCTGCCGGAGGGCACCGAGATTTCCGTGGACGGCAAGGTGGTGGGCAAGGACGCGGTGGACCAGGGCATCCAGCCCGGCTCGCGCACCCTGCGTCTGGCGCGTGAAGGCTATGAGCCGCACGAGGTCCAGGCGGACATCGCCCCGGGCGCGACGTACACGCTGGAGCAGGAGCTGAAGCCCACGTCGATGCAGGCCTTCAAGCTGGCCATGAAGCGGCGGCAGGAGGCCACCATGGCGCGGCAGAGCTACCTGGAGGCGGCCTACGAGTTCACCAGCCTCACGTCCGACACGCTCACCGCGCAGCCGGTGAAGACGGAGGGCGGGCTGAGCGACGTGCGTGGCAACGGCGTGCGCGCGCCGGGCTCGCGCAAGCTACGGGGGCTGGGGCTGGAGTACGGCCGGTATGGCCAGTACTTCGGCGTCATGCTGGTGGGCGCCACCTGGTACTCCACCGGCGACGTGTGGACCATGGGCGTCAACGTGCCGCAGGACGTGCAGAACCCGAACGTGGCCGGGCTCACGCAGGTCAGCGCCAAGGTCCAGATGCTGTCGCTGCGCGCGCTGCAGCCGCAGCTTCGCTACGTGCTGGGGCCGGTGTCCTTCGCGATTCAAGCGGGGCTCGACGTGAGAGGCGCGCTGGCGAAGGAGGAGGACGACGGCTCCGGCAACTCGCCCCGCTTCGAGGACGGCCTCTATGCGCTGGACCTGCACGCGTCCGGACAGGCCTCCGCGCGCATCTTCGTCTACGAGGGGCTGTACGCCTCCGTCGCGTACCAGCGGGGCTTCTCGCTGCTGAGCAAGATCGCCGGGACGAGCAACTTCCGTGGAGGGGTGGGTTATGCGTTCTGAGTCGCGCCGACTGCTGCTGACGTGTGCGCTGCTGGTGTGTGGCGCGGCCGGGGCGGAGCCGCTCGTGGGGCCCTCCGTGGGCAACGCCGACGCGCTCGTCGCCGAGGGCACGAAGCTCTACAACAAGCGCAAGTACGCGGACGCCTCGCGCGTGTTCCTCCAGGCCACGCGGGCGAACGCGGCGCTGCTGCCGGCCTACCTGGGCCTGGGGCGCGCGCGCATGGGCGCCAAGGAGACGGCGGGCGCGTGCGCCGCGTATCGCGCCTGGCTGAAGAGCGCGCCGGACATCCAGGAGCGCCCCAAGGCGAAGGGCGAGCTGGACCTGTGCGAGCGTCAGCTCAAGGCCCTGCGCAAGAAGAAGAAGAACCAGGTGCCCGCTGACCTGACGGCGCGGCACGTGGAGCTGAAGTCCGACTTCTTCGAGGCGCTGGAGGCCGGCACGCTCCTGGGCTCGGGAAGCGCGGGCGAGAAGCTGCGCACCCTGGTGACGGAGGGCTACCTGGGCACGGACCTGGCGGAGATGGGCACGCGATTGAGCACCGCGAGCCGCGCCGCCGCCGAGGACGTGCACCAGCGCGCGCTGAAGGGCGAGGCGCTGGAGACGGAGCGGCTGCGCGCCGGACACGAGCTGTTGGGCCTGGCGAAGGACACCGGAGAGGCCGCGCCCCAGGCCCCCGCGCAGGGCCTGTTCCTGGACGGGCTGGCCGCGCTGCAGGGCGGAGACTCCAAGGGCGCGGAGGGGCTGTTCGCCAAGGCGGCCACGGCGGCGCCCGGAGTGACGGAGTACCGGGTGTGGCGCGCGGCGGCGCTCCAGCGGGCCGGTGACTTGCGCGGTGCCCTGTCGGTGATGGAGGCGGAGCTGCCGGAGGACCCGCGCACGGACCTGCTGCGCGCGGCGGTGGCGCAGCGCACGTCGAAGGAGGACGGCGCGCGCGAGCTGGAGCGCCTGCTCTTCCAGCGCTACGCCGCACCCCCGTCACGCTGACGTCGCCCCCACCTCACGGTCAGGAAGGACTTGGATGGCCCTCTTCATCTGTCAGCGGTGCGAGGCGGAGCACGACACCTGGGGCGGCGCGTGCCCGAGCTGTGGAAGCACCGAGCAGCTGAAGGTCGCCCCGCAGGTGGACCGGATGCTGGGCCGCACGGTGGCGGGCCGCTACCGCGTCATCAAGCGCCTGGGCCAGGGCGGCATGGGCTCCGTGTACCTGGCGGAGCAGGTGGGCATTGGCCAGCAGGTCGCGATGAAGTTCCTCAACAGCGGCCTGTCGTTGGACCCCGACGTCGCGCGGCGCTTCCTCAACGAGGCGAAGAGCTACGCGCGCGTGGGCCACCCCAACGCGGTGACGCTGCACGACTTCGGACAGGACGAGGAGGGCAGCCTCTACATCTCCATGGAGTACGTGGAGGGCGATGACCTCAAGCGCCTGCTGACGAACGTGGGCCGGCTGACCCTGCATGAGGCTGGGGACATCATCCTCCAGGTCGCGGACGTGCTGGCGTACGCGCACGCGCGCGGCGTGGTGCACCGGGACTTGAAGCCGGAGAACGTCATGGTCCGGCAGGGCATGCGCGGCTGGCACGTGAAGGTGCTGGACTTCGGCATCGCCCGCATCGCCGACGGAGCCACACGGCTGACGGCGCAGGGCGCGGTGGCCGGCACGCCCCGGTACATGTCCCCCGAGCAGGCCATGGGCCAGGACGTGGACGCGCGCGCGGACATCTACGCGGTGGGCGTGGTGCTCTTCGAGCTGCTCACCGGCGTGCAGCCGTTCGACGGGACGAGCGTCGCGGACATCATGCAGAAGCAGGTGCACCAGCCCGTCCCCCGGCTGGTGGACGTGGTGGCGGACCTGGACATGCCCGCGCTCGACGCGGTCATCCAGAAGGCCACCGCGAAGAAGCGCGTCGAGCGCTATACGACGATGGAGGCGTTCGCCGCGGACCTGAGCAACGCGCTGCCCACCATGTCCGGCCGGCCCGCCATCAGCGGCGTCAGCCCCGTGGTGAAGCCGGGTGCGCCGGAGACGACCTCGCCGGGCACCATGCTCTACGGCGACGGCACCGAGGCCACGATGCTGCGCGGCGCCGCGGTGCCCACGCCGCCCATCGACCCGGGCTTCTACAACACCGGCCGCGTGGCCCCCATCCCCCTGACGCAGCCCGCGCCGGGCATGCCCGAGCTTCCTCAGCGCCCCGCCGCGAGGGACGGCTTCGACAAGACGGCGCACGCGGCCTCGCCCTATGCACCGCCCCCGAGCGGGCGCTCCGGCTGGGTGCTGGCCCTGAGCGTCGCGGGCGCGCTGCTCGCCGGCGGGTTCGGCGTGATTGCCCTGCGCGGTCCTCCTCCGGGTGACGGCCACGGACCTCCGGGCGCCTACGGCGCGGGGGACATGGGGCATCCGCCTCCGCATCCTCCGCCGCATGGCCCGCCGCCGCGCCCCCCTCCCCCGCGTGGCCCTCCGCCGCTCGAAGAGGCCCCTCCTCCGCCCCCGGAGCAGACCGCCGGGGAGAACGCGCCGGCGCCCACCGAGGGCACGGCCGCGGCAGCGGAGGACGCGGCGCTGGAGCGGAGGAAGGAGCGCGCCCAGGACCGGCTCATCGATATCGGCGACGACTTCAGCAACGGCGAGCTGGCCAAGGCCGCGGAGAAGTACGAGCTGGCCAGGAGCATGGGCCTGGACTCCCTGGAGCCGAAGCTCGCGGAGCTGGGCGCGAAAATCGAGGACGTGACGAAGCGACTGGCGCGCGCTCGGGCCCGCGAGGACGAGGGCAACTGCGAGGAGGCCATCAAGCTCTACCGCGCGGTGACGAAGGACTTCCCCCGCTTCGCCGACGCACAGCGTGGCATCACCCGGTGCCGCCAGATGCTCCCGCCGGACGTGTCCGAATAGCAGGAGCCGCGTCCGCTCACGGTGGCGTGGCTCCAGGAGAGCCACGAACCGGAGCGGACCGGAGGCGCACGCGACGTCAGCGCGCGGTGCAACGACTACTCGAGGCTGCAGCCCGGGATGCAGTGACGCACGTTGATGAGCGTCTTCGTCCCGGAGATGTTCGACTGACAGGCCGCGTACTGCGTCGCCGGCTGGCCCTGAACACGCGTCGAGCCGCACTTCAGGACACAGGCCTGCACGTTCTCCACCCAATAGATGAGCGTGTCGCCGCTCCTGCAGGACGGCGGGTAACCGATGCCCTGCTCCACGCTGCTCACCGGGGCCTCCGTCTCGGGGGCGTCCGCGGTGGGCTCGCCTCCTCCGCAGGCCAGGAGGGACAAGGAGAAGCAGGCGGTCAGCGCGGCGAGGATGCGGGAAGCCTTCATTGGAAACTCCAGAGCCAGGGGGAACTCCCGCATCATGCCCAAGGCCCGATTTCCGATGAAGCTCCGCCCGCCTCCGTAATCTGCTGTCACATGGCTCGGCCGTCTCAATCCGGACGCGCCCGGGAGCCACCTCCCGAGCGCCGGGCCCCCTTACCCGCCGATGGACGTGGTGGGCTTCGCGTCGCCCGACAGCCTGGCGTGCACCTGCGAGAGCAGCTCGTACGAGCGCAGTCGCGCCGCGTGGTCGAAAATCTGCGCGGTGACCATCAACTCATCCGGCTGCGTCTCGGCGATGAAGGAGCGCAGTCCCTCGCCCACCTGGTCCGGGTCTCCGACGATGGAGCAGGCCAGCATGGACTCCACCTCCGCCAGCTCGTACTCGGTGATGCGTCCGTCCATCGTCTCAACGGGAGGGGGAAGCTGGCCCGGCCGACCGCGCCGCAGGTTGACGAAGGCCTGCAGCAGCGACGTGAAGAGGCGCTGGGCCTGGGCCTCGGTGTCAGCGGCGAAGACGTTGATGCCCAGCATGGCGTAGGGCTTCTGGAGCACCTCGGACGGACGGAACTGGCTGCGATACAGCCGCAGGGCCGTCATCATCTGCTGCGGCGCGAAGTGCGAGGCGAACGCGAAGGGCAGGCCCATGGCGGCGGCGAGCTGCGCGCTGAAGAGGCTGGAGCCCAGGAGCCACAGCGGCACCTTCAGGCCCATGCCCGGCACCGCGCGCACGGCCTGGTGGGGCTCCGGCTCCTGGAAGTAGGCCTGCAGCTCGGCGACGTCCTGGGGGAACGCGTCGGAGGAGTCCACGCGGCTGCGCCGCAGGGCGGCGGCGGTGCGCTGGTCCGTGCCGGGCGCGCGGCCCAGGCCCAGGTCGATGCGGCCGGGGTACAGCGTCTCCAGCGTGCCGAACTGCTCGGCGATGACGAGCGGCGAGTGGTTGGGGAGCATGATGCCGCCAGCCCCCACGCGGATGGTGGAGGTGCCCTGCGCGACATGGCCGATGACGACGGCGGTGGCCGCGCTGGCGATGCCCGTCATGTTGTGGTGCTCGGCGAGCCAGAAGCGCCGGTAGCCCCAGCGCTCCGCGTGACGAGCCAGGTCCAGCGTGCTTCGCAAGGCGTCGCCGGCATCACTGCCCTGGCGGATGGGGGAGAGGTCGAGAACGGAGAAGGGAATCATCGAGGGACCCCAGGGCATGCACGCGGAACGGAGGACGGGCCCGCCCCGTCCCGGGCGGCACCACCCCCGGCGTCCCAGCGTTAACCGGGGGCGCCTGGGAGCGCACGGGAAACGCGGGAGGGCTCGGACGCTCCCTCGTGAGATGGGCGCGCTCGGGCAGCGGCCCGGCGCCCGGCACGGTAGAATCGCCCGGTGTCCATGCGCGAGTTCAGTCAGCGGGAAGTGGTGGAGCAGCTCCAGGCCCTGGGCGTCCGCGAGGGAGGCGTGCTCCTGGTCCACACGTCCTTCAAGGCGGTGCGGCCCGTCGAGGGAGGCCCGCTCGGGCTGATTGGCGCCTTGCGCGCGGCCCTGGGTCCGGGAGGCACGCTGGTCATGCCCACGATGACCGACGGGGAGACGGTGTTCGACCCGGTGTCCACGCCGACCACGGACATGGGCATCACCGCGGAGCTGTTCTGGCGACAGCCCGGAGTCACCCGCAGCACGCACCCGGGAGGCTCCTTCGCCGCCGAGGGCCCCCGCGCGGCGGACATCTGCCGACCGCAGCCCCTCGCCCCGCCGCACGGCCCCGACAGTCCGGTGGGCCGGGTGCATGAGCTGGGCGGCCAGGTGCTCCTGCTCGGCGTGACGCACTCGGAGAACACGACGCTGCACCTCGCGGAGGCGCTGGCGAACGTCCCCTACTCCATCTCCCATCCGTGTGTCGTCGAGGTCGACGGCGTGGTGAGCACGGTGATGATTCCGGAGACGGACCACTGCTGCCAGGGCTTCCGAATCGCCGACGACTGGCTCCGGGCCAAAGGCCTCCAGCACGAGGGCCCGGTGGGCCATGCACACGCGCGCCTGTTCGACTCCCGCGCGCTCGTGCCCCTCGCGGTGGACCGGCTCGCCGTGGCGCCCCTCACGTTCCTCTGTCCTCTGGACAACGGCTGCGAGGAGTGCGACGCGGCGCGAGCGAGCGTCCCCGGCGTCGCGACCTGACCGCGCGGCGAAAGCGTCGGCTGGCGGAAGGCGCCTGGCACTCCAGGGCCGAACTGCGCACCGGAGATCAACCCGGGTGTCGCGGGAACGACGGGCGTTCGAGCGCGCGCGAAATGCCCGTGCCTTGTGTGCGCGCAGTGCCTCATTAGCAGCGCGCTTTGAAGCGCGTCAGCAATTGGGGGACGGGATGAACAAGACTCACGGGCATGTCGGCTGGGTATTCCTGGCCGCGGCGCTGGCCACCTCGCAGGGGGCCTGCTCGAAAAGCAAGGACAGTGGCGACTCCGTCAATCAGAACCAGACGAAGGAGGGCCCCGAGGACCAGGGGCCGGAGCTGCCGCGTCTGACGGGAGGAGACGCGACGCGAGGTCAGCAGGTGTTCCGCTTCGAGACCTTCGGCAACGAGGGCTTCTGGACGGACGCGGTGCGCCTGCCGGCGGGCGTCGTCGCCGCGAAGCTCACGCCCGTGCAGGCGCTGCAAGCGGGCCTGAGCGTCAACGTGGAGGCACTGGACGACGCCACGAAGACAGCGGTGGCGAACGAGCTGGCCAGTCAGGGCACCAGCGGGCCGCTGCTCAATGACCCGGCCACCACGTTGGCGCTGCTCAACGCCAACGCGGTGATTGGCGTCGTGGTCAAGGACACCAACGGCGATGGCAGGCTGGACGTCGCCAGCGGCGACAAGGTCGGCGTGAGCTGCGCGCTGTGCCACGCCATCACCGACGGCTCGGTGGTGAAGTCTCCGAACAACCTGGGGGGCGGCTCCATCGGCAAGCAGATCGACGGCCCCACGCCGCACAACCTCAACGTGGGTGGCATCTTCGCGCTCGCCGCCAACACGCGCGCGCTCTACCCGCTGCTCCAGGTGAAGCTCGCCGCCAACGGGAACAAGTCCATTGGCAGGGCGCCGTCGGACCAGGGGCTCACCGAGACGTCCACCGAGGCGCAGGTCGATGCGCTCGTGAGCAACCCGGCCTTCTATCCGCTGGGCACCTTCGACGACGCGCCGGACGGCACGGGCGCGCAGCAGCACATCGCGCCCTTCTTCCGGACGGACCTGGCGGCGCCGTGGGGGACTCCTGGCGACATCGCCCGGCTCGAGAACTTCAACAACCTCGTCTACACCGTGCTGTTGGACCCGACGAGCCTGGTGACGCCGGACGGCCGCGCGTTCCTCCAGGCCCTGGGCGGAGTGGCCGCGGGCAACGAGCTGGCGGACGACTACCTCACCATCCTCAAGGACACCCAGGTCCAGGGAAAGGGCGGCGTGGTGGGCGAGGGCTTCCCCTACATCACCGCGACGCTGCTCTCCGACAAGGCGGGGACGGAAGAGGCCCCAGTGGGCCTGCGGGTGAACGAGGACGCGCTGCGTGACTTGAACGCGTACACGGACGGCCTCGCGGCGCCGGCACCGGGGGCCTTCGACGCCACCCTGGCCGCGCGCGGCAAGGAGCAGTTCTCCGCGCGGTGCACCCGCTGCCACAACGTGGACCAGAGCAAGCGCGTCCCGTCCTTCATCGTGCCGATGAAGGCCCTCTTCCCGGGCTACAACCCCACGGTGCTCGCCGAGCGTCCCGCCGAGGCCGGGGTGCGCCCCATCGCCTTCGCGCCCATCCAGGATGACCCGGCCACCATCTTCGACGACAAGACCGTCGTCGTGGAGGCCAGCCGCCGGGGCGAGCCACGTGGCTCCGCGATGCCGCTGCTGTTCGACCTGGGGAGGAAGGACCGCTTCCTCCATGACAGCTCCGTGGTGGGGCTGACGTCGCTGCTGGACCCGCTGCGCGGCGACAAGGCGCCCCACCCCATCTACGTGCCGGATGCGTCGCAGCGCACGGAGCTGGTGGAGTTCCTGAAGAGCCTGTAGCCGACCTGACGAGGAGGACTCAGTCCTCCTCCAGGTCCTTCTTCAACCGGGTCAACAGAGTCACCGCCTCGGCGGCATAGGGGGAGATCCACCGGTCGTGGATCTCCTTGAAGGGCGCGGCGTTGAGGTAGTTCCACCGCTTGCGCCCCTCTCGCACGGCAATCACCAGGCCCGCGCGCTCCAGCACCCCCAGGTGCTGCATCACCGTGCACCGGTCCAACGACGCCGCGAAGTGCTCGCAGAGGTCGCCCGTCGTCCGCGGCGCGGCCTTCAGCAAGTCCAGCATCGCCCGCCTCCGCGCGTCCGCCAGCGCCTTGAAGATCTGGTCGTCCTGGGCCTCCCGTGACATGTTATAGAACTATAACATGTCGTTCGCTGAAACCCCAGCGGGAGGAAGCTCCATGGAGCCGAAGTTCCAGGTGCAGTTGAAGATCCAGAAGCCGGTGGCCGAGGTCTTCGACGCGGTCATCAACCCCAAGAAGCTGAGCGGGTACTTCGTGCAGGCCGCCAGCGCGCCCATGGTGGAGGGCACGACGGTGAAGTGGCGGTTCGCGGAGGTGCCCGGCGAGCACGACGTCGTCATCCGCACCGTGGCGAAGGACGAGCGCATCGTCTTCGAATGGGAGGCCGCGGGCGGTGGCTACAACACGCGGGTGGAGATGCTCTTCAAGCCCATCGACGAGCGCAACACGCTGGTCCAGATTCGCGAGTCCGGTTGGAAGACGGACGAGAAGGGCATCGAGGCGTCCTACGACAACTGTGGCGGCTGGATGCACATGATGCTGTGTCTCAAGGCGTACCTCGAGTTCGGCATCAACCTGCGCGCGGGTGGCGCCTTCTGAAGCGCCCCTCCGCGGCCCTCGACGTGGACTACAGCGAGGGCAGCACCGGCGCGTCCTTGAGGCGGGGCGCGCGCAGGTCCTTGGGGGACAGCAGCGGCTCGGACACCGGCCAGGGGATGGCGAGGTCCGGGTCATTCCACGCGATGCAGCGCTCCGTCTCCGGCGCATACAGCGTCGTGCACTTGTAGTGGAAGTCGGCGGTGTCGCTCGTCACGCAGAAGCCATGGGCGAAGCCGGGCGGAATCCAGAGCTGTCGGCGGTTCTCCGCGGACAGCTCCACCGCCACCCACTGGCCGAAGGTCGTCGAGCCACGCCGGACGTCGAGCGCGACGTCGTACACGCTTCCCGCGAACACCTGCACCAGCTTCCCCTGCCCTTGCGGCTCCTGGAAGTGCAGCCCGCGCAGCGTCCCCCGCGCCGAGCGCGAGTAGTTGTCCTGCACGAAGGGCCCGGGGATGCCCGCGTCCGCGTAGCGCTTCGCGTGGAACAGCTCCATGAAGAAGCCCCGGTCGTCACCGAAGACCTTCGGCTCCACCAGCAACAGGTCCGGAATCTCCAGCGGCGTCACCTTCATGACACCGCGCCCCGGTTCTCCGCGACGGCCAGGAGGTACTGCCCGTACTCGTTCTTCCGCATCGGCTCCGCCAGCGTCACCAGTTGCTTCGCGTCGATGTAGCCCATCCGGTACGCAATCTCCTCCGGGCACGACACCTTGAGGCCCTGGCGCCGCTCGATGATTTCGATGAAGTTGGACGCCTCCATCAGCGAGCTGTGCGTCCCCGTGTCCAGCCACGCGTACCCGCGTCCCATCAGCTCCACGTCCAGTTGTCCGCGCCGCAGGTACTCGGCATTCACGTCGGTGATCTCCAGCTCGCCCCGCTTGCTCGGCTTGAGCGCGGCGGCGATGTCGAGCACCTGGTTGTCATAGAAGTACAGCCCGGTGACGGCGTAGTTCGACTTCGGCTTGAGCGGCTTCTCTTCCAGGCTCACCGCGCGGTTGCTCGCGTCCAGCTCCACCACGCCGTAGCGCTCCGGGTCCTTCACGTAGTACCCGAACACCGTGGCCCCCGCCGTGCGCTTCGCGGCCTCGCGAACCAGGCTGCTGAGGCCGTGCCCGTAGAAGATGTTGTCGCCCAGGATGAGCGACACGGGGTCCTTGCCGACGAAGTCGCGGCCGATGACGAACGCCTGCGCCAGGCCCTCTGGACGAGGCTGCTCGGCGTACTCGAAGCGCATGCCCCACTGCGCGCCGTCGTCCAGCAGCTCCCGGAAGCGCGGCAGGTCCTGCGGCGTGGAGATGATGAGCACGTCGCGGATGCCCGCCAGCATCAGCGTGCTGAGCGGGTAGTAGATCATCGGCTTGTCGTGCACCGGCAGCAGCTGCTTGCTGACCACCCGGGTCAGTGGGTACAGCCGCGTGCCCGAGCCGCCTGCGAGGATGATGCCCTTCATGGTTACCTCTCGACGTCAGTGCCCGCGCGCGGCCTTCCACGTCGCGTGGAAGCGCGCCAGCGACTCGGCCAGTTCCAGGGGTTTCGCCGCCAGCTCCGCGCGGACCTTGTCCGTCTTGAGCCCGCCCTTCAGCGGCCGGGGACTGGGCAGCTTCAGCTCCGCCATGCGCGTGGGGACGATGAGCTTCGCGTCGAACCCGAACACCTCGCACAGCGCCCGCCCGTAGGCCACGCGGTCGACGACGGTGCCGCCACACGTATTCCACACGCCCCCGAGCTTGCGCTCCCCCAGCTCCACCAGCATCGCCGCCACGTTGTCCGCGAGGCTGGGCGAGACAATCTGGTCCTCGAACAGCTTCGCGGGCTGTCCCTTCTCCAGATTCGTCACCAGCCACGCGCCGAAGTTGAGCCGCCCCTCCACCGGAGGCCAGCCGTACACCACCGCCGTCCGGGCGATGGCGCAGCCGGGCGCGAGCACCCGCGCCGCCTGCTCCCCCATGTGCTTCGTCACCGCGTAGACGCCGCGCGGGTTGGGCGTGGCGGCTTCGTCGTAGGGGCCCGCGTCGCCATCGAAGACGTAGTCCGTGGACACGTGCACCAGGTGCGCGCCGGCCTTGCGGGCTCCGCGAGCCACCGCCGCCGTCGCGTTCACATTGCCGGCGTAGGCCGCCTCCGGGTCCTTCTCGCAGGCGTCCACCTCCGTCATGGAGGCGCAGTGGATGACGACCTCGGGAGCAGCGGTCTCCAGCGCGGTGGTGACGTCCGCCTCGCGCGTCAGGTCCACGGATACGTAGCCGTACTCGCCGCCCGTGCGACGGGGCCCTCGGCCCAGCCCCACCACCGTGTGTCCCTGCTTCTCCAGCAGCACGCAGACGCGGCTGCCCACCAGACCGTTGGAGCCCGTGACGAGCACGCGCATGTCACGCCCTCCCCTGGAGACGACCCCGGTACTGCGTCTCGAAGTACTGCCGATACTCGCCGCTCATCACCCGCTGCCACCACGCGGGGTGGTCCACGTACCAGCGCACCGTCTCCGCCAGCCCCTGCTCGAACGTATGCGCGGGCGTCCAGCCCAGCTCCGCGCGAATCTTCGACGGGTCGATGGCGTAGCGCCGGTCATGTCCCGGCCGGTCCTTCACGTACTGGATGAGCGACTCCGGCTTGCCCACCAGCCCGAGGATGGCCTTCACGATGTCGATGTTGCGCCGCTCCGCCCCGCCGCCGATGTTGTAGACCTCTCCCGCGCGGCCCTGCTCCAGCGCGCGCAACAGCGCCTGACAGTGGTCCTCCACGTGGAGCCAGTCGCGCACGTTCGCGCCATCGCCGTACACCGGCAGCGGCTTGTCGTGCAGCGCGTTGACCACCATGAGCGGAATCAACTTCTCCGGGAACTGGTAGCGCCCGTAGTTGTTCGAGCACCGCGTCACCACGACGTCCATGCCGAACGTGTGGTGGTACGCGAGCGCCACCAGGTCAGAGCTCGTCTTGCTGGCGGAGTACGGGCTGGAGGGCTGCAGCGGCGAGGCCTCGGTGAAGGCGCCCGTGGGGCCGAGCGAGCCGTAGACCTCGTCCGTGGAGACCATGACGAAGCGCTTCACGCCTCGCGCGCGGCAGGCCTCCAAGAGTCGCTGGGTGCCCAGCACGTTGGTGGTGATGAACACCTCCGGCCCCAGAATCGAGCGGTCCACGTGGCTCTCGGCGGCCAGGTGCAGCACGGCGTCGATGGCGTGCGTGGACAGCAGCTGCTCCACCAGCGCGCGGTCGCTGATGTCGCCTCGGACGAAGACGTGGCGGGGGTCGCCCTCGAGGTCCGACAGATTCTCCAGGTTGCCCGCGTAGGTGAGCAGGTCCAGGTTGACCACTGTCCACTCGGGTCGCTCGCGCCGCAGGTACCTCACGAGGTTGGAGCCGATGAAGCCACACCCTCCTGTCACCAATACGTTCATGTGCCGCGGGCCTCGAGTGCTCAGAGAGGGTGCCTGCGTATCGGAGGGGTCGTCGACGGTCAAGGCGCCAGGGGGCTCGGGCTTGTGTGCTCCCCCTCGCGGGGCTAAGGGAGCCGGGCGTGAGCGCATCCAGACACAGCCCCCTGGCGTCGGGTCCCCAGGCCGTCCATCAGCTCCTCCCACGGCTCGCCTGGGGAGACGCGGTGGGCAACCAGGTGCGTTACCTCCAGGGCCTCTTGCGGAGCTGGGGCTTCGCCTCGGAAATCTATGCCGAGGACTGGGATGACGTGTGCAAGGACCAGGTCCGGCACGTCCGCGAGCATGCGAAGCACGCCCGCCCGGACTCCGTGCTGCTGGTGCATCACAGCTTCCAGTCCCGGCTGGTGCCGCTCATCGCCCGGGCGCCTGGTCGCAAGGTGCTCGTGTACCACAACGTGACGCCTGCCCGGCTGTTCGAGGGGTTCGAGCGCAAGGTGGCCGCCGCGTGCGACGCGGCCCGGGACGAGCTGCTCGAGCTGAGGCCCCACGTCGAGCGGGCGTTCGCCTACTCGCGCTTCAGCGCGGAGGAGCTGGTGGCCGCGGGCTACGCGTCGGTGTCGACGCTGCCGTTCGCCATCGACTGGAGCGCCTTCGACACGGCGCCGGACCCCGGGTTGCTCGCGGAGCTGAGCGACGGCTGCGCCAACGTCCTCTTCGTGGGGCGGGCCGTGCCCAGCAAGAAGGTGGACGACGTGCTGCGCGTCTTCACCGCGTACCAGCGGCTGTACCAGCCTCGCAGCCGGCTCGTCGTCGCCGGGTATCTGCATCGGGATGGGGCGTATGGCGCGTACCTGCACGGACTCAAGGAGGTGCTCGGCGCGGAGCGCGTCCTGTTCCTGGGCCGGGTGAGCGCGGCGCAGCTCTCCGCGTGCTTCGCCACCGCGTCCGCGTATCTCTCCATGAGCCGGCACGAAGGGTTTGGCGTGCCCTTGTTGGAGGCGATGTACCGGAGCGTGCCCGTCGTCGCCTACGGCGCGGCGGCCGTGCCAGAGACGATGGGTGGCGCGGGGCTCGCGACGCTGTCGGATGACCCGGCGGAGGTCGCGGAGCTGCTCGCGGTGCTGGACCGGAGTCCGCGGCTGCGAGCGCAGGTGCTCGAGGCCCAGCGGGCACGGCTCCAGGTCCTCTCGCAAGCGCGCGTGGCCGAGCAGGTGCGCGAGGCGTTCGACGCCATGCTGACCGCACCTTCGACGCAGGCGCCCTCTTCCGTGGCTTCGCGCGGGCACGTCACGGTGGAGCTGGTGTGCCCGGGCTACACCGTGCGCCCCGAGGACGCGGCGTCACGGCTGGCGCGTGAGCTGGCGAAGCAGCTGCCCGGTGCACGGGTCCTCGCGCTCCGACCTCGGGGTGCCGAGGCTTCGCTGGAGGTCGGCCCCGAGCAGGTGGAGGGCGTGTCCGTGTGGCACTTCACGCCGGACCAACCCGTGGGTCGAGGGCCGGGAGCGCTGCCGGGTTCTTCGTCGCTGGAGACCGCGACGCGTGTATCGCCAGAGCCGGTCATCTTGCTGGGGGTGGATTCGCTCTCGGCGCAGGCGCTCATGCCGCACGTGGGCGCGAGGGCCTTGGGGACGTATACGGCCGAGCATCCGCCGACGGTGCTGGAGCCCGCGCGCCGACACCTGGGTGACAGGCTGGTGATGCTGGAGCCGTCACGCCCCGAGGAGGCCCTCATGACGTTGTTGGAAGGACTCTCTTTCGTTCGAGGTGACGCACGTGCGCGCTGAGGACCTGTTGACCCGTGCTCCCTCGCCCGAGGCCGTGGCGAAGGAGACCCAGAAGCTGCCCGAGCCCACCGCTGAAGCGCGCGAAGCCCTGCGCCAGACGCTGGAGGCGTCCGCGCGGCCCGCCACTCCGACGCCGTGGCCCGCGCTGCTCCAGGAGGCACGCGGGAAGATGGACAGCCGCTACGCCGGGCCGGTGACGTCACACCGCGGCGGCTTGTCGGGCCTGGCGCTCGTGCTCGCGAAGCGGGCCTTCCGTCTCGCCTTCCAGCCGTTCATCAACGAGACGCTCCGCAAGCAGGTGGAGTTCAACGAGTCCATCCTCGATGCGCTCGCCACCATCCATGACGTCCAGCGTGAGCACGCGCGCACCCAGGCCACCTGGCGACAGGACGTGGAGCGCAGGCTGGCTCGCATGGAGGACGCGGCGCGGGGCCTCGCCACCCACGAGGCCGCTGGCCGCGACGAGGCTCCCGAGCGTCCCCCTCGGCCATCGGGTAGCCCCTCTCGTCGCCGCTCCGGTCGGCGATAGCCATTCCTTCTGAGGTCTTCGTGCGCATCTGCCTGGTCTCCAGAGAGCTGTCTCCCTTCCTCGGAGGCGACATCGGCACATATGCGGCGCTGATGAGCCGCGCGCTCGCTGAGGCCGGCCATGAGGTGCATGTGCTCACCGCGCCTCACGCGGGCCTCGAACGCGCCGTCACGCTGTTGCCCGGCGTCCAGGTGCACGCGGTCCATTCGGAGATGGACTCCGCCTTCGCGGGCGCCTTTCCCTTCTGGCCGATGCGCCACGCCATGGACGTCTATTCGTCCCTGCGTGAGCTGCATGCACGTCACGCCTTCGACTTCATCGAGTTTCCCGAGCGCGACTTCGAGGGCTACTTCGCGCTGAGGGCCCGGCGCACGTTGGGCCACTTCTCCTCCGCCGTGCTCGCGGTGCGGCTGCACACACCCACCCGCGAGCTTCGGGCACTCAACGGCATCGCCGCGCTCGATTTGGACCTGGCCCGCTGGGAGTACATGGAGGACGCCTCCATCCGCGAAGCGGACCTGGTCCTGTCTCCCACCCACGCCCTGCTCGACCAGGTGCGCTCACGGCTGAACCTGGAGACCCGGGGTGTCGTCGTTCCCCACCCCTTCCCTCACGACGTCTCGAAGAGTCCCGCGCACGCGGAGCAAGGCCGCCCCCAGGTCTTGTACTTCGGCCCGCTGGAGCATCGGCAGGGCGTCCACCTGCTCGTCGATGCGATGCAGAGGCTCTTCGAGCGGGGCCTCGACGCGACGCTCCTGCTCATCGGTGAAGACACTCCGACGGGGCCCGCTGGCCGCTCCATGCGTGCGTCGCTGGAGCGCCGCATCGCGCCCATGTGGCGCGAGCGCATCGACTTCGAGTTCGCGCGCTCCACGCCCGGCCTCGCCGTCGCGCTCGCGGACGCCACCGTGTGCTGCTTCCCCGCGCTGTGGGAGAACTTCCCCCACCGCTGCCTGGAGGCGATGTCCGCTGGCGCGCTCGTCGTGGGCAGCAACGCAGGCGGCATGGCGGAGCTCATCGAGGAGGGTCGCAGTGGCCTGCTCTTCCGCGCGGGAGACGTGGCCCACCTGACGGACACCCTGGAGATGGCGCTGACACACCCCACCCCGCGCGAGACGGCGCGCCGAGAGGCCCCTGCCCGCATCGCCGGCTACTGCGCCCCCGCGAGCATCGTGAAGCAGGTGGAAGCCGCGGTGGAGTCCGTGGCGGACATGCGCCACCGTGTGCTTCCCAAGCGCGTCAAGCCGAGGTCCGACACGCCACTCGTGTCGGTGCTGGTGCCCTACTACAACATGGGGCACTACCTGCCGGAGACGCTGCGCTCCATCCGCGCGCAGACCTTCACCGACTACGAGATTGTCCTCGTGGACGACGGCTCCACCGACTCGGAGAGCATCGAGATGCTCGAGCGGGTCCGCGCTCCGGACCTGCGCATCATCCGCCAGCGCAACGGGGGACTGAGCGCGGCACGCAACACGGGGCTGAAGCACGCCCGCGGGCACTACGTCCTGCCCCTGGACCCCGATGACCTCATCGCTCCGACGTTCCTGGAGAAGACCGTCGCGGTGATGGAGGGCACCCCGGGGCTGGGCTACGCCACGTCGCAGGTGAACTACTTCGTCGACGACGCCACCCGCGTGACGGGCGGCTGGGTGCCTTGGGGCATGGAGCGCGATGCGCTGTGGGTGGCCAACGTGGCCTCCACCTGCACCGCGCTGATGGAGCGTCGACTCGTCGAGGAGGTCGGCGGCTACGACGAGTGGTTCACGGGGTTCGAGGACTGGGATGTCTTCTGCTCGCTCGCGGAGCGGGGACTCGAAGGCTCCGTCATCCCCGAGAGCCTGTTCTATTACCGCGTGCGGCTGGACTCGATGACACGCACCTCGCTCGTCTCCGAGCGCGATGGGCTGTTGGCCTACCTGAACCAGAAGCATCCAGGGCTCGCGCTACATCCCGAGCGCGCGGTCCGCATCCTCCGAGGCGAGGCCCGCAAGCAGGAGGCACGGCTCCTCGCCCAGGCCGCGGCGGCCATCCCCCGACCCCTGCTCACCCGATTCGTGGACCGGCTCAACGGCACGCTCAAGCGCATGGACTTCGTCCACCACACGCTGCGCGGCGCCGTCTCGTGGGTGGTGGGCTCGGAGGGCGACTCCCGGCCCCTCCGGCATCAGCTCGTGGACCGGCTGAGCGGCAAGTCCCGGACAGACCGCTGAACCGCCTCCTCGCCGTGGTGCCCGACTCGCGAGGCAGGCACCACGGAGCGGCGTGAAACGGCTCAGCGCCGCCCCATGCTCAGCTTGCTGGTGGTCTTCACCACCTGCTTCACGGTGGGGTGGACCACCGGCATCGCCTTGAGCGTGCGGTTGAGCAGGTCCACCAGCGCGTAGCGCGTGGGACGCTCCTCCGCGCCTTCCGGCGTCAGGCCACTGGCCGCGCGCTTGAGGAGCCGGTGCATCATCGGCATCCGCTTCAGCGTGGAGTTGAGGGTGTCCACCACGCCGTAGCGCAGCGGCACCTCCCCGCTCACCGCCACGGCAGTGGGCTCCGCGGATGCCGCACGCGCTCCGTTGGGAGGCGAGGCCAGCAGCATGAAGGCCGCCAGCTGGACTCCCGCGGGCAATGGACGCGGGAGGTTCTGGTGGAGCTGGAAGACCAGCTCATGATGCCGTCGCGGGTTGACGCCGGTAATCATCGACCCCTTGCGCCGCCGGTAGTGGAAGTGGAGCGCGTTGGTGACGAGGAAGCGGTGCCCCGCATGCGCCAGGCGCAGGTAGAGGTCCCAGTCCTCGTAGCTCGTCAGCTCCTCCGTGTAGCGCATGCGCTCGAACACCGAGCTGCGCATGAGCGACGTGGCGCAGGCGAGCCGGTTGGCCACCATGCCCAGCGAGGGACAGTCACCGATGAAGAGGGCGTAGTCGATGAAGCGCCGCTGCGCCCGGCCCTCGTCGGAGTCGAAGTAGCCCGTGGCGGGCACCACCACGTCGAACTCCCGGTGACGCTCCAGCGCCTCCACCGCCATGCGGATGAAGGTGGGGCTGATGCAGTCGTCCGCGTCCAGCGGGAGGATGTAGTCCCCCGTCGCCGCGCGCAGGCCGATGTTGCGCGATGCGGGCAGCCCCCGGTTCATGGGGTTGCGGATGAGCTTCACGCCGCTGGTGCCGGAGGCGGCTGCCTCCTCGATGCGGTTGAGCACCTCGTGGTCGAACGCGCCCGTCGAGGCGTCATCCACGATGATGACTTCAATCTCCGGGTAGTTGCTGTCGGCGATGCTCGCCAGCGTCTCCGGGAGGAAGCGCCCCAGGTTGTGGTTGGTGATGAGGACGCTGACGAGCGGCAGGTCACCATTCGAAGCCAGCCGGGCCGTGGCGGGCTGCTTGCGCAAGGTCTCCCAGTACGGAGGCTGCGCGGTCCACTCCACCGGGAGGAGCGCCGGAGCACGCCACGCGCGCTCCAGGGCATCGACGAGCCCTTCGACCGAGCCGCCGTACGTGTAGCAGTTCACCCCGTCCTTGAAGGGGCTCGCCGGAGCGAACGCGACACACGCGCCGTTGAGCACCAGCGTGGCGCCCGCGCCGGAGGCCTCGTAGGCGGTGAGGTTGAGCGACTCGTAGTCGGAGGAGATGACGACGATGCCGTGCCGCATCAGCGCGTCACGGTCCTTGCTCGGCCCGGTGAACAGGAAGCGCGAGCGTAGGTCCTCCGGAATCAGCCTCTGGACGTAGGCGAGGTAGTCCGCGCTGGCGGTATGGCAGGCGAGGACAGCGTTGCCCCGGTACTCCGGAAAGCGGCGCATGAACCCGGCCGCGCCCCGGACGAACACGTCGGTGCGCTTGATGTTCTGGATCTTGGTGACGAAGAGCAGGTCCGGCTCGCCCTCCGTGCGCGGCGGCACTGCCGCCACCTTGGCGGCCACCGGCGGAAACTCCCGCCTCACCTTGTCCAGCCACGTCGAAGGGAAGCCGTAGAACGAGCAGTTCAGCTCGGCGACGCCAGGGATGTGGGCGATGACCAGGTCCGCGTCGAGCAGCGCCTTGCGCTCCAGCTCGAACTGCCCCATGTGCTCCCAGTTCAGCAACTGGCGCTCGAAGGGCGCCAGCATCCCGCCCGTCGAGTGCAGTCGCACCACCACCTGCGCGCCCTCCAGGCCGCACCCCAGCAGCTTCTCCTGGATGGCGCAGAAGGCCCAGCCTCGGTAGTCGGGGAACTCGATGACGTCGAAGCGAGTCCCCTCCTCCTCCAGCCGGCGCAGCTCCAGCAGCAGCTCCATCGACTGGGCGTGGCAGACGGTGTCGGTGAACGCTCCGGGCGGAGGATAGACACCGCCCTCGTCGAAGCTCGTGTCCCACTCGCGGCGGGCCGGGGCGACGTGCGCCTTCACCTTGCCCTGGAAGTGACGCTCCACCTCGCGCGGCTTCACCGTCGTGTGCGAGGGGAACAGCACGTGGAACTCCACGCCCTGCCCGCGTTGGAGCGAGTCCTCGATGAGGTTGTGGAGGACGCGGCCGATGCCGCCCGGGGTGAAGGGGTAGATCTCGTCCGTGACGAGACAGACTCGACGCGGACTCATGACTGGACGAACTCCTCGAGGACCTTGACCGCCTCGAAGGTGAGGGCCCGCTCGTAGTCCACCATCATCTCCGTGAGCTCTCCGGGCGAGCGCTCGCGCAGCGCCACCATCCGCTCGATGGCCGCGGCGACCACCTCCACGGAGTCCACGCCCGAGACTTGCGCGAGCTTCTGGAAGGGATGCGAGTCCAGCTCGCCCAGGCTGAGCGGCCCGTAGACACACGGCACGCGCAGCGCGAGCGCCTCCAGCCCCGTCATGGGCTGGCACTCCGACAAGGAGGCATTGAGGACGATGTCGCAGCGGCGCACCAGGTCGAACAGCTCCGTGCGGCTGGGGCGCGCGACCTGGTGGATGCGGCGGCGGCTCTTCATGACGTCCGGCAGCCGGTAGCTCGCCGTGACGTAGATGTCGTCGATGCGCGAGGACGCCTGGCAGGCGAAGAGGTTGGTGAAGAAGTTCTTCCGCCAGTCGTTGGGCGTGGGGATGAGCGCGGCGCGCGTGAGGCGGCGCGTCGGAGCGATGCGCTCGGCCTCCGACAGCCTGGGCGGCAGGTTGAGCACCGTCTTCGGGAAGACCTCCGGGGCCAGCAGGTGCATGCCCGGCTTCACGGTCGCCAGCGCGTCGATGACGCCCCGGCGCCGCAGGTCGATGAGCTGCGCGAAGCAGTCCAGCTCGAACGAGTAATGGAACTGCGCCGACGAGCCGTGCCACAGCGCGAGGATGCGCACCGACGAGCCCAGCACCCGGCGCAGCAGCACCACGAAGTCGCGCGCGTTGGACGAGTAGCCGTGGAGGATGACCTGGCGGCACCCGCTGCGCTCGACGAGCTCAATCGCCGCGCGCAGCTCGCGCTCGTCCAGCACGCGCTCGGAGGTGATGGCCAGCTTCTGTCCCGGCAGGTAGCCGGCGGCGGCGCGGATGCCGTGCCAGTCCTGGTGGAACACGTGCATCAGCTTGCTGAACTGGGGCAGGTCCGCGGACCAGCGTGTGTCCAGCGAGGCGTTGAGGATGAAGCCGGGGACGGCCTGGGGCGGCGCCGCATGCGGGGTCGGCGCGTCCGGGAACGGCACGCGCGAGGCCCGGAGGCGGGCGAGGTCGTCGGACAGGCCCTGGAGCCGCTGGCGGCGAGCGAAGCGCTCGGACTCCGCCGCCAGGCGCTCGGTCAGCTCCACCACCTTCGCCTCGCTGCTCGTGACGGGCGCGGCCATGGACTTGCTGGCCCGGGCCGCCCACTCCAGCAGCCGAGGCATGGCGCGCGCGTGCAGCGCCTCCAGCGTCAGCGGCTGGGATTCGTCTCGCGGAGCATCCGGCCCCACGAGGTGGAAGTAGCGCCGCCCCTGCCCCGCGTGGCGCTTGAGGACGTAGACGTCGTTCGTCTCCACCAGGCCGGGGCCGTGGTGCAAATCCCACCCTTCCGGCAGCAGGTCCGCGAAGGCGTGGAGCCAGGAGCCCGGATGACACGAGGGGTCCCACACGCTGGTCGGCATCAGCGGGTTCTCCACCAGCACCAGCATGCCGCCGGGCAGCACGAGCTGCCCCATGGTCTCCAGCAGCGCGGTGATGCGCTCGCTCGGGTTGTGCACGAGCGTGGAGACGGAGAAGACGACGTCGAAGCGCCGGCCCCCCACCGCGGTGAGCGGGTCATCCCCACAGAAGATGCGCTCCTCCACGGGGCGCAGCGACGCGGGCGGCTCCAGGCGCAGCGGCTCCGTCATCGACTCCGAGATGTCGTACCCGTGGTAGCGCACATGGGAGAGCTGGGAGAGGTACGTCGCGTGCTGGCCGAAGCCACAGCCGAACTCCAACACGGACAGCGAGCGGTCCAGCCGGCGCTGTTCGGAGCGGATGAGCGCGGTCAACACGCGTTCCTGCTGACCGTACGCGGCGTTGCCCTGCCCCTCGCGGACCCGCACCAGCTCCCGGTAGGAGTGGCCGCTGGTCGTCTTCCAGAAATGGAGACTGTCGCTCATCTGGGCCGCGTCCCCATTCGGGCCCTCACTCTTGATATCTTTGTACATGTGCCGATGTGAATGACGCCGCCTGCATGGACCGAAAGGGTTGCCAGCGGGATTTTCCGCAGCATCGCAACCATTCCCATGCCCGGCGGCAGTCAGGCAAGGGACGTGCTGTAAGTGAAGGGTAAAAGCGCCCAGGGAGGACCTTGGACGCATTGGCGATTTCTTCATTCTCGGCTATCCGCCCGCCCTCTTTCCAGCCGAGCGGGCCCCGGGTGACCTTTGTCACTCGGCGGCCGAGCGGGCTGCGCCAACCTCCCGCGTCAGCAGATGAGCCATCATCTGGTCCACCTGCTGCTCCCAGGTGGTGCGCCGTACGCGCTCGGCGGCGCGGGCTCCCAGGCGGGTGCGCAGGTCGGCGTCCACCACCGCCATCCGCAGACGCGCCAGCACGGAGCCAGGCGTTGGCGCGGCCAGCAAGCAGTTGCTGCCATCCTCCAGCAGCCAGTGATTGGCGGGGTTGTCGTTGGTCACCACCGTCATTCCGCACGCCATCATCTCCAGCGGCAGGTAGGACGGATGTCGGGTGAACATGAAGCACAGCCCCACATCGCACTCGCGATAGAGCGCCGCCGTGCGCTCCGCGGGGAGCACGCCCAGGTTCGTCACCAGGCCGCGAACGCCGTAGGACTCCGGGTGCCACTCGGCGCCCGCGGTGAGAATCTCCACCGCCGGGCCCAGCTCGCGCTTGAGCCGCGTCAGCGCCGCGAGCCCCAGCTCGAACCCGTTCCGCTCGTTGCCCGGGCGCCCGTAGAAGAAGACCCGCACGGGCCCACGGCGCTCGGGGCGCCGCGCATGGAAGAGCGCGCCGTCCACCGCGGGCTCGAAGGCGAAGCCGTCCATGCCGTGCAGCGCGCGCACCGTGTCGCGCAGGCCCGGGGTGTTGAAGATGCCCTGGAAGCCGAGCTGGTACGTCTGCTCCGCCAGCGCGGACTGGGTGCCCGCCGCGAAGAACATCGGCTCGTAGTCCTGGACGAAGTACGCGCGCACGCCCGCGCTCGGGTGGCGCAGCACCTGGTACACGGACGTCCAGTAGGTGGCGATGGCCAGATCACACGCGGGGAGCCGCGCCAGGTCCGCCGCGCCGGAGAGGACGCGGAAGGCACCCGCCGCCTCCGGGAAGACGGTGGCCGCGCGCGCCTCGAAGTCGCCGGGGCTGGCGCCGGGCTTGTCGTACACGACGAAGTCGCTGCGCACGTCGTGGCGGCGGTGCATCAGGTCCGCGAAGCGGAACAGCGTGTGGATGCCCGCGTAGACGTGGCCGAAGGCGGGGATGAACCAGGTGGCCGTGCGCACCTTGCCGCGTGAGCGCAGCGCCGCCAGCGCCGCCGGGGCCGTCGCGCGCGACTCCGCGGCCTGCTCCGGCGTGAAGTCCAGCTCGCCCAGGTGGTCCACCAGGTGACGCTGGGCGAGCGCCCGGGCCTCCATCGCCGCGTCCTGGGCGCTGGGCACGTCATGCGTCAGCGTGCGCAAGGCCAGCGTCTCGCCCGTCTCCGCGTGCTGGCGCAGCGTGCAGTCGGTGCCGAGCAGCGAGAGGTTGGGGTTGTAGAAGGGGTCGCCCTTCTCGCCCAGCCACGGGCGATAGGAGACGTAGGAGCGCCAGTAGTCGGACTCCGGGACGGCGTCCGCGCGTCGGCTGGCGGACTCATGATGGATGAGCCGAGCGTGCGGCGTGTAGACCACCCGCAGCCCGCGCTGGTTCAGCCGCAGGCCGATGTCCACGTCGCTGCCGCACACCTGGAAGCGCTCGTCGAAGCCGCCCAGGCTCTCGAAGACGTCGCGCCGGAAGATGACGCACGCGCTGGTGACGGACAGCCAGTTGCGCGTCCACTCCGTGTGGCCGAAGGGCGTGGAGATGGGGCCATCCGGCAGGCGCCAGAAGGGATGCCCCGCCATGCCCGTGATTCCCACCACCGCGCCCGCGTGCTGCACCGTCCCCTCGGGGAAGAGCAGCTTGCATCCCACCGCGCCGACTTCCGAGCGCTGGGCCTGCGACACCAGTTCCTCCAGCCAGCCGGGGTCCACCACCTCCATGTCGTTGTTCAGGAAGAGGAGCAGCTCGCCCGTGGCCTGCTTCGCCGCCCAGTTGTTGATGGCCGGGTAGTTGAAGGGGAAGTCCCACGTCAGCTTCACCAGCCGGGAGTCCTTCAGCCGCTCCAGCAGGGCGAAGGTCTCCGGCTTCACGCTGTTGTTGGAGACGAGCAGCACCTCGAAGTGGGGATACGTGGTGCGCGAGAGCAGCCCCGGCACCAGCAGCTCCAGCAGGTCCGGCCGGTCCTTGAACGGGACGATGATGGAGACCTTCGGCGTGCCCTTCACCGGGTAGCGCACCCGGAACCTGTCGGGCGCGAGGCTCGCCACCTCGGCCGACTCCGCCTTGCGCGCCAGGTGCTCGCGCAGCGCGCGCTCGCCCGCGTCCGTCGCCCCGGCGAGCCCCGCGGACGCGCTGGTGAGCAGCTCCGGATTCGCGCGCCCGTGGTAGAGCACCTTCGCCACATGGCCGATGCCGCGCGCGCCTTCGCTCAGCCGCAGCATCAGGTCGAAGTCCCACGCGTCGGCAAACCCGTCGCGCACGCCCCCCACCTCCTCCAGCAGGCGCTTGCGCGCGACGAGGAGGTGGCGGACGTAGTTCACCGAGCGCAGCAGGTCCGGAGACCAGTCCGGCTTGAAGAAGGGCGCGGTGCGCCGACCCCGCGCGTCCAGCCGGTCCTCGTCGCTGTAGACGACGTCGAGCGAGGGCTCCGCCGAGGTTGCCAGCACCACCTCCGCCAACGCATGCGGCGCCAGCGTGTCGCCACAGTCCAGGAAGCCCGCCCACTCGCCCGTCGCCACGGCCAGTCCCGCGCTCATCGCCCGGGCGAGGTCCCCGCCCTGCTCCAGCGAGACGATGCGGATGCGCGAGTCCTGTGCCGCCACCTCGCGCAACATCGCCGCGACATGCGGGGCCGTGCTGGCATCATCCACCAGCAGCCATTCCCAGTCGGAATGCACCTGCGCACGCACGGAGTCCGCGCACTCGCGGAAGAGGGACTCGGGCGTGTCGGACACGGCCGTGATGAGCGACACCTTGGGCCGGGCGGACAGCGAGCTCAGCGCCTCGCGCGCCGCGTCGATGTCCCCGGGCTCGCGACGTGAACACCAGCCCTCGTAGTCGCCCAGCGCCGGCACCTGGGGCGGTGGCGTGCGAGTCCCCAGCACGCTCGCGAGCGCCAGCACCGCCTGCTCGTTGAAGCGCGTCTGTCGGCGAAACAGCTCGGTCCACAGCGGCGCACCCGCGCGCAGCGTCCGGGACATCGCCTCCGGCCGCAGCGGGTCATTGCGCTCGCACAGGTCCGCCACCCACTTCGCGCCGGTGGCCTCGTCCGGAGCGCGCGGCCCGGCGGCGGCGACCACCGCCTCCACCATGGTGGAGTTCCACTCCGCCTGGCCTCGCAGCAGCCCCTCCAGCATGGGCCCCGCGGCGGAGAGGTACGAGCGCTTGGCGGCCTCCACCACCGAGCCCAGCGTGCCCCCACGGTGCGAGCGCGTCACCTTCCAGCGCGTCGGATCCGCCTTGGGCTCCAGTTGCGCGCGCGCCCACGACGACAGGTCCTCGCCCAGCCCCAGGCTCCGGTGCACCGTCAGGTACTCCAGCACCCGCAGCACGGCCTTGTTGAAGTCCGCCTGGGGACGGAGCGACTCGACGTGGAAGGGCTGCAGCCCTTCGATGAAGGCGCGCTTGGTGGCCGTCACCACCTTGCCCAGCCGGGCGGCTCGGTGGGAGTCCGGCACGGCGAACTCATGTGGCACCGCCCACCGCGCGGCCTCCTGGAGGGGCGTCAGCGCGTGCGCTCCGTCCGGACGCGCGCGGTGGAGCTGCGCCGTCAAGAGTCGCAGCGTGCCCTCCAGCGCCGTCACTTCCTCACAGGCCTCGGGCAGACAGGGGCGACGCGAGTCCAGCAGCGCGCGCACCACCGCCACCATCCGGGCCAGATCCCCTGCCCCAGGCGCCGCATCGGGCACCTGCGCGTCACCGGCGAGCTTCTCCAGCACTGTCTTCACCGCCGTACCGCCTCTCTCTTTCACGTGCCGGCCGCACGGCTACACCCCCTCGCGATGCGAGTCCTCCGCCCTGCTCAGGGATGACCCACGCCCGCGAGCACGGGCGCCACGGCCACCGGGACGGGCTCCACCACCCAGTGGTGCACAGGGCGGAACACCCCGCGCTCCGCCACGGAAGAACTCACCACGAAGGTGCAAGTCTCACGGGAAACGCCCCCCTTCGTGCGCGCCGTCACCTCGCACACGTAGGTGCCCGCCAGGAGCCCCAGGCGCTGCAGCACGAAGCGCACCCGCCCCGAGGCCGGCAGCTCCCTGGGCAGCGGCACCGACTCCACCCGGGTGCTCGTCTCGTACAGCGCGCGTCCCTCCAGCGTCTGGAGCGACACCTCGAACACCAGGTCCTCGCACACCCCCTGCGCGGAGAAGTCCACGCAGGCCTCGACGGAGGACTCGGGCGTCAGCTTGGGGGCCACCTCTCCCGAGGGGCTCACCAGCTTCAGGCCGGAGAGGCGCACGGGCGCCTCCGCGCCGGGCACGTTCACCTGGGGCAGCGCGCCACCGTCCTCCGTCAGCGCCGGAGGGGTGAAGACCACGGACTGGGCCTCCGCCAGGGCGATGGCCTGCTTGTACTCGGCCACGACTTCCGACGGACGACCCACGCGGCGGATGTAGCCCCCGTCAATCCAGGCGGCCTCGTCACACCAGCGCTCCACGGTGCTCAAGTCGTGGGTGACCAGGACGATGGTCTTCCCGCGCTTCTTGAACTCCGTCATCTTCGCCATGCTCTTCTTGCTGAAGTGCTCGTCGCCCACGGCGAGAATCTCGTCGACGATGAGGATGTCCGGGTCCACGTGCGTGGCCACCGCGAACGCCAGCCGCATGTACATGCCGCTGGAGTACGTCCGCACCGGCTCATCGATGAACTCGCCCAGCTCGCTGAAGGCGATGATGTCATCCATGCGCTCACGGACCTCCGCGCGCGACATGCCGAGGATGATGCCGTTGATGAGGATGTTCTCCCGCCCGGAGAAGTCCGGGTGGAACCCCGCGCCCAAGTCGAGCAGCGCGGAGATGCGGCCGTTGATCTCCATGTGGCCGGAGGTCGGCGCGTAGATGCCGGTGATGAGCTTGAGCAGGGTGCTCTTGCCGGAGCCGTTACGGCCGATGATGGCGACCGTCTTGCCTCGGGGGATGTTCAGGGTGATGCCGCGCAGGGCGGTGATGAGTCCACCTTCCTTGGGCTGGCGCTTGCCGCGCAACCAGCGCAGCAGCTCGGACTTGAAGGTCGTGTATTCGCCCCGGATGGTCCTCTTCCGGAAGCTCTTCACGACATCGCGCATGACAATGGCGTCGAGGGGTTCCTGCATGGCCACGGCTCAGATGGACTCCGCGAACTCCTCGCGGCGGGATTCGAAGAGGATCGAGGCGCCCCAGAGCAGCGCCAGCGAGAAGGCGGCCAGCGCCGCCAGAGGCCAGGGGTCCGGAAACCGGTGCTCGTAGAAGATGGCCTGGTAGGAGAGCATCAAGCTGGACATGGGATTCGCCACCAGCACCACCGTGCGCACGCGCTCATCGAGGATGGTGGACGCCTGATAGAGCACCGGGGTGATGAAGAACCACATCGTCAGGAGGTTGCCGACGATGTGCTGCAAGTCCCTGAACGTGACGTTGATGGCGGCCAGGATGTACGTCATCGCCAGCGTGAAGATGAGCTGGATGAGGACGACGACGGGGAAGGCGATGACGTGCCAGGTGGGGTACTGGCCGTGGAACAGCCCCAGGCCCAGCATCAGCGGCAGCGACAACAGGTAGTTGCTGAGGTTGGTCAGCACCACCGTCGTGGGCAGCACCTGCGCCGGGAAGCGCACCTTCGTCATCAAGTCGCGCCGCTCGCTGATGGCGCTCGCGCCCGCTCCCAGGGACGTGGAGAACCAGATCCACGGCAGAAGCCCCACGAACATGAAGTACGAGTAGTGGGGGGTGTTCGCCCGCATCATCACGGTGAACAGCAGCGAGTACACCAACATGTTCAGCGTGGGATTCAGGAACGTCCAAAGGAAGCCCAGGAACGAGCCGCGGTAGCGCGCCTTGAGCTCACGCTGGACGAGACTGAGGAGCAGGCCCCGGTATTGGTACAGTTCTCGGACGAGGCGAATCATGAAGAGGCCCTTCTATAGCAAGGGCCGAGTGCGTGCGAGGCAAGCAGATACCGCCCGCCTCCATGACCGCCACGACGCGGCGAGACTGTCCGCCCGTCACCCGGGCAGGCCCGGCACGCTCGCCAGCACTCCCGCCCTGCAGGGCCAGGAAGCGTTGTCCCAGGCGCGCCGCCCTGCGGGCTCGCCGAGGACAAGACAGTCATGCGTGTGATTGCGCCAAAACAAAAAGGCCCCCTGGTTTCCCAGGGGGCCTTCGTATTGGAGCGGGAAAAGGGATTTGAACCCTCGACCCTCGCCTTGGCAAGGCGATGCTCTACCGCTGAGCTATTCCCGCATCAGTTACCGCGACTTCCCTCTCGTCCGCGCCCCGTGTCGGCGCCGCGTCCGAAGTGAGGTGGGGTATACAGAGGCCCTCCGAACACGTCAAACACTTTTCGCAGCCTGCGTTTCATCCCCTCGCTTCGCGAGCATGGCGAGGAACGCACGGAAGTAGACGACGGCGCTCCAGACCGAGAACGCGCCGGACAAGTAGACGAGCACCTTGCCCACGAGGTTGTAGTCCACCGGCGTGCTGAACGAGCCGAGCGACAGCGGGTGCACGTAGTGAACGCAGAGTGAAATGATGCCCACGAGCTGGAGGGAGGTCTTCCACTTCCCCTCCTGGCCGGCGGCGATGACCATGCCCTCGCTCGCGGCGATGGTGCGCAGGCCGCTGACGATGAGCTCGCGCGCGAGCAGGACGATGACGACCCACGCGGCGATGCGCCCCAGCCGCACCATCATCACCAGCGCGGCCATGGCGATGAGCTTGTCGGCCAGCGGATCCATGAACTTGCCGACCACGGTGATGAGGTTCCACTTGCGCGCCAGGTAGCCGTCCACCACGTCGGTGATGGAGGCGACGGCGAAGACGAGGCCCGCGAACAGGGAGCTGAGCGGATCCGCGTCGTAGAGGAACCAGACGAAGGGAGGGATGAGGAGGATGCGCCCCAACGTGAGCATGTTGGGGAGGTTCCAGAACTCCTGCACCAGCACGCTCGGCTTGCGCTCCGCGCGACGGCGCGCCCGCTCCTCCTTCTTGCGCTGCTTCCGGGTCGCTCGGTCCGTGGCCATGGCGCGCTCTTCTAGCGAACCCCGAGGGAGATCAGGGCAAAACCTTCGCCCCCCAGCTCCACCGCGGTGCGCAGCGACTCGCCCGAGGGGGACTTGAGCAGGGGCACCACCCGGGGCGTGAGGTTGCCCTGCCACCCCACCAGGTGCGTCAGGGGCACCGTCACCGGCGCATCCTGGCGCACCAGCACCGAGCGCAGCGGCCCCGGCAGGCTGAGCAGCACCTGGCCCTGGCCCCGCAAGTGGACCAGGTCCAGGTCCGGGGCGATGTCCGACGGCACCCGGCCGTTCTCGAACATCACCGGCTCCTCGAAGGCGAAGACATTCTCATCCCGGAAGTAGGCCGAGTCCTCACCCAGGTCCACCGCGAGGAAGACGCGCTTGTCGGCCGGCTCCAGGTGGAGCACCCCGCGCCCGCGCGCCCGGACCATGCGCGACGGCCCGTCACCAAACGGCTTGTCCGTCGCCCGTCCCCGGAAGCGCTTCATCTCCGGCTGGAAGGTCACCTGGCCCTGGAGCGCCACCACCCCATCCAGCCGGGTCAAAAGCTCCCCCTCCACCGCCATGCTGAAGCGCCCTTCGCCGAGCACGAGCACGAAGGGACGTCCCGCGCGCTCGTCGTCCAGGGACAGCGAGGGCGCAAGCTCCGACAAGAGCGGCGCGGTGGAGGTCGCGTTCTCCGGGCGCGGCGCGGCCTTGTTCACCGTCGCGGCGACGGCGGCCTCGGGGCTTCGCGCGGCGACCTTGGTGAGCTGCAGCTTGGTGAGCGGCACCGGGGTGGGCACGGTGGCCGCGTCCCGGGGAGCCTCTTCACCGGGGCTCGGCGCGGCGGTGGGAGGCGGCTCCTCCTCCAGGTCCACCGTCTCCTCGGGCGCGGCGGTGAGCACCGGACCCTCGTCACCCTCACCGTCGCTGTCGCGCAGCGCGCTGGGGCCCTCGTCCTCCGCGAAGCGGATCTCCTCTTCCCTGGGTGCCGTGTCCACGGCGGCCGGAGGCGGCGGAGCCACCTCGCGAGCAGGCGGCGCGGGGACGGGCGCGGGAGTCGCCGGCCGCGCGGGAGGCGGCACGGGGGCGGGCGTGGGCCGGGAGTAGTTCTCCCCGGCGATGGCGCGCGACATCTTGTCCGCCATCTGGTCGCTGCCCGCGAGCAGGAAGTGCTCGCGCGCGCGGCCGTACTCGCCCATCTGCGCCAGGGCGAGGCCCAGGTAGTTCTGGGCCTTCTGGTGCTCGGGGGACAGGTCCGTGGCGGTCTCGAACTCTCGCACCGCGCGCTGCAGCGCGTTCGTCTTCAGATACACCAGGCCCAGGTTGACCCGCAGCGTCGGGTCCACCGGGTTGTCGCGCACCAGCATCTCGTACAGCTCGGCCGCCCTGTCGAACAGGCCGAGCTTGAAGTAGCAGAGGCCCAGGAGGTTCTGCGCCTTCTCGTTGCGGGGTTGGAGCTGGTGGGCTCGCTCCAGGAACTCCTTCGCCTCGATGACCTTGTTGGCGGCCAGCAGCTCGCCACCGCGCTGGAGCTGCTGGAGGAACTCGTCGTCAGCGGGGCTCGTCTCCGCCCGGCCCTTCACGCGCGTCGTCATTCTGGGATGTGGGCTCGCGGGGACCGCTCTCGGCGGGCCGCTCGCGCTCCTTGTAGTGGTAGTAGAGCTGGAGCACCTTGCGGACGTACCCCTGCGTCTCCTCGTAGGGGGGCACCTTGCCGCCGTAGCGCTTCACCGCGTCTGGCCCCGCGTTGTAGGCGGCAATCATCTTCACCATGTCGCCCTCGAACATGTTGGCGAGCACGCGAAGGTAGCGCACGCCGCCCTCGATGTTGTCGCGCTCGTCGAAGATGTCCTTCACATACATGTCCGACGCGGTCGCCGGCATCAACTGCATCAGTCCGCTGGCGCCCTTGTGGCTGAGGGCGTTCTTATTGAAGTTGCTCTCCGCGTGCATGATGGCGCGCACCAGCGCGGTGGGGATGCGATAGCGCAGCGCCGCCGCGACGATGTGCGGGTCCAGGTCCGGCGGCGTGTTCTTGCGGCCCACCACCGGCGAGCTCTTCGCGGGCGCCTGGGCGAACGAGCCCTTCATCTTCTTCGCGGCCTTGGAGCCGGAGGGCGGAACGTTCGTGTAGACGATGGTCCCGTCCTTCTCCACGTAGCGGTAGATGGACTCGGACGCCCCCGCCCACAGCGGGAGGGCCAGCACGGCGAAGAGGCTGAGCGCGGGAATGGCACGCATATCGGCCCCCGAACCTTAGACACACGCAGGAAAGTCCTCAAGAAAACGCCTTGTTTCCGGCACTTACAGTCGTTAAGCCTGTCCGCCATGCCCCATCGGTTCGACTTTCTCGTCCTGGGAGGTGGCGTTGCGGGCCTCTCGTTCGCCCTCCAGGCGGCCAGGCACGGCACGGTGGCCGTGCTGACCAAGCGCGAGCGCGGAGAGAGCAACACGGCCTATGCCCAGGGAGGCATCGCCAGTGTGCTCGCCCCCACCGACAGCTTCGACGCCCACATCGAGGACACCCTCGTGGCCGGCGCGGGCCTGTGCCACCGGGACGCGGTGGAGGTGACGGTGCGGGAGGGGCCGGAGCGCGTGCGGGAGCTGGTGACGCTCGGCGCGGAGTTCAACCGGCAGACCTCCGGCGAGTTTGATTTGACGCGCGAGGGAGGCCACTCCGCGCGCCGCATCATCCACTCGGGCGACATCACCGGGCGCGAGGTGCAGCGCGCCCTGCTGGCCCAGTGCGACGCGACGCCCAACATCACCTTCTTCGCCAACACGGCCGCCATCGACCTCATCCTGGACCGGCGTCAGCCCCGGCCCGGCACCACGCGGTGCGTGGGGGCGTACGCGCTCCTGGAGGACGGGGGCATCGAGCGCTTCCTGGCGAAGGTGACGGTGCTGGCCACCGGCGGCGCGGGCAAGGTGTACCTGTACACGTCCAACCCGGACGTGGCGACGGGTGACGGCGTGGCCATGGCGTACCGGGCGGGCGCGCAGGTGGCGAACATGGAGTTCTACCAGTTCCACCCCACCTGCCTGTACCACCCGGAGGCCAAGAGCTTCCTCATCAGCGAGGCGCTGCGCGGCGAGGGCGGCAAGCTCAAGCTCAAGGGCGGGCAGACCTTCATGGAGCGCTACCACCCGCTGGGCGCGCTCGCCCCGCGCGACGTGGTGGCGCGCGCCATCGACGCGGAGATGAAGCGCACCGGCGACGAGTGCGTGTACCTGGACATGACGCACATGGGCCGGGCCTTCCTCACCGAGCGCTTCCCCAACATCTACGCCACCTGCAAGGCGTTCAACATCGACATGGCGGTGCAGCCCATCCCCGTCGTGCCCGCGGCCCACTACCAGTGCGGCGGCGTGGTGACGGACCTGCACGGGCGCACGTCGGTGCCGGGCCTGTACGCCATCGGCGAGGTGTCCTGCACGGGCCTGCACGGCGCCAACCGGCTCGCGTCCAACTCGCTGCTGGAGGGGCTGGTGTTCGGCCAGCGCGCCGTCCAGGTGGCGCAGGAGGAGATGGCCGCCCTGTCCCCGCCGAGCGAGGACCCACCGGCGTGGGACGCTGGCAGCGCGGTGGAGTCCGACGAGAGCGTCGTCGTCAGCCACAACTGGGACGAGATTCGCCGCCTCATGTGGAACTACGTCGGCATCGTCCGCACGGACAAGCGGCTGATGCGCGCGCGGCGCCGGCTGGAGCTCCTGCGCGAGGAGATTCGCGACTACTACTGGCGCTTCAAGGTGACTCGCGACGTCATCGAGCTGCGCAACATCGCCGACGTGGCCCTGCTCATCGTCGACTGCGCCAGCCGCCGCAAGGAGAGCCGCGGCCTGCACTTCACGCTCGACTATCCGCACCCGGATGACCATCACTGGCTGCGCGACACCACCCTCTCCCGGGAGCTGTGAGCGACATGTCCTCCGGACCGCGACACATCCTCGACGCCCCCGGCTCGGGTCCTGAACAGCGCGGAGGGGGCCACCCGTTCGGCACCCCGCCGCCGCCCCAGGCGCCCCAGCCCAAGCCCTGGGTCTGCTACGCCATCATCGCCATCTGCGTGGGGGTGTTCGGACTGGAGGAGGCCGGCCAGCTGCCGTCGTTCGCCTCGCGACAACTTCCCGTGGGGGCGCTGTACGGCCCCGCGGTGCAGGGCGGCCAGTACTGGCGGCTGCTCGGCGCGGCCTTCGAGCACGGCGGCATCCTCCACCTCGTGTTCAACATGTCCGTGGTGGTGACGCTGGGCTTCACGCTGGAGCGAGGCATCGGCAGCGTGCGCTTCCTGGGGCTGTCGCTCGTCACCGCGCTGGGCGCGTCCACCTTCTCACTGCTGTTCAACTTCGACACGCCCATGGTCGGCGCGTCGGGGATGATTCTGGGGTGGGCGGGCGCCATGCTGCCCATCGCCACGCGCCAGGGCCGCCGGGAGCTGGGCATCTGGCTGGTGCAGGTGGCCGTGCTCAGCCTGCTGCCCTTCGTCAGCTGGTCCGGACACCTGGGCGGCTTCCTCTTCGGACTGCCCTGTGGCGTGGCCCTGCGGCAGGGCCGTCAGGTGTACGCGCTCGCGCTGCCCATCATCCTGTTCCTCACCGCGCTGGTGGCTCTCTATGCGGCCCACCCCGAGCGGCGCGGAGCCTTCTGACATGGGGGACGTGCGGAGCATCTGCGTCTTCTGTGGCTCGCGTCCGGGCGCGCGGCCCGAGTACGCCGAGGCGGCGACGGCCCTGGGCCACGAGCTGGGACGGCGCGGCCTGACGCTCGTCTACGGTGGGGCGAGCGTGGGCCTCATGGGCACCGTGGCCGCCGCCGCCCTGGCCTCCGGTGGCAAGGTGGTGGGCGTGCTGCCGCACTTCTTGGGCGCGCGGGAGATTGCCCACCTGGGCCTCACGGAGTTTGTCCGCGTGGACTCCATGCACGAGCGCAAGGCGTTGATGGCCTCGCGCTCGGACGCCTTCCTCGCCCTGCCCGGCGGCTTCGGCACGCTGGACGAGCTCTTCGAAATCATCACCTGGGCGCAGCTGGGCCTGCACCAGAAGCCCATGGGGCTGCTCGACACGCGCGGCTTCTTCCAGCCCCTCGTCACCCTGGCCCGGCACATGGCCACCGAGGGCTTCGTGGCCATGGAGCAGGCCCTGCCCTTCGCGGTGAGCGAGTCACCGTCGGAGCTGGTGGACCGGTTGCTCGCCGGCCCCACGCTCACGGTGACGGAGAAGTGGCTCAAGCGCCCCGAGCAGACGTAAGCCCGGGGCCGCGAGCGGCTACTGCGCGGACACCTTCAACTCCGCCTGTCCCAGCGACGAGGCCAGGCGGAACGTCACCTGCTCCGTGCCGGGAGGAATGACGGGCTGCCCGCTGGCCATCACCGTGGGGAACTGCACCTCGTAGCCGACCCAGAAGACGCTGGTGTACGGGTAGTAGGCGCGCATCTCCAGGTCCGCGCGGCCCAGGCGACGGATGCGCACCGGCGTCACCTCACCCGCGGGCGTCACCAGCGCCATGCGCCAGATGGTCTTCTTGAAGTCGAAGTCGAGGTACCGGTAGTCGTTGACGTGCACGGCCATGAAGAACTCGTGCACCTGAGCGGCCTCGGCGCGCTCCTCGGCGAGCAGCTCCTCCACCTTGGGAGGCGGCAGCACCTGGAAGGCCGCCTGGCGCAGCACCCGCGCCTCGCGGAACGTCATCGTCTGTATCGTCACCCCGGCGAAGAGGCGGGTGTCGAAGCCGTCGTAGATTTCCTGCTGGCCCGAGTACTTGTGGAGCAGCGCCCGGTAGGCCGCCTCCGCGTTCTCGTCGTGCAGCGTGGGGGCCTGCTCGCCAACGGCGGGAGGCATGGTGGAGCAGCCGGACAACATGCCCAGCAGCGCTCCCGTGGCGAGAAGCTTCTTCACGGAATGAAGTCCTTGCGGGTGAACAACGTGGTGAGTCGGTGGCCCGCGGCCTCCACCGCCTCGCGTCCCCCCTCCAGTCGGTCCACCAGGGCGAACGCCCCGAGCACCGTCAACCCCTCCGACTTCGCCCGCTCAATCGCCTTGAGCGTGGAGCCACCCGTCGTCACGACGTCCTCGACGATGGCCACCTTCGCGCCCGCGCCCAGTCCGCTCAGGCCCTCAATCCACTGGCCGGTGCCGTGGCCCTTGGGCTCCTTGCGGACGATGAACGCGGCCAGCGGATACCCGGACAGGTAGCCGGTGAGGCTCACCGCGGACGCGAGCGGATCCGCGCCCAACGTCAGCCCGCCCGCGCCCACCGCCTCGGGCGCCTCGCGGCGGATGGCGTCCAGGAAGAGCCGGCCGATGAGGAAGTGTCCCTCGGCCAGGAGCGCGGTGCGCTTGCAGTCGATGTAGAAGTCCGACTCCTTGCCGGACGAGAGCACCACGCGGCGGCGCTCGAAGGAGCGCTCGGTGAGCAGCTCCAGCAGCCGGGCCCTGTCACGGGCGAGCAAGTCGGACATCACTTCAACCCCTCCAGGTACGCCACCAGCTCGGAGGAGTACCGCAGTTGCATCAACAGCTCGGCGCGACGCGACTCATCCAGCGAGGTGAACACGTCCGCCAGCAGCGAGAGCTCCTGGTTGATGGTCCCCAGCCGCTGCGACACGTCACCCGCCAGCTCGTCGGCGTCGATCTCCTCCTCGACGCCCTCGGGTGCCAGCTCATCATCGGTGGCGAGCGCCTTGGCGAGCATGTCGGCCACGGCCGCGCTCAGCCGGCCCTGGGCCTCCAGCTGGTCGCGCTTGGCCTCCAGCACCTCCGGCTCCACCGGCGTGGCGTGGATGGCCTCCGCCAGCGACATGAGCAGCGCGTCCTCGTCCGACAGGTCCGTGTGCACGCGCGCCTGCACCGCGTCCCGCTTGAGGAAGCGCAGCGCCGCCACGCGCCGGAAGCCGCACACCAACTGGTAGCTCTCGCCGCCCCGGGGCCGCACGTCCACCGGGAACAACTGCCCCAGCCGCGCGATGTCCGTGGCCAGCCCCGACACGTCACCCTCGGGACGCAGCCGGTAGGCCGACTCGTCCTCGAGCCGCTCCAACGGCATCAACACCGTCACCACGCGACCAGCCAGACGCTCCTCCGGCGCGGCCAGCATCTCCGGCTCCGAGTCTTCTTCCTCTTCCTCGGACGCACCGGACTCCGACTCGCCAGCAGCGGTCGGCTCGGCGGCATCGGACCGGGCCTCGGCGGACACAGCACCCGCCTCGGGGACATCCGTCCGCGTCTCCTCGGGGGAGGCACTCGCGGCCGTGGCGGACTCCTGCCCGGAGCCCTCCTCGCGCCGCGACTCCTCGGGGACACCCGGCTCCGAAGCGGACTTCACCTGCGACTCTTCCGACGCACCCACCGACGACTCCATGGGCCGCTCGGGCTCACCCGTGGCGGGTGCTCCTTCGGCGGCGACTGCCTGAGACTCCACCGAGCCTCCTTCCGGGGATGCGCCGCCCGCATCCGTCGCGGTGACAGGGGATGACTCCCCTTCCCCACCTTCGACGTGCGTCGGCTCCCGCGGCGCGGGCTCGCCCGGCGCGGAGTCCTGGGGCCCTCCGTCACCTCGCGCCGAGACAGCCTCGGGCGTGGACGACGAGCCACCTTCCGGAGAACCCGGCATCCCTTCCTCTCCGTCAACCCTGTGCTCGGCGTCCATGGTGGCACCCCTGGTCTGCCCACTCCCGCGCCACCGACTCCGGCGGCGCGGGAAGCGAGCTCTAGCGGGTCTTCTTCTTCACCACGACCTTCTTCTTGGCGCCAGCACCCAACGCGAAGGGCGTTGGCGGCTCGGCAGAAGCAGGCTCCACGGGCGGGGCGACCGGACGCGGCTCGGCCCGAGGGGGCGGAGGCGGCGGCAGCGGCTTGCTCGCGGGACGGGCGGGCGTGGTGACCGTCGGCGCCGGCGCGGGCCGGGGGGTCGCCACGGGAATCAGGGGACGCGCGGGAGGCGCGCTCGGACGCGCGGGGGGCGCGCTCGGGCGGGCAGGCGCCGCGGAGGGACGCGTCACCGGAGCGGCCGGACGGGCCACCACGGGGCGCTGCGACGGCAGACGGCCGGGCTCCACGTCACCCATGTCGACGCGGCCGCGGAAGCTGGCGCCGTCCACGATGATGACGCGCGGGGCGTGGATGTCGCCCACCATGCGGCCCTCGCGGGTCAGCTCCACGCTCTCCGTGGCGTTGATGTTGCCCACCACCACGCCGCTGACGATGGCGTTGCGCACCGCCACGTTCGCCTTCACCACGCCCGACGGCTCGACGATGAGGGTACGGCTGAGCGTCAGCTCGCCCTCCACGCGGCCCCGGACGGTGAGGTCCTCATCGCCCGTCAACCGACCGCTGATGAGGATGGAAGGCCCCACCACGGTGTTGTTGACGTCGTTGCTACCGCTCAACTCCTTCGGGGTGGCCACGAATCAGCGCTCCTTCATGTCCATGTCGACGTTGCCCTTGAAGGAGGCACCATCGGCGATGAGGATGCGGGGCGCCTTGATGTCGCCCACGACGCGGCAGTCCGTCTTCAGCTCGACCTTGTCGCTGGCGACGATGTTGCCCGTCACCCGGCCGGCGATCTCCACGTTCTGCGTCTCGATGTCCGCCTCGACGACGCCACTGCCCTCGACGTAGAGGCTCTCCTTGAGGGAGATCTTCCCCTTCACGGTGCCCTGGATGACCAGGTCCTCGTCTCCGGAAATCTCTCCGTCGATGACGATGCTCGAACCAATGACCGTATTCGCCATGAGTGTTGTCCGCCCTCTAGAAAGGTGTGTGCCACGCCGTCAGCGGCGCGGCCTGAGCTTCAGATGTCGTCTGGCAGCCGGACGTCCATCTCGATGGAGCCGTTGAACACGGCGCCATCCTCGATGACGATGCGAGGTGCCTTGATGTCGCCGGCCACCTTGGCCGAAGCGTTGATGGCCACGCGAGTCGAGGCGTCGATGTTGCCGCTCGCCTCGCCATTGATGGTCAACTCCTCGGCGCGGATGTCCGCCTGCACCTTGCCGGTGCTCTCGATGGTGAGGTGGTTCTTCAGGGCAATCTGCCCCTCCACCCGTCCCTCGATGACAAGGTCCCCTCCGCCCGTGAGGTTCCCCTTGATGACGATGCCCTTACCGATGATGCCCGTTTCACCCGTTGCCATGCGGTGACCTCACCCAGAGCCCGCTCCTTCCGAGGAGCCGAGCGCTTTGATTATGTCAGAGATGCGCGGAGATCCAGCCGGAGATATCCCGGAACACCTCGGCGCGCCCCACCTCGTTGAGCGGCTCGTGCCTCATGCCGGGGTACTCCTTGAACTTCTTGTCCGCCGAGCCCGCCGTCTCGAAGAACACCCGCGCCGCCGCCGGCGCCGCCACCCCGTCGTCCGCTCCGCAGAGCACGAACAGCGGGACTTGAATCTTCGGCGCCAGGAGCATCGCCTCCGCCTGGGCCTTGGTGGATTCAATGAACCAGCGAGGCGTGGCGATGGACAGGTAGAGCGGGTCCTCCCGGGTGGCGCGCTGCACCTCCGGGTCCGCGGTGAGCTGCTCTACCTTCAGTCCCGAAGCCAGTCCCAGCCAAGGCACCAGTGAACCCACCGCGCGTGCCGCCATCACCTTCACGGCGGGCGGAGTCAACGCCAGCTTGAAGTAGGGGCCTGACATCACCAGTCCGGACAGGCCCTCCACCTTGCGGCCGCCGGCCCAGTGCGCCGCCATCAGCCCGCCGTGGCTGTGGCCGAGCGCGAAGGTCTTCTTGCCACCAGCCGCGGCGCGCACCCGCTCCCAGAAGACCTCCAGGTCATCCACGTAGTACTGCCACTTCTCGCTGTACGCGCGCCGGCCCTCGGCGCGGCCGTGGCCCCGGTAGTCGAAGCCGTGCACCGCGAAGCCGTCCGCCAGCAGCGCGTCCGTCACGTACTGATAGCGACCGAAGTGGTCACCGTAGCCGTGCACCACCGCGACATGCGCTCGCGGCTCCGCGTCCGGAAGGTGCGTCTTCCAGAAGAGCCGCGTTCCATCCCGGCCAGTGAAATAGCCCTCGTCGTGGCGAGCCATAGGCCCAGCAACTTAGCGGCCCGCCGCACCCATGGATAGCGCCTTGAGCTTGCGCTCCAGCGCCTCCCGCTGCCCGGGGGGCTCGGCGGACTCGGGGTCCAACGACAACACCTCCAGCGCCCGGCGCCACGCACCGGCGGCATCCGCGCTCCGAGCCGCGCGCTGGTAGGCGTCTCCCAGGTGCTCCAGGATGACCGGCTCGTCCGGCGCCAGCGACGACGCGCGCTCCAGCGCCTCCACCGCGCGCGGATAGTCCCCCCGCCGGAAGTAGACCCAGCCCAGGGAATCCAGGAAGGCACCGTTGTCGGGACGCAGCTCCAGCGCGCGGAGCACCAGCCGCTCCGCCTCGTCCAGGTCTCGGCCTGTCTGAGCCAGCAGGTAGCCCAGGAAGTTGAGGGCGGCGGCGTGGTCCGGCTCCACCTCCAGCACGGCCCGCATGCGCGCCTGCGCCCCGGCCAGGTCCCCCTGGCGCTCGAAGGCGGCGCCCTGCACATACAAGAGGGCCTGGTCCTTGGGCGCGCGAGTCACGGCTTCACGCAGCAGGGCCAGTGCCTCCGCGCCCCGGTTCTGACGCTGGAGCGTGCCGGCGAGCGCGTCATACAGCGCGGCGGAGGGGCCTTGCGCCAGGCCCTCCTTCAGCACGGACTCGGCGCGCGCGGCCGCCCCGCTGCGCTCCAGCGCACGGGCGTACTGCGCACGCACCTCCAGGTCCGACGGGGCCTCCTGGAGCGCGGCGCGCAGGAGCGCGAGGGCCCGGGGATGCTGCCCCGCGAGCGACAGGCACCGGGCGCGGCGCACGCGGGCATCGGCGAAGACGTCGGAGCTCTCGGGCACGGCCTCGAAGGCCTGCGCCGCGTCGGCGAAGCGCCGCAGACGCTCGTGCACCAGGCCCGCGTAGTAGGCCAGCCGGGGCTCGTCGCCACTGGCCGCGCGGGCGGACTCCAGCACCTCCACGGCGGCGGCGGGCTCGCGCTCGGCCAGGTAGCTGAAGGCCACTCGCACCGCCGTCTCGGGCTCGCCGGAGAGCGACAGGAGCCGGTCGAAGTACGCCCGGGCCCGCACCACGGAGCCCGCCTTCAGCGCCGAGCGCCCCGCGGACATCAACACCTCCTGGCTGTCCGGCTCGCGCTCCAGGGCCCGGGCCAGGGTCTCCTCCGCGCGGCCGGGCCGCCCCGTCTCCTCGTACAGCTTCGCCAGCGTGCCCAGCACCTCCACGTCGCCCGGATCTCTCGAGGCGGCCTCCGTCAGCAGGCGCTCGGCCCGGTGCGTGTCACCGCGCTCCGCCAGGGCCAGCCCCAGGCGTCGGTAGCCGGAGGCCTCGCCCGGCAGCGCCCGCGCGAGGGACTCCACCACCTTCACCGCCTCGGCCGGAGCGCCGGACTCCATGTAGAGCTGCGCGAGGACGAGGTAGGCCTCGGGCTCGCGAGGCTTGAGGGCGATGGCCCGACGCAGGTGCAGGCGCGCCCGGGTGAAGCGGCCCGACTCCAGCAGCACGCGCCCCAGCATGGCGTGGGCCGGGTAGTACGCGGAGGAGCGCTCCACGGCGCGGCGCAGCTCCTGCTCCGCCTTGTCGAGGTCCCCCAGCCGGGCGTACTCCTCCGCCAGTCGGGTGAGCAGCAGGGGGTGGCCGTCATCCGTGGCCAGGGCCAGACGCAGCGCATCCACGGCGCCGCGATGGTCCCCTGCATGGTGCAGCAGCCGCGCGCGCAGGTACTGGGAGTAGCTCGCGGACGAGGAGAACGCCCCCTCGTCCGAGGCCGCCGCGTCCATCGCCTCCCGCATCGCCTCCCGGTCCACGCGCGGGCGCCTGGCCGGAGGGGCCGCGGCGAGGGCTCCGGGCTCCCACAGGGCGGCAAGCAGCACGACGGCGAGGAGGCGAGAGGGGCTCACGCGAGACGAAGTCTAGCGCGGCCCCAGCCCGCGTGCAGGTGCCTCAGGTCACCTCGGGGGGAGGCGCGCCCAGCTTCTCCAGCAGCTTCTCCACCGGGTCGCTGTCCTGGCTCACGTCCGCCACCGCCGAGCGGTACTCGGTGTCCGTCGCCTTCTCCACATCCGGAATCAACCGGCTGATGACGTTGCGCGCCGCCTCCGCGTTGCACTCGGGCAGAACGACGACGAAGACGCCTCCGCCCAGGTGGGAGATGGCATCCGGGTGACGCACCCGCTTGCGGATGACGTCCGCGATGTTGGCGGGCACCGGGTCCACGGGGCGGTCCGGCCGCAGCACCGCCAGGCTCAGGGCCCGGTGGTAGCGCCGGCTGCGCGCCAGCTCCTGCTCCAGCCGCATCAGCAGGCCGCGCCGGTCATGAAGGCCCGTGGCGGGGTCGCTGCCCGTGCGACGCTGGAGTGACGAGCCCTCCTGATGCTCACGCTCCCCCTGGCGCAGCTTGAGCGCGCGGTCCGTGCGGTTGAGCAGTTCCACCGCGTTGAACGGCTTGCTCATGTAGTCCACGGCGCCCAGGTTGAGCGCGCGGACCTTCTCCGCCACGCCCTGGTGCGCGGACAGCAGGATGACGGGGATGTGCGCCGTGTCGGACGACGACTTCAGCGCCATGGCGGCGTCCAGGCCGTCCAGCTTGGGCAGGAAGACGTCCATGACAATCAGGTCCGGCCGCTGGGCACGCGCCCGGGCCAGGCCCTCCGCGCCGTCGCGCGCCACCTCCACGCGGTACTTCGAGCGCAGCACCTCCGAGAGCACGGCGGCGATCTCCGGCTCGTCCTCCACCACGAGGACGCGCGGCTGCTCGTGCACACTGGTCGCCGCGACGGGTGGACGCGGGTTGCGCGGCGCCTCCTGCGCGAGCGGCAGCGTGAAGACGAAGAGGCAGCCATGCTCCGGCGGGCTCTCGGCCCAGATCTCCCCGCCGTGCAGCTCCACGAACTCCTTGCAGATGGCGAGCCCCAGCCCCGTGCCCTTGCCACCGTGCCGGTAGCGGTCGAACACCAGGTGCAGTTCGTCCTGGGGGATGCCGACGCCGTCGTCCTGCACGCAGACCTTGGCCGCGTCACCGTCCGGACGACCCAGGCGCCGGGTGGACACGACGACTTCGCCCGCGTCCCGTGCGTGGTGGATGGCGTTGGTGATGAGGTTCTGCAGCACCTCGTGCAGCTTCACCTCGTCGCCGATGAGCATCAGGCTGTCGGGGCAGTCCGCGCGCAGCGACACCCCGCGCTCGGCGGCCAGGATCTCCAGCTCGTTGACGGCGTCGCGGCACAGCTGCGCGACGTCCAGCACGCGCGGCTCGATGGACAGCCGAGCCGCCTCGCCCTTGCCCTTCTCCAGCAGGGATTCGACGAGACCGAGGATCTTCTTGCCCTGGCGAATCATCGCCTCGGCGGACTGCTTCTGCTGGGACTCCAGCGGTCCTTCCAGGAGAAGCCGTCCGTGTCCCAGCAGCACCTGGAGCGGGGCGCGCAGGTCGTGGCTGACCACCGCGATGATCTCATCCTTGAGGCGGTTGAGCTCCTTGAGCCGGCGGTTGGCCTCGAGCAGCTCGTGGTAGCGCTCCACGTAGGCCATCTCCAGGTCTTCGCGCTTCTTCTTCACCGCGGTGTGGAGCCGCGCATTGCGGATGGAGTTGGCCAGCACGCCGGCCACGGCCTGGGTGAACTCCTGCTCGTCGCGCCCGAAGGACGCGTCCATGCGCGAGACGCGCAGGAACAGCGCGCCCAACAGGTCGTCCTGACAGATGAGCGGCTGCACCAGGATGGACTTCACGCCCAGCGGGACGAGCGACGTGCGCACCTCCGCCATGAGCGGATCCCGCTGCGCCTCCTCGATGAGCACCGGCTCCCGCGTCTCCAGCGCGCGGCGCAGCTCCGGATAGCGCGCCACCTCGATGTCCAGCTGCACGAGGCTCGGGTCCTCCTGCGTCGCCACCACCCTGCCCGTGCGGGCATGGCTTCCCTCCACCAGCACCACCGAGCACCGGTCCGTCCCGGTGACGCGGCCCACCTTGTCCACGGCGATTCGGAGGATCTCCTCCAGCTCCAGCGAGCTGGTGGCCGCCTGGGTGATCTCCAGCAGCATCCCCATGCGCAGGCGGACGCGCTCCTCCCTGTCCCGCAACCGGCCCGCACGCAGCGCGGCCTCCAGGCGGGGCACGACTTCATCCGCGCCGCGAATCCAGTCGTCCACCGCCAGGCGCTTGAAGGCCTCCGCGGACCGGCTGCGCCCCAGGTCCACCAGCACCGGCAACCGCTGGAGGCGCTCCACCCGACGCAGGGACTCCAGCAGCTCCGCCGCGCGCTTCGCCGTCACCGACAGCAGGACGACCTCCGGCTGCAGCGCGTCCGCCACCTCGGCCAGCCCGCTCTCCCGCTCGGCCGACGCGCAGTGGTAGCCGCTCGCGGTCAGCCGCTCCATCAAGGCGTCGCCGGACTCCTTCCCGGCCACCACCAGAACGCGTCCACGCTGATCCGCCTGCATCTCGACTCTCACAGTGAACCTCGCGCCGACGAATCCCGGACCGGGACTCGATGGGGAGGCTGCAAAAACCCGTTGAGTGCGTAAGGGTTCATGGTTCGGATCCCGATCATGCCGCTGATCACGTCCGTGGGCCAGAGCGGCGCACATCCGGAGACGGCGGTAACTGTGAGTGGTACCGCGGAGGCGTCATGCCCATCGTGGCTTTCCCGCAGGCACGGCGAAGGTGCTCCGGGCGGGCGCCGGGGGAAATGGGCGCGCAAAACAGCGCAGGCGGCAGAACCTTCCCAGGCCCACCGCGCATGAGCACCGGTCGCCCGGTCGGGCGCCGTCCATTCAAGCATCCTGCCGGCCGTCATCGCTTGCTCCCACCCGGTTCCGTGTTGCCCTGGCTTCGCGGACTTACCTGACCTCCGCGCACGGACACCCGGCGGCTATCACGTCACGGCCCCGTCAAGGGCGGCAATCGACGCGGGAGGGGGGTTCCGGGGGCGTTTCGGAGGGGGGATGATGCCGGGAATGGTGCGAGCGAGATAGAGTGCGGCGCCATGCTCCACCCCTCCGTGACTCGGCGTGCATGGCGCACCGCCCTCGTACTCGTCTCCGGCCTGGCCACCGCTTGCGGCAATGACCCACCGCCGCCCACGCCGGATCCCCCCCAGGTCAACCTGACGGTCCCCGAGGGGAACCTCGCGGGGACGGCCCTCCCGCTCATCGTCAACGTGTCCGGCTGCGAGAAGGTCGCCACGCTGAACCTGTACGACCGGACCACCTTCCTGAAGGCGTTCCCGTACGCGAGCGGGGCGACCACGGTGGAGCTAGCGGCCGCCGACATCCCCTACGCCAACCCGCTGGTGGGAATCGCCGCCAGCCTGTCGCTCACCGCGGAGGTGGTGTGCGATGACGGGCGGAAGAACACCTCCCTGCCCCAGCCCGCCACGTTCTTCCCCGTGGCCCGGGCGGTGGATGATCCCCAGGGCCTCCAGGTCTATTCCACCCCGCTGGCCATCGACGGCACCGGCAGCCAGATGACCTTCCTGAGCTGCGCCAAGACGACCACGGGCGGCCTGGAGACGATGTACCGCCACAACTCGGCCGGTGGCGGGGCCACCTTGCTCCAGGTCCCCACCGTCTGCAATGCGTCCACGGTCATCACCCCGCGCAACCCGACCTCTCGCAAGCGGTGGGTCTGGACACCGGGCTATGGCGCGTTCGCCCTCGCCGACGACTTCAAGGTTTCGTCGCGCACGCCCATCGACGTCGCGGTCAATGACTTGTCCGTCATGCCCAACGGTGACGCCATCATCCGCACCCGGACGGGCATCATCCAACGCGTCTCCCACGCCACCACGGACGGCCTGGGCATCGGCGTCACCCGGTGGGCCTACAAGCGGGACATCTCCGTCAACGACCCCATCGGCCAGCTCCTGGTGACTGGCACCGGCAAGGTGCTGGTCGCCAGCCATATCGCCTACAGCGGGAACCGCGCGGACGTCGTCGTCGAGGAGCTGGATGCCGAAACGAACGCGGCGAATGGGACGCGAATCTCGGAGGTCGTGGTCAAGGAGATCCTCAACGTCAACGCCGCCACACCGCTTCCGGTGGGCTCTTTCAGCCCGGATGGCAGCATCCTGTACCTGGGCTTCGCCCTGCCCGAGAACAAGTCGCAGATCATCGCGTGCATCTCGAACCTGCCGGGCTGCAACGGCAACGCCTCGAGGTGGGCCACGGACGTGCTCACCGGCCAGGTGACGCAGATCTCCACCTACGCCAACGGCAACCGCGTCGCCGCCGCGACGACCCAGCGCGTGTGGCTGCTGGACAACGCCACGGGCGTCATCCGCAACCGGGAGAACCGCTCGGTGGACGCCAACGGCGCGCTCCACGTGAAGTACCTGCTGCCGGCGCCCGCCCCTTCGACGGACCTGTTCTTCCTCAACGGGCCCGAAGCCCAGGGACAGACGGTGACGCTGCCGGTGGAGCTGGTGGGCGTGGACCAGACACCGGGCAGCGTGGCCGAGGGCCGGGAGCTGTTCCGCTACCAGGTGCCCGTCTCCATGGGCGCCGCCTTCGACGACACGAACCGGCTCTGGATGCGCACTGGGCTCAAGCTGCTCCAGCTCCAGCCGTCGTCGCAGTATCGCAGCGCCCGGCCGTAACGGCCTGTGAACTCGCGCCGAGCGGACTCAGGGCCGCTCGGCGACGAGGAGCGCTTCGACGTTGCCAGCGGGCCCCGGCACGGGGGAGTCCATCAATCCGCGCACGGTGAGCCCCTGCTCGCGCACGAAGGCCGTCACGGTGTCGATGGCATCCTGGCGCGCGACGGCGTCCCGCACGACGCCCCCCTTGCCCACGCGGTCTGGCCCCACCTCGAACTGGGGCTTCACCAGCGCGGCCAGCAGCCCTCCTGGCTCCAGGAAGCGCAGCACGGAGGGCAGCACCTGGGTGAGCGAGATGAAGCTCACGTCGATGACGATGACGCCCACCTTCTCCGGCAGGTCCTCGTCCGTCAGGTAGCGCGCGTTGACGCGCTCACGCGAGCGCACCCGGTCATCCTTCCGGAGCTTCTCGTGGAGCTGGCCGTACCCCACGTCGATGGCGTGGACCCGCACCGCGCCATGCTGGAGCAGGCAGTCGGTGAAGCCTCCCGTGCTCGCTCCGATGTCGGCGGCCACCTTGCCGCGCACGTCGAGCTTGAAGTGGTCGATGGCGCCCTTCAGCTTCAGCCCCCCGCGAGAGACGTACGGCAGCACCTCGCCCTTGAGGCGCAGCTCGGCCTCCACCGGAATCAGGGAGCCGGGCTTGTCCACGCGCTGGTCATCCACCACCACCAGCCCGGCGAGGATGAGCGCCTGGGCCTTGGTGCGCGACTCGGCCAGTCCACGCTCCACCACCAGCACGTCCACCCGCTCCTTGCGAGGCTTCACGGTTCGCTCCTCCCCAGCAGCGCCAGCGCGGCCCGCCGGAGGCCCGCCGCGTCCAGCCCGAGCTCCGCGCGCTGCACCCGCGCGTCTCCATGGGGAACGAAGGCGTCCGGCATGCCCAGCACCCGCACCCGCGCGGCGACACCGCGCTCCGCGTAGAGCTCCAGCACCGCGCTGCCCAGGCCCCCTCGCACCGTCCCCTCCTCCGCCACGACGACGGGGCCGTGGGAGGCGGCCTCCAGCAGCGCCACCTCGTCCAGCGGAGAGAGGCCCCGCGCGTCGAGCACGCTCCAACGCGGCTCATGCCTCGCGGCCTCCAGCGCTGCCAGCCCCAGCGGCCCCAGCGTCACCAACGTCAACTCCGGGCGCTCGGCGCGCACGAGCCACCGGGCACCCCGCACCGGCGCGTCCTCCACCCGGACCTCGGGCGGCGGCGCGGGCAGCGTGCCCCGGGGGAAGCGGAGCACGGAGGGATGCGGCGCCTGGAGCGCGGTGGCGAGCATGGGGCCGAAGTCCTCCCCCACCACGGGCGCCCACAACGCGAGCCCCGGGAGCGGACGCAGCGACGCCACGTCATAGGTTCCCTGGTGCGTGGCGCCATCCGCGCCCACCAGTCCCGCGCGGTCCACCGCGAAGACGACGGGCAGGCCCGGCAGACACACGTCGTGGATGATCTGGTCGTACGCGCGCTGCAGGAACGTGGAGTAGATGCAGCACACGGGACGCGCACCCGCGGCGGCGAGCCCCGCGCAGAAGGTGACGGCGTGCTGTTCGGCGATACCCACGTCATGGACGCGGTCCGGGAAGCGCGCCTTGAGGGCATTGAGCGCGGAGCCCTCCAGCATCGCCGGCGTCACCGCCACGACGCGCGAGTCCCGCTCCATCGCCTCCTCGAGCGCCAAGGCGAGCGCCTCGCTGTACGTGCGCTGGCCACCGCGCGAGCGCACCAGCTTGCCGTCGCGCCACTCGTACGGGCCCATGGCATGGCCACGCGTCTGCGCGTCCGCCTCCGCGGGAGGGAATCCCTTGCCCTTGAGCGTGAGCGCGTGGACCACCACCGGACGGGACGACGCGCGGGCCTCCCGCAGCGCGTGCATCAGCGCGCCCAGGTCGTGCCCGTCCACCGGCCCCAGGTAGGTGAAGCCCAGGCCCTGGAAGAAGTCGCGCGCGCCTCGGGTGCGCAGCAGCGAGGGAATGGCGCCCACGTTGGCGCTGATGGACATCTGGTTGTCGTTGAGCACCACGACGAGCGGCAGGTGACTGCCTCCCGCATTGTTGAGGCCCTCGAAAGTCAGCCCGCCGGTGAGGCCTCCATCCCCGAGCACCGCCACCACGTGGCCCCGGTGGCCCATCATCCTGCGGCCCTCCAGCAGCCCCAGCGCCGCCGACACGGCCGTGCACGAGTGGCCAGCCAGGAGCGCGTCGTGCGGACTCTCACGCGGGTCCAGGAAGGGCGCCACGCCGCCGGCCTGCCGCAGCGTGTGCATCCGCTCGCGCCGCCCGGTGAGCAGCTTGTGCGCGTACGTCTGGTGGCCCACGTCGAACAGGATGGCGTCGGTGGGCGAGTGGAAGACTCGGTGCAGCGCGACGATGAGCTCCACCGCTCCCAGCGAGGCGCCCAGGTGGCCGCCCACCTTCCCGCAGATGGAGATGATGTCCTCGCGGAGCTCCTCGCAGAGCCGTGGCAGCTCCGCTTCGGGAAGCGCCCGCATGTCTGTCGGAGAGGCGATGCGTTCCAGCAACCCCGGCATCAGGACTTCCGCTCCACCACATAGCGCGCGAGCGCCGCCAGCGGACCATCCTCGCCCTCGAGCGGGCGCACCGCCTCCACCGCCAGGGCCACCTGCTCCTGCGCCATGCGGCGAGAGGCCTCCAGCCCCACCACGGCGGGGAACGTGTGGCGCCCGGCCTCCGCGTCCGCGCCCGCAGGCTTGCCGAGCTGCTCCTGCGTGGACGTCACATCCAGCACGTCGTCCGCTATCTGGAAGGCCAGCCCCACCGCGTCCCCGTAGAGCTGTGCGCGGACGAGCGCCTCCGCATCCCCACCACCCGCCAGCGTGCCCATGCGACACGCCGCGCGGATGAGCGCCCCCGTCTTCATCCGGTGCAGCCGCACCAGGTAGTCCAGGACGGCGGGACGGTCCTCGGCGGTGTCCAGCACCTGCCCGCCCACCATGCCCACGGCCCCCGACGCCACCGCCAGCTCCCGGCACAGCGCGCCCCGCACGGGCTCCGGCCCGTCAGCGAGCAACGCGAAGGCCTCCGTCAGCAGCGCGTCGCCGGAGAGGATGGCCATCGCCTCGCCGTACACCTTGTGGTTGGTGGGCCGTCCGCGACGGAAGTCGTCGTCGTCCATGGCCGGCAGGTCGTCATGCACCAGCGAGTACGTGTGGACGTACTCGAGGGCACACGCCGCGTCACCGGACACGGGCGATATCAGCGAGGCGCGCGCCACCGCGTCCGCGAAGGTGAGGCACAGCACCGGCCGCAGGCGCTTGCCGCCCGCCAGCAGTGAGTAGCGCATGGCCTCCACCAGCCGCGGAGGCGCACCAGACGAAGCGAGCCGCTCCACGCGCTCGAGCAACAGCGATTCCACCCGCGCGTGCTGGGTGCGCAGGAACGTATCCAGGTCGAAGTGGGCCATGGGTCGGTGCTCCTTGCGCCGGTGAGATACTAGGGAGCGGGCGGAGGCACCAGCTCACGAATGCGCCGGACGAGCTTGTCCGTGTCCAGGGGCTTGACGAAGTAGTCCGCGGCGCCGACCTCCCGGCCGCGCCGCTTGTCCTCGGAGTCTCCCCGCCCGCTGATGAAGATGATGGGGATGTCCCGGAAGTGCTCGTTCTTCTTCACCGCCTTGCACAGCTCGAAGCCATCAATCCAGGACATGTTCACGTCCAGGAGGATGGCCTGGGGACGGTGGAGCTGCAGCGAGGCGATGAGCCGCAGGCCGTTGGCCGCGAGCGTCACCTCGAAACCCTCGTCCTCGAGGGCCGCGGCGAGCAGCTCCCGCGTGTCGCGGTCATCATCGACGATGGTGATTTTCGGCTTCGACATTCCGGTGTGCGCGTCCCGCACGACCTAGAACGGGACGTCATCCTCGGGAGGAGGCCGGGGTGTGGGCGCCCGGGGAGCCGCCTGGGCGGCGGGACGCGCGGACACCGACAGCGGTGCCACCACGTCGTTGCCGTCCTCATCCTGGAGCAGTTGTTCGATGCGCTGCTCCGCTTCCGTCAGCAGCTTCTCGCCCCGGCGTACCAGCCGGATGCCTTCCTCGAACGCCTTGAGCGAATCCTCCAGTGACAGGTTGCCGCTCTCCAGCCGGCCCACCGTCTCCTCGAGCCGGGACACGACGTCCCCATACTGACCGGGAACCTCGCCCTCCGCCGCCTTGTCCACCTTGGACGCCTTGTCCGCCTTCGCCACAGCCTTCCACCTCCCCGTTCGGGGCGCGGGACTCTAGAGGGTGGCCCGTTAGCAGTCCACCGGCCCTTTTACCAACGTGACAGTGGCTTCGACTTCTTCACATCCGCCCAGCGTCTTCGCCCCGTTCGCCGCGAGTTTGATGCCCAGGCGCTCTCCCACCTCGACGTCCGCCGCGGAACGCACCACCCCACCGTCGCGTTGACGGAACACCACCGAATAGCCGCGCGACATCACCTTCAGCGGGCTCATCGCGTCCAGTCGCCCCTCCAGAGTCTGGAAACGCCGCTGTGCGTCCGCCAGTGTTCCCTGCTGGAGCGACCGCAGCCGCGCCTGGTGCGCCGCCAGCCGGGCATGCTCCCGCGAGACGAGCGCCGTCGGCGAGGCCCGCTCCAACCCGAGCCGCGCCGTCGCCAGCGTCGCCTGTCGCGTCGCCACCCCCGCGCGCGCCGCCTCCGACAGTCGGCGGGCCAGCTTCAGCAGATGAGCGCGTTGCTCGCCCAACCGGGCCTGGGGCCGCGCGCGCTGCAGGCGCTCCGTCAAGGCTCGCAGCGACTCGCGTTGCTCGCGCACGGCGGGCCGCAGCACGCGCATCATCGCCTCCACCTGCTCGGACAGGTGCAGTCGCTGGTGGTTGAGCGCCCGCCTCGGGTCATCCAACCGCGAGGCGAGCTGGCCCTGTCGCTCGCGCAACTCCAGCACCCGGCGCTCCATGGCCCGACGCAGCCGCCCCGCCTGCGTGGCGAGCGACAGCTCCAGGTCCGCGAGCACGGGGGCCAGTCGCTCCGCCGCCGCGCTGGGGGTGGCCGCCCGCCAGTCCGCCACGAAGTCGGAGATGGTGAAGTCAATCTCGTGGCCGATGGCCGACACCACCGGCACGGGCGAGGCGAAGATGGCGCGCGCCACCTCCTCCTCGTTGAACGTCCAGAGGTCCTCCACCGAGCCACCGCCGCGCGTCACCACGATGACGTCCACGTCGGCGCGTCCCAGCCGCGCAATCGCCCGGGCGACCTCCGGCGCGGAGCCCTCGCCCTGCACGCGCGCGTCCGCCAGCAGCACGCTCAGCCGGGGGTTGCGCGAGTGCAACACGCGCAGGAAGTCCTGGAGCGCCGCGCCCGTGCGGCTCGTCACCACGCCGATGCGCTGGGGCAAAAACGGCAGCGGACGCGGAGGCCGCACGCGGCGGTCGCCGATGAGCCCCTCGGCCGCCAGCCGCGCCTTGAGCTGCTCGAAGGCGAGCGCCAGCGCGCCCTCCCCCACCGGCTCCAGCCGCGTGACGATGAGGCTGTAGCGCCCCTGCGGCTCGTACAGGTCGACGCTGCCCTCGGCCACCACCTCCATGCCGTCGCGCAGCGCGAAGCGCATCCGCCCCGCGAGCGACGCCCACACCTTGGCGTCGATGGACGCGACGGAGTCCTTCAGCGCGAAGTACCAATGCCCGCGCGCGTTGGCGCCGCGAAAGCCCGTCACCTCGCCGCGCACCATCACCCGTGCGAAGCGCGACTCCAGCGTCTGCTTCAGCTGACGCGTCAGCTCCGCCACGGAGAGCACCGAGCGCTCGGGCTTGGGCGGCGCGGCGGGAGCACCCTCCAGCGGCCCCAGGAGCCCCGTGCCGTCAGCGCCCACCGGAGGAGGTGGCGGCGGAGCCTTCCTCGGTGCCGCCACGCGCGGCGCGGAAGGAGGCACCGCGGAGGACGCGGATGCGGAAGAGGCACCGAACAAGTCCCCCTGGAAACCCGACGTGGCGGGCGGCGGCGACTCGCCGCCCGCGCCCTTGCGCTTCGTCATCGCGAGAGCTTCTCGACCCAGGACTTCGCCTTCTCGTGGTACTCGTCATCCGGCGGCGTCATGGCGACCACGTCCTTGAACTTGGGCAGCGCGTCCTCCGGGCTGCCGTCCTTCAGGGAGTAGGCCAGGAGGTAGAGCTCCCGCCCCTTCGTCTTCAGCTCGCTGATGATGTTCGCCGCGCCCGCATGGCCCGGGTCCGCCTGGAGCGTGCGCCGCGCGAACTCCATGGCGCGAGCCCACTGCCCCGCGGCCTTCGCCGAGCTGGCGCTCTTGTAGAAGATGGTCGCCGCGCGGGTGCCCGCGTTGCGCGCCATCTTGCTGGTGCGCCCGTCGGTGATGTCCTTGTCCAGCGCCAGCAGCTTCTGGAGCCCCTTCGCGTCCAGGTCCTCCAGGCGCTTGTAGAGCGTGCTGAACTCCGACATCTGCGCGAGCAGCTTCTTGCACTGCGGATTCTTCGACATGCACGCGTTGAGGATGGCCACGGCGCCGGACATGTCTCCGTCGCGGAAGCGCTCCACCGCGGGCTCCCAGGGCTTGGGCGCGGGGCCTGTCGGAATCACGCGGGGCGTGTCGCGAACGGTGATGGCCTGCACGGCCTGCTCGTTGATGAGCTTGGCGTCGCGGTGCTCGGGGAAGGCCTTGATGACGTCGTCGGTGATGGCCTTCGCGGAGTCAATCTGCCCGGTGTCCATGGCCGTGCGCGCCTCGCGGGTGCGCTTGTCGGCCAGCTCCGACAGCTCCCGCTTCGCCGCGTTCACCTGCTCGTAGAGGAACTGGCTCTCGCCCGCCTTGCTCAGCGCGGCGGAGGCCTTGCCCAGCTCGTTCTTGGCCAGCGCGGCGCGCGCATCCATGAGGCGCCCCTGCACGGGAATCTCGCGTTCGGCGTGCTGGAGATAGTCCTTCACGCCAGGGTAGTCGGGAGCCGTGGTGGACAGCTCCTCGAGCTTCGCCTTGGCCTCCACCCACTTGCCCTCGCGCACCAGGTTCTTCGCGTCCTGGAAGATGGTGCTCAGCTCCTTGCGGACGGATTCCTGCTGGCCCTTCTGGGCGAGAATCTCCTCCTGCTCCTTCACCATGCGCATGCGCGCGATGCCCAGACCGGCGAAGAGCACCACCACCACGCCGCCCGCGAGCAGCTTCAGCCGCATCTTCTTGCGCAGGACCTCGGGGTCCTGCGGCGCCATGGCGGTGGAGCGCGCGCTGCGCACGCGGCCACCCTCCACGCGCGGAGGCGGGCGGGCCGGCGACGAGCCCCGGCTGGTGGAAGCAGAGGAGGCGCTTGCCGTGCGCCCCCGCGACGGGGCGGCCACCATCAGCGTGGAGTTGACCACGTCCTCGAAGCGAAGCTCCGTGTCGCCCAGGGTGATGACATCCCCGTTGGCCAGGGGCGTCTCCTCGCCAATGGCCTCGCCATTGACGAGCGTCCCGTTGCCGGAGCCCAGGTCGCTCACCATCCACGTCGCGCCCGCCTTGCGCACCATGACGTGCTTGCGCGACACGGAAGTGTCGGGGATGCAGATGGGGTTGTCCGCGGCGCGGCCGATGACGTACTCGCCGTCCTGCAGCGAGAACTCCTCACCTGACTTGGGCCCCGCGACGCAGATGAGCCGGGGGGAGGCCGCCACGGGGGCAGCGGAGACAGGAGACGTCCTGCGGGCCGCGGGGCGAGCTCCTGTCCCGCCCGAGGGCGTCCCGGAAGGAGGCCTGCGACGAGCAGGAGGGGAACCGTTAGACATGGCGAATCACCGACTTCCTGAAGAGAGAGCACCAGCTCAGAGCTCGTGCTCGAACGCCTTTTCCTGGGCCAGATTGTGGCAGCGATGCTCGGTGGTAGGGAAGCGCCTGCTCACTTCTTGCAGCGCCGCCCGAGCCTTCTTCGCGCTCCGGAACTGCACACTCCGTTGGAATTCAAGCATGAGCTGGGCACATTGGTGGTCCAGCTCGGCGGAGACCTGGGAGAGCTGGTAGCGGACGTCCTGGTACAGGTCCGGCTTCGGGTCCATGGCCTCCAGCGTCAACCACGCGAAGCGGAACTGCTGCCAGGCCCGGAAGAGGTTCTCCGCCCCTACTCCCTTGGTGTCGAAGAACCGCCTGCCCGTGGAGGCATAATCCCGCGCCTGCGCGAGCAGCTGCTCCGGAGGAAGCTCTGGCACGGGGATGACCTCCAGCCGCAGGTTCCAGACCCGCCAGGTCTCGTTGCCCGGGGGGTTGCGCACATTGTCGAAGACGAAGCTGTTCAACTCCCCGCGCTTGAGCGTCCGGGCGGGGAGGATGTGCTCCAGCTCGCGCTCGGCGGTGGTGGTGGTATCCGGGGGGACCCAGCCCAGGTTCACGCCATTGAGGGACAGGGACACCTCTTCCTTGGAGATGCCACTGGCCTGGTAGTGCAGCAGGGCCACCGCGCGGGTGGGCGCGACGAACTGGAAGTCGAAGGACTTCTGGTCGGAATGCTCCCAGCGCACGCCCTCTCCCAGACCGAACGAGTCGGGCACGTTCTCGACGCCCAGGGTCAGCGGCTCCGCCCCCTGCCCGCCCGAGGCCACGCCCCCCGGCAGGAACACGAAGGCCAGCGCGCTGCCCGCCAGCCCCAGCACGAAGAGCGTCACGGTGCTCGTCAGGAGCCTGCGGGCCAGCGGCAGCCCGCGCCACCACAGCCAGAGCTGGCCGGCGCGAGTGCTCGCGAGCTCCCGACGCTTGCGCGCCCGGTCCGCCGCGGTGGGGCCCGTGGGAATGGGAGCGGAGGTGACCTTCGTCGTCTCCGGCACGAGCGCCGGCGGCGGGAGGGCCGGCGCGAGCGCCTGGGGGGCCGGCACGGGCGCCTCGGTCCCCGGAGCGCGGGTCCGAATCGGCCGGGTGGCGTCCGCGTCGACGGAGGACTCTTCCAGCAGGAGTCCGAGGTCGGCGAGCGTGGGCAGCGCCAGCTCCGTGCGCTCCTCCCGCTCCTCCGTGAACGGCGCGATGAACCCCGGCGGCATCGCGGTGGCGACAGGCGGGATTTGGATGGCCAGGGCCACCTCGGTGCGCTCCTCCTCGACCTGCTCCATCACCGGCGGGCCTGGAAGCAGCGCGAGGCGGTCCGCGAGGAGGGCCACCTCGGTGCGCTCCTCCACGAAGGGCTCCACGGGCGGCAGGCTCGGCGCCACGGGCGCGACGAGCGGGCGCTTGCCGCTGGGCGGAGCCAGCGCGGGAAAGTCATCGGCCAGCACCGGTATCGGACGCGGCGCCACGGGCGCGACGAGCGGGCGCTTGCCGCTGGGCGGGGCCAGCGCGGGGAAGTCATCGGCCAGCACCGGTATCGGACGCGGCGCCACGGGCGCGACGAGCGGGCGCTTGCCGCTGGGCGGGGCCAGCGCGGGGAAGTCATCGGCCAGCACCGGCACCAGACGCGGCGGCGCCACGGGCGCGACGAGCGGCACCTCGCCCGTGGGGAGGTACTGTTGCTCCACTCCGCCCGGAGGCGGCGGGGCCGGCGGGTTGCGGCGGATGGGACGCGTGGCGTCCTCGTCCCCATCCGGGGGCACCCAGAGGAAGGTGAACTCCACCGGGCCCACGCCGATGCGGTCCCCATCCCGCAGGAGCTGCTCGCCCTTCAGCACGCTGCCGTTGAGGGCCGTCCCGTTGGAGCTGCCCATGTCCTGCGTGAAGTACTGCCCGCCCCGCAGGACGATGCGGGCATGCAGACGGGAGACGCCATGGTCATGCAACACCAGGTCGTTCTCCGACGTCCGACCGATCTTCACCTCGGCCTGCTCGAAGACGAGCTCCCTGCCCTGCTGGAGCCCCTTGGTGATGGAGAGGAGAATCGGCAGAGGACTACCCCCTACGCGAGCTCACCGAAGAAGAACTGGAACACGATGGGCCCGAAGAGCACCATGAACACCGTCGGGAAGATGCAGGCGATGAGCGGGAAGAGCATCTTCACCGGGGCCTCGCCGGCCAGCTTCTCCGCGCGCTGCGTGCGGTCGATGCGCATCTGCGTGGACTGGATGCGCAGCACCTTGCCCAAGCTCGTGCCCATCTTGTCCGCCTGGATCAGCGCCGTGACGAACGTCGTCAGTGGCGGCAGGTCCACGCGCACAATCATGCTCTTGAGGCCTTCTTCGCGCGTCTTGCCCATCTTGAGCTGCTTGAGCACCAGCTGCAGCTCCTCGCGAAGCGGGCCCGTCTTGCCCTTCTCCACGACCTTGGCCAGCGCGGCGGTGAAGTCCAGGCCCGCCTCCACCGACAGCGTCAGGAGGTCCAGGTTGTACGGCAGCGCGCGGCTGATGAGCAGGTGGCGCTTCTTGACCTGGTCGTTCAGCCAGAGCATCGGGTAGTACATCCCGAAGAGCAGGAACAGGATGGACCAGACCAGGTTCTGCCCCGTGCCGTTGAGGATGAAGAGGCCCATCAGCAGGCCCACCACGGCGCTCACTTCCTGGAGCGCCATCATGTCCTCGGGCTTGTAGCCCTGGGGCTCACCGGCCTTGATGAGGTTGCGGCGCGACTTCGCCTCGTAGCCCGGCCAGATGAAGCGGCGGTTCATGGCACCCAGGCGGCGGATGGCCACCGAGCCGAAGCCCTTCATGCCGCCCTGGGACTCGTCGCGCACTTCCGACAGGAAGCGCTCGAAGAGCACCTGGTACAGACCGAGTCCGAGGAAGCCGATGGCTCCCGCGAAGAGCAGCGCGGAGCTGCCGACCAACACTTGCGTCAGGATGTCCACGGAGCACCCCTCAAATATCGATGTTGACGATGCGGCGGATGATGAGGATGCCCAGGACTTCCATGATCGCGATGATCACCACGAGGATCCACCCGAAGAAGTGGTTCATCATGGGCTCCATCAAGTCCGGCCGCATGTAGTTGAGCACCATGCCCAGCACGCCGGGCATGGCCGCGACGATCCACCCCTGCAGCTTGCCCTGCGAGGTGAGGGCGTCGATCTTGCCCTCCAGGCGGAAGCGCTCGCGAATCACGTTGGACATGGTCTCGAACATCTCCGCCATGTTGCCGCCGAGCTGGCGCGAGATGTTGGTGGACACCACCACCAGCTCCAGGTCGTCGCTGCCCACGCGCTTGCCCATGTTGACGAGCGCCTCTTCCAGCGGGACGCCCAGCTTCACTTCCTTCACGAACAGGCCGAACTCCTGCGACAGCGGCGCCATCGCCTCGCGCGCCACGTGCTCGATGGCCTGCGGGAAGGTGAGACCGGCCTTGAACGCGTTGGCCATCGCCTGCAGCGCGTCCACCAGCTGGACGTTGAACTTCTTGATGCGCCGCTTGCGGTAGTGCTTGACCATCAACATCGGCAGGAAGAAGCCGAACACCGTGGCCACGACGGCCAGGATGGGGTTGAAGATGATGTAGGACAGGATGCCCAGCAAGCACATGCACGCGATGTTGAGGACCAACATCTGGCGCGCATCGATGAAGAGGAACATGTCGCTCAAGTCGTTCATCGACTTGGCGACGTAGCGCTCCTGGTACTGCTCATACGCCTTCGAGAGGACGCTGAAGATCACCAGGCTGAAGAAGAAGACCGAGCCTGTGACGAGGAGGAGGACGATTCCGGCAAGCATGGGCGCGCTTCCCTGGGGGTGAGGGCGGCGTGGCGCGGACTACTGGGCGCCAGCGGCGGCGGCCTTCTCGCTGCCGCCCTTGATGATCTGGATGATCTCCCGGCGCTTGGCTTCCAGCACGCGGGTACGCTCACCGGACAGCAGGGTGCTGATGGTGGCGCGGCCGCGCTCCTCGATGAGGTCGACGTCGTCCTCGTTGCGCAAGCTGAGCGTCAGTGCGCCCAGCTCCGCGGCCAGCACGAGGATTTCCGCCTCTTCCGGCAGCACCATCAGCGACACGTTGTTGTAGTCGCGCTGGCCTTCCGGGATGAGGTTGACGTTGGTGGTACCGGTGATTTTTCCGGTCGCCACCACGATGATGTTCTGCAGCAGCGTCACGCCGACGTTCTCGTCCGTCTGCGGGTCGCGGAACGTGCCGATGATGTCCACGTGGTCATTCGGGCGAATCCAGCCGCCGACGGCGGTGGTGTTCTTCGCCTCGATGGTCATCGCGCGCATCTTCTTCTGCACCTTCGAGGACAGGCGCTCGGCGGCCTTGGTCGTCTCGAACTGGCTCCACAGCAGCGGATCACCCGCCTGCAGTGCCACGAGCACCTTCTGGTTCACGACGTAGGACGCCGAGTCAGGACGAACCACCGACGAGGTGACGAACTGCTCCGGCACCGAGCGCTGGGAGATCATCTCGAAGGTGATGACGGTGCCTTCGGGGACGTCCTGGGCCGCGACCACCACGGGTACCAGGTTCCAGCCGCGGCGCACGTCGGCTTCCTTCTTCTTGATGGCGGAATACGCGATGACACCGGCGAGAAGGCCGAGTACGAGCGCGACGACGAGCGGGGTCTTGCCCTTCAGCATGGTTCAGGAACCTCCAAAACGGGGGGGCGCCGTTCGGCGGCGAAGGCGTTCGAGGGGTGTAGAAATCTAGAAAGGCGCACCTTGCGCCGATGGCGCGGGATGTTAGCCGTGCGATACAGCAGGTGTCAAAACCACCTCCCGCGACAGCACTGAATCCCGCGCCATCCCTGTCGAAATCAGCGGTTGCGTCAGAGCTTCCGGATCGCTTCCCGGTCCTCTTCGGTCAACCCGTTGTATTCGGTGATGCTGTAAAGGGCGTCCTGGACGACGTCGGCTTCGTCCTCGTCGTCGATGGTCTTCCCTTCCAGCAGGTTCAGCAGCTCCAGGATGTCCGGGTCCGTGGAGACGGGGCCCAGTTCGAAGGGGCCGTCCTGCTCGGAGGGGCCGCGCGCCTCGTTGAGGCAGTAGAGGTGGAACGGAACGACGTAGAGCTCCTCCTCGCCACCGCCGTCGGCGCCTCCGTCGATGCCGCCCGGGCCAATGCCCGTGGGAGGAACGTTGATGCGCACGCGGCCCATCAACATGCCGTTCTGGATGCGGCTGGGCGACACGTTGAGCATGACGAGCCCCGGCGGGAACGTCACCTGCACGGGAGCCCCCGTGTTGTTGCGCAGCGGAACGCAGACCAGCACCGCGGGGCCCGTGCCCACCGGGGCCACGCCATTGCCACAGTCCTTGGTGGCATCGCTCGCGCCGTACAGCGGCCCGACGATTTCCACGCCCGGAGGCAAGGTGAAGGTGGTGCCCACGGGAGCTCCCGGGTCCTCACCGAAGCCGGGCCGCTCCTTGTTCACCCCCGCGTCGAAGGTGATGGGGCCGCCGTCCGTCCTGCCGCCGTCGCCATCATCGCCGTCGTCACTGCAAGCCAGCACCCCTGCTGCCCCTACCGCCGTCGCGACGACCATCCACTTCCAGGCCGCATGCGCCATTGCGCGCTCCTTGTCCTCGTCGTTGATGCGAAAGCGACCCTCCGGCCTTGGGCCACCGCGTCATGAGGTGGTCCGAGACTGGCTGACTACCGGGTCGTCGGCAACACCGGTGTGCATCATCGGACGTGTCAGGGAGTGGGCGACGGCGACAACTGCTCGATGGGCGACGCGGCGGGCTTCTCGGGAGGGGGCAGGTCCGGGTTGTAGAGGCCGCGCAGCACCAATTCCCGCTCGCGCTCGTCGAGCAGCAGCGCGGGCTCTCCTCCTCGGAGACCGACCATGCGGAGGCTGAAGCCCACGCCGTCCGGCGTCACGTGCACCCACAGCGCGCCGGGAACGAGGGGCGCGGGGCGCGACTCCTCCGACTCCAGCCACACCACCTGCACGGGCACGGCGCGGAACTCGCGGGTGCGAAGCTGCTCGTGATTGGGCCCCGCCACCTCGAGCGCCTTGCGCCAGGACGCTTCATCCGTGGGCGCCTCACCGTGCGACTGGAGCTCCTGCACCATCGACAGGTGGACCCGCCGCGCCACCCGTAGGAGGGACAGGTTCGCCACCTCTTCCGAGCGCGCCTCCTTGAGCGGGCGCCCATCCCCTGCCCCCACCGCGCCCACCACGGACACGAGCACCGTGGCCGAGGCCCAGAGCGGCGCGGACCTTCCCCGCACCAGGCCCCAGACGAGGCGCAGCCCGCTCACCACCGCCAGCAGGCAACCGGCGAGCAAAATCCAGCGCGGCGGCGGGCCGGAGTGGAACGACTGGCCCAGGCCCCGGGCCAGGTGTCGCCACTCGGGGACCGAGACGGAGATGACGCCCGCCGCCATCGCGAGGAACACGGCCGCGTGAAGCAGCCGCAACACCAGGGGCGACGGCGCCGCTGCTTCGCTCCGGGAGGTCACGGGAACGGCAGGTTCAGCACGAAATAAAAGGAGTCGTAGTAGATCTGGTACGAGCGCATGAACAGGTCGATGACGTTCGACTGGACGTCATCCGTCCAGCGGACCTTGACCGACGCGCCGATGACGAGCGCGACGACCAGCACCCAGTTCAGGATGGAGTATTCGACCATGGCCTGCCCACGTCGGGAGGCGCGGAGGCGCTGCGTCTTGGGGAAGCTCATGGGGCTTTCTCCGAATCGGCGGGGTCCTTGGGGGCGTCCATCGCCGGAAGGTCCGGGAAGACGCGGTCCGCGTACTCCAGGCGGACCTTGGGCGCGGACGGGGGCGGTAGCACCATTCGAGGCTTGGCGTCGATACCGTACTCCGCCACCTCCATCGAATGGGCGATGCCCGGAATCTCCATCTTCGCCATCTGCATCAACGGAATCTCGCGGCTGATCCACATCCGCTTGATGACGGTCTTCTTCACCACCACCTCCACCGGGACGACCGTCACGGTGCCCGCCAGCGTCATCACCCGCATCTCCTTGCTGGTGCGAAGCACGGGCTTCATCCCCGCCGGCACGGTGAACTTGGCGTCCTCCGGATCCACGACCTTGTCGTCCTTCTCCTGCTGGTCCATCTTCTTCAGGACGTGGCCCAGCGCCTCTTCCGAGTACTCCTGGGGACGGTCCGTGGGCCCGCCCACGAAGAGCCGGGAGATGGCGTCGTAGCGGATCTGCTCGCCCTCGCGCGCCACCAGCATGCGCATCTGCATGAGGGGGGACTTCATGGCCGGATGCGTGCCCGCCTCCATCTCCACCCACACCGCGTCCCGGCCCTGCTTGTCCTTCTCCTCCCCCACCACCGCCATGCGCCAGTAGTAGACGCGCAGGCCCCCCGCGCCGCCGTCGAAGCGGTACGTCACCCAGTCGCCCACGCGCGCGCTGCGAGCGCCTCGGGACAGATGGGACATGACCTCACGCGCCGCGGGGCTCTCCTCCGCGCGCGCGGGCGCCGCCATGAGCACCACCGCGATGACGGCCCACGCCCCCCTCATTTGCCCGCCCCCTTCGCCGCCTTCGCCTTCTGCTCCTGCTCCCACGCCTCGCGACTCTTGCGCACCGCATCGTTGTTGGGCACGCCGTCCGGACGGTCCGTCCCCACCCACGTCTGCATGACGGTCGACATCCCATCGTCCACCTGGGAGATGGTCGTCATCACCTGCTCGCCCTTGCGTGCGTGCTCCATCGTCACCTGCGTGCCGCCCCCCAGCTTGGTGGCCGTGCTGCGCACCGGCTCGAAGCCCTGGCGCGTCAGCTCCGCCCCCACCCGCTGCTGCACGTCCGACAAATCTCCCGTCACCAGCGACGTGCGGTTCTGAGAGCCACCCGGGTCATCCCGCGTCGCCAGGTCCTGGCTGTAGAGCGTGCCCTCCAGCTTTATCAGCCCGGACGGGGTGGACTTCGGGGGACGGGTCCACAGGTCGCGCAGCGCCGTGAAGCCCACCGTCTTGCCCAGGTGCGTGCGCAACACGACGCCCCGCTGCAGGCCCTCTCGGGTGAAGAGGGCGGAGACCACGGCCTCGTCCTCCAGGTCTCCCTCCACCACGGTGGGGTAGCCCTCGTCGCGCCACTTCTGCGCGAAGTAGGCCGCCACCTTCTTCATGGGGTCGGTCGTCGTGAAGTAGGCCAGCCGGTAGTACTCGCCCCCGATGATGAGGTCGTTGCCGATGCGCGTGTGGATGGTGCCCGGGTAGACGGGCACCTCCTGCTCGGCGAGCGCCGGCCAGACGGCCAGGAGCGCGACACCGAGCAGGAGCCGGCGGGCCAGCACGTTACTGCTCACAACGAATCTTGTTGTCCTGCTCATCCTTGTTCGTCGCCTCTTGGGTGGCGTCCGGATCCGACGGGTCGTCGGCCATGGCCCTCTTGCACCCCATGAAGTGCGGCCCGCGCGCCAGGAACACCTTGATGTAGTTGCTGTCCCCGTAGGTCATCTCGTCGCGGAACGGCGCGGAGTCAAAGCAGTCCGGCCTGTCATTGTCCAACAGGTCCCTCATCGCATGCAGGCCGCTGCTGGCAGCGCCGTCATAGCCGGTGAGGCCGTTGCAGTTCCCCTTCTGCTGGGGATCGATACCGTAGTTTCGCGCGACGACAAAGGTGCCGAAGAAGTTCGGCAGGAAGCTCCCCAGGAAGTTGAGGATGCCGCCGACGCTTCCGTCCAGGGCCTTCGTCAGGCCGAGGAACACCATGCGCTCCACCTGCACGTGCAGGCCGTGGGGGTCGCTACCAGACCGGTGGTTGCCTGCTCGCCTGTCGCGTACGACGGCGTCACCGCCGTCCGGCAGGTGCCAGCCGTTCGCGTACATCGAGAACTTCGACCGCATGGGGATGCTGGACAGGTCCTGACCGCCGAACGTGTCCGACTTGAAGAAGCCGCCGGGGCCGGAGTTCTCGTCGAGGTAGCTGCGGGGGATGATGACGTTGTCGAAGTTCATCGTGACTTCGGACTCGACCCAGCCCTTGTTGTTGAAGCCCCACATGTCCAGCACCGCGCCCGCGCCCCGGTTGAGCATGCTCAGCACCCCGCCCCCCAGGCTCCCACCCTCGCCCGTGCTGCCAGGATTGCCCAGCATCCCGGACTCGAGGAAGGGAATCTCCTTGTTGGTGATGGTGCCCTGCACCGAGCTGTAGCGCGCGATGAACGACCCCGCGGGCCCGTTGGGCTCCACGGAGTCCATGTCCTTGAAGCGCTCCAGGAGCTCCGTGTGCGCCTCTTGCCGCGCATCCTCGAACGCGGCGTCGTGGTTGCCCTTCGCGAAGTCGGTGAGCGTGTAGCTGGTCATCTCCCAGACGGCGTAGTGCGCCATCTCCTGGAGCTTCAGCTTCGCCCGGACCAACTCCGTCAGGTACATGCTGAACATCAGAATCATGACGAGCAGCGGCACGGAGAGGGCGAACTCCACCGTGGCGGCTCCGCGACGAAAACTCTTTCGGGACATGGGGGTTCTCATCGCGGTCCTCAGTGCGTCATGACCTTCGGGGCGAAGCCCTGGAGCGCGCCAGGCAGCGCGTCCAGCATGGACCCGACCACGGGAAGCTGGTTGCGGCCCTGGTACACGGACGCCAGACGCGGACGCCAGTACGGGTTGAAGAAGTTGGGCTGCTCGGTCCAGTTGCCCGGCCGGTGGTAGTAGCTCTGGCCGCGGGAGATGACGTTGAGTCCCTCGGTGAGGCTGAGGAACTTCTTGCGGTTGTTCAGCATCTCCAGGCCTTCGGAGTCCGGCGAGAAGGTGAACTTCACCTTGCCCTCGTCGTTCAGCAGCGCGGGCGCGTTGGTCCCCGTGCCGTCCGTGTTGGCCTTGTTCACGACCTCTTCCGGGGACTTGTTCAGCGCGACCCATGCGGAGGGCTGGTTGAAGTCCATCGTGCGCTTGGCCATGTTGGCCTTGTCCGCGTTCGCCATCGGATTGCAGACGCTCCCGCCATACTGACCGGGCTCGAAGTGCATGAACGGCGTCACACCACCCCAGGGGTGGTTGCCGTCCTGGGCCGGGCGCACGTTCGCCGTGTAGACGTCCACCTCGAACCAGCAGACCACCAGCTTGAGGACGCAGACCTCCTCGCTGTGGACGCCCACCTGCCGCTCGGCGCCCCTCGGCGCCGTGTGGTTGCGCCACCCCTCGCTGTTGCTGGGGTAGTGCACGCGCCAGTGGACGCCGCCCTTGACGCTGCCGGTGTCCTTGTCGTTCAGCGCCCAGACGCTGGGCTTGAGCGTGTGACGGTACGGCAGCTTGATGCCGCCCTTGTCGTTGAGCCCCTTGCGGTTGTCACCGAAGCAGCGCGTGTACGGGTCCTTGTTGTTGCAGGACAGCGGGTTGTCCGCCTTGCCCACGCCCACGTCGACTTCGGCGGGACCGAGCTTGAGCCAGTACAGGTCGTCCGCGCCCATGTTGTCGCCCTGCGCCGTCATGCCCCAGGGGTTCAGGTTGTCGTTCCAGTCACGGATGAAGTTGCGCGAGTCCATGATGGTCCTCGCCGTGGGGAACGTCGCGGACAGCATGCGCGTCTGCCCCATCTTCTTGAACTCCATCAGGCCGGGGGCATTCACGCCGTTGTTCAGCATGTCGCGCAGGAAGCCGAGCGCGTCCGGCAGCGGCAGGATGTCTCCCAGCTCGCGCGAGGTGGTGAATCGCTCGGGGCACATGCCGCCATCGCGATCACACGCGTAGCGGGTCGCGTTGGTGATGCCACCCATGGAGCGCTTGACGCGGGCGATGTCGTCGTTGGCCTTGTACTTCGTCACGTCCAGCGCGCCGAAGGGGTTCTTCCACGTGCCCGGGTTCAGCGGCTTGCCGCCAGCGTGAGCGCTGTGCGACTGGCTGAAGAGACACTGGCTGTAGAAGCCCGTCGCCAGTTGGCTGGCCATCGAGTTGAGGTTCTTGTCGTTCGCGTCCAGCACCCCCTGCGCCGTCTGAATCACGTGCGTGGTGGCCGACATCATCACCGCCTGGGACATGAAATACATGGCCCCGTTGAGCACCCGATGCGCCGGTACCATGAACTTCCCCAACCATTTGTCGGGGTTGGCTGCCTTCAAGAGGTTCTGGAGCGGCTGGAGGAAGGCGGTCTTGTACAGGGTGATGATCTTGTTGATCGCCTTGATGACCTGCCCCACGTACGGAATCACCTCGATGATGGGACAGAGGACGATCCACAGTTTCTTCCGCTTGCCGGCACACGGGTTGAGCGTCTTCATGAACCCGAAGAGGTCCGTGAAGAACGCCTCCGCCGAGTAGATGAGCGAGATGAGCGAGTGCCACATCATCGCCGACACGTAGTGCGAGACCTGCGTGCGGTTGGCGTACGCGTAGAAGTTGAACGCGCGCGCCTCCATGGCGGCCATGGAGTAGGCGGCGGCGTCCGAGGTGTTCTGCAGGCGGACGCGCTCGTGAACGGTGTGGCCGATGTTCACGGTGGTCAGCACCGCGATGGACATCACCAACACCATCAATGCGGCCAGGATGAGGGCCTGGCCCTCCTGGCGCTGGAAGCTCTGTCGGAGGATTCGAGTGAACATGGTGCGTGCGTCCTCTTACAGGCCCCAGTCGGGGTTGAGGTGCATGATCCACTTGCGGTGGAAGTTGGACTGCATGCGCATGGTGTAGGTCGCCGACAGGGGCATGAAGTAGCGCTTGCCCACCAGGCTTGAGACGAGCGGGATGCTGCCGGTGGCCAGGCCCCAGAGCACCCACATCTCGGCGGGATACAGGGAGTTGTAGCCTTGTTCGTGGTCAATGCCCTTGGCCATCGCGGCCAGGGGCGTGAGGTTGCCACCGTCCGCCATCATGTTGGACCTGGGGACGAGCGTGGCCCTGTCGATGGCGCCGCGCAGCGCCACCTGGGCGTTGGACGCGTACCACGCGGTGAAGATGATCCAGTTCGCGAACGGAATCTTCATCTCGTAGAAGTAGCGCAGGCGGATGGTGAGCCGCGTCGCCTTCCGGTAGACGAGCTCGGAGTCATCCGGCTCCGGCAGGTTGAAGAACTTGCGGATGTTGTTCTCCAGCGACGGCACCTCCGGGAAGCTGTCCGCGCCGTCGAAGTCCAGCTCCTGCCAGTTGTAGCCGGTGCGCAGCTTCCAGATGGTGTCGATGGGCGTGAAGTACGCCGGGTTGATGGTGTCCACCCGGATGAGGCCGAACAGGTTCGAGCCGTTCACCGTCCGGGGCACCACGCCGCCGCCGAAGTTCAGCGTGCGCATCGCGGAGTCGTAGATTTGATGGATGGCGAAGGTCTTCGCCAGATTGCCGATGTCGTCGGTGCGGCCCAACGTGGGCAGCAGCGCGACGATGGCCGCGTCATGCATGCGCTCGTTGTTGCCGTTCCACACGACGCCAGCGCGCGCCGCTTGATACGCGGCGTACTCGGTCATCAGCTTGGCGTGCTGAATCAGCGTGAGCTGGATGATGCCCAGCGTCATGAAGACCGCCAGGGGCATGATCATCGCCGCTTCGACCATGGCCTGACCGGATTGCCGGCCTGCCGCCCCCCGCGGCCGCGATTCCTGTTCCATTCCCATGGTGCCATTATCTCGATCAGCGCCCATGAGACGCATCGGTCAAATGGCCAGCTCCACCTGCCTACACCCTCCCATTTGCTGAAAAATCGCGGGAGTTTACGGCGCGGGCTGAGAATCCACCGCCGGTGTCTCAACCGAGACCGACTCACGGCTCAGCCGACGACGCGCCGCCTGCGCCGCGCTGGAACCCGGTGCTTCCGTCAAAACCTGATTACACGCGGCCAGCCCCTCCCGTCGACGTCCCAGGGCCAGCTCCGCGTCACACAGGCGGGTGAGCAACCCCAGGCGTTCCGCGCTGGAGGCCCCTGAGTCCAGGGCGAGTCTCAACAGCCTCACCTCCTGGTCCCGGTCTCCGGTCCGGTTCGCGGCCTGGGCCTGAAGGGACAGCTCCGCCACGGAAAGCCCCGGCGACCGGTCCTCGGCCTCGCTCTCCGCGCGGCGCACCGCGGCTGGCTCGGGCCGCGACAGTTGCTCTCTCGAGGGAGCCTTCGCCGGCTTCATGGTGGACTTGGCACGGGGGGTGGAAGCCTGAGCGAAGTCATCGCTCGCGCCACCCGTCGGCGGAGCCACCCCGCCCCGCCCCGCGTAGGAGCCTGAAGGCGCGGGGGCGCTGGCGACGACCCCCTGGGCCATGGGCTCCGTGACGGCTTCCAGGGCAGGCGCGCCAGGCCCCTCATCCCAAGTGCCGCCCTTCGAGGAGGGGGCGTCGTCCTTGTCCTTGACCGACTCCTTCTTGGCGAGTGCGCCCCCCAGCCGCAGGGGCTCTTGGGGAGGACTCTCGGGGGCAGCGGGTTGAGACAGGGCGGGAGATCCCTCCGCGAGGGCCTCCTCGTTCAGGTTCGACACCTCGCGCGGGGCCTTCTCGGCGGGTTCGGTCTTCGCAGCGGACTGCTTGCCGTCCATGATCGCCGAGGGCTTCACCTTCGACTTCAGCTCGTCGGAGCGGCTCCGGGTGCCGAAGCCACCGCCGCTGCCCGCCATCTCCCAGCCCTCCGCGCGCTTGGACTCCTCGGCCCGTGACTTCCGCGCTTCCTTGGCGCGGGAGTCGCTGGCTCCGCCAATCGTGTCGGCGGGAGGCGGCGGAGCTTCCGCGACGGCCTGGGCCGGCGCGACGGAGGGTGCAGGCACGGGCTTCGGCGCGGGAACGGCCTTGCTCGACTGCATCTCCACCGCCGAGAGGTTGGGCCGCGTCAGCTCCGGTGACTGCGCGTTGAGGGTGAGGATGCCCAGGGTGCCCACCGAGGCGAGCCCGACGACGGGCAAAAGCCACCGGCGCCAGCGCGACGGCGTGGGAGCGGGTCCGGCGGCGGCGCGGCGCGCGGACTGCTGCGCGTACGCCAGGAGCGACTCCAGCCCCGCGTCAGGCGCGGACTCCTCGGAGAGCTGGGACATGGTGACGCGCACGCCGCGGATGTCGTCCAGGGCCTGGGTGCAGCGAGCGCAGCCCTGGAGGTGCGACTCCACCACCTGGGCCTCCGGGGCGGGCAGCTCGCCATAGGCGAAGTCGAGGAGCCGGTCCTCGTGCGCATGGAGATTCTGCGGCTTCATCCCACCACCGTCCTTCCATCGTCGGCGAGATCGCCATCCACGCCCAGCTCCGCCAGTCGGCGGCGCAAGCCGTCGAGCGCATAGCGCATCCGGCTCTTCACCGTGTTCTCCGAGACGCCCGTCACGTCGGCGATATCCTTGAAGGGGATGCCGCTGTACTCCCGCAGGATGAACACCTCCCGCTGCTCCTCGGGCAGGGAGGCCAGGGCGCGCTCCAGCAGGGGCCGCAGGCGGGCGTTGTACGCGCCCCGCTCGGGACTGGCGCCGGAGTCCGGCAGCGCCTCCGACAGCGGGCGGCCTTCCTCCCCGTCCACACCACTCACTGGAGACTCCAGGGACGTGGCCTGGCGGTAGCTTTCCTTGCGCGCGCTGTCCACACAGAGGTTCCTCGCGATGGTGTAGACCCAGGTCGTGAACCGGGCCTTCGCCTGATATTCGCCGGCGCTGCGTACCACCTTCAGCCATGTCTCCTGCAGCACGTCCTCCGCCCGTGCCCGTTGCCCGACGAAGCGCAGGATGAAGTTGAACACCGGTGTCCGGTGCCTTCGCACCAACGCCTCGAACGCGCGAGCGTCCCCCGCCTGGAAGGCGAGCATCAATCGCTCGTCTGAGGTCTCCGGTCCCAACTCTCCCCCATCGCTCGTGGAGCCACGTTCACTCCGGCCCACCCTCAACCCGTGCCCTCTTAACGGGCGACGGGCCAGCAGGGTCTAATCCGGACGTGGCTTCCGGTAAGTGGCGAGAATGACAGGGAGCGCGACGGCTGTCACGAGCGCGGCCTGCGCCAGCAGCACCCCTGGCAGGGGGCGCTGGACGTGGACGTACAGTGAGCGGCCGAGCGCCATTCCAAGCAGGACGCCCGTGGCCGTCCGCACCGCGTTGGAGCCGGAGGCCGGGCGGAAGCGCCCCACCGCCCAGTCCACCAGCGCCGGCAGCGTGAGCAGCAGCACCGCCGGCACCTCCCAGGCCCACGTCAGCGGCGCGCGAGCGATGAAGAGCCCCACCAGCGTGGCCATCAGCACCGGGTAGGTGCCCAGACACCGCGCGCAGACGCGGAGCCCACCGAGCACGTAGGTGCGGTTGTACTCATCCGGATGATGGTGACTGAGCCAGAACACCGTCGGCACCTCCGGACCGCGGGGCGGTCGAGGACTGCTGGGACTCGCCTTCCGCCAGGAAGCACGCGGCGAAATGCCCGGAGCCCAGCGGATACAGCGGCGGAGACTCGCGGCGACACCGCTCCATCGCGTGCGGACACCTGGGATGGAACGTGCACCCTGGCGGTGGCGCGAGCGGCGAAGGCGGCTCTCCGGGGACCAGCAGGCGCGTGCGAGGCCGCTCGGGGTCCGGCACCGGCACCGACGCGAGCAGCGCCTGCGTGTACGGATGACGGGGGCGGCGGTACAGCGAGGCCGAAGGCGCCAGCTCCACGATTCGCCCCAGGTACATCACCGCCACGCGCGTGGACACGTGCTCGACGATGTTCAGGTCGTGCGCGATGAACACGTAGGTGAGGCCGCGCTCACGCTGCAGGTCCACCAGCAGGTTGACGATCTGCGCCTGGATGGAGACGTCGAGCGCGCTGATGGGCTCGTCGGCCACCACCAGGTCCGGCCGGAGGGCGATGGCCCGGGCGATGCCGAGCCGCTGACGCTGCCCTCCGGAGAATTCGTGCGGGTAGCGCCCCAGGGCCTCGCGCGGCAGCCCCATCGCATCCAGCAACGCGGCGACCTCGCGCTCCCGCTCGCCCGGCCCCCGCGCGAGGCCGTGGATGTCGAACGGCTCGCCCAATATCTCCCGCACCGTCATGCGCGGGTTCAGCGAGGCATACGGGTCCTGGAAGACGAACTGCATGCGACGGCGCAGCGGCCGGAGTCGTCTCTGGGAGAGCCCGGTGACGTCCTGCCCGTCGAAGTGGATGGAGCCCGCGGTGGGCGACACCAGGCGCAGCACCGCGCGCCCCAGGGTGCTCTTCCCGCAGCCGCTCTCCCCCACCACGCCCAGCGTCTCGCCCCGGAAGACGTCGAACGTCACGCCGTCCACGGCCTTCACCGCGCCACGCACGCGCCCCAGCCACCCCCCGCGCACCGGGAAGTGGACCTGGACATCCTTCGCCTGGAGGAGCGGCTCCGCGCTCATGACGCAGGCACCGGATGATGACAGGCCGCGAGCTGTCCGCCGCGCTTGCGCTCCAGCACCGGCGTCACGCGCGAGCACTCCTCTTGAGCACGCTCGCATCGCTCGCGGAACGCACAGCCCGACGGCAGCTTCCCCAGGGCGGGCACCATGCCGGGGATGGCGCGCAGCCTCCGCCGAGGCCCTTGAGGCCCGTCCGTCACCTCGCCTCCCAGCGACGGAAGCGAGCGCAGCAGGCCCGCGGTGTAGGGATGCGCGGGGCTGGCGAACAGCTCGCGCACCGGCGCGTGCTCCACCACCTTCCCCGCGTACATCACCACCACCGTGTCGCAGCTCTCCGCGACGACGCCCAAATCATGGGTGATGAGCATCACCGCCATGCCGCGCTCGGCCTGCAGGCGCTTGAGCAGGTCCAGGATCTGCGCCTGGATGGTGACGTCCAGCGCGGTGGTGGGCTCGTCCGCGATGAGCAGCGAAGGGTCACACGCGAGCGCCATGGCGAGCATCACCCGCTGCCGCATCCCGCCCGAGAGCTGATGGGGCCACGCGTCCACGCGCTCACCCGGCGCGGGGATTCCCACCTGTCGCAGCATCTCCACCGAGCGCTCCCGCGCCTGCGAGCGCGAGGCCCCCAGGTGGAGCCGCACGCCTTCGGAGATCTGCTCGCCCACGGTGAAGACGGGGTTGAGCGACGTCATCGGCTCCTGGAACACCATGGCCGCATGGCGTCCGCGCACCCGCCGCAGCTCGTCATCGGAGAGCTTCAGCAAGTCGCGGCCCTGGAAGAACACCTCGCCCGCGGCCACCCGCACCGGAGGCTGCGGCGCGAGCTTCAGCAGGGACAGCGCGGTGAGGCTCTTGCCGCAGCCGCTCTCCCCCACCACGCCCAGGGTTCCGCCGGGCGGCACCGCGAAGGACACACCGTCCACCGCGCGCACGCGGCCCTCGTCCCGCGCCAGCTCCACGGCGAGCCCTCGGACGTCCAACAGGGGCCCGTCCCCCGAGGGCGACGCGCCGGGCGTCACTTCTTCGCCAGCTCCTCCAGGAACTCCACCTCCTGGATGAGCCCCTTGCGGATGAGCAGGCGGATGAGGCTGGCCACCATGCGCGCGGGCTTCACCTTCTCCGTGTCCAGCACCGCCTCGTCGCCCCGGGACATGCGCTCCAGGTCGTCCAGGATGGCCAGGTCGTCATCGGAGAAGTCCGGCGTCGGCGTGAGCGCCAGCGCGGGCTGCGAGCCCTTCGCGGCCCCACCGAACAGCACCACCGGCACGCGTGGCTTCTCCTCTTCTTCCGCCTCGAAGATGGGCGGAGGCGGCGGAGGAGGCCGGGCGGAGGCGGGCTTCACGCCCAGCAGATCATCCAGCGAATCTCCCCCAGGCCCCTGCCGCAGGGCTTCCGCGGGCGGGGGCGGCGGCGTCCCGGGCCGACGGGCGGCGGGAGCAGCGGCGGGTGGTGGTCTCGCTGCGGGGGGCTTCGGCGTCTCCGGCATCTCCCACTCCAATGGCGTCCCCGCCGTCACGGGAGGAGGGCCGGAGCCATCCTCTTCGTACAGCGGCTCCGCCTCGACGATGTCCAGCGGCTCTCCCCGCGCCCGGGCCAGCGCGGCGTCCAGGTCGTCTGATGCGACGACGAAGACCCGCACCTGCTTGCGGAGCTGGAAGCGCAGCTCGTCCACCAACGTCAAATCCCCGGGGTCCTCCACGGCGACGTGGATGCGCTCGCTGCGCCCTTCCACTTCCGAACGGAAGAGGAGGACGCGGTGCTCCGCCTGGAAGTCCAGGGACACCAGCGACACCACCGCGTGGGGAATCTCCTCGGGCAGCTCCAGGAAGGGCAGTCCGTGCTGCACCGCCAGCGCCCTGGCCACGTGCAGCGGCGCGCACAGTCCCTGCGCCACCAGCGTCTCGCCCAGCCGCAGGTTCCCCGGAGCGCCTCGACGCCCGAGCGCCACCCGCACCTGCTCCTCCGTCACCACCCCCGCCTCGACGAGCAGCTCACCAATCTTCTTGCGCATGAGGGCGGGCTACCGCTTGACCTTCGCGAGGTACTCGTCGCGGGAGAACACACCCTTTTCGATGAGCAGTTCCACCATGGCCTTGAGCGCGGCGACTTCCTTGCGCTGCACCTCTTCCACGCTGCGCAGGAGGTCGGCCGGGCTGCCGGTGCCCGCGGTGCTGCGCGGGGCCTCCTGCACCGGCGGCGGCGGACGCGCGACCGGGGGCGCGGGCTTGGGCGCGGACACGGCGGCCGCGGCGGCGGGATCCAGGTCCTTGAGGTTCTTCACCACCGTGCGGCCCTGGGCGTCCACCACCTTGAAGTTGGTGTCCGCGTCCTCCAGCTCCAGGTTCTCCTCGTACATCCGGGCGAAGGCCCGGGCGATGGAGGTGCGCCCCGCCACGTTGGGGATGATGCGGCACTTCGTGATGGCCCGAAGCTCGTCGAGCATCCGCATGTTGAGCGGATCCGACATCGCCACCAGCAGCGTCTTGCCCTCGTCCCGCAGCTGCAGCGGCAGCACGGAGAAGTCACGCGCGGTCTGCGGAGGAATCTTGGCCTTCACATGCGGGGGAACCACCTGGACCGCGTCCAGGTTCACCGCCGGCATGCCGAGCTGCTTGGACAACGCCCGCACCAGGATGTCCTCGGAGACGAGGCTCATCCGGACCAGGATTTCGCCAAGCTTGCCGCCCCACTTCGCCTGTTCGGCGAGCGCGGACTTCAGCTGGCTCTCCTGGAGCACATTCGCTTTGATCAGCAGTTCTCCGAGCTTGATCTGTGCCATGTCGTGGGCGCCACTCTACCCGACTCCAGCCGCCGCGCTTCTTCTTCCGTGCCTGCCCGGTCAGGAACCCGGCACCGGGGGCGCCGGCGACTCGGGTCCCCCCGCGGGCAGCTCCTGCCCGGACTCATCCACCTCCACCACCTTGGACCCCTCCGGAGGGGTCAACTCGTAGAGCGTGAGGTCCGGCCGGCCATTGAGCTTGATCTGCTGGTAGCGCAGCTGGAGCTTCGTCCCCGCCTGCTTCGCGATCAGCTCCACCTTGCCCGGGAAGATGAGGCCGCCCCGCTCCAGGAAGTCGTCGAAGGCCAGGTCATACCCGGGGACACCTCGCACGTGGCTCTTCACCACGCGCAGATACTTTGGGTGAACCTGGAGCACCTGGCTGGCCGTGCCCCGGTGGAGGGTGAGCACGTAGACGCCCTCCTTCGTGTCCAGCTCCAGCGTCATGCGCTCCGGAGGGATGAGGGGCACCTGGCCCAGCATGATGGCCACCAGTTCCTCGCCTGGCAGGACGACGGGCAGGAAGCGCGACACGTTCTGCGGGCTCGCCGGGCCCTGGTAGTAGGTGTGCGTCTCCGTCTGGTACAGGCCGAAGCGCGTCCCGTCCCCGACGAGGGAGGCGAGGGGCCGGTTGAAGAAATCGAACGTCTCCAGGTGCAGCAGGGCCGGTCGGGTGACGGAAAGGAACATCCCGATGGTGCCGCTCTGCTGGGGAGACTCGACCCGCAGCTTCGCATCTCCCTCGAGGGAGATGACGTTGTCCTGGTTCTGCCGGACACGCTGGTAGACGACCTCGGCGTCGGTGAGTTGCCCCTCCGGCCCGAACTCGATGCGCTTGGGGCAGGCCGAACAGAGCACTGCCAGGAAGATTGCGGCGGCTGCGCGGTTCATATCTCCTAGTCTGGGCCAAGGCGCCCTGCCGGGTCACCCACCAATGAGCCTGAACGACATCCTGCATTACCTCCGCCTTGGCGGAGTCACCCTGGCCCTGCTGCTGCTGGCCTCCGTCGCCGCGCTCGTCGTGGCCGTCGAGCGCATCATCGCCCTCTGGGGGGTGAGCGAGCGCTCGCGCCTCCTGGGCGAGGCGGTCAGCAAGCACCTGCTTCGCGGCGACGTGCCGGCGGCCCGCACCGCCGCCGAGCGCTCGGACTCCGTCGCGGCCGACATCTTCCTCGCGGGGTTCGACCGCTGGGAGCGCAGCCGGGGCACGGGCGGCGCGGGCGTGGAGGCCGCCGTGGAGCGCGAGCGCGCCCAGGTGGGACTCAAGCTGCGCCGCAACCTGTGGATTCTCGCCACCATCGGCTCGATTACGCCCTTCGTGGGCCTCTTCGGCACCGTGGCCGGCATCATGCGCTCGTTCAAGGACCTGGGCCTGGACGTGGAGGCCGGCGGCACCGGCGGCACCGGCGCGGTGATGACGGGCATCTCCGAGGCCCTGGTCGCCACGGCGGTCGGCATCCTCGTCGCCGTGCAGGCCATGGTCTTCTACAACTACTTCCAGGCCCGCCTCTCCCGCGTGCTGGTGGAGCTGCGGCTGATGGGCGACGAGTTCGCGGAGATGCTCAAGGAGCGCGCCTCGGGTCTTCCTCCGGAGCCCGCGCCCCGCATCGACTCACAGCCTCCCCCCACCCCGGCGCGCGTCGACACGCAGCCCGCCTAGCTCCAGGGAACCGCGCGCCATGGCCATGGGCAAGACACCGGGGTCCGGTGACGAAGGCGAAGAAGGTGTCTTCGCCGAAATCAACATCACCCCGCTCACCGACATCTTCCTCGTGCTGCTCATCATCTTCATGGTGACCAGCTCCGTCATCGTCCAGCAGGGCCCCGGAGGCGGCGCCAAGGCGGGCCTCAAGGTGAACCTGCCCAAGGGCGGCGCTGCGGACGTCACCGCGCGCACCACGGACATGTCCGTGGCCGTGCTCGCGGACGGCCGCTTCGTGGTCGCCGGCAACGTCGTCAGCCAGGACGAGCTCCAGAAGGCCTTCGACGCCGCCAAGGTGAAGGACCCGGACACCGTCGTCATCGTCCAGGCCGACGAGGGCGTCCCGCACGGCACCGTCGTCCAGGTGATGGAGCTGGCGAAGAAGGCGGGCCTCGGTCAGCTCGCCATCGGCGTGCGCGAGGGCGAGTAGCCCGTCCGTCTCCGTCACGAAGGCCCCGCTGAAACACGAAGGCCACCTCGGGAGCGACTCCCCAGGTGGCCTCGGTGTTTCTGGAGGGCGCCCTTCCCTCAGGGCGCCCGTTCAAACGATGTCGCGGCTCAGACGGACGCGAACGCGGCGTCGGTGATCTCCATCGGAGAGGTGTCCTCGATGGCGATGAGGCGCGCGGCCTGCTCCACGTTGGGCAGCACGTTGCGCGCGTAGTAGAGGGCGCTGTACTTCTTGCCCTCGTAGAACGCGCGGTCCGGGTGGTCCGCCGACAGCGCGCCCTGCGCCTTGTCCGCGATGAGCGCCGCGTCCAGGAGCAGCCAGCCCACGGCGACCTCGGACATCATGTTGAGGAAGCGGTTGGCGGACAGCGGAATCAGCGGGAACTTGCCGCCGTCCTGCGACCAGCTGAACACCGTCATCGCGCTGGACATCAGCGCCTCCTGCGCGCTCGCCAGCAGCTTCACGGCCTCGCCGTAGGTGGCGTTCTCACGGTGCGCTTCGACGAACGCGCCCACGTCGCCCATGAACTGCTGGAAGTGCATGCCACCGGCCTGCCCCAGCTTGCGGCCCACCAGGTCCATGGCCTGGATGTGGTTGGTGCCCTCGTAGATGGAGAAGATCTTCGAGTCGCGCGTGTACTGCTCCACCGGGTAGTCCTGGATGTAGCCGGCGCCGCCGTACACCTGGATGGCCTGCGCGCAGAGGCGGAAGGACTGGTCGGAGCCGTAGGACTTCACCAGCGGGGTGAGCAGCTCCACCTGGCCCTTGTGGTAGGTGGCCGCCTCGTCGTCCTTGCCCGCCAGCTGCCGCGCCTTGTCCAGGTGCATGGCCAGCTTGATGATGAGCGCGCGGATGCCCTCCACGTGGGACTTGATGTCCAGCAGCATGCGGCGGACGTCCGGGTGCTCGATGATGGCGGCGCGCGGCGCGGTGGGGTCCTTCCACTTGGTGAAGTGGGAGCCCTGCTTGCGGTCCTTCGCGTAGTCCACCGCGTTGTAGTAGGCGGCCGACGCCAGCGCGACGCCCTGGATGCCGACGGCGATGCGCGCGCCGTTCATCATCTTGAACATCTGGCTCATGCCGACGTGCTCGACGGTGCCGACGAGCTCGCCCAGACAGTTGTCGCTCTCACCGAAGTTCAGCACACAGGTCGCCGAGCCGTTGATGCCCATCTTGTGCTCGATGGAGCCCACGGACACGTCGTTGGCCTGACCGGAGCTGCCATCCTTGTTGATGCGCAGCTTGGGGACGATGAACAGCGACAGGCCCTTGGTACCGGGCGACGCGCCGTCGATGCGCGCGAGCACCAGGTGGATGACGTTCTGGGCCATGTCGTGGTCGCCGCCGGAGATGAAGATCTTCGTCCCGCGGATGTTGTACGTGCCGTCCGCGTTGCGGCGGGCGGTGGACTTCGCCGCGCCCACGTCGGAGCCGGCGTGCGGCTCGGTGAGGCACATGGTGCCGCCCCACGTGCCGTTGAGCATGCGCTCCACGAAGAGGTGCTGCTGGTCCTTCGTCCCGCACTCGGCGATGACCTCCGCCGCGCCGAACGACAGGCCCGGGTACATGTTGAAGGCCGTGTTGGCGCCCGATAGCAGCTCCTCCACCGTCACCTGCAGCATCATCGGCGCGCCCTGGCCGCCGTGCTCCGGGCTCACCGCCACCGTCTTGAAGCCCTGCTCGTAGAGTTTCTTCCACGCGTCCTTGAAACCCGTGGGCGTGAGGACCGAGCCGTTCTCCACCCGACAGCCCTCGCGGTCTCCCACGGAGTTGAGGGGCCCGAGCACCTCGCGCGCGAAGCGGTACGTCTCCGACAACACCGCCTTGGCCTCATCCGGGCCCCAGGCGTCGTACGGGGCCTGACCGGCCACCTGGCCGAAGCCGAACTGCTCGAACAACGTGAAGAAAATCTCTCGAAGGTCGGTCTTGTAGGTGTTGATGCCGGCGGACATGGCCACTCCTGCGTGACGGCTCGCCGCCCGCCTTCAGGTTCGAAGGCCTCGGGTCAGCGGCGCGAATGACACAGGAAGTGTGGCGGTGACTGATTTTTGAGTCAACCCTGAATGACACCCTGCGTTGAGGGGCCACCCTGGCCGCCCCTCACCGCAGACCCTCAAACCGCTACTTCTTCGGCTTCTTGGCCGAGGGAAGCGTCGCCGTCTTGGCAGCGGGCTTCTCCCGGGGGACGGTCTTCTTGGACGAGGCACCGGTGAGGCGCTCGTCTGCCTCCTCGTCGACGGCCGAGGCCTCGCTCGAGCCTCCGCCGGTGGACGTGGCGGGGGCGGCGGCCAGGCTCTCCCGGGGCACTTCGATGACGATGGGGGACTGGCCGGAGCGCTGCCGGTTCTCGTCCTCCAGGGAGTAGAAGAGCTGGATCTGCGCGCCGCCCTTCATCACCAGCTCGCCGCGCTGGTTCTCCGCCCACAGGTCGATGTCCACGAAGTAACGGCCCGCGGTGCCGTGGCGGTTGCTCACCCGGCCCTTGCAGACGACAGTGTCACCCGGCCACACCATCTTGATGAAGCGCACGTTGTAGCGCCGCATCTGCCCGCCCCGGGCCCAGTCACTGATGAGCTGGCCGAGCATGCCCATCACCAGCATGCCGGGGGCGTACACGCTCGGCATGCCCACGCTCTTGGCGTAGAGCTCGTCGACGTGCACGGGGTTGTAGTCGCCGGAGGCACCCGCGTACCGGGACAGCTGGACACGGTCCACCGGGGCCTTGGCCAGCGCCGGCAGCTCGTCTCCGACGCGGATGGACTCGAAGTAGAGCTTGCGCGCGGGCATCACGGGGTCTCCTTGGAGGCGCGGACCACCAACGTCCGGCGGGCTCGGAACACCAGGTTGCCTTCCTCGTCGCGGCCTTCATCCTCGATGACAGCGATGTCCATCTTCCCGGACATGCCCTGGCGCTCGGAGACGTCCGCGACGCGGGTGGAGACGTAGATGCGGTCTCCGGCGAAGATGGGCCGCTCGTAGTCGAAGCCTTGCTCGGCGTGCAGCAGGCTCTTGATGCCCACGCCCAACAGCTCCCTCAAGTCCGCGGCCGAATGAAAGGACGCGGGAAACGTGGGAGGCGCGATGATGGTGGGATATCCGGAGGCCCGAGCGTACTCCTCGTCGTAGTAGATCGGGTTGTAGTCTCCGATGGCCTCCGCGAAGCGGCGGATGGCACCCTTCTCCACTTCGTTGAGCGTCGGCGGCGAGGCACGGCCGATCGCATTCTTGTCCAGCATTATCCCTCTCCTGACTCTAACGTCCGGCCGGAAGCTCGAGCACCGTGAGGAGCCCTGCTTCGGCGGCCGTCAAGCGTGGCGCGGCATTCACCAGCGCATTCGCGGTGGCCCGGTCGCCTGCCACTCCCCCCGGGATTTCCAACACCAAACGAGGGTCCGCATCGATTTCAATGCGGTCCTTCGGGTCGTCAGCCCCTACGGCGATGGTCAGTTCCAGTCGCACCCGCTCCTGCCCGTCCTCCAACCCGACCACCGACTGGAACATGCCCGCCACCCGTCCCTTCTTCACGGCAAACGCGCCGCCCGAGATGTCCTGCTCGGCGAATACGGGGGCTACCTCTTCTTCGAAGTCATCACAATCCAACCCCAGGCCCAGTGCCGCGAGTGCCGCCGACTCCACCAGCCCCACGTGGCCCAGCTGCTCACCATCCACCAACTCGAAGAACTCCTCCTCGGTCAGACCGGCGCCGACCTTGCGCTGCAAGGCCTCCCGGCGGGTGCGCGCGTCCACCACCCGGGTGACTGTCGCGCGCCGCACCGGGCCACACACCTGTCCCGCCGTGGCCACCAGTCTGTCCAGAACGAAACCCGGGTTGACGCCCGCGCCGACGATGGAGACCTCGGCGCGCTGCGCGGCGCGGTCCAGCTTGTCCGCCAGCTCCGGGTACTTCAGATAGGGGAAGGCCAGCTCCTCACAGGTGCTGGCAATGGGCAGGCCCAGCTTCAGCGCCGCCAGCAATTGGTCCATCACCGCCGGCAGCCGGGAGCCCGTCGCGTGCAGCAGCACCGCTCCCTTGCGGCGGCCCACCGCCTTCTCCAGCGAGTCCATCACCTTGACGCGCGGCGCGGGGCCTCCCAGCACGTCGCCCAACGGACGACCCACCAGGGAGGCATGGGTATCCACGGCCCCAATCAATTCCACTTCCGGGCAGGACAGGGCAGCTCTGGCAATCTCCTGCCCGATGAATCCCAGCCCCATCACCACCACCGGCACCGGCCCTGCTGGGGCTCTAGCCATCGGAGATTGCTCCAGGATTCCAAGGGGTTAGCGTTGAAACGCAGCCTTGCCGCGCACCATAAATCACACCTTGGCGAGCAGGCAAGCGTCACTTGGTTCTACCACTCTTGCCGCTAGCAAGAACCTCCAAGGATTTCCGGGGCTTGCGAGTGCAAAACGCAAGGGGGCCCCTGTTTGGCCGCAAGGCAAGGCGTGTATAAAGAATGACAGGCCCGCGACCTCCCCGGAGACCCTCCAACATGGACCGCATCCTCGTGGTGGATGACGACGTGCTCATCCTCGCCGCGCTCACCCGGATCCTCCAGACGGAAGGCTATGACGTCGTCACCTACAGCGACCCGGCCCTGGCCGCTCGCGAGGTGGGCTTCAGCGTCGTGCTGACGGACTTCATGATGCCGTACCTCAACGGCATCGAGCTGCTGGGCGTCCTCCGGGAGAAGAACCCGAAGGCCGTGCGGCTGATGCTGACGGCGGCGGCGGACTTCCGCACCGCGTCCGAGGCGGTGAACCGGGGCGAGGTGTTCCGGCTGCTCGGCAAGCCCTGGTCGCTCAGCGAACTGACGAGCAGCGTGCGGCAGGCGGTGGAGCACTACCGGCTGGTGGAGTCCAACGAGCGGCTGACGCGCGAGGTGGCGGACAAGAACGCGGAGCTGGTGGCCATCAACCAGGACCTGGAGCGGCGGGTGGTGGAGCGCACGACGGGCCTGTTGGACGGGCTCATCAGCGCGCTGGACTACCGCGACACGGAGACGCAGTGGCACTCGCGTCGGGTGGCGCTCTACTCGCGCAGGCTGGCGGAGGAAGTGGGCCTGGCCGGGGCCGCGCTGGACGTGGTGGAGCAGGGAGCGCTCCTGCACGACATCGGCAAGATTGGCGTGCGCGACTCCATCCTGCTCAAGCCCGGACCGCTGACGCCGGACGAATGGGTGGAGATGCGCAAGCACCCGGAGTTCGGCTACCGGATGATGGGGAAGATGCCGTACCTGCACGAGGCGGCGCTCATCGTCCTCCAGCACCAGGAGCGCTGGGACGGCAAGGGCTACCCGCAGCAGCTCGCCGGCGAGGACATCTGCATCGGCGCGCGCATCTTCTGCATCGCCGACACGGTGGACGCGATTACGTCGGACCGGCCCTACCGCAAGGGTCGCCCCATGAGCGTGGCTCGGGACGAGATTCGCCGCTGCTCCGGCACGCAGTTCGACCCGAACCTCGCGGACGCCTTCCTGCGCATCCCCGAGACGGAGTGGCAGCGCATCCGCAACCAGGTGGAGGCGCTGGAGGAAGAGGAGAACCAGCGCTGGCGAAGTCACCCGCTCGGGGCCCAGCCGCCGCTGACGCGAGCCAGCGGCACCTGACCTCACCTCACGGGGCCAGCGTCACCGCGCTGACCTCCCGGATGACGTCGCCCTCCAGCAGCGCGTCCACCACGTCCAGCCCTGACACCACTTCGCCGAAGGCCGTGTAGCGGCCATCCAGGTGCGGCTGCGGCGCGTGCGTGAAGAAGAACTGGCTGCCCCCGGTGTCCTTCCCCGACAGCGCCATGCCGAGCACACCGCGCAGATAGGGCCGCCGGGTCATCTCGCAGCGGATGGAGTGTCCCGGGCCGCCCTCCCCGTCTCCGCGCGGGTCTCCGCCCTGCGCCACGAAGTCCGGCACCACGCGGTGGAAGGTGATGCCGTTGAAGTAGCCCTTGCGCGCCAGGGCGTAGAGGTTGCCCGACGTGAGCGGCGCCTCGTCGGCGTCGAGCCGCACGGTGATGTCGCCCTTCTCCGTGCGCAGCACCAGCGCGGCCCCCTTGGGCGCGGGCTCCGGACGGAAGGCGTATGGGGGAAGCTCCACGCGCTCGGAGCGCACGGGCTGGCCGGTGAGCTGGGTGAGGGCCTCGGCGGCCACTCGGCGCACGTTGGCGTGCGGGAGCGTCAACCACTGCTTCATGCGCGCCTCGGTACCAGGAACCTGGAGCGCGACGAGCGCGCCCGCCACGGGGTCCGCGAGGTCCGGCTCGGAGGGGACGCGGTCGGCCAGCGCCTCCAGGTCGGGCTGGGCACCCGGGGCCTTCAGCTTCCCCAGCGTCGCGGCGGCCGCGCCGGCCACCACCAGGTCCTCACCGCGCAGGAGTGGAGACACGGCCGCCGCCGTCCGGAGCACGGGGCGCTCGGCGAGGGCTTCCATCGCTGTGAGCCGCACGCGCGCCGACGGGTGGCGCAGATAGCCCACCGCGAAGTCGGCGGGCGTCTTCTTCGGGGAGAGCGCCGCCTCGCGAAGTCCCAGGGCCAGTCGACGCTCCTCGGACACCCGGCCGAAGCCACAGTTCATCGTGTCCGCCACCACGCCACGCTGACGGTCCGACGCCGCCGCCAGCCGACAGTCGAGCCACCCCAGGTCCGCGCGCGCCACATCCGACGCCGAGCCCCGCTCCGCGTCCGCCAGCGCGAGCCGGAGCGACGCGAGCAACGGCATGCCGAACTCCGGCAGCCCCTGCTGCGCCAGGGCCAGCAACGGGTGCCCATCCGCGGAGCGCGCCAGCGTCTCCACGCGCGGCGCCGCGCCCGTGGGCATCGGCGTCTCCATCCCCCGCGCCACGCGCTTCGCTCGGGGCACCAGGGCTTCGAGGGCGTCCAGTGGCGCGCAAGGCCCGCCACACGTGGCCGCGAGCTTCGCCAGCGAGCGCGCCGCCTCCGCCGCCACGCGAGGCACCGTGTCGTCCAGCATCCGGCCTAGCACCACCGCGTCCTCCGGTCCCCCCACGTCACCGAAGGCCTTCACGCACAGGCCGCGTACGTCCGCGTCCTCATCCGCCAGACACGCGCGCAGCGTCGGCAGGCTCTCCGCGCGCTTCGCCGTGGCCAGCAGATAGGCGCCGCCATATCGGGCCGCTACCGGCCGCCCTGCCGCCATCAGCGCCTGCGCGGGCGCCAGGGACACATCTTTCACCACCGCCGCACCCCCACGTCGCGCCGCCACGCCCAACGCCAGCGCCGCCCGTCCGGCCGTCTCGACGTCCTCGCCCTGAAGCCGCTGGACGAGTCGAGCCAGCGTGTCCGCCGTCGCCAGGCGCCCCAGGGAGTCGAGCTGCGCGGCACGCACCGCCGCGTCGCGCTCGTCTTCCTCGGCCGCCAGCAACGGCGTCGCCAGGCTCGCCCGCTCGGCCTCCGTGAGCGGCTCCCAGGAGAGCGCAAGCTCGCCCGCCGCGAAGGCGGCCTCGCCTCGGACAAGGGCCTCCGAGTCCTCCAGGCCCGCGACGACCGCGTCCAGCGTGGCCACGTCCTGGATGCGGGCCAGCGCGCGCAGGGCCCTCGCCCGGACCCGCGGATCCGGCGCGCCGGTGACCAGCGCCACCAGCTCCCCGCCGCCCAGCGAGCGCCGGTCTTCCCAATCGCGGATTCGGGCCATCATCTCCGCGTCGGGCGGGTCCGCATCCGGGCCCGGGACGGCGCGGACACAGCCGGAGACGAGGACGAGGAGGGCCAGACAGACGCTGGGGAGTCGGACGGGGCTCGGGCGGCTCATGCGCTGGGGCCTAGGCCAAATTCCCGCGAAAATCCAGGGGTTAGGCCGCATGCCGTTTGACACGCGCGGCCCCGGGCTCCGAAGATGATGGTTCGCATCTCTCAGCAGGAGCGCTGGTCCTGAACTGCCCTGGCTGCGGCTCGAAGGTAGCCGCCGACGCATCCATCTGTTCCGTCTGCGATTACATCATCGACAGCTCGTTCCTCTCCTCGGAGCCACCTGCTGACAACGATGAGGAATCCACGGGCGCGAGCGAAGACCCGCGCCCTCCTCCGCCCAAGCCCGCGCGTCCGCGACCCGCGGGCAAGTCCGGCGTCAGGCCCGCCGTGCCGGTCAGCGCGGACGCCACCAACGTCAAGAGCGTGCAGGACATCGCCCGGGGCGCGCCTCAGCGCCCCAGTCGCCCCGCGCCCGCGACTCGCGCCGCGCCCGCCACGGCTCCCAAGCGCACCGCTCCCGCGCCTGCTCCCGCTCCCGCGCCGGTCTCCACGGGGTCCGACCCCTGGGAGCGCAGGGGCCGCGACGACGAGGAGAACGGCAGCCCCATCGTCGACCCCGAAGAGCTCATGCAGGACGCCAGGGATTTGATGGGCGCGATGAGCGCCGGCGACAAGATTGCCTTCTATGGCTCGGGGCTGGTCGTCCTCTCGTGCTTCACGCCGTGGAAGGAGACAGCGGCGGACGGTGACGCGCTGGGATTGATGAGCACGGGCTTCGGCGCGTTCGTGCTCTCGCTGATGGTGATGGTGGCCATCGGCGTCCGGGTGCGCAGCTCGTTCCCGAACCTCAATCCCGTGGTGCCGTGGATGGCGCAGCTGTTCACCACCTTCCTGTGCCTCATCTGGTGCATCGTCTTCATCAAGGTGTCGTCGGACACGACGCTGGTGCCCACGCCCATCGGCAACGCGGAGATGATGAACTCCTCGCCCAGCTTCGGTGTCTTCATCGGCCTGCTGGGCTCGGTGGCCGCGCTCATCGGCGCGTTCCTCGGACTCAAGAGCAAGAACGACTGACGACACGGCGCGCGCGCCACGAAAGTGGTGCCGCGCGACTCGACGGCGGTCTACCGTTCCCCGCCACCATGTCCGACGCCACTCCCCTCGCCCGCCTCACCGCCGCGCTCGCCGGCACCGTCTTCGGCCAGCCTCGTGTGCTCGCCGACCTGGTGACCGCCTTCCTGGCGCGCGGCCACGTCCTGCTGGAAGGCGTGCCCGGCGTGGCGAAGACGCTCACCGCGCGCAGCATGGCCGGAGCGCTGGGGCTGCTCTTCACGCGCATCCAGTTCACCCCGGACCTGATGCCGGCGGACATCCTCGGCACCAACATCTTCCAGCCCCAGGACAACGCCTTCCGTCTGGTGAAGGGCCCCATCTTCACGGAGGTCCTCGTCGCGGACGAAATCAACCGCACCCCGCCCAAGGCCCAGGCCGCGCTGCTGGAGGCCATGGAGGAGCGGCAGGTCACCATCGACGGCGTCACCCACCCGCTGCCGCCGCACTTCTTCGTCGTCGCCACGCAGAACCCGCTGGAGCTGGAGGGCACCTATCCCCTGCCCGAGGCCCAGCTGGACCGCTTCCTGATGCGCATCCGCGTGGGCTATCCGGACTCCGACTCCGAGACGACCATGCTGCGCGCCTTCCACCAGCGCGAGGGGAAACCGCCCTCCATCGACCGCGTGCTGGACGCGCCCACGCTCATGGAGCTGCAGGCCCGCGCGGCCCGCGTCACCTGCGACGACTCCATCCTCCAGTACGTCGTCGCCGTGGTACGGGACACGCGCGCCAATCCCCGCGTGCGTCTGGGCGCAAGCCCCCGCGCCGCGCAGGCGCTCCTGGCCGCGTCCAAGGCCCGCGCCGCGCTGATGGGCAATGACTTCGTCACCCCGGACGACGTGAAGGGCGCGGCCGGCAGCGTGCTCAACCATCGCCTCCTCCTCAAGGCCGAGGCCGAGGTGGAAGGCGTCACCGCGGATGACGTGCTGAAGCAGACGCTCGAGCGGGTCCGGGTCCCCCGGTGAGCCTGGGCCGTCCCGTCCCCACCGGCCTCGCCGTCGCACTGCTCGCGGTGGGACTCCTCCCCGCCGCGCTGACGGTGGCCAGCCCCGCATTCGGCTGGCTGGCGCTGGCCCTGGACGTGGCGGTGCTCGCCCTGTGCGCCGTGGACTTCCTCCGCGCGCCCCATGGCGAGGACGTGAAGGTGTCACGCGAGGTGGAGCCCATCCTCTCCTCGGGCACCCGCAACGCCGTGCACCTGTCGTTCGAGCGAGTGGACACCGGCCCCGCGCCGCTGCGCCTGGAGGTCCGCGACGAGCCGCCCCAGGTCGTCGCCAGCACCGGCCACCGTCAGTCCCTCGTGCTGCAAGCCCTGAGCGGCGCGCCCCTCACCCGCTCCCGCCTGACGTACTTCGTCACCCCTCCGTCCCGAGGAGATGCGAGCTTCGGAGACCTCCACCTCCGGCTCCTCGGCCCGCTGGGACTCTGCGCCCGACAGGTGCGCGTGCCCGCAGCGCAGGCGGTGAAAATCTATCCGGACCTCACCGCCCTTTCGAGGGAGGCGCTCGCCCTGGCCCGCTCCTCGGACGCGCCGTCAGAGAGGACGCTGCGCCGCCGCGCGGCCGAGGGACGCGAGTTCGAGTCCCTGCGCGAGTACCGCCCCGGCGACGACTACCGCCACATCGACTGGAAGGCCTCCGCGCGCCACGCCAACACCCTGGTGCGCACGTGGCAGCCCGAGCGGCACCAGCCCATGCTGCTGCTCCTCGACTGCGGGCGACACATGGCCGGCAAGGTCCAGGGCCGTCGCAAGCTGGACCACGCGGTGGACGCGGCGCTCCGACTGGCGCGGGTGGGCCTGGACGCCGGTGACGTGGTGGGCGTCATGGCCTTCGCCAGCGACGTGCTCACCTTCCTGCCGCCTCGCAAGGGCCACGAGCACCTGCGCCTCATCACCGAATCGCTCTACCGCGCCGAGGCCGCGCTGGAGGAGAGCGACTACGGCCGCGCCTACGACTTCGCCTTCGCCCGACAGACGCGGCGCACGCTCGTCGTGCTCTTCACGGACCTGGTGGACCCGGACGCCTCCGCGGGGCTGCTCACCCGCACGCTGGCCCTGCGGCCCCGGCACCTCCCCGTCGTCGCGTCGCTCCTGGACGAGGACGTGCGCGACGCGGCCATCGACGTGCCCGTGGAAGCGCAGGACGCGTACTCGCGACAGGCCGCCACGCGGCTGGAATCCGAGTTCCGTCGCACCGCCAGCACCCTGCGCGACGCGGGAGCCCTGGTCGTCCGCGCACCCGCCCAGGGTTTCGGCGCGGCCGCGCTCAACGTGTACCTGGACGTCAAGTCGCGCGGGCTGTTGTAGGCCTCGCGAAGATGTCCAGCGGAAAGTTCGCGCGGCACTCATTTCTGGAGTACGCGCGCGTCGCTCGCGAAGAAGCATGCCAATCGCGCGGAGGCCTAGAATTCGGCCTCGGAGACGACCCCCTTTACACCGGAGCCTCCGTCAACAAAATGGCGCGTCTCTCTCGCCCGCTGTGTCGGTGGGCGCCCCGAAACAGAGCGGATGGAGACGGTCTTGGCGGAGGTCGCAAGGGGATTGAGGTTGGAGGTCGAGGCGGACGCGGCGGCCATCGCCGCGCGCGGAGCGGAGGCCACGGAGCCATCGCCCCGGACGACGCTGACCCCCTTCCACGAACGCCTGCTGGCGGAAGAGCTGCTGGCACGCAGTGGTGATACGCAACAACGGTTGGCGGGAGCCCTGTCCGAAGCGAAGGTCGACCTCAACCCGCATCAAGTCGAGGGCGCCATGTTCGCGCTCGACTCGCTGTCGCGCGGCGGCTGCATGCTGGGCGACGAGGTGGGCCTGGGGAAGACCATTGAAGCCGGGCTCGTCATCGCCCAGCTCATGGCCGAGGGGAAGACGCGCATCCTCATCCTCGCGCCGGCCACGCTGCGCGCGCAGTGGAACAGCGAGCTGCGGGAGAAGTTCGACCTGGACAGCGTGCTGGTGGACGGCCGCACCGTGCGCGCCACCGGCAACTGCTTCGACCAGCCCTTCCCCGTCATCTGCTCGCACCCCTTCGCGGCCAACAAGGCGCACCTGACGTCGGAAATCCCGTGGGACCTGGTCGTCATCGACGAGGCCCACCGCCTGCGCAACGCGCACCGGCCCAACAACAAGATGGGCCAGGCGCTCAAGGCGTCCCTGGCCGGCAAGCCCAAGCTGCTGCTCACCGCCACCCCGCTCCAGAACGACTTGATGGAGCTGTTCGGGCTGATGTCGCTCCTGGACGAGCAGATTCTGGGGCCCGAGCACGCCTTCCGCAGCCGCTACCGCGTGGACGAGGGCGGCGGCATGTCCGAGGCCGCCGCCGGAGAGCTCAAGGAGCGCCTTGCTCCCGTGGTGCAACGCACGCTGCGCCGGCAGGTGCGCGAGTACGTGCGCTACACCAACCGCCGCTCCATCGTGGAGGACTTCACGCCCTCGCCCGAGGAGCATGACCTCTACGAGAAGGTCAGCGAGTACCTCCAGCGCTCGGAGGCCGCGGCGATTGAGCCCGGCAAGAAGACGCTCCTGACGCTGTGCTACCGCAAGCTCCTGGCGTCCTCCACGTACGCCATCGCCCCGACGCTGCGGCGGCTGTCGGACAACCTGGAGAAGCGACTGGCGGCGGCGAAGCTGGGCCAGCAGGCGCTCGCGATGTTCGAGCCCGAGGAGGCCAAGCAGTTCGTCGAAGAGGGCGAGGAGTGGTCCGATGACCCGGCCAAGGCGCCCAACGTGCGCGCCCTGGAGCAGGAGGTCTGGGAGCTGCGGCAGTACGCGGACCTGGCGGACTCCATCAAGGTCAACGCCAAGGGCGAGGCCCTCAAGCGGGGCCTGGACCGCACCTTCACGGTGATGCGCGCGCACGGCTGGCCGGAGAAGGCGCTCATCTTCACCGAGTCCAAGCGCACGCAGCAGTACCTGTTCAACCTCCTCTCGGAGAACGGGTACCGGGGAAAGATTTCGCTGCTGTCGGGTGACGCCGGCACGCCGGAGGACCGGCGCGCGCTGGTGGACGACTTCCGCAACAAGACGCAGATCCTCATCTGCACCGAGGCCGGCGCCGAGGGCCTCAACCTCCAGTTCTGCAACCTGGTGGTGAACTACGACCTGCCCTGGAACCCGCAGCGCGTGGAGCAGCGCATCGGCCGCTGCCACCGGTATGGCCAGCAGCGCGACGTGCTGGTCATCAACTTCCTCAACCGGATGAACGCGGCGGACGCGCGCCTGTTCGAGCTGCTGGAGAAGAAGCTCAACCTCTTCGACGGCGTCTTCGGCGCGTCGGATGAAATCCTGGGCGCGCTGGAGAGCGGCGTGGACTTCGAGCGCCGCGTGCTCGACATCTACCAGGGCTGCCGCAAGGTGGAGGACATCAACGCGGCGTTCGACAAGCTGCGCTCGGAGATGGAGGGGCGCATCAGCCAACGCATGACGGAGATGCGCTCGGTGGTGCTGGAGCGCTTCGACGGCGATGTCCGCCGCCGCCTGCGGGGCCAGGGAGAGCAGACGAAGGAGGCCCTCGCGAAGCGGCAGCAGGAGGCGCGCGCGCTCACCAGCTCCGTGCTCGGAAGCCGCACCTCTGGCCGGCTCGAAATCGCCAAGGCCGCCTATGCCGTCAAGGAGCGCAAGCAGGACGCCGTCAGCTACCTCCAGCTCGACGCCGCGGGCCTTCCCTCACGCCTGGCGCGACTGGCCGGCAGCGAGGGCTGGTGGTTCGCCTACAAGTTCGAGACGACGGGCCTGAAGCCGGAGGAGAAGCTGGTCCACCTGGTGCTGGTGAAGGACCGCGAGGGCAACTTCCGCGCCCTGCCCCTCCAGGACGGCGCGCACTTCGTGAAGCTGGCCGCGAAGGAGGAGAAGCGCCGGCAGCCCGCGCCCGTATCCGTGCAGCTCATGCAGGAGCAGTCGCTGATGACGGCGAAGGACGAAATCGTCCGCGCCGCCGAGCGCCGCAATGCCCTGGAGCTGGACAAGGCCAAGGAGCGCGCGGACCGCTACGTCGAGGACTGCCTGATGGAGTCCCGCGAGGGCGTGGAGGCGGCCCGCCAGCAGTGGATCGACGCGCGCAAGCAGGTGTCGTCCGTGGAAGACATCGCGGAGCGCGCGAAGGCGCGGGCGCACTCGGACCGGATGGAGCGCGAGTACCGCCGCAAGCTGTCCTCGCTGCGCAACGAGGAGGAGAAGCGCTACGCCGCCAAGGACCGGCAGCTCGCGGAGCTCGCGAACAAGGCCAAGGTGAACGAGAAGCGCTCGCTCATCGCCTCCGCCTACTTCTGGCTGTCCTGAGGCGGCAGCGGCTTGAGCCGCACCCACGTCGCGCCCCAGCCTCCATCGAACTCGGAGGCGGGGCGGAACGACTCCACCTCCTCCAGCTTTGGCAGCAGGGCGTGCACCGTGCGGCGCAGCGCGCCCGTGCCCTTGCCGTGGATGACCCGCACGTCGAGCAGCCCCTTCTGGCGACAGGCCCAGAGGTACTCGATGACGAGGGGCTTCACCTCGCGAGGCTGGAAGAAGTGCAGGTCGAGGGTGCCGTCGATGGGCAGCTCGACGACTTCATCGTCAGGGGGCGGGGGTTCCGGCCCCTCCGGCGGGAGCGAGGGCTCGCTTGCTGGGAGAGGGGGCAGGCGTCGTGGGCTCATTCGTCCATTCCCCCGACTCGCGCTTCTGGCGCTCGGCCTCCACACGCCGCCGCTCTCGGGCCACCCGGAACTGCTCCGACACCGAGTCGACCTCCTGCTTCAGCGCGGAGAGGTGCTTGTTCCAATCCTCCTCCGTCGCGGTGACGTGCTCGTTCGCACGTTCATCGCGCGCGCCCGCGCCTCCGGCTGTCGTCATTTGAACCAGCAGTGCGGCGATGAGGACGGACTTCATGCCCCCTCAAGTAAGCAAGTGTTGTGCATGGGCGCAAGGGGCGTTCATGACGCGACGCTCCGCTGGTCCCCCTCCGTCGACCTGCTCGTGACGATACGCTCCGCCAGTTTGATGGCGGACAGTGGCGCGCTGCCCTCGGCCTTGTTGTTGATGGTGACGAAGACGGGGCGCTCGCGGCGCAGGGCGGCCAGACACGCGCGGGCCAGCAAGTCGCGGGTGGGCACGTCCTCGTCCACCAGCCGGTTGAAGGGCGCGTAGCGAGCGCGAGCCTCCTCGTAGCCCAGGTTCGGCGGCAGCATCCACCGTACGACGAGGGCCCGTGCGTCCAGCGCCCGTGTGCGCTTCGCCTGAATCCCCATGGAGGGCATGTGGGCCCACACCGCGAGCACCGGACATGCCCCCACGTCCGCCAGCGCCTGCGCGAAGCTCTCCGTCAGCAGCTCCTCGTTGCGCACCTCCACCGCGTACAGCGGGCCCTTGGGGAGCGCGGAGAGGAACGCGTGCAGCCGCTCCACGAAGCGCGCGGTGCCCCCCAAGACCTGCGGGTCCTGCGGTGGAAATTGGAAGACGAGCGGACCGCCCTTGTCGCCCAGGCCGTCGACGAACGGGCGCACCACGTACTCCTCCGCGTAGGCCGCGTTCAGGAACCGCTCGTTGAGCTGTCCCCGGTGCGCGCCGTAGCGCTCGTGCATGGGGAAGCGCGCCAGGGTGCAGGCCTCGTGTGCCTTCACCAGGAAGCGGAAGTCCGCGGGCACCTGCTCGGCGTACTCGGCGAAGGCCTCGGCGTTGATGGGGCCGTAGAAGGTCCGGTCGATGCCCACGGTGCGCAGCACGGGGTGGCGCGCGTACGCGGACAGGCCCTCGCGCGCGAGCTGCGACGCGGCGGCCTCGTGGTCATAGACGAGACCGGACCAGCCGGGGAACGTCCACGACGAGGTGCCCAGGTAGACGCCCGTCGGCAGCTCGCGTCCCAGGTCGGCGAGGGGCTCCGGCACCGGCGCGGGGGCTACCGGCTGGGTCCTGCTCCGGCTCCGCGCGGGCGGCTCGATGGGCGCGCCCGTGAAGAGGTCGAGCTGGGAGGGTCCGCGCTGCTGGGCCATCGGGCATCTCTCTTGTGTCCTACGGACACCGGAACGCGGTGCCGCGCGTCCAGCAGGCATAACGCCGGACGCCACCTGATGCAGGAGGTTGCCTCAGAATCCGGGGACTACCCAAGAGGGATGTACGGCCTACAGGCAGCCGAGTTCCATCGCCCGGAGCACCGCTCGAGTCCTGTCCCGCACACCGAGCTTCGACAGGATGCTGGAGGTCTGGTTCTTCACCGTGCCCTCCGCCGTGCCGAGCGCCTGGGCAATCTCCCGGTTGCTCAAGCCCCGGGCGATGAGCCGCAGCACCTCGACCTCCCGCCGCGTGAGGCCCTCGGGAAGCTCGGCGGCCGGAAAATCCCGGGACAGCTCCAAGAGGCCCCGAGCCACGCGCTCGGCGACACCGGGAGGCAGCAGCGTCTCTCCGGCGTGGACCCGGCGGATGGCGTCGGCCAGTTCGTCCAGCGACACGTCCTTGAGGAGGAAGCCCTGCACGCCCGCGCGCAGCGCCTCGACGATGGCGGCGTCCTCGTCGAAGGTGGTGAGCAGCACCACGCGACGGTGCACGGGTCCGCGACGCAGCTCCCTCAGCGCCTCCAGGCCCGTCATGCGGGGCATGCGAACGTCCATCAGGACGACGTCGGGGTTCAGCTCCTCCGCCTTGCGCAGCGCGTCCTCGCCATCCACGGCCTCGCCCACCACGCGCAGGTCGGGCGTGAGGTCCAGCAGCCCGCGCAGCCCTTGGCGCACCAGCGCATGGTCATCCACCAGGACGAGTCGAATCACGCGTCGGCCCTCCGCTCGGCCGGCAGCCACGCATCCAGCTCCCAGCCCTTCCCTGCCTCCGCGCGCCACTCCACGCCGCCTCCCAATCGGGTGAAGCGCTCTCGCATGCCCGTGAGGCCCGCGCCGGGCGTCGTCGGTGCCTGCGCCCCTCGACCGTCGTCCCGGGTCGTGACGCGCACGCCACCTTCGTGTGTCGGGACGATGCGAATCCAGAGCTGCGATGCCTGGGCGTGGCGCAGCGTGTTCGTCAGGACCTCCTGGACACAGCGGATGAGCGAATGCGTCGCCTCGGACGAGTCGAGGACCAGCGACTCCGGAATCTCCAGGTGGACCGTGAGGCCGGGCACGTCTTGCGCGAGCCGGCGCAGCGTGGCCAGCAGGGGCGCGGGGGTGTCACGCAGCGCGGACACTGTCTCGCGCACCTCGGACAGCAGCGTGCGGGCGGCTTCACGCGCGCGTCGCAGGTGCTCGGCGGAGGGCGTGTCCTTCGCGGTGTGCACGGCGGCTTCCAGGTTGAGGGACAGTGCGGTGAGGTGGTGGCCCAGCGAGTCGTGAAGTTCGCGGGCGATGCGCAGCCGCTCCCCTTCTCGCTCGCGCGCGGCGAGCAGCACCTGGGTGGCCTGAAGCTCCGCGTGGAGGCGCGCCAGCTCACCTCGCGCTTCGGCCTCGCGAACCATGACGATGGCCGAGCCCAACGTGAAACCCTGGAAGCCGATGTAGATGAGCGCCTGGAGCAGCGCGCGCGACAGCGGGTAGATGGAGACGAAGACGAGCAGCATGGCCACCGACTGCGCGAGGACCCAGAGCATCGCGCGACGCTGGGACAGCAGCTCGGGCGCCTGGGCCGCGACGATGGCGAGCAGCGCCCCGTCCACGCCCGTGCGACTGGTGGCGACGATGACGAGCGCGCTGACGGACTGAATCCCCATCATCACCACACCGTCCCGAGTCACCGTCTCCGAGCGGGCGTTGCGCCAGTAGGCCAGGCCGAATGCGAGAAAGGCCGCCCACCACGCCAGCTCTCGCGGAGTGAAGAGCAGCGCGGGCTCTCGCAGCACGTCCTCCACATGCGGAGAACCGACGACAGCCCACGTGAGCAGCCCCGCCATGCGCAGCAGTCTTCGGATGGACGCGGGCTTCCGCGCGGCGTGCTTCAGGGACATGGGAGCGGAGCATAGAGCCCGCCTCGGAGGCAGGACATATGCCGGAAGTCACAGCGCCCCCGTGTGACTTCCAGCCGATGTGGACACGGGAGCGCCTGCGTACCGTGGCTTTCGTCTCGCAGCACCTCGGAGGCCTGCATGTCTTTCTATTATCTCGCCCGTGCCATCCACATCATGGCGGGGGTCGTCGGCTTCACCGCGCTGTGGTTGCCCCTCGTCGCGCGCAAGGGAGGCTCGCTCCACCGGCGCGTGGGCTGGGTCTACGTGGGGGCGATGGGCGTGGTGGCCCTCACCGGGTTGATCATCTCCACCTGGAGGTTCATGCAAGGCCCCGAGAATCAGTCCCACGCGCTGTTCTTCATGCTCCTGAGCGTGATGAGTGGAACCTCCGCGTCCATGGGCGTGCGGGTGCTGCGCACGAAGTCACGCACGACGGCACATCGCCACCCCTTCGACCTGGGCCTCTCCGCGCTGACCCTGGCGCTGGGCCTGTTCACCGTGGCGTGGGGCCTCGTGAAGGGCGTGCCGCTCCTGTGGGGCTTCGCGCCCGTGGGAATCCTCACGGGAGCCTCGTCGCTGAGGTACTGGCTGCGTCCGCCTCAAGAGCGGATGCACTGGTGGTTCCAGCACATGGGGGCCATGGTGGGCTCGGGCATCGCCACGCTGACGGCCGTGCTCGTCGTCAATGCGCGGCACCTGGGCATCGAGGGCATGCAGCTCGCGGTGTTCCTCGGCCCCACGCTGGTGGGCGTTCCGGGACTCAAGCTGTGGGAGCGCTACTACCAGAAGAAGTTCGCGCCCAAGGCCAAGAGCCCCGCGCCCAAGAGTGCCGTGGCGCCTGCCCCTGGGGAGCAACCGCCCTTGGCTACACCTTGATGCGAATGGCGGCGGGCAGGAGCGTGAACGTGGCGGGCAGTCGGCCTGGCGTCTCTCCGTCGACGTCCAGGAAGACCTCCTGGCCATCCACCGACTCCGCATGGACCTTCTGGCAGCGCAGGCGACGCGTGCCCTTCCAGGTGACGTGCGAGCCGTTGTAGACGCCCTTGGACTTGAGGAGGAAGTCGCTCAGGCCGTAGCCGGACCAGATGGTGATGTCGAACACGCCATCATGGGTAATCGCCTCGGGGGCGACGAACATGCCGCTGCCGAAGTAGCGACCGTTGGCCACGGCGACGGCGGTGATGTCGAGCGTCTCCGCGGGCCCATCATCCGTGGACAGCCGTACCTTGCGCTCGGTGTACTTCACCAGGCCCTTGAGCGTGCCCCAGACGAAGCTGAAGTTGCCGCCGAGGGCCTTGCTGCCGCTGTTCACCTCGCGAGCCACCACCGCGCTCACGCCGAACGAGGCGATGTTGGCGAAGTAGCGCGTCGCGGGATTGCCGTCGTTGTCGATGAAGTCGAGCCGGCCGACATCGAAGGGCTCGGTGGTGTCCGAGCGGAGCCGCTCCAGGGAGGACTCCAGGTCGAGCCCCCAGCCGAAGGTGCGGCGGAAGTCGCCACCGGTGCCGCGAGGGATGAGGCCAAGGACGGCGTTCGGGTTGATGGCCTTGCCGTCGCGGAAGAAGCCGTTGGTGACTTCGTTGAGCGTGCCGTCGCCGCCGACCGCGACGATGCACTCGTAGCCCTGGTCAATCGCCTCGCGGGCGATGCGCGCGGCATCCATGCCGCCCTGGGTGAATCCGTGCCCGAACTCACCGAGCACCTTCCCCACCTGCGCGGCAATCTCGACCCAGCGCTTCCCTGTCTGGCCATTGGCGCTGCGCGGATTGACCACGAGGAACGTCTTCATCGGCACCTACCCCTCCCTGTAACGCCCCTGTTTACGCGGTTGTGGCGCGGTACTCCACTTCGCGACGCCCCCCAGGGTCGTCCAGGTCCCCCGCCACCCGGCACACGGCTGACGCACCGCACAGTGAGGTCCGGCTCCAGCCAGCCCCCCCACGACTGGCCGCCTCTCTGGAATGTGCCTTCAGGGGCCCAAGGCCGGGTTCAATCGCCCACCTCACGGCGGGCCCCGACGTTCCACGAGGAAGAGAGGTCTGCGTCGCAGAAGACGCAGACGAACCATCCGTCCTTCACCAGGGTGACCTGGCCACATGCCGTACACCGCCGGAACAGCATCTCGGTGGTGAAGCCCGACGGAGGCCTCAGGCCCGCCCGATTCAAGGCCCCCTCCACGGCAGCCCAACAGGTCACATCAGGGCAGTAGCCAGTGGAGAGGTTCGTCACCTCGACAACCGAGGGCTGGGGCGAACCGTCGCGGAAGCGAATCTCGCCAGCGGCAAGGACCTCTTCACCGCTGGCGCACGCGACATGCTCGGACCTCCGAGGCGCGAGCCGCAAGCGTCCACGCAAGTCGACCACATACGTCGCACCCTCGACGAGCGCATCGGGGTTGGCGGCAAGCCAATCCTGGACGTCCTCCAGGGAGCTGACCGGCGTACCAGCCGGGGCATCCGAGGAACGGCGTCGTATCTCCTGGGGACCAACATACGGGTAGGCAAGGAAGCGCATGCGTCGCGGACGGCTCGGGACTCGGTTTGCGGACGAGTCCTCCCAGTGAGCACTCCACACGGCGGAGTGTCCGTGTGGAGCGAGCAAGGTCCGCCGACGACAGGCGTCCTGGAACAAGGGCGAGCCGCTCCGCTCCGCTACACGTGCAGCGTGCCGTCGAGGACCGTCACCGCCACTCCGCCGATGCGAGCCTGCTCGGGCTGCCCGGCGCGCCCCGTGACTTCAACCTCGATGCGCCCCGGCTTGCCCATGGCATCACCCTGCTCGATGCGAGCGCGCACGGTGCCACCCTCGGCTGGCAGCGTCAGCACCCCGTGCATCGCCAGGTACATGCCGAGCGGCCCGGCCGCCGAGCCCGTGGCGGGGTCCTCCGCCACACCCATGCCGGGCACGAAGTAGCGCGAGTGCGCCACGCTGCCCGCCTCCAGCGTCTCGCGCGTGAAGAAGTACGCGCCACTAAGCCCATGGGGCCGAAGCAGCACGTCCAGTGAGTTCGAGCGCGGGGCCAGCTCCCACACGTCTGCCCTCCGGCGGAACGGCACCATGATTCGGTGCGCATTGCGACGCACGGGCAACGAGCCATCCACCATGTCCACCGTCCCACCCACGAGCGCGAGCACCTGCTCCAGCGGCACCGGCGTCTCCAGCCACGGATGCCGAGGGGTGACAATCCACGCCCGGCTTCGACGCGCGTCCACCGACTCCAGCTCCACGTCGAGCACCCCCGCCGCGCACTCCAGCTTGAGCGCTCCCGCCCGAGGCACGAGCCCGCGCTCGGCCAACAGGTGGAACGTCGCCACCGTGGCGTGGCCGCAGAAATCAATCTCGCTCGTCGGAGTGAAGTAGCGCAGCCGCACGCCCTGCGCCGTGGGGCCCGAGACGACGAATGCCGTCTCCGACGCGCCCACCGCCGCGGCGATGCGCTGCATGGCCTCCACCCCCAGTCCCGCCGCGTCCAGCACCACACCCGCGCGATTGCCTGCCCCAGCGGTCTGCGTGAAAGCGTCGACGATGGTCACCTGCATGGCGTGCCTCTCCCATCCACGGCCCCGGGCCCAAGCCCGCACCGTCCTTCGAGTGTACCGACACAATCCAACTCAAGAATCGACACAATCGATACATTGCGCGAACACGCCCGGCAACTGTATGCATTGTCACCATGACAATCTGGACGCCCAACCTGCGGGGCCGAGAGGGGCCGCTGTACCGAATCCTCGCGGATGCGCTCGGCGCGGATATCGAGGAGGGACGCCTCGCCGCCGGAACCCGCCTGCCCACGCACCGTGAACTGGCGGAGAAGGTGGGCGTCACCGTGGGCACCGTGACACGTGCCTATGCGGAGGCGGAGCGCCGGGGCCTCATCGGCGGCGAAGTCGGTCGAGGCACCTTCGTGCGCCACCGGGACACCCCGCGTCAGTTCCCACAGCCCACTCAGGACGCAGGCGACGACACCCTCATCGACCTGGGCCTCAACTGGCCCGCGACCCCATCCGGAGACCCCGCCGGTGCCGCGCTGAAGAAGTCACTGGAGGCACTGCACCGCTCCACTCACCTCTCGGAGCTGCTCGACTACCAACCCCACGCGGGCAACACAGCGCACCGTGAGGCCGGCGCCGAGTGGATGTCCCGCTTCGGCCTGGACGTGGAGCCCTCGCGAATCATGGTCTGCTCCGGCGGGCAGCACGCGATGGAAGTCGCCCTCAGCACCCTCACGCGCCCCGGCGACACGGTGCTCTGCGAGTCACTCACCTACCCGGGCCTCAAGGTGCTCGCGAGCCGGCTCCACCTGCGCCTTCACGGCGTGGCCATGGACGAGCAAGGCCTCCTCCCGGACGCCCTGGAGACCGCGTGCCGCACCGGCGCGAAGGTCCTCTTCTGCCTGCCCAACCTCCAGAACCCCACGGGCGCCGTCATGCCCGAGGAGCGCCGGCGCCGCATCGCCACGGTGGCTCGAAGACACGGTCTCGCGGTGGTGGAGGACGACGCGTACGGCCTCCTCCTCGACAAGCGTCCACCGCCGCTCTGCACGCTCCTGCCGGAGTCCGGCTGGTTCATCGCCGGCGTCTCCAAGCTGCTCGCCCCGGGGCTGCGCATCGGCTACCTCGCGGCGCCAGCGGGACCGAGCACCGAGCGACTCGCGGAAGAAGCCGCCCTGGCCGCGCGAATGACACCCGCGCTCACGGCCGACATCACCGCGCGCTGGGTTCGTGACGGCACCGCCGACGAGCTGGTGGTGCGACGCCGCCGAGAAGCCCACGAGCGACTGGAGCTGGCGAGGGACGTGCTCGGGGACCTGTTGCCACGTCAGGGCCGAGCCACCACGTACCACCTGTGGCTCAAGCTCCCCTCGCCCTGGCGCGCGGAGGCGTTCACCTCGCAGGCCCGGCGGCGCGGCGTGGTCGTCATGCCCGCCGAGCTGTTCACCGTGGGCCCGGCCACCGCTCCAGCGGCGGTGCGCGTGTGCCTGGGGACTCCACGCACCCGCGCCTCGCTGGAGAAGGGCCTGCACCGACTGCGAGAGACACTGGAGGGGGGGCCGGAGCCCCTCGCCTCCATCGTCTGACTACTTCTGCGGGAGCGGCACCGGACGGACATGCAGCTCGCGAAGCTGCTTGTCGTCCACGTCGCCGGGCGCGCCCGTCATCAGGTCCGTGCCCGTCTTCGTCTTGGGGAACGGAATCACGTCGCGCAGGGACTCGGCGCCGGTCAGCAGGAAGGCGAGCCGGTCCATGCCCAACGCGATACCACCGTGCGGAGGCGCGCCGAACTTGAGCGCGTCCAGCAGGAAGCCGAACTTCGCCTGCGCCTCCTCCTCGCCGATGCCCAGCGCCTTGAAGACCTCCGCCTGGACCTTCGGGTCATGCAGACGGATGGAGCCGCCGCCAATCTCGAAGCCGTTGAGCACCACGTCGTAGCGGTGGCACTTCACCCGGCCCGGGTCGGTGAGCAGGAACGGCACATCCTCGTCATGCGGACGCGTGAAGGCGTGGTGCGCCGCCACCCACGTGTTGGACTCCTCGTCGTGCTCGAACAGCGGCGGGTTCACCACCCACAGGAACTTCCACTGGCCGCCGCTGCCGTACTCCGGAATCAGCCCCAGCTTCTTGGCGACGTGCACGCGCAGGTTCGCCATCACCGTGTGGACCAGCGACTCCTTGCCGAACTGGAACAGGAGCAGGTCGCCCGTCTTCGCGCCCACGGCCTGGTTGATGGCCGCGCGCAGCGCCGGGGTAATCGTCTTGGACAGCGGAGACTGCGTCCACTCGCCGCCCTCGCCCACCTTCGCGCGCGCCAGGCCCTTCGCACCGGCCTGCTTGGCGAACTCCTCCAGCTTGTCGCTCTCCGCGCGGCTCATCGCCTTCTCCGCGGGGACGACCATCGCCTTGACGATGCCCTTGTTCTGCACCGCCTCGAACATCATCGGCACGCCGCCCGCTTCACCGTGCTCGCGAATCAGGTCCGTGAGTACCGTGTGCTCCAGCCCGAAGCGCAGGTCCGGCTTGTCGTTGCCGTACTTCGCCATGGACTCGTAGAAGTCCATCCGCGCGAAGGGCGTGGGCACGTCGATGCCGAGCACCTCGCCCCACAGCTTCTTGATGAGCCCCTCGATGATGGTGAAGATGTCGTCCTGGCTGACGAAGCTCATCTCCACGTCGATCTGCGTGAACTCCGGCTGCCGGTCCACGCGCAGGTCCTCGTCGCGGAAGCACTTCACGATCTGGAAGTACCGGTCGAAGCCCGCCACCATGAAGAGCTGCTTGTAGAGCTGCGGGCTCTCCGCCAGCGCGTAGAACTTGCCCGCGTTCATCCGGCTGGGGACCAGGAAGTTGCGCGCGCCGCCGGGCGTGTACTTGCCCATGAACGGCGTCTCCAGCTCCAGGAAGCCCTTGTCCACCATGTACGCGCGCGTCAGCGAGTGCATCTTCGAGCGCGTCATCAGCGACTTCTGGAGCGGCGCCCGGCGCAGGTCCAGATAGCGGTGGGCCAGTCGCTTCTCCTCCGAGGTGTCAATCGAGTCCTCGATGGGGAACGGGGTTGGCTCGGAGCGATTGAAGATGGTGAGGTCGGTCGCCTTGATCTCGATCTCCCCGGTCTTCATCTTCGGATTCACGTTCTTGCCGCGCGACACGACCTTGCCACGCACGCCGATGCAGAACTCCAACCGGAGGCTGCCCGCCAGCCCATGCGCTTCCGCGTGGTCCGGCTCGAACACCACCTGCGTCAACCCATCCCTGTCCCGGAGGTCGATGAAGACCGCGCCGCCGTGGTCTCGACGATTGTGCACCCAGCCGAAGAGGACGACCTCTTCGCCAACATTGGTCGCGGTGAGCTGACCGCACGTGTGGGTACGCTTGACCTCGGAGATGAACGGGACCGCCATGGAGACCGCCTGCGTGGTTCGTAGAAGGAAAAGGCGCGGCACCATAGAGACCGTGGAAACGATGCGTCAAGGAGTCCGCGCCGTGCTGACTGCTCTCAAACGGTCGACTCTCGGAGCGAGTCCTGACGCTCCTCGCCCCCGCGCGCGACTTCTGGCCGCCCCGTGTGTTGACCTGCTCATGAAGGGGGAGCCAGGCACGCGCAAGCCCGGGCCCTGGGCCCTGCCTCGCCAGGCAGGCGTGCTGCTGGGACTGGTGGTCCCCCTGCTCGCCGCGCCGCCGGCCCGCGCCGAGTCCGGGGACACCACCGTCAGCGTGGAGACCACCGTCGGCAAGGACTTCCGCGCCTGGAGCCTCCTGGGTGACGTGGAGCTGCGCGACGGCGCCACGTTCCTCACGCTGGGCTACACGGGAGCCCGCCCCGAAGCGGGCACCGCCCTCACCCACCAGCTCAGCCTGGGCGCGGACCAGGTGCTGGGCGACCACTGGCTCTTGTCCGGCATCATCAGCGCGAGCCTTCCCAAGGACACCACCGTCGAGCTCGTCCCCAAGCGCCCCGCGCGGCGGCGCCGCCCTTCCGTGGACGCAAGCACCGGCTCCGCCAGCCAGGGCGCGCTCCTGTCGCTGGCCTATGACACAGCGGGCCTCTCCGACCTGGAGCTGGGCGCCGACGCGAGCCTCTCCCTCACCCGCCACCCGCTGCGCCGGGAGCTGCGCGTCACCAGCGCCCAGGGCAACACCACGCGCTTCGCCCACGAGGACATCCTCTGGGCCGCGCGGCCCGGGCTGGGCATCCGGCTGCTGCCAGGCACGCACTGGGAAGTGGGCGCGCGGGGAAGCCTGTCCCTCTACAGCGAGGACCCGCTGTCGGCCGGCCAGTTCACCCGGGAGGAGCAGGCCGCGCTGGTCCGCCGCTTCAGGAACGCCTTCGCGACGCGCCGCGCCCTGCGCCGCTACCAGGCCCGCGTCAACCGGGACCTGGGCACCGTGCTGGCCCGGCGCATGGCGGACGCCAACGCCACCGCGGGCATCCCCACCGCGCCCTCGCGCTTCGACGTCAGGCCCTCCCTCACCTGGAAGCCCGGACGGGACGTGCGGGGGCAGCTCTCCTACGCCTTCACCCGCTACGTCGCGGGCGAGGGGTGGTCCCACCTGCTGGGCACCCGGTGGACGGTGAGGTTGGGGGCGCCACTGAGGGTATGGGCCAGCGTGGCGCTCCAGGAGGACCACCTGGAGGCCGTGGACCCGGGGGAGACCCCGTCCCCGGTCCGTTCCGGCCTGATGACGCTCGGGGGGGAATACACGTTCTGAGCGGACCGGAGTAAAACGGCCTCCATGCTCCGAACAGTCATCGCCACCACCGCCGTGCTGGGCCTGGCCGCCGGCTGTGCGCCCGACACGAGCGCCCCGGTCAAGATTCGCGCCCTGGTGCTCTCCAGCAATGGGCAGTACGTCCCCGAAGAGGTCGAACTCAAGACGATCTCCGACGTCGTCGGGCTCAGCGGCAGCGTCGCCGACCTGCACGGCGGCGCGCGCATCGTCTACGACTCCAACGACCAGGACCTCGTCAACGCCAACACGCCCGAGGCCTTCGCCAACGCCCTGCTCAAGGGCGAGGGCCGCGACGTCACCGCCAGCTACATCTCCCAGGATGACGTCCTGTGGCCGGCGGACTTCCACACCTGGAACATGGTGACGACGTACTACAACCTCGAGCGCGCCTTCGATTACTTCCACGACGTCACCAACATCCCGACGGCCGACTTCAAGAAGCCCGTCAAGACGTTCTACTTCCCCGACTTCACCATCGCCGACGTCAGCCGCGACCCGCTGAGGGACAACGCCCTGTATTTCTCGGCGATGGAGTCCTTCCTCGTGCTGCCCTTCGATGAGCTCCAGCGCGCGCCGCTGGCCATCAACGCGGGCGTCATCACCCACGAGTACTCGCACCGCATCTTCAACCTGAAGGTGTACGCCGGGCAGGCCTTCCCCGCCGCCCTCACCGCGTGGGCCTCCGTCGGTGGCCCCAGCCAGGGCGCCAACATCCTCAAGTCCTTCGACGAAGGCCTGGCGGACCTGCACGCGTACGGCGCCACCTGCCGCACGAAGAACGGCTGCGACACCCGCTTCCTCTCCACGTCCTTCGAGGGTCCCGACTACGGCTCCATTCCGGCCGACCGAGACCTGGCGAAGGCGGACCGCTGCATGGACGCGTCCCTGCGCGACAGCATCCGGGGCAACAGCCTGGATGAGTTCAGCGGCAAGGAGTACCGGGTGGGCACGCTGCTCGCCAGCGCGCTGTACCAGGCCGGCGAGGCCACCGGGCAGCGCGACATCCTGCTGCGCTCCATCATCACCGCCTACAGCGACTCCTCGACGACGACGCCCGGCCTGCTCCAGCTCACCCAGCAGCACATCTCCGACCAGACGAAGTTCGACCTGGCCGTGGCGTCGAGCGCCATCATCAGCCACATCACGGACCTGCGACTGAAGGAAGCCGTGTGCAACGAGCTGATGGACCACCTGCAGATTCCCCGCGATCTGCTCGTGAACACCACCAATCCCAACCTCTGCCCGCCCAGCGCCGCTGGCGGCACCACCTGCCCCCGACTGAGCGTCGACTGATGAGGACCGCCCCCGTGAAGAACTGGCTCACCCGCTGCCTCATGGGCGGCCTGCTCGTGGCGACCCCCGCCTTCGCGCAGGATGACGACGACCCGTACGCCTATCCCGAGGACGAGCCGGGCCCCAGCCAGGAGCAGATTGAAGAAGAGGAGGCCGCCGAGCGCCGCCGTCGCAACGTGGACCAGGCCGACGAGTTCCGGAACGCGTCGGAGCAGGAGGGCGAGGAAGGCGACTTCAAGGAGCTCGCGGGCCTGGACGACCCCAGCATGGGCGTGGGCGTGGAGCTCCTCGCCGGCGCGCTCCTCCTGGAGAGCCCCCGGGGCCGCTTCGCCGACACCGTGCTGGGCCTGGGCGTGCGCACCACGTGGGAGTTCGGCCGCACGTTCAACCTCGAGCGCTTCCGCGAGAACCTCTGGGCGGACCTGCGCTGGACGTACGGCAACAGCAGCGACGGCACCGACTTCATTCGCGGCAGCACCAGCCAGCACTACTTCACCATCGCCCCGGCCTACGAGATCAAGTTCGGCAAGTCCGACTTCGGCTTCTTCGGCCAGGTGGGTGCCGGCGTCGCCTACCAGACGACCTCCATCACCGTGGACGCCAACGAGACGAAGGTGAACGGCCTCAAGCCCCTCTTCCAGTACGGCGTGGGCCTCCGGGGCCGTCCCCAGCTGTCCCGCAACGGCAACTTCCGGCTCTCCTTCCGCCTGGAGGCCCTGGGCTACCGCCGGGGCTACATGAACGACTTCTTCCTGGGTGGCAGCGTCGGCGCCACCTTCTGAAGAACACTTGCCACCCGCGCGCGCCCCCTAAGGAGCGTGAACGGGTGGAAGTTTTTCCGCCTCCAACCCTCCGTGCGGCCCCTCGCTCCTCGGCATTCCGGGGAGTTGGGGGTTGGCATATGCCCTGCTTGTAGCCACCGTCGGGAATGGGCGTGGGGCCCCAGGGCGGGGAGGCGAGGCATGAGGGACGTGCAGGGGCAGGGGCAGCAGGGACAGGGCAAGCATTGGGACCCGGTGTGCGGCAAGCAGCTCGAGACGCTCGAGAGCCAGCCGTCCTCCGAGTACAAGAAGCGCCGGTACTTCTTCTGCTCGGAACGGTGCCGCCATGCCTTCGAGCGGCAGGCCGAGCGCTTCCGACTCAACGAGCTGGCGCGAGTGGGCGCGTTGATGACGCCGGGTCGGGTGCGCTGGGGACTGGCCTGAGCTGACGGCCGTCACCCACAAGGGCCCGCGGGCAGTGCTTCCGCGGGTCCTCGCTTCATCCAGATGCGGGTCTACGCGGCGACGCGCACGTCCTTGAGGCGCAGCGACAGCTTTCGCTGACCTCGGAAGGTGTCGAAGCCCGCCTGGAAGGCCAGGTCCACCGGCCCATCCACCATCCGCACGCGGTCCGCCATGCCGAAGCCGATGGCATCCAGCTCCGGCGCATCCGCCAGCGCCAGCTTGAGGTGTCCGCTGCTGCCCGCCGCCTTGGCCGGCAGGACGCGCGAGCGGGCCACCTGGTGACGCAGCACCAGCACCGGCTCCGGATTGCCCTGGCCGAAGGGCCCCAGGCGCTGGAGGGCCTCCACGGCCGTCGCATCCAGCTCCCGGGCGCTCACCACCGCGTCCACGCGGCAGCGGGGGATGAGGTCTTCGGGGGTGAGGCGCTGCCAGGCAATCTTCTCGAAGGCCTCGCGCAGCGCGGGCAGCCTGTCCGCGTCGATGGTGAGGCCCGCGGCGTGCTTGTGGCCGCCGAACTTGGTGAGCAGCTCCGAGCACCCGCTGAGCGCGTCGTAGAGATGGAAGGCCTCGATGCTGCGCGCCGAGCCCTTCCCCACCCCGTCCTTCACGCCCACCATGACGGTGGGCCGGTGGTAGCGCTCCACCACGCGCGAGGCGACGATGCCGATGACGCCCGGGTGCCAGCCCTCGTCGTAGAGCACGAAGCCGCGCGCGTCCTTGTGCTCCTCGGCCTGGGCCAGCGCCTGCGTGAGGATGCCGCTCTCGATTCCCTGCCGCTCCGCGTTGGCCCGGTCCAACACCGAGGCCAGCGAGCGCGCCGACTCCAGCGTCTCCGAGCAGAGCAGCTGGAGGCCCAAGGACGCGTCATGCAGCCGTCCGGCGGCGTTGATGCGAGGCCCCAGGCGGAAGCCCACCTGGCCCGCGGTGATGGGCGTGTCCGCGTCCATCCCCGCCGCCTCCTTCAGCGCGCGCACGCCCGGGCGGCGGGCGGCCGTCAGCTCCTGGAGGCCGTGCGTCACGAGGATGCGGTTGGCGCCGGTGAGCGGCACCACGTCCGCGACGGTGGCCATCGCCACCAGGTCCATCATGGCGCGGAGGTTGGGCTCCTTGCGGGTGGCGAAGTAGCCGTCATCCCGAAGCCGCTTGCGCAGGCCCATGCAGAGGTTGAAGGCCACGCCCGCGGCGCACAGGGCCTTGGTGGGGTACTCGCAGCCGGGCTGATGCGGGTTGAGCACCGCGACGGCGGGCGGCAGCGTGGGGGGCACCGTGTGGTGGTCCACGACGATGACGTCCAGCCCCAGCTCCTTCGCGCGGGTAATCTCCGCCACGGAGGTGATTCCGCAGTCCAGAGTCACCAGCACCCGCGTGCCGTCCGCGGCGATGCGCTCCACCGCGGACATGTTGAGGCCGTAGCCCTCGTCCAGGCGGTGGGGGATGTACGTGGCCGGCGGAACGCCCAGCTCCTTCAGGAACAGGAACATCAGCGACGTGGAGCACACCCCATCCACGTCATAGTCGCCGTACAGCGTCACCTTCTCGCGCCGGTGCAGGGCACGCACCAGCCGCTCCACGCCCGCCACCATGCCCTTCATCCGGAAGGGGTCTGGCAGGTCCGCCAGTCGGTCCGACAGGAACGCGGAGGCGGACTCTGGCGTCCGGTATCCGCGGTGCAGCAGCACCCTCGCCGCGAGCGGATGGAGCGACAGCTCCCCAGCGAGCAACCCGACCTCCTCCTCGACCACGTCTGGAAGCAACCACCGCACTCGCAGCTCCCCTCCTCGGCCACCGGGACTGCTCCGTGGCCGGGACGAAATCTTGACACGGCGACAGTACCTCAGACGTCTGACGAGGATAGTCCAACCTTGGGCACGACATTTCCCTTCCTGCTCAAGCGTTCAGGCGTGCGCTCGGCCTGTCGCCTGCTGGTGGGGAAGCGCGCCGTCCATCCGGTGCACAGGTTGATTGCACACCACCTGACAGGGAGGACCGCATGGCCGCAAAGGGTATCCAGGTCGGCGCGCTGGCGCTCGCGCTGCTCGCCGCGGGCACGGCATCAGCGCAGGAACGAAAGCCGGGCAAGCGAGGCGACGTCAACGTGTTCCTCAAGGGAGGCCTGGGCGATTACACGGGCAACCTGGGAGATCTCACGAGCACAGGTCCGGCATGGGGTCTCACACTCAACGTGCAGCCCACCACGTTCCTCGGATTCGAGCTCGGCTACGAGGGTTCGCAGAACGGCATCGACGACCTCCGGCTGCTGGATGACGGCCCCTCCATCGTCCGCCAGGGCGGTAGCGCCCTGGTGAAGCTCTCCCCGCCCTTCATGACGGCGGTGCGGCCCTTCGTCGGAGCGGGCTTCGGCCTCTCCTATGTGGACGTGCGCGGCATCGGTGGCGGGCTCTACGACTCCGACACCATGGAGGAGCTGCCGCTCGCCGCGGGCCTGGAGTTCAACAGCGGCGCCCTCACGGCCGGTGTCCGAGCCACCTGGCGCGTGCTGCTCGACAACGGCTTCGCCAACGACGCGCTGGACGAGGACACCGACGGCGGCCTCCTGGACGCCTCGGTGACGCTGGGCGCGCGCTTCTGACGCAGCCCCCGCCTGAAAACAACGAGGGCCCTGCCTCCCGTGAGTGGGAGACCAGGGCCCTCGTCGCGTCCGACTCCCGCGAGCGGGAGCCAGGCCAGGTGGCCTAAGCCGCCTTCGGCTCGTGCTTCATGCCGTCGCCGTGACGGCCTTCCTTCGCCGCGGCGCGCTCGTCCAGCCAGATGGTGAGCGGGCTGGCAATGTACACGGAGGAGTAGGTGCCGACGAGGATGCCCACGAGCATCGCCATGGCGAAGTCGAAGATTTCGCCCACGCCGAAGATGAGCAGACCGATGAGCGACAGCGCCGTCGTGCCGGACGTGAGGATGGTGCGGCCGAGCGTGTCGTTGATGGCGATGTTGATGACCTCCGCCAGCGGCTTGCCCTTGTACTTGGCCATGTCCTCGCGGATGCGGTCGTAGATGACGATGGTGTCGTTCACCGAGTAGCCGACGATGGTCAGCAGCGCGGCGATGGCCGTGAGGTTGAACTCGCGGCGGCTCACCAGGTAGTAGCCGGCCACCATGATGACGTCGTGGAGCATGGCGAGCAGCGCGCCCGGGCCGAACTTGAAGTCGAACCGGAACGCCACGTAGATGAGGATGGCCACCATCGAGTACAGCAGCGCCATGACGCCGCGGTTGCGCAGCTGCTTGCCCACCTGCGGGCCCACGTAGTCCACGCGGCGCTGCTCGAAGTCCGGCTTCTCCAGGCCCTCGTTGAGCGCGGAGAACACCTTGTCCGCCATGCCGCTGGCGACGACCTGGTAGTCGATGCCGGTGCCACCCTGGTTCTCGCCCAGGACGCGGACCTCCTGCACGCCGGTGCCGGAGTCCTGCACCGTCTTCTTGATGAGTTCCACCGTCAGCGGGGTGGCCGAACGGAAGTTGATGATGCCGTTGGAGAGGTCCGCGTAGACGTTGCGGACGGAGCCGAGCGACTCGATGGCCGTCTTGGCCTTCGCGGCGTTCTCCTCGTTGAGCTGGGTGACGCCACCCATGCGCAGGAGGAAGGCGTTCTCGTCGGCGCTGCCGATGTTCTGCACGCTCACGTCGTGCAGGCCACCCTTCTGCGCGCGCTCACGCACTTCCGCCGCGGTGACGGGGTGGTTGAACTTCAGCTCCACCACCGTGCCGCCGGCGAAGTCCACGCCGTAGTTGAACCCCACCGTGGCGATGCCCACCAGGATGGCGAGGTTGATGAGGGTGGAGATGAAGATGGCCGGCTTGCGCTTGCCGATGAAGTCGAAGTTCGTCTTGTTCTTGAGGATCTGCATGGCAGTTATCCGGGCTCCCGCCGGTCAGACCGACACCGACTGCGCGTTACGGCCGTGGACGAAGTAGGTCATGATGACGCGAGTCACCACGATGGACGTGAACAGCGAGGCCAGCAGTCCCACGATGAGCGTGGTGGCGAAGCCTCGAATCGGTCCGGTGCCCGTGAAGAACAGGATGAAGCCGGCGATCAGCGCCGTCACGTGTGCATCGAAGATGGTCCAGAAGGCGCGGTCATAGCCCTGGTCCACGGCCGCCTTGGCCGTCTTGCCGTGGCTCAACTCCTCGCGGATGCGCTCGTTGATGAGCACGTTGGCATCCACCGCGACGCCCAGCGTCAGCACGAATCCGGCGATTCCCGGCAACGTCAGCGTCGCGTTGAAGAACGCCAGGCCCGCCAGGATGAGCAGGCCGTTCAGGACGAGCGCGATGTCCGCGATGAGCCCCGCCTTGCGGTAGTACAGACCCATGAAGAGGAGCACGAGGCCCAGGCCGACCAGCACCGCGAGGCCGCCCTTCTTGATGAGCTCGTCACCCAGGCTCGCGCCCACCTGACGAATCTCACCCACCGTCACCGGAGCGGGCAGCGCGCCCGCCTTGAGCACCAGCGCCAGCGTCTGCGCCTCACCCAGCCACTCGTCGTGGGAGCGCGCGCCCATGCGGCCCATGGTGATGCGGGCACGACCGCCGCCAATCTTCTCGTTGATGTTCGGCGCGGTTTGGACGTTGTCGTCCAGGACGATGGCCATCCGCTTGCCCACGCCCGCCTCGGTCAGCTTCTCGAACTCGCGCGCACCAGCGGGGTCGAAGGCGATGTTCACCTCCGGCTCGTTCATCTGGTTCACGCTCGCGTCCGCGCCCGCCAGGCTCTCGCCCGTCAGCGGCACGAACTTGTCCAACAGGAAGGTGCGGTAGGACGAGCACTCGTTCTTCTTCAGCGGGTTCGCGATGCACTCGGTGACGACCTGGCGGTTCTCCGGAACCTTGCCCTCGGTGTACGCCAGGAGCGCCTCGCGCGACTTGCTCTGCAGCTGCGGGAAGCCGCCCTCTTCGGTCACGGTGATGTCGCTGCCGGCCGGAGGCGGGTTGGCCTGGAACATCTGCGCGAAGACCTGCGGGTTGGTGTCGTCCACCATCCGGAACTCGAGCTGCGCGGTCGTGCCGACCAGCTCCTTGGCCTGCTCCGGGTTGCTGCGGCCGGGCAGCGAAATCTGGATGGAGTCGGTGCCGAGCTTGCGCACGTCGACTTCGGCGACGCCCCACTTGTCGATGCGGCGGCGGATGACGAGCATCGCCTGGTCGACCGATTCCTCACGGAAGCGGTTCACCTGCGTGTCGTCGGGCGACAGCACCAGCGTCGCGCCGTTGCGGTTGACCCGCTTGAAGTCCCCGAAGGTCGCCAGGACGTCCTTCTCGATGGCGTCCATGGTCGCCGGGTCCTTCGCCGTCAAGGTGAGCTGGAGCTTCTCTGGATCCGTATCCACCGTCACTTCGCCGAGCTTCTTGTCGGCGACGTACGTGGCGATCTGCTGGCCTCGGCGCTCGGTGCGCTTCTGGAGCGCGGTCTTGGTGTCCACGCGCATGACCATGTGGATGCCGCCCTGAAGGTCCAGGCCCAGATTGAGCCGGTACTTCGCGGGAGGCGCCCAGGCGGGAAGCCGCGCTTGCAGCGCCGCCAGGTCATTGCGCTGGGCACGGTCCATGACCGCCAGCGAGTAATACGACGGAATCAGGAACCAGATGGTCCCCAGCGTCACCGCGACAATCAGTCCAAACTTCCACCACCAGCCGCGGTCCATTTACTTCTCCTCCTTCTTCTTCTCTTCGGCGGGCGCCGCCTGCGCGGGCCCCTCAGCCACCGTGCCCTTGGCACTGATGGACGTCTTCAGGATGCGGACGCGCACGCCACTGGCGACTTCCACCGTCACGGTCCGCTCTTCGACGAGGTGGATCTTCCCGAGCATGCCGCCCGAGGTGACCACTTCATCGCCCTTCTTGAGCGAAGTGAGCAGCGTGCGGTGCTCCTTCATCTGCTTTTGCTGGGGGCGGATCATGACGAAGTACATGATCGCCACCAGGCCCACGAGCAGAGCCAGGGTGTTCAGCGGGTTGGTCCCGCCCCCGGCCTGCGCCAGCATCAAAAAGCTCTCAGCCACAGACTGCCTCGTCGGTTGAGGAAGGCTTGGGATGGGGGACCCCCCACACTACCCGAAGGACCCATCCTGAAAGGGGGCCCTCTTAGCAAGGGGTCCCCATGTGAGCAAGTGAACGCGGGAACCCGGGATTCCATCCGGTCGCTCAGCGGCCACGGGTCCGTTCGGCCTCCTGGGCCCGAGCCCTCTCCCGGAACTCCCGCGCGAAGGCCGCATATCGGTCCTCCGCGATGGCCTTGCGTACATCCGCCATCAGTCCCAGGAAGTAGTGGAGGTTGTGCAGGGTGTTGAGACGCATGGCGAGGATTTCGCCCGCCGCGAAGAGGTGGCGCAGGTACGCCCTGCTGAAGTTGCGGCAGGTGTAGCAGGAGCACGCCGGGTCGACCGGCCTGGGGTCCTTGGCGAATGCCGCGTTCCGGATGGTGAGCTTGCCCTCCGAGGTGAAGAGCAGGCCGTTGCGTGCGCAACGGGTGGGCAGCACGCAATCGAACATGTCCACCCCGTGCTCCACGCAGGTGACCAGGTCCACGGGGGTACCCACACCCATCAGGTAGCGCGGCTTGTCGCGAGGCAACAACGGCGCCGAGTACGCCACTCCCGCGTGCATCGCCTCGGGGGCCTCGCCCACCGAGTAGCCGCCCAGCGCGTACCCGGGCAGGTCCACCGCACACACCTCCTCCGCGTGGCGCTTGCGCAAGTCCTCGTGGAGGCCGCCCTGGACGATGCCGAAGAGGGAGGAGCGTCCTGCCTTGTTCCACGCCTTCACGCAGCGGTGCAGCCACCGCGTGGTGCGCGCCAGGGAGTTCTCCAGGTACGGGCGGTCCTCGGTGGAGGGCGGGCACTCGTCGAAGGCCATGATGACGTCGGCGCCGAGCGTCTCCTGGATTTCGATGGAGCGCTCGGGGGTGAGGAAGTGACGCGCGCCGTCGAGGTGGGACTGGAAGGCGGCGCCCTCCTCGGTGATTTTGCGCTTCTCCGACAGGCTGAAGACCTGGAAGCCGCCGCTGTCGGTGAGCATGGGCCGGTTCCAGGAGACGAACTGGTGCAGGCCGCCCATCTCCCGCATCAGCGCTTCGCCGGGGCGCAGCATGAGGTGGTAGGTGTTGCCGAGGATGATTTGAGCGTCGAGCGCGAGCAGGTCATCCGGCCCCACGCCCTTGACGCTGCCCACGGTGCCCACCGGCATGAAGATGGGCGTCTCGATGGGGCCGTGCGGGGTGTTCAGCCGCCCCCTGCGGGCCTTCGTTCCGGAGGCATCCTCGTGGAGCAGCTCGAAGCGCACCAGTCCCGGTGCCACCCGCGAGTCGCCCTTCTCGCGCGCCGTCTCCCCTGCTCCCGCATCCTGCTCACTCATGGCACTCACTCCGACACCAGCATGGCGTCGCCGTAGCTGAAGAATCGATAACCCTGGCGCACCGCCTCCGCGTACGCGGCCAGCGTGCGCTCGCGCCCCAGCAGCGCGCTGACGAGCACCACCAGCGTGGAGCGCGGCAGGTGGAAGTTCGTCAGGAGCGCGTCCACCTGGCGGAAGGTGAAGCCCGGGCGGATGAAGAGCGTCGTCTCGCCGGGCCCCTCGCGCAAAAGGCCCGTGGCCGGGTCCGTGGCGGACTCCAGCGTGCGCACCACGGTGGTGCCCACGGCGACGACGCGCCGCCCTTCGGCTCGCGCCGCGTTCACCTCGCGCGCGGTGGACGCGGGGACGGTGAAGCGCTCCGGGTGCATGTGGTGCTTGTCGAGTTCCTCCTCGCGCACCGGCAGGAACGTCCCCGGCCCCACATCCAGCGTCACCAGCGCGCGGCGCACGCCCCTGGCCGTCAGCGCGTCCAGGGTGTCCTGCGTGAAGTGCAGGCCCGCGGTGGGCGCGGCCACGGCGCCGGAAGCGCGCGCGTAGACCGTCTGGTAGCGCTCGGCGTCCGCGGCATCGGGCTCGCGGGTGATGTAGGGCGGCAGCGGCAGGCGGCCGGCGGCGTCGAGCAGCGAGGCCAGCGAGGCTCCTGGTGGCGCGTGGAAGCGCACGCGGTACTCCCCTCCTCCAAGCACCTCCAGCACCTCGGCCTCCAGGCCGCCGGCGAAGGTGAGGCGCTGCGGGGGCTTGAGGCCCTTGGAGGCCTGTCCCAGGCAGAGCCAGTCGAGCGACTCGGGAGCGCCGTCGAGCGCGGCCGAGGTCAGCGTGGAGGCGGCGGGGCGCACCACCAGCAACTCCACGCGGCCGCCGGTGCCCGCCTTCTGGCCCAGCAGGCGCGCGGGGATGACGCGCGCGTCGTTGAGGACGAGCAAGTCGCCAGGGCGCAGCAGCTCCAGGACGTCGGAGAACTGGCGGTGGCTCACGTCACCGGTGGAGCGGCGGACGAGCATCAGCCGCGAGGCGTCGCGCCGGGCGAGCGGCGCCTGGGCGATTTGGGACTCGGGGAGCTCGAAGTCGTAGTCTGAGAGGCGAGACGACACGGGGTTGGCGCTTGTAGCAGCCCCCGCGCCGCCGCGGAAAGCGCGCCGACGAAGGGGACGTCAGTAGAGGTGCTGCAGCTCGGCCCCTGGGTAGTAGTGGGTGAGGATTTCCAGGTACCCCCTGCCCTTGTCGGCGAGCGCCTTGGCGCCCCACTGGCAGAGCCCGGCCCCATGGCCATAGCCGCGACCGGAGAACACGTAGCCGTGGTCGGTTCGCTCCACCTCGAAGTCGAGACTCTTGAGGCGCGTGTAGCCAAGCCTGCGGCGGAGCTCCACGCCGTCCACCGTGCTGCCATCGCCCATGGTGACGCGGGTGACGCGGCGGGTGGGCGTGCGCGCGGACACCTTCATGCCCTGGGCGGGACGCTTGAGGGCGGCCTTGATTTCGGTGTCCGACATGGAGGCGGACCAGCGGCTCGCGGGCAGCCGGCCACATGGACAGTCGACGGGCTGCAGGTAGGGCAAGTCACGGTGGAGGGCGTCCTGTCCGGACTCGGTGCGGCCGCCGCAGGAGGCGTGGAAGTACGCCTCGATGGGCGCCAGCTCGTAGGTGAGCACCTGGCCCCGGGTGGCGTCGACGGCGGCGCGGGTGCGCGGGTCCTCGCGATTGACGCCGCCGTACACCTGGTGGAGCACGCTGCTGCCCAGATGAAATGCGTTGCTATAGCTCTCCAGTTTCTTCTGCAGGGCATAGGTGCGCGCGGCGATGGCCTGGGCCTTGAGGGCCTCGGGCGGAAAGGACACGGGCATCTCGCTGCCGAGCACCGCGGCGAGGTAGTCCTCCAGTGAGATGACGTTGATGAGCTGGAGTCCGTCCTTGAACGGACGCACGACGACGTCACCGCGCACCTGGGCACCGCCGGCCTTGATTGGCTGTTCTCCCGGCGCCGAGCCCGCGTCCTCGGAGGCGCCAAGGCCCGCGCGGAAGCGCACGGAGTCTCCGATGACGGGGGCGCCGTTGACCTCGAGCTTGCCGGCCTTGCGACGGACGGTGGCGACATCGGAGGGGATGGGGACGAAGGTGGCCTCCTCGCTGTCCACGCCGAAGCCAAGTCCGCGCCCGCTGATGCGCACCTCCGCTCCCGTGTCCTCGATGGCGATGCGCAGGGTCTCCACCGCGAGCGAGCGCGGGGGGGCGAGCAGGAGCAGGAGCAGTGCAACAGGTCGCAACATGGCCTGGGAGTGTAGGTGCGTGGCCACGTGCCTCAAGAAAACGGCCGGAGGATGGGAGAGGATGGCGCGCGCGTGACACCTCCCGAGCCGCCCATCTCCCGTCTGCCCCCCGCTGCCTTCGTCCAAGCCCTCAGGGCGCTGGAGCCCCGTCCCGCAGCCCTCCTGAACCGCCGGCTCGTCGTGGGGGCCTCGCTGGAGGCCTGTGCGAGCTTCTACGGGGTGTCGGAGCAGGCCCTCTCGGTGCTCCTGGTCCGCGCGGCGGTGGCGCTGGCGATGAAGACGGGCACGCCAGCGCGGGAGCCCTCGGGCAGCGAGGAGGAAGCAGCCTGGGCGCGGATGCTCGCGGCGGCGCTGGAGCGAGAGGACGCGCCGGTGCCCGCGGGCCTGGTGCCCGTGGTGGAGGTCTGCCGTCGCCTGCGAGGGGTGAGCGCCGACGTGGCGGAGGGCCTGGAAGCCGCGACGCGGGAGGACCAGGCGTCCCCCGTGCGGCAGCGCGAGGACTGGATGCGGCGGCTCGCGGTCATGGCCCTGCTGGCCCTGACGGCCTACCTGTACCTGTCGCGCCCCGAGGAACCACCCCGTCGCCCGCGTCCCCCGCCCCAGCAGCAACAGTCGGCTCCGGATGCGGGCTGAGCCCCACGCCCGACACTCGTGGAGGCGCCCGCTGGACGAAGGAGCGCCCGCACGAATATGGAAAGGCCATGCGAGTCCCTTCCGTCGTGCTCCCATTGCTCGTCGTCATCCACCTCCTGGCGGGCTGCGCGAAGAACGTGGACACGCGCGTCGCGGGTGACGACGACGCGGCCATCGACGGAGCCTCGGCACGGCTCGAGGAGCTGCGAGCGCGCGCGGCCCAGGACGAACTGGCCTGTCAGGACCGCTGCGAGGTGGCCACCCTCACCTGTGGCGTGGCCGAGGAGCTGTGTTCCCTGGTGGACCGGAACCCGGACCGCGATGACCTCCCCCCGCGCTGCGCCCAGGGCCGCGAGCAGTGCTCCGATGCCAGGAATGGCTGCGCGCGTTGCCAGAACGGCTGACGCCCTCGGACGTGAGCGGGAACAATCACGGAATTCAGTGACAGTCCCCGCCACGGAAGGCGACCGGTGCGCACCGAGGGCGGACCGTGGTTAGATACGAGTGATTCCACCGTCGAGGAGCCGCGTCATGTCCCGTCCGATTTGCATGCTCATGGCAGCCCTGCTGGTCCTTCCGGGCGTCGCCGGCGCGGACGAAGGGGGTGAGCTGACCCCCGAGAAGGTGGCGCACATCCGCCGCGACGAAGCGGCGGCGATGAAGAAGGTGGACGACGAGTTCGGCAATCGCAAGCCCTCCGAGATGAGCAACGAGGAGCGCGGGCAGGCCATCCAGAAGCAGTCGGCGGCCACCACCGAGGTGCTGGAGAAGCACGGCGTCACCGCGAAGGAATACGACCGCTTCACCGCGAAGATGGGTCGCGAGGGCAATGAGCGGGCGAAGGCGGAGGGGCAGCGCCTGGAGGCGCAGGCCAAGGCCTCCAAGCAGGCCGCGGCGAAGCCCGCCGAAGAGAAGGAAGTCTCGATTCAGAACGGCTTCGACAACGACAACCCCGTCGAGCTGGAGTCCAACGAGGGCGACAACCCCGAAGTCCAGATTGGCATCCCCGTGGAGGGCGAAGAAGGCGGCGAGGAGGGTGGCGCCGTGGGAGCCCAGGCCGCGACGGGAGGGGGTCAGGTGCCCGTGGAAATCATGGGCGGAGGGGACGAACAGCCCGCCAAGAAGGCCGCGCGTCGCCCCAGCTCGCAGACGACCAAGGTGAAGAAGAAGGCCCGGAAGAAGACCTCGGACGACGAGTGAGCTTCCCAGGTGCCCGCTCCCGGTAGCACGTCGCCGGGAGTCGCTGCCGCCGCTCAGCCCTTCCGCAGGTAGCCGTACTCCTGGGCGCGAGCGCGCCACGTCTCGTCATACGGACAAGCGCAGTCAGTCTCCTCGGGCTCCGGGTAGGCATAGCGCTCGCCCTTGTAGTTGCGGAACACCGTCTCGCGCTCGCCCCGCTCGATGACGTAGTCGGGCTGGAGCGTCACCTTGCCGCCGCCGCCGGGCAGGTCCACAGCGAGGTGCGGCACGGCGAGCCCGGTGGTGTGGCCGCGAAGCTGCTGAATGATTTCCAGGCCCTTCGCGATGGGCGTGCGCAGGTGCTCGCAACCCTCGGCCACATCCATCTGGTGCAGGTAGTACGGCCGCACGCGGCTGCGCAGCAGCAGGTGTGACAGCTCCTTGATGATGCGCGCGTCCGAGTTGAGCTGCCGCATCAGCACGGCCTGGTTCTCCACGGGGACACCGTGGTCCACCAATCGCTCACACGCCTCGCGCGCCTCGGGCGTCACTTCCTTCGGGTGATTGAAGTGCGTGACGACGAAGACAGGCGCATGGCGGCGCAGCGTGCTCGCCAGCGCATCCGTGACGCGCATGGGCAGCACCACGGGGACGCGGGTGCCAATGCGAATCATCTCCACGTGCGGAATCTCGCTCAACGGCGCGAGCAGTTCTTCCAGGCGCTGCTCGCTCAGCAGGAACGGGTCCCCTCCGGAGATGAGGACGTCACGCACCTCGGGGTGGCGCCGGATGTAGTCGATGCCACGGCGCATCTGCTCCTTGGACAGCTCCGCCACGCCACCCTGGGTGATGCGCCGCCGCGTGCAGTGGCGGCAGTAGACCGAGCACGTATCCAGCGCCAGGAACAGCACCCGGTCGGGATACTTGTGGACGATGCACTCCTCTGGCCGCGTCTTGTCCTCGCCGAGCGGATCCTCCAGCTCGCCGGGACGCACGCGAGCCTCGGCCCGCACGGGAATGGACTGCATGCGGACCGGGCAGAACGGATGCTCCGGGTCGATGAGCGACAGGTAGTAGGGGCTGATGCCGATGCGGAACAGCGAGGACGTCTCCTGGACGCCCGCGCGCTCATCGGCGGTCAGCGGGATGAAGCGCTCCAACTGCTCCAACCCGCGCACGGAATGGCGCTGATGCCAGCGCCAGTCGCCCCACTCCGCGTCCGTGGCCTGGGGAAAAAGGCGACGGCGCCCCGCGGCACTGAGCGAGGAGCGCTCGGTGCGCAAGTCCGCCGCCACACTCATCGCAACCGCGAGGGTGTCCATCACGCCGCCTTGATCTGCTCCCGCCACCACGCCTGGCCCTCTTCGGGCAGTGAGTCGATGGGGTCGAAGTACTCGTACTTCCGGGCGAGGGCCTCGGGGTCATTCGCCTCGATGCCGGTCCGGTAGTTCTTGGTCCAGTAGGAGATGCCGCGCGTGCGGTCATACTCCGCGATTTGATGGACCCAGCGTTTGCCCACGAAGGGCACGTCACAGACGATGCGCGGCGTCGCGAAGCCGGGCATGTAGCCCATGATGTCGTGCTGGAGCCGCTGCGCCTGGTCCACCGACAGCCGCCAGTGCTCGCTGTTGGGGATCATGTCGCACATGTAGAAGTAGTACGGCAGGATCTTCGCGTGGTCGAGCAGCGTGAAACACAGCTCGAGCAGCGATTGCGCGCTGTCATTGATGCCACGCAGCAGCACGCCCTGGTTGCGCACGTCGCGGAAGCCCATGTCCAGCAGCTTGCGCACGGCCTTGCCCACCAGCGGGGTGAGCTGCGCGGCGTTGTTGACGTGCGTGTGCATCGCCAGGTCCACGCCCCGCTCCACGGCCTTCTTCGCCAGCCGGTCCAGCCCCTGGAGCACCGAGTCCTGGAGGAAGTGCTGGGGGATGGCCATCAGCCCCTTGCTGGCCAGACGGATGTCCCGGATGTTCGGAATGTCCATCAGCGAGCTGACGAAGGGCTCGAGCTGCTGGATGGGCAGGTTCGCGATGTCGCCACCGGACACCACCACGTCGCGCACCGTCGGGGTGCGGCGCAGGTACTCGAGCATCTGCTCGTAGCGGTCCTTCGGACCGATGGAGAACTTGTGCTTGCTGACCTGGGGGACGTCATTGCCCACCAGGTCCATGCGCGTACAGTGCCCGCAGTACTGGGGACACGTCGGCAGCATCTCCGCGAGCACCTTCGTCGGATAGCGGTGCGTCAGACCTTCGACGACCCACATGTCCTGCTCGTGGAGGCTGTCACGGCTGGCCTTCGGGTGATTGGGCCACTCGGTCAGGCGGTCCGCGAAGGCGGGCAGCATGTAGCGCCGCACCGGGTCCTTCCACAGGTCCTGGTAGTCCATCGTGTTGAGCATCTGCGGCGGGACGAGGATGGACATCGTCGCGCGCTCGCGTTGATCCCGCTCGAGGCTCTCCGCCAGGTCGTCCGGGAGCAGCGCTCCCAGGGTGGCCTTGAGTTCCTTCAGGTTCTTGACGGTGTGCTTGCGCTGCCAGACGGAGCTCTCCCACTCCGCCTGCGTGACGTCCTTGTAGCCGGGGATGCGCCGCCAGTCGGGTTCCACGAACTCACGGCGGAGCGGATAGGTAAACGGCTGTTGCGCGGGACCGGCCTCGGCCTTGCCCCGGATGGGCGTCGATTGCATGGCGCATCACCTCAGCATGTAGCGTCGCGGGCCGGGCGTCATACCGCGCCCGGCACCACTTCATTCAACAATTCGACGCCGACGCCGGATGCCCGACTGCGTCACTCGATGGCGACGTTGACCAGCTTCTCCATCTTGTTCTCGGAGATCAAGACCACCTGGGGCTTGGTCGTCTTGCCATTGAGCTTGAAGGAGATCTTCCTCTTGCCCACTGGGAGCACGAGGGGGCTGCCGAGCGTCACCGGCGTCTGACGTCCGGTCTTCTTGCCGTCGACGAGGATTTCCGCGCCTGCGGGCTTCGTGCTGCACGCCAGCATGCCCGTGGCCTTCGACTTCGGAGGCGTCGGATTCGAGGGAGGCGGCGTGGGCTTCACCACCGTCTCGACGGGGCGCTTCTCCTCCTTGATGAGGTCGAAGGAGATGGTCAGCTCGTCCGAGTCGCCCTTGGCGAGGAACTGTCCTGCATAGGGCTTGTAGCCCGCGAGCTTCGCGGTGAACTGGTAGGTCTTTCCCAGCTCCAGGTTGGCGAGTCGCGCTCCCGGAGTGCGGCCGACCTTCTTGCCATTCACGGAGATCTCCGCGCCCTCCTCACCATCGAAGATGGCCGCGAGCTTCCGGGCAGGCGGGGGCGGCGGCTCCACGGGCTTGTTCTCCACGACAGGGGCCTCGGGAGGCTTCTGGGTGGGCTGCGTGGGGGTCTCCGTGCCCTGGGGAGGGGTTTCCGGAGGAGGCGGGTCGATGGCCGCGACGGGCGGCGGATCCGGGTTCTGTGGCGGCGTTCCCGCCTGTCCGGGGTCCACGATGGTGCCCGTAGGCCGGTCTTGGCCTCCCGCGTTGGCCACGGGCTCGGAGGGCCTCGCGGGTGGCTCCTCCGGAGGAGCGGCAGCCGCCACCTCGGGAACCAGGTTGAAGGCCACGGCGAGCGGCGGTCCTTCGACGACCGTCACGAACTTCTTCTCGGGCTTGTGCCCGGGCGCGCTGGCAACGACCTCGTAGTCGCCCGGCGGAAGCGCCAGCATCATGTTGGGCTCGACCTTCTGCCCATTCACTTCGACGACGGCGCCAGACTGCGGCACGCTGAAGGTGACCTGCTCTCCAGACGGGCCGCTGAACAACACGACCAACAAGAGCAGCACCACCACGGCGATGCCCGCCGCGGAGCCGAAGAGCACCGGCTTGGGAAGGTTCGCCAGCGACTGCAGCGGCGAGCCCTTCGCGGCGGGCCGTGACTTGGACTTGGACTTGGCCTTGACGGGAACGGGCTTGGCGGTGGCCTTGGCGCCCTTCTTCGGCGCGGGAGCGGGAGTCTTCGTCCCGGTGACCTCCTCGCGGTCCTGCGAGTCGTCGGGATAGGCCCCTTCCTCGGAGCCATAGCCGTCCTGCGTCTCGTAGGCACCATCGTCAGGCGCGTCGTAAGCGCCGGACTCCTGGGTCTGCAGAGACGACGCACGCTGCGAAGCGCGGTTGCCGCGCCCGTTGTTGGCGGAGACGGTGATGTTGCCGGTGGTCTCCTCGGGCGGCTCCGCCGAGGGCTTCGAGCGCGTGGGGGGCGCGGTCGGCGCGGGGCCAATCATCGTCGCGCCCGCGTAGGCCTCGCCGTCCTCGCTGGCGATGACGACCTGGGACTTCGGGCCACTCTTGCCCTTGCGCATCGAGGGCTCGGGCTCCCGCGACGGGTACGCCGCGGCGGTGCCACTGCCCTGCAGGGTCGGAATCTCCGAGCGACCCGTGATGCTGTCGTCCACGAGCACGCTGCTCTCGGCGACGCGCGTCTCCGGGGACATGAAGGTCTGGGTCGAGTCGACAATCTGCGTCTTGTCGGCGCCGCCCCCGTCCATCGCCTCCAGTTCCTCGTCCGTGGGAGGAGGAATGTAGTTCGGGGCGGGATGGGCGGGAGCCGTGGGCGCGCGACCGGCGGGAGAGCCCGTCACGACCACCGATGGGGGCGCGCGCCTGGTGCTCTGGCGCTGCGGGGCCGCGGGCGGCACGGTGACGCCCGAGGTTTCGATTTGATCCGGGCGCTCGATTCCCGCGTAGCGCTCCATCTTCTCCGCCTCGCGGAGCATGTCCTCGGCGAAGGCCTCCTTCATGTAGGAGGACAAGTGCTTCGACGAGTAGATGGCATCCCCGGCCAGCAGGAAGCGCATCAGGTCCTCGGCCAGGTCCGAGCCCCACTGGTAGCGGTCCTCGGTCTCACGGGCGAGCGCCTTGAGGACGACCTTCTCCAGCCCCGCGGGGATGTTCGGATTGAACTCGCGAGGCAGCGGGACGTCCGCGTTGCGCACCTTCTCCAGCGTGGAGAAGTCCGACTCGCCGACGAAGAGCTTCTCACCGGTGAGCATCTCGTAGAGCAGCACGCCCACGGCGAAGATGTCGCTGCGCCGGTCGATGGGCATGCCCCGGACCTGCTCCGGGCTCATGTAGCCGAACTTGCCCTTGAGGATGCCGGCCTGCGTCTTCTGCGAGCGGTTGGCCGCCTTGGCGATGCCGAAGTCGATGACCTTGACCTCACCCTCGTAGGAGATGAGGACGTTCTGCGGAGAGACGTCGCGGTGGATGATGTGCAGGTCCTGCCCGCGCGCGTCCTTCTTCCGGTGGGCGTAATCCAGGCCGTCACAGAGCTTGGAGGCGATGAACACCGCCTGCGCGGTGGGCATGATCTCCTTGCGCCGCCGGTAGCGCTCCAGGATGGTCCGCACGTCGCGTCCCGCGACGTACTCCATGGCGATGAAGTACGCGTCGTCGTGCTTCCCGAGCTCGTGGATGTGCACGATGTTGGCGTGGTTCAGCTGAACGCTGATCCGCGCCTCATCGATGAACATCGTGATGAACTCTTCGTCCTCCGCCATCGTGGGGAGGATCTTCTTGATGGCGAGGATCCGCTCGAAGCCCTCGACGCCGAAGGCCTTCGCGATGAACACCTCGGCCATTCCGCCGACGTTGATGCGCTCGAGGAGCAGGTACTTCCCAAAAAGGGTCGGCTTCTTCATCTCGTGGAGCGTCCGGGGCCGGGGGGAGCACCGCGGCAGGCGGAGCGCAGACCGGGCGGAGGACTGGACTCTAGTCGCAGCCTTCGTAGCGAGTCAAACATGCATACACCCCCGAAACCCCAAGGAATCCGGCAGCTTGAGCGGCTCTGAGGCCCCTGCAAGCAGGAGCGGGAAGGAGGCGGCGCGTCACCTGTCGGACCTCCCCTGCCCCGAGCTTCGAGGTGGGACCCTCCAGGGTCCATTGTCGCGTGCCTGATCCGGCGACGAACAGGGCCGCGCCAGGGGCGTCAGCAGAGCGCTGATCCACGCGGGTGCCTCTGGCAGTCGCACCAGCAGCTCAAGAGTGGCGGTGAAGCTGGTGGGAGCGACACGAGCGCACCAGCAGCTCAAGAGTGGCGGTGAAGCTGGTGGGAGCGACACGAGCGCACCAGCAGCTCAAGGCCCGCGTGACGGTGGGCAAGGTGGTGCTGCGCGTGCCCTGAAGGCCCGCGCGGGCCTGGGGCCTCTCACCGCCGAGGCGGGGGCGCCCTGGCCCGCAAAAGGAAAAGCCCCCGTCGCACGAGGCGACGAGGGCTTCTCTCAAAAAGAATCCGGCAGCGACCTACTCTCCCACGCGGTTTCCCGCGGAGTACCATCGGCTCTGGAG